>NZ_JABBND010000001.1 GCF_012933465.1 Actinomycetospora sp. TBRC 11914
GCGCCGAACCCGCCGGTTTCCCGGCGATCCCGTTCGCGGTGATTCCCACGCTACACGATCGTCGTCGGGGCGTTTCGCGGGGGGTGATCCCCGTTCGGGCCCGTGGAAGGACGACCGCGCAGACCTCCGCCCACCCGCCGGAGCAGGCAGGCGTCGATCTCGTCTTCATCTGTGGTGACCGCCGGCGGGAGCGACTCCCGCGCGATCTTCGCGACCCCGGCCGGCCGCACAGAGCGTCCGTTCCCCGGGTGCGGCGACAACAGTACGCCTGCGCGCGGGCACCGTCGAAGCAGGGGGGTGCCCTGGTCGATCGGGCCAGGTCAGGTCGTGGGCGACCCACCTCCACGGGGCGCCGCCCGGACCCTGCCCCGTACCCTCACGGGGCGCAGGCCCCCGTAGCTCAGCCGGACAGAGCAAGGCCCTTCTAATGCCAAGGTCGCAGGTTCGAGTCCTGCCGGGGGCGCGCCTGCCACGCCACCGTGCCGGCCACGACCGGCGCGACCCGGCCGTGCCCGGCGTCTTCCGACGAGCCTGATCGCGTCGGGGAAAGCACTCCCGAGCACCGGTGGTACCGGCCATGCTCGACCGGTGCTCATCGCCCACCTGTCGGATCTGCACCTCGATCTCGGCCGGCGCAGCGCCGACCGCGTGAGGACCGTCGTGGAGCACGTCCGCGCCCTGTCGACCCGCCCCGACCTGACCGTGGTCACCGGCGACGTCGCCGACCACGGGGAGGCCGCGGAGTACGACCGGGCCGCTGAGCTGCTCGACGGACTCGGGGCGTTCCTCGTGCCGGGCAACCACGACGCCCGGCCCACCATGCGGACGCTGCTCGGGCTCCCGGACGGCGCCCCGTTCGCCCGGACCACGGTCGTCGGCGGCACGACGGTCCTCCTCGCCGACTCGCTCCTCGCGGGGCACGACCACGGCGAGCTGTCGCCCGAGAGCCTCGCCCTCCTGGCCGAGGTGTCCGCCCGGCCGGGACCGGTGGTCGTCGCGCTGCACCACCCGCCCCTGCCCGTCGGCAGCGCCCTGCTCGACCCCATCCGGCTGCGGGACCCCGAATCGCTGCTGACCCCGCTGCGGGAGCGCGACGACCCCGCGGTCGTGCTGTGCGGCCACGCGCACACCGCGCTGAGCGCCACCGTCGACGGCGTCCCCGTCCGGATCGCCCCGGGCGTCGCGTCGACGTTGCGCCTGTCCTACGAGCCCGACCCAGACACCCTGGACCGCGCCGCTCCCCCGGGGCTGGCGCTCCACCACCTCGACGAACGCACCGGGGCGCTGCACACGCACATCCGGGCCTTCGCGACCTGAGCACCGACCGAGAGCGCACGCGACGCTCAGCGCCCGACCGCCGCCCACGCGTCGGCGACGATCCGCTCCGGCGTCGACCGCGACGCGGTCCAGCCGAGCTCGGCCCGGGCCCGCGTCGGGTCGGCCACCAGGCGCGGCGGCTCCTCGACCGGGTCGTCGTGGTGCACCGGCACCGGGCGGCCGGTGACGGCGCCGACCACCTCCACGAGCTCGGCCACCGACGTCGGGCGCCCCGAGCCCAGGGTGTAGGCCCGCCACGTGCCGGGCCCGGCGACACCCAGCGCCGCCACGACACCCTCCGCGAGGTCGGCGACGTGCACCAGGTCGCGGACCGCCGACCCGTCGCCGTGGACGGTGAAGCGCTCCCGCTCCCCCAGCACCGTCGCGAGCAGGCCCGGGACGAGCCGGGTCCGGTCGCCGTCCCCGCGCCCCGCGACCGCGCCGGCCACGTTGGCGGCGCGCAGACAGACCACGCCGGCGCCGCCGGCGAGGGCCACGTCCCGGGCGAGGAGGTCGGCCGCCAGCTTGCTCGCCGCGTACGGATGGGCCGGGGCGAGCGGGGCGTCCTCCCGGACCGGGTCGTCGGCCGGGGCGTAGACCGCGCACGTGGACGTCATCACCACCGGGACGTCGGGCCCGGCCGCTGCCAGCACCGTCCGCGTCCCGTCCAGGTTGGTCCGCCAGAAGCCGAGCGGGTCGGTCCACGACTCGCGGACGCGGACGCGCGCGGCCAGGTGGCAGACGGCGTCGGCGCCCCGCAGCGCGGTCGCGACGACGTCGGGGTCGAGCACCGAGCCCGTCACCGGCCGGACACCCGTGGGCAGTCGTCCCGGGTCGCGGGCGAGCCCGACCACCTCGTCGCCGCGCGCGAGCAGCACGTGCGCCACCGCCGCCCCGACGAAGCCCCCGGCCCCGGTCACCACCACGCGCACGGCGCGCCATGATCGCAGGGTGCGCCGCACCGCCTACGTCGCCAGCCCCTACGGCTTCGCCGAGTCCACCCGGCACTTCTACGACCAGCGGCTGCTCCCGCTGGTCCGCGCCCACGTCGACGTCATCGACCCGTGGGTGGTGGACCTGCCCCCCGGTGACGACCCGGCGCAGCGCTGGCTCGCGCTCGGCGACGTCCATCTGGCCGCGATCGCCGAGCGCGCGGACCTCGTCGTCGCCTGCCTCGACCAGGAACCGCCGGACAACGGCACCGTCGTGGAGGTGGCGTGGGCCGCGGCGCACGGCCGCCCCGTCGTCGCCTACCGCGGCGACCAGCGCCAGGGCGGCGAGGAGGGCCTGTCGTACAACCTCATGATCGGCGCCGCGGTCCGGCGCAGCGGCGGCGTGGAGGTGGCGACGCTCGAGGATCTCGACCGCGCGCTCGCCCGACTGGCCGCATGACCAGGGCGGTTTGACCCCTCGGTGCGACGGGCACCACAGCCCTCCGGACGGGCGCCGCGACATCCCGACGGCACGCAGGGCGTTCTTCCCACGAGACACCCCACGGCGGGAGGATTCTGGGCATGGGTGTGATGTCGTTCCGGGACTCGATGTTCCTGCTGGCGGAGTCCCGCGAGCGGCCGACCCACGTCGGGTCGCTCCTGCTCTTCGACCGCCCGGAGGACGCCGGGCCGGACTTCCTCGGGGACCTCCACCGGCGGCTGGTGTCGTCGAACGAGGTGGCGCCGACCTTCGCGCGCCGGGCGGTGCGGTCGGTCGGGACGCTCGGGCAGTGGGCGTGGGAGACCGACCACGACCTCGACATCGAGTACCACGTGCGGCTCTCCGCGCTCCCGCGCCCGGGCCGGATCCGGGAACTGCTCGAGCTCGTCTCCCGCCTGCACGGCACGCTGCTCGACCGCCACCGGCCGCTGTGGGAGTTCCACCTCATCGAGGGCGTGGAGGGCGACCGGTTCGCGGTCTACTTCAAGATCCACCACGCGATGATGGACGGCGTCACCGGCATCCGGCACCTGCAGAAGGCGCTCACCACCGACCCCGACGTCCGCGAGATGCCGCCGTTCTGGCAGGTCGACCCGCGCTCGAGGCGCCGGCCGTCGTCGGAGCGGTCCGCCGAGGTCGCGGTGCCCCCGCAGCAGGGCGGGGTGCTCTCGACGGTGGGCGGCGCCCTGGCCGGCGGCTGGAACACGGTGAGCGCGGCGGTGACGGACACCGCCCGGACCACCACCCAGGCGCTCGGGATCGCGCCGGCCCTCGTCGGCGCCCTCTACGACGGCCTCGCGAGCCGGGACACGACACTGCCCTTCGAGGCACCGCACAGCATGCTCAACGTCCCGATCACGGGGGCCCGCCGCTTCGCCGCCGAGTCGTGGCCGCTCAAGCGGATCCAGCGGGTGCGGGAGCGCACCGGGTCGACGGTGAACGACGTCGTGCTCGCGATGTGCTCCGGCGCGCTGCGGCGCTACATGCTCGACCTCGAGGAGCTGCCCGAGCGGCCGCTGGTGGCCGCCCTGCCCGTCTCGCTCGGGACCAGCGGGGAGGGCAACCAGCTCGGCGCCATCCTGGTCACGCTCGCGACCGACGAGCCCGACGCCGCCACGCGCCTGGCGCGCATCAAGGCCTCCGGGCGGGCCGCGAAGGCGAACCTCGACCAGCGCGACCCGATGGCGATCGCCGCGCTGTCGATGGCGGTGGCGGCCCCGCTGCCGCTCGGCGCGGTGCCCGGGACGTCGTCGGTGCTCAACCCGGGCTTCAACCTGATCATCTCCAACGTCCCCGGCCCCAAGGCGCCGCTGTACTGGGAGGGCGCGAAGCTCAGCGGGCTGTACCCGCTGTCGGTGCCGCTGGACGGGCAGGCCCTCAACATCACGGTCTTCTCCTACGCCGATCACATGGAGTTCGGGCTGACCGGCGACCGGCGCAGCGTGCCGCGCCTGCAGAAGCTGCTGGGCTACCTCGAGGACTCGCTGGCCGAGCTGGAGGAGGCCGCCGACGCCGCGGACGCGCTCGCGGAGGCGTGAGGGTCCCGACGACGGGTCAGGTCGCCCGGAGCTCTCCGGTCACCTCGGCGAGGGCGTCCTGGGCCCGCTCGAGGAGCGCGAGCCGGTCGGTGTAGCGGCGGGCGGCGGCCGTGGGCCTCGCCGTCGTCGGGATCCCGACGTGGTCGGCGGCCCCGGTGAGGGCGTCGACGCCCGGGTCGAGGGCGCCCACCGCCTGCAGACCGAGCAGGGCGGCGCCCCACGCCGAGCCCTGGTGCCCCTCGGGGTAGCCGACGGGGACGCCGAGCACGTCGGCGAGCAGGCCGCGCCAGAAGGGGCTGCGGGCGAACCCGCCGGTCGCGCGCACCTCCTCGACGGCCATCCCGGCCTCGTACAGCGACTCGAGGACCAGCCGCAGCTGCAGGCAGACCCCCTCGAGGAGCGCCCGCGTCAGGTGGCCGCGGCGGTGGGTGTGGCGCAGCCCGAGGAAGGCGCCGCCGAGCGCGCCGTCCCAGCGCGGCGCCCGTTCGGCGAGCAGGTGCGGCACGGCGAGGAGCCCGTCGGCGCCCGGGAGGACGTCGGCGGCCTCGGCGAGCAGCGTCGCGCGGTCCGCACCGAAGGCCTCCGCGGCCCAGTCCAGGACGACACCGCCGTTGGTGGTCGCCCCGCCCGCGACCCAGCGCTCGCGCGTGAGCTCGTAGCAGAACAGCCGGCCCCGGGGGTCGACGCCGGGACGGTCGACCGCGAGCCGCAGCGCGCCGCTGGTGCCGATCGAGCAGGCGAGCACGCCGGGGCGCACGGCGCCCAGCCCGAGATTGGCCAGCGGCCCGTCGCCCGCGCCGGCGACGACCGGCAGGCCGCGCGTCACGCCCCAGGCGTCCGCGACCCGGTCGGTGAGGTGCCCGACGACGTCGGTGGTGTCGACGAGCTCGTCGAGGGCGTCGGGCACGAGGCCGGCGAGGTCGAGGGCCTCGTCGTCCCAGGTGCGCGTCGCGAGGTCGCGCAGCCCGGTCCCGGAGGCGCACGAGGCGTCGGTGACCCGGCGGCCGGTCGCCCGCCCGACGACGAACTCCTTGAGCCCGCCCCACCGCGCCGGCGCGGTGTGCAGGCTCGGGCGCTCGCGGCGCAGCCACGCGAGCTTCACCAGGGGGCTCATGGCGTGGACGGGGGTGCCGGTCCGCCGCTGGAGGGCGACCACGTCGACGGCGCCGGCCCGCCACCGGGCCGCGACGTCCGCGGCCCGCGAGTCGGCCCACGTCATCAGCGGTCCGACCGGCTCGCCGGCGGCGTCGACGCCGAGCAAGCCGTGCATCGCGCCGCTGAACGCGACCGCGACGAGCTCGCGGTGCCCGGCCGCCGTCGTGACCGCGTCGCCCACCGCGTCGCCCACGGCCTCCCAGACCACCTCCGGGTCCTGCACGGCCGCGCCCGGCTCCGGCTCGGCGAGCGGATAGCCGGCGTCCCCGGCACCGAGGACGGTGCCGTCGGCGGCGAAGACGACGGCCTTCGTCGAGGTGGTCCCGAGGTCGACGGCGAGGACGGCGGTCGGGCGCGGCTCGGACAATCCTCGGGACCCCATGATCGACGACGGTTTCCTGACGTCCAGTGTCTGCAACGAGGCTTTCCTGACGTCCGGGACCTCGACACTGCACGGCGGCCGGGTCCTCCCTAGGGTGGCGACCGGAGGCGTCAGGGTTCCTGGTGGGCCCCGCGGTCTTCAACACCGACGTGGCCGGGTATCTCGGCCAGGCGGGTTCGATTCCCGTCCGCCTCCGCCACTTCTCCCCCGGTCCAGAGTCGGGCCCCGGGGCCACCACATCCCAGGAGGTCCACCCCATGGGCGTCCGTACCTGGCTCGGCGAGTGGCCGATCTTCCGCCAGGCCACCGGTCCCGATCCCCTCGCCCGCGGCGCCGCCGTGGAGAGCCCGCGCACGAAGGCGCTGGAGCCGCGCACCGACTCCGCCGACGCCGTCGTGAAGTCGGTCTGCCCGTTCTGCGCCGTGGGCTGCGGGCAGAACGTCTACGTGCGCGACGGGCGCGTCACGCAGATCGAGGGCGACCCCGACTCCCCGATCTCCCGCGGGCGGCTGTGCCCGAAGGGGTCCGCCTCGACGTCGTTGGTGACCTCCCCCAGCCGCGTCACGACGGTCCGCTACCGCCGGCCGTACGGCACGGAGTGGGAGGACCTCGACCTCGACACCGCGGTCGACATGATCGCCGACCGGGTGATCGACGCCCGGCGCCGCGGGTGGCAGGACACCGACGACGAGGGCCGCGTCCTGCGGCGCACGCTGGGCTTCTCCAGCCTCGGCGGCGCGACGCTGGACAACGAGGAGAACTACCTCATCAAGAAGCTGTTCATGGCGCTCGGCGCGATCCAGGTGGAGAACCAGGCGCGCATTTGACACAGCGCCACCGTCCCCGGTCTGGGGACCAGCTTCGGCCGCGGAGGGGCCTCGAACTTCCAGCAGGACCTGATCCACTCGGACTGCATCGTCATCGAGGGATCGAACATGGCGGAGGCCCACCCGGTGGGCTTCCAGTGGGTCATGGAGGCGAAGGCGCGCGGCGCCAAGGTCATCCACGTCGACCCGCGGTTCACGCGGACCAGCGCCGTCGCCGACCTGCACGTGCCGTTCCGGGCGGGCGGCGACATCGCCTTCCTCGGCGGGCTCATCAACTACGTGCTGGCCAACGAGCTCGACTTCCGCGAGTACGTGCAGACCTTCACCAACGCCGCCGACCTCGTCGGTGAGGACTTCGTCGACACCGAGGACATGGCCGGGCTCTTCTCCGGCTACGACCCCGAGACCGGGCGCTACGACCCGATCAGCTGGCAGCTCGAGGACCAGTTCGAGGCGCCGGCGGCCGGGCAGCGCGACCACTGGGAGGCCGGGCTGCGCGAGCACCACGCCGCGCAGACCTCCGACACCGGCGGCGGCAGCGGTCAGGGCGCGGCCACGACGGACAACCCGGCCCGCGACGAGACGCTGCAGCACCCCCGCTGCGTCTACCAGGTGCTCAAGCGGCACTACGCCCGCTACACACCCGAGGCCGTCTCCCAGGTGTGCGGCATGGACCCGGAGCAGTTCCTCGAGGTCGCGCGCGCGATCACCGAGAACTCGGGCCGGGACCGGACGACCGCGTGGGTGTACTCGGTGGGCTGGACCCACCACAGCGTCGGCGCCCAGTACATCCGCGCCGCGTCGATCCTGCAGACGCTGCTCGGCAACATGGGCCGCCCGGGCGGCGGCATCCTCGCCCTGCGTGGGCACGCGTCGATCCAGGGCTCCACCGACATCCCGACGCTCTACGACCTGCTGCCGGGCTACATCCCCATGCCCAACGCGCACCTGCACGAGGATCTGCAGAGCTTCCTCGACGCGGACGCGGCGAAGACCGGGTTCTGGGGCAACATGGACGCCTACCTGATCAGCCTGCTCAAGGCGTGGTGGGGCGACGCGGCGACCGCGGAGAACGACTGGGCGTTCGACAACCTGCCGCGCCTGACCGGCAACCACGGCACGTACGGCATCGTCCGGGACCAGATCGACCGGAAGAGCTTCGGCTACTTCCTCGTCGGCGAGAACCCGGCGATCGGGCACGCCAACGGCAAGATGCAGCGTCTCGGCCTGGCCAACCTGGAGTGGCTCGTCGTCCGGGACATGCAGATGATCGAGTCGGCCACGTTCTGGAAGGACGGGCCGGAGATCGAGACCGGGGAGCTGCGGACCTCCGACATCGGCACCGAGGTCTTCTTCCTGCCGTGCGCCAACCACACCGAGAAGTCGGGGACGTTCACCAACACCCAGCGCCTGCTGCAGTGGCGCCGCGAGGCGGTGCACCCGCCGGGCGACGCCCGCTCGGAGCTGCACTTCTACTACCACCTGGGCCGGAAGATCCGGGAGAAGCTGGCGGGCTCGACCGACGAGCGGGACCGCCCGATCCTCGACCTCACGTGGGACTACCCGACGTTCGGGATCCACTCCGAGCCGGACCCGGAGGCGGTCCTCGGGGAGATCAACGGGTACGACGCCGAGGGCCGCCCGCTCTCGACCTACACCCAGCTGAAGGCCGACGGGTCGACGACGGCCGGCTGCTGGATCTACACCGGGGTCTACGCCGACGGGATCAATCAGGCCGACCGGCGCAAGCCGGGCTCGGAGCAGGACTGGGTCGCCGCGGAGTGGGGCTGGGCCTGGCCCGCGAACCGCCGCACGCTCTACAACCGGGCCTCGGCCGACGCCGAGGGCAAGCCGTGGAGCGAGCGCAAGGCCTACGTCTGGTGGGACGACGAGTCCGGACGCTGGACCGGGCACGACGTGCCGGACTTCGAGGCGACCAAGGAGCCCGGCTACAAGCCGCAGCCGGGCGCCCGCGCGCAGGACGCGCTCGCCGGCACCGACGCGTTCATCATGCAGGCCGACGGCAAGGCGTGGCTGTACGCGCCCGCCGGCCTGGCCGACGGGCCGTTGCCGACCCACTACGAGCCGGTCGAGTCGCCGGTGGCGAACCTGCTGCACGACCAGCAGGACAACCCGGCCCGGGAGGACATCGACCGCGCCTGGAACCGGCTCAACCCGGCGCGCTCCGAGGTCTATCCGTACGTGTTCCTCACCTACCGGCTCACCGAGCACCACACCGCCGGCGGGATGAGCCGCACGCTGCCCTACCTCTCCGAGCTGCAACCGGAGTTCTTCTGCGAGGTCTCCCCCGCGCTGGCGCGCGAGCGGGGGCTCGAGCACATGGGGTGGGCGACGCTCGTCTCGGCGCGGACGGCCATCGAGGCCCGCGTCCTGGTGACCGAGCGCATGAAGCCGCTGCGGATCGGGGACCAGACCGTCCACCAGATCGGCCTGCCCTACCACTGGGGGGCCAACGGGGTGTCGACCGGCGATCCCGCGAACGACCTGCTCGGTGTGGTGATGGACCCCAACGTCCACATCCAGGAGTCGAAGGTTGCGACCTGCGACATCCAGCCGGGCCGGCGCCCGCGGGGCCCGGCACTCCTCGAGTTCGTGGAGCAGTACCGGCGCAAGGCCGGCGTCGAGCCGGGAGGGATCCACTAGATGACTTCGGGAGACGAAGCGGAGCGGGAGCTCGACCGATGACGAACGTGTGGGACGCGTTCTCGAGGACGGACGACTCGCTCTACGGGCCGCTGCCCGACCCGGCGGCGAACGCGGGGTTCGCACCGGACCACCCCAAGCGGGTCGGGTTCTTCACCGACACCTCGGTGTGCATCGGGTGCAAGGCCTGCGAGGTGGCCTGCAAGGAGTGGAACCTGGTCCCCGACGACGGGACCGACGCCTCCGACCTCTACCGCCTCACCGGGATGTCCTACGACAACACCGGTGACCTCGGCGCCTCGACGTGGCGGCACGTGGCGTTCATCGAGGACGTGCGCCCGCACGGGACGGCGACGACCGCCCACGGCGGCGAGGTCACGACGGGGCACATCCCGGCCGGCCTGCCCGCGCTCGGCGGCGGCGCGCTGCCGAAGGCGCGGGACGCGGCGACGGCGCCGCCCGGCCCGGGCGGGAACGGCGAGGGCACCGTCGACCTCCTGTCGCTGCTGCCCGAGTCCGGCGCGCACGGCCAGCAGACCCCCGACGACGAGCGCGACGTCCGGTGGCTGATGGCCTCGGACGTCTGCAAGCACTGCACGCACGCCGGGTGCCTCGACAACTGCCCGACCGGGGCGCTCTTCCGCACCGAGTTCGGCACCGTCGTGGTGCAGGACGACATCTGCAACGGCTGCGGGTACTGCGTGCCGTCGTGCCCCTACGGCGTCATCGACGTCCGCGGGTCCGACGGCGGCGCCCACAAGTGCACGCTCTGCTACGACCGCCTCGGCAGCGGGCTCGAGCCGGCCTGCGCGAAGGCGTGCCCGACGAACTCCATCCAGTTCGGCGACCTCGACGAGCTGCAGGCCGCCGCGGACGCGCGGCTCGCCGAGCTGCACGGGCGGGGGGTGGAGGAGGCCCGGCTCTACGGGCGCGACGAGGACGACGGGGTCGGCGGTGACGGCGCGTTCTTCCTGCTGCTCGACGAGCCGGAGGTCTACGGGCTGCCGCCGGACCCGATCGTCACCACCCGGGACCTGCCCGAGATGTGGCGCAACGCGGCGCTGACCGCCGTCGGCCTCGGCGTCGCCGCGGTGGCGGCGTTCTGGAAGGGCGGCCGGCGATGACCCACGACACGAACCCCACGGAGATGCCCGAGCGGTCGCGCATCGACCACGACCAGGTCAAGCCCCGCCGGGGCGGGGGCCGCAAGGGCGAGCAGCTGCAGGTCCCCGAGGCCGAGTTCCGCTCCTACTACGGCCGGCCCATCATCAAGGCGCCGGTGTGGAAGAACCCGGACGTCCCGCTGTACCTGTTCCTCGGCGGGCTGGCCGGGTCGTCGTCGGTGCTGGCCGCGATGGCCACCGCGACGGACCGGCCGACGCTGCGCCGGGCGGGCCGTGTCGCGGCGGTGGGCGGCGCCATGGGCGGCACCGTCTTCCTCATCCACGACCTGCACCGCCCGAGCCGCTTCCTGCACATGCTGCGGGTGTTCAAGCCGACCTCGCCGCTGTCGGTGGGCTCCTGGATCCTGTCGCCGTTCGCGGCCTTCGCGACGGCGACGGCGGGTGCGGAGGCGCTGTCGTCGGTCGTCGGCGACACCCGGTGGGGTCGCTTCGTCCGCCGCGCCGGTGACGTGTCGGGCGTCGCGACCGCGGCCGTGGGCCCGGCGCTCGCCACCTACACGGCGGTGCTGATCTCGAACACCGCGGTGCCGACCTGGCACGAGGCGCACCGCCACCTGCCGGTGCTCTTCGCCGGCAGCGCGGCCGCGGCCGGCGGTGGCTGGGGACTGCTGTTCTCCTCGGTGCGCGACAACGAGCCGGCCGCCCGGCTCGGCGTCCTCGGCGCGGCCGTCGAGCTCGCGACCGAGGAGAAGATGACCCGCGACCTCGGCATGCTCGCCGACGTCTACGACAAGGGCCGCGCGAAGACGCTGATGACGGCGTCGAAGGCCTGCCTGGCCCTCGGCGCGGTCGGTGCCGTGCTCGGCCGCAGGCGACGGTGGGCCGCGGCCCTCTCCGGCGCCGCGCTCATGGCCGGGTCGGCCCTGACCCGGTTCGGGGTGTTCGACGCCGGGATCGCCTCGGCGAACGACCCGGCGCACATCGTGGTCCCGCAGCGCGAGCGCATCCGGCAGCGCGAGGAGGCCGTCCGGCCCGGGACGACGCCGCCCGACCGCCGGTACGTGCCCGCGGCCGGGTCGTAGGCCCGCTCCGGGCGCACGAACGGCCGGTTCGTCACCGAAGAAGGTCACGAACCGGCCGTTCGTGCGTCGTGGGGTGGGGCCGGGCCCACACCGGGCTCCCGTGCGGGAGCGCCCGACGCCCCGCAGACTGATCTCCCGTGACGACCTCCGGCTCCCCCGTCCCCCGGGCCGTCCCGGCCGGCGTCCTCGCCGGGGTGGTCGCCCTCCTGGCCGTCGGGCTCCTGCTGTGGGCCAAGTGGCTGCCGTACGCGGCCAAGCTCCCGACGGTGGCCGGGTCGCGGTCGTTGGGCAGCTCGATCGTGACGGGCGGGGCGGCCGCGCCACCCCCGGTGTCGCTGTCCGCGGGGCTCGCCTTCGCGGGGACCTACTTCGTGGCGATCGGGCCCGCACTCCTCGCGGGCCTGCTGCTCGCGGCGGCGGTGCAGACGGTGCTGCCGAGCGACTGGGTGGCGCGGCTGGTCGGGCGCGGGCGCGGCGCGGTCGCCGGCGGGACGCTGGCCCTGCCCGGGATGATGTGCAGCTGCTGCGCGGCACCGATCGCGGTGGGGCTGCGCCGCCGCGCCGCGGACGTGCGGGCCGCGCTCGCGTTCTGGCTCGCGAGCCCGGCGCTGAACCCGGTGGTGCTCGCCTTCTGCGCGTTCGTGCTGCCGTGGCCCTGGACGGTGCTGCGCCTGGCCGGCGGGCTCGTCGTCGTCGGGCTGGCGGCGCTCCTGGCCCGACGGGGCCGGACCGTCCCGCGCGACGCCGAGGACCTGGTGGGCAGGGACGCACCCGGCGACGCACCCGACGAGCGCCCGCTCCCCGTCCGGTTCCTCACCGCGCTCGGCGGCCTCGCGCTGCGTCTGCTGCCCGAGCTGGCCGTGCTCGTCGTCGTGCTCGGGGCGCTGCGGGGTCTGCTGTTCCCGGTCGGGGCCGGGCTCGCGGCGACGCACGGCCTCGTCGTCGTGGGCGTCGTCGTGCTGCTGGCGGTCGCCGGGACGCTCCTGCCGGTGCCGACCGGCGCGGAGGTCGCGGTGGTGGCCGCGCTCCTCGCCGCGGGCGTCGCCCCCGCGGTCGCGGCCGCGCTGCTGCTCACGCTCCCGACCGTCAGCCTGCCCTCGCTGCTCATGGTGCGGCGCGCGTTCCCGCGGACGCTGCTGCTGGGCGTCGCGGGCGTGGTCGTGCTGGTGGGGGTCGCCTCGGCGCTCGTCGTCGCGGCAGGAGGATCCTGGGGCGCATGACAGGGGCGAGCACCGTGGACCCGCGGCGACGGATCCCGCGCACCGACGCCGTGCTGGCCGACCCGCGGGTGGCCGGGGCGGTCGACGTCGTCGGGCGCGCCCGGGTGAAGGACCTCGTCACCGCCGCCCAGGACCGCGCCCGCCGCGGCGAGCTCGCGCCCGAGGAGGTGACCGACGCCGTCGTCGCCGAGCTCGCGCGGCTCGGGCCGACCGCGGCGAGCCTGCGCCCGGTGATCAACGCCAGCGGGGTGCTGCTGCACACCAACCTCGGGCGGGCCCCGCTCTCGGCGGCCGCGCGGGACGCCGTCGTCGCCGCGGCCGGGACGACCGACGTCGAGCTCGACCTCGCGACCGGGGACCGCGGCCGTCGGGGGGCCGGCGCGCTCGACGCGCTCGCCGCGGCGGTGCCGGACGCGGGCGGGGTGCACGTCGCCAACAACGGCGCCGCGGCCCTGGTCCTCGCGGCGACCGCGCTCGCCGCGGGCCGGGAGATCGTGATCGCCCGGGGCGAGATGGTCGAGATCGGCGACGGGTTCCGGGTGCCGGACCTGCTGGAGTCGACGGGCGCGCGGCTGCGCGAGGTCGGCACGACGAACCGGGTGCACCCCCGCGACTACGCCGACGCGGTCGGGCCCGACACCGGGATGATCCTCAAGGTCCACCCGTCGAACTTCCTGGTCACCGGGTTCACCTCCGCGGTGCCGACGGCCGGGCTGGTCGGTCTGGGGGCACCCGTCGTCGTCGACATCGGGTCGGGTCTCCTCGCGCCCGACCCGGCGCTGCCCGACGAGCCCGACGCCGCCACGGCCCTGCGCGCGGGCGCCGACCTCGTCACGGCCTCGGGCGACAAGCTGCTCGGCGGACCGCAGGCGGGTCTGCTGCTCGGCACCGCGGAGCTGGTGCACCGGCTGCGCCGCCACCCGCTGGCGCGGGCGCTGCGGGTGGACAAGCTGACCCTGGCCGCGCTCGAGGCCACGCTGCGCGGACCGGAGCCGCCGGCGCGGGCGATGCTGCACACCCCGGTCGCCGCGCTGTGGGCGCGGGCCGAGGCGCTCGCGGCCGAGCTGGGGCTCCAGGCCGTGGCGTGCGCGGCCGCCGTCGGGGGTGGCGGGGCGCCGGGCGTGGAGCTGCCGAGCGCGGGGCTCGCGCTGCCGGTCGGGGCGGCGGCCGCGCTGCGGGCCGGGACCGACCCCGTCGTCGCGCGGGTGGAGCACGGCCGGTGCGTGGTCGACCTGCGCTCGGTCGACCCGGTCGACGACGCGCGCCTCGCGGTGGCGATCCGGGCCGCGGTGCTGCCATGAGGAGGTCGACACCGTGAGGTCGGCACCGTGAGGGTCGTCGCGACGGCCGGCCACGTCGACCACGGCAAGTCCACGCTGATCCGGGCGCTGACCGGGATGGAGCCCGACCGGTGGGCCGAGGAGCGCCGGCGCGGGATGACGATCGACCTCGGGTTCGCCTGGACGACGCTGCCGGGCCTGGCCGAGCCGGTCGCGTTCGTCGACGTGCCCGGGCACGAGCGGTTCGTGACGCAGATGCTGGCGGGCGTCGGGCCGGTCCCGGCCACGATGTTCGTCGTCGCCGCCGACGAGGGCTGGATGCCGCAGTCCGGCGAGCACCTCGACGCGCTGCACGCGCTCGGGGTGCGGCACGGGCTGCTGGTGGTGACGCGCTCGGACCTCGCCGACCCCGAGCTCGCGCGTGACGAGGCGCTGGAGCACCTGGCGGAGTCGTCGCTCGGGCGGCTGCCCGCGGTGTGCGTGTCCGGCGCGACCGGCGAGGGGCTCGACGAGCTCCGGACCGCGCTGGTCTCCCTGGTCGAGGGGCTCCCGGCGCCCGACCGCGGCGGCGACGTGCGACTCTGGGTCGACCGGGCGTTCACCATCCGGGGCGCGGGCACCGTCGTCACCGGGACGCTCGGGGGCGGACGGATCGCGGCGGGCGACGAGCTGGTGCTGGCCGGCGCCGACGGCGACCGCCCGGTGACGGTGCGGGGCCTGCAGGCGCTGGGGGCGCCGGTCGAGGCCGCCGAGGCCGTGTCCCGGGTGGCGGTGAACCTGCGCGGCGTGCCGCTGGAGGCGCTCTCCCGCGGGGACGCGCTGCTCACCCCGGGGCGGTGGCTGGCGACGTCCGTCGTCGACGTCCGGCTCCACCCGCCGCGCGGGACCGGCGCGCGGAGCGCCGACGACGCCCTGCCCGCGCAGGTCATGCTGCACGTCGGGTCCGCGGCCGTGGCGGCCCGCGTGCGGCCGCTCTCCCGCGCCGACGCCCCGGACGCCGGCGCCGAGCCGGGCACCCGCACGCTGCGGCTGACACTGCGCGTCCCGCTGCCGCTGCGCCCCGGCGACCGCGCGCTGCTGCGCGACCCGGGCGCGCACGCCGTCCTCGGCGGCGTGACGGTGCTCGACGTCCGCCCGCCCGAGCTGCGCCGGCGGGGCGCGGCGCGGTCGCGGGCAGCGCAGCTCGCCGGGACCTCCGGGGCACCCGACCCGGCCGCGGAGCTGCACCGTCGCAAGCTCCTGCGGATCGACGACCTGGCGGGGCTGGGGCTCGCGGGGGCGCCACCCGACGCGCCGGGGCTGGCGGGCTGGCTCGTCGACCCGGAGCACCTGGACGCGCTCGCGGGCCGGCTCGTCGACGCGGTCGCGGAGCACGCGCGGGCGGACCCGCTCGACCCGGGGCTACCCGCGCGGGCCGCCGCCCGGGCCCTGGAGCTGCCCGAGCCGCGGCTGCTCGCGCTCGTGCTCGCCCGTCCGCCCGCCTCGGACGACCTGACCGAGGAAGGCGGACGGATCCTGCGCCGTGGCGACGGCGGGCTGCCGCCGGCCGTGCGGACGGCGCTCGCGGAGGTCGCGAAGGACCTGGCGTCGTCGCCGTTCGCGGCACCCGACGCGGACCGGCTCGCCGAGCTCGGGCTCGGGGCGAAGCAGCTGGGGGCGGCGGTGCGGGCGGGGGAGCTGCTCCGGGTCGCCGACGGGGTCTACCTGCTGCCCGACGGCCCGGACCGCGCGGTCGAGGTGCTCGCGACGCTCGAGCAGCCGTTCACGGTGTCGGCGGCCCGCCAGGCGCTGGGGACGACGCGGCGGGTGGCGGTGCCGCTGCTCGAGCTGTTGGCGCGGACGGGCCGGACCCGGCACGAGGGGGGAGCGCACTCCGTGCGCATGTGAACGATTTTGGTCGCTGGGACGACCAAAATCGTTCACAACATAAGGGGTCGCGCAGTCTCGCGACGCACCCCGTCCATGTGAACGTTTTTGGTCGTCCCAGCGACCACAATCGTTCACATGGCCTCCGGCCTATTCCGACAGCTCCTGCCGCAGCGCCGCCAGCGTGCGGGTGAGCAGCCGGGACACGTGCATCTGCGAGACCCCGACCCGCTCGGCGATCTGGGTCTGGGTCATCCCGCCGAAGAAGCGCAGCATCACGATCGTGCGCTCCCGCTCGGGCAGCCGGCGCAGGGCGGGCTGGACGGTCTCGCGGTGCTCGACCTGGGTGAGCTCGTCGTCGTCGGTGCCGAGCACGTCGGCGAGGCGCCCGGAGGAGGGGTCGTCGACGAGCATGTCGTCCAGCGAGCTCGACCGGTACGCGTTCGCGGCCTCGAGCGCCTCGAGGACCTCCTCGCGGGGCCGCTGCAGCCGGTCGGCGAGCTCACCCGCCGTCGGGGCGCGGCCCAGCTCCTGGGAGAGCGCGGGCATCGCGGAACCGATCGCGAGGCGCAGGTCCTTGAGCCGGCGCGGCACGCGCGTCGACCACGCCTTGTCGCGGAAGTAGCGACGCACCTCGCCGGTGATCGTCGGCACCGCGTAGGACAGGAAGTCCGAGCCGCGCTCCGGGGAGAACCGGTCCACCGCGTGGATCAGCCCGACCGTGGCGACCTGCTCGAGGTCCTCCTGCGGCTCGCCGCGCTGGGAGAAGCGTCGGGCGATGTGGCGCGCCAGCGGGAGGTAGCCCTCGACGAGGCGGTCGCGCAGGGCCTCGCGGC
This sequence comes from Actinomycetospora sp. TBRC 11914, assembly GCF_012933465.1. GTDB lineage: Bacteria > Actinomycetota > Actinomycetes > Mycobacteriales > Pseudonocardiaceae > Actinomycetospora. The sequence goes on from NZ_JABBND010000001.1 coordinate 16,726, forward strand.
GGGGGTCGTCCGCGGGGAGGTTGGCGTGCTCGATGAGCATCGGCACGAGGTGGCCGTAGGAGTCGTCCCCGCGCTGTTCCCCGGCCGGCGCGCTCACGTCGTCGACCGGTCCTTCAGCAACCGGATGCCGATCCACCCGCCGTCGCCACCGAGGACCTCGGCGGCGTCGGTGAGGGTGTCCAGCACCCGCCAGCCGAACGTGTCCTGGCGCAGCGTGGTGGGCGACTCGACGGGCACGCGGGCCACCACGGCGATCCGGCCCTCGGCGACGGTGAACCCGCACCGCAGCTGCCCGCCCGGCGCGGCCAGCGGCACGAGGGCCGAACAGGCCTCGTCGACGGCCATCCGCAGGTCGGACACCGCGTCGAGGTCGAAGTCGGCCCGGGCCGCGAGGTCCGCGGCGACGGCGCGCACCGACGGGATCAGTGCCGGGTCGGCGTGCACCCGCACCTCGACCGGGCTGGGCACCTCCGCGAGGTCCTTCGTGGCCGGCAAGCCGTCGACCTCCGTCGCCGCTCCCGGAGCGGGAACCTCGGGCACGCGCTCACGCTGGGCGGGTTCGGGCGTCTGCACGACTGCGGGTCTCCGTTTCGCGGCGGGTCGGACGGGGCCGACGAGATGTTCCGGGGGTGGGGGCACGATCGGGCACCGGGGGTGCGGCGATCGTGCGTCACCGTATCGGCGCACGCGTCGCCGGTCACGACCGGTGGCGACGAGCGTGTCGGCTGCCCGTCGCGACGGTGTTCTCCCCGGGGCGGGCCGCCTCAGGCGGCCAGCGCCTCCTCCACCGTGGGGTGGATCTCGAAGAGGTCGGTGAGGCCGGTGGCCTGCAGCGGACGGCTGACCGGCCGGCTGTCGGCGACCAGGCGCAGGGCCACACCGCGGTTGCGCGACTCGTCGAGGGCCTCGACCAGCAGCGCGAGCCCGCTCGAGCCGAGGAACTCGACGGCGAGCATGTCGAGGACGAGCACGGTGAGCCCGGCCCCCAGCTCCTCGGTGACCTTGGCCCGCAGCGCCGGCGTGGTCAGCATGTCGATCTCGCCGGACAGGCGGATCACCGACGTGTCGCCGGAGCGCTCGACCTCGACCCCCATCGGCTCCTCGGTGGAGAAGTCGTCCTCGGTCGCCACGACCTCACGCCCCCCGTTCCCTGCGCTCTCGGACATGCACTGCACTCCTCTTGGGTGTCTCTGGGCTGCGGTGACGCCAGTGCGGCCGCACGATACCCACTGTCGGCGACCCTACTCGCGACGCACGGTCGCCGACCCACCGCGGCGAGGATGGCCCGTCCCACCACTCACCGCCCGGTCGACCGCCACCCGTCCGTGGACCACCGGGTCCGACCGGGTGATCGAACCCGGGTTTGTCGTGGTCGAGGGATGGCTATACCCGCGCTGACCGGGTCGGGCCACACCGTTCCGACCCTCCACGGCGCCCAGCGCGCTCTTCGTACCTGGAGGTCCTCGTGGCCGACGTGCGCCTGCTCCCCGGACCGATCATCGACGAGTGGGACTGGCAGCTCCACGGGTCCTGCCGCGGGATGGACTCGAGCTTCTTCTTCCACCCCGACGGTGAGCGTGGCCCGCGTCGCGAGCAGCGCGCCAGCCAGGCGAAGAAGGTCTGCATGAGCTGCCCGGTCCTCGAGCCGTGCCGCCGCCACGCCCTCGCCACCCGGGAGCCCTACGGCGTCTGGGGCGGGCTCACCGAGGACGAGCGCCGCTCCGCGCTGCGCCGCCCGACGAGCGACGTCGTCCTCGAGGCCTGACGCCGACGGGGCCGCCGGACGGCGTCAGAGGTACTGGCCCCCGAACTGACCCCCCTCGACCGCCTCGCCGAGGGCACCCCCACGACCCCGCCGCATCTGCTCCAGCTGGCCGCGCGCCGACATCTGCTGGGCGAGCACGGCGCTCTGGATGCCGTGGAAGAGCCCCTCGAGCCAGCCGAGCAGCTGGGCCTGCGCGATCCGCAGCTCCGCCTGACTGGGCACCGCGTCGGTGTCCAGCGGCAGCGAGATGCGGTCCAGCTCGTCGCGCAGCTCCGGGGCGAGGCCCTTGCCCAGCTCGTCGATCGAGCGGGCGTGGATGTCCGCGAGACGCGCGCGCCCGGCCTCGTCGAGCGGGGCCTGCCGGACCTCCTCGATGAGCTTGCCGACCATCCCGGCCACGCGCATGACGGCGCCGGGCGACTCGACCAGCTCGCCCGTGCCCGCGCCATCGCCCGCGCCGCTGGCGGCCGCCGCGGCCAGCGCCGACCGCTCGCGGGCCTCCTGGATCACGCCCTCCGCGTCCTCGCTCACCACCCCATGATGTCCTGCCCGGCCCGGGCCCGCCCGCGCACCGTCCCCGATCCGTCGTCCACCCGGGCTTGGGTCCCCCGGACCCGGGGTACCACGGCCGCGAGGTGAATCGTGCAGAAGCTCGCGTGGGAAGTCCGGCCCGCGCCGCCCGCGGGCGGCGCGGTGGTCGTGACGGTCGGCGGTGACCTCGACCGCGCCGGTCGCGCCGAGTTCGTCACCGGGCTCACCGCCCTGATCGGCGAGCACCACGGGGTGGTCCTCGACGTCTCCGCGCTGGTCCCGCACCACAGCTCGACGGTGCACGTCTTCACCGAGGCCCTGGCCCGGGCCGGCGGGTGGCCGGGCGCCTGCCTCGGGCTCGTCGCGCCGGACCCGGCGCTGTCCTCGCTGCTGACCGCCTCCCGGGTCGACCAGGAGGTGCCGGTCTACGACACCGTCGACGAGGCGCTCGCGCACCTCGCCGACCGTCCGCCCGTCGTGCGCGACAGCTGGCGCTTCGAGGTCGACCCGCACGCGCCCGGCCACGCCCGCGCCCGGGTCCGGGAGGTCTGCCGCCGCTGGGGCCTCGACGTCGACGTGCGGGAGGCCGCGGAGATCGTCATCACCGAGCTGCTCACCAACGCCGTCGAGCACGCCACCAGTCCCTCGGTGGTGGAGGTCGAACGGCACGGCGACGCGTTCCGCATGGCTGTGCGCGACTACGACACCGGCGCGACCGGCCACGACGTGCCGGCGGCGACGACGTGGCAGGCGCCGCCGACGTCGTCCCCGCGCGGCCGGGGCCTCGCGATGGTGGCCGCGGTGTCGCACTCCTGGGGCGTGCTGCGCCACCCCGACGGCAAGACGGTGTGGGCCGAGATGACGGCCCGGCCCGCGACCGCCTAGACCGCCGGGCCGGTCCCTAGGCCCCGCCGCGGTCCCCGACGAGCGTCAGCACCGCCTCCTCGATGCGGTCGCGCATCGCGAGGTCGGAGGGGTCGGCGCCGAGGATCGCGTCGCGCACCGTGCGGCCGGCCTCGAAGTGCTCGACGAGCACCGGGTCGACGTAGGAGCGCTTGGACACCGCCGGGGTGTTGCCGAGCTGCCCGGCCACCGTCTTCATGGTGTGGGTGACGGCGGCCTTGAGCTTGCGCTGCGCCCGCGGCGGGGCGCCGTCGTCGTCGACCTGTGTCGCGAGCGCGACGGCGGCCACCACGCCGGCGTTCCAGGTCCGCAGGTCCTTCGCGGTGAACTCCTCGCCGAGGAGCTCGCGGACGGCGTCGTTGACGTCGTCGGCGGTGACGTCGTGCCACGTCCCGCCGCGGCGGCCGCGCCGCCAGGCCAGGAGGTCGTCCCCGCCGCCCCGGCGGCGCTTGAGCGAGGAGATCAGCCGGTGGGTCTCGGGGTCGTGGATCGTCATGACCCGGTCGACCCCGGCCTTCGCGGTGTAGTGGAACTCGACCGCGCCGTCGCGGCGGGCGGTGGCGTGGTCGCGGCGCAGCGTCGCCAGGCCGAAGGACGCCTCGCTGTGGCGGTCGCGCTCGGCGTACTCCTCCCCGCCCACGCGGAACGCGCCGAGGTCGAGCAGCCACACCGCGCCCGCCATGACGCGGTCGCGGCCGAGGCCGTCGGTGGCGAGCTGTTCGGTGAGGCGACGGCGGGCGTCGGGCATGAGCGCGCCGAGACGGGCGACCCGGGCGAACTTCTCCGCGTCGCGCTGGGTGACCCAGTCGGCGTGGTACCGGTACTGCCGCCGGCCCGCGGCGTCGGTGCCCACGGCCTGGATGTGGCCGTCGGGGACCGGGCAGATCCAGACGTCGCGCCAGGCCGGGGGGATGACGAGCGCCTCGATGCGGTCGAGCGCCTCCGGGTCACGCACGGCCTCGCCGGTCGTGAGGTCGTGGTAGCTCCACCCGCGGCCGCGCCGACGGCGCCCGATCCCCGGGCCGTGGGGGTCCACCTTCTGCAGCGTCACCGCGTCGGCGTACCCGTCACCGCGTTGCCCACAACCGTGGCGTCGACCTGCGATCGGACCGTTTCGGGCGGGTCGGCGATGCCCATCCCGGCGCCGTGACCGACGAGCTCACCCAGGGCCCCTGCGGACCCGTCGCCGCCGATCTCGCCGACGCCGTCGGCCCGGCCACCGTCCGGGTGCTGGGCGAGGGCGCGGAGCTCGGCAGCGGCCAGCGCGACGCGATCCTCGCGACGCTGACCACGGACGCCCTCGCGGTGCTCCCGCCCGCCGCCGGCAAGACCGCGATCTACGCGATCGCGGGGGCGGTCCTCGGCGGGCGCACCGTCGTCGTGTCTCCGACGCTGTCGCTGCACCGCGACCAGGTCGCGCACCTGCGCGACGCCGGCGTGAGCGCCGAGGCCCTGAACTCCGAGCTCCCGGCCGGGCGCCGCGGCGAGCTCCTGAGCGCCTTCGCCGCCGGGGAGATCGAGGTGCTGGTGACCTCCCCCGAGCAGCTCGCCCGGCCCGACGTGCTCGCCGAGCTGGCGGCCGGCTCGCCGACGCTGCTGGCGGTCGACGAGGTGCACTGCGTGTGCGACTGGGGCCCGGACTTCCGGCCGGACTACCTCGCCCTCGCGCCCGCCGCCCGCGCCCTCGGATCGCCGCGGGTCCTCGGGCTCACCGCGACCGCGTCGGTGCCGGCCCGCGAGGAGATCCTCGAGCTGCTCGGCATCCCCGACGCCTGCGTGGTGGTGCGCGACGTCGACCGCCCCGCCACCCACCTCACCGTGCACCTCGTGCACGACGAGGAGGCCAAGTGGGAGCAGGCGGTGGACCAGGTGACGACGCTGCGCACCGAGGCGGGCCCCGTCGGCATCGTCTACGTGACCACCCGCGGGCACACCGAACTGCTCGCCGAGCGGCTCACCGCCGCGGGGACGGCGGCCGAGGCGTACCACGGCGGGCTGCGCAAGGCCGACCGGCAGCGCATCCAGGACGCGTTCATGGGCGGCGAGCTCGACGTCGTCGTCGCCACCAGCGCCTTCGGGATGGGCATCGACAAGCCCGACGTCCGCTGGGTGGTGCACGCCGACGTGCCGACCTCGATCGACGCCTACCACCAGGAGATCGGCCGGGCCGGGCGCGACGGCGGGTCGGCGCGCGCGGTGCTGCTGCACCGCCCGCAGGACCTCTCGCGCCCCAAGCTCTTCGCCTCCGGGCGCGACGCGAAGGCCGCGGCGCTGGCCACCGTCGTCGAGGCGGTCCGGCTGCACCCCGACGACGGCGTCGCGCAGGCCGAGCTGGCCGACGCGGCCGGGCTGTCGAAGGCCGCGCTGTCCCGGGCCGTCCCCGCGCTGGTGACCGGCGGTTCGGCCCGCCAGGTCCCCGGACGGCGGCTGGCGGCCGGGACGAACACCGATCCCGCGACCGCGGTCGGCGAGTCCGCGGCCGGGCTCGTCGCCCGGAGCCGGGAACGGCAGCAGAGCAAGGTCGAGCTGGTCCGCCGGTACGCCGAGGGGCGCGGCTGTCGTCGGCGCACCCTGCTCGAGGTGCTCGGCGAGCCCCGCGAGGAGCCCTGCGGGAACTGCGACCACTGTGACTCCGGCGACGTCGGCGATCCCGGGGAGCGCTCCGGGACGTCCCACGGACAGCCGGCACCGGGCGAGACCGTGGCCCACGAGGAGTGGGGGCGCGGAGTGGTCCAAACGGTGGAGGACGACACGGTGGTCGTGCTCTTCGACGACGCCGGATATCGCACGTTGTCGATACCGGTGGTCCGCGAACGCGGCCTGTTGACCCCCGTGTGACCGGGCCGGTGTTTCGGTGTCACACAGCGTGCGCACCCTGGTAGTAGTTGTCCCCGTAGACGTTTGTCATCCGAACGGAAGGTGACCGTGCTCCTCGATCCCATCTCCACCCGGCTCGACACCGCCGTCCCCGCCGCCCCTGCCCCCGACTCCCCGATCACCCCCATGACCGTGCTGCCCGACGCTCCCGCCCCCGAGGCCCCGGCCGCGCCCGCTCCCGAGCTCCCCGCCGACCTCGCGCCGCTCGTCTCCCGCGCCCGCCGCGAGCGCGGCTCCGCGCTCGCCCTCGTGCACCTGCTCCTCGAGCGCGGCTGGACCGCCACCGAGGTCGGGGCCGCGCTCGACGGCGAGATCGGCCTCACCCGCACGCAGATCGAGGCGCTCGCCACCGTGCGCCGGCCGCGCACGTCGGCGTCCGACGTCGCCGACCGCCTCGTCGCCTCGCGCCGCCCGCTCGCCCGGGTCCCGCACCAGCGCCGTCCGTAGGTCCGCTGCGCCGCGTGGGCACTCTCCGGTGGTCACGACCACCGGAAAGTGCCCACGTGCCGAGGGCACCGTTCGGGCACCTGGGACCCTGACCCCCCGCATCGCCCGACCCCCGAGGAGCACCGGTGCCCTCCGTCCCAGACGACCTCGCCGAGCTCGCGGCGGCCCACGGCGTCGCCACGCGCTACCGCGACGCGGCGGAGCGCACCGTGGAGGTCGACGCCGACGTCGTCGTCGACGTCCTCGCCGCCCTCGACGTCGACGCGTCCTCGCCCGACGGCATCCGGGACGCCCTGGCGTCCCGGTCGGCCCGCGACCTCCCGCCGACGATCGTCGCGCCCACCGACCGCGCCCTCCCGGGCCCCGGTGAGCTGACCCTCGAGGACGGCACGGTCCGCAGCGTCACCGCCCTGGACGCGGCGACCACCGCCGAACTGCCCGTCGGCTACCACCGGCTGCGCTGCGGGACGGACGAGGCGACGGTGCTCGTCGCGCCGCCGCGGGCCCCCGAGCCCCCGCGCACGTGGGGCTGGATGGTCCAGGTCTACGCGCTGCACTCCGACGAGTCGTGGGGCTGCGGCGACCTGGTCGACCTGCGTGACCTGCTCACGGCCGCCGCCGGGCAGGGCGCCGGCGCGGTGCTGACCAACCCGCTGCACGCGCTGCGCCTCGACCCGACCGTCGAGGCGTCCCCGTACTCGCCGTCGTCGCGCCGCTTCCTGCACCCGGTGTCGCTGCGCGTGCAGGCCACGCCCGCCTACCGGGCGGCCCCGGCGCACGTCCGCCACGCCGTCGACCGGCTCGCGCCCGGCCACGACACCGCCGACGTGCTCGCCGAGCGCGACGACCGCGGGCTCATCGACTACGACGAGGTGTGGAGCGCCAAGCGCTCCGCCCTCGCACTGCTGCGCCCCTTCGCCGGGTCGGTCGGCGCGCTGCCCGGCATGCCCGACCGGGAGCCGCCGCTGGTGCCCGGCGGGTTCCTCGCGCCCCCGGACCCCGAGGCCGCCGACGAGCACGCCACGACCGAGGGGGCGCTGGCCGCCGAGCACCGGGCCGCGCTGGCCGCGATGGAGCCGGGCCTGCGCGACGTCGCCACGTGGTTCGCGCTGGCCGAGCGGTACGGCCCGGAGTGGCGCAGCTGGCCCGAGGGGCTGCGCTCCCCCGACGGCGAGGGCATCGACGCCGCGCGCGCCGAGCTCGCCGACCGCATCGTCTTCCACGCCTGGTGCCAGTACCTGCTCGACCTCCAGCTCGCCGAGGCCCACGCGGCCACCTTCGGGATGCCGGTCGGGCTCATCGCCGACCTCGCCGTCGGCTGCGCCCCGGACGGCGCCGACGCGTGGGCCCTGCAGTCCTTCCTGGCGCCCGGGGTCCACGTCGGGGCCCCGCCCGACGACTTCAACCAGCGCGGCCAGGACTGGTCGCTGCCGCCGTGGCGCCCCGACCGGCTGGCCGAGGCCGGCTACGGCCCGGTGCGCGACATGCTCTCCGCGGTCCTGCGCCACGCCGACGGCGTGCGGATCGACCACGTCGCCGGGCTGTGGCGGCTCTGGTGGATCCCGCCGGGCCGCCCGGCGACCGAGGGCACCTACGTCTCCTACGACGCCGAGGCGATGCTCGCCGTGCTGGCGATCGAGGCCACCCGGGCCGGGGCCATCGTCGTCGGGGAGGACCTCGGGACGGTCGAGCCGGAGGTCACCGAGGGCCTCGAGGCCCGCGGGATGCTCGGGTGCGCGGTGCTGTGGTTCGAGCGCGACGACCACGGCGACCTGCTGCCGCCGCAGCAGTGGTCGCAGACCAGCCTCGGCACGATCTCGACGCACGACCTCCCGACCGCCGTCGGGTTCCTGCGCGACGAGCACGTGCGGGTCCGCGAGGAGGCGGGGCTGCTGACCGACGCGGACGGCGCGCGCAAGCAGGCCGAGCGGGACCGGGCGGAGCTGCTGGCGCTGCTCGTCTCCCAGGGCCTGCTCGCCGAGGGCGACACCGACGAGGAGCGGATCGTCGCCGCGATGCACGCGCTGCTGGCGCGGGCCTCCTCGCGGATCGTGCTGGCCGCGTTCACCGACGTGCTCGACGAGCCGCGGCAGCCCAACCTGCCCGGCACCACCGACGCCTACCCGAACTGGCGCATCCCGCTTCCGAGCTCGATCGAGGAGATGCTGCGCGACCCGCGGGTGCAGGCGACGGTGCAGACGCTGCGGAACCGGTAGGCCGCGAGCTCACCGCGACGGAAGCAATGGCACATTCCTGCCATCCGACGCGAGGACGGCGCCGCTCGCTCGTCGTCGGGCCACCCACCCCCAGCGAAGCAATGGCACATTCCTGCCATCCGACGCGAGGACGGCGCCGTTCGCGCACGGCGGCCCCCTCAGAGCGAGCGGAGATCCACCGCTGACTGCCCCCGGTCGGGCAGCGTCGTCTCGGACTCCTGGTGGTACGCGCCACTGGGCAGGATGCCCGCCCCGCCACGGCGGGCCATGACCCGCTGCTGGACCAGTACGTCCTCGCCGTGCGCGTTCTCCGGGACCTCGCGCCAGAAGTCGAACCCGCCGGCCTCGGTCAGCGCGGACCGGTCGAAGAGCACGCAGCCGGCCGCCCACGCGATCCGGTAGGCGCGCCACGTCGACGCCGCCGGCACCGGCCCGCCGCGCGTGTCGAGCCCGAGCGACTCGGCCAGGTGCACGCCGTTGGCCGCGTTGCCCAGCCGCCAGCGCTCCCACGCCGCCGAGCCCTTCTCGATCCGCTCGGGACGGACGCCGTCGCTCCACTCGGCGTAGTGCGCGCGCTCCGCGGGCCGGTCGTCGTCGACGTGCGAGAGGCCCTGCATCGCGGCCGCGACCATCCCGCAGCCCAGCGTGCGCAGCGCCGTGTGCAGCCGCGCGAGCACGCCCGGCTCGAGCCACACGTCGTCGTCGAGGAAGAGCACCGCGTCGGCCTCGGCGCACGAGAGCAGGAAGGCCCGCTGCTCGGCGATCCCCCGCCGCGGCAGGTGGCGGCGCAGCTCGACCTCGACGCCGCGGTGGCGCAGGACCCGGACCATCGCCGTCGCCGACGCGGTGTCGAACGAGGCCGGACCGGACCCGTCGTCGGGACCCGACTGGTCGGAGACCACCACGCGGAACGACGGCCCACCCGTCTGCGCGGCGAGCCCCGCCAGCGTCGTCGCCAGCTCCACCGGCCGGTCCCGGGTCGGGATCATCACGTCGACCTCGTGGCTCATGCCTGCACCCGGCCGCCGCGGATCCGCTCGAGCGTCGCGGTGGTCGACCGGTCGGCCAGGTAGTCCAGGATCACCACGCGCCCGCCGGAGGCCTCCACGGTCGGGGTCTCCGGCAGCATCTCCGGGGTGTAGTCGCCGCCCTTGGCGTAGACGTCGGGGCGCAGCGCCTCGAGCAGCTCCACGGGGGTGTCGTCGGCGAACCCGACGACGTGGTCGACGCACGAGAGCGCGCCGATGACCGCCGCCCGGTCGGCCAGGGTGTTGACGGGCCGGTCGGGGCCCTTGAGCCGCCGCACGCCCTCGTCGGCGTTGAGCGCCACGACGAGCACGTCGCCGAGCCGCTTGGCCTGGTTGAGGTAGGCGACGTGGCCGCGGTGGACGACGTCGAAGCAGCCGTTGGTGAACACGATCCGCTTGCCGGCGGCCCGGTCGGCGGCGACGAGCCGTTCGAGCTCGGCCGCGGTCGCGAGCGTCCCGCCGGAGGCGCCGACGCGGGCGGTGAGGTCGCCGGTGGAGCACACCGCGGTCCCGGCGCGCCCGACGACGACGTCGGCGGCGGCCTGCGCCAGCTCGACGGCGGTCGGCGCGGGGGTGCCCGCGGCGAGGGCGAGGGAGAGCGCGGCGGTGAACGAGTCGCCGGCCCCGCAGGCGCGGCTCTCGGGGACCGGGCGCGCCCACGTGCGGTGGGCCGGCAGGCCGTCCGCGAGCAGCAGCGCGCCCTCCCGGTCGAGGGTCACGACGACGCTGCCCGCGCCGGACCGGGCGCGCAGCTCACCGGCCGCGGCCTCGGCCGCACCGGCGCGGTCCGGCCCGCCCAGGTCGCGCCCGAGCAGGGTGGCCGCCTCGCCGGCGTTGGGGGTGACGACGTCGGGCGTCACCGGCGCCCAGCGGCCGGGGTCGTGCGCGTCGACGACGAGGACACCGCAGCGGGCCCGCCGCGCGGCGAGGGCGGCGACCGCCGCCTCGTCGAGGACGCCGGTGCCGTAGTCGCAGACCACGACGGCGTCGGGGTCGGTCTCGAGGGCGGCGTCGAGCGCGGTGGTGAAGCCGTCGTGGGAGCGCGGCGGCGGGAGGGTGTCGTAGCGGGCGACCATGGCCTCGTCGGCGACGATGCGCCGCTTGGCCGCCGTCGGGCCCTCGCCCGCGAGCAGCCCGGCGGTGTCGACGTCGGCCTCCTCGAGCAGCCGCCGCAGGGTGCGGCCGTCCTCGTCGTCGCCGGCCACCGAGACCAGGCGCACCTTCGCGCCCATCGCGGCGAGGTTCACGGCGGTGTTGGCGGCGCCGCCGGGCGAGGCGTGGGTGACCTCGACCTCGACGACGGGGACGGGGGCCTCGCGGGAGAGCCGCCGGGAGGGGCCGCTCATCCAGCAGTCGAGGACCGCGTCGCCCACCACCACGACGCGCGGCGCGGCCGCGGCGAGGCGCTCCGGGAGGTCGGCCGCCAGGGGCGCCGACGTCAACGGCTGGGACACGGGGTTGGTCGTCCTCTCGGTCATGGTCGGGGGCCGTCGTCGGTGGTCGGCGGCGGTCCTGGAGTCCTCGGTGGCCCCGGCGGAGTGACGGTCGCCCGGCGGGCCACCCGAACGGAGGGGGCCCACGGGGACGCTGCGTGGCCCGGCCGCGGGCGGCTCGCTAGGGTTCGGCAACGCCGCCGCGGGGTGGAGACACGCGCCCCCGGCCCCCGCCGACCTGCCGTCCCGAGCACTGCCCCCGCGTCGCGCCGCCGCCGCGCCACGCGAGGTCGCGCGGTGCCCGTGTCCCTGGAGGCCGAGTGCACGCCGATCCCGCTGCCGACGGGCCCGCTCCGGGCACCGTCGACGTCGCGGTGCGCCCGGCCGGGCCCGGTGTGCACGTCGTGGCGGTCGTCGGCGACGTCGACGCGGCCGGCGTCGGTGCGGTGCGGGCGGGGGTCGACGAGGCCGTCGGCACCGGGGCGCGCACGGTGGTGCTCGACCTGACCGGCGTGGTCCTGCTCGCGTCCGCCGGCATGACGCTGCTGCTCGAGGTGGACCAGGACCTGCGCGGGCGCGGCTGCGCCCTGCTGCTGGTCGCCGGCTCGGTGCGCTCGGTCCGCCGTCCGCTCGCGATCACCGGGCTGGACCGGGTGCTCACGCTGCACGACGACGTCCCGGGCGCCCTCGAGGCCGCGTCCGATCACGGGTAGGAGCCCTCCTCGGAGGCGGCCACCACCATCTCCCGCACCTCGCTGCCCGCGGGGCGGGTGAGCGCGTACAGCACGGCGTCCGCGGTCTCGGCGGGGTCGTTGAGCCGGGCGTCGGCGCCCGGCTTGTACTGGTCGGGCCGGTCGTCGAAGAAGTGGGTCCACATCCCGCCCGGCACGAGCAGCGTGACGCCGACCTTGCCCGCCCACTCGGCGGCGAGCGCCCGGGTGAACCCGACGACGCCGAACTTCGAGGCGCAGTAGGCGGTGGCGTCGGAGACCGCCTTCACCCCGAGGGTGGAGGAGACGGTGACGACCTTGCCGCGCCGGGCCTCGAGGTGCGGCAGGGCGGCGCGCACGACGGCGGCGGTGCCGAGCAGGTTGACCGCGATCACGCGCTCCCACTCCTCGCGGGCCACGTCGACGATCCGGCCGCAGCGGTCGATCCCGGCGGCGGTGACCACGGCGTCGATCCCGCCGTGGGTGTCGGCGGCCTGCGCGACGGCCGACTCGGCGGCCGCGGTGTCGGCCAGGTCGACCTCGACGAAGGCGTGCCCGGCGTCGGGCGCCTTGAGGTCGAGCACGACGGGGGTGCCGCCGGAGGCGGCGACGGCGTCGGCGACGGCCGCGCCGAGCCCCGACGAGCCGCCGGTCACCAGGACGGTGCCCAGCGCGCCGGCGGGGCGGGAGGGCTCCGTCGTCGAGGCGGGATCGGGGGTGGGCAGCGGTGAGCTCATGCGGTTCCTTCCTGGTGGTGATCCGGCGCGCCGACGCCCGCGGCGGCGGCGAGCCGGGTCGACGAGCGCCCGGCGTGGTACGGGACGGCGACGACGTCGCCGCCCCAGGAACGGACCAGACCGGCCTCGGGCAGGTCGTCGGGGACGTAGTCGCCGCCCTTGACCCAGACGTCGGGGCGCAGGTGTCCGAGCACGGTCTGGGGGCCGTCCTCGTCGAACACGGCGACGGCGTCGACGCAGGCCAGCGCGGTGAGGAGCTCGGCGCGGTCGGCCTGGCCGACGATCGGGCGCGCGGGCCCCTTGAGCCGGCGCACCGAGGCGTCGGAGTTGAGACAGACGACGAGCACGCCGTCGGGCCCGGCCAGTTCCCTGGCGGCGCCCAGGGTGCGGGCGTGCCCGGCGTGCAGGAGGTCGAAGCAGCCGCCGGTGGCGACCACGCGGGCGCCCCGGGCGCGGGCGGCCTCGACGACGGCGAGGGCGTGGTCGCCGTCGCGCTCGGGACGGTTTGGGCGAAGGGCGCCCACGGCCGATCTAGTCGAGCGAGGGTGCCCATCGCTCGAGTCGGCCTCGGTGCCGCCAGCCTGGTGGTGGGCGCCCACGGCCGATCTAGTCGAGCGACGGTGCCCATCGCTCGAATCCGCGGACGCGAGCTCCGGGCCGGCCGATGCGCGAGGGGAACTTCCGGCCGCTCTAGTCGACCGAGGGGTCCCCTCGCGCGGCAGGAGGCCCGGGGCGTGCCAACCGTCCGCGTCGCGGCGGACCGCGCCCGCTCCCCCGCCGCCGACGAACGACCCGGCGGCGGACACGGCATCGGAGACGGCCTCGTCGGCGGTGCGGCCGGCGGCCAGGGCGAGCGCGGCGGCACCGGCGAACCGGTCCCCCGCGCCGCACGGGTCGCCGCCGGTCGCGGCACGGGCGGGCACGACGGCGAGGCCGCCGGCGCCCTGCAGCACGGCGCCTCGGGCCCCCGCCGTCACCGCGACCGACTCGGCCCGCCAGCCCGTGCGCAGCGCGGCGGCTGCGCGGGACGCCGTCGGCAGCCAGTCGCCGTCGGGCTCGCCGGAGGCCGCGCGGGCCTCGGCGAGGTTGGGGGTCGCGAGCGCGACGCCGGGGACGGGGTCGGTGCCGCGCGGGTGCGGGTCCCAGACCACCGGGACGCGCCGCGCAGTGTCGGTGAGCAGGTCGCGCACGCCCGGGTCGGCGGTGACGCCGCGGCCGTAGTCGGCGACGAGCACCCCGGCGGCGTCGGCGAGGGCGTCGCGGGCCGCGGCGAGGGCGGCATCGTCCCACGGCCCGGCGTCGAGCCCACCACGGTCGAGGCGCAGCAGCGGCCGATCGCCCGCGAGCATCCGGCTCTTCACCGGCAGCGAGCCGCCGGCGGGCAGCGCCACGACCTCGACCAGGCCGTCGAGCAGCGCCCGCACCCGCCGGGAGTCGGCGTCGTCGCCGAGCGGGGCGACCAGGCGGACCGGGCGCGGCGAGGCGAGCGCGGCGAGCAGCGCGGCGAGCGCGGCGCCGCCGGGGCGCTCGTGCTCGGCGTCCGCGTCGAGCACCGGGACCGGGGCGTCGGGGCAGAGCCGGGTGACGCGGCCGTCGACGTCCACGTCGAGCAGGGCGTCGCCGACGACGACGAGGGGGCCGCTCACCGCGCGCCCCCGGGATCCTGGACGACCGAGCGACCCAGGGCCGCGTCGACCATCTCGCAGAGCAGGTGGACCGCGACGAGGTGCGCCTCCTGCACCGAGGGCGTCGCACCCGGCAGGCAGATCGCCTCGTCGCTGAGCCCGGCCAGCGGGTTCGGGTCCGCCCCGGTCACCGACCACACGGTGACCCCGAGCGAGCGGGCCACCTCGGCGGCGGCCAGCAGGTTCTCGCTGCGCCCGCTCGTGGAGAGCAGGACGAGGACGTCGCCCGGGCGGCCGTGGGCCCGGACCTGCCGGGCGTAGATCTCGGTGTAGCCGTAGTCGTTGCCGAGCGCGGTGACCGTCGAGGTGTCGGCGTGCAGGGCGATCGCCGAGAGCGGCTCGCGCTCGCCCCGGTAGCGCCCGACCAGCTCGGCCGTCAGGTGCTGCGCCTCGGCCGCGCTGCCGCCGTTGCCCGCGGCGAGCAGGCGCTGCCCGCGACTGAGCCGTCCCGCCAGCTCGGTGCCCCACGCCGAGAACCGCGGCGCGTGGGTCCGCAGCGCGGCGAGGGTCGCGCCCAGGCCGTCGAGGTGGTCGTCGACGACGCTCCGGGCACGTCGGGCCGGCGCCGGCGGCGCGGCCGGCGCGGCCGCGGCCGAGGTGACGGTGGGCCGACCCGGCATCCGGTCGGCCTGGGACGTGGGGCTCATGAGCGCACCCCGGTGAGGCCGGCCGCCGGGAGGGACGAGGCGGATGCCGTGGCCCCGACGCGGGCGGTCAGGACGTCGCGGTAGACCGCCTCGGTGGCGGCCGCGACCCGGTCCCAGCCGTAGTCCGTCTCGGCGCGGGCACGTCCGGCCCGGCCCAACCGTGCGGCCCGGGCCGGGTCGGCGAGCAGGGCGCCGAGGGCGCGGGCGGCGGCGTCGGGGTCGCCGGGCGGGACGTGCAGGCCGGTGTGCCCGTCGACGACGGTGTCGGCGAGCCCACCGACCCGCGCGGCCACGACCGGCCGTCCGCAGGCCATGGCCTCGAGCGGGACGAGGCCGAAGGGTTCGTAGGCGGGCAGGCAGGCCACGACGTCGGCCGAGCGCATCAGCTCGGGCATCGCGGCGGGCGAGACGCGGCCGACGAAGTGCACGCGGTCGGCCACACCCTCGGCGGCGGCGATCGCGCGCAGCCGCGCGACCTCGGCGTCGTCGTCGAGGGTGGTGGCGGTGGGGCCGCCGGCGACGACGAGCTCCGGCGCCGGCCCGGTGACCGCGAGGCGCCCGAGGGCGCGGATCGCGGTGTCGACGCCCTTGCGCGGCACCAGCCGGGAGACGGCGAGGATGCGCGGCGGGCCGGGGGTGGGGGCCGGACCGGGCGTGAAGTGGCCGACGTCGACGCCGCAGGGCACCACGTCGACCCGGTCGGCGGACACGCCGAGCGCGACGAGCTCGGCGACCTCGTCGCGGCAGGTGGCGATCACGCGGTCGACCGAGGCGGCGAGGTCGCTCTCGCGGGCGACCCGCTCGGGCGGGCTGGTGTCCTGCGCGCCCTGGTGGCGGCGCTTGACCGACCCGAGGGCGTGGAAGGTCTGGGTCACCGGCACCCCGGTGGCGCGACCGGCCTCGAGGGCCGCGATCCCGGACATCCAGAAGTGCGCGTGCGCCACGTCCGGGGTGCGCTCACGCCAGCGCCGCCGCAGGACCGCCGCGAACTCGCCCATGTGCTCGAGCAGCTCGTCCTTGCCGAGCTCGACCGCGGGTCCGGCCGGCACGTGGTCCACCACGACCCCGGGCCCGAGGGCCACCCGCTGCGGGGACACCGGGTCGGTCCGGCGGGTGTGCACCACGACCTCGTGGCCGGCACGACCCAGCGCGGTGGCCAGCGCGTGCACGTGCACGTTCTGGCCCCCGGCGTCGACGGCGCCGATGCCGGCCCCGACGGCCCGGTGGGCGGCGTCGGCGGCCTCGGCGGGCCCGGCGGTGCCGGCTGTCGGCGCCGTGCACGCGAGCGGACTCGCGTGCTCGGAGATCATGGCGATCCGCATGCACAGTCCTCCTGCGGGCGTGCGGTAGCGCGCACCCCTCCCCGGTCCGTGACGGACCGGCGGGTGCACGTCGCACGATGGGTGGCGGTGGACCGGGGGCCGTGGGCTGAAGCTCCGGTCACGGGACGAGCGTCGTCCGGGGGACGGGTCGGGTCGGGCCGTCGTCGGCCCGACGGGGTCGTCTAGAGGGGGACGGCGACGGCGCCCGGGGCCGCGGTCGTCGACCCGGCGGGCGCGGGGGACGGGGTCGATCCGGCCACGGTGGCCAGGACCTCGTCCCAGTCCTCACAGAACCGGGTGACCGCCCAGCGCCCGAGCGCAATCTCCCGACCTCGTGCACCGTGCGCACGGGCGAGGTCGGGGTCGGCGCGGTAGGTCCGGATCGCGTCGTGCAGCACCGCGGGGTCCGTGGCGACGACACCGGCGTCGGCGGGCACGGACACGGCGGCCTCGGCGGTGGCGAGACCCACCACCGGCATCCCGAGCATCATCGCCTCGATGAGGGCGAGCCCCAGCGAGGTCCACCGGATCGGGTGCAGGTAGAGCCGCCGCGCGGCGAGCTCGGCGTGCATCCGGGCCTGCGGCAGGTCCCCGACGACTCGGATGTCCGGGTGGTCGACGGCCTCGGGCAGGCGCTCCGAGCCGATGCCGAACACGTCGAGCCCGACGGCGTCGGCGAACCCGGCCAGCAGGTCGGTGCCCGTGACGCGGTGGCGCCGGACGGGCTCGTTGACCACGACGGCGGCCCGGTCGAGCTCGCCGGTGTACCGGTGCCCCGGGTCGAGGACACCGTGCTCGACGACGTGGACCGGGGCCCGGCCGCAGTCCCACATCAGGGCGTTGAAGTGGGTGACGTGGACGACCGGGATGTCGTCACGCTCGGCGAGCGGATGCCGCGTGGCCGGAGCGTCGCCGCGGGGCGTGTTGTGCTCCACGAACACCGCGGGCACGTCGATCCCCGGGCGCCGGCCGGTCCAGCGTTCGACGAGGTCGATCTCCTCGACGCGTTGCAGCACGACGACGTCGATGTCGTCGGCGGCCGCGGCGAGCTCCTCCGGTGATCGCTCCACGGCCGCATCGGGCCAGGTCCACGCGCCGGGACGCCCGCCGCCCCACGGCCCGCGCTCGGGCAGGGTGGGCAGCAGGTACCGGTGCGGTCCCTGGACGAAGGCCGTCGACCAGGACCCGTGCACGTGCCAGTGCAGCACCGTCAGCGACGGCTGTGCGGCGGGGCTGGAAGTCACCGGCGAGAAATCCCTGCGGGAACGACCTGATAAACGCTGCCCGGGGAACTACTACTCTCCGTGACCGGTGAGCCTCGCCACGGCCGCCACCACGGCCTCCGCCGGCACGCCCGCCAGGCAGGGATGACCCGGCACCGGGCAGTCGCGGGCGCGGGTGCCGCGGCACGGCGCGGTCTGGTCGCCCAGCAGCACGTGGGGCACGCCGTAGGGCGCCCACCGCACGGGCGGGACGACGGGGGCGAACAGCGACACCACCGGTGTGCCCACCGCGGCCGCCAGGTGGGCCGGCCCGGTGTTGCCGACCACCACGGCGTCGGCGCCGCGCAGCACCTCGGCGAGGACGGCGAACGACGTGGCCCCGCCCAGGTCGGTGCCGTGGCCGGCGGCGACGGCGGCGGTGAGCGCGGTCTCGCCGGGCGAGCCGGTGACGACGACCCGGTGTCCCGCGCCGTGCAGCGCCGCGACGCCCTCCGCGCACCGCTCCGGCGGCCAGGCGCGCGCCGGGACCGACGCCCCGGGGTGCAGCACGACGTAGGGGTCGCCGGGCCCGATCCCGCGGTCCGCGAGCAGCGCGCGGGCGGCCTCGGCCGTGCCGGGCGGGGTCGTGACCCGCAGGCACCCGTCGTCGTCGGGCCCCGCGGTGAAGCCGCCGCGGGTCGCGATCGCGAGGGCCCGCTCGGCCTCGGGGAGATCGTCGGGCAGGTCGGCGGTCGGGTCGTGGGCGGGGTCGCCCGGGCGCGCCCGGACGTCGAGCAGCCCGCCGGGGAAGTCGACCGAGGCCGCGGTGATCCGCCGCACCCCGGCCAGGCGCAGGACGAGCGCGGTCGGCAGCGGCGACTGGTGGAACGACGTGAACACGACCGCCTCGTCCGCCGCCAGGGCGGCGAGCGCGGTCACCGCCTCCCCCACCGTGTCCGGGGTGACCGGCGGGGCGTCCCCGTCCACCCACCCGCAGTGCCACACCACCACGCGGGCGACGCCGGGCAGCAGCTCCGCCGCCTGCCGGCCGCGCGGCCCGACGACGGCGACCACCTCGTGCCCGCCGGCGGCCAGGGCGCGGATCGCCGGGCCGGTGAGCAGGACGTCGCCGTCGGAGTCGAGGCGGACCGCCAAGATCCTCATACGGCAAGCATCCTCACGGGACGTCCAGGAGATCGAGGGCCTCGAGGAGGTCGCCGGCCACGAGCCCGGCCGCCGCCACCTCCTCGGCGCGCGTCGTGGGCGTGGGCACGAGGACCCCGCGGGCGCCGGCCGCGCGGGCGGCGCCGAGGTCGGCGGCGATGTCCCCGACGACGGCGCAGGCGGCCGGGTCGACGCCGAGCCGGCGGGCCGCGTCGAGCACGAGGCCCGGGGCGGGTTTCCGGCAGGCGCACCCGTCGGCCTCCCCGTGCGGGCACCAGGCCCAGACCCCGATCGGCCCGACGAGCTCGTCGAGGCGGGCGTTCACCGCCGCGACGTCGGCCGGGGTGAGCAGGCCGCGGGCGACCCCGGACTGGTTGCTGACCACCCCGGTCGGGATGCCCGCGCGCCGCAGCCGCTCCAGCGCCGGGCGGGCCGTCGCGACGGGGTCGACCTTCGCCGGGTCGCCGTTGTAGGGGACGTCGTGGACGAGCGTGCCGTCGCGGTCGAACAGGACCGCGGCCGGCGGCCTCGGGACGGGCGGGCCGGGGACGGGGCGTCCGTCGGGGGCGGGCACGGCGCCGAGGACACCACGGCCCGACCCGGGCCGCAGGGCGGGCCCGACGCCGTCGTGGGACCCCGCCCGGGGGCGGCCCCGGTTTGTGGCGGAGGGCCCCGGGTACACGACCGGCGACCGAGGACGGCCGGGGAGCCCCCCGCCGCGGAGATCTGGTGCGCCACGAGGGGTCCGGGACCGGACGTCCGTCGCGGTGCTGATCCGACGAGGAGGTGCCCGTGGCGCGGCCCGATCCCCCTGTCACGCACGGCCCCGACCCCGGCGACCGCTTCATGCCCCCGGAGGACGTCGAGGTACGCGTCCCGGCCGTGCCGCGTGCCGTGATCACGATGCGCACCGTCGCCGCCGACCTCGCCGCCCGCGCCGAGTTCACCCTCGACGCGGTGGCCGACCTGCGGATGGCCGTCGACGAGGCGTGCTCGAGCCTGGTGGCTCTCGCCCGTCCGGACACCCGCCTGACCTGCAGCTTCATCGTCGACGAGGAGCACATCACGGTGACCGCATCCGTCCTGACGACCGGAGCGGAGCGGCTCGACACCGACTCCTTCGGTTGGCGCGTCCTCACGACGCTGGCGGACGACGTCCGCATGCTCTCGGCCACCCCCGGCACCACCGGCGACCCGTTCCGGCTCGCCCTGCGCCTCTCGGTCCAGCGTCTCGGGACCCCGATTTCGTGACGGCCCACGACGTCGACTCCGCGACGGACACTCCCGGGACCGCATCCGACACCGAGACCGTCGCGGACGGAGCTCAGGAGAACGGCACCCGCGGTCAGGAGCGCCGCGGCAGCCGCGGCGAGTACGACCACCTGATGCCGCTGCTCGCCGAGCACGCCTCGCTCCCCCAGGGCGACCCGCGGCGGGCCCGGCTGCGTGACGAGCTCGTGCGCGGGCACCTCCCGGTCGCCCAGCACATCGCGCGGCGCTTCTCCCGCCGCGGCGAGCCGGAGGAGGACCTCGAGCAGGTCGCGACCCTCGGGCTCATCAACGCCGTCGACCGCTACGACCCGGCCCGGGGCACCGACTTCCTGTCCTACGCGGTCCCGACGATCACCGGCGAGGTCCGCCGGCACTTCCGCGACCAGGCCTGGTCGATGCGGGTGCCGCGCCGGCTCAAGGACCTCAACGTCACGCTGTCCTCGGCGATGTCGCAGATGTCGCAGACCCTCGGGCGGGCCCCCACGGCCGCCGAGCTCGCGACGCACCTCGATCTGCCCAAGGAGGACGTGCTCGAGGCGCTGGAGGCCTCGAACGCCTACCGGTCGGGCTCGCTGGACGAGATGCTCGTCGACGACCCGGACTCCGGCACCGTCTCCGACCTGCTCGGCGAGGCCGACGCGGCGCTGGACAAGGTCGAGTACCAGCAGTCGCTCGCGCCGCTGCTCGCCCAGCTCGCCCCCCGCGAGCGGACGATCATCATGCTGCGGTTCTTCAAGAACATGACCCAGTCCCAGATCGCGACCGAGGTCGGGATCTCGCAGATGCACGTGTCGCGGCTGCTCGCGAAGACGCTCGCCCAGCTGCGCGACGGGCTCGGGGAGAACGCCCGTTAGCCCCACCGCCCTCGTCCTGCGCGACCTCGGGCTCGGCGACCTGCTGGTCGCCGTGCCCGCGCTGCGCCTGCTGCGGCGCGCGCTGCCCGACCACCGGGTGGTGCTGCTCGGGTCGGCCTGGGTGGGCGACGTTTCGGGGTACCCCGTGGACGCGGTGACCGACGACGAGGGCGCGCCCGCGCCCGACGTCGTCGTCAACCTGCACGGCCGCGGGCCGCAGAGCCACGCCCGGCTCGACGCGCGGGCCGGCGACCGGCCGGTCCGCCGGGTCGGGCACGCGGCCCCGGGGTGGGATGGGCCGGCCTGGGTCGACGACCCGGAGCGCCCGGAGCGGCGGCGCTGGTGCGACCTGCTCGCCGCGTGCGGGCTGGTCTCCGACGACGAGGCCGCGGCGGCCGCGGACGACCTCCGGCTCCCGGTCCCCCCTGTTGCAAGCGAAGCCCTATCGGCGTGCTCCCCTCATCTGGCATCCAGTGGCAGGAAAGCCCCGTCGTCGGGTCCCGTCGTGGTGCACCCCGGTGCGGCGTTCGGCGCCAAGCGCTGGCCCGTGCGGCGGTTCGCGGCCGTGGCCGCGGCGCTGGCGGGTGACGGGCACCGCGTCGTCGTGACCGGCGCCCACGACGAGGCCGCGCTCACCGGGGCGGTCGCGGCGGCCTGCGGTGGGCTCGACCTGGCCGGCCGAACCAGCCTCGGCGAGCTCCTGGCCCTCGTCGCCGGCGCCCGCCTGGTGATCGCCGGCGACACCGGGATCGCCCACGTCGCGACGGCCTACGGGGTGCCGTCGGTGACGCTGTTCGGCCCCGTCGGGCCCGCGCAGTGGGGCCCGCCGGCCGACCCGCGCCACGTCGTGCTGACCGACGCCTCGGTCCGCCGCGGCGAGCGCTTCGCCGACGACCCCGACCCGGCCCTGCTCGCCGTCACCGCCGAGGACGTGATCCGGTGCGCGCGCACCCTCGTCGGGGAAGCCACCGGGCCGGGTGATCGTTGAACCGTCACGTGACCAGCGAGCTCTTCACCCCGATCACCCTGCGCGGGACGACCGTCCGCAACCGGATCTGGGTCGCCCCGATGTGCCAGTACTCGGCCACCGACGGGCTGCCGGACGACTGGCACCTCGTCCACCTGGGCCAGTTCGCCGCC
This sequence comes from Actinomycetospora sp. TBRC 11914, assembly GCF_012933465.1. Lineage (GTDB taxonomy): Bacteria > Actinomycetota > Actinomycetes > Mycobacteriales > Pseudonocardiaceae > Actinomycetospora. Next base: position 38,659 of record NZ_JABBND010000001.1, read on the forward strand.
GGCGGGGCCGGTCTCGTGATGACCGAGGCGTCCGCCGTCGTCCCCGAGGGCCGGATCAGCCCGCAGGACGCCGGGATCTGGAACGACGAGCAGGTCGCCGCCTGGCGCCGGATCGTCGACTTCCTGCACGCCCGCGGGGCCACCGCCGCGATGCAGCTGGCGCACGCCGGACGCAAGGCGTCCACGATCCGGCCGTGGGAGGGCAGCGGCCCGGTGACCGCCGACGACGGCGGGTGGACCCCGGTCGCGCCCTCGGCGGAGGCCTTCGCCGACTACACCGAGCCCCACGCGCTCTCGCTCGACGAGATCGCCGCCCTGCCCGGCGCGTTCGCGGCCGGCGCCCGGCGCGCGCTGACCGCCGGGTTCGACGTCGTCGAACTGCACTTCGCCCACGGCTACCTGGTCCACCAGTTCCTCTCGCCGCTGTCCAACCACCGCGACGACGCGTACGGCGGGTCCTTCGACCACCGGATCCGCCTCGCCGTCGAGATCGTCGAGGCGGTGCGGGCCGAGGTCGGGGACGACGTGCCCGTCCTCGCCCGCATCTCGGCCACCGACTGGTCCGACGGCGGGTGGACCGCGGACGACTCGGTCGCCCTGGCCCGCGCGCTGGCGCAGGCGGGCGCCGACCTCGTCGACACCTCCACGGGCGGCAACGTCCCGCACGCCGACATCCCGGTCGGGCCGGGGTACCAGGTGCCCTTCGCCGAGCGCATCCGCCGCGAGGCCGACGTGCCGACCGGCGCCGTCGGGCTCATCACCGACCCGGCGCAGGCCGAGAAGGTCCTCGCCACCGGGCAGGCCGACGTCGTGCTGCTGGCCCGCGCGTTCCTGCGCGACCCGCACTGGCCGATGCGCGCCGCCCACGAGCTCGGCGTCGCCGACCAGGTGACCTGGCCCGACCAGTACGCCCGGGCGGCGCGGTGGCCGTGACCCCTCCCGGGTGGTGGCTCACAGGTCACAGCGAGCCCCTAGCGACACGGCGGCGCCGACCGGGTACCACTGACTCCATGAGCTCGCCGCCCGGGTCGCCCGCCGTGGGCGGAGCGATGACGGCGGCGGCGACCGAGCCCGGGCCGTCGCCCGAGGAGCCCGGCGCCGCGCGGGGCGTGGCGGTCGACGCGGCCGTTCGCCCGGTGACCCACCGGCGCCGGCGGGCCCGCCCCAGCGACCGCGACGCCCCGGCGTGGGTGGAGGCGCTCGGCCGGGTCGGGCTGGTCGCCTACGGCCTCGTCCACCTCGGGATCGCGGTGCTCGCGATCCGGATCTCCGACCTCGGCGAGCGCGACCAGCACGCCGACCCGCGCGGCGCGATCGAGCTGGTGGCCGCCGGCGGCGGCTTCCTCGGCCGGTGGCTGCTCGCCGCGGCCGCGCTGGCCCTGGTCGCGTTCGCGGTGTGGCAGCTGCGCGCGGCCGCCGTCGGGTTCAACTGGGCCAAGCCGGAGGAACGGTGGCGCAAGCGGCTCGGGGCGTTCGCGAAGGCGATCGGGGTGCTCTCCGTGGCCTGGCTGGCGGCCGAGTTCGCGACCCGGCTCCAGGGCCGCCGGAACGCCTTCCAGTCGACGGTGGACGACGTGTTCGCGCACACGGCCGGCCGCTGGTTGGTGGCCGCCGTGGGCCTGTTCGCCATCGGGATGTTCGTCTCGATGACCTACACCGGCGTGCGGGCGACGTTCATGGGCGACCTCGTCCCCGAGAAGCTGCCCGGGCACCGTCGGACGCTCGCGCTGGTCACCGGGTCGCTGGGGAACCTGACGCGGGCGATCACGTTCGGCGTGATCGGCGTGCTCACCACGCTGGCGGCGTGGGAGGACCGGCCGAACCGCATCGGCGGCGTCGACATCGCGCTCCGCACCCTGGCGGCGCACACCCTCGGCGCCACGATGTTCTGCGTGGCCGCGGTGGGGTTCGCGGCCTACTTCGTCTACTGCGTGATCGACGCGTACGCCCGTCACCCCTAGCTCCCCAGCTCGTCACCCCCAGCTCGTCACCCCCGGCCCGTCGCCCCTGGAGCTCAGGGCGGGGGCGCGCCGAAGTCGGACAGGACGCGCTCGAGGGGAGCCGGGTCCACGGCCACGTCGCCGGCGAAGGGGTGGTCGATCGTGACAGCGACGAACAGCAGCACCCCGATGAGCGCGGTCAGGCTCGCCGTCATCAGCGTGTGGAGCAGTGTGCTGCGCATCCCGAAGAGCATGGTGAAGCCGACCGTCACCACCGCACCGACGACGAGGGCGATCCACAGCACCGTCGGGACCCCCTGCTCGACGAAGTCCAGGCGTTGCGACCGGGCGGTGACCAGGTCGTTGAACCGGTCGGCCTCGATCCCCCGGTACTGCTGCTGGCCGGGGGTGTCGAGCGGCAGGTTGGCCAGGGTCTGGGAGGTCTCGTCGATGATGCGGGTGACCTCCGGCGAGCCGGGTTCGCCGCGGGCCATCGCCGGCCACTCGGAGTCGATCACCGCGCCGGCGTAGCGCCGCACGGCGTCGTGCAGCTCCTCGCGCGCCGGCACGGGGAACGCGCCGCTGTCGCGGTAGATGGTGCGCAGGGCGCTGGCCTCGTCGCCCACGACCTGCTCGGCGTGGCTGAAGTTCTCCCAGCTGACGATGACCACGAAGCCCAGCAGTACCGCGTAGATCACGCCGACCACGGCGATGATGAATCCGGCGACCTCGTTCTGGTCGCTCTCGTGCAGGGCGGGCCAGCGTCGTCGCAAGCCGATCTGGAGCGCGACGACCACGGCGGACGGCACCACGATCAACAGCACTCCGCTCAGCCAGATCGGGAGGCCGGTCACCCCCACGACATTGTCAGAGTGGCGACCGGAATTCGACCACGCGCACGATCGGTAGCGAATCGAACACCCTTCGAGAACTGTTCGACCGCACGTTGTCGCACACCGCCGCCGGCTGCTCGAATTTGCTCACCGAGTGGTCGGGGGTGGCACGTGGGAACGGACGCCGAGGTCGTGGTCGTCGGCGCGGGGCCGGCCGGCCTCTACGCCGCGGTGGAGCTGGCACGTCGTGGCGTGGCGGCCCGGGTCCTGGAGCGCCTGCCGGCACCGCACCACCAGACCCGCGCCACCTCGATCCAGCCGGGGACACTCGAGCTGCTCGCCTGCTCGGGGCTGGCCGACGAGGTGCGGGCCGCGTCGGTCCCCGTCCGGCGCGCCCGGGTCCTCGACGCGGACCTCGGGCTCCTCGGCGAGATGCCCTACGCCGACCTCGACTGTCCCTGGCCGTTCCAGTGCAGCCTGCCCCAGTGGCGCACGGAGCAGGTCCTGGCCGAACGGCTCACCCAGCTCGGCGGTGTGGTCGAGCGCGGCATCGTGGTCAGCTCGATGGAGGAGCGCGACGACGGGGTGCTGCTCCGGTTGGAGCAGGCCGACGGGACGTCGACGGCGGTCGAGGCCGCGTGGGTCGTCGGCGCCGGCGGCGCCCACAGCGTCATGCGGACGTCGATGGACGAGACCCTGGAAGGCTTCACCTACCCGGGGACGGTGCTGGCGGCGAACATCGGCGGCCACTCCGACGTGGCACGCGATGCCTCCAACCTGGTCGCCACCCCCGGGGGCTTCGTCCTGCTCGTGCCGCTCCCGGACGACCGCTGGCTGACGTTCGTCGGCGACCTCGACGACGACGAGGTGGCGCAGCTCGAGCACGAGGACCCGTCCGAGCTCGTCGCCGCCGGGATCGGCCGACGCATCACGGGCGACGTCACGGTGAAGGACGTCGGCTGGGCGACGTCGTTCCACATTCACCAGCGCGTGGTCCCGCGCCTGGCCGAGGGCCGTCGCTTCCTCCTCGGCGACGCCGGGCACCTGTCCAGCCCGTTCGGCGGCGAGGGCCTGAACTCCGCCCTGCACGACGCCCAGGACATCGCGTGGAAGCTCGCCCTCACGACAGGCGGACACGCGCGACCCGCGCTGCTGGAGAGCTTCGAGATCGAGCGCCTCGCCGCCGACCACCACGTGCTCGACGTCTCGGAGAAGATCGACGGGATGGCCCGGTCCGCGGTGGAGGCCGCGCGCACCGGGATCCGACCGAGCCCGGCCACCCCGGCCCAGCGGACCGCACTGGCCCGGTCACGCTGCCTGCTCGACATCACCTACGCCGGCAGTCCCATCGTCGGGGAGCACCTCGGCCCGGGCGTAGCGCCCGGCCCGCCGGGCCCCGGCGAGCGCTTCCCCGGTCGCGCGGCCCTGACCGGCACGGCACACCACCTCGTGGTCTCCGGCACCGCGGACCCCGCCGGGCTCGAGCACCTGGGGCGCCGCTGGCGCGGGCTGGTCGACGTCGTCCGCGGCGTGGACGGTGCTGCCCCGTCGGGCGCGCTGCTGGTGCGGCCCGACGGGCACGTCGGCTTCCGCGGCGTCCCCGCCGACGCGTCCGGGCTCGCCGCGCTCGACGCCTTCCTCGACTCCTACCTCGTGCCCTAGGGGGTCTCGCGCACCACCTCACGCGCGTCCTTGTCCTCGCGCAGCCCCTGGTAGCGGGGGTGGCGCAGCCGGCCGTCGGAGGTCCACTCACCGAACCCCACCTCGCAGACGAGCTCCGGGCGCACGTAGTGGGCGCCGCGCTCGCGGGGCGCGTCGGAGAAGGGCGAGGTCCCGACGGCGAGGGGGTCGAGCCGGGAGCGCAGCAGCTGCAGCGCGGCGTCGTCGAACCCGGTGCCGACCTTCCCGGCGTAGCGCAGCGCGTCGCCGTCGTGGTAGCCGACGAGCAGCGCCCCCAGGACGTGCCGCGACCCCGCCGGGTCGGTCCACCCGCCGATGACGAACTCCTGGTCCTTGACGCACTTGAGCTTGAGCCAGTCGCGGCTGCGCCCCCCGGTGTACGGCGCGTCGAGCCGCTTCGCGATCAGGCCCTCCCAGCCGTCGGCGCAGGCCTCGTCGCGCAGGGCCAGGGGGTCGCCGTCGAGGGTCGGTGAATGGAGCAGGGGGCCCCGTTCGTCTCCTTCCCGGCTGTCCCGGACCACCGTCTCGAGCAGAACCCGCCGCGTCGCCAGCGGCAGGCGCGTGAGGTCGAGGTCGTCGAGGACCAGCAGGTCGAACATGTGGTACTCGATGTCGACCCCGGTGGCCCGCGCCCGCCGCGGGTCGGACAGGTGCATCCGCGCCTGCAACGACCCGAACCTGCCGTCCTTCGCCACGACCTCGCCGTCGAGCACGAAGCGGTCCGGCCCCGCCGACTCGAGCGCCTCGACGACCTCGGGGTAGCTGGCGTCCGCCGGCTTCTGGTTGCGGCTCCACAGCCGGGGACGCTCGCCGCGGTCGCGGGTGGCGATGATGCGCACGCCGTCGTACTTCCGCTCGAAGCTCCAGCCCGCCGGCCCGGGCGGCGGGTCGGTCGGCTTGGTCAGCGTGGCGAGCATCGGCGCCCGGAACCCGGCGTCGGGCGCCCGGCGCAGGGCGCGGACCTGGTCCGGGGGCAGGTTGTCGAGGTCGAACGGGGTCACGCGGACCTGTATAGCCCGCGGGAGGGCCGCTGGTCAGCGCAACCTGCGCGCCACCCACACACTCCGGGCTCGCCCTCGCAGGGCTGTGAGCCGACCTGCGCGCCGCGCACACACTCCTCCCACCGGCCGCGATGCTCCAGGTCGGACCTGTGCGCGACGCGCAGGTCCGGGAAGGTCCGATCAGCCGCCTCGGCCGACGGTATGCGTGACGCGTCGGTCTGCACAGGACCGAGCACTCGCCGCGCGCGCCACGCGTCGGTCTCCGCCCCGGCCCTGCGACGCGCGCCACACCCCGGCAGGATGGCCACCATGAGCGAGCAGCCCGGCGGAAACCGCTCCGACCAGGACCCGGCGCAGCGCGCGGAGGACCTCGAGCAGCGCTACGTCGGCGAGCACGAGCACACCGAGGAGCTGCTCGAGGGCCTCGACCCGGAGCAGCCCGACGCGGCGAAGACGACCGCCGACGTCGAGGGCGTCGCCCCCGGTCGGGGCGCCGAGGAACACGTCGAGTCGATGAGCCGCGACGATCCGTAGCCAGCCGTGGCGCAGCCCGGTGAGTCGTGCCACGATCCTCCGCCATGCGCTATCTCGTTACCGGCGGTACCGGGTTCCTCGGGCGCGCTGTCCTCGCCCGTCTCCTGGCGCGGGAGGACTGCGAGGCGGTCTACGCGCTGGTCCGACGCGGGTCGGTCGACAAGCTGCGCCGCCGCACCCGGGAGATGGACGGGGCCGACAAGCTCGTCACGGTCACCGGTGACCTCACCGCCGAGCGGCTGGGGCTCTCCGACGAGACCGTGATCGACCTCGCGGGCCAGGTCGACGAGGTGCTGCACCTCGGCGCCGTCTACGACGTCACGGCCGACGACGCCGCCAACCGCGCGGCCAACGTCGACGGCACCCGCCACGTCGTCGCGGTCACCGCGGAGATCGGCGCCCGCTGCCTGCACCACGTCTCGAGCGTCGCGGTCGCCGGGGAGCACGTCGGGGTGTTCACCGAGGACGACTTCGACCTCGGCCAGGAGTTCGGCAACCCGTACCACGAGACCAAGTTCGCCGCGGAGAAGATCGTCCGCGAGGAGTCGACGACGCCGTGGCGGGTCTACCGGCCGGCCATCGTCGTCGGGGACTCGCAGACCGGCGAGATGGACAAGATCGACGGGCCGTACTACCTGATGGGCGCGATCAGCGCCCTCGGCCGCCTCCCCGGCTTCCTGCGGGTGCCCGCGCCCGAGCTCGGCGCGACCAACATCGTCCCCGTCGACTACGTCGCCGACGCGATGGTCCGGCTGGTCCACACCCCCGACCTCGACGGCCGCGCCTTCCACCTGGTCAGCCCGCGGCCGCAGCCGCTCTCCGAGATCTACAACGCGCTGGCCGGCCCGCTCGGGGCCCCGAAGCTGCTGCCGGTGCTGCCGGCACCGGTCGGGAAGGCGCTCACCCGCGCCGCCGAGGGCCTGGGCGCCACGTCGGCCGGCGGCTCGGCCCGCGACATCGCGCTGGCGGAGTTCGACATCCCGCCCGAGGTGCTGCCGCACCTGACGTTCCCGTGCGTCTACACCGCCGAGGCCACCGTCGAGGCCCTCGACGGCCTGACCCCGCCCGAGTTCGGCGACTACGCGCCGGTGCTCGTGCAGTACTGGCGCGAGCACCTCGACCCGAACCGCGCCCGCCGTCGTCGTCCCGGTCCCCCGCTGCTGGGCCGCCGCGTCGTGATCACCGGGGCGTCGAGCGGCATCGGGCGCGAGACCGCGCTCAAGGTCGCCCGCAACGGCGGCGTGCCGCTGCTGGTCGCGCGGCGCACCGAGGAGCTCGAGCACGTCAAGGCCGAGATCGAGCGCGAGGGCGGGCAGGCCCACGTCTACTCGTGCGACATCACCGACGGCGAGTCGGTCGACGCGCTGGTCAAGGCGATGCTCGCCGACCACGCCGGCCCCGACACCGGCATCGACATGCTGGTCAACAACGCCGGCCGGTCGATCCGGCGCTCGGTGAAGCTCGAGCTGGACCGCTTCCACGACTTCGAGCGCACCATGGCGATCAACTACTTCGGGGCACTGCGCCTGACGCTCGCCCTGCTGCCGCACATGATCGAGCGGCGGTTCGGCCACATCGTCGACATCTCCTCGATCGGCGTGCAGACCGGGCCCCCGCGGTTCTCGGCCTACGTGGCCTCGAAGGCCGCGCTCGACGCGTGGGCCCGGATCGTCGCGACCGAGGTCATCGGCGACGGCGTCACGTTCACGACGATCCACATGCCCCTCGTCCGCACGCCGATGATCGCGCCCACGCGGATCTACGACGCCTTCCCGACGTCGAGTCCCGAGGAGGCCGCGGACATGGTGGTCCACGCGCTGGTGGACCGCCCCAAGCACGTCGGGACCGCGCTGGGCACGTTCGGCGCCGTCTCGGCCAACCTCGCGCCGCGGCTGGTCGACGTGGTCATGCACGTCGCGTACCGGGTGTTCCCCGAATCCTCGGCGGCCCGTGAGGGTACTGATGAGAAGACCCCCGGAGAGGACCGTGCCCTCGAGGCCGGCCCCCTGTCCCGGGGCGCGCAGGCCTTTGCCCGACTGCTTCCGGGAGTGCACTGGTGAGGACCCCGTTCGGAACCCCGACCGAGCTCGCGACGGGGGTGCGCCTGCTCATCGAGTCCGGCGTCGTCGCCCCGATCCGACCCGACCGCGTGGTGCGGTTCCCGGTCGCGCTCTACCGCTACGGGTTCACCCCGACGACGGCGTTCGTCGTCGGGGCGTGGCGCCACCCGCACCGCATCGCGATCGTCGACGACCGCGGCACGCTGACCTTCGACGAGCTGCACCAGCGCACCGACCGCCTCGCCCGCGCGCTCGCCGATCGCGGCGTCGGCCCGGGCAGCCGCGTCGCGGTGCTGTGCCGCAACCACCGCGGGCCCATCGAGACGATCGTCGCCAGCTCGAAGATCGGCGCCGACGTCGTCCTGCTCAACACCGGGCTCTCGTCGCAGCAGATGGCCGCCGTCGCGAAGGAGCAGGAGATCACGACGATCGTCGTGGACTCCGACCTCGCCGACCGGCTCGAGGAGGTCGACGGCTCGGTCAAGCAGATCGCGGGCTGGGTGGACGCCGGCGCCGGCTGCTGGGGCGACGACACCCTCGAGGGCCTCATCTCGGTCGACGGCTCCAAGCCCCTCCCGACGCGGCCCCCGACGGGCAAGACCATCGTCCTCACCTCGGGCACCACCGGGACGCCGAAGGGCGCCGAGCGCCCGTCGCCCAGCGGCATCGGCCCGGTCAACGCGATCCTCTCCCGCATCCCGCTGAGCGCCCAGGAGCCGGCGCTGGTCTCGGCGCCGCTGTTCCACACCTGGGGGTTCGCGGCCTTCCAGATTGGCTCGTTGATGGGCTCGACGCTGGTGCTGCGCCGCCGGTTCGACCCCGAGGACGCGCTCGCCCAGCTCGCCACCCACCGCTGCACCTCGATGTACGCGGTGCCGGTGATGCTGCAGCGCATCCTCGAGCTCGGCGACGACGTCATCGCCCGCTACGACACCTCGGCGCTGAAGACGGTGACCGCGACCGGCTCGGCGATGCCGCCGCACAAGGTCTCGGAGTTCCTCGAGACCTTCGGCGACAAGCTCTACATGCTCTACGGCTCGACCGAGGTCTCGTGGGCCTCGATCGCCAAGCCGGAGGAGCTCCGTCAGGAGCCCTCGACGGCGGGCCGCCCGCCGGTCGGCACCACCGTGAAGATCCTCGGCGCCGACGACCAGGAGCTGCCGCCCGGCGAGACCGGCCGCATCTTCGTCGGCAACGACATGCTCTTCACCGGCTACACCGGCGGCCGCGGCGAGACCGAGGTCGTCGACGGCATGCTCGGCACCGGCGACCTCGGCCACTACGACGAGAACGGCCTCCTGTTCATCTCCGGCCGCGCCGACGACATGATCGTCTCCGGCGGCGAGAACATCCACGCCGGCGAGGTCGAGGGCCTGCTCTCGGACATGGACGGGGTGAAGGAGGCCGCCGTCGTCGGGGTCGACGACGAGGAGTACGGCCAGCGCCTCGCCGCCTACCTCGTGCTCGAGGAAGGCGCCTCGCTCGACGCGGACGCGGTGCGCGACCACGTCAAGAACCATCTGGCGCGGTTCGCCTCGCCCCGCGACGTCGAGTTCCTGGACTCGCTGCCCCGTAACCAGACCGGCAAGGTGGTGAAGTCCGAGCTCGGCTCGTCGTCCGAGTCCTAGCGGTGACGGAGGCGCTGGACCGCACCGGCGCCGTCGTCGCGAACCCCGACCGAAGTAGTCCTCGCCTTCCCGCTCCCCCCACGGAGAAGCTCGAGACATGGGCACTCACCCTGGTTTGACGACGGACGCGGATCCGGTGGCGCTCGCCCGCGAGGTCACCGACATGCTGCTGCTCAACGCGGCGGACGCCGACGACCCCGCGATCGGGGTCCAACGCTCGATGCTGCGCTGCCTCGCGGCGCAGGGGCTCTACAGCGTGGCGGCGCCGGTCGCCGACGGCGGGCTCGGCCACGACGAGCGCACGCTCGCCGAGGTCGAGGAGGTCCTCGCCGGGGCCGACGCCGCGACGTGGTTCGTCATGACCCAGCACTGGAGCCCGCAGGGGCTCACCGCCGGCTCGTCCTACCCGGCGGCCGACGAGTACCGCCGGGCGCTCGCCCACGGCGACGAGCTCGGCGGGATCGCCATCGCCCACGTCCGCCGGCCCGGCACGCCCGCCGTGCGGGCGGAGCCCGACGGGCACGGCGGCTGGCGGTTCCGGGGCCGGGCCGAGTGGTGCACCGGCTGGGGCCTGGTGGACCTGGTGCTCATCGCCGCGATCTCCGACGACGACCGCGTCGTGTTCGCCCTGCTCCCCGCCCACGAGCGGCGCGGGCTGCGGGCCTCGGCGCCCTACGCGCTCGCGGTGATGGGCGGGACGCGGACGGTCGGCCTCGAGTTCTCCGACATGCCGGTCGCCGGGAGCGAGGTGGCCGCGATCGTGGACCGCGAGGAGTGGCGCCGCCGCGACGGCGACACCGTCGTCGACACCAAGCCCGCGACGATGGGCCTGCTGCGCCGGGTGATCGACGAGACGGTGCGCACCGGGCACGAGCGCGACCGCCCCGCGGCGCTCGAGGAGGCCCAGGCGCTGGCGGCGCTGGCGTGTCCGTTGCGGGAGCGGGCGTACGAGCTGCGGTTCTCCCCGGACCGGCGTCGCTTCGTCGAGGAACGACTCTCGCTGCGGGGCCGGATCGCGGAGCTGATGGTGCGGGCGGCGGCCGGGCTGGTCGCGGCGCGGGGTGGTTCGGCGATGTACGCGTCGAGCCCGGAGCAGCGCTGGCACCGCGAGGCCATGTTCCACCTGGTCCAGGCGCAGACCGAGGACGTCCGGGCGGCGCAGCTGGCGGCGTTCTCGCTTCCGTAGGTCTCCCAGCGTCAGGAAAGCCTCCCTATCGGCGTGCTCCCCTTACTTTGACACTGAACGTCAGGAAACCGACTTTCACGCCGACCCGGCGCCGCGCCGGGCTGAGCCGATCTCGCTAGGGTCGGGGCGTGAACGGACGTCTGGTGTGGATCGACTGCGAGATGACGGGGCTGGACCTCGCGAACGACGCGCTCATCGAGATCGCGGCCCTCGTCACCGACGCCGACCTCGTCCCGCTCGGTGAGGGCGTCGACGTCGTCATCCACGCCGACGACGACGCTCTGGCGAACATGCCGGAGGTCGTCGTCGACATGCACGCCAAGTCGGGGCTGACCAACGAGGTAAGGGCCTCGTCGGTCACGCTGGCCGAGGCCGAGAAGCTGGTCCTGGACTACATCCGCGAGCACGTCCCGGACGCGCGCACCGCTCCCCTGTGCGGCAACTCGATCGCCACCGACCGGGGCTTCATCGCGCGCGACATGCCCGAGCTCGACGCGCACCTGCACTACCGCATGATCGACGTCAGCTCGATCAAGGAGCTGTGCCGGCGCTGGTACCCCCGCATCTACTACGCGCAGCCCGAGAAGGGCCTGGCCCACCGCGCGCTGGCCGACGCCCGTGAGTCGATCCGCGAGCTCGAGTACTACCGCCGGACGGCGTTCGTGCCGCTGCCCGGCCCGTCGACCGACGAGGCCCGGGCGGCGGCGTCCGACGTGCTCGCGGCGGACGCGGCCGGGGCCGGCGCCGCGGAGGCCATCGAGGCGGGTCAGCACGGGACGGCCGGCGGCCAGGCGCCCGCGCCCGGCTCGGAGGGCCAGCCCCAGGGGTAGTCCGGGGGACAACCCTCTGTCCGTGGGGGCACCCGTTGCTTGTAAGCTCTGACCCGTCGCCAGCGAGATCGGCGATGATGGTGGGTGTAGCTCAGCTGGCAGAGCACTGGGTTGTGATCCCAGGTGTCGCGGGTTCAAGTCCCGTCACTCACCCGGACGCGGGGGTACCGGAGGTACCCCCGCCGTCGGGCCGGAAGATCGAGGTTGCTAGTCTTCTGGTCACGCGCCGTTAGCTCAATGGGCAGAGCAAGTGACTCTTAATCACTGGGTTCGGGGTTCGAGTCCCTGACGGCGCACCCTTCGTTGCAGGTCATCGGCGCGCTGTGCTTTCCTCCGTGAGGTCGACGGTCCGTTTACGGGCCACTTACTCCTCCGGAGGCCGCCCGCGATGGCTCGTCCGCCCCTCCCCATCGGGACGCCGGGGACCATCCAGGTCGTCCAGGACGGGGCTGGCGCGTGGGTCGCACGGTGCCGGTTCCGCGATCATGACGGTGTCACGCGAAGGCTCCGGAAACACGGGCCGAGCAAAACCGGAGCACGCAACGCGCTACACGACCTCATCCGCGAGCGGCAACGTGGCAGCAGCACCGGATCACGGGAGCTGACGCCAGCCTCGCGCTTCAGCGATGCAGCCAACCTCTTCCTCGCGAAGATCGAGCGCAAGCGGGAGGACTCGACCCATGCGCTGTATGTCTTCCACCTCGACAGCACGATCCTCCCGGCCCTGGGGGCTCTGCGCCTCCGTGAGTGCTCTGTGGCCCGGATCGACGCCTTCCTCGAGGCCCTCGAGCCGCGCTACGCCGCCAACACCCGCCGCAAGCTTCGCTCGATCGTGAGCGGGGTCCTCCAGGTCGCTGTGCTCCACGAGGCACTCGCGAGCAACCCGGTCCGCGAGCTGGAGCGCATCGAACAGCCCAAGGGGCAGCGAAAGGCGAAGCCGCGTGGATTGACGCCCGAGGAGCGCCGCGCACTGCTGCTATGGCTCGACAGCTCGTCCGACGACGTCGCGGTCCTCCGCAAGCAGCAGCTCGCCCGCAGCGCCGACCTGCCTGACCTCGTGCGCTTCTTTCTCGGGACCGGTCTACGAATCGGCGAAGCCCTCGCGACGCGCCGGCTCGATGTGAACCTCGACGGCGTCTCCGTTGAGGGCGCCGACGGCAGCCTGCGGGTCCCGGTCGTGACCATGGCCGGCAACGTGACGTGGGTGAAGGGCAAGGGGCTTGTTCGTCACGACGGCAAGACCGAGGCCGCCCTCCGCGTGATCCCACTCCCCCAGTTCGCGGTCGACATGCTCCGCCGCCGCCTCGACGAGCCGGGCGACGACGACTGGCCGATCTTCCCGGCTGCTGGCCGGGACGGGCGGGTGACCTACCGCTGGCCCGCCAACGTCCGGCGCACACTCCGGTCGGTCCGCCAAGACGTTGGGCTCGACTGGATGACCCCGCACACGTGGCGCCGCACCTATGCCACGATCCTCGATGACGAGGTCACGCTCACCGACCGCATGAAGGCCGATTTGATGGGCCACGCACATTTCCTTAAGGACGCCTACGTGAGCCGCGGCGAGCTCCACACTGGCGCTGCGGTCGTCCTCCACACGGCGCTCATGGGGAGCTCGAACTCAGGTGCCGCGGATTAAAAGGATTCTGGTTCCCGACGACCGCAGCCTCTACCAGCAGCTACGTCCACAGCGACGGTCACTCGGGTTCCACCCTAGCCCACCGGTTGATGTCGTTTCGCACCACGACCCGCACCACGGCAAACCGACAGGCACCACGGTTCGACCTGCACCACGGCGGCATGCAGGCAGCAGCATCGGCAAGCCCTGTGCTCGACTGTTGCGAGGCGAGCGTCGCTGCGTCCTGGCACGATGCCGGGACACGCCTGTGAGCGGCGCGGGCGGTCTACGTTCCCCGTCATGGGGGAGGGGCCGAACGAGGACGGTCAGTCACGTCGCGAGCGTCGGGTGCGGGTACTGCGCTGGGCCCGGGTAGCGGCCTGGGTCGTGCTGGTCGTCGTCGTGCTCGGTGTGGCGGTGTGGGCGTGGCGGGCTGCCCCGAAGGCGTACCCGCTCTACACCCCGCCGGCGGGGGCGCCGCCGCTGTCCCCGGAGGTCGCCGCGACGGACCGCGCGACCCGCTCGCAAGCCATCGTGACTATCCGCGCGAGCGTGCTGGCCGCGCTGGCCGGCGTCGGCGCTCTGGTGACCATCGGGATCAATTACCGCAACTCCCGCACCAACGCGGCCACCCTGGCCGCCACCCAGGCCACGTTCCGGGTCACCGAGCGCGGGCACCAGACCGGGCGCTACACCGCCGCCATAGAGCAACTCGGCAACACCCGACTCCACCGCGATCCGCCTCGGCGGCATCTACGCCCTCGAACAACTCGCCCGCGACTCCGTCGACGCCGGGCGCCCCGGCGACCAGGCCACCGTCGTCGAAGTCCTCTCCGCCTTCATCCGGCTCAGCGCTCCCTCGTCCGCCCGCTCGGACTCCCCGGGCCCGGACAGCAACCCCAAGGCACCCGAGTCGGCCGGCGCCGGGGGGTCCTACCGGCCCTTGACATAACAACCGGCTGGCGGTGGACGTGCAGGCCGCGCTAACCGTGCTCGGCCGCCTCCCGCCCCTCGAGGGTGTGGCCCGGGCCGACCTCGCCGACGCCCACCTCACCGGCGCCAACGTCGCCGCGGCGGAGCTGAGCGGTTCCTACCTCCGGAGGGCGACCCTGACCAGCGCCGACCTCAAGGGCGCGGACCTGACCGGCGCCGAGCTCCGGGGGGCGACCCTGACCCGCGCCATCCTCGGCGAGGCGACCCTGAACCGCGCCATCCTCGGCGAGGCGGACCCTGACCGGCGCCTACCTCAGCGACGCGGACCTGACCGGCGCCGACCTCGGCGGGGCGATCCTGACCGCCGCTGACCTCAGGGGGGCGGACCTGATCGGCGCCGTCCTCTATTGGGCGGACCTGACCGGCGCCGACCTGCTGCGCGCAAAGGGAGCCGACCTCACCGAGGAGCAGTGGGCGGTGGTGGAGCGCCGCCCGGACGGGACGCCGGGAACCAGAGAGGGCGGGCGACCTCGTCCGCGCCGGACGCCCTAACGGAGCCAGAGGAGGACAACGACGTACACCTTCGGACCTTGATCAACGGCCGGGGTGTGTCGCTTCGGCCCGGTGGATCAGAACCCGCGATAATCGCACTTATCTGACCTAACGCGGCGTCTGGCCATCTTCCTGGCAGCGCGCCAGCTCGGTAGGCTCCGAAGGTTCACCTGCCGGGTCGCCCGGAGATAGCGGCGCACGCCTGAGCGTCTTCTGATCCGTAGTTACGTGCCTACCGCGGGCATGCCGGGTTTTAGTGGGCATGAGCGGGCACGAAAGGCGACCCACCGGGCACCAGAGGCATCAGTGGGAAGCAGTTGGTGGACCAGCTCGTGGACCGAGATCAACTGAGCATCCTCAGGAAGATCGCCGGCTAAGGACTCGCTACGGCATCGCTCGAGCGCGACGGCCCGGCACCGGATTGCTCATCCGCCGGCGACCGATTGGGTGTGCGTAGCCGGGTGGTCTCCGACGAGATGTGGACGGCTCGGTGGCGTCCAGCAGGGCGGTGTACGACCCGCCACCTGCGCAGGGCGTGGCGTCGATGACGAGGGCGGCCACCGCGTGATTCTCAGTTCTAAGTTCCCGCTCAAACCGAGGAGTCCACGCGATGGCCGCGTCGGCGAGTATCGACCCTGCCCATTTTCTGCACGAACACCTGGCCCAGGCGAGTCCTGACCTGCTGCGTTCGCTGCTGACTACGATGATCGACACCCTTGATGTCCGCGGAGGCCGACGCGGTCTGCGGCGCCACCCACGGCGAGCGCAGCGAGGCCCGGGTCAACCAGCGCAACGGTTACCGCGACCGCGACTTCGACACCCGCGCGGGCACCCTGGACGTGGCGATCCCCAAGTTGCGCTCGGGCTCGTATTTCCCGGCTGGTTACTCGAGCGCCGTCGCCGCGCCGAGGCCGCGCTGACTTCGGTGGTGGCGACCTGCTACCTGCTAGGGGTCTCCACTCGTCGGATGGAGAAGCTCGTCGAGTACCTCGGGATCACACGGCTGTCGGAGTCGCAGGTCTCGGGGATGGCGGCCGACCTCGACGAGCAGGTCGCGGCGTTCCGCACCCGGCCACTGGACGCCGGCCCGTACCTGTTCGTAGTCGCGGACGCGCTGGTGCTCAAGGTCCGCGAGCAGGGCCGTGTCGTGAATGTGCACGCGCTGATCGCGGTCGGGGTTAACGCTGACGGACACCGCGAGCTGCTCGGCTTGCAGGTGTCGTCGACCGAGGACGGCGCCGGATGCCTGGCGTTCTTCCGTGACCTGGTCGCCCGCGGCCTCTCAGGCGTCGGGTGGTAGCCAGCGACGCGCACCGCGGGCTGGTCGAGGCGATCGGCGCGACCCTGGCCGGCGCGGCCTGGCAACGGTGCCGCGACGACCGTCGGTCCCACCTACCGCACCACGAGCCGTCGCTAGCCGCCATTTCGCACCACGACCCGCACCATGCCTGGACCGTGCGCCTCTATGACGCCCGCAGACAACAACCGGGGCGCTTGGCTCGGTCGAAGCCCCGACTGGCTTTGAATGCCGTCACCGTCGCTGCCAGGGCCAGGTACCGGCTCCACGGCAGGGAAAAGGCCTCCCGCCCTGGCGTCGAGCACGTCCCCCGGCTTCGGCCTGACCAGACCCGCCAACCGCCCAACACGTCAGTCGAACTTGTGGCTCGTTCAACCAGGTTGACCTAGCGTGCTATCTTCCCCGTCGCTGGTGGAGCCGGTCCCGCCCGGACAGTCGGCACCGGGCATGCCGTCGCTGTCGGCATCTCTGCCGTCCCAGGGTGCTCGCCGCTTAGAGCGGCGATCACCCGCATGCACCACCGGAACCCTCGATGGAGTGCATGCTAAACACCCTGCGCACGCGTCAGGGACCTGCCAACACAGCGAGTCGCCGACCCCGCGAGGACCGATCCGGGCGCAATCGCTCCGCGTGGTTGTCGTCACCCCACCGGCGTGGCCCGTCCCCCGGGCGATGTCGGGGCCAGCTCAGGCGCTTCACCACCCAAACCTCGCCCGATTGTGGTGATCGAAGAGATGCGGTAAGTCCTTACAGGTGGCAAGTCCGACCGAGGGCGCGACGGAACGTTCGACCGAGACCACGGGTCCCAACTTAGCGAAGGGTAGTGATGACCACACGCAGCGTGATGCTGTGCTCGCGGGTCCCGCAAAGCAAGTCGAGCGCGAGCGCAAGGTCGACCCCGTTCTCCAGCTTGCATTCGATTCGGCGAAGCAAAGACTGACTCAGCAAGACGCAACTCTCACTGCACTTAGGAACCGAGCGACTGGCCTTCTCGCAGCATCTTCAGTTGGAACAAGCGTCGCAGCCGCTGTCGGTCTAATAAATCTAGATCCCAATCGCGGAAGAATGTATCCGCTTTGGGCAGGATGGACAATGGTAACCAGTGTCTTGCTCGTCGGCCTCTGCGTCATCATCGTGATCTGGCCTGCGCAACGTTGGGCCTACGGCCTAGAGCCGGGGCGAGTACTGCAAGACCTGAACCTGCCCATTGATGAAGCATACCAGAACGTCACGAAAGCCCTGGCCCGCGCTAGCACGTCCAATGCAATACCTCTCGCGGTACGTCAACGAGTTTTCGAGTGTGGCGCCGCCCTTCTCATTATTCAAACCGTTCTCATTGCTCTCTCACTCAGCCTGGGAGGACGGGGCACATGACGAAAGAGTCTAACGACGAAGATGACGCCTGGGAAGAGTACATCTGGACTTCAGGAAACTATTCAGCAGAACGAGGGCTTCCCTCGTACGGCGGTCATCCACCTCAATCCGACGGCGGACCGGGCTCTCGGAATCAACCTCTCCCGAGAGAGTACGAGGCCCTCGCGAGTATCGGAGATGAAATTTTTCGAGCAGGAAGGAGGTGCTATTTCTCCCCCGAAGTCACTCGCGAACTCACCCAACGAATCTCACAGCTCCTAGAACAAGCGCGCCGGGGAGAGTATGGCGGCCGGGAGCCCGATGCAGACGAGCAACGTTAGCACCCCCACGTCCTGCCCTCGACCCTAGCCAGCCCAAACGGCGCCACCTTTCAACGCCAGCGAAGGCTCCGATTCCGAGAAAGAGGCCAAGCTGCCCCCTCCCCTTCGCAGCTTAAGGCTTCGAGAGGGCGTCCCAGGTCACAACCTACTCCTAAGATCACCGCATTGCGACGCGCCTATCTAGACCTCCAAAAGCGTCTCCACCCCCGACGTGAAGGGCGGGCGTATATCGGGCGCTTTAGGGAAACCATCACCTGGAGGAGCGAGGACATCTGATTCGGTATTTGGCTGTCGGTGACTTGGGCCCAAGTGTCCGATAGTGCCTCGAAGCCGAGCTGCTCGACCACAACTGCTAGGTGATCAAGGAGGCTACTCGCGGGAGGTTCTACAAAGCGGTCGAACAAGAGCACCGCTCTTACCAGCAGTCTCAGTGCCTCATGGGGATCCTTCATATCCTCCGCGAGCAGTGCTAGCACATCGAGCGCCACGCCCACTGACGGCCTATCGCCCAGCTGCTCCCAGACCGCCAGTGAGCGCGAGTAAAGGCGATGCGCATCTTCGAACCTATTCTGCAGGTGAGCAACATTGCCGAGATGCATATAGTTCGACGCCAACAACTTGAGGTCTTGAGAATCTTGGGCGATACTCAAAGACCGGCGTAGCCAGCTCTCTGCCTCATCAAGAGCACCGCTATTCTTCGCCAAGACTCCGAGCTTGTGGTACGTCGCCGCGACATCCTGTGGTTGACCGAGTTGCTCATGAACTACTAGTGCCCGTCGCAGCAGACGCCGTGCCTTGCCAAATTCTCCGCGAGCGTGGGCCACCTCACTCAGCTGATCGTAGTTGCTAGCCAACCCGGGAAGACTGCCAAGCACCTCGTTAGCCTTTAATGACTGCTGGAACCAACGCTCCGCCTTATCAAGCGCTCCGCGGCGCAAGTCCACAGCGCCCAGCAGACTGTAGCTCGTAGCTAATGTCGTCTGGTCTCCCGCATCGGACCTTGCGCTCAAAGCTCGAACGTACCAACTCGAAGCTTCGTTTAGATCACCCTGACGCTCTGCCAACAGGCCTAACTGATCGCAATCCCTCGCCATACCGGCTCGATCCCGCAGCTCCTCACTGATTGCAAGCGCTTGCTGCAACCACTGACGGGCCTCGGAGAAGGCGCCCTGCATGCGACAGATCATTCCAAGCTGGTGGTAAGTAGTAGCGAGATAGTAGTCACGAGCCTCCGACCGGACCTGACGGATTACGCCGTCCCGCACTTCAATATAGCTATCGTACGCAGACTTGAGAGAATGTGCATCAATCTGGAGGGCAGCTCCAGCGCCAACCATCAGAATCCATAGTTTGCTGCCCACACTGTCAAACTCGGGTGGTGACCCGTCACCCCCCTCCAAGCACAGCCGGACCCGCGCCACCCAATTCTGCGCCTCAGCCACTTGGCCCCGCGCGGACCATAACGAATTCAATGTCACCGCGATGTGGTAACCCTCTGTCCAGCGCTTCGACTCCAGCGAGTACGCGAGCATATCTGTCAAGTTTCGACTCTCGACCTCAACGAGAGCCATCGCAGCTTCGCCTTGGCCGCTGTCAATTTCTTTAGTCAGAACTTGAGCATAGCCCCCATAAGCACTGAGAAGCGCTTGGCGCGCGCCGAGAATCTCGGCTGAAAATTCATTGGAAGATTCGTGTCGCCATCGCTGTATAAGGTAGAGGGCCAGGCCTGGGTGGACTGAGTAGTCGAGGCGTCGTGCCGCGACGAGCCCAACTGCGGCTGCAGCTTCCAGGGTGTCCGTCCAGGCATCGGGCTCAACATGAGCAAAACGTTGAGGTACGCCGTCCATAGAAGAGAACGCAGTGAGGACGTGCACAGAGACGACACCATGAAAAAGGCTCACCGCAGTGAGGAGCCTTTGCTGTGTTCCGTCGAGATAATCGACTGAGTTGGCCAGAGAAGCCGACAATGGCAGCAGGATGTCGCCGTCCCAATCTTGGCCGTGCGGCGCAAGCCCCCTCAGAAACATAAGCAGCTCTTCTGGCCCAACCCGCGCAAGTTGCGGCAGCGTTACGCGCATATACAGCGGATGGCCATCTAACCAGGACATTAAGTCCTCGTAGCCTCGCTCGGCTCGCTTGGCTCGTGCTGCCGGTAAAGGTGACAAGAGCTGGTCGGCGTACTCGGCGGCCTCTTGTGCATTCAGTCGCGGCAGCGGAATTCGTAGCACCTCGGAGCCCAGCCACAGTTCGGGACTGCGACTAGTGAATAATAGTAAGCTTTGCCCTCCACTGCCGATGTCGTGCAAAAACTCCACGAACTCATCTCGAGACTTGCGAGTCAGCGGCAGTCTCGGCGACGATGATCCGGGCATCGAGCATGCGTGCTCGAAATTGTCGAGAATAATCAACATGCGACGCGCGTTCAGTTCAGCGAGCACTGAGCTTCTGCGTGCAGCTGTGCTTCTCTCCGAGAAGGCGGTGCCAAATACTCGATGACCGATTGCGTCTACAATCGCCTCGACGTCCGAAGCGTCGATGTCCGGGTCTGCGAAATCCCACACTAGCAAGTCGTTGCGGTCGATCGCGCCGCTCTCGCACCACCACTCTCCGAACGCTCTCGCAAGCTCAGTTTTGCCCCGACCAGCCAAGCCGTAGAGGAGAATGGTGGGCCGCAGGCGGGCCGCTGTCTCAAGACTGTGATACATGTCGTCCCGACCGACAAAACTCTGCGCCAGAATGTGAAGTTCAGGTTTGGCCGGTCGGGCTCTGAGCTGGTCAAGTGCCGCATTCAGGGGCACTTCGCGGGACGCAGGTGTTGCCGCTAGGCCGGCAAAGTGCGCCTCGGAATCTTGATAGTGCACGGGTACAACCCAATCGGCCAGGCGCAGCTCACCTCTGGGTGAGGGTCGGCGGTCGTTTCGAGCTAGGCGAACTCGCCCAGACATCACAGCGTCTGCAACAGGCTGGCCGGCGAAGATGCTCTCGTAAAACGCCGCCATGAACTCAGCCGCCGCAACTGCGGAGATGGTGTACGCCATCGCCACTACGGACGACGCTCCTTCTGCCAGTAGGCTCGTGGCGATCGCGGACTCAAGGGTCTTGCTAAGAGCCCCAGACTGGCAAGCATTTAGTACCACCACCGGGACGCGCGCCTCCCCGAGCACTCGCGCGACTTGGGCGGCGGGCACATGATCCGGACCACCCTCGAACCGCTCAAACGCTAGCGTTCCGATAGCCTCGCCCAGGGGTGGGGCTGACGGCTTTGAATCCGAATCATCTCCACGGCGGTTCAATGCACCGTGACCATCAAAATGGACAATCTGGAAGGGTTCGTCGGAGTCGGCTGCCTGCCTCAGCGAAGCTTCGAGCGCAGCGAATGTAGGTGGGCGCAAGACCACCAAGTCAACTTCTCCACCCACAGCGGCCAACCTACGCAGTAGCGGGCGAGCTATCATCCGGTAGCTCACGTCTCGTGGGCCATCCGGGCGGGCGATCACCATGAGGACTCGTAAACGGCGGCCCGGTATAGGTCGGGCTGGAGTTGTCGACTTCGATAGAACGCTTCGGCAAATCGTGAACGTCTCCAGGGCCGCTGGAACTGCCGCGGAGGGCTCGGCCAATAGCTCCCAGGGCAACCCCAGCCACTCGGCGCGCGCCGAACGCAACATAATCTGCGGGCGCGTCCTGTCGGCCGAAGACCGCTCTCGTAATGCCGCGTACGCTTCCCGTGCCACTTGCGAGGAGAGTATGCTCGAGAAGAGACGCTGGCCCCATTCTCGAAATTCACTGGCAATTCGAACCGCCCGGTCGTTGTATACCCCGTAAGGCGCTTGGGCGTAGTCCTCTAAGTACCACCGCAGCTCCTCAAGTTCCTTGATGGAGAGCGGTAGTGTCAGCTGAACAGACTTAACCAGCAACTTTGGAGACTGCTCGTCGATACGGATAGAGATACGAGCACGTCCCGAATCTCCAATGTCGAATATCAACTGATCTCGCATGTCTGCTCCCGCGATAATCCGATCGACTCTGCTCCGACACAATGTTTACAGAACGTGCGGGAGCCCTCAGCGCGGCGACCACGCGGCGCGGTGCGCCTCCCATCGCGCCGCGTCCGCGCAGCCCTGCAACGTCGTACGGGCCGAGGCGCTCACCAGTCACGTCGCGCGCCCTGCAGCACGTGGGCTCTCCGCCGCCACCGTTAACGATCGCGTGACGACGAGCCCCGAGCCTACGGACCTCGAGGGACAGGTGAACGCGTTCGCCGACGACCTGACCGCGACCGTCCGCGCCCTCGTCCCCGGATGCGATCGCTTCGAGGCTGGAGTGCTGGCTGCCGACGACGATGGCAGCGGACGGATCAGCGTCAGGCAGACCCCCAACACGGGGGGGGTGCCGCTCAAGGTCAACGGCGAACCGCTGCTGACGCTGACCGTGTCGATGTTCCTGTTGTGGGACGCGCCGGGGGCAGTACATCGCCGTCGACGACTCTGAGTTCAAGGTCTGGGAAGGCGCCCAGGCCAAGGGCGAGCCGCTGCTCCGCTACGAGTACCTGCGGTGGCCGCGGCCGACGACGTTCCCGGCGCCCACCTACAGGTCCACGGGCACGGGACGCCATCGCCCACCTCATGTCGCGCGCGGGAACTGGCACGAGACGTGGCCGCAGGCGCGCTAAGAGCGACGCCGTGCCGCGGATGAGTGAGCTGCACCTCCCGCTCGGTGGGCCACGATTCCGCCCGTGCCTCGAGGACGTCCTCGAGATGCTGGTGAACGAGTTCGGGGTCGAGTGCACCCCCGAAGGACTCACGGCCTTGCGGGACGCCCGCGAGCAGTGGCGTGGCGTACAGCTCGCCACCGCGACCAGGGACGCTCCGGAGCACGCCATCCGGGCCCTGGCGGAGCTCGGGTACTCGGTGAGCTAGATGTTCGAGCCGGACAGGTTGGTCAAGCGGGTGATCGGGGGCTTCCGCTCGGTGGCGCTGTGGGGCCGGTGGTGGTTGTACTCGTGCAGCCAGCCCGGCAGCGCCTTCCGCCGCTGGGATTCGCTCAGATAGAGGCGGCGGAAGGCCCACCCGGCGGTCATGGTGCGGTGGAAACGTTCGATCTTGCCGTTCGTCTGGGGTCGGTAGGGCCGGGTCCGCTTGGGCACCACGCCGAGCTCGGCGCAGGCGTCGCGCCAGGCGTGCGAGCGGTAGGCCGACCCGTTGTCGGACAGCACCCGTTCGACGGTCACGCTGCGGGCGGCGAACCAGGCCACCGCGCGCACCAGCACGCCGATGGCGGTGGCGGCGGTTTCGTCGTCGTGGACCTCGGCGTAGGCCACCCGGGAGTGGTCGTCGATCACGGTGTGGACATACGCGGTCCCGATCTTGGGATTGTGGTGCCGGTTGCGGGGCTTGCCGGCGGTGCCAGCCCGGTTCTTGAGGCCTTGACTGCGTCCGACGTAGCGCCATCCGCCCTGGTCGGGGATGTTGCCGGGCTTCTTGACATCGACGTGGATGATCGAGCCGGGATAGGGGTGTTCGTAGCGGCGCACCGGCTCCCCGGTCGCTCGATCAACATGGGAGAGCCGGCTGATCCGGCAGCGGCGCAGCACCTGGTGCGCGGTCGAGGACGCGACCCCGACCCGCGCGGCGATCTCGAGTGGGCCCAGACGCTGCTTCCACCGCAGGTGCACGATCTTGCGCACCACTGGCTGCGGGGTCTTGCGCGGCATCCGGTGCGGGCGGCTCGAGCGGTCGGCCATGCCGGCCTCGCCTTCGGCCTCGTAGCGGGCCGCCCAGCGTTTCGCGGTCGGCCAGGACACCTGGAACCGGGTCGCGGCCTGCGAGACCGGGCAGTGCCCGTCGACGATCAGACGCGCGAGCTTCAATCGGGCTCGCGGGGTCAGGGCAGCGTTAGCGTGGGCCACGGAGGACCTCCCGGTCGGTGTGGAAGCCGTCAGACAGCTCCACAGCACTCCCGAGAGGTCCTCCCCTCAAGATCATTCAGACCGTGTCATCGCACGCGTTCAACCAACGTGTCCGGTCAGTACAGCTAGAACGGCCAAGAGGTCGAGCCGCCTGGGACGCCGTGGAAGGCAAGGTTTCTCCAGACCGATCAGCGTCCCCGGAGCATGTGGAAATGTCGGTAACGCACACCCCGGGGCGATCGAACAAAGCGGCGTGGTCAGCAGTGCGCGCCGACGTAGCGCCCGCCGCGGGTTGATCATCCCGACGACACGCAATCGCGTCGCGAAGGCCTGTCTGACGGTCTGGTCGCGGTTGCGCTACGGCCCGGTCTCCCTGAGCGGCGGGGTGATGCTCGTCGTCGCAGCTGGGATGGCTGCGAGCAGACTGACTCCGCGCAGAGGCCATCGCGCGGAGTAGGGCCGTCCGGTCGCAACGCAGCCCCGTGAAGCCGACGGTGTTAGCACTGTCAATCGGTCCACAGCGCTCGGCATTGTCCGTGCGCGGCTTTGACGGCTTCGTAACGGATGGCGTCTTCTAGCGCGAGCGGGTTCGAGCGGGCAGGCGTGTGGGGCCGGCGTCGGCAGGCGGAGTTGACATAGAGCGACTTATCGGATAAGTAGGCGCGTCTATACTGGTTCGTGCATCGGGTGAGCCTAGTTGCGACGATCCGTTGCCCGGGGCCCGGCGGCTCTGGAAGTGAGCGCAGGGGACAACTCACGGAAAGGCCGCGTTCTACTGCCGGCCAAAGCGGCCATTGTCCACGACACGGCAAGACGTCGATCCCGCGGCCTGTCTCTGTCTGCGCCGATTGACCGCATCCCGAAGCTGTCGAACGGGCGAGCCGCGCTCGGCCTCACGACCCGACTCGATACAGTGCGCGGACACTGCGGTGCCGCAGCTCACACCAGAGATCTCAGCGGCGCAGCTCAGCGTGTCATCACTCAAGCGTTACTCGACCGAAAGTCGGGGCCCGCCTCACCGCAGCGACACGACCCCAACCGGCCGGTCGATCACACCCTCAGCTGCACTCCAATTCCGGAAGAGCCCCTTACACGCCCACTTTGACCCCAAGGGGCTTTACGCATCGAGTGCGGGAGGAGTGGAGGACGGGACGAGCACCCAGCCCCGATCGGGCTCGCTCTGACGTGCCTTCTGATCCGTAGTTACGTGCCGACCGCGTGCATGCCCACTAGCGCTCCGGCCCTCGCCGACCCATGCACACCCCAGTTGATCTATCAGGGGTGTCGTCGTTGACACCAACGAAGTAGCGGGCCCTGACGCGGCTAGTGCTCTCTGGGCGCTCATCGCTGTCGCCCTGCTGTCGTGAGGGGCAGCTCCCGGCCTCCGTACATCCGGTGACAGGGACAACATTGACCCGAAAGGCCGCATCCGACGCAGCGCCGCCGAGTGTTTGATTACTAGCCGTGGCGAGTGTGTCTCCCGGGGAGGGCGGAGGACCTGACTCCGCCTACGTGTTGCGGTTAAGGCCGTTGACCAAGCTCAAACACTTCGGCGCTCTGTACTGGGGCGCGGTCGGCGAGGTCAGCGCCGCGCAGTTAGTGCTGGCAGCAGGCAGTCGCGAGGAGCCGCTGCGCTTGTGGGATCCCGCGACCAGCGAGATGTTGGCGGCGCCGCTGCACGGCATCGTCGCGTCGCCGTGGGGGGCGTTCGGCGAACTCGGCAACGCGAAGCTAGTCCTGGCCACACCCGGGCGCGATGACACGACGGTGCAGCTATGGGATCCAGCCACCGGCCAGGCGCACGGAAAGCCGCTGACCGGTCACACCGGCCGGGTGTCGTGGGGGGTGTTCGGCGAACTCTCCGACGGACAGGTGGTGCTGGCCACCGGCGGCGACGACACGACGGTGCGGCTATGGGATCCGGCCACCGGCCAGGCGCGACGGGAGCTGGCCGGCCACGACGGCGGAGTCTTCTGGGGGGTTTTCGTCGAGATCGAGAGTCAGGTGGTGCTGGCCACCGGCGGCATGGACGGGACTGTGCGGTTGTGGGATTCGGCCACCGGCCAGGCGCGACGAGAGCTGACCGGCCACAACGGTGGAGTCTTGTGGGGAGCGTTCGCCGAACTTGAGGGTCGTGCGGTGCTCGCTACGGGTGGCGGCGCCCGTGACCAGACGGTGCGGTTGTGGGATCCCGCGAGCGGAAAGGCAGTGGGTGAACCGCTTTGGGTTCATCAAGGCGTCGTGAAATGGGGAGCGTTCGCCAAGCTGCCGGATGGAAGTCCGGTGCTGGTCACTATCGGCGACGACGGTTTCCTACGGGTGTGGGAGTTGCTGTACGAGAAGGCCGTTACCCGACGGCGTCCGATATACCGAAGCGACACCGTCGGCGGCGAGGACGAGCTGCGTAGGGGTGTAGAGGCAACCGCCCTGGCAGAGCTCATCACCTCCAAGTCGGTGCGGCCGCCGTTGGCGATCGGACTGTTCGGGGATTGGGGAACTGGCAAGAGTTACTTCATCGACCTCATCCGCCGCGAGGTCGCCGGCGCGGCCCGCCGTGGCGGCGACCTCGCGTTCCGGGAAGTCCGCCAGGTCGGGTTCAACGCCTGGCACTACGCCGAGACCGACTTGTGGGCCAGCCTTGTTGCCCAGATCTTTCGCCAGCTCGCTAACCCCACTCCGGACGACAGCACTGCGGAGGCTGGCAGCCTTGACCGGGAGACGGCACAGCGACGACAGTTTCGGCTGGATGCAGACCTTCTCGCCCAACGCGGCACCGTCCAGGAGCTCACAGCGGCCGAGAACAGGCTCGACGATCTGCGCGCCGTGGTACGCGACGAACGCCGGACCCCCTGGAGGAAGCTCCCGGAGGAGCAGCAAACGGAGCTTAAGGGGGCTTTGGGGTCCATCGACGCCGCCAAGGCTTACGCCGTGGCGACAAGCCAGATGAGGTGGCTGCGACTGCTGGCCTTCCAGCTCCGGGAGCTGCGTCGCGCACTGCGGGGCCGCGAGCTGGTCGTCGCAGCGTTGGCGACTCTGATAGTAGCCGGGCTAGTAGTAGGCGTTGCCGCTCTCGGTCCGTTGCTGGTGCAGTGGGCCGGGCGTTTGCTCGCCGTTGTCGGAGGCGGCGGGCTGGTAGCCGTCGTGGCGGCAAGTCAAGATCAAATTCGAGGGGCCCTAAAGCAGGTCGCTTCGGCCACCGCCCGCGCGCGACGCTTCATTGAGGCCCAGCAGAGCCAACTCCAGAGCGCGATCAAGACTGAAGAAGTCAGAATCGCTGCTCTGAAGCGCAAAGTGCAGAACTTCACTGCCGCCGGGAAGCTGGCTGGGCTGGTCGCTGAGCGCGCCGCCGAGGGCTACTACCGACGCTCGTTGGGGTTAATGACCGACATCCGCGAGGACTTCGAACACATGGCCAGCCTGCTTGCCGCCGCCGCCGAAGCCCCCGACCAAACCTCGTTTGGAGGCGAGCCCCAACTGGCCGCATCTTCCACTAACGGCGAGCGGGTACAGCGCTCTCCGCTTCAAGATAAGGCTGGGGACGAGCTGCCGCGCATCGACCGGATCGTGCTCTACATCGATGATCTCGACCGGTGCCCCCCGGCACGAGTGGTGGCGATGCTCGAAGCGGTGCACCTACTGTTGGCCGTCAAGGGAGGGCTGTTCGTGGTGGTACTCGCGGTGGACCCGCGCTGGCTGCTACGCGCCGTTGGCGCCCACTACCGCGACGTGCTTGACCATCGCGACACTGCCTTTGCCGGTGCCGGTGTTGAGCAGGCCGACGAGGCCACGCTGGGGGCGGCCACCCCCGCCCAGTACCTCGAGAAGATCTTCCAGTTGGTTTTCACCCTGCCCTCCCTGCGTGACCCCGGGTACCAGAGCCTTATCGACTCGATGATCGACCTCCGCGACGACACAACGCAGGCACCAGCAACCTCGCCTCAGCCGTCGGTTGGCGATTCCACCCGGGGCTCCCCAGACCGAGCTCGACGGCAACGTCGGGGGCCGGATCAGCTCATGACCGGACACCAGCCGGTCCAGTTGTCCGCAGCCCAGAGGGTCGACAAGATCGACCCGTTCGCGCTTAGCAAGGACGAGAGGGACCTGATGCGGTTGTTGGGCCCCCCGCTGATCGTCACACCACGCAGCGTGAGGCGCTTGGCCAACAGCTACGGTCTGCTCGCCGCCCTGCGCCGACTGCGCGACCCAACGGACGAGGACCCTGCCGTCACGCTAGCGGCCATGGTGCTACTCGGCGCCCTCGTCGGCTACCCCGCTCTCGGGCCCCAGCTAGTCAACCGCCTTCACCGAAACGACAGCCCTAGCTATACGTGGTCTGAGTTCCTCGCCCAGGCTCCACCGGTGCCTGGCCGCGATCCCGGAACTTCCGATCACGTGCGAGCGAGCGCCGAGACAATCCCTGGCGG
This sequence comes from Actinomycetospora sp. TBRC 11914, assembly GCF_012933465.1. Classification (GTDB taxonomy): domain Bacteria; phylum Actinomycetota; class Actinomycetes; order Mycobacteriales; family Pseudonocardiaceae; genus Actinomycetospora. The sequence continues at coordinate 66,777 of NZ_JABBND010000001.1, forward strand.
CGGACCTGATGGGCCTTCGGCAGCGCAGGGCCGAGCTTCCGACCCGGACCAAGCCCGCACGCGCCGGAGTGGCGAGGCCCAATCGCGATGGATCCAGAAAGTGCACGACGTTGCCGACGCCCGAGTCGCCGCCCTAGAGCGTGAGGCGCTGGACTTCACCGCTGCTGGAGAACCCGCCGGGCTGGTCCTCGAACGCTCCTCCTCTCCCGCTGACGCGATGCCTGCACAGTGGCAGGAGATGACCGAGGCCTTAGTCTCGGTCACAAAGCGCGCCAACAAGAAAGGGATCCAGTTGCCGGAGGACCTAGAGGTCTGGGCAGCCGTCGTTGAGGACGTGGCCCGGTTGTCCTTCCCCGCTGGCGCTGTGATCACTCAGCTCGCTTCGCGTACTCCGACCCCTGATGACGGCCATCGCACCTGACTTCACGATCGGTTTCAGCGCCGACCACCGTGTCAGTCGGCGATCGCCGCCGAGACCGCGCGTCCACGCTAACGAGCGACCTAGAGCAAGCGACGCACTTGCCGGGGAAGCCGACCCCAGGTGTCTCGGGGGTGTGCAGTACCGCAGCGCGGGCTGGGGCGTGACCCCGGAACCCTAGTTAGCGCCATCACAGCCGCTGAGCGAGTCAGTAGTCCGACCCTAGTGGACGGCCATGCAGATCGGAGAAGGAGCGCAAGCATAGACGTCCGGGCGAGTGACGAACGGGCCGCTGCTTGCTTCCGTCGGAGGACTTCCTACGACCTAAAACGCTTGCCGGCGTCGAGGGACGTGCCCGGATGTGAGACCACCGGAGGAGCGCTGGGGCTCTACGGGTACAAGCTTGTAGCACTAGTCTGCCCCTCCATCCTGCCGCTACACTAACGCTTCCCGAGAGTGGCGAAGCGATCGCAGGCCAGATTGACGGCTCCCGAGCGTCGCGAGACCGCAATAACGAGCTGACGTCCCGCTGTCGTCACAGGAAGACCCCTGAAATGGAGGTCGTATGACGTGGCCCGCGCTCCTTCTGGCGTTTGGTGTGGCGACATTGGTCGTCATCTTAGAGATCCTCGGCCGGTACGGAGAGGGATTCGGATCAGCTTTTAGAACCCCGGGCTTCGTCTTGGTCCTAACATTAAATGTTGGATGGAGCTTCCTCGCGACTTCGCTAGTTCTCAACTTTAGTGGAAGCGCTCTGAGTGCACCGCTAGTCGGTGCGATTGGAGGGATCGTTGGTCCCATTTTGTCCAACGTAGGCGTCGCGCGCATCAGTCGCAGATCATCTGCTGAGACGCTGATTGGACCAGCGTTCATTACTGGATACGCGTTTAGATTGATGGATGAGAGTGTCGACGATCGTGAGGCCTCAAAGCGAGCACTGCGCGCAATCTCAGCTGCCGAGGCTTTCGCAAACGTTCCGGACAGCTTGATTTACCAGTACATTCAATCCGCAATAGTGTCGCGTGAGCAAAGTCCGAGCAGCAGGAGGGCGCTGACATCCTTCGTCAAGAACCTCGTGGACACGGAGATGGAACCGAAGGAACGGAACTACATTCTTGCGCAGTTCCTGCTTGAAAGAGGCGGAAAGCGCGCTCTCGACGACCTGATCGAGGCCAGTGCAGGGGCTGCGCCCCGCAATTCTCAGGTCGAGGAGACGTAGAATGTGGTGGCTGCTTTCGGCCGGGGTCGCCGCAGTCGCAAGCCTGATTGAGATTTTTTCTGGCTACGGCACAAGAATCCCGAAGACCGCAGCTGGATGGGTCTCTCTTAGAGTCTTCATCGACGGCTTTGTGGGCGCTGTCATCTATGCTCCGGCAACAGCGGTACTCCCGGCAACTTGGAGCCCTACGTTGACGGCTTTCCTCGCAGGGTTATCGGGCGCGGCTATCCTTCGAGCGTCGATAAACGTCAATCGGGGCAGTGGGCCTAAAGCTTCTCTAGGGCTCGAGAGCGGATACTCTCGATTGCTAGATCAGGTCAATAAGCAGATCAAGTCTGCTGGACAACTCGATACCACAAGCTGGTTGGCCGGCAATCGAGACATGCTGACGTCCGTTGACTATCAGGAGTTTGCACTTATTGCTAGACTGTACCTTCTTCAAGACCCAGTCGGCGACTCGAAGGTAGGGCTTGACCTAATCAAGAGGCTACAGAAGGACGGCTCGAAGACCGATGAGGAGAAGCGTGAAGAATTGCTAAATCACCTCGTAAAGTCGAACGAGATCGCGCTGCTGAGGCTGGTCGTCAAAGAAGTAGCGGGGGAGGACGGAGGCGAGCGGGGCAAGGGGTCTAGAGTCGTTGCGCCCGACCGTCGCCAGAGCACTGAGAGCGACAGGACTCATACGAGTGACGTTGTGAACGCACTTGAGGGTAACGAGACACCAGATAGGAAATTAGGGTGAATTGTTCTCTGTGACTGTTCCGAGCGCAGGAAGGACCTATCAGCGTTGGTGCACCTAACCTCGAGGCGGTCTAGGCAATCTCCTAGGCCGACGCTCGTGCACGCGTCCGCGTCCTTCGGAGTCCGTGCGCGCTGAAGGGCACCACGCCGCCCTCGAACTCCTCGCCGGCGGCCCTCGACCAGGTCACATGCCTGCACCCAGCCATCCGCCGCGACCTGGCCCACCTCGACGGCCCGGAACTCGGCAGCAGCCTGCTCGAACGCGTCATGCGCGAACTCAACGCCCGTACCGACATCGGCGGCAGCCGATGGTCGGTCGACGGCCTCTGCGACCTGGTCACCATCCAGCTCGCCCGGATGACCAAGCATCCCTCGTGGGCCACACTGCGCGCGTCGACCCATCCGCCGAGGCATCGACTTCAAGATCAATAACCTGAAGTCCAACGCTGGCTGACGCTACCGAATTCTCACGGCTCCAGTGGCGCGGCGCACCTTAAACATAGAGGGCAGCCAATGTGCAAGCGTCGATACCCACGGCCATATCGGCGCCAACCAACGCACCATACTCCGTATCGAGCTCACCGAGCCCCAGACGCCCGCTCGACAAGAACATCGATCAAGGCAGCGTTGGGCCTGACGGAACAGACGACTCGTCGTGCTAACCGAACCACGGATTACGAGGACGTTTGTCTCCGCGAGCGGCAGCCTCTGTGCGTCCATCGGTGCACGTCGATAGCCCCGCCGTGCTCGCCCACGCGCTCACGTTCCACCCGTCTCATGCCGCGACCCGTTCCACCGGCGCGGGCCAAGCCGCTCGCGGTCGGCGCCAGAGGCGGACTCGCGGCTCCGTTGAGGCAGGTAGCTAACCCGGAGCTCGCCCCCCGCTCGGGGGCCCGCTGCCGGGGGCGACGGGCGGGGATGCCGGCTGCCACAAGGCCCGTGCAGCCGTCTCGCTCCCCGCGCGCCGACCAAGCACGCGTCCTTCTTGCAGTCTTCAATGCTCGGGCAGAATGTAACGCGAGGCCTTCCAATGATGGCAGTCGGTAGAGCTCTGCTCACCAGACGTAATCTGAGACTACTCCTAATGAGTGGTCGTGGTGCCGGTTCGCTACGTTCGTTACCACCCTAGCCTCGAAGGTTGGGAAGATAGCCGTCCTGCAATCGTCCGTATTCAATTCGTTCGGAACACGATGACACAGCCGCGCTCGCGAGACCGTCGCCGTCGCCCTTCTGGTCACGCTTCAGTGGCGAACCGGCTACGACGACCGCCCGTAGCCGGGCGCTATGCCTCAAGATCGGCGCTGCGCTGTCCCAAGCGGTCATTATGGCGTCGCTTCACCGACGGGCTTGCGCGAGTGTGGCGTGGAGTGCGGGGGAATGCAGCTGTGGTGGCGGCAATCGCCACCGCCCTGGCGGCAGTGATAAGCGCCCTCGTGGCCACTGCCGCGCTGAACTCCACTCAACGACAGATCGAGATCGCTGAGCAGGGCCAGGTCACCGATCGCTATACCCGAGCTGTATCACAGCTTGGCGATCCGGGCCCCGACGTGCATCTTGGTGGTATATACGCTCTTGAGCGCCTGTCTCACGATTCCCCTCGCGATCAGCCAACGATTCTCGCTGTGCTGTCTGCATATGTTCGCAATCACGCACCAAAATCGTCTTGCCCCTCTCGGAATCCGCCGGCGTCGGGCCAAAGTTCGGCATTACCAGCGGTGGTTTTTGGTCTGCCTGAACCTCCGAGCGACGTCGCTGGGGCGCTCACCGTCCTAGGGCGACGTGATCCGGCCCAAGACGCAGGTAGTAGGATCGATCTGGCCGGAGCATGTCTGCTGGGCGCTAATCTGATCGGCAACAACTTTGCAGGCGCGCGCATCTTCGACGCCGACCTCACGGGCGCCAATTTGACTGACAGTGGCCTCAAGGGCACCGAGTTCGTAGGCAGCAAACTTAACTTCTCCCACCTCGCAGATGCAGATCTTCGAGGTGCTGACTTCTACGACGCTGATCTTTCTTTTGCCCGCGCCGCTGGCGCCAATTTTGCGGGCGCAACACTAAGGGGCGCCAACCTCAGCGGCGCCGACCTAACGGGCGCAGACCTAAGCGGTACCGACCTAACGGGTGCTGACATTTCGTCCGCTATCCTTATTAATGCCACTGGGGCAAACCTCACCGACACTCTCGGGGTACCGCTCCGCTGAATTGCTGGCCTGGGCCGGCCGAGGTCGGAGCGCCGAGCGAGGTCGCCCAAGGCCGCCTCACCGCCCCTGCGCGCGCAGCCGCCGACTCCTTGCGCACCGTTAACTCCGAGCGCGGCCTCGTCCGCCGGTTCGTAGCCCTGTTCTGCTCTGAGGTCGCCACCTACCTCGACGAGCCGGACCGCCGCGAGGCAGCGCGCGATGACGTGGCGGACAGGCTTGCCGCCGTCGCCCCACGGGTGGTGATCGCGCACTCGCTCGGCTCGGTTGTCGCATACGAGGCGCTCTGGGCCCGCCACGCGCCAGCCGTGGAGCTGCTGGTCACCCTTGGTGCGTTCAGGGCCACCTGAACTAGCCGATCAGGGCACAGGACTACTGGCCGAGGGCAGTCTGAAGCTTTGCCTGGCCCACGGCCCGCTGAAGGCGATCTGGTTCCGACATAGCCCGACGAAACTGGACAGCACGGCCATCCACTGGCCGGTCAAGGGCAGCGACACGATCTCTACCTGGCGCTGTGGCCAACCGAGGCCGGCGATGTCGCTGACCTGCTCGACGCCGTGGACGCCGACGGACGGGGGGCGTGCCAGGACGCCTGGGCGCTCGGACCCAACCAAGCACCTTCTGGATCTGCCCCGATGAGTAGCCCGACGATGACCACCGCCTCGAGCGCATCGAGCAGCTCGGGGTAGCCGTGGGCGGGGAGCAAGTAGGTCTCGACCTCGGTGCGTCGCCTACATGCGGGCGGGGTGACCCTGGTCGAGCCCTACCGCCAGCTCATCGGCACGGCAGCCTCCGGCTCAGCTCCCCGACGGGGTCAGGACGACCTGGCCATCGCCTTCGCCGAAGGAGCTGTCGTTGATTCGGCAGGTGACGCTCGTGGCGGTCATGACGTGGGTGGCCGAGCTCCCGGCGCCACCGCCGCCGGCCGCCGACGTGCCGCCCGCTCCGCTGCTGGGTTTCCCACGGTTGACGCCCCCGCCGCCCCCGCCGCCGTTCGCGCCGAGCCCGGAGCCGCCCTGACTCCGGCCGCCACCCATGCCCGACTCGCCGCCGGCCGCGCCGCCCCTGCCGCCGTCAACAGGAGAACCGTCCCTGCCGTTCTGTCCCGTCCACGAGGGGCTCCGCTGCGGAACCCCGCTGCATCCGGCGAAGCCGCCCTGCCGTAGTCCATCGGGTCCCCGCTGGGCCCGCCGTCACCGCCCCCGCCGCCGGCTCCTGTGCTGCCAGTCATCCACTGACGCGAGCTATCGGCACTGCCCCTCGCCGACCACCGGAACCATCGCTTCTGCAGACGGCAATTAGCGCCTGCGGGCCGGCCGCGACATTGCAGCCTGCTTGCTGTCGCAAGTGGGCACAGCCACGTGGGGATGAGACGTTAGGGCTGCACCTGAGCAAGTAGTCGAGACTTAGCCCGTGCCCAGCTACATGCACGAACTTCCTGTGGCAGACCGCGACTCCGGCACGGACGTCTTCTACCGACTGCCCCAGATCAAGCGGTTGGACTGGCCAGAGGAGGTAGTCAAGCAGTGGCTGTACGACAACGCCATCATGTGGCCTTCCTCGCCGGCTATCGAGTCGAGACGTCGACCTTGAGGAGGTCCATTGGGCCTTTGAGCTCGTCCCCTGACCGAGCTCGCCATCAACATCAGCGTTGAGGACGAATAATGCCGACTATGCCCGCGACGAAGACGCTCGCTAGCAGCCAGCCCAAGATTTGGACACCGAGTTGGCCAACCGACAGGAGTGCTAAGTAGCCATCACCAGGGCGCACTTTGCACACCTTGTCCGCGCCTCCAGTAACGATTGGAAGGGTCAGCGAAGTGGCGTAAGTTATGCTCTGCGAAAGCGAACATGGGCGGTCGACGGGCAGACCGGGACTGTCGGTAGCCTGCACTAGCCAAGAGCCGCCTAGGAGAGTACAGAAGGCCACCGAGACGACCATGAGAAGCGTCAGCCAGTAGATCGCCCGTGCTGGCGTCTCGCTCCCACCACGGGACGGTGAATCTGCCGGGATGTCGTATCCATGGCATGGTCGGCGGGCAGCCGCTGGCCGGAATTGCGCTCGGAGGCGAGTGCCGGGCCAGATGACTCCGTGGGTCGTTGACCACGTCATCTGGAACGACGAACGCCGACGACCACCAGGCCCAGGTCGGCAACGAGGCTGACCCAGGTCTGCGGCTCGACCGGGGTCATCTTGCAGAAGGAGGGCAAGACGGGCCAGCAATCGACGTTGCCGATGCGCAGATCGGGCGCAACTTCGAGATGGTCGCCGGTCGCAGTAGAAGTCCAAATGGACCGGCCATCAATCTCACCGGGACTAGGATCGGAGGGCTTCTCAATATCTCAAACCAAAGCGCTTGCTCAAGTGTGTCCGAGGTTGAGGCCGGCGCTCGATGGCCCTCGTCGCTCGACGTGTCGGATGAACGCACCAGCGCGGGCGCCGCTGACAGGGGAGACGCCAGCTCGGGAGCGCAAAGCATCTGGACGACGGAAGGGGAACGCGAAAAGTGGCGCCTTTATGCTTGGCGCGCAACTGGTTGGCGGGCGGACGGGCAAGTGCTGCTCGAGCACTGCACCTACTCGGGCGTGCCGCAAGGCGTGAGTCGCGATGAGTTGATGAGGTGGATTATCGGGCCTCCAGAGCGCCGATACGAGCCGTCAGCCTTTCAGCAACTCGCCCGTGCCTATGACAGGGAGGGCGACCAAGCTGACGCATTGGGATGCGCGACAGGGTCGCGGAGCCGCTCCTTCTTCAACGCGCGACAGCACGTCGTCAATAGTACGGGTGCAAGCATCCAAGCTGACGGGATTGAGGTCCGTCGAGACGTCGTCTTCGGACCGGGTTTTGCACCCACCCCGACGCCGGGGCGGCCCGAGCCCGGGTGGTCGATCACCTGGTCGGCGCGCGGTGACGCCGGGACATCCCCGCGCCGCGGGTGCCGCACGCGGCACCGTCGCGGCCGCGAGGTGAGCGATCGTCCCGCTCGTGCCCGACTCGAGCAGGACGCGACCCGCGCGGTCAGTGCGACACCCCGCTCGATGCTCCTGTCTGGTCGGTGGACCGGGTGTCGGCGGAGAAGGCGCGGGTCAGCGCGTCCTGCTGGGTCCGGGTGAGCGTGGTGGCGAGCAGATCGATGTGCGTGTCCGCGAGGACCTCGCCGACCGCGTCGACCACGGCGTCGTCGGTGAGCAGGAACAGCGCTGACGTGCCGGCGACGATGCGGTCGCGGACCCGACCGAGGAACGCGTCGGGCAGCCCGACGTGGGCCAGCCCCGCCCCGGCGGCGGCCGTGGACCCGCTGAGCGGGAGCAGGAACACCGTCCCGAACAGCAGGCCCCAGAACGCGCCGGACAGCGCGGCCGTCCCGGCGGCGGTCCCGGCCTGGTAGGTCCGGGGCCGCGCCGCGTCGGCCGCCCAGGCGACGACGGAGGCGTCGTCGAGGGTGAGCAGCCGCTGGTTCTGCCGGCGCTCGAGCGGTCGCAGCGCGGTCTCGGCACCGGTCTCGGTGTCGAACGTCCAGATGCTCAGCGTGGTCATGTCGGTGCTCCGGTCCCGCTGCGGGCGGTGTCCCCGCCCGTCTGCCGACCACGGTGCCGCGGGTCCTCCAACGCGACTCCAACTCCGGTCGCGCGGGTTGGAGCCGCTGCTCAGGCCAGGAACTCGACGAGGGCGGTGCGGGCCCCCTCGGCCCGGGCGCGGGCGGCCGTCGTGGCGCCGAGACGGGCGGTGATGGCCGCGAGCAGTGTCGACATCTCCTCGTCCCGGGGCCACGGCACGCCGGCCGAGCGGTGCTGGGCCTCGGCCGCACCGAGGACGCGCAGCGCCGCGGCGTCCTCGCCGGCCCGACCGAGCGCGAGGCCGTAGATCTCCAGGGCGAAGGCGTTGTCGCGCAGGCCCGCATCGGCCGACGCCTGCAGCATCGCGCGCGCCCAGGGCAGTGCCTGGTCGGGACGGCCGTCCGCCAGCGCGATCGTCGCCGCCCCCGCCGCGGCGCTCCACGCCGTGTACAGGTTGTCGGCGGCACGGGCGTCGTCGTGGAGCGCGGCGAAGCGCGCCACCAGCTCCGGGCGGGGATCGGCGACGGCCTCGGCGAGCAGCTGCGCGTGCCGGACGACGACGTCGAGCGCCGGGGCACCCGCGGCGAGCCGCGTGCTTGCGGCCGCCACCTCGGCCAGGACCTCCGCGTCGCCGACCCGGCCCAACGGGCCCGTCGTGACGGCGAGGTCGTCGCACACGATCGCGGCGTCGTCGCCGGTCAGGGACTCCGCGGCGGCCAGCGCCTCCCGGACGCGAACCCGCCCGGCGGCGGGATCGCCCTGCACGAGCCGGGAGTTGGCGTCGCCGAGCAGGAGGAGCACGCGGTCGACGGGCTCCGCGAGGGCCGGGTCGGCCTCGACGGTCCGCAGGACGGTCTCGCGCTGGCGGTCGCCCTCCAGGGCCTTGCCGCTGAACGCCCAGTACAGCCCGAGGCGGGCCACGAGCGCCGCGCCCAACGGGGTGGGGGCGTCGACCAGGGTGCGCTGCACCGTCGCGCGGATCCCGGCGAGGTCGTCGTCGAGGGCCGCGTACCAGCTCGCCATCGTGTGCGAGCCGAGCCGCGGCTTGTCGCGGGCGAGACCCTCGACCCACGCGTCGCGCCGGGCCGCCGGGTCCTCACCGGCCCGGTCGGCCTCGTGCACGGCGTGCCCGCGCACCGTCGCGAGCTGGGCGAACCGCGACGCACCACCGGCTCGCGGCGGCCCGAGCGCCGACAGCATGGAGCGGTGCACCAGCCCGGCGACGGCGTCGACCGCGTCCGTCGTCGTCATCCCGGTCAGCGCCGCCGCGACGTCGACGGTGAACGGGCCGGGCACGGCACCGACGGCGCGGTGCAGCGCGGCGAGGGGCTCGGGGAGGGCGCGGTAGCTGGTGTCGACGGCGTCGCGGACCGTCCGGTGATGGTTCGTGCCGCGGCGGCGCCCGACCCGGCTCAGCGTGCTGGCGTCGGCCCGGACCTGGGCGGCGATCTCGGTGAGCGTGTACGCGCGGGCGCGGCCGGCGGCCAGCTCCAGCGCGAGCGGGAGCCCGTCGACGGCCTCGGCGATGTCGCGGACGTCGACCATCGACTCGTCGTCGCCCACCCCGCCGGGCACGAGCGCGTCGAGCCGGTCGAGGAACAGCTCGACCGCCGCCGTCGACGTGAGCGGTGCCAGGGCCACGACCTCCTCGCCGTCGACCTCCAGCGGTTCCCGGCTGGTCGCCAGCACGGCGAGCTGCGGTCCTCCGACCAGTACCTTCTCCACCAGCTCGGCGACGGCGTCGAGGACGTGCTCGCAGTTGTCGAGGACGACGAGCATGCGCCGCGCGGACGTGAAGCGGCGCAACGCCTCCGCGGGCTCGGCGGGACCCGAGGCCGGCACCTCCAGCGCGGACGCGATCGTGTCGGGGACCCCCTCGGGGGTGGCGACCGTGAGGTCGACGAACCACGACCCGCCGGGCGGCGCGGTCTTCCGGGCGACCTCCAGCGCGAGCCGCGTCTTGCCGCACCCCGCCGCGCCCACGATCGTGACCAACCGCCCGGGCACGACCAGCCCCGCGAGCTCGGCCGTCTCCCGTTCCCGCCCCACCAGCCGGCTGCGCGCCTCGGGGAGGTGCTGCGACGGCTCCGCCCGGGCAGGCGCGACGACGGGCCCGGGTGCCTCGTCACGCAGCAGTTCGGCGTGCAGCGCCTGGAGTTCGGGCCCCGGCTCGACACCCAGCTCCTCGACGAGGACGGTGCGGGCGTCGGTGTAGGCCTGCAGCGCCTCGGCGCGCCGCCCGGCGTCCCGGTAGGCCGTCATCCGCAGCAGCCACAGCCGCTCCCGCAACGGTTCCTCGGCCAGCGCCGTCTCGAGCTCGCCGAGGGCCTGCTCCGGAGCGCCGGTGCCCAGCAGAGCCCCGATGTGGGTCTCGCGGAGGCCGGCACGGACCGCGTCGAGACGGGCGACTGCGGCATGCGCCCAGTCCTGCTCGGCGGCCACGCCGTAGGGCCGACCCCGCCACAGGGCGGCCGCCCGGGTGGCCTGTGCCAGAGCGCCGGTCGCGTCGCCGGAGGCGAGACGATCGGCCGCGGCGGTCGCCAGCCGGACCAAGCGGGCCGAGTCGGTCGGGTCGTCCCCGGTCAGCACGAGCCGGTAGCCGCCGGGGTCGCGGACCAGGACCCTCGACGGCTCGCCCCGCGCCCGGCCGGGTTCGAGCACCCGGCGCAGCCGCCACACGTGGGAGTCGAGCGTCGACACCGAGCGGTCGACGCCGCGCTCGCCCCACATGGCCTCGCACAGCGCGTCCACCCCGACGGTGTGGCCGCCGTGGATCAGCAGCAGCGCGAGCGCCGACTCCAGCCGGGCGCCCCCCACGGCACTCACCTCGCCGCCCCGTTCGACCTCCAGCCGGCCGAGGTCCCGGAAACGCACGGGCGGCTCGGCGGGCGTGTCCGTGGTCATCGGCTCCCCTCGCACCGAGGGGAGCTCGTCGTCACGGTCCCGAATATGGACCAGGCCTGAGCCGGTCCACAACGGGCGCGCTACCGGGACTCACGACACGGATGCGGGTTCCAGGATCGTGACGCCGGTCCGGAACAGGTTCCGCGGGTCCGTCTCCGCCTTCACCTCCTGCAACCGGGCGAGCGTCGCCGCGTCGAAGGCGCCGCGGGCGTCGACGGGCCTGCCGTCGGGCCGGCAGGTGAAGTTGAGCAGTGACCGGCCGCCGCTCCACGGCAGCAGCCGCTGGTAGAACGCGGTCTGGATGCCGGCGGCGTCCGCGAACGCCGGGCCCGGGTAGGCCGAGGTGAACACGTTGAACGCGGCGTCTCGGTGGCCGACGGCGTCGGGCACGGCGGCCGGGCGGGCGAGGGCGCCACCGAGGTGGCGCAGCTCCAGCATGTGCGGCGTCGACGCGCCGACCTCGGCGAGCAGCACCTCGATCGCGGCGTCGTCCCACACGGGGAGCACCGCGCCGCCGCAGCTCACCGGCTGCGGGGCGGTCGGGTCGCCGTGGATGGTGCCGAACTCGAGGATCGGCAGGGGCCGCACGGTGTCGAGGATCGGGGCCGCCACGGCGCGGAGCGGAGCGATGAGCCGCTCGGCCTCCTCGGGCGCACCGCTGTACGTCACCCGCAGGTGGGCGACGAAGCGGCCGCGCAGCGGCGCCGGGACGGCCTCGATCGGCGGGAAGGACACGAAGGCCACGGACAGGCTGAGCGCGTCGGGCGCGCCCGCGGTGACGCGGCCGAACGCGGCCACCAGCTCCGCGGCGCACTCCCCCGGCAGGAACAGCCCGCCGCCGTACAGCGCGTCGCCGGGGACGAGGTCGAACTCCAGCTCCGTCGCGACACCGAAGCCGCTGCCGCCGCCGCGGACCGCCCAGAACAGCTCCGGGTCGGGGGCGGCAGTGACGTCGCGGACCTCGCCGTCGGGGGTGACGAGCCGAATCCGGCGGACCCGGTCGGCCGCCCAGCCGTACCGCCGGCCGAGCGGGCTCAGCCCACCACCCGTCGTGTAGGACGCCACGCCCACCTCGGGCGACGACCCGCACAGCGGGATCAGCCCGGCCGGCGCGCAGTGCGCGAGGACCGGCGTCCACGTCGCGCCGCCGCCGACGACTGCGGTGCGCCGCTGCGGGTCCACGCGGACCCGGTCGAGCGCGCGGGTGTCGATCAGCACGCCGCCCTCGTCCCCGCCGACCGGGCCGTGGCCCGTCGTGCGGACCACGACGGGCAGGTCGCGCTCGGCGGCGAACCGCACCGCGGTGACGACGTCGGCCTCGTCGCGGGCGGAGACCGCGACGTCGGGGGTGGGGATCGCGGACAGGTCGAAGCCGGCGCGGGCCGCGTCGTAACCCGGGGTGCCGGGCGTGAACACGGTGGGGATGGTGTCGAGGATGGTGGACATGGCCGGCTCCTGGGGACGGGGCCGGTCGTCGGCCCGCTCGGCCACGACGTTGCGCGCCGCAGCTCCAAGACCCCTTCAACCCGGCTCCAGCGGAATTGGAGACGGTCCTGTCACCATCCCGACGTGCTGAGGAGCCCGTCCGCCCTGCGGTCCGCGCTGGCGCCGCTGCCCGGGCACTGGGGAGCCGCCGATCCGGCGCCCGTGGGCACACGCGGCGTCCACTCACTGCCCGTCTGCGCACCTAGGGCCCGTCCGACCCTTTTGTGTCGTTCGCGCCACTGGTACGTGGGGTGGACGACACCACTGAGGGAGGCCGGTCATGGCAGCCATCGAGAACCCGTTCTACACACACGAGCACCACGGCGATTACGAGGAGATCAGCATCGGGCGCCTGGACCTCGAGGAGGGCGGCTCGATCCCGGACTGCCACCTCGCGGTCACGACCTTCGGAACGCTGAGCGAGGCCAAGGACAACGTGATCCTCGTGGTCACGTGGTACTCGGGCACCCACCAGATCTTCCGCGAGCAGTACATCGGCGAGAACCACGCGCTCGACCCGTCGCGGTACTTCATTGTCGTGATCAACCAGATCGGCAACGGACTGTCGACCGCGCCGCACAACGCGTCGGGGGTCAACGCCGAGCTCGCGATGTCGGCATTCCCGAAGGTCCGCATCGGGGACGACGTCGTGGCGCAGGAACGCCTGCTGCGCGAGCACTTCGGCATTGATCATCTCCAGCTCGTGGTCGGCGGCTCCATGGGCGCGCAGCAGACCTACGAGTGGGCCGTGCGGTTCCCCGACAAGGTCCTGCGCGCCGCGCCCATCGCCGGCACCGCGCAGAACACCGACCACGACTTCCTCTACGTCCGCACGCTCATGGAGGCCATCACCTCCGACCCGGGATTCCGCGACGGCGAGTACTCCTCCAACGACGAGGTCCAGGTCGGACTGGAGCGCCACGCCCGAATGTGGGGCGTCATGGGCTTCTCCACCGAGTTCTGGAAACAGGGCGTCTACCAGGGCCTCGGCTTCGACGACATGGACGCGTTCCTCGCCGGATTCCTGCAGCCCTACTTCACAGTGCGCGATCCCGATGATCTGCTGGCGATGATGTGGAAGTGGCAGCGCGGCGACGTCGCGCGGCACACCGGCGGCGACCTGGGCGCGGCCCTCGCAAGGATCACCGCGAAGACGTTCGTGATCCCGATCGACGAGGACATGTTCTTCCCGCCGCGGGACTGCTCGTTCGAGCAGAACATGGTCAAGGGCTCGGAGCTCCGGGTCGTGAACGACGTCCTGGGCCACCTCGGCCTCTTTGCGGTCAATCCCGACTACATGCCCCAGATCGACCGGCACCTGCGCGATCTGCTCCGGACCCCGGTCGGCTGACCATCGCCCGAACCGACCGCCGCCCGGCGTCTCTCCGCGCAACCGAAAACGGTGCGGCCGTTCGAACGGCGTCGCCCGGCCACCCCATTCTCGGCGCCGTTTGGAGGTCTTCCGGATATCGAGTGCACGGGAGGCCATGGGCGACCGGGCCGGTGGGGCCGTGTCGGTGCAGTAGGCAGGCCCCGAGAAAGTTGATGACCGAGGTTCCTACGCCTGCGCCCCGTCGCGGACCCGGCGGCGATGGGCCCGCTCGCCGTCCTCGGCGCACTGCCCGGCATCGCGGTGGGGGTCGCGATCGTGACCGCGAGCCCCGAGCCGTTCCTCGTCCTGGTGGTACTCACTGTCGGACTCCGGATCCTCGCCACCGCCCGCCGCACGAGCGCCCGTCGGTGATCACCACCGGTCCGGCTCTGCTCGCGCGGTCCACCCCGATGGTCCGCCCGCCCGGGGACCGTCGGCCGTGTCGGCGGCGATGCCCACGGGCTGCACTCACGAGATGATCGAACGAGACCTGGATGTCCCGGCCGGCGTGGCTGCCGTGCGGGCCGTGGGCATCGTGACCCCGCAGGACTACCACGACGTCGTGGCCCCGATCCTCGCCGCGGCCGTGGCCGAGCGGCGCGGGCTGCGCATCCTGTGCACGGTCGACGAGGCGTTCACCGGGATGACGCCGGGCGCGGTGTGGGACGACGTGCGCCTCGGTTTCGCCGCGATGCGCCACCTCGCCGGCTGCGCGCGGTGGTCTCCGACCTCCTGTGGGTCCGGGACATGACCGCCTTCTCGGCCTTCTTCCTCCCCGGCCACGTCCGCGTGTTCGCGGTGGCGGAGCGGGACGAGGCCCTGCGGTGGTTGAGCGAGCTGCCCGGTCAGCTCGCCGGGGTGCGCCTGCAGGCCGAGGACGGCGTGGTCGTCGTCGACATCGGGCAGCCGCTGCGCCGCGAGGACGTCGACGCGATCGCCGCGGAGGTCGACGGGTGGCTCGCCGAGCACCGCGACCTGCCCGGGCTGGCGTTGCGAGCGCACGGCTTCCCGGGGTGGGAGAACCTCTCCGGCCTGCTGCACCACATCCGGTTCGTCGCCGGTCACCAGTCGCGGGTCGCCCGGTTGGCGCTCGTGTTCGACGCGCCGGGCGCCGACGTCGCGGCGCGCCTCGCGGGCACGCTCCTGCACCCCGAGATCCGCCACTTCCCGGTGGCGGCGCGCGACGAGGCCGTGCGGTGGGCCGCGACCCAGCCCGTTCCCGCCGGGTGAGGTCGCGCCGGCGCCGAGGTCGCGTGACCCCGGCGCCGGTAGCAGGTCAGGCGGCGACGGGCAGCGGCACCACGGTGACCGGGCCGGGGCCCCGGAGCACCTCCTCGGTCGGGGCGGCTCAGGTCGCGTGGCTCTCGTGGTCGTCGGCCTCGGCGCGACCCTCGGCCGGTGCGCGGACGACGAGGACGCTGCCATGGGCGTGCACACGGTGCTCAGGCCCACCGAGCCGGCTCCTCGGGGCCGCCGCCCGGGTCTCCCGCCGTCCCTCGCCGTCGACGTCCGGGTCCGGCTCGTGCCACGGACCGGGTGACGCGCCCCTGCGGGGACCGTCGTGACGGTCCCCGCAGGGGTGTCGCGACAGATGCAGGCCCTAGACCGACGACGCCCGGTGAGCCACCGCGTCGTCACGGACGGCGCGGGCAACTGCGGTCGGCAGGACGGCCACCGGGCAGCGGGTCAGGGCGATCACGTCCCGGCAGGTCGACCCGAGGAGGGCCTTCCCCAGGGTGCCGCGCCCGCTGGAGGCGAGCACGAGCAGCCGACCCCGGGGCCCCGCGGCGCGGATGAGCTCCTCGGCGGCGATCCCGGAGCGTACGAGCTCGTGGATGCGCAGGTCGGGATGGTCCGCCGGGAGACCCGCCACGGACTCCGCGAGCCAGCGGCGCAACTCGATCTCGTCGTCCTCGTCGATCCAGGGACCCACGGTCACCGCGGTCAGGGGGACGCCCCAGCGCTCGGCGGTCACGGCGGCGAACGCCGCCGCGCCGACAGAGGGCTCCGACCCGTCGATCCCGACGACGACGTCGCCGACGTGCACGCTGCGAGGAGTCCAGTTCTGCGGGACGACGACCACCGGGCACGGCGCATGCGCGAGCAGGTGGGCGATCGTACGCCCCACGCCGGGCGCGTACCCCCGCTCCGGGATCCGGGAGCCGGTCACCAGCAGCAACGCGTCCGCGGCGGCCTCGGCCAGCGCCGGCCCCACCGCACCCTCGACCACGGAGAGCCGGACCACCAGGTTCGCGGCGACGTCGTGGGCCGCACGCCGGGCGTGGTCGAGCAGGCCGCTCGCCCGTCCGGAGGGGGCGTGGGGGTCGGGGTCGCTCCCACCGGGAGGGTGGACCTGGACCAGGTCCAGCTCGGCCCCGCGAAGGACGGCCTCCCGGGCCGCCCACCCGACCGCACGCAAGGTCGCCGGATGGTCATCGACCCCGACGAGCAGCCGTGAGCGGCGCTCCCGCGACACGGCGTCCGTGCTCACCGAGGGACCGGCGCCCCGAGGCGCACCCCGGAGAAGTCGACGACGTCGTTCTTGCTGGTGAGCACACCGAGGCGCACACCCGCGAAGTCGGTGACCCATCCCTCCGAGTCCACCGTCCCGACCGCGATGCCGCTGAAGTCCTCGACCCGGCGCTCCTCGTCCATCTCCGCCATCTCCTCCCGTTCGGTTGGGACTCGAGCGTGGGCACCGGGGAGGTGCGCACACTCGGGTCCTTCGGGCCCCGCTCGGCGGTCATCGGTCGCCCGCACGAAGGCTCTCGATGCGGTCCGGGGGCGGTGTCGACCACCTCGAGCCTCTCGGGTCCGGTGCCGGCGGCCTCCGCCGCCGCGGCGAGCACGGCCGGTCGATCACCCCGGCGTGGGGGCCCGCCACCACGGCGCCCCGGCCCACACGTCCGCCTCCCGCGCGCCGGGGGACCCGATGGTCCGGGACCTCCCGGAGGACGTCCGGCCCTGATCTTGCCCCGGGGCCCCGACGCACCCTGCCCCCGACGCCGACCCCGGCGCCACACGATCCGGAGGGCGGGAGAGATGGCGCTGGACCTGGCGCGGTGGCAGTTCGGGATCACCACCGTCTACCACTTCCTCTTCGTCCCCCTGACGATCGGCCTGTCGCTGCTGGTCGCCGGGATGCAGACCGCCTGGGTCCGCACCGGCGACGAGCGCTGGTTACGGATGACGAAGTTCTGGGGGAAGCTCTTCCTGATCAACTTCGCCATGGGCGTCGTCACCGGCATCGTCCAGGAGTTCCAGTTCGGCATGAACTGGAGCGACTACAGCCGCTTCGTCGGCGACGTGTTCGGCGCGCCGCTGGCCATCGAGGGGCTCCTGGCCTTCTTCCTCGAGTCGACGTTCCTCGGCCTGTGGATCTTCGGCTGGGACCGGCTCCCGAAGCGGGTGCACCTGGCGACGATCTGGCTCGCCGCGATCGGCACCACGCTCTCGGCCTACTTCATCCTCGCCGCGAACTCGTGGATGCAGCACCCGGTCGGCTCGACCGTCAATCCGGTCACCGGGCGCGCGGAGCTGCACGACTTCGCCGCCGTACTCACCAACTCGACCGCGGTCGGGGCCTTCGCCCACACCATCACCGCCGCGTTCCTGTCCGCGGCCATGCTGATCCTCGGCGTCTCCGCCTGGCACCTGGTCCGTGGCAACGAGGTCGCGGTCTTCCGCTCCTCGCTGCGGGTGGCGCTGTGGACCGTGGTCGTCGCCGGTCTCGGAGCCGTCGTCACGGGCGACCTGCAGGCGCGGCTGATGACCCAGCAGCAGCCGATGAAGATGGCCGCGGCGGAGGCGCTCTACCAGACGTCCTCGCCCGCGTCGTTCTCGCTGTTCACCATCGGCAGCCTCGACGGCTCCCAGGAGCTGTGGAGCATCCGGCTGCCCAAGGTCCTGTCGTTCATGGCCACCGGCAGCCCGGACGGCACCGTCGAGGGCATCGACAACATCCAGGCCGACTCGGTCGCCCGCTTCGGCCCGGGGGACTACGTCCCGAACATCCCGGTCGCCTACTGGTCGTTCCGCGTGATGATCGGGTTCGGCATCCTCGCGCTGCTGCTCGCCCTGGTCGGCCTCTGGCTGCAGCGCGGCGGCCGGGTGCCCGGGCAGCGATGGTTCGCCGGGCTGGCGCTCGCCGGCATCGGCTTCCCCGTGGTCGCCAACTCCGTCGGCTGGATCTTCACCGAGACGGGCCGGCAGCCCTGGGTGGTCTACGGCCAGATGACGACGGCGAGCGGCGTCTCGCCCTCGGTCGGGCCCTGGACGGTCGCGACCTCGCTGATCGTGTTCACCGTCCTGTACGGCGTGCTCGCCGTGGTCGAGGTGGGGCTGCTGGTCCGCTACGCCCGCCGCGGCCCGGACCCGGTGCCGCCGCCCGCTCCCGAGGGTGCCGACGAGCCCCGGCCGCTCGCCGTCGCGTACTGACGATCCCGACGACGGAAGCGAGGCACCGACGTGTTCGGTCTGGCACTCACCGACATCTGGTTCCTGCTCATCGCCGTCCTCTGGACCGGCTACTTCGTCCTCGAAGGCTTCGACTTCGGTGTCGGCGCGCTGCTCGGCGTGCTGGGCCGCGACGAGATCGACCGCCGGCGGATGATCAACACGATCGGCCCGGTCTGGGACGGCAACGAGGTGTGGCTGCTCGTCGCCGGCGGCGCCACCTTCGCGGCCTTCCCGCAGTGGTACGCCAGCCTCTTCTCGGGCTTCTACCTCGCGCTGCTGCTGATCCTGGTGGCGCTGATCGGGCGCGGGGTGGCCTTCGAGTACCGCGGCAAGGTCGACGACCCGCGCTGGCGGCGCCGCTGGGACGCGGTGATCATGGTCGGCTCGGCCGTGCCGGCCCTGCTGTGGGGCGTGGCGTTCGCGAACATCGTCCACGGGGTGCCGCTGGACGCGCAGCACGAGTTCACCGGCACGCTGCTCACCCTCCTCACGCCCTACGCGCTGCTCGGCGGGCTCACCACGCTCGGGGTGTTCCTGCTCCACGGTGCCGTGTTCACCGCGATGCGCACCGACGGCGAGCTGCGCGACCGCGCGGTCCAGGCCGCCCTGTGGACCGCGGCGGTCGCCGTCCCGATCGCGGCGGTGTTCCTGGGCTGGACCGAGGCCGAGCACGGAGGCGGCTGGACGCTCGTCCCGGCCGTGATCGCGGCGCTGGCGCTGGTGGTGGCGGTCCTGACCGTCGGGCAGGGTCGCGAGGGCCGTGCCTTCGCGGCCACCGCGATCGCGATCGTCGCGACGACCGTGACGCTGTTCGGGGTGCTCTACCCGGACGTCCTGCCCTCGACCCTGGACCCGGCCGGCACGCTGACCACCACCAACGCGGCCTCGACGCCCTACACCCTGCGCATCATGACCTGGGTGGCCGTCGTGATCACACCGATCGTGCTCGTCTACCAGGGCTGGACGTACTGGGTGTTCCGGGGCCGGATCACCCGGGGCGTCATCCCGCCGCCGGTGGGTCTGCCCCCGCGGGGGCGCGGCGACCGCTCGGGGCCGGACCCGGCGGAGCCCGGCACCGAGGCCGCCCAGGGCTCCCGGTGACGCCGCTGGACCCCCGCCTGCTGCGCCACGTCCGCCCGGCCCGCACCTTCGTGGTGCTCACGGCCGCGGCGGGCGTGGCCGTCGCCGGCCTCGTCGTCGCGCAGGCCGACCTGCTCTCGCGCACCGTGGCGAGGGCCTTCACCGACGGCGCCGGGCTCGACGTCCTCGCACCGCTGGTGCTCGCCCTGGTCGTCGTCGGCGGGACCCGTGCCGTGCTGACGTGGGCGACGGAGGCCGCGGCGGTGCGCACCAGCGCGCTGGTCCGCGCCCGGCTGCGGGCCGACCTCGTCGACCACGTGCTGCGCCTCGGCCCGCGCGACCCGCGCCTGCCCTCCACCGCCGAGCTGGCCGTCCTGGCCACCCGCGGTGTCGACGCCCTCGACGGGTACCTGCGCCGCTACCTGCCGACCCTGTTGCTCGCGACCACCGTGCCGGTGCTCGTCGGCGTCCGGCTGCTCACCGCGGACTGGGTGGCGGCCGCGATCGTGGCGGTCACCGTCCCGCTCGTCCCGGTGTTCATGGTGCTCGTCGGGCTGCACACCCGCGACGACACCGCGAAGCGCTGGCGCGCCCTCGCCGTGCTGGGCCACCACTTCCTCGACCTCGTCGCCGGGCTCGACGTCCTCGTGGCCTTCGGGCGTGCCGGGCGCCAGTCGGAGCGGCTCCGTACCGTCGCCGAGGAGTACCGCCGCGCCACGATGCGCACCCTGCGGGTCGCGTTCCTCTCCGCCCTGGTGCTCGAGGTTCTCGCCAGCCTGTCGGTGGCCCTGGTCGCGGTGTCGGTCGGGCTGCGCCTGGTCGACGGCAGCCTCGACCTCGCCACCGGCCTGCTCGCGATCATGCTCGCGCCGGAGATCTACCTGCCGCTGCGCGCGCTCGGGGCCCGCTTCCACGACAGCGCGGAGGGCCTCACCGCCGCCGGCGAGGTCTTCGCGGTGCTCGACACCGCTCCCCCGGATCCCGGGTCCGCCCGGCGGCCCGCACCGGACCCGTCGCGGGTGCCGCTGCGGGTCGAGGACGTGACGGTCGACGGGCGCCACGGCCCGGTGCTCGACGGACTCCGGATGCGGATCGTGCCCGGTGAGGTCGTCGGCGTCCGCGGCGCCAGCGGGGTCGGCAAGTCCACCCTGGTCGATCTGCTGCTCGGGCTGCGCCGGCCCGAGCGCGGCCGGATCTCCGTGGGTGGGGTGGACCTGGCCGAACTCGACCTCGCCTCGTGGTGGGAGCGGGTGGCCTGGGTGCCGCAGCGCCCGGTGCTGGTCGCGGGAACCGTCGCCGAGAACCTCCGGCTCGCCCGGCCCGGCGCCCCCGACGACGACGTGGCCGCGGCTGCCCGGGCGGCCCACCTCGACGTGGCCCTCGACGCCGAGGTGGGCGAGCGGGGCGGTGGGCTGTCGACCGGTCAGCAACGGCGGGTGGCGCTGGCGCGGGCGCTGCTCGCCGACCGGCCGCTCCTCCTGCTCGACGAGCCCACCGAGGGCGTCGACGCCGACACCGAGGCCGCCATCGTCGCCGCGCTGCCGGCCGCGCTCGCGGGCCGCAGCGCACTGGTGGTCAGCCACCGCGACACCGTGCTGGCGGCGTGCGACCGCGTGGTGGCGGTGGCCGGCGGGGCCGCGGTCACGGTGCCGTCGCCCACGACGGCGAGGGCTGCGCCCGCCGCTCCGGTCGTGGAGGTGCCACCGGCCGTCGTCGCGGACCCCGCACCCGTCGTCGGGACCCACCCGCTGCGGTGGCTCGCGGGGGCGGTGCGCGGCCGGCTGGGCCGGCTGGCGGCCGCGGTGGCCCTCGGGGCCGCCGCGCTCGGCTGCACCGTGGCCCTCACCGCGACCTCGGCCTGGCTGATCTCGGCGGCCGCCCTGCGCCCGCCGGTGCTCGCCCTGACCGTCGCGATCGTGGCCGTCCGGGCGTTCGGGGTCGGGAAGGGCGTCCTGCGCTACCTCGAGCGGCTCGTCACCCACGACGTGGCGCTGCGCCTCGGCACCGATCTGCGGGTGCGGGTGTGGCACGCCCTCGTCCGGCAGGGCCCGGCGACGACCGCCCGGCTGCGCCGGGGCGACCTGCTCGCCCGGTTGACCGCCGACGTCGACGCCCAGCAGGACGTCGTGGTGCGAGGCCTGGTCCCGGGACTCTCCGCGCTGCTGGGCGGCCTGGGGGTCGTCGCGCTGTTCGCGGTGCTGCTCCCGGCCGCAGCGGTCGTCCTGGCCGTCGGTCTGCTGCTCGCGGGGGTCGTCGGACCGCTGCTCGCGGTGGCGACCGGACGCCGGGCCGACCGGGCGACGGCGGCCACGCGGGCCGCGGTCTCGGCCGGCGTGGTCGAGCTCCTCGACGGGGCCGCCGACCTGCTGGTGCTGGGCGCGGCGGCCGGGCGGCGGCGACGTCTGGCCCGCCTCGACGCCCGGCTGGGGGCGCTCGAGCGCGCCCAGGCCGGCGCCGCCGGGCTGGGCGCCGGGCTCGGGGTGCTGGCCACCGGGCTGGCCGCCGCCGGCGCGACCGCCGTCGGCATCGCGGCCGTCGGCAGCGGGGCGCTCGCCCCGACCGCGCTCGCGGTGCTCGCGCTGACCCCGCTGGCCGCCGCCGAGCTCGTCGCGGGCCTGCCCGACGCGGCCGCCCGCACCGCCCAGGCCCTGCCCGCCGCTCGGCGTCTCGCCGAGCTCGAGCAGCGGGACGCGCCGGTCACCGATCCGGCGGACCCTCGTCCCGTTCCCGACGACCCGGCCGTGGCGACCGAGGCCCTCGCGGTCCGCTGGCCGGGGGCGTCGGTCGACGCGGTGTCGGGCGTGGGATTCGCGCTCGCCCCGGGCGGCCGGACCCTGCTCACCGGACCCTCCGGGGCGGGCAAGAGCACCGTCCTCGCCGCGGTCATGCGCACCCTCGCGGCCCGCCGCGGCGCGGTCACCCTGGACGGCGCGGACACGGCCACGATGGCGGCCGGCGACGTGCGGTCCCGGATGGGCTGGTCGGGGGCTACGGCCCACCTGTTCGACAACACGCTGCGCGAGAACCTGCGCGTCGCCCGGCCGGGCGCGACCGACCACGAGCTCGAGCACGCCCTCGCGCGGGCCCGTCTCGCCGACTGGTACGCCGGGCTGCCGGCCGGTCTCGACACCCCGCTCGGCGAGCACGGTGGCCCGGTGTCGGGCGGGGAGCGCCAGCGGCTCGCCGTCGCGCGGGTCCTGCTCGCCGACCGGCCGATCGTGGTCCTCGACGAACCCACCGCCCACCTCGACGGGCCCACCGCGACCGCGCTGGCCGGCGAGATCGAGGAGGTCACCCGGGAGCGCACGGCGCTCGTGGTCACCCACCGGCCCGGTGAGTTCCCGGGGCTCCCGGCCGTGGCCGTCGGGAGCCGGAGGGCCGCACCCGTCACCGGCCGATGACGGTCCAGCGGGCGTGGGACCGGGGGCTGTGGACCTCGGTGAGGGCGAGCTCGATCGCGGCCTCGGCCGGACCGGCGGTGTCGATGACGGTGGCCTCCGGCCACGGGTCGGCGTCGAGCGACATCACCGCGGCCACCATCGGTGTGGCGTCCGAGGCGGACCCGCGCCGGCTGCGGATGCGCGGCTCGGTGACCTCGCGCGGCGCCCGGCACTCCAGGCAGGTGAGCTCGGCGTGGGCCTGCGTGGCGAGCTCCGTCGCCCGGGCGCGCTCGTCGGCGTCGGTCCACGAGGCGTCGAGGACCACGGTCTCGCCGCGGGCGAGCAGGTCGGCGGCCCGGGCGCGCAGCGCCGCGTAGGTGGAGGCGGTGTGCTCGGCGCGGTAGAGGCCCTCGCCGTACCCGCTCGGCGCGGGTTCGGTGGGATCGAGCCCGGCGAGCTCCTTGCGCAGCGGATCGCTGGAGACGACGGCCGCGCCGAGCCGGTCGCCGAGCCCGTCGGCCACCGTCGTCTTGCCGGTGCCGGGCAGGCCGCCGACGAGGACCAGGCGCACCTGGCCCGCCTCGAGGTGCCGCCGGGCCTGGCCGAGCAGGGCACGGGCCTCCTCGACCCCGGGGCCGCCCTGGTCGACGCGCACCGCGGACACCGCCGCGCGGGTCGCGGCCCGGTAGGCGCGGTAGTGGTGGCCCAGCGAGGCCGGCCAGCGGTCTCCGGAGAACTCCCCGTAGAGCCGGAGGAAACGCTCGCCCAACGCGGGACCGCCCTGGTGCTCGAGGTCCATCGCCAGGAACGCCGCGTCGTCGAGGGTGTCGAGGTAGCGCAGCCGGTCGTCGAACTCCAGGCAGTCGAGGAGCACCGGCCCCATGCGCAGGCAGAACACGTCGTCGCTGAGCAGGTCGCCGTGGCCGTCGACGATGCGTCCGGCCTCGCAGCGCAGGTCGAACAGCGTCCTGCGGCCGGCGAGGTAGCGGGTCGCCAGGGCCGAGACGCGGGCGACGTCGTCGTGGTCGAGGATCTCCCCGACGTGCCGGCGCAGGCCGGCGAGGACCCCGCGCCAGCGCCCACGCAGCGCCTCGGCCCGGCCCTCGCGGGTGACCTCCGGGCCGCGGCGCGCCATCGCGTGGAACGCCGTCAAGCGGCGCGCCACCGCGCGCAGCTCGTCGTCGACGTGGGCGCCCTCGCGCACGAGTGCGCCCAGGCTGCGGTCGGCCGGCATCCGGCGCATCAGCACGAGGTGGTCGGCGACGGCGCCGTCCGGGCCGAGCAGCGTCTCGATCCCGAGGTAGGCCTCCGGGCTCAGCCGCGCGTTGAGCGCGACCTCGCGCTCGCAGGCCTCGCGGCGCGCGGCCACGGTGGTGAAGTCGCAGAAACCGAGGTCGACCGGCTTCTTGAGCTTGTGCACCCGGTCGTCGAGGAACCACAGCACCGCGGTGTGGGTCTCGCGGACGGCGGCGGGCCCGGTCACGCGATCGGGCCGATCGGCAGCGCGGTGGCCGACTCCTCCGCCGCGTGGGCCGTGGCGGGCGTCGGGACCGGCGGCGGAACCACGGTGACCGGGCACGGGGCGTGGAGCACGACGCCGAGCGCCACCGAGCCGAGCAGCGCGCTGCGCCACGGTCCCCGCCCGCGGTGCCCGACGACGAGGAGCTCGGCGTCGACGGCCGCCTCGACCAGGGTCGGCACGGACGAACCGGTGATCGCGATCGCCTCGGCCTCCGCCGTCGACCCGGTCTGCTCGCGCAGCTCCTCGATGCGTCGGCGGACCTCGGCGGTGGCCAGCCTGCGGCCCTCTGCCGGATCGGGCTGCACGACGTCCTCGAAGGAGTACGACTCGGGCGGACGCACCGCGACCACCGCGCGCAGCGCGGCACCACGACGTCCGGCCTCCGCCAGGGCCCAGCGCAGCGCCTCCTCGGCCCCCGGTGACCCGTCCACCCCCACCACGATCACGCTCTCCGTCGTCGGCGGTCGGTCACGGGCGGGCACCACGGTGACCGGGCAGGGCGCGTGCAGCACGCAGCCCAGGCTCGTCGAGCCCATCAGCACGCTCGAGACGGCCCCGCGCCCGCGGTGGCCGACCACCAGTTCCTGGGCCCCTTCCGCAGCCTCCACCAGGGCCTCGACCGGCCACCCGGGGACCGCGTCGATCTCGACCGGGGGCATGGTCGGCAGCTCGGGCCGGACCGCCTCGAGGACGGGCTCGACGATCTTCCGCGCGACCCGCCGCTCGCTCTGCTGGTACACCTCGAGCCGGGGCAGCGGAACGGCGCCGGTCGGGCCCCAGCCCCACGCCCCGGACATCTCCGGCGGCTCGTACACGAGCACGGCGCGAATCCGTGCCCCCCGGCGGCCGGCACGCCGGATCGCCTCCTCGAGGGCCGCGCGGCCCCCGACCGAATCGTCGATCCCGCAGACCACGGTCGGCAGGTGCTCGGTCATGGTGTCCTCCTGGTGTCGTGATCCATCAACGGGGCCCGGAAGCCCGCTCGTGCCGGCCCGCCGGGCTCGCGTCCTCCGTCGCGGTGCCCGCGCTGCCCGTCGGGACGACGAGGACGGGCCGGCGGCCTTTCCCGATCGCGGCGTGCGAGACCGAGCGGTGCTTCGGCCGACGACCACACCACCGTCGGCGGGCGTGGCGCCCGGGACGGACATGGGGACCTCCGGATCGGCGGCGGACGACGACCTCCGCACGATGGCGTGGATGCGACGGCGACCTCAGGGCCGAACGACCGTTCGGTGGTCATCGGACGGGCGCCGGACGTCCCGCGTCTCCTGGTCCGTCCGGCCCGGCAGGCCCGGCGTCGAGGACCCGGCGCGCGCCGGGAACCGGGAGCTCCTCGTCGCGGACCTGCGGAGCCCGGGGGCCCTCGGTCCCCGAGACGGTGACCGTTCGCCCCTGATCGCTCCGCCCGCGTCCGACCAGCGTCTCCCCCGACACTCCGAGGAGGGAGGCCGAGATGATGTGGGGTCACGGAGGCGCCTGGATGACCCCGGCCATCATCGGCGTGACGGGCTTGCTCGTCTGGGTCCTCCTGCTGACGGCCGTGGTGGCGTTGCTGGGTTGGTCACGATCGGCTCGCTCACCGCAGGTCCGCGCTCCGGACGCCCGCGAGGTGCTCGACCAGCGCTTCGCCCGCGGCGAGATCGACGCCGACGAGTACGCCACGAGACGTCGCGTACTCGAGGACCGCTGACGGTCACGAGGAGGCGAGCACGCCCGACGTGACGGCGAGTCCGACCAGCCGACGCCTCGGACCCGGTCGGGCAGGACCTCCGGCCCTGTCCCGGGGGACCGCCGGCCGTGAGGCTCGCCGCCGTGCAGCCGGACGGGATGATCGACCGGGCGCGCCCGGACGACCTGCTCGAGCTGGCGGTCGATCGCGGCCCCGTGCCGTGGCAGGTCGGTGCGCTGCTCGTCCTCGACCGCGCCCTCACTCCCTCCGAGGTGCGCCGCGCCCTCGCCGAGCGGGTGCAGGCGGTTCCACGGCTGCGGCGCAAGCTCGTGCGGACCCCGCCGCTGTGTGGCCGGCCGATCTGGGTCGACGACCCGGACTTCTCGGTCGAGCACCACGTGCGGGAGGTGAGCGTCCCCGGGTCCGACCGGACCACCCTGTTCGACGTCGCGATAGCTGCGGTGGGCTCCCGGGTGTCGCTGCGGCGCCCTCCCTGGGAGGTGGTCGTGGTCAGTGGCGGCGAGGGAGACCGGGGCGCGCTCGTCCTGGTGTTCCACCACGTGCTCGCGGACGGCATCGGCGGCCTCGCCGCCCTCGCGCAGCTCGTCGACGGAGCCCCACCTGCCGAGGACCGCAGCTTCCCGCGCCGACCCCCCACCACACGAGCGCTCGCCGTCGACGCCCTGCGGGCGCGGGCCGCCGTGCTGGCCCACCTGCCGCGGGCCCTGCGGCAGCTCCACGATGCCGTCCGCGAGCTCCGCTCGACTCGTGCGCCCCGCGCGCCCCGGTCTTCGCTCGACTGCCCGACCGGCTCACGACGTGTCCTCCGCGCGGTTCGGACGGATCTCGCGGCGGTGCGCGAGGCTGCCCACCGCCGCGGCGGTACGGTCAACGACGTCGTCCTCGCGACCGTGGGCGGGGTACTGGGCGCCCTGCTGGCCCGGCGCGGGGAGACGGTCGACGACGTCGTCGTCTCGGTGCCGATCTCGGCGCGGCGACGCACGACCGCCGACCAGGTGGGCAATGCCGTCGGCGTCCTGCCCGTCGCCGTCCCGACGACGGGGCCGGCCGAGGCCCGCCTTGCCACTGTCGCCCGCCGGACCGCGGGACGGGACCAGAGCCCGCGGGCGGCGTCCGCGCCGCTGCTCGACGCCGGGTTCCGCCTCGTCGCCGCGACCGGGGCACTCCCCTGGCTCCTCGACCACCAGCACCTCGTCACGACGTTCGTGACCAATCTGCGCGGCCCGGCGACACCCCTCGCGTTCCTCGGCGCCCGGGTCGTCGACCTCATCCCCATCACGACGACGACCGGGAACGTCCCGGTCGTGTTCGGCGCCTTCTCCTACGCCGGGGCACTGACCATCACCGTCGTCGCGGATCCCGACGGCTGCCCGGAGGTCGATGACCTGGTCGACGACCTGCGTAGAGAGCTCGCCGAGGTGCAGAGTCCCTGAGGACCGGCCGACGGTCAGCCCACCTCGGGCCGTCGACTCGACGACACGAGGTCCCCGGGCACTCGCCTGCCCCCCGGGAACTCCTGGCGGCGGCGCAACGACACGGTGGCGTTCCTTCGAGGGTCGGGCTACCGTCGTGGAACGATGTGGTCTGGATCACACCTGGCCTGCAGCGTTCTTCCCGTGAGGAGGTCAGGTCGTGACCGAGAGCGTCTACCGCGTCACCGAGGTCATCGGTACGAGCAGCGAGTCGTGGGAAGCGGCGGCTCGGAACGCCGTCGAGACCGCTGCGAAGTCCGTGCGGGACATCCGCATCGCCGAGCTCGTCCGCTCCGATGTGGTCGTCGAGGAGGGACGGGTGACCGGCTTCCGCGTCCGTCTCGCCATCTCTTTCAAGTTCGAGTCGGGCGACTGAGCGCCGTGACCTGGATCGGGATCGGGAACCACCTGGACCGGTGACCCTCGACCCCGGCCCGGAGGAGCGTCATGCTCTGGGTGTGACCGCACCGGTGGACGACCTCATGCGTCGCGCGGTGAAAGCTCGGCAACGGGCGCAGACCGAATTCGCGACGGCGGTGCGGGAGGCGAGAGCGGCTGACTGGTCGTGGGAGCGCATCTCGACCGCACTGGGCGGCTCGCCGGATCCGGAGAAGCTCCGACGGGCGTTCGGCGTCGAGCGGTTCGACGAGGGCGGCCCAGGCCCGTCGTGTTGCGGTGGGGAGGGCGGGTGCGTCTGCGCCGGGTGCGGGTCCCCCTGAGGCCAGGGCCCTCGACGGGTCGCCCGGCCGAGTCGGCGATGCACCCCGCGGACCGCTGAGGTCCCGGAGCCCGTGCACTCGCGGACGCGGACGTGCGGGGCGGATCACGGGCGGTCCGGACCCACGGACGTGCCCGTCGGACGTGTCGCCTCCTGGTCACCGGCCTCCGCCGTGGGAGTCGGCGAGGGAGACGGCTCGCCTGCCATCGCCGCGGCCAGCTCCTCGTCCTCACGCGGATCGTGGTTGCGTCCGAGGGCCAGACCAACAGCCGACAGGACGCACGCGACGGCGACGTACGACGCCGCCGCGACCCAGCCGAAGCTGGCCTGGAACTGCGTCAACAGCAGCGGCGCGATCGCGCCGCCGACGACACCGGCGACGGTGTAGCCCAGCGACGAGCCGGTGGCGCGGAGCCGCGGGGAGAACTGCTCGGTGATGAACGCGGCCTGCGGGCCGTAGGCGGCTGCGTGCAGGACGAGGCCGACCACGACGCCGAGGACCAGCAAGGCGAACGTCCTCGAGGAGATGGTCGGGAACAGCACGAAGACCCACACGCCCCCGCCGAGCACGGCGACGACGGAGAGGGCCCGCCGGTTCCACCTGTCCGACAGCGCCCCGAAGGCCGGGACGAGCCCGAGCTGCAGCGCCGAGCCGATCAGCACCGCGGAGAGCACCTGGGCACGCGAGAACCCAGCGGTCCGGGTCGCATAGGTCAGGACGTAGACGGTGAGCAGCGAGTAGGCCACGTCAGGACCCAGGCGGGAGAGGACCACGGCGAGGAGTGCGCGTGGCTGGGTCCGCAGGACCTCCACGATCGGGTGCGCCGGCGTCGATCCGGCGGCCTGCAGCGCGCGGAACACCGGGGTGTCCTCGAGCCGCAGCCGGATCCACAGGCCGAAGGCCACGAGCACCGCGGAGAGCAGGAACGCCACGCGCCAGCCCCACGAGAGCAGCTGGTCGGCCGTGAGCGCGGCGGCCAGGACGGCGAAGACGCCGTTGGCGAGCAGGTTGCCCGCGGGCGGGCCGATCTGGGCCGCCGAGGACCAGAAGCCGCGGCGGCGGGGATCACCGAACTCTCCGGAGAGCAGCACCGCGCTCCCCCACTCGCCCCCGACGCCCACGCCCTGGGCGAAGCGCAGCAGCACGAGCACGATCGGCGCGGCGACCCCGATCGTGCGGTAGGTCGGCAGCAACCCGATCAGCACGGTGGCGACCCCGATGAGCAGCAGCGTGATCACGAGGACACGCTTGCGCCCGACGGTGTCCCCGAGCCGCCCGAACACGAAGCCACCGAGCGGCCGGGACACGTAGCCGACCGCGAAGGTCGTGAACGCGAGGAGCAGACCGGTCACCGGGTCGTTGCCGGGGAAGAAGAGCTGTGGCAACACCAGCGCCGACGCCGTGCCGTAGACGGCGAAGTCGTAGTACTCCAGCGATGTCCCTGACAGGGACGCGACGAAGGCCCTGCGCCTGTCCATGGCGGTGTGGTGCCCCATTGGTGGCATAGATCACACATCCGGTCCAGCGCTCGAACCGGCCGGTCACGAGCCGCCCGTCACCGAGGCGCTGCTCGCGCCCACCGACCGTCCGGGCAGGGCCACCGCGCAGGCGAGGCCCGCGACCAGCGCCGCGGCGAAGACACCCAGGACGGTGTGGTGCTCGCCGAGGACCGCGAGCCGGTTGCCGGTGTCGACGAGGCGTCCGAGGAGCGCGATCCCGACGATTCCGCCGAGGTAGCGCATGGTCGAGTTGATGCCGGCGGCGGCGCCGCTGCGCTCGCGCGGGACGGCGGCGAGCGACGCGCTCTGTGCCGCGGGGGTCGCCAACCCGACACCGAGACCGAACAGCGCGAGCGGCAGGACCAGCGATCGCACCGAGGACAGGTCGTTCGCCGCCAGCAGGCCCACCGCCACGAGGCAGCACACGGTCCCGCCGACCGCGACCGGCCGCGGCCCGATCCGGTCGGTGAGCCGCCCGGCCACCAGGGAGGCAAGGACCGTCGTGGCCGTCATCGCGACGAGGAGCCGGCCGGTGGCGGCGGCGTCGACGGCGAGCAGCGCGTCGAGCACCTGGGGCAGCTCGAACAGCAGCGTGTACACCGCCAGGTTCTGGAAGGCCAGCAGGAGGGACCCCGCCGTGAACGACAGCGAGCCGAACAGCGCGAAGATCACGACCGGGTCGTCGGCCCGGCGCTCCCACCACACGAACAGCGCGAGCAGGGCGGCGCAGGCACCGAGGAGGACCGCAGCCCTCACCCCGTCGGCCTCCAGGCCCAGGACGAGCGCGCTCAGTGTAGTCGTGAGCAGGACCGCACCGACCAGGTCGAAGCGCGAGCGGTGCGTCGACTCGGCCCGTCGTCGGTGCCCGCTGGCGAGCAGCGCCGAGAGGCCGATCACCGGCAGGTTGACCGCGAAGATGCTGGTCCATCCGAAGACGCCGACCAGTTCGCCGCCGACCACCGGGCCGATGCCCGCCGCCAGCGACATGATCGCGCCGAACAGCCCGAAGGCGCGACCGCGGCGCTCCGGCGGGAGCTCGATCCGCAGCAGGGCCAACGTCGCCGGCACGGTCGCGGCCCCGCCCGCGGCCATCAGCACCCGGGCCACGGCGAGCGTGGCGAGCCCCCACGCCAGGATGCCGAGCACGGCGCCGGCGGCCGTCAGCAGCTGACCGATGGTGAGGACCCGCCACTGCCCCAGGCGGTCGCCCAGCTTGCCGCCCGGACTCTGCAGCACGAGCGCGGCGACGAGGTAACTCGCCACGACGGCCTGTGCCACCGCCCCCGGTGCCCGGGCGAACTCGCGGGCGATGTCGGGGAGGGCCACCGCGATCATGGTCGAGTTCAGCGGCAGCAGTGAGGAGGCGAGCAGCGCCGCTCCGAGCGCGCGCCGTGCTCCGAGCGCGCGCCGTGCTCCGGGCTCAGCCACCGGTGATCGGGCGTCGCTGCAGGAGGAACACGGCGCCGTCGACGAGGGCGAACTCGATGTCGTGTCCGCGGGACCCGTAGACGGTGTCGCACGCCTCGGCGAGGGCGTGCAGCGCGGCCAGCTGCGCGTCCTCCAGGCACGGCGTGTGGACCGCCGGACCGGCGACCGCGACTTCCTCGGTGCCCTCCGGACCGGCACGGAGCGCGACGTCCTTCTCCCCGGACGAGCGCTCGATCACCCGCCCGCCGGTGTCGAGCCGGTACCGGTCCGGGACGACCAGTCCGGCGACCACGGCCTCGCCGAGACCCCAGCTCGCCTCGATCACCCGCTCCTCGGCGCCGGTGACCGGGTTGCGCGTGAACATCACCCCGGCCACGTCCGCCGGCACGAGCTCCTGGATCACGACGCCCATCCGACACGGGCCGAGGCCGAGCCGGCTGCGGTACGCGCGGGCGCCGGCCTCTGCACCGGAGGCGTGCACGCGTCGAACGGCCGCCACTACGGCGTCGGGCCGACACACGCCGAGGACGGTGCGGTGGGCACCGGCGAAGCTGGCCACCCCGGAGTCCTCGCCGACCGCGCTGGAGCGTACGGCTCGCCGGCCGCCCCCGGCACAGGCCGCCCGCAGCGGTGTGACGACATCCGGGTCCGCACGGATCACGGCATCGACCGCGTCCACGGACAGCGCGAACCCGGTCGGCACGGGCAGACCGGCGCGGGCGGCCGCTCCGAGCGACACCGCCTTCTCGCCGAACGCGGCGGTGTCGGTGGCCTCGACGAGCGGGGTCAATGGGCACATGCCGCCCTCAATCCAGTAGCCGTACCTCGCCGGTCGTCCCGTCGACCCGCACCCACGCTCCGTCCGGGATGAGCCGGGTGGCCTCGCGGGTGCCGACGACGCCCGGGATGCCGTACTCGCGCGCGACGATCGCGGCGTGGCTGAGCTGGCCGCCGCGGTCGGTGACGACGGCGCCGAGCAACGGCAGGACGACGGTGAAGTAGGGCGAGGTCATGCGGGTGACCAGCACGTCTCCCTGCTGCACGCGGTCGAGGTCGGTGCCGTCGACGACGAGGCGGGCCGGGCCCTCACAGACGCCGGTGTTGACCGCGAGCCCGTGGAGCGTCGTTGCGGAGTTCGGGGTGTCGGGGACCCCGAACAGGTTGCCCATCGCGGCGTCCGTCGCGAGCGTGGCGCGACGGGCAGGCTCGGGGACCGCGTCCAGTGGTGGGGGCGGTGACGGCGGCGGGCCGATCAGCAGCGGCGCGTCGTCGACGGTCAGGGTCGTGCGGCGTCGGAACCGCGCGGCCACCTGGTCCGCACTCGGACCCGGCTCGCCGCGCAGGAGCGCCGCGAGTTCGGCCGCGTCCGCGTCGACGGCGTGTTCCGGGTCGGCGAGCGCGCCGCGGGCGGCGAGCCGGCGTCCGGTCTCGAGCAGGGCGCGGCGGGCGAGGCCGACGGCCCACCCGTCGGAGTACGTGGCTCGCTCGTCGCGGAGCCGGTTGGCCAGCCGTGCCTCGTGCAGTCGATCGTCGAACTCGGCGAGCTTCTCGGCGGGTACCCGCGCGCGGATCGCGATCAGCGCGGTATCCCCGTCGTCCCCCGGCCCGGTCTTCCGGTGCGCGACG
The DNA here is from genome assembly GCF_012933465.1 of Actinomycetospora sp. TBRC 11914. Taxonomy (GTDB): domain Bacteria; phylum Actinomycetota; class Actinomycetes; order Mycobacteriales; family Pseudonocardiaceae; genus Actinomycetospora. The sequence continues at coordinate 99,546 of NZ_JABBND010000001.1, forward strand.
GCCGCCCGGATCGCCCCGACCTCCATCGCGGGTAGCTCACCCGCGGACGGTTCCCCGACGTCGTAACCGATCGACCGGTACCGAACGGCGTCGAGGTAGGCCTGGGCGGCCGGCCCCGCGCCGGGGTCAGTGCTGAGGGCACCGAGGACAGCCGCCGGGTCGCCGGGCGAGCGGAGGATCGCTCGCGCGCTCTCGGATGCGGAGACGGCATCGACCAGCGCGTCCAGCTCCGCGGTGGCGAACCCGGTGGAGATGGGGGAGGTACCCCGCAGCAAGCCCATCAGCTCCCCGGCGGTCGCGCCGGTCCACTCCAGGGCGCCGGCGAGGAAGTCCCCGGTCGCCATCAGCGAGGGCGCGCTGTAGCGGTGGTGCAGCTCGACCATCGCCTCGAGATGGTCCCGGCACCGCGCGACGTGTTCGGCCAGCTCGTCGTCCGACAGCCGCGTCGGGTCGACCGCCTGGACGGCCAGATGCGCGGCGATCGCGTCGGGCTTGACCACCTCGTCCCAGTGGGTGAGGTCCTCCCGCCAGAACCGCTCGGTGAACGCGCGGGACGACGTCTCGACCCGCGCACGCATCTGCTCGGGGGTCGCTGTCCCACCGAAGCCGTACGGCAGACGCTGGGCGTACATGAAACCGCCGATCACCGCCACGTCGTAGCGGCCGAGCAGCAGCCCGTAGCGCGCCAACCCTTCGGCGAACCCGCGCGGGAAGCCGGAGACCAGCGCGGACCGCGTGAACGAGGTGATCGGCCGGTTGTTGTGGGTCGTGTCCAGCTCCCACGTGCCGTCGTTCGGTGGTTCGAACGTGTCGTCGTCCACAGGAATCACTCCACTCGGTCCGACCCCGTGACACGGCGGCGGCGACGCCAACGAACCCCCCTCCGCCGTCGTGTCGCGCGGGAGTCCCTCAGTGTCGATGTAACACTGAGCCACAGCACTAACCCGAATGAGTGGGCCAAGCATCGGATATACCCTCGAACGGCTCCAAAACCGATCAGGACTTCGACAGAGCGTTGCTAGACACGACTCGACGCCCCCGAGCCGCGGTCGCCCCGCACAACCCCGAGGAGGCAACACCGAGCTCGTCCCGGCGCTCAGCGCCTCACCAACCAGAAGGATCACGCGGCAGACCGCGCTACACCACGCCCTGGGACTTGGTCGTAGGCGACCCGGACCCGCAGCTGGCCCGGGCCGGGGTGCGGCTCGACGACGTCATTCAGGGCCAGAACATGTTCGGGGTCGCCATCATCGGACCCAGCGCTGGACCATCAGGGAGGTCCAGGTGCCGCGGAGGAACCACTGCTCCTGGACCCGCAGGCCCGCCCGGACGAGCAGCTCGTCGCCGTCCACGGGCCCGGTCTCGCCGCGGATGATCGGCACCCGCACGTACCAGACGACGGGCGGGTCGGGGACGGCGAGCACCGGAGGAACGCGCAGGTCGGGGGCGATCTGCGGGTGGCGCGTGCGCACGTGGTGCTCGAGACCGAGGGCGGACTGCCGGTCCCCCGCGACCACCGCGTCGCCCGGGCGGTGCGCGGCCGCGATCAGGGCTGCGGCGTCGTCGGCGCGCTCGCGCGGCGTGACCCGCAGCAGCGTCGTCGACGCGGCCAGCGACGCGGCGACCAGCACCACCGACAGCACGACCGCGACACGCCGCGACGACCATCCGGCCGCACCGCAGGCGGTGAGGACGCCCAGTCCGAGCAGCGCCGCGAGCACGTAGCGCGGCTCGTAGACCGGGCGCACCCAGTGCTCGACGGCGAGGAGCAGGGCTACCGGCACCCCGACCCAGGCGAGCGCCACGACGCGCAGGCGCCGCGCGCCCCGGACGATCCCGAGCAGCCCGAGGACGGCGACGACCAGCGCCGTCCCGTAGTCGGTGCCCGACCACTGCCAGGCCGCGAAGAGCGGCAGGCGCAGTTCGGTGTCGTAGAGCAGGGCGGCGTTGCGGTCGCCGACCGTCGACCGGTTGAGCTCCACCATCGCGGCGGTGGGCAGCGCGGCGAGGGCGCCCACCACGAGCAGCGCCGGGGACCGCCGCGGCGCGAGGGCCGCGCCGCCGGCGACGATCCCGGCGACGGCCAGCAGCGCGAACCAGTGGGCGAGGCCGGCTCCGGCGCCGGCCAACCCGACGAGGAGCAGCCCGCCCCGGCACCGGTCGAGCCACCGGGCGAGGCCCAGCGCCGTCCCCGCGACCGCGAGCACCGCGACGCCGTAGGGCCGGGCCTCCGTGATCCACGCGAGCACCAGGGGGTTCGCCGCGACCGCGAGCCCCGCGACCACCGCGATCCGCCGAGGCCCGCCGAGCCGGGCGACCGCGCGCGTCAGCACCGCGACGCCGACCGCCCCCGCCAGCAGCGACAGCACCCGCAGGACGGGGTCGGCCTCGCTCCCGACCAACCACAGCCACAGGTGGGCGAGCACGTACCAGGGCAGGTTGTAGGACGGCGGGATGTCGCGCAGGGACCAGGTGGTGCCGTGGCCCTCCCAGGCCGCGCGGAGGATCTCGGAGAGCGGTCGGCGCGCGACCTCCATCGAGTAGAGCTCGTCGTACCAGAGCCCGTGGGCGCGGCCGAACACGATCACCGAGCCGAGCACCAGGGCCAGGACGGCGGGGCCCGCCCACCAGACCCACGACGACGAGGTCGCGCGCCGGGCCACCAGCCAGCCCAGGCTGCGCAGCGACAGGCGCAGGCGCGCGGCGCCGGTCCACGCCGAGGCGCCCTCGGCCCGGGCGTCACGAGCCACCGGGACGCTGCGCACCGGCAGGCGGGCGGCGCCGATCGCCGCCACGAGGCTGGGGGCGCGGGCGTCCAGCACCGCCTCCCGAGCGCGGGGGCCGAGCACGAGGAACGCACCCGCGTCGGGCGGCAGCCCGGTCAGGGCGCTGACGGCGCGGCGGTGCAGCGCGCCCGTCACCCGGCGCCCCCGCGTCCCGTACACGCCCCGCCGACCGGCGAACACGGCGTCGGGCCGGTCGACGGTCCCGGCCAGCGCGTCGAGCAGGGCGGGCAGCGCCTCCGGCGGGTCCTGCAGGTCGGCGTCCAGGCACACCCACGCGTCGGCGTCGGGCTCGTCGGCGAGGCCGCGCTCGAGGGCCCGGTGCTGGCCGACGTTCTGCGCCAGCACGGTCACCGCGACACGCGGGTCGCGCGCGGCCAGCTCGGCGCCCACCGCCGCGCTGTCGTCGGGCGAGCCGTCCACGACGAGGCGCACCCGCCACGCCTGCTCGGCGAGGGCGGCCCCGAGGCGCTCGACCAGCGCGGGCAGCGTGGCGGCGTTGCGGTAGACGGGCACGACGACCGCGACGGTCCCCGTCGCCACGGGTGCGGCCTCGGGGGCGCGAACCTCGGTGCTCACCGGGCCGCCCAGGTGCGGCGCAGGCCCTCCTGGAGGTCGACGGCCGGCGTCCAGCCCAGCAGTCGGCCGGCGAGGGCCGGGTCGGCGACCCAGTCGGCGGTGTCCCAGGCGCGGCCGGGGTGGGCGCCCACCGCGCGGGCGATCGGTCGGCCGGTGGCCCGCTCGGCGTGGCCGACGAGGTCCTCGTTGGTGGTCTGCGTCCCGGTCCCGAGGTTGAGCACCTGCCCCGGCGGCAGGGCGTCGTCGGCGGCGGCACGCACGCAGGCGTCGACCACGTCGCCGACCCACACCCAGTCGCGGCACCGCCCGGGGGCGGTCAGCGGCAGCGTCGCGCCGCTCGCCGCCGCGGCGAGGACCGTCGGGACGAAGCGGTCGGCGTGGTCGCCGGGTCCGTAGACCTGGAACGCGCGCAGCACCGCTGCCCGGACGCCCCGCTCGGCGGCCGCGGCCAGCAGCAGCAGCGAGCCGGCGGCCTTGGTCGCGCCGAAGAAGCCGCGGGGCGTCACCGGGGCGTCCTCGGCCATCGGGCGCCCGGACGCGCCGTACTCGGTCGACGACCCCAGCCGGACCACGGTGCGGCACCGAGCGGGCAGGGCGTCGACCAGCCACGGTGCGGTGTTGACCGCGGTGGTGGCCGCCCGATCGGCGGCGGTGGCCTTCGCGCGGCCGGCGGCCAGCCAGAACACCACGTCGGGGTCGGCGGCCCGCACCGCCTCGCGCCCGGCGTCGGGGTCGGCGAGGTCGACCTCGGCGCGCGGCGGGGCGATGACGTCCCACCCGTCGGCGCGCAGGCGGGCAACGAGGTGGCGCCCGACGAACCCGCCGGCGCCGGTCACGAGCACGCGGGTCACGCGGGCAGGAGGGGTGCGGCGGGGCGCGCGAGGCGGCCGTGGAGGGCGACCAGCTCGGCCCGGTCGGCCCGCACCTGCGCGGGGGTGCGGCCGCGCAGGGCGTCGCAGGCGGCGTGCATCCGCGGGATCTCCACGGCGGGGTCGCGGTCGGCGAGGTCGGCGAGGAAGGACCGGCGCAGGAAGGTGAACGCGGCACCGATCCTGTCGAGCTCGGCGGCGAGCAACTCCGTCGGCACGGGGTCGCCGCGTCCCGGCAGCGTGAGGCCGGCCACCCCGAACGGCACGTCGACCGCCGCGCGGACCGCATCGACGGTGCCGTCGAGCAGCGGGGTGAACAGGTCGGTGGCGCCACGGTCGATCCGCAGGTCGTTGAGCCCGACGTAGAGCCGGCTCAGCGGACGGCGGGCCAGCTCGGCGACGCGGGCGACCGCGTCCCGCGTCTCGACGAGGATGCCGAGCCCGCACCGGCCGTCGACGAGCTCGAGAGTCCGGTCGACCTCCTCCGGCCGGCGCACCATCGGCAGCAGGAGCTCGTCGGCGCCGCGCGCGACGGCGGCCTCGACCTCGCCGGAGGTCCACGGCCCGTACGCGTTGACCCGGCAGAGCACGCGCCCGCCGGTGGCGGCCCGGACGCGCTCGAGGTCCCGGGGCGTGTGCCGGTTGATCTCGGTGTCCTGGCCCTCCTGGCGGCGAGCCTTGCCACGGCACTCCCAGTCGACGACGACGCCCGCGGCGCCGGCGGCCACGACGTCGTGGACGAACCCCGGGTCGACCGAGAACACGTACAGCTGCACGCGCAGCAAGGTAGGCAAGCCTGTCCTGTTATGTCCAGTTCCGTCCTGTTCACGGCCGCGAGGAGTACAGAGTCCCCCTCATGAAGGTAATGCTAGGTTTACCTCGGTCGGGAGATGAGGAGGCGTCGTGCGGGTGAGCAGGGGTGTCATCGGCCTCGTCGTGGGAGCCCTGCTCCTCGCCGGCTGCGGGTCGGCGGGTCCGCCCGAGCCGGCCACGGTGACGCTCTACAACGCCCAGCACGAGGACCTCGCCCAGGAGTGGGTCCGGGACTTCACCGCACGCACGGGCATCCGGGTCGAGGTGCGCAACGGCGACGACAGCGAGCTCGCCAACCAGATCGTCCAGGAGGGCCAGGCCTCACCCGCCGACGTGTTCATCACCGAGAACTCCCCGGCGATGTCGCTGGTGTCCGACCGCGGCCTGTTCGCCCCGGTGGAACCGGCCGCGCTGGGCCAGGTGCCGCCGCAGTTCCGGTCGGCGGCGAACGACTGGGTCGGGATCGCCGCGCGCTCGACGGTGCTGGTCTACAACCCACGGCTGCTGCCCGCCGACCAGCTCCCGCGCTCGATCATGGATCTCGCCGGGCCGCAGTGGCAGGGCCGCGTCGGGTTCCCGCCCGGCGGCGCCGACTTCCAGGCCATCGTCAGCGCCGTCGCCGCCACCCGCGGCGAGGCCGCCACCGGGCAGTGGCTCCAGGGCCTCGAGACCAACGGGCGGCTCTACCAGAGCAACACCGCGACGATGCGCGCCGTGAACGCCGGCGAGATCCCCGCCGGGATCATCTACCACTACTACTGGTCCAAGGACCGCGCCGAGGCCGGCGCCAACAGCGCGAACGCCGAGCTCCACTACTTCGGCAACCAGGACCCGGGTGCGTTCCTGTCCACCTCCGGCGGCGGCGTGCTCCGCTCGAGCGACACCCCACGCGAGGCCCAGGCGCTGGTGGCCTACCTCAACGGGCCCGACGGGCAGCGCGTGCTCGCGAACAGCACGGCGCTGGAGTACACGGTGAACCCGGCGGTGCCGTCGAACCCCCGCCTGCCCCCGATCGCGCAGCTCGGGGCGCCGCCCATCGACCCCAACGCGCTCGACGGGCCGCGCACCGTGCAGATGATGCAGCAGGCCGGCCTGCTGTGAGGGCCGCCGCGTGTCCGCCGGCCTGACGACGGCGCCCGCGGCCGCGGCCGCGCGGGTGCGGCCTCGGGTGCCGTTCGGTTCCGTCGCGGCGGTCGCGGTCGCGGCCCTGACGCTGGTGCCGCTGGGGTTCGTGCTCGTCGCCTCCGCCGGCGCCGGGCCCGCCGAGGCCGGCGCGCTGCTCTTCCGGGCCCGGGTCGGCGAGCTGCTGCTCAACACGGTCGGCCTGGTCCTCGCCACGACGACGGCGTGCGCGGTGGTGGGCACGGCCGCGGCGTGGGTGGTGGTGCGCACCGCGGTGCCCGGACGCCCGGTGTGGCTGGCCCTGCTGGCCGCGCCGCTCGCCGTGCCCGCCTTCGTCAACAGCTACGCGTGGGTGTCGCTGACGCCGGCGGTCGAGGGCTTCGCCGGCGCCGTGCTGATCACGACGCTGTCGTACTACCCCTTCGTCGCCCTGCCCGTGGCCGCGGTGCTGCGCGGACTCGACCCGGTGCACGAGGAGAGCGCCCGCGCCCTGGGCCTGGGGCCGGTCGCGGCGGTGCGCCGGGCCGTGCTGCCCCTGCTGCGCCCCGCCGTGCTCGGCGGCGCCCTGCTGGTGGGGCTGCACCTGCTCGCGGAGTTCGGCGCGCTGCAGATGCTGCGCTTCCCGACGTTCACCACCGCCATCTACGACGCCTACGAGGCGACGTTCGCCGGCCCCGCGGCCACCCTGCTCGCCGCCGTGCTCGTGCTGCTCTGCCTGGTGCTGCTGGTGGGCGAGCTGCGCCTGGCCGGTCGCGCCCGGCTGGCCCGCGTCGGCTCCGGCGCGGCGCGCCTCCGCCCGCCGCGGCCGCTGGGCCGGGCGACCCCGCTCGCGCTCGCGGGCCTCGCCGCGTTGGTCGTGCTGGCGCTCGGGGTGCCCCTCGGCGTGCTCGGACGCTGGCTGGTGGAGGGGAGCTCGACGGCGTTCCCGCTCGTCGAGCTGGGTGCGGCGACCCTCACGACGCTGGGCCTGGCCGCGGGTTGCGCGGTGCTCACCACCCTGCTCGCCCTGCCCGTGGCCTGGGTCGCCGTGCGCCGCCGCGGGCGCCTCATCCGGATCGTCGAGCGCAGCAGCTTCATCGGCAGCTCGCTGCCGGGCATCGTCGTCGCCCTCGCGCTGGTCACGGTGGCGGTGCGCGGCCTGCCGGTGATCTACCAGACGACCGCCCTGCTGCTCGTCGCGTACGCGATCCTCTTCCTGCCGCGCACCATGGTGGCGCTGCGGGCAGCGCTGGCTCAGGTCCCGCCCGAGCTGGACGACGCCGCCCGCTCGCTCGGTGTCCGGCCGGCCGGGGTGCTCGCGCGGGTGACCCTGCCGCTCGTCGCGCGAGGGCTGGGTGCCGGCTCCGCCCTGGTCTTCCTGGCGGTGGTCACCGAGCTGACCGCGACGCTGCTGCTCGCCCCGATCGGCACCGACACGCTCGCCACGGAGTTCTGGGGGCACGCCGACGCCGTGGCCTACGGGGCGGCCGCTCCCTACGCCGCGCTGATGGTCCTCCTCTCGGCGCCGGCGGCCTACCTGCTCACCCGGCGCGGGATCCCGGAGGCGGTGTCGTGAGCGGGAGCGGTGTCGTGGGTGGAGTCGGTGGGCCCACGGGTCTCTCGGTCGCCGCGGTGTCCGCGTCCTTCGGCGCCGTCCGGGTGCTCCACGACGTCCACCTCGAGGTGCCGCCGGGCAGCCTGACCGCCGTGCTCGGGCCGTCGGGGTGCGGCAAGACGACCCTCCTGCGCATCATCGCGGGTTTCCTGCGTCCCGACACCGGCTCCGTCGCCCTCGACGGACATCCCGTCCTCGGGCTGCCACCCGAGCGGCGGCGGATCGGCTACGTCAGTCAGGAAGGCAGCCTCTTCCCCCACCTCTCGGTGGCCGACAACGTGGGCTTCGGCCTGCCGCGACGCCTCCGGCGAACCCGCCGGCGCGTCGGGGAGCTGCTCGAGCTCGTCGGCCTCGGCCCCGATCTCGCCGACCGCGCGCCCCACCAGCTCTCGGGCGGGCAGCAGCAGCGCGTCGCCCTGGCGCGGGCCCTGGCCCCGGAGCCGCGCGTGGTGCTGCTCGACGAGCCGTTCGCCGCCCTCGACGCGTCGCTGCGCGAGACCACCCGCCACGGCGTGGTCTCTGCCCTCGCCACGGCCGGGACGACCGCCCTGCTGGTCACCCACGACCAGGCGGAGGCCCTGTCCGTGGCCGGCCAGGTCGCGGTGATGCGCGAGGGCCGGGTCGTGCAGGTCGCCCCGCCCGCGGAGCTCTACCGGCGCCCTGCCGACGCAGCGGTCGCCGGATTCGTGGGCGACGCCGTGCTGCTGCCGGCGACCGTCCGGGCCGGGCGTGCCGAGTCCGCGCTCGGCCCGCTCCCCGTGGCCGGTAGGCCGGAGGACGGACCCGCCACCGTCCTCGTGCGCCCCGAGCAGCTCGTCCTCCGGCCCGCCACCGACGGAGGTGCCACCGGCGAGCCGATCGCCCGCGTCGTGGCCACCACGTTCTACGGGCACGACGCGACCGTCCGACTCCGACTGCACCACGAGGCCGACAGCAACGGACACGCCCTGCCCACGGTGCTGGCCCGCACTCCCGGGCACGCCGCGCCCGCCGTCGGCAGCGACGTCCGGGTCGAGGTCGACGGGAACGTCACGACGGTGGATGGTCACTGACAGGGCGCACTCGACCTCGGGGTCTGGTTACGTGAGTCCTCCACACCTGGACGCCGATAGGTCAAGCCCTCTTCTACCCACCCCTACGATTCCCAGGCCTGCGATTCCTGGGTCTCCAGTGGCATAGCCCATTTCGGGGTCGGTTTCCATGAAACAGCCGAACCGAGGCGACCTTCCCGTCCTGTTCACCCGATACGACGTCGAGTAGATTGCCGGTCGATGGTGTGGTTGACGTCGCTCCCGGTCGGCCTCCTCATCGGAGGCTGTCTCCTCGTCGCCGGACTCATCGCCATCGCCAGTCGGCTCGCGGCGCGCGCCTTCCTTCTCGAGTCCCAGCACGACGGGGCCCATGCGATCGCCGCGCCGCTGATGTCGTCGTTGGGGGCCGGATTCGCGATCCTCGCCGCGTTGACCCTCGCCAACGAAGCCGCTGCCCTCAGCGACGCCGAGTCGATCGTGAGCAACGAGGCCGCCGACGCCTCACGTCTGGCGTGGGCGGCGACCACGCCCGGGGTGGCGGCCGACCTCGTCCACACCGCGTTGCTGCGCTACCTGGAAGCGACCCGGGCCAACGAGTGGCGTGGTCAGCAGGCCGCGGCCGGGAACGACCCGCGGACCGCGAGCGCCGTCGCCGACCTGGAGAGGGTCGTCCGGACCGAAGCGGTGAGGCCCGGGCTGAGCACGCCGGTGAGCACCGAGCTGCTGGCCTCGGTCGACGCGATCACCACCGACCGGCGCGCCCGGCTCGCCTCGGCGGCCAAGCAGCTCCCGGGCCTGTACGTGATCACCCTCGTCGTCGGCGGCATCGCCCTGATCGCGAACGCCGGGGTACTCACGGTGCGCGTCCACCGTCGAGGAGCGTTGGTCATCAGCGGACTGACCATCGTGATCGGCTTGAGCGTCGCGCTCATCCTCGCCCTGCACAATCCCTGGGACGGTTCCATCGTCGTCAGTGGCTATCCCCTGGACTCGGTCATCAACGACCTCGTTCACGATTACTTCCATACCTGACACCGCGCGCGGAACGGACAGGGACGCAGCGAACCGACGGACACGAGAGACACCCCGGTCCCCTGGACGGCGCCGGACCAGCGATATCGCGCGAACCCCGCGTAGGCCCCGACGATGGCGGGCCGGTCTTCCTCCGGTCGGGCGGTTGCTCTGCGTGCCCGCCTCTTGCGATGCTTCGCCGGCAAGGCGACTCATTGGGGGGACGAAATGGTCGATACGTCGCTGCTCGTGATCGGGGCTGGCCCGTACGGGTTGGCGGTGGCGGCCTACGCCCGACATCGCGGTATCGAGCCCACGGTGCTCGGGGAGCCGATGGGCTTCTGGCGCGAGCACATGCCCCGCGGGATGTTCCTGCGCTCGGGCCCGGACTGGCACCTCGACGCGACCAACGTCCACACCTTCGAGGCCTACCTCGCCGAGCGCGGCGTGGACCCGGCCGCCGTCGACCCGATCCCGGTCGACCTGTTCCTCGCGTACGCCACATGGTTCCAGGAGATCGCCGGCCTCCACGTGCGTCCCCAGCTCGTGACCGCGCTCCGCCGCCACGAGGGCGCCTTCGAGGCCGACCTCGACGGCAGAGGCACGGTGTCGGCAACGACGGTGGTCGCCGCCCCGGGGATCAGCCACTTCACCAACATCCCGCACCGGGCCGTGGCGGAACTGCCCCCGGAGCGGTTCACCCACACCTGCTTCCTCACCGAGGTCGACCGGGCCCGCGACGCCCGCACGCTGATCATCGGCGGCCGGCAGAGCGCGTTCGAATGGGCTGCGCTGCTCGCCGACGCCGGTGTGGACGAGGTCCACGTCGCCTACCGCCACGACACCCCCGCGTTCGCCCCGGCCGACTGGCACTTCGTCGACCCGATGATCGATCAGACCGTCGCCGTGCCCGGCTGGTTCCGGCACCTCCCGGCCGACCAACAGGACGCCGTCGCGCAACGGTTCTGGGCCGAGGGCCGGCTCAAACTGGAGCCGTGGCTGACCCCCCGCATGCCCGAGTCGGTGGTGCACCGCCACCCCCGCACCGAGGTGACCCGCTGCGTCGAGCTCCCCGACGGCGACATCCGCGCCGAGCTCTCCACCGGTGACGTCCTGCTCGTCGACCACGTCGTCCTGGCGACCGGCTACCGGGCCGACATCACCGCCGTGCCCTACCTCGCCGACCTGCCCGGCCTCGAGACCATCGACGGCTTCCCCGTGCTCGACGAGCACATGCAGACCAGCGTGCCCGGCCTGTTCCTCACCGGCTTCGCCGCCACCCACGACTTCGGGCCCTTCTTCGGCTTCGTCCGCGCCTGCCCTGCCGCCGCCCAGATCATCGTGCCCGAACTCGCCCGCCTCCTCGAGGCACGCGCAGAGCTCAGCGGCCAGTCGCGGTGAGCGGAGGCGACAGCAGGGCGAGAACGGAGAAGCGCCCGTCGACTTCGCCGCTCGGAGCAATGTCCGGTTCCCCCGACGACCGGCGCCGCGAGAGCACGACGCTGCCGCGGGAACGTGGGGCCGGGGAGGCCGCCCGCGCGGCGAACCGGCCCTACATCGCTGCGCTGCTCGAGATGCTGCACGATGCCGGCGAGCGAACCGTGCTGCGGCACGAGGGTCGCGACGTCAGTGGTTCCGCGTTGCTCGGGGCCGTCCACCGATACGGCCGAGTCCTCGACCAGCTCGGTGTCGGTCATGGGGACCTGGTCGCGCTCTACGCGCCGAACCGGCCGGAGAGCCTGGTGGTGCGCTACGCCACCCACCTCCTCGGAGCGGCGTCGGTGTACCTCTCCGCGCCCCCCGACCCGGCGATCCGGGCGCGCATGCTGGTCGACTTCGACCCCCGACTGGTCGTGGTCTTCCCCCAGACCGCGCACCTGCTCCCGCAGACCAGCGCCCCGATCGTCGCCGTCGGCCCGGTCAACGGGGTCGAGACCCGCCTCGATGTGCTGGCCGCCGACCAGGCGTCCGGGCCACTGCACCCGCGGGCACGCCAGCACGACCTGGCCGTGGTGGTGTCCTCCGGCGGCACCACCGGGGTGCCCAAGGGCAGTGTGAGGGACTTCGCCACCTGGACCGCCTCCGTCCGCGCCCCGCACCGCCCGGAGCGGCGCCAACTCGCGAACGGCCCCCTGGCCTACCTCACCCAGATCCTGATCGATCAGACCCTGCTCGGCGCCGGCACGGTCGTCCTCGACGACGACACCACCGCGGCCGCGACCCTCACCGCCATCGAGCAGGAGCGGATCACCGACCTCTTCCTCGTCGAGCCGCAGCTCGTCGACCTCGTCGACCACCCGGACCTGGCAGAGCGGGACCTTCGATCACTGCGCACGTTGACCCACATCGGGGCGTCCGCGCCCCCGACGCTGCGCCGCCGCGCCTACGAGCGCCTCGGACCGAGACTCGCGCACACCTACGGAGCCAGCGAGATGGGCATCGTCAGCGCCGCATCCCCGGCGGCGTACGACCGCGACGGGTTCACCGGCGCCGGCCCCATCGTCCCCGGCGTCGAGGTCCGGTTCCGTCGCACCGACACCTCCCTGGACCCGACCGTCGGGCGCGTGGAAGTGCGCTCGCCGACGGTCGCGCAGGGCTACCGGCACCGCCCGGTCGACGCGGCCGCGAACTTCGTGGACGGCTGGTATCGCACCGGGGACCTCGGACGCCTCGACGACGCCGGCTGCCTGCACGTCCTCGGGCGGGCCGTCGACTGCGAGGACCTCGACGGCGCCCTGGTCAGCCCGACCTCGCTGGAGGACACGCTGTGCCGGCTCCCGCCGGTGCGCTACGCCGTGGCGGTCTGCGACCTCGACCGGCCCCGGCGCATCCTCGCCACGCTGGGGTGGCCCGGCCGGTCGGTCGACCCGCGCGCCTGCATCGACGCCATCCGCGTCGAGCACGGCGCCTCCGTCGCCGACACCGTCATCGTCGTCCCGCTCACCCGGATGCCGCTCACCGAGCAGGGCAAACCGGACCGCTCGACCATCCGCCGCCTCGCCGCGGCCCGAGCAGCCCCGCGCGGCAGGGAGGCCTAGCGCGATGGGACACGGCCGGCTACCGCGCGCCCCCGTCGCCCGACCGTTCCGCGCGCAGTCGGGCCTCCTCGCGCTGCACCTCGGCGCGGAGGGCGCGCTCGCGCCGCAGCCACTCCGGCGGTTCCTCCTTCAGCGCCGTGATCTGGGCGGTGGTCAGCGGCTCGGTGATCTCGGCGCGGGCCAGACCGGAGATCGACACACCGAGCCGGTCCGCGACCACGGGGCGCGGATGCGGGCCGTCGCGGCGGAGCTCGCGCAACCACGCGGGCGGGTCGGCCTGCAGGGCGTCGAGCTCGTCGCGGGACACCACGCCGTCGCGGAACTCGGCAGGCGTGGCGTCGAGGTGCACGCCCAGCTTCTTCGCCGCCGTCGCGGGCTTCATCGTCTGCGTCGCCCTCTGCCGCGTCATCGGCCCACTTTATCGGGCTCGACCCGTCGATAGCCTGGGCTCGTGACCGACCCCGGCGAGACCGCGTCCTTCCGACTCGGGTACGTGCCGGGCGCCACGCCGGGCAAGTGGGCACGGATCTGGGCCGAGCGCCGCCCCGACGTCCCTCTCGAGCTCCTCGGCGCGACCACCGACGACGTCGTCGACCGGATCCGGTCCGGTGAGGTGGATGCCGGTGTGGTCCGGCTGCCGATCGACCGGACCGGGCTGCACGCGATCCCGCTCTACACCGAGACCACCGTGGTCGTCGCGCCGAAGGAACACGTGCTCACCGCGGTCGACGAGGCCGTGCTCGAGGATCTGGCCGACGAGATCGTCCTGCGACCGCGGGACGACACCCTCTCCTGGGACGATGCCGGGCCGGGCCGGGCGGCAGCGTTCGAGCCCACGACGACGGCCGAGGCGATCGAGCTCGTCGCCGCCGGTGTCGGCCTGCTGGTCCTCCCCCAGTCGCTGGCGCGCCTGCACCACCGCCGGGACCTCGCCCACCGGCCCGTGGTCGACGCGCCGCAGTCCAGCGTCGTCCTCACCTGGCCGGACGCGGACAACACGGAGCTGATGGAAGAGTTCATCGGGATCGTCCGCGGACGCACACCCAACAGTTCCCGCACCCCACGACGTCAGGACCGCCCGTCACCGGGCGCCCCGGCCCGCGCGAAGAAGCGGCCTACCGGGCGCCGGGCGACCCGCCGTCGGTGAGCCCGAAGAGCGTGACGCCGAGGGCGATGTCGAACAGCTAGGCGCGAGGGCCGAGCACGCGCCGGAGCCACGGCAGTCGGGCCGCCCGGGCGGCGCGGGAGAGCTCCGCGTCGGGCACCATCCCGTCGAACACGTGGAATCCGCCGGGCCAGACGTGCAGCTCGGCCTGGCCGCCCGCCGCCCACAGCGCGGACGCGTAGGTGACCGTCTCGTCGCGGAAGGTCTCGGCCGACCCGACGTCGAGGAACGTCGGCGGGAGCCCGGCGAGGTCCGTGCACCGTGCGGGCGCGGCGTAGACGGACACGTCGGGGCCACCACGCCGGCCACCGAGGAGCGCGGTCCAGCCGGTGTCGTTCGCCGTCCGGTCCCAGACCCCGACCCCCGCCATCTGCTGGGCGGACCCGGTGTCGTTGCGGTCGTCGAGCATCGGGCAGAGGAGCATCTGCCCGGCGGGCATCGGGCCACCACGGTCCCGGGCCATCAGGGTGATGCCGGCGGCGAGTCCGCCCCCGGCGCTCGTCCCGACGACGACGGCGCGCGCCGGATCGAGCCCCAGATCGTCGGCCTTCCCGTGGAGCCACGTCCACCCCGTGTAGCAGTCCTCGACCGGCACCGGGTCGGCGTGCTCGGGCGCGAGCCGGTAGTCCGCCGAGACGACGGTCGCCCCGAGGGCCTGCGCCCACTCGACCACCTCGAGCAGCGCCATGCCGCGCGACGAGCCCATGATCATCCCGCCGCCGTGCAGGTAGTAGAGCAACGGGGTGGGCCCGGTGGCCGCGGTCGGGCGGCACACCAGCAACCCGACCCCGGCCTCGTCCGCCCCGATCTCGCGCACCTCGACCGCCCCACCGCGGGCGAGGTCCTCGTCGCTGGCCGTGCGGGCGCCGGTGACGGCGCGCATGGTCGGGATGTGGTCGGGCCCGAAGCCGGGCGGGACGTGCTCGTTGATCGTCGGCAGCGCCGCCGCGAGCTCGGGGTCGAACGGCGGGCGGGTCACGCGCTCACCGGCCGGGGCGTGCGGAGCGACGGGGAGTGGGGGTCGGCCCGCTGCCGCGTGAAGCCTCGGTAGTCGTCGGCGGCGACGGCGTCGCACACGTCGCGGTAGGCGGCGATGCCGCCGACCCAGGCCAGGTGCACCCGTGGCTTGCCGGGGATGTTCGAGCCCAGGTACCAGGAGTCGGCGCGCGGGTAGAGCGTCTGGTCGACCATCGCGGCGGTCTGCGTGACCCAGGCCTCCTCCGCGGCCGCCTCGACCTCCATCGTCGCCACGCCGTCGGCCTCGCACCGGGCGATCGCGTCGGTGATCCAGTCGACGTGCTGTTCGATGGAGACGACCATGTTCGAGAGGACGTTCGGGCTGCTCGGCCCGGTGACGGTGAACATGTTCGGGAAGCCCGCGACGGCGAGCCCGAGGTAGCTGCGGGCGCCGTCGGCCCAGTGCTCCGAGAGACGC
This sequence comes from Actinomycetospora sp. TBRC 11914, assembly GCF_012933465.1. Taxonomy (GTDB): domain Bacteria; phylum Actinomycetota; class Actinomycetes; order Mycobacteriales; family Pseudonocardiaceae; genus Actinomycetospora. The sequence goes on from NZ_JABBND010000001.1 coordinate 114,986, forward strand.
TCGCCGTCGCGGCCGACCGGGTCGACCGCGAGCAGCGCGCCGGTCACGGCGTCGAAGCCGGTCGCGAGGACGATGGTGTCCACCTCGGTGACCCCGTCGCGCGTCCGGAGGCCGTCGGCCGTGGCGCGCTGGATCGGGGTCTCCCGGGCGTCGACGAGGTGGACGTGGTCGGCGTTGAACGCCTCGTAGAACCCGGTGTCGAGACAGGGCCGGCGGGTCCCCAGCGGGTACGACCGCGGGGAGAGCGTCTCGGCGACGGCGGGATCGGTCACGGTCTCCCGGATGCGCTCCCGCACGAACTCGGCCGCGGTCTCGTTGGCCTCGAGGTTCGTCCGGATGTCGGTGTAGGCGGAGGTCACCGCGGTGAGCACCCCGCTGTCCCAGCGCTCCCGGTAGGTCGCGGCGCGCTCGGCCGGGTCGACCTCCAGCGCCGAGCGGGTGGGCAGTGCGACGGGGACCCCGAAGCCGGAGGCGCGCTGGGCGTCGCGCCACTGCGGGTACGTGGCCTTGCGCTCGGCGATCTCGTCGGCGTCGAGGGGCCGGTTGAACGCCGGGAAGGAGTAGCTCGGGGTTCGCTGGAAGACGGTCAGCTCGGCGGCGTCGGCGGCCAGCACGGGGGTCACCTGGATCCCGGAGGACCCGGTCCCGACGACGGCGACGCGCTCGCCGGTGACGTCGACGCCCTCGTGCGGCCAGCGGGCCGTGGACAGCACCCGGCCGCCGAAGTCGTCGAGCCCGTCGATCTGCGGGTCCTTCGGCACCGAGAGGCAGCCGGTCGCCCAGATCAACCAGCGGGAGGTGATGCGCTCGCCCGCATCGGTGGTGATCCGCCAGCCGTCGTCGGCCCACGACGCGGCGGTCACCGAGGTGTCGAACGTGATGTCCCGGCGCAGGTCGAACCGGTCGGCCACGTGCTGCAGGTAGGCGAGGATCTCCGGCTGCGCCGGGTACTTCTCGGTCCACGTCCAGTCCTGCTCGAGCTCCGGGGAGAACGAGTAGGAGTACGACATCGACTCGACGTCGCAGCGGGCACCCGGGTAGCGGTTCCAGTACCAGGTGCCTCCGACGTCGGACGCGGCGTCGATGACCCGCGTCCGCAGGCCGAGGTCGCGCAGCCGGTGGAGCTGGTAGAGGCCGGCGAAGCCGGCCCCGACGACGAGAACGTCGATGTCCGTCATGGGCGACCCTTCAGTGCTCGTGCACGACGACGCCGCGCAGGTTGCGGCCCGCGTGCATGTCCTCGTAGCCCTGGGCGATGTCGTCGAGCGCGTACGTCGTGGTGACCAGCTCGTCGAGCTTGAGCGCGCCCTGCCGGTAGAGCTGGATCTGACGGGCGATGTCGGCTCCTGCGTTGGTCGAGCCGAACAGACTGCCCTGCAGCCGCTTGCCGTAGAAGGCGAGCTGGCCGGCCGGGATGTCGATCCCGACCTGGGTCATCAGCCCGACGCCGGTGACCACACAGGTGCCCGCCTTGCGGATGGCGGCGAACGCCTCCCCGATGTGGTCGGGTCGGGTGACGCCGACGGTGACGATGGCGGAGTCGGCGCCCTGGCCGTCGGTGGGCCCCCGCACGATCTCGACGGCCTCGTCCATCGTGGCGACGGCGTGCGTGGCGCCGAACTCCAGGGCCTTCTCCCGCTTGAACGGCACCGGGTCCACCCCGACCAGGGTCGTGGCCCCGGCGTGGGCGGCACCCTGCACGGCGTTGATCCCGACGCCGCCGACGCCCATCACGATCACGGCGTCACCCGGCCGGACCGCGGCGTCGTTCACCGCGGAGCCCCAGCCGGTGCCGACCCCGCAACTGAGCAGGCACGCGACCTCGAAATCGATGTCGTCGGGCAGCGGCACGACCGAGTCCACCGACACCGTGGTGGTGGCACAGAACGTCGACAGGCCCGACATCTGCCCGACCGGACGGCCGTCCTCGGCGAGGTGGAGCCGGAAGTCGTCGGTGGTGCCGGGGCGGGCCCCGGAGAGGGTGCTGCCGCCCATGTTGCAGAGGTGCGAGCGGCCGACCGCGCACCACCGGCACCGGCCGCAGGCGGGCACGAAGGAGAAGACGACGTGGTCGCCCTCCCGGATGCCCTTGTGGTTCGGCGGGGCCACGGTGACGATCCCGGCGCCCTCGTGCCCGCCGGCGAAGGGGTAGACCGCCACCGGCAGGTCACGGGTCGCGATGTGGTCGTCGGAGTGGCACAGCCCCGCGGCCATCACCCGGACCTGGAGCTCACCGGGTCGCGGGTCGTCGAGGTCGATGTCGACGACCTCGTACTTCCCGGGCGCCTCACGGACGACCGCCCCACGCGTACGCATGTAGCCCTCCTCACACCGTCGTGTCGCATGACCAAACCATCGTTCGGTTTACGGGTCAAGACGATGCCGGAGGTCGCGGCCGCAGACCGTCGGAGACCAGCGCGATGTAGCGGGCGCGCCGGTCGTCGTCGCGCTCGGGGGCCTGGCCGAGGAGCATGAGCAGGTCGGCCAGGTCGACGTCCGTGCGCATGTCCCCGGCGCGCTGGGCGGCCGCGACCATGGCGCCCATCGCCGCCACGGCGCGCGCGGCCGAGCCCTCCGGGTCCTCCGCGGACCCCAACTCGAGCAGGGCCGCCGTCGTGACGACCGCACGGTGCGCGCTGTAGCCCTGGGCGATGGAGGCGAACAGGCCCTCCAGCTGCGACCAGGCGCTCGCGCCGAGCCGCACCTGGTCCAGCGCGTCCTCGGCGCGGACGGCGAGCGCCCGCGTGGACTCCTCGACGACGGCCCCGATCAGGTCGGACTTCGTCGGGAAGTGCCGGTAGAGCGTGCCGACGGCCACGCCGGCCCGCGCGGCCAGGGCGTCCATCCGCACCGCGTCGCCGTCACGGGCGACGAGCTCGCGGGCGGCCTCGACGATCTGCTGTCGGTTCCGGACGGCGTCGACTCTCACGTCGACAAGATGAACCCTGCTTCATTATCGTCGCAAGAGTGAATCCTGATTCAGGTAAGGGGATGGTCCACGTGGACGACCACGCGACGCCGCGGGTGCTCGTCATCGGCTCCGGGATCGCGGGCATCCTGACCGGGATCGAGCTGCGCGCCCGCGGTCTGACCGACTTCACGATCCTGGAGAAGGCCGACACGCTCGGGGGCACCTGGCGGGACAACGTCTACCCCGGGGTCGCGTGCGACGTCCCCGCGCACCTCTACAGCTTCTCCTTCGCCCCCAACGTCCACCCGACGACGCGCTTCGCGAGCGGACCGCAGCTCTGGGACTACTTCCGGGAGATCGCCGAGCGGTACCGGGTCACCGAGCACATCCGGTACGGCACCGAGGTCGCGGACGCGCGGTGGGACGGCTCCCGTTGGACGGTCACGACGACCACCGGCGAGTCGCTGGTGGCCGACGTCGTCGTGTCCGCGGTGGGCCGGCTGCAGCAGCCCTCGCTGCCCGACATCCCCGGGATCTCCGACTTCCGCGGACGCGTGTTCCACTCCGCGCGCTGGGACCCCGCCGCCGACGTCGACGGCGCCCGCCTCGGGATCGTCGGCACCGGGTCCTCCGCCACGCAGATGACGGTGGCCACCGCCCCGCGGGTCGCCCACCTCGACCTGTTCCAGCGCACCGCCCAGTGGATCTTCCCGATGGACAACACCCCCATCCCGTGGTGGCGCCGGACGCTGATGCGGCTGGTCCCGGGCTACGCCCGCCGCTACCGCGCCGGCATCAAGCGCTGGGTCGACGAGATCGGGCGGGCGGCCACCGGCGACCCGCGCGCGGCCGACGAACGGCGGCAGGCCTGCGTGGACGCGCTGAACACGGTGCGCGACCCGGACCTGCGCGCGAAGCTCACCCCCGACTACGAGGTCGGCTGCAAACGGCTGGTGATCTCCGGGGAGTTCTACGACGCGGTGCAGCGCGACAACGTCGAGGTGGTCACCGCGGGCATCCAGCGGGTGGAGGCGGACGGCGTACGCACCACCGACGGGGAGCTGCACGAGCTGGACACCCTCGTCCTCGCGACCGGGTTCCACGCCGACGCCTACCTCCGGCCGATGACGGTCACCGGCGAGGACGGCATCACCCTCGACGACATCTGGGCCGACGTGCCGATGAACTACAAGTCGGTGGCGCTGCCCCACATGCCGAACTTCTTCCTCATCAACGGGCCCTTCTCCCCGGGCGGCAGCGCCTCGGTGCTCTCGATCATCGAGATCCACGTCGGCTACGTCATGCAGCTGATCGACCGGGTCGTCGCCGACCGGGTGGCCCTCGAGCCCGACCCCGATCGCAGCGCCGAACTGCTCGCGGCGATCCGGGAGCAGGCGTCGAAGACGGTCTGGGGCACCGGCGGGTGCTCCAGCTGGTACCTCGACCGCAACGGCGTGCCCCTGGTCAACCCGATCCTGCTCGACGACCTCGCCGCCGACATGGCCCACCCCGAGCCGACCGATTTCCACGCCGTGCCCCGCTGACCACGACGCCGTCGCGGCGGCCCTCGGCTGACGGGTCGCTAGCGCGCCGCGACGACGACCTTCGTCCGGCCGGGTCGCGGCCATGCGGCCCGGTCGAACGCGGTCTGCACGTCGTCGACGGGCAGGACGTCGGTGACGTAGGCCGCGCGCAGCGCCGGGTGCGCCGCGAGGTGGGCGTCGGCGGCCGCCAGCACCCGCCGCCGTTCCAACGCCACCCCCGAGCGCATCGTCAGGTTCTTGCGCAGGAACGTCCGCATCGGGAACGGGTAGACGAGATCGTCGGCGACCCCGAAGTAGAAGACCTGCCCGCCGAACGCCGCCGCGTCCACGGCCTGCGCCAGCGTCGCGGTCTGGTGCCCGATCGCCTCGATGACCACGTCGGGGCGATCGGCGCCCACCGAGGCCACCCACCGGTCGATCGGGGCGTGGACGGCCTCCGTGACCCCGTACACCGACGAGACGGCGCTCCGGTCGACGCGGTCCACCCCGATCACCCGCGAGGCGCCGCCGCACGCGGCGAGGTGGGAGAACAGCAGGCCGATCGGGCCCTGACCGAGTACCGCGACCGACCGCCCCGCCACCGGTCCCAGCTGCTCCATCGCGTAGAGAACGCACGCCAGCGGCTGGATGGTCACGGCCTCCCACGGCTCCAGGCCCGCGGCGTACGGCGCGACCCCGTCGCCCGCGGTGACGACGTACTCGGCGATGCCGTCGAAGCCGGACGCCCACCCGACGACCCGCTCCCCCACCGCGACCTCGGGGTGGGCGGAGGCCAGGACCTCGCCGACGACCTCGTGCATCGGGAATCCCGGCGACCCGAACGACGGCCGTTCCGGCGGCGCGTCGGGCGCCGTCCCACCCCGGAAGAACGGGAGGTCCGAGCCGCAGATGCCGCCCGCGGTCGTCCGGAGCAGGACGTGGCGCGGCGGGAGGGCCGACGCGTCCGGATCGGGTGCCTCGCACGGCGCGAACGTCGACGGCGCCACGAGGCGCTGGGCCCACATCAGGCGTTCCGGGGCGAGCGCAGCGACGGGGAGGTGTTCCGGGGCGAGCGCAGCGACGGGGAGATGTTCCGGCCGAGCAGCCGGGCCGGGTTCGTCACCATCATCTGCTCGATCGCCTTCTCCTCGAGGCCGCGCTCCCGCAGCGCGGGGAGGATGACGTCGCTGACGTGCGTCGGCACCCAGGTCGCGGGATAGGCGTCGAAGGAGTCGAGCCAGTCGCAGGCCATCAGGCAGTCGTGGGAGAGCACGATCCGGTCGGCGTAGCCCTCGCCGCACAGGGCGATGATCGTGTCGAGGCGCTGGTCCTCGCTCGCGCGGCCCGCGCCGTTCAGCCCGAACCGGTCGGAGGCGATCGTCGACCCGGCGTCCATGAGGGCGCGGAGGTAGTCGAGGTCGGTCGTGTCGCCGGAGTGCCCGACGACGACGCCGGCGAGGTCCAGCCCCTCCTGCGCGAAGATCGCCTGTTGCGCCAGCCCGTTGCGGGCGGGCGCGTGGGTGTGGCAGGTGATCGGGGCTCCCGTGGCGATCGCCGCCTGCGCGGCCGCGCGCAGGATGCGCTCGTTGTTGGCGGTGACGCCGGGGGCGTCGGTCATCACCTTGATGTTCTGGGCGCGGACCCCGGACTCGCCGATGCCGACCTGCAGGTCCCGCAGGAACAGCTCCGTCATGACGTCGACCTCGCCCGGCCGCCGCGGCCGGTGCTTCAGGTAGAAGGGCAGGTAGTCGTCGGTGTAGATGCCGGTGGACACGACGACGTGGAGCTCCGGCACGGCCGCGTTCGCCTCCGCGACGAACGCCATGTCGCGGCCGTGGAACAGCGCCGTGCAGTCGACGATCGTGCGGATCCCCCGGGCGTACGTCGCCCGCAGCTGGGCGACGACGTCGGCGAGGGCGGCCTGGCGACCCCGTGGCCACGCCCGCTCCGGGTAGTCCCGCGCGAACTCGACGGAACTGACGACGAGGTGCTCGTGGGTCAGGGTCGGGCCGAGGTCGCCGACGGCCACCGGCCCCCGGACGGTCTCGATGGTCGAGCTCCGCTCCGCTCCGTCTCCGGTCTCCACGGTCTCCACGGTCGAGCTCATGTCGTCCTCTCTCGCGCAGCCTGCAGGGCCCGGGCCATCCCGGACGCGATCACGGCCCGGTCCGCGGCCACCGTCAGGAAGGACAGCCCCCGCGCCAGGAGGTCGGTGACCGCGTCGGCGTCGGCGGCCACGCCGCCGACGGGCAGGTCCCGACGACGGGCGGCGGCGACACAGGTGTCGACGGCGGCGGCGAGCCCGGGCGGCGGCGGCCCGGTGACGACGCCGAGGCCGAGGTCGAGCCCGAGGTCGACCGTGCCGAGGAACAGGCCCGAGAGACCGTCCGTCGCGGCGATCGCGTCCACCTGCTCCAGCCCGGTCGTCGTCTCGATCATGGGCAGGACCAGCGGGTGCTCCGCCTGGGCCCGTCGCCGGGCCGGGCCGTACGACCGCACCCCGGCCGGCGGGTACCGCGCGGCCCGGACCGCGGCCGCGGCGTCGTCGGGACCCGAGACCAGCGGGACCACCACGCCGGCGGCCCCGAGGTCGAGCGCCGTGCCGACCAGACGCTCGTCGTTGGCCGCCACCCGGACCAGCGGGGTCGCCCCGGCCAGCTCCACCGCCTGCAGGACCGGCGCGAGCGTCGAGTCGGTGACCGTGCCGTGCTGCGTGTCCACGAGCACCCAGTCAAAGCCGGTCGCGGCGACCGCCTCGGCCTGGACCGGGTCCGGCGAGGTGACCCACGCCCCGAAGCCGGGCGGACCGCCGTCGGGAACGAGGCTCATGCCCGCGCTGCCTCGACCGGGACCGAGCCCCACCCCCACTGGAACGACGACGGGTGGCGCTGCGCGCGGGCCTCGTCCACGGCGTAGTCGCCGACGCGGGCGAGGAACTCCTCGGCGAGGACGACCATCTCCAGCCGCGCCAGGTGCGCACCGACGCAGAAGTGCTGGCCGCGCCCGAAGGAGAGCTGGCGCGGGATCGGGCGGTTCCAGCGGAACGCGTCCGGGTCGTCGAACTCGCGCGGGTCGCGGTTGGCCGACGCGATCAGCGACATCACCCGCTGGCCGGGGCGGACGGCGACCCCGCCGATCTCGACCGGCTCCCGCACCGTGCGCAGGAACCACTGCGCCGGCGCGCAGTAGCGCAGGAACTCCTCCCGGGCCATTGGCAGCGTCGTGGTGGGGTCGGCGCGCACCGCGGCGAGCTGATCGGGATGACGGGCGAGCTCCCACAGACCGTGCGCGGTGACCTTCGGGACCGTCTCGGTGCCCCCGACGAAGATGCAGACCAGGTTGGTGGCGATCTCGCGGTCGTCGAGGCGGCGACCCTGGAACTCCAGGTCCAGCAGGCCGTCGATCATGCGGCTGCGCCACGGGGCGCCCTCGTCGACGTCCCCGGCGCGGTGCCGCGCAACGGCCGGGACCAGGATCTCCAGGGACCGGGTGAAGAGCTTCACCTTGTCCAGGCCGCCGTCGCCGGAGTTGGTGCCGGTCGAGGAGTTCACGACGTCGAGGACGTCGTCGGCCAGCTCCGGGGGCAGCGCCAGCAGGTGGCAGATCATCCCCGCGGCCACGCGGCCCCCGTACTCCTGCGCGAGGTCGAACGGGCCGCCGCGGTCGAGGAGCTCGTCGAGCCGGGTGCAGGCGAGGTCGCGGACGACGTCGGCGAGCGCGCGGACCTGTCCGGCGCGCAGCGGCCCGGCCGAGGCGTGGCGCACCGTCTCGTACACCGGTGAGCCGAACATGTTCGCGCTGCCGAGCGGGTCGGTCGGCGGGTCCGCGACCGGGCCGCCGTTGTGGGTCCGCAACGTGCTCGGCGAGGGCAGGCTCGACTCGCTGGAGACGAACGTGCCGCTCATGTCGCCGAGCACGGCGTACACGTCGTCGAACCGGGAGATCGCGAACGTGTCGTAGGCGGGCAGGTAGTGCACCGGGCTCTCGTCCCGCAGGCGCCGGTAGAACGCGAGCGGATCGGCCATCACCGCCGGCGAGAACGGGTCGTAGTCCTCGGGCGCCGGACCGAGCGTCGCTGCCGTCATCTCCGCCTCCGCTGCTTCGCCGACCCTGTGTTTGGTTAAAGCCGTGGCGAGGCTAACATCGCGGGCCATGGGCGTGTTCACGGCGAGCGGCGAGACCCTGCTGGACGCGACGCCGGAGGAGACCTACGACTTCATCTCCGACCCGCGGAACTGGCCGAAGCTCTTCCGGGGCAGCGCCGACATCTCCACCTCGGTCGAGATCCCGCTGGGCGTCGGGGACTCGTTCACCGAGGTCGTGGAGGTGGGAGAGCTCTCGCTCCGCTCGACCTGGACCGTGATCACGGCGGTCCGTGGGCGGGTCTTCGCCTACCAGCAGGTCGACGACCTCGGCGCCGACGGCGACGGGCAGGGCGGGGTCGACGGCATCACCACCATCACGTACACCCTGACACCCGTCGACGGCGGGACGATGTTCCACCGCGTGCTGCGCTGCGAGCTGCCGCGCGGGGTCAGCATCCCCGTCCCGCTGCTCGTCGCCCGCGCGACGACGGCCAACATCGAGCACTTCCAGGAGAACGTCGGGCGGGAGATCGCCCGGGTGCGCGCCTGACCGGACGCCGGATCAGCTCCGGGCGGCGGCGACGGAGCCGACCGCGATGCCGGCGATCACCGTGTCGGCGATCTGGTCGGCGACCGCGTCCGGGCCGAGCGGACCGTCCGGGTTCCACCACCGGGTCAGCCAGTTCAGCGCGCCGAGCAACGTCATGGTCATCAGCCGCGGGTCGCGGTCGGGCCGGAACGCCCCCGAGGCGATCCCGGCCTCGACGATCTGCTGGACCATCGAGGTGTACTCGCGGTCGTTGGTACGCCACTGGTCGCCGAGATCGGTCGCGGCGGTCTCGTAGAGGTAGACCGCCGCGAAGTCGTAGATGTCGACGAGGACGTCGACGTGACAGCGGACGACGGCCCGCAGCTGGTCGGCGGGCTCGCCGCCGCCGTCGCGGATGGCGCGGACCTCGGTGAGCAACCGGTCGGCCGGCACCTTCACCACCGCGAGGAGCAGATCCTCCTTGGAGGAGATGTAGTTGTAGAGGCTGCCCTTCCACATCCCGAGGTCATCGGCGATCTCCTCCAGCGACGCCCGGGCGAACCCCCGGCGCCGGAACACCTTGGCGGCCGAGCGCACCACGTCGTCCCACCGGCTGGGTCGGGCCATGGTGTCCTCCTTGTCCGGGGTGGAGTCCCACCCTAGGAGTTCACCGCGGCCCCATCCGGATCGCGCCGTCGAGACGCACGGTCTCGCCGTTCACCATCGGGTTCTCCAGCAGCGAGATCGCCATCTTCGCGTACTCCGCCGGGTCGCCCATCCGTCGCGGATGGGGCACGGACGCCGCGAGGGACTCCTTGACCGTGTCGGAGAGCGTGTCGAACAGCGGGGTCTGGAAGAGGCCCGGCGCGATGGTGTTGACCCGGATCAGCTTCGAGGAGAGGTCCCGCGCCGCGCAGATGGTCATCGCCACGACGCCGCCCTTCGACGCCGTGTACGCCATCTGCCCGATCTGGCCCTCGAAGGCGGCGACGCTCGCCGTCATGACGACCGCCCCCCGCTCGCCGTCGACCGGCGGCGTGTGGGCCGCCATCGCCGCGCCCGCGACCCGCAGCACGTTGAAGGAGCCGAACAGGTTGACCCGCACCACGCGCTCGAAGTCGGCCATGCTCCCCGGCTCGCCCGACTTCTCGACGACGCGGGTGAAGCTGCTGATCCCCGCGCAGTGCACCACCGCGCGCAGCGGGCCCGCCTCCACCGCGGCGTCGACGGCGGACCGCACCTGCGACTCGTCGGTGACGTCGGCGGGCACGAACCGGCCCCCGAGGTCGGCCGCGACCTTCTCGCCGTTCGAGGACGGGAGGTCCGCCACCACCACCTGGGCGCCCGCCGACGCAAGCGCCATCGCGGTGGCGAGACCGAGCCCCGACGCGCCGCCGGTGACCAGGGCCACACTGCCGTCGAGCTGCATGGATCTCCTCTGCTCAGGGGGTGGGGGCCGGACCGAACTGGGCGTCGCGCCAGGCGAGCGCCTCCTTGACGCCCTGCTCGGCCGCCATGGCCCAGAACTCGTTGTCGTCGTCGTTGCCGTGGGAGTCGCGGATGGCGTCGAAGGCGGCCTTGAAGTCGCCGATGTCACGGCGCCGCAGGATCTCGGCCATCGCCGACTTGAAGGCCGTGACCGACGTCGGGTGCATCCGGGCGACCGACGAGGCCAGCCGGATCGCCTCGTCGAGGACCTCGGACTCCGCGACCACGCGGTTGACCGACCCGCAGGCCAGCAGCTGCTCGGCGGACAGGCGGCCGAGCAGGGCGATCTCGTTCACGAGCTTCACCGGGAGGAGTCCGGAGAACGCCGCCGCCCCGGCCGCGCCGCCCGTGCGCATCACCTCGAGGTTGAACACCGTCCCCGGAGCCGCGACGACCAGGTCGGTCGCGAGCACCTGGAACACCGCCTGCCCGACGACGTGACCGTGCACGGCCGAGACGATCGGCTTGGTGAACTCGCAGGTCAGGTCGAGCGGCGAGCCCTCGGGCCAGATGAACTCGTAGACCTTCGACCAGTCGTGGGCCTCGGCGGCCAGGTCCTTGATCACCTGGCCGACCTCGGCGAGGTCGTGGCCCGCCGAGAACATCCGGCCCGCGCCGTGCTGCACCACCACCCGGACCGCGGGGTCGGCCTCGGCCTCCTGCAACGCGTGAAGCCAGTCCAGGTCGAGCTGGCGGTTGATGGCGTTGAGCCGCTCCGGGCGGTTCAGCGTGAGGACGCAGACGCCGTCGGACACGCGCGTCGTCACGAACTCGTAGTCGGTCACGACCGCTCCCTCTCCCGCGCGCTCAGCTCGCCCTTCGCCAGCTTCCCGACGGAGGTCCGCGGCAGCGCGTCGAGGAACTCCACCTCGCCGGGCAACTTGTAGCGGGCGAGGCGCTCCGCGCAGTGCGCGAGGACCTCCTCGGCGGTCACGGGACCCGAGGCCACCACGAACGCCTTCCCCATCTCGCCGCGGCGCGGGTGCGGCACCGCGATGACCGCGGCCTCGAGCACGGCGGGGTGGGCGGCGATGACCTCCTCGACCTCCGTGGAGGAGACGTTCTGGCCGGCGACCTTGATGATGTTCTTGGTCCGGTCGACGAAGTAGAGGTAGCCGTGCTCATCGAACCGGCCGAGGTCACCGGTGTGCACCCAGCCGTCGACCATCGTGCGGGCGGTCTCGGCCGGGTCGTCGAAGTAGCCCGCCATGACGGTGCGCCCGGGCACTCCGTGCACGACGATCTCCCCGACCTCCCCCGCCGGCACCGCCTCGCCGTCGGGACCCTCGATCCGCACCTGTCGGTCGAGGGCGGGCAGCCCGACGGCCGGCCAGCGCTGGGGTCCGTGCAACGGCGACATCGCCACGGTCTCCGTCACCTCGGAGAGACCGTAGATGTTGATCAGCTCGAGCCCGAAGCGCTTCTCGAACTCGTCCTTCTCGGCGTCCGGGATGTTGATCGCGAACCCGGTGCGACGGATGCGGTGGTCGCGGTCGTCGTCGCGCGCCGGCTCGGCGAGGAGCGCCTTGGCCTGCGCGGCGACGACGCTGGTCGCGGTCGCCCCGTGCCGCCGGACCTGGTCGAGGTAGCGCGCCGGGTCGAACGCCTCGAGCAGCACCACCGTCGCGCCGACGGTGAGCGCCGCCAGCACCGTCACCGACTGCGCGTTGACGTGGAACAGCGGCAGCGCCGTCAGGCACCGGTCGGAGGGCTCCAGCCCCATCCCGAGACCCATCCGGACCCCGGACCACAGCGCGTTGGCGTGCGTGACCATCACGCCCTTGGGCTTCGACGTCGTCCCCGAGGTGAAGAGGATCTGGTGCAGGTCGTCGGACCGCACCCCGGGCCGGGCGGCGGCGGGCGCCGCCGCCAGCAGGTCCGCGAACGGCCGCATCCCGTCCGGCGCCGGACCGTCGCCGGCCACGAACACCACCTCGACCCCGGTCACCACCGACGTGGCAGCCGGGTCCACGACGGCGACCCGCACCCCGGCGCGCTCGACGAGGAACGCCACCTCGGAGGCCGTGTTCGCGATGTTCGACGGGACGATCACGGCGCCGATCGACGCCGCGGCGAACCAGGTGATGAGGAACTCGGGGCCGTTGCGCAGGTGCAGCAGGACCCGGTCGCCCGGCCCGACCCCCACCGCGAGCAGTCCACCCGCCGCCCGCGCGACGTCGTCGGCGAAGCGCGCGTACGTCCACTCGGAGACCACGCCCGCGCGGTCCTCGACGACCAGGAAGACACGTCCGGGGTCGCGACGGCACCGCTCGTCGAGCAGGTCCGTGAGCGTCCGTTCCCCCACCGCGTCCACGACGTCAGACCCGCTCGATGATCGTGGCGTTGGCCTGGCCGCCGCCCTCGCACACGGTCTCCAGCCCGTACCGCGCGCCCCGGCGTTCGAGCTCGTGGAGCAGGGTCACCATGAGCCGGGTCCCGGTCGCGCCGAGCGCGTGACCGAGGGCGATCGCCCCGCCGTTGACGTTGGTGCGCTCCAGGTCGGCGCCCGTGTCGTGCGCCCAGGCCAGGACCACCGTCGCGAACGCTTCGTTGATCTCGAACAGGTCGATGTCGTCCATCCCGAGCCCCGCCTTGCGCAGGACCTTGTCGGTGGCGGGGATCGGGGCGGTGAGCATCAGCCACGGGTCGCTGCCGGCCGCGACCATCGAGACGATGCGGGCGCGCGGGGTGAGGCCGTGCCGCTCGACGGCCTCGGCGGACGCGAGCAGCACGCCGGTGGCGGCGTCGGCCACCTGACTGGCGGTCCCGGCGGTGAGGATCCCGCCCTCGGTGATCGGCTTCAGCGTCGCCATCTTCTCCAGCGTCGTGCCGCGACGGATCGTCTCGTCGGTGTCGAGCTCGTTCACGCGGTGGACCTCGCGGTCGAAGCGGCCCTCGGCCCACGCCTGCTCGGCCCGCTGGTTCGACGCGAGCGCGAACCGCTCGGTCTCCTCCCGGGTGATCGCCCACTTCTCGGCGATGCGCTCCCCCGACATGAACTGGTGCACGCGGTCGGACCCGTAGCGCTTCGTCCACCCCTCGCCGGAGAAGGGGTAACCGACGCCGAGGTCCTCGCCCCACTCCCCCGAGCAGTTGAGCGGCACGAGGCTCATCACCTCGATGCCGCCGGCGATCGCGAGGTCGTAGTCCCCGGCCCGGATGCCCTGCGCCGCGAAGTGCAGGGCCTGCTGCGAGGACCCGCACTGGCGGTCCACGGTGACCGCGGGGACCGATTCCGGCAGGCCCGCCGAGAGCCACGCCGTCCGCGCGAGGTTGAACGCCTGCGCGCCGAACTGGGAGATGCACCCGACGATCACGTCGTCGATCAGCTCGGGGTCCACTCCCGACCGGTCGACGAGCTCCTTCATCACGGCTCCGCCGAGGTCGGCGGGGTGGAACCCCGACAGACCTCCGTTGCGCTTGCCCATCGGCGTGCGCAGCGCGTCGACGACGTAGACCTCGGTCATGCGATTCCGACCTCGCTCTCGGTGCTCCGCACCCACGGGAAGCAGCTCGAGAATGAGCAAACCAGCGTTCGTTCATCGCCGTCAACCCTCGGGCCCCGGGCCGGGACCCTTGGCGGCCGGACCGACGAGAGCCTAGGGTGACGCCCCGTCTGATATATCAGGTTGGAGGACGATGAAAGCCTGCATCATCGGTGGCGGCGTCGCCGGGATCACGGCCGCGAAGGCGCTCGCCGAGCGGGGGCTCGACTTCGACTGGTTCGAGCAGGGTTCGGCGATCGGCGGCATGTGGCGCTACGAGAACGACAGCGGGACGTCGTCGGCCTACCGCTCGCTGCAGATCGACACCAGCTCCCGCAGCCTCGCCTTCCCCGACTTCCCGATCCCGCCCGACCGGCCGGCCTACCTGCGGCACTCCCAGGTGCTCGCGTACCTGGAGGCGTACGCGGAGCACTTCGGGGTCGCCGACCGGGTGCAGACCTCCACGCCGGTCCGGTCGGTACGCCGTGACGATCGCGGGTGGGCGGTGACCGTCGGGGAGGAGACGCCGGCGCGCCGCTACGACGCGGTGATCGTGGCCAACGGCCACCTCTCCACCCCGCGTCGCCCGGAGGTGCCCGGGCACTTCGACGGCGAGCAGCTCCACTCGCACCACTACCGCACCCCGGAGCCGTACACCGGCCGGCGGGTGGTCGTGGTCGGGATGGGCAACTCCGCCTGCGACATCGCCGTGGACCTCGCGCGGGTCGCGTCCCAGGTGCACCTGGCTACCCGGAGCACCGCCTGGATCCTGCCGAAGTACCTGCTCGGCCGGCCCACCGACCACTGGAACGGCCTGCTGGTCCGCAAGCTCCGGCTGCCGACCCGGGTCGCCCGCAACATCGTGCGGCTCGCGGTCCGGCTCGTCGTCGGGGACCAGGAGCGCTTCGGCGTCCCCCGGCCCCCGCACCGCATCGACCAGGCCCACGGCACCGTCGGGCAGGAACTGCTCCAGTACGTGGCGTACGGCTGGATCCAGGTGACCCCGGCGATCGAGCGCCTGGACGGCGGCGAGGTGGTCCTCACCGACGGGACCCGCCGCGCCGCCGACGCGATCGTGTGGGCGACCGGGTACCGGCCCTCGTTCCCGTTCCTCCCCGACGACGTCGTCGCCTCGGCCGACGAGGGCGCGCGGCTGTACCGGCGGATCGTGCACCCGGACGAACCGGGACTCTTCTTCTCCGGGCTGGTCCAGCCCGTCGGCCCGACGATCCCCCTGGTCGAGGTGCAGGGCCGGTGGATCGCCGACGTCCTCGCCGGGGTCGTCCCGCTGCCGGAGCGCGCCGCGGCGGAGCGGGAGATCGAGGCCCACCGGCGGTGGGTCCGGAGGACCTTCGTGCGCTCCGAGCGCCACCGGCTCGAGGTGGACTTCCGGGCGCACACCGCGGCGCTGCGCGAGGACATGGCGCGGACGACGAGCCCCGGACCGGCGTCCGACGCCCGGGCGACGGCATGAGGCTCGCGGACCGCGTCGCCGTGATCACCGGCGCCGGCTCGGGGATGGGCCGGGCCGGTGCCGAACTGTTCGCCGCCGAGGGCGCCGCCGTCGTCGTGGTCGACCGGGACGCCGCGGGGGCACAGGCCACCACCGCGGCGGTCGAGGCCGCCGGGGGTCGCGCCGTGACCGTGGTCGCGGACATCGCCGAGGCCGACGGCAACGAGGCCGCCGTCGCCGCGGCGACCGCGCAGTTCGGCGGGCTCGACGTGTTCTGGGCGAACGCGGGGGTCGCCGCGCCCTTCCGCCCCGTGTCCGACATCGAGCCCGGCGAGTTCGACCGGCTGATGGCCGTCAACGCCCGCGGCCCGTGGCTCGGCGCCCGGGCCGCCCTGCCGGCGCTGCGGCGACGCGGCGGGGGCGCGGTGGTGATCACCGCGTCGCTCTCCGGCCTGAAGGGGCGGGCCGACGCGAGCGCCTACCAGGCCTCCAAGGGCGCCACGGTCATGCTCACGCGATCGTTGGCGCGGGAGTTCGGCCCCCTCGGGATCCGGGTCAACTCGGTGTGCCCGGTGGCCTCGGTGACGGCGATGTGGCCCACGCTGATGGCGGGCTACGCCGACCCCGACGACGCCGCGGTCGACTTCGCGCGGGCCGTTCCGCTGGGTCGACTGGCCACGCCGGAGGACGTCGCGCGCGCCGCCCTGTTCCTGGCGTCCGACGACGCCGCGTTCGTCACCGGGGTGAACCTGCCGGTGGACGGGGGCGCGTCGGCTTAATTGACCGTGCGTTTGGTTATCGCTAGCGTCGCGGCCATGGCCCCTGTCTCCGTCGAGCGGACCGGGTTCGACCCCCGACCTCGGCTGCGCACCGATCCGCCCGCGATCGAGGGCGTGCGGTGCGCCGCCTGCGTGCACCCCTCGCTGGAGCCGGTGACGCGCTGCCCGGTGTGCGGCGGCGAGGTCGCGCCGACGACCTTCGCGTCCACCGGCACGGTCTTCTCCGGGACCGTGCTGCGCATCCCGGTCGGCGACCGGACGCCACCGATCTCGCTCGCCTACGTCGACCTGGACGACGGTCCGCGGGTGCTCGGCCACGGGAACGACCCGGAGCAGGCACTGCGGCCGGGGCAACGCGCGGTGCTCGTCGGCCGGACGGCCGAGGGCGACCCGTGCTTCGCGGGCGAGGAGACGGAGCGCAGCGGAGCTCGACCGGTCAGCGAGGAGGACGCATGACCGGCGTCGGCATCCGGGGCGTCGGGACGAGCACCTTCGCCAAGCAGCCGCAGCGCGGCGCTCCCGCCCTGGTGCGCGACGCGGTGGCCGAGGCGTTCGCGGACGCGGGGTCGGCCCACGTGGACGCCGTGTTCGCCGGCACCGTCTTCGACGGCCCCGGCACGGTCCAGCGCTGCCTGCAGACGCTCGGAATCGTCGGGGTCCCGGTGGTCACGGTGGAGAACGCCTGTGCCAGCGGGACCACGGCCTTCCACGAGGCGGTGGAGGCCGTCCGGCTCGGCCGCTACGAACGGGTCCTGGCCGTCGGCGTCGAGACCATGAACCACACCTTCGCCGGCTCGATCGTCCCCGAGGACACCGACCGCGAGGGCCGCTCCGGCATGGCGATGCCGTCGATCTACGGGATGGCCGCGGCGCGCTACGGCGCGGAGTTCGGGACGACGCCCGAGCAGCTGGCCGCGGTGGCGGTGAAGAACTACCGGCACGGCGTCGCGAACCCGCGCGCGGCCCGCCGCCGCGAGGTCTCGATCAACGAGGTGCTGGCATCGCGCATGATCGCCGACCCGCTGACCGTGCTGCAGTGCTGCGGGATGAGCGACGCCGCCGCGGCCGCCGTCGTCGGGCCCGCCCGTGCCGGCGACGTGGCCGTCCGCGGGACCGCCCTGCGCTCGGGCGGGCTGTGGGACCACCGGAGCAGCAAGGTCTGGGGCTGGGACGTCGTCCACGACACCGCCACCGCGGCGTTCGAGGCCGCCGGTGTCGGGGTGGCCGACGTCGACGTGTTCGAGGTGCACGACGCCTTCACCATCGGCGAGATCGTCACGACGGAGGCCCTCGGGCTCGCCCCGCTCGGGGAGGGCGGGAAGCTCGCCGCGGAGGGGATCACGGCACTCGGCGGGGAGTCACCGGTGAACCCGTCCGGCGGCCTCCTGTCCCGCGGGCACCCGCTCGGCGCGACGGGGCTCGCCCAGATCGCCGAGATCACCTGGCAGCTGCGCGGTCGGGCGGCGGACCGCCAGGTCGAAGGGGCCCGGCTCGGGGTCGTCGAGACCATGGGCGGTGGAGCCGCGGGGATCGACGGCAACGGGTGCGTGGTCGCCGTCCTGGAGGGGTCGTGCTGAGCGGGACCGACCTGCTGGAACCGTCCGCGGTCGCCGATCCCTACCCGCTGCTCAACCGTCTCCGCGCCGAGAGCCCCGTCGTCTGGGCGGAGAAGCAGCGCGCCTTCCTCGTCCTGCGCCACGACGACCTCACCGCGGCGCTGGGCGACCCCCGACTGTCGTCGGACCGGGTGCGCCCGATCTACGAGAAGAAGCTGACCCCGCAGCAGCGCGAGGAGCGGGCGCCGACCTACGACCTGCTCGAGCACTGGATGGTGTTCAACGACCCGCCGAACCACACCCGCCTGCGCAAGCTCGTCCGGGCGGCGTTCACCGTCAAGGCCGTCCGCCGGCTCGAGCCCCGCGTCGTCGCGATCGTCGACGAGCTGCTCGACGGGCTCGACGACCGTCGCGGTGACGAGGTCGACCTGATCACCGAGTTCAGCTACCTCATCCCCGCGGCGGTCATCGCCGAGATGATGGGCGTCCCGCGCGCCGACGTGCCGAGGTTCAAGGACTGGTCCGACTCCGTCATGACCATCGTCTTCGGCGTCGCCCGCGAGCCGGGGGTCCTCGCGGCCGCCCAGCAGGGGCTGGTCGAGCTCCGCGACTACCTCACGGACCTGGCGCGCCACTACCGCGAGCACCCGGCCCCCAACCTCGTGTCCGATCTCGCCGCCGCCGTGGACGACGACGACCGTCTGACGCTGGACGAGATCGTCGCCACCTGCGTGCTGCTGCTCTTCGGCGGCCACGAGACGACGACCAACCTCATCGGCAACGGCAGCCGGGCGCTGCTGCGCCATCCCGACCAGCGGTCGTGGTTCCTCGAGCACCCCGACCAGGTGGGCGCCGCGGTCGAGGAACTGCTGCGCTACGACGGCCCCTCGAAGCTCGAGGTCCGCCGGTGCGTCGAGACCCACGAGCGCCGCGGGGTGACCATCCCGGCCGAGGCCCAGGTCTACCTGGTCCAGCTCGCCGCCAACCGCGACCCGGAGGCGTTCGCCGACCCCGACCGCCTCGACCTCGCCCGGACCGACGGCCGGCACGTCACCTTCGGGCACGGCATCCACTACTGCCTCGGCGCCCCGATCGCCCGCCTGGAGGGCACCATCGCGCTCGAGAGACTGCACCGTCGCTTCCCGACGATGGCCGAGGGCCCCACGGACCCGGTCTGGCACCCGACGCTGGTGAGTCGCGGCATGTCGTCCTTCCCCGTGGTGCTGGAGCGCTGATGGATCCCTTGTTCGACCTCACCGACCGCGTCGTCGTGATCACCGGCGCCTCGAGCGGCATCGGTGCCAGCGCGGCGCGGTGCTTCGCCGACCGCGGTGCGCGGGTGGTGCTCGCGGCGCGGCGCAAGGAGCGGCTCGACGAGCTGGCCGCCGACCTCCCGGGGGCGGTCCCGGTGGCCTGCGACGTCGCCGACCCCGACGCGTGCGCGGCCCTCGTAGATCGGGCGATCGCCGAGTGCGGGCGCCTCGACGTGCTCGTGAACAACGCCGGGACCCATCACGTCGGACCCGCCGAGGACGAGCCGGTCGAGACGTTCTCGGCCGTCGTCGACCTGAACCTGACCTCGGTGTTCGCGCTGTCGCAGGCGGCCGCCCGGCCGATGCTCGCCGTCGGGCGGGGCTCGATCATCACGATCGCGTCGGTGTTCGGGCTGAACGGAGCGGGTCAGGTCCCGCAGGCCTCGTACTCGGCCAGTAAGGGCGCGGTCGTCAACCTGACCCGCGAGCTCGGCGCCCAGTGGGCGCGGCGCGGGGTGCGGGTGAACGCGATCGCGCCGGCCTTCTTCTCGACCGAGATGACGACGGCGATGTTCGACGACGAGGGCGCCACCCGCTGGATGCGCCGCAAGACCCCGATGGGGCGCGCGGGCGAGCTCGACGAGCTCCACGGTGCGCTCGTGTACCTCGCCAGCGACGCCTCGAGCTACGTCACCGGCACCACCCTGCCCGTCGACGGCGGCTGGACCGCGGTCTGAGAGAGCAGAGCAGGGCCGACTCGTCCGGCCTCCGCCGGAGGTCTCTGATATATAAGGTTTAGAGGTCAGGAGGAGCACGCCGATGCCGACGTCGTCGTCCGCGAGCAGGTCCCCGTACCGATCGATGCTGTTCGTGCCCGGGCAGCGGCCGTCCTGGGTGGAGAAGGCCCGGCGTGCCAGGCCGGACGCGATCATCCTCGACCTCGAGGACGCGGTGGCCGACTCCGCGAAGGCCGAGGCCCGCGAGGCCGTGGCCGCGTCGATCGACGCCCACCCCGGCGACGTCGACCTGTGGGGTCGGCCGAACGGCCTGGACACCCCGCACGTCGGGTTCGACGTCGAGGCGCTCGTGCGGCCCGGCCTGGTCGGGCTGGTGCTGCCCAAGCTCGACGGCCGCGACGACGTGATCCGGTACGACGCCCTGGTCACCCACGCCGAGCACCGTGCCGGGCTGCCGATCGGGTCGACGCGCTTCCTCGCGTCGCTGGAGACGGCGCCCGGCATGGCGCGCTGCGAGGAGATCGCGGCCGCCTCGCCGCGCATGTGCGCCCTGGTCGGGGCCACGGCGCGCGACGCCGACACCGCGCGGTCCCTGGGCTACCGCTTCTCGCTCGAGGGCCACGAGACGCTCTACCTGCGCAGCCGGATCCTGCTCGCGAGCCGCGCCGCCGGGCACGACTTCGCGGTCTGCGGCATGTGGCAGGACATCGCCGACCTCGACGGCCTGCGCACCTTCGCCCGGGCCCAGCGCGACCTCGGCTACGACGGCCAGATGCTGATCCACCCGAGCCACGTCGGGCCGGTCCACGAGATCTACGGGCCGAGCGCCGAGGAGGTCGAGTTCTACCGCGGGATGGTCGCCGCGTTCGACGCGGCCGCCGCGGGCGGCGCGGCCTCGGTCGACTACCGCGGCCAGCACATCGACGCGGCCCACGCGAAGACCGCCCGCGCGATCGTCGCGCGCCACGGGAGAGAGGACCGGACGTGAGCGGGATGTACTACGAGCAGTTCGTCGTCGGGGACACCATCGAGCACCCGCTGCGGCGCACGATCACCGAGGCCGACAACACGTGGTTCTCGGCGTTGACGATGAACCCCCAGCCGCTGCACATGGACGAGGAGTCCTCCCGCGACACGAACTTCGGGACGCGCATCGTCAACAGCATCTTCACCCTCGGCCTCGTCTGCGGGATGCCGGTGTACGACATGACGCTCGGGACCACGCTCGGCAACCTCGGGTTCACCGAGATCTCCTTCCCCGCCCCGGTATTCCACGGCGACACCCTGCGCTCGCGCACCACGGTCACCGAGAAGCGGGAGTCCCGGTCCAACCCCGCCGCCGGCATCGTCACCGCGCGCCACGAGGGCCTCAACCAGCGCGACGAGATCGTCTGCTCCTGCGTGCGGGTGTTCCTCATGAAGAAGCAGCC
Organism: Actinomycetospora sp. TBRC 11914; assembly: GCF_012933465.1. Taxonomy (GTDB): domain Bacteria; phylum Actinomycetota; class Actinomycetes; order Mycobacteriales; family Pseudonocardiaceae; genus Actinomycetospora. The sequence continues at coordinate 136,215 of NZ_JABBND010000001.1, forward strand.
GTGAGCGCGATCGAGCCGCTGCCCGTCGACCCCCGGTTGGAGCCGCTGTTCCACCCGGGGTCGGTCGCGGTGGTCGGCGCGAGCTCCCGGCCGGAGCGGGTCGGGGCCCGCGTGCTGCGCTTCCTCGTCCAGGGCGGGTTCGCGGGGAGCATCCTGCCGGTCAACCCGCGCGCCGAGGAGCTGTACGGCCTGCGGTGCCACCCGTCGATCACGGCCCTGCCGGAGGTGCCCGACCTCGCCGTCCTCGCCGTCGACGCGTCCCAGGCGACGGCGGCGGTGCGGGAGCTCGCGGCCCGCGGCGGGCGGACCGCGATCTGCCTGGCGGCCGGGTTCCGGGAATCGGGTGCCGCCGGCGCGGTGCTCGAGGACGAGCTCGCCCGCACCGCCCGCGAGCTCGGCGTGACGCTCCTCGGCCCCAACTCCGCGGGCATCCGCCACACCGCGACCGGGCTCTTCGCCACCTTCGCCACCGACGTCGCGCTCGGCCCGCTGCCCGGATCGGTCGCCGTCGTCAGCCAGAGCGGCGGGCTCGCCGGCTACCTCGGCGCGGCCGTCACGAAGTCCCGCGGCATCGGCTACCGCTGGATCGTCGACCCCGGCAACGAGGCCGACGTCGACGTCGCCGACTGCCTCGCGGTGCTCGCCCGCGATCCCGAGGTGTCGGTGATCGGGCTGATCACCGAGGGCTTCTCCGACGGCGACCGCGTCCGCCGCGCCCTCGCGACGGCGGCCGCGCAGAGCACGCCCGTCGTGGTCCTGAAGATCGGGACCTCGGAGGCGGGGGCCCGCGCCGCGGCCTCCCACACGGGTGCGCTCGCCGGGAGCGACCGGGTCTACGACGCCGTGCTGCGCCAGCACGGTGTCCTGCGGGCCCGCGACGAGCACGAGTTCCTCGCGGCCCTGCGCCTGCACGCCGCCGGCCGGGTCCCGCAGGGCCGGGGCGTCGCGGTGTTCAGCCTCTCCGGCGGGGTGGCCACCCTGCTCGCCGACCTCTGCTCCGAGCGCGACCTCGACATCCCGACGCTGCCCCCGCCGCCGGACCCGGCCGCCGCCGAGGCCCTGCCCGCCGCCCGCTTCGACAACCCGCTGGACCTCACCGGCCAGATCGGCAGCCGGCCCGACCTGCTCGAGGACGTCCTCGACCACGTGCTCGGCCGCCCCGAGATCCACAGCGCGGTCCTGGGCTTCGCCTACATGCTGCAGGCGACCCACATCAGCGACGTGTTCGTGCCGGCGATCGTGCGGATGGCGGCCCGGCACGGCAAGCCGCTGATCATCACCGGACTCGCGAACGCGGCCGCGGAGGCCGACCTGGCCGCCGCCGGGATCCCGGTCGAACCGCTCGCGATCGACGCCGTCGACGCGATCGCCGCGGCGAGTCCGGCCCGCCCGGCGGGGCGGCCGGGCCCGAGGGCGTCCGTCCCGGCGCCTCCGGTCGCGGGGACGGTCGAGACCGGGCCCGCCGCGGCGGCCCGCCTGCGCGGCATCCCCTTCGTGACGTCGAGCGTGGTGACGCTCCCCGAGGAGGCCGCGGCAGTGGCCGCGGAGCTGGGGTGGCCCGTCGTCGCGAAGCTGGAGGGCACCGGCGAGGCCCACAAGACCGAGGGCGGCCTCGTCCGCACCGACCTGGCCGACCCGGCGGCGCTCGACGTCGCGTTCCGGGCCCTCGCCGCCGAGCGCGACCGTCGGGGTATCGGCCAGATCGTCCTGCAACCGCAGGTCGAGGGCGTCGAGACGGTGCTCGGGCTGTCGACCGATCCGACGTTCGGACCCGTCGTCATGGTCGGGCTCGGCGGGGTGTTCGTGGAGACGCTGCAGGACGTCGCGTTCGGGCTCCCACCGCTGGACCGCGCCGAGGCGGCCCGGGCGATCCGGTCCCTACAGGGTTTCCCGCTGCTCGACGGAGCCCGCGGGAGCCGCCCGGCGTGCGTCGAGGAGCTGGTCGACGCCGTCGTCGCCCTGTCCGACGCGGCGCTCGCGCACCGGGGGCGGCTGCTCGAGGCGGACGTGAACCCGTTCGTCGTGTCGTCCGTCCCGGGGCGCAGCGCCGCGGTCGACGTGCTGCTGACGTGGGCCGACGGTGGTCCCGAGTGACCGGGGCGGGCGGAGCGACGGGGAGAGGCACCGGCTGGCTCGACCGCACCGACACCGGGTCGGCCCTCGACGGCGTCCGGGTCCTCGACTTCTCCACGCTCCTGCCTGGGCCGCTGGCCACGCTGATGCTCGCCGAGCAGGGTGCGGACGTGCTCAAGGTGGAGCGGGCGGACACGGGGGACGAGATGCGCCACGTCGGGCCGTTCGCGGCGGACGGCTCGTCGATCCGCTTCACCCTGCTCAACGCCGGGAAGCGGTCGGTCGCCCTCGACCTGAAGTCGCCGGCCGGCGTCGCGACGGCACGCGCACTCGCCCGAGAGGCGGACGTCGTCGTCGAGGGCTTCCGACCCGGCGTCATGGACCGGCTCGGGCTCGGGGCGGATGTTCTGCGCGAGGACAACCCGCGGCTCGTGTACTGCCCGATCACCGGCTACGGGCAGGACGGGCCCCGCGCGCACACGCCGGGCCACGACCTCAACTTCGCCGCCGAGCTCGGGCTGCTCTCGCTCGTGCGAGACGCCGACGGCGCACCGCCGATGCCGGCGACGACGTGGGCCGACATCGGCGGCGGGAGCTACCCGGCGGTCCTCAACGTGCTGCTGGCGCTGCTGCGCCGCGAGCGGACGGGCGTCGGGGCCCACCTCGACGTCGCGATGGCCGAGAACCTGCTGACCTTCGTCTACTGGGGCGTCGCCGCGGGCGGTGCGGGCCGCTGGCCGACCGCGAACGGCGAGGTGGTCACCGGCGGGTCGCCGCGCTACGGGCTCTACCGCGCCGCGGACGGCCGCTGGCTCGCCGTCGCGGCGCTTGAGGACCGCTTCTGGCACCGGTTCTGCGCGGCCGTCGGCCTGGAGCCCGCGGTCCGTGACGACCCCGACCCGACGACGGTGCGCGCCGCGGTGGCCACCCGTCTCGCCGCGCGGACCTCGACCGAGTGGGAGGCGGTGCTCGCGGCGGCCGAGGCCTGCGTCAGCCCGGTCCGCGACCTGGCCGACGCGGTCGGCGACGAGCACGTCGTCGCCCGCGGCGTGCTCGCGGGCCGGGTCGCGACGCCGTCCGGCGAGACGCTGGCGGCCGTGCACGTCCCGCTCGCGGGCGCGCTGCGCCGACCGCCGTCGGCCGCACCGCCCCGCGCCCCCGATCTCCCCGCCGAGGAGGCCCCGTGACCATCGCCCTCGACCCCGAGCACGTCGACTTCCGGGCCGTGCTCGGCCAGGCCCTCGAGCGGATGAAGGCCACCCCGGCCGCCCACGCCGCGCTCGACCGGGACACCGAGACCCTGCCCACGCTCTGGGCCGAGGCCGCCGACCAGGGCTGGCTCGCCCTGCACCTGCCCGAGGACGTGGGCGGGGCCGGGGCCGGACTGTTCGAGGCCGCGCTGGTGATGGAGGCGGTCGGCGAGCACTGCGCCCCCGGTCCGTTCCTGCCGACCGTCCTGTCCGCGGCCGTGATCGACGCCCTCGGCTCGGAGGAGCTGCGCCACCGCCTCCTGCCCGACCTCGCGAGCGGCGAGCGGGTGGCCGCGACCGGGCTCGTGGACGGGGACGGCTTCGTCCTCGGCGCCGCCGTCGCGGACGTGCTCCTGCTGCGACGGGGCGACGACCTGCTCGTCGTCGACGCCGACCACGAGGGGGTCGTCCGCGAGGTGGTGCGCACGGTCGACCGCAGCGCGGGCGGGGCACGCGTGCGGTACACCGGGTCCGAGGTCGACGAGGTGCTGCCCGGCGGCGCCGCCCTCGCGCTGCGGATCGGGCGGGTGCTCGCCGCCGCACAGGCCGCCGGCGCCGCGAACGCCCTGGTCGGGATGAGCACCGGATACGCGCTGGTCCGGGAGCAGTTCGGGCGGCCGATCGGGTCCTTCCAGGCGGTCAAGCACCTCTGCGCGGACATGCTCGTGGCCGCCGGGACCGCGACCGCCGCCGTCTGGGACGCGAGCCGGCCCGGCGTGCGGACCGCGGACCAGGCGGGGCTCGACGCCGCGGTCGCCGCGACCGTGGCGCTGCCCGCGTTCCGGGTCTGCGCCGAGACGAACATCCAGGTCCACGGCGGGATCGGGTTCACGTTCGACCACGTCGCGCACCTCTACCTGCGCCGCGCCGCCACGCTCTCCGCCGTCTTCGACCCGGCGGGCACGGCGAGCGCGGACGTGCGGGCCCTCGCCGAGGCCGGGGTGACCCGCGACCGGGAGGTGCCACTGCCCGACGCGGCCGACGCCGTCCGGGCGGAGGCGCGGTCGTTGCGGACGCAGATCGCGGCCCTCCCCGCCGACGAGCAGGCGGAGGCGCTCGCCGCGTCCGGGGCCCTCATGCCGGAGTGGCCCCGGCCCTTCGGCCGCGCAGCCGGCACGCTCGAGCAGTACGTGCTCAAGCGGGAACTGGCCGAACTGCCCCGCCCCCGGATCGAGGTCCCCTGGGTGCCGATGACGATCGGCCAGCAGGGCACCCCGGACCAGGCGGAGCGCTACCTCCCCGGGTCGCTGCGGGGCACGGTGCGATGGTGTCAGCTCTCCTCCGAGCCCGACGCCGGGTCCGACGCCGCCGCCGTGCGCACCCGCGCGGTGCGCACCGATGGAGGGTGGCTCGTGACCGGGCAGAAGGTGTGGACCAGCCACGCCGGGACCGCCACGCACGGGCTCGCCACGGTGCGCACCGACCCGGACCGGCCCAAGCACGCCGGCCTGTCGCTGCTGATCGTCGACATGTCCTCCCCCGGGATCACCGTGCGGCCGTTGCGCGAGATCGTCGGCGGCGCCCGCCCGGGCGCGACCGAGTTCGGGGAGACGAGCTTCAACGAGGTGTTCCTCGACGACGTGTTCGTGCCCGACGCCGACGTCGTCGGCACGGTCGACGACGGGTGGCGCCTCGTGCGCATCCTGCTGGGCAACGAGCGCACCACGATCGGCGAGCGCAGCTCACCGATCACGGCGGAGGCCCTGCTCGACGCCCTGGTGCGGATCGCGCCGGACGACGCCGGGTTCTCCCGCGAGGTCGGCGCGGCCCTCGCCGAGGAGCAGGCGGTGCAGGCCCTGACCCTGCGGCGGCTGTTGCAGGCGATGACCGGCGCCGAGCCGGGCCCGGAGGCGCAGATCGCCAAGATCGTGAACTCCGAGCGCATCCAGCGGATCGCCGACGTCGGCCTGCGCCTCGTCGGCACCGCCGGCGTCGACGAGGCGGACGACTTCGGCTGGCTCTACCTGCGCAGCCGGTTCACCACGATCGGCGGCGGCACCTCGCAGATCACCCGCAACGTGCTCGCCGAGCGGGTGCTGGGGCTGCCCCGCGAGGTGGCTCGCCCCTAAGGAGGGCCCATGGAGTTGACGGACCACGGTGACCGAATCGCCCTGCTCGCCGACGGGGCGCCGACCACCTACGCCGAGCTCGCCGCGCAGGTCGACGCGCTGTCCGCCGACCTGGCCGCCCGAGGGGTGCGGCGCGGTCAGGTCGTCGGGCTGTGCCTGCCGACCTGGCCGGAGGCCGTGGCGTGGGAGTTCGCCCTCGCCGCGCTCGGCGCGGTCGCGATGGGCATCCACACCCGCTACCAGCGCCACGACGTCGCGCACCTGCTCCGGACCGCGGAGCCTGCCCACGTCGTGGTGCCGTTCGCGTTCCGCAGCGGCAGCCGGGAGCTCGACCTCGCCGGGACCCTGCGCGACGCCGCCACCGACGCCGGGGCTGCCCCGACGGTGCACGTCGTGCGCGCCCCGGACGGCGCGGAGCTCGCGGGCTTCGACCTCGGGGGCGGGGTCCACGCCTCCTGGGGCGACGGCGGCGGGGCGGCCATCCCCGACGTCGGGCAGCCGGGGGACCCGTTCAAGCTCTTCACCACGTCGGGCTCCACCAGCGCCCCGAAGCTCGCGGTGCACGACCGGGCGTCGGTGTTCGCGCACGCCGCGCACGCCGCCCGTGCCCTCGGACTCGGTCCCGGCGACGCCCTGCTGCTGCCCCTGCCGCTTGCCGGGGTCTTCGGGCACACGGCCGCGATGGCCGCCCTCGCCGCCGGCGCGACCCTCGTGCTCCAGCCCGTGTTCGACCCGGCCGGGGCGCTGCGGCTGGTGCGCGACCACCGGGTGACCCACCTGATCGGCGGCGACGACCTGTTCGGCCGGCTCAAGGACGCGTGGGAGGCGGATCCGGTGGAGCTGCCGGCGTGGCGGCACGGCGCGATCGCCGACTTCTCCGGGCGGTCTCCCGAGGTGGCGCACTGGGCGCAGGACCGCTTCGGGGTGCCGGTGTGCGGGGTCTACGGGTCCTCCGAGAGCTTCGCGCTCGCCGCGCTCCAGGACCCCGACCTGGACGTCCACCGCCGGGTGCGCGGCGGTGGCCGTCCGGTGTCGGACGACATCGAGGTCCGGGTGGTCGACGCCTCGTCGGGAACGGACCTCGCGGTCGGCGAGACGGGCGAGCTGTGGTTCCGGGGCCCGCACGTGATGAGCGGCTACCTCGGCAACACCGATGCGACGTCGGCCGCGCTCACGCCGGACGGCTGGCTGCGGACCTCCGACCTCGGGCACCTCGACCCCGACGACCCGCGCCGCTACCTCTACTCCTGCCGCGCGGGCGACGCGCTGCGGCTGCGCGGGTTCCTCGTCCAGCCCGCCGAGATCGAGGCGTTCCTCATCGAGCACGACGAGGTGGCGACGGCGAAGGTGGTCGGGGCGAAGGACGCCACCGGCGGCGACGTGGCGGTGGCCTTCGTCGTCGCCGTCGAGGGCTCCGGGTGCCGCGAGGAGGACCTGCTGACGCACTGCCGGGCCCACCTCGCGGCCTTCAAGGTGCCGACGCGCATCGAGCTGCTCGCGGAGCTCCCGACGACGGCCGGGACGAACGGGCCGAAGGTCCGCACCACGGTCCTGCGCGAGCGGGCCGCGACCCTGCTCGCGGACGGATCATGACCCGCGGTGACCGCTGAGCAGCTCCGCCGGGACCGCGTAGTGGCGCTCGGTGACCTCCCTCGCTCCCTCCCCGTCGCGCCGGCGCAGCGCGGCGACGAGCTCGTCGTGCTCGTCGAGGGCGCACGGCACGTGCTCCGGGAAGACCTCGAGGAAGGTCCGCGGGATCGTCCGGCCGGTCTGCGCGATCAGGCTGATCAACCGGCGGGACCGCGACGCCCGGTTGATGTCGCGGTGGAACCGCCAGTTGTGCTCGGCGAGTCGGTCCCCCGAGCGCATCGCCTCCTGCGACGCCTCCAGGTCGGCGAGCTCCTCCGCGGTCATCCGCTCCGCCGCGAGCTCCGCCGCGAAGCCGGAGAGCCGGGCCATGAGCCGGAAGTTGTCGACCACCTCCCCCGGCTCCAGACCGATCACCGTCACCCCGCTGCGCGGCGCCATCCGCAGCAGCCCCTCGGTCTGGAGCGCCAGGCACGCCTCGCGGACCGGCGTGCGGCTCACCCCCAGCTCGGCGGCCACGGCATCGAGGTCGAGCCGCTCGTCGCGCCGGTACCGGCCGGTCAGGATGCGATCCCGCAGCTCGCGGGCCACCCGGTCGCGCACGGTGTCACCGAGCCGCCCGACCGGGGCCCCGGCCAGGGCCCACGGTCCTTCGTCCGCTTCGTCCACCCCGCCGAGTCTAGAGATATATCAGGTAGAGGAGCCCGCCCGTGTCCTACTCCCCCACCCCGATCCGCTCCGACATCGCCTGGAGCACCCCCGACCGCATCGCTGTGCGCGGGCTGGACCTGCCGTCGGAGATCCTCGGCCACTTCTCCCTGGCCGACTTCTCCTTCCTCCAGCTCACCGGCCGTCGTCCCACGCCCGAGCAGTCCCGCGTGTACGACGCGCTGCTGATCACGCTGGTCGAGCACGGCCTGACGCCGAGCGCGCTGGCGGCGCGCATGACCTACGCGGGCGCTCCGGAGTCACTGCAGGCGGCCGTGGCGGCCGGACTGTGCGGGCTCGGCAGCGTCTTCGTCGGGAGCACCGAGGGCGCCGCGCGCATGCTCACCGACGCGCTCGCCGACGACCCCGAGGACCTCGACGCGGCCGCGGCGGAGATCGTCGCGGGCTTCCGCGCCCGCCGCGAACCCGTCCCGGGGATCGGGCACCCGTTCCACAAGCCGGTGGACCCGCGGGCGCCCCGGCTCTTCGAGATCGCCGCCGAGAACGGCCTGTCCGGGCGCTACGTCGACCTGGTGCAGCGCGTCGCGGCCGCCGGAGGCCGGGCGATCGGGAAGGACCTGCCCTGCAATGCGACCGGGGCGATCGGCGCCCTGACCTGCGAGCTCGGCCTCCCGGTGCGCGCGGTGCGCGGTCTCGGGGTGATGGCCCGCGCGATCGGGCTCGTCGGGCACATCCTCGAGGAGGGCGAGCGGCCGATGGCGGTCGAGCTGTGGCGCCGGGCCGACGACGAGGCCTCGGCACACCTGCGGCCGGAGTGACCGGTTCGCATTGCTCCGTTCGACAGGACGGAGGATGGCGACCGCTGATCGAACATGCGTTCGAACAGCGGATGTTCTCGCAGCTCAAGGGCACCTAGCCTGATCGACATGAGCACGAGCGACGCCGACGAGGCGGTCATCGCCCGGGCCCGCGACGCCATGACCGCGGCCCGGCTCGCCGAGCACGCCCTGCTCACCACCATCGGGGAACTCGCCGAGACGGCCGCCTGGACGTCCACCGGACACCGCGACCTCGGCCGCTTCCTCGAGGAACTCTGGCGCCTCGACCACGCCCACGCCCGACACCTCCTGCGTCACGCCGAACAAGCCCTGCCGCTGGTCGCACTCTCCGGCCAGGACCTGCCCCCGCGCCTGCCCGCCTCCGCCGCGGCCGCCGCCGACGGCGCCATCGGCGAGGAACACCTGCGCGTCCTCGTCCGCGCCATGGACCGCATCATCGCGCTCGAGGACATCGAACCCGCCCAGGTCACCGCCGCCGAGGACCTCCTGGCGTCCTCGGCGCGACAGCTCTCCCCGCACGGCCTCGAACGCGTCGCGGCCCGGCTGCTGGCCACCCTCGACCCCGACGGGGCCGCACCGGCCGAGCCCGACGAACCCGACGACGAATGGCTGCTCGTCCACCGTCGCGACGGCACCCTGGCCTTCACCGGCCACATCCACGGCGCCGCCGACGTCGAACTGCTCCTCGAGACCCTCGACGCCCTCGCCGGACCCGCCGGCCCCGACGACACCCGCCCCCTCGGCGCCCGCCGCGCCGAAGCCCTGCTCGACCTCTGCGCCGCCGCCCACACCCCCACCGGCCTCATCGACCCCCAGGACACCGAGGACCCCCAACCCCGCCCTGACGACGTGGCGTCAGAGGGCGAGGACCCCGACGGCGAGGACTCCGACGGCGAGGACTCCGACCTGGAACGCCGCCACAGCCGACTCCACCTCGTCCCCGACGAGCCCGATCCCCACGAGCCCGATCCCCACAAGTCCGATCCCCACGAGTTCGATCCCGGCCCCGGCGCCCGCAGCGAGCCCGATCCCGGCGTTGGCGGACCGGACGACAGTCCGCCCGCACCACCGTCGACCCCTTCGCGAGCGCGCCCCGGCGCGCACCGGGCGGGGCGACTCCCGATCCCCGCCCGCGCGCAGGTCGCGGTCACCATCCCCCTCGAGTGGCTGCGCGCCCAGATCGGCCACGCCGAGTTCGACACCGGACGCCCCCTCGACCCCGCCGCCGCCCGACGCCTCGCCTGCGACGCCCAGATCCTCCCCGCCGTCCTGGGCACCCGCAGCGAACCGGTCGAACTCGGCCGCGCCACCTACGCCGTCACCGAAGCCCTCCGCCGCCTGCTGACCATCCGCGACCGCGGCTGCGCCCACCCCGGCTGCACCCGCCGCCCCCGCCGCTGCCACGCCCACCACATCCGCCACTGGATCGACGGCGGGGACACCGACCCCGACAACCTCGTCCTGCTCTGCCGCTACCACCACCACCTCGTCCACCACGGCGGCTGGGACATCCGCATGATCGGCGGCCGCCCGTGGTTCACCCCACCCCGCTGGATCGACCCCGCCCGACGACCCGTCCCCGGCGGCGGCAGCCCACCCGGCACCGTCGCGGCCTGACCGTCAGACCCGCGCGGGCTCCCCGCCGGGGAGTTCGTTGAGCACGGGCACGGGGTGGTCGCGGAGCGACGGCAGGACGGGCCCGGTCATCGCGCGAGGTACCCGCCGTGCCGCCGCCGGCACCAACGCGACACGTCCCGACAGGTCGAGAGGCACGCGGGCCCCCTCCTCCTGCCCGGTTGACCTTTCCCGATCCCGGCCCTACGGTCAATACCTGATATATCAGAGCCGTCGATGGAGGTTCCGTGCCGCGACCCGATCAGATGTCCCTCGTCGCGTTCCTGCAGGCATCGAACGTGTCGGTGTACTCCGGGTCGTGGCGCTACCCGTCGGCCACCCAGGACTTCGGGGACCTGCGTTACTACCAGCGGATCGCGCGGGTCCTCGAGGAGGGCACGTTCGACCTGATGTTCTTCGACGACCGCCTCGCGATGCCGGCGATCTACGGGGACTCGACCGACGACGCGGTCCGCTACGGCGCCCGCCCGGTCAAGCTCGACCTCACCGCGGTGCTCGGCGTGTGCGCGGCGGCGACGGAACGGTTGGGCCTGGGGGCGACGTACTCGACGACGTACTACCCGCCCTTCCACGTCGCCCGGACCTTCGCCACGCTCGACCAGCTCACCCGCGGCCGCAGCGCGTGGAACGTGGTCACCAGCGTCAACGACGCCGAGGCCCGCAACTTCGGCCAGGAGATCCACCTCGGCCACGACGAGCGCTACGACCGGGCCGAGGAGTTCGTCGAGGTCGTGGCGCAGCTGTGGGACTCCTGGGAGGACGACGCGGTCGTCGGCGACCGCGACTCGGGCCTGTTCGCCGACCCGACGAAGGTCCACGAGCTGCACCACCACGGGCGGTACTTCGACGTGCGCGGGCCGCTCACGGTGCCCCGTTCACCCCAGGGGCGGCCGGTCCTGCTGCAGGCGGGCTCGTCGGGGCGGGGCCGCGACTTCGCCGCCCGCTGGGCCGAGCTGATCTTCACTGGCGACCCGAGCCGCGAGGTCGCCGCCGAGCACTACCGCGACCAGAAGGAGCGCATCGCGGCCGCCGGGCGTGATCCGGACGACGTGCGGATCCTGCCGATGGCCTACACCGTCGTCGGCGAGACCGAGGCGATCGCGAAGGAGAAGGAGGAGATCCTCCTGTCGCAGCTGGTGCACCCGATGGCGTCCCTGACGCTGCTCTCCGAGCTGCTCAACCACGACTTCTCCGGGCACGACCTCGACGACCCCGTCACCGACGAGCTGATCGCGGGCGTCTCCGGCATCCGCGGTCTGGTGGAGGGGGTCCGACGGCAGGTCGGCGACGAGCCGCTGACCCTGCGCACCCTCGCGGCCCACCGGGCGACGCTGCTGCAGGGGCCGCGGTTCGTCGGGACCGGCGAGCAGGTCGCCGAGCAGATGGCCGACTGGTTCACCGCCGAGGCCTGCGACGGCTTCGTCCTCGCGGCCACCCACTTCCCCGGCTCGTTCGAGGACGTCGTCCGGATGGCCGTGCCGCACCTGCGCCGCCGCAGGGTGTTCCGCTCCGAGTACCCCGGCACGACGCTGCGGGACACGCTCGGGCTGCCACGCCCGGAGCGCCTGCATGTCTGAGTCGTCCCCCGTCGCTCCGCTCGCCCCGGAGCTCCCCCTCCGCGGACTCCGCGTCCTGGACATGGCTTCGCTGGCTGCGGCGCCGCTCGCCGCGACCTACCTCGGCGAGTTCGGCGCCGACGTCGTCAAGGTCGAGCCCCCCGGCGTCGGCGACGCGATCCGCGGGTGGGGCGCCCAGAAGGACGGCGTCGGCCTGATGTGGAAGAGCATCGGGCGCAACAAGCGCTCGGTGACCGTCGACCTGCGGGTGCCCGACGGGCAGGACCTCGCTCGGCGGCTGGCCGCGCAGTGCGACGTCGTCGTCGCGAACACCCGCCCGCAGACCCTGCGGCGCTGGGGCCTCGACTTCGAGCGCCTCCACGCGGAGAACCCGCGCGCGGTGATGCTGCACGTCACCGGCTTCGGGTTGGAGGGCCCGAAGAGCCAGCGGCCGGGATTCGGCACGCTCGGCGAGGCGATGAGCGGGTTCGCGCACATGACCGGCGAGGCCGAGGGCCCGCCGACGCTGCCCGCCTTCATGCTCGCCGACTCCGTCGCGTCCCTGAACGCCGCCTACGCCGTGATGATGGCGCTCTACGACCGCGACGTGCACGGCGCGCCGGGCCGGCTCATCGACGTCAACCTGCTCGACCCGCTCGCCCGGATCCTCGAGCAGTCCCTGGTCACCTGGGACGCGGTCGGCACGGTCGGGCGGCGGGCCGGCAACAAGTGGGACATCTCCGCGCCGCGCAACACCTACCGCACCGCCGACGGCCGCTGGATCGCGATGTCGGGGAGCGCGCCCACCGTGGCGCTGCGGGTGTTCCGGGCGATCGGGCGGCCGGACCTCGCCGAGGACCCGGACTTCTCCGACGCGCAGCGCCGCCTCGCCCGCGCCGGCGAGGTCGACGCGGTGGTCGCCGACTGGGTCGCGCAGCAGACCCTGGACGACGCGATGGCCGTCTTCGAGGCCGCCGAGATCGCCGCCGCCCCGGTCTACGACGTGACCGACCTCGTCGCCGACGAGCAGATGGTCGCCCGTGAGGTGTTCCGGCGCGTCCCCGACGACCAGCTCGGCAGCCTGCTCGTGCAGGGACCGGTGCCGCGGATGTCCGGCGTCGACGCCCGGATCGACCACCTGGGGCCGGAGCTCGGCGCCCACACGCGCGAGGTGCTCGTCGAGGCGGGCCTGACCGACGCCGAGATCGACGACCTGTCGTCCCGAGGAGTGATCTGATGACCGTCCCGGCTGCCCCGTCGCTCCGCTCGCCCCGCCCACCCGTCCGCCGCTCCGAGCTCGCCACCCCGGCCAGCAACGACCGGATGTTCGCGAAGGCCGCCGGGGCCGGTGCGGACATGGTCTTCCTCGACCTCGAGGACGCCGTCGCGCCCGCGTTCCGCGAATCCGCGCGGGCCAAGGCGATCGCCGCGCTCAACGAGATCGACTGGGGCACCACGGTCCGCGCCGTCCGCATCAACGGCGTGGACACGCACTGGTGCCACGACGACGTCATCGACCTCGTCGAGCAGGCCGGGGCGAACCTCGACACGATCGTCGTGCCGAAGGCGACCTCGGCCCGCGACGTCTGGTTCGTCGACACCCTGCTCACCCAGCTGGAGCGCAAGCTGGGACTGGAGCGGCGCATCCGGCTGGAGGTGCTGATCGAGAACGTCGCCGGGCTCGCTCACGCCGAGGAGATCGCGACGGTGTCCGACCGGCTCGACGCGCTGATCTTCGGCGCCGGCGACTTCAGCGTCTCGCTCGGCGCGCGGGTCGACACGAACTTCGTGCCCACCGTCGACTACCCGGGCGACTTCTGGCACCACGCCCGCTCGACGGTGGCCGTGGCCGCCCGGATCGCCGGGGTGCTCGCGATCGACGCGCCCTACCCCGATTACCGGGACCCCGAGGGCTACCGCCGCGAGGCCACCCGTGCCTCGGCGCTCGGCTTCTCCGGCAAGTGGGCGATCCACCCCTCGCAGGTCGCGATCGCGAACGAGGTCTTCTCCCCCACGCCCGCCGAGGTCGAGCACGCCCGCCGCACCCTCGAGGCCTACCGGGAGGCCGAACGGAACGGGCTCGGTGCGACGGGGATGGACGGCAAGCTCGTCGACGCCGCCCACGTCAAGCTCGCCGAGGAGCTCCTCGCGCGGGCCGACGGGATCGAGGCGCGGTGAGCCGCCGGTGGGTGGTGGCCACGGGAGTCCTGATCATCACCGCCGTCGCCTACGTCGACCGGGTCAACCTCTCGGTGGCCGAGCCGGTCCTCGCCCGCGAGTTCCACGCCTCGACGGCCGTGCTCGGGGTCATCCTGTCCTCGTTCACGTGGACCTACACCGCGTGCGCCATCCCGGCCGGTCTCCTCGTCGACCGGGTCCGCACCCGGGTGGTCTTCCCCGCGATCCTCGGGCTGTGGGCGGTCGCCAGCTTCCTGACGGCGGGGGTGCGGACGGTCGGCGGGCTGATCGCCCCGCGGCTGCTGCTGGGTGTCAGCGAGTCCCCCTTCGCCCCGGCGTCGATCCGGACGCTGAACACGTGGCTCCCGCAGCGGGAGCGGGGCCTCGGGTCGAGCATGTTCATCTCCGGGGTCGCCCTCGGCTCGGCCGTCGGACCTCCGGGGCTCGCCTGGCTGGTCGCCCACCACGGCTGGCAGAGCTGCTTCGTCGCCACCGGCATCCTCTCCGCGGTGATCGCCGTGGTGTGGGCCGTGGCCTACCGCGAACCGCGCCCGGCGGAGGACCACTCCCCCGCCCCCGAGGAGCGCCCGACCGCCCTGCCGTGGCGCGCCCTGCTCGGCTCGCGCAACCTCTGGTTCCTCATCGGCGGCTACTTCTGCCTGCTCTACATCCTCTACACGTTCGTCTCGTGGGTGCCGGGCTACCTCGTCGCCGACCGTGGCTTCACCCTGCTCGGCTCCGGGGTCTCGACGTCGATCCCGTGGGCGGTCGCCTTCGTCGCCGGCCTGTTCGGCGGCCGGCTCTCCGACGCCGCGCTGCGTCGCGGCCGCGCCCCGCTGGCGGCCCGCAAGGTGGTGCTGGTGGGCGGCATGGTCGTCGCGCTCGCCATCGTCGGCGCCGCCCTGATCGACTCCGCTGCCGCCGCGATCGTGTTCCTCGCGATCTCGACGTCCGGGATCATCGTCGCCAACGGTGCCGTGTGGGCCGCGACCCAGGACGTGGTGCACGACCTGGGCATGACGGGCTCGGCCTCCGGTTTCGTGAACTTCTGGGGCAACGTCGGCGGGATCCTCGGCCCGATCGTCACCGGCGTCCTCGCCACCACCACGGGCACCTTCGTCGCCCCGCTGGTCGTCGCCGGCGCGCTCGCCCTGGTCGGTGCGGCGTCGTTCGGGGCGCTGCGCCCACGGGATCAGGCCGTGGCGTCCTAGCCCCACCTCTTGCTCAATGGTTCGGCAGCGCCTCCACCACGACACCGGCGCCCTTGCGGGCCCGGCGAAGGCACGGACGCCGACCGGCAGGTCAGACCTCCAGGAGTTCGGCGAGCCGGGCCGGAGGCTGGGACCTGCCGGGCCGGTGCCCTAGCGTCGTACGGCGTGTACGACCCCACCGGGCTGACGATCCTCGTCCTCTTCGGCGTGGTGATCCTGGCGCTCTCGATCCTGGCGCGACGGACCGGGACGAACGCACCGGTCCTGCTCATCCTCGGCGGCGTGGCGCTGGCTCTGGTGCCGACGATCGCACGCCTGCAGGTGCCACCCGAGTTGGTCGTCCTGATCTTCCTGCCTGCGCTGCTGTACTGGGAGTCGCTGACGACGTCGCTGCGGAAGATCCGTCGCGATCTGCGCAGCCTGGTCCTCTCCTCGGTGTTCCTCGTCCTCGCCACGGCCGCCGCCGTCGCGGCGGCCGCCCACTACGCGCTCGGCATGGACTGGGCCGTGGCGTTCGTGCTCGGGGCGATCGTGGCGCCGACGGACGCGACGGCCGTGACGGCCGTCGCGCGCGACCTCCCCCGCCGCCAGCTGACGATGCTGCGTGCGGAGAGCCTGGTCAACGACGGCACGGCGCTCGTCGTCTTCTCGGTGGCGCTGGGGGTCGCGACCGGTCAGGAGGAGTTCCGGGTGCTGGGCGCCCTCGGCGATTTCGCGATCTCCTACCTCGGTGGGATCGCGGTCGGCGCCCTCGTCGCGTGGCTCGCGGTCCTCGCCCGCCGGATCGCCGCCGACCCGATGCTCGTGACCGTGGTCAGTGTCCTCACCCCGTTCGTCGCCTTCCTGCTCGCCGAGGAGATCCACGCATCGGGTGTGCTGGCGGTCGTGGTGTGCGGTCTGGGGATCGCGCGCGTCGGCCCGCGCATCACCAGCGCCCGCGCCCGTGTCCTGGTCCATTCGTTCTGGCAGGTCACGACCTTCCTGCTCAACGCCGCGCTCTTCGTCCTGGTCGGGATGCAGCTGCCGCGAGCCATCAGCACCGTGTCGTCGCGGTCGGTCGCCGCGGCGGTCGGCGGCGCGCTGCTCGTCGCGGTCGTCGTGGTCGCGACCCGGTTCGTCTGGTTCTTCACCGTTCCGTACGTGATCAGGACGCTCGACCGCCGCCCGGCGCAGCGCGCCCGGCGCATCGGCGCCCGGGGACGCCTGCCGCTGGCCTGGTCGGGGTTCCGGGGAGCGGTGTCGCTCGCGATCGCGCTCGCCGTCCCGCTGACCACGACGGCGGGCACGCCGTTCCCGGAGCGCGACCTGCTCATCGTCCTCGCGCTGGGGGTCATCCTCGTGACCCTCGTCGGGCAGGGCCTGACGCTCCCGGCCGTGATCCGCTTCGGTCGGTTCGGACCCGACACGGCCTTCGACGACGAGGTGCTGCTGGCGCGGCGCCGCACCCTCGACGCCGCGCTGGTGGCGCTTCCCCGGCTCGCGGCCGAGCGCGCGGTCCCCGAGGCGCTCGCCCGACGCGTGCGCGCCGAGCAGGAGCACCGCCTCCACATCCTCGACCCCGCCCACGGCACGCTCGACGACGACCTCGACGACGCCGCCGAGGACGCCGCGATGGAACGTGACCTGCGTGTGGCGCTGCTCGACGAGCGGCGTCGGGTGCTGCTCGCCCTCCGCGACGAGTCCGTGATCGACGACGCCGTCGTGCTCCGCGTGCAGGCCGAGCTCGACAACGAGGAGCTGGGGCTGCGCGGTGCGCCCGGCCCGGAGTGATCCGAGGGGGCGGATTCTCGGCGCGACGACGTCAGCCTGTCCGGTCGACCCGGTCGTGCCGGGTGTCCTCCAGGGGTGACGGGGACGACCCGGCGGCGCGGGTGGGGATCAGGGCGTCGGGTGCGGGCGGTGGTGGGAAGAGCTGGAAACAGAAGTCCACGGTGAGGTTGCCGTGGCCGGAGTCGTCGACGGTGGCGCGGGTGGTGATCAGCCCGGCGGAGTCGGCGGAGTGCAGGGCGGCCAACAGCCCGGCCAGCCGGGCGGCGGCGCCGTGAGGTGGCCGGTCGGTCTGGATCAGGGTGCGATGCGAGGGGGTCAGCGTCCAGGCCTGCGCGGAGCCGGCGCCCTGGTTGGTGGCGGTGACGACGTCGAGCAGCCAGTGCGCGGGTTTCCCCGCGAACGGGGCGGTCTTGTGGGCCAGTACCTCGACGACGTGGTCGGCGCGGACCAGCCCGTGATCGAGGGTCTCGATCCATACCCGCTGCAGTCCCACCGCGTCTCCCCTCCCGTGCTTCGTCGTCCCTCTGGGCTCACGTGATCGCGTGACGGTGGCTGCTCTCGACGTCTCGCGTGCCTCACCGCCGCGAAGGACCGCCGGACGGACACGCCGGGAGCGGCCCCGGAGCCGCAGGCCGGCGCCACCGCCTGGGACCGACCCGGTCACCGATGGAGCGCGGCGTGCCGCCGCTGGGGTGGTCGGTCCAGGGGGATTGCGTCCGGCACTGCGTGTCCGGGGCCGCCCCCGAGCGGAGTGATCAGACCCTGTTCAGAGAGGCGTCCGGCGATTCACTCACCTCCTTCCCGTCACGCCGGTCGAGGTGGTCCCCTCGGCGCGTGGCGGAGGGGAACGGGGCCCCGGGCCGGGTCGTCGGCGGCTCCCGACGTGCCCCTGGTCGATGCTCGGCCCTCGGAGCGACCCCCCGCGACGCGCCACCGGGCGACCCGACCCGCCACCCCGGCGGGTCCGGGTGGCCGGCCGGGGCGGAATCCGCGCGGGCACCCGCTCGCCCCGGCCCGGTGGGTATTCGGCGAGCACGATCGCTACGAACTCGGCGTCGAACACCGCCTGGTCGGCGGCGGGCTCGGCCACCGGCCGGGCCGGCTCTGCCGCCGGCTCACCGCTCCGGCCCGGGCTCCCACCGGGGGAGCAGACCGGGGCCGGGCCCTCGACGGACAGCGTCCCCGCTCGCTCGAGCGCGTCGAGTACGACGGTCATCGTCTGAACACCTCCTCCGGGCACGAGCGCACCGGCTTCAGCGTCCTGTTCTGTGTCTCAACTCACTGGGTAGTTACAACTATAGCTGCAGCTTTTTGTGAGGGTCAACCCCTCATCTTCGTCGGTGGCGGCGGTCAGTCGTCGGGAGCGAGCAGCACCTGCCCGCGGGCGGTGTCGCGCTCGTCGAGGGCGGTGTCACGCTCGTTCCGGGCGGTGTCGCGCTCGTCGAGGGCGGTGTCACGCTCGTCCCGGGCGGTGTCGCGCTCGTCGCGGGTGCGGGCGTGGCGGGCCTGTTCGGCGGCCAGATCGGCCCGCAGATCGAGAATCTCCGCCGCGCTGGCCAGCGTGTGCCCCTGCTCGGCCATCTCGCGCAGCGCGACCACCCGGTCGAGCTGGTTGCGGGAGTAGCGCCGATGGCCCCCGGCCGAGCGGGCCGGGCTCAGCAGTCCGGCAGCGTCCAGGCTGCGCAGGAACGCCGGCGTCACCTCCAGCAGCTCCGCGGCCTGTCCCATCCCGAACGTCGGGTGATCAGGGTCGTCGAGGCGTTCCAGGGCCATCGGTGCTCGTCTTCTTTCCGCCTGGCCCCGGAAACACCGAACGGGGCGGGTCGCTACGACCCGCCCCGCCCGGCCCTCGCGGGTGGCTCACGTCGGGGTTCGGTTCGACTGACTGAGGTCGGCGACCCCGGTGGCCGGCCGCGGGTTCGACGTCCCGCCGGCCCGCGCCCTGGCCCTACCCGGATGCGCTCTCCTGGGTGGTGGCCTTGTCCTTGCCGCCCTCGATGGTGTGCGGTGTGCCGGCGTGCTCGATGCTGATCTGGCGCGGCTTGGCCCGCTCGGCGATCGGGATCGTCAAGCTCAGCACGCCGTCGACGTAGGCGGCGTGGAGGTTCTCGCGGTCGAGCTCCGGGCCCAGCGACAGCCGACGGCTGAACCGCCCCCGAGGCCGCTCGGCCACCAACCAGTCCCCGACGTCGGCCGGGGCGGTGCGCTCCGCCGAGACGGTCAGGGTGTTTCCGTCGACCGACACGTCGATCGAGCCGGGGTCGACCCCGGGGACGTCGAAGCTCGCCACGAAGTGGTCCTCGGCCCGGTAGAGATCCATCGGCATCCCGGTGCCGGCCTGGCCCCGCCAGCCGGTCATCCGGTCCAGCGATCGGAACGCGTCGAACGGGTCGTAGTTCAGCAGCACGATCTCCTCACTCCCCTCATCACCGCACTGCCACCGCACGAACTGACACAGATAGTTGTAGGTGCGCGTAGAGGTTTTGTCAAGCACGAACGTCAGCCATCCGGCATCGGTCTCGCGCCCGCGCCGAGCTCGAGGAGCGCAGCACCGGCGCTGAGCGCGTACCGCGGGGCGATCGTGGTCTCGGTCATCGTTCCGGTCCCGGTTCGCGGTCGCGGCCGGGCCGCGCGAGCGGGCGCGGGGCACGTCCACCGAACGCGGCCTGCACGACGACGCGGATCGTCGAGCGCAGACCCAGCTCGCGCGGGAGGACGTGGCTCGTCCTCCCCAGGGGGCGGCGCACCCGGAGCGCCCCGGGACGCACCCGGAAGTCCAACGGTGCCCGCATCTGCAGCGCTTCGCCGTCGAGGCCGACGTCGATCTCGTCGTCCGAGTCCACCCGGAACGTCGTCGCCTCCCAGGAGAGGAAGCCCCGGAACCGTTCGGGCCGGTTCACCGCGAGCGCCGCCAGGAAAGCCGCGGCGTCGCGGTCACCGCGGAGCACGAGGGCGACCACCCCGAGTCGGCCGGTGTCGAGGCGGGGCCGCGTGGTGCGGGTGCCGGCCGCCCGGCCGTACGGGTTGTTGGAGACCTGCACGACGTGCGCCCCGTCGTGGGTCTCGCCGTCGGGCCCGGTGAAGCGCAGGTCGAACGGTGCACTCCCGGGCCCCAGCGCGGCAGGGAGCGCGCCGAGGGCGGTGTCGACCTTGGCCGCGCGGTACTCGGGTGAGCGGACGACCGCGGCGTACAGCCCGAGCGAGACGTTGTTGACGAACACCCGTCCGTTCACCTCCCCGAGGTCGATGGACTGCTCCACCGCCTCGCCGAACGCGTCGAGGGCCTCGACCACGTTCTCCCGATCGAGGCCGAGATCGAGCGCCAGGTGGTTCCGCGTCCCGGCGGGGACGACCACCATCGCGACCCCTCGCCGGGCCGCCACGCTTGCGACGAGCGCCTGCGACCCGTCACCACCGGCCATGCCGATCACGTCCGCACCGTCGTCGACGGCACGTTCCGCGAGGTCGAGCAGATCGTCACCCGGCTGCAGGACGACGCCCGCGATCCCCCGGGCCCGGCACTGTCCGGCGAGGTCGAACCGCTCGGCCTTCCCCCCGCCGCTCTTCACATTCATGATCAGCACGCCGCGCCGCGCCGGCGGCACCGTCCGCGCCGGCGCCGTGTCGTCGGTGAGCAGGTCGGGGTGGTGCGACACGACGCTCCTGGTGAGCGCCACCGCGACGAGGACCAGTGCTACGCGGACCAGGATCGAGACGAGCCCGGAGCCGTGCAGGGACACGACGACGAAGGCGGCGACCGCGACGACGACCACGAGGCCCGCGAGGAATCGGCGTGGTCCCGTTCGGGTGAGCGCGAACCACATCGCGAGCACGGCGGCCATCACCAGGAGCACCGCGACGGGCACCCGCCACAGATCACCGATCAGGTCGAACGCCGTCGTCCCGAGGGCGACGGCGAGCAGCAGGAGCGCCCCGATCGCCGCGAGACGTCGGGCTCGGTCGGTCACCTCGCGACCTTGCGCAGCCGCGTTCCGGGGCGTCCGCGGGTCGACATCGCACCGACTACGGAGTCGCGGTCGTCCCGGATGCCGGCGACCACTTCAGCTCCAGCTCGAGCTCGACCTCGTCGCCGTCGACCTCGACCTCCGTCTCGCACCGGAATTCCTCGGGCAGGTGCAGTGTCACGGTCGGCCCAGCGAGCGGAACCTCCACCGTGCCGCCCTCGTCGATGGCCTTCGCCAGGTCCGCGAGCCACCGAGCGGTCTCCTGGCGCCCCAGGGTCACCTTCTGCTCGATCTTGACCTCCGCCATCGCCGAACTCCCTCCTCGCGCCGGAGGCCCGACTCTCCGAACCGCTTCCGCCCGGTCGGGGTCGGAGCCACGCGAAATCCTTCCGGCGCTGCTCACCGTGCGCGTCACCCGAGCCGCATGAGAGGCCGGGAGGAACTGCGCCTCACGAATCGTGCCCGTCCGCACCGCCCACCCACCCACCTCGAAGTCGTCGTCGTCGAACGTGCCGACCGCTTCGAAGCCGACCGTGCCCGCCGGCATGTCCGACATCTGCTTGAGCATTCCTCACCCTTCCCGGCGGTCGTCGAACGGCGATCCTCTGCCGAGGACCGACCCGGGGCCTCACCTGTGACGGGTGACAACCGGCCGTTGCTCGGCTCGTCAGCCGCTCGCCCGGCGGGTCCGGGACCCCGTGTTCCGTGCCCGCGCCAGGGAAGGGGACCCGTCCCGGCCGGCCAGCTCGGCGCCGAGCACGGCCGAGAAGACCAGGAGGAGCCCCAGCACGACGAGCCAGGAGACCAGCGCCACGGCGACGCCGATCAGTCCGTACCGTGTCGCCTCCCGCGAGATGGCAGCCGGGAGATATGTCCCGGACAGCACGAGGACCACGGCCTGACCGCTGCCGGTGAGAGCCGCCGCGGGCAGGAGTGGGCGCCACCCCACCCGCCCACCGAGCAGGAGCCGCTGGACCGGCCACCACAGCAGGGTCGCGGCGACGGCGTGGACGACGAGCTTGATCAGGACGTAGCCCTTCACCAGGGCGAGCACGAGCACGAGCAGCGCGAGGCCGCCGAGCCCTCCGACCAGCGCGGTGGCGGCCAGGAGTCCACCACCGAGGCCACGCAGGCCGGTGGACGGGAGCCCCCACGCCGACAGGTAGGTGCGTTGCAGCGCCCGGGTGAACCCCAGCACCGACACGACCAGCAGAACGCTCCCGAGCACCGTGAGCGTGTCCACCCCGGGTGGTCGATGGACCAGCGCCGCCGTCGCCGAGGTCGCCTCCCCGGACAGGCCGAGCCCCTCGACGAGCGCGGCCAGCCCGGGCTGACGGAGACCCTCGGGCAGGACCGCGGCGACGATCGCGAGCGTCGGGATCAACCCGACGAACGCCTGCGCGGACAGTGCGAGAGCCCGGTCGTACCCGTTGATCGCGATCATCCGGCGCATGACCCGCACGACCAGGGTGTCCTCGTACCGTTCGAGTGCCCTGCTCAACCGTGCGTCCCGGGCCACCTGACCACCTCGTCGATCGCCGCCGGATGTGGGTGCTGCTGACCAGGCCGACGAGGGAGCACGCCGGACGCGCCCCGGGACGGACCCGCATCCCCGTCGACCTCGCCGACGGGGTGAGGTCCCGGCCGGCCCGGGGTTCACGGAGACGTCGGCAGTGTTCCTCCCGGCCGGGGGCCGTCGCCGTTCGTGCGCACCCGCGCCGCCTTCTTCTCGGCCTTCGCGGCGGCCTTGCGCTCGGCCTTGGCCACGGCCTCCGCCGACGGCGGTTCGGCGCCGATGAGGGCCTCGACCCACTGGGCGCGGGGGTCGGCATCGATCAGCACGGCCTTCGCGAGCAGCGTCATCGGGACCGCGAGCAGCGCGCCGAGGGGACCGAGGACCCAGGCCCAGAACAGCAGCGCCACGAACGTCACGGTGGCCGAGAGCCCCACCGAGTCGCCGACGAACCGCGGCTGGATCAGCGACTGGATGACCGCGTTCAGGATGCAGTAGACGATGACGACGGTCAGGGCGAGCTTCCAGCCGCCGGTCAGCAGCGCGAGCAGCGCCGGGGGCACCAGACCGATGAGGAAGCCGACGTTGGGGATGTAGTTGGTGATGAACGCCAGCACCCCCCACAGCAGCGCCAGCGAGATGCCCATGATCGCCAGCGCGATGGTGTCGAGCACCGCGACGATGCCGCCGAAGACGGTGGTGACGAGCAGGTAGTTGCGGGTGCCGCGGGCGAACCCGTCGAGTGCCTCGGTCATGTGCGGACGTTGCGCGCCGATCATCTGCATCCGGCGGGAGACCCCGCCGGACTCCGCGGCCAGGAACAGCAGCAGCGCCAGGATGAAGACCAGGGTGCTCACCACGGAGCCCAGCCCGGACAGCACCGCGCCGATGGACGAGATCAGCTTCTGGGGGTTGGCCTGGTTCGCGACGTCGCCGGACTGGGCGGGATCGATGCCGAGTTTCGTGAGCTGCTGGGTGGCCGAGGCGAGCAGTTGCTGGGAGCGCCCCGAGTTCTGCGAGAGCAGCGCGGCGAGCTGGCTGACCGAGGCGACCAGGAACGCGCTGAGCAGCAGGATCGCCCCGAAGATGACCACGAGCAGGGACAGCACCGCCGCCCACGCCGGCCACCCGTGACGCTGCAGCGCCGTCTTGATCGGGTAGACCGCGATCACGATCATCAGCGCCAGCAGCAGCGGCCCGGCCAGCCAGGACACCCAGTACAGCCCGGCGGCGGCGACCACGACCGCCGCGGCTCCGAGGAGCAGCACGACCCCCCGGGGGAGACCCGGCGGAGCGTCGGCCGTGAGCGGCCCGCGCGCCGCGTCCGTGGACACGACCCCGACCCGTGCGGCCCCGTCCTCGCGTGACTCGTCCATGAATCGTCCTTCCCGCCGGAGTTGGACGGTCCGGGCCCGACACCGGCGGACTCGTCCTGCCGAAGGGTCGGGCTCCGCGCGGGGACGGACCTCACCCCGCGTAGGTGACTTGCCTGGTTCGAGGAGACGGGGCGGCGCTCGGGACCCCGACGGCGAGGCCACCGGGACGGCCGCCCACGGCGGAGCTCCGCCGCGATCCGGGACCCCTGCGCGGCACGCTGCACCGGACCTCACCTGCCGCGGGCGAGGCCCCCGGGCCGGGCACGACCCGATCGTGGACACGCCACGCCCGGCAGAGTCAGCACCCGCGAGGAGACCACCATGACCGAGCAAGAGCTCCGCTCCGCGTCCGCGGGAGCCACCCCGCACCGCGCCCAGGGCGCCGGCCCGGCCCGGCCCTCCGGTGCCGCGACCGGCTGGGTCCGCTTCGGCGGCATCCTCATGGCCGTGGTCGGCGGGTTCGGCGTCATCGAGGGCCTCTACGCGCTCTTCCTGCCGACGACGTTCGTCAACTCGAACGGGGCCGTGCTCGCCCTGACCTACACCGGCTGGGGCTGGCTGCACATCGTCCTGGGCGCGCTCGTCCTCGTCGTCGGCCTGTCCCTCCTGCGCAGCGACGTGCCCGGATGGGCCCGGGGCACCGCGATCGTGCTCGTCGCTCTCAACGCGATCGTGCAGCTCAGCTGGCTGCCCGCGTACCCGGTGTGGTCGATCGTGATGATCGTGCTGGACGTTCTGGTCATCGGCGCGCTCGTCGCCATCGGGGACCGAGCGGCCTGGTCGTGACCCCGCGGTCCCACCCGTTCACCGTCCGCCGCCTCGAGCGCCTGGTCGACCTCGGCCTGCTGCGACCCGGCGGGCCGGTCAGTGCGGTGGACGCCCCGCAGCGGGCGACCGGCTGATCCGGCGGTACTTCCTCGCGGGGCATCGAGCACGGTCGCGCTTCAGTGCAGTTCGGCCTTCAGCACGATGATCACGACGCCGAGCAGGATCGACACGACGACCATCGCGATCTTGAACGGGACCGTCCGATGGGACCCATGACCCTCGAGGATGCTGCACAGGGCCAGGGTGACGACCCCGAGCCAGAGGGCCGCATCGATGCTCGGTCCCACCGCGAGCCCGAGTGACGAGAGCACCAGGAGCAACAGGCCGGCGAGGACGCCCGGGACGGCCGCCGTGGCGGAGGCCCCGATCTCGACCGTGATCTCGGTCCTCGACAACCGCTCGGAGGAGGCCAGGGCCGCCGACAGGAGCCCGGCGTACACCTCGCCGAGGAAGATCACGATGCCGGTCCCGGCGACCGTGACGACGGCCTTGCCGAGGGCGGTCTCGTGATCGCCGAGGTAGGCGAGCACCGACATCGCGAAGATCGTCCCGGTGAGCGCCGCCCGGAGAGCGGCTCGCGCCCCGTGGCCGAGGTCCCCCGGTCCGGACGTGTCGGCGCGCTGTCCCCCGTCCCTGGTCGCCATACCGCCGCTCCGCGGTCACTTCTGCCGGCGGCCGAGGACCACCCCGACGACGAGCCCGATGATCAGCGTGATCGCCAGCGCCGCCCACAGCGGCATGAGCACGATCGGGATCAGCAGGCGGATCTCCGTCAGATCGCGGTTCTCGACCACGAACACCACCGCGAGCACCAGGAGCACCACGGCGACGATCGCCCGCGGCGACCAGCGGTTCGTGCGTCCGGCGGACGAGGGCGCACCGGCGACGGGTCGTCTCGGGTCCTGCGCGGTCATCGTGGTCCCTTCGGTCGCCGGTCGCCCGCCCGGCGGGGCGGCTCGCCACCAGCGTGGGCGGCCACGGCGACGGCGACCTCACCCGGCGGAGGTGACATGCCCCCCGGCCACCACCGCGGGCGCCGACCCGGTCAGGGGGCGGGCTCCCCTCCCGGTCCCGTCGCGTCCCCCGCGTCCGGCCGGGCCATGGTCGGGACCTCCATGGGCAGCGAACGCATCTCGAGGACCTGCAGGCCGAACGCGTCCAGGCGGGCGAGGACACCCAACAACTGGGCCGAGTCGGCGACCTCCCCCAGCAGCACGGTCTCGACCGAGGCCTCGCTCACCTCGAAGCCCGTGAAGTCGGCGCGCACCGGGGGCGACAACCGCCCCAGGATGCGCAGCTCGTAGCGGGTCGAGGTCATCGCACGGTCCTCCTCCGCGTACCGGTTCGGCGTCCCCGGCGCACCGCGGACGACCGGGGTCCACCACCGTGCGCCCGGGGACCCGGGAGCCGCGTCATCCGCCCGGGGTGAGTAGCGAGGACGGGCCGATGGTCCCTACCCTCCGTCACCGGCCGCTGTTATACCTCTCCTCCCGTCCAACAGAGGGCGGGGCGCGAGGTGGTCCGGGTGCGGCAGGCGAAGGTCGAGGTCCCGGCGTGCCCGCCGCCGTTCGTGGATCGCCCGGAGGTCCGACGGGCCCTCGACGCGGCGGCCGATCCACCGGGACGAGGGCCGGTCGTGCTGGTCAGTGCCCCGGCCGGGCACGGCAAGACCGCCGCGGTGGCCGACTGGGTGCGCCTCGGGTGGTCCGGCCACCGCGTGGCTCTCGGTCGACCGCGCCGACCGCGACGAGCACCGGTGGTGGTCCTCGCTGCTGGTCTCGCTGCTGGAGTGCCCGGCCGTACCGCCGGGCGCCGCGCTGCACCGCGTGGCGGCGCAGGCGAACGGCCGGGAGACCGAGGCGCGCGAAGGCTTCCTCGCCGGCCTGGTCGAGGCCCTCGAAGAGCTCCCCGAGCCCGTCCGGCTCGTGGTCGACGACGTCCACGAGATCGTCGGCCATCCCGCGCAGCGAGCGCTGCGTGACCTGGTGCGCCATCCCGTGCACGGGCTCACCGTGGTGCTGGCGAGCCGGCTGGACCCCCCGATCGGTCTCGACCGGCTCCGGCTCGACGGGCGGCTCGGGGAGATCCGGGCCGACCGGCTGGCCTTCCGCACCGCCGACGCGGTCCGGTTCTTCGAGGCTGCCTCGGTCCCCCTGCGTGAGGACGAGGCAGCGTCGTTGGTGGAGCGCACCGAGGGCTGGGTCGCCGCCCTGCGTCTCGTCGCGCTCTCGCTGGAGTCCGCGAGCGACCGGTCCGCGGTGGTGGCCGACTTCACCGGAGACGACCGCTCGGTGGCGGACTACCTCGTCGACGAGGTCCTCGGCACCCTCGATGAACCCGAACGTCGGGTCCTCGAGGCGGCCTGCCTGTGCCCGACGGTGCCGCTCGACCTCGCCCGGGCCGTGGCCGGCGGTGACGAGACCGTGGACGTGCTCGAGCACCTCGAGACCCGGACCGGGATGGTGACCGCGGTCGACCGCCGCCGGGAGACCTATCACGCCCACGAACTGCTGCGCTCGCACGTGCTGGCCCGGCTGCGCCGGTCGCACTCCGAGCGGCTGCGGACCATGCAGCAGCGCGCCGCCGCGTGGTTCGAGAACCACGACGACCCGGCCCAGGCGGTGCGCTTCGCCGCGGCGGCCGGCGACGTGGCCGGGACGTCCTCGCTGATCCGGGCGCGGGGGGCCGAGCTGGTCGCCGCGGGCCGCTTCGCCGAGCTCGGCGAGGCCGCCCACCTGCTGAGGACCAGGAAGGCCACCATCCCGGCGGTCCTCGCCCTCGGGGCCCTCGAGGACGGGGGACCGGACCGCGCGGAGGTGCTGCTCGCGGGGAGCGACGCCACGGACCCGGCGGGCGTGGTCGCGCGCAGCATGGTGCAGGCCCGTCGGGCCCTCGTCGACACCGGCCCGGCGGACACCCGGCAGACCTGTTCCGTCCTCGTCCTCCCCGATCCCCCCGGTGAGGTCGCGCTGCGCGCCCTGGCCCTCGCGGGTCGGGCCAATCTGCACGCCCGGACGAGCCCGCAGGAGGCGGGCGCCGACGCCGAGGCCGCCCTGGCACTCGCGCGGGCGCGGGACTGGCCCTGGGTGGAGCTCCAGGCACACACCGCGCTCGCCGTGGTGCACAGCCACGTCGATCGCCTGGCAACCGCCGTGGTCCACGCCCAGACCGTGCTGGATCTGGCCGCCGGGCACCGGTGGCAGCACACCGCGGGTCCCGCCGAGGCCCTCGTCGTGCTCGCGATGAGCGACGCGGTCGGCTGCCGGCCCGAACAGGCCCTGGCGGACGTGGCCGCCGCCGAGACCCTCGAGCCCGCCCACGGTGAGCACCGCACGGTGCTGGCCGCGGTCCGCGGGGTCGCCGAGTACGACTCCGGTCGGCTCCGCGAGGGCTGGCAGCTGCTCCGGGCCGCCCGCATCCAGGCCCTCGCCAAGGACCTCGACGCGCGCGGGGTCGCCTTCGCCGCCCTGCTCGAACAGCAGGCCGCGCTCGGCCTGGGCCGCGTGCGGGAGGCCCAGGAGGTTGCCGGCGCGGTCGCGGACAAGCTCGAGGGCACCGGCGACCACGCCGTGCTCCGGGCGCGCCAACGCTGGGCCGCGACCCGCGACCCGCGGGCACGACGGACACTCGGTCCTGCCCTCGACGGCAGCCGGCCCTGCAGCAGCCCCCTGACCGAGATCGACGCCCGGGTCCTCGACGCCGAGATCGCCTTGGCCGCCGGCCAGCACCCCCTCGTGCGGCGGCGCCTCCACGAAGCCGCCCGCTACGCGGACCAGCGGGCGGTGGTCCGCCCGCTGGTGGTGGCCTCCCCCGCCGTGCACGATCACCTCGAGCGCCACCGCGGCAGCTTCGGCGAGCTCGACCCCCTCGTCGACCGCGTCCTCTCGATCGTCCACGAGAGGTCGCCCGAGGCCGCGCCCCCGCTGACCCGGCGCGAGCGCGAGGTGCTCGAGCTCCTCCCCACCGAGCAATCGGTGGACGAGATCGCGGAGACCCTCGCCGTGTCGCCCAACACGGTGAAGACCCACCAGCGCGGCGTCTACCACAAGCTCGGTGCCAGTGGCCGCCGCGACGCCGTCCGCCGCGCCCGCAGGGCCGGCCTGCTCACCCACGGCGGGCCGAACCCGTCCGACCTCACCCGCGTCGAGTGAGGACCGGTTCCCCGTCCCGGCCCATCCTGGCCGGGGCCCGGTGTCCCGGCGCGGCGGGCCGCAGGAGGGAGCTGGTGAACCGTGCGGTGCGAGATCCACGTCAAGGGCCATCTGCCGCCGGAGGTCTCCAGCGCCTTCGAGGAGTTCGTCGTGAGCGAGCCCCCTCCCCAGACGGTCGTCGTCGGTGAGATCGGCGACCACGCCGAGCTGGCGCGGCTGTTGGCCCACACGCAGGCCCTCGGTCTGACCGTGGTCTCGCTGCGGGCCCTGCCCGGGTAGCGCGAATTCACCCCCCGCAGGTGAAGGGCCGCGACCTCACGCACGGCGATCGTTCCCCCGACGGGCCACGAAGGTCCGGCGTGGCGCCGGGAAGGGGTCGGAGATGCTGCTCGCGCAAGGGGACACGTATCCGCTGCTGGACCTGTTCTGGACGATGCTCGTGTTCTTCGGCTTCGTCGTCTGGTTCTGGCTGCTGTTCGTCATCTTCGGCGACGTCTTCCGCCGTCACGACATCGGCGGGTGGGGCAAGGCCGGATGGACCGTGCTCATCATCGTCCTGCCGATCGTCGGCAGCCTCATCTACCTGATCGCCCAGGGACACGAGATGTCCGACCGGCGGGCCGCCGACGTCGCGGCCGCCCGCGCCGACTACGAGCGCGACGTCCGGAACATCGCGGGCAACGGCCACGCCGCGGGGCCGACGGACCAGATCGCCGCGGGCAAGCGCCTCCTCGACGAGGGCGCCATCACCCCGGAGGAGTTCGACGCGCTCAAGCGCAAGGCCCTCGGCAGCACGGCCGCCCACGCCGCGCCCTGACGGTCGAGACTGCCCGGAGCATGGTCACCGTCCCGGAGACCGACGGACACTCGCGGCTGCCCGCCGAGCGGGCAGCCGCGATCCGTACCCGCATCCGCGAGCTGCACCGTCGCCACGCCGACGAGCCGATCGACGTCGTCTCCTACTACCCGCCGGAGGCCGAGGCCCGGGGGGACCTGTTCGGCCTGTCCGGGGTCCACGTGTCGGGTGTCCGGGTCTCGGTCGGCGACAGCGACGTGCGCTTCCCCCTCCAGTCCATCTCCAAGGTCTTCACCTATGCCCTCGCCCTGGAGGACAAGGGCCGGGAGGCCACCCTGGCCCGGATCGGGGTGGAGCCGTCCGGGGATCCCTACAACTCGATCACCTTCGACGAGGCCCACCACCGCCCGCACAATCCGATGATCAATTCGGGGGCGCTCGCCGCCGCCGCCCTCGTGCACGGAGGGAGCTGCGCCGAGCGCGTCGCACGTCTCGTCGCGCGCCTGCGGGTCTTCGCCGGCAATCCCGCCCTCGACGTCGACCCGGCCATCCTCGACGAGCAGCTCCGTGCCACCGACTGGAACCGCGGCCTCGCCTACCTCATGCGCGCGCTGGGGATGCTCGACGGCGACGTCGAGGACGTCGTCCGCACCTACCTCTCGGCCTGCTCGGTCACGGTCACCACCGACGATCTCGCGGTGATGGGCGCGACCCTCGCCCACGGTGGCGTCAACCCGCTGACCGGCGAGCGGGCGATGCCCGCGGACTACGTCCGGGACGTCATCAGCGTCATGCTCACCTGCGGCATGTACGACGCCGCCGGTCAGTGGTTCCACGACGTCGGCATCCCGGCCAAGAGCGGCGTCAGCGGCGGCATCGTCGCCGCGCTCCCCGAGCGCCTGGGGGATCGCGGTGTACTCGCCCGGGCTCGACGCGCACGGCAACTCGGTGCGGGGTGTGAACATCTGCCGGGATCTCTCCGACCACTTCGGGCTGCACGTCTTCGCCGCCGGGAGGCCGGACGCGGCGTTCGTCTGATCTCCGGGCGGCCGGCGCGGTCTCAACGATGCTCGGCGAGGTTGCGGAGCTGGTGTCTGCCCGCGACGCCCAGGCGCGGGTAGGAGCGGTAGAGGTGGGAGGCGACCGTCCGCGGGGAGAGGAACAGCCGCTCCGCGATCTCGCTGTTGGTCAGGCCCTGGCTCGCCAGCAGGACGATCTCGCGCTGCTGGGCGGTCAGCTCCTCGAGCCGATCCCGGGCGGTGGTCGGGGCGGCGTCGAGCGCGACGCCGCACGCCCGGAGCTCGACTTCCGCTCGCTGCGCCCACGGCCGGGCGCCGAGCGCGCGGAAGACGTCCAGTGCGGGGCCCAGGACCGTCTTCGCCTCGTTGATGCGACGTTGCCGGCGGAGCCATCGGCCGAGGTCGAGCCGGGTCAGCGCTCGTTCGAAGGGCCAGGCGTCCCCGGCCGGGTCCTCCAGGGCCTCGCGGAAGTGGGGCTCCGCCCGGGACGGGTCCGCCAGCAGCCCCCGCGCCCTCCCCGCGATCTGGCGGAGTCGGGGGCCGGCGCCGGGCCCGAGCTCGGTGAGGACCCGCTCGAGGCGCTCTCCGACGCCGTCCGCGTGCTCGAGGTGGGCGGCGGCGTGGGCGAGGTCGGCGAGCCCGAGGTACGACGCGTGGTGGTGGACCGGTTCGCCGTCGACGTCGAGCAGTCCCAGCAGGCGCCGACAGGCCGCGTCGTGGTCGCCGTCGGCGAGCGCGACGAGTCCCGCGGCGTGGTGGATGCGGGCACCGAACGAGCGGTACTCCGCGACGTCGATCAGCTCGACGGCGCTCTCCAGGTGGGCCCGGGCGCCGGTCGGGTCACCGCGGAGGGCCAGGATCGTGGCCTCGGCGACGTCGGCGGTCGCCGACACGGTCTCCATGCGATGGGCCGCGCCCGCCTCTCGCGCCTCGTGGGCGGCGGTGAGCGCTTCGTCCCACCGCCCGCCGTCGATGCAGGCCCACTGCAGTGCCGAGAGCGCTGCGCCGCTCTGCCCGCGCAGGCCGGGCGCCCGCAGCGTGGCGAGGGCACGACGGAGCAGCACGACGGCGGTCTCGGTCTCGTCGAGGAGCCAGGCTGCCGCACCCAGCTTGGCCAGGTCGTCGCTCGGTGCAGCCGGGTGCCGACGCACCGCGGCGACCGCGTCCTCGCGATCGAGATGCGGATCGAGGCAGGCGTCGATCCACAGACGGTGCTCGTCACCGCGGACGAGGACGGCGGCCGGAGACGGCTCCGAGCTGGTCAGTCGGTCGGCCAGGTCGCGGATGTCACGACGAGCGGACTGCAGACCGGACTGGTAGACGACCGTGGCGGCGAGCCCGAGGGCCTGCTCGGCCGTCTCCGGGGAGTCGGTGGCGGCGTCCCTCGCGACGGAGACCAGGGTCTCGAGCGCCTCGGCGTGGCGGTTCGACCAGACCGCGGCCCAGCCCAGACTCAGCCGGGCGGCGACCCGCAGGGACGGGTCGTCGGTGGCTTCCAGCGCTCGCGTCGCGAGGTCGTGCACCCAGTCCGCCTGACCCGCGGCGAGTGCCAGGGCAGCGGCGGCGAGCAGTCGCCGGGTCCGCGCGCGGCCGGGTGGACTGAGTTCCGCGGCCCGTTCCAGCGCTCGGGCCGCCGGGCCGGCACCTCCTCGTCGCTGCGCGGTGGCCGCGGAGCTCTCCAGGAGCGCGGCGAGCGTCTCGTCGGGTCCCCACGCCGCGGCGGCCAGGTGCCAGGCGTACCGGTCGGGTTCGGCACGCAGCATCTCGGCCACCTCACGGTGCGCCGCGGCCCGGTCCGCGAACGAGGCGGAGTGGTAGACCGCCGCCCGGAGCACCGGGTGGGAGAACGTCAGTCGCCCCGCGCCGACCCGCACCAGACCCGACGCTTCGGCGGGCGCGAGCGCCTCCGCGGTCACCGCCGTGCCCGCTCCCGCGGGCAGGTCGTGCCCATCGGCGACGGCGACGTGCAGGAGCGCGGCGCGTGTCGTCGTCGGGAGAGCCTCGAGCTCACGCGCGACCAGCGACTGGAGACGACGGGGCAGCGGGAGCGGCTCAGCCGTCCAGCGGCCCGCCGCCGCGGGATCGGCGGCGACGACCCGGGACAGCTCGACGAGCGCCAACGGGTTCCCGCCCGCCTGGTCGAGCACCGCCCGGCGCAGCCGGCCCCGCGGCGGCACGGGCTGGAGGTCGAGCAGTCGGCCCGCATCGGCGTCGCCGAGCGGACCCAGCTGCAGCCGGGGGACGTCTTTCTCGAAGGCGGGCGCCGTGATCGCGTCCCGGCTGCCGACCAGGAGCCCGACGGGTTCGGACGACCATCGTCGAGCAGCGAACGCCAGGGCGTCGAGCGAGGCGGAGTCCAGCCATTGCCCATCGTCGACGACCACGAGGACCGGCGCCTCGGCGGCGAGGACCGACACCAGGGAGGCCACCGCGGCCCCGGTGACCAGGGCCTCGGACGCCTCCACCGCGTCGACCCGGCCGAGCACACCACCGAGCGCCCGCGACTGCGGCCCCGGCAGGTCCGCGAGCCGGTCGAGGACGGGCCACAGCAGCTCGTGCAGGCCGGCGAAGGCGAGATCGCGCTCGGACTCGCGGCCACTCGCGGTGAGCACGCGCGTCCCCGCGGCCCGCGCGTGCCGAACCACCTCCCCGAGCAGTGAGGTCTTGCCCGTCCCCGCCTCGCCGACCAGGAGCACGAGTCCGCGGGACGACGGCGCCGACAACCGCGCGAGGGCATCGCGCTGCTCGTCCCGACCGATCAACGAGGTCGGCCCGTCCGTGCCGTCCATCGCGCGGGCCGCTCCGGGGGTGCAGTCAACATGCGGATACCTCCTCGATGCTCGCCCAGCCGACGATCACAGGCAACGGTCGGCGCGCACGACCCAGGACACATCACCAGGGGCCGGACCACGACGCGGCCACCAGACAGCTCGGATCGGCCGCCCCCGCGGCCGTTCGCCACGTCCGGAGGGCGTCGCGCGGCGGCTTGTCGTCACGGCTGTCGCCTTCGCGGCCGCAGCCGGAGCCGATTGCCGACCGGAGCCGTCGAGCCGGAAGGAGACCGGACATGACCACCGGCCCGCTCGACGGTGGCCCGGGACGACCGGCGGCACCTCGCACTCGCGGTGAAGAGGCATTCCGCGGGCGTCGACGAGCCGACCCGCCGGGCGGGTCGTCGCGGTTCCGGCGCGTGCCGAAGGGCTTTTCTCCGGTCACCGCGGGTCGACGCCGGTTCCCGGGAAGTCGTGCGCCACCCGCACAGCCCGCCTCATCGCTCGCACATCGCCGGTCGCGCTCGAGAACTACACATGGATGTGCGACCGCACGGGTCGCGGTCCGGTAACCGGACGACCCTTTCTCGGAGAGGAAGCAGAATGCCCGACAAGCCCGCCGTGGTCCTGGTCCACGGATTCTGGGGCGGCGCCGCCCATTGGAGCAAGGCCATCATCGAGCTCCGCGCCCGCGGATACGACGATCTGCACGCCGTGGAACTCACCTTCGCCTCCCTCGCCGACGACGCCGAGCGCGTCCGGCGCCAGATCAGCCGGATCGACGGCCCGGTGCTGCTCGTCGGCCATTCCTACGGAGGCGCCGTGATCACCGAAGCGGGCACCGGCCCCGACGTCGTGGGCCTGGTCTACATCGCGGCGTTCGCGCCCGACGCCGGTGAGAGCCCCGCCAGCTGGCCGCCCAGTTCGCGCCGGCGGCGGCGTTCGGCAACGTCGCCCCCGACCCCGACGGGAACCTGTGGATCGCCCAGGACAAGTTCCGGGAGAGCTTCGCCCAGGACCTCGCCGAGGACGAGGCGTTCGCGATGGCCGTCACCCAGAAGCCCGCCCCGGGTTCGACGTTCGGCGACGCCGTCACCGTGGCGGCCTGGCGCACCGTCCCGTCCTGGTACCAGGTCTCCGGCCACGACCGCATGATCAACCCGGAGGCACAGCGCTGGATGGCGCAACGGATCGGTGCCCGGCACACGCTCGAGCTCGACGCCGGCCACGCCTCGCTGGCCACGCGGGCCAGGGACGTGGCCGGGCTGGTCGACGAGGCCACCGCCGAGCTGGTCCTGTACTAGGGCGACTTCCGGAGCCTGGCCGGTCCACCGCCGGCACGCCGTCGATCGGCCAGGCCCACGGAAGCGCCCCGGCTGCTCCGGCCCGAGTGGCACGCCCCGGCTCCCGCCGGGTGGACGCGGACCGCCCCCGCCGCACGCCGACGCCGCTCCCGAGTTCTCCCACCGAGGTCGACATGCTTGTCATCAACACCGACGACGTCGACGGCGACGAGCGCCCCGACTTCGTCCGCGAGGCGCTGAGCGGGACCCTCGTACCGCTCGAGCTGCACTGGCCCGACGAACTCCGCCATGTGCGTGCCCACGGCTACGTGGCCACGCTCGGTGAGCTGACCATCTGCTCCGGGCGGACGACCGCGCTGCGGGTCGACCGGACCCCGCGGCTGACCCGCGACGACACCGTCGAACCGAGCATCTTCGTCCACGTCCAACACTCCGGGAGCAGTCTCGTCGTCCAACACGGCCGCGAGGCGCTGAGCCGCCCCGGAGACCTGGTCATCTACGACGCGGCCGCTCCGTACACCCTGGTCAACGACAGGGGGGTGACCGGCGACTTCTTCCAGATCCCGCACTCGGCGCTGGCCCTGTCCGAGGACGTGATCCGCGGGGCGTGCGCGGTGAACCTGGCCGACGGACACCCGATCGCGTCGTTGACCAACAGCTATCTGCGATCGCTCGCGGCCGAGACGAGCCTGATGACCCAGCGCGACGCCGACCTCGCCGGGCGCCCGACGATCGAGCTCGTCCGGGCCGCGATCATCACGCATCTGGGCGGCGGCGACGGAGCGCCGGCCCCGACGAGCGCAGCGGGACTCGTGCAGTGCGTCCTGGAATACGCCCGTCGACACCTCGACGATCCCGAACTGTCGGCGCGGCAGATCGCGGCGGCCAACTACATCTCCGTCCGCCATCTCTACAAGGTGCTGGCCGAGCGTGGTATCGGCCTCGCGGACTGGATTCGGACCCGCCGCCTCGAGGCCTGTCGACACGGGCTGGCGGAAGCCCATCCCACGACGACCATCGCCGCCATCGCGCGCGGCCACGGATTCGTGGACATGTCCAGCTTCAGCCGAGCTTTCCGGTCCGAATACGGGATGACGCCCCGGGAATGGCGTGAACAGCACAGCCGCCCGACCACATCTTCCCGACCCCCGCGATCGACGAAGGAGCAGTCATGACCGAGCACGTGTCCGGGATCGCCATCCCCGATTCCTCGCTGGCCCGCGAGGCGACCGAACTCGTCCGCGCCGCCACCAGCGACCTGCTCTTCCACCACTCGCGGCGGGTCTTCCTCTTCGGAAGTCTCCACGGCCGCCGACTCGGGTGGAAGGCCGATCCCGAGCTCCTCTACGTCGGGGCCATGTTCCACGACCTGGGGCTCACGCGACGCTACGGTCGCGACGACCAGCGCTTCGAGATCGACGGCGCGGACGAGGCACGTCGGTTCCTCCGGGCGCACGGAATCCCGGACGGCGACGCCCACCGAGCCTGGACGGCCATCGCGCTCCACACGACCCCCGAGGTCCCCTGGCACATGGAGCCGGAGATCGCTCTGGTCACCGCAGGCGTCGAGACCGACGTCCTCGGGATCGGTTACGCCGAACTCGACCCCTCCGACGTCGCGGGGGTGACCGACGTCCACCCCCGACCGGGCTTCAAGACCGCGATCGTGGACGCCTTCGCCGAGGGCTTCCGCCACCGGCCACAGACGACGTTCGGGACCGTGAACGCCGACGTCCTCGAGCACCGGGTGCCGGGGTTCCGGCACACCGACTTCGTGGAGGTCATCGCGGGCAACGCCTGGCCGGAATAGCGGACGATGAACGGTGCCACGCGGTATGTGGCCCTCGGCAGCTCGTTCGGGGCGGGGCCGGGGCTGCGACCACGCGCGCCGGGGAGCCCCTGGCGAGCTGGCCGGTCGGCGATCAACTACGCGCATCTGGCCGCGGGCCACCTCGCGCTCGACCTGCACGACGCGACCTACTCCGGGGCCCGCGTCGCGGACATCCTCGCCGGGGCCCGGCAGGGTCGGGGTCAACTGGCCGCGCTCGACGCCTCGACGGCGTTGGTGACGGTCACCGCCGGGGGCAACGACATCGGGTACCTCCCGGCGCTGACGCTCGCGAGCCTTCCCGGCGCGGTGCGCGAGCGTGGCCGGGTTCGGCGACGCCTCGCCGGGCTCACCGACGACGGCCGACTGGGAGATCGGCTCCAGCAGCTCGAGCGGGACCTGGAGCGGCTCGCGATCCGGATCCGGGCCGCCGCGCCGTCGGCGCGGCTCGTGCTGGTCGACTATCTGACGATCCTCCCGTCGCGGCCGGATCCAGCACCCCCGCTGCCGACCGATGTCGCGGACTGGGGCCGGCGGGCCGCGTCGGGTCTCTCCCGGACACTGCGCTCGGTGGCGGCGCGGACGGACGACGGCTTCGTGGCCGCCGCCGACGCCTCGCGCGCGCACCACGCGTGGTCCGCGGCACCGTGGACCCGGCGCTTCCACTACTCGCTGCGCGGCGGCGCCGCGTACCACCCGAACGCGACGGGGATGGCGAACGTCGCCCGTCTCCTCGTGGAGCACCTCGAGGACGCCGCGCGGTGATCCGCGCACCCCGACCCTTCGCGCGGATTCAGCCCAGCACCTTCCTGATCGCCGCGGCGACCGCGTCGGGGGCCTCGAGGGGCAAGAGGTGTCCCGCGCCGGGGACGACGGTGAGGTCGGTCGCGGCGGGCAGGGTGGGGAGCAGCAGTTCGCGCAGTGCCCGGGGTGGCTCGACGCGGTCGGACTCCCCGACGATCACCAAGGTCGGCGTGCTGATCGCGCCGGGCCCCAGGTCCGCGGCGATCCCGTGCAGCGGCCAGTCGCGGCGCACCGCCGCGGAGGCGCCCGTGCTGTCGGCGATGACCTGGGCGCGAAGGTCCGCCGGGAGGGGGTTCGCGGTCAGGACGTCGTCGAGCGCGGCCGCCACGGTGTCGGCGGTGTCGTAGGCGTGGGCGAGCTGCTCCTGGTAGGCCGCGGTGATCCAGTGCGGCGGGCGGGGCGGAGCGGGAGCGACGAGGACCAGTCCGCGGAGCCACGCCGGACGGCGTCGAGCAAGGATCTGGGCGACCTTGCCGCCCTGGGAGTGTCCGACGACCACCACGTCGCGCACCCCGAGCCGGTCGACGACGGCCTCGGCGTCGTCGGCGAGGGCGGTGATCCCCCACGGTCCGGGCCGGTCGGCCTGCTCACCCCACCCGCGCTGGTCCCAGGCGAGCATCGCGTGGTCGGGCAGCCGGTCCTGCACGGGCCGCCACGTCGCCGCCGACCCGCCCCAGTAGTGCAGGAACAGCAGCGTCGGCCCGTGGCCCTCGTGGTGATGAAGGGTCATCGCCGGGTCGTCGAGGTGGATCGTCGCCGAGGTCGTGGTCGTGGTGTCCATGCCGTTCACGCTAGGTTCCGACCAGCGTCCGATCATCGTCGTCAAGGGTCAGCACATGGTGGAAACGGGACACGTGCCCGACGGTCTGCGCCAGCTGACGTACCAGCCCGGCCCTGCGGCCCCGGGCCCGATCGAGCTCCTGACCTTCGCCGGCTTCCGGCGCGTCGACCGTGCCCTGCGCACCCGGCCACAACGCCCGGACTTCGACGTCCTCGCGCTCGTCCGCGAGGGCACCGGTCGTCTGCGGGTCGACTTCGACGACACCGCGCTCGTCCCCCGGACCATCGCCTGGATCCGGCCCGGGCAGGTCAACCAGTGGATCGACATCGAGGATCTCGACGGAGATCTCGTGCTGTTCAGCACCGCCGCCGTCGCCTTCACCGCCGACCCGCCGGCCTGCTGGACCGTCCCCGACCCCGCCTGGCGACTGGTCACCCTCGCCGCCGACCACCTACGTGCCGAGTACGACGCCGCGCCGACCGGTCCGATCCTGGCCGACCTGCTCACCGTCCTGCTCCGCCGCGCCACCGCCGACCAACCGCAGGCACCCGAGCACCGCGACGACCTCGCCCGGCGCTTCCGCGCCGCCGTCGAGACCGACCTCGGCAGCGGCCGACGGCGAAGCGTCGCCGAGCACGCCGCCGCGCTCGGCTACTCCGCCCGAACCCTCGACCGTGCCGTCACCCGGGCCACCGGGGTGAGCGCGAAGTCCTACCTCGACCAGCGCGTCCACCTCGAGGCGCGACGGATGCTCGCCCACTCCGCACTCAGCGTCGCCGTCTGCGCCCGACACCTCGGCTTCCCCGACGCCGCGAACTTCTCCGCCTTCTTCACCCGGCTCTCGGGCACCACCCCGGGACGCTGGCGCCACCAGGCCACGGCGGACGTCCCGCGGCCCGCGACGACAGCACCGGAGCGATCCGACACGTGAGGCCTCGCGGGGGGCGCGGCGGCTCGAGCGGCCGACCACCGGCGCCGCTCGTGGGGCACGCTGGGGCGGTGACCGCCCTGCCCGGACCGCTCGACCGCCGGCGCCTCGCCCGGTTCGTCCTCGAGGCGGCGGTGATGGTCTCGCCGTTGGTCGTGTCCGAGCTGCTCGGACGGTTCGCGCTGCCCTCGGAGCGGACGGCGTTCGACCACGCCGAGCAGATCGCCCGCCTCGAGCACACCCTCGGCGTGGACGTCGAGCACCACGTCACCGCCGTGGCCGCCGCGCACCCGACGCTCCACACCGCTGCGACCGGCTATTACGCGACGGTGCACTTCGTGGGGACGGCGGCGGCCGCCCTGACCCTGGCGCTCCTGCGGCCCGGCCGCTGGGCGGGCATGCGGACGGCGTTCCTCGTCGCCTCCGGTCTGGCCCTGGTCATCTCCCGGCTGTGGCCGCTCATGCCGCCGAACCTCGCGGGGCCCGGGATCGGCTCGGCCGGGGCGGTGCTACCCGCGTCGCACCCCCCGAACGCCTACGCGGCCATGCCCTCGCTGCACACGGTGTGGGCGCTCTGGACCGCGGCCGCCCTGGTGCTGGCGACGCGCCGGACGCGGCCCGCGGTGCGGTGGCCCGTCGCGGTCCTGGGCGGGGCGCACGTGGCGGCCACCGTCGCGATCGTGCTCGGGCTCGGCCACCACTTCGTCGCCGACGTGCTGGCGGGGGTGGCGGTCGCCGCGGCCGGGGCGGGCGGAGCGGCGGTGGTGCACGCCCGGACGCGGCGCGGGCGACGCGCGCGCTCCCCGCGGGGGCCGGCGACGATCCAGGCACTCGTCACCGCCTGACCCGGGAGCGGGCACCCGCGTGATCCCCGCGGCGCCCGGGTACCACTCGGCCCCGGCGTCGTCGACCCCCCTGCGCGCCACCCGGAGGCACGCAGCTCGAGGGGGTCGTGATCGCCGTCGACGCGGAGAACCGCGAGTGCCGACGCGCCCGGGACGACGCAGCGGTCGTCCGGCCCGTCCTCGAGGGCTGGGACCGGCGCCGCGCCGGGCGGGTGCTGGGCGAGCTCGCGCTGATGCTGTCGCCGCTGGTGCCCTACCAGCTCCTCGCGATGCTCCCGGACTCCCCGGCGCCGGCGATCGCCCACGGCCGGGCGATCCTCGCGCTGGAGCGGTCCTGGGGGCTGGCCGTGGAGCAGACCCTCGTCGAGGCCACGGCCGCGCGCCCGACGCTGCTCGCGGTGGCCCACGTCTACTACGAGGTCGGCCACTTCGCCGGGGTGGTGCTGGCCGCGCTCCTCGTCGCCGCCGCGGCGCCCGCGCGCTGGCCGGTGCTCCGGACCGCGTTCGTGGTGACCACGCTGCTCGGGCTGGTGGTCTTCGTCCTCGACCCGACCGCACCCCCCAACCTGCTGCCCGGCACCGTCTTCGCCACCCTGCCGACCAGGAACCCGCCCGACCCGTTCGCCGCCATGCCCTCCGAGCACGTCGCGTGGACCGTCTGGGCGTTGACGGCGGTGCTCGTGGCCGCCGCCGCGCTGCGCCGGAAGCGCCACGGCGTCCTCGCCACGGTCGCGGTGGTGCTCGCCGTGGTGCACCTCGGGCTGACGGTGCTCGTGATCCTGGCGACCGGTCACCACTACGTGCTGGACGCCGCGGCCGGTGTCCTCGCCCTCGCGGGGGGCCTCGCGCCGGCCGTCCTGGGCCACCGCCTGCTGCGCCGGTGTGCTCGCTGAGCTTCCCGGCCTGGGCACCGCGGTCCTCGGCCCGACGGGTGGGAGTCGGCCGCCGGGATGTGCCCCGTCGAGCCGGTGCGACGCCGTCGAGGGCCCGGCACCGTGGCGGCCCAGGACGTCGAGGAGGAGAGCCGAGGAGGAGATACGTAGTGGGCCGGACACCGAGGACGACCACCGCCGCGTCGTCCCCCTCGCCCCCGACGCGGACCGGCCCCCGCGCCTCGTCGGCGACGAGGCTCGCCATGAGCTGCGCCGCGGCCGCGTGCGTGGTGGGGGGCTGCGCCTCGGGCACGACGCCCACCGGCCCGACGATGGACGTGACCGTGTCCACGATGACCGACGCCCCGGTGACGATCTATTTCGACGCACGTCAGCGGGGCCGGTCCGGCGTGGCGGGGCGCGGCGTGCCCCCGACGCCGGTGGAGCTGTCCCCGGAGCGCCCGTCCGCCGTCGTGACCGTGCCCTACGACCCGGGCTCCTGGCTGCGGGTGCGCGTGGCGGGTCCGGCCGACCGTCCGACGGGCCACATCGTGGGGTGCGAGCTGCGCGCCACGGACGGCCGCCTCCTCGCCGTCGACGCCACCGACCCCTTCGATCCCCCCGACGAGGACGCCAGCTGCGCGGGCTCCGAGTGAACCGCGGGGACGAGGGGATCAGGCGAACGCGGGGCCGCGCAGGGTCTGTGCGGGTGACCGGCCGAAGCGGGCGCCGTACGCGGCCGGGAACGTGCGCGGCGAGAAGCCCCACGACCTCGCCACCGCGGACACCGTCGTCTCGTCGGGCCGGTGGGACTCCAGATCGCGGTGGGCCCGACCCATCCGGACCCGGTCGACGTCGTCGCGGGGCAGCACGTCGCGGTGACGTCGCCAGCATCCCTGCAGGGCGAGGACGCTGAGCCCGACGCGCGCCGCCACGCTCCCCGAGGTCAGCGGCAGCTCGGGGTGGGCCTCGACCAGATCCAGACCCTCGCGGACCGGGCGCGGGCCCCAGGTCCGGACCGGCGCGTCGAGGGCTTCGCGCTCGGGATGCTCGGTGAGGCGCAGCAGCCCGGCCAGCAACGCGGCCTGCAGGGGCTCCGCGCTCAGCGGGTTCGCGAGGAGGGCCGCGGGGCCGGGCCCGGGCGCGCCGACGGACCGGACCACGCCGGCCCACGCCGCACCGCCCGCCGTCGGCGGCACCGTCGACGCCGGGAGCCGCAGCGGTCGCTGCACGGTCCGGCCGAGGAGCGCCTCCAGGGCGTCCTCGAGCGCGGCCGCCTCGACCCGCACCACGACGACATGGGTGCCGTCGCCGGTGGTCACCGCCGCCGGGGCGAAGGGGGTGACGACGACCGCCTGCCCTGGTCCGAGATCGAGCCCGCGGCCGTGGTGGTCGGCGTGGATCGGCCCCCGGACCGGCAGCCCGGCCAGATAGCCCGGGTCGTCGTCGATCCGCATCCGGATCCCCTCGGAGCAGCGGACGTCCTCCACGGACAGCGGGCCGCGGGTGATCCGGTGCAGGTGCAGGGCGAACCGGGCCTGCGGGGAGTGCGCGAGACGCAGCGCCGCGGTCAGGTGCTCCTCGGCGCGGCGCGGGTCGGTCTCGTGGACGTCGGAGGAGCGGGTGTCGGTCGTCATCAGAACACCTGCCGGAAGATCGTGGTGACTCGGTCCCAGTGCTCCGTCCCGGGATCGACGACCTCGGGGTCGACCGCGCGGAAGGTCCGCGCGAGGGCGACGGCGAGCCCGCCGAAGAGCTCGACCAGCACGTCCTCGGTCTCCTCCGCGAAGGTCACGTCGGCGGGTGGGCGACGGACGGTCTCCGCGAGCAGGCGCCGGATCTCGTCGGCCTCCTCGAGCTCGTCGAACTCCCGCATCCGCTCCTGGACCCCCTTGGTGACGGGGAGGTCCTGGGGCGCGATCACGTCCCGGCCGTTCGACCTGGCGGTGTTGCGGCCGGTGATCGCGACGTCGTCGATCATCTCGTCGACGAAGGTACGGAAACGCTTCACGTCGTTGCGATCGATCTTGACGTGTCCCACCGATCGGAAGAATCGTTGGAACACCGGGATTCCCGACGGGACGGTCATGTCAGCTCCTGCTGGTGACTCGGGCCAGGTACTCGTGCGCGAGACGGACCGCCATGGCCCCCTCGCCGACCGCGGACGCCACGCGTTTGATCGACCCGCTCCGCACGTCGCCCGCCGCGAACACCCCGGGGACGTCGGTCTCGAGCGTCGTCGGCGCGTGCCTGCTCGCTCCCCCGCCGCCGTCGCCGCCGCCGCCGTCGTCGAGGGCGGGTCCGGTGCGGACGTAGCCGCCGTCGTCGAGGGCGACCGACCCGGCCAGCCAGCCGGTGCACGGGCTGGCGCCGATGAACACCATGAGCTCGCGGGCGGGCAGCTCCGAGCGCGTCCCGCTCGTGGTGTCCTCCACGACCACCGCCTCGAGACGGCCGTCCTCGCCCTCGAGATCCCGCACCTCGGTGTGCAGGTGCACCTCGATCCGGGGGTCGCGCAGGATCCGGTCGGCCAGGTACCGCGACATGTACTCGTCGAGGGAGTGCTCCCGGGCGATCAGCCGGACCGAACGAGCGTGGTCGGCGAGGAAGAGAGCGGCCTGGCCCGCCGAGTTCCCGCCGCCCACCACCACCACCGGGTCGTCCACGCACAGCTGGGCCTCGACGAGGGTCGCGGCGTAGTAGACGCTGGTCTGCTCGAACTCGTCGAGCCGTGGGACCGGCAACCGCCGGTACCGGGCCCCGGTGGCGACCACGACGGTGCGCGTGGGGATGGCGTCCCCACCGGACAGCCGGACGGCGGGGTGGGGGCCGGAGACGTCGAGCGAGACCGCATCGGCGGGCACGGTCGCCGTGGCGCCGAACTTCCGCGCCTGGACCTCGGCGCGCTCGGCCAGCTCGGCACCGGAGATGCCGGCCGGGAAGCCGAGATAGTTCTCGATGCGCGACGAGCGCGCGGCCTGACCTCCGGTGGCGACGGCGTCGAGGACCTGGGTGGACAGCCCCTCGGAGGCCGCGTAGACGGCCGCGGCGAGGCCGGCCGGGCCGGCCCCGACCACGAGGAGATCGCACATCCGGGTCGTGGGCCGGTCGGGGCGCCGCCCGACGAGCGCCGCGAGCTCGGCGGTGTCGGGGTTGCGCAGCACCTGGTCGCGCCAGAGCACGACCGGGGTCTCCGCGGTCGTGATCCCGAGGCCCCGCAGGAGCGACTCGGCCCCGACGTCGGACTCGAGGTCGATGAACCGGTGAGGGAGCCGGTTGCGCGCCGCGAACTCACGCAGCCTGCGGGTGTCGGGGGAATACCGGGATCCGACGATGCGGAAGCCGATCCCCTCACCGATCGCGAGGGTGCGCCGTGCCAGGTAGGCCCGCAGGATCTCGTCACCGAACGCCGGGTCGCGGACCAGGAAGTCCCGCAGGCGGTCCACGGGGACCTCGAGCACCTCACCGGGGTCCAGCACCACCGTCGAGAAGAAGGCGACCTCACCGGTCAGCAGGCCGAGCTCCCCCAGGAACCGTCCGGGTCCGTGCACGCGGACGAGCCGCTCCGCCGGGGTACCGAGCGCCTCGACGACGGCGGTCCGGCCCGACAGCACCACGAGGAAGGACTCCTCGGGGCGCCCCTCGGTGACGAGCACCTCC
Organism: Actinomycetospora sp. TBRC 11914; assembly: GCF_012933465.1. Classification (GTDB taxonomy): domain Bacteria; phylum Actinomycetota; class Actinomycetes; order Mycobacteriales; family Pseudonocardiaceae; genus Actinomycetospora. The sequence goes on from NZ_JABBND010000001.1 coordinate 180,493, forward strand.
CCGCGGCGGGTCTGCCGGCGCGACCCGTCCTGGCTCAGCACCCCGATCCGGTCCTCGGACAGCCGGGGGTAGGCGCCCGCAAGGTCCGGCGTCTCGCCGGGCGGTGCCGTGGCGAGCAGACGCTCGACGTCGTCGGCGGTGGTCGTCTCGGGACTCATGCGAAGGCCTCGTCGACGTAGCACCAGCGCCAGTCCTCACCCGGCTGCGCCGAGCGCACGATCGGGTGCCCGATCACGCCCGCATGGGCGCGGGCGTGGCGCATCGGTGACGAGTCGCAGCACCCGACGTGCCCGCACGTCAGGCACAGCCGCAGATGCACCCACGGCGTGCCCATCCGCAGGCACTCCTCGCACCCGTCGGTGCGCGGGACCACGTCGCGGACCCAGGCGAGGTGCGGGTCGGTGACCACGCCGTGCGGGGCGTTCATCGCCGACCTCCCCGGTCCGGCGGCCGTCCTGTCGGGGCCGGGGACGGCAGCGGGCCGAGCCCGCGGCGCGACCCGGCGCGCACACGTGTCACGAGCGACTCCTGGAGATCGGAGGTCAGGTCGCGGGTCGTCGGCTCGCCCGACCCGCGCCATCACCGTCACACCGCCGTGCCGCGTCCGATTCGGTCCGGCAGAGGAAAACCCGGCGGGCCTGCTGGACCCGGTGGGTCGATCCCCCGCCCCGGGCGTCGCGGCACCGTCGGTCCCCCGTCTGCGAGGGACGCCGGCGACCGGGGACCGCGGGGTGGAGGCGAGCGTGGAGCAGGTGTTCCGCCGGATGTACGCCCGCGTCGGACCCGTCGGCGCGTGGTCGGGCGTCGTCCGCTGTCCCCGGTGCCGGCGACGCAACCGGGTACCCGGCGCCGGGACCGGCGTGCCCGTCTGCGGCACCTGCCGTCACGTCCTGCCGTGGATCACCGCCGCGGGGGACGACGACTTCGCGGCGGTGGCCGACCAGGCGACGCTGCCGGTGATCGTCGGGCTGTGGGCGCCGTGGTGCGGGCTCAGCTGGGCGGCCCGGATGGTGCTGGAGCGGGCCGCCCTCGCCCGTCCGGGGCAGGTCAAGCTGGTCGAGGTCGACGTGGCGGTGGCGCCGCGGCAGGTGCAGCGGTTCGCGGTGCGCATGGTTCCGACGCTGTTGGTCCTGCGGTCCGGGCGACCCGTCGCCCGCCGTCACGGTGTCCTGTCGGCGCCCGAGTCCCGGCACTGGCTCGACGAGACGGTGGGCCCCGAGCCGCGCCGGTGAGGCCCCGCGCTCGGCCCGCCTCAGCGGCCGTGAGTACAGGTGTGGCCGCGACCGGATCGGTGCGGTGCCCGAGGGCCGGGTCGGCGGGGTCAACCGCGGCCGACCTCCCGGGCCCAACCGACGCCGCGAGATTGCCCCCGCGGGACCGGTTCGGCGCGGGGCGGGCACGGCGCACCGTGGGACTCGCCCGGCACCCGCCGCGGCGCCACCGAGAGCGACCCGCGTAGATCGGAGGCCTCCATGGCTCTCATGCGCTTCGATCCCTTCCGAGAGTTCGACCGGCTCGCGGAGCAGACCCTCGCCACCGGGGCACGCGCCGCACGCGGCATGCCGATGGAGGCGTTGCGCCGCGGCGACGAGTTCCTGGTCTTCCTCGACCTGCCCGGCGTCCGGCGTGAGGACGTCGACATCAGCGTCGAGCGCAACGTCGTGAGCATCCACGCCAACCGTGCTCCGCAGCGGCAGGAGGGCGACGAGGTCATCGTCGACGAGCGGCCGTACGGCGTCTTCGCCCGCCACCTGTTCCTCGGGGAGAACCTCGATCCGTCCGGGCTGTCGGCGGAGGTGGACTCCGGCGTGCTGACCCTGCGGGTCCCGGTCAACCCGGCGAGCAAGCCGCGCAAGGTCGCCGTGAGCTCGACCGCCGAGGAGGACGGCGCCCCGGACAGCAACCCCGGGAGCAGCGAGCAGTCCGAGAACAGCGAGCAGTCCGAGAACAGCCCGGTCGGGGCCGGCTCCCGCTGACCCGACGACACCCAGGAGGTCGATCATGACCGAGCAGGCGAGGTCCTTCGCCCAGACTCCGGACGACACCGTGTCGCCGACCGGCCGCCCCGCGGCCCGGCCCGCGCGCCGCGCGATCTCGTCCCACGACAGCTACGCCGAGGCGGAACGGACCGTCGACCGGCTCGCCGACATGGACTTCCCGGTCGAGCACGTCGCGATCATCGGTCGCGACCTGGCGACCGTCGAGCAGGTCACGGGCAAGTTGGACTATCCCCGGGCGGCGTGGCGCGGGGCCGTCCCCGCCGCCGCCACCGGCGCGCTGATCGGGTGGGTCTTCGGGCTCTTCCACTGGCTCGACCCGCTCGTCGCGTCGGTGCTCCTCGCCCTGTACGGCCTCGTCTTCGGCGCGGTCCTCGGCGCGATCGTGGGCGTGCTCGGCCACGCGCTGCAGCACGGCCGACGCGACTTCTCGTCGGTCGTGATGACGGAGGCCCAGCGTTTCGAGGTCGTCGTCGACGAACCGTTCGCCGACCAGGCGATCCGACTGCTCGAAGGAAGGAACTGACATGGCGCGCGCCGCGGGGATCGACCTCGGCACCACGAACTCGGTGATCGCCGCCTGGGAGGGCGGGGCCTCCGAGGTGATCCCGAACGCCGAGGGTGCGCGGACCACACCGTCGGTGGTCGCGTTCACCGACTCCGGGGAACGCCTGGTCGGGCAGCTCGCCCGCCGGCAGGCGATCCTCAACCCCCAGGGCACGGTCTACTCGGTCAAGCGGTTCATCGGGCGCCGCTTCGACGAGGTGACCGACGAGGCCGCCCAGGTCACCTACGACGTGGTGCCCGACGAGAACGGCAACGCGCGGATCAAGATCCGGGACAAGCTCTACGCCCCGGAGGAGATCAGCGCGATGATCCTGCGCAAGCTCGCCGACGACGCGGGCCGGCAGCTGGGCGAGAAGGTCGACAAGGTCGTCATCACCGTGCCGGCCTACTTCAACGACGCCCAGCGCACCGCGACCCGCGACGCCGGCCGGATCGCCGGCCTCGACGTGCTCCGGATCATCAACGAGCCGACGGCCGCCGCACTGGCCTACGGGCTGGACAAGCGCCAGCACGAGTCGGTCCTGGTGTTCGACCTCGGAGGCGGGACGTTCGACGTCAGCATCCTCGACGTCGGCGACGGCGTCGTCGAGGTGCGCGCCACCGCCGGTGACACCCACCTCGGCGGTGACGACTTCGACCGCCGGATCGTCGATCAGCTCGCCGACGAGTTCAAGTCGGAGAACGGCATCGACCTCCGCAATGACCCGCAGGCCCTGCAGCGGCTCTACGAGGCGGCCGAGAAGGCGAAGGTCGAGCTCAGCTCCGTCACCCAGACCCAGATCAACCTGCCGTTCGTCACGGCCGACGCGACCGGGCCCAAGCACCTCACCACCACCCTGATGCGCTCGACGTTCGAGCGGCTCACCGCGGATCTCGTCGACCGCACGATGGACCCGGTCAAGCAGGCGATGGCCGACGCCAAGGTGACGGCCGACGACATCGACGAGGTCATCCTCGTCGGCGGTTCCACGCGGATCCCCGCCGTGCAGGCCCTGGTGCGCCGGCTCACCGGCGGCAAGGACCCGAACATGACCGTGAACCCCGACGAGGTGGTCGCCGACGGGGCCGGCACCCAGGCGGGCGTCCTCACCGGCGACGTGTCCGACGTGCTGCTGCTCGACGTCACGCCGCTCTCGCTCGGTGTGGAGACCCAGGGCGGCGTCATGACGAGGATCATGGAACGCAACACCACGATCCCGGCGCGGGGCAGCGAGACCTTCTCCACGGCCGCGGACAACCAGCCCGCCGTCGACGTGGTGGTGCTGCAGGGCGAGCGCGAACGCGCTTCGGACAACCGCGTCCTCGGCCGCTTCCAGCTCGGCGACATCCGGCCGGCGCCCCGGGGCGAGCCGCAGGTCGAGGTCACACTCGACGTCGACGCCAACGGCATCCTCAACGTCACCGCGCGCGACCGCGACACCGGCGCGGAGCAGGGGATCACGATCTCCGAGAGCTCCACCCTGGACCAGGCCGAGGTGGATCGCATGGTCACCGAGGCGGAGCGGAACCGGGCCTCCGACCAGGAGCTGCGGCGGGACGTCGACGCCCGCAACACCCTCGACGCCGTCGCCCACCAGGTGCAGCGCCTGCTCGACGAGCTCGGCGACGACGCACCGGCGCACGAGCGCGCACGGGCCGAGATGCTCGTGACCGACGCCCGCACCGCCGTCCAGGAGGAGGCGCCGCGGGCCCGGGCCGAGGAGCTGACCCAGGAGCTGCAGGGTGTGCTCAGCGGGCTCCAGGCCGCCTCGGCCGGCCGCGGCAACGGGTCGTCGGGCCGGGCGCCCTCCGGTGCCCCGGAGGGCTCGGCGGACGGCGCGGGCAGCGACGACGACGTGATCGACGCCGAGTTCGATCGCACCTGAGTCGCCCCATGACCCCTCACACACCCGGGCGCGACCCGGAACCGACGCAGACCGCTCCGGACGCCATGGCCGACGAGGTCCGTCACGGGCCGGACGGGAGAGCCGAGCCGGACCCCGGCCGGGTCCGGGAGGAAGGAGGGAGCCCCGTCGGAAGCGACGAGACCGACAGCGCCGGCGGGGCGGACGGGCCGGACACCCGGACCCGTCCGTCCGTCGGCGAGCTGGAGGACCGCTGGCGGCGGGCGCTCGCCGACCTGGACAACCTGCGCAAGCGGCACGCCCGCGCGCTCGTCCGGGAACGGGCGGACGAGCGCGAGCGGGTGGCCGCGGCGTTCCTCCCGCTGCTGGACAACCTCGACCTGGCCCTGCAGCACGCGCAGGCCGACCCCGGCGCCATCGTGGACGGGGTCCGGGCCGTCCGCGAGCAGGCGGCGACGGTCCTCGCCGGGCTGGGCTACCCCCGGCAGGACGACACCGGCGTGCCGTTCGACCCGACGCGACACGAGGTGGTGGGCGTCGTCGCGCCCGGGGACGACCGGCCCCCCGGATACGTCACGGACGTGGTCCGGCCCGGCTACGGCAGCCCGGAGCAGCAGCTGCGGCCGGCGTCGGTGACCGTCACCGGGACGGCGGAGGGGTGAGCGGAGATGGCCCGCGACTTCTACGAGGTGCTCGGCGTCCCCCGCGACGCCGGGAGCGAGGAGATCCAGCAGGCCTTCCGGCGGCTGGCCCGGGCCAACCATCCCGACGTCAACCGTGACCCGGCGGCCGAGGAACGGTTCAAGGAGATCAACGAGGCCTACCACGTCCTCTCGAACCCCGAGGAGCGCCGCAAGTACGACCGGTTCGGGGAGGACTTCCGCAGGGTCCCCGACGACTGGGAGCAGACCGTCGGTGCCGGGGTCGGCGGCCGCGCGGGAGGCAGGCCGCGCTCCGGCCCGGCCCCCGGTTCCGGCTCCGCCGGCTCCGCCGGCTTCGGCGGGGGCTTCGGCGGCGACTTCGGCGGGGACTTCGGCGGGGACATCGACATCGAGGACCTCCTCGAGGGCATGTTCGGCCGCGGGCGCGCGCGGTCCGGGCCGATCGCCGGGGCCGACCAGGAGGCGGAGCTGCCCCTGACCGTGGAGGAGGCGTTCCGCGGCGGCCCTCGCCAGGTGACGCTGAACGGTACGGCCGGGCCGCGGACCTACACGGTGACGATCCCACCGGGTGTGACGGACGGGCAGCGCATCCGGCTGGCGGGCGAGGGCGGCCGCGGGGTCGGCGGCGGCGAGCCGGGCGACCTCTACATGGTCGTGCGGCTCCTCCCCCATCCCGAGTTCCGGGTGTCGGGGCGGGACATCACCGTCGATCTGCCGCTCGCGGCGTGGGAGGCCGCCCTCGGCGGGAGCGTGCCGGTCCCGACGCCCGCGGGTGGGACGAAGGTCGAGGTCCCGCCGGGCTCGTCGACCGGGCGCCGCCTGCGCCTGCGGGGGCAGGGCATGCCCAACCCGCGGGGGACGCCGGGGGACCTGTTCGCCGAGGTCAAGGTCATGGTCCCGCCCCGGCCCACCGACGCCGAGCGGGACCTCTTCGCCCGCCTGGCCGAGGTCTCCGACTTCGACCCCCGCCGCGACCGACGGCGAGGCCAGCCATGACCGAGAGGCGGTACGGGATGACGGTCCACCAGCTGGCGGTCCGCCGGCGGCCGACGGCCGAGGGCCGGCGGCGGTTGACCCGGGACGAGTTCAGCCGGCGCAGCGGGGTGCATCCCGAGCTGCTGCGGCGCTTCGTCGCCCTCGGCCTGGTGCAGACCGTGCCGGAGCCGGGCGGCGAGCCGCGGTTCCCACCGGGCCAGCTCGCCGCCATCGCCCGCATCGAGCGCCTCCGGCGCGGGCTCGGACTCAACTACGCCGCGATCGGGCTGGTGTGCGAACTGCTCGACCGCATTCAGGAACTGGAAGGCCGACTGCGGGAACGGAGCAGCTGATGGACCTGAACCGACTCACCCAGCGGTCCCAGGAGGCGTTGTCCGCCGCGCAGGACCTCGCGACCCGGGCCGGACACACCGAGGTCGACGGTGAGCACCTGCTGCTCGCCCTGCTGGAGCAGCCCGAGGGGCTGGTGCCCCGCCTGCTCACGGGGATGGGCACCGAGGTGGCCCGGCTGCGTGGGGATCTCGAGGCCGCGCTGGCGCGCAAGCCCAGGACCACCCGCCCGGCCGCCTCCCCGGGCCAGGTCTCCGTCACGCAGGCCCTGGCGCGTGTCCTGGAGGCGGCCGAACGCGAGGCCGCCCGGCTCAAGGACGAGTACGTCTCCGTCGAGCACCTCCTGGTCGCGCTCGCCGACGCGGGCGGGCAGACGGGGCCGGGCCGCATCCTGGCCCGGCACGGAGTCACCCGGGATCGCGTCCTCGCCGAGCTCACGACGATCCGCGGCAACCAGCGGGTCACCTCGGCGAGCCCGGAGGGCACCTACGAGGCACTCACCAAGTACGGCCAGGACCTCGTCGCGAACGCGAGGGCGGGCCGGATGGACCCGGTCATCGGCCGCGACGCCGAGGTCCGCCGGGTGATCCAGATCCTGTCCCGGAAGTCCAAGAACAACCCCGTGCTGATCGGCGATCCGGGCGTGGGGAAGACCGCGATCGTCGAGGGGCTCGCGCAGCGCATCGCGCACGGCGACGTTCCCGAGGGTCTCATCGACCGGACGGTCTTCTCGCTGGACATGGGTCTGCTCATCGCCGGCGCGAAGTACCGGGGCGAGTTCGAGGAGCGGCTGCAGGCCGTGCTCGCGGAGATCAAGGCCGCCGAGGGGCGGATCCTGCTGTTCGTCGACGAGATGCACACCGTCGTCGGGGCCGGCGCCGCCGAGGGGTCGATGGACGCGAGCAACATGCTCAAGCCGATGCTCGCCCGCGGCGAGCTGCACATGATCGGCGCGACCACCCTCGACGAGTACCGCAAGCACGTCGAGTCCGACGCGGCGCTGGAGCGCCGCTTCCAGCCGGTCTACGTCGACCAGCCCACCATCGAGGACACCGTGTCGATCCTGCGTGGCCTGCGCGAGCGGCTGCAGGTGTTCCACGGGGTACGGATCCAGGACGGCGCGCTCGTGGCCGCCGCGACCCTCTCCGACCGCTACCTGACCGAGCGGTTCCTCCCGGACAAGGCGATCGACCTCGTCGACGAGGCGTGCGCCCGGCTCCGCACCGAGATCGACTCCATGCCTTCGCAGCTGGACGAGATCACCCGTCGGGTGACCCGGCTGGAGATCGAGGAGGCGGCCCTGGCCCAGGAGTCGGACGCGGCGAGCGCCGCCCGGCTCCAGGAGCTGCGTCGCGAGCTGGCCGACCTCCGCGCCGAGGCCGACGCGATGCGCGCCCAGTGGGAGGCCGAGCGGCAGGCCATCAAGCGCGTCCAGGAACTGCGGGCGGAGCTGGAGCAGGTCCGCCACGAGGCCGAGGAGGCCGAGCGCGCCTACGACCTCAACCGGGCGGCCGAGCTGCGCTACGGGCGGTTGGTCGAGCTGGAACGCCGGCTGGCCGCCGAGGAGGAGCACCTCGCGACGCGGCAGGGTGGTCGACGCCTGCTGCGCGAGGAGGTCACCGCGGAGGAGATCGCCGACATCGTCTCCTCCTGGACGGGCATCCCGGTCAGCCAGCTCACCGAGGGTGAGCGGGAGAAGCTGCTGCGGCTGGAGAAGATCCTCCACAGTCGGGTGGTGGGCCAGGACGAGGCGGTCCGCGCGGTGTCCGACGCGATCCTGCGGGCCCGCTCCGGGATCAAGGACCCTCGACGTCCGACCGGCTCGTTCATCTTCCTCGGGCCCACCGGCGTCGGGAAGACCGAGCTCGCGCGGACGCTGGCGTCGGCCCTGTTCGACTCCGAGGAGAACATGGTCCGGATCGACATGAGCGAGTACCAGGAGCGGCACACGGTGTCGCGGCTGGTCGGGGCCCCGCCCGGCTACGTCGGCCACGACGAGGGCGGCCAGCTCACCGAGGCGGTCCGGAGGCGGCCCTACGCCGTCGTCCTGTTCGACGAGATCGAGAAGGCGCACCCCGACGTGTTCAACACGCTCCTGCAGGTGCTCGACGACGGCCGCCTCACCGACTCGCAGGGCCGCACCGTCAACTTCCGCAACACCGTCGTGATCATGACCTCCAACATCGGGTCGCAGTACCTCATCGACGGCGTGACCCCGAGCGGCGAGCTCACCGACGACGCGCGCGATCTGGTGATGGCCCAGCTGCGCTCGCACTTCCGCCCCGAGTTCCTCAACCGGGTCGACGACACCGTCCTGTTCACCCCGCTCGTCCCGGACCAGATCACCGAGATCGTGGACCTGATGCTCACCGAACTGCGAGCCCGGCTGGCCGAGCGCCGCATCGGGCTGCGGGTGACCGACGCGGCGCGGGAGTTCGTGGCCCGCGAGGGCTACGACCCGGTGTACGGGGCGCGGCCCCTGCGCCGGTTCATCGCCCGGGAGGTGGAGACCCGCGTCGCGAGGGCGCTGGTGGCGGGAGAGGTGGTCGACGGCTCGACGATCGACGTCGACGTGCGCGACGGCCGGCTCGTCGTCAGCCACGACGCGCCCACCCGGACCGACGAGGAGGTGGTGCCGGTATGACCGCCGGAACCGTCCGCAACCAGGTGGTGACCTGCCCCCACTGCGGCACGCGCAACCGTGTCCCGGCCGTCGGCGACGGCCTGCCGACGTGCGGGAACTGCCACCGGCACCTGCCGTGGATCGCCGACGCCGGCGACGCCGACTTCGCCGAGGTCGCCGAGCGGGCGCCGCTGCCGGTGCTGGTCGACCTGTGGGCCACGTGGTGCGGGCCCTGCCGCATGGTGAGCCCGGCCCTGGAGCAGCTCGCCCGGGAGCGGGCCGGCCGGATCAAGCTCGTGAAGGTCGACGTCGACGCCAACCCCGGAGTGGCCCGACGTTTCGAGACCATGGCGGTTCCCACGCTGCTGGTCCTGCGTGACGGCGAGGTCGTCGCGCGGCAGGCCGGCGCGGCGCCGATCCCCGCGCTGCGCGCCTGGCTGGACGAGGCACTTCCCGCGGATGCCGGGCCGGTGCCCGGCGAGGAGGAGACGACGTCATGACGAGTGCGACGACGGCCCTGCGCGACCGGGCCTGGGTGGTCCCGCTGCGGCTGATCTCCGGCGGCTACGTCCTCGACTCCGGTATCGGCAAGTGGCACGCCGACGACGACACGGCGAAACAGCTGCACGGGTTCGCCCGCGGCGCCTACCCGTTCCTCGGGAAGATCGACCCGGCCACCTTCACGAAGGCCCTCGCCGCCGGCGAGGTGGGGCTCGGGGCAGCGCTCCTGATCCCGCTCGTGCCGGACGTCGTCGTCGGGATGGGTCTGCTCGGCTTCGGAGGGGCGCTGCTGCGGCTCTACGCGGTCACGCCGGGCATGCGTCGCCCCGGCAGTGTCTTCCCGACGCCCGACGGCGTCGCGCTGGCCAAGGACGCGTGGCTCGTCGCGATCGGGGCGGCCCTGGCGCTGGGCGACCGCGTCCCTCGCCGTCGGCGGCGTTCGTCCTGGCTCGCGACCCTCCGGCGTTCCTGACCGGCCACCACGTCCCCGGTGCCCCGGCGCACCGGTCCACGACCCGTGGACCGGTGCGCTCACCGGGTGGGCGGGACGCGACCGAGGAGACCCTCGCTCAAAGCTTGTTCGCGAGCACGTCGATCGGGCTGATCTCGGGGGGCGAGGCGAAGAGCTCGTCGCTGCGCGCGCCGAGGGCCTTCCCCACCGGACCGTTGAGGTGCGCGTCTCGGGCGGACTCGTCCGGGAACGCGTCGATGATCCCGAAGGTCGTGTCGTCGAAGCGGACCGCGAACCACGGGTAGGTGCCGGGCTCCTCCTCGACCAGGGGCAACGCGGACCGCAGGAACTCCTGGACGGCGTCGCCCATACCGGGCTTGGCCTCGAGCTTGACGAGCAATGCCTTGGTCGCCATCAATCGTCTCCCATTCTCGAAGGGGGCATGAATCGGGACGGTCGGCCTCAGTCCTCGGTGACCGCATGCGCGCGCTGTGCATCGGGCGCGGGACCGGTTCGATCGTGCTCCTCGTCGGGTCTCCCCCGATCGACGTCCCGGTGAGATCACGATGGCGGAACAACCCGGGATGCCGCCTCGACCCCGCATGACGAGGCACTGAGTGATCGTTCCACCTCTCGGGGCGTGGGCACCCCGGTTCCCGACATCGATGCTGGTCGCGGCGTGGGGTCCCGTCGGTCCGGGCTACCGGGCGGCGTCGTCCGGCGGGTCGACCAGGACCTCCGCGATGTGCCGGCTGGGTAGGGTGGTCGAGTGTCTGTGGGGCCCGCACAGTTCTTCTCGTTCCGCGAGCACGATCTCGACGGAGCGAAGGCGGCCGTGGGCAAGGACTTCTTCACCACGTCGATGGATCTCCTGGACCGCAAGGCGAGATACGACTTCCGTTTCGACGGCGTCGTCCTCGGTGCCCTGGCGGTCGGGGTGGCCCACATCAACGCCGGCCTCGAGATCGGCATGGCCGACCTCGAGGACAGCTACTACGTCAACTACTCGGCCTCCGGCTCGATGCACGCCCGCCACCGCGGCCGCTCCGTCGAGGTGACGCCGGGCTGGGGAGCGGTGTACCACCCCATCGGTCCGGTCGGGATGACGACGAGCGACCAGTACGGCTCGTACGCCGTGCGCATCACGCGGAGCGCCGTCAACGAAGCGCTCGAGGAGCAGGTCGGCCTCCCGCTGCCACCGGATCCGGTTCTCGAGCCACACGTGGACCTGCGCACCGGCCCGGGCCGGCGCTGGGACCGGCTCGTCCGGCTCCTGTGCGACGAAGCCCGGACGACGCCGAGCGTGCTGTCGCACCCGATGATCGCCGCGCCGCTCCACGACGCCGTCGTCGCCGGTTTCCTCCACGCCACCGAGCACCGGTGGCGCGACGCGCTGGCCCGTCCGGTCAACTGCTGGAGCCGGACACCGGTGCGTCGCGCCGTGGAGGCCATCCGCAGCGATCCGACGCAGCCGTTCACGCCGACCACCCTCGCCCGGCTGGCCGGGACCCCGACCCGCACCCTGCACGACGGCTTCCGACGCCATCTGGACACCACGCCGATGGACTACCTCCGGCTCGTCCGGCTCGAGCGGGCACACGCCGAGCTGCGCGCCGCGGAGCCGCACGGGACCACCGTGGCGGCCGTGGCGCACCACTGGGGCTTCGGCCACGTCAGCAGGTTCTCCCAGGCCTACGCCCGGGTCTACGGCCGCCCTCCCGGAGCGACGCTGCGCGACCGCTGAACCGGTCGCCTGCGGCGGACGAACGAGGATTGCCGTCCGGGGATTGACCACGGCACGTCCTGCTCGGTACGTCTCGTGGCGTCCACCGATCATGCAGGTCGAAGCCCGGTCGCGGGAGGCTGCTCGATGAAGCCCGATGATGACCAGCTCGACCCCGGTCTCACGGGGCCCCACCTCGACCCGGCCCCCGACCCATGGGGCACGTCCGGCGGGGACCGACCCGCGGGTGTCCGCGTGCTCCGGGTCGGTGCCACCCTCGACGCGGCCGCCGCGGCGCAGCTGCGACGCGAAGCCCGGGGGCTGCTCGCACGCTCCGCCGAGCCGCTGGTGGTCGACCTCACGGCCGTCCGGGCCGTCGACCGCGCCGCCGCCTCCGGCGCGCTCCGGGAACTGGCCTACGAGGCCGGCGACGCGGACGTCGATCTCCGCGTCGTCCGGGATCCGGGCACCGCCGAGGTGACGGGGGCCCTCCTCGACGACGAGACGTTGTTCGAGCTCTTCCCCACCCTGGACGCGGCACTGCGACACCCGGCCGACGCGGGCGGCCCGCAGCAGCGTCGCCACCCCGGCCACCCTCCCGCCGCCGGGGGGAGGTGACCCCGGACGCGACCCGGGGGAACGAGCCACGCCCGTCCTCCCGGGCGGGTCGCGGCCCGGGTGGTGTGACCGGCGGGGCCGATGCCGCCCGCTCGGCGACCGGGCACCGTTCCGGGCAGCGGAGAGCACCACGGACGGAGGCAGCAGGGTGACCAGGAGCGCGAACGGTACGGCGGTCACGGTGTGGTCGCCCGAGGACGACGACGACGAGGACGAGTTCCTGGCGGCCCTGCTGGCGTCGGCCCACGCGATCGCCGGGTGCGAGCGGGTGGCCGACGCGTTGCCCCGGATCGCGGAGGGTGCCGTGGCGGTGGTGCCGGGCGTCCACGACGTCGGCGTCGCGGTCCGCGTGGCCGGCGAGCTGTCCTGCGCGGCGCACACCACGGAGACGGCCGCGGCCGTCGATCGCGCCCAGATCGGCATGGCGGAGGGCCCGTGCCTCGACGCGATCGCGGGCGCGGACACCGTGGTCCTCCTCGACGCGGCCACCGAGACGCGCTGGCCCCGGTTCGTGCCGGAGGCGGTGCGCCACGGTGTCCGGGCCAGCCTCTCGGTGCGTCTCGCCACCGCCGGGCCCGCGGCCGCGCTGAACCTCCACCTGACCCAGCACGCCCTCGGCGACCGGTCGACCCGTCTGCGGACACGGCGCCGTGCACAGCTGTTGGCCGTGTACGCCTCGCTCGCCCTGGCCCGGTCCGATCGGGTGGAGAAGCTGGAGCGGGCGGTCGTCCGGCGTGACGTGATCGGACAGGCCAAGGGGATCCTCATGCGCCACGACGGCCTCGACGCGGAGGAGGCCTTCGAACGCCTGCGGAGCGCCTCCCAGACCACCAACACCAAGCTCTACGACGTCGCGGCGTGGCTCGCCGCCCGCGGGGCCCCCTGATCCGGCGGGACGGCGCCACCGCCGGTTCCTCGGCGCCGGCCCGCCGACCGCCGCCGGGACGTCGTCACCCGTGCAGGGTCAGGCTGGGTGCCCGGCCGTACGCGGCGCGGTACGCGGCGGCGAAGCGGCCCGGGTGGGCGAAACCCCACCGGGCGGCGACGGTGGTGACGGTGTCATCGCCCCGGGGGTCGGCGTCCAGCAGGTCGCGGTGGGCGGCGTCGAGGCGGACCCGGCGCAGGTAGGCCATCGGCGTGGTCTGCAGGTGGCGGGTGAAGGCGTACTGCAGGGCGCGCGGGGTCACGTGCGCGGCGGCGGCGATCTCCGTCAGGGTCATCTCGCGGGCGGGGTCGGTCTCGATGAACGCCACCGCGCGACGCACGGTCTCGGGGTGGGCGTCGTGGCGGTCGGTGGTGGTGGGCTCGCTCAGGGCCGTGTTGGGGAAGGTGTGCAGCACGGCGGCGGCCAGGTGCTGGGCCGCGGTGGCGATCACCAGCGGTGCGCCGGGGTCGCCCAGCACCCCGTCGAGGTGGTCGATGACCCGGCGCAGCCGGGAACCGGCCGCCGGGGTGACCGGATGGTGGTCGAGCAGCCGCACCGGGTGGCGGTCGTCGGCCGGGGCGGCGACCTGGCCGAGCAGGGCGGGGTCGAGCATCGTGATGCCGTAGCGGGCGTGGTTGATCCGGCCCCGGTACGGACGGTCCGGCGGGGCGAACGAGAACACCTGGCCCGGCCCGTAGGTCTCGGCCGGCTGGGCGCCGTCCACCTCGTGGTCGTCGACGGTGCCCGCGCTGATGTCGCACAGGCAGATGTTCCCGAGTGGCTCGACGTCGTAGCTCATGGTGAAGCCGAGCTCGAGGCGGTCCACGCTGACGTTCCCGCCCGCGACGCGGGTGATCCGGGCCGGGGAGCGGCCGCGGTTCCCCGACCCGATCCGCATCGGGGCGTAGTGGGTGCTGAGGAACTCCTCGGTGGGGCCCAGCTGATCACTTTCGAAGACCAGGTCTTCGTGCGGTCGTGGAGTCATGTCGCGATCTCGCCGTCCGGTGTGGCGGTTAGGTGAGGTCGGTCGGGCATGTGGGGTCAGCGTGGCCGTCCGTGCACAGTGTCTTCGTTCTGCGACCCGTGTCCAGTCCGGGGCTTCGTTGCCGGTGCTGCCGCCCGCCGAGGTCGCGCGTACACGTTGACCTTGGAAGTACTACGCTACGTAGTGGGGGCAATCCAATGGGTGGCGATCCAGCTGTGTCCGACCTGGTGTGGAGTGATGGGCAGGTGCGTGTCGAGGTGGAGGGGGCGCTGGCCCGGGAGTACCGGTTCCAGGCCGCGCTGAGCCAGGCACTGGTCGGCGAGAGCCCCGAGCACGGCATCGCCGAGGTCCTCCACGACCACCTCGGCCTCGGAGTGGCCGTGGAAGACCCCTTCGGGCGGGTGCTGGCCCAGGCCGGACCCGACGGCGCCGCGACCCAGCCCCGCCTGACCCGCGCCCAACGCGACCACCTCATCGACGCCGCCCGCCGCGTCGCCGGCCCACTACGGGTCCGCGACCGCCTGGCCAGCCTCGCGGTCTCCCGCGGCACCCTGCTCGGCCTGATCCTGGTCCAGGACCCCGAGCACACCCTCGAACCCGCCGACAAGAAAGACCCCGACACCGACGCCCGCCCCGGCAGCCCCCGCGCCGGCGCCCTGCACGCCATCGGCCTGGCCACCGGCGCCCTCTCGCTGCACCTGCTGCATCGCCACCACCTGGCCCGCACCGAACTCCGCCTGCGCCACGACCTCGTCGAAACCGTCCTGCTCGAATGCGACCCCGACGACCTCGACGCCGAGATCGAACGCCGCATCGGCCGCGCCTCCGCGTTGAGCCACGACCTCACCGGCCCCCACCGCGTCCTGGCCGTCCACCCCCGCCACGGCCGCTGGCCCGGCGACCAAGCCGTCGGCGACCTCATGGAACACGCCGCCCGCACCCTGGACATGTCCTTCCTGGGCACCCTGCGCGGCCAGACCGCCATCCTGGTCTGCGGACCCCCCGCCGCCTGGCTCGCCGGCAGCGGCACCGCCCTCGCCCCCTGGACCGGCGAACCCACCACCACCACCCACGCCGCCACCGGAACCGCCACCCCCGGCACCGGCACCGGCACCGGCTCCGCCACCGACGCGCCGGGCTCGGGCACACCCTGGCAACTCGTCCACGACGCCTTCACCCACGTCCTGCACGACGCCCCCGCCGTCGGGGTCGGCGGCTACGTCGACCGCCCCGAACACCTCCCCCGCTCCTACCGCGAAGCCATGCAAGCCCTCACCGTGCGCACCCGCCAACCCGACCCCACCGGCCTGATCGCCTTCGAAGACCTCGGCCTCTACCGCCTCCTGGCCACCCCCGACGGCCGCCGCCAAGCCGGCGCCTTCGTCCAGGACTGGATCGGCCACCTCCTCGCCTACGACAACGACCGCCGCGCCGGCCTCGTCCACACCCTCGGGATCTACCTCGACCACGGCGGCAACTACGACGCCACCGCCGCCGCCCTACACATCCACCGCTCCACCCTGCGCTACCGCCTCCAACGCATCCGCGAACTCACCGGACACGACCTCACCGACACCGACACCCGCCTCAACCTCCACGTCGCCGTCCGCGCCGCCGTCATCGCCGAACCCCCCCTCCTCCCCGCGGCGGAGTACGTGCCGCCACTGTGAGGACCGCCCCGGAGGCCGCCGGCCTCAGCCCGGGAGACGGCCGCGGACGGCGTCGTACATGGTGAAGGCCTCGGTCAGGCTGGCCGTGTCGAGCCCGGCCGCGAGCGCTTCCGACGGATTGCACAGCTCCACCCGGCACCCTTCGGCGAGCCGGCCGGTACGGACCCGGGCCAGCAACCGGGCCAGACCCGGCACGCAGGTCCGCACCTCGGACAGGTCGACGACCAGCTCGACGGCGCTCAGCTCGCGCACCAGACGCTCGTCGAGCAGGGTCCGGAGCCGCTCGACGACCCCGGTGTCGACCGTGCCGGCCACTGCCAGCGCCAACCGGCCCGTGCCGAACGAGCGGATCGCGATCACCGGCTCGTCCTGGCGCGCGGGGGTGGACGCCACCTCCGCCAACACCCCCAGCGTCGCCTCCAGGCGCCGCCGTTGTTCCCGCATCGATGCCCCCAAGGACGTCTCCGGTCCAGTCGGTCCGCTGCGGGTGCGTCGCCGTCGTGGATCGACAGCGGTTCGGTCCCGGCACCCGCCCGACGAGGTATAGCCGCGACGACGGCACCGGGAGAGGGCCGGCGCGCGATCCCGTACGGCCGGGCGGACACCGCCGCCGCCACACCGGCCCGCGGGGACAAGGTGACTTCCGCGCCGGCCCGTCGCCGAGCGGTCGCCGGTTGCCCTGGGCGGATGGACCGTCGACCACGGTGCTCGGTTTCATCTCCGGTCGTCCCACCGAGCAACGTCGGGTGCCTGCCGCCGGGCGCGCGCGACCGCGAGAGCGAGCCATGGCCCCCGACCGAGACACGTCCGTGCCCGACGACGGGTCCTCGGTGTCGGTCGTGGAGACGGCCTTCGGCACCGTGGTGCGCACCCAGGCCATGGCGGGGTCCGTGGCCGCTGTCCGGCTGCGGCGCGTCGCGCTCCGCCAGCACCGCGAGAGCCTCGTGCTCCTCGACCTCCGAGCCACCCGTGCCGCGGCCCCGGTCGCCGTGACGGCGGTCGCCGACCTCGCGGCGGCCGTGCGGGCGCGCGGGGGCGACCTCCGGGTCGTGCGTTCCCCGCACACACCGCAGGCGATCGTCGGGGCGGCCCGCGCTCCGGTCCACGCCACGCTCGCCGAGGCGTTGGGGTGTCGATCGCGCACCCCGCGTGCGGTGGACCCTCCGACCCGGCCGTCCGATCGCCTCCCCCCGGCGACCGACGGCCGTGGCGGGATGGATCCGGCCGGGCCTCCCCTCACCCCCGGCGCCCCGGTCCGGATCCATCCCGCATCCCTGGACCTCCCCCACCCGCGTCCCCCGGAACAGGACTGATCCGCCGCCCCGTACCCGCAGGACGGAATCGCCCCGCCGGTTTCGCCATCACGGGCCGGTCCGGGGGGTGCGGTCCTTCCGCCACGGTGGGCGGCTCGGGGGCGCGATGCCCCCTGCCCCGCTCCTGGATGGGCGGAGATGCGGACGAGAAGGGGATCCATGGCCGACCTCGAGCAACGACACCGTCCCGCCGCGGCGAGCGGCCGGACCGTGGTGGTCGGTCTGCTCGCCGACCCGGACACCCCCGCGGAGCTCGCGGCGAAGCTGGCCGAGGACCTCCCCGACGAGCTCGCCGCGCATGTCGACCGAGGGGTCACCTGGGACGTCCGCACCATGACCCACCCGGTCACCGCCGAGGTGCAGGACCCCGAGGACGTCCTCGGCGCCGTGGCCGACCAGACCGCCCACACCGACTGGGACATCGGGATCTACCTCACCGACCTCCCGATGCAGCACGGCGAGCGGCCGATCCTGGTCGACGTCGACCACGACCGCTGCGTCGCCGGGCTCTCGCTCCCCGGTTTCGGCCCGATCCTGCAGCACCACAAGGTGCGCCACGCGATCGTCCGGGTGGTCGCCGACCTCATGGGCGTCGCCGACGCCGGGCTCGAGCGCGGGGAGCACCACCCGAGCCGGATCGGCCGCGCGACGGCGGAGCACCTGCAGCCGATCCACGCCCTGCGGGCCCGGGACGGCGCGCACACCCGGCGCTATGTCACCACTCCGTGGCGCGGCCGGGCCCGCCTGCTCGCCGGCATGGTGCGCACCAACCAGCCCTGGCGGCTCGTGGTCGGCATGCGCAGCGCGCTCGCCGCGGTCCTCGGGACCAGCGCCTACCTGACCATCACCTCGACGATCTGGCTGCTGGCCACCCGTCTCGGAACGGGCAAGCTCGTCCTGACCACCGTGATGTCGGTCGCGCTGATGGTCGCGTGGATCATCGGCGCCCACCACCTGTGGGAGCGCGCCCGCGACGAGGGCGAGCGCGAGGAGACCTTCCTGTTCAACGCCTCCACGGTGATCACGCTGAGCATCGGCGTGCTGGTCATGTCGGCGGCGGTCTTCGTGCTCACCCTGCTCGGATCCCTGTTCCTCCTCGAGCCGTCGGTGCTCGGCTACTACCTCGGCCGCCCACCCACGCTCGGCGACCACCTCATGCTCGCCTGGCTGGCGACCGGTCTGGCCACGGTCGCGGGGGCCCTGGGCTCCGGGCTGGACAGCGAGGACGCCGTCCGGCGGGCGGCGTACGGCTACCGCGAGCGCCAGCGCCGCGACCAGATCGGCGAGGACGACGAGGACGAGGGCGCCGGAGAGCGCACCTCGTCCTCGTCGTCCTCGGCGTCCTGACCGCACCGGCGGGCGGGCTCAGACGCGCTCGTCGGTCGAGGGGGTCCGGACCGCGCCCACCCGGCGGGACGCGGCGTCCGGGTGGTCGACGGCGTCCCCGCGGCGGACCTTCGCGGCCACCGCACGGGCCCGCTCGTCCTCCCGCTGCTCGTCCTCCAGCTGCACGTACCCGTCGTCGTCGCCCCCGACGGGCTTCGCCGCGCCTTCGAGGGCCTCCCCGACGACGCGGACCGGCACCGGCAGCGACCGGTGCGTCAGCATGGTGAAGAACGGCACCGCGGCGATGAACGCCGCCAGCGGCGGATCGACCATCCCGAGGGCGACGGCGGCCCCGACCCCGCCGAAATAGCCGATCGAGCGCGGGACGTCGATGAGGACCGGTCCCACCCGGATGCCGAACGTCGTGGATTCGTTGGACACGTCATCTCCTCGGTCGTCGTGGAACGGCGGGGGCGGGCCGAGCCGCGCCGCACCGCGCTACGGCGAGAGGACCACCTTCTCGCAGTCGTCGGCCTTGTCCAGGAAGGTGCGGTAGCCCGTCGGCGCGTCGTCGAGCGACAACCGGTGGGTGATCACGAACGACGGATCGATGTCGCCGTTGCGGACGTGCTCGAGGAGCCGCGGCATGTAGCGGTGCACGTGGCACTGACCGGCGCGCATCGTGAGGTAGCGGTTCATGAACGACCCCATCGGGAACTTGTCGGTGAACCCGCCGTAGACCCCGATGACGGACACGACGCCCCCGTTGGCGCAGCTCGTGACCGCTTCGCGCAGGACGTGCGGTCGTTCGGTCTCCAGCCCCACGGCCTGCTTGGTGCGGTCGTAGGCGTGCAGCGCCCCGACGGCGTGGTGGGCTTCCATCCCCACCGCGTCGATGCACTTGTCCGGCCCGCGCCCGCCGGTCATCTCGGCGAGCGCCTCGGGGACCGACACCTGCTCGTAGTCCAGCGTCTCGGCCCCGGTCTCCTTCGCCAGCCGCAGCCGGTGGTCGATGCGGTCGATCGCGATGACCCTCTCGGCGCCGCGGAGGAAACAGCTCGCGATCGCGAACTGCCCCACGGGGCCGGCACCCCAGACGGCGACGACGTCGCCGGGGCCGACCTCGGCCATCTCCGCCCCCATGTACCCGGTGGGGAAGATGTCGGACAGGAACAGGACCTTCTCGTCGGGGAGGTCGGACTCCACCTTGAGCGCCCCGAAGTCGGCGAACGGCACCCGCGCGTACTCGGCCTGCCCGCCGGGGTAGCCGCCGAGCATGTGGGAGTAGCCGAACAGCGCGGCCGGCGAGTGACCCATCAGCTTCTCGGCGATGCCGGCGTTGGGGTTGGAGTTCTCGCACAGCGAGGTCATGCCGCGCTCGCAGGCCCCGCACACGCCGCAGGCGATCGGGAAGGGGACCACCACGCGGTCCCCGACCGCCAGGTTGCCCACCCCGGGGCCGACCTCGACGACCTCGCCCATGAACTCGTGGCCGAGGACGTCGCCCTCGCGCATCGTCGGGATGAAGCCGTTGTAGAGGTGCAGGTCGGAGCCGCAGATGGCGGTCGAGGTGATCTTCACGATGGCGTCGCGCCGGTTCAGGATCGTCGGGTCGGGAACCTCCCGGACCTCCACCGACCGCTTGCCCGTCCAACAGGTGGCTCGCATGGTCTCTCCTTCGCGGGGTGTGGTCAGGCGACCGGCTGGGCCGGGCGCTGGGTGATCTGTTGGCGGGTGGACTGGCCCGTCGGGCTGCCTTCCGAGCGGACGATCTCGCCGATCTCGAGGACCTGCTTGAAGCGCCGCAGGTCGTCGCGGAGCTGCTGGTTCGGCTCCTCGCCGAGCAGCTTCGCGACGACGGCGCCCGCCTTCCCGCCCGGCGGGCGATAGCGCAGGTCGACCACGACCTCGGTGCCCCGGCCGCCCGCGGCGTCGCGGAACCGCACCGAGCCGGTGTTCGCCACGTCGGCGCCCTCGACCGACCTCCAGGAGATCACCTCGTCCTCGCGGTCCTCCACGATCTCGGCGTCCCAGCGGACCGTCGACCCGGCCGGACCGGTGGCCTCCCAGTGCGAGCGCCCCGTCGGGTCGGTGCGCACCGAGCGCAGGTGGGCCATGAACTCGGGGAGGCGCTCGAGGTCGCGCCAGTGGCGATACGCCTCCGCCCGCGGCCGGTTGACGGTGATGGCGGCGACGGCGCGACACTCGCCCGTCCCGTCGCCGCGCTGCTGGGCCAGGCCGCGGGCGGTCACGACGTCCGCGGCCGTCACCCCGGCGAGCGCCGCGAGGCCGAGCCCGAGACGCGTCGACGACGCTCCCCTCCGGGCGGCACCGACCGCGAGGGTGGCGATGTCGAGCACGTCACCCGCGACCCGGCTCCACACCCAGCCCGCGGTCCGGCGGCTGCCGAGGATCCCCGCGCCGTGGACCAGCTCCCGGGCTCCGTACAGCGCGGTGACGGCCTCGACGGTCGGCCCGCTGTCGCGGATCCCCGCCAGCCGTGCGACCGCGCCGGGCGCGGCGAGCTCCGCCGACCCCAGCGCCAGACTGAAGACCCCCAGCCCGCGCGCGAGGCCCGTCGTGGCGTCCCGCGTCGAGCTCCTCGGCCCTGACGTCCCTGCTCTCATCGCAGGTCCTCCTCTCGTCGGTTCGAGAGGTGGTGCCCGCCCGGCACGCCGCGGGCCGGGGAGGGGGCGAATCTCGTCCTTCGAGGTCGACACCGAGCCCACGAATCCGGTCCGTCGGGTCGTGGCCACCGGGGGTCCGGAGAACCGGGAGCGGCGAGCCGGACACCGGCCGGGCACGCGCCGTGCACCGCTCGTCACCGCATGCGAGCCGCGGGGCCGGGCTCCTGACCGATCAGGTCGATGACCGACCGGGCGTCCGGCGGGCACGGTACCGGGGTGCGCACCGTGCGGTGCCACGACGAACGGAGGTCCCAGGTGACGACGCAGGTGGGGGACGCAGCCGTGGCGGCATGCCGGTCACACCACGAGGACACCGACGAGCCGGACGAGTTCCTGGCGGCCCTGCTGGCGTCGACCCGCGCGATCGCCGGGAGCGAGCGGGTGGCCGACGCGCTGCGCCGGATCGCCGAGGGTGCCGTGGCGGTGGTGCCGGGCGTCCACGACGTCGGCGTCGCGGTGCGCCTGGCGGGCGAGCTGTCCTGCGCGGCGCACACCAGCGAGACGGCGGCGGCCGTCGATCGCGCCCAGATCGGGATGGCGGAGGGCCCGTGCCTCGACGCGATCGCGGGCGCCGACACCGTGGTCCTCCCCGACGCGGCCACCGAGACACGGTGGCCCCGGTTCGTGCCGGAAGCGGTGCGCCACGGCGTGCGGGCGAGCCTGTCGGTGCGCTTGACCGGCGCCCGCCCCGCGGGCGTGGTGAACCTGCACGTCACCCAGCACGCCCTCGACGACCGGGCGGCCCGGTCGGAGGCCCAGCGGTCGGCCAGGATGTTCGTCGCCTACGCCTCGCTCGCACTCGCCGAAACCGACCGGGTCGAGAACCTCCACCGGGCGCTGCTCCGGCGCGATCTGATCGGACAGGCCAAGGGCATCCTCATGCACCGCGACGGGCTGACCGCCGACGAGGCCTTCGACCGCCTGCGGATCGCCTCCCAGACCACCAACACGAAGCTCTACGACGTCGCCGCCTGGCTCGTCGCCCACTGCTCGTGATCCGCAGCCGGTCCTGCGCCGGCCGCCACCACGAGTCGTCCGGCGCCGGAAGATCGGACGCGTGGCCGGGGCCGCCCGGCGGGTAGTCGCGCAGGCATGAGTCGCATCGATCGCCACGGGGCCGGTCCGCGCGTGGGCGACGAAGCCTCGGCCGCCGACCTGGTCCCGAGTGATGGGCAGGCGCGTGTCGAAGTGGAGGGGGCGCTGGCCCGGGAGTACCGGTTCCAGGCCGCGCTGAGCCAGGCACTGGTCGGCGAGAGCCCCGAGCACGGCATCGCCGAGGTCCTCCACGACCACCTCGGGCTCGGGGTGGCCGTGGAAGACCCCTTCGGGCGGGTGCTGGCCCAGGCCGGACCCGACGGCGCCGCGACCCAGCCCCGCCTGACCCGCGCCCAACGCGACCACCTCATCGACGCCGCCCGCCGCGTCTCGGGCCCGCTGCGGGTCCGCGACCGCCTGGCCAGCCTCGCGGTCTCCCGCGGCACCCTGCTCGGCCTGATCCTGGTCCAGGACCCCGAGCACACCCTCGAACCCGCCGACAAGAAAGACCCCGACACCGACGCCCGCCCCGGCAGCCCCCGCGCCGGCGCCCTGCACGCCATCGGCCTGGCCACCGGCGCCCTCTCGCTGCACCTGCTGCATCGCCACCACCTGGCCCGCACCGAACTACGCCTGCGCCACGACCTCGTCGAAACCGTCCTGCTCGAATGCGACCCCGACGACCTCGACGCCGAGATCGAACGCCGCATCGGCCGCGCCTCCGCGTTGAGCCACGACCTCACCGGCCCCCACCGCGTCCTGGCCGTCCACCCCCGCCACGGCCGCTGGCCCGGCGACCAAGCCGTCGGCGACCTCATGGAACACGCCGCCCGCACCCTGGACATGTCCTTCCTGGGCACCCTGCGCGGCCAGACCGCCATCCTGGTCTGCGGACCCCCCGCCGCCTGGCTCGCCGGCAGCGGCACCGCCCTCGCCCCCTGGACCGGCGAACCCACCACCACCACCCACGCCGCCACCGGAACCGCCACCCCCGGCACCGGCACCGGCACCGGCTCCGCCACCGACGCGCCGGGCTCGGGCACACCCTGGCAACTCGTCCACGACGCCTTCACCCACGTCCTGCACGACGCCCCCGCCGTCGGGGTCGGCGGCTACGTCGACCGCCCCGAACACCTCCCCCGCTCCTACCGCGAAGCCATGCAAGCCCTCACCGTGCGCACCCGCCAACCCGACCCCACCGGCCTGATCGCCTTCGAAGACCTCGGCCTCTACCGCCTCCTGGCCACCCCCGACGGCCGCCGCCAAGCCGGCGCCTTCGTCCAGGACTGGATCGGCCACCTCCTCGCCTACGACAACGACCGCCGCGCCGGCCTCGTCCACACCCTCGGGATCTACCTCGACCACGGCGGCAACTACGACGCCACCGCCGCCGCCCTGCACATCCACCGCTCCACCCTGCGCTACCGCCTCCAACGCATCCGCGAACTCACCGGACACGACCTCACCGACACCGACACCCGCCTCAACCTCCACGTCGCCGTCCGCGCCGCCGTCATCGCCGAACCCCCCCTCCTCCCCGCAGGGGGGCAGCTCACGTCCCTGTGAGGCACCCGGCGCAGCCGTCCTCGACCGGCCGGTCGCCGACCGGTCGAGGGTTGCCCTGCGTGGATGGACCGCGGCACCTCGGACTCGGTAGGTCTGGTGGCGTCCACCGAGCCCGGCCGAGGGCTCGCGGTCCGAGGGGGGTGTCCGACGAACACCGACGACGACCAGTGCCGTCCGACGGGGGTCCGCGTGCTCGGCGCCCGCACCACTGTCGACGCACCCGCCGCGGCCGAGCTGCGGCGCGAGGCCAAGGCCCTGCTCGCCCGCTCCGCCGACCCGCTGGTGGTCGACCTGACCGGCGTCCGCGCCGCCGAGCCCGCGGCCCGCGGCGTGATCCGCGAACTGGCCTACGAGGCCGGCGACGCGGACATCGATCTCCGCGTCGCCCGGGATCCGGGTGCACCCGAGGTGACGCGCCCCCTCCTCGGTGACGAGACCCTGTTCGAGATCTTCCCCTCGGTCGACGCCGCCCTGCGACGCCGGGCCGACGCGGGGACCGTCGTGGGCTGGCGCTGATCACCCCGAGGGAGGCCCGCCGACGGGCCCGATCTCGGGCCGCCGCCAGAGCTCCCAGCCGGTCTGTGCCGCACAGACGACCGCCAGCGCCGCGAGCGTGGCCAGCGCGGGTACGACCACGGCGAGCGCGATGACCGCCGCCGAAGCCGCCCCGGCGAGCAACCGGTCGGTGGCCAACTGGTGGTGGTCCCGCCAGCGGTAGCCGACGTCGGCGACGAAGAACAGCGCGACCCCGCCGGCCAGCGCCAGTGCGGGCAGCAGCGGCAGGGACCGGTCCACCCCCTCGACCGCCTCGTGCACCCCGAGCGCGAAGAACACGATCCCGGCCACCAGCGGCAGGTGCAGGTAGCTGTAGGAGTCACGCGCCAGCCGCGCCCGATCGTGGCCCTCGGCGCCCTGCAACCGGCGCTGCGCACCGGTGCGGATGTAGCCGAAGTAGGACCACCACAACCCGGCCGCGATCAACACGGCGAGCACGACCCCGACGAGCACGCCGGGCCGAGCGAGGTTCGCCTGGGCCCCGGCACCGACCTCCACGATCGCCTCGCCCAAGGCGATGATGACGACCTGACCGTGCCGTTCGACGAAGTACGACGGCGCCACCTGCCACCCCGCAGTGCCGACCAGGAGCGGCCCGGAGAAGTCGATGACGGCAGCCAGGACCCAGAGCAGCTCCCGGTACGGCGACTCGACGAACGCGGCGGCCACCAGCAACGCCGGCCCGGTCAGCAGAGTGGGAACCAACCGCAACGCGGCCGAACCCACGCCGGCCTCGCCGCGCACACCCAGTGCCAGGAGCGCGACGTGGATCAGCCGGACGGCCAGGAACGCCAGCCCGAACACCCACGCCCGCGTGCCGAACGCCTGCGGCAGGGCAACGGCGGCCACCAGCATCGCCGCCATCGCCAGGAAGATCAGCGTTCGGGGAAGCGGTCCGGCGTGGGCGCTGGTGTTCGTCAGCCAGGCGTAGCAGACCCAGGCCCACCACACCGCGGTCAACGCGAGCAGCCCGTGCCCGAAACCCGCCCACGACACGTCCGCCAGGACCAGGGCCGTGACCTGGGACATCGCGTAGACGAACACGAGGTCGAAGAACAGCTCCAGCGTGCCGACCGACCGGTCCTCCGCCTCGCCCTGCGCATGCTCGGCGGACGGCACCGTCGCCTGTTCCTCGCTCACTCCCGCCCCGGAGATTCACACGACGAAGTCGTCGAGGGTCATCGGCACCGACCGCATCCGGACGCCGGTCGCGTGGTGGGCGGCGTTGGCGATGGCGGCCGCGGCGCCCACGATCCCGATCTCCCCGATGCCCTTGCACCCCATCGGGTTGACGTAGGGGTCCTCCTCGTCGATCCACTCCGCCTCCATCACCCCGACGTCGGCGTGCGCGGTGACGTGGTAGTTCGCCAGGTCGTGGTTGATCACGTGACCGGAGCGCGGGTCGAGCACGCTCTCTTCGTGCAGGGCCATCGACAGGCCCATGGTCATCCCGCCCAGGAGCTGCGAGCGGGCCGTGTCGGGGTTGAGGATCCGCCCGGCCGCGAACACGCCCAGCATCCGCGGCACCCGGACCTCGCCGGTGTCGGCGTGCACCGCCACCTCCGCGAAGTGCGCTCCGTACGCCGACATGGCATAGCGCCCGGAGTAGGGGTTGTCGGGCATGGAGCCGTCGGCCTGCGCGCCGTCGGAGGGATCGTCGCCCCACTTGTCGCGGAAGCGGTCCGCGGCGTCGGCGATCGTCGCGCCCCAGGACGCCGTCCCGCTCGAGCCCCCGGCGGTCGTCGCGGGCGGCAACGCGGTGTCCCCGATGGCCACGTGCACGGTCTCCGGGCGCACCCCGAGCGCGTCGGCGGCGATCTGGGTGAGGACCGTGCGGGCCCCGGTGCCGATGTCGGCCGCGGCGATCTCGACCTCGTAGCGTCCGGCGGCGCCGAGCGCGGGGTCCAGCGACGGGTCGACGTGGAAGCGGATCACCGCCGAGGAACCGGGCATGCTGTTCGTCGGGTAGCTCGACGCGGCGACGCCGGTGCCGATCCACCAGCCGTCGACCAGCCGGGCCCGCGGTCGCGGGTCGCGCAGCCGCCAGGCGAACCGGTCGGCGCCGCGGCGCAGGCAGTCCACGAGGTGGCGGCTGGAGAACGGCAGCCCCGACGCGGGGCTGACCGCCGGCTCGTTGCGGATCCGCAGTTCCACCGGGTCGATCCCGGTGGCGACGGCGAGCTCGTCCATCGCCACCTCGGCGGCGAAGCTGCCCGGCGCCTCTCCCGGCGCCCGCATCCACGAGGGGACACCGACGTCGAGGGGCACCAGACGGTGCGAGGTGCGCCGGTTCTGCGTGGCGTACATCGAGCGGCTGTAGACCGCGGTCTGCTCGGCGAACTCCTTGAACCGCGCGGTCTGCTCGACGACGTCGTGGACGATCGCGGTGAGCCGCCCGTCCGCCTCGGCCCCCAGGGTGACGTGCTGGATCGTCGGCGTCCGGTAGCCGACGAGGTCGAACATCTGCTGCCGGGTCAGCGCGTACTTGACCGGCCGGCCGGGAACGGCCCTCGCCGCGAGGGCGGCGAGCACGGTGTTGGCGTGCGGGGTGCCCTTGGAGCCGAAGCCGCCCCCCACGTGCGGGGAGATGACGTCGACCGACCCCGTCTCCAGCCCGAGGACACCGGCGACGGCCGTGCGGACCGCGGAGACACCCTGGGTGGACTCGAACAGGGTCAGCCGACCGTCCTCGGCGTCCCACGTCGCGACCGTGGTGTGCGGCTCCATCGGGTTGTTGTGGGTCATCGCCGTCGTGTACGTCTGCCGGACCGTGACCGGCGCCGACTCGAGCGCCGCTTCCGGGTCGCCCACGGTCTCGTCGGTCTCGAAGCTCGGGTTGACCACGTCGGGGGCGTAGAGATCGGGCGAGTCCTCGTCGAGCTCGACGTGGTGGTCCTGCTGGTCGTAGGTGACCTCGACGAGCTCGGCCGCCTCCCGGGCGGTCTCGGAGCGCTCGGCGAGCACGGCGGCCACGTACTGTCCGCGGAAAGCGACCGTATCGTCCTGCAGCACCGCGAACTCGGCGTCCGAGGTGTCCGCGAGGCGGGGCGCGTTCTCGTGGGTGAGGACGGCGACCACGCCGTCGAGGGCTTCCGCCGTGCTCGTGTCGATCGCCGTGACCCGCCCGCGGGCGATCGTCGACTGCACCGGGTGCAGGTAGAGCGGCCCGACGACCGGGTGCTCGAAGGCGTACCGGGCGGTGCCCGCGACCTTCTGCCCGCCCTCGATGCGGGGCAGCGCTCTCCCCATGGCGTCCGGCGTGAGAGTCATCCGGGCTCCTCGGTCGGATCGGTGGACGGGTCGTGGGCGAGGGTGCGCAGGGCCGCGGCGAGCGTGCCCGCGACCAGCGGGACCTTGAAGGCGTTGCCGCCGACGGCGGACTCGATCGGCCGCGCCCCGGCGGTCTCGGCCGCGGCGGCGGCGCGGAACGCCTCGTCCGTGGCCGGGCCGCCGCGCAGGGCGTCCTCGGCGCGGGTGGCGCGCCACGGCGTGTGCGCGACGCCGCCGAGCGCGATCCGCACGTCCGCCACGACGGGCCCGTCCGGGCCGTCCACGACCTCCATCGCCGCGGCCACCGACACCAGCGCGAACGCGTAGGAGGCCCGGTCGCGGACCTTGCGGTACGTGGAGCTGGTGGCGATCGGCGCGGCGGGCAGGTCGACGGCGGTGATCAGCTCGCCGTGGCGCAGGACGGTGTCGCGGGTCGGGTCGTCGCCGGGCAGCCGGTGGAACTCCTCGAGCGGGATCGTGCGCTCGCCGTCCGGGCCGAGGACCTGCACCTGCGCGTCGAGCACGGCCATCGCGACGGCCATGTCCGAGGGGTGGGTGGCGACGCACGCCTGGCCCGCCGGCTCGTGGGTGGCCCCGAGGATCGCGTGGTAGCGCGCCCAGCCGCCGATCGCCGAGCAGCCGCTCCCCGGCTCGCGCTTGTTGCACGGGGTCGTCCGGTCCCCGAAGTAGGCGCAGCGGGTGCGCTGGAGCAGGTTGCCGCCGGTGGTGGCCATGTTCCGCAGCTGGCCCGACGCCCCCTGGAGCAGTGCCTCGGCGAGCACCGGGTACTCGGCGCGCACCCGGCCGTGCGCGGCGAGGTCGGAGTTGCGCACCGCGGCGCCGATCCGCAGACCGCCGTCGGTGTCCCCGTGGGCCGGTGGGAGGTCGTCGATCCGGTCCGAGGTCAGGGAGGTGACGTCGACCAGCGTCGTCGGCGACGCGATGCCGAGCTTGAGGTGGTCGACGAGGTTGGTACCGCCGGCGAGGAACGCGGCGTCCGGGTCCCCGGCCACGAGATCGACGGCGCCCGCGGCATCGTCCGGGCGGGCGTAGGTGAACGGTTTCATCGCGCGGTCTCCCCCGCGTGGACCCGCTCGATGGCGGTGACGATGTTGACGTAGGCCGCGCAGCGGCAGAGGTTCCCGCTCATCCGCTCCGCGATCTCGGTGCGGTCCAGCGTCGGCGGGGCGGCGACGTCGCCGGACACCGCGCTGGGGTGCCCGGCGGCGGCCTCGTCGAGCATGCCGACCGCGGAGCAGATCTGGCCGGGGGTGCAGTACCCGCACTGGTAGGCGTCGGCCTCCAGGAACGCGACCTGCACGGCGTGCCGCTCGCCCTCGGGCGCGAGCCCCTCGGCGGTGGTGATCTCGTCGCCGTCGTGGGCGACCGCGAGCGAGAGGCAGGCCAGCACCCGGCGCCCGTTGCACAGCACGGTGCAGGACCCGCACTGCCCGTGGTCGCACCCCTTCTTCGGGCTGGTGGCGTCGAGGTGCTCGCGCAGCGCGTCGAGCACGGTGGTCCGCGTGTCGACGGTCAACGTCGTCGGCCGCCCGTCGACGACGAGGGTGAGGGTGGCGTCCACATCGGTCTCCTTCCATCGACGTCGTTCGCGGGGGTCGTCACGACGACAGCTGCTGGTCAGGGGCGGAAGACCGCGCGGACGCAGCCGTCCTCCTTGTTCTTGAACAGGTCGTAGCCGCGGGGCCCCTCGTCCAACGACATGACGTGGGTGGCCAGGTGGCTCGTGGTGATCTCCCCGCGGGCGATCCGGTCGAGCAGCATGGGGACGTAGCGCTGACCGTGCTGCTGGGCGCCCCGGAGGGTCAGGCCCTTGTTCATCAGCGCCCCGAGCGGGAACTTGTCGACCAGCCCGGCGAACACCCCGAGGGTGAACACCGACCCGCCCTTGCGGCAGGCCATGATCGCCTCACGGATCGCGGGGGGCCGGTCGTTCTCCAGGCGCAGCTGCTGCTTGACCTTGTCGTAGAGGTACTCCGGGCCGTAGGTGTGGGCTTCCTGGCCGACGGCCTCGATGCACACGTCGGGACCCCGACCGCCGGTGCGCTCCCGCAGCTCGGCGCCGACGTCCGTCGTGCTGTAGTCGAGGGTCTCCGCGCCGACGTGCGTCTGCGCCATGGCCAGTCGCTCGGGCAGGCGGTCGATGACGATCACCTGCTCGGCGCCGAGGAGCGTGGCCGCGCGGGCGGCCATCTGCCCGACCCCTCCGGCGCCCCACACCGCGACCGTGTCACCCGGACCGACGCCGCCGAGGTGCGCGCCCATCCAGCCGGTCGGGACGCCGTCGGAGGCGAACAGGGCCGTCAGGTCGTCGACCCCCTCGGGGACGGTGAACGCCCCCTGATCGGCGAACGGGACCCGCACGTACTCGGCGTGGCTGCCCATGAAGCCGCCCATGGCGTGGGAGTAGCCGAAGATGCCGCCGGGATCCTGGCCCCACAGGGCCTGGGTGATGCCGGGGTTGGTGTTGGTGTTGTCGCACAGCGACCACAGGTCGTGGTCGCAGTACCAGCAGCTGCCGCAGCCGATGAACGAGACCACCACCACCCGGTCCCCGACCTGGTGGTTCGTGACCTCGGGCCCGACCTCGACGATCTCGCCCATGAACTCGTGCCCGATCACGTCGCCGGCCTCCATGGCCGGGATGTAGCCGTCGAGCAGGTGCAGGTCCGACCCGCAGGACGTGGTGTACCGGACCTTGACGATCACGTCGTGGGCGTTCTGGATCCGTGGGTCGGGGACGCGTTCGACGGCGAGCTTGTTGACGCCTTCCCAGCACAGGGCCTTCACAGTCGCCCCTCTCCCCACGCCCGCGCGGTGACCGCGCGCAGCACCTGTCCGGCCGGTCCGGGGTGGCTCGACCCCGGCCGGGACGGTTCGACGACCTCGCCGCACTCGAGGATCGACTTGGTCTCGCGCAGCGCCGCGCGCAGCGCCCGCCGCAGGTCGGCCGAGCCACCGTCGGACGCCGTCGGACGGGCCCCGAGCTCCGTGCCCTTGTCACCGGGCGCCGGGCGCACGGTCACCTCGATCTCGTCGCGCATCCGGCTCAGCGGGCCGGGCGCGTCCACATGGGTCCGCACGTCGTCGCGCTGCCGGTAGACCGTGACGACCAACCACCGGCCCGGACGAGCGGCCTCCTCGGACGTGGGCTGGTCGGTGAACCCGACCAACCCCCGGACGGTGCCGACGACGCGGTCGGCCCACGTCGTCGGCTCGGCCAGGACTCTGCTCATCGGTTCTCCTCTCGGGGGCCGGCCCGGAGATCGGCGCCGGCCTGGTCCGCGACGACGCGGCCGCCACCAAGGCCCCCCGAGGGGCGTGGTGGCGGCCGCGTCGTCGACGGTGCGGGCCTCGGTCAGGTCGAGCGTGTCGAGGCGGCCCGCGGTGCCTCCGGCGGCCGGCTCAGCCGGTCTGGTTCGGGTGCAGGACGACCTTGGTCCAGCCGTCCTCGCGAGCGTCGAAGTGCTTGTAGGCCTCCGGCGCCTCGTCCAGCGACAGGTCGTGGGAGACGATCCAGGAGGGCTGGACCTTGTCGGCGGCGATGAGGTTGCGCAGGTGGCGGTTGTAGCGCTTGATCGGCGCCTGCCCGGTGCCCATCTGCTGGCCCTTGAACCAGAAGTTGCCGAAGTCGAAGCGGGCCTTGCCCTGCTGGGCCAGCTCGTCCGGGGCGCCGGGGTCCTGCGGGACGAACACCCCGACGGTGCCGATGCCGCCGGTGAACCGCACCGAGGCGACCAGCTTGTTCAGCGTGTCGGCGTTGTCCTCGTGGCCCTGCGGGTCGTGCGCCTGGTAGCCCACGCACTCGCAGCCGCGGTCGGCGCCCCGGCCCTTGGTCAGGTCCATCACCTGATCGACGGGCGAGGCCTTCGAGTCGTCGATCGGGGTGGCGCCGATCTGCTCGGCCAGCCGCAGCCGGTCGGGGTGGCGGTCGACCACCATCACCTGCGCGGCCCCCTTGGTGATCGCCGAGAGCGCCGCCATCTGCCCGACCGGGCCGCCGCCGTAGATGACGATGCTCTCCCCGGGCTTCAGCCCGGACATCTCCGTCGCGTGCCACCCGGTGGGGAAGATGTCGGAGAGCATGACGTAGTCGTCCTGCTTGTCGCGCGCGTCCTCGGGCAGACGCAGGCACTGGAAATCGCCCCACGGCACCCGCAGGTACTCCGCCTGCCCCCCGGGCCAGGGCCCCATGTCCGCGAACCCGTACGCCGCGCCGGCCAGCCCCGGCTCGTTGGCCCGCAGGCAGTAGTTGGTCAGGCCGTGCTCGCAGTTCTCGCAGTGCCCGCAGCTGACGTTGAACGGCGCGGAGACCATGTCTCCCACCGCGATCTTGTCCACCGCGTCACCGACCTCGACGACCTCGCCGAGGTTCTCGTGACCGAAGATGCGGCCCTGCTCGAAATCGGTGCGCCCCTCGTACATGTGCAGATCGGAACCGCAGATGTTCGTCGAGGTGATCCGTACCAGGACGTCGGTGGGCTTCTCGATCCGCGCGTCGGGAACCTCGTCGACGCTCACCTGGTGCGGACCGTGGTAGACGACTGCCTTCATGCTCGTGTCCTTCCTCTTGCGGAGATGGCGGGTCAGGCGCTGACCGCGGGCGACTTCGCGAACTGCTCGACGACCGCGGCGCAGAACGCGGCCATGTCCTGCGGACCCCGGCTGGTCGTGAACTGGCCGTCGACGCAGACCTCCTCGTCGACGACCTCGGCACCGGCGTTGCGCAGGTCGGTGCGGATGCTCGGCCACGAGGTCAGCCGCTTCCCGCGCACGCAGTCGGCCTCCGCGAGCGTCCAGGGGCCGTGACAGATCGACGCGACCGGCTTCCCGGACTCGACGAACGAGCGCACGAACCCGACCGCGTCGGAACTGGTACGCAGCTGATCGGGGTTCATCGTGCCCCCGGGCAGCAGCAGCGCGTCGTAGTCGTCCACCGAGGCCTGGCCGACCTGGCGGTCCACCGAGAACGTGCCGGCCGGGTCGAGGTCCATCTGCCGGGCGGCGATCTCGCCGTCGTGGAGCGACAACAGCTCGGTCCGGGCGCCCGCGCCGTAGAGCGCGCCGCGCGGCGCTTCGAGCTCCACCCGCTCGACGCCGTCGGTGGCGAGGATCGCGACGGTGACGCCTCGTAGCTCGTCTGCCATGGAGTTCCCTCCTCGGGAGTGACACGGGAATGGCCGGCGAGGGATGGCCGTCACGACGCCCCCGCAGCGGGCGGTCGCGCGATCCCGTATCGCCGGGCGGACACCGCCGTCGCGATATCGGCCCGTGGGGCCGAAGTGGGTTTCCGCGCCGCGCGCACCGGGCGTCCGGCCGGCCGTGGCGGGCTCGTCCCCCGGGGCGGGTCGCCACCGCGTGGATGTGATCTGTCGAGCCGATGCCGCGACGAGGACGCCCCGGCAGCGTGTCGGAGGACCAGGGCGGTCGAGTGCGAGGAGGTCCGGGTGAGCGGATGGGCGGAGTCGGCGTCGGCGGTGGGCGTGATCGAGCCGGTACCGAGGAGGGAAGGCACCATGGCCCGTCGACTCCCGACCGTCGACGCGCTCGGGGTCGCCGACGGCGAGCGCTCGGACGACCCGCTGCGGGTCGCGGTCGTCGCCCCTCCCTGGCTGGAGCTGCCGCCCGATGCGTACGGCGGCGTGGAGTCGATGTGCAGCGACCTCGTGGACGCCCTCGTCCGGCGCGGCGTCGAGGTCACCCTCCTGGCCCCGGGGCAGCACGGGACCGCCGCGGCCTTCCGCCCGACCGGGCCGGTCGCCGACTCCCGGCTGATGGGCCAGGCCCTCCCCGAGGTGGTGCACGCGGCGCAGCTCCCCGAGCTGCTGGCCGACCTCGGCGTCGACGTGGTGCACGACAACACGCTCGCCGGCCCGCTAGTGGCCGCGGCGCACGGGCTGCCCACCGTGGTCACCGCGCACGGACCGGTGCAGGGCGACCTGGGGACGTACTACCGGACGCTGTCGGTGGGCGCGTCGCTCGTGGCGCTCTCGGACGCGCAGCGCGGGGATCTGCCGTCGGCGCACTGGGCGGCGACGGTGCCCAACGGGGTCCGCCCCGACCGGTTCCCGTTCCACGCGGAGAAGGGCGAGTACGCCCTCTTCCTCGGCCGCATGAGCCCGGACAAGGGCCCGGTGTCGGCCATCGACGCCGCCCGGGCCGCGGGCATCCCGCTGGTGATGGCGGCCAAGTGCCGCGAGGACTCCGAGGTGGCGTACTTCGACCGCGCCGTGGAGCCCCTCCTCGGCGGGGACGTGGAATGGATCGGCGAGGTCGGCGGCCGGCGCAAGCTCGACCTCCTCGCCGGCGCGCGCTGCCTGCTGTTCCCGATCGACTGGGAGGAGCCCTTCGGGATGGTGATGATCGAGGCCATGGCGTGCGGGACCCCCGTCGTCGCCCTGCGACGGGGCGCGGTGCCCGAGGTGGTCGACCACGGACGCACCGGGTGGGTGTGCGACCGGCCCGCGGAGCTGCCCGGGGCGCTGCTGCGCGCCCACGAGATCGACCCGCGGGACTGCCGCGCGGTCGTCGAGGGGCGGTACTCCGACGCGGCGCTCGCCGCCAACTACGAGCGGGTGTACCGCCGGGTCGCCGCGGGGCCCCAGGAGGTGGCACGGCCCGCCTCCTGACGCGGTCAGGCGCGGGCGGGCGGCGTCGGCGACGGCGTCAGGTGGGACGGCAGGCCGTGCACGTCCCACCCGTCCGCGTCGACCTCGAGCTCCAGCCGCGCTCCCGCCAGCGGCAGGCGACCGGCCCGGAACGGCAGCATCGCCGCCGGCAGCGCCGGCTGGAGCTCCAGCCGGCCGCGCCGGACGTCGGGGTGGAACCGCAGCAGGGTCCGCAGCAGCGAGACCGGCGTCGCCGCCGCCCACGCCTGCGGGGAGCACGACGTCGGGTAGGGCACCGGGGCCGGGAACTCGTCACGACCGAAGCCGCAGAACAGCTCGGGCAGCCGGCCACCGAAGGCGCGGGCCGCATCGAGGATCCCCAGCGCCACCTGCTGCGCCTCGGCCACGAAGCCGTAGCGCATGAGCCCGGCGGCCACCAGGGCGTTGTCGTGCGGCCACACCGACCCGGTGTGGTAGCCCATGGGGTTGTAGGCACCCATGTCCGATGCCAGCGTCCGCACGCCGAACCCGGTCCACATCGTCTCCCCCACCAGGCGACGGGCGACCTCCCCCGCTCGCTCCGGCGGCACGATCCCCGACCAGAGACAGTGGCCGATGTTGCTGGTCAGCGAGTCCACCGGACACTTCTCGCCGTCGAGGGCCAGCGCGTACCACCCGCGATCGGGCAACCAGAAGCGCTCGTCGAAGCGCTCGCGGAGCGCCTCGGCGCGCTGCCGATGGTCGGCCGCGGTCGCGGGGTCGTCGACCGCCTCCGCGAGCTCGGCACGGGCGCAGTGCGCCGCGTACACGTAGCCCTGCACCTCGGCCAGGGCGATCGGCGGCTCGGCGATCCGGCCGCCCGCGGTGGTGACCCCGTCGAACGAGTCCTTCCAGCCCTGGTTGACCAGCCCGCGGTCGGAGGCCCGCCGGTACTCCACGAAGCCGTCGCCGTCGCGGTCGCCGTAGTGCTCCACCCACGCCATCGCCCGGTCCGCCGCGGGCAGCAGCTCGCGGAGGTCCGCGTCCGCCAGACCCCACCGGTGCAGCTCGCCCAGCAGCACCACGAACAAAGGGGTGGCGTCCACCGTGCCGTAGTACGCGGACGACCCGACCCGGCCGACGCTCCCCTCCCGACCACAACGCACCTCGTGGACGATCCGGCCGGGCTCCTCCTCGGTGATCGGATCGACCTTCCTGCCCTGCAGGTCGGCGAGCATGCGCAACGTCCCCAGGGCGAGCTCCTGGTCCACCGGGAGCGCCATGAGGCTGGTGAGCAGCGAGTCACGGCCGAAGAGCGCCATGAACCACGGTGCGCCGGCCGCCACGACCCGACGGTCGGGGTGGGCGGGATCGGCGATCTGGAGCGCGCCGAGGTCCTCGGTGCTCGTGTGCAGGGTGGTCTCGAGCCCCGGGTCGGGCGTCTCGGCCACCGGCGCCGACAGTCGCCACCGGGCGATCCGTCGCGCGGCGTCGCCCTCCGGGCTCGCGTCGTCCGGCGCGGGCAGGGTGTCGTGCGGTCCGAGCGCGACCGTCACGGTCCAGCGGGTCCGCCACGTCGACCGGCCCGGGACGACGACCGTGTGCCGGAACGTCGTCCCCGCCGTCGCGGGGTCCCCGTCACCCACCACCCGCATCCGTGACCGCTGGGACGAGGACGCGAGCACGAAGGTCACCCCGAGCCCGTCGTCCTCCGTCGCGATCCGGGGCCGGGTGTCGACCCGGCTCTCCTTGACCTCGAACAGATCGGCGAAGTCGGCCTCCACCTCGAGCTCGACGGTCAGCCCGGCCGCCTCCGCGGCCAGGTTGCGGATGGTCACCTCCTCCACCATCCCGTCGCCGACGCTGCGGGTCCGCTCGACCAGGAGGGTGGCGTCCGCCCGCCCCGTCCGCGGCGGCGTGCGCCCGACGAAGCTGGCGCGGAACCGCTCGCACTCGACGACCCCGAGGGGCTCGACGGGGGCCCCGTCGATGCGCAGCCGCCACGCCGACACCACCCGGGTGTCGTCGACGAAGAGACCCTGGACCCCGCCCGGGTCCACGTCCCCGCCGACCGCGGACAGGCAGAAGGACGTCCCGGCGACGAGGGTCGTCGTGCCCCCGTCGCCGCTGACCCGCGGCGGGGCCTCGTTCGAGACACCGGTACCCGCCGCGGGCCGGGCGCCGTCCGGGGATCCGAGTCCGCCGTGTCCCGTCATGTGCGGGCGCGCCGTCGCGCCACCACGCGGTAGAGGCCGAGCACGATCAACGATCCGAGGAGGGCGAGCACCCATGTCCGGAGGTCGAAGAAGTCGCCGAGACCGGTCCCGAACAGGGCCTTGCCGATGAACCCGCCGAGGATGGCGCCGACGATCCCCAGCAGGCCGGTCACGACGACACCGCCGGGGTCGTCACCGGGCATGACCAGCTTGGCCAGCGCGCCGACCAGCAGTCCC
This sequence comes from Actinomycetospora sp. TBRC 11914, assembly GCF_012933465.1. Taxonomy (GTDB): domain Bacteria; phylum Actinomycetota; class Actinomycetes; order Mycobacteriales; family Pseudonocardiaceae; genus Actinomycetospora. The sequence continues at coordinate 217,195 of NZ_JABBND010000001.1, forward strand.
AGCACGATCCACCCGAGAATTCCCATGATCGCTCCCTTGTCACGCTCTCGATCGCGCCTCCGCGTCGCCGGCGGGCCGGTCCCGACCGGGCGTGCCACGGAGGCGTCCACGATCAACCGCGCACGCACCGGCCGTCGCGGTCACGTCGGGTCGAGAACCCTCGGCCGCGCTCGTCCTGCCGTGCGAGACCGATCTCCGTCCGGTTTCGGACCGCGCGCGCGGCCACCACCCTCGGGCGGCGTGTTCCCTCCCGCGGGCCAGCCCTTCCTGGAGCAGGCACGCCAGCTCCAGGCCCTCTCGTTCGCCGCGCACATCCCGCTGGTGTGCTTCGGCATCGCCTTCCCGGTCCTCGTGCTGCTCCTCGAGGGGCTCCACCAGCGCACCGGCACCGTCGGGTACCGACGACTCGCCCGCCGCTGGAGCCGGGTGATGGCGGCGCTGTTCGCGGTCGGGGTCATCACCGGCACCGTCCTCAGCTTCGAGATGGCCCTGCTCTGGCCCGCCTTCACCGCGACCTTCGGGAGCGTCTTCGGCCTCGGGTTCGCCATCGAGGGCTTCTCGTTCTTCACCGAGGCGGTCTTCATCGGCATCTACCTCTACGGCTGGGACCGGCTCCGACCCCGCGCCCACCTCGCGAGCGGTGTCCCGATCGCGGTGGCGGGTCTGACCGGCTCGTTCATGGTCATCGCGGTCAACGCGTGGATGAACCATCCGGGGGGCTTCACGCTGCAGGACGGGCGGGTGGTCGACGTCCGGCCGGCCGAGGCGCTGTTCGCGAACCCGTACCTGTGGCACGAGTTCGTGCACATGTACGTCGCGGCGTTCGTCGTCACGGGGTTCGTCCTGGCGGCCGTCTACGCCGTGTCCCGACTACGCCACGGCGACCGGGCCCACGACCGACTGGCCCTGGCGGTCTCGGTGACGATCGCCTCCGTCGCGGCGCCCCTCCAGGTGCTCGTCGGCGACTGGGCCGGCCGGGCGGTGGCGCGGTACCAGCCGGTCAAGCTGGCGGCGCTCGAGGGCCTCGGGCAGTCCACCGCGGGCGCACCGGTCCACGTCCTCGGCTGGTACACCGGCGACCGGGTCGTCGGCGGGATCGCGCTACCGCGGCTGCTGTCGCTGCTGGCCTTCCACGACCCGAGCGCCCTCGTCATCGGGCTCGACGCCGTCCCGGCCGACCAGGTGCCCCCGGTCAACGTCGTCCGGGTGTCCTTCCAGGCGATGGTGGGCCTGGGGACGCTGCTGGCCGTGCTGGGAGCGTTCTCGCTGGTCGTCGTCGTGCGTCATCGGCGACTGCCCACGTCGCGGTGGTGGACGCGGGCCGTCGTCGTGGCCGGGCCGGCGTCGGTGGTGGCGCTCCTGTGCGGCTGGGTCGTCACCGAGGTCGGACGTCAGCCCTGGACCGTCTACGAGGTGATGCGCACCCCGCAGGCGGTGACCGCGGCGCCGGGGATCCCGGTGGGCTACGCGGTGCTCGGCGCGGTCTACGCCGGGGTCGGCGTCGCGGTGGTGTGGGTGCTACGCCGTCTGGCGGCCATGCCGCTCCCCGAGGAGGTCCGGGACGAACCGCCTCCTGGTGCACCGCTCACCTCCTCGAGCGCCGGCGCGCGGGGAGGCGGTCCGGCATGACCCTCGCCGAGCTCCCGCTGGTCATCGTCCTCGTCGGCCTCGCCGCCTACACCACGCTCGGCGGAGCGGACTTCGGCGCCGGGATGTGGCAGCTGACGGCCGGCCGGGGTCCGGCGGCCGAGCGACTGCGCGACCACGCCAACCATGCTCTGGCGCCGGTGTGGGAGGCCAACCATGTCTGGCTGGTCTTCGTCCTTACCGTGGCGTGGACGGCGTACCCGGTGCTGGTCGGCGCCGTCGCCAGCACCATGGTGGTGCCACTGTCCCTCGCTGCCCTCGGCGTCCTCGCCCGGGGCGCGGCCTACGCGTTGCACGCCGGCACCCGGACCCCGGGTGAGCGCCGGAGGGTCGACGCCGTCTTCGGAGCCGCCTCGGTACTGACCCCCTTCGCGCTCGGCGCCGTCGTCGGAGGCGTCGTCTCGATGCGGGTGCCCGTCGGCAATGCCGCCGGGGGGCTGTGGACCAGCTGGCTCAACCCGTCGTCGCTGACCATCGGGATGCTGGCCGTCGTGCTGTCGTCGTTCCTCGCCGCGGTCCACCTGGCCGCGGACGCCGGCCGCGTCGGCGCACCCGACCTCGAGCGACGCTTCCGCGCGCGGGCTCTCGCCAGTGGTGTCCTGGCCGGGGTGATCGCCCTCGGCGGCCTGGTCGTGCTGCGCGTCGACGCTCCCGTGGTCGGGGCGGGCCTGCTGCGCCCACCCGGGCTCGTGGCGCTGGTGCTGTCCGCCGGAGCGGGCCTCGCCACCCTCGGCCTGGTGGCAGCACGCCGGCACGGCGCGGCACGGCTCACGGCGACCCTGGCGGTGGCCGCCGTCGTCGCGGGCTGGGGTCTCGCCCAACGTCCTGTCCTGCTGCCGGGCCTGACCGTCGACCAGGCGGCCGCACCGGCTCCCACGCTCGTCGGGCTGCTCATCGCGGTGGCCGGCGGTGCGGTGGTGCTGGCCCCGTCGCTCGGCCTGCTGTTCACCCTGGTGCTGCGCGGCCGCTTCGATCCCGCGACCGCCACGCCGCCCGGGCACCCCGAGGCCACGCGGGACGTCCCGGCTCCCACCCGATCGCACACCCGGCGCTCCTCGGTGGCGGCCGTCGGCCTCCTCGTGGCCGGTACGGGGCTGCTGACCGTGGCCGAGTCGGGGCAGGCCCACGCCGTGGGCGTGGTCGTCCTCGCCGCCGCCGCGGCGACCGGGGTCGCGGCGGCCCGGCCGTGGTCGCTGGCCGGAGCCGACCCACCACGGCCGTGACACCGCCTCCGACCGGCGGAGCATCCCGCTGCGGCCCGCCCCGGGGCCCGCGGCGCTCGCGCGGCGGCCGCGGGATCGACCTAGGGTTGGCCACCGAAGTCACCCGAGGTCACGGTGGGAGCCCGACGAGCGAGGGGCGACGCCCTGTCGTCGTCCCCGTCGTCCCAGCCGTCCCCGGGGTCCAGCAGGCCAGAGAGGCGGTCCGTCAGTGTCCGAGATGTCCGAGCGGTCGGGGCTGAAGGTCGACGAGCAGCTGCGAGCCTTCGTCGAGGAGGAGCTGCTCGCCAAGGTCGAGCTCACCGGCGAGCAGTTCTGGTCGACCCTGGCCGGCCTGCAGGAGCGGTTCGCGCCCCGGATCGCGACGGCGCTCGCCGAGCGCGACCGTCTCCAGGACCGGATCGACGCCTGGCACGCCGAGCACGGTGCGGGCTCCCGCGACGACTACGAGAAGCTGCTGACCGACCTCGGCTACCTGGAGCCGGAGCCCTCGAGCGTCCCGACGATCGACGTCGACCGGGTCGACCCGGAGATCGCCGAGGTCCCCGGCCCGCAGCTGGTGGTGCCGTCCACCAACGCCCGGTTCTCGCTCAACGCCGCCAACGCCCGCTGGGGCTCGCTGTTCGACGCGTTCTACGGCACCGACGCGCTTCCCCAGGACCACGAGCTGGCGAAGGGGTACGACGAGCGCCGCGGCGCGCAGGTCATCGCGGCCGCCGACGAACTGCTCGACGAGCTGTTCCCGCTCGAGCGCGGCAGCCACGCCGACGTCACGGCGTACCGCCCGTCCACCGACGGGCTGGCGGCCGACACCCCGGACGGCGCGGTCGGTCTCGCCGACACGTCCGCGTTCGCCGGGTTCACCGCCCCGGACGCCGACGGCCGGGGCAACGTGCTGCTCGTCCGCCACGGCCTGCACGTCGACCTGGTGATCGACCCGGCCACCCAGGTGGGCCGACAGCACCACGCGGACGTCAGCGACGTCGTGCTCGAGTCGGCCGTCACCACGATCGTCGACCTCGAGGACTCGGTCGCGACGGTCGACGGCGAGGACAAGGCCCTGGCGTACCGCACGTGGCTCGGGCTGATGACCGGCGACCTGGTCGCGGAGTTCACCAAGGGCGGCGAGACCGTCACCCGGCGGGTCCACCCCGACCGCGAGTACACCGCCGCCGGGGCGAGCGCAGCGACGGGGAAGGGTTCCGACGGCTCGGCCCTGACGCTGCCGGGTCGCTCGCTGATGCTGGTCCGCACCTGCGGGCACCACATGACCACGAACGCGGTACTCACCGCGGACGGTGAGGAGGTCAACGAGGGCGTGCTCGACGCGCTCGTGTGCGCCGTCGCCGCCCTCTACGACCTGCGCGGGCTCGGACCGCACACCAACTCCCGCGCCGGCAGCGTCTATGTCGTCAAGCCCAAGCAGCACGGGCCGGACGAGGTCGCGCTGACCGTCGAGCTCTTCGCGGCGGTCGAGGAGGCCCTCGGCCTCGAGACGAACACGCTGAAGATCGGCATCATGGACGAGGAGAAGCGGACGACGGCCAACCTGTCGGCCTGCATCGGCGCGGCCGCGCACCGCGTCATCTTCGTCAACACCGGGTTCCTCGACCGGACCGGCGACGAGATCCACACCTGCTTCGCCGCCGGGCCGGTGCTGCGCAAGGGCGACATGAAGTCGACGACCTGGCTGCAGACCTACGAGGACCGCAACGTCGACGTCGCCCTCGCGGCCGGTTTCTCACACCGCGCGCAGGTCGGCAAGGGGATGTGGGCCAAGCCCGCCGCGATGGCCGAGATGCTCGAGCAGAAGATCGGGCACCCGAAGGCGGGCGCGAACACCGCCTGGGTGCCCTCGCCGACCGCGGCGACGCTGCACGCGCTGCACTACCTGCGCGTCGATGTGCACGCCGTCCAGTCCGAGCTCGCGCAGCGGCCGATGGCCGACCGCCGCAACCTGCTGGAGCTCCCGCTCTCCGACCCGAGCACGCTGTCCGAGGACGACGTGCGCCGGGAGCTGGAGACCAACGCCCAGTCGATCCTCGGCTACGTCGTGCGCTGGGTGGGCATGGGTATCGGCTGCTCGACGGTGCCCGACCTCGACGGGGTCGGGCTGATGGAGGACCGCGCGACGCTGCGGATCTCCAGCCAGCTGATCGCGAACTGGCTCGAGCACGGCGTCGTCGACGCCGACACGGTGCGCGAGACGTTCGCGCGGATGGCGGCTCTGGTCGACGAGCAGAACGAGGGCCAGGACGGGTACCCCCCGATGGCACCGGACCTGGAGAACAGCGAGTCGTTCCAGGCCGCCCTCGAGCTGGTCTTCACCGGCGGGAGCGAGCCGAACGGCTACACCGAGCGCGCTCTCACCCAGTGGCGGCGGAAGGCCAAGACGACCGCCTGAACCGGGCTCCCCCGCCTCGCCGCCCGCGCGCGGGGAGAGCAGGATGCGGCGCCATGACGGTGGCACTGGTGCACGGCAACCCGGAGAGCGCGGCCCTGTGGGACCCGCTCGTCGCCGAGCTGGCCCGCGCGGGCGTCGAGGACGTCGTCCGGCTCTCCCCGCCCGGGTTCGGCGTGCCCCTGCCGACCGGCTTCCCGGCCACCGTCACGGCCTACCGGGACTGGCTGATCGGCGAGCTCGAGCGGTTCGACCGGCCCGTCGACCTCCTGGGGCACGACTGGGGCGGGGGCCACGTCGTCACCGCGCTCATGGCGCGCCCGGAGCTGGTCCGCAGCTGGGCCAGCGACGCGCTGAGCCTCTTCGAACCGGACTACGTGTGGCACGACCTCGCACAGATCTGGCAGACACCGGACGACGGCGAGGCCCAGCTCGCCGAGATGTTCGGCGGGACCCCCGCGCAGCGGGCCGCCCAGATGGAGCAGCTCGGCGTGGGCCACGCCGAGGCCCTCCAGATCGCCGGTGTCCAGGGGCCGGAGATGACGCGGGCGATCCTCGCGCTCTACCGCTCGGCCGCCCAACCGGCCATGGCCGAGCTCGGGAAGGACCTCCCGACCCTGGCCACCCGCCCGGGCCTCGCGCTTCTCGCCACCGCCGACCCCTACGGCGGCTCCGAGGAGCTCCGTCGACGCGCCGCGGAGCGCGCCGGCGCCGAGGTCGCCGTGCTCGACGGGCTGGGTCACTGGTGGATGGCCGAGGACCCGGCCCGCGCGGCGCGGGTGCTCACCGCCTTCTGGCGCGCGCGGGCCTGGAGCGCCTGACCCACACCGGCCGGTCCCACCCCATCCCCCACGACGTCCGGCCGTCACGTGTCAACGCGGGGCAAAGCACGCGTTGTGAGCGGAACTGCCTGGCCGATAGCCTTCGTGGGTGGCGACCACGGCGGTGGATTTACTGTCCGTGCTGCCGGACGCTCTGGCCCTCACCGCGGGCGCCGACCACGTCGTCGAGTGGCTGAGCCCGCGCGGGGAGCAGCTCTTCGGGGTCGCGGTCCGACGGGGCCACCCGATCCGCGACGCCCTTCCCGCAGGCGATCTCCTCGGCGCTCTCGACGACGCCTTCCGCAGCGGCGAGACGACGGTCGTGCCCCGTGGGGTGCTGTCGTCCGTCGTGGACGAGACGCCGAGCGGGCCGGAGTTCGGAGTCAGCTGCTCGCCGGTCGGCGACGGGCCCCGTCGGATCTCCGGCCTCCTGGTGCGGGTGCTGACCGACGGCCCCGACGACGACGCACGATCGAGAGCACGTGCGCGGGAGTTCCAGCACCTGACCGAGCAGCTCTCCAGCGCCGCGACGCCGGCGGACATCGGCCGGCTCACGGCCACCTCCGCGGCCACGTTGATCGGCGCCGACGCGTGCGCGGTCTACGCCCGTGCCGAGGGGGCTCAGGTGGTCGAGTCGCTGCACCACGAGGGCTGGCCCGAGGACGTGGTCGAGCGCTTCCGCCGGCTGACCCTGGAGCGCGGCCGGCCGTTGTCGGATGCGGTCCTGACCGGTCGCCCGGTCTGGCTCGAGAACGCTGAGCAGTGGAGGAGCTGCTACCCGGAGATGGCCCCGGTGGGCGTCGCCGGGGGTCACCAGGCCAGCGCCTGCCTTCCGCTGCGGGTGGAGGACCGCGAGCTCGGTGCGGCCGTGTTCAGCTTCTACCGATCTCGGGCCTTCGACCTCGCCGAGCGGGAGTTCCTGCTCGCCGTCGCCTCGCTGTGCGCGCAGGCCCTCGACCGCGCACGGCTCTACGCTGCCGAGCGCGAGGCGCGCGCCGCCGCCGAGCGCGAGCGGGACCGCATGTCCTTCCTGGCCCGGACGAGCCAGCTGATGGAGGCGCCGCTCTCGCTGGAGGAACGGCTGCGCCAGCTCGCCGACCTCGCCGTGACGGGGATCGCCGACTGGTCCGCCGTGCACCTGGTGCGCGGCAGCCAGGTGGAGCGGGTGGCCGTGGCCCACCTCGACCCGGCCAAGGTCGCTTTCGTCGAGGAGCTGGAGCGGCGGTACCCCCCGAGCCCGGACGCCCCCGGCGGCGCTCTCGAGGTGGCCCGTACCGGGGTCGCGGTGGTCATGTCGGAGGTGCCCGACGAGCTGCTCGTCGCGTCTGCGCAGGACGAGACACATCTCGAACTGATACGGGCGATCGGACTGCGTTCCGCGATCGTGGTGCCGCTGCTGACGCGCGGGCGCTGCCTCGGGGCGTTGACCCTGGTGCACGCGGAATCGGGGGAACGCTTCACCGACGATGACCTGACGTTCGTCGGCCAGCTCGCCACCACCGCCGCGCTCGCCCTCGACAATGCCGCCCTCTACGAACGGCAGCGCACGGTGGCCCGCACCCTCCAGGCAGCTCTCCTGCCCGCCGAGCTTCCTCACGTGCCCGGCGTGCAATTCGCCGGTCGTTACCGTCCACCGAGCCCCGAGCTGACCGACGTCTACGTCGGAGGGGACATCTACGACATCCACGAGGACTGCGAACGCGGCCGGTGGGCGCTCACGGTCGCCGATGTCTGCGGCAAGGGCCCGCAGGCCGCGGCCCTGACCGCGCTGATCCGGCACACGATCCACGCCGAGGTCGGGCACGGGTTCTCACCGGCGGGCGTCCTGCGGCGGGTCAACGCGGCGATGCTGCGCCATTGCGGGGGCTCCCGGGCCCGCTTCGCCACGATGGTCCACGGGGCGCTGACGGTGGGCCCGGGCGGCGTCGGGGTGACACTGGTCAACGGTGGGCATCCGCCCGGACTCGTCCTGCGGGGCGACCGGGTCGAGTCGATCGTCGTCCCCGGAACGCTCGTCGGGGTCTACCCCGACCTGAGCCTCGCCGAGGTCGAGGTCCACCTCGGGCCGCGGGACACCCTGCTGCTCTACACCGACGGCGTCACCGAGGCCCGCGGTCGGGACGGGTTCTTCGGGTCCGCGCGGCTCGAGGCCGTCCTGGCCTCCTTCTCCGGCGAGTCGGCCGACGTCATCGCCGATGGCATCCTCGCGCACGTGTCGGACTTCCAGGACGGTCGCCTCCGTGACGACGTCGCTCTCCTCGCGGTCCAGGTGGAGCCATGACCGCCCCGGGTGACTCGGCGCCGTCCGAGACCTCCGATGGTCTGCGGGTGACCCGCTCGTGGGAGTCCGACCGTCTGGTCCTGGTCCTGCGCGGTGATCTGGACATGGACACGCTCGCGATCGCGCAGCAGGAGGTGACCGCCGCCGAGGGCCAGGCACCGCCGGTGCTCGTCCTCGACCTCTCGCAGCTGGCGTTCGTCGACTCCTCCGGGGTCCGGCTGGTGCTGCTGGCCCAGCAGGAAGCCGACGACACGAGCCGTCGTTTCGCCGTGCGCCTCGGGCACGGGTCCACCCGACGCCTCTTCGACATGCTCGGGATCACCGCCCGCCTCGAGGTCCTCGACGACGGGGAGGTCTCGTCCCCGTGACCGGCGCTCCCCATCGGTCTCCCGCGACCACGGCGGGCCCGGATCCTTTCCGTCACCTCGGCGTGGTCCACCACGGTGTCGAGGAGCTCCTCGACGCCCTCGCCCCGCTGCTTCGCGCCGCCGTGACACGCGGCGACCTCGTCTGGGCCGCCGTCGACGAGGCGGCCCGCGACGCCCTGGAGCGTCGCCTCGGCTCCGCGGCCCTCGGAATCCTCTGGGGCGAGCCCGGCCAGCCCTACAGCTACAGCGCACAGACGACGGCCGCGCGCCGGGCGGATCGGCTGCGCACCATGATCGGAGACGGCCGAGCAGGCGTGATCCTCTGCGACGCCGCGACCGTGGGCGGTCCCGACGCGGACGTGTTCGCGGCGGAGTGCTGGAGTGGCGTCGACGCCAGTTGCAATCTCGCCCTGACCTGCCTACCGGTCACGCTGATCTGCCTCTGCGACGCCGCACGTACCTCCGACGACACCGAGCGATTCCTCCGATGGAACCACCCCGAGCTCGTCGTCGGCGCCACCGTGTGCCCCAACCCGCGCTACCGGGACCCCGCCGACGTCCTCGCCTCGCTCCCCGCGCCGCCTGCGCCTGCTCTGGGGCCCCCCAGCCAGGAACAGTCGTTCGCGAACGGCACCGCCACGCTGCGCGGCATCCGGGCCTGGACGAAGCGGCACGGGCTCGAGGCCGGCCTCGACCCCGAGCGCACCGAGGGGCTCGTCCTCGCCGTCTGTGAACTGGTCAGCAACAGCATCGAACACGGAGCCGGACACGGCACGCTCTCCTGGTGGGTTCGGCCGGGTCGGGTCGTCGCCCAGATCGACGATCCCGGACAGATGAGCACGACCACGCCCGGGCTACGTCGGCCCGACGTGCTCTCCGTGCGCGGGCGGGGTGTCTGGATGGCCCGCCAGCTCTGCGACCTCGTGCACCTCTGGACCACCGTCGGCGGCACCCACGCCCGCCTCGAGATCGGGGCCTGACCGACCGCGGGTGCCTCCTGGCCCGGCATCGTCGTCCGGCCCGAGCGTCGTCGTCCGAGCGGTGGTCGCACCGGGTCACGGGGTGGGCGGGCCCCCGCGGCCGCGGGTGGCTTCGCCCACGAGCCACTCGGCCACCGCGTGCAGCTTGAGGTTGGTCTGCTGGCTGGAACGCGACAGCATGGCGAAGGCCTGCTCCTCGGAGAGGGTGAACCGTTCGATGAGGATGCCCTTGGCCTGACCGATCACATCGCGGCTGCGCAGCGCGATGTCGAGCCCGGCGGCACGTTGGGTGCCGTGCAGGGCGATCGCGGCGTGTGACGCGAACAGCGACGCGATGTTCAGCGAAGACTCGTCGAAGGCGTGAGCGGTGTCGGCGTAGAGGTTCAGCGCGCCGGCGCTGCCTTCCTGTGCGAACAACTGGAACGAGCACATCGCGGCCACGCCGCGTTCGAGCGCGGCCGGGGCGAACCGGGGCCAGCGCTGCTCCCCGGTGGCGGCCATGTCCTCCACCAGCACCCGCTCCTCGTCGAAGATCGAGTCACGGCACGGCCCCTCACCCAGGCTGTCCTGCAACCCGTCGAGCTCGGCGACCACGGCGTCGCTGGGCGCGTAGGAGGTCACGGTGCCGCGGCGTTCGACCAGCGACACCCCGGCCCGGCCGACGTGCGGGACCGTGGACAGCGCCCCGGCGACGATCAGCCCGAGGAGGTGCTCGATGTCGCCATCCCGGGTGAGTAGTTCACGAGCCGCGGTGTCCAGGACCTCGGCGAGCCGGGCGCCGACCCGCTCGGCCACGGGTAGGTCGCGGTCGTCGGAACGCAGCGGTCCGTCCTCGTCGGCGGTCACGACCCTCACTGTCCCACCATGTCACCGGCCCACCCACCCGTCAGGACCAGCTGGGGGGCGAGATCGCCGTCGGCGCCGCGTACCGCCCGGTCCGCAGACGCTCGAGTCGACCCGCCTCGACCGGATTTCGACCGCGCCTATCACGAATTGTGCGCCACGAATGCACTACCCGTATCCGATCAGCGAACCAGCTGCCCCACGGGCGCAATCGAGATCGGGCGGGGCGCCGTCGGGATCGATCCCGGTTGCGCGGCCCCACGAAGCTGCGCAGACTGAAAATGTGCAGGAGTCTTCTCCGAAGATCATCCTGAACGATCGATCGAACGCCCACGGAATCGTCGCCGGCGTCGAGCAGATACGCCACGCTGCTCGACGGTTTCGGCGGAACTGTGGCGATGACGTCCGTCTGCTTGAGCACCAGGCAGGAGATCCATGCCCGACCCCCTGACCCGTGACCCCGACCCACCGGAGAGCGATGCGAGGCCTTCGTCCCTCGGTCTCGCGCGCGCCGAGGTCTCAGGGCCCGTGCTCGCGTGCGCCCTCGAGCTCATCGCCGCCGGGCACCCCCTGAGCCTCCTCCCGGACGCCCCCACGACGGAGCCGGCGATGGACGCCGAGAAGGGCCTGCGGCTGTGGGGCTACCTGGGCACGCTCAACGCCCGGACCGCCGAGACCGTCCTGACCGCCGCCACCCGCTCGGCGTCGGGGACCTACCACCTCGACATCCGCGGCCTGGACACGTTCTCCCTGCTGGCGTGGCCGGCCATCCAACGCGGCACCCGCGACTTCCGCCGGCACGGGGGCCACCTGCAGGTCGGCGTCGGCGAGGGCACCCGCGAGCTCTCCCGTGGCTTCCTGGGCGGACTGGGCTTCGTCGACCTCGAGCTCGTCCTCACGTGACCCGCTCGCGCGGGATCGACCGACGGGCAGCGACACCCCCGCCGTCGTGACCCTCAGTAGATCCGGCGCAGCCGGGCGCCCAGGGGACGGCCGTCGGGGTCGAGGACCATCCGGTACGCCGGATCGATCAGCCACCGCCGTCGCAGGGTGAGACGGACCTGTTCGTGGCCGGGTACGTGCCGGCGCAGGCGGCCCGGCGGGCGTGGGCCCTCGGCGCCCCCGAGATGCCACGCGTCCAGCGCCTCGGCCCGCGCCCGGACCGTCTCCGCCGCGCGGTCCGGGTCGAGCAGGTCGGTGTCGTCGGGGCGGCCGAGGTGCTCGCGCATCAGCTCGAGGCGCAGGCGCCGGGCGAGCCCGCGGGCACCGTCGCCGAGGCCGGCGGGGTCCGCGGGCGCCCGTCCGTCGCGGTCGGCATCGAGGACGGCGGCGACCAGCTCGGAGTCGTGGGTCCAGGAGCGGGTGTTGAAGTTGTTGCTGCCGACGGTGGCCCAGACGTCGTCGACCACGCAGACCTTGGCGTGCACGTACACCGGGCGCTGCGCGTCGTTCTCGACGTCGAGGACCTGCACGCGGCTCCCGCCGGCCTCGTGGACCATGGCGAGCGCCTCGCCCTGCCCGAGCACGGCGGGCCCGGGGCGGTCGTCGTGCTCCGGCCGCGGGACCACCGCGATCAGGTGCAGTCGCGGGGCGCGGCGCAGGGCCGCGGCGAAGACCCGCGCGACGTCGGCGGACCACAGGTACTGGTCCTCGACGTAGACCAGGCGCTCGGCCCGGCCCAGGGCCTTGATCAGCCCGCGGGCGATGCTGCGCTCGCCGCGGGGGGCGAACGGGTGCGGCGGCCGGCGGCGCGGGTAGGTCCGCAGGACCTGGACGGCGCACCGCCCGGCCGGCGCCGGGTCCGGCACGGGCTCCGGGAGCGGCGTCCCGCGTCGGGGCAGGCGGTGGAGGCGATCGGGGACGACGTGCCACGGCAGCCGGGCGAGCGGGGTCGGGTCCTCCCACCGTTCGCGGAAGACGACCTCGAGGTCGCGGACGACCGGACCGTGCAGCTCGAGCATCGCGTCGTGGCGGGGGCTGCGGGTGTACTCGTCGGCGTCGGCGGCCGACTGGGGATCGCCGCGGTGGGCGATGTCGTCCCGGGCGCCGAGGACGAGGTCGATGCCGCCGACGTAGGCGACGTCGTCGTCGGCCTCCGCGCGGGCGCGGACGACGACGAGCTTCTGGTGGTGGCTGCCGAGGACCCGGATCCGCTGGTCGAGCAGGACCTCGCCGCCGGCCGCGAGGAGGTCGCGCGCGAGGCGTCGGTTCTGGACGACGTGGTAGCCGAACGCCTCCAGGTGGGAGCGCCACAGGAGCACGGCGAGCCGGGCCCCGCGCCGCGCGGTCGCGGCGAGCGCCTCGGCGACCGTCGGTCCGTCGTCGGCGAGCTGCTGATCGCCGTCGCCGCGCCAGCCGGCGACGAGGACGACGTCGTCGTCGCCGGTGTCGGCCAGGCGCTCGGCGAGGGCGGCGTAGTAGGTGGTGCCGTGCACGCGCAGCCGGACCGCGTTGCCCTCGGTCCACGGCCGCAGCCGGGTCGCCGCGTTGCCGCGCTCGTCGGCGGTGAGGAACCAGTCCTCGATCGCGGCCCGGCCGGTGGCCGGCGCGAGACCCAGCACCGCGCACAGCAGGGGCAGCAGCTCTTCCCCGTTGGGGGCCTCGACCAGCGGCGGCGCCCCGGTGGCGACGTCGTCGGACCGCAGGGGCCGGACCGCCCGGTCGACGTCGAGGAGCCGCCGCATCGCGATCGCCGCCACCCGGCCCGGGTGGTCGCGGGCGAACCCGGCGTAGAGCTGCGGGTCGTGGCCCGCGTCGTCGCCGACGAGCACCCAGGTGGTGTCCGGGTGCTCCGCCGCCAGCTGGTCGAGGACGGCGCGCTTGCGGGCGAGGCCCGCGCCGACCAGCCAGCCGGAGAACAGGGACCTCCCGGCGGTCAGCAGGGTGCCCGCGGGGTAGTGGTCGTGGCGCAGCGCGCGCCGCAGCGGACGGGACAGCGCGGGCGGGAGCGTCGTCAGGAAGAAGACCTCGGCCGGGCCGGTGTGGGCCACCGTGCGCAGCAGCCGCTGCATGCCCAGCAGTGACCGGCGGTCGCGCGGGCCCCGGCTCACCAGGATCCGGAGTCGGCCCCACTGCCGGTGCAGCGGCGCGACCCGCAGGACGCCGTCGATGTCGTACACGAGCCCGAGCGATGAACTACTTCCGGTGTCGCGCTGTGCGGTCATCCCGTCACCTCCGCGGCCCAGGAGCCGTTCGTCATCACCGAGGTCGTGGAACGACCCGTCTCAGCGTTTCTCGGGAACGGTCTCGTAGTTGCCGTATTCCGCCGTGGTCCCGGCCGTCGCCCTGGCGGCGGCCACGAAGTCGTCGAGCACCGGTGAGGTGCGCGAGGCCGCCACCGCGAGGCACACCTGGTCCGGTGCCAGATCCGGGACGGGGACGTAGCTGATGTCCGGTCGCGAGTACCTTGCGCAGGTCCAGCTCCATGGGGCCTCCCGGGCCGGCGATGCCATGAGGGTATCGCAGCGGGTGGAAGAAGTCTTGGACCGCCGGTCGGGCCGATGGCAGCGTCAGGAATTGCGCGCCGTCCGGGATCGTCGACGACAGAGAATCGGCGACACGACCACGACCGAATGGTGTCACCATTCCGCTCGGGAAAACAGATGCACGATGAGCAGCATCGGTATCGTCGGCACCGGGAACATGGCCCGGACCATCGGCACGCTCGCGGTGGCGGGCGGCCACACCGTCGAGCTCAGCGGCTGAGCCCCGGCCGGGTGGCGCGCGCCCAGGTCGCCGTGCGCCGGGGCGCCGAGGCCTGTCAGGATGCCGCGCCATGTCCACTGACAGCGAGAGCGGAGCGGCGCGCCGCGGGGCCGGAGCGGGTGCCGTGGCCGGCCGGGCGCTGGGTGTGCTGGCCTCGCTGGTCCGCATCGTCACCGTCGTGTTCGCCGCGATCCTGGTCCTCCACGTGGTGCTGGTCGTGACCTCGGCCAACCCGCAGAACGGCGTCGCGCAGGCCCTGGCCGCCGGCGCGGACCGCCTGACGCTCGGGTTGGGCGACCTCTTCGCGCCCACGAGCCCGTCGCTCGCGGTGATCCTGAACTACGGACTGCCCGCGGTGGTCTGGCTGATCATCGGGGTCATCGTCGCCCGCCTGATCGGCGCCCTCGGCCGCTAGACCTGCCCGTCGGCGGTCGCGTGACCGTTGTCGGACGCCCCACGACGGACGACGATGGGGCCATGTCCACCGGCCGGCGGCGGGGATCGTCGTGAGCGACCCGGCCGAGCCGGCGTGCGTGCCGCTCTCCGACGAGGACCGCGCGATCCTCGACCTGGAGTGCGCGTCGGTCGTCGGGCACGTCCTGCACACCGTGCTGGTCGACGCGCCCGCCCTGACCGCGGCGGACGTGCGCGAGCGGATCGCCGCGCGCCTGCCCGCCGCGCCCGAACTGCGCTACCGGCTCGCCGGCACCCCCGATGAACCGGTCTGGGTGCCCGACGCCGAGCTCGACCTCGCCGAGCACGTCGTCGACGCCCCGGACGGGCCCTACGAGCCCGCCGCGCTCCGTGCCCTCGTCGCCGACCGGTTCACCCACCACCTCGACCGTGCGCGTCCCCTGTGGGCCATGGACGTGGCCCCGCTCACCGACGGTGGCACGGCGCTGCTCTGGCGGCTGCACCACGCCCTCGCCGACGGCGCGACGGTGACGCGGCTCTCCCGCACGGTGCTCTACGACGAGGGACCCGCCGACGCCGCGGGCCGGCCCACGACCGGACCCCCGGCCTCCCCGCCCGCCTCGATCCACGCCGACCACGTCCGCCGTCGGGCCCACCTCATGGGCGTGATCCGTCGGGAGTTCGCCGTGGGACCGTCGCACTCGCCGTTCGACGGCACGATCTCCACCCAGCGCGACGTCGCCTTCCTCGACACCGCGCTCCCGGCCGTGCACGGCGCGGCCCGGTCGGCCGGGGCGACGGTCAACGACGCGGTCCTCTCGGTGCTCGCCGGCGGGTTGCGCCGCTGGGTGGACCACCACGCGGGGACGGTCACCGACCTGCGGGTGCGCGTCCCCGTGAGCCTGCCGCGCGAGGACCCCGCCGCCGGCAACCGCGACTCCGCGTTCGACCTGCCGCTCCCGATCCACCTCACCGACCCGGTGGAGCGCCTGCGGGCGGTGCACGAGGTCACGAGCCGCCGCAAGGACGCCGGGGACGCGCAGCGCCTCGACGCCCTGCTGCACCGGCTCGGCGAGGTGTCGCCCCCGCTGCGGCAGGTCGCGGACCGGCTGCGCGCGACGGCGCGCGCGTTCACCGTGAGCGTCTCGAACGTCCCCGGACCCCGCACCCCCGTGGCCGTGCTCGGCCGCCGCGTACGGACGATGTGGCCGCTCGCCGAGATCGGCTTCCACCACGCACTGCGGGTGACGGCGGGCTCGACGGCCGACGTGCTGTCGTTCGGGCTGTGCGTCGACCCGGGTCTCGTCCCCGGCGTCGACGTGCTCGCCGACGGCCTGCGCGCGGAAGCGGACCTCCTGGTCCGCGACGCGCCGGTCTGAGCGGGCGGGCGGGGAACCGTCGGGTGAGAAGCGCGAGAAGCCCTCACCGGAACCGGCCGGCAGGCGCGAAGCTGACCGCATGGACACCGCAGTCAGGATGCTGCCCGACCAGGGCCACGCCCACGGGATCGACTACCGCATCGACTTCCGCCCGACAGCCGCCCTCGCCACCCTCGCGCTGCCGGCCGGGCACACCGTGCGCGCAGAGTCCGGGGCGATGGTGTCGATGGGCGGGGACGTCACGCTGGACTCCTCGATGGAGGGCGGGCTCTGGGGCGCGGTCAAGCGCACCGCCGGCGGCCGGTCCGGCTTCGTCTCCCGCTTCTCCGGTCCCGGCGATCTCGCCCTCGCCCCGCCCGCACCCGGCGACGTGGTGCCCGTGGAGCTCACCGGGCAGCCCTACGCCATCGCCGCGCACGGCTACCTCGCCTCGTCCGACGGCGTCGAGATCGAGACCGGGTGGGGCGGGGCGAAGTCGTTCTTCGCCTCCGACAGCGCCTTCGTGCTCCGCGCCTCGGGCACCGGCATCGTGCTGCTGTCGGCGTTCGGCGCCCTCGCCCACCGCGTCCTCGCCCCGGGCGAGCGCCACCTCGTCGACACCGGGCACCTCATCGCCTGGCCCGCCGACTCCCGCTACTCCCTGCGCAAGGCGTCGCGGAGCCTGTTCCGCTCGGTGACCTCGGGGGCCGGACTCGTCGCCGAGTTCACCGGGCCCGCCGACCTCCTGCTCCAGACCCGGGACCTGCGGGCCCTCGCGACCGCGCTGACGCCCCTCCTGCCCACACCGCAGCAGGACGGCTGACGACGGGTCAGTGGCGGCGGTCCCGCGCCAGGCGCCACGCCACCACGGCGACGGTGAGGACCGCGACGACCGCCAGGGCGGCGAGGTCGGGGACGTGGGCCCCGATCCCCGCGACGACGTCCTCCGCCGCCGCGGCGCCCGCCGGGTCCGACCCGGCGAGCCCGGCGGTGCCGTCGAAGCCGACGAACAGCACCCCGATCACGATGAACACCAGTCCGGAGATCGTCGACGTGGTGTGCAGCCGCAGCGGGCCGACCCGGTAGGGCCTGCCCCGCAGCCAGCGGCGCTCCCCGAGCCGGAGGCGCTGCCAGAGCAGCGCCAGCACGAACAACGGGACGGCCATCCCGACGGCGTAGACGGCGAGCAACGCGGCCCCGCGCACGGCCTGGCCGCCCGCCGCGGCCACGGTGAGCACCGCGCCGAGGATCGGGCCGGAGCAGAACCCCGCGAGTCCGTAGGCCGCGCCGAGGCCGACGGTGGCAGCCAGGTGCCCCGGCGGGCCATCGTGGCCTGGAACCGCGCGGCCGGTGCCAGGGCCCAGCCGCCGCCGAGGACCTGCACCACCCCGAGCACGACGATCACGACGCCGGCCGTGGTGACCACCACGGCGCGGTGTGCGGTGAGCAGCGAGGCCAGGGCGCCGGACCCGGCGCCGAGCGGGACGAGCACGACCGCGAGCCCGAGCAGGAACACGCCGGTCCGGGCGAGCAGCTCGGTGCGCCCTCCGAAGGCGTAGGCGAAGAACGAGGGCAGCAACAGGGCGCTGCACGGGCTGAGCAGGGAGAGGACCCCGCCGGCGAACGCGGCGGCGTAGCCGATGTCGAGCACGTCAGCGGCGCGCGGCCAGGGCACCGTCGATGGCCTGCTGGAACGTGGCCAGCGGCTGGGCCCCGAAGAGCAGCTGGTCACCGATGACGAAGCTGGGGACCCCACCGACGCCGAGCCGGGACCCGAGCTGCTGGTCGTCGGTCACGGCACGGGCGATCGCCGGGTCGGCCTCGTCGTGCTCGAACCGCGGCACATCGAGCCCGAGGCGACCCGCGAGGGCGCTCAGGGACGCGGGCGTGACCTGCCCGCGGTTCTCCGGCGGCTGGTCGCGGTACAGCGCGGCGTGGAAGTCCCAGAACCGCCCCTGCCGGCCGGCCGCCCGCGCGGCCTTCGCCTCGAGGACCGACTCCGGGCCGAGGTAGGCGAAGTCGTGCCACTCGATGCGCACCGCGCCGCTGTCGACGTACCGGCGCAGCAGGGCGGGCTGGGTGTTCGTGGTGTACAGCCGGCAGAACGGGCACTGGAAATCACCCCACTCCGAGACGACCACCGGCGCGGTCGGGCTCCCCAGCGCCAACGGGTCGCCGGGCTGGCGGCGGGCGACGGCGAGCCGGGCCTGGGCCACGGGATCCCCGGCGGACGCGGCCGGAGTGCCGGAGCTCGACGCGCTGCGGCCGCTCGTCACGGCGACCACGGCCAGGACCGCGAGGACCACCAGCGTCACGGCGGCCCCGAGCAGCAGGCGACGACGACCGCGGTGCTCCCGGTCCTGCTCGACCGGCTGGTCCGTCGGGGGCGGCGAGGTCATACCGGGGCTTCGGCCCCGGCCCGTACAGGGTTCAGGTCGCGGACGACCACCGCGACGGTGGAGGCGCCCGGACCCGTCGCGACCGCCCCGTCGTCGGGCGCGGCCGCCTCGCCGTCGAGCAGGGGGAGCAGCGACGAGGTGGTCGGGTGGACGACGGCGAGGAGGGCGCCACCGAGCACGAGGACGGCGAGGCCGGTCAGCTGCACCACGCGGACGGGCAGGGGCATCGCCGGTGTCGCGAGGGCGGCCGCCGCTCCCGAGAGGGCCATGCCGGCGCCGGCCAGCGCGACCCCGACGCCCTCCCAGGGCCCGATCGGCTCGCTGCCCCACCCCGTCCACCACCGCACGGGACGCCGGGTCCAGAGGTCGGGCCGGACGGCGGTGGTGATCCCCCAGCCCGTGACCGCGGCGGCGAGGACGAGCTCGGCGACGACGGCGAGCATGCGCACTGACACCGTGGAACCCCCTGGGGTGGCGACGGGGAGCAGGGTCGCACCCGGTCGGTAGGAGAAACGTCAGCGCGCGGTGACGGTGACGGTGTGCCACCCGGTGGCTCCGTCCGGGATCGTGAGGCTGAACGCCTCGGGCTGGGTGGCGCCGGTGGCGTCGCTGGCGCGGACCTGCAGCGTGTGCCGGCCGGGGGCGAGCGTGAGCACGGTGCGCCACATCCGCCAGGTGTCGATCGAGACGTCGGCGGCGAGCTCGGCCTGCTGCCACGACCCGCCGTCGGCGCGGACCTCGACCCGGGCGACGCCGCGGTGCTGGGCCCACGCGGTCCCGGCGACGACGACCTGCCCGGCGGCGACGACGGCGTCGCCGCGGGGGACGTCGATGCGGGACTGGGTCTTGACGGGCGCCCGGGCGGCCCAGCCGCGCTGCTGCCAGTAGGGCTGGAACGCCCCGTAGGTGGTGAGCTCCATGCCGGTGATCCACTTGCAGCCGGAGACGAACCCGTAGAGCCCGGGCACGACCATCCGGACCGGGAAGCCGTGCTCGACCGGCAGCGGCTGGCCGTTCATCCCGAGGGCGAGCATCGCGTTGCGGCCGTCGGTGCACGCCGCGACCGGGGTGCCGGTGGTGAACCCGTCCACGCTGGTGGAGGCGATCTGGTCGGCGCCGGGGCGCACGCCCGCCTCGGCGAGCAGGTCACGCAGCGGGACGCCCAGGAAGACCGCGTTCGAGATGAGGGTGCCACCGATGTCGTTGGACACGCAGGTCATGGTGATCGGGGCTTCGAGCAGCGCCCGGGAGCGCAGCTGGGCGTAGTCCAGGGTGATCTCGCGGTCGACCATCCCGTGGATGCGCAGCGTGTAGTCGGCGGTGGAGACCTGCGGGACCTGCAGGGCGGTGTCGATCCGGTAGAAGTCGCTGGTCGACGTGAGCCACGTCGGGGTCCCGGAGGCGGCGAAGTCGGCGTCGGCCGGTGGGGCCTTCGGGGCACCGGCGGGCGCGGGCAGTGCCCCGACCGCGCTGCGGGACGCCTCGGCGCCGCCGGCCGCCGCGAGCACCCGGCCGAGCAGCCCCGTCACCCCGGCGCCGAGCAGAACCGCGCCCGCGCCGAGGAACAGCCGGCGACTGGGGCCGACGGTGCCCGACGGTTCCGGCTCCTCGGGACCGTCCTCGTCGTCGGCGTGCGACGAGCCCGGGGCCGCGGCACGCGCCAGGCGGTGCAGCAGCGCGAAGCTCCCGATGCCGGCGGCCAGGGCGGCCAGTGGCGCCACCAGGTAGGCCGGGCCGAAGGTCGGCGACGCCGCCGCGCCGGCCACGCCCGCGATCCCGAGGACGGCGACCACCACGAGGCCGGGCACCGGGGTGCGCCGTGACAGCAGTCCCGCGACGACCGCCACCACGGCGATCACCACGGCCATGCCCGCGAGCAGCACCTGCTTGTCGTGCACGCCGAACGTGCTGGTCGCGAACTCCTTGAGGGCCTCCGGGGTCAGCCGGATGAACTGGTCACCGACCGCCAGGTACGGCGAGGACGGGGCCGCGACCAGTCCCGCCACCAGGTCCCCGAGCCCGAGCGCCGCGGCCACCGCGAGCAGCCCGGCCACGGCCGCCGTCGGGCGCGGGAGGAGCGTCGGGTCGGCCCCGGCGGACGCCGGTGGTGGATCGAGGTCGGTGGACACGCTCCGCGTTCGGCCGGCGGCACCAGGGGGTTCGGCTCATCGCCCGACGCCGGGACGTCACGGCACGTCAGGAGCGCTGCTCCACCGGGTGCGCGAGGAGCTCGTCGAGGTCGGGAGCGATCTGGGCAGGCAGGACCGGGGGCTCGTAGCGGCGCAGGACGGTGCCGTCCCGGTCGACGAGGAACTTGGTGAAGTTCCACTTCACCTCGTCGGGTGCCGCGTCGGGCCGGAGGCGGCTGATCGCCTCGTGGAACGACCCGTAGGCCGGACCGAAGTCGCCCGGCGCCTCCGCGCGCAGGAACGCGAACAGCGGCGAGGCGTCGGGTCCGTTGACGTCCACCTTGGCCAGGACGGGGAAGGTCACGTCGTAGGTGGTCCGGCAGAACTCCTGGATCTCCGCGTCGGTGCCCGGCTCCTGCTCCATGAACTGGTTGCAGGGGACGCCGAGGATCGTCAGGCCGCGGTCCTGGTGGGTGCGGTGCAGCGCCTCGAGGCCCTCGTACTGGGGGGTGAGCCCGCACTTGCTCGCCACGTTGACGATGAGCAGGACGCGGCCGGCGTAGTCGGCCAGGGGGACGGTCGCGCCCTCGGCGTCGGACACCGAGAAGTCGTGCACGGTGGTCATGGTTCTCCGAGCTGGTCGGTCGGTGCTGTCGATCTCCCGCTCTACCACGGCAGGACCCGCTGAGCACGACCACGACGGTGCAGAGGCCCTTCGAGTGCCCCGGGGGGCAGCTACGTCGCGGCGACCGCCCGGAGGAAGGGCTCGACCAGGGCCGACACCCAGTCCGGGACACGACGCGGATCGGCCGGCGGGCTCTCCACGATCACGAGCTCGTCGACGCCCAGGTCGGCCAGGGCGGCGACGTCGCCGGGGTCCGGACGGCGCAGCGCGACGCAGCGGCGGAGCCCGGAGACGTCGCGCCCGACCTCCCGGCCGAGCGTCTCGAGGTGACCGAGGCGCTCGGCGACCTGAGCCACGTCGTCCAGCGCGAACCCGTACCAGCCGTCACCCCAGGCGGCCACCCGGCGGAGCGCCGCGTCGCTGTTGCCGCCGAGCACGACCGGGATGCGGCGGTCGCGCACCGGCCTGGGGTTGACGCGTATCCCGTCGAACCGCACGAACTCGCCGTCGAAGGACGCGACGTCCTCGCGCCACACCGTCCGCAGGGCCGCGACGTACTCCGCGGTGCGCGCCGACCGCCGGGCGAACGGCACCCCGAGCGCGTCGAACTCCTCGCGTGACCAGCCCACCCCGACGCCGAGGGTCAGCCGGCCCCCGGAGAGCGCGTCGAGGGTGGCGGCCTGCTTGGCGATCAGGACGGGGTTGTGCTCCGGCAGCAGCAGCACCCCGGTGGCGAGGCCGATCGTCGAGGTGGCCGCGGCGGCGAAGGCGAGGCCGATCAGGGGGTCGTTCCAGTCGGCGGTCGCCGGGACCGCGATCCGCCCGTCCGCCGAGTACGGGTAGCGCGACGACGACGAGTCCGTCATGACCACGTGCTCACCGGCCCACAGGGTCGCGACGCCGCACGCCTCCGCCGCGGCGGCCACCGCGTCGCCGATGTCGCGCCGGGCGCCGTCGCCGATGCCGAGGGCGTGCAGACCGACCTGCATCAGCGGATCGTGCCACGGCGCGGACCGGCCGCGGAGCACACGAACGGCCGGTTCGTGACCCTCGATGGTCACGAACCGGCCGCTCGTGCCGGCGGGCGGGACTCCCGGGCGGGCTCCTCAGCGGTCGAACCGCATCCAGGCGCGGCGCCGGTCCTCGTGCGTCCGCAGCCCCGCCAGGGCCGCGACCCGGTGCGCCTGCTCGGGGGTCGCCGCGCCGCGGACGACGGCGCTCTCCGCCGCGGCCATGGCCCGGTCGACCGCGAGCTCCGCCCGGGTGGCCGGGACGGGCTGGCGGGGCAGCACCAGGTCCTCGGCCGGCTGGGGTGAGCGGTAGGGGTTGTCGTCGGGGAGCCCGCCGCTGAGGCGGCCGTAGGCACCGAGCAGCAGCAGGACGAGGCCGGCCCCGATGCTGAAGAACACGTTGGGCAGCCGGAACGCGAGGACGTTGAGGTCGCTGCCGAGCACGGCGAGGTTGACGAACGCCGAGACCAGGAACAGGCCGCCGATCACGATCAGCACGGTGGAGGCGGGGCGACCCCCGCGGACCGCCGCCGCGACCAGGACCGCGGCGGTGGCGAGCGAGATCGCGGAGAGCAGTCCGTTGGAGGAGAGCCCCAGCACCGCGCGGCCGCGGGTGGAGAAGAACGCGAGCCCACCGGCCAGGCCGACGCCGCCGAAGGTCGCGAGGACGGCGGCGGCGACCACGGCCCCGATGCGGTGCACCAGGACCACCCGGTGCGCGGGGCGGGCCGCCGCGGTCCCCGGACCCTCCGGCGCGCGGGGCGAGGACTGCGCTCGTCGACCGGGGCGCAGCAGGTCGAACACGGTCACGGTCATGGGGCGTCTCCTCGGGACGACGCGCGGGGGCGCGCGAGCGGGCGCCGGCACCGTCCTCGGCGCCGGCGGGGTGTCAGGACGTGGCGGGCGGCGCGCTCGGCGCCGGGCCCCCCGACGCGGTGACCGCCGGGTCGCCGTGCTGCCGGCCCGCCGCGAGGGCCCGTCGCAGGCGCGGGCGCTCGGCCTCGCCCACCCCGCCCCAGATGCCGTACGGCTCCTGGACGCGCAGCGAGTGCTCGAGGCACTCGGCGCGCACCGGGCAGACGGCACAGATCGCCTTGGCCCGCTCTTCGCGCTGCTGGCGACGAGGTCCGCGTTCCCCGTCGGGGTGGAAGAACATCGAGGAGTCCAGGTTCCGGCACGCCGCCCGGCGCTGCCAGTCCCACACCTCGACCAGGGGCCGGGGCAGCCGCAGGATGCTCGCCACCGTGATCACGCTCCGTCCGCCGCGTCACCGGTCTTCCGTGCCGGGGCGGACGCGACCTCGCCGATCGCGTCCCCGGACCCGGGCTCTGCCTCCCGGATGCCCCGTCGCACCGGCGCGAAACGACGCAGAAGCGTTGCAATCAGGAGACGGCGGGCGCGCACCGGCGGGCGATGTGGTGCAGCGCCGCGGGGAGGTCGTCGGCGGTGTCGACGGTGTCGGGCAGCTCGGCGAGGTCGAGCCCGGACCAGCCGGGACCGAGCGCCAGCACCGAGCCGGCTGCTGCGGCCAGCGCCCCGAGCACCTCGGGCCGGGCGGTCTGCAGGGTCTGCGCCCAGAGCACCGCGACCTCGGGGCGCGTCCGACGGCACGCCGCCACGAGCGCGCTCTCCGGCACCGACGGGCCCAGCGTCCGCGCCGGGAGCCGCGCCTCGGTGAGCGCGGCGTGCAGTGCCTCCAGCGCGAGGGTGTGCTGCTCCCCCTCGACGCACGCCAGGAGGACCTGGCTCCCGGCCGGCGGGACGGCCCCGGCCCCGTCCGGGAGGCCGATCGAGCGCAACGCGGTGCTGACGGCCCAGTTGGCCACGAGCTGGGCGTCGATGCTGCCGCCGGTCTCGGCGACCCGACGGTCGAGCGCCGTCAGTGCCGGACGGCAGACCTGTTGCCACGTCGCGACCACGCCGTGCTCGGCCAGGTGTCGGGCGACCGCCTCGGTCACCGCGTCGCCGTCCAGCCGGTGCGCCGCGTCCACGACGCCGCGCACCACCCGGGCCCGCGAGCGACGGTCGCCGACGGGTCCGTGGTCGTCGTCCACGGCGGGCGGGGTCGCGGCGTCGCGGTCACCCGCCGCGCGGGCGGCGGCCGCCGCCGCCGCGGGCACGACCCCCTGACCCACCAGCCGGCACATCAGCTGCAGGGCGACGACGTCGCGCTCGGAGTAGCGGCGGTAGCGCCCCGCCTGGTGGTCGGCCGGGCCGAGCCCGTAGCGCCGGGCCCAGCTGCGCAACGTCGACGGCGCGACACCCAGCCGGCGGGCCACCGCCCCCGCGGTCAGCTCGAGGCCGGTCCCGTCCCGCGGCGTCGTTCCCCCAGCGTCGATGTCGGCCCCAGCCTTTCCGCCGGCTCGCGTCCTCACCCTCGGAGGGCCGAGCCAGTATGGCAGTCGGCAGCGACGCGGAAGCGATGCGACGAGCGTCGAGACAGCACCGGCGCCCGGTTCCGATGAGCGGGTTCAGCCGAAGAAGACCGCGGCCTCGGCGTAGAGGGCCGGATCGACGAGCTTGAGCTCCCGGGTCGCCTCCTGCAGACCGACCATGACGATGTCGGTGCCGCGCAGCGCGGTCATCTCCCCCCACCGGGCGCCCGCCACGGCGTCGATGGCGTGGAGCCCGAACCGGGTCGCGAGCCAGCGGTCGCGGGCGGAAGGGGTGCCGCCGCGCTGCACGTGCCCGAGCACCGTCGTGCGGGCCTCCTTGCCGGTGCGCGCCTCGATCTCGCGCCCGAGCCAGTCCCCGACACCGCCGAGCCGGACGTGACCGAAGGCGTCCTTCTCGCCGGTGAGCAGGACCTCGTCGCCGCCGGCGGGCCGCGCGCCCTCCGAGACCACGATGATCGGGGCGTAGTCCAGGCGGAACCGGCTCTCCACCCAGTCACAGACCTGCTCGATCTTGAACTGCACCTCCGGGATGAGGATGGCGTTGGCCCCTCCCGCCATCCCCGAGTGCAGCGCGATCCAGCCGGCGTGCCGGCCCATCACCTCCACGATCAGCGTCCGGTGGTGGGACTCCGCCGTGGTGTGCAGCCGATCGATCGCCTCGACCGCGATGTTGACCGCGGTGTCGAAACCGAAGGTGTAGTCGGTGCCGGACAGATCGTTGTCGATCGTCTTCGGCACCCCGACGACGTGGACGCCCTGCTCGTGCAGCCGGCTCGCGACGCCGAGGGTGTCCTCCCCCCCGATCGCCACGAGGGCGTCGACGCCGAGCTCCTCCAGGTTGCGACGGATGCGGTCCACCCCGTCCTCGATCGCGAACGGATTGGTCCGCGACGAGCCGAGGATCGTCCCGCCCCGCGGGAGCAGGCCCCGTACCGACGAGACGTCGAGCGGCCGGGTCAGCGCCTCGAGCGGGCCACGCCAGCCGTCGAGGAAGCCCACGAACTCGTAGCCGTACTCCGGGACGCCGCGCCGGACGATCGCGCGGATGACCGCGTTCAGACCGGGGCAGTCGCCGCCGCCGGTCAAGATGCCGACCCGCATGTCGGGCACTCCCTCGTTGTCGACGCCGGAACTCGGGGTGACGCGGGCCACCCCACGCCGGGTGCCCATCCTGCGGCAGGGCGGAGCGACGCCCTCGGCCGCCCCGGCGAGTCTCTCGTCGATGCCTCCTCCGGCGAGCTGCTCTTCCACGGCGTGACGATCGTCGAGGCGTCGCGGCGGATCGTGGTGCACGATCTGGCACCTCCCGGTGCGCTCAGCGGCTGCTCACCTCGACCGGGTCCTCCTACAGTCGCTGACGCCGGCCCTCCCGGGACCGGCGCGTCGGACGAGGAGGTGGCGGATGCACACACCGGCGCGGACGCACTCCGACCCACCGGCGCGCCACCTCGTCGCGGTGGCGGACGCCGACGACGGCGACCGCTCCGCCGAGGTCCTCGCCCCGGCCTTCGCCTCGGTGCGGGTCCGGCCACTCGCCGACGGGACCTTCCACAGCTCGCTGCGCAGCGCCGTCGCCGGCGAGGTGCGGGTCTCCGTGGTGAGCGGCAGCCCGTGCGTGCTCACCCGCGACGCCGACCTCATCCGGCCCGGAGAACCCGGCTTCCTGACCGTCGTCCTGCACCGGGCGGGTCGGGCGGGGGTCGCGCAGGACGGGCGGCAGTGCCTGCTCGAGCCGGGCGACCTGGTCAACTACGTCACGTCGCGGCCCTACGAGGTGACGTTCTGGGAGCCGTACGAGGCCGTCGTCGTGACCGTCCCGGTCGCTGCGCTGGGCTCCCACGCGGACACGCTGGCCGGGCGGACGGCCGTCGCCGTCGGGACGGACCGGGGCCCGCGCGACGTCGTCGGGGCGCTGTTCGAGGGCCTGGCCGCCAAGGTCGAGGGCTGCACCCTCGGCGCGGGGAGCCGCAGCAAGGAGTACCTCGCCGACGCGATCACCTCGCTCGTCATCGCCGAGCTGGTCGACATCGCACCGCAGAGCGCGGGCGACGACCTCGCCGACCGCGTCCTCGCCCACTGCCTGTCCTCGCTGTCCGACCCGGGTCTCACCGTCGAGTCCGTGGCCCGGGCCCACGGCGTGTCCGTGCGCTACCTGCACAAGGTCCTCGCGCCGACGGGCAGCACCCTGTCGGCCTGGATCCGGCGGCAGCGGCTCGAGCGGGTCCGCCGCGACCTCGCCGACGAGTCGCTCGCCGGGCGCACCGCCTCCGCGATCGCCGCCCGCTGGGGGATGAGCGACACGGGGCACCTGAGCCGGGCGCTCAAGGCCGAGTTCGGGATGACCGCCCACGAGATCCGCCGCTCGGGCGCCCGCGAGAGCACCCCGCCGCCACTCCCCCGGCGGACCCGCGGCGACGGGCCGGACCCGGCGTCCACCCGCTGACACCGCACGTCCCGGGAGCCGCGACCGCGCGGCCCCGTCCTCCACCCACTCCACCGAGGGGACACCCATGTCCGCCACCGATCAGAAGGTCGTCATCGTCACCGGCGCGTCGCGCGGTATCGGGGCCGGTGTCGTCGAGGGCTACCGCAAGCACGGGTACGCCGTCGTCGCCACCTCCCGCTCGATCACCGCGTCCGACGACCCCCAGGTGCACACGGTCGCCGGGGACCTCGCCGACCCCCGGACGGCCGGCCGCGTCGTCGACGCGGCCCTCGAGCGCTTCGGCCGGATCGACACCCTCGTCAACAACGCCGGGATGTTCCTCGCCAAGCCGTTCACCGCCCACACCGACGAGGACTTCGCGGCGATGGTCGGGCTCAACCTCGGCGGGTTCTTCGGGATCACCCGACGAGCCGTCGCGACGATGCTCGAGCGGGGCAGCGGCCACGTCGTCACCGTGACCACCTCGCTCGTCGACCACCCGCTGAGCGCCGTCCCGTCGGTCCTCGCATCCCTGACCAAGGGCGGCCTCGACGCGGCGACCCGGTCCCTGGCCGTCGAGTGCGCCGGGTCGGGCGTGCGGGCGAACGCGGTGTCGCCGGGGATCATCAAGACCCCCATGCACCCGGTCGAGGCGCACGCGGCCTACGCCGGCCTGCACCCGGTGGGACGCATGGGCGAGATCGACGAGATCGTGCACGCCGTCCTCTACCTCGAGACCGCGACCTTCGTGACGGGCGAGACCCTGCACGTCGACGGCGGACAGTGCGCGGGCCACTGAGCGACGAGGAGCCCGCCGTGACCGTGACCGAAGACCCGCGCACCGCGCACCGGATCCTCCGCGCCGAGGCCCGCGAGTTCGCGGGCGACGTCCTCGCCCACGTCCGGGCGGTGACCGACCCGCTGCCGAGCCCGACCGAGCGCTACCGGGCCACCCGCCCGTTCTACCGCCGGATGGTCGAGGCCGGCTTCCTGCGCCGGCTCGTCCCCCAGGCCCTCGGCGGTGACGGCACCGGGGCGTCGGCCACCGCGGTGATGGCCGAGGAGCTCGTGGCCGGCGACCCCGGCGTCGCCCTGCACCTGTTCGCCACCGGGCTGGGCCTGACCCCACTGCTGCGGGCCGGGACGCCGGACCAGCACCGACGCTTCCTCGCCCCGTTCCTGGCGACGACGGGGACCCCGCTCGCCTCGCTGGCCCTGTCCGAGCCCGACGGCACCGCCAACCTCGACGAACCGGACCCCGGGACCGGCATGGCCGTGGGGCTGCGGACGACCGCCCGTCACGAGGACGGCGGGTGGGTCGTCGACGGCGAGAAGCAGTGGGTCTCACACGCGACCGGGTGGGACGGCACCGGCCCCGACCTCATGACGGTGGTGTGCCGGACCGGGGACGATCCCGACCCGCGGCGTTCGACGGCGGTCCTCCTCGTCCCCGGACCGATCGAGGGCCTGCGGATCACCGAGGTCCTCGACCCGCTCGGACACCGCGCCCACCTGCTCCCGCGGTTCTCCCTGTCCGACGTCCGCGTGCCGGAGGAGAACCTCGTCGGCGAGGTCGGTGACGGGCTCGGGATCGTCGCGGCCTCGTTCGGCGGCGCCCTCATCGGGGCCTGCGCGGTCGGCGTCATGCGGGTCGCCTTCGACCACGCGCTGCACTTCGCGCGCACCGATCGACGGGGCGGGAGCGTGCCCGTCGTCGATCACCAGGGGGTCGGCTTCCTCCTCGCCGACGTGAAGACGCGGATCGAGACCGTCCGGGCCCTCACCCGCGCGGCGTGCGCCGCGGTGGACGCCGGCGCGCCCGGCGCCGAGGAGCTCTCCGTGCACGCCAAGATCTACGGTTCCGAGACCGCCGTCGACACGCTCGTCGCGCTGATGCGGATCGTCGGCGTCGACTCCTACGGCCACCACCGACCCCTCGCCGGGCTGGTCCAGGACGCGCTCGCCTACCCGCTGTTCAGCGGCGGGAACGTCGCGTTCCGACGACGCCGCCTGCACGC
Source organism: Actinomycetospora sp. TBRC 11914 (assembly GCF_012933465.1). Lineage (GTDB taxonomy): Bacteria > Actinomycetota > Actinomycetes > Mycobacteriales > Pseudonocardiaceae > Actinomycetospora. The sequence continues at coordinate 246,235 of NZ_JABBND010000001.1, forward strand.
CCTGCTCGCCGACCCCACCTACGACCCGTGGTGCACGGTCGACTGACCGCCCCGCCAGGAAGGAGCCCCACCATGGCCACCCCGACCCCGACCGCGGTGCTGACCGCCGAGGACCGACTCGACCTCGCCGACACCCTCGCGGGCTTCGCCGCCGGCATCGACGAACGGGACCCGACGACCCTCGGCGCGGTCTTCACCGACGACGCCACGCTCGACTTCGGTCCCGCCGCCCGCGCCATGGGCATCGACTTCCCGGTCCTCGAGGGCCGGCAGGGCATCCTCGACGGCGTGGCGGCCAGCGTCGGGCCGATGGACACCCTGCACACCGCGAGCAACGTCCGGGTGCTGCACGCCGACGGCGACGGTGTCCGGGTCACCGCCCTCGTCCACGCGATCCACCACCCGCCCGGCGTCCGCGACCGGCACTGCACCATGCACAACCGCTACGACATGACCTTCGTCCAGACCGACGCGGGCTGGCAGATGTCGCGATTGGTGATCGAGAACCGCTTCTGGTCCGGCGACGCGCAGGTGATGCTCGGCGCCTGACGGGCGTAGCGGCACGGCGACGCCCCGGACCGGCACTACGGTGGGCACGTGAGCACGGCGCCGGTGCGGGAGGCGGAGAGCCCCGCCGCACCCCGCGCGCTGATCGTGTCCCTCTTCGGGCTCTACGCCCGGGAGCTGGGCGGATGGCTGTCCGTCGCGACGATCGTGCGGCTCATGGCCGACCTGGGCGTGGACGAGCAGGCGACGCGGTCGGCGATCTCGCGGCTCAAGCGGCGCGGCTGGCTGGACGCCGAGAAGGACGGGCGGACGGCGGGCTACCGGGTCTCGGCCGACGCGCTGGCGATCCTCGCCGAGGGCGACGACCGGATCTTCGGCCGCCGCCGCGCGACCGCCGACGACGGCTGGCTGCTCGTGGCGTTCTCGGTCCCGGAGTCCGAGCGGGACCAGCGCCACCGGCTGCGGACGACGCTGGCCCGGCTCGGGCTGGGCACGGTCGGCCCGGGCACGTGGGTGGCCCCCGGTCACCTCGACGAGGCGGTGCTCGGCGCCCTGGACCGCGGGGGGCTGCGCCAGTTCACCGACGTCTTCCGGGCGACCCACCTGTCGTCGCGCCCGCCCCGCGACACCATCGCGGCGTGGTGGGACCTCGACGCCCTGCAGGCCACCTACGCGGACTACCTGCGCCGCTTCTCCGCCGTCGCCGAGCGCTGGCCGGACGGGCCGGTCGACGACGCCGAGGCCTTCGCCGACTACGTCCCGGCCGTCACCGCCTGGCGCCGCCTGCCCTACCTCGACCCCGGCCTGCCGCTCGAGGCGCTGCCCGAGGACTGGATCGGCCTGCGCGCGGAGGCCCTGTTCGCGCGGTTCCGCGAGCACCTGGCGGCGCCGGCCGCCGCCCACGTCCTCGGTGCGCTCCGCGCTCGTGAGCAGAAAATGTCGGTATAGCGACACTTTGTGCTCACGGGCGCGAAGCGCACCTAGACAGCGGCGACGGCCTGGATCTCCACCAGCGCCTCCGGCTGCCAGAGGCCGGTGACCCCCACCCCGGTCATCGCCGGGTAGTCGCGCCCGACGAGCTCCTTCCACACCGCGCCGATCTCCTTGCCGTGCGCCTGGTAGTCGGGGATGTCGGTCAGGTAGATCGTCACCGAGAGGAACCTCGTCGGGTCTCCCCCGGCCTCGCGCAGCGCCGTCACCACGTTCGCCAGCGCCCGGCGGAACTGCTCGACGATGCCGCCGGGGACGATCCGGCCGTCGGCGTCGAGGGCCGTCTGCCCGGAGAGCCAGACGGTGTCCCCGCAGCGCACGGCGTGGGTGAACCCGCTCGGCCGCGCGAGGGAGGCCGGGTTGACGAGGGAGATGGACACGGGACTCCTCCTGGTGTCGCGGTCGCCCGCCACGTTAGTGTGGTTTCGTGACCGTCGTAAAGCAGACGCGATAGGACGGTCCGGAGCGCGGAGGTTCCGCCGTGACCGACCAGCCGTACTGGAACCCGAAGACCGAGACCCTCCCGCGGGACCAGCTGCGCGAGCTCCAGCTCGCCAAGCTGCGCCGCACGGTGGCCTGGGCCAAGGCGCGCAGCCCGCACTACGCCCGCACCCTCGCCGGCGTCGAGCCGGACCGGCTGCGGACGTGGGACGACCTGGCCCGCATCCCGTTCCTCACCCGGGAGGAGTGGATGGCCGGCCAGGACGCCCGCCCGCCCTACGGCGAGCTGCCGGTGGTCGGCCCGGAGGCAGCCATCCGCGTCCACACCACCTCCGGCACCTCCGGCCGGACCCCGTTGCGGGCGCTCGACTCCCGCAGGGACTGGTCCTGGGCGGCCGAGATGTGGTGCTACGCGCTCTGGGGAGCCGGTGTCCGGCCGCACGACGTCGGCTACGTGGCCTTCGGGTACGGCAGCTTCATCGGCTTCTGGGGCCTGCACGGCGGCCTCGAGAAGCTCGGCGCCCTCACCGTCCCGGGCGGCGCCCAGACCACCGACAGCCGGGTCCGCCAGATCGTCGACTTCGGCGCGACCGTCGTCGCCTCGACCCCCACCTACGCGCTGCGCCTCGCGCACGAGGCGGAGGCGATGGGCGTCGACCTGCCCTCGGGGCCGGTGCACACCCTGGTCCTCTCCGGCGAGCCCGCGGGGTCGATCCCGGAGACCAGGGCGCTCATCGAACAGCGGTGGGGCGCCCGCGCGGTCGACACGGCCGGGATGACGGAGATCTCGACGATCGTCATGTTCGAGCCCGCCGCGCCGGGGCGCGAGATCGGCGCCGTCCAGACCGGCGGCTGCCACGTCATCGAGGACCATTTCATCGAGGAGGTCATCGACCCCGACACCGGCCGCGAGGTCCCCTACGGCGAGCGCGGCGAACGGGTCTGCACCTCGTTCGGCCGCTCGACCACGCCGCTGCTGCGCTACCGCACCGCGGACCTCGTCGTGAAGGTCCCGGCCGCGACCGCCGGCAACGGACGCACCTTCGACCTGTACCGGGGCGGGATCCTCGGCCGCGTCGACGACATGAAGACCGTCCGCGGCACCAACGTCTACCCCGGGGCGATCGAGGCGATCGTGCGCGGCGTCGCCGGGATCGAGGAGTTCCAGGTGCGGCTCGAGCACCTCGACGGGCGCGACGAGGTCATCCTCCTGCTCGAGTGCGCCCCGAGCCTTCCCGACGACGGGTGGGTCCGGCTGGCGGCCGACCTCGGCCGCGCGCTCGCCGACGCCCACGAGGGTCTGCGCTTCCTCCTGCGCCGCGCCGCGACCGACGAGCTGCCGCGCTTCGAGCTCAAGGCCAGGCGCCTCACCGACCTGCGGGCCGAGCAGCAGCGCGCGGCCCTGGCCCCGACGGAGATGGCGTGACCACCGTGACCACCGACCTGCTCGGCCGCGAGCTCACCGCCGCCGAGACCGAGCTGCTGGCCGCCCACGACACGCTGCTCGCGCTCCTGCGCACCGGCGACCTCGCACCGTGCGCGGCGGCCGGCGTCCGCGCCGCGCTGGCCCCGCTCGCCGTCGTCGTCACCGACCTGGGCCTGCGCTTCGACCACCTCCTCGACGACGGGGTCTGAGCATGCGGATCGCGTCGGTTGGCGGCGGCCCCGCCGGGCTGTTCACCGCGATCCTCGCGAAGCGGTCGGACCCCGGCCGGGAGATCGTCGTGTACGAGCGCAACGCCGCCGACGACACGTTCGGCTTCGGGGTCGTCTTCTCCGAGGAGACGCTGCAGAACATCGCCGACGCCGACCCCCCGTCCATCGCGCGCATCGAGGCCGGGTTCCGGCACTGGTCGGCGATCGACACCGACTTCCTCGGGACCGTCGAGCGCTCCGACGGGCACGCGTTCGCGGCCCTCGAGCGCACCCGCCTGCTGCAGATCCTCGGCGAGCGCGCGGTCGAGCTCGGCGTCGACGTGCGCTACTCCACCGAGGCGCCCCCGCTCGAGGTGCTGTGCCGCGAGTGCGACGTCGTCCTCGGCGCCGACGGGGTGAACAGCCGCACGCGCGAACAGCGGGCCGGACAGTTCGTGCCGCGGCGCGAGGGCCGCACGGCGAAGTACGCGTGGTTCGCCACCGAGCGGCCGTTCGACTGCTTCACGTTCCTGATCGTCGAGACCCGGTTCGGCCTGTTCTGGGCGCACGTCTACCCGTTCGACGAGCGGCGCTCCACCTTCATCGTCGAGACCGACGAGGCGACGTGGCGGCGGGCCGGGCTGGACGCCTACGCCGCCGTCGAACGGCGGCCCGGCGAGAACGACGAGGCGTCGATGCGGTTCTGCGAGGCGATCTTCGCCGAGCACCTGCAGGGGTACGGCCTGATCGGCAACAACTCGGGCTGGCTGTCCTTCACCGTGATGCGCAACGAGCGCTGGAGCGCCGGCAACGTCGTGCTCGTCGGCGACGCCGCGCACTCCGCGCACTTCTCGATCGGCTCGGGCACGAAGCTCGCCCTCGAGGACGCGATCGCGCTGGCCGGCGCGCTGGACCGCGAGAATGACGTCGACGCCGCGCTCAAGGCCTACGCCGAGGAGCGTCGGCCGGTCGTCGCGTCGCTGCAGCGGTCCGCCCAGACCAGCCTGGAGTGGTTCGAGGGCCTGGCGCGCTACCGCCACCTCGCCCCGCTGCAGTTCGTCTTCCAGCTGCTCACCCGCTCGCAGCGGGTCACCTACGACAACCTGGCGCTCCGCGACGCCGGGTACGTCGCCCGCCTGGACCGGTGGCTGGCCGAGCAGACCCGGGCGCTCGGCCTCGAGGTCGCCGACGGCACCCCGCCGATGTTCCACCCCTGGCGGCTGCGCGGCCGGACCTTCGCCAACCGCATCGTCGTCTCCCCCATGGCCCAGTACTCGGCGGTCGACGGCGTCCCCACCGACTGGCACCTCGTGCACCTCGGGTCCCGCGCGGTCGGCGGCGCGGGACTGGTGATGACCGAGATGACGTGCGTGACGCCGCAGGGCCGTATCACCCCCGGCTGCCCCGGGCTGTGGAACGACGAGCAGGCGCGGGCCTGGCGGCGCATCGTCGACTTCGTCCACCGCGAGACCCCGGCGCTGATCGGCATGCAGCTCGGCCACTCCGGGCGCAAGGGGTCCACCAAGGTCATGTGGGAGGGCATGGACGATCCCCTTCCCGACGACGAGGCGTGGGAGGTCCTCGGCCCGTCCCCGGTCCCGTACCGGTCGGACTCGCCGGTGCCGCGGGAGATGACCGCCGAGGACGTTGCGGCCGTCGTCGACGCGCACGTCGCCGCCGCCCGCCGCGCGGCCGACGCCGGCTTCGACCTCCTCGAACTGCACTACGCCCACGGCTACCTGGTCTCGTCGTTCCTCTCGCCGCTGTCGAACCGGCGCACCGACCGCTACGGGGGGTCGCTGGAGGACCGCGCCCGGCTGGGACTGGAAATCCTCGACGCCGTCCGCGCCGTGTGGCCGGAGGACCGCCCGATCAGCGTCCGCATCTCCGCGACCGACTGGGTGGACGGCGGGTTCGACGGCGACGACGCGGTCGCGCTCGCCCCGATGCTCGCCGCGCACGGCGCCGACGTCGTCGACGTCTCCACCGGCCAGACCTCCACCGACGCCGACCCGGACTACGGCCGGCTCTTCCAGACCCCGTTCGCGGACCGGATCCGTCAGGAGACCGGCGTCCCCACGATCACCGTCGGCGCGGTCGCCTCGGTGGCGGACGCCAACACGATCATCGCCTCGGGCCGCGCCGACCTGTGCGCGATCGCCCGCCCCCACCTGGTCGACCCCTACTGGACCTGGAACGCCGCGCTCGATCAGGACTTCCGCGGGGCGCCGGTGCCGAAGCAGTACCGCCCCGGCCTCACCGCCCGCCGGCGGGAGCAGACCCCCTGAGCCCCGCCCCTCCCCACCAGCGCGAGGGGACCCCTCGTGCGGCTAGAGCGGCGCATCCCTCCCCTCGCGCGAGGCGTCGGGGTCACCGGAACGCCTCGGCGAGCCACCACGAGGGCGCGTCGGCGACGACCTTCGCGTCGAGCAGGAGCGGCCGGTCCCGCGGGCCGTCGAGCCAGGGGCGGACGACCCCGAGGTCGGCGCCCGAGCGCACCACGGCCGCGTCGCACCCGTAGCCGCGGGCGATGGCGGCGAGGTCGGTGTCGGGGAAGCGCACCGTGCCGTGGTCGTCGTCGGTGAAGTGGTGGAACTCCGCGCCGTACCCGGCGTCGTCGTACACCACGACGACGAGGCCCAGGCCCAGCCGGACCGCCGTCTCCAGCTCGCTGACGCCCATGAGGAACCCGCCGTCGCCGCACGCCGCGACGGCCAGCCGGTCCGGGCGCGCGAGCGCCGCCCCGATCCCCGTCGCGAGCCCGAGCCCGATCGACTGGAAGCCCTGGGTGAAGCAGAACCCGGCCTCGTCGGGGACCTGCAGGTAGCCGGCCGGGTAGCCCATGAAGTTGCCGGAGTCGACGGCGACGGTGCGCTCCGCGGGCAGCAGCGCGTCGAGCGCGGCGGAGAGCGTCCGCGGGTCGATCCGCTCCGAGCCGGGCACGTCCGCCGGGGCGGCGTGCCGCGCGTCGGTGCGGATCCGCTCGCCGACCTCGGGGCTGCGGTACCCGGTGGACTTGGCGCAGGCGTCGAGGACGTCGGCCGCGGTGGCGGCCACGTCCCCGAGGACGCCGAGGGCGACGGGCCGGTTCGCGCCGAGCGCTTCGGGGGTGTCGTCGACCTGGACCAGCGTCGCGGCGGCGGTGAGCTCGCCGTGCCGGGTCGTCCACGTCGTCAGCGACGCCCCCCAGGCCACGATCAGGTCGGCGTCGGTGATGAGCTCGGCGGCCAGCGGGGTGGAGAAGCCGCCGGAGATGCCGAGCGACCAGGGCGAGCCGGTGAACAGGCCGTGCGCGACGGCGCTGGTGGCGAGCAGCGCCCCGCACCGGTCGGCGAGCGCCTCCAGCTCGGCGCGCGCGCCGCGGGCACCGCGCCCGGCGACGAAGACCGGGCGCCGGGCGCCGTCGAGCAGCGCGGCGAGCTCGGCGACGGAGGCGGCGTCGGGGCGGGGCGCGCGCCACGTCGTCCGGCCCGGGGGCGGCCCGTCGACGGCGGGTGCGGCCTGGACGTCGAGGGGCAGGTTCAGGACGACGGTACGGCGCTGGTCACGCGCGGTGCCGTGGGCGCGCACGACGTCGGCCGCCGCGGAGGCCGGCGAGTGCACCCGCTCGGGCACCGCGCCGACCGCGCGGACGAGGGCGTCCTGGTCGACACGGAAGTTCGACCGCACCTGGTGGCCCGCGGTGTCGGCGGCCAGCACCAGCAACGGCGTGCGGGACTTGGCGGCCTCCCCGATCCCGGTGACCGCGTTGGTGAGACCGCAGCCCTGGTGCACCGTCAGCACCCCGACCTCGCCGCAGGTGCGCGCGTAGGCGTCCGCCATCGTCGCGGCGCCGCCCTCGTGGCGGGCCGCGGTGTAGGCCACCCCCGCCGCGCGCAGCGCGTTGGTGACGTGGAAGTTCCCGCTCCCGACGACGCCGAAGGCGTGCCCGACGCCGAGCCCCGCCAGCAGCGTCCCGACCTGCCCGGCGACCATCGTCACGTCTCCACCAGCGCCAGCACCCGCGCCGGCGAGCCGGAGCCGCCGACGATCGGCAGCGGGCTGACCACGAGCACCGCGCCGGTGGCCGGGAGGCGCCCCAGGTTGCGCAGGCTCGTCAGGCCCCAGCGGTGCGCGCCCATGAGGTAGTGGTGGCAGGAGAACGGCGGGTCGAAGCCGGCGGCGGCGCCCGCGTCGGTGCCGACCGTCTCCACCCCGAACCCGGTCAGCGGCGACTCCTCGGCGATCCACCGCGCGCACGTGGCCGAGACACCGGGCGTGTGCGGGCCGGCGTCGTCGGCGTTGACGAACTCCTCCTGCGTGGCGCCCCGCGACTCCCACCCGGTGCGGTAGAGGAGCCACCCGCCGTCGGGAAGGGGTCCGTGCTCGGCCTGCCACGCCTCGAGGTGCGCGACCTCGAGCAGGAAGTCCGGGTCCTTGTCGACCTCCGCGCTCATGTCGATGACGGCGGCCGGCGCGACGAGCGTCGACATGGGCACCCGGGACACGTCGGGGCCCTCACGGCCGGTGACCCAGTGGTTCGGGGCGTCGAGGTGGGTGCCGGTGTGCTCGCCGGTGTGGATGTCGTTCCAGTACCAGGCCGGGCCGCGGTCGTCGTAGCGCGAGAGCTCCTCGAGGCGGAAGCGTGAGGTGTTCGCGAACGGCTCGGGCAGCTCCAGGATCGGGGTCGACTCCTGCAGCGGCGTGGTGAGGTCGACGACCTCGACGGCGCCGGTGCGCATCGCCTCGGCGAACGCGGTGAGGACGGACATGCTCAGCTCCTCGGGATCGGGATGCCGTCGACCATGGTGCGCCGCGCGCTCGCGGGCAGGAAGGGCCGCGATCGCCGGCGACCCGTTGACGACGGCCGCGATGAGCGCTCCGAGCCACCGTCGTCGTCAGCAGCCTCGGTCAGAAGGCGCGCTGGACCTTGTTCGACGTCGCGTCGTCGAGCTCGTCGGCGTCGAGGATCTCCGCCTGGACCGTGTAGATCCCGGAACCGTGCTCCTTCACGACGGAGGCCAGCTCCAGGCGGTGCTCGAGGCTCCCTCCGGGCTTCGTGGCCGTTTGTCCGGCGAGCACCTGGCGGCCGCTCGGCGCGGTCACCGACACGACGACCCGTTGGCCCGGGACCGCGGGGTCCACCCGGCCGAACACGAGGACGTCGAGGTCGCCGAGCGGCTCGAGACCGATCTCGATCCGTGCGCGACGGCGCACGTGGACCGGGTAGAAGACCCCGCCCACGGGTGCGAACCGGGCACCGGGTTCCTCGTCGAACGGCTGCACGAGCTCGCTGTACTCCCGGGGCACGGTGCCCGACACGCGCAGCGGCGCGGTGCCCGGTAGCCCTTCCTTCCCGTCGTGCGAGCCGATCGCGTAGGCCGCGAGATCCTCCTCGGGCCAGATGGCGACGTCGATCTCCTTCTCGGCGAGGCCCTCGAGCCAGATCCAGGCGTGGGGGATCTGCGCGCTCCAGCCCCTCGGCACCCCGTGGAGCGAGACGAACACCGGGCGGCGCTCGTTGACCGGGTTGCGCACGGCGGTGCGGATCAGCACGGGGTCGCACGGGCTGGAGCCGGCGCTGATGAAGTCCGAGACGTTCTCCTGGGCTCCGTTGTTCTGGCCACTGATCTCACCGAACTGGGCGGAGACGAAGGCGCGCAGGCAGGTGTGTCGCCCCACGACCGGCACCCAGTTCGAGGTGACGTCGGCGAAATCGTTCGCCGCGATCGTGGGGATGGTCTGCACGGAGATCGGGGCCCAGTTGCCGTTGTCGCCGACGCCGGGTGGGGTCACCGCGTAGTGGGTCACCTTCACGTTCGAGGCCCCGAGGGCGCCGCTGACGCGCACCCGCGACACCACGTGGTTGATCTTCGCGACCTGGGGCTTGTCGCCGTTGCCCGTCGGGCGGCCTTCGCTGTCCGACGGCTTGTCGAACGTGCCGAACGGGTTCCGGTCGACCCAGATGTCGGGCGACTGGAAGGCCGAGTCCCAGGGCTCGATGCGGAGGTCGAACGCGCCGGTGGGATCGTCCGCCACGGTCTGCGCCCATTCGACCCGAACGCGGCACACCAGTGGCCGAGCCTGGACCGAGTCGTCGAGAACGGTGATCTTCAGGGCGCGCGCCGGGTCCTCGGCCGTGCCTCCGGCGCCGAGGACCTCCGGGGTGTGGAGCAGGCTCAGGAAGCGGGTCTGCTGGTTGTTGTTCATGACACCGGAGATGGCGCGCGTGACGATGACTCCGCCGTTGTTCGGGGTCGCACCCACGGGTATCTGGTCGTCGAAGACCTGCGCGGTGGTCCCCGGCCGTTGCCGGACCTGCACGTAGTAGCTGAGCGCGTCGGAGACCCGGACCTTGACCAGGTGGACCCGCGACGACGTGTCCTCGGTGAGGCCGTGCGCCACCACCTCGAACGTCTCGCTGAACGGGTTGCGGTCCCAGTCGAGCGTGGTGATGTTCGCGGGCTGGTAGTACCCGAGTTTCTCCAGGTGGTAGCCGGAGAACAGCGGGTGGGTGTCGTGGGCCCCCATGAGTTCGAACAGCTGGGCGGTGGCGGCGGTCGGGTCCACGAGGTCGCTGCCGTAGACGTCTTCGCCGAGGGTCGCGGACCCATCGCCGGACGAGTTGGGCGCGGACACGACGTTGTGCCCGAACTCGTGGGCGAAGCGGCCCCAGTTCGCGGTCTCGTTGATGTACAGCGTGTTGACCTGGTGGCTGGCCGTCAGGTTGATGTGGATCCGGTTCGGGTCGCCGACGGGCAGGCCGTTGTCGTACGAGAAGGTGCTCTGGGATCCGCCTCCCCACGCGCGGACGAAGGTCCCGTTCGTGAAGACGACGAAGCACGCCATCGCGTAGTCGTCCAGGTGGAACCCCTGATCGACCGCACCCTGGGCGCCGATGGCCGCGATGCGGCCCAGCTGGTCACTCCGGAGGTTCTCGACGGCCGGGGACGTGTCGACGAAATCAGCCAGCGGCCCGTCGAGGTCGACGAACTGCGAGAGGTCGGTCTGGATGTCGGTCCGCCCGTAGCTCGCCTGGCGGTAGTAGGTGTCGACCCTGGACCAGGCGTCGTCGACCGTGGTGCGCACCGCGGCGGGATCGGGGGGCGAGGTGTCGTCGGCGCGCATCACGACGACGAGGACCCGGATGGTGCCGATCGGACTGACATCCCCCGGTCGTGGGTCGCCCACCCCACGGCTGACCACCGGTGGACCGTCGTCGATCGCTCCGGGGAGCGGGAAGCCGACGACGGTGAAGTCGGTCGGCGAGGTGGCGGGCCCACCGGGGGTCGTCACCCGCACCGACCCGGAATCCGTGTCGGGGTCGGTGAGGACCCGCAACTCGTTCGGCGAGGCGGACAGGACGAATGCGCCGGCCCCGCCCACCTCGACCTCGTTGTCGAGTCGGGCGGCCGAGAACCCGGAACCCTCGATGGTCAGCACCGTGCCGCGTGGTCCCTGCACGGGCTCGATGGAGTCGATGACGGTCGCCACGGGAGGCCCCCACTCACTCGCCCACCCGACGATCCCCGCGCCGGGCGCCCGACAACGCGCCGAGCACTCGTCAACCTGTCACCCTGCGTCACGCGAAGAATCGGACGAACGGGCAAGTTGTGACGGCTGGAAGGGTGAAGTGACCCAGCCTGAACAACGCCGCGCGACAATGCGCGCCGCCCGACGCACGCCACCTCGCGTGGAGCGTTCCGCGCCGGCCGGCGCCCTCGCGATGGACAGCCCGCGCGGACCGCCGCTACGTTCCTGGGAGGCCCATTCGTCCAGGCCGTACGGGTCGCCGGGGTCGTGGCGGAGCGGAGGGAGCCGGACCGATGCCCCTGTACAGCTACCGGTGCGACGAGGACGGCCCCACGGACGCCCACTGGCCGATGGGCACCGCGCCGTCGGTGATCCCCTGCCCGACCTGCGGCGGCGATGCCGGCCGCGTCATCACCGCGCCGCACCTCGGGCTGGCCGACCGCGGCCGCGTCGCCGCCATCGACCGGGCGGAGGCGTCCGCCGGCGAGCCCGCCGTGGTCTCGGCACCGCCGCCCCGGGCCCCGCGAGCACGCCCGCCCCGGCTCGACCCCCGGACGGCAGGGCTCCCGCGACCCTGACCGCTCCCCCTGCGTGCGTCGGTGACCCGCCCGCCGTCGTCCCGACCGTCCCACCGGCACCCGCACGACCGACACCGCAGGGGAGAGTTCCGATGCCGCAGAAGGTGTTCCCGCTCGACAGCAGCCGGAAGTTCACCGACCAGCAGATCGTCGGGCACAACCGCTGGCACCCCGACGTGCCCGCCCAGGTCCACGTGAGGCCCGGTGACGTGTTCCGCGTGGACTGTCGCGAATGGTTCGACGGCGCGATCCACAACGACGACTCGGCCGAGGACATCCTCCACGCGCCGCTCAACGGTGTGCACGTGCTCTCCGGCCCGATCGCGGTCGAGGGCGCGCAGCCCGGCGACCTCCTGATCGTCGACATCCTCGACGTCGGGCCGATCCCGCAGGAGGACTCCGGCCCCCTGGCCGGCCAGGGCTGGGGCTACACCGGGGTGTTCGCCAAGACCAACGGCGGCGGCTTCCTCACCGAGCAGTTCCCGGACGCCTACAAGGTCATCTGGGACTTCCGCGGCGGGAAGGCCACCTCGCGGCACGTGCCCGGCGTCGAGTTCACCGGGATCGTCCACCCCGGCCTCATGGGGACGGCGCCGTCGCACGATCTGCTCGCGTCGTGGAACCGCCGGGAACAGGCCCTGATCGACACCGACCCGCAGCGCGTGCCGCCGCTGGCGCTGCCGCCGCAGCCGGACTCGGCGATCCTCGGCTCGCTCACCGGCGACGACTTCGAGCGGGCGCGGAACGAGGCCGCCCGCACCGCGCCGCCCCGCGAGAACGGCGGCAACCAGGACATCAAGAACTTCACGAAGGGCAGCCGGGTGTTCTACCCGGTCTTCGTCGACGGCGCGAACCTCTCGATGGGCGACCTGCACTTCTCGCAGGGCGACGGCGAGATCACCTTCTGCGGCGCGATCGAGATGGGCGGGTTCATCGACCTGCACGTCGACCTGATCAAGGGCGGGATGTCCACCTACGGCGTGTCCGAGAACGCGATCTTCGTCCCGGGCAACACCGACCCGCAGTACAGCGAGTGGATCGCGTTCTCGGGCACCTCGGTGACGCTCGACGGCGAGCAGCGCTACCTGGACTCGCACCTGTCGTACCAGCGGGCCTGCCTGCACGCGATCGACTACCTGACGACGTTCGGCTACTCGCCGATCCAGGCGTACATGATCCTCGGCGCCGCGCCGATCGAGGGCCGGCTGTCCGGCGTCGTCGACATCCCGAACTCGTGCTCGACGGTCTACATCCCGACCGGGATCTTCGACTTCGACGTCAAGCCCAGTGCGCAGGGCCCGACGCGGATCGACCCGGGGATCGGCGTGCCCCGGTCCGCCGGCTGAACCCCGACACCCGCAGGGTCAGGTTGATGCGCTCGCCCGGCGCCGTCCCGATCGGCGGAGCGGGGACGTCGGGCAGCACCCGCGGCACCCCGTGGTGCACGAGGCGGTTCTCACGCCCGAACACGATCAGGTCGCCGGACTCCAGGACGACGTCGGTCCACGGCCGGCCGCGGTGCTCGGTGTTGCCCACCCGGAACACGCAGGCCGCCCCGAGCGACAGCGACACCACCGGGTCGGGGGCGCGCTCGTCGCGGTCGGCGTGCATCCCGAGCCGGGCGTCCCCGCGGTAGAAGTTCACCAGGGCTACGTCGGGGCGGTAGGCCGCGCCGTCGCCGTACGCCTCGGTCACCGCGGCGCCGCCGAGCTCGGCCAGCCACTCCGGCAGTGGGGTGACCGGCGAGCCGTCCTGGTCGTCGCGGGTCGCCGAGTAGCGGTAGGGGATCCAGTGCCAGCCCAGGCACACCGTCGCGACGCTCATCTCGTGGCCGCTCGGGAGTCGGGCCCGGCGCGCCCCGGGTCCTTCCGCGGCCCAGCCGCGGGCCGCCTCGACGAGGTCGCGCTGCCGGTCCTCGTCGAGCCAGCCCGGGACGTGCACCACCCCGGGGGCGACCTCGCGGCGCGGCCGCGGGACCAGGTCGAACACCATGACCTCCCGACGTCGGGTGTCCTCGTCCGGGAGGACACCACACGGCCCAGCCCGGTTGCGGGTCGGGCGGGACCCCGCCGCTACCCGGTACCAACGGTCCCCTACAGTGCGCGCCACACACGACGCGGCCGTCGGCCCCTTCGGGTGTCGCAGAGATGTGCCATTCGCAGGAGGGGACCCGTCATGGGACGTGCACGACGAGCCTGGACACTCGCGGCCGCGGTGTCGGCGACGGTGGGACTGCTGCTGGTCGGCCAGGTCGCCTCGGCGAACCCGGCGCCGCTGGAGTACGTGAACCTGGGTGACAGCTACAGCGCCGGGAGCGGCATCCTCCCGCCGGCGCCGGGGGCGCCCCCGCAGTGCACGCAGTCGGCGCTGAACTGGGCCCACGACCTGGCCGGGTCGCAGGGCTACCACCTCACCGACGTGTCGTGCGGCGGGGCGCAGACCAAGGACTTCACCACCTCGCAGTTCCCAGGGGTGGCGCCGCAGCTCGACGCGCTGTCGTCGTCGACCCGGCTCGTGACGCTGACCATCGGCGGCAACGACAACAACGTCTTCATCAACGCCATCGGCGCGTGCGGCTCGGCGGCCGCCACCACGGCCGGCCAGGGCAACCCGTGCGAGCGGACCTACGGCAACTCGTTCGTCAACACGATCAACGACAGCACCTACCCGAACCTGCTCAAGGCGCTCGCCGCGGTCCGGCTCAAGGCGCCGAAGGCCCGCGTCGCGATCTCGGGCTACCTGCAGATCCTCCCGCCGACGCAGGGCTGCTACCCGGTCATGCCCGTGGCGATCGGCGACGTGCCGTACCTGAACCGCATCGAGGCCACGCTCAACGACGCCGTCCGCCGCGCCGCCTCGCGCACCGGCGTCACCTTCCTCGACGAGTCCGCCACGTCGGCCGGGCACGACGCCTGCCGGCCGATCGGCACGCGGTGGGTCGAGCCGGTGGTCGGGTCGACCAACTACGTCCCGGTGCACCCGAACGCCCTCGGCGAGCGGGCGATGGCCGAACGGGCGCTCGCCGTCCTGGCGCCGTAGACGCTCAGCCGGTCGCCAGCAGCGGCAGCACGTGCCGGTCGAAGAACCGGCCGTCCGCGGTGTGCGAGAGCGTCCGCGAGACCGACTCCGGCGCTACCCAGCGGGCCTCCGGGTTCGCGGGGTCGAGGGGGCGCAGGGTGGCCTCCGGGCTGCGGAACAGGAACAGCGTGATCGTCTTCCACTCCGGCAGCCCGTGGCGCACCGCGAAGCGCGAGAACGACCCGAGCTCGCGGACCAGCTCCAGCCCGGTCAGGCCGCACTCCTCGTGGATCTCGCGGCGCGCCGCGTCCAGCACCTCCTCGCCGGGGTCGACGTGGCCCTTGGGCAGCGACCACGTGCGCGACCGCTGCGCGACGACGACGACCCGTCCGTGCGGGTCGACGACCACCCCGCCCGCGGCCCGGCTCCGGAACACCTCCGCAGTCTGCCCGGGCGGGGCGCCGTTCACGCGGGGCGTCGGCCACCGACGACGTGCCGGGTCGGGCGGTACACCAGCTCCTGGATGTCCCGGTCGAGCGTGCGGTGCTCGAGCAGCTCGAGGTCGAAGTCGTCCGCGCCGCCGAGGACGGGGTCGGTGCCCGTCCGGCCGGTGACCACGGGGAAGAGCGTCACCTGCAGGCGGTCGACGAGGCCCGCCTTCAGCAGCGCCCAGTTCATCGACAGGCTGCCGTGCGAGCGCAGCGGCACGTCGGACTCCTGCTTGAGGCGCCCGACGACGTCGAGGGCGTCCCCGCGCGCGACGGTCGCGTCCGGCCAGTCGAGGTCGCCGTCGAGCGCCGACGAGACCACCGTGGTCGGCATGGCACGCATGCGGCCCACCCACGGGTCACGCACGTCGGAGTCCTCGGTGCTCTCGGCCAGCATCGCCACGAACTGTCGGAACGTGGTGGCCCCGAAGACCATCCGCTGCTCCTCGGCGAAGGAGGCGAAGCGGTGCTCGAGCAGCTCGGGGCCCTGCTTGCCCCAGTAGCCGCCCCAGTCGCCGTCGCCCCCGTAGGAGCCGTAGCCGTCGAGGCTGGAGAAGACGTCCCAGGTGTAGGTCGCGGTCATGGTGTCCTCCGTGGGGTGTCGACCGGCCCGTCGCCGGTCCCTCACCCCGACGACGAACGGGCCCCTCCCGGATCGACATCGCCCGGCGACGTCCCGCGACCGGGACTTTGGTCCCTCGATGCCGGAAAAGTGGTGACCGCCGCCGCCGTCGGGTGCTTCACTGCCGTCCTCGTCGCGAAGAGTCACCGTGAACGAGGGTGGGGATGGTCCTGGTCCTGGTGTGGGTGATGGTCGGGAGACCGTCGTGGTGACCCCGGACGCGCGGGCGCGGGCGCGGGCCGACGTCCCCCTGCTGATCGTCGCCGCCACCGCCACCACCGTCCTCGCGCTGGGCGCGAGCCAGCTCCCGGCCGACGTCGGCGCGATGGCCATCCGGGTGGTCCTGCTCGCCGTGGTCGTCGGTGCCGTCCTGGCCGTCACCGCCCTGCGGCCGGTCGCCGCCGTGTACCTCTACGTCGCGACGCTGCCGTTCCTCGCCGGCATCGACCGGTCCACGCTCCTCCCGCTGGTGCGGCCCAACGAGGCCGTGCTCGCGCTCGTGCTGACCGGTGCGGTCGCCGGTGGGATCGTGCGCGCCCTCCGATCGGGCACCGTTCCCCGTCCGGTGCTCCACCCGGTGGACCTCCCACTCGCGGCGTTCGTCCTGCTCGCCACGGTCTGGCCCGTCGCCTCGGAGATGCTGCGCGGCCTCGCGCCGACCGGCGCCGACCTGGCCTCCACCCTGCCGGTGCCCAAGCTGGCGGCGCTGTACGTCCTGGTCCGCGTGACCGTGCGCCACCGCACGCAGGTCGAACGGCTCACCCGGCTCGTCATCTGGCCCGCGGTCGCCGTCGCCGTGATCGCCGTGCTGCAGACCCTGCAGTTCGGGCCGGTCCTCGCGGTGCTGCGGGTGTGGTGGAGCTCGGCGCAGGACGCCCCGTCCGACCTGGCGGAGCGGGGCACCACCACGCTCGGGTCGCCCCTGGCCACCGGCGACGTCCTCGTCATCGCGGCCGTCGTCCTGGCGTGCTGCGTGGTCCGGGGCCTGCTCGGGCGCCGGGAACGGGTCGTCGCGGCGGCCCTGCTGCTCACCGGCATCCTGGCGACCGGCCAGGTGACCGCCTGGATCTCGGCGCTGGTGGCGGCCGGGTTCCTGGTCGTCGCGTTCCCGCAGCTCCGCCGTCGCGCCCGGCGGGCGGTCGTGCCCGCCGCCCTGCTCGTGGCCGCCGTGGGTGTCCCGGCCGTGCTGGCGCGTGCCCAGGACACCGCGTCCTCGGGGGTGCCGATCAGCTGGCTCACCCGCTGGGACAACCTGAGCAGCTTCTACCTGCCCGCCCTGGGCGACTTCCACTTCGCGCTCGGGGTGCGGCCCAACCCGGTCCTGCCCGCCCCGGAGACGTGGCGCGAGGTCATCTACCTCGAGTCCGGATACCTGGAGCTGCTGTGGGTCGGCGGCATCCCGTTGCTGCTCGGCTTCGTCTGGCTCTCCTGGGCCGTCCTGCGCACCGCGCAGGAGGGCGCCTCGCGACCGGATGCGCGGGGGGCCCTCACCCAGGCCCTCGGCATCTGCTGGTGGACGCTGGTCGTGGTGTCGGTGCTCGACGCGCACCTCACCCTCCGCGGCACCGGCGACCTGCTCTTCGTGCTGCTCGGGGTCGCGGTGGGGGTGGCCCGGTCCGGCGCTCGCAGCACAGCGCCGTGGTTCCCCGGGCTCCGCCGGACCCGTCAGGTCGGGACCATCGGCCCTCTCCCCGCCCGCTCTTGAAAGGGCAACATCCGCCCCCACTCGGGCTCGGGCACCAGGCGTTTCGAGGAGGGGGCCGCGACATGCTTCTGGCATGGGGGACCGTGAGGCCCCATCGGTGGGTGGTGCTCGGAGTGACGGTCCTCTCCCTGGTGCTGACCGCGTGCTCGCAGGCGGCGCCCCCGCCGCCTCCGACCCGGCCCCCCGCCGGCGGCTACCTCCAGCTCAAGCCCGTCGGCGGCTTCCTGACCTTGCCCGACGACGGTGGAGCCGCGACGTTGGTGCACCAGTCCCCCTGGGAGCCGCGGCCGGACAACATCCCGGCGAACCACGCCGTGCCCCCGACGGACTTCCGCCCCGATGGCTACCCGGGGATGACCAACGGCCCGCAGGTGTTCAGCCGCATCAGCGGCAACTACGCCGGCACCACCGACGAGGTCCTCCAGTGGTCCGCGGCGAAGTGGGGCCTGCCGGACGACGTGATGCGCGGCATCGCGGTCGTCGAGTCGCAGTGGTACCAGAACCACAAGGACACCGTGGGGAAGCCCACCCAGGGCCAGGGCTACGGCGGCTTCGGCACCTGCGGAGGCTCGCCCCCCGGGGCGCCGTACGGCCCGGACGGCCCGGCCTCGTTCGGCATCACCGGGGTCCCCTGGTGCAGCCTCAACGACCCCAACGCACCCGGCTACGGCGGGTGGCCCTGGACCGAGAACTCGACGGCGTACGCGGCGGACACCGCGGGGGCGATCATCCGCGCGTGCTACGAGGGCTGGGAACCCCAGTGGGGCCCGACCTACCACGCCGGCGACCTCTGGGGCTGCGTCGGGCGCTGGATGACCGGCACCTGGAACACCCCCCAGGCGCAGGCCCAGGTGACCATGGTGCAACAGGCCATCCAGCAGCGGCCGTGGAACAACTGGTGACCCCGACCCCTGCCCCCCGGCGGGGAACTCGCCCGCGCACCCCGCTGCTCGGGGTGCTGCTCGTGCTCCTGCTCGCGGTGGCGTGTTCGACCTCGCCACCGCCACCGGGCAACGGCGCCTCCGGGGACGACGCCCGGCCCGCCGCGAACGGGCACCTCGCCCTCAAACCGGTGGGATCGTTCCTGCTCGACGACGCCCAGGCTGCCGCGATGGTCCAGCAGTCCTCCTGGGAACCGCGACCCGAGAACACGACGCCCAACCACACCGTCCCGCCTCCGGACTTCCGGCCACGGGAGTACGGCGGGATGGCCAACGGCGACTACGTGTTCAACCGCATCACGGGCAACTACACCGGCACCACCGACGAGATCTTCCAGTGGGCGGCCGCGAAGTGGGGACTGCCCGACGAGCTGGTCCGCGCCGAGGCCTCCGTCGAGTCCCAGTGGTACCAGGGCCACAAGGATGCTTCGGGCAACCCGATCAACCAGGAGGGCTACGGCGACTTCGGGGACTGCGGAGGCTCGCCCCCGCCGTCACCGTTCGGCCCCCAGGGGCCGGCCGCGTTCGGGGTCATGCAGGTCAAGTGGTGCGCCGTCAACGACATGAGCCAGGGCGGCTACGGCGGCTGGCCCTGGACCGAGAACTCCACCGCCTACTCCGTCGACACCTACGCCGCGGTCCTGCGGGGCTGTTACGAGGGGTGGGAGCCCTGGCTCGGGCCCAATTACCACGCCGGGGACCTCTGGGGCTGTGTCGGGCGTTGGTACACCGGCACCTGGTACTCGCCGACGGCCCAGAACTACATCGCCCGCGTCCAGCACGCCATGCAGACGAAACCCTGGCTCACGTGGTGACGGAACCCGAAGGTCCGACCGTGCCGGGACCATCGACCCCTTGAGCACGACCCCGACGTCCCCGACGGTCTCCGCGGAAGGGGTGGACCCCGGTGGCGGGGCGCTCGCGGCTGGTCACCGGCGGGATCGGGGGAACGGGTGGTCCAGGACCTGTGGATGCTTCTGGTGTTCCCCCCGGCGCTCATGGTCGTTGTCCTGCTGCTCGAACGCGTGGAGCGTGCGGCGACCGACCGGACCCGCGCGGCCGCCTCGGCGGGTGGCCGACGACCGGGTCCCGAGGTCGGCGACGGCGTCGATCCCCACGACCGCCGCGCGGCGACGGACCCGGCCACCGCCGGGTACCGCCACCCGGACACGGAGCTCCTCGAGGCCGTGGTCGACCTCGAACCACGGGCCTGGGCCCGTCTCGTGGTCGACGGCGTGCCGCACGTCGTCCGCGCCGGCCAGCTGCTGCACCGCGGTTCCCCTCGTCGTCGGGGAACGACCCGACGCCGGGAGCCGGCCGCTCGGGACGGGTGATCCGCGGGTCGCCGTCGCGGCAAACGACCGATCGAGCATGCTCGTGCGTCCGTCCGGGGTAAGGACTCCTCCGAACAGCCCGGACACCCGGAGGTCGGCGTGCTCAGGTTCGTGCTCCTGCTCGGTGCCGCCGTCGCCGTCCTCGTGATCGGGACGGTCCTGGTCGGGATGGTCCGGCGCGTGCAGGAGGGCTCGGCGCGGCGGGCCCGGCGGGACGCGGCGTCCCGACGACGGGTCGCGGACGCGGCGGAGCGCGCCGACCTCACCGCGGGCACGATCTCGGTGCCCGACCGGTTCGGCGCGCTCGGTACCGAGGGCCTCGTGCTGCTCACGGCCGAGCCGCAGCCCGGGGACCTCTCGTATTCGCTGGTCGCCCCCACCCCGCCGTTCGACCTGACCGCACCGGGCGCCGCCGGCACCCTCCAGGACTGGGAGACCGCGTCCCTCCCCCGGCGGCGGGCGCTGGTGCTCCGCGGCTACCTGGCCCACCCGCTGCCCCGCGTGCGCGCCGAGGCACTCGACCTGATCGGCACGCTGGGCAGCGAGGACGGCCGCACCCCGCACCACCTGGCCCTCCTGCTGCGCGACGACGCCGAGCCGGTGCGGCGCAAGGCGGCGGCGACGGCGTGGGCCGGCGGGCCGGGCACCGTGGGGGCCGTTGTCGACGCACTGCGCGAGGACCCCGCGGCGGACGCCGCCGAGCGGGCCCACGCCGAGCTGGTCGCGCACGCCCCGCCCGGCCGCGAGGTCCCGGCCCTGCGCTGAACCGGCGGTTTCGACCAGCGTGGTCCCGGGGCACGATCGTGGAGTACCTGTGCTCCCGCGGCCCCCGGAGCGACCATGGCCCGCCATCGTCGTGCGTCGGGGGCCTCGCGTGCGCGGACGGCCTCACTGGTGACCGCCGGAGCGCTCGCCGGCGGCGCCGCGATCGCGTGGGCGACCGTCTCGGGGTCCCACCCGGCACCGCTGCCGCCGCAGTCCCGGGCGCCGCAGGACGACCGGGCCGGCGCCCCACCGACCGGCCCGGCGCCGGCGATCCCGGCCCCCCGCCCCGCGGAGGCGACGCCCCGCGTCTCCGACGTCTCGGCCCCGGCACCCGCCCGGACCACCTCGGTCCGGTGGCGGGCCCACGACCCGCAGGCGTTCCGCCCCACCCGGGCCGGGACCACCGCGCCCCACGTCCGGCACGGCGAGGTGACCTGCCACGTCGGGTCGGGCCGCCGCTGCGAGCTCGAACCCGCCCTTCCCGCGCTGGACGAGGGCGACGAGCACGTGGTCGCGGTCTCGGTGCGGCTGGACCACCCCGCGACCGGGGGTCACCACGTCGTCGTGCGGTGGGACAACGACGGGCCGGGCGCCGCCCCCGTCGACCTCCGGGTGCGCGACGGCCGGCTCGTGCTCCACGGCGGCGACGGGCACCCCTCCGGCACGCGGACCGCCAGCCGGGATCTCGGGCCGGCGCCGGTCGGCGAGTGGACGCGGCTCGCCGTCCGGGTGCGCTTCTCCGCGAACCCCGAGAAGGGCAGCGTCAGCGTGCGGCGGGACGGCCGCACCGTCGTCGACCGCCACCGCCCACCCGGCGGCACCCTCTATCCCGGCCAGCAGAGCCACCTCAGCGCCGGGGTGCGCCGGGAGTCAGCGGCCGCGCGCCCGCCGACGGTCCGGCTCCGGGACTGGTACGTGGCCGGCGTCCGAACGTCCGAGGGGCCCAGCACCGGGGACCGGACCGAGGCGCACCGGAGCACGTCGCACCAGAAGAACTCGTCGCACCAGAGCACCTCGTCGCGCCAGAGCACCTCGTCGCACCGGAGCACCGGGCGGCACGCCCGGACGACGGCGACCGACCACGGCTCCGGCCACCGGGGCGACTAGCCGCCCTCCGCCCGGGTGTGCCGGTTCTCCCAGTCCTCCCGGAACCCGCTCCGGCCGAGCTCGAGGACGTGCAGCCCGACGTCCAGCGACCCGGCGCGGTCCTCGGCGACCGCCAGCAGGTCCACCAGCTGCGAGCCGTAGGTCTCGACCTCGGTGAGGTCGACGACGATCACCCGGCGGGCGTCGCCGGGTGCGGCGACGGCGCAGTCGGCGAGCTCGGCGTGCAGGCAACGGCTCAGGACCGCCGCGTCGTGCGCGCCGACGGCGCCCGCGACGGTGAAGACAACGCCCGCCCCCTGACCGAGGTCGCGCCGGTGGACCCGGGCCGAAGGGCTGGGTACGGGTGTCGGCGGGGGTCGGCGATCCCTGGTCGAGGTCGTCTTCGGGGCACGGTGGTCCGGGTGCAGCGGCGGAGTGGTGAGGCTCATCACACCACGGTGCTCCTGCCGCGGGCCGGCATCCACGCCGAACGGGTGTCACTTTCGGCAACAGCTCGGTCACCCGCGCGGCGCGGCGGGCACCCGCCGATCAGCCGATCGCAGGGAGGACGACGACCTTGCCGCGCAGCGTGCCCGCGGCCGCCTCGGCGTGGACCGCGGGCAGGTCGGGCAGCGGCACCCGCCGGTCGACGTCGACGCGCAGCTCGCCGCGGTCGACCATGCCCACGAGGCGCGCCAGCGTCTCGGCGTCGTCGCGCACGAAGACGTCGACGGCCCGCACGCCCCGGGCCTCGTCGGCGGGCGCCGGCGTCCGCGGGACGGTGTTCACGACGACGCCGCCGTCGCGGACCCGGCCGGCCAGCGCGCTCAGCTGCTCCGGGGTGATCGAGGCCAGGTTGAGCAGGACGTCGACGGGCTCGGTCACCGCGGCCACCACGTCGGTGGTGGTGTGGTCGACGACCTCGTCGGCCCCGGCGGACCGCAGCCGCTCGGCCGTGCGCGGGCTGCCGGTGGCGACGACGTACGCCCCGGCGTGCTTCGCCAGCTGCACGGCGTACCCGCCGACCGCCCCACCGGCGCCGTTGATGAGCACGCGCTGCCCGGCCGTCAGCTTCGCGTCCTCGACGACCGCCTGCCAGGCGGTGAGACCCACCATCGGCAGCGCGGCGGCGTCGGACAACGGGATGCTGCGCGGCGCCGCCGTCAGGACGTCCGCCGGCGCGACGACGTACTCCGCGGCCGCCCCGTCGGGCACCATCGGCAGGAAGCCGATCACCTCGTCGCCGACCGCCGGGCCAGCCACGCCCTCCCCCAGCGCGTCGACCGTGCCGGCCACCTCGATGCCGGGGGTGTGCGGCAGCGTCACCGGGAAGGCCTCGCGCAGCCAGCCGCCGCGGATGCCGTCGTCGACGAGGTTGAACGTCGTCGCGGCCACGCGGACGCGGACCTCCCCGGCGCCGGGGACGGGCTGCGCCACGTCCTCGTACCGGAGCACGTCCGGCTCGCCGTACTCGTGGAAACGCACTGCCTTCATCGGGGCCGCCGCCTTCGTCGGGAGCTAGGGTTGCTTCGAAGTCGAAGTACTGGAGCGTGACGCTAGCAGTGCTTCGAATTCGAAGCAAGTAGACTGGGCGGGTGCCCGACCCGCCCCATGCCGTCGACCCGGTCCAGCTCGGCGCCTACTTCGCCCTCATCGAGGTCTCGGGCCTGCTCCGGCACGCGATCGAGCAACAGCTGCGCGAGGCCGGCGACCTGACGTTCACCCGGTTCGAGCTCCTCATGCGCCTCGACCAGTCGCCCACCGGCAGCCACCGCATGACCGACCTCGCCGACGCCGTCGTCTACAGCCGCAGCGGCCTGACCTACCAGGCCGGTCTGCTCGAGAAGGCCGGGCTGGTCACCCGCACCCCGTCGGCCGACGACGAGCGCGGGGTCACGATCGCCATTACCGAGGCCGGGCGGGCCCTCGTCGCGCAGGTGCTCCCGGGTCACGAGGAGGTGGTGAGCCGGATGCTGTTCGACCCGCTCTCCCGCGACGACGCCCGGACCCTCGCCTCGCTCCTGGCCCCCGTGCGCGACCACATGCGCTCGGCGCCGCCCCGCTCCGCGACGGCGCGCCGGCGTCGGGGCGACCGGGCCGGCGACCCGTAGCGCGCCGACCGTCACCGCGCGACCGGGTCGCGGCGACCCGGTCGCGCCGGAGGTGACCGCCTCCCGCACCCGGCGTCCCGAATGACCAGACATTGCCGCCGGGCATATGTAGGGTCAATCGGGACCGACCGGGAGGAGCCGTCGTGGCGTCGAGGTCGCTGGAACGGGCGGGGGCCGCGCCGCTGTGGTCGCAGCTGCAGGACGACCTGCTCGGGCGCATCCACCGCGGCGACTTCGCGGCGGCCTTCCCCGGTGAGCTCGCCCTGGTCGAGGAGTACGCGGTCAGCCGCAACACCGTGCGCCAGGCCCTCGCGCAGCTGCGCGCCGACGGGGTGGTCACCGCCGCGCGGGGCCGCGCGCCCCGGGTGGTCGACGGGCCGGCCCGCCCCGAGATCAGCCAGCCCGTGGGCACCGGATCGACGCTCTTCGACGTCGTCGAGAGAACCGGGCGCACCCAGACGAGCGTGGTCCGGGCCCTCGAGCGGACCACCGACGGCGTCGTCGCGACCCGCCTGGGGCTCGAGGAGTCCACCCCGCTGCTGCACCTCGAGCGGCTCCGGCATGCCGACGACGAGCCCCTGGCCTGGGACCGCGTCTGGCTCCCCTTCGCGGCCGCCGCGCCGCTGCTGGGCGTCGACCTGACCCACACCGCCCTGCACCGCGCGCTCGTGCGCCACACCGGGCTGCGCGTGGACGGCGGCCGGGAACGCATCCACGCCGAGCTCGCCGACCCGGTCCGCGCCCGCCTGCTCGGCATCGCCCCCGGCGACGCCGTCCTCGCCATGGAGCGCACCGGGTACCAGCGCGGCCTGCCCGTCGAGTGGCGCCGGACCGTCGTCCGCGGCGACCGGTTCAGCCTCACCGCCGTGTTCGGTCCCGAGCAGGGCCGCGAGCTCGCCCCCGCGACCGACCGCACCGACCGCACCCCCGTCCCGGCGTGACCCGGAAGGCCAGGCGATGACCACGACGACCGAGTTCTCCGGTACCGCCCGCGCCACCGACGGCGAGCCGCCGGTCCGATGGACGACCCGGTGGGAGACCTCCCTCGAACCCCGCGAGCACGACGACATCGCGGCCCTGCTCGCCCGCAGCTACGCCTCCACCACCACCGTGTTCACCCACGGGCACAGCTGGGCCGGTGCCCGTCCGGAGCTGCGGATCCTCGGCCACCACCGCGGCGAGGTCGTCGCCCACGCGGCGGTGATCCGCCGCTTCCTGCGCGCCCCCGACCACGACACCTCGGTCCTCGTCGGCGACGTCGGCCTCGTCGCGGTCGACCCCGACCGCCAGGGTCTGGGTCTCGGCGGCGCGCTGATGGACACGGTCGCCGCGACCCTGCGCCGCCTCGGGCTCCCCTACGGCTTCCTCACCTGCGGACGCGAGGTCCGGGGGTTCTACCGACGGTGTGGGTGGACACCGCTCTCCGACCACGCCCTCCGGTCGATCAGCATCGACCTCGCCCTCGAGGATCACCGGCACAACGGCATGCTGCTGCCCGTCCACCGCTCCGCGGACGAGTGGCCCTCCGGGCCGATCGAGCGCAACGGCCAGGAGATCTGAGACCTACCCCTGGTCCCAGGTAGCGACGACTCCGCAACGACCTGCGCGCCACGCACACCTCGCGGGAGCCGGGGAGCCGGTCCGCGGGCGGTGCGCCTGCACCCGGACGCGGAGCGCCCCTAGCAAGATCAGGGAGTCGTTGCGCTCTCTACGGAGATCCGGTCGACGTGGAGGGGCTCCGTGATCTCCCGGGCAGATCGTGCCGGGCCGTCGCCCCCAAGGGGAGCGCACGGCTGTCCACGACAGGCGCAGCTGTGCGTCACACGTCGGTCCACCAGAGCCCGCAAGACCGCACCCCCGATGAGTGTGCGTCCCGCGTCGGTCCGCTCGCGGTGGTCCGGACGAGGGTGCTCAGCCCTTCCCGTTCCCCTTGCCCTTGCCGTTGCCCTTCCCGTTCCCGTTGCCCTTCCCCTTGCCCGGGCCGCCGTCGTCGTCGCCCTTCGCGTCCCCACCCCGGCCGGCCTTGGCGGCGTGCGAGGCCGGCGGCGGGTCGGCGCGATCCCGGGTGTCGACGACGGCCCGCTGCGTCACCGCGGGCACGTCGGGCTCGGACCCGGCACGGGCGGCCACCGCCTGCGGCGCCGGCGCGGTGGACGGCGCCGCAGCCGGCGGTGCCGGCTCGGCCCGGGGCACGATCGCGACCCCGGCGACCGGGGGCTCCAGGACATCGGCGGTCGGCGACGACGCCCCTCCCTGCGCCGAGAGCAGGACGACGGCCGTCGTCGCGACGAGCGCGAACACCGCCAGCGCACTGCCGGCGAGGCGCGGCCACGTCCAGGTCATCGTCCGCCTCCGGGGGCGCGGTCGGGTTCGGTCGGGGCGTCCACGGTGCGACCGGGCCGCCGCGTCCGCAACCCGGTGTCCACCCCGGTGCGACGCTCAGCCCGCCCAGGGCGGCAGGACGAAGTCGCCGTCGGCGTAGGTCGCGGGGCTCACCACCCGCTGGCGGCCGTCCTGGATCTGGTGCACGAGGTGGGCCTGCGCGAGGGACGGGTCGCCGGTCCCCTCACCCGTCCACGTCTGTGCCGTCTGGCCGGGGCCGTCGAACGCGTAGGCGCCGTTGACGCCCCGGTGCACCGAGCGGCGCAGGTGGTCGGCGACCGCGGTGAAGTCACGGAAGTCCGCCACCGCCCACGCCCCCGCGACGAGGTGCACGCGGTCGTAGGCGATCCCGGCGTGCGAGCGTCCCGGCACGGCGCCGAACCGGCGGGCGTAGCGCGCCGCGAAGGCGCGCCCGAGGCGGTCGGGGTAGGTGCCGGTCGTCGTGGCCCAGAGGACGCCGTCGGCGAGCGGGCCGAGCCGGGCCCGCAGCTCGGGCACCGACGGGGCGTAGATGCCGTAGAGCAGCCCCGAGCCCCGGCTCGCCCGGAACCCCTCGACGAAGGCCACGTGGTCGTCGACGAGGTAGCTGCCCACCATGACCGCCGCGGGCTCGCCGGCCGCCGCCCGCGCTCCCGCCCCCGACCACCCGTCCGCCGCCGGGGTCGCGACGACGAGCTCCCACCCGCGCCGGTCGGCCTGCTCGGCGGCCTTCTCGAGCCCCAGGTCGACGAGCTCCCAGGTCGGCCGCACTGCCAGCAGCCGGCGGGAGCCCGGACGCCAGGCGCCGCGGTCGCGCAGGTCGGACACGTAGTCCACGAAGTGCGGCCCGTAGTGGACGTCGCTCGGACAGACCTGGAAGACGCGGGCGAACCGGCCCGGCTCCCCGGCCGCGAGCCGTTCCATGAGTCCCGACGTGGCGGCGTGCAGGTAGGGCACGCCCGCCTCGGCCGCCAGGTGGTGGGCGAGGTCCTGCGGGGCCAGGTAGCCGGAGGTCAGGACGTCCACGTCGGCGGCGAGCAGGCCGGCGAACCCCGCCCGGACGGTGGCGGCGTCCTGCGGGTCGACGTCGGCGATGCGGAGCTCCAGGAGGCGTCCGGCGACCCCGCCGGCGGCGTTGAGCTCCTCGATCGCCAGGCGCGCCCCCTGCTCCATCTCCCGGGCGTCGGCGGTCGCGGCCCCGGTGTGCGGGAGGAGGGCACCCACGCGCAGCGGGCGCCGGCGCAGGAGCCGGGGCGACGGGACCCGCCGGGCCGGGGCCTCGTCGGCGGCGGCCAGCGCCTTGCCGAGGCGCATCTGCTCGAAGCCGGCCGCGCCACCGGGCGGCGGCACGACGACGAGGCCCTCGTCGAGCGCGCGGGCGGCCGCCGCCCCGCGGGAGGCGACGTCGAGCTTGGCGAGCACCCGGTCCACGTGGGTGCCGACGGTGCGCGCGCCGATCTCGAGCCGCGCCGCGATCCCCGCGTTGGTCAGCCCGGCCACCAGCAGCGTCAGCACCTCGAGCTCGCGGCGGCTGAGGCCGTGCGGGAGCGCCTCGAGCGGGTCGACCGACACCAGCGCCGTCGTCTCCTCGGCCCGCACCAGCGCGGCGACGGGCGCGCCATCGAGGTGGACCGCGCGGAGCTCGCCGACGGCGGCGCGCAGCGCCCCGGCCGCGAGCCGGCGCAGCTCGGCGGGCACGTCGTCGGCGGTGCCGTGCTCGACCACGCGCACGTCCCCGGACGCGTCGACCCGCAGGGCGGCGGGGCTGGGTGCCCGTCGCGGGCTGGTCAGGTCCATGGGCCGTCCGTCTCCTGCGTGCCGAACCCCCGACGACCGCGTTCGCCACCGGACTCTAGCCCGGAGCCGCCGGATCCCGGGCCGGCGTCACGTGATGGCCCCGCAGCGGAAACACGGGGTCCGTCGTTCTACGGATTCGCCGCGGGCGCCGCGGACCTAGCGTCCTGCCACCGATTCCCGACACCGTGGAGGCAGGCGTGCGCCTCGGAATCTTCGCCCCGACCCTGTCCGGCGGCTGGGTCATCTCGACCACGGCCCCGTGGTGGAAGCCCGACTGGTTCCTCATGCAGGAGACCGCCCTCAAGGCCGAGAACTACGGCTTCGACTTCCTCCTCGCCCCCAACAAGTACAAGGGCATGGACGGCGAGATCCACTTCTGGAACTACGCCCTCGACTCCTTCACGACGATGGCCGCGCTCGCGGCCGTCACGCGCAAGGTCATGCTGATCCCGTCGATCTCGCTGCTCTCGGTGCCGCCGGTGTACGCCGCCAAGCAGTGCAAGACGATCGCCGACATCGCCGGGCCCGGCCGCTTCGGCGTCAACATCATCAGCGGCTGGGAGAAGCCGGAGTGGGAGTCGATGGGCCTGTGGCCCGGCGACGAGTACTTCGGCTACCGCTACGACTACGCCGCCGAGTACATGACGGTCATGCGGGAGCTCTGGGAGACCGGGCAGTCCGACTTCGACGGGCAGTTCTTCCACATGCGCGACGCCCGGCTCGAGCCGTGGTTCGACGACGGGAACATGCCCAAGGTCATCTGCGCCGGCCAGTCCGACCGCGGCATGCAGTTCACCGCCGAGCACGCCGACTACCAGTTCATGGGCGGCAAGCTCGACATCGACGAGCTGACCGGGCAGATGGGCCTGGTCCGGGCGGCGTCGGAGCAGGCGGGCCGTCCCATGGAGGCGTTCCCGCTCTACCAGTGCGTGGTGCGCGACAGCCTGGCCGAGTGCGACGACGTCATCGGCCGGTGGCGCGAGACCCAGGAGCTCGAGGTCGTCAAGACGATGACCGGGCACGCGTCGATGAACTCCGAGGCCGACGAGAACTCACTGCACGCGACGCTGCTCGGCAACGACAACTTCATGCTCTGGGAGATCATCAAGGGCGACCCGAAGAGCGTCGCCGAGCAGCTGCGGGCGATCTCCGAGGTGGACGGCGTGAGCGGCGTGATGTTCACCTTCCAGGACTACCTCACCGACATCGACCGGTTCGGCACGCAGGTCATGCCGCTGCTGGCCGACTGACCAGGAGGCCCGCCGATGGCCGCGCTCCCCAGCAGCGAGCTCCCGGTCGCCGGGCTGCGCGGCGAGGTCGAGGTCCTCGTCGACCGGTGGGGGATCCCGCACGTCTACGCCGGATCGGCCCACGACGCCTACGTCGCGCAGGGCTTCCAGGCGGCCCGCGACCGGCTCTTCCAGATCGACCTGTGGCGGCGCCGGGGCCTGGGCCGGCTCGCCGAGGTGTTCGGTCCCCGTCACCTCGACGGGGACCGGGCGCGGCGGCTGTTCCTCTACCGGGGCGGGATGGACGCCGAGTGGGCGTCCTACGCCGAGGGCACCCGCGAGATCGTCGAGGCGTTCGTCGCCGGGGTGAACGCCGGCGTCGACTGGGCGCTCGCGGCCCCCGAGGAGCGGCTGCCGCCGGAGTTCGCGGCGCTCGGCCACCTCCCGGCCCGCTGGTCGCCCGACGACGTGGTGCGCATCCGCACCCACGGGCTGCTCTACAACGCCGAGCAGGAGCTCGCCCGGGCCCTGACGGTGCGCGACCTCGGGCCGGCGGCCGAGGAGCTGCGGGCGATCCGGGAACCGGGCGGCCCGCTCACCGTCCCGGACGCCGGGATCCTGGACGCCCTGCGCGACGAGGTCCTCGACGTCTACCGGCTGGCGTTCGCGCCGGCCGAGCTCGCGCCGGAGCCCGCCGTCGCCACCGCACCCTCCGGGAGCAACAACTGGGTGGTGTCCGCGGCGCGGTCGGGCACCGGGCGGCCGCTGCTGGCGAACGACCCGCACCGCGCGGTCACCGTGCCCTCGCTGCGCTACCTCGCCCACCTCGAGGCACCGGGCCTGTCGGTGATCGGGGCCGGGGAACCGAACCTGCCCGGGATCTCCCTCGGGCACAACGACCGCGTCGCCTTCGGCCTGACGATCTGGCCGATCGACCACGAGGACCTCTACGTCTACGACCTCCACCCCACCGACGACGACCGCTACGCCCACGACGGCGGGTGGGAGGCGTTCGACGTCGTCGCGGAGCGGACGCCGGTGGCCGGCGGGGAGGACGCCGCGCTGCGGCTCGCGTTCACCCGCCACGGACCCGTCGTGCACGTCGACCCCGAGGCCCGCGTCGCCGTCGCCGTGCGTGCCGCCTGGCTGCAGCCGGGCATGGCGCCCTACCTGGCGAGCCTGGGCTACCAGGACGCGGCCGACACCCGGGAGTTCCGCGACGCGCTGGCCCGGTGGGGCGCGCCCGGCGTCAAGCAGGTCTTCGCGTCCGTCGACGGGCGGATCGGCGTGCAGGCCTGCGGGCGGGTGCCCCGCCGGACCGGCTGGGACGGCGCCCTGCCGGTGCCCGGGGACGGGCGCTTCGAGTGGGACGGCGCGGTCGACGCCGGGGACCTCCCCGGGGAGGTGGACCCGGCGTCGGGCTGGGCCACGACGTCCAACCAGGCCGACGGGCCGGGCGAGGTCGTCGCGACGACCGACTGGTACTCGAGCGCCCGCCACGAGCGGTTGAGCGCGTGGCTCGGCAGCGGCGCACGCGTCGACGTCGGGTCCAGCCTGGCGATGCAGACGGACGCGACGAACGTCCACGCGCGGCGGCTGCTGGACCGGCTCGCCGCCGTCGGGGTACCCGACGATCTCCGGGAATGCTGGGCCGAGCTGCAGGCCTGGGACGGCGTGGAGGGGACCGACTCGCGCCCGGCCCTCGTCGTGCAGCTCTGGCTGCGGCGGCACTGGCGGCCGTGGCTGGCCGACCGGTGCCTCGCCCGTCTCGGGGTGGCGGCCGACCCGGCCGCCCGCGCCCGCCTGGTCCGCGAGGACACGCTGTTCTCCGACCTGCGCCCCGACCTGCGGATGCTCACCGTGGTCGACCCCGACCGCGACGACGACCGCGCGCTGCTGGCCGAGGGCCTCGGTGCCACGCTGCGCGCGGCCCTCGCCGAGATCGAGGCCCGGCTGGGGCCGGACCGCTCCGGGTGGACCTGGGGCGCCCTGCACCGCACCGAGCTCCGGCACCCCGTCCTGGGGCCGGCCGGGTCCCTGCCCCCGCAGCCCCGGGCCGGCAGCGGCGACACCGTCGGTCTCTCCGGGCACGACGCCGACTTCAACGCCGTGATGGGCTCGAGCTTCCGCATGGTCCTCGACGTCGGCGACTGGGACGCGAGCCGTGTCGTGACCGCGCCCGGTCAGTCCGGCGACCCCCGCTCCGAGCACTACGCCGACCTCCTCGGGCTCTGGGCGCAGGGCGGCTCCTTCCCGCTGGCCTACAGCCGGGCGGCCGTCGAGGCGGTGGCGACGGCGCGGCTGGTCCTCACGCCGCTCGCCTGATCACCAGCACGCCGGGCCGGCCCGCGTGCGCCGCCAGCCCTTCCGCATCTCCTCGGAAGAGATTACGTTTCCTGCCAAGACCCGAAGGGAGCCACGATGACGCTCGACGCCTCACCCGTCGTCCGGCCCGAGCCGAGCCGCACCGCCGCGGTCGGCGACGCCGCCGAGCCCTCGCTGGCCGAGCTCGCCCGCGCCGACGGCGTCCGGTTCCTGCTCGCGATGTTCGTCGACCTCACCGGCAAGCCGTGCGCGAAGCTCGTGCCGGTCGAGTCCGCGGACGAGCTGCAGCACGAAGGTGTCGGGTTCGCCGGTTACGCAGTGGGGGCGATCGGCCAGCAGCCGAGCGACCCGGACCTCATCGTCCTGCCCGACCTGGCGAGCTACACGCCGCTGCCGTGGGTGCGCGAGGGTCTCGCGCTGGTGCACTGCGACCCGCACGTCGAGGGCCGGCCCTGGCACTTCGCGCCGCGGGTGATCCTCAAGAACGTCCTGGCACAGGCCGCGCAGCGAGGCCTCGATCTGTGCGCCGGCGCCGAGATCGAGTACTTCCTCGTCCGGCGCGACGCCGACGGCTCCCTCGCCCCGGCCGACGTCAAGGACACCGAGGCCCAGCCCTGCTACGACGCCCGCGGCCTGACCCGGATGTACGACCACCTCACCGGCATCTCGACGGCGATGAACGCCCTCGGCTGGGGCAACTACGCCAACGACCACGAGGACGCCAACGGGCAGTTCGAGCAGAACTTCGCCTACGCCGACGCGCTGACCACGGCCGACCGCGTCATCACCGCGCGCTACCTCATCTCGGTGCTCGCCGAGCAGCGCGGCATGACCGCGACCTTCATGCCCAAGCCCTTCGCCGACCGCACCGGGTCCGGGATGCACCTGCACCTGTCGCTGTGGGGCGACGGGGCCTCCCGCTTCCCCGACGACGCGGACGCCCGCGGCTTCGGGCTCTCCGAGCTCGCGTACCGCTTCCTCGGGGGGATCCTCGAGCACGCCTCGGGCCTGCAGGCCGTCCTGGCGCCGACCGTGAACTCCTACAAGCGCACCCGGGCGTCGGCGCCCCGGTCGGGCGCGACCTGGTCGCCGAACCGCCCGACCTACGGCGGCAACGACCGCACCCACTACGTGCGCATCCCCGACGGGAACCGCATCGAGCTGCGCGGCGGCGACGGCGCGGCCAACCCCTACCTCGCGCTCGCGGTGGCGCTCGGCGCCGGGCTCGACGGGATCGCCCGCGAGGTCGACCCCGGCTCCCCCGGGTCGGCCGAGCGTCCCGAGCTCCCCCCGACGCTGCTCCACGCCGTCGAGGCCCTCGGCGCCGACCCCGTGGTCACCGCCGCCCTCGACGCCGCCGGCCCCGGCGTCGCCGAGTACTTCGGGGCCGCGAAGCGCGAGGAGTTCTTCGAGTGGCACGCCACCGTCGGCTCCTGGGAGCACGACCGCTACCTGACCGCGTTCTAGGGCTGCGCCCATGTGAACGGATGTGGTCGTCCTGGCGACCACATCCGTGCACATGGCGCCGACGAAGGAGGGCCTCTCCCCGATGTGCGGAATCGTCGGACTCCACCTGCGCGACCCGGGGCTGTACCCGCAGCTCGGGCGGCTGATGGTCTCGATGCTGGACGGCGTCGCGGAGCGTGGCCCGGACTCGGCCGGGGTCGCCGTCTACGGCGACACCCGCCGGGTGCCCGAAGGACACGCCGCCGTGTCGGTGCTCCTGCCGCCGGACGCCGACACCGGCGGGCTGGACGCGGTGGTCACGCGGGCCGGTGACACCACGGTCGTCGCGGCCCCGACCGGCCTCGACGAGCTGGTGGCACGGGTGACGACGGCGTTCCCGACGGCGCTGGTGGTCGGCACCGGGCACGACCTCGCGGTCTACAAGGGGACCGGGCACCCCGGCGCCCTCGCCGCAACCTACGACCTCGCGGGGGCGTCCGGGTGGCAGGCCCTCGCCCACACCCGCATGGCGACCGAGTCCGCGGTGACGCCGGAGGGCTGCCACCCGTTCTCCGTCGGCCCCGACCAGTGCCTGGTGCACAACGGCTCCTTCTCCAACCACGCCACGATCCGTCGCGAGCTCGAGCACGCCGGCGTGCGCTTCGACTCGGAGAACGACTCCGAGGTCGGCGCCCGGTACGTCGCCTCCCGGCTGGCCCAGGGCGAGGACCTGGAGAAGGCCCTGCTGGCGCTCCGCGAGGTCTTCGACGGCTTCTACACGCTGCTCGTCACCAGCGCGGAGGGCTTCGCCGTCGTCCGCGACCCGATCGCCTGCAAGCCCGCGATCGTCGCCGAGACCGACGCGTGGGTCGCGATGGCCTCGGAGTTCCGCGGTCTCACCGGCCTGCCGGGGATCGAGTCCGCCCGTCTCTACGAGCCCGAGCCCGGGAGGGTCTACGCATGGCAGCGCTAGGCACGGAGACGATCACCGTCGACCTCGCCTCGGGGTCGGTGCGGGCGCTCAACGCCGAGCTGCACGATCCGTCGGCGAAGCTCTACGAGGTGCGCAACCCGGCCGGCGCGCACGCCGTCGCCGCCGGGATCGACCGCGGGATCACCGTGGACGTCCGCGGCCACGTCGGCTACTACGCGGCCGGCATGAACGACGGCGGCATCGTGACGATCCACGGCAACGCGGGCACCGGGGTCGCCGAGAACATGATGTCCGGGACGGTCCGGGTCACCGGCGACGTCTCGCAGTCGGCCGGGGCGACCGCGCACGGCGGGCTGCTCGTGATCGGCGGCAGCGCCTCGATGCGGTGCGGCATCTCGATGAAGGGCGTGGACATCGTCGTCGGCGGCTCCGTCGGCCCGATGAGCGCGTTCATGGCGCAGGCCGGCCGCATGGTCGTCTGCGGCGACGCCGGCGACGGGCTCGGCGACTCGATCTACGAGGCCCGCCTCTACGTCCGCGGCACCGTCGGGGCCCTCGGCGCGGACTGCGTCGAGAAGGAGGTGCGCGACGAGCACCGCTCCGAGCTCGCCGAGCTCCTCGCGGCGGCCGGCCTGGAGCACGACGTGGCGCAGTTCCGCCGGTACGGCTCGGCGCGCCGGCTCTACCACTTCCACTCCGAGCAGGCAGGGGCGTACTGATGGCGCTGGAACATTCCCCGTCGCTGCGAGAATCAGCGACCTTCGACCGCGGGGTCATCGCCGAGATCCAGCGCGCCGCCGAGACCGGCGTCTACGACATCCGCGGCTGGGGCGCCAAGCGCGCCGTCCCCCACTTCGACGACCTGCTCTTCCTCGGCGCCTCCATGTCGCGCTACCCGCTCGAGGGCTACCGCGAGCGCTGCGACACCGACGTCGTCCTCGGGACCCGCAACGCCCGCTACCCCCTGCACCTGCAGACCCCGGTGACGATCGCCGGGATGAGCTTCGGCGCCCTCTCCGGCCAGGCGAAGGAGGCCCTCGGGCGGGGCGCCTCCGAGGTCGGCACCAGTACGACGACGGGTGACGGCGGCATGACGCCCGAGGAACGCGGCCAGTCGAAGACGCTCGTCTACCAGTACCTGCCCAGCCGCTACGGCATGAACCCGACCGACCTGCGCAAGGCCGACGCCATCGAGGTCGTCCTCGGGCAGGGCGCGAAGCCCGGCGGTGGCGGGATGCTGCTCGGCCAGAAGATCTCCGACCGGGTCGCCGGCATGCGCACCCTGCCCGCGGGCATCGACCAGCGCAGCGCCTGCCGCCACCCCGACTGGACCGGCCCCGACGACCTCGCCATCAAGATCCTCGAACTGCGCGAGATCACCGACTGGGAGAAGCCGGTCTACGTCAAGGTCGGCGCCACCCGCACCTACTACGACGTCAAGCTCGCGGTCGCGGCCGGCGCGGACGTCGTCGTCGTCGACGGCATGCAGGGCGGCACCGCCGCCACCCAGGACGTGTTCATCGAGCACGTCGGCATCCCGACCCTCGCCGCGATCCCGCAGGCCACGGCGGCCCTGCAGGAGCTCGGCCTGCACCGCCACGGCGTCCAGCTCATCGTCTCCGGCGGCATCCGCAGCGGCGCCGACGTCGCCAAGGCCATGGCCCTGGGGGCCGACGCGGTGGCGATCGGGACCGCGGCGCTGATCGCGCTGGGCGACAACTCCCCGGAGTACGCGGCGGAGTACGAGGCCCTCGGGACCGCGGCCGGCTGCTACGACGACTTCCAGGACGGCCGCGACCCGGCCGGGATCACCACCCAGGACCCGGAGCTCGCGTCCCGGCTCGACCCGATCCGCGCGGGGAAGCAGCTCGCGAACTACCTGCGGGTGCTGACGATGGAGGCGCAGACGATCGCGCGGGCCTGTGGCAAGTCGCACGTGCGGCACCTGGAGCCCGAGGACCTCGTCGCGCTCACGGTCGAGGCCGCCGCGATGGCCCGCGTACCGCTCGCGGGTACCGACTGGATCCCGGGAGCCGGACACGGAGCGGAGCGGAGCTGGACCCAGGGAAGGGGCCACCATGCCTGAGGTCGTCATCGTCGGGGGCGGCCTCGAGGGCTGTGCCACCGCGTGGGCGCTGGCGCAGCGCGGCGTGACCGACGTCGTGATCGTCGAGCGCGCCACCGTGGGCGCCGGCGGCACCGGGAAGTCGTCGGGCGTCGTCCGCTGCCACTACGGCGTCTCCTCGCTGGCCGCCATGGCCGACCGCGCGCTCGACGTGCTCGAGAACGCCGAGGAGGTCCTCGGCACCGACGTCGGCTTCCACCAGACCGGCTACGTCGTGGGCGTCGGGCCGCAGAACGTCGACGCCCTGCAGGCCTCGCTGGCCGACCAGCGCGCCGTCGGGGTCCGCACCGAGGACATCGACCGCGACGAGGTGGCGCGGCTGTGGCCGGTCGCCGACCTCGAGCCCTTCGCGGCGTTCGCGTACGAGCCCCGGGGCGGGTACGGCGACGCCTACCGGACCGCCCAGGCGTTCGCCGCCGCCGCCCGCGGTCAGGGTGTCCGGCTGCGGCAGGGCGCGACGGTGGCCGAGATCCTCGTGACCGGGGGCCGCGCCCGCGGCGTCCGGCTCGCCGACGGCGAGGAGATCCCCGCCGGCCACGTCGTCGTCACCGCCGGGCCGTGGTCGGTGCCGCTGCTCGCCGCCCACGGGATCGACCTCCCGATCACGGTGCACCGCGAGCAGATCGTGCTCATCGACCCCGGCCAGGACCTCGGCCCCGTGCCGGTGTTCTCCGACCTGGTGTCGCTGCAGTACGTCCGCCCGGAGAGTGGCGGGGAGATCCTCTTCGGCAACTCCGACCTCTCGAGGCTCGAGCCCGCCGACCCCGACCGGTACTCCAACCAGGCCGACGAGCACGCCCTCGACGTGGCGGTGGAGAAGGTCGGGACCCGGTTCCCCGGCCTCGTGGACGCCGCGATCAGCTCCAGCTACGCCGGCTGCTACGACGTCACCCCGGACTTCAACCCGGCGATCTCCGAGACCCCGGTCGAGGCACTCGTCGTCGCCGCGGGGTTCTCCGGGCACGGATTCAAGATCTCGCCGTCGGTGGGGCGCCTGGTCGCCGATCTCGTCGTCGACGGCAAGAGCAGCGACCCGGACGTCCCCGAGTCGGACTTCCGCCTGTCCCGCTTCGCCGAGGGGAACCTGCTGACGAGCCCCCACCCCTACGTCGGGGCGGGACAGATGCGATGACCGACGGACCGGACACCGGCCCGGCGACCCGGGAGGTCAGCGCGGCCCGGTCCCAGGAGGGGAAGCTCGAGCGGGCCATCGGCCACCGGGTGCGCCGGCTCCGCCAGGAGTCCGGGGCCACGCTCGCCGAGATGGCGGTGCGGACCGGCATCTCCAAGCCGATGCTCTCGAAGATCGAGCACGCCCAGACCTCCTGCAGCCTCACCACCCTCGCCCGCCTCGCCGACGCCCTCGACGTGCCCGTCACCTCGTTCTTCCGCGGCGCCGACGGGGAACGGGAGGCGGTGTACACCCCGGCGGGCGCCGGGCCGCGCATCGTCGCCCGCGGCACCCGCGTGGGCCACGACTACACGCTGCTCGGCTCGCTGCGCGGACCGCACAAGCGCCAGGAGGCCCACCTGGTGACGCTGACCGAGCAGAGCGAGGTGTTCCCGCTCTTCCAGCACCCCGGCCACGAGCTGCTGTACATGCTCGAGGGCGTGATGGTCTACGCCCACGGCGAGTCGAGCTACACGATGCGCCCGGGCGACGCGCTCCAGCTCGACGGCGAGGGTCTCCACGGTCCGCAGGAGCTGGTCGAGCTCCCGATCCGCTTCCTCTCCGTCCTCGCCCACGGCGACGACGGTGCCGATCCGTGCGACGAGTAGGGCGCGCTTAGGGTTCCCGGGTCGGCGGCGTTCGTCCGCGCGGGGACAGGGGTGACGGTGCACGGGTACGGACCGCTCTTCGCGCTGCTCTCGGTGGCCTCCACCGCGGCGGGCGGGTTCCTCGCGCTGCGCCTGCGAAGCCGGCTGGGTGCGGTGATGGCCTTCACCGGGGGCGTCGTGCTCGGTGTCGCGCTGTTCGACCTGGCGCCCGAGGCGATCGAGCAGCTCGGGTCGGCCGGCACGCCGCGCACGGTCGGGCTCGCGATGGGCATCGGCTACCTCGGGTTCCTCGTGCTCAGCCGGCTGGCCGTGCTCCACCACCGCGACGCGCCCGACGACGCGGCCGCCCACCGCCCGGTCGGCGGGCTGGGCGCGGCCGCGCTGTCGTTCCACAGCCTCCTCGACGGGTTCGGCATCGGCGCCGGGTTCGCCATCTCCCCCGAGGTCGGGGCGTTCGTGCTGGTCGCGGTCGTCGCCCACGACTTCGCCGACGGCATGAACACGGTGACGTTCGTGCTCTCCCAGCACCAGCGGCCGAGCCGCGCCCGGGCCTGGCTGGCGGTCGACGCGATCGCCCCCGAGATCGGCGCGCTCATCGGCGCCGCGGTCCCGCTGTCCGGCCAGGCCTACGCGCTGGGGCTCGCCGCGTTCGCCGGCGTCTTCCTGATGATCGGCGCGGGCGAGCTGCTGACCCAGGCGCACGAGGAGTCGTCGCTGCCGCGGCTGGCGCTGACCGTCGTCGGTGCCGCCTTCATCTTCGTGGTCACCGGGCTCGTCGGCTGAGACGTCGGGCCCGCCCGGGCGAGGGGCACTGGACGCGACCCCTCGGGCCGCGCGGGCTGCCCGGTGTGCTCCTGATCAACGCGCGCCGGCGCGGGTGACCCGCGCGACGAACGCTCCCGTTTGAGGTCCCGCCGCGGGGCTACCCCGGGGTCGCGACCCCCGGCGGAACGACGTCGGGCGCCGGTCGCCCGCGCCTTCCTGCCGCATCCTCCCTCTCCTCCCGAGGTGCCCTCGTGCCTGCTCCGTCCGCGCTCCTGCTCGGCTCCATCAGCTCCGTCGTCGACACCTCGGAGCTCCAACGCCGCGCGTTCAATGACGCCTTCTCCCACCACGGCCTGGACTGGGAGTGGGACCGCGAGCGCTACGCGGCCATGCTGACCAGCAACGGCGGCCGCGACCGCATCGCCGAGTACGCGCGGTCGACCGGCGAGTCCGTCGACGCCGACGCCGTGCACGCCACGAAGTCGCGGATCTTCCAGCAGCTGCTCGGGGCGTCGACCCTGCACCCGCGGCCGGGCGTCGCCGAGACCGTCCGGGCCGCGCACGAGCAGGGACTGCGCGTCGGGCTGGTCACCTCGACCTCGAAGGAGAACGTCGCGGCGCTGCTCGAGGCGGTGCGCGACGACCTCGCGGCGGGCGAGTTCGACGTCGTCGTCGACTCGTCGCGCGTCGAGCGCACCAAGCCCGACCCCGCCGCGTACACGGTCGCGCTCGACGAGCTCGGCCTGTCCGCCGGGCAGTGCGTGGCCGTCGAGGACAACCCGGGCGGCGTCGAGGCCGCGGCCGCCGCCGAGGTCCCCTGCGTCGCGTTCCCCAACGAGAACACGGCGTCGGCCGACTTCGGTGCCGCGCTCGCCCGCGTCGAGGCCCTCGACCTGGCCCAGCTGCGCGACCTCGTCGAGAACCGCTGAGCCCGCCGATCCCCACACCAGGAGATTCCCGATGGCCGCCCCACCCCAGCCGACGCTGACCGCGACCGAGACCGCCTTCCACGTCGAGGCCTACGAGCGGATCGACTACACGCTCCGCTACGTCGACGGCGTGTTCTCCCCGGAGAACACCGAGGTCGCCGACGCCTACCGCCCGTACGGCCGCTGCCTCGCCGTCGTCGACCGGGCCGTGCACGCCCACCACGGCGCGGCGATGCAGGCCTACTTCGACCACCACGGCATCGCCCTGACGGTGCTCCCGCTGACCATCCGCGAGCCGGACAAGTCGATGCGCACCGTCGAGCGGATCGTCGACGCGTTCGGGGAGTTCGGCCTCGTGCGCACCGAGCCCGTGCTGGTGGTCGGCGGCGGCCTGATCACCGACGTCACGGGCACCGCGTGCTCGCTCTTCCGGCGCGCGACGAACTACATCCGCATCCCGACGACGCTCATCGGGCTCATCGACGCCAGCGTCGCGATCAAGGTCGCGGTGAACCACGGGAAGAACAAGAACCGCCTGGGCGCGTTCCACGCGTCGCAGCAGGTGATCCTCGACTTCTCGTTCCTCGAGACCCTCCCGGTCGACCAGGTCCGCAACGGCATGGCCGAGCTGGTCAAGATCGCGACGGTCGGCAACGCCGGCATCTTCGACCTGCTCGAGAAGTACGGCGAGGACCTGCTGCACACCCGGTTCGGGCACCGCGACGGCACCGAGGAGCTGCGCGAGATCGCGCACCGGCTGACCTACGACGCGATCCACACCATGCTCGCGCTCGAGGTCCCGAACCTCCAGGAGCTCGACCTCGACCGCGTCATCGCCTTCGGGCACACCTGGAGCCCCACCCTGGAGCTCACCCCCGACCCGCCCTACTTCCACGGGCACGCCATCAGCGTGGACATGGCGCTCTCGACGACGCTGGCCGAACGCCGCGGCTACCTCACCGCCGGCGAGCGCGACCGCGTCTTCGCGCTGCTGAGCCGGCTCGGACTGACGCTCGACAGCCCGTACCTGACGGTCGAGCTGCTGACCAGGGCGACGGACTCGATCGTCCAGACCCGCAACGGGCAGCTCCGCGCCGCCGTGCCGCGCCCCATCGGGCACTGCGTCTTCGTCAACGACCTCTCACCCGAGGAACTGGCGGCCACCCTCGACACCCATCGCGAGCTGGTGGCGCAGTACCCCCGCGGCGGCGAGGGCGAGGACATGTTCGTCGTCCCCGACGAGGCGGGCGTCGCGTGAGCGCGCCGGCGCCCCCGGTCACGGCGCCGCACGCGCCACGCCCGGTGACCCCGGTCGGGATCCTCGCCGCGGAGCTCGACGCGGTGCTCGCCCACGCTGAGGCCGGCGGGCTCGACGCGGCCGCGCTCGAGCGGCTGCGGGCCGCGCGCGACCTGGCGGCCGGGCTGGACCCCTACCTCGAGCGGGCCACCTCCCCGGAGTCGCCGGCACTGGCCGATCTCGCGCGCCGCACGGCCGCCCACGACTGGCGCGCCCACCCCGGCGACACCGGCCTGGAGCAGGAGATGCTCTCCGGGCACGTCGAGGGGCAGCTGCTGCGCCTGCTCGTGCACGCCACCCGCGCCCGGTCGGTGCTCGAGGTCGGCATGTTCACCGGCTACTCCGCGCTGGCGATGGCCGAGGCCGTCGGCGACGACGGCCGCGTCGTCGCCTGCGAGGTCGACGCCGAGGTCGCCGCGTTCGCGAAGGAGTCGTTCGCCGCGTCGCGGGCCGGC
The DNA here is from genome assembly GCF_012933465.1 of Actinomycetospora sp. TBRC 11914. Classification (GTDB taxonomy): domain Bacteria; phylum Actinomycetota; class Actinomycetes; order Mycobacteriales; family Pseudonocardiaceae; genus Actinomycetospora. The sequence continues at coordinate 287,410 of NZ_JABBND010000001.1, forward strand.
GCGCGGATCGAGGTCCGGGTCGGGCCGGCCGCGGACACGCTGCGCGCCCTCGCCGGAGCCGGCGAGACGTTCGACCTGGTCTTCGTCGACGCCGACAAGGCCGGGTACCGCGACTACCTCGACCTGCTGCTCGGCAGCGACCTGCTCGCGCCGCACGGCCTCGTCGTCGTCGACAACACCCTCATGCAGGGGCAGCCGTGGCGCGGGACCACACCGACCGCCAACGGCGCCGCCGTCGCGGCGTTCAACGACGCGCTCGCCGCCGACCCCCGCGTCGAGCAGGTCCTCGTCCCGCTCCGCGACGGCCTCACGCTCGTCCGTCGCGTCCCCGAGGAGCCCCGGTGATCACGGCACAGCCCCTCGACCCCGTCGGCGCCGAGATCAGCGGCCTCGCCGTGGGGCCGCTCACGCCCGAGCAGGTCGGCACCCTGCGCGACCTGCTCGCCGAGCACGGCGTCCTCGTCCTGCGCGCCCAGGACGCCGACGACGGGGCCGATCACGCGTTCACCGCGTTCCTGCGCAGCCTCGGCGAGCTGGCGTTCACCACCGGGGAGACACCGCTGCCCGGCCACCCCGACCTCAACCTGATCTCGAACGTCGGGCGCACCACGCCGCCGCGCAGCAACTTCCACATCGACACCGGCTACGTCGCCCGGCCGCCCGCCTACACCGCGCTGCGGGCGGTGGAGATCCCCGCCCAGGGTGGCCAGACGCTGTTCAGCAACCAGTACCGGGCGCACGACACGCTCCCGGCCGACCTGCGTGACCGCGTCGCGGGCCGCACCATCCGCCACGTCGTCACCGGCCTGGACCTCGGGCCCGACGACGAGGCCGCCGCCGACCACCCGGTGCTGCGGCCCCACCCCGTCTCGGGCCGGGTCGCGCTCTACCTCGACGCCCCGAAGCGCTGCGCGGCGGTGAGCGGGATGGACGACGACGAGTCCGCCGCGACGATCGGCGCGCTCCTCGCGCACTCCACCCGCGCGGACAACGTGTACCGGCACACCTGGCGCCCCGGCGACGTCGTCGTCTGGGACAACGGCGCCGTGCTGCACCAGGCCGACCACTCCGGGGTCGTCGGGGACCGCGTGATGCACCGCGGGATGGTCGCGGCCTACCCGGGGGTGGCGTGAGCACGCGCTGGGGCACCGCGGCCCGCACGCTCGGCACCCAGGCGCTGCTGCTCGCCGCGCTGCCCGCCACCGCCGCCGTCACCGCCGGGGCCCTGGTGCGCTCCGCCGTCGTCGGGACGCCGGCGCGCGGGGTCCCGGAGCGGCCCCGGACGGTGCTGGTCAGCGGCGGGAAGATGACCAAGGCGCTGACCCTGGCGCGCGCGTTCCACGCGGCCGGGCACCGCGTCGTCCTCGTCGAGTCCGGGCGCTACCGCCTCACCGGGCACCGGTTCTCCCGTGCCGTGGACGCCTTCCACGTCGTCCCGCCGCCGGAGGACCCGGGCTACGCCGACGCCCTGGTCGACGTGGTGCGCCGCGAGGGCGTCGACGTGTACGTGCCGGTGTGCAGCCCGGCCTCGAGCCGCTACGACGCGCTCGCCAAGCCGGTGCTCGAGCAGTGGTGCGAGGTGCTGCACGGCGACGCCGAGGCGATCGACACGGTCGACGACAAGGCCGCCTTCGCCGAGGCCGCCCGGGCCTCCGGGCTGTCGGTGCCCGAGACCCACCGCGTCACCTCGCCCGACGAGGTCGCGGCGTTCGCGTTCCCCGACGACGGCACCCGCTACGTGCTCAAGAGCATCCCGTACGACGCGGTGAACCGTCTCGACCTCACGCCGCTGCCGCGCCCGACCCGCGAGGAGACGGCCGCCTTCGCCCGTTCCAAGCCGATCGGACCGGACACGCCCTGGATCCTGCAGGCGTTCGTGCCGGGCCGGGAGTACTGCACGCACGGCACCGCCCGCGACGGCCGGCTCCGGGTGTACTGCTGCTGCGAGTCGTCGGCGTTCCAGGTCAACTACGCGCCGGTCGACGTGCCCGCGATCGAGCGGTGGGTCGAGACCTTCGTCGCCGAGCGGAAGCTCACCGGGCAGTACTCGTTCGACGTCATGGTCGGCGAGGACGGCGAGCCGGTCGCGCTGGAGTGCAACCCGCGCACCCACTCGGCGATCACGATGTTCCACGACCAGCCCGGGGACCTCGCCCGCGCCTACCTCGAGCACGCCTCCCCCGGCCGCGACGACTCCGTGCTGCGGCCGAGCGCGACGGGCCGCCCCACGTACTGGCTCTACCACGAGCTGTGGCGGATGCTCCGCCACCCGACGAGCGCCCCGGAGCGGCTGCGGGTGGTCCTGCGCGGCACCGACGCGATCTTCGACCTCGACGACCCGCTGCCATTCCTGCTGGTGCACCACCTCCAGATCCCGGTGCTGCTCTGGCACGCGCTGCGCGAGGGCCGCCGGTGGGTGCGGATCGACTTCAACATCGGCAAGCTCGTCGAGCCTGCCGGAGACTGAGAACGGAGTGGACTGACCGTGCGGGTGCTGCACCTCGTCGGGTCGCCCACCGGCGAGTTCCTCGCCGAGCTGTCCCGGCTCTACGCCCGCGACGCGCTCGAGACCCTGGCCGACCCGGAGCGCTACGAGGTCGCGATCGCACACGTCGCGCCTGGCGGCCGGTGGTCGTTCCCGGCCGACCTGACCGGGCCCGGGCTCGACGCGGCCCCGGCGCTGGAGGTCGACGAGGCCGTGTCGCACCTGCGCGCGCTCGCGCCCGACGTCGTCGTCCCCCAGATGTTCTGCCGACCCGGCATGACGTCCTACCGCGCCCTGTTCGAGGTGCTCGGCGTCCCGGTCATCGGCAACCCGCCGGACGTCATGGCCGTCGGCGCCGACAAGCCACGGGCCCGGGCGGTCGTCGCGCACGGTGGGGTGGCCGTCCCGGAGGGCGTCGTGGTGCACCCCGGGGAGCACCCGGCCCTGCCCGCGCTGCCGGTCGTCGTCAAGCCGGCCGACTCGGACAACTCCCTCGGGATCACCCTCGTTCGCCGGCCCGAGGAGGTCGGGCCGGCGCTCGCGGCGGCGTTCGAGCACGCGTCGGCGGCGCTGGTCGAGACCTACGTGCCCGCGGGCCGGGAGGTGCGCTGCGCCGTCGTCGAGCGCGACCGGGCCGGGGGCGGCACCGAACTGGTCTGCCTGCCGCTCGAGGAGTACCCGGTGGACGCCGAGGCGGCGCCGATCCGGCTGCCCGCCGACAAGCTCGCCCGCGACGACGACGGCGGGCTCGGCCTGGTCGCGAAGGGCGCCGGCCGGGCGTGGATCGTCGACCCGACCGACCCGGTGACGCCCGCGGTGTGGGAGGCCGCCCGGCGCTGCCACGTCGCGCTCGGGTGCCGCGACTACGGGCTGTTCGACTTCCGCGTCGACCCCGACGGCCGGCCCTGGTTCCTCGAGGCCGGCCTGTACTGCTCGTTCGCGCGCTCCAGCGTGGTCACGACGATGGCCGTGGCGGCCGGGACCGGACCCGAGGAGCTGTTCGCCGAGATGGCCGGCCGCGCCGGCCGCCGTCGGCAGCCCGAGCGATCGCTCCCGTAGAATCTGGAGCGAGTGCTCAGGTTGTCGGAAGGAGACCGGCCGTGGCGTACGTCTTCCTCGCGGTCGCGATCGTGTCGGAGGTCCTGGCCACCGTGTCGCTGAAGCTCTCCGAGGGCTTCAGCCGGCTCGGTCCTTCGGTCCTGGTGTGCGTGGGCTACGCCGTCGCGTTCGTCATGCTCTCCCAGGCGCTCGTCCGCGGCCTCGGCGTCAGCCTCGCCTACGGGACCTGGTCGGCCGCGGGCGTCGCCCTCGTCGCCCTCATCGGGGCGGGATTCCTCGGCGAGCGGCTCTCCGGGATCCAGATCGGCGGCATCGTCCTGGTCATCGGCGGCGTCCTCGCCCTGGAGCTCGGCGCGGAGCACGGCCCGTGACCGGCACGACCGACGGCCGCCTCCGCAAGGGGGAACGGCGGCGTCGGGCGCTGATCGACGCCACCGTGCGCGTCATCGGCCGGGCCGGGGTGGCGGGGGTGAGCCAGCGCGTCGTCGCCGCCGAGGCCGACGTGCCGGCCAGCGCGGTGACCTACTACTTCCCCACCGTCGACGACCTCCTCCTCACCGTCCTCAGCGACGTCAACGCCGCCTACCTGGCCCGGCTCGACGACGCCGCCCGCGCCGACGACCCCCTCGACGCGCTCACCGACGTGGTCGTCGCCGCCGGCCGCGGCGACGGTGGCGCCCGCGCCGCGGCCGAGCTCGAGCTGTTCGCGCTGGCGGGGCGGGGCGGGCCCTGGCAGGCGGAGTACGAGCGCTGGACGGCCGGCCTCGAACGGTTCCTCGGCCGCTACGACCTCGACGGCGAGCACCTCGCCCTGGCCTCGGTGACCGTGGACGGGCTGTTCCTGCGGGCCTACTGCCTCCCGCACCTGGTCCGGCCGGCGACGGTGCGCGCGGTGCTGCGGACCCTCACCGGCGCGTGAGGTCCCCGGCCTCCCGGGCCAGGAACCCGGTCAGCGTGGCCACGAACCAGTCCGGTTCCTCCTCGGCGACGAAGTGCCCCGTCGGCGCGACGACGTCGGTGAGCCGCGGCGCGTGGGCTCGCAGGGCATCCGCGACCGCGTGGCCCATGCGCCCGCCGCCGCCGACGGCGAGCACCGGCATCGCCAGGGGCCGGCCCGCGAGGAGCGAGCGGTTGTCGGCCCCGTCGGCGAGGAGGTCGCGGTACTGGGCGAAGCCGGCCCGCAGCCGCTCCCGGCCGCGGTAGGCCCGCGCGTACCAGGCGAGATCCGCGTCGGTGAAGGTGCCGGGGTTGCTCAGGGCGGTGAACGAGTCGGTGAAGAACTCGAGCTCGTGGCCGTCGAAGAGCATCTCCGGGACGCCGGGCTGCATGAAGAACCCGAAGTGCCACATGCCGCCGCGGGCGACGTCCATGGCCTCCTCGAGCCCGAGCCCGGGGAACACGACGTCGAGGACCACCAGGGCGGCGACCTCGTCGGGGAACTCGGCCGCCCAGGCCAGGGCGATCATGCCGCCGATGTCGTGGCCGACGACCACCGACGGCCCGGTCAGCCCGAGCGCCTCGAGCACGCCGCGGAGGTCGCGGACCTGCTCGGTCTTGCGGTACCCGTCGTCGGGGAGGTCGCTGTCGCCGGCGCCGCGCAGGTCGGGGACGACGAGCGTGTGGTGCTCGGCCAGCGCGGGCAGGACCCGCCGCCAGGCCCGACCGGTCTGGGGCCAGCCGTGGAGCAGCACGAGCGTCGGGCCGTGCCCGCCGACGGCGACGGCGAGGGTGGTGCCGTGGGTCGCGACGCGGTGCAGGGTGAAGGACCCGGGCAGCCAGTCGTGGAACTCGGCGGTCTCGGTCGTGGTCATCGGGACTCCTCGGGGGTGCGGACGGCGAGCCGGCGGAGCCGCGGCTCGCCGACGGTGGTGAGCGACGGCCTCGGCGATCCACCGGTCAGGCCGCGGCCGGGTGGCGCTCGCCGCCGTTGGCGACGACGACCGAGCCGTTGACGTAGCTGCTGTGCTCGCCCACCAGGAACGCGACCACGCCCGCGATCTCCTCGGGCTCGGCGGCCCGCCCGCGCAGGGTGACCTGGCCGAGGACACCGACGTCGTCGCCGAGCATCGTCGTCGTGCCGAGGGTGCGGACGGGACCGGGCGAGACGGCGTTGACGCGCACGCCCGCCCCGCCGAACTCCAGCGCCCACGACCGCGTGAGCAGCTCGAGGGCGGCCTTGGACGCGCCGTAGGCGGTGCCGACGGGCGACGGCGAGCTCGCCGCGGTGGAGGTGACGTTGACGACGGCACCCCAGCCACGCGCCGCCATCGCCGGGGCCAGGGCCCCGACCAGCAGGAACGGAGCGCGGGTGTTGACCGCCAGGTGCCGGTCGAACAGCTCGGCGTCGGTCTCCGGGGTCCCGGTGAACGCGTAGACGCCGGCGTTGTTGACCAGGACGTCGACCTCGCCCGCCTCCCGCGCGAGCCGGGCGACCTCGGCGGGGTCGGCGAGGTCCGCGGCCACGAACCGGGCCGCGCCGCCGGCGCCCTCGATCTCGGCGACGAGCTCGGCGCCCCGGGCCCGGTCGCGGCCCTGCGCCACGACGAGGGCGCCGCGCGCGGCGAGCTCGACGGCGACGGCCCGCCCGATGCCGGCCGTCGCGCCGGTGACCAGCGCGGTCCGGCCGGTGAGCTCGGCCGGGTCGTTGTTTCTGGGTTCCATGACCCAGTTCTTAGCAACGAACTATGGGTTGCGCAACCCATTCCGGTACGGTGACGACGTGATCGAGCCCGCCACCCGCCCCCGCCTCACCCGCAAGGGACAGGCAACGCGCGACCGCATCGTGGCGGCGGCCGCCGACCTCATCGCCGCGCACGGGGTCGCCGGGCTGAGCCTCGACCAGGTGCGCCGGAGCGCCGCGGTGAGCGGCTCGCAGCTCTACCACTACTTCGACTCCAAGCAGTCCCTCATCGGCGCCGTCATCACCCGGCAGGCGACCGCGGCGACGGAGACCGAGCTCGGCGCGCTCGACAGCCTCGAGGCACTGCGGGCGTGGGCGGACGCCGCGGTCGAGCACCAGGCCCGCAACGGTGGGCGCGGCGGGTGCACCCTGGGGTCGCTCGCCGGCGAGCTCAGCGCCAGCGACGAGACCTCCCGCGCCGGGCTCGCGGACGGGTTCCTGCGCTGGCAGGGAGTGCTGCGCGACGGACTGGGAGCGATGCGCGAGCGCGGCGAGCTGCGCGCCGACGCCGACCTCGACGCGCTGGCGCTCACCCTGCTGGCGGCCCTGGCGGGCGGCAACGTCCTGAGCCAGACGATGCGGGACACGGCGCCGTTGCGCGCGGCGCTCGACGCCGCCCTGGCCCGGGTGTGCTCCTGCCTGACGACCCCCTGAGCTCCCGAGCCGCAGGACGCGTTGCGCTGTGGTGTCGGCGACACTAGTGTCGCCGACACTATGACGCAGCGCTCCGGTCTCGCCCTCGCCGTCCTCGCCCTCGCGGCCGAGGCGCCCATGCACCCGTACCGGATGCAGCAGCTCATCCGGGAGCGCGGCAAGGACCAGGTGGTCAACGTCGGGCAGCGCTCGCAGCTCTACAAGACGATCGACCGGCTCGTCCGCGACGGGCTGCTCGTCGCGCAGGGCACCGAGCGGGAGGCGACCCGCCCGGAGCGCACCGTCTACGCGGCCACCGACGCCGGGCGGGAGCTGGCGGTCACCTGGACCCTCGACATGCTCACCGCGCCCCGGCACGAGTTCGCGGAGTTCATCGCCGCCCTGGCCTACCTGCCGCTGCTCACCCCCGAGGTCGCCGCGGACGCGCTGGCCCTGCGGCTCTCCGACCGCCGCGGCGAGCTCGACCGCATGCGCCACGAGATCCGGTGGGTGGCGCAGGACCTGCCGCGCATCGTGCTGATCGAGAACGAGTACGCGATCGCGCACCTCGAGACCGACGTCGCCTGGCTCGCGAAGGTCCTCGAGGACCTCCACGGCGGCGCCCTCACCTGGACCTACGACGAGCTCGTCGACACCGCACGCCGGATGCACCCCGGCGGGGAGGACCCCTCATGAAGGTGATCGTCATCGGCGCCGGGACCGGCGGCATGTGCCTGGCCCACGGCCTGCGTCGGGCCGGCATCGAGGTCGCGGTCCACGAGCGCGACCGCACACGCAGCAGCGGGCTGCACGGCTACCGCGTCGGGATCTCCCCCAACGGTGCCCGCGCCCTCAAGGCGTGCCTGTCCCCCGAGCTGTTCGCGACGTTCGTGGCCACCACCGCGGCGCCCTACGACACGCTCGCCATGCTCACCGAGCGGTACCGCACGCTCCTGCGGATGCGCATGACGGACCTGCCGCACACCGGCGGGGGCCCCGAGGACCGCGAGCACAACGTGAGCCGCATGACGCTGCGCCAGGTCCTGTTCACGGGCATGGAGGACGTCATCACCTTCGACCACTGCTTCTCCCACCTCGAGCAGCACGACGACGCCCGGGTCACCGCCCACTTCGAGGACGGGAGCTCGGACACCGGCGACCTGCTCGTCGGCGCCGACGGCGCGAGCTCCCGGGTGCGCCACCAGCACCTCCCGCACGCCACGCACACCGACACCGGGCTGGTCGCCCTCGGCGGCAAGACGCTGCTGACCCAGCGCTCCGAGGCGCTCCTGCCGGAGGTCGTCCGCCACGGCTTCGGGATGTACTTCGACCGCCGCGGCCAGTTCGGCATCACGCACGCGGTGCGGATGCCGTGGGGTCGCGACGGCGGGCCGCGCGAGGGGGCGGGCGCGAGCGAGCGGGAGCTGGTGGAGCGCTGGCCGGGCCTGCGGTTCGACAACACCACCGACTACATCTCGTGGGCGATCACGACGTCCCGGACGATCGCGCCGAGCGACCTCCTCGAGCGCACCGGGCCCGAGGCGCTCGCCCTGGCCGCCGAGCTCAGCGCCGGCTGGGACCCCCGCTGGCTGGACCTCATCGCCACGGCCGACCCGGGCTCGACGGTCGCCCTGGCCATCCGCACCGCCGACCCCGTCCCGGCCTGGGCCCCGAGCACGGTCACGATGGTCGGGGACGCGATCCACACCATGACCCCCGGGCGCGGCGCCGGCGCCAACACCGCGCTGCGCGACGCCCGGGAGCTGCGCGACCGGCTCGTGCGGGTGCGCGACGGGGAGATGTCGCTGCTCGAGGGGGTCGGCGAGTACGAGGACCTGATGCGCCGGTACTCGTCGCTCGCCGTCCGGGAGTCCCTCGAGTTCATGAACGACGACGGCACGGCCCGCCGCCCGGTCATCGGTCCCCTGTCGGTGGCGGCGCAGCGGACGGCGCTGCGGTTCGTCGACCACTTCCCGCCGGCCAAGCGACGCATGGCCCGCGGGTTCCAGAAGGTCCGGGACTCCGAGCTGGTGCCCTCGACCGGCCGCGGCTCGGGATGATCAGTCGGGGGCGGCGAGCCCTTCCACGCCGACCATGTTCGCCGTGCTCGTCTCGTCGCGGATGACCTTGATGCCCTCGTACTCGGCGCCGCGGTAGAACGACTCCCACGCCTCCCGGGACGGGAACTCGAGCAGCACGAGGCGGGCGGGTTCCCAGGTCCCCTCGTAGACCGTGTACGCCCCGCCGCGGACGAGGTAGCGGCCACCGGCCGCCTCGAGCGCCGGCCGCACCTTCTCCATGTAGGTCAGGTAGCGGGGCACGTCGGTGATGTCGACGTCGATGACGACGTAGTAGGAGCCGTCGCTGCCCGGCGCGAGGAACGGTCCGGTCATGGCTGCCTCCCGGACAGGATCTACATCATGGGCATGGTGGTGGCGCCCGGGATGGTGAGGCCGGGAACGGCGGTCGGGGCCACGAGGACGAGGACACCGAGCACGACCAGGACGGCCGCGATGCCGTAGGTGGCGGCCCACCGCCAAGGGACGGTCTTCTCGATCGCGATGAGGGCGGCGACGAACGCCATCCACACCACGCTCATGACGCCGAGGGCGAAGAGCGCGAGCATGAGCGCCCAGCAGCACCCGAGGCACCAGCCGCCGAGCCGCACCCCCATCCGGAGCCCACCCACCGGGCCGTCGCGCCACGAACCGAAGAGGAAGCCGAGCGGACTGCGGCATTTGCTCAGGCAGACGTTCTTCCAGGGCGTCAGCTGGTAGGCCCCGGCGAGCACAAGGGCGGCGGCCGCCACGGCGCGGCCGGAGTGGTCCCAGGCCAGGGGATCACCGGGGAGCAGGCCGACCCCGGAGGCGAGCAGCCAGGCCACCACGCCCGCCGCGGTCCACGTCAGCAGGTACCCGGCCGTGAACAGCGGCGAGGACAGCGGGGCCCGGCCCCTGGTCATCCGGGCGTACAGCGCGACGGTCGGCGCGACCGACGGGAACATCATCGCGGCCATCATCACGAGCCAGACCAGCACGAACCAGCCGAAGGCCCCCAGCGCGGTCCACGGACCGTCGTCCATGCCGCGCATCTGCCCGACGGTCCACCACCAGCCGACGCCGGCGAGGACGAACAGCACGACGACGAGCCCGAGGCGCACCCGGACCGCCCGCAGGGCCGGACGCGGTCCGTCCTCGAGCACCGACCGTGGGGCCGACCCGGCGGTCACGACCTCAGGCCGCCCAGGAGAAGTCCGAGGTCGACAGCCCCGTCCGGCCTTCGTACTCGATCCCGAAGGCGTTGATGCGGGAATGCTTCGCCTCGGCCATCGTCAGGTCCGACGCGACGGGGTGGAACATCCCGTCGAACTTCACCGGCCGGCCGGTGTCGACGCCGAACGGGACGATGTCCTCGATCTCGAAGTCGATCCCGCCGGACACGCGGACCCCGTGGCGCAGCCCGTCGTGGTCGATCTCGATGGTGGCCCGCTCGGCGCCGAGCACGTCGCCGATCAGCGGTGCGAGCCCCGCCATCGGCCCACCCAACTGACCGCTGAACACGCGGACGAGCTGGTCGAACTGCGTGTCGTCGGCCTCGTCGCCCACGAACACCCCGACCCGCCAGTTCCCCTCGGTCATGACCTTCGGGGTGTCGGCGATGATCACGACCTTGCAGCCCGCGATGTCGGTGCCCTCGACCGCACCCTCGTGGATGTCGAAGGCGAAGGTCACGCGACAGAAGTCGTACGTCGCGCCGTGATCGAGGGAGAGACTGCACGGGCACATCAGGTCGCACGAGCAGGTCTCGACGTAACTGCCACGCAGATTCCACGACATCGTCATTCCCCGTTTTCCGACACCGCCCCAAGAAACGACGACTGTCCTGCGACCCCCAGGGGCTGTCAAGGAACGTCCGGCCCCATTCCCGACCCCTTTCCCGCCCGCGTCCGGGCCGGCACGGACCGTCACGGATCACTCGTGGGGCGCCTCCGTCGCGAAGTCGACGTCGCGCGTCTCGGGGCCGGCGGCCGCGCCCGCCGCGCCGAGCAGACCGCCGAGCGCCAGCAGGACGACCGACGCGGCGGCGTAGGGCACGACGCTGCCGAGGCCCTCGACGAAGAACGCGTAGAAGGACGGGATCACCACGGACACGCTGAAGCCGAGCCCGAAGCCCGAGGCGCGCACGTCGGTGCGGAACCGCTCGGTGATGTACGGGAGCACCACGCCCCAGGGTGCGGTGACGACCACCGAGAAGGCGCAGACCACCACGACGACCACCCCGAACGGCAATCCCTTCCCGGTGACCAGGACCCCCAGGAGTGCCGACCCGAACACGGCGATCGCCACGCCCGCGATGACGAAGAAGCGCCGGCGCCCGACGCGCTGGCCGAGCACCCCGGACCCGATGTAGCTCGCCACGAGACAGACGTAGGAGACGAGCAGCACCACGGTGACCTGCGAGTTGGACAGCCCGACGAGCTGGCGCAGCACCGTCGTCGGCAGGAACAGCGTGACCAGGTTCTGGGTGAGCCAGAAGCCGGTCATCATCGTGAATACCTGCAGGAACGCGCGGCCGCTCGGCCCGCGCAGCACCGCGAGCAGCGGACGGGCCGCGCTGCCCGCCGAGGTGCCCTCGGCCTTCGCGGCCTCGGCGGCCTCCCAGACCTCGGACTCGGCGACGCTGCGGACGTAGTAGACGACGAGGCACCCGGCCAGGACCGCCCCGAGCACGAAGGGCACCCGCCAGCCCCAGACCGCGTAGGCCGACGTCGCGCCCGCCAGCGGGAAGATCGCGAAGCACGCCATCGCGACGAGCGTGATCACGACGTAGGCCAGCGGGAAGGCGGCGAGGATGACCCCGCCGAGCAGGCCGCGGCGGTGCTTCGGGGCGTACTCCATCGCCAGCGGCAGGGCGCCGGTGTAGCCGCCGCCGAGGCAGACCCCGTCGAGGAAGCGCAGCACGATCAGCAGCCAGTACGACGCGATGCCGATCGTGGCGTGGCCGGGGATCAGCGCGATGAGCAGGGTGATCACGCCGAAGCCGCTCACCGAGGTGATCGTCGCGCGCCGCCGCCCGACGCGGTCGGCCAGCGCCCCGAAGACGGCTGCGCCCACCGGCCGGCCGAGCAGCGTCGTCACGAACACCAGCGAGGTGAGGATCGCGGCGGTGCCCGGGTCGAGCCCCGCGGGCTGGAAGTAGACGAGGGCCGGCGTGAGCACGACCGTCGGCAGGTAGATGTCGAACATGTCGACGAACTCGGCGAAGAACGCGCCCCGCGTCGCCGAGCGGCGCTTGGCCGCCCGTTCCGGGGTCTCGACGTCGGGCCGGGGTGCCGCCCGCTCGGGACTCGTCATCGTGCCCACTCCTCGTGCCCCGCCGATTTTCGTCTGGCTGTCAGACAATCGAGAACGTAAGCTGGGTCACCTCCGGCGTCAACCAGTCGGGGGGAAGGGGACGGCGATGCCGCTCGACGAGGAGCAGATGGCCGCGGCACTGGGTGACCACCTGCTCGCCGGGCTGCCGCCGGGACCACCGGCATCCCTGCTGCTCGACGTGGCCGGCGCACGGCTGCTCGTCGACGTCGCCGGGCGCCACCTCACCCCCCGCGGCGCGCCGGGGATCAACGACACCTGGGACGTGGCGCTCACCCTCACCGCGCAGGACTGGGCCGACGTCTGCGCCGACCCGCCGCCGCGCGGCGCCACGTCCGCGCAGGCCCTCGTCGCCACCCGGGGCTCCGACCGGGTGGGCGGACGGCGCGAGGTCTGGGCCCGCACGGCCGGGCTCCTCGACCGGATCGTGGCCGCGCTGCGGGCCACGGCGCTCGATCCGGCGCCGCGCCGCCCCGATCCCGCTCCCCCGCCGCTCGGGCTCGGGCCCGCCGTCGGGCGGGATCTGCACGTCGAGGTCGACGGGCGGCGGCTGCGCCTCCACGTCGAGACCGCGGGCGAGGGCGTCCCGCTGCTCTGCCTGCACACCGCGGGCGCCGACTCGCGGCAGTTCCGGGGCCTGCTCGAGGACCCGCGGGTCACGGCCCACCACCGGGTGGTCGCCTTCGACATGCCCTGGCACGGGCGCTCCGACCCGCCGGACGACTGGCAGGTCCGCCGCTACACCCTCGACACCGCGACCTACGCCGCCACGGTCCTCGCGGTGGCCGACGCCCTGGAGCTGGAGCGTCCGGTGCTCGCCGGGTGCTCGATGGGCGGCGCGATCGCGCTCTACCTCGCGTCCCGCCACGGCGAGCGGTTCCGCGGGGTGTGCGCGCTCGAGGGCGGGCTGGGCAGCCCGGGGCGGTTCGTCGAGTGGACCCACCGCGCGGACGTCGACCACTCGGCGTTCCTCGCCAGTTGGGTCGGGGGGCTCATGGCCCCGGGCAGCCCCGCCGGCCCCCGCGCGCAGACGCTGTGGGGGTACGCGAGCACCGGTCCCGGCGTCTACCAGGGCGACACGTACTTCTACTCCGTCGACTTCCCGAAGGTCTCCGGCGAGCTCGGCCCGGCGTCGTGCCCGCTCTACGTGTTCAGCGGGGAGTACGACTACTCCGCCACCACCGAGATGAGCCGCGAGGCCGCCCAGCGGCTCGGCGGCGAGCTCGTGGTGATGCCCGGGCGTGGCCACTTCCCGATGTCCGAGGACCCGGAGGGCATGGCCGAGTACCTGCTGCCCGTGCTCGCGACGCTGCGGGAGGCGCCGTGAGCGGCGGGGAGGTGCTCGCGGTCCGCTACGGCACCCGGACCACCACGTGTGCCGAGAGCTACCTGAACTGGCACGTGTACCGCGAGCCCGACGCCGCGTTCACGATGGACTACTTCTTCTGGGTCGTCCGCGACGCGACCGGCCGCACCACGCTGCTCGACTGCGGCTTCGCACCCGACGTCGGGCGGCGGCGGAACCGGGACCTGCTCGCCGACCCGGTGGCCGTCCTCGACGCCCTCGGGATCGACCCGGGGAGCCTGGAGCGCCTCGTCGTCAGCCACGCGCACTACGACCACATCGGCAACCTCGACCGGTTCCCGGCCGCCGAGGTGGTGATGACGCGCCGCGAGCTGGAGTTCTGGAGCGGCCCGCACGCCGCGCGGGTGCAGTTCGCGCACTCCACCGAGCCCGACGAGCTCGCCACCCTCGCCCGGGCCCGCGACGACGGGCGGGTGACGACCTTCGACGGCCACCTCGACCTGGGCGGCGGGGTCGAGCTGATCGAGGTCGGCGGGCACACGCCCGGCCAGCTCGTCGCGCTGGCCCCGGTGCCCGGCGGCCGCGCGGTGCTCGCCGCCGACGCCCTCCACTTCTACGACGAGCTCACCGCCGACCGTCCGTTCTTCGTCGTGGCCGACCTGGCGGCGATGTACGCCGGGTTCGACCTGCTCGGCGAGCTCGCCGCCCCCGCGGACCACGTCCTGGTCGCGGGCCACGACGCCGAGGTCGGGCGCCGCTTCCCGGGGCGCGTGCCGGGCACCGACGACCTCGCGATCCGGATCGAGGTGGACGCATGACCGGCCCCGTGGGCTTCGTCGGGCTGGGCAACATGGGCGGGCGGATGGCGCGCCGCCTCGTCGCGGCGGGGACACCCGTCGTCGGGCACGACCCGGTGGCCGGACGGGCCGAGGCCGCGGGCGCCGCGCCGGCGGCCGATCCGGCGGCGGTGGCCCGCGCGTGCCGCGTCGTGCTGCTCTCGCTGCCCGACTCGGGCGTCGTCGAGCCCGTCGTCCGCGGCCCCGACGGCGTGCTCGCCGGCGCCGCGCCCGGCAGCACCGTGGTCGACCTGTCGACCGCGGACCCGTCGTCGACGGCGGCCCTCGCCCGGGAGGCCGCCGCCCAGGGGGTGACCTTCCTCGACGCGGGCATCTCGGGCGGCGCGGCCGCCGCGGAGAAGGGGACGCTGATCATCACCGCGGGCGGCGACCCGGAGGCCGTCGACGCGGTCCGCCCGGTGCTCGCGGCGTTCGCGGCGACCGTCCACCACCTCGGGCCGGTCGGGGCGGGGCACACCGCGAAGCTGCTCAACAACTTCCTCAACGCGGTGACGCTCGCGGCCACCGCGGAGGTGATGGTCGCCGGGACGCGGGCCGGGCTGGACCTGCGCACGCTGCTCGCGGCGATCAACGGCGGCAGCGGACAGTCGTTCGCGTCGGTGAACCGGTTCCCGCGCATCGTCGAGGGCGACTACCTCGAGGGGGGCCTGACCACTCGGCTGATGACCAAGGACGTCACGCTCTACACCGAGCTGCTCGGCCGGCTCGGCGTCCCCTCGCTCAACGCGGCCGGCCCGCTCGCGAGCTTCGGCCTCGCCGCGCACCTCGGATACGGCGACGTCATCTCGAACCGGGTCGTCGACGCGCTCGGCGACCTCGCCGGCGGCACCCGCATCCAGCAGAGCCGGCACACCCGGCACGACCGGCCCGACCAGGAGGGATGACACCGTGCACATCGTCCACGGACGCGCCGCGGGCGCGAGCGCCGAGGCGCGGGGCGGGACGTTCACCGGCACCGTCTACGGCGACCCGGTGCTGCCGAGCACCGACGGCACCACCGTCAACTCGGTGACCTTCACCCCGGGCGCCCGGACGTACTGGCACCACCACGAGCGCGGCCAGCTGCTGGTGGTGACGGCGGGCAGCGGCTGGGTGTGCGCACACGGCGAGGCCCCGCAGCCCCTCACGGTCGGCGACCTGGTCTGGACCGCCCCGGGCGAGCGGCACTGGCACGGCGCCGGACCGGGCACGATCATGACCCACCTCGCCGTCTCGCTCGGCACCACGACGTGGCTCGACGAGGTCTCCGCGGCCGAGTACGGGGAGGCCCGGTGAGCACCGTGAGCGGCAGCAACGGCGCCGATCCCCGCCTCGAGCAGGGGATGGCGGTGCGCAAGGAGGTCCTCGGCGCCGCCCACGTCGAACGCTCGATGGCGAACACCAGCGAGTTCTCCCGGCCGGTGCAGGAGTACGTGACCCGGGCGTGCTGGGGCGACGTGTGGAGCCGCCCGGGACTCGACCGCCGCACCCGCAGCCTGCTGAACCTCGTCATGCTCACCGCGCTCAACCGCTCGCACGAGCTCGCGGTGCACGTGCGCGGCGCGGTCACCAACGGGGTGACCGTCGAGGAGATCCAGGAGACGCTGCTGCAGGCGACGGTCTACTGCGGGGTGCCGGCCGGGCTCGAGGCGTTCCGGGTGGCCGAACGGGTGCTGTCCGAGATCGCCGAGGAGCAGCGATGACCGCCGACCTGGCCGGGCGGACCGTCGGCTTCGTCGGCCTCGGGCACATGGGCACCCCCATGGCGGCGCAGCTCGCCGCGGCCGGGGTGCACGTCCGGGGCCACGACGCCGCCGACGCCGCCCGGGACGCGTTCGCGGCGCAGGTCCCGACGGCGGAGGTGGTCCCGACGCCGGAGGCGGTCGCCTCGGGCGCGGAGGCGGTGCTGCTCTGCCTGCCGGACTCCGACGTCGTCGGGACGGTCGTCGGCGGGGGCCTGCTCGACGCGCTGGAGCCCGGTGCGGTGCTCGTGGACATGAGCTCGTCCGAACCGCTGCGCACGCGCGAGCTCGCCGAGCGGGCCGCGAAGGCCGACCACGTGCTCCTCGACGCCCCCGTCTCGGGCGGGGTGAGCGGCGCGCGGGCGGGGACGCTGTCGGTGATGGTCGGCGGCGACGACGACGCCGTCGCCGCGGTGTGGCCGCTGCTGTCCGCGATCGGGCGGCCGCGCCACGTCGGACCCACCGGGGCGGGGCACGCCCTCAAGGCGCTGAACAACCTCATGAGCGCGGCGCACCTGCTCGCGAGCTCCGAGGCGCTGCTCGTCGGCGAGGCGTTCGGGCTCGACCCCGAGGTGATGCTGGAGGTGGTCAACGCCTCCACCGGGCGCAGCGGGTCCACCGAGGTGAAGTGGCCCCGCGACGTGCTGCCCGGCACGTTCGCGTCCGGCTTCGGGCTGGGCCTGATGCTCAAGGACATCCGGATCGCGCTCGACCTCGCGCGGACCACCGGGTCGGCCTCCCGGCACGCCGCGAGCACCGTCGGGCTCTGGGCCGAGGCCGCGGCCGCCCTGCCGCCCGACGCCGACCACACCGAGATCGTCCGCTGGCTCCGACGCGGGGAGGACCGATGACCACCACCGAGCTCACCGACGAGCAGGAGGCGCTCAAGGCGGAGTTCGTCCGGGTGCGCGGCACCTGGGGCGAGCCGTGGCAGCGGATGCTCGAGCTCGACCCGGCGTTCCTGCGTGCCTACCTCGGGCTCTCGTCGGTCCCGCTGCGCCGCGACCCCGGTGCGCTGGAGCCGAAGGTCCGCGAGCTGCTGTTCATCGCGGTCGACGCCGCCGCGACGCACCTCTACACCCCGGGCATCCGCCAGCACGTGGCCGCGGCCCTCGACGCCGGCGCCACCCCGGCCGAGGTGATGGAGGTGCTCGAGCTGACCAGCACGCTCGGCATCCACGCGGCGAACATCGGCGTCCCGCTGCTCGTCGAGGTGCTCGAGGAGGAGGGCCTGCGCGACGGGCCCGCCCCGCTCGACGAGCGCCAGGAGCGCCTCAAAGCCGAGTTCACCGCGACCCGCGGGTACTGGCACGACTTCTGGGACGAGATCCTCGAGCTCGACCCGGACCTCTTCGAGGCCTACGTCGCGTTCTCCTCGGTGCCCTGGCACACCGGCACGCTCGAGGCCAAGGTCAAGGAGCTCGTCTACTGCGCGTTCGACGCGTCGGCGACGCACCTCTACGTGCCCGGCCTCAAGCTGCACCTGCGCAACGCGCTGCACCAGGGCGCGTCGGTCGCCGAGATCCTCGAGATGTTCGAGATCGCCAGCGTCGTCGGGATCCACGCGGCGACGGTCGGGGCGCCGATCCTCGCCGAGGTCGCGTCCACGCGCTGAGCCGGACGCGGGTGGGACTCGGACGCGGGTGGGACCATGGGCACCGTGACGTCGTCGGTGTGGGGGTCCGAGCCGCTGCCGCGGGTCGCCGCCCCGCTGCGCGAGGTGGCGACCGACCGGGTGCGGGCGGCGATCCTGGACCTGCGCCTGCGGCCGGGACAGCGGCTCATCGAGCGCGAGCTGGTCGAGAACCTCGGCGTCTCCCGCGCGACGATCCGCGAGGTCATCCGCCAGCTCGCCACCGAGGGCCTCGTGACCGTCGTCCCGCAACGCGGGGCGGAGGTCACGTCGCTGTCGGCCTCCGACGCGGCGGACCTCTACGAGATGCGCGCGGCGCTGGAGGCCCTGGCGGTGCGACGGTTCGTGCAGCGCGCGTCGGACCGCGACGTCCGGGCGCTGCGCCGGGCGGTCGACGCCATCGCCCGATCCGCCGAGGACGACGGCGGGGCGCAGTCCCAGCTGGCCGCGAAGGACCGCTTCTACGAGGTCCTCATGGCCGGGTCGGCCAGCGGTCCGCTGCAGCAGACCCTCGCCGGGCTGCAGGCCCGGGTCCGGCTGCTGCGCGCGACGTCGTTGTCGGTACCGGGCCGGCCGCGCGAGGCCGCGGCGGAGCTGCGCGCGGTGGTCGACGCCGTCGAGGCCCGCGACGCCGACCGGGCCGCCGAGGCCTGCGTGGAGCACATCCGCCACGCCGCGGAGACGGCGACCCGGGCCCTCGGGCACGTCTGACTCAGGCGGCGACGCCCGCGACGAGCCCGGCGAGGTGGTCGGGCCGGTCGAGCATCGAGAACGTGCGGGCGCCCTCGACCACCTCGAGCCGGGCGCGCGGGATGACCCGGGCGAGACGGTGGGCGTCGTCGAGGGGGAAGAACACGTCGTCGGCGGACCAGGCGATCAGCGTCGGCAGGGTGATCTCGCCCAGCCGGTGCCCGACCTCGATGGACGTCGCGGCGTCCAGTGAGGCGGTGAGGCGGCGGAGGTCCTCGACCACGCCGGGGTCGGCGAGGGCGGGCCGGACCCAGGCGGCGGTGAGCGCGTCGATGTCGGTGTGGGCGAGCCCGCCGAAGGCGCGCCGGCGCACGGCCGCGAGGCGCAGCGGCCACACCGCCGCGCGGAAGGTGGCGCGGCTCCGCGACGCCAGGACGAAGGGGCGCAACACCGGCGGTGGGAAGTGCTCGAAGGCGTCGCAGCTGGTGAGCACGAGGGCGCCGAGCCGCTCCGGGTGGTGGACGGCGACCAGCTGGGAGACGAGGCCGCCGGTGTCGTTGCCGACGAGCACCACGTCGCGCAGGTCCAGCGCGTCGAGGAGCTCCGCGACCGTGCGGGCGACCGCGGGGAGGTCCGACGGCGCCCCGGGGTGCAGCGGCTCGGGGTGGGCGCCCAGCGGCCACGTCGGGGTCAGGCACCGGAACCCCTGGTCGGCGAGCCGTGCGGCCAGCGGCTCCCAGAGGGACCCGCCCATGGCGTAGCCGTGGACGAACACGACGGGGCGCCCGCCGTCGGGCCCCCGGGACTCGTAGTGGATGTTGGCCGTGCTCACCGCGGCGATCGGCATCGGACGCCTCCTGGTGTGGATACTTACGTGCAGGCTGTTCGCAACTTACCGGCAGGATGTATGGAAAACAAGCGACGGACCCAGGCGGAGCGCTCGGCCGCCACGAGCGCCGCCCTCCGGGCGGCAGCCCGGCGGCTGTGGGCCGAGCGCGGGTACGCCGAGGTCGGCACCCCGGAGATCGCCACCGCCGCCGGCGTGACGCGCGGCGCGATCTACCACCAGTTCGCCGACAAGACCGCGCTGTTCGTCGCGGTGCTCGACGACGTCGAGCGCGACGTCGTGGCGCGGCTGGCGGCGGCGGTGGTCACCGCCGGCAGCACCACGCCCGCGGCCGCGCTGCGGGTGGCCCTGGACGAGTGGTTGTCGGTGTGCCTCGACCCGGAGGTGCACCGCCTGCTCCTGCTCGACGGGCCGAGCGTGCTCGGGTGGGCCCGGTTCCGGGACCTCGCCCAGCAGCACAGCCTCGGCATGACCCAGCAGCTCCTGCAGGCCGCGATCGACGCCGGCGAGCTGCGTCCCCAGCCCGTGGGCACGCTGGCGCAGATCCTCACCGGCGCCCTCGACGAGGGCGCCCTGGTCATCGCGACCGCCGCCGACCGGGACCGCGCGCACGCCGAGGTCCACGAGGTGCTCCACCACCTCGTGGACGGGCTGGTCGGCCCCGCCCCGGGTTGAGCCCGCGTTCGGTCCATGATCGCGATCCGTGTGACGAAACCAGGCGGGGACCGAACGGTCCGTCACACGGACGTCGAACACGGCGCCGGCCGCGGATCGCCCGCTCGCCCGCGCTGCGCAGCGCGCGGTCCCGGGCGGTGCGGCCCACGCCGCGCTGCGGCAGGGTGCGACCCGGGAGGAGATCGCCGCGGCGATCGCGCTCGCGGTGCCCACCGGAGCGAGGACCCTGGAGCTGGGCATGGCCGCGCTGCACACCCACCGGGCCGGGCCGGACACCGACGACGAGGGGACGTGAGGGACGTGGCTGCGTTGGACACCGAGGAACGGTTCGTCGTGGAGACCGTGCGGGCGTTCGTGGACAAGGACGTCCGCCCCGTGGTGCGCGAGCTCGAGCACGCCAACACCTATCCCGAGGCGCTGATCGAGGCGATGAAGGAGCTCGGGATCTACGGGCTGGCGATCCCCGAGCCGTGGGGCTCCGCGCCGGTGTCGATGCCCTGCTACGCCCTGGTCACCGCCGAGCTCGCCCGGGGCTGGATGTCGCTGGCCGGCGCGATGGGCGGCCACACCGTCGTCTCCAAGCTGCTCGTCGAGTTCGGCACCCGCGCCCAGCAGGACCGCTACCTCCCGCGGATGGCCACCGGGGAGCTGCGCGCCACGATGGCGCTGACCGAGCCGGGCGGCGGGTCGGACCTGCAGGCCATGACGACGACGGCCCGCCGCGACGGCGAGCACTACGTGGTGAACGGCTCCAAGACCTGGATCTCCAACGCGCGCCGCTCCGGACTGATCGCGCTGCTGTGCAAGACCGACCCCGCCGCGGAGCCGAAGCACCGCGGCATCTCGATCCTGCTCGTCGAGCACGGCCCCGGCCTCGAGATCTCCAAGGACCTGCCCAAGCTGGGCTACAAGGGCGTCGAGGCCTGCGAGCTGGCCTTCACCGACATGCGCGTGCCCGTCGACGCGGTGCTCGGCGCGCAGGAGGGGCGCGGGTTCGCGCAGATGATGCGCGGGCTGGAGACCGGGCGCATCCAGGTCGCCGCCCGCGCGCTCGGCGTCGCGACCGCCGCGTTCGACGACGCCCTGCGCTACGCCCAGCAGCGCGAGGCGTTCGGGAAGCCGATCTGGCAGCACCAGTCGGTCGGGAACCACCTCGCCGAGATGGGCACGAAGATCACCGCGGCGCGGCAGCTGATCCTGCACGCCGCCGAGCGCTACGACGCCGGGCGGCGCGCCGACATGGAGGCCGGGATGGCCAAGCTGTTCACCTCCGAGATCGCCATGGAGGTCGCGCTCGACGCCGTCCGGATCCACGGCGGCTACGGCTACTCCACCGAGTACGACGTCGAGCGCTACTTCCGCGACGCCCCCCTGATGATCGTCGGCGAGGGCACCAACGAGATCCAGCGCAACGTCATCGCCTCCCAGCTCGTCTCCCGCGGGGGACTCGGCGAACCCTGAGCCGACCATTCTCGGATCGGCCTTGCGTTTCCCGGACAGTTCCCGTTCGGGGGACCCACCCTGGAATCCCTGCCATTCCTCCCTCGGTAGCCTCCCGCCGAACACCCGGTGAACGAGGAGTGTTTCCCAGGAGGATCGACCATGGCGACGGAACACGACGAATTCGACAATCTGTCGCGAATGGTGCGGTTCGCCCTTCTCCCCACCGCGGTCGGGTTGGCCGTGGTCCTCACCGGCTGGGCCGTGAGCCACCGGTCCGGCGGGCACGTCGTCGCGTTCCTGCTCGGCGACCGCGACACGGGTGACCAGGGCTCGGAGTGGACGGGCTTCTTCAAGTTCCTCGGTTCCGAGGCGCTCCTGGCGGCCACCGGGATGCTGCTGTTCGCCGTCGGGCTGGCCCACGCCTGGCGCCGCCGGGGCGGGACGGCACCATCGGCAGGCCGGGCGGACCTCGCGATCGCGGTCGGCGTGGTCGTCCTGGTGCTGGACGACCTCTTCGTGCTCCACCACACCGTCCTCCCCGGTGTCGGGATCCCCGCGAGCGTCGGCACCGCCTGCTACCTCGTCGTCCTGGGCCTCCTCGGGGTGCTCGGAAGGGGGCCTGCGCGCGACGCGGGCCTCGGACTCGCGTTCTGGACCGCGCTCACATGCCTGGCCGTGGCGGCGGTCGTCGTCGCCGTCGCCGCCCACCTCGAGGGGACGCACGAGCCCGCCGGACTGCTGGCGAACACCGGCGGCGTCGTGAAGTTCCTCGGGGTGGCGGGGCTGTGCTGGGTGCTCGTGGCGCGGGCCCGGAGCGTCACCGGCCGCGTCGTGCGCCCGGCCGGGGCGGCGACGGTGGAGGAGGCGGTCACCGGACCGGTGCTCGGCGCCGGCGCGGCCCTCGGGGACGCCACGCCGCCGACGGAGCCGCTGGCCCGCCCCGCCGGGGACCTCTGGACGGTCCGCGGGGAGCTCGGGGAGCTGTGGCGCACCGTGTCGAGGGCGGTGGTGCCGGCGGGGATCGGGTTCGCGGTCGTCCTCACCGCGTTCGCCGCGAGCGGCCACGCCATCGAGATCGCGCTCCAGGACCAGGACACCTCACCCGGCTCCTCGGCGTGGTCGGGCCTGTTCACGTTCGTCTGCTGCGGCGCGCTCGTCGTCGCGGCCGGCGTGCTGCTCGGGGCGCTCGACCTCGCGCGGACCCGACCCGGGGCGGACCGGCGCGCGCTCCGCGCCGGCCTCGGCGTCGTGGTCCTCGTCCTCCTGGTCGCCTTCGACGATGTCTTCATGATCCACGACTCGATCCTGCCGAGCTTCCGCATCCCGGAGATCGTCGGCAACGGCTTCTACGTCGTCGTCGGCGCCGCGATCCTGCTGTGGGTCGCGCTGCCGGTGCACCGCCTGGGCCTGCTGCTGCCGATGCTCCTGGGCCTCGCGGGGCTGGCCGTGTCGGTGGCCGGCGACAAGCTCGAGGACGTGTTCGAGGTGACCGACCCGTCCCTGTCGCACCTGCTGGGCAACGCCGAGGACGTCACCAAGTACCTCGGCTACGCCGCCCTCTGCTACGTCCTCGTGGCGTTCGCGCGCAGCGTCACGAACCGGACCGTCCGCGACGTCCCGCTCGCGCGGGTCCCCGGCACGCACCCGACGGGCGCCCCCGACAGGTCCATGATCACGTCTTCGTAGCGGATCCGGACGCCCAGCCCCCGAATCCGCCACCGGAAGACGATCACGGTCCGGTCGCCGACGCGCCACTGCCCCGGAACGGCACGTCCAGGTACTCGAAGACGGCCCCGTCGGGATGACGGGCGATCATCCGCGACCGTTCGGCCCCGGAGCGGGGTCCTCGAGGACCTCTCCCCCGGCGGCGGCGATCTCCTCGGCGACCGCGTCGAGGTCGTCGACGAGCACCGTCGCGGCGCGGTCACGGAAGGGCGCGAGCTCCTCGGGCGTCCCGGCGAGCAGCAGGAACGGCCCCACCCACGCGAGCTCCACGCCGCCGAAGGCGAACCGGCGGACCGGGGCGCCCTCGGCGAGGCGGGAGTAGAGCGGCAGCGCCGCGTCCAGATCGACGACGTAGACCCGCGCGAGGACCTGCTCGATGCGCGCCACGCGTCGAGTGTCGCCCCGCGCTCAGATCCGCGCGCGACCCCTCCGGCCGGCGACGAGCCGGTAGATCAGGAGCAGGACGAGCGCGCCGATCAGGGCGATGACCCAGGTGCGCAGGTCGAAGAAGGTCCCCGTCGTGACCCCGAAGAACCGGCCGCCGATCCAGCCGCCGAGCAGCCCGCCCACGATGCCGATGAGGGTCGTGACGATGATCCCGCCCGGGTCCCTGCCCGGCATGATCGCCTTCGCGAGGAGCCCCACGACCAGACCGACGACGATCCACCCCAGAATGCCCATGGCGAGCTCCTCACGCTGCGGGCCCGCACTCCGGGCCCCGCTACCCCAGTGTGACAGCGACCACAAGAGGCCGAACGGTCCCGCGCCGCGGGCACCTCGTCACGCGGGATAGGCCGCCGTCCGCTCGCCGACGGCGTCGGCGCGGGCCACCCGCCGCCCGTCCGCGTCGACGAAGGCCACCTCCAGGAGCTCGCCGGTCTCGCGGTGGCGCCAGAGCACGGTGGGTCCGCACTCGGCGGGCAGGTGGGCGTCGCCCCACTGCTGCAGCGCTGCGAGGACCGGCCTGAGCTCGTCGCCGGCCTCGGTGAGGCGGTACTCCTCGCGCGGCCGGCTCCCGGCCTCCCGGTAGTGCTCGCGCACCAGCACACCCGCCGTGACCAGCGCGCTCAGCCGGTCGCTCAGCACGTCGCTCGCGATGTGCAGCCGCGCGCGGAAGTCGGAGAAGCGGGTGACGCCGCCGAAGGCCTCGCGCAGGACCAGGAAGGCCCACGGGTCCTTCAGGACGTCGACGGTGCGGGCGATCGAGCAGGTCTCGCCGCCGCGGATTCCCCGGGCCACGACCACCAGCGTACGCGTGGTTGGCGATCCGGTTTCAGCATGCTAGGTTGGATATACCAACTCAGGAGGTCCTCCATGACCCTCGACCTCGGTGCCGCCACCGTCCTGGTCACCGGCGCCAACCGCGGCTTCGGCCGCCACCTCGCCGAGCAGCTCCTGGCGCGCGGCGCCACCGTCTACGCCGGCGCCCGCGACCCTCGCTCGGTCGACCTCCCCGGCGCCCGGCCCCTCGCCCTGGACGTCACCGACCCGGCCTCGGTCACCGCCGCGGCCCGGGAGGCCGGCGACGTCACGGTGCTGATCAACAACGCCGGCGTCGCGACCGGCGCCGCGTGGCTGGACGACGACCTCGCCGACGTCCACCGCGAGTTCGACACCAACGTCTTCGGCACGCTCGCGGTCACCCGCGCATTCGTCCCGGTCATCGAGGTGAACGGCGGCGGCGCGCTCCTCAACGTCCTGTCCGTGGTGTCGTGGTTCGCGCCCCCGCACCTGGCCGCCTACAGCGCCTCGAAGTCGGCCGAGTGGTCGATGACCAACGGGCTGCGGCTCGCGCTCGCCCCGCGCGGCATCCAGGTCAGCGGGCTGCACGTCGGGTACATGGACACCGACCTCGCCGCGGGCATCGACGACGCCAAGTCCGACCCCGCCGCGATCGCGAAGACCACGCTCGACCGGTTCGCCGCCGGCGACACCGAGATCCTCGCCGACGACGTCAGCCGCCGGGTGCAGGCGGGGCTGGCCGGCGGGGTCGCCGCCCTCTACCCGGACGTCGCCTGATCAACGAGCATCGCGCCCGTGATCCACGAGCTGAACGGGCCCGGCGACGTCGACCTGGACGCCGTCCGGCGGGTGGCCTGGGCCGGGGAGGCGGTGCGGCTGGGCCCGGCGGCGCTGGCCGCCGTCGGGCGCCGTCGCGACGAGTTCGTCGCCTTCGTCGAGGCGCACGCCGCCGACCACCTGTACGGCATCACGACCAAGCACGACGTCGCGGCCCGCACCGTCCTCGACGACGCGGCCCGCGCCGAGTTCGGCCGCGTGCTCCCGCCGACCCCGCCGTCCCCGCTCACGGTCGGCCCGGCGCTGCCCGAGCGCGTGGTGCGGGCGGTGGTGCTCGCCCGGCTCACCGACGTGCTGCACGGCACGGCGGCGATCCGCCCGGCGACCGCCGAGCGGCTCACCGGGCTGCTCGACGGGCCCCTCCCGACGGTGCCCGAGGGCGGGCACGGCGACCCCGGCGACGTCGTCGCGCTGGGCCGGCTGCTGCGCCCGGCCTTCGAGGGCACCCTCGAGGTCGGCGAGGGGATGGCGCTGATCAACGGGTCGCCCGTCGCCTCGGCGGTGCTCGCCGACGCCGTCCTGCTCGGCGTCGACCGTGTCGGGCGGCTCGAGCCGGTCCTCGCCCTGGCCGCGGTGGCCGCGGGGCTGCCCGACATGCACGTCGACGCCCAGCTCGGCGTGCTGTGGGGCGACCCGCACCAGGAGCGGGTGCTCGCGCGGTTCCGCGAGCTCCTCGCCGGCGGCCGGTGGCCCCGCCGCGCCTACCAGGCGCCGGTGTCGTTCCGCAGCGCGCCGCGGGTGCTGGGCGGGGTCGCGCGCACGCTCGACCAGGCGCGCGAGGCGGCCACGACGTCGTTGCGCGCCGCGTCGAACAACCCGGTGTTCGTCGGGCCCGACGTGCGGCCGCCGCTGGGTGCCGTGCTCTCCAACGGCGGCTACCACGACCCGCTAGTCGCCCCGACGCTCGACGCGCTGGCCCACGCCTGGGCCGACCTCGCCCAGCTGGTCACCGCCCAGCTCAACCGCCTGACCGACCCGCCCGACGGGATCGCCGCCCTCGAGTCCGAGCCGCGGACCTCGCTCTTCCCGATGACGGCCTCGGGCTGGGCCGAGCAGGCACGCGCCGCCGCCCGGCCCAGCCTCGTCGGGCTCGGGCGCAGCGGGCAGACCGACACCAGCACGCCCGACGTCCTCGCCTGGCGCCGGGCCGTCGACGCCGGCGCCGCGCTCGACGCCCTGCTCGGCCTGCTGGCCGTCACCGCGACCCACCTCGTGGCGCGCCGCGGCGACACCCTGCCCCCGGCGCTCGCCGGGCTCGGCGCCGCCGTCCTGGAGCGCTACCCCGTGGACACCGCGCCGCTCGACGTCGCCGCCGCGCTCGACGCGGTGCTCGACCACCTGGCCCGCCGCTAGGCCGTCACACGGCACCGGGCCGTCGTCCTCGAAGAAGCCGCCGGTGGGGACGCCGTCCAGCTGCTGCGGCTCATCGCGCTCGGCCGGGCCTGCGCGGTGCTGCCGACCCGGCTCTGACACCCCGGACCCGAGTCCCACGGGGTCACGACGACGGGTCGGCGCGGTCGGCCAGGAACGGCACCAGGACCTCGGCGAGCTCGTGCGGGTGCGTGAGCGGCAGCATGTGCCCGCCGGCCGGGAGCGTCGCGGCCCCGATCCCCGGCCGCAGCGCGGCGAGGTCGTCCAGCCAGGCGGCCGGGGCGATGAGGTCCCGGGGCCCGCGCACCGCCAGCACCGGGTGGTCGAGCCCGGCGAGCACCGGCGCGAGCGCGTGCCGCCGCGCGGCGTCCATCGCCCGCGCGAAGGTCAGCAGGCCGGAGTGCGGGTAGTCGCGGAGCAGGAGCGGGACCTGGCCGAGCCGCTCGTGCCCGGCGGTCGCGAGCCAGCGGGCGGCGAGCCGGGGCCAGGTCGGTGCCCGGGGGTCGGTCGTGGGGCCCACCAGGACGAGCGCCCGCACCCGGTCGGGCGCCCGGCGGGCCGCCTCGGCCACGACCTGACAGCTCGCGGAGTGACCGACGAGCACGACCGGCCCGGCGCCGAGGGCATCGAGGCGCTCGAGCAGCCGGCACGCCGAGGAGACCGGGTCGAGGAGCTCGTCGGGGCGGGCCGGGAGCCCGTGCGCGGGCAGCGCGACCGCGGCGGTGCCGATCCGCAGCCGGCCCGCCAGCAGCAGCGCCGGCGCCCGCCACCCGTCGACGGAGAGCCCCAGCCCCGGCACGAGGACGACGTCCGGTGGGTCCCCGCCCCGCCGCAGCAGGTCCGGGGGCGCGCCGGGGAGGCGACGCCGGAGGTCGGTCACCGTCGGGGGCGGCGTGCGAGGGTCACGGTGGCCGGGGGCGCATTGCGCCAGATCGTGCGGCTGACGACGACCTCCTCGAACGCCTCGTGCAGGGCCCGCTCGGCGGCGCGGGCCCAGGGCAGGAGCCGCGCCCAGCTGTGCTGCACCTGGGTCAGGGCGCCGGTGGGCGTGAGCAGCGCCCCGGCGGCGGCCAGGAAGCCGCGATCCTCGGCGAGGCTGAGCGGGAGCGTGCTGACCACGAGGTCGACCCGTTCCCCGCGGGCGGCGAGCCCGGCGAGCGCGTCGACCGCGTCGTCGCGGAGGACCTCGACCGCCGGGAACCGCGCCGCCAGCACCGCGGCCAACCGGGGGTTGACCTCCACCGCGAGGTGCCGGCCCCGTCCGCCCAGGCGGCGCTGGACGACCGCGCTGGTCGCGCCGGCACCCGCGCCGAGCTCGAGCACCACCGGATCGCCGTGGTCGGGCAGCGGGGCGAGCGCGACGTCGCACGCCGCGGTCGAGGTCGGCCACGGTGAGGCCGTCGTCCACGGGGACCGGACGAACTCGCGGCTGAAGGTCAGGACGTCGGACACGGCGCTCTCCTGAGGCGTCGAGGTGGCCGCGCGAAGCTCCCCGCTGTCGGGTCCCGGTAAACCGTCCGACCCGGCGACCCGTCCGGCACGACTTGACCTCGTCCGGAGGATCTGTTCCGCTCGTCACAGGTTCCCCCTGTCGGCGGTCCAGCCCGCGGCCGATGACCCCCTCGCACCGATGACCGAGGACGGCCCATGCCACGCACCGCACCGCTCGCCCCTGCCACCGCTACCGGCCCCCGGCAGCCCGCCGGCGACGTCCCCCGCCCACGCACCGCGCGCGAGTGGCGCGACGCCCTGGACGACTACCGCCTGCCCGCCGGCCCCGACGGCTGGTGGGCCCCGGAGTTCCCCGGGGCCCCCGAGCACGCCGCGGGCCGCGCCGCCGGGTGAGCGGCGGGCGGCCCAGGAGGAGCCCGGACGACGTCGACCCGCCCACCGGAGGGTGGGCGGGTCGAGGTCGGGGGCGCGGAGGGTCAGCCCGAGTACACCGCGGTGGGCTGGTCGTCCGGGTCCAGCTCGTCCAGCTCGTCGTGGGCCGGCCCGCCGGCCGCGTGCGCCGGGGCCGGCGCGCCACGACGCATCAGGAACATCCGCACGCCCATCGCGGCGACGCCGGTGCCGGCGATCAGCGCGATCAGGACCGGGACACCCATGCCGCCGGCGGCGTCGTCCGCGGGCAGCGCGGAGTTGTTGCTCGCCGAGACGACGTTGGCGGCGGGGTCGGCGGGCGCCGCCGCCGCGGGAGCCGCCGCGGGTGCCCCCGCCGCGGGAGCGGGCGCCGCGAGCAGCTGGGACGCGGAGAAGGGGGCCGACGCCGTGCCGAGGCTCCCGGCGTCCGACGAGGCGGCCGTCTTGGGGGCCGTCGCCGCGGGGGCCTTGGCCGCCGGTGCGGCGGCCGCGGCACGGGGTGCCGGGGCCGCGGCCGCGGCCGCCGGGGCCGCCGCCGCGAGGCGCGGCGCCGCGGCGGCCGGTGCCGCAGCACCCGGGGCGACGGCGGCGGGCGCGGCCGCACCCGGGGCGGTTGCCGCCGGAGCCGCGGCCATCGGCGCGTAGGCCGGCGCCGGCGCGTAGTAGGTCGGCGGCGCCACCATCCGGACGTCCACGTCGCACCCCGGACGGGAGATCGACGACGGGATGTGCGCCGTGGTCCCCGGCGACCCCCCGACGGTGTAGTCCTGCGGCATGCCCACCTTCGGCGTCACCCGCACCGTGTCGCCCGGCGTGGCGGAGACGGTCTGCCCGCACGAGGCGGGGACGAGGGCCGTGGGAGCCGGGGCCGCGGACGCGATCCCCCCACCGAGCGCCACCGAGCCGAGCAGCAGCCCCCCGGCTGCGGCGGCCGTGGTGACCAGACGTGCGACGAGCGCCATCGTGGACCTTTCGCGGTGCTGCTGTGCCCATCCCGGCCCCTACCCGGGCGCGGAACGGGCTCCGACGCCCCTCCAACGAGGCAGCGGGCACTTGGTCACCGCCTCGGTGAGACCGAGTCGTGACGCCGTCGTCATCCCCGGGCGCTGGACTGTCCGGACCGGGGCCGGGAGGTGACGACGTGGGCGTCTGGGACATCGCCGCGCTCCCGCCGCGCGAGCAGTTCGGCTACTGGCACGAGGTCATCTGCCAGGCCTTCGTCCCCCTGACCCCGCACCGCACGGTCGACGAGGAGGGGTTCGCGGCCAAGGTCGAGACCCGGCCGCTCGCGGAGCTCTCCCGGGCCCGCCTGCGCGCCCGGCCGCAGCGCACCGACCACGGGCCGCGCGACGTCGCCCGCACCGACGGGGCGTACTACTTCGTCAACCTGCAGCTGGCCGGGCGCTGCGCCACGCGGGTGCGCGACGAGACGGTGGTGGTGGAGCGCGGCCAGTTCGTCGTCGTCGACACCACGCAGCCCTACTGGTTCCACCTCGACCAGCCGTGGCAGATGCTCTCCTACCGGCTCCCCCACGCCGCGCTCGCGGACGCGCTGCGGGGACGGCGGCTCACCCTCGGCCGCGCCGTCGACGGCACCGGGGCCGGCGCCGCGGTCACCGCGCTGATGACGGCGCTCTGGCCGGTCGCGCCCGGGACGCCGGGCGCCGACGACCTCACCGGGTCCTTCGCGGCCGCGGTCGCCGCGGCGCTCGCCGTCGACCCGCCGGGTGCGGCCGACCCCGCCGAGCGCCGCGCCGTGACTCGCGCCGCCGTGCGGGCCCACGTCGAGCGCCACCTCGACGGCGACCTGTGTGTCGCCGCGGTCTGCCGGCGGTTCGCGATCTCCCCGCGGACCCTGCACGGCCTCTTCGCCGACGCCGGCGAGTCCTTCGCCGCGACCGTGCGCCGCCTGCGCCTGGAGCGGTGCGCGGCGCTGCTCGCCGACCCCGCGACCACGCGCAGCGTCACCGCGATCGCCGCGGCGCACGGCTTCGCCGACCCGACGTCGTTCAGCCGCGCGTTCCGCCGCCGCTACGGCGTCGCGCCCCGGGAGGTGAGGGCCGCGGGGACGGTGCCGGACGGGCCCTGAGCAGTCGGGGCCGGGGCGCTGCACGAACGGCCAGCCCCCGTGCACGCACGGCCGAGACGCCGGGTCGTCCCCCGGCGATCCTGGCGGCGTCCCCGACGTCCGAACCCTCCAGGAGCCGGCCGTGGCCGTGTCGTTCACGTTGTCCCCCGAGCAGGAGGCGCTCAAGGCCGCGGCCCGCGCCTTCGCCACCGAGCACCTGCGGGACCTCGCCGCCGCCGTCCGCGCCGAGCCCGACCCGCTGAGACGCGCGCTGCTGGCGCGGCCGGTCTTCGAGAAGGCGGTCGGGCACGGGTTCCTCAAGGGCCTGATCCCCGCCGCGGTGGGCGGCGCCGCCGGCGGCGGGGTGGAGGCGGCGCTCTTCGTCGAGGAGTGGGCCACCGAGAGCCCCGACTTCACGATCTCGTTCGCCGGGCCGCTCATCGCCCTCATGCCGGTCTACGAGGTCGGCACCCCCGAGCAGGTGCGGCGCTTCGTCGCGCCCTTCCTCGCCGACTCCGGCGCCCCGCTCGCCGCCATGGCCTTCAGCGAGCCCGGCGGGAGCGCCAACTTCGACGCCGCCCCGCCCGCGGCCGGGATCACCACGACCGCCGAGCGCGACGGCGACCACTACGTCCTCCACGGGACCAAGGCCTGGGCGTCACACCTGTCGGGCTGGGACGGCGACGGCCCCGACCTCATGACGGTGGTGTGCCGGGCCCCGGGCGGGATCTCGCTGATCGTGGCCGAGCGCGAGCACCTCGCCGGGCACCTCGAGGTCGAGGCCCACCACGACCTCCCCGGGCTGCGCGGCTGCCTCACCTCCCGGGTCCGCCTGCACGACGTGCGCGTCCCGACGGCGAACCTGCTCGGCGAGGAGGGCCAGGGCGCCGCGCTGACCCGCCGGGCGTTCCTGCCCAGCGGCGCCTCGATCGGTGTCTTCTCCGTCGCGGCGATGCGCGGCGCGTTCGACGTGGCCTTCCGCTTCGCCCGCGACGAGACCCGCGGCGGGAGCGCCGCGATCCTCACCCACCAGGCGGTCTCCGACGTCCTGGCCGACGCGAAGGCCCGCATCGAGGCCGTCCGCCTGCTGTCCTGGCGGGCCCTCGACGCCGTGATGTCCGGGCACCCCGCGGCCCTCGAGCTGGGCCTGCACGCCAAGGTCCTCGGCTCGGAGACCGCCGTGCAGGTGATCAACGCGCTGGTGGGGGTCGTCGGGGTCTCGGCCTACGACGAGGGGTTCCCGCTGGTGGAGTACCTCCACGAGGCGCTCGCGTACCCCGTCATCGAGGGCAGCAACATCGGGGTGCGCCGCCGCCAGCTCCAGGAGCTCTTCCTGTCCCCCGACTACGACCCGCTGGCCGCGTCGGGCATGGCCTGACGCCTCGACGTCGTCGGGGTCAGCCCTCCTGGGCCGCGGTGGCGGCCCGCAGCCGCGTGTCGAGCTCGGTGAGCTGGTCGCGCAGGGCGGCGATCTCGGCGCCGTCCATCCCGGTCGCGAACTCGACGTCCCGCTGCACGCCGCGCGCCTTCTCCCGCAGCGCGACCCCCTCCTCGGAGGGGGCGATCTCGAGGGTGCGCTCGTCCTCCGGACGACGACGACGGGTCAGCAGGCCCTGCCTCTCGAGGCGCTTGAGCAGCGGGGACAGCGTGCCCGAGTCGAGGTGGAGCTGCTCGCACAGCGACCCCATCGTCACGGCCTCCTGCTCCCAGAGCACGAGCATCACCGCGTACTGGCTGTAGGTGAGCCCCAGCTCCTCGAGCCCCTGCCGGTAGCAGGCGGTCATCGCCCGCGAGGCCGACACCATCGCGAAGCACAGCTGCTCGTCGATGGACGTGGTGCGCCCGGTCGGGGTCGTGTCCGCCGTGGTCATCCACCCAGGGTAACCACGTCGGACGCCCGGTCCGACCCGTCCGTCCCCCTCGGCGGACCGTGGCCGGCGCGCCCGGTCCGGCACGCGGCCGGACCGGGGCCCGGGCTCACTTCGGGTCGAGCACGAAGACCGGGATCTGCCGGTCGGTGTTCTGCTGGTACTCGGCGTAGGACGGGAAGGCATCGACCGCCCGCTCCCACCACTGCGCCCGCTCCTGCCCCGACACCTCGCGGGCGACGTAGGTCTTCGTCTCGGTGCCGTCCTGGAGCGGGAACTCCGGGTGCGCCTTGATGTTGTAGTACCAGACCGGGTGCTCGGGAGCGCCGCCCTTGGAGGCGACGACGGCGTAGCTGCCGTCGTGCTCGACGCGCATCACCGGCGTGTACCGGCGCTTGCCGGACTTCGCGCCCCGCAGCGTCAGCAGCACCACCGGCGCGCCGCGTACCTCGACGCCCTCGGTCGTCCCGTTCTCGAGGATCTTCTCGGTCTGGCCCTTGACCCAGTCGGTCGGGCTGAGTTCCACCTGGTCGTCGCTCACGTCCCCGGGAACCCCGTCGGGCCCCGACCTCATTCCCGCCGCGCCGCCGGACGGCGTCGCGGAGGCCTCCCGGGTGCAGTCGAGATGCTGATACCCCGGCGACGCCCGCCCGGCCGACGATTTCCGGCAACGCCCCGCGGGGCCCGACGTCGAGGGAGTCCGATCATGAGCGAGACCACGATCGTCCTGGTGCACGGCGCCTTCGCCGACGCCTCCGGCTTCGCGGGGCTGATCCGCGAGCTGCGGGACGCCGGCCACCGGAGCTTCGTCGCGCCGCCGAACCCGCTGCGCACCCTGTCCGGGGACGCCGCGGCGCTGGCGGCGGTGGTGTCGGCGATCGACGGGCCCGTCGTCCTGGTCGGCCACTCGTACGGCGGTGCGGTCGTCACGCAGGCCTCGGCCGGGCTGGACAACGTCACCGGCCTGGTCTACCTCGCCGCCTTCGGCCTCGACGTCGGGGACAGCTGCGCGAGCGTGACCGAGCCGTTCGCGCCGCCGCTGCTGGCGAGCACCTCCTACGCGAGCTCCTACGACGCCCCCGGCGCGCCCGGTGGCCCCGACCTGTTCATCCGGCAGGACCGCTTCCGCGAGACCTTCTGCGGCGACGTCCCGGTCGACGTCGCCGACGTCATGGCCACCACCCAGCGACCGCTCTCGGCGGCTGCGCTCGGCGAGCAGGCCACCAGCGCGGGGTGGCACACCAAGCCGTCCTGGTACCTGGTCTCGGACGGCGACAACATGATCAATCCCGACGCCGAGCGCTTCATGGCCGAACGGATGGGCGCCACCACGGACACGATCCACGGCTCGCACTGCGCGTTCGTCTCCCAGCCCGTGACCGTGGCGGAGTTCGTCGCCCAGGCGATCAAGTAGGAGGGATCACCAGGCGGTCGGCTCCATCTCGGCGGCCATCTCCCGCCACGCGACCGGCTCGCCGCAGTGCGCGCACGTCATCCGCGGCTCCGCCCGGTGCCCGCAGCCGCGGTGCACCAGGCGGACCGGTGGGACGTCGTTCTCGTGGCGGTCGCCCCACGCCATGAGGGCGACGAGCACCGGGTAGAGGTCGGCGCCCTTGGCCGTGAGGCGGTACTCGTGCCGCGGCGGGGAGTCCTGGTAGCGGACCCGCTCGAGGACGCCCTCCTCGGTGAGGACACGCAGCCGGTCGTTGAGCACGTTGGCGCCCAGGCCGAGCTTGGTGCGGAAGTGGTCGTAGCGGCGCTCGCCGCGGAAGCACTCGCGCAGGATCATCATCGTCCAGCGCTCGCCGATCACCGACCACGTCCGGGCCACGGAGCAGTAGACGTCGCCCAACTCGTCGTGCCTCACACCCCGCAGTGTAGGACTCGTTCCGAGTCCTACCTGCTTGCAGGCCTGTCGGGGCAGCCGTTACCGTCGCACTCGAATCGAGTCCGACCCACCGACGGAGGCGAGCGTGCCCTTCTACCAGTTCACCGTCCCGACCGGCGACGCGACGCTGGACCACCGGGCTGAGGTCGCGGCCGCGATGACCAAGGTGCACGCCGAGGTGACGGGGGCGCCGAGCGCCTACGTGCACTGCTCGTTCACCGAGGTGGCCCCGGGCAGCATCTTCGTGGCCGGTGAGCCGGTGACCGGCCCGCGCATGGTGGGCGTCATCCGCTCCGGACGCTCGGCCGAGGTGCGGGGCCGCCTGCTCCACGAGCTCGCCGACGCCTGGTGCGAGATCACCGGGCTGGCGAAGAAGGACGTGGCGATCTTCCTGACGGAGGTCCCGGGCGCCAACGTGCTCGAGGACGGCGCGGTGCTCCCCGAGGCCGCGGACGACCCGGTCTAGCCGCCCGTCGCGACGGTCCGCGAGGACAGCTCCGCCGGCGTGTTTCGGGCCTCGGTCAGGGTGACGGTCGCGCCGAGCACCTCGCCGGTGTCGGCGCGGCGGGTGGAGACCACCACGTCGAAGGCGCGGGGGCGGTCCGGGGCCGCGCACGGCACGACGATGCGGACTGGTGTCCGGAGCTGCCCGCGGATGGCCGCGCGGATCGCGCGCCCGACCTCGGCGCTGGGCTCGTCACCGCCTGCGTCGCACGCCGCGAGGTAGGAGCAGCCGACACCCGCCGCGCGCGGATCCCCGCCGTTGGCCAGGCAGAAGGCGTCCCAGGCGGGGTTCGTCCACACGATGACCCCGTCGGAGTCCAGCAGGGCGATCTCACCGTCGTCCGCGGCCTCGCCCGGCGCGTGCGGGAGCGCCGCCGCGCGGGTCCGGCCCACGACGACCTGGCGGGCGGCACGGATGGCGCCGTCGAGTTCCTCGCAGAGGTCGAGCAGGACGTCGCGCCGGTGCGGGTCGAGTGTGGAGGCGACGGCGGTGAGCCGGAGCACCACGTGCATCACCTCGCCCAGACTGCGGGCGCTGAGCTCGTGGAGGAGCTCCTCGGCGACGTCCTGCCGCGCGGCCCGCACGAGCGCGCGGGCGGTCTGCTCCGGGATGGGGTCGAGATCGCGGTCGGTGATCACGACACCTCCGGCGGACGACCGCGTGTCTCCCCCGCACCGTCGGGGATCGACGATTCGCCGCGGGATCGCGAGAATGGGTCCGCGGATGCGGCACGTCGTCGTCTCGTCAATTCCGCCCCTCGCCACGCGCGCCCGGCCTCCCGGCCGATCCGGCGCCGGGGTCAGGGGCTCCGCTCGGTGATCCGCACAGTAGCGACGTTTCCACCGTCGGGGCAACCGTGGCGACGGTCCGGGTGAGAATCCTCGGAATTCCGGATGCCGACAGTTCTGGCGTGCGCGGCGACCGCGTGCCCGTCGTGCTGGAATGGCGGCATGAACAGCACGGGCAGCACGGCGGAACGGGCGCCGGAGGCCGACCCGGCGGGGCGCGAGGCGGCGCTGCTCGCGGCGCTGGTGGACCTCACCTCGAAGCTGGTGTCCGACTTCGACGTCGTCGAGGTGCTCGAGGACCTGACCGGCTACAGCGTCGACCTGCTGGCGGTCGATGCGGCCGGACTGGTCCTGGCCGACGACCACGGCACCCTCCGGGTGATGTCCTCCTCCACCGACGAGGCCCGCCAACTGGAACTGTTCCAGCTCGCGACCTGCGAGGGACCGTGTGTGGACGCCCACGCCACCGGCGCCCCGGTGGCGTCCGGCGACCTCGACGAGCACCGGGACCGGTGGCCGCGGTTCGTCGCACGAGCCCGTGACCTGGGCATCCGTGGGGTGCACGCCCTGCCCCTGCGCTGTCCCGACGGTGCCCTCGGCGCGCTGAACCTGTTCACCGTCACGCGGCGGGGGCTGCCGGAGGCCGACCTGCGCGCCGCGCAGGCCCTCGCCGACGTCGCCAGCACCGTGCTCCGGCAGCAGCGCAGCCTGCACGAGGCGCACCGCACCGCCGCCCAGCTCCAGACCGCCCTGGACCACCGCGTGATCATCGAGCAGACCAAGGGCGTCCTCAGCGAGCGCGGCGGGATCAGCGCGGACGAGGCCTTCGTGCGGCTCCGCCGGTTCGCGCGGAAGAACAACCTGAAGATCACCGACGTGGCCCGCGCGGTGATGGACGACGCCCTCGACACCACGCCGCTGCTGGGCTCCTGAGCCGCGGAGCGAAACACGCGCCACGAATCGTCCACCATGCGAAAGGCCGTGCCCGGAGCGTCGTGGGTCGCGCCGATCCGGAACAGATCTCCGATTGGCTCAACCTGCCTCCGCCTCGAGCTTCCAGCGGGCCTGCGCGACGGAGACGTCGTGGTTCAGCGAGTCGATGTCGTACGCGCCGTAGTGGCGTCGACCGTTCACGAAGAACGTCGGCGTGCCCGAGACCCCGCTGCGGTCGGCGGACTCGAGGTCGGCGGCGACCCGCTCGGCGGCGTCGGGCGAGCGCAGGTCGCGTCGGAAGCGCTCGACGTCGAGACCCAGCGCCTCCGCGTGGTGCTCGAGGTCGATCGCGCGCAGCTCGTCCTGGTGGTCGAGCAGCCGGTCGTGCAGGTCCCAGAAGGCGCTCTGCGCGGCGGCCGCCTCGGTCGCGCGGGCGGCCAGCTCCGCGTGGGGGTGGACGTCGCGCAGCGGGAGGTGGCGCCACACGTAGCGCACGTCGCCGTGCTCGGCGAGGAGCTCCCGCACGCTCGGCTCGGCCTGCCCGCAGTAGGGGCACTCGAAGTCGCCGTACTCGACGACGGTGACCGGGGCGTCGTGCGGGCCGCGGATGTGGTCGCGGTCCGGGTCGACCGCGTCGAGGAGGTCGATGATCACCGGGGAGGAGCCGAGCAGCGCGCTGCGCCGCCGCGACGCCGGCATGAGCGCCAGGGCGCGGAACACCAGCCACGTCACGACCGGCGCGACGACGGCCGAGGCGAGCACCCCCAGCTTCGCCTCCGCCAGCGCGGGTCCGGTGAACGCGAGCGAGGCGATGAGCAGCGCGACCGTGAAGCCGACGCCGGCGATGGTGCCGCCGCCGACCACCCCGCCCCACCCCACCGGCGGGCGCAGCCGGCCGCGGGTGAGCCAGGTGACCAGCGCCGAGGTGCCCACGATGCCGACGGGCTTGCCGACGACGTAGGCCACGAGCACCGCCCACGTCGTCGGGGAGGTCGCCGCCCGGGCGAGGAAGGCGCCGTCGAGCGAGATCCCGGCGTTGGCCAGCGCGAACAGCGGGACGACCAGGAACGACACCCAGGGCGAGACCACCGCCTGGAGCCGGTCGTTGGGCGACACCGCGGCCCGGACCCCGACGCTGGCCGACCGCGCCAGCTCGGCCGTCGGCTGCTCCCGGAAGGCCCGCACGAGGTCGGTGGCCCGCTCGAGGTCCCCGCGGGCGGCGGGGTAGGCGAAGGTCAGCAGGCCCATCGCGAGCCCGGCCGCGACCGGGTCGAGCCCGCTGGCGAGCAGCGCCGCCCAGGTGCCGATGCCGAGCGACACGTACACCGGGGTCGACCGCGCCCCGAGCGCGCGGATCCCGACGACGACGCCGATCAGCGCGACCGCGACCAGCAGGCCGGGCAGCCGGACGTGCTCGGTGTAGGCGATCGCGATCACCACGAGGGCGGCGAGGTCGTCCACGACGAGCACCGTCACCAGGAACGAGCGCAGCGTCGCCGAACGCGTCCCGACCAGCCCGAGCAGCCCGAGGGCGAGCGCGGTGTCGGTCGACATCACCACGCCCCAGCCGTGCGCGGTCGCGCTCCCGGCGGTGAGCGCGAGGTAGAGCCCGACCGGGACGGCCATGCCGAGGAGCCCGGCCAGCAGCGGGAGCACCAGGCGCGGCCGCTCGCGCAGCTCCCCCAGGTCGAACTCGCGGCGGGCCTCGAGGCCGACCAGGAAGAAGAACAGCGTCATGAGCCCGCCGTCGACCCACGCCCGCAGGTCCTGGGAGAGCGCCTCGTCGCCGAGGCGGACCTCGAACGGCATCGCCCACAGCCCCTCGTACGACGCCGGGGCGACGTTCGCCCACACCAGCGCGACGACGGCGGCCGCGACGAGCGCCGCGGCCGGCGCGTTCTCGCCGCCGAGCAGCCGGCGCACCCGCCGGGCCCACGACAGGTGCCAGGGGGTCTGCCCGGTCATCGTGCCGGGCTCGGGCTCCACGGGAGTCGACGGTAGCCGAGCCCGCCGCCCGGCCGAAGCGTGATCGTCACCCCTCGACGAGCGACTGCGTGCCGAGCACGATCGCGAGCGCGAGGCGCTCGGCGTCCTCGGTACCGGGCTCGGCGGTGTAGACCATGATCCGGACGTCGTCGGTGGCGACGAACAGCGTGTCGCAGTCCAGCGTGATCGGTCCGACCGCCGGGTGCTCGACCGTCTTGCGCTTCGACGGGTCCGGCCGCGGTCCGGGGTGGGCGCCGGACTCCCAGAGCTCGGCGAACCGGGGACTCGCCGCGCGGAGCTCGCGGACGAGCCGCGCGAGGCCCCGGTCGGCGGGGTAGCGCGCGGCGGTCATCCGCAGGTCGGCGGCGAGGTGGGCCACGTGCTGGGCGTGCTCCTCGGGCGTGTGCACCACACGGGTGCCCGTCCCGACGACGTTGCGCCACACCGCGTTGCGCTCCGGGCCGCGCCACGTCGAGGTCTCCCCCATGAGCGCGTCGAACGGGGCGTTCGCGACCAGCAGCGTCCACGCCGCGTCGTAGACGACGACGGGGGTGTGGGTGAGCCGGTCGAGGAGCCGCTGCACGCTCGGGGTGATGCGCGAGGGCACGACGTCGGGCCCGGGCGCGACGTGGCCGGCCAGTTCGTGGAGCAGGTCGC
Source organism: Actinomycetospora sp. TBRC 11914 (assembly GCF_012933465.1). GTDB lineage: Bacteria > Actinomycetota > Actinomycetes > Mycobacteriales > Pseudonocardiaceae > Actinomycetospora. The sequence continues at coordinate 326,542 of NZ_JABBND010000001.1, forward strand.
GCTCGGCGTCGTCGAGCCGCAGCGCGCGGGTCAGCGCCTCCACCACCTGCGCCGACGGCGACGTCGCCCGCCCCTGCTCGAGCCGGGTCAGGTAGTCGGTCGAGATGCCCGCGAGCCGGGCGAGCTCCTCGCGGCGCAGACCGCGGGCGCGGCGCCGGCCGCCCGGGGGCAGGCCGACGGTCTCCGGCGTGACCCGGTCCCGGGCCCGGCGCACCAGCCGCCCGAACTCCCACGTGTCCACGACGCCGAGTGTGCTCGCGGCTCCCGGCCCTGTCCTGGTCCTGGCAGTCCTACGGCGGTGCAGTCCTACGACGGTGCAGTCCTACGGCGGTGCAGTCCTACGACACGCGGACGCCTGCCTGGCCGCCCGTCGTCGTCGCAGGCTCGGCGCCATGACCACGACACTCGTCACCGGCGCCACCCGCGGCATCGGCCGGGAGACCGCCCGCCAGCTCGTCACCGCCGGGCACACCGTGTACGTCGGCGCGCGCGACGACGACCGGGGTCGCGCCGTCGCCGAGGAGATCGGCGCCCGCCACGTCCGGCTCGACGTCACCGACGACGAGTCGGTCGCCGCGGCCCTCGCGCAGATCGAGGCCGAGGGCGGGCTCGACGTCCTCGTCAACAACGCCGGCATCGCGATGTGGGGGCGCAACGGCCCGGACGCGCTCGCCATGTTCGACACGAACTGCGTCGGCGTCGTCCGGGTCACCGAGGCCGCGCTGCCGCTGCTGCGCAGGTCCGGCAACCCCGTCGTCGTGAACATCTCCAGCGCGCTCGGCTCGTTCACCGCCAACCACGACCCGGCCAAGCCCGCGTCGCAGGTGCAGGCCATCGTCTACGGCGCCACCAAGGCGGCCGTCTCGATGCTCACCGTGCAGTACGCCCGGGCCGTGCCCGAGGTGAAGGTCAACGCGCTGGAGCCGGGCTACACCGCGACCGAGCTCGGCGGCGTCGCGAACCCGCACGGACGCCCGGTGGGCGTCAGCGCGGCCACCGTCGTGCGCATGGCCTCCCTCGGCCCGGACGGCCCGACCGGCACCTTCGTCGAGGACGACGCCGAGCTCGGCTGGTGAGCCTCGCGGCTCCCGACGGCGTCCAGTCCCGACGGCGTTCGGGGGCTCGTCGGTCCGCCGTGTGGCGCGCGCCCTGACGGTCGCGGGGTGGAACGCCGATCGGCAGCAGGGGTGTGTCGCCAACCCTGGACTTCCGTGGGTCTTGTCATCGCGCGCGTGGCTGTCGTGGGCGCCGGCGCCGCCTACCGTCGGAGGAGCGGACGGGGCCCGACGTCGACCCTTCCGGGGCGGCCCGACGTCGACCGCGGGCTCCGGACCCGCGTCCAGCAGACCGTCCCCCCGCGTGCCGGGCCGCGCTCCGCGCCCGGCGGCACGAGCCGACGCCACGAGCTCGGGGGCGGCGCGACACCGCGCACGACGGACGGGCCCTGACGGGCCGTCCCGAGGAGATCCGATGACGCAGCCAGCCAATCGCACGAGCACCACCCGACGACGTGACGACGCAGCCGACGAGTCCGCCCAGCCCGCCCGGCGCACCGGCACCGCCCGCCGCACCGGCACCGGCAGCGGCAGCGGCAGCGGCAGCGGCGAGCGCACCGAGCGCGTCCGGGCCACGGGGTCCGACGAGCGCACCCGGTCCGCCGGGCGCACCGCGTCCGGTGAGCGCAGCACCTCCGGCGAGCGCACCGCCTCCGGTTCCGCCGCACGGCGTACGGCGACCGGGAACGGTGACGCCCAGCCCGAGGGCCGGCCCGGTCCGCAGGGGCCGCCCGGCGAGAAGGGACAGCCCGGGGAACGGGGACCGGCCGGCGACCAGGGCCCGCGCGGCGACCAGGGCCCGCAGGGTCCGCCCGGTGACCAGGGCGAGCAGGGCACCCACGGCGAGCAGGGCGAACCGGGCGACCGCGGCGAACAGGGGCCGCAGGGCGAGCAGGGCACCCACGGCGAGCAGGGCGACCAGGGGCCGCAGGGCGAGCAGGGCGACCAGGGCGACCAGGGGCCGCAGGGCGACCGCGGCGAGCAGGGCAGCCGCGGGGAGCAGGGCAGCCGCGGGGAGCAGGGCGGCCGCGGGGAGCAGGGCACCCGCGGGGAGCAGGGGGTCCAGGGCGAACAGGGCGTGCACGGGTTCCCGGGCCCGCAGGGGGCACCCGGTGAGCAGGGTCTCCAGGGCACGCAGGGCGAGCAGGGCGTGACCGGCGACCGGGGCGCTCCCGGTCCGCAGGGCCCGGCCGGTCCCCGCGGCGAGCAGGGGCCGCAGGGCGAGCCCGGCCCCGCCGGCCCGCAGGGTCCCCCGGGACCGCAGGGCGAGCCCGGCCCGGCGGGCCCTCCCGGTCCGCAGGGTGCTCCGGGGCCGCAGGGCGCTCCGGGTCCGGAGGGTCCGCAGGGGTGGATCGCCGAGCCGGCGCGGCGCGGCGACGGCCGGTCCACCGACGGCCGGGATTCCCGGGCCGAGCTCGTCGACGTCGAGGACTCGGACACCGACCGCGGCGACGGCGGGTTGGGGCACGTGGTGGTCTCCACCCTGCTGTTCCCGCTGCACGCGGCGGAGGCGACGGTCCGCTTCGGGCTCCGCTCGATCGGGCTGCTCCGGCGGAGCGACCGCTCCTGAGCACCGCGGGGCGAGGGCGCGGGTCCGCCCGGAGGTCTCGTCTCTCCGGGCGGACCCCGTCGTCGTCCCCTGCGGCCGACCGGTCGGCGTCACGCGGCCCGCAGGCCGCGCAGGACGATCGCGGCGAACCGGCGCGCCGCGGCGGCGCGCGCCGCGCCCGTCGCAGCGCGGACCCCGCCGTGGGCGGTGAGCGCGAGGACCAGGTCGGCGGCCCCGACGTCGGGACGCAACTGCCCCGTGGCCCGGGCCCGCCGGACCACCTCGGCGAGGACGTGGTGGCTGTGGGCCCGCTCGGCGTCGAGGTCGGCCGCGTCCGGGTAGGTCGCCGCGAACGCCTCGACGAAGCCGGCGGTGCGCGCGTACAGCTCGCCGCCCCGTTCGACGAGGTGGCTCACCGCGCGCCACGGGTCGGGCTCCGCGAGGGCTCCGTCCACCACGCCACGGCACTCGCCGACCTGGTCGGCGAAGGCCGCGACGGCGAGCTCCCGCTTCGTCGCGAACCGGCGGTAGACCGTGGCCGGCGCGACCCCCGCGGCCCGGGCGACGGCGCTCACCGGGACGCCGAAGCCCTCGTCGGTGAACAGGGCGCGAGCCGCCGCGACCACGCGATCGCGGTTGTCGGCCGCGTCGGCACGCAGGGAGCGAGACGATCGGGCCGCCACGTCTCTCACTCTAGGGCCGCGCCCGCCGTCCTTCCCTAGCGTCGGTGGCCGGTCCCCCCCGGCGGGACCGGCGAGGAGGCGGTGGTGAAGGCGATCGTGATCCGGGCGTTCGGTGCGCCCGAGGGCCTGGCGGTCGTCGACGTGGCGGACCCGGCGCCCGGGCCGGGCACGGTGCTCGTCGACGTCGAGGCGATCGGGGTGGGCGGGGTCGACGCGGTGATCCGGCGGGGAACGCTCGGGGCGTACGGGTTCGCGGAGGGCCACGTGCCCGGCAGCGAGGTCGCGGGCACGGTGCGGGCGGTCGGTGAGGACGTCGAGGCCTCCTGGGTCGGCCGCCGGGTGTGGGCCTTCACCGGCACGGGCGGCGGCTACGTCGAGCGTGCGGTGGCCGCGGCGTCGGAGCTCGTCGAGCTCCCCCACGGGCTGTCCGCCGCGGACGCGGTGGCCCTCGGGAGCGCGGGGATCGTGGCCCACTTCGGCCTGTCCCACGCCCGGTTCGCCGCCGGCGAGTCGGTGCTGGTGCGCGGGGCGGGCGGCAGCCTCGGGATCACGACGGTGCAGCTGGCGGCCCGGGGCGGCGCGGGGGCGGTCGGCGTCACCACCTCGTCGCCGGCCCGCGGCGCCCGGCTGCACGACCTCGGCGCCACCCACGTCCTCGACCGCGCCGGGAACGGCGACCCGGAGGCGCCCGCGGAGTGGGACGTCGTCGTCGACGTCGTCGCCGGACCGGACCTCCCATCGTTCCTGGCCCGCCTGCGCCCGAACGGCCGCCTGGTGGCGGTGGGCGCCGTCGGCGGGATGCCGCCCGCGGACTTCGGGACGACGCTGCTGGCTGCCTTCCAGCGATCCCTGTCCTTCGCCACGTTCAGCGCGGCGACCGTGCCCGAGGCCGACCGCCACGCCGTGCGGACCGCGCAGTTCGCCGCCGCGGCGGACGGCGGCCTGCGCACGGTCGTCCACGAGGTGCTGCCCCTGCACCTCGCCGAGCAGGCCCACCGGGCCATGGACGCGGGCGAGGTGTTCGGACGGATCGTGCTGGTGCCGTGAGTGCTCGGGGCCGGCGGGATCAGACCACCACCGGGGCCTGCATCGCGGCGATGAGCTGACCGGTGTCGACGAACCCCCGCAGCGCTGACACCCGGCCGTCGGCGGCGAAGGTGAACAGGTGCACCTCGGTGTCGATCACTCGGCGTCCGGTGGCGCGCACGGTGTAGTCGACGTCGACGAAGGCCGCGACCTGGTCGGCGTTCTCGAGCATCGTCGCGACGGAGAACTCCGCCATCTCGAGCTCGGCGGCGCACTCGAAGAACCCCACCACCTCGGCCTTGCCGGTACGGGCCCGCTCGATCTCCAGGCCTGCCGCCTGCCCGGAGTGCCCCGGACGCTGGTGGTTCCAGGTCACGTCCTCGGTGAGGTGGTCCAGGATCGCGGGCAGGTCCCCCCGCCCGAACGCCTCGTAGATCGCGGTCACCGTGGCGGTGTGGCCGGAGGGGTCCATGAGGTCACGCTCCTTCCCGACGGTGCTCGGTGACCGTCGACGAGGTAGCACAGAGTGACACTCATGCCGAGTTGGTGGGGTCGCTGTCGCCTATCCGTCCGATAACACCCGGTTCTGCTGTGACGAAGAGTGGTCGACGGATCGCTGTAGGACGAGGTCCGCCCCGTCACCCGGTGCGGCGCAGCGCCTCCGGGGTCAGGTCCTTCATCGTCGGATAGCCGTCGACCGCCATGATCAGATCGACCTCGGCGAGGATCATCCGCAGCACGTGCTCGACGCCCGCGGTGCCGCCGACCGCGAGGCCCCAGGTGACCGGGCGCCCGATGCCGACCGCGCTCGCACCGAGCGCCATCGCCTTGACGACGTCGGAGCCGCCGCGCACGCCCGAGTCGAACAGCACCGGCAGCCCGTCCGCGGCCTCGAGCACGTCGGGCAGGCACTCGAGCGTGGTGAGGCCGCCGTTGGCCTGCCGCCCGCCGTGGTTGGAGCAGTAGATCGCGTCGATGCCGAGGTCCTTGATGCGCCGGGCGTCCTCGGGGTGACAGACGCCCTTGGCCATGATCGGCAGGTCGGTCTCCGCGCGGAGCCACTCCAGATCCTCCCAGCGGAACGGTCCGCCGAAGATCGGGAGGTTCTGGATGAACGTCTCCACGGGGTCGTCGCCCGGGTACTTCCGCCGGAACTCCGGGTCGCTGGTGTAGTTGGTGAGGCAGGTGCTCGGCACCTGCGGGTAGTGCGAACCCCGCAGGTCCCGGGGCCGCCACCCGGTGACCCACGTGTCCAGGGTGACCGCGATGCCCCGGAAGCCGGCCGCCTCCGCGCGGTGCACCAGGCTCGCCGCCAGGTCGCGGTCCGGCGGCGTGTAGAGCTGGAAGAAGCCAGGGGTGTCCCCCAGTGCCGGGGCCACGTCCTCCATGGGGTCCGCCGAGAGCGTGCCCGCGAAGAACGGGACTCCGGTCCGGGCCGACGCCTCCGCGCAGTGCAGGTCACCGTGCCCGTCCTGGGAGCAGGGCCCGTACACGCCGATCGGTGCCATGAAGATCGGCGACGGGAACCGGATCCCGAACAGCTCGATCGACAGGTCCCGCTCCTCGGGCGCGACCAGCATCCGCGGGTAGAGCCCCCACCGCTCGAACGCCCGGACGTTGGACCGCTGCGTGTGCTCGTCACCGGCACCGCCGGCCACGTACCCCCAGGTCTTGGGGGTCATCATGTGCGACGCCTTCTCCTCGAGGTCCGCGAACGCGATCGGGTACTGCGGCGAATCCCCGCGCCGCCCCTGCGCGTACAGCTCGTCCTGGTACTCGGCGAACGTCATGGCACAGGGTGACCCGTTCGATGCGCCAACCAACCTGTTCGAGGTGGCCGAGAAGTGCCGGTTCTTCGGCCGACGCCGCACCGAGGCGATCGACGCGCGCCGACCGCGGTGGCAGTCTCGTCCGCGTTCGACCACGTCGCCCGGGGCTCCCGCTCCCCTCCCTGGTGCCGAACCGAGGAGGACCGGGATGGACGACCGGGCCGGCTACACGATCGCTCGCGGGACTGCCGACGCCGACCGGCTCGCCCGGATGTCGTCGGTGATGGCCACCTCGACGCTCCGGTTCCTGCAGGGCGTCGGGCTGCGGGCCGGCGCCTCGTGTCTGGACGTCGGCTGTCGCGACGGCCAGGTCGCGATCGACATGGCACGACTCGTCGGGACGGCCGGGCGGGTGGTGGGCGTCGACGCGGACGACGGTGCCCTCGACATCGCCAGGCGTGCCGCTCGGGACGCCGGGGTGCACGCCGACTTCGTCCACGCCGACCCCGCCCGGGACTGTCTCCCGTTCACCGACGTCGACCTCGCCTTCTCGCGGCTGCTGCTCAGCCACCTGGTCGAGCCGATGGCCGCGCTCCGCGCGATGGTGTCGACCGTCCGTCCGGGTGGCGTGGTCGCGGTCGAGGACCTGTTCACCCCGACGCTGCACGCCGAGCCGCGGGTGACCGCGCTGGAGGACCTCGCCGAGGTCTACAGCGCCACCGTCCGTTTCCACGGCGGTGACCCCACGATCGGGCCCCGCCTCGGGGCCCACCTCGGTGCCGCCGGACTCGTCGACGTCCATGAGGAGACGGTCGAGAACCGCATGACCACCACCTCGCAGAAGATGTTCCTCGCCGAGCTGCTCGACAACATGCACGAGGCGATCGCGTCGGCCGGCACGGCGACACCGGACCAGGTCCGCAGCATCCGGACCGCCGTCGCCACCGAGGCGGAGCGCGCCGACACCGTGTTCGTCCAGGCCCGGATGCACCAGGTGTCCGCCCGCCGACCGCCCCGGTAGCGCCCGGGCCAGCCTGCCGTCGGCGTGTGTCGTCGCGCCAGCAGGGGGTCAGGCGGCCGGGGTGGTGTGCCAGGGGCGGTTGTGGCGTGGTCTTTGGTGGGGGTCGATGTAGGTGGGTGGGGTGAACCAGGGCAGCCCGTCGACCATGTGGACGTGCCAGCCGGAGTGGTGGATCAGGCTGTGGTGGTAGCTGCAGAGCAGCACGCAGTTGTCGAGGCTGGTGTCGCCGTCGTCGGCCCAGTGGCGGATGTGGTGGACCTGGCAGCGGCGGGCGCGGCGGCGGCAGCCGGGGTGGGCGCAGTGGCGGTCGCGGGCGATCACGGCGCGGCGTAGGGCGCGGGTGACCAGGCGGTGGCTGCGGCCCAGGTCGAGGGGTTCGCCGCGGGTGCCCAGGACGAGGGGGATCAGTTCGGCGTCGCAGGCCAGTCGGCGGGCGGTGTCGGGGCGGATCCAGGTGTTCTCGCCGAGCAGGGCGAGGCGGCCGGTGTGGCCGTCGCCGGGGCTGGTGGTGGGCTCGGGCAGGTTCGACAGCGCCGCGCGCAGGGTTTGGTAGTTCAGGGTGAGGGTGAGCGCGACCCGTTCCCCACCTTCGACATCGGCGCGGCTCCAGCCCGGCGGACCCTGACCCGGCGCCCCCTCACCAGGTGGCGTGGCGTCCCCGCCGGCGCGCGGGGCAGCGGGGACGTCGTCGGCGCCGGCGTCATCGGTGTCCTCGCTGTCGTCGGCGCAGCGTTGGCCGGCGCAGCCTTCGTCGGCGCTCGCGCCGTCGGCGCTGACGTCGAGGTCGGCGGCTGCCTCGTCAGGGTCGTCGCGCTCACCGGGGTCGGCGTCGGGGTCGGGGAAGATGCCGGCGGCGGTGGTGTCCTCCGGCTCACCGCGGTTGTTCTGGCCGGGCTCGCTGCTTTCGGGCTGGTCGGGCTGGTCGGGGGTGTTGAGGCCGCGGGTGAGGGCTTCGGTGGCGAGGTCGAGCAGGGCGTGGGCGCGGCGGGCGGGCAGGGTGTGCAGCGCGGCCTCGTCGGCGCTGTAGCCCCGCGGCCCCGTGCCGGTACCGCTGCCGGTACCGGTGTTGGGGGCGGGGTGGTCGTCGGGGACCTGGTCCGGTGGTGGGGTCGCCGCGGACAGCGCGGTGTGCAGGGCTTCGGCGGCGGCGGGGTCGCGGTAGGTGAACCGGCCGACCAGACTGCCGTTGCGCCGCCGCAGGTAGTGCAGCTCGTTGTCCGGGGCCGGGGTGTCGGTGGGGGCGGTGCCATCGGGGTCGAGCAACGCCAGGATCGCGGTCGCGGCCTGGGCCAGCGCGGCGGGGCTGTGGGTGGCCGCCAGCGCCGCGAGCTCGGCCTCGGTGGTGGCCAGCACCTCGGCGGGCAGGGCGGGTTGCACGAGCCCGAGGCGGTCCATGCTCCGGCGGATCACCTCGACGTGGCCGGGCCCGATCACCCCGGCCCCCACCTGCTCCGCGGTCGCGGGCAGCTCCGCCGCCACCACCGCCCCGGACGGTGACACCGACGCCGTCAACACCCGGGCGTGACGCGAGAGTCGGAGGGCTTCGGCGGGGTCGATGCGCAGCTGGTCCTCCAGCAGCCGCGAGGCGTACCGGTAGCCGGACTCGGCCAGCGCCTCCGACGCCGCCAGCGCCGTCAGGGCCCGGTAGCAGCGGGCGTGGGCGTGCCGCAGCACCGTCCACGCCGCCGACAGCTCGGCGAGCACCGCCCGCGACGCCGCCGACAACCCGGCCCCATCACCGTCGTCAGCCGCGGACACCCCCGGCACCACCCAGCCGGGATCGGGGCCTTCGGACCGGTCGAGCTCGGCGTCGATCAACGCGGAGAGCTCGTCGTCGATCCAGCCGCCCAGCTCCTCCACGGCGGCCTGCTCGACCAGGAACGCTTCGGAGGGGACGTCGTCCTCCCACCAGAAGGGTTCGACCGGGGCGACCATGCACCCAGTGTCGAACATATGTTCGAACAACGGAAGCCAGCGGACGGCGCAATTCGATCTCCGCAGATGGATCACCCTGGCCGTTGCGCCAGATGGACCCGCCTGCACAGACGGCTCTCCTGCACAAGGCTTGCATCTGCGACACGGTCGAGGGAACGTCTCGTGCCGTGACCCTCACCGCGCCTGCCCCCACGCGCCGCTTCGCCCTGACCCCTCCGGAGAAGCGGTCAGTAGCGGGGATGACGGGGTTCGTGGTGCTGCTGCACGTGCTCGGCTGGGGCACGCTCGCGTTCTTCATCGCGCCGGCGCACTACCAGCTCGGCGGGGCGGGCGTCTTCGGCCTCGGTCTCGGCCTCACCGCCTACCTGCTCGGGATGCGACACGCCTTCGACGCCGACCACATCGCCGCGATCGACAACACCACCCGCAAGCTCCTCGCGGACCGGAACGGCGACGGGGAGCGCACGGGGGACGGCGCCGAGGACCGTCCCCGGCCGCTCTCGGTCGGATTCTGGTTCTCGCTGGGCCACTCGACGATCGTGTTCGTCCTCGTGCTGCTCCTCGGGCTGGGCGTCCGGGCGGTCACCACGGAGATCGGCGACGACAACTCCCCGCTCAAGGTCATCGGCGGCCTCGTCGGGACCGCGGTGAGCGGCGTGTTCCTCCTCCTGATCGGCATCATCAACCTCGTCGTGCTGATCGGGATCGTGCGGATCTTCCGGCGGATGCGCCACGGCGACTACGACGAGGCCGAGCTCGAGCGCCACCTCGACGAGCGCGGCTTCATGAACCGCATCCTCGGGCGCGTCACCAAGGCCGTCCGCAAGCCCGTGCACATGTACCCCACGGGCGTGCTGTTCGGCCTGGGCTTCGACACCGCCACCGAGATCTCGCTGCTCGTGCTCGCGGGCGGCGTCGCGGCCGCGACCCTGCCGTGGTGGGCGATCCTCGTGCTGCCCGTCCTGTTCGCGGCCGGCATGAGCCTGTTCGACGCCCTGGACGGCGCGTTCATGTGCTTCGCCTACGGCTGGGCGTTCATGCGGCCGGTCCGCAAGGTCTTCTACAACATCACCATCACGACGCTGTCGGTCGTCGTCGCGCTCGTCATCGGTGGCATCGAGCTGGTGTCGATCCTCGCCGAGCAGCTCGACATCGAGCACGGACCGCTGGCGTGGATCGCCGGGCTGGACCTCGGCAACGTCGGGTTCGTCATCGTCGGGCTGTTCGTGGCGGCGTGGGTGGCAGCGCTCGCGGTGTGGAAGCTCGGCCGCGTCGAGGAGCGCTGGCAGCAGGATCTGCGCGCCTGACGGACGGGCGCGTCGTCGGCAGGAGGCGGCGCACCAGCACGACGGCGAGCACCACCGCGAGCCCGGTGACCGTGTCGACGACGAAGTGGTGGCCGGTGGCGAGGACGACCGCCACCGTCAGGGCCACGTGCGCCACCGCGAGGCCCCGGACCCACGGCCTGGTGCTCAACAGGACCAGGCCGACCGCGCTGACGGCCGCCCAGGCGACGTGCAGCGACGGCAGCGCGCCGAACGGGTCCGGGGGCGCCGGCTCGCCGCACGCCAGTCCCGAGCCCGGGAGCAGACAGGGCGGCGCTACCGGGTACGCCCAGAACACGGCGTAGGCGAGCAGGGTGGTGGCGACGAAGGTGGACCGCATCGCCCGGTACCGCTCGACGTCGTGGACCACGAGCAGGATCGCGACGACGGCGGGGACGAGGTAGATGCTCTCGGCGTAGTAGAGGTGTGCGGCGTCGAGGAGCGCGGAGTGCCCGGCCAGGGCGTCGTACCAGGACCGCTCGACGTCGACCCCCCAGGCGGCTTCGAGGTCCCACAGGGCGTGGCCGTGCCCGACGGCGCCCGCCGCGTCGCCGAGCGCGTGGGGGACGACGAGGTCGTAGAGGTCGAGGAGGACCCAGAGGAGGACCAGCTCGGTCACCACGAGCGTCACGCTCTCCCACCAGCGCTGCTCGACGAGACGGCCGGTGGGGACCGCGACGGGACCCGCCGTCGTCAGGACCATGGTCAGGAGTATGTCGACCATGGCGCGGACCTCAGGAGGCGGCGCCCTCCCCGGCCTCGTCCTCCCCCAGGTTCTGCCGGACCGCGCGGACGAACTCGAGGGCGGCCACCCGCCCGGCGGGACCCAGGTCGTCGCCCGAGGCCTCCACGCGTGCGGAGAACGACCCGAGGATCTCCTCGATCTCGCGCCCGCCGGAATCGGTCAGCTCGACGAGCAGCCGACGCCGGTCCCGCGGGTGCGGACGCCGGACCACATGCCCGAGGGCCTGCAACCGGTCGACGAGCTCGGTGGCCGAGGCCGTCGTGATGTCGAGCAGCGCGGCGAGCTCCGAGGGCCCCCGCGGGCCGTCGAGGAACAGGGTCGACAGCACCGTCACCGACGACGGGCTGAGCCCCCGACGGCGGCCCGCTCGCGCGCGGAACCGCTCCCCGGCCAGCACCAGGTCCCGGACCGCCCGCGTGAACTCCGGGTGCCCGTCCATGCTCGCTAGGTTACCTGGTGACATGGCTTCCTGACGGCCACTACCATGATGTGATCCACATCACGCCGGAGGAGGGCCGATCATGACCCGCAAGATCGTCGACTGCCGGGACGTGCCCAGCGAGAGCGGCTGCACGCTGACCCTCACCGGTGAGGAGGACGAGGTCGTCGAGGCGGCCTCGCAGCACGCCGTCGCCGTCCACGGACACGACGACGACGCCGCGCTGCGCGACATGATCCGCGCCGGGCTGAAGGACGCGCAGCCGGCGACGGTGCCCGGCGCGTTCGTGCAGCTCATCGAGTTCCCCATCGAGCGGCTCGAGGAGTTCGACGCCGCGGTGGACGACTGGATGCGTGAGATCGGCCCCGACCGCACGGCACGCTGGTTCGTGCTCGGCGCCGACCGCGAGCGGCCCGGCGTCCACGTCGAGCTCGTCGAGTTCCCCAGCTACGAGGACGCGATGACGAACTCGAAGCACCCCGCGACCGCGGCGATCGCGGAGCGTCTGACCACCATGGCCGGCGGCCAGGTCAGCTTCCGCAACCTCGACGTCGTCCGCGCCCAGATGCCCTGACGAGCACGACCAGGATCGGAGGAGACATGAGCAGCATCGCCGTCAAGCGCATGGACGCCCCGGACGAGACGCGGACGCCGGCCCTGACCCACGTGGACGTGGTCGCCCTCGGCGACGCCACGATCGCCCGGATGACGTTGCAGCCGGGCTGGCGCTGGTCGGAGTGCATCAAGCCGGTCGCCGGGACCGAGAGCTGCCAGGCCGCGCACCTCGGCTACCTCGTCTCGGGGCAGCTGCACGTCGTCGCCGAGGACGGCACCGAGGCCGACCTCGTCGCGGGGGGCGCCTACCGCATCGCGCCGGGGCACGACGCCTGGGTCGTCGGGAACGAGCCCGTCGTGGGGCTGGAGTTCGAGTCCAAGACCGCCGAGACCTACGCCCGCGCCTGAGGAGAGACGGACATGAGCGTCCTCGTCACCGTCACGTTCCCGGTCCCGGCCGAGACGATGGAGAAGGTCGTCCTCGACAACACCGCCACGATGGCCGCCATCAGCGAGGACGGCCGGCGCCACGGCGCGATCCACCACCAGTTCGTCCAGCACCCGGACGGCAGCGCGGTGGTGGTCGACGAGTGGCCCGACGAGGAGTCGTTCCACCGGTTCTTCGACTCCCAGGACGAGATCCGGAGGATCATGGCCGAGGCCGGGGTCAGCGAGCCGCCCGCGGTGCGGGTCTACCCGGTGCTCGACACCCCGGACCGCTTCTGAGTCAGGCGCCGCGCACGGCGCGGTGGGAGACCCAGCGACCGAACGGACTGTTCCCGGTCCCGACGGCCGCGACGTCGGTGAACCCGGCGGCGGCGAGCAGCGACCGCACCGTCGCCGGGTCGTTCGCGACGGGCGCGAGGGCCTCGTCGTGCCCGTCGTGCCCGCCGTGCCCGTGCCCCTCGCCGTGCCCGTGCCCGTGCCCGTCGCCGTGCCCGTGCCCCCGGCCGTGGCCCACCGCCCGTAGCAGCGGGGTGAGCAGCCGGTACGGGCGCGGCAGGCCCTCGAAGTCGACGAGGAAGAGCACGCCGCCCGGCGCGAGCACCCGTCGGACCTCCCGCAGCATCGCCTCCTTCGCCTCCTCCGGCAGGTGGTGGAACATGAAGGCCGACAGGACGCGGTCGACGCTGCCGTCGGGATGCGGCAGCTCGTCCGCGAAGCCCTGCTCGACCCGCACGGGCAGTCCCCGGCGGCGGGCCTTGGCGTGGGCGCGGTCGAGGGCCGCGGAGTCGGGGTCGAGCCCGATGACCGTCGCGGCGGGCTGCGCGCGGGCCGCGGCGAGCAGCAGGTTCCCGGTGCCACAGCCGATCTCCAGCACGGTCTGACCGGGAGCCGGGTCCGCGGCCCCCACCAGGCGGCGGTGGGCGCTGCGCGCGCCGAGCCAGGAGACCGCGTCGTAGAGCGAGAGCGGCCCGGCGGTGCCCAGGGCGGGCAGGAAGGACCGGTCGTGCGACCCGGCGGCCGGCGTCGTCGGCTCGGACATGGGTTGTGCTCCTGTCGGCTCGATGGGACGGTTCTCCGTCGTCGACTCCAGCCTCCCGACGCCGGGAGCTGCGGACAAGGAACGGAACACGGTGAGGGCAGGACTTTCCTCCGACGTCCCCGGGCCGGTGTCGACGAGCCCGGACGGGGTCCCGGTGATGGGGTACGCCCGAGCGCCGGGCGTCCCCGCCGTCACCGTGCGCCGGCGCTCCGGCCCGGGGCCGCAGGGCGGCGCCGCCCTCGGTGCGCACATCCACGACTTCCTCGTCCTGATCTACGTCGAGCGGGGCGGCGGGAAGGTCCGGGTCGACGAGCGGACGTGGTCGGTCCGGCCGGGGGACGTCGTCGTGGTCGCCCCGGGCACCGTCGTGACCCCGCTCGACGACCACGACGACCCGGCGGCGGACGTCTGGACGGTCTTCTTCCCCGCGGATCTCGTCGACGCCGAGGCGCCATCCTCCCCGCTGGCCTGGCGGGCGCACCCGTTGCTCTACCCGTTCACGCGCGGCGGGCGGCCCGGCGGCGAGCGGCTGCACGTCCCGGCCGCGGAGCGGGCGGCATGGCTCGGCGAGCTCACCGCACTCGAGACCGAGCTGCGCGACCGCCGCGACGGCTACGCCGAGGCCGCCCGCGCGCACGTGACGCTGCTGCTCGTGCGGCTCGGGCGGCTCGCCGCGGACGTCCCGGCCGACCTGCGCGAGCACGACGAGACGCTGGTCGCGGCGGTGTTCGACGCCCTCGAGGCCCGGTTCCGCGAGCCGATCACGGCCCGGGACGTGGCCGCGGCGGTCGGGCGGTCCCCCGGGCACGTCACGACCGTCGTGCGACGACGGACCGGGCGCACGGTGGGGCGGTGGGTCACCGAACGGCGACTGCAGGAGGCCAGGCGGCTCCTGGCCGGCACCGACCTGACGGTGACCGCGATCGCGCACCGTGTCGGCTACCGCGACCCCGGCTACTTCATCCGGCGGTTCCGCGCCGCCCACGGGCTCGCCCCGCAGGAGTGGCGCCGGGCCGGCTGACCGGACCCGCCGGACCTGGTGGAGCGGGCGCTCGGCCTGGAGGATCCGGCCCGTGCCCGACGACCCGGGGCCCGGCGACACCGGCTACCTCCTGCGCAACGCGCAGCCGGAGGCCGGCTCCCGCTTCGCGTCGCTCGCCGCGCTGTTCGACGACACCACGTTCCGCCACCTCGACCGGCTCGGCGTCGGGCCGGGGTGGCGCTGCTGGGAGGTCGGCGCCGGGAGCCGCGGCGTGCCGGACGGGCTCGCGGCGCGCGTCGGCCCGGACGGGCTGGTGGTCGCCACCGACCTCGACACCGCCTGGCTCGAGGGCCCCGGACCGTCGTGGCTGCGGGTACTGCGCCACGACGTCGGCGTCGACGAACCGCCCGCCACCGACCTCGACCTGGTCCACGCCCGGCTGGTGCTCACCCACGTCCCCCGCCGCGAGGAGGCCCTCGCCGCGATGGTCGCGGCCCTGCGCCCGGGCGGATGGCTGCTCGTCGAGGAGGCCGACCCCGGGCTGCAGCCGCTGCTGTGCCCCGACGAGTACGGGCCCGCCCAGGAGCTCGCGAACCGGCTGCGCCACGGCTTCCGCACCCTGATGGCCGGGCGCTCGGCCGACCTGGCGTACGGGCGGACGCTCCCCCGGCGGCTGCGGGAGCACGGCCTGCACGACGTCGGGGCGGACGCGTACTTCCCGATCACCGCGCCGGCCGCCACCGCGCTCGAGATCGCGACCGTCGAGCAGATCCGCGACCGGCTCGTCGCCGCCGGGCTCGCGTCCGACGCCGAGGTCGACCGGCACCTGCGGAACCTCGCCGACGGTGCCGTCCCCGACCTCGCGACCTCTCCGCTGGTCTCCGCCTGGGGCCGCACACCCTGATACCGCGGCCGGGTCTCGCCGGAATTCCTCGGCGGCACCGTTCGCCTGTGTCGGCGGCCCGACCACGACGGCGTCTTGTCCCGGGAACGCGACGTGGGTTACCCCGATCTGCAGCGGTTCGGTCTCGTTCACGAAACCGGAGATCGACGATCTCGCAGCGCAGCAGCATCGTCGCCCTGTTCGCACGACAGATTCCCGGGACCGGAGCGGGCGGGCTCGGCACGGATGAGCACCGCCATCGTCCCGCCGACCACGGAGAACGCGAACGACGTGACCGGGGAGAGGAGGGCGGCGTCCTCCCGGATTCGCCACGCGCGCCACGCGGGCCACCACGGAAACCGCGCCTCGTCTCCCGCGGCACGATCCGGCGGTCAGGCGTCGGGGCTCGTCGTGGCCGACGAATCGGCGTCCTCGTCGCGGGAGTCGATGGCCGGGTCCTCCTCGAGCGCGCCCTCCCAGGTCGCCGACGAGTCGCCGTCCTCCGCCTCGCTCTGGCGTCGCATCGACGTCGGGTCCATCAGCACCTCCGGAGCAGTGGTTCGGGAGGGCCGGGGCTGCCCGACGGGCGCCGACGCCACACGCGCGGACCTACCGCCGCGACTCCCACGCCCGGTAGTTGCTGATCAGGTCCTTGCGCAGCTGGCCCCGCGGCTTCACCTCGATGCCCTGCTCCACGGCCCAGGAACGAATCTGTTCCCGCTCGCTGGACGTCAGGCCGTCCCGGCCACGGGTCTCGCCGCCGTCCGCGGAGGACGCCGACGACGCGGCGGGTGCCGGTTCGGGCTCCGGGGCCGCCCCGTCCGACCCCGCCCCGTCCGACGCCGTGCCGTCCGAGCTGGGCAGCCGGGAGGGGTCGCCCGCCTCGAAGGCCTCGATGACGCGGCCGGGCAGCCGGCCGCGCTCGGCCAGCGTGACGCCGTGCTCGGCGGCCCACGTGCGGATCTGGGCGTTCGTGCTCCGCGACCGGGCGGGGGCGGCCCCGTCGGAGCCCGACGACGCCGGGCGCGGCGCGGTGCGCGCGCCCCGCCGACCACCGGTGCGCCGGGCGGCCGCCGCGTACGGCTCCAGCACGCCGCGCAGCGCCTCGGCGTGCTCGGCCGACAGGTCGATCTCGTACTCGACGCCGTCGAGGCCGAAGGAGACGCTCTCCTCGGCGGTGCTGCCGTCGACGTCGTCGACGAGGGTCACCACGGTTCGTGTCGCCATCGCGGGGTTCTGCTCCCATCGTTCGGTGAATCGGAGCGCGGGTTTGCGTGCGCCCGATCCCGGCAATGCCGTGCGGCTGGATCCCCCTCGGGCGTGATTCTTAGCAGAAGTGCCGTCGGGATGCTCCCTCGCCGTGACCGGGATCCTCGGACGGTCATCACCAGGCGTTCACGGGGAGTTCGACCGGATCGGCGCGAAAGGACGGTTCGGGCTCGCGGTGCCGCGGGAACCACCGGCGGGACCACGGCCTCCGACGCCCGAGGAGAACGATCGATGTCGACTCTGCCTGCGCAGGCACCGCCCGACGGTGGCGGCGGGTTCAACGCCCTGCAGTCGCTGCAGAACGCCTTCACGACGCTGCTGAATTACGTGCCGAACATCATCGGCGCGCTGCTGGTGCTCGTCATCGGCTACATCATCGCGCGATTGATCCGCGCGGGGATCTCGCGTCTGCTGCACCGCGTCCACGTCGACGACAAGCTCACCCACGGCCGCGGCGGCGAGTACGTCGCGCGGTTCTCCCCGAAGGGCCAGCCCTCACAGCTGGTCGGGCTGGTGGTGCAGTGGGTGCTGCTGGTGTTCGTGATCGTCTCGGCGGTCGGGACGCTGAACATCCCGGCGGTCACCGGGTTCGTGAACCAGGTGCTCTCCTACCTGCCGAACGTGCTCGCCGCCCTGCTGATCTTCCTGATCGCCGCCGCGGTCGCCGCCGCGGTCGGTGGGCTGGTGCACCGCACCATGGGTGACACTCCGACCGGGCGCGTGGTGCGCTCGGCCGCGCCGACGCTGGTCATGGCCATCGCGGTCTTCATGATCCTCAACCAGCTCGGCATCGCGCCGGTGATCGTCAACGCCACCTACATCGCGCTGATCGGTGCGGTCGCCCTCGGCGCCGCGCTCGCGTTCGGTCTCGGTGGCCGCGACGCCGCCAAGGACCTCATCGACTCGGGCTACCGCAGGGCCCAGGACGAGTCCGACCAGGT
Organism: Actinomycetospora sp. TBRC 11914; assembly: GCF_012933465.1. GTDB lineage: Bacteria > Actinomycetota > Actinomycetes > Mycobacteriales > Pseudonocardiaceae > Actinomycetospora. The sequence continues at coordinate 344,205 of NZ_JABBND010000001.1, forward strand.
CCGCGCCGACCTCGAGGCCGGCCGCCAGCGCGGCCGCGCCGACGCCGAGCGCGCCCGCCAGTACGCCGCCGCGAACGACCCGGCGGCCCCGGCGACCCCGCCGACCGGCACCGCCGCGCCGCAGTTCGCCGACCCGGCCGAGCCGACGGTGCAGATGACGCCGCAGGAGAACGGCCGGCGCTGACCCCTCCGGGGCACGCGGCGAGGGGCCGGCAGACCTACGGGTCTGCCGGCCCTTCTCGTGTCCGGGGCGGACGGAGTGCCTCGATCCCGAGGTCGAGCGCCGCCTCGAGGTGCCGACTGCTGCCCGTGGACCGGAGCACCTGCACCCCTCCCTGGACGCCGGCCAGGAGCGCCGCGGCGTGGCGGCCGGCGTCGAGCGCGGGGTCGACCTGGTCGCGGGCCTGCATCGCCTCGATGCCCCGCCGCAGGTGGCCCTCCCACTGCCCGAGGAGGGTCGAGACCACCTCGGCGGCCCCGGGGGTCGAGTGCACCTGCCCGAGCAGGGAGCCGAGGGGGCAGTGCGCGCCCTGCGCGCGGTACCGGGCGACGACGGCGTCGCGCCAGCGCCGCCACGCCGCCCAGCTGGTGAGCGCCCCGAGGTGGGGCTGCTGGTCGTCGAGGACCCGGTCGGCCTCGAAGCGGGCGACGGCGAGCAGCAGCTCCTCCTTCCCGCCCGGGAAGTAGTGGAAGAGCTGGCCCTTGCTGGTGCCGGTGATCGCGCGGACGTCGTCGAGGGTGAGCGTCCCGGGCTCGGTGCCGCGGAGGTGGACCGCCGCGCCCTCGACGATGCGCTGCCGCGTCGCCCGGCCCTTGGTCGTGATGCCCACGATCTCAGCGTACGGCTTTCCTGGACTCGACGGTCCAGAAAATTCTCCCTAGCGTCGCCGTCGTGACCTCACTCCTCGAGGGCCGCAGCGCCCTCGTCACCGGCTCCACCAGCAACATCGGCCGCGCGATCGCGACCGCCCTCGCCGCCGAGGGCGCCCACGTGGTCGTCTCCGGACGCGACGAGGCGCGCGGCGCCGACACCGTGGCGGCGATCCGGGCGGCGGGCGGGGAGGCCGACTTCGTCGCCGCCCGGCTCGACGGCACGGCGGCGGCGAGCCACGCCCTGGCGCGGGCGGCGTCCGACGTCGCCGGCCCGCTCGACGTGCTGGTGAACAACGCGGGCATCTACCCGGCGGCCACCACGCTCTCGGCCGACGACGACCTCGCCGACCGCCTCTGGGCGGTCAACGTCAAGGCACCGTTCTTCCTGGTTCAGGCCGTGGTGCCCGGGATGGTCGAGCGCGGCTCCGGCGTCGTGGTGAACCTCGGCTCCTGGGGCGCTCGTCTCGGCCTGCCCGTCGGCTCGCTCTACGCGTCGACCAAGGGCGCCCTGGAGACTCTGACCCGGGCGTGGGCCGCGGAGTTCGGGCCGCGCGGGGTGCGCGTCAACGCCGTCTCGCCCGGGGTGATCCGCCCGCCCGGACTGGACCCGTCGGTCGAGTTCCGGGGTGAAGGGCTGATGGTCGGCACGCCGGCCGGACGTGCGGGTGATCCGAGCGCGATCGGCGCCGCGGTCGTCTACCTCGCCTCCGACGCGGCGGCCTTCACCCACGGCACCGTGCTCGACGTGGACGGCGGGCGGACGGGTGTCGCCGTGTCGGCGGTCGGGGCCGTCTGACGGTGCGCAGCCGGACGCCCCGCTACGTCGTGGTGACGGGGCGGGGCGACCGGACCGTTGCGCCGGGGTCAGTCCTGCACCGTGCCGGTGAAGTCCACCTGCGTCCCGTTCACCGACGTCGCGGTGACGAGCACGTGGTGCACGCCCTGGTCGTCGGTGCCGGTGCACGTGGTGGTGGCGCCGACCGTCGCGGGCAGGTCCTGCGTGCAGGTCACCGGGGCGCCGAACTGCGCGGAGAGCTTCTCGCCCACGGTCGCGGCGGGCACGTTCGTCGTGCCGCCGAGGAACGCGAGCACCGCGACGACGATCGCGGCGAACAGCGCGGCCACCGACGCCACGACGGCGACCACCAGCCCGGTCCGTCGGCGCCGCGGCCCCTGGCCCGGGATCCGGGGATCGCCCTGCGCGCCGGCGGACGGAGCCGACGGACCGGCCGGGGCGGAGGCGGAGGTGGGGACCGAGGGGACGGTGGGGACGGACATGGCGGGCTCCTTCGTGGGGGTGACGCCGCGGTCGGCGTCGACGGATCGAAGAGTGCTCCGCCACCGCGTCGCGGTCTGCGCCCGTCGCGACGGTCGTTGTGTCAGCGTCGCGACAGTCGGGCCCTCCCCGACCTCGAGCTCGGCATGATCACCACGACGACGAGGCGGTGGACGCGGGGCGTCCAGGAGCTCGTCGGGTCGGCGATCACGACGACCGGATCGATCCGGTCCCCCCGGCTCCTCCCCGCTGCGGTGGGATGGACGGTGTCGGGGGCCGGAGGTGGCTGATGGGTGCTGTGCCGACCGGCAGCGCGGCCGCAGTGGTGCTCGCCTACCTGCGCGAGCAGGCCGACGCGGTGCGCACCCAGGAGCCGCTGGTGCGCCGCGACGCCGAGGACGCCGTCCACCAGATGCGGGTCGCGACCCGGCGGGCGCGCAGCGCGCTGCGGACGTTCGGACGGGTGCTCGAGCGCGAGCGGACGAGAGCCCTGACCGACGAGCTCCGCTGGCTCGCCGGCGAGCTCGCCCCCGCCCGCGACGCCGAGGTGGTCCACGCCCGGCTCGCCGAGCTCCTCGCAGCGGTCCCCGAGGAGCTCGTCCCCCGCAGCCTCGGGGCCGAGCTCGACGCCGTCTTCGCCTGCCGCGGGGCGCACGCCCGGGCCCGCGCGGTCGCGGCGCTCGACAGCCCGCGGTACCGGGCGCTGCTCGACGCGCTCGACGCCCTGGTGGCCGACCCGCCGCTCGCCCGGCGCGGTACCCGGCCCGCCCGCCGGGTGCTCGACGCCGAGGTCGCCCGCGCCCGCCGCCGCCTCGTCGCCGCCGTGGCGACCGCCCTCGACGTCGCACCCGGGACGGCCCGCGACGAGGCCCTGCACGAGGCGCGCAAGGCCGCCAAGCGCCTGCGCTACGCGCGGGAGGCCGCGGGGCCGGCGCTCGGGAAGCCGGCCAAGCGCTGGCGGCGGCGGATGGCCGCGCTGCAGGACCTCCTGGGCGCCCACCAGGACTCGGTGGTCATGCGCGCGACGGTGCTGGAGCTCGCGGCCGGGCGCCTCGGGCGGGACGGGTTCGCGCTCGGGCTCGTGCACGGCGACGAGGCGCTGCGGGCCCGGGAGGTCGAGGCGGCGCTGCCCGGGGTGTGGGCGAGGTGGCCTCCGGCCCCGTGAGCACTTTCTGGTGTCATGGCACCAGAAAGTGCTCACAGGCGCGTCAGCGCACCTCCGGTTGGGGCACGACCGGGTCCGGGTAGGCCTCCGCCACCGCGGTTGATGTCGCCAGCCGTCCGTCGAGTGACTCGAGGAGGCGGCGATGATCGCGAGAGACCGGGCCGAGGGCATGGTGGTGGCCGGGATGGAGTGGCTGGGACGGGCCGCGCTGCGGGCCCTGCCCGACCCCGTCGTGGACGCGGCCGCACCGCCCGCGGCGGACCCCGCCGCCCCCGTCGTCGTGACGGGCGGGTTCGGCGCCACCGCCCCGGTCATGGCACCACTCGCCGAGGCACTCACCCGGCGCGGCCACCGGGTCACCGTGGTGGTCGACGGCGCCGGGACCGGGTGCGCCCAGCGGGCCGCCGTCGGGCTCGCCCGCCGGGTCGAGGTGCTCGCCGAGCAGAGCAGGCGCCGCGTCCACCTCGTCGGGCACAGCCGCGGCGGCCAGTTCTGCCGCGTCGTGGCCGCCCGGTCCCCACGCTCGGTGGCCTCGCTGACCACGCTCGGCGCCCCGGTCGGTCTGTACGGGCTCGGGCCGGTCGCCCTCGGGCTGAGCACCGCGGCCGCGCTCGCGGGCAGCCTCGGCGTCCCGGGGCTCGCCACGCTGACCTGCCTGCTCGGCGACTGCTGCCGGGACTACCGCGACGAGCTCGACGGCGACTGGCCCGCCGAGGTGCCGTTCACCCGGATCACCGGCACCGGGGACCGCACCGTGCCGAGCGCGGCGAACCACGAGCCGGCTGCGCGGGAGGTGGTCGTCGAGACCACCCACCTCGGGCTGCTCACCTCGCCGGACTCGCTCGCCGAGGTCGGCCGGGCGATCGACGGCGCCCCGGCCGCCGGGGAGCTCGTGGGGGCGGTCGCGTGAGCGGCACGAGCCGCGTCGTCGGGGCCCCGGCGCGCCCGTCCCGGCGGGCCCTCGGGCCGGTCGAGCTCCTGCGCGAGGCCCTGCTCGGCGCCGCGACCGGCGCCCGCAGCACCTTCGGTCCGACCGCGCTCGCCCTGCGCGCCCGGCCCGACGATCCCCGCGCCGCCGGGCGGGTCGCGCGCTGGGCGCCGGCGGTCGCGGTGGGCGCGCTCGGCGAGGTGGTCGCCGACAAGACCCCGGTGGTGCCGCCGCGGAACGGCATCGTCGGGCTCGCGCCACGGATCCTCCTCGGCGGCGCCTCGGGCCGGGTGCTCGCGACCCGCGACGGCCGCGCGGTCCCGACGTCGGGCGTGGTCGCGGCCCTGGCCGCGGTCGGCGCGGCCCTCGGCGGGGTGCGCTGGCGCGCGGCGGCCTCACGGCGGTGCGGCTCGGACCTGCCGGGCGCGCTCGCCGAGGACCTCGCCGCGGCCGCGTGCGCCTGGTGGGCCACCAGGCGCGCTGCGCGCCCGTGAGCAGGACGTGTCGCCACACCGACCTCTTCTGGTCACGAGCGCGGAGCGCACCTGGCCGTTTGCCGGGCGCGGCGTGACGGGCACGGTCCCGCCATGACCCCTCCCTCCGGCGATGCCGAGCGCGCCGACGCCGTCGTCGTCGGCGCCGGTCACAACGGGCTCGTCGCGGCCAACCTGCTCGCGGACGCGGGCTGGCGCGTGCACGTGCTCGAGGCCGCCGACGAGCCCGGAGGAGCCACCCGCAGCGCCGAGCTCGCCGCCCCCGGCTGGAGCACCGACCTCGGCAGCGCCTTCTACCCCCTCGGCGCCGCGTCGCCCGTGCTGCGCGGTCTCGACCTCGGCGCCCACGGGCTGCGCTGGTGCCACGCACCGCACCCGATGGCGCACGTGCTGCCCGACGACCGCGCCGCGCTCGTCTCGCGCGACCTCGACGTCACCGCCGAGTCGCTGGAACGGTTCGCCCCGGGCGACGGGGCCGCCTGGCGCCGGCTCGCGCGCCAGTGGCAGGAGATCCGCGAGCCGCTGCTCGAGGCGCTGCTCGCGCCGTTCCCGCCCGTGCGCCCGGCCGCCCGCCTGCTGCGCACCACCGGGACCCCGGACGCGCTGCGGCTCGCGCGCCGGCTGCTGCTGCCCGCGCAGCGCTTCGGCGAGGAGGAGTTCGACGGCGAGGGCGGCCGGGTCCTCGTCGCGGGCAACGCCATGCACGCCGACGTCCCGACGACCGCGGCCGGCAGCACCGCCTTCGGCTGGCTGCTGACGATGCTCGCCCAGGACGTCGGCTTCCCGGTGCCCGAGGGCGGGTCGAGCGCGCTCACCGGCGCCCTCGTCGCGCGGCTCCGGGCCCGCGGCGGCCGCGTCGACCGCTCCCGCCCGGTGGCGCGCGTCCTGGTCGAGGGCGGGCGCGCCGTGGGCGTCGTGGACACCGGGGGTGGCACCGTCCGGGCCGACGAGGCCGTGCTCGCCGACGTTGCCGCGCCGGTCCTCTACGGCGAGCTCGTCGGCGTCGAGCACCTTCCGTGGCGGATGCGGGAGGACCTGCAGCGGTTCCAGTGGGACCACGCGGTGCTCAAGGTCGACTGGGCGCTCTCCGGGCGGATGCCGTGGACCGCCGCCGAGGCCCACGGCGCGGGAGCGGTGCACGTCGGGGCTGACACCTCGGGGCTCGCCCACCTCGGGGGCCACCTCGCCGCGGGGCAGGTGCCGAACGACCCGTTCCTCATCCTCGGCCAGCTCACCACCGCCGACCCGTCGCGCTCGCCGGCGGGCACCGAGTCGTTGTGGGCCTACACCCGCGTCCCCCACGACCGGCTGCGCACCGCGGACGAGGTCGCGGCCCACGTCGGGCGGATGGAGGCGGTGCTCGAGCGGCACGCGCCGGGCTTCCGCGACCTCGTCGTCGGCCGCGCGGTGTCCGACCCGGACACGCTGCAGCGTCGCGACCCCAGCCTCGTCCGCGGCGCCCTCATGGGCGGCACGGCCCACCTGCACCAGCAGCTCGTGTTCCGGCCGACCCCAGGCCTCGGGCGACCCGACACCCCCGTCGACCGGCTCTTCCTCGCGGGGGCGTCCGCGCACCCCGGCGGCGCCGTGCACGGCGGGCCCGGGGCGTCGGCGGCGCGAGCCGCCCGGGCGCGGGCCGGTCGGCTCGGCCCGGCCTACGCCGCGCTCGTCCGCGGCGGGCACCGGCTCGTGCACGGGGGTTGACCTCGGCGGGTGGCTCCTGGTGCCCTGATGGGCGCACCACACGCTCGCGCTCGCGGTGTACTCCCCGCTGCCCTGCGCTCCTCGCCCGAGGAGGCCATCCACGGTGTTCGCCGACCACGCCGGAGCCGGAGTGCCCCAGGCACCCCCGGACGACTGGCTCCACGCCATCACCCGCCGGCCCGACTCGCCCCCCGAGCGGTCCCGCCCGTCCGAGGAGCGGCCCGCCCGGGAGTCCGACGCCCCGAGGTGCGCTCCGCGCTCGTGAGCACAAAGTGTCGCTATACCGACACTTTCTGCTCACGAGGCCGAAGGCCACCTCGAGGGAACCCGTTTCCGGGGTGAGCCGGGCGGGGAAGCACCCCGCCCATGGCCGACCGACAGCCCGCCCGCGTCCGCCGGGTCACCCTCGCGGCCGTCGAGCTCGTCGCCTGGGTCGTCGTGCTCACCGCCGTGTGGGTCGCCACGCTGACGAGCGTCGGGCTCCTGGAGGTCGTGGTGGCCGCCGTGGTGTCCGTGCCGATCGCGGTGCTCGCCCTGGCCGCGCGGCGCGTCCTCGATGCCCCCACGGCGCTCCCGCCGGACGGGTGGCGGTGGGCCGCCCGCCTGCCCGGCGCGGTGGTGACGGACACCGGGCGGCTCGCCGTCGCCGTGGTGCGCGCGGTGCGGTCCGGGAGGCCGCTCGGCCAGGAGCGCCGCCTGCCCCTCGCCGACCCGCCCGACGCGGTCCCCGACGCCCGCGGCTCCGTCGGCGCGGTGACGATCTCGACGACGCCCGGGGCCTACGTCGCCGACGTCCGCCGCGACGCCCTCGTCGTGCACGCGCTCTCGCCGACCCCGTCGGCGCTGGAGCGGGCGGTGGCCCGGTGAGCCCGTTCGTGCTGCTGGCGGGCGTGCTGCTGGTCGTGCTCGCCGGTCCTGGGCTCCTGCTGGCCTCGCGGGGCACCGCCGTCGCGCGCCTCGCCGGGCTGCAGCTGGCCCAGGCGGTGGCCGTCCTGCTCCTGACGGTGCTCGCCCTGGCGCTGGGACAGCCCAGCATGCTGATCGTGCCGCTGGTGACCGTGCTGCTCTCGTTCGCCGGCACGCTCGTCTTCACCCGGCTGCTGCGGGGCGTGGTGTGACCGCGCCGCCGGGAGCGCTCGGCGTCGTCGTCTGGGTGCTCTGCGCACTCGCCGCGGTCACCGTCGTCGGCGCCGCAGGCGCCGCGCTCGTGCTGGGGTCGGTCGCCGAGCGGCTGCACCTGGTGACGGTGGTGACCTCGGTGGCGGGCCCCGCGACCGGCCTGGCGTGCGCGCTCGCGCTCGGGGCCTCGACGTCGACGGCCGCCGTCGTCGTCGTGGTCGTGCTGCTCGCCGCGACGGCGCCGGTGCTGCAGACCGCGATCGCCCGCGCCGACCGGGAGGGACGCCGCGAGGCCGGCGCGCTCGACGACGAGCAGGGGGCGCCGCGGTGACCGTCCTGCTGATCATCGCCCTGCTGGCCACCGGGGTCGCCGGCACCGTCGTGGCGCTGACCCCCGACCCGCAGCGGCAGGCCGTGACGCTCTCGGTGTACGGGCTGCTCCTCGGCACCGTGTTCGTGCTGGCCGCCGCGCCCGACGTCGCGCTCTCGCAGCTGTCCGTCGGGACCGCCCTGGTGCCGCTGCTGGTGCTGCTCACCGTGCGGACCGTGCGCCGCCGCGGGGGCCGGTCCGGGGGTTCCGGGAGCGACGGCTCGTGAGCCGGCTCCGGCTCGTGCTGTTCGGGCTCGGCGCCGTCGGGCTCGCCGTGCTGTGGGTGGTGGCGACGACGGGTCTGCCCCCGGTCGGCACGGACGTGCACCCCTACCGCGACGCCGCCGTCGCCGCGGCGGCGGCGCACGCCACCGCGAACGTCGTGTCCTCGATCAACTTCGACCAGCGCACGTTCGACACCCTCGGCGAGGAGACGATCCTGCTCGCCTCGGTCGTCGCGGTCACGACGCTGCTGCGCCCGGCGGACGACGAGCGGGTCGAGCCGCCGGACCCGCCGCCCGCCGTCCTGCCGGCCACCCGGCTCGCCGGCTGGGCGCTGCTGCCGGTCACGCTGCTGGTGGGGGCCGACGTCGTGCTCCACGGGCACCTCACGCCGGGCGGCGGGTTCCAGGGCGGGGTCGTGCTCGCCACCGCGCTGCACCTGCTCTACCTCGCGGGCAGCTTCCCGGCGCTGCAGTGGGTCCGGCCGACCCGCTGGGCGCCGCTGCTCGAACCCGCGGGCAGCGGGCTGTTCGTGGTGGTCGGCCTGGCGGGGCTCGTGGTCGGCGCCGGGTTCACCGCGGAGTTCCTCCCGCCCGGCGTGCTCGGCGCTCCGTTGTCCTCCGGGACCGTCCTGCTGCTCAACGTGGTCGCGGGGGTCGGGGTCGGCGCGGCGGTCGTGTCGCTGCTCGGCCAGTTCCTCCGCCAGGAGATCGTCATCGGGCCGGGGGCGGCCCCGTGACCCTGACCGTCGTCGCGTGGACCGTCGCGGGCTGGCTCGTCCTGGTCGGCGCGCTGGGCATCGTGCGCAGCCGCGACCTCGTCCACACCGTCGTCGCCCTGTCGGTGGCACAGTCCGGCACGTACGTCCTGCTCATCGCGGCCGGCTTCCAGCGGGGCGCCACCGTCCCGATCCTCGGCGCCGGCGGCGCCGGGTCCTCCCCCGTCGTCGACCCGCTCGTCCAGGCCATGGTCCTCACCGACATCGTGGTCTCGGCGACGGTGACGGCGCTGCTGCTGGCGCTGACGATCCAGATCGCCAAGCGGCACGGCACCGTCGACCCCGACGAGCTCCGCGCGCTGCGCGGGTGAGCCCGCCGTGAACACCGTGGACGTCCTCGCCCCGGTCGCCGTCACCGGCCCGGTGCTCCTGGCGTGCCTGGTCCTCGTCGCCGGCCGGTGGCTGCCCCGGCCGGTGATCGACGCCGTCGCCCTGGCCGGCGCGGTGGGCCTCGCGGTCTGCGGCGCCCTGCTCGTGCACGCCACCCTCGCGGGCGACGCGGTGACCTGGCTCGGCGGCTGGACGCCGCCGCCGGGCGCGCACCCGGTGGGGATCGCGCTGGTCGTGGACCCCGCCGCCGGCGGCCTGGTGGTCCTCGTCGGGGTGCTGGCGGCCGGGGCGCTGCTGTTCAGCTGGCGGTACTTCGCGTCCGTCGAGGCCCGGTTCCACGGGCTGGTGCTGCTCTTCAGCGCCGGGATGACCGGCTTCGTGCTGGCCGGCGACCTCTTCACGATGCTCGTGTTCTTCGAGCTCATGGGGGCGGTGGCCTACGCGCTGGCCGCCTACAAGATCGAGGAGCCGCGCTCGCTGCAGGGTGGGCTGACGTTCGGGGTGGTCAACTCCCTGGGCGCCTACCTGGCGCTGTGCGGGATCGGGGTGCTCTACGCGCGGACCGGGCAGCTCTCCCTGGCCTACGTCGGCGAGACCCTGGCGGGCGCGCGGCCCGACGGGCCGGCCGTGGTCGGGATCGTGCTCGTCCTTGTCGGATGGCTGGTCAAGGCGGCGGCCGTGCCCTTCCACTTCTGGCTCGCCGACGCGCACGCCGTCGCCCCCACCCCGGTGTGCGTGCTCTTCTCCGGTGTGATGGCGCCGCTCGGGGTCTACGGCGTCGTGCGGGTCAGCGCGGTCGCGGCCCCGGAGGTGCCGGCGCTGCGGGGTGTCCTCGTCGTCGTCGGGGCCGTGACCGCCGTGCTCGGCGCCGTGCTGTGCGTGGTCCAGCGCAACCTCAAGCGGCTGCTCGCCTACTCGACGATCGCCCACATCGGGCTCTTCCTCGTCGGCGCCACCGACGGCGGTGCCCGCGCGTGGCTGGTCTACCTCGCCGGGCACGCCGGGGTGAAGGCGGCGCTGTTCCTGCTGGTCGGCGGGCTGCTGGCGCGGTTCGGCAGCGTGGACGAGATCGATCTGCACGGCGCCGGCCGCACCGGGGACCCCGCCGACCGCGTCGCCGCCGCGCTCTACGTCGTGGCCGCGCTCGCGCTGGCGGGGCTGCCCCCGTTCGGGGCCGGGCTCGGGAAGGCCGCGCTGGAGGAGTCGGTGCCCGGGGCGCTCGTGCCGGTGGTCGTCGGGACCTCCGTGGTCACCGCCGCGGCGGTGCTGCGCGCGGGGCTGCGGGTGTTCTACGGCGTCGGCCCGCGCCCGGAGCGCCGGGTGGACCTCGAGCGCACCAGCGGCGAGGGCGAGGAGCGGGAGACCACCGGCCGCCTGCGCCACGCGACCGCGACGATGCTCGCGGCCCCGGCCCTGCTGCTCGCCGCGGCCGCCGTCGTCGGGGTCCTCCCGCTGATCGGTCGGGTGGGCGCCCTCGCCGGGGAACGGCTCGCCGACGGCGGGGCCTACCGGGCGGCGGTGCTCGGGACCGGCGCCGTCGCGGGCGCGGTGCCCGAGCCGGTGAGCTGGCACCCGCCGGGCGTCGTCACCGGGGTGCTGACCACCGCGGCGGCGGTCGTGCTCGCGCTGCTCGTCCTGGTCTCCGGGCGGGTGCCGGCCCGACGACGGCGGCCGGTGCGGCGCGCGATCGGGCCGGTCGTGCTGGGCCTGGAGCGCCTGCACTCCGGCCACGTGGGCGACTACGTCGCCTGGTTGCTGTTCGGGGCCGCCGTCATCGGGATCGCGGTCGCGGCACCCACGCTGGGGTGAGACGGCCACCGACGCGCCGGACACACGGCGCGTCGCACCGACGTGCGGGTGTGCGACGACCGACGTGCGACGCACACGTTCTCCGCGCGCCGACGTTCGAGTGCGCCACCACCGACGCGCGGGACACACACTCGCCCCCCGCCGACCCGGCTAGGGCGTGTCTCCTGAATCTAAGCGACCACGGATCCGCGGCGGCCACGCCGTGACGGGCTCGCTCCCGCGAGGGAGTCATCGCGCGCGGGCCGGGTCCCACGCGCGAGGGGAACCCTCGGCCGCTCTAGCCGATCGAACCTTCCCCTCGCGCGACGGCGTCTCGCCGGGCGAGGGGACAATTCAGCCGCTCTAGCCGCACGAGGGTTCCCCTCGCGCGAGGACGTGCCGGCCCGGGCCGACGGGGCACCAGCCCCTAGCGACCGGCCCGCGGGGGGCCGCCGCGACCGCGGCTGCAGGTGGTGAGCGCCTCCAGCAGGGGCGCCAGCCGGCGACCCTCCGCGGAGAGCGAGTACTCGGTGCGGGGCGGCCGGGTGTCGAGCACCCGCCGCTCCAGGAGCCCGGCCCCCTCCAGGTCCGCCAGCCGCGCGGCGAGCGTGGCCGGCGGGACCTGGCCGAGGGCCTGCTCGAACTCGGAGAACCGGACCGCACCGAGGTGCGCGGCGTAGAGCACCGAGAGCGACCAGCGTCGCTCCAGCAGTGCCGTCAGCGCGCGCACCTCGGGCGGTACCGGCTCCCGCGAGCACATGTCAGGCCGCCACCCCGAGCTCGGCGGCCACCGGCTCCAGGGCGACGTCGAGGACCTCGGTGATGGTCATCGACGGGTGGAACTCGAGCTGCCCCGCGACGTCGGCGGGGACGTCGTCGAGGTCGGCCCGGTTGCGCTCCGGCACGACGATCTGCGTCAGGCCCGCCGCATGCGCGGCCAGCACCTTCTGCTTCACGCCGCCGATGGGCAGCACCCGGCCCTGCAGCGTCAGCTCCCCGGTCATCGCGACGGTGTGCCGCACCGGCCGTCCGGTCAGCAGCGACACCAGCGCGGTGGCCATCGTGACCCCGGCCGACGGACCGTCCTTCGGGATCGCGCCCGCGGGGACGTGCACGTGGAACGAGCGTCCCGTGAACGCCTCCTCGGCGATGCCCAGGTCCGCGGCGTGCGAGCGCACCCACGACAGGGCGATCCGGGCGGACTCCTTCATGACGTCGCCGAGCTGGCCGGTGAGGACCAGGCCCTCGTCCCCGGCCATCGAGGCGGCCTCGACGAAGAGGACGTCGCCGCCCGCCCCGGTCACGGCCATGCCGGTCGCGACGCCGGGCACAGCGGTCCGCTCGACGGACTCGGTGAAGACCTTCTGCCGCCCGAGGTGCTTGCGCACCACGGCGGTGTCGACGACGACCGGGTCAGAGCCCGACGCCACCTCGGTCGCGATCTTGCGGGTCAGCTTGCCCAGCGCGCGGTCGAGCTGCCGGACGCCGGACTCGCGGGTGTACTCGGACACCACGAGCCGTAGCGCCGACTCGTCGGCGGTCACGTCGTCGGTCGTCAGACCGGCGGCACGGACCTGCCGCGGCAGCAGGTGGTCGCGCGCGATGGCGACCTTCTCCTCGACGGTGTAGCCGTCGAAGGAGATGACCTCCATGCGGTCGAGCAGCGGGCCGGGGATCGTGTCGAGCTGGTTGGCCGTGGCCAGGAACACCACCTGCGAGAGGTCGATCTCGACGTCGAGGTAGTGGTCGCGGAACGCGTGGTTCTGCGCCGGGTCCAGGACCTCCAGCAGCGCGGCGGACGGGTCGCCGCGCCAGTCGGCGCCGACCTTGTCCACCTCGTCGAGCAGGATCACCGGGTTCATCGTGCCCGCGTCGCGCAGCGCCCGCACCAGACGGCCGGGCAGGGCGCCGACGTAGGTGCGCCGGTGACCGCGGATCTCGGCCTCGTCGCGGACGCCGCCGAGCGACATCCGGACGAACTCGCGACCCATCGCGCGGGCCACGGACTCGCCGATCGAGGTCTTGCCGGTGCCGGGCGGCCCGACGAGCGTGAGGATCGTGCCAGCCTTGCCGCCGTCGTCCTCGACCCCGCGGTCACGCCGCAGCTTGCGGACGGCCAGGTACTCGACGATGCGGTCCTTGACGTCCTCCAGGCCGGTGTGGTCCGCGTCGAGCACGGTGCGTGCCCCGACCGGGTCCAGCTGCTCCTCGGAGCGCTTCGCCCACGGCAGCGCCAGCAGCCAGTCCAGGTAGGTCCGGATCATCGACGACTCGCCGGACTGCTCGCCGCTGCGCTCCAGCCGGGCGAGCTCGCGCTCGGCCTGCTCGCGCACGTGGTCGGGCATGCCGGCCTCGGCGATCTTGGCGCGGTAGTCGTCGCCGGCGGCACCGTCGGGGTCGGACTCCCCGAGCTCCTTGCGGATCGCCTCCAGCTGGCGGCGCAGCACGTACTCGCGCTGCTGCTTCGCGGCGCCGGACTCGACGTCCTCGCGCAGCGTCTTGCGGACCTGCAGCTCGGCGAGCCGCTCGCGCTGCAGGCGCAGGGCCAGTTCGAGGCGCTCGCGCACGTCGAGCGTCTCGAGGACGGCCACCTTGTCCTCGTAGGAGACCTCGGGCGCCCACCCGGCGGTGTCCGCCAGGGCCCCGGGCTCGTCGATGCCGCGCAGCATCGCGCCGACGCGGCCGTCGTCACCGCGCAGCTCGAGGATCTCCTCGACCACGGCGCGGTAGGTGTTCTCCAGCTCGCGGATCCGGCCGTCTCGCTCGGTGGCGTCCGGGAACGGCGTCACGTCGACGCGCAGGTGCCCCGCGTCGTCGGCGCTGCCCGTCCCGGCCTTCCCGCGGTGCGCGCCGGTCAGCTGCACGGCGGTCACGCCGTTCGGCAGCCGGGTGCGGCCCGTGACGTCGGCGACGGTGCCGACGGCGGCGAAGCGCCCCTCGTGGCGCGGGACGAGCAGGACCTGCTCGCCCTCGGCGGCGCCGACCTCGGCGGCCGGCACCACGAGGCTCATCCCGGGGAAGATCACGTTGTCGTCGACGGGGACCAGCAACAGCTCGGTCATCTCGTCACCCCATCACTCGTGCTTGGTAGCAGCTACAAGTGTTGAAGCGGCTTCGTTATTCCTGGCACACTCCCGGCCCGGTCAGGACGCGTCGTGGACGGCGGCGACCGGGGCCACCGCCGCCGAGCGCAGGTGCCACGGCACGTCGATGACCACCACGCTGGGCTGGAAGAGCAGGCGGGCCTTGAGGCGCAGCGCGCTCTGGTTGTGCAGCAGCTGCTCCCACCAGTGCCCGACGACGTACTCGGGGATCACCACCGTGACGACGTCGCGCGGGCCCCGGCGCGGGAACTCCTTGACGTACGCGAGGATCGGCCGGGTGATCTCCCGGTAGGGCGAGTCGATCACCGTGAGCGCGACCCCGGTGTCCGCGGCGTCCCACGCGGCGCGCATCGACTCCGGGTCGTCGTCGACGGGCACCGTGATCGCCGTGAGCGTGTCGGGGCGCAGGAAGCGGGCGTACGCCAGCGCGCGCAGGGTGGGCCCGTTGACCGACGAGACGAGCACGAACACGTGGTTGCGGCTCGGCCCCAGGGGCCGGTCGGGTCCGACGGCGGTCTCGTCGGCCACCGTCGCGTAGTGCCTCGACACCGCCCGCATGAGCACGAACAGCAGCGGGACGGCGAGCACGACGATCCACGCGCCGTCGAGGAACTTGGTGACGAGCACGACGACGAGGACCGTCGCGGTGCTGACCGCGCCGACCGCGTTGATCGCCTGGGACCGGCGCATCCGGGCGCGCCCCTCGGCGCCCGGCTCGGCGAGCCGGCGCTGCCAGTGCCGCACCATGCCGAGCTGGGACAGCGTGAACGCGATGAACACGCCGACGACGTAGAGCTGGATGAGCGCGTTGACGGAGGCGTCGAACGACCAGATCAGCACGATCGCGAACAGCGCGAGCAGCACGATGCCGTTGGAGAACACCAACCGGTCCCCGCGCGTGTAGAACTGCCGCGGCAGGTAGCGGTCCCGCGCGAGGATCGAGGCGAGCACCGGGAAGCCGTTGAACGAGGTGTTCGCCGCGAGGACGAGGATCCCCGCCGTGAGGGCCTGCACGGCGTAGAAGCCGACCGTCCCGTCCCCGAACACCGCGGCCGCGACCTGCGCGAGGACGGTGCGCGGGGTGGCGCCCGCGGGCAGCCCGAGCTGGGTCGGGTCGGCGGCGGCGTGCACCCCGGAGACGACGGCGAGGACGGTGATGCCCACGCCCATGGTGACCGCCAGGGTCGCGAGCAGGCCCAGCGTGGTCGCGGCGTTGCGGGCCTTCGGCGGCTGGAACACCGGCACGCCGTTGCTGATGGCCTCGACGCCGGTGAGCGCCGTGCAGCCCTGGGCGAAGGCCCGCAGCACGAGGAACACCGCGAGCAGGCCGGTGGCGTGCTCGGTCGGCAGCACCGGCAGCCCGGCGCTCTCCGCGACGAGGTGGTGCCCCGACAGGGCGCGCACCGCCGCCCAGCCGAACATCACGAAGACGATCACGACGAAGCCGTAGGTCGGGGCCGCGAACGCCGTCCCGGTCTCGCGCAGGCCGCGCAGGTTCACCACGGTCAGCACGACGACGAGCCCGACCGCGATCGCGACGGTGTGCGGCCCCGCGGCCGGGATCGCCGAGGTGATCGCGGCCGTGCCCGCGACGACCGAGACGGCCACGGTCATCACGTAGTCGACCAGCAGCGCCGCCGCCGCGACCAGACCCGCCGACGGCCCGAGGTTCTCGTGGCTGACGATGTACGACCCGCCGCCCCGCGGGTAGGCGCGGCAGGTCTGGCGGTAGGAGGCCACGACGATCACCAGGACCGCGGCCACCACGACGGTGATCCACGGGGCGCCGGCGAAGAACGCGAGCCCGCCGGCGGAGAGCGCCACGAGGATCGACTCGGTGGCGTAGGCGACCGAGGAGAGCGCGTCGCTGCAGAAGATCGGCAGCGCGAGCTTCTTGGGCAGCAGGGTGTCGTCGAGCCGGGTCGAGGCCATCGGCCGCCCGACCAGCAGCCGCTTCGAGAACGTCGCACCCCACACGGTGGGCGAGCGTAGGAACGGCGGGCCCTCCCGATCGGGCCCGCCGCGACAAGAACGCGTCAAAACTTCCCGGCCGCGGCGGGGCGACGACGCGGACTCCGTGCCCCGGTGTCGGGAATCCTGCCGCGTTCGGCCCGGACGCCCGATTCCCGGTGCCGTCAAGGATGTGTAGACGGTTCCGCCACCGCGTAGGCGCCCGGCCACGATCCGGGCGTCGAAGGAGGACGCCGTGACCGGAGCGTCGGGCGCGGGAGCGCCGGGACCGTCCGCCGGCCTGCTCGTGCCCCCGGCCGCGGCGGTCGGGTTCGTCGCCGCCGTCGGCCTCGGGGCCCTGACCCCGGCGGGCTCGGCGTGGGCGCTCGCGGCGCTCGTCGTCGGGTGCGCGCTCACGGCGACGATCGGCACCCGGCGGGCGGCGGTCGCCATCGGGCTGCTCTGGGCCCTGTCGGCGGACGGGTTCGTGGCGCACCGCTACGGGCGGCTGGTGCCGGCCGACCCGGGCGAGCTCGCCTGGCTGGCCGCGTTCGTCGGCGCGGCGCTCTGCGGAGCCTGGTGCCGGCTCCCCCGGCGCCTCGTGGCGGACCGCGTCGAGGCCCTCCTGGCGGAGCCGTCAAAGAAGCCCACGGTGGTCGTCAACGACGCGTCAACGTCGCGCTGAGGGCGCCGGGCGCGGGCGCAGAGTCGGCTCCGACGCCCGCGGTGACCCGCCGCGGGCACCGACGCGTGAAAGGACGGCATGTGGTGGCCGACCTCCTGTATGCGGTGGTGGTGATCGCGGTGTTCGCGGTCCTGCTGCTCGCGGTCCGCGGACTGGACCGGCTGTGACCGCCGCGAACGTCGTCGGCGGCCTCGTCGCCCTGGCGCTGCTGATCTACCTGACCGTCGCCCTCGTCCGCCCGGAGAGGTTCTGATGGGCGACACGGCGGCGGGGCTGCTGCAGCTCCTGGCCCTCCTGGTCGCCCTGGGTGTGGTGTGGCGCCCGCTCGGGGACTGGATGGCCCGCGTCTACACCGCCGAGGGCCACTGGCGCGGCGAACGCCTGATCTACCGCCTCACCGGCGTCGACCCCGACTCCGACCAGCGCGCCGGCACCTACGCGGTGGCGGTCCTGGCGTTCTCGCTGCTCGGGATCGTGCTGCTGTACCTGGTCCAGCGCCTGCAGGGCGTGCTCGGGTTCGACCAGGGGCACGGCGCGGTGGACCCCGGCGTCGCGTTCAACACCGCGATCTCGTTCGTGACCAACACGAACTGGCAGTCCTACGTGCCCGAGACGACGATGGGTGCGGTCACCCAGATGATCGGGCTGACCGTCCAGAACTTCGTGTCGGCGGCGGTCGGGATGGCCGTCGCGGTGGCGCTGGTCCGCGGGTTCGTCCGGTCGCGGGCGGGCGGGCGCATCGGCAACGCCTGGGTCGACATCGTCCGGGGCTGCACCCGCATCCTGCTGCCGATCTCGGTCGTCGTCGCACTCGTGCTGCTCGCGCTCGGCGTCGTCATGAGCCTGCACGCCGGCGCCGACGTCGTCGGGGTCGACGGCCGCGCGAGCACCATCGCCCTCGCCCCGGCCGCCTCCCAGGAGGCGATCAAGGAGCTGGGCACCAACGGCGGCGGCGTCTTCAACGCCAACTCGGCGCACCCGTTCGAGAACCCGAACGGTGCCACCAACTGGATCGAGATCTTCGCGCTGCTCGTCATCCCGGTCGCGCTGACCCGGACGTTCGGGCGGATGGTCGGGAACCAGCGCCAGGGCGTGGCGCTGCTCGGCGTCATGGCGACGCTGTGGGGTGCGATGCTCGCGATCATCTGGGTCGCGGAGGCCCACGCCTCAGGGCCCGCGGCGGTCGCGGCCGGGGCGAACCTCGAGGGCAAGGAGGCCCGGTTCGGCGTCCCGTCCTCGGCGCTCTTCGCGAACTCGACGACGGCCACGTCGACCGGCGCGGTCAACTCGATGCACGACAGCTACTCGGCCTTCGGCGGCGGCGGAACCATCCTGAACATGCTGTTCAGCGAGATGACGCCGGGCGGGGTCGGGACCGGGCTCTACAGCATCCTCGTCGTCGCGATCATCGCGGTGTTCCTGGCCGGGCTGATGGTCGGGCGCACCCCCGAGTACCTGGGCAAGAAGCTGGGGCGCCGCGAGGTGACCTGCGCGGTCGTCGTCGTGCTGGCGATGCCCGCCGTCGTGCTGCTGGGGACCGGCCTCGCGATCGCGCTGCCCTCGACCGGTGACGCGCTGGGCAACTCCGGCCCGCACGGGCTCTCCGAGGTGCTCTACGCGTTCGCGTCGGCCGCGAACAACAACGGCTCGGCCTTCGCCGGGCTCACCGTCACCGGCCCGTTCTTCCAGACCGCGCTCGGCGTGGCGATGCTCCTCGGCCGGTTCCTGCCGATCGTGGCCGTCCTCGCGCTGGCCGGCCTGCTCGCGCGGCAGCCCCGGGTGCCGCCGAGCGCCGGGACGCTCGCCACCGACAAGCCACTGTTCTCGGTGCTCGTGGTCGGGACGATCGTCCTGGTCGCCGCGATCACCTTCCTCCCCGCACTCGCGCTCAGCCCCATCGCGGAGGGCCTGTCATGACCGTCCACCCCGAGACCCTGCGCCCCGTCGGCCACGGCACGGAACGGCCGCCGGACCACCAGGAGCACGTCCACGCCGAGCGCGCCGGCCGGGTCGGGGCGGGCGCGTTCCGGCCGGCCCAGCTGCTCGAGTCGCTCCCCGAGGCCCTGCGCAAGCTCGATCCCCGCGTCCAGGTCCGCAACCCCGTCATGTTCGTGGTGTGGGTCGGGTCGGTCGTCGTCACGGTGTCGGCGATCGTCTCGCCGAGCGTGTTCGCGTGGCTGATCGCGATCTGGCTGTGGTTCACCGTCGTCTTCGCGAACCTGGCCGAGGCCGTGGCCGAGGGCCGCGGACGGGCCCAGGCCGACGCGCTGCGCCGGACCCGCACCGACACCACGGCCCGGCGCCTGACCGGCGACGACTCCTCCGGCCCGCTCGAGGAGGTCCCCGCGACGACGCTGCGCCTCGACGACCGCGTGGTGGTCGAGGCCGGGCAGACGATCCCCGGCGACGGCGAGGTCGTCGAGGGCATCGCGACCGTCGACGAGTCGGCCATCACCGGCGAGTCGGCCCCGGTGGTCCGCGAGTCCGGCGGGGACTTCTCCTCGGTCACGGGCGGCACCACGGTCCTCTCGGACCGCATCGTCGTGCGGATCACCGCGAAGCCGGGCGAGTCCTTCGTCGACCGGATGATCGCGCTGGTCGAGGGCGCTCAGCGGCAGAAGACCCCCAACGAGATCGCGCTGACGATCCTGCTGGCGGCGCTGACGATCGTGTTCCTGCTCGCCGTGGTCACCCTCCAGCCGATGGCGATCTACTCCGGGGGCCCGCAGTCGCTGGTGGTGCTCGTCGCGCTGCTCGTCTGCCTCATCCCGACGACGATCGGGGCGCTGCTCTCGACGATCGGGATCGCCGGGATGGACCGGCTGGTGCAGCGCAACGTGCTGGCCACCTCGGGCCGGGCGGTCGAGGCGGCCGGCGACGTGTCGACGCTGCTGCTCGACAAGACCGGCACCATCACCTACGGCAACCGGCGCGCGACCGCGCTGCATCCCCTGCACGGCGTCGATACCGGCGAGCTGGCGCGCCAGGCGCGGCTGTCGAGCCTGGCCGACACCACCCCCGAGGGCCGCTCGGTGGTCACGCTCTGCGCCGAGCTGCACGGGCTGCCCGACGAGGCGAGCGCCGACGAGGCGGTGGCCGAGTTCGTGCCCTTCAGCGCGACCACCCGGATGTCGGGGATCGACCTCGACGGCGAGTCGGTCCGCAAGGGCGCGACGTCGTCGGTGCTGGCGTGGGTGCGCGGGCACGGCGACGACGAGTCGGCGCGCGCCCAGGTCGAGGCGATCGCCCAGGAGATCTCCGAGCGCGGAGGGACCCCGCTGCTCGTCGCCCGCCGCGGCGCCGACGGCCCCGCCCGCGCCGCGGGCCTCGTCGAGCTCTCCGACGTCGTCAAGCCCGGCATCGCCGAGCGCTTCGCCGAGCTGCGCACGATGGGCATCCGCACCGTGATGATCACCGGGGACAACCCGGTCACCGCGCGGGCCATCGCCGAGCAGTCCGGGGTCGACGACGTCCTGGCCGAGGCCACCCCCGAGGACAAGCTGGCCCTGATCCGGCGCGAGCAGTCGGGTGGGCGCCTGGTCGCCATGACCGGCGACGGCACCAACGACGCGCCGGCGCTGGCCCAGGCCGACGTCGGGGTGGCGATGAACTCCGGGACCGCCGCGGCCAAGGAGGCCGGCAACATGGTGGACCTCGACTCGGACCCGACGAAGCTCATCGGCGTCGTCGAGATCGGCAAGCAGATGCTGGTGACCCGCGGAGCGCTGACCACGTTCTCGGTGGCCAACGACCTGGCGAAGTACTTCGCGATCCTCCCCGCGATGTTCCTGGTGATCTTCCCGCAGCTCGCCGCGCTCAACGTCATGCACCTGGCGACGCCGGAGTCGGCGATCCTCTCGGCGGTCGTCTTCAACGCGCTCGTCATCGTCGCGCTCATCCCGCTCGCCCTGCGCGGCGTGCGGTTCCGGCCGATGGGCTCCGACGCGATGCTGCGGCGCAACCTGCTCGTCTACGGGCTCGGCGGCGTCGTCGTGCCCTTCGTCGGCATCTACCTCATCGACCTCGTCGTCCGGTTCATCCCGGGGATCGGCTGATCATGTCCACGCTGCGCGAGCACAGAGAACACACCGACACCACCGACGAGCCCACCCCCGTCCACCCGGTCACCGGCTCGGCGCTGCGCCGCCAGGGGCTCGCCGCCCTGCGCCTGCTCGTCGTGCTCACGATCCTGCTCGGCGTGGCCTACCCCCTCGGGATCTGGGTGGTCAGCCGGGTCCCCGGCCTGCACGACCAGGCCGAGGGGTCCCTGATGACGGCGGACGGGACCGCCACGGGGTCCTCGCTCATCGGCATCGACCCGGTCCCGGCGGACCCCTCCGGAGCCACCGACCCGTGGTTCCACACACGGCCCTCGGCCTCGGCCCCCGACAGCGCGACGGCGGGGCTGGGCCCGGCGGACCCGAGCACCTCGGGCGGGTCCAACGAGGCCGCCGACTCCGACGGCCTCGTCAAGGCCGTCGGCGAGCGGCGCGCCGCGATCGCGGCGCGGGAGGGCGTCGACCCGGCCGCGGTGCCCCCGGACGCGGTGACCGCCTCGGGCTCCGGGCTCGACCCCGACATCAGCCCGGCCTACGCCGCGCTGCAGGTCCCGCGCGTCGCCCGGGTGACGGGCCTCGGCCCGGACCGCGTCCGGGCCCTCGTCGAACAGGCCACCTCTGGGCGGACGCTCGGGTTCCTCGGCGAGCCGACGGTGAACGTGTCCGAGCTGGACGCCCTGGTCCACGGCGCCGCGCCCTCGGCCCGCTGATCGGAGGAAGCTGGGGACATGAGCAGGGAGGACGCCGCCGACGCGAGGCTCGGGTCGGGAGACCCGGCCGGCGCCGGGAGCGAGCGGCGCGGTGAGCTGCGCATCCACCTGGGTGCGGCGCCCGGCGTCGGGAAGACCTACGCCGCGCTGGCCGAGGCGCGCCGGCGGCTCGACCGGGGCACCGACGTCGTCGTCGGGCTGGTCGAGACGCACGGTCGTCCCAGGACGGCGGAGCTGCTCGACGGGCTCGAGGTCCTCCCCCGGAAGCCGGTCGAGTACCGGGGGACCGAGCTGAGCGAGCTCGACGTCGAGGGGGTCCTGGCCCGGGCCCCCGAGGTGTGCGTGGTGGACGAGCTCGCCCACACCTGCGCCCCGGGGTCCCGGCACGCCAAGCGCTGGGAGGACGTCGACGAGCTCCTCGACGCCGGCATCGACGTGATCTCGACGGTGAACGTGCAGCACCTCGAGTCCCTCGGCGACGTCGTCGAGCGCATCACCGGGGTCCGCCAGCAGGAGACGATCCCCGACGCGGTGGTCCGGGCCGCCGACCAGCTCGAGCTGGTCGACATCACCCCGGAGGCGCTGCGCCGGCGGATGGCGCACGGCAACATCTACCGGCCCGAGAAGATCGACGCGTCCCTGGCGAACTACTTCCGGACCGGCAACCTGATCGCGCTGCGGGAGCTGGCCCTGCTCTGGGTGGCCGACCAGGTCGACGTCGCCCTCCAGCGCTACCGCACCGAGTCCGACATCTCCGAGGTCTGGGAGGCCCGGGAGCGGGTCGTCGTGGCGGTCACGGGAGGACCCGAGAGCGCGACGGTGCTCAAGCGGGCGGCGCGCATCGCGCGGCGGGCGGGGTCGGCCGACCTGCTCTGTGTGCACGTACTGCGCGGCGACGGGCTGGGCCGATCAGGGGTGGGTCGATCAGGGGTGGGCGGCCCCGGCGGCGGCTCCGCCGGGGACCTGCGACGCATCGCGTCGGACCTCGGGGCCTCCTTCCACACGGTCGTCGGCGACGACGTCCCGGCGGCGCTGCTCGAGTTCGCGCGGGGGGTCAACGCGACGCAGCTGGTCCTCGGGACCTCCCGGCGCTCGCGCTGGGCCCGGCTGGTCGACCCCGGCATCGGGGCCCGCGCCGTGGCGGAGTCCGGCGCGATCGACGTGCACCTGGTGACGCACGCCGAGGCCGCCGGGCGGCGCACCGAACGGCGGAAGCTCTCGATCCCCGCGCGCCGGCGCGCCGTCGGCTGGCCGGCGGCCGTGCTCCTCCCGGCGCTGGCGACGGTGCTGGGTGTCCTGATCTCCGACCGGGTCGGGCTCTCGACCGACATCGTGGTCTTCTTCCTCGCCACCGTGGTGACCGCGCTGCTCGGCGGGCTCGGGCCGGCCCTGCTCGCCGCCGTCCTCGGCGGGCTGCTGCTCAACTTCTTCCTCACCCCGCCGGTGCACACCTTCACCGTCGCCGAGCCGGAGAACCTCGTCCAGATCGTGGCGATGGTGCTCGTCGCGGTCCTCGTGGCCCTCGTGGTGGACCGCGCGGACCGCCGCGCCGCCCAGGCCGCCCAGGCCCGCACCGAGGCGACCCTCCTGGCCTCGTTCGCCCGCGTGGTGCTGTCGCGGTCCGACCCGCTGCCCAAGCTGCTCGAGCGGGTCCGGGAGGCCTTCGGGCTCACCGCGGTGGCCCTGCTCGAACGCGGCGCCGGGGGGAAGTGGGACGTCACCGCCTGCACCGGGACGGCGCCCTGCGCCCGCCCGGAGGACGCCGACGCCGACGTCGAGGTCGACGAGGGCGTGCACCTGGTCGCCGGGGGCCGGGCGCTGACCCCCACCGAACGCTCCCTCTTCGCCACCGTGAGCGGGCAGGCGCTGCTCGCCCTGCGGAATCGGCGCATGGCCGCGGAGGCCTACGAGGCCCAGCGCCGCGCCGACGCCGCGGGCCTGCGCACGGCGCTGCTCTCGGCGGTGGGCCACGACCTGCGGACCCCGCTGGCCGCGATCAAGGCGGCGGCCTCGAGCCTGCGCGATCCGACGGTGACGATGTCGGCGACCGACCGCACGGAGCTCCTCGCGACGGTGGAGGAGTCGAGCGACCGGCTCACCACGCTGGTGGACAACCTGCTGGACTCGTCGCGCCTGGCGACCGGCGCGGTCACCCCGCAGCGGCGCCCGGTGGGCTACGACGAGATCGTGGCGATGACCCTGGCCACGGTCCCGGCCGACGACGACCGGGTCCGGGTGGAGGTCCCCGACGACCTCCCCGACGTCCTCGCCGACCCCGGGCTCGCCGAGCGGGTGGTGGCCAACCTCGTCGACAACGCCCTGCGCTACGGCGGCCCCGACCCGGTGACCCTGCGCGCGAGCGCCTACGCCGACCGCGTCGAGCTCCGGGTGGTCGACACCGGCCCCGGGCTGCCCCGCGGCCGGGCCGAGCGGCTCTTCGTGCCCTTCCAGCGCCTCCACGACCACCCGGCGGACACCGGGATCGGGCTCGGGCTCCACGTGGCGCAGGGGTTCGCCGAGGCGATGGGCGGGACGCTGGCGACCGAGGACACCCCGGGAGGCGGGCTGACCATGGTCCTGACGCTGCCCGCGGCCGAGCCCGGGACGGCGAGCGCCCCGGCCCCGTCGGCCTGGTCGGAGACGACGGCCTGACGCGCCACCGCAGTCCGACCGTCCGCCGCCGCGCGAGGGAGTCCCCACGCCTCGATCGGATCTCCACCGGACGCGCAGCGGCTCCTTGATCTTCGACCCGCTCCCCTCGCGGCTGCGCCGACCGCCCGAGTGGGTTGCTCTCGCACCAGGCGGCAACGATCGTGTGCGCGGCGCGGTGGTCCTCCGGGAGCCCATCGACGTCGCTGCCGGAGTGTGTGCGCGGCGCACACACTCCCCGCCCGCATCAGCGGCGGGCGGCCACCGCGTCCCGCAGCGCCACCGCGTCGTGCGGGGCGTGGCCCTCGGCGTCGTTGTCGAAGAAGACGAGGACCTCCCGCGGCGCGACCGGCGGCGGGGCCGAGGGCGCGATGGTGTCGCCCGAGACCGGCGCCTCCCCCGCCGCCCACGCGGTGACCTTGGCGGCCCAGCCGTCGAGCGCCGCCGCGTCGTACCCGCTGCGGTAGAGCTCGTCGTGCCCGTGCAGCCGGACGTAGACGAGGTCCGCGGTGACGTCGTCGAAGCACGGGAACTCACCCGCGCTGTCCGAGACGACGAGGGCCACGTCCTGGGCGCGCAGCAGCTCGACGGCGTCGGGGGTCCGGAAGCTCGGGTGCCGGACCTCCAGGGCGTACCGCATCGGCCGGTCCTCGTCGGTGACGGTGCAGGGGTCGGGGACGCGGTCGGTGTGGTCGGCGGCGAGCGCGGCGGCCGCACCGGTGGTGCGCGGGAGCATCGCCAGGAACTCGCCGATCCGCTCCGCGTCCCAGCCCAGGTTCGGCGGGAGCTGCCAGAGCACCGGCCCGAGCTTCGGCCCGAGCGCCAGCAGCCCGGAGGCGAGGAAGCGGCCGAGGGCCTCCTCGACGCCGCGCAGCTTGCGCATGTGGCTGATGTAGCGGCTGCCCTTGACCGCGAAGCGGAAGTCCTCCGGGGTGGCCGCGGCCCAGGTGCGGAACGACGAGGCGCGCTGCAGCGAGTAGAAGGTGCCGTTGACCTCGGCGGCGTCGAGACGCCCGGACAGGAACTCGAGGCGGCGCCGACGAGCGAGGCCGTCGGGGAAGAACGAGCCCTGCCAGGAGTCGTACGTCCAGCCCGACGTGCCGACGCGCACGAGGCCCCGCCCGGTGCCCGTCACGGCGCCCGATCGTAGTCGGCCGTCACACTCGCGGTCTCCGACGTGGGACATCGTGACGGCGACTGGCAGGATCACACGGTGATCGCAGTGGTCGCGGGCATCGTCGCGCTCGTCATCGTCACCGCCCTCGTGCGGGCCGGCGCGCGCCGCACGGGTGTCCCCGACCCGATCGCGCTGCTGGTCGTGGGCATCGGACTCTCCTGGGTGCCGGGCCTGCCGCAGTACCACATCGACCCCGACCTGGTGCTCGTCGTCGTGCTGCCGGTCCTGCTCTACTGCGCGGCGTTCGCCGCCTCGGTGCCGGCGTTCCGCATCCACCTGCGCCCGATCCTGCTGCTCTCCGTGGGCCTGACGATCGTCACCGCGCTCGCCGTCGGCGGGGTCGCCGAGGTGCTGGTGCCCGGGCTCGGGTTCGCCGCGGCCTGCGCGCTGGGGGCGGTGGTCGCGCCGCCCGACGCGGTGGCCGCCACCGCGGTGGCCCGCACCATCCGTCTCCCCCGCCGGGTGGTCGCGCTGCTCGAGGGCGAGAGCCTGTTCAACGACGCCGCGGCGCTCACCGTGCTCACCGTCGCGGTCGGCGCCGTCGCGGGCGACACCTTGTCGTTCCCGCAGGCGGTGGGCCGGTTCCTGGTGGTCAGCGTCGGCGGCCTCGTGGCCGGCGCGGTGGCGGCGCTGGTGATCGGCTGGGTCCGGCAGCGGGTGACCCACCCCTACACCGACGTCGTGGTGTTCCTCGTGGCCCCGTTCGTGTCCTACCTGCCGGCCGAGGAGCTCGGGGCGTCCGGGCTGGCCGCGGTGGTCGTCTCCGGGCTCTACCTCGGGCACCGCGCCACGACGATCATGGAGCCGGGGGCCCGCGTCGTCACCGGCGCCGTGCGCACCGCCGTGTCGTGGCTGCTCGAGGGCATGGTGTTCCTCGTCGTCGGGCTCCAGCTGCGCCAGGTCGTCGTCGGGATCAGCGGGATGGCGCCGGGCGTGGTCGCCGGGGTGACGCTGGCCGTCGTCGGGACCGTCGTCGCCGTGCGCTTCGCCTGGGTGGTGCTCGCCGAGCAGGGGCTCGCGACGCTCCTGCGGCGCCGGCACGCGTCGTGGACCGAGACGACGCTGACCGCCTGGTCGGGGATGCGGGGGGCGGTGTCCCTCGCGGCGGTGCTCACCCTGCCGGTCGCGCTGCCCGACGGGCGGGCGTTCCCGCAGCGCGACCTCGTCGTCTTCGTGACCTTCGTCGTCATCCTCGCGACCCTGCTCGGGCAGGGCGTGACGCTGCCCGCGCTCGCCCGCCGGCTGCCCGGGACGCACGGCGAGGCCGTCGAGGAGGCGCAGGAGGAGGCGCGGGCGCGCCGGCTCGCGGCCGACGCCGCCCTCGAGTGCCTCGAGCAGCTCGAGCGCGAGGAGCCGGGCCGGCGCCAGGTCGTCGAGCAGCTGCGCCGCCGGGTGCAGAACCGCATCGAGGCGGCGACCGAGGCCGAGGAGGCCGCGGAGGCGCAGGCCGACGCCGCGGGCCCGGGCTCCGCGGACGCCGACGGCGGGGAACCCGGGGAGGCGGCGCCGGAGACCCCCGAGCACGAGCTCCCCGACCCCGAGGCGGCCGGCCGCGGCGGCACGACCGAGTCGGTGGCCGCCCCCGCGTCCCACGACGACGAGGGCGACGGTGCCCACGAGTCCACCCGGGAGTCCTACCGGCGCTACGGCCAGGCGATGCTGGTCGCCGAGCGGAGCCGCCTGCTGGCCCTGCGCAACGCGGGCACGCTCGGCGAGGACGCCTTCGTCCGGATCCAGCACGAGCTCGACCTGGAACAGGCCGCGATGATCGTGCGGTGATCGGCACGGGTTTGCTTCCCGGGCGCATCGTCAACCCGGACCCGCCCCGACCATCCCGCCCCCGGTCGTCCTCCCGGAGGCGCACCCCGCCCGGGAGGAGCCAGTGACCTCGGCCGTCTCGCCGCGCCTGGTGGGCGACACGCTCGCCCGGGCCGTCGCGGCCCTCCGGCTGCACCCCACCCCCCGCGGGCACGTCCTCGCCAACTGGCGGGTGCTCGCGGAGGCCGGGGAGCACGACCTCGACGCCGCCCGCCTCGCCGAGGCCCACCTCGACGCCGCCACGATCACCGACGAGCTCGGCGGCGCGGTGGTCGAGGCCGGGTCGCTGTGGGGGGTGTGGGCGGCCGGCAGCCCCGAGACCGCGCTGCACGCGACCCCCGACGGCAGCGGCTGGTACCTCACCGGCCGCAAGCCGTGGTGCTCCGGGTCCGACCGCTGCACCCACGCGCTCGTCACCGCCACCGCCCCCGACGGCGACCGGCTGTTCGCCGTCGACCTCCGCGCCTCGGACGAGATCCGCAACGGCGACCCGTGGCGCGGCGTCGGCATGCGCGACAGCGGCACCGCCACGGTCCGCTTCACCGCGACCCGCGCGTACCCGGTCGGCGGGCCCGGCACCTACCTGGACCGGCCGGGCTTCTGGCACGGCGCCGTCGGCGTCGCCGCCGCCTGGTTCGGCGGCGCGGTCGGCGCGGCGGCCCCGCTGCGCGACCGCCTGGCGAGCGGGCGCGGCGACGAGCACGACGCGGCCCACCTCGGGCGCGTGGACGCCGCCCTCGCCGCGGCCGCCGCGGTGCTCCGGGAGGACGCAGCCGAGATCGCCGCCCCGGGCGCCCCGACCGAGCCGGTGGCGCGCGCCCGCCGTCGGGCGATCCGTGCCCGGGCGAGCGTGGAGGACGCCGTCGAGACGGTGCTGCGCAGCACCGGCCGCGCGACCGGTCCCCGCCCGCTCGCCTTCGACGCCCACCACGCGCGCCACGTCGCCGACCTCGAGGTCTTCGTCCGCCAGAGCCACGCCGAGCGGGACCTCGCGGCCCTCGGCCACCTCGCCTCCGAGGTCGACGGCGACCGCGCGGACGGGGTCCGCCTGTGACCCGGGACCTCACCGGACCGGGCACCGCCGAGGCGCGCTGGCGCGACTCGGCCTTCCTCGCCGCCCTGCCCCGCGTCGCCCCGGCCGACGTCCGGCCGTCCGGGCGGGCGGTGGTCGTCGCACCGCACCCCGACGACGAGACCCTCGGCGCGGGCGGGACCCTCGCGGCCTGGGCGTCGGGGGCCGAGCCGCTCGACCTCGTCGTGGTGGCCGTGACCGACGGCGAGGCCAGCCACCCCGACAGCCCGACCCTGGGCCGCGAGGAGCTCGCCGTGCGCCGCGACGAGGAACGACGGCGGGCGCTGGCGGCGCTGGGGCTCGACGACGCGGCGCCGGGAGACGCGGCGCCAGGGGATGTCACACCGGCAGACGCGGCGCCGCGGCGCTCGACCGTGACCGTCGTGCGCGCCGGGCTGCCCGACGGCGGCGTCGCCGGGCACCGCGGCGCGCTCACCGAGGTCCTCGACGACGTGCTGCACCCCGGGGACACCGTTCTGGCCCCGGTGACCGGGGACGGGCACCCCGACCACGACGTCGTGGCCGAGGTCGCCGCCGACGCCGCGGACCGCCACGGGGTGGCGCTGTGGCGCTACGCCATCTGGCTGTGGCACTGGGCGGACCCGCTGACGACCGACGACGCGGGCACCCCGGCGGTGCCGCACGACGACGCGGTCGCGGTGACGCTGCCGGAGGCGGCGCTGCGCGCCAAGCAGGACGCGGTCGCGTGCTTCACCACGCAGGTGCAGCCCCTCTCGGCGGACCCCCGTGACGCCTCGATCCTCCCGCCGGAGGTGCTGGCCCGGCTGCTGCGGGACGTCGAGGTGCTGTGGAGGACGGGGCCGTGACCGACGGGGTGAGCACCCGGCACACCGGCTCGGTGGGGACGGCCTACTTCGACCGGCTCTGGGGCGACGAGGACGACCCGTGGGGCCTGGAGTCGTCCTGGTACGAGGAGCGCAAGCGCGCGGTGGTGCTCGCGGCGCTCCCCGACCCCCGGTACCGCCGCGCCTTCGAGCCCGGGTGCGCCGGCGGTGCGCTCTCGGTCCTCCTCGCGCCGCGCTGCGACGAGCTGGTGTGCACCGACCTGGCGCGGGAGGCCGTCGAGCGGGCCCGCACGCGGCTGGCCGACCGGCCCCACGCCCGGGTCGAGCAGGCCGCGGTCCCGCACGCCCTGCCGGACGGGCCGTTCGACCTCGTCGTGGTCTCCGAGCTCGCCTACTACTTCGACGCCGCCGACCGCGCCGCGCTGTGGGCCGGCGTCCGCGACCGGCTCGAGCCCGGCGGGACGCTGCTCGCCGTGCACTGGATCCGGGCGGCGCCGGAGTACCCCGTCGAGGGCGACGCGGTGCACGACGAGCTCGCCCGGGTCGAGGGACTGGCCCGGGTCGCCGAGCACCGCGAGGCCGACTTCCGGCTCGACGTGCTCGCCCGCGTCCCTCCCGGGCCCCGCTCCGTCGCCCAGCGGGTGGGGCTGCGGTGACCCGACCGCTGCCCGTCCTGGGGGTCGTCGTCCCCGCCCACGACGAGGAGGACCTGCTCGGCGGGTGCCTCGACGCGCTGGCCCGCGCGACGCGCTGGGTCGCCGAGCGGGCCCTCGTGCGCACCGTCGTCGTCCTCGACGCCTGCCGGGACCGCACCGCCGACGTCGCGCGGGCGCACGGCGTCGAGACCGTGACCATCGGCGACCGGTGCGTCGGGCGGGCCCGCGACACCGGGGTCCGCGCGCTGCTCGACGGCCCCGGCCCGTCCCCGGGGTGGCTCGCCACCACCGACGCCGACTCGCGGGTGCCCCCCGACTGGCTGCTCGCCCAGCTCGAGGCGTGGGCCCGGCCGGCCGACGCGCGGGTGGGCGCGGTCTACGTCGAGGACTGGGGCGAGCAGGCGTCCGGGGCCCGGCACTGGTTCGCCGACGTCTACGACGTGGCCGGCGACCCGCACCCGCACGTCCACGGCGCCAACCTCGGGGTGCGGGCGAGCGCCTACCGCGCGTGCGGCGGGTTCCCCGCGCTGGCGTCCGGCGAGGACGTCGCGCTCGTGGCCGCCCTCGACGCCGGGGGCCGCGTGGTCCACCGCACGCGGCGCAGCCCGGTGCTCACCAGCGGGCGGCGGATCGCGCGGGCCCAGGACGGCTTCGCCCGCCGGCTCACCGAGCTCGACGGTTTCGACGGGCTGGACGGGCTGGACGGGCTCGGCCGGGGCGCCCAGTACGCGGGATGAGCCCAGTACGCGGGATGACGGGGTAGGCCCCCGTCAGAGCTCCGCGCGCCGGGTCGCGATCGTCTCCGCGATGTCGCGGATCTTGATGTTGAGGTCCTGGGAGGCGCGGCGCAGGACGTCGAAGGCCTCGTCGGCGGACGCGCCGCGGCGCTCCATGAGGATGCCCTTGGCCTGCCCGATGACGTCCCGCGACTGCAGCGCCTCGGTGAGCTGGGCGGTCCGCAGCTTCTCCGCCTCCAGGTTGCGGGCGGCGTGCAGGGCGACCGCCGCGTGCGAGGCGAGGATGAGCATCGCGTCCTCGTCGACGTCGGAGAGCCCGGCCGGACCGCGGAAGTAGTAGTTCAGCGCGCCGAGACGCGGCGGGTCGCCGCCCGGGAACATGCCGGTGGAGCACAGCGCGGTGAACCCGAGGTCGACGACCCGCGGGCCGAAGTGCGGGTAGCGCTCGTCGTGGGCGAGGTCGGTGCTGGCGGTGAACCCCGTGCTCGACGTGGCGGTGGCCTCCACGCAGGGACCCTCGCCGGTCTCGTACTGGATGCCGTCGGCGCGGGTGGCGAGCGGGTCGGTCTCGGTGGGTGTGTGGAACGTCCCGTCGGACTCCCGGAGCGTCACCGACACCATGGCGGCGGGCACGATCGCCGCCGCGCGGCGCACGACCCGCTCGAGCACGCCCACGACCCCGGTCTCCGGCGGCACCGTGAACAGGTCGCGGCTCAGCCCGACGAACTCCGCGGCCAGCGGGCCCAGGTCGGGTGTCACGTGCACCGACACCGACCCCGCGCCCCGCGCGTCGTCGCCTCCCCCGGCCTCGTGCTCGACGAAGCGCGAACGGGCTGCCTGCCACTCCTCCTCGGTCGCCATGGTCATCGCGGTACCCCCCGGACAGGCCCGTCACGCCTGCCCGGGGAAGCGTCGGGACCCCGTCACGACCCCCGGAATTCGGGATTCCACGTGTGGCCCGCGCGGTCGACCGGGTAGCTCCGGATCACCACTGGTTGCTGACCCGGGTTGGAAGCCGGTGCAGGTCCTCGCCGGTGCAGACCGGGCCGCCGGCGGGGCCGACCTCTTCGAGCTCCCCAGGAGGACACCACCGATGAGCGCGTCCACCACCCGACCGCGCCTCGCCCATCCCGCCGAGCGGCACCCGAACGCGGACGGCGCCGGCCGGTCGGCCTCCTGAGCCGCCCGGTGAGCGCTGCGGGCCTCCGGGGCGAGCACCCCCACCCCGACGCCGTCGAGCAGGCCGACCGTTCCGGACGCGCCCGGCTGCGCCTCGCCGCGCGCTGGCTCTTCGGGATGGGCGTGATGACGTGGAGCTACCTGCGTGAGCCGGTCCCCATCCGGCGTCACGAGGAGCGCGGCGACGACGGCGACCAGCCGCCGGAGGTGCCGGACGCGCTGCTCGACGGCCGGTCGCAGCCGGCGGAGAGCGGGCACGGCCCGCTCTACCACCGGCGCTTCTGGGTCTGCGTCGACCGCCCGCGGCTGGCGGCGCGGGACCTCATGGACCGGGTGCAGCGCGACCTGACGCTGCTCCTGCCCAGCGAGGTCGCGGCGGTCTCGCCGCGGCACGACCCGCCGGTCCTGCCGCGGCCCGGCGACGAGTTCGTCGTGCGGATGCCCGGCCCCTGGGACGGGCCGGTGCGGGTCGTCCACCGCGACGACCTCCGGCTGCGGCTCGCGACGCTGTCCGGGCACCTCGAGGCCGGGCAGATCGAGTTCCGTGCGGTCGACGAGGACGACGGCTCGGTGCGCTTCGAGATCGAGACGTGGGCCCGGCCAGCGACGGCGGCGGTGCGCCTGCTCTACACCGACCTGCGGGTGGCCAAGGAGATGCAGCTCTACATGTGGGTCCGGTCGTGCGAGGCGGCGGCCGGGATCGCCGGGGGCAGGGTCCACGACGGGGTCAACGTCCTGACGAGGCGGGTCGAGACCGCCCCGCACGGCCGCCGTCGGCCGTGTCCCCCGCCGCGCTCCTGAGCGCTCCCGCGCCGGTGAGGTTCGTCGCTGCGGCGGCGGCGTTTTCGCAGGCCGGGCCCGGGAAGCCCAGCGCATGAGCGACACACCGCTGCAGGGCCGCACCGTGGGCTTCCTGTGCGCCGAGGAGGGCACCGAGCAGGTCGAGCTGACCGAGCCGTGGAGGGCCGTCGAGGAGGCCGGCGGCACGCCGGTGCTCATCTCGGAGACCACCGGCTCGATCCAGGCCTTCCACCACCTCGACAAGGGCGACCGGTTCACCGTGGACGCGGTCGTGAGCCAGGTGAAGACCGACAACTACGACGCGTTCGTCCTGCCCGGCGGTGTCGCCAACCCCGATCTGCTGCGCACCATCCCGAACTTCGTGCGCCTGGTCGGCGAGGCGTTCGCGACCGGCACCCCGGTCGCCGCGATCTGCCACGCGCCGTGGCTGCTCATCGAGGCCGACGTCGTCCGCGGGCGCCGGCTGACCTCCTTCCCCAGCCTGGCGACCGACCTGCGCAACGCGGGCGCCCAGTGGGTCGACGAGGAGGTCGTGGTCGACAACGGGCTGGTCACCAGCCGCACCCCCGACGACCTCCCTGCGTTCTGCCGGACGCTCGTCGAGCAGTTCTCGCAGTCCCGCAAGGACGCCGAGGTCCATGCGGCCGAGGTCCGATAGGTGCGCTCCGCGCTGGTGAGCAGAAAGTGTCGCCATACCGACACTTTCTGCTCACGAGGCCGAAAGGCCACCTAGGCAGGGGTGAGGGGGGTCCCCGCCGGCCTCCGGGGCGGGGCGAGGCGCTCGAGGACGACGAGGTCGTCGGCGAGCCACCCGAGCCACCCCCACGCGTCGACCAGGCGCAGCACCCGCACCGGGTGCTCCGTCCGGTCCGGGAGATCGGCCACCGCGCGCAGGCCGGCGCGCACGAAGCCCGCGGGCGGGGCCGGGACCTGGTGCGGATCGTCGCCCTCGGTGCGGAGCACCACCGCCCAGCGCTGGTAGCGGTCGACGACGACGTCGACGTCGGCGCGCAGCCGGGCGGTGAGGGCGGGCCACGGCGCGGCCTCGTCGGGCCCCGGGGGCTCGGCCAGCGCACTGCGCGCGCCCCGGCTGACCCGGTGGACGACGCCGAGCACCACCAGCCAGTCGAGGTCGTGCCCGCGGGTGGGGCCGCGCTCGGAGCGGAACTGGGTGTAGGTCGCCTCGTAGCGGGCGAGCCCGACCGCCATCGTCGCGAGCCGCTGCGTCACCACGCTGCGCGGCGCCGCGCCGGCGAGCCAGTCGGTGGTGCCGTCGACGAGCTCGGCGGCGTCGGAGAGGCAGAGCGCCGCCGCGCGGCGCACCTCGCCGTGCCCGCCCCGCGGCCACACCGCGGCCCCGACGACGAGGCCGATCACCGCGCCGAGCAGCACGTCGAGGACGCGCTCCGGACCGAGCTCCCACGTCGGCGGCGACAGCTGCGCGAAGAGCACGGCGACGACGAGGGT
Organism: Actinomycetospora sp. TBRC 11914; assembly: GCF_012933465.1. Lineage (GTDB taxonomy): Bacteria > Actinomycetota > Actinomycetes > Mycobacteriales > Pseudonocardiaceae > Actinomycetospora. The sequence continues at coordinate 378,121 of NZ_JABBND010000001.1, forward strand.
GAAGCAGGCCTGCGCCGCGATCGCCCCCGCGATGCGCCCCGAGGCCACCGCCACCACGACGACGACCGGCACCAGGGCCGCCGTCGCGACCGGGTGGGGGCCGACGAGCAGCACGAGCCCGACCGCGAGGGCGCCGCCGATCGTCGTGCCGATCACCGCGGGGGGCAGGGCCGCCCGGGTCGAGGCCGACGAGGTGCGCATCAGCGTCAGCGTGGCCAGCAGCACCCAGAACCCGTGGGCCACGTCGAGCTCCCCGGCCACGAGCCGGGCGATCGCCAGCCCGACCCCGAGCCGCAGCGCGTTCTGCAGGTACACCGAGCGCAGCGTCAGGTGGCAGCGCAGCCGGCGCCACCACAGCAGCAGCGGTGACGCCCCGGCGTAGGAGAAGGGCCCGCGCGCCGGGTCGTCGCCCGGGGTCACCGACTCCGGGACCGGCTGCGAGGGCAGCAGCACCACGTGCGTCGCGAGCACGACGATGCGCTGCTCCTCGGCGATCTGCGAGGCCGCCACCGCCGTCTCGGCCTCCTGCACCGTCCCCTCGCCGGGACCCAGGAGCTGCACCGCGCGCAGCCGGCGGGCGGTGAAGGCGGCACGCGCGGCGTCCAGCCCCTCGAGGCCGGGCGGGACGTGGTGGCCGCCCAGGGCGGCGGCCACCTCGTGCAACGAGGCGGCGATCGCGGCGAGCAGCGCCGTCGGCGCCTCCGGGTCGGTGCCGGACGGGTCGGTCAGGGCCGCCGGCGCCAGCTCCTCGAGGGCCACGACCCGGCTGTGCAGGGCGCGCAGCGCGGCCGCGAGGTGGGTGAGCCCCCGATCGGCGGCGCCCGGACCGGTGGGGCGTTCGTCCACCGGGACGCCGGCGAGCCGGAGCCGCTCGGCGGCCCACGCCGAGTCCCGCCGGGCGCGGGCGAGCGCCGCCTCGCCGTCGGGGCCGTCGCAGTGCCGCAGGGCCTCGAGGTGCACGGCGAGCGTCCGGGCGGCGGTCGCGGTCCGCCGGGCGAACGGCAGCGGCGCGGCGGGCGGCAGGAGGAAGCGGTCGGCGAGGGCGAGCAGCCCGGTGCCGATCACCAGCCCGGCGAGGCGCAGCGGCAGCTGGTCGGGCTCGAACGGCGGGAACGACGGCAGGATGTAGAGCAGGTGCAGGCCGACCACCACGCCCGCGGCGCGGGGACCCCCGAGGGCCAGCAGGGCGACCAGGACGCCGGCGACGAGCACGCCCGCCGTCGCCGCCCACGTGTTCACCGCGAGGAGCGTGCCCACGCTGACCAGGACGAGCCCGGCGAGGCAGCAGGCCGCGATCGTCCGGGTGCGCTGGGCCGGGGTGCCGCTGATGTCGGAGAACACGCCGAAGCCGAGCACGCCGAAGACGGCGTAGACCGCCACCGTCGGCTCGTCGAACGCGTAGCGGCACACGAGGAAGCCGATCGACGCGGCGACCGCGATCCGCACCGCCCGGCGGGTGGCGGCCAGGCCGGGGTCGCGGCGCAGCAGCCAGCGCAGGAGGCGCCGCCCGGACCGGTGGCGCGCGGGAGCGTCGAGCACCCGGTCATCGTGGCGCCGGGACGGGCCTCCCCGGAAGCCCCGGGCCGCTCACCCGGTGCGGGGCGGCCGGTGACCGAGCCCCCGCGCGACGGCGAGCGCCGTCGCGCGCACCACCGGCACGTAGGCCTGCGGGGGCGCGGCGCCGGCCGGGACGACGACCGAGACGGCCGCCAGGGTCTGCCCGAGCCCGTCGCGCACCGGCGCCGCGACCGACGACACCGGGGCCGGGGACGACCGCGCGAACACCGCCACCTGCCGTCGTCGGACGTCCTCGAGCCGGCCGCGGACCCGGTCCGCGGCCGGCGGGTCCAGCCGGTCCAGCACGCGGGCGGCGACCGGGGCGGGCGCTCCGGCGAGCAGCACCAGACCGACCCCGGTGTCGTGCAGCGGCATCCGGCCGCCCACCCGGTAGTCGATCTCGACCGCGCCGCGGGAGGAGAGCCGCTCGACCAGCAGCGCCTCGTCGCTCTCACGCACGGCGAGCAGGACGTGCTGCCCGGAGACCTCGTGGAGGTCCTCGAGGTAGGGCAGCGCCACCTCGCGCAGCCCGTGGCTGCGCGGCGCGAGCGAGGCGATCTCGAACAGGCGCAGCCCGACGACGTAGCGCTCGTCGGGGTCCTTCTCCAGCGCACCCCAGGCCAGCAGGTGGCCGGCGAGCCGGAACGTCGTCGAGAGCGGGATGCCCGTCCGGCGGGCGAGGTCGGCCAGGCCCAGCGCCCGGGTGGTCGGCGTCGAACGCCGCGAGCAGGGCGAGGGCGCGCGCGACGACGGGTGCCCCGGCCGGGGGCCGCTTGCCCCGGCGCACCGGCGCGTCCATCGCGCGAGCCTGTCATGCCGGTCAATGGCATGGTCAGCCCGCGGGCGGGGTGCGGGTCCCATGCTCGGCCGTGCCGGACCGCCGTCGATCCGACCCTCCGGAGGACACGTTGACCGCAGAGTTCGCCACGCCCGGCCCGTCGCCCCTGCCGGGCACGCCGCTCCCCTACGTGCTGGAGGCCGGGGAGGGCGAGCGAGCCCACCTGTTCGACCAGCTCTTCACCGTGCTGCTCTCCGGCGACGAGACCGACGGCCAGTTCGGGGTCTTCACCATGGAGGCGCCGAAGGGCCGGGCGATCCCGGTGCACTCCCACACGGGAGTCCACGAGATCTTCTACGTGCTCGACGGCAAGGTGCGCGTCGTCGTCGAGGACGGTGACGGCGGGACGCTCGACGAGGTCCTGACGACGGGCGACTTCGGTTACGTGCCCGCCGGGCACCGGCACACGTTCCGCGTCGAGTCCCACCGGGCCCGCACCCTCGGGGTGAACACCGGCGGGTTCGAGCGGTTCTTCGGCGCCGCCGGGGAGCGCACGGCGTCGCGCATGCCCCCGGCCCGACCGGTGGTGCCCTCGCCCGAGCAGCTCGGCGAGGCCGCCCGCGCCTACCGCAACGAGTTCCACCTCGATGCCCACCTCCTCGACTGAGACGGTCCCGGCCCCGGCCGCCGCACCGCTCCCGGCGCCCGTCCGGGACGGCGGGCTGGTGACCTGGCGGGCCGTCGAGTACGCCGTCGTCCCCGGCTACCGCCCGCTGCTGCTCGACCTCGTCCGGCCCGCGTCGACGGCCGAGGTCCCGCTGGTGGTGTTCGTCCACGGCGGGGGCTGGCAGGTCGGGAGCCGGTCGGGGATGGGCCCGATGTTCGCCGACTGGTCGCCGTCGCCGTTCGCGGAGCTCGCCGCCAGCGGGTTCGCCGTCGCCTCGCTCGACTACCGGCGGCTCAGCGGGGAGGCCCGCTTCCCCGCGCCCCTCGACGACGTCCGCGCCGGCCTGACCTGGCTCGCCGCGCACCGCGGCGAGCTCGGGCTGGCCGGTCGGACCGCCCTGTGGGGCGAGTCGGCCGGCGGGCACCTCGCCGCCCTCGCCGCCCTGACCGGGTCTGCACCGACCGGGCCCGGGGTCACCGCTCGGGGCGAGGTGGCCGCCGTCGTCGACTGGTACGGCCCGGCCGACCTCACCACGATCGCCGCCGACGCCGCCGCCTCGGGCCGCTCGATCACCGACCCCGGCGCGCCCGGCTCCCGCGAGTCGCTGCTGCTCGGCGGACCGGCCGCCGAACGTCCCGACGTGGCCCGCGCCGCCAGCCCGGTCGCCCAGGTCCGGCCCGGGGCGCCGCCGTTCCTGCTCGTGCACGGCGCCGCCGACCGGTTCGTCCCGACGCGGCAGTCCGAGCGCCTCGCGGCGGCGCTGCGCGATGCGGGCGCCCCGGTCCGCCTGGAGCTCGTCGAGGGCGCGGACCACCTGTGGCTCGGCGACCCGGGCCTCGCCCGCGCCGCCTTCGACGGTGCCGTCGCCTTCCTGGCCGAGCACCTCCTCCCCTGACCTCCGCCCGGCGCGTCGTCCCCCCACGTCAGGAGACCGGTCGATGTCCGGTTACCCCGTGCTGATCGCCGGCGGCGGGCCCGCCGGGCTCGCCGCGGCGCTCGAGCTGGCCCGCGCCGGCGTGCGGTGCGCGGTGGTCGAGCCCCGCACCGAGGTGACGAGCGACCGGCCCCGCGCCAAGACCACCAGCGCCCGCACCATGGAGCTCTTCCGCCGCTGGGGCCTCGCCGACCGGGTCCGCCGGGCGACCCCGGTGCCGGTGTCGTGGGCGCAGGACGCGGTGTTCTGCACCCGCCTGACCGGCCGCGAGATCACCCGGTTCCGGAACGCGTTCGCGATGCACGACGAGCGCCGCGACGAGGTGGCCGAGTCCGGCCGCCAGATCCCGCAGCCCGTCGTCGAGCAGCTGATGCGCGACGCCGTCGCCGAGGCACCCGGCGCCGACCTGCTGCTGGGGCACCGGGTGCTCGCCGCCGACGACGGCGGCGACGGCGTCGTCGTGCGGGTCGCGACGCCGTCGGGCGGCGAGGTCGAGGTGCGCGCGGAGTACCTGCTCGGGTGCGACGGGGCCGCGGGCGTCACCCGCGACGCCGTCGGGGCGCACTACGAGGGCCGCCACGGCGAGCTGCCGAACCTCAACGTCACCTTCGACGCGCCGGGTCTGGAGGACCTCGTGTGCGCCCGCGGCGTGCACTACTGGGTGCTCGGGACCGACGCCGCCGGGATCGTCGGGCGGATGGACCTGGACGGCACGTGGTGGACCGTCGCCCAGGGGGTGCGCTCCGGCGTCGACCCCGAGGCGCTCGTGCGCCGGCTCGTCGGGCCCGCGGGTGCCGGGCTGGACCTCACGGTGCGGGCCACCGACCCGTGGTCGGCGCGGATGCTGCTCGCCGACCGGTACCGGGGCCGGCGGACGTTCCTCGTCGGGGACGCCGCGCACCTCACCCCGCCGTGGGGCGGGCACGGCTACAACACCGGCGTCGGCGACGCGGTCAACCTCGCGTGGAAGCTCGGCGCGGTCCTGCACGGCTGGGCCGGCCCGGCGCTGCTCGACACCTACGAGCCCGAGCGCCGCCCGGTCGCTGCGCGCACGATCGACGCCGCCGGCGCGCAGGACTCCCGCCTCGCCGGGTCGTTCGCCCACCCCGAGCTGGACCTCGACGGGCCGGTCGGCGAGCGGCGGCGGGCGGCGGTGGCCCGGGACGTGGCCGTGAAGCGCGGCGAGTTCCACAGCCTCGGGCTCGTCCTGGGCTACCACTACGCCGACTCCCCCGCCGTGGTCGACGACGGCTCCCCGGTCCCGCCCTCGGCATCGATCGGCTACCACGGTTCCGCCCGTCCGGGCGCCCGCCTGCCCCACCGGTGGCTGCCCGACGGGTCCTCGCTCTACGACCACCTCGGCGCCGGATTCACGCTGCTGCGCCTCGACGCGCGCGCGGACACCGGGCCGGCGCGCGTCGCCGCGGCGTCGTCCGCCGTCCCGTTCACGGTGCTCGACGGCGCGGGGCTGGGCGTGGACGACGCCGAGGCGTACGGCGCCCCGCTGCTGCTGGTCCGGCCCGACCAGCACGTCGCGTGGCGCGGCGACGACCCCGCCGCGGCGGCCGCCGCCCTCGACGTCGCCCGTGGGTGGGCTCCGCGCGCGAACGCGCTCCGCTGACCATTCCGGCGTCCGACCCACGCGGATTCGCGTGCGAATGCACGTGAATGGTCACGAGAGAATCACCTGGACGTCGTTTGTGTCGATGTGGACAGTCCGCGGTTGAGCTCCTCGAGCTCGAGTGTGCGCGCGCCCTCGGTGAGCGTGATCGACTCGATGACGCCGAAGTTCACGAGGATGATCGATTCGTCGTTCACCTGCAGACGGTGGACCTTCGCCTCCTCGACGAGGCCCTGGAGGTGGCGGGCGACCTCCTCGAGCGGCTCCTCGTACTTCAGGGTCAATGGGAACTGCGGCAGGGAGACGTACACGGTCATGCTCGCGCTCCTCGGTACAGGCCGTTCGGCGCAGAAGTTGCTCTGGTTGCGCCAAGCGGTGCGGTGGCTCCCGTGATTCTATGGGGATTGAATCTTCCTCATGGGCGCGGATCGGGGAGTGCGGCATGGAGATCGACGGCATCCCGGTGGTCGAGTCGACCGAGGAACGCGGCTACTCGTGGCGCTGGGACGACCCCCGCGGGTTCGAGTCGGAGATTCTCTGGGACCGCCAGATCGGCTATCTGACGCTCGGCACCCGCGTGCCCCCGGGCGGCTGGACGCACTCCACCCTCGACGCCGCCCGCTGGGGCCACGCCCGCAACATCATCGAGGCCCGCACCGTCGTCGAGCGCTACGTCACGCACGCCACGGCGAAGCCCGCCTGAGGCGCTGACGCCACATCCACACCGGGTCGCCCCCCCGCGCCGGCTCGCATGATCACGAGCACGCAGGGCATGACCGCGAGCCCGGAGGACTGCGCTACGTGCCCCTCGCCCGAGGGCCCCTACCCGGCTTGATGATCACGAGCACCTGAGGCTGGCCAGCGAGCCCGCCGGGCTGCCTCACGTGCCCCTCGCCGACGCCGCCCCGCCCCGGCCGCGCGCTCCGATGATCACGAGCACCTGGGGCAGGTCCGTGAGCCGGGTCGGCCGGGCCGTGCCGGGTGAGCGGCGCCGTCCTGGCGTCAGATGCCAGGAACGTGCCATTGCCGCCATCCCAGGTCCGAGGCGCCACCTGAGGCAAGCCCGCGAGCCCGCCCGGCGGCCTCGGGCAACCCTCGACGAACCCGGCGACGTCCCGCGTCCCGCACCCATTGACGCTGCCCTCCACGCGTGCCTACAGTCCGCGCCAGTTGATATATCAGTCGTCGCCGCAGTGTGGAGCAAGCCGATGTCAACGACGGTCGCCCACCCCGTGGGCCTGCACGGACCGATGGTCCTCCGCCGCTCCCTGGCCGAGACCGACCCCGAGATCCACGCCGCGATCGGGCGGGAGAACACCCGCCAGGAACGGACGCTCGAGATGATCGCGAGCGAGAACGCGGCACCGGCGGCCGTGCTCGAGGCGCAGGGCTCGGTGCTCACCAACAAGTACGCCGAGGGCTACCCCGGGCGGCGCTACTACGGCGGGTGCGAGCACGTCGACGTGGTCGAACAGCTCGCGATCGACCGGGTCACCGACCTCTTCGGCGCCGAGTACGCGAACGTCCAGCCGCACTCCGGGGCGCAGGCCAACGCGGCGGTGATGGCCGCCCTGCTCGAGCCGGGCGACCGGATCCTCGGGCTGGACCTCGCCCACGGCGGTCACCTCACCCACGGCATGCGGAACAACTTCTCCGGCCGGCTCTACGATGTCGCCGCCTATCACGTGCGCGAGTCGGACCAGCGGGTCGACATGGACGAGGTGGCCCGGCTCGCCCGGGAGCACCGGCCGAGGCTGATCGTCGCCGGCTGGTCGGCCTACCCCCGCCACCTGGACTTCGCCGCGTTCCGGCGCATCGCCGACGACGTCGGGGCCTTCCTGATGGTCGACATGGCGCACTTCGCGGGCCTCGTCGCCGCCGGCCTGCACCCCTCCCCCGTGCCGCACGCGCACGTGGTCACCTCGACGACGCACAAGACCCTCGGCGGGCCCCGCGGCGGCTTCGTCCTCGCCGCGGCGGACCTCGCGAAGAAGCTCGGTTCGGCCGTCTTCCCCGGCCAGCAGGGCGGGCCGCTCGAGCACGTGATCGCCGCCAAGGCGGTGGCGTTCAAGCTCGCGGGCGAACCGGAGTTCCGGGAGCGCGCCGAGCGCACCCTCGCCGGCGCGCGGATCGTCGCCGAGCGCCTGCTCGCCGAGGACGGGGTCGGCGTCGTCTCCGGCGGCACCGACGTGCACCTCGTGCTGGTCGACCTGCGCCACCACACCCTCGACGGCAAGCAGGCCGAGGACCGGCTGCACCGCGTCGGGATCACGGTCAACCGCAACGCCGTCCCGTTCGACCCGCGGCCCCCGATGGTCAGCTCCGGGCTGCGCATCGGCACCGCGGCCCTGGCCACCCGCGGGTTCACCGCCGACGGCTTCCGCGAGGTCGCCGAGGTCATCGCGCTCGCCCTGCGCGCGGAGGTCTCCGAGGTCGAGCTCGACGCCCTGAGCTACCGCGTCGCCGCGCTGGCCGACCGCCACCCCCTCTACCCGGAGCTGCTGCCGTGACCCCCACGACCACCCCGCAACACTTCTCCGGGCTGGGCGCCCACCTCCCCGAGCACCCCGAGCACCTCTGGCGCAACCCCGAGCCGAAGCGCTCCTACGACGTCGTCATCGTCGGTGGCGGCGGCCACGGCCTCGCCACCGCCCACTACCTGGCCCGCAACCACGGGATCACGAACGTGGCGGTGCTGGAGAAGGGCTGGCTCGCCGGCGGCAACATGGCCCGCAACACCACCCTGATCCGCTCGAACTACCTCTGGGACGAGTCCGCCGGGATCTACGAGCACGCGCTCGAGCTCTGGGAGGGCCTCGAGGAGGACCTCGGCTACCCGATCCTGTTCAGCCAGCGCGGCGTGCTCAACCTCGCCCACACCGAGCAGGACGTCCGCGACTCCGTTTGCCGCGTCGAGGCCAACCGCCTCAACGGGGTCGACGCCGAGTGGCTCGGCCCCGACGAGGTCGCGAAGGTCTGCCCGATCGTCAACGTCTCGTCCGACATCCGCTACCCGGTGCAGGGCGCGACGTTCCAGCCCCGCGCGGGCATCGCCAAGCACGACTACGTCGCCTGGGGCTTCGCCCGCCGCGCCGACCAGGCCGGGATCGACCTCCTCCAGCACTGCGAGGTCACCGGCTTCACCACCGACGGCGACCGCGTGACCGGACTGCGCACCACCCGCGGCGACATCGCCTGCGGCACCGTCGCCCTCTGCGCCGCCGGGCACACCTCGGTGCTGCTCGACCAGCTGGGCATCGCGGCCCCGTTGCAGTCGCACCCGCTGCAGGCCCTCGTCTCCGAACTGCTCGAGCCGGTGCACCCGACGATCGTCATGTCCAACGCGGTGCACGTGTACGTCTCGCAGGCCCACAAGGGCGAGCTGGTGATGGGCGCGGGCATCGACGCCGCGACCGGCTACGGCCAGCGCGGCTCCTTCTCGATCATCGAGCGCCAGATGGCCGCCGCCGTCGAGCTCTTCCCGGTGTTCGCCCGGGCGCACCTGCTGCGCAGCTGGGCCGGCGTCGTCGACGTGACCCCCGACGCCAGCCCGATCATCGGGCGCACCCCCTACGACAACGTCGTCCTCAACTGCGGCTGGGGCACCGGCGGCTTCAAGGCGACGCCGGGGCTGGGCTGGTGCCTGGCCCACACGATCGCCCACGGCGAGCCGCACCCGCTCGTCGCGCCGTTCGGCCTCGACCGCTTCACCACCGGCGCGCTCGTCGACGAGCACGGCGCCGCCGCCGTGGCCCACTGATCCGGCTGCGCACTAGGAGACTCCCGTGCAACTCATCCGCTGCCCCTGGTGCGGTCCCCGCGAGGAGACCGAGTTCCACCCCGGTGGCCCCGCCACCGTCCCCTACCCGGCCGACCCGGCCGCGCTCTCCGACGCGGACTGGGCGCGGTTCGTCTTCGTCCGCCCCAACCCGAAGGGCCCCTCCCGCGAGTGGTGGGCGCACAGCGCGGGCTGCCGCCGCTGGTTCGCCGCGGAGCGCGACACCCGCACCCACCGCTTCACCGGCCCGATGACGGCGGGTGCCCCGTGAGCCGCGTCGACAGGTACGGCTGGGCGATCGACCGCGGGCGCACGGTGACCGTCACGGTGAACGGCCGCACCCTCACCGGCCACCCCGGCGACACCCTCGCCTCGGTCCTGCTCGCCCACGACGTCGTCGCGCTCGGCACGAGCGTGAGGTACGGCCGGCCCCGCGGGATCGGCGCCGCCTGGACCGAGGACCCGACCGGCCTGGTCCAGGTCGAGGAGCCCTTCCCCGAGCCGATGCTGCTCGCGTCCACCGTCGAGCTCGCCGAGGGCCTCGTCGCCCGCGGCGTGAACGGGCGGGGGCGCCTCGCCCAGGTCCCCGACCACGCCCGCTACGACCGCCGCCACACCCACTGCGACGTGCTCGTCGTCGGTTCCGGTCCGACCGGACTGACTGCCGCCCGGCGGGCCGCCCGCGCCGGGCAGGACGTCGTGCTCGTCGACGACCGCCCCGACCCCGGCGGCACGCTCACCGGCACCGAGCGGATCGACGGGCGCGGGTCGCGCGAGTGGGTCGCCGACGTCGTCGCCGAGCTCGCGGCGCACCCCCGCGTCACCCACCTGCAGCGCACCACCGCGTTCGGCCACTACGACGACGGATTCGTCCTCGCCCTCGAGCGGCGCACCGACCACCTCGGGATGCAGGCGCCGCAGCACCGGGCCCGCCAACGGGTCCACCGGATCCGGGCCGGTCGGATCGTGCTCGCGACCGGCGCGATCGAGCGCCCGGTGGTGTTCGAGGACGCCGACCGGCCGGGCGTCATGCTCGCCTCGGCCGCGCGGGACCTGCTGCACCGCCACGGCGTGCTCGCCGGCCACGACGTCGTCGTCGCCACCACCGACGACGCCGCCTACGCCGTGGCGCTCGACCTCGCGGCCGCCGGCGCCCGGGTTGAGGTGCTCGACGCCCGCGCCGCGGTCCCGGCGGGGTGGGCCGGACGCTGTGCCGCGGCCGGCGTCGTCTTGACCCCCGCGACCACGCCCCGCGGCACCCACGGCGATCCCGACACCGGCCGCGTCACCGCGGTGCTCGCGGGCGACGACCGCCGCGAGATCCCCTGCGACCTGCTGCTCGTCTCCGGCGGCTGGACCCCGGCGGTGCACCTGTTCAGCCACGTCGGGGGCGCGCTGTCCCACGACGCGGCCCTGGGCGCCGCCGTGCCCGGCGAACGGCTCGCGGGCGTCGAGGTCGTCGGCGCCGCGAACGGCACCCTCGACCTCGCGGCCGGGCTGCGCGAGGCCGGCGGCGACACCGCACCGGTCGCCGAGGAGGAGCCACGCACGCCGCCGCTGGTGCTGTGGCGCACCGCGGGCGACCCGGCCCGCCAGTTCGTGGACCTCGCCCGCGACGCCACCGTCGCCGACATCGCCCGCGCCGTCGGTGCCGGCATGCGCCACCTCGAGCACGTCAAGCGCTACACGACGATCGGCACCGCCCACGACCAGGGCAAGACCTCGGGGGTGCTCGCGGCGGGCATCACCGCCGAGCTCACCGGGCGCCCGGTCGAGGCCCTCGGCACCACGACGTTCCGGCCGCCGTACACCCCGGTCGCCTTCGCCGCGCTCGCCGGGCGCGAGCGCGGCGATCTCTACGACCCGGTGCGCACCACCGCGATCCACGACCGCCACGTGCGGGCCGGCGCGGTGTTCGAGGACGTCGGGCAGTGGCGCCGACCGCGGTACTACCCCCGCTCCGGCGAGGACATGGCCGCGGCGGTGCTGCGCGAGTGCGCGACGGTGCGCGGCGCCGTGGGCATGCTCGACGGCTCCACCCTGGGCAAGATCGACGTCCAGGGCCCGGACGCCGCGGTGCTGCTCGACCACCTCTACACGAACCTCGTCAGCACGCTGCGCGTCGGCCGCGTCCGCTACGGCGTCATGTGCGGGCACGACGGGATGGTCGTCGACGACGGCACCGTGCTGCGGCTCGCCGAGGACCGCTTCCTGGTCACGACGACGACGGGCAACGCGGCCGCCGTCCTCGACCGCGCCGAGGAGTGGATCCAGACCGAGCGGACCGACCTGCGGGTGCGCCTCACCTCGGTGACCGACCACTGGTCGGTGTTCGCCGTCGCCGGGCCGCGCGCACGACACGTCGTCGGGCGCGCCTTCCCGGGCGTCGACATCTCGAACAGCGCGTTCGGCTTCATGAGCTGGCTCGACACCGCGCTCGACGGCGTCCCGGTACGACTGGCCCGCATCTCGTTCTCCGGGGAGCTGGCCTACGAGGTCAGCGTCGCCTCGACGCACGGGCCCGCGCTGTGGGACCGGCTCGTGGCCGCCGGCGGCCCCGAGGGCATGACGCTCTACGGCACCGAGACGATGCACGTCCTGCGCGCCGAGAAGGGCTACCCGATCATCGGGCAGGACACCGACGGCACCGTCTCGCCGCACGACCTCGGACTGGGCTGGGCGGTGTCGGCGAAGAAGGCCGACTTCGCCGGGAAGCGCTCCTTCGCCCGCGCCGCGAACACCGACCCGGCCCGCAAGCAGCTCGTCTCGCTGCTGCCCACCGACGCGGCGACGACGCTGCCCGAGGGCTCGCAGATCGTCGACTTCCGCGACGACGGGGTGCTCCCGCCGCCGCCCGTCCCGATGCTCGGCCACGTCACCTCGAGCTACCACAGCGCCGAGCTCGGCCGGCCGTTCGCGCTCGCGCTGCTCCGGGGCGGACGCGACCGCGTGGGCGAGGTGGTGCACGTGCCGGTCGGCGCGTCCCTCGTCCCGGCCCGCATCGGCGGCACCGTCCTGGTCGACCCCGAAGGAGCGCGCCGCGATGGCTGACACCCTCGTACCCACCCACCCGCTGGAGCGCTACCTCCCCGTCCTCGCCGCGCTCACCGAGGAGCTGGCCGCCGTCCCCGGCGTCGACCTCGCGCTCGGGCTCCTCCCGACGACGGCGGCCGTCGACCTGCGCCTCGACGCGCGCGAGGCGACCACGCCCGACGTCGTCGGGACCCTCGGAGGACGGCTGCCGAGCACCCCGAACACGTGGACCACGCTCGACGACGGCGAGGGCCGGGCCCTCTGGCTCGGCCCGGACGAGTGGCTGCTGGTCGCCGACCGGCCCGCCGGGCCGTGGGAGGACGCGCTGCGCGCGGTCGTCGGGCCGCGCGGTGGCGCGGCCGTCGACGTCTCCGCCCAGCGCACCGGGTTCACCCTGCGCGGCGCCGACGCCCGCGAGCTGCTCGCCCTCGGTTGCGCGCTGGACCTGCGGCCGGCGTCGTTCCCGCCCGGGTCCTGCGCCCAGACGCTGCTGGGGCAGGCCGGGGTGCTGCTCGTCGCGGTGGACACCGGCGTCGACGTCCTCGTCCGCAGGTCGTTCGCCGACTACCTCGCCGCCTGGCTCCTCGACGCCGCCGAGGAGTTCCGTCCGATCCCCGCCGGGGAGGGAGACCGAGCATGAGCACGCTGACCACGCCGCGCGTCGTCATCATCGGAGCGGGGATCGTCGGGGCGAACCTCGCCGACGAGCTCACCGCCCGCGGCTGGCACCGGGTCACCGTCCTGGACCAGGGGCCGCTGCCGCTGCCGGGCGGCTCCACCTCGCACGCCCCCGGCCTGGTGTTCCAGACCAACGCGTCGCGGACGATGAGCGCGTTCGCGAGCTACACCGTCGAGAAGTTCCTCGCGCTCGGCGGGGCGCCGTCCGACGGCGACTGGTGCTTCAACCAGGTCGGCGGCCTCGAGGTCGCGACGACGCCGGAGCGGCTCGCCGACCTGCACCGCAAGCACGGCTGGGCGATGTCGCGGGGCATCCCCGCCGAGGTGGTCGACGTCGCCGAGTGCACCCGGCTGCACCCGCTGCTCGACCCCGACCGCATCCTGGGCGGCCTCCACACCCCCACCGACGGGCTGGCCAAGGCCGCCCGTGCGGTCGCGGCGCTGATCCGGCGGGCGGAGGGCCGCGGCGCGGTGTTCCGCGGGTCGGTGCGCGTCACCGGCGTCACGCAGCACGGCGGGCGGGTCACCGGGGTGACCACCGATGCGGGCGAGGTCCCGGCCGACGTCGTCGTGACCTGCGCCGGGTTCTGGGGCCGGGAGGTCGGGGCGATGGTCGGGATGCGGGTGCCGCTGCTGCCGCTCGCGCACCAGTACGCGTTCACCGGGCAGGTATCCGAGCTGGTGGGCCGCACCGACGAGGCGGTCGAGGCCCGGCTGCCGATCCTGCGCCACCAGGACCAGGACCTGTACTACCGCGAGCACCACGACCGGCTCGGCATCGGCTCCTACGCCCACCGCCCGATCCCGGTGTCGATGGCGGAGCTGCCCGAGGTCGACGAGGTCTCGGCGGCCCGGCAGCCCTCGATGCTGCCGTTCACCGAGGACGACTTCGCGGCGTCGTGGGAGCAGAGCCGGCAGCTGCTGCCCGCGCTGGCCGACACCAAGGTCGAGACCGGTTTCAACGGCGTCTTCTCCTTCACCCCCGACGGCGGGCCGCTGATCGGCGAGTCGCCCGACGTCGCCGGGTTCTGGCTCGCCGAGGCGGTGTGGGTGACGCACTCGGCCGGTGTGGCCCGCGCCGTGGCGCAGCTGCTCGTCGACGGGCGCAGCGAGCTCGACCTGCACGGGTGCTCGGTGCACCGCTTCGACCCGTGCGAGACCACCGACGCGTTCGTCGCCGAGACCGCGCAGCAGAACTTCGTCGAGATCTACGACGTGGTGCACCCGCTGGCGCCGCGGCTCTCGCCGCGCGGGGTGCGGGTGAGCCCGTTCCACGCGCGGCAGCGGGAGCTGGGGGCGGTGTTCGGCGAGGCGCACGGCTGGGAGCGCCCGCAGTGGTTCGAGGCCAACGCCGCGCTGGTCGCCGACCCGCCGGTCGAGTGGCAGCCGCCGACGCGCGACGCCTGGTCGGCGATGTTCCACTCCCCGATCGCGGCCGTCGAGGCGTGGCGGACGCGCACCGCGGTGGCGATGTACGACATGACGTCGCTGACCCGCGTCGAGGTCACCGGGCCCGGCGCCGTCGCGTTCCTCGACCGGCTGACGACCGGGAAGGTCGACAAGTCGGTCGGGTCGGTGACCTACACGCTGCTGCTCGACGACGCGGGCGGGATACGCAGCGACGTCACGGTCGCCCGGCTCGGACCCGAGTTCTTCCAAGTCGGCGTGAACGGCCCGCTCGACGTCGACCACCTGCGGCGCGAGGCGCCGGCCGACGGCTCGGTCGGAGTCCGGGACGTCACCGGCGGCACCTGCTGCGTGGGGGTGTGGGGTCCGCTGGCCCGCGACCTCGTCGCGCCGCTCTCGGGCGACGACTTCTCGGACGAGGGCTTCGGGCGGTTCCGGTGCCGGCGGGCGGACGTCGGCGGCGTCCCGGTGGTGGCGATGCGGGTCTCCTACGTCGGCGAGCTCGGCTGGGAGCTGTCCACCGACGCGCAGTACGGGCAGCGGCTCTGGGACGTGCTGTGGGAGGCCGGCCAGGGGCTCGGGGTGGTCGCCGCGGGGCGGGCCGCGTTCTCGAGCCTGCGCCTGGAGAAGGGCTACCGCGCGTGGGGCAGCGACATGACCACCGAGCACGACCCGTACGAGGCCGGGGTCGGCTTCGCGGTGCGGCCGGCGTCGAAGGGCTGGTTCGTCGGGCGCGACGCGCTGGCCGGCCGGGACGCGTCGACGGTGACGCGGCGCCTCACCTGCCTGACCGTCGACGACGGCCGCAGCGTGGTGCTCGGCGGGGAGCCGGTGCTGGTGGACGGCTCGCCGGCGGGCTATGTCACGTCGGCCGCGTTCGGGCACACCGTCGGCCGGCCGATCGCCTACGCGTGGCTGCCCGCGGGGCTCGAGGTCGGGACGCCGGTGGACATCCGGTACTTCGGCCAGGACGTGCGGGCGACGGTGGCGGCGGAGCCGTTGGTCTGAGTCTCTCGTGTGTGCGTCCCGGCGCTCCGGGTGGACCCGTACGGCTGCCGCGAGAGCCTTGCGGGTCCACTCGGCACCGGTGCCGGCCGCGGGGTTCGACCGAGTGGGCGCCCAGGGCTGCCGCGGGAGCCGTACGGGCCCACTCGGCACCGCCGCCCCCTCGGCAGCCCACCGAGTGGACCCCCAGGGCTGCCGCGGGAACCGTACGGGCCCACTCGGCAGCGCCGCCCCCTCGGCAGCCCACCGAGTGGACCCCCGGGCCGGCCCCGCCGCGCCTCAGCCCCGGTCGAGCGCGCGAGCGAGCTCGGCCAGCAGGCGCGGGAGCCGGCCCGCGCAGGGCGGGCACACGCAGTCCGCGCCGTGCACCGCGAGCCGGTCGGCCACGCGGAAGGCCTCGTCGAGGCCCGGCGCCGCCAGGGCGTCCGGGACCGCGTCGGGCTCGTCGGGGATCGTCATCGTCTCGTCCTTCTCGTACGGGTCAGCGGGGGTGGCCGACGCGGGTGCGCACCCAGTCGTGGAACTCGCCGATGTGGTGCTCGCTGGGCACCAGCACCCCGCCACGGGCGTAGGAGCGGGAGTCCATGGAGACCTGGCAGCGCTCGCAGGCGTCGAAGTCCTGCTGGTTGACGCGGTGGAAGAGCTCCACCGAGCGGTCGAGGTCGGCGCCCGAGGCCACCACCTCGGGCAGGTAGAGCCAGTCGCAGCGCACGATCGTGCGGTCCGCCGAGACCGGGAACATGCGGTGGAACACGACGTGGTCGGGCACGAGGTTGACGAACACCTGCGGGCGCACCGTGATCGCGTAGTACCGCCGGTCCTGGTCCGGCCCGATGCCGGGGAGCCGTCCGAGCCCCGGCGACCCGTCCACGGTGAACCCCTCCACCGAGGCCCCGAACTCCGCGCCGTGGCCGACGAAGTACTGGGCGGCCAGCCCGTCGGCGAACTCCGGCAGCACCTCGGTGAGCTCGGGGTGGATCGTGCCGCAGTGGTAGCACTCCATGAAGTTCTCGACGATCTGCTTCCAGTTGGCCGCGACGTCGTAGGTGATGCGCCGGCCGAGCGCGAGGTCCGCGACCTGGTAGCCGACGATCGCGTCGGGCGAGCCGAGCCGGCCGGTCACGTCGGCCACCACGGTGTCGGAGAAGGGCGGCGGCTCGTCGGCGAGGCAGAGCCACACGTAGCCGAGCCACTCCCGCACGGCCACCCGGTGCAGGCCGAACGCGGCGCGGTCGACGTCGGGCATGTGGGCGATGTTCGGGGCCGTCACCAGCGAGCCGTCCAGACCGTAGGTCCACGCGTGGTACGTGCACTGGAAGGACCGGCGCACCGACCCCTTCTCCGCGGTGCACAGCCGCGCGCCGCGGTGGCGGCAGACGTTCAGCACCGCGTGCACGGCCCCGTCGCGCCCCCGGGTCACGATCACGCTCTCGCGGCCCACCTCGACGGTCTCGAAGTCCCCGGGCGAGGCGAGGTCGCCGGCGCGCACCGCGCAGAACCACCCGGCCTCGAAGACGAGGGCCTGCTCGGCCGCGAAGATCTCCGGGTCCGTGTACCAGCGCCCCGGCAGCGTCTCCCGCAGGCTCGCGGGCAGCTCCCCGCCCACCCCGTCCCCGGTCGCTGCGGCCGCGGTCAGCTCGCTCGTGGTCATCGCGGGGGCACTCCTCGTGAGGTGGAGCTCAACGTGTTGCTCATCGCGCAACGCAGCGCCGTATTGCGCAACCCAGACGATGGGAGAGTACATATCCGCTTGTCAACCGCCACATCGGGCCGACCGACCGTCCGGCGACCAGCGGAAACCACCGGCCGCCGACCCTTGACACGGGGAGCCGTCTCTCCCACTGTTGGCGTTGCGCATTGAGCATCGCAGTGCACATTCCGCAACGATGCTCTCGGATCATTGATGTTCTCGGGCACGCCGAGTCTCCCCGCGTGCACCCCTGTCAGTTCTGTGTCCGGACGAGGCTCGACGCCGAGGCCGCCCGTCCGCACCGCGTCTCCTGGAGAGAGACATGATCCGTCTCTGCGACATCGACGAGATCCCCGACGGCGAGGGCCTCCGCTGCACCGGACCGACCCCGGTGGCCGTGTTCCGCACCGGCGACGAGGTGTTCGTCCTCGACGACGCCTGCAGCCACCAGGGCGCCTCGCTCTCCGACGGCTACCTCGAGGAATGCTGGGTGGAGTGCCCCCTGCACGAGGCCTTCTTCTCGCTGCGCACCGGCGAACCCAGCGGCCCGCCGGCCAAGCGCCCGGTGCGCACCTACACCGTCCTCGTCGCCGACGGCGTGGTGTGGGCCGACCTCGAACCCGCGTCGAACCCCGACCCCGTCCCGGCGAGCCAGGAATGGGGCGTCGCGTGAGGACCGTCGCCGTCGTCGGCTCCTCCGTCGCCGGGACCGGGGCCGCGCGGGCGCTGCGCCGCGCGGGGTTCGACGGCCGGCTCGTGCTCGTGGGGGACGAGGCCCACGCGCCGTACGACCGCCCGCCGCTGTCCAAGGGGTTCCTCGCCGGCACGCTCGGCGAGGCCGACCTCGCCCTGCTCGATCCCGACGACGAGGCCGACCTCGCCCTCGAGCTGCACCTCGGCACGCGGGTCGACCACCTGGACCCCCGGGCTGGGCGGCTGGGGCTCGCCGACGGGCGCGAGCTCGCCGTCGACGGCGTGGTCGTGGCCACCGGGGGCCGGGCGCGCCGGCTGCCCGGGACCGGGGACACCGCCGACGGGGACACCGTCGAGACCCGGGGCGTGCACGTCCTGCGCACCCTCGACGACGCGCTCGCCCTCGGGGCGGCGCTGCGTGCCCGGCCGCGGGTGGTCGTCGTCGGCGCCGGGTTCCTCGGCGCCGAGGTCGCCTCCACCTGCCGCGGGCTGGGCTGCCCGGTGACCCTCCTCGACGCGGCGGCGCTGCCGCTCGCCCCGGTGCTCGGCGAGCGCGTCGCCCGCTGCTGCGCCGAGCAGCACGCCGACCACGGCACCGACGTCCGCCACGGCCGGTCGGTGGCCGGCCTGCACACCGCACCGTCCGGCCGGGGCCGGCGGGTCACCGGCGTCGAGCTCGACGACGCCACCGTGGTCCCCGCCGACGTCGTCGTCGTGGGCGTCGGGATCACGCCGAACACCGAGTGGCTGGCCGGGTCCGGGCTGCGGTGCCGCGACGGCGTTCGCACCGACGCGGGCCTGATGACCGACCTCCCGCAGGTGGTGGCCGTCGGCGACGTCGCCCGGCACGACGTCGAGGGCCCGGCGGGCACCGTCGGGACCTCCCGCCACGAGCACTGGACGAGCGCCGGCGAACAGGCCGACGTGGCCGCCGCGAACCTCCTCGCGGGGCGCACGCTCGTGACCTTCCGGCCCTCCGGGTACTTCTGGTCGGACCAGTACGGGCGGATGCTCCAGCTCGCGGGCCGTCCCGGACCCGGCGACCGCGTGGAGGTCGTCGACGGCGACCTCGCCGACCGGATCTTCACAGCCCGCTACCTCGACGGCGCGGGCACGACGACGGCCGTGCTCGGCCTGGGCAGCCCCCGCGCCTTCGGGAGGCTGCGCCGCGCCGAGCTCGGGAGGGTCAGGCAGCCGGCATGACCGGCATGACCGGCTCAGGTCACCGCGCGGATGGCCTTCTCGAACCCGACGACGTGCTCGTGGGCCAGCGTCGCCGCGAGCTCGCCGTCGCCGTCGGCGATCGCGCGCAGCAGGCCCACGTGCTCGCCGACGTGCCGGTCGAAGCCCGGCATGCGGTCGAGGAAGAGGCAGAAGATGCGCGTGGCCAGGTTGTCGTAGCGCACCAGGGTGTCCTCGAGGTGCGGGTTCCCGGCGGCACGGTAGATCGACCGGTGCACCCGCATGTCCCAGCGCATGAGCTCGTCGCGGGAGAGCGCGGCGACGTCGAGCCCGGCCGTGGCCTCGGCGAGCTCGGCGAGCCCCTCGCGCAGCGAGGCACCACCCGCGCCCTCGGCGGCGCGCCGTGCGGCGAGCGGCTCGAGCGCCACCCGGATCTCCGAGACGTAGGCGAGGTCGGTGATGTCGACCGCCGTCGCGAAGGTGCCCCGCCGCGGGTAGGAGACGACGAGCCGGTCGACCTCGAGCCGCTTGAGCGCCTCCCGCACCGGCGTGCGCCCGACCTCGAGGGCCTCGACCAGCGCGAGCTCGTCGACGGGGGCCATCGGCGGGATCTCGAGCATGATCAGCTTGTCCTGGATCGCCCCGTACGCCCGCTCGGCGAGCGAGGTGGGGGGCGACTCCTGCGCGGGCACCGTCACCCCGTCAGCCTACCCGCTGACTGATATATCAGCCATCTCCCGTGGGGGTGTCCCATGACCGTCTCGGTGCTCGACCTCTTCACGGTCGGGATCGGCCCGTCGAGCTCGCACACGGTGGGGCCGATGCGGGCCGCGTACCGGTTCGCCACCCGGCTCTCCGACGAGGCCCTGCTCGAGGAGACCGCCAGCGTGCGGTGCGAGCTCCACGGCTCGCTCGGGGCGACCGGGCTCGGCCACGGCAGCGTGCCCGCCGTCGTGCTCGGGCTCGCCGGGGAGCAGCCGCACCTCGTCGACCCGGCGGTCATCGACCCCGCGGTCGAGCTCGTCCGCGCCACCGGTCGCCTGCTCCTCGGCGGGAAGCGGGAGATCGGCTTCGTCGTGGACCGGGACGTCGTGCTGCGCGGGGACGTCCGACTCCCCCACCACAGCAACGGGCTCCGGTTCACCGCGACCGACGCGGCGGGCGCGGTCCTCGCCCGCCGCGACTACTTCTCCGTCGGCGGCGGCACGGTGCTCGACGAGGACGAGGTCACGACGACGACCGCCCCGGACCCCGGTCCCGACGTCCACCCCTTCCCGACCGCCGACGCCCTCCTCGCCGCGACCCGCGCCACCGGCCTGTCGATCAGCGGCGTCGTCCTCGCGAACGAGCGCGCCCGGCACGGCGAGGACGCGACCCGGGCGCACCTGCTCGCCGTCCGCTCGGCGATGCGCGGGTGCATCGCCCGCGGCACCACGACGGAGGGCGTCCTCCCGGGCGGGCTGCGGGTCCGGCGCCGGGCGGCCGCACTGCGCCGGCGCCTCGAGGAGGAGGCCCCGCCGGCCGACCCGCGGCACGCCATGGAGTGGGTGACCCTCGACGCGCTCGCCGTCAACGAGGAGAACGCCGCGGGCGGGCGGGTCGTCACCGCGCCCACCAACGGCGCCGCCGGGATCGTGCCCGCGGTGCTGCACCACGCGGCCCGCGTCGTGCCCGGCTTCGCCGCCGACCCCGACGACCACGCGGTCCGCTTCCTGCTCACCGCCGGGGCGATCGGGCTGCTGCTCAAGCGCAACGCCTCGATCTCCGGCGCCGAGGTCGGCTGTCAGGGCGAGGTCGGCTCCGCCTGCTCGATGGCGGCCGCCGGGCTCGCCGAGCTGCTGGGCGGCACCCCCGAGCAGGTCGAGAACGCCGCCGAGATCGGCATCGAGCACCACCTGGGCCTCACGTGCGACCCCGTCGGCGGCCTCGTACAGATCCCCTGCATCGAGCGCAACGGCGTCGCCGCGGTCACCGCGATCACGGCGGCGCGCATGGCCCTGCGCGGGGACGGGACCCACCGCGTCTCGCTCGACACCGCGATCCGCACGATGCGCGCCACCGGCGCGGACATGTCGACGAAGTACAAGGAGACCGCCCGCGGCGGGCTCGCCCTGACGGTGGTGGCCTGTTAGGTGCTCTCCGCGGCACCGGGCCCGGGGAGCACGTCGACGTCGCCGGCGTGCATCGGCTGCCCGCAGTGGGCGCATCGCAGGTCGACCCCGCTGATCTCGCCGCACGCGTGGTGGCGGTAGAGCACCGGGGCCCCGGCCTCGCCCGCGAGCCACTTGTCCCCCCAGCCGACCATGACCATGAGCAGGTCGACGAGCTCGGTCCCCTTCTCGGTGAGCCGGTACTCGTAGCGCGGCCGGTTGTCGTAGGCGTGTCGCTCGAGGACGCCCTGCTCGACGAGGTGGTGGAGCCGCTCGGCCAGCACCTTGCGCGAGATCCCGAGGTCGGCCTGGAGCTGGTCGAACCGGGTCATCCCGACCCAGATGTCGCGCAGCACCAGCGGCGACCACGGCTCGCCGACGACGTCGAGGGTCCGCGCGATGGAGCACGCCATGTCCCCGAAGCTCGTGCGTTGCATGGCACCACCCTACGCATCAGGGTTCCCTTAAGGAACTCCAGTGCGCTACGGTTCCCGAGTCTCTTCAAGGAACTCCGAAAGGACCATGGTGATGAGCACGGTCTTCAGTGCCCTGGCGGTGTCGGTCGACGGCTACATCACCGGGCGCGACCCGGGCGACGGCCGCGGCCTGGGCGACGGGTCGATGCTGTTCGACTGGTACTTCGACGGCGACGTGTCCAGCGCGGTCGTCGACGGGTTCCGGCTGAGCGCTCCCAGCGCCCGGGTGTTCGACGCGCTCGCGGAGCGGGTCGGCGTGTCCCTCGCGGGTCGCCACACCTACGACGACTCGGGCCGGTTCGGTGACGACGGCTCCCCGCACCCCACCGCCCCGCTGGTCGTGCTGAGCCACCGGCCCGTACCGGCGATGGGTGGCCGCCAGACGCTGGTCACGACGGGCATCCACGACGCGGTCGCGGCGGCCCGCGAGCTCGCCGGGGAGAAGGACGTCGCACTCATGGGCGGCGACGTGGTGACCCAGGCCCTGGCCGCCGGACTGGTCGACGAGCTCGTCCTGCACCAGGTGCCGATCCTGCTCGGCGCCGGCCGCCCGTTCTTCCGGGAGCTCCCCGAGCACGTCGCGCTGCGCCTGATCGAGGCCGAGCCCGCGCCCGGCGTCACCCACCTCCACTACGCCGTCGAGCGCTGACCCCACCCGCCCGCACCGCCCCCACGACACAGGAGAACCCCGATGATCGACCCCGACGTCCGCCGCCACCTCGACGCCACCCCGCTGGCCCACGTCGCCACCGTCGCACCCGACGGCGCCCCGCACTCGGTCCCGGTCTGGGTCGGAACGCACGCCGACCGGATCGCCTTCCTCACCGGGCCGCGCTCGCGCAAGGCCCGCAACCTGCGCCACGACCCGCGGGTGGCGCTGTCCCTGACCGCCACCGACGACCCGTTCACACCCGTCGTCGTCCGGGGACGCGTGGTCGAGTGGCTCGACGGTGACGCCGCCTGGGAGATCGCCGACGAGATCGCCCGGAAGTACGTCGGGGCCTCGTACCCGCGTGGCGAGGAGCGCGTCGTCGCCCTCGTCGAGCCCGAGCACCAGCGCCTCGGGGTCGGGTGAGCCCGAGGCGAGAATCCGGTGAGAATCTCGGCCTCCCGGCCCCCGTGCCCCCGGGCGGCGCACCCGGTGCGGGCACGATGGTCGTCGTGCCGCAGCGCGTCCTGGTCGCCGACGACGACCGCGCCATCCGTGAGTCCCTCGCCCGCGCCCTCGAGCTGGAGGGCTACGAGACCGTCCCCGTCGTCGACGGCGTCGAGTCGCTGACCCGGATCCGCCAGGAGTCGTTCGACGCCCTGGTCCTCGACGTGATGATGCCCGGCGTGGACGGGCTCGCCGTGTGCCGCGTCCTGCGCGCCGACGGCGACCGCACCCCGGTGCTCATGCTGACCGCGCGCCAGGAGACCGCCGACCGCGTCGCGGGCCTCGACGCCGGCGCCGACGACTACCTGCCCAAGCCCTTCGAGCTCGACGAGCTGCTCGCCCGGCTGCGCGCGCTGCTGCGGCGCGCGTCGTTCGCGGCGCCGGACGACGACCGCGGCGGGCTGCGGGTCGGACCGCTGCACGTCGACCCGGCCGCCCGGCGGGCCTGGTGGGCCGAGGAGGAGCTCGCGCTCTCGAAGACCGAGTTCGACCTGCTCGAGCTGCTCGTGCGCAACGAGGGCATCGTCCTCGACCACTCCACGGTCTACGAGCGCATCTGGGGCTACGACTTCGGCGCCGACTCGAAGAACCTCGCGGTCTACATCGGCTACCTGCGCCGCAAGCTGACGACCGCGGGTGCGCCGTCAGTCATCCACACCGTGCGCGGCGTCGGGTACACGCTGCGCCGGCCGTGAGCCTGCGCGCGCGGTTCGCGCTGGCGTTCGCGCTGGTCAGCGCGGTCGTCGCCGGGTTGGTGGGGGTGCTCAGCTACCACGCGGTCGCGGACCGGACCACGCAGGCCAACGACACCACGCTCACCGCCGCCACCACGGCCCTCGCCGCGGGCCAGACCGGTGTCCTCGGCTCCGCGACGCCCCCGGCCGACGACGACGGCGGCGGCGGACCGCCGCGCGGGGACCGGAGCCGGGGCGACACGCCCGGCCGGTTCCAGATGCTGATCGGCCGGCGGATCGCCGCCGACGGCACCGTGACGGTGCTCGGCGGGCGCCCGGTGGTGCTGCCCGTCACCGACGCCGCCCGCGGGGTGGTCGGGGCCGCGGCGGCCGGCCGGACCGACACCACCGAGCTCACCGTCGGGCGCGACGACTACCGGGTCCTGACGACGTCCCTCGGCGGCGGCACCGGCGCGCTGCAGGTGGCGATGGACGTCGACCTGTCGAACCGGCTCGTGCAGGGAATGGCCAACGAGATCACCGTCGTGAGCCTCGTCGTGCTGGTGGTCGCGGCCGCCGTCGGCTGGCTGCTGGCCGGGCGCATCACCCAGCGCCTGGTGCGGCTGACCGGGCTGGCCGAGCAGGTCAGCGCGCGCGGCGGGGTGTCGGGTCCCGACGTCGAGGCCCTCGGGACCCCCGTCGAGGGTCACGACGAGGTGGGGCGGCTCTCGGCGTCGTTCCGCACGATGGTCGAGCGGCTCGCGAGCTCGCGGGAGGCGCAGGACCGACTCGTCCAGGACGCCGCCCACGAGCTCCGCACGCCGCTCACCAGCCTGCGCACCAACGCGAGCGTGTTGCGGCGCTTCGCCGAGCTCTCCCCCGCCGCCCGCGAGCGGCTCGTCACCGACGTCCAGGGCGAGACCCGCGAGCTCTCCCAGCTCGTCGACGAGCTCGTCGACCTCGCGCTCTCCGGGCACACCGAGGAGCCCGAGGAGGCGGTGGCCCTCGCCCCGCTCGCGGAGCGGGTGGCCGACCGCGTGGCGCGCCGCAGCGGGCGGGAGATCGTCGTCGACGCCGACGACTCGGTGGTGCGCGGCTACCGGGCGAGCCTGGAGCGCGGCGTCGGGAACCTGCTCGAGAACGCCGCCAAGTTCGACGGCGACTCCGGCGAGCCGGTCGAGCTCCGCGTCCGGGCCGGCACGACGACGGTCCGCGACCACGGGCCCGGCATCCTCCCGGCCGACGCCGACCGCGTCTTCGACCGCTTCTACCGCGCCGACGCGGCCCGCGGGCTGCCCGGCTCGGGGCTCGGGCTCGCGATCGTGCGCGACGTCGCCGAGCGGCACGGCGGCGCCGCCTTCGTGACGACGCCGTCGGGCGGTGGTGCGTGCGTCGGGTTCGGGGTGGCGACCGACCGGCTCGTGGCCGACGACGCGCCGGACGGGGTCGAGGCCCCGCCGGCGCCCGAATCCTCACCGGATTCTCGTGGAGCAGGACCGCCGCGCGGGTGACGATGGCGCTGCCACCACCGTCGAGCTGCTGGGAGTCGCCGATGTCCGGACCGGATCGGGGGACGCGTGCGTCGGATGCCGAGCGGGAGGCCGTCGTCGTGCGGCTGCACGCGGCCGTGGGCGAGGGCCGGCTGACCGCCGACGAGGCCGGCGACCGCATGGCCGCGGTCTACGCCGCGCGGTACCGGGAGGAGCTGGCCGCGCCGGTGGCCGACCTCCCGGGCACCGGAGCGGCCGCGTCGGGCCCGCCGTCGTGGGAGGCGCTGTGGGCGCTGCTGCTGTGGCGGGCCCGCGTCGTGCTCGACGGCCCGCAGGCGGCGCAGCCCGGCGCGCGGCAGGAACGGGTCGTGGCGGTGCTCGCCGGGCTGGCCGTGCTGTGGACGGTTCTCTGGGTGCTGCTCGGCGCCGTCGTGGCGTGAGCACGCCCCCGGGGCGCGTGAGGCGCCCCGGGGGCGTGGTCAGCCGCTCAGGCGAGGGGCCGGCCCAGGTCGTAGACCGTGCGCCCGCCGACCGTCGTCGACGTGAAGTGGCTCGTCACCCAGGCCGTGATCTGGGCGGAGGCGCCGTCGCCGGACCGCCCGCCGCCCCCGTGGTCGTCCCCGCCGGTGACGAAGTACCGGATCTGGCCGGTCGCCACGTCGGCCTGGAACTGCGCCAGGGTGGGTGCGGGATCGCTGCCGATGAATCCGCCGACCGACATCACCGGGGTGTTCGACGCGAGCTGGAGCGGCGCGGCGCTCATCGCCCCGACCGCGGCCGCCGACCAGCGGGTCCCGGCCTGCGCGAGCAGGGCGACCAGGGCGGGCGGGGCGCTCGCCTGGTCGCCGTCGCGGTGTCCGCCGGCGTCGCCGAGCGCGATCTCGGTGCCGCCGCCGGGCCGCAGCGCGGTCTCGGCGGTCGCGGTGGTGGTCGCGCCCAGCGCCCCGACCAGCGCGACCGTCACCACGGTGGCCCCGAGCGCGCGCAGGGGCCGGCGGACGACGGCCGGGGTGAGGAGCGCGATCCCGCCCAGGACGGCGAGCCCGGCGAGCGTCCAGCCGAGGACCGGGAGCCAGTCCGACTGGCCCATGACCACCGCGCTCCAGACACCGGTCCCCGCGACGGCGAGGGCGAGCACGACCCGGGCGCCGAGCTCGGCGCGGTGGCGCCACAGGATCGAGGCGCCGCCGGCGACGGTCATCGCCAACCCGGGCGCCATGGCCACCGTGTAGTACGAGTGGATCATCCCGCTCATGAAGCTGAACACCACCGCGTGGACGAGCAGCCAGGTGCCGCCGAGCAGGAGCAGGCCCCGGGACCGGTCGGTGCGCGGTGCCCGGCGGGTCCACCACAGCCCCGCCACCAGCAGCAGCAGGGCGGCCGGCAGGAGCCACGAGGCGTTGTTCGCGAACCCGCTGGTGAACAGCCTCGTCAGCCCCGGGCTCTGGTTGGTGGGCCCGCCGCCGCCGAAGCCGCCCGCGGGGCCGCCGGCGCCGCGGAACGGCATGCCTGCGCCGGGGGCGCCGCCCGCACCGCCGCGGGGGCCGCCGCCACCCGAGCCACCCGAGCCGCCCGAGCCACCCAGGATCCGCGAGGCACCGTTGTAGCCGAACGCGAGCTGGAGCAGCGAGTTGTCGGTCGACCCGGCGATGTAGGGCCGGTCCGCGGCGGGCCAGAGCTCGACCAGCAGCACGTACCAGCCCGCGGAGACGACGAGGGCGGCCACCGCGGCGACGAGGTCGAGGATCCGCCGGCGCAGCCGGGTCGGCGCGACGACCAGGTGGACCAGGCCCAGGGCGGGCACGACGAGCATGACCTGCAGCTGCTTGGTGAGGAACCCGAACCCGACGGCGACACCGGCGGTGACGAGCCACCAGGTGCCGGCCCGGCGTCCGGCGGCCTCGACCGCGCGGGTGGTGGCGTACCCGGCGAGCACCAGGACGAGCACGAGGAGGGCATCGGGGTTGTCGTAGCGGAACATGAGCGCCGCGATGGGGGTCGCGGCCAGCAGCGCCGCGGCCCCCAGGGCGGTGCGCGGCCCGGACCAGCGCCGCACGGTGGCGTACACCAGCCCGACCGAGACCACCCCCATCAGCGCCTCGGGCACGAGCATCGACCAGGACGAGAACCCGAAGAGCCGACCCGAGAGCGCCATGACCCACATCGCCGCGGGGGGCTTGTCGACGGTGATGGTGCCGGGCGCGTCCAGTGCGCCGAACAGCCACGCCTTCCACGACTGCGTCCCGGCCTGCACCGCCGCCGCGTAGAACGTGTTGGCCCACCCGTTGCCGGCGAGGTCCCACAGGTAGGTGACCGCGGTGAGCACCAGGAGACCGAGCAGCGCGGGGCGGGCCCAGCGCGGGTCGTCGGGCCGCCCGCGCAGGAGTCGTCGGGCCCGGCCCGGGCGTGGTGGATCGGACGTCGCCGCGGCGACGCCGCGGGGAGAGGCGGGTCCGGTCTCGGTCGTGGCGGTCACGGAGGTGCTCCCGAGGGTGGGTGATCAGGTCGTCGGGCCGCGAGCGTCGGCACGTCGCCTGGCGGATTCCTCAGTGCGACCTGTGAGCGGGATGGGGAGGCGCGCCGCGGGACCCGGTTCTCACCGAGCTCTCACCCGCGCCACGTCGGACTCTGACCGAACCCGGGAAACCCGGTACTCCCTGACGCCCGTCCAGACTCCCCGGAGGACCACATGACCGACCTCGCCGCCCGTCCCCGCGCCGCCACCACCCCGGCGCTGCGCGCCGTCCAGGCCCTCGCGGTGCTGACCGTTCTCGAGCTGGCGTGGCAGTTCGCCACGGCGGGGGAGATGGTCGGGCGGTCGCACAGCCGCGGCGCCCACGAGCTGCACTCCGCGGGCGCGATCGTGCTCCACGTCCTGACCGGGCTGCTGACGATCGCGGCCGTGGCCTACTGGCGGGGGCGCGGCGCGCCGCTGTGGCCCGCCGTCCTCGCCGCCGTCGTCTTCGTCCTCACCTTCGTGCAGGCCTACCTCGGCGACGACGAGACCCTCTACCTCCACGTCCCCGGGGCGCTCGTCCTCACCGTCGGCAGCGTGTGGGTGCTGGCGTGGTCCTTCACGCCCGGTGCCCGCGTCGTCACCGGCTCGCGGCACCACACGTAGCCCGGGCGCCGTTCTTACCGATCTCCGAACCGCGCCACGTCGGTGCATTACCGGCCGCGGCGATCGTGGACCTCACCCGATCGACGACCCGCCGGCGCCCCGCCGGGCCCGGGAGGTCGACCCGCACACCCGAGGTGAGCGATGAGCCGCGAGGACGACTCCCCCACTCCCGCCGACGACGCCGCGGCGCAGGGCCGCACGGTGGCCGAGGGCCACGAGGAGGCGCCCGCGCACAGCGGTTCCCGGTGGGAGCCGCAGACCGGGACGTCCGAGGCGGCCGCGCCGGACCAGGACGGGCCGGACCAGGACGCGCCGGACCAGGACGCGCCGGACCAGGACGCGCCGGACCAGGACGGACGCACCGAGCAGGCCGTCACGGCCGAGGGCGCCCCGGCGGCCGCCGCGGGCACCACGTGGTGGCACCACGAGGCCCCCGCTCCCGCCCGGCCCCGGCGACGCGGCCTGCGGGTCGCGGCCGGCGTCGGCGCCGCGGTGGTGCTGGCCGGCGGCGGGTTCGCCGTCGGCCACGCGGTCGGCGACTCCGGGCCCGACGGCGGCCCGGACGGCGGCCCCGGTGCCTCCGTCGGGCGCCACCACGACCACGACGGCGGGCTCGGCGGCTTCGGTGGCCGGGGCCAGACGGCGCCGGGCCAGGGCCAGACCGGTCAGGGCCAGACGACGCCGAGCCAGGGCCAGACCGGGCAGGGCCAGACCGGGCAGAACACCTCCGCGAGCACGAGCGCGATCCTCGGCGGGCTGTTCACGTGACCGCCCTGACCGACCGCCCCACCGCGCGCGGGACGGTCTCCGGGACCGGCGCCGCGCACCGTCGGGACCGCCGTTCCCCGCTCGCCGCCCGGGACCGCTGGATCCGGACGGCCGCCGAGGCGCTCCTCGTCGTCGGGCTCACCCTCGTGACGTTCTGGTGGGCGACCGGCGGCGGGCTGACCGACCTCGGTGGCTGGGCCTCCGGGCTCACCTCGCTCGGCCGGCTGACCGGGCTGCTCGCGACGGTGCTGCTGCTCGCGCAGGTCCTGCTCATGGCGCGGGTCCCGGCGCTCGAGCAGGCGTTCGGGCAGGACCGCCTCGCGGCCGCGCACCGGCTCGTCGGGTTCACGTCGTTCACCGGGATGATCGCCCACGTCGGGCTCATCACCTGGGGCTACGCGGCGGGCGACCTGCTGGCCACCCCGGGCGAGCTGTGGGACCTGACCACCACCTACCCGGGCATGCTGCTCGCCGTCGCCGGGACCGCGTGCCTCGTCCTGGTCGTCGTGACGAGCGTGCGGGCGGCGCGGGTGCGGCTGCGCTACGAGTCGTGGCACCTGTTGCACCTCTACGCCTATCTCGGGGTCGGGCTCGCGCTGCCCCACCAGCTCTGGACCGGGCAGGAGTTCCTGGCCTCGACCGCGCGCACGGTGTTCTGGTGGACCGCGTGGGCACTGACGGCGGCCGCGGTGCTGGCCTTCCGCGTCGGGCTGCCGCTGTACCGCTCGCTGCGCCACCGCGTCGTCGTGACCTCGGTGGTGGGAGAGGGCGACGGCTGCGTGTCGGTCTACCTGACCGGCCGCCACCTCGACGAGCTCGGCGCCGCCGCGGGCCAGTTCCTCCAGTGGCGCTTCCTGACCCGCCGTGGCTGGTCGCGGGCGCACCCGTACTCGCTCTCGGCGGCCCCCGACGGCCGCAGCCTGCGGATCACCGTCAAGGACCTCGGCGACGGCACCGCGGAGGTCCCCGGCCTGCGCCCCGGCACCACGGTGCTCATCGAGGGTCCCTACGGCCGGCTCACGGCCCGCGCCCGTACGTCCGACCGCGTCGCCCTGATCGGCGCCGGTGTCGGGATCACCCCGCTGCGGGCGCTCGCCGAGGACCTCGACGCCGACGTGGTGGTCCTGCACCGCTTCCGCCACGAGCCGCTGTTCGCCCGCGAGTTCGCCGTCCTCGCCCGGGAGCGCCGGATCGGCCTGGTCCCCCTCCCCGGGCGGCGGCGCGGCCCCGACTCCTGGCTCGGCACCGGGGTCGGGCCGGTCGACGACCTCACCGCCCTGCGGGCCCGCGTCCCCGACATCGCCGAGCGCGACGTCTACGTCTGCGGTCCCGGGCCCTGGACCGAGCAGGTCCGGCGCACCCTCCACGCGGCCGGGACCCCCACCGACCGCATCCACACCGAGACCTTCGGATGGTGAGACCACCCATGCTCCCCGCCGGCTTCGACCGCGGCGCCCGCCGCATCGCGCTCTGGGGGCTGACGACCGTCAGCACCGTCGTCCTGCTCTTCTCCTACCGCACCTCGACGTCCTCGGCGCTCCCGACCGCGGCCGGGACACCGAGCACCGGCACCGCCACGACGGGCACCTCCGCCGCCCCGAGCACCACCAGCACGACCGGCACGACCGGCACCACCAGCAGCGGGACCGCCACGAAGAACAGCACCTACACCGGCACCGTCACCGGGGCCGCCGCCGACACCCGGTGGGGCCCGGTGCAGGTGAAGGTGACGCTCGCGAGCGGGAAGATCACCGCGGTCGACGTCGTGCAGGAGCCCGACTCCAACAACCGCGACCAGGAGATCAACGCCGAGGCGGTCCCGCAGCTGGTCTCCGAGACCCTGCAGGCCCAGAACGCGCAGATCGACATGGTCAGCGGCGCGACCTACACCTCCGAGGGCTACGTGCAGTCGCTGCAGAGCGCGCTCGACCAGGCCGGTGTCGCATGACGACGGCCGTGGTCCCGGTGGCGCGGCGGGTGGAGCACGTGATGGGGATGCCTGTCAGCCTGGCGCTGCGCGGCCTCCACACCGACGACGACGTCGCCGACGCTGCGTGGGCGGCGGTGCTGGCGAGCCTGCGCGAGACCGACCGGGTGTTCAGCACCTACCGGGACGACTCGGTCGTCGCCGCGATCCGCCGCGGCGAGCTCGCCGTCACCGACGCCCCCGCGGTCGTCGGTGAGGTCCTCGCGCTCGGCGCCCGCGCCACGCGGGCCAGCGACGGCGCGTTCTCGGTGTGGCGCCCCGGACCCGCCGGCCACCCGGTGCTCGACCCGAGCGGGGTGGTCAAGGGCTGGGCGCTCGAGCGGGCCGCCGCCGCGCTGCACGCCCTGCCCGGCACCGACTCGTGTGTCTCCGCGGGCGGGGACATGGTGTGCCGGTCACGCTCGGGGCAGCCGTGGCGGGTCGGGATCGAGGACCCCCACGACCCCACCCGGGTGCTGGCCACCGTGGAGATCACCGACGGCGCGGTGGCGACCTCCGGGGCCGCGCACCGCGGCGCGCACCTGGTGGACGCCCGCACCGGGGCCGTCCCGGGCAGCGTCGCGCAGGTGACGGTGGTGGCGTCGTCGCTGACCGACGCCGACATCGACGCCACCGCCGCCTACGCCCTGGGTGCCCGCGCCGCGCAGTGGCTCGGGCAGCGCGTCGGGCGCAGCGGCCTGGTCGTGTGGGCCGACGGCACCACCACCACGGTCCCCGCGCGCTGAGCCGTCGGGGGCCTCGTCACGGGCCGACCGGCTCCCCCACGAGCACCTCCTCGACCCCGCCCTCGACCGCGTCGAGCGCCTGCGAGGCCACGTGCTCCGCGGCGGTCGCCGGGACGTCGAGGTGCACCCCGACCACCTCGGTGCCCTGGCCGCACAGCTCGGCTCGCGCCGACCCGGTGAACGACCAGGCCGCGGCCTCGGCGGCCCGGCCCGACCCCGTGGCCGGGGAGCTGGGCCAGGACGGTGCCGGGAGCACCGTCACCGCCGCCCCGCCGCCGTTGCGGGCCAGGACCGGCGCGAAGGCCCGGAGCACCGTCACCGGTCCCCAGAAGGTGGTCTCCATCTCGGCCCGGGCCCACTCGGGATCGCCGGACAGGAGGGTGCCGTTGCCGCCGAGCCAGGCGTCGTTGACGACGAGGTCGACGTCGCCCGCGCGCTGCGCCGCGGCCCGGACGGTCGCCGGCTCGGTGACGTCGAGGAGCAGCGGCACCACCCGGGGATCCTGGTGGGCGACCGTCCGCGGGTCCCGCGCCCCGGCGTAGACGGTCGCGGCGCCCCGGGCGAGCAGCGCGTGCACCAGACCGGCCCCGAGACCGCTGGCGGCGTCGGTGACCAGCGCCGTCGCCCCCGGGATCCTCACCGGTCCAGCCGCTCGACGATGGTGGCGTTGGCGGTGCCGCCGGCCTCGCACATCGTCTGCAGGCCGTAGCGACCGCCGGTCTGCTCGAGCACGCCCAGCAGCGTCGTCGCGATCCGCGCGCCCGACGCGCCGAGCGGGTGACCGATGGAGATGGCGCCGCCGTTGATGTTGGTCCTCGCCGGGTCGGCGCCGGTCTCGGCGAGCCAGGCCAGCACGACCGACGCGAACGCCTCGTTGACCTCGAACGCGTCGATGTCGTCGATCGCCAGGCCCGCCCGGGCGAGGACCTTCGCGGTCGCCGGGATGATGCCGGTGAGCATGTAGACGGGGTCGTCGCCGGTGACGGTGGCGGTGTGGATGCGGGCGCGCGGGGTCCAGCCGCGGGCCGCGGCGATCTCGGAGGTCGTGACGAGCAGGGCCGCGGCACCGTCGTTGTAGGGGCTGGCGTTGCCGGCGGTGACGGTCCAGTCGATGTCGCCGAACCGGTCGGTCCAGCGTGTGTCGGCGAACGGGGTCGGGAGCGTCGCGAGTGCCTCGGCGCTGGTCCCGGGACGGATCGTCTCGTCGGTCTCGAGCTGCGCGACCGTGCCGTCGGCCCGCGTCGTCTTCAGCGGGGCGACCTCGGCGGCGAAGCGCCCGTCGGCCCACGCCGCCGCGGCCTTCCGGTGGCTGGACAGCGCGAACTCGTCGAGCTGGGCGCGGCCGAGGCCCCACCGGCGGGCGATGAGCTCGGCGCTCACGCCCTGCGGGACGAGGCCCGGGGTGTAGCGGTCGCGGACCGACGGGCCGGTCACGTCCTGCGCGACCCCGTTCACCTCGGTCTGGCTGCCGATGCGGATGCGCGACATCGACTCGACGCCCGAGGCGATGGCGATGTCGTACCCGCCCGCGACGACACCCTGCGCCGCGAACGACAGCGCCTGCTGGCTCGACCCGCACTGCCGGTCGACCGTCACGCCGGGGACCGACTCCGGGAAGCCGGCCGCGAGCGCGGCGAACCGCGTGGTGTTGCCGCTCTGCTCGCCGACCTGCCCGACCGCGCCGCCGATCACGTCGTCGACCTCGCCGGGCTCGAGACCGGGCACCCGCTCGACGAGGCTGCGCAGCACGTGGGCGTGCAGCTCGACGGGGTGGGTCTCGGAGTACGCCCCGCCCGGCTTGCCCTTGCCGACCGGCGTCCGGACGGCGTCGACGATCACCGCGTCCCGCATGACGACCTCCTCGCTGGGCGGACCGATCGGTCCCGGACCGCACGGTCCTCACCGTGCTCCCGTGTGGGGTCGCCGTCAAAGCGAGGTGCGTCACGTGGCGACGAGGACCAGCCCGAGGGAGCACGCCGCCACCACGACGAGCCCGGCAGCGGCCACCACCAACGGCCGCCACCCGGTCCGGGCGAGCTCACGGAGGTCGAAGTTGAGCCCCACCCCGGCGAAGCAGAGCAGGAACGCCCACTTCGAGAGGTTGCCGAGCGAGGTCTTGTCGGCGCCGGAGAAGAACCCGGCCGTCCCGAGCGCGGCGACCGCGAGGAAGCCGAGCACGAACTTCGGGAACGTCGCCCACACGAACGCGACCCGCTCCCGGCCCGTCGTCGCGATCGCGCGCCCGCCCCGGGTCGCCCAGTACGCGGCGTAGACGAGCACCACGACGCCGATGAGCGCGTTGCGGGTGTTCTTCACCGCCACGGCCACGTCCTGCGCGGCCGGCGAGAACGCCGCGCCGGTCGCGGTGGTCTCGGCGGTGTTGTCGACGGCGAGCCCCGCCCAGAGGCCGAACTGCACGTCGGACAGCCCGACGAGGTGGCCGATCGCCGGAAAGCTGAACAGCGCCACCGCGCCCAGGGCGAGGATCGCGGCGATCGAGTAGCCGGAGTCCTCGTCGTCGGCGCCGATCGCCCCGCGGCCGGCGATGATCGCCGAGACGCCGCAGATCGACGTGCCGATGGCGAGCAGCGACGAGAGCTTCCCGCCGAGCCCGAACAGTCGCCCGACCAGCAGGATCACCGTCGTCGCGACCGCCATGTCGACGAGGATCAGCACGAAGGACAGGCCGCCGAGCTTCACCAGGTCGCCGAGCAGGTAGCGCGCCCCCAGCAGGACGATGCCGATCTTCAGCCAGAACTCGTAGGTGGCCACGCCGGGCCGGAAGACCGCCGCGACGCCGACCGTGTTCCGGACGAGCAGGCCGAGCAGGATCGCCCAGAGCACGTACTCGATGTCGGGGAGGCGCGTGCCGGTCGACGCGCCGATCGCGCGCAGCCCGGCCTGCAGCCCGACCCCGACGATCCCGATCACGGCGAGCAGCAGGATGCCCGGGATCGCGCGGACGAGCCCGGAGGGACCGGCCGTGGTGGTGTCGGCGGTACCGACGTCGGTGGTGCTCACTTGATCAGGAACGGGATCGTCGGGAGCAGGCCGAGGCCGGCGAGGACGACGAGGATCCCGGCGACGATCACCGCGATCCAGTCGGCGCCGAGGCGGGCGAGGCCGCCGGGACGCTCGGCCGGGGGCGGGGAACCGGCGGCGGGCCGGGGCGCGGGTTCGGACACGGGTTCGGACACGGGGGACCTCCGGGGTGTGGGCGAGACGGATCGCTCGACACGGCGGTGCCCCGGGAGGCATTCCGGAGGACGACGGCCGAGCGGAGACGGCGCGCACGGTGGGCGCGCGGTCCCGGCGGAACGGACGTCAGCGACAGACGGCGGAGCAGACGCGGCACAGGTCGACGTGGTCACGGGTGACCAACGCGTACCGGATCGCCATGAGCCGGACACAACCACCGGAATCGTCTCCGGTCAAGTCCGTGTGAGGCGGTGCCGACCACCTCCTGGAAATGTCCGGACCATCGAGCCGCGGAATGGCGACGGCGTGATCCCGGCGGCTCCGCTTGTGCCGCCGGGCCGGACGTGCTTCGGTGACGTCGCCGGTTCGTCGAGGAAAGGCACCACGGTCCGCCATGGATTCCACCGCGCGTCGCCGCGAGGCGACCCCGGGCGCCAGCCCGGCCCCGGTGGACCCGGCCCTGACCACGCGCGTGCACATCGATCTCCTGCACACCAGCGCCGCTCTCTGTCGTCGCTGACCGCTCCCCCACGCCGTTCCCACGATTCCGCGGAATCGTCGCCGACGTAGCCCGTCGGGAATCCGCCGCGCGCCCGGGAAATGTCGGGCGCGCCCCTCTCCCGCGCATGGATGAAGGAGTTCCGTCATGACCGTCGGCCATTCCCCGGACACGCGGAAGGTCGCCGGCGCGCTCGGCGCCGAGATCACCGGTCTGCGGCTCGCGCCGGACCTGCCCGACGACGTCGTGGCCTACGTCCGGGCGGCGATCCTCGAGCACAAGGTGGTGTTCCTCCACGGCCAGGACCACCTCGACGACGCGGCCCACGCCGGGTTCGTCCGCCGCCTCGGTCCGCTGACCTCGGCGCACCCGACGATCGCCGGCGGGCTCGACGAGGCCGCGATCCTGCCCGTCGACTCCTCGCGCGGGAACAAGGCGAACGCGTGGCACACCGACGTCACCTTCGTCGACCGTCCCCCGGCGTTCACGACGCTGCGCGCGCAGGTGCTGCCGCCCTACGGGGGCGACACCGTCTTCGCGAACACCGCGCGGGCCTACGCGACGCTGCCGGCGTCGATGCGCGCGCTCGTCGACGACCTCTGGGCCGAGCACTGCAACGACTACGACTACGCGACCTCGCACGCCGTCGTCGCACCGACCGCGGCCACGGCGGAGTACCAGCAGGAGTTCACCGCGACGATCTACCGGACCCACCACCCGGTCGTGCGGGTGCACCCCGAGACCGGGGAGCCGGCGTTCGTGCTCGGACAGTTCGTCTCGCGGTTCCTGGAGGTCAACGGGCAGGACTCGCGGTCGCTGTTCGACCTGCTGCAGCGCCACATCACGCGCCTGGAGAACACGGTGCGCTGGCGCTGGTCGCCGGGCGACATCGCGCTGTGGGACAACCGCGCCACCCAGCACTACGCGGTCGACGACTACGACGACCTGCCGCGGCGCATGCACCGCGTGACGGTTGTGGGCGACGTCCCCGTCTCGCTCGCCGGGCAGCACAGCGTGGCGGTCGCGGGGGACGCGAGCGTCTACGCCGGCCGGGCCGCGGTCCCGGCGGGGGCCTGATCGCGGACGGGACCTGTCCGCCTCCCCTCCTAGCGTCCGTCTCGACGCCCCGAACCCCGGGGCCCGCCGAGAGGACCTCGCCGTGAACCTCGTGTCCGTCCGCCTGATCACCGACGACGTCGCCCGCCTCGTCGCGTTCTACGAGCGGGTCACCGGCGTGGCCGCCGACCGGGCGACCGAGGACTTCGCCGAGCTCCGGACGACGTCGGGCACGCTCGCGATCGGGAGCACCCGCACCGTCGCGCTGTTCGGGGCGGGGGTCGCCGAGGCGGCGGCGAACCGCACCGCGATCGTCGAGTTCCTGGTCGAGGACCTCGACGCCCGGTACGCGGCGCTCCGGACGGATGGCCCCCTCGAGGTCGTCCAGGAGCCGACGACGATGCCGTGGGGCAACCGGTCGCTGCTCCTGCGCGACCCCGACGGCACCCTGGTGAACCTCTTCGAGCCGGTCACCGAGGCCGCGCTCGCGAAGTTCGCCGCGACCCCGCGCTGAGGGGTGCCCGCGCGGCGGGACGCTGTCGGGCCGGCGGGTTACGGTTCCGTCCATGGCGAACCACACCGCCGGGCCCGGCTCCACCACCACTGCCTCCACCGCCCAGCAGGATTCGGCGGAGCACGACGTCAAGCCCCGCAGCCGCGACGTCACCGACGGGATGGAGCGGGCCGCCGCGCGCGGCATGCTGCGCGCGGTCGGCATGACCGACGACGACTTCTCGAAGCCCCAGATCGGCGTCGCGTCGAGCTGGAACGAGATCACCCCGTGCAACCTCTCGCTGGACCGCCTCGCGACGGCGTCCAAGGAGGGCGTGCACCACGCCGGCGGCTACCCCATGGAGTTCGGGACGATCTCGGTCTCCGACGGCATCTCGATGGGCCACGTCGGGATGCACTACTCGCTGGTCTCCCGCGAGGTCATCGCCGACTCGGTGGAGACGGTGGTGCAGGCCGAGCGCCTCGACGGCACCGTCCTGCTCGCCGGCTGCGACAAGTCGCTGCCCGGCATGCTCATGGCAGCCGCGCGTCTCGACCTCGCGAGCGTCTTCCTCTACGCGGGCTCGATCATGCCGGGCATGGTCGACGGCCGTGAGGTGTCGATCATCGACGCGTTCGAGGCGGTCGGCGCGTGCGCCCGCGGGCTGATCAGCCGGGAGAAGGTCGACGAGATCGAGCGCGCCATCTGCCCCGGTGAGGGCGCCTGCGGCGGCATGTACACCGCCAACACCATGGCCTGCGCGGCCGAGGCGATGGGCATGGCGCTGCCGGGGTCCTCGTCGCCCCCGAGCGCCGACCGCCGCCGCGACGGGTTCGCGCGGCAGTCCGGCGACGCCGTCGTCGGGATGCTCCGCCGCGGGCACACCGCCCGCGACATCATGACCCGCGAGGCGTTCGAGAACGCCATCGCGATCGTCATGGCGTTCGGCGGCTCCACCAACGCCGTGCTGCACCTGCTCGCGATCGCGCGCGAGGCCGACGTCCCGCTCGAGCTCGACGACTTCAACCGCATCGGCGACAAGGTGCCGCACCTCGCCGACGTCAAGCCGTTCGGCCGCTGGATGATGAACACGGTCGACCGCGTGGGCGGTGTCCCGGTGGTCATGAAGGCGCTGCTCGACGCCGGACTGGTGCACGGCGACTGCCTCACCGTCACCGGGCGGACGCTCGCCGAGAACCTCGAGGAGCTGGCGCCCGAGCCGCTCGACGGCGACATCCTGCGGCCGCTGTCCAACCCGATCCACCCCACCGGCGGCCTGACGATCCTGCGCGGGTCGCTGGCTCCCGACGGTGCCGTGGTCAAGTCGGCGGGCTTCGACACCGCGAGCTTCGAGGGCACCGCCCGCGTGTTCGACGGCGAGG
Source organism: Actinomycetospora sp. TBRC 11914 (assembly GCF_012933465.1). Lineage (GTDB taxonomy): Bacteria > Actinomycetota > Actinomycetes > Mycobacteriales > Pseudonocardiaceae > Actinomycetospora. The sequence continues at coordinate 416,319 of NZ_JABBND010000001.1, forward strand.
CGGGCGCGATGGCGGCGGTCGAGTCCTCGGGCCCCGACGGGCTTGCGCCCGGCGACGTCGTCGTCATCCGCGACGAGGGCCCGCGCGGCGGCCCGGGCATGCGCGAGATGCTCGCCGTGACCGGCGCGATCAAGGGCGCCGGGCTCGGCAAGGACGTCCTGCTGCTCACCGACGGCCGGTTCTCCGGGGGGACCACGGGGCTCTGCGTCGGGCACGTCGCGCCCGAGGCCGCGCACGGCGGGCCGATCGCCTTCGTGCGCGACGGCGACCGCATCCGGCTCGACCTCACCACCCGCACGCTCGACCTGCTCATCGACGACGACGAGCTCGCCCGCCGCCGGGAGGGCTGGACCCCGCCGCCGCCCAAGCACCGCACCGGGGTGCTCGGCAAGTACTCGCGGCTGGTCGGGTCGGCGGCGCAGGGCGCCGTCGTCGGGTTCGACGAGTAGTCCTGCAACCCGCCCGGTCGGATCGGTGTTGACCGGGACATGAGCACCCCGACCGTGGACGAGGCGCTGCCGGCGTCGCGCGCGGACCCCGACGCCGAGCGGGTCGCCGCGGCGCTGGCGGCAGATCTCGACGACGGGTTCGCCGAGCTCGTCCGGACCTACCAGGGCCTCGTGTTCGCGGTGGCCCTGCGGACCACCGGGCACCGGGCCGACGCCGAGGACCTCGCCGCGGAGGCGCTGCTGCGGGCCTACCGCTCGCTGGCCGACCACCGCGCGACCGACCAGGGGGCCTCGTGGCTCCGCGGCCTGGCGGTCCGGCCGTGGCTGCTGACGATCGTCGTCAACACCCGGCGCAACCAGGTCCGCGACGCCGCCCGCCGCCCCCGCACCGACGGCGCCACGCTGCCCGAGGAGCCCGTCCCCGGCCCGAGCGTCGAGGAGCGGGCCGAGCACGCCGAGACGACCGGGCAGCTCGCGTCCCTGCTCGCCCGGCTCCCCGAGACCCAGCGCACCGCCGTCGTCCTGCGCCACGTCACCGACCTGCCCCTCGCCGAGGTCGCCGAGGTCCTCGGCTGCCCGGTGGGCACGGCGAAGTCGCACGTCTCGCGCGGGCTCGCCCGGCTCCGCACCCTGATCACCGACCCCTCCGGAGAGACGCCGTGAACGCCACCGACCCGGTGCTGGCCGGCCTCGCCGGCCTGGCCCCCACCGACACCCCCGACCTCACCGACCGCCTCTTCGACGCGTGGCTCACCGCCGACAGCCTGCTCGGGCCGGTGCGGGTGGCCAGCACCCGCGACGGGATCAGCTTCCTGCGGACCACCGCCGAGTTCTCCGAGGACGACTTCCGCGCGGCGTACCGCCGCCGGGTCGGGCGCCCGCTGCGCCCGACGGACGCGGTGCCCGACGGGCTCGAGGCCGCCCTGCACGGCGAGGCGACCGCGGCACCCCGCCTGGACCTGCTCGGCCTGACCGACTTCCAGCGCGACGTCCTCGCCGCCACCCGCACCATCCCGGCCGGCGAGACCCGGCCCTACGCCTGGGTGGCCGCCGAGGTCGGCCGGCCCCGCGCGGTCCGCGCCGCCGGCACGGTGCTGGCCACCAACCCGGTGCCGCTGCTCATCCCGTGCCACCGCGTGGTGCCCAGCGCGACCGGCGCCGGCGCCGGCATCGGGCGCTACATCTTCGGCGTCTCCGCCAAGCAGCGGCTGCTCGCCGCCGAGGGCGCCGCGATCGCCACCGCACCCGCTCCTGAGGAGGGACCTGCCCGATGACCGCCACCGACCAGGTCGCGCTGCCCGCCCTGGACGACCTCGACTGGTCCCGCGTCGCCACGGCCCTCGACACCGAGGGCTACGCGGCGCTCGGGCCGCTGCTCTCCCCCGAGCAGTGCCGGGAGATGGTCGACGTGTTCGACGACGACGGCGCCTTCCGGTCGACGATCGACATGGCCCGGCTCTCGTTCGGGGAGGGCCGCTACCGCTACTTCGCCGACCCGCTGCCCCCGCTGCTCACGGCGCTGCGCACGCGGCTCTACCCGCCGCTCGCGGCGATCGCGAACCGGTGGGCGGGGATCCTCGACGAGCCGACCTTCCCCGAGGAGCACGCCGCGCTGCGGGACCGGTGCGCGGAGGTCGGGCAGCACAGGCCGACGCCGTTGGTGCTGCGCTACGGCCCGACCGGCTACAACTGCCTGCACCAGGACGTGTACGGCGACCTCACCTTCCCGCTGCAGGTCCTGGTCATGCTCAACACCCCCGACGTCGACTTCACCGGCGGCGAGAGCGTGTTCGTCGAGCAGCGGCCGCGGCAGCAGTCCCGGCCGATGGTCGCGCGGCCGGGGCTCGGCGAGGCGATCGTCTTCCCGGTGCGCCACCGCCCGAAGCAGGGCAGCCGGGGATACCACCGGGTGCAGATGCGCCACGGCGTCTCGGCCGTCCACTCCGGGGAGCGCCACGTGCTCGGGGTGATCTTCCACGACGCCCGCTGACCCCGGGGGGACGCCAGCAATGGCGCATTCCTCGCGTCCGACGCGAGGACGGCGCCGTTCACCCGTCGCGAGCCCGGCCGGCCTGGCGGGAGCAACGGCACATTGCCGGCGTCCGACGCCAGGACGGCGCCGTTCGCCCATGGGACCGACCCCGGAGATCGGGGACCATCGAGGACATGGCGTGGGACTGGGTGGGAGGACGACGACACCCGGGCGGAGACGGCGGAGGCGCTCGCCGGCGCGTCCCCCACGGCCGGTACGTCCCCATGCCCGGCGACCACCTCTCCGCCCTCGGCGAGCCGGCCCTGCAGACCGCGATCGAGCGCTTCCCCGCCGACGACCCCGCGCCGCAATGACACGCACGCCCAGAATGTTGACTGCACTATCCAGATACCGTATGCAGTGGCCATCATCCGCAATTCGAGGCGGTGCCGATGGCGACCGATCGGTTGAGCGATCTGGAAGTCCTGCTGGTGGCGTCGGGGATTCTCATGGAGCGCCACCACCTCGGCGTTCCCCAGGCGCTGCACCGGATCACGGAAGCGGCCGTCCGCTCCGGGCGGGACTTCCGGGCCACCGCGTACGCCGTCGTGACCGGCCACGACGACGAGGAGGGCGGCGCGACCGAGCCGGAATGGGTCCGCGCGGCGGTCATCGGCGCCACCGAGCACGACGGTGCCGCAGAAGCGGCCGCCGTCGCCGTCGGGGTGCTGGTGGAACGCCACCGACTACCGTTCCCCGAAGCCGCCGCCACGTGGGCCGAGCACCTGCGCACCTCTGGGGAATCGCCCGTCGTGAGCGCCTGGCGGCTGGTGAACGGTTCGGGAGGATTCACCGAGCCCGAGATCCCGTCCCAGGGCTCCGCGGTCACCGCCGATAGAACGCCGGGACCTTGACGTCGGTGCCGCACACCGGGCAGGTCCGGCGCTCGCGGTCACCGTCCTCGATCAGCACCCCCGGCGGGAACGTCCTGCGCCGGCCGCGGCACCGGGGGCTCGGGCAGATCAGCTCCTGGTGCCACACGACGTGACCCGACGCCGGCTCGTGGCCGTGCTCGTCGGGGTCACCCATCGCTGATCAGCCCTCTCCGCCACGGCCCGCTCCCGCGCGGCGCGGTGCGTCGGTGTGCAGCCGTCAACGACCTCGGCCGACCCCGTGGTGCGGGGCCCACCGCGACACGCGGGGAGGTTGGGCCGAGCGCCGCGCCCGGACCGGCACCCGGCCGAACACCCTCGGAAGCACGCGGTACCGACCGGGCCCCTACCGGCGGCGGACGCGACCCGAGGAGGATCCCGTCCGTGGACACGTTGCTGATCTCGGGCAGCACCCGGAGCGGCTCGACGAACACCGCGGCGCTCCGGACGGTGCACGCGCTCGCGCCGCCCGAGCTCGACACCGCGATCTTCGACGGGCTCGCGGCGCTGCCCGCGTTCAACCCCGACGACGACCACGAGCCGCTGCCCGCGCCCGTCGCCCGTCTCCGGGCCGCCGTCCACGACGCGGACGCCCTGCTCTTCTGCACGCCCGAGTACGCCGGCGCCCTGCCCGGGGCGTTCAAGAACCTCCTCGACTGGACCGTCGGGGACGCCGATCCCCGGTCGATCAGCGGCAAGCCGGTCGGGTGGCTCAACGTCGCGGGGCCGGCCGCACCGAGCGGCGGCGCCGACGCGCACGCCTCCCTGGCGAGGGTGCTCGGCTACGTCGGAGCCCACGTCGTCGAGGACGCGTGCCTGCGGCTCCCACTGACCCGCGACGCGGTGGGCGACGACGGCCTCGTCGGCGACGAGGTCGCCCGGGCCGCCGCCCTCGGGGCGCTGCGGGCGCTCCGCGACGCCGCACGACCCGAGTCGTGACCCCCGCCGCCGTGGACCCGGCCGCCGTGGACCCGGCCGCCGTGAACCCGGCCGATGCCCACCACGAAGGCCCGGCGTGACCACCGACCTCGAGCCGCCGGCCGAACGGGCGCCGGAAGCCCCCGGGCCGGTCCTGTCGCGGCGGGTCGCCGCCGCCCTCGGCGTGCTCGCCGTGGCGCTCGCCCTCGGCGTCGGCGACCTCGTCGCGGCGCTCGTGTCCCCGCCGTCCTCGCCGCTCCTCGCGGTCGGCGACCAGGCGATCCGACTGACCCCGGAGTGGCTCAAGGACGCCGCGGTGGGCGCCTTCGGGGTGCACGACAAGCAGGTGCTGCTCGCCGGCATGGCCGTCGTGATCACCGGCGTCGCCGTCGCCGGCGGGCTCGCGTCCCGACGCTCCCCGTTCCCGGCCCTCGCGCTCGTCGTCGTACTCGGGCTGGTCAGCGTGACGTGCGCGCTCGCTGAGCCGTCGGTGACGCCCGCCTACCTCGTCGCCCCGTGCGCGGCCCTCGTCGCCGGAGCGGCGGCCGCCGCCGGGCTGCACGCGCTCGCCCGCCGGGCGGCCACGGCCAGGGTCACTGCAGCCACGGCCGCGACGGGCACCGCCCGGGCCGTCCGCGCCGACGATGCCCGCCGGCACCTCCTGCTCGGGATGGCGGCCGCGCTCGTCGGCGCCGGCATCACGGGGTACCTCGGGCGCCGGCTCGCCGCGGCGGCCGCCGTCGAGGCCTCCCGCGACGCCGTGGGTCCGCTGCCCACCCCGGCCGCACCGCCCGCGGGCGCCGACTTCGCGTCCTCCGGGGGCCCGCGGTGGCTCACCGCGAACGCCGACTTCTACCGGATCGACACCGCGCTGCAGGTCCCGCAGCTCTCGACGGCGGACTACCGGTTGCGGATCCACGGCCTGGTCGACCGGGAGATCGTCCTGGACTACGACGACCTCCGCCGCCGCGCCCGCCTCCAGGCGCCGGTCACGCTCACCTGCGTGTCGAACGAGGTGGGCGGCGACCTCGTCTCCAACGCCGTCTTCGTCGGCGTGCCGCTGCGCGACCTGCTGGCCGAGGCCGGGGTGCACGACGGGGGCGACCAGATCGCCTCGACCAGCGTCGACGGCTTCACGACGGGGACCCCCGTCGCAGCCTGCACCGACGGCCGCGACGCCATGCTCGCGCTCGGGATGAACGGGCAGCCGCTGCCGATCGAGCACGGCTTCCCGGTGCGGATGGTCGTGCCCGGGCTCTACGGCTACGTGTCCGCGTGCAAGTGGATCACCGACATGGAGCTCACGACCTACGACGCCTTCCAGTCCTACTGGCAGCAGCGCGGCTGGTCGGCCCGGGCCCCGATCAAGACCCAGTCCCGCATCGACGTGCCGCGCGACGGCGCCCGGGTGCCGGCCGGGCGGGTCACCGTGGCCGGCACGGCGTGGGCGCAGCACCGGGGGATCGTGCACGTCGAGGTCCGCGCCGACGCGGGGCCCTGGCAGACGGCCGAGCTCGCCACCGACGTCTCGGTCGACACCTGGCGGATGTGGCGCGCGGTGCTCGTTCTCCCGCCCGGCGCCCGCTCCCTGCAGGTCCGCGCCACCGACGCGACCGGCGCCACCCAGGACCCGACGCCGGCCCCACCCGACCCCGACGGTGCCACCGGCTGGCACACCGTCGCGGTCACCGCGGTCTGACTCACCGCCGCCTGCTCAGGCGTCCTCGGGGGAGAGCCGGGCGCGCAGGAGGACCGAGGTCCCGTCGCGGTCGTGGCGGATGGCGACCTCGTCGACGTGGGTGTTCATGAGGATGATCCCGCGGCCGTGCCGGGCCGGGCGTCCGGTCGCGTCGTGCTCGAGGTCGGTGCTCGTGGGCTCCGTCCACAGCCCGTGGTCGGCGACCGTGACGACGACGTCGCTCTCGTCGAGGACCATCGTGAGGTCGATGGTGGCGGGCCCCGTGACCGCGGCGCCCTCGGGATAGGCGTGCGCGACGACGTTGTCGATCGCCTCGCTGACCGCGAGCACCATGCCGTGCGACACGTCGTCCGGGACCTTCGAGGAGTCGAGCCACGTCCGCACGGCCTCGCGGATGTGCGCGGACTCCCCGGCGTCGGCGGGATAACTGATTCTCTCGAACTCGACGGCGTCCACCGTCTGCCTCCAGTCGGCCTGCCCTCGAAGTCGTCGGGTTTCTCGTCGTGATCGGTCCAGCAGGCCGCTCACGGTCGTGTAACCGTTCGGGACGCGGGCTACGCGCCCGGTCGGATTCCTCGGCTGTCCGGACCCGTCGCGAACACCGGCCAGCCGATCTCGGTGCGCCACGCGGCGGCGTCGTCGGTGTCGGGCGGGCCGACCAGGTAGGTCTCGTGGACCGGGCCGTCGACGACGAGCGCGTGCTCGGCGAGGTGGGCGCCGAGCGCGCCGTAGGTGAGGTCGATGTCGTCGTGCGGGCCGTGGTGCACCGTCACGGCGAGCTCGCGCGCGCCGAGGTCGACCGGGTGGACGCGCCCGGCGCGCACGTCGACGTCGGTGGGCACGAACACGACGGCGTGGCCCGCTCCGTCGGTGAACAGCGCGTTGTCGTAGAGCCCGCCGGGCGGTCCGGCGCGGTGGGCTCCGGCGGCCGCGACGGCCGCGTCGATCTCCGCCGTGGCGGCCCCGTACCAGTCCAGGACGTCGTCGAGGGCGACGTCGCCCTCGACCGCCGTCACCCGCCGGGCCGGCTCCCGCCGGTGGACGACCTCGAGCCGGGGCGGGTCGGGCGCGAGGAGCCGCTGCAGCGCGCCGACGGCGTCGGTGGTCGCGGCCAGGCGCTGCTCGAGGCGCCGGAGGTGCTCGGCGATCAGCGCGGAGCGCTCATCGACGTCACCGGTGGCGAGCAGGCGGGCGACGTCGCGCACGGGCATGTCGAGGTCGCGGAACCGGCGGATGACCTGTGCGGTCGGGACCTGCCGCGTCGAGTAGTACCGGTACCCCGAGTGCGGGTCGATCCGCTCGGGCTCGAGCAGCCCGGCCTCGTGGTAGTGGCGCAGCGTCTTCACGCTCAGGTGCGTCACCGTGGCGAACTCGCCGATGCTCAACCACGCGCTCACGACGACGAGCCTGGACCCTCCCCCGGCGGGAGACCCCAGCGTGGTCGCCATGACCACGACCCAGGACCTCGTCACCCGCTACTTCGTCCTCGCCGCCGCGGAGGACCTCGAGGCGTACTTCGCCCAGTTCGCCGACGACGCCGTCGTCGAGGACGAGGGTCACGTCCACCGCGGCATCGGAGCCGTCCGCGCCTGGCGCACGTCCGTGCCCCCGGTGACCTACGACGTCCGCGACGTCGAGCCGACCGCCGACGGCCACCGGGCCCTCGTCGTCATCAGCGGCGACTTCCCCGGCAGCCCGGTGACGCTCGCCTTCGCGTTCGGCCACGACGGCGAGCGGATCCGGACCCTGACGATCCGGCCGGTCGGCTAGAACTCGTCGACGAAGAAGTCCAGCTCGAGGTCCTCGCCGCCGCCGTAGGGCGAGAGGTCCGTCGTCCCCGCCCGGCGGAGGGCCTCGACGTCGAGGAACACCTCCCCGGTGGGGCGCTGCGGGTCGGTGAGCAGGGCGACCGCGGCATCGCCCATGATCTCCGGCGAGCGGGCCCGGCGGGAGGCGGCGTCGCCCCCGAGGAGGTTCTGCACGGCGGCGGTGGAGATCGTCGTCTGCGGCCACAGGCAGTTGGCGCGCACCCCGCGGTCGGCGAACTCGGCGGCGAAGCCGAGGGTCAGCAGCGTCATGCCGTACTTCGACAGCGCGTACGACGGGAACTTGCCCAGCCACTCCGGCGCGAGGTTGATCGGCGGCCCGAGCGTGACGATCTGCGGGTCCTCGGACGAGAACAGGTGCGGCAGCGCGGCCCGGGTGAGCTGGAAGGTGCCCTTGGAGTTGATCTGCTGCATGAGGTCGTAGCGCTTCGGGGTCAGCTCGAGCGTGCCCGTGAGGTTCAGCGCGGAGGCGTTGTTGACGACGATGTCGACGCCGCCGAAGCGCTCGGCCGCCGTCTCGACGGCGCGGGTGACGTCCTCCTCCTCGCGCACGTCCCCGACGACGGCGACCGCCTGGCCCCCCGCCTGCTCGATCTCCTCGACCGCGGTGTGGACGGTGCCGGGCAGGCGCGGGTCGGGCTGGTCGGTCTTGGCGAGCAGGACGGCGTTCGCACCGGCCCTCGCGGCCGCCAGGAGGATGGCCAGCCCGATGCCGCGGCTCCCGCCGGACATGACGATCGTGCGGCCCTTCAGCGATGCGCTCACGGCTTTCCCGCCCTATCGGTACTGTCGACGACTCTTCAGTACCGGTGACCGTACCAGCGCAGGACGGTCGAGGGGTTGTGCCTGCCCGTACGGTTCGGTCATGACGGGCGGACCGGGCATGGGCGGCGACTCGTTCACGAACTTCTCGACGGGGCGAGCGGGTCAGCGCGGTTCCGCCGCGGACCACGAACCGCCGGAACGCCTCCGCCCCTCGCAGCTGGGCGGGATCGGGACACCGGCGCTGGTCGTGGCGCTGCTCCTGCTCGCCGCCGTCGTGGTCGTCGTGCTCCTGCTCTGAAGCGACCGTCAGAAGACGCCGCGCAGCCTGACCTGGGGTCCGGCACCGGCGCACCATGACCACCGGGGCGTCATGGTCCAGCGGGCCGGGCGCCGCGACCACCACGTCCCGGTGATCTCCGGCGCAGGGAGAGCGCCCGCGCGCCCCCCTGGCCGAGGAACGGCGCGCTCCGAGGCCCACGGCGTAGCGTCGCGGACGTGAGCGCGTTCCGGCGACTGGCGGCCGCGGTGAGCACGGTGGCCCGCCCGGTGGTCGCGTCCTCGTGGGGACGCCGCCTCGTCGGGGGCACCCTCACGGTGATCACCTACCGCGGGCGCCGGTCGGGCACCGTCCACAGCCTCGTCGTCGGGTACGAGCACGAGGGCGACGAGGTCCGCCTCGGCGTCGCGCTCCCCGACCAGAAGCGGTGGTGGCGCAACTTCACCGGCGGAGGCCACCCACTGGCCATCCGGCTCGACGGCGTCGACCGCACCGGTCACGCCGTCGCCCGCCGCGGCGACGACGGCCTGGTCCACCTCACCGTGCAGCTCGACCCGGCCCAGGGCCGGGCACGCTAGGCAGTTGATCAAGGGAATCGGCACGTCGCACGATGTGCGTGAATCGATGATCAACTGCCTAGCGCCTGCAGCATGGGTCGGGTCGCGCCGGCTCCGGCGCGCCCGCTCAGTCGCCGGCGAACGCCGTCCGATGACGCTGCAGGTCGGAGCGCAGGGCCCCGAGGGCGCCGGCGACCTCGGCGGCGATGCGCTCGGCCTCGAGCTCCCAGCGCCCGGCGCCCGCGTCGACCGCGGTCACCTCGCGCTGCACGAGGGCGTCGAGATGGGTGAGGAACGTGGCGACGGCGGCGCCACGCGGGGTGAAGGACACGGACGTCTCGGACACAGGGGTCTCCTCGGAGAAGGGGGGGTGCGGTGAGCGGGCGGCGCGGCGCTCACCGACAGGAGGAGGACCAGACACGGCAGAGGTCGACGTGGTCACGCGTGACCAACGTGCCCTCCGGTGCCATAGATCGACACAACCACCCCGGGTGAGCGCCGGTCAAGCCGGTGTGACGGGCGCTCACCCTCCTCAGCGCGATTTCCCGACGGCGGGTGCCGGCCCGGGCGCGCCCTGGTGGTCCTGCACCGGGTGGGCCTCCTCCCGGTGCCGCCGCCGGCGGCGCACGAGGAGATCCACGACGCCGAGCAGGAACGACGCGGAGACGAGCCCCAGGGTCACGGTCAGCCCGACCGCGATCGCCGTCCCGTAGTCCTCGCCCGTCCCGGCGAGCGTGGCGTAGAAGACCGCCGCGACCACCGCGATGCCCAGCGAGGACATGATGCGCTGGGCCGTCTGCTGCATGCCCGCGGCCGTGCCGCCCTGGTCGGTCGGGACGTCGGCGAGGGTGAGCGTCTGGTTCGGCGTGATCACCATGCCGCTGCCGAGCCCCGCGACCAGCAGCGGCCCCGCGACGACGAGGCCGGCGTGCGGCCCCGCGTCCCCGGAGAGCAGCAGCGCGGCGGCGCCGAGACCGACGAGCATCACCACCGAGCCCGCGACCACGAGGGGACGGCCGAGCCGGGTCACCACCCGGCCGCCGATCGCCGCCGCCACCGCCGACCCGATGGCGTAGGGCATCGTCGAGAGCCCGGACTCGATCGGCGAGTAGCCGAGCCCGCGCTGGAAGAACACGGTGAGCACGAAGAAGATCGCGGTGGAGCCGCCGATGTACAGCGAGCCCAGGGCGGTGCCCAGGGCGTAGCCGGGCCGGCGCAGCACCCGCCCGGTCACCAGCGGGGTCGCCCCCCGCCGGGCGAACCGGCGCTCCCACCCGACGAAGGCCGCGAAGAGCACGGCGGCGGGCCCGAGCAGCCACCACGGCGAGCGGGACGGCCCCGAGCTCTCCGAGAGCACGATCGGCACCATCACCGCGACGACCGACAGGCCGAGCAGGAGCGCGCCCAGCGGGTCGAGGGAGGTGTGCGACCGCTGCTCGGGTGGGTCGTCGTCGGGCAGCAGCCGCCGCGCGAAGAGCAGCGCCGCGATCCCGAAGGGCAGGTTCACCAGGAAGACGAACCGCCACCCGGCGTCGGGACCCCCAAGCTGGATCAGCAGGCCGCCGATCAGCGGCCCGATCGCCGTCGACGAGGCGTTCACCGCCCCGAAGACGCCGAAGGCCTTGCCGCGCTCGCGGCCGGAGAACATCGTCTGGATCAGCCCGAGGATCTGTGGGTTGAGCGCCCCGCCGGCCGCGCCCTGCAGCAGCCGGGCGACGACGAGCACCCAGGCCGCGGGCGCCAGGCCGGCAAGCACGCTGGCCGCCGCGAACGCCACCAGCCCGGCGACGAACATCCGCTTCCGGCCGCGGGCGTCCCCGAGCCGGCCGCCCGGGACGAGCAGCAGCCCGAACGTCAGCGCGTACCCCGCGACCACCCACGACAGCTCCGCCGAGCTCGCGCCCAGCCCCTGCTGCAGCGACGGCAGCGCGACGTTGACGATGCTGACGTCGATGAAGATCATGACGCCGGCCGCCATGCAGACCGTGAGAGCCCACCACCGGCGGCGGTCGGTCGAGCTCGTCTCGGCCATCTCCTGACCCGTCACGACGCCCACCGATCGTGGGGGACGCGGAGAGGGGCTCTGCTGCGCAGCGACGCGGTGTCCATGACGAAGCCAGGCAGTACCCGCCGATCGCGAGGGCGCAATCGTGCCGTGCGGCAGCGGTCACGCCGGGCGGCCCCGGCGGCTCAGCCCCGGTGCGAGGCGCGGGACCGGCCGAAGCCGAGTCCCCCGAGCAGGCCCCGCCGGGGGCGGCGGCCGTTGTCCTCGTACCCCTCGTACCCGTCGTACCGCGGCGTCACCGGCTGGCCCAGCGCGTAGCGGACGAGCTCCTCGTTGCCGGTGGCCGACCACACGCCGTCCGGGCCGGTCAGCGTGTCCTCGAACCCGATCCGGGTGTCGAAGCCCTGGCGGCGGGCGTAGTCGAGCACCGGCCAGGCGCCGCTCTCCTCGCCGTGCAGCAGGATCGGCACCGGCATCGGACGCAGCGCCCGCAGCAGCCGGACCGCCTCGGCCACCGCCGAGTCGGGATCGGTCACCGTCACCTCGACGGTCACCCGCACCGTGTTCAGCGGCACCCCGGCGAGGCGCAGCTGGACCGCGTCGCCCGTGGTCCACACCCCGAGCTCGATGCCCAGGCCGACGGAGGCCACCGCCTCGCAGATGGTCTCCCACCCGCGCTCGTGGACGTTCACGGCGACGACGTCGGGCCGCGCGTGCTGCGGCAGGCCCGCCCACTCCTGCACCAGCTGGGTGCGGCGGAACGCGTTCGGCTCCACCCACCGGGCCAGCGGGACGCCGATCTCGAGACCGGGGGCGGCCCGCCGGATCGCCGCCACGGTGGTGCCGACGACGGCGGGGTCGAGCGACTCCCGACCCTGCGGGTCACGGGGGTGCACGTGGAAGCTCCGCACCCCGAGCGGGGCGACCGCGCCGGCGTCCCGCGCGAGCTCGTCGGGGTTGGTCGGCAGCGCCGGGGACACGCCCTCGGTGGGGCGGGTCCCGTTGGGGCAGCACTGCAGCACCACGGCCTCCCGCCCGTCCGACACGCTCTCGGATCAGTTGAACATTGTGCCTCTCACGGTACGCATGTGCAGACGCACAGCGCGGTTGATCGTTGCGCCGGGCGGGTGATGTCGGAGCCGAATTCCGCTGCGTGCCAGTCCGCTCCGTTGACGGACCGTGCCGGGAGCCGCAATTTGGGTTGATCCACCACGCCGGGCCCTCGCCGAACCGGCCCGCGACCCCCGCCCATGACATCGCCCCGAGACGCGCTGCTCACCGAGTTCCTCACCCACCCGCCCGAGCCCGAGGAGTGAGACGACCGTGGACCTGCGCATCCCGCTGAAGCCCTCGACGGCCGGACCCCAGTACGCGGGCTGGGAACCCCGCGGGTCGGTGCACTCCGGGCTGGGCTGCCGCGCCCTGCCCGGGCAGCGCGTCCCGGTCGCCGGCGGCGCCGAGCTGAACGCCGACGTCTACCTCCCGGAGACCCCGGGCCGGTACCCGGCCGTGGTGTCGTTCGGGGCCTACAGCACCGAGACCCACACGGCGGGCGTCCCGACCGGCTCGAACGAGATCGGGTCGCCGCCGGTCTTCACCGACCGCGGCTACGCCCCGGTCGTCGTCGAGCGCCGCGGGATGGGGCGCTCGACGGGCGAGCAGGTGATGTTCTTCGACCCGCAGGACGTCGACGACCACGAGGCCGTGATCGCCTGGGCGGCCGCGCAACCGTGGTGCTCCGGGGAGGTCGTGCTGTTCGGCACCTCCTACTACGGCATGACCCAACCGCTCGTCGCCGCCCGGCGGCCCCCGGCGCTCAGGGCGTTCTTCGCCAACGAGATGTGCACCGACTTCTTCCGCCACCTCGTCCAGTACGGCGGCGTGCCCGGCAGCTTCTTCCTCTCGGTGTGGATGGGCGCGAACTTCACCGCGGCGAACTACGACCGACGTCTCCCCGAGCCGGCCCGCGCGGCGATCAGCCACGTCACCAACGGCCCGCTCCACCCGCTGCTCGGGAAGCTCGTCCACCGCGAGGTGGACACGATGTTCGGGAGGTTCATGGCGGCCACCCCGGTCGAGGACGTCCGCGGGATCTACGCGCACTGGATGTTCGACGAGAAGACCCGGGCCGAGTCGTCGATCCCGGAGGGCTCCACCGGCGTGCTGGACCGGATCGAGGTGCCGTTCGCGGTCGTCCAGAACCTGTCGTACTGGAACCTGCACCAGTTCGGCAGCTACGACCTGTTCGAGAACGCGGGCACGCCGGCCGACCGGCGGTGGCTGGTCCTCGGGCCCCCGGAGTACGACCTGCCGGTCTACGCGTGGCAGGGCGAGGCGCTCGCGTTCTTCGACCACGTGGTGCACGGGCTCGACAACGGCTACGGCGAGCAGCCCCGGGTGCGGTACTGGACGGACGGGGCGGGCGAGGACGGCGCCGGGGCCTTCGGGACCGCGCACGACTTCCCGCCGCCCGAGGGCACCGTCACCCGCCTGTACCTCGGCTCCGCCGGCGCCGACCACGTCACCCACCGGCTCGCGACCGAGCCGACCGGGGCCGGGTCGAACTCCTGGGCCGCCGTCCCCCGCGGCGTCCCGGTGCTCGGCGGTCTCGACGAGCTCGCCAACCAGCTGCTGTCCTTCGAGCTCGGCGTCACCGAGCCGACCCGGCTGGTCGGGGCGGTCACCGCCCGGTTCACGTTCAGCTGCAACGAGATCGACTCCTACGTGATCGCGCGCCTGTCGCGGATCGACGCCGCCGGCGAGCGCCACCAGCTCGGGATGGGCGCGATCCGCCCGGTCGCGCGCACCGAGGACGGCGCCCGGAGCACCGCGGTGGAGATCGCCGTCGACTCGGGCCACCGCGAGCCGCTGCACCCGGATGAGCCGGTGGTCCTGCGCTTCAGCCTCACCCCGGCCCCGGTGGCGCTCGCCCCCGGCGAGCGGCTGCGCCTCGACGTGGGCAGCCGCTCCGACCTGCTGCGCAAGGGCCCGGGCGAGGGCTGGGCGCAGTTCGACCTGCCGGTCCCGCCCTATCTGTGCCGGAACACCCTCCACTTCGGGGGCGAGAGCTGGATCGAGGTCACCGCCGTCCCCTAGCGTGCGGCCGGGACGGAGACGAGGGGACATCCATGGGCGCGCTGCCGGTGGCCACGGAGACCGGCACCGCCGTGCCCGGCACCCGGCGTCGTCGCACCCCGGTGCAGCGTCCCGACGGTGCCCGCAGCCTGCGGCTGGTGGCGGTGAGCTTCGGCGTGACCGTCGTGGTCACCCGGCTCTACCTCGTCCTGACCGGCTACCCGCAGATCGGCGGCTCGGTCTACCACCTGGCCCACGCGCTGTGGGGCGGGCTGCTCCTGCTGGTCGGCGGGCTGCTCGCGCTGCTGTGGGGCAACCGGTGGGTGCACCCGCTGACCGCGGTGTGCGTGGGGGTCGGCTCGGGGCTCTTCGTCGACGAGGTCGGCAAGTTCATCACCCAGGCGAACGACTACTTCACCCCGCTCGCGGCCCCGATCATCTACGTGGTGTTCCTGGCCGTGCTCGGGCTCGCGACCCTGGCGCGGCGGACCCACCTCGACCACCCCCGCACCCGGGCCTACGCCGCCGCGGAGCGGCTCACCGACGTGGCCGACGGGCCGCTCACCCCCGCCGCCCGGGACGCGCTGCTCGCCGACCTCACCGCCCTGGCGGCCGACCAGACGCGGCCGGACCTGGCCGCGCTCGCCCGCGCGGTCCGGCCGCTGGTCGCGGCCGCACCGGTCGAGCCGCCGGGGCACCGGACCCGGGCGCTCCGCGCGGCGCTGGTCCGGGCCGAGGCCGTCCTGCTGCCGCGGTGGGCGCACCGCCTGCTGCTCATCGCGGGCGCGGCGCTGCTCGGGCTGTTCTCGCTGGTGGGGCTGGTGGTCCTCGTCGTGCTCTGGGCGGGCGGGCCGGGCTCGACGCTGGTCCTCGACGATCGCGTGGTCCCGCCGGGCTCCCGGCCGGCGATGCTCGTGGTGGCGTCGGCCGGCGAAGCGGTCGTCGGGGTGCTGCTGCTCCTGGCCGCCGTCGGGCTGGTCCTCGGGCGCGACCGGTGGGGCACCACGGTCTCCCGCGCCGCCCTGGTGATCGCCCTCGCCGGGGTCAACGTCGCGCTGGGCTACCTCGACGCCGAACTGGTGGTCTCGGCCGTCGTCGTCGAGTTCGCCCTGCTCCTGCTGGTGGAGCGCTACCGCGCGCGGTTCGTCACCGCGCCGCGCCCGGGCTGACGAGACCGCGGGACACCGTCGGCCAGAGCTCCTCCGCGCCGCCCGCGGCCAGCGCGCGACCCAGCTCGGCCGCCCACGGGCGCCCGCCGCCCCATTCGTCGCGCCAGGACCACAGCCGGCGGGTGAGCGCCCCGAGCGCGAACTCGCGGGTCATGCCCATGGCACCGGTCGCCTGGTGCGCGGCGGCCGCCACCTCGCCGGCCGCGCGGGAGGCGACGGCGGCGGCCGCGGCGACGTCGAGGCCGGCCGGCTCGCCGTCCTCCCCCGCGCTCGCGGCGGCAGCGCGGGCGGCCATCGCGACGAGCTCGGTCTGCTCGGCGATCCGGACGAGGTGGGCGGCCACCGCCGGGAACGCCGAGACCGGCCGGCCGAACTGCACGCGCTCGCCGGTGTAGCGCACCGTCAGCCCGGCCACGGCCCGCGCGGCCCCGGCGATCAGCGCGGCCCGCGAGAGCGCCCCGCGGCGGCGCAGCGCGTCGCCGGCGCCGGGCGGGGCGGGGGCGGTGGCGAGGGGGCGGACCCCGTCGAGGACGACGTGGTCGCGGGGCTCACCGGCCAGGTTCCGGCCGGGGGTGACCGCGGTCGCGGCCGGGTCGACGAGCACGACGACGGGTCCGTCCGGCGCGTCCGCGAGCACCGCGAGCGCGGCGGCCGACCGCGCCCAGGGCACCCGGGCGACGCTGCCGGCCAGCACCTCGCCGTCGAACGCCAGCCGCGGGGAGGCCGCCGTCGTCACCGGGCCCTCGGGGAGCTCCAGCCCGGCCGCGGCGAGCAGCCGACCACCGAGCAGCCCGGTCTCCGCCGCCGGGACCGGCGCGGGCGCGGCCCCGACGGCCTCGAGCACCGCGCACGCCTGCGCCACCGACCCGCCGGACCCGCCCGCCGACTCGGGCACGGACACCGTCGGGAACCCGCCCTCGGCGAGCGCCGTCCAGATCCCGGGGGCCTCGCCGTCGCGCTCGGCCGCCTCGAGGGCCTCCGGGGTGCAGCGCTCGCGGAGCACGTCGGCGACGGCGCGCCGGAGCTCCTCGCCCTCGTCGCTCACCGCGCGCCGCCCCGGGTGAGGGCCTTGGCCGCGATGCCGCGCAGGACCTCGGTGGTGCCGCCGCGCAGCGTCCAGCTCGGCGCGTTGAGGACGCACTCGGCAAGCAGCCGCTCGAACAGCGACGCCGCCTCCGGGTCGATCTCGGCCGCGGCGAGGTCGCGCATCGTCTCCACCACCTCCTGCTCGAAGACCGTCCCGACGTCCTTCACCAGCGCCGCCTCCGTCGCGGGCGCCTCGCCCTGCTCGAGCGCCCGCGCCACCGACAGCGAGAGCTGCCGGATCGACCACAGCCGCGCGGCGATCCCGCCGAACGCCTCGGCGGCCGCCTCGTCGAGGTCCTTCCCGTGCTCGGCCACGAACGCGCGCAGCAGCCCGAGCACCGAGAGGTAGCGGTCGGGGCCGGAGCGCTCGTGCGCCAGCTCGGCGGTGACCTGGGCCCAGCCCTGCCCGACCTCGCCGAGCACCCGCTCGTCGGGGACCACGACCCCGTCGAGCACCACCTCGTTGACGTGCAGCTCGCCGTCGATCAGCGGGATCGGCGACACCGTGACCCCCGGCGAGGACAGGTCGACGATCAGCTGCGAGAGCCCGGCGTGGCGGTCCTGCGCGGCCGAGGTGCGGCACAGCACGACGACGAAGTGGTTGAGGTGGGCGTTCGTCGTCCAGACCTTGGTGCCGTCGACCCGCCAGCCCTCCTCGGTGCGGGTCGCGGTGGTGCGCACCGAGGCGAGGTCGGACCCGGCGTCGGGCTCGCTCATCCCCAGCGAGAAGAAGCACTCCCCCGCCGCGATCCGCGGGAGGAACCACCGCCGCTGCTCCTCGGTGCCGAAGCGCAGCAGCGCCGGCGCGGTCTGGCGCTCGGCGATCCAGTGCGCGGCGATCGGGGCACCCGCCGCCAGCAGCTCCTCGACCACCACGAACCGCTCGACGGTGCTCGCCCCGGCGCCGCCGTACTCCCGCGGGATCGCCATCCCGACCCAGCCCTGCCCCGCGAGGGCGCGGCTGAACCCCGGGTCGTGGCGCCCGCCGAGCCCGAGACCCGGCCGGAAGTCCGCCGGGAGGGTGTCGGCGAGCCAGCGGCGCACGTCGTGGCGCAGGGCGTCCTCGTGCGGGGAGAGCGCGGTCGGCGCGAAGATCACGGCGGTGTCCCTCCGGGTCGGGGTCGCCCCATCTTCGCCCCGCGGTCCCCTGGTTGACTGCGCGGGTGATCAGCGAGCTGGAGGCCGACACCACCGGCGTCCCGGGTCCCGACGGCGGGTTCGACCTCACCCTCGCCGACCGCTGGGGCATCGGCGGCGGCCGGCTCAACGGGGGCTACCAGCTCGCCGCGGCGCTGAACCCGCTCACCACGGTCATGGCCGGGCACGGGCGGCCCGACCCGGTCGTCGCCTCCGCGACCTTCCTCCGCCCCGCCCTCGCCGGTCCCGCCCACCTGGCCACCACCGTCCACCGCGTGGGTCGCCGGGTCGCCAACGGCTCGGCGGAGCTGCACCAGCCCGGCCCGGACGGCGTGCCGCGCGAGGTGCTGCGCCTGGAGGCGAGCTTCGTCGACCTCGCCACCACCGAGCCCGACCGCTGGGACGGCGACGCCGCCCCGGCGCTCCCGCCGCCCGACGAGTGCCTCGATCTCCTCGCGGGCACCGGGATGCGCACCGACGCCCTCGTCGTCGGGCGGGTCGTGTTCCGGGTGCCCGAGCTGCCGGGCTGGCGCCGCCGCGAGCCCTCCGGCGACCCGACCGCCGAGTTCTGGGTCGGCTTCCGCGACGGCAGCGACCCGACCCTGGGCTCGCTCGCGTTCGTCGTCGACTGCGCCACGCCCGTGGTCGCCGAGCTCGGCCGTCGGACGAGCGGCACCGCGCAGCTCACCGTGCACCTGCGCGAGCACCCCGCGCCCGGCCCGCTGGCGTGCCGCGTGCGCACCCGCCACCTCGCACACGGACTGCACGAGGAGGACGTCGAGGTGTGGGACTCGGCCGGGGTCCTCTGCGCCCAGTCCCGTCAGCTGGCGCTGCTGGCGTAGGTGCTGCGCGCGCCCGTGATCAGGGGGAGCGCACGAGCGTCCGCGAAGCGCGCCTCCGCAGGATCCCCGGTTAGGACCTCCGCGCGACGCACACACCCACGCGCCGGGCGACGACGATTCCGCACCGACCACCGCGCGACGCACACACCCAGGCGCCGGGCGACGACGATTCCGCACCGACCTCCGCGCGACGCACACGTGGCGGGAGCCGGGGGGCCAGCCGTGCGCCCCACCCCCGACGGAGCACCACGAACAAGATCAGGGAGTCGCTGCGCTCTCCACGGAGATCCGGTCGACGTGGAGGGACTCCGTGATCTTCGGGGCGATCGCGTCGGCCCGCCCGCCCGCGGTCGGAGCCCACGGCGGTCCACCACCGGCGCCGGACCGTGTGCGCCACGCGTCTGTCCACCACAGCCCGCAGGCCCGCACCGCCGGAATGTGTGCGCCACGCGGCGGTCCACCCGAGCCCGCAGGCCCGCACCGCCGGAATGTGTGCGCCACGCGGCGGTCCACCACAGCCCGCAGGCCCGCACCGGCGGACCGTGTGCGCCACGCGTCGGTCCACGCGTCCTGCTCACGAGTCCGGAGCGCACCCCACGATCCGCAGCGCGAACCCCGCGTACTGGTCGGCCACCTGGTCGGCGCTCAGCGGCCCGTCCTCGGAGAACCAGCGGGCGATGCTCACGCACAGCTCGCGGATCGCGAACGACGCTAGCGCGGGCGACTCCACGTGGAACACCCCCCGCTCGACCCCCTCGGAGATCACCGCGCGCAGGGCGTGTTCGTGCTCCCGGCGGCGGGCCTGCATCGCCCCGCGCACCGGCTCGTCGAGGCTGGAGGTGTCCCGGTTGACGACGAGGGCCTCCCGACGGTGCGTCGCGTGCCGGTGGGCGTAGACCCGCGCGGCCCGGTACAGCACGTCCGGGGGCTCCCCGCCCTCGTCGTGCACCGCGTGGAAGTCCGCGAGCACGCCCGCGGTGGTGGTGTCGACGATGCTCTCGAGCAGCTCGTGCTTGGAGCGCATGTGGTTGTAGAGGCTCGGCGTCCGCACCCCGAGCGCGCCGGCGATCTCGGAGAGCGCCGTGCCGTGATAGCCGCGCTCGGCGAAGAGCGTGAGCGCGTGGTCGAGCACCCGGTGACTGGTCACGGGATCCCGGACGGTGGCGCCCACGCGGCCCACCCTAGCGACTAACGAGCGTTCGTGAGCCCCTTGTGCGACCCACCACCGTCGCCCTACGGTCACTAACGAGCGTTAGTCAGCCCAGCCGTGACGGGCGAGAGGGGACGCGGTGCTGCGGACCGAGCTGATCAGGCCGATCGGGGAGCTCCTCGACCGCCACGCCGCCGAGCGCGGCGAGGCCACCGCCTTCGTCGACGACGACCGCCGCGTCACCTACGCCGAGCTCGCGCGCACCACGGCGCGCCTCGCGGGTCGGCTCGTCGATCTCGGGGTCGCCCCGGGAGACCGGGTCGCGATGGTCATGACCAACCGGGTCGAGACCGTCGAGACCTACCTCGCGGTCCCCCGCGCCGCGGGCGTCGCCACCTGCCTCAACCCCGACGCCGCACCGGCCGAGCTCGCGTACGTGCTCGCCGACTCCGGCGCCCGCGTCGTCGTCACGGACGCCGACCACGCCGATCTGGTGGCGGGGCTCGCGGCCCCGGGGACCACCGTCGTCGTCGTGGGGGACGCCGACCGCCCGGGGTGGCACGCCTACGGCGACCTCCTCGCCACCGCGCCGCGCACGCCGGCCCCGGACCCCGCCGACCTCGACGCCACCGCCTTCATGCTCTACACCTCCGGCACCACCGGGCGTCCCAAGGGCGTCGAGCTGACGATGCGGAGCTGCCTGTGGGTGGTCGCGGCGTGCTGGGCCCCCATCGCGGGCCTCGCCGCCGGCGACGAGGTGCTCTGCGCGCTGCCGCTCTTCCACTCCTACGCGCTGGACCTCTGCGTGCTCGGGGTGGTCGCGACCGGCGCGGGCGAGCGCATCCTCCCCCGCTTCTCGCCGGCCCGGATCCTCGAACTGCTCGCGCGGGACGGGTGCACGGTGCTCCCCGGCGTCCCCACGGGGTTCTCCTACCTGGTCCAGGCCGTCGCCGGGCGCACGCCGCCACACCGGCTGCGGGTCGCGATCTCGGCCGGCGCGATCCTGCCCGCGGCACTCGACCAGGCCTTCGAGGAGTGTTTCGGGGTGCCACTGCTCGACGGCTACGGCATCACCGAGACCTCGACGATGGTGACGATGAACTGGCCGCACGGCGGCCGGCCGTACGGGTCGTGCGGGCTGCCGCTCCCCGGTCTCTCGGTGCGCCTGGTCGACCCCGCCACCGGCACCGACGCACCGCCGGGGGGCGAGGGCGAGCTGTGGGTGCGGGGCCCGAACGTCATGCGCGGCTACCACGGCAAGCCCGAGCAGACCGCCGACGTGCTCGTCGACGGCTGGTACCGCACCGGCGACCTCGCCCGCGCCGACGAGCACGGCTATCTCACGATCAGCGGCCGCACCAAGGAGATGATCATCCGCGGCGGCGAGAACATCTACCCGGCCGAGATCGAGAACGTGCTGCTCGCCGCGCCCGGGGTGTCCGACGCCGCCGTCGTCGGGCGGGCACACCCGGACCTCGGGGAGGTGCCGGTCGCCTTCGTCGTCGGCGGGGACGATCCCCCGGACGCGGAGGACCTCCTCGCGCGGTGCCGGCGCGACCTCTCCGCGTTCAAGGTGCCCGAGATCCGCTTCACGACGACGATCCCGCGCACCGGCTCCGGCAAGGTCAAGCGCTTCGAGCTGGCCCGCCTGCTCGACGAGGCCCCCGCCGACCAGAAGGTCCCGTCGTGAAGGTCGGCGAGCTGGAGATCGTGCCGATCGTCGACGGCACCGGCCGGGAGAACGCCCGCGAGGTGCTCACCGCGCCCGGCGCCGATCGGTGGGCCTGCCACCCCGAGCAGCTCGACGCCCACGGCGACCTCGTGCTCACCCTCGGCGGGTTCCTGCTGCGCACCGGCGACCGGACGGTCCTCGTCGACGCCGGGGTCGGCCGCATCCACAACGACAACTACGCGGGCGGCGGGTTCCTCGACGCGCTGGCCGCCACGGGCACGGCGCCCGAGGACGTCACCGACGTGGTCTTCACCCACCTGCACTTCGACCACGTCGGGTGGGCCACCAGCCGCGGCGAGGTCGTGTTCGCGGGCGCCACCTACCGGGTCCACGAGGCCGACTGGGCGCACTTCGTCGACGCGCCCGACGCCGACCCCGGCGCCGTCCGCAAGCTCGCCCCGCTGCGCGAGCGGCTCGAGACCTTCGACGCCGAGCGCACGCTCGCGCCCGGGCTCGACGCCCGCCCGACCCCCGGGCACACCCCCGGCTCGACCACCTACGTCGTCTCCAGCGGCGACGCGCGAGCGCTGCTCATCGGCGACGTCGCGCACTCGGTGGTCGAGCTCGCCGAGCCCGACTGGGAGGCGGTGTTCGACGTCGACCCGGTCGCGGCGCGGGAGATGCGCCGCCGGCTCGTCGACGAGGTCGCCGACACCGACGTCCTCGTCGCCCCCGGGCACCTGCCCGGCCTCGCCTTCGGCCGCGTCGTCACCGTCGGCGGCGGCCGCCGCTTCACCACCGTCTGAGTTCACCACCCTCTGAGGAGCACACGGATGGATCTGCAGCTCGCCGGCACCACGGTGCTGGTCACCGGGGCCGGCCAGGGCCTCGGTCGCGCGATCGGCGAGGCGTTCGCCGCCGAGGGCGCCCAGGTCGCCTTCGGGTTCCACACCTCGGGCGAGGGCGCCGAGCAGGCGGCCGAGGCCGCGCGGGCCGCGGGGGTGAAGGCGATCGCGGTCGGGGTCGACACCCGCGACGACGCCTCCGTCGCCCGGGCGCTCGACGCCGTCGAGTCCGAGCTCGGCCCGGTCGGGGTGCTGGTCAACAACGCGGCGCTCACCAGCCGCGGCCGCTTCCTCGAGCGCTCCGCCGACGAGTTCGCCGCCGAGATCGACGTGACCGTCACGGGCACGGTGCGCATCTCCCACGCGGTCGCGAAGCGGATGGTCGACCACGGTGGCGGCGCGATCGTCTCGCTCCTGGGCGACTCCGGGCGCGTCGGCGAGTCCGGGCTCGCGGTCACCGCCACCGCGCGGAGCTCCACCCTCGGGCTCACGAAGTCGCTGGCCAAGGAGCTCGCCCGCCACGGCATCCGCGCCAACGCCGTCTCCCTCGGGCTGGTGCAGACCGACCGGTTCTCCGAGCACGCCGGCGGGACCGACGACGAGCGCCTGCGCAAGATCACCGCGCTCTACCCGCTGCGCCGCCTGGGCCGCCCGGAGGACGTCACCCCGACGATCCTGCTGCTCGCCTCCCCGCGCTCGTCGTGGACGACGGGTCAGGTCCTGTCGGTCAACGGCGGCTTCGCGATGCCGTGATGAACACCGACCACGTCCCCGCCTCCGGCACCCCGGTGCGCCGCAAGGAGGACACGCGCCTGCTCACCGGCCGGGGCCGCTACGTCTCCGACCTGGTGCTGCCGCGGATGCGCCACGTCGCGTTCGTGCGCAGCCCGGTCGCCCACGCCCGGCTCGCCGGGATCGACACCACCGAGGCCCTCGCGGTCGACGGGGTGCACGCGGTGGTCACCGGCGAGCACCCGGCGCTGGCGTCGGTGGCGCTGCGGGCGCAGTCGGCCCTGCCCGGCTACGTCGAGACCGACCAGCCGCCGCTCGCCCGCGGGAAGGTCCGCTTCGCCGGGGAGGCCGTCGCCGCCGTCGTCGCCGACGACCGCTACCTCGCCGAGGACGGCGCCGAGGCCGTCGTCGTGGACTACGACCCGCTCGGGCCGACGGTGTGCGCCTGGGCCGACCCGGCCGGGATCACCGACCCGGTGCACGACGAGGCCCCCGACAACCTGCTGCTCTCGCGCACCTTCCGCGCGGGCGACGTCGAGGCGGCCCTCGCCGCGGCCGACGTCGTCGTCGACCGGGAGCTCACCACCAACCGGCACTCCGGGAACCCCATCGAGTGCCGCGCCGGGGTCGCCCGCTACGAGGCCGCCGACCGGCGGCTCACCTTCTGGTCGGGCACCCAGGTGCCCCACCTCGTGCGCACCCAGCTCGCCGAACTGCTCGACCTGCCCGAGGGCAACATCCGGGTCGTCGCGCCCGACGTCGGCGGCGGGTTCGGCGTCAAGGCGGTGCTCTACCCCGAGGACGTGGCGCTGTGCCTGATGGCGATCGCCATGCCCGGGATCCCGCTCAAGTGGGTCGAGGACCGCGTCGAGCACCTGCTCGCCGCGACCCACGCCCGCGACCACCGCTACGTGCTGCGCGCCGGCTTCGCCGCCGACGGCGCCCTGCTCGCGGTACGGGCCGACGTCTGGTGCAACACCGGGGCGTACTCGGTCTACCCGTGGACCGCGGGCATCGAGCCGCTCATGGCCGGCGGGCTGCTCACCGGCCCGTACAAGCTGACGGACTACGAGTGCACCGTCCGCGGCGTCGCCACCAACACCAGCCCGTCGGGGCCCTACCGCGGCGTCGCCCGCCCGGCGACGGTGTTCGCGATGGAGGCGCTGCTCGACTCCGGCGCTCGGGCGCTCGGCATGGACCCGATCGCGCTGCGGCGCCGCAACCTCATCCTGCCCGCCGACGTCCCGTACCGGATGCCCTCGCGGCTCGTCGACGACTCCGGGGCCTACGAGGCCTGCCTCGACCGGGCCGTCGAGGTGTTCGACGTCCGGCGGTGGCGGGCCGAGCAGATCCGTCGCCGGGACGCCGGGGAGCGGCCGATCGGGATCGGGGTCGCGCTCTACAACGAGCTCACCGGGCTCGGCCGTGCCGCCTCGGCCGGGCCGCGGATGCCGTTCCGCACCGGCCACGACGCGTGCACGGTGCGGGTCAACCCCGACGGCGGGGTCACCGTGTTCTCCGGCGTGACCTCCCAGGGCCAGGGGCTGGAGACGACGATGGCCCAGGTCGTCGCCGACGCGCTCGGCGTGGCCTACGACGCCGTCGACGTCCGCATCGGCGACACCGACGAGTCCCTCTGGGGCTTCGGCGCCTTCTCCTCCCGGCAGGCCGTCATCGGCGGCGGCGCCGCCCACCTGGCCGGCGGCCACGTCCGGGACAAGGTGCTCGCGCTGGCCGGGGCGCTCAAGGAGGTCGACGTCGCCGACCTCGACCTGCGCGCCGGCCAGGTCCACGTCCGCGGGCAGGAGAAGCCGATCATCTCGCTGGCCGAGGTCGCCCGGGTCGCGTACCTGCAGTCCGACCGACTGCCCGAGGGCTTCGGCCCCGGCCTGGAGGGCACCGAGTTCTACGACCCGATCCGCGGCGCGTTCGCCGCGGGGGCCCAGCTCGCCGCGATCGAGTTCGACCCGACCACCGGCGCCGTCCGCATCCTCGACTGGGTCTGCGTGGAGGACGCCGGACGGATCGTCCACCCGGTGATCGTCGACGGCCAGATCGCCGGCTCGATCGCCCAGGGCATCGGGGGCGCGATGTACGAGCACCTGGTCTACGACGAGGCCGGGAACCTCTCGACGGGCACCCTGCTCGACTACCTCATGCCCACCTCGGGCGAGATCCCCGAGCTGCGCCTCGACCACGTCAGCACGCCCGCGGCGAACCCCACCGGCGTCCGGGGTGTCGGCGAGGGCGGGACGCTCGGCCCCGCCGCGGTCGTGGCCGGCGCGCTCGGCGACGCCCTGGGCGTCGAGCTCGACGACCTGCCGGTCACCCCGGCCCGCGTCTGGGAGCTGGCGGGTGGTCGCCCGTGAAGTGCCCGCCGTTCGAGTACCACCGGGCGACCTCGGTCGACGACGCCGTCGCCGCGCTCGCCGCCGCGGAGGACAGCAAGATCCTCGCCGGGGGCCAGAGCCTCGTGCCGGTGCTGGCCCTGCGCCTGGCCCGGCCCACCGTGCTCGTCGACGTCAACCGGATCCCCGGCCTCGACGGGCTGGACGTGCGCGACGGCGTGCTCCACGCCGGCGCGCTCGTGCGCCACGCCGCGCTCGCCCGTCAGGCCCTCCACCCGCTCGCGGCGGCCGCCGCCGCGTCCATCGGGCACGCCGCGATCCGCAGCCGCGGCACCCTCGGGGGCAGCCTCGCCCACGCCGACCCGGCCGCGGAGCTGCCCGCGGTGCTGCGCGCCTGCGACGGGGCGGTGGTCGTCGCCGGGCCCGACGGCACCCGTCGAGTCGGGGCCGACGCGCTGTTCGTCGGCGCGCTGCAGACCGACCTGGCCGAGCCCGAGATGATCACCGGTGTCGAGCTCGGGGTCCCCGACGCGTGGGGCTTCGCTGAGTTCGCCCGCCGCCACGGCGACTTCGCGGTGGTGTCCGTGGCCGCGGCCCGCTTCGGTGACCGGCTGCGGGTCGTCGTCGGCGGCGTCGCCGGGGTCCCGCACCTGCTCGAGACCTCCGCGCCGTCGGGCACCGGCGCGCTCGACGAGGTGGCGGGGGCGCTCGCCGACGACGTCGACCCGTCCTCCGACCTGCACGGCAGCGCCGGCCACCGCCGCGCCCTCACCCGCGAGCTGGCCCGCCGGGCGCTGGCGGACGTCATCACGGAACCGGCCCGGGAGCCCACATGAGGATCACCCTGACGGTCAACGGGGACCGGCACCGCCTCGACGTCGAGCCCCGGCGCACCCTGGCCGACGCGCTGCGCGAGGACCTCGGGCTCACCGGTACCCACCTCGGCTGCGAGCACGGCGTCTGCGGCGCCTGCACCGTGCTCCTCGACGGCGAGCCGGTGCGGGCCTGCCTGCTGTTCGCGGTGCAGGCCGACGGCTGCGGGGTCGACACCGTCGAGGGCCTCGCCACGCCCGACGGGACGCTGCACCCGCTGCAGGAGGCCTTCTCGGTGTGCCACGGGCTGCAGTGCGGCGCGTGCACCCCGGGGATGCTCATGACGGCGGCCCACCTGCTCGCCGTCGAGCCCTCCCCCGACCGGGAGCGCATCCGCGCCGAGATGGCGGGCAACCTCTGCCGCTGCACCGGCTACGTGGGCATCGTCGACGCCGTCGCGAGCGCCGCCGGCGTGATGGCATGGAGGCCACGTGAGGATCACGACTGACGACGGTGTCGGGCTCGCGGTGTACGACCACGGCGAGCCGGCGGGCGACGCGGTCGGCGCGGTCGGGGCGGTCGGGGCGGTCGGGGCGCCGGTCCTGTTCCTCCACGAGTTCGGCGGCGACCACCGGTCGTGGGACCCGCAGGTCCGCCACCTGGCCCGGACCCGCCGCGTCGTCACCTACGACGCCCGCGGCTACCCGGACTCCGACGTCCCGACCCACCCCGCCGCCTACTCCCAGGAGCGCGCGGTGGCCGACGCCGTCGCGGTCCTGGATGCGCTGGGCATCGGGCGGGCGGTCGTCGTCGGGAACTCGATGGGCGGGTTCGCCACGCTGCACCTCGGGCTGCGCCACCCGGACCGGGCCGTGGCGCTCGTCGTCGCCGGGTGCGGCTACGGCGCCCACCCGGACCGCGCCGCCGCGTTCCGCGCCGACGCGCTCGCCCTCGCCGAGGCCTACGAGCGGGAGGGCTCCGAGGCCGTGGCGCAGGACTACGGGAACCGGCCCGCCCGGCAGCCGCTGCGGCGCCGCGACCCGGCCGCGCACGCCGAGCACCTGCGGATCCTCGCCGCCCACGACCCGGTGGGCGCCGCCCTGACGATGCGTGGGGTCCAGGCGTCGCGGCCCTCCCTCTACGACCTGCGCCACGACCTCGCGCGGATGACCGTCCCGACGCTGCTGCTCCTCGGCGACTCCGACCCCGAGGCGCTCGACGCCACGCTCATGCTGCACGCGACGCTGCCCGACGCCGGGCTCGCGGTGCTCCCCCGCGCCGGGCACCTGACCAACCTCGAGCTGCCGGAGGTCGTCACGGCCCTGATCGAGGAGTTCGTCGCCGGGGTCGACACGCCTGCAGCCCGGGGCACCCGCGCGTAGTCTCGCCCCGTGAGCGTCAAGATCGGGTACAAGGCGTCCGCCGAGCAGTTCGGCCCGCGCGATCTGGTCGAGTTCTCCGTGCTGGCCGAGCAGGTCGGCCTCGACAGCGCCTGGGTCTCGGACCACTTCCTGCCCTGGCGCCACGAGGGCGGCCACGCCCCCTCGGCGCTGGCCTGGCTCGCCGCGGTCGGGGAGCGCACCTCGCGGATGCAGCTGGGCACCAGCGTGCTCACCCCGACGTTCCGCTACAACCCCGCCGTCATCGCGCAGACGTTCGCGACGATGGCGCTGCTCACCGAGGGCCGGGTGATCCTCGGGATCGGGACCGGTGAGGCGCTCAACGAGGTCGCGGTGTCGGGCCGGGAATGGCCGGACTTCAAGGAGCGGTTCGCGCGGCTGCGCGAATCCGTGCGACTGATCCGGCAATTGTGGACCGAGGATTCCGTCAGTTTCGAGGGCGAGTACTACACGACGGTCGACGCCTCCATCTACGACCGCCCGGACACTCCGGTGCCGATCTACGTCGCGGCCGGCGGACCGCAGATGGCGCGGTACGCGGGCCGGGCCGGTGACGGGATGATCTGCACGTCGGGCAAGGGCATGGAGCTCTACACCGACAAGCTCATGCCCGCCCTCGCCGAGGGTCGCGAGAAGGCCGGGACCCCCGGCGTCGAGGGCGTCGACCGCACCATCGAGATCAAGATCTCCTACGACCGCGACGCCGACCGCGCCCTGGAGAACACCCGGTTCTGGGCGCCGCTGTCGCTGACCGCCGAGCAGAAGCAGTCGGTCACCACCGCCACCGAGATGGAGAAGCTGGCCGACGAGCTGCCCATCGAGCAGATCGCGCAGCGCTGGATCGTCACCTCGGACCCCGACGATGCGGTCGAGCAGGTCCGGCCCTACGTCGAGGCCGGCCTCGACCACCTCGTGCTCCACGGCCCGGGATCGGACCAACGACGCTTCCTCGAGCAGGTGGGCGAGGACCTCGTCCCCCGTCTGCGCGGTCTCTCGACCTGATCACGAAAATCGTGGTGCGCACCGTGACGTGATCCGGTGTCACGGATATCGGGAGACGGCCCCGAGAGGGGCGGCGGGCGGGCATCGCTACGGTGTCGCGCACGTTCGGCGTCGTCGCCGGGTGTTGCGTTGCCGCTGTCCGACTCTCGGGGGGAAACACCGTGGCCGCTTCGTCGACAGTTCCTGCGGACCCCCGGCTCGCGCCGGTCGACCTCGTCTGCCCGGAGTGCCGGGAGACCCTCGCCTTCGAGGCCTCCCGCACCCAGCCGCTCGCCGACGGCGTCTTCGGGGTCCTGTCCTGCCCGTGCAGCGACTACCCGGTGGTCGACGGCATCCCGGTGATCCGGCGCGGCCGGGTCGACGTCCAGGACCACATGACGAGCCGCGCCGAGGTCGACGGCCCGACGGTGGAGCACCTCGTCGACCTCGTCCGCGGCGACGACCCGCTCGAGGCCCTCGTCGCCCTCCTCGCCTTCCCGCCGCCCACGCCGATGAACCTCGGGGCGCGCCCGGGCATCCGGCTCCCCTTCACCCGGGGACCGTGGCCCCACCTGGCGCACGAGGCGCGGCGCGGCGAGGTCCGCGCGCTGCTCGGCGAGCTGGACACGCTGACCGCCCAGGACTGGATGGAGCTCTGCTACAACCGCTCCTCCGACCGGATCAGCGGCGAGCTCTTCCCGTACTTCTTCATCCGCTTCGGGCAGCCGCGCTTCCTGTCCTCGATCGCGTTCCTGCGGGCGCTGCCCCGCGACGGCGGGCCGATCCTGGACATGGCCTGCGGCTTCGGGCACATCATGTACCACCTCGCCGAGCGCGAGCACCCGATCACGTCGGTCGGTCTGGACCGGAACTTCTTCCAGCTCTGGGTCGGCCGCCGCTACGTCGCCCCCGGCCAGAGCTGGGTGTGCGCGGACCGGCTGGAGTCGATGCCCTTCGCCGACGACGCGTTCTCGGCCTCGGTGTGCACCGACGCGTTCCACCTCTTCCCGGTCCAGCAGCAGGCGATGGACGAGCTGCGGCGCATCGCGCGGGCGGACACCGTGCTGCTCGACCGGGTCGGCAACGCCGAGCTGGAGCCGCACGACACCGACGCCGAGCGCGACCCGGCCGGCTACGTCGACCTGGTCCGCGGCGCGCCGTGGCGCCTGACCTGCGAGGACGAGCTCTTCGCGGACTACCGGGCCGGCCACGGCGTGCAGCTCGCGACGCCGCGCCCGCCGGAGGACTTCACGGGCCGCAAGTGGCTCTCGCTGATCTCCAGCCGCGACGAGTCGCTCTTCGTGGACCACGGATCCTTCGACACCCCGCCCCACGGCGCCGGGGCGCTGCGCATCAACCCGATCTACCGCGTCGAGCGCGACGCGACGGGCGACCGCGTCCACCTGCGCTTCGAGTTCCCCTCCACCTGGTACGCCTTCGAGAACTCGATGATGATCAGCTACACCTCGGCCGGCGAGTGGCTGGACGCCACGACCTTCGACGCGCTCTGCGAGGGCCTCGCGACCGACCGGACGCCGCACTTCCTGGACCGGTTCGTCGTCCTCGGCATGCCGCCGCGCTACGCCCGCCGCCCCGGCACCCCGCCGCGGTTCGGCTCGGTCGGGGCGGGTCTGCGCCACGGTGCCCGGGAGCGGCTCGCGTCGGCCGCCCGCCTCGTGGGCGCCGGGCGCTCCTGAGCGGGACGCGCCGGTGACCGGGGCCCCCACGTCCGCGCCCGGTGCGGACGTGTGGGTCGTGGCCGGCGCGCCCGGGGCGGGCAAGAGCACCGTCGCCGACCGCCTGACCGCACTGCTCGACCCGGTCCCCGCGCTGCTCGACAAGGACACCCTCTACGGCGGCTTCGTCGCCGCCACGCTCGCCGCCGCGGGCCGGCCCGACGGCGAGCGGGAGGGCCCCTGGTACGACGAGCACGTCAAGGTCCACGAGTACGACGGCCTCACCGCGGCCGCCCGGCAGATCCGGTCCCGCGGCTGCCCGGTCCTGCTCGTCGGGCCGTTCACCGGCCGCATCCGCGACCGCGCGGCGTGGGACCGGTGGGTCGCCGAGCTCGGGGGCGACCCGGTGCGGCTCGTCTGGGTCGGCTGCGCCGCCCCGACGCTGCGCCGCCGCCTCGAGGAGCGCGGGCTCGAGCGCGACGCCGGGAAGCTCGCCGCCTTCGACGCGTTCGTCGCGCGCATGCGGCCCGCGGAGCCGCCCGAGGCGCCGCACACCGCCGTCGACAACGGCCGGGACGGCCCGGCCGGTGCGGCCGCGGTCGACGCGGCGCTGCGGCGCGCGGTCGCGGCGGCGACGGGACCCTGACGACCTCGATCCCGCCCTGACGACCTCGATCGGTGGGGCTGACCGGCCGCCCGCGACCGGTGCCCGCTCCGCCTCCGGACGGCTACGGTGTGGCGACCGCCGTCTCGGGCCGGCGGGGTGTACACCACCGCCGCTCCGCCCGGGTCGGAAGGTGGTGGTCGCCGGTGTGGTGGGGCGTCCTCGTCGCGCTCGTCGGCGCGGTGTGCTCCGGGAACGCGGCGGTCATGCAGGCCCTCGCCGCCCGGGCCGTCCCCGACGCCGGGCGGGGCGTGCACGTCCACCTGCTCTTCCACCTGGTCCGGCAGTGGCGCTTCTGGGTCGGCCTCGGGCTCGACCTCGCGAGCTTCGCCGCCACCTTCGCCGCGCTGCGCGTCAGCCCGGTGTTCCTCGTCCAGGCCGCCACCTCGGCCAACCTCGCGGTCACCGCGCTGGTCGCCCGGCGGGTGCTGGGCACCCACCTCGGGCGGGCGGAGAAGGTCGCGGTGGTCGCGGTGTGCGCCGGGCTGGTGCTGCTGGGCCTGTTCTCCGGGCGCCAGGGCCCCTCGCACGGGGACACGCTGCTGCACGTCCTCATGCTGGTCGCGGTCGGGGTGCTCGCGGTGGCGGGCGTCGTCGCCGGGCGGCTCCCCCGCCACACCGCCGGCGCGGCGCTGGGCCTGCTCGCCGGCTGCGGCTTCGGGCTGACGAGCCTGGCCAGCCGGGTGATCGACCCGTCGTCGGTCGGCGCGCTCGCCACCGACCCCGCCACCTACGTGCTGCCCACGGCGGGCTTCCTCGCGTTCCTCTTCTACGCGACGGCGCTGCAGCGCGAGTCGGTGACGGCGGCGACCGCGGGCACCGTCGTCGGGCAGACGCTGTTCCCGGGGCTCATCGGGCTGCTGGTGCTCGGTGACCAGGTCAGCTCCGGCGCGCTGGCGCTCGTCGGGTTCGTCGTGACGATCGTCGGGGCCCTCACGCTCGCGCGGTTCGGGGACGTCTCGGAGGACACCGCGACGGTCGAGCCGGTCCGCTGAGGGCCGCCCGCCGCCGTCGGCTCCCGTCAGCGGTCGTCGTCAGCGCTGGTCGTCAGCGCTCGTCGTCCGGCGTGGGGTCGGCGGCCTCGCGGTCGTCGTCCGGATCCTGGTCCGCGGGAACGGTGTCCAGCGGGCGGTCGTCGGGGTCCTCGTCGCTGGTGCCCGGGCTCGTCATCACGACCTCCTCGTCGACGGTGCCCCGGGGTGACCGGTGGACCCGGCGCCCGAACCCCCCGGTGCCGCGCGGCGCGGGCGACCCGGGTGGAGCGCCGTCCCCTCGGTTTTTCCGACACTGTTCCCGTCGTGGTCACGGATGGGTGCCCCGAGCGCGCCCGCCCGGCCGTGATGGGCCAGGATCACCCCGTGACGTTCGACGACCCGGCCGTCGCCCAGGCCCGCACCGCGACCGACGCCCTCCGCGAGCTCGAACGCTCGGGCGGGCACCTCCTCGCCGACCCGGCGGTCCGCCGCCGATGGGGCGTCGACCTGCTCGAGGAGCTGGCCCAGCTCGCGAGCGCGCTGGCCGAGGCCGTCGAGGTCGCCAGCGGGAGCGCCGGCCCGGACATCAGCGACCCGGCCTTCGAGCTCGCCGAGGCCATCCGGCGGCGTCGTGACTCCCTGGACGCGCTCGACCGGGTCACCCCGGCCCTGCCCGCCGTCGGGAACGACGAGGGCCGTGGCTCCCCCGGCCCGAAGCACCGCGCGCACCGCCACCTGCGCCCCGTGCGCTGAACGGCCCGTGGGCGGGGCGCCGGACCTGACCGACCCCGCTGTCCGCCGCCATTGCTCCCGCGGTGCCCGTCGGCGGCGGTGCCGGGCTACCGGGCCCTGACCTGGATGACAGCTTCGATCTCGACGGCGATCCCGATGGGGAGCTCGGCCATGCCGACCGCCGACCGGGCTCCCCGGCCCCGCTCTCCGAGGACCTCGACGAGCACGTCGGAACAGCCGTCGATGACCTGGGGAGTCGCGGTGAACCCCGGCGCGCAGTTGACCATGCCGAACAGCTTCACCACCCGCTCGACCCGGTCGAGGTCGCCCAGCTCGGCCTGCATCGTGGCCAGCAGTTGAAGCCCCGTCAGGCGGGCCGCGGACTGCGCGGCAGCCAGGTCCAGGCCGCCCGGGCCGATCTTGCCCAGGACCCAACCGCCCTCGGGCAACGCGGGCCCCGCGCCGGAGAGGAACAGCAGGTCCCCCACGCGCACGGCCGGGACATAGTTGCCCTGGGGCGGCCGCGGTGCCGGCAGCGGATCGCCGGTGTGCCATGCCTCCACAACCATCACCCTCTCCACGTCGAACCCGCCGCGACGCGCTGCGGCGGAGCGATTCCCGGATCGATCCGGGACCCGCTCACCTGGTCACGGTTGCTTGATGCGGCATCAGCCGATGCTGGGGCCGCGACTGACGGTACTGCCGCTGCTAGCGACGACCGTCGGGCCCGGCTCGCGTCCGGTCTGCGCGAGCAACTGCACCGAGCGGCTGCGACCGAGAACACCAGGGTCGACGCCAGGTGCGGTGGTGACGGGGTGGTCGTGGCGGGCTGCGGTCATCCGTTGCTGCCGTTGCTGCCGTTGCGGACGCTGCCGCTGCCGCCGGTCCCGCCGGAACCGCTGGGGTGACCGCCGTTGCCGCCGTTGCCGCCGTAGTAGCCGCCGTTGCCGCCGTTGCCGCCGTTGCCGCCGCCGCGACTGCCGGTGCTGCTGCCGCCGGCCCCACCGTCACCGCCGGCAGACGTGCCGGTCCCGCCGGTCCCACCGTTGCCCGCCTCGTTGGAGCTGGCGCCGCCGGCGCCGCCGGTGCCGCCGTTGCTCCCGGATCCGCCGGCGCCGCCCTGACCGCCGTCACCAATTCCGTTGGAGGACTCCCCGGCGCCGCCGGCGCCACCGGCCCCGCCGTCACCGGCCCCCGCGCTCGAGGTCCCGTAGATCTGGGCTGGACTGCCGACGGTGATGGTCGCGGTGCCCCCGGCGCCGCCGTTGCCGCCGTCGCCGCCGAGGCCGCCGACGGGGACGCTGTCGGTGGCGGGGGTGGTGGTTTCGCCAGCGTTGCCGCCGGCGCCGCCGGCGCCGCCGTTGCCGCCGTTGTGGAGGGTGAGGCCTTCGCTACCGAAGAGGTTGGGGTTGGTCACGGTGACGGAGCCGGCGTTGCCGCCGGTGCCGCCGGTGCCGCCGTTGCCGCCGAACACGATCAGGGCGCCGCCGCTGGCGGCGGCGTTGCCGCCGGTGCCGCCGGCGCCGCCGACGCCGGCGCTGCCGCCGTTGGCGGTGGCCGAGGGGCTGTTGGTTCCGGTGCCGGCGGTGGCGGTGGCCGAGCCCCCGTTTCCGCCGTTACCGCCGTTACCACCGTTGCCGCCGAGGCTGATCCGGGCGTCGCCGGGTCGGGCGTTGCCGCCGTTGCCGCCGTTGCCGCCGTTGCCGCCGTTGCCGCCGGTGGCGGTGGCCGAGCCGCCGGTGCCGTCGGTGCCGTGCCCGGTCACGGTGCCGTTGGTGGTGGCGGTGCCGCCGTTGCCGCCGTTGCCGCCGGTGGCGACCGCGTTCTGCCCGTTCCCGCCGGCCCCGCCGTTGCCGCCGTCGCCTCCGATGTCCGGCAGGTCGGGGCCGTTGGTGCCGTTGGTGCCGGGAGAGCCGTTGGCGCCGGTGGCCGTGGCGGACCCGCCGGCGCCGGCGTTGCCGGCGGTGGCCGACGCGGCGCCGAGGGCGGTGGCCGAGGCGTTGCCGCCGTTGCCACCGTTACCGCCGGTCGCGCGCACGGTGTTCATGATCGGGTCATAGACCCCGGTGAGGTCGCTGTAGCCCATGCCGCCATTGCCGCCGACCGCGGTGGCGGTGCCGTTGCCACCGTTGCTGCCCTGCCCGGTGACGACCCCGTTGGTGGTGGCGGTGCCGCCGGTGCCGCGGGTGCCGGCGGTCGCGGTGGCGTTCTGCCCGTTCCCACCGTTGGGGCTGCTCGCGGTGCCGTTGGCGCCGTTGGCGCCAGTGGCGGTGGCAGAGCCGGCGTCGCCGGCGTTCCCCGCGATCGCGATGGCGGTACCCGAGGCGGCCTGTGGGCCGGTGCCGCCGGCGCCGTAGCCGCCCTGCCCGGCGGTGGCCGACGCGTTGCCGCCGTTGCCGCCGTTGCCGCCGATCGCGGTCAGCCTGTTCGTGCCCGCGTTGTAGGTGCCGACGGTGTCGGTGTAGCCGGCTCCACCCGCTCCGCCGGTGGCGGTGGCGTTGCCACCGGCCCCGCCCTCGCCCTGCGTGGTCGTGCCGCCGGGATGGGTGGTCGTGGCGGTGCCGCCGTTGCCGCCGTTGCCGCCGACCGCGGTGGCGTCGCCACCTGCGGTGCCGTTGGGGCTGGCCGCGGTGCCGTCAGTGCCGTTGGTCCCGGTGACGGTGGTGCTGTAGCCCTTGCCGCCGTTGCCAGCGGTGGCGGTCTCGGTTCCTTGGGTGGCGTTGGTGCCGTGCCCGACCACGGTGCCGTTGACGGTGGCGGTGCCGCCGACCCCGCCGGCGCCGGCAGTCGCGGTGGCGTTCTGCCCGTTGCTGCCGTCAGGGTTGGTGGCGGTGCCGTCGGCGCCGTTGGCGCCGACGGCGGTGGCCGAGCCGCCGAGCCCGGCGTTGCCGGCGAGCGCGCTCGAGGTGTTGTTGCCGACCGCGGTGGCGTTGCCGCCGTTGCCGCCGTTGCCCCCGGCCGCGGCCACCGTGTTGGTGGCGGCGTTCAGGGTGCCGGTGGGGTCGGTGTAGCCGGCGCCGCCGGCACCGCCCACCGCGCTGGCGGTGCCCTGAGTACCGTTGGTGGTGGTGGCCCGCCGCCCGTTGACCGCGGCGGCGCCGCCGGCGCCGCCGGTGCCGGCGGTGGCGGTGGCGTCCCCACCGCTGCCGCCGTCGGGGTGGGTGGCGGTCCCGTCGGCGCCCATGGCGCCGACCGCGGAGGCGTTGCCGCCGGCGCCGCCGGTGGCAACAGTGCTGCAGGTGCCGTAACACACCGCCTGCCCGCCGGCCCCGCCCGCTCCGCCGGTCGCGCTCGCCCCACCGCTCGAGTTACCGCCGGCGCCGCCGGAGGCGACGTTGGTGCAGGTCCCGAAGCAGTACGCGGTGCCGCCCTGGCCGCCACTGCCCGCGGTGCCGCCGGTCGTGGAGCTCGTGCCCGCAGCGCCGGTGGCGACGTTGGTGCACGTGCCGATGCAGTAGGCGGTGCCGCCCTTCCCGCCGTTGACCCCGGCGATCCCGACCGCGACGTTGGTGCAGGTCCCCAGGCAGTACTCGGTGTTGGTCGCCGAGTTGGTGTACGCGATGTAGCCCGCGCCGCGGGTCACCGTGTAGCCCGACCACGACGACGGCGCCCACCCGGTCGGCATCGACCCCTTCGCCGGGAAGGTGACCTTCCCGCCGCCGGCCCCCGTCGAGGGCGAAGCCGGTTTCGTCGTGTTCGGGGTCAGCGTCGCGGTGTGCCCGCTGACGCCGGGGGCGCTGGCGGCGTGCACGACGCCGGTGCCGTGCTCGACGACCACCACGGCCGGGGCGAACCCGACCGGGGTCGAGCCGAGCGAGGACCAGGACCCGTCGCCCGAGCGCGCCAGGGTCGTGACCGTGCCGCCGCGCTGGTCGGCGGTCAGCACATGGTCCGTGGTCGGGTCGAACACGGTGGAGACGGGGCCCGCCCCGGTCGGCACCGCCTGGGTCTGGGTGTAGCCGCCGTGCCCATCCGGGCGGTACACCCGCAGCGTCGAGGTCACCGGGTCGGCCTGGAAGACCTCCGCGGAGTGCGGGTCATAGGACACCGCGCGCGCCAGCAGCGCCGCCCCCGCCGGGGACAACACCGTCGGCGTGGCCGACGCGACCGGCGCACACACCCCCAACGGCAACAACACCGCCGCCGCGGCCACCACCAACAGCCACAACCGACGCCACCGACCAGCCGACACGCTCGCCCCGCGCTCTCGCGCCACCCTTGCCGCCCCTGTGCTCGCGTCGCTCGCCCGCGACGACCCTGCGCGCCACCATCGAGTGACACCGACAGGTGACGCTAGGTCACTTCTAGTCTTTACACAGCGAGGGGACGGTAGCCCTGTCACACCTAGGAACGCAGCGAACGCAGTCACGAACACCACGGGTCACCGCGCCGGGCCGCGCTGCGACCGGCGGCGCCGATAGCGCGTTGTAGGCCGTAGCCGAAGGATGCGCCGCAGGAGGGAGGGCATGCGCCGACCTCTCGCCGAGAGTGGCGATAATGTCGCCCGTCTCTGCCCCCGGACGGGAAAGTCCCATGACTGACCCGGCTCCAGGTAAAAGGTTTGCGTCCAACCGGAGCGCTGGTTGTTCGGCGCCGCGCTCGTCTAAAGTTACCTACCGCTCCTGTTCCAAGTGTTGCCCCAGATGCCACCCAATGGCGGTGGCCCCTCTGGCGTCATGCGCACTGAATAGGGCAAGGGCCACTGACTGCGAGTGTTTCCTGGGGGGCCGGTGTGGACCGTTCGCAGCAGTTGGCGGAGTTTCTCCGTGCGCGCCGTGAGCAGGTTCGGCCGGAAGATGTCGGTCTGACCGTTGATAACCGTCGACGCGTACGCGGGCTGCGACGCGAAGAGGTCGCTAGGCGCGCGGGCCTGAGCGCGGACTACTACATGCGCCTCGAGCAGGGCCGAGACCACCAGCCCTCAGCCGCCGTACTCGCGAGCCTGGCCCGCGCCCTCCTCCTCGACCGCGACACGACCGCGCACATGTTCGCTCTCGGCGGCCACAGCGACCATCCACCGCGGTCGCTGTCGAACCTGCAGGTCTCGCCACACCTGCAGGACCTGCTCGACTCCTGGGTCACCACCCCGGCGTTCATCCACGGGCCTCGCCTCGACGTGCTAGCCGCGAACTCGCTGGCCCGGGCTCTGACGCCGGTCGCCGAACCGGGCAGGAACATGCTCCGGGAGTTCTTCCTCGACCCGCAGGGTCGCGAGCGTTACCACGATCTGGAAACCACCTGGCGCCGGGCGGTGGCCTACTTCCGTGCTCGCGTCGGGAGCTACCTCGCGTCTCCCGAAGTCGCCGAGTTGATCGAGGAACTGCAGAACGAGAGCCCGGATTTCCGTCGAATCTGGGCCCTCCACGACGTGACGTCAGTCCTGA
The DNA here is from genome assembly GCF_012933465.1 of Actinomycetospora sp. TBRC 11914. GTDB lineage: Bacteria > Actinomycetota > Actinomycetes > Mycobacteriales > Pseudonocardiaceae > Actinomycetospora. Next base: position 454,399 of record NZ_JABBND010000001.1, read on the forward strand.
CCGGCGAAGACCCCTACTCCCACCCCGCGCAGGAATTCGCCGGGCTGCGCTACCAGACCTTCACCGTCGACGGCACTCAGGGACAGACCTTGTTCGTCACCACCGCGGCGCCCGGTAGCCCTGACGCGCACGCACTCGCCCGGCTGGCGTCGACCATCGACCACTTGGGCAACGGGATCGACCAGCAGAAAGGCGACGGGACATACCAACGCCGCCCGAACGGCAGGGGAAGCAGCCCGGGCGGATAGCGCGCGCTGATCCCTATTCACACGAAGACCGTTTCCTGAGTAGGCGGGTCGTCGGGAGCGCGTCACGCGTTGATCGGCGAGCGACTTCGCCGTCTTCCGTGGAGCGGGCCGATAGGACCGCGCCGGCGCCGAGTATGACGCCATCGGCGACCGAGATCAGGCCGGTCTCGGTGAGGCCAGCGCCGTCGTCGAAGATGCGGCGCCCGACCGTGGCGCCGAAGAGCCGGGTCAGTAGGAGGTTGGGGGAGAAGTAGGTGCCGCAGGCCGTGGTCGTCGTCAGGAAGCGACCTGCTGCTCCCGAGGCATGAGCAGGACGATCGGGATGACGCGGTCGGTCCGGCGCGCGTACTCGTCGTACAGCGGGAAGATCCGCGCCATCCGCGGCCAGAGCGCCTCGCGCTCGGCCGGGGACGCGACGCGGGCGCGGGCGGTGAACCGGCGGCTCCCGACCTGCACCCCGACGGTCGGCTCCGCCGCGAGGTTGGAGAACCAGTGCGGGTCGTCGTCGGCGCCACCCTTGGAGGCGACCACGACGAGGTCCTCGCCCCACGTGCCGTAGATCAGACAGGTCCGACGCGGCTGGCCGGTCCGGCGTCCGGTCGTGACGAGCACGAGCGTGGACACGCCGTCCGACTCGTGCCCCTCGGTCCCGCCGGACGCCAGGTACGTGCGGGTGTGCTCGGCGACCCAGTCCCAGCTCGAGTCGGTAGCGCGGTCGAGATCCTCGGCGACGGCCATGGCGGTGATCCTCTCCCTGCGGTGTGCGGTGCTTCGTGCGCCCGGGGGACGGAGCCGATGCTGGGTTCTCGACGTCGGGGTGGGTCGGCAGAATTCCTGCCCGTCGATGTCGAGGACGTCGGGGCGGCGCCGTCCCCGGGGTGCGAGCGGCCACGAGGGCCGCCCGAGAAGAGGAGGACCCCGTGAAGTACCTGCTGCTCAAGCACTACCGCGGCGCCCCGACGCCCGAGAACGACGTGCCGATGGACCGCTGGACCCCCGACGAGGTCGACGCGCACATGAGGTTCATGCGCGACTTCGGCGCCCGCCTCGAGGAGACCGGCGAGTTCGTCGACGCCCAGGCGCTGACCCCCAACGGCGCGTTCGTGCGCTACGACGGCCCGGGCCGCCCGCCGGTCACCGACGGCCCGTTCGCCGAGACCAAGGACCTCATCGCGGGCTGGTACGTCATCGACGTCGAGTCCTGGGACCGCGCCGTCGAACTGGCCGGGGAGCTCTCCGCGGCGCCCGGCGCCGGCGGACGGCCGATCCACGAGTGGCTCGAGGTCCGGCCCTTCCTCACCGGGGCGCCGGCGGAGCACGAGTGACCGAGGTCCCGGTGGACGTGTCGCTGCTGCGGGAGCTGGTGCCCGCGGTGATCGGCGTCCTCGTCCGGCGCGGAGCGGACTTCGCGTCGGCCGAGGACGCCGTGCAGGAGGCCTTGATCCGGGCGCTCGAGACCTGGCCGGACGACCCGCCGCGCGACCCCAAGGGGTGGCTGATCACCGTCGCGGGCCGCAAGTTCCTCGACGCCACGCGGGCGGAGACCTCGCGGCGGGGGCGGGAGCTCGCCGTCGACCTCGAGCCTCTCCCGGGCCCGGCACCCGCCACGGACGACACGCTGCGGCTGTACTTCCTGTGCGCGCACCCCACGTTACCGCCGGGCTCGGCCGTCGCCCTGACGCTGCGGGCGGTCGGAGGCCTGACGACGCGGCAGATCGCCACGGCGTACCTCGTGCCCGAGGCCACGATGGCGCAGCGGATCAGCCGGGCCAAGAAGCGCCTCGCGGGGCTGCCGCTCGACCGGCCGGGAGACCTGGCGACGGTGCTGCGCGTGCTCTACCTCGTCTTCAACGAGGGGTACGGCGGCGACGTCGACCTGGCGGCCGAGGCCGTGCGCCTCGTCCGCCAGCTCGCCGCGCTGACCGACGAGCCGGAGGTGGCGGGCCTGCTCGCGCTCATGCTGCTGCACCACGCGCGGCGCCCGTCCCGGACCGACCCCGACGGGCGTCTGATCCCGCTCGCGGAGCAGGACCGGTCGCGCTGGGACACCGGGCTGATCGCCGAGGGGGTCGGGATCCTGCAGTCCGCCCTGGCCCGCGACCGGCTGGGCGAGTACCAGGCCCAGGCCGCGATCGCCGCCCTGCACGCGGACGCGCCGAGCACCGCCGAGACGGACTGGGTGCAGATCGTGGAGTGGTACGACGAGCTGCTGCGCCTCACCGACAGCCCGGTGGTGCGGCTCAACCGCGTGGTGGCGGTCGGGGAGGCCGACGGACCGCGCGCCGGCCTCGCGGCGCTCGCCGAGGTGGACCCCGACCTGCCCCGGCACGCCGCGGTGGCCGCCTACCTGCACGAGCGCGCCGGCGACCTCGAGCACGCCGCCGACCTCTACGCCCGGGCCTCCCGTGCGGCCACCAGCGTGCCGGAGCGCGACCACCTCACCCGGGAGGCGGCGCGGGTGCGGCAGGCGCTGGGTCCGTGATGGACAAGGTTGCTCCGTTTGCCCGCTTCCGTGGTTCGAACATGTGTTCGATACTGGGTGCGTGGCCGCTCCTGCTGAGCCTCCCGGATGGGAGGACGACATCCCGGACTCGGTGCTCGACGCCGAGCTGGCGGCCTTCGACGCCTCGCTGCGCGGCCCGCTGCCCGAAGAGCAATGGGGCGGGTGGATCGACGACGAGCTCTCCGCGTTGATCGACGCCGAGCTCGACCGGTCCCAGGGCGCCGATCCCGGCTGGGCGGTGCCGGGGGTGTCTGCGGCCGACGACGATGACGGCGGGTTGTCGGCGGCGTCGCGGGCGGTGCTCGCCGAGCTCTCGGCGGCGTGGACGGCGCTGCGGCACGCGCACGCCCACTGCTACCGGGCCCTGGCGGCGTTGGCGGCGTCGGACGCGCTGGCCGAGTCCGGCTACCGGTACGCCTCCCGGCTGCTGGAGGACCAGCTGCGCATCGACCCCGCCGAAGCCACCCGCCTGGCCCGCCACGCCCGGGTCCTGACCGGCTCGGTGTCACCGTCCGGGGCGGTGGTGGCGGCGGAGCTGCCCGCGACCGCCGAACACGTGTGGGACGGGGTGATCGGTCCCGGCCACGTCGAGGTGATCCGCCGGAGCATGGACCGCCTCGGGCTCGTGCAACCCGCCCTGCCCGCCGAGGTGCTGGCCACCACCGAGGCCGAACTCGCTCAGCTGGCAGCCACCCACAGCCCCGCCGCGCTGGCCCAGGCCGCGACCGCGATCCTGGCGTTGCTCGACCCCGATGGCACCGCCCCCACCGACACCCCGGCCCCGGACAACGAGCTGCACTACCTGCGGCGGCGCAACGGCAGTCTGGTCGGCCGGTTCACCTACCGCGACCCCGCCGCCGCCGAAGCCCTGCACACCGCGCTGTCAGCGGCGACCCCACCACCGGACCAGGTCCCCGACGACCACCCCGCCCCCGACAGCGGTACCCGCGGCGGTATCGGCACGGGGCCGCGGGGCTACAGCGCCGACGAGGCCGCGCTGCACACCCTGCCCGCCCGCCGCGCCCACGCCCTGCTCGACCTCGCCACCGAAGCCCTCACCCGCGGCCTCAACATCAGCCCCACCGACGAGCCCAGCAACGGCGAGCCCAGCAGCGCCGAGCCCGGCACCGGTGAGCCGGAGGACACCACCGCCGCCGGCATCTTCCCCGACCTCGACGAGAACCCCGAAACCGACGCCGGGGCCGGTGCCGACGACGACGAGGACGAGGACGAGGACGAGGACGAGGACGAGGACGCCGCCGGGCACGCGGAAAACCCGGCCGACAGTCTCACCGACCCGCCATCCACGGCGCCGCCGCAGTGGACCCGCGCCGACGTCGAAGGCGGGGAACGGGTCGCGCTCACCCTCACCCTGAACTACCAAACCCTGCGCGCGGCGCTGTCGAGCCTGCCCGAGGCCACCACCAGCCCCGGCGACGGCCACACCGGCCGACTCGCCCTGCTCGGCGAGAACACCTGGATCCGCCCCGACACCGCCCGCCGACTGGCCTGCGACGCCGAACTGATCCCCCTCGTCCTCGGCACCCAGGGCGAACCCCTCGACCTCGGCCGCAGCCACCGCCTGGTCACCCGCGCCCTACGCCGCGCCGTGATCGCCCGCGACCGCCACTGCGCCCACCCCGGCTGCCGCCGCCGCGCCCGCCGCTGCCAGGTCCACCACATCCGCCACTGGGCCGACGACGGCGACACCAGCCTCGACAACTGTGTGCTGCTCTGCAGCTACCACCACAGCCTGATCCACCACTCCGGCTGGCACGTCCACACGGTCGACGGACTGCCGTGGTTCACCCCACCCACCTACATCGACCCCCAGCAAAGACCACGCCACAACCGCCCCTGGCACACCACCCCGGCCGCCTGACCCCCTGCTGGCGCGCCGGCGCCTCCCGACGGCAGGATCAGCGCATCCCGGACCGTCAGCGCGCCGGGCTGGGAGAGGAGCGCGATGCGGAGCTTCCCGGGCGACTTCCTGTGGGGCAGCAGCACCGCCGCCCACCAGGTCGAGGGAGGCAACCACCACAACGACTGGTGGGACTGGGAGCACGACCCCGCCTCCCCCGCCGTCGAGTCCTCCGGTGACGCGATCGACCACCTGCACCGGTACGACGAGGACTTCGCGCTGCTCGCGTCGCTGGGCCAGAACGCGCACCGGCTCTCGCTGGAGTGGTCGCGCATCGAGCCGGCGCCGGACGAGTTCTCGCAGGTCGCGCTCGACCACTACGCGCGGGTGCTGGACAGCCTCGCCGACCACGGGCTCACCGGGTTCGTCACGCTCTACCACTTCACCCTGCCCCGCTGGTTCGCCGCGCGGGGCGGGTGGCTGGCCGACGACGCCCTGGACGTCTTCGGGCGCTTCGTGGAGCGGGTGGCCGGGACGCTCGGCGACCGCATCCCCTACGCGTGCACGGTCAACGAGCCGCAGATCGTCGCGCTCGGGAGCTACCTCAACGGCGAGTTCCCGCCCGGCCACCGCGACGCCGGCGAGGCGATCGCGGTGAACGCGACGCTCGGGCAGGCGCACCGCACGGCCGTCGCCGCCCTGCGGGCCGGGCGCGGCACCCCGCGCATCGGGACCTGCCTGCACCTGCCCTACCTGGAGCCGCTGCGCCCGGGCGACGAGGCCGACGAGGCCGCCGCCGGGATGGCGCGCGCCGTGATGGTCGACCACCACCTCGACGACCTGCGGGCGGGTGGCGACGTCGGCGACTGGGTGGGGCTGCAGTACTACACGCGCACCCGCATGGACGCCTCCGGCGGCGCGCTCGACACGGCGCCACCACCGGAGGGCGCCGAGACCACGCTGATGGGCTGGGAGGTGTTCCCGGCCGGGCTCGGCACGATGTTGCGCCGGATCGCCGAGGCCGGGCTGCCCGTCGTCGTCACCGAGAACGGCATCGCCACCGCCGACGACGACCAGCGGGTGCGCTACCTCGAGAGCCACCTCGCCGAGCTCGCCCGGGTGCTGGCCGAGGGGGTGGACGTGCGCGGCTACCTCTACTGGTCCTCCTTCGACAACTTCGAGTGGGCCCGCGGGTACGCGCCGACGTTCGGCCTCGTCGGCGTGGACCGGGCCGACGGGTTCCGGCGGGTCCCGCGCCGCAGCGCGGAGCTGTTCGGCGAGGTGGCGCGCAGCGGGGACCTCGCAGCGCTGCGCGCGGCGAGCGGGACCACGCCCAGCCCCTCCTGAACCCCCGGACCCCACCCTGGCCAGGTTCGGTGTTTGGCGCCGGGCCGCCCGCCGGGTAGCTCCGGTCATGACTGACGACCGACCACTCGCCCTGGTCACGGGCGCCTCGCACGGGATCGGCGCCGAACTGGCGCGGGTGTTCGCCGAGCACGGGCACGACCTCGTGGTCACGGCCGAGGACACCGCCATCGGGGACGCCGCGGAGCGGCTGCGCCGCTACGGCACCGACGTGCAGGCCGTCCAGGCGGACCTCTCCGACCCGAAGGGGGTCGAGGAGGTCGACCACGCCGTCGTCGCGACCGGTCGCCCCCTGGAGGCGGCCGCGCTCAACGCGGGGGTGGGCAGCGGCGGCTCGTTCGTGGAGTCGAACCTCGTCGACGAGCTGCGCCTGGTCGACCTCAACGTGCGGTCCACCGTGCACCTCGCGCACCGGGTGCTCGGCCCGATGGTGACCCGCGGTCGCGGTCGGGTGCTGGTGACGTCGTCGATCGCCTCGACGATGCCCGGCTCGTACCAGGCCGTGTACAACGCCTCCAAGTCGTTCGTGCAGTCGTTCACCGAGGCGGTGAACGACGAGCTGCGCGGCACCGGGGTCACGATGACCTCGCTCATGCCCGGCCCCACGGCGACCGACTTCTTCCGCCGGGCCGGGAGCCTCTCCGAGAGCGTCATGGGTCGGATGCCCAAGGACGACCCGGCCAAGGTCGCCCGCCAGGGCTACGACGCCCTGATGGCCGGCCGGACCGCGGTCGTCGGCGGCTCGCCGCTCGTGCAGGCGCAGGCCGCGATCGCCGGGGTGCTCCCCGACCAGGTCAAGGCCGTCGCGCACCGGCTCGTCGCGCGGCCGCGGGGCTGAGCCGTGGAACCCGAGGTGGGACGGGACGTGCACACCGACGCCGGGTCGGTGTGGGAGGTGCTGGCCGACGGCTGGGCCTACCCGCTGTGGGTGGTCGGCGCGACGCACATGCGCGACGTCGACGACGACTGGCCATCGGTCGGCTCCCGCCTGCACCACAGCGTGGGCATGTGGCCGTTCCAGCTGAGCGACAACACCGAGGTCCTCGCGGTCGAGCCGGGCCGGCGCCTCGAGCTGCTGGCCCGGGCGTGGCCGGTGGGGTCGGCCCGGGTGCGGCTGACGATCGAGCCGCGCGGCCCCGAGGGCTGCCACGTGCGGATGTGGGAGGCGGCCGCCGACCCGCCGTGGCGGTGGGTGCCCGACTGGGCGCAGGCGCCCGGGCTGTTGCCGCGCAACACCGAGAGCCTCAGCCGGCTCGCGGACGTCGCCGAGCACCGCCACCGTCCCTGCTGACGCCGATCGCCCCGCGCCTGACCGGAGGAGGCGGACCCGGCCGCGCTACGGCAGGCTCGCGCGTGCCCTGCCCGCGGGAGAACCGGAGACGGCGATGAGCAAGTCGCACCCCCAGCAGTGGGAGATCGTGACCGACGACCACCGGCCGGACCCGTCGGCGGTCGCCGCGATCGCGGCCCTCCCCACGACCCAGCTGGCGGACTGCGGCGGACCGGTCGCGGTGGTCGGGCCCGGCATCGCCCGGGTCGCGGGCGGTGCCGAGTTCTGCGGTCCCGCGCTCACGGTGTGGACGAAGCCCGGCGACATCCTCTACGTGCTCAAGGCCCCCGACCTCGCCCGACCCGGCGACGTGCTCGTCGTCGACGGCGGCGGGCGCACCGACGCGGCCGTCCTCGGCGACATCGTCTCCGGGGTGCTGAGCCGGGCCGGCGTCGTCGGGACGGTCGTCGACGGGGCCGTCCGGGACGTCGAGGGCATCGACGAGGTCGGCACGCCCACGTTCGCGCGCGGCGCCCACCCCGCCACCGGCTCCAACGAGGGCCCCGGCGCGATCAACGTGACCGTGCAGGTCGGCGGCGTGACCGTGCACCCCGGCGACGTCGTACGCGGCGACGCCAGCGGCGTGGTCGTCGTGCCGCGCGAGCACCTCGACGAGGTCGCCGCCCTGAGCCGGGCCGTCGACCGGCGCGAGACCGCGTGGCTGGCCACGATCCGCGACGGCGCCACCCTCTCCGCCGCCACCGGCATCGACGAGGTCATCCGGCAGAAGCGGCAGGGTGCGGGGGTGGAGCTGCCCTGACGGGACCCGACCGCCGCGTCAGAAGTCGCGCGCGACCTCGGACGGCATGCCGCGCGTGACCCGTCGCAGCTGGACCCGCCGGGACAGCCGGATGGCGGGCCGGATGCCCAGCATCACGCTGCCGATCACGAACAGGGTGACGCCGAGGTTGAACAGCGACTCCCAGTAGAAGGCGACGCTGCCGACGGTGAAGAACACCGCGATCGCGATCTCGTTCGCGATGCTGATGATCTCGTAGCGCTGGCGCAGGACGATCTCGCGATCGCCCAGCTCCAGGGTGACCGCACCCCCGCCGCCTTCCTCGGGCCCGTCGTCCTGGTCGTCGGTGGTGGTCACCTCGCTCATGACGCGCCTGCTACCCGGAAACCGACGAACCGCACACCCCGACGTCAGCGGTCGCGCGGCAGGAGCGGTCCGAGCGGACCGAGGTCGAGGTTGAGGTCCTCCTGGGTGAGCCCGAACTGCTCGGTCAGCTCGTCCATCGCCTCCTGCAGGTGCATCAGCGCCATCCCGAGGTCCTCCTCCTGCTCCTCGGTCACGTCGCCGTTCTCGACGCGGCGGATGGCCTGGCGCTCCATCAGCTGCCGCAGCAGCTCGACGATGGTGAGGACGAGCTTCATCAGGTCGCGGCGCACCGCGTCCTTGTCGATCTCCACCCGTGACGGGTCACCGGAGGCCATCGCGCTCCTCGACCGCCAGCTCGCGCGGCCCCGGCGCCGGCGCGATCGAGGTGACGAGGGCCCGCAACGACACCCGCACCAGGTCGACACCGGCGAGCGAGATCGTGATGTCGCCGGTGAGGACCACCCCGCCCGCGAGGAGACGGTCGAGGATGTCGACCAGCGCGACCTCGCGGTCCCCGAACAACGACGTGGACCGGGGCTCCAGGACGGGCTCGAGCTCGGCACCCGTCACGACGTGCCCTCCAGCGCGGCGAAGGAGTACGGCACCCACGGCCCGGTGAGCTCGACCCGCACGCGGGGGTGCTCGGACCACGACCCGACCAGTGAGGTCAGCTGACCGGCCGCGCCGGCGTCGACGAGGTAGGCGCCGTTGAGGACCATCCGCTCGGACCGGCCCGTCAGCGACTGCTCCTGGGGGCGGTGGCGCCGCGACGCCACGGCCAGCGCCCGCACGGCCTCGTCGATCTCCTCGGCGTCGGCCTCGGCCCGCGCCACCGCCTGGTCGCCCTCGCGCAGCGCCTGCCGTCGGGACCGCAGGTACTCCGCGCCGGTCTTCGGACGCTCCGTGCCCGGCTGCTCGCGGCCGCCGCCGGAGCGCATCGAGACCTTCACGCCCCACTCGGCGCGACCCTCCAACCGATCGAGCACCGCGGTGAACGCGGCGGCGCCGTCGGTGAGCAGGGTGCGCACGCGGTCGTCGTCGAAGTAGACGGTCGCCAGCGAGAGCGGCGCGATCGTGCGGCGGCTGCCGATGGTGTCGACGACGTGGTGGTGGGCCCGCGCGGTCGCGGCGAGCCAGCCGAGGTCCTCGAGGCGGTCGTCGAGGGACAGGGCCTCGAACTCCTCGCGGGGCACGTCGCCGACGACGGCCTGCAGCCCGCCCGCGACGACGAGCCGGGGGTCGCCCTCGCCGACGCCGGCCCCGGCGAGACCCTCGAGGTCGGCGTCGCCGAGGTCCCGGCCGACCGCGTAGACGTAGCTCAGCGCGTCGCTCATCGCCGGCCCTCCGTGCGGCGGGCGGGACGACGCCGCGGGGCCGAGCGACGCGCACCGTTGCCACGGCGTGCGCGGGCCTCGTCCGGCTCGTCTTCCGCTTCGACTCCGTCGTCGGGCTCGTCGTCCGGTTCGTCGTCGGCGACCTCGGCGTCCTCGACCTCGTCGTCGGCCGGCTCGAGGGCGTCGTCGTCGACGGGCACGCCCTCGAGCTCGGCGTCGTCCTCGTCGCTCCCCGGGAGCCCGCGGCGCTCCAGGGTCTCGAGGCGCTCGCGCAGCCGGCGGTTCTCCTCCTCGAGCTCCTTGTGGCCGGAGGAGAGGGTGGGATCGCGCTCCCACCAGTCGATGCCCATCTCCTTCGCGCGGTCGACCGACGCCACGACGAGGCGCAGCTTGATCGTCAGCAGCTCGATGTCGAGCAGGTTGATCTGGATGTCGCCGGCGATGACGATGCCCTTGTCCAGGACCCGTTCGAGGATGTCGGCGAGGTCGGTGCCGCTGTTGCGCGGCTGCGGGCTCGCCGCCTGCTGCTGCTGGCGCGTCGCCGGCATCGAGCCGGTCCAGCGGACCGGGTCACTCATGGGTTCCCTCCGTCAGCCGGGGAGTGCGGGGAGCTCGGGAGGCGGGATGCGTCACTCGTCGTCGCCACGCCCGCGGTTGTAGCGCCGGGTCCGGCGGTAGCTGATGAGGTCGCCGTCGGCGTCCATCTCGACCTCGTAGCTCGCGAGCAGGTCCGTCGAGTCGGGGATGCGCCGGCTCTCCACGACCTCGAGCCCGACCGTCCAGCCGTCGGCCGACTTGTGCACCGACGTGACGCTCTCGCTCTCCTTGCCGGTCATCTCCATGACCTGCTCGGCGGCCATCCGGGCGACGGCACGGGCGGTGAGCTTCTTCGGCGGGGCCGGTTCGGGTTCCGGCTCGTCCTCGTACTCGTCGTCGTCGTACTCGTCGTCCAGGTCGTCGTCGTACTCGTCGTCCTCGGGCTCCGGTTCGGGCTCCGGCTCCCGACGACGGGTCCCGCGGCGGGACCGTCGCGACGTTCCTCCTCCGGAGTCCGCACGACGACGACGTGGCCGTTCCTGCTCGGGCTCCTCCGGCTCGTCGTCCTCGTCGTCCTCGTCGTCGAGGTCCTCGGGTTCGTCCTCGGGCTCGGGCTCGGGTTCCCGGCGGCGGGATCGGCGGCTGCGGGACGAGCCGTTGCTCGATGACGCGCGGCGGCGAGGCCGCTCCTGATCGGTGGCGGCGGGCTCGTCGTCCTCGTCGTCCAGGTCGTCATCGACGTCCTCGGGCTCCGGCTCCGTCCGACGGGACCGGCGACGGCGAGGCCGCTCCTGATCGGTAGCGGCCGGCTCGTCGTCCTCGTCGTCCAGGTCGTCGGGTTCGTCCTCGGGCTCCGGCCGACGGGACCGGCGACGGCGAGGCCGCTCCTGATCGGTGGCGGCCGGCTCGTCGTCCTCGTCGTCCAGGTCGTCGGGTTCGTCCTCGGGCTCGGGCTCCGGGCGGCGGGACCGGCGACTGCGGGACGAGCCGTTGCTCGATGACGCGCGGCGGCGAGGCCGCTCCTGATCGGTGGCGGCGGGCTCGTCGTCCTCGTCGTCGATGTCCTCGACGACGTCCGGTTCCGGCTCCCGCTCCGCCACGGCCGTGCGGGAGCCCCGCCGGCTGCGGCGGGACGAGCCCTCGCCCGACGCGGCGGCACGACGACGACGCGGCCGCTCCTGGGCCGCGTCGTCGCCGTCCGTCGCGCGGGAGCGCTCGTCGTCCGCCCCGTCCTCGGAGCGGTGCACGCCGTTGGTGCGCTGCGTGCCGTTCGTGCGGGAGCCGTGGCGACGCCGCCGGTCGGAGTCGGCCAGCGGGTCGCGGCGACCGGGTCGGGTCACGTCGGCCCTCCCCCACCGGACTCCCGCCCGGTGAGCCGCGCGAGGAGCTCGTCCTGCTGGGCGTCACGCTCCTCGGCGGAGATCTCTCCGCGCTCGTGCTGGGCGTCGAGGTCGTCGATCTGGGCGCGGATGACCCCCGGGTCGTTCATCTGGTGGTCGACCTGCTCCTCGATCTTCTCGGCCACCCACACCACGCCCCGGACCGGTGCCAGCGGCAGGAGCAGCAGTTCGCTGAAGAGCCCCACGCTCAGCCGCCCTCCTCGTCGGGTGCGTCGTACTCGGGCAGGAAGTCGAAGCACGCGGTCGGGCCGAGCAGACGCAGGTCGACCCGGCCGGACCATTCGTCACCGAGGTCGTCGACGGCGCGCTCGAAGTCGGTGCGGTGATCGCGCCGCACCAGGAACGCGACGTGCACCGCCCCGTTCTCGCCGCCGACCTCCTTGACGACGGTGGCCCGCGCGTACCGCTCGAGCGCGTCGAGCACGGCGTTCGCGTCGTTCTCGCGCAGCGTGTCCATCGCCTGGGAGATGGCTTCGCCGAGCTTGATGCGGTCGTAGTAGGACGCATCCTCGTCGACCCCGCGGATCCGCTCGCGCAGATCCTGGATCGCGGGGTTCTCCTCCACGATCCTGCCGATCACGACGTCTTCCTCGTAGTCGCCGCGCAGGGAGAACTGCACGTAGTCCGCGATCTCGTCGAGGGCCTGCACGAAGTAGTCCCGGTGCGGGTCGAGCAGTTCCTCCCGCACCGCGTCGTCGTCGCTGACGACCGCCCCGAACCGCATGGGCAGCACCGGGACCTCGGCCGCGATCGCGTTCAGCACCCGCTCGTGGGCGAGCAGGTCCTCCCGCCTGCCGAGCGGACGGTCCGTGGCGATGTCGCTGACCACCGCCGCGAGCGGTCCGGAGCTCACCAGCCCCAGCCCGTGCTCGGCGTCCTCGGCACCCGGTGGCACCGGGTCGAGGTCCTCCGGGATGCGCTGCCCGGAGCGCAGGATCCCGTAGACGTACGACCCGATGTTCTCCGGCTGGGTCTCCTCCGCCGACTCCTTCGTCTTCGCGCTCATCGCTCACTCTTCGAGGTCTGCCGCTCGGAGCGGATCTCGTCCCACTTCTCCTTGCCCGCGTCGAGCATGCCCTTCGTCTTGCCCTTGGCGCCGCCCTGCGTGGCGCCCTCGGTCATGCCGCCCACGACCTGACCGAGATCCTTGCCCCCCTTGGCGTGCAGGTCGAGCCGGTTGGTCGCCTCGGCGAACCGGAGATACGTGTCGACGCTGGCCACCACGATGCGGGCGTCGATGGTCAGGATCTCGATGCCGACCAGGGAGACCTTGACGAAGGCGTCGATGACGAGGCCCTTGTCGAGGATCAGGTCGAGCACCTCGGCCAGCCCACCTTGGGGAGCCTTCTGCACCCCGCCGCCGCCCTGCCGTTGACTGACGGTCACACCGCCTCCTCGGGTGAAACGCCCCGTCCCCGGCCGCCTGCGCGGCGACCGGGGGCGGAGCAGTGACTTCAGGCGTTCGCGCGCTCTGCTCGACGCGACCGCCTGCGGGCCGGACGTCCGTTCGAGCTGCCCGAATCCTCGGCGTCGCCGGCGTCCTCGTCCTCGTCGTCCTCGTCCTCGAAGTCCGCGTCGGAGTCGTCGACGTCCTCGACGTCGTCCTCGTCCTCCGCGACATCGTCGGCGTCCTCGACGTCGTCCAGGTCGGAGTCGTCGAGGTCGTCCTCGGCGACCGGCTCGTCCTCGGGCTCCTCGTCCTCGTCGAGCTCGTCGTCGTAGCCGTCCTCCTCGTCGGCGGCCTCGTCCTCGTAGCCGTCCTCGTCGTACCCCTCCTCGGCGGCCTGCTCCTCCTCCATGGCCTCCTCGTGGGTGCGGACGACCTCGCTGTCACGGATCTCGCCGCGCCAGCCCACGATCTGGTCGCGGTTCACGAGCGAATCCATCATCACGTGCCGGCAGAAGTGCTTGAACTCGAGCCGTGCACGGCGGCCGACTGCCCGCCAGATGTTCCCGGTCTTCTCGAAGAACCCCTGCGGGTAATACTCCATGATGAGCACGATCCGGGTGAGGTTCGGCGCGAGCTCGCTGAACGTCACGATTCCGGAGGCATGGCCCTTGGCGCCCGACGACGTCCACAGGATGTGGGAATCCGGGATCTGCTCGACGATGGTGGTTTCCCACGTCCGGTGCGACCAGAAGACCTGTGCCTTCCACGTCACCTTCTCGTCGGAGCTCTGGTCGACGTTCTCGACCTTCTTCATGAAGCTCGGGAAATCGGCGAACTGCGTCCACTGGTCGTAGGCCAGCCGCAGCGGGACGCCGACGTCCTGCACCTCGAAGATGTTGAGGAACTTGAACTTGCCGCGGGCGCTCTTGTTGCCGCCACCGCCGCCCGAACCGCCGCCCTCGCCCTCCTCGTCGTCGTCGTCCCCGCCGCCGAGGCCGGGCACGACATTGCCGAGCGCACCCTTGAGCTTCGAGCCCGCAGAGGACAGGGCACCGCCGATGCCACCACCGCCGCCGCCCTCGCCGTCGCTTCCGCCGCCGAAGACGTTCGAGAGGCCCTCGCCGCCGTTCTCGGCGACGTCACCGAGGCGGTCGGTGATCCCGTCGACCTGGTCGAGCGCGGCACTCACCGCGCGGTCGATCAGGGTCTTGAGGAGGTCCTGCCCGGCCGACTTCAGGCGGTCGACCGGCAGGGCGTCGAGGGGGGAGGACTGTGCTGTCTGCGTCATGCTCCGTCACCCGCCTTCCTGGACGTGGACGTGCTCCGCCGTGACGAGGTGCCCGACGACGACTTGGTCCGGCTCGACGAGCCCGACCCCGAGCCCGTCGCCCGGCTGCGCCCGCCCGAGGACCCCGACGAGGACCGGGACCCCGACCCGGACCCGGACCCGGACGTGGAGCGCCGCGTGGTCGAGCGCCCGCTGCTGCCGGAGCCGGTGCCGTTGGTGCTCGAACCGCTCGAGCTGCTCGAACCACCCGAGCTGCTCGAACCACCGGAGCTGCCGGTGGCGCGGCGCGCACGCCGTGGGCGCTCCTGGTCGGTGGGCGCGGACTTGCCGTTGCCGGACGAGCGCGACGACGACCCACCACGCGCCGAGCCGTTGCCGGAGCTACCGGAGCGGCCGGACCGGGAGCGCGTCGAGCCGGTGTCCTGGGGCTCCTCGGGCTCGTCGGCGTCCGCCGCGCCCTCGGCGTCGGTGTCCTCGACGTCGTCGGCGTCGTCCACGAGCGCCGCGTCCTCGCCCAGCTCGTCGGAGAGGTCGCCCTCGTCGCCGGCCTCCTCGGTGTCCTCCGGCTCCGGCTCGGGCTCGGCCTTGCGACGACGGCCGACCTTGCTGCGCACCCCGCGCGTCGCCCCGCCCACGGTGCGGCCGGCCGCCCCGACGGTCGAGGTGGCGGCGCCGCCGGCGGCGCTGCCCGCCTTGCCGACGGTCTCACCCGCGGTGCCGGCGGCCTCACCGGCCATGTTCGCGGCGCCGGCGGCGGGCTTGCCGAAGTTCTCGACCCGGTCGACGAGCGAGTCGGTGAGCGACTCCATCCGCGAGCTGGCGACCGCGATCGCGGCGTCCTTGCCGGCCTCCATCAGCCGACCCCGCACCGCGGCGTCGAGACGCTGCAGCTCCGGCGACGCGTTGACGAGCTTCGTCGCCTGACCGAGCAGCGCGGCCGGATCGGTCGGGATCTTGGTGCCGGCGAGAGCGCCTCCCAGCATGATCGCCAGCTTCATCTTCTTCGTGCGACCCAGCAGATATCCGCCGATGACGGCGAGGGCCAGTTTCGCACCACCCATGAGGCGCTACCCCGCTTCCTGGTCTGCAGCCGTCCGACCCGGGCGGCCTCGCGACACGACCCGCAGCCGTGCGTTGACCTCGTCTTTCCCTGGCCGGAATCGGCCGCAAACAGGCGCCCGTAACTTTTCCGCGACGATCTCGGACGCGTTGATCACGGTGATCATCTGCGCGCGGTGCGCCGACCTGCGACATGATCGGATGCGCGGGAACCGCTCAGCCGATCGACCGCGGGAAATTGTGCCGAGCGCTGCCCGAGAAACGTCCGGAAAGTGCAGGGAATGCACGCCCGAACGCCACAGCCTATTAGGCCGTGTGGGTGAAGCAGATCACAGGGCTACGTCTCAGTACGGGCGGGGCAGCCGCCGGCACCGCGCGAGTGCCGCTGCCCGGGGAAGGGAACCCCGCTGCTCGAGCCGCCGAACGGCCGTGCGACGAGCCCCGTGGAGGAAGCGATGAGCGGTCCGACCGACGTCCCCGCCGACGTCCCGCACGTCCCCACCGACGTCCCCGACGACGCCCCGCCGCGACCTCCCGGGTACGGCCCCCACGGGGGCCGGCCCGTCGACCGCGGCCCGCAGGCCGACACCGGGCTCGGCGACGAGGCCCTGGGCCCGGTCGGCGATCCCCGCGACGCCTGGCTGCGCGAGCGCGGTGACGAGCTGCGCTGGGGCGGCCGCCTCGACGTCCCGGCCGGGGCCGCCGGGGCCCCGGTCGGCACGGAGGTCGCGGACCCCGCCGGCCGCACGTGGGCGGTCGAGGGGGACGCGCGCACGATCGGCGAGCGCGGCGTGGTGCTCGAGCCGGAACCGGACCCGTCGTCCCCCGCCGCCGAGCGGCTCGGGGTCCACGGACCCGGCGAAGACGGCGACGGCGGGCCGGGCGGGCCGGGCGGGCCGGGCGGGCCGGGCGGATCCCGACCCTGACTCCTCAGCCGGGCAGGGTCTCCCCGCCGAGCGGCGCGAGGACCTCGCCGCTGTAGTACGACGACAGCCGGTCCGCGGCGAAGAAGACGAACGACGGGGCGATCTCGTCCGGGTCGGCGACGCGCCCGATCGGGGCCTGGGCGCCGAACGAGTCGACCTTGTCCTCCGGCATCGTCGCCGGGATGAGCGGGGTCCAGACCGGTCCCGGGGCCACGCAGTTCACACGGATGCCGCGCGGGAGCAGGACCTGCGACAGCGAGTAGGTCAGCGTGTGCACGCCGCCCTTGGCCGCCGACTAGTCGATGAGCGACTTGTTGCCGCGCAGCCCGTTGACCGAGCCGGTGTTGATGATCGACGAGCCCTCCCCGAGGTGGCGCAGCGCCTGCTTGGTGATCCAGAACACGCTGTGCAGGTTCACCGTGAGGGTGCGTTCCCACTGCTCGTCGGAGAGGTCCTCGAGGTCCGAGACCGGCTCCTGGGTGGCGGCGTTGTTGACCAGGAGGTCGAGGCCGCCGAGCTCGTCGGCGGCCCGGTCGACCATGCGCTTGCAGTGGTCGCGGTCGGCCACGTCGCCGGGCAGCAGCACGCAGCGGCGCCCGCGCTGCTCGACCAGCTTCCGGGTGTGCGTCGCGTCGTCGTCCTCGTCGAGGTAGCTCAGCGCGACGTCCGCGCCCTCCTCGGCGAACGCGACCGCGACCGCACGCCCGATCCCGGAGTCGCCGCCGGTGATCAGCGCCTTGCGCCCCGCCAGCAGGTCGCGCCCGACGTAGCCGGCCATCTCGTCGCGCGGTTCCGGGTCCATGCGCCCGGTGCTGCCGGGGTAGGTCTGGGTCTGCGGGGGCGGCTGCTCGGTCACGGGGAACCTCCGGAACGGGGTGCGGGCAGGGCGGGCACGGCGGGCCGGCGGCTACCCGGCGCGCGGTCGCACGGACACGTCCGTCCCGACGACGGCGGGCGTGGCCTCACGCCCGGCGCAGCGTCACCCCGAGCGCGCGGTGGTCGGAGACGGGCAGGTGGCGGACCTCGCCGTCGGACGCCCGGACCTGCCGCCCGAGCACGTGGTCGAGCTGGGCGCGGGGCTGCGCGGCCGGGAAGGTCGGCCCGGCGGCGAGCCCGGTCAGCCCGCTCACCCACGCCGCGCGGCGCGGTCCGGTGTTGAGGTCCCCCGTGAGCACGAGCGGCCCGGGGCCGACCTCGCGGTCGAGCGCGCGCACGAGGCGGCGCAGCTGCACCAGGTTCCAGCCCGGGATGAACGAGAGGTGGGTGGTGGCGACGGTGACCTCGCCGTCGTCCGTGGCCACCCGCGCCGCCACCGCGACCCGCGGCTCGTCGTGCACCACCGCGGGGTGCAGCGGCCGGCCGACCAGCAGGGGCATCGGCCGGGGCAGCGGCGGGACGCGGACCGCGCGCCACGAGAGCACCGGCAGCCGCGAGATCAGCGCGACGCCGTACGCCGGCTCGCGGGGCGACGGGTCGACGAGGGCCTCGATCCGCTCGGGCGCGGTGGCGGGCAGGGCGGCGGTGGCGTCGGCCGCGGCGTCGCCCGGCCCGCCGGCCCGGTCCTCGTCCGGCGCCGCCGACCACGCGCCGGGCGGCCCGACCAGCGCGGCCGCGAACCGGTGGTCGTCGGCCCCCATCGCCTCGGCCGCGATCCCGGCGAGGTCGGCTCCCCCCGAGCGCTCCTGCCCGCGGTCGACCTCCTGCAGGGCGAGGACGTCCGCGTCGAGCGCGCGGACGGCGGCGGCGAACCGGCCGGGGTCGACCCGGCCGTCGTCGGGGGAGCAGCCGTGCAGCACGTTCCAGGTCACGAGGCGCACGCCCACCGGGTTCCCCGAATGCGACGTCGGGTACCGGTCAGCGGTGATCAACGCACGGGCGGGTCAGCAGGAAGCGCTGAAGCGGGTCGCGGTCGCCCTGCAGGAGGGCGGCGTGTCGTTCGCCCTCGCCGGGGGGTACGCCGCATGGGCCTACGGCGCCCCGGAGCCCGAGCACGACGTCGACGTCGTCGTCGCCGAGGACGAAGCCGCGAGGGCCGCCGAGGTGCTCACGGCGGCCGGGCTCGATGTCCAGCACCCGCCCGAGGACTGGCTGTTCAAGGTCTACACCGACGGCGCCATGGTCGACGTGCTGCACCGGGTCTGCGGACACTCCGTCGGCCCGGAGATGCTGGGCCGGGCGCAGCGCAAGGAGGTCCTCTCGGTCTGGATGCCGGTCAGCGACATCACCGACGTCCTCGTCGGCAAGCTCTGCGCGCTCAACGAGCAGCGCGCCGACCTCAACACCGTGCTCCCGGCGGCCCGGGCCGTGCGCGAGCAGGTCGACTGGGAGCGCGTCGCCGACGAGATCGCCGGCAACGACCTGGCGGTGGCCTGTCTCTACCTGCTGCGCCGGCTCGGGGTGGTGCCGGAGGGCCCCGTCGTCGAACGGACCCTCCGGCTGTGATTAGGGCTTGAGGACGACCTTGATCGCGCCGTCGGCCTTGCGCTGGAAGATGTCGTAGCCGTGCGCGGCCTCCTCCAGCGGCAGCGAGTGCGTCTCGAGGTCCATGACGCCGAGCGGGTCGGACTCGTCCTGCACCAGCGGCAGCAGGTCCGGGATCCAGCGCTTGACGTGGGCCTGCCCCATGGCGAGACGGATCCCCTTGTCGAACATCTTCAGCATCGGCAGCGGGTCGGCCTGCCCGCCGTAGACCCCGGAGAGCGAGACGACGCCGCCACGGCGCACGGCGTCCACGCACCCGATGAGGGCCGCGGTGCGGTCGACACCGGCGACCGACATCAGCGGCGCCGAGATCGCGTCCGGCAGCTTGTTGACGAGCTTCTGCGCGACCTGCGGGATCGGCGAGCCGTGCGCCTCCATCCCGACGGCGTCGATGGCCGAGTCGGTGCCGCGGCCGTCGGTCATGTCCCGCACGGCCGTGGTGACGTCCTGCACGCGGTTCGAGTCGATGACCTCGATGCCGTGCCGGCGGGCCATGGCGAGCCGCTCGGGCACCGAGTCGACCGCGATGGCGCGGTGGCCGAGGTGGCGGGCGATCCGCGCCGACATCTGGCCGATCGGGCCGAGCCCGAAGACCACGACGCTGCCGCCCTTGGGGATGTCGGCGAACGCGACGGCCTGCCAGGCGGTCGGGAGCACGTCGGACAGGTAGAGGTAGCGCTCGTCCGGCCCGGTCTCGGGGACCTTGATGGGCCCGAACTGCGCCTGCGGCACGCGCAGGTACTCGGCCTGACCGCCCGGTACCTGCCCGTAGAGCTTCGTGTAGCCGAACAGCGAGGCGCCCATGCCCTGGTCACGGTTCTGCGTGGTCTCGCACTGGGCGTTGAGCCCGCGCTCGCACATCCAGCAGTGACCGCAGGAGATGTTGAACGGGACGACGACGCGGTCGCCCACCTCCAGCTCGCCGGTCTCCGAGCCGACCTCCTCGACGACCCCCATCGGCTCGTGCCCGAGGATGTCGCCCCGGTCGAGGAACGGCCCGAGCACCTCGTAGAGGTGCAGGTCGGACCCGCAGATCGCGGTGCTGGTGATGCGCACGATCGCGTCGGTCGGAGCCTGGATCTTCGGGTCGGGGACCTCCTGGACCCGGACGTCGCTCTGTCCCTGCCACGTGAGTGCCTTCATGTGTTCCTTACCGTCGGTGGGGGTCTGTCGGTGGGGGTCTGTCGGTGGGGGTCTGTCGGCGGTCCCGGCCCGGCTCAGGCCGAGGGGTCGACCACGACGAAGTCGTCGGGCATCGGCGTGCCGTCGAAGTGGGCGGCGAGCATCTCGTGCACGCCCTCGGCGATCCGGTCCTGCGCCTCGAGGGTCATGCCCGAGCAGTGGATCGTCATGGCCTCGGAGCCCTCGGGCAGCGAGCGCCACGGGTGGTCGGCCGGGGCCGGCTGCGGGTACCAGGTGTCGCCCGCGTAGCCGGCGAGGTGGCCGGACTCGAGCGCCTCGACCAGCGCGTCCCGGTCGACGATCGCGCCGCGCGCGGTGTTGACCAGCCACGCGCCCTGCTTCATGGCCTTCAGCCGCTCCGGGCCGAAGAGCGCCTGGCTGCCCTCCATGAGCGGCAGCGCGAGGCAGACGACGTCGGACTCGGCCACGAGGGTGTCGAGCCGGGCGTACCGCACTCCGAGCGAGGCCTCCTCGCCCGCGGTGCGCCGGTGGTTGGCGTAGTAGAGCATCCGCACGTCGAAGCCCCTGAGGCGCAGCGCGGTACGCGCCCCGATGGCGCCGAGCCCGACGATGCCCACGGTCTTGCCCTCGAGGTCGTGCGAGTGCGCGGCGATCTTCGCGACGTCCCAGCCCCCCTCGCGGGCTTCGGTGTGCGCGGGGACGAAGTTGCGGACCAGCGCGAGGATCTGCAGCACGTTGTGCTCGGCGACGCTGACGACGTTGCTGCCGGTCACCTCGGCGACGGTGACGCCGCGCGCCTTCGCGGCCTCGGGATCGGTGTGGTCCGAGCCGATCCCGGCGGTGAGGACCAGCCGCAGGTTCTCCGCCTTCTTCAGCCGGTCCTCGTCGAGGTAGACCGGCCAGAACGGCGTCGTGATCAGGACCTCGGCGTCGGTGAGCTCGCGGTCGAGCTCGTCACCGGTGTCGGAGGTCGTGACGAGCGTGTGGCCCTGCGACTCGATCCACGGGCGCAGTCCCAGCGCGTTGTCCGCGCTGGCGGGCACGTCGGCGTCAGCGGTGTCGGAGGGCGGGTAGGACACGTAGACGACCTTCATGGGCGCGGCTACCCGTGTCCGGTCGCGCGCGACACGTCGTCCGGGCCGTCGGGGGCGCCCCCGTCCGCGCCGCCCTCGTCCGCCTGGCTGTTGGGCTCGTCGTCGTCGATCAGCGCCCGCCGCTGCTGCTCGCGGGTGCTGTACGCGGCCTGGCGCACCGCGTCGGCGCTGGTGAGCTTGGAGCCCAGGGCCCCGGCGACGATGCCCATCGCCCCGGCGAGCACCCCCAGGCGCAGGTAGGCGACGGCGGCCGTGGCCCCGTCGGTGCCGCCCGGGAGCAGGTGCAGGGGGATGACGACGGCCGCGGCGGCCGTCGTCAGGACGATCAGCAGCACCGCCATGCACGCGACGCCGAGCCCGATGGTCGCGGCGGTGGCGGCGTTGAACAGCGTCGCCTCCTCCCGGTGCTCGCGCGCCGCGGGCCGCTCCCAGAGCCCGTTGTCGACGATCAGCCACACCGCCATCGCGACGACGGCGAGGACGGCGACGACGCCGAGGCGCACCGGGGAGAGCGCGGCCGAGAGGTCCCAGATGTTGGAGTAGAAGACCCCGAAGGCGGCACCGGCGGCGGCCGCGGTGAGCGCCGGGGAGAGCGAGGGCACCAGCCGCCACGGCCGGTTCGCCCGCACCAGCCCGCCGAGCAGCCGGATCGTGCCGCGCGTGCCCTGCAGCGCGAGGTGGGCGTCGATGCCCTCGTCGGCCGAGGCGATGCGCGCGACCGGCGGCGAGAGCGGATGGGACCACCGGCGCGGCGCCGGGACCGGTGCGGTGCCGCGGTGGGCCAGGAGGCCGTCGGCGACGAGGTCGACGACCGCCCGCCGGAGCCGGCGACGCAGCGACACCGCCCCGAGCGCCGGCAGCGAGACCAGCCCGACGCCCTCGTCGGAGCCGTAGTCGGAGACGAGCGGCTGGGCCCCTGCGCGGCGGGGCAGGTCGGTGACCAGGACGACGACGTCCCAGCCGTGGCGGCGGCGCAGCGCGCCGCCGTGGCGCAGCATCGGCAGCAGGCCCTCGGAGTCGAGGCCCACCGGGCCGCGGGCGGTCTCGACCTGCCAGCGGTAGCCGGAGATGGCGCCGTCGAGCGCGGCGGGGAGCTCGGTGGCGACGCGGGCGACGAGGTCGCTCGCGAGGCCCGGGTCGGCGAGCAGCCCGACGACGAGGTCGCGGGGGCCGTCCGCGGTGTCGGGCCTGGGCGTGGGGTCTGGGTCGGGGTCGGGGTCGGTGGGGAGGTGGGTCGGGGACGCCGGGGGGTCGACGGTGGTCATGCGTGGTGCTCCTGCGGGACGCGGACGATCCACGCGTACGACGCCAGCTGCCCAGGGGGCGACCGGCCGCGGGGCGGCCGGTGCGGTGGGGAGGACGTGCGGCGCGGGATCGTGGTGCTGTTTCGGGGATGGCCCGCGTCGTTCTCCACGGGCGGACGGCGCTCGCGCCGCCCACGGTGGGCCGGTCATCCGGGACGGATGCCGACGCGGACGGGGCGTGCCCGCCGGCGCGCGGATTCACACGTCGGCCTGGGGAGCGCGCGTGCCCCCGCCCGCCGCCGCAAGATCACCAGCACACCAGGCAGGCCCAGCACGCCTCAGTCCTGCGCCACGTGCCCCTCGCGGGCCCGCGCGACCCGCACGAGCAGCCGCGTGATCACGCCCCACCCAATGCGGCGAGGAACGCCTCGGCCCAGCGCGCGACGTCGTGCTCCCCGACCTGGGCCCGCAGCGCCGCCATCCGCTCCCGGGCGCCCTCGTCCCGGGACCGCACGGCCGCCGCGGCCTCGGTGATCGCGTCCGCGACGCCGTCGAGGTCGTACGGGTTGATCGTCCAGGCCGTCGTGAGCTCCTCGGCCGCGCCGGTGAATTCCGAGAGCACCAGGGCGCCGCTGTCGTCCGGGCGGGTCGCGACGTACTCCTTGGCCACCAGGTTCATGCCGTCGCGCAGCGGCGTCACCAGCATGACGTCCGCGGCGAGGTAGAGCGGCGCGAGCTCGGCCGGCGGCAGCGAGCGGTGCAGGTAGTGCACCACGGGGTGGCCGAGGTCGGCGTGGTCGCCGTTGATCCGCCCCACGGTGCGCTCGACCTCGTCGCGGGTGCGCCGGTAGGCGTCCACGCGCTCGCGGCTGGGCGTGGCCACCTGCACCAGCACCGTCGTCGCCGGGTCGAGGCGCCCGGCGTCGAGCAGTTCGCCGACCGCCTCGAGGCGGACCCCGATGCCCTTGGTGTAGTCCAGCCGGTCGACGCCGAGCAGCACCGTCTCCGGGTCGCCCAGCTCGCCGCGCAGCGCGGCCGCCCGCTCCGCCGTCGCCGGGTCCGCACCGCGCTCGGCGAGCGTCGCGGACTCCACCGAGATCGGGAAGGCACCGACGCGGGTGGTGCGCCCGCCCACCCGGATCTCGCCGGGGGCCTCGCGCAGCCCGATCTCGGAGCCGTCGACGTCGGCGCCGCAGAGCCGATGGGCGAGCCACCGGAAGTTGCGGGCCCCGCCGGGGGTGTGGAACCCGACGAGGTCGGCCCCGAGCAGGCCCTCGACGACCTCGGCGCGCCAGGGCAGCTGCAGGAACAGTTCCACCGGCGGGAACGGGATGTGCAGGAAGAAGCCGATCCGCAGGTCGGGCCGGCGCTCGCGCAGCAGGCGCGGCACGAGCTGGAGCTGGTAGTCCTGCACCCACACCGTCGCGCCCTCGGCGGCGACGCGGGCGGTCGCGTCGGCGAACCGCTCGTTGACCCGGCGGTGGACCTCCCACCAGCCCCGGTCGTACACCGGGGCGGCGATGAGGTCGTGGTAGAGCGGCCACAGCGTGGCGTTGGCGGCTCCCTCGTAGTGCGCCGCGACCTCGTCGGCGTCCAGCGGCACCGGGTGCAGCACGACGTCCTCGCCGACGGTGGCGTCGGAGAACGGTTCCGGGGCCGCGTCGGGCACGCCCGGCCACCCGACCCACGCCGCCGACTCCCGTCCCCGCAGCGCCGGGGCCAGCGCGGTGACCAGCCCGCCGGGGGCCGCCTGCCACCGCTGCTCGCCGTCGGGGCCGGTGACGAGGTCGACGGGGAGGCGGTTGGCGACGACGACGAACCCGGCAGCATCCACGCCCGGGCGCTACCCGGACCGGGGGCGCGGGGACACGTGCCACCGGGCGCGGTTCGCCGTGGGCGACCGGCGGTACCCGGTGATCACACCCGACGAGAGGAGCACCACCGTGGCGCTCTCCGACGCGCTCTCGCGTCTGTCACGCAAGGTGCGCGGCGAGGACGGCCCGCTGGGGCAGCCCGACGTCGCGCAGGGCTCGGAGTCCGACGTGGGCGAGGACCCCGCCGTGGCGAGCAGCCGCCCCGGCGGCGGCGGGCACGACGACCACCCGGGCGACTCGGGCTCCGTGACCGGCACGGGCAGCACCGACGTCTTCGTCGGCCGCGCCGCGGGACTCGACGAGGGCTACGCCGGGGAGACCGGGGCGGAGGCTCGCCGCGAGGCCCAGGAGTGAGCCCCCAGGAGTGAGCCTGCGGCAGCGAGCCCTGGCCGTGGGCCCGGGGCGCGCTCCCCGGGCCCGCGTGGGCCGCGGACCGGCTGCGCGCCACCTGACGTGCGACGATGACCGTCACGGCGCTCGGACCGGAACGAGCGGAGGGACGCCATGCCCGTCGTACGACTCGTCGCCGTGGCCCGCCGCGCCCTCTTCGACGAGCCCTGTGCGGTGCTCTCCGACGACCGGGACCTCCCCACCCTGATGTCCGTGCCCCTCGCGCCGGGGGACGGTCCCGGCCTCGCACGGGTCCTGTCGCCCTGGCTGGGCGCGCCCGTCGGCCACCGGGAGGTCACCATCTCCCTGGTCGCCGGGTTCGACGGGAGTCTGCACGCGGAGGTCACCCCGCTCGGGTCCGACGGGGGGCCGACGACCGTCGACGCCGCACCGACGGTGTCCGTGGTCGACGCCCTGACGCTCTCGCACCGCACGCGCGTGCCGATCCGGGTCGCGGCCGGCCTGCTCGAGGTGCACCGGGTCGAGCCGTGCGACATCGACCGGGTCGTCCCCATCGCCGACCGGCCGCCGCTGATGCCCACCGCGGAGCAGCACGAGCGCCTCGCGCGCGCCTTCGCCGAGCTCGCGGATCCCGACCCGGAGCGGTGACGGGCCACGGGGTGGTTCGTCCCGGCCGGTCGAGGACGGTGGCCTAGAATGTCCGGGTCCCGTTTCACCAGCGAGGCGGACGTCCCGAGAAGACCCATGGATCCCGGGGGCGGCCGATGGCAGGTGAGGACGTGGAGCGTCACGCCGAGGTGCTCGCACGGAGCGCCGCCGACATGACCGGCGTGCTGAGCGTCGATGCCGACGTCCTCGAGCGGACGTCGCGTTCCATCGTCCGCGCGGCGGCCTGCGTGGCCGACGTCGACCACGTGGGGTTCGCCCTCGCCCTCCGCGGGCAGTTCGTCGCGCAGCCCACCACCGACCCCGTCGTCGAGGAGCTCGACGGCCTCCAGGCGTCGTCGGGCGCCGGGCCCGGGGTCGAGGTCGTGAGGGGGAGCGGCACCCTCGACGTGCCGGACCTCGCCGCCGTCCCCCGCTACGCGGGCCTGGCCGAGGCCGCGGCCCGCCACGGTGTCCGCGGCGTGCTCGCGGTGGCCCTCACGGCGCACGACGGGGTCCTGGGCGTGCTGACGCTCTACACCCGGTCGACGATCGGCGCCGCGGGCCGCGCGCTGGCCGACGCCCTCGCCCCGCAGGCGACCGTCGCCCTGTTCGGGGCGCAGCGCATCGCGGGCCTCGCGCGGGCGGTGACGTCCCGCGACGTGATCGGGCAGGCCAAGGGCGTCCTCATGCATCGCGACGGGGTCGACGACGAGACCGCCTTCGGGATGCTCGTCGAGGCCTCGCAGACCACGAACATCAAGCTCGTCGACGTGGCCGCCTGGCTCGTCGCCCAGGCCACCACCGGCACCGCCCCCGACACCGACACCGCCACCACCGACGGCGCTCCCCCACTGCCGGCCCCCGACCGCGTCCGGCCCACCCAGGCCCGACAGGGCACGGGCCGGGGCGGCACGCGCCGCTGACGGGCTCCCCCCGGCGCCCGTCAGCGGCGGTCCGTCACTCCCCGGTGATCCCGATCCCGGCCCGGCGGCGGTAGGACTCCACGAACTCCGGCAGCGCCGGCCCGCGCGGCCGCCGTCCCGCGACCACGTCGCAGGTCCCGGTCTTGGTGTCCATGATGTGGACGTTGGGGTCCAGCGAGATGCCGATGATCTCGTTGGCGGCGTCCCCCGTGACCAGTCCGTTCGGGCCCCAGTGCCACGGCAGCCCGATCTGGTGGACGACGCGGTCGTCGATGCGCAGCGGCTTCATCCGCTCCGTCACCACCACCCGGGCCTCGATCGCCGAGCGCGCCGTGACGATCGTGGCCCACCCGGTGTGCTCCAGGCCCCGCTCCGCCGCGAGCGCCGGGGACACCTCGACGAACATCTCGGGGGCCAGCTCCGCCAGGTAGGGCGTCCAGCGGCTCATGCCCCCCGCCGTGTGGTGCTCGGCGATGCGGAACGTGGTGAAGGCGTACGGGTACACCTCGGCGCCGGGCTCGTGGTCCGGCGGGTTGTAGCGGTTGTCGGGCCGGTCGAACCGCTGCCGCACCGGGTTGGCCCGCGCCCCGGGGTACAGCGCGTTGCGGCTCGGGGCCTCCTCGGGCTCGTAGTGCGTCGGGAGCGGCCCGTCGGCGAGGCCCGTCGGCGCGTAGAGCCACACCCGCCCGTCGGCCTGCATGATGAACGGCTCGTCCCCGCCGATCGCGTCCTGGGCCTGCGCGCCCTCGGGGGGCCGGTAGGACGGCGGCTTCTCCGCCTCGAAGTCGGGGACGTCGTGCCCGGTCCACCGCCGGGCCTCCTCGTCCCACCAGACGTAGGCCTTCCGCTCGCTCCACGGCCGGCCCTCGGGGTCGGCGGAGGCGCGGTTGTAGAGCACCCGCCGGTTCATCGGCCAGGCCCAGCCCCACTCCAGCGCGGCCGGGCTCTCCCCGCCCGCGGGCTCGCGCCGGGCGGCCTGGTTGACGCCGTCGGCGAAGACCCCGGAGTAGATCCAGCACCCGCAGGACGTGGACCCGTCGTCGCGCAGTTCGGTGTAGCCGTCCACGGGCGTGCCGTCCGCGCGGAACCCGGAGATCTCGGCGAGCACCGCGTGCGCGTCGGGGTCCCCGTGCGGGCCCTCGGTCGGGTAGTCCCAGGTGAGCTGCCGGATCCCCGCGTCCCGCGCGTGCGGGGAGTCGGCGAGGCGCTCGCGGATGCGGCGCCCCAGCTCGTGGACGAACCACAGGTCGCTGCGCGCGTCACCGGGCGGCTCGACCGCCTGGTGGCGCCATTGCAGGAGCCGCTGGGTGTTGGTGAACGAGCCCGCCTTCTCGATGTGCGTCGCGGCGGGGAGCAGGAACACCTCGGTGTCGATGTCCTCGGTGCGCATCTCCCCGGTCTCGATCTCGGGCCCGTTCTTCCAGAAGGTGGCGGTCTCGATCTCCTGGAGGTCCCGGACGACGAGCCACTTGAGGGCCGCGAGCCCGTGGCGCTGCTGCTTGGAGTTGGTCGTGCCCACCGCCGGGTTCTCGCCGAGGACGAGGTAGCCCTCGCAGCGCCCGTCGATCATGTTGAGCACCGTCGTGAAGGTGCTGTGGTCGTCGTCGATGTGCGGGAGCAGGCCGAAGCAGTACTCGTTGTCCGCGGTGGCGGCGTCGCCGTACCAGGCCTTGAGCAGGCTGACGACGTAGGCGCGCATGTTGCCCCAGAAGCCCTTGGTCGCCGAGTCGGCCTCGACGAAGTCGTCCAGGCTCATCCGCGTGTGCTTCGGGGGCATCGGGATGTAGCCCGGCAGCAGGTCGTAGAGGGTCGGGATGTCGGTGGAGCCCTGGATCGTGGCGTGCCCGCGCAGCGCCATGATCCCGCCACCGGGACGGCCGACGTTGCCGAGCAGCCCCTGCAGGATCGACGCGCAGCGGATGTACTGCACGCCCACGGTGTGCTGCGTCCAGCCCACCGAGTAGACCCACATCGTGGTGCGCTCGCGGCCGGAGTTCGCGCAGACGGCCTCCGCGACCTGCCGGAACTGCTCCGGGCTCATCCCGCACACCCGCGAGACCATCTCCGGGGTGTAGCGGGCGAAGTGCCGCTTGAGCACCTGGTAGACGCAGCGCGGGTGCTGCAGGGTGTCGTCGCGGACGGGGTCCCCGCGGAACCGGGCCCCGCCCGATCCGGCGGACTCGGACTGGCCGAGCAGGTGCGTGACGCGGTGGGACTCGATGCGCGCCGACGGCGCGTGCTCGTCGGAGTCCCACTTGTCCCGGTCCCCCGAGGCGGCCGCCACGTCGGCGCCCTCGTACTGCCACGTCGAGGTGTCGTAGGCGCGCGCGTCCGCATCCCAGCCGGAGAACAGCCCGTCGTCACCGGCGTCGACGAACTCCTCGCGCACCAGCATCGGGGCGTTGGTGTAGGCGAGGACGTACTCCCGGAAGTCCTGCTCGTTCTCGAGGACGTGGCGGATCAGGCCGCCGAGGAACGCGATGTCCGTCCCGGGCCGGATCGGCACGTGGGTGTCGGCGACGGCGCTGGTCCGGGTGAACCGCGGGTCCACGTGGATGATCTTCGCGCCGCGGGCCTTGGCCTCCATGACCCACTGGAAGCCCACCGGGTGGGCCTCCGCCATGTTCGAGCCCTCGAGGACCACGCAGTCGGCCTGCGCGATGTCCTGCTGGCTGTTGGTGGCGCCGCCGCGCCCGAAGCTGGACCCCAGACCGGGGACGGTGGAGGAGTGTCAAATGCGCGCCTGGTTCTCCACCTGGACGGCGCCGAGCGCGGTGTACAGCTTCTTGAGGAGATAGTTCTCCTCGTTGTCCAGCGTGGCCCCGCCGAGGTGCGCGAGGCCGAGCGTGCGGTTGAGCACGCGGCCGTCGTCGTCGGTGTCCTGCCAGGTGCGGGCACGGGTGTCGACCACCCGGTCGGCGATCATGTCCATCGCCGTGTCGAGGTCGAGGTCCTCCCAGTCGGTGCCGCCGGGCCGCCGGTAGCGGACCTTGGTCACGCGGGTCGGCGAGGTCACCAGCGACAGGCTCGACGAGCCGCGCGGGCAGAGCCGGCCGCGGCTGATCGGCGAGTCGGGGTCGCCCTCGATGTGGGTGACCCGCCCCTCACGGGAGTAGATCCGCTGCCCGCAGCCCACCGCGCAGAACGGGCACACCGAGCGGGTCACCGTGTCGGCGTCCTCGGTACGCGCCCGCCACGGGTCGGGGGCGTTGGACCGCGCCGCCTCCCCGCGCGCGAGCGGGTCGGGGCCGGTGGCCTGGCGGACGAGCGGCCAGCGGCGCAGGGCGGCCGCGAGCGGCCGGGGCATCTCCACTTCGAGACCTCCGCGAGGGACGTCCGGGTGTCGCCGGGGCGACGAGGGTCCCGGCTGGGGAGGTCAACCGTGGGCGCGGACGCTGCCACCGGGCCCAGCTCCCCGCAAACCGGAGCGGCCCGGGGACCAGGGGTGTCGTCCTCCGATCCCGTCACACCGCCGCGGCGTTTCGAGGCGGCGTCGCCGCGTCGACCCGATCCGTGCGGTCTGACTCGCCAGCCCGTGGGAGCG
This sequence comes from Actinomycetospora sp. TBRC 11914, assembly GCF_012933465.1. Taxonomy (GTDB): domain Bacteria; phylum Actinomycetota; class Actinomycetes; order Mycobacteriales; family Pseudonocardiaceae; genus Actinomycetospora. The sequence goes on from NZ_JABBND010000001.1 coordinate 484,047, forward strand.
CCTGGTCGCCGCATGTGCGCGACCGGGCGACGTGCCGGGCGCCCCGCGCGTCCGGAGGATGCAGAGGAGGTCCCGCCCCTCATGACCGAGACCACGACGTACCGGCCGACCGGCACCGACGACGCGTCCCTGCGCGACGGGTCGATACCGGCCGCCACGCCGGAGCCCGGGCTGCGCTGGCGCGCCCCGTGGCTGGGCGCCATCGTCGCCCTGCCCGTCTACCTCGTCCTCCAGCTGCTGTGCCTCGCCTTCGGCTGGCTCGGGCCGGAGCGCGGGGACGCGACCAGCGGCATCGTCAGCGCCGTCCTCGGTGTCGTCGCCCTGCTCGTGGGCGGCGCCGCGTGCGGCGCCACGTCCCACACCCGCACGGCGCCCGGAACGGCGCTGCTCGAGGGCGCCGCGACCTGGGCGCTGACCGTCCTCGCCGTCGTCGGGCTCGGCCTGGCCGGCGCGGGGTCGCTGGTCGGCAGCCTCGGCGGCGCCGCGACCACCCTCGGGACCGGCGCGGCCCCGACGGCGGAGGGCGTGCAGCACGCCGCCGGCTGGGCCGCCCTCTGGCTCGGCGTCGCCTTCGTCGCCGCCATCGCGGGGTCGCTGGCCACCCGGGAGGCCGGGGCCGCCGTCCGGCGCCGGCACTGAGCCGAGCGCGCCACCACGCGTCATCGGGCCCGCCGCGTAGTGCCGCGGCGGGCCCCGGTGCGCGTCAGGCGCCGATCGCGTCCAGCTCGGCGATCGCGTCGTCGGGGAGCTCGAGCCCGGCGCCGGCCACGTTCTCGCGCAGGTGCTCGACCGACGAGGTGCCGGGGATGAGCAGGATGTTCGGCGAGCGCTGCAGCAGCCACGCCAGCGCGACCGACATCCGGCTCGCGTCGAGCCGCTTCGCCACGTCGTCGAGGGCCTGCGACTGCAGCGGCGAGAACCCGCCCAGCGGGAAGTACGGCACGTACGCGATGCCCTGTGCGGCGAGCGAGTCGACCAGCGCGTCGTCGTCGCGGTGGGCGAGGTTGTAGGCGTTCTGCACGCACACGACGGGCGCCACGCCCTGCGCCTCGGCGACCTGCTCGGCCGAGGCGGTGCTGATCCCGAGGTGGCGGATCTTGCCCTGCTGCTGCAGCTCCGCCAGGACGCCGTACCGCTCGGCCACCGGCTGCGCCATCGGCGCCATGTGGTTCGCGTGGTCGGCCTCGAGGCGCAGGTTGACGACGTCGAGGGTGTCCAGGCCCAGGCGCCGCAGGTTGTCCTCCACCGCCTGCCGCAGCTGGTCGGGCTCGAGCGCGGCCGGCCACCCGCCCTGGTCGTCGCGGAACGCCCCGACCTTCGTGACGATGACGAGGTTCTCCGGGTAGGGCGCGAGGGCCTCGCGGAGGATCTCGTTGGTGACGTACGGACCGTAGAAGTCCGAGGTGTCGATGTGGTTGATGCCGAGGTCGACCACGGTCCGCAGCACCCGGACCGCCTCGTCGCGGTCCTTCGGCGGGCCGAACACCCCGGGCCCCGCGAGCTGCATCGCGCCGTAGCCGACGCGGGTGACCTCGAGGTCGCCCAGGCGGGCCGTGCCGCCGGGCAGGTCGTGCGTGGGGAGAGAGGGCATGAGCGCCTTCCGGGATCGTCGTGGAACCGTGCGGTCTCCACCGTGCGTCGCCGACGGGATCCGCCGCGAGGGACCCCTCATCCTGGGACCGGCGGAACCAGGCTGCGCGATGGGCGCGCTCAGGGGCCGGCGGACCGGCGGACCACCTCGTCCGCGCAGCCCCAGGACAGCGTGATCCCCGAGCCGCCGTGCCCGTAGTCGTGGACCACCGGTGTCCCGTCGGCGAGTGTCCCGCGCTCGAGCCGCACGGTGGGGCGCGCGGGCCGCAGGCCGGCGACGCTGCCGAGCACCGCGGCGTGGGCGAGCTCCGGCACGAGGTCGGTGCAGCGGGCGACGATCGCCGCCTCGGTGGCCGGGTCGGGAGTCGCGTCCCAGACGCCCTCGTCGAGCGTCCCGCCGAGGATCACGTCGTCCGTGCGCGGGTGGACGTAGGCCCGCCCGCCCGGGTGGCCCTCGTCGCGGACCGAGAGCGTCAGCCCGGGATTGGTGACCCGCACGATCTGCCCCCGGACCGGCACGACCGCCGCGTCCGGCACCAGCTCCCGGGCGGAGAGCCCGGGGGCGGCGACGACGAGGTCGGGGCCACCGGTGACCGACGGGGCGTCGTCGAGCCGGTCCAGGCGGTGGGTGACGAACCCGGCCCCGCGGGCGAGGAGGTCGTCGGTGAGCCACGGCAGGTGCACCGGCATCTCGACCAGTGGGACCGCGAACCGCAGGCCGTGGGCGTAGCCGGCCGGCAGCTCGTCGGGTCGTGCCGGGCGCAGGTCGGGCACCGCGGCCGCCCACCACGGCGTCCCGGGGTCCTCCCGGTAGAGCGCGAGGCTCTCCCGCATGAGGACGCCCGGGACCCCGCGGCGGGCCTGGTCGGCGAGCTCGGCGAAGGTCGCCGCGCCCCAGGCGAGCACGCGGTCGCGGGGGTCGGCCCGGGTCGGGAACCAGACGGCGGCCGCGAGGTGGGAGGTCGACGCGGCCGTGGGCCGGTCCGCGAGGACGGTCACCCGCCAGCCCGCGTCCAGCAGCCGGGACGCGGCCGCGAGGCCCACGATCCCGGCCCCGACCACCGTCGCGCGAGGTCCGGTCACCCCGGCATCGTCGTCTCCGCGCGCGGCGGCCGCAGCGCTGCGGGGTGGTGGCAGGATCGGGCGCCGTGACCAGCACGGACACCGATGCCGGAACCCGACACGTCTCGCGGGTGATCGCCCGGCCGTGGCGGGAGGTCCACGCCTACGCGGCCGACCCGCGGAACCTCGTGCACTGGGCGTCCGGGCTCGCGACGGCGACGGTCACCCCGCTCGACGACGGGTCCTGGTCGGCGTCCTCCCCCTTCGGCGACGTGACGGTGCGCTTCGTCCCGCCCAACGACCTCGGGGTGCTCGACCACACCGTCCGCATGCCCGACGGCACCGAGGTGCTGAACCCGCTGCGCGTGCTGCCCCACGACGACGGCGCCGAGGTCGTGTTCACGGTCCGCCGCCGCCCGGGCATGACCGACGACGACGTGGCCCGCGACGCCGCCGTGGTCGCGACCGACCTCGAGACGCTGCGCGGTCGCTGCGAGGCGGCCGCCGCGGGCTGAGCACGCCGCCGCGGGCTCAGCCGGTCGGTGCCGGGGCGGCCGGCGCGGGGGACGCCGGTGCGGGGGCGGCCGGAGCCGGAGCCGGGGACGCCGGAGCCGGGGCCGCCGGGGCCGGGGCCGCCGATGCCGACGGGGCGGCCTGCTGCACGGTCGCCCCCGGCTGGACGATCACGGTGCCGCCGGGCTGCACCTGGATGACCGGGCCGCCCGCACCGGGGGCGGCGCGGCCCGGCCCGGCGTCGGGGCCCCCACGGCCACCCGGACCACCCGAGCCACCGGGACCACCCGGGCCGCCGTGGACCCGCCCCGGCCCACCCGGGCCGCCGTCGGGACCCCCGCCCCGGCCGCCGCCGTGGTCGCCCAGGGGCGTGGCCAGCACCAGGACGCCCGCGACGACGAGGCCCAGCACGAACCCGCCGACGCCGACGAGGACCGTCCCCGTCCGGCCGCGGGGCCGCAGCCGCGACCAGCGCGACCCGCGCGGGGCCGGGTCCGGGGCGGTCCCGGAGGCGGCGTCGTGCGGGGTCGGCGTCGCCGGGGTGGTCGGCGGCTCGTTCTCGCTCATCTGGGTCCTTCCGCTCACGGTCGGTGGGCCCCGGGTGGGGCACGGCACCGACCGTGGACGGCCGAGCTGAAGCGTCCCTGAGGTCCGCGCCGCCGCCCGCGTTCCTCAGCCACGCTTCAGGGACGGCCCCGGCTTCAGGCACCGTTCAGCCCTGCCTGGTCTGATGGGTCGTGATGAGCAGCGGACCCGGCCCGCGGGTGCTCGTCGTCGAGGACGAGACGACGATGCGGGAGTCGATCGTGCGCGCGCTGGACCGCTCCGGATACGCCGCGCGCGGCCTGGCCGACGGCTCGGCGCTGGAGGACTCGCTCGACGGGTTCCGGCCCGACCTCGTCGTGCTCGACGTCATGCTGCCGGGGCGCGACGGGTTCACGCTGCTCGAGGTCGTCCGCGACCGCACCGACGCGGGCATCGTCATGGTCACCGCCCGCGACGCCCTCGACGACCGGCTGCGCGGGCTCGACACCGGCGCCGACGACTACGTCGTCAAGCCGTTCCTGCTCGAGGAGCTCACCAGCCGGGTCCGCGCGGTGCTGCGCCGCCGGGGACGCACGCCGACCGCCCTCGTCGTCGGGGACCTGGTGATCGACGAGGAGGACGGGATCGCGACCCGCGCCGGGGCGCCGCTGGGGCTCACCGCCACCGAGCTCCGGCTGCTGCGCTACCTCGCCGAGCAGCGGGGCCGGGTGGTGAGCAAGAACCAGATCCTCACCCAGGTGTGGGGCTACGACGCGTACGACCCGAACCTCGTCGAGGTCCATCTCTCCGCGCTGCGCCGCAAGCTCGAGGCGCACGGCCCGCGCATCGTGCACACCAGCCGCGGGCTGGGCTACACGCTGCGCCCCGCCGGGGACCGGACGTGAGGGGCGGGACCCGCCGCATCGTCCCGGTCCGCTCGCTGCGCTGGCGGGTGACCGCGACGGTGGTCGCCGTCGTCGCGGTGACCCTCCTGGTGGCGGGCCTCGTCGTCGACCTCGCGCTCACCGCGGCGCTCGACCGCGACCAGCAGACCCGGCTGGCCGAGCGGTCCTCCCGCCTCGACGGCCTGGTCGCGCAGGGGGTGCCCGCCGACCAGCTCGTCGCGCTGCTCGACGGGCAGGGCGTGCGGGCCGTCCGGCTGTCGCCGACGGGGACGGTGCTGCAGGGCGTCGCGGGCCCGCCGAAGCCGCCCCACGCCGGGCCGGACGGCCCCGGCGCGGATCGTCACGACTCGGACGGTCCCGACGGCGGGCCGGGGCGCCCGGGACCGCGCGCCCCGGGCCCGGGGGTCGACAAGACGCTCGCCGACGGCACCGTCGTGCACCTGTCGGTCGACCCGGGCGAGGTCGACACCGTGGTGCACCGGCTGCGCGGGGTGCTGATCGGGGTCGGGCTGGTCGGGCTGGCGATCTCGGCGGTGGTGCTCTTCAGCGGCGTGTCCGCGGCACTGCGCCCGCTCGACGCGATGACGCGGGTCGCCCGCGCGATCACCAACGGCGACCGTGACCGGCGGCTGCGTCCCACCACCACCGATACCGAGATCGGGCGCACCGCCGCCGCGTTCGACGAGATGCTCGACGCGCTCGACGCCGCCCGGCAGCGCGCCGAGGCCTCGGCCCGCGAGGCGCTCGACGCCGCGACGTCGGCCCGGGCCGCCGAGCAGGAGGCCCGCCGCTCGGAGGCGACGACCCGGCGCTTCCTCTCCGACGCCGCCCACGAGCTGCGCACCCCGCTGGCCGGGATGCAGACGCTGGCCGAGACCCTGGTGCGCGACTCCGACGAGGACCGCGAGACCCGCGAGGAGCTCGCGATCGCGCTGGTGCGGGAGACCTCGCGGGCCTCGTCGCTGGTCACCGACATGCTCGACCTCGCCCGGATCGAGGGCGGGGCGGAGCTCGACCGCCACCCGGTGGACCTCACCGCGCTCGCCACCGACCAGGTGGGACGGCTGCGGCTCGTCGACCCCGGGCTGGACGTCGCGGTGGTGGCCGACGGACCCGTCGTCGTGCCCGGGGAGGAGGACAAGCTGCGGCGGGTGCTGGTGAACCTGCTCGACAACGCGCGGCGCCACGTGCGCGGCGGCGGGGCGGTCCGGGTGACGGTCGGGGCCGGGGACGACGCCGGCGCGCGGCTGGTGGTCCACAACGACGGCGAGCCGGTGGCCGAGGCCGACCGCGAGCGCATCTTCGACCGGCTCGTGCGTCTGGACTCCGCCCGGGCCCGCGACTCCGGCGGCGCCGGGCTGGGCCTCGCGATCGCCCGGGCGCTGGTGCGCGCCCACGACGGCGAGCTGACCTACCGCGCGGCGGCCGACGGGTCGGACCTGGTCGTGGAGCTCCCGACCGACGCCCCCGGCTGACGCAGGCCCAGATACCGGCCGACCGCCGGTACCCCGGTAGGGGACGGCCTCCCCCGATCAGTGGGCGCCCCGCTACCCTCCGCTCGTCCGGGCCCACAACCGTCGGGGGGTGCCATGGACCGGGTCGGCGCCTACACCTGGCATCCCAGCTCGGACCGGTGGGTCTGGAACGACACCATGTTCCACCTGCTCGGATACCCCGCCGGCGGCGTGCGGCCGAGTCGCGCGCTCGTCATCTCCCACAAGCACCCCGACGATCGGGCGCGCGTGGAGCACGTGATGGCCGATGCCGTCGCCCACCGATTGGCCTACACCTGCCGGCACCGGATCGTGTCGGTCGACGGGACGGTCCACCAGGTGGTCGCGGTCGGGCACCCGGCCGATCCGGACGAGCGCTGGCCGGCCGGGCTGCTCCTGCGCGGCTACCTGGTCCACCTCGCGACGTCCCCGGCCCCCGCGGCCGCGGAGCCTGCGGCCGCCACGTCCCGGGCCTCGCCCTTCCCCCCGATGTCGGCCCCGCGCGACGGGCCGCCGCCGCCGGGCTGGCCGTCCTGGTCCGCGGTGGAGCACGACCGCCACCTCGGACGGGCGGTCGACGTCCTCGCCGACGCGATGGAGCTCACCCCGGACGCGGGCGCGGCGCTGCTGGCGCACCTGGCCAACACCGCGGCCGAGCCGCTGATCGTGGTCGCCGAGCGGGTGATCGCGGTGAGCCTGGACCCCGACACCCGTGGCCTGGCCGGACTCCTCGCGGGGATCTCCGTTCCGCAGAGGTGAACGGTGAGGTGAACGCGGTGTGATCACGCCTGTGAGGCGGGTCGCACTTGATCTCCACGGCGTTTAGCGTGAGCCACGACACGTCCGTCACGTCGGAGGTCGATCCCCATGCGCGCTCCGCGCCACGTCCGCCTCACCGAGCCCCTCGTGCGCGAGCACGGCGAGCTCCGTCCCGCGAGCTGGGACGAGGCACTCGAACGCGCCGCCGCGGGCTTCCGCGGGGTCCCGGGGAGCGCCTACGGGATGTTCTCCTGCTCCAAGGCGACGAACGAGATGAACTACGTCGCCCAGAAGTTCGCGCGGGTGGTGATGGGGTCCAACAACGTGGACTCCTGCAACCGCACTTGACACGCTCCCAGCGTCGTCGGTCTGACGGCAGTGTTCGGCGCCGGTGGTGGCACCAGCGCCTACCAGGAGGTCGAGGAGACGGACCTCGTCCTGCTCTGGGGCTCCAACGCGCGCGAGACCCACCCGATCTACTTCCACCACGTGCTCACCGGCATCCGCCGCGGCGCCGGGCTCTACGTGGTCGACCCGCGGCGCACGTCCTCGGCGAAGTGGGCGCGGGGGCACCTGGCCCTCGACGTCGGGACCGACATCGCGCTCGCGCACGCCATGGGCCGGGTGATCCTCGACGAGGGTCTGGAGAACCGGGCGTTCATCGAGCGCGCGACCACAGGGTTCGACGAGTACGCCGCGGCGGTCGAGCCGTGGACGCTCGAGCGGGCGCAGGAGGTCACCACGGTCGACGCCGGCCTGATCCGCGACACCGCGATCGCGTACGCGACGGCCGACCGCGCGCAGCTGTGCTGGACGCTCGGGATCACCGAGCACCACAACGCCGTCGACAACGTCCGCGCCCTCATCGACCTCGCGCTGCTCACCGGGCACGTCGGGCGCTGGGGCTCGGGCCTGGTCCCGCTGCGCGGGCAGAACAACGTGCAGGGCGGCGGCGACATGGGCGCCATCCCGAACCGGCTGCCCGGCGGCTACGACGTGGAGGACGACGTCGAGCGGGCCCGCTTCGAGCAGGTCTGGGGCGCGCCGATCCCGCGGTCCAAGGGGCTGCACCTCTCGCAGATGTTCGAGTCGATGGAGCGCGGCGAGGTCCGCGCGGTCTACGTCGTCGGGGAGAACCCCGCCGAGTCCGAGGCCGACGTCGCGCACGCCCGGAAGCTGCTCACCGGGCTGGACCACCTCGTCGTCCAGGACATCTTCCGCACGGCCACCGCCGAGCTGGCCGACGTGGTGCTGCCGAGCTGCGCGGACTGGTGCGAGTACGAGGGCACCGTCACCTCGTCGGAGCGGCGGGTGCAGCGGGTGCGCAAGGCGATCGACCCGCCGGGACTCGCGCGGCCGGACACGCACATCCTCTGCGCCCTCGCGACGCGGCTCGGGCACGACTGGGGCGAGCCGAGCGCCGAACAGGTGTGGGACGAGCTGCGGTCGGTGTCGCTGAACTGGCACGCCGGGATGTCGTACGCCCGCCTGACCGAGCACGGCGGGCTGCAGTGGCCCTGCCCGTCCGAGGACCACCCGGGGACCCCGACGATGCACACCCGGCTCTGGGAGCGCGATCCCGCCGCGCGCGGCACGCCCGCCCCGTTCGCCGGGGTGGAGCACGCCGGCCCGCTGGACGTGCTCACCGCGGAGTTCCCGCTGCGGCTGACGACGGTGCGCCGGCTCGACTCCTACAACTCCGGGGTGCAGACCGGCGGGTACTCCTCGCCGCTGCGCCGGGACGAGGCGCTCTGCGTGGACCCGGCCGACGCGAAGGCGCTGGGGGTCGACGACGGGGAGCTGGTGCGGGTGGTGTCGCGGCGCGGCGCCGTCGAGGCCCCCGTCCGGTTCGACGAGGCGGCCCGGCCGGGGCTGGCGTTCATCACGCCGCACTTCTCCGAGCAGGTCGACGTCAACCTCATCACCAACGAGGCGTGGGACCCGAAGTCGGGGACCTCGGAGTTCAAGGCGACGGCGGTCCGGATCGAGAAGCTCCCGGGACGTCCGGAACGCCTCGTGGCAGACGCCGAGCGGCAGGAACGCCCCGTTCCCGACACGCGGGTGCCGGTGGCCGGATCGTGAGCAGAGGAGTCACCGGGTGGACCTAGCGCTGCTGCCCGACGCGCCCACCGACACCGAACGGGCGGCGATCGACGCGGTCGTCCCGGCCGACCCGGACACCCCGGGGCCCCTCCCGGCCGGCGAGCGGCGCGACCTCCTCCTGCCCGCGTTCCACGCCGTCATGGACGCGGTCGGCTGGATCAGCCGCGGCGCCCTCGGGCACGTGTGCGCCCGGCTCGGCGTCCCGCCGGCCGAGGCCTACGGCGTCGCCACGTTCTACGCGCTGTTCTCGGTCACGCCGCGGGCGCCGCGCACCGCGCACGTGTGCGACGACGTCGGGTGCGCCGCGTTCGGCGGCGAGGCGCTCTGCGCCGCCCTCGAGGACCGGCTCGGCCCGCCGGGGGCGCGCGAGGACGTCACCTGGACCCGCAGCCCGTGCCTGGGGATGTGCGAGCGGGCGCCGGCGGTGTTCCTGCAGCGGGCCGAACCGGAGGCCGGCGACGGGCTCGGGGACCACCAGCAGATCGCCCCGGCCGACGTCACCACCGTGCTCGAGGGCCTCGGCGGCGCGGACGTCCCGGGCCCCGACCCCGTCGTCTCCACCCCGCAGGCCGGCGCCGACGGGCTGCACCTGCTCGCGCGGGTCGGGGTCGCCGACCCGGCCGACCTCGACGCGTACCGCGCGGCCGGCGGGTACGCCGGGCTGCGGCGCGCCCTCGCCGTCGGGGCGGCCCGCGTCGTCGACGAGGTGACCACCGCGTCGCTGACGGGACGCGGCGGGGCCGCGTTCCCGACCGGCACGAAGTGGGCCGCCGTCGCCGGGTCGCCCGAGCCGGAGAAGTACCTGGTCTGCAACGCCGACGAGTCCGAGCCCGGCACCTTCAAGGACCGCGTGCTTATGGAGGCCGACCCGTTCGCCCTCGTCGAGGCGATGACGGTCGCCGGGATCGCCGTGGGGGCGCGCACCGGCTACCTCTACATCCGCGGCGAGTACCCGGCCGCCGAGCGCGCGGTCCGCCACGCGATCGACGAGGCCCGCCACCACCGGCTCCTCGGGGACGACGTCATGGGCTCCGGCCGGGTGTTCGACCTCGAGGTCCGCCGCGGCGCCGGCGCCTACATCTGCGGCGAGGAGACCGCGCTGATGAACTCGCTCGAGGGCCGCCGCGGCGAGCCCCGGGCAAAGCCGCCGTTCCCGACGGTCGCGGGCCTGTTCGGCAAACCGACTGTGATCAACAACGTCGAGACGCTGGTCAACGTGCTGCGGATCATCACCGAGGGCGGTCCGGAGTTCGCCGCCGTCGGGTCGGGGCGCTCGACGGGCTCGAAGCTGTTCTGCCTGGCCGGCACCATCGCCCGGCCCGGTGTCTACGAGGTCGACATGGGCACGACGCTGCGCGAGCTCCTCGAGCTCGCCGGCGGCGTGCCGCCCCGGCTGCGGGCGATCCTGCTCGGCGGCGCCGCGGGCTCGTTCGTCACCCCGGACCAGCTCGACGTCCCGCTCACCCTCGAGGGGACGCGGGAGATCGGCGCCAGCCTCGGGTCCGGCGTCGTGCTGTGCTTCGACGACGACACGGACTTCGCGCCGGTGCTGCGCCGGATCGCGGGTTTCTTCCGCGACGAGTCGTGCGGGCAGTGCGTGCCCTGCCGCGTCGGGACGGTGCGCCAGGAGGAGGCGCTCGCGCGGATCGTGCGCGGGCGCGAGATCGGCGGGCGCACCACGGAACTGCAACTGCTCACCGACGTCGACCGCGTGATGACCGACGCCTCGATCTGCGGCCTCGGGCAGACCGCGGCGTCGGCGGTGCGGTCGGCCCTGAAGCTCGGACTCGTCGGGGCGAGCGGAGCGACGGGAGGAAACGGGGTGGAGTCGTCATGACACTCGTGGACCTGGGCACCATCCGGCGGCTGGTCTCGGTGACCGTCGACGACGTCGAGCACCGCGTCCCCGAGGACGCGACGATCCTGGACGTCCTCGACCGGGCCGGGTGCGACACCCCGCGCCTGTGCCAGGCCCCCAACCTCACCCCGGTGAACGCGTGCCGGGTGTGCGTCGTCGAGGTCGAGGGCTCGCGCCCGCTGGTGCCCTCCTGCGCGCGGCGGGTCGAGGACGGGATGGTCGTGCGCACCGACACCGAGCGGGTCGCGCACAGCCGCAGGATGGTGCTCGAGCTGCTCGGGTCGGCCAACGACATGTCCCAGGCCGGCGACGACGTGGCCCGCTGGTCGGTCGAGTACGGCGCCGACCCGGAGCGCTACGGCCCCGTCGGCCCGCCCGCCGCGGCGGGCGAGCGCGGCAACCGCCACCCCGGACACCACGCCGAGCCCGACGGCGAGACCCGCGCGACCGTCGCGCAGCCGGTCACCGTCGACAACGACCTCTACGTGCGCGACTACGCCCGCTGCATCCTCTGCTACAAGTGCGTCGAGGCGTGCGGCACCGACGCGCAGAACACGTTCGCGATCGCCGTCGCCGGTCGGGGCTTCGACGCGACGATCTCGACGGAGTTCGCGGTGCCGCTGCCCGAGTCGGCCTGCGTGTACTGCGGGAACTGCATCGGCGTGTGCCCGACGGGCGCGCTGAAGTCGGTGGCCGAGCACGAACTGCGCGAGGCCGGTGAGTGGGACCCCGAGGACGAGACGGTGACGTCGACGATCTGCTCGTTCTGCGGTGTCGGCTGCACGCTGGACCTGCACGTGCAGCACAACACGATCGTCAACGTGACCTCCCCGCACGACCACTCGGTGACCCACGGGCACCTGTGCATCAAGGGCCGGTTCGGGTTCCAGCACGTGCAGAACTACTAGGTGGGCGGAGCCCTCGTGAGCACTTTCTGGTGTTATAGCCCCAGAAAGTGCTCACGGGCGAGCTCGGCGAGCACCTTCCTCCCTGGCTGACTCCTTGAGACCCGAGGAAGTTTGGCGCAAGTACTCAGAACATGAGCTATCGTCGAATGTCGGTAGCCCAGGACGAGCGCTCCACGCGACCCCTACCGTCCTTCAGCGAAGGATCCGGTCAAATGAGGCGACAAATTGCGGCGCAACTCGATGACAGCTTGCTGCGCCGCCACACTATGACGCAGGCTCCAGCGGACGTAGCCACCGAAGACTCACTGTTCTGTGCCGACGCATCCCGATGCGAGCAGCCGTGTGGACTTCAGAATTGCAGCGCGAGAGCCTCCTGGATCCCGAGGGAACGCTCCCGCTAACCGGGCGCGAGATGATCAAATTCGCCAAGCTTGACGGCTTCCACGAATGCGACCCACTCACCGGCTGTATAGGTCAATGCTGGACCGTCTGGCTCTTTGGAGTCGCGGACCGCGATGATGCTATCGCAGCGCGCCACCTCGACACACTGGCCGTTTGCCATGCTGGAGCTGGCCTTATGCCAACTCAGTCCGGGGCGGTCCTTGCTCGAGAACGACATCTTCAACCTTTCTCTCGTGCTGGACTAACGGGGAGCGAGACGCCTTAGATGCTTCTCGAGTAGGACCCTTGATTCGCGAGGTCCATTTCCGATCGAACGGAGTTCGTTGAATAAGCGTCGATATTTGGAAGTCTCATCGCCGCGCTCAAGGTAGAGGTCTCCGGACTGTCCTTCGACATAAACAACCGGCCTCATGTCTTCTTGGCTAAATTCATGGAGGGTAAAATGGAAAGGATACCCCTGGTACAAGCCTTCGGTTACAGGGATAATCTGGAGGTGTACATTTGGCAGTCGCGATATCTCAATTAGATGCTCGATCTGCCTCTCCATGATCGTTTCACTGCCAACTACCCTAAAGAGAGCTAGCTCGTCGATTATCGACCACAGGTCTGGCGGGTCATTCTGCTCCAGGATCTCCTGCCTGGCTATGCGAGCTTTCGCACGATCCTCGACGACCAACTCCGTCAGGCTAGGCTCGAGTGTACTGACCACCGATTTCGCAAAATCATAAGTTTGGAGCAGTCCGGGGACTATGAGCGTTGCGTATTCCGAGATAGTCTCCGCTGATTGCTCGAGGCCAATGAAAGTTCCATAGGTAAGGCTATAGCTCTGCCACCAGGAGCTCTGGTGGCTCTGCCTAGCGAGCTCCTCGAGTTCGGCGATCTCATTGTCTGCCAACTTATAGAATCCACAGAGATCGCGCACGTCTCGCACACTCGCTGAACGCGTCCCACTCTCCAAGCGACTGATTTTGGCAGTCGAGCAATGTAGCACTCTGGCTGCATCTTCCATAGTCCACGATCCGGCGGTGCGCAGCTCGCGAAGCCGTCGACCCAGCTCTTTCCTGCGAAGGGTCGCAGTCGTCCGCTCCACTTCACCTCACCTGCTGAAGGTCCGGCCCGGGCTCGTGGCTAGGACGCCAGAAGCACGTGCCGAAAGCATCTGCCCCTGGCATGTGCCAGGCTCGCTCTCCGCGAGGGTATCGCAGTACCTGCTCGATCGTTACGAGACCCCCTCAGCGTGTCGTACTCGTAAGCGTGTCGTCGAAGGCCCTGGACATCGGCTCTTCAACGCTGCCGAGGCCGGCAAGGTTACGGGACAGGTTCAAGATCGAACACGAACGAGCCCAAGGTTCTCGGGCAAGTGACAGAGGCACTTGCTTGCCTTCCCGCAGGTGGTCCCTCATCCTCATTACTGTCAGGTTCGCTAGCCGGTCGTCCGACTACGCAGAGTTGAAAGCGATCAGGAGGTAGACATCGCGAGCTGAAGATGACAGGTCGCTGACCCTCTCGTGGGTGGCGACGAGCGCCACAGCCGGTGCCTTGGGAGCACCAGCTGCGGCGCTCTACTGCGCCGAAGGTATGCATCAAGCACGCCGTCGAGCAGTGTGCCCCGGACTCTTAGCAGGACCCTGGGACGACGCTCGACTCTAGACCTCTTGGCAAGCCCCCAGCAGGGCTAAGCCGGATGCTCTCGTGCGCGACGGGTCTTGATCTGGCCCCGCTCTGACTGCAGCCCTTCCATCGGACCTCCTGCGGTCCGACCAGCACGCACGTCGACGAGTGGTCGGCGATGCATCCGTCTTTGTCAGGACGTCTAGCCGCCCTTAGGCGGCTAGGTACTGCTCTTGGGAGCCCCAGTGTTGTCTCCAAGCCTCGTTCAGCTCGTCAGCGTCCATCCAGTCTCCTTCTTCTTCGCAGTAGCCGCGCTCGTGTACGCCGTGCGCGGCGTGCTGTTGCCCGTCGCCCTCGCCATCTTCATCGCGATGGTCCTTGTGGGAGGCGTTACGTTGATCGCGGCCCTGTAGCTGGCGGCTGGTCCGGTCCCGGTGGCTGGACCAGCTCTCTCTCAGTCGACGGATGGACAAATCGGCCGACGGTGCTGATGGGCGAGCGCAGCGAGCACCTTCTTCCGGACCTTAAGACCATGGGTGCTCGACGTCGTCGGCATCTCGTCGAGCACCTGCTCCGAGGCGGGCACCTTGAACGGCGCCAGCACCTCGGCGCACCACGCCCGCAGGTCGCCCGGGTCGGCGACCCCGTCCTCCAGTCAGGAACCCGACCGCCACCGTCGCCCCGTCGTTCCCCTCGACCCCGTCGCTTTCGCCGTGTGCACCGCCGGGTGCGCCGCGAACCGGACCTCGATCTAGGTGGGGTCGACGAGGAAGCCGCGCAGCCGCATCGCGTCGCCAGCTCGCCATCGGTGTCGAACGCCGGCTCGAGCAACACCGAGGTGGCGGCTGTCTACGGGTCGTCGGAGGGCCCCGCGCCCCGCGAAGGGCGACACGGGGTACGGCGGCGTCGTCGTCCCGGTCCCGATGGTCATGTCCAGCACGGTGCACCGTGCGCCGGCGATGCGCGAGGGCGGCCCCGGCACCGTCGAGTGGACCTCGAAGGTCACGGCCGCAGCCATGCGAGCCCACTCGGGAGCGGGCGGCCGGCTACGGCACCCGCCGAGTGGACCCCGAGGGTCACCGCCGCAGCCATGCGAGCCCACTCGGGAGCGGGCGGCCGGCCACGGCACCCGCCGAGTGGACCCCGAGGGTCACCGCCGCAGCCATGCGAGCCCACTCGGGAGCGGGCGGCCGGTGCGCTGCGCGCTCGTGAGCACTGAAGGTCGGTATACAGACATGTCGCTATACCGACCTTTAGTGCTCACAAGCCGGAGGCACCGGGCACGTGCGCGCGCCACCCCTGCTCGAGCAGCACGAGGATCCGGTCGAGCGCCGCGACGGGGTCGGGCTCGCCGGCGAGGAGCCCGAGGGACTCGAGGGCGAAGTGGGCGAGCGCCCCGCACGTCGTGGGGTGCACGCGGTCGCCGCACTCCGCGACGATCGCCGCCGTCAGCGCGGCCTCGTGCCGCAGCCACCGCCGCCGCGCGTACTCGCGGAGCGCCTCGGAGCTCTGGACGAGGTCGAGGAAGCGCCGGACCTGCGGGTCGTCGGCGTCGAGGGCGGCGACCACCCCGCGCAGGTGGGCGTGCAGGGCGCCGACGATCCCCTGCCCGGCGGGCCGGTCCCGGACGGCGGCGACCAGCGCGGCCCCGGCGTCGCCGTCCTCGTCGAAGACCAGCGCCTCCTTGCCGGGGAAGTGCTTGAACAGCGTCGCGGTCGACACGTCCGCGGCCTCGGCGACCTCGCGGACCCCCACCGCCTCGAACCCGCGCTCGGTGAACAGCTCCAGCGCGGCGTCGGCGATCGCACGGCGGGTGGCCGCCTTCTTGCGCTCGCGTCGTCCGAGGGGCTGGGCCATCCCGGCAACCTAGCCGCGCCGGGCCTCCTCGAGCAGGGTCCGGACGTCGGACGCCGTCGGGACCCTCGGGTGCGCCGGCGGCGGCGACACGGCCCGCTCGGCCAGCACGTCGAGCTGACTGGTCCAGCTCCGCTCCTCGTCCGCGCCCAGCTCCGCCAGGGTCGTCGGCGCACCCAGGTCCGCGAACGTCCGCCGCAGCACCGCCACGGGCTCCCCGCCCAGCGCCCGCTCCAGCGCCGCGGCCGCCTCGGGTGCCGCCGGGAGCGTCCAGGCCAGAACGTGGGGCAGCAGCACGGTGTGGGTGCCCGCGTGCGGCAGGTCCAGCCCGCCGCCGAGCACGTGGGCCAGCCGGTGGTGCAGCCCCATCGTCGTCACCGCGAGCCCCGCCCCGGCGAGCCACGCGCCGTAGAGCAGGTCGGCGCGGGCGTCCGGGTCGGCCGGCGCGGCCGCCACCCGTGGCAGCGCGTCGACGAGCGCCCGGGCCGACTCGGTAGCCTCGAGCCGTGTCACCGGCGTCGCGTCGGAGGCCCACAGCGCCTCGACGGCGTGCGCGAGCGCGTTGCCCGCGCTGGTCGCCGACGTCGCGACCGGCAGCGACGTCGTCAGCTCCGGGTCGTACACGACGACGGCGGGTCGCACCCGCTCGTCCCGACCGGTCGTCTTCACCCCGTCCTCGGTCCGGCCCCAGACCGGGGTCATCTCCGAGCCGGAGTAGGTCGTGGGCACGGCGACCAGCGGCACCCCGGTGTCCCGGGCGATCGCCTTGCCGAGCCCGATCGCCGAGCCGCCGCCGACCGCGACGCACCCGTCCGCGCCCAGCTCCCGTGCTCGGGCGACCCCGGCGTCGGCCACCTCGGCCGGCACGTGCTCGACGGCGTCGGGCAGCACCCCCGCGCACCGCTCCCCGAGGGACCCGGCGGCCCGCTCCCCCAGCGCCTTGCGGCCCGGGGTGGTCACGACGACGACCCGGCGCGCCCCGAGACGCGCGACCTCCTCGCCCAGCTCGGCGAAGCGGCCGGCGCCGAAGACGACCCGCGTCGGACGCGGCAGCTCGGTGAACCTCACCGATCGGCCCCCGCGGCCGGCTGCAGCACGACGTCGAACCGTGCCCGGCGGAACGGGTTGGGCAGGCCCAGCCGTGCGGCCGTCGCGGCGTCGTCGGAGGGCGCGAAGTCCCGCACCAGCGACTGCTTGACGGCGAACACCGCGTCGGAGTCGAGGTAGGCGCTGCCCTGAACGAACACGTGCGTGGTCACCGGCACGTAGCCCGGTGCCTCGACGATGAAGTGCACGTGCGCGGGCCGGTACGGGTGGCGCTTCGTGGCGGCCAGCAGTGCGCCCACCGGCCCGTCGGTCGGGATCGGGTAGTGCGCCGGGACGATCGAGCGGAACCAGAACCGGCCCTCGTCGTCGGCGGTGAACAGGCCGCGGCCGTTGCCGAGCGGCTGGGCGTCGGGGACCTGGACGTCGTAGTAGCCGTGGTCGTCGGCCTGCCACACGTCGATCCGCGCTCCCGGCACCGGGCTGCCGTCCGGGTCGGCGACCGAGCCCTCGATCAGGCACGGCTCGCCGGTGCCGACCGAGTCGATGGTGTCGCCGAGGGCCCGCTCCGGGCTGCGCACCACGTGGAACGGCCCGAGCACCGTCGACGCCGTCGCGTCCTGCGCCTGCCGCTGCGCCTCCATCGTCTCGACGAGCATCGAGGCCCCGAGCACGTCGGAGAACAGGATGAACTCCTGACGGTGCTCGTCGCACTTCTGCCCGATCGCGGTGAGGAACTCGATGCCCCGCTCCCACTCGGCGATGCTCGGGCGGGTCTCGCGCAGGAACCCGTGCAGGTGGCGCACGAGGCTCTCCACCACCTCGCGCAGGCGCGGGTCGGGCGTGTCCGCGAAGCTCGCGAGCACGGCGTCGACGGAGTCCTTCTCACTGAAGTCCATGGGGCCCTCCGGGCCATGTGAACGAATCTGGTCGTCCTGACGACCAGATTCGTTCACGTGCGCGACAGCGCTCGGTCGAGCGTGGTGGTCAGGGTGGTGGCGGGGTCGGCGGGCAGGGTGGCGAACCGGGCCGCGACGTGGTGGTCGGGACGGACGAGCACCGCGCCGGTGTCACCGATCCCCTCGGCCTCGAGCAGCGCGGCCCAGTCACCGTACGGGTCCTCCACCGCCTGCCCGGGCCCGACGACGACGAGGGCGACGAGTCCCGACGCCACGTCGGGCGCCGCGCCCCACCCCTCGCCGCCCGGCGCGGTGAAGAGGGTGAACCGCCCGTGCCCGGCCAGCTGGATCGAGGAGACCTCCCGCCCGGGCAGGGCCAACCACGCGTGCGGCAGCCGGGCGCCCGGCGTGGTCGACGGCGCGTAGGTCAGCTCCGGGTCCTCGACCGCGGCGAGCGGGTCCGGGGCGAGGTCGTCGGGCACGACGGCGCCCGACACGTAGCGGTGGTTGAGCTCCACCCCGTGGGCGTCGAACTCGTAGGCCTTGAACCGCACCGCCTCGCGCAGCGCCCGCCGCTGCTTCTCCGCCCCGGCCCCGGCGTGCTTGCGCGCGTCCATGTTCGCGCGCATGACGTCGGGGGCGTCGGTCCCGCTGACCCCGAGCGCGTCGAAGATGCGGCCCGTCTCGGCGATGGAACGGTTCGCCCGGTCCACGACCTGCCGGCCGATCGGGGCACGCTCGGCGCTGTAGGAGTCGAGCAACCCCGGTCCGGCGTCGCCGCGGAGCACCAGCGCGAGCTTCCAGGCGAGGTTGAACGAGTCCTGGATCGAGGTGTTCGAGCCCAGCCCGTTCGACGGCGGGTGCCGGTGCACGGCGTCGCCGCCGCAGAACACGCGGCCCGCGCCGTAGTGCTCGGCGGCCATGTGGTTGACCGTCCAGGCGGAGCTGCCGACGATCTCGACGTCGAGGTCGTCCACGCCGACGAGCCGGCGCACCAGGCCTTTCGTGAACTCCTCGGAGAGGTCCGGTGGGCCCTGCGCGGCGTCGTAGCCCCAGACCGTGAGCCACTCGTTCCACGGGCGCACCATGCGCACGAGGCCCATCCCGATGCCGCCGACGTCGGAGCCGGGCTGCAGCACCCAGTAGAGGACGCTCGGCCGGTGGGCGACCCACGGCGAGAGGTCCGCGCGGAACACGATGTTGAGCGAGCCGGCCACGCCCATCTCGCCGCGCATCGGCAGCCCGGCGGCCTCGGCGACCCGGCTGCGCCCGCCGTCGGCGCCGTAGAGGTAGCGCGCCCGGACGTCGTACTCGGCGCCGTCGTCGGACCGTGTCCGGTCCCGGACCGTGACGGTCACCCCGTCGTCGTCGACGGTGTGGGAGACGTACTCGGTCCCGTAGCGGACCCGCGACCCCTGCGCCGTCGCGGCGTTGACCAGCACCGGCTCCATGAGGTTCTGCGGCATGTCGCAGACGCGTCCCGGGCTCGCCCGCACGTGCGCGGCGTGGGTGTCGGGGTCGGTGCCCCAGGAGCGGACGCGGCCGAGCTCCTCGCCGGCGATCGCGGTGCAGAACGTCGTCGTGCCGATGAGGTGCTGCGGCGTGGCCTGCGCGATCACCGCGTCGGCGACGCCGAGGTCGTCGAGCACCTCCATCGTGCGCTGGTTGGTGATGTGCGCGCGGGGCTCGGCGGCCAGCGAGTCGTAGCGGGTGACGACGAGGTGGTCGACCCCCGACCGCGCGAGTGCCAGGGCCATCGCCGCGCCGGCGGGCCCGCTCCCGACCACGACGACGTCGGTGGTGACGGCGGGCGGGCGGGATGCGACGGGCTCGGCCATGGCGCTCCTCGGGGTCGGCGGCGACCGCCTCATCCTGATCCTCGCCGGACGCCGGGGGAAGAGGGTCGCTGAATATTCAACGACGTCCCGCGCCGGGCTCGGCGACGCGCCGGTCGGCACGGCGCGGCGCCGAGCCACACCCGCCGTCAGGACCGCCGCGGCGACCTCCGCAGGAAGTCCTGCGCGATCTCGTCGAACGTCAGCCAGCGGGCACCCTCGTGCGAGTTGATGTACTCGATGAGCCGCTCGTGCATGAGCAGCACCTGCGGGCGCCCCGAGACGTCCGGGTGGATCGTCATCGTGAACACCGCGTAGTCCAGCTCGCGGTGGACCCAGTCGAACTGGTCGCGCCAGAGCTGCTCGATGTCGCGCGGGTTGACGAAACCGTGGGAGTTCGGGCTGCCCTTGACGAACATCATCGGCGGGAGGTCGTCGAGGTACCAGTTCGCGGGCAGCTCGACGAGGTCGGTCTCCTCGCCGCGGCGCAGCGGCTGCATCCAGTCCGCGGCGGACGCCGACAGGTCGATCCTGGTCCAGGAGTCGCCGACGCGCACGTAGTAGGGCGTGAAGTCGTCGTGCATCAGCGAGTGGTCGTAGGTCAGCCCGCGGTCGAGCAGCAGCTCGTTGGTGATCTCCGAGAACTCCCACCACGGCGCGACGTAGCCGGTCGGGCGGGTCCCGGCGCGCTTCGTGATGAGCTCGATGCAGTGGTCCAGGACGTCGGACTCCTGCTGGCGGCTCATCGCGATCGGGTTCTCGTGGCTGTACCCGTGCACCCCGATCTCGTGGCCGGCGGCCACGCACGCGTCGAACTGCTCGGGGAAGGTCTCCACGGAGTGGCCCGGCCAGAAGAAGGTCTGGCGAATGCCGGCGCGACGGAAGAGCTCCAGCACGCGCGGCACCCCGACCTCGCCGGCGAACAGGCCGCGGGAGATGTCGCCCGGCGAGTTCTCCCCGCCGTAGGACCCGAGCCACCCCCCGACGGCGTCGATGTCCACCCCGTAGCTGACGAGGATCTCCTTGGGCATGGGGCGGCCTCCCTGTCGACGCTGACCTACCGGACGTACGTGTCGGTCCGGGCCAGCTTGGACGACATCCGCGCCACGGGGAACGACCGCGCGGTGCGCTCGAGCTCGGCGGACCCGCGCCACCGCGCGACCGTCTCGACGGCGTCCCGGAGCCGCAGCGCGTCGTCGCCCGACGGCGGGGCTCCCGGGCCCGCTCCGACTTTTTCTGGCAGTATCTGCCATTATTGCTCGGTCGAACCGGACATCCCTCCCGGAGCTGCCCCATGCCCCCCGCGACCACGCCGACCCGGTCCCCCGCCTTCGTCGCCGCGCTCGCCCTCGCCGGCATCACGGTGTCGCTGCAGCAGACCCCTCGTGGTGCCGCTGGTGCCGCAGTTCCCGCGCCTGCTCGGTGCCTCCGCGGCCGACACGGCGTGGATCGTCACCGCGACGCTCCTGACGGCGGCCGTGGCCACACCCGTCGTCGGGCGCCTGGCCGACATGGTCGGCAAGCGCCGCATGATGTTCTTCTGCCTGGTCATGCTCATCGCCGGCTCCGTGGTGGCCGCCCTCGCCGGCTCCCTCGTCCCGTTAATCGTCGGACGGGCGCTGCAGGGACTCTCGACCGGACTGATCCCGCTGGGCATCAGCCTCATGCGCGACGAGCTGCCGCCCGAGCGGCTCGGGTCCGCGACCGCGCTGATGAGCGCCTCCCTCGGCGTCGGCGGCGCGCTCGGTCTCCCGCTCGCAGCGCTGGTCGCGCAGGCCGCGGACTGGCACGTGCTGTTCTGGGCCGCGGGCGGGCTCGGGGTCGTCGTGCTCGTGCTGGTGGTCGCGCTCGTGCCCGAGTCCGCGCAGCGGGCGGGCGGCCGGTTCGATGCCGTCGGCGCCCTCGGGCTCGCCGTCGCCCTGGTCTGCCTGCTGCTCGCGGTGTCCAAGGGCTCGAGCTGGGGCTGGGGCAGCCCCACGACCGTCGGACTCGTCGTCACGGCCGTCGTCGTCGCCCTGGCGTGGGGCGCCTGGGAGCTGCGGGCGCCGCAGCCGCTCGTCGACCTGCGGGTGAGCGCCCGACGGCAGGTGCTGCTCACCAACCTCGCGTCCGTCGTGTTCGGCTTCTCGATGTTCGCGATGTCGCTCGTCTACCCGCAGCTCCTGCAGCTGCCCGCGAGCACCGGGTACGGCCTGGGGCAGTCGATCCTCGTCGCCGGGCTCGTCCTGGCCCCCGGCGGGCTCTGCATGATGGTGATGTCGCCGGTCTCGGCACGGATCAGCGCCGCCTCGGGCCCGCGGACCACGCTGATGGTCGGCGCCGTCGTCGTCGCCGCCGGGTACGGGATCGGCGCCGCGTTCCACGGCTCGGTGTGGGAGCTGGTCGTCAGCTCGGTGGTCATCGCCTGCGGCATCGGGCTCGCCTACGGCGCGATGCCGTCGCTGATCATGGCGGCCGTGCCGGTGGCGCAGACCGCCGCGGCGAACAGCCTGAACAACCTCATGCGGTCGTTGGGCACCTCTTTCGCCAGCGCGATCGCGGGCGTCCTGCTCGCCTCGCTGGTCTCGGCGGCCGGCGTCCCCACCGAGGCGGCGTTCGTGCTGGTCATGCTGCTCGGCGCGGCCGCCGCGGTCGTCGCGCTGGTCATCATGGCGTTCGTGCCGCGGCGCCCGGCGGCGGACGCCTCGGCCTCCCCGGTGCCGAACCCGATCCCGGAGCGCGCCGACACCGCGCCCATCCCGACGGCGGCCGCGCCCGTCCTCGTCCGCGGGGTGGTCCGCCGCGGGGGCGCCCCGGCGACCGGAGCGACCGTGACCGTCGTCAGCGACGCGGCGGCCCAGCTCGGCCGGGCCACCGCCGGCGCGGACGGGCGCTACGCCGTGGTCGCCACCGGCCGAGGCCGCCCGTACCTGCTCGTCGTGCGGGCGGACGGGGCGTCGCACGCGGAGCACCTCGGCGGGCAGGGGCCGCTGCTCCGCGACCTGGACCTCGAACGGCCCGCGCCGGCGCCCCGCTCCCCCGCCCCCGTCGCCTGACTTCCCACCACCGGAGGAACCGTGAGCGCACCCGCCGACCCCCGCCCGATCACCACCAGCCGCGACGGCTTCGGCCCCGCGCCCGACGTCGTCGCCGTGCGGGAGGGCGAGGGCGTCGTGCGCGTCCCGACGCCGTTCGGGCCGCCCGCCTGGTTGCTGACCCGCCACGCCGACGTCCGGCGCATGCTCGGCGACACCGACGGCTTCGCCAACGGTTGGACCCCGGCCGACCTCGGGCAGGGCGAGCACCGCGACCCGCGGCAGCTCTCCGGCGAGCGGGCCGGCAACCTGCTCGCGCTCGACCCGCCCGACCACACCCGACTGCGGCGGCTCCTCACCGGCGAGTTCACCGTGCGCCGGATGCGCCGGCTCGAGCCGCGCATCGCCGAGGTCGTCGACGACCACCTCGACGCCCTCGAACGCCAGGGCCCGCCCGCGGACCTGGTCGCCGGCTACGCGCTGCCGATCCCCTCGCTGGTGATCTGCGAGCTGCTCGGCGTGCCGCTCGCGGACCAGGACGAGTTCCAGACCCGCACCGCCCGCCAGCTCGACACGACGCTGCCCGAGGAGCAGAAGGTCGCGCTCGCGGCCGAGGCGCTCGCCTACATGCAGGGCCTCGTGGCCCGGGCCCGCCGCGACCCCGGCGAGGATCTGCTGGGCATGCTCCTGCGCGAGCACGCGGACGACCTCGGCGACGACGAGCTGGTCGGCGTGGCGAACCTGCTGCTCGTGGCCGGGCACGAGACGACGTCGAACATGCTCGCCCTGGGCACGCTGGCCCTGCTGCGCCACCCCGACCAGCTCGCGCTCGTGCGCGACGAGCCCGGGGCGGTCCCGGCAGCGATCGAGGAACTGCTGCGCTGGCTCGCGATCGTCAACTCCGGCTCACCACGCCTCGCCCGCGCCGACGTCGAGCTCGACGGGGCGCAGATCCGCCGCGGCGACCTCGTGGTCTTCAACCTGCCGGCGGCCAACCGCGACCCGGAGCTGGTCGCAAACCCGGAGCGCCTCGACGTCGCCCGCGAGGCCGTCCCGCACCTGGCGTTCGGGCACGGCATCCACCACTGCCTCGGCGCGCCGCTGGCGCGACTGGAGATGCGGGCGGCGTTCCCGGCCCTGCTGCGGCGCTTCCCGGGCCTGCGGCTCGCCGTACCCGACGACGAGGTGCGGTTCGCCTCGCACCGCGCCATCCACGGGCTGGTCGAGCTACCGGTCACCTGGTGACCGGGCCGCTTACATCGGGGTGAGGCGCAGCACGACACGGGTGCGCGGCGAGGTGGAGCGGCGCACGAAGCGCTCGGCCTGCTGGAGGAGCCGGATCCCGCCGAACTCCCAGCCGTACTTGGCGCGCAGGAGGCGCTCGGTGAGGTCCACGCCCTCGGCGGACTCGTCGACGACGGCCGTCGCCGGCACCACGGGGGTGCCCTCGGCCACGCGGCCGCGGCGGTCGCAGGCCCGGAGCTCGACGTGGGCGTCGCGGCGGATGCGCCCGACCTTGCCGCTCTCGGCGACCGTGTAGACGACGAGCGTCGCGCCGTCGCGCACGACCCAGACCGGGGTCGCCACCGGCTCGCCGGTGCGGCGGAACGTGGTGAGCGAGACGAAGCGCTCGTCCCCGAGCGTCACGAGTGAAGCGGTCACGTCATCGCTCGTACCCGCGTCCTCGTCGTCACGCACGGCAACGATCCTCACACGGCGGCGTCGATCACAGTCGATCAACCGCTCACGACGCCGCGCGGGCCAGCCGCACGAGGCGGTGGTCCGGGGTGAAGAGCCGGCGGGAGAGCCCGAGCGCCATGACGGTCGTCGTCGTGGACGCCGCGGCGAGGACGAGGAACATCACGACGATCTGGACGAGCACCGCCGACACCGGGTCCGCCCCGCCGAGGATGAGCCCGGTCATGGCACCGGGCAGGAACACCAGCCCGGTCGCCTTCGTCGTCTCGATCTGCGGGGAGAGCGCCGAGCGCAGCACCCCGCGCACGTAGGGGCGGGCGGCGTCCCGCGCCGGCTGGCCCAGCGCCAGGCGGGCCTCGATCTCGTCGCGCTTGTCGGTGAACTCCTCGACCATCCGCCGGCCGGCCAGGACCGTCGCGGTCATCGCGTTGCCGATGATGAGGCCCGCGAGCGGCACCAGGGTGCGGGCGCCGAGCGGGAACACGCCCAGCCCGAACAGGACCGCCAGCGACAGCGCCGTCGCCACCACGAACGCGGTGAGCGCGAGCGGGACGATCCGCGGGACGCCGGGCGCGCGCTGCTTGGCCGTCCACGCCGCGTAGCCCAGCATCGCGGCGACCCACAGCCACGACCACCACAGCGACGTCTGCGGACGCAACAGCAGCACGAGGATCCCGCCGACGAGCAGGAGCTGGACCCCCGCGCGCACCGCGGCCCACACGATGCTGCGCTCGAGGCCGAGGCCCCACCACAGCGACAGCCCGGCCGCGACGGCGACCAGGATCAGCGAGAAGGCCGTCCCGGCCCAGTTGACGGTCACGCCTGGTCCTCCAGCTCCTCCAGGTCCTGCGCCCCCCGGGGCCGGACGCGGCCCTCGGCGACCTCGAGCACACGGTCGGCCACCCGGCGGACCTGCGCGGCGTCGTGGCTGACCCACACCACGGTCAGCCCCGCGGCCGCCAGGTCGGCCACGGTCCGCTCGAAGGTGCGGGTCGGCTCGGCGTCGAGGGCGGACGTCGGCTCGTCGAGCAGCAGCACCCGGGGCTCGACGACGAGCGTGCGGGCCAGGCACATCCGCTGCAGCTCGCCGCCGGAGAGGGTGTCGGCGTCGCGGTCGAGCACGTCGGTCGGGAGCGACACCCGCGTGAGCAGGTCGGTGAACCGGTCGTCACCGGCGTCCGGGGCGGCCACCCGCAGGTTGTCCCGCACGGTGCCGGCGAACGGCGTGGGGCGCTGGAAGACCATGCCGACCTCGCGGCGCAGCGCCAGCGGGTCGAGGTCGTCGAGCGGGGTGCCGCGGTAGCGGACGACGCCCTCGTCGGGGACGTCGAGGCGGTCGAGCAGCCGGAGCAGGGTGGTCTTGCCCGCTCCGGACGGTCCCCACAGCACCGTCGTGCCCGGCACCGGGACGTCGGCGTCGACGGCGTCGAGCACCGCGCGCGGTGGCCCGCCGTCGGGCGCGGGCCGGTGCACCGTGACGCCGCGCAGGGTGAACGCGGGCGCATCGCTGTCCTCCACTCGGGACTCCCTACCCCGGCGCGGTCGCGCACATGCCGGGCCCGGACCGCGCTCCGTGGAACGGCCCGCCGCGCACCGAGACACGGTCGTCACGCGAACGACACACGGACATCACTCCGCGCCGTTCCGTGGCCACCGACCGTTGCGGCACCCTCTGGCGACATGGACGTACCGGGGACCGACGGCCGACGCGACGGACAGGGCGACCGGCCACCGCGCGTGGTGATCATCGGGAGCGGCTTCGCCGGGTTCCACACCGCGCGCTCGCTCGCGCGGCGGACTCGGGGCAGGGTGGAGATCGTCGTGGTGAGCCCCACGAACTACTTCCTCTACCTGCCGCTGCTCCCCGAGGTGGCGGGCGGGATCCTCGAGCCCCGGCGCATCGCGGTGGCGCTCTCCGACGCGCTCCCCTCGTGCGTGCACCACGCGCCGGGCGAGGTGGACGCCATCGACCTCGAGGGCCGCGAGATCGGGTGGCTCGACCCCGAGGGGGTGTCGCACCGCACCACCTACGACCGGCTCGTCCTGGCGGCGGGCAGCGTCCACAAGGTGATGCCGATCCCCGGCGTGAGCGAGAACGCGGTCGGCTTCCGCGGCGTGCCCGAGGCCTTCTACCTGCGCGACCACCTCGTGCGGCAGATCGACCTGGCCGAGATGTGCGACGACCCGGTCGAGCGCGAGGCGCGCTGCACCTTCGTCGTCGTCGGCGCGGGCTACACCGGCACCGAGGTCACCGCCCAGGGCCAGCTGTTCACCCGGGCCCTGGCGCGCAGCCGCGGGCTCGACCCGGACGACATGCGCTGGGTGCTGGTCAGCCGGAGTGAGGTCCTCGCCGGGCTCGACGAGCACCTCTCCCGCACCGCCGACGCGGTCCTGCGCCGCCGCGGCGTCGAGGTGCACACCCACACGACGATGGAGGAGGCCGGCGACCGCAGCGTGCGCCTGAGCTCGGGGGAGTCGATCCCCACCCGCACGCTGCTGTGGTGCGTCGGGGTGCGGGCCGACCCGCTCATCGAGAACCTCGACATCGAGCTGGACGGCGGCCGCGTGGTGGTGCACGAGACGCTGCAGGTGCCCGGCCGCCCCGAGCTGTACGCATGCGGCGACGTCGCCGCGGTCCCCGACCCGAGCCGTCCGGGCGAGCACACCGCGATGACGGCCCAGCACGCCGTGCGTCAGGGCGCGCTCGCCGGGCGGAACCTGGCCGCGTCGCTCGGCTACGGGTCGGTCCGTCCCTACCGGCACCGCGACCTCGGGTTCGTCGTGGACCTCGGCGGCTTCCAGGCCGCCGCCGCGCCGCTGCACCTCCCGCTGTCCGGGCTGCCGGCGAAGATCGTGACCCGGGGCTACCACCTCGCGGCGATGCCGGGGAACCGGCTGCGCACCGCCGTCGACTGGGCGCTCGAGGCGGTCCAGCCCCGGCAGAGCGCGCAGCTCGGTCTGGTGCGCTCCCCCGCGATCCCGCTCGACACCGCCTCGCCGGAGGTCCCCCAGCACCACCTCGGTTTCCCGCACGCCTCCGCGGAGAGCTGATCCGATTCCGAAAGACAATGGCGACACCGGCGGTACCTGTTCCACTATTCCGGAAGGCGGGATGCGGGAGAGATCCCGCATTTCCGCCGGGAGGGCTCGACCGAACGGTCACCCAGGGTGCACGGCCGTCCGGGCGAGGCGTTCGCCCTGATGGCAGGGCGTCGGCGGTGCACAGTGCGCACCTCCGACGCGCTTACCATCTTCACAGCAACGGCCCTTGTTGGGCGGTCCGGCGAGGAATATGGTGGTTCGTGTAGCCGGGCAGCAACGTCTCCCCCCGACGAAATCCGGGTCGACCCCCCAGACCCGGAGGTGTGCTGCCCGGCTACACGCACGTCTACATGGTCGGTGAATCCGGAACCATTTTCGAGAAATGGTGTCCGTTCGGCTCGTGCCCGATCGTTCGGTGTCCGGAGGACCCGGATTCGCCCCGGAGGGTGGATCGGGCCCGGATCGTGGTACCCAGGAGGGGTCCGCTCCCCCGACCCGACCGGATGAGGTGCACCTGATGGCCCTGATGCGTCGCGTGGCCGCCCTCGGAGCCGCCGTGGCCGCGGCCCGGCAGTACGCCCGCCAGAACCCGGAGAAGGTCAACCGGTACGCCGACCAGGCCGCGGAGTTCATCGACCAGCGCACCCACGGCCGCTTCCGCCGCCAGCTCGACACCGCGCTGCGCCAGGTCCGCAAGGAGACCAGCGTCCCCGGACAGGCCCGGTTCGGCCCGAGCCAGGCCGGCCAGTACGGCCCGCAGCAGTACAAGACCGGCGGGGTGGGCGGCACGGCCGGCGCCGACGCCGGGTTCGGTACGCAGCGTTACCCCAGCGAGCGCACCGACCGGTAGTCGCGGGGCCCGGCCGCGTCCCCGGCCAGGGGCACACCACGCACCCGGGCAGGCCGCGGCCCATGCGCCATGTGCCCTCGGGGCACCGGCGGTCAGCTCAACAGCTGCTCGAAGAACGCGCCGATGCGGTGCTCGCGGTCCACGAGGTGCACCTCGAGGATCCAGTGGCAGCGGCGCCCCGCCGCGTCGACGGCGCGGTGCATCGGGGTGTGGTTGCCGGGCGTGATGTAGCTGTGCAGGCGCTCGGCGTCGATGAGCTCGTGCGGGAACTCGCCCACGAGGTGACCGCTGTGCGGGCCACCGAACTCCCACCCCGCCTCGCGGGCCAGGTCGCACACGTGCGCGTAGAGCTGTTCGCCGGTGACGTCGGGGTGCGCGTCGAAGTACGAACGGCCCGCATCCCACACCCGGGGTAGGTCGGCGGCAATGCGGTGCTTGCGCGGGTCGTCACCGAGAACGAAGGTCCGCCCGACGTCGGCCTCCCACGCCGCGAACACCGGCCCGAGGTCGACGAACACGATGTCGTCCTCGTCGATGCGCCGGTCCGGCGGGTTCTCCGCATAGGGCTGCAGCGTGTTCTCCCCGGAGCGCACGACGCGCTTGTGCCAGTGGCGCGAGGTCCCGAACAGCTCCGCCCCGAGGTCGCGCACCGCCCGGCTGACCTCGGACTCCCACCGGCCGGGCGCGATGAGCCCCCGCCGGTCGACCTCGGCGAAGAGCTCCGCCGCGTGCCCCTCGGCCTCCACGAGGCTCCGGGTGCGCTCGTCCTCGTCCAGCGTGCCGGTCGCGTCCACCTCCCGATCCTCGCCCCGCCCGGCCCCGCGACGGAAGGGCCGGGCACCGCGGGCGACGGTGATCGGCGGGAGCACCGGGATTCCGGCAGCGGTGTGCCACTGCGGGCACTACGGTCGCCGACCGTGCAGCCCGCCGACATCGGACGTCTGGTCACGCCGAGCGATCCGCGGGTCTCGCCCGACGGTGCCCACATCGCCGTCGTCGTCACCCGCGTCGACCTCGAGGCCGACCGGTACCGCAGCGGGCTCTGGCTCGCGGCCGCCGACGCGTCCTCGCCGCCCCGTCCGCTCACCGCGGGCGAGGACGCCGACGCGAACCCGGCGTGGTCCCCGGACGGCACCCGGCTCGCGTTCACCCGCTCCACCCCCGGGAAGCACCGGCTGCTGGTGATGCCGGTCGGCGGGCCCGGCGAGCCGGTGGTCCTCGCCGAGCGCCCGGAGCCGATCGCCGGTCTCGCCTGGTCCCCCGACAGCACCCGCCTGGCCTTCGTCTCCCGCGAGCCGCGGCCCGCCGCCGGGCCGGTCACGGTGCCCGAGGCGGGCCCGGCCGAGCACCCCGTCTCGAAGCCGCCCCGCCGCATCGACCGCCTGTTCCCGAAGCTCGACGGCGAGGGCTGGATCGTCGACCGGCCGCGGGCGCTGTTCCTCGTCGGCACCGACACCCCGGCCCCGCCCCGCCTGCTCGTCGCGCACCGCTACGACGTCGGCACGCCCGCCTGGTCACCGGACGGCCGCTCGCTCGCCGTGTGCACGGTGCCCGACCTCCCCGACGCCGACCTCACGATGGTCGAGGCCCTGCACCTCGTCGACGTCGAGGGCGAGCACGCCGGCGCGCTGCGCCGGCTCACCGGGGAGACGACGACGTCGTTCTCACATCCGTCGTTCTCCCCCGACGGCACCCGGCTCGCGGTGCTCGCCGAGGACACGGCGATCGTGCCCTCCTTCGGCCGCGTCGCGGTCGTCCCGGCGGCGGGCGGCGACCCGACGGTGCTCACCGGCGACCTCGACCGGCAGGCGGCCCCGTTCGTCGGGGTCCGGCCGCCGATCTGGCGCGGTGACGACGAGCTGGTGTTCGCCGTCGAGGAGCACGGCACGCAGCCGCTGTGCCAGGTGCGCACCGACGGCACCGCCGTCCCCGGGCCGGTGCTCGGCGGGACCCGCGCGATCACCGGGTACGACGAGGCCGGCGGCACGCTCGCGGTGGTCACCACGTCGCCGACCGAGCGCCCCGAGCTCGCCGCGGTGCGCGGCGGCGTCGAGACGCGGCTGACGTCGTTCTCCGCGGCCTTCCACCGTGACCTGCCGGCGGAGGCGCCCGAGCACCTCCGCGTGTCGTCTCCGGGCGGCGGGGAGATCGACGCCTGGCTGCTGCGCCCGCGCACCCCCGCCGGGGACCGCGCGCCGGTGCTGCTCTCGGTCCACGGCGGCCCCATGACCCAGTACCCGACGGCGTGGTTCGACGAGTTCGCGCTGTGGGCGGCGGCGGGCTACGCGGTCGTCTGGTGCAACCCGCACGGGTCCACGGGCGACACCGAGGCCTTCCTGCGGTCGATCCGGCCGCCGGAGTCCGACGAGGCCGCCGGCACCGGCTGGGGCGGGGTCGACGCCGACGACGTGCTCGCCGCCCTCGACGCCGCGCTGGCCCACGACCCGTCGCTCGACCCCGAGCGCGTCGGCGTCCTCGGCGGGTCCTACGGCGGGTTCATGACGACGTGGCTGGTCTCGCACACCGACCGCTTCGCCGCTGCCTGCAGCGAGCGGGCCGCCAACAACCTGCTCTCGCTGGAGTGGGGTGGCTCGGACGCGGCCGGCTTCTTCCGGTTCGAGTTCGGCGGCGTCACCCACCTCGACCGGCCCGACGTCTACACGCGCCTCTCGCCGGTCACCTACGCCGCGGACATCCACACGCCGATGCTGCTGCTGCACTCCGACGACGACCTGCGCTGCCCGCCCGAGCAGGCCGACCAGCTCTACCTCGCGCTGCGCCTGCTGGGCCGGGACGTGGAGTACTGGCGCTTCCCCGACGAGGGCCACGAGCTCTCCCGCGCCGGCTCGCCGCGCCACCGGGTGCAGCGCGCGGAGATCGTCCTCGACTTCTTCGCCCGCCACCTCGGCGGCGCCCCGCCCGCGGCCGGCTGACCGGCCGCGGGGGGACGTCCGCGGTCACGCGTCGCTGCGCTGGGCCGTCTGCTCGGGGGCCGCCTGCTCGGGGGCCGCCTGCGCGGGCGCCTCCTCCTCCGGGGTCACCGCGCCCGCCTCGACCGCGGCCTCGACCGCCCCCTCCTTGCGCGGGAAGTTCGGCAGCCAGTGGTTGAAGACCAGGTTCAGCACGAACACGATGATCACCGTCGACGTGATCGACGATCCGAAGATCACCTGGAAGTCGGTCGGGAAGTGCTGGTAGAAGTCCGGCTGGATCGTCGGGATCAGGCCGAACGAGAACGACACCGCGATGATCAGCAGGTTGTGGTTGTTCGGACCGCCGAAGCTCACCTTGTGCAGCGTCTGGATGCCGACGGCGGTGACCATCGCGAACATGACCGTCGCCGCACCGCCGACGACGGGCCCGGGCAGCGCGGCGACGACGGCGCCCACCTTGGGCACCAGCCCCAGGACCACCAGGCCGATGCCGCACACCGTGACCACCCACCGGCTCTTGATGTTCGTCATGCTGACGAGCCCGACGTTCTCGGCGTAGGCGGTGTCGGGGAACGAGTTCATGAACCCGGCGAGGAACGCCGAGAGGCCGTCGACGGCGAGGCCCCGGGCGAGGTCGTTGGGCGAGAGCTCCTTCCCGGTCAGCTCACCGACGGCGAGCATGTCCGCGGTGGACTCGACGTAGGTCACGAGCATGACGATGCACATCGAGATGATCGCCGCGGCCGCGAACTTCGGGGGCCCGAAGTGGAACGGCTCCGCGATCCCGAACCACCCGCTGGAGGCGACGTCGGAGAAGTCGACCAGCCCCATCGGGATGGCGATGACCGTGCCGAGC
Organism: Actinomycetospora sp. TBRC 11914; assembly: GCF_012933465.1. GTDB lineage: Bacteria > Actinomycetota > Actinomycetes > Mycobacteriales > Pseudonocardiaceae > Actinomycetospora. The sequence continues at coordinate 515,801 of NZ_JABBND010000001.1, forward strand.
ACGATCGCGATCAGCACCGAGGTCTGCCCGAGGAAGCCGCGGAAGAACCGGGCGAACAGCACGATCATCAGGACGACGACGCCGGCGAGCACGATGTGCGAGACCTGCCCGGAGTCCGGGTTGACCATCTCGGCGACCTTGCCGTCGGAGTCCAGGAACGGCTGGCCCTGCGCGTTGAGCTCGGGGATCTTCGCGGTGAACGTCGAGGTCTTGTCGCCCGCGATGAGCCCGACGTTGGCGCCGATGAGCGAGAGCCCGATCATCGCGATGACCGTGCCGGTGACCAGCGGCGGGAAGTACCTGATGACCATCGAGAACGGTTTCGCGATGATCACCCCGAAGATCCCGGCGATGATCATGGCGCCGTACACGTAGGGCAGGCCATCGCGCCCGCCGTACGAGGTGGCGATGATGATCATCGGGTTCAGGACGGTGAAGGTGGCCCCCGCGACGACGGGGAGCTTCACGCCGAGGATCTTGCCGATCCCGGCCGACTGGATGATCGACGCGATCCCGCACACCAGCAGGTCGGCGCTGACCAGGATCGCGATGTCGGACTCGTCGAGGCCCACCGCGGGCCCGACGATGAGCGGGACGGCGATCGCCCCGGCGTACATGATGAAGAGGTGCTGGAGGCCCAGCACCACGAGCCTGGGCAGCGGCAGGACCTCGTCCACGGGGTGGACGGCGTCCTTGGCGGGCGCGTGCGACGTCACGGCGACCTCCGGGGGTGGGCGTCCCCGGAACACGTCCGGGTTCAGACCCGCACCACGATGAACGCGCTCCGTGACACCGCCCGCAACCCCGCGTGACGGGGCTGTGTCGCGACGGGACGAACCGGACCTTTCACCCGCGGCTCAGGCGGCGACGGTCACCGGCTGGTCCACGGTCCGGGCGAGCGCCTCGCCGACGGCCCGCTGGGTGGCCGCCGACGTCAGCTGCGCGATGTGCCCGCAGGGGACCACGACGTTGTGGGCGTACGGGTCGTGGCTCGACCGCCACGGCACCGCGCCGTCCGACCGGCAGTAGATGCTGGTGAAGGGGATGTCCTGCGGCCACGGCGCCCGCAGCGACTCCCGGAACCGCGCGCAGCAGCGCCCGACCAGGCAGCCCAGCCCGTAGAGCCCGGGCACCCCGGCCGTGCCGGCGGCCGCGAGGCCCCAGACGATCGCTGACATGTGCGGCGTCATGCCCCAGAGGTCGAACGGGGTGCCGACCGTGACCAGGTGCGACACGGCGTCGGGCGCCTCGACGCCGACGGCGCGGGCGAACTGCCCGCCACGGCTGTGCCCGACCAGCCGGACCGGGCGGCCGGCGTCGTCGGCGAGCTCGCGAACCCGCCGCACGAGCGAGGTGACGGTGCGCCGGGCGCACCCCATCCCGGCGCCGAGCGTGTACGGCGTGACGTCATAGCCGAGCCGGGTGAGCCAGAGGCTCATCGGCTCCAGGCAGGGACGCGTCTCGCTGAGGCCACCGAGGAGGACGACGGGTCCGTCGCCGGGGTGCTCGACCGCCTCGGCCTCACCGACGGAGCGGTGCCGCAGCCCGGTCAGCCCGATCGTGGCCCGGCCGGCCTGTTCGAGGCCGAGGCCCACCACCTGGTTCCACCACATCGTGACCCCTCCCCGAGGGAGCCGACGGCGTCGTCGCCGTACGAACGGTCGGTTACCCACTGGTCACCGAGCAGGAAACCGGCGGCGGGCCGTCGTCACGCCGCTGCTAGGTTCGCGCGGTCCCACCCCGTGACGGACATCGCGGAGCCCCGATGAGCAGCGCCGGATGAGCACCGACAGCGAGACCCGGGTCGAGGACGGCCCGGACGAGACCGAGGACCTGCAGCGGCGACTGGAGCGCACGACCCGTGGTCGGGTGCTGATCAGTGTGGTCATCGTCGTGCTGCTCGGCACGGTGCTGGTCGTCAACATGCCGGACTCGATCACCAAGCGGGCGCTCCTGCACGCCGCGTCGCCCGTCGCGAACGTCCTCGGGCTCGACCAGGGCTGGGCGGTCTACGCGCCCTCGCCGCGCAAGGAGAGCACCTACCTGGAGGCGCGGGTCCTCGAGCGCGACGGCACCACGACGACCTATCCGGTCCCCATGCAGCACGGCCTCGCCGAGTACTGGGACTACCGGTGGCAGCGGTACGCGGACACGCTGCTCAACGGTCCCGACAACAAGCCACGCTGGGCGCCCTACGCGCGGTGGGTCGCCGACCAGGACCGCGCCGCGGGCCACTCCCCCACCGTCGTGACGCTCGTGAACATCTCGTCGGTCAGCCAGCCGCCGGACGCGCCGACCCCGAGGACCCCGTGGAGCGAGCACCCGTTCTTCTCGATCGGGGTCGGCTCGTGAGCGCGGGCGCGCTCGTGCGCGGGGCCGGCGAGCGGGTGTGGGGCGCGTGGGAGCGCTTCTTCTTCACCCCGGAGTCGACCGCGCCCCTCGCGGTCTTCCGGATCGCGTACGGCATCGTGATCACGCTCTGGACGCTGACCCAACTGCCGCACCTGTTCGTCTTCTACGGACCGGACGGGGTCCTCCCGACCCCGCCGGCGGTCAGCGCCGGGCAGTGGGGCGTGCTGACGATGGTGAACTCGGTCCCCGTCCTCGCCGTGGTCTGGCTGGCCACGTTGCTGTCCGGCCTCGCGCTCCTGGTCGGGACCTCGCCGCGGATCGCGGCGATCGTGCTGCTCGTGGGCATGGTCGCCCTGACCCGCCGCGACCCCTACGTGCTGAACTCCGGCGACATCCTGCTGCGGGTGCTCGCGGTCTACCTGGTCTTCGCGCCGTCGGCGGAGAGCCTGTCCTGGGATCGGTGGCGCCGGGACCGCGAGCACTTCTGGGAGTTCCCGCGCCGCGCGCCGTGGGCGATGCGGATGCTGCAGGTGCAACTCTCCGTCATCTACCTGGCGGCCGTCTGGGCGAAGCTGCAGGGCGACGTCTGGCGCAACGGCACGGCGATCACCTACGCGCTCCGGATGCTGGACCAGCTGCGCCTCCCGACGCCGGGCTTCGTCGCCGGCTCGCCCCTGCTGGTCGAGTGGTTCACGTTCGGGACCCTGCTGACGGAGCTCTCGATCGGGCTGTTCGTGTGGAACCGCCGCGCCCGCTGGTGGGTCCTCGGGGCCGGGTTCCTCATGCACCTGAGCATCGAGCTCTTCATCATGGTCGGCTTCTTCAGCATCGGCATGTGGTGCCTCTACCTGGTGTTCCTGCCGCCGGAGGGCACCGATCGGGCGGTGCTGGCGCTGCGCGACCGCCGGCGCGCGCGGCGGGCGGACGACGCCCGTCCTCCCACGGAGCGAGAGGCGGCGACCCCGGAGCCGTCCGTCACCGAATCGTAAGCATCCCGAGCAGCTACTGCGTCGTTGCGACGTAACAGGGACCTCCGTGAAGCCGACACGCGGTGTGTCGTGATGTTCGCCCGACCAGGGGACAGGTGTGGAATGAGCCAGAGGCGGCGCAGAACCGTCAAGAGAATGGGGGCCGTCGCGGCAGGAGTGCTGCTCGCCGGCCTGGTGGCGTCCGGGGTGGCGACCGCCCAGGTACAGACCGCGGCACCGGCTTCGCTGCCGGCGCAGAGCACGGACAGCACGTCGAGCACGTCGAGCACGTCGAGCACCGACTCGACCTCGAGCACGTCGTCGACGTCGAGCGCACTCAGCGTCGCGTCCTCGCTGAGCGTGGTGTCCTCGCTGAGCACCGACTCGACCTCGAGCACGTCCTCGACCTCGAGCACCTCGTCCGTGCTGAGCGTGATCAGCAGCCTCTCGGTCATCTCCGACCTCTCGACGAGCAGCACGTCGACGAGCAGCACGTCGACGAGCAGCACCGGCTCCACCAGCGGGATCGAGACCATCTACGCGCCGCCGCAGTACTACGGCGGCAACTACGGGCACCGGTACTACGGGCGCTACTGGGACAAGGGCTGCGGCTGCGACCGGTACGCCTCGCCGAACTACGTCCCGCAGACTGTCGTCGCGACCCAGGTGGCCTCGGTGCCCAAGGGTGGCGTGAACACCGGCGACGGTTCGTTCCAGTGACGTTCGTGGGGAGCCGCGCATGACCAGCACCGACGAGACTCCCCCCACCCGGGGGCGGTCGAAGACCGACTCGGTGACCCTGAAGATCGGGATCGGCCTGGTCGTCGTGCTCGCCCTCATCGGTCTGGTCGTCGCGGGGACCTCGAAGTCCTCGGGCGGCTCGGACTCCGATGTGCAGACCCTGGCGGCCTCGATCCCGACGTCGGTGAACGTGCCGTCGATCGGGGCGAAGTCGTCGTTGATGGACCTCGGGCAGAACTCCGACGGCAGCCTCGCGGTGCCGCCGCTGAACAACCCGATGCAGGCCGGCTGGTACGACAAGAGCCCGACGCCGGGCTCGCTCGGCCCGGCCGTGATCCTCGGTCACGTCAACGGGGACGGGAAGGCCGGCATCTTCTACAAGCTGAAGGACGTCAAGGCGGGCGACCAGGTGATGGTGGCCCGTCAGGACGGGCAGACCGCGATCTTCACGGTCTCCCACATCGACACCGTCCCGAAGGCCGCCTTCCCGGCGGACCAGGTCTACGGCGACACCCCGGACGCCGAGCTGCGTCTGATCACCTGCGGTGGGGTCTTCGACCCGGCCGCGAAGAGCTACGAGGCCAACGTGATCGTCTACGCGAACCTCACCGAGGTCCGGAAGACCTAGCGTCAGCCTCCCCGCGCCGCCGTCGCGGCCGCCGTCCCGTAGGGCGACGGCCGCACGGCGGCGCCGCACGTCCAGCTGGTCGGTCCCGCGTGGTTGAGGGAGACCAGCAGCGCGTCCATCACCTGCTGCGAGACGAGCTGGGCGTCCGCGAGGTGGTCGCCGTCGGGCACCGCGTCCCGGCGGACGTACGTCCTGCCGCCCTGGTCGTTGGTCCAGATCAGCTCGTAGTCCCGGTCGAGCCGGGGGTCGGTGAACAGCCCGCTGCCCTCCGGGATGTTCCACCCCTTCCAGAGCCGCATGAAGGTCGGGCGGACCTGCTCGAAGAGGTGGTCCCGCAGCCCGGCCATGTCCCCGCGCGCCCAGTAGCCGGCGATCACCGGGTCGGTGAGTCCCGCGAGGTCGACGAAGCGCAGCCGGCTCCCGAGGGCCACGCCGCCCGCGTCCACCCCGAGCACCGAGCCCGACCGCACCCCCAGCGCATCGGCTCCCGCGTCGATGGTCTCCGCGGTGGACCGTGTGACCTCGCAGAGCGGCAGGGTCGGGCGGGCGCGGAAGGACGCGGCCGCGGTCGTCCAGCTCACCGCGCTCGACAGTGCGGCGACGACGAGGACGCCCACGAGCACCCGCCGCCCCGTGCTGCGCCGCTCCGGGAGCACGGCCGCCACCGAGACCACGGCGACCAGGGCGAGCAGCGGCCACACCGGGGTCGCGAAACGCGCCAGCGCCATCCAGTCGGCCGCGAGCACCGCGTAGGCCAGGAGGGCCAGGCCGAGCGGCACCAGGAGCACCCGCACGACGACGGCAGCCGGCGCACTGCGCCGCGAGAGGACCACCCCGACCGCCCCGGCCACCACCAGGCACGCCAGCCACCCGGCCAGGCCGACGAGGTCCGCGGGCCGGGCCAGGTCGAGCGTGGAGAGCACGCCCTGCTGCTTGGCCCGGGCCGTCGTCGGGAGCAGGGCGCCGAACTCGGCCAGGCGCCAGATCTCGTAGAGCACGACCGGCGCCGCGCCGGCGGCGAACGACGTGGCCGCCGCCCGCAGCCGACGGACGCGCAGCTCCGCCGACCCGGCCGTGACGAGCACCGCGAGCGGGTGGGCGAGCAGGTACACCGCGCCGTCGGGCCGGGTCAGCGCGGCCAGCCCGGCGAGGAGGCCGCAGGTGACCGCCACGCGGGGTTCGAGGAGCCGGCCGTCGAGAGCCGCGGTCACCAGCCGGGCGGCCAGCACCACCACGACGACGGCGAGGAGCGGGTTCTCCAGTCCGCTGCCGATCCAGACGACGTAGGGCGGCGCGGCCGCCGTGAGGGCTCCGGCCAGCACGGTGACCGTCACGGGGCTGCGCGCGACCCGCACGGCGACGCGGTGGAACGCCCAGAAGATCCCGGCCGAGCACAGGACCGCGAGCACCTTCGGGAACGCGACCAGGTCCGGCACCCCGAACCAGGCGCCGTGGTCCACGAGCCCGAGCCAGCGCCCGACGACGAGGACGGCGAGCCACGCGGGGTCCGACCAGCCCTCCGACGGTGCGGCGCCGGGCTGCAGCACCGGGCCTGCACCCGTCGCGATCGACCGGGCGTAGGCCATGGTGATCCCGGCGTCGTCGACGATCCAGCGGCCGTAGACGAGCAGGTGGAGCCCGACGAGCACCGTCGGGACCCCGACGGCGACCGCGGTGTCCGCACGGGATCCGGCGCGGGGCGGGGCGCCGCGCTCGGCGTCCTCCGGGGCCGCGTCCCCCCGGTCCACGGTCGTCGACACGCCCGTGTTCCTACCGGGGATGGCGCGGTCGGACAGCGCGGGGGTCGGACGGCGCCGAGAATGTCGGCGCGCCATCGCCTGCTCCCTGGAGGAACCGTGCCCGGACCCGCCACCCCGACCGTCGCGGCCACCACCGAGGCGCAGGAGGAGCTGCGGGGCCGCGTCCGGGAGCTGTGCGCACGGTTCCCGGACGAGTACTGGCGGGAGCGGGACCGGCGGCGCGAGTACCCGGACGCCTTCGTCGACGCGCTCACCGAGGCCGGGTTCCTCGCGGTGCTGATCCCGACCGAGTACGGCGGGGGCGGGCTCGGGATCACCGAGGGCTCGATCGTGCTCGAGGAGATCAACCGCTCGGGCGGGCACTCCGCGGGCTGCCACGCGCAGATGTACACGATGGGCGCGCTGCTCAAGCACGGCTCGGAGCAGCAGAAGAAGACCTACCTGCCGGGGATCGCCGACGGCTCGGTCCGGCTGCAGGCGTTCTCGATCACCGAGCCCGAGGCCGGCTCGAACACCCCGGACATCCGCACCACGGCCATCCGTGACGGCGACGACTACGTCATCACCGGGCACAAGAACTGGACGAGCCGCATCGAGCAGTCCGACCTCGCCCTGGTGCTGGCCCGCACCAGCCCGCGCGGCGAGGACCCGGCCGAGCGCACCCGGGGGATCAGCCTCTTCCTGGTCGACCTGCGGGAGGTGCGCCGCTCCGAGCCCGACACGCTGAAGGTCGAGCCGGTGCGCACGATGTTCAACTACGCCACCAACGAGGTGCACTACAACGACATGCGGGTGCCCGCGAGCGCGCTGATCGGCGAGGAGGGGAAGGGCTTCCGCTACGTCATCGACGGGTGGAACGCCGAGCGCATCCTGCTCGCGGCCGAGGCGGTCGGCGACGGCTACTGGTTCCTCGACCGCGCCGTCGACTACGCGTCGCACCGGGAAGTGTTCGGCCGGCCGATCGGCGCCAACCAGGGCGTGCAGTTCCCGCTGGCGCGCGCGTACGCCCAGGTCGGGGCGGCGGACCTCATGCGCTACCGCGCGGCGGGGCTCTTCGACGCCGGCGAGAAGTGCGGCGAGCAGGCCAACCTCGCGAAGTTCCTCGCCAGCGAGGCGAGCTGGCAGGCCGGCAACGCGTGCCTGGACACCCACGGCGGCTACGGCTTCGTCGACACCTGGGACGTCGAGCGCAAGTTCCGCGAGACGCGGATGTACCAGGTGGCGCCGGTGAACAACAACCTCGTGCTGGCCTACGTCGGGCAGCACGTGCTGGGGCTGCCGCGGTCGTACTGACCGTCAGGTCGGGCGGGCGCGGGTGGCGGCCCACCCGCTCGCGCTGAGCGCCACCAGCGCCCCGAGGACCAGCACGAGCGGTGCCGTCCAGGCGGCACCGACGCCACCGACCCCGTGCAGCGCGCCGACCACCGTCGGCCCGAGCGCGCCGACCGCGTACCCGCCGGTCTGCATGAACGCGCCGAGGCGGCGGTTCCCGTCGGTGGAGCGCGACGCCGCCAGGACGGCGGAGAAGAAGACGAAGAAGCCGCCGCCCTGGGCGGCCCCGCCGAGGGCGCACCACAGCGGCCAGAGCGCCGGGGCGAAGAGCAGCCCCCCGGGCAGCGCCAGCCAGCCCAGCGCCACGGGGACGAACGCCGCCCGCAGGCTGCCGGTGCGGGTGCGGACGAGCGGGGTGGCGAGGGCACCCGCGACCGCGAGGATCTGGAAGAGCGACGACGCGACCCCGGCGCTGGCCGGCCCGAGGCCGCGCAGGTCGGCGAGGATCTCGGGCAGCCAGGCCGTGAGGCCGTAGTAGCTGAACGACTGACCGGCGAAGGCCGCGACGAGCAGCCAGCCGACGGGGCGGCGCCAGGGTGGGCGCTCGGCGGTCGTCGCACCGGTCGGGAGGGCACGCCCTGCGGGTTCGTGCTCGTAGGGTTCGTGCTCGTCGGGTTCGCGCTCGTCGGTCACCGACCGCCCAACCGCGCCGAACCCGCCGGGACGCCGGCGGACCGCGACCACCCACAGCGCCGCCGCCGCCAGCGCCACGACGAGCCACGCGAGGAGCGCGACCCGCCACCCGACCCCGTCGGCGAGGGGCACCGTGATCGACAGCGTGATCATCGACCCGATGTTCATGACGGCCGTGTAGGCGCCCAGCAGCGGGCCGGAGCGGTGCGGGAAGTCCCGCCCGATGATCACCGGCACCACGACGTTGCCCACGGTGATCCCGATACCGATCAGAACGGTGCCGCCCAAGGCCCCGGCCACGCCGTCGGAGGAGCGCAGCAGGGTCCCGGCCCCGAGCACCGCCAGCCCGACGAGCACCGCGCGCTCCGGTCCGATCCGGCCGATCAACCACGAGGCCGGGGACGACGCGACGGCGAAGGCCAGCACCGGCAGGCTCGTGAGCAGCCCGGCGACCGCCGCCGGCACCCCGAGGTCGGTGCGGATCGCGTCGACGACGGGCGCCACCGCGACGATCGGCCCGCGCAGGTTGAGCGCGACGAGCAGGACGGCGACCGCGAGGAGCGACCCGCCGGTGGCCGACGCCGCCGCCGGCCGCGTCGCGCCGGTGGAGGTGGTCACGAGCGTCCACTCTCGCCGAGGCCCCGGCGGACGCGCCCGGACCGGAGGCCTCCGTCACGGTGTGAGGTGTGCCGACCACCTCACGGCGGGCAGCCGCGCGGCACCGACGGCGTCCGCGGGCGGACCGCGGACCGGCACGCGAGTGAGGAGACGACGATGACCGACCGCGACGACGCCCGGGTGCGCAAGGCCCTGCAGGGCATGGACTTCCCCGCCGAGCGCAACGACCTCGTGGCCTACGCGACGGACCGGGGCGTGTCCGACGACGCCACCCTGACGGCCCTCGCCGAGCTGCCCGAGGGTCGCTACTCCTCGATCGACGACGTGGTGGCCGCGGTGCCGCAGCGCCCGGGGACGACGAGCAACCGCTGACGCTGTCGGGGGTCGCTGCTAGACCTCGGCCGTGGCGACGTGGACCGAGGTGGAACGGGCGGCCCCCGAGCTCGCGGCACGAGTGGCCGCGCTGCTCGGGCGCGGCAAGCACAAGACGATGGCGACGCTGCGGCGCGACGGCTCCCCGCGCCTGTCCGGCATCGAGACCGAGTTCTCCGACGGCGAGCTGTCGCTGGGGATGATGGCCGGCTCGCGCAAGCTGGCCGACGTCCGGCGCGATCCCCGGATCGCGCTGCACTCGCCGTCGGTGGATCCCCCGGAGGACGACCCGACGCAGTGGCCGGGCGAGGCGCGGGTGTCGGGCCGCGTCCGGGAGGTCCCGTATCCCGGCGAGGGACCCGACGGCACCTACTTCGCCGTCGACGTCACCGAGCTCGTGCTGACCGAGATCGCGCCGACGGCCGACAAGCTGATCATCACGTCCTGGCGCCCCGGCGAGCAGGTCCGCCGCGTCGAGCGGACCTGACCGCCGGGGCCGGGCGTCAGTGGGCGATGAGCTGGCCGAGGCGCCGGGTCAGCTTGACGTTCTCCCGGTAGTCCACCGGCACGACGATCACCGAGGGGCGGTCGCGCTGGTCGAACGCCTCCTTGAGCGCGGGACGCAGCTCGTCGGCGCTGGTGATGCGGCGGGCGTGGCACCCGAGGCCCTCCGAGACCTTCACGAGGTCCGGGGAGGGGAAGTCGGTGCCGAAGTGCCGGCCGAACTCGACCTCCTGCTTCCAGGAGATCAGGCCGTAGCCGTTGTCCTCCCACACCAGGTTGACCGGGGCCACGCCCAGACGGACCGCGGTGGCGAGCTCGGCGCCGTTCATCAGGAACCCGCCGTCGCCGGAGATGGCGCAGACGCGCAGGTCGGGGTGCACCAGCGACGCCGAGACCCCGCCCGGCACTGCGATCCCCATCGAGCAGAAGCCGTTGGAGATGATGCAGCTGTTCGGCGTGTAGGTCGGGTAGTGCCGCGCGACCCACATCTTGTGGGCCCCGACGTCGGAGATCAGGATGTCGTCGTCGCCCATCTCGGCGCGCAGCTCGGCCAGGATGCGCTGCGGCTTCATGGGGAAGTCGCCGGTCTCCTCCTCGGCGGAGGCACCGCCCTCGCCGATCTCCTCGCTCAGGTGCGCGCGGGCCCGGGCGTGCGCCTCGATGTCGGGGAAGCGGTGGGCGTCGGTCAGGCCCTCGTTGATCTCCCACAGGGCCGCGGCGATGTCACCCACGATCTCGACGTTGGGCCGGTAGGCACCGTCGACCTCGGCGGGGTCGAAGTCGATGTGCAGCAGCCGCTTGGACCGGCCGATGTTCCAGCGCGACGGCGGCCACTCGACCATGTCGTAGCCGACCGCGATGACCAGGTCGGCGGCCTCGAACACCTCGGTGACGTAGTCGCGGGACCCGAGCCCGACCGCGTAGAGGCTGCGCTCGTGGCGGTCGGACAGGGCGCCCTTGCCCATGAACGTCATGCCGGCGTAGATGCCGGTCTCGTCGACGAAGCGCTGCAGCTGACGGCTCACCCGGGTGCGCACGCAACCCTGGCCGACCAGCACGACCGGACGCTCGGAGCGGGCGATGAGGTCGAGCGCGGCCTGCACCGACTTGTCGTCGGGCACCGGGCGGCGCACCTTCTCCGGCGGCACGATCGGCGCGCTGTCGACCTCGTGCTTGGCGATGTCCTCGGGCAGCTCGACGTGGGTGGCGCCCGGCTTCTCGGCTGCCGCGAGCTTGAACGCCTTGCGGATGACCTCGGGGATCGTGGTCTCGTCGCGCAGGGACGTCGTCCACTTGGTGATCGGCGTGAACATCTCGACGACGTTCATCGCCTGGTGCGACTCCTTGTGCAGCCGCGTCGTCGCACCCTGACCGGTGATCGCGACCACCGGGGAGTTGTCCATGTTGGCGTTGGCGACGCCCGTCACGAGGTTCGCCGCGCCCGGTCCGAGCGTGGACAGGCACACTCCCGGGTTGCCCGAGAGGCGGCCGTAGACGTCCGCCATGAATGCCGCACCGGCCTCGTGGTGCGTCGGCACGAAGCGGACCTTCGAGTCCCGCATGGACATGAGGAGATCGGCGTTCTCCTCACCGGGGACACCGAACACGTACTCGACGTCCTCGGCCTCCAGGCACCGGACGAACAGATCGCTGGCCCTCACGGTCACGCTCCCCACTGATCGCTGACGACCCAGCCTGTACCCGGTCGGGGCCGTGGGTTACCCCTGGGATGGAGAGATCGCTCACCCGGACGCGGCCGCGGCCGGGGCGCCCGCCGCCTCGTACTCGTCGCGCCCCGCTCCGGCCGAACCCGCCGTCCCGGTGCCCGTCCCGCTGCTCCCCGCCGCAGACTCGGACGGCACCGAGGACGTCGTCGGGGAGGCCGCGACGCCTGTGTCGCGGTCGGCGGAGGCGCCCGCGCCCGTCGTCGTGCCCGCACCGGAGCCGTCGTTTGCACCCGCGAGGTCGGACACCGACTCCAGGGTCTTGCCGACCTTGAGGTCGTTGACGAAGAGCGTGCTGTCCTGCGTGATCGCCTCGTCGCGGTAGATGCCGGTCTTGAGGTAGGCGCTCCCCTGCACGTTCGACTCCGGGGTCCTGAAGCCGGAGAGGGTCTGCTGGCCGTTGCACCAGGCGTCGACCGCCCCGCCGAACGTGATCCCGAGCCGGAACGAGAACGCCTGGCCGTCGGTGACCGGGCAGAAGTCCTTCTCGTTCCGCCCGTTGTTGGCCAGCCGCAGCTGCCCCTTCCCGACCTCCACCGCCAGCGGCGGGCTCCCGGTCCCCGGCTGCTTGAACTGCATGATCACCTGCCAGGTGTCGGTGGTCGTCGGGAACCCCTTGGCGAAGAAGCCCGAGTAGCCGACGAAGGCCTTCTGGCCCTCCTGGAACTCCGGGACGTCCGGCTCGGCCTCGGTGCGCTTCCCACCGCCCGGCATCTCGAACTTCACCGCCTGGCGGCCCGGCACGTTCGGCGAGGCCGCGCTGCTGGGATCGGTGGCGTTCTGGTTGTTCCACGGGGTCGACTTGAACCCGGTGAGGCCCTTGCCCAGCGACCACGCCGCGTCGGTCTTCGTCCTCGTGGAGGCGTCGTCCTCGCTCGAGGGGGTGGTCGTGGTGGTCCCGCCCGTCTTGTCCTTGTCCTTGTCCTTCTTCTCGCCCGTCTTCTTCTGGCTCGTGCCGTTGCCGGGTGTGGTGCTCTTGGTGGCGGACCCGGACGGTGCGCGCGTCGAGGCCGGGGCGGAGGACTCGGCACCCGTCGTCCCTGTCGCGGAGGACCCGGCGCCCGACCCGGCGTCGGTGCCGTACCCGTCATCAGCCGACGAGGTCCCGGCCGTCGAACCGGTGCTCGACGTGCCCGTCGAACCCTGCCCGGAGGACCCGGTCGTCGAGGAGTCGCTGCCCTCGTCCGCGGTGGTCGTGGACGACGCCGAGCCCGAACGACGGGTCGACACCCCGGCTCCGGCACCTGCGTCGCCGCCGGTCGACGACTCGGAGGTGGCGGGCGGTGCGGTGGTCGTCGTGACCCCGGTGCCGCCCGTCCCGGCTGCTCCACCCTGGTCGTAGGACCCTCCGGTCGCTGCCCCGCCTGTCCTCGGAGCGGTACCGGCGCCCGCCGACCCCGTGCCCGGCGACCCCGTGCCCGGCGACCCCGTGCCCGTCGACGCCGTGCCCGTCGACCCCGTGGGAGCGGACTCCGTCGAGTAGTCGCCCGCCGACCCGGTTCCCGCCGACCCGGTTCCCGCCGACCCGGTTCCCGCCGACCCGGTTCCCGCCGACCCCGTGCTCGTCGATCCCGTCCCCGCCGATCCCGTCCCCGTCGAGTCCGGCTCCGCCGACGCTGTCCCTGTCGGCTCCGCGCCCGACGTCGTCGTCGCTTCCGGTCCGGACTGCGGGGCGGTGCCCGCGCCGGTCGCTGCGGGTCCGGCCGTCGTCGGGATCGCGGCGACGACCTTGCCGAGCGAGGTCGCGGCCCACTGGGGCGCCGTCGTGCCCGACGCGACCGGGAGCTGCTGGTAGGAGGCGTGCACGGGCGACGCGACGGCCTGCTCGAGCGGCGGCGAGGCGGCGTTCGCGGGGCTGTCGCACACCGGGTCGCCCGGGGCGCAGATCTCGATGGTGCGGGCGTCGAGCGAGCCGAACCCGACCGCCCGCGGCGGCAGCGCCCCCTGTCCCGCCGTGCCGTCGGGGACCGCGCGGGTGCGCGGGCTGCGGGCCGGGTCCCCGAAGAGGCCGACCGCCTGCACGAGCGTGGCGGGGATGCGGGGCTCCAGGCCGGTGCCGACCCGGGAGGCGAGGTCACCCGCCACCTGCGCGCCCTGCGAGTACCCGAAGAGCATGAGCGAGCCCGTGGGGCAGCCGTCGACGTGGTCGCCCACCGCCGTGGCCAGCGACGACACCGCGTCGGACTCGGCCGACGCGAACGACCCGCCCGTCGGGGGTGCCGGGACGGTGACCACCGAGACCTTCTCGCCGAACTGCTTCGCCAGGGGATCGGTGACACCGCGGAGCACGTCCGAGGACCCGCCCTGGCCGTCGACGGCGTAGATGGTCACCGGCCGGCACGAGTCGGGCAGCGCCTGCGACGTGGACAGCGTGGCCACCCCGGTCCCGACCGCCCCGACGACGACCGCGACCGCGACCAGCCCGGCGATCACCAGGGAGGAGACGGGGCGGCGGGGTCGGGTCGACGACGGGGGCGAGACCCACGCGGAGCCCGCCGGGGCGGTGGCGACGGTGGGGACGGGCCGCGGCGGCGGGACGACGTGGACGGTCGTGCGGTCCACCGTCGTGACGGGTTCCTCCGGGACGACCCGCGGGAGGGGCTGGGTGGCCGGCGCCTCGAGGAGGGTGACCGTGCCGTGGGGGCTCACCGCCACGAGCGTTACCGCGGCGCCGTCGACGACCTCGACCCGCAGGTCACGCCCCGAGCGCGCGGCGTGCCGGCGGGCGGCGGCCAGGCCGACCTCCGTCGCCGAGGTGTGCGGCGGGACCGGGAGCGTGCGCCCGTCGGCGAGGACACCGGGCCCCTCCGGGCCGTGCGTCAGCTGCAAGCGCACGTCCGGCGCCGTGCCCGCGCCGTCTGGCTGCTCCGCGCCCACCTCGGTCCCTCCACCGCCGACTCGTCCCCGAACCGCCGACCAGGGTCGACGGTGCGCGGAGCGCGTGGGTGCGGTTTGGAGAAACCCGTGGGACCGATTTCGGCGATCGGCGACGGGGCTTTACTGCCACTGGATCTGCCAGCGATGCGACTGAGCACGCCGATAGGGACGCTTCGCTGGCATCCCGACAGGCTCACCCCACCCCGAGCGACTCCTTGAGGAACGCCACCTGCAGGCGCAGCAGGTTCTCCGCCACCACTTCCTGCGGCGTCATGTGCGTGACCCCGGAGAGCGGCAGCACCTCGTGGGGGCGCCCGGCCGCGAGCAGCGCCGAGGAGAGGCGCAGGGTGTGCGCGGCGACGACGTTGTCGTCGGCGAGCCCGTGCACGAGCATCAGCGGCCGGTGCGGGGCCGCCGTGGTCGCCGGGCGCTCGGCGTCGGCGACGATCGACGAGCGCGCGTACGCGTCCGGCCACGACGACGGCGTCCCGAGGTAGCGCTCGGTGTAGTGGGTGTCGTAGAGCGCCCAGTCGGTCACCGGGGCGCCCGCCACGGCCGCGTGCACCGCGTCCGGTCGGCGCAGCACCGCGAGCGCCGCCAGGTAGCCCCCGAACGACCAGCCCCGGATCCCGACGCGCGACAGGTCGAGGTCCTCCACCTCGGCCGCGGCGGCCGCCAGCGCCGCCAGCTGGTCCTCGAGCACGGGGAGGGCGAGGTCCCCGTGCACCTCCCGCTCGAAGGCCGGCCCCCGGCCCGGCGTCCCGCGCCCGTCGGCGACGACCACCGCGAACCCCTGGTCGGCGAACCACTGGCTCGTCAGGTAGGCGCCCCGCGCGTCGACGACGCGCTGCGCGTGCGGCCCGCCGTAGGGGTCGAGCAGCACCGGCAGGCGTTCCGAGCCCGGGATGTGGTGGCGGGGCAGCAGCACGGCGGTCGCGAGCCCCCGCTCCCCCGCCGCGAACTGGTGCACCCGCGGCTCGAGGCGCGGTGACTCGACGACCGAGCGCAGGCTCGTCGAGGTCCCCGGGCCGGTCACCGTGGTGACGGTGCCGTCGTGGTCGAGGGAGGCCTGCGCGACGACGAGGACCCCGCCCGCGAGCCGTCCCGACGCCACACCGCGCTCCGCGCTCACCGGGCTCACCCCGGCCTCGCGGGACCAGACGTGCAGCACCGTCGACGTCGGCGCCCCGGCGAGCGACGCGCCGAAGAGCACGGTGTCGCCGTCCACGTCGGCCACGCCCCGGACCTGCAGCTCGGGACCGGTCACGGCCTCGCCGTCGACGACGAGCCGGCGGGCGTCGTCGACGTCGGCGCACCAGACGAGGGCCCCGTCCGAGAGGTGGGCGGGGACGCCGGGCACCAGGTCGACCCAGGCGTCGTCGACGTCGGAGCGGACCTCCGTGGACGCGCCCGACGACGGGTCCACCGCCCGCAGCGTCACCCGTTTCTGGTCCCGCGGCGCCGTCGTCACCAGCAGGCCGTGGGTGTCCCAGTCGACCGCGGCGAGGTACTCGTCGCCGCCGAGGTCGACGTCGGCGCGCGCCCCGTCGAGGCCCAGCAGGTGCAGCGTCACCGTGGCGTTGGTGGTCCCGGCGGCGGGGTAGGCGACGGCGGTCGGCTCGCGGTCGGGGTTGGCCGGGTCGGCGATGTACCAGCGGGTCACGGCCGCGTCGTCGACCCGCGCGACGGCGAGCGCGGCCCCGTCGGGCGCCCACCAGAACCCGCGGTAGCGGTTCATCTCCTCGGCGGCCACGAAGTCGGCCAGGCCCCAGGTGACGTGCTCGGCGTCGGGCGTCGCGAGCGTCGTCGTCTCCCCGGTGGCGAGGGCGTGCACGTGCAGCGCGCCGCCGCGGACGAAGCCGACGCGGGTTCCCGACGGGTCCGGGCGCGGGTCGACGACGGGTCCCTCTACCGCCAGCGCCGTCGGCGTCGATCCGGGCGTGAGCCCGACGGTGAACGCCCGCCCGGAGAGCACGAACGCGGCGGTCGCGACGTCGCGGTCGGTCGCGTAGTCGACGACGCCGCCGGACTGCTCACGCACCCGCTCCCGCCGGGCCTTCTCCTCGGGGGGCAGGTCGTCCTCGCCCGGCACGTCGAGCGCCAGGGGGTCGACGAGCAGGTGCTCCTCGCGGGTGGCGACGTCGAGCACCCACAGGCAGGTCACCGGGTCGTCGCCGCCGCGGCTGCGCAGGAAGACGACCCGGGCACCGTCGGGCGAGACGACCACACCGCGGGGGGCGCCGAGCGTGAACCGTCGGGTGGCGGCCTGGCGGCGGGGGAACGAGTCCGCCCCGGGGCTCTCGGGGACGACGGTCTCGGGGTTCGCGACGCTCACGGGCCGCCATCCTGCCCGGCAACGGGGGCTCAGCGCGCCGCCACGTCCGCGAGCACCTCCCCGACGAGCCCGACGAGCACGTCCGGCCCGTCGGCGAGGACGTTGTGGGTGGTGGGCAGGTCGTGCACGGTCCACGTCGGGTCGGCGCGCAGCCGGTCCGCGACCGGCCCGAAGGGCGAGACCGGGGTCCAGGCCGGGTGGGCGGCCAGCGCGTAGTGCTTGACCGGGACGTCGCGGTGCGCGCCGGTCAGCGGGATCCGCTGGACGAGGCTCGCGAGCGGGTGGCCGGTGGCGCGGGCGTCGAACTGGGGCATGGGGTCGACGAGCACGCCGGTGCGGGCGGCGCCGTCGAGGTACCAGGCGCGCATCGCGTCGTTCACCGACGCCCAGCAGGAGTCGCCGTCCTCGGGGGCGAACCCGTCGACGGTGGCCATCCCGACGACGCGTCCGGGCAGGGCATCCGCGACGCCCGCGACCACCATGCCGCCGTAGCTGTGCCCGACGAGGACGAGGTCGCCGTCGAGGTCGCGCAGCCGGGCGACGAGGTCGGCGACGTGGCTCGCGAGGTTCGTCGTGCCGTCCAGCTCGTCCGCCCGCTCGCACAGGCCCGGGAGGGTGACGGCGAGGGCGCGGTGGCCGCGGGCGGTCAGGGCCTCGACGACGGGGGCGTACCACCAGGCGCCGTGGCACGCGCCGGGGACGAGGACGACGGTCGGGCTGCTCATGGTGTCGAGCGTGGCGGCCCGCTCGGCAGAAGTCGAAGACCTGCTCGTGCTGCCGGTCAGAAGCAGTGATGATGGTCGACGTGCAGCTCCACCAGCTCGAGTACCTGGTCGCGGTGGTCGACGAGGGTGGGTTCACCCGCGCTGCGGCCCGGCTCCGGGTCGCCCAGCCCGGCGTGAGCGCGCAGGTGCGCAAGCTGGAGCGGGAGCTCGGGCACACCCTGCTCGACCGGTCCGGCCACCGGGTGCGTCCGACGCCGGTCGGGATGGAGGTGGTCGCGGCGGCGCGGGCTGCGCTCGACGCGGTGGCCGGCGTGCGACGGGTGGTCGACGACCTCGACGGCCTGCTCCGCGGGTCGGTCCGCGCCGGGATGGTGGGGTCGGGGCCGTTCCTGGACGTGCCCGGCGTCGTCGCCGACTTCTCCGCCGCGCACCCGCACGTGGTGTGCTCACTGGTCGAGCAGGGGTCGGGGCCGCTGGTCGAGGGACTGCGCGCGGGACGGCTGGACGTGGCGCTGGTCGGCGCGGCCGGCCCGCTGCCCGAGGACCTCGAGGGCCGGACCGTCAGCGAGCAGCCACTGGTGGTGGCGGTGCCGCCGGATCATCCGTTGGCGTCGTCGCCGGCAGCCGGCCCCGACGACCTCGCCGGCCGCGACCTCGTCCTCCCGGTCGAGGGCAACGCGCTGCGGGAGGCGGTGGAGCTCGCGTGCGCGTCGGTCTCGCCGGCGCCGCGGGTGACGGCCAGCGCGAGCGACCCGACGGTGCTCGCCCGGATGGCCGCGCGCGGGCTCGGGCTCGCGGTGCTGCCGTCGTCGGTGTCGGCGCTGCGCACCGAGGAGCTCACGACGGTGCCGTTCACGGCTCCCGGGGTGCGGTCGCGGCTGGTCCTGGCGTGGCCGCCTGGGGAGGCGAGCCCGGCCGCGGCCGCGTTGCGGGCGGCGCTGCTCGACGCCGTGGTCGCGCCGGCCCGGTGAGCTGCGCGGACAGATCGCACGGCCCCAGACAGTCGCCCCCGTGCTCTGCCCCCGCGCACCGACTGTCTGGGACCGCGCTCACGACCCCGGTACCGACACGGACGGGGTGCGAGCGAGGTCCAATCTGACACGAGCCCGGACGGGAGGTGCAGGGACGGAGGGTGGTGATCAGTGCCCGGACGACCCTTGACGCAGGGGTGGATCGTCCGAGGGGCCGGAGGCCCGGCTCGGATCTCCACACCGGGGCCCGTCGTCGTGACCTCGGCAACGTCGGGCCCGGCGTCACACGGGGACCACGCGCCCGTGCGGCACAGTGCTCGGCCGTGAGCTCCCCGTCCGTGACCACCCGCTCCCGGATCGACCCCGTCCTCCTGGCCCGGGCGTTCCGCACCGTCGCGATCGCCGAGGCCTGCTCGTGGACGGGCCTGCTGATCGGGATGGTGTTCAAGTACCTCGTGGTCCACGACGACATCGGCGTGCGGATCTTCGGGATGATCCACGGCATCCTGTTCATCGCCTACGTGGTGATCACGCTCCTCACCGCACGGACCTTCCGCTGGCGTGCCGGGACGACGGTGCTCGGGCTGCTCGCGAGCATCCCGCCCCTCACCACGCTGTGGTTCGAGCACTCGGCCCACCGCCGCGGCCTGATCGACGGGGAGCGCGCCCGGCAGGGATAGGCTCGAGGATCGTGGTGAGCACGGAGAACGCCCCGGTCACGCGCACGAAGACGTCCCTGACCGGCGTCAAGCCGACCGGGGAGCCCCACCTGGGGAACCTGATCGGCGCCATCGAGCCCGCGATCGCATTGGCGGGCGACCACGAGTCGCTCTACTTCATCGCCGACTACCACGCGCTGACGACCGCGCGGGACCCCGAGCTGCTCCACCACTGGACGCGGTCGGTGGCCGCGACCTGGCTCGCCGCGGGCCTCGACCCGGAGCGGACGGTCTTCTACAAGCAGTCCGACGTCCCCGAGACGTTCGAGCTGACGTGGATCCTGTCCTGCATCACCGGCAAGGGGCTGATGAACCGCGCCCACGCCTACAAGGCCGCACGGGACGCCAACGTCGCCGCCGGCGAGGACCCGGACGCCGGGATCAACATGGGGACCTACAACTACCCGATCCTCATGGCCGTCGACATCCTGATCATGGAGGCCGACCTCGTCCCGGTCGGGCGTGACCAGGCCCAGCACGTCGAGATCGCCGCCGACATCGCCGGGAGCTTCAACCACCTCTACGGCTCGGGCTACCGGTTCCGGATCCCGGAGGCCGTGATCCCGGCGGAGACGACGGGGCACACCCTGCCCGGGCTCGACGGCCGCAAGATGTCGAAGTCGTACGACAACTACATCCCGCTGTTCCTGCCCGCGCCGAAGCTGCGCAAGCTGGTGCGGCGCATCCCGACGGACTCGACGCCGGTCGAGGCCCCCAAGGACCCCGACACGTCGGCGGTGTTCCAGATCCTCGCGCAGTTCGCGCCCGACGACGTCGTCGCGGACACCCGCCGTCGGCTCGAGGCGGGCGGGGTCGGCTGGGGCGACCTCAAGAACCAGCTCGCCGACGTCCTCGAGGACCGGCTCGGGCCGATGCGCGAGCGCTACGAGGCGCTCATGGAGCCGGGCAGCGAGCTCGACGACGTCCTCGCCCGGGGCGGGGAGATCGCGCGGGAGCGGGCCCGGCGGGTGCTGGGCTCGGTGCGCTCGGCGATCGGGATCGACTAGGTGGGCGAAGCCCTCGTGAGCAGTAACTGTCGCTATACCGACAGTTAGTGCTCACAGGGCCGGAGGCCACCTACCGGAGCACCTGGTGGAACCCGGAGTCGACGTCGCGCGGGCGCTGCGCCGGGACGTCGTCGACGAGGAACTCGGGGGTGTCCGGCACGTGCGGCACCTCGGCCAGCCACATCGCGAGGGCGCCGTCGGCCACGGCGCCGCGGCCCTGGTGGCTGAGGTCCCCGTCGACCGCCGAGCCCTTGCGGAGCAGCGCCCCGAGCCCGAGGGCCGCGACCACCGAGACGGCGCACCACGCCCCGACGAGTACGGCGACCCATCCCAGGACCGTCATGCCCACCTCCGTGATCGGCGTCGAACCGGTCGCGCTCGGTGACCGCTCGGTGACCCTCGCCGCCCGTCCGCGCGTCGTGACTATCGCAGTACGAGCGGTGAGGTTGGGCCGGATCCACCTGATCGGACGTACAACCTGAGACCGCTGAGCGCGTCCCACCGGCCGCTCACCTCCGGACAGACCCTCAGGAACCACCAACCGCACCACGTGATCATGGTGCGCACGGCCTAGTCGACGCCCGTCGCGCCGTCCTCCAGCAGCCGTTCCCCGATGCGCTGCGCGACGGATGCCGCCTCGTCCGTGTCGCGGTAGGGGTGACGGGGTCCGAGGAAGAACCGCAACCCGTCCTTGGGGCGGCGGGGGATGACGTGCAGGTGCAGGTGGGGCACCGACTGGCTCACCACGTTGTTGACGAGCACCAGCGACCCGGGCGCGTCCATCGCGGACTCCACCGCCCGCTCGAGCCGCTGCGCGAGGGTGGAGAAGTGCGTCACGCGCCCGGTCGGCAGGTCGGCGAGCGTCGTCACGTGGAGGCGCGGGACGAGCAGCACATGGCCCGGGAACACCGGCTTGGCGTCCAGGAAGGCGACCGTCTCGTCGTCGGTGTGCACGACGTGGGCCGAGGCCGACCCGTCGATGATCGCGCAGAACGCACAGGGCTTCACCGGACGAAGTCCACCATCCTGTGCGTTGTGCCTGACATGGACTCCCCGACGATGCTGGTGATCGGTCACGAGGTGACGCCCGAGGTGGTGCTGGTCCAGGCCGGGACACTCGGCTCCTGGGCGGCGCGGCACGGCGTGCGCCTCGTGCCGGCCGTCGCGGGCGGTGACCTGCCCGACCCGGCGGGGTTCGACGCGGTCGCCGTGCTCGGCTCCGCCCAGGGCGCGTGGGACGACGCCGTGCCCTGGCTCGCCGACGAGATCACCTACCTGGAGCGGGCGATCGCCGCCGACGTGCCGATCCTGGGCATCTGCTTCGGCGGGCAGCTCCTCGCCCGGGTCCTCGGCGGCACCGCGCACCGCGCCGACGGCCACCACGAGAACGGCTGGCGCACCATCGCCACCGAGGCCCCCGACGTGATCGTCGAGGGACCCTGGATGGAGTTCCACTTCGACACCTTCACCGCCCCGCCGACCGCCGAGGTCCTCGCCCGCTCCGAGCGCTGCGACCAGGCCTTCCGCCAGGGCTGCCACCTTGGGGTCCAGTTCCACCCCGAGATCACGCCGGCCGAGTTCGAGACCTGGGTGTCGCGCTGGACCGGCACCACGATCGAGGACCGGTTCGGGGAGCTCGGCATCACGACCGAGGGGCTGCGCGCCGAGACCGCTACGCGCGCCGAGACCTCGCGGCTGGCCTCGTGGCGGCTGTTCGACGACTTCGGCCGTCGCGCCGGGCTCCTGCGCCGGGAGGCGGGCGCGGCATGAGCGACCTCAAGGTCCGGATCGGCCTCGGGGCCGGGCTCGCCCTGGCCGACCCCCTCGCGGACACCCGCGCCCTCGTCGACGGGTGCGAGCGGCGCGGCATCGACTCGCTGTGGTTCCCCGACCGGATCGCCTCCGACGCCGTCGAGCCCCTCACCGCGATGGGCTGGGCCGCGGGCCGCACCGAGCACCTGAAGCTCGGCACCGGCGTCGTCGTACTGCCCGGCCGCAACCCCGCCGTCGTCGCCCACCAGCTCGCCTCCCTGGCCGCGCTCGCCCCGAGGCGCATCCTGCCGTCGTTCGGGCTGCAGCCCGCGACGCGCTCGGAGCGCACCGCCTACCCGGTGCCCGGTCCGCGCGCCGCGGTGTTCGAGGAGGCGCTCGTCGTGGTCCGGCGCCTGCTCACCGAGGAGGTCGTCACCCACCACGGGCGGTTCTTCACCCTCGACGCGGCCTCGGTCGGCCCGCGGCCGGCCAAGCCCCTCGACCTGTGGCTCGGCGGGCTCGTCCCCGCCGCCCTCGAGCGGGTGGGGCGCCTCGCCGACGGCTGGCTCGCCTCGTTCGTCACCCCCGCGGAGGCCGCCGCGGCCCGCGCGGTGATCGCCGGGGCCGCCGACGCCGCCGGCCGCGAGGTCGAGGAGGACCACTACGGCACGAACCTGCTGGTCCTGCCGCCGGAGGCGACCGACGACGACGTCGAGCAGGCCTACGCGACGACGTCCCGACGCCGGCCCGAGGTCGACCCCGCGACGCTGATCGCCCGGGACTGGGCGCAGGCGCGCCGGCTGGTCGGCGAGTTCGTCGAGGGCGGGATCACGAAGTTCGTAGTGCGCCCCGCCATCGCCCCGCCCCGCTGGGAGGACTTCCTCGACGCCTTCGACGCCGAACTGGTCCCGCTGCAGACCTAGCGGGCGCGTCCCCCACGGGCGCGACCCTCGTCGTCGCGTCCGTGGCGCTCGGATCCGTTGCGTCGTTCTCGGCCGAATACGCGACCGGCCGAAGGGCCCGGCGTCGGTCCCGCACCATCACTCACGCTGCACCAGAGAGAGCGTAGAGCGCCTCGACGCATGCGGTTGCCGCGCGGGAGTGCGCCGCGCAGTGAGCGTGATGGTCGGCGTGTGCCCCGCACGCGGCGGCGCTGGCCGTGCACGCTGAGATCGCAGCTGTCGAGCTCGTGACGCGACCTTGGTACGCGGGCCACCGCACCGGAAGGTGCCGAACGTCCCTCGTCACTCGTCGACCCCGGCTCGTCGACGACTCGTTCCGGGGGTGGTGCGGGGCGGTCGCCGCGTGATCCGGGTGTCGGGGCGAAACCTCGTCAGAATCCTGAGCCTGATCCGGCGGACGCGCTCGCGCTCTCCTCCCCTCCGAGAGCCTGGTTCAGGATCACAATGTCGATCAGGAAGTATGGCAAGTCGTGTCTACCCCGATAGTCCTGCACTATCGATGAAACACCTGACAGTTCAGGCAATGCACAGTTCACGCGGGTCTGAGTGGTCAGTCTGTATCCCCATGCCTTCTCAGCCACCACTGCGCTACACAGGTGTTCGGCGCGACTCAGCGGAATATCCGTCATCTCCCGCGACACTGCCCGGAGAGTTTCGTCGTATTTCTCGAAGTCGTGCCTCCGGATGAAACCAGATATGTGGCGGCCAACAGCCCGCATGATGTTGACGTCGCGGTCGTGGGCAATCGACACGTCCAGCTGGATTTGGATCAGGAGCCGCCACAGCCGTTGCTCGATGGCTCGGCATTCGGCGTAGGTGTCTGGTTCGAGGAGCGTAGCGAATGCTTCGAGGTTGCTGCGGAGGTCGTCGAGGTGGAGCTTGAAGATCTCAATGAACTCAGGCATGCGCGACTCATTGGCCTCGCGCACCGAGGGTCCGATGCGAATGTAGAACAATCGCATCGCAGCAACGTAGCAGGCAGCGAACCTGCCCGAGAGGGCATGATACGACGCATGCCATCGCCTTCGGATCTCGATTCTGGTCAAGACATTGATGACCAAGGCCGCGACGGCGATGTCGAGAAACAACCCGGCGACACCGGCCCACAAGTTCGCTTCCAGATCCCGCCCGAACCGGAACAGACCCACAATTGCCACCGCAACAGCGAGCACCAGAGCGACGACACCCGCAACCATCGTCACTCGCGTCGTTAGCCTGTGCACCTTCTGCCCAAGTAGTTGCGCTGACCGGGAACACACTACGTCTCGGTCTTGCCGCGAGCTACGTCACATCGCGGCCCGATCGGTGCGGCGTGGCGGCCCCGTCACCATGGTCACGACGATCGCAGCGGCATCTCGGGCCGCCGCGCGCACCGCCGTGTCGCCCTCGTCCGCGATCTCGTCCCGGACATCCGGAGCCGCGGCCCGGGCCGTCGCGGCGGCGTGCTCGGCACCGGGATGTCCGCTCAGCAACCGAATCGGTCGCCTCGCCGGTAACAGGCCAGCGTCGACTTCAGAGTGAACTCCTGCCGGGCGAGCGAAAGACCTATCCTCGAAGCGAGCGCTCAGGAGGGAGGTCTCATGACCGATACGGCCTCGGGCTCCATCGAACGGTGGTGGGGCCTTCTCACCGATCTCGATCGGCAACGGGTGCAGGAGTTCCGTCCCTATCGGTGCCTCCCAGGTGACCTGGCCCAGTCGTGCAGCAAGTTCGTCGGCGTCGCCGTGGCCACCACGCACAGCGACGACGTGTTGGAGATGCCCCGCGAGCTCGTCGAGTTCCTCGACACCCTGGTGGGAACCACGCCGTCCCGGCTCCTGGATCCGCCGGCGCGGTGGCCACGTCGAGGACGCCGCAGCAACCACGGGGAGCCGTTGGTGCGAGACGCCCGATCACGACGCCGAGCCGTGGCCTGCAGTCGGTCACCGGTCCCGATGCAGGATCCCTAGGTTGCTCTCGCCGGCCGGCCGTGATCTCCCAGGCCTCGCCGACAAAGCCACAGCTTCTGCGGGGGCGTGGCCGACGCACAGGCGGCGCACAGGCCCGGCCCACCCGGTGATCACGGGTCGCGCCGACCCTCGGCGTCATGAGCCTGTTGACCGGTCGGCGACCCACGCCTCCGACCCCCGACCCGCCGACCGCGCCGGCTCCCCCCGCCGCGTCCGGCGGCGGTCGGACCGCGCGCTGGTACGCGCCGGCGCTCGGGGTGCTGCTGGTCGCGACCGCGGTGCTCTACCTGGTCGACCTGTCGGCGTCGGGCTGGGGCAACGCCTTCTACGCGGCGGCCGCGCAGGCCGGCGGGCAGAGCTGGAAGGCCTGGTTCTTCGGCGCCTCCGACGCGCCCGCCTCGATCATGGTGGACAAGCCGCCGGCCTCGCTGTGGGTGATGGGGCTGTCGGTCCGGCTCTTCGGGCTCTCGTCGTGGTCGGTCCTGGTGCCGCAGGCGCTCATGGGCGTCGGGGCCGTGGGGCTGCTCGCCGCTGCGGTGAAGCGCTGGTCCGGCCCGGCGGCGGGCCTGCTCGCGGGCGCCGCGCTGGCGGTCACGCCGGTCGCGACGCTGATGTTCCGGTTCGACAACCCCGACGCGCTGCTCTGCCTGCTGCTGGTCGCCGGGGCGTACACGATGGTGCGCTCGGTCGACGCGGCGTCGACGCGGGCCTCGACGTGGTGGCTGGTGCTCGCGGCCGCGCTGGTCGGGACCGGGTTCCTGACGAAGTCGCTGCAGGCCTTCCTCGTGCTGCCGGCGTTCCTGGCGCTGCACCTGGTCGCCGGGCCGGGCACGTGGCGCCGGCGGCTGCTCGCCCTGCTGCCCGCCACGGGCGCCCTGCTCGTGTCGGCCGGCTGGTGGGTCGCGGTCGTGCAGCTGTGGCCCGCGTCGTCGCGGCCCTACGTCGGCGGGTCGCAGACCAACAACGTCCTCGAGCTGGCGTTCGGCTACAACGGCGTCGGCCGGCTCACCGGTGACGAGACCGGCCAGCTCGGGGGCGGTCGTCCCGGTGGGGGCGGCTTCGGTGGCGCCCCGGGCGGTGTCGGCGGCGGGCCCGGCGCGGGGTTCGCCGGCGGTGCTCCACCCGGAGGCATGGGCGGGGGCGGGATCGGTGGTGCCACGTCCACGGACTCGTGGTCGGCACTGTTCACCGGCTCGATGGCGACCCAGGTGTCGTGGCTGCTGCCGGCCGCGCTGGTCCTGGGCGTGGCGCTGCTGGTGCTCGTCGGGCGCGGGGTGCGGACCGACCGACGCCGGGCGGGCGTGCTCCTGTGGGGCGGCTCGCTGCTGGTCACCGCCGGGGTCTTCAGCCTCGCGGCCGGGATCATCCATCCCTACTACGCGATCGCCCTCGCCCCGTGGATCGCCGCCCTGGCCGCCGTCGGGACCGTCGAGCTCTGGCGGGCCCGCTGGGTGACCTGGCCGCGGTGGGTGCTCGCGGCCGTCGTCGTCGTGACCGCGGTGTGGTCCTGGTGGCTGCTGCGGGAGACGCCGTCGTTCGTGCCGTGGCTGCGGGTGGTCGTGCTCGTGGTCGGCGTCCTGGCGGCGGTCGGGCTCGTGCTCGCCCCGCGGGTGCGGTCCCGGGTGCTGACCACCGGGGTCCTGGCGGCGGCGCTCGTCGGGGCGCTCGGCGGGCCGACGGCCTATGCCGTGCAGACCGCGGGCAGCGCCCACACCGAGGTCATCCCGACGGCGGGTCCCTCCTCCGGCTTCGGCGGGTTCGGGGCCCACGGCGGGCGCGGGGGGCAGGGGACCGGCCCGGGTGGCCACGGGTTCGGCCCCGGTACGGGCGGCTCGGCCCCGGCCGGTGTCCAGAACGGCGCCGGTCCGGGCGGCCGGGGTGGCGCCATGACGCTCCTGCAGGCCTCCGACCCGTCGGCGGCGCTGACCGCGTTCCTGCAGGCCGGCGCGGCGGGGCACACCTGGGTGGCGGCCACCGTCGGGTCGATGCCCGCGGCCGGCTACCAGCTGGCGAGCGGGTCGCCGGTGATGCCGCTCGGCGGGTTCAACGGGACCGACCCCTCACCGACGCTCGCGCAGTTCCAGGCGCTCGTCGCCTCCGGCCAGGTGCACTACTTCCTGGGCGAGGGCCTCTCCGAGGTCCCCGACACCGGCGGCAGCGACGACACGGTGCAGATCACGGCCTGGGTGAAGGCGCACTTCACCGCGACGACGGTCGGCGGGACGACGGTCTACGACCTGACCCAGCCCCGGTCCTGAGTCCCTGCCGTCGTCGGGATCACCGACTGCCGAGGATCCGCGTCAGCGCGATCTCGATGACCACCCGCTCCGGGTTCGGCCGGGGCGTGCGGTAGCGGGCCGCGTAGCGGGCCTCGGCGTCGGCGACCGACGCCGGGTCCTCCCGCACGACCGCGATCCCCTCGAGCGTCGACCACCGCCCCCGGTCGACCTGGCTGACCGCGACCCGCGCCCCGCCGTCGGGCGAGCCCTCGGCCCGGCGGACGTTGGCGACCTTCTGGCTGCCGCGCCGGGTGATGACGCGGGCGGTCGCGGTGTCCAGGTCGAGCGTCACCCCGACGGCCACCACGTGCGGGCTGCCGTCGCGGCGCAACGTCGTCAGCGTCCCGAGGTGGTACTCGCGCCAGAACTCCGCGAACTCCTCGCCGCGCGCGTGCAGGTCCTCTCCGGTGACGGCCACGGCGCGATCATGACAGGCGCCGTCAGGTGAACCAGTCCATGGCCGCGTTGAGGGCCGGGAGCAGCAGGGTCCGGGGAGCGAGGCGGCCGCCCGCGGCACTGAGCTGGTTCACCAGGCCCGGCACGACGCTGCGGTGGCCGGCCGCCATGGCGGTGACGGCGGACCCGGCGACGTCGTCGGCGTCCCCGACGGCGAGGTCGGGCGCCTTGTCGAACGCGTCGGTCCCGGCCGCGTCGGCGAACCCGGTGCGGGTCAGGCCCGGGCTCACGGTGGTCAGGCTGACCCCGGTGCCGGAGAGCTCGGCGTGCACCGCCTCCGAGAACGACTGCACGAACGCCTTGCTCGCCGCGTAGCTGGCCACCCCGGGCAGCGGCTGGAACGCGGTGATCGAGGAGACGTTGAGGATCGCCCCGGTCCGCCGGCTCGCGCGGGCCCGGTGCACGAGCGCGCCGACGGCGGCCACCGTCAGGTCGTGCAGCGCGAGGACGTTGAGCCGCACCAGACCGTCGAGCTGGGCCCGGCCGTCGTCGTCGGCGAGGTCCGCGACCCGGCCGGTGACCCCGTAGCCCGCGGCGTTGACCAGGCCGACGAGGCGCTCGTCGTCGAGCAGGAGCCGCCGGATGCCGTCGCGGCCCGCGTCGTCGCCGAGGTCGGCGGCGTGCACCTCGGAGGTCAGGCCGGAGGTCCCGCGCAGCTCCGCCGCGAGCTCGGTGAGGGCGTCCTCGCGGCGGGCGACGAGCTGTGTCGGGTAGCCGCGGGCGGCCAGGGCCCGGGCGATCGCGGCGCCGATCCCGGAGGAGGCGCCGGTGACGAGGACGTGGGCGTCAGGCCCGGGCGGCGGCAGTGGCATGGGCCGTCTGTACCCCGACGTCACGTCCAGTAGAGCAACCGCGCGTCGGGGAGCAGCTCCTCGACCAGGCCGGTGACGTGGGTGCGCAGCGCGGTCATGACGTCGTCGGGGTAGACGTGCTTCACCGACCCGAAGCGGCCGCGCTTGGTCCGACGCTGCTCGGGGTCCATCTCGAGCCGGCTCGCCGGGTACCAGCCCTCGAGCACCTCCTTGCTGCCCGGCGTGAACCGGTGGGTGATGCACTCGACGGTGAGGTCGGTGCCCGACCCGCGGACGGCGTCGGCCACCTGGCCGAGCAGGTCCGCGTAGGCCTGCTCCCACCCCTCCTCGGGGATGATCGGCGCGAGGGTCACGCCGACCGGCCAGCCGGCGTGCGCGAGCGTCCCCAGTGCGGCGACGCGGGCCGCGACCGGATCGGTGCCGCCCTCGAACCGCGACCAGGGGCTCAGCGAGAACCGCAGCCGGGTGCGCCCGTGGTGGGGCAGGTCGAGCAGCGGGGCGACGTCGGCGAACTTGGTCGTGGCCCGTAGCTGCACCGGGCCCGGGAAGTCGTGGGTCCCGACGTGGCCGATCGCCGCGGCCAGGACCCCGGTGGCGGGCTCGATCCCCAGCGGGTCGGTGTAGCAGGACGCCTCGAACGTGGTGCCCTCGTGGGCGCGGGCCTCGTTCGTGGACGTGACGTGGCCCTGCCCGACGTGGCCGTCGAGGGTGGCGAGGATGCGCTCGAGGTCGGCGTACACCCGCGTGATCGGCGGGCCGCCCAGCGACCCGGCGAGGTAGCAGTACTGGCAGTGCGCCGGGCAGCCCCGCGCCAGGTCCACGCGCCAGTCCGCGCTCGGCGGGATCGGGTCGAGCGTCCGCGCGGACTCCGGGCTCACGACGACGGCGAGGGTCGCCTTGGCCCGGGTGTACGTCTCCCGCTCGGTCTCGCCGCGCACCCCGGTGACCCGGTCGCCGCGCAGCAGCTCGATGTCGGTGGTGCCGAGCGCCTCGCAGCGCCGGACGACCTCGGCCGCATGGGGGTGCTCCTGCGCGGAGCGGGTGACGCGGACGTGGCGCGGGACCCAGGGACGGTGCGGGCGGGCCTCGCGGCCGGGCGCGGGACGTGCGGGGGCGGCCATCGGGGCGGTTACCCGACGACGGCCGGCCTCACCACGCCCAGAGCCGTGACCACCACCCCTCCGTGCCCGACGTCGTCCCGGCGAACGACTGGCTCGCCGTGTCGGAGTACTCGGCCTTCTTCCCGTCCGACGACTGCGCGGTGTAGGTCGTCTTCGAGCCGCCGTCGGAGCTCGTGACGCTCTTGCGGGTCACGGTGTTGCCGTCGCCGTCCGAGGTCGTCGTCTCGCGGACGGTGGACCCGTCCGACCCCTTGGACGTGCTCGTCTTCACCGAGGACGTCGACTTCCCGGAGGACGACGTGGAGCCGCCCTTCGAGCCGGACGTCGACGAGGACGTGGACGCCGACTTCGAGGCCGACGCCGACTTCGAGCCCGATGAGGACTTGGAGGAGGACTTCGCCGCCGACGACGACTTCGCGGCGGACGACGACTTCGCGGCCGGGCCCGTCTTCGACGCCGAAGACTGCGCCGTGGCCTTGTCCGCCGTCGCGTCCGTGGTGGCCTTCGACGCCGGGGAGTCCGTGGACGCCTTCGACGCCGAGGGGTCGCTGGCCTTCGAGCCCGAGGAGTCGTCCGTCGACTCCTTGGTCGTCGTGACCTCGACCGCCGACGAGTCGGCCGAGCGGGTCGTGGTCTGCGTCGTCCGCGACTTCGCCGACGGGTCGGTGCGCGTCGAGCGGGTCGTGACCGACCCCGTCGACGGGTCGACCGTTCGGGCGCGCGTGGTGACGACGCCCGTGGACGGGTCGGTCTCGGTCTGGCTGCCGTCCGGCGAGGTCGTGACGCGGGGGGCGGCCGACGCGCTCGGGGCGGCGCCGGTCGTCGTCGTGATCGAGTCGGACGACCCGGCGGGAGCGTCGGTGGACGGCGGACCCAGCGTCGGGATCGGCCAGCCCTCCGGCTGGTCGCCCGACCGCTTCTGCGCGTTCCCGCCGCTCCCCGGCGCGAGCGGCGAGTCGCTGCCGCCGGTACCGGGCGCGAGGGTCGACCCGGTGCCGGTCGCGGTCGCCTCCCCGGGCAGGTCGGCGGTCGCGGGGGACGCCGAGGACGACGGCGGGTCGGAGCTGCTCGGGCCCAGCATCGGAATCGGCCAACCCTCGGGCGCGACGGCGGGCACCGCGACGTCCGGGGTCTTCTGGTCCGGGGTCTTCTGGTCCGGGGTCTTCTGGTTCGGGGCCTTGGCCCCCGCGTCGCCCTTCGAGCCGTCGCCCTTCGAGCCGTCGCCCTTCGAGCCGTCGCCCTCGGCCCCGTCGCCCTTCGCGGCCGGGCCCTTCGCCGCCGGGTCCTTGCCGCCGATCGGCACGTCGACCTTCGGCAGGTCGACCTTCGGCGCGTCGGCCTTCTTCGGTGACTCGGCCTTGGGGGCGTCGGCCTTCTTCGGCGCCTCCTTCGGCTCCTCCGCCTTCGGCGCGGCCTCGGCCGCCCCACCCTCGCCGCGGCCGCGGTCCGGGAGGACCCCGCCGAGCACCTGGCCCGGGACGTCCTCGACCTTCGGCGGGGCGGCCACGGTCGGCGCCGCCGGAGCCGCGGCCCCGCCCGACGGGACGATGGGGACGAGGGGCGCCGCGGGCTCGGCCCGGTCGGCCGACGGCGCGGGCGCCGCGGAGGAGGGCGCACCGGGTACGACCGGCGCCAACGGCGGCTCCCAGCCCGACGGCGTGCTCGACGCGGGGGCGGGTGCGCTGCCCAGCGGGCGGGCGCCCGGCAGCGGGATGGGCGTCAGGGGCGGGGCCAGGGCGTCGTCGGACCCCGCGGCCGCGTCCGGGTCGGCGGGCGCGGCGTCCGGCGCCGCGCGCCCGGCCGCGCCGGCCGAGGGCGCCGGCGACGCGCCCAGGTCGGCCCCGGGCGGCGTCGAGCCGCCGGCCGTCCCGCCGGACGGGCCGTAGCCCGAGCCGGCGCCGTACCCCGGGGAGGAGTCGGCGCCCGGCGGCGGCGTCGCGTCCTCGGTGTCGCTCGCGAGCGCGCGCGAGGTCCCCGCCGCGCCGGCGGCGTCGCCCGGTCCAGCGGGCGCGACGACGGTGCGGCCGACGCCGAGCGCCGCCGCGAGGATCGCCACCGCGAACAGTCCGGTGACCGCGACGCTGCGGGCCGACCACCGTGGCCACCGCCGTCGTCGGCGGTCCGTCCCCCATCCGTTCAGGGAGCCCGAAGGCATACCTGTCCCGCTTTCTCCCCGACCCGCCTCCTCCGGGCCCACCGGCCCCGGAGATCCGAAAGGGTACGCGTCGGGCAGGTCCCGAGTCAGGCGTTCGGGATTTCTCCTCGCGCAGACGGGGCACGATGGAGGCCGTGGGTGCACCGCGGTCCGTGCCGACGCACGTTCGTGATGTCGCCGCGACCGACGGAGCGCCCGATCGGGTGGCGACCAGTCCCCGGTTGGAGCTGGACCTCGCCGTCGTGACCCGCTCCTACCGTGCGTTCCGTGACGCTCTGCCCGACGCCGAGCCCGCCTACGCCGTCAAGGCGAATCCGCATCCGGACGTCCTCGCGCTGCTCGCCGCGGCGGGCGCGAGCGCCGACCTGGCGAGCGTCGGCGAGCTCGACGCCTGCCTGCGCGCGGGCTTCCCGCCGGCGCGGCTGAGCTGGGGCAACCCGGTGAAGAAGGCCGCCGACGTCCGCGCCGCCGTCGCCGCCGGGGTGCACCGCTTCACCACCGACGCCGCCGCCGACGTCGACCTCCTCGCCCGCCTCGCCCCGGGGGCCGCGGTCACCGTCCGGCTCGGCGCCGACGACACCGGCTCGGCGACCCCCTTCGCGGGGAAGTTCGGGGTGACCCCCGACGAGGCCGCCGCGCTGCTGGCGCGCGCCCGCGACGCCGGGCTGCGCCCGCACGGCCTGGGCTTCCACCCCGGGTCGCAGCAGACCGATCCGGACGCCTGGCGTCGGGGGATCGCCGCGGCCGCCCGGGCGGTCGAGCGGTTCGGCGCCCCCGTCGCCGAGCTCGACCTCGGCGGCGGGTTCCCGACGGTGCACGCGTCCGGTCCCGTGCCCGACCTCTCGACCTGCGCTCGCGCCATCCGCGGCGCCCTGGCCGCCCACGCCGAGGTGCCCGGCGTCGGGACCTGGCGGCCGGCGCTCGTCGCGGAACCGGGCCGGGCCCTCGTCGCCGAGGCGGGCGTGCTGGTCTCCGAGGTCGTCCTGGTGACCGCACGGGCGGGCCGACGGTGGGTCTACCTCGACGTCGGGCGCTACCAGGGCCTCGCCGAGACCGAGGGCGAGATGATCGTGTACCGGCTGCGGACCCCGGGGCACCCGCCCGGCGCGGCGTCCGGCCCGGTCGTGCTCGCCGGTCCGACCTGCGACGGCGACGACGTCCTCTACCGCGACACCGAGGTGCGGCTCCCCCTCGACCTGGCCCCCGGCGACGTCGTCGAGTTCCTCGGTGCGGGCGCCTACACCTCGAGCTACGCCTCGGTCGGGTTCAACGGCCTGCCGCCGCTGCCGACCGTGATCCGCCGGACCCCCGACGACACCCCCGAGGAGACCGATTGACCAGCCCCGTCGCCTGTCCCTCCCCCGCCGCGTCCTTCGCCGGGCGGCACGTGCTGGCCGAGCTGCGCGGCGTCCCGGCCGCGGTCCTGGCCGACGACGCCGCCGTCGCGCGCGCGTTGCGGACCGCCCTCGACGACGGCGGGGCGACCACCCTCGACGTCGTCACCCACCGCTTCGAACCACAGGGGACGACGGTGCTCGCGCTGCTCGCCGAGTCGCACGCGTCGGTGCACGCCTACCCGGAGGCCGGCGCCGCGTTCGTCGACGTCTTCACCTGCGGGGAGCACGCCGACCCGGAGCGGATCGTCGAGGTGCTCGGGCGCGAGGTCGGCGCGGTCGAGGTCCGGGCGCAGATCGTCGCGCGCGGGGCCGGCCTCGCCCCCGACGCAGTCGGGCAGCGCGAGGTCGACGAGCCGCTCGCGGCCGGGATGCGGCGCCGGTGGCGCGTCGACGAGGTGCTCTGGCGCGGCCGGACCGCCTGGCAGGACATGATCGTCGCCCGCACCGCGCAGGGGATCTCGCTCTTCTGCGACGGCGAGCGGCAGTCCACCGAGGCCACCCAGCTCACCTACCACGAAGCGCTCGCGGTGCCGCCGCTCCTGCTGGCGGACTCGGTGGAGCGGGTGCTGGTGGTCGGCTCGAGCGAGGGCGTGGTGTCGCAGCTGGCGGTGGCGGCCGGGGCGGGGCGGGTCGACCACGTCGACATCGACGCCGAGTGCGTCCGGCGGTGCGCGGAGCTGCTGCCGTACGGCTACACGATGGACGAGCTCGCGACGGCGGAGTCCGGCACCGGACCGGTGCACGTGCACTACGCCGACGGCTGGCAGTTCCTCGCGGACGCGGCGCGGCGTGGGGACCGCTACGACGTCGTGATCGTGGACCTGCCCGACGAGCCCGTCGAGGTCGACGACCCCGCCCAGCACGCCCGGCTCTACGGCACCCCGTTCCTGCAGCGGTGCGCCGCCGTGCTCGCGCCGGGCGGGGCGGTGTGCTCGCAGGCCGGCTGCCCCACGATGTGGCGCAACGACACCCTGCGACGGATGGTCGGGCGGTTCGACGAGGTGTTCCCGACGGTGCTGCCCTACTGCTCGGACGAGCACGAGTGGGCGTACCTCTCGGGCCGGCCGGACCCGGTGGACGACCCGGTCGCGCTGGCGGCGTCGCGGCTGTCGCGGTTCCCGTCGCTGAGCTCGATCGACGAGCCGGCACTGCGGCGGGGTGCGGTGCTGCCGATCTCGCTGCGTCGCCGCTGACGACAGTCCGCGAACGAGCCCGGGCCGGCGTCCGCGCGGTTAGCGTGGGCCGACCGGAGGAGGAGGGCCCGTGGCGGACGGCTTCGCGGTGCGACCCGAGCTCCTCGCCGCGCCGGCCGCCGCGTTCGACGAGGCCGCCGCGACGCTGCGAACCGCGGTAGCGCAGGCGCGCGCCGACCTCGCGGCGCTGGGCGACGTGTGCGGGGACGACGAACAGGGCCGTGCGTTCGCGTCGCGGTACGACCCCGTGGCTGCCGAGGGCATCGCCGCGATCAGCCGCTCGGTCGACGTGGTGGCCTCGTTCGGTGACGGGTTGCGGGCCGTGGTGGCGCAGTACGCCGAGGGCGACGACGACGCGGCCGACGCCGTCGCGGGTCGGTCGTGACCGGGGCGGCGTCGCGGGTCGCGTCCACGATCGGGCTCTGGTGGCCGGCCGCGGACGAGGCGCGCCTTCGCGAGGCGGCGGACGTCTGGGACCGGCTCGCGGGCGCTGTGGACGCGGCGTCGGCGGCCGGTCGGGACGCGGCCGGGCGCACGACGACGGCAGGCTGGGGCGGCGACGCCGCGGCCACGGCGGCCGAGGCGTGGGGCCGGCAGGACGGAGCCCTCGGTGGTGAGGCCGCGGACGCCCGCCGGCTCGCCGGCACACTGCGGGAGTACGCGGGCGCGGTCGAGGACGCGAAGCGGCAGATCGAGGACCTCGTCGCCGTCGCGGGCGGACTGCTCGTCGCCGGTGGTGTGGCGGCCATCGTCACCGGCGGCCTCACGGAGGTCGCCGCGGCGGCGGTGACCGCCGAGCTGGTCTCGGCCGCGGCGGCGGTCGGGGTCGAGCTCTCGGCGACCGTCGCGGGGATCGCCGGGAGCGCGCTGACGGTGGCGGCGTTCGGCGCGGGCGAGAGCGTCCTGGGAGACGTGACCACCCAGGGGATCCGCGAGGGGGTGTTCGACGGGAGCGGGTTCTCGTTCAGCGAGCTCGGTGCGTCCGCCGGCGGCGGCGCTCTCCTCGGCGGTGTGGGAGGTGGCGTGATGGGCGGCGTCGCGGTCGGCCCCATCGCGCGGACCGCGGCCGGCGACCTCTCCGCGCTCCGTGCACCCGGCGGCCGCATCCGCGCCGTCCTCGACCCGCCCAACGTGGGCGCCCAGGGCGGCCGGTTCGCTCCCGGCGTCCACGAGCTCCCGGGCGCCCGCGCCTTCCAGGCCCACGAGCGCCCGACGGCCGAGCTCCTCGCCTCCGAGGGGAAGAGCGTCCACGCCCGCGCCGAGGTGAACGCGCGGGACGTCAAGAACCCCGACGCCCTGGTCCGCGCAGGACGTGACGATCCCGGCACGTACACCGAGTTCAAGCGGCCCCGGAAGCCGACGAACACCGCGGTCAAGGACGAGATCCGACGCGCCGCCAAGCAGCTCGACCAGTACGGCGGGGGCGACCTGGTCCTCGACGGTCGGGCCAGCGGCCTGACCCGCGAGGCGGCGGAGAAGGGCCTCCGTCGGGCCCTCGGTGAGGCACGGACGCACGGCAGCGTCCTCCCGAGCAGGATCCGTATCGTCCTCGCCGACGGATCGAGCATCCACCACCCCTGAGGACGCCGTGTCGGACTGGGAAGAGATCTTCTTCGACGTCGATTCACCGCTCGAGACGGCGGCGGCGACGCTCGCCGACACGCTGCGGCTCCACACCCGGTCGCAGGAAGCGGGCGTCGACGTGTGGGGGGAACCCGAGCAGACGGGGTTGGCCGCCCCGGTCTTCGGCACCATCGAGCTCAACGACTACGCGGAGCCGGATCCGGAGACAGACGGTGACTCATCGATCTTCGATGACATGCGCTACGTCCTCGAACTACGGCTGAGGACGAGCGACCACCACCTCCAGCCGGGTGTCGCGCTCGAGCTCTACCGGCGCCTGTGTTCGCAGCTCGCCTGGCGGTCCGCCCTGACCAGCGGGTTCGCGTCGCTGCGCGCTACCTACGACGACACGCACGGGTACCGGGAGTTCCCGGAGGACACGCTCTCCGACGCCACCCACGCCGACCGCTGGCGGTGACGCCGTACGTACATCGCCACGCGGGAGTACTCCTCGAGCATGATCGCGATTTCGGGAGCGACACGCCCAAGAATCGAGGCGACACGCCCCCGAAGTCCGGATCTACTTCGGCGGATGGTCGGAAAGGCCCGAGATGCCGGGTCAGCGGGCGGCGACGACCGTGTCTAACGACACGGTCGTCAGCGCTGGGGCGGGAGCTTCCGAATCACGAGGGCCGTGGCCTGCTCGGCGAACTCACACGCGTCGTTCTCCGGAGTCGGAGGCCCGGCGCCGAGCCACAGCACGTCGAGCGCGCCTCGCTCGGCGACGCCGGTCGTCACTGTGCAGATGTTCAGTTCGCCGCGGCCGGTCTTCTGCCTGACTGCCGGAAAGCCCTGGATCTCCGTCGGGACGAAGATCGGGTCGAGGTGTGCCCGATACGTGTCCGCCAGAAGATCTCGATTGTCGTAGACCGAGATACTGAACCGCTGCAGGTCGCCAACCGACCACTTGCACCCCCTAGCGCCCAAGACCTCGTCCTCCGTCCCTGCTCCGGTTACGCCGAGTTCGCGCCTGTCATTGCTCGACAGCAGAGCCTGACAGGGGCTAGCGGAGGCAGCCGCGACGTCGAGACTCCGAGGCACGGCCGGCGCGCCGTATCGCGACGACGTCGTGGTGGGTGGCGGCGCTGGTGCGACTACCGTCTGAGTCTGAGAGCAGCCACCGACGACCAGTACGAGAACAGCCAGACCGACGTAGCTACGACCGAGTCTCATCGAACGAACCTTGAGTCGTGTCTTCAGACGACCGGTAGGCGCGGAGCTCGGCCTTTACGGCCCCGATCAGTTGGTCCAAACGCATGGCGCCTGCCTCGAGGGCAGACAACAGGGATCCGGATCCGCCATCAGCTACTGCGCCGAGAAGAGTCGCAGCATCTCTACTCACTTGATCGCCGGCGCCTGGGTCGACGCGACCGAGGGCGCGAGCGAGCTTCACAAGATCGAGCAACTCGTCCCGGGCCGCCGTGAGGTCGCGGAGGGTCTGGGGCGCGCGCTCGAGGTCGACGGTGAAGGACCCGCCCGTCGGCATCTCCACGACCTGCCGCGGGACCACCTGCCCGTTTGTCAGGCGGGCCGGGTCGGACGCCTGGACCGGCGGCGCCACCGGCCCCGGACCGGGCGGCACCGGAGCACTCATGACCGGCAACGTAGACGACCGAACCGCACATCAGGGCCGGAACGACGAAAGAGCGGCGGGACGACCGAGTCCCGAGGACTCGGTCGTCCCGCACCACGTCACCCTCGCGACCCCGCCAACGCCGAACCCAACCGCGACGGCACCGGCACCTTCGTGAACGACGTCGCGTCCACGCACACGTGCACCAGCGACACCGTCACCGCGTCCGCCCACGGTTCCGCGTCACTCGCACGCCGACGGATCGAGAATCGCGTCGTCATCGACGTCGTCCCGACCTTCTCGTTCTCCACCTCGATCGACACCGCGTCGCCCCACGCCACCGACGCCCCGTAGTCCAGTTCCGCGTGCACGATCTGGATGTCGACGCCGTCGGCGATCATCGCCGGGTACGGGTAGCCGACCGCGGTCTGGAACGCCGTGAAGGCCTCGTCGCACCAGGTCAGGTAGTGCCCGAAGAACACCACGTTCTGCTGGTCGATCTCGGCGTACCGCGGCACGACCGGGAACGAGAAGGTCACGACGACCGCAGGCCCAGCGACTCGTCCGACCACTCCCCCTCAGGGGCGGCACCCCCGGCCGGGTCGGAGCGCAGGTCGGTCTCCCGCGTCCGCAGCTCGACCCGACGGATCTTCCCGGAGATCGTCTTCGGCAGCTCCGCGAACTCCAGGCGGCGCACCCGCTTGTAGGCCGGCAGGTGCTCGCGGGCGTACTCGAGGATGGCCCGCGCGGCCTTCTCGTCCGGCTCCCACCCCTTGGCGAGCACGACGTAGGCCTTGGGCACGGCCAGGCGCAGCGGGTCCGGCGAGGGCACGACGGCGGCCTCGGCGACCGCCTCGTGCTCGAGGAGCACGCTCTCGAGCTCGAACGGGGAGATGCGGTAGTCGGAGGCCTTGAACACGTCGTCGGAGCGCCCGACGTAGGTGATGTAGCCGTCCGCGTCCCGGGACCCGACGTCGCCGGTGTGGTAGTAGCCGCCGCGCATGACCTCGGCGTTGCGCTCGTCGTCGTCGGCGTACCCGACCATCAGGCCGACCGGGCGCTTCGACAGGTCGACACAGATCTCGCCCTCGTCGCCGACGGCGCCGGAGACAGGATCGACCAGCGCGATCTCGAAGCCCGGCAGCGGCCGGCCCATCGAGCCGTCCTTCACCCGCTGTCCGGGCGTGTTCGCGATCTGCAGCGACGACTCGGTCTGCCCGAACCCGTCGCGGATCGTCAGCCCCCACGCGTCGCGGACCTGCTCGATGACCTCCGCGTTGAGCGGCTCGCCGGCGCCGACGAGCTCGCGCATCGGCACCGTCCACGCCTTGAGATCGGCCTGGATGAGCATCCGCCACACGGTCGGTGGCGCGCAGAAGGTGGTGACGCCGTGGTCGACGAGGGTCTTCAGCATCGTGTCCGCGTCGAAGCGCGAGTAGTTGTAGATGAAGATCGTCGCCTCGGCGCACCACGGCGCGAACACGTTCGACCAGGCGTGCTTCGCCCAGCCCGGCGAGGCGACGTTGCAGTGGACGTCGCCGGGCTGCAGCCCGATCCAGTACATCGTCGAGAGGTGCCCGACGGGGTAGGACACGTGCGTGTGCTGCACCAGCTTGGGCTTCGCGGTGGTGCCCGAGGTGAAGTACAGGAGCAGCGTGTCGGAGGCCTTCGTCGGGCCGTCGGCCTCGAAGACGTCCGAGGCACCGTCCGCCTCGGCGAAGTCGAGCCACCCCTCCGGGGTCGCGGGCCCGACGGCGACGCGGGTGTAGTCGCCGGGCACATCGTCGAACTTGTCGACGTCGGCGTCGCGCACCACGACGTGCTTCGCCGCGCCCCGGTCGATGCGGTCGCGCAGGTCGGCCGGCCCGAGCATCGGCGTCGAGGGGATCAGCACCGCACCGAGCTTCATCGCCGCGAGGATCGTGTCCCACAGCTCCACCTGGTTGGCGAGCATGAGGATGATCCGGTCGCCGCGGCGGACACCGTGCGAGCGCAGCCAGTTCGCGACCCGGTTGGACCGCTTCGTCATCTCCGCGAACGAGTACTTCCCCTCGCTCCCGTCCTGCTCGACGATCCACAGCGCCGGCCGGTCCGCCGACGACGGGTCGCGGCCGATCGCGTCGAAGTGCTCGAGCGCCCAGTTGAACTCGTCGAGGTCCGGCCAGGCGAAGTCCCGGCGCGCCGCGTCGTAGTCGGTCTGGCGTTCGACGAGGAGGTCGCGGGCAGCGCGGAAACGCTGCGCCGCGGGGGTGAGTTGCGACGACGACGTCGACACGGTGGGAGACCTCCGAACAGTCCAGGTACGACGAAGGGCGGACGCCCCGAGGTTCCTATCACCTCGGGACGCCCGCCCACAGCCGTCGGATCAGCCAGTCGTGGCCTACTTGAGCAGCTTGCGCAGGATCAGGAGGCCGAGCACCGCCCCGGCCGCGATCACCCCGTACTTGATCTTCGGGTCGGCCCACTTCTCGGCCGCGATCTCCTTGCCCTGCTCGCTGAGCCGCTGCGGGCTCGCCCGCTCCGAGAGCTCGTCGAGCGCCCCGGCCAGAGCCTCCCGCGCCTGCTCGATCTCCCGTTCGATGGTGTCCGGGTCGCGTGCCACGGAGCCTCCCTCGTCTGTCCGGTCCGGCCGCGCCGTGCCCGGCTGGTGGTTCGTCGTCGACGCAGCCTGGTGCGTGCTGGTGCCCATCGTGGCCGCATCGTCACGCCGCGTCCGTGTGCGCGCCGGGTCGACGCGCCGCACGGTCGGCGATCACATGCCAGCGGTATCCTGCCCGCCCGTGGCCACCGATAACCGCCTGACCCCGGGTGACGCCGCCCCGGAGTTCTCGCTCACCTCCGACACGGGCGAGACGGTGTCTCTCGCCGACTACCGCGGACGCCGGGTCATCGTGTACTTCTACCCGGCCGCGGGCACGCCGGGCTGCACGAAGGAGGCCTGCGACTTCACCGAGAACCTGGCGACCTTCAACGACGCCGGGATCTCCGTCGTGGGCATCTCGCCCGACAAGCCGGAGAAGCTCGCCAAGTTCCGCGCCGACCAGGGCCTGACCTTCCCGCTGCTCTCCGACCCGGACAAGACGGCGATGCAGGCCTACGGCGCGTGGGGCGAGAAGACGATGTACGGCCGCACCTCGGTCGGCGTCATCCGCTCGACGTTCCTGGTGGACGCCGAGGGGAAGATCGAGGACGCGCAGTACGGGGTGAAGGCGACCGGTCACGTGGGCCGGCTGCTGCGCGATCTGAAGCTGTAAGTGCCGGCGGTGGGATTCGAACCCACACTGTCACCCTCCTAAGGGGTGTGCCTCCTGCCTTTGGGCTACGCCGGCTGATTGGGCTACACCGTACGACGAGGCGTCGAGTGGGCTCGGAGGGCAGCCGGGAGAGCCGTGAAGGTCCACTCGACGACGAGCCCCGCACCGAGTGGACCCTCACGGCTCGGATGACGACCGTGGACGTCCACTTGAGCCCGGGCTCAGAGGAAGTCCCGCACCGCCTCCGCCATCTCCGCCACCGCCTCGATCGGGGTGAAGTGTCCGACGTCGTCGAGCACCCGTACCTGCGCCCGCGGCAGCAGCTCGGTCACCTGCAGCGCGAACTCCGGCGGGAACAGGGGGTCCTGCGCGCCCCACACCACCGTGGCCGGCACGTCCACCGGCGACGGCAGCGGCCCACCCTCCGCGATCGCCAGCGCCCCGTAGAGCGTCGACGACCCCGACCGGTACCAGTTCAGCGACGCGGTGAACGCCCCCGGCCGGGAGTACGCCTCCACCAGGTCCTCGTCCACCACCGCATCCGGCCGGTTCCCCCAGTGCGACCAGAAGTGCTCGAGGTAGGTCCGCACCGCCGTCGGGTTGCCGTCGACCAGCCGCGTGGCCAGCTCGAGCTGGTGGAAGTCCTGGTACCAGAACTCGGCGCGGCGACGCAGGTCCAGCGCGGCCGGCACGAACGCCGACGGCGCGAGCGCGTTCCCGACGACGAGCGCCCGCACCCGCTCGGGCACCGCGCGGGCCAGCGCGATCGCCGTCGTCACACCGACGTCGTAGCCCACGACGACGGCCGGCTCGAGCGCCAGCGTCTCCACCACCTCGACGAGCGCGTCGACCATCGCCTCGCGCGAGAAGTCCGACGGCGGGCGGAGCTCGTCGCCCGGGCGGAACGACTCCCCGAAGCCGGGCAGGTGGGGCACCACCACGTCGGCGGCGTCGACCAGTAGCGGCGTCAGCAGGCGGTAGTCCGACACCCCGCCCGGCCAGCCGTGCAGGCACAGCACCGGACGCCCCGCGCCACGGCGTTCGACGGCGAGCACACCCTCACCCCTCCCGGGAGGACCGGACCTCGAGCACCCGGAACCCCGCGTTCGACGACACCCTCGACACCGTGTACCCCTCCTCGCCCAACCACCGCGCCAGCGAGTCGGAGCCGAGGTTCTTCGCGACGACGAGGTAGCTCGGCCCGTCGACCCGCGGCAGCCACTCGGAGAGCAGCGAGTGCAGCGCCGCCTTCCCCGAGCGGATCGGCGGGTTGGACCACATGCCGGCGAACACGACGTCGTCGGGCACCTCGTCGGGCCGGCACGCCCGGACGTTCGACAGGCCCGCCGCGTCGGCGTTCTGCCGCACGAGCGACAGCGCCCGCTCGTTGACGTCCACCGCCCACACCGTCGACCGGCGGCGGACCGTCGCGAGCCACAGCGCGATCGGTCCCCACCCGCAGCCGAGGTCCAGCAGGTCGCCGCCCCGCTCGGGCTCGGGGACGTGCTCCAGCAGCACCCGCGTGCCCTTGTCGAGCCGCCCGCGGGAGAACACCCCGGCGTCGGTCGTCACGGTGAGCGAGAGGCCCGCGACGTCGAGGCGCGCCGGTTCCGGCGCGGACGGCGCCGTCGGCTGCTCGGCGAAGTACTGGTCGGCCACGGGTGCTCAGCCCGACAGCAGCGACTGCAGCTTCGGCGCGAGCGCGCGGAACGCCCGGGCTCGATGCGAGACCGCGTCCTTCTCCTCGGGCGACATCTCGGCGGAGGTCCGGGTCTCGCCCTCGGGCACGAAGGCCGGGTCGTACCCGAAGCCGTTGAGCCCGCGCGGGGACCGGATGAGCCGGCCGGGCCACTGCTCGGTGACGACGACCTCGCGCCCGTCCGGGTGCGCGGCGGCGGCCGCGCAGACGAACGCCGCGCCCCGGCGTTCCTCGGGGACGTCGGCCATCTGGTCCAGCACCAGCGCGAGGTTGCGGGCGTCCTTGTCCCGCCGCTCCCCCGTCGACCCGGACCAGCGCGCGGAGAGCACCCCCGGCATGCCGTTGAGGGCGTCGACGGCGAGGCCGGAGTCGTCGGCGACGGCGAGCATGCCGGTCGCGGCGGCCGCGTCGCGGGCCTTGGCGAGCGAGTTCTCGGCGAACGTCGCGCCGGTCTCCGGGGCCTCCGGGAACGGCTCCACCTCGTCGAGGCCGATCACCTCGACGGCGAGGCCCGACACGATCCGCCGGAGCTCCGCGAGCTTGGCGTCGTTGCGGGTCGCGAGGAGGACCTTCACGGCAGCTCCCCCGGGTAGGGCTCGGCGAGCGCGGCGGCCTGGATCTCGGTGAGCCGGGCGATGCCCGCCAGCGCCGAGTCGAGCATCGCGTCCAGCGTCGCCCGCGTGTAGGTGGCGCCCTCCCCGGTGCCCTGGACCTCGACGAGCGTGCCCGCGTCGGTGGCGACCACGTTCATGTCGACCTCGGCGCGGCTGTCCTCGTCGTAGGGGAGGTCGAGCCGGACGCGGCCGTCGACGACGCCGACCGAGACCGCGGCGATCGAGCACGACAGCGGCTGCGGGTCGGCCAGCTTCTTCTTCGCCCCCAGCCACGTGATCGCGTCGGCCAGCGCCACGTACGCGCCGGTGATCGCGGCGGTGCGGGTGCCGCCGTCGGCCTGGAGCACGTCGCAGTCGAGCTGGATGGTGTTCTCGCCGAGCGCCTTGAGGTCGATCGCCGCGCGCAGCGAGCGCCCGACGAGCCGGCTGATCTCGTGCGTCCGCCCGCCGACGCGGCCCTTGACCGACTCGCGGTCGCTGCGGGTGTGGGTGGCCGAGGGCAGCATCGCGTACTCGGCGGTGAGCCAGCCGAGCCCGGAGTCACGGCGCCAGCGCGGCACCCCCTCGGTCACGCTCGCCGCGCACAGCACCCGGGTGTTGCCGAAGGAGACCAGGACGGACCCGGCCGGGTGCTGCTGGAACCCCCGGCGGATCTCGATGGGGCGGAGCTCGTCGTCGGACCTGCCGTCGCTGCGTGCCACGGGCGTCCACCCTAGAGACCCGGGGGTCCGGTCGATCTAGACGGTGTAGTGGGCGTCCGGCCGGACCAGCTCGGCGGGCCCGTCGAACTGGGCCCGCGCCTCGGCGAGGAGGTCCTCGCCGTCGTACCAGGCGGGGACGTGGGTGATGAGCAGCCGCTCCACCCCCGCCTCGCGGGCGACCTGCCCGGCCTGGGTGCCGGAGAGGTGGACGCCGGGCGGGCGGTCGGGCGAGTCGGTCCAGGTGGCCTCGCACAGCAGCACGTCGGCGCCGGCGGCGAGCTCGACGAGGCTGCGGCACGGCCCGGTGTCGCCGGAGTAGACGAGCGTGCGGCCCTGGTGCTCGAGGCGCACCCCGTAGGCCTCGCACGGGTGGTCGACGGGGGCGCTGGAGAGCGCGATGTCGCCGACGCCGGCCGGGCCGTCGGCGAAGAGGTGGT
This sequence comes from Actinomycetospora sp. TBRC 11914, assembly GCF_012933465.1. GTDB lineage: Bacteria > Actinomycetota > Actinomycetes > Mycobacteriales > Pseudonocardiaceae > Actinomycetospora. The sequence goes on from NZ_JABBND010000001.1 coordinate 560,044, forward strand.
AGTCGAAGACGTCGGTGAGGTCGGTCGCGACGCGCTCGTCCGACGACGGCGCGTAGGCGACCGCGAGGCGGACCTCCGACTCGCTCGGCCCGTGCAGCGGCAGCACCTTCCCCGGGCCGTCGGGGTGGTAGCGGCGGTGCACGACGAGGCCGGACACGTCGGCGCAATGGTCGGGGTGCAGGTGGGAGAGCACGACGGCGTCCAGGTCGAACGGGTCCATGTGGCGCTGCAGCGTCCCGAACGTGCCGTTGCCCAGGTCCATCACGAGGGTCGTCCCGTGGGTGCGGACGAGGTAGCCCGAGGCCGGTGAGGTGGGTCCGGCTCCGCTGCCCGAGCACCCCAGGACGATCAATTCCACGGCCGCACCCTACGGGCCGATCGGAGAGGGCGACACCGGACCGGTGGGAGGGCTGCCGGGCCGTGCGCGGCGGTCCGCGGCGGCGACGAGGCGGGCCGCGAGGACGCCCGCGAGCGCCCCGAACAGGTGCGCCTGCCAGGAGACGCCCGGCGTGCCCGGCAGGACTCCCCAGAGCACGCCGCCGTAGACCAGGAGCAGCACGACGGCGAGGGCGATGTGCTTCGCGGAGCGGGCGAACACGCCGCGGAAGAGCAGGAACGCGAGCCAGCCGAAGATCACCCCGGACGCGCCCACGGTCACCCCGTACCCCGTCAGCCACGTCAGGAAGCCCCCGAGGAGCCACACCAGCGCCGTGACCGCGATGAACTGGCCGAGGCCGCCGGCGAGCACGAGGAAGCCGAGCACGAAGAACGGCACCGAGTTCGCGATGAGGTGCTCCCAGCCCACGTGCAGCAGCGGGGCCCACAGGATCCCGTCGAGCCCGTCGACCTGGCGCGCGACGATGCCGTCCTGGTCGAGCGAGCCGCCGAACACGAACTGGTCGACGGCCTCGACGACCCACAGCAGCGCCAGGAACAGCGCCATGCCGATCGCCGCGCGCAGCGGGTGGGCCGGGAACACCCGGGGCTTGCTCGACACCACGGCGCTGCTGGTCACAGGGCTGAGGGTACGCCGGGGAGGCGTTCCCGGGTGTGAGGAGAACTCAGGCCCAGAGCTGGCCCTCGAGCCCCTCCGAGGCCTCCTCGAGCGAGCCGGAGTAGGCGCCGGTGGACAGGTACTTCCACCCGCCGTCGCACACGACGAGGACGATGTCGGCCTCGTCGTCGCCGCCGGCGGCCTTCTCGGCCTGGGCCAGCGCGGCGTGCAGGATCCCGCCGGTCGAGATGCCCGCGAAGATGCCCTCCTGCTCGACGAGCTGGCGGGTCCGCCGCAGCGCGTCGTGGGCGCCGACCGAGTAGCGCCCGGTGAGCACGTCGGGGTCGTAGAGCTCGGGGACGAAGCCCTCGGAGATGTTGCGCAGCCCGTAGACGAGCTCGCCGTAGCGCGGCTCGGCGGCGATGATCTGGCAGTCCGGCCGGTGCTCGCGCAGGTAGCGCCCGGTGCCCATCAGGGTGCCGGTGGTGCCGAGGCCGGCGACGAAGTGCGTGATGGTCGGGACGTCGCGCAGGATCTCCGGGCCGGTGCCCTCGTAGTGCGCGAGCGCGTTGGCCGGGTTCCCGTACTGGTAGAGCATGACCCAGTCGGGGTGCTCGGCGGCGATCTCCTTCGCCGTGGCGACGGCCTGGTTCGAGCCGCCCGCGGCGGGCGAGAAGATGATCCGCGCGCCGTACATCTCGAGCAGCTGGCGCCGCTCGGCCGAGGTGTTCTCCGGCATGACGCACACGATCTCGTAGCCCTTGAGCTTGGCCGCCATCGCCAGCGAGATGCCGGTGTTGCCCGACGTCGGCTCGAGGATGGTGCAGCCCGGCGTGAGGAGCCCCTCCTCCTCGGCCTTGGTGATCATGCGCAGGGCGGGACGGTCCTTGATGGACCCGGTCGGGTTGCGGTCCTCGAGCTTGGCCCACAGCCGCACGTGCGGGGCGGGCGAGAACGAGGGCAGACCGACGATCGGGGTGTCGCCCAGGGCGTCGATCAGGGAGTCGTACCGCGCCATCGGGTGCTCCAGGAGAAGGGGATCGTCCCGCGCCGGACCGTGGTGGGGGTCCGGCGGCGGGAGGGCTCAGCGGCCGCCGGCGACCGCGGGCAGGATCGTCACGGTGCCACCGTCGGGCACCTGCGCGTCCAGACCACCCGCGAAGCGCACGTCCTCGTCGTTGACGTAGACGTTGACGAAGCGGTGCAGCGCGCCGTCGGTGACCAGGCGGTCCTTGATGCCGGGGTGGTTCGCCTCCAGGTCGGCGATGACCTCCTGCAGCGTCGACCCGTCGGCCTTGACCTGCTTCTCCCCGCCGGTGTGGGTGCGCAGGATCGTCGGGATCGAGACGGTGGCGGACACGGCGTTTCCTCCTGGTGGTGCTCGGGTGCGTTCTCGAGGGCGTCGTTCTCTTCGTGGCAAGCGTCGCACGGGTACCCGTTGTTCCGGGACCGTCGCGGGAGAGGTCGGTCAGCCCTTGTCCGGCACGTCGTCCGCGCCGGTGTGGGACAGCATGTAGCGCTCCACCACCTGGACCTCGTCCTCCACGACCCGCCCCTCGGCGTCCAGCAGGAACGACCGCAGGTCGGGCTCGGCGTCGGGACCCGTGAGGGCGACGATCGCGAAGTGCACACCGGGCTGCAGGCCCATGTACTCGATGTCCTTGACCGACGGGTACGCCTCGGGCAGCCCCGAGTCGGTCAGCGGGCGGCGTGGCACGCGGGTGTGCGAGTGGAAGACGACGACGGTCTCCTCGTCGTTCTCCGTCGCCTGCTTGTACACCTCGAACTGCTCGCGGGAGTCGAACCGGTAGTCGCTGCCGCGGGCCTCGGCGTCGTCGGCGTTCGTCATCGGCACGTAGCGCTCGGGCCGGTCGGTGTCCTCCGGGCCCAGCAGCTGGCCGCACGCCTCGCGCGGATGGTCACGGCGCGCGTGCGCCACCATCTCCTCGACGAGATCGGCACGGATCACCAGCACGGCGTCCACCCTACGTGGCGGGCCGGGCGCGGTCAGCGCGACGTGGGCCGCACCCCACGTCAGCGCAGCAGCACCGTGACCAGCGAGTCCTGCAGCCAGGTCAACCAGTGGTAGACGGGCAGGTGGTCGGCGCGCGGGTCGTCGGGCGGGAGCTGCTCGGGCATGTCCTCGCTCACCTCGAGCGCGGTGCCCAGCGCGAGGCGCACGTCGTTCACCGCGGTCAGCCACGCCTCGGCCTGTGGCGCGGTCAGCTCGACGCGGCCCCCACCGCCGGGGAGCGACGCGAGCATCGTCGCGATGGCCTCGCGCTTGGCCTCGATGAGCTCGGGCTCGCGCACCGAGCGGAGGGCGGCCGCGAGGGCGGCGCCGTCGGTGCCCCCGCCGGCGTCGCCGTCCGCGTCCGGCCGGTGGAACTCCGGCAGCAGCCGCGCCAGCACCGGGTCGTCCGGCGGGGTCGACGGCCCGGTGCGGATGCCGGTGAGCGCGGAGAGCTCGTCGGCGGGGGACGCGTCGGCCCGGCCGGCGAGCATGTCGTCGACCTGCCCGACGAGCCCGCGCAGCACCGAGGCCTCGGGCTGGTCGAGGACGGCGACGTAGCGGGCCCGCTCGCCACGGCCGTGGCGTCTCCAGGCGCGCACGGCCTACGAGGCCCGCTGCATGGTCGCCCACAGCCCGGCCGCGTGGAGCTTGGCGACGTCGCCCTCCACCTTCTCCCGGCTGCCCGACGACACGGTCGCCCGGCCCTTGTGGTGCACGTCCATCATCAGCGCGGTGGCCTTGGCCTTGTCGTAGCCGAAGAGCTTCTGGAACACCCACGTCACGTAGGACATGAGGTTCACCGGGTCGTTCCAGACGATCGTCTGCCACGGGGTGTCGGCGTCGACGAGCTCGTCGGGGAGCTCCTCGACGGAGGTCGCGGGCTCGGCCGGAGCCGACAGCCGCGTGACCGGGCCGCCTCCCCGACCACCCTGTCCGACGTGCACGCGCATGCCCCCATCGTCTCAGCTCCGCGGCACTGCGTGCACGCGCCCGCCCCCTAGGCTGGACGGATGACGAGCGGTACGGCGCTGATGACCGACCAGTACGAGCTGACCATGCTCGACGCGGCGCTCGCCGACGGCACCGCCCACCGCCGCTGCACCTTCGAGGTCTTCGCCCGCAGCCTGCCGCACGGCCGCCGCTACGGCGTCGTCGCCGGGGTCGGGCGGCTGCTCGACGCGCTCGGGCGGTTCGCCTTCGGCGCGGAGGAGCTCGACGCGCTGCGCGCGACCGGCGCGATCTCGGAGCGCACGCTGGAGCACCTGGCGTCGTCGCCGTTCGCCGGTGAGATCGTCGGCTACCCCGAGGGCGAGCTCTACTTCCCCGGGTCGCCGGTCCTCTCGGTGACCGGGACGTTCGCCGAGTGCGTGCTGCTCGAGACGCTGGTCCTCTCGATCCTCAACCACGACTGCGCGATCGCCTCGGCCGCGGCCCGCATGACGACGGCCGCGAACGGCCGCCGGCTCATCGAGATGGGCTCGCGGCGCACGCACGAGGAGGCGGCCGTCGCCGCCGCCCGCGCCGCCTACCTCGCGGGCTTCGACGCCACGTCCAACCTCGAGGCCGCCGCGCGCTACGGGGTCCCGACGACGGGTACCTCGGCCCACGCGTTCACGTTGCTGCACGACAGCGAGGAGGAGGCGTTCGCCGCGCAGGTGGCGGCCCTCGGCGTCGGGACCACCCTGCTCGTCGACACCTACGACATCACCCGGGGCATCGAGACCGCGGTGCGCGTGGCCGGCCCCGGGCTCGGCGCGGTGCGGATCGACTCGGGCGACCTCGGCGTCATGGCCCAGCGCGCGCGGGCGCAGCTGGACTCCCTCGGGGCCACCTCGACCCGGGTGGTGCTCTCCGGGGACCTCGACGAGCACGCGATCGCCGGCCTGCGCGCGGAGCCGGTCGACGCGTACGGCGTCGGGACCTCGCTGGTCACCGGCTCGGGCGCCCCGACCGCGGGCATGGTCTACAAGCTCGTCGAGGTCGAGGGGCGGCCGGTGGCGAAGCGGTCGTCGTCGAAGGAGTCGCGCGGCGGGGCGAAGTCCGCGGTGCGCCGGCACAAGCCCACCGGGACGGCGACCGAGGAGGTCGTGCACCGGCTCGACCAGGCCGTCGACGTCGGCGAGCACGACCGCGTGGTGCCGGTCGACCTGGTCAAGAGCGGCGAGCCGGTCGGCGTCCGGTCGACGCTGGAGCAGGCCCGCGAGCGCCTGCGCGCCAACCTCGTCGCGATCCCGTGGGAGGGGCTCAAGCTCTCCCGCGGGGAGCCGGCGATCCCGACCACCTTCCTCGACTGATCCGCGCGCCCGGGTGAGCGGCTGACTACGCTCGGGTCGTGGCCCGCGCGCTGATCGTGGTGGACGTCCAGGTCGACTTCTGCGAGGGCGGCTCGATGGGGGTGGCCGGCGGGGCGGCGACCGCGGCGGCGATCACCGCGCACCTCGACGCCGAGCACGGCCGCTACGCCCACGTCGTCGCCTCCCGGGACTACCACGACGATCCCGGTGGGCACTTCTCCGAGACCCCGGACTTCGTCGACACCTGGCCGGTGCACTGCCGCGTCGGCGAGCCCGGTGCCGCGTTCCACCCCGAGCTCGACGTCGCCCGCCTCGAGGCGGTCTTCTCCAAGGGCCACCGCACCGCGGCCTACTCGGCGTTCGAGGCCGCGTCGCCGACCGGGACGACGCTGGCCGACTGGCTGCGCGCCCGCGACGTCGACCTCGTCGAGGTGTGCGGCATCGCCACCGACCACTGCGTCCGCGCGACCGCCCTCGACGCGGTGCGCGAGGGCTTCACCACGACGGTGCTGCTCGACCTGACCGCGGGGGTGCTGCCGGAGACCACCGAGCGCGCCGTCGGGGAGATGCGCGACGCCGGGGTGGCCCTGGCTCACTCGGCCTGACGGGCCTGACGGATCTCGCGGACGCCGACCCAGAGGGCGGCGACGGCCAGCGGGATCGACACGAACGCCATCTGGATCGCGTTGGTCCGTGCCTCCCCGGTCGCGCCGACGACGTTGAACCACACGTCGGAGCACAGCAGCGTGCCGGTCACCGCGGCCGCGGCGGGGACGCGCGCGGGGTGCTGCCACAGGGCGGCGGCGGTCAGGAGCAGCGCGCCCGCCTCGGCGACGTCGAGGGCGATCCAGGCGATCTTCAGGTGGTGGGCGTACTGCGCGTCGAAGCCCATCGAGGCGGCCCGGACCCAGGCGAGCACCGTCGCGACGGCGCCGAGCACGAACAGCACCGCGATCAGTCGGTCGGTGCCCCGGCGGCGCGGCCGGGCCCCGTGGCGGGCGACGAGGATGCCGAGCACCGCGACCGGACCGACGACGACCACGGTGGCGAAGGCGGCGGCCCGCGGATTGTCCGCCGTCCCCGTGACGACGTGGAAGAAGCCGGCGCAGAGCGCGAGGGTGGCGGTCGCGGTGCTGATCATCGCCAGGTACCGCGAGCGGGCGAGGGTCAGCGCGGCGCTCACCAGCAGCCCGACCGCGAGCACCGCCAACGCCCCGGTCGCGGCCAGGGCCAGGTTCCCGACGGCGGCCACGGCGGGCTGGAAGAGGTAGAGCAGCACGATCCACGGGAGCAGCGCGACCCCGGACACGGCGAACAGGAGCGACCACCAGCGGTCCAGGGGCCGTCCGGGCGCCCCGACCGTCATCCGTGCGGTGTCCACGCCCTCAGCCTGCTCCGCCGCGGGCCCCGGGGACACGGGCCGTCCGTCCCGACCCCGGCGGGGGTTCGGAGGGAACCGACGCGCCGTCTCCGTAGTCTGAACCGACGAGGAGGGAGGTGGTCGGCCGTGGCGCAGCTCGCCGACGCGGCGGTGGGTGAGGCGCCGTCCGTCGCCGACCTCCTGGCGAGCGCGGTCGAGGCCCTCGGCGGCAGCGAGCGCGAGGGGCAGCAGCGTATGGCGGCGGCCGTCGAGCGGGCGCTGCGCACCGGCGAGCACCTGGCCGTCCAGGCCGGGACCGGCACCGGGAAGTCGCTCGCCTACCTCGTCCCGGCGATCCGGCACGCCCTCGAGGCCGACCAGGCGGTCGTTGTCTCCACAGCCACGATCGCGCTGCAGGCCCAGCTCGTCGACCGGGACCTCCCGCGGCTCACGAAGGCCCTCCGGCCGGTCCTGGGGCGGGAGCCGTCGTTCGCGATCCTCAAGGGCCGCGGCAACTACCTGTGCCGCCACAAGATCGAGTCGGGGGCGCAGGCGGAGGACCCCGGCGACGAGCAGCTCTTCGACCCCTTCCAGGTCTCGGCGCTCGGCCGCCAGGTCACGCGGCTGCACGAGTGGGCCGAGCAGACTTCGACCGGCGACCGGGACGAGCTCGTCCCCGGCGTCCCCGACCGCGCGTGGCGGCAGGTCAGCGTCACCGCGAAGGAGTGCCTCGGGGCGTCGCGCTGCCCCGTCGCCGAGGACTGCTTCTCCGAACTGGCCCGGCACAAGGCCGGCGCGGCCGATGTCGTCGTCACCAACCACGCGCTGCTCGCGATCGACGCCATCGAGGGCCGCGCGGTGCTGCCCGAGCACGACGTCGTGGTGGTCGACGAGGCGCACAACCTCGTCGACCGCGTCACCTCGGTCGCCACCGGCGAGCTCACCTCCGCGGGCGCGGCGGCGGCGGCCCGGCGGTGCGCGAAGCTCGTCGACCAGGCGCTGTCCGACCAGCTGCTCGACGCCGCCGAGGGCCTCGGGACGGTGCTGGAGGACGCGACGCCGGGCCGGTGGGAGGCGCTGCCGGAACCGGTCGGGCGGATGCTCTCGGCGATCCGCAACGCCGCGTGGGCCTGCCGGCAGGCGCTCGGGCCGGAGCGCGAGAAGGGCGCCAAGGAGGGCGATGCCGACGCGGCGGCGCGGCGTTTCGCGACCGCACTCGTCGAGGAGGTCCACGACGTCGCCGGGCGCCTGCTCGCCGCGTTCGACCGGGAGGACCCGGCGACGCGGCCCGACGTTGTGTGGCTCTCCGAGCGGGAGCTGAACTCGACGACGATCCGCACCCTGCACGTCGCCCCGCTCTCGGTCGCGGGGCTGCTCGCGTCACGGGTCTTCGGGCAGTCGACGGTGGTGCTCACCAGCGCGACGCTCGCGCTCGGCGGCTCGTTCGACGCGCTCGCGCGGCAGTGGGGCCTCCCGGTGAAGGGATCGACGCCCGTCGAGGCGCCTCCCGACGACGGCGGTGGGCACGGCAACGACCCGGCCACGAACCTCGTCTGGCACGGCCTGGACGTCGGCTCGCCGTTCGCGCACGCGCGGGCCGGCATCCTCTACGTCGCGCGTCACCTGCCCCCGCCCGGGCGCGACGGCCTGTCGGGCGCGGTGCTCGACGAGATCGACGCGCTGGTCCGTGCCGCGGGCGGCCGCGCGCTGGGCCTGTTCTCCTCGATGCGGGCCGCGAAGCAGGCGGCCGAGGACCTCCGCGGGCGCTGGGACGGCACGGTGCTCTGCCAGGGCGACGACGCGACGAACACCCTCGTGCAGAAGTTCGCGGCGGAGACCGGCAGCGTGCTGTTCGGGACGATCTCGCTGTGGCAGGGCGTCGACGTTCCCGGGGAGTCACTGCAGCTGGTCATGATCGACCGCATCCCGTTCCCGCGTCCCGACGATCCCCTGGTGTCGGCCCGGCAGCGCGCGGTCGACGCCCGGGGCGGGAACGGCTTCCTGACGGTGTCCGCGACGCACGCCGCGCTGCTGCTCGCCCAGGGCGCCGGCCGGCTGCTGCGCGGGACGGGTGACCGCGGGGTGGTCGCGATCCTCGACTCGCGGGTGGCGACGAAGCAGTACGGCGGGTTCCTGCGCGGGTCGCTCCCGCCGTTCTGGACCACGCAGGACCCGGCGGTCGTGCGCGGGGCCCTGGAGCGGCTGCGCGACGCGGGCGGGACGTCGGCAGACCCGGCCGACGGGTAGGTCGACGAGCCCGGACGTTGCGCGGCGCAGACCGGGCGCCCCTGCCCCGCGGCGAGGGGCACTGGGCGCAGCCCGCGCGGTCGTCTTGCCCCGTGTGCTCCTGATCAGAGCGTCGCGAGCAGCGCGTCCGCCAGCAGCCCGGGCGCGTCCGGGGAGCGGCGCAGGAAGAGCTCGGGCTCGATGAGCTCGAGCTCCATCACCACCGGCTCGCCGTCGAGGCGGACCAGGTCGACCCGGGCCGCGTGGACCGGGGCGGGCGAGCACGCCAGCGCCGCCTCGGCCACCTCGAGCTCCCGCGGGGTCGGCCGGTGGTCCTCGAGCCGCCCGCCGTGGCGCTCGTGCACGAGGAAGCCCCCGGCCGCCGGGACCTTCCGCACCGCGTGCGACCACCGGGTCCCGAGCCGGATCAGCGACACCTCGCCCTCGGTCCCGATGCTGTCGACGGCGGGCTGCACGAGGGCGTCACCGACCGCGACGAGCCCGGCGAGCACCTCGTCGAGCTCGGGACCCAGCCCGCGGTGGGTCCCGCGGCCGCCGGCGGAGACGGCGGGCTTGACCACGACGCGGCCGGGGCCCAGCGGGGCGGGCGCGGTGCCGGCGGGCACGGGCCGCGTCGGGACCACCGGCACCCCGGCGTCGGCCAGCTCCAGCAGGTAGCGCTTGTGGGAGTTCCAGGTGAGGACGGCGAGCGGGTTCTGCAGGACCGAGTCGGCCGCGACCCGCGCGGCCCAGGCGAGGAACTCGTCGCGCCGGTCGCTGTAGTCCCAGGTGGTGCGCACGGCCACGAGGTCGGCGGCCGACCAGCCGACGAGGTCCTCGTCGGAGTCCCACGGCTCGACCCGCGCGGCCGCGCCCCGCGCCTCGAGGGCGGCCACCAGCGGCCGGTTCTCGGCGGCCGAGCGCTCGGAACGCACCCGGCTGCCGGCGACGACGACCCGCGGTGCGCTGCTCCCCACGGCGTCACCCTCTCGCGGCCGGCTGATCGTCGTGGGTCAGGGACGGCGGGCTGCGATGCAGGTCACGGTGCCGGGCGCCACCTCGGTGAAGCCCGCGTCGCGCACCGGCGCGAGGCCGTGCTCCTCCCAGGCCGTCCGCCCGGACGCGTCGCGGTCCAGGACCGCGCACCAGCGCTCCCAGTCCGCGGTGTCCGCGGGGCGCACGGTCGCCGTCGTCACCGCGTCCACCGTCGGGTCGTCCGCCCCGGTCCACGCCAGCACCGTCGCGAGGATCATGCTCGCGTGCCCGACCTGCGCCGCCGCCTTGCCGGTGGACTGCTCCACGGTCGGGTTGAGCCAGATGACGGGCCGGTCGGGGTCCGGCGGGCCGGGCCGGTCGTCGGGGAGGTCGGTCCCGCCGATCTGCAGCCGGTGGACCTCGTGGGGCACCTCGTCGACGGGGCCCGGCACGAGCGCCCGCACCTCGCCGCCGCCGGCCTCGGGGTCCCCGACGGCGACGGTGAGCCCGTCGACGTCCTGGACGGCCCGCCAGTGCGCGGTGCGCGCCCGGCGGGCGAGCTTGCGGATGCGCCCGGCGCCGGCCCAGGCGGCGACGGCGTCGTACCACGGCCCGTCGGGGGCGGCGCGCTCGTCGAGGCAGAGCCCGACGGCCGCGGCGGCGGCCGCCTCGAGCAGCGCGGTCGCGGCCGGCGGGGTGGACCGCTCGATTCGCAGCACCAGCGGCATCGCCCGCACCGGCCCGGTCCCGTCGTCGGGGGGCACGTCGACGTCGGACGCCGCCCACGGGCACACGCGCGCGGCGAGCGGGGCCAGCGCGGCCAGGCGCTCGGTGACGTCCCCCATCAGATGGGGACGCGGCGCAGGAGGCCCTCGGCGGCGTCGGCGACCTCGATCTCGTCGCGGGTGACGCCGAGGACGAAGAGCACCGCGTCGAGGAACGGGTAGGTCAGCGCGGTGTCGGCCGCCGCGGCGACCACCGGCTTGGCGTTGAACGCGATCCCCAGCCCGGCGGCGGCGAGCATGTCGAGGTCGTTGGCGCCGTCGCCGACGGCGACCGTCTGCTCGATGGGGACGTCGAAGGCGTCGGCGAACGCCAGGAGCTGGCGGGCCTTGCCCGCGCGGTCGACGACGTCGCCGACGACGCGGCCGGTGAGCCTCCCGTCGGCGATCTCCAGCTCGTTCGCGGCCGCCCAGTCCAGCCCGAGCTCCTCCACCAGGTGCGAGACGACCTGGGTGAACCCGCCGGAGACCACGCCGCACTTGAAGCCCAGCCGCTTGAGCGTGCGCACCGTGGTGCGCGCCCCGGGGGTGAGCTCGAGCGCGTTGCCGACGTCGTCGAGGCACGACGCGGGCAGCCCCTCGAGGGTCGCGACGCGCCGGTGCAGCGACTCGGTGAAGTCGATCTCGCCCCGCATCGCGGCCTCGGTGACCTCGCGGACCTCGGCCTCGCGGCCGGCGTGGGCGGCGAGCATCTCGATGACCTCGCCCTGGACCAGGGTCGAGTCGACGTCGAAGCAGATGAGCCGCTTGGCCCGCTGGGCGATGCCGACCCGCTGCACCGCGACGTCGACGCCGGCGCGCTGCGAGGCCCCGACGAGGGCCTGCCGCAGCGCCGCGTCCGTCGGGGGCGACGAGGCGGGCGTCGAGATCCGCAGCTCGAGCCCGGTCACCGGGTAGTCCGCGACCCGGCGCACGCGGTCGATGTTCACCCGCTGCGCCGCGAGGGTGCGGGCGACCTCGGCGAACCCGGCGGCGGTGATCGGCCGGCCGAGCACCGACACCACGTGCGTGGAATAGGGGTGCACCGAGGACGCGTCGCCCCCGGTCTCCACGGTCACCTTCAGCCCCAGCGCCGGGATCGCGACGTCGAGGCTGCGCTCCAGGCGCCCCGGATCACCGGAGAGCCCGACCAGCGTCGAGAGCGTCAGGTGCCCGTGGATCGTCGCCTGCTGGACGTCCAGCATCTCCGCGCCGTGCTCGGCGAGCACGGTGAACAGCGTCGCGCTGACGCCCGGGAAGTCCGGGCCGGTGACCGTGACGAGCAGCGTCGTCCGGCCCGCGGCCAGGGCTTCCGAGACCGACTCCACCGGCCCCACCGGGGGCCCGCCGTCCTCCTCCGAGGGGCGGGTCACCGGTTCCGGGGATCGCTGCCCGGGAGGTGCTCCTGGCCGGTGACCCCGGCCGCCGCCTCCCCGAGGGACGGCTTGTGGCCGCCCCCGCCGACGTGCGACTCGAGCCGGATCCGCTCCGTGAGGTGCGGGTAGTGCAGCTCGAACGCGGGGCGCTCCGACCGGATGCGGGGCAGCTCGGTGAAGTTGTGCCGCGGCGGCGGGCACGACGTGGCCCACTCCAGCGAGTTGCCGTGGCCCCACGGGTCGTCGACCGTCACCGGCCGCCCGTAGCGGTAGCTGGCGAACGCGTTCCAGATGAACGGCAGCGTCGAGGCGCCCAGGATGAACGCGCCGATCGACGAGATCGTGTTCAGCGTCGTGAAGCCGTCCGAGGGCAGGTAGTCCGCGTACCGGCGCGGCATGCCCTCGTTGCCCAGCCAGTGCTGCACCAGGAACGTCGTGTGGAACCCGATGAACGTCGACCAGAAGTGGAACTTGCCGAGCCGCTCGTTCATCATCCGGCCGGTCATCTTCGGGAACCAGAAGTAGATGCCGGCGTAGGTCGCGAACACGATCGTGCCGAACAGCACGTAGTGGAAGTGCGCCACCACGAAGTACGAGTCGGAGACGTGGAAGTCCAGCGGCGGCGCGGCCAGCAGGACGCCGGTGAGGCCACCGAAGAGGAACGTCACGAGGAAGCCGATGGCGAACAGCATCGGCGTCTCGAGCGTGATCTGCCCCTTCCACATCGTGCCGATCCAGTTGAAGAACTTGATGCCGGTCGGCACGGCGATGAGGAACGTGGTGAAGGAGAAGAACGGCAGCAGCACCGCGCCGGTGGCGTACATGTGGTGGGCCCACACGGCCACGGACAGGGCCGCGATCGACAGCGTCGCGTAGATCAGCGTCTTGTAGCCGAACACCGGCTTGCGGCTGAACACCGGGAAGATCTCGGTGACGATGCCGAAGAAGGGCAGCGCGACGATGTAGACCTCGGGGTGCCCGAAGAACCAGAACAGGTGCTGCCAGAGGATCACGCCGCCGTTGGCCGGGTCGAAGATGTGCGCCCCGAGGTGCCGGTCGGCGAGCAGGCCGAACAGCGCGGCAGTGAGGATCGGGAAGGCGAGCAGCACGAGCACGACCGTCACGAGGATGTTCCAGGTGAAGATCGGCATCCGGAACATCGTCATGCCCGGCGCGCGCATGCACACGATCGTCGTCACGAAGTTGACGCCGCCGAGGATGGTGCCCAGACCGGAGACGGCGAGGCCGACGATCCAGACGTCCGCGCCGTAGCCGGGTGTGTAGAGCGAGTCCGACAGCGGCGAGTAGGCGAACCAGCCGAAGCTGGCGGCGCCGCCCGGGAAGAAGAACCCGGACACCACCATCGTCCCGCCGAAGAGGAACAGCCAGTACGAGAAGGCGTTGAGCCGCGGGAACGCGACGTCGGGCGCCCCGATCTGCAGCGGCACGATGTAGTTTGCGAAGCCGAACAGGATCGGCGTGGCGTACAGCAGCAGCATGATCGTGCCGTGCATGGTGAACAGCTGGTTGTACTGCTCGACCGACAGGATCTGCAGGCCCGGGCGGGCGAGCTCGGCGCGCATCAGCAGCGCCATGAGCCCACCGATGAGGAAGAACGCGAAGGACGTGACCAGGTAGAGGATCCCGAGATCCTTGGGGTCCGTCGTCTTCAGCATCCGACCGACGAACGAGCCGGGCTTCGACTCCCGCGCCGGGTACGGCGTGGTCGAGATCGGCTTGGGTGCGACGGCCGTCACGGATGCCTCCTGCCCACGGCTGCCTCCTTCGATGGCCCCATCGGCGGGGCCACCTGGCTGACCCGGCGATCGTAACCGCCGTCGAGCCCTCCGGCTCGCCGGGTGAGCCTATCCACGACACCTCGTCGTACGACGGGCGGGAGGAGACGGTCCGGAGACGACGAAGGCCCGCCGACCTGGTGGTCGACGGGCCTCGTTGACTCGTGGGTGGAGCTGAGGGGACTCGAACCCCTGACCCTCACACTGCCAGTGTGATGCGCTACCAGCTGCGCCACAGCCCCAACGCGACGGAACGTTACACGGCGGATGAACGCCGGCCGTCAGGGGGGTCCTTGGCCTCCGGCCCGTGCGTGCGTTCCCGTCTCCTGGTACGGGAACGCACGCACGAGGCGTCAGCCCAACGCCGCGGCGAGGGCCGGGTCGTTCGGGCTGACCGTCTTGCCGTTGACCACGATCGTCGGCGTCCCGAAGCCCTTCTGGCCGTTCGACTCCTGCTGCAGGGCCGGGTCGGACACGGCCTGCTGGTAGTTCTGGGCCACCGCGGCGCCGTAGGTGTTGTTGCGCACGCAGGCCTCGTAGCCCGGCCCGGCGCCGGAGTTCTTGCCCAGGGTGACGAGGTCGTCGACGGTGTAGCCCGCCCCGCCCTCCTCGGGCTGGCGGTCGTAGAGCGTCTTGTGCAGCGTCGCGAACGCCCCGTTCTGGGCCGCGCACATGATCGCGTTGCCGCCGAGGGTGGAGTAGCCCGGCGGGTTCGAGCTCTGGTCGAGCAGGTTGACCATGTGGTACTTCACGGTCAGCTTCCCGGCGTTGAGCCCGTCGGTGATCTTCTGCCCGTCGAGCGCCTCGAACTGCTTGCAGGCCGGGCACTGCGCGTCCTCGTACACGTCGAGGGTGGTGGGCCCGTTGCCGGCGACGACGACGGTGCCGTCGACGCGGGTCTGGTAGCTCGCGGCCACCGGGGTGACCGGCTGGTTCGCCGGCTGCGCCGCCGTCTTGTTCTGGTTCGCCGAGTAGACCGCGACGGCGATCACGGCGACGAGGACCACGAGCACGACCACGGCGATGATCGTCGGCGTCCGCGACTTCCCGCCGCCCGAGGGCGACGACCGGCGCCCGCTCGAGACCGGGTTCCGGCCCCGGCCCGCCGTGTTCGGCCGCGTCCGGCCCGACTGCTGACTCCTCGCCATGTCGACAACCGTAACGACGCCCGGTCAGGCCCCCATGAGGGGTTCAGAACGCGGTGCGCCCCTTCTCCTGCTCGAGCACCGCGTCGAGATCATCGAGCCGCTCCATCGTCGCGACCGCACGCGCGGTGCGCTGGTTGCCCCGCAGCAGGTCCTGGTGGCGGTGGACGAACTGCCAGTACCCGGCGGTGAAGGGGCAGGCCTTCTCCCCCACGCGGACCTTGGGGTCGAAGGCGCAGTCGCCGCAGTGGTCGGTCATCTTGTTGAGGTAGGCGCCGCCGGAGGCGTAGGGCTTCGTCGCGAGCTTGCCGCCGTCGGCGTGCTGGCTCATCCCGACGACGTTGGGCGGCATCACCCACGCGAAGCCGTCGACGAAGGACGTGGTGAACCACTCCGAGAGCTCGCTCGGCCGGTACCCGCGCTGCAGGGCGAAGTTGCCGAGGATCATCAGCCGCGGGATGTGGTGCACCCAGCCGCGGTCGCGGACCCCGCCGAGGGTGTCCGAGAGGCAGGCGGCGGTCACGGCCTCGCCGTCGAGCTCGGTCCACCAGCGCGGCAGCTTCGTCCGGGCCTGCAGCTTGTTGTTCCGGTGGTAGCCCTTCCCGAAGTGCCAGTACAGGTGCCAGATGTACTCGCGCCACCCGAGGACCTGGCGCACGAAGCCCTCGACGGAGTTCAGGCGGGCCGTCCCGTCGTGGTAGGCCTCCTCGGCCGCCGCGACCGCCTCCAGCGGGTGCAGGACGCCGAGGTTCAGCGGCACCGAGAGCAGCGAGTGGGCCATGGTCCAGTCGCCGGCGAGGACCGCGTCCTCGTAGGGCCCGAAGGGGTCGAGCCGGTGGTCGACGAACTGCCGCAGTGCCTTCCGGGCCTCGTCGGGGGTGACCGCGAACAGGCGCGGGCCGTCGGCACCGACGGTGGGGAGCGCCATCGCGTCGAGGTCGGCGCGGACCTGCTCGTCGATCCCGTCCTCGGTGGGGAACCAGGGCGGGTCGACCCCGAGGGTCCGCGTCTTCTTCGGCGGGGGCTCCCGGTTCTCGTGGTCGAGGTTCCACTTCCCCCCGACGGGCGAATCGCCCTCCATGAGCACGTCGAAGCGGGTGCGCTGGTTGCGGTAGAAGGTCTCCATCGTGAACGACGAGCCGTTCCCCCGGCTCGGGCTCCGCGTCGCTCCGCCTCCCTCGCCCGCCCACGCGGCGAACTCGGTCTTGGGCCGGGCGAAGGTCGTCGTCGGCAGGATCGCCGCGACGAGGCCCTCGGCCTGCAGCCGCTCGACGAACTCCTTCGCCGCGTACGACGTCGGCTCGTGCACGACGACGGGTCGCCCCACCTTCTCGAGCGCCTCGCGGTAGGTCGTCGTCCGGTGGTAGGTCGACCGGTCGCCGAGCTCGTCGTCGAGGTGGCGCATCCCCGAGAGCAGCAGGTGCAGCTTCTGGCGGTGGTAGGGCCGGCGGCGCAGCACGGCGGAGGACTCGACGAGGACGACGTCGCGGTGGGCGTGCTGGGGCAGGCCGTGCACTGCCGGCCCGAGCTGGTCGCCGAAGCACCACAGCGGCGCCTCGGGGTCCACGCCGTCGAGAGCGGCGTCGACGGCGTCGCCGTAGGTCTCGACGATCCCCTCCGGGACCTGACCGGCCGCGCCGCGCCTGCTCATGCGGCGCGGGTGCCCGCCTCCTCGGGGGGCGAACCCCGCGCGCCGGCGATCACGCCGGGGGTCGTCGTGGTCAGCCAGACGACCACCGCGACCAGGGCGACCGCGCCGGAGACGCCGAAGGCCACCCCGAACCCGGCGTGCTCGGCCAGCGCGCCGGCGGCGACGGGACCGACGACGGCCCCGACGTCGGAGGCCATCTGGAACCCCGACAGCGCCGGGCCCCCGGAGCGCCGGCTCCCGACGAGGTCGGCGACCGCCGCGCCCTGGGCGGGCTGGAGCAGCCCCGACCCGGCGCCGGCCACGAGCGAGGCCACCAGCAGCACGACGAGGTCCGGCAGCACGCCCAGGCAGGCGGTGCCGACGGCGACCAGCACGAGGCCGGCGACGACGACGGGCCGGCGGCCGCGCCGGTCGGACAGCCCGCTGGTGACGAGCAGCAGCACGCCGTCCCCGACGGCGAACAGGGTCAGCGACACCCCCGCCCACACCGGCTCGCGGCCGAGGGCGACGGCCACGAACAGCGGGATCAGCGCGACCCGCACGCCCTGCACGGCCCAGCCGGTCGCGAGTCCCGAGGTCAGCGCGGCGCGGTAGGTGGGGCTGCGCAGCGCCCGGCTGATCGTGAGCGGCTCCACGCCCGGCTCGGGCGGGCGCACGCCGACCCCGCTCGAGCGCGCGAGCAGGCCGCCGACGACGGCCGTCGCCACGACCAGCGCCGCGGCGTAGACCACGAACGGGGCGTGGAGGTCGACGGCGACGAGCAGGCCCCCGAGCGCCGGCCCGGAGATCCCGCCGAGCAGGAACGACCCGGTGAACATGCCGCTGACCTGGCCCCGGCGCCCGGGCGGGGCGAGCCGGAAGACCAACGAGAACGCGGAGACCGTGAACATCGTGGAGCCGATGCCGCCCAGTCCCCGGAAGACGAGGAGCTGCGGGTAGCTCGTGGCCAGCGCGCACGCCCCCGTGGAGGCCGCGACGACGAGCAGCCCGGTGAGGTACATCGCGCGCTCCCCGACGCGGGCGACGAGCCGGCCGGACACGGGCGCGAACAGCAGCCGGAGCACCGGCAGGGCGCTGACGACGGCGGCGGCGGCCGTGACCCCGACCCCGAAGCTGCGGGCGAAGACCGGCAGGGCGGGCGCGACGACGCCGTACCCGGCGGCGACGAGGAAGCTGCCCGCGAGCAGCGCCCAGACCTCCCACGGCAGGGCCGCCCGCGGCACCGGCCCGGGCCGGGCGTGGTCGTGCGCGGACATCACGCTCCTCGCCGCCGGGTCGCGGAACCGCCTCCGCGGACCCTACGACAGCCGGGGAGGGCTCAGGAGCCGGCCGCGAGCACCGTCTGCGCGGTGGCCGGGGTGGTGGTCGGCGGGGCGGTGGTGGTCGTCGCGGCGGCCGCCTGCGCCTCGGTCGAGGTGGTCCCGGTCGACGTGGTCCCGGTCGCGGTGGTCCCGGTCGAGCTACTGGACCGGGAGGCGGCCGACGACGTCGACGTGGCGGTGCTCGAGCTCGTCGGCGGGGTCGTCGTGGTCCGACGCGCCGTGGAGGTCGGCGTGGTGGTGGTCGGCTGGGTGGTGGTCGACCGGGTGGTCGGGTGCGTCGGGTCCGTGGTCGGTTGCGTCGGGTCCGTGGTCGGCCGGGGCGTGCGCGACACGGGCGGCGGGGACGCCGACGGCTGGTCGGAGGATTCCTCGGACGACGACCGGTCGGTGGTCGACGGCGGCGGCGCCTCGGAGCGCACCGCGGCCCGGGAGGCCACGCCCACCGCGGTGAGCCGGGACCCGCCCGACGCTCCCCCGGTCTCGCCGGTCTCGCCGGTCCACGTGCCGCCACCGCCCGAGGACGTGCCGGCGTCGGTGGCCTGGGGCAGCAGCGGCGAGGCCGGCACGGCCGAGGGCGCCGAGGCGCCGATCTCGGCCTGCGCGTCCTGCCGGACGAAGTGGGACTCCCCCGCCCAGATCACGAGGCCCGAGGCGAGCGCGAGCGTCGCGGTGGCCGCACCGAGGACACCGGCGCGTCGGGCCCGGCGGCCGGCCGCACCCGGGGCGGCGGGCGGCGCCGTCCCCGCGCGTCCCCGGGGGCGGCGGGCGGGCCGGGCGGCCAGGGCGGGCGGGACCACGCACTCCGTCGGCTCGTCCGACGCGGCCGGGCTCTCGGACCAGGACGCGACGACCGGGACGAGCCGGGCCGGTGCCGCCCGGCCCTCGCGGACGGCCGCGCCGCGTCCGACGCGGACGAGCTGCTCGGAGAGCACGGCCGCGCTCGGGGGCTCGGCCTCCACGTCCCGCAGCAGTGCGGCCAGCGGCGAGGCCGTGGCGTCGTCCCGCTGCGTCGGGCGGGTCACCGCCTCGGGGTCGTCGCCGCCGACGGCGGCGGCCGCGTGCTCGACGACCTCGGTGAGGATGGCCGCCAGGGCGCGGACGTCGGCCGCGCGGCGCCGGGCGGCGTCCTCGCCGTCGTCGTCGGGATCCTCGCCCACCACCGGCAGCGGACCCGAGAGCGAGGCCGTCAGGCCGACGAGCCAGGCGTCGGCGTGGGCCCGGTCGACCAGGATGCTCGCGGCGCCGATGGCGCCGTGCTCGACGCCGTGGGCGTGCGCGTGGGCGAGCGCCGACGCGAGCTGGGCGCCCATCCGGGCGAGGTCGGACTCGGCGATCGGGCCCTCACGCAGCACGAGCGCCAGCGGCTCACCGGGGACGTTCTCGAGCACGAGCGTGCTCTCGGTGTCCGGCGCCAGGCCGTCGACGTCGTAGACCTCGAGCAGGTGCGGGTGGTGCAGGCGCGCGAGGTGGCGGACCTGCTCGATCCGCTCGGAGAGCACGTCCCCGGTGGCCGGCGGCAGCGTCACGAGGCGGACCTCGCGGCCGAGGACCTCGTCGACGCCGCGGACGGCGTCGTCGGCGGCCCC
The DNA here is from genome assembly GCF_012933465.1 of Actinomycetospora sp. TBRC 11914. Lineage (GTDB taxonomy): Bacteria > Actinomycetota > Actinomycetes > Mycobacteriales > Pseudonocardiaceae > Actinomycetospora. The sequence continues at coordinate 579,544 of NZ_JABBND010000001.1, forward strand.
GATGGTCAGGGCGCCGGTGGGGGCGTCCGACGCGTCGTCGGTGATCGCGCTGGCGGTGATCGCCTCGGCACTCTCCGTGCGCGGGACAGGGAGCGCGTCACCGTCCGGGGTGGACCTGGTCTTCTCGACCGGCGCCTGGGAGGTCACGACAGCTCCCCCTGCCTCCTCTGCGTGGAACGGATGCGGGCCCGCATCGCTCGGCCGGGTGATGTTAGCCCCGGACGGGGACCTTGGTCGACGGGTATTGAGGAGATCCACAGTGGAGCCTCAGGAACCCGCGGAGCCGGGCCCGCGGACGACGACGGCCGGAGAGCGTGGTGCTCTCCGGCCGTCGTGGGGGGTGGAGGTGCCGGGAATCGAACCCGGGTCCTCCGAACACTCGTCAGGACTTCTCCGTGCGCAGTCTGCGTCGTCTCTGCTCGGGTCCGCCGATCGTGCAGACACGCCGGCGTGACGACCCCAGTCACTGTTCGGTGTCCCGCCGGGCCCCGTGACCGGGCCCGACGGTGGAGTTCCCTAGCTGATGCCGGCTACCGGGTCGGGAACGAACCCGGGCCGACAGACCTCAGAACCTGCTGTCAGGCAGCAAGCTGGAGGTCGCGCTGAGTACTGTTCTCGGCGCTTATTTCTTTGCGACGGGTGGTTATCGAGATCATCGTCGCCTTCCTCGGCACGCTTCTCCTGATCAACCGCTCGGAGTCGAAACCAGTCACCCCCTTCTCCCACCGAGGTGTCCGGTGGGCTGTCCATCATAACGCCCGACGGGCCGGTGATCTTCCCCCGGCGTCGGGGCCGGGACAGAGGCCCGAGATCCTCACAGGCTCAGCATCGCCGCCGGTGCGTCGTGGAGCACCGAGCGCAGGAACGGCTCCCCCAGCCGGTCGTCGGCGGTGGCCCACCCGCGGATCGCCTCGAGCTGGCGCCAGTAGGCGTACGGGATGTTGGGGAAGTCGGTGCCCAGCACCACCCGGCCGGCCCCGGACAGCTCGGCGAGCCGCGCCGACCAGTCCGCCGGCAGCGGCGCGAAGCCCTCGGTGAACGGGGTGCCGACCATGGTGGTGTCGAGCCGGACGGCCGGGAAGCGCTCGGCGAGGCGCAGGGCCTCGTCGTACTCCGGCAGCCCGGCGTGGGCGAGCACCAGCGGCAGCCGCGGGTGGCGCTCGAGGACCTCGGTGATGATCCCCATGCCGGTGTAGTTGCCGGTCCGCGGGCCGTCGCCGCAGTGCGTGATCACCGGGACGCCGGCCTCGGCGAGCATGCCCCACGCCGGGTCGAGCAGCGGATCCCGCGGGTCGTACCCGCCGACCTGCACGTGCGCCTTGACCACCCGGGCGCCGCGCCCCAGGGCGTCGCCGAGGTAGTCGGTGACCGACCCCTCCGGGAAGATCGTCGCCGAGGGCACCGCCTCGGGGATCGTCGCCGCCCAGTCCAGCGCCCACCCGGTCAGCCAGGCGGCCATGTCGGGCTTGTGCGGGTAGACCAGCGGCGCGAAGGCCTCGACGGCGAACGAGCGCAGGAGCGCCAGCCGCTCCTCCTCGGGCCGCTTGTAGTGGATCGGCCACTCGTAGCCGTAGTTCGCCGTGGCGTCGTCGAAGAAGGCCCACACCTTGCGCAGCACGTTGTCGGGCAGGAAGTGGACGTGCACGTCGACGAGGCCACCCTCGCCGTCGCCACCCAGACCGAGCGAACGCACCCAGGGCGCGACGTCCTCGTCGGAGGTCAGCGGGGTGTCGAGCGCGTGGCCGGGCGTCACCGGGTCCATGGTCGAGCTCCCCTGTCGGCGTGCTCCCCCGAGTGCTGCGTGTTCCCTACCACCCCTTGATCCGGCGCCCGACGATCCGCTCGGCCTCGCGCTTGGCGTCGCGCTCGGCCATGGCCTCGCGCTTGTCGTGCTTGGCCTTGCCGCGCACGAGCGCGAGCTCGACCTTGGCCAGGCCGCCCGCGAAGTAGATCGACAGCGGGACCAGGGTCAGGCCTCCCTCGCGGGTCTTGCCGACGAGCCGGGCGATCTCCTCGCGGTGCAGCAGCAGCTTGCGGTGCCGGCGCGGCTCGTGGTTGGTCCAGGAGCCGAAGTCGTACTCCTGGATGTGCAGGCCGCGCAGCCACACCTCGCCGTCGGTGACGGTCGCGAAAGCGTCCGCCAGCGACACGCGCCCGGCGCGCAGGCTCTTCACCTCGGTGCCCTGGAGCGCGATCCCGGCCTCGTAGACGTCGAGGACGGTGTAGTCGTGGCGCGCCTTGCGGTTGGTGGCGACGACCTTGCGCCGCTCCTCCGGACGGTTGGAGGAGGCGGACTTGCGCGCCTTCTCCTTCGCGCGCCCCGAGTCCGTCGGGACGGCCGTCTTCGCCACGGCTGGACCTCCTAGTTCCGCACGTACAGGCGCAGGGTGACATACCCCGTCGCCGTCGCGATGGCCGCTCCGACGACCACCAACAAGGGTGCAACGAACAACAGGACGTCGCTCATCCCGACCGCCGGGATCGCGTTGGAGATCAGCCGGCCGCCCAGCAGCCGGTCGATGAAGAAGAGCTTGCCGAGCACCAGGCCGCCGGTCGCGAGGAGCGCCCCGACGACGCCGGTGATCACCGCCTCGATGAGGAACGGCACCTGGGTGTACCAGCGGGTGGCGCCGACCAGCCGCATGATCCCGACCTCCGTGCGCCGGGTGAACGCCGAGACCTGGATGGTGTTGGAGATCAGCAGCAGGGCCGCGAGGGCCTGGATACCCGCCAGCCCGAACGCCGCGTTGCGCACGCTGCCGAGGAAGGTGAACAGGTCCTGCACCAGGGCGCGCTGGTCGACCACGTTGCGCACCCCGGGCCGCCCGGAGTACTCGGAGACGATCGCGTCGCCGCGGGTCGGGTCCTTGAGCGTCACCCGCAGCGTCGCGGGCAGGCTCTGCGGGCGGACGAGCTGCAGGATCGACTGCCCTGCGTAGATGCGCAGGAACCGCTGGTAGGCCTGGTCCCGGCTCTCGTAGGAGACCGCGGCGACGAGCGGGTCGGCGGTGAGCTCGCCGCGCAGGCCGGTGCACGTCGGGCTGGTGCAGTCCTGGTCGCCGGCGCTCGTCGGCTCGTCGAGGGCGACCTGGACGGCGAGCTGGGAGTAGTAGAGGTCCTGGGTGCGGTCGATGGTGCGCACCGCGAGGAGCCCGGCCCCGAGCATCCCCAGCGAGATCGCCGTGGTCAGCATCATCGCGATGCTCATGGTGACGTTGCGGCGCAGGCCGGCGAGGGCCTCGCGCCACACGAAGGCCAGGCCATTCACCGGGTGGCCCCGTAGACGCCGCGCGCGTCGTCGCGGGCGAGCTTCCCGAGGTGGAGCTCGACGACCCGGCGGCGCATGGCGTCGACGATCTGGCGGTCGTGGGTGGCCATGACCACGGTGGTGCCGGTCCGGTTGATCCGGTCGAGCAGCAGCATGATGTCGTCGCTGGTCTCGGGGTCGAGGTTGCCGGTGGGCTCGTCGGCGAGCAGCACCAGCGGCCGGTTGGCCAGGGCGCGGGCGATCGCGACGCGCTGGGCCTCGCCGCCGGAGAGCTCGGCGGGCATCCGCTCGCCCTTCCCGTCCAGGCCCACCAGCTCGAGCATCTCGGGCACGACGGTGCGGATCGTGTGGTCGGACTTGCCGGTCACCTCGAGGGCGAACGCGACGTTCTCGGCCACCGTCCGGTCGCCCAGCAGCCGGAAGTCCTGGAACACGCAGCCCATCCGCTGGCGCAGCTTGGGCACCTTGCGGTTCGGCAGCCGGGCGACGTTCCAGTTGGCGACGAACACGTTGCCGCTGGAGGGGCTCTCCTCGCGCAGGAGCAGCCGCAGCAGCGTCGACTTGCCGGAGCCGGACGGGCCGATGAGGAACACGAACTCGCCGCGGTCGACGTCCATCGAGACGTCGTCGAGCGCCGGTCGCACGGACGTCGGGTACAGCTTCGTGACGTGTTCGAGCCGGAGCACGGGCCGGGATGCTACTTGGCGGTGTCGATCTTCCCGGACGGGCGAGCGTTCACGTCAGGAACGACTCGTTGCAGACACTGAGCGTCAAAAAAGCGGCGTTGATCACGGTCGGGATCGGACGCCCTACGCGGCGGCCTCGGTCTGCTTGCGCCAGCGGATGCCCGCGTCGAGGAAGTCGTCGATGAACCCGTCGAGCACCTGGCTGGTCTGCGAGGTCTCCTGGTTGGTCCGCAGGTCCTTGACCATCTGGTACGGGTGCAGGACGTACGAGCGCATCTGGTTGCCCCAGCTCGAGCCGGAGTCCTTCAGCGAGTCGAGCAGCGCCCGCTCCTCCGCGCGGCGGCGCTCGAGCAGCTTGGCCGCGAGCACCGTCATCGCGGTCGCCTTGTTCTGGAGCTGCGAGCGCTCGTTCTGGCAGCTCACGACGATGCCGGTGGGCAGGTGGGTCAGGCGGACCGCCGAGTCGGTGGTGTTGACGCCCTGGCCACCGGGCCCGGAGGAGCGGTAGACGTCGACACGCAGGTCCTTCTCGTCGATCTCCACGTGGTCGGTGGACTCGACGACGGGGGCGACCTCGACGCCCGCGAACGACGTCTGCCGGCGGCCCTGGTTGTCGAACGGCGAGATCCGGACGAGCCGGTGGGTGCCCTGCTCGACGGACAGCGTCCCGTACGCGTAGGGCGCCGAGACCTTGAAGGTGGCGGACTTGATGCCCGCCTCCTCGGCGTAGGAGGTGTCGTAGACCTCGGTCGGGTAGCCGTGGCGCTCCGCCCAGCGCAGGTACATGCGCATGAGCATCTCGGCGAAGTCGGCGGCGTCCACCCCGCCGGCCTCGGCGCGCACCGTCACCAGCGCGTCGCGCTCGTCGTACTCGCCGGAGAGCAGCGTCCGGACCTCGAAGGCGCTGATGTCGGCGTGCAGGCTCGCGCGCTCCGAGTCGGCCTCCGCGGCGAGCTCGGTGGCGTCGGCGCCCGACTCCTCGTCGGCCATCTCGTAGAGGGTCGAGAGGTCGTCGAGCCGGGAGCGCAGCGACTCGGCCTTCTTGAGGTCGGCCTGCTTGTGCGTGAAGTCGCTGGTGAGCTTCTGCGCGGTCTCGGGGTCGTCCCAGAGGTCCGGCGCCGCGACCTGGGTCTCCAGCTCGGCGACCTGGCGCCGCAGACCGTCGAGGTCCATCGCCGCCTCCACCGAGTCAAGGCTGGCGGCGAGGTCCTTCAGTTCGGTCGCGGTCGTGTCGTCCACGTCTCCAGGGTAATGCCGTGCTCCCGGGCGACCGGCGGGTGCGGGGCCGCTCGGTCGCGGCCCCGTCCCCGGGTCAGTGGTGCGCGCGGCGGTGCTCGGCCAGGACGTCGCGGCCGAACTCGTGCCCCGCGGCCCGCCACACCGAGTGGGCGTGGTTGACCCCGCGCTGGGTGTTGTCCCACTCGGCGAGCAGGTGGGGCCCCTGGAGCCGGTAGTAGTGCGGCTCGCCGCGCTCGTGCCCGCCGGCCCACGCGAAGTGCACGGCGTCCAGGGCGTCGCCGTCGAAGCGGGCCCGCTCGCGCTCCACCAGGCCCGGGGGCATCCGCCCGACGTAGACCTCGAGCAGCTCGCGCAGCACCGCCCGCTGGGACTCGGCCAGGTCGCGCCCGGCGATCCCCTTCGGCTCCGCGGTGATCTCGGTGGCCGCGCGGTCGGCCTCGGTGACGCCGAGCTGGGCCTCCAGGCCGTCGTGCATCGACCACAGCCGGTCCTCGAGCGCCTGGTCGTCGAAGTGGCCGCGCCACAGGTCGGGCAGCGGGATCAGCCGGTCGCCGGGCGAGACCTCGACGCGGTTGGCGCCGATGATGTCGGCCGGCGCGATAGGGGTGAGCACCGCGGCCGCGCGCTGGTCGGTGTCCAGGGCGTGCAGCAGCGCGCGGCCGATGTCCTCGATCCCGCCGAGCGGACGCAGTTCCCGGCCGCCCAGGAGCGGGGAGACCATCGGGTCCGCGCCGAGGAAGCACGGCGACCCGGCGACCGCCTCGCCGCCGACCACCAGGTGGTTGACCGAGACGTGGTGCCCGCCGAAGCGCCAGCCCCACGGACCCGTCCCGGAGGGATCGCCGAACACGCGCAGGTAGTACATGCCGGGGTCGCGCCCGCGGTCGCGGGCGAACCCGGTGGTGAAGCCCTCGGTCCGGTCGAGGACGTTCTCCAGGCCCATGATCGTCGAGGCGCTGACGTAGCCGGGCTCGGACAGCCCGCTGGCGAGCAGCCGCATGGCGCCGCGCTGCTGGTGCGGCAGCTGCTCGTGCAGCGTGAGGCCACCGTGGTCGGTGGGCGTGTAGTACCAGGTCAGCCGTTCGGCCTCGGCCGCCTTGGACCCCGGCCAGGCCCATCGGCCCTGCGCCGCCTGCTCGTCGTCGAGGGTCTCCAACCAGGCGGCCGCCGCCTCGGCCATGGCCGAGGCGACGGTCGCGGGGGTGGCACTCACTTGATGCGCTTGAGCCGGGTGATGACGAGGCCCTCGGAGCCGCCGGCGAGCAGGTCCTCGAGCTTGGAGGCGAAGTCCACCAGGTGCTGGGCACCGAGGTGGGCGTCGAGCTTCCCGCCGGACTCCCAGTTCTCGTAGAAGAAGAAGGTCGCCGGGTCGTCCTCCGCGACGTGCAGGTCGTAGTTGACGCAGCCGTCCTCCTGGACGGTGATCGGCACGAGCGCCTCGAGCGCGCTGCGCAGATCGTCCTCCTTGCCCGGCTTCGCGGTCATCCGCGCGATCACGGTGAGCAGGTTCGGGTTGTCGTCGGTGGGGGTGGCCACGGATGCGACTCCTTCGTCGTGGGGGGTGACGCCGGTCATGCCACCAGGTCCGTAGCCGACGCGCGGCCCCGCCTACCCGATCGGGCAGGCGGGGCCGGCGGTCCGAGGCCTAGAAGGTCAGCGCCTAGAAGGTCAGCGCCTAGAAGGTCAGCGCCTAGAAGGTCAGCGCCTAGAAGGTCAGCGCCTAGAAGGTCAGCGCCGCCAGGTGCTCGCGGTGCTCCTCGGCCGACCCGAACAGCGGGGCCCGCCGCCGGGCGCGCTTGTAGAAGAAGTGGGCCTCGTGCTCCCACGTGAAGCCGATGCCGCCGAAGAACTGGATCATCGCGCCGGTGGCCTCCCACGCGGCGTCGGAGGCCTTCGAGCCGGCCACCGCGACCGCGGCCGCCGTCCCGGGGTCGTCGGTGTCCAGCGCGTGCGCCGCGAAGAGCACCGCGTGCTCGGCCATCGTCACCGCGACGTGCAGGTCGGCCATCCGGTGCTTGATCGCCTGGAACGACCCGACGGGCACACCGAACTGGGTGCGCTCGCGGTCGTAGGCGACGGTGCGCGAGAGCGCCTCCCGGGCGACCCCGACGAGGTCGGCGGCGTTGAGCACGGCGCCGCGCGCGAGCAGCGCCGTCACCGCGTCGGGCCCGCCGGCCGCGAGCGGCTCGGCCGGGGTGTCGGCCAGGTCGACGGCGCCGACGCGGGCCGTGCCGTCGTAGGTGTGCTGGTCGCGCACCGACAGCCCGCTCGCGCCCGCCTCGACCAGGTACAGGCCCGGGGTGCCGGACGCGTCGGTGGCGGCGACGACGATCAGGCCCGCGACGTTCGCGTAGTCCACCGGCGATGCCGACCCCGAGAGCCTGCCCGCGCCGTCCCCTTCCGGGCTGTTGGCGTCCACGGTGATCCCGGACCCGTCCCAGGCCCCGCCCTCGCCGCGCAGCGCGACGGTGCCCACCGTCTCGCCGGCCGCGAGCGCGGGCAGCCAGCGGGCCTGCTGCTCGGCCGAGCCGGCCAGCCGGATCGCCTCGGCCGCGAGCACCGTCGCGAGCCACGGGCCCGGTGCGACGCCCGCGCCGAGGGCGCGCGCCACGACCTGCGCGTCGACGAGGCCGAGCCCGAGCCCGTCGTGCTCCTCGGGGACGAGGACGGCGAGCGCGCCCTGGTCGGCGAGGCCCTTCCACAGCGTCAGCGGGTGCCCGTCGCCGTCGGGATCCTCGACGACGCCGCGGACGGCCTCGAGGTCGAAGCGGTCGGCGAGGAACTCGGAGACGGTCGAGGCGAACGCCTCCTGCTCCTCGGTGAGTGCGAAGAACACGCGGGGCCTCCTACCGCGGCAGGCCGAGCACGCGCTCGGCGACGATGTTGCGCTGGACCTGCGACGAGCCGCCCCAGATGGTCACCGACCGGGACCAGTGGTCCTGCGCGTGGAAGGGCGTGAGGTCGACGTCGGGGCGCGGGGCGGCCAGCGTCGCCTCGGGGCCGAGGACCTTCTCGAAGGCCTCCCAGAGGTCCTGGAACGCCTCGGACCACTGCAGCTTCGTCATCGAGGACTCCGCGCCGAGGTCCTTGCCCTGCTCGGTCCGGGTGAGGATGTGCATCGCGTGGTAGCGCAGGCACTCCAGCTCGACCAGGCAGCGCGCGAGCTCCTGGCGGGCCACCGGGTCGTCGGCGCGGCCGAACCGCTTCGCCTCGGCGACGATCTCGTCGTACTGCCGGCGGAACTCGGTGTACTGACCCACGCCGGAGGCGCCGCGCTCGAAGGAGAGCAGCAGCATCGCGGTCCGCCAGCCCTGGCCGATCTCGCCGAGACAGTCCTTGGCGGGCACCCGAGCGTCGGTGAAGAAGACCTCGCCGAACTCGCTGGCCCCGCTCATCTGCTTGAGCGGGCGGGCCTCGACGCCGGGCTGGTCCATGTCGATGAGCAGCATCGAGATGCCCTTGTGGCGCTCGGACCCGGCCTCGGTGCGCACCAGCGTGAAGATCTTGTCGCCGTGCATGGCGTTCGTCGTCCAGATCTTCTGGCCGTTGACGACGAAGTCGTCGCCATCGCGCACGCCGCGGGTCGCGACCGCCGCCAGGTCGGAGCCGGCGCCGGGCTCGGAGAAGCCCTGGCACCAGATGACCTCGTTGCGCAGCATCGGGCCGATGATCTCGGCCTTCTGCTCCGGGGTGCCGATCGCCATCACGGTCGGCGCGAGGAAGGTCAGCCCGAGGGTGTTGACGGTCTGCGGGGCGTGCGCCCGGATCGTCTCCTCGTCGTAGATCGCCTTCATGCCCGGGGTGCCGCCGCGGCCGCCGTACTCCACCGGCCACTGGATGCCCGAGAAGCCCGCGGCGGTCTTGCGGGCCTCCCACTCGCGACGCTTCTCGAACGACTCCGTCGTGTCGAGCGAGGCCCAGTACCCGGGGCGGGTCCACTCCTCGGGGATGTTCTCCGCCAGCCAGGTCCGCAGTTCCGTGCGGAACTGCTCCTCCTCGGCGGTGTACGTCAGGTCCACATCGGCTCCAAGGCTGTCCGCGGTCGGCCGGTACGCACCCGGCACGCGCTGCACTCTCGCAGGTCCGTCGGGGCCCTGCACTACCGGCGGGTAGCCCAGGGGTGGGGCATCAGCAGTGCAGGATCCCCCGCGCTTCCTTGAGGGCGAGCACGCGGCGCACCGCGTCCTGCGCCCGGGCCGCGAACGCGGGGTCGCGGGCCGCCGTCGTGATGGCGTCCAGCATCGGTGTGAGGTCGCCCGGTCGCACGGTGAGCACGAGGTCCCCGCCGGCGGCGAGGAACCGCGTGGCCCGGGCGCCCACCGGGGTGTCGGCCAGCGCCTGCGCCACCCCGACGTCGTCGGTCATGATCACGCCGCGGAAGCCCAGCTGCCCGCGCAGCAGGTCACGCATGATCTTCGAGGAGAAGAGCGCCTGGTGGCCAGGGTCGATCTTCGCGTACTGGGCCGACGACATCATCACCAGCGGCGCCCCCGCCCGGATGCCGGCCGCGAAGGACTGCAACGACGGCGAGTCCGCGCCCGTCGCCGTGTCCACCACGCCACCGGCGAAGTCGGTGTTCTGGCGGACCGCGCCGAGGCCCGGGAAGTGCTTGAGCGTGGACGCGACCCCGGCGTCGGCCATCCCGCCGACGAACGCGGTGACGGCCGGCGCGACGGTCGCGACGTCGGTGCCGAACTGCCGCCCGTACTTGCCGTCGGTGGCGTTCGCCGTCCCCAGGTCCGGGTCGACGACGTCGGCCACCGGCGCGAGGTCCGCGGTCACCCCGACGTCCCGCAGCTCCTTCCCCCAGGTCCGGGCGTCGCCGCGCAGCGCCTCCGCGTCCCTGCCCTGGGTGGTGCCCGGCGGGATGCGGGTGAACCCGGGGCCCTTGAGCTGCTGGACCTGCCCGCCCTCCTGGTCGGTGGTGACGAGCATCGGGACGTCCGCCCCGCCGGTGGCCTGCGCGCTCGTGACGACCTGCGTGACGTCGTCGGTGCTCGCCGTCGCCCCGTCGGTGAGGATGATCCCGCCGGGCTCCTTCGCCAGTGCCGCCCGTGCGGCCTGGCTCACGCCGCCGGCCGGGACACCGACGACGACGAGCTGCGCCCACCGCTGGGCGGGCGTCAGGCGGTTCCAGGTGGCGGTGACGCACGCCGAGTCGGTGGGCGCGGCCGGCGTCGTCGGGGTGGCCGTCGTCGGGGTGGCGGTGGTCGGGGCCGCCGCCGTGGTGGGCGTGGGCGCCGGGGCCTGTCCCGCCCCGCACCCGGCGGCGAGCGCCGCGGCCAGCAGGGCGGCCCCCGCGAGACGGAGCGGGCGGCGGTCCGGTCGGGGCGGGGTCATCGCGGGCCAGGGTAGGGAGCGCGCGGGCCCGGTCGACCCCGGGTAGCCCGAACGAGGGCGGCGCAGGACGATGACGCCCATGGTCTCCACGCGGCGGACGGTCACCCTGCACGGCCACCCGATGGCGTGGATCGAGGCGGGCCCCGAGCGCGGGGAGCCCTCCGAGGTCGTCGTGCTCCTGCACGGGGTCGCCGGGAGCTCATCGACGTGGGAGCCCGTCCTCGAGCGCCTCGCGGGGAGCCGCCGCCTCCTGCTCGCCCCGGATCTGCTCGGGCACGGCGAGTCGGCGGGCCCGAGCGGGGACTTCTCGATGGGCGCCTTCGCGAACGGGCTGCGCGACCTGCTCGCCGCGCTGGGGCACCGTCGGGTCACCGTCGTGGGGCACTCGCTCGGCGGGGGCGTCGCGATGCAGTTCGCCTACCAGTTCCCGGAGATGTGCTCGCGGCTGGTGCTGGTCTCCTCGGGCGGCCTGGGCCGTGGGGTGAGCCCGACGCTGCGCCTGGCCGCGCTGCCCGGCGCCGGGGTCGTCGTGCCGCTCCTCGCCCGCACCGGGGCGCTCGGCCTGGGGGTCGCGGCGCTGCGCGCGGCCGCCGCCCTCCCGCTGCGCCCGGCCGACCAGGTGTCGCTGCGCGAGTACGCCCGCCACGCCGGGTCCCTGATCGAGCGCGCCCACGCCGACGCCTTCGTCGACACCGTCCGGGGCGTCATCGGGCCGTGGGGCCAGCGGGTCACCGGCACCGACCGGCTCTACCTCACCGAGGGCCTGCCCACCCTCGTGGTGTGGGGCCGCCGGGACCCGATCATCCCGGTCGGGCACGCCTACCGCGCCGCCTCGCTGATGCCGGGCAGCCGGCTGGAGGTCTTCGACTCCTCCGGGCACTTCCCGCACTGCGACGAGCCGGGGCGCTTCGCCGCCCTGCTCACCGAGTTCTGCGACGCCACGGAGCCCGGCCGCCTGGACGCGGCGTCGCTCGGGCCGCGCCTGGGTGGCTTCGCCTCGTGAGCGCCGGGGTCCGCGCCGAGCGGACCCCCACGGCTCGCCGAGCAGCCCTCACGGCCCACTCGGCGGGCACGTGACCCGTCGTCAGGACCCGGTGTTGCGGCACTGGTAGGCCAGCGCCGGCGGCACGTTGCGCCACACCGTGGGGGTCACGCGCACCTCGTCGAAGCTCTGCTCGAGCAGCTCGCGGAAGCGCCGTTGGGTCGGCAGGTTCATCACGTGGCGGTAGGCGAAGGTGGTGAACACCCCGCCCGGCACGAGCACCCGTGAGACCTGCTCCATGATCCCGCGCTGCGCCTCGCGGGAGAACAACGTCCACGGCAGGCCGCTGACGACGGTGTCGACGCGGGTGATGCCGATGTCGGCGAGGAGCTTCTGGAGGTCCTTCGCGTCTCCGCGCACGACCTCGAGCCACGGCCGGGTGCGCGCGAGGTGGCTGACCATCCCGGGGTCGATCTCGACGGCGACGTGGCGGGCCTCGGGCGCCATCCGGCGGCGCAACGCCTGGGACACCACCCCGGTGCCCGGCCCGAGCTCCACCACCGTCGCGGACCCGTCCTGGGGGGCGACCGACGCGAGCAGGTCGCACAGCGCGCGGCCGCTCGGGGCGACCGCGCCGATCACCGCGGGGTTGCGCACCGCCGAGGAGGCGAACGCGAGGAGGTCACGAGCAGGCGTCACGTGCGGAGACTCTCAGGTCCGGGGCGGGGGGACCACCGGGGAGGGGCTTCGTCACGGCCTCACCGCGGATCGATCACCCGCATCACGATGTAGACCACGATCAGCAGGATCATCATCGACAGGTCGAGGCTGATGTTGCCGATGCGCACGGCCGGGATGAGCTTCTTGAGCAGCTTCACCGGCGGGTCGGTCACCCGGTACATCAGCTCGAGGCTCACCGCGGTCCCGCCCGCCGGCCGCCAGTCGCGCGCGAAGCCCCGGACCACCTCGACCACGAGCCGCCCGATGATGAACAGGTAGAACACGAACAGGACGTAGTAGACGACCAGCAGGATCGTGTCCGTCGGGCTCGCGAGCATGGCTCCACTATGCCGTTCCCCGCCCGCGGCGGAGCCGACCCCTGCCCCGCTCCGCGCCCCTCGGGTTCGCTGCGAGGCTGGGCGGCGTGATCCTCCACATCTGCCCCCGCGCGGACTGGGACGCGGCGGGCGAGCTCCTGCGGCCGGCCTCGCTGGACTCCGAGGGCTTCGTGCACTGCTCCGACCCCGGCACCGTCGCGCTCCCGGCCTCCCGGCTCTACCCCGCACGGACCGACCTGGTGCTCCTCGAGGTCGACCCGGGCCGCCTCGGGGTGCCGGTGCGGTGGGAGCCGGGGGTGCGGGACGGGCAGGTGGAGGCGTCCGGCCCGTGGTTCCCGCACGTCTACGGGCCGCTGCCGCGGGCCGCCGTCGTCGGGGTGCACGACTTCCCGCCCGAGGCGGACGGGACGTTCCGACTGCCGGTCTCGCTGGCCGAGCGCTGAGCACTGCCGGGCCGACGGTACGAACGGCCGGTTGATGACCTTCTCGGGTCACGAACCGGTCGCTCGTGCCCCGGACCCGCGTGCCGACCCTCGGGAACGACGAAGGCCCCCGACCCGTGCTGGGTCGAGGGCCTTCGTCGCAAGTAGCGGGGACAGGATTCGAACCTGTGACCTCTGGGTTATGAGCCCAGCGAGCTACCGAGCTGCTCCACCCCGCGCCGCACCGGTGCGTCCCGGTGATGGCGTCAAGACTACCGCCCGGTGAACCGGGGCCGCGCACGGGGGGTGGGGCATCGGGGCTCCGGGGCTCGAGGGAGTCGCTGCGCGCCGAACGGATCTCCACGAGCCGCGCAGTGACTCCCTGATCATGACCAGCCGGGCCCGTCCGGGACACGAGGGCGGACACGACGAAGGCCCCCGACCCGTGGTGGGTCGAGGGCCTTCGTCGTGTAGTAGCGGGGACAGGATTCGAACCTGTGACCTCTGGGTTATGAGCCCAGCGAGCTACCGAGCTGCTCCACCCCGCGTCGCACTGGGAACACTACGCGACGCGGGGTGGCCGGCGATCACCCGGGGGTCCGGGTCACTGCGCGCCGGTGGCCGCCCGGTACTGGTTGATGGCGTTGGCCAGGTCCTGCTGGGCCTTGCCGATGCCCGCGAAGTCGCCCTGCTGCTGGGCGGTCCGCAGCTCGTCGAGCGCCGTGTTCATCGCGGTGACCGACGCGCTGACCTGCGGCGAGGCCGCGTTCGGGGCCGCCCCGGCGGGGGCCTGGGCGGCGCCCTGCTGGGGTGCGGCCGCGGCCGGGACCTGGGTCTGCGGCACCGCCGCCTGGCCCGGCGTCGTCGTCGCCGTCCCGGAGGAGCCGAACACCTGGGTGAGGGCCTCCGCCAGCGTCGGCGCGTAGCCGATCTTCCCGCCGAAGCTGACGAGCACCCGGGACAGCTGCGGGAACGACGACTCCTGGTTGGACCGCTCGATGTAGACGGGCTCGACGTAGAGCAGCCCGCCCGCGATCGGCAGCGTCAGGAGGTTGCCGTAGAGCACCTGGGTGCCCTGCTGGCGCAGCAGGTTGAGCTCCGTCGACACCTGCGGCGAGGACAGGAACTGCGTCTGCACCTGCTGCGGGCCCTGGGTCTGGGTGTCGGTCGGGAGCTGCAGCAGCGTCATGTGCCCGTAGCTGCCCGGGTCCGAGCTCACCGACAGGTAGGCCGAGAGGAACTCGCGGCGCAGGCTCACCAGCGCCGTCGTCAGCTGGAACTGCGGCGACGTGCTCGCCCCGCGCCGCGGGTCGTCGGCGAGCAGGTAGTACGGGGGCTGCGGGTCGCCCGCCGCGGCCGCGGCGTCGCTCGTCGGGTCGGACGGGACGTCCCAGAAGGAGACCGTCGAGTAGAACTCGCTCGGGTCGGACACGTGGTAGCGCGTCAGCAGGTCACGTTGGACCTTGAAGATCCCCTCCGGGTAGCGGAAGTGCGCCCGCAGGTCCGGCGGGACCGCCGAGATCGGCTTCACCGTGCCCGGGAACGCCTTCTCCCACGTCTGCAGCACCGGGTCGGTCGGGTCGTTCTCGTAGAGGTCGACCTGCCCGGTGTAGGCGTCGACGGTGGCCTTCACCGAGTTGCGCATGTAGCCCGCGGTCTGCGGGGCGAGCGTGCCGGTGTTCGCCGAGTCGCGGGTCGCGTCGCCGAGCGAGACCTGCTGCGCGTAGGGGTAGCGCGGCAGCGTCGTGTAGCCGTCGACGATGTACTTGATCTGGCCGTCGACGACCGCCGGGTAGACGTCGTTGTCGAGCTCCAGCCACGGCGCGACCTTCTGGACACGCTCCAGCGGGTCGCGGTTGTACATGATCCGCGAGTTGTCGCCGATCGAGGAGTTGAACAGGATGTTCCGCTCGAAGCCGTAGTAGGCGAAGAACGCCAGGCGCGAGAGCGGGTTGGACAGCGGCACGCCGCCCGGCCCGGTGTAGGTGAACTGCTTGGTGTCGGTGTCGTACTCGCGCGGCGGGGCGCCCGCGTCGGCGCCGACGATCGCGTAGTCGTCGGGGTTGTTGACGAGCTCGCCGTAGTAGATGCGCGGCTGCTGGAGACCGAACGGTCCCGGGGTGTCGACGTCGGAGACCTGGAACTGCGGGTAGCCGCCCTGCCCGCCGTTGGAGTCCACCGCGGCGTTCACGGTGTTCGCGGGCGCCGCGATGAAGCCGTTGCCGTGGGTGTAGACGAGGTGGCGGTTGATCCAGTCCTGCTGGTTGCCCACCAGGTTGTCCGGGTCGATCTCGCGGGAGGCGACCACGTAGTCCTGGGTCTGCCCGCCCAGCGTGTAGCGGTCGACGTCGAGGGTGGGCGCGAAGCCGTAGAAGTTGCGGCGCTGCTCGAGCTGGGTGAACGTCCGCGACAGCCGGTTCGGGTCGAGCAGGCGGATGTTCGGCACCGTGCCCTGGTCGGTGGTGATGGCCTGCTGGACCGACGCCGCGCTCTGGTCGGTGGTGCCGGCGTAGGGCTGCACGGTGACGTTCTGCGGGGTGATCCCGAAGGCGTCCCGCGTCGCCTGGATGTTGCGCCCGATCGACACCGCCTCGCGCTGGTTCGCGTTGGGGCGGACCGAGAACTGCTCGAGCACCGCCGGCCACGCGGCGCCGATGAGCACGCTGGAGAGGATCAGCAGCGCGAGCGCGATCGCGGGGATCTGCAGGTTGCGCAGGAACACCGCGGCGAAGAACGCGGCCGCGCAGATCACCGCGATGAGCAGCAGGATCAGCTTGGCCGGCATCGCGGCGTTGAGGTCGGTGTAGCTCGCGCCGAAGAAGTTGGCGCCGCTGATGGAGGCCTTGCGGTCGGAGAAGAGCAGCTCGTAGCGGTCGAAGAAGTACGCGATCGCCTTGAGCAGCACGAACGTCCCGGCCAGCACCGCGAGGTGGGCGCGGGCCGCGGTGGCGAGCGAGCCGTTGCGCCCGGCCAGCCGGATCCCGCCGAAGACGTAGTGCGCGACGAGGGCCGCGAGGAAGCTGATCCCCACGCCCACGAACAGCCACGACAGCACCGAGCGCCAGAACGGCAGCGCGAAGACGTAGAAGCTGATGTCGTGGCCGAACACCGGGTCGGTGACGTTGAACGGCGTCTGGTGGAGGAAGAGCTGCGTGGTCTCCCAGTCCCCCTGCGCCGAGAGCGCCGCGATGATCGCGACGAGCAGCGGGATGCCGATCGCGAAGAGCCGCAGGTGGGCCAGGACCACGGTGCGGTAGCGCGCGACCGGGTCCTCCGGCCCGGCGACGGGCACGAACACCGGCCGGGTCCGGTAGGCGATGTAGAGGTTCAGCGCGATGAGCCCGCCCATGAACACCGCGGCGATGACCGCCTGCACGATGCGGGTGACGAGCACCGTCGAGAAGACGCTGCGGAAGCCGACCTCGCCGAACCACGCCCAGTCGACGTAGACGTCGACGAGCCGGGCCAGGGCGACCAGCACCACGAGGACGACCGCGCCCACGATGAGCAGGGTCTTCGTTCGCCGGGACAGCTGCGGGTTCCCGGTCGCCGGCCGGTTGGCCACTGTCGGTCACGCTCCAAGCGGGGACGGGTGGTGCGGGTCGAGGGGGTGCCGAGCGCCGCGGGTGCCGGCCCGGTGGGAGAACTCTACGAACGCCGTGTGGGTTCCCTGTGCTCCGATGTTCCTCGTGTCGGGTTCTCCGGGCGCCGCGACCCTGGTCAGCAGGTCGGCGGCGTCCGACCGGCGGCCAGGTCCTGCACGGCCGCCACACCCTCGCGCAGGTCGGACACGCGCGCCAGCACCAGGCCCGACGGCGCGGTGCGCACCGCCTCGGAACAGTTGCCGGCGGGCACCAGGAACGCGGTGGCCCCGTCGGCGCGGGCGGCGTCCATCTTGAAGCGGATGCCCCCGATCGGGCCCACCCGGCCGTCGGCGTCGATCGTCCCGGTGCCCGCGACCTCCTTGCCGCCGGTGAGCTCGCCCGGCGTCAGCTTGTCCACGATCGCGGTCGCGAAGATGAGCCCCGCCGACGGGCCGCCGACGTCCGCGAGGCCGATCTTGATGGTGGCCGGCGAGACGACCTGCGAGGCCGCGGTGATCCCGAGGTAGCCCTTCGTCGGGTCGCCCGGGCGGGCCGCCGTCGTCACCGTGACGTCGAGGGTCTGGGCGCCGCGCTGGATCCGGACGGGCACCGGGGTGTTCGGGGGGACCCCGCCGACGGCGTCGACGACGTCCTGCGGCGTCGTCACCGCCCGCCCGCCGACGGCGAGCAGGCGGTCGCCGGGCTTGAGCAGCGCCGACGACGGCCCGGGGGTGGTCACGTCGCCGACCTCGACCGCCGACGGGTAGCCGAGGTAGCGCAGGGCCGCGGTCTGGGCGTCGTTCTCGGACTGCGAGAACTGCCGGGTGTTCTCGGCGTCGACCTGCTGGCTGGTCTGCCCGCTGGGGTAGACCTGCTCGCGCGGCACCACCTCGTGCGAGCCGGTGACCCACATGGCGATCGCGGCGAAGAGGGTCACCTGGCTCGTCACCGCCACGGTCGTCATCCGCAGCTGGCCCGACGTCGGGTAGGTCGGCACCGGGCCCGACACGTCGATGATCGGCGTGCCCGACTGGTCGCCCAGCACGTCGAAGGTGGGCCCGTCGCCGAGGGCGACGAACGGCACCCGCACCGTGGCGCCGGCGAGCCCCAGGACCGCGGCGAGCACGAGCCCGAGGGCGATCGTCGCGCGCAGTCGGGTCACGGGCGGGCAGGGTAGTGATCGACGCTGTGGGGTCCGCGTCCGGTGTTCGCTGAGGGCTTGCCGAGAAGTCGCTGAGCGCCTCCGTCGGGCGGGCGTCGGGAGAGGGTGTCGCGCGTACCGTGGGCGGCATGAGTGACCTGCCCTTCGGTTTCGGCCCGTCCGACCCCGACGACTCCCGCCGCGAGGGGTCCTCCGGGTCCGGCGACGGCGGCTCCGGTTCCGAGGGATCGGGGCACGGCGGCTTCGGGTTCGGCCCGGGCGGCGCCGGCGGCAACCCGTTCGCGGCCTTCGGCGGTGGCGCCGGGGGCCCCGGCGGGTTCGACCTCGGCCAGCTCGGTCAGATGCTCACCCAGCTCGGGCAGATGCTGTCCTCGAGCGGGGGCCCCGGGGGCGGTGACGGCCCGGTCAACTACAAGCTGGCCGCGCAGATGGCCCACCAGCAGATCACGGTGAAGGGCGCGCCCACCGCGGAGCAGCGCACCGCCGTCGAGGAGTCGGTGCGGCTGGCCGAGCTGTGGCTCGACGACGCCACGACGCTGCCCTCCGGCGTCTCCACCGTGACCGTGTGGTCGCCGGACGACTGGGTCGACGCGACCGTGCCGACCTGGCAGCGGCTGTGCGACCCGGTCGCGCGCCGGGTCGCCAACGCCTGGGTCGAGGGGCTGCCCGGTGAGGCCCGCGAGATGGCGGGCCCGATGCTCGGCATGATCTCGCAGGTCGGCGGGATGGCGTTCGGCTCACAGCTCGGTTCCGCGCTCGGCCAGCTCGCCGGGGAGGTCCTCACCTCCTCGGACATCGGCCTGCCCCTCGGACCGGAGGGCACCGCGGCGCTGCTGCCCGACGCCGTCGCCCGGTTCACCGAGGGCCTCGACCGTCCCGCGGGCGAGGTGCTCGTCTTCCTCGCCGCGCGCGAGGCCGCCCACCACCGCCTCTTCGGCCACGTGCCGTGGCTGCGCCAGCGGCTCCTCGCCACCGTCGAGGAGTTCGCGCACGGCATCACGATCGACACCTCGCGGATCGAGGAGCTCGCCCGCGACCTCGACCCGTCCAACCCGGCGGCGATCGAGCAGGCGATGTCCTCGGGGCTCTTCGAGCCGCAGACCACCGAGGCGCAGAAGGCCGCGCTGACCCGCCTCGAGACGCTGCTGGCCCTCGTCGAGGGCTGGGTCGACCTCGTCGTCGCGCAGGCGGTCGGCGACCGGCTCCCCGGGGCCGACGCGCTGCGCGAGAGCATGCGCCGCCGCCGCGCCTCCGGCGGTCCGGCCGAGCAGACCTTCGCGACGCTCGTCGGGCTGGAGCTGCGCCCGCGCCGCCTCCGCGACGCGTCGGAGCTGTGGCGCCGGCTGGGCGAGGAGCGCGACGTCGACGGGCGCGACGCGGTCTGGGCGCACCCGGACCTGCTGCCCACCGCCGAGGACCTCGACGACCCGGCCGCGTTCGTCCGCGGCCGCTCGGCTCTCGGCGAGGAGGGTGGCGACGGCGGGTCGTTCAGCGACCTCGACGACCCGATCGCCCGCCTCGAGCAGGAGATGCGCGCCGAGAAGGAGTCCGGGACCTCCGCTCCGGACGAGGGCTCGACGGGCACGGCCGAGGGCAAGGGCGGGGGCACGGACGGGAGCACGGACGACGAGGGGCCGGGCGAGCCGAAGGGCTGAAGCTGATCCTCGTGATCACGAGCACGTAAGGCAGGTCCGGCGGGCCCGGAACCTGCCCCACGTGCCCCTCACCGGGCAGGCGTCACCCGTCGTCGTCCGCGTCCCCGTCCGCCTCGCCGCCGATCTCGAGCCCGGCCCCGGCGGACAGTCCCTCGAGGTAGCCGATCGCGCGCTCGCTGCGCGGGTAGCGGGCCTCGAGGGCCCGGAACGCCGGGCCGTGGCCGGCCTCGCGCAGGTGGGCGAGCTCGTGGACCAGCACGTGGTCGAGCACCCAGCCGGGGACGTCGCGGAGCCGCTCGCTGACCCGGATCGTGCCGTCGACGGGCGTGCACGACGCCCACCGGGTCCGCATCGGCCGGGTCCAGCGCACCGACACGGGGCGGGGCCAGCGGCCGTCGGGACCCACGGCGTCGAGGTGCTCGCGGGCGAGCCGGTCGGCGCGGGAGGCGAGCTCGTCGTCCCCGGCGCGGCGGCCCGGCCGACGACGCTGCTCCGAGCGCTCCAGCCGCCGCAGCATCTCCTCGACCCAGTGCGCCTCCTGCGCCCGGCTCATCGACGCGGGCACCGAGACGATCACGGTGTCGCCCTCGCGGCGGGCGTCGACGGTGCGGCGCCGCCGGGCGCTGCGGCGGACCACCACCTCGGGACGCTGCGCTTCCGACTCGGCCACATCCGGCACCGTAGGCGAGGGATCCGACAGCCTCCCGGCCGCGTCCAATCCGGGTGAGGCCCCTCCCCCGTGACCCCGCCGACCGCCCGGTGCTGCTCTGGCGTGACGCCGCCACCGCCCAGTTCGGCTCCGACCCCGCCACCGCGCTCATCCTCGCGGGCCTGAGCCCGCCGCTCGCCGCGCTCGTCCGCGCCCTGGACGCCGGGGTCCCACCGGCCCGCGCCGTCGCCGAGGTGCTCGCGCGGGGCGGCGCGCCGGGAGAGGTCGCCGCCGTGGTGGCCGCGCTCGCCGGCGCCGGGCTCGTCGCGGCGCCCCGGCCCGCGCCGGGGCCGTCGTACGTGCGGGTGCACGGCGCCGGCCGGTTGGGCACGGCCGTCGCCGTGGCGCTGGCGGCGGCCGGGGTGGGCCGGGTCGCGGTCCGCGCGCGGTGCGCGGTGGCGCCGGCCGACGTCGGGACCGGGCTGCGCGACGCCGACGTCGGGCGCCCCGCGCTCGTCGCCGTCGCCGAGGCGCTCGCCCGCACCGCACCCGCCGTCGTCGTGTCGGAGCCCACACGGCGCCGTCCGGACCTCGTCGTCCTCGTCGGTCCGGCCGCCACCGACCTGGTGCTGGCCGCCCGGCTGTCGGCCCGCCACCAGCCCCACCTCGCGGTCACCGCGCACGGCGGCCGGGGCGTCGTCGGGCCGCTCGTCCTCCCCGGGCGCGGGTCGTGCCTGCGGTGTGCCGAACGCCACCGCGCCGCGGCGGATCCGGCCTGGCCACGGCTGGCGGCGCAGCTCGCGGGCCGCCCGGCCGGGGTCGGTCCGACGACCGCCACCGCGGTCGCCGCGCTCGCCGTCGAGCACGTCCTCGCCCACCTCGCGGGGACGCCGACGCTGGTCGACGCGGCCCTGGAGCTGGACCTCGCCGGCGGCGCCGTCACCCGGCTCGACCGCCCGGCGCACCCGGCCTGTGGTTGCGCGCCTCGCCCGGAGGGGGTGCGCCCTGGACGAGCCGACGCCGTGGTGCCGGGGGACAATCGACCACGTGTCGTCCGATGACATCCCACGCCGAACGGTCCAGCGCTCCGCGCGGCTGGCGTCGCTCCCCCTGGGATTCGCGTCGCGCACGGCGGCCGGCTGGGGCAGGCGGCTCGCGGGCGGCGACGCCGGCGAGATCTCCGCCGACGTCGCCCGGCGCGGCGCCGAGCAGCTCTTCGCCGTGCTCGGCGAGCTCAAGGGCGGCGCCATGAAGTTCGGGCAGGCCCTGTCGGTGTTCGAGGCCGCCGTCCCCGACGAGCTCGCCGAGCCCTACCGGGAGGCGCTGACCCGGCTGCAGACCGCGGCGCCCCCGATGCCGGCCGCGCGCACCCACCGGGTGCTCGCCGAGCAGTTCGGCCGCGGCTGGCGTGAGCGCTTCCGCGAGTTCGACGACACCCCGGCGGCGTCGGCGAGCATCGGGCAGGTGCACCGCGCGGTGTGGGGCGACGGGCGCGAGGTCGCCGTCAAGGTCCAGTACCCGGGCGCGGAGGAGGCCGTCATGGCCGACCTGCGCCAGCTGCAGCGCTTCGCCCGCCTCATCCAGCCGATGGTCCCGGGCATGGAGATCCGCCCGCTGCTCCAGGAGCTGCGCGACCGGATGGCCGAGGAGCTCGACTACCGCGACGAGGCCGACGCACAGCGCCAGTTCGCGGCCGCGTTCGAGGGGGACGAGCACGTCGTCGTGCCCCGGGTGGTCGCGTCCGCGCCGAAGGCGATGGTCTCGGAGTGGATCGAGGGCACGCCGCTCTCGCAGATCATCCGCACCGGCGAGCCCGAGGAGCGCGACCGCGTCGGGCGGCTGCTCTCGACCTTCCACTTCTCCGCGCCGGCCCGCGTCGGGCTGCTGCACGCCGACCCGCACCCCGGGAACTTCCAGATCCTCCCCGACGGCCGGCTCTGCGTGATCGACTTCGGGGCGGTCGCGCGGCTGCCCGACGGGCTGCCGGTCGAGCTCGGCCACATGCTCGCGCTCGCGGTCGACGACCGCTCCGACGAGCTGCTCGAGCTGCTGCGCACGCTGAACTTCGTGCTCCCGGGCACGGACATGTCGCCCGACGAGGCGGCGGCCTACCTGGGCCCGCTCGTCGACCCGCTGCGCACCGACAAGTTCCACTTCACCCGCGAGTGGATCCGCGGCCAGGCCGAGCGGCTCGGCGACCTGCGCCGCCCCGAGTTCGAGACCGGGCGCGGGCTGAACCTGCCGCCGCAGTACCTGCTGATCCACCGGGTCACGCTGGCCTCGGTGGCCGTGCTCTGCCAGCTCGACGCCGAGGTCCCGATGCGGGCGATCTTCCAGGAGTGGCAGCCCGGCTTCGACGTCTGAGCTGCCGGTTCTTAAGCGAAGGGCACCTCCGCTCGGGGAGACCGGCGAGGGGCGCCCACGGCCAGGACCCGGCCGGGGGCACCGGGTTGCGAGCGAAGGGCACCATCGCTCGATCTGGTCGACCGATGGTGCCCTTCGCTCAGGACGGCCCGGGTCCCGACGACGGCGGGCCTCACGCCACGCCGGCCGCCTGCCGCGCGGCGGCGAGCTCGGCGTCCCGGGCGAGGTCGGCCTTGCTCGGCCGGCCCCGGGGCCGCTTGCGGGCGATGACGGATCCCCGGTCGAGGATCTCGCCGCCCCAGACGCCGGCGAACTCCCGCCGTTCCAGGGCACCGGCCAGGCACCGGCGGCGGATCGGGCAGGAGCCGCACAGCACCTTCGCCTGCTCGAGGTCGGCGGGGCTGTCGGAGAACCACAGGTCGTCGGTCTCCTCCCGGCAGGGGAGCGGGACCGACCCGGGTATCTCGGGGGCAGAAGGGACGGGATACATGCTCGGACCTCCTACGGCGGGTGTTCGGGGATCACCCGGGAACCGCGGAGTCCTCGTGCGTCTCGAGGGCCGGAGACGACGAAGGCCGCGAACCCGGGGGGTCCGCGGCCTGGCGATCGGGGGTGTGTCAGGCACACCCGCCGCTGGGACGCGGACGATGGGGGTCGAGATCGACGTGCTGGCGCTGGCTCATCGCGGCCGGGTTCGCACCCGGGCGCGGGGAGATCTCTCCCCGGACGCCGGACACGACCGGGACGGCCGCGAAGGCACGCGTCCGGGCGAGCCCCGTGAACGGGACCTCCTGCGCGTACGGCGTGGAGCAGCGCGACGCGACCGGCGATATGCCGGTCACCGCGATCACGTCGGTCACCCGGGACGGGGAGACGGGTGCACCCGTGAGGAACAGCTTCATGATCGGCGCACCCCCTCGTCGCAAGCGTCTCGACCCGGCACGTCACGCGCCGGTGGATGCGAACCTAGGGGCCCCCGCGCGAGGGCCGCAACGGAATTTCCCGCGAGATCCGAGAAGTTTTCTCAGCCGACGTGGTCGCGGACCATCGTGAGCACGTCGTCGCCGTAGCGCTCCAGCTTCGACGCGCCGATGCCGGGGATCGTGACGAGCCCCTTCGGGTCGGTCGGGCGCTGCTCGGCGAGGGCGACGAGGGTGGCGTCGGTGAACACGACGTAGGCCGGCACCGACCGCTGCTTGGCCTCGTTCGACCGCCACGCCCGCAGCGCGTCGAGCAGCTCGACGTCGACGTCGGAGGGGTGCTCGGTGCAGCGGCCGATCTTCTGGGCCGCCGGGTCGGACAGCGCCTTCCCGCACAGCCGGCACCCGGCCTTGGTCACCTTGGCCTTGGGCCCGCCGTCGACCCCCGACCCCGGTTTGCGTGCCGCCGGGTGGTCCTCGGGCACCAGCCCGTAGAGGAAGCGGCTGCGGCGCCGCGAGCGCCGCCCGCCCGCCGAGCGGGAGAGCGCCCACGACAGCCGCAGGTGCACCCGCGCACGGGTCACCCCGACGTAGAAGAGCCGGCGCTCCTCCTCCACCGCGTCGTCGTCGCCGTCGGCGTGCTGGATCGGCAGCGTCCCGTCGGTGAGCCCGACGAGGAACACGGCGTCCCACTCCAGGCCCTTCGCGGCGTGCAGCGACGCCAGCGTGACCCCCTGCACCGTCGGCGGGTGCTGCGCCTGCGCCCGGGCGTTGAGCTCGGCGAGGAAGCCGCCCAGGGTCGTCGTCGGGACGCTCTCGACGAGGTCGGCGGCGAGCTCGGCGAGGGCGCGCAGCGACTCCCAGCGCTGGCGCTGGGCGCCGTCGGCGGCCCCGCCGGGCGGCGGCGTCTCGGTGAGGCCCTGCTCCCCCAGCACCGCCCGCACCGCCGTGACGACGTCGGTCCCGACGACGCCCTCGGGTCCCCCCTCGACCCGGCCCGCCGTCGTGCGCAGCGCGGCGATCGCGGTGCGGACCTCGGCGCGCTGGAAGAAGCGCTCGCCGCCGCGGACCTGGTAGGCGATGCCGGCGTCGGCCAGCGCCTGCTCGTAGACCTCGGACTGGGCGTTGACGCGGTAGAGCACGGCGATCTCGGCGGCGGGCACGCCGTCGTCGATCAGGTCGCGGATCTGGTCGGCGACGGCGGTGGCCTCGGTCGGCTCGTCGTCGTGCTCGGCGAAGTCCGGCGCGGGACCGGGCGGGCGCTGCCCCTCGAGGCGCAGCCGCGACCCGGCGGCCCGCCCGCGCGCCGCCCCGATGACGGTGTTCGCGGCGGCGACGACCTGCGGGGTCGAGCGGTAGTCGCGGACCAGGCGCACGACGGCGGCCTCGGGGAAGCGGCGCGGGAACTCCAGCAGGTAGCTCGGGCTGGCGCCGGCGAAGGAGTAGATCGTCTGGTTGGCGTCGCCGACGACGGTGAGGTCGTCCCGCCCGCCGAGCCACGCCGAGAGCAGGCGGTGCTGCAGCGGCGTGACGTCCTGGAACTCGTCGACGACGAAGCAGCGGTAGCGCTCGCGGAACTCGTCGGCCACCTCGGCGGAGCCCTCGAGCGCGCCGGCGGTGTGGATCAGCAGGTCGTCGAAGTCGAGCTGCTCGGCGCGGTTCTTGAGCTGCTCGTAGGAGTCGTAGACGCGGGCGACCTGCTCGACGGGCGCCGGGGTGTCGCGCTGGGCCTTGGTCGCGGCCTGCGCGTACGCGTCGGGCGCGACGAGGCAGGCCTTGGCCCACTCGATCTCGCTCGCGAGGTCGCGCAGGGACTCCCGGGTGGTCGGCGCGTCGGCCCGCTGGGCGGCCTGGCCGACGAAGCGCAGCTTGTTCTCCAGCACCGGCCACACCTCGCCGCCGACCGAGCGCGGCCAGAAGTAGCGCAGCTGCCGCAGCGCGGCGGCGTGGAACGTCCGGGCCTGCACGCCGCCGACGCCGAGGTCGCGCAGCCGGGTGCGCATCTCCCCCGCGGCGCGCGCGGTGAAGGTGACCGCGAGGACCTGGCCGGCCCGCACCTGCTCGGCGCGGACCAGGTGGGCGATCCGGCGGGTGATGGTGCGGGTCTTGCCCGTGCCGGCGCCGGCGAGCACGCAGACCGGGCCGCGCGGGGCGAGCACCGCGGCCCGCTGCTCGGGATCGAGCCCCTGCTCCGGGGTCTGGCCGGGCGCCGCGGTCACCGTCACCGCCCCATCGTCTCAACCCGGCCCGACGTCGTGGGGCGGGACGGCCCGGCGGGTCGCGGCGGATCGGGTTCGGCCTGGTCGGGGCGAGCGGCCGGCGAAGCTGACGGTCATCGGCGTGACCTCCGACGAGTCCGGCGCCTCGCTCGTCCTCGACATCGACGCCCGCTCGGAGCAGGGCCGGCAGCGGTGGCGGCTCACACTGGACCGAGCACTGGCCGACCTGACGGACGAGCAGGCCTCGCTCGAGTCGGCAGCCCTGATCGTCAGGGCGAACGTCGAGGAGTGGTGGCACCTCAAGGACGTCGAGCCCCACACAGGACGGATGGCCGTCCTCGTCGAGGGCTGAGCCGGGCCTCGCTCCGCGGGAGAGGCCTCACAGCGACCGTGCACGCCGGCGGAACTGGCCCGGCGTCTCCCCGGCGAGCCGGGTGAACTGCCGGGTGAAGGCGGGCTGGTCGTAGAACCCGCAGGCCAGCGCGATCTCGACCAGGGGCCGGTCGGTGTCGGTGAGCAGTGTGCGGGCCCGGTCGATGCGGGCGCGCAGCACGAACTGGGCGGGGGCGAGCCCGAACACCGCCCGCATGCGCCGTTCGAGCGCGGACGGCGACAGCCCGGCCGTCGTCGCCATCTCCTCCACCCGCGGCGGGTCGTCGAGGCGGGACTCCACGAGGTCCACCACCCGCGAGAGCGCGGGCATCGCGGGATCGGCGGCGTCGGCCGAGCGGAGGTCCTCGGAGACGCTGACGACGCCGGTGACCGCCCCGTCCGCATCCCAGACCGGGATCTTCGTCGTGAGGTACCAGCCGGGGCTGCCGCCCTCGCGGCGGATCAGCTCCAGCTCGTGGCGCAGCGGCCGGCCGTCGGCGAGCACGCGGGCGTCCTGCTCCTCGTAGCGCTCGGCCAGCGCCGCCACGAAGAGCTCGCCGGCGCGGCGGCCGATCACCCCCGCGCGGGTGCGCTGGTTCGTGCGCCGGACGAAGGCGTCGTTGACCTCGACGTAGCGCCCGTCGGCGTCCTTCGCGCAGAACATGACCCCGGTGAGCTCGGCGAAGAGCGCGACCAGGGCCGGGGCGGGCACGTCCATCGCACACCTCCGGCCATCGCGAGGGGAGGATCGGGTCGCTCTACCCGCACGAGGGTTCCCCTCGCGCGGGAGGCCGGTTGGCGCCACCCCCCGCGCAGGGAGCGGGAACGGTACAAGACGGGCACGCCCGACCGGCGCACGATGGACCCATGAGCGAGCAGGTGATCGCGCCCACCGCCGAGATCGACGAACCGATGGTGGAGCGGGCGGTCGGCCGCGCGGCCCGGTGGAGCGAGGCCAGCGTCTCGGGCGGCCACGACACCGCCACCCGCCGCCTCGCGTCCCTGGTCCACGACCCCGACGGCGTCGAGTTCGCCCTGCGCTTCGTCGACCGGGTGGCCCGGCCCGACGACGACCGCGTCGCGGCCCGCGAGCTCGCCCGCCTGGCCGGGCGGGGTGCGACGCTGCCGGGGTTCGCGAACCTCGTCGACCGGACGATGCTGCGGGCCGGCGCGGTCCTCGCCCCGCAGGCCCCGCGGCTCGTCGTGCCGCTCGCCCGCCGGCGCCTGCGGGCCCTCGTCGGGCACCTCGTCGTCGACGCCTCCGGCCGCACCCTGCGCCGTCACCTCGCCGCCGCGCGCGCCCAGGGGCGGCGGCTGAACCTCAACCTGCTCGGCGAGGCGGTGCTCGGCGAGGCCGAGGCCGACCGCCGCCTGGAGCGCACCCTCGCGCTGATCCGCCGGCCCGACGTCGACTACGTGTCGGTCAAGGCCTCGGCCGTCGCGAGCCAGCTCGTGCCGTGGGACCTCGAGGGCAGCCGCGACCGGCTCGTCGAACGCCTGACGCCGCTGGTCGAGGCCGCCCGCGACGAGGGCGTCTTCGTCAACCTCGACATGGAGGAGTACAAGGACCTCGACCTCACGCTGGCCCTGTTCACGACGCTGCTCTCCCGGCCCGGGCTCGAGGGGTACTCGGCGGGCATCGTCCTGCAGGCCTACCTGCCGGACTCGGTGGCGGCGCTCGAGCAGGTCGCGGCGTTCGCCCGACGACGGGTCGCGGCCGGTGGTGCGCCGGTGAAGGTCCGGCTGGTCAAGGGCGCGAACCTCGCGATGGAGCGGGTCGACGCGGCGCTGCACGACTGGCCGCAGGCGCCCTACGCCACCAAGGCCGAGGTGGACGCCAACTACGTCCGGCTGCTCGACCACGCGCTGCGTCCGGAGCTCGCCGACGCGCTGCGGGTCGGCGTCGCGAGCCACCACCTCCACCACGTGGCGCTCGCCGTGGAGCTGGCAGCCGCCCGCGGGGTGGAGCGCCAGATGGACGTCGAGATGCTCCAGGGCATGGCCCCGGCGCAGGCCGACGCGGTGGCGGCGGACCTGCCGTCGGACGAGAGCCTCGTGCTCTACACCCCGGTGGTGCACCGCGAGGACTTCGACGCCGCGGTGAGCTACCTCGTCCGCCGGCTCGAGGAGAACGCCGGGCAGGAGAACTACCTGTACGCGATGTTCTCGGCGGCCGGCCCGTCGTCGTACGTGGACCGGTTCCGCGCCTCGGTGCGCGACCGCGACACCGTCGCCGACTCGCCGCGCCGGACGCAGGACCGGTCGGCCGAGATGGAAGCAATGGCGCATTCCTTGCACCTGACGCCAGGACGGCGCCGTTCGCCCGCCGACGAGGGTGGCTTCCACAACGAGCCCGACACCGACCCCTCGCTGCCCGCGAATCGGGACTGGGCGCGGCGCGCCGTCGCGGCCACCCCCGCCGTCGAGCGGGAGCCCGAGCTGACCGACCCGGCCGCCGTCGACGTCGTCCTCGACCGGGCCGCCGCGTCCACCTGGGGCACCACCGCCCCGGAGGAGCGCGCCCGGCTGCTCCGCGAGGCCGCGCGCGCCCTGGCCGTGGCGCGCACCGAGCTGCTCACCGTGATGGTCGGTGAGGCGGGCAAGACCGTCGCCGAGGCCGACCCGGAGATCTCGGAGGTGATCGACTTCGCCGCCTACTACGCCGACCGCGCCGCCGAACTGGCCCCGACCAGGTTCTCCCCGGCCCGGGTCGTCGTCGTGACCCCGCCGTGGAACTTCCCCGTGGCGATCCCCCTCGGCGGCTGCCTCGCCGCGCTCGCCGCCGGGGCAGCCGTCGTCATCAAGCCGGCACCGCAGGTCCGGGCGTGCGCCGAGGTCGGCGTCGCGGCGCTGCACCGCGCCGGCATCCCCGCCGACGCCCTGCAGCTGGTCCACACCGACGAGGGCGCGGCCGGGCAGCGGCTGATCACGCACCCGGCGGTGGAGCGGGTGGTGCTCACCGGGGCGAGCGCGACGGCGGCGCTGTTCCGGTCGTGGCGCCCGGACCTGCCGCTGATCGCCGAGACCTCCGGCAAGAACGCCCTGGTCGTCACCCCGGCCGCCGATCCCGACCTCGCCGTCGCCGACCTCGTCCGCTCCGCGTTCGGGCACGCCGGGCAGAAGTGCTCGGCGGCGTCGCTGGCGATCCTCGTCGGGCCCGCGGGCGACCCGCGCTCGGCGATCGGGCGGCGGCTGCGGCGCCAGCTCGTCGACGCGGTCACGACGCTGCGCGTGGGCGACGGCCGCGATCTCGGCACGACGATGGGCCCGCTGGTGGGCGAGCTGACCCCGCAGCTCGAGCGGGCGCTGACCACGCTCGACGACGGCGAGTCCTGGCTGGTCGAGCCCCGCCACCTCGGGGGCGCGCAGTGGACGCCCGGGGTGCGCGACGGTGTGGCGCCCGGGTCGTGGTTCCACCGCACCGAGTGCTTCGGGCCGGTGCTCGGGCTGATGACGGCGGCGACGCTGGACGAGGCGATCGCCTGGCAGAACGACACCGGCTTCGGCCTGACCGGCGGCCTGCACTCGCTCGACGCCGACGAGATCGAGTACTGGGGCGAGCGGGTCGAGGTGGGGAACGCCTACGTCAACCGGCACATCACCGGGGCGATCGTGCAGCGGCAGTCGTTCGGCGGGTGGAAGGGCTCGGTGGTGGGGCCGGGCGCGAAGCCGGGCGGGCCGAACTACGTGGCGCAGTTCGGGACGTGGCGGGATCCTTCCGAGCTGCCCGCCGCGCCGGTCACCGGCCCGGCCGCGGACCTGCTGGCCGCGATAGCGCCCTCGGTGGCCGCCGACGACCTGGCGTGGCTGCGTGCGGCGGCCGGCAGCGACGCGGCGGCGTGGCGCGACGAGTTCGGCGTCGAGCACGACCCGACCGGCATCGCCGCCGAGGCCAACGTCTTCCGCTACCGGCCGCTGCCGTCGCTGCGGCTCGTGGTCGGGGTCGGCGCCGCGCCGCGGGACGTGCTGCGGGTCCGGCTGGCGGGCGCGTGCGCCGGCGTGGCGGTGGTGGAGGTGGGTGACGACGTCGAGCCGGTGCCGGGTGAGCGGTTGCGCGCGGTGGGCGAGGTCCCGACGACGCTGCGGCGCGCGGCCGCCGAGGTGGGGGCGTCGCTGGTGGACACCCCGGTGCTCGCCGACGGGCGCCGGGAGATGCTGTCGGTGCTGCGTGAGCAGGCGGTCAGTGTGACCCGTCACCGGTTCGGCCACGTGGAAGCGTGAGGCGGGTCGGCGCGTTGTTCCACACATGGCGCAGATGACGATGTACACGACCAGCTGGTGCGGGTTCTGCCGGCGGCTGAAGAGCCAGCTGGACCGCGAGGGCATCGGCTACGACGAGGTCGACATCGAGCGCACCCCGGACGCCGCCGAGACCGTCATGCGGGTCAACGGCGGCAACCGCACGGTGCCGACCGTCGTCTACCCCGACGGGTCAGCCGCGACCAACCCGAGCTTCGCCGAGGTGAAGAGCGCGCTCGCGAAGGCCGAGGCCGCGTCCGGCATCTGAGGTACCGGTTCCGAGCGAGGGCACATTCGCTCGGATAGAGCGGCCAGGGGCGCCCACCGCCGGAACGGCCGGGCCGCCGTCGTACTGGCCGAAGGGCCCCCTCGCTCGAGTAGATCGAGCGAGGGGGCCCTTCGCTCGTTCAGGAGGTCGGCGCCTCCGCAGCCGGAGCCGGCTCCGGAGCCGCCACCACCGCCGGACGGGCCCGGACCCAGACCGCCACGACCACCGCCGCCACCAGCGCGGCCACCCCGGCGACCGTGAACACCCGGTCCAGCCCGGCCGCGAACGCCTGGTGCACCAGCGCCGTCGTCGCGTCCCCGGCCCCGACCACCTCGGCGGCCCGGCCGCCGGCCAGCGCGTTCGCCGTCGCCGTCGGGTCGGACGTCCCGGCCGCCGCGAGCACCGTCGTGACCCGCCCCGCGAAGATCGTCCCCAGCACCGCGAGCCCGACTGCGAGACCGAGCTGGCGGAACGTGTTCACCGCGGCGCTGCCCACGCCGGCACGGGCCGGCGGGAGCACCGCGAGGGTCGCCGAGACGAGGACCGGGGTCGCGAGCCCGACGCCGAGCCCCGCGACGACCAGCCCCGTGACCAGCACCCACGGCCCCGACGTCGGCGCCACCAGCGTCATCAGCAGCACCCCGACGCCGATCAGCGCCAGACCGCCGGCGATCGGGCGCGCGGGGGATCCGCCGTGCAGGAACCGCCCCGCCGACACCGAGACGACGAAGGACGCCAGGCTCAACGGCAGCGCGACCAGGCCCGCCCGGATCGGGGAGAGCCCGAGCACCGACTGGAGCCAGATCGAGACCAGGGCGAGGTGCGCGAAGGCGGCGGCCTGCAGGACGGCGGCCGCGGCCAGGAGCGCGGCGAACGACCGGTTCGCGAACAGCGCGAGGTCGAGCATCGGCGCCGCGGCCCGTCGCTCCACGACCACGAAGGCGACGAGGGCGACCGCCGCGAGCACCAGGGCGACCACGGTCGCCGTCGCACCCCACCCGTCCTCGCCCACGGAGACCAGGCCGTAGACCAGCGCCGCCGAGGCGACGGTGAAGGTCGCGGCGCCCGCCACGTCGACGCGGGCTCCGCCTCCCGCCCCGGACCCACTCACGACGACGAGGGTGAGCACGACGGCGAGCACCGCGACCGGCAGGTTGACCAGGAAGATCGCCCGCCAGCCCCAGGCCTCGGTGAGCAGGCCGCCGAGCAGCGGGCCGCACGCGGCGGCGAGTCCGTTGACCGCGCCCCAGACGCCGAACGCCGTGCCGCGCTGCCGGCCGTGGTAGGTGGTCGCGATGAGGGCCGCCGTCGTCGCGAACATCGCGGCGCCGCCGACCCCCTGCACGACCCTGGCCGCGACGAGCGCACCGACGGACGGGGCCAGGCCGCAGGCCAGCGACGCCACCGCGAACACCCCGAGGCCGACGAGGTACAGGCGACGGCGGCCGAACCGGTCGGCGAGCGTGCCCGTGACCATCAGCAGGGCCGCGAGGGCGAGCGCGTAGCCGTCGATCACCCACTGCAGGCCGCCGAACGACGTACCCAGGGACGCGGCGATCGGCGGCAGGGCGACGTTCACGATCGTGACGTCGACGAGCAGCATGAAGGTGCCCAGGCAGACGGCCACCAGGGGCCACCACACACGCATCGGTCCTCCTCCGGACGGATCCTCTCGACGACGGGTGCCGCCGGTGCCACCATCGTCGACACCCGGTGGGTCGATGGACGCGTCACCACCGCCACCTCGGCGGGTATCGACATCGAGGAGGCTCGCGACGGTGGAATTCGACGACCTCGACAGTGCCCTCCTGCACGCGCTCCAGGTCGACGGGCGGGCGCCGTTCCGGCGGATCGCCGAGGTCCTCGGGGTGTCCGACCAGACGGTCGCCCGCCGCTACGCGCGGCTGCGCTCGGCGCAGGCGCTGCGGGTGATCGGCGTCAGCGACCCCGCGGTCGTCGGGGACGACCAGTGGATGGTCCGCGCCCGGTGCGCCCCGGACGCCGCGCCCGAGATCGCGGACGCGCTGGCCCGGCGCCCGGACACGTCGTGGATCAGCCTGAGCTCGGGCGGGACCGAGGTCACCTGCTCGCTGCGGGCCCGCGACACGGCCGCGGCCGGGGAGATGCTGCTCGCCAAGCTCCCCCGCACCCCGCGGGTGCTCGACGTGAGCGCGCACCAGGTGCTGCACGTCTTCTACGGCGGCGCGCACGAGCCGTACAGCAAGGTCGGACCGCTCGACGACGAGCAGGTGGCGCGGCTGAGCGAGCACGTGCCGGCCGCGGGGCCGCCGCCGCGGCTCGACGACGTCGACCGGCGGATCCTCCGGCTGCTGCGCGCGGACGGGCGGACCCCGGTGGAGGACCTCGCGCGCGAGGGCGGGACCTCGCCGTCGACGGTGCGGCGGCGGCTGCACGACCTGCGCGCCGGCGGGCTGCTCTACCTCGACGTCGACGTGGCACCCGAGTCCCACGCGCTGCCGATGCGCACGATGCTCTACCTGTCCGTGCTGCCGGCCGACCTCGACGCGGCCGGGCGGGCCCTCGCGCACCACACCGAGGTCCCGTTCGCGGCGGCGACGACGGGGCGGACGAACGTGTACGCGTCGGTGGCGAGCCCCGACGCGCCGTCGCTCTACCGGTACCTGACGACGAAGGTGGCGGCGCTGCCCGGCGTGCAGGGCGTCGAGACGGCCCCGGTCATCCGCACGGT
Organism: Actinomycetospora sp. TBRC 11914; assembly: GCF_012933465.1. Taxonomy (GTDB): domain Bacteria; phylum Actinomycetota; class Actinomycetes; order Mycobacteriales; family Pseudonocardiaceae; genus Actinomycetospora. The sequence continues at coordinate 612,681 of NZ_JABBND010000001.1, forward strand.
CAAGGCCGCGGGGACGGTCTACCCGTCGCGGTGAGGTCCGGTGTCGGTGTGGCTTTCCGGACGGTGAGTGTCAGCGGTGTCGCATCGCAGACGTTCACCGTCCGAAAAGCCACACCGTCGCGGCCCGCCGATCAGCCCGCCGCCGCCCACGCCTCGAGCATCGCCCGCGCGATCGACACCCCGCCGGGCAGGATGAGGTCGCGGTCCTCCCCCGCCTCGAAGGCGGTCCCCCCGACCCCGCGCGCCCCCGAGAGCCGCGTCAGCGGGCTCTCGCCCTCGCGGGTCATCCAGTCGCCGGCGGCCAGCGCCTCGCGCAGCTCGTCCCGCGTCACCCAGCGGGCGTTCTCGATCTCGCCCTGCTGGAGCTTCATCGGCGCGTCCGGGTCGGCCACCGCCGAGAACCCGATCATCAGCGAGCGCGGGAAGGGCCAGGGCTGCGACCCGAGGTAGGTGATCGTCGAGACGGCGACCCCGACCTCCTCGGCGCACTCCCGCGCCACGCACGCCTCCAGCGACTCGCCGGCCTCCACGAACCCGGCCAGCACCGAGTACCGGCCCTCGGGCCAGATCGGCTGGCGGGCCAGCAGCACCCGGTCGGCGCCGTCGTGGACGAGGCAGATCATCGACGGGTCGGTGCGGGGGTACTCCTCGTGGTCGTGGGCCTCGCAGAGCTGCGCCCACCCGGCTTTGATCGCGCGCATCGGGGAGCCGTCGTGGCCGCAGAACCGGGAGCGCTCGTGCCAGGACAGCAGCGCCACGGCCGTCGTCAGGAGCCCGGCCGAGCGGGAGTCGAGGTCGCCGCCGGAGATCCGCAGGTCGCGCCAGAGCTCCAGCGCCGAGAAGCCGGACCCGGCATCGTTGGACTCGTCCGGATCCGGCACCCGCACACCCCAGTAGGTGGTGCCGTCCTCCTCGCCGAGCAGCACCGCGCCCTCGGGGACGGTGTCCCCGAAGTCGCGGGCCGGGGCGGTGACCAGGCGCAGCGACCCGTCGTCGGTCTCCTCCACCGGGGTGCGCCCGCGCGGGTCCACCCGGACCACCCGCGACAGGGGCCACGTCGACGCGACGTGCTCGGGGTCGTCGCGCACCTGCTCGCGCCGGTCCACCGTCGACCGGGACAGGCGGGGCAGGGTGTCCAGGTGGAACGCGCCCCTCAGGTCCGGACCCGAGGTCGCCGAAGTGCCCGAGGTCGCCGAAGTGGTCGTCACGCCTTCGATGATCCCCCGGGAACGCGGATCCCACCGAGCGCGGTGAGCGACGCCGCCGTCGTGGCCGCGTCGGCGACGACGACGCCGGTGAACCGGGCGGGCGCCAGGAACTCGGCGGCCGCGGCGGCCGCCTCCTCCGCGGTGACCGCCTCGAGACGCTGCGGGTGCTCGCGCACCCACGCCGAGGACAGCCCCACCCCGGCGAGCCCGGCCAGCGTCGAGGCCAGCCCGGCCTGGGTGGTCATCGAGATCAGCAGCGAGCCGATCGCGTACCGGCGGGCGGACTCCAGCTCGGTCGCCGAGGGCGGCACGACGGCGGCCCGCCCCAGCTCGTAGCGCATCTCCAGCAGGGCCGCGGCGGTGACCTCGGAGGCGCAGTCGGTCTCGACGAGCAGCGCGGCGCCGTACGGGTCGAACTCCAGCGAGGACGACGCGTGGTAGGTGTAGCCCTTGTCCTCGCGGAGGTTCTCGACCAGCCGCGAGGAGAAGTAGCCGCCGAACGCCAGGTTGGCCAGCTGCAGTGCGGGATAGCGCCGGTCCGTGCGCGGGATCGCGGCCGCGGAGAGCCGCAGCTGCGACTGCACGGCGCCCGGCCGGTCGACCAGCAGCAGCTCCGAGCCGTGCAGCTCGGGCAGCGGCGGCAGCACGGCCGCCTCGCCGGGGGAGTCCCACGCCGCGAGCGCCGCCTGCACCGCGGCGACGGCGGCCTCGGGGTCGAGGTCGCCGACGAGCACGAGCACCGACCCCGAGGGCACCACCATGCGGCGGTGCAGGGCGAGGAGCTCCTCGGTGCCGACGCCGAGGACCTCGTCGACCTCGGGCATCTCCCGGGTGACGGGGTGGTCGCCGTAGCGGTGACGCTGCAGGGCCCGGCGGGCGATCACCGACGGCTGCGCGGCCGCGACCTGGATGCGCTCGGCGAGCCGCTCCCGCTCGCGCTCGACCTCGTCCGCGGGGTACGTGGCGGAGGTCAGGACGTCGGCGACGACGTCGAGCAGCGTCGGGAGCCCCTCGGCGAGGGCGTGCCCGGCGGCGGCGAGCCGCTCGGGGTCGACCGAGAAGCCGAGCTCGCCGCCGACGCCGGCGAGGTCGTCGTCGAGGGAGACCCGGCTGCGCCGCGACGTCCCGGACAGCGCCGTGGAGGCGAGGACCTCGGCGACGGCGGTGTGCCGCGGGTCGGAGTCGGAGAACGGGATCCGCAGCCGGACCTCGACCATCGGCACGGCCGGGCGGCGGACCGCGATCACCCGCAGCCCGGAGGACAGGACGGTGTCGACCTCCTCGGGCGCCGGGACCTCCGGCTGGGGGCGCAGCGGGGGCAGCTCGCGGGGACCGGTGGGGGTCCGCCCGATCTCGGCGGCGGAGCGGCGGGTGGCGGTGGTGGGGGGAGACGCCCCATCCGAGGGAGCGCTCCGGTCGGGGAGCTGGACCGTGGATTCGGCGCTCATGCGTTCGCTCCCGGGGTGAGGACGAGCAGGGCGCGGGCGTCGGGGCGCAGCGCGGCCGCCGCCGCGGCGACGGTCTCGGGGGTGACGGCGGCGATGGCGGCCGGGAGCTCGTCGGACAGCTCGGCGCGCCCGTGGACCAGCTCGGCCGACCCGAGGGCGAGCATCCGGTTCATCAGCCGGTCGTGCTCGCGGTAGAGCGCCGCGGACCAGCGCGCGGTCACCCGCCGGAGCTCCTCCGGGTCCGGGCCGCCGGCGGCGAGGCCGGCGAGCTCGGCGTCCACGGCGTCGACGATGCGGCGGGGCTCGACCCCGTCGGGGTGGACCGCGGTGATCGTGAACGTGTCGGGGTCGCGGGCGTCGAGCGGGGCGCCCATGAGCCCGGGCGAGGCGGAGAGGTCGGTGACCAGCCCGTCGCCGTAGACCAGCCGCTGGGTCAGCCGGGCGGCCTCGCCGTCGGTGAGCAGGCTCGCGAGCACCGCGTGGGCGAGGTAGCCCGGCAGGTCGGTCCCCGGGTCGGGCATCCGGTAGCCCAGCGCGAGCGCCGGCAGCGGGGCGTGCGCGTCGACGACCGACTCGGTGCGCTCGCCGTCGGGACCCGGCTCGCCGAACGACGGCCGAACGGGCACCGGCCGCGCCGGGATGTCGCCGAAGTGTCGCTCCACCAGCGCCGCCGCGTCCTCGACGTCGAAGTCGCCGACCACGGTGAGCACCGCGTTGCCCGGCGCGTAGTAGGCGTCGAAGAACGCCGCGGCGTCGTCGAGGGAGGACCGCTCGAGGTCGGTGAAGTCGCCGTAGCCGTTGTGGGCGTTCGCGAAGGTCGAGTAGAGCACCGGCGGGAGCAGGATCCAGGGGAACCCGCCGTAGGGCCGGTTGAGGACGTTGAGCCGGATCTCCTCCTTGACCACGTCGATCTGGTTGGCGAGGTTCTCCGGCGTCAGCTTCGGGGCCCGCAGCCGGTCGGCCTCGAGGAAGAGCCCCCGCTCCAGCGCCGCGGCCGGGAGGATCTCGAAGTAGTCGGTGTAGTCCTGGTGGGTCGAGCCGTTGAACACCCCGCCCGAGCCCTGCACGTGCCGGAAGTGCGCGAGCTTCTCCAGGCTCTCCGAGCCCTGGAACATCAGGTGCTCGAAGAGGTGGGCGAACCCGGTGCGTCCCTCGGGCTCGCTGCGGAACCCGACGTCGACGTGGACCGCGACCCCGACGACGGGGTTGGCGGTGTCCGGCGCGAGCAGCACCCGCAGGCCGTTGTCGAGCGTGAGGCGGTGGCGCTCCGCCCCTCGCGCGGGGGAGCTGGGTGGTGCCGGGGCGGCACCGGGGATCGGGGGGCGGGCGGCCGTACTCACGCCCCGACCCTAACGGCGACGGCGAGCAGTGGCTGGGCGCCGGGCGGAGGCGCCCGCGGCCGATCGCGTGGTCCGCACCCGCGTGGGGCGCACGGCGTGGGGACCGTGGGTGCGCCGCGGCCCCGCCGGCCGGCGGCGCTGGGTCGGGACGCGGCCGGTGCCGGCCCGGGGGGCCGGCCGCCGCGTGTTCCCGCGGGCGACGACGAGCAGGGAGCCGGCGCCCAGCGCCGCGGCCACGGCGAGCGCGAGCTCGAGACGCGCGACCAGGGGCGAGACGCCCTGCCCGGCGACGTCGGTGGTCGCCGTCGGGGTCCGGGCGCCGCTGCCGGCGACCGTGACGGGCCCGGAGAAGTGCCCGTCGGCGGGGACCACGACCGGCACCGGGGTGCCCGGGGGACGACCGCAGCCGTCGAGCACGGCCGGGTGGGCGGTGCCGCCGAGGTTCATGACCACCTGGTCGTGCGGCTCGGCCGACACGCACGAGGCGGTGGCGGTGACGACCGCGGTCACCGTGACCATCGGGACCGGGGCCGGGGCCGGGGCGGCGGGCGCCATCCCGATGGTGCGGGCGAGCACGGGCACCTGGGGGACCACCACGACGACGACGGCCATGGCGCCCAGCGCGAGCGCGACGAGCACCCCGAGCGTGCGCCCCGCGGGGCGGCGCGCCGGTCTCGCGGCGCGGTCGGCGAGCACCGGGACGCGACCGTGCGAGGCGAGGGCACCGGGGAGTGACACGGACGTGATTCTGCCGACGCCGCGCCGGACCCGATCGAGGGATCCCCGCCTCGCTACCCACGATGACCGACTGCTACACCTACGGGTTTCCGCGGCGCCGACCGGCGACCCGCACGGCCCTGCTGCCGCCGAACGGGACGCCGGGTCCGCGACGGCGAGTGCGCGGGGTCGACGCCGACTTCCTGACGCCCGATGTCCGGAACGAGTCGTTCCGGACGGCTCAGCGGGCCCGCTCCCCCTGCAGCCGCCACAGGTGCGCGACCGCCTCGGCGCCCGCCAGCAGCAGCGGCAGGACCGCGCGCTCGTCCGGGGCGTGGATGCGGTCGCCCGGCAGCATCACGCCGAGGAAGGCCAGCGGCGCGCGGAGCTCGGTGGACAGCAGCGCCTCCGGCCCGCTGCCGCCCTCGCGGGCCGGGAGGACCTCCGCGCCGAGCGCGATGCCCATGGCCTCCCGGATGGAGGCGACGAGGTCGGAGTCGAGGTCGCAGATCAACGGCGGGACCCCGGGGCCGCCGGTGGACACCTCGGCGTCGATGCCCGCCGGGATGCGCTCGGACACGAACCGTTCGACGAGGGCCTTGATGCGGGCCGGGTCCTGGTCGGCGACCAGCCGGAAGGTCATCTTCAGCGACGCGCGGTGCGGCACGATCGTCTTGTGGCCGGGCCCGGCGTAGCCGCCGTGCAGGCCGTTGACCTCGGCCGTCGGGCGCGCCCAGAGCCGCTCGTAGGTGCTCCAGCCCGCCTCGCCCGCCGTCGCGGTGGCGCCGGCGGCCGAGCCCGCGAGCCAGGCGGGCTCGTCGAAGGGCAGCGCTGCCCAGGCCTCGCGCTCGCGGGCGGTCGGCTCGCGGACGTCGTCGTAGAAGCCCGGCACGGCGACCCGGCCCGCGTCGTCGTGGAACGCCGCGACCAGGGTGGCGAGCTCGGTCACCGGGTTGGGCACGGCGCCGCCGAACTGGCCGGAGTGCAGGTCGACCGAGGCGCCGTGGAAGACGACCTCGAGGTCGACCATGCCGCGCATCCCGGTGCAGACGGTCGGCACCTCGCGGTCGACCATGCCGGTGTCGGTGACGACGATCTCGTCGCAGGCCAGGGCGTCGGCGTGTGCGGCGAGGAGCTCGGCCAGGTGGGCCGACCCCGACTCCTCCTCGCCCTCGACCAGGAGCTTCAGCGACACCGCGGGCGCGGCGGCGCCGGTCGCCGCGAGGTGGGCCCGCACCCCGAGCAGCACCATCGCGATGTGGCCCTTGTCGTCCGAGGCGCCGCGGCCCCGCAGCTCCTCCCCGACGACCCTGGGGTGGAAGGGCTCGAACGACCAGCCGTCGGAGAGGTCGGCGGGCTGGACGTCGTGGTGGCCGTAGACCAGCACCGTGGGGGCGTCGGGGTCGGCCGCCGGCCAGTGGGCGTACACCGCCGGCAGCGCCTCGGTGTCCGACCACACCTCGACGGTGGGCCAGCCGTCGCGGCGCAGCGTCGCCTCCAGCCAGGCCGCGGAACGGGCGACGTCGCCGTGGTACCCGGGGTCGGCGCTGATCGAGGGGATCCGCAGCCACTGGGAGAGCTCCTCGACGAAGGCGTCGGCGCGCCGGGCGACCTCCGCCTGCTCGACGGTCCCGGACAGCGGCACGGTGCTCGTCACGACGGCCACGGTAGCCCGGGAGCTCAGGCCCGCGTCACGAGCGCGGCGGTCCCGGTGCGTCGGGTCCGGGCGATCACCACGAGGAGCGCCCCGACGATCACCGGGGTGTACCAGTAGCCCGCGTCGAGGAAGAACAGCTGCGCGGCGGTGGCCCCGACCATGAGGGCGATGAGACAGGTGGCGGCGAGGCCGGCGAGGCGCGGGACGAGCAGCCCGAGACCGCCCGCCACCTCGCACAGCCCGACGACGATCCGCAGCCACTGGCCGGAGCCGAGCTCGTCGAAGATCTGCACGGCGTAGGACTCGCCGACCAGCTTGGGCAGGCCCGACCCGCCCACGAACAGGAGCGCGAGCAGCACCTGCAGCGTCCACAGGCCCGCGGTGACGGTGCGCGGCCGGCCCGGGGCGGCGGGGGCGGACTCGGGGCGGGTGGCGGTGGTCATCGCGGTTCTCCTCTGCCGGTGACGCTCCGGCGGGGGCTGCGGGAGCGATACGGGTACTCTGCTCAATCGAACCGTTGAGTGTCAACAACGCACTGACAGATATTGTTTTCGTATCTCACCTCCTGCGAGCAGCGGTGTCGTGCGCGACGATGCGGTGATGAGCTTCGGTCGGCCGCCCGCGTTCACCACCCGGCCCACGCTCGAGGGCACCGTCGGGATGGCCGCCTCCACGCACTGGGCCGCCTCGGCGACCGCGATGGCGGTGCTCGAGCGCGGCGGGAACGCGTTCGATGCGGCGGTCGCGGCGGGCTTCGTGCTGCAGGTCGTCGAGCCCCACCTCAACGGGCCGGGCGGGGACCTCACCGCGGTGTTCACCACCGCGGACGACCCGACCCCGCGAGTCCTCGACGGGCAGGGCCCCGCGCCCGCGGCCGCGTCGGCGGCCCGCTACCGCGACGAGGGCCTCGACCGGGTGCCCGGGGCCGGCGCGCTCGCGGCCGCGATCCCCGGGGCCACCGACGCCTGGCTCCTGCTGCTGCGTGACCACGGGACGTGGGAGGTCGGCGACGTCGTCGGCCCGGCGGTCTGCTACGCCCGGGACGGGTTCCCGGCGGTGGCGCGGGTCGGCTCCACCATCGGCGCGGTCGCCGACCTCTTCCGGGAGCACTGGCCCTCGTCGGCGGCGCTGTGGCTGCCCGGGGGACGACTGCCGGGGCCGGGCGAGGTGCTGCGCAACCCGGCCTGGGCGGACACCCTCGGCCGGCTCGCCGACGCGGCCCGGGGCCCGACGCGCGAAGCCCGGGTCGACGCCGTGCGCACGGTCTGGGCCGAGGGGTTCGTCGCCGAGGCGGTCGAGGCCTTCTGCCGCAAGCCGCACCGGCACGCGTCGGGCACCGACCACGCCGGCGTGCTGACCGTCGCCGACTCGGCGGGCTGGCGGGCGTCGGTGGTCGACGCGTTCGTCGGGACCTTCCGCGGGCACCGCGTCGCCAAGACGCCGTCGTGGGGGCAGGGCCCGGCGCTGCTGCAGATGCTCGCGCTGCTCGAGCCGTACGACGATGCCGCGCTCGACCCCTCGACCGAGGCCGGCGCCCACCTCGTGCTCGAGGTGATCAAGCTGGCGCAGGCCGACCGGGACGCGTGGTTCGGGGACGTGCCCGACGCGGTCGTGCTCGCCGACCTGCTCGACCCGGCCTACCTCGACGCGCGGCGGTCGCTGATCACCGAGGACGCCTCGCCCGATCTCCGGCCCGGGCGGGTGGGCGGCCGGGAACCGCGGCTGGCCGAGCTGGCGGTGGCCGGGGCGGCGCCGGGGGTCTCGGCGAGCTCGGCGGTCGGTGAGCCCACGGTGACCCTCGAGGGCGAGCCCGGGACCGACGGCGAGGTGCGCGGGGACACCTGCCACCTCGACGTCGTCGACCGGTGGGGCGCGGTGGTGTCGGTGACGCCCTCCGGCGGCTGGCTGCAGTCCTCGCCCGTCATCCCGGAGCTCGGGTTCGCGCTGGGGACACGGCTGCAGATGACGTGGCTGGAGGAGGGGCTGCCCTCGACGCTGACGCCCGGGCGGCGCCCGCGGACCACGCTGACCCCGACGCTCGTGCTCGACGACGAGGGCCGCCCGGTCACCGCCGTCGGCTCCCCCGGCGGCGACCAGCAGGACCAGTGGCAGCTGCTCTACCTGCTGCGCACGCTCGTCGGGGGGTGGTCACCGCAGGCGGCGATCGACGCGCCCGCGCTGCACTCGACGTCGGCGCCCGGCTCGTTCTGGCCGCGCGACCGGGAGCCCGGCGGGGCGGTCGTCGAGGACCGGCTCGGCGACGCGGTGATCGCCGGGCTGGCGCGCCGGGGGCACCGGATCTCGCGGGCCGGCGACTGGGCGCTCGGGCGGCTGTCGGCCGTCGGGATCGACCACGCGCGCGGGGTGCTGTGGGGGGCGGCGAACCCGCGGGGGATGCAGGGGTACGCGGTCGGCCGGTGACTACCGTGGATGCCAGCGGAGCGTCGTTGCTTGCATCCAGTGGCAGGAAAGGCCCGTCGTCGTCTGGGAAGGTGATCACATGCGCCTCCCCTCGCTGCGCCGCCGTCGTCCCCGCCCCGACCCGGCCGCCCGACGCGCCGCCCTGCTCGCCGGCCCGCTCGTGGGCATGGGCGTGCTGCACTTCGCGGTGCCCGCCCCGTTCGACACGATCGTGCCGCCGTGGATCCCCGGCCCGGCCCGCTTCTGGACCTACGCGAGCGGGGTCGCCGAGCTCGCCGTCGGGACCGCGATCGCCCGGCCCGCCAGCCGCCGCCTCGGGGCGACGGCCGCCGTCGGGCTCTTCCTCGCCGTCTACCCGGCGAACCTGCAGATGGCGTGGGACTGGCGGCGCAAGCCGTGGCCGCTGCGCGCGGCCGCCGTCGGACGGCTACCGCTGCAGTACCCGATGATCACGCACGCGCTGCGGGTGCGCGCCGAGGCCTGAGCTCCCGGGCGCCTCACAACGGGTGAGGGACGCCGAGCAGCCCGGCCGGGTCGTGCCGGCGGGAGAGCTGGACGAGGCGGAGCAGCTCGGCCGCCGCGGTGCGCTCCCGCGGCATCACCGCCGTGGTGTAGCGCGCGTCGAGGACGACGGCGGTCACGACGCCGACCGCACCCGGGTGGGCGCGCAGGGCCCACCACAGCTCCGTCGCGCATCCCGGGCCCGGGAGGGTGTGCACCACGCCGTCGCCGGTGACGACGGTGGCCCCGCGCAGGGTGGTCGCGCCGAGCGCGGCCGCGACGGTGCCGGGCCGCGCGAACGCGGTGCTGGGCCGGGGTGCGGCGTCGACCGCCACCCGGCGCACCGCCGCCCAGGCCGCGCCGACCCCGGCCCGGACGGTGCCCCGGGCGGGATCGGCGACGGTCCGGTCGGCGCGGGTGAGCGAGAGTGCGACGACCGGACGGTCCCCGGAGCGGGCCGCGTGCCCCCCGCCCACCCCGAGGACGACGACCTCGATGTCGTGCTCGGCCGCCCACGCGAGCACGCGGGCGACGTCGGCGGTGCCGGTGGCCCCGACGACGGCGACGACCCGACGCTGCGTCCGCACCGGCAGCGGCCGGGCGAGGGCGAGCTCGAGGGCCGCGTCGACACTGAAGGGCGGGTGGACCGGACCGTCGACGAGCGCGTCGAGGGTGAGGAGCGCCTCGCTGGTCCAGCCGGGGCCGCGCACGGTGCCCGCCTCCCTCAGCGCAGCCCGAGGCGGCGGCCGCCGAGGACGCCGTCGGGGTCGACCCGCCGGGAGACCTCGACCAGCCGCGCCCGCGCCTCGTCGCTCCAGCACGCCCCGGGGCGCGCGGCGATCGTCTGCGGCGACGCGAAGTTGACCGGCACGGTGCCGTCCGACCACGGCGCGAGGGCGTCGAGGACACCGTGCGCGACCGCCGGCACGACCTCGACCAGCGGCGGGACCATCGGCGCGATGATGCCGACGAGGAACGGCGACCGCGGGACGCAGCCGGCGGTCCCCCGCATGCCCTTCCCGCCGATCGCCCGCAGCTCCACCATGATCAGCGGCAGCTCGTGCTGCGGGCCGGCGGCCGCGAGCAGGGCGTCGACGGTGTCGTCGTCGACCGACTGCAGGAACTGACCGGTGGCCCAGGCGGGCATCGGCTCGGTCGGGTCGCAGTGGACGGCGTCCATCGCGGCGGCCGGCCTCTCCTCGACCATGTCGAGGATCGGGGTGGCGACCCGGCGCATCGGGCTCACGACCTCGAGGCCCTCGATCTCCGGGCCGAGGTGCGCGACGCGCAGCTGCACGACGGTGCGCCCCCGCAGCGGCGGCGGGACCGCCTCCATGTCGGGCATCCGCAGGATCGCGATCGAGGTCGTGGTGTTCTCCGTCAGCGTGGGCTGCCAGCGCCGCCACGCGTGCATGACCGCGGAGGCGTCCGCGGCGTCGAAGAAGATCGACCCGCCGTAGAAGCGCGTCATCTCGACGAGCTCCACGGTCATCTCGACGACGATGCCCGCGGCGTCCTTCCCGCCGAGCATCGCGTGGAAGAGCTCGGGGTCCTCGGTGGGCGAGACCTCGCGGACCGCGCCGTCGCCGGTGACGACCCGCATGCGACGGACGCGGTCGGCGCCGTAGCCGAAGCGGCTCACGATCGGGCCGATGCCGCCGCCGGTGGAGAAGCCGACGACCCCGACGTCCGACGACGACCCGGTCACCGCGGACAGGCCGTGCGGCACCGCGGCCTCGAGGACCCGCGACCACTTCACGCCGGCGCCGACGGTGACGGTGCGCGCCTCCGGGTCGACGTCGCAGCGGTCGAGGCGCTTGGTGGAGATCACCAGCACGCCGCGGTGGGAGAAGTCGGCGTGGCCGGTGGCGACGACGCCGACGCCGATGCCCCGGGCCCGCGCCCAGCGCACGGCCGCCGCGACGTCCTCGGCGCTCGTGGCCCCGAGGACGGCGACGGGCTGGTGGACGGGCGCGAGGTTGAAGCCGGCGAGCTCGGCGACGACGTCGACGTCCCCCGGATCCCACACGGGTCCAGACACGGCTCTGCGGAGGTCGGCGATCTCCCGGGTCGCAGTGGTCTCGGCGAAGGGGCGGGCGAGCTCGGTCATGGTGAAACCCTCCGTAGTCAACCTGTCGCGCTTTCGGGTGAAGCGCGTTGCAAGTGACCCTAGAGTTACCACTCTGAGTGACACAAGACCGAGAATCGTCGGCGATCGCTCACCGAGGGTGAGGGCAGGCGCTTACCCAGCGTCAGCCACGGGGGCGGATGCGGGCGTTCGGGAGCGCGGGGGCGTGGAGCCGGGCCGTGCTGCCGTCGGGGCCGACGTAGCCCTCGACGTGGCCGAAGCGGCTCTCGGGGTCGTCCTCCCAGGTCGCCCGGAACGCGACGATCTCGTCGTGGGTGCGGCCGACGAAGTTCCACCACATCACGATCTGCTCGCCGAACGGCGCCCCGCCGAGCAGGAGCAGGCGGGCCGGGGTGGCGGCGTCGTTGATCAGCTCGAGCCGGCCCGATCCCGGGGCGAGGTAGGCGAGCTCGGCCGCCGCCACGTCGGCCGGGGTGACGCCGTCGCCGCCCACGCGGACGTCGCCGGTGTCGACGAGGACGCCGTGCTCGAAGGCCGGGTCGACGTCGAGGGCGACGGTGGTGCGGGGCTCGAGGACGATCTCCGCGCCGAGGAGGGGCGAGAACGTCGGGACGGGGCTGGTGTCGCCGGCGAGGGTGCCGAGGAAGACCCGGGCGATCCCGCCGTCGAGGTGGACGGGCGCCGGCGCGTGGTGGGCGAAGGCACGTGGGGTGTCGCGGTGGGCGTCGGGCAGGGCGAGCCACAGCTGGGCGCCGTGCAGCGTCGTCGTGTCCGGGGTGGAGACCTCGGAGTGGGCGACGCCGTGCCCGCCGGTCATGAGGTTGAGCTCGCCGGGGCGCACGATCGCGTGGACGCCGTGGCTGTCGCGGTGCTCGACCTCCCCGGTGAAGAGCCAGCTCACGGTGGCCAGGCCGGTGTGCGGGTGCGGGGCGACGTCCATGCCGCCGGTGGCCGCGACGTCGTCGGGGCCGTAGTGGTCGAGGAAGCACCACGCGCCGATCAGCGAACGCTGCCGCTGCGGGAGGGTGCGCCGCACGGTCATCGCGCGAGGCCCGCCCAGGGGGACCGCCCGCGGCGTCAGGATCTCGACCGCCGCGCGCTGCGGCCGCGTGTCCTCGCCGCACACCATCTCGTCCGGCGCCGTCTCGACGTTGCTCACGGCGTCCATCATCCGCCCTTCCGAGCCGCGCGAGGGGAACCCTCTTGCGGATAGAGCGGCCGGATCGTCCCCTCGCGGGGCGACGGTGCGGCGGCGGTGTGGCGGCGGTGTGGCGGCGGTGTGGCGGCGGTGTGGCGGCGGTGTGGCGGCGGTGTCGAGCGATGGGCCCCTTCGCTCGGATAGATGGGCCGTGGGCGCCCTTCGTCGGAACCCGGGTCGGCCTGGCACGGGCTTGATCAACAGCACACAGCGCACCCCGTGGCCGGGCGCGGGCCTGCGCCATGTGCCCCTCGCGTCGGGCCGGCCCCGCCACTGCGGCCCACCATGATCACGGGCACGTCAGGCAGCCCAGACCCGCCGCAGGGCTGCGCGACGTGCCCCTCGGCGGGGCCGGCCTGCCCCGGTACTTGATCAGGCGCACACAGCGCATCTCACGGCGGGGCTGCGCCTGCGCGATGTGCCCCTCGTCGAACCGACGCTGCGGTCAACCAGCCCACGGGCACGTCAGGCAGCGCCGAGTGGACTCAGATGGCTGGGCCAGCAGCCCTGAGGGTCCACTCGGTTGGGTGCCGGGCCGGGGCCGAGCGCCGAGTGGCCTGACCCGCCACGGCCCTGCGCCAAGCTGCCCCTCGGCAGGTGCCCGGCCTGGCACGGGCTTGATCGGGAGCACACAGCGCACCCCACCGCGGGCCCCACCTGCGCCACGTGCCCCTCGGCAGGGGCCGAACACACCCAACTACGCGCGCGAGGGCTCAGCGAGGGTCGCGGTCGCCGTCGTCGAAGCCGGTGTGGTCGGGGTCGGCGTCGTCGTCGGACCACGGCGCCGCCGGACCGCGGTGCACCACGACGTCGTCCCCCTCGGGCTCGCGGACCTCGACCGGCACGGACGCGACCAGCGCCCGCAGCCCACCCGCGTCGAGGAGATCGGACGGGGTGACCGTGCGGTCGGCGCGGACGTAGTGCAGCGCCGCCCGCACGCGCTCGACCGGCGTCCTCGACAGTGCCGCCCACGCGAGCCGGTACGCCGCGAGCTGCACTGACAGCGCGGGCATGGCCTCGGGAGCGGGCGGCGCGCCGGTCTTCCAGTCGACGACGGTGGCCCCGCCGTCGGGGTCGGCGAACACCGCGTCGATCCGGCCCCGGACCAGGGTGCCCTCGACCTCGGTCTCGAACGGCACCTCGACGGCCACCGGGGTCCGCGTGGCCCAGCGGCTCGCCGTGAACCGCTCCTGCAGCTCGGTGAGGTCGGCGGACGCGGCGTCGTCGGTACCGGGGTCCTCGTCGGCCGCCCCGGGGAGCTCGTCGAACTCCAGCAGCTCGGTCTTGGCGAACCACCGCTCGACCCACGCGTGGAACTCCGTCCCGCGGCGGGCCCGCGGATCGGGTGGGCGCGGGACCGGCCGGCGCAGCCGGCGGGCGAGCGCCGCGGGGTCGGCCGCGAGGTCGACCAGCTGGCTCACCGAGAGCTGCGGCGGCAGCAGCACGCGGGCGTGGCGCTCGCGGGCGGCGGCGCGCTCGGCGAGGAGCACGTCGACGTCGGCGGCCCACCCGTCGGGGTCGTCGGCGGCCGCCGCCGCGTCGTCGCCGGTCGCCACCCGCCCGCGCGCCGCCCGGACGAGCGCCGCCCCCTCCTCCACGGCGGTCCGGCGCACCCCGAGCGGGTCGACCGGCCACTCCTGTGCGCGCTCGACCTCGGCGAGCGGGTTGGCGGCGCCCTCCTGCGGCGGTTCGGCCCACGTGTCGACGGTGGCCGTGCCGCGCCGGGCGACCTCCCCGACCTCGGTGAGGAAGTCCGACGGCCCGCGGGGCTTGTCGCCGGTCTCGCCCCACCAGTGCCCGGAGACGAGCAGGGTCCGCTCGGCGCGGGTGAGCGCGACGTAGAACAGCCGGCGCTCCTCGACGAGCCGGCGGTCGTCGAACTCCTGCTCGTGGCGGTCCAACCGCTCGGTGAGCTCCTTGCGGTCGGTCACCCCGGTCACGTCGAGCTCGGGGAGGTCGGGCCGGTCGCCGCGCAGCTCGGCGGGGAGCGCGGCGATGCTGGTGAGCCACGAGCCGGAGAGCTTCGGGCCGGGGAAGGTCTTCGCGCAGACGTGCGGCACCGCGACGACCTCCCACTCCAGGCCCTTGGCCGCGTGCACGGTGAGGACCTGGACGCGGGCGCCGCCGAGTGCCGGGTCGGCGCCGGCGGTCGAGTCGACCTCGCCCGGGGTCAGCCCGTCCTCGGCCTCCTCGGCGGCGTCGAGGTAGGCGAGCAGGGCCGTCGGGGTGGCGGTGCCCCCGGACGCGGCCGCACCGCCGGCGAAGTCGGCCACGACGTCGGCGAACGCATCCAGGTGCGCCCGGCCGACCTCGCCGGGCCGCGACGCCGCCTCGACGTCGAGCAGCAGGGTGCGCTCGACGTCGGCGACCAGGTCGACCAGCGGCGCGGTCACCCGCCGGCGCAGCCCCACCAGCTCGCGCGCGAGCCGCCGCAGCCGGGCGTACCCGGCCGGGGAGTAGCGGTCGGGCGGCCCCGGGTCGTCGAGGGCGTCGACCAGCCCGGCCCGTTCGGCGTGCTCGCCGGGGAGGGCGTCGGCGACCGGGTCGGGCGCGCCCGCCGTCGGTGCCGTCTCGGGGACCGGCGGCGCCGCGAGCTCGCGGGCGCGCCGCCACAGCGCGGCGAGGTCCGCGCCCCCGATCCGCCACCGCGCCCCCGTCAGCAGCCGGACCGCCGCGCCCCCGGCCAGCGGGTCGACCACGAGACGCAGCGCCGAGACGAGGTCACGGACCTCGGGCTCGTCGAGCAGCCCGCCCAGGCCCACGACCTCGACCGGCAGGTCCCGGGCCCGCAGTGCGGCGGCGAGCTCGGTCATGTCGGCGCGCCGCCGCACCAGGACCGCGCTCGTGGGCGGCGCCTCGTCGCGGTCGAGCGCGGCCCGCCAGCGGTCGGCGACGGCGTCGGCGAGCCACGCCCGCTCGGCCACCACGTCCTCGTGCAGGGCCACGTGCACGTCGCCGGGCGGTGCGCCCGCGAACGCCCGCAGCTCGCCGACCGCGTCGAGGGCGCGGGGCTCGCGCAGCGGCTCGACCACGCCGTTGGCGAGGGCCAGCACCTCCGGCGGGTTGCGGAAGCTCGTGAGCAGCCCGAAGCGCCGGGCGGCCACCCACTCGCCGTCGGGGTCGGGGCGCGGGAAGTCGGTGACGAACCGCGGCAGGTTCGCCGCGCTCGCCCCTCGCCAGCCGTAGATCGACTGGAAGGGATCCCCGACCGCCGTCACCGCGGTCTGCTCGTCGCCCCCGAACAGCGCGCGCAGCATGATGCGCTGGGCGTGGCCGGTGTCCTGGTACTCGTCGAGCAGGATCGCCCGGAACGCGGACCGCTCGGCCTGCCCGACCTCGGGGTGCTCGTCGGCGAGGCGGGCGGCGGCGGCCATCTGGTCGGCGAAGTCCAGGCACCGCTCGCTCCGCTTGCGGGCGGCCAGCTCCTCGACCAGGGGCAGCAGCGCGACCCGGAACCGCTGCCGCTCGACGATCCGCGCGAGCGCCTGGGGCAGGCCGGGCCGCTGGCCCTTGGCCGGGGGCGCCGACTCGATCACCCGGGTCAGGGCCTCGGCGTGCCCACGCAGCGCCTCGGGCTCGGCGAGGTGCTCCCCCAGCTCGCCGGCCAGGGCGAGGACGTAGCCGGTGACGCTGGTCGGCACCAGCGAGGTGTCGAGGTCGCGGGTCCAGGACGACACCACCCGGTGGGCGAGCTGCCAGGACGCCGTCGGCGAGAGCAGGCGCGCCCCGGGGTCGGTCGGCAGCCGGAGTCCGTGCTCGGTGAGCAGCCGGCCGGCGTAGGCGTGGTAGGTCGACACCGTCGGTTCGAGGGTGCGCACGAGGACCCGCCGCTCGCCGGTGGGGTCGAGCTCGTCGAGCAGCGGGTCGCCCGCGAGGCGCCGCAGCCGGCGGCGGATGCGGTCGGCGAGCTGCCCGGCGGCCTTGCGCGTGAACGTCAGCCCGAGCACCTGGTCGGGGGTGACGATGCCGTTGGCCACCAGCCACACGACCCGCGCGGCCATCGTCTCGGTCTTGCCCGACCCGGCGCCCGCGGTGACCAGGGCGGACGCGAACGGCGCCGCGATCACCTCGGCCTGCTCGTCGGTGGGCCGGCGCAGCCCGAGCCGTTCGGCGAGCTCCGCCGGGTCGATGAGCCCGGTGCGCGTCTCCACCAGCCCCGTCACGGCACCTGCCTCCCCGAGGAGTGCACGGGGCAGGCCGTGCGCACCGGACAGCGCGGGCACGCGTCGTTCTCCTGCCCGACGAACACCGGCCCCTCGGTCATCCGGGCCGCCGCCGCGACCTGCTCGCGCCAGTGCTCGACGCCGTCGGCGTCGAGCGGGGTCTGCGCGCGCTCCTTGGCCTTCGCGCCGTCGCGCTGCAGGTAGACCAGCCGGGCGCCGCCGGGCACCGACGCGGCCGCCGAGCCCTCCGAGGCCGGGGGCGATGCGAGCCGCTCGGCGAACGCGCCGAGCGCGACCGCGAGCTGGTACACCGCGAGCTGGGGGTGCTCGGCCGCCTTCGCCGCCGACACCGGCGACTTGCCGGTCTTGACGTCGACGATCACCGGGCGGCCCTGGGCGTCGACCTCGAGCCGGTCCACCCGCCCGCGGATCGCGACGTCAGCCCCGGGCGCCTCGAGCCGCGCCGTCACCTGCTCCTCGACGGCCTGCTCGGTGAGCTCGCGCCGGGAGCCGTCGCGCCACGCGAGGAACGACCGCAGCATCCGCCGGCAGTTCGCGAGCTCCCGCCGGGAGAACCACGGCGCGCCCGCGTCGACCGAGGCCCAGGCGACGTCGAGGGCCTCGTCGAGCTCGTGCTCCCCCGCCCCCTCGGCGGCGCGCTGCACGAGGGCGTGCACGAGCGAGCCGGTGACCGAGGCCAGCGAGTCCGAGTCGTCCCCGCCGTGGGTCTGCAGCGCCCAGCGCAGCGGGCAGGTCAGGATCGTCTCCACCGCGCTCGGGCTCACCGTGGTCCGCGAGCCCGGCGGGCGCAGCGGCTCGGTGGTGGAGACCTCGAGCAGGCCGTACCAGTCGTCCGGGTCGGCGCCCGGCACGCCGGCCTCGGCCAGCCGCGCGAGCTGGGTCGCGGCGCGGGCGCGGCGCTCCGGGTCGGTGTCCGGCGCGGTGACGGCCCGCCGCAGGTCGCCCACCAGCTCGGCGAGCACGAGGGCGCGGCTGGGCCGCCGCCGGGCCCACCCGGCGTCGTCGGGGCCCGGGGCGTCGTCGCCGGTGGCCACGTCGTCGAGGAACCGCGACGGCGTGACGTCCTCGGACTCGACGGCGCCGACGTGGACGGCCTGCCGGGCCCGCGAGAGCGCGACCGCGAACAGCCGGCGCTCCTCGTCGAGCAGCGGCACGCGGGTGGAGAGCGCCGGGCCGTCCGGCACCCCACCGAGCACGTCGACCATCCGCTCGACGCCGAGCAGCGTCCCGCGGCGCCGCAGGTCGGGCCACACGCCCTCCTGCACGTCGGGGATGACCACGACGTCCCACTCCCGCCCCCGTGCGGCGTGCGCCGTGAGGAGGGCGACCGCCTCGCCGTCGGGGGTGCGGGGCGCCAGGCCGTCGCTGGCGAACCGCTGGTCGTCGACCTGCGCGACGAACCCCGCGACGGTCCCGCCGGGCAGGTCCTCGACGAACCGGCCGGCCCGCTCGACGAGGGCGACCACGGCGTCGAGGTCGCGGTCGGCCTGGGCGCCGGGCACCCCGCCGCGCTCGCTGGCGGCGACCCAGCGGGCCTGCAGGCCGCTCGCCGACCACACCGCCCAGACCACGTCGGGCACGCTCTCCCCCGCACGGATCGCTTCCACCGCGGCGCCGAGCAGCCCGGCGACCCGGCGCAGCGGCGCGGCGTCCGGCTCCGGGACGAGGGTCAGCCGGTCGGGGCGGCCGGCGAGGTGGTCGACCAGCACGTCGACGATCAGCTCGTCGCTGGAGCGCTCCGTGCCCCCGCCCCCCGCCTCGTGGAGCCGCAGCAGGCCGCGTCGCAACCGCCGGAGCCCGAGGGGCTCGGCCCCGCCGAGCGGGGAGGCGAGCAGGGCGAGCGCGGTGTCGGCGTCGACCGCCTCGGCGGGCGGGGCGGTCGCGGCGGTCGCCGCGCAGCGCAGGAGGGTCAGCAGCGGCGCGACCGCGGGCAGCGCCGCGAGCGGGGTGTCGTCCGCCGGCACCGCCAGCGGCACCCCGGCCGCGAGCAGCGCGCGGCGCAGCGGCGGGAGCGAGAGCGGCACGGACCGCACGACGACCGCGAGCCGCGACCAGGGCACGCCGTCGACCAGGTGCGCCCGGCGCAGCGTGTCGGCCACCCAGGCCGCCTGGCGGCCCGGCGTCGGGAAGACCGAGACGGTGGCCGCGCCGCCCTCCGCGGGCGCGCCGGGGGGCCCGGTGCGCGCCCGCGCCGGGCCCGTGCCCCGCAGCGGCTCGACGGCCCGGGCGACGGCCGCGCGCACGGCCGGCGAGCCGCGGTGGTCGAGGGTGAGCACCGCGGTGGCGCGGCCGCCCGGGTCGGCGTCGCGCAGCAGCTCCGGTGCGGCCCCGCGGAAGCCGAGGACCGAGGAGTCCGGGTCGCCCGCGAGCACCCACGCGTCGGCGGTGGCCCCGAGCATGCGCACCAGCTCGAGCTGCTGGGGGTCCATGTCCTGCGCGTCGTCCACCACGAGGTGCCGGACGTGCTCCCGCTCGCTGGCGAGGAGATCGGGGTCCACCGCGAACGCGTCGAGCACCGCGGCGACGAGCTCGGCCGCGTCGAGCGGGGGCGCCGAGGCCAGGGGGTTCGCCGAGCCCGCCGCCGCGCGCAGCAGCGTGACCTCCTCGAACGTCTGGTAGAACCGCGCGGCCGCGACCCAGACCGCGACGTCGTGCTCCTTGCCCAGCGCCCGCAGCTCCCGCGGGCCGAGACCCCGCTCGGCGGCCCGCAGCAGCAGGTCACGCACCTCGGCGGCGAAGGCCGGGGCCTCCAGCGCGGGCACCAGGCGGGCCGGCCAGCCCGATCCGCGCCCGGCGCCGACGGCCTCGCCGGCCAGCAGCTCGCGGACCATCGCGTCCTGCTGGGCCCCCGGCAGCAGCCGTGGCGGGGCCTCCTCCCGGCGCGCGGCGTGCCGGCGCAGCACCGCGAACGCGTAGGAGTGCACGCTGCGCACCAGCGGCTCGCGCGCCGCGGTGAGGACACCGCCGGCCTCCCCCGCGAGCGCCCGACGCCGGGCCGAGATGCGCTCGCGCAGCGCGGCGGCCGACCGCCGGTCGCCCACCAGCACGAGGGAGCGCGCCTCGGGGTCGGCGTGCAGCAGCCGCGCGACCCGCTCGGCGAGCAGCGTCGTCTTCCCGGTGCCCGGACCGCCCAGGACCCGCAGGAACCCGTCGTCGTGCTCCAGCACCCGCCGGGCCACCGGGTCGAGCACGAGATCGGTGGGCAGCCGGGTGGCGGCGCGCAGCAGCCGCGGCGCGTCCCCCGCGGACCGAGCCCCCGTCGTCATGGGAGCGACTGAACCACGACCCCCCGACAGCCACGCCCGACGGGGCCGCCGTGCTGGGAGGATGACCGTGTGGACGAGGCACGCCACGAGCGGATCCGGGAGATCGTCGCGTCGGTCCCCGAGGGCCACTGGGTGAGCTACGGCGACGTCGCCGCCGCCGCGGGCGAGCGCTCGGCCCGCGTCGTCGGGACCGTGCTCTCCCAGGACGGGGCCGACCTGCCGTGGCACCGGGTGCTGCGCAGCACGGGCACGCCGGCGCCCCACATCGCCGTCGAGCAGATCCGCCGGCTCACCGCGGAGGGGGTCCTCGTCGTGGACGCCCGGGCCGCGAAGGGCCAGCGGTACAGGTGGCCTCCGGCCCCGTGAGCAGAAAAGGTCGGTATACCGACACTTTCTGCTCACGAGCGCGCAGCGCACCTACACGGGGTCCGCCGGCGACGGCCGCCGGAGCTCCAGCGCCCACGTCGCGATCCCGACGAGGGCCATCGCGGCGCCGAGCGCGCACACCCCGGGCCACCCCACCAGCGCGTACAGCGCCGACGTCAGCGCCGACGCGATCGCCCCGCCGATGAACGCCGACACCAGGAAGGCGCTGGTCACGCGACTGCGCGCGGCCGGGCGCCGCCGGTAGATCGCGTGCTGGTGGGAGATCTGGAGCAGCTGCTGGGCGAGGTCGAGCACGACGATCCCGGCGATCAGCGCCACCAGCGACGACCCGCCCAGCGCGAGCAGACCCCAGCTCACCAGCAGCAGGCCCAGCCCCACGGTCACGGAGCGCCGCCCGTGGCCCCGGTCGGCGAACCGGCCCGCCCACACCGCCGTCAGCGCCCCGGCCAGCCCCGCCAGCCCGAAGAGCCCGATCACCCCGGAGCCGTACGAGTACGGCGGCGCCGCGAGCAGGAACGACAGGGAGGTCCAGAGGATCGTGAAGCAGCCGAACCCGACGCCGCCGAGCACCATGCGCCGCCGCACCAACGAGTCGTGCCGCACGATCGTGCCCACCGACCGCAGCAGGGCCGGGTAGGACTCGTCCGACGACGTGGGCACGCGCGGCAGGGCCAGGCGCACCAGCCCGGCCAGCACCACCATGACGACCGCCGCGAGGACGAACACCAGCCGCCAGCCGCCGATCTCCGCGACGAGCCCCGCCACGGTCCGGGCCAGCAGGATCCCGACGAGCAGCCCGCTCATCACGGTCCCGACGACCGACCCGCGGTTCTCGTCGGAGGCCAGCGACGCCGCCATCGGCACCACGATCTGCGCGACCGCCGAGGTCACCGCCACGATCGCCACCGCCGCGAGGAGCACCCCGAGCGACGGCGCGGCCGCCGCCCCGACGAGCAGCACCCCGGTGACCAGCAGCAACGTGCTCACCAGGCGGCGCCGCTCGAGGACGTCGCCGATCGGCACGAGGAACGCGAGCGCCAGCGCGTAGCCGATCTGCGAGGCGGTGACGAGCAGGCCCGCCTGCCCCTCGCCGACCGAGAACGCGCGCGCGACCACGGGCAGCAGCGGCTGGGCGTAGTAGATGTTCGCGACGGCGGCGCCGCACACCACCGCGAGGAGCAGGACGGTCGGGCGTCCGAGGTGGGTGGGGGCGGCCTGCGCCTGGGTGCTCATCGTTGCCCGAGCAAACCAGATGCGGCGTCGGGTGGCGCGCGATCCGGTCGCCTGTCACACCCCGCCGGCGGCGTCCGCGAGCGCGGCGTCGAACAACCGGTGCGCCGCCCGCCGGGAGACCGCGCCCGCCTCGTCGGGACCGAGGCCGCGCACGTCGGTGAGCACGATGAAGGCCTCCCACCCCACGACGACGGCGAGGGCGGAGACCAGGTCGGCGAAGGCCTCGCGGCCCAGCCGGTCCCGCACCGGCTCGAGGGCGCTCTCGATCCAGGCGACCCGACGGTGCCCGCGCCGGGGTGCACCCTCCTCGCGCCCGGTCTCGGCCACGGTCAGTGCGATCAGCCGGCGCCCGAGGGCGAGCGAGGAGCCCATCGTCGCGGTCACGCCGTCGACGAGGGCGGCGAGCCGGGCGTGGACGTCGTCGTCGGGGGCGGCGGCGAGTGCCTCGTCGACCGACGTCGACAGGGTGCCGACGACCGCGTCGAGCACCAGCTGGTCGAGGGTCGGGAAGTGCAGGTAGACGGTCCGCCGCGACACCTCGGCGGCGTCGGCGATCTCCCCGACCGACGGCGACGCGCCCTCGGCGAGCAGGCGCGCGGCCGCGTCGAGGATCGCGCGGCGGGTGCGACGACGTTGCGCGTCGCGGCCGGTGCCGGGTTCCACGAGACGACTCCTTGACGGACGAGGACGGGAACGCTCACTATACCGCTGTGCACTCACTACACAGCAGTGCACCGAACGAGTCGAGGAGCGCCGCCATGTCCGTCACCTTCGTCAATTGCTTCGAGGTCCCCACCGGCCGCGAGGACGACTTCTTCGCCCGCTGGCAGGGCGTCAACGCCCACATGCGCAACCGGCCCGGGTACGAGGAGCACCACCTGTACCGGTCGCTCGCCCCCGACGCCCGCTTCCGGTTCGTCAACGTCGCGCGCTGGACCTCCCCCGCCGCCGTGGCCGCCGCCCACGACGACGAGTTCCGGGCCCTGGTCTCGGGGCCGGACTGGGCGGAGGTGGTGTCGACGCCGGCGGTCTACGAGGAGATCCACCACGGCGCGGTGTGAGCCACCGTCGGGCTCACCGGTGCTGGCGCCGGCTCCCGCCGTGCCAGTCCTCGGTGAGCCCGACCTCCCCCTGCCCCACGCCGTAGGCCGCCAGCTGCGGACGCTCCCGCAGGCTGCGCTTGAGCTCGACGAACCCCGGGAAGCGCGTCAGCCCGACGACGTGGTCCCACAGCTCTTCGGCCTCGTCGTCACCGACCTTGCGGCTGATCACCGGACCGAAGAACGCGAGCCCGTCCGGCGCGTCGAGCTGGATGATCGGGGTCCCGACGTCCTTGCCGGTCAGCGCGAGCGCCTCGTCGGTCTCGGCCTGGATCACGGCGTCGTGGCGGGTGTCGTCCAGCGACTCGGCGAGCTCGCCCGGCAGCCCGACGCGCTCCAGGACGGGCAGGACGAAGGCCTGGGTCCCGCGGCGCTCGCGGCCGCCGGAGTGCTCGGGGACCTCCTCCTGCTCGAACACCGCCCTGCCGAGCTCCTCGTAGAACCGGGCCAGCGCCTCGGGCCCCTGCTGCTCCCGCACCGCGGCGCACACCCGCAGCAGGCGCAGTCCGGCGGTGTGCCCCGCCTCGTACTCCGGCGGGAACTGCGCGTCGTAGTCGACGTGCGCGTTCAGCAGCCGCAGGGCGATGAACCGCCACTCGACGCCGAACCCACGACGACGCGCCACGGTCCGTACCCAGATGCTCGTCAGCCAGCAGTAGGGGCAGACGGGGTCGAACCAGAAGCGGACGTCCGTCGTCTCGGCCATGCGATCGAGCCTAGGGCCCTCGGCGCGTGCCCGACGGTGCGCGCAGTGCCCCGTAGGCGGCCAGGTGGGCCCGCGCCACCGCGTCCCACGAGTGCGACGCCGCGAGCGCGCGCCCGACGGCGGCCTGGGCCGGGCGGGCCGGGTCGCCGCCGGTGAGCACGTCCGCGAGCTCGGCCGCGTACGCCTCGGCGAAGTCGGCACCGTCGGCCGCGAACCGCACCGCCCCGGCGAACACCTCGCGCAGCACCGGGAGGTCGCGGGCGACCACGGGCACCCCGGCCGCGAGTGCCTCCATCGCCGCGAGCCCGAAGCCCTCCTTGGTCGACGGGAACGCGAACACCGAGGCGCCGGCGACGATCCCCGGCAGGTCGGCCTGGGGCACCGGCCCGAGGACCACCGGCTCGACGCCGAGCGAGGCCGCGAGCGCGAAGACCTCCTCGCGGTAGGGCCGGTAGTCGAAGAGCGTGTCCCCGCCCGCGACGACCAGCGGGGCGTCCACCCCGCGGCGCGCCAGCGCGGCCATCGCCGCCACCAGGTCGCGGGTGCCCTTGCGCGGCTCGATCCCGCCGACCGCGAGCACGTAGCGACCGAAGCGCTCGCGCCAGGGCGCGCCCGCCCCCGACGAGGCCGCGGCCGCGAACCGCGCCGCGTCCACCCCGTTCCCGACGACGGGCGCGGTGCGTCCCCACCCGGCCTTCACCTCCGCGGCGACCGCGTCCGAGACGCACAGCAGCGCCGCGGGCTCGACCAGCGCCCGCTCGTGGCAGGTGACCAGCGACGGCGTCGTGAACTCGTCGAGGTGGTGCACCGTCCGGACGAGGCCGGCGTACCCGTGGGCGCGGCCCTCGGCGTTGGCGGTCAGGCAGTCCTGGGCGTGGCGGACGTCGACCGGCCCGGCGTCGGCGAGCGCGTCGGCGAGCAGCGCGATCGAGCGCAGGATGCGGTCGCCGACGGACTCGCCCTCGATCTCGGGGACGCCCACCAGCCGGATCGGCACCGACACGTCCCGGAAGAACGCCGTGTCGCCACCCCGCGCCAGCGCCCACACCTCGACGTCGTGCCCCGCGCGGGCCAGCGCCTCGCCCAGCGCGAGGGTGTGGACGACGCCGCCGCGCGGCTTCGTGGAGTAGGTGGAGAGCCGGATGCGCACGTCCGCTGCCGCTCAGGTGCGGTACGCCGACGGACGGCGCTCGTCGAGGTGGTGGAGCACCGCGCGGGCGGCGTCGACCATCGCGGCCGGGTCGACCTCGGTCACGGCGAGCCCGCCCTTCGACCAGGTCCGGGCGAGGATCTCCCCGCCCGGCCCGACGACCTTGGCCCGCCCCAGGAAGTGCAGGGCCCCGGACCGGCCGCTCTGGTTCGCCGAGAGCAGGAGCACCTGGTTCTCGGCGGCGCGCGCCTGGTCGTAGAGGTCGAAGAGCCGGGCCTGGCGGTCCTGGGCCATGCGCGGGGCCCGGTTGGTCAGCGAGGTCGGCCACGCCGAGAGGCACGCGATCACCTGGGCGCCGTCCATCGCGAGCGACCGCGCCGACTCCGGGAACGTCTTGTCGTGGTCGATGAGCATCCCGAGGCGGCCCACCGGGGTGTCGAAGGCGTGGAACCCGCAGCCGGCGGTGAACACCTTCGCGACGCCCGCCGGGTGGTGCACCTTCCGGTGGCGGCCCAGGATCCCGTCCCCGCAGAGCGCGACCGCGGAGTTGTAGAGCTCGCCGTCGGGACCCTTCTCGCAGTACCCGAGACAGACGACCATGTCGCCCGCGAGGTCGATCACCGACCGCACCTCGTCCCCGTTGGGCTCGAGGGCGGGCGGCAGGTCGAGGACCTCGTGGTCGCGGGGCCGCAGGTCGGTGATGTAGCCGCCCAGGGCACCGTCGGGCAGGGCCAGCAGCCCGACCCCGGCCTCGCGCGCGTGGGCGATGATGACGCCGATCCGCTCGAGGTCGAAGTCCAGGTCGCGGGTGAAGTGGGCCGCCGCCGCGGCGATGCGGAGCACGGACTCCCCTACGCGGAGGCGGGTACCGGTGCGTAGCTCCCGCGGCGCATGTCGCGCAGGTGCCCCATGAAGCGGCGCGCTCCCTCGACGGAGGAGTCGACGTCGATGGACGCGACCGCGAGACCGGCGTCGGTCCCGGTGGTCGCGAGCACCTCGCCGCCCGGGTCCACGATCTTCGCGCTGGCCACGAGCCTCATGCTGCCGTACTCGCCGGCCTGGTTGGCCGACACCCAGACGATCTGGTTCTCCAGCGCGCGGGCGCGGTCGAAGAGGTCGAAGCGGCGGGTCCAGCGGTCGTCGGCGAGCACCGGCGCCTGGTTGGTCCGCGACGCGGGCCAGGCCGACATGCACACGACGACGCGGGCCCCGTCGACGGCGAGCGCCCGCGCGGCCTCCGGGAAGGCCTTGTCGTAGCAGATCATCATGCCCATCCGCCCGACCGGCGAGTCGAACGCGGCGAAACGGTCGCCGGCGGCGTAGGAGTTGTTCTCGTTGAGCGGCTGGTGCACCTTGCGGTGCCGACCGAGCACCCCGTCCCCGGTGACCGCGACGCAGCTGTTGTAGGGCAGGCCGCCGGAGGCGTCGTCGCCGCGCTCGCAGTAGCCGGCGGTGATGACCATGTCGCCGGCGAGACCGATGAGCCGCTGGATCTCCGGGCCGTCGCCGTCGAGCTGCGGCGGCTCGTCCTCGTGGTCGCCGTGCAGCGAGGACAGGTAGCCCCCGAGGGCGGCCTCGGGCAGCGCGAGCAGGTGCGCGCCCGCCTCGCGGGCGCGGCCGACCAGTTTCTCGATGCGCCGGAAGTCCTCGTCCAGGTCCCGGACGAAGCCCTCGGCGGCGGCGGCGAAGGTGACGGTCATGACGGCGTCCTCTCGGTTCCGGTGGTCGGCGACGGGAGACGTCGCGCGGCGGAGCTCGACCCGGCCGGTCCGAGCCCGGTGACGGGGCCGGCGACGGCGGTCGTCGTCTCCCCGTCGGGCCAGCGCAGGAGCACGCCGGCGGTGTCGGTGAGCTCGCCGCACGCCGCCCCGGTGGCGGGGCCCGCGTCGGGGAGCGGGGCGCCGGGCTCGTCGGTGGTGAGCAGCGCGAACCCGGGGAAGCAGGTGAACCAGTCGGCCACGTCGATCCCGGCGGGCCGGGGCACGGCGGCGACGTCGAGGACGGCGCCGGTCCCGCTCGCCTCGGCGAGCATCCCGAGGGTCCCGACGAGGCCCGCCATGGACACGTCCTTGGCGGCGGCCGGCCGGTGGGCGGCGTCGGGGCCGATCGCGTCGACCATCGCGCGCAGATCCTCCGACCGGCGGCGCGAGGTCGTGTCGAACTGGCGGCCGGTGTAGCCGGGGCGCCAGGCGCCGGCGAGGTCGGCGGTGAGGCGGACCTCGTGGCCGACCCGCCCGCCGCCGGCGGGGACCGGCGTCGGCGTGCTGCCCAGGGCGGTCACCGCCAGCGAGGCCGGCACGTCGATGGTGGTGTGGCCCCCGAGGACCGGCACGCCGTAGGCCTGGGCGGCGGCGCGCAGCCCGTGCAGGACGCGGGCGGCGAAGGAGGCGTCGCGGGCGCCGACGGCGTCGAGCAGGCCCACCGGCCGCGCGCCCATGGCCGCGAGGTCGTTGACGTTGACCAGGACGCCGCACCAGCCGGCCCACTCCGGGTCGCGCTCGACCATCGCCGGCAGGATCGCGTCGCAGGCGGCGACGACGTCGCTGCCCGGCACCGGGGCGCCGTCGTCGCCGACGAAGCCGGGCGGCGCCAGGCCCGCGACCAGCTCGCCCAGCGGGCTCTTGGTGGCGTCGACCAGCCGCTGGATGCGGTCCATCGGGTGGCGCATCCGCAGGTGGGGCAGGTCGGGGGCGCCGGGCAGCGTCACCGGGCGCACCGTCTCCCACCCGAGCCGGGTGAACAGCGGGCCGTTCGCGGCCTGGACGTCGGCCTCGAAGCGCAGCACCCCGGCCGCTTCGGCACGGGCGACGGCGGCCCGGACCAGGGCCGCGCCCACGCGCACCCCGGCCCGGCGCCGGCCGCCGACGCTCACCGCGAGGCGGCTGCCGGTCCACCACCCGAGGTCGGGCTCGCCGGGCCGGGCGGGACCGAGGCGGACGCCGCCGAGCGGGGTGCCGTCGCCGTCGCGGGCGAGCAGCACGACCGCGCGCGGGTCGGTGTCGGTGTCGTCGAGGTCGCTGCGGGACGTTCCGAAGAGGCCCTGCTCCTCGACGAACACGGCCCGGCGCAGGGCGCGGTGGGCGACGACGTCGGGATGGGTGGCGTCGGCGGCCGGCGCCTCGCCGATGGTGACGTCGCGGGGGGCGGGCCGGCGCGCGAGACCGCCGAGGATC
Source organism: Actinomycetospora sp. TBRC 11914 (assembly GCF_012933465.1). GTDB lineage: Bacteria > Actinomycetota > Actinomycetes > Mycobacteriales > Pseudonocardiaceae > Actinomycetospora. The sequence goes on from NZ_JABBND010000001.1 coordinate 640,459, forward strand.
TCCTCCGCGGCGGACAGCCGCCGTTCCAGCGCAGCGTCGTCACGGGGCAGGACCACGTCATCGCGCCGCACCGGGGCGGGACCGTCGAGGATCGACACGTCAGCCCCCCGCCGCGGAGAGCGCGCTGCAGGCCCCGCAGGCCGCGCAGCCGGCGGCCTGGTCGGCGCCCCGCATGCCGGCGGCGCGCAGGGCCGCGGCGACGCGGGCGGTGACGTCGGCGAGCAGCGCCGGGTCGGGCGCGGGATCGCCGTCGGCGAAGGCGAGCGTGCCCGGGATCGGGCGGTAGGGGACGACGAAGGGGTAGACCCCGGCCTCGATCAGCTCCGTGGCCCCGGCCACGAGCTCGTCCGGGTCCTCGCCGAGCCCGACGATGAGGTAGGTCGACACGGCGTTGCGGCCGAAGAGGCGCACGCTCTCCCGCCACGCCGCCCAGTACTGCTCGAGCGGCACGGAGGCCTTGCCGGGCATCCAGCGGCGCCGCACGGCGTCGTCGAGGGACTCGACGTGGATGCCGATCGCGTCGGCGCCGGCGTCCTTGAGCGCCGCGAGGGCGGCCAGGTCATCCGGCGCGGGCGGCTCGCACTGGACCTGGATCGGGAGGCCGGGGACGGCCTCGCGGACCGCGGCGGTGCAGCGGGCCAGGTGCCGGGCGCCGCGGTCGCGGCCGTTCGAGGTGCCGGTCGTCATCACCATCTGGCGCACGCCGTCGAGACGGACCGCGGCCTCGGCCACCTCGGCGAGCTGCGCCGGCGTCTTCACCGCGGTGGTGGCGCCGCTGCGCAGCGACTGCTCGATGGCGCAGAACCGGCAGCGGTCATCCTCGCCGTAGCGCACGCAGGTCTGCACGACCGTCGTCGCCAGCACGTCGTCGCCGTGCAGCCGCGCGATCTGCTCGTAGCGGACGCCGTCGGCCGTCGTGAGGTCGTAGAACGCGGGCCGGGCGACGGTGTCGACCGCGACGCCGAGATCGGTCACCCCGCCGTCGGGGCCGGTGCGCACGAGCCGGCCGTCGCGCAGCCGGAACGGGCTCGCCGGGTTGATGGGGATGGTGGTCTTGAGGCCGTCGACGAGCACGTGCCCGTCGTCGGACGGGCCGGCGCCGCCCGGGCGGCGCAGCGGAATGGTCGATCCGAGATCGACGGTGGTGGACGGAGGGTCGATCGCGACGCCGCGGACGGCCACTTCGGAACGGACGGCAACACCGGAATCGGTCGGTGCGGACACGCGAGCTGACCTCCAGGACTGGGTGCGGACGGGGCCGCTCGTGAGCACTTTCTGGGGCTATAGCCCCAGAAAGTGCTCACGAGCGCGAAGCGCACCTACAACTGGTAGGTCGAGTTGATGATCGCGCCCTTGCGCGCGTAGTAGATGAGCGCGTCCTGGACGTCGAGCGGGTGCGTCGGGATGACGCCCTCGATCAGGTCCTCCTCGCGGGCACCGTGCAGCGACAGCCCGAAGCGGCAGCAGTAGGCCTTGCCGCCCTCGGCCATGAAGGTCTTGAGCTGGTCGTTGATGTTGTGCTCGCCGGGGAACGCCGAGCTGCCCGTGGTGGGGAAGCCCCGGGTGGCCAGGCAGTTCAGGGAGCCCGGGCCGTAGAAGTAGATCGCGGTCTCGAAGCCCTTGCGCAGTGCGCGGGTGGCCTGGAGGACCGCGACGAAGCTGACCGACGACTCGTGCGCGATGCCGTGCACGAGGGTGAAGTAGGTCTCGCCGTTCTCGGCCTGCAGGTCGGGGAAGACCTTGGTCCCGCCGTAGATGCTCGAGCCCTCGGGCAGCGACGGGTGCGGGATCTCTTCGAGGCTCTTCTGCTCGACGTCGGACAGTTCGGCCGTGGTCATGCCGTTCTCCTTCGGTTCTGTCGGGGCGGTGGAGGGTGCGATCCCGGACGGCGCGGCGGCGGTGGCGGCCGTCCCGGGCTCGCCCCCGCGATCGCCGCTCACCACCGCTTTCACCTTCTGCCAGATACCAGGCACGATGTCCCCCTGGTGTCCGTGTGGACGTGCGGTCGACGACCGGGGGTCCCGGCCTCGTGCTGCAAAAGCCAAACAACGACGCGTGACGCGCCGATGTCGACGTGACTACGAGCGCGTTTCTGAATCGCCGGAACATTTCCGAGACGTTTCGAAACAATCGGCAACAGGCCGGTAGTCAGACGGCAACCACTCGGAAACGGAATCTCCCGACGCTGATCCGCGGAATCGTTGAGGACGCAGCGACGCGTCCGCATCCTGAGGCTGAGAGGAACGACCGGCCATGACCACGGCAACCGTCACGCCCCTGCGCGGCACCGGCGCCCGCACCCCTGCCGACCTCGACGGCACCCACCGCCCCGTCATCGTCATCGGCGGCGGGCAGGCGGGACTGTCCATGAGCCGCTGCCTGTCCCGGGCGGGGATCGACCACCTCGTGCTCGAGCGCGACGAGGTCGGCCACTCCTGGAAGACCTACCGGTGGGACACCTTCTGCCTGGTCACGCCGAACTGGCAGTGCAAGCTGCCCGACTACCCGTACGGGCCCGGCGGCCACGGCGGCACCGACCCGCACGGCTTCATGGTCCGCTCGGAGATCATCGACTACCTGGAGGCGTACCGGGCGTTCATCGACCCGCCGCTGCACGAGGGCGTCGGGGTCGAGCGGGTCACCCGCGACGACCACGGCACCTACGTGCTCGAGACAACGGCGGGCCGGCTCACCGCCGACCAGGTCGTCATCGCCACCGGCGGCTACCACACGCCGATCACCCCGCCGACCTCGCAGCCGCTGCCGCCGGAGATCACCCAGGTGCAGTCGCAGGACTACAAGAACGGCTCGCAGCTGCCGCCCGGCGAGGTGCTGGTGGTCGGGTCCGGCCAGTCCGGCGCGCAGATCGCCGAGGACCTGCACCTCGAGGGCCGCCAGGTCCACCTCGTCGTCGGGAACGCGCCCCGCGTCGCCCGCTTCTACCGCGGGCGCGACGTCACCGACTGGCTCGACGACCTGGGCTACTACCGGATGCCGGTCACCGAGCACCCCCGCCGCGAGGCGGTGCGCGCGCAGGCCAACCACTACGTCACCGGCCGCGACGGCGGCCGCGACATCGACCTGCGCGCCCACGCGGCCGACGGGATGAAGCTCTACGGCGTCATGACCGACCACCGCGACGGCGTCCTGCACTTCGCGCCGACGCTCACCGAGAGCCTCGACCACGCCGACGAGGTCTCCGAGTCGATCAAGGACACCATCGACAAGCACATCGCGGTGTCGGAGATCGACGCCCCGGTCGAGGAGCGGTACAACCCGGTGTGGTCGCCCGCGGACGACCCGACGGAGCTGCGCCTGGCCGACACCGGGATCACCTCGGTGGTGTGGTGCATCGGGTTCCGCCAGGACTTCTCGTGGATCGACGTCCCGGTGTTCTCCGGACGCGGCACCCCCGGCCACAGCCGCGGGGTCACCTCCTCCCCCGGCCTGTACTTCCTCGGGCTGCCCTGGCAGTGGACCTGGGGCTCGGGCCGGTTCTCGGGGGTCGGCGACGACGCCCGCTACCTCGCCGAGCGCATCCGCTCCCAGCGCGGGCTCACCTCGTCGGGCGGGCGCGGCGACGTCTGCAACGTCCTGGCGCTGGGCAGCTGACGCCGCTCCCCGCACGAGGGGACCCCTCGACGTCGTAGAACGGCTGGATCGTCCCCTCGCGCGCGGAGCAGTGTGCCGCGAGGGGAGGATCCGGTCGCTCTACGCGGCCGAGGGGTCCCCTCGTGCGGGGACGGTGCGGTGGTAGACCGGCGGGCGTGATCGACCAGGTGACCGATCGGGCCGCGCTCGCGCTGCCGGTCCGCCCGGCGCTTCCCGACGTCGAGGCGGCCCTCGCCGCCCGCGGGGCGGCGGTGCTGGTGGCGCCGCCGGGGACCGGGAAGACGACGCTGGTCCCGCTCGCGCTGGCGGAAGCCGTCGAGGGGCGGGTGCTCGTGGCCGAGCCGCGGCGGGTCGCGGTGCGCGCCGCGGCGGCCCGGATGGCGTCGCTGCTCGAGGAGCCGGTGGGCGAGCGGGTCGGCTACGCGATCCGCGGCGAGCGGCGCACCGGGCCCCGGACGCGGGTCGAGGTGGTGACGACGGGGCTGCTCGTCGCCCGGCTCCAGCACGACCCGGAGCTCGTCGGCGTCGACACGGTGGTCCTCGACGAGTGCCACGAGCGAGCCCTCGACACCGACCTCGCGCTGGCGTTCGCCGTCGACGCCCGCGCCGCGCTGCGCCCCGACCTGCGCCTGCTCGCGACGTCGGCCACCGCAGCCGCCGACGAGCTGTCCGCGGCGCTGGACGGCCCCGTCGTCGTCGCACCCGACCCGCTGCACCCCGTCGAGGTCGTCTGGTCGCCGCCGCCGCGCCCGGTGCCGCCGCCGCGCGGGATGCGGGTGGAGCCGGAGCTGCTCGCCCACGTCGCCGCGGTGGTGCGCCGTGCCCTCGCGGAGGCCGACGGCGACGTCCTGGTGTTCCTGCCCGGCCGTCGCGAGATCGACGACGTGGCCCAGCGCCTGACGGGTCTCGACGTGGCCGTCGAGACCCTGCACGGCGGCCAGGACGCCGCGCGGCAGGACGCGGTGCTGGCCCCGTCGGCCCGTCGTCGGGTGGTCCTCGCGACGGCGATCGCCGAGACGAGCCTGACGGTGCCGGGGGTGCGCGTCGTCGTCGACGCCGGCCTGTCCCGCCGGCCCTGGACCGACCACGCCCGCGGGCTGGACGCGCTGGTCACCGTGCTCGCGTCGCAGTCCTCGGCGACGCAGCGGGCCGGGCGCGCGGGCCGGGAGGCGCCCGGCGTGGTGCACCGCTGCTGGTCGGAGGCCGAGCACACCCATCGGGACCGCGCCGACGACCCGGAGATCGCGCACGCCGACCTCACCGCCTTCGCGCTGCAGCTCGCGCGGTGGGGCACGCCCGGCGGCGCGGGGCTGGCGCTGCTCGACGCCCCACCGACGACGGCGTTCGAGGCGGCCCGGACGGTGCTGCGCGGGCTCGGGCTCGTCGGGGAGGACGGCGCGATCACCGGGCGGGGCCGGGCGGTCGCGGGCACCGGGGTGCACCCGCGGCTGGGCCGGGCGCTGCTCGACGGTGCCGCGGTCGCGGGATCGACGACGGCCACCGAGGTGGTGGCCCTCCTCGCGGCCGACGTCCGCGGCGACTCCGACGACCTCGACGAGCGGCTGCGCGGGGCGAGGAACGACCCGCGGTGGCGCGCGGAGGTGCGGAGGCTTCGCCATGTGAACGAATCTGGTCGCCAGGACGACCACATCCGTTCACGTGCGCGGAGCGCTGTGGTCGCCCTGGCGTACCCCGACCGGCTCGCCCGCGCCCGCGCCGCCGACTCCCGCGAGTACCTGACGACGGGTGGCACCGGCGTCGAGCTCGCCGCGTCGTCGCCGCTGCGCGGTCAGCCCTGGCTCGCGGTCGCCGACGCGGTCCGCGGGCCGGGCGACCGCGTCGCCCGGGTGCGGCTCGCGGCGCCGGTGGACGAGGACACCGCGCGGGAGGCCGCCGCCGGCTGGTGGCGCGACGACGAGGTGGTGGCCTGGGAGGACGGCGACGTCGTCGCCGAGCGCCGGGAGCGGCTGGGCGCGATCGTGCTGGCCCGCCGGCCCCTGGCCCACCCCGATCCCGCGGCGGTGGCGACGGCGGTGCGCGACGGCCTGGCCGCCGAGGGGCTCGCACTGCTGAACTGGACCGACGCCGCCCTCGACCTGCGACGACGGCTCGCGTTCCTCCACCACGCGCTCGGCGATCCGTGGCCCGCCGTCGACGACGCGTCCCTGCTCGCCCGGGCCGACGAGTGGCTCGACCTCACCCGGGTCCGCCGCCGGGCCGACCTCGGTCGGGTCCAGGTCGCAGCGACCCTGCGCCACCTGGTGCCGTGGTCGCAGGCCGGCCGGCTCGACGAGCTGGCCCCGACCCACGTGACCACGCCGGACGGGCGTCGGGTCCGCGTCGACTACTCCGACGCGACGGCGCCGGTGGTCGCCCTGCGGGTCCAGCAGGCGTTCGGCTGGCAGCAGGCCCCGGTCCTGGCGGGCGTGCCCGTCGTCGTGCACCTGCTCTCGCCGGCGGGCCGCCCGGCGGCGGTGACGGCGGACCTCGAGTCGTTCTGGGAGAACGGCTACCCGCAGGTCCGCGCGGAGCTGCGCGGCCGCTACCCGAAGCACGCCTGGCCGGAGGACCCGCGGCTCCCCTGAATCAGTCCTTCGCCGCGACCTTCTCGAGCTTCTGCTCCACGGTCTTGCGGTCCTTGGTGTCCTTCTCGTGCTCGAGCGCCTTCTTCGCCTCGTCGGGCTCCATCGTCCTGGCCCGCTCGACGGCGTCGTCGGCGTTCATCTCCTCCAGGTGGGCGTCCTTGCGGGCCTGCTTCGCGCCTGCGGTGTTCGGCACGTCGCCCTGCCCCTTCTTCGAGCCCTCCTTCTTGGCCCGGCGGGTCTTCTCCTTCTCCTCGTCGGACAATTCCTCCCAGGCCTTCTTCGGGAGGTAGCGGTCGGTCGCGCCGTCACCGCGCGCCTGCGCCGAGCCGTCGGCGGTCTGCCAGTCCTCGTCGGTCCACTGCTCGAGGCTGCGCTGGGACTCGGTCGGCTGGTCCTTGTGCTCGAAGTCCCCGCCGTGGCGCTCGTACTCCTGGGTGAGCAGCTGGCTCTTGCGCGCCGACCACTTCCCCGGGGAACCGCCCTTGTCGGAGGCCTTGATCTCCTCCTTGAGGCGCTCGCGCAGCTCGGGGTGGGTGTAGTCCTGCTCGTAGTCCTTCGCGCCCTTGGCCATCCGTGCGGCTACCCGCGACGACGTCCCTGGTCGCGTACCAGTTGGTCGAACTTCGCGGGACCGCAGATCGTCAGCATGCGCACCGTCTCGTCGCCGAGCACCCAGAGGGTGTGCTCGACGTCGCGCGGCAGGAAGATGAACCCACCGGTCTCGGCCGTGAACTCCTCGTCCCCGCAGCGGCCGCCCACCCGGCCCGCGAGCACGTGGAACATCTCGTCCTCGCCCTCGTGGGTGTGCGGGGCGACGACGAGCCCGACCGGCGCCTCCTGCTCCATGACGGAGACCCGACCCTCGGTGTCGGCGCCCGTGGCCTTGACCGTGAAGACCGCGCCGTCGAACTCGTAGGTCTCTCCCGCCCCGGGCGCCCGGACGAACCCGCTCACTCACACCTCCCCCAGCTCGAAGACCTTCCGCGCGGTCTCCCCGAGGATGTTCCGCTTGCCGTGCTCGGAGACGAACGGGAGGGCGGCGATCCGGCCCGGGACGTCGAAGTCCCAGTGCGGCCAGTCCGAGGAGTACATCAGCGAGTTCTCCGCGTCGATGGCCTCGAGGGTGGCCGCGAGCAGCTTGTCGTCGGTCCACTCCATGGGCTGGCTCGTGTAGTACATCTCGCGGATGTAGTGCGACGGCGGGCGCGTGAGCAGCGGGGCGTCGGAGGAGCGCATGTAGTACTCGTGGTCGAGGCGCTGCATCATGAACGGCAGCCACGCGAGACCGCTCTCGATCCAGATCGTCTTCAGGCCCGGGAAGCGCTCCGGGATGCCGTTGACGACCCAGTTGGTCATGTGGGTCATGTTGCAGGTCACGAAGCTCATCGAGTGGGCCGAGAGGAACCGGTTCATCGTCGAGGTCATCGAGTCGGCCTGGTTCGGCCCGGCGTGGAACCCGATCGGCAGGCCCCGGCGCTCCAGCTCGCGGTACACCGGCATGTAGGCGTTGCGGTGCACCCCGGCGTGACGCTGGCTGGTGACCAGGAAGCCGATGACGCCCGGCGTGTCCCCGAACTCCTCGATCGTCGCCAGACACGCGTCGGGGTTCTCGAACGGCAGGCCCAGCATGGTCCGGATGCGCGGCTCGCGGGGCAGCACCTCGGCGGTGAACCAGCGGTTGTAGGCCTGCAGCAGCGCGGTCGCGACCTCCGGCTGGGGGTGCAGCCCCGTCTCGAGCATCGGCTGCGGGAAGACCACCTGCAGGTCGATCGACATCGCGTCCATCGCCCGGCGCACGAGCGTCACGTCCCGGTCCGCGCCCGACGTCGTGCCGGGGGTCTCCTCCGCCAGCGAGGCCTGGTGCGGTATGCGCCCGGAGACGTCCTGCATCGTCAGGCCCGGCGGATGGTTGTGCAGCGCCAGGTGGGAGGCCTGCGGCCAGTTGCGCATCATCTGCTGGGCGGTGTCGCGCAGGACCGGGCTGTCGAGATAGGTGAGGATCTCCGGCCACGAGTCGAGCTCGACGTGGTGGGAGTCGACGTCGACGATCAGGTAGTCGTCCAGCCCGTAGCGCTCGGTGTCGCGACGGGCGTTGGCGAGGATCTCGCGGGTGTCGGTGGCGGTCGTGATCTCCTGGGTGGGCAGCCGCCGCACCCCCGGGTCGGTCGCGGTCACGGCGTACTCCTCGAGAACCAGAGGGCCAGGTCGAACGGGTTGAGGTCGTGGCTGCGCAGCGCCGCGGTGGCCAGCGCGACCGCGTCGGTCGGGGTGGTGTCGGCCGCGCCCGGCGGCTCGGCGCCATCCTCGGCGGCGACCGCCCAGCAGCGGGCGGTGGTGCTCACCAGCCGGCGGGCCGTGTCGGGATCCAGGGAGGCGATCGCGCCGTCGTCGAGACCCGCGTCGACCTCGGCGGCCAGCGCCGCCACGAGCTCGTCGATGCGGCGGGCGCGGTCGAGGTGCTCAGACGGCGACACGGATCCGCCCGCCCTCCTCGGAGACCTCGAACGCCCGCAGCGCGAGGTCGGGGCGCCCGGGGTGGCGCCCGGTCACCACGTCGTACTCGAAGCCGTGCCACGGGCACACGACGTGCATCGTGTCCTCGTCGAAGCGCAGGCCGAGGCTGCGCTGCTCGTCGTCGAGCCGCTCGGTCACCCGGTGCACGATCCGGCCCTGGCAGGCCGGGCCGCCCTGGTGGGCGCAACGGTTCTCCCAGGCGTACAGCCGACCGCCGAACCGGAACACCCCGAGCGTGACGGCCCCGGTCCCGGTGGTGATCTCGACGACGAGCCGGCCGCGTTCGGGCACGTCCTGCGACGCCCCGACGTCGACGAGGCGCTCCGTGGTGGTCATGCCGGACAGCGTGCGCGTCGGGTCCGGCTCCTGGGAAGGTCCCGACGACGGGTCAGGCGCCGACTCCGGCGGCCGGCTCGGTGGTGGCGGCGGCGATGACGGCGGTGAGGTCGCCGTGCAGGCGCATCAGCTCCTCGACCGGCATCCCGAGGCGCTCGACGATGGCCGGCGGGATGCGCTCGGCCTCGGTCCGCAGCGCGCGGCCCGCGTCGGTGAGCGTGACGGCGAGGGTGCGCTCGTTGCCGGGGACGCGGCGACGCTCGACGTAGCCCTGCGCCTCGAGACGCTTGAGCAGCGGCGACAGGGTGCCGGGATCGAGCGCGAGCATCCCGGAGAGCTCGGTGACCGACAGCGGCGAGCGACCCCAGAGCGCCAGCATCACCAGGTACTGCGGGTGGGTCAGGCCCATCGGCTCGAGCAGCGGCCGGTAGAGCGCGATCACCGAGCGGGCGGCGACGGCCAGGGCGAAGCAGACCTGGTTCTCCAGCGCGAGGGGGTCGATCTCGTCTGTGGTGGCCGTCATGACGCCCCACTCTACCCTTGGGGCGCATACTGTTGGTGCACAAACTTTCCGAGGAGGTGGCCCCGGTGGTCTCGACGCCGCGACCCGGCCCGCTGTGGTGGCTCTGGTACGCCCACGGGGGTGGGCTGCCCGCGCGGTTCGCGCCGTGGGTCCTGCACGACACCACCTGCCGCACCTGGTGGGTCCGCCACCTCGTGCGCCTCGTCGTGCAGCTCGCCCCGTTCGTGGCGGCGATCATCGTCTTCGTGCCGGGTCCGCTGTGGCTGCGCGTGATGAGCGCGGTGGGCGGCGCCATCATGGGGATGATCTTCTCGGTGGCCTACCTGCACGAGACCGCCGAGCACCGCCTGGTCAAGGCGGGCTACCCGGTCGGGACCGGGGTCGAGGCCCGGGCCGAGCGCACGCGGGAGAAGGACGAGGCCGCCGCGGCCCGCTACGCCGCCCGGTGGCGCTCCGCCCCCTGACCGCCCCCTGACCGCGCGCCCCCTCAGGGGCGCATCCCGAGTTCGTGGAGCAGGGCCTCCACGCGGCGGCCGGCGAGGCTCCCGGGCGGGACGTCGCGCAGCTGCGTGACGGCGCCGGTGAACGCCCGCTCGGCGGGGGTGAGCAGGTGCTGGTAGCGCTCGTCGAGGAGGAACGAGGCGTCGTCGGTGGCGTGGTGCGCGACGAGGTCGAGGAAGATCTCCATCCGCCGGGCGGCGCCCGCGACCACCTCGTCGGTGCGGGCCCGGTCGGCGGGACGCTCGGCGAAGGCCTGGTAGCGCAGCTCGCCGTCCCACATCCGCCGGCGCAGCGGCTCGTCGACCAGGGCCAGCGCCGTGCCCACCACCCGGTCGTCCTCCCGCACGCGGCGGACCTCGTCGGCGAGGTGGAGGAAGTTCTCGTCGGCCAGCGAGAACCCGGCGAACAGCACGTGGCGGGTCATGAGCAGGCCCTGCACCACCCCCGCCAGGGCGCCCTGTGCGCCCTGGAACCGCAGGTAGTGGTCGCGGGTCAGGACGACGTTGCGGCGGCGCGCGAGATCACCGTGCAGCTTGAGCAGGTAGGGCCGGTCGGCGCGCGCCGGCTCGAACGGCAGGACGGCGGGCGCCCGCCCGACGGCGCCCAGGGCGCGCTCGAACAGGTCGTCGTAGTTCGTCGTCGCCGCCTCCCACATCGGCAGTGCCGCCAGCAGGGCGTGGGACAGGCCGTGCCGGTGGGTTGACAGCACCGCGGCCAGGGCGTCCTCGAGCGGCTCGTCGAGGGTGCGCTCGATGAGCGTCGCCGCGTCCTGGGCCGGCAGCGTGCGGAGCTCCGCGGCCTCCGCCGCCGGGATCGCGGCGCGTCGGGCGAGCTCGTCGAGCAGCATCGCCCACGACGGGAGGCCGGCGCTCACGCTCACCCCGGCGCCCAGGAACAGCGCGAGCTCGTTGACCCTGGCCCTCGCCGCGAGGTCCTCGGCCGTCGCCTCCTCGGCCGGTGAGAGCCCGTGGCGCGTCCGTCCGCGCCGCACGTGCTGGGCCGCGGCGTGGTCGCGTCCCGAGCGCAGCACCAGCGCGACGTCGTGCCCCTCGTCGGCGTGGGTCTCGAGGACCTCGAGGACGGCTGCGATGACGTCGCCCCGACGCGATCCCGCCGCCCCCCGGCCCGCGCCCACCAACGGCAGGGCGGTGAGGTGCCGCGAGCGGCCTCGCCGGGGTGGCCGAGCCTGCTGGTCCGCCGCGACGGCGTCCAGGACGTCGTGGACCGTCGTGGCGTACCACGACGCCGCCTGCGGTGACCCGGACCCGGTGTCGACCGGCCAGATCCCCTCACCCCACGGCGCCCGGCCCGGCGGGACGAGACGGTGCCAGCTCGCGCTGACCTCCCCGCGGGCGTCCGTCGGCACGACGACGTCGTCGCACGCCAGCTGCGTCAGGTCGCCGTGCACCACGAAGACGTGCCCTCGCGTCATCCGACGGGCTCCAGGGGTTCGGGCACCGGGCCCGGCTCCACACCCGGCCCAGCGGTTCGGCTGTGACGACGGGTGCGGCGTCGTGGACGCGCCCGGCACCACCTTGCTGGGGAGGGCGGCCGGGCACGAGGGTCATCCGGAGGAACTCGGCCCGCCGGCCCGGGCCGGGCGTCCGGTTCGGCCCCGTCCGTCCGGTCAGCGGTCGCCGGGAGCGTCGTGGCTGCTCACGGGCGCGCAGCGCGCGTACCGGTCCCGCACCGCCGCGACGACGCCGTCGTGGTCGCCCAGCGGCTCGGCCACCACGGCCGCGCCCGCGTCGCCCAGCCACCGGTGGAACGCCCCCGGCGCGAGCAGCCACGTCGCCAGCGCGACCGGCCCGTCCTGCGCCGCCACGACGTCGGCCACCCGCGGATCACCGCCCGCGATGTAGCCGACCGGCACCTCGCTCCCGAGCCGCGCGGCGAAGAGCCCCGCGGCCGTGCGCAGGTCCTCCTGGGCGACCGCGTCCGTCGAGCCCGCCGCCGCCAGGACGACCCGCTCGCCGTGCCACCCGGCCTCGCGCAGCCGCTCCAGCGCCACGTCCACCAGCCCCGAGTCGGGCCCCAGCGGCTCCGCCAGGCGCACGTCGTCCCGCCCGACCGCGGCCAACTGGCCGGGGACGTCGACCCGCACGTGGAAGCCCGCCGCCAGGAACGCCGGGACCACCACGACCGGCCCGGGGAGCTCCGGCAGCACGTCGGCGAGCTGCGGCCGCGCCACCCCGGCGTACGCCAGCCGGACCTCGACCCCGGGCAGCGCCGCCCGCAGCCGCAGCAGCAGCCGTCCCCAGGTACCCCGGCCGGCGGCGTCACCGGTGCCGTGGGCGAGGACGACGAGCGCGGGGGTCACGGTCGCGGGGTACCCGCCACGTGCTCCTCCAGCCGCCGCACCATCGCCCCCAGACGGAAGCGGTCGGGCGCGATCGAGGGCACGTCGCGGCGGTCCAGCGGCGCTGCGGTCACCGGCCCCACCGCGCAGGCCAGCACCCCCGATCCGCCCGGACCGCCGCGCAGCGCCGCCACCAGGTCCTCGTCCCGCCCGAGGGTCTCGGCCCGCTGCAGCAGCCCTTCCACGGCGGGCGCGCTGGTGAAGGTCACGACGTCGACGTCGCGCCCGACGATCGCGTCGATCAGCGCGTCGACGGCGGGCAGGTCGGGCGGCGGCTCCCACCGGTAGACGTGCACCTCGACGACGTCCGCGCCCGCCTCGCGCAGCGCCGCCAGGAACCCCGTCATCGGGTCGCCGTGCAGCTGGACCGCGATCCGGCGACCCGCGAGCGGACCCTCACCTCCGGCCAGGAGGTGCTCGAGCACCTCGGGCGACGACTCGGTGGCCTCCGCCGCCCACACCTCGCGCAGCCCCGCGCCGCGGATCGCGCCGCGCGCCTTCGGGCCCCGGGCGAGCAGTGCCGCGTCACCGAGCACCGCCCGCAGCCGCTCGCCGAGCCCCCACTCGTCGGCCACCTCCAGCCAGCCGCGGAAGCCCTGACCGGTCGTCGCGACGACGACTGCGGGCGGCGCGTCCAGCAGGGCGCGGGTGGTCGCGGCCAGCTCGGCGTCGTCGGCGAGCGGGACGATGCGCATGGTCGGGCCGTGCAGCGTCGTCGCCCCGCGCCGGTGCAGCAGGTCGATCTGGTCGTCGGCGCGCCGGTCGGCCGTCACGCCGACCCGCACGCCCTCGAGCGGCCCTGGTGTCATGCGCTCCCGATCTCGACCACCCCGTCCACCACCCGCACAGGATAGGTGGCGACGGCGACCGAGTCGTCCTCGAGTGCGACGCCGGAGTCGAGCGCGAAGTGCTGCTTGTACAGCGGCGACGCGACGACGGGCGTGCCCCCGAGGTCGCCGACGATGCCCCGCGAGAGCACCGACGCGCCGGAGAACGGGTCGAGGTTGTGCAGGGCGTAGAGCTCGTCGTCACGGGTCCGGAACACCGCCACCGGTTCCCCGCCGACGAGCGCGCACACGCCCCGTTCCGGGGTGAGGCGCTCGAGCGGGCAGATCCGCGTCCAGCCGTCGGTCGCGGGCGGGGTGACGGGCGCGGTGGGTTCCGGACGCGGGTCCTTGGCCTCGGCGCCGTCGGTGGAGCCGTCGGGGTGGTGGCGGACATCGGCGTACGTGGTCATGCGGGGGCCCCCACGGGGATCGTCGGGCCGGCGATGCGGGTGGGCGCCGGCGTGGTGTCGAAGCCGAGCGACCCCAGGTCGGTCGGCTGGCCCTCCTTCATCCCGGCGGGCACCCGGCGGCCGAGGTGGTCGACGAACTCGATCGTCGGGTCCGGGGTGCCGGGGGCGTTGACGAACGAGGTGAAGCGGGCGAGCTTGTCCGGGTCGTCGAGGACGGCCGCCCACTCGTCGGCGTAGCTGCGCACGTGGCGGGCCATCTGCTCGTCGAGCGAGGCGCAGATGCCGAGCGAGTCCTCGATGACCACCTCGCGCAGGTGGTCGATCCCGCCCTCGAGCGACTCGATCCACGGCGCCGTGCGCTGCAGCCGGTCGGCGGTGCGCACGTAGAACATGAGGTACCGGTCGATGGTGCGCACGAGCGTCCCGGTGTCGAGGTCGGAGGCGAGCAGCTCGGCGTGGCGGGGCGTGAACCCGCCGTTGCCGCCGACGTAGAGGTTCCAGCCGTGCTCGGTGGCGATGATCCCGAAGTCCTTCGAGCGGGCCTCGGCGCACTCGCGGGCGCAGCCGCTGACCCCGGACTTGAGCTTGTGGGGCGACCGCAGCCCGCGGTAGCGCAGCTCGAGCGCGACGGCCAGGCCGACCGAGTCCTGCACGCCGTAGCGGCACCAGTCGGTGCCCACGCACGACTTCACCGTGCGCAGCGCCTTGCCGTACGCGTGCCCGGACTCGAACCCGGCGTCGACCAGGCGCTTCCAGATCCGCGGCAGGTCGTCGAGCCGTGCCCCGAACATGTCGATCCGCTGCCCGCCGGTGATCTTGGTGTACAGCCCGAAGTCGCGGGCGACCTCGCCGATCGCGATGAGGCCCTCCCCGGTGACCTCGCCGCCCGGCAGGCGCGGCACCACCGAGTAGGTGCCGTTGCGCTGCATGTTCGCGAGCGCGTGGTCGTTGGTGTCCTGCAGCGTGGCGGACTCGCCGTCGAGGACGTGGCCGCCGGCGAGCGTGGCGAGCATGGACGCGACGGCGGGCTTGCAGACGTCGCAGCCGTGCCCGGTGCCGTACGCCGCGAGGATCTCCGAGAAGGTCGCCAGCCCGGTGGCCAGGACGATCTCGTACAGCTCGGCCCGCGACTGCGCGAAGTGCTCGCAGAGGGCCTTCGACACCTCGACGCCGCAGCTCGCGAGGACCTTGCCGAGCGTCGGCACGCACGAGCCGCAGGTCGTGCCCGCCCGCGTGCACGCCTTGAGCTGCGGCACCGTCGTCGCCTCGCCGGAGGCGATGGCGTCGACGAGCGCGCCCTTGGTGACCGCGTTGCAGGAGCAGATCTGGGCCCCGTCGGGCAGCGCGTCGATCCCGACGCCGACAGCGCCCTCCCCCGCCGGCGCGATCAGCGACATCGGGTCGCCGGGCAGCTCCGCGCCGAGGAACCCGCGCAGCGTCTCGTAGTTCGACGCGTCCCCGACGAGGACCCCGCCGAGCAGGGTGCGGGCGTCGTCGCTCACCACGAGCTTGGAGTAGGTGCCGGTCACCGGGTCGTCGAGGCGGACCTCGAGGGCGCCCGCCGTCGTCGCGTGGGCGTCGCCGAAGCTCGCGACGTCGACGCCGAGCAGCTTGAGCTTGGTGGACAGGTCGGCCTCGGTGAACCGGGCCTCGGCGTCGTCGCCGGCCAGCCGCCCGGCCACCACCTCGGCCATCGCGTAGCCGGGGGCGACCAGGCCGTAGGTGCGCCCGCGGACGGCCGCCACCTCGCCGATCGCCCAGACGTGCTCGTCGGTCGTGCGGCAGCGCTCGTCCACCAGCACCCCGCCGCGCTCCCCGACGTCGAGCCCGATCTCCCGCGCCAGCGCGTCGGCGGGCCGGATGCCCGCGGAGAAGACGACGACGGACGCGTCGAGCTCGGTGCCGTCGGAGAGCGTCACGGTGAGCCCGCCGCGGTGGTCGCGGGCGATCGACGACGTCGAGACGCCGGTGTGCACCCGCAGTCCCAGGTCGGACACCAGCCGGTACAGCAGCGCTCCCCCGGCGTCGTCGACCTGGACCGGCATCAGCCGCGGCGCCATCTCCACGACGTGCGGGGACAGGCCGAGCTGTCGCAGCGCGTTCGCCGCCTCCAGCCCGAGCAGCCCGCCGCCGACGACGACGCCGGACCGACGGCCCGCGCCGGCGTCGGCCGTGGCGGTCTCGGCGGCGGCACGGAGCCCGTCGAGGTCGTCGAGGGTGCGGTAGACGAACACGCCGTCGAGGTCGTGGCCGGGCACCGGCGGCACGAAAGGCACCGACCCGGTCGCGAGCACGAGCTCGTCGTAGTCGACGGCGCGGCCGCGGCGGGTGGTGACCCGGCGGGCCGACCGGTCCACCGCGACGGCCGGGTCGTCGAGGTGCAGCTCGACGAGCCCGTCGGCGTGGAACTCGTCGTCGGCGAGCGCCAGGTCGTCCTCGGTGGCCTCGCCGACGTAGGAGGACAGGGCCACCCGGTCGTAGGCCGGCCGCGACTCCTCGGCGAGCACGACGACGCGCCAGGCGCCCTCGGTGTCGCGGCGGCGCAGGCTCTCGACGAACCGGTGGCCGACCATGCCGTGGCCGACGACGACGACGGTGCGGGGTTCCAACATGTGCTCCCTTCGGTCGCCCGTGAGCAGAAAAGGTCGCTATACCGACACTTTCTGCTCACGAGCGCGCAGCGCACCTAGGCGGACGCGTAGCTGACCGTCGAGCCCGTGGCCGGGTCGGTCGCGGCCTTCGAGCGGCGCAGGTAGACGACGTAGGTGACGACGAAGCAGACCGCGTAGAAGGCGACGAACGCCCAGAACGCGGGGGTGCCGGACTTCGTCGACTGGAACGAGGCGCGGAACGCGAGGTTGATGAGCAGCCCGCCGAAGGCGCCGATCGCACCGGCGATCCCGATGACCGCGCCCGACGTGCGGCGCGCCCACAACAGCGCGCCCTGCTGGTCCCAGCCGCGCGATTCCGACGATGCCAGCGCCTTCGTCCGGAAGATCGCCGGGATCATCTTGTAGACCGAGCCGTTGCCGATGCCGGAGGTGATGAACAGCAGCACGAAGCCGACGACGAACAACGGCAGCGACTTGATCCCCGACGCCCAGATGCAGATCAGCGCGCTGACCGCCATCGCGACGAAGTTCCAGAACGTGACCCGCGTGCCGCCGATCCGGTCGGAGAGCATCCCGCCCACCGGCCGGATCAGGGATCCGAGCAGCGGGCCGATGAACGTGATCGAGGCGGCCTGCAGCGGGGTGCGGCCGAACTGGTTCTGCAGCACCAGGCCGAAGGCGAAGCTGTAGCCGATGAACGACCCGAAGGTGCCGATGTAGAGGAAGGAGAGGATCCAGGTCTGCGCGTCCTTCGCCGCCTCCGCGAGCGCACCGGTGTCGTTGCGCACCGTCGACAGGTTGTCCATGAACAGCGCCGCGCCGACCAGCGCGATGACGATCAGCGGGATGTAGACCGCCAGCAGGATCCGCGGGGAGCCGGTGCCGGCCGTCGCGATGATCAGCAGCCCGACCAGCTGGATGACCGCGACGCCGAGGTTCCCGCCGCCGGCGTTGAGCCCGAGCGCCTTGCCCTTCTCGCTCTCGCGGAAGAAGGCGTTGATGTTCGTCATCGACGAGGCGAAGTTGCCGCCGCCGACGCCGGCGATCGCCGCCACCACCATGAACGTCGTGTACGACGTGCCGGGGTGCATGACGATCGCGGCGAGGATCGCCGGCACCAGCAGGAGCGCGGCCGAGATGATGGTCCAGTTGCGGCCGCCGAACACCGCGACCGCCATCGAGTAGGGCAGCCGGAGCACCGAACCGACGAGGGTGGGCATCGAGACCAGGAAGAACTTGCCGGCGGTGTCGATGTGGTACGCGTCGCCCATGAACAGCGTGAGCACCGCGAAGAGCGACCAGATCGAGAAGCCGATGTGCTCGGAGAACACCGAGAACCACAGGTTCCGGTTCGCGATCTTCTTCCCGGTGCTCTCCCAGAAGCCCGGATCCTCCGGACGCCAGTCGTCGATCCACCGGCCCCCGCGGGTCCCGGCGGCCTCGGCGGCCACGCTCATCTCGCCACGCCCTCTCGATCACCGGGCGCGGTGACGTGCCGCGCCCTCGGTCCCGACTCGAGGGGCGACGCTAGGCACGCGTCGTTACGGCGGCGTGACGCTGCGTTTCACGGCGACGACGGACCGAGGGCCCGTCATCACATCGTCAGAGCAGTTCGGTGACCACGCGGGCGGCGTGCTCGAGCCCGCGCAGCGACTCCTTGGTGCAGGCCGGGTGCTGGGCGTGGACCGCGAGCCGGAAGAGCAGCCCGTGCAGCAGCATCTGGGGCCACGCCACCAGGTGCGACCAGCGCCCGACGATGCCCGAGTCGGCCCCGCCCCAGGCCAGGGCGTCCACGACGACGACGGCGGCCGCCCACTCGACCGGCCGCCAGAACGGCACGACGTCGAGCACCGCGGGCGGCGCCTGCTCGGTGCCGGGGCCCTCGGGGGTGTCCGGCCCGTCGAAGAGCACGGTGCCGAACAGGTCGCCGTGCACCAGCTGGGACGGCACCGTCACGGGGACGCGCCGGCGGACCAGCTCGGCGAACAGGTCACCGCCGGTCTCGGCGTCGAGCGACACGGAGCGCTCGCCGAAGGCCATGCGGTCGGCCCGGGCGAGGATGTCGTCGCGGTCGTCGACGAGGCGGGGGCGGGCGAGCTTGGCGGTGGCGCGGTGCAGCCGCAGCGAGACCGCGACGACGTCGTCGTGCCGGGGGCGGACCTGCCCGGCCACGTCGTGGCACGCCGCCCAGCCCGAGACCACGCGCCGCCCGTCCGAGGCACGCACCGGACGGGCGACGCGCACGCCGTCGACCCCGGAGGCGGCCAGCTCCTCGGTGGTGGCCGCGGACCACGCCGCGAGCACCGTGTCCGACACCGGCCGCAGCAGGATGCCGTCGCACGTCCAGGCGGGCCCGGGCAGGTGCGGGCGTGGCCGTGGTTCCGCCTCACGGACCCCGAACGCGGTGCGCACGTGCAGGGGCGGACCCTCGGGCTCGCCGGCCGCGGCCGGCGGCTGCGCCCGGGTGTCCTGGGGCGGGGCGGCGGTCACGCTCCGCACGCTACATCCGCACGGGTCGAGTCAGGCCGACGCGCGGCGGCGTGTCGAGGGGTCGGTCCCCGCGACGGTCACCAGACCTTGTACGGCAGGAACTTGCCGCTCCAGATCAGCTTGACGCGGTCGCCCTTCGGGTCGGGCTCGCGCTCGAACTCCAGCGAGAAGTCGATGGCGCTCATGATGCCGTCGCCGAACTCCTCGCGGATGAGCTCGTGCAGCGCCGAGCCGTAGACCTGCAGCGCCTCCTGCAGCCGGTAGGTCACCGGCTCGGTGGGGTCGAGCGCCGCCTCACCGCGCACCGGCGGGAGGGCGAGCGCGGCGACGGCGGCGTCGTCGAGACCGAGCACCCCACCGACCTGCTGGGCCTGCTCGGCGTCGAGGGGCTGCTGGCCCAGCAGCGCCGAGGTCGTCCAGACCAGGGAGCGGCCGAGGGTGTCGGCGAGCTGCTGCCAGCTCATGCCCTTCGCGTCCTTGGCGGCGACCACCGCGCGGCCCGCCTCGAGCCTGTCCATCGGTTCCTCCTGAGTGCGTCAGCGGACGGCGTCGACGGCGCCCGGGTCGGTCGGGACCCCATCGTCCACGCGGCGTAGTACCCGTCTCAACCGGTCGAGCCACCACGACGCCCGGTCCGGGGACGCGGCGTGCTCCGCGAGCGCGGCCACGGGGACGGGGGGCGGCGCGGTCGGCACCGCGATCGCCCCGCCGACGGGGACGACGGCGTCGCCCGGGGCCACCGTGTCGGCCGCCAGCAGGCTCGTCGTCGCGAGCCCGCAGGCGTGCGGCAGCTCGGGCAGCGCGCCCGCCAGCGCCAGACCGGCGGCGAGCCCGACCGAGCTCTCCACCGCCGAGGACACCACGCACGGCAGCCCGATGGCCTCGGCGATCCGCAGCGACGCCGCGATCCCGCCCAG
Source organism: Actinomycetospora sp. TBRC 11914 (assembly GCF_012933465.1). Lineage (GTDB taxonomy): Bacteria > Actinomycetota > Actinomycetes > Mycobacteriales > Pseudonocardiaceae > Actinomycetospora. Next base: position 660,145 of record NZ_JABBND010000001.1, read on the forward strand.
CGGCGCGACCTTGACGACGGCGACGTCCGCGGCCTGCGCGGCCACCACCCGCATCGGGTCCCCGGCGCGGCGGATCGACTCGTCGGCGGCGACCGGGACGTCCACCCGGCGCCGGACCGCCGCGAGCTCCTCCACCGTCGGGCACGGCTGCTCGACGTACTCCAGCCCGCCCGCGGCCCGGTCGAGCGTGGTGATCGCGGCCACGGCGGCGTCGACGTCCCAGCCGGCGTTCGCGTCGACCCTCACCCGGCCGGCCGGCCCCAGGGCGTCGCGGACCGCCTCGACGCGGGCGAGGTCCTCGGCGGGGTCCTGGCCCCGCTCGGCGACCTTCACCTTGGCCGTGCCCGCGCCCGAGGCGACGACGATGCGGTGCGCCTGCGCGGGCCCGACGGCGGGCACGGTCGCGTTCACCGGGACGCTCGCCCGCCGGGGCGCCGGCCACGGTGCGCCGAGCAGGCCCGCCGACTCCAGCGCACAGCGCAGCCAGGGCACGGCCTCGTCGTCGTCGTACTCGGTGAAGGGGCAGAACTCGCCCCAGGGCGCGGCGGTGTCCCCGAGGTCGTCGGCCCGGCGCAGCAGCAGCGTCTCCCGCACGGTGATCCCGCGGAACCGGGTCCGCATCGGCAGCGCGACGACGGCCACGGCCAGCTCGGACCCGGCCGGTCCGGGGACGACGGTCACGGGGTCGGGTCGGGCGTCGCTCACCGTGCCTACGGTAGAGACCGTGATCGCCGACCGTCGTGCCGTGGAGATCGTCCCGACCGACGGGTCCGCCGCCGCGGCGCGGGCGCTGGCCGCCCGCCTCGTCACCGCCGCCGCCGGGGAGGGCCCGGCGGTGCTGCCGACCGGGCCGGGCGAGCCGGCGCCCCGGGCGGCGCTCACCGGGCCGGTGCCGCCGGGGGTCGCGGCCGTGGTGACGACGTCGGGCTCGACCGGCGTGCCCAAGGCGGTGCTGCTGTCCGGCACGGCGCTGGCGGCGTCGGCGGCGGCGACGGCGGCCCGGCTCGGCGGGGACGGGCGCTGGCTGCTCGCGCTGCCGGCCCACCACGTCGCGGGGGTGCAGGTCCTGCTGCGCTCGGCGCGCTCCGGGTCGCCGGCCGCGGTGATGGAGCTGCGCGACGGTTTCCGGCCCGACGGGTTCGCCGCCGCGCTCGAGGCCGCCGCGCGCGACGGGGGCGGCCCGGTCAGCCGCACCTCGCTGGTGCCGACCCAGGTCCGGCGCCTGCTCGACGACGCCGGGGCCGGGCTCGACGCGCTGCGCGCGCTCGACGCGGTGCTCGTCGGCGGCGCGGCCGCCGACCCCGGCCTGCTGGCCCGCGCCCGCGAGGCCGGGGTGCGGGTGTTGACCACCTACGGGATGAGCGAGACCTGCGGCGGCTGCGTCTACGACGGCGTGCCGCTCGACCGCGTCACGGTGGAGTTCGAGGGTCAGGACGAGACGGGGGCGGGCCGGGTCGTGCTCGGCGGCGCCACCGTCGCCGAGGGGTACCGCGGCGCCGACGACGCGGCCGCCGCGGACTTCCTGCCCGGCCGGCGGTTCCGCACGTCCGACCTCGGGCGGATCGACCGCGACGGCCGGCTGGAGATCCTCGGGCGGGCCGACGACGTCATCGTCACCGGCGGCGAGAAGGTGGCCCCGGCCGCCGTCGAACGCGCCCTGCTGGCGGTGGCGGGGGTGCGGGAGGCGTGTGTGGTGGGGGTGCCCGACGCCGAGTGGGGCGCGCGGGTCGTGGCCGTGGTCGCCGGGGAGCGGGGGGCGTCGCTGGACGCCGAGGCGGTGCGCGCCGAGGTCGCGCTCATGGGCCGGGCCGCGCCGCGCGAGGTGCGGGTGCTGGAGGCGGTGCCCGTGCACGGCATCGGCAAGCCGGACCGCGCCGCCGTCCGGGAGCTCTTCGCCCGGTGACGACCACGCCCGTGACGATCACCACCGGCGTGGCAACGTCGGCGTAACCAGGTCGTAGCCGGTACGCGCCGGTTCCGTGGTCCGATGTCCCATCCGCCGTCGGTTCGGCCACCAGACCCCGCGGCGTCCCGTGCACCCTCACACCCGACGGGCGCGCGTGGCAGCGGTCCCACCACCCGATCCGGCGGGAGGTCTCGCGCGTGCACCTGCTCCTCGTCAGCGCGGCGGAGTCCGTGGAGGGCGTCCTGCCCGCCCTCGGGCTGCTCTCGGCCCACCGGACGACGCTGACCCCGGTGGCGTCGGCCGGTGTCCTCGCCGCGCCCGACGACGTCGACGTCGTGCTGCTCGACGGCCGCGAGCGCCCCCGCGCCGCGTCCGAGCTCGCCGCCGCCGCCACCCGCGCCCGCCCGGACGTCCCCCGGGTCCTCGTGCTCGGCCCCGACGCCGACCTGCCGCCCGACGCCGAGGACCACCTCGACGGGCTGGTGCTCGCCGACGCCGGGCCGGCCGAGATCGACCTGCGCCTCCGGCTCGCCATCGGGCGCGCCGGGCCCCGCCGCCCCCGTCCGGAGCCGGGGAACGGCCTGCCCGCGCTCGGCGAGGGCGCGCTGGCCGTCGGGGACCTCGTCGTGGACGCCGCGTCGTTCCACGCGCGGGTGGCCGGGCGACCGCTCGTGCTCGCCCGCCGCGAGTTCGAGCTGCTCACCGAGCTCGTCGAGCACGCCGGGCGGCCGCTGTCGCGCCGCCAGCTGCTCGCGAGCGTCTGGGGCCGGGACTACGAGGGCAGCGCCCGCACCGTCGACGTGCACGTCCGCCAGCTCCGCCGCGTCCTCGGCCCGCGGCACCGCGACATGATCCGGACGGTGCGCGGCGTCGGGTACGTGCTGGTCTCGGGGCCCGCGACCGTCGCCGCACCGGTCGGCGTCGTGTCCCCCCTGCTCGCCCGGCCGCTGGCCGGGCACCGTCCCGGTCACCGCCCCGCGCGCCCCGGCGGGCGGGACACGCCGGGCGACGTCGTCGCGAGCAAGCGGGCCGGGCTCCCCCTCGACCCCGCCGCGCTCGGCGCGGGCCGCCTCGGCGCGCTGGAGCGCTACAGCCTCAAGACCCTCGGGGTCTGCTCGCAGGCCGCCGACACCCACTTCCTCGTCCGCGCCCGGACGAGGGCGACGCTGCCGGCCGACGCCGCCCGGACGCTCGCCGCCCTCGCGCGGCGCCACAGCGACGGCCGGGTGCACCTCACGACCCGCCAGCAGGTCGAGCTGCACGACGTCGCCGCGGCCGACGTCGACGACGTCCTCGACCACCTGGGCGCCGCCGGCCTCGACACCTCCTCGACGTGTGGACACACCGTCCGCGGCGTGACCAGCTGCCCCGACGCGGGGGTGTCGGCCGACGAGCCCTTCGACTGCACCCCCGACGCGACGGCGCTCACCGACTCGCTGCTGGCGCTCGGCCCGGACCTCAACGCCCGGCTGCCCCAGCGGCTGACGATCGGTATGGGCGGCTGCGGGCCGTGCCGGGACCAGGCGAAGGTCTCGGACGTCGGGCTCGTCTCCACCCTCGACGACGACGGCCGGCCGGGCTACGAGCTGTGGGCCGGGGGCAGCCTCGGCCGCTCCTCCCCCACGCTCGCCAGCCGGATCGTCGAGTTCGTCCCGCGCGAGCGGCTGCTGCCCGCGGTGCACGCGGTGCTCGAGGTCTTCCTCGCCCACGGCGCCTTCGACACCCCGAACCGGGCTCGGCTGAAGTTCCTCGTCGGGCGCCTGGGCGTCACGCGGTTCACCGCGCTGGTCGCCGAGGCCGACCGCGCCGCCCGACGCCGGCCGTGGCCCGAGCCCGCGCCGCTGCCCGCGCGCCCGGCCGTCGTCGGGGGGCCGTCGCCCGCCGGCGGCCCGGTTCCCGACGGCGGGTGGGGTACCGACGTCCGCGCCCAGACCGCTCCGGGCCTCGTCACGGTCACCGTGACGGTGCCGCTCGGGGAGCTCGCCGCCGACGCGCTCGAGGCCCTCGCCGCGGCGTGCGAGGTCGACGGCGACGGCATCCTGCGCCCGACGCGCGAGCAGAACGTCGTGCTGCGCGACGTCGCGGTGGCGCGGGTCGGGGTGCTGCGGCGCACGCTCGCGGAGCACGGGCTCGTCGTAGGCGCCGACCATCCCGCGCACGACGTGCGCGCGTGCGTGGGTGCGCCGGTCTGCGCGCTCGCGATCACGTCGACCCACGACCTCGCCCGGGCCCTCTGGGAGCTCCCGGCGCTGCGCCGCAACAGCGGGCTGCGGGTGAGCGTGTCGGGGTGCCCGGCCAGCTGCACCCGTCACCAGACCGCCGACCTGGGCTTCGCGGGCAACCTGGTCTCGATCGGGGGCCGGCGGGTGCCCGGCTACCGGGTGCACCTCGGCGGCGACCTGCGCCGCGACCGGCTCGGCCGTGTCCTCGGGCGCGTCGCCGCCGACCACGTGCCCGCGCTGGTCGAGGCGGTCGTCGCGGTCTGGGAGGAGCACCGCATGGGGCACGAGTCGCTCGCCGGGACCGTCGATCGCCTCGGCCCGCGGATCGTGGTCGACGCGCTGCGCGGGCTGCCCGCCCTGGCCTGGGCGGCGGGCGCGGAGGACGCCGACGGCACGGGCGACCGGGACCTCCCGCTGGCCGCGGCCACGTGAGTCCGGCGGGGAGGCGGTCCACCTCCTAGAGTCCGCCGCGTGAGCGCCGACGACTCGATCTTCGACCCGTCCGCCTGGCGTGCGGTGGAGGGCTTCGCCTTCACCGACATCACCTACCACCGGTCCGTCGACCTGGGGTGCGTTCGGATCGCGTTCGACCGTCCCGAGGTGCGCAACGCATTCCGGCCGCACACCGTCGACGAGCTCGCGACGGCCCTGGAGCACGCGCGCACCAGCGCCGACGTCGGCGTGGTGCTGCTGACCGGCAACGGCCCGTCCCCGCGCGACGGCGGCCACGCCTTCTGCTCCGGCGGCGACCAACGCATCCGCGGCCGCACGGGCTACCAGTACGCGTCGTCGGAGACCGCGGTGAGCGCGCAGGAGCAGGGCCGGGCCGGCCGGCTGCACATCCTCGAGTGCCAGCGGCTCATCCGCTTCATGCCGAAGGTGTGCATCGCCGTCGTCAACGGGTGGGCCGCGGGCGGCGGGCACTCGCTGCACGCGGTCTGCGACCTCACCCTCGCGTCGGCCGAGCACGCCCGGTTCAAGCAGACCGACGCCGACGTCGGGTCCTTCGACGGCGGGTACGGCTCGGCCTACCTCGCGCGGCAGGTCGGGCAGAAGTTCGCCCGTGAGATCTTCTTCCTCGGCCGGACCTACGACGCCGAGGCCATGCACCGGATGGGCGCGGTGAACGAGGTCGTCCCGCACGCCGAGCTGGAGTCGACGGCGCTGCAGTGGGCGCGGGAGATCCTCGGCAAGTCCCCGCAGGCGCAGCGGATGCTCAAGTACTCGTTCAACCTGATCGACGACGGGCTCGTCGGCCAGCAGCTCTTCGCCGGCGAGACGACCCGGCTGGCCTACATGACCGACGAGGCCGTCGAGGGCAAGGAGTCGTTCCTGCAGAAGCGGGAGCCCGACTGGGCCCCGTTCCCCTGGTACTACTGAGCCGCGACGGTCGCGAACGTGTCGACGACCTCCAGCGCCGCGCGTGGACCGAGGGGCGGCATGAGGATGGGGAGGTCAACGCCCGCCGATCGGTACCGGGCGATCCGTTCACGGCATCGGGACGGCGGCCCGATGAGACAGAAGGAGTCCAGGAGGGCGTCGCTCAACCCGCGGGCGCCTGCGCCGCGGGCCATGGCTTCCGCCTCCTCGACGAAACCGCTCTCGTGCCACATCCGGCGGAAGAACGGGAAGCCGGTGTAGAGGGCGAGATTCTCCCTGGCGATCTCCCGCAGTCGGTCGAGGTCCTCACCCATGAACGTCGGGATGCCCAACGTCAGGTCGACGTCTCCCGTCAGCTGGGCGCGGCGACGGCCCCGCGCGATGTGCTCCACGCTCTCGGCCACCCTCTCCGGCGACCACATGGTCGGCATCAGGCCGTCCGCGACCTCGGCGGCCCGTTCGACCGCGGCGAAGCTCAGGGCGGCGACGTAGATCGGCACCGGCCGCGGCGCCGGGCGCTGCGGCAGGTGCGTCGTCGGGCCGCCTCCCTCCAGCCACCCTCGGACCGCGCGAGCGTAGGAGCCCAGGTCGTTCCCGGCGTCCGACATGTCGATCTGCAGGGCGGCGTTGACGGGCTGGTGGCTGACGCCGAGGCCGAGCAGGAAACGCCCGTCGGTCGCATCGGCGATCAGTTCGGCGCCCTTCGCGCACAGGTACGGATGGCGCAGGTAGATGTTCGCGACCCACGTGCCGACGCCGATCCGCTCCGTCGACCCGCCCATCAGGAGGGCCGTGCTCATCGTGTCGCTGTTGACCTCGGTCGAGAAGATCGCATCGAATCCGGCGTGTTCGGCTTCCCGGGCGACGCGGCGCACGTCCTCCGCACGCCAGCCCGCGCCGGGAATGACGGTGAGCCCGAGCCGTTCCGTGCCCATCTCGATCCTCCTCGCCTGACGTCGTCCTCCTCGTGGGGCGCCGAGTGTCACGGGGACCGGTCGCGCCCCGGTAGCGGCGCGGTTGCGACACGAAGGCCCGGAAAGGCAGTTCGCTCCGGCGCTCACCCCGTGGCTCGCTGGTACTACTGACCGGTGCGCGTCACCACGGTCTACGTCGACCTGCCCGTCCCCGACATCGCGTCGGCCCGGGACTTCTACGCGGGCTACCTCGGCATGACCGACGAGAGCATCAACATGGACTGGGTCACCCGCTTCACCGCGACGGGCTCCGGGGCGAGCGTGCAGGTCGTGACCCAGGACGCGACCGCGCCGGAGAGCCCGATCGCGACGATCCGGGTCGACGACGTCGAGGAGGCGTTCGCCGAGGCGCGGCGGCGCGGGTACGAGATCGTGCACCCGCTGACGACCGAGCCGTGGGGCGTGCGTCGGTTCTTCGTCCGGGCGCCCGACGGGAACGTCCTCAACATCGCCCAGCACCGGGACTGAAGCACTGCCGCGCGACCGAGTCGTGGAGACTCGGTCGCGCCGCAGCCCTTCCGGTCGGCCCCCGGGACCGCCGCTCGCCGTGATCATCGGGACGTCCTGGCCCGGCGGCGGTACCGTTCTCCGCCTCCCACTCGCCGATGACAGGTCAGGGAAGACCTACGGGGAGGCCGCCGTGTTCGCGTCCGTCCCCCGCCTCGGAGACCGTCTACCGCGTGCTCCGCCACGGGTAGCGGCACGGAGCAGGACCGCGCCGCCGGGCAGTGCCGCACACTCGTCCGCGCTGCCACGATCGGCGGCATGTGCACCGACACCGGCGCCGACCCGGCCGCCGTCGCCTTCGCCGCACCTCGCGCCGCGGAAGGGACAGCCGTCGACCCGGTGGCGCTGGAGCCGGTCGACGCCGTGGTGATCACCGTGCTCGTCGACAACTCCTTCGACGCCCTCCTGGCGGACACCGAGGTCGCGACGCGGGCCCGGCTCGGCACGGGCCCGCCGGTGGAGGCCCCGCAGTACGTGGGGGGTGAGACCCGCGTCGGGCTGCTCGCCGAGCACGGGTTCTCGGCCCTGGTCACGGTCACCAAGGGCGGGCACGACCACACGCTGCTCTTCGACACCGGCGTCTCCCCCGAGGGCATGGCCACCAACGGCCGGCGTCTCGGGATCGACCCGGGGGACATCGGCGCGGTCGTCCTCTCCCACGGCCACGGCGACCACTCCGGCGGCTTCCCGGGGCTGGAGCGCTGGCTGGGCCGGGCGGCGAGCCCGCTCGTGCTGCACCCGGCCGCGTTCACCCGGCGCCGGCTCGTCCCGCCCGGCGGCCGGCCGTTCGTCATGCCCCTGCTCGACCGGGCCGGGCTCGCCGGCGACGGCATCGAGCTCGTCGAGCGCCGCGAGCCGTCGTTCCTTCTCGACGGCAGCGTGCTCGTGACCGGCGAGGTCGACCGCACGACGGAGTTCGAGCGCGGCATGGCCTTCCACGAGGCCCTCGTCGACGACACGTGGCGTCCCGACCCGTGGATCGTCGACGACCAGGCGCTCGTCGTGCACGTCCGCGGGCGCGGCCTCGTCGTCCTCACCGGCTGCGGGCACGCCGGCGCGGTCAACATCGCCCGCCACGCCCTGCGGCTCACCGGCCACGACCACCTGCACGCCCTGCTCGGCGGCCTGCACCTCACGGGGCCGGGGTTCGAGCCGGTCATCGAGCCGACGGTGGCGGCCCTCGTCGGGATGGCGCCCGACGTCGTCGTCCCCGCCCACTGCACCGGCTGGCGCGCGCAGATGCGCCTCGCCCAGGAGCTCGGCGAGGCGTTCGTCCCCGGCGCGGTGGGCAGCCGCTACACCTTCGCGGCCTGACGCGGACACGACGATGCCCCGGGAGGAGCAGTCCTCCCGGGGCACCGTCTCGGAGGTGGCTCAGGCCTGGGCGACCTCACGGTCGCGCGGCACGGCGGAGTCGGGGGTCGTGGTGGCCTCGGACGACGACGGCCGTTCCCCGCGGGCGACGTAGCCGTACGCGGCGCCGAGCAGCGCGCCGCCGACGAGGTTGCCGAGACCGACCCAGAGCATGTTCCAGGCGAAGACCCCGACGGTGACGCCCGGCGCCCCGGAGAACAGGCCCAGCGCGAGGATCGTCATGTTGGCGACGACGTGGTCGAAGCCGGTGGTGATGAACGCGAGCAGCGCCCAGAAGAGCACGACGAGCTTGGCGCCGTCGGAGCGGGTGCGGGCGGCCATCCAGACGCCGAGGCAGACGAGCAGGTTGCACAGCACACCGCGGAAGAACATGGTGCCGGCGCCCTCGGTCGCCTTCGACTTCGCCGTCGAGAACAGGAAGTTCAGCATGGCCGGCTGCTGGCCCGGGTTCGCGATCTTGAGGACGCCGGACGCCTCGACGAGCAGCGAGAAGAGCAGCCCGCCGACGAGGTTGCCGACGAACGAGAACACGATCACCGCGACGACGGCGCCGACCCCGGTGCGCTTGGCCCGGTCGAACAGGCCGATGACCATCGTCATCATGTTGCCGGTGGTCAGCTCGCCGCCGGCGAACACCACGAGGGTCAGCGCGATCCCGAAGACGAGGCCCTGCACGAGCTTCGTGAAGGGACTGTTGGCGGCGTTGAGCGGGCCCGCGGCGGCCAGCATCAGGCAGACCGCGACCCCGATGTAGGCCCCGGCGAGCGCGGCGCTCACCAGGTAGGAGCCGGGCGAGCGACTGGCGCGGGTCTTGGTGACGGCGACCTCGGCCTGCTCGTCGATGGCTTCGGGGACGGGGATGGGCATGGGGACCTCTCCGGAGGGGGCAACGGCTGCGTCCGAACGAACGCTTCTGTGCGCATACCAACAGCCCATCCGACGGCGCTGGTGTGCTCGCCGTGAACGCTGCGTGAGCGCGCTGTCACCGTGAGCGCCCAACTGGGCATCGGCGGACGAACCGGACGATCTCCTTCGCTGCTAGCGTCCGTCCACCGGTGGGAGGAGGACCTCGTGGCGCGCCTGATCTACTCCGCCGCCGCCTCGCTGGACGGTTACCTCGCCGGCCCGGGCGGCGACATGTCCTGGCTCTCCGAGTACGCCGGCGACCCGAACCCGGCCGCCGACCGGCTCCTCGCCGACGTCGGCGCGCTGCTCGTCGGGCGACGCACCCACGACGGTGACGACCCGAACCGCGGCACCGACGCCGAGGGGGCCTTCGGCGGGCGCTACGACGGCCCGGCGGTCGTCCTCACCCACCGCCCGCCGCCGACGGCACCGCCGGGCGTGGTGTTCGCGACCGACCTGCACGACGCGGTCGCGCTCGCCCGGGACGCCGCGGGCGAGCGCGCCGTGACGGTCCTCGGCGCCGACGTCGCGGCGCAGTGCCTCGAGGCCGGCCTGCTCGACGAGGTGCTGGTCTTCGTGGTGCCGGTGCTCCTCGGCGACGGGACTCCGCTCTTCCCGCGCCGGCCCGGCGCGGCCCGGGTCCGGTTGGAGCCGATCGCCGACGACACGCCGCACTGGTACCGCGTCGTGCGCTGAGGACCGAGCCCTCTGATCAGGAGCACAGCAGACAGCCTGGTCGGCCCGAGTTCCTGCCCCACGTGCCCCTCGCGGACGAGCCGGCCCCGGTCGTGTTGATCAGGAGCACACCAGGCAGCCGGGTCGGCCCGAGCTCCTGCCCCATGTGCCCCTCGCGGCCGAGCCCGCACGCCGGGCGGGGTCAGCGCCGGTGGCGGCTCGGGGTGCCGGGATCGTGCGCGACGGGACCGGCGCCGTCCCCCCGGTGGGAGCCGCGCCGATCGGGCCGGACGGCCGGGGTGGCCGGGTCGGGCTGCGAGGCGTGGCGCCCCGCCGTCGGGCCGGTCTCGGCCCCGTCGTCCTGGCCGAAGGACAGCAGCCGGTCCCGGCCGGTGGGCGCCCGCCCGACGACGCCGGTGACCGGCTCGTCGTCGTGACGCCGCGGGGGCCGGGTGGGGGCCGGAGCGGCCGCGGCGCGCACCGCGGTGCCGGGCTGGGAGGCCGGGCCGGCGCGGCGCGCGTCGGGCACGCGGGTCGGTGGCCCCGACGGCGCGGCGCGGAACGGCGCCGACGGCACCGGACGGGCCGGCGACACCCGGCCGGGCGGCAGGGACGGGGCGCCGGTCCGCCGCGGGGCCGGGCCCCGCCGCAACGACCGCGACGCGGCCGGGACCGGGGTGGCGCCGGCGAAGCGCGGGTCGTGCCGGAACTCCGAGGCCGGCCGCTGGGCGTTGGCCGCCGCGAGCGTGCTCTCCCGCGTCTCGGCCGGCAGCGCGAGCCCGCCGTCGCCGATGACCGGCGGCGCGGGCGCGACACGGCGCGGGGCCCGGCGCCGCAGCGCGGGCTGGTGCGGGCCGGGGATCAGCGCCGGGCGTCGTCCGGCGGCGAGGTCCTCGACCCACCCGAGGCCGAGCGCGAGCACCGCGGTGAGCACCACCGAGGTCCCGATCAGCGCCCCGATCGAGGGCCAGCCGAGCCGGGCGTCGATCGGCTCGGCCAGCGCGATCGCGACGTTGTGCCAGAGGTAGATGGTGACGGCGCGGGCGTTGATCACCGTGACCAGCCGGCCGAGCCCGGGGATGCGCTCGAGCCACGCCAGGCGCGGGGAGTAGCGCAGCACGAGCAGCACCGCGCCGAGCGAGACCAGCGCCTGGCCGAGCGGGATGTCGTTGAGGTCGATCCCGTCGTCGCCCGCCGGGTACGCGAACGCCCAGGCGACGCCGGCCGCGATCGCGACGGTCGCCAGCAGCACCGCCCGGCCCGCGGCGAGGCGGCGCAGGCTGCCGTCGCGGTGGGCGAACCCGAGCATCCAGCAGCCCGCGAAGACCGAGGCGTCGACCAGCGCCGTGCCGACGTCGCCGAAGTCCCGGAGCCCGCCGCCGAGCAGGGCGTCGACCCCGACGATCGCCAGCGGCACCGCCATCGCGACCACCGGCCGGCGACGCCAGGCCGCGAGCAGCAGCGGCGTGAGCAGCACCAGCCACAGATAGGTGCGGATGTACCAGAGCACGACGGTCGCGTCGGTGGCCCAGGCGCTGCCCGGCGGGTCGAGGATCGGCAGAGCCCAGAACAGCCACTGCGGGGCGCCGGGCACCGGGTCCTCGCCGAACCCGTGCCAGACCATCACGGGGACGACGACCAGCCCGAACAGCCAGAACGGCGGCAGCAGGCGCTTGAGCCGCCGCCCGATGACGTCGACCGCCTCGGCGCGCCGCAGCGAGGCCAGCATCAGCGAGCCGCCGAGCGCGAACATCACGCCCATCGAGGGGAAGACGAAGGACAGCCAGCCCCAGCCCAGGACGTGATAGCCGATCACGCGGACCAGCGCGATCGCCCGCAGCACGTCCAGCCAGCGGCTGCGTGACGCCGGCTCCGCGGGTTCCGGCGCGGGGGTCGGCGCCGACGACGGGGCTTTCCTGCCACTGGTTGCGGTATGAGGGGAGCACGCCGATAGGGACGCTTCGCTGGCACGGGGGGCGGCGGAAACGACGGGCGCAGGGGCAGCGGGAACGACGGGGGCCGCCGGCTGCCCCGGCATCAGCGCCCGCAGCGCGCCGAGCCGCTGGATGCGCTGCCAGCGCACCCGGCCCCCGGTGACCGCGGACAGCAGCGAGCGCACGAGCACCGCGTACATCAGCGGCCGGTAGAGCAACTGCTGCACCGGGGCCACCCAGAGCGGCGCCAGCGGCTCGCCGTCGAGCCGGAACGCGTAGGCCGCGGCCCCGGTCTGCACGAGCAGCATCGAGCCCCAGAGCACGAGCGTCGTCGCCGGGTCGCCGAACACCAGCCCGTAGACGAAGAAGATGTCGACCAGCGGTGCGGCCAGCGGGAACAGGACCTGGAAGATCCCGATGTGGCCGAGCCCGAGCCACCCGACCCGCCGGGACGCGCCGCGCTCGCGCAGCGACCGGCGGTGCTTCCAGACCGCCTGCATCGTCCCGTAGGTCCACCGGTAGCGCTGCCGCCACAGCTGCGTGAGCGTCGTCGGGGCCTCGGTCCAGGCCAGCGCCCGCTCCTCGTAGACCACCCGCCAGCCCTCGCGGCCCAGCGCGATCGTGAGGTCGGTGTCCTCGGCGAGGGTGTCCAGCGACAGCCCGCCGACGTCGAGGACGGCCTGCTTGCGGAACGCGCCCGCCGCGCCGGGGATCGTCGTGATCGCGCCCAGCGTGTCCTGCACGCGGCGGTCGATGCCGAACCCGACGACGTACTCGATGTGCTGCAGCCGCGGGATGAGCTCGGTGCGGTTGGCGACCTTGACGTTGCCCGCCACGGCCCCGATCTCCGGGTCCGCGAACGGCGCGACCAGCCGGGCGACGGTGTCGGGCTGGAAGACGGTGTCGCCGTCCATCATCACCACGAGGTCGTGCTTCGCCCGGGCCACGCCGGTGTTGAGCGCGATCGGCTTGCCGCTGTTGGGCTGGCGGATGACGCGGACGGCGGGCAGCCCCAGCGACTCGACGAGCTCCGCGGTCCCGTCGGTGGACCCGTCGTCGACCACCAGGATCTCCAGCGGGTGGTCGTTCGCGAGGATCGAGCGCAGCGTGGCCTCGATGTTCTCGGTCTCGTTGTAGGCCGGGACGATCACCGACACCGGCTCGCGGTGGTCGGGCCCCCAGCGGAACGAGGGGTCCCGACGACGGCGGGCGTGGCGGCGGGCGACGACGAGCGTCAGCACCAGGCGCAGCACGACCACGAGGCCGACGCCGACGAGCAGTCCCTCGAGGAGCCGCACGCCGCCGGTGGCGAGGTCGACCGCCGTGACCAGGCCGCCGCCGACCACCCGGTCGCGTTGCGGGGCGGGCGCGGCCGCCGGGGGCGCCCCGACCGCGGCGGTCGCCGTGGTGAAGCGGTAGCCCCGGGCCTGCAGCTCGGGGATGAGGCGGTCGAGCGCCGCGACGGTCTCGGAGCGGTCCCCGCCGGCGTCGTGGAGCAGCACCGTCGCCCCGGCGCCGTCCTTCGGGGTGGCGTTGCGGACGATCGCGTCGACACCCGGGCGCTGCCAGTCCTCGCCGTCGACGTCGGTGAACACGTTGACGTAGCCGTCGCGGCCCGAGGCGAGGATCGCGGCGTAGGCGCGGTCGTCGATCGCGTCGACGGTCGAGGAGAACGGCGGCCGGACGAGGTAGGTCGTCTCCCCCGTGGCGCCGGCGACGGCGAGCTGGGTCTCGCCGAGCTCCCGCTCGAGGCGCCAGTCGGGCACCTCGGAGAGGTCGACGTGGGTGAACGTGTGGATGCCGATCTCGCTGCCCGAGGCGCGGATCTGGCGCAGCAGCTCGGGATGGCGCACGGCGAGCGAGCCGACGACGAAGAACGTGCCGGGGACCCGGTGCCGCGCGAGCACGGCGAGGACCTGAGGGGTCCAGGTGGGGTCGGGACCGTCGTCGAAGGTGAGCGCGACGGTGCGCGGCGGCATCGCGGCCGAGTGCGCCGGGTCGGTGCGGCCGTCGACGAAGGTCCCGCCGTGGGCGACGTCGGGCGGGACCTGGGAGCTGTCACCCTGCTCGTGGGGGATCGCGTCGTTGCCGATCGACGCGTTCACCAGGCCGGTGACGGCGAGGACCGTCGCGATCAGCAGCGCGAGGACCGCGGTGAGGATCCACGTGCCCCAGGACCGCCGCGGGCGTGCCGCGTCGCGCCGTCGTGCCACCAGCCCCCCTCACGGTCGTGACCGCCGCGATGGGCGATCGTGTCCTCAGTGTGACATCGGAGTCCTGAGGATCATCCGTTGGAGGGTCGTGCTTCGTTACTGTGCGTCGCGTCTCAGCGAGGTGGCCTCCGGCCTCGTGAGCACTAAATGCCGGTATAGCGGCATTTAGTGCTCACGAGCGCGCAGCGCACCTAGTACGTCGGCAGGGAGGTGTCCACCTGCTGGGCCCAGCCGGTCACGCCGCCGCCGACGTGCACGGCGTTGGAGAACCCGGCGTGCTGCAGGGCCGACAGCGCCTCGGCGGAGCGGACGCCGGACTTGCAGTACAGGATCGTCTGGCGGTCCTGCGGGATCTCCGCGAACGCCTCGCCCGAGAGGATCTTGTCCTTGGGGATGAGCTTCGCGCCCGGGATGCGGACGATCTCCCACTCGTGCGGCTCGCGGACGTCGATCAGCTCGAACTTGTCGCCCGCGTCGATCTTCTCCTTGAGCTCGGCCGGGGTGATGGTGTGCCCGGCCGCCGCGGACTGCGCCTCGTCGGAGACGGTGCCGCAGAACGCGTCGTAGTCGATGAGCTCGGTGACCTCGGTGGCGTTCGGGTCACGACGGATCCTGACCTGGCGGTACTCCATGTCCAGGGCGTCGTAGACCATGAGCCGGCCGAGCAGGGTGTCGCCGATGCCGGTGATCAGCTTGATCGCCTCGGTGACCATGATCGAGCCGATCGAGGCGCAGAGCACGCCCAGCACGCCGCCCTCGGCGCACGACGGGACCATGCCCGGCGGCGGGGGCTCGGGGTAGAGGTGCCGGTAGTTGAGGCCCTGCCCGTTCGGGGCGTCCTCCCAGAACACCGAGACCTGGCCCTCGAAGCGGAAGATCGAGCCCCAGACGTAGGGCTTCCCGAGCAGCACCGCCGCGTCGTTCACCAGGTAGCGCGTGGCGAAGTTGTCGGTGCCGTCGAGGATCAGGTCGTAGTCGCGGAAGATGTCCAGCGCGTTCGACGAGTCCAGCGGCGTCTCGTGGAGGTTCACGGTGACGAACGGGTTCGTCTCGGCGATCGACTCCTTGGCCGACTGCGCCTTGGACTTCCCGATGTCGGACTGCCCGTGGATGACCTGGCGCTGCAGGTTCGACTCGTCGACCACGTCGAAGTCGACGACGCCCAGGGTGCCCACGCCGGCCGCGGCCAGGTAGAGCAGGGCGGGGCTGCCGAGACCGCCGGCGCCCACCACCAGGACCTTCGCGTTCTTGAGCCGCTTCTGACCCTCCACCCCGACGTCCGGGATGATGAGGTGCCGCGAGTAGCGGGCGACCTCCTCCTTGGTCAGCTCGGCGGCTGGTTCCACCAGGGGCGGCAGGGATGCCATCGCGCGTTCAGCTCCTTCGACAGACTGCTGGGGATTCAACCCCATGACGGCGACGCGTGTTCCCGTGCGCGCGGTCACGCCGGGTCAGCGGCGGGCCGGACCCCCGGCCGGGAAGGGCCAGGCGTTGGGCCGGCACACCTTGCCGTCGCGGGGGATCTCCACGCCCTGCGGGCTCGAGTCGGTGAGCTGGGCGAGGTAGTCGTCGGACACACCGAAGCTCTGCTGCATCATCACGGGCGCCAGGTCGCCGTTCCCGCCGCAGGGCACGTGGGGGTTCCGGAAGACGTGGCCGACCTCGTGGTTGATCGCGTACTGGCGGTAGAGGCCCAGCTGCCCCTCGAACGCGCCCGCGCCGCGGACCCACCGCGCCCCGTTGATGAGGACCCGGCCGACGTCGGACTTCCAGCACGACGCCTCGTAGCGGATCTGGTAGCCGCACTGCGCCCGCGTCGTCAGCTGCGAGGTGAGGCTGACGCGGAAGTCCGGCACCACACCCGACGTCGCGTCGACGCGGCGCAGCGCGATCTGCCCCGACCCCACCCAGCTGCGCGGGTCGTCGAGCGTGGCGTCGACGGCGGTCGCGAACGCCTGGTCGCCCTCGGCGAGGGTGGCGCCGTCCTCGATCTCGACGGTGTAGGTGAAGGCGCGGCCGGCGCCGACCGGCGGCGTCGTGCCGGGGACCACCCGCCAGGTGCCGCGCCCGGCGACCGGGAAGTCGCCGCCCCCCGGGAGCTCGGCGGTCGGGACGGCGGGCAGGACGGCGTCGGTCACGTCGCCGCCCGTCGGTGCCTCCCCGACGACGGGTCCGTCCGCGGCCGGCGGCGCCTCGGCCGGGTCGTCCCCGGCCAGCACGGTGCGGGCGAGCACGAAGCCGGTGAGCACCAGCAGGACGACGGCGAGGGCCGCGAGCGGGAGGCGCCGGTCGCGGCGGCGGGCGGGCCCGGCGTCGTCGTCGGGCGGGCGCGGGTCCCACGAGGCCACGAGCGGCTCACCCCGGTGGCGCGCTCCCGCGCGGGGGCGGCGCGATCCGCCCGAATCGGTCACCCGCGGACGGTCTCACACACCTCGGGCAGCGGCGTGCCGGAGTCGGTGTCCCAGTGACCGGCCGTGACCGCGTCGTCCATGCCGAGGACGGCGCGGGCCACGAGCTCCGGGGTCTCCATCTGGGCCACGTGGCCGACGTCGGGCAGGCGCAGCAGCCGCGCCCGCGGCACCGTCGCCACCGTCCGCCGGCCCTTGCGCACCGAGATGAGCCGGTCGCGCTCGCCCCAGACGACCAGCGTCGGGCAGGCGACGCGGGCCGCGGTCGCCCACAGCGACCCCGCGCCCCGCGCGAACCAGGTCCCGACGAGGCCGCCGAAGGAGCGCTGCATCGCCTCGGCCACCCAGGGCAGGTCGAGCCGCTCGGCCGCCTCGGCCGCCGCCTGCGCGAACGCCGCCTCGCTGACGCAGCCCGGGTCGGCGTAGCAGAGGCGCATGGTCCGGCGCAGCCGCGTGCCGGCGTCCTCCGCGGCCAGCTCGCGACGGGTCCGCGCGCCGAGCAGCGGGATCGCCGCGAGCGCCATCTTGCCGTCGCCGAGCCGGGCGGGAGCGGGCCGCAGGTCGGGGACGGCCGGGCTGACCAGGGTCAGCGTGCGGACCAGGTCGGGGTGGTCCGCGGTGACCGACAGCGCCACCGCGCCGCCGAGCGAGTTGCCCACCAGGTGCACCGGGCCGTCGAGGGAGCGCAGGAACGCCGTGACGGTGTCGGCGTGGGCGCGCAGCGAGTAGTCGCGGGTGGGCAGCGGCTCGGTGCGGCCGAAGCCGGGCAGGTCGACCGCGAGGCCGTGCCAGCGCGACGACAGCGCGGCCGCCAGGTCGGTCCAGTTGGTCGAGGAGCCCCCGAGGCCGTGGACGTAGACGACGGTGCCCCCGGCCCCCGTGTTCCCGCGGTGCGGCGTCTCGCGGACGTGCAGGCGGGTCCCGCCGACGGTGACGTGGCGTCCCGGCCAGTGCGGCGTCGGGTCGCCGAGCGCGCCGAGGGCCTCGACGGGGGCGAGCGGGGCCTCGCGCGCCGGCTCCGCGACGGCGGGGGCCGAGCGGCGCGCGGGTCGCGAGCACCCGCCGGCCGACCGACGGCCACCGCGGGTCACCGTGATCGTCACCGGACCAGCATGCAGGTGTCCGGCAGGTGAAGCGAGCCCGACCCCGGCGTGTCCGGCGGGCGACCGGACGCCGACAGCGTGTGACCGGCGCGCGCTCCGCCGGCGGTGGGTAGGGTCGGACGATCGGGAATCGCGCGCCGGGCGGTGGGGCCCGGCGGCCGGTGTCCGGGCGGCGAGGAGCGGGAGGCGGACCGATGAGCGAGACCGGCGCGGTGGCGCCCGCGGCGGGGGGCCGACCGCGGATGTCGCGCTCCCAGCGGCGGGCGCAGCTGCTGGCGGCGGCCCGGGCCGTCTTCGGCGCCCAGGGCTACCACGCGGCGGCGATGGACGAGATCGCCGAGCGGGCGGGGGTCAGCAAGCCCGTCCTCTACCAGCACTTCCCGGGCAAGCTCGACCTCTACCGCGCGCTGGTGGAGTCGGCGGCCAACGAGATGGTGCGCACCGTCCGGGCCGCCATGCGCTCGACCACCGACAACAAGGCCCGCGTGCACGCCGCCGTCCAGGCCTACTTCGACGTCGTCTCCTCGCGGGACGGCGCCATGCGGCTGGTCTTCGAGACCGACACCCGCGCGACGCCGGAGATCGCCGAGATCGTCGACCGGGCCACGTCCGACTGCATCGACGCGGTGACCGAGGTCGTCACCGCGGACGCCGGGCTGGAGCCGGAGCGGGCCCGCCTGCTGGCGGTGGGCCTCGTCGGGCTCTCCACCACCGCGGCGCGCTACTGGCTCGACGCGGGACTGCAGCCGCCGCGTGAGGACGCGATCGCGCTCATGTCGACGCTGGCCTGGCGCGGCATCGGCGGGTTCCCCCTGGGTGGCTACGCCACGTGAGCACTTTCTGTCGCTATGACGACAGAAAGTGCTCACGAGCGCGCCAGCGCACCTAGGTACCTACGCCGAACCCCACCCGGCGCACCTCGGCCGGTGCGATCTCCACGTAGGCGATCCGGGTCGACGGGATCAGGTAGCGCCGTCCCTTGTCGTCGACGAGCGACAGGGTGCCGCTCGACCCCGACAGCGCGCCGTCCACGAGCTCCGCCACCTCGTCGGGCGTCTGCCCGCTCGAGACCACCAGCTCACGCGGGCTGTCCGCGACGCCGATCTTGACCTCCACGCGACCCTCCGGTCTGCTCCGACTCCCCGGCCGTCACCCTCTCGACGACCGGTGCGCCCGCGCAGGCTAGTCCAGAACGTGCAGCGGGGCGGGTCGCCCACCGGCTCGTCCGCGCAGGGCGAACGCCGTCAGAGCCCGAGCGCGGCGACCCGCTTGTTGTGCTGCGACTTCAGGCGCTTGAGGACCGCGGCCCGCGACGCGGCGGCCCCGCCGTCGTCACCGCCGTCGGACGGCCCCTCCACCACCGCCGCCAGCCCCGGGTGCGCGTCGAAGGCGGCGACGACGGCGGCGAGCGCCTCGCCCAGCAGGCGGCGCGCCCACATCGCGAGCCGCGCGTGGACCTGGGGGTCGGCGCACGCCTCCCGGATGCGGGCCTCGACGAAGGCCCCGTGCCCGGCGTCGTCGATCACGTCGCGGACCAGCGCCGCCTCGTCGCCGGAGAGCCCCTCGAGCGCCTCGGCCTGCAGGTCGGTGACGAGGCCGCGTCCGAGCGCGGTGGCGACGAGCGCCTCGGGCCAGTCCCGTGCCCCGACCGAGCGCAGCAGCGCGTCGACGCGGGCGACGAACGGGGCCATGGCGTCGAGCACGTCGACGCCGCGGGCGGCGAGGTGGTCGCGCACCCGCACGTAGTGGTCCATCTCCACCGCGGCGAGGGTGGCGAGCTCGGCGCGGCCGCCCAGGTCGGGGGCGCGCTGGGCGTCGGCGGCGAGCTGGGAGAACGCCGAGAGCTCGCCGTAGGCCACGAGCCCCAGCAGGGCCGTCGACCCGTCGTCGGAGGACAGCGCACCCGTCACGACGGTGCACCCTAGGCGCCACACCCCCCGCGGTGCTGCCGTCACCGCCCCGGTGCGGGTATCATCACCACTGGTCCGAGCCGGTGACACCCCCACTCGACCGATGTGGCCCCGACCGGGGCCGCTCCCCCACGCACCGTCCGTCGCCGGCTCCGGCCTCTCACGGACGCGTCGCCGGTGGGCAGACGGTCCATCCGACGCCCGTGGGACGCATCCAGCGCGCGGGCGCCTCGTCGGCTCTCCCGCCCAGGGTGACGTCGCGACGACGTCCCCGTCCCCGCCCGGCCACCGAGGCCCGGGCCCGGGGTGGCGGTCGAGCCAGCCGGCTCACCTCGCGTGCACGAGCCGCGAGGAAGGCAGACCGCTGACTACCGACACCACCACCGAGACCACCCCGGATCCCCGGCAGGAGGATCCCCAGCCGGCCGACGAGGTCGCCACCCAGGCCGTGGCGACCACCACGTCGTCCGAGACCGCGCCCACGTTCGCCGAGCTGGGCGTCGCCCCCGAGATCGTCGAGGCGCTCGCCGCGAACGGCATCGAGCGCACCTTCGCCATCCAGGAGCTGACGCTGCCGCTGGCCCTCGCCGGCGAGGACGTCATCGGCCAGGCCCGCACCGGCACCGGCAAGACGCTGGGCTTCGGCATCCCGCTGCTGCAGCGCCTCGGCACCCCGACCGAGGACGGCACCCCCCGCGCCCTGGTCGTCGTGCCCACCCGCGAGCTGTGCCTGCAGGTCGCGAAGGACCTCGAGGGCGCCTCGAAGGGCCTCGGCACCCGCGTCGTCTCCATCTACGGCGGCCGGCCCTACGAGCAGCAGATCGCGGCGCTGCAGTCCGGCGTCGAGCTCGTCGTCGGCACGCCGGGCCGCCTGCTCGACCTCGCCCAGCAGGGCCACCTGGTGCTCGCCAAGATCGGCGGCCTGGTCCTCGACGAGGCCGACGAGATGCTCGACCTGGGCTTCCTGCCCGACGTCGAGCGCATCCTCGGGATGCTCCCGGACAAGCGCCAGACGATGCTGTTCTCGGCCACCATGCCCGGCCCGATCATCACGCTGGCGCGGACGTTCCTCACCCAGCCCACGCACATCCGCGCGGAGCAGGTCGACGCCAGCGCCATCGGCGAGCGCACCGCGCAGTTCGTCTTCCGCGCCCACGCGCTGGACAAGGTCGAGATCCTCGCCCGCACGCTCCAGGCCACCGACCGCGGCCCGACGATGGTGTTCACCCGCACCAAGCGCACCGCGAGCAAGGTCTCCGAGGAGCTCGCCGAGCGCGGCTTCAAGGTCGGCGCGGTCCACGGCGACCTCGGCCAGGGTGCTCGCGAGCACGCGCTGAAGGCCTTCCGCACCGGGCGCATCGACGTCCTGGTGTGCACCGACGTCGCGGCCCGCGGCATCGACGTCTCCGGGGTCACGCACGTGATCAACTACCAGTGCCCGGACGACGCGAAGACCTACATCCACCGCATCGGCCGCACCGGCCGCGCGGGAAAGACCGGCATCGCGATCACGCTGGTCGACTGGGACGACCTCCCGAAGTGGAAGCTCATCTCCGACGACCTCGGCCTCGGCGCGCCGGAGCCCCCGGAGACCTACTCCAACTCCCCGCACCTCTACCGCGACCTCGGCATCCCCGAGGACGCGACGGGGCGGGTGGCGCGCCGTCGCCGCCCCGCCGAGGAGGAGGACGAGGACGGCGAGGCCCCCGCCACCCCGAGCGGGGACGAGGCCGAGGCTGCCGGCCGGAACCGCAAGCGGCGCGCGCGCTCGCGCACCCGCCGTCGGGCCGGCGAGGTCGTCTCCGGGCCGGCCGGCGAGTCCGGTGACGGCACGACGGGCGACTCCGACGAGGCCTCGGCGGACGAGACCGGTGGCGCCGCCGAGGGCGCGGACGACGACGGCCGCTCGCGGCCGCGCCGGCGGCGCCGGCGGGGGCGCGGTGGCCGGGCCTCCGGGAGCGGCGAGTCCGCCGCCCCCGAGTCCGCCACCGTCGCGGCGAACGGCGCGGGCGAGGACTGAGCACGCGGTGACGGCCCCGAGCCGCAGCCCGGGCGGCCCGGCCGGGGACGACGTCGAGGATCCCGACGAGGGCCGTGGTCCCGACCGTCGCGCGGTCTGGTGGCCGCGCGCGGAACGACGGCGACGCGCCGACCTGGTGGCCATCGCGCTGCTGGTCGTCGCGGCCGTCGTCGGGACCGTCCTCGTGCTGCGCGCCGGCGACGAGTCGGCGACTTCGCTGCGACCCGCGACACCGCCGCTCGCGCCGGTGAGCCCGGGGCCGGTGCCGACGGCGCTGGTCCCGGCCTGGCGGGCGGCCGACCCCGCGGGGGCCCCGCCCGGCGCGGATCTGCTCGGCGGCCCGGTCGTCGAGGGTCCCGCCGTGGCCGTCGGCCGGACCGACCCGGACGGCAGCGGCGTCGTCACCGGACTGGACGCGGCCACCGGCGCGCCGGCCTGGGAGTACCGGCGGCCCGAGCCGCTCTGCACGCTGGGCAGCGGGTTCGGCGAGGTCATCGCGCTCTACCGCACGACGTCGCCGGTGGGCACCTTCTGCAGCGACGTCGCCACCATCGACCCGTCCACCGGGCAGCGTGGTCCGACGCGCAACGCCGACGTCCGGCCGGGCACGCGCCTGCTCGCCGACGGCTCCCACGTCACCGCCACCGGGCGCGACTACCTCGAGGTCTGGCGCGACGACCTCGTCGCCACCCTCGAGTACGGCGCCCTGCCGACGCCGGTCCAGTCGACCCCGCAGCCCCGCGCGGCCTGCCCGCACTCGTCGATCGCGGCGGGCGCCGACGCGGTCGCGGTCCTGGAGCGCTGCCCCGGCGAGACCTCGGACCGGCTCTCGGTGGTGTCCGACAGCCCCGCCGAGTACGACAAGCCCGAGGACCGGTTCAGCGTGCTCTCGGGCGTCACGGGCGGCCGCCTGGTCGCGGTCGCGGACGACCGCGTCGCCCTCGAGGCCCCGGACGGGACGCTGCGGCTCTACGACGGTGCCGGCACCCCGATCGGCACCGTCGGGCTCGGCCCGGCCGCGGGCCCCGTCGGGCGGGCGGCGCAGGAGACCGCCACCGACCCGCCGGGCCAGACCACCGGTGTGCGGCTCGCGGGCCCGGTCCTGCTGTGGTGGACCGGGACGGCGACGATCGGGCTCGACCCGTCGACGCTGCTGCCGCGCTGGACGCTGCCGGGCACGCTCGGGTCCGGCGCCGCGGTGACCTCCGACGTGCTCGGGGCCCCGACGACGGTGCTCGTGCCCGTCCCGGGTGGCCTCGCGGTCGTCGACGCCGCCACCGGCGCGGCCCGCTCGACGATCCCGGTCGACCGCGGCGCCGAACCCCCCGGCCCGGTCGGGGTCGAGGTGGTCGGCAGCACCGTCGTCGAGCAGCGCGGCGCCACCGTCGTGGGCCTGCGACCCCCGCGCTGAGGCGACCCCACCGGCGACCGCTGCCACACCGCGGACCGGCCCCGATGCGGCACACTGTCGCGGGTGGCCCCGGCGCGTGAACCCCTCCCGGTCCGCGTCGACGAGGCGCCCCCGACCGGGCCCGGCACCGGCCAGCTGACCCCGCACCACGCCGCCCGCATCGACCTCCCCACCCCGACCGGCCCGCTCGCCGCGCTGCGCGCCGAGGCCCGCCCACGGGCCGACGACGAGCCCTGGGACGCGGTGGCGGTGCTGGTCCCGGGCTACTCCGGGTCGAAGGAGGACTTCGCGCCGCTGATCGACCCGATCGCCCACGCCGGGATCGGGGTCCTCGCGCTCGACCTGCCCGGCCAGTACGAGTCGCCGCCGCTGCCCGGGGAGCTCGACCACCGGCCCGGCCCGCTCGGGCTGCTCGTCGCCGACGTCGTGCGGACCGAGGCCGCGGCGGGACGGACGGTCCTGTTGCTCGGGCACTCCTTCGGCGGTCTCGTGGCACGGGCCGCCGTCCTGTCCGGCGCCCCGGCCCGCGGCCTCACGCTCATGGACTCCGGGCCGGGCGAGCTGCCGATGGGACCGCGTCGCAGCCGTCTCGACATCCTCGAGCCGGTGCTGCGCCGCCGCGGGCTCGACGCCGTCGTCGCGCTGCGCGAGGAGGCGGGTGACTGGGAGGCCGCGGACCCCGCCGTCGCCGCGTTCCTGCGCCACCGGCTGGCCAGGTCGTCGCCCGCGGCGCTGCTCGGGATGGGCGACGCGCTGCGCGGCGAGCCCGACCGGGTGCCCGAGCTCGTCGCCGCGCTGCGCGGCCGCCGGCTCGCCACGCTCGTCGTCTGCGGGATGAACGACGACGCCTGGCCGGTCACCACCCAGCGCACCATGGCCGACCGCCTGGAGGCCGAGTTCGCGGCCGTGCCCCGCGCCGCGCACTCCCCCAACGTCGAGAACCCGCAGGGCCTGCTCGACGTCCTGCTCCCCACGTGGCGCACCTGGCTGCGCGAGGACACGCTGGAGCCATGACGTCCTGCGCGCTCCCGGCGGATCCCGAGCTCGGGTACTTCGGGCCCGGCAGCGCGACGTGGAAGGTGATGGCCGACCCGGCGGCGGGCGCCGGCGGTCTCGCGGCGCTGTTCGTGCAGGCGCTGCACCCGCGGGCGATGGCCGGGGTCGCCGAGCACTCGGACTTCTCCACCGCGTTCTGGCCGCGCCTCTCGCGGACGGCCGAGTACGTCATGACCGTGACCTTCTCGCCCCGCGACCGGGTCGACGCGGTCGCGGCGAAGGTCCGTGCGGCGCACGAGTGGGTCCGGGGCGTGGACCCGGTGACCGGCCTGCCCTACCGGGCCTCGGACCCGGACCTGCTGCGGTGGGTCCACGTCACCGAGGTGTGGGGGTTCCTGGACGCGGTGCGCCGCGCCGGGGCGGGGCTGTCCGACGCCGAGGCCGACCGGTTCCTCGCCGAGCAGGTCCGGGCGGCGGAACTGCTGGGGGCCACCGACGTCCCGGCGAGCCGGGCCGAGGTGGCCGACTACTTCGCGGCGGTGCGCCCCGAGCTGCGGGCCTCGGGCACCAGCCGGCACGCGGTCCTGCGGCTGCTGGCTCCGCCGATGCCGACGCGGGTCCAGCTCACCACCCCCGCCCGGCCCGCGTGGACCGCGATCGCCACCCTCGGGTTCGCGCTGCAGCCGCGCTGGGCGCGCCGCATGCACGGGCTGCCCGGCCTCCCGACCACCGATCTCGCCGCCGACCTCGCCGTCCGGGCCCTCCGCACCGCCGTCCTCGCGCTGCCGGAGACCTGGCGGCACGGGCCGACCGCCCGCGAGGCCCTCGCCCGGGGACGCCCGGTCGGGGACGCGGCGTGACCACCCCCGACGTCGGGACCCGGTTCGCGGCGCGGGCCGCGGAGCTCGACGCCGCCGACCCGCTGCGACCGCTGCGGGACCGGTTCGTGCTCGCCGGCGACGTCGTCGCCTACTTCGACGGGAACTCCCTCGGGCGCCCGCTGCGGGTCACCGGCGAGGCGCTCGCCGCGTTCACCGCCCACGACTGGGGCGAGCGGCTGATCCGCAGCTGGGACGAGGAGGTCGGGGCGAGCGGAGCGACGGGGGGAGGCTGGGTGGATCTCCCGGCGGCGCTGGGCGACCGGCTCGGCGCGCTGCTCCTCGGCGCGGCGCCCGGCCAGACGCTGCTGGGCGACTCGACCAGCGTGTGGCTCTACAAGCTCGCGCGGGCCGCCGTCGACGCGGCCGACCCGGCCCGCGACGAGATCGTGCTCTCCGACGACGACTTCCCCACCGACCGCTACCTGCTCGAGGGCATCGCCGCCGAGACCGGGCGGCGGCTGCGGTGGATCCCGACCGACCCCGCGGGCGGGGTCTCCCCCGAGCAGGTGGCGGCGGCCGTGGGGCCGCGCACCGCGCTCGTCGTGCTCTCCCACGTCGCCTACCGCTCCGGCTTCCTCGCCGACGCCGCGACGATCACCGGGCTGGTGCACGACGCGGGAGCGCTGGTGTGCTGGGACCTCTGCCACTCCGTGGGGTCGGTGCCGGTGGCGCTGGACGCCTGGGGCGCCGACCTCGCCGTCGGGTGCACGTACAAGTACCTCGGCGGCGGGCCGGGCTCACCGGCGTTCGCCTACGTCGCCGCGCGCCACCACGAGGCGCTGCGCCAGCCCGTCCAGGGCTGGTTCGGGCGCGCCGACCAGTTCGCGATGGCCGCGGGCTACGTCCCGGCCCCGGGCGTGCGCCGGTTCCTCTCCGGGACGCCGCCGGTGCTCGCGCTGGTGCCGGTGCGGGCGGGGCTGGACGTGTACGCGGAGGCCGGGATCGGGGCGGTGCGGGCCAAGTCGGAGGCGCTCACGGCCTTCGCGGTGGAGATCGCCGACGAGGTCCTCGCCCCCCTCGGCGTCGAGCTCGCCTCGCCGCGGGACCCGGCCCGGCGCGGCGGCCACGTGACGCTGCGGCACCCGGACGCCGAGGCGGTGGTGGCGGAGTGCCGGCGCCGCGGGGTGGTGCCGGACTTCCGCGCGCCGGACGGGATCCGGGTCGGGCTGGCGCCGCTGTCCACGTCGTTCACCGAGGTGGCGGCGGGGCTGTCCGAGGTGCGCTCCGCGCTCGTGAGCACCAACTGTCGGTATAGCGACAGTTAGTGCTCACGGGCGCGAAGCGCACCTCTACCTATCGCCACCAGAACAGCGTCAGCACCGCGAGCACGTCGACCGGCACGACGAGCGCGGCCACCGTCGCCGCCCACACCGGCGTCCGCCGCCACGCCGCGAGCCCCGTCGCGGCGAGCGCCACGACCGCCCCCACGACGTGGCCCACGAGGACGCCCCACCCCGGCCCCACCGCGCCCAGCACGAGCGGCGCGACGACCACGACGAGCGTGAGCACCATCAGCCCGCCGGTGAGCACCCGCGCGGCCTCCACGAGCCGGTGCAGCGCGGTGGGCCGGTGCTTGCCGATCGGGCGCCCGAACGCACCGGTGCGGACGCCCGTCACCACCGTCGGGTAGGCGTCCGGCACCGCCTGCAGGCGGCGCGGGGTGGCCGTGCGGGTCGCCTCGGCGGGTCGCGTCGGGTCCGTCGCGCCGCCGGTCTCCCCGGTCGACGGCGCGGGTGCCGTCGGGACGCCCGCGGGCGGCGTGGGGATGCCGTCCGGGGGCGTCGGGTCGTCCGGGGGGAGCGCGGCGTGGCCGGTCATCGGGGGCGGGTTCCTCGCAGCGGGTTCGGGAGGGTGGTCAGGGGGCGAGCAGTGCCCACGGGGCGAGCGGCGGGGCGGCGGCCCGGCCCTCGGGACAGTGCCGGCGCACGTCGCAGCGGGCGCACCGCGGCCCCGGGGAGGGCGGGAAGAGCGCCTCCGGGTCGCCGCCCGCGGCGAGCGCCGCGTCCGCGGCCGCCATGTCGACCGCCGACTCCTCGGCCCGGCGCCGGTGGCGCCCGAGGGAGGCCTCGTCGTGGACGGTGCTCGCGACCGTGCCCGAGGGCAGGTGGTGCAGCTCGACCCGGCGGCACGTCCGCCGCAGCGTCCCCGCCGCGGCCAGCGCGTAGAGGGCGAGGGCGCGGGAGGACCGGGCGTCGTCGGGCGAGGGCACTCCGCGCCCGGTCTTGTAGTCCACGACGACGGCCTCGCGGGCGCCGTCGTCGCCGGTCGCGGCGTCGATCCGGTCGACGCGGCCCTCGGCCACGATGCCGCCGATCGGGGCGGCCACCCACCGCTCGACCCCGAGCGGCTCGCCGAGGCCGGCGCCGTGCTCCTCGACGTACCGCGAGACCCACCCGCGGGCCCGCGCGCGGTACTCGCCGGCCTGGGCGTCGTCCCGGAACCCCTCCGAGGACCAGTGCCGTTCGACGAGCCCGGCCGCCCGCTCCGGCGAGCGCCGGGCCGCGGGGAGCTCGAGGAGCGCCCGCAGCGCGTTGTGGACCACGGCGCCGAGGGTGGCGTGCGCCCAGGCGCCCCCGCGCGGCGGGGCCGGGCGGTCGAGGTAGGTCATGCGGTAGCGGCGGCGGCAGTCCTCGAAGACGGCGAGCCGGGCGGGGGTGACCTTGACCAGAGGAGAGGGCATGTCCTGGAGAGTCAGCTGCCCGCTCATCGGTTCCGAGCTTATTGCCCACCGACCACGACGTCCGCACCGGTAGCCCGCGCGACGAGCGTGTCGAGCGCCTCGGGCGCCGTCGTCTCCGCCGCGATCCGGACCGTCTTGCGGGTCCCGTGGTAGTCGCTGGACCCGGTGACGACGAGGCCGAGGTCCGCCGCGAGCGCGCGGAGCCGGTCGCGGTCGGCCAGCGAGTGGTCGGGGTGGTCGACCTCCACGCCCACCAGCCCGAGCGCGGCCATGTCGACGATCACCGACTCCTCGACGACCCCGCCCCGCTTGCGCGCCCACGGATGCGCCCACACCGGGACCCCGCCGGCCGCGCGGATGACCCCGATGGCCTCCGCGATCGGGGTGTCGGCCTTCGGCTCGTAGTAAGGCCCGTCCTTGTGCAGGAACGTCTCGAACGCCGCCGGCACCGACTCCACGGCGCCGAGGTCGACCAGCGCCTGGGCGACGTGGGGCCGGCCGACCGGCGCGCCGGTGCGGGCGGCGATCGCCGCCGGGTCGACGTCGTACCCGGCGGCCCGCAACCGCTCGGTCATCACCCCGACGCGCCGGGACCGCTCGCCCCGCAGCCGCTCCTGGTCGGCCAGGACCGCCGGGTCCGCGGGGTCGAAGAGGTAGCCGAGCAGGTGGGCCGACACCTCGCCCCCGCGCCCGTCGGGGGAGCTCGTCGAGAACTCCGCGCCGCGCAGGAGCCGGACGCCCGCCGGGACGGCCGCCGCGGCCTCGTCCCATCCCGCCGTGGTGTCGTGGTCGGTCAGCGCGAGCGTGGTGACGCCCGCCGCGGCGGCCAGGCGAACGACGTCGGCCGGGGCGTCGGTGCCGTCGGAGGCGGACGAGTGCAGGTGGAGGTCGATCACGGGCCGGGGGTACCCGGCGTCGTCGGCGTCCTCGATGTCACGGCGTCACGGGCTCAGGGGCTCAGGGCCTCACGGACGGCTGGGCGTCTGCCGCTTCTCACCGAACACCAGCTCGGAGATCGCCTCGTAGACCTCTTCGGGGTCGGGGAGGAAGTCGATCCGGTTGAGCGCCTGGATCTGGCCGGCGGACTCGATGACCATCGTCCCGTAGCCGAGCATGCGGCCGTTGAGGGTGCGCTCGAACGTCAGGTCGGTGACCTTCCCGAGCGGCATCATGCCGACCTTCTGCGTGAAGACGCCCTGGGTGAGCATCACGCGCTTGTCGGTGATGACGACCTTCTCGACCCACCACTCGCTGACCTTGTAGCAGGCCTTGACCAGCACCAGCAGGCCGCCGTACCAGAGGAGGTTGGAGAGCACCGGGCCCTCCGGGAGCAGCGCCGCGGCCACCATGAGGATCACCATCAGGACGGTCGCCTGGATGATCTCGTTCATGATCACGACCCAGTGGCGCCGGAACCGGATGACCCGCCGCTCGGTCGGCAGGACGTACTCGTCGACCTCACGAGGTGCCAGCACGGCGGTCTCCCCTCCTGCCCCGACGCGGGGCCGAGGGAAGCGTACCCCGCTCCGGGGTCAGAACAGGTGACGCAGGAACGTGATGATCGACAGCGCGATGTCCTCGAGGAAGTGGAGGATCTCCAGGACGAAGTTCGCCGCCTGGGCCGGCGCCGAGATGATCCAGAACAGCACGAAGATCACGACGATCGCGCCCACGACCTTCTTCACGTCCACGCCGCCGGAGCCTAGGCCCAGGCCGTGACCGACCGTGACCGACACACCGGAGCGGGTGGACCCCGGTTCAGCGCTCCTGCGGCACCGGGCGGTTCGGCTGCTCCGCGGCGAGCGCGGCCTCGGCCGACTCGGTGACCGGTCGCTTGGGGACCATCACCTTGCGCCGGTAGATGCAGACCACCACGCCGTCCTGGTTGTAGCCGATCGTCTCGACCTGGACGACCCCGCGGTCGTTCTTCGAGCTCGACTCCTTCTTGTCGAGCACGGTGGACTCGCCGTAGATCGTGTCGCCGTGGAAGACCGGCTTCACGTGGCGCAGCGACTCGACCTCGAGGTTCGCGATGGCCTTGCCCGAGACGTCGGCGACCGACATGCCGAGCAGCAGCGAGTAGACGTAGTTCCCGACGACGACGTTGCGCCCCTGCTGGGTGCCCTCGGCGTAGTGGCTGTCGAGGTGCAGCGGGTGGTGGTTCATCGTGATCAGGCAGAAGAGGTGGTCGTCGTACTCGGTGACCGTCTTGCCGGGCCAGTGCTTGTACGTGGCACCGACCTCGAACTCCTCGAAGTACCGACCGAACTGCACGTGTCCACTCCCTGAACGTCGAGACGTCGTCGTCGTGCCCGGGCCGTCCGCGCAGCGCAGCGCCCGTGACGACCCGTAGGATGGACCATCGTGTGAACGCCCGTGTACGCACGGACGCGTGACACGTGTGACACCGGGACCACCCCGGCGACGGCCCGGCCGTCCTCGGTGGGGTCCGTCAGGAGCCCGCGGCGGGACGACCGAGGAGGTGGACGTGGCCAGGACCGACCAGCAGAGCGCCGATCCCGGAAGTACCGGCCGCGTCCTCGCGAGGGGCCGCTGACGACGGCACCGGCACCGTCGTGGTCCCCGCCAGCGACGCGGCGATCCGTCCGAGATCCCGCTGACCGGCCCCGGGCCGGTCGAGCCCCCACGGAGACCCACCATGCCCGCTCTCCCGTCGCTGCGCCCCACGGTCCGCGGCCGCCGTCCCCGCGCGCTCGACAAGGACGTCCACGTCCCGCACGTCCCGCTGTCGGCCTTCGTCGTCGACTGCGCGGTCTACGTCGACGGCAAGCGGCTCGAGGGGCGGTGGAACCACCGCGAGGCGATCGAGGAGGTCCGCCGCCGCGAGGAGGGCTTCGTCTGGGTCGGCCTCCACGAGCCGGACGCCGAGCAGATCGACGACATCGCCGAGGTCTACGGGCTGCACCCGCTCGCCGTCGAGGACGCGGTGCAGGCCCACCAGCGGCCGAAGATCGAGCGCTACGACGACATGGTGTTCTCGGTCTTCAAGACGGTCCGCTACGTCGCGCACGCCTCCCCCACCACCGCGAACGAGATCGTGGAGTCCGGCGAGCTGATGTGCTTCGTCGGGAAGGACTTCGTCGTCACCGTCCGGCACGGCCAGCACTCCGGCCTGCGCCGCGTGCGGCGGATGCTCGAGGACCAGCCCGAGCACCTCGCGCTCGGTCCGGCCGTGGTGCTGCACGCGATCGCCGACCACATCGTCGACGCCTACCTCGAGGTCTCGGCCGCCGTCGAGGGCGACATCGACACCATCGAGGCCGAGGTCTTCGCGCCGTACTCCGAGCTCGGCGCCGACCAGATCTACCTGATGAAGCGCGAGGTGCTCGAGCTGCGCCGGGCCGTCCAGCCCCTGGTGGCGCCGCTACGCCGGCTCTCCGAGGGCTACTCGCCGCTCGTGCCGACCGAGGTCCGCAGCTACTTCCGCGACGTCGACGACCACCTGGTGACGGTCTCCGAGCGGGTCGCCCAGTTCGACGAGCTCCTGACGACGCTGGTCGACGCGGTGCTCGCGAAGATCACGCTGCGGCAGAACAACGACATGCGCAAGATCACCGCCTACGCGGCGCTGCTCGCCGTCCCGACGATGTTCGCGGGCATCTACGGCATGAACTTCGACTACATGCCCGAGCTGCACTGGACGTTCGGCTATCCGCTGGTGATCGTCGTGATCCTCGCGATCTGCGGGTGGCTCTTCCGGACGTTCCGCCGCAACCGCTGGCTGTAGCCGGGATCTTCACCGCGGCTTCACGGCTGCCCTTCACCTCTCCGTGTGGTTAAGCTCACCGCGTGTCATCGGCGGACAACGCGGGAGGCTCTCGTGACGGCGACTGAGGGGACCGACCAGTCGGGGAGCGTGCGCTCCCTCATCCCCGCCCGGATCGACCGATTGCCCTGGTCGCCGTTCCACACGCGGATGGTCATGGCCCTCGGGTCGTGCTGGATCCTCGACGGCCTCGAGATCACCATCGCGAGCAACGTCGGGGAGAAGCTGTCGGACTCCTCCCGGCTGGGCATCTCGACGACGGCCGTCGGCCTGCTCGCCACGGTGTACCTGATCGGACAGGTCGTCGGCGCCCTGGTGTTCGGCCAGATCTCCGACCGGCTGGGCCGCCGGAAGCTCTTCTTCATCACGCTGGCGATCTACTTCGGCGGCAGCGCGGCCACGGCACTGACCCTGGGGTCGGGGGCCGGAGCGATCACCTTCCTGTACCTGACGCGGTTCGTCGCCGGCGCCGGGATCGGCGGGGAGTACGCCGCGATCAACTCGGCGATCGACGAGCTCATCCCCGCGCCCTACCGCGGCCGCACCGACGTCATCGTCAACGGCACCTACTGGGCGGGGGCGACCATCGCCGCGCTCATCCAGATCCCGCTGCTCTCCGGCGCGATCTCGCCGACGATCGACTGGCGCATCGCGTTCCTCGTCGGCCCCGTGCTCGCCATCGTGATCATCTTCCTGCGCCGGTCGGTGCCCGAGAGCCCGCGGTGGCAGATCATGCACGGCCGCGGTGAGCAGGCCGAGGAGTCCATCGCGTTCATCGAGCACGAGGTGCAGTCCACGACCGGCAAGGACCTCGAGCCGGTGGACGACACCCGGGCCATCGAGATCCGGCCGACGCCGCAGGCGGGCTACCTCACCCTGCTGCGGATCCTGTTCCGCGAGTACCCGGGCCGCTCCACGCTCGGCGCGACGCTGATGATCACGCAATCGTTCCTGTACAACGCGATCTTCTTCTCGTACGCGATCGTGCTGACGCACTTCTACCTCGGCCCGGACGCCGACACGTCGATCTACTACATCCCGTTCGCCATCGGGAACTTCCTCGGCCCCCTGCTGCTCGGACGGCTGTTCGACACCTGGGGCCGACGTCAGATGATCGCGGGCACCTACCTGCTCGCCGGGGCCCTGCTGGTGATCACCGCGTTCCTGTTCCAGGCCGGGGTGCTCAACGCGACGACCCAGACGATCGCGTGGTGCATCATCTTCTTCTTCGCCTCGGCCGGGGCCAGCGCCGCCTACCTCACGGTGAGCGAGATCTTCCCCATGGAGGTGCGGGCGAAGGCCATCGCCGTGTTCTTCGCCATCGCCCAGGTCTTCGGCGCCGTCGCCCCGCTGATCTACGCACTGATGATCGGTAGCGAGGACAACCCCAGCCGGCCGGGCCTCTTCTGGGCCTACATCCTCGGCGCGGTGGTCATGATGATCGGCGGCATCGTGGCGGCGGTGCTGGGCGTGGCCGCCGAGCAGAAGTCCCTCGAGGACATCGCCACGCCGCTGTCGGTGGTACGCGCGACCGGGGTCGGGGGCGTCGGAACGTAGGGCGCGCTGCCGGTCGGCGAGACCCTGGAGGTCCACTCGAGGCCGGTGCCCGGGTTCGCTGCCGGCCGAGTGGGCCTCCATGGCTGCCCGCACGACCGTGGAGGTCCACTCGGATACCGGCCCCCGGGTCGCTGCCCGCCGAATGGGCCTCCATGGCTGCCCGCACGACCGTGGAGGCCCACTCGGATACCGGCGCCCGGGTCGCTGCCCGCCGAGTGGGCCTGTAGGGCTGCCCGCACGACCATGCAGGCCCACTCGACACCGGCGCGCCCCGGCGCACGACCGCCGGAGTCCACTCGACACCGGCGCCCAGCCATCCCACCCGCCGAGTGGGCCTGCACGGTGCTTGCGATCTGCCACCACCCGGCACTACGGTCACCACCGAGCGGTTGCACCGTGCAACCAGTAGGGGGTTTCCGTGCTGACACAGGTCGCCGACGGCGTCGCCGTCCGGGAGAGCGCGTTCTGCCGGACCAGCACCGTCGTGGTGCAGGGTCGGGACGGCGTGCTGCTCGTCGACCCCGGCGTGCTCGACGCCGAGCTGGCGGCCCTCGCCGACGAGCTGACCGACGCGGACCGGACCGTGGTGGCGGGCTTCTCGACGCACCCGCACTGGGACCACCTGCTCTGGCACCCCCGGCTCGGCGCGCCGCCCCGGTGGGCGACGCAGCGCTGCGCGGACACCATCCGGGGGGCGCTGGCGGACCCGGGGTTCGCCGATCGCGTCGCCACGATGATCCCGCCGGACATCGTCGAGCGGGTCCCGATGGACCTGCTCGGCCTGGTCGACGGCCTCCCGGCCGACGCCGCGGAGCTCCGGTGGGACGGCCCCCGGGTCCGGGTCCTCGAGCACCGGGCCCACGCCGCCGGTCACGCGGCACTGCTGGTCGAGGAGTCCGGTGTCCTCGTCGCCGGCGACATGCTCTCCGACGTGCTCGTCCCGATGCTCGACCTCGGCGCCGCGGATCCGATCGGCGACCACCTCGCGGCACTGCGGCTGCTCGAGGACGCGGCGGGCGGGGTCGACGTCGTCGTGCCCGGTCACGGCTCCGTCGGCGACGCGCAGGAGCTGCACGCCCGGATCGCGCGGGACCGCGCCTACCTGCACGCCCTGCGCGACGACGACGTCGTCGACGACCCGCGGATCGGCCCCGCGGCCCCGTTCCCGTGGGTGGCCGACGTGCACGCGGGGCAGGCCCGGCGCCTCGTCGCGCAGCGCTGAGCGCGACCCGCAGCCGCCGTCGGGAACCCGGCTACGTCTGTTCGGTGCCGATCGCGAGCTTGGCCAGCATGTCGCGGGCCTTCTCGGCGCTGCGCGGCTGGCAGAGGACGTCGTAGCGGCCGGCGACGAGCTGGCTGGACGACGTGAAGTCGCGGCGGCCCCGGCTGGCGCCGTAGGTGATCGCGCCGGACACGATGCCGAACACGATGCCCATGCCGAGGCCGAGCAGGATCGCGCCGATCGAGCCGGTCGCGCTGAACAGCGAGAGCACCACGCCGACGAACAGGCCGAGCCACGCCCCGGACGCCGCGCCGGTGGCGAGCACCCGACCCCAGGTCAGCCGGCCGATCACCCGCTCGACCAGCATCAGGTCGACCCCGACGATGGTGACGTCCGCGACGGGGAAGTCGTTGTCGGCGAGGTGGTCGACCGCGCGCTGCGCCTCCTCGTACTTCGCGTACGACCCCACCGGCCACCCCGACGGCGGCTCGGGCAGGTTGGGCAGCCCGGGGGCTGCCCCGGGACGGTTCCCGAGGAACGGCGAGCTCACGACTTCCTCCGCTGGCTGGCTGGTCCGAGCATCCTGTCAACGGACCGCAGCGGACGAAAGTGCCCGAAGACCCTGTGTCGTCCCTCGCTCACTGGGCCGGACGGCGGCGCGCACTGGTTCGGGTGCGCGCCGCCATCGGGTCGGCGACGGGGCTTTCCTGTCACTGGATGCAAGCAACGACGCTCCGCTTGCACTCCAGGGACGGATCAGCGGATCTTGTAGTCCTTCAGCAGCCCCCGACTGATGATCGTCTTCTGGATCTCCGACGTGCCCTCGCCGATGAGCAGGAACGGCGCCTCGCGCATGAGCCGCTCGATCTCGTACTCCTTCGAGTACCCGTAGCCGCCGTGGATGCGGAACGACTCCTCGGTGACCTCCTTGCAGTACTCCGAGGCGATCATCTTGGCCATCCCGGCCTCGACGTCGTTGCGCTCGCCGCGGTCCTTGAGCCGCGCGGCGTTGACCATCATGAGGTGGGCCGCCTCGACCTTGGTGGCCATCTCGGCGAGCTTGAACGCGATCGCCTGGTGCTGGGCGATCGGCTTGCCGAAGGTCGATCGCTGCTGGGCGTACTCGATGCCGAGCTCGAAGGCGCGGATCGCGATGCCGCAGGCGCGGGCGGCCACGTTGACGCGGCCGACCTCGACGCCGTCCATCATCTGGGCGAAGCCCTTGCCCGACTGCCCGCCGAG
Source organism: Actinomycetospora sp. TBRC 11914 (assembly GCF_012933465.1). GTDB lineage: Bacteria > Actinomycetota > Actinomycetes > Mycobacteriales > Pseudonocardiaceae > Actinomycetospora. Next base: position 695,453 of record NZ_JABBND010000001.1, read on the forward strand.
CACCTGCGTCCGCGGGATCCGGAAGCCGTCGAACACCATCTCGGTGGTGTCGACGCCCTTGTAGCCCATCTTGTCGATCTTGCCGGGGACCGAGAGGCCCTCGGCGACCTTGCCGAACCCACGCGGCTTGTCCACCAGCAGCGTCGTCAGGTTCTGGTAGGGCTTCTCGGCGCCCTCGTCGGTCTTGACGAGCACGGCGGTGAGGTTCGACGAGCCGCCGTTGGTCAGCCACATCTTCGCGCCGTCGACGACGTAGTCGTCGCCGTCGACCTTCGCGCGGGTCTTGATCGCGGCCACGTCGGAACCCAGCTCGGGCTCGGACATCGAGAACGAGCCGGTGACCTCACCCGTGGCGAGCTTCGGCAGGTAGTACTGCTTCTGCTCCTCGGTGCCGTGGTGGATCAGCATGTAGCTGACGATGAAGTGGGTGTTGATGACGCCCGAGACGCTCATCCACCCGCGCGCGATCTGCTCGACGGTCAGCGCGTACGTCAGCAGCGACTCGCCCAGGCCGCCGTACTCCTCCGGGATCATGAGCCCGAACAGGCCCATCTCCTTCATCCCGTCGACGATCTCCTGGGGGTACTCGTCGGCGTGCTCGAGCTCCTGGGCGTGCGGGATGATCTCCTTGTCCACGTAGTCGCGGACGGTGGAGAGGATCTCCTCCTGGACGTCGGTGAGTCCCGCGGTCTGGGCGAGGCGTGCCATGTGAACGCTCCTGATGATGTTTGTTACCGGCGAGTATGCCCTGGGACCTCCGCGCGAGGGGACCCTTCGGTCGGCTAGAGCGACGGTTCCTTCCCCTCGCGGACGGGCCAGCGGTGGGGTCGCCGTCCGCGAGGGAAGGATCCGGTCGCTCTAGGCGCACGAGGGTTCCCCTCGTGCGGGAGAGGCGGGGTCAGCTCTCCGGCGGGGTCCAGCGCTCGCCGCGGGTCATCCCCGCCGCGCGGCCCTTCCCCGCGATGACCAGCGCCATCTTGCGGGAGGCCTCGTCGATCATCTCGTCGCCGAGCATCGCCGAGCCCTTCGCTCCCCCGGCCTCCGAGGTGAACCACTCGTAGGCGTCGAGGATGTTCTCGGCGTGGTCGTAGTCCTCCTGCGACGGCGAGAACGTCTCGTTGGCGGCGTCGATCTGGCCGGGGTGGAGCACCCACTTGCCGTCGTAGCCCAGCGCGGCGGCGCGGCCGGCGACGCGGCGGAAGGCCTCGACGTCGCGGATCTGCAGGTAGGGCCCGTCGATGGCCTGCAGGTCGTACGCCCGCGCGGCCATGAGGATCTGCATGAGGATGTAGTGGTACGCGTCGCCCTCGGTGTAGCCGGGGGGCTGCTCGCCGACCACCAGCGACTTCATGTTGATCGAGGCCATGAAGTCCGCCGGCCCGAAGACGATGGTCTCCAGGCGGGGGGACGCCGCGGCGATGTCGTTGACGTTCGTCAGGCCCAGGGCGTTCTCGATCTGGGCCTCGATCCCGATCCGCCCGACCTCGAGCCCCATCGTCTTCTCGATCTGGGTGAGCAGGAAGTCCAGGGCGTGCACCTGCGCCGCGGTCTGCACCTTCGGCAGCATGATCGCGTCCAGGTTCGCCCCGGCGCCCTCGACGACCTCGGTGACGTCCCGGTAGGTCCACTCGGTCGTCCAGTCGTTGACGCGGACGACGCGGGTCTTGCCCTCCCAGCCGCCCTCGTTGAGCGCGGCCACGATCGTCTTGCGCGCCTCCGGCTTCACCAGGGGGGCGCACGCGTCCTCCAGATCCAGGAAGATCTGGTCGGCCGGCAGCGTCCGGGCCTTGTCGATGAACTTCTGGCTCGAGCCGGGCACCGCGAGACACGACCGGCGCGGACGGTTCTCGACACTCACTCGCACTGACCTCCTCGAGGGCCTCCACGTCGTCATCGCGGAGACATGTGGTTGCCCGGGATGCTGACACGGCCGGGCCCGGCTGTGCCGATTCAGGTGAAGACGCTCTCAGCCGCCGTCCCCGCCGGGTCGTGCCACCCTCTCAGCACCGACAACACTCCCCGCGCCGCTAACCTCGGCGCGTGACCCGCGCCGCCACCACACCGATGACCAGGGTGTTCGTCGCCCGGATGGTCGGTCTGCCCGTTCTGGGGCCCGACGGGGAGAACATCGGCCGGGTCCGCGACGCGGTGTCGGCGGTGTCGGTGGGGCCACGACCACCCCGCGTGCTCGGCCTCGTCGTCGGGGTCGGGTCGCGGCGGCGCATCTTCGTGCCGATGCTGCGGGTCACCGCGATCGACGCGGGCGCGGTGACGCTGTCGACGGGCCAGGTGAACCTGCGGCCGTTCGCGCAGCGCCCCAACGAGGTCCTCGTCGTCGGCGAGATGCTCGACGCGCACGTCCGCGTCGTCGACCACGACGCCGACGCCACCGTCGCCGACGTCCTCATGGAGCACACCCGCAGCCGCGACTGGCTCATCACCCGGCTCGCCGTCACCGAACGCCACGGGCGCCTGGGACGACGCGGCCCGGTGCAGGTCCTGCCCTGGGCCGCGGTGAGCGGGCTCTCGCTCGCCGAGGAGGGCCAGGGCACCGAGCAGCTGCTGGCCACCTTCGAGGACATGCGCCCGGCCGACGTCGCGCAGGCGCTGCTCGACCTGCCCCTGCGCCGGCGCCACGACGTGGCCGACGGGCTCGACGACGAGCGCCTCGCCGACGTCCTCGAGGAGCTGCCCGCGGTCGACCAGCGCGACCTGCTGCGCCACCTCGCCTCCGAGCGCGCGGCCGACGTCCTCGAGGCCATGGACCCCGACGACGCGGCCGACCTGCTCGCCGACCTGCCCGACCCGGAGTCCGAGCAGCTCCTCGGCCTCATGGAGCCCGAGGACTCGCAGTCGGTGCGGCGGCTGCTGACCTACTCGGCCGACACGGCGGGCGGCATGATGACCCCGGAGCCGATCGTGCTCTCGCCCGACTCCACGGTCGCCGAGGCCCTCGCCCGCGTCCGCAACCCCGACATCACCCCGGCACTCGCCTCGATGGTGTTCGTCGCCCGCCCGCCCTCGGCCACCCCGACCGGGCGGTACCTCGGCTGCGTGCACTCCCAGCGACTGCTGCGGGAGGCGCCCTTCGAGCTCGTCGCGGGCGTGCTCGACGCCGAGCTCACCCGCCTGCACCCCGACGCCTCGCTCACCGAAGTCACCCGCTACTTCGCGACGTACAACCTCGTCTGCGGGCCGGTGATCGACGACAACGACCACCTGCTCGGCGCGGTCACCGTCGACGACGTGCTCGACCACCTGCTCCCCGAGGACTGGCGCACCCAGGACCCGGAGCCCACGACGACGGGTGGGCTCCGGATCCCGCCCTCCGCGCTGCCCCCGTCGGCTGCTCCGGCGGCCGCGTCCCCCAGGTCCGCCAGCCGCCCGACCCGCGGAGGCCGCCGTGCCTGAACGCACCACCCGCAACCGGCTCGACACCCCGGCCGGCCCGCAGCGGCGCCTGCGCGTCGACCTCGACACCGAGGCGTTCGGCCGGCTCTCCGAGCGGCTCGCCCGGTTCCTCGGAACGGGCACCTACCTGTTCTGGCAGACGGTGTTCGTCATCGTGTGGATCGCCCTGAACCTCATCGGGATCCTCGGGCAGTGGGACCCCTACCCGTTCATCCTGCTGAACCTCGCGTTCTCGACCCAGGCCGCGTACGCCGCGCCCCTGATCCTGCTCGCCCAGAACCGGCAGGACGACCGCGACCGCGTCGCGCTCGACGAGGACCGCTCGCGGGCCCAGCGGACCATCGCCGACACCGAGTACCTCTCCCGCGAGCTGGCCGCGGTCCGCCTGGCCGTCGGCGAGATGGTCACCCGCGACTTCCTGCGCAGCGAGCTCTCCGAGCGCGGCGCCGAGCGCAGCGGGGTGGACCGCGAGCTGCAGAAGGAGCTCAGCCGCGCCGTCGACCGCGCCCTGGACAAGACGCTGCAGAAGTCCCTGGACCGCGTCGTCGACCGAGCGGTCGACAAGGCCGTCGACCAGGCCCTCGAGCGCGTCCTGGAGCGCACGGGAGCCGCGGGACGTGGGACGAACCACGCGGGGCCCGGTGCCGGGGACGGCGCGACGTAACATCGGGTCATGGCTGGTTCACCGTCGGTCGAGGCGATCCGCACCGCGCTGTCCGGTGTCGAGGATCCCGAGATCCACCGTCCGATCACCGAGCTCGGGATGGTCAAGGACATCCGCGTGCTCGACCACGGCAAGGTCGAGATCGCGGTCTACCTGACGGTGTCGGGCTGCCCGATGAAGGACACCATCACGAGCCGGGTGACCACGGCCGTGTCGGGGGTCTCGGGCGTCTCCGCGGTGTCGGTCGAGCTCGACGTCATGAACGACGAGCAGCGCAAGGAACTGCGCCGCAAGGTCAAGGGCGACGCCGACGAGCCGGTCATCCCCTTCGCGCAGCCGGGCTCGATGACGCGGGTGTACGCGGTCGCGTCGGGCAAGGGCGGCGTCGGGAAGTCGTCGGTGACGGTCAACCTCGCCGCGGCCATGGCGAACAAGGGCCTGAAGGTCGGCGTGGTCGACGCCGACATCTACGGCCACTCCGTGCCGCGCATGCTCGGCGCCGACGACCTGCCCACCAAGGTCGACGAGATGATCCTGCCGCCGCAGGCCCACGGGGTGAAGGTCATCTCCATCGGGATGTTCACCCCCGGCAACACGCCGGTCGTCTGGCGCGGGCCGATGCTGCACCGCGCCCTGCAGCAGTTCCTCGCCGACGTCTTCTGGGGCGACCTCGACGTGCTGCTCCTCGACCTGCCGCCCGGCACCGGCGACATCGCGATCTCGGTCGCGCAGCTCATCCCCAACGCCGAGCTGCTGGTGGTCACCACCCCGCAGCAGGCCGCCGCCGAGGTCGCCGAGCGCGCCGGCGCGATCTCGCTGCAGACCCGGCAGCGCCTGGTCGGCGTCGTCGAGAACATGTCGTGGATGGACCTGCCCGACGGGTCGCGGATGGACCTGTTCGGCACCGGCGGCGGGCAGCAGGTGGCGGACTCGCTGACGAAGTCGGTGGGCTCGGACGTCCCGCTGCTCGGCCAGATCCCGATCGACACCCGGCTGCGCGAGGGCGGGGACGCCGGGGTGCCGCTGGTGCTCTCGGCGCCGCAGTCGGCGGCCGGGGAGGCGCTGCGCGGGGTGGCCGACCGGCTCACGGTCCGGGCGCGCGGGCTCGCGGGGATGTCGCTGAACATCTCGCCGGCCGGCCGCTGAGGTCCAGCGTCCGGAACGACTCTTTCCTGACACTGGACGTCCGGAACTCGGCGTTGATCACCCGAGGTCGCGCTGCATCCACGCGACGTCGTGCCAGGCGTCGAACTTCCGGCCGATGCGGGGGAAGGTGCCGACCGGCTCGAAGCCCATCGCCGTGTGCAGCCCGACGCTCGCGTCGTTGGGCAGCGTGATGCCGGCGGCGGCGCGCCGGTAGCCGAGGTCGGCCAGCCGCGCGAAGAGGGCCTCGTAGAGCGCGCGCCCGGCCCCGGTACGACGGCGGCCGGGCTCGAGGTAGACGCTCACGCTGCACGACCACCGGTAGGCCTCGCGCGGGTTGAACTCCCCGCCGTAGGCGAACCCGACCGGTCGCCCGCCGTCCTCGGCCACCAGCCAGACGTGGGCCGCGGCGATGCGGGCGGCCATCGCGTCGGCGTCGGGCGCGACGGCCTCGAAGCTGATGACGGTGTCGGTCACGTAGGGCGCGTAGATCGCGGCGCAGGCCGCGGCATCCGCGGGTGTGGCGTCGCGGATCGTCGGCACGGTCGATCACGGTAGCCGCGCCCGACGGCGGGTCGGCTCAGGCCAGCGAGAACGAGCGCCGCGAGAGGCCCCACATCATGCCGTCGATCTCCGTGGTGGCCGGGACCTCGGGGTCGGCCGCCGCGCCGAGGGTGACGAACAGCGGGACGTAGTGCTCCGCCGTGGGGTGCGCGTAGGGCATGCCCGGCGCCTCCCGGAAGCGGCGCAGGGTCTCGACGTCGCCCCGTCCGAGGGCGTCGGCGACCCAGGCGTCGAAGTCGTCGGTCCAGCCCGGCACCGCGTCCCCGCGCAGCATGTCGCGGGTGAGGAACGGCAGCCCGTGGGTCATGAACCCGGACCCGACGACCAGGACGCCCTCGGAGCGCAGCTCCCGCATGCGCGCGCCGATGCGCATCAGCCGGTCGGGGTCCTCGTCGGGCATGCTGACCTGCAGCACCGGCACGTCGGCGTTCGGGTACATCACCGAGAGCGGCACCCAGGCCCCGTGGTCGAGCCCGCGCGGCGACCGGTGCACCGGCTCGCCCTCGGCGAGCATCCCCGCGACCCGGTCGGCGAGCGCCGTCGCGTCCGGCGTCGCGTAGGTCATCCGGTAGTAGCGCTCGGCGAAGCCGCCGAAGTCGTACACCAGCGGGGTGCCGGCGTCCGGCGCGGACAGCGTCAGGGGCGCGGTCTCCCAGTGCGCCGAGACGATGACGATCGCCCGCGGCTGCGGCATGCGGTGGGCCCAGCCGAAGAGCTCGCGCATCCACTCGGCGTCGTCGTAGAGCGGCGGCGCCCCGTGCGACAGGTAGATCGCCGGGAGCGGGCCGTCCTCGGGCGTCCAGGGCCGGCGGCCGGCGGCCGTGGCGCGCGCCGGGCCGACGAAGGCGTCGAAGGCGGCCCCCGGGGCGGCGGTGGCGAAGGACGAGCTCATGGTGCTCCTCGGGTGACGGTTCGACCCTGACGCTACACGCTGCACAGTTGAAGCATCAAGTGTAGGCTGGGGTCATGGCCGAGTGGTTGACCGCCGAGGAGCAGCACGCCTGGCGTCGCACGGCCGCCGTCATGACGCTGCTCCCCGCCGCCCTGGACGCCCAGCTGCAGCGCGACGCCGGGCTGACCCAGTTCTCCTACCTCGTGCTCGCCATGCTGTCGGAGTCCGACGGCCGCGTCATGCCGATGAGCGAGCTCGCGTCCACCGTCAGCTCGTCGCTCTCCCGCCTCTCCCACGTGGTCTCGCGATTGGAGCAGCAGGGCTGGGTCGCGCGCGAGCCCTGTGCGGGCAACGGGCGGGTCACGATGGCCCGGCTGACCGACGCGGGGTGGGAGAAGGTCGTCGCGACCGCCCCCGGCCACGCCGCCGAGGTGCGGCGGCTGGTGATCGACGCGGTGGGCCCCGACCGGATCGGGGACCTCGACGCCATCACCGGCGCGATCCTCCGGCGCCTCGACCCGGGCGGCCGGATGCGCGCGAACCCGATGGCGCAGGAAGGTGCCTCCGGCCTGTGAGCACTAAGTGTCGCTATACCGACATTTGGTGCTCACGGGCGCGAAGCGCACCTTAGGTGGCGTCCGGATCGAACGGTGCTGCCTCACCCGGCGCGAGCGGCGTCCCGCGGTCCGACTGGCCCTTGACCACGCCGCCCGGCCCCGCGGCCGGCACCCCGTGCCCGTTGGTGCCCGACGTGCCGTTGCCGGACGGGAGTGCCGCGGCCGCGCCGGCCGCCGTCGCCGCCGGGTCGGGCGACGCGGGGGTGGCGGCGCCGCTCCACGTGCCGTCCGCGACCGGGTCGAACAGGGTGCGGCGCACCGCGCGCCGCGGGTCGAGGTCGCGGATCGTGCGCAGGTCCTCGAGCGGTTTGCGCAGCTCCTCGAACTCCGGGCCGATCTCCTGACGGAGCTGGTCGCGGGCGCCGGCGGCGTACTCGCGCACCGTGCGGACCGTGTCCGCGACCCAGCGCACGGCCCCGGGCAGCCGCTCCGGCCCCAGCACGAAGAGCCCGACCAGCGCGAGGACCAGGATCTCGCCCCACCCGACGCTCTCGAACACCGCTCCTCCTACAGCTGCGCCTGCAGCGACAGCGGCCGTCCGCCACGGACGACGCCGAGGGTCACGGTCTCACCCGGCCGGTGCTCGCGGATCGCCACGGTCAGTTCGTCGGCCGAGGCGATCGGCCGGTCGTCCACCCGCGTCACGACGTCGCCCTCGAGCACCCCGGCACGGTCGGCCGGACCGCCCTGGCGCACGTTGAGGATCTGTGCGCCGTCCGAGGTCCCGTCGGTGACCGACTTGGCGTTCACCCCGAGGTCGGTGTGGGCGAACCCGCCCGTCTGGATGAGCGACTGCGCGATGGTGCGGACGTCGTCGATCGGGATCGCGAACCCCAGCCCGATCGACCCGCCCTGCCCGGAGCTGTCGGTCCCGCCGAGGGTGCGGATCGCGGTGTTGATCCCGACGACGGCCCCGGTCGAGTCCACGAGCGCGCCCCCGGAGTTGCCGGGGTTGATCGCGGCGTCGGTCTGGATGGCGTCGATGACGGGGTTGGCGTCGGCGGACTCGGCGTCCAGGCGCACCGGCCGGCGCAGCGCGCTGACGATGCCGGTGGTCACCGTCCCGGCGAGGCCCAGCGGCGAGCCGATCGCGATGACGCCGTCGCCGACCCGCAGGTCCGACGACCGGCCCAGCTGCGCGACCGTCGGGTTCGCGACGTCGACCTTCACCACCGCGATGTCGGTCTGCGGGTCGCGCCCGACGATCCGCGCCGTCGCCCGCTGCCCGGACGAGAAGACCGCCTCGAGCGTCGCCCGCGGGTCGGTCGCGGCCAGCGAGACGACGTGGTTGTTGGTGACGATGTCGCCGCGCGGGTCGATCACGACGCCGGACCCGGTCCCGCCCGTGGTGCCCGACCGGACCTCGATCGAGACGACGGCGGGCACCACCCGCCCCGCGACGTCGGAGACCGACCCGGCGGGCCGTTCCTTGCCCGCGTCGACCTGCGCGAGGGTGGCGCCGGGGTCGATCAGCGTGTCCGAGCCCTCGGCGGTCAGGTGGCCGACCACCCCGCCGACCGCGCCCACCAGCAGCGCCACGACCGCCAGCAGGACCAGCGCGCCCGGCGCCACCCGCCGCCCGAACAGCAGCTCGCGGGCGGAGAGCCGCGGCCCCGTGCCCCGTCGGTCGGGACCCGGCTCCGCCTCGCGGACCGCCGGCGCGCCGAGCTCGACGGGGGCCGCCGGGTCGCGCCACGGGTCGCGCTCGGTCGTCTCGGCGTCCCAGAGGTCGTCGGCGGTGTGCTCGGCGGGCGCGTGGCCCTCGGCCGGGCGCTGCAGCGTCTCCGGGGCGCCCTGGGGGCGTCCGAAGGCGCTGGCGAGCGCGACCGACGGCTCCCGCGACCCGGCCTGGTCCCGACGACGGGTGCCGGCGCCGGCCGTGGCGTCGTCGCCCGTGTCATGGCCCGTGTCGTGGTCCCGGCGCGGGGTGTGCCCGTCCGGGGGACGCCCGAAGGCGGCCGCCATCTCGCCGTCGTCGAGGGGCCGGACGTCGGTGTCCGTCGACGCCGGCCCGGCGTGCTCGAGCGGCCCGGCGTGCTCCTGCCCGGCCTGCTCCGGCCCGGCCTGCTCCACCCGGTCCGGGTGCTCCGCCGGCCGGGCGTGCCCGTTGCTGCGGTGGCCGTTGGTGGACGCGGCGGCCTCCGGCGGCGTGGGGTCGTCCGGAGGGGCGTCGGACTCGGCGTCCTCGTCGGGCGCGCCGGGGCGCTCCGTCGTCGCGTGTCGCGACCAGGGGCTGCTCATGGCTGCGCTCCGGTGAGCGCCCTACTCGCCGTGCGCGCGCGGTGGGTGGTCATCGTCCTTCCACGGTAGAGCGCGCGGGACGGCGTTGCGACACCACCCGATCCTCGGGGGTCCGGGGTGAAGGAGCGGTCAGGCGGGGGGTCGCCCGGGAGTGCCGGGTGACGGCGGCCGCGTCGTGGTCGGCGGGCCGACCACCGGCACCGCGCCGGCCGGCCCGGCGTGCTCGGAGGCGCCGGCGAGCGGACCCCGGTCGCCCACCGGGGGCGTCGGGACGGCGGCGGTGAGCGAGGCGCCCGCGCCGGGGGCCTGGTCGGTGCCGGGAGCCACCGCGGCGGGGACGGCCCCGGCCGCGACCACGGGCCCGACGACGACCGCCGCGCCCGCGACCAGCCCGGAGGCGACCACCACCGGCAGCCGCCGGCGCCGGGCGCGGCGGCGCCCGGCCGTGCCGGGCGAACCCGACGGCACGACGAAGGCCCCGTCCGCGTCGAGCGTGAGCCCCGCGGGGGCCTCGGGCAGCTCGGCGACCTCGGGGATGGCCCGCAGCGAGGACAGCAGCGAGGCCGGGACACCCGGCGTGTCGGCGCCGCGCAGGCGTCGGCGGGCCTGGCGCTGGGCCATGACCTCGCCGGCACAGGCCGGGCAGCGGTCGACGTGCGCGGCCGCGCGGGCCGCCGGACCCGGCGGGAGCTCGCCGTCGACGTGCGCGACCACCGCGTCGAGCGAGAGGTGCCCGCCGGGCAGGGCCTCGGAGACCGCACCCACCCAGCGCGACCACGGGGTGCTGCGGCGCCGGCCGATCACGGCGTCGTCCCGGCGCCGAGCGTCACCGGCGAGCGACCGCCGGCCCTCTCCTCGGCGGCCCGCTCCGCGCGGCGCCGCTCGAGCGCGCTGCGGAGCGCCTGACGTCCCCGGTGGATGCGACTGCGCACGGTCCCCAGTTTGACATCCAGCGTGGCCGCGATCTCCTCGTACGAGAGTCCCTCCACGTCACACAGCACGACCGCGGCCCGGAACTCGGGCGCCAGCTCGTCGAGCGCGCCCTGCAGGTCGGGGTCGAGGTGGGCCTCGGAGAACACCTGCTCCGGGTCCGGACCGCCGCCGGGCAGCCGGTCGGTGTCCTCCGGGAGGCCCTCCATCCGCAGCCGGCCGCGGCGCCGCACCATGTCGAGGAACAGGTTCGTCGTGATGCGGTGCAGCCAGCCCTCGAAGGTGCCGGGCTGGTAGGCCGCGAGCGAGCGGAAGACCCGGATGAAGGTCTCCTGGGTGAGGTCCTCGGCGTCGTGCGCGTCGCCGGTGAGCCGGTAGGCCAGGCGGTACACGCGGTCGGCGTGCTCGCGCACCACGTCGTCCCACGACGGCGGGGTCCAGCCCTCGGCGGCGTCGGTGAAGCCCGCGCGCGTGCCGGTCGCGTCGATGTCCGCGTCGGGTCCGACGGGGCGCGCGGCGAGCGTCTCGGTCATGTGCTCACTCTCGCCGAGGGGGATGACACCCGGGTGAGGGTCGTCTGAGAGGGGCCTGAGGAAGTACGGGAGCGGAGGGGTCGACCCATCGGGGACGACGGCGGCGCGGCGCGTTCTCCGGCGGCACGCTCGCGATCTAGCCTGGGCCGCGTGACGGAGGACGGGGGTCGCCGCGGCCGGGGGGACGGCGAACGTCGTGCTCGCGCCACCCTGCGCGTCGTCGACTCCACCACGTCCCCCTCGTCCCCGTCCAGCCCGCCGGCCTCGTCGGCCGACGCGTCCCGGGGCGGCTCCCGGCCCCCCGCGGACAGGACGACGCCGACGCCCGCCGATGACGCGGGCGCGTCGATGTCCGCGCCGGGCCTCGCCGGCCGCCGCCGCGGCGCCGCCCGCCCGCCGGCGGCGCGCGGGGCGCACACCCGCATCCCGGTCTACCCGCGGGTGCCGACCGGCCCGCTGCGCTCCCCGGCCACGGCCACCCCGCCCGGCCGCCGCGGCTCCGGCGCCGCCGCTCCGCCCCCCGAGCCGGCGCGGCCCCGCGTCGTCGACGACGTCCCCGACGACGCGGCCGACACCGACGTCGCGCCCGCCGGGGAGCGCCCCGACGACGCCGCCGTCACCGTCGCGCTCGCGGACCCCGCCGGCGAGGCGGGAGCAACCGAGCAGCTCCGGGCCCGCGCGGAACGCTTCGGTGACGAGGACGAGGTGCTCACCGCCGCGCGGGAGCGGGCCGCCGAGCACGGCATCGTCCCGATCGGTGCGGGGGCGTGCGCGGCGCTGACGTTCCTCGCGTCGGCCACCCGGGCCCGCCACGTCGTCGAGATCGGGACCGGCGCCGGGCTGGGCACCGTGAGCCTGCTGCGCGGGATGCCCCGCGAGGGCCTCCTGACCAGCATCGACACCGAGGCCGCCCACCAGGGCCTGGCCCGCCGCGCGTGCGTGGACGCCGGGTTCCCCGCCGGCCGGGTTCGCATGATCACCGGGCGGGCGCTCGAGGTGCTGCCGCGCCTGTCCGACGCCGGGTACGACCTCGTCCTGGTCGACGCCCTCACCGTCGAGTACCCGCGCTACCTCGAGGAGGCCGTCCGGCTGCTGCGCCCGGGCGGGGTGGTGGCGCTGGACAACGTGCTGTGGACGGGTCGGGTCACCGATGCGGCGCGCCGGGAGGCCATCTCGACGGCGCTGCGGGAGACGGTGCGCGCGGTCCGCACCGACGAGCGGTTGGCCCCACTGCTGCTCCCGGTGTCCGACGGGCTGCTCTGCGCGTCGGTGCTCGCTCGCTGACCCCCACCTCTCGATGTCAGGAAAGAGTCGTTGCAGACGTCCAGTGTCTGCAACGACTCGTTCCTGACATCAGTAGGCCGCGCAGAACTCCACCAGCGTCCGCGCCGCGAACCCGGTGGCGCCCTTGGCGACCTCCTCGTGCGGGGAGTCGCAGCGGGCGGGCCCGGCGATGTCGAGGTGCACCCACGGCAGGCCGGCGGTGAAGCGCTGCAGGAACAGCGCCGCGACGATCCCGCCCGGTCCGGGTGGGGCCTGGCGCACGTCGGCGAGCGTGGAGTCGACGTCGGAGGTGTGCGCGTCCGCCAGCGGCATCGGCCACCACGCCTCGCCGGTCGACGACCCGGCGTCGACGATCCGGCGCCGGAGGTCCTCCGAGGTCGCGAACAGCCCGCCGGTGCGCGTCCCGAGGGCCACCTTCATCGCCCCGGTCAGCGTCGCCACGTCGACCATGACGTCGGGGGCGAGGGTCGCGACGGCCCAGCCCAGGGCGTCGGCGAGCACCATCCGGCCCTCGGCGTCGGTGTTGGTGACCTCGGAGGTCCGGCCGTCGTAGTGGCGGACCACGTCGCCCGGCCGGTACGCCGAGCCCGAGACGTGGTTCTCGGCGAGCGGGACCAGTCCGGTGACCCGCACCGGCAGCTCCAGGGTCGCGACCGCCGCGAGCGCCCCGACGACGGCGGCGCCGCCGGAGCAGTCGGTGCGCATGTCCGCCATGCCGGCGTTCGGCTTGATCGAGATGCCGCCGGTGTCGAAGGTGATGCCCTTGCCGACGAGCACCACGTGCCGGCCGGCGCCCGCCGGGGACCAGGAGATCTCGAGGAACCGCGGGGGGCGCGACGAGCCGCCGCCGACGGCGAGCACGCCGCCGAAGCCCTGCTCGGCCAGCCACGACTCGTCCCGCACGGCGAGCTCGAGCCCCGGTACGGCGCCGAGCAGTGCCGTCGCCTCGTCGGCGAACCAGGCCGGCGACTTCGCACCCGACGGGGTGTCGGCGAGGTCGCGCGCGGTGGCCGTGGCGCGGGCGAGGACGAGCGCGCGCTCGACGGCGGGCCGGGACGCGTCGGGGACGGCGACGCGAACCGTCGGTGGTGCCGCCTGCGGGCTCGACTTCACCCCGAAGCGGTGCGACCCGAGCAGCAGCCCGGTGGCCAGGGAGGCCCAGGCGGCGTCGTCGTCGGGACCGGGCTGGCCGTCGTCGGGGGTGACGAGCACGCGGGCGACGGCGTCGTCGTCGCCCTCGACGGCGCCGTAGAGCGCGCCGGGGTCGGTCCGCCCGGACACCACGCGGACCGCGGCGGCCCCCGCGGCACGCCAGTCGGACGCCGACCCCGCGCCGGCGCCGACCAGCCAGCGCCCCGCGCCGTCGTCGGGAGGCAGGGCGGCGACCGCGCCCGCGGAGGCGACCCAGCCGCTGGGCGTCGCCTCCGGGGCGGCCACGGACTCCCCGGCGGCGTCCGCGGTGCGGCGCAGCAGGACGACCGCGTCGCCGGCCGGGCCGGTGCCCGGGTCGACGCAGACGACGTCGGCGAGCGGTGTCGGGAGGGAGGGCTGCGCGAAGGGCGTGCCGGGGGCCGGGCCGCCGGTCACGTCCGGGCCCGTCGTGGTGGTCACCCGATCAGGAGGAGACGGAGGTGAGCGCCTCCCGCAGGTCACTCGCCTCGTCGGCGGTCATCTCCACGACGAGCCGGCCCCCACCCTCGAGCGGCACGCGCATGACGATGCCGCGCCCCTCCTTGGTGACCTCGAGGGGACCGTCACCGGTCCGGGGCTTCATGGCCGCCATAGTCGTACTCCCTCCACACGGTCGACGGCGGCGCCCGCGCCACCAGCGGTGGGCGTCGTACGCCGCGCGGTGATTCTTCCCCATCCGGCCGACGCGCACGACACCGGAGCGATCATCGGGCGTGGCGCGGCGGTCAGGCGGTCGCCCGGACCCCGCTGCGGAAGCACCCGGCGAGGTGTTCGTCGACCATGCCGGTGGCCTGCATCAACGCGTGGGCGGTGGTCGGGCCGACGAAGCGCAGCCCGCGCCGGCGCAGCTCCTTGGCCATCGCCTCGGAGGCGGGCGTGGTCGCGTTGACGTCGCCGAGGGTCGCCGGTGGAGCGGGCCGCGGGTCGGGTGCGAACGACCACAGCAGCGCGTCGAGTCCCGGGCCCTCGCGCTCGAGCTCGAGGACGGCCCGGGCGTTGGCGATCGCGGCCTCGATCTTGCGGCGGTTCCGGACGATGCCGGGGTCGGCGAGGAGGCGCTCGACGTCGGCGTCGTCGAACGCCGCGACCGCGTCGGCGTCGAACCCCGCGAACGCGGTCCGGAACGTCGGGCGCTTGCGCAGGATGATCAACCACGACAGGCCGGACTGGAACGCCTCCAGGCACAGCCGCTCGTAGAGCGCGTCGCGGCCGTGGAGCTCGAGGCCCCACTCGGTGTCGTGGTACTCCCGCAGCAGCGGGTCCCCCGAGCCCCAGGGGCAGCGGGCGACGCCGTCCTCGCCGAGCACGGCACCGTCGGGAACCGCCGCGCTCACGCCCGCCCCGCTTCCGCCGCGCACCGCCGGGCGAGGCGCCGCAGCGACAGCGCCAGACCGAACCGGAAGAGCGGCGCCACGATCGGCCAGCCCAGCGCCCCCAGCGGGCCCAGCGGCAGGTCCAGCCGCTCGCCCCACTCGAAGCGCGACGCGTCCGGCCCCCGCTCGACGACGGTGAACGTGCCGGAGCCGCGCACGACGGCGCCGGTGTGCACGACGGTGGCCCGGTGGGGTGGGTCCCACCCGACCAGGCGCATCGAGTCGGTGACGCCGAGCGGACCGATCCCGGTGGTCGCGGCGAGCTCCGAGCCCACCCCGACCCCGTTCCCGCGGGTGACCCGGACCGTGGTGCCCAGCATCCACTCGCCCTGGCCCTCCCAGTCGGTCACCGCCTTCCAGACGAGGTCCTGCGGCGCGTCGATGTCGACGCCGACGGTGATGTCACGCGTGGCCATGGGCGCTGCCCTCCGAGCTGGACGCGGTGCCCGACGGCGTCGCGACGCCGGCGGTGGGGTCGGTGGGCGAGGGGTCGGACGGCGGGCCGACGACGTCGGTGAGCGGCTCGGCGTCGTCCTCCGGCGGGGCGGGCGCCGCTCCCTCGTGGACCGCGAGGCGGGCGCGCAGCGCGTCGACCTCGGCGGCGAGGCGGTCCAGCGCCCAGTCCACCTCGCTCATGCGGTAGCCGCGGAACGCCTGCTGGAAGCGCAGCCCGCGGACGTCGACCGCCGTGAGGTCCCGCGCCGGCAGGCGCGTCGGTGTGGCGCCCGGCGGCATCGGCTCGAGCTCCTCCCCCCGCCCGGCCAGGAACGCCGTCGCGGCGTAGACGACGGCCGCGACGACCCCGACGACGAGGACGTAGACCAGCGCGCTCCCCATGGGTCGATCGTGGCACGGGGGCCCGACACCCACCGTCAGGTGGCCGGGCCACCCCGCCGGCAGCAATGGCGCATTGCTGCCACCAGATGCCAGGACGGCGCCGCTCACCCACCCGCGGGCCTCGCCCCAGCCGTGGCAGCAATGGCGCATTGCTGCCACCAGATGCCAGGACGGCGCCGTTCACCGACCCGCGGGCCGGCCCGCCGCGGCCGACAGTTCCCGCATCGGGGGCCGGTCGCCGGTGGCGACGTCGTGGACCTCCGGCAGCCACTGCCCCGCGACCGGCACGAACTGCGTGAGCGGCCGCGGGCCGTCGTCGAGACCCCCGCAGCGGCGCAGGGCGACGTCGAGGACCTCCGCGGCGGTGACGCCGAGCGCGCGCAGGCTGCGGTGGCGGTGCTTGCGGACCCCGAGGTCGACCTGGGCGATCGCGTCCAGCCCCCGGGTGGCGTGGGTGTCGAGCAGCAGCCCGAGCTCGACGCCGTACCCGCCGGCGAACGGCAGCGACTCCAGCAGCGCCCGGCTGCCGGCGTACTCCCCGCCGAGGGGCTGGACGATCCCGGCGAGCTCCGGGCGCAGCGCGGCCAGGGCCGGGCGGGCGACCAGCTCGGTGACTCGCCCGCCGCCGGTGGCCAGCACGTCGTCCTCGGAGAGGCGCAGCGGGCGGTGGTAGAAGCCCTTGACCAGCTCGACGCCGGGCACCGTGAGCAGCGGGCCGAGCAGCGAGGTGACGAAGCGGGCGTCGACGTCGACCAGGTCGGAGTCGAGGTAGACGACGAGGTCGCCGGCGGTCGCGGCGAGCGCCCGCCAGAGCACCTCGCCCTTGCCCGGGCGGACCGCGACGCCGGGGAGCGCCTCCTCCCGGGTCACCACCCGGGCGCCGGCGGCCCGGGCCCGCGCGGCGGTGCGGTCGGTGGAGCCCGAGTCCACGACGACGACCTCGTCGACCAGCGCCGGCACCAGCGGCGTCACCGCGGCGACCACCCCGGCGACGGTGGCCTCCTCGTCGAGCGCGGGCAGCACCACCGCGACGCGCCGCCCGGCCTTCGCCGCGACGAGCTCCGCCGGGCTCCAGGGCGGGTCGGCCCACGTCCGCGCGGAGAACCACGGCTCGTGGCGGGCCGTCACGTCGGCGCCGGCAGCGCCGCCGCGACGGCGTCGAGGGCCGCGCACGGCGTCGTCGTGCGGACCACCGCGTCCAGCGAGCGTGCCGAGACGAAGCCGGTGCCGGTCAGGTCCTCGACCCAGCGGAGCAGCCCGTCGTAGTGGCCGCCGGGGTCGCAGAGCACCACCGGCTTGGCGTGCATGCCGAGGTAGCGCGCGGTCCAGGCCTCGAAGAGCTCCTCGAGCGTGCCGAGCCCGCCGGGGAGCGCGACGACGGCGTCGCAGCGCGCGTCCATCGCGGCCTTGCGCTCGCGCATCCCGTCGACGACGACGAGCTCGTCGGACTCGGTGTCGGCGACCTCGCGGTCCACGAGGCCCGTCGGGATCACCCCGACGGTGTGCGCGCCCCCGGCCCGGGCCGCCCGCGCGACCTCGCCCATCATCCCGACGCGGCCCCCGCCCGAGACCAGCGTCCAGCCCCGGGCGGCGAGGTCGGTGCCGAGATCGCGGGCGAGCGCCAGGTGCTCGGGCGCGACCGGCCCGGACGCGCAGAAGACGCAGACCGCGGTCACTGCGGTTCCGGGCCCGGCTCCGGGTCCGCGACCAGCTCGGCGAAGCCCTTCTCGACGATCGCCACGACGTCGTCCACGTCGTCGGTCACGGTGATCAGCTCGACGTCGGAGGGGCTGATGACGCCGTGGTCGAGCGCGGTGGAGCGCAGCCAGTCCACGAGGCCGCCCCAGTAGTGCGAGCCGAACAGCACGACGGGGAAGCGGGTCACCTTGCCGGTCTGGACGAGGACGAGCGCCTCGAAGAGCTCGTCGAGGGTGCCGAAGCCGCCGGGCAGGCAGACGAATGCCTGGGCGTACTTGACGAACATCGTCTTGCGGGCGAAGAAGTAGCGGAACCCGACGCCGAGGTCGACCCACGGGTTGAGGCCCTGTTCGAACGGCAGCTCGATCCCCAGGCCCACCGACAGGCCGCCCGCCTCGGAGCACCCCCGGTTGGCGGCCTCCATGATCCCCGGGCCGCCGCCGGTGATCACGGCGTACCCGGCCCGGGCGAGGGCGGCTCCGAGGGCCATCCCGGTCTCGTAGTCGGGGTGGTCGGGCTTGGTGCGGGCGGAACCGAAGACGGTGACGGCCCGCGGGATCTCGGCGAGCACGCTGAAGCCCTCGACGAACTCGGCCTGGATGCGCTGCACCCGCCACGCGTCGGAGTGGACCCAGTCGGCGGGGCCGCGCGAGTCGAGCAGGCGCTGGTCGGTGGTCGACGAGAGCCGGGCCGGGTCCTTGTGCTCGGGACGCCGCTTGTCGATCGTCGTCGGGCGCGGCGTGGTGAGGTCGTAGTCGTAGTGGGGCCCGGTCATGGTCGCCAGGGTAGGGACGCACGACCGTGGCGCATGCCCGTGGTCGTCGGTTGGTCACCCGGTGTTGGCCGCATCGCAGTGTGTCCGACCGCCCTCGACGGGTAACCGGTTGAAGAAGCAACTACTTCTTCGTCTCGGAGGTCCCGCCTGATGGCCACGAAGGTCGCCGTCATCTACTACAGCCAGACCGGCACGATCCACCAACTGGCCCAGGAGTACGCGGCCGGCGCCGAGAAGGCCGGCGCCGAGGTGCGCCTGCGCCAGGTCGCCGAGCTCGCCCCGCAGCAGGCGGTCGACTCGAACGAGAAGTGGAAGGCCCACCGCGAGGAGTCCGCGAGTGTGCCCGAGGCCACGGCGGACGACGTCCTCTGGGCCGACGCGGTGGTCTTCGGGACGCCGACGCGGTACGGGAACGTGGCCGCGCAGCTCAAGCAGTTCATCGACCAGCTCGGGCCGCAGTGGGCGCAGGGCCTGCTCGCCGACAAGGTCTACAGCGGCTTCACGTCGTCGGCCACGCTGCACGGCGGCCAGGAGTCGACGCTGCTCGCGCTCTACAACACCATCCACCACTTCGGCGGCTTCATCGTCTCGCCGGGGTACACGGACCCGGTGATGTTCCAGGTCGGGAACCCGTACGGCGTCTCCCACGTCGACGGCCAGGGCGCCATCCCGATCGCCGACGAGACCCGGCAGGCCGCCCGGTTCGCCGGCGAGCGGGTCACCGGGGTCACCTCGCAGCTGCTCGCCGGGCGGGACGCGGCGCTCGCGGCCAGCTGAGCCCCTTCCCCCCGCGCACGAACGGCCGGTTCGTGACCCTCGATGGTCACGAACCGGCCGTTCGTGCGTTCCCGGGCCTACGCCAGATAGCGGCGCAGCGTCTCCGCGCCCGCCGTGATGCGGCGGACGTCCACGTGCTCGTCGCGGGTGTGGGCGAGGTTGGGGTCGCCCGGCCCGAAGTTGACCGCGGGGATGCCGAGCGCGGAGAACCGGGAGACGTCGGTCCAGCCGTACTTGGCGACCGGCGTCTCCCCGCTCGCCGCCACGAACTTCGCCGCGGCCGGCGCCGACAGCCCCGGCAGCGCGCCCGGCGCGGCGTCGGTCACGCGGAGCGCGAACCCCGCGAGGACCGCCCGGACGTGGGCCTCGGCGTCGGCGAGCGACCGGTCCGGGGCGAAGCGGAAGTTGACCGTCACCTCGGCTTCGTCGGGGACGACGTTGCCCGCGACCCCGCCCCCGATGCGCACCGCCTGCAGGCCCTCGCGGTAGACGCAGCCGTCGATGTCGACCTCGCGCGCCTCGTAGGCCGCCAGCCGGGCCAGCACCGGCGCCGCCGCGTGGATGGCGTTCTCCCCCAGCCACCAGCGGGCCGAGTGGGCGCGCCGCCCGTGCAGGGTCACGACGACGCGCATGGTGCCCTGGCAGCCGCCCTCCACCAGGCCCGACGTCGGCTCCCCGAGGATCGCGAGGTCGGCGTCCAGCCAGTCCCGCCGCTCCCGCTCGACCCGGTTCAGCCCGTTGCGGACGGCCTCGACCTCCTCGCAGTCGTAGAGCACGAGCGTGACGTCGTGCGCCGGCTCGGCCAGGGCCGCCGTCAGGTGCGCCATGACCGCGACGCCGGCCTTCATGTCGGAGGTCCCGCAGCCGTAGAGGAGGTCGCCCTCGCGGCGGGAGGGCACGTTGTCGGCGATCGGCACGGTGTCGAGGTGCCCGGCGAGCAGGACGCGCCGGTCGCGCCCGAGGGCGGTGCGCGCGAGCACCGTCTCCCCGCAGCGCACGACCTCGAGGTGCGGCTCCCGGCGCAGGGCGGTCTCGACGGCGTCGGCGAGCACCTTCTCCTCCCCCGACACGCTGGCGACGTCGACGAGCGCCGCGGTGAGGTCGACGGGATCGGCGTGCAGGTCGAGGGCGGCGCTCACGGCGCCACCCTAGGAGCCCGGTCGATAGGCTGGACGCGATGAGCACCCCGACCGCCCAGACCCCCACCCGCGCCCTCGGTGTCGGCCTCGCGACCGTGGCGCTCGACGGCACCGTCCTCGACACCTGGTACCCCCTGCCCGAGCTGGCGCAGGACGATCCGGTGAGCGAGGAGCCCGGCACCGTCGTGGTCCCCGCCGGAGACCTGGAGCCGTCGCTGGTCGACGCGCTGGGCACGGACGAGGACCGGGGGGTCGAGGTCGTCGCCGTGCGCACCGTCGCCGACCTCACCGGGCCGCCGGCCAGCGCCCATGACGTGTACCTGCGCCTGCACCTGCTCTCGCACCGTCTCGTCCGGCCGCACGGCGTCGACCTGACCGGCATCTTCGGGTTGCTCGCGAACGTGGTGTGGACCAACCACGGGCCGTGCCCGGTGCCGGACTTCGAGCGGGTCCGCGCGCGGCTGCGGGGCCGGGGGCCGGTCACGGTGTACTCGGTGGACAAGTTCCCGCGGATGGTCGACTACGTGATCCCGTCCGGGGTCCGCATCGGCGACGCCGACCGGGTCCGCCTGGGCGCGCACCTCGCCGAGGGCACCACCGTGATGCACGAGGGCTTCGTCAACTTCAACGCCGGGACGCTGGGCCACTCGATGGTCGAGGGCCGGGTGTCGGGCGGCGTGGTCGTGGGGGACGGGACCGACGTGGGTGGCGGCGCGTCGATCATGGGCACGCTCTCCGGCGGCGGCAAGGAGGTCATCTCGCTGGGCGAGCGCTGCCTGCTCGGCGCGAACGCCGGCGTCGGGATCTCCCTCGGCGACGACTGCGTGGTCGAGGCGGGGCTCTACGTCACCGCCGGGACGCGCGTGACCCTCGACGACCACAGCGTCGTGAAGGCGGTGGACCTCTCCGGGCGCTCCGGGCTGCTCTTCCGCCGCAACTCCACGAGCGGCGCCGTCGAGGCGCTGCCGCGCACCGAGGGCGCGCAGGTCGAGCTGAACGCGGCCCTGCACGCCAACTAGGTGGCCTCCGGCCTTGTGAGCACAAAGTGTCGCTATACCGACACTTAGTGCTCACGAGGCCGAAGGCCACCTAATCGCGCCAGGCCAGCGCCAGCATCAACCGCGCCCGCACCGCCGGGTCGTCCAGCGAGTCCCCGAACAGCTCCTGCAGCCGTCCCATCCGGTACCGGACGGTCTGCGGGTGCACGTGGAGCTCCTCGGCCATCGCCCGGCGGTCGCCCATGTGCCGCAGCCAGGAGCGCAACGTCTCCCGCAGCCGTTCCCGCGACGACGGCGCGGACTGCTCGAGCGGGGCGAGGACCTGGTCGCCGAGCGCGTCGAGCAGCCGGCGGTCGCGGTGCACGATGATCGCGTCGAGGTGGTCGGCGACGAAGACCGGGTCGTCGGAGAGCAGGTGCTCCTTGGTGAGCCGCGCCGCGATCTCGGCGAGGTCGAGGCTGCGGCCCAGCTGCTCGGGCGGCACGGCGGCGCCGACGGTGGCGTGGGCGCCGCGCAGCAGGCCGGTGAGCGCCGCCCGCTCGGCCGAGCGGGCCCCGTTCGGGACGACCGCGCCGAGCAGCGGCGGGCGCCGGATCGGCAGTGACCGGGAGTCGAGCCGGGAGAGCGCCCGGCGCCCGGACGCGTCGTCGGGCTCGACGAGCACCACCGACACCTTCTCCGGCACCGGCCAGTCCGCCCGCCGGGCCGCCGCGCGCACGGCGGCCGGGTCGGTCGACTCGGAGAGCATGAGGTCGACGAGCTCCTCGCGGTGACGCTCGCGCAGCGCCCCGGCCTCCTCCTGCTCGAGGACGTAGCCGTGGGCGGAGGCCGAGGAGAGCTGGTCGACGAAGAAGAACACCGTCTCGGCCAGGGCGGCGAGCGCGTCCGGGGCCAGCCCGACCTCGAGCGCCGCCGCGGACACGTGCCGCCAGAAGACCCGGACCCCGATCTGGTAGACGGCGAGCAGGTCCGGGAGGTCGCGGCCCTCGCGCCACTGCGAGCGGCCGAGGTCCTCGAAGAACTCCCGCTCCGCCGTGCGGTCGGTGGTGTGGTCGTTCGCCTGCGAGACGACACGGCCGAGCATCGCGAGGACGCCCGCGGTCACCTCCTGCTCGTGCTCGGCGAGGAAGTCCGCGTAGTCGGGCACCCGCTCGGCGAGCGCGTCGCGCACCTCGACCATGAGAGCAGGGACACGCCGTCCGACGGCCGCGGTGAGGGCGTCGAGCGACGGTGCCGAGATCTCGGACAAACCTCACCCTGCCTTCTCCACGAGCCGTGGACTGCCGGCGCCCCCGCCGCGATCGACGATAATCCGGTGCCTCCTGTGCCGCGATGACAAAAACGAACGATCGAACTGATCGTCCGGGTCAAGACTTGTCGCGTCCCCCACAAGCAACATCGGGTGCCATGGACGACCGCGTGTCGGCCCTGGTCGACGGCGAGACGCGATTACGGGGTGCGGAACGGGCAGAGAACTTCCCGGTCGCGCTGCGTGTCCTCCCCGCCGGGCGGCGCGCCGTGTTGCGAAGCATCTACGACGTGGTGCGGACCATCGACGACGTCGGCGACGAGGGTGACCTCGCTCCCGGCGAGCGCCTGGCGACGCTCGACGCACTCGACGAGGACCTCGACCGGGTGTTCTCCGGCGCCCCGGCCCACGTCGGGGTGATCGGCGCGCTCGCCCCGCACACCGGGCTGCTGCCCGTGGCGCCGTTCCACGACCTGGTCGCGGCGAACCGCGCCGACCAGACCGTCACCCGCTACGCCACCCGCGACGAGCTCCTCGGCTACTGCCGGCTCTCCGCGGTCCCCATCGGGCGCCTCGTCCTGGCCGCGTTCGAGGTCGACGCCACCCCCGGGATGCTCGATGGGTCCGACCGCGTCTGCACCGCCCTGCAGCTGCTCGAGCACCTCCAGGACGTCGCCGAGGACCGCGCCCGCGGCCGGGTCTACCTCCCCGCCGACGCCCGCGACGCGGCCGGCGTCACCGAGACCGACCTCGACGCCCCCACCGCGTCCCCGGCGCTGCGCGGGCTCGTCCTGCGCGAGTGCGCCGCGGCCCGCGCCCTGCTCGCCGACGGCGCCCCGCTGATCGGGCGCCTGCGCGGCGCGGCCCGCCTCGCCGTCACCGGCTACGTCGCCGGTGGGGCGGCCGCGGCCGACGCGGTCGACCGCACCGGCGGCGACGTGCTCGGCCGGACGGCCCGGACCCGTCGTCGTGACGTCGTGCGTCATCTGGCCCGGCTCGCGGCGTCACCCCGCCGGGTCCATGCCCCCAGACGAGGAGGTCCCCGCCCGTGACCGCCGTCGTGTCCGACCCCCGTACCGCGCGCGCCTACGCCACCTGCGAGGCCATCACCCGGACCCAGGCGCGCAACTTCCACTACGGCATCCGGCTGCTGCCCCCGGACCGTCGGGCCGCGCTCTGCGCGGTGTACGCGCTCGCGCGCCGCATCGACGACCTCGGCGACGAGCGCGGCGACACCGCGGCGAAGCAGGCCGCGCTGGCCGAGCTGCGGGTCCGGCTCGCGACGCTGCGGGACACCGACGACGGTGCCGACGGCGACGACGGCGACCCCGTCCTGGCCGCGGTCGCCGACGCGTCCCGACGCTTCCCGATCCCGCTCGGCGCGTTCGACGAGCTGGTGGACGGCGTCGAGGCCGACGTCACCGCCGACGACGAGCACGCCCGGACCGGGGTCCCCTCGGCGCCGTACCGGACGTTCTCCGACCTGCTCTGGTACTGCCGGTGCGTCGCCGGGTCGGTCGGGCGGCTCTGCCTCGGGGTGTTCGGCACCCGACCGGGCGCCGACCCCGAGGGACGCGCGCCGCGGCTCGCCGACGCGCTCGGGCTCGCGCTGCAGCAGACGAACATCCTGCGCGACGTCCGCGAGGACCTCCTCAACGGACGGATCTACCTGCCGACCGCCGAGCTCGAGGCCGCCGGTGTGGTGCTGCGGCTGCGCTCCGACGGTGCCCTCGACGACCCCGGCGGCGCCCTCGCCGACCTGCTGCGCGACGCCGCCGTCCGGGCCCGCGGGTACTACGACGAGGGCCTGCAGCTGGTGCCGCTGCTCGACCGGCGCAGCGCGGCCTGCACGACCGCGATGGCCGGCATCTACCGGCGCCTGCTCGACGACATCACCGCCGACCCCCGCGCGGTCTACGACCGGCGCCTGTCGCTGTCCGCGCCGAAGAAGGCGCTGGTCGCGGTGCGCGCCCTGACCGGCCTGGACGCGGCGGCCGGCCCGGGGAGGCGTCGGTGACGGGCCCGCGGGTCGCCGTCCTGGGCGGCGGGCTGGCCGGGATCGCCGCCGCCCTGCGCGCCGCCGACTCCGGCGCCGAGGTCACCCTGCTCGAGCGGCGGGCGCGCCTGGGCGGGCTCGCCGGCTCGTTCCGCCGCGGGGACGCGCACGTCGACACCGGCCAGCACGTGTTCCTGCGCTGCTGCGACGCCTACCGGGGGCTGCTGGACCGGCTCGGCGTGGCGGGGTCGACGACACTGCAGGAGCGCCTCGACGTGACCGTCCTGCGGCCGGGCCGGCCCCCGGCCCGGCTGCGCCGCGATGCCCCACCCGCCGTCGTCGGCCGGATCCCGGGCGCCCACCTCGCCCGGGCCCTGCTGCGCTACGACGCCGTGCCCTGGCGGGAGCGGCTCGCCCTGCCCCGCGCCGCGGCCGCGCTGCGCCGCCTCGACCCGGCCGACCCCGCCGTCGACACCCAGGCGTTCGGGGACTGGCTGCGCCGCCACGGCCAGGGGCCGGCCGCGATCCGCGCGCTGTGGGACCTCATCGGCACGCCCACGCTCAACGCCGGCGCCGACGAGGCATCGCTCGCGCTCGCCGCGACCGTCTTCCACATCGGGCTGCTCGGCGACGCCGGCGCCGCCGACATCGGGTGGGCGTCGGTGCCCCTCGGCGAGCTCCACGACACCGCCGCCCGCCGCGCCCTCGAGGCGGCCGGCGTGCGGGTGGCGCTCGCGACGAAGGTCGGCGACGTGGCCCGCGCCGACGGCGGGTGGCGGGTCGCCGCGACCGGCCGTGACGGGGCCCGGGAGGCCCTCGACGTGGACGCCGTGGTGTGTGCCCTGCCACCGGAGGCGGCCGCCGCGGTACTGCCGGACCCCGTGCGGACCCCGGTCGCGGCCGCGGCCGACGCGCTCGGCGCGAGCCCGATCGTCGACGTCCACCTGGTCTTCGACCGTCCCGTGCTGCCGGTCCCGTTCGCCGCGGGCACCGACACCGAGGTGCAATGGGTGTTCGACCGATCGGGTGCGCACGGGGCCCTGCCAACGGGCGCACAGTACGTCGTCGTGTCACTGTCGGCCGCCGACGCCTACCTCCCGGTAGGGGCCGAGGCACTCGTCGACCGGTTCACGACCGAGCTGGGTCGGCTCCTGCCCACCGTGGCCGGGGCGCGACTCCTCGACGGCTTCGTCACCCGGGAACCCCGGGCGACGTTCCGGCCGGCTCCGGGCACCGCCGCCCACCGCCCGGCCGCCAGGACCGCGCTGCCCGCCCTCGCGCTGGCGGGCGCGTGGACCGACACCGGATGGCCCGCGACGATGGAGGGTGCCGTGCGCAGTGGAGACGACGCGGCGGCGGTGGTGACCAGTGCCCGGTGGGGTGCCGGCGACCGGACGGGGGCGGCGGCGTGACGGCCGCCCCGCGGGAGGACCGCTCCCGCCAGCGCACCGACCCGACGACGGTCGACGTGGCCGCGGTGCTGCGCCGCTGCCGGGACCTGGTGGACCCGGCGCTGCGGGCCGCGGTCGCCCGCCTCGACCCGGCCAGCGCCGCGCAGAGCGCCTACCACCTGGGCTGGACCGACCGGGACGGCAACCCCTCGCGCGGCGGGGGCAAGGCGCTCCGGCCCGCGCTGGCGCTGCTGGCGGCCGAGGCCTGCGGTGCGCCGGCCGCCGTCGCAGTGCCCGGCGGGGCGGCCGTCGAGCTGGTGCACAACTTCTCGCTGCTGCACGACGACCTCATCGACGGCGACACCGAGCGCCGCCACCGTCCCACGGTGTGGGCGGTCTGGGGCGCACCGTCCGCGGTCCTCGCCGGCGACGCGATGCTGGCGCTCGCGCAGGAGGTGCTGCTCGAGGATCCCTCCTCGGGCGCCCCGGCCGCCGCGCTGCTGCTCACCCGCACCGTGCGGGAGCTGGTCGGCGGCCAGGTCGCCGACGTCGCGTTCGCCGACCGCGACGACGTGGGCGTCGACGAGTGCCTCGCGATGGCCCACGGCAAGACCGGGACGCTGCTCGGCGCGAGCACCGAGGTCGGCGCCGTCCTCGCCGGGGCCCCGGCGGCCGCGTGCGCCGCGCTGCGCACCTTCGGCGAGCAGCTGGGGCTGGCGTTCCAGCTCGTCGACGACCTGCTCGGCATCTGGGGCGACCCGTCGGTCACCGGCAAGCCGGTCCTGGCCGACCTGCGGGAGCGCAAGAAGTCCCTGCCGGTCACCTGGGCCGTCGTCCACGGCGGCGACGCCGGGCGGGACCTGGCGGCCTGGCTCGCGCGTCCCGAGGACGGGGACGACGAACTGACCCTGCGCCGCGGCGCCGCCCTCGTGGAGGCGGGCGGCGGGCGCGCGTGGGCCGGGGACGAGGCCCGTCGTCGGCTCGCCGCCGCCGAGACCGCCCTCGCGACCCTCGCCGAGCACCTGCCCACCACCGACCCCGCGACGACGCGGGCCCGTGCCGAGCTCGTCGCGCTCGGCCGTCACCTCGCCGACCGGGAGGCCTGAGCATGACGCTGTCGGTGCCCGCGACCGACACCACCACCCGCACCACCCGCACCGTCGAGGAGGCCCTCGACGCCGGGATCGCGCACCTGCGCTCCCGCCAGGACGCCGCCGGGTGGTGGAAGGGCGACCTGGACACCAACGTGACCATGGACGCCGAGGACCTCCTCCTGCGGCACGTCCTGGAGATCTCCGACCCGGAGCGCACCGCGGGCGCCGCCCGCTGGATCCGCTCGCAGCAGCGCGCCGACGGCACGTGGGCCACGTTCGCCGGCGGCCCGGGCGACCTGTCGACGACGGCCGAGGCGTGGGTGGCGCTGCGGCTGGCCGGCGACCACCCGGGCGCGCCGCACATGCTCTCGGCGGCGGAGTTCGTCCGCGAGCAGGGCGGGGTGGAGCGCACCCGCGTGTTCACCCGCGTCTGGCTGGCGCTCGTCGGGCTGTGGTCCTGGGACGACCTGCCCGCCATGCCGCCCGAGCTCATCCACCTCCCGCGGTGGTTCCCGCTCAACGTGTCCGACTGGGCGTGCTGGGCCCGCCAGACCGTCGTCCCGCTGACGGTCGTGTCGACCCTGCGCCCCTCCCATCCGGTCGACTTCGACATCGCCGAGCTGCGGACCGGGGCCGCGCCCGCGGCGTTCGACCCGGTCTGGACCTGGTCGGGCTTCTTCTCCCGCCTCGACGTCGGGCTGCACGCCTACGCCCGCGCCGCCCGCCGCGGCCCGCTGGCGTGGATCCGGCGCGGCGCGATGCGCAAGGCCGGCGAGTGGATCCTCGCCCGGCAGGAGGCCGACGGCGGGTGGGGCGGCATCCAGCCGCCGTGGGTGTACTCGCTGATGGCGCTCGTGCTGCTCGGCTACCCCCGCGAGCACCCGTCGGTGGTCGCCGCGATCCGCGGCCTCGACGGGTTCACCCTCACCACCGACTCCCCCGACGGCCCGGTGATCCGGCTCGAGGCCTGCCAGTCGCCGGTGTGGGACACCTGCCTGGCGGTCAACGCGCTGCACGACGCCCGCGTCCCGGCCGACGACCCGGCCGTCGTCGCGGGCACCCGCTGGCTGCTCGACGAGCAGGTCACCCTGACCGGCGACTGGGCGGTGCAGCGCCCGACGCTGGCCCCCGGCGGCTGGTCCTTCGAGTTCGCCAACGACGTCTACCCCGACACCGACGACACCGCCGAGGTCGTGCTCGCGCTGCGCCGGTCCGAGCACGCGGGCCTGTCCGAGGCCGAGCGGGCGGAGCTGCGTCACGCCGTCGACCGGGGCCTCGACTGGGCGGCCGGCATGGTGTCCGCTGACGGCGGGTGGGGCGCCTTCGACGCCGACAACACCCGCGAGCTGGTCAACAAGCTCCCGTTCTGCGACTTCGGCGAGGTGATCGACCCGCCGTCGGCGGACGTCACCGCGCACGTGGTGGAGGCGCTCGCCAGCGAAGGGCGCAGCGGGACGGTCGAATGCCGGCGCGGGGTGCGCTGGCTGCTCGGTGCCCAGGAGGCCGACGGGTCGTGGTTCGGGCGCTGGGGCGCGAACCACCTCTACGGCACCGGCGGCGTCGTTCCCGCGCTGGTCGCGGCCGGGATCGACCCGGGGTCGACGCCGATCCGCCGTGCCGTGCGCTGGCTGCACGACCACCAGAACGACGACGGCGGGTGGGGCGAGGACCTGCGCTCCTACGTCGACCCGGCGTGGATCGGCCGCGGGGCCTCGACGCCGTCGCAGACCGCGTGGGCGCTGCTCGCGCTGATCGCGGCCGGCGACCGGTCGGCGGCCACCGAGCGCGGCGTGCGGTGGCTGGTCGACGCCCAACGCCCCGACGGTGGCTGGGACGAGGAGCAGTTCACCGGCACCGGCTTCCCCGGCGACTTCTACATCGCCTACCACCTCTACCGGGTCGTGTTCCCGATCTCGGCCCTCGGGCGGTGGGTCCACGGGTGGGACGGCGTCGCATGACCGGCACCGGTCCCGTCGTCGCCACGCCGCTCGCGATCGAGCGGCGGGCCCTCGCGGGCGCGGGCGACGTCCGGGTCCCGACGGCGGAGGTGGTCACCACCGGCTCCGGGCCGCGGCGCTCGGTCGCGGCGGCCCGGGGGCTCGGGGACCGGCCGCGGCTGGTCGCCGGAGTGGCCGGGGCGCTGGCGCGGGGCCTCGCGCCGGGCGACCTCGTGGTGGCCGACGAGGTCCGCGACCCCGCCGGCCGGTCGGTGCGGGTGGCGAGCGCGCCGCTGCTGGCCGCCGTGCTGCGGGCGGCCGGGCTGACGGTGCACGTCGGGCCGGTGGTCTCGGCCGAGCGCGTGGTGACCGGGGCGGCCCGGACGGCGCTGGCCTCGGGGCCGCGGGCGAACGGCGCCGTCCTCGCGTCGGATGGGAGCAATGCGCCATTGCTGGCGCGGGGCGGGGCGGCCCCGACGCGGGTGAACGGCGCCGTCCTCGCGTCGGATGGGAGCAATGCGCCATTGCTGGCGCACCGGCCACCCCTCGCCGTCGACACCGAATCGGCCTGGCTGGCCCCGGACGACGACGCCGTCCCGTTCGCGGTCGTCCGGGCCGTCGTCGACACCCCCGACCACCCGCTGGTCCACCCCGGCACCGTCACCCGCGGGATCGCCGCGCTCACCTCGCTGCGTCGCGCCGCCCCCGCCGTCGCCGCCTGGTGCGCGGCCCTCGGGCCCCGCGAGGTCCTGCTCGCCGAGCCCCGGTCGTTCTGCGCGGGCGTGGACCGGGCCATCGCCACCGTCGAGCAGGCCCTCGAGCGCCACGGGCCGCCGGTCTACGTGCGGCGCCAGATCGTGCACAACAGCCACGTCGTCGCCGACCTCGAGCGCCGCGGGGCGGTGTTCGTCCAGGAGGCCGACGAGGTGCCGACGGGCGCGACGCTGGTGCTCGCCGCGCACGGCGTCGCGCCCGCGGTGCGGCGCACCGCCGCCTCGCGCCACCTCACCGTCGTCGACGCCACCTGTCCGCTGGTGACCAAGGTGCACGCCGGCGTGCGCCGCCAGGCCGACCGCGGCGCCACTGTCTTCCTCATCGGCCACGCCGAGCACGAGGAGGTCGAGGGCACCGTGGGCGAAGCCGAGGAGGCGCGCGGCACCGTGATCGTCGTGGGCAGCGAGGCGGAGGCCGAGACGGTCACCGCCCCGGACCCCGGCCGGGTCGCCTCCGCGGTGCAGACCACGCTCGCCGTCGACGAGGCCGAGGCGATCGCGGCGGTGCTGCGCCGCCGGTTCCCCGCGCTGTCCGAGCCCCGCTCGGCGGACATCTGCTACGCCACCACCAACCGCCAGGCCGCGGTGCGGGCGGTGGCGTCCGAGGCCGACCGGCTCGTCGTCGTCGGCTCGGCGAACTCCTCGAACTCGGTGCGGCTGGCGGAGGTCGGCGTCCGCGCCGGGACCGACGCCCGCCGCGTCGACCGCCCCGACGAGCTGGACCTGTCCTGGCTCTCCGGGGCGCGGCGCGTCGCGGTCACCGCGGGCGCCTCGGCTCCCGACCACCTCGTGGACGGCGGGGTCGGCAGCGTCGTCGACCTCCTGCGCGGGCTCGGGCCCGTGACCGTCACCCCCCGGCCGACCACGACCGAGGACGTCCACTTCACCCTTCCCAAGGAAGTGAGCTGACGATGGGTTTCCCCCTGCGCCAGAGCATCAAGCTCGGCACCTACCTCATGGAGCAGCGGATCCGGGGGCGGAAGAAGTTCCCCATCCTGGTCGAGCTCGAGCCGCTGTTCGCCTGCAACCTCAAGTGCGCGGGCTGCGGCAAGATCGCCCAGCCGGCGTCGCTGCTCAAGCAGCGGATGCCGGTCGAGCAGGCGGTCGGCGCCATCGAGGAGGCCGGCGCGCCGATGGTCTCCATCGCCGGCGGTGAGCCGCTGATGCACCCGCAGATCGACGAGATCGTCCGGCAGCTGCTGGACCGCGGCAAGATCGTCTTCCTCTGCACGAACGCGCTGCTGCTGCCCAAGCACCTCCACAAGTTCTCGCCGCACAAGAACTTCGCGTGGATGGTGCACATCGACGGGCTGCGCGAGCGCCACGACGCGTCGGTGCGCAAGGTCGGCGGATTCGACGCCGCCGTCGACGCGATCAAGCAGGCCCAGGCGGCGGGATTCAAGGTCTACACGAACACCACGTTCTTCGACACCGACACCCCGCAGGACGTCATCGACGTCCTCGACTACCTCAACGACGACCTCGGCGTCGACAACATGCAGATCTCGCCGGCCTACGCCTACGAGCGGGCCCCCGACCAGGAGCACTGGCTGGGCGTCGACCAGACCCGCGAGCTCTTCCGCAAGGCCTTCGCCGACGGGCGCCGCAAGAAGTGGCGGCTCAACCACTCGCCGCTCTTCCTCGACTTCCTCGAGGGCAAGCAGGACTTCGACTGCACCGCCTGGGCGATCCCGTCGTACTCCCTGCTCGGGTGGCAGAAGCCCTGCTACCTGCTCGACGACGGGTACGTGGCGACGTACCGGGAGCTGATCGAGGAGACCGACTGGGACTCCTACGGCCGGGGCCGCAACTCCAAGTGCGAGAACTGCATGGCCCACTGCGGGTACGAGCCGTCCGCCGTCTTCGCCACCATGGGGTCACTGCGGGAGTCGATCCGGGCGGCCACGGATACGGTCGGTGTTCGATAACACGTGAATGCCCCGTGAAATCGGGGGGTCCGGGCACCCGCCGTCATCCTGGTCGCTACCGTCGACGACGACCGTTCCCCGGCGAAGAGGCGGCGCACCCGTATGGCGCACCACCACGGCACGACGATCCACCTCCCGCACTGGCGGGACATGGCCCGGCACGCCGTGGTGCCGCTGCTCGAGTCGATCCTGATCCCGCTCGGGCTCTTCGCGCTGCTGCTCCACACCGCGGGCTTCGACGCCGGCCTCTGGGCCGCCCTGGGCTGGTCGGCGCTCGCGGTGCTGGCGCGCCTGCTGTGGCGCCGCGCGCTGCCGGCGATCCTGCTGATCTCCACGGCGATCCTCGTGGTGCGCACGGTCGTCGGGCTCTGGACCGGCAGCGCGCTGGTGTACTTCCTCGAGCCCTCCGCGCAGAACTTCATCTTCGCGGCGGCGCTGCTGGTCACGCTGTTCGGCGGCGGGCGACCGCTGCTGGCCCGGCTCGCGGACGACTTCGTGGCGTTCCCGGAGGCGCTGACCTCGCGACCGAAGGTCCAGCAGTTCTTCCGGCGGGTGTCGCTGCTGTGGGCGCTGGTGTTCCTGATCAACGGCGCCACCACGCTGCTGGCGCTGGCGGTGGCCACCGTCGAGGCCTACCTGGTGGTGGCCACCGCGGGGTCGTTCGCGCTGGTGGGGGTCGGGATCGCCGTGTCGTTGTGGTGGTTCCGGTCGTCGCTGGCCGGGGAGGGTGTGCGGCTGCGCTGGGGCCCGGCGACGGCCTGAGCCCGCGCGCCTCAGCCGGCGGCGCCCGCGGTCCGGGCCGCCAGCCCGGCCAGGGCCGCGTCGAGGTCCCGCGCGGAGAACGCCCGGGCCGCCGCGGCGAGGGTCTCCCGGTGCTCCGGGGCGTCGCGCAGGTCGACGACGGCCGCGGTGACGTCGCCCGGGCGCGGGCAGACGACGGCGAGGCCCGCGCGGGCGAGCGCGGCGGCGCCGGCGCGGCCATGGCCGGGCACCGGGGTCGCGAAGAGCACCGGGCGTCCGACGGCGAGCGCCTCGTTGGCGATCATCCCGCCGCCGGTGGTCAGCACGACGTCGGCCGCGGCCATCTCCGCGGGCACCGCGTCGGTCCAGCCGAGGGCGCGCAGCCGCGGGTCGTGCCGGGCCTCGAGGCGGGCGCGAAGGGTGGCGTTGCGCCCGCACAGCACGACCGCCCGGACGCCGTCGCCCGCGGCGAGCACGGCGTCCACCGCGTCCTCGAGCCCGCCGAAGCCCAGCGAGCCGCCGGTGACGAGGACGGTGAGCCCGTCGTGCTCCGGGGCACCGGTCGGGGCGAAGCGGGGGTCGACGGCCGGCGGGACGACCCGCACGTCCGCGGCGCCCAGCCCGCGGGCCGCGTCGGCGGCCTCGTCGAGCATCACCCAGGTCTCGTCGACGTCGGGCCAGACCCAGAACGGGTGCACGGCCGGGTCGGTGACGACGGCGACGGTGCGGGCGGTGAGCTCGCCGCGGCGGCGCAGCAGGGCGAGCCCGCCCGAGGTCACCGGGTAGGTGCACACCACCAGGTCGGGGGCGTGGCGGCGCAGCACCGGGCGCAGCGCGCGGGCGGTGGCCGGCGCGCCGCGGCGCTGGAAGAGCGCGGCGAGCCGGGGCAGCCGGCCCAGCACGTCGTAGGCGAGGCCGTACAGCGCCGGTCCGGCGCGCATGACGACGCGGTAGGCGTCGGCGAGCAGCCGGGTACGGCGCGGCCCGCCCGCGACGGTCTCCACCTCGTCGACGACGGCGTCGGGCCAGGCGGCGCGCATCCGGGTCGCGAGCGCCCGCGCGCCGGCGACGTGGCCCTCGCCCACGGGGGCCGACAGCACCAGCACACGCGAGGGGGTCCGTGGTGACGGAGACGGCGCAGACCGGGTCGACGGGGACGCGACCCACGGCGACCAGCGCCGGTGCTCCGACGTCCGCTGCCTCCGGCTCACCGACGCACGCTAGCGCCACCCGGGGCGGGCGCGCCGCCGGAGCACCCCGCCGGGTGCTCGTGCTCTCCGGGTCGATCGGGGCCGGGCACCACGCCGCGGCGGCCGCCGTCGCCGAGGCGGTCGGGACGGCGTGGCCCGGGGCCGAGGTGGTGACGAGCGACGTCCTCGCCGGGATGGGCGCCGGCGCCCCGCGGACGTTCTCGGACATCTACGCCACCTGCGTGCGGGCGCTGCCGTGGCTCTATGGGCTCTACTACGGGCTGCTGGTGCACGTCGGGTTCTTCCGCGTGGGGACGCGGGCGGTGCTCGGCCGGTGGAGCGCCCGCTCGATCGCGCCGCTGCTCGCCGCCCACCGGCCCGACCTCGTCGTCGCCACCTTCCCCGAAGGAGTTGCGGGGCTCGGTCACCTGCGGCGGACCGGGCGGCTGCCGGCGCGGGCCGTCGTCGTGCTCTCCGACCCCGCCCCGCAGCCGCTGTGGTGCGACGCCGACCTCGACGCCGTGCTCGTCACCACCGAGGAGGCGGCCCGGCGGGTGCGGCGCTCGGCACCCGGGACGGCGGTGCGCGTCGTGCGGTGGCCGGTGCGGTCCGGGTTCCGCCCTCCGTCGGGATGTCAGGAAAGTGGCGTTGCAGACACTGGACGTCAGCAACGCCACTTTCCTGACACCGGGACCGGACGGCTCCGCGTCCTCGTCGCCGCCGGGTCGCTCGGGTTCGGCGACCTCCCCACGGTGGTGAACGCCGTGCTCGCCGCCGGCGCGGACGCCGTCGTCGCCACCACCGAGGACCACGTCCGCGCCCGGATCGACGCGCTCGCCGCCGCCCGCCCGGGCCGGGTCGAGGTGCACCGCTGGATCGACGACCCGGTCACCGCGACGCGCACCGCCGACGTCGTCGTCACCACCGGCGGTGGCGCCAGCGCGTTCGAGGCGCTGGCGTGCGCGCGCCCGCTGCTCGTCGTCGACCCCATCCCCGGCCACGGCCGCGACAACGCCCGCCTGCTCCACCGCGCCGGACTCGCCCGGCTCTGCCGCGGGCCGAGCGCCCTCACCGCGGCGCTGCGCCGCCTCGCCGAGCCGGGCGTCCACGCGGCGACGGTCGCGGCCCTGCGCGCCCGACCGGCCGGCGAGGACCTCGCCGACGCCCTCGCCGGGACCGGTCGCACCACGCGGATGCGCTCCGAGGACGCGCTCTTCTGGCACGCCTCCACCGAGCGGGTCCCCCAGGTGCTCGGCGCCCGGATCACCATCGCGACCCCGCCCGGCGACACCACCGACTGGCCCGCCCTCGTCGCCGACCGTGTCCGCACCCGGGCCGCCGACATCCCCCTGCTGGCCCGGCGCCTGGAGGACCGCGGCGCCCTGCGGTGGGTGCCCGCCGTCCCGGACCCGACCCGCCACGTCGACCCCGTCCTGCGCGAGGGCGACGAGGACACCGCGACCACGGCCCACGTCGTCGGCGCCGCCGTGGATCCCCGCGACGTCGGGTGGTTCCTCACCGTCGCCCGGCACGGCCCCGACCGGGTGTCCGTGCTCGCCGCGGTGCACCACAGCCTCGGGGACGGGCTCGCCGTCACCGACGCCCTGGTGCGCCTGTTCTCCGACGAGGCCGCGTCGGTGCCGGTGAGCGGGCGTGGCGGAGACGACGCGGCCCCGGACCGGGCCTCGCGGCGTGCCCTGGCCCGCCGTCGGGTGGCCGGGATCGCCACGCTCGCCCGCGCCGGGGGTGCCCGCCGCGGCGCCCTCGGCGACCGGGCCCGGGGCGGCGCCGCGAGCACCCGGATCGTGAGCCGGGTCCGCGACGCCGCCGAGGTCCGCGCCCTGGCGCGGGCCCTGGGGACCAGCACCACCGTCGTCGTCGTGGCCGCCGTCGCCGAGGCCCTCGCCACGCCGGGCGCCACGACGGTGCGCGCGATGGTGCCGCTCACCGTGCGGCTGCGCGCCGGCGCCGACCACGCGGACACCGGCAACCGCACGGCCGCCGTCGCCGTCGACCTGCCGGTCGCCCCCGG
Source organism: Actinomycetospora sp. TBRC 11914 (assembly GCF_012933465.1). Taxonomy (GTDB): domain Bacteria; phylum Actinomycetota; class Actinomycetes; order Mycobacteriales; family Pseudonocardiaceae; genus Actinomycetospora. The sequence goes on from NZ_JABBND010000001.1 coordinate 730,851, forward strand.
CCCGGTGCGACGGCGGGTGGAGGTGGTCGCGGAGGCCCTGGAGCGCGGCCGGGCCTCCGGGCAGGCGGAGGGCTCCGCAGCGGTGCTCGCGGTCCTGGGGCGCTTCCCGCGGTGGGCGCAGCGGGTGTTCGCGCGCCTGACCTACGGTGGCCGGTTCTTCCACCTCATCGTCTCGGTCATGCCGGGCGTGCGGCGCCCGATCCACATCGGCGGCGGCCTGGTGGCCGAGGTCGTGCCGGTGCTGCCGCTGGCCGAGGGCGTCGGGGTGGCGGTCGGGGCCATCGCGTGGGGCCGCACGCTCGGGCTCGGACTGGCCGTCGACGACGCCGTCCTGGGTGGGTCCGACCTCACCGAACGTGTGGACGCGGCGTGGGCGGCACTGATTCGTGAAGCAGGTGTTGCGTCCGAGGAGGAGAATGGTGACCACACGAAGCATTGACGTGGCCTCGTGAGGACTGCCCGGGGCCGGCACGGAGGCGTATCGCGGTGACCGAAGCCGTCTCGCTGCTGGTCGCCGTCCCCGCCGCGGTCGTCGGAGCCGCCGGGTTCGGGATGGCCAGCGCCGCGCAGCAGCGCGCCACGCACGAGGTACCGGTGTCGTCGACGCTGAGCCCGCGGCTCGTCGTCGACCTCCTCCGCCATCCGTGGTGGCTGCTCGGCCTGGTGATGACGGTGCTCGCGCTGTCGATGCAGCTCGTCGCGCTCGCCTTCGGGCCGCTGGCCGTCGTGCAGCCCCTCCTGGTCACCGGCGTCGTGTTCGCCGGCGTCTTCTCCGCCCTGCTGCACCACCGCACCCCGGACCGGTGGGTGCTCGTCGGCGGCCTGCTGACCGCGGCCGGTCTCGCGGCGTTCCTGCTGCAGGCCCGGCCGGTCGCCGGGCCGGGCTCGGAGCACCTCGACGTCACCGACTCCGTGCCGTTCCTCGTGACGATCGTGGTGCTGGTGGTCGCCTGCCTCGTCTTCGCCCGGCTCTCGACCCACCCCCTGCGCATCCTCGCGCTGGCCCTCGCCACCGGCATCCTGTTCGGGATCACCGCGGCGCTGATGAAGGCCGTGACCACCGCGGTGCGCGGCGGGCTGGGCGAGCTGTTCACCACGCCCGCGCTCTACGCCGCCTGCGTGGTCGGGCCCATGGGCTTCCTGCTCAGCCAGAACACCTTCCAGCAGGGCCGGCTGGTCTCGCCGTCGGTCGCGGTGATCACCACGGCCGACCCGATCGTCGGGGTCTTCGCCGGCATCGCGTGGCTCGGCGAGGACCTGGACACGACGGCGCCGCTGCTCGCCGGGCAGGCGCTGGCCGGCGTCGTCGTCCTGCTCGGGATCGCCTTCGTCACCCTGCGCAGCACGATCCTGCTGCGCCGGGGCGAGGCCCCCGAGGACGCCGCGATCTGGGAGAAGCACGACCCCGCCCCCGAGTCCTCGGCGTCCAGCAGCTGCCCCGGATGACGCACGGCCCTCAGCGGAGCCGGGTACCCGACGGCGCGCCCGCCCTGGTGACGGGGGCCTCGTCGGGGATCGGGGAGGCGATCGCGCGGCGGCTCGCCGGCCGGGCGTCGCCGCTGGTCGTGACCGGGCGCGACCCCGGCCGTCTCGACGCGGTGGCCGGCGCGACCGGCGCGCACGGCGTCGTCGCCGACCTCACGACGACGGCGGGCCGCGCGGCCGTCGTCGCCGCCTGCGGCGCGCACGGGGTGGGGCTGGTGGTGCACGCCGCCGGCGTCGGGGCGGCCGGGCCGTTCTCGGGCGTGGACCCCGACACCGTGGACGCGGTGCTCGCCGCCGACCTCGTCGCCCCCGTGCAGCTCACCCGCGCGCTGTGGCCCGACGTCGTGCGGGCCCGGGGCCACGTGGTGTTCGTGGCGTCGATCGCGGCGCTCGGGGTGGCCGGCGAGGCGACGTACTCGGCGGCCAAGGCCGGCCTGCGGACGTTCGCCGACGCGCTGCGCCTCGAGGAGCCGGACGTCGGGGTCACCACCGTGCTGCCCGGCGTCGTCGACACCCCGTTCCTGGCGCGGCGGGGCTACGACCGGTCGGTCCCCCGCCCGGTATCGGCCGACCGGGTCGCGGCGGCGACGCTGCGGGCGGTGGAGCGGGGCCGGGCCGAGGTGTTCGTGCCGCGCTGGCTGCAGGTGGCCTCGGTGGTGCAGGGCGCGGCGCCGGCGGTGTTCCGGTGGGCTTCGCCCTCGTGAGCACTAAAGGTCGGTATACCGACATTTAGTGCTCACAAGCGCGCAGCGCACCTCGCGATCCGCTCGTCCGACGCGGTCAGCGCGATCCGCACGTGCCGCGCCCCCGCCGGCCCGTAGAACTCGCCCGGCGCCACCAGGATCCCGCGCTCGGCGAGCCAGCCCACCGTCTCCCGGCACGGCCGGTCCGCCGTCGCCCACAGGTAGAGACCCGCCTCGGAGTGGTCCACCCGCAGGCCCGCCGCCTCGAGCGCCGGGCGCAGCAGGGCCCGGCGGGCGTCGTAGCGCTGCCGGGTCTCGGCGACGTGGGCGTCGTCGGACAGCGCCGCCGTCATCGCCTCCTGCACCGGCCGCGGCACGATCATCCCGGCGTGCTTGCGGACGGCGAGCAGCCCGGCGACCAGGGCCGGGTCGCCGGCGACGAACCCCGCCCGGTACCCGGCGAGCTGCGAGGTCTTCGACAGCGAGTGCACCGCGAGCAGCGCGTCGACCGACCCGCCGTGCACCCGGGGATCGAGCACCGACACCGGGTCGGCCCCGGGGGCGGGCAGCCCGAGGTAGCACTCGTCGGAGGCCACGACGGCGCCCAGCCCGCGCGCCTCCGCCACCCGCGCGGCCAGGGCCTCGACGCCGAGCACCCGGCCCGTCGGGTTCGACGGCGAGTTCAGCCAGACCAGCCGCACGCCCGCGGGCAGCGGCTCGTCGTCGGCCACGCGGACCGGCTTCGCCCCCGCCAGCAGCGCGCCCACCTCGTACGTCGGGTAGGCGAGGTCGGGGATGGCGACGACGTCACCCGCGCCCAGCCCGAGCAGCGTCGGGAGCCACGCCACCAGTTCCTTGGAGCCGATGGTGGGCAGCACCGCGTCCGCGACGACGCCCGCGGCGCCGTAGCGGCGCTCCAGGGCGTCGACGGCGGCCGCGCGCAGCCGGGGCGTGCCCCAGGTCTGCGGGTAGCCCGGCGAGTTCCAGGCCTCCCGCAGCGCCTCCGCGACGACCGCCGGCACGGGGTCGACGGGGGTGCCGACGGAGAGGTCGACGACGCCGTCGGGGTGCGACCGCGCCGTCGCCGTCTCCGCCGCCAGGCTGTCCCACGGGAAGTCGGGCAGCTCCGGGAACCGGACTCCGGAGCTCGTCACTCCCCCTGCGGCGGGAGGTCCGGCACCGGGCCGGCGTCGCGGTCGACCTTGCCGACCTTCGAGGCCCCGCCCGGCGAGCCGAGCTCGTCGAAGAAGTCCACGTTGGCCTGGGTGTAGACCGACCACTGGTCGGGGACGTCGTCCTCGTAGTAGATGGCCTCGACCGGGCACACCGGCTCACAGGCACCGCAGTCGACGCACTCGTCGGGGTGGATGTACATCATCCGACCGCCTTCGTAGATGCAGTCGACCGGGCACTCCTCGATGCACGCCTTGTCGAGCACGTCCACACACGGTTCGGCGATCACGTACGTCACGTCGGCTCCTGCTCCTCGCTCTCGTCACCGTCACGGCACCCGGAGAAGACCCGCCGGTGGTGGTCGGCGCGCCCTGCGGTCCCGCGACGTCGGTGAAACCGCCACGCAGTATTCCGTTCGGCGGCGCGTCGCGCCCGGGCGGGTCGACCCCGGGACGACGTGGGTGACGCCACACCCGTGGCGGTCAGCCGCCCGCGCGCCCCGACCCGCCCTGCGACGCCAGCGCGGCTGCCCGCCGGGCCGCCCGCTTCAACCCCGAGCGCTCACTCTTGTACGAGGCGAGCGCTCCGACGACGGGCACGTTGGCGAGGGTGCGCCACCACCACCGGCCCTGCGGGCGGCGGTCGAGCTCCTCGTGCAGCGCGAACAGCGACCGCCCCATCCGCCACACCGCCCGGGCCAGCGCCCGCAGCTTCCCGTCGTGGGGTTCGGGGGTCCCGGTCGAGAGCTCGCCGGTCAGGTCGCGCGCGTCGCGCTCGACGCCCTCGGCGTGCGGGTCGCCGTACTCGCCCGGGCGCAGGTCGCGCCCGAAGAGCACCGTGCCCAGCAGCCGGACCTGGTCGTCGCGCGTGGTCACCCCGTGCTCGCCCGCGATCGCGCAGACGACGAGGCCCTGCGCGGCCAGCCCGAGGATGTCCGAGACCGGCAGCCGCCGGGCCAGCGCACCCCCGATCCCGGGGATCGACGCGATCGCGGAGGTGAACCGGCCCACCCGGCCGACCCACCAGTCGTCGCGCTCCTCCGGCGACATCACCGACCAGCGCGGCGTGCCGGGCAGCCGGGAGGTCGCGAGCCGGTCGAGGGCCCGGTGGCGGAACGTGCGGACCCCGCGCCGCACCTTCTGGACCCGCGTCCGGGCCGGGGGCTCCGGCGCCGGGTCCGACGGGGCGTTCTCGAGCTGGATCGCCCGCCGTCGGGCGAGGCGCCCCAGCCGGAACGGATCCGCGTCGCGCAGCCCGCCCAGCACCGGGCCGGTCGCCGCGACGAACGGGCGCAGCACGCTGATCATGTACTGGTCGGAGACGTGGGCCATGCCCGCCTCGTTCCCGGTCCGCATTCCTCCTGAACCGTCGCGAACCGGCCGATCCGTCGGGTCCGCCCGGCGCGCCTGGTCCTGCGCCATGACGCGTGTCACAGTGCAGGCCGGGGGTGGGCGGGATGACGGGTGGCCCGTGGGCGAACGCGGTGCGCGCGGAGGTCGGAGGGCAGCTGGTCGCGCTCGGCGCGCACTACGGGGCCTGCCGGACCGGCCGCGACGGCACCCGCTCGGTGTCCTGGTGGTTCCCGCCCGGCGGCCGGCGCCGGGAACGGCGCCTGGTCTTCCGCGCGCTGGGCGGCCGGCTCGACGCGTGGGAGGTCGAGTACGCCGAGCTCGCCGCGGCCGACCACGGCCGGGACTCCCTGGTGCACGCCTCCCGGGCGGTCCGCACCGACCGCGACGGCCTCGGCCCGGCGGTGTCCCAGCTGCTGGGCACGGGGCTGCCCGCCCGCGGCCGGGCACGGCGGGTTCCCGACGACGCCGGCCGCGATCCGGTCCCGACGACGCCCGACGGTCCCCTCCCGGGCCCCCACGCGGCCCGGGCCGCCGCCGCGGCACGGCGCCCGCCACCCCCGCCGCGGGGCGTCCGGGTCGCCGACGGGCTGCTCGGGGTCGTCGTCGCGGTCGCGCTGCTGCTGGCCTGCCGGGTCGACATCGACCTGGCGCCCTCGATCGCGTCGTTCGCGGTGCCGCTGCTCGGCGTCTCGGCGACGTGGACGGTGATCGGGCTGGTCGGCGCCGAACGTCGCCGGTGATCAGGGCTCGGTGAGGGGCACGGCAGACTTGCGGGCCGGCCTCCGCCGCTGCCCCACGTCCTCCTGATCACGCACCGGGCCCCGCCGCCGTGTCCGCGGGCGCCCGCGGCACCCGCGCGGGGCGCGCGGCCGCCCACGCGCTCGGCAGCAGCCCGGCGCCCACCAGCGCGATGCCGCGCCAGTCCGTCGGGAACATCCCGGGGCCCGCCGGGCTCCACAGCCCCGGCACCACCACGACGAGCAGCCACACCACCAGCGGGACGAACGCCACGCGGGTCCCGGGCCGCACCCGGTCGGCGGCCACGACCAGCAGCGGCGTCGTCACCGCCGCGACCAGTACCGACACCGGCACCGGCACCGTCCCGACCCGCAGCGACAGCCACGCGACCTCGGTCCACGCGAGCAGGGCCGCGTCGAGCGCCAGGACGGCGACCGCGACGCCCTGCCACGCGGTCCTCGCCCTCATGCCACCGCCCTCATGCCCCCACCCTCACGCCGACAGCGCCTCCAGCGCCTCGTCCGCCCCGCTCGGGCCCCGCAGCAGCACGAAGCCCTCGGACGCGAGGACGGGCTGGGCGAGCTCGTTGGACAGGGCGTAGGCGGGCGGCTCGCTGCCGTCGTCGAACACCTGGATCTGCGTCGCGTGCGCCCGCAGCGCGGCGAGCTTGCGCACCCGGGCGGGCCCGAGCGCGAGGCGGACGGTGATGGTCTCGTCGGGCACCGTCGGGAGGTCCTCCACCGTCGGGACCGGCAGCGGCAGCCACGGCCGACGACGCAGCGATTCGAGCCCGGCGGCGACCTCGCCGCGGGCGGCCGCGGTCGCCCACAGCGCGATCCGCTCGCCCAGCGGGTCCAGCTTCTCGACGGCGCCGCCGGCGATCTCGTGGGCGCGCACGTGGTCGGGGTGGCCGTAGCCGCCGGCGGCGTCGTAGCTGACGACGACGTCGGGGTCCACCTCGGTCAGGACGTCCGCGAGCTGCGCGACCTGGAGGTCGACCTCGGCGCGGTCGGCGAACGCGCCGCTGGAGAGGTGCGCGGGGGCGGCGGCGAGGATGCCCCGGCCCGCGGACACCATCCCGGAGTCGACCCAGCGGCCGCGGCCGCCGAGGAACCGGTGGTCGGTGACGCCGAGGGCGGCGCAGGCCGCCGCGAGCTCGCCCGCGCGGTGCTCGGCCAGCTCCGGGCGCCCCTCGAGGTGCTTGAGGTCGGGCGGGATGACCTCGCCCAGCTCGCCGAGGCTGCACGTCACCAGCGTGACCCCGACCCCCGCGTCCACCGCCCGTGCCATGAGCCCACCGGAGGTGATCGTCTCGTCGTCCGGGTGGGCATGGACCAGGACGATCCGGCGGGGAGCGGGCACCCGCGCACCCTAGCCGCGGGGAGATCGGGCGGCCGGGCGCCTACTCGTGACGTTCGTCGTGCGGGAGGGAGCCGAGGGTGGCGAAGGCGTCGAGCACCGGCTCGACGTCACCGGAGCGGGTCCACGACCGGAGCTGGTCGGCCGACCGCCGCGCCAGCAGCGCCCGGGCGAGCTCGAAGTCCGGGGCCGCGAGGACGACGTCGGCCTCCTCCGGGTCCCCGCCGTCGGAGGCCCACGACCAGGAGTCCCCGACGAGGCCGAGCGTGGTGCCCTCGGGCAGCCGCGCGCCGACCCGCGGCGCGAACCGGTCCCGGATCAGCGCGACCCCGACGCTGTCCTGGCCCCCGGACACACCGAGGGCGCCGCGGAGGTCCTGCTCGTGGATGACCACGTCGCCGAGCGGGCGGGTGCCGTGCTCGGCCATCCACGCCCGCAGCGGCTCGGCGGTCTCGCGCCACTCGGCCACGAGGTCGGCGACCGAGCGGTCCCGGCGCTCCTCGACGTGCTTGGCGGTCCACTCCGCGTTGTGGTCGTCGGGCTCGTCGCCGGCGACGACGTCGGTGCCCAGCCCGACCATGTGGGAGAACAGGTCCCGCACCGTCCAGTCCGGGCAGGCGGGAACGGTCGTCTCCACCTGCTCGTCGGTCGCGCCCTGCACCAGGGCGATCACCCGCGCCTGGGCCCGGCTCCACTCGGCGATCTCGTCCTCGGCGGTGATCTCGTCCACGCCTGCCCCTGTACCCGTTCCGGGGTCCGGTACCTCGTCCCGCCCACCGTGGACGACGCGACCAGGAGCCGGAAACCGCGTCGCCGCCACGGGCCCGTCACGTCACCCTGGCCCGGTGTTCGAGATCCCCGACGAGGCCCGGCGCCGGCTCACCGTCCGCTTCGGCGACGGCGTCGCGGCGTGGCTCGACGAGGTCCCGGCGCGCGTCGAGGGCCTGGCCCGGCGGTGGGGCCTGCGGTGCGACGGCGTCGTGCTCTCCGGCAACTCGGCGCTGGTGCTCCCCGCCGACCGCGGCGTGCTCAAGCTGCACCCCGTCCCCGCGATCGCCGCCGCCGAGGCCGCCGCGCTCACGCACTGGGCGCCCGTGGCCCACGTCGTCGACCTGCTCGACCACGAGGACGACGGCGGGCTCCTGCTGGCACGCGTGCGTCCGGGCACCGTGCTGACCGGCAGCGGGGCGCTCGACGTCCTGCCCGCCGTCGTCGACCTCTGGTCCGCCGCTCCGGACCCGCCCGCGGTGCCACCACTGCGCGAGCGCGTCGCCGACTGGCTCCGCCGGGTGCGCGAGCAGGTCGCCGCCGAGCCCCGCCTGCGCGCCCGGGTGCCGCTCGAGGCCCTCGACCGCGGGGAGGCCGACGCCCTCGGGCTCGCGGGACGTCGCGGTCACCACGGCCTCGTCCACGGCGACCTGCACCCGGCCAACCTGCTCGCCGGTGCCGCCGGCCCCGTCGTGATCGACCCGCGCCCGCACGTCGGGGACCGGACGTTCGACCTCGTCGACCTCGTGCTCGTCGACCCGTCCGGCGTGGACGCCACCGTCGCGGCGCTCGCGCGGGCACTTCCCGGCCTCGACCCCGACCTCCTCCACGCCTGGTGCCGCGCCCTCGCCCCGGCGAACGCGGTCGCCGCGCTGCGGGGCGCGCCCGACGCCGGGCGCACGCGCCGGCTGGTCGCCCTCGCCGTCGGGACCTGAGGCCGGTCGGAGCAGCCCCGGCGACCGTCCGCGCACCGGCCGTCCGGGACGAACGACCCGTTCGTGGCTTCTACGCGCACGAACGACCCGTTCGTCACGAGAAGGCCGACCGACGGCGGAGCGGAACTACGCCGCCGAGTCCGCGTCGCCCTCCGGGAAGTGGCAGGCGAACGTGTGACGCCCCACCGGGTCGGACGGCCGCAGCACCGGGACCTCGTCCGCACACCGCTGCTGCGCCTTGGGGCAGCGGGTGCGGAACCGGCAGCCCGACGGCGGGTCCGCCGGGCTGGGGATCTCGCCGGAGAGCACCACGCGGGACCTGCGGCGACGCCGTTCCGCCGCCGGGTCGGGCAGCGGCACCGCCGAGAGCAGTGCCCGGGTGTAGGGGTGGCGCGGGTTGTCGTAGACCGAGGCCGCGTCACCCACCTCGACGACCTTCCCGAGGTACATCACCGCGACCCGGTCGGAGATGTGGCGCACCACCGACAGGTCGTGGGCGATGAACAGGTAGGAGAGGCCCAGCCGCTCCTGGAGGTCCTCGAGCAGGTTGACCACGCCGGCCTGCACCGAGACGTCCAGCGCGGACACCGGCTCGTCGAGCACGATCACCCGCGGCTCGGCCGCGAGGGCCCGGGCGATCCCGATGCGCTGCCGCTGCCCGCCGGAGAACTCGTGGGAGTACCGGCTGCGGTGCTCGGGCTTGAGCCCGACGAGCCCGAGCAGCTCGTCCACGCGGGCCCGCAGCGACGCCTCGTCGGAGTACACCCGGTGGATGCGCAGCGGCTCGGCGATGAGCTCGGACACCGGCAGACGCGGGTCGAGGGAGCCGAACGGGTCCTGGAAGACCATCGCCAGCTCGCGGCGCAGCGGCCGCATCTCCTTCGGCGACAGCCCGACGAGCTCGCGGCCGTCGTAGCGCACCGAGCCCGAGTCGGGCCGGACCAGCTGGAGGACCGAGCGGCCGGTCGTCGACTTGCCGCAGCCCGACTCCCCGACGAGCCCGAGGGTCTCCCCCTCGTCGACGTCGAGCGACACCTCGGTGACGGCCTGGACCCGCCCGACGGTCCGGCGAATCACGCCCTGGCTGCGGACCGGGAACGTCGTGGTCAGGTCCCGGACCTGCAGCAGGGCGCCGTCGTGCGCGCCGTCGGTCACGGGCGCCGGGGTCCCGGTGGGGGCGGAGCTCATGCGGACACCTCGATGTCGTTCCCCGTCGCTCCGCCGCGGGCGAACAGGTCGGTGGTGGAGCCGTCGGCGAGCACCGGCCAGCGGCGGCAGCGGGTCTGGTGCGCCGGTCCCGCCTCCCCGCCGGCGACGGTCTCCAGCGGCGGTTCGGCCTCGCGGCAGGCGTCCTCGACGAGCGGGCAGCGCGGCGCGAAGGAGCACCCGGCCGGCAGGGCCACCAGCGACGGCGGGGCGCCCGGGATCGGCTGCAGGCGCCCGCCGAGCTGGTCGACGGCGGGCAGCGAGGACAGCAGGCCGACGGTGTAGGGCATCCGGGGCCGGTCGAAGACCTCCTCGGTCGGGCCGGTCTCGACGATCGTGCCGCCGTACATGACCTGGACCCGGTCGGCCGTGCCGGCGACGACGCCGAGGTCGTGGCTGACCAGCACCATCGACGCGCCCGACTCCACCCGCACCTGGTCGAGGACCTCGAGCACCTGGGCCTGGACGGTGACGTCGAGGGCGGTGGTCGGTTCGTCGGCGATGATCAGGCGGGGCTTGTTGACCATCGCCATGGCGATCATGGCGCGCTGACGCATGCCGCCGGAGAACTCGTGCGGGTACTGCTTGGCCCGGGTCTCGGGCTGCGGGATGTCGACGAGGGCGAGCGCGGCGACGGCGTCGGCCCACGCCTCGTCCTTCGACACCTTCCCGTGCGCCCGCCGGGCCTCGGCGATCTGCCGGCCCACGGTGTGCACCGGGTTCAGTGAGCTCATCGGGTCCTGGAAGATCACCGCGACGTCGGCGCCGCGCAGGCTCCGCAGGGTGTCCTGGTCCGCGCCGACCAGCTCGGTCCCGTCGAAGCGGACCGAGCCGGTGACCCGGGCGGAGGTCGGCAGGAGCCGGGGCACGGCCATCAGCGAGACCGACTTGCCCGACCCGGACTCGCCGACGACGCCGAGCACCTCGCCGGCCGCCACGGCGAACGAGACGTCGCGGACGGCGTGGACGTCGCCCTCCTCGGACGGGAAGGTGACCGAGAGGCCCTCGACCTCGAGCAGCGGTGCGGCTTCGCTCATGGGCCACGTCACCTCCGCGTCTGGCGCGGGTCGAACGCGTCGCGCAGCCCGTCGCCGATGAAGTTGATGGTCAGGGAGATCAGCACGATCGCGACGAACGGGGCCCAGAACAGCCACGGCCGCGTCGCGAGCTGGGTGTAGTTCTGGTTGAGCACCAGGCCCAGCGAGGTGTCGGGGATCTGCACGCCGAGCCCGATGAACGACAGCGCGGCCTCGGTCAGCACCGCCAGGGCGAGCGTGAGCGTCGCGTTGACGACGATCGTGCCGACCATGTTCGGGACGAGGTGCTTGGTGACGATCCGGCCGGTCGTCGCGCCGCTCGCCCGCGCCGCCTCGACGAACTCGCGCTGGGACAGCGAGAGCGACTCGGCGCGGGTGACGCGGGCGATCGGCATCCAGAGGAAGAACCCGAGGACCAGGCCGACGAGCCACCACGAGCCGCCGAAGCCGGCGATGAGGATGGCGGCGACCGCCTGCAGCGGCACGACGAGGAACAGGTCGGTGACCCGGGAGACCGCGGTGTCCGTGCCCCGGCGCAGGTACCCGGCGACGGTGCCGAGGAGCACGCCGAGGACCGTCGCGATGGCGGCGGCGAGCAGACCGATCTGCAGCGAGTACTGCGACCCCCTCATCACCAGCGAGAACACGTCGGCGCCGACCTGGTCGGTACCGAAGATGTGGGCGGGGCTGGGGTCCTCGTACGACCCGGCCGAGAGGTTCGTCAGCGAGTAGCCGAGGAAGTACGGCGCGATGTAGACGAACAGCACGAACACCACGAAGATCGTCAGGCTCGTCATCGCGGCCTTGTGCCGCAGGAAGCGCCGTCGGACCAGCTGCCCCTGGGTCAGGTAGACGCTCTCGGGCTCGCCGCCGTCAGGTCGCGCCGACGGCGGGACCTTCCCCGGGTGCGTCGTCGTCCGCGGGTCCGTGTCGGTGATCTCAGCCAAGGCGGATCCTCGGGTCGAGGTAGCTGTACGCGATGTCGGCGAGCAGGTTGAACAGCACCACGATGACCGCGGTGACCATCAGCCACCCCATGAGCATGTTCGGGTCGTACTGCTGGATCGAGCGCACGAGCAGCGAGCCCATCCCGTTCCAGCCGAACACCTGCTCGGTGACGATCGCGCCGCCGAACACCGCCGCGAAGTTGTAGGCGAAGTAGGTCGTGACGGGGAGCAGCGCGTTGCGCAGCGCGTGCCGGAGCACCACCTGCCGCTCGGACAGGCCCTTCGCGCGGGCGGTGCGCACGTAGTCCGAGCGCATCGTCTCGAGCATGGAGGCCCGCTGGAACCGGCTGTACGCGGCGAAGCTGATCGCCGCCAGCGCGATCGTCGGGAGGAGGTACGCCCCGGTGAACTTGAACAGCACCTCGCCCGGCGAGCCGGTGAACCCGCCGTCGGGAGGACCCGCCGTCGTGAGCCAGCGCCCCACGCCGAGGTCGATCAGCAGCAGGTTCAGCTGGATGCCGTAGACCTTGAGGATGATGCCGATGCAGAACACCGGCATCGCGAACAGCACGAACGCGAGCGTCGTCGCGACGTAGTCGGTGATCGAGTACTGGCGCAGCGCGGCGACCGCCCCGACCGCACAGCCGACGAGCAGGGCCAGGAGCTCGGCGATGACGACCAGCCGGATGGTCACCCACAGCGCGTGGGCGACCGCCGGGAAGACCTCGGCCCGCGCGGCGCCGAGCGCGACGCTGGTGCCCCAGTTGCCGGTGAGGACGCCGGTGAGCCAGTGCCACCAGCGCACCACCACGGGCTGGTCGAGCCCGAGGGAGTGGGCGGTGGCCTCGATGGTCGCCGGGCTGATCCCGGGCCGCGCCTTCAGGGCCGCCAGCGGGTCACCCGAGCTCGCCACCGCCACGTACAGCAGGAACGTGGCGACGAAGAGCACGCCGATCGAGATCAGGACGCGCCGCACGATGTACGCGGCCACGTGTCACCTCCTGCTCGTGCGCCCGCCGGACCGAGGTCGCCGGCCCGGCGGGCACCGGGAGTCGGGGCGGGTCAGCCGCCCTGGACGACCCACTCGTTCGCGTTGTAGAGCGGACCGAAGTTCGGCTGGTAGTAGACGTTGTCGATCCGGTCGGTGTACCCGACCATGTTCGGCTGCACGAACAACGGGATCGACGGCAGGTCCGCCGCGATCGCGCGGTCGACGTCCTGCCAGGTCTGCCGGAAGCCGTTCGGGTCGAGGTTCGACACCGCCTGGTCCATCATCTGGTCGACCTTCGGGTCCGAGTAGCCCTGCCAGTTCTGCCCGCCGCCGGTCTTGTAGATCGACTGGTGGGAGGAGATGAACGGGTCGTTGATCCAGCCGAACAGGGCCACGTCGTAGTCGCCCTGGCTGACCCGCTGGTCGAGGAAGTTCGGGTCGTTGTCGTCGACGACCTGCATCCCCGCCTGCTGGCACTCGGCCTGGATCAGCTGCACCGTCTGGACCCGGCGCGGCACGTTGGTGTGGCTGATCCGGAACTGCAGCCGCTGGCCGTTCTTGGTGTAGATGCCGTCCGGTCCCTTGACCCAGCCGTCCTGGGTGAGGGTCTGGTTGGACTGCGCGGCGTTGCCGGTCGCGATCTGCGAGTAGGTGTCCTGGTAGCCCTGCTGATTGGGCAGGTAGATCAGGCTCTGCAGCGGCGCGGCGTCGGGCTGGACGCCGCGCACCAGCTTGTCGACGATCTCCTGGCGGTTCACGCACTGCGCGAACGCCTGGCGCACCGCCTTGTCGGCGAAGAGCGGGTTCTTGAAGTTCATGTCCAGGTGCTCGTAGGTGGACCCCGTCGTCGCCTGGAACTTCACGCCCTGGGCGGCGAGCCCGCGCAGCAGGTTCGCCGCGTTGACGTCGACCTGCGGCGCGGCGACCTGGACCTCGTTGTTCTGCAGTGCCTGGGCCTCGGCCGTCGCGTCGGCGATGTTGCGGTAGGTGATGCTCTCCGGCCCGCCCGGGTTCCCCTTCCAGGCCGGGTTGCGGGTCAGCTTCACCGACTGGTCCTGCACCCAGCTGTCGAGCTGGTAGGGGCCCGACGACAGGTCGACCGACTTGTCGAAGCCGTTCCAGCCCTTGTTCCAGAAGTTGGTGATCGCCGCGATCTGCGCGGGCGGCGACTGCGGGGTGATCTGGCGGATGTCCGGGACGCCGGTCTTGGCCTCGAGGACGTGCGCCGGCAGCAGGTCGAGGTTGCCCTGCCCGAACAGGCCCATGTAGTCGGCGTAGGGCTTGGCGAACGTCGCCTGGAAGGTCTGGTCGTTGAGGCACTGGGCCTGACCGATCTGGTCGTAGCCGTTGGTGCCGGCCGGCGTGAAGCCCGGGATCTTGCCGCTGCCCACCAGGTAGGCGAGGTAGAAGTCCTTGCAGTTCCAGGGCTGCCCGTCGGACCAGGTCACGCCCGGCTTGATGCGCCACTGCACGGTCTGCGGGTTCGTCGAGGTCTGGACGATCCCGTCCATCACGTCGCCGTTGACCAGCACCTGACCGTTCGCGTCGACCCAGGTGGCGGTGGAGAGCACCTGGGTGAGGACGTAGGTGTTGTAGAGCGAGTTCGCGTCCGCGGCATCGTTGTTGTACGCGGTGTACGCCGTGTCCGCGGTGAAGGTCACGCCGGGCCCGGCCTGCACCTGGGGCGCGTGGTAGACGCCGTTCTGGCTGCCCTTGGCCGTCGGGGCCGAGGTGGAGCCGAAGTTGTCGCCGCCACCGCCCCCACCGCACGCGGCCACGAGGGCGAGGAGTGCCGCGGCCGCCGCGGCGAGCATCCAGCGCGAGCGACCGCGCCCGGTGATCCTGGTCACCACACCTCCAGAGGACGTTTGCGGCGACGAGATCGTCTCCTCGCCGCGAGGAACCTAAGTGGTCCAGACCTGTACCGCCACCCCGTGACGTTTCCGCACTGTGACGAGATCCTCGCCCGGAGTACACGTCGCACCCGAACGGGCGCTTCACTCCTCAACGACCGCGGACGCGGTCAGTTGTTGGCGTCACCGTTGGCCTGTGCCTGGCGCGCCGGCGGGTTCCACCGGTTCGCCGACGCGAAGGGGCTGACGCCGAGCGGTGGCACCACGACCTCGGTGCGCCCGACCGGGCTCACCAGCGTCGACGCGGCCTGGAACAGCGGCACCAGCGGGGTCTCGCGCCAGAGCAGCGGCTCGGCCAGCGCCAGCGCCGTGTCCTCCCCGATCGCGCCCGACGAGGCGCCGTCCAGCACGGACTGCAGCGTCGGGTCGCAGAAGCCCGTCACCGACAGGGCCTCCGAGGTCTCCGGCGTGCCGTCGCTGTCCAGCGGCGTGGTGGTGGTCGCCCCGGCGCCGCCCGACGGGGTCGCCGCGGGGGTCGTGCTCGTCGGCGCCGCGGCCGTCGTCGGCTGCCCCGGCGGCGGGGCGGGCGCCGCGGGCGCGACGGTGGTCGTCGTGGGCGGGGCCGCGGTGGTGGGGCGCGGGACGGCGGGCGACCCGCCCGACGTCGTCGGGGCCTGGCGCCCGGGACAGCCGACCATCGAGTCGAGGTCGGCGATCCGGTCGCCGCCGACGGGCAGGGCCAGCACCGTGATGTCGGCGACCGCCATGTCGGAGTCCGACTTCGGGATCGGCGGCACGGACGTCGTGGTGCCGCTCGGGGTGCTCGTCGTGGTGGGCGTCGACGACGGCGGGGCGGGCGAGGTCGTCGTCGTGCCCGGCACGGCCGAGGAGGTCAGCGGCCCCGGGGTCGAGGGCGTGGCGGGCGCGGACGCCGTGCTCGACGGGATCGGGCCGCGGCCCGGCGGGAACGGGTTGGCCCCGGAGTCGGCCACCACCGTCGTGCCGATGCCCGCCGCGTTGAGCTCGGCCGCGACGGTCCCGAGGAGCCGGCCGTACGGCGAGGCCTGCGGGGGCGCGGCGAGCCGCAGCCGCAGCGCCTTGCCGTCGAGGGTCCACCGGCCGTCGCCACCGCGCACGTAGCCGGTCGCGGTGAGCAGCTGGGCGGCCCCGGCCGGGTCCGGCGCGCGGGCGGGCGAGTCGGGCGTGATGGTCGGCGCGTACCCCGCCTCCGACGGCGCGGTCGCGAAGGCGTCGGCCCGCAGCCCGGAGGCCGGGCCGCCGCCGGTGCCGGCGGCGACGAGGGCGTCGCGGTCGAGCAGTGACACCACGGCCCGGCGGACCCGGGGGTCGGCGAGGGGCCCGTCGTCGCTGCGCAGCGCGAGCTGGACCTCGCTGGCCTCCGGGACGGTCTTCACCGCCAGCGGCCCGGCCGGGCCCGGCGGGGCGGCCGCGAGCGCGTCGAGCGCCGCCAGGTCCGCGGCGTCCGAGCGGAACTGGGTGGCCTGGACGTCCCCGGTGCGCACCCGGTCGATCAGCGAGGCGTGGTCGGCGGCCTGCAGCACGATCTGGTCCGGGACGCCGGGCGTGCCCCAGTAGACGCTGTTGCGGGCCAGGGTGACCTGACCCCGGATCCGGTCGACGAGGCGGATCGCGTACGGCCCGCCGGACACCGGGATGTTGTCCTGCAGGGCCCCACCCCACGACCCGGGGGCGTCCTTGAGCAGGTGGGCGGGGAGCAGCGCGTCGAACAGCGTGGGCCACGCCGGGTACGGCCGGTCGAAGACGACGTCGACCGCCTTGCCGCCCGCCCGGGAGCGCACGTCGGAGATCGCCCGGTACCCGGCGGCGTCGACGACGCCGGGCTGCGAGCGCATCTGCTGCCAGAGGTAGACGAAGTCCTCGGCCGCGATCGGCGCGTTGTCGCTCCACGCGGCGGCGGGCGCGATCTCGTAGGACACGGTGTACGGCCGGGTGGAGGTGACCTTCGCCGAGGTGACGACCGTGGTGTCGAGCCGCCGCACGCCGTCGGCCCCGATGCGGAACGCCGAGGGCAGGACCAGCGCGGCCGTCGTCCGGCTCGTCGGCGTGAGGTCGGCGATGCGGTGCACGTTGAAGCCGACCCCGAGGTCGTCGACCCCGATCCGCAGCTGCGTCGGGTCCGGCTCGAGCTGGGGCTGCGGCTTCGTGGGCGCCGGCGTCGGGGCCTGCCCGACGATCGGGGGCGGCGCGGTGCTGCACCCCGCGAGGGCCAGCAGGACCACGAGCAGCCCCGCCGCGAGCACCCGGATCCGTCCCCACCGACACGACCTCGCGCCACGGCGGACGGCTCGGGGTGTCGGGGCCATGTCGGGCTCGGGAGGAACCTCTCCGCCGCGCCCGCGGCCGGCGCCGTCGGGCCCGCGGCCTGCTGGGGTACGGGGATCGCCATCGTGGCACGCGGCCGCGGCGGGCCCGTCGTCGGCCCTTTCGTCACCGGCGCTCGTCAGGTTAGCCTCACCTCATGGCATCCGGGGCGACGACGGCGAGCTGGGTGGACGCCCTGGCCCGTCTCCGACCACGGGACCGTGCGAAGGCGCTGACCGATCCGCCCCGCAAGCACGGGCAGGTCGAGCGGCCCGCGGTGACGCGGCTGACCGTCGACCCGAAGCGGGCGTGTGCGATCACCGGCGCGAAGCGGGTCAAGAAGAAGTGCTGCCGATCCACCCCGCGCTGCAAGGGCTGCCCCGTCGTGCTGATGCGCGCCGCACGCGCCGCGGAGTCCGGGCTCACCGGCAAGGACCTGGCGAAGGCCGTCAAGCGCGCCCGCGCCGCGTAGCCGCCTCAGGTCTCCAGGACCGGCGTCTCGCCGGTGGTGACCGCGTCGTCGTCGAGGTCGTCGTCGCGGCCGTCGTGGTGGTCGTCGTCGTCGAGCAGGGCCCGCAGCTGCGGCAGCAGCGCGCGGTCGGAGGGCAGCCAGTCGAGGTCGTCGAGCTCGTCGGGACCGACCCAGCGCAGCGCGAGGTGCTCCAGCGCGTGCGGCTCCGCGCCGTCGACCGGGGTGGCGCGGTAGAAGCGCAGCAGGAGGTCCGTGCCGCGGCGGCCCTCGACCGGCATGTCCGGCCCGAGCCGTTCCCCGACCACCACCGGCAGCCCCAGCTCCTCGCGCAGCTCCCGCACGAGCGCCGCCCGCTCGCTCTCCCCCGGTTCGACGGAGCCGCCCGGCAGCTCCCAGCACCCCCGCATGTCCGCCGGCTCGGCGCGCTGCGCCGCGAGCAGCCTCCCGCCGGCCACGACCGCCGCCCCCACCACGACCTGCACCGGTCCATCGTCGCCCCCGCCGTGTCCTGGCGCTGACCGGAGCGTTCCGGGCGTGTCACGATGACGCCATGGCCGACCTGCTCAGCGACGACGCCGTGGCCGACGCCCTCTCCCGCCTCCCCGGCTGGGAGCGCGACGGGGCCGAGATCGTGCGGACGGTGCAGCTGCCGTCGTTCCGGGCCGCGATCGCCACCGTCGACGACGTGGCCGACGCCGCCGAGGACGCCGACCACCACCCGGACATCGACATCCGCTACCGCACGCTGACCTTCCGCCTCTCGACCCACTCGGAGGGCGGCCTCACCGCGAAGGACCCGGACCTCGCGGGGAAGATCTCCGCGGCGGTCGACGCGCACTCCTGAGCGTGGCCGGCGGGTCGCCGCTGCGCTCCCGCCCCTTCCTCGCCGTCCTCGCCGCCACCCTGGCGGCGTTCGGCGGGTACGCGCTCCTGCTCCCGGTCCTGCCGCTCTGGGTGGCCTCCGGCGGCGCGGGGCCGGCGCTCGCGGGGTCGGTGACCGGGGTGTTCATGGCCGCGACGGTCGTGACCCAGCTCGGGGTCCCGGCCCTCCTGCGCGCGGTCGGTCACCGCGCCGCGCTGATCGGCGCGGCGCTGGCGCTCGGCGCGCCGGCCGCGGTACTCGTCCTCTCGCCCTCGCCCTGGCTGGCGATGCCGGTGGCGGTCGTCCGCGGCGTCGGCTTCGGGGTGCTGACGGTGGCCGGGGCGGCGCTGGTGTCCGACCTCGTGCCCGCGAGCGTCCGCGGCCGGGCGACCGGGGTGTACGGCGTCGCCATCGGGCTCCCGCAGCTCGTGCTCCTCACGGGCGGGGTGTGGGCGTGGGCGCGGCTCGGACCGGTGCCCGTCCTCCTCGCCGGGGCGGTGCTGCCACTGCTGGCGCTCCCCGCGATGGCGCTGCTGCCGCGGCGGGTGGCGGTGGCCGGTCCGGGGGCCGGATCGCCTGCGGGTCCCGACGACGACGGCCGGTTCCTGCGGGCCGCCGCGGCGCCCTGGCTGGTGATGCTGGTGTGCGCGGGCAGC
This sequence comes from Actinomycetospora sp. TBRC 11914, assembly GCF_012933465.1. Classification (GTDB taxonomy): domain Bacteria; phylum Actinomycetota; class Actinomycetes; order Mycobacteriales; family Pseudonocardiaceae; genus Actinomycetospora. Next base: position 749,711 of record NZ_JABBND010000001.1, read on the forward strand.
GCCGGCGGTGTCATCACCGTCCTGCCGCTCGCGCAGCCGGCCGGGCCGGCGGCCGGGGCTCTGTTCGCGCTGACGGCCGCGCAGCTCGTGGGACGCAGCGTGACCGGCGAGCTCGGGGACCGCCTCGGGCTGACGGGCCGGCTCACCGCGCCCGCCCTGGTCGTCGCGGCCCTCGGCGCGGGCGTCGTGGCCTGGGGGCTGGTCGGGGCCGGGACCGCGGCCGTCGTCGCCGGCGCCGGGCTGGTGGGGCTCGGCTTCGGCGGGGTGCAGAACGACACGCTGGTCACGCTCTTCACGCGGGCCGGGCCGGGGCGCTCCGGGACCGCCAGCAGCGTGTGGAACACCGCCTACGACGCCGGCACCGGGGTGGGCGCCACCGCCCTCTCGGCGGTGCTCGGCGCCGCCGGCGCGCCCTGGTCGTTCGTCGTCGCCGCGCTGGCGTGCACCCTGACCCTCGGAAGCGCTCCGTGGCTGTCGCCGCGGCCGGATGAGACAGCCGGGTGACGTCGACCCGGCGTCCGGGTGGTGCCCCCCCGCCATGCTGACATCGCGACGTCTCCGGGCGATCACCGGGTGCGCCCAGCCGGGCGCGCTGCGAGGCGGGAGGGCGTCGTGCGTCGGATGTTGCTCGCCGTCGCGTCGGGAGCGGTCGGGATGATGGTCGTCGCGCGGCTCGCCACGCTGCTGACGCTCGCTCCGGCCGGCTTCCCCGAGCCGTGGGAGCTCTCGGACCCTCCCGTCGCGGCCGCCCCGTCCGACGCAGCCGCCGTGCCCGCCGCTGGTGGCCCCACCCCGGCGCCGGCCGTCGCCGCCGTCGTCTCCGGTCTGCCGTCCGCTCCCGTCGCCGCGCCGCCGACGAGCGCCGCGCCTGTCCCGGCCCACGCGGGCGCCGGGCCGAGCGCCCGACCCGCGGCCCCCGCCGCCCGTGCCGCGGCCCCGGCCGCCGGGTCGGCCGCCTCGTCGTCGGGGTCGGACGCGTCGTCGGCGCGGGCCGCGACCGGCTCGTCCGCCGCGGCCCCGGCGGCTCCCGACACGGCGACGGCGCGGAGCGCGTCCGGCTCGGGCGGGTCGGGCGGGTCGGGCGGGTCGTCGGCCCCGGCGGTGCACGCGTGCGTCACGGTGGTGTGCCTGAACGTCGGCTGATCCTCAAGGCCGGCGAGGGGGGCGAGGGGGCGGCGGGGCGAGGGGCACCCCACGCACCCGCGCGGTCCTCCACCTCTGCCTCATGTGCCCCTGATCACGCAGCCCCGCTCGAGGCTGTGGCGCTTCCAGCACGCTCCACCAACGACGGGTACACCAGGCAGCTCGGCGGCGCCGCCCATCTGCCCCACGTGCCCCTGATCAACCAGCCCGCGACCAGCCACGGGGCGAGGGGCACAGCACGCACCTCGGCGGCCCTCCGCCCCTGCCTCATGTGCCCCTGATCACGCAGCCCCGACCGAGGTTGTGGCGCCTCCAGCACGCTCCACCCACGACGGGTACACCAGGCAGCTCGGCGGCGCCGCCCATCTGCCCCACGTGCCCCTGATCAACCAGCCCGGGACCAGCGCCGACCCGAGGGGCACAGCACGCAGACCCGGCCGCCCACAGGCCGGTCTCCAGTGCCCCTGGGCAGGCCGCCGGGACCGGGGCCGCTCTCAGCCGGCCGGGACCACCGTCGGGGTCGGCACGTGGTCGGCGTGCACCGCGGCGAGGCAGTCGTCGAGCAGGGACACGAGCAGGGCGTCCCGCGCCGCGGTGTCCAGCCCGGCGGCGCGCGCCGCGACGAGCAGGTGGGCGCAGGCGTGGTTGACCGGGCCGACGTGGAGCAGCGTCGCGACCCGTCCGCCGGCACCGTCGCCGGGGTCACGGCCCTCCGCGCGCCTCCGGGCGGCCTTGGCCTGCGCCTCCTCGACGCGCCGGGCGAGGCGGGTGAAGAAGCGGCTGCCCGGGTCGAGACGCAGGCCGGCGCGGGCCACCGCGGCGAGCACCACGGGACGGACCGGGCCGTCGACGCCGCGCCCGGCGCCGACCAGGTCGACCGCCCGCAGGCCCAGCTGCTGGCGGGCCTCGTGCGACACCGCGTCGTTGACCTGCCACGCGAGGGCGGCCACGGCCGGGTGGGTACAGCGAGGACGGTCGGTGAAGCGCTCGCCGGCGAGTACGGACACGTACTCCATGACGCAGCTGCCCGAACGCGCGTCGCGGTGGGCGCCCGCCTCGAGGACGGGCATCCCGTCCGGTGCGACGGTGGGTGGGACGAACGGCGACGACGGGTGGTTGATCGGCATGGCGTGCCCCCTCGGTCCGGGCGCTGCTCGCGGAACGGATCGAGCCTAGACCGCTCAGCGCCCGATCGGGACCCGTCGGCGCCTCGGGTTCCGTCTCATGGGGTCAGTGACCCGAGCTGAGGACCTCGGTGGCGGTCAGGGCGGCCAGGACCGCCTGCACCGTCGGGCTCACGAGCCGGACGATGTCCTGGTCGATGCCGGCCGGGACGAACCGGCCGGACGCGATGGAGCGGGCCCGGGCGATGGCCGCGTGCGGGTCCTGGGGGTGCAGTGCCCGGACGCGGCGCCCGTGGTGGAGCAGGACGGCGATCATGGCGGTGTCCTCGTCGGCGTCGGCGCCGTCGAGCACCGCGCGCACGACGGCGCGGTCGTGGTGCAGCGCGGCCGTCTCGTGCACCCGCAGCGCCGAGCCGAAGACCGGCATGGCCAGGTAGCCGAACACCCGCCGCGGCTCGCGGTGGGCGAGGCCGCGCTCCACGAGCCGGTCCATGGTCCGGCGGATCATCTGCGCACCGCGCGGGCCGGTGACGGCGTGGCCGAGGTCGGCCTTGCGCCCGCCGCTGCGCAGCAGCCCGTCGGCGGCCCACTCGAGCAGCGGATCGGTCGTGTCCACCGGCCCGCGGCGGTAGGAGGAGCCGGCGTCGAGCAGCGAGGCGTCGAGCAGCAGCTCCACGAGGGCGGCCGCGACGAGCAGGCCCGCGGGCTCGGTGAGGCTGGACACGGGGCGCCCGTCCTCGTTGCCGAGCACCCAGGCGATGCGCTCCGGGAGGGTCAGTTCCCGGGTTGGGGCCGACCACCGTTCGGAGCGCACGGGTCACAGCCTAGGCACACGACCCCGTGACCTTTCACCCGGAAGGAGGCCCCGGATCGAGGTCCGTCGCCACGCGGTGTCCACGACACGACGGGCGGCGACGACGACGCTCCGGACGGAGCACCCCGGTGCCCCGACCGCCCTGCTCCGTGGGTCGCGCCACCCGGGAGGCGACCCGGCGCGGCACCCGGTGGGCTGACGCACCGTCGGGACGGGAATCGGTTGTGCACCATCGGAGTTGGCCCCGAACATGAGCACCCTCGACAAGGCCCAGGAGCTCCAGCGGCTGCACGCCGCCCCGGAGCTCCTCCTCGTGGTGAACGTGTGGGACGCGATCACCGCCCGCGTCGTCTCCGACGTCCCCGGCACGAAGGCCCTCGCGACCGCGAGCCACGGCATCGCCGCCTCGCGCGGCTACCCGGACGGCGAGGTGATCCCGCGCGACGAGATGATCGCCGAGGTGGGGCTCATCGCCCGCCAGACCGACCTTCCCGTGACCGCCGACCTCGAGGGCGGGTACGGCGACCCGGGCGGCACGGTGGCCCGGGCGATCGACGTCGGCATCGTCGGCGCCAACCTCGAGGACCAGATGAAGCCGCTCGACGCGTCGGTGCGCGCCGTCGAGGCCGCCGTCGAGGCCGGGGAGAAGGCCGGCGTCCCCTTCGCGCTCAACGCCCGCACGGACGCGTTCCTCAAGGCGGGCGACCGGGACCCCGAGGAGGTCATCACCGACGCCATCGCGCGCGGGAAGGCCTACCTCGAGGCCGGCGCCACCAGCTTCTTCGTCCCGGGCCTGCTCGACGAGGCCCAGCTGACCCGCATCGTCGGCGAGCTCGGCCAGCGCAAGGTCAACATCATCGGCATCCCCGGCTCGATCTCCCTCGAGGCCGCCCAGCGCATCGGGCTCGCCCGGGTCTCCTACGGCCCGTGGAGCCAGAACACCGCGCTGACCGCGCTGGCGGAGCTGGCCGAGGACGTCTACGCCGGGGGCGGGCTGCCCGCCGGCGTCCGGAAGCTCAACTGACCGCGGGCCGGCCCGGTCGCGCGACCGGGCCGGTCGACGGCCCGAGGAGTGCGTCAGCCGAACCGGCGGTGGGCCTCGCCGAGCCCCTCGCCGTCGCACCCCTCCAGACCGGCGGCGCGCCCGTTCGCCGCCAGCAGCAGGGCGCCCGCCGGGCCGCACACCTCCGGCCCGTCACCCTCCGCCCAGTCCGCGTCGGTGGCCCGCAGGCGCAGCCCCGCGAAGCGCCTCGCGGCGCCGACGAACGGGGCGGCCCAGGTGTGGCGCAGGCACGGCAGCGCCCGCGCGACGGGGAGGTCGCGCCCGCGCCCGAGGGGGACCAGGACGTCCTGGGAGTGCACGAGCAGGTCGTTGAGGGGGTCGAGCTCGCCGGACACCGCCAGCCGACGGTCGACGCGGGCCATCGCCCGGAGCTGGTCGAGCAGCTCCGCCGGGGGGTACGCCGACGCGCGCTCGCGGGCCATGTCGGCGAACGCCCGCTCCAGGTCACCGCGGGCGCGGGCGACCCGCCACAGCGTCCACGGCACCGACTGACGGGTGGAGAGGGTGAGGTGGGCGACGACGTCGTGCACCGTCCAGCCCGCACACAGCGACGGCGTGCGCCACTGCTCCGTCGTCAGCGCCGCCAGCTCGTCCGCGAGCCCGAGCCGCTCCGCGGCCACGTCGTCGAGCATTCCCACCCGTGCAGCCATCGCCGTCTCCTCACCTCGTCGCCGGTCACGGGAGAGGACCGCGCGCCCCGTCCGGACTCATCGCTCGGGGTGGGTGGCTCGCCCCGCCGGCGGGCACCATCGGGAATGGCCTCCGCCGCCGAGGAGTTGATTGAATCGTGAAGAACATCGGGTTCCTGTCCTTCGGGCACTGGTCGCCGTCGGGGCACTCCCTGGTCACCTCGGCGTCGGACTCGCTGCTGCAGTCGATCGAGCTGGCGGTGGCCGCCGAGGAGCTCGGCGCCGACGGCGCCTACTTCCGCGTGCACCACTTCGCCCAGCAGCTCGCGTCGCCGTTCCCGTTGCTCGCGGCGGCCGCCGCGCGGACCAGCCGGATCGAGCTCGGCACCGGCGTCATCGACATGCGCTACGAGAACCCGCTGTACATGGCCGAGGACGCCGGGGCCACGGACCTGATCTCCGGGGGCCGCCTCCAGCTCGGCATCAGCCGGGGCTCCCCGGAGCAGGTCATCGACGGGTACCGCTACTTCGGCCACGTCCCGCCGGAGGGCACGACGGACGCCGACATGGCGCGGGAGCACACGGCGGTGTTCCTGGAGGTGCTGAAGGGCACGGGCTTCGCCCAGCCGAACCCGCGCCCGATGTTCCCCAACCCGCCGGGACCGCTGCGGGTCGAGCCGTACGCCCCGGGGCTGCGCGACCGCATCTGGTGGGGCGCCGGCAGCCGGGCCACCGCCGAGTGGACGGCCGAGCAGGGCATGAACCTCATGAGCTCGACGCTGCTGACCGAAGACACCGGGGTGCCGTTCCACCGGCTGCAGGCCGAGCAGATCCAGCGGTTCCGGGACGCCTGGGACGCGGCGGGACACGACCGTGAGCCCCGCGTCTCGGTGAGCCGCAGCATCTTCCCGATCGTGTCCGACCTCGACAAGCAGCTGTTCTGGCGGGAGCGGCACTCGACCGACCAGGTCGGCCACCTCGACGGCGGCGACGCCCGCTTCGGCAAGACCTACGCGGGCGAGCCGGACAAGCTCGTCGCCGAGCTCGCCGAGGACGAGGCGATCGCCGCCGCGGACACGTTGCTGCTCACGGTGCCCAACCAGCTCGGGGTGGACTACAACGCGCACGTGATCGAGAGCGTGCTCACCCACCTCGCGCCGGAGCTGGGCTGGCGCTGAGCCGTCCCGGACCGCCCCCCGCGGTCGGTCCGTCAGACGTTGAAGCGGAACTCGACCACGTCGCCGTCCTGCATGACGTAGTCCTTGCCCTCCATGCGGACCTTGCCCGCGGTCTTGGCGGCGTTCATGGAGCCGGCGGCCACGAGGTCGGTGTAGGAGACGATCTCGGCCTTGATGAAGCCCTTCTGGAAGTCGGTGTGGATCACACCGGCCGCCTCGGGCGCGGTCGCGCCGATCGGGATCGTCCACGCCCGCGACTCCTTCGGCCCCGCCGTGAGGTAGGTCTGCAGGCCGAGGGTGCGGAACCCGGCACGGGCGAGCGCGTCGAGGCCGGGCTCGGGCTGGCCGATCGACTCGAGCAGCTCGGTGGCGGACTCGGCGTCGAGCTCGAGCAGCTCGGACTCGACCTTCGCGTCGAGGAACACCGCCTCGGCCGGGGCGACGAGTTCCGCGAGCTCCTTGCGCCGGGCGTCGTCGGTGAGCACGCCCTCGTCGGCGTTGAACACGTAGAGGAACGGCTTGACCGTGAGCAGGTTCAGCTCGCGGAGCAGCCGGGAGTCCATGCCGGCACTGAACAGGGTGCGACCCTCGTTCAGCACCTCCTGGGCCCGGACCGCCTCGTCGTGCGCGGGGCGGTTCTCCTTCTTCGTCCGCGCCTCCTTCTCCAGGCGCGGCAGGGCCTTCTCGACGGTCTGCAGGTCGGCCAGGACCAGCTCCGTCACGATCGTCTCGATGTCGGCCGCCGGGTCGACCCGGCCGTCGACGTGCACCACGTCGTCGTCGCTGAAGACCCGCACGACCTGGCAGATCGCGTCGGCCTCGCGGATGTTCGCGAGGAACTTGTTGCCCAGGCCCGCGCCCTCGCTGGCGCCCGCGACGATCCCGGCGATGTCCACGAACGACACCGTCGCCGGGACGATCTTCTCCGAGGCGAACATCTCGGCGAGCCGGTCCAGCCGCGGGTCCCGCAACGGCACCACCCCGACGTTCGGCTCGATCGTGGCGAACGGGTAGTTGGCCGCGAGGACGTCGTTGCGGGTCAGGGCGTTGAACATCGTCGACTTGCCCACGTTGGGCAGCCCGACGATGCCGAGGGTCAAGCTCACGGTCGTCCAGTCTAGTGACCGGGTCCGACAGCCCCGGGCGCCGTCGTCGGCAAACCCGATGGAGCCGATCGGGCGCGGGCCGCGTCCAAGCCCCCGAGACCCACTCCCGATGGATCCCGGAGGCCCCGATGCCCGACCGTCCCGACCCACGCCCCGGCGCCCGCGCCACCCTCGACACCCCGTTCGGCCCGTTCACCGTCGTCGTCGACGCCGACGGCGTCGTCCTCGCCGCCGGGTGGACGACGACTCCCGACGACGAGGTGGTGCCGCTGATCCACCCGACGCTGCGGCCGGCCGAGCTCGTCGAGCGCCCCGAGCTCGGCGCCGTCACCGCCGCGGTCACGGCGTTCCACGACGGCGAGCCCGGTCCGGCGGCGACGCTGCCGGTGCGCCAGTACGGCGGCGGGTTCCTGCAGCAGGTGTGGGCGCGGATGCGCGAGATCCCCGCCGGGACCTCGCTGTCCTACTCCGAGCTGGCGACGCGGGCCGGGCGTCCGCTCGCGCCGCGCGGCGCCGCGCAGGCCTGCGCCCACAACGCGATCGGGCTGTTCGTGCCCGACCACCGGGTGAAGCGGGGCGACGGCTCCCTCGGCGGCTTCCGGTGGGGCCTGTCGGTGAAGGAGGGGCTCCTGGCCGCCGAGGCCGCGCAGGCGGCGGAGCGCTCCGCCGCCGCGGGCGGGGACGAGGAGGGGGAGCCCGGCGACGTGCCCGGCGACGTGCCCGACGCAGCCGTCGCCGCCGACGACTGAGCGGCGCGCCGTCCCACGCTGTCGGACCCCTCTGGCAGCGTCCCCGGACATGACGATCACCGGCGAGGGCGTGCTGCTCGGCCTGCTGCTCGGTGCCCTGCTGGGCGCGCTCGGCGGCGCCGTCGTGGCGAGCCGGTTCGCCGCGGCCCGCCAGGAGGCCGCGGTGGCCGAGGCCGTCCGGCGCGCGGGCGCGGCGGCGTCGGCCGCCCGGGCGGAGCTCGAGGCCGAGCGCCGCTCGGCCGTGGAGCGGGAGGCGGCCGAGGGCCGCCGGGACGCCGCGGTCCGGGAGGCGTTCGCGTCGCTGTCGGCCGAGGCACTCGCGTCGAACGCCGAGAGCTTCGCCCGGCTCGCCGAGTCCCGGATGCGGGAGGTCACGGGGGCGCTGACGGCCTCGGCCGCCGCCGACGCCGGCGCCCGGGAGCGGGCGGTCACCTCCCTGCTCGACCCCGTGACCTCGACGCTGCAACGTCTCGAGGGCCAGATGCGCACGGCCGAGTCGGCGCGCGAGGCGGCCTTCGCCGGCCTGCGCGAGCAGGTCGGCGCGGTGGCGGAGTCCGCGCGCGGCGTCGCGGGCGAGACCCGCGCGCTGACCACCGCGCTGCGCACCCCGCACGTGCGCGGCCGCTGGGGCGAGATGCAGCTCGAGCGGGTGGTGCACCTCGCGGGCATGGTCGAGCACTGCGACTTCACCCGGCAGTCGGTGGCCGGCGCCGAGGGCGGTGCGCAGCGGCCCGACCTCGTCGTGCACCTGGCCGGAGGCAAGCAGGTGGTGGTCGACGCGAAGGTGCCGTGCGAGGCCTACCTCGAGTCGCTCGACGCGGCCGACGAGCGGGGGCGCCGCGAGCGGACCCTCGCCCACGCCCGCCAGCTGCGCGCCCACGTCGACGCCCTGTCGGCGAAGGCCTACTGGCGCTCGTTCGACCCCACGCCGGAGTTCGTCGTCATGTTCGTGCCGGGCGAGGTGTTCCTCTCCGCGGCGCTGGAGGCCGACCCCGGGCTGCTCGAGCACGCCTTCTCCGCCGACGTCGTGGTCGCCACCCCCACCACCCTGATCGCGCTGCTGCGCACCGTCGCGCACGCGTGGCGCCAGGAGTCGCTCGCGCGGGACGCCGCCGAGATCCACACCCTGGGGCGGGAGCTGCACGGCCGGCTCGCGACGCTCGGCGGGCACCTCGGCAAGCTCGGCCGCTCCCTCGACGCGGGGGTGCGCGCCTACAACGACACGGTCGGCTCGCTGGAGTCGCGGGTGCTGGTCACCGCGCGCCGGTTCTCCGAGCTGTCCGTCACGCGGGGCACGTTGGACGAGGTGGAGCAGGTCGACCGGCGTCCCCGGGTCCCGGGCGCCCCCGAGCTCGTGGACGGGGCCACCGGCGGCGAGGACGGCGCGGACGAGCGGCACATGTCGAGCGATGGGGAGGGAACGGGCTTCTCGGACAATGCGGACAGTGCGGACAGCGCGGACAGCGGACCGGGGCCCGGCCCGAGCAGCCCCGGGGTGCACCGACTGACGGGCTGAGGAGGCAACGGCCGTCCGGATCGGGACCGCGCACCACCCGGGCGTGCCGACCGGCGACGAGGGGGCCCGGAACGGCCACGACGGACCGCTACCGTTGATCGGGTGACCACCACCCGGGACGACGCGCCGTCGTCGGCCTCGCCCGAGGTCGGCGAGGCGTCCTCGTTCCCCGGGGTGCGCGGCATGCGGTGGTGGGCGGTCGTGCTGCTCGCCCTGGTCCTCACGGCGGGCGGGGTCGCGGCGGACGTGGTCCGGGCCGGCAGCCTCGGCGGGATCTTCCTCGCCGCCTACCCGGCCGGGTGTGCCCTCGCCGCGCTGCTCGTGCAGCGACGCGACCTGTTCGTCGCGATGGTCCAGCCGCCGCTGCTGCTGGCCGTGTCGGTGCCCGTGGCGGTCGCCGCCACCGGGTCGCTCCCCGCGTCCGGCGGCCTCGCCTCGACGGCGCTGGCCGTGGGCGCCCCGCTGATCAACGGCTTCCCCGCGATGGCGATCACGACGGTGGTCTGCGTCGTCATCGGCGTGGTCCGCATCCGCACCCAGCGCTGGCGGCGGGACGACGCGGTCCCCCGCCAGGAGCCGGTGCGCTCCGGTCCCGCGGGCGGCGCCGCGCGCGACCGCGGCGGCTCCCGGGACGGTCGGCGGCCGGCCGCGGAGGACCGCCGCCGCGAGCCGTCGCGGAACGATCGGGACCCGGCGGAGCGGGACCGCCGACGCCCTCCGGAGCGGGCCCGCACCGAGCGGGAGCGCCCGCCGTCCGAGCGCGACCGGGGGGAACGCGAGCGCCGGGATCGCGAGCGCGCCGAGCGTGACCGCGGCCGCCGGGACGCGCCCCGCCCCGAACCCACCCCGGAGGGCAGGCCCGCGGCCCAGCGCAGCGCGCCCCCGCCCGAGCGCCCGAGCGCGCCCCCGCCCGAGCGCCCGGCCGAGCGTGGAGCACCTCCGCCGACCGCGAAGCGACCCGCCCCACCCGCCGCCGGTGCGCGGGAGCCCCGCAGCCGGGAGGACCGGATGCGCGAGGAGCGGCTGCGGGAGGAACGCCGCAACGGGCCGCCGCAGCCCCCGGGCGTGCACCCGGTCCGCGACCGCCGACCCGACGCCCGCTAGGTCCCCGCGCCCCTCAGCACCCCCGAGCCCCTCAGCGCACCGCGTCCGGGCGCATGTCGCGCTTGAGCTCGCGAGGCAGGGAGAACGTCAGCTTCTCGTTCGCGGTCGTGATCTCCTCGACCTCGCCGTAGCCGCGGTCGGCCAGCCAGTGCAGCACGTCGCCGACGAGGATCTCGGGCACCGAGGCGCCGCTGGTGACCCCGACCGTCGTCACCCCGGCGAGCCAGGCCTCGTCGATCTCGCCCGCGTGGTCGACCAGGTGCGCGTCCCGCGCGCCGGCCTGCAGCGCGACCTCGACGAGGCGGACCGAGTTGGACGAGTTCTGCGACCCCACCACCAGGACCAGGTCGCACTGCGGGGCCATCGCCTTCACCGCGACCTGCCGGTTCTGGGTGGCGTAGCAGATGTCGTCGGACGGCGGGTCGGCCAGCGCCGGAAACCGCTCACGCAGCGCGGTGACCGTCTGCATCGTCTCGTCGACCGACAGCGTGGTCTGGGAGAGCCAGATGACCTTCTCGGGGTCGCGCACCTCGACGGCGGCCACCGAGTCCGGGCCGTCGACGACCTGGATGTTCTCGGGCGCCTCGCCGGAGGTCCCCTCGACCTCCTCGTGGCCCTCGTGGCCGATGAGCAGGATGTCGTAGTCCTCGCGCGCGAACCGCTTGGCCTCCTGGTGGACCTTGGTCACCAGCGGGCAGGTCGCGTCGATCGTGCGCAGCTCGCGCTCGCGGGCCTCCGAGTGCACCGCGGGCGACACGCCGTGGGCCGAGAACACGACGGTCGCGCCCTCGGGCACCTCGTCGGTCCGCTCCACGAACACCGCACCGCGCTCCGCGAGCGTCGACACGACGTGGCGGTTGTGCACGATCTCCTTGCGCACGTAGACCGGCGGGCCGTACGTCTCCAGGGCCTTCTCGACGGCGACGACCGCCCGATCGACGCCGGCGCAGTAGCCGCGCGGCTTGGCGAGCAGCACCTTCCGGGCGCGCTCGGTGTCGCCGCCGCGCTCGACGGTGGTGGTGTCGGGTCCCGGAGAGACGGACATACCCCGAGCGTACGGGCCGCCACCCCGCCGGGCCGCCCGTGCGCGATCACCCACCGGCCCGCGGGCCGTGGCGATTCGCACAGCCACGGGATGGGCTGGCAGGCTGGACGTCATGAGTTCCCTCCCGTTCCCGGTGCGCGTCGCCGCGGGTCTGGTCGTGACGGCGGTCGAGGAGGTGCAGGCCCTGCCGCGCACGATCGTGGGTCTGCCGATCACCGCCGCGAGCCGCGTGCTGCAGCTGTCGATGCGCGCGCAGCAGGTCGTCACCGAGCTGGCCATCAAGGGCGACTCCGCGCTCGAGGGCGCGCGGCCGGTGGAGGAGGCCCCGTCGTGGGCCCGCTTCGACGACGACACCGACGGCCGCGTGCCCACCCTCCGCGCCGCGGGGGCAGGGGCCGCCACCACGGGGCGTCGACTGCCCGCCGAGTCGAACAACGGCCACGCCCGGCCCCTCGACCGGCCCGTGCTCACCGCCGAGGACACCGCCGGCGAGACGCCGGACGCCCTGCCCGGCTACGAGACGATGACGATCGCCCAGCTCCGGGCCCGGCTGCGCGGCCTGTCGGTCGACCAGCTCACCGAGCTGCTGGCCTTCGAGTCCGCCCACGCCGACCGCCCGGCGTTCGTGACGATGCTGACCAACCGCATCGCCACCCTCACCGCGGAGCAGTGAGCACCTCCTCCTCGACGGAGGCGACGACCGCCGAGGCGCCCTGGCCGGTGCGCACGGTCGCCCTCAAGGTCTCGAAGTGGATCGACCGGCTCGGCGCGGTGTGGGTGGAGGGCCAGCTCACCCAGGTCACCGCCCGGCCGGGCACCGGCACCGCGTTCCTCGTGCTGCGCGACCCGGCGGCGGACGTGTCGCTCTCCCTGACCGCGCCCGCGGCGATCGTGCGCGACGCCGCCCCGCCGCTGTCCGAGGGCCAGCGGGTCGTCGTCCACGGCAAGTTCTCGTTCTACTTCGGCCGCGGGTCGCTCTCGCTGCGGGTCGACGAGGTCCGGGCGGTGGGGGTCGGCGAGCTGCTCGCGCGCGTCGAGCGGCTGCGGGCCCTGCTCGCCGCGGAGGGGCTGTTCGACCCCGCCCGCAAGCGCCGGTTGCCGCGACTGCCCCGCTGCGTCGGGCTGATCACGGGCCGGGCCAGCGCGGCCGAGCACGACGTCGTCACCGTCGCGACCGGGCGCTGGCCCGGCGTCTGCTTCCGGGTGCTGAACACCGCGACCCAGGGCGTGCAGGCGGTCCCGCAGATCCTCGACGCGCTCGAGACGCTCGACCGGGACCCGGAGGTCGACGTCATCGTCCTGGCGCGCGGCGGCGGCAGCGTCGAGGACCTGCTGCCGTTCTCCGACGAGGCCCTGTGCCGCGGGGTGGCCGGGTGCCGCACGCCGGTGGTGACCGCGATCGGGCACGAGCCCGACACCCCGCTCGTCGACCACGTCGCCGACCTGCGCGCGGCGACCCCGACCGACGCCGCCAAGTGTGTGGTGCCCGACCTCGCCGAGGAGACCGCCCACCTCGAGCACCTGCGCACCCGCGCGCGGCGGGCGCTGCACGCATGGGTCGAGCGGGAGGAGGCGACGATCGCGCGGCTGCGCTCGCGGCCCGTGCTCGCCGACCCGCTCCGGGCCGTCACCGCGCGGGGCGAGGAGGTGGCCGGGCTCGTCGGGCGCGGACGGCGGGTGGTCGAGGGCGGCCTGCGCGAGCGCGACGCCGACGTGCGGCACCTGCGGGCCTCCCTGACCGCGCTCGGGCCGGCGGCGACGCTGGCGCGCGGGTACGCGATCGTGCAGTCGGGGGCCGAGGTGTCGGCGCCCGTGCTCCGGTCGGCCGGCGACGCCCGGCCCGGGGACGTCCTGCGGGTCCGGCTCGCCGACGGTGCCGTGCGCGCGCGGGTGGAGGCCGAGGAATGACAGTGGTGTCGCATGGCTGACACTGGACGTCAGGAACCGCACACCGTCGACCCGTCCCGGGGAGGAGGACCCATGGCCGACCAGGACGCCACCCGGGCCGACGAGCCCGGCTACGAGCAGGCCCGCGAGGAGCTGGCCGCCGTCGTCGCCAAGCTCGAGGCGGGCGGGCTCTCCCTGGAGGACTCGCTGGCGCTCTGGGAGCGCGGGGAGTCGCTGGCCCGCACGTGCGAGCGCCACCTCGCCGGCGCCCGCGAGCGGGTGGAGACGGTCCTGCGCGAGGCCGAGTCGCACGAGTAGCCGCGTCCGGATCCCGGTCGTCGGCCACACTGTGCGTCCATGAGCGCCGACCAGGGCTGGGCGCGGACGATCCGCGACGCGCACGACGGCTACCACGCCGAGACGCGCACGCACCGCGATCCCGACGTCCTCGTCGACGACGGCGTCACCTGGCGGATGGTCTCGCCGCACCTGATGCGGGCCCTGCTCTTCCTCGTCGCGCCGACGGTGCTGCTGCTGATCTGGCTGCTGCTCGGCTACCTCGCCAGCACGTCCAGCCCGTCGATCACCGGGCGGCTGATCATGAACGTGCTGGTCGTGGTCACCGTCGTGCTCTACGTCGCGGGGCTCGCGTCGTTCTTCGCGCCTGCCAAGGAGCCGATCGCCGAGTACTCGCGCCTGCTCGAGGGCCGCGCGGGCGCCGCCCGGGGCGCCTACCAGTGGGTGAGCCGCGCCGCCCAGGCCCGCCGCACCCCCGCCGAGGTCGAGCCGAGCACCGTCGCCGGCGTCCCCGTGCTGGTGTTCCGGCAGCGCAGCGAGCGGGCGATGCTGCTCGTCCAGCCCTACGGCGCCGACCTCTACGTGGGCTGGACCATGTGGCGGTCCCGCTCGACGGCGACCCTGCTCGCCCACTTCCTGCGCGACACCTTCGGCCGCTTCGCGCCGCTGCCGGTCTTCTCCGCCGAGCTGCGCGCCGCCTCGACCCGGGCGATGCGCGAGAGCGTGCACTCGCTCGCCCGCGAGGGGGTCGCGGCCGCGGCCCACGTCGACGAGGTCCGGACGCGGCAGGAGCAGGCGTACGACGACGGGCGCGGGCACGCCGGACACGACGGGTACGCCGGACACGACGGTAACGACGACGGGCGCGGCCGGTCCGGGTACGACGACCGCCCCGGGCCGGTCGAGGACCCCGACCCGTCCGTCACCGGCCGCTCCCCCGGCTCGCTCCCGCGCTCGGCGCCCGCGGCCGACCCGACGGCCGGCTGGGCCACCGAGGAGCAGGCCCGGGAGCGGGTCACCCGCCGCGCCGAGGGATGGGGACCGCCGCCCCGCGACTGACCGCCGGCGGTGGTGACCCGGCCCATGGGTGACCGGCGCCGTCCTCGCGTCAGATGCCAGGAATGCGCCATTGCTGCCACGGGGCCGCGGAACACCCCGTGAGCGAACGGCGCCGTCCTCGCGTCAGACGCCAGAAATGCGCCATTGCTGCCACGGGGAGCCGAGCTCAGGACCGCGGCACCACCGGCGACCCGAGCGCCGTCGTCACCAGCTGCTCGAACCGCGCCGGTGTCCCCGACCCCGTCACGAGCCAGCGCACCCCGTCCACGTCGGTCACCCACACCGCCTCGCCCCGCACCCCGCGGTAGGTCGTCCAGGTGCGCCCGCCCGCCGAGACCGGGCCGAGCGCCGGCGGCCCGGACTGTTCCGAGGCCACCAGCGCGTCCTCCGTCGCGTCGGACTGCACCAGCCGCAGGTAGCCGTTCTCCGGGGTCAGCCAGCCCAGCCGGAACGCCTGCCCGGCGCCGACCGGCCGGACGTCGGACGACTGCGGGATCCAGTCGGCGGGCATGGCCGGGGCCCGCACCGCGAAGGGCACACCGCGGGCCGCGTCGCGCGCGACCTGCGCGACGTCGATGCGCTGGACCGAGCCCCGGTCGACGGTCGGCTCCGTCGGCGAGAACGAGCAGGCCCGGGTGAGCCCCGTGAGGGCCAGGATGATCACCGCCAGCACGATCGTCCCGATCGCCAGCGGCCCGACCCCCGACCGGCCCGCACCGCCCCCCGAGCCACCGCGCGGCGCACTCACGACCTCCTCCGACCCATGCCTCCATCGTTCCAGTGGTGGGCACCCCTGACCCGGCCGGTCGATCCCGGTTCCGTGACCGCGCCGTTCTGGGAGACTGGCGCTCCCGATCCGCGCCCGCCCGCGAAGGAGAGCCCTCGGTGACCTCGACGCAGTCCCCCGCCGCCACCCGCCGCCCCGAGGCTCCCGACCGCAACCTCGCGCTGGAGCTGGTGCGGGTGACGGAGGCGGCCGCGATGGCCGCGGGACGCTTCGTGGGCCGCGGCGACAAGAACGGCGGTGACGGGGCGGCCGTCGACGCGATGCGCAAGCTCATCGGCTCGGTGTCGATGCGCGGCACGGTGGTCATCGGCGAGGGCGAGAAGGACGAGGCGCCGATGCTCTACAACGGCGAGGAGGTCGGGAACGGCGACGGCCCGGAGTGCGACGTCGCGGTCGACCCGGTCGACGGCACCACCCTCATGGCCAAGGGCATGCCCAACGCGCTCGCCGTCCTCGCCGTCGCCGAGCGGGGCGCGATGTTCGACCCGTCGGCGGTGTTCTACATGGAGAAGCTCGCGACGGGGGCCGAGTACGCCGACGTCGTCGACATCTCCGCCTCGGTCCGGGACAACCTGCGCGCGATCGCCAAGCGCAAGGGCTCGAGCGTCTCCGACGTCACCGTCTGCGTCCTCGACCGGCCGCGCCACGACGACCTGGTCAAGGAGATCCGCGACGCCGGCGGCCGGATCCGCTTCATCACCGACGGCGACGTCGCGGGCGCGATCGCCGCGGCCCGCCACGAGAGCGACGTCGACCTGCTGCTCGGGATCGGCGGGACGCCCGAGGGGATCATCGCGGCGTCGGCGATCGCGTGCCTCGGCGGCTCGTTCCAGGGGCGGCTGTGGCCCAAGGACGACGAGGAACGGCAGAAGGCGCTCGCGGCGGGCCACGACCTGGACCGCGTGCTGCACACCGGCGACCTCGTCAACGGCGAGAACATCTTCTTCTGCGCCACCGGCGTCACCAACGGGGAGCTGCTGCGCGGGGTGCAGTACCGCGCGGGCAGCGGCGCGAGCACGCAGTCGTTGGTGATGCGGTCGAAGTCGGGCACGGTGCGGATCGTCGACGGCTACCACCGGCTCGCGAAGCTGCGGGAGTACTCGACGGTGGACTTCGGCACCGACGAGATCGAGACCGACGAGAGCCCCTGGGGCTAGCCGGCTCCGGTGGGTGGCCGGGTCGGTGGTCACAGCCACGCCCACCCCGACTCGTCGGCCGCCCCGCCAGGCGCGAGGATGCCGCCATGGGCAACGACGCAGGCACGGAGTACCGGACCGAGCACGACACCATGGGCGAGGTCCGGGTCCCCGCCCAGGCGCTCTACGCCGCGCAGACGCAGCGCGCGGTGGAGAACTTCCCGATCTCGGGCCGCCCGATCGAGCCCGCGCAGATCCGCGCGCTCGGCCTCGTCAAGGGCGCCGCGGCGCGGGTGAACAAGGACCTGGGCGTGCTCGACGCCGGGATCGCCGACGCGGTCGCGGCCGCCGCCGACGAGGTCGCCTCCGGCGCGCACGACGGCGAGTTCCCGATCGACGTGTTCCAGACCGGCTCGGGCACCAGCTCGAACATGAACGCCAACGAGGTCATCGCGACCCTGGCCAGCCGGGCGAGCGGCCAGAAGGTCCACCCGAACGACCACGTCAACGCCTCGCAGAGCTCGAACGACGTCTTCCCGACGACGATCCACCTGGCCGCCACCGAGGCCGTCGTCCGGGACACGGTCCCCGGGCTGGACCACCTCGGGGCGGTCCTGAACCGCCGCGCGCAGGACTGGCGCCACGTCGTGAAGTCCGGCCGCACCCACCTCATGGACGCCGTGCCGATCACCCTCGGCCAGGAGGCCGGCGGCTGGGCCACCCAGGTCAGCCACGGCACCGAGCGGCTGCGCGCCGCCCTGCCCCGCCTCGGCGAGCTGCCGATCGGCGGCACCGCGGTCGGCACCGGGATCAACACGCCGGAGGGCTTCGGGACGCAGGTCGTCGAGAAGCTGCGCGAGGCCACCGGCATCCCCGAGCTCACCGAGGCGCGCGACCACATCGAGGCCCAGGGCGCCCGGGACGGCCTCGTCGAGATCTCCGGCGCGCTGCGCACCGTCGCGGTCAGCCTCTACAAGATCGCGAACGACCTGCGCTGGCTCTCGTCCGGCCCGTCGACCGGCCTCGCCGAGATCCACCTGCCCGACCTGCAGCCCGGCAGCTCGATCATGCCCGGCAAGGTCAACCCGGTGATCTGCGAGGCGACGATGATGGTCGCCGCCCAGGTCATCGGCAACGACGCGACCGTCGCGTTCTCGGGCTCACAGGGCAACCTCGAGCTCAACGTCATGATGCCGGTGATGGCGCGCAACGTGCTCGAGTCGGCGCGGCTGCTCGCCAACGCCGCCCGGCTGCTCGCCGACAAGGTGCTCGAGGGCACCGAGGCCGACGAGGACGCCTGCCGCCGCTACGCCGAGTCGTCCTCGGCGATCGTCACCCCGCTCAACCGCCTCATCGGGTACGAGGAGGCCGCGAAGATCGCCAAGAAGGCGATGTACGAGCGCAAGACGATCCGAGAGGTCATCGAGGAGGAGGGCTACGTCGCCGACGGCAAGCTCACCCAGGAACAGCTCGACGACGCCCTCGACGTGCTCGCGATGACGCGCGTCGACGCCTGAGGCGACCGGTCCGCCCGTGCTGCTCGCCGCCGTCGTCGACGCCTCCTCGCAGGTCGCCGCGACCCGTTCCCGCAAGGCCAAGACCGCGGCGCTCGCCGCGGTCCTGGCCGCGGCGGGCCCCGACGAGGTCCGCCCGGTCACGGCCTGGCTGGCCGGGGACATGCTGCAGGGGCGGACCGGGATCGGCTGGCGGACGCTGTCGAGCGTCCAGGTCGAGCCGGCGCAGATGCCGACGCTGTCGGTGACCGACGTCGAGGCCGCCCTCGACCGGCTGGCGGCGCTGGCGGGATCCGGGACGGGCGTGGGCGCCCGCCGCACCGCGGAGCTCGAGGCCCTGCTCGGCGCCGCCACCGCGGACGAGGGCCGGTTCCTCGTCCGGCTGCTCGGCGGCGAGCTCCGTCAGGGCGCCCTCGAGGGGCTGATGATCGAGGCGGTGGCGACGGCCGCCGAGGTGCCCGGTGATGCGGTGCGGCGGGCGTTCATGCTCTCCGGACAGCTCCCGACGACGGCCGTGGTCGCGTTGACCAGCGACGACCCCGTCGCCGCGCTGGGCGCGACCGGCCTCGAGGTGATGCGCCCGCTGCGCCCAATGCTCGCCTCCCCCGGCGACTCGCTGGAGGAGACGCTCGCCGGCCTGGGCCCCGACGTCGTCGTGGAGCACAAGCTCGACGGCGCCCGGATCCAGGTGCACCGCCGCGGCGACGAGGTGCGGGTCTGGTCGCGGACGCTGCACGAGATCACCGAGGCGGTGCCGGAGATCGTCGCGCTGGTGCGCGAGATGCCGGTCGAGACCGTCGTGCTCGACGGCGAGACCCTCGCCGTCTCCGAGGACGGTCGGCCGCGGCCGTTCCAGGACTCGATGAAGGGCCTCGGCTCCGGCGCCATGCGGCCGTGGTTCTTCGACTGCCTGCACCGCGACGGCGTCGACCTCGTCGACGAGCCGCTGGAGACCCGCCGTCGGGAGATGGCCGCCGTCGTCGGGGACCGGGTGATCCCCGGCGTCGTGCGCCCGAGCCCGGCCGAGGCCGCCGCGGAGGTCGAGGCGGCGCTCGCCGCCGGCCAGGAGGGCTCGATGGTCAAGGCGCTCGACTCGGCCTACACCGCGGGCCGGCGCGGGAAGTCGTGGCAGAAGATCAAGCCGGCGCACACGCTCGACCTCGTGGTGCTCGCCTGCGAGTGGGGCTCCGGGCGGCGCCGCGGGTGGCTCTCGAACATCCACCTCGGGGCGGGCGGGTCCGACGGGGAGTTCGTCATGGTCGGCAAGACCTTCAAGGGCATGACCGACGAGACCCTGCGGTGGCAGACCGAGACGTTCCCGCGGTACGAGACCGCCCGGGACGCGCACACCGTCTACCTGCGCCCGGAGGTCGTCGTCGAGATCGAGCTCGACGGCGTGCAGACCTCCACCCGCTACCCCGGCGGGGTGGCGCTGCGCTTCGCGCGGGTGGTGCGCTACCGCGACGACAAGCCGGCGTCCGAGGCCGACACGATCGACGCGGTGAGGGGCCTGCGGCCCACGTGAACGGATGTGGTCGCCGGGGCGACCGGATTCGTTCACATGCGGGAGCCGGTAGCCTGTGCGTACGTGCGGTTCCTCGACGGCCACGCCCCGTCCCACGACCTGACCTACGACGACGTCTTCCTCGTCCCCGAGCGCTCCGACGTCGCCTCCCGGTTCGACGTCGACCTCGCGGTGGCCGACCCCTCGGGCGCGACGATCCCGGTGGTCGCGGCGAACATGACCGCGGTGTCGGGCCGGCGGATGGCCGAGACGCTGGCACGCCGCGGCGGGATGGCGGTGATCCCGCAGGACGTCGACGCCGCCGCCGTCGCCGACATCGTCGCCGGGGTGAAGTCCCGCCACACCGTGTGGGACACCCCGGTCGTGCTGCAGCCCGGCGAGGCCGTCGCGGACGCGCTGAACCTCGTCAACAAGCGGGCGCACGGTGCCGTCGTCGTGATCGACGACGGCGGGCGCCCGCTCGGCGTCGTGCGGGAAGCGGACTGCGGCGGTGTCGACCGCTTCACCCGGCTCGCGGACGTGCTCGTGCCGGCGGTGACCGTCTCGGTGGGCACCGAGCCGCGCACCGTGTTCGACGAGCTCTCCGCGCCCGGGGCCGGCGACCTCGCCCTGGGCGTCGACGACGGCGGCCGGCTCGCCGGGGTGCTGACCCGCACCGGGGCGCTGCGCGCCGAGGTCTACACCCCCGCGGTCGACGCCGAGGGCCGGTTGCGGGTGGCCGCCGCGCTCGGGGTGAACGGCGACGTCGCGACCCGCACCAAGGAACTGGTGGCCGCCGGGGTCGACGTCCTCGTCGTCGACACCGCCCACGGCCACCAGGAGAAGACGATCAGCGCGCTGCGGACCGTCCGGGCCGCCGCGCCCGGGGCCGTCGTCGTCGCGGGCAACGTCGTCACCGCCTCCGGGACCGCCGACCTGGTGGACGCGGGGGCCGACGTCGTGAAGGTCGGCGTCGGGCCGGGCGCGATGTGCACGACGCGGATGGCGACCGGCGTCGGGCGGCCGCAGTTCTCGGCGGTGGCCGAGTGCGCGGCGGCCGCCCGGGCGCGCGGCGCCCACGTGTGGGCCGACGGCGGCGTGCGCCACCCCCGCGACGTGGCGCTGGCGCTGGCGGCCGGGGCGTCGGCGGTGATGGTCGGCTCGTGGTTCGCCGGGACGTACGAGTCGCCGGGCGACCTGCAGCGCGACGAGTCGGGCGCGCCGTACAAGGAGTCGTTCGGGATGGCCTCGAAGCGGGCGGTCACGGCGCGGACCCGGACCGACTCGGCGTTCGACCGGGCCCGCAAGGGGCTCTTCGAGGAGGGCATCTCGTCGTCGCGGATGCGCCTGGACCCGGCCCGGCCCGGCGTCGAGGACCTGCTCGACTCGATCTGCGCCGGCGTCCGGTCGGCCTGCACCTACACCGGGGCGGCGACCCTCGAGGAGTTCCACGCGCGGGCGGTGCTCGGGGTGCAGTCGGCGTCGGGGTTCGCGGAGGGCCGGCCGCTGCCGACCGGCTGGTGAGCGCTCCCGGCTGGTTTTGAGCGAAGGGCACCTTCGCTCGAATAGACGAGCCAGGGGCGCCCACCGCCGGAACGTCGGGCGGCCCCCGGTGTCGAGCGATGGGCACCTTCGGTCGATCTATCCGACCGAAGGTGCCCTTCGCTCAGGACGTGCCGGGGACTACGCCATGCCCTCGCCCTCGAGCATCTCGGTGACCAGCGCGGCGATCGGCGAGCGCTCCGAGCGGGTCAGCGTGACGTGCGCGAACAGCGGGTGGCCCTTGAGCTTCTCGATCACGGCGGCGACCCCGTCGTGGCGGCCCACCCGCAGGTTGTCGCGCTGGGCGACGTCGTGGGTGAGCACCACGCGCGAGTTCGTCCCGAGCCGGGAGAGCACCGTGAGCAGGACGTTGCGCTCCAGCGACTGGGCCTCGTCGACGATGACGAACGCGTCGTGCAGCGAGCGGCCCCGGATATGGGTCAGCGGGAGCACCTCGAGCATGCCGCGCTCGATGACCTCCTCGACGACGTTGGTCGAGACCAGCGCCCCCAGGGTGTCGAACACCGCCTGCGCCCAGGGCGCCATCTTCTCGTTCTCGCCGCCGGGCAGGTAGCCGAGGTCCTGGCCGCCCACCGCGTAGACCGGGCGGAACACGACGATGCGCCGGTGCTGCTGGCGCTCGAGCACCGCCTCGAGCCCGGCGCACAGGGCCAGCGCCGACTTCCCGGTCCCGGCGCGGCCGCCGAGCGAGACGATCCCGATGTCGGGGTCGGTGAGCAGGTCGATCGCGATGCGCTGCTCGGCGGAGCGGCCGTGCAGCCCGAAGACGTCACGGTCGCCGCGCACGAGGCGCACCTGCTTGTCGGGCGTGACCCGTCCCAGCGCCGAGGAGCCGCCACCGAGCAGGCGCAGCCCGGTGTGGCAGGGCAGCTCGCGGGCGGCCTCGACCTCCGTGACTCCGTCGGAGAACAGCTCGGAGATCTCGCCGGGGTCGGCGGCGACCTCGGCCATCCCGGTCCAGCCGGAGAGCACGACGTCCTGGGCGTGGTACTCGTCGGCGGGCAGACCGACCGCGGCGGCCTTCACCCGCAGCGGCATGTCCTTGGTGACGAGGGTGACGCGCCCGGGGTTGGGACGGTCGCCGTCGCGGGCGAGGTTCGCCGCGCACGCGAGGATGCGGGAGTCGTTCTCCGCGGTCCGGAAGCCGGCGGGGAGCACCGAGGGGTCGGTGTGGTTGAGCTCGACGTGCAGCGTCCCGCCCTCGGGCGTGATCGTGATCGGCTCGTCCAGCCGGCCGTGGGCGATGCGCAGGTCGTCGAGCAGGCGCAGGGCCTCCCGGGCGAACCAGCCCAGTTCCGGGTGGTGACGCTTGCCCTCGAGCTCGGTGATGACGACGAGGGGGACGACGACGTCGTGCTCCGCGAACCGGGTCGGGGCCCACGGGTCGGACAGCAGGACCGAGGTGTCGAGAACGTAGGTGATCCCGGCCCGGGTGCTGCCAGGGGTGGGCGCGCCGTCCGCGGCTACCGCGGAGGGGGTGACGACGCTGCCGGACACCGACGGGGGACGCTCGACGTGCTCTGCGCTCACGGCTACTCCCTCGGCGGTCGCGGCACCCACGACCACGGTTCCTCGACGGACGAGTCGGTCGGGATCAGGTCGCGATGCGGAACCGGTGGCATGGTCCCCCGCCGGGGGACCTGCCTCTCCGGCGCCGAGCGGGCGGACCGGGTGCCGGCCCTCCCGCCGGGCCCGCCCGGTCGACGACGCCGAGGGCCGCCGGGGACGGCGACGGCGGGACGCGGCCCGGCCTTCGCACCCCGGCGGTGCCGCGGCACCGCGATCCGAACCGACCCGTCACGCTCTCCGGCCTCCCCGGACGGTCCGCATCCGCTACGGCCCCGTCGAGGCGGACGGTACAGCCGATGGCCGGTCGTTGTCGCGCGCCGAACGTGACGAGTTGGTGACGTGGCTCATACGGTCGGTGACATCGGTGAGGGCCCGACCGATCCGGGGTACCGCTCGCCGCGCTCGCCCGGCGTGTCGCTCTGCGTGTCGGAAACGCCCGCCGTCGTCGACGCTGCGTGCCGGAGACGGTCGGGCGTCCACGGTTCGTCGAGCAGGCGGGCGAAGTGCGGCCCCGCCGGCTCGCCCTCCGGCCGCGCCGCGAGCCAGGCGCGCGCGAGCGCCGTCCCCTCCACGTAGGTCGTGGTGTGGATGCGCCAGCGGGGGTGGCCGAGGAACCCGAGCATCCGCCCGGCGCGCTCGTCGTCGATGAGCAGCCAGCGCCGCAGGTGGGCGCGCGCCCGCTCCTCCCGGTCGGCCGCGGTGCTGCCGTGCAGCAGCAGTGCCGCGTCCTGCCGGACGCCGCCGAGCGGGAGCATGGCCTCCTCGACCGCCTCCCCCAGCGCACCCTCACCCGCCGTCGTCGGGACCCCGGCCGCCGCCAGGTGGTCCGCCGCCCACACGCCCCACCCGGTCCCGACGACGGCGGCCAGGCCGGTCTCGGCCGCGCCCTCGGCGACGAGGCTCTGCGGGGTCCGCGCGAGGAAGAGGGTGCGCTCGGGGGCCGCCGGCCGGGCCTCGGTGCGCGACATCTCGGTGTGGTGCCCGGGATAGGCCTCGTGGGCGGCGAGCAGGGGCAGGTGGGCCCGCCGGTGCCCGGCGTCGCGCGAGACCTGCACGACGGAGCGCCCCGGCCCGGTCCGGTGCGCGAACCCGGCCCAGGGCACGCCGGCGACGATCTCCAGCTCCACGCGCTCGTCCGGAGGGAGCCCGACGGCGGCGCGGGTGCGCTCCCGCAGCGCCGCCGTCATCGCCGCGAGCCCCGGACGCAGGAGCTCGGGGGCGACGCGGTCGCGGTCGCGGAACGCGGCGAGGGCGCCGGGCAGCCGGGCCGTCGTCGTCCCGAGGACCTCGGCGAGCCCGGCGTGGGCCTCCCTGTAGGCGTCGGGGTCGCCGGGCCCGACGTCGACGCCGAGGCACTCCCGGATCTCCGTCACGACGTCGACCTCCTCGCCGGCCGCGCGCGCGGCGATCACCTCGCAGGCGGCAAGCTGGGCGGCGAGGTAGGCCGTGCGGGCGGGGTCGAGGGATCCGTCGTCGAGCCGCCGGCGCAGGGCGGCGGCCTCGCGGCGCAGGACGGCCGGGTCCCCCGCGGGCTCGTCGTCCACGCGGCGGGCGAGGGCGGGGTCGCCGACGTGGGCGTCGACCAGGCCCGGCACGACGCGACCGAGCCGCAGCCCGAGGGCCACGTAGTCCCGCGCGAGCCCCTCGGGGTCACTTCCGTCCACCGCGGCGGAGGTTACCCGCGGTGGGCGTCCGGGGCCTCGGCGCGGACACGGCGTCGCTGGATACGACGCTCGGGTGTCGAGGTCGGTGACGGATCGCGGCTGGATGCTCCCGGTGGGTCCGGCTGACGCCCCCCGTCGCCACCGGTCCCACCCGGAAAGGCGACTCAAGTTGCCGTACGAATTGTCCGCCACTCGATCGGGGAATGGCCGCAGCGCTCGGCCCGGTGGCTTCGTTAGGTTTCACGTCATCGGCCACACCGTCCGTGAGGCCGGAACACACGAAAGCGGTCCCCCGGATCACGATCCGGGAACCGCCGACTGACGAGGGGAATTTCTCCGAATGCTGCTGAAGAAGGCGGGAATGGTTGTCCTGGCGGCGGGTGCCGGGATGGTGGCGCTGACGCCGGCCGCGTTCGCCGGTGACTGGCAGGGGTCGCACTCCTCCGACGACAGCGGGCACAGCTGGGACCACGGCAAGGACCACGGCAAGGACCACGGCCACTGGGGCCACCACGGCTCGGACAACCGCAACGCGTCCTCGACGTGCGGCAACGACGTCAACCAGCTGAACGCGTCGCGCGGCGGCGGCCTGGTCGACGTCCTGGGTGGCGCGAACACCGCCATCCCGGTCAACGCCTGCTCGATCCTGAACAACAACGACATCCTCAAGAACGTCGGCATCGACGTCCTGTAGGGGCAGCACGACCGAGACGACCACGGCGCGGGCTCCTGGTTCCCTGGGAGCAGATCGGGAGCCCGCGCCGTGGGCGACCCACGCGCACCGGCGCGTCCGTGCCCATCGGGGGATGGCACGGGCGCGCCGGTGCGCTTCGCTGTGCGCTCCGGTCAGCCGCCGTAGCGGCGGTGCCGGTCGGAATAGTCGCGCAGGGCCCGCAGGAAATCGATCCGGCGGAACTGCGGCCAGAACGCCTCGGTGAAGTAGAACTCCGAATAGACCGACTGCCACATGAGGAATCCCGAGAGCCGCTGCTCCCCGGAGGTCCGGATGACGAGGTCGGGGTCGGGCTGGCCCGAGGTGTAGAGGTGCTCGGCGATGTGGTCGACGTCGAGGACCTCCGCGAGCTCCTCGATCGACGTGCCCGCCTCGGCGTGGCGCAGCAGCAGCTTGCGCACGGCGTCCGCGATCTCCTGCCGCCCGCCGTAGCCGATGGCGGCGTTGACCTGCATCCCCGTGCGGCCCTCCGTGCCGGCCGCGGCGGCGGCGAGCCGCGCGGCGGTGGGTGAGGGGACGAGGTCGGGGTTGCCGACCACCCGCACGCGCCATCGACGGTCGGGCGCCGCGAGCCCCTCGACCGCGGTGGCGATGATCTCGAGGAGCTGCTCGAGCTCGTCGGAGGGGCGCCCGAGGTTGTCGGTGGAGAGCAGGAAGAGCGTCACCACCTCGACGCCCGCCTCGTCGGCCCAGTCGAGCAGGTCGACGATCTTGCGGGCGCCCACCCGGTGCCCGTCGCTGGGGTCGGTGAGACCGACCTCGCGGGCCCAGCGCCGGTTGCCGTCGAGGATGACGCCCACATGGCGTGGCGGGTGGCTGGCCACGACCCGCCGCCGCAGCCGTCGCTCGTAGAGCGATTCGGCGACCTCACGGATGTTGGCCCGGACGCTCACGGGCAGTCAGGCTACGCCGCGGAGGTCACGATCTACCCGTCGTCCCCTCTCGGGGGGTGCCGATCCGGGCCGTCCGTACGGGATCGCCCGCCGGTCATCCAGCGGTAGCGCCGTGTTCCCCGGCGGCGGCCACGGCTCCCCTACCCTGGCCACCGTGAGCATCACCGACTCGCCGTCGCCGCTCGCGCCGCCGCTCAAGCCGCGTCTGCGCGGGTGGCTGCACGCCTGGTCGTTCGCCGTGGGGATCGCGGCGGGCGCCACGCTGATCGCCCTGGCCGGCTCGACGGTCTCGGGCGCGGCCGCGGCGGCCTGCGCGGTCTACTCGGCGACGGTGCTCGGGCTGTTCGGCATCAGCGCGCTCTACCACCGGCGGTCCTGGACCTCCGCGCGGTCGCGCACGACGATGAAGCGGCTCGACCACGCGATGATCTTCATCTTCATCGCGGGCACCTACACGCCGTTCGCCGTGCTCGCCCTGCCCGAGCCCACCGGGCTCGTCGTGCTCCTCGTGGTCTGGATCGGCGCGATCGGCGGCGCGACGCTGAAGCTCCTGCGCCCGCACGCCCCGCGGTGGGTCGGGGTGCCGTTCTACCTGGCCCTGGGCTGGGTCGCGGTGTTCGTCCTCCCCGACCTGCTCCACCGCGGGGGCGTGGCGGCGCTGGTCCTGCTGCTCGTCGGCGGCGCGTTCTACACCCTCGGCGCGCTCTGCTACGCCTTCCGGCGGCCCGTCGGCTGGCCGAGGACCTTCGGCTACCACGAGTTCTTCCACGCGGCCACCGTGGTGGCGGCCATCTGCCACCACGTGGCGATCTGGCTGGTGCTCTACGCCTGATCGGTCGGGGCCCCGTCTGCCCCGGCGTCGTCGTCGTCCCCGTCGAGGCGCGGCCCCCGCGCCCGGAGCTCGTCGACCGTGCTCATCGCCTCCCGGAGCTCGGCGAGCCACGGCTCGGTGTGCTCGCCCACCAGCGCCACCGCCCAGGCCAGCGCCTCGGAGCGGGACCGCGCCACGCCGGCGTCGACCAGCGTGTCCAGGACCCGCCGCTCGGGCTGGCGCAGCCGCGTCATCACCGGCACCGAGAGCGTGGTGAACAGCTCCTCGACGCCGTCGTCGTCGCCCTGGCCGGGGATGCGCGCGCCCCAGGCGACCTTGCGCCCGTAGCGGTGCTCGGCCTGCCGCGCGATCTCCATCCGGTCCTCGCGGGTCTCCTCCCGGAACCGGCTGATCCGGCCGACGGCGCTCGCGGCGCGGGCGGCCTGGTCGGCGTCCTCGGGCGTCTCCGGGGCCGGCAGCTCGCCGACCACCAGGATCTCCTCGCGGTCGACCGTGACCTCCGGCGCCGCGGTGAACCAGCCGTCGGGCAGCCGCCCGGCCAGCCAGGCCGTCAGGTCGTCGGTCGGCGGCAGCTCGCTCGCGGGGCGCCCGCCCCGGCCGACCCGTCCCCCGCCACCGGGGCGTCCCCGGTGTCCTCGTCCCACCATCATCGTCCACTCCTCGTGCTCGCGCCTTGCGCTAATTACAGCATTACACAGGCGCAGTAGTCAGTGGTGTTCGCCGTGGGTGGACGGGCGTGGAACGTCAGCGGTGTCGCATCGCAGACACTGGACGTCTGCGATGCGACACCGCTGACATCCGGGGTGGGCCGCTCAGACGGCCCGCAGCGCGTCCGCGAGCTCCTCCGGCGAGGTCCGGGGCCGGTCGCAGACGTACCCGTGGCACAGGTAGGCGGCCGCCGCGCCGTCGACCAGGGGCCGGTCGGCGAGCAGCGGCACCCCCGGCGCCTCCGGCTCACCGGCCACCACGACCGTCCCGCCCGGTGCCGCCCGTCGCGCCGCCGCCAGCAGCGGCTCGCGCGCGGTCTCGTCGGTCCCGACGACGGCGACCTGCAGCGGCCCGCTCAGCGTCGCCTCGGCGGCCGTGGCCCAGCCGCCGGCGAAGCGGGCGTGCCGGGCGAGCAGCGTCCCCGCCGTCGTCAGCGCCGCCTCGGCGACCCCGCGGTAGCGCCCGGCGCGCTCCGGCCCGGCGAGCACCGAGGCGGAGACCAGCGCCGCGGTCAGGATCGACGACCCGCAGGGCGTGGCCCCGTCGGTGATCTCACGCGGGCGGCTGACCAGCGCCTCGGCATCGTCGGCGGTGTCCCAGAAGAGGCCCGTCGGGGCCCCGGCGTCGTCGTGCTCGGCGAACCGCTCGAGGACGACGTCGAGCAGGGCGCACGCGTCGTCGAGCCAGCGCGGCTCCGCGGTCGCCTGGTGCAGCGCGAGCAGCCCCTCGGCGAGCGCCGCGTGGTCCTCCAGGACCCCGGGTGCCTCGCCGACGACGCCGTCGCGCGACGTGCGGCGCAGCCGGCCGTCGACGACGTGGACGCGCAGCAGCAGGCCCGCGGCGCGCCGGGCCGCGGCCAGCCAGTCCGAGCGGCCGAGGGCCGCGGCCCCCTCGACGAGCGCGGTGATCGCGAGGCCGTTCCACGCGGCCACCACCTTGTCGTCGCGGGCCGGCTGCGGGCGGGCGGCGCGGGCGGCGAGCAGCGCCTTGCGCGCGGCCTGCCAGCGCCCGGGGTCGTCGGGGTCGGCGGGCATCTGCAGCGTCGACCGTCCGTGCTCGAACGTGCCCGCCTCGGTGACCCCCAGCAGCTCCGCCGCCCAGGCGCCCTCGGACTCCCCCAGCACCTCGGCGAGCTCGGCGGGCGACCACACGTAGGTCGAGCCCTCCTCGCCCGCGGCGTCGGCGTCGAGGGCCGAGGCGAAGCCGCCCTCGGGGGTGCGCAGGTCGCGCACGAGGAAGCCCGCCGTCATCTCCGCCGCGTGCCGCGCGAGCCCGGAGGTCCCCGGCCGGTCGGCCGCCAGCCGGGCCTCGTGCGCGTAGCTGCGCAGCAGCAGGGCGTTGTCGTAGAGCATCTTCTCGAAGTGCGGCACCACCCACCCGGCGTCGACCGAGTAGCGCGCGAACCCGCCTGCGAGCTGGTCGAACAGCCCACCGCGCGCCATCCGCTCGTGGGTGGCGGTCGCCATCCGCCAGGCCGGCTCGCTGCCGGTGCGCTCGTGGTGGCGCAGCAGGAACTCCAGCACTGCGGACGGCGGGAACTTGGGCGCCCCGCCGAACCCGGCCGCGACCCGGTCGAACTCGCCCTCGAGCACGTCGACCGCCCCGGCGAGCACGGACTCGTCGACCGCGGCCGCCGGCAGCGACCGCGCCACCCCCGCCAGCCGGTCGGCGATCTTGCCGGCCGCGTCGCGGACGTTGTCGCCGTCGGTCTCCCAGGCCCTCGCGACCGCCGTGAGCAGCTGCGGGAACGACGGCATCCCGGCCTGCGGGGCCGCCGGGTAGTAGGTCCCGCAGTGGAACGGGTGGCCCTCCGGGGTGAGGAAGCACGTCATCGGCCAGCCGCCCTGGCCGGTCATCGCCTGGGTGGCCTCCATGTACACCGCGTCGACGTCCGGGCGCTCCTCGCGGTCGACCTTGATGGCCACGAAGTGCTCGTTGACGAAGGCCGCGATCTGCGGGTCGGAGAACGACTCGTGCGCCATGACGTGGCACCAGTGGCAGGCCGAGTAGCCGACGGAGAGCAGCACCGGCACGCCGCGCTCGCGGGCCTCGTCGAACGCGGCGGTCTCCCAGGGGCGCCAGTCGATCGGGTTGTCGGCGTGCTGGCGCAGGTACGGGCTGGTCGAGCCCGCGAGCCGGTTGGCCATGCGCCCGATGGTCGCACGGTGTCACCGCCCGGGCGCCCGGCGGCGCTCCGCGTCCGGATCAGCCGTCCGGCTGCGACCGCTCCCGGGTGGTGCCGGCGGCGCGGGCCGACCCCTCGGCGTCCGGAGCGCCGTCCTCGCCCTCTGCGCTCTCCGACGACGGAGCCTCGTCCTCGGGGTCGAACGACGCCGGGACGTTGCGCAGCCGCTTGTTCATCGAGCGGATGAGGAAGGCGGTCGCGATGCCCAGGAGCAGGATGACGACCAGGGCGATCGGGGACGACGAGCCGAACTCCTCGCCGCGGTCCGCGCCCGGCGCGGGCGGCTGGTTCTGGGTGACGACGACGGCGAGCGTGGTCACCGGAGAGGCGAGGACGGCGGGGATCACGGTGCCAGCACCCGCTCACGGACACCGGAGAAGAGGTCGCCGTCGTCGAGCGACTCGGTCTGCGCCGGGTCGCCGACCAGGGACCGGGCGAGCTCGTAGTCCTCGGTGGGCCAGATCTGCTGCTGCATCTCCATCGGCATGGAGAACCACCGGCCGTTCGGGTCGATCTGCGTGGCGTGCGCGAGCAGGGCCTCGTCGCGCAGGGGGAAGTACTTCTCGCAGCGCACGCGGGTGGTGACCCGGGTGCCCGGGTCCGGACGCTCGGAAGCATCCCACCGTTCGAGCCACTCGGCCCACGGCGATTCCAGACCCTCCGCGAGGAGCGCCTCGTGGAACGCGACGGTGCGTGCCTTGGAGAAGCCGTGCGAGTAGTACAGCTTCAGCGGCTGCCAGGGCTCGCCCGCGTCGGGGAACCGGTCCGGGTCGCCGCACGCCTCCCACGCGGCCATCGAGATCTCGTGGCAGCGGATGTGGTCGGGGTGGGGGTACCCGCCGTTCTCGTCGTAGGTAACGACGACGTGCGGGCGGAACTCGCGCATGACCCGCACCAGTGCCTCGGTCGGCACCTCGAGCGGCTGGAGCGCGAAGCAGCCCTCGGGCAGCGGGGGCGGCGGGTCGCCCTCCGGGAGCCCGGAGTCGACGAACCCGAGCCAGCGGTGCTCGACGCCCAGGATCTCGGCGGCGCGCGCCATCTCGGCCCGGCGCACACCGACCATGTCGGCGAGCACCTCGGGCCGGTCCATGGCCGGGTTGAGGATGCTGCCGGCCTCACCGCCGGTGCACGTGACCACCATGACCTCGACGCCCTCGTCGACGTACCGCGCACACGTCGCGGCACCCTTGCTCGACTCGTCGTCCGGGTGCGCGTGCACCGTCATCAGCCGCAACGGGGACGCCTCGGTGAGGCCCTCGGATGACTCCACGGAACCATCATCCCCCGCCCCACCGACAGCCTGCTCCGCGCCGCCCCCCGCACACCGGTGATCACACGATCGTCGCAGGTGGCGAAGGCCTTGTGAGATTCTCCGGAGATCCGGGAACCTCCCGGCCGCATCGTTCGTACGGGTCCCCCGGGGCCCCGACCGTGTTAGTGTCGCCCGACACGGCCCGCATGCCGCGGGTCGTGTTTTTCCGTCTGTGGACGGTTCCGCACCCCCGCCCGTCGGGGACCACGGACCTGCCCGACAGGCAGCCGCCCCGTGACCGCGGGACCGGACCTCCGAGGAGTTGATCGCCGTGACCGAGACGCAGACCCAGGTGACCTGGCTCACCCAGGACGCCCACGACCGCCTCAAGGCCGAGCTCGACGACCTGGTGGGGCAGCGTCCGGCCATCGCGCAGAAGATCAACGCCGCCCGCGAGGAGGGCGACCTCAAGGAGAACGGCGGGTACCACGCGGCCCGCGAGGAGCAGGGCGTCATGGAGGCCCGCATCCGGCACCTGCAGGAGCTCCTGCACACCGCGAAGGTCGGCGAGACCCCCACGGAGTCGGGGACCGCCGTCCCGGGCACCGTGCTCACCGTCCGTTTCGAGGGCGACGACGACACCGAGACGTTCCTGCTGGGCTCCCGCGAGGAGGGCTCGCACGGTGACCTCGAGGTCTACTCCCCGAACTCCCCGCTGGGCTCGGCGCTCATCGGCGCCAAGGCGGGCGACACCGTGAGCTACGACCTGCCCGACGGCGGGTCGATGGAGGTCACGCTCATCTCGGCGGAGCCGTACTCCCCCTGATCCCTCACGCGGCGCCCTCCGCCACGGCGTAGCCCGCCTCGCGGAGGGCGTCGACCATCGCGCTGCGGTGGTCGTGGCCCCGGGCCTCCAGGGTCAGGGCCACCTCCACCGCGCCGAGCCCCAGCGGCCCGAGGTCCGACGACGCCTCGAGCCGCCGGTGGTCCACGTCGACGACGTTGCCGCCGAGCCGTCCCACGTGCGCGAGCAGGTCGGCGAGGTAGCCCGGGCGGTCGGGCAGGCGCACCCGCAGCGTCGCGTACCGCCCGGCGGCCGCCATGCCTCGCCGGACGATCTCGTCGAGCATGAGCGGGTCGACGTTGCCCCCGGACAGCACGGCGACGACCGGCGTCGGCCACCGTCCCGGGTACTCCGCGACGGCCGCCACGGCGGCGGCGCCCGCCGGCTCGACGAGCAGCTTGCCGCGCTCCAGGCTCTGCAGCACGGCGCGGGCCAGCGCCTCCTCGCTCACCGTCACGATCTCGTCGACCTGGGCGCGGACCTGCGCGAACGTCAGGTCGCCGGGACGGGGCACCGCGATGCCGTCGGCGATCGTCGCGCCCCCGACGGTGACGGGCTCGCCGGCGGCGAGCGACGGCGGCCAGGCGGCGTGCGCCTCGGCTTGGGCGCCGACGACCCGCACCCCGGTGCCGGCCAGGGCGGCCGCGATCCCGGAAACCAGTCCCCCGCCGCCGGTGCAGACGACGACGGTGGCCGCGTCCGGCACCTGTTCGAGGATCTCCAGCCCGACGGTGCCCTGGCCCGCGACGACGTCCGGGTGGTCGAAGGGGTGGATGAGCACGGCGCCGGTCCGTTCCGCGAAGTCCCGCGCTGCGCCCAGCGTCGCGTCGAAGGTGTCGACGAGCCGGACGTCGGCGCCGTAGCCGCGGGTCGCCGCGAGCTTGGGCAGCGGCGCCCCGGCGGGCATGAACACCGTCGCGTGGGTGCCGAGCAGGCCCGCCGCGAGCGCGACGCCCTGGGCGTGGTTGCCGGCGCTGGCCGCGACGACGCCGCGCGCCCGCTCGGCGTCGTCCAGGCGCTGGATGCGGCGGTAGGCGCCGCGGATCTTGAAGCTGCCGGTGCGCTGCAGGTTCTCGCACTTGAGCCGTACCGGGCCGCCCGCGGATGCCGCCAGCACCCGCGACGGTTCGACCGGGGTGCGGCGCACCACGCCGTCGAGCGCGGCCCGGGCCGCCTCGACGTCGTCGCGGGTCACCAGGGTCTGCGGCACGGGCGTGATGGTGCCCCCGCCGCCCCGGGTTCCCGCCGTGGGGGTGACGTCGACGACCGGTTCACCGCCGCGACGGGCGGGCATCCGCGAACGCGGGGGGCTCCGTGGTGGTCCGGTCGGCGACGCCCGCGCCTCGCCGGTCGGACGGGTCGAACCGGAGGGCCGGTGACGACGGACGTGGTCGGTAACCTGTGTTGAGAGCGTGAACGCCGGCCGGGAGGGCAGGGGGATGACCGGAACACGGAGCGGGGGCCGCCCGCCGCTGCGCGGGGCCGCGCGCGCCGGCCTGCTCGCCCCGCTGGTCGTGGCCGCCGCCCTCACCGGGGCCGCCGTCTTCACCGTGTCGCAGGCCGGCTGCGACGACCCCGGGACCCTCGTCGAGACCCACCACGGTCCGGTGTTCGTCGGCGGCTGCAGCGTGCCGGGCCTGGTCCTGCCCGGTCACACCACGCCGCACGGCACCACGAACGACCAGGCGGACGCCCGCCGCGGGTAGGCGCCCACGCCGTCCGGTTCCGACCTTTCGGAACGAACGACTCGTTCGTGCACAGAGACGCCACGATCGAGTCGTTCGTCCCGTCGGGGGGACGGGACGACCGTCGGCTCAGACCCGGGCGAGGGCCTGCAGGAGGTCGTCGACCAGGTCGTCGCCGTCCTCGATGCCCACCGAGAGGCGCACCAGGTCGGCCGGGACCTCCAGCGGCGAGCCGGCGGTCGAGGCGTGGGTCATCGCCCCGGGGTGCTCGATCAGCGACTCCACCCCGCCCAGCGACTCGGCGAGCGTGAACACCTCGGTGGCCGCGCACAGCGCCCGCGCCGCCTCGTCGCCGCCGGCCATGCGGATCGAGACCATCCCGCCGAAGCGGCGCATCTGCTTCGCGGCGACCTCGTGGCCGGGGTGGGCGGCGAGCCCGGGGTAGAGCACGGACGCGACGGCGTCGTGGGCCTCGAGGGTCTCCACCACCCGCTCGGCATTGGTGCAGTGCTGCTCCATCCGCAGCGCGAGGGTCTTGATCCCCCGGGTCGTCAGGAAGCAGTCGAACGGTCCCGGGACCGCCCCCATGCCGTTCTGCAGCCGCCCGAGGTCCGCCGCGAGCTCCTCGTCGGAGGTGATCAGCGCGCCCCCGACGACGTCGGAGTGCCCGCCGAGGTACTTCGTCGTCGAGTGCACGACGACGCTCGCGCCGAGTGCGAGCGGCTGCTGCAGGTAGGGCGACGCGAAGGTGTTGTCGACCACGAGGCGCAGCCCGTGCTCGCCGGCGATCGACGCGAGCCCGGCGATGTCGGCGATCGAGAGCAGCGGGTTCGTCGGCGTCTCGCACCACAGGAGCTTCGTCTCGGGGAGGATCGCCGCCCGGACCGCGTCGAGGTCGGACAGGTCGACCGCGGAGTAGCGCACCCCCCAGTCGGCCAGCACCGTCGAGATCAGACGGAACGTGCCGCCGTAGGCGTCGATCGGGATGACCAGGTGGTCCCCGGGGCGCAGCGTCGCCCGCAGGAGGGTGTCCTCGGCCGCCATCCCGGACGCGTACGCGCGACAGGCCCGCCCGCCCTCGAGGGCCGCGAGCTGGCTCTCGAGCGCGGCGCGGGTCGGGTTGCCGGTGCGGGCGTACTCGTAGCCCGACCGCAGCCCGCCGACGCCGTCCTGCGCGAACGTGGAGGTCGCGTGGACGGGCACGACGACGGAGCCGGTGGTCGGGTCGGGCTCCTGGCCGGCGTGGATGGCGCGGGTGGCGAAGCCGTGGTCACTCACGCCGACCAGTCTCTCCCACGCGCGCGGAGCGCTACCGGCCGGCCAGGAAGGCCAGCACGTCGGCCCGCGAGACGATCCCCGCCGGGCGCCCGTCGGAGATCACGAGCAGCCCGTCGCCGCCCTGCAGCGACGTCATGCCCTGCGAGAGCGGCTCGGTGATGCCGACGGTGGGCAGCGGCGGCGCCAGGTGGTCCTCGACCCGGTCGGTCAGCGAGGCCTTGCCGGTGAAGAGCTTGTCGAGCAGGTCCCGCTCGGTGACCGCGCCCCGGACCTCGGCCATCATCACCGGCGGCTCGGCCTTGACGATGGGCATCTGCGAGACGCCGAACTCCCGCATGATCGCGATGATGTCGGAGACCGTCTCGTTCGGGTGCCCGTGCACCAGGTCGGGGATCGAGCCGTCCTTGCCGCGCAGCACGTCGCCGATGGTGTACTCGCCGGTGTCGGCCTGCAGGAAGCCGTAGGACTGCATCCACTGGTCGTTGAAGACCGTGGAGAGGTACCCGCGCCCGCCGTCGGGCAGGAGGACGACCACGACGTCGTCGGGACCCAGTTCGGAGGCGATGCGCGCGGCCGCCACCGTCGCCATCCCGCACGAGCCGCCGACGAGCAGGGCCTCCTCGCGGCCGAGCCGCCGGGTCATGAGGAACGAGTCGGCGTCGGACACCGCGAGGATGCGGTCGGCGATCCCGCGGTCGTAGGTGGTGGGCCAGAAGTCCTCGCCGACGCCCTCGACGAGGTAGGGCCGGCCGTCGCCGCCGGAGTACACCGAGCCGAGCGGGTCGGCCCCGATGATCTGCACCCGCCCGCCGGAGACCTCCTTGAGGTAGCGCCCGGTGCCCGAGATCGTGCCGCCGGTGCCGACGCCGGCCACGAAGTGCGTGACCCGCCCCTCGGTCTGCTCCCAGATCTCCGGGCCGGTCGACTCGACGTGCGAGGCGGGGTTGTTCGGGTTCGCGTACTGGTTGGGCTTCCAGCCGCCCTCGGTCTCGCGGGCGAGGCGGTCGGAGACCGAGTAGTAGGACTCGGGGTGCTCCGGCTCGACCGCGGCGGGGCACACGACGACCTCGGCCCCGTACGCGCGCAGCGCGTCCTGCTTGGCGACGCTGACCTTGTCCGGACAGACGAAGATGCAGTGGTAGCCGCGCTGCTGGGCGACGATCGCGAGCCCGATGCCGGTGTTGCCCGAGGTCGGCTCGACGATCGTGCCGCCCGGCTTCAGCTCCCCGGACTCCTCGGCCGCGGTCACCATCTTCTCGGCGATGCGGTCCTTCACACTCCCGCCGGGGTTGAAGTACTCGACCTTGGCCAGCACCAGCGGCGCGTCCGGCCCGGTCGGTACGACGCGGTTGAGCTTCACCAGTGGCGTGTGACCGACGAGGTCTCCCACGTGCTCGGCGTAGCGCATGGCGCCCATCCTGCCGGGCCGCGGCGGCGACGGTCGCGTTGTGCGGCGAATCACCGGTGTGGGGGCCGCGTACGGCGACGCGGTCCGCCGTCGCGCCTAACCTCTGGGGCATGGCCCAGAACTCCGGGACGCCCGACGCCGTGATCGTCTCCGCCGTCCGCTCGCCCATCGGTCGCGCCCGCAAGGGCACCCTCGCGGGGATGCGCCCCGACGACCTCGCGGCGCAGATGGTGCGGGCCGCCCTGGACCAGGTGCCGGAACTGGACCCGGCCGAGGTCGAGGACCTCATGCTCGGCTGCGGCCTGCCCGGCGGGGAGCAGGGCTACAACATGGGCCGGATCGTCGCGGTGCAACTCGGCCTCGACACCGTGCCCGGCACGACGATCACCCGGTACTGCTCGTCGTCGCTGCAGACGATCCGGATGGCCGCGCACGCGATCCGCGCCGGGGAGGGCGACGTGTTCGTCGCCGCCGGGGTGGAGACGGTGTCGCGGTTCGAGAAGGGCTCCTCGGACGGGCTGCCGGGCACGCAGAACCCGCTGTTCGACGAGGCCCAGGCGCGGACCGCCGAGGCCGCCGCGGCCGGGGCGTCGGAGTGGCACGACCCGCGGGCCGACGGGCTGCTCCCCGACGCCTACATCGCGATGGGCCAGACGGCGGAGAACGTCGCGCTGGCCGAGGGGGTGTCGCGGGAGGAGATGGACCGGTTCGCGGTCCGCTCGCAGAACCTGGCCGAGCAGTCGGCCGCCGACGGGTTCTGGGCCCGGGAGACCACCCCGGTCACGGTCCCCGACGGGTCGGTGATCTCCGCGGACGACTCCCCCCGCGCCGGCACGACCTACGAGGCGGTGGCCGACCTCAAGCCGGTGTTCCGTCCGGACGGGCGGATCACCGCCGGCAACGCGTGCCCGCTCAACGACGGCGCCGCCGCGCTGGTGGTCATGTCCTCGACGCGGGCCGCCGACCTGGGGATCACCCCGCTGGCCCGGGTCGTGTCGACCGGGGTGACCGGGCTGTCGCCCGAGATCATGGGGCTGGGGCCGATCGAGGCGTCGAAGCAGGCGCTGGGCCGGGCGGGGCTCTCGATCGACGACGTGGACCTCGTGGAGATCAACGAGGCGTTCGCGGCGCAGGTCATCCCCTCGGCGCACGGCATCGGGCTGTCGGACTCGGACATGGAGGCCAAGCTCAACGTGCACGGCGGGTCGATCGCGGTCGGGCACCCGTTCGGGATGACCGGCGCGCGGATCGCGACGACGCTGCTCAACGGGCTGCGCGCGAAGGACGCCACGATCGGGCTGGAGACGATGTGCGTCGGCGGCGGGCAGGGCATGGCGATGGTGCTCGAGCGCCTGTCCTGAGCG
Organism: Actinomycetospora sp. TBRC 11914; assembly: GCF_012933465.1. Classification (GTDB taxonomy): domain Bacteria; phylum Actinomycetota; class Actinomycetes; order Mycobacteriales; family Pseudonocardiaceae; genus Actinomycetospora. Next base: position 787,344 of record NZ_JABBND010000001.1, read on the forward strand.
TCGCCCTGGTGTGCGTCGAGGGGCACGGGAGGCATTTGCTGGGCCTGGCTGACCTGCCTCCTGTGCCCGTGACCGACGCGGCACCGCCCGGCCCGCGTGTCAGGACGGGTTCCTCCTGACGTCAGGTGTCAGCGGAGGACCACCGCTGCCCCGGGAACGGCCCCCCGACACACGAAAGGGCACCCCCGGCCTCTCGGGCCGAAGGTGCCCCTCCTCGCGCGCGGTGCCGAGCTCCCGCCTACTCGCGGAAGTAGCTCAGCAGCCGCAGGATCTCGATGTAGAGCCAGACCAGGGTCGTCATGAACCCGAAGGCCAGGTACCAGGCGAACCGCGCCGGGACGCCCGCCTTGACCGCCTGGTCGGCCTGGTCGAAGTCGAGCAGCAGCATGAACGCGCCGATCGCGATGCAGACCAGGCTGAAGATGATCGCCAGCGTGCCGCCCGAGCGCAGGCCCAGGCCGTCCTGGGTGAAGAAGCTGACGACGAGGTTGGCGAGCATCAGCACGAGCACGCCAATGGCGGCGCCGATGACCATCTTGGTCAGTCGCGGCGTGACCCGGATGGCGCCGGTCTTGTAGACCACGAGCATCCCGATGAAGACGCCGACCACACCGAGGATCGCCTGGAACCCGATGCCGGCGTACTGGTTGCTCGAGGACTCCAACGCCCCGGTCAGCGCGCCCAGGGCCATGCCCTCGGCCACCGAGTAGGTCAGGACCAGCGCCGGGTTGGTGCTCTGCTTGAAGATGATGATCAGCGCGACGACCAGGCCGACGACGAAGCCGACCAGGCCGAGCAGGTAGAGCCCGCTGACCGCGACGAGCACGCCGACGGCGATGGCGACGACGGCGTTGAGCGCGGTCTTCTGGACGACGTCGTCGACGGTGAGCGGCCGGTCGGCGGCACCCGCCCTCGAGCCGGGGACCCCGGGCCCGCCGCCGAAGCCGCCCCCGAGACCTGCCGGCGCGTCCCCGAACCGCGCATACCCGCCGGGCGACGTCGGCAGGTTGCGGAACGCCGGGTTGCTGCTGGTGCGCACTCGTCCTCCTCACGTGCGTGGAGCGGTGGCCCCGCTCCATCCTGCTCAACGCGCGAGCCCGCGACGAGGTTCCCACACGGGTAAAAATCTATTTACTGTGCTCGCGGTCACGATTGGATCAACCGGACGGGGCCGTTCGGTCCTGGTGTCGTCCGCCGCTGTCGGGGAACCCTGTCCGCGACATCGACCCCGAGACCGAGGGAGGGCGCCGTGGCTGGGCTCGGCGACTTCGTTGACAAGGCCAAGGAGTGGGCCGGGAAGAACCCGGAGAAGGCCGACTCGTTCGTCGACAAGGGCGGTGACGCCCTGAAGGGCAAGTTCGCCGGTCACGACGAGCAGTTCGACCAGGCCGGCGACAAGGCCAAGGAGTTCCTGCACGGCGGGGAGAACCCGCCGCCGCCGCAGGGCGAGCAGCCGCCGCCCCCGCCCCCGCAGTGACCCCGTAGTTCCACACCAACGGCCGGCGGACCCGCCCCCGAGGTCCGCCGGCCGTTGGTGTGCCTGGCTTCCGGGAGGTCAGCGGCCGAGCCGGATCGCCAACAGCACCGCGTCGTCGCGCAGGCCGTCCGCGCCGAGCACCTCGAGCACCTTGTCGCACAGCGCCCCGACGTCCTCGACGTCGCTCTCGGCCGCCACCGTGCGGACGAGCAGGTCGGTGCGCTCGTCGGTGTCGAACTTGGGGCCCTCGATGAGCCCGTCGGTGTGCAGCACCAGCACGTCCCCCGGCCGGCACCGCACCTCGCTGCAGTCCCGCGAGGCCTCGCGGGTCGCGCCGATCAGCGGCGACAGGTTCCCGGTGAGCAGTTCGACGGTGCCGTCGCCGCGGCGCAGCAGGGGCGGCGGGTGCCCGGCGTTGCAGTAGCCCAGGACCCAGCCGTCGTCGTCGGCCGCACGCTCGAGCCGCCCGAAGACCGCCGTCGCCATCGCCGACATGCCCAGCCCGTGCACGAGGTCGTTGCACCGGTCGATGACCGCCTCGGGACCGAGGCCCTCCCACGCGTACGAGCGCAGCACGCCGCGGAGCTCGCCCATCGCCGCGGCGGCCCGCAGGTCGTGCCCGACGACGTCGCCGACCGCCACGCCCACCGCGCCGTCGGGCAGCGGCAGCAGGTCGTACCAGTCGCCGCCGACCTGGGCGCCGTCGGTCGCCGCGAGGTAGCGCGAGGCCACCGTCAGGCCGGGGACCTCCGGCACGGCCGGCAGCAGGCTGCGCTGCAGGGTCTCCGCCGCGCCGTGCTCGCGGGCGTAGAGCCGCGCGTTGTCCACGGCGAGCCCGGCCCGCGCGGCGAGGTCGCTCGCGAGGTAGAGGTCGCGCTGGGAGTAGCGGCGCCCGTAGGGCAGCTCGGTGCCCAACGTCAGGGCCCCGAGGACCTGGCCGCGGGCCCGGAGCGGCACCACGATCGCCGAGCGCGGGCGCAGCTGCTCGTAGCGGGCCATCAGGTCCGACTCCTCGCGCAGCCCGTCCGGGCGGACCGGCAGCTCCGGGAGCAGGGAGGGCGCGCCGCCGGCGAGCACCCGGTCGACCGGGTCGTCGCCGTCGTCGGTCGGGGTGATCCAGCGGCCGAGCATGCCGACGGTCTCGGTCTTCGAGTCGTCGCGGTGGTTGACCGCCACGCGGTGCGCGGAGGTCGGCAGCCCGACCTCGTCGAGCAGGTCGACGCAGCAGTAGTCCGCGAGCGCGGGCACCACGATGCGCGCCAGCGCCCGCGCCGCGCCGCCCGCGTCCAGCGACGCCGTCATGGCCGCCGTCGAGTCGGTGAGGAGGCGGAGCTGCTCGCGGGTCTCCTCGGCCGCGGCGAGCGCCGCCCGGCGCTCGTTCTCGACCATGACCCGCTCGGTGACGTCGGCCTGCACGCCGACGAAGTTGACGACGTTGCCCGAGCCGTCGAACACCGGCGAGATCGAGACCTGGTTCCAGAAGGCGGTGCCGTCGCGGCGGTAGTTGAGCAGCACCTCGGTGATCGGCCGCTCGTCGGCCAGGGCGCTGCGGATGCGGGAGATCGACGTCGGGTCGGTGTTCGGGCCCTGCAGGAAGCGGCAGTTGCGCCCGAGGACCTCGTCGAGGTCGTACCCGGTGAGCCGGGTGAACGCCGGGTTGACCCAGACGAGCGGGTTCTGGTCCCGCGCCGGGTCGGAGATCGTGAACGACAGCTCGGTGGCGACGACGGCGCGGTCGCGCATCATCTCGAGGTGGCGCTGCGCCCCGGCCCCGGACAGCTGCAGGAACACCACCAGCGCGAGGCGGCGCCGCTCGTCGTCGTCGGCCTCGGACAGCGGGAAGCCGGTGACCCACAGCAGGCGTCCCTCGGCCTCCTCGCGCTCCTCCTCGGTCGCCTCGGAGCCCTTGCGGGCGGCGTCCGCCACGGCGACGGGCTCCCCGGAGACCGGGATGCCCTGCGCGACGCGCGAGAGCGGGGAGGCGGTGTCGCGCATCGGCCGGCCGGAGAGGTCCGTCAGACCCGCGGCCTCGCTCCAGGCGTCGATGTCGAGGGGCAGCTGGGCCCGGCCGCCCGTGAGGTCCGTGGCGGAGCCGTTCGCGTAGGTGACGGTGCCCGCGTCGAGGTCGATGAGGGCGACGGCGGCCGGGGCGGTGTGCAGGACCTGCGGGAGATCCCCGCCGCCGTCGACCGCCAGGCTGTCGCGCACCCGCGCGGCTTCGTCGGCCATGCCGCTCACGGCCTGGTCGACGCCGGGCCACTCCGCTCCGTCACCGCGCGCGCCGTCCACCCCCTCGGCGCCGGGGGGCGCCACCGCGTACTCCTCGGCACGCGACGTGGCCACCTCCACGCCGTCGCCGTTCGCCCTGCCGGTCACCCCGTGGAGCCTAGCCACCCGCACGCGGGTCGGCCCGACACGCCACCGGACCGGACAGCGGGGCGGTGGCCCCGGAGCCGTCGGCGGCTCGCCGGGGCCGGCGCGGGACGGCCCCTCACACCAGGAAGACCTCGCGCGGACCCGGCGCCGAGCCGTCCGGCAGCTCCAGGTCGTGCGCGGCGCCCCCGGCGCCGAGCGCGGCGCTGAACGCCTCGCTCGCGGCGTGCTTGCGCGCGATCACGGTGTCGCTCAGCACGATCTGCCGGGCGCGCCGCCACGGCACCTCGTCCGAGTCGGGGCCCGCCCAGCTCCACGCCCGGTCGAGCCAGCGCACCAGACGGACCCGGTAGGCGGCAGTCACCACCTCGGCGGCCCGGCCGGCGGCCTCGTGGTCGTCGTCGCCGTCGCCCGACCAGGGCGCCAGCACGCACAGCCCGGACGGGTCCTCGGCGAACCCGACGATCTCGCTGATCGCCCCCACGACGTCGGCCTCCGCGGCGGCGACCCCGCCGTCCGGCAGCCCGAGCCGGTGCCGGCGCACGACGGTCAGCCCCAGCGCCCGGTAGGCGGCCTCGGCGGCCACCTCGTCGGGATCGGCCGCCTCCGGGGCGGCCGCCGCGCCGGGGTCCGCGTCGTCGTCCCCGTCGTCCGCGCCGCCCTCGTCGAGGTGGCCCAGCTGGTCGTCCAGCCGGCCGGCGAGCAGGTCCTCGAGGGTGAACGAGGTCAGCGGGTCGGGCGCGTCCGGATCGACCGGGAACGGACCGTCGGCGCGCACCCGGCCGTCGCCGACCGCGTCGCCCTCCACCGGGGGCGACGGGCACGTGCGGGTGGGGCGCTCGGTGAGGCTGAGGACGTCGACCTCGGCGTGCCGGGACGCGAGACGGCGCAGCAGACCGCCGGCCGCCCGGATCTCGTCGCGGGGGTGGGGCGCGACGACGACGATGCGCCGGCAGGAGCGCAGGGTGAGCGGGCGGAGGGTCTCCAGCTCCTGCCACGGCGGCCGGACGACGTGCCCGGTCGCCCCGCGCGGGAGATCCCCTGCGTGCCCGGGACCGGCACGGTCCACGGGCAGCGCGACGCCCTCGAAGTCAGCCACCCCGCTCACCTCCTGACCGGATTCTGACCCATCGATCTCGCCCGTTCGGAGCAGCACGGGGGCGGGAACGCCGAGCGGTCCGAGCCGGGACGCGAGCGGTCACGCGACGTGCGGCGCGTTCGTTCGCGGTGTGGACCAGCATGGCCCCGCCGGGTGAGGGGAAGGCGTCGGCCGTCTCTCCGCGGAGCGACGCCGGGGTGAACCCGGGTGAACGGCTCGCCCACGCGGCGGTGTCGCGACGGTGAACGACGCGTGCCCCCGGTGGGACTCGAACCCACACTGCGGCGATTTTAAGTCGCCTGCCTCTGCCGATTGGGCTACAGGGGCCCGCCGGGACCCTACTGCGTCAGGCCCGCGGCCACGGCGGCCCGGGAGAGGACCTCCTCGAGCATCGCGGGGGTCAGCCGGCCGGTGAAGGTGTTCTGCTGGCTGACGTGGTAGCAGCCGAAGAGCTGCAGCCCGGGACGCTCCCCGCGCGGCTCCAGCACCACGTGCGCGCCGTGGCCGAACACCGGCCGGGGCCGCGGGACCACCCAGCCGGACGCCAGGACCGGCAGCAGCGCCTGCCACCCGAAGGCCCCGAGCACGACGACCGCCCGGGCCTCACCGAGCAGCGCCAGCTCGCGCTCCAGGAACGGCCGGCAGGTGTCGCGCTCGGCCGGGGTCGGCTTGTTCTCCGGCGGGGCGCAGCGGACGGGGGCGACGATGCGCACCCCGGAGAGCTCCAGCCCGTCGCCGACGTGCGTGGCGTGCGGCTGGGAGGCGAGCCCGACGGCGTGCAGCGCCGCGAACAGGACGTCGCCGCTGCGGTCGCCGGTGAACATCCGGCCGGTGCGGTTGGCGCCGTGCGCCGCGGGCGCGAGCCCGACGAGGAGCAGCCGCGCGTCGGCGGGGCCGAAGCCGGCCACCGGCCGGCCCCAGTAGGTCCAGTCGCGGAACGCCGCCCGCTTCTCGCGGGCCACCTGCTCGCGCCACGCCACCAGGCGCGGACAGGCCCGGCAGTCGGCGATCTCCGCGTCGAGCGCGGCCAGGGCGGCCGGGGCGGCGGGGACCCGGCCGCTCACGCCCCGTCCGCGTCGGGCCGGTCGTCGTCCTCGCCCCGGCGCCGACGCGGCGCCCCGCTCTGCGCGAGGGCGCACTCGCGGGCGATGCCGTCGAGGATGTCGTGCTCGGAGATGACGAGCTCGGTGACGCCCGCCCGCTCGGCGAGCTCGTCGGCGAGGACCCGGACGACGAGGGCCCCGGCCCCGATGACGTCCACCCGACCGGGGTGCATCGGGCCCAGCGCCGCCCGCTCGGACCGGGGCATCGCCTCGAGGCGCCGGCAGGTGGCGCGCACGTCGTCGAGACCCAGGCGCGCCAGGTGGATGCGCTCCGGGTCGTACGTGCGGAGCTCCAGGGCCACGGCGGCGATCGTCGTGGCCGTGCCCGCCACCGCCACCCACGTCTGGATCGACTCGACGTCGACCGCGTCGAACGCCGGGGCGAGCGTCGCCCGGGTGAACTCCTCGGCCTCGCGGACCTGCTCGGCGGTCGGCGGGTCGTCGTGGAGGAACTTCTCGGCCACCCGGACGCACCCGACGTTCGACGAGTAGGCCGCCGCGACCTCCGCGGCGACGGCGTCCCAGGTGCCGGAGACGAGCTCGGTCGACCCGCCCCCGACGTCGGCGACGACGAACGGGCCCTCGTCGGGGTCGAGGTCGGCGACCGCTCCCGCGAACGACAGCCGGGCCTCCTCGTCGCCGGTGATCACCTCGGCCTCGATGCCGAGGATCTCGCGCACCATGCCGAAGAACTCCTCGCGGTTCTCCGCGTCACGGGTGGCGGAGGTGGCGCACAGCCGCACCGTCGTGGTGGAGGTCCGGCGCAGCATCTCGCCGTACGCGAGCAGCGCCTCGCGGGTGCGCGCCAGCGACTCCGGCGCGAGCCGCCGGGTGGCGTCGACGCCCTGCCCGAGACGGTTGATCCGCATCTCGCGGTGGACGTCACGCAGCCACTGCGACCCGTCCTCGCGGACGGTGACGTCCGCGACGAGCAGCCGGATCGAGTTGGTCCCGCAGTCGATGGCCGCGACGCGCGGCATGGGCGCTCCCCTGACGTCTGGCGAGGCGGTGGCCTGTCCGTCGGGACGCTAGCAAGGACGCCCGACGACGACCGTCCGGGCGGGGGGCGGGAGACCGGTCACCGGGTGGCGGACGGCGGGTGTCGCCGCCCGGTGACCGGTCTCCCTGGTTCCTGGCCGCGGGGTCCGGCGGAGAACCCCGCGTCCCGGGTGGGCCGTCCGCACCACCGAGGAACCGGGCCGGCGGGCTGGTCGGCGCCTCCGGCGGTGACCATCGTGCTGCGGGGAGCACTCCTCCGGCAATCCGAGCGCGGGGTCGGCACCGGGCCGTGTCGCGGGATCACCCGTGTCGCGTCCCCCGGCGACGCTGCGTACCGGCGCGGCGGTCCCGATCGCGGGGGCACGGCACACGACCCGGCGGCGTCCGGGGAGCATCCGCTACCGGTCCCCGCGTCTGGAAAGCCACTTTCGCAGACGATGAGTGTCCGGGAACCGTCGTCGATCTAGGGGGCGACGCACGGCCCCGCCGCCCACCACTCGGGCAGCAGCGCGAGCGTCTCGTCGCCGACCGGGTTCACCCCGGGCCCGACGGCGAGGGTGTGCGCCACGTGGACGTGCAGGCACTTCACCCGGTCCGGCATGCCGCCCGCGCTGACGTCCGTCCCGAGGGGCTCGATCGCGTCCCGGTCCGCGAGGTAGGCCCGGTGGGCGGCGGTGTAGGCGGCGGCGAAGTCGGGGTCGGTGCCCAGGCGCTCGGTCTGGGTGCGCATGAGCCCCTCGGCCTCGAGCGACCCGATCCGCGACGTCAGGCGCGGGCAGGTGGCGTAGTACAGCGTCGGGAAGGGGGTGCCGTCCTCCAGGCGCGGGGCGGTCACCACGGTGGAGGGGAGCTCGCACGGGCAGCGGTGCGCCACCCCGCACAGCCCGCGGGGGGCGCGCCCGATCTGCGCCGCCACGGCCTCCCGGTCGCCCTCGCGCAGCGGCTCAGCCACGCCGACTCACGGGGCCGTCCCGAGCGTGCCGCGGGCGACGCGGGTGTACCAGGGCAGGTCCGCCTCCGACGGGGCGATCGCGGCCCCGGTGCCGGCGGCCGCCGCGCTCGCGGCCGCGTCGCCGGGCAGCTCCACGCGGTAGGGCGTCTCGCCGGGCCGGGCGTACCCGAGGCGGGCCCGCGCCAGGGCCTCGACGTGCGCCGGGTCGTCCATCGCGGCCCGCTCGCCGCGCAGCTGGGCGGCCTGGGCGTCGAGCTGCTGCTGCTGGGCCGCGACGGCCGCCAGCTCGTGGCGCTGCGAGACGTAGTTGCGCAGCGGCACCGCGACGGTCAGCGCCAGGGCGCAGACGACGACGGCGAGCAGCGCGGCACGGCGCGCCGTCGAGAGCCCGAGCGCACCCCGCGTCGCCCGGGCCGCGCGGGCGGCCGCCTGGGCCGCGGTCGGGGCGGCGGTGCGTCGCGAGGAGAGCGGGTGGCGGCGCAGCGCGGTCCGGCGGGCGTCGCGCCGGGGGCCCTGCCGGGCACGGACGCGGGTGCGGGGCCGCGTCGTCGTGTCCGGCGCGGCACCCGCCGTCGTCGCACCCGCCGTCGTCGCACCCGTCGTCGTCGCCCCCGTCTTCGCACCCGTCGTCGTGCCGGTCCTGGTGCCCGTCGCCGCCCGGGGGGCGTCGGCCGTCGTCGCGCGACCGCCGCCCGACCCGCGGCGCGCGGGCGGGTCGGACGGTGACGGGCGGGGCCGGGTCGGCACGGTGTCGGTTCCCTCCCTCGAGGATCAGCTCTCCGGGTCGAAGCGCGGGAAGGCGAGGTCGCCCGCGTACCGGGCGGCGTCGCCGAGGGCCTCCTCGATGCGCAGCAGCTGGTTGTACTTGGCCACGCGCTCGGACCGGGCGGGGGCGCCGGTCTTGATCTGGCCGCAGTTGGTGGCGACGGCGAGGTCGGCGATGGTCGTGTCCTCGGTCTCGCCGGAGCGGTGGCTCATCATGCAGCGGTAGCCGTACTGCTGGGCCAGGCTCATCGCGTCGAGGGTCTCGGAGAGGGTGCCGATCTGGTTGACCTTCACCAGCAGCGCGTTCGCGGCGCGGCGCTCGATGCCCTCCTCGAGCCGCTCGATGTTGGTGACGAAGAGGTCGTCGCCGACGATCTGGACGCGGTCGCCGATGTCGGCGGTGAGCCGGCTCCAGCCCTCCCAGTCGTTCTCCGAGAGCGGGTCCTCGATGGAGACCAGCGGGTAGGCGTCGAGCAGCTCGCCGTAGTAGGAGCTCATCTGGGCCGCGCTGCGCTTCTGTCCCTCGAAGGTGTAGGTGCCGTCGGAGAACAGCTCGCTGGCGGCCACGTCCAGCGCGAGGACCACGTCACGGCCCAACGTGAGCCCGGCCTGCCCGACGGCGCTCGAGATGAGGTCGAGCGCCTCGCGGTTGTTCGGCAGCGACGGCGCGAACCCGCCCTCGTCGCCGAGGCCGGTGGAGAGGCCGTTCTTCTTGAGCACCGCCTTGAGCGCCTGGTAGACCTCGGCGCCCCAGCGCAGGGCCTCGCGGAACGTGTCGGCCCCGACGGGCGCGATCATGAACTCCTGGACGTCGACGCCGGAGTCGGCGTGGGCGCCGCCGTTGAGGATGTTCATCATCGGCACCGGCAGCACGTGGGCGTTGGGGCCGCCGATGTAGCGGAAGAGGTCGAGCTCGGCCGACTCGGCCGCGGCGCGGGCGACGGCGAGGGACACGCCCAGCAGCGCGTTGGCGCCGAGCCGGGACTTGTCCGGGGTGCCGTCGAGGTCGATCAGCTTCTGGTCGACGACCCGCTGCTCGGTGGCGTCCATCCCGACGAGGCCGGGGCCGATCTCGTCGAGCACCCCGCCGACGGCCTTCTCGACGCCCTTGCCGAGGTAGCGACCCTTGTCGCCGTCCCGCAGCTCGACGGCCTCGTGCTCGCCGGTGCTCGCCCCCGAGGGGACCGCGGCACGGGTGAGGGTGCCGTCGTCGAGCGCCACCTCCACCTCGACCGTCGGGGTCCCCCGGGAATCCAGGATCTCCCGGGCACCGACCTGCTCGATGACCGCCACGGAACGGCCTCCTCCTGCTGCGACTGGGCTGATTGCGCTCGGATCGGGCGCCGATGCTAGCTGCCGGGCCTCCGGCACGGGGTGAGCCACGGCGTGCGCCACGTCGCCCTCCGTGCGCGGGGCTGCCACCCGGGTGGCTGACACGGTCCGGTCTCGCGTCGCGCGCGTCGGGGACCTACCGTGCGGGAATGTCGTCGTCGCGGGGCACGGAGCGGGGCGGAGCGGGACCGGACGACGCGTCGGGCGGTGGTGCGCCGCCCGATCCCACCGCCGCCGGCGGCGGCATGGTGACGGCCTTCCGCCGCGCCGAGCAGCTCCTCGAGCACCGTCGCCCGCTGGACGCGTTGAAGACGTTGGCCCCGCTGCTCGAGGTGGAGTCGGAGGCGGCCTCGGTGCACCTGTTGGCGGCGCGCGCGTACCTGGCGTCGGCGCAGTTCCGGCGGGCCGAGGCGGGCTTCCTGCGGGTCCTCGAGATCGACCCGGCCGACCACTACGCCCGGTTCGCGCTCGGCCGGACGCTGCAGCGGCAGTCCCGGCTGGAGGAGGCGCGCGCCCAGCTCCGGATGGCCGCCGCGATGGACCCCCGCCCGGAGTACCAGGAGGCGCTGGGTGAGGTGAGCGCCTCGATCGCGCTGCGGCGGGGGGCGTAGGGGTCGCGTGCGGGCCGGTCCCCGCTGCGGCCCGCTGCGTCGAGGGAGCGGCTGCACAGCGACCGGACCTTCGTGTGGCGTGCAGGGGCTCCCTGATCATCCGACGCGAGCGGCGGCGCCCTCTCCTGCGGCCCGGCGTCCGACGAAGGAGTGACTGCGCGACGACCGGATCTCCGTGTGGCGTGCAGTGACTCCCTGCTCATCGTCGGCTCCTCGGCCTCACGTGACCTTGCGCAGGATCCGCGCAGCCAGGGCGTCGGCGAGGCGCTCGTCGAGCACCTGCGCCGCCCCGATGCGCACGATCTCCCAGCCGAGGTCGTCGAGGTCGGCGTCGCGGAGGTGGTCGCGGTTCTGGCCGGTGATCGTCCGGTGCTCCGGTCCGTCGAACTCCACGCCGACCTTCCGGCGTCCCTCGGGGACCTCCGGCCACCCGAGGTCCAGCCAGCGGGTGCCGCCGTCGGCCACCCGGACCTCGTACTGCGGGATCGGCGCGGGCACCCCGCGCAGCACGAAGCCCAGCCGGGCCCGGGTCTCCATCAGGGACATCGCCCGGCCGTCCATCAGCTCCGCCACCCGCCTGACCTGGACCGATCCGCGCGCCGCCGGGTGGGCTGCCGCCACCGCGAGCAGATGGTCCGGCGTGAGCCGGCACCGGTACGCGATCGAGTCGACGGCCGCGACCGCCTCGACCAGCGGCGCCCGCCGGGCGAGATCGAAGGCGGTGCGCGCGGGGGAGGTGACGCGCACGCCGTACCGGGTGCACACCTCGTCGGGAAGCAGTCGATCGCGGCGGACCGCGACCTCGGCCGACGTCGGACGACGACTGGTGGGCATGACGAGCTCGCGCTCGTCGTCCCACGGACACTCCGCCCCGAACGCCAGCGCGGCGAGGGGGCCGGACACCACGCCCGTGCCCCGGCCCCACAGCGCCACGGCCCGGACCCACGTGGCGGTGTCCACCTGTGCCAGCGATCCGACGTAGACGTCGGTCAGCAGGGGCCGGAACGCCGGGCCCGCCAGGCGACCCCACGTGACCTCGCCCCGGGCGACCGCCTCGGATCCCCGGAACGGCCGGGTCGTGCTCGCATCGACTCCCACGGGACTTCGACGTTGACCGCCGCCGATCGGCTCCGTCGAGGCGCGAACTCGTGATCAGGGAGGCACTGCGCGCCACACGGAGATCCGGTCGGCGTGCAGGGGCTCCCTCGACCGGGCGGGGGCCTACGGCGCCGTCGAGTTCGCGTACGCCTCGGCGGCGGCGTAGACGCGGCGGCCGTAGTCGTCGGAGTTGTTGTAGGAGAGGACCGCCGACCGCCAGCCCTCCCCGGTGGCGAGGTCGCGGCCGTCGGCGCACAGGTAGTGGCCGGCCGCGAGCGCGGCGTCGAAGATGTTGTCCGGGTCGGCGCGGCCGTCGTCGTTGCCGTCGGCGCGCCACTTCGCCCAGGTCGACGGGATGAACTGCAGCGGGCCGACGGCGCGGTCGAGGGTCGGGTCGCCGTCGAGCAGTCCACCGTCGGTGTCGCTGATCGTGCGGTTCCCGCTGGTGCCGTCGAGCGGGACGCCGACGATGCGCGGCTCGATGTCGCCGTTCGGCTCGATGTGCGCCCCCCGGTAGCGGCCGTGGTTGGACTCGATCCGCGCGAGGCCGGCGATCGTCACCCACGACAGGTGGCACTGCGGGTCGGCCCGCCGCATCGTCAGCTCGGCCATGCCGTAGGCCTGCAGCGCGATCGGCGGGATGTTGGTCCGCGGGCCGAGGCCGTTCGCCCACGCCGACACCGAGGTCGCGCCCTGGGCACCGCCGGCCCCCGCCGTGCTCGTGCCGGGGAGCAGGGCCGACGGCGGGGCCACCGCGGTCGGCTGCCCGACGGTGCCCAGGTCGACCTGGGCGGGCGCGACCTCGAGCGCGGGGATCTCGTCGGGCCCGGCGTCGGTGCGGCCGAACTGGCTGCGCTGCTGCAGGAAGACGACCGTCCCGATCACGGCGGCGACCAGCACGACGACCAGCGCCAGCCGGCCCAGCGCGGCGGTACGTCGCGGCGGGGTGGGTGACGACGACGGCGGGGGTGGTCCCCCGAGCGGCAGGGGCGGCGTCGGTCCCGCCCCGGACGGGCGGGCCGTGGTGTCCGGGGCGGTGGTCAGCGCGGCCGCGACCGGGGCCGGGGCGGGTCGGGCGCTCGTCGTCGGGGCCGCCGGGCCGCCGCGCTCCCCCGCCGTCGGCGTCGCCGCGGTCCGGGCGGGCGTCGAGGGCACGCGCAGCCCGCGGGAGAGCCGCCGGGAGCGGCCGGCCGAGGTCGGCGGGGGCGCCTCCGTGGGGTCCGGCGCGTCGGTGGTCGCCGTGCGATCGGCTGCCGTACCCGCCGCGTCCGTGACCCCGGGCGTCTCGGTGGTCACCGGCTCGTCGGCCGCCGTCGTCGTCGCGGCGGGCCCACGTTCCGCCGTGCCCGGGGAGCTGAACGCGGTCTCCGTCGTCGTCGCCTCGTCGGGCTCGGCCGGCGGCGGCGAGGTCGCGACGGCACCGTCACCGGCGACCGGGGAGCGGAAGCGGTCGGTGGCGTCGTCGGCGACCGGCGCGCGGAAGCGCTCGGTGGCCTCGCCGCCCTCGCCGGACGGATCGGGCGGGCCCGCCCCGCGCAGGGAGTCGACGCTCGCGCTCATCGGGGAGCCAGGTTACGGCCCGGTCACCGCGCCCCTCGATCGACCCGTCGGACTTCGTGGCACTCGCTGCCAGCGAGGGTCCGGCCCGCCGACGACGGGGCTTTTCTGCCACTGGATGCAAGCAGCGACGCTTCGCTGGCACTCCAACGGACGCACACGGACGGCGCCGACCCCTACCCCTCGAGCAGCGCCCGCCCCCAGTAGTCGCCCGTGTTCCCCGGCGCCACCCCGGGCGGGCAGGCGAACAGGGCGGAGGAGGTGTGCTGGATGTACTCGTTGAGCGCGTCGTGGACCCCGAGCTGCGTCTGCAGCCGCACGAACTGCGACGGCGAGCGCATGAAGGCGATGAAGAACAGGCCGGCGTCGAGCGTGCCGGTCCGGGTGTCGACCCCGTCGGTGTAGGAGTAGCTGCGCCGCAGGATGGCGGTGCCGCCGTTGTTCTCCGGGGCGGCGAGGCGGATGTGCGCGTCCGCCGGGATCGCGGGGGTGCCGTCCGCGAGGGTGGCGTGGAAGTCGGGCGGGGTGAACTCGTCGCCGCCGGACAGCGGGCCCCCCGACCCCTTCACGCGCCCGAAGACGTTCTCCTGGTCGGCGAGGACGTCCCGGTCCCAGGGCTCGATGAACATGCGGATGCGGCGGGAGACCAGGAAGCTGCCGCCCGCCAGCCACGAGGCGCCGCCGGGGACGTCGCCCGGCGCGATCCACACCGACCGCGACATCGCCGCCGGGTCCTCCACCTTGAGGTTGCGGGTGCCGTCCTTGAAGCCCATGAGGTTGCGGGCGGTGGCCTGGGCGGTCGACGTCGACGAGGTCCGGCCGAAGCCCAGCTGGGTCCAGCGCATCACGACGGTGCCGCGGCCGAGCCGGGCGAGGTTGCGCACGGCGTGGAAGGCGACCTGCGGATCTTCTGAGCACGCCTGGACGCAGATGTCGCCGGCGGACTTCGCGGGGTCGAGGAAGTCGCCGGGGAGCGCGGGCAGCGCGGCGAGCTCGGCCGGGCGCTTGGCGGCCAGCCCGAAGCGGCCGTCGAAGAGGCCCGGGCCGAACCCGACGGTGACGGTCAGGTTCCCCGGCGCGAGGCCGTCGGCCTCCCCAGTGTCGGCCGGTGGGCTCTGCTGCTCGTCGTTCGAGCCCGGGACGGGCTGCCCGAGGGTCATCGCCTCGGCGGCCGCCGTCCAGGAGGTGAGCATCGCGACGAGGTCGGCCCGGCTGGAGCCGGGGGCGACATCGAACGCCGCGAAGGCCAGCCGGTCCTGCGCCGCGGTGTCGATCCCGGCCTGGTACTGCCCCCGGAAGGGGACGACCTGGGCCGGTGGCGCGGCCTCGGCCGAACAGCCGGCGAGCACCCCACCGGCCACGCCGGCCCCCGCGAGGAGACCGGCGCGGCCGAGGAGGGAACGTCGGGAGAGCTGGGACCGCGCTGTCATGCGACCTTTCCGGAGACCTGCGAGAGCGGTTCGGCCAGCGCGTTGACCCGGTCGGCGAGGACCCGGCGCTGCGCGTCGCCCACGGTCGAGTAGTCGACGTAGCCGGGGACGCCCGGGGCGGCCTGCCCGGTGCGGAAGGGCGCCAGCTCGTCGGTGATGCCGGTGAAGCGGGCCTGCAGCTGGGTGGCCAGCGCCGCGTCCTTGCTCTGCAGCGACGGCTTGAGCAGCTCGAACGCCTTCTGGGCGCCGACGATGTTGGCGTCGAAGTCCGAGAGGTCGGTGTGGGAGTAGGCGTCCTCCTCGCCGGTGACCTTCGACGTCGAGACCTCGGTCAGCAGCTCGCTCGCGCCGTTCGCCAGCTGGGCGGGCTGGTACTCCGCGGTCGCGACGAGGGACTGGAGCTTCGCGATGTCGGCGTCGAGCTTGTCCGCGACCGGCGCCATCCCCGCCGTCGAGCGGTTCACCCACAGCGCCTGCTCGAGGCGGTGGAACCCGGTCCACTCCTGGCCCGGCTCGACGTCGGCGATGCGCTGGTCGATCGCCGGGTCGAGGTCGCCGAAGCTCTCGGCCACCGGCTCGATCGTCTCGTAGTGGTAGCGCGCCGGCGCGTAGGCCTTCTGGGCGGCCGCGACGTCGTTGGCGCGGACCGCGTCGGTGAACTGCTTGGTGGCGGGCACGAGGGCGGCCACCTCGCCGACCACGTACTGCTTGTAGCCCGTCGTCGCGGTGGCCAGTGAGGCGTCCACCGGCGCCTGCGACTGCCCGCCCTGCCCGGTGACGGTGAACTGCGCGGTGTCCTGCGCGGCCCCCGGGCAGTAGACGGTGTACTGGCCCGGGTCGAGACGCAGTGAGAAGTCACCCGAGAGGCCCGGGGTGATGTTCTCCTTCTCGCCGAGGATCCGGCTGTCCTTCTGGATCTCGCCCTCGGTGACCTTCGCCGTGCCGGAGTTGGTGACGGTGAAGTCGACCGGCCCGGCGGCCACGGAGGCCGGCTGGGGGGCGCATCCCTGGTCGGACAGCGTCATGGTGACCTTGGCGCCCTGGGCGGCCTGGTCGGACCCGCCGGAGGAGCAGGCCGCCACCAGCCCGGCGGTGACCACGGCGACGGCGAGGGCACCGACCACGGCGGTGCCGCGGCGACGGGGCCGCGCCGGGGAGGGCGAGAGGGGGGACACGGGCAGGGTCCTTTCGGACGGCGGAGGACGGACGGTGCCTCCGCGGGCGGGCGGGAGCGGGCCGGTCAGGCGGCGGCGCCGGCGGTGGCCGACGCGGAGGAGCGCGACGACCGGCGCACGGGCCAGAGGACGAACACGAGCATCGGCACCAGGTAGACGAACCAGGCGACGACCTCGATGAGCGTCGGCTGCGGCTGGATGCCGAGCACGCCGGTGAGCAGCGAGGAGATCGGGGTGCCGGGCTGCACGACGGCCGACAGGTCGGCGACCGTGGTCTGGCCGACGTTCACCCAGCCCGCCTCGTGGGCGGTGTGGACGGCGCTGACGAGCAGGCCCGCGGCGACGAGCACGAGGAACACGGCGGTGACCGTGAAGAACCGGGCGAGGTCGATGTGGACCGAGCCGCGGTAGATGCCGTAGCCGAGGGCGATCGCGACGAGGATGCCGAGGGCCGCGCCCCCGCCGGCGGCGGCCGGGCTCGTCGACGACTGGAAGGCGGCGAGCAGGAAGACCGTGGTCTCGAAGCCCTCGCGGAGGACCGCGAGGAAGGCCATCGCGACGAGCGCCCACGTCGAGCCCCGCGCCAGGGCCGACTCGGCCGCCCGCTCGAGCTCGCCGCGCATGGACCGCGCGTGCTTGCGCATCCACACGATCATGTAGGTGATCATCCCGACGGCGACGAGGCCGATCACCGTCTCCAGCCCTTCCTGCCCCTGCTGGGGCAGGTCGGCCGAGACGACCTCGAGGACCACGGCGACGACGAGGCAGATCACGACGGCGAGCGCCACGCCCGCCCACATCGGGCGCAGCGCCGCGCGGTCGCCGCGGCGGCGGAGGAACCCGGCGACGATGCCCACGATGAGGGCCGCCTCCAGTCCCTCCCGGAGTCCGATGACGAACGTCGCCAGCACCGCCGCGCCTCCTCCACGATCCGCGGGGACCGGGGCGGTCCTCGCGCTGGCGGCAGTCTTAGGTTTGCCTCACCTTCACGTCAAGCGCCCGGCGCGGGAAAGACGGAGCGATCTCCGTGACCCTTCCGAGTGATGGGCCGCGGAATCGGGAGGAATCGGTCACTGCCAGTGCGTTCGCCAGTCCTCGGGCGTGGTGCGGCGGGGCTCCCCGTTCGTGGGTGCGGGCAGCCTTGCCTCTACTGCCCGGAGGCGCTCGCCGAGGGCGGTCGCCGCCGCGCGGAGCTCACCCTCGGGGTCGCCGCCCGTGAGGTACGACCCGACGACGGCGGCCGGCGCCCCCTCGGGCACCGCGGCGGCGAGGAGGTCCGGCGGGACCCCGGCGCGCTTCGCCCGGCTGACGTACTTGGCGAGCAGCGCGGCGGCGGGCTGGGCGAGCGCGACCCCGTCGAGCACCGAGTCCCGGCGCTTCTCGGTGGCCTTGAGCTCCTCCCAGCGCACGTCCTGGTCGCCCGAGGTCACGACGCCGGCCTCGCCCGCGAACACGTGCGGGTGCCGGCCCACGAGCTTGGCCACGAGCTCGGCGGCCACGGCGTCGACGTCGAAGCCGTCCGGCGACTCCGCCGCGACCCGGGCGTGGAAGAGCACCTGGAGGAGCACGTCGCCGAGCTCCTCGCGGGTCGCGGCGACGTCGCCGACGGCCAGCGCGTCGTAGAGCTCGTAGGTCTCCTCGACCAGGTAGCGCAGCAGGCTCTCGTGGGTCTGCTCGGCGTCCCAGGGGCAGCCGCCGGGTGAACGGAGCCGGTCCATCACCGCCACCGCCTCGAGCAGCTCCGCTCCGGCCGGGGCGTCCGGATCGGGGGCGGGCACGAGGAGCACCGCACCCTCCGGGGGCTCGCCCCCGGCCGGCACCGCACCGAGGTCGTCGGCGAAGCGCCGGGCGAGCGCGGGCGGCAGCGTCGGGTCGAGCAGCACGACGGGGGCCGCGGCGACGAGGCGCACGGCCCGCGCGGGCAGGACCGCGCCCAGCCGTGGGTCGACCGGGACCGTGACCGGACCGCTCACGGCGCCGGCACCGGGGCCGGGGTGGGGACGGGGGCCGACCCCGCCGGCGGTGGGCTCGCGGGCACCTGCGGCGGGACCGGGATCGCGACCCGCAGCGGTGCGACGGTGCCCGCCTCCGCCGCGGTCGGCGCGACCCGCTCCTGCGTCGGGTCCCAGACCCCGTAGCGGGGGTTGATCGAGACGCCGAGCTGCTGCGCCAGCGGCTGGACCGCGCGCAGCCCGAACTGGATCATCGTGGTGGGGTCGACGAGCGCCGCCGGCACCGCGTCGGCCCCGGGCGGCGGGGCGGCGAGGTCCCGGTCGCGCACGCGCACGACGGTCCAGGCCTGCGTCGACGGGTCCGGCGCCGGCTGCCCCGGCGACCCGGGCGGCCCGGGCGGCCCGGAGATGCTCACGGTGCGGTCGGGCAGCCCGAAGACCAGCGACGACGCCGTCCGCACCCGCGCGCCCGGGGTCACCGACCCCGGGCGCAGCGTCGTGTCGAGCACCCTCGCGTCCGGCCCGAGCCCGTCGAGGGCCCCCGTCCCCGCGTCGGTCGCGAGCCGGTCCGCGGCCCGGGCGGCGTCGGCACGCGTCGGGAACGTCCCGATGTCCACCGTGACGGCCAGGCGGTCGAACTCGCGACGACCGATCTCGGCGACGGCGATCTGGTCGGCCACGAGCTCGCGCAGCGTCGCCGGGTCGTAGCCCGAGCCTGCCGCGGCCTGCGGCCCGCCCGCCGCCGCGACCTGCGCGTCGACCTCGGCGGGCGGCACGACGATGCCCTCGCGCCGGCTCGCCTCGGCGATCACCTCGTGCAGCACGGCGGTGCTCAGCAGCTCCCGGCTCTCGTCGGCGAGGGTCTCGGGGTCGAGCGGCGACCCGCCCTGGCGGCCGGACCCCGGGTCGGCCTGGGCGGCGAGCGACTGCGCGAGGTCCGGCGCCGCCGTGCGGATCCGCTGGGTGAGCAGGTCCGTCGTCACCACGTGGTCGCCGACGACGGCGGCCACCCCCGGCCCGGGCTGCGGGGCGCCGGTGCCGTCGGTCGAGGCGCAGGAGGTGAGGACGCCGAGGGCGGTCAGTCCCGCGGCGAGCGCGGGGAGGAGACGGCGGCGTGGCCGTGGGCACCCGGGCACCGGGTCACCTTCTCACGGGGCTGTCCCGGCCCCGGGTGGTGCCCGGGGCCGGACGGGGTGTCAGCCGTTGCTGCCGGCGGTGCCGTTGCTGATGCCCCCGCTGCCGCCGGCGCCGCCCTGGCCGCCGGGCGAGCCGCCGTTGCCGCCGTTGCCGCCGGCGGTGGTGCCGTGGCCGCCGGCGCCACCGTTGCCGCCGAAGCCGCTGTCGCCGCCGTCGCCGCCCGCCCCGCCGTCCCCGCCTCGGGCGCCGCTCCCCCCGGCGCCGCCGGGGCCGCCGGAGCCGCGACCGTCCGGGGACTCCCCGGACCCGCCGCGCCCCCCGGCGCCGCCGTCGCCGGCCGAGGAGGATCCGGAGGCCGTGACCGGGCCGTTGCTCACGGTGATCGTCCCGGCGGCACCCCCGGCGCCGCCGGCTCCCCCGGCGCCACCCAACGGGGTGGCGCCCCCCGGGTTGGGGCTGGTGGTGTCGCCGGCGGTGCCGCCGGCACCCCCGGCGCCGCCGGCGCCCCCGGGGCCCGCGGAGCCGGTCACCGTACCGCCTCCGCTGCTGACCGCGCTCGCGGATCCGGCGGACCCTCCGGAGCCGCCCGCGCCGCCGGCGCCACCGTAGGAGAGAGTCGACCCCGAGTTGGGCGCATGGCCGCCGGTCCCGCCGGTCCCACCGGCGCCGCCCGCGCCGGCCGCTGCCGTGGCCGAGGGGGCGTTGCTCCCGCTCCCGGCGGTGGCGGTGGCCGAGCCACCGGCTCCACCGGCGCCGCCGGCGTTTCCGAACCCACCCACGGGGTTGTTCGTCCCGTCGAGGCGGGCGTCGCCGCCGGCACCGCCGGTGCCCCCCGCCCCGCCCTTCCCGCCGGTGGCGGTGGCGTCGCCGCCCTGGCCGGTGGCGCCCTGGCCGGTGACGGTGCCGTTCTCGGTCGCGCTGCCGCCGGCGCCGCCGGTGCCGCCGACCGCGACGGCGTTCTGCCCGGGGCCACCAGCGCCGCCCGGACTACCCGGGCTCCCGACGCCCCCGAGGCCGAAACCGGCCGGCCCGTCCGTTCCGGCGGCGCCGTCGGCGCCGTTGGCGGTGGCGGAGCCGCCGTTGCCGCCGGCGCCCGGGGTGGCGGTGGCGGTGCCGTCGGCGGCGTGGGTGGTGCCGTCGCCGGAGAGCCCACCGTGCCCGGCGGTGGCGGTGGCGTCGCCGCCGAGGCCGCCGTCCCCACCGGTGGCGGTCACCGTGTTGGTGTCGGCGTCGTAGGTGCCGACGGCGTCGGTGTAGCCGTTGCCGCCGCGACCGGCCGAGGCGGTCGCGTCGCCGCCCGCCCCGCCCTGGCCGGGGTTCTGGTTCTGACCGGTGTTGGTGGTCGCGCGGCCGCCGTTGCCGCCGTTGCCGCCGACGGCGATCGCGGCGGCCCCGTTGCCGCCGTCGGGGGTGACCGCGCTGGTGGCGTCGGTACCGTGGCCGGCGAGGGCCTGGTTGTCGGTGCCGTCGGCGCCGCGGCCGCCGGTGGCGGTGGCGACCCCGTAGCCGGCGGGCCCGCCGGCACCGTTGGCCCCGGCGGTGGCGGTGGCGTCACCGCCGTTGCCGCCGTTGCCCCCGCTGACGATCACCGGGATGGGGTCGACGCTCGTCGCGCCAACCCTCGCCGAACCGTTGCCGGCGCCGTCGCCGCCGGTCGCGGTGGCTGCGCCGCCTGCGCCGCCGCGGCCCTGGGAGGTCTGGGCCCCGTTGACGACCCCGCGGCCGCCGTCGCCCCCGGCGCCGCCGGTGGCCAACGCGGACTGGCCGTCGCCACCGCCGTTCACGATCAAGGTGAAGGGGTAGGTCGACGAGATCTCGGCCGGCTCCGTCGGAGGCCCGCCGACGGCGCCGGTCGCCGTGGCGGCCTGACCGTTCCCGCCGCCGCCCGGGGTCGCGGTCGAGGCGGCGTTGCCGGTCGCCGTGGCGTCGCCGCCGCGACCACCCGCCGCGCCGGTCGCGGTCACCGTGTTCGTCGCGGTGTCCAGGGTGCCGGTGGCGGCACCGGTGTAGGCGTCACCGCCTCGGCCCCCGGTGGCGGTCGCGGTTCCGGTGGTCCCGGCCGTGCCGGTGCCGCCGCGTCCGTTGACGACGGCCTTGCCGCCGGCGCCACCGGTTCCCGCGGTCGCGGTCGCGGCCTGCCCGTCACCGCCGGCCGGGTGATCAGCCGTCCCGGCGGCGCCGTCCGCGCCGACCGCGGTGGCGGATCCGCCGGCCCCGCCGGAGCCGACGTTCGTGCAGGAGCCGTAGCAGACCGCCGTGCCCCCGGCCCCGCCGTTGCCGCCGGACGCACTCGCCCCGCCCGACGAGGAGCCGCCGGCGCCGCCGGTGGCCACGTTGGTGCACGTCCCGAAGCAGTACGCCGTCCCCCCGGCGCCACCGGTGCCCCCGGTGCCGCCGGTGGTCGAGCTCGTCCCGGCCGCGCCGGTGGCGACGTTGGTGCAGGTCCCGATGCAGTAGGCGGTGCCGCCCGTGCCGCCGTTCACCCCGGCGATGCCCACCGCGACGTTCGTGCAGGTCCCGAAGCAGTACTCGGTGTTCGTCCGCGCGTTGGTCAGCGCGATGTAGCCGTTCCCCGTGGTCACCGTGTAGCCCGACCACGACGACGGCGCCCACCCCGCCGGCATCGACCCCGCCGAGGGGGAGGTGACCTTCCCGGCGCCGGACCCGGAGCCCTGGGACCTGATCGTCGTGGTCGGGGTCAGCGTCGCGGTCGTCCCCGCGCCCCCGGCGCCGGGCGCACTGGCCGCGTGCACCACCCCGGTGGCCCGCTCGACGACCACCACCGCCGGGGCGAACCCGACCGGGGTGGAGCCCAGCGACGACCACGAGCCGTCACCGCCGCGCGCCAGCGTGGTCACCGTGCCCCCGCGCCGGTCCGCGGTCAGCACGTGCCCGCTGACGGCGTCGAACACCGTCGAGACCGGGCCGGCGCCCACCGGCACCGACTGGACCTGGGTGTAGCCACCGTGCGCGTCGGGCCGGAACACCCGCAGCGACGAGGTCGTCGGGTCGGCCTGGAACACCTCCCCCGAGCGCGGGTCGTACGACACCGCCCGCGCCAACAACGCCGCCCCCGCCGGGGTGAGCACCGTCGGGGACGCCGAGGCCACCGGCGAGCACACCCCCAACGGCAGCACCAACGCCGCCGCCGCGACCACCACCAGCCACCACCGCGGCCACCAGCCACGACCCGCCGTCGTCGTCGCGACCGTTGCCCTCGCTTCGCGCGCCACCCTGCCGCCCCGGAAACTCGTGCCGCCCTCGCCGACGGCGTCCCTGCGCCACTCCGACGGGTGACGCGCAGCGTGAATCTAGGAAGCTGCGCGTGCACACACCCTGGGTGAAGTTCCCAGGTATCTGGCCCGAACGGGTGAACATCGAAACGCTCTGACGCGCAGATCGTCAGCTCGCGGTGACACCCACCCGGGCCGCCCACGCCCGCGCCGCGCCGAGCGGGTCGTCCGGCGCGGTCGCGAGCGCGACGGCGAGCAGCAGCCGGGTCTGCCATGGCGAGAGGTCCCCGGCGAAGAGCGCACCCGCCCGCGCGAGCTCGGCGCCGCCCCCGGCGTAGAGGCCCTCGACCGGGCCGGCGCCGGTCCGGCTCGCGACCGCGACGGGCACGCCGCGGGCGAGCAGCGCCCGGGCGGAGTCGACGACGGCGGGCGTGGCGTTGCCGG
The DNA here is from genome assembly GCF_012933465.1 of Actinomycetospora sp. TBRC 11914. Classification (GTDB taxonomy): domain Bacteria; phylum Actinomycetota; class Actinomycetes; order Mycobacteriales; family Pseudonocardiaceae; genus Actinomycetospora. The sequence goes on from NZ_JABBND010000001.1 coordinate 810,081, forward strand.
CCCCGAACGCCGCGATCACCACCCCCCGCGCCCCGGCCGCGACCGCGGCGTCGAGGGCGTGCGCGTCGGCCCCGACGTACTGGGCGACGACGTCGACCCGCGGCAGCTCGGCGGGCGGGTCGCCCAGCGAGGCGTCGGGGGCGACCGCGTGCTCGCGCACCCCGGCGTCGTCGACCTCCGCCAGCGGTCCCCGGCCCGGCGCGGCGAACGCCGTGAGCGCCGCGGTGTGCACCTTGCGCACGCCGACCGCGGGCAGCACCTGGCCGGCGAAGGTGACCGTCACCCCGGGGCGGCCGTGCGCGGCCCAGCGCAGCGCCGCGGTGAGGTTGCCGGGGCCGTCGGGCGCGGGGTCGTCGAACGGCCGCTGCGCGCCGGTGATCGTCACCGGGGTGGCGCGGTCGTGGGTGAGCGCGAGCAGCGCCGCGGTCTCCTCCAGCGTGTCCGTGCCGTGGGTGAGGACGACCCCGTCGTGCCCGGCCGCCGCGTCGCGGACCGTGCGCGCCAGGGCGGCCAGGTCGTCGAGACCGGCGGCGAAGGAGAGCCGCCCGGCCACGTCCGTCGTCGTGACCTCGACCCCGTCCGGGATCGCTGCGGCCGCGAGCAGCCCGGCCGCGTCCACCGCGACCGCCCGCCCGGCGGCGCCGGCGCGCGTCGCGATCGTGCCTCCGGTGGCGAGCAGGGCGAGTCGGGTCACGGGCGTGACCCTAGGGGGGTCGTCACAGGCGCGTGACGTGCCGATGAACGGGGGTACGCCTCCGTGTGCCACGAAACGACGACCGCCTGTCCCGCCCTCCCGAGCAGCCGACCCTGTTCGAGAAGCCGCCCGGCGCCGAGCAGAAGCCCCCGCGGACGCGGGTGCCGGCCGGGGTCTTCGTCGGCGTGTTCATCGCCGTGCTCGTGGTCCTCGCGATCGTGCTGTTCACCGCGGCCTCCTGCGGCGGGGGCGCCGGCGGGAACGGGCAGACGACGGGCGGGCTGGTCCTGCTGCTCCCTACGCTGGGCGGATGACCACCGCGACCCTCGACTGGTACGGCTGCGCGACGTTCCGCCTGGTCACCGCCGAGGGCCTGACGGTGATGCTCGACGCCTACCTGGACCGGGTGCCCGACGCCCCGCAGAGCGGGGTCGGCGTCGCGGACGTCGCGGCGGGGATGGGCCCGGGCGACTGGGTGCTCGTCGGGCACGCGCACTTCGACCACCTCTACGGCGCCGAACGGCTCGCCGCGACCGGGGCCCGCATCGTCGGGTCCTACGAGAGCATCCGCGTGATGGCCGCCTGCGGGGTGCCCGAGGAGCAGCTGGTGCCGGTCGCGGGCGGTGAGCGGATCCGGCTCGACGAGGCGACGACGGTGCGCGTGCTGCCGGGCCTGCACTCCTGCATCTGGTCGGAGACCTCGTTCCCGGCCGCCGACCAGGTGTGCCTGGGCGAGCTGGGCGTGACCTGGCAGGAGCGCCAGGAGCGGATCGCCGCGATGTTCGCGGGCCTGCCGGCGCTCGGGCCGGACGTGCTCGCGCACCTGCGGGCCGCCTCGCAGGGCGAGCGCGGCGACGGCGGCGCGCTGGTCTACGTCGTCGAGACCTCGGAGGGCTCGCTGCTGGTGCAGGACACCGTCGGGGCCTGGACCGGGGTGCTCGCCGGCGAGTCGCCCGATGTCGCGATCCTCGCGGCCGCCGGGCGCGCCAACGTCGACGGCGAACCCGTGCAGGGGTCACTCGCCGACTTCGTCGCCCAGGAGGCCGCGTGGATGGCGCCGCGCCGCCTCGTGCTCTCGCACCACGACGACTGGCTGCCCGGGTTCGCGGGCGCGGTGGACGTCGGGCCGATCCGCGAGGCGGTGGCGCGGCGGGCGCCGGACACCGAGCTCTGCGAGCTCGGCTACGCGTCCGGGTTCACGCCCTTCACCTAGGCCGCCGCGGGGCGCTCCCCGTAGAGCGCGACGAACAGCTGCTCGCACCAGGCCAGCAGCTCGAGGTCGCGCAGCGGCGGGGCGCCCATCTTCACCGGGCCCCGGGCGCCGCCGGCCCCCGACTGGCCCTCGGTCGGCTTGGGCAGCGACAGCGTCTGCGACGCGGCCTTCAGCTGCGCCCGCGGGTGCAGCCGCTTGAGCCGCATCTGCGCCGACTCCGGCAGGTCGACCGGCGCGAACCGGATCTGGTTGCCCTGCCCGGCCACCTCGGTGATGCCGTACCGGCGGCACGCCTGCCGGAACGCGGCGACCGCGAGCAGGTTGGTGACCGGTGTCGGCGGCTCGCCGTAGCGGTCGACGAGCTCCTCGCGCACCGCGTCGAGCGCCGGCCCGTCGGCCGCCTCGGCGATCTTGCGGTAGACGTCGAGGCGCAGCCGCTCGGTGTCGACGTAGTCGTGCGGCACGTGCGCGTCGATCGGCAGGTCGACCCGCACCTCCGCGAGCGGCTCCTCCTCGTCGGCGCCCGCGGCCCCGGTGTGCTTCTTGAACGCCTCCACCGCCTCGCCGACGAGCCGGACGTAGAGGTCGAAGCCCACCCCCGCGATGTGGCCGGACTGCTCCGCGCCGAGGATGTTGCCCGCGCCGCGGATCTCGAGGTCCTTCATCGCGACCGCGGTGCCCGCACCCAGCTCGGAGTGCTGCGCGATCGTGGCGAGCCGCTCGTGCGACGTCTCGGTCAGCGGCTTGTCGTTGGGGTAGAGGAAGTAGGCGTAGCCCCGCTCCCGGCCGCGCCCGACGCGCCCGCGCAGCTGGTGGAGCTGGGACAGGCCGAGCGTGTCCGAGCGCTCGACGATCAGCGTGTTGGCGTTGGAGATGTCCAGGCCGTTCTCGACGATCGTCGTGCAGACCAGGACGTCGTGCTCGCGCTCCCAGAACTCGTTGACGGTGCGCTCGAGCCGCTCCTCGGCCATCTGCCCGTGGGCGGTGGCGATGCGGGCCTCGGGCACGAGCCGGCGCAGCGTGGCGGCGGCGTCGTCGATCGAGGACACCCGGTTGTGGATGTAGAAGACCTGGCCGTCGCGCAGCAGCTCGCGGCGGATCGCCGCCGCGACCTGCTTCTCGTCGTGGGCGCCGACGTAGGTCAGCGTCGGGTGCCGCTCCTCGGGCGGGGTGAGGATCGTCGACAGCTCGCGGATGCCGGCCAGGCTCATCTCCAGCGTGCGCGGGATCGGCGTCGCCGACATCGAGAGCATGTCGACGTGGGCGCGCAGCCCGGTGATGTGCTCCTTGTGCTCCACGCCGAAGCGCTGCTCCTCGTCGATGACGACGAGGCCGAGGTCCTTCCACGTGATCCCGGTCTGCAGCAGGCGGTGGGTCCCGACGACGACGTCGACGCTGCCGTCGGCCAGCCCGCGGATCGTCGCGTCGGCCTCCTTGCCCGGGGTGAAGCGGGAGAGCCCCTTCACCGTCACCGGGAAGTTCCGCATGCGCTCGGTGAACGTCTGCAGGTGCTGCTGGGCCAGCAGCGTCGTCGGGACCAGCACCGCGACCTGCTTGCCGTCCTGCACCGCCTTGAACGCCGCCCGCACCGCGATCTCGGTCTTGCCGTAGCCGACGTCGCCGGAGACCACCCGGTCCATGGGGACCGCCTTCTCCATGTCGGCCTTGACCTCGTCGATCGCGGAGGCCTGGTCGGGCGTCTCGGTGTAGGGGAAGGCGTCCTCCATCTCGCGCTGCCACGGCGTGTCCGGGGCGAACGCGTGCCCCGGCGCGGCCTGCCGGGCGGCGTAGAGCTGGACGAGGCTGGCCGCGATGTCGCGGACCGCCTTGCGGGCCTTCGACTTGGTCTTCGACCAGTCCGAGCCGCCCAGCTTGTTCAGCGTGGGCAGCTCCCCGCCGACGTAGCGGCTGACCTGGTCGAGCTGGTCGGTCGGCACGAAGAGCCGGTCGCTGGCCTGGCCGCGCTTGGAGGACGAGTACTCCAGCACGAGGTACTCGCGGGTGGTCGCGGCCTTGCCGGTGCCGGTGGTCCGCTGGGTCATCTCGACGAACTTGCCGATGCCGTGCTGGGCGTGGACGACGTAGTCGCCGGCCTGCAGCGTCAGCGGGTCGACGGCGTTGCGGCGCTTGACGGCGGCGCGCTTGGTGGGCGTGGACCCGGTGCCGGCGCGGGAGCCGGTGAGGTCGGCCTCGGTGAGCAGGACCAGCCGGCTCTCCGGGGCGACGAACCCGTCGCCGAGCCGGCCGCGGGCGACGGTGATCCGCCCCGCCCGCGGGGCGCCGGCCTCGTCGTCCAGGGTGACCGGGACGTCCTCGCCGACGAACTCCCGCAGCTGCTCGACCGCCCGCTGCGCCGTGCCCACGGCGGGGACGACGACGAGCGCCGCACCGCCGGCGGCGGCGTGGGCGCGCAGGTCGACGGCGGCCTTCTCCCAGTCGCCGCGGTAGGACTCGACGCCGGACAGGCCGGTACGGACCACCCGCACGCCGTCCCGGGTGACCGAGTCGTCCTCGAGGTCGGGGTCGGTGGCGAGGCTGGAGAGCGTCCACCACGGGTGCCCCGCGGTCCGTGCGGCGGCGCGGACGATGTCGACGTCGCGGTAGGCCGAGGCGCCGAGGTCGATGGGGGCGCTGCCCTCGGTGGAGTCGGCGGCCACGAGCCAGCTCGCCTCGAGGAACTCCTGCCCGGTGCGCACGAGGTCGGCGGCGCGGCGCTCGACGCGCTCGGGGTGGCACACGACGACGTGCGCGCCCTCTCCCAGCAGTTCCGGCAGCGTCACGAGGTCGCCCGGCAGCAGCGCCGGGATCAGCGACTCCATGCCCTCGGTGGGGATCCCGGCGGCGACCTTGCCGAGCAGCTCGTGCAGCGCCTTGTCGCCGCCGAACGAGCCGGTGCCGACGTGCTCGTCGGCGAGCCTCGCGGCCCGCTCGCGGACGTCGGCGGTCAGCAGCAGCTCGCGGCACGGCGGGGCGACGACCTCGGTGGGCCGCGCCTCGGCCGAGTCGGGCAGCGAGCGCTGGTCGGCCACCGAGAAGCAGCGCATCTCCGAGACCTCGTCGCCCCAGAACTCGATGCGCACCGGGGACTCGGCCGTCGGCGGGAAGAGGTCGACGATCCCGCCGCGCACCGCGAACTCGCCGCGCTTCTCGACCATCTCCACGCGCGCGTACGCGAGGTCGACCAGGCGCTCGGTGAGCGCCTCGAGCTCGATCTCGGTGCCCTCGCGCAGCACGACGGGCTCGAGCTCGCCGAGCCCGGGCACGAGCGGCTGGATGAGGCTGCGGGTGGCGGTGGTGACGACGTGCAGCCGGCCGCGCGGGTCGAGCTCCGGGTGGGCCAGGCGGCGCAGGATCGCGACCCGGCGGCCCACGGTGTCGGCCCGTGGGGACAGCCGCTCGTGCGGCAGCGTCTCCCAGCTGGGCAGGTAGGCAACGGCGTCCTCGCCGAGCAGGTCCTCGACGGCGGCCGCCAGCTCCTCGGCCTCGCGCTCGGTGGCGGTGACGACGAGGGCGGTGCGGCCGGCGCCGCCGGTGTCGGCGTCGCCGTCCGCGGGGTCGGCCGCCAGGGCCGCGGCCAGCAGGGGACGCAGCGCCGTCGGGCCCTCGACGGCGGCGTCCCGGCCCGCGGCGTCGACGACCGAGCGCAGCCCGGGGTCGGCCAGCAGGGACGGGGCGAGCCCGGACAGGGGTGTGCGCCCCGGGGAAGTGTCGGAGGAGGACACCAGAGCCCTTCGCAGAAAGCGGTGTGTCGATCGGTTCCAGCTTACGAGAACGCCCTGACGGCCTCGGGCCTTCCCCGGGCGTGGTGGGCGACCATGGAGGGGTGACCCGCGCCGGCCCCTCCCCCGACCCCGGGCGTCCGGGGTGGTCGGCGGGTCGCCGTCGGCGGAGCACCGGCCGGGGTATCCCGATCGATGAGTGCACGGAAACTGACACTGGACGTCAGCGATGCGACACCGCTGACACACCGCAGGACCCCGGCCCGAAGAAGATCACCGTCACCCGCGTCGCCGCCTGGCGCGCCCGCACCCTGACGCGGGCCGGGGTCCGCGCCTTCCACCGGGCGGCCTCGGCGGACGGGGCCGACCGGTCCGGGCTGACCGCGCTCACCTACGCGTGGATGGCGAACTACGCCTCGGACGCGACGCTCGCCGTCGCGCTGGCCAACACCCTGTTCTTCTCGGCCGCGAGCGCGGAGTCCAAGGACAAGGTCGCCCTCTACCTGCTCATCACCGTCGCCCCGTTCGCGGTGGTCGCCCCGGTCATCGGTCCCCTGCTCGACCGGATCCAGCGCGGCCGCCGCCTCGCCCTGGCCGCGTCAACGGCGGGCCAGGGCGCCCTCGCCGTCGTGCTCGCCCTGTTCATGGACACCTGGGCGCTCTACCCGGCCGCGCTGGGGATCCTGGTGCTCTCCAAGTCGTTCGGGGTCCTCAAGGCGGCGGTCACCCCGCGGGTGCTCCCGCCCGGCATCACGCTGGTCACGACGAACTCGCGCCTCACCGTCTTCGGGCTCGTCGCGTCGGGGGTGTTCGGCGCGCTCGGCGCCGGCGTGTCCTACCTGTTCGGCTCGACCGGCGCGGCCTGGCTCACCGCGGTGATCTGCGCGGTCGGCGTGTGGCTGTGCCTGCGCATCCCGGCGTGGGTGGAGGTCACCGAGGGCGAGGCCGTGACCACCCTCATCCGCCGGCCGGGCACCACCCGCCGTCGCGCCCCGCGGGTGCCGATGAGCGGCCAGGTCGTCACCGCCCTCTGGGCCAACGGCACGATCCGCACCCTCACCGGCTTCCTCACGCTGTTCGCCGCGTTCGTGATCAAGCACCAGACCGAGGGCACCCCGGGCCGCCAGCTGCTGCTGCTCGGCGTCGTCGGCGCCGCCGCCGGCGCGGGCGGCTTCCTCGGCAACGCCCTCGGGGCCCGGCGCCGCTTCGAGGCGCCGAACCGGGTCCTCGTCACCGGCCTGGTGGCGGGGCTCGCGGGGTCGGTGGTCGCGGCCGTCGTCGTCGGGGTGGTGACGGCGGCCGTCGTCGCGCTCGTCGCGGCCACCGCGTCCGCGCTGCTCAAGGTGTGCCTCGACGCCGTCGTCCAGCGAGACCTGCCCGAGGCCGCGCGGGCCTCGGCGTTCGGGCGCTCGGAGACGATCCTGCAGCTGTCCTGGGTGTTCGGCGGCGCGCTGGGCGTGCTGCTCCCGCCCACGTGGTGGCTCGGGTTCACCGTGATCAGCGGCGTGCTGGCGGTCGGTACCGTGCAGACCGTGCTGACCACCCGCGGCCGATCGCTCCTCCCGCACCGGCGGCCGACGTCGTGACGACGCCCGACCAGGAGTCCCGCCCCGTGCCGGAGGGTCACGACGGCGGCCTGCGGGCGCGGCTGCGCGGCGTGCCCCGGTGGGTGTGGGTCGCCGTCGTCGCGATCGTGGTCGTCGTCGCGGCCGTCGTCGTCGCGCTCGTCCTGACCTCCGGGCCCGACGACCCGGGCGAGGTCACGTTCGCCGCGGCCGGGCAGACCCGGCAGGCGCCGCCCACGGTGTACTGCGACCTCATGGTGACCGACTGCGAGAACGACCCGTCCGCCGTCGTCGCCCTCCCGCTGCCCCCCGGCACCACCGTCGACGTCACCGTCCCCGACGCCGTGCTCGCGACGCCGTGGCAGGTCGCGTTCGCCTACCTCGACGAGACCGGGGCGCAGCAGAGCGGCCGCAGCCAGGTGTTCGCGCCGAACGCGAGCGGCCACTTCCGGCTCGCCCTGCCGGACCCGCGCTGGCGCCTGCAGCGCGTCGAGGTCCAGCAGTTCGGGGCGAGCCAGACGGTGACCCCCCAGGGGAGCCTGTTCTCGACGCGCTCGACCTGGGTGCTGGTCAGCGGCTGAGAGTCACCCCTCCAGCTCGCGGGCGACCGCGCGGACCACCTCGGCGAGGCGCTTGGTGTTGCGGCGGTCGGGGTAGCGGCCGCGGCGCAGGTCGGGCTGGACCTTGGCCTCGAGCAGCTTGATCATGTCGTCGATGAGGCCGTGGAGCTCGTCGGGCGACCGGCGCTTGGCCTCGGCGACCGACGGCAGCGGGTCGACGAGCCGGACCTGCAGGGCCTGCGGACCGCGGCGGCCCTCGGCGATGCCGAACTCGACGCGCTGACCCGACTTCAGCGCCTCCACCTCGCGGGGGAGCGACCCCTTCGGCACGTACACGTCGGCCCCCTCCTCCTGGGAGAGGAAGCCGAAGCCCTTCTCGGCGTCGTACCACTTGACCTTGCCGGTCGGCACCGTGCTCACCCGTTCTCTCGTCGACGAGAACGCGCCCCGGCGTTCTGCCGGAGCGCGTCGGACCATCGTATCCCGCGGCCGCCACTCAGAACCGCTCGTGATCATTGGCGGCCCCCGGTCAGGCGGTCGGGCTCACCTGGCCCAGTCCGAGGAGCTCGATCGACTCCTCGCGCATCTCGACCTTGCGGACCTTGCCCGTCACCGTCATCGGGAACTCGTCGACGACGCGGACGTAGCGCGGGATCTTGTAGTGGGCGAGCTTGCCGTTCGCGAACTCGCGCACCGCCTCGGCCGTGAGCTCGGTGACGCCCTCGCGCAGCCGGACCCACGCCATGAGCTCCTCGCCGTAGCGCTCGTCGGGGACCCCGATGACCTGCGCGTCGAGGATGTCCGGGTGGGTGTAGAGGAACTCCTCGATCTCGCGCGGGTACACGTTCTCGCCGCCGCGGATGACCATGTCCTTGATCCGGCCGGTGATGTTGACGTAGCCCTCGTCGTCCATCACCCCGAGGTCGCCGGTGTGCATCCAGCGGGCCCGGTCGATCACCTCGGCGGTCTTCTCGGGCTGGTCCCAGTACCCGAGCATCACCGAGTAGCCGCGGGTGCAGAGCTCTCCCGGGGTGCCGCGCGGGACGGTCAGCCCGGTCTCCGGATCGATGATCTTCGACTCGAGGTGGGGCAGCGTGCGGCCCACGGTCGAGACCCGGCGGTCCAGCGAGTCGTCGGCGCGGGTCTGGGTGGACACCGGCGAGGTCTCGGTCATGCCGTAGCAGATCGTCACCTCGGTCATGCCGAAGCGCTCGACCACCTGCTTCATGACCTCCACCGGGCACGGCGAGCCGGCCATGATCCCGGTGCGCAGCGGAGCGAGGTCGTAGGAGTCGGCGTTCGGCAGGGAGAGCTCGGCGATGAACATCGTCGGGACGCCGTAGAGGCTGGTGCACCGCTCCTCGGCGCAGGCCTCGAGCGTGAGCGTCGGGTCGAACCCGGGCGCCGGGATCACCATCGTCGCGCCCGAGCTGGAGCACGCCAGGTTGCCCATCACCATGCCGAAGCAGTGGTAGAAGGGCACCGGGATGCAGACCCGGTCGGCCTCGGTGTAGCCGCAGAGCCGCCCGACGAAGTAGCCGTTGTTCAGGATGTTGTGGTGGGACAGCGTGGCGCCCTTGGGGAAGCCGGTCGTCCCGCTCGTGTACTGGATGTTGATGGGGTCGTCCGCGGTGAGCTCGAGCCCGCGGTCCCGGACCCGGCCCACGTCGCCGTCGCGGACGAACAGCCCGGCCCACTCCTCGGTGTCGGTGATGACCACCAGCTCGAGCCCCGGGCAGTTCGGCCGGACCTCGTCGATCATCTCCGCGTACTTCGAGGTCTTGAAGGAGCGCGCCGCGACCAGCATCCGGATGCCGGCCTGGTTGAGCACGAACTCGAGCTCGTGGGTCCGGTACGCCGGGTTGATGTTCACCAGGATCGCGCCGACCTTCGCGGTGGCGTACTGCAGCAGCGTCCACTGGGCGCAGTTCGGCGCCCAGATCCCGACCCGTTCGCCCTTGGCGATCCCCAGGTCCAACAGGCCGACGGCGAGCGCGTCGACCTCGGTGACGAACTGCGACCACGTGTAGCGCAGGCCCTGCGCGCGGTCGACCAGCGCCTCGCCGTCGGGGACGCGGGCCGCGGTGCGGTCGAGGTTGTCCCCGATCGTGTCCCCGAGCAGGGGCTCGTCGGAGATCCCCGAGGCGTACGAGGGCAGTGACGGGACGGCGGGCGCGCTCACCGGGCGACCTCCAGGCGTGACGATCGTGGTCGCCCTCACTATGCCCGCGGTCACACGTCCGGCGCACCCCTCGAGTCCGCCGGACGGTCCGGCCGGGAACCCGCGTGCCCGGCTGGCACGATCGGCCGCGTGACGGTGCAGAACCCCACGGCCACGTCGTCGAGCGCGGACGGCGCCGGCCTCACCCCCGACGACGTCGAGGGCACCGCCGCCGGGCTCGTCGACGTGCTGGGCGCGATCGACGACGACGGGTGGTACTCCACCATCGAGGTGGTGCGGCCCTGGTCGGCCGAGAACCCACGCCTGACCGGCGAGTTCTCCCGCACCGACGCGATCCGCCGGTACATGCGGCGCGAGCTCGCGGCGCTGCTGCGGGCCGGCGCGCGGATCACGGTGCGGCCGGCCCGCCCGGCGCTGCCCTTCGACGACCCGTCGTTCTTCGCGGCGCTCGACGAGGACCGCGTCGACGTCCGCTCCAAGAAGCTCTTCCTCTTCGGGCCCGAGCGGATGGGCCTCTCGGTCGACCGGCTCGGCCACTACACCGGCACCGCCGCCGAGGCCTTCCAGCGCCACGTGATCTTCACCAACTACGCGATGCACGTCGAGGCGTTCCTGGAGCGCTACCCCGACGCGGTCGTCCCGAGCCGGCCCGGGGCCCAGATGCCCGCGTACCACCACCTCACCGACGACGGCGACGGCGTCTCGCTGGTCAACATCGGCGTCGGCCCGGCGAACGCGAAGACCGCGACCGACCACGTCGCGGTGCTCCGGCCCGACACCATGATCATGATCGGGCACTGCGGCGGGCTGCGGAACCACCAGCAGAAGGGCGACTTCGTCCTCGCCACCGGTTACCAGCGCTTCGACCACGTGCTCGACGAGGTGCTGCCGCTCAACGTCCCGGTGATCCCCAACCACCGGCTGAACACCTTCCTGCTCGAGGCGCTCGAGGCGGCCGGGGCCGAGTACCGGATCGGCACCGTGCACACCACCGACAACCGCAACTGGGAGCTCAACCAGCGGACGACGCTCGCGGCCATGCAGGCGTCGCGGTCGGTGGCGGTGGACATGGAGTCGGCGACGATCGCCGCGAACGGCTTCCGCTACCGGGTGCCGAACGCGACGCTGCTCTGCGTCTCGGACAAGCCGCTGCACGGGTCGCCGAAGCTCTCGGCCGGCGCGCAGCAGTTCTACGAGGCCTCCAAGCGCCAGCACCTCGGGATCGCCCTGTCGGCGCTGGACCGGGTGCGGCGCGAGCACCCGGGCGGGCTGCCCAGCCAGGAGATCCGCTCGGTCGACGAGCCGCTGTTCGGGGGCCCGTCGGACACGTGAGGGCCCCGTGGTCAGCGGTGGTCCTCCGCTGACACCGGACATCGGGATCTGTGCGGCCGCCCGGGCCATGATCGCGACCTCGGCGGCGACACGCCCAGCCCGCGCCAGGACTCGCCGCCCGGGTCGTGATCACGGAGCACGGCGTTCGCCCGCGGCGGAATCCGGCCCCGGAACCGTCGCCGACCCCCTAGCGTCGCTGCCATGGGCGAGGTCATCCCTCTCGAGAGCCGCCGTCGGCGCGCCGATCCCCCGGCACCTGCTTCCCCGGCGCCGACCCCCCTGCGCCGCGCTCCGGCCCCGGCCGACGAGCCGCTGTGGCGGGAGGCCCTCGGGCGAGGGCTCCGCGACCTGCGGCACGCCCGGGGCGACCGCCTCGCCGACACCGCCGAGCGGGCCGGGATGTCCCCGCAGTACCTCTCCGAGCTGGAGCGCGGCCGCAAGGACCCGTCGAGCGAGATGCTCGCGGCCGTCGCCGGCGCGCTCGGGGTGCCGGTGCGCGACGTCGTCCGGCGGGCCCACGCCGAGCTCGCGCTCGGCAGGGGATCCCGGGGCCCGGTGCTGCTCGCCGCGTAGGAGCGGCCGCCCGAGTGGACCGCCACGGCTCTCGCCGCAGCCGTGGGAGTCCACTCGAGACCGACGGCCCGCCCCGAGTGGACCGCCACGGCTCTCGCCGCAGCCGTGGGAGTCCACTCGAGGCCATCGGTGATCACGAGTCCGCCGCCTACCGGAACGAGATCACCTGGTCGACGATCCCGTAGTCCCGCGCCGCCTCCGCGGTCAGCACGAGGTCGCGGTCGGTGTCGTGGCGCAGCGTCGCGGTGTCGCGGCCGGTGTGGCGGGCGAGGATCGCCTCCATCTCGGCCCGCACCCGCACCACCTCGTCGGCGGCGAGGATCAGGTCCGGGATCGCGCCCCGCCCCTGCGCCGCCGGCTGGTGCAGCACCACGCGCGTGTGCGGCAGCGCCGACCGCCGGCCCGGGGCGCCCGCCGCGAGCAGGACCGCGCCCGCGGCGACGGCCTGGCCCACGCACGTCGTGGCGATCGGGGCGCGGACGTACTGCATGGTGTCGTAGACCGCGAGCATCGCCGCGGTGTCGCCGCCCTCGCAGTTGACGTACATCGAGATCTCCTGCTCCGGGGCGTCGGCCTCGAGGTGGAGCAGCTGGGCGATGAGCGCGTTGGCGACCCCCGCGTCGATCGCGGTGCCGAGGTAGACGATGCGCTCGGAGAGCAGGTGGGAGTAGACGTCGACGATGCGCTCGCCCCGCGCGTCCCGCGTGACGACGTTCGGGATCGTGTAGCTGCTCATCAGGCCGCCACCCCCATCCCCACGCGGAGCCGGCGCACCGGCATGACCTGGTCGAAGTCCGACACGATGCCGTCGACGAACCCGTAGTCGCGCGCCTGCTCCGCGGTGAACCACCGGTCGTGCAGCGAGTCCTCGAAGACCCGCTCCGGCGGCTGCCCGGTGTCGGTCGCGATGAGCCCGAGGACGGTGTCGCGGGTGTGGCGCAGGTCGTTCGCCTGCACCTCCACCTCGACCGCCGAGCCGCCGATCCCCGACGACCCCTGGTGCATGAGGATCTTCGCGTGCGGCAGCGCGAACCGCTTGCCCGGCGTGCCCGCCGAGAGCAGGAACTGCCCGGCGCTGCACGCGAGCCCGAGCGCGAGGGTGGAGACGTCGCACGGCACGAGGCGCATCACGTCCCGGATCGCGAGCATCGCCGGGACCGACCCGCCGGGCGAGTGGATCCACAGCGCGACGTCGGCCGCGTCGTTCTCGGCGGCGAGGGTGAGCAGGTGGCCGGTGAGGGCGGTGCCGTTGTCGTCGTCGAGGACACCGTCGAGCACGAGCACCCGGTGGCGGAGGAGGTGGGCGCGCAGCTCCGGCGAGAACGTGCCCGAGGTCGATTCGCTCATGGCGCCCACCGTCGGCCCCGGCACCTCCACCCCGCCACGAGTTCCGCCCGGGGCAGCGCGGATCCGCTCTGGGCAGCGCCGTGTGCGTGCGTTCCCGTGTCCCGGCACGGGAACGCACGCACGAGGCGGAGCCAAAGTCAGCGGCCCGCCGGGTGCACCGTCACCTCGGCCGCCTTCACCGCGAACCACACGTCGTCGCCCGGTTCCACCCCCAGCTCGGCGACGGCGGCCGGGGTCACGTCGGCGGCGAGCCCCTCGACCCAGCCGGGCCCGCCGTCGAGCGGCGCGGCCCGCAGCCGGACGAGCTCCCCGTGCGGCTCCATCGCGGCGAGCCGGACCGGCAGCGCCGTCCGCGGGGACCCGCCGGGCTTGTCCCGGAACACCGACACCGACGCCGGGGCGAAGAGCGCGACCGCCGGCTCGCCCTGCTCGACGGGCTCGGGATGGGTCCCGACGACGACCGTCCCCTCGCCGGTGACGAGCCCCTCGGCGCTCGAGCGGCCGGGCACGAGGTCGAGCCCGGCGATCCGCGCCGCGAAGGCCGACCGCGGCCGGGTGAGCACGTCCGTCGTCGTCCCCGTCTCGACCACCCGGCCGGCGTCGAGCACCACGATCCGGTCGGCGAGGACGACGGCGTCGAGGACGTCGTGGGTGACCACCAGCGTCGTGACCCCGGTCGCGCGCACCACGCGGCGCAGCAGCGAGCGGATCGCCGGGGTGGCGTCGACGTCGAGCGCGGCGAAGGGCTCGTCGAGCAGGAGGAGCTCGGGGTCACAGGCGAGGGCTCGCGCGATCGCGACGCGCTGGGCCTGCCCGCCGGAGAGCTGCGCCGGGCGTCGTCCGGCGAGGGCGGCGGCGTCGACCTCGTCGAGCCACCGCTGCGCGGTCTCCCGCGCGGCGCGCCGGCCGCCGCCGGTGGACCGCGGGCCGAAGGCGACGTTGTCGAGCGCGGTGAGGTGCGGGAAGAGCAGCGCCTGCTGGCTCAGCAGCCCGACGCGGCGGCGGTGCACCGGGACGGCGACGCTCGGCGAGCTCAGGGTGCGCCCGCCCAGGACGATCTCGCCCCGCGTCGGCCGGTACAGCCCGGCGAGCGCCCCGAGCAGGGTGGACTTGCCGGCGCCGTTGGACCCGAGGAGCGCGACGACCTCGCCGGGCTCCACGGTGAGCGACACGTCGAGCTCGAACGAGCCCCGGACGACGCCGACGTCGGCCGCGAGCCGGCTCACCGGACGTCCCGGGTGCGGGTCACGACGATCACGAGGATCGCGATGACGACGAGGACGAGCGACATCGCGACGGCGCCGTCGATGTCGTCCTGGGACTGCAGGTAGATCAGCAGCGGCAGGGTGCGCGTGGTGCCCTGGAGCGACCCGGCGAAGGTGATCGTCGCGCCGAACTCCCCGAGCGCGCGGGCGAACGCGAGCACGCTGCCCGAGAGCAGCCCGGGCAGGACGACGGGGATCGTCACCCGCCACAGCGTCGTCACCGGGGAGGCCCCGAGCGTCGCCGCCACCGCCTCGTAGCGCTCCCCCGCCGTCCGCAGCGAGCCCTCGAGCGACACCACGAGGAACGGCATGGCGACGAAGGTCTGGGCCAGGACCACGGCCGTCGTCGAGAAGGGGACGGTGATGCCGAACTCGTCGTAGAGGAAGCCGCCGACGGGGCCGGTGCGGCCCAGCAGGAACAGCAGCGTGAGGCCGCCGACCACCGGGGGGAGCACGAGGGGCAGCAGGACCACCGAGCGGATGAACGGCAGGCCCGGCAGGTGCGAGCGGGCGAGGACGATCGCGAGCGGTCCGCCGAGGACCAGGCAGCAGACCATCGTCGCGAGCCCGGTCTTCAGCGAGAGCCACAGGGCCGCGAGGGCGGCGTCGGAGGTGACCAGGGCGAAGAAGTTCGACAGGTCGACCCGGAGGAGGAGCCCGACGACCGGGACCGCGACGAGCAGCCAGGCGAGCGCCGCCGGGAGCCACAGGAAGCGGGGGACGCCGTTCACGCGCCCCCCGCCCCCGTGTCGAGCGGCGTCACTTCGTGGTGAAGCCCGCCTGCTGCAGCGCGGCCTTGCCCTGCGGCCCGGTCACGAAGCTGACCCAGGACTGGGCGAGCTGGGCGTTGGGGCTGCCCGCCACCACGCCGATCGGGTACGTCTGGACGACGCCCTGGGCCGTCGCCTGCGGGAAGGTGACTCCCTGGACCTTGCCCTGGGCGCTCTTGACGTCGGTGACGTAGACGACGCCCGCGTCGGCGTTGCCGGTCTCCACCCGGGTCAGCACGCTCTTGACGTCCTGCTCCTCGCTGACGGGGTGCAGCGTCACGTTGGCGGCCTTCTCGGCGGCGGTGGCGGCGGCGCCGCACGGCACGGCGGGGGCGCAGACGACGGTGGTGACCCCGGGCTTGTTCAGGTCGGTGAACGAGGCGATCTGCTTGGGGTTGGTCGGCGCGACGGCGATCTCCGGCTGGTTGGTCGCGTAGACGATCGGCTCACCCTGGATCTTGCCGGCCTGCACCGCCGTCTGCATCGTCTTGCTGCTCGCCGTGGCGAGGACGTCGGCGGGAGCGCCCTGGACGACCTGCTGGGCCAGCTGGTCCGAGCCGCCGAAGTTGAACTTGACGGTGGTGCCGGGGTTCGCGGCCTGGAACTGCTGCGCGAGCTGCTGGTAGACGTCGGTGAGCGACGCGGCCGCCGAGACGGTGAGCGTCTTCGGGGCGGCCTGCTGCCCGGAGGGTGATGCCTGGTCGGAGGAGCCCGAGCCCCCGCAGGCGGCCAGGCTCAGCCCGAGCAGGGCGACCAGGGCCGCGACGAGGACGGCGCCGCGGCGCGCCGTCCGGGGGGATCGCTGCGTGGTGCTCACGCGGTGCCTCCGGGGGTCTCGACGATGATGTGGGTGGCCTTGACGACGGCGACCGCGAGCGAGCCGACCTCGAGGGCGAGCTCGTGCACCGCCTCGGTGCTCATGAGCGACACGACCCGGTGGGGGCCGCACTGGATCTCCACCTGGGACATGACCTTGTCGCTCTGGATGTCGGTGACCAGCCCGACGAGGCGGTTCCGGGCGGACCGGCCGACACCCGACGGATCGGGCGTGGCGTGCGCCTGGGCGCGCGCGAACGCCGCGAGATCCGCCCCGGCGATGACCTTGCGGCCGCTCGCGTCGGTCTCCACGGGCAGCGCCCCGCCGTCGGTCCAGCGACGCACCGTGTCGTCGCTGACGCCGAGCAGGCGGGCGGCCTCGGCGATCCTGAACTGCGTCACGGCGCCGCAGTCTAGAGGCGCAGGTGCGGTTGCGCCCCGGATGATCGGCGGGAATTTCGTGACCGCGCCGGTCGACGCCCGGCAGGTGCGGTCGTGGACACCTCGCGGGGGGCGCCCGCCGGTGGGAGGCTCCGGGGCGTGGACTTCGCACCCAGCGCCGTGGCGGACGATTACACCAAGCGCATGCGCGCCTTCCTCGACGAATCGATCCTCCCGGCGGAGGCGGAGTACGACGCCTGGCGTGAGGCGCGCCGCGGGACCCCCGCCGAGCACGACACCCCGCCGGTGATCGAGACCCTCAAGGCGGAGGCGCGTGAGCGGGGCCTGTGGAACCTGTTCCTGCCCTCGGAGTCCGGGCTGTCGAACCTGGAGTACGCCGCGGTCGCCGAGGTGACCGGCTGGTCGCCGGTGATCGCACCCGAGGCCATCAACTGCCAGGCCCCCGACACCGGGAACATGGAGACGCTGCACCTGTTCGGCACCGCCGAGCAGAAGCAGGACTGGCTCGCGCCGCTGCTCGCCGGTGAGATCCGCTCGGCGTTCGCGATGACCGAGCCGGAGGTCGCGTCGTCGGACGCCACGAACATCACGACCTCGATCCGCCGCGACGGCGACGACTACGTGATCAACGGGCGGAAGTGGTGGATCTCGGGAGCGGCCGACCCCCGCTGCCAGATCTTCATCGTGATGGGCAAGACCGACCCGGGCGCCTCGACCCACCGCCAGCAGTCGATGATCCTCGTCCCGCGGGACACCCCGGGCCTGACGATCACGCGCGCGCTGCCGGTCTTCGGCTACCAGGACCAGCACGGGCACTGCGAGCTCGAGTTCGACGACGTCCGCGTGCCGGTCTCGAACCTGCTGGGCGAGGAGGGCGGCGGTTTCGCCATCGCCCAGGCACGCCTGGGCCCGGGCCGCATCCACCACTGCATGCGCCTAATCGGGATGGCCGAGCGCGCCCTCGACGCCATGGTGCGCCGCGCCACCGAGCGGATCGCGTTCGGCAAGCCGCTGGCCGACCAGGGCGTGGTGCAGCAGCAGATCGCCGAGAGCCGCATCGAGATCGAGCAGGCTCGCCTGCTGGTTCTCAAGACCGCGTACCTCATCGACGAGGTGGGCTCGCGCGGCGCCGCGACGGAGATCGCCGCCATCAAGGTCATCTGCCCGCGGATGGCGTGCGCGGTGATCGACCGGGCGATCCAGGTGCACGGCGGCGGCGGGGTCTCCGACGACTTCCCGCTCGCCTACGCCTACGCCTGGGCCCGCGCCCTGCGCCTCGCCGACGGGCCCGACGAGGTGCACCTGCGCTCGGTGGCCCGGGTCGAGATCAAGTCACGCGCGTAGGAACAGCCCGAGCGCCCAGGCACGGCCGACCGCCTCCGCGCGGTCGGTCGCGCCGAGCTTGCGGAAGAGCCGGGTGGCGTGGGTCTTGACCGTCTGCGCCGAGAGGTAGAGCCGGCGGCCGATGTCGGCGTTGGTGAGCCCGCGCCCGACCCCGATGAGCACCTGCACCTCGCGGACCGAGAGCCCGAGCGCGTGCTGGACGGACACGTCGACCCGGATGGGGCCGCGCGCGTCGTCGCCCGGGCCCGCGGCGGTGACGGGCAGCAGGTCCTCGCCGCTCGACGACTCGCCCGCGACCTCGACGAGGGTCCGGACCAGGGCCCGGGGCGCCTCCCAGCGCAGGAACCCCACCGCCCCGGCCGCGAGGGCCTGCGCGACCGACCCGGCGTCCTCGGTCGCCCCCGCCACCAGCACCGCGGTCGCCGGGGCGACCACGCGGATGCGCCGGACGATGTCGGCGGCGTCCGCGGTGCGCGGCATCCCGACGACGACGAGGTCGGTCGGCCCCTCGCCGGCCCGGAGCAGCAGCTCGTCGTCGTCGGCGGTCGTGACGATCTCGTCCACGTCGGCGTGCGCCCGCAGCAGGAGCTCGAGGCGGTGACGCGCCTGCTCCCGGGCGTCGTGCACCACGCACGTCCGACCCATCGTCCGATCCGCCCCCGCTCCCGGCCCGCCCCCGACCGTGATCACGCAGTCCGCGCAGTCCTACCGCGTCACTCGACGGTGTGCGGCCCCGCCACGCGGACCCGCGGACGAGATCGCGACATCGGTGTAATTCACCCGGCCGGTTCTCACTCACATGCGCCACGCCGGTTTCGGTTGACCACGGAGCGCGATGATCGTTCGCTGCTCCCCGGACGGCCCGCACCAGCGCGGGCCCGGACCGGGAGTGGTGATGGCGGGTCGGCACGGTCCGGGGCACGGACTCCGGTGGACGCGGGTGGCCACCACCCTGGCGCTGGTCCTCGGGGCGGCGCTCGTCCCGGGCGGGACGGCGTGGGCGATCGCCGGGAGCGAGTCGTGGGCCGCGGAGCTCTCGGTCGGCGGCGGGGACGACGCGAACGTCGTCGCCCGCGACGGCGCGATCCGGCTCGCCGACACGAGCCCGCGCACGACGTCGACCGGGCCCGCACCCGCCGAGGGCGAGCTCCTCCTCCCGCCGCGGCGGGTCGCCGCCGTGACCGACCGGGTCGCCGCCGACGCCACGGCCGACCGTCCGGCCGGGTCCGACGTCGTCGTCGCGGTCCGCGGGCTGCGCAGCGACGGGTCGTGGAGCCAGTGGACCACCGCGTCGTCGTCGGCCCCCGCGCTGCTGCCCGAGGCCACGCTCCAGGTCCAGGTGCGGGTCACGCTCGTCGCCGGGACCGGTGGCGCGTCCCCCGCCCTGCGGCGGCTCTGGCTGACCGCCGACCGTGCCCCGGCCACCACACCGCCGCCGGCGACCGACGCCCTCACCGCGCGCGTGTTCGCGACCCGGGTCGGGCTCGTCGGGCACAGGACCGCCAACGGCCACCGTGTGGTCGCCGACGACCGCTTCGTCGCGCTGCCCTCGCGCCGCGGGCTCGGCGCGGACGGCAGCGGCGACTACACGGTGCAGGTCTGCAGCGAGGCCGGGCGGTGCACGTGGGCCCCGGTGTGGGACGTCGGGCCGTGGAACACCCGCGACGACTACTGGTCGACGCCCGCGACGCGGGAGGACTATGGCGACCTGCCGCGCGGGCTCCCCGAGGCGCAGGCCGCGGCCCTCGACCACTATGCGGGCGGGCGCGACGCCTCGGGCCGCACCGTGTCGAACCCGGCCGGCATCGACCTCGCCGACGGGACCTTCACCCGCGACCTCGGTCTCCGCGACAACTCCTGGGTCCAGGTGACCTACCTGTGGACCGGCACCGGCCGGTCGGGCACCGCCCGCGGCGGCGCGCCGGTCACCGTCCGGGCCTCGGCCGCCGCCGACGGCCGGGACGTCGGGGTGGTCGCCCCGCACGCCCGGGTGCCGGTGCAGTGCGCGACCGCCTCACCGGCCGTGGCGGCCCGGGCGGGCACGAGCCCACCGGGCTGGCTGCGCCTCGGATCCGACCGGTACGTCCCCGCCGACGCCCTGGAGGTCAGCGATGTCCCCACGTGCTGACGCCGTGCCCGGCTGCCCGCGCTGCACGCTGCGGCGGGGCGGCGTCGCGGCCGCCCTCGCCGTCGGGCTCCTGATCAGCGGCGGAGGGGTCGCGCTGGGGGTCACCGCGACCACCCCGGCCTCCGTGCCGGCCACGGGCAGCACGACGTCCGGGGAGTCGTGGGCGGCCGAGCTCGCGCTCGACGGCGGCGACGACGCGGGCCTCGTGCTCTCCGACGGCGGGGTGCGGCTGGCCGCGCCGGGCGCGCCGGGGCGGCCG
The DNA here is from genome assembly GCF_012933465.1 of Actinomycetospora sp. TBRC 11914. Classification (GTDB taxonomy): domain Bacteria; phylum Actinomycetota; class Actinomycetes; order Mycobacteriales; family Pseudonocardiaceae; genus Actinomycetospora. The sequence goes on from NZ_JABBND010000001.1 coordinate 830,250, forward strand.
GCCACGGGCGTGCTCACCCTCGCCCCGCGGCGGCTCGCCGCACCCACCACCGGGCTCGCCGGTGTGCTCACCGCCGACGTCCCGGCGGGCACCGCCGTGGACGTGCAGGCCCGCGGTCTCGGCGCGCGCGGGGTGTGGGGCGACTGGCTGCCGCTGCGGGCCGGGACGCCCGCCCGCTTCGCGGCGCCGACGGTCGACGTCCAGGTGCGGCTGCTGCTGCGCGGCTCCGCGGACGGCACGGCCTCGCCGGTGGTGCGGGAGGTGTGGCTGACGGCGACGGGTGCCGCGGCGACGACCACCACGAGGCCGAGGCCGACCACGACGACGACCACGACCTCGCCGAGGCCGACGACGAAGCCCACGACGACGAGGCCCACGACGACGAAGCCCACGACGACGACCACGAGGCCGCCGCGTCCCGTGCCGCCGCCCGGTCCTCCGAAGCCACCGGGGCCGCCCAAGCCGCCGGGGCCCCCGAAGCCGCCACCGCCGAAGCCCACCCCGACCACGACCACCACCACGACCACCAAGCCGCCGCTCGTCGTGGTCCCGCCGGTGACGGTGCCCCCGGTGACGGTGCCGCACGTCCTCCCCGCCTTCGCCCTGGCGCGGACGACGACCACCACCACGCCCCCGCCGACCACGACCACGACCGCTCCGACGAGCACGACGACCACCACGGCGGCCCCCACGACACCGACCACGACCACCACGCCCCCGACCACCACGACGACGCCATCCCCCACGACGCCCCCGATCAAGGCCCCGTGGGACGCCGCGATCGCCACCACCGGCCTGCAGGGGTTCAAGGATACGCCGTACAACGTCACCGGGAAGGCGAGCGTGGAGGTCGTCGACGGCCCGCCGAAGGCGATCCGCTTCACCGTCCCGAGCGGCTCGCAGCGCGCCGAGATCGAGCCCGACGTGCCCGAGTTCCGCGAGGGCCAGACCCGGTTCTTCCGGCTCACCTACGTGCTGCCCGCGTCCTTCCCGACCGAGCCGTCGGGCTTCCAGCTCGCCAGCCAGTGGAAGAACGACGGCGAGGGCTCCCCGCCGGTGGAGCTGCGGATCGAGAAGGGGAAGTTCGTCCTCGGCGGCGGCTACGGCCGGCCCGGCGGCTCCCGCCTGTTCGCCACGGACATCGGGCCGGTGGTCACCGGGCGACCGGTGGAGCTCGTCGTCGGGATCACCTTCTCCTCCGACCCCGCCAAGGGCCGCGTCGACGTCTGGGAGGACGGCCGGCAGGCGGTCACCGGGTTCCGGCCGCCCGGCGGCACGCTCTACCCGGGCGCGTCGAGCTACTGGAAGGTCGGGCTCTACCGGGACACCGGGAACGCCGGCACCGCGACCGCCGACCTCACCGCCGCCGCCATGGGCACCAGCTACGACGCGGTGGACTGAGGCGCGGACAGCACGACGAGCTCGCCGTCGACGAGGCCGTCGTCGACCTCGACGCCCTGCGGGCCGGTGAGCCCGAGGGTCACCGCCTGCCGCCGCGTGCCGTCGGGCCCGCGCACGAGCACCGTGGCGCCGCCGGGCCCTGACCGCTGCACCGCGGCGGCCGGCACCACGAGGACCCCGGTGTGCCGCTCGAGGACGACGGTGACCTCGACCGGCTGACCGATCCGGGCCGTCGTCGGGAGCGCGGCGTCGACGACGACGCGGTAGCGCCCGTTCGGACCGGGCGCCGGCGCCACGTCGGCGACGGTGCCGGACAGGGCCGCGCCGCCGTCCACGCGGACCACGGCCTCCTGCCCACCCGCGACCCCGGCGACGTCCCCGGGGCCGATCCCGGCGGCGACGACGAGCGAGGAGAGGTCCGCGACGCTCACCGCGGCCGGCGACGTGGCCGTCACCCGGTCGCCCGGGTGCAGCGCCACGCCGATGACGGTGCCGTCCTGCGGCGCGCGCAGGACCGTCGCGTCCACCTGCCGGTCGGCCTCGGTGGTGCCGGCGCGGTCGGTGGCGATCGCGGCGTCGAGCCGGGCGAGGGCGACGGGGTCGGGCACCGGGACGGCCGCCGCGGCGTCGCGGGCGCGCTGGTCGGCCGTGAGGGTCGCGGTGGCCGCGGCCGCCCGCGCCCGGGCCGTCCCGTCGTCGAGGGTGGCCAGGACGTCGCCCGCGCGCACGGTCGACCCGATGGTCACCCGCAGGGAGGCGACGGTCCCGTCGACGGTGAAGGCGACGTCCGCCGCGGAAGCGCTCGCCACGAGACCGGGCGCGCCGACCTGGGCCGTCACGGTCCCCCGCACCACCGGCACCGTCGTGCCCGGCGCGGGTGCCGCGTCGCCGCCGAGCACGAGCAGGCCCACCACCGCCGCGGCGACGACCAGCGCGAGCAGCCCGAGCAGGGGGCGGCGGCGCCGGGACGGACGCCGTGGAGGGGGCGGGACCGCCGGCGCGACGACCGTGGTGGCGCCGGCGGAGGGCACGCCGCCGACGGTAGTGACCGGGGTGTCCGGCGGGCCGGACGCGCGAATCCGTCGGCGTGTCACTCGGACGGGCGATCTCCCGTCCCGCGACAGGTCATCGGCCCGGGGCCTGCCGCGTGCGGACCCGCGAGCGCGGGTCGGCCCCGTCCGTTCGCACGGTGCGCGCCCGGCCGGCCCCGCAGCTGCGTCGGTGGCGCGAGCGGCGTCCCGCATCTGCGGATCACGCCTGCGACCTGCGACGATGCTCCTCACACGGTCCGGCCTGACACGGTTATCGTGGCGGTGATGACCATCCTCGACCTCGGCGTCCCGACCGTTCCGGCCCCCGGCGCGGACCGCGTCGACACCTCCGACCGTCCGCGCGACGGCCGTCTGGTCGACCGCTTCGGCCGGGTCGCGACCGACCTGCGCATCTCGCTGACCGACCGCTGCAACCTGCGCTGCACCTACTGCATGCCCGCCGAGGGTCTGGAGTGGATGCCGACGGAGGAGGCCCTGACCGACGACGAGGTGGTCCGCCTCGTCCGGATCGGCGTCGAGGAGCTCGGGGTCCGCGAGATCCGGTTCACCGGCGGCGAGCCGCTGCTGCGGAAGGGCCTCGAGGACATCGTCGCCGCGACGGCCGCGCTGCCGCAGCGCCCCGAGACGTCCGTGACCACCAACGCCCTCGGACTCGCCCGGCGCGCCCGCGGGCTCGCCGCCGCCGGGCTGGACCGGGTGAACGTCTCGCTCGACACCCTGCGCCCCGAGCGGTTCGCGGAGATCACGCGTCGCGACCGGCTGGACGACGTCCTCCACGGCCTGGCCGCGGCCCGCGACGCCGGGCTCGGACCGATCAAGATCAATACCGTGCTGATGCCCGGCCTCAACGACGACGAGGCCCCCGACCTGCTCGCGTGGGCGCTCGCCGAGGGCTTCGAGCTGCGCATCATCGAGCAGATGCCGCTCGACGCCGGCCACTCCTGGCAGCGCGACCGCATGATTACCGCCGACCAGGTCCTCGCGGCCCTCTCCGAGCGCTTCAAGCTCACGCCCGACCCGGCCGAGCGCGGCGGTGCCCCCGCCGAGCGGTTCCTCGTGCCGGGGTACGAGCGTCCCGACGGCGGCCCGGCGCGGGTCGGGATCATCGCCTCGGTGACCCGGCCGTTCTGCGGCACCTGCGACCGCACGCGGCTCACCGCCGACGGCCAGGTCCGGACGTGCCTGTTCGCGCGGACCGAGAACGACCTGCGCGGCCTGCTGCGCGGCGGCGGCTCCGACGCCGAGATCGCGGACGCCTGGCGCGTGGCGATGTGGGGCAAGAAGGCCGGCCACGGGATCGACGATCCGGGCTTCCTGCAGCCCGACCGCCCGATGAGCGCGATCGGGGGCTGATGAGAAGGTGGCATCGATGACCAGTTCGCTGCACAGCCCGGCGGCGCGCGTCGGCGCGACCGGCGCCGACGTGACCGCGACGGTGCGCTACTTCGCCGGCGCGAAGGCCGCGGCGGGGACCGCCGCCGAGGCCGTGACGCTGCCCGCGGGCACCACCGTCGCCGACCTCGTCGCCGCGGTGGCCGCCGACCACGGCGAGGCCCTCGCGCGGGTCCTCGCCGCGTGCAGCCTGCTGCTCGACGGGCTCGCGGTGCACGAGCGCGGCGTCGAGCTCCCCGACGGGGCCACGGTCGACGTGCTACCGCCGTTCGCCGGCGGCTGAGGCCGCAACACCGGCGCGCCCGACGGTGTTCTCCCGGACATGACCGTCGCGCACGAGACCAGGATCGGGACGCTCTACCTCGAGGCGTCCGAGACCGGGCTGACCCTGCTGGGCTTCTCCCCGCCGGAGCGGGCCGCCGACCGCACCGCGGCCGGCGACCGCATCGTCGCCGCCGCCCGCGAGGAGCTGGACGCCTACCTCGAAGGTGACCTGCACGAGTTCACGGTGCCGGTGGACCTGTCGGGGGTCGGCGCCGGACAGCGGACGATCCTCGACGGGCTCGCCCCGGTCGGCTGGGGCCGGACCATCACCTACGGGCAGCTCGCCACCTCGGTGGGACTGCCGGTCTCGGACTCCCGCCGGGTCGGGGGCGCGATGGCCGGCAACCCCGTCGCCATCGTCGTGCCGTGCCACCGGGTGGTCGGCTCCGACGGCTCCCTGACCGGCTACGCGGGCGGGCTGGAGCGCAAGCGGGCCCTGCTCGACCTGGAGGCCGCGGACACCATGCTGTTCTGACCGGGCGTGCTCACCGGGGCATGGTGTTGACCGCGTGGTCGAGCGCCGACCACAGGTACTGGGTCGCGTAGGCCCGGTACGGCCGCCACATCTCGGAGCGGGCGACGAGGTCGCGGTCGCGGTCGGGCAGCCCGAGGTCGCGGGCGGCGACCCGGATGCCGAGGTCGGCCGGCAGGAACGCGTCGGGGTCGCCGAGCGCCCGCATCGCCACCGAGTCGACCGTCCACGGCCCGATCCCGCGCAGGGCGCCGAGCTCCCGGCGGGCGGTGGCGAGGTCCGCGTGCAGGTCGACGGTGCCGTCGGCCAGCGCCGCGACGAGCCCGCGGAGGGTGCGCTTGCGGCTGGCCGGCATCCCGAGCTCGTCGTCGGTGACGGCCGTGAGCTGGTGCGCCGACGGGAAGAGGTGGGTGAGCGACGACCCGGCCGACCCGGGCACCGGCTCCGGTACCGGCGTCCCGTGCGCGGTCACGAGCCGCGCCGCGTGGGTGCGCGCGGCCGCCGTCGAGACCTGCTGGCCGAGCACGGCACGCACCGCGAACTCGTCCGGGTCGGGGTTGCCGGGGACGCGCCGGCCCGGTCCGGCGTCGACGAGGGGGCGCAGGACGTCGTCGGCCCGCAGCACCGCGTCGACGGCGTCGGGGTCGGCGTCCAGGTCGAGGATCCGGCGGGCGAGGTGGGCCGCGACGTCCTCGTCGGCGGGGTCGGTGAGGTGCAGCGTCGCGAGCACCGACGTCCCGACGGGCGGCGGCAGCACGACGATCCCGGGCCCGCCGGGGAGCGCGAGGGTGCGGCGGTAGGCGCCGTCGTGCCACTCCTCCACGCCCGGCACGGCCGTGGCCACGAGGTGCCCGTAGAGGTTGTCCGGGTTGAGCGGCGGGATGAACGCCAGCTCCCGTGTCCGATGGATCCACGACCCGGGGTCCGGCACGGCCCTAGCGTCCCACGCCATGGGTACCGCCACTCCGCAGCCGGCGTTCGTCGGGATCGTCGTCGCCGACATGACCGCCTCGCTCGCCTTCTACCGCGCGCTCGGGATCGAGGTCCCCGACGGTGCCGAGTCCGAGCCGCACGTCAACCTCCCGTTCGGGCCGCTGGTCCTCGCGCTCGACACCGAGGACACGATCCGTGCGTTCGATCCCGACTTCACCCCGCCCACCGGCGAGGGACGGGTCGGGATCGCCTTCGACTGCGGGAGCCCCGCCGCCGTCGACGACACGTACGCGGACCTGACGGGTGCCGGGTACCGCGGCCGCCGGGCCCCCTTCGACGCGTTCTGGGGCCAGCGCTACGCGACGGTGCTCGACCCCGACGGCGTCGGGGTGGACCTCTTCGCGTGGGTCTCCGGATAGTTCAGGGTCCGGCTCGGCTGGTGTAGACGTGTCCGGTCGGGGTGGTGGTCTGCACGGTGTGGGGCTGGTCGCCGAGCCCGTCGTGGACCAGGTGGACGGTCCAGCCGGGGAGTTCGCGGACGAAGTTCCCGCGCGCGCACACCCCGCGGCCGACCGCATGCACGTCGCTCAGGAGCACCTCAGACAAGCAGGAACGACCCCGCGGATGATCAGTGTGCCCCTCGTCGGCGGGGCCGGAGGGCAACGCTGCCGAGGAGCACCTCAGGCACGCCCGAACGACCCCGCCGATGCGCAGTGTGCCCCTCACCGACCGCCCCGGCCCCGCCCGCGCGAGCACCCATTCACAGCCGCGTCGGCGCCCGCCCCGTGAGCGCCCGGCACTCCCGGGCGAGGTGCGGCTGGTCGACGTAGCCGGCGTCGGCCGCGACGTCCGCCCACGCGAGCCCCCGACGGTGCAGCGCGAGCGCGCGCTGCAGCCGCAGGACCCGGCCGAGGTGCTGCGGGCCGTACCCGAACCGGGCGTGGCAGCGACGCTGCAGGGTGCGGGCGGAGAGCCCGGCCCGCGCGGCGATCGCCGTCACCGGGTTCCCGACGGCGGCAGCCGCGAACGCGGCCGGGGCCCAGGGGTCGTCGTCGTGCACCGTCGCCAGCCGCCGCGCCACCCAGCCCCGCAGCGCCGCCACGTCCCCCGCCCCGACGTCCGAGGCGGCCGCCCGGCCCACCACGTCGGCCAGGGGCACCACCCGCCCGGTGAGCTCGTCGGCGGGCACCCCGAGCACCAGCGGGCCGAGGCCGTGGGAGAACCGCACCCCCACGTACCGACCCACGTCGACGCTCTCCCGGGCCGTCGCGTCCGGCCCGGCGACGATCGCCTCGCCGTCGGGACGGACGATCACGTCGAGGCACCCGTCAGGCAGGATCAGCGACGGGCCGGAGGCGTCGCGGGTCCAGGGATGCACGCTGTGCCCGCTGCCCTCACCCATCACCCACCTCCAGGTCCACGATGACGCCGGCGTGGTCGGAGGGCCAGACACCGTCGACCGGCCGGTCGCCGAACACCGCCGAGTGCGCGACCCGGACCGGCACCCGGCCGCGGCCCAGCCCGACGAGCAGGTGGTCGATGCGCACCGGCGGCGAGCCGGTCGCCGCGACGTGCGGGTTGCGGGGGTCCCAGGTCGGCGCGTCGGGATCGGCCGCCCACCGACGGGTGTTGATCAGCAGCAGCCCGGGCTCGGCGGGCGCCGTCAGCAGCCCCTCGAGCAGGCGCATCTCGTCCGAGGCGGCCTCGGCGTTGAAGTCGCCGAGCACGATCGGGGGCAGGTCGGTGCGCGGCGCCGCCGCGACGTGCGCCGCGACCGTCCGGACCTGCTCGCAGCGCAGGGCCGACGCCGGCGTCGACGTGAGGTGGACGGTCACCACGCGGCACGAGCCGGCCGGGGTCGCGACGACGACGTCGAGGAGCATCCGGGCCGGTCCCTCCGAAGCCGGCGCCGGCAGCGTCGTGACGGCCGGTTCACCGAGCGCGCCCCGGGCGAGCACCGCGTTCCCGATCCCGTATGCGTCGGTGCCGGGCAGCGCGGAGCTCCACGACGACGGGTCTCGCGAGGGGCGCAGCGCGACGTGCATGCCGAGCTCGGCGGCCAGCTCGTCGGCGAAGGAGCCCTCGGCGTGCCACCACACCTCCTGCAGCGCGACGACGTCGGCGTCGAGCTCGCGCAGGGCGGCCAGGATCGCGGGGCGACGCCGCTCGGGGTCGCCGTGGCGCCACCACAGGTTCCACGTCGCCACCCGCAGGCGCACGCCGGTCACCCGGTCACGACGTCGCGGTACGAGCGGTACGTCCCCGCCGCGGTCGTCACGGTCTCCGCCGCCAGCACGGCGTTCCCGACGGCCCGCGTGACGGCGTCCGCGCCCGCGGTGAGCAGGGCCTGCAGCCCGGCGAGGTCGGGCGCCGGCCGTTCGGTGGTCGACAGCGCGAAGAACGTGTCCCCGTCGGTCATGCCGTGGGTGGGGCGGACGGCGCGGGCGAGGCCGCTGTGCGCGACGGCGGCGAGCTTGGAGCACTGCGCCACCGACAGCGTCGCGTCGGTCCAGACCGCCCCGATGGTCGTGTTCAGCGTCGGCGGCGCGGCCGCGGCGGCGAGGCGCCCCAACAGCTCCGTCCGATCGTCGGGCAGTGCGGGAGGGACGGCGTCGTCGGCGGTGAGGTGCCGGGCGGCCCACAGCTCACCGGTGCGCGGGTCGACGGCCGAGCCGGCGGCGTTGACGACGCACAGCGCGGTGACGGTGCCGTGCGGTGTCGCCTCCGACGCCGTCCCGACCCCGCCCTTGAGCCCGCCCACCAGCGCCCCGGTCCCCGCACCGACGACACCCTGCGCCGACGGCCCCTCGACGGCTGCCGCGAGCGCGGCCGCGCCCAGGGCGGCGTCGGGACGCGCCCGGAAGTCGCCGCCGCGCCCGAGGTCGAACACCACCGCGGCCGGGACGATGGGCACCACCCACGACCCCGTCGCTCCGCTCGCCCCTGCCTCACCCGGCCCCGGACCGACCGGGAAGCCCACCCCCTGCTCCCCCAGCGCGTCGGTCACCCCGCTGGCCGCGGCGAGGCCGTACGCGGAACCGCCGGAGAGCACCACGGCGTGCACCCGGTCGACGAGCGTGCGGGGGTCGAGCGCGTCGGTCTCCCGCGTGCCCGGACCGCCGCCGCGCACGTCGACGCCGGCCACGGCACCGTCGGGACCCGGCACCACCACGGTGGTGCCGGTCAGGGCGCCGTCGCCGATCCGCTGGGCGTGCCCGACCCGCATCAGACGACCCCGTCCGCGGCGAGCGCGTCGACCTCGTCGGGCGAGAGCCCGAGCTCGCCGTAGACCTCCCGGTTGTCCGCGCCCGGCGCGGTGCCCGCCCGGCGCACGCTGCCCGGCGTCGCGGCGAAGGTCGGGACGACGCCGGGCCCGAGCACGTCCTCGCCGAACCGCTCGTCGTGGTGCGGGACGAGCATGCCCCGGGCGTTGAACTGCTCGTCGTGCACCACCTCGGCGATGGTGTTGATGGGCCCGACGATGACCCCGGCCCCGTCGAGCAGGCGCCGGACCTCCTCGGCCGGGCGGGCCGCCACCCAGGCGGCGACGATGCCGTCGATCTCGTCCTGGTTCTCCCCGCGGGCGACGTGGTCGGCGAACCGCGGGTCCTCGGCGAGCTCGGGGCGGTCCATGACGGCGCAGAGCCGCCGGAAGACGGTGTCCTGGTTGGCCGCGACGACCATCCAGAGCCCGTCGGCGGCCTGGTAGATGTTCGACGGCGCGATCCCGTCGAGCCGGGTGCCGCTCGGCCGCCGGACCCGCCCCAGCTTGTCGTACTCCGGGATGCACGACTCGAGCACCGACAGGCAGGCCTCGGTGATCGCGATGTCGACGACCTGGCCCTTCCCGGTCACCGAGCGCCGGTACAGCGCCGCGAGCACGCCCTGGACGCCGACCATCCCGGCGAGGGAGTCGCCGAGGGAGACCGCGGTGCGCGGCGGCGGCTGGTCGGGGTAGCCGTTGATGCCGCGCAGCCCACTCATCGCCTCGGCCACCGACGCGTAGCCGGGCAGCGAGGCGTACGGACCGGTCTGGCCGTAGCCCGAGACGCGCCCGAGGATGAGCCCGGGGTTCACCGCGGCGAGCCGGTCGTAGCCGAGGTTCCAGCGCTCGAGGGTGCCCGGGCGGAAGTTCTCGACGACGATGTCGGTCCGCTCGACGAGCCGGAGCAGGAGCTCCTGGCCGCGGTCGCTGCGCAGGTCCAGGGTGATGCAGCGCTTGTTGCGGCCGAGCACGGTCCACATGAACCGGTGTCCGTGGTAGTCGCCCTGCCCCCAGTCGCGGACCGGGTCGGGCCGGCCCGGCGGCTCGATCTTCACGACGTCGGCGCCGTAGTCACCGAGGATCCGCGCGGCGAAGGGGCCCGCGATGATCGTGCCCATCTCCAGCACGCGCAGGCCCGCGAGGGGTCCGGGCACGGTCTCGTCGTCGGCGACAGCGGTCATGGTCGACATTCTGGCGCCGTCGGGTCCCCGATGCGTGAACGGCGCCGTCCGCCCGGCCGGCGGCAGCAATGTGCCGTTGCTGCCACTAGCCGGCCCGGGTGCAGACGGGTGGACAGCGCCATCCGCCCGCCCGGTGGCAGCAATGTGCCGTTGCTGCCACCGGGCCGGGCCGGGCCGGGCGGGGCGGCGAGCCGCCGTCGGGATCAGCGGCGCGCGAGCCGGATGATCAGGAAGATCAGCGCGAGCACACCGACACCGGCCGCGACCGGCGCCACCCGCTTGAGCACCGCGTCCCGGGAGGAGTCGAGCAGGTCGATGGCCTCGGCCTGCTGGCGCTTCGGACGCTCGGCCGAGCTCGACCGCGGCGCCTCCGCCACCGGCTGCGGGCCGGCCCCGGACGCGGGCGAGGCGCCGGGCTTGGCCGCCGTCGCGTTCTCCTTGCGGGCCTCGGCGACCGTCGACGCGACCGGCGCGGCCTCGGGGGCGCCCGAGGCGGACGCGACCGGGGTCGGCGCGGCCGGCTGCGACACCGGCGTGGCCTCCCCGGAGACCGGCGCGGCACCGGACGAGGCGGCGGGCGCCGCACCGTTCGACGTGCTCGACGACGACGCCCCCGACGAGGCGGCCGGCGCCGGGGCGTCGGCGAACTCGTCGGCCAGGCAGGACGCGAACTGCCCGAGGATCTTGTCGCCGACGTCGGCCATCACGCCGCGGCCGAACTGCGCGGGCTTCCCGGTCACCTGCATCTCGGTGAGCACGGTGACCTTCGTCTGGCCGCTGCCGGCCTCGCTCATGGTCAGCGTCGCCTTGGCCGAGGCCGTGCCGTTGCCGCGGGAGTCGCGGCCCTGGGCGTCGACCACCACCTTGTGGGCGGTCTTGTCGCGCTCGACGAAGGTGCCCTTGCCCTTGTAGGTCATCGAGATGGGTCCGAGCTTGACCTTCACGGTGCCGGTGAAGTCGTCACCGTCCGCGGAGGTGAGGGTCGCGCCCGGGAAGCAGGGCGTGACCTTCTCGGGGTCGTTGAGGGCGTCGTAGACGGTGTCGATGTCCACCGGGACGGTGAACGTGTTCTCCAGTTGCATGACCAACCTCCATACGGCACGAGGGGCGACACGCGCGAGGCCCGTCGCCGCCCTCGCCCGGAAAATCGAGCGATGAGCGGAGACGGGCCTCGCTGTCGCCCCGATGGGCGGGGACGACGAGGGCTCAGCCGGCCGCGGCGAGCACCGCCCGGCCCGTGAGCACGCGAGCGAGGTGCTCGCGGTAGTCCGAGCCGGCGTCGGCGTCCGACGTGGGGCTGGTGCCCTCGGCGGCGGCCTGCGCGGCAGCGCGGACCGTCTCCTCGGACATCGTCTGCCCGACGAGCGCGGTCTCGACACCCCGCGCCCGGACGGGCGTGCCCGCCATGTTGGTCAGGCCGATGCGGGCGTCGGTGATCGACCCGCCCTCGACCTTGACCGTGGCGGCGACGGCGACGATCGACCAGGCCTGCGCGACCCGGTTGAACTTCTCGTACCGCGCGCCCCAGCCGGTGTACTTCGGGAACCGGATCGCGGTGAGGATCTCCCCGGGGCCGATGGCCGTCGTGAAGTAGTCCTCGAAGAACTCCGCCGCCGGCACCCGCCGCTCACCGTTCTGCCCGACGACGACGAGCTCGGCGTCGAGCGCGAGCGTCGGCGCCGCCAGGTCGCCCGCGGGGTCGGCGTGGGCGAGCGCCCCGCCGAGGGTCCCGCGGTGGCGGACCTGCGGGTCCGCGACCGTCTTCGTGGCCTCCTGGATCAGGGCCACGTGCTGGGCGAGCAGGTCGTCGCGGGTGACCTCGTGGTGGGTCGTCATGGCCCCGACCACGATCTGGTCGCCCTCCTCGCGCACCCCGCGCAGCTCGGGGATGCCGCCGAGGTCGACCACGAGCGACGGGTCACCCATGCGCAGGCGCAGGACGGGGATGAAGCTCTGGCCGCCGGCCAGGAGCTTCGCGTCGTCGCCGCCCTCGACCAGCGCCTGCACCGCCTCGTCGACCGAGGTCGGCCGGACGTAGTCGAACGATGCCGGGATCACAGGTGCCCTCCCTGGGTGTCGCCCTTCGAGATGTCGCTCGCCGTCGAGCCCAGCCCGGCGCCCGGCGAGGCGACGTCCGCCTCGTCGCCGCGACCGGCGGTGCCCTTGGCCGAGTTGATCGCCGTCCACACCCGGAAGGGCGTGGTCGGCATGTCGATGTCCTTCACGCCGTACTGCCGCACGGCGTCCAGGACCGCGTTCACGACGGCGGGGGTGGAGGCGATGGTGCCCGCCTCGCCCACGCCCTTGACGCCCAGCGGGTTGGTCGTCGAGGGGGTCGCCGTGTTGGCCGTGTCGAAGCTGATCAGGTCGGCCGCCGAGGGCAGCGTGTAGTCGACCAGCGTGCCCGAGAGCAGCGTCCCGGACTCGTCGTACGGCGCCTCCTCGAAGAGCGCCTGGGCGATGCCCTGCGCCAGGCCGCCGTGGACCTGGCCCTCGACGATCAGCGGGTTGATCACCGTGCCGACGTCGTCCACGCAGACGTACTTGTGGAGGTGCACGAACCCGGTCTCGGTGTCGACCTCGACCGCGCACAGGTGGGTGCCGTGCGGGAACGAGAAGTTCTCGGGGTCGAACGTCGCGTGGGCGTCGATATCGGGCTCGATGCCCTCGGGGTAGTCGTGCGCGGCGAACACGGCCAGCGCCACGTCCGCGATGCCCACGCCCTTGTCGGTGCCCTTGACCGTGAACTTGCCGCCCGTGAACTCGAGGTCGTCCTCGGAGGCCTCGAGCATGTGCGCGGCGATCGGCTTGGCCTTCTCGATGACCTTCTCGGCCGCCTTGACCATGGCGATGCCACCGACGGCCAGCGAGCGCGAGCCGTAGGTGTCGAGGCCGCGGTAGGACGACTGGGTGTCGCCGTGGAGGATCTCGACGTCCTCGAAGGCGATCCCGAGCTTGTCCGCCACGATCTGCGAGAAGGCGGTCTCGTGGCCCTGCCCGTGCGGGCTGACGCCGACGACGACCTCGGCCTTGCCGGTGGGCAGCATCCGGATGGACGCGGTCTCCCAGCCGCCGGCGCCGTAGTCCAGCGAGCCGAGCACGCGGGACGGGGCCAGGCCGCACATCTCGGTGAAGGTCGAGATGCCGATGCCGAGCTGCTTGACGTCCCCGCGCTGCCGGCGCTCCTGCTGCTCGCGACGGAGGCCGTCGTAGTCGAACATCTGCAGCGCCTGGTCGGTGGCCGCCTCGTAGTTGCCCGTGTCGTAGGTCAGCGTGCTGACCGTCGTGTACGGGAACTCCTCGTGCTTGATCCAGTTCTTCCGCCGCAGTTCCATCGGCTCGATGCCGAGCTCGACGGCGACCTCGTCCATCATCCGCTCGATACCGAAGGTGGCCTCCGGGCGGCCGGCGCCGCGGTAGGCGTCGGTGAGCGTCTTGGTGGTGAAGACGTTCGTGCAGTCGAAGCGGTAGGCCGGGATCTTGTAGATCGCGTTGAACATGAACGCGCCGAGGATCGGCACGCCCGGCCCGACGAGGCCGAGGTAGGCGCCCATGTCCGCCAGGAGCTTGACGTCGAGGCCCTTGATGATGCCGTCCTTGGTGACGGCGATCGTCAGGTCCTGGATCTGGTCGCGCCCGTGGTGCGCGGTGAGCAGCGACTCCGAGCGGGTCTCGGTCCACTTCACCGGCTTGCCCAGCTTGCGGGCCACCAGGAGGGTGACGACCTCCTCCGGCGCCACCGCGATCTTGCCGCCGAAGCCGCCGCCCACGTCCGGGGCGATGACCCGGAGCTTGTTCTCGGGCAGGCCGAGGGTCAGCGCCAGCATCGTCTTGAGGATGTGCGGCACCTGGGTCGACGACCACATGACCAGCTGCTCGCCGGTCGGGTCGACCACGGTGGAGCGCGGCTCCATGAACACCGGCACGAGGCGCTGCTGACGGAAGCGGCGGTGGATGACGACCTGGTCGTCGTCCTTCTCAGCCGCGGACAGGGCCTCGGCCACCGACCCGCCCGAGCCGGCCTCGCCCGAGTCGAACACCCACTGCGCGTTCGCGTTGGTGCCGATCTCCGGGTGGACCAGGGTGGCCCCGTCCTTGAGGGCGTCCTCCATGTCCAGCACCGGCTCGAGCTCGGCGTAGTCGACCTCGACCAGCTCGGCGGCGTCCTTGGCGATCGCCGCGGAGCGCGCCACGACGACGGCCACGCCCTCGCCGGCGAAGTTGACCCGGCTGCCGGCCAGGGCCGGCCGCTGGGGCGCCTTCATGTCCTTGGTGATCGGCCAGGCGCAGGGCAGCTGAACCGCGTCGGCACCGATGTCGGCGGCCGTGTAGACCCCGACCACGCCCGGGACCTGCTTCGCGGCGCTGGTGTCGATGCCCTGGATCTCGGCGTGGGCGAACGGGCTGCGCACGATCGAGAGGTGCAGCAGGCCGGTGATGGCCTGGTTGTCGGTCCACCGGGTGCGCCCGGTGATGAGCCGACGGTCCTCCTTGCGGCGACGGTCGCGCCCGATCTCCGGAGCCGGCGCGTTCGTCGGGTTCTCGGTCGTCGTCATGTCAGGCTCCCCCGCCCGCGACGGGCTGCGCGGCCGACGACGAGGTCGACGCGTGGGCCCCCGGCTTCATCTTCTGGGCGGCGTCCTGCACGGCCCGGACGATGTTCTGGTAGCCCGTGCACCGGCAGAGGTTCCCCTCGATGCCCTCGCGGACCTCGTGCTCGGAGGGGTCCGGGTTGTCGCCGAGGAGGTCGATCGACTGCATGATCATGCCCGGCGTGCAGTAGCCGCACTGCAGGGCGTGGTTGTCGTGGAACGCCTGCTGGACCGGGTGCAGCTGGCCGTCGCGCTCGAGACCCTCGACGGTGAGGACCTCGCTGCCGTTGGCCTGCACGGCCAGCACGGAGCAGGACTTCACCGACAGACCGTCGAGGTGCACGGTGCAGGCACCGCAGTTGCTGGTGTCGCAGCCGATCACCGTGCCGGTCTTGCCGAGGCGTTCCCTCAGGTACTGCACGAGCAGCATGCGGGGCTCGACGTCGTCCTCGTAGACGAGGCCGTCGACGGTGGTCCGGATGCGTGCCATGGATTCACTCCTTCACACGCCCGAGCCCGCGGTCCGCGGGACTCCGAGGGGCGAGCACGTCGTCGTGGTGGTGGTCCCGTCGTGTCGGGCAGCCCGTTCGGGCAGGGGCCTCGGGCACCCGCCCGGCACGACGACGCCGTCACGCCCGTCAGCGTGGTGGCGGCCACATCACACCCCCGAGATCGTCTCGGCGCAACGCCCCGCCGGGGTGCGTCGCCGTCGCCGTCCCCCCTGGTCACGGCGCCGCCCGCACCCGAACCCGAAGATGCGGATGCAGGTGACGGATGACTCCGCAGGTGCGACGCCGGAGGGGTGGTAACCGGACGGACACGCAGTGGGGTCGCGCAAAATGGGGCGGTCCGGGCAGCGAAGTGCCCCTCCGAACGGAGGGGCATGCCTCACCCCGACCTCATGCCCCCGCCGGGGGTCGGCGGTCGTCGCGCAGACCGGCGCGCCGCCGGTAGCTGCCGGGGGGTTCGTGGTAGCGGAGCTTGAAGGCCCGGCTGAACGACGCCAGGTCGGCGAACCCGCACGCGCACGCGATCTCGGTCAGGGAGAGCCCGGCGTCGCGGGGGTCGAGCAGGCGGCGGCGGGCGTGCTCGAGGCGGCGCCGCCGGACCAGGGCGCCGACGGTCTCCTCGGCGTCGGCGAACACCCGGTGCAGGGCCCGGACGGAGATGAAGTGGGCGCGGGCGATGTCCTCCGGCCCGAGCGCGGGGTCCTCGAGGTGCTCCGCGACGTAGGCGTCGACCCGCCGGCGCAGGTCGGCCGCGCTGCTGGGGGAGAGCACGTCCCCGCGGCGCAGCGACTCCCCGACGGCGGTCCCGAGCAGGGCGGCGAGCTGCCCGGCGAGCCGGCCGCCGCCCGCGTCGCTCAGCGCCGGCGGCGACAACGCGGTGTCCGCCAGGGCGTGCCCGACGATCGCGCCGAGGCGGTCGCCGCCGAGGGTCCGGGCGGTCGCCGCGCGCGTCACGTCCCCGCCGAGCGCCACCAGCTCGCGCGGCCACGTCAGGACCAGCAGCTTCCACGGGCCGTCGAAGTGCCAGGTGAACGGCCGGTCGGTCTCGTACACCGCGTAGGCGCCGCGTCCGAGCACCGCCTGCCGGCCGTCCTGCTCCAGCACCGCGGTGCCCTCGGCGACCATCCCGACCTGGAGGTAGGTGTGCGGATCGTGCCGGGCGAGCCCCGGGGTGCGGTGGGCGCTCTGGGGCGCCGAGCTGACGACGGCGGCCGAGAGGTGCCCGACCAGCGTGCTGCGGACCCGGCTCGGGAAGGGGCCGTCGCGGTCCACGTCGTCGACGTCGAGCGCGACGAAGTGCTCGCGCAGCATGTCGCACCAGGGGGCGACGCCCTCGGTCTCGTCCGCCGCGCTGCGGTTGGCGTACTCGGGCCCGGTGTCCGGGAAGGGCCCGACGGGACAGGGTTCTCGAGTCACCGAGGAGCTCCCGGTCAGGTGGAGGATCAGTCGACGTTAGGACCCTCCCCGGAACCCGTCAACGACCGGTGACGGGCATCTGGCGCTCTGCGACAAGCGTGCCGCGCTCCCCCGCGGCCACCATCTGCCCGCCCACGGTCGAGGACGACCCCACTCCCGCGGACCACCACCCGAGGAGCCCTCCGTGACGACGATCGACGTCCCGCTGACGCCCACCACCACGACGGTGCGCGGCGCCTGCCCCCACGACTGTCCCGACACCTGCGCGATGCTCGTGACCGTCGAGGACGGCCGCGCCACCAAGGTCGCCGGCGACCCGGACCACCCGTTCACCCGCGGCGGCCTGTGCGTCAAGGTCAACAACTACCCGGACAAGACCTACAGCCCCGACCGGCTGCTGCACCCGATGCGCCGCGTCGGGCCGAAGGGCAGCGGGCGCTTCGAGCAGGTCTCGTGGGACGAGGCCCTCGACACGATCGCGGACACGTTCCGCGCGAAGATCGCCGAGCACGGGTCCGAGACGGTCATGCCGGTCAGCTACCTCGGCAACCAGGGAGTCCTCCACGGACTGACCGTCGGCGACGCGTTCTTCAACCGCCTCGGCGCCACCGTCTCGGAGCGGACGTACTGCGACTCCGGCTCCTGCACCGCGTACGCCGCCACCATCGGCGCGACCGCGGGGGTCGACCCGGAGAGCTTCGTCCACTCCCGCTACATCATCATCTGGGCGACCAACACGATCTCGACGAACCTGCACCTCTGGCCGCTCATCGCCGAGGCCCAGAAGCGGGGCGCGAAGGTCGTCTGCATCGACCCGATGCGCCACCGCACCGCGCAGCGCGCCGACTGGTACATCCCGATCCGGCCGGGCACCGACGGCGCGCTCGCGCTGGCGATGATGCACGTGATCATCGGCGAGGGCCTGCACGACGAGGCCTACGTCCGCGACCACACCGAGGGGTTCGACGAGCTCGCCCAGCGGGTGGTGCAGTACACCCCGGAGTGGGCGTCGCGGGAGACCGGCATCCCGGCCGAGGACATCCGCACGCTCGCGCGCGAGTACGCGACCACCGACCCGGCGGTCATCCGGATCGGCGTCGCCATCGAGCGCCACGCCGGCGGCGGCCAGACCGTGCGCTCGATCGCCTGCCTGCCCGCGCTGGTCGGGGCCTGGCGCCACGTCGGCGGCGGGCTGCTGCAGCTGCCGCTGTGGGCCCACCCGGTGAACTGGCCGGCCTTCGTGCACCCGGAGTACCGGCCCCCGGGCACGCGCGTGGTCAACCAGTTCCTGCTCGGCCGGGCGCTCACCGGGGAGCTGGCCCTCGACCCGCCCGTCACCGCGCTGATGGTCTACAACTCCAACCCGATGGTCGTGTCCCCCGAACAGGACAAGATCGCGCGGGGGCTCGCCCGTGAGGACCTGTTCACCGTGGTCAGCGACCACTTCCTCACCGACACCGCCCGCTACGCCGACATCGTGCTGCCCGCCACCACGGCGCTCGAGCAGCACGACATCATGTTCAGCTGGGGGCACTTCTACGTCACCCTGAACACCCCGGCCGTCGAGCCGGAAGGGGAGTCGATCCCGAACACCGAGCTCTTCCGCCGGCTGGCGGCGCGCATGGGCTTCGACGAGGAGTACTTCCGGCTCACCGACGAGGAGCTGCTGGCGCAGGCCTACGACTGGTCGGCCCCCGCGATGGAGGGCATCACGCTCGACTCGCTGCGCGAGACCGGCTGGGCACGCCTGAACCTGCCCAGCGCCGACGAGTACCGGCCCCACGCGGACGGCGGCTTCCCGACGCCGTCCGGGAAGACCGAGTTCCGCAGCTCGGCGCTCGAGGCGATGGGCAACTTCGTCGTGAACCTGTTCCGGCAGCTCTCCGACGACCACCAGCCCGGCACCCCGGTCGACCCGCTCCCGCACTACGTCGCCCCGCGCGAGACCGCCGAGGTGTACCCCCTCAACCTGCTCTCGCCGAAGTCGCACGCGTACATCAACTCCAGCGCGGGCGACCAGGCCATGCAGAAGCGGGTCCAGGGCGAGCAGACGCTGACGATCCACCCCCAGGACGCCGACCTGCGGGGGATCGAGGAGGGCCGCTACGTCGAGATCTCGAACGACCGCGGCCGCTTCGTCGCCCTCGCGCACCTCTCGGTGGACGTCGCGCCCGGCGTCGTGGTCTGCCCCATGGGGTCGTGGCCCAAGAACGCGAAGGAGGGCGGCACCGTGAACGCGGTGAACCCCTTCGTGTTCGCCGACCTCGGCAACGCGCCGACCTTCTCCGACACCCGTGTGGAGGTCCGCCTGGTCTGAGACCGGAGCGGGGGTGGTCGTCGCGGACCTACACTCCGGGGCCGCGATGACCTCCCCCCGGCCTCCCAGACTCCCCGACGGCTGGACCGTCCGACCCGACCCGCGCACCTGGCGGGTCGACGGCGGGGCGACGTGGATCGGGGGCTCGCCACCGCGGGTGCTCCGGCTCTCGGCGGCCGCGCGGTCACGGCTCGACGGGCCCGAGCTCGTCGTCACCGACGCCACCACCGCGGCGCTCGCCCGGCTCCTCGCCGACGCGGGCGTCGCCCACCCCGACCCGGCGCGGGCTCCCCGCGCGCCGGGCCCCGGGGAGGTCACCGTCGTGGTCCCGGTCCGCGACCGACCCGCGGAGCTCGAGCGGCTGCTCACCGCGGTGGTCGCGACGGCGCCCGGGCTGGGCGGGATCGTCGTCGTCGACGACGGATCGGGCGACCCGGCGGCGACCGGGGCCGTCGTCGCCCGGCACGGCGGCCGGGTGGTGCGCCACCGGTCGTCGCGGGGCCCGTCGGCGGCACGCAACACCGGGGCGCGTGCCTCGACGACGCCGGTCGTCGCCTTCCTCGACTCCGACGTCGTCCCCGAGCCCGGCTGGCTGACGACGCTGCTGGGGCACCTCGGCGACCCGGCGGTCGGGGCGGTGGCCCCGCGGATCACGGCGTGGGCCGCTCCGGACGCGGGCGAGGACGCGGTGAGCCGCTACGAACGCCGGCGGTCGTCGCTCGACCTCGGCGCCCGGCCCGCGCCGGTGACCGCGCGGTCGCGGGTGGCGTACGTGCCGAGCGCGGCGCTGGTGGTGCGGCGCTCGGCGTTCGGCGAGGGGTTCCGCGAGGACATGCCGGTGGCCGAGGACGTCGACCTGGTGTGGCGGCTGGCGGCGGCCGGGTGGCGGCTGCGCTACGAGCCGGCGGCGCGGGTGGCCCACGAGCACCGGGCGGGCGTGCGGGCCTGGCTGGAGCGCAAGGCGTTCTACGGGACCGGCGCGGCGCCCCTGGCCCGGCAGCACCCCCGCCGGGTGCCGCCGGTGGCGCTGGCGCCCTGGACCGCGGCGGCGATGACGTTGCTGGGGGTGCAGCGCCGCTGGTCGGTGGCCGCGGCGGGCGCGGTGACGGTGCTGGCGACGGCGCGGCTCGCCCGGGGCCTGCGGAAGCCGGACGAGCCGTGGGTGTCGGTCGGGGACGGCTCGCGACGACGGGGCTCTCCTGCCACTGGACGCCGGCGACGACGCTTCGCTGTCACCGGCCCGGTCCCGCTTGCCCTCGTGCTCGCGCCGTGGGGGCTGGGCGGGGCGGCGTGGCAGGCGGCCGGCGCGCTGACCCGCCACTGGTGGCCCGCGGCCGTGGTGGGTGCGATCGTGAGCAGGCGCGTGCGGCGGGCGCTGGTGCTCGCCGCCGTCGTCGAGGGCCTCGCCGACTGGCTGCGCTTCCGCGACCCCTCCGCCGGCCCCCTCGACGCGCTCGCGCACGTCGCCGCGCACCGCGCCGACGACCTCGCCTACGGCGCCGGGCTCTGGTGGGGCGCCTGGCGCCACCGCACGGCCGCACCGTTGTGGCCGGACCTCTCCGGGAAGGGACCCGATGGCTGAGCTGCCCGTCGTCCTGACCGTCGCGGTCGGCGTCCCGGTCGAGATGGACGGCCCGAAGGACCGGCGCACACTCACCGCCTACGGCAAGACTCCGGTGGCGGGCCGGGTCGCGGTGCTCGCCGACCACCTCGCGGGCGACCGGCAGGCCGACCGCGAGAACCACGGCGGTCCGCACAAGGCGGTCTACGCCTACGCCGACGAGGACGTCGCGTGGTGGCGGCGCGAGCTCGACCGGCCGGTCGCGACGCAGACGTTCGGGCAGAACCTCACGACGGCGGGTCTCGACCTGCGGGCGGCCGTCGTCGGCGAGCACTGGCGGATCGGCACCGCGGAGTTCGAGGTGGCCCAGCCCCGCATCCCCTGCTTCAAGCTCGGCCTGTTCGCCGACGACCCGACGATGCCCCGCCGGTTCGTCGCCGCCGTCCGGCCCGGGGCCTACCTGCGGGTGGTGCGGACCGGTCACGTCGCGGCCGGCGACCCCGTCGAGGTCGTCGACCGCCCCGCCCACGGCGTGACCCTCGCCGAGGTGTTCACCGTCTACCACCACGAGCGCGCCCGGGCCGCGACGCTCCTCGACGTCCCCGAGCTCGCCCCGATGTACCACCGATGGGCCAGGGAGCGGCTCGCCCGTTCCCACACAAGGTGAGACAACTGCCCGATTTCGCACGCCGTGGTTAATCTGAAAGAGTGGCTCCGCTCGGGTGATGCTCACCGAGCGTCTCGATCCCGATCGTCTCGCGTGTCACCCTCGGGCCCGGTGACGGAGCGGCTCCACGGAGGTCGGTGAGATGACCGAGGACATCGAGGAGAAGGCGCGGGCATCGGTCGAGGCGTTCAACCGCGGTGACTGGGACGCGGTGCGGGCGACGCTGGCTCCGGGCTACATCTACGAGGAGACCGGCACCAACGAGCGCTACGAGGGCCCGGACGCCGTCATCGCCGCCCTGCAGGACTGGAAGACCGCCTTCCCCGACGCGACCGGGGAGATCGTGCGCATCGCGACCTGCGGAGAGACCTCGATCCTCGAGATCGTGTGGCACGGCACGCACTTCGGACCGATCGACACCGGCGCCGGCGTCCTCCCGCCCAGCGGTCGCGCGGGGAGCTTCTGGGCCGTGATGTGGCAGGAGTGGGACGACGGCCTGCTGGTGCACGAACGCCACCACATCGACCTGCTGACGATGCTCGCCAACATCGGCGCGGTCCCGGCCCCGGCCTGATCGCCGGACGGGTTCGGGGACAGGGATGACGCGCACGGCGGCGGGCACCGTCGGCCTGGTCGTCCTGACGCTCGCCAACCTCGCCGACCTGGTCAGCATCGGCCTCGTCGCCGCGTGGTGGTTCCGGGCCGCGCGCCGGGCGGAGCCCGAGCCCTCGGCCGCGCGGCACCCGTGATCACCGGGACGTCATCGCTCCGGCGCGGCGGCTCCCCGACCACGGGGTCCGGGTGATCATGGTCGCGGGTCGGCCGGCGCGACCGGCCGTCGTCAGGACGGCTGGTACGGCGGCGCGACCCCCCACCCCCAGCGGGGTACCGGCGCGTGCTCGACGACGTCGTCGGCGTCGGGCTGCGAGTTGTGGAGCGCCAGCCGGGTGCCCCACTCGACGTAGCCGACGAAGGCCGCACGGAACTCGGGGTCGTCGGGCAGCCCCGCGTCGTCGGCCGCCCGGCTCATCGTCTCGGCGAACCGGCGGCGCTGCTCCGGCGTGATCCCCAGCCCGCGGTGGTGGGCCAGCATCCGTTCGTAGCCGCCCAGGGAGGCGGTGTAGTCCGCCGGTCCCCCGAACACCTCGACCCACCACAGCGTCACGTGGGCCCGGTGGTCCTCGGAGACCCCGCCGGGGAAGAGGCCGCTCAGGAGGTCGTCGGACTCCACCCGGTCGTAGAACGCGTCGATCAGCTGCCGGAACGCGTCCCGACCGCCGGCCCACTCGAACAGCGTCGGCGTCATTGCAACACCGTAATCACGGCAAGTACCGAAGGCCAGGGACACGGAGCGTTCCGATGGTTCGCACCGTTCGGCCGTCCAGGTCGTCGATGTCCCATCACGCCGAACGCAGTGCGAACGCTCCGTGACGAGTCTCGGTCACGGCGAGCCACCAGGGCCCGCCGCGCACCGAGAGGAACCGTCATGACCACGGCACCCGCGGCACCCGTCATCACCGACCCCGCCGAGCTCGGCACGGTCCTCGGCATCTGGGCCCACCCGGACGACGAGGCCTTCCTGGCCGGCGGTCTCATGGCCGCGGCCCGCGCCGCCGGCTCCCGGGTCGCGTGCATCACCGCGACCCTCGGCGAGCAGGGGACGGACGACCCCCAGCGGTGGCCGCCGCGGCGCCTCGCGACCGTCCGCCGGATGGAGCTCCGGGCCTCGCTCGCCGCCCTCGACGTCACCGAGCACCACCTGCTCGGGGTCGCCGACGGCGGGTGCGCCGCCGAGTCGGCGGCCGCGCGGGTCGCGCAGATCGGCGAGATCGTCGACGCGGTCGCCCCCGACACGATCGTCACCTTCGGCCCCGACGGCTACACCGGCCACGAGGACCACCAGACCGTGTCCGCCTGGGCCGGCGCGGCCCGCGAGATCGCCGCGCCGGGCGCCCGTCTGCTCCACGCCACCTCCACCGAGGAGTTCGTGCGGCGCTGGTCGCCCGCGCGGGACGCGTTCGACATCTTCCTCGCCGACGGCCTGCCGTTGGCGACCCCGCCGTCCGCCCTCGCCGCCCGCTTCGACCTCGACCCGTCCCTGGTCGAGGTCAAGCTGGTCGCGCTGCGGGCGCAGGCCACCCAGACCCGCGGGTTGTTCGCGGCGGTCGGCGAGGACCGGGTGCGCGAGTGGTTCTCGACCGAGGCCTTCGTCTCCGGGGACACCCGCGACACCGGCACCGCGGGCTGGGGCACCTGGCGGGTGGCGGCATGACCATCACCGGCCACCTCCCCCGCCGCAGCGTCGCCGAGCCGTCGGCCCTGACCCAGGGCGTGCGCGGCGGGCTGTCCGTGGTCCTCGCCTACGTCCCGTTCGGCACGGCCCTCGGTGCGGCGCTGGCCCACACCGGGGTCTCGGCGCTCACCGCGTGGTCGAGCTCGCCGCTGCTCTTCGGCGGCGCCGCGCAGCTCGTCGCGGTCCAGCTGCTCGCCGCCGGCGCGCCCGCGGGGGTCGTCGTGGCCGCCGCGATGGTCGTCAACGCCCGGCTGCTGCTCTACAGCGCCTCGCTCGCGCCCCACGCCCGCGGCTGGCCGCGACGGTGGCGCTGGCTCGGCGCCTACCTGCTGGTCGACCCGGTGTACGCCCTCGCGGTCGGGCGGTTCTCCCGGTCCGACGACGACGGCGACCCGGCCCGCCGGCTGCGCTTCTACCTCGGCGCCGGCGCCACGATGTGGGTCGGCTGGCTGGCGATCACCGGGCTCGGGGTGCTGGTCGGGGGTCTGCTCCCGGCCGCGCTGCCCCTCCAGCTCGCGGCTCCCCTGACCTTCCTCGTGCTGCTGCTCCCGATGCTCACCGGCCGGGCGGCCGCCGCGGCCGCGGTCGTCGGCGGCCTCGTCGCACTGGCGGCGTCCGGCCTGCCGCTGGGCCTCGGGCTGCTCTGCGGAGCAGCGGCGGGCGTCGGGGCCGGCGTGCTCGCGGGAGGCCGTGATGCGTGAGCTCGCGATCCTCGTCGTCATCGGCCTGGGCACCTACCTGATGCGGGCCTCGTTCCTCGTCACCGCCGGCACGGACCCGCCGCGGGCCCTCGCCCGCGTCCTGCCCCACCTCGGGCCGGCGGTCCTCGCCGCGCTCGTCGTGCCGTCGCTGGCCGCGCCCCGCGGGCACGTGTCGGTGGCCGAGACGGTCCCGTCGCTGGTCGCCGCGCTCGCCTGCTGGCTGCTGTGGCGCCGGACGGCACGCTTGCCGCTCGCCCTCTTCGGCGGGCTCGGCGTGTGGTGGCTGTGCCTCGGCGCGGTCTCGGTGGTGGGAGGGGGCGCGCCGTGACCACGCCACCGAGCACGCCCCTGGTCACCCTGCGGGAGCTCGGCCCCGGGGAGTACGACGTCCTCGACGCCGTGGTCGCCGGGCTCTCCCCCGACAGCCGGGTCCGACGGTTCCTCGGGCCCGTCCCGGAGCTCGCCCCGGCGGTGCGCGACGCCCTGGCCGCCGTCGACGGACGCCGCCACCTCGCCGTGGCCGCGTTCGCCGGCGGCCGGCCGATCGGCATCGCCCGCCTCGTCGGCGAGGAGCCCGGGCGGGCCGAGCTCGCCGTCGAGGTCGTCGACGCCTGGCAGGGCCGGGGCGTCGGGTCCCGCCTGGCCCGGGCCGTCCTCGACCGGGGCCGGGAGGCCGGGTTCACCACGGTCGTCGCCGATGTGCTGGCCGAGAACCCCGCCGCGCGGGGACTCGCCCGGGCGCTGTTCCCCGGGCTGTCCGGCCGCCCGGAGGGCACCGAGATCGCCTTCACCGCCGACCTCACGGCGCACGAGCCGTCACGGGCCGTCGCGAACGCCGCATGAGGGTGAGTGTCCGGCGACGGACGGGCCAGTCCCGGGACGGGAGGTGGCGGATGGTGACCACCGAACGGACCGGGCACGCTCGTCGGTGGGCGGTCGGGACCGCGGGCCGCGAGGGAAGGTCCGACGGCGATGTACCGGATCCGCCTCCTGGGCGAACAGGTCGTCGGCGACGCCACCGGGGCGCCGCTGGCCGTCCCGCCGCGCGCCGTCGCGCTGGTCGGCTACCTCGCCCTCCACGCCGGGATCCCGCAGCAACGGGGCCGGATCGCGACCCTCTTCTGGCCGGACTCCACCGACGAGCAGGCGCTCACCAACCTGCGCCGCGAGCTGCACCACCTGCGGGGCGCCCTCGACGGGGAGTCCGGCCTGGCCGCGACCGGGCGGGAGCTCACCTGGCGGGACACCCCGGCCTGCCGCGTCGACCTGCGGGAGTTCGTCCTCGCCGACGACGCCGCGCGGGCCGCGGCCCGGGCCGGCGCCGACGACGACGTCGTCACCCACGCCACCGCCGCGCTCGCCGCCTACGGCGGCGAGTTCCTGCCCGGCGGCTACGACGACTGGCTGCTCGACGCCCGCACCGAGCTCGAGTCCCGCTGCGTGGCCGTCTGCGACCTACTGGTCGACGCCCTGGTCCGGGCCGGCGACACGGCCCGGGCGGTCGAGGTGGCCCGCCGCCGGGTCCGGCTGCGTCCCCTCGACGAGCTCGGCCACCGCCGCCTGATCGAGCTGCTGGGCGAGCTCGGCGACCGGGCCGGGGCCGTCTCGAGCTACCACCACTGCGCGGCGATCCTCGAGCGCGAGCTCGGCGTCACCCCCGACCCGGCCACCCGGCGACCGCTCGACCTGCTGCTGGCGCGCGACGACGATCCCGGGCCGGTCCCGGCGCCGCCCGACGTCGGCGGGCGCTCCGGCGGCACGTCGACGCTGGTCGGGCGGGGTGTCGAGCTCGGGACCCTGCGGGCGCGGTGGCGCGCCGCGGCGGCGGGACGGCCCTGCGCGGTGGTGGTGCGGGGCGACCCCGGGGTCGGGAAGACCCGGCTGGTCGCCGAGCTGGCCGAGTCGGCGCGGCTCGACGGCGCGGTCGTGGCCACCGCCCAGTGCTTCGGCGCCGCCGGCCGGCTGGCCCTCGCCCCCGTCGCCGAGTGGCTGCGGGTCCCCGCGGTCCGCGCCGGCTGGGCGACGCTCGACCCGGTCTGGCGGGTGGAGGTCGAGCGGCTGGTGCCCGCGGCGGCGTCGCGGGACGTCGGGCCCGGCGGCCGGGCGGTGGTCGAGGCGTGGCAGCGGCACCGCTTCTTCGAGGGCCTGGCCCGGGCCCTCGTCGGGACCGGGCGGCCGACGCTGCTGGTACTGGACAACCTGCACTGGTGCGACGCCGAGACCCTCGCCTTCCTCACCCTGTGCCTCGGCCTGGCGCCCGACACCCCCGTCATGGTCGTCGCGACGATGCGCACCGAGGCCTCCGAGCACGAGCCGCAGGTCGGCGCCTGGGTGTCGCGCCTGCGCGCGACCGGGACGCTCACCGAGCTGTTCCTGGGGCCGCTGGAGGGGCCCGACAGTGCCCGCCTCGCGAGCGCGGTCGCGGGCGTCGCGATGTCCGCCGAGGACGTCGAGGTGCTGCAGGCGAGCACCGGCGGTTTCCCGCTCTACGTGGTGGAGGCCGCCCGCCGCACCCTGGAGAACAGCTCCCCGATCCCGGTCGGCGACCTCGCGACGGTGCTGCGGGAGCGGCTCGACCAGGTCAGCGGACAGGCCCGGGAGGTGGCCGCGCTCGCGGCGGCGATCGGCCGCGACTTCACCCTGGACCTGGTCACCGCGGCCGGCGAGCTGGACCCCGACACCGTCGTGCGGGCGGTCGACGAGCTGTGGCGGCGGCGGATCCTCACCGAGGTCGGCGAGGGGTACGACTTCTCCCACGACCTGGTCCGGGACGGCGCGTACGCGCAGATCAGCCCGCCCCGGCGGTGGTTGCTGCACCGCCGGGTCGCCCAGGGGCTCGAGCTGGTGCACGCCGACGACACCGACGCCGTCTCCGCCCAACTCGCCGAGCAGTACGCCCGCGGCGGCCGGCCGGAGCGGGCCGTGCGGTACTACCGCCGCGCCGCCGAGCTCGCCGCGCGGATGTTCGCCCACACCGAGGCGATCCGGCTGCACGACCAGGCCCTGGCGATCGTGCGGACGCTGCCCGCCGGACCGGTCCGCTCCCGGGAGGAGCTCGCCGAGCTCGAGGCGCTCGCGGCCCCGCTCAACGCGCGCGACGGCTACGCGTCCCCCCGGCTGCGGGAGACCCACGACCGCACGATCACCCTCGCCGAGGGCCTCGGCGACCGGGAGGCGCTGCTCACCGGCCTGGTCGGGCTGTGGACCTCGCTGTTCGTGCAGGGCGAGGTCGCGGCCTCGCAGCGGACCGCGGCGCGGGCCCTCGGCATGATCGTGCCCGGCTCGGAACCGGCCGCGGCCGCGCACTTCGCGCTCGGGACCTCGACCCTCGTCCTCGGGCGCCCCGCCGACGCCCTGGTGTTCCTCGGGCGCGTCGTCGAGCACGGCAACGACCACCGGCTCAGCATCGGCACCCGGCCGGACGTCCACGGCCGGGCCTCCGCGGCGCACGCCCACTGGCTGCTGGGCGACGACGACCGGGCCGAGGCTGAGGCCCGCGGCTCGGTCGCCGTGGCGCGGACCGCGGACCCCTACAACCTCGCCGTGGCCCTTGCCTACGCCGCCATCACCCACCAGCTCCGCGGGGCGGCGGGCGAGCTGTCCGTCGCGGTCGGCGAGCTGCGGGAGCTCTGCGACCGCTACGAGTTCGCCTACTACCGCGAGTGGGCGCTGGTCCTCGACGGGTGGTCGCGCGGCGGCGAGGCCGGCGTCGAGCTCGCCCGGCGCGGTATCCGGAACCTCTCCGCCGAGGGTGCCCGGGTGCGGATGCCGTACTGGCAGTCGCTGCTGGCCGACCTGCACGCCGCCACCGGCCGGCCCGACGAGGCGCGGGCGTGCCTCGACGCCGCCGTGGCCGACGGCCAGGCCCGCGACGACCTGTGGTGGATGCCCGAGGTGCTGCGCCGGCGCGCCGCCCACGACGACGGCGGGGCGGCGCAGGCCCGGCTCCGGGCGGCCGCCGCGCTCGCGAGAACGCAGGGCAGTACCGCTCTCCTGCGGCGGTGCGAGGACGACCTGGCGTCGCGCGCGAACGCTCCCGGAACGGTGCGTTCCTAGCGTCGGGCGCGGCGTCCATCCCCGGGCGCCGCAGCCGTACAGAAGGACACCGCCATGACGACCACCGTGACCTCCGGCGCGCCCTACGCCGACCTCGACGGCGCGCTGCGGGGTGAGCTCATCACCCCGGCGGACCAGGCCTACGACGAGGCCCGCGCGGTCTACAACGCCATGATCGACAAGCGGCCGGGCGCGATCGCCCGCTGCCGCGACACCGCCGACGTCGTCACCGCCGTGCGATTCGCCCGCGAGCACGGCCTCCGGATCGCGGTCCGCGGCGGTGGTCACCACGCCGCCGGGTTCGGGGTGTGGGACGACGCCCTGGTGATCGACCTGTCCACGATGCGCAGCACCACCGTCGACCTCGTCCACCACACCGTCCGGGTCGACGCCGGCGCCACCTGGGGCGACGTCGACCACGCCACCGTCGCGTTCGGCATGGCGACGCCGTCGGGCTTCCTGGCCTCCACCGGCGTCGCCGGGCTGACCCTGGGCGGCGGGATCGGCTACCTGTCCCGCCGGTTCGGGCTGACCGTCGACAACCTGCTCGCGGCCGACGTCGTGCTCGCCGACGGCAGCTTCGTCACCGCCGACGAGACCTCGCACCCCGATCTGTTCTGGGCCCTGCGCGGGGGCGGCGGCAACTTCGGGATCGTCACCTCGTTCACCTTCCGCTGCCACGACATCGGGCGGCAGGGCATGGTCATCGGCGGCCCGGTGCTCTACGACCTCGCCGACACCGCCGAGGTCATGCGCTGGTACCGGTCGCTGTTCCCCGCCCTGCCCGAGGAGCTCAGCGGCTGGCTGGGCCTGCTGACGATCCCGCCCGCACCGCCGTTCCCCGAGGAGCTCTGGGGACGCCAGGCCTGCGGCATCGTGTGGTGCTACACCGGCCCCCACGACCGCGCCGACGAGGTCCTCGCGCCGATCAGGGAGTTCGGGAACCCCCTGGTGGTCGGGCTGATGGAGATGCCGTTCTCGGCGCTGCAGAGCGCCTTCGACCCGCTCTACCCCGCCGGCCTGCAGTGGTACTGGCGCACCGACTTCTTCCGCGAGATCACCGACGAGGCGATCGACGTCCACCTCCGGTACGGCCCGCAGCTGCCCACCGGTCACTCGACCATGCACCTCTACCCCGTCGACGGGGCCGCCGCGCGGGTCCCCGCGGACGCCACGGCGTTCCCGTACCGCCAGGGCGGGTGGGCCGGGGTGATCGTCGGCGTCGACCCCGACCCGGCCAACGCCGGGCTCATCTCGCAGTGGGCCCGGGACTACTGGACGGAGCTCCACCCGACCGCGGCCGGCGGCAGCTACGTCAACTTCATGGGTGACGAGGGGCAGGACCGCATCCGCGCCGCCTACGGCGAGAACTACGACCGTCTCGCGCGGATCAAGGGCCGGTACGACCCGCAGAACGTCTTCTCGGTCAACCAGAACATCCGGCCCGCGCAGTCCTGAGCGGGCCCGCTCACGACCAGATGCCGACGTGCACCGGCGGGCGGTAGCGCGCCGGTGCCACGCCGGTGCCCGGCGCGCGCATCACGCCGAGGGCCTCGGGGGTGCCGAGGAAGCGCAGGAAGTGGGCCGCGACGTCGGACGGCCGGCGCGGCAGGGTCACGTACCAGGCGCCGTGCCGAGGGGTCACGGACGTCGGGACCACCCGCAGCGTGCCCCGCCGGACGTGGGGGGCCACCAGGTGGGCCGTGCCGATCGAGGCCCCCGCGCCGGCGGTCGCCGCCGCCCACGCCGCGGCCTGGTGGGGGTGGATCTGCAGGGCCGCCTCGGGGACGGTCAGCCGCAGGAGCACGTCGCGGGTGGCCGCCCCGGGCTCGGCGGCGCTGGGGTCCACCGCCCACCGCCACGCGGCGGGCGGGCCGGCGAGGCGCTGCCCGGGCGCGGCCACCACCACCTCGCGGACCCGCAGCACCGGCTCGTCGCGCAGCCCGTGGCGCTCCCCGACGGGACCCGGGCCGAAGGCGACGTCGGCGAGGTGGTCGCGGACGAGGACCGCGAGGTCACAGGTGTCCGCGATGCGGGTGTCGGCGTCGAACGCGGTCCCGCTCCGGGCCAGGAACGCGTCGACCAGCGGGCCGATGACCTGCTCGGCCAGCGCGGCCGTCGTCACGAGGCGCAGCGTCTCGGTGCTCCCGGCCGAGTGGCGGACCGCCACCTCCGCCTCGGCGCCCAGCGCCACGATCGCCGTCGCCGACTCCAGCAGCCGCGCCCCGCCGGCGGTCAGCTCCATGCGCCCGTCGACCCGCTCGAGCAGCGGATCCCCGAAGTGGTCGCGCAGCGCGCGCAGGGTCTGGGAGACCGCGGAGTCGGAGACCCCGAGCGCCGTCGCCGCGGCCCGCACCGATCCCAGTCGGGCGACCGCGACGAAGGTGCTCAGCTGAGTCAGGGTCACTCGACCGAGGATGCTCCCGGCGACGGCGGGTCGGCACCGCCGAGTTGAGCAAAAGCTTCATCGCCCGTGGTCGCACCCGCGGACCCGGGTCCATGCTCCCACGCGCCGGGCGGGACCGCCGCCCGGAGGACGGCTGATCCGGGAGGGCGCATGCAGGTCCCCGCCACCTTCGGCTACGAGTTGGCCCCCGACCTCGCGGGCGCGCTCGCGCTGCTGGCGCGCCACGGTCCCGACGCCCGCCCGATCGCCGGCGGTCACAGCCTCCTGCCGATGATGAAGCTGCGGCTGGCCGAGCCGACGGTGCTCGTGGACATCAACGGGCTGACCGAGCTCGGCGGCATCACGGTGGACGGCGACGCGATCCGGTTCGGCGCGATGGTCCGCCACGCCGAGGTGCTCGACTCCGCGGTGGTCGCCGAGCACCTCCCGATCCTGCGCGACGCCGAGCGCGTGATCGCCGACCCGCTCGTGCGCAACCGCGGCACCGTCGGGGGCTCGCTGTGCCAGGCGGACCCTTCCGAGGACCTCTCGGCGGCGTTCTCCGCCCTGGGCGCGACCGTCGTCATCACCTCGCGCGACGGCGAGCGGACGGTGCCCGTCCGCGAGTTCCACCGCGGGCCCTACGAGACGGCCGTGGCGCACGACGAGCTCGTCACCGCCGTCCGCGTCCCGATCCGTCCGGCCACCGGCAGCGCCTACGAGAAGGTCGAGCGCCGGACCGGCGACTGGGCGGTCGCCGCCGCGGGTGCGGTGGTGAGCCTCGACGGGCACACCGTCGTCCGGGCGGGCATCGGGCTCGCGGCCGTCGGCGCCGAGCACTTCGTCGCCGCCGAGGCCGAGGAGGCCCTGCGCGGCGCGCCGGCCACCGCGGAGTCCTTCGCCGAGGCGGGCCGGATCGCCGCCGAGCACTGCCGTCCCACCGCCGACCAGCGCGGTCCCGTCGACTACAAGCGCCACCTCGTGGGCGTCCTCGTCGCCCGCACGTGCCACCGCGCCGCCGCCCGCGCGCGGGGAGAGGTCTGACCCGTGGAGATCACCGTCACCGTCAACGGGCGCGAGGTCACGCGCGACGTCGAGCCCCGCCTGCTGCTCACCCACTTCCTGCGCGACCACCTGCGCCTCACCGGCACCCACTGGGGCTGCGACACCACCACGTGCGGCGCCTGCACGGTGCGCCTCGACGGGGTGCCGGTGAAGTCCTGCACCGTGCTCGCGGTCATGGCCGACGGCGCCCGCGTCGACACCGTCGAGGGCCTCGCCGCCGGGATGGCCGAGACCGACCTCGACCCGGTGCAGCAGGGGTTCGTCGCCTGTCACGGCCTGCAGTGCGGTTTCTGCACCCCCGGCATGCTCATGACGACGCGTGCCCTGCTCGACCGCGATCCCGATCCCTCGCCGGCGACGATCCGCGAGGCGATCTCCGGGCAGATCTGCCGGTGCACCGGCTACGAGAACATCGTCCGCGCCGTGCGCTGGGCCGCCGAGGCCGAGCAGCAGGCCGCCACGACGACGGAGGTAGCGCGATGAGCGCCGGGCTCGAGGGAGTCCGACCGCCCGAGGAGTGGATCCGGGCCGCCGTCGACACCCCGCGCGGCTACGGGGCGATGAAGCGCAAGGAGGACGCCCGCTTCGTGCGCGGCCGCGGGAACTACGTCGACGACGTCGTCCTGCCCGGCATGCTGCACGGCGCGGTCCTGCGCAGCCCGCTCGCGCACGCCCGCATCGTCGCCGTCGACACGAGCGCGGCCGAGGCGCACCCGAAGGTCCGCGCGGTGATCACCGGCGAGGCGCTCGCCGGGCTGGGGCTGTCGTGGATGCCGACGCTCTCCCAGGACACCGAGGCCGTGCTCGCGACGGACAAGGTGCGCTTCCAGGGGCAGGAGGTGGCCTTCGTCGTCGCCGACGACCACTACGCCGCCCGCGACGCGCTCGACCTCATCGACGTCGAGTACGAGCCGCTCGACCCCGTCGTCGACGCCACCCGGGCGCTCGACGAGGACGCCCCGGTGGTCCGCGACGACCAGGACGGCCGGACCACCAACCACATCTTCGACTGGTCCAGCGGGGACCGGGCCGCGACCGACGCGGTGTTCGCGCAGGCGCAGGCCCGCGACGACGAGCGCGTGGTCACCGCGGACATCCTCTATCCCCGCGTGCACCCCGCCCCGCTGGAGACCTGCGGCGCGGTCGCGGACATGGACCCGGTCACCGGCAAGCTGACCCTCTGGACGACCACGCAGGCCCCGCACGCCCACCGCACGCTCTACGCGATGGTCGCCGGGCTCCCCGAGCACAAGATCCGCGTGGTGTCGCCCGACATCGGCGGCGGGTTCGGCAACAAGGTCGGCATCTACCCCGGCTACGTGTGCGCCATCGTCGGATCGATCCTCACCGGCGCCCCGGTGAAGTGGGTGGAGGACCGCTCCGAGAACCTCATGAGCACCTCCTTCGCCCGCGACTACCACATGCGCGGCGAGGCCGCGGTCACCGCGGACGGGCGGCTGCGGGCGGTCCGGGTCCACGTGCTCGCGGACCACGGGGCGTTCAACGCCACCGCCCAGCCGACCGCGTTCCCCGCCGGGTTCTTCGGGGTGTTCACCGGCTCCTACGACCTCGAGGCCGCCCACTGCGCGGTCACCGGGGTCTACACCAACAAGGCGCCCGGCGGCGTCGCCTACGCGTGCTCGTTCCGCATCACCGAGGCGGTGTACCTCGTCGAGCGCCTCGTCGACGTCGTCGCCCACGACCTCGGGATGGACCCCGCCGAGCTGCGGATGCGGAACCTCCTGCGCTCCGACCAGTTCCCCTACCGGTCGCCCACCGGGTGGGAGTACGACTCCGGCGACTACCCCCACACCCTGCAGGTCGCCCTCGACAAGGCCGGGTACGACGACCTGCGGCGCGAGCAGGCCGACCTGCGCCGGCGCCGCGAGGCCGGGGAGGACGTGCCGCTGCGCGGGATCGGTCTCGCGTTCTTCACCGAGGCCGTCGGCGCCGGGCCGCGGCGGTCCATGGACATCCTCGGGCTCGGGATGGCCGACGGTGCCGAGCTGCGGGTGCACCCCACCGGGAAAGCGGTCCTGCGGGTGTCCTGCCAGAGCCAGGGGCAGGGGCACGAGACGACGTTCGCGCAGCTGGTGGCGGCCGAGCTCGGCATCTCCCCCGACGACGTCGACGTCGTGCACGGCGACACCGACCAGACCCCGTTCGGGCTGGGCACCTACGGGTCGAGGTCGACCCCGGTGTCGGGAGCCGCCACGGCGATCGTGGCCCGCAAGGTCCGGGAACGGGCCCGGATCGTGGCCGCCGCGATGATGGAGGCGAACCCCGAGGACCTCGAGTGGTCCGACGGGTCGTGGCAGGTCAAGGGGGTCGCCGGGGCCTCGCGGACGATCGCGGAGATCGCCCTGGCCGCCCACTCGAACCTCGAGCTGCCCGACGGCGTCGAGGGCCACCTCGACGCGACCTGCGTCTACAACCCGCCCAACCTCACCTATCCCTGCGGGGCGTACGTCTGCGTCGTCGACGTCGACCCCGGGACGGGCGCGGTCACGGTGCGGCGGTTCGTCGCGGTCGACGACTGCGGGGTCCGGATCAACCCGATGATCGTCGAGGGCCAGATCCACGGCGGCCTGGCGGACGGGATCGGGATGGCGCTGATGGAGGCCATCGCGTTCGACCTCGACGGCAACTGCCTCGGCGGGTCCTTCATGGACTACCTGGTGCCGACCGCGCTGGAGTGCCCGTCGTGGGAGCTCGGCGAGACGGTGACGCCCTCCCCGCACCACCCCGTCGGCGCGAAGGGCGTGGGCGAGTCGGCGACGGTCGGCTCGCCGCCCGCCGTCGTCAACGCGGTGATCGACGCGCTCGCGCCCCACGGGGTCCGCCACGCCGACATGCCGCTGACCCCGGCGGCGGTGTGGTCGGCGATGCAGGGGCGGCCGCTGCGCACGGACCTCGCGATCCGATGACGAGCCTGCTCGGCCGGGCCGAGGCGCTGCGGGAGCAGGGCACCCCGTTCGTGCTGGCCACCGTCGTGCGGGTGGAGCACCCCACGAGCGCGCGCCCCGGGGACCGGGCCCTCGTGCTCGCCGACGGCACCGTCGACGGCTTCGTCGGCGGGCACTGCGCGGAGGACGGCGTGCGCCAGGAGAGCCTCCGGGTGCTCGCCTCCGGCACCACGGCGCTGCTGCGGATCGCCCCGGAGGGCGGGCCGGTCGGCTGCCACGGCGAGGTGGGGCTCGCGAACCACTGCGAGTCGGGCGGCACCCTGGAGATCCTGCTCGAGGCGGTGGTGCCGAGCACCGTCGTCGGCGTGCACGGCGACGGCCCCATCGCCGCGGCGCTGCGGCGGCTGGCGACGGCGCTCGACCACACCGTGGTCGAGGGGATGGGCTCGGGGCCGGCCCCCGACGCCGTCGTCGTCGCGAGCCACGGGTACGACGAGGCGCCGGTGCTCGAGGCGGCGCTGCGCGCGGGCGTCGGGTACGTCGCGCTCGTCGCGAGCCGGCGCCGTGGTGCGGCGGTCCTCGCGGGGCTGGACGTCGAGGACGCCGACCGGGACCGGGTGCACACCCCGGCCGGGCTGGACCTGGGCGCCACGACGCCCCCCGAGGTCGCCCTGTCGGTGCTGGCCGAGATGGTGGCCGTGCGGGCGGGGCGGACGGTGCGGACGGAGCGGTGAGCCGCGCCCGGGGCTCCCCGGGCGCGGCTCGCCGCCTCAGCTCGCGGCGCGACGCTCCTCGACGACGGGCTCGGCCTTCGCCGGGGCCGACTCGTGGGACAGCTCGCGCATCTCGGTGGAGAACACCCGCGCGGACTGGCCGACGGAGCGGGCCAGCTCGGGGAGCTTCTTCGCCCCGAAGAGCAGCACCAGCACGCCCACGATGATCAGCCAGTGGACGGGGCTCAGCGCGCCGGTCACTCGAAGGGCCCGTTCACCAGCGCGCCGCCGACCGGTCCCTCGACGAAGCGGGGGTCGGCCTGCGGGTACTGGGTCTCGGTCCCGTTGGCGTCCTCCGGACGGGCCTGCCCGGTCGCGTTGTCGTTCGCGTCCATGATCGAGGAGGCGAGGTTGCCGGCGGTCGCGAGCACCGCGGAGGGGCCCTGGGCGGGGCTCTGGGTGCTGGGGTAGCCGGTGGTCGCGTCGGAGCGGGCCGCGTCGGTGGTGGCGAGGTGGTCGACGTGGTCGCTGGTCGCGGCCTGGGCCGTGCCGGCGGCGACGAGCGGCAGGACGGCGCCGGCGATGCCGACGGCCGCGGCCGCGGCGCGGGTGTGCCTACGGGTGGTCATGAGGGGTTCCTCTCGGGTGGAACGGCGGGTCGGGCGGGGTCACATGTCCTGCGCGCCGGCCTTGATGGCCTCGCGGATGCGGTTGTAGGTGCCGCACCGGCAGATGTTGCGCAGTTCCTCGATGGCGTCGTCGTCGACCTCGCGGCCCTCGGCCCGGCACTGCTTCACCTTGGCGACGGCGGCCATGATCTGGCCCGGCTGGCAGTAGCCGCACTGGGCCACGTCGTTGTCGATCCAGGCCTGCTGCATCGGGTGCAGGTCGGCCTTGACCGTGTCGGCGAGGCCCTCGATCGTCGTGACCTCGTCGGTGGGCCGGATGTCCTTGACCTGCACCGAGCAGGGGTTGAACGCCTTGCCGTTGATGTGGCTGGTGCAGGCCTTGCAGACGTTGATGCCGCAGCCGTACTTCGGGCCGGTGACCTTGAGCAGGTCGCGGATCACCCAGAGCAGGCGCACGTCGTCCTCGACGTCGACGCTGACCTGCTCGCCGTTGAGCTGGAAGGTGTGCGTGGGCACGAGGTCCTCCTAGAAGGTCGTCTGCAGACCGTCGGTCGGCGACGGCGGGATCGGGGGCACCGTCGGGTACGGCTCGAACGGCAGCGGGTCCTTGTGGTCGAGCGGGAAGTAGGTGGGGACCTTCCCGGTGGCCCGCGCGTAGGCGCAGGCGATGGCGCCGCAGGTGGCGGCGATCCCGAACTCGCCGGCGCCGCCCGGCTCCGGAGCGGTCGAGTCCATGATCACGATGTTCATCTCCGGCGGGGTGTTCCACTGCCGGGTGTAGAAGTAGTTGTCCCAGCTGGCCTCGACGAAGTGCCCGTCGTCGAGGTGCAGGCTCGAGGTGAGCGTCATCGCGAGGGCGTCGTTGATCCCGCCCATCATCTGGGCCTCGAGGCCGCGGGGGTTGATGACGAGCCCGACGTCGACCACGTAGGTCACCTTGGTGACCCGCGGACCGGTCCGGGCCTGGCGGATCTTCCGGTTGACCGTCTCCGGGCGGCAGTCGAGCTCGACGACGCAGGCCGCGGCGCCCTTGTACTCCACGTGCATGCCGATGCCCTGCGCGGTGCCGTCGGCCATCGACTTGCCCCAGCCCGCCTCCTGGGCCACCCGGTCCAGCACGGCCTTCCACCGGGCCTGCTTGGCGAACTCGGACCGGAACTCGTAGGGGTCCTTGCCGAGCTTCGCCGCGATCTGGTCGACCATCAGCTCCCGGGCGGTCGCGACGTCCGGGGAGTAGATGTTGCGCATCGAGCTGGTGTTGAAGCCCATGTCGACCTCGTTGAGGAACCGGGTCGAGGCGCCGAAGTTGTACGGGGTCACCTGGGTCGTCTCGAAGATGGACTCCGAGACGGTCAGGTTGCCCAGGGGCGCCTTGTTGGCCGCCGCCGAGATCGCCTCCGACAGGCCCGGGTTGACCTCGGTGGCCACGCTGGTGTGGCGGATCTCGAAGCTGGTGACGGCGTCCGCGGTGACGTTGGCGCGGATCCGGCAGGTCGCCATGGGGTGGGTGCGGCCCTGACGGGAGTCGTCGGCGCGGGTCCACATGAGCTTGACCGGCTTGCCCATCGCCTGCGAGACCAGCGCCGCCTCCTCGGCGGCGTCGAAGAACAGCTTGCGCCCGAAGGACCCGCCGCCCTCCTGGACGTGGAAGGTCACCGCGTTCTGGGGGATGCCCAGCTTCTTGGCGATCTCGGCCTGCGCGGCGATCGGGCTCTTCGACGGGCCCCAGATCGTGGCCCGGTTGCCGCGGACGTCGGCGATGGCGCAGTTCGTCTCGAGCGAGGAGTTGCTGCGGAAGTAGAAGACGAACTCGCCCTCGAGGCTGCCGGGGAGCTTCGGCGCGGCCAGCGGGAGCTCGGCGGCGCGCAGCTCCTTGAGCACCGCGTCGTCGTCCTTGCCGTGCACCGTGCCGTTCGCCCAGGTGACCTGGAGGGCGTCGACGGCCGCGATGCACTGGCCGAAGGTGTTGCCGCGGACCGCGACCCCACCGCCGACCTTCACCACGTCGGTGATGCCGGGCATCGTCCGCACCTGGTCGAGGTTCGCGACGGCCCGCGGGTAGCCGTTGAGGTCGGGCGCCCGGCACAGGACCGTCGGCAGGGCGCCGGGGATCTGCAGGTCCGTCGTGAACTTCTTCTTGCCGGTGACCATCGCGAGCGCGTCGGACTTGGTCCGCGGCTTGCCGATGATCGTGAACTTCTCCTGGTCCTTCAGGGCGACCTCGACGGCCTGCGTGACGGGGGCGGCGGCCTTGGTGGTGAGCTCGCCGAACGGCAGCGACGCCCCGTTGGGTCCGGTGATCAGGCCCTGCCGGCTGGTGAGCACGTCCTTGTCCTGGCGCATCTCGGCCGCGGCGGCGTCGAGGAGCCGCCCCTGGGCCAGCGCGGCCGCCACCCGGATCGGGGTGAACGTGGTGAACGTCGTCGACGAGCCACCGGTGAGCTGGTTGAACACCAGCTCCGGGCGGGCGTCCGCGAGGGTGACGAGGACCTGGTCGGGATCGAGGCCCATCTCCTCGGCGATGATCATCTGGGTCGACGTGATGATGCCCTGGCCGTTGTCGGAGCGCGGCAGCGCGAACGAGACCGTGTTGTCCCGGTTCACCTTGATCCGGATGAGGTTCGCGGTGGGGCGGGCCGAGTCCCGGAGCACGTCGAGGAGGTCGTAGACCTCCGGGGTCTGCGGCGCCGACGGGACGGCCAACGCCGACGCCGACGGCGTCGCGTCGAAGATCGCCTCCCGGCCCAGCTCGGCCGCCGCCACGAGGGTCGTCCCGGCCACGACGTAGCCCAGGAACCGGCGCCGGCTGAGATCGGTGTGGAGGACGCCGTGCTTCGCGGGGCGCTCGGCCCGTGGTCTCTCCCGCGTGGTGGTGGCCCGGTGGCTGGGCATCGACGACCTCCCCGACCCACCCCGCCGGCGACGTCTCGGGCGCCGCCCACAGCGAGGTGAAGCATGTGTGTGACACCACAACGAGTCCGTTATTCGACTGTGACGCGCAGCGGCGGGATCGGAGTGTGGACAGACGTGCCGGATCGAGCGGCCGCATCGGCCGGGTCCGGACGATCCCGGACGTGTCCGCGCTGGTCGCAACCGGTTTCCGGACACGGCGCCGCGGGGCGCCGTCAAGCCCGACACGCCCGCCATCATCATCCGGTCGAGTGAACGTCCTCACGGGTCCCGGCGGGTAGCCAGGGCGGTTCTCACCCGCGGCCGAGGGCTCGCCGGACGTCGTCGTCGGAGAGCTGGCCGAAGTCCTCGTAGTGGTCGCCGACGGCGCGGAACCGCGGCGGGACCGTCACCGCCACCACCTCGCCGCCCCACTCGTGCGCGAGCCGCTCCGCCGTCGTCGCCGCGATCACCGGGGCGCCCAGCACCAACCGGGACGGGCCGGCGGCCTCGAGCGCCCGCAGCGCGGCGAGGGCCGTGACGCCGGTGGCGACGCCGTCGTCGACGAGCACGACGTCCCGGCCCGGCGCGCGCTCGCGCCAGGTCGCGCCGTAGGCCGCCTCCCGACGGCGGGCCTCGGCGCGCTCCTCGGCGACGGCACCGGCCAGCGCGTCGGGGGTCAGGCCCTGCCGCTCGAGCGCGACGGTGAACCACACCGGCTCGCCGTCGGAGGCGACCGCGCCGAGCCCCGCCTCGGGCCGGCCGGGCCGGGTCACCTTGCGGGCCACGCCCACGTCGACCTCGGCCGCCTCGCCCAGGACGGCGGCCGCGGCGACCGCGACGGGGACCCCGCCGCGCGCGAGGCCGACCAGCAGCGGCCGGTCGAGGTCCACCCCGGCGAGCACGACGCCGAGCGCCCGCCCCGCGTCGATCCGGTTGCGGAAGACCACCCGCCCCGCGTCCATGGGATCGGGAGCCTAGGTCGTCCTCCGGTCCCGGCAGCACCGTCCGGCGAGTGGACCGCCACGGCTGCACCGGCAGCCACCGACGCCCACTCGAGCTCGTCGCGCCGCTCAGGCGCCCAACCGGCCGTGGTCGTCCACGCGCCAGTCGCGCAGGGCGTCGAGCAGCGCCGACACCATCACCGACGTCGTCTCCGCGCCCTCGGCGGCCGTCGCGCCCGCCGGGTCGCCGAGCACGCCGTTGGCGCTCACCGCGGCGACCGACCCGGCCCGGATGGCGGGCATGAGCTCGCCGAGCGGGGCGGTGTTGCCGGCCGCCGCGAGGTCGGCGCGGACGTCGTCGGGGGCCAGCGCGAGCATCAGCGACGTCTCGTGGCGCCCGGCGTGCGCGTCGGCGCCCGGCACCCCGCACGAGTGCCAGGCGACGTCCCGCCCCTCGGCCCGGAGCAGCGTCGTGGCGGCGACGAGCGCGGGGAGGTTGCCGCCGTGGCCGTTGACGAAGCACAGCCGCCGCGCCCACCGGCACGCCGAGCGGCCGGTCTCGACCAGCACCGCGGCCAGCGTCTCGGTGCCGATGGAGATCGTGCCGGGGAAGCCCTCGTGCTCGCCGGAGGCGCCGAGCGCGATCGGCGGCGTCACCGGCAGCCCGGTGCGCCCGGCCACCGTCGTCGCCACCGCGGTGTCGGTCCCGAGCGGCAGGTGCGGGCCGTGCTGCTCGAGCGCCCCGACCGGCACGAGCAGCAGCGCGGTGTCGGCGCAGTCGGCGGCGCGCGCCCGGCCGACCTCTCGGGATGGGACCTCCACCCGGCCAGCGTGTCAGCTCCGGCCGGCCACCACCTCGCCGGTCTCGAGCAGCGACTTGAGGTTCGACAGGATCCCGGGCCAGCCGCCCGCGATCCCCTCGAGCATCGCGCTGCCCGGGACGAACCCGTCGTGGGTCACGGTCAGCTTGACCGCCTCCGGCGACACCGGCTCGATCTCGAACGCCACCCGCGAGACCGGCTCCTGCTGCAGCACGGCGAGCTGCTCGTCGGACCAGCCGAAGATCGCCTGCATCTCCGGCCGGTAGTTGTGCCAGGTGTAGGCGAGCCGGCGCGGCGGGTCGGCCTCGAGGACGTGCTGGTCCCAGTCCTGCGCGGGCTCGCCGCCCATGCTCCAGCGCACCGGGGCGCCGGGGGTCCAGTCGGAGTCCGGGCCGCCGCCGTCGAAGTAGCGGCGGATGAACGCCGGCGTCGTCAGCGCCTCCCACAGCCTCTCCGGCGTCGTGCGGATGTAGCTGACGTAGACGAAGGCGGTGGCCGCGGGGTGGGCTGTCTCGGTCACGGGGTCCTCCAGGGCTCGCTTGAGATCGGTGAGGGCGTCGACGCGCGCCCGGTCGTAGCGGCGGATCCAGCGGTCGCCGACGTCGGCCAGCGGCGCCGGGTTGAGGTGGTGGCGGCGTTCACGGCCCCGGCGCACCGCCGTGACCAGGCCCGCCTCCTCCAGGACGGCCAGGTGTTTCGTCACCGCCTGCCGGGTCATCGCCAGGCCCTCGGCGAGCTCCGACAACGTCCGGCCGTCGCGCGCGTACAGCGCGTCCAGCAGGTGGCGCCGCGTCGGGTCCGCGAGGGCGCGGAACACGGCGTCGTCGTCCACGATCGGCAACCATACGGTTGCCTGTCGCAAAGGGCAACCCCGAGGTTGCCCGTCAGAGGGCGACGGCCGCGTCGTGCCCCTCCCGGATCGCCGCGTCCAGCAGTCGCGGTGCCACGGCGTCGCCGACGCGCACCACCGGGGCCGCGGACGTGACCGGCGCGCGGGCCGCGCGCGGCCCGCAGGCGACGACGGCGTCGACCGTCCGCGACTCCTCGGCGCCGGTGAGGTGGTGCAGCAGCCGCACCGTCCCGCCCTCCGTGGCCAGCACGACGGTCTCCACCTCCTGCCGGATGCCCAGCGCCGCCGCGCGCCGCGCCCACCGCGGGCCCTCGAGCGTGGGCCCGAGGTCCGCGGCGGCCTCGAGCGCCGCGGTCACCGTCGTGACCGACGCCCCGGCCCGCGCCAGCGCCTCCGCGGCGGACGGCGCGGCGTGCCCGCCCGCCTCGTCCACCACCAGGACCCGCCCGCGCGGGCGGGCCCCGCCGCGCAGCACGTCCTCGACGTCGAGGACCCCCGCGCCCGCCCAGGACGGTCGCGCGGGCAC
Organism: Actinomycetospora sp. TBRC 11914; assembly: GCF_012933465.1. GTDB lineage: Bacteria > Actinomycetota > Actinomycetes > Mycobacteriales > Pseudonocardiaceae > Actinomycetospora. Next base: position 872,111 of record NZ_JABBND010000001.1, read on the forward strand.
GGACCCGGTGGCGTCGACGACGACGTCGGGGTTCTCCGCCGCGACGAGGGCGTCGTCCACCGCGAGGGTCAGCGAGGTCGCGACGCCGAGCTCCCGCAGCTCGGCGGCCAGGTCCTCGACGGCGTGGCCCAGCTCCCCGCGCCCCGGGGCCGCGGCCGCCCACGCCACCTGGCCGCCGAGCCGGTCGCCGGCCTCGACGAGGTGCACGTCGTGCCCGCGCCGGGCCGCGGTGACCGCCGCGGCCATCCCGGCCGGTCCGCCGCCCGCCACCAGCACCCGCCGTCGCCGGCCGGGGTCCGGCAGCGGCACCGACTCACGGCCCGCCCGGGGGTTGACCACGCACCCGAGGGGCCGGTTGAGCCCGACCGCCGCGATGCACTCCTGGTTGCACCCGAGACAGCGCCGCACCCGTCCCCCGGCGAGCGCCGCGGCCGCGAACCCCGGGTCCGCGATCTGCCCGCGCACCACGCCGACGAGGTCGCACGTCCCGGCGGCGAGGGTGGCCGCGACCTGCGACGGCGTCGTGAACCGCCCGACCCCCACCACCGGGACCCCGACCGCCGCCCGCACCGCGGACGGGACCGCCGCCGCGTACCCCGCGGGCACCCCCATCGGCGGCTCGATGAGCGGCAGCGTCGCGGTCGCCACCCCGACCGCGGTGTTGACGTAGTCCACCTGCCCGCCGACCCGGGCGGCGACCGCCGCCGCGTCGGCCGCGGTGAGACCGCCGGGCAGCCCCTCGTCGCCCTGCAGCCGCACGCCGAGCACCCGGTCCGGCCCCAGCGCCGTCCGCACCGCCGTGAGGATCTCGACGAGCACGAGGGCCGGGTCGTCGCCGTACGCGTCGTGGCGGTGGTTCGTGAGCGGCGACAGGAACTGCCGGACCACCGACGCCTGCGACGCCTGGACCTCCAGCCCGTCGTAGCCGCCCGCCACGGCGTGCTCGGCGGTCCGCGCGAACCCCGCCACGAGGTCGGCGACGTCGCCGGCGGTCAGCGCCCGCGGCACCTCCCGGAACATCGGGTCGGGGCGCGGCGACGGCGCCGTCACCGCCACCCCGGAGTAGCGCGACGACGCCTGGCCGCCGTTGTGGCCGACCTGCGCGAGCACCACCGCCCCGTGGGCGTGGACGGCGTCGGTGATGCGCCGCAGGCCGGGCACGACGGCGGGGTCGGTGCCGCGGATCAGCCGCTCGTAGGGCCGGTCGTCGTCGCCGGCGGAGTGCTCCTCGGTGATCACCATGGCGGCGCCGCCGGCCGCGCGGGCGGCGTAGTAGGCGGCGTGCTGCGCGGTCGGCCGCCCGGCGACGGCCGCGTTGGTGAGGTGGGCGGGGAAGACGATCCGGTTCCGGAGGACCAGCGGACCGACCCGCACCGGGTCACCGGGCCGCGGCGCGGTCATGCCCGGGCCCACGAAGAGGTCGACGCCACCCGCGCCGCGGCCCGGCGCCCGTCGAGCACCGCCTCGTGCACCGTCCGGGGCGCCACCACGTCGCCGGCCAGCACCCGCGGGCCCACCACCAGCAGGCCACCGTCGGCGCGGGCGCCGTCGGGCACCGGTCCGGGCGCCCGGGGCGAGGTGTCGACGAGGGCCGCGGCGGGCAGCGTCGTCACCTCGCCGGTGTCGACCTGGCGCAGGGTCAGCGCCCCGTCCGCGGCGCCGGTGAGGTCGTGGCGGACGACCCGCCGGACCCCGGCCGCGAGGAGCCGGGCCTGCGCGGGGACGAGGTCGCCGCCGAGCTCGTGGCCGACCACCGGGTCCCCGGTCACGAGCGCCACGTCCCGCCCGGCGGCGAGCAGCTCGGCGACACCGACCCCGGTGGCGTCCCCGATCGGGTCCCACACGACGACGGGCCCGTCCGGCACCGCCGCCCCGGCGAGCACCGCGGCGGCGGGCAGGGCCACGACGCCCGGGACCGGCGGGTCGCGGTCCACCCCGCCGGTGGCCCAGAGGGTGGGCACGTCGGGGTCGGGGTCCGCGGTCACGCCGAGGCGGACGGTCACGTCGTGGCGGACCAGCTCGGCGCGCCACCACTCGACCAGCCGCGCGAACCGTCCCCGCCCGGGCAGCCGCGCCACCGCGCGCAGCAGGCCTCCGAGGTCGTCGTCGCGCTCGAGCAGCGTCACCCGGTAGCCGGCCCGAGCCAGCGTCAGCGCCCCCTCCAGGCCCGTGGGCCCGCCGCCGACCACCCGCACCGCGCGGCCGTCGTCGGGAGGCACCGTCGGGACTCCGGAGGTGGGCGCGACCGTGCAGGAGATCCGCGGGTTGCGGACGTCGCGGACCCGGCAGCGCTGGTTGGTCAGCACGCAGGGACGCGGGGCGCGGCCGGCCCGGGCGTGGGCGACGAGGTCGGGGTCGGCGAGCAGGGCGCGGGTCATCTCGACGAGGTCGGCCTGGTCGAGCGCCGCGGCGGCGTCGGGCACGTCGACCACGCCCCCGGCCAGCACCACCGCGGTCCCCGGGGGCGCGACCCGGCGCAGCGCCGCGGCGAGCGGGCGGCCGTACCCGGGTGGAGTGTGGGCGTCGGGGCGGGTCGCGGCGACGGTGAGCCCGCTGCCGCGCACCCCGACCACGTAGTCGAGCCCGGCGGGCACCGCGACGTCGTCCGGCGTCAGCCCCGCCCAGGGGGCGAGCTCGTCGACGGCCAGCCGCAGCCCCACCACGGCGTCGTCGCCCACCGCGGCGCGCACCGCCGCGACCGTGTCCCGCAGCAGCAGCCCCCGGTCGGCGCCCCAGCGATCCGAGCGGTGGTTGGTGAGCCCGGAGAGGAACTGGCGCAGCAGCGCGTGCTGCCCGGCGCCGATCTCGACGCCGTCCGCGCCGGCGGCCCGGGCGAGCGCGGCGGCCGCGGCGAACCCGTCGACGACCGCCGCGACCGCCGCCTCGTCCATCGCGGCCGGCACCTCGCGGCTCACCGGGTCGGGGACGGGCGAGGGCGCCCACAGCGGGCGGCGGTGGTGGGCGGAGCTGCCCTGGGAGCCGGCGTGGCCCAGCCCGGCGAGCACGAGCGTCCCGTGGGGACGGCACGCCGCCGCGATCGCCGACCACCCGGGCCCGCAGTCGGCGGCCCGGGGTGACCGGTCGTAGGGCCGGTCGGAGTCGTGCACCGAGGCGACCTCGGTGACGACGATCCCGGCCCCGCCGGCCGCGCGCCGCGCGTAGTGCCCGACGTGGGCCGCGGCGAGCTCCCGGGGCCGCCCCGGCTCCGCGAGGTTGGTGACGTGCGGCCCGAACAGCACCCGCGACGGGGCCGTCCGGGCCCCGAGGACGACGGGTCCGGTCAGGGAGCGGACGCCCCCCGCGCCTGACCCGCCCCCGGTGCCCACCGCGCCCCGGCCTCCCTGCGCCACTGCCCGTCACACGGCCGCGCCGGCCCTCCCGGGTGCCGCGCGGTCCTCCGGGCCGCGACGGTAGCCCGCGACCCGGTGTCGCGGCGGACCAGCGCGCCCAGCTCGGCCGCGGACAGCGGCGCGGGCTCGTCGAACTCCTCGCGCAGCAGCGCCGCCCCCGCGAACCCCTGCCCGCGGGTGTAGCGGTTGGTGACGACGACGGTGGCCAGGCCCGCCGCCCGCGCCGCGGCCAGGCCCGGCGCGGAGTCCTCGACCGCGACCGCGTCGGCCGGGTCGACGCCGAGGCGGGCGAGCGCGAGCTCGTAGGCCTGCGGGTCGGGCTTGAGGCGGGTGACGTCGTCGCCGTAGACGGCCACCTCCGCCGTCCCCACCCCCAGCAGGTGCTCGACGAGCGGCTCGGCCCAGGCCCGGGTGCCGGTGGTGGCGACGGCGATCCGGGTGCCGTGCGCGCGCAGGTCCGCCACCAGGGCCCGCACCCCGGGGCGGGGCCCGATCGCGCCGCGCCGGACCTCGTCGGCGAAGAGCCGCGTCTTGGTGCGGTGCACCCGCACGGCGAGCTCCTCGAGCACGGTCTCGTCGGCGGCCTCCCCGCCGCACTCCTCCCGCGCGGCCAGGTCGGCGACGATCCGCCGCCGGCCGCCGGTCACGGCGAGCAGGTGCCCGTAGTGCTCGATGTCCCAGAACACGTCGACCCCGTGGGCGGCGAAGGCCCGGTTGAACGCGACGCGGTGGCCGTCGCGCTCGGTGTCGGCGAGGGTGCCGTCGACGTCGAAGACCACCGCGGCCGGGGCGCTCACGGCGCGACCTGCCGGCCGAGGTCGCGCAGGTGGTAGAGCAGCAGCAGCTGGGCGATGGCGAGCGGCTCGCTGCGGGCGTCGCCGATCCGGCCCAGGCACTCCGGGCTCTCGCCGTCGGGGTCGCCGAGCGCGGTCCAGATGGCCTTCTCCACCGCGAGGCTCTCCTCCCGGGGCACGTAGCCGTGCACGTGCAGCGACTCGACGGGGCGGCCGTCGGGATCGCGCTCGAGCTTCAGGTGCATCGCCCGGGTGAGCCCCGGCTGCAGCACCCCGGTGAGGTCGGGGTGGTCGATCGTCGGGCGCAGCATCACCGTCGCCGAGAGCGGCGTGCCCGCCGGGTCGTCCCGGGACTCGATCGGCGCGAACCGCACGACGACGTCGGCGTGCGAGCGCTGCGGCCGGACGTACGCGGCCGACTCCTCCTCGCGGCGGTCGAGCTCGGCGAGGACCTGCTCGGTGGTGTAGCCGCGGGCACGGGTGTCCCGGGCGACCTTCCAGCCGCGGCGGATCTCCTCGGGCGGGTCGAGGTAGACCGTGACGTCGAAGCACGCCCGCGCGAGCTTGGAGTGCAGCGGGAACAGTCCCTCGACGATGACGACGGGGGCCGGCTCGACGAGCTCCGGGCGCACCAGCTCGCCGGTGGCGTGGTCGTACACCGGCTTGAGGATCGGAGCGCCGGTCGCGAGCAGCTGGAGGTGCTGCTCGAGGATCTCCAGGTGGTTGCAGTCCGGGTGCAGCGCGGTGAACGGCAGCTCCCGGCGCTCGGCCCGGTCGTAGCGGTGGTAGTCGTCGGTGCACAGCGAGACGCACCGCTCCGGGCCGAGGGCCTCGACCAGCCCGCGGGTGATCGTCGTCTTGCCCGCGGCGCTGTCGCCGGCGATGGCCAGCATGATCGGTCGTGGTCGGGGCCGGTCGGGGCCGGCCCGGTGCATCCGGAAGGTCTTGTCGGGCACGGGGGTCCTCCTCGTGGCCTCGCGGCCCTCGTGTCGATCCCGACGCTAGGGACGGCCGCGGGGCGGGGCGCCCCCCGCGACGGGGGATCGAGGGGGGAGGCGGACGGGGGAGGCCGTCGCCACCTGCGCGTCGCGCACACACCCCCGCAGCACCGGCATCGAGTCCCCGGTGGACCTGCGCGCGGCGCACACACCCGACTGGCGAGGTCGACGGGGGGACCTGCGCGCTGCGTGGGAATCCGCTCGGACCCACCGAGGCGGAGTGTGTGCGCGACGCGCAGGTCCACCCGCAACTGGCCGCCGCGGGCGGCGGAGTGTGTGCGCGACGCGCAGGTCCACCCGCAACTGGCCGCCGTGGTCGGCGGAATCTGTGCGCGGCGCGCCGGTCCACCCGCAACCGATCGCCGCGGGCGGCGGAATGTGTGCGCGACGCGCAGGTCCACCCACAACAGACCGCCGCGGGCGGCGGAGTGTGTGCGCGGCGCGCAGGTCCACCCACAACTGATCGCCGGGGGCGGCGGAGTGTATGCGCCGCGCGGTGGTCCACGTCGGAAGCCGGCCTTCGGCTCCGTCCGCCGTGGGGCACCGTCGGGAGCTGACCGACGAGGGAGGCCGGGCCCGCGACGGCTCCTCGGCGGGGCGCCGGGCACCTATCGTGGACGGATGGCCTCCGTCACACCGGCCGCGACGGGCCCGTTGCGGGTGGTCGTCGTCGACGACCACGAGATGGTCGTGGCCGGGCTGAAGGCCATGCTCGCGCCCTTCACCGGGCGGGTGCGCGTGGTCGGGTCCGCGGCCGGGGTCGAGGAGGCGCTCGCCCTGGTCGCGTCGCTGCTCCCCGACCTCGTGCTCGCCGACGTGCGGCTCTCCGGCGAGAGCGGGCTGGATCTCTGCCGGCGCCTCGGGGAGCGCGTCCCGGACCAGCGGGTGGTGCTGTTGTCGGTGTACGACGACGAGCAGTACCTCTTCCAGGCGCTGCGCGCCGGCGCCGCGGGCTACCTGCTCAAGCGGATCCGCGGGGAGGAACTGGTCTCCCAGCTCGAGCTCGCCGCCGGGGGCACGACCGTCATCGACGCGACGATGGCCGGGCGGGTCGTCACCTCGGCGGCGCGCCTGGAGCGCGACGAGTTCTGGCCCGGCGCCCACCTGGGGCTGACCCACCGCGAGAGCGAGGTGCTCGCGCTGCTCGTGGCCGGGTGCACCAACCGCGCGATCGCGTCCCGGCTGGTCATCGGCGACGAGACGGTGAAGAGCCACGTCCGCTCGGTGCTGCGCAAGCTGGGCGTCGCCGACCGGACCGCCGCCGTCGCGGCGGCGCTGCGGGAGGGGCTGTTTCGGTGAGCGGGCTGGGTCTCCGGGGGCTGGGCCTCGACGACCCGGAGCGCGAGAACGCCGTCCTGCTGGCCATCATCGAGGCGACCGCGAGCGGCCCGGACCCGGAGGCGCGGGCGGCCGCCGTCGCGCGGGTCATCACCGAGGCCACCGCCACCGACGTCTGCTTCGTGCACGTCCTCGACGACTCCGAGCGGGCCCTCACCCTGCTCGGCGCCACCCCGCCCTTCGACGCCGAGGTCGGCGCGGTGCACCTGCCGCTGGGCCGGGGGGTGAGCGGGTGGGTGGCGAGCCACCGGGAGCCGGTGGTGATCGTCGAGGACAAGGAGTCCGACCCGCGGTACGTGCCGATCCCGGCGCTGCGCGGCCAGGACTACACCTCGATGGTGTCGGTGCCGATGATCAGCGCGCCGGACGGGCTCGCCGGGGTGCTCAACGTGCACACCCGCGCCCGCCGCCGGTTCGACGACCGCGACGTCCGGCTGCTCCTGGCGATCGGCCGGCTGCTCGCGGGCGCCGTGCACCAGGCCCGGATGCACCGTCGCCTCGCCGTCCGGGAGCGGGCCCACGAGCGGTTCGCCGAGCAGACCGTCGCCGCCGGCGAGGCCGAGCGGCGCCGCCTCGCCCGCGACATCCACGACGGCATCTCCCAGCGGCTGGTCTCGCTCTCCTACCACCTCGACGCGGCCCTGACCCACCTCGGGCGCGCCGACCCCGCCGCCGCGCACACCGCGATCGACGCCGCCTGCGAGCTCGTCGACACCGCCCTCGGCGAGACCCGCGCGGCGATCGGCGCGCTCCGCCCGCCCGTCCTCGACGACCTCGGGCTCGCCGGCGCGCTCGCCGCCCTCGCCCGTGACCTGCCGGGCGTCACCGCGTCGCTGGCCCTCACCGACGCGCGCTTCCCCGACCACCTCGAGATCGCGCTGTATCGGATCGCCCAGGAGGCGCTGCAGAACGTCGGGAAGCACGCCGCCGCGGAGCGGGTGACGGTGCGGCTCGACGCCGACGGCCACGGGACCCGGCTGACCGTCACCGACGACGGCGTCGGGTTCACCCCGGGCGCGGCGGACCCGGTGCCCGATCCCGACGACGGCGGGTACGGCCTGGCCTCGATGCGCGAGCGGGCCGAGCTCATCGGCGGCGCCGTCCGGGTGACCTCGCGGCCCGGCGGCGGGACCAGCGTCGTCGTCACCGTCCCCGACCTGCAGGTTCAGCCGAACGGCGAAGGGTTCGCCGCGAACCCTTGATTGTCCTGCTCATTCCCGGCCCCGCACTCTTCCGGGCATGGCCGACCGATGGAGCGCGGGCGTCATCCCCTACGCGGAGATGGGGTACTGGCAGCCCGACTACGAACCGAAGGACACCGACCTGCTCTGCGCGTTCCGCGTGACGCCGCAGGACGGGGTGCCGCCCGAGGAGGCGGGCGCCGCCGTCGCGGGCGAGTCCAGCACCGCGACCTGGACGGTGGTCTGGACCGACCGCCTCACCACCTACGACCACTACCAGGCCAAGTGCTACCGCGTGGACGCCGTGCCCGGCGTCGAGGGGCAGTGGATCGCCCACATCGCCTACGACCTCGACCTGTTCGAGGAGGGGTCGATCGCGAACCTGACCAGCTCGATCATCGGCAACGTCTTCGGCTTCAAGCCCCTGCGGGCCCTCCGCCTCGAGGACATGCGGATCCCGGCGCACTACGTCAAGACCTTCCCCGGCCCGCCGCACGGCATCGTCACCGAGCGGGAGTACCTCAACAAGTTCGGCCGGCCGCTGCTCGGCGCCACCACGAAGCCCAAGCTCGGGCTGTCCGCCCGCAACTACGGCCGGGTGGTCTACGAGGCCCTGCGCGGCGGGCTGGACTTCACCAAGGACGACGAGAACATCAACTCGCAGCCGTTCATGCGCTGGCGCGACCGCTACCTCGCCTGCATGGAGGCGGTGAACCGGGCGCAGGCCGAGACCGGCGAGGTCAAGGGCCACTACCTCAACGTCACCGCGGCGACCATGGAGGACATCTACGAGCGCGCCGAGTTCGCCCGCGAGCTCGGCAGCGTCATCGTCATGGTCGACCTCACCGTCGGCTACACCGCGATCCAGTCGCTCTCGCGGTGGGCGCGACGCAACGGCGTCGTCCTGCACCTGCACCGGGCCGGCCACGCCACCTACACCCGGCAGAAGTCCCACGGCGTCAGCTTCCGCGTCATCTCGAAGTGGATGCGCCTCGCCGGGGTCGACCACATCCACGCCGGCACCGTCGTCGGGAAGCTCGAGGGCGACCCGGCGTCGGTCCACGGCTTCTACGACGTGCTGCGCAAGAACTCCTACGACGCCGACCCGTCGAAGGGCCTGTACTTCGCCCAGGACTGGGTGTCGATGCCGGCCACCATGCCGGTCGCCTCCGGCGGCATCCACGCCGGGCAGATGCACCAGCTGCTGCACCACCTCGGCGAGGACACCGTCCTGCAGTTCGGCGGCGGCACCATCGGCCACCCGATGGGCATCGCCTCGGGCGCCGAGGCCAACCGGGTCGCCGTCGAGGCGATGATCAAGGCGCGCAACGAGGGCCGCGACGTCCTGGCCGAGGGCGAGGAGGTCCTCCGCGCTGCCGCGAAGCGCAACAAGCCGCTCGACATGGCCCTCTCGACCTGGGGCGACGTCACCTTCGACTACGCCTCGACCGACACCGTCGACGCCGTCGCCACCCCCTCGTGAGGAGGACACCGTGAGGATCACCCAGGGCACGTTCTCGTTCCTGCCGGATCTCACCGACGACGAGATCCGCGCCCAGATCGCCTACGCCCTCGAGCAGGGCTGGCCCTGCTCGGTGGAGTACACCGACGACCCGCACCCGCGGAACACCTACTGGGAGATGTGGGGGCTCCCGCTGTTCGACCTGCAGGACCCGGCCGCGGTGCTCGACGAGGTCCGCGCCTGCCGCGAGGAGCACCCCGAGCACTACGTGCGGGTCAACGCCTACGACGCCGGCCTCGGCCGCCAGACCGTCGCGCTGTCGTTCCTGGTCAACCGCCCGAGCGAGGAGCCCGGCTTCCGCCTCGACCGCCAGGAGGGGCCGGACCGCCGCGTCGGCTACTCCGTGCACTCCTACGCCACCGAGCGGCCCGCGGGCTCGCGCTACGGCGCCACGGGCCGGGGCGGCGGTCCGCGGAGCAACGGCCATGGCGGGCGCTGACGGCACGCGGGTGTCGTTCGCGACGGCGGGCCGGGCGTCGAACGGCACCCGGGAGACCGGGGCTGCGGCGCCCGCCGAGGCGCCGCTCGCCCCCGACGCGACGGTGGACCTCGACGCGGTCCGTCGCGACGCGGGCGTCGACGCCGTCCTCGACGCGCTCGACGCCGAGCTCGTCGGCCTCGCGCCGGTGAAGGAGCGGCTCCGCGAGCTCGCGGCGCTGCTCGTCGTCGACCGGGTGCGGGGGCGCTTCGGCGTGGCGACCGAGCCCCCGACGCTGCACATGTGCTTCACCGGCAACCCGGGCACCGGCAAGACGACGGTCGCCCGGCGGATCGGCGACCTGCTCCACGGCCTGGGCTACCTGCGCCGCGGGCACCTCGTCACCGCCACCCGCGACGACCTCGTCGGGCAGTACGTCGGGCACACCGCGCCGAAGACCAAGGAGATCGTCGGCAAGGCCCGCGGCGGGGTGCTCTTCGTCGACGAGGCCTACTACCTGCACCGGCCCGGCAACGAGCGCGACTACGGCGGCGAGGCCATCGAGATCCTCCTGCAGGCCATGGAGGCCCACCGCGACGACCTCGTCGTCGTACTCGCCGGCTACGCCGATCGGATGGCCACCTTCTTCGAGGCCAACCCGGGGATGCAGAGCCGCGTCGCCCACCACGTCGACTTCCCCGACTTCACCGCCGACGAGCTCGTGGTGATCGCCCGGGACATGGCCGCCGGGCAGGGCCTGTGCTTCTCCGACGACGCGGCCGACGCGCTGCGGGAGTACCTCGCGCTGCGCCGCGAGCAGGCGTGGTTCGCCGGCGCCCGCAGCGTGCGCAACGCCCTCGACCGGGCGCGGATGCGCCAGGCCCGCCGCCTCGGGGAGGCCCCGTCGCGGTCGGTGGGCCTGCCCGAGCTCACCACCCTCGAGGCTCCCGACCTGCGGGCGAGCCGCGTCTTCGCCGGCGGGCACACGGCGAGCTGAGGATGGGCCAGGATCGGCACGTGTGACCACCACGGCGCGCCTGCGGGCCTTCGTCGCCCTCGCCGAGGCCGGGTCGGTGCGCGGGGCGGCCGCCGCGCTCGTCGTCACCGAGTCCACGGTCTCGGCGGCGGTGCGCGCGCTGGGCGACGAGGTCGGGGTGGCGCTGCTCGAGCGGGAGGGCCGTGGGATCCGGCTCACCGCGGCCGGGCGGCGCTACGCCGACTACGCGCGCCGCATCCTCGGGCTGCTCGACGAGGCGGGCGCCGCCGCCCGCGGCGAGGCCGACCCGGAGCGCGGGCACGTGCGCCTCGGGGCGGTGACGACGGCGGGCGAGCACCTGCTGCCCGCCCTGCTCGCCTCGTTCCGGGCCCGCCACCCGGAGGTCACCCTCGGCGTCGAGGTCGCCCCCAGCGCCGCGGTCTGGCCGATGCTGCGCCACCACGAGGTCGACGTCGTGGTCGCCGGCAGTCCGCCGGCCGATCTCGACGCGCGCGTGCGCGCCCGGCGCGAGAACACCCTCGTCGTCGTCGGGACCCCGGCGACGGCGGCCGCCTTCGACCCGGCGACGGCGACGTGGCTGCTGCGCGAGGCGGGCTCGGGCATCCGGGCCACCCTCACCGCGCTGCTCGCGGACCTCCCGGGCGACCCGCCGCGGCTGGTGCTGGGCTCGCACGGCGCGACGATCGCCGCGGCCCGCGCCGGGCTGGGCGTGACGCTCGTGGCGCGCGAGGGCGTCGACCGACTGCTCGCCGACGGGGCGCTGGTCGAGCTGCCGGTGCCGGGGGTGCCCGTGTCGCGGCCCTGGCACGTCGTGACCCACCCCGACGCCACGGCCAGCACCGAGCTGCTCGTGCGCCACCTGCTGGCGGACGCGTCGCTGGGCTGGCGGCGGGGGTGAGGGGTCACCCCGGTGCCGCGAGGATCGCCCGCGGCACCGGGGGAGCTCGCTAGGACACCCGACTCAGCCCACCCGGATGGCGGCCGGGAGCCGTCGACCCTCGCCGGCCAGGGGGTCGGAGTCGCAGGCCTTGTCCGGACGGCGCACCGAGAGGGTCAGCGGCACCGGCTCGCTCTTCGTGCGCGGGCTCGTCCGGTGGGAGTGGTCGAGCGACGGCTTGGGAATGATCCCAGGTTCGAGGGCACCAGCCATCTCGAGCTTTGCGAGCTCGCGCTCGCCGTTGCCGAGCACGCACTCCGGGTCCGGGCCGTCGAGCGGCAGGCCGGTGAAGAACTTCGCGGCCATGCAGCCGCCCTGGCACGCGTCGTAGTGGGAGCACTTCGTGCAGGCGCCGCCCGACTGCGGGCCCCGGAGCTCGGCGAAGAGCTCGGAGTCCTGCCACACCGTCTGGAACCCGCCCTCGGACCGGACGTTGCCGGCGAGGAACTGGTCGTGGATCGCGAACGGGCAGGCGTACACGTCGCCGACCGGGTCGATCAGGCACACCACGCGCCCGGCGCCGCACAGGTTGAGGCCCGGCAGCTCCTGGCCGTACGCGGAGAGGTGGAAGAACGAGTCGCCGGTGAGGACGTCCTCGCCGCGCGCCACCAGCCAGTCGTAGAGCTGCTTCTGCTGGGCCTGGGTCGGGTGGAGCTCGTCCCAGGTGTCGGCGCCGCGGCCCGACGGGCGCAGGCGGGTGATCCGCAGCTGGGCCCCGTACTTGTCGGCGATCGCCTTGAACTCGTCGAGCTGGTCGACGTTCTGCCGCGTCACCACCACGCTGATCTTGAACTGCCCGAAGCCGGCCTCGTGCAGGTTCTCCATCGCCCGGATCGCGGTGTCGAAGGAGCCCGGCCCGCGGACGTGGTCGTTGACCTCCGCCGTCGCGCCGTCGAGGGAGATCTGGACGTCGACGTAGTCGGTCGCCGCCAGCTGTGCCGCGCGGGCCTGGTCCAGCTTGACGCCGTTGGTGGAGAACTTGACGCCGACGTCGTGGGCGATCGCGTAGTCCAGGAGCTCCCAGAAGTCGCTGCGCACCGTCGGCTCGCCGCCGCCGATGTTGACGTAGAAGACCTGCATGCGCTGCAGCTCGTCGATGACCGCCTTGCACTCCTCGGTCGACAGCTCGCGCGGGTCGCGCCGCCCGCTGCTGGACAGGCAGTGCACGCAGGAGAGGTTGCAGGCGTAGGTGAGCTCCCAGGTCAGGCAGATCGGGGAGGTCAGGCCGTGGGTGAAGTGTTCGACGAGCTTCATGGTGATGGCTCCCTACCGGGGCGTGATCGTGCCCGCCTGCGCGAGGCCGGCGAGGGCCCGCAGGTACTGGTCGCGTTCGGACTCGGCCACTCCCGCTTCGTCGAGCGCGCCGTGGACGTCGTCGTGGTGCTCGAGGGACTGCACCACGTGCACGAGCGGCTTCGTCTTGAGGAAGGACAGCCGCCGGGTGTGGAAGTCGTAGACGAGGGCGCCGAACGACTCCGGCCGCACCGACACCGACGACGAGAGCCGGTGGGGGCGGGCCGGGTCGAAGGCGCCGGCGGAGGCCCCGGTCGTGGAGGCCTCCGCCGGTGCCGCGGTCATCAGTAGACGCCGCACATGCCGTCGATCGAGACCTCCTCGACGAGGGTCTCCTCGACGAGCGGGGTCTCCTGGTCGGGGTTCTGATCCGCCATGGCTGCCTCCTGGGGTGGACTCCTCGGGCGGACTGGACGCTAAACGGCACTCGGTGCCACTCGCCACGGTCGGCGCGGTCAGGGAACCCCGACCGATCGGGCGGGGCGTGATCGCGATCGCGTTTGCTACGCGCGAGGTGATCCCTGCCGCGACCGGGGCGGGCGGAGGACACTGGGCGACGTGACGTCGACCACCACCCGCACCGCGCGGGCCCGCCACCTCGAGGCGGTCGCCCTGGAGCTGTTCGCGGTGCGCGGGTTCGACGCGGTCACCGTCGACGACCTCGCGGCCGCCGGCGGGGTCGGCCGCCGGACGTTCTTCCGGTACTTCCCGACCAAGCTCGACGTCGTCCTCGGCGAGCTCGACGACGCGCTCGCCGCGCTGGTGCTCACCCTCCGGTCGGTCCCCGACGACGCCGACCCGGTCGCGGCCGCGCGCGAGGCGTTCCTGCGGATCAACGCCTACGCCGACGACGACGTCCCGGTGCTGCGCCGCCGGCTCCGGCTGATCGAGACGGTGCCGGAGGTCGCCGCCCGGGCCGCCGTCCGGTACGCGGCGTGGGAGCGCGCGGTGGCCGACGACGCGGCGTCCCGCTGGGGCTGCGCGGTCTCGGACCTGCGTCCGCAGGTCTTCGCCCGCGTGGTGGTGGCCGCGATGCGCGGGGTGTTCACGACGTGGCTCGACTCCGGCCCGGGCGACGGGGCACTGCTGCGCCTGCTGGTCGGGGAGGCGTTCGACGACCTCGGGCGCGGGTTCGGATGATGGTGTCCGTGACGGACCCGGTGACGCTGATCGACGTCGACCCGTCGTCGTCGGTGGCCCCGTACGAGCAGGTGCGGGCCTCGGTGACGGCACTGGTGCGCTCCGGGGCGCTGGCCCCGCACACCCGGCTGCCCGCGGTGCGGCGGCTCGCCGTCGACCTCGGGCTCGCGGCGAACACGGTGGCGCGGGCCTACCGGGAGCTGGAGGCGGCCGGGGTGGTGGAGACCCGCGGGCGGCTCGGGACGTTCGTGGTGGACCCGTCGGCGGCGGAGGGCGGCGGGCGCGACGAGGCCCGGGAGGCGGCGCGGGAGTACGCGGCGCGGATGCGGTCACTGGGGGTGTCGCCGGAGCGGGCGGTGGACCTCGCCCGGGCGGCCCTGGCCGACGGCTGAGGCGGCGCTGCTCGCTCTCCATGATCAACGGGCACCTGGAGGGGTCCCCCACCCGTCCGTACCCCTCTATGTGCCCGTTGGACGGCTGCCAACCCACCGAGGGACGAGGCAGGCGACGTCATCCGGGTCGACCGGCCGTCGTCGATCTCCACTCCATGATCAACGGGCACGTGGAGGGGTCCGCCACCCCTCCGCACCCCTCCACGTGCCCGTTGGAGCGCTACCAACCGGCCACGGCGGCACCCGCGCCGCCGACACCCGCATCGCCCGCTGCCCCTGAGGGAACCGAACCGCTCCAAGCTCCCTCTCACCCCCGTGGAGACGCCGACGCGCTGGACCCGCGTGCCGTTCCGGGGCTCGCTCGCCGTCGAGCTCAAACTGCTCTCGAAGGACCAGCTGCGCGGCCCGGAGTTCGTCCGCCTGCGCCGAGACGTCTACGTCGGGGCCGAGACCGAGGTCGACACCCGCGTCCGCATCCAGGCGCTGCACGCGTGGAGCCGGGAGCGCGGCGTGGTCGCGGGCCCGCTCGCCGCGCTGGCCTACGGCGCCGAGTGTCCGTGGGAGGACCCCGAGCTCGTGCTCCGGCAGCACTGCCGACTACCCCCGAGCGACGTGACCGTTCGCACCGACCGCCTCGCGACGGACGAGGTGGCCGAACGGTTCGGGTGCCCCATCACCTCGCCCGCCCGCACGGCGTTCGACCTCGCCCGGCGCACACCCCTCGTCGAAGCGGTCGCCGCGGTCGACGCCCTCGCGCACGCCTGCCGCCTCACCGACGGGCACCTCCGGCCGCTGGTCGAGGCCCATCCCCGCGCCCGCGGACTCGTCCGGGTCAGGCGGGTCCTCGAGCTCATGGATCCGCGCGCCGAGTCGCCGCCCGAGACACGCTTGCGCCTCGGCCTCCTCGACCGCGGCGTCCCGCCCGGGGTCCCGCAGCACCGCGTCGTGCTGCTCACCGGCGAGCGCAAGCGGCTCGACCTCGCCTGGCCCACTCGGATGGTGGCCCTGGAGTACGACGGACCCGAGCACCGCACCGTCGCCGGCCAGAACCGGGACGCCTTCCACCGGGCCCGCCTCGCCGACCTCGGGTGGGACATCACCGTCGTGACCTCGGCGATGATCGGCGACCCGACCGCCTTCGACGAGCTCGCCGCCCGCCTCCTGCGCAAGCTCGGTTGACTACCAGGGCACCTCGACACGGTCCTCCCACAACCGCCCGGTCGGCGGCGGGTCGGAGGGCGAGCCCGGCCGGCAGGCCAGCCAGACCGCGGTGTCCGCCCCCTCCTCGACCGACCGCGGCGCGTCCGGCCCGCCCATGTCGGTGCGGCAGTGGCCAGGGCAGGTGGCGTCGACGAGCACGCCGCGCCGGCCCGCCCCGAGCTCGTGGGCGAGGTTGCGGGTCAGCGCGTTCAGCCCCGCCTTCGCCACCCGGTACGGCGCGAGCCCGCCCGCCGTCCCCGGCCCGCTCATCCGGCCCAGGCACGCCGTCACGTTCACCACGCGGCCCCACCGGCGCTCGACCATGGCGGGCACGAAGGCCGCGACCAGCGCGAACGGCGCGTCGAGGTCGACGTCGCGCACCGCGCGCCAGTCGGCCAGCGAGACCTCCAGCGTCTTCGACCGCCGCGCGCTCATCACCGCCGCCGCGTTCACCAGCACGTCGACGTCCCCGACCCCCGCGACCGCGGCCGGGATCCCCTCGACGTCGGCGAGGTCGACCGGGAGCGCCGTCACCTCGCCGGGCATCGCCTCGACGGCCGCGCCCAGCGCCTCGGCGTCCCGCGCGACCGCGACCACCCGCGCCCCGGCCCCCGCCAGTCCCGCGGCGATCTCCCGACCCAGACCCCGGCTCGCCCCGGTGACGACGGCGGTGCGCCCCGCGAGCTCTGTGCCCATGCGGGCGAGTTCCCCGGCCCGCGTCGGCAAATCCTGCCGATCTTGGACCCTCCTTGTCGCCAAAAATGTGCAGCAGCAACGGGATCGCCAACCGGCACGAAGGGCAGCACCCGAAACCCTCCGAACGTCGGGGTGATCTCCCCGCTCCGTGAACGGGATCACGGTCGTGCGCTCGCCCGTGACCCAGAGCACCCTTAGCGTCCGCGCCGGACGACAGACCAGCTGCCCCCAGCCGGTCCGCCCGACGACGAGAGGATCGAGATGCAGGTCGACGAGCTGCTCAAGCCGTTCCCGATCAAGGAGTTCCACCCGTTCCCGCGGGCGCTCCTCGGGCCCGGCTCGCACGAGATGATCGGGCCGGAGGCCCTGAAGCTGGGCTTCAAGAAGACCCTGATCATGACGTCGGGCCTGCGCGGCACCGACATCGTGCACAAGATCAGCGAGTCGCTGAAGTACCACGGGGTGGACACGGTCATCTACGACCAGGTCGAGTCCAACCCCAAGGACTACAACGTCATGGACGCGGTGAAGCTGTACCAGGAGAACACCTGTGACAGCTTCGTCTCCATCGGCGGCGGCTCGTCGCACGACGCCTGCAAGGGCGCGCGCATCTCGGTGTCGCACGACGGCCGCAACGTCAACGAGTTCGAGGGCTTCAACCAGTCCGAGAACCCGAAGAACCCGCCGCACATCGCGGTCTCGACGACGGCCGGCACGGGCTCGGAGACCTCCTGGGCCTACGTCATCACCGACACGACGACGGACCCGAACAACCCGCACAAGTACGTCGCGTTCGACGACAACTCGGTCACGAGCCTCGCGATCGACGACCCGGTGCTCTACTACGACTGCCCGATCGACTTCACCGCCCAGTGCGGCTTCGACGTCCTCGCGCACGCCTCCGAGCCCTACGTCAGCCGCCTCAACTTCGAGCCGAGCCTGGGCAACGCCCTGCACGCCATCGAGCTCACCGCGGGGAACCTCCGCGAGGCGGTCTGGAACGGCCAGGACCTGCCCGGCCGCCAGGGCATGATGTACGCCCAGTACATCGCCGCGCAGGCGTTCAACTCCGGCGGCCTCGGGATCATCCACTCGATCTCGCACGCGGTGTCGGCCTTTTACGACACCCACCACGGCCTGAACAACGCCATCGCGCTCCCCCGCGTCTGGGCGTTCAACATGCCGGTCGCCTACAAGCGCTTCGCCCGGATCGCCGAGGCCATGGGTGTGGACACCACGCACATGACCGACGTCCAGGCCGCCGAGGCCGCGCTCGCCGCCTCCATCCGGCTGCTGCGCGACGTGGGCATCCCGGAGAAGTTCACCGACGTCACCCAGGACTCGTACTCCAAGAACCGGCTGGGCCAGGGCCCGACGAAGTTCTACGAGAACGAGAAGACCATCACGGGCAACGACGCCGACGTGGACCGCATCACCAACCACGTCCTCGGCGACGCCTGCACCCCGGGCAACCCGAAGGAGTGCACCTTCACGACGGTGCGCCCCGTCGTCGACCACTGCCTCAACGGTGACCTCGACGACCTGCTCAGCTGAGCCGGAGAGCTGATACTCGTACCGGTGCCCGGCGGAGCCTCGCGGCCCGCCGGGCACCGGTGCGTTCCCTCGCCTGCACGTACGGAAGGACCCCGCGTGACCAGCACGTCCGAGCAGCCCACCGGCACCGCGGCCGACGCCCCGTCGGGACCGTTCGAGTCGGTCGACGACGTCGTCGAGGCGCTTTCGGCCCAGGGCTACATCGCCGATCGACGGCTGGCCACCACCGTCTTCCTCCTGACGCGGCTGGAGAAGCCGCTCCTGCTGGAGGGCCCGGCCGGCGTCGGGAAGACCGAGTTGGCGAAGATGCTCGCGGTGGCGACCGGGCGTCGCTTCCTGCGCCTGCAGTGCTACGAGGGCCAGGACGAGACCAAGGCCCTCTACGAGTGGGACTACGGCAAGCAGCTGCTCTACACCCAGATCCTGCGGGAGAAGATCGGGCAGGTCGTCGAGGACGCCCCCGACATCCCCACCGCCGTCGACCGCATCGGCGCGCAGGACTCCGTGTTCTTCTCCGAGCGCTTCCTCGCGCCGCGCCCGCTGCTCCAGGCGATCCGGTCCCCCGAGCCCGTCGTGCTGCTGATCGACGAGGTCGACCGCGCCGACGAAGCCCTCGAGGCCGTCCTGCTCGAGACCCTCGGCGAGTTCCAGATCTCGGTGCCCGAGGTCGGCACGTTCGCCGCCGAGAACGCCCCCTACGTGATCCTCACCAGCAACAACACCCGCGACCTCGCCGCCGCCCTCAAGCGGCGCTGCCTGCACCTCTTCCTCGACTACCCCACCGCCGAGCGCGAGCTGGAGATCGTGCAGTCGAAGAACACCGGCCTGCCCGAGGCGGCCGCGCGCGAGCTCGTCGAGGTGGTCCGCGGGCTGCGCGAGCTCGAGCTGCGCAAGGCGCCGTCGATCTCCGAGACGATCGACTGGGCCCGCACGCTCGCGGTCCTCGGCGTCGACGAGCTGAACTCGCGGATCCTCGCCGACACGGTCTCCGTCGTCGTCAAGTACGACAAGGACGTGACGAAGGCGCTGGGTGCGCTGCCCAACCTGGTCGACCCGAACGCCGTCGTCGACGACGCGCACGGGCACGGCCACGGGCATGGCCACGGGCACGGGCACGACGACGACCACGCCCACGAGTCCCACCCGGCCCCGCGGAACGGCCGCTCCTCCGGCCCCGCACCCGCGGTCGACGACGACGAGGACAACGGGCCCGACGGCCGCGCGGTGCGCGCCTCGAAGGACCAGGAAGGCCGCCACGTGGGCCACTACGCGGCCGGCAGCGAGGCCAAGGAGGCGGCCCGCCGTGGCGAGGGCCCGGAGGCGAAGCCACGCTCGGTCAGCTCCTCGCAGGGGAACCGGTCGTTCGGGCTGGGCCGCAAGCGCGCCCTGTAGCCCGGTAGCCCTACAGCCCCGCCGCCGTCGGCTCCCGCGAGAGAGGAGGCCCCGCGATGGAGGCCAGCATCCACCGCTTCGTCCGGCTGCTGCGCATCCGCCAGGTCCGGATCTCCACCTCGGAGGTCCTCGACGCCATGCGGTGCGCGCGCGAGCCCGGTGTGCTCGCCGACCGCGCGACCCTCAAGGCCGCGCTGCAGGTCGCGCTGGTCAAGGACATCCGCGACGAGGCCACGTTCGACGAGATCTTCGACGCGTTCTTCGCGCTGGTGCGGATCGGCAAGGAGGACACCGGGCACGGCCACGGGCACGGCCACGAGGATCTGTCCGACGACGGGTCGCTCGAGGACTTCACGCTGTCCGAGGAGCCCAGCGAGACCCCGCAGCAGGGTCACGACCACGGCAAGCCGGTCGACATCAAGGAGTTCTTCGACCCCGACGACCTGGCCCAGCAGTACAACCTCCACCAGGAGGCCAACAAGATCGACCTCGCGGCGATGACCGACGAGATCGTCTTCTCCAAGGACGGGGCCACCGACCAGACCGGCACCGGCGAGAAGGTCCAGATCGAGACCGACCACCTCCACGGCGGCGGGCTGCCGGGCGACATCGCCACCGCGTCGGGCACGAAGGTCGACGCGGACCTCAACGTCGCCCAGCAGGAGGCCCTCCTCGGCTGGCTGCAGGGTGTTGAAGACGAGGTGGACGGGGCGAACGATGGTGACGAGTCGGACGCGATGGCGCTGCGCCGCCGGCTCGCCGGGATGCTCGAGAACCTCCCCGAGGCGATCAAGGCCCACCTCGAGCGGCTCATGGAGATCGAGCAGCGCGTCATCGAGGGCGGGCACGCCGACGAGGACGCCCGCAAGGCCGAGGTCGACCGGGCCGAGGAGCACGAGCGCCAACAGCTCGAGGACTCGCTGCGCCGCCTCGCCAAGACCCTGCACGGCGCCCTCACCCACCGACGCCGCCAGTCCCCGCGCGGGCGCATCGACGCCGGCCGCACGATGCGGCGCAACATGCGCTTCGACGGCATCCCCTTCACCCCGGTGACGGTGAGCCGGGCCGAGGACAAGCCGCGCCTGGTGATCCTCGCCGACGTCTCGCTCTCGGTGCGGGCCACCGCCCGGTTCACGCTGCACCTCGTGCACGGGCTGCAGGACATGTTCGGGCAGGTGCGCTCGTTCGCGTTCGTCTCCGAGCTCACCGAGGTCACCGACCTGTTCGCCGACCACACGGTGGAGGACGCCCTCGGGCTGATCTTCGGCGGCGACCTCATCGACGTCGACGCGAACTCCAACTACGGCGAGGCCTTCGGCACCTTCCTCGAGGACCACGCCTCCGCGGTGAACCGGCGCTCGACGGTGATCGTGCTCGGCGACGGCCGGGGCAACGGCAACGACCCGAACATCGAGGCGTTCGCGGAGATCACCCGGCGGGCCCGCGAGACGATCTGGCTGACCCCGGAGCCGCGCTACTCCTGGGGGCTCGGCGCCTGCGACCTCCCGCAGTACGCCGAGTTCTGCGACCGCATCCGCGTCGTGCGGGACCTCACAGGGCTCTCGGAGGTCAGCCACGACATGGTCTCCGAGATGATCGGACGCTGAGGCCCGGTGGACGGGACGCGGCCGTGACCCTGACCCCGCCGGCCGCCGGCAGCGCCCGCATCGACCCCCTCGGCCCGTCCCACCCGGGGCGGTGGGAGAACGGCCCCGTCGTGGTCTGCCACGTCGACCGCGCGGCGGTGCCGGTCCGGCTGGTCTCCGGGAAGGCACCCGAGCTGATCAGCGAGCACTTCGAGGTGCACCGCCCGGGCGGGCGGCTGCTGGTGCTCCACCGCTTCCGGCCCGACGAGCTCGACGACGACGTCTCGACCCTCGTCGCCGCCGAGCTCGGCCCGGTGGTGGAGTCGGCGCCGGTCTTCGAGCGGGTCGTCACCGGGATCGTGCGGTCCACCGTCGGCGACCCGCTCACCGCGTGGTCGACCTTCTACGCCAACTCCCTCGCCGTCCTGCGCCACCCGGAGCGGGCCCCGACCCCCGGGGCGCCCCCGGAGGCGTCGCTGGCCGGGTTCGCGCCGGTGCACGCGCGGGCGCTCGACGAGGTGGCGGGGACGACCGTCGCCGACCTCGGCACCTGCTTCGGCTTCCTCCCGCTGCTCATGGCGGAGCGCGGCCTCGACGTCGTCGCCACCGACCACACGCCGGGCACCATGCGGCTGCTCTCGGCGGTCGCGGGCACCGGGATCGTGCCCGCGGCGACGACCCGGCTGCGCACCGCCGCCTGCGACGCCCGGGCCGTGCCGCTGCACGACGACGCCGTCGACACGGCCACCGCGATCCACCTGCTCGAGCACCTGCCGGCGGCGGACTCGGCCGCCGTCGTCGCGGAGATGTGCCGGATCGCCCGCCGTCGCATCGTCGTGGCCGTGCCGTTCGAGGACGAGCCCGACCCGGTCTACGGCCACCTCTGCCGCTTCACCCCCGACGTCCTCACCGCCCTCGGCGAGCGCACCGGCGCCCGGTTCCGGGTGGAGTCCGACCACGGGGGCTGGCTCGTGGCTGACGCCCTGTGAACGATGGTGGTCGCTCCGACGACCAAGATCGTTCACACAGACGTGGCTCTGGTCGACATGTTCGGGTCGCCGGGTGCATGTGAACGATCTTGGTCGTGGGAGCGACCACAATCGTTCACATGGGGCACCCCTGACCCCGCGCCGCCTGCTGCGGGTCGATGCGGAACATCGGGCCGGAGTCGGTGGGCTCGTCGTAGTAGCGGTGGAACACCGGGGTGAGGCCGCCGGAGATGGGCGGGACGATCCAGCTCCAGTCCACCGGGCACTTCCGCCCGGCCGCCTCCTCCCGCTCGAGGTGGCGCAGGAAGCGCTGCGACTCGCCGTGGTGGTCGGCCATCGAGACGCCGGCCTGGTCGAACGAGTGCTGCACGGCGAGGGTGAGCTCGACGGCGGCGCGGTCGCGCCACATGGTGCGGTCGCTCGACGTGTCGAGTCCCATCCGCTCGGCCACCTCCCCGAGCATGTCGTAGCGCTCGCCGTCGGAGAGGTTGCGCGCCCCGATCTCGGTGGCCATGTACCAGCCGTTGAACGGCGCGGCGGGGTAGGAGACGCCGCCGATGTCCAGGCGCATGTTGCTGATCACCGGGAGGGCGTGCCAGCGCAGGCCCAGCTCGGCGAACCAGGCGTGGTCGGGGTGGGTCAGCTCCACCTCGAGCACCGACTCCGCGGGCACCTCGAAGAACTGCGGGCCCTTCTCGGCCCACTCCCCGCCGCCGGAGACGACCAGCGGGAGGACGTCGAAGCGCCCCATCGGCGAGGGCGGCACCCACCCGAGCGAGCGCGCGTGGTCGGTGAACCCGACGTAGCGGGGGTCGCCGAGGACCCGGCCGCCGGTGCGGTAGCCGGCGTAGCGGACGAGCTGCTCGTTCCAGACCCGCGGGCCGGGCGAGGCGGGGGTGTCGGGGGCGAGCACGGTGATCGTCGAGCGGATGCGCCCGCGGCGGGTGGCCTCGTCGAGGTGGCCGACGCATTCGGCGGCGACCTCGTCCGGCGCGACGACGTGACGCCGGTCGCGCACGTGCAGGCTGCGCCAGTACAGCCGCCCGATGCACCGTGCCGAGTTCCGCCAGGCGACGCGGGCGCCGAAGGCCAGCTCGGCCGGGGTGTGCACGTAGGTGCCGGTGCGCTCGATCTCGTCGCGGACCTCGGCGAGCCGGTCCTCGAGCGGCGCGGTCCGGCTGCTCGCGCCCTTGACCGCGGCGGCGCCGGGCTCGTCGGCCTCGGCGTGGAAGAGCCGGAGGAACTCCTCCGCCTCGGCGGGATCGACGGGGGGCACCGACTCCGACGACGACGCCGGGGCGCCCCAGGAGGCGCCGTCGTGCTCCCGGGGCCCTCCGGCGACGGCGTCGGGCGCGGCCGGGCGCTCGGGGCCGGGCAGGGGCGCTGCACCGTTCCGCGCCGCCGGGACGGCCGGCGCGTGCACGGTCGCCGCCGCGGTGTCGTCGTCCTCGGCGTCCGCCGACGCTGGACGGGGCCGCGGGCTCGGCCGCGGCGGCCCCTGGGGCTCGAGCTGGACGGGCTCCGCGACGGCGCCGTCCGGGCCCACCGGCGCGGTGAGCGGAGCGGTGGGTTCGCCGTGCTCGCCGGGGGCGGGCTCGACCTCGGGGGCAGCGGGGGACGGCACGCCGCTGACGGGCGTGTCCTCGGACGCCCCGTCCGCGCCGTTCACGGTCACCGTGGCCGTGCCGCGGGCCATGCCACCTCCGAGTCGCTCGAGGTCCTGCCGTGTCCCTGACGGGCTCACGACCTCGGCGGTGTGTACCGCACCGCCGTCGTCGCCGTACCGAGCCGGGCCCCCGCGCGCTCGACGTCCATCCTCACCGGTCGCTAACAGGATGGGATCTAGCCGTTCGGACCCACCTGGTCCGGGAAGCGGCCTGATCACGATCCTCCGTTCGGCGCATACCGGACGTCCATACCTGTCCTCGACCACCCGCGGGCGCTCCCGTGCCGCCCGCATCCTGGACCGGCGTCGACCCACCGGGGGCCGCTCGGGTCCCTCGCGGGTCGACCGATCCCGGACAGGTCACGGCCGACCACTGTAGGGGTAGCCCGTCCCCCTCCGGCGTCCGGCACCACCTCACCGACGGTCACTCGTCCGGGCCGTCCGGGCCCGGACCCCGGTGACCTCGGCACAGATCGTCTGGCACCCTGACCCGACGACCGGCAGTAGTCAGCGCGTGAACCGTGCGTGACGAGATGACGGCGAGAGGATTCCGCGTGAGCCGAGCCGGACGGGGCCGTCCCGGTGGCGGACGCCGCCCGCGCGAGATGCGCGAGCGTGCGGACGAGATGGCGGCACTGCTCGACGAGGCCGCCCCGCGGGCGGCCCGCACGCGGAGGCGCCGCACGACGGCGGTGCCCGCCGCGGTCGCGGCCTTCGGGGCGCTGAGCATCGGGGGGGTCGGCCTGGCGCTCGGGCTGACGCCGACCGGCGCGGAGGGTGTCCTGCCCGCCAGCCCCTCCCCCGCGCTCGCCGACCCCGGTTCGGCGGCGCCGACGTCATCGGCCGAGGGGACCACCACCGGCGCGGCGGCCGCGGGCGGCGTGGACCCGGCCGTCGCGGGCGCGGACCTCATCCGTGCCGACGACCACGGGACGCCGGCGGGGGCCGCGACGGCGTCCGCACCCGCCGCCCCCCACCGGACGGGACCCGGGACTCCGGCGTCCACGACGCGGGCCGCCGCGCCGACGAGCACGCGGCCCACCCCCACCACGACGCGGCACCGGCCGCCGTCGTCGCGCCCCACCCCCACCACGAGCCGCTCGGGGACCCCGCGCGCGACCTCCACCCGTCCCCGGACGCAGACCTCGTCCGCCGCGCCGCGACCGGTCGCGCAGCGCGCCGCACTCCCGTCCACCGGCACGGGCCCCACCTCCACGGCGCCGACGACGACCCCGTCGGGTGACGACGAGGGCGCCACACGCTGAGGAGAGCGGTCGTCCCGCGACGGCGGGTGACAACACGCGGTCGCGACGGGCCCGATCGTGGCGCCGGACACCACCGCTCACCGGTCCTCGACGCACGCTGGCCGCACCGACGGACACAGGGGACGTCCGCGCGGAGACGCGGAGTAGCGTGACGCGGCAGTGCCCACCGGTAGGGTGCGTCGCCGGGGGCCGAGCGAGTCATCGCGAGATGAGGAGTCGACCGGACGTGACGGCAGCGAGGAGCAACGGTCCCGACGCGGGGCGACACGGCCTCGCCGGGCCGGGGGGTCCTCCCCGTGGCACGGCGGCCGAGCACGAGGACCACGGCCGGCCGTCCAGCAGCGGCGGTTGGGGTGCGGCGGCTCTCGACCGCGGCCCGACGGGCGGCCACGACCTGTCCGGTCCCGGAGCCCCCGGGCCGTCCGACCCCGGACGGACGGAGCGGCCGTCCTGGTCCACCGACCGGGACGACGCCGTGTTCGACATCGCCGACGACCGGCGCGACGACGGGACCACCATGAGCCAAGCCCCCGGACGAGGAGCCGTACCGCCGCCTCCCCCGCGCAGCCACGGCTACCCACCGCCCGCTCCCCGCGAGCCCGGCCAGGGCTACGAGCCGGGCGGGTACGAGACCGGCGGGTACGAGCCGGGCGGGTACGACACCGGCGGCTACTCGTCCGGGCGACGCTCCTCGGACGGCTGGCCCGCCGACGCGTACTCGTCGAACGGCCACTCTTCCGACGGATACTCCTCCGGCGGCTACCCCTCCGACAGCTGGTCGTCGGGCGGCTACCCGTCGGACGGCTACTCGTCCGACCGCTACCCGTCGGGCGGTTCCTCCTCGAGCGGCTTCTCCTCGAACGGCTACGCGCCGGGCGAGCGGGCCTCGTCCGGCCTGTCCTCCGACGGCTGGTCCTCGGGCGGCCACTCCGACGGCTGGTCCTCCCCCGGCCGCTCCGACGGCCCCCGGGACGCCTTCGCGACGGGCCGCAACCCCTACGACGCGCCGTCGGGCACGCCGGGCGGGTGGTCCTCCGGGTTCGACTCCCGCGACGACGCCCCCCGCACCACCGCGATCTCGGCGCCCTCCGGGCCCACGGGCCTGCCGGACGGGGTCGGCCTGCCGACGCCGCGCGAGTCGGGCATCTCGCCGCCGCCGAACGCGACGGACATGGTCTCGCTCATCCGGTCCAGCTTCGAGCTCGTCGCGCCCCGCGCCGACGATCTGACCCAGCTCTTCTACGGCTGGCTGTTCCGGATCGCGCCGGAGACCCGTGAGCTCTTCCCGGTGACGATGGAGCTGCAGCGCACCCGGCTGCTGCGCGCGCTCGTCCACGTCGTGCAGATGGTCGACCGGCCGGACGAGCTCACGACCTTCCTGCGCCAGCTCGGCCGCGACCACCGCAAGTTCGGGGTCGTCGGCGAGCACTACGACAAGGTCGGCGAGGCGCTCGTCGGTGCCATCAAGGAGTTCGCCGGCCCGGCGTGGACCCGCGAGATCGAGCAGGCGTGGATCGGTGCCTACGGCATCGTCTCCCAGGCGATGCGCGACGCCGCCGACGCCGAGCGCGGCCCGGCGGTCTGGATGGCCCGGGTCATGGAGCACCGGCGGGTGTCCCAGGACCTCGCCGTCGTGCGGGTGCAGACCAGCCAGCCGGTGCCCTACCTCGCCGGCCAGTACGTCTCGGTCGAGACGCCGCAGCGCCCGCGGATGTGGCGCTCGCTGTCACCGGCCAACGCGCCGGGCCCGGACTGCGTGCTGGAGTTCCACGTCCACACCGTCCCCGGCGGCTGGGTCAGCCGGGCGATCGTCTCGCACGCGCACGTCGGCGACGTGTGGCGCATCGGGCCGCCGATGGGCCAGATGACGCTGGACCCCCGCTCGCGGGCCGACCTGCTGATGGTCGCCGGCGGCACGGGGCTCGCCCCGGCCCGCGCGCTCGTCGAGCAACTGATGGTCGACGGCTCGGACCGCAAGGTGGCGCTGTTCGTCGGCGGCCGCACGTGGGACTCGCTCTACGACATTGACACCCTGCGCCGGATGGCCCAGGACAACCCGTGGCTGACGGTGGTGCCGGTCGTCGAGGAGGACGGGCGTCGCTACGGCGCGGAGACCGGCACCCTGGGCGAGGTCGTGGCGCGCTACGGCGCCTGGGCCGACCGTCAGGTCGTCGTCTCGGGCTCACCGGGCATGGTCCGCTCCACGGTGTCGGCGATGCTCGACGCCGGGACGCCGTTCATGCAGATCCACTACGACCCGTACCACACGGACTAGGTCCCCGACGCCCGACGGCCCCCCGCGCTCAGTGCGAGCGCGGGGGCCGTCGTCGTGGGGAGGCCGTCGTCAGGCCTGCGCCGCCGTGGCCTTGCCCAGCTCCAGTGACACCGACGGCGAGCTCACCAGCGTCTGGTACACGACGCAGTACCGCTCGGTGAGCTTGTGCAGCGTCGCGAGGGTCTCCTCGTCGGCGTCGGTGTCGAGGTCGAACGACAGCCGGATGTCCTTGAAGCCGACGGGCGCGTCCTTCGCGACGCCGAGGGTGCCCCGGAAGTCGAGGTCGCCCTCGGCGTGGATCGTCCCGCCGCGGATCTCGACGCCCATGGACGTCGAGACCGCGCGCAGCGTCACCCCGGAGCAGGCGACGAGCGCCTCGAGCAGCATGTCGCCGGAGCAGAGCAGCTCGCCCGTGCCGCCGGTCGCCGGGTGCAGCCCCGCCTCGACCATGGCCTGTGCGGTCGACACCCGGCACGCGATGCCGGAACCTTCGAGGTCACCGTCGGCCTTGAGCACGACGACGGCCGACTCCGGGTCGTCACGGTACTGCTGCTTGAGGGGGCCCTGGGTCTCGGCGAGCGCTGCCTTGTCCATGCCCCGAGTCTGCCTGCTCGTCGCTCGTCGCGCCCTGTTCCGACGGACGGCCGGCCCGCCGCGGCCGGCACGCGAACACGGCGACCGCGCCGAGCAGCGAGAACACGGTGGCGACGACGACGGCAGCGTCGAACCCCTGCAGCAGGCCCGCCGGACCCGGCGGCAGGCCGGGGCGGGTGGCGATGACCGCCACGACGGTCGTGCCGATCGCCGAGCCCACGTAGCGGGCGGTGTTGTTCGCGCCGCTCCCCATCGCCGCCCGCCCGGGCGGGACGCTGGCGACCGCCTCGCGACCGAGGGCGGCGTTGACCACGCCGCTGGTGACCCCGGCGACGAGCAGGCCCGGGACGTAGCGCCACGGCGAGTCGCCCGGCGTGGCGCCGAGCAGCAGCAGCTGCCCGACGGCGACGACGACGAGGCCCACCCCCAGCTGGATCCGCGCGCTCCACGACGTCGGGAGCCGCCGCGCGAGCAGCGACGTCACGACCCCGGTCGCCGACCACGCGAGCAGCACCGTCGCCGCGATCACCGCACCCGCGCCGAGCCCGCGCTCCATGACCGTGAGCAGGAACGACGACGTCGCGATGATCCCGGCCCCGGTCGCCAGGGCCCCGAAGGTGGCGGCGAGGAACGGGGGCGAACGGAACAGCTCGGGGTCGATCATCGGGGCGGCCCGCCGGTGCTCGACCCACAGCCACACCCCGAGCAGCGCGAGCCCGCCGAGCACCAGCACGATCACGAGCGGGCGGGTCGGCCCGCCGCGCGCCTCGACCAGGCCCGTGAGCAGCACCCCCACCCCGGCCGCGAGCAGCACGACGCCGGGCACGTCGACCGGGCGCGGGCGCTCGGCCCGGGACTCCTCGAGCAGGACCCGCGCGACGACGCCGAGCACCACGGCCAGCAGGGCCTCGAGCCAGTACGCCGACGCCCAGCCGGCCAGCTCCTGGGCCCCGGTCGCGAGCAGCGGCCCGACCGCGATGCCGGCGCCGAGCGCCGCGCCCCAGATGCCGCTGGCCCGCCGCGCCTCCGGGGTGCCCGCGGGGTAGGCGTGGCCGATCAGCCCGAGGCCGGCCGCGATGAGCGCGGCGCCCCCGACGCCCGCGCCGATCCGGCCGGCGACGAGCACGGCCGTCGTCGGGGACAGCGCGCACACCACCGACGAGACGACGAGCACGGCGCTGCCGAGCACGAGGGCACGGCGCCGCCCGAGGTCGTCGGCGACGGCGCCGCTGGACAGCAGCGCGACGCCGAGACCGATGCTCATCGAGCTGAGGATCCACGCCTGGCCCTCGGGGCCGGACCCGAGCGCGGCCGCCGTGGCGGGCAGCGTCGCGAGGGGCGTGGTGAAGGCGACGAGGGCGAGGAAGGTGGCCGCGGAGGCCACGGCGACCGTTGCGCCGGATCGGGACCGCACGGTCCGAGACGCTAGCACGCCGAGTTCGGTCATTGAACCGTCGTCGCGTTACCCTGGTCTCATGCCGCTCGGCCAGGGCTATCCCCTCCAGGACTGCTCGATCGCCCGCGCCCTCGAGGTGGTGGGTGACCGGTGGACGCTGCTCGTCCTGCGCGACTGCTTCCTCGGCGTCCACCGGTTCGCCGACCTCGTCGCCCACCTCGACGTCCCGCGCGCCGTGCTCTCCGACCGGCTCGCCCGGCTCGTCGAGGCGGGCGTCCTCGAGCGCGACGGGACCGACTACCGGGTCACCGAGGCGGCGACGGCGCTGTGGCCCGCGCTCCGGGCGCTCGCGAGCTGGGGCGAGACCGGCCAGCGGGCCACCGGCGGGACGGTGCGCCGGTTCGCGCACGCGGGCTGCCCCGCCGGCGGCGAGCCGGACACCGGCGCCGACGGGCGGTGTCCCGCCTGCGGCGCGGTGCCCGGCCCCGCCGACCTGGTGGTGCGCCCGGAGGGCGGCCCGGACGTGCCCCGCCGCGACGACGCGGTCAGCCGCGCCCTCTGCGCGCCGCACCGCATGCTGACGCCGCTTCCCTAGGTGCGCTCCGCGCTCGTGAGCACTAACTGTCGGTATAGCGACACTTAGTGCTCACGAGCGACGGAGTCGCACCTACCAGCCCGTGCCCGCGGGCTGGCGCACCGGCACGTTGAGCCGGTTGAAGAGGTTGACGACGGCGATCCAGAGCAGGAGCGCCGCCCGTGCGGGCTCGTCGAAGGTGCGCACCACCTCGTCCCACAGCGCGTCGGGCACGGGGTCCCCGGTGTCCGCGAGCCGCGTCACCTGCTCGGCGAGCTCGAGCGCCACCCGCTCCGCGTCGGTGAACCACGGCGCCTCGCGCCACACCGCCACCGTCGACAGGCGCTCCTCGGTCTCGCCCGCCGCCCGGGCGTCGCGCGTCCCCGCGTAGGTGCAGGAGGCGCAGCCGTTGATGATGCTCACCCGCAGGTGCACCAGCGCCAGGAGGGGCTCGGGCAGCCCGCCGGCGCGCGCCGCGCCGACCAGTCCGCCGATCCCCTCGCCGACGCCGGGCAGCAGGGCCGCCGGGTTCGGCATCCGCTGCTCGACCGTGCTCATCGTGGTCATGTCCGCTCCTCGGTCCGTGGGTCCGTCGGTTCCTCGACCGCCGGTCACGTTCCGCCGCGCCGGCCGGTCAGAGTGGTGACACCGACGCACGGAGGAACGTGACCGATGGACCCGACCGGAGCGCTCGCCGCCCGCTTCACCGAGCACCGTCCGCACCTGCTCTCCGTGGCCCAGCGCCTGCTCGGCCCGACCGGCGAGGCCGACGACGCGGTCCAGGAGGCGTGGCTGCGCCTGCAGCGCGCCCACGCGTCGGGCGACCCCGGGATCGAGAACCTCGGGGGCTGGCTGACCACGGTCGTCGCGCGGATCGCGCTGAACATGCTGCGGACGCGGCGCACCCACCCGGAGGACCCGATCCTCGACGAGGACCCGGACGCCGACGAGGACGGCCCGGAGGAGCAGGCGGTCGCGGCGGACGCGGTGGGCCCGGCCCTGATGGTCGTCCTCGACACCCTCGCGCCCGCCGAGCGCCTCGCGTTCGTGCTGCACGACGTGTTCGGCCTCCCGTTCGACGAGATCGCCCCCATCGTCGAGCGCTCGGTGCCCGCGACGCGCCAGCTCGCGAGCCGCGCCCGCCGCCGGGTGCGCGGCGGCGGGAGCACGGACGGCGGGGACGACGCGGCCCGGCGACGGGAGGTGGTCGGGGCCTTCCTGACGGCGGCGCGCGAGGGCGACTTCGGGGCGCTGCTCGCGGTGCTCGACCCCGAGGTGGTGCTGCGGGCCGACCCGGTCGCCGTGGCCATGGCCGCCGCGAACGCCGGTCGGGGCGCCCCCGAGCTGGTCCCGGCGGTCGGCGGGGCGGACGCCGTGGCCCGGGTGTTCGCCGGGCGCGCCCAGGCCGCGGCCCCGGCGCTGCTCGACGGCGAGCCCGGGCTGGCGTTCGCGGTCGGCGGCCGGACGGTGACGCTGTTCCGCTTCACGGTGGTGGACGGCCGTGTGGCCGCGATCGACCTGGTGGCCGACCCGGAGGTCGTCGCCGCGACCGAGGTCGTCCTCACCTGACTGCCCGGCGGCACGCCGATCGGGCTGGGGCGCTACGACGCGGCGGCGGAGTGACCGATCCGCTCGCGGAGGCCGGCGGCGAGCCCCGCGACGGTGAGCAGGTCCACCAGCTCGCCGCCGGTGCGCACCAGCCACACCCGGCGCACGCCGGCGATGCGGAAGCGCAGGTGGACGCGGGTGCCGGTCGGGCCCGGCCGGAGCACGATCGCCCAGCTGATCCGCAGGGCGCCGCGGCGCGAGGAGTGCACGAGCGTGGTCGGCGGCTCGTGCGTCTCGATGGTGAACGTGGCGTCGCGCCCGCCCCAGTCGTCGATGACGTCCCCCGGGGCGAGGTGCTGCAGCGTCGGGTCGATCCGGCGGAGTGCCCGCCGGCGCGGGGGCACGACCCGTTCGAGCCGGGCCGGGAGGTACCACCCGGCGCGGTGCTTCCCGAGCTGGGCGAACCACGGCCAGACGGCGTCCGGGGGCGCGGGGAGGTCGAACGCGCGGTCCATGGTCACCTGCGCGTCGGGCACCAGGTCGTCCCCCGGCAGCCGCGCGGCCACCTCGGCGGGACGGGCCGCGACGGGGTGTGCGTGCGTTCCCGTGCCCCGGCACGGGAACGCACGCACGAGACCGAAGGTCAAATGAGCCCCATCTTCGAGGCGGCGTACACCGCCTCGGCCCGGCGGGACACGTCGAGCTTGCGCATGAGGTTCCCGACGTGGAACTTGACGGTCGTCTCCGAGATGAACAGCTCCCGGCCGATCGTGCGGTTGCTCATCCCCCGGGCCAGCAGGCGCAGCACGTCCAGCTCCCGCCCGGTCAGGGTCTCGCCGTGCGGCTGCTGCCCGTTCAGCGAGCGCACCACGGCCGCGGCGGAGCGGGAGTCGAACGCCGACTCCCCCCGCGAGACCGCCCGGATCGCCGCGATGAGCTCGGTGGTGTCGACGTCCTTGACGACGTAGCCGCGGGCCCCGGCGTGGACGGCCTCGACCACGAGCCGGTCGTCGAGGAACGTGGTGAGGACCAGCACCCCGACGCCGGGGTGCGCCTGGGTGAGCTGCCGGCACAGCTGCAGGCCCTCGGAGTCGGAGCTCGTCGAGAGCTTGAGGTCGAGCAGCACGATCGAGGGCCGCTCGTGGGCGACGACGGCGAGCGCCTCGGCCGCCGACGACGCCTCGCCGACGATCGAGAGCTGCGGCTCCCGCTCGAGCACCGAGCGCAGGCCCTGGCGGACGATCGCGTGGTCGTCGACGAGCACGATGCGCACCTCGCCGCGACGGACCGCCGCGCGGGCAGGGATGCGGATGTCGGTCATGCGGTGCTCCTGGACTCGGTCTCGCCGTGCTCGGTCTCGCCGGCCCCAGTCTCACCGTCCGGGTCGTCCGGGGTCCCTCCCGGATCGGACGGTTCTCCCGGGCCGGGGGTGCTGACGACGGCCCGGGCCTCCCCGCCGATCGGCAGCGGCACCCCCACCTGGATCCGGATCCCGCCCTGGCGGGCCCGCTGCACCTGCAGCGTGCCCCCGATCTCGCGGGCCCGCTCGGCCATGTTCGCGAGGCCGCGGTGCGAGCCGTCGAGGTCGCGGGCGGCGGCGACGCGCAGGGTGCGGCGGACCTGCTCGGGGTCGCCCGTCCCGTCGTCGGCGACGGAGAGCACCAGCCGGTCCTTGCGGAACGCCAGCCGGACGACGGCGACGGTGGCCTCGGCGTGCACCGCGGCGTTGAACAGCGCCTCGCCGGCCACGCGGAAGAGGGAGCGCTCGGCGGTGGCGGGCAGCGCGACCGGCCGGCCCTCGATGCGGACCTCGACGCGCAGGTCCGAGGGCATGTGGACCGCGGAGAGCTCCTCGAGCATCGCGGGCAGGCTGCGGTGGCCGTGCTCGCCGGAGTGGTTGAGCGCGTAGATCGCCGAGCGCAGCTGCTCGACGGCGCGGCGGGTCAGCTGCTTCGCCGTCTCCAGCCGCTCGCGCTGGCCCTCGTCCCGGATCTCCGAGCGGACGACCTCGATCTGCATCCCGGCGGAGAGGGCGTACTGGGTGACCGAGTCGTGCAGCTCGCGGGCGATGCGGTGGCGCTCGGAGTCGAGGACCTCGCGCTGGCGGGCGACGGTGAGCGCGTCGCGGGTGCGCTGGAGCTGCTCGTTGCGGGCGGCGAGGTCCTCGGCGTGCCGGC
This sequence comes from Actinomycetospora sp. TBRC 11914, assembly GCF_012933465.1. Taxonomy (GTDB): domain Bacteria; phylum Actinomycetota; class Actinomycetes; order Mycobacteriales; family Pseudonocardiaceae; genus Actinomycetospora. The sequence goes on from NZ_JABBND010000001.1 coordinate 905,383, forward strand.
TCGCCTCGTCGTAGAGGTGCAGCGTGCGCTGGTGCAGCGCGGAGTTCTGCAGCGCCGCCGCGGTCTGGCTGGCGAGCACGCGCAGGACCGACGCGTCGGTGGCGTCGATGCGCCGCTCCACCCCGGTCCACGCGACGATCTCGCCCACCACGGCACCGTCGAGCCGGACCGGGACGTGGAGGTGGTGCGGGTCGTGCGGCCGCGTCACGGGGGTCGTCTCGGCTTCCCCCACAGGTCCGGCGGCCTCGCCCGCCTCCGCGGTCTCGTGCTCGCCCCGGCGCACCGCCTGCAGGTGGCGCAGGACGAACGGCGGGAGCTCATCGGGCGCCTCGGCCGAGGCCTCGACGAGGTCGGGGCCGAGCACGAGCGCGCGCGGCGCGGCCTCGGGCAGCGCCCCGTCGGCGAGGGCGAAGACCACCCAGTGGGCGGTGAGGTGCTCGGCGGCGGCCTCGGCGACCGAGCGCACGAGCGTCCCCGGCCCCTCGGTGGTGCGCACGAGGGCGCGGCTGATCCGGTCCAGCGCGTGGATCACGCGGCGCAGCCGCTCGGCCGAGGCCAGGTACTCGACGTAGAACGAGGGCTTCCCGGAGCGGATGCCGGTGAGGACGTCGAGGTCGAGGCCCTCGACGCGGTGCTCGGCGGGTGCGGGGTCGATGCGGGGTTCCACGGGGACGCGGCTACAGCGCCTGGCGGAAGAGCGCCTCGATGTCGGCGCGGTCCGCCTCGCGCGGGTTGGTCGAGAGACAGGCGTCGGCCATCGTCATCGTCGACAGCGTCGGCAGGTCCTCGGCGGTCACGCCGATCTCCCCCAGCCCCTTCGGTACGCCGAGCTCGTCGGCGAGGCGGCGCACCTCGCACGCCGCCCACTCCGCGGCGTCCTCGGCCAGCGCCTGCGAACAGGAGCGCCCGACCTCGCCCGGGAACCCGAGGGCCTGGGCGATCGGGACGAACCGCGCCGGGTCGCCCTCGGCGTTGAAGCGGACCACGTGCGGCAGGAGGATCCCGTTGATCACGCCGTGGGGCAGGTCGAGCAGGCCGCCCACCTGGTGGCTCATGGCGTGCGCGGCGCCGAGGATGGCGTTGGTGAACGCGAGCCCGGCCTCGAGGGCGGCCTGGGCCATGTGCAGGCGCGACTCCTGGTCGAGCGGGTGGTCCATCGTCCGCTCGAGGTGCCCGCCCACCAGCGAGATCGCCTGCAGCGCGTGGTGGTCGGTGAGCGGGTTGTGGGCGCGCGAGACGTAGGCCTCGATACCGTGGGTGAGCGCGTCGAGGCCGGTGGCGGCGTTCAGCCAGTCGGGCATCGTCGTGAGCAGGTGCGGGTCGACCACCGAGACGTCGGGGACCAGCGCGCGTCCCAGGATCGTGATCTTGGTGTTCCGCACGGTGTCGGTGACGATGCAGAACTGCGAGACGTCGGCCCCGGTCCCCGAGGTGGCCGGGACCATCACCATCGGCGGGATCGGGGCGACCATGCGGTCGACGCCCTCGAAGTCGGTGATCACGCCGCCGTTCCCGGCGAGGAGCGCGATCCCCTTCGCGGCGTCGATGACGGACCCGCCGCCGACCGCGACCAGCACGTCGCACGCCGCGGCCCGGTAGGCCTCGTGACCGGCGGTGATCTCGTGGTCCTTCGGGTTCGGCGTGACCCCGCTCCAGACCGTGGCGTCCATGCCGCCCTCGCCGAGGTGGCGCAGCAGCTGCTGGGGCCAGCCCGCGGCGAGCAGGCCGTCGTCGGTGACCAGCATCGGCCGGCGCGCCCCGAGGCGGGCCGCCGCGTGGGCGGCCTCGGCCAGCGAGCCGGGGCCGAACACGATCTCGGGGACGTGGAACTTGGCGAGGCGGGGGCTCTCGGGGCCGGCCTGGACGTGACCGGTGCCGTGGGGACGCGCCGGGTCCGAGGGCGCCTCCGCCGTCGAGCGCGGGGCCGGCGGGGGGCCGGTCCGGCCGGCCGGGTCCACCTCCCGGGCCTGCCGGTTGCAGACCACCATGGACTGACCCGCGCGCGTCACGGAGTCGACGAGGACCACGCTGCCCCCTTCCCCACCGTCGGGTACTCGGCGTCGCCCACGTTACAGACGCACGCGGGCTCGCGGCAGCCTCGCGGCCGCCGATCGGCCCCGCTGTGGACCACCGACTCCGATGGTGTCACCTACCCGTCGGTAGGGGGACCTCTGTCCGTTCAGCGTGGTCCGGATGCGAGCTCGGCACCCTCACGGGCGAGGTCCTCCGCACGGACGCCGGGCTCGACGTTCGAGTCGCCGTGGATCGGGCCCTGCCGGTCCGAGAGCGGCGTCCCGTTGCCGCCCCACTGCCGCGCGATCATCTCGGCGGCGATCGACACGGCGGTCTCCTCCGGCGTGCGGGCGCCGAGGTCGAGCCCGATGGGGCTGGACATGCGCTCCAGCTCTCCCTCGGTCACCCCGGCCTCGCGCAGCCGGTCGAGGCGGTCGAGGTGGGTGCGACGCGAGCCCATGGCGCCGATGTAACCGATCTCGGGCAGGCGCAGCGCCACCTCGAGCAGCGGCACGTCGAACTTGGGGTCGTGGGTGAGGACGGCGAGCGCGGTCCGCCCGTCGATGCGCCCCGCGGCGGCCTCGGCCGCCAGGTAGCGGTGCGGCCACTCGACGACGACCTCGTGGGCCTCCGGGAAGCGGCTCGACGTCGCGAAGACCGGCCGCGCGTCGCACACCGTCACCCGCATCCCCAGGAAGGTGCCGATCCTGGCGACCGCGGCCGCGAAGTCGATGGCGCCGAAGACGATGAGCCGGGGCGGGGGCGCGAACGACTCCACGAACACCCCGAGGCCCTCGCCGCGGCGCTCGCCGTCGGTGCCGTAGGTGACCAGCGTGGTGCGGCCCGCGGCGAGCAGGCCGCGGGCGTCGTCGCGGACGGCGTCGTCGAGCCGTTCGCTGCCCAGCGAGCCCTCCGCGTGGTCGGGCCACACCACGAGGCGGCGGCCGACGCCGGGACCGGACACGATCGTCGCCGTCGCCACCGGCCGGTGGTCGCGCACCGCCCGGGCGATCTCGCCGAGCTGCGGGAAGCTCTCGCGATCGACCTCCTCGACGAACACGTCGAGGATGCCGCCGCAGGTCAGGCCCACCGCGAAGGCGTCGTCGTCGGACACCCCGTAGCGCTGCAGCGTCGGCTCCGCGCCCTCGAGGACCTCGTTCCCGAGCTCGTACACCGCGCCCTCGACGCAGCCGCCGGAGACGCTGCCGACGGCGTCGCCGTCGGGTCCGACGAGCATCGACGCGCCGGGCTGACGCGGGGCGGACCGGAACGTCCCCACCACGGTCGCGAGCGCGGTCGACCGCCCCTCGGCCCACCACTTCTCGAGGCTCGTGAGCACGTCACGCATCGGCGAGCACCTCCGTCAGCTCCTGCAGCGTGGCCAGCGAATGTCCGGCCAACAACCGGTCAACGTGCGGGAGGGCCGCCGCGATTCCCCCCTGCACCGGCTCGTAGCCGCGCTTGCCGGCGTGCGGGTTGACCCACACCACGGCGTGCGCGAGCCGCTCGAGCCGGGCCATCTGCTCGGAGAGGAGCTCGGTGCCGCCTCGCTCCCAGCCGTCGGAGAAGACGACCACCACCGCGCGGCGGGCGACGCCGCGCTGCCCCCACCGGTCGAGGAAGGCGGCCATCACCTCGCCGAGCCGGGTACCGCCGGACCAGTCGGGGATGGCGGCGGCCGCGTCGCGCAGCGCCCGCTCGGGGTCGCGCTGGCGCAGCTCCCGGGTCACGCGGGTGAGCCGGGTGCCGAGGGTGAACGTCTCGACCGCCTGCGGGGTGCGTCGGGTGAGGACGTGCGCGAAGCGCAGCAGCGCGTCCGCGTAGGGCGCCATCGACCCGGAGACGTCCAGCAGCAGGACCACGCGCCGCGGCCGCACGCGGCGGTCGCGGCGCGCCAGGCCCGGGATCTCCCCGGCGTGGCGCAGGGTCGCGCGCAGGGTGCGGCGGGCGTCGGCCTCGCCGCGGCGCGCCGGCCGGCGTCGCCGGGCCCGGCGCCGCGGTGGGGTCGGGCGCAGCAGCGCCAGCATGCGGCGCAGGTGCTCGCGCTCGCCGATGGTCAGCTCGGCGATGTCGCGGTCGCGCAGGACCTCCTCGCCGGAGGCGGCGACGCGCAGCTCCGGCACGTCGTCGGAGTCCTCGTCGCCGGACCCGGACCGCTCTGGGCCGGACAGCGCGGCGATCGTCGCCGTCCGGGGCTTCGGCGGGGCCGGGCGGCCCATCCGCTGCTCGCGCGGGTCGGAGGAGAACCAGGCGTGGAAGGCCTGGTCGTAGCGGGCCACGTCGTCGGGATCCGCGCACAGCGTCAGCCGACCCACCCAGTAGGTCGCGACCTCGCTGGCCACGTCGACCTCGCGCAGCGCCCGCAGGTAGGTGGCGGTCCGGTCGGGGGTGACCGGGACGCCCGCGTTGCGGAGCAGGCGGGTGAAGGCGACGAAGTCGCGCAGGACGGCATCGTCCGGCGAGCCGTCGGGCCCGTCGGGCTCCCCGGGCGCGGGCCGCCCGCCGAGGGACTCGACGATCCCAGACGCCAGCACCGCGCCGGCGTGCGCGCGGGGAGCCGGTCCGTCGGTGCTCCCGCCCCGGTCCGCGGTCGTCATGCCCCGTCGCTCCGCTCGCCCAGGCTCGTCATGCCCCGTCGCTCCGCTCGCCCAGGATCCTCATGACGCCAGCAGGGCGTCCAGCGCGTCGCGGGCCCGGTCGGCGTCCTCGCGGTACTTGAGGACCGCGCCCAGGGTCGCGGTGGCCGACTCCAGGTCGAGGTGGCGTGCCCCGATGAGCTCCAGGGCGGCCGCCCAGTCCAGCGACTCGGCGACGCCCGGCGGCTTGAGCAGGTCCAGGCCGCGCAGCCGGTGCACCGCCTGGGCGACCTGCTCGGCGAGCTCGTCGGACAGCTCCGGCATCCGCGACTTGAGGATCGCGACCTCGCGGACCAGGTCGGGGTGCTCGAGCCAGAGGTAGAGGCACCGGCGCTTGAGCGCGTCGTGGACCTCGCGGGTGCGGTTGGAGGTGAGGACCACCAGCGGCGGGGTCTCGGCGCGCACCACCCCGACCTCGGGGATCGTCACCGAGTTCTCCGCCAGGACCTCCAGCAGGAACGCCTCGAACTCGTCGTCGGCGCGGTCGACCTCGTCGATCAGCAGCACGCTCGGGGTGTTCTGCAGCGCCTCGAGCACCGGGCGGGCGAGCAGGAAGCGCCGGTCGTAGAGCGAGGCCTCCACCGAGTCGGCGTCCAGCTCGGCGCCGGACGCGGTCGCCGCGGCCTCCATCGTGCGCAGGTGCAGCAGCTGGCGGGGGAAGTCCCAGTCGTAGAGCGCCTGGGCGGCGTCGATGCCCTCGTGGCACTGCAGCCGGTGCAGCGGCGCGCCCAGGACCTGCGCCAGGGCGAGGGCCAGGGCGGTCTTGCCGGTGCCGGGCTCGCCCTCGCAGAACAGCGGCCGGCCCATGCGCAGCGCGAGGAACGCGGCCGAGGCGAGGCCCGCGTCGGGCAGGTAGCCGGTGCGCTCGAGGGCGGCCGCGACGTCGTCGGGCTGGGCGAGATCGGTGGCGGCGGTCACGGGTCCATCTTCCCCCGGCCGGGATCACGCGGCCACCAGGCGGTGGCCGCCGCCTCACGATGCTGTGTCCCACGCCGCAGTACGCGGGACGCCGACGGTGACGACCGTGACATTCCCGTCCTGGATCACAACCTTGTGACACAGCGGAAACAGCCCGTACACGACGCACTGAGTAGGGCAAACGCTTGCGGCGTCCTCGACGGCCCGGCCTCGGCGGCGGTCGTTCCCGTGCCGGGGCCGGGTTGAAACCCGGCGTGTGCTCCGTACCGTTCGGCGTCGGCCGTCCGAGGGGACGGTCCGGAGACACCCCCGGGGACGCCGCGCCCGACGCCTGTCCAGCGCCCCGGGAGACCCCACACGAGAGGTGCGGACCGGACAGGCGCGAGCAGGACGGAACCCGGCACACCCACGGGTGTGCCCGGCGGAGAGACCGCGTGGAACCGGTCGAGGACCCGCTGGGGGCGAGAGGGCCCCTGGTCCGCTCCTGATGGGGCGCGGTGCGAGTGAGAGGTCAATGCTTCGTAGTACTGATGTGTCGCTGGCGCGTGCCCTCACCCGGCGTGCGGCGCAGATCACGGTGGTCGGCGCGCTCGTCGCCGCCCCGCTCGGCCTCGCGGCCGGCACCGCCTCGGCCACCGACTGGGACGCCGTCGCGCAGTGCGAGAGCAGCGGCAACTGGCACACCCAGACCGGGAACGGCTTCGGCGGTGGGCTGCAGTTCACCGACTCGACCTGGCACGCCTACGGCGGGAAGGGCAACCCCGAGCACGCCAGCCGGTCGCAGCAGATCCAGGTGGCCGAGAAGGTCAAGGCCGGGCAGGGCATGAAGGCCTGGCCGGTCTGCGGCAAGAAGGGCTAGCGGCCCCGGCGGCGGATGTGGTCGTCCCGACGGCCACATCCGCCCACCTGCCCTACGGGCAGTTCACCCACTCCTCGGAGCCGTCGGCGAACTCCTGGCGCTTCCACACCGGGAGCTGCCGCTTCACTTCGTCGACCAGCTCGCTGCAGGCGTCGAACGCCTCGCGACGGTGCTCGGCGGCGACCGCGCACGCGAGCGCCACGTCGCCGATCGCCAGGGCCCCGACCCGGTGCGAGACGGCCACCGCGGTCACCCCGGGGAAGCGGCCCGCGACCTCGGCGGCCACCCGCTCGACCACGGCACCCGCGCTCGGGTGGCCCTCGTAGTCGAGCGTGCGGACCGAGCGCCCGTGGTCGTGGTCGCGCACGACGCCGGAGAACGTCACGACGGCGCCGCTGCGGGGCCCGTCGACGAGCGCCGCGTGCTCGGACACGTCGAGCGGCTCCTCCCCGACGGCCGCGCGCAGCACGACGGGCGCGTGCGCCGTCGTCGGGCCCCCTGCACTGCTCACTGGTGGTCCCCTCCCTGGATCTGGTCGACGGCGTGGTCGAGCACTCCCTCGAGCACCGCCAGGCCGTCGCGCACGCCGCCCGGCGACCCGGGCAGGTTCACCACCAGGGTGCGCCCGGCGACGCCGGCCACGCCACGTGACAGCACGCTCGTCGGGACCTTGTCCGCCCCGGCGGCACGGACGGCGTCGGCCAGCCCCGGCACCTCGTAGTCGAGCACCGACCGGGTGGCCTCCGGGGTGCCGTCGGTCGGCGCGATCCCGGTGCCGCCGGTGGTGATCACGACCTGCACCCGGTCGGCCACCGCTCCCCGCAGCGCCTCGGCCACCGGCTCGCCGTCCGGCACGACCGTCGCGTCGTCGGCGCGGTACCCGTGCGCTCGCAGCCAGTCGACGATGATCGGCCCGCCGCGGTCCTCGTACACCCCGGCCGCGGCGCGGTTGGACGCCGTCACCACGCGGGCGCGTCGCAGCGGCTCGCTCGTCGTCATGGCAGCCTCCCGTGTCACCGGCCCTCCGGCCGCGTCCAGACGCCGGAGCGTCCGCCCTCCTTGCGCTCCAGCCGCACCGCGTCCATCGACGCGGCCGGGTCGAGCGCCTTCACCATGTCGTGCAGCGCCAGACCGGCGACGGCGACCGCGGTCAGGGCCTCCATCTCCACCCCGGTGCGGTCGGCGCTGCGGGCCGTGGCCTCCACGCGCACCTCGTCCTCGCCGACCTCCAGCTCCACCGCCACGCCCGCGAGCGGGATGGGGTGGCAGAGCGGGACCAGGTCCGGCGTCCGCTTGGCGCCCATGATGCCCGCGATGCGCGCGGTGGCCAGCGCGTCGCCCTTCGGCACCGTCCCGTCGCGCAGCGCGGCGCACACCTCGGCGGTGGTGCGCAGGACGCCGGTCGCGGTGGCGACCCGCCGGGTGACCTCCTTGTCCCCGACGTCGACCATCCGCGCGGCACCCGTCGCGTCGACGTGGGTGAGGCGCCGCCCGCCGTCGGGCGTGGTCACGTGTCCTCCGCCCGGACCGCGCCGTCCGCCGACGCCGACCCGACGTCGAGGGCCTCCTGGACGGACGCGGCCCCGCTCGCGGCACGCTCGTCCTCGCTGACCCGCCGGACCGCGGCGGCGACCGCCGGCGACACCGTGGCGTCGAAGACGCTGGGGACGATGAACAGCGGGTTCGGCTCGGTGACGACGTCCGCGATCGCGGCCGACGCCGCGAGCAGCATGGCGTCGGTGATCCCGCGCGCCTGGGCGTCGAGCAGGCCGCGGAAGATGCCGGGGAAGGCCAGCACGTTGTTGATCTGGTTCGGGTAGTCCGACCGGCCGGTGGCGACGACGGCCGCGTGGTGCTGCGCGACGCCGGGGTCGATCTCCGGGTCGGGGTTGGCGAGCGCGAAGACGATCGCGTCGTCGGTCATGGCCTTGACGTCCTCGGCGTGCAGCAGGTTCGGCGCGGACACCCCGATGAAGACGTCGGCGCCGGGCAGCGCGTCGTGGACGTCGCCGGTGAGCCCCTCGCGGTTGGTCTGCTCGGCCACCCAGCGCAGCGAGTCGTGCAGGCCCGGACGGTCCCGGTGGATGATCCCCTCGACGTCCACCGCGAGGAGCTCGGCGGGTTCGAGGGGCAGCAGCAGCCGGATGATCGCCGAGCCGGCCGCGCCGACGCCGCACACCACGATCCGGCAGTCCTCGGCGCGCTTGCCGACCACCCGCAGCGCGTTGCGCAGCGCACCGAGCACGACGACGGCCGTGCCGTGCTGGTCGTCGTGGAACACCGGCACGTCGAGGCTCTCGCGCAGCCGGGCCTCGATCTCGAAGCAGCGGGGCGCGGCGATGTCCTCGAGGTTGATCCCGCCGTAGGCCGGGGCCATCACCTCGACCGTCCGGATGATCTCCTCGGTGTCCTGGGTGTCGAGGGCCACCGGCCACGCGTCCACCCCGGCGAAGCGCTTGAACAGCGCCGCTTTGCCCTCCATCACCGGCATCGCCGCGGCGGCGCCGAGGTTGCCCAGCCCCAGCACGGCCGAGCCGTCGGTGACGACGGCGACGGTGTTCCGCTTGATCGTGAGGCTGCGCGCGTCGTCGGGCCGGCGGGCGATCGCCTGGCAGACCCGCGCGACGCCGGGCGTGTAGGCCCGGGAGAGGTCCTCGCGGGTGCGCAGGCCCACCTTGGGCGTGACCTCGATCTTCCCGCCGAGGTGGACCAGGAAGGTGCGGTCGGAGACGTTGCGGACCCGCACGCCGTCGAGGGCGTCGAGGGCCTCGGTGATCTCCTCGGCGTGCCGCTCGGACAGCGCGTTGCAGGAGATGTCGACGATGATCGCCTCGGCGCGCGACTCCACCACGTCGAACGCGGTCATCACCCCGCCGACGCGACCGACGGCGACCGCGAGGTCTCCCGCCGCGGTCGCGCTCGCGGGCGCCTCGACCCGCGCGGTGATGGCGTAGCCCGGACCCGGGACCGCCACGCTGCTCACCCCTCCCGATCGGTGACCCTCACCCGGGCCAGGTCGGCCGGGGTGTCGACGTCGTCGCGGGTCGCGACGTCGCCGACCTCGACGGGCCGGATGTCCGTGCGACCCGCAAGGTATCCCCGCGCCCCGACATCGTCGTGCGCGGCCGCCGCGACCCCGGCCAGGTGGTCCGCACCGAGCAGCACCGGGTGCCCCGGGCGGCCGTCGTAGCTCCCCCGGGCCAGGCCCTCCCGGGTCGCGGCGGCGGCCACCCGCGCGAGCGCCTCGGGGCCGATGCCCGGGGTGTCGACGAGCAGCACGAGGACGGCGTCGACGGTGTCGGACGACGCCGTCACCGCCCCGAGCCCGGCCCGCAGCGAGGCGCCCATGCCGTCGGCCCAGTCGGCGGCGACGACGACCGCGGCCTCCGGGTCGGCCGCGGCGACGACGTCCCGGGCGCGGTCGGCGTCGGCACCGAGCACCACGAGCCGCGGGGCGATCCGCGCGCCGCGCAGCGCACGCAGGGCCCGCGTCACCAGCGGCTCGCCGTCGAGCTCGACGAGCGCCTTCGGTCCGCCCATCCGGCGTCCGGCCCCCGCGGCGAGCAGGAGGCCGGCAACGCGCACTAGCGGTTGATCTCGGTGACGGGGTGCTGATAGTCGAGCTGGTCGGCGGGGAGCGGGAACTCCGTCTCACCGAACGGGGAGGAGGCACCCTGCGTCGGCGCCATCAGCTCGGTGACGGGGTGGCCGCCGTCGACCTCCGGCCACGACGGGTCCTGCCGCGGCGTGACGGCCTTCTCGCCCTCGCTGTGCGCTGCCACCGGTTCCTCCCTGGTCGGGCTCGCTGTCGGCTGCCCAGTCTGCCGCACCCGGTACGCGTCGGGCGACCCGCGGGCCCCGGGCTCGCTCGTCCCCGCCTCGCGACAGCAAGGGCACGTTCCTGGCGTCCGACGCCGGAACGGCGCCGCTCACCCACCGCGCTCGCACCCCGGCGGCCGCCCGGGAGCGCCGACTACGCTGGTAGGGATGGCCGCCCGACCCGGGACCCTGCTCGACCACCTCCGCGCCCAGGACGACGCGACCCTGGGTGCGCTGCTGCGTGCCCGCCCGGACCTGGCCCTGCCCGCGCCGGCCGACACCGGCGTCGTCGCCACCCGGGCCGGGGTGCGCACCTCGGTCGGCCGGGCGCTGGAGGACCTCGACGCGCTGCACCTCGCCGTCGTCGACGCCCTGCTCGTGGCCGGCGCCGACCAGGACCCGGTCGCGCCGGAGACGGTCCTCGACCTGCTGGGCTCGGCCGTCCCCCGCGACGCGGCCCGGGCGGCGCTCGACCGGCTGCGGGCGCTCGCCCTGGTCTGGGACGTCGGGGGCACGGGCACGCTCGACGAGGGCGAGGAGACGGGCGTCCGGGCGGTGCCCGCCCTGCGCGACGCGGGCCGCCGGCACCCCGCGGGCCTCGGCCGCCCGGCGCCCGAGTCCTCGGTGCTGCGGACCGGCGACCCGGCCGCGGTCATGGCCGCGCTCCCGGCCGACCAGCGCGCCGTCGTCGACGCCCTCGACCGCGACGGTCCCGTCGGGCGCAGCCGGGCCCGCGACGGCGACGACAACCCGGTCGCCCGGCTGCTCGCCGCCGGTGTCCTGCGCCGGATCGACGACGAGACCGTCGAGCTCACCCGCGAGGCGGGGCTCGGCCTGCGCGGCGACCGCCCGCTCGGGGAGATCGTCGCCGCCGACCCGATGCCCGCGCCCCGCGAGCACGACCCGGACACCGTCGACGCGACCGCCGCCGGCGAGGCCCTCGAGACGATCCGCCGGGCCGAGGGGGTGATCGCGGCGTGGTCGGCGGCGCCCCCCGCGGTGCTGCGCTCCGGTGGCCTCGGCGTGCGGGACCTGCGGCGGCTCGCCAAGGACCTCGAGGTCGACGAGACCGCCGCCGGGCTGCTCGTCGAGACCCTCGCCGCCGCCTCCCTGGTCGCGGTCAGCGAGGACGCCGACGCGGTGTGGTGCCCGACGACGACCGCCGACCGCTGGCTCGCCGCCCCACCCGAGACGCAGTGGGTCGCGCTGGCGCGCGCGTGGCTGGAGATGCCCCGCCAACCGTCGGCGATCGGCGGGCGCGACGCCGGCGACAAGCTCGTCGGCCCGCTGTCCGACGAGGTCCGGCGCCCGTGGGCGCCGCAGGTGCGGCGGCGCGTGCTCGAGCGGCTCGCCGAGTTCGGCGAGGGCGCCGGGCCACCGACGCTCGACGACCTCGTCGCCTCGCTCGCGTGGCGCGCGCCCCGGCGGGGCGGCCGGGTGCGCGACACGCTGGTGCGCGACGTCGTGCGCGAGGCGACCGCCCTCGGCGTCGTCGCCCTCGACGCGCTCACCTCGTCCGGGCGGGAGCTGCTGCGGGTGCCCCGGCGTCCCGACGACGACCCCGACGCGGCCGCCGCCGCCGCGTTGCGCCCCGCGCTGCCCGAGCCGGTAGACCACGTGCTGCTGCAGGCCGACCTCACCGCCGTCGCGCCCGGACGCCTCGCGCCCGAGCTCGCGGCGGCGATGGACCGGGTGGCCGACGTGGAGTCGGCCGGCGGCGCGACGGTCTACCGCATCAGCGAGGGCTCGATCCGCCGCGCGCTCGACCTCGGCTGGACCGCCGCCGACGTCCACGAGCTCTTCGCCACCCGCTCCGCCACCCCCGTGCCCCAGGGCCTGACCTACCTCGTCGACGACGTCGCCCGCCGCCACGGCCGGCTGCGCGGCGGGTCCGCCGCGTCGTTCCTGCGCTCCGAGGACGAGGCGCTGCTCGCCGAGGTGGTGTCCCGGCCGGAGGCCGAGGCGCTGGAGCTGCGCCGCATCGCGCCGACCGTGGTGGTGTCGACCCACCCGCTCGCCGAGGTGCTCGAGGCGCTGCGTGCCGCCGGCCTGTCCCCCGTCGCCGAGGACGCCGAGGGCGGGGTGCTCGACCTGCGACCGAAGGGACGCCGCGCCGCCCCGCGCCGGCCGGACCGGGCGACCAACGGCTCGCCGCGCCTGTCCGACGACCAGGTGGCGGCGCTGGTCGCGCAGCTGCGCGCCGGGGACAGGGCCGCCACGGCGTCGCGGGGCCCGGCCGTGTCGGGGTCGGTGCCCGGCTCGACCCGCCAGACCGCGTCCGCGACGGTGGCCGTGCTCGCCGACGCCGCCCGGACCGGGCGCACCGTGTGGATCGGCTACGTCGACGCGCAGGGCACCGCCTCCCAGCGGGTGGTGCGCCCGCTGCGGGTCGGCGGCGGGCTGCTCGAGGGCACCGACGCGGCCGTGGAGGACGACGCCGGGCCGGGCCCGTCGGTGAGCTTCGCGCTGCACCGGATCACGTCGGTGTCGGTGCTGAACTGACGTCCCGGCCCCCTCCGGGACGAACGACTCGTTCGTGGCGTAGAAGTGCGCGAACGAGTCGTTCGTCCCGCCGGGGTGGTGGGCCGAGCGCACGAACGGCCGGTTCGTGACCTTCGAGGGTGCCGAACCGGCCGTTCGTGCGCGTCCCGGCGGGCTCAGGCGCGCGCGCCGACCGCCCAGACCTGCATCGCGTGCTCGACGAGGGCGATCAGCGTCTCCTTCGTCGACTCCCGGTCGCGGGCGTCGACGGTGACCACCGGGACCGACGGGTCGACCGCCAGCGCCTCGGCCACGTCGGAGAGGGAATGGGCGAGCACGCCGTCGAAGCAGTTCACGCCGAGGATGTAGGGCAGGTTGCGGTCCTCGAAGAAGTCGACCGCGGCGAAGCAGTCGGCCAACCGCCGGGTGTCGACGAGCACGACCGCCCCGATCGCCCCGCGCACCAGGTCGTCCCACATGAACCAGAACCGGTCCTGCCCGGGCGTGCCGAACAGGTAGAGGATCAGGTCGGCGTCGAGCGTCACGCGCCCGAAGTCCATGGCCACCGTCGTCGTGCGCTTGTTCGGCACCGCCGTGAGGTCGTCGACGCCCGCGCTGGCATCGGTCATCACGGCCTCGGTGGTCAGCGGGTCGATCTCGGAGACCGAGCCGACGAAGGTCGTCTTGCCGACCCCGAACCCCCCGGCGACGACGATCTTGGCCGACGTGGTCGTCGGGGTCGCCACCTCAGAGCCGTCGTAGTCCACTCAACACCCTTTCCATCAACGCCATGTCCGGGGCGTCGCCCGTCGACGAGGCGGTCTCGTGCACCACGATCGATCCGTGCGCGGCCATGTCGCCCAGCAGCACGCGGGCGACGCCGAGGGGCAGGGAGAGCAGCGCCCCCACCTCGGCGACCGACTTCGGGTCGCGGCACAGATCGGCGATCATGCGGTGCTCGTACTGGGTGACCTGTTCGGGGTCCCGGCCCCGGGCCGTCGTCGAGAGCAGGGTCTCGACGGCGAGGTCGTACGCCGGGCGGGTGCGGCCGCGGGTCCACGCGTAGGGCCGCACGAACGACGACTCCGGCGGCTCGTCACCGCTGCGGGGGCCGTCGGGGTAGTCGGGCGCGCCGACCTCGTGGCGGTTGCCCAGCGGGAGCCCACCGGGCGTGGTCGGGGCGGCGGGCTCGTGGTGCGGTGGACCGGCCGGCTCCGGGTACGCCGGATCCGGGTGGGCCGGGTCCGGGTACGCGACGTCGGGACGCCACCCGCCGGACCGGGGGCCGACCGGGACGCCGTGCGGTGGGCTGCGGTGGGCACCGCCCGCGTCGGGCCCCGGCTGGCCGTCGAGCGCCCGCGCGGCGTCATGGTCGGCCGGCGAGGCGGCGTCGCCGTCCGCCGACTTCCGGCGCCGGCCGAAGAGGCCCCGCCGCTCGCTCGGACGGCGTGGGGCTCCGCCGGTGATCCCGTTGAGGACGTCGGCGAAGTCGTTGTCCTCCGGCGGTCCTTGGCTCACCGTCGCTCACCTCTCCCGGCGGCTCATCGGAAACCCGATCCCTGCAGCTCCGCGCGCAGTTCCGGGGTGAGCAGCTGGCCCACACGGTCGACCAGGAGCGTCATCTCGTAGCCGACCAGTCCGATGTCGCAGTTGGGCGCGGCCAGCGTCGCCAGGCAGGAGCCGTCGCTGATGGACATGAGGAGCACGATGCCGCGCTCCATCTCCACCACGGTCTGCACGACCTCACCGGCCTCGAAGCACCGCGCGGCGCCCTGGGTGAGGCTGATCAGCCCGGACGCGACGGCCGCGAGCTGGTCGGCGCGGTCCCGCGGGAGCCGGTTGGACGCGGTGAGCAGCAGGCCGTCCGCGGACACCACGACGGCGTGCGCGACGCCGGGCACGCGCTCGGCGAAGTTCGAGACCAGCCAGCCGAACCTGCTGGGCTGCGACTGGGGTGCCGTCACTGCTCCTCCTCCTCGGTGTGCGGTGCGGCATGGTGTGCCGGGCCGCTCGTCGGGACCTCGCCGGCGGGGCCGCCGTCGGGTCGGGGGACCGGGCGGGTCGACCGACCGTCGGCCACACCGCGCTGGTAGCTCGCCAACCGGCCGCGCACGGCCTCCGCGCTGCGGCGCGGGGTGCCCAGGGCGCCGCCGGCCTCGCCCGCCTCGGCGACGGGGGCCGGCGACGGGCTCGGCCGTGCGCTGCCCGGGACCAGGTGGGCCCGCGGGCGGCGTCGGGGGAGGCCGGACTCGGTGGTCCCGGCGTCGACCGCGGCCAGCGACGGGGCTCCGGCGTCGAAGCCGCCCCGGCCCGCGCTCGCCCACTCCGGGTCGATGCCGCTCGGGTCGTTCGGCTCCGGCTCGCGGAACCAGACCGAGGCCACCTCGTCGAAGATCGGCGTCCGCTCCCGGTTCGGGAGCACGGCCGCGGGGCGCCGCGGCAGGCCCTCCGGCGCGCTCCGGCCGGGGAGGCCGTGGCCGTTCCCGTTGGTGCCGTTGGTGCCGTTGCCGTGGGTGCCGTTCCCGTGGGTGCCGTTGGTGTGGCCGGCGCCGGGGCCGACCGCCGCGGGGTGCGCGGGGGCCACGGGGCCGGCGTCCGGCGCCGGGCCGGCCGGCGCCGCGGTCTCGTCGGCCTCGGCGAACAGCTCCTCGCCGGTGGCGGGCTGCTGGGCCGCGGGGGCGTCCTCGGCGGGTCCCGCGGCGGCGGCACCGTCGGCGTCGGCGAGCGGCCGCGGCCGCAACCGGGGCGCGGAGCCCGGGCGCAGCAGCGGTCCGCCCTCGGGCTGGCGGCGTTGGGAGAGCGGTCGCAGCGGCAGTCGCGCCGCCGGCCGGGGGGCCGCCACCTCCTCCTGCTCCGCCGGGGCCTCGGGCGCGTCGGGCTCAGCTGCGGGCTCCTCGGCGGCGTCGGGCGTGGCCACCGGCCCCGCCTCGTCGACCGCCGCGGGGGCCGTGGTCCCCGGCTCGTCGTCGCCGGCCGGGACGGCGTGCCGGTCCCCGACCGCCTCGGCCTCGGCCGGTTCCGCCGCCTCGGTGACCTCGGCGTCCGGCGTCACCGCGGGCGCCTCGCCCGTGGTGGGCCCGGGCGGGGGGACGACCTCGGCGCCGTTCCACATGGTGGGCGACGGTGCGGGCGGCGTCGCCGGAGGCGTCGGGCCCGGCTCGCCCGCGGCGGGCTGCTCCGGGCCGTCCTCACCCGGATGGCTCCAGGGACCGGGGCGCGGCCCCTGGTAGGGGGCACCCGGCCGCGCCGGCATGCCCGGGTGACCCGTCGGACCGCGCTGACCGGGAGGCGGCGGGCCCGGCTCGCGGCGCCACCAGCCCTCGGGCGGGATGGCACCGGGCCGTGGCCGCGGCGCCGGTCGGCCGTCGGGCCCGATCGGACCGGGGCCTGCGGGACCGGGACCGGCGGGACCAGGGCCGGCGGGGCCGGGCTCGGGCGCCAGGAGGCCGTGACGGCCACCCGGACCGGCCTGCTCGGCCTCGCCGGTCTCCGTCCCGCCCTCGTCGACCTCGGGCTCGCCGTCGGGACCGCGCCACGCGTGGGCCGCGACGGCGCGCGTCGGGATCGCCCCGGCCGGCGGGCCGGCGGGCCGGTCCGGGCCGGCCTCGGCGACCGGGGCCTCCTCGGTGGGCTCGGGCGCGTCGTCGGCGCCGGTCTGGCTCCAGACGGTGACGCTCTCGTCGCCGGTGTCGTCCCCGACGACCGAGGCCACGCGGTCGTCGTCCTCGTCGTCGGCGTCGTCGGGCTCGGCGTCGTCCGGAGCCCCGTGCGCGGCGGCGTGCTCCGGCGGGCCCTGGGGCGGTCCGGAGCCGGCGTCGGGCCCGGCCGGCGCGGCGGCGTCGTCGAACGTCGGGGCCGGACCGGACCGCATCGGACGGCGCGGCAGCGCCGAGGCGAGCGAGCCGCCCAGCCCGTTGCGCCGGGGCTCCTGGCCGTCGCCCGGCGCGGGCTCGGCCGGGCCCTGCGGCGCCGACTCCCCGCCCTCCGGGTCGACCGAGGGGGCGAAGAACGCGGCCGCCCCCGCCGCCGCGGCCCCCGCCG
Organism: Actinomycetospora sp. TBRC 11914; assembly: GCF_012933465.1. Classification (GTDB taxonomy): domain Bacteria; phylum Actinomycetota; class Actinomycetes; order Mycobacteriales; family Pseudonocardiaceae; genus Actinomycetospora. The sequence goes on from NZ_JABBND010000001.1 coordinate 922,150, forward strand.
CCGCGGCACCGCCACGGGCCGCCGGGCGACGCGGCAGCCCGCCGCCACCCTCCCCGGGCCCGCCGCCCTCGCGGGGCTCCTGGCGGGGGATCGGGGTGCCCGCGGGCTCGGGGCGGGCCGAGCCGTTGGTGGCCGGCGGCCCGAACGGCGCCTGGCCCGGGGCGCGCACCGGCAGACCGGTGCCGCCGAGCGCGCGCGTCGACTGCGTGCCGCCGACGCGGTTCCCGGGGCCGCCGGAGAGCACCGCCGACGACGGGATCCGGACGGCGGCCACGACCCCACCGCCGTCCCGGGTCCGCAGCGAGACCCCGATGGCGTGGCGCGACGCGAGGCGGCCGACCACGAAGAGACCCATCCGGCGGGACGCCGAGACGTCGACGGTGGGCGGCGACGCGAGCCGCTGGTTCGCCTCGAGGAGGTCCTGGTCGGTCATGCCGACACCGCGGTCGGAGATCTCGAGGACGACGGTGCCGTCGTGCTCCGGGCGCGCGAGGACGTCGACGCGGGTCTCCGGGGCCGAGAACGCCGCGGCGTTCTCCAGCAGCTCCGCGACCAGGTGGACGACGTCGCCCGCGGTCCGGCCCAGCAGCTGGACCGACGGCGGCGGGGCGAGCTCCACCCGCTGGTACTGCTCGACCTCGGACGCCGCGGCCCGCAGCACGTCGACCAGCGGCACCGGGCGCCCGCCGCGGCGGGCGAGGTCGGTGCCGGAGAGCACCAGGAGGTTCTCGGAGTTGCGGCGCATGCGCGTCGCGAGGTGGTCGAGCTGGAAGAGCTCGGCGAGGGCCTCCGGGTCCTCCTCCTTGTTCTCCAGCTGCTCGATCAGGCGCAGCTGGCGCTCGACGAGGGCCTGCGAGCGCCGCGACAGGTTGACGAAGATGCTGTTGAACGCGGTGCGCAGGCCGGCCTGCTCGGCCGCGAGGCGCACCGCCTGCCCGTGCACCTGGTCGAACGCCCGGGCGACCTCGCCGATCTCCTCGCGCGTCTCGATCGGGGTGCGAGCCACCTCGGTGTCCGGGGCCTCGCCCTCGCGCAGACTGCGCACCGCCGCGGGCAGCCGGCGCTCGGCCACGTCGAGCGCGGTGCGGCGCAGCAGCCGCAGGGGCCGCAGCAGCGAGCGGGTCACGAAGAAGACGACCGCGGCACCGGCCATGAGGGCCAGCAGCAGCACCACCGAGGCGACGCCGGCGGCGTTGCGCGCACCGTTCTGCAGCGCGGCCGCGTTGGCCTGCAGCCGGCCGCGCAGCTGGTCGGAGACGTCGGTGACCTGCTGCTGGACCGCGTTCGACGCCGAGTCCCAGTCCTGGGCCGAGACCTGCAGCGGCAGACCCGCGCTCCCGCGGCCGAGGACGACCTGGGCGAGACGGTCGCGGGCGTCGACGTCCGGCCCGACGACGGCGTCGGCCAGCGCCGCGTTGTCGGTGCCGACCGCGCTGCGGAACTCGTCGACGGCGATGCTGCGGCGCAGCGTCGCGTTGCGGGCCTGGTCGATCGACGGGGCGTCGATCCGACCACCCGCGATCGCCGAGGCTACGACCGCCTGGACGTACGCGTCCTGCTCCCGGATCTCCGAGAGCGCGTAGAGGCCGGTCGACAGACCCGCGATCGACGGGTCCGCGGCCTCGCGGGTGAGCGACTCGTCGAAGGTCAGCACGGCCGACGTCGCGTCGGTGTAGCGGGAGATCGCGCCCGCCGGGTCGACGCCGCCGCCCCGGACGTCGTCACGGACCCGGTCGAGCTGGCTGATCGCGCTCGAGGCGTCCCGGTAGGAGGAGCGCGTCTGGTCGTCGACCGAGTTCGCCGACTCGTAGGTGCTGCGCAGCCGGGCGAACTGGTCGTTGGTGTCGTCGACCCGGTCCTGGACCGGCCCGAAGCCGCCCGCCCGGTTCGTCGCGAGGAACACGGCGGCGGCACGCCGCTCGGCGTCGAGGGAGGCGAGCAGCCGGGCGCTGTCGCCCTCGAGCGCGACCGCCTGCTGCACGCCGTCGTACGAGCGCGCCTTCTCGGTCTGCTCGACGATGCGCAGCACCCCGAGCGTGATGACGAACAACGTCGGCACCAGGAGGACGGCCGCGAGCTTGACCGGCAGGCTCCAGTTGCGCAGGGCCAGCCGCTCGCCCAGCGGCACGCGGTCGGACGCCCCCGGGTCGGGCGCGCCGCCGGCGCGGGCGTCACCTCGCGCGTCGGGTCTGCGGACGGGAGCGGTCACGCGCTCATCCTTCCCATTGCACCGGTCGGTCGGTCGCCTGCCGCGACACGCGGCCCCTGATCGGACGCCTGCCGCACCCTCTGTAGTTGTCGATGGGCTACACTCCCGACATCCCTCCCACCGCGGGGCCACCGGAGTGATGGCGACCCGTCGCGAGAGGGTGGTGCGAACGCGGAGCGTGCGCACAGCGTGGTGGAGAGGCGCATCCGTCGATCCGTCGCAGGGGTTGACCGGCTCGCGCGGACTCGGTCCGCCGGACGCCGGGCTCGGGGTTGGGTCGAAAGGGGCTCGGGCAGGTCGGCCGGACGCAGGAACACGATCAGTGCGCCCACGGCGGCCCCGTCGGGGTGGTGTGTCACTCCTCGGAGCAGGTGTCGGTGGCCGGGAAGTGTATCCGCACCCCCTGACGAGGACAGCAGCCCGTCGCGGACACCGCTCGTCCGCGCCGGAACGATCACGCGACGTGGCCGGTCAGGCCCCTGGGGGCGCGGTCCGAGTGATCGTCTGCGCGGGCGAGGACAATGGGATCCGACGGCGGGTCGCCACGCCCGCCGTCGGTACCGTCGTCGAGCGCCTCGGAGGAGGACCGCAGACCGTGAGCACCCCCGGGACCGGACCGCTGATCGTCCAGTCCGACAAGACGCTGCTCCTCGAGGTCGACCACGAGCAGGCCGGCGCCGCGCGCACCGCGATCGCGCCCTTCGCCGAGCTCGAGCGGGCCCCGGAGCACGTCCACACCTACCGCGTCACCCCGCTCGCCCTCTGGAACGCCCGCGCGGCGGGCCACGACGCCGAGCAGGTGGTCGACGCCCTCGTCACCTACTCGCGCTTCGCCGTCCCGCAGGCGCTGCTCATGGACGTCGTCGAGACCATGGGCCGCTACGGACGGCTGCAGCTCACGAACGACCCCGCCCACGGGCTCGTCCTCGTCTCGTTCGACCGCGCGGTGCTCGAGGAGGTGCTGCGCAACAAGAAGATCGCCCCGATGCTGGGCGACCGCCTCGACGACGACACCGTGGTCGTCCACCCGTCGGAGCGCGGGCGCCTCAAGCAGATGCTGCTCAAGGTCGGCTGGCCGGCCGAGGACCTCGCGGGCTACGTCGACGGCGAGGCGCACCGGATCGAGCTCGACCAGACCGGCTGGGAGCTGCGCGACTACCAGGCCGCGGCCGTCGACGGCTTCTGGGCCGGCGGCTCCGGCGTCGTCGTGCTGCCCTGCGGCGCCGGGAAGACCCTGGTGGGCGCCGCGGCGATGGCCAAGGCGGGCGCGACGACGCTGATCCTGGTGACCAACACCGTCGCGGGCCACCAGTGGAAGCGCGAGCTCGTGGCGCGGACGTCGCTCACCGAGGAGGAGATCGGCGAGTACTCCGGCGAGCGCAAGGAGATCCGGCCGGTCACCATCGCGACCTACCAGGTGATGACGCGCAAGACCAAGGGCGAGTACCGGGCGCTGGAGCTGTTCGACTCCCGCGACTGGGGCCTGATCATCTACGACGAGGTCCACCTGCTCCCCGCCCCGGTCTTCCGGATGACCTCGGACCTGCAGTCGCGGCGCCGGCTCGGGCTGACCGCGACCCTGGTCCGCGAGGACAACCGCGAGGGCGACGTCTTCTCGCTGATCGGCCCGAAGCGCTACGACGCGCCGTGGAAGGACATCGAGGCGCAGGGCTGGGTCGCGCCGGCCGACTGCGTCGAGGTCCGCGTGACGATGACCGAGAACGAGCGGATCGTCTACGCCACCTCGGAGGCCGACGAGCGCTACCGGATGTGCGCCTGCGCCCGCACGAAGATCCCGGTGGTCCGCTCGATCCTGGAGCGCCACCCCGACGAGCCCGCCCTGGTGATCGGCGCCTACCTCGACCAGCTCGACGAGCTCGGCGTCGCGCTCGACGCCCCGGTGATCCAGGGCTCGACCCGCAACAAGGAGCGCGAGGACCTCTTCGACAGGTTCCGCCGGGGGGAGATCCCGGTCCTCGTCGTCTCGAAGGTCGCGAACTTCTCGATCGACCTGCCCGAGGCGTCGGTCGCGGTCCAGGTGTCCGGGACGTTCGGGTCACGCCAGGAGGAGGCCCAGCGCCTCGGCCGGCTGCTGCGCCCCAAGGGCGACGGGCGCCAGGCGCACTTCTACTCGGTGGTCTCGCGGGACTCCGTCGACGCCGAGTACGCCGCCCACCGGCAGCGCTTCCTCGCCGAGCAGGGCTACGCCTACCGGATCGTCGACGCCGACGACCTCCTCGGCCCGCCCGTGCCCGAGGCGGACTGACGTCGCTCAGCGGCCGTACCAGGGGATCTCGGTGCGGCCGCCGGGCGCCGGGGCCGCCGGGGCCGGGCCCGGGGCGGGACGCGAGGGGCCGACGCCGAAGCTGCGCGGGTCGTCGACGTCCACGATGCGGCGGCCGAGCGGGGTCAGCGAGACCGGGACGAGCTTGAGGTTGGCCCACGCGAACGGGATGCCGATGATCGTGACGGCCAGCGCGATCGCGGTGACGACGTGGCCGATGGCCAGCCACCACCCGGCCACGACGAACCACACGATGTTGCCGAGGGTGGACCCGATCCCGGCCTCGGGCCGCCGCTCCAGCCGCTGGCCGAACGGCCACAGGGCGAACAGCGCGATCCGGAACGACGCGATCCCCCACGGGATGGTCACGATCAGCACGCAGCAGATGACGCCCGCGATGACGTAGCCGATCGCCATCCACACCCCGGCCAGCACCAGCCAGACGAGGTTCAGCAGGATCCGGATGCCCTCCATGGGTCCAGCATGCCCGCGTCGGCTGAGCTGGCCCTGAGGACTCGGGGAACTATTTTCGGGCCGTCGGGTCCTGGTGCGTGCGATCGGGCCCGGGTGGGCGGCCGCTCCAGACTCCATGATCACCAGGATGACGAGCCCGCGGACGCCCAGCCTCCACGGCCTCGTCATCACGACGATCATGGAACTCGGCGGAGCCGACAGGGCCTCGGCTCCGTCCAACCCCCGTGGACATCCAACGGTTCCTCGCCACCCACGACGGCGTGATCACCCGGGCCCAGGCCCGCGCGTGCGGGCTCAGCGACGACCAGATCGCCCGCAAAGTGGCTTCGGGCGAGTGGATTCGCCGCGCACCCGGTGTCTACTTCGCGATCGCCTGGGCGTGGACCGTGACTGCGCGCGTCCGTGTGGCGGGCGAGTGGGCCCGCCCGACCGGAGCGCTGGGGGCGACCGCGGCGGCGTGGTGGCTCGGTCTCGGCGTCACCGATCCCCGTCCCCTCACGGTCATACTCCCCCGCGGCTGTTCCAGGAAGTCGCCGCGCGGTGTCACGGTCGTGCAGCGGGACCTCCGCGGGGACCGCGTCGAGCACCGTGGGTTGCCGGTCGTGGGCCGGGCACTCGCGACGCTCGACACGGCCGTCGCGCTCGGCCCCGAAGGCCAGACGTTCCTCGACCGCGCCCTGCAGCAGGGGCAGGTCACCCTCGAGGACCTGCGAGCGGCGCAGTCCCGCCACCTCGGCCGACGGGGTTCCGCGGCCGCGCACCGGTTGCTCGTTCGGGCGGGCGACCGCGCCGCGTCGGAGCCCGAGCGGCTCGTCGCCGCGCTGCTCCGCCGAGCCGGCGTCACCGGCTGGACCCTCAACCACGAGGTGACGCTGTCGACCGGGCGCCGGGCGCTGCTCGACATCGCGTTCCCGGACGTGAGGTTCGCCATCGAGGTCGACGGGTGGGCGTTCCACGTCGATCCCGAGCGCTTCGTCGGTGACCGGGTGCGCAAGCGGACACTCGTGGCGGACGGCTGGACCGTCGTCGAGGTCACCTGGGACGACCTGCTGAACCGGCCCGACGAGGTGATCGACCAGGTCCGGCGCGTCCTGGCCCGGCTACGCGCGTGACCGCGGCCGAGCATGATCGGCAGCACGACGAGCCCCTGGGGCGCCCAGCCGTCAGGAGCTCGTCATCGCGATGATCACCGGCGACCGGGCCCGCACACGACAAAGGGCCGCACCCCCGTGGGGGTGCGGCCCTCCGTGTGACTCGGGTGGACGGACTAGAAGTCCATGCCGCCCATGCCGCCCGTCGGGTCGGCGCCGGCACCGGCGCCCGCCTTCTCGGGCTTGTCGGCCACGACGGCCTCGGTGGTGAGGAACAGCGCGGCGATCGACGCGGCGTTCTGCAGCGCCGAGCGGGTCACCTTGGCCGGGTCGATGATGCCGGCCTTGACCAGGTCCTTGTACTCGCCGGTGGCGGCGTCGAGGCCCTCACCGAGCGCGAGACCGCGGACCTTCTCGGCCACGACGCCGGGCTCGAGGCCGGCGTTGTGCGCGATCTGCTTCAGCGGCGCCTCGAGCGCGGTGCGCACGATGTTGGCACCGGTGGCCTCGTCCCCGTCCAGCCCGAGGCCGGAGAAGACGTCGCCGACCGAGGCCTGCAGCAGGGCGACGCCACCGCCGGCGACGATGCCCTCCTCGACCGCGGCCTTGGCGTTGCGGACCGCGTCCTCGATGCGGTGCTTGCGCTCCTTGAGCTCGACCTCGGTGGCGGCACCGGCGCGGATCACCGCGACGCCGCCGGCCAGCTTCGCGAGGCGCTCCTGGAGCTTCTCGCGGTCGTAGTCAGAGTCGGAGCGCTCGATCTCCGAGCGGATCTGGGTCACGCGACCCGCGATCTGCTCGGCGTCGCCGGCACCGTCGACGATCGTCGTCTCGTCCTTGGAGACCGTGACCTTGCGGGCACGGCCCAGGAGCGAGAGGTCCGCCGACTCGAGCTTGAGGCCGACCTCCTCCGAGATGACCTCACCGCCCGTGAGGATCGCCATGTCGGCGAGCATCGCCTTGCGGCGGTCACCGAAGCCGGGGGCCTTGACGGCGACCGACTTGAAGGTGCCACGGATCTTGTTGACGACCAGGGTGGCCAGCGCCTCGCCCTCGACGTCCTCCGCGATGATCGCCAGCGGCTTGCCGGACTGCATGACCTTCTCCAGCAGCGGGAGCAGGTCCTTCACCGACGAGATCTTCGAGGACATGAGCAGGACGTAGGGGTCGTCCAGCTCCGCCTCCATCCGGTCCTGGTCGGTGACGAAGTAGGGCGAGATGTAGCCCTTGTCGAAGCGCATGCCCTCGGTGAGCTCGAGCTCGAGCCCGAAGGTCTGCGACTCCTCGACGGTGATGACGCCTTCCTTGCCGACCTTGTCCATCGCCTCGGCGATGAGCTCGCCGATCTGGGCGTCGCCGGCGGAGATCGACGCGGTCGCGGCGATCTGCTCCTTGGTCTCGACCTCCTTGGCCGACTTCAGGAGCTGCTGCGAGACGGCCTCGGTGGCCTTCTCGATGCCCTTCTTCAGGGACATCGGGTTGGCGCCGGCGGCGACGTTGCGCAGACCCTCGCGGACCAGCGCCTGGGCGAGGACGGTCGCGGTGGTCGTACCGTCACCGGCGACGTCGTCGGTCTTCTTGGCGACCTCCTTGACGAGCTCGGCGCCGATCTTCTCCCAGGCGTCCTCGAGCTCGATCTCCTTCGCGATCGAGACGCCGTCGTTGGTGATCGTGGGGGCGCCCCACTTCTTCTCCAGGACGACGTTGCGGCCGCGCGGGCCGAGGGTCACCTTGACGGCGTCCGCGAGGCTGTTCATGCCCCGCTCGAGGCCGCGGCGGGCCTCCTCGTCGAACGCGATCATCTTGGCCATGCTTGGTGGTCCTCCGATGAGAGACACGTGTGCTCGGCCAGGCGCGGTGCCCGCGACGGACGACCGGCTCCGTTCCGCCGGCCTCACCGTCCCGACCTGGCACTCGAACATAGCGAGTGCCAATCACGAGTCTGGCACTCGGGTGGGGTGAGTGCAAGCGACTCAGGACCCTCCGGCCCGGTCAGGTCAGCGCGAGGACCAGGACCACGAGGAGCACGACGACGACCGCCCCCGCCACGGCCAGCACGACCACCGGCCGCCGCGGGCCGCCGTCGCGACCGAAGGCGCCCAGGTCGGCGGGCGCCGCTGGGGCCTGGACGCGCCGCGGCGGCGGGCCGGGCGGCTGCCGGCGCGGGACCGGTCCCGTCGGGGGGCGCGGGTTCCCGACGACGGGTCCGGTCCCCGGCCGCGGTCCGGCCCCGTTCCCGCCGCCGCGAGGGGGCGATCCGGTCGCTCTATCCGCACCAGGGTTCCCCTCGCGCGGGTGATCCGGCCGCACCGCCCCACGAGGGGAGGATCCCGTCGCTCTATCCGCACCGGGGTTCCCCTCGCGCGGGTGACGGGGAGGTCCCGGACGCCGGGCCAGCGCCGCCCGCGCCGCCGCCACCAGCTCGCGGGCGCTGCCCGGGCGGGCGGCCGGGTCGGCGGCGAGGGCCCGCCGGACGAGCTCGTCCACCTCGCGGCCGAGCGGCGGCGCTCCCGCGGCCGCCGTCGCGAGGACCGCCGTGGCCGCGGGGACCTGCCCGGCGAGGTGGGCGTCGATGACCTCGGTGACCGTGCCCCGGTAGGGCGCCCGGCCGGTGAGGCAGGTGAAGAGGACGCAGCCCAGCGAGTAGAGGTCGGTGCGCGCGTCCACCGGCTCGCCGCGCAGGTGCTCCGGCGCGGCGTAGGTGGGCGAGCCGAGGAAGTCCCCGGCGCCCGTGCGGTGCCCGGTCGCGCCGCGGTGCGTGAGCCCGAAGTCGGCGAGGTAGGCGTGCTCGGACCCGGCGCGGCCCTCGACCAGGACGTTCGCCGGCTTGACGTCGAGGTGCACCAGGCCGTGGGCGTGGACGGCGTCGAGCGCGTCGGCCACCTGGTCGAGCAGCCGCAGCGCGCGCTCCGGCGCCAGCGGGCGGCCACCGATCAGCGACGCGAGGTCGCGCCCGTCGACGAAGCGCATCGCGATGTAGAGCCGCTCCTCGCCGCCGGGGCCGGGCGCGCGGTCGACGTCGTAGAGCGGCACGACGTGCGGGTGGTCGACCGCGGAGGTGTTGCGGGCCTCGTCGAGGAAGCGGGCGCGGAACTCGTCGTCGCCGGCCAGCGCCGGGTCGATGACCTTGAGCGCCACCCGGCGGTCGAGCCGGGTGTCGGTGGCCCGGTACACCGTGCTCATCCCGCCGCGGCCGATCACCGACTCGACCCGGAACCGGCCGAGCGCGGTCCCGACGAGGTCCTCCTCGGTGCGCGTCGGGGTGGCCGACCGGGAACCCGGCGGCACTCCATCCGACGGGGGGACCGACACGGCGCCGAGGGTAGTCGCCGGGCACCGCCGCACGGGTCCGCTCGGGCCCCGGCGTGCCCGGCCGGGCACGATGGCGCCGTGGGCGCCGACACACCGAGACAGCAGCACGGCACGGGGCACGGGCACGGGCACGACCACGGCGACCCCGCCGCGATGCGCCCCGTCGAGGAGCACGCCGCGGCCGTCGCCGCGCTGATCGCCCCCACCGGCACCGAGACCGTCGGGCTCGCCGACGCCCGCGACCGGGTGCTGGCCGCCGACCTCACCTCACCGATCGCGCTCCCGCCCTTCGCGAACTCGGCGATGGACGGCTACGCGGTGCGCGCGGCGGACCTCGCCCAGGTCCCCGTGACGCTGCCGGTGCCCGAGGACGTCCCGGCCGGCCGCGTCGACGGACCGCCGCTCGCGCCGGGCACCGCCCACCGGATCATGACCGGCGCCCCGCTGCCCGAGGGCGCCGACGCGGTCGTGCAGGTGGAGTGGACCGACGGCGGGCTCCCGGGCGCGACGGTCACCGTCGAGAAGGCCGTCGAGGCAGGGCAGAGCGTGCGGGGCGCGGGGGACGACGTCGTCACCGGCCAGGTCGTCCTCACCGCCGGCACGGTGCTGGGCCCGGCGCAGATCGGGCTGGCCGCGGCGGTCGGCGCCGCCGAGCTCGTCGTGCACCGGCGCCCCCGGGTGCTCGTGCTCTCGACCGGCTCGGAGCTCGTCGCGCCGGGACTCCCGCTGCGCCACGGCCAGATCCACGAGTCCAACGGGCCGATGCTCGCCGCCGCCGTCGACGACGCGGGCGGGGTGGCCCGGCTGCTGCGCTTCGTCCCCGACGACGTCGAGGAGTTCCTGGCCACGCTCGACGCCGCCCTCGACGAGCCGACCGACCTCCTCATCACCTCGGGCGGGGTGAGCGCCGGGGCCTACGAGGTCGTCAAGGACGCGTTCGCGACGCGGGGGATCACGTTCAGCAAGGTCGCGATGCAGCCCGGCATGCCCCAGGGCGCGGGCCGCTACTCCCACGACGGGCGCGCCGTCCCCGTCGTCACCCTCCCCGGCAACCCGGTGAGCTCGCTGGTGTCGTTCGAGGTGTTCGTCCGGCCGGCGCTGCGGGCGGCGGCCGGGCAGCCGCAGCCGGACCGGGCCCGGGTGACGGCCCGGGTGGCCGAGGACCTGGGCTCCCCCGCGGGCCGCCGGCAGTTCCGGCGGGGCCGGCTCGACGCGGTCACCGGCACGGTGAGCCCGGTCGGGGGCGCCGGGTCGCACCTGCTCGCCGCGCTCGCCCACGCGGACTGCCTGTTCGTGGTCGGTGAGGACGTCACCCACGTGGTGGCGGGGACCGAGGTCGAGGTCTGGCTGCTCGACGCGCTGCCCTGACCGGATGTGACGGGCTGGACCGTTTCCGCACCGTTCGACCAGCGCAAAGCGAACCGTCGAGCCGCCGAGCGAGTGTTCCTGCTGCGCTGACCGAGCGAATCGCCCTTGGGATCCCGAGGAAGATCGGGCACCATGTGTGAGAACTCTCATGGCGGGGACGCCGTGGAGTTCGACCGGGGTAGTCCGATGCGCGATCGAGTGACGATCGTCGTGGACCAACCGCTTGTCGCTGGGGAGCGGACGAGCGGTTCTCGCCGGGGTCGCCGTCTCGGGGGATGGCGGCCCCGGCCCCGCCCGCTCCGCGCGCCGGTCCCGGCCGCCGGTCCCGTGCGCCGGTCCGCGCGGCGACCTCGCGCCCGCGGCACCTTCCGCCGCGTGGTCCCGGTGCGGCGCCCGATAGGTTCGTGCTGTCCGCTCCTCGACCGAGGGATCCCCATACCGATGGTCGCGTCCGACCGCTCCCCCGCCCCGGCGCCGGGTGACCCGAGCGCCACCGCCCGAGAGCGCCTGCCCGCCCCGCGGCGCCACCCCGTCCTCCACGCGGTCGACCTGGTCCGGGAGACGCTCCCGCCCCTGCACCCCGGCGGCCGTCCCGTGATCGGCGCCGTCGCCGCCGGCGCCCTCGCCCTCCGGGCGGCCCGCGGTCGCGGCACGCTCGGGGCCGCCCTGACGACGGCCGCCGTCGCCGCGTTCTTCCGCGCCCCGCACCGCACCACCCCGCGCCGGGCCGGCGTCGCGGTCGCCCCGGCCGACGGCACGGTGAGCGTGATCGGCGACGCCGAGGCTCCGCCGGAGCTCGTCGCGAAGGGCTTCCCGTCCGGGCCGCGCCCGCGGGTCAGCACCTTCCTGTCCGTCTACGACGTGCACGTGCAGCGCGTCCCCGCCGACGGGCAGGTCCTCGCCGTCGAGCACCGCCCCGGGACCTACGTCTCGGCCGACCTGCCCGAGGCCAGCGAGGGCAACGCCCGCACGTCGCTGTGGCTGCGCGACACCGAGGGCCGCGACCTCGCCGTCGTGCAGATCGCGGGCCTGGTCGCCCGGCGCATCGTGTGCGACGCCGCGCCGGGCGACGAGGTTGCCGCCGGCCAGACCTACGGGCTGATCCGGTTCGGGTCGCGGGTCGACCTGCTGCTGCCGCCGGGCGCGGAGATCGGGGTCGAGGTGGGCCAGCGCACCGTCGGCGCGGAGACCGTCGTCGCGACCCTCCCGCCGCCCGCCCCCGGCGACGGGGGCTGAGCCCCGGTGCCCGCGTCGACCGCGCCCGGGATCCGGCTGCTGCCCAACGCCGTCACGGTCCTGGCCCTGTGCTCGGGGCTCTCGGCGGTCCAGTTCATGGTCGCCGGCAACCAGGTGGCCGCCGTCGCCGCCGTCGCGCTGGCCGGGGTGTTCGACGCCCTCGACGGCCGGCTCGCCCGCCTGCTCGACGCGACCAGCCGGATCGGCGCCGAGCTCGACTCGCTCTCGGACTGCGTCTCCTTCGGCGTCTCCCCCGCGCTGGTCCTCTTCCTCTGGTCGCTGCACGACCTGCGCGTCGGCTGGGTGGTGGCGCTCGTCCTGGTGGTGTCGACGGCGCTGCGCCTCGCGCGCTTCAACACCCTCTCCGACGACGTCGAGGCGCCCCCGTTCGCGGGCGAGTTCTTCGTCGGCGTGCCGTCCCCGGCCGGGGCGCTCATCAGCCTGACGCCGCTGGCGACGGAGCTGCTGCTCGGCCCGGGCTGGTGGTCGGCGCCGGTGACCGTCGCGCTGTGGACGGTGTTCTCGGCCGGCCTGATGATCTCCCGCATCCCGACGTCGTCGCTCAAGAGCGTCCGCGTGCCGCCGGCCGCCGTCGCCCCGGCGCTGGTCCTGGTCGCCCTCGCGGCCGCGGCCGTCGTCGCCGTCCCGTTCGCGCTCTACCCCGTCGTGATCCTGCTCTACCTGGCCCACATCCCCTACGCCGTCTACCGGTACCGCTGGCTGGAGCGCCACCCCGAGGTCTGGCACGTGCCGCCGCGGCAGCGCCGGGCGGTCCGACGGGCCCACCGCCGGCTCGGCCTGGCGCCTCCCCGCCGGCCGTTGCCCCGCCGGGTCGCGGGTGCCGCCGCGCGGGCCGGGCGCCGCACCATCAACCGGGCGGGCGACCGGGGTCCCGGGTCGCGGCGGCTGGGCCAGCGGGGATCCCGACGCCGGGGCCAGGGCCGCGGCCCCGACCGCCGACCCCAGGACAACCCGGGTCCAGGTCCCGAGCGGCCCGGCCCCGATCGCCCGCAGGAGCGGCCGTGAGCACCGCCGGGAGCCCGCAGGTCACGCTGACCGCGCAGCTCTCGACCTCCGCCACCGACGCCCGCCGCGGGGTGGTCCGGCTGCACACCGAGGTGTTCGCGGCGCTCGGGCTGGCGGCCTGGGACGCGGTCCGGGTCGTCGGCACCCGGGCGACGGTGGCCCTGGCCGCGCCGGCCACCGGCCCGGTCTCCCCGGGCACCGCCACGCTCGACGAGACCGCGATGGTCAACGCGGGCATCGTCGCCGGCACCGCCGTAGCCGTGGAGCCGGTCGCGGTCACCGCCGCCCGCACGCTCACCGTCGCGGGGTCACGGCTCGCCTCGACCGCCGTGGCGCCGGAGACGGTGCGCCTGGCCCTGACCGGCAAGGTCGTCACCCCCGGCGACACCGTCTCGCTCCTCCCCCAGGACCTCGCGCCGGTACCGGGCGCGGACGCCGTCGGGACCCGGACCCGGTTGTCGGCCGAGCTCGGCGGCACGTGGACGACGGAGCTGGTCACCGTGGTGGCCGCCGAGCCCGGGTCGGACGCGGCCTACGTCGTGGGGCCGAGCACCGTCGTGGAGTGGCAGGGCGGGGCCCGCACCGGCTCGTCGCCGGACCCGGTGCCCCCGGCGGCGGCCACGCCGTCCAGCTTCTTCGGAGGGGTCCCGACGTCGAGGGGGGCGGCTCCCGGCCCGGGGCTCGCGGCCGCCGTCGCCGGGGCCTCGTCGGCGCCGGCCCCGGTGTCCTCGCCGGCGCCCGCCGCCCCGCCCGAGCCCCCGCCGCCCGCGGTCAGCGACCTGGTCGGGCACCAGGACGCGGCGCGGCGGCTGGGTGAGTGGTTCGAGCTGGTGTTCCACCGCCCCGAGCTGCTGACCCGCCTCGGGGCCGCGCCGCGGCTCGGGGTGCTGGTGGTCGGGCCGGAGGGCGTCGGGCGCACCACGCTGGTGCGCTCCGTCGCCGCCGAGGCCCGCGCCGGTGTCGTCGTCCTCGACGCGCCCGCCGCCGCCGCGCTGGAGGCCGGGGCGGCCGCCGAGCGGGTGCGGACGGCCTGCCGTCGGGCGCGGGAGGCCGCCACCGGCGACGCCCGCGCCGTGCTCCTGGTGCCCGACGTCGAGGCGCTCCTGCCCGCGTCCGACCCGCCGCCGCTGGCGACCGTGGTGCTCGACGAGCTGCGGGCCGTCGTCGCGTCGGAGCGGGTCGCGCTGGTGGCGACCGCGCAGGGCTCCGAGTCCGTCGAGCCGCGCCTGCGCGCTCCCGACCTCGTCGACCGCGAGCTCGGCCTGGCCGCCCCCGACGACCGCGACCGCGCCGAGCTCCTGCGCGTCCTGCTGCGCGAGGTGCCGCTGGCGGGCGACGCGGACCTCGGCGTCGTCGGGCTGCGGACCCCCGGCTTCGTCGCCGCCGACCTCGTGGCCCTGCGCCGGGAGGCCGCTGTGCGGGCGGCGCTGCGGAGCGCCGGGGACTCCGGGGACGCCGGGGAGCTGCGCCTGTCCCAGGACGACCTGCTCGGGGCGGTGACGTCGGTGCGGCCGGTGGCGCTGTCGTCGTCGGGGTCGCAGACGCTGCACTCGGGCGGGCTCACGCTCGACGACGTCGGCGACATGACCGAGACGAAGCAGGCCCTCACCGAGACCGTGCTCTGGCCGCTGAGCTACCCGGACTCGTTCGCCCGCCTCGGGGTCGACCCGCCGCGCGGGGTGCTGCTCTACGGGCCGCCCGGCGGGGGCAAGACGTTCCTCATGCGGGCGCTGGCCGGCACGGGGCGGCTCAACGTGTTCGTGGTCAAGGGCGCGGAGCTGCTGGACAAGTACGTCGGCGAGTCCGAGCGGGCGGTGCGCGAGCTCTTCCGCCGGGCGGCCGACGCGGCGCCGGCGCTGGTGTTCCTCGACGAGGTCGACGCGCTGGCGCCGCGGCGGGGCGGGTCGAGCGACGCCGGGGTGGCCGACCGGGTGGTCGCGGCGCTGCTCACCGAGCTCGACGGCGCGACGCCGCTGCGCGACGTGGTGGTGCTCGGCGCGACCAACCGGCCCGAGCTCATCGACCCGGCGCTGCTACGGCCCGGCCGGCTCGAGCGCCAGATCTACGTCCCGCCACCGGACGCGCCGGCCCGGGCGGCGATCCTGCGGGCCGCGGCGAAGGCGACGCCGCTGGCGCCCGACGTCGACCTCGACGCCCTCGCGGAGTCGCTCGAGGGCTACTCGGCGGCCGACTGCGCGGCGCTGGTCCGCGAGGCCGCACTCACCGCCATGCGGGCCTCGCTGGACTCCACCGAGGTCACCGCCGCCCAGTTCGAGGCCGCGCGGCAGGTGGTCCGGCCGTCGCTGGACCCGCGGCAGCTGGCCGAGCTGGAGGCGTACGCGTCGCGGGGGTGAGCCGGGGTCCTGGTCCCGAGCCTCAGCTCCCGGCTCCCGGCTCCCGGCGGAAGCAATGGCACATTCCTCCCGCTGGACGCCAGAACGGCGCCGCTCGCTCATCGGACGGCGGCCCACCCCGACGCCGACCGGGGCTCCGACCGAAGCAGTGGCGCATTCCTGGCGTCAGATGCGAGAACGGCGCCGCTCGCTCGTGGAGCCCCCACCCCGACGCCGACCGGGGCTCCGAACCGAAGCAATGGCGCATTCCTGGCGTCCGATGCCAGAACGGCGCCGCTCGCTCGTGGAGCCCCCACCCGAGCCTAGGAGCCCTTCTGCGCCGTCTGGCCCCAGTTGTTCGTCGCGATGACGATGACGCCGGGGGAGGCGTTCGCGAGCCCGGGGAAGCGCGGCTCCGAGCGCAGGCCGAACGCGGCGGCGACGGCGTCGGCAGCGCCCTGCTCGTTCGTGCCCGGCCGGTAGTAGGCGGTGCTCACCGGGATGACGCCCTGCGCGTAGTTGCCGGTCTCGACGACGTCGAACCCGCGGGCCTTCATCTGGTCGCCGGCCTTCTCGGCGAGGCCGACGATCATCGAGTTGTTGTAGACGCGGACCGGGACGCCCGCGTAGGACGACGTGCCGCCCCCGCCGCCCGAGCCACCGGAGCCGCCGCCCCCGGACGCCGCGGCGCCCGAGCCGCCGCCGGGCACGATCGGCGGGGCGGCCGCGACGGGCGGGAGTGCCCCCACCACCGGCGGCGCCGCACCCGGCGTGGGGGAGCCGGGCAGGGCCGCCCCGGGCAGTCCGGCACCGGCCTGGCCAGGCGCGACCGTGTTCGGCGCGGGAGCGGCCGGGGCCGACGACGACGGCGGGGCGAGCTGGGAGCTCGACGCGGGGCCGGCGGCGGTGGGCGGGGCCGGTGCGGCGGAGCTCCCCTGGCCCCCGAGGCTGATCAGACCCACGACGGCCGCGATGGCTGCCACGCCGAGCAGCGCGACGCCCGCGATGCGCAAGCGGGAGGCGCCGGACGCCCCGGGACCCGTCATGACCCTGCTCCCCTTCCGATCCCGTCGGTGCCCCATCACTCACAGGCGTACCGACCTCGTCGGGATCAGGAGACCACTAGCTCGGCTCTACTCCGAGCCGACGCGCCGCACGGGCGCGCTGACGTGTCTGACGCAGCCGGCGGAGGCGCTTCACGAGCATCGGGTCGGCCGCGTGCGCCTCGGGACGGTCCACGAGGGCGTTGAGCACCTGGTAGTACCGCGTGGCGGACATGTCGAACAGCTCGCGGATCGCCTGCTCCTTGGCGCCGGCGTACTTCCACCACTGCCGTTCGAAGGCGAGGATCTCCCGGTCGCGGCGCGTCAGGCCGTCGTCCGGGGCCGAGGCGTGCCGAGCGGGACCGGTGGCCGGCGCCGGGTCGGTCGAGGCTGCTGGGGCGTCCATCACTCTCCTCGGAGAGGCTCGTTCCTCCGGGCGCCCGCTCACCGGTGATCGACGAGAGGGTTCCCGTACCCGAATGACACGGGTGTCATTCGGGTGCCTCCCATTCAACCACGCCGGTCCGACAACTCCGTGGCAACGCACGGCGTCACCACCACCCCCGGCCGCGATCCCCCAGCTCACCTAGGCTGCCCCGCCGTGACCGTCCGCCCGATCGTCATCACCGGCGAACCCGTCCTGCACGCCCCGACGCGGCCGTTCGACGACGACGAGTTCGGCTCGCCGGAGCTCAAGACCCTCGTCGAGGACCTGTTCGAGACGATGGACGCGGCCCACGGCGTCGGGCTCGCCGCCAACCAGATCGGCGTCGGGCGGCGCGTGTTCGTCTACGACTGCCCCGACCCCGAGCTCGACGGCGAGCGGCGGCGCGGCGTCGTGGTCAACCCGACCCTCGAGACCGGCCCGATCCCCGAGACGATGCCCGACGAGGACGACGACGCCGAGGGCTGCCTCTCGGTGCCGGGCGAGAACTTCCCCACCGGCCGGGCCGAGTGGGCGCGGGTCACCGGGTACGACGTCGAGGGCACCCCGCTCGAGGTCTCCGGCGTCGGTTTCTTCGCCCGCTGCCTGCAGCACGAGACCGACCACCTCGACGGCCACGTCTACACCGACCGGCTCGTCGGGCGGAACAAGCGGGCCGCGAAGCGCGCGGTCCGCGACCACGGCTGGGGCGTGCCGGGCCTGTCCTGGATGCCGGGCGTGGATCCGGACCCGTTCGGTCACTGACCGGGATCGACCCTTTGTTGAACACAATGAGTAACCGATCGGCTACACACCGGCACCAGTAGCGGTGACTCCCTCGTTGCACGGGGGACGGCGACGCGGCCGTCCTCCCCGATGAGCGACGAGACTCCGGAGCGCCTCCTGTGACGACCGTCCTGACCGATCCGGTGGACGACCCGTGCGCCACGGGCCCCGTCCCGCTGACCGCGGGCCCCGCGACGTGGGCCGCCGAGCGCGGCACCTCGACCGCCTTCACGTTCAGCGACCACACGGTCTCGCCGCCCCGTCGGTCCTCGCTGACCTGGGACGAGCTGGCGCGGGACACCGACGACCTCGCCCGCCGGCTGCGCACGGTGGCCGAGCCCGGCGAGCGCTGCGCGATCATGCTGCCCACCGGCCTGGAGTTCGTCGTCGGCATGCTCGCCGCGGTGCGGGCCGGCCTCGTCGCGGTGCCGCTGTTCGGCCCGGACAACCGGGGGCACGCCGAGCGCGTCCGGGCGGTGCTCGAGGACTGCACGCCCGCGCTGGCCCTGGCCACCCCGGCGGGCGTCGAGGCCGTCGAGGCCACCGGCGCGGTCGGCCGGGTGCTCGCGCTCGGCGGCACCGGCGACGAGCTCCCCGCCCCGAGCGGGGCGGAGCTGGTGGACCCGGACCCCGACGACGTCGCCTACCTGCAGTACACGTCGGGCTCGACGCGCACCCCGGCCGGCGTCGTCGTCACCCACGCCAACGTGCTCGCCAACTGCGCGCAGCTCGTCGACGCCGTGGGGGTGCACCGCGACACGAACCGCTCCGTGACCTGGCTGCCGCTCTTCCACGACATGGGCCTCGTCGCCGGCGTGCTGCTGCCGGTGTGCACCGGGGTGTCCGCGGACCTCATGGACCCGGCGGCGTTCGTGCAGCGCCCGGCGCGCTGGCTCGACCTGCTCGCCGGGGCACCCGGCACCTTCTCCGCGGCGCCGAACTTCGCCTTCGACCACTGCGTGCGCCGCGTCCGCGACGTCGACCTGGAGCGGCTCGACCTGAGCGGGGTCACCGCGCTGGTGAACGGCAGCGAGCCGGTCCGGCCCGCGACGATCGAGCGCTTCGCGGAGCGCTTCGGCCCGGTCGGGTTCCGACGGGAGGCCCACCGCCCCTCGTACGGGCTGGCCGAGGCCACCGTCTTCGTCGCCACCGGCCCGGCCGGCCGCGAGCCGGTCACCGTCGCCTTCGACGCCGAGCGGCTGCGCAGCGGGGAGGCGGTGCCGGCCACCGACGACGACGGGGCCCGCGCGCTCGTGTCGTGCGGGACGCCGGTCGGCCAGTCGGTCGTCGTCGTGGATCCGGTGTCCCGACGACCGCGCCCGGACGGTGCCGTCGGCGAGCTGTGGTGCCGCGGGCCGAACGTGGCGGCGGCCTACCACGGCGGCGGCGAGCGGTCGCGGGAGACCTTCGAGGCCACCCTGGCCGACGACGCCCGCGGTGGGCTCCCGGCGGGCCCGTGGATGCGCACCGGCGACCTCGGCGTCGTCCACGACGGCGCCCTGTTCGTCACCGGGCGCCTCAAGGACACGATCATCGTCGACGGCCGGAACCACTACCCGCAGGACCTGGAGGCCACCGCCGAGTCGGCCGACCCGGAGGTGCGGCAGGGGCTGGTCGCCGCGTTCGGGGTGGACGACCGCGACGAGGGCGAGCAGGTGGTGGTGCTCGCCGTGCGACGGCGCCGCGACGAGGACGGCAGCGCCGCCCGGACGGTGCGCCGGGCGGTCTCCTCCGAGCACGGCGTCCCGGTGCGCGAGGTCCGGTTCGTCCCGCCGCACGAGCTCCCGCGCACCAGCAGCGGCAAGATCGCCCGGGCGGCGTGCCGCCGGGCCTACCTGGCCGACGCCGGGGCGCTCCGGTGACCGCGGCCGAGGCGGACCTGCGCGGCAGGCTGCTGGAGCTGGTCGCGACCTGGTGCGACCTCGACCCCGCCGAGCTCGACGCGGACGCGTCGCTCGGGGACCTCGGGCTCTCGTCGCGCGACATCGTCGCGCTGTCCGGCGAGATCGGCGACGAGCTCGGCGTCGACCTCCCGACGACGGTGCTGTGGGAGTCGCCGACGATCTCCACCCTGATCAGCACGCTCGCCCCGGAGGCCGCCGGGGTGGCCGCCCCCCGCGACGCCGTCCCGGCCCCGGACGAGCCCCTCGCCCTCGTCGGCCTCGGCTGCCGGCTGCCCGGTGGCGTGGACTGCCCGGAGGCGTTCTGGGAGCTGCTGGCGCGCGGCGGCGACGCCGTCGGCACGGTGCCCGCCGGCCGGTGGTCGGACCGGCCCGCCGACGTGGGCGACCGCGGCGGCTTCCTCGACGACGTCGCGGGCTTCGACGCCGGCTTCTTCGGGATCTCGCCGCGCGAGGCCGCGGCGGCGGACCCCCAGCAGCGGCTGCTGCTCGAGGTCGCCCACGAGGCCCTCGCGCACGCCGCGATCGACCCGGCGTCCCTGCGCGGCAGCGCGACCGGCGTCTACGTCGGGGTGTCCTCCGTCGACTACCCCTCCACCCCGGGCGAGCCGTGGCAGGCCACCGGCACCTCCGCCGCCGTCGTCGCGGGGCGTCTCGGCTACGTGCTCGACCTGCGCGGACCCGCCGTCACCGTCGACACCGCCTGCTCCTCCTCCCTGGTCGCCCTGCACCAGGCGGCGCAGGCCCTGCGCGCGGGGGAGATCGACCTCGCGCTCGTCGGCGGCACCAACGTGCTCGGGACCGCCCGGGGCCAGGTCGCCATGGAGGCGCTCGGGGTCCTCTCGCCGCGGGGACGCTGTGCCCCGTTCGACGCGGCCGCTGACGGCGTCGCGCGCGGCGAGGGCGCGGGCGTGGTCGTGCTCAAGCGGCTCGCGGACGCGCGGCGCGACGGCGACCGGGTGCTCGCCCTGCTCGCGGCGACCGCCGTGAACGCCGACGGGCACTCGCAGGGGCTCACCGCGCCCCACCCGGGCGCGCAGCGGGACCTGCTGGCCGCCGCGTACCGGCGCGCGGGCATCGACCCGGCGACCGTCGACTACGTGGAGGCCCACGGCACCGGGACCGCGCTCGGCGACCCCATCGAGGCGGGCGCCCTCGGCGCGGCCCTCGGGGCCGGCCGGTCCCCGGAGCACCCGCTGCTCATCGGCTCGGTGAAGTCCAACATCGGGCACACCGAGGCCGCGGCGGGCCTCGTCGGGCTGATCAAGGTCGTGCTCGCGATGGGCTACGACCGGCTCCCGGCGACCCTGCACCAGGACGAGCCCAGCCCCCACCTCGACCTCGCCGCCGCCGGGCTCCGCGTGGTCGCGCACCCGACCGGATGGCCGCGCTACGGCGGGCGGGCGAGCGCCGGGGTGTCGTCGTTCGGCTTCAGCGGCACCAACGCGCACGCCGTGCTGGTCGAGGCGCCCGCGTACCCCGCCGCCGAGGCGCCCCGGGACCGGCCCGTCGTCGCCGTCCTGTCCGCCCCCGACGAGGAGCGCCTGCAGGAGACGGCCCGCGCGCTGGGCCGGTGGCTGACCGAGCGGCCCGCCGGGGCCCGCCCGAGCCCGGTCGACGTCGCGCACACCCTCGCGCGCCGGGACGCGATCTCCGCACACACCGGCCGGCGACGCCGCCTCGCGGTGGTCGCCTCCGACCACGAGGAGCTCGCCGCCCGGCTGACCGGCGCCGCGCACGGGCCCGTCGCCGAGCCGGACCCCACCGCCGCGCCGGGCGTGGTGTGGCTCTTCGGCGGCCACGGCTCCTGGTGGCCGGGCACCGGCCGCGGCCTGCTCGACGGCGAGCCCGTGTTCGCCGCGGCCGTCGCCCGCCTCGACGAGTCCTTCACCCGGTACGCCGGGCGGAGCCTCACCGCGCTGCTCACCGATCCCCCCGCGGAGTCCGACCTCGCCGCCACCCAGCTCGCCGTGTGCGGAGTGCAGCTCGCGCTCGCCGCGACCTGGCGGGCCGCCGGGGTCCAGCCCGCGGCCGTCGTCGGGCACTCCATGGGCGAGGTGGCCGCCGCGGTCGCCGCCGGCGTGCTCACCGAGGACGCCGGGGTCCGGGTCATGGCGGTCCGCGCCCGGCGGCTCGCCGAGCTCGACGCGGCCGGGGGCGGCGCGATGGCGTCGGTGGAGCTCACCCCCGCCGAGCTGGCGTCGATCGGCGACGAGGTGGAGGTCGCGGTGCACGCCGCGCCCGACCAGCTCACCGTCTCCGGGCCGGCCGCCGCCGTGCACCGGGTGGTCGAGGCCGCCCGCGACCGGGGCCGCACCGCGCGGCTCCTGCCGCTCGGGGTGGCCTGCCACACCGCCGCCGTCGAGCCCCTCCGCGCCGCGCTGCGCCGCGAGCTCGCCGACCTGGAGACCCGGCCCGCCACGGTGCCCTGGTACGACACGACCGGCGGCGACCCGCGCCGGCACCCGACCGGCGACGCCGCGCACTGGGCCGACGCCGCCCGGCACCCGGTCCGCTGGGCCGACGCCGTCGCCGCCGCGGCGGCCGACGGGCACGCCCGGTTCCTCGAGCTCTCGCCGCACCCGGTGGTCCTCGGGGCCACCGGTCGCACCCTCGCCGCCGCCGGGACCGAGCCCGTCCTGGTCTCCTCCGTGCGGCGGGGTGACGACGAGGTGCGGGCGCTGCGGATCGCGCAGGCGCAGCTGCACGTCGCCGGCGTCGCGGTCGACTGGGCCGCCGTGCTGGGCGACGGCCGCGTCGTCGACCTGCCGGGACCGGTGTGGCGCCACGAGCGGTTCTGGGCCGAGCCGCCCGCGGCCGTCGCCGCGCCCACGGGCGCACACCCGCTCCTCGGGGCCCACCAGGAGCTCCCCGGCGGGTCCGCCGACGTGTGGCAGGCGCCGCCGCGGCACGGGGACCTCACCACCGCCCGGCTGCGCGAGCGGGTCCTCGCCGCCGCGGAGCACCGCCACGGTCCCGGCGCCGCACTCGTCGGGGAGCTCGTCCGGCTCACCGAGCCCGGCACCGGACAGGCCGGCCGGGGTGCCGCGCTGAGCACCCTCGCGCGCGGCGACGGCACCGTCGAGGTCCACCTGCGCACGCCCGACGGCGGCTGGGTGCCGGTCGCCACCGCGAGGACCACCGCCGTGACGCCCGGACCCGACGACGGCGGCTCCCCCGAGACCGCCGCCGAGGCGTCCGGCACCGGAACCCGGCTGGACGCCGTCCGCCGGCTCACCGCCGACGTCCTCGGGCTCGACCACCGGCGGCTCGACGTCGACGCCGACCTCGCCGCGGTCGGGCTGGACTCGCTCGGCGCGCTGCGGCTGCGCCGCCTCCTGGAGGCCGAGCTCGACGTCACCGTGCCGGTGCGCGAGCTGCTGGCGGGCGCGACGGTCCGGCAGCTCGCGCAGGACCCCGGCCCGGGACGCCCGGCGCCCACCCGCGGCGCTCCGGCCCGCGTGTCGGTCCCCGCGGACACGCCCGCGGTCACCGTCCTGCAGGAGGGCGAGCCCGGGGTGGTCCCGCTGCACCTGTTCCACCCCGCGGGCACCCCGACCGCGGTCTACGGGCCGCTCGTCGCCGCGCTGCCGCCCGACGTGCCCTGCCTGGGTCACGAGCGCGCCGCGGAGCCCGGGCCGGTCCCCGAGCGGGCGCGCGGTCACCTGGCACAGCTGCGCCGCCTGCAGCCCGCCGGCCCGTACCGGCTGCTGGGCTGGTCGTTCGGTGGCGTGCTCGCCCAGGAGACCGCGGTCGCGCTCACCGCCGCGGGGCAGCAGGTCGAGATCGTCGCGCTGGTCGACGCGGTGCGGGCCGCCGCCGCACCCGGCCCCGACCTCTCCGGCGACCCGCGGTCGTTCACCGCGGCCCGGCTCTCCCGGCTGGTCCGCCACCTCGAGAACGTCCACGACACGGTGCTCCCGATCGACCTCGACGGGCTCGCCGACCTCGACGAGGACGCCCAGCTGGCGCGGCTCCTCCGCGCCCTGACCCAGGCCCCCGTGCCGTGGAGCGCCGCCGCCCTCGAGCACCAGCGGACCTCGATCCTCGACGCGCGCGACGCCGAGGCCCACGTCCCGGGCCGGCTCTCCGCGCCCGTGGTGCAGTACCGCGCGCTGCACCCGTGCGAGGCCTTCGACGTCCTCGACCCGCGCTACAACCGGGTCGGGCCCGACGGCGGGTGGGGTGACGCCCTCACCGACCTCGAGATCGTCGGGCTCGAGACCGACCACCTCGGCGTCCTCGACCCGCCGCACGCGCAGGCCATCGCGCACGACCTCGCCGCCCGGTGGGGCCTCATGGCGGGGCGGAGCCGGTGAGCGGGCCGCGCCACGTCCTCGTCGCCGGGGCGTCGTCCGGCATCGGCGCCGCGACCGTCGCCGAGCTGCTCGAGCGCGGGCACCACGTCACCGCGTCGGTGCGCGCGCCCGCGGACGCCGCCGCCCTCGAGGCGCGGCACGACGGCGCCCGGCTCCGGGTCGTGCGGTTCGACGTCACCGACACCGCGCGCATGGGCGAGGTCGTGCGCGACGTCGCCGCGGCGGGCCCGCTGCACGCCGTCGTCGCGAACGCGGGGATCGCGCTCGCCGCGCCGCTCGCCCACCTGCCGGCCGACGACCTCCGCCGGGTGCTCGAGGTCAACGTGGTCGGGCAGGTCGCGCTCGTCCAGGCCGCGCTCCCCGCGCTGCGCCGCGACGGCGGGCGGGTGGTGGTCGTGGGCTCCCTCGCCGGCCGGCTCGCCGGCCCCATGCTCGGGGCCTACGCCGCGTCCAAGGCCGCCCTCGCCACGACCACCCAGGTGCTGCGGGCCGAGCTCGCCCCGCGCGGGGTGCCGGTGGTCCTCGTGGAGCCCGGCGTGACCGCCAGCGCCATCTGGGACCGGGCCCGGGACGCGACCACCGACCTCCGGGCCCGGCTCGGACCCGACGTCGCACGCGAGTACGACGCGCTGTGGGACGACCTCGCCGCCGACGCGTCGCACAACGCCGAGCGCGGCGCCCCGCCGCGGCGTGTGGCCCGGGCGATCGTCCGGGAGGTCGAGGCCCCCCGGCCCCGGCCCCGGCGGCTCGTGGGCCGCGACGCCCACCTCGCGGCCGCGATCGCGGTGCTCCCGGGGCGGGTGCGGGACCGGTTGCTCGCCGCGCGGCACTGAGCCACCACTGCGAGTGACATCCAGTCACGGTGCGCGACAACCCTCGTTGGACCCGACGGAGCGGGTCCGCCCTCCCACCCACACCACCAGACCCTCGGGGAGCCCACGTGCTGCGACGACCCAGCGGCCCGGGGCGTGCCGCGGCCCTCGTCCTCGCGCTGGTCGCGGCGCTGCTCACCGCCGGCGGCGGCACCGCGGTCGCGGCCCCCGCTCCGGGTGCCCGGGTCGTCTCGGCGGTCCCGCACGGCCCCTCGGAGATCCGCCTGCGGGTGTTCTCGCCGGCGATGGGCACGACGCTCCCCGTGACGCTGCTCCTGCCGCGCGGCTGGGCGCACGGTGGCACCTTCCCCACGCTGTACGCCCTGGGCGGGATGGACGAGGTCGACGACCGGGCCTGGACCAGGCTCACCGACCTCCCGGCCTTCGCCGCCGCGCACGACGCGCTCGTGGTCCTGCCCCCGACCAGCAAGGGGGGCATGTTCAGCGACTGGTTCGCCCCCGGCCCGCACTGGGAGACCTTCGACACCGTCGAACTGCCGGCGCTGATCCGCGCGGAGTTCCGGGGCGGCGCCCGCCAGGCCGTCATGGGCATCTCCGTCGGCGGTCACGCGGCGCTGAAGTTCGCGGCGCACCAGCCCGGCGCGTGGGCCGCGGCCGCGTCGTTCTCCGGGATCCCGTACTCCTCCGCGCCGGGCGTGTCCGCCCTGTACGAGAAGTCGATGGCGGACGCCGGGGTCGACCCGAAGGCACCGTGGGGCGACCCGGTGGCCCAGTCCGGCGTCTGGGCGGCGCAGGACCCGGCGAACGGGATGGGGAACCTCCGGGGCACCGCGGTGTTCGTCTCCGCGTCGAGCGGCGTGCCCACCCCCGCCCGCCTGGCCGGCGACCCCGGCCAGGTCCTCCGCGACCCGCCCGGTGCGCTGGGCCGGGCCACCGGGGGCAGCTCGATCGAGTCGGTCGCGTTCAGCACCTCGGTGCGGTTCGCGCAGGAGGCGCGCGCGGCCGGGGTGGCGGTCACCTCGGACTTCCCGGCCACCGGCATCCACGACTGGCCGTTCTGGAGCGCCGAGTACAAGAAGGCCTGGCCGATGATCGCCGCCGCGCTCGGGATCCCGGCCTGACGAGCACCGCGGCGCTCGCCGGGGCACCGACCGTCGAGTTCGCCGCACCCCGTCCCGACGCATTCGACGCCCCCGGCTCCCCCGACACCGACCCGACCGGATGGCGCGCCGCCGCCGTGATCGCGACGGCGAGCGCGGGCGCGGCCCTCGTCGTCGTCGACGCCACCGTGGTCACGCTGGCGGCCCCCGGGCTCGTCGCCGATCTCGGGATCGGCGGCGGGGGCGCGCAGTGGGTCGTCGAGGCCTACACCGTGGTCTTCGCGTCGCTGCTGCTCTCCGCCGGCCGGGTGGGCGACCGGTTCGGACGCCGTCGTGCCCTCGCGGCCGGGGCGCTGGTCCTCGCCGGCGCGGGCGCGCTGGCCGCCCTCGCGCCGGGGCCCGCCGTCCTCCTCCTCGCCCGGGCCCTGCAGGGGGCCGGGGCCGCCCTGGTCTTCCCGGCCACCCTCTCCGTGCTGGGGGCGACGTTCCGCGGACCCGTGCGGGG
This sequence comes from Actinomycetospora sp. TBRC 11914, assembly GCF_012933465.1. Lineage (GTDB taxonomy): Bacteria > Actinomycetota > Actinomycetes > Mycobacteriales > Pseudonocardiaceae > Actinomycetospora. The sequence goes on from NZ_JABBND010000001.1 coordinate 948,394, forward strand.
CACGGCCTTCGCGCTGTGGGGCGCGACGATCGCCGCGACGGCCGGCGTCGGTGGCCTGCTCGGTGGCTGGCTGACGACCACGCTGGGCTGGCGCGCGGTGTTCGCCGCGTCCGTCCCGGTCGGCGTGGCGGTCGCCCTCGCGGCGCACCTCGCGCTGCCGGAGAGCCGCGAGCGCACGGGGTCCGTCGACCCGGTGGGCGCCCTGCTCTCCGCGGCCGGGGTCGGCGCCGGGGTCCTCGCGCTCGTGCAGGGCCCGGCCTGGGGCTGGTGGGCCCCCGGGCCCGCCGCCCCGGCGGGCTGGCCGGTGTCCCCGGTCCCGCTGCTGGTGGGGACGGCGGTGCTCTGCGCGGCGGCGTTCGGGGTGCGGCAGCGCCGGCTCGGCGCGGCGGGCGCGGTCCCCCTGCTGTCCGGCCACCTGCTGCGGGTCCGGTCCTTCCGGGCCGGGACGGCGGCCGCGGCGGTGGTCAGCTTCGGCGAGTTCGGCCTGATGTTCGTCCTGCCCTTCTGGTGGCAGGACGTGCTGGGGTGGACCGCGGCGCAGGCCTCCGTCCTGCTGGTGTTCCCGACCGTCGCGGCGCTGACCGGCGGCCTGACGACCTCACTGCTCGTCCGCCGGGTCGGCCCGCGCGCGACCGTCCGCGCCGGGCTGGCCTGCGAGGGCGCCGCGGCGGCCGGGCTCGCCCTCCTGGTGGCGGGCGGCGCCGCCCCGTTCGCCCTCGGCGGCGCCCTGCTCGCGCTCTACGGGCTGGGGCTCGGGCTCGCCTCGGCCCAGCTCGGCTCGATCGTGCTGGCCGACCTGACCGGCGACGACGTCGGGGCCGGGTCCGGCGCGATGACCACCGCCCAACAGGTGGGGTCGGCCTTCGGGGTCGCGGTGCTGGGCGCGGTGACGTTCTCGGCGCCGGTCCTCGCGCACGGCGTCGCCCGCGCCCTCGGCCTCACCGCGACGGCGCTCGTGGTCGCCCTCGCCGTGACCTGGCGGCTCGGCGCGGCACGGGGCGGACGCCACCGCCGGGCTCGGCGGCCGAGGGGGCCCGGGTTTCGCCCTCAGCGCACACCCCTGCCCGATACCGGTGCAACGGTGTAAGCACGACGCTGTGGACGAGCTCGACTCCTACTCCCGCACCGTGGTCGCCGTCGCGGAGACGGTCGGCCCCGCCGTGGCCGCCCTCGCCGTCGGCGACCCGGAGAACCCGCGCGGCGCGGGCTCCGCGGTCGTGGTCGGCGACCCGGCCGGACCCGGCGCCGTCCTGGTCACCAACGCCCACGTCGTCGCCCGCGCCCGTGGCGGCCGCGCCACCTTCGCCGACGGCACCCACGCCGACGTCCGCGTCCTCGGCGCCGACCCGCTCTCCGACCTCGCGGTCCTCGCCGTGCACCCCGACGCCACCACCCCCGAGCCGGTGGCCCTCGGCGACGCCGCCGGCCTGCGGGTCGGCCAGCTCGTCGTCGCCGTCGGCAACCCGTTCGGTCTCGCGGGCAGCGTCACCGCCGGCGTGGTGAGCGCCCTCGGCCGCTCGCTGCCCACGCGCGACGGCAGCGCGAGCCGCGTCGTCGAGGACGTGATCCAGACCGACGCCGCGCTGAACCCCGGGAACTCGGGCGGGGCCCTCGCCGACGCGTCGGGCCACGTCGTCGGGATCAACACGGCCGTCGCCGGGGTGGGGCTCGGCCTCGCGGTCCCGGTCACGACGACGACCCGCGGCATCCTCGAGGCCCTGCGCCGCGACGGGCGGGTGCGCCGCGGCTACCTCGGCGTCGTCGGCGCCCCGGCGCCGCTGCCGGTCGAGGTGGCCGCGCGGCTGGGACGGGCGAAGGGCCTGCGGGTGGCCGACGTCGTCGCCGGGAGCCCGGCCGCGCAGGCGGGCCTGCGTCGCGGTGACATCGTCGTCGACGCCGACCGCGAGCCCGTCGTCGACGCCCAGGGACTGCAGCGACGCCTCTTCGCCGACTCCATCGGCCGCACGCTGCCGGTCACCGTGCTGCGCGGCCGGGCCATGGTCGACGTCCTCGCGGTGCCCTCCGAGCTCTCCTGACGCGCGTTTGCCCCCGCCGGGCACCGATGGCACGGTCGGGGCCCGACAGACAACTGCAGACCACGGGAGCCCGCGCCACGAGCGGGCTGAGAGGGCGGCTCGACACGTCGCGGCGCCGCCGACCGTACGAACCTGACCGGGTCATGCCGGCGTAGGGAGACGCGCAGCCATGGGCACGCCCACGATCACCACCGGTCCCGTCGACGGGTCCCACAAGATCCACCTCGACGGTGCGGACGGCGTCGCCGTCGCCGCCCGCCGCATCGAGCTCACCGACGGCGGCCACCTCGACGTCTACGACACCTCCGGCCCGTACACCGACGACACCGCCACGATCGACCTCGAGGCCGGCCTGCCTCGTCGTCGGGAGCCGTGGATCGGGACCCGGACCCAGCTCGAGCGCGCCCGCGACGGCGAGACCACCCCGGAGATGCGCTACGTCGCCGTCCGGGAGGGGATCGACGCCGAAACGGTGCGCGCCGAGGTCGCCGCCGGGCGCGCCGTCATCCCCGCGAACCACCGCCACCCCGAGTCCGAACCGATGGTCATCGGCAAGGCGTTCGCCGTGAAGATCAACGCGAACATCGGCAACTCGGCGGTGACCAGTGGTCTCGCCGAGGAGGTCGAGAAGATGGTGTGGGCCACCCGGTGGGGCGCCGACACCGTCATGGACCTCTCCACCGGCCCCGACATCCACCGCACCCGCGAGGCGATCCTGCGCAACGCGCCGGTCCCGATCGGGACGGTGCCGATCTACCAGGCCCTGGAGAAGGTCGACGGGGACCCCACGCAGCTCACCTGGGAGCTCTACCGCGACACCGTGATCGAGCAGTGCGAGCAGGGCGTCGACTACATGACGGTGCACGCGGGCGTGCTGCTGCGCCACGTCCCGCTGGCGGCCCGTCGCGTGACGGGCATCGTCAGCCGCGGCGGCTCGATCATGGCCGCGTGGTGCCTGGCCCACCACCGCGAGTCGTTCCTGTACGAGCACTTCTCCGAGCTCTGCGACATCCTCCGCCGCTACGACGTGACGTTCTCCCTCGGCGACGGGCTGCGGCCCGGCTCGATCGCCGACGCGAACGACGAGGCCCAGCTCGCCGAGCTGCGCACCCTCGGGGAGCTCACGCACATCGCCCGCGCGCAGGGCGTGCAGGTGATGATCGAGGGGCCCGGCCACGTCCCCATGCACAAGATCGCGGAGAACGTGCGCCTCGAGGAGGAGTGGTGCGGCGAGGCGCCGTTCTACACGCTCGGGCCGCTCGCGACCGACATCGCGCCGGGCTACGACCACATCACCTCGGCGATCGGGGCCGCGCAGATCGCCCAGGCCGGCACCGCGATGCTCTGCTACGTCACGCCCAAGGAGCACCTCGGGCTGCCGAACCGCGACGACGTGAAGGTCGGCGTCATCACCTACAAGATCGCCGCGCACGCCGCCGACCTCGCCAAGGGCCACCCGCGGGCCCAGGAGCGGGACGACGCGCTCTCGAGGGCCCGGTTCGAGTTCCGCTGGCACGACCAGTTCCGGCTCGCGCTGGACCCGGACACGGCGCGGGAGTTCCACGACGAGACGCTGCCCGCGGAGCCCGCGAAGACCGCCCACTTCTGCTCGATGTGCGGGCCGAGGTTCTGCTCGATGCGGATCAGCCACGACGTGCGGGCCTACGCCGACGAGCACGGCCTGACGAGCGTGGCGGCCATCGAGGCCGGTATGGCGGAGAAGTCCGAGGAGTTCGCCTCGCGCGGGAACCGCGTCCACCTCCCGGGGGCCGGGTCGTGACCGCGAGCCCGCCCGTCGCGCTCTCGATCGCGGGCACCGACTCCGGCGGCGGCGCCGGGATGACGGCGGACGTGCGCGCGTTCGCCGCGTGCGGGGTGCACGGGTCGGTGGCGGTCACGGCGGTGACGGTGCAGGACTCGCTGGGGGTGTCGGCGGTCCACGAGGTGCCGCCCGACGTCGTCGCCGCCCAGATCCGCACCGTGGCCGGCGACATGGGTGTCGACGCCGCCAAGACCGGGATGCTCGCGACCCGGGAGATCATCGAGGCGGTCGTCGGGGCGTGCGACGCGGTCGGGATCGGGGCGGCCGGGTCGGTCCCGTTCGTCGTCGACCCGGTCGCGGCATCGATGAGCGGGAGTCCGCTCCTCGCCGAGGACGCCCTCGACGCCGTCCGGACCGAGCTGCTCCCCCGGGCGACGCTGGTGACCCCGAACCTCGACGAGATCGCGCTGCTCGCCGACGTCAAGGTCGTCGACGAGGCCTCCGCCCACCGGGCGGCGGCGGCGCTGCACGCGCTCGGTGCCCGCGCGGTGCTGGTCAAGGGCGGTCACCTGGAGGCGACGACGGGCAGGCCCCAGCCGGAGTGCGTCGACCTGCTGTCCACCGCGGACGGCGGGACGCACGAGTTCCGCTCGCCGCGCCTGGACCGGCCGCACACCCACGGCGGCGGGGACTCGCTGGCCTCGGCGATCACGGCGGGCCTGGCGCGCGGCATGTCGTTGGTCGACGCGGTGGCGCTCGGCAAGGCGTTCATCACCCGCGCGGTGGAGCACTCCTACCCGCTGGGCGCCGGCCACGGGCCGGTCAGGGCGATGCCCATGTGAACGGATGTGGTCGTCCGGGCGACCACATCCGTTCACATGGGAGCGTGCTCCCCATGGCCGAGACACCGCCGCGCGCGCTGACGATCGCCGGCTCCGACTCCGGCGGCGCGGCCGGGCTCGAGGCCGACCTCCGGGCGATGACGGCGTGCGGGGTCCACGGCTGCGTCGCGGTCACGGCCGTGACCGTCCAGAACTCCCTCGGCGTCTCCGGGGTGCACCTGGTGCCGCCGGACGTCGTCGCCGCGCAGGTCCAAGCCGTCGTCTCCGACATCGGCGTGGGCGCCGCCAAGACCGGGATGCTGGCGACGGCGGAGATCATCGAGGCGGTCGCGGGGGTGGTCGACGAGGTCGGGATCGGGCGCGGCGACGACCAGGACACGCAGCGCAGCGGAGCCGGACCATCGGTCCCGTTCCTGATCGACCCGGTCGCGGCGTCGATGTACGGCGAGCCGCTGCTCGCCGACGACGCCATGGAGGCCTTCCGCACGCTGCTCTTCCCCCGCGCGGCGCTCGTCACCCCGAACCTCGACGAGGTCCGGCTGCTCACCGGTGTCACCGTCACCGGCGCGGACTCCGCCCGGAAGGCGGCCGACGCGCTGCACGACCTCGGGGCCCGGTGGGTGCTCGTCAAGGGCGGCCACCTCCACGGCTCGCCCGAGGTCACCGACCTGCTCTCCGACGGCGAGCGGACCTGGGAGTTCACCGGGCCGCGGATCGACACCCCGCACGTGCACGGCGCCGGCGACGCGCTGGGCAGCGCGACCTGCGCCGGCCTCGCCCGGGGCCTCGCCGTCCCCGACGCGGTCGCCTACGCCGAGCGCTACATCCGCCGGGCCGTCGCGGCGGCCTACCCCCTCGGGCAGGGCACCGGGCCGGTGTCCCCGCTCTGGGCGATCGCGGAGTGGGACGAACCGTAGGCTTCCGGGCGTGCTCGCGGTCCGTGTGCTCGGCGAGATCGCCGCGACCCTCGACGCACGCCCCCTCGACCTCGGTGGCCTGCAGCGCCGGGCGGTCCTCGCGCGGCTCGCGGTGGCGGGCGGCGACGTGGTGCCCACCGACCGCCTCGTCGACGACCTCTGGGCCGGCGAGCCCCCGCCCCGCGCCCTCGCGGGCCTGCAGGCCCACGTCAGCCACCTGCGCCGCGTCCTCGAGCCCGGCCGGGCGCCCCGGACCCCGGCGACCGTGCTCGTCAGCGCGGCCGGCGGCTACGCGCTGCGCGTCGGCGAGGGGCTCGACGCCACCCGGGCCGCCGTCCTGCGGGCCCGCGCCCGCGACGAGGCCCCCGCCGCAGCCACCGCGACGCTGCGGGAGGCGCTCGGGCTCTTCACCGGCCCGCCCCTGGCCGAGCTGGCCGACGCCGCGTGGGCCGCGCCGGAGGTGGAGCGCCTCGTCGAGCTGCGGCGCACCCTCGTCGAGGCGCTCGCGGCGGCGGAGCTCGCCGACGACCCGGCCCACACGGGCCGCCCGGCCGAGCGGGCCGCCGTCGTCGTCGAACTCCTCCGCCCGCACGTGCGCGACGAGCCTCTGCGCGAGGAACCCGTCCGGCTGCTGGCCCTGGCCCTCTACCGGACCGGGCGGCAGGCCGAGGCGCTCGCCGCGCTGGCCGACCTGCGGCGCCGGCTCGACGACGAGCTCGGTCTCGACCCCTCACCCGGCCTGGTCGAGCTCGAGCACCGGATCCTGACCCACGACGCGGGGCTGGCCGTTCCCGATGTCAGCGGTGTCGCATCGCAGACGCTGATCGTCCGGAAAGCCACACCGTCGGCGGGGCCGGACACCCGGATCGTCGGCCGCGACGCCGAGCTCGCCCGCCTCCTCGCGGTCGCCGCCACCGCCGCCGCCGGGCCCGGGCTGCTCGCCCTCGTCACCGGCGACGCGGGCGCGGGCAAGTCCACGCTCGCCGACGCGCTCACCGACGCCCTCGGCTGGCCCAGCGTCCGCGGCCGCTGCCCCGAGGTCGACGGCGCCCCGCCGGGCTGGGCGTGGACCGAGATCGGCGAGGCGCTCGGCGGGGTCACGACGACCGGCGCCGACGACCCCCACCGCGCCTTCCACCACGGCCGCGCCCTCCTCGCCGCCCTGGGCGCCCGGGACGCGCCCCTGCTCGTCGTCGTCGACGACCTGCACCGCGGGGACGAGGAGACGTGGCGCCTGCTCCGGGTCGTGGCGTCGGCCCGCCTCGCGGGGGTGCTCCTGCTCGCGACGTTCCGCCCCGCCGAGGCCGGCGACGACCTCCTCGCCACCGTCGCCGCCCTCGCCACCCTCACCGCCGAGCGCGTCGAGCTCATCGGCCTCGACCGCGCCGCCGTCGCCGCGCTCGTCGCCCGCGAGGGCCTCGAGGTCGACGACGACGCGGCCGCCCGGATCGCCGAGCGCACCGCGGGCAACCCGCTGTTCGTCCGCGAGGTCGCCCGGCTGGCCCGCACGGTCGGCGCCGACGCCGCCCGTCGCACCGTCCCCGCCGGCGTCCGCGACGTGCTCTCCCGCCGCGCCGCCCAGCTGCCCGCCCCCGCCGTCTCCGTGCTGCGCCGCGCGGCCGTGCTGGGCCGCGACGTCGACGTGTCGGTGCTGGTCGCGCTCGAGGACGCCGACGAGGACCGGGTGCTCGCCGCGTGCGAGGCGGGGGTGGTGACGGGGCTGCTGGTGGAGTCCGGGCCCGACGCGGTCCGCTTCGCCCACGACCTCGTCCGCGAGACCCTCTACGACGAGCTCCCCCGGCTGCGGCGCGCCCGGGTGCACGCCGAGGCGCTGACCGTGCTGGAGCGCGTCCGGCCCGGCGACCACGCGGCCCTGGCCCACCACGCGCTGGCCGCCGGCCCGGTCGCCGGGATCGACCGGGTGCTCGACCACGCCGAGCGGGCCGCCCGCGCGGCCCGCGCCGAGGACGTGCCGCGGACCGCGGCCGACCTCCTCGCCGCCGCGCTCGACCTCGCGGTCACCACCGAGGACGCCCGACGACGGGTCCGGCTGCGCTGCGCGCTCGCCTCGGCCCACTCGGCGGCCGGGGCCGGCCTACCCGCCGTCACCCAGCGGAGCGCCGCCCTGGCGGAGGTCGCGGGGATCTCCGGCCTCCCCGACGACGAGCACCGTGCCCTGCTCCTCGACGTCGCCACCTGCGTCGACGGACCCGTCACGTTCGCGCTGGCCGAGAACGCCGAGGTCGACCGGCCGCTGGTGTCGACGATCGCGTCGCTCCTGGCCGGCGACCCGGCGCCCGCCGACCGCGTGCGCCTGCTCGCGGTGCGGGCCTTCGCCTGGCACCCCCGGGAGCCGCGGCGCGCGACGGCGGACGCCGAGGCCGCGCTCGCCCTGCTCGACGGGCTCCCCGACGACGCGGGCCTGCGCTGCCTGGTCCTCAACGCCCGCTTCTGGACGCTGCTCCACCCCGACCGCTGGGACGCCCTCGACGCCCTCGGGGTCGAGATGCTCGGGGCGGCCGAGCGGGCGGGGTCGTGGGGGCACCGCGTCGTCGGGCACCACGCCCGGTTCCTGCACGCGTGCTACCGCGAGGACTTCGCCGCCGCGTCCGGGCACGCCGCGACGGCGCTGGCCGAGGCCCCCGACGGCCAGCTCGCCTCGACCCTCGGATGGACGTCGATCTTCGCCGCCCTCCAGGCCCAGCTCGCCGGGCGGTACGACGACGCCGAGCGCCTCTACACCGGCGTCGCCGCGACGCTCGCCGAGCGGGGGCTGGCGAACGCGTCGGCGCTGTCGACGGTCGGGCTCATCGGCGTGTACCACGCGCGGGGCCGCCTCGGAGACCTCGTCGAGCCCCTCGCCGCGGAGTACCGGACGCGGGGCGTGCTGATCGCCGAGGCGTACGCGGCGGCGCTCGTCGCGGCCGGCCGTCCGGACGAGGCCCGGCGCGTCTGGCGGCCCGACCTGGACATCAGCCCCGACTGGTGGTGGCTGATGTGGACCGCGCTGCGCGCCGAGACCGCCGCCGCCCTCGACGACCGGGCCGTGCTCGCCGCCTGCCGTCGGGACCTCGCGCCGTGGGAGGGGCACCTGGCCGGGGCGATGAGCGGGACGGCGACGTTGGGCCGCATAGGTGCGCTGCGCGCTCGTGAGCACTAACTGTCGCTATACCGGCATTTAGTGCTCACGGGGCCGGAGGCCACCCAGGAGCCGGGACTCCCGCCGGTACCGCGGCCCGAGGACCTTCGCGAGCAGGACCAGCACCGCCGGCGCCGACTCGCCCATCCGCGCGAACTCCTCCGGCGTGGCCACCTCGACGATGCGCGGCAGCACCCACCGGATGCCCGCGCCGCCCGCCTGCGCCGCCTTCTCCACGGCCTGCCAGTCGGGGAGCGGCACGTAGCGCAGGATCACCGGGAACACGTCCCGCTCCTCCTCGGCGATGTGCTCGTCGAGCAGGTCCGCGAGGAAGGTCAGCCGCTCGGCCAGCGGGTCGACCCGCCCGCCCGAGGCGGCGACGGCGAGGGCGGTCCGGATGTCGTCGAGGACCGGGTCGAGGGCGGCGTGGTCGTCGGAGAGCGGCGCCAGGTCGATCTCGGCGCCGGCGTGGCGCTCGATGATCGGCCACAGGTGGTCGTCCTCGGTGGCGTGGTGGTGGTGGATGTCGAGGCAGAGGCCCTCGACCCAGCGGCCGAACACCCGCCGTCGGCGGCCGACGAGCGGGTCGGAGCCGTCGGCCCAGGCGGCGGCCAGTCCGGCGAGGCGGCGCGCCTCGCGGCGCATGACCCGGTGGGCGATCCGGATGCCGAGCAGGTCGGCGTCGCGGGTGGGGGTGGTGACGGTGGCGGTCATGGTGGGCTCCTCGTCGGGCGACGGTCGGTGACGACGAGGAGCGTCGCCGACCCCACTTGCCGCCGACTTGGCGGCGACCTGCACCCGCCTACGAGGCCAGCTCCCGCACCGGCGAGCCCGCCGCGAACGCCTCGATGTCCTCCACCGCGTCGGCGTACATCTCGGCGAACGTCTCCGAGGTCACGTAGCCGAGGTGCGGGGTGAGCACGGTCCGCGGCGCCGAGCGCCACGGCGAGTCGGCCGGGAGCGGCTCGGTGCCGTACACGTCCAGCCCCGCCCCGCCGATCGACCCCGCCCGCAGGGCCTCCAGCAGCGCGTCCTCGTCGACGATCGGGCCGCGCGAGGTGTTCACCAGCACCGCGTGCGCGGTCATCCGCGCCAGGTCCTCCCGCCCGACGAGGCCGCGGCTGCCCCGGGAGAGCTTCATGTGGATCGTCACGACGTCGGAGGTGGCGAACAGCTCCTCCCTCGACACCGGCGTGACGCCCACGGCGCGGGCGTCGTCGGGGTCGAGGTGGCGGCTCCACGCCGCGACATCCATGCCGAAGGCCTGCCCGACGGCGGCCACCGGCTTCCCGATCCCGCCCAGCCCGACGACGCCGAGGCGGCGCCCCTTGAGGTCGGCGCCGACCGTCTGCTGCCAGCCGCCCTCGCGCAGCCGCCGGTCCTCCTCGGGCACGTGGCGCACCACCGCGAGGATCAGCGCCCAGGTCATCTCGACGGTGGCCGCGTTGTCGAGCACCCCGCCGGTCCCGCAGACCGTGATCCCGGCCCGGTGCGCCGCCGCCACGTCGATCGCGGCGTTCGCCGGACCCGTCGTCACCAGCAGCCGCAGGTTCGGCAGCATCTCCAGCACCTCCGCCGGGAACGCGGTGCGCTCGCGCATGACGACGAGCGCGTCGAAGGGCTCGAGGGCGGCGACGACGTCGTCGGGACCGCCGAGGTGGTGGTGGAACGTGGTGATCTCGGCGCCGAGGCCGTCGGTGACCCGCTCCCACGGCGCGCTCTGCCGGGCCACGTGCTGGTAGTCGTCCAGGATCGCGACCTTGCGGACCTCGGGCACGGTGGCCGACCTCCTCCGTCGGGCGGGGACGGGCTCCCCGGCGCGGTGTGCCCCCGGGAATGGCCGGGCACACACCCCGACGTGAGCCTCACCCTCGCCCCCCGCGGCCCCCGCCTGCTCCTCTACGCCGAGCGCCCGCGCCGGCGGATGCTGCAGGTGCTCACCGACCTCGCCGTCGCGGTGTGGGTCGTGCTGGTGGTGACCGCGGCGATCGCGCTGCACGACACGGTGCTCGCCCTGCAGGCCCCGGGCCGCGGGCTGACCGACGCGGGCGACCGCGTGCGCGGCGTGTTCGACGGGGCCGCGCAGGCGGCCGGCGGCGTGCCGTTCGTCGGCGACCGGCTCTCCGGGGCGTTCTCCCCCGGCGCCGACGCCGGGACGGCGATCGCGGACGCCGGACAGGCCCAGGTGGAGGCGGTGGCCGCCGTCGCGACCGGGCTGGCGTGGCTCGTGGTGGTCGTCGCCGCCGTGCCGGTCCTCACGACCTGGCTCGCGCTGCGGGTGCGCTGGGTGCTGCGGGCCCGGCAGTCCCTCGCCGCCCGCGACCTCGACGTGGACCTCCTCGCCCTGCGGGCCCTGACGCGCGGGGCGCCCCGCCGGGTGCGGCGCGCCGCCGGACCGGGCGGGGACGCGGCCGGGGCCTGGCGCCGCGGCGACCCCGCGGTGCTGATCCGGCTGGCGGACGTCGAGCTGCGCCGCATGGGCCTGCGCGGGGCCACGTCCGTGACGACGTCCGCCCCGATCGCGACCCGTCCGGACGAGCGACGAGACGAGTGACACGCGGGGGCGTCACCGCGGGGACACGCCGGGACGCCCTACCCTGCACCCGTCCGGAGAGCTGATCGGGCGATACGGGAAAGTGGGGACGTGGTCACCGTGGGCTCCGGCAGGACGAACGCGGCGCGAGACGTCCTCGCGCGCGCGACCGCGGCCGCGCGCGCCCGGCTCACCGGGTTCGTCGCCCGCCACTACCTCGCCTGGCGCAGCAGACGCGGGCTCGACCCGATGAGCCTGATCCCCGAGCACGCGCTCATGCCGCTGCGCCGTGACGGCCTCGACCCGGTGCCCGCGCTGCGCGAGGCCCGCGAGGACCACCCGGTGCGCGACTTCCCGCTGCCCTACGGCGTCAAGGCCTGGCTGGTGACGGGGAACGCGGAGGCCCGGGACATCCTGGGGCGCACCGAGGGCCTCTCCACCGACTTCGGTCACCTGGTGGGCTCGGCGGGCATCAAGTCGGGCCAGAACCCGGGCGGCCTCGGCTTCACCGACCCGCCCGAGCACACCCGGCTGCGGCGCCTGCTCACCCCCGAGTTCACGGGACGGCGGCTCTCGCGGCTCGGGCCGCGGATCACCGAGATCGTCGAGGGCCGGCTCGACGCCATGGCCGAGCTCGCGGCGGCCGGCGAACCGGTCGACCTGGTGCGCGACTTCGCCACCCCGATCCCCGCGCTCACGATCTGCGAGCTGCTCGGCATCCCGTACGACGAGCGCGACGAGTTCCAGGCGCTCTCGACGGCGCGGTTCGACCTGCTCAGCGGGGCCACGGCCGCGTTCGACAAGATCTCGGACTCGCTGGTGTACCTGCGCGGGGTGGTGGAGCGGCAGCGCGACCGGCCCGGCGAGGGCCTGCTCGGGATGCTGATCCGCGAGCACGGCGACGAGCTGGACACCGACGAGCTGGCCGAGCTCGCCGACGGGCTGCTCACCGGCGGGCTGGAGACCTCGGCGTCGATGCTGGCGCTGGGCGCGGTGATCCTGCTGCGCGACCCGTCCGTCGCGGCGATGGTCCGCGACGAGCCGGGCTCGGTGCACGGCTTCGTCGAGGAGCTGCTGCGCTACCTGACCGTCGTCCAGATCGCGTTCCCGCGGTTCGCGACCCAGGACATGGTGATCGGCGGGGTCGAGGTGGCGGCGGGCGACGCGCTGCTCGTCTCGCTCTCCGGCGCCGACCGGGACCCGCGGCTCACGCCCGACCCGGAGCGGTTCGACCCGCGCCGCGAGCCCACGCCGCACCTCGCGTTCGGGCACGGTATCCACCGCTGCATCGGCGCGGAGCTGGCCCGCATGGAGCTGCGGACCGCCTACCCGGCGCTGCTGCGGCGGTTCCCGCACCTGACGCTGGCCGCGGCGGAGTCGACGCTGCCGCTGCGGACGACGTCGGTGGTGTACGGGGTGGACGCGCTGCCGGTGTCGCTGGGGGCCTCCTAGTGCCAGCGGCGCCCTATCGGCGTGCTCCCCTTGACTGCTTGCGTCCAGTGGCAGGAAAGCCGCGTCGTCGAGGGGATCCGCGACCGTGAGCGAGCGCCGCGTGACCCGCGACATCGTCGTCGACGCCCCGCCGTCCGCCGTCTTCGAGGTCCTCGCCGACCCGCGGGCCCACGGCGAGTTCGACGGGTCGGGCACGGTCCGGTCCGCGATCGCGGGCCCCGCCCGGCTCTCCCTCGGCGACCGGTTCGGGATGTCGATGCGCCTCGGCGTCCCGTACACGATCAACAACGAGGTCGTGGAGTTCGAGGAGGGCCGCCGCATCGGCTGGCGCCACGTCGGGCACCACGTCTGGCGCTACGAGCTGGAGCCCGTCGGTGAGGGGTCGACGCGGGTCAGCGAGACCTTCGACTGGTCCACCTCCCGCGCGCCGTGGCTGCTCGAGCTCGTCGGCTACCCCGCCACGAACACCCGCGGCATCGAGGCGACGCTGCCGCGGCTCAAGGCCTACGTCGAGGGCCGGTCCTGACGGTCCTGCTCCACCGCCGGTGACGACGCCTGCGCCCACCACCGCCGGGGGATCCGGCCCGCCCCGCGGGCCAGCCGGCCCGACTCCACCGCCAGCCGCATCGCGGTCGCCATCGCCTCGGGATCCGACGCACGCGTCACCGCCGTCGCCAGCAGCACCGCGTCGCAGCCCAGTTCCATGGCCTGCGCCGCCTCCGACGCCGTCCCGATGCCCGCGTCGAGCACCACCGGCACCGGTGACGCCGCAACGATCATCTCGATGTTGTGCGGGTTCCGGATGCCGAGCCCGGTCCCGATCGGCGATCCCAGCGGCATCACCGCCGCGCAGCCGGCATCGGCGAGCTTGGACGCGAGCACCGGGTCGTCGTTGGTGTAGGGCAGGACGGTGAAGCCGTCGTCGACGAGCTGCTCGGCGGCGTCGAGGAGCTCGATGGGGTCGGGCAGCAGCGTGCGGTCGTCGGCGATCACCTCGAGCTTGACCAGGTCGGTGCCCAGCGCCTCGCGGGCGAGCCGCGCGGTCAGCACGGCCTCGGCCGCGGTCCGGCAGCCCGCGGTGTTGGGCAGCGCCTCGATGCCCAGCCGCTCCAGCAGCGCCAGCACCCCGGGCCCGCCACCGGCGTCGAGGCGGCGCATGGCCACCGTCGTCAGCGCCGTCCCGGACGCGACGAGCGCCCGCTCGAGCACCGACAGGTTGGCCGCGCCCCCGGTCCCCATGATCAGCCGCGAGCCGATCTCCCGGCCCCCGATCACCAGCGGATCGCCCATGTCAGCCTCCCTGCACCGCGGTGAGCACCTCGAGCACCGCGCCGTCGCGCAGCCGCGTCGACGCCCACGCCGTGCGTGGCACGACCTCCCCCGCCAGCGCCACGGCCACCCCGCGGTCGGGCACGCCGTGGGCGGCGAGGACGTCGGCGAGGGTCGCGTCGGGCGCGACCTCGGTCACCACCCCGTTCACGAGCACGGTCACGAGGACACCTCCAGCGGGGCGAGCCGGGCCGCCGCGGCCGCGCGCGACTCCTCGGGCACGGGACGACCGGCGAGCAGGTCGGCGACGACGTCGGCCGTCAGCGCGGTGAGCAGGATGCCGCCCCGGCCGTGGCCGAAGCAGGCGAGCAGACCCTCGGGGGCGCCCGGGACGGGACCCAGCACCGGCAGGTTGTCGGCGGTGCCGGGCCGGAACGACGCCGCCGACTCCTCCAGGGCGTAGTCGGCGAGCCCGGGGAACACGCGCTCGGCGTCGGCGAGGAGGTCGCGGACGCCGCCGACGGTCACGTCGGCGTCGAACCCGGCCTCGTACTGCGTCGCGCCCAGGACGAGCCGCCCGCCGTCGCGCGGGACCGCGTACACCGCGCGCCCGGCGACCGCCGCCCGCACCGTCCGCGTCGGCGGCGGCAGCGACCCGGCGCGGGCCCGCACCCGCAGGATCTCCCCCTTGACCGGGCGCACCAGGCCGCCCAGCGCCGGGTGCAGCGCCCCCGACCACGCCCCGGCCGCGACGACGACCCGCTCCGCGCGGACCTCCTCGCCGGAAGCCAGCGCGACGCCGGCCACCGCCCCGCCGGACTCGGTCACCCGCGTCGCCGGCTCGCGGCGCACGACGACCCCCGCCCGCTCGGCGGCGGCGGCGAGTGCGGCGAGCAGCAGGCGGTTGTCGACGGCGAGGTCGTCGGGCACGGCGAGCCCGGCCCGCACCGCGGGTCCCAGGGCGGGTTCCTGACGACGGGTCTCGCGGCCGGTCAGGCGTTCGGCGTCGCGTCCCCAGGCCCGCAGGTGCTCGACGATGCGGTCGAGGTCCTCGCGGTCGGCGGCGTCGACGACGACGGCGAGGGTCCCCTCGCGGCGCAGCCCGACCGACCGCCCGGAGGCACCCTCGACGGCGGCGGCGAACCCCGGCCAGCGCGCGAGCGACGCCGCACCGAGCTCGAGCAGCGCGCGCTCGCCGGGCCAGGCCTCGGTGATCGGCGCGAGCATCCCGCCGGCGACCCACGAGGCGCCCGAGCCCGGCGCGGGGTCGACGAGGACGACCTCGTCCGCGAGGTGGTCGCGGGCGGCGACCCAGGCCGCCGTCGTGCCGACGACGCCGGCGCCGAGGACGACGAGTCGGTCGGTCATGCTCTTCCCTCCCTGCGCCGGCATGACCCGGATCAGGTTCGACGGTCGGGACCGTGGGTCCCCTCTCAGCCCGGCCGCTCCGGGCTCCCGTGGTGGTGCTCGCCCGTCACCCTACGCGCTAGCGTCGCCGGCGATGACCAGCTCGACGCACGCCCCCGGGACCGGCACCCGTCGTCGGGAGCGCCTCGCCCGGGCACGGCTGTACCTGTGCACCGACGCCCGGCGGGAGCGGGGCGACCTCGCCGAGTTCGCCGACGCCGCGCTGCGCGGCGGGGTGGACGTGCTGCAGCTGCGGGAGAAGGGGATGGAGGCGCGCGAGGAGCTCGACGCGCTGGCCGTCCTCGGGGAGGCGTGCCGCCGGCACGACGCGCTGCTCGCGGTCAACGACCGCGCCGACCTCGCGCTCGCCGCGGGCGCCGACGTGCTCCACCTCGGCCAGGACGACCTGCCCGTCGACGTGGCGCGGCGGATCCTCGGCGACGACGTCCTGATCGGCCGGTCCACGCACGACGAGGCCCAGGCGCGGGCGGCGGCGGTCGAGCCCGGCGTCGACTACTTCTGCACCGGTCCGTGCTGGCCCACCCCGACCAAGCCGGGCCGTCCGGCGCCGGGCCTCGACCTGGTCCGGGCGACCGCCGCGGCGGCCCCCGACCGGCCGTGGTTCGCGATCGGCGGGATCGACCACGCGCGGCTCCCGGAGGTCCTGGCCGCGGGGGCGACGCGGGTCGTCGTCGTGCGCGCGATCACCGAGGCGGAGGACCCGGAGGCGGCCAGCAGGTGCCTGACGGCTCGTGAGCACTAAGTGTCGCTATAGCGACACTTAGTGCTCACGAGCGCGAAGCGCACCTACTGGCCGGAACCCTGCTCCTGGAACTGCGGGACCAGCGAGGACAGCACCCCGCCGCCGCCGGTGTTGCCCGACTGCCGGCTCGTGCTCGGCGTCGTGGTCCGCGAGGAGTTCGAGCCGGACTGCTGGGTCTGCTGGCCGCCGGTCCGGTCGGACGACTCGGTGGTGCTGGGCTCCGACCCGTCCGAGTTCTCCGTGGTCGGCGTGTCGCTGCTCGTCTGCGGCTGGGTCGTCGACTCGCCGAACAGCGACCCGACCGACGTCCCCGAGCTGCCGCCCGAGAGCGGGTGCCCGGCGGCCGACTCGACCGCGAAGCTCGCCAGCAGGCCGATCGCGAAGATGCTGGCCGCGACCCCGCCGAGCGTCACCCACGTCTTCCAGGAGCGCTTGCGACGGGGCCGGTCGACCGCCCCGGCGAGCTGGGTCGGGTCGTCGTCGGGAGCCGCGCCGAGGTAGGCCGTCGTCGGGTCGCCGCCGGGCGGGGGCACCGGCATCCCCGGGGGCGGGGTGGGCACGCCGGGCATGCCGACGCGGCGGGTCGGGTCGGCCGGGCCGGTGCCGCGCGGCGGCGTCCCCGGCGGCAGCAGCCGTCCGTCCGGCCCGCGGGGCGGGCCCTCGGGGGTGCGCGCGTCGGGGATGCGGCGCGTCGGGTCGGCGGGCGCGGGCACCGGCCGGCCGGCGGAGTCGAGGCGGGTCGTGACGGTGCGCCCGCCCGCGCGCAGCTGCTGCGGGGCGCCGGCCTGCTGGGTGGGCTGGGCCTGCGGGGCCGGCTGTGGGGTGCCGACCTGGCGGCGCCCGGGGGCGAGGCCGCCGTCGGGCAGCCGGTGCGTGGGCAGCGGCGGGACGGCGCCGCGGTTGGGCGGGCCACCGGGCGGCGGCGCCCCGGGTGGGCGCGCCCCGGCACCGGGCCGCGCCCCCGGGCCGCCCGGGCGCTGGGCGCCCTGCGGGTTCGCGGCCGGGATGCCGTCGCCGGTCACCTTGGCGACCGCCTGCGCGACCTTGGTCCCGGCGGCGGCGTTGACGACGAGCCGGTCCTTGACCGCGTCCCGGGTGCGCTCCAGCGAGCGCTGGTAGAGCGACGACCCGACCGTCGAGATGACCGACGCGACCGCGGCGCCGCCGATGGTCCCGGCGACGCCCATGAACGACCCCAGGATCGCCGCCGTCGCCGCGGCGAGTGCGCCGGCGACGATCTGCGGGACCGACAGCCCCGAGGACGACGTCTTCGAGTCGTCCGGTGGCGTCGCGTCGCCTCCTGCCGTCCTCGTCGAGGTCTGTGCCATGGCTCCCAGGGCTCGTCGTCACATCGGGGTCGGTGCGGTCGTGGACAGGGCAGCAGGGATCGCCCGCTGCCCCGGATCCGTCTCTGGAGACGCCCTCCAGGGTGCCAGGGTGGCCCGACGGTGAGGGCGTTCACCCGTCTTTCTCCGGATCGATCTTCGCGGCGACCAACGCGATGCTCCGTACGGGCCAGTAGTCGTGGGGCTGACCTGCGGAGGATGATCGGGCCCATGTCCTGGAGCACCTTCGTCGCCGTCGGCGACAGCTTCACCGAGGGGGTCGGGGACCTCGACCCGCGGACCGGCCGGGAGCGCGGCTGGGCCGACCGGGTGGCCGAGGCCCTGGCGGCCCGCGACCCCGACCTCCGCTACGCCAACCTCGCCGTACGCGGGCAGCTGCTCGACCAGGTCGTCGAGACGCAGGTCGAGCGCGCCCACGCCATGTCGCCGGACCTGGTCAGCGTCTGCGCGGCCGGCAACGACCTGCTGCGGCCGTCGGCGAGGCCCGCCGAGCTCGCGCAGCGGCTCGAGGCCGCCGTCGCACGGCTCGGTGACGAGGGCGCGGACGTGCTGGTGTTCACGGGCTTCAACACCCGGGCGACGCCGGTCGTCGACCTCGTGGGCCGGCGGCTGGCGACGATGAACCAGCTCATCCGTGACCTCGCGCACCGGCAGGGCGCCCACCTGGTCGACATGTGGGAGATGGACACCCTCGCCGACCCGCGGGCCCGCGCCGACGACCGGCTGCACCTCAACCCCGACGGGCACCGGCGGGTGGCCGCGCGGGTGCTCGAGGTGCTCGGCGTCCCCACCGAGGACGACTGGCGCGAGCCCTGGCCACCGATGGAGCAGGCGCCCTGGGTGCGCCGCCGCGAGGCCGACATCCGCTGGGCCCGCGAGCACCTCATCCCGTGGGTGCAGCGGCGGGTCACCGGCCAGAGCACCGGGGACGGGCGGCCGGCGAAGCGTCCGGAGCCGGCGCCGGTCCGCTGACGACGACGGGCCTTTCCTGCCACTGGATGCAAGCGAAGCGTCGTTGCTTGCATCCAGTGGCAGGAAAGCCGCGTCGTCAGCCGGGCGTCTCGGCCTCGTCGGCGGCCCGCTCCTCCACCGGCCGGGCGTCCACCGGGTGCCGCGGCCCGGGGTGCTCCGGCGGCAGCGCCGAGCGCACCAGCGGCCACGACCCCAGGGCGCAGAGGATCACCAGCGGCCACGTGAGCACGACCTGGGCGATCCCCAGCGCGACCACCTCGTCGGCGAACCACAGCGGCAGCAGCACCACGATGCGCACCAGGTACTGCGCGGCCCACAGCCAGCTCGCCCGCGAGTAGCCGCGCACCAGGTCCGGGTCGTACCGCCACGACCGCGGCTTGCCCAGCGCCGCGCTCACCACGAGCCCGAGCAGCGGCCACCGGATCGCGATCGACACGAGCCAGGCCGCGAGGCTCCCGGCGTTGGCGATGATGCGCGGGAGGAAGAAGTCCTCGGCCCGGCCGGTGTAGAGCGCGACCAGCGTGGCGGCGACGGCGATCAGCAGGCCCACGGCCGCCGCGCCCGGTCGCTCCCCGGCGCGCCAGCGCACGACGGCGACCACCCCGGCGACGACGACCGACGCGAGGCCGCCGAGCAGGATCGGCTCCGGCCACGACGCGGCCCGCGCGACCAGCCAGACGACGACGAACACCGCGGTCGGCAGCACGGCGTCCGCCATGCGGCGCCCGGTCCCCGCGAGGATCTCGAGGAGGGGGTCGTCCCGCCGCCGCAGCCGCACGACGTCCACTGTAGGTGAGGGGAGCCTCGCCTCAGATCGGTGTGAGGAGCTAGGGGCTCGCGGCCGGCGCGATCCCGCGGCGCATCATCTCGGCGCGGAACTCCGGCGAGGGCGTGGACGGTGTCGAGACGTCCACGAGCAGGCCGTTCGGGTCGGTGAGGAGCATCCGACGGCGGCCGTAGAACTGGTCGCGCGGCGGCGCCACCACCGGCACGCCCTGGCGACGGGCCTCGACGTGCAGCGCGTCGACGTCGTCGACGACGAAGGTCAGGACGATGCCCGCGGGGTCGGCGCGGTAGGGCGGTGGGACCATCTCGTGCCCGACCGCCCAGATCCCGAGCTCGGCCGCCGGCTGCCCCTCGCCGTCGGGCGTCGTCGTGAGCGCCACGTAGTACTCGCTGTCGAAGGCGACCTCGAAGCCCAGGAGGGCCACGTAGAAGTCACGCGTCTCGGGCAGCCGGTCGGACAGGATGGTCGGGAACGCTCGACGCAGCGCCATCGGGGCCTCCTCGCGGGTCGGGCCCATCATGGGCGATGCCCCCGACAGCGCCGAGGAGGGGTCACGACACGCCCGACCCCGCCTCGGACCCGATCCGGTCCAGCGCGTCCACGACCCCGCTGCCCACCGTCACGCGGATCACGGCCCAGCAGGCCTCGGTGAGCTGGGCCCCGAGCGTCGCGACGTCGGCGCCGTGGGCCTCGTCGAGCCAGTGCGCCGCGGCGGCGTCGACCATCCCGACGAGGCCGTAGGCCAGCGGGTGCGCCGTGGCCGGCGGGATCTCGGCGCCGAGCGAGCCGTCGACGAGCATCTGCGCGACGTGGGCCGACACCACGCCGCGCACGTTGGTGCTCGCGGACTCGTCGGCGTCGGCCGAGGGCAGCGAGTTGCGCTTGAGGTAGTGGTAGACGTTCGCGTGCTCCGAGAGCCAGCGCAGGTGCGCGGCGAGCGCGCGCTCGAGCATCTCCCGCGGCTCCCCGGACGGCCGCCACACCGGCTCCAGCTCGGTGACCAGCCGCTCGACGCTGCGGGCCGCGATGGCCGACTGCAGGTCGTCCTTGCCGTCGAAGTGGCGGTAGAGGCCGGGCCGCGAGACGCCGGCCTGGGCGGCGATCTGCTCGGTGGTGACCTCGGGGCCGTGCTCCTCGATGGCGACGACGGCGGCGTCGACCAGCTCGAGGCGCCGTGCCTCCCGGTGCCCTGCCCAGCGTCGTGTCCGGCCGTCCATGGTCCGACCAGAGTGCGCCCGGTCGGGCACAACCGCCAACTATGCGCTACACGGTGTACGGGGTACATTGCGTCGCATGACGACCCTCGACCGCGACCACGGCGCGGCCCGGCTGCTCACGGCCAGCGCCCGCCACACGCTGGACCCGGACCTCGAGGTCGACTGGGCGGCGCCGGTGGACCCGTGGGGCTGGGCGGTCCCGCCCGAGCGGGTCTCGCTGTACGGCACCGGTCTCTGGGACGACCTCGACGACGACGCCCGGCGCACGCTGGCCCGCCACGAGGCGGCCAGCCTGCTCTCGGTGGGGCTGTGGTTCGAGGTCCTGCTCATGCAGATGCTCACCCGCTACGCCTACGACCTCGACCTCCGGCGCCCGCACGCGCAGTACGCGCTGACCGAGGTCGGCGACGAGACCCGACACTCGGTGATGTTCGCGCGGACCGTCGACGCGCTGGGCTGCCCGGACTACCGCCCGCACGGCCGGCTGCACCGCGTCGGCGGGTGGTACGGCCACCTCGGGGCCGGGGCGAGCATGTTCGCGTCGGTGCTCGTCGCGGAGGAGGCCACCGACCGGCTGCAGCGCGAGTCGATGCACGACGACCGCGTCCTGCCGCTGATGCGCTCGGTCGCCCGGGTCCACGTCGTGGAGGAGGCCCGGCACGTGCGGTTCGCGCGCGAGGAGCTGGCCCGGCTGGTGCCGACGCTGTCGCCGGCGGCCCTGGAGAAGGAGCGGTGGTTGACCGCGCTGGTCGGCACCGAGGTCGTCAACTCGCTGTGGCAGGCGCGGATCTACCGCAGCGTCGGGCTCTCGGGCCGGGTGGGTCGCGCGGCGGCGCGGGCGAACCCGCACCACCGCGCGACGAAGCGGTTCATGCTGGAGAAGGTGCTGGCGTTCCTGGCCGAGGTCGGGATGGTCGGCGGGCCGTCGGAACGCCTCTGGCGGCGCGCGCTCGACTGACGCGTCCGGTACGAGCGGCCGGTCCATGACCTTCGATGGTCACGGACCGGCCGTTCGTGCGGACTGGCGGAGCGCTCAGAACGGCGCGTCGCCCCGGATCGCCACGCGCTCGGCCACGCGGACGTGCGACCCGTAGTCGCCCACCGCGTAGTGCTGCGTCGACCGGTTGTCCCAGAACGCCACCGTCCCCTCGGCCCAGCGGTACCGGACCTGGAACTCGGGCGTGTGCGCCTGGGCGAACAGGTGGCGCAGCAGCGCGTCGGACTCGACGGGCTCCAGGCCGACGATCCGCGTGGTGAACGCGGCGTTGACGAAGAGCGTCCGCCGCCCCGTCTCCGGATGGGTCCGGACGACGGGGTGGGTCACCGGCGGGAACGTGCCCTCCAACCGGGTCAGCTTCTCGGCCGGCAGGAAGCGCGCGAAGCCGGGCACCATGTCGTGCACCGCCACCGCGTCCTCGATCCGCGCCTTCACCTCGTCGGAGAGGTTGTCGTACGCGGCGGCCATGTCGGCCCACATCGTGTCCCCGCCGAACGGCGGCGTCGTGATCATCCGCAGGATCGCGCCCATCGCCGGCGCGGGCCGGAACGACGTGTCGACGTGCCAGATGTTCTCGTAGGTCGGGGGCCCGTCGCCGCCCTTGGCGAAGCGGACGACGCTCGGGTCCTCCCCCGCCTCGAGCAGCGGGTTGGTCTCGAGCTCGCCCCAGTGCCGCCCGAACTCGCGCTGGGCCGCGCTCGTCATGTCCTGGTCGGGGAAGAAGAGGACCTTCCACTCCAGGAGCGCGCGGTGGATCTCGGCCCGCAGCTCGTCGGTCAGCGGCGACGACAGGTCGACGCCGGTGATCGCGGCGCCGAGCGTCACGCCGACCGGGGTCAGCGTGAACGCGGTGTAGTCCTCGGAACAGCGGTCCGGCCCATCCCCCGGCAGGCGGCGCAGGTAGCGCTTGCCCTCGAGGAGATCGATGGCGGGAGTGGCACGGGGCCGGTCGGGGCTCGCCTGGTCCGTGCCGACCCCGCCGGTGGACACACCGGTTTCGAGGATGGTCGTCACGTCCACCGATCATGGGACATCGCGGGCCGGAGCGCCATCCGCTGAACGCCGAGGTCACGCCGGTCGTCGTCCGACACCGGATCAGCATCCCGCCGACACCTCGTCGATACACACGGAGAGTCAGGTGGGCCGTCGCTCCGGGGGGACCGCCGCACGACCGACGCAGGAGGGTCCTGCCGTGTCCGATCTCCGCGCTCCGGCGCCGTCACCGCCCGTGCCCGCCCTGGGCCGTTCGGCGGACGCCCCGCCGCGGCCGCGGGTGCTCGTCGTCGGGCCCCGCGCCGACGCCCACGGCGGCATCGGGAGCGTCCAGTGTGTCCTCGAGCAGCACGCGTCCGTGCTCGCCGACCTCGACGTCGTCGCCACCCACCGCGACGGACCGGCCGCGGTCCGGCTGTGGGCCATGGCGACCGGCACGGCCCGGGCCGCGTACCGCCTCGTCGCCCGGCGCCCGGCCGTGGCCCACATGCACGTCTCGCAGCGGACCTCGGTGCTGCGCAAGGGCGTGCTCGCCACGCTCGCCCGGACGCGCGGGGTACCGGTGGTGCTGCACCTGCACGGCTCGGAGTTCCTCGACTGGTTCGACGCGCTCCCACGTCCGGCCCGCGCCGCGGTCCGCGCGCTGCTGCGCCCGCACCGCCTCGTCGTGCTCTCCGAGACCCTGCGCGTGCCCTACCGCGCGCGCCTGGGGGTCCCCGACGAGCGGGTGGTCGCCCTGCCGAACCCCGTCGAGTGGCCGGCCGCGCTGCCACCGGTCGCCGCCGCCCCGGAGGAACGCGTGCTCGCGGTCTTCCTCGGGCGGCTGGGGGCGCGCAAGGGCATCTACGACCTGGTCGAGGCCTGCGCCCGCCTCGCGCCCCGGCAGCGCCGCCGGCTGCGCCTCGTGGCGGCGGGCGACGGCGAGGTCGAGGAGGTCCGGGCCGCGGTCGCCGAGGCCGGCGTCGGGGACGTCGTGGAGCCGGCGGGCTGGCTCGACCGCCCCGAGCGCGACGCCCTGCTCCGCCGCGCCCAGGTCCTCGTGCTCCCGAGCACGCACGAGGGTCTGCCCATGGCCGTGCTGGAGGCGATGGCGTGCGGGGTGGTGCCGGTCGTCACGCCGGTCGGCGCCCTGCCCGAGGTGGTGCAGGACGGCGTCAACGGCGCGGTGGTCCCGGTCGGCGACCCGGCGGCGCTCGCGCGGACCCTCGAGGACCTCGTCGCCGACGACGAGGCCCGCCGCACCCTGGCACGCCGCGCCCGGGCCGACGCGCAGGCCTACTCGGCCCCGCGCTGGGCCGCCCGGCTCGCGGCCGTCTGGGCCGACGCCGTCCGGATCGACGCCGACCGGATCGACGCCGACCGCCGCCCGCCGGGTCGGGGACGGCCCGCCGTCAGGCGCGGTGGAGCACGAAGAAGTACGGCGCCGCGTCGCCGCGGTGGTCCATGAGCCCG
Source organism: Actinomycetospora sp. TBRC 11914 (assembly GCF_012933465.1). Classification (GTDB taxonomy): domain Bacteria; phylum Actinomycetota; class Actinomycetes; order Mycobacteriales; family Pseudonocardiaceae; genus Actinomycetospora. The sequence goes on from NZ_JABBND010000001.1 coordinate 972,278, forward strand.
AGCAGCGTGGTGTCCGAGACCCGGCGGAAGACGTCGTTGATGGGCCGCGCGTCGTAGATCATCGTGGCGGTGGAGACGTCGCGGTACTCGGTGGCGCGCAGCCGCGCCGTGTACCGCGACGTCGCGAGCAGGGGCCGGGTGCCGGTGATGACGCGGTGCAGCCAGGGGCGGCGCACCGCCCGCGGGAGCGGGAGCCCCATCGGCACGCGGATCGGGTCGACGGCGAAGGTGCCGGTCCGGTCGGCGTTCCAGAACAGCAGCGGGTGGACGCGGTCGGCGTCGTCGAACCGCTTGCCCGCCCACCCGGTCGCCGCGAGCAGGCCGTCCATCGGGTGGCCGGTCGGGAACTCCTCCCCGCGCCACTCGCCGAGCATCTCCTCGGGGCGGACCGCCGGCAGCGTGTCGAACAGCGCCAGCGCCTCCCCGGTGTCGACGTCACCGCGGTTCGCGCGGGAGAGAAGGACGTCGAAGGACGGGTCCACGGTCGTCATGGCGGGCAGTGTGCCCCAGGTGCGCTGCGCGCCTGTGAGCACAAAGTGTCGGTATACCGACACTTTCTGCTCACGAGCGCGGAGCGCACCTAGTGGCGGGCGATGAGGTCGTCCAGCGTCAGGACCAGCCGCTGCGCCGTCCGGCCCGTCGTCACCGCCAGGACGTCGCGCAGCCCGCACAGGTGGGCCAGCGGGTCGCGCTGTCCCCGCGCGAACGGCGCGGCGGCGAGCGCCTCGGCGTGGCCGATGAGGGCGTCGACGCCCGGACCGAAGAGGCCGTCGTCGACGAGCGCGTCCAGCTCGACGATCGCGGTGCGCGCGACCATCCGGATCCGCGTCGCGTCCGACATGACACTCACGTCGAGTGACTCTAGGGACACCCAGCGTGGATGAAGCCCGCGTTCACCGAGGACGGTGACGGCCGTCCGGTGAGCGGACGCCGCGATCAGCCCAGCGGCGTGTGCACCGAGAGGAAGCTCGCGATGCTCTCGCGGGCCGCGTCGTGGTACTCCTCGGCCTTCCACCGCTCCACCAGGGTGGCCTGCGGCGCCACGTCGGCGAGCATCGCGGACGCCGACGCCGGATGCGGCTCGTCGCCGCCGGCGAAGACCAGCAGCGGTGCACCGAACCCGGCGACGGCGGTGTCGGGCACGCTCCAGAGGGTGTGGTCGGAGCCGTAGAGGTTCTGCCGGAACCCCTGCCAGTCGGCCTCCGAGGCCTCCGGGTGGTTCGGCGCCTCCTCGGCGGCGAACTCGTCGAACCGGCCGAGGAAGGCGTCGCGGTTGCCGTCGAGCCCGATCGGCTGCAGGCACACCGCCGAGGCGACGCGGTCGGGCGCCGTCGCGAGCAGGTTCGCGATGAACGAGCCGCCGATGCACATGCCGAGCAGGTGGCAGCGCTCGATCCCGAGGTGGTCGAGCAGGGCGAGGTGGTCGGCGGTGTAGGAGTCCCAGCCGTCCGCGGCACGGACCGGTGCGGAGGACTGCCCCGCGTGGCGCTGGTCCATGAGGACGACGCGGTGGTCCACCGAGACCGCCCCGGGCACGTCCCAGGGCGCGTACGACCACGCCTCGATCGTCGAGCGCAGCCCGCCGGGCGCGAACGCGAGGACCGGGAAGCCCTCGCCGATCTCCTCGAAGTGGATGCGGACGTCGCCGTGCTCCATGACCGACATGGCGCGTGGCTTCCCCTGCCTTCCCCGCCCTACGCGGTGAGCCCGGCCGCCGCGAGCGCCGCCGCGATCCGGCCCGCGTCGGCGCCGGCCAGGGCCGCGCAGACCAGGCGCGGGTCGCCGGTGATCTCCCGGGTGACCGCGTCGGGCGGCGGCGTGAATGCGTCCCGCGCCGCCTCGTCGTCGAACTCGACCTCGCCGATGACGAGGCCGCGCAGCGGCCCGGCGAACAGGTCGACGCCGAACGGCGGCACGCTCAGCCGGACCTTGCGCAGGACGTCGGCCGGGAGCTCCGCCAGCGCGGCGTACTCGGCCTCGTCGAGGTACATCGTCGTGATCAGTCCCGGGCGGCCGTCGGGCCGCGGGACCTTCTGGCTGAGCTTGAGGAACACCGACCCGTCGTCCCCCTGTTGACGGCGCAGCCGCAGCCGGGTCCCGCGGATGTAGCGGTCGAGCAGCCCGACGCGGCCGACGCTCTCCCCCGGCACGCGGGACATCAGGAAGCGCCGCTCGAGCTCGACCTTCGCGTACTGCCGCTCCTTGTGCGCGGGGGCGGACGGGTTGAGCACGGGGGGAGACTCGCAGGCGACGCGGGCGCCCGCCAGCACCCGCCCCCCCGACGTCAGGACCGGTCGTCAGCCCGGCGGCTCGAGCTGCCAGGTCTCGCGCAGTCGCCGGCTCTCGCGTCGCTCCTCCTCGGCGAAGGCCCGGGCGCGCCGGGCGGTGCGCCGGAGCTCGTCGCCGTCGGTGCGCCGGGGATCCCGGGCGAGCTTGTCGCGGGTGGCCGCCACGTGGTCGAGGGTCGTGACGAGCTCGTCGATCACCCCGGCCAGGTGCTCGGCGATCGCCCGACCGGACCGCCGGGCGTCGGTGAACCGCGCCAGCGCGAGGGCGTGGGCCTCCGACACGGGGTCCGCCACCGCCTCGTCGGCCATCGGCGCACCTCGGCGTCCGGGTCGCGCGCCCGCCGCACACGGCCACGCGGGCACCGTGGCCGGACGGCTGCCGGGGACTCTCCGCCGGCGTCGCGGCGTCCACTACCCCAGATCGGGTGCCGGTGCGCAAGAGCCGGAGGTCTCCGTCCCCGCGACCGTGCCCGGCGCGGGGCCCCGGCGCCGCCGCGCCCGGGCCGCCTGCCGCTCGGTCACCGCCAGCCCGCGCGCGGCCGCCGCCGCGCGACGGCGGGCGCGGGCCTCCTCGATGACCCGCTCGAACTCGTTCCGCGCGTCGGCCACCCGCTCGAAGGCCGCCGCGGGGGAGGTGACGGGGGCGTTCTCGGCCACGACCGTGCAGTCCGTTTCCTGAGACAAAAATTCACTCTTGTTTCCGACGACCGGGTCTCCCTACTGTCGGGTCATCCGTCGACGACGACCACGGGAGGACCCGTGACCGCCACCGAGCCGTCCGCCGCCCCGCCACGCCGGGTCCTGTCCGAGGACGAGGCCGCGGCGGTGCGCCGTGGAGTGCCCGATCCGGGCATCCCGCTACCCGCCGTCGCCTGGCCGACGGTCGCGCTGTGGGCCGGGTCTTTCGCGGCCTGGGTGGGCGCGACGCTGCTCGCGCTGGCCGCGCTCGACGGGTCCGTCAGCCGCTGGTGGCTCCTCGCGACGGTACCGGTGCACGCGCTGGTCACCTTCACGATGTTCACGGTGCTGCACGAGGCCACCCACCACGCCGCCGGTCGGCTGCGCTGGGTCAACGAGGTGCTCGGGCGCGTGTCGATGCCGTTCGTCGTGGCGTGGGCGACCTTCCCGCTCGTGCGGTTCATCCACATCGAGCACCACCGGCACACCAACGAGGACGTCCTGCTCGATCCCGACGCCTGGGTCGAGGGCGGCCCGACCTGGCAGCGCCCGCTGCGCTGGCTGGCGATCGACCTCTGGTACTTCCGCTTCTACGCGCCGCGGATGCGGCAGCGCCCGCGGGGCGAGGTGGCGGGCGAACTGCTCACCCTCGCCGTCGTGGTCGGGCTGGCCGCGGCCCTCGTCGTCACCGGCCACGGCCTCGCACTGGTGATGGTCTACCTGCTGCCGCAGCGGCTCGGGGTCGGCGTGCTCGCGTGGTGGTTCGACTGGCTGCCCCACCACGACCTCGGCGTCACCGCCCGGACGGACCGCTTCCGCGCGACCCGCGTCCGTGTGGGCCGGGAGTGGCTGATGACGCCGGTCATGCTCTACCAGAACTACCACCTGGTCCATCACATCCACCCGACGATCCCCTTCTACCGCTACGTCCGGGCCTGGGAGAACACGCGCGACGACTATCTCTCCCGCGACATCCCGATCGCCACCGCCTGGGGCACCGAGCTCACGCCCGCCGAGTACCGGGCCTGGCGCGGTATCACCGACGGCATGGAGCTGCCCGCGGGTGAGGTCCGCCCCGGCTTCCACCGGTTGCGGGTCGCCGACGTCCGCCGGCTGACCCCGGAGGCCGTGGCGGTGACCTTCGACGTCCCCGACGAGCTCGCGGCCACGTTCGCGCACCGTCCCGGGCAGCACGTGACGGTCCGGGCGTGGCTGGACCGGCCCGACGGGTCGGGCCGCGCGGAGGTGCGGCGGAGCTACTCGGTCTGCTCGACGGCCGGGTCGGGGGTGCTGCGGATCGGGGTGCGGACCGTCGACGGCGGGCGCTTCTCGGGGTGGGCGGCCCGGTCGCTGGCGGCCGGGGACTCGCTCGAGGTGGCGGCGCCGGCGGGCCGGTTCACCCCGTCGCCCGACGCCGGCTCGTCCTCGGGCCGGCGTCTCGTCGCGGTGGCCGCGGGCAGCGGGATCACGCCGGTGCTCTCGATCGTCGCGAGCGTGCTCGAGGCCGAGCCGTCGACGCGGGTGACGCTGCTGCTGGGTAACCGGGACGCGGCCTCGACGATGTTCGCCGACGAGCTGTCGATGATGGTGTCGCGGTTCGAGGGGCGGTTGCGGTTGGTGCACCTGCACTCGCGGTCGGCCGGACCCGGCGGGGGTCCGGAGGACGCCGCGCGGTGGGAGACCGTCGAGGCCGGTCGGCTCTCCGTCGAGCGGGTGCTGGCGCACGTGCCGCGTCCCGACGACGTCGAGGGCTGGTTCCTCTGCGGACCGTCGCCCCTGACCGACGCGCTGGTCGCCGGGCTGACGGCCCAGGGGGTGCCGGAGGACCGGGTGCACCGCGAGGTGTTCACGTCGGCGGCACCGGACGCGCCGGTCGAGGGGACGACGGCGGCCGCCGTCACGGTGACGTTGGAGGGCGGGTCGGCGGAGATCGACTGCGGGCCGGACGAGGCGGTGCTCGACGCGGCCCTCCGGGCCGGGCTCGACGCCCCGTACTCCTGCGCCGGCGGGGCATGCGGCACGTGCGCGGCGACGCTGCGCTCGGGCACCGTCCACATGGTCGTCTGCCACGCCCTGACCGAGGCCGAGGTCGCCGACGGCCGCATCCTGACCTGCCAGGCCCGGCCCACCAGCGGGTCGCTGGCCGTCGACTACGACGACGACTGACCGCAGTTCGCGAAACTCCACCGGGTGACCGCGGCGCCCGTCACGAGCGGGACGTGGCGGTCGCCGGTGGCCGTCGTCGGCCGCGAAGAGGCCCCGGTGATCATCAGGAGGTGGGCCCCACCCTCGCCGCGACCCGGTAGAAGCCCGGGTTGGGGGTGGCCCGTTGGCGCTGGTCCCCGCGGGCCTCGGCCACGGAGGCCCGCAGCTGCGGGGTGCGCGTGGCCGCCTCCTGCGCCTCGCGGCTGTCCCACTGCGTGACGTTGACCAGCTGGAACCGCTCGTCGTCGGAGACCGCCTCGAGCAGCTGGGCGCCGCGGAAGCCCGGTGCGTCCTCGACGAGCCGGATGCGTTCCCTCCACCCCGCCCGGAACGTGGCGACGTCCTCGCGCGGGATCTCGAAGATGTTGAGGAAGGTGACCGGTCCGCCGACCGGGTCGGGTGTCGTCATGCACGAAGCGTCCGACCTCGACAGCGCTCGAGGTCAAGGAGGCTCTCACGGACGGGTCGATCGGGGACGATGCTGGTTTCGCCCGGAGAGCGCGGGGGTCATCCCGAGCGATGACTCGGCTCGGGACTGCGGGTGCCCCGCGCGGCGCCACCTCGGACGACGGCGCCTCGGTGACGGGCGCCGAGCGTGGGCACCACTCCTCGGTGGCCCAGCCACACCTCGACGCGGAGGGGCCGATCGCCGAGGCCGAGGCGCACGCCGCGCACTCGAGCACGACGCAGCAGCCCCTCGGCCCGCTCGGTTCGCCCCTGGACCGACGCTCGCCGTTCCTGATCGGGCTCAGCGCGGCGCTCGGCGTGGCGGTCGTCGTCGCCCTGGTGGGCCTGGCCGCCGTCGCGGCCCACGTCCTGATCCTGATCGGGGTCGCACTGTTCGTCGCGCTCGGGCTCGAACCGGCCGTCTCCTGGCTGGCCCGCCGCGGGCTGCGGCGCGGGCTCGCGGTCACCCTCGTGTGCATCGGGTTCGTGGCGATCGTGGGCGGCTTCCTGGCCCTGGCCGTCCCCCCGCTGGTCGAACAGGCGGTCGGTCTGCTCGAGCAGTCTCCGCGCTACCTGCAGATGCTGCAGGACCGCAGCTCGACGATCGGGCAGCTCGACGCCCGGTTCGGACTGCAGCAGCACCTCCAGCAGACACTCGCCGGCAACGGCTCGACGCTGATCGACGGCGTGCTCGGAGCGGGGTTGGCGGTCCTGAACGGGCTGAGCGACACCCTGGTGGTCGTCGTGCTCACGGTGTACTTCCTGGCCACGCTGCCCGCGATGCGCCGCGCCGCCTACCGGTTGGCGCCGGCCTCGCGGCGGCCCCGCGCCGTCCTGATCGGCGACGCCATCTGCGTCCGCTTCGGGGGCTACGTGCTGGGCAACGTGGTGATGTCGGTGATCGCCGGGGCGGCCACGTTCGTCTGGTTGCTGATCTTCGGGGTGCCCTTCGCGCTGCCGTTAGCGGTGCTGGTCGCCCTCCTGGACCTGGTCCCCGTCGTCGGGGCCGTGATCGGCGGCGTCCTGACCACCCTGGTGGCGCTGACCGTGTCCTGGCCGGTCGCGCTGGCCACGGCCGGGTTCTTCGTGGCCTACAAGCTCGTCGAGGACTACGTGCTGATGCCGAAGATCATGGGGCGGACGGTCGAGATCCCGGCCGTGCTGACCGTGGTCGCGGTGCTGATCGGCGGTGCGCTGCTGGGGGTCATCGGGGCCGTCGTGGCGATCCCGGTCGCCGCGGCCGTGCAGCTGGTCGTCCAGGAGATCGTCTTCCCGCGGCTCGACCGCACCTGAGCCGGCGGGCCCGGCCGACGGACGCCGAGGCCGTCGTTCGTGCCGTGACCGTGCCCCGTCAGCTGCGCCGAGGGACATCGCCGCAGGTGGGAGGCCGAGCCGGCGCGGGGAATCGAACCCCGGACCTTTCGCTTACAAGGCGAGTGCTCTGCCGATTGAGCTACGCCGGCACTGGGGCACCATCGTAGGGGTCCGCGCCCGGGCCTCGACCGCCGCCGTCGGGTGTGCGTCACACCCCCGTCGCCCGGATGCCCGACAACTCCCCACGCCGCGGGGCGTCCCCCAGGATGTTGCCCATGAGGATTCCCGGGCTGCGGCGGTTCGTACGCGACCGCCCGACCACGGAGCCCGAAGAACCCCGAGAGGAGGCGCCGCCCGTGGGGGTGGCCCAGCGAGCCCGATCCTTCCGCCGACACGTCCCGCTCCCGTCCGCCGAGGACCTCCGGCGCGCGGCGATCGACGCCCCGACCGTCCGCGAGAACTTGCTCCCCGCAATGCCGGGGCCGCAGGTCGCCGACGAGACCCTGGTCCTGCGGGTGCTCGACCTCGCGCTGCGCATCGGCGAGGTCCAGCTCGCGACGGGCGCCGGGGCGGCCGTCGCCCACGACACCATGCTCGCCGTCGCGGGCGCCTACGGCCTGCCGACGTGCGACGTCGACATCGCGTTCTCGACGATCACGATGTGCTGCCACCGCGGCGTCGAGGCCGGCCCGGTCACGACGATGCGCAACGTCCGGTACCGCACCCAGGACTACACCCGGCTCGCGACGGTCGACGCGCTGATCAAGGACATCGTCGACCAGGACACCCCGCTCACGTCCTCCGAGGCCTTCGAGCGGCTCGCCGCGGCCGTCGACGCCAACCACCCGTACCCCCGCTACGTCGCGGGGCTCGCGCGGTCGGCCTTCGCCTCGGCCGTCGCCGTGCTCATCGGGGGCGGCCTCGGCGTCGGGCTGGTGACGTTCGTGCTGACCGCGGTCATCTGGGGCATCGCCCGGTGGCTCGGCCGCCGCAACGTGCCGCTGTTCTTCCAGCAGGTGTTCGGCGCGATGGTCGTCACGACGACGGCGATTGCGCTCGCCTTCTCGGGGGCCCTGCTCGACTCCCCGGCCTTCGTCATCGCCGCCGGGATCATCGTGCTGCTGACCGGGCTCTCGCTCGTCGGCCTCGTCCAGGACGCCATCACCGGCTTTCCCCTGACGGCGGCCGGGCGCGCGGTGGAGGTCGTGCTCTCGACGGCGGGTCTGCTGGTCGGCGTCGTCGTCTCCATCAAGGTGACGGCCGCCGTGGGCGGGCCGTCGGCGTTGTCGTACGCGCTCGTCGTCCCGAACGACCTGACGCCGCAGCCGGACCTCAAGTCGCTGATCGCGGCCGCGGCCGCCGGGCTCTTCTTCGCCCTGTCCGCCTACGCGCCGTGGGCCTCGCTCCCGGTCGCCGGGATCGGGGGCGCGGCCGCGTGGGCGATCTACGCGATCGGGTTCGACAACGGCCTGGGGCAGGTCGTGGCGTCCGCCCTCGCCGCCGGCGTCCTCGGTCTCATCGCGATGGTGCTACCGCAGCGGCTCGGGCTGCCGCCGCTGGTGCTCGTCGTCGCCGGCATCTCGCCGCTCCTGCCGGGCCTGCTGCTCTACACGGGCTTCTCGCAGCTCGCGACGGACGGGACCGGTGCCACCGGGACCGGCAACGCCGTCGGGACGGGCAGCGTGACGATCCTGCTCGCCCTCACGGTCAGCCTCGGGCTCGCCGCGGGGGTGTCCTTCGGCGAGCAGGTCGGGTGGCCGCTGGCGAAGGCGCAGCGCCGCCGGCTCCCTCCGGCCGCCCGGTCGCGGCGGCCGCGGATCTTCTAGGTGGGCAGAGCCCTTGTGAGCACTAAGTGTCGCTATACCCACACTTAGTGCTCACGAGCGCGAAGCGCACCTACCCTGGTGGACCGCTCGTCGCCCGCACCATCAGCTCGGTCGGCAGCAGCAGCGTCCGGGAGCGCTGCCGGTCGCCGCGGTCGAGCAGCAGCTCCCCCGCGGCGCGGCCCTTGTCCAGCGAGGGCTGGCGGACCGTCGTGAGCCCGGCCCGCTCGGCGGCGGGGACGCCGTCGAAGCCGGTCACCGTGACCTCGCCGGGCACCTCGCGCCCGGCGGCCCGCACCCCGCGCAACGCGCCCAGCGCCAGGATGTCCGAGGTGCAGACGACCGCGGTGATCTCGGAGTTGCGCTCCAGGAGCTGCTCGACGGCGGTGGCCCCGGCGGCCTCGGTGTGGTCGAAGCGCTCGACCACGGGCACCGTCGACCAGTCCACGCCGAACTCGGTGAACCCGTCGCGCAGCCCGGCGAGGCGCCGGCGCTGGACCTCGTAGCGGGCGGAGTCCTGGCGCTCGACCGAGGCGAAGCCGTCGTTGCGGTCGGTGGACAGCCGCATGCACAGCACGCCGACCCGACGGTGCCCGAGCTGGCCGAGGTGCCGGGCGAGCTCGACCATCGCGGCCTGGTCGTCGATGCCGACGCGGTCGACGTCGGGCACGTCGGTCGGCTGGTCACAGACCACCACTGGGACCGGACGCTCGAGGACCGCGGCGAAGTGCTCGTCGTCGTCGGGCATGGAGTAGACGACGAAGCCGTCGACCCCGGCGCGGGCGACTGCGCCGACGTCCTCGGCCTCCGGGCTCACCGGGACGAGCAGCAGCCCGGAGCCGTTGTCCTCGCACGCGAGGGCGAGGCCCTCGAGGAACTGGATGGCCACCGGGTCGCGGAAGGCGTAGGAGAGCGCCTCGGTGAGCAGCAGTCCGACGGCGCCCGCCTTGCGGGTGCGCAGGGACCGCGCCACGGGGTCGGGCCCCGGGTAGCCGAGCCGTCGCGCCGTGTCGAGCACGCGGCGGCGCAGGGCCGGGGAGAGCTGATCGGGCCGGTTGTAGGCGTTCGAGACCGTCGTCCGGGACACCCCGAGCTCAGCGGCCAGTGAGGCCAGCGTCGCCGTACGGCGCGTGGACCTCCGCCCCTCGAGTGCCTCTGCCACCTGCGCAACGTAGCGACTGTTTCGATCTAGGGCCACCGGTCGTCGCCGTTCTGCGCCCCCCTCGTGTCACGGAAGCCACTCTCGCGAGCGATAACGACAACGGTTATCGTTTGCTCTCGCCGCATCGGCGTCCCCCGACGGTGTGGCTTTCCTGACGTCGAGCGTCTGCGGTGCCACACCGCTGACATCCCCTCCGGAGCCGCCCCGTGACCGCCCCCCACCGCGTCGTCCTCACCGCCGCCGGCGCGCTCGCCGCCCTGGCCCTCGTCGCGGGCTGCGGGAGCTCCACGACCGCCGCCCCCGCGCCCACCGCCGACGGGACGCTGACGGTCGTCGCCACCACGAACGTCTGGGGCTCCGTCGCGAGCGCCGTCGCCGGCCCGGACGCCCACGTCACGTCGATCATCAACGACCCGGCCGCCGACCCCCACTCCTACGAGAGCACCCCCGCCGACGCCGCCGCGATCAGCCGCGCGGACCTCGTCGTCGCGAACGGCGGTGGGTACGACACCTTCGTCGACAAGGTCACCGGCGCCGACCCGGCCGCGAAGGCGAAGACGATCGAGGCGTTCGACCTGCGGCCCGACCAGGCCGACGACAACGAGCACGCCTGGTTCGACCCGACGACGGTGAAGGCGGTCGCCGCGCAGGTCGCGCAGCGGCTCTCCCGGGCCGAGCCCGCCGAGGCCGCGGGCCTCCAGCAGCGCGCCCAGGCCTTCACGGCGCGCGTCGACCGGATCGCCCAGCAGACCGCGGCGATCGGCGCCGCCCGCCCCGGCACGAAGGTCATCTCCACCGAGCCGATCGCGCACTACCTGCTGCGGACCGCGAACATCCAGGACGTCACGCCCCAGGACTTCGTCGACGCCGTCGAGAACGACAGCGACCCCTCCGCCGCCTCGCTGCAGGAGGTCCGCACCGCGCTGACCGCCCGCCAGGTCACCGCACTGGTGTTCAACCCGCAGACCGAGACCCCCGTCGTCGAGGGCCTGCGCGGCACCGCCACCGCCGCCGGCGTCCCGGTCGTCGAGGTCACCGAGACGCTGCCGGCCGGCGTCCCCGACTACCTGACCTGGGTGGACGGGACCCGTCAGGCGCTCGCGAAGGCCGTCGGGGCGCCGGCGTGACGGGCCCGGCGGTGTCCCTGACCGGTGCCGAGCTCCGGCGCGGCCCCCGCACGCTCTGGTCGGGCCTCGAGCTCGACGTGGCCCCGGGCGAGTTCGTCGCCGTCCTCGGCCCCAACGGCTCGGGCAAGACGACGCTGCTGCAGGTCCTGCTCGGGCTGCTGCCGCTGTCGAGTGGCCAGGTCCGCGTCCACGGCGCCCCGCCCGCCCGGGGCAGCGCCGCGGTCGGCTACGTCCCCCAGCAGCGCGCCCTCGACCCGCTCACCCCGCTGCGCGGACGCGACCTCGTCGGCCTCGGGCTCGACGGCCACCGCTTCGGCCCCGGCCTGCGCGGCCGCGCCCGGCGCCGGGAGCAGGTCCACCGGGCCCTCGCGCAGGTCGACGCCCTCGACTACGCCGACGCCCCGGTCGGGTCGCTCTCCGGCGGGGAGCAGCAGCGCCTGCGGGTCGCCCAGGCCCTCGTCGGGGACCCGTCACTGCTGCTCGCCGACGAGCCGCTGCTCTCCCTCGACCTCGCCCGCCAGCGAGAGGTCGTCGAGCTGGTCGACCGCCGGCGCCGGGAGCACGACACCGCCGTCGTCTTCGTCACCCACGAGCTCAACCCGGTGCTGCCCGTCGTCGACCGCGTCCTCTACCTCGTCGACGGCCGGTTCCGGATCGGGACGCCCGAGGAGGTCATGACCTCGGCGAACCTGTCCCAGCTCTACCGCACCGACGTCGAGGTGGTCCGGGTGCGCGGCCGGATCCTCGTGGTCGGCGCCGAGGACGCCCCGGTGCACCACGACGTGCCCGAGGAGGTCGGCGTCCGGTGAGCACCCTCGACCTGCTCCAGCTCGGGTTCGTCCGCCAGGCCCTCCTCGCCGGCGCCGTCCTCGCCCTGCTCGCCGGCCTGCTCGGGCCCCTCGTCGTCGGGCGCGGCATGGCGTTCGCGGTCCACGGGACCTCGGAGCTCTCCTTCGCCGGGGGCGCGGGCGCCCTGCTGCTGTTCGGGGCGGGCGCGGTCGGGTGGGGGGCGCTGGTCGGCGCGGTCGTCGTCGCGCTGGTCTTCGGCGCCCTCGGGCTCGCCGCGCACGAGCGCGACTCCGTGATCGGTGTGCTGCTCTCGTTCGGGCTCGGGCTCGGCGTCCTCTTCCAGTCCCTCTACACCGGCCGGTCGGCGAACAAGTTCGGGCTGCTGGTCGGCCAGATCGTCGGGGTCGACACCGGCGACCTGGTCTCGCTCGCGGTGACCGGCGTCGTCGTCGTGGGGGTGCTCGGCCTCGCCTACCGGCCGCTGCTGTTCGCGAGCCTCGACCCGACGATGGCCGCCGCCCGCGGCGTCCCGGTGCGGGCGCTCTCGGTGGCGTTCGCGGTGCTGCTGGGGGCGACGACGGCGCTCGGCGTCCAGATCGTCGGGGCGCTGCTCGTGCTCTCCCTGCTCATCACCCCGGCCGCCGCGGCGGCCCGGCTCACCGCGAGCCCGCTGCGGGCGACGGTGCTCGCGGTGGTGTTCGCCGAGGTCGCGGTGCTGGGCGGGATCGTGCTGTCCCTGGCGCCCGGGCTGCCCATCAGCCCGTTCGTGGCCGGGATCGCGTTCGCGACCTACGTGATCTGCCGCGTCGCGGGCTCGCTGCGCACGAGGCGGCGCGCGAGCCGCACCCGCGTCCCGGCGTCGTCGACCGCCACGTCCACGTCGTCGCAGAGCGCCCTGGCGAGCCAGAGCCCGCGGCCGCGGTCCTGATCGAGCGGCGGCGGCACCACGCCCGGGAAGGCCTCGTGGATGCGGCCGGCGTCGGCGACGAGGCAGACCGCCTCGCCGTCGGCGACCCACGCCCACAGCAGCCCGTGCCCGCCGCCGTGCTCCACCGCGTTCGTCGCGACCTCGCTGGCCGCGTACACGAGGTCCTCCCCCGCCTCGGCCTCCAGGCCGGTCGCGGCGACGGCGACGGTGAGCTCGTGTCGCAGCGCTCCGAGGTCCTCGGCCGCGAACGCCCAGCGGCGCGCGCCCGGCGGGGCCGGGGGGACGGTCGCCGACGGCAGCCCGCGCACGACGTCGACCGGGTCGCGGTGCGCGGGGTTCGGCGACGGCCGCTCCAGCTCGGGGACCACCGCCAGCTCGGGGTGGGTGGCGAGCAGCGCCGGCGGGACCTCCGGGACGGGCCCGTCGCCGTTCGTCACCGCCGCGCGCAGCACCGCCCGGTAGGCGCACAGCAGCGTCACCGGCAGGCCGCGCAGCGCCTCGTCGAGCGCGGCCTCCAGCCGCAACCAGTAGGCGTCGGGCAGCCCGAGCTGCGGCTGGTACTGGGTCACGATGAACGAACGGGTCCCGACGCGGGCCGCGGCGGCCGCCGCGGTCGCCCGGCGGGCGGCGAGCTGGAAGGCGTCGGAGCGGGCCGGCCGGGCGTGGTCGAGGAACTCCGTCCCCGCGAGGGCCTCCTCTCCGAGACCGTCCCGCACGACGGCGGCGGTGCGCGGGTCGAGCGCCACGGTCACGGCGTCCCCGGAGCGCGCGGCCCTGGTCAGTTCCGGCACCAGAGCCGCGCCGAGCACCTCGGGGTCGTCGTACGAGACCCCGCGATGCACCAGACCGGGCGCCGCCATGCTCGCATGGTAGCGATCACGCCCCCGGACCCGGTGACGCTCGGTCCCCGCAGCTCGCCCGCCGTTAGGGTCCGCCCATGACGGGCCGCGGGCAGGACGCCTCGCAGGTGCCGCGTCGGGACCGGGACGTCGCCGGGCTCGGCGTGGTCACGAAGCTGTTCCTGGTGCTCGTGGTCGTGCTGCCCAACCTGATCGGGGCCGGCGTCGTCCTGGTCCTCGCCGCGTTCGTGCTGCCCACCGAGACCCTCGACGCCGACCCCGGGGCGCTGAACCGCAACCTGATGGTCTTCGGCCCCTACCTGGCGATCGCGGTGGTCGTCGGCGCGTGGTGGGGGCACCGTCGGATGCGCGTGCCGGCACTGCCGGCGGGCGCCGACGACGCGACCCGCGAGAAGGTCTTCCGGCGGCTGCGCCGCGTGGTGCTGCGCGGCCCGCTGCGGCTCGCGCTGGTGCAGACCGTGCTGTGGGCGATCGCCGCCGCACTGTTCGTGCTGCTCAACGTGTTCGCATCCGGCCGGCTGGGCTTCCAGGTCGGGGCGACGGTGGTGCTGGGCGGCGTCGTCACCGTCTCGATCACCTACCGCCTGGTCGAGGTCGTGCTCCGCCCGGCGGTGCGCCGGGTGCTCGCCGTGCGGCCGCCGTCGGGCAACGTCCTGCCCGGCGTGCTCATGCGCACCGTCGGCGGCTGGTTGCTCGGCACCGCGGCGCCCCTGGCCGGCGTGCTCCTGGCGGCGGGCGCGGCGCTCGCGTTCGGCGGCTACACCGTCGAGCGGCTGGCGGTCGTGGTGCTCGTGCTCGGCGCGGTGGCGCTGGTCTTCGGCGGTGCCGTGATCACGCTCACCGCGATGTCGACGGCCGCCCCGGTCCTCGCGGTGCGCCGGGCGCTGCGGCGGGTGGAGTCGGGCGACTACGACGTCGACGTCCCCGTCTTCGACACCACCGAGCTCGGCCTCCTGCAGGCCGGCTTCAACACGATGGTCGAGGGGCTGCGCGAGCGGGAGCGGGTGCGTGACCTGTTCGGCCGCCAGGTGGGCGAGGACGTCGCCCGCAACGCCCTGGAGAACGAGCTCGAGCTCGGCGGCGAGGTCCGCGAGGTCGCGGTGCTCTTCGTCGACCTGGTGGGCTCGACGAGACTCGCCGCGACCCGCCCCCCGACCGAGGTCGTCGAGCTGCTCAACGAGTTCTTCGCGGTGGTGATCGACGTCGTGGAGAACCACGGCGGCTGGATCAACAAGTTCGAGGGGGACGCGGCGCTGGCGGTGTTCGGGGTCCCGACGGCGCTGTCCGACCCGGCGGGCTCGGCGCTGGCGGCCGGGCGGGTGCTGGCCGGGCGGCTCACCGCGGAGGTGTTCGACGTGTCCGGGCTCCAGGTGCGGGCCGGCATCGGGATCTCGGCGGGCGAGGCGGTCGCGGGCAACATCGGCGACGCCCGCCGCTACGAGTACACCGTGATCGGCGACCCGGTGAACGAGGCCGCCCGGCTCTGCGACGTCGCCAAGGAGACCGAGGGCGGGGTGGCCGCGTCGGGGGCGGCGCTGTCGCGAGCCTCGCCGGATGAAGCGGCGCGGTGGACGACGACGGGCTCGCGTCAGCTGCGGGGGCGCACGGCGGAGACGGACGTGGCGGTGCCCCGGGAGACGTCGGACGCGGCACCGCGCGACTCGGCCGAGCCCAGCGGTGCGGCCGATGCGAGCGAAGGCGCCCTCCAGTCGAACTAGCCGGCGGTGGGTGCCCCTCGCCGGAACACTCCGGCACGGCCGTGGATCGAGCGAAGGTGCCCCTCGCTCAATAGATTCGGCGGCGGGCGCCCATCGCCGGACCGGGGCCCGCGCCGACGCCGCCGCACGCCAGGGAGCACCGTGATCCAGCTGCCCGAGCCCTTCGAGTACCGGCGCATCGACGCGGACGGCACGACGATCCACACCGCCGTCGGCGGCTCCGGTGACCCGGTGCTCCTCCTGCACGGCTACCCGCAGACCCACCTCATGTGGCGCCACGTCGCGCCGGCCCTCGCGCGCGACCACACCGTCGTCGTCCCGGACCTGCGCGGCTACGGCGCGAGCGACAAGCCCACACCGGACCCGGAGGACCGGGCGTACGCCAAGCGCGCGATGGCCGCCGACCAGCTCGCCGTCATGCGCTCCCTCGGGTTCGACCGGTTCGCTCTCGTCGGCCACGACCGTGGGGCCCGCGTCTCCCACCGGCTGACCCTCGACCACCCCGACGCCGTCTCCCGGCTCGCCGTCCTCGACATCGTCCCGACGCGGCACGTGCTCACCCACGTCGACCTGCAGCTCGCCCGCGGCTACTTCCACTGGTTCCTGCTCTCCACCGGCGGGGACGTCCCGGAGACGCTGCTCGCGGGCGCGCCGGAGTTCTGGATCCGGACGATGGTCGAGCGCCTCCTCGCGCCCGGGTCGACGATCGAGCCCGAGGTGATGGACCACTACGTCGCGGCGTTCTCCGATCCGGCGGCGATCGCGGGCACCACCGCCGACTACCGCGCCGGCGCCACGACCGACCTCGCCGACGACGAGGCCTCCTACGACGCCGGCGCGCGCGTGGACTGCCCGGTGCTGGTGCTGTGGGGCGAGCGCTCGTTCGTCGGGAAGGCCTACGAGCCCCTCGAGGTGTGGCGGGAGTACGCGGCCGACGTCCGCGGCACGGGCCTGCCGGTCGGCCACTTCCTGCCCGAGGAGGCCCCGGACCAGGTGCTCGCGGAGCTGCGGTCGTTCCTGGGCTGACCCGAGCCGGCGAGGGGCACACCACGCAGCCCGGACCGCCCGCGAACCTGCGCCACGTGCCCGTGATCGTCGGCCCAGCACCCCGATCCGCGAGGGGAACATCCGGCCGCTCTATCCGCCCGAGGGTTCCCCTCGCGCGGCGGAGAGGACGGGATCAGCCCGACCGGCGACGACGCGCGACCTCGGCCAGCGCGACCCCGGCGGCCACCGACGCGTTGAGCGACTCCACGTCGCCGGCCATCGGGATCGCCACCGTCGCGGTGCACGTCTCGCGGACCAGCCGGGAGAGCCCCTTGCCCTCGGACCCGACGACGAGCACCAACGGCCCGGTCGCGGCCTCCGGCCCGGCCACGGCGTCGAGGTCGTCGATCGTCGTCGGCACCTCGCCGTCGAGGCCGACCGTCACGAACCCGTCGTCGTTCCAGGCGCCGAGCGTGCGCGAGAGGTTGGTCGCCCGCCCGATCGGCATCCGCGCCGCCGCGCCCGCCGAGGTCCGCCACGCCACCGGCGTCATCCCCACCGAGCGGCGCAGCGGCAGCAGCACGCCGTGCGCCCCGAACGCCGCCGCGGAGCGCACCACGGCGCCGAGGTTGCGGGGGTCGGTCACGCCGTCGAGCGCGACCAGCAGCGGCTCCACCTTCGCCAGGTGGGCCGCCTGCCGGGCCTCCTCGAGCAGGTCGTCCGGGTGCCGGTACTCGAACGCGGGCACGGAGAGCGCGAGGCCCTGGTGCACCGCGCCGTCGGCGAGCCGGTCGACGTCGGCCCGGGGCACCTCGAGCACGCTGATCCGCTGGTCGCCGGCCGCCCGCAGCGCCTCGCGGACGCGGTCGTCGACGTCGATGCCCTGCGCGACGTGCAGCGCCGTCGCCGGGATGTGCGAGCGCAGGCTCTCCACGACGGGGTTGCGCCCGACGACGACCTGGGGCCCGTCGGGTGCTTCGCGCCCGGAGGTGCGGGCGCGGGAGCGCCCACCGCCCCGGTCGGCGCGCTGCCCCCCGCCGTCGGGAGCCGGCTTCCGGGGCGCCCCGTGGCCGCTCTTCCCGGTCGAGCCGCCCCCGCGGTAGGCCTTGTGGTTGGGCCGATTCTCGGCGGGCGGGGTCGGGCCCTTGCCCTCGAGGCCCTTGGCGCGGTTGCCGCCCGAGCCCTTGGTGGGCCCCTTCTTGGTGCCGGGCTTGCGTCGTGCTCCGGGGCGGCGGGAATTGCCGGCCATCAGCTCTCGTCGTCCTTCAGGGTCCAGATCGGGCCGTCGGGGGTGTCCTCGATGCCGACGCC
Organism: Actinomycetospora sp. TBRC 11914; assembly: GCF_012933465.1. Taxonomy (GTDB): domain Bacteria; phylum Actinomycetota; class Actinomycetes; order Mycobacteriales; family Pseudonocardiaceae; genus Actinomycetospora. The sequence goes on from NZ_JABBND010000001.1 coordinate 989,915, forward strand.
GGCCGCGGTCAGCTGGTCACGGATGGCGTCGGCCCGGGCGAAGTCCTTCTCGCGGCGGGCGGCGGTGCGCTGGCCGAGCAGGTCCCCGACGAGGGCGCCGAGCGCGGAGCGCGCGTGGTCGCCGCCCGCGGAGCCGTCGGCCCCCGCCGCCCAGTGCGGGTCGAGCGGGTCGAGGCCGAGCACGCCCGTCATCTCCCGCACCGCGCCGGCCGCGGCGAGCGCGCCCTCGCGGTCGCCGTCGTCGAGGGCGGTGTTGCCCGCGCGCACCTGCTCGTGCACGACGGCGAGGGCGGCCGGGGTGCCGAGGTCGTCGTCCATCGCGGCCGCGAAGGCGCCCATCGCCTCGGAGCCCGCGATCGGCTCGACCTTCCCGACCCGCTCGGCCACGCGGCGCACGAACGTCTCGATCCGCCGGTAGGCCGCCGACGCCTCCGCGAGCGCGCCCTCGGAGTACTCGACGGTGGAGCGGTAGTGCGGCGCGACGAGGTAGTAGCGCAGCTCCACCGCGCGGACCCGCTCGAGCACCGCGGGGATCGTCAGGGTGTTGCCCAGCGACTTCGACATCTTCGCCCCGGACATCGTCACCCAGGCGTTGTGCATCCAGTACCGGGCGAAGCCGTCGCCCGCGGCGTGCGACTGGGCCTGCTCGTTCTCGTGGTGCGGGAACACCAGGTCCAGCCCGCCGCCGTGGATGTCGAAGGTCGGCCCCAGGTAGTGCGTGGCCATCGCCGAGCACTCCAGGTGCCAGCCCGGGCGGCCGCGGCCCCACGGCGTCGGCCAGCTCGGCTCGCCGGGCTTGGCGGCCTTCCACAGCGTGAAGTCGCGGGGGTCGTGCTTGCCGCGCGACGGGGCCTCGCCCTGCTCCACCTCGTCGGGCCGCTGCCCGGAGAGCGAGCCGTAGTCCGGCCAGGTCCCGACGGCGAAGTAGACGTCGCCGGAGCCGTTGTCGCACGGGTAGGCGTGCCCGGCGTCGATCAGCCGCGAGATCAGCTCGACCATCTCGGTGATGTGGCCGGTCGCCCGCGGCTCCACCGAGGGCGGGAGGCAGCCGAGCGCGTCGAAGGCGGCGGTGAAGGCCCGCTCGTGGGTGGCGGCCCACTCCCACCACGGCCGGCCGGCCTCGGCGGCCTTCGAGAGGATCTTGTCGTCGATGTCGGTGACGTTGCGGACGAGGGTGACGTCGAGACCGCCGTGGGCCAGCCAGCGGCGGAGCACGTCGAAGTCGACGCTCGAGCGGACGTGGCCCACGTGCGGCACGCCCTGCACCGTGGCCCCACACACGTACAGCGACGCCCGGCCCTCGTGCTGCGGGTGGAATTCCCGCAGCGCGCGTGCAGCGGTGTCGTACAGGTGCAGGCTCACCACGCGGATCCTACGGACGGGCGCCGACACCCACCGAAACCGGCCCTGTCCCCCGGTCACCCCTGGCCCACACGTGATCGACACCATAGGGTGCTGGACCAAGAACGTTCTACAGCGCCGTTGCGTGAGGAGTGGTCCGCGTTGTCAATCACCTGCCGTACGTCCCTGGTCCGTTCGGCTCCGGGCACGTACGAGACGGCGACCGTCCAGGTCGACGACCCGCAGCAGGACGAGATCCGCGTCAAGATGGTGGCGTCGGGCCTCTGCCACTCCGACGACCACATCGCCACCGGTGACATCCCGGTCGGCGTCTACCCCTTCGCCGGCGGCCACGAGGGCGGCGGCATCGTCGAGTCGGTCGGCCCGAACACCAAGGGCTTCGAGGTCGGCGACAAGGTCGTGTTCTCCTTCCTCCCCGCCTGCGGCAAGTGCAAGTGGTGCTCGACCGGCCACTCGAACCTGTGCGACCTCGGCGCGGGCCTGCTCGCCGGCACCCGCTGGGACGACCCGTCGACCCGCCTCCAGCTCGAGGACGGCTCGCCGGTCGGCCAGATGTGCGGCATCTCGACCTTCACCGAGTACACGACGGTGGCCGTCGACTCCGCGATCAAGGTCGCCCAGGAGACCAACCTCGAGGTCGCCTGCCTGCTCGGCTGCTCGGTCGGCACCGGCTGGGGCTCGGCGGTGAACACCGGCGACGTCCAGCCCGGCGACACCGTGATCATCCAGGGCATCGGCGGCATCGGCGCCAACGCCGTCCAGGGCGCGGCGCACGCCGGCGCGGCCAACATCATCGCCGTCGACCCGGTCGCGTTCAAGCGCGAGAAGGCCCAGGAGCTCGGCGCCACCCACGCCGTCGAGTCGATCGAGGAGGCCACCGAGATCGCCAAGGGCTTCACCAACGGCCAGGGCGCCGACGTCTCCATCGTCACCATCGGCATCACCAAGCCCGAGCACGTCGGCAACGCCTTCGCCTCGATCCGCAAGCAGGGCACCGTCATCGTCACCGGCCTCGGCGACATCACCGAGGTCGGCGTGCCGATCCCGATCGGCGAGCTCACCCTGTTCGAGAAGAAGCTCAAGGGGTCGCTGTTCGGCTCGTCGAACCCGCGCGCCGACATCCCCAAGATGCTCGACCTCTACAACAACGGGAAGCTCAAGCTCGACGAGCTCGTCACCAAGCAGTACAAGCTCGACGAGGTCGCGCAGGGCTACGAGGACATGCACGCCGGCAAGAACATCCGCGGCGTCCTCATCTTCGACTGAGTCCTCGACCGATCCTCCGGAGAACCACGATCAGCACCACCACGAACGGCGTGCTGCCCCGGGCCGGCGTCCTGCCGGCCCGGGGCATGCTCGACTCGGCCCGCGCGGCCGTCGTCGGGCGCCACACCGAGTCCGAGGTCCTCGCCGCCGCGCTCGCCTCCGGGCGCAGCATCCTGCTCGAGGGACCGCCGGGCACCGGCAAGACGACCCTGCTGCGCGCGCTCGCGGAGGGCGCGGGCGTGGGCTTCGAACTGGTGGAGGGGAACGCCGAGCTCTCCCCCACCCGCCTCGTCGGCCACCACGATCCCTCGCGGGTGCTCACCGAGGACTACCGCCCCGAGAACTTCGTCCCGGGACCCCTGGTGCGCGCCCTGCAGAGCGGGTCGCTGCTCTACGTCGAGGAGCTCAACCGGGTCCCCGAGGAGACGCTCAACGTCCTGCTCGGGGTGCTCTCGGAGCGGCGGCTGCACGTGCCGCGGCTGGGCGTCGTCGACGCGGTGTCGACGTTCCGGCTCGTCGCGGCCATGAACCCCTCCGACGGCGTCGGCACCGGGCGCATCACGCCCGCGCTCTACGACCGCTCCTGCCGGGTCGCCTTCGACCACCAGAGCGCGGACGAGGAGCTCGCGATCGTCGAGCGGGGCTCCGCCGACGAGCACGCCGAGGCCTTCGCGCGGCGGGCCGTCGAGGCGGTGCGGGCGACCCGCTCGCACCCCGACCTGCGGCTCGGGTCGTCGGTGCGCGGCGCGCTCGACCTGGTCGCGCTGGCCTCCTCGCTGGCCGCGCTGCGGGGCGAGGCGCAGCCGTCGGAGGACACCGGCGCGGACGCGGCCCGCGCGGCGCTCACCGGCCGGGTCGTGCTGGTGGAGGGCTCGCCGCGCACCGTCGAGGAGGTCGTCACCGCGATCTGGGCGGCGACGGCGCCCCGTCCCGACGACGCCGGGTCCGGCTCGTCCGGCGCGCCCGAGGGGGACGGCGCGGGAAAAGCCTGACCCCGGGCCGTTCGCCCGGGGCGCCACCCCGGGTGGTCTCGGACCCGCGCGAGGTCGAGGAGCTGCTGCGCGATCACTCGCGGCGCACCACGACCCGAGCGGAGCTCGAGCGCAAGCACGGCGACGGCCTCGGCGAGGTCAGCCCGACCGTCGGGGTCCTCGACGAGGCGGCGGTGGCCTCGCAGGCCGCCACCGACCCCGACGCGGCCGTCGACCTGCTCGCCGACCTCGCCCGCGCCACCGACCCCGGCCTGCGCGCCGCGGCCCGCCGGCTGGCGGCCCGGCTCGTGGTGCGCCCGCCGCGGGTCGGCCGCGAGGAGCGCCGGGGCACCACGCGCCTCGCGACGGTCGACCGGGAGGGCCCGGACCTCGACCTCGACGCGACCCTCGAGCAGTCCCCCCGCCCGTCGGAGGGCGACCTGCGCTGGCGCGGGTGGCGTTCCTCGGCCCGGGCGACGGTGCTGCTGGTCGACGCGTCCGGGTCGGTGGCGGGCGCACCGCTGACGACGGCGGTGACGACGGCGGGCGCACTCGCGGCCGGGCTGCGGCCCGACGACGAGCTCGGCGTCGTCGCGTTCTGGTCGCGGGCGGTCGTGCTGCGCGACCGGGCCTCGGTGCGGCCGGCGTCGTCGGTGCTGGACGCGCTGTTCGACCTGCGCGGCGGGTCCACCACCGACCTCGGCCTGGGCCTGCGCACCGCCCTGGCCCAGCTGCGCGACGCCCGCGCCGCGCACCGCGAGGTCGTCGTGCTCACCGACGGCGCGTGGAACGAGGGCGAGGACCCGGTCCCGGTCGCGGCGCGGAGCGGGGCGACGGTGTCGGTGCTGCGCACGGTCGACTCGGCCGAGGCGGTCGCGGCGTGCTCCCGGCTGGCCGGTGCCGGGGGCGGGCGGCACGCGCCGCTGCTGCGGGCCTCGGACGCCCCGGCCGCGGTGGCGTCGGTGCTGCGGCTCCGCTGAGCTCCTGGACGGGACGAACGACGCGTTCGTGCACATAGACGCCACGAACGAGTCGTTCGTCCCCGCTGGTGGGAGGGTCCTGGGGTGCCCGTCGAGCTCGGTCTGAGCCTGCCCCAGTTCGGTCCCTTCGCGGGCGACGCCGCGCGGATCGGGCGGTTCGCCGCCGACGCCGAGGCGGCCGGCGCGGCCTCGCTGTGGGTCGGCGACCGGCTGCTGGCCGCGCGGCGACCCACGGTCGGCTACCTGGGCCGCGACACGATCCCCGAGACGTTCCGCCGGGCCCTCGACCCGTTCGCCGTCCTCGCGGCCGCGGCCGTCACGACGACGACCGCCACGCTCGGCACGAGTGTGCTCGTCGCGCCGCTCTACGCGCCCGCGGTGCTGGCGCGGTCGCTGGCGACGATCGCCGGCCTGGCCGACGGCCGGCTGGTCGCCGGGCTCGGCATCGGCTGGTCGCCCGAGGAGTACGCGGCCGCCGGCGTCGGGTTCGACCACCGCGGCGCCCGGCTCGACGAGCTCCTCGACCACCTCGAGGTGCTGTGGTCCGGCCGCGACGAGACCCCCGAGGGCCGGTTCTGGGCGACGCCCGCCGCGTACGTCGAGACGCCCTCGCCGCGGGTGCCGCTCTGGGCGTCGGCGTTCTCCGACGCGGCGCTGCGCCGGGTCGGGCGGCGCTGCGACGGCTGGTTGCCGTCCGCGTGGATCCGCGACCCGGCCGTCGAGACCGCCCGCGCCGTCGCCGAGCGGCTCGCGGGGCTGCGCCCGGTGATCGACGCCGCTGCGCTCGAGGCCGGCCGCGACCCCGCCGCGATCCCGACGGTGCTCCGCGTCAACTTCGCGGCCGGGGTCGGGCGCGACGAGCTCGCCGAGGCGGTCACGCTGCTCGTCGAGCAGACCGGCTTCCGGCGGGTGTTCCTCGACCCGGTGTACCGCGACGCGACCCTCGAGGACTGGCTGGGGAGCTTCACGCACCTCCGCGACGCCCTGGCCTGAGATCAGCCCGCGCGGCGCGCGAGCTCGCGGGCCAGCCCGGCCCGGTCGGTGGGCACCACCCGCGCCCGGGGGCCCGTGACCTCCACCACCATCCGCCCGGCCGCGGCGTCGACGACCGTCAGCGGGCCCACCCGCCGGCGGCCCGTCGCGTCCTGGACCGCGGCCCCGAGCTGGACCTGACGGCGCGGCGGCTCGGCCCGCAGCGCGGCGAGCCGGTGGGCGATCGCGGGCGGGAGGTCGTGCAGCGGGCGGTCGCCGAACAGTGCCGCGGCGGGCACCGTCATCGGGATCCCGGGAAGCGGGGGCTCGTCGGGGAGCCCGGCGAGGGCCGCGGTGGCCAGGAACCCGACGAGCGCCGCGACCGGGCCGGCGCCGCGCGACGCCAGGTCGAGCACGACGCCGCGCCGGTCCGGGTCCGGCTCGGCGACCACGGCGAGCTGCCCGGACACCGCGGCGTGGCGGTGCCGCGCCACGGCGGAGGGGCCCTCCCAGCACCGGAGGTCGACCTCGACCTCCGGGCGGGCGAGGACCGCGAGCGCGTCCGCGAGGTCGCCGACCGGGACCGGCGGGGTGCCGGGCGGCCCGGTGCGCGCGAGGCCCCGGGTGTGCAGCGCCGCCAGCGCGGCCCGGTCGGCGGCGTCGCGGGCGGAGAGGGTGGCGCCGTGGTCGGGCATCTCCAGCAGCGGCAGGCGGTCGCCCAGGCGCAGGTGGCGCCACGCGGCGAGGAAGGCGTCCCCGTCGAGGCGCAGCCGCCGGGCGGGCGCCTCGGGCACGGAGGCGGTCATTCGCCGATGACGGGCGGGGCGACGCGGGGGAGCTCGCCCGCGATGGCGTCGGGATCGTCCTCGTGCAGGTAGGCGGCCCGGGGAAGGCGCTGGTCGCCCGCCCCGGCGCCCCCGTAGCCGCCGAGCGGCGCGAACGGGAGCGCGCCCTCGGTGGCGGGTGCGGGGCCGGCGCGCCCGCCGAGCGCGGACTCGAGGATCGGGCGGCCCGTGCCCGTGCGGGCACCGGGTTCGAGGACGGGACGGCCGCCGGCACCGTCAGGTGCGGGGGAACCGGGTCGCGGCGACTCGGTCCCGGCGGGACTGCCCGGGCTCCCGACGACGGGTCCGGCCCGTCCGGCACCGACCGGGGCACCAGGACCGCCGCCGCCCCCACCGGTTCGGCCAGCGCCGGTGTCGCCCACCCCACCGGGACCGCCGCCTCGACCCCCCGGGCCCACGCCGCCCACCAGGCCGCCCTCGGCACCCGCGCCACCGGCACCCGTGCCCGCGGCGCCGGCTCCCGTGCCGCCCGGACCTGTCCCGCCCGCCCCGGCGGCGCCGGCTCCCGTGCCGCCTGCCCGGCCGGCTCCCGGGAGCACCGCCCCGCCCCCGACCCCACCGCCACCGACCCCACCGCCTCCGGTCCCGGCGCCTCCGGTCCCGCCGCTCCCGGGGGCTCCGCCAACCCCGGCCCCCGGGACTCCCGCAGCCCCGCCGGCCCCCGCCCCGCCGGCTCCCGGGAGCTCCCCGCCCGCACCCGGCGTCCCGGGAGCCCCGGCCCCCGCCGCGCCACCGCCCGGGACCGCACCGCCCTGGCCGGCGGTCGGGGCGCCACCCGTTCCGGGCGCGCCGGGAAGGCCGGGCGCCCCGGCACCCCCCGCTCCCCCGCCCGGCGCGCCCGTCCGCGGCACGCCGTTGGAGCCCACCGCTGCGCCGCCCGCACCCGTCGTCGTCGGGACGGATCCCGAAACCGGCGGGACGACGCTGATCTTCGGAGCGCCGCCCGGCGGCGCGTCGAACCGGGGCAGCGCCGACGAGCGCAGGGCGCTGTCGTCCTGGTAGCGCACCATCGCCGAGCGGGCCTGGCGCTCGGCGTCGAGCGAGGCCCGCTCCGCGAGGTCGGCGTCGACCGCGGCGAGCCCGCCGGCCTGCTCCCACGTCATCCGGGTGACCGGGGCCCGCGCGGACGCCGGGGCCGGCGGCGGCACCGCGGCGCGGGTGCTGGTCAGCGCCCGGGACTGCTCGTGCGAGACCGACCCGACCGCGTCGCTGAACGCCCGCGCCTGGTCGGCCCACGTGCCCATCGGGCCGACCGCGCCCCGTGCCGCGTCGGCCGCCGCCCCGGTCCGGGTGGCCGTGATGCCCTGCGTGGCCTGCTCCACCGAGCCCGCGACCTGCCGCAGCCGGGACGCGAGCTGGTTCCACGCGCCGCCGGCCTCGGAGAACCCGGAACCGCCGCCCTGCAACTGCGCATAGATCTCGGCGTGCGACCGCGCCTCCCAGTTCACGTCGAACACGCCGACCTCCCCTTCCCCGGGCAGGCAAGCACACCGCCCCGGCGCGCGGGGGCGGTTCGGGAGAACTCAGGCGGGCAGGAGCAGCGCCGTCGCGACGGCGGCCAGGCCCTCGCCGCGGCCGGTGAGCCCGAGGCCGTCGGACGTCGTCCCGGACACCGCGACCGGTCCGCCGAGCGCGTCGGACAGGACCTGCTGGGCCTCGCCGCGCCGGGTGCCGATCTTCGGCCGGTTCCCGATCACCTGGACGGCGGCGTTGCCGAGGACCCACCCGTCGTCGGCGACCAGCCGGCGCACCTCGCCGAGCAGCCGCACCCCGGACGCGCCGGCCCACTCCGGTCGTCCGGTGCCGAACACCGCCCCGACGTCGCCGAGCCCGGCCGCGGAGAGGACGGCGTCGCAGAGCGCGTGCGCGGCGACGTCGCCGTCGGAGTGCCCGGCGCAGCCCGGCACGCCCTCCCAGAGCAGCCCGGCGACCCAGCAGGGGACGCCGTCGGTCAGCGGGTGCACGTCGGTGCCGATGCCGACCCTCATCGGCGGACCCGGCTCGCGGCGTCGAGGGGCACGGCAGGCAGCCTCGAGGTCCCGACGACGGGCGTGGTGTGCCCCTCACGACGACGCCACCGGTCACCCGTCCCTCGAGGGGCACAGCAGGCAGGACGGTGCAACCCGCCGCGTGCGTGTGGTGCCCCTCGCGGCCGCCGTGAGATCACCGGCGGACCTCCGCCCCGACGAGCGCCTCGGCCATCGCGAGGTCGAGCGGCGTCGTGATCTTGAACGCACGCGGATCCCCCGGAACGGTGACGACCTCGCCACCGACCGCCTCGACGAGCCCGGCGTCGTCCGTGGCGCGGGACGCCGTCGGGGAGGTGGCCGCGGCCTCGTGGGCGCGGCGCAGGACGTCGGGCGCGAAGCCCTGGGGGGTCTGGACGGCGAGCAGCCCGGTCCGGTCGACGGGGCCGACGACGCGGCCCGCGGTGTCGACCCGCCGGACGGTGTCGGCCACCGGGAGGGCCGGGATCACGGCCCCGTGCCCGGCCCGCACCGCGTCGACGACCGCCGCCGTCACCGCCGCGGGGCACAGGCACCGGGCGGCGTCGTGGACGAGCACCACCCCGGCGTCGCCGACCGCGTCGAGCCCGAGCGCGACCGAAGCGACCCGGTCCGCGCCCCCGGGGACGACGTCGACGCCCGCCGGGAGCACCGCCCGCATCTCGGCGAGGTTCGCAGCGGGCGCGACGACGACGACCGCGTCGACCGACCCGGAGGCGAGCAGACCGTCGACCGCCCGCGCGACCATGGCCTCACCCGCGACGGGGACCAGGGCCTTGGGGCGGCCGGCACCGAGCCGTTCTCCGGACCCGGCCGCGGGCACGACCGCGACGACGGGCCGCGAGGACACCGGGTGCGGTGGGGTCAGGAGGCGAGGACCTGGTCGAGGAGCGACTCGGCCGCCACCTCGTCGGTGCCCTCGGCGAGGGCCAGCTCGCTCACGAGGATCTGCCGGGCCTTGGCGAGCATGCGCTTCTCACCCGCCGACAGGCCGCGGTCCTTCTCCCGGCGCCAGAGGTCGCGGACGACCTCGGCCACCTTGTTCACGTCACCCGACGCCAGCTTCTCGAGGTTCGCCTTGTACCGGCGCGACCAGTTGGTCGGCTCCTCGGTGTGCGGGGCGCGAAGCACCTCGAACACCCGGTCCAGGCCCTCCTGGCCGACCACGTCGCGAACACCGACGATCTCCGCGTTGTCCGCGGGGACCCGGACCGTCAGGTCGCCCTGGGCAACCTTGAGGACGAGGTACTTCTTCTCCTCGCCCTTGATCGTCCGGGTCTCGATCGCCTCGATGAGAGCGGCACCGTGGTGCGGGTAGACGACGGTCTCGCCGACCTTGAAAACCATGTGTCCCCTAGCCCCTTTCGCTGCTTCCAGGTTAACACGTCCGCGACACGACCACGGAGGGGGATCGGACCGTCTTCGCAGGTCAGGGGGTTGACAATCGGGCGATCGCCGTGCTCCCCGAGGTCGGGAGGGCCGTGGGCGACCGCGGGCGCCCGCCGCGGCGCACTCCGCTGCGCCACCCGGACGGGCGCGCGGCACCGGCAGCGGACACGCCCGTCGGGCGCCCGGGGGCTAGGGTGTCGCCGATCCGACGGGACGGGCCACCGCGAGCGCGCCGACCCCGCCCCACCACCGGAGAGACCGCGCCGCCGCCCCAGGAGGACACCGCGCCATGACCCGCCGATCGACGGGACGCCAGGCACCGACGTCGCGGGGCCGCACGGCGCTGCTCGTCGCGACCCTCCTCGGCGCAGCCGCCCTCGTCCTCTCCGGCTGCAGCGCCGGGGCGGTGACCCAGACCGACACCACCGTCTCGTCGGTGCCCGGGTCCGAGGGCCAGGTCGGCCAGGTCCTGCTCCGCGACATCACGCTGGACCCGGGCACGGCCGTCGTCGTGCCGGCCGGCTCCACGATCACCCTGGCGGGGACCTTCGTGAACCAGGGCCTCGGCGACGACCAGCTGGTCTCGGTGACGAGCCCCTACGCCTCGCAGGTCCGCAGCGAGGGCGTCACGACGATCCCCGGCAACTCGGCGCTGTCGATGGTCGGCTCGCGGCCCGGCCCGGTCGGCCCGCCGTCGCCGACGCAGCCCAACGGCACCGTGCGCATCACGCTCGCGGGCGTCACCCAGGTCCTCCACGCGGGCCCGACGTACCCGGTGACCTTCACCTTCGCCAAGGCCGGCTCGATCACGCTGCCAGTGTCGGTCCAGCCGACGGGCGAGGTCCCGGCCTCCTGACGCGGTGCGCTCCGCGTGACTGTCGGGGGGACGACCTAACCTCCGGCGCGTGACCACCAAGGGGAGCGCGAAGGCCCGGGGCGGCCGGACCTTCGAGTGCACGGCGTGCGGGCAGCCCGCCGCGAAGTGGGTCGGGCGCTGCCCGGGCTGCGGCGGCTGGGGCACCGTCGAGGAGGGCCTGCCGCCGGCGGCCGCGGTCGGCGCACCGGGCGGGGCGCCCCGGGCCACGCCGCGGCCCGCGAGCCCGGTCCGGCCGATCGGCGAGGTCGGGCTGGAAACGGTGGTCTCGCGGCCGACCGGGGTCGGGGAGCTCGACCGGGTGCTCGGCGGGGGGCTCGTCCCGGGCGTCGTGGTGCTCCTCGCGGGGGAGCCCGGGGTGGGCAAGTCGACGCTGCTGCTCGAGGTCGCCGCGCAGCGCGCCCGGGGCGGCGGCACCGTCCTCTACGTCACCGGCGAGGAGTCGGCCGGCCAGGTGCGGTTGCGGGCCGAGCGCACCGGCGCCGTCACGCCGCACCTGTTCCTCTCGGCCACGGCCGACCTCGAGGAGGTCGCCGCGCACGTCGAGGCGGTCGACCCGGGGCTGCTGGTGGTCGACTCGGTGCAGACCGTCGGGTCGGCCGACGTCGAGGGCACCCCCGGCGGCGTCTCCCAGGTCCGGGCGGTGACGAGCGCGCTGGTGGCGCTGGCCAAGCAGCGTGGCCTGCCGGTGGTGCTCATCGGGCACGTCACCAAGGACGGCGCGGTCGCCGGTCCGCGCACGCTCGAGCACCTCGTCGACGTGGTGCTCTCCTTCGAGGGCGACCGCCACTCCACGCTGCGGATGGTGCGCGGGCTGAAGAACCGCTTCGGCCCGTCCGACGAGGTCGGCTGCTTCGAGATGTTCGACGGCGGCATCCAGGAGGTCACCGACCCGTCCGGGCTGTTCGTCGGGACGATGACAGGGACGGTGCCCGGCCAGGCCGTCACCGTCGCGATGGAGGGCAAGCGGCCGCTCATGGCCGAGGTGCAGGGGCTGGTGACGAAGGTCGGGGCCGACGCCCCGGCGCGCCGCACGGTCTCCGACCTCGACACCAACCGCGTCCTGAAGATCCTCGCGGTGCTGCAGCAGCGCTGCGGCGGGTTCTCGTTCGCGCAGCAGGACGTGTTCGCGGCGACCGTGGGCGGCATGAAGCTGCGCGAGCCCGCGGCCGACCTCGCGGTCGCGCTGGCGATCGCGTCGTCCTACCGCGACGCCCCGCTGCCCTACGGGCTGGTCGTGCTCGGCGAGGTCGGCCTCACCGGGGAGCTGCGCCGGGTCCCGGCGACGGACCGGCGGCTCGCCGAGGCCGCCCGGCTCGGCGTCCCGAAGGCGATCGTCCCGTTCGGACCCGGCACCACGGCCCCGAAGGGGCTCGAGCTCGTCCAGGTCGACCGCCTCGACGGGGCCCTGGAGGCCGCGGGGCTGGGAGGTCGGGCGAAGCGCTAGGAGAGCGTGAACCGGGCCGGGTCGCTGATGGTGCCGTCGAGGCGGGTGAGCAGCTCGTAGGTGCCGGGCCCGACGACGCTGCGGTCGCCCGTGCACCCGGGCATGGAGGTGCGGCCGGCCCACCGGACGCTGAACACCGCCTCCTGCTGCGGGGCGAGCGTGCGGACGTCGTCCGTGTGGGCCGGGGAGCAGTCGTTGCTGCCCCAGAGCCCGTCGCCGGGCCTGCGCACGACGGCCATCGCCTGACGGGCCGCGTCGAGGTCGCGGCTGCACGGCGCGGAGCCGGTGTTGGTGACGACGAGGCTGAACAGCGGGTGCTCGCCCGGGCCGTACTCGGGCTTGTCGGTGCGGGCGGTGATGCGCAGGTCGCCGTCGGCGCAGCGGGGCGGGGCGGCGGGTGCGGCTGCCGGGGGTGCGGCTGCCGGCGTGGGGCCGGCCGGGGAGGGGGCCGGGGCCGGCGTCGACGAGGCCGGCGGGCTCGGGGTCATGCTCCCGGGGGCCGGCACGCCGCCGGGCTGGGAGTCGGCGCCGGGCAGCGCACCGCCACCGGGCAGCGCGCCGCCGCTCGGCGGGGCACCGGTCTGCGGCCGGGTCCCCGGCAGCCCGGGGGCGCCGAGCAGGCCGCCCGCGGCCGGCGAGCGCAGCGTCGAGGCGAGTGCGGCCACGGCCGGGCCGCGTCCGTCGGGGTCGTCGGGCAGCGCGCCCCGCGAGGCCACCGGCGACGCGGGCGCCGCGGAGGAGTTCGCCGATGCCGGGGCGGCCGCGGGCGCGGCGGGGCCGCCGTCGGCGGAGGCGGCGGCCGCGATCGCCCAGACGAGCAGCGCGAGGACGAGGACGGCGACCGCCGCGGCGACGCCCCGGCGCCGCCAGTACACCGACGGCGGGAGCGGTCCCACCGGCTGGAGCATGTCGCGCACCGTAGGAGCGCCGTCGCGCACCGCGACCCACCCGCGCCGGGGCGTCGGCGTAACTCACCCGTGCGTGGAACCGCGGCCGGCCCCGGGGGAGGATCGCTCCACGATGACGTCCACGCCCACCCGCACGCCCACCACGCCGCCCACCACCGTGCCCACCACCGCGCTCGCCGACCGGCTGGTGCCCTGGTTCGCCGCGCACGCCCGCGACCTGCCGTGGCGCGACCCCGAGGTCACCGGGTGGGGCGTACTGGTCAGCGAGATCATGCTCCAGCAGACGCCGGTCGCCCGGGTGGAACCGATCTGGCACGACTGGATGGCCCGCTGGCCGCGTCCCTCCGACCTCGCCGCGGCGCCGACCGCGGAGGTCCTGCGGGCCTGGGGCAAGCTCGGCTACCCGCGCCGAGCCCTGCGGCTGCAGGCCGCCGCCGCCGTCGTCGCGGCCGAGCACGACGACGTCGTCCCGGCCGACGTCGAGACGCTGCTCGCCCTGCCGGGGATCGGCGCCTACACCGCGCGGGCGGTCGCCGCGTTCGCCTACGGGCGGCGCTGCCCCGTCGTCGACACCAACGTGCGGCGGGTGGTGGCGCGGGCGGTGCACGGCCGCGCCGAGGCCGGGGACGCCGCCGCCCGCGACCTCCCCGACACCGAGGCGCTGCTGCCCCTCCACGAGGCCACCGCCGCCCGCACCTCGGCCGCGCTCATGGAGCTCGGCGCGACGGTCTGCGTGGCGCGGGGCCCGCGGTGCGCCGACTGCCCGGTGCTCGACCTGTGCGCCTGGCAGCACGCCGGCCGGCCCGCCCACGACGGCCCGGTCCGCCGCGCGCAGCGCTGGGCCGGGACCGACCGCCAGGTCCGGGGCCGGCTCCTCGACGTGCTCCGCGGCGCCCCGGGGCCCGTCCCGGCGGCCGCCCTCGACGCGGCGTGGCTCACCGACCCCGCCCAGCGCGCCCGGTGCCTGGACTCGCTGCTCGTCGACGGGCTCGTCGAGCAGCTGGCCGACGGCCGCTTCGCGCTGCCGGGTGAGACCCACGACCCGTCGTCGTAGGGTCGGTGGCATGGCCGTCGTGAAGATCAATGCCATCAAGGTCCCCGAGGGCAACGGGGAGGAGCTCGAGCGCCGCTTCGCCGCTCGCGGCGAGTCGATCAAGGAGACGCCGGGCTTCCTCGGCTACGAGCTGCTGCGGCCCACCGCCGGGGACGACCGCTACTTCGTCTACACCCGCTGGGAGTCCGAGGAGGCCTTCGCCGCCTGGCGTGACGGCGGCGCGGCGGCCGCGGCACACGCGGGCGAGCGCAAGCAGCCGGTCTCGTCGGGGGCGGACCTGTTCGAGTTCGAGGTGGTGCTCTCGGTCGGGAAGGGGGGCGGGGAGTCCTGAGCGACCCCGATCCGGACGACGTCGCGCGGGCGGCCGAGCTGCTCGTCGGCGCGACGTCGCTGGTCGTCGCGGCCGGGGCCGGGATGGGGGTGGACTCCGGGCTGCCCGACTTCCGCGGCCCCGAGGGGTTCTGGCGCGCCTACCCGCCCTACCGCCGGCTCGGGCTGCGCTTCGAGGAGCTGGCCGACCCGGAGCACTTCGACGACGACCCCGAGCTCGCCTGGGGCTTCTACGGCCACCGCCTGGCGCTCTACCGCGCGACGGTGCCGCACGCCGGCTTCGCGGTGCTGCGCCGGTGGGCGGAGCGGCTGCCGACGCGGGTCTTCACCTCGAACGTGGACGGCGCGTTCCAGAAGGCCGGGTTCGACGACGACGTCGTGACCGAGTGCCACGGCGCCATCGGCACCCTGCAGTGCTCCCGGCCCTGCCACGACGGCACGTGGCCCGCGGACGACGTCGTCGTGGAGGTCGACGAGACGACGATGCGCGGGGTGCCGCCGCTGCCGACGTGCCCGCGGTGCGGCGCCGTGGCGCGGCCGAACATCCTGATGTTCGGCGACGGGTCGTGGGTGCCGGGCGCCCACTCGCAGCGGCTGGCCGAGCACCGTGCCTGGCTGCGGTCCCGGGACGCCGCCGGGGTCGCCGTGGTGGAGCTGGGCGCTGGGACCGCGGTGCCGACGGTGCGCCGCCACGCCGAGCTGGCCTCGGCGTCGTCGGGCCGGCTCGTGCGGATCAACGTGCGCGAGCCGGAGGTGCGCCACGGGCACGGCGTCGGGCTCGCGGCCGGAGCGCGGGCGACGTTGGAGGCGCTGGACGAGCGGCTGGGCGCGTCAGCGGTGTGACACCGCAGACACTCAACGTCCGGGAAGCCACACTCACGCCACCGCGACCCCGGCCAGCCGCAGCCCGCGGGCGGCCGCCACCCGCCGGGCCTCGTCGTCGAGATCCGGCCACGCCCCGCCGTCGAAACGCCTCCACCGCGAGCGTGAGCTCGCCGCCAGCGGCGCGATGTCGATCCGGTCGACGTCGGGACCCGACCACCCCAGCCGTGCCGCCGCGTCGTCGTCGCCCAGCGGGCGCAGCGCCGCGGCCCACCCGGGCCGGGACCCGGGCAGGTGCCAGTGGGGGGCGCCGCGGTGGGTCCAGGCGAGCTCGAGGCCGCGGTCGTCCGGTCCCACCGGCTCCCCCGGCACGCGGGCCGCGAGCGCGCCCGCGGCGGTCGGCCCGAGGTGCTGGAGGCCGAGCGCGAGCACCGCCGCGGCCCCGTCGTCGTCGGCCCGTCCCAGCCCCTGCGCGGCGATCCGGAACGCGACCGCCTGCTCCCTGGTGACCTCCACTCCGCCGAGCCTGCCGTGCCGCTCCTGACACCTGCTGTCAGGTCGGGCGATGATGGCCCGTGTGAGCTCCGTGCGCGCCGTGCCCGAGACCACGGACATGCACGGCGAGGACCTCTCCGCCGACGACGCCTGGCACACCGCCCGCCGCGCCGGGCTCCGGGAGCTGGGGCGGACGGCGTTCCTGCGGTTCCGCTACGGCGACGGCTTCAGCCACGCCCGGGCGTTCGCGTTCCAGCTCGCGCTCGCGACGGTGCCGTTGATCATCGCCGGGAGCGGGCTCGCGTCCGCGGTGGGGGCGGAGTCGGTCGCGCAGGTCGTGGCGCGCACCGTCGTCGCCGTCTCCCCCGGCACCGGCGACCAGCTGCTCGCCGCGGTGGTGGACCGGGGCTCGGCGCCCGCCCCGGCGCCCGGCGAGGACCCCGAGCGGCCCGGCGAGGACCTCGGGGAGCTCGCGGTCGTCCTGGGCCTCGTCACGGCCTTCGTCGCGATGACGAGCGCGTTCGCCCAGCTGGAGCGCGGCGCGAACCGCGTCTACGGCGTGGAGCGCGACCGGCCGGCGCTGCGCAAGTACGGGCGGGCGGCGGTGCTGACGGCGACGGCGGGCACCGCGCTCGGCGTCGGGCTCGTCCTCATCGTGGCCGGCGGCGCGTTCGGGGACGCGCTCGAGGAGGTGTACCGGTGGGGCGACGCCGCGGAGACGGTGTGGGACGTCGTGCGCTGGCCGGTGGGCCTGGCGGCCCTCGTGGTCGCCGTCACGACGCTGTTCCGCTTCGCGCCGCGGCGGCGCCAGCCGGGCCTGTCCTGGCTGGGGCTCGGCGCCGCGCTGACGGTGGCGGCGTGGCTGGCGGCGTCCGGGGCGATCGCGGCGTACGTGTCGGTCTCCGGGGAGTTCTCGGCGATCTACGGGCCGCTCGCCGGGATCATGGTGCTGCTGCTGTGGGCGCTCGCGACGGGCGTGGCGCTCGTGGCGGGGTTCGCGGTGTCGGCGCAGCTCGAGGCGGTGCGCGCTGGAGTGGTCGAACCGCTGCTCACCGACCGTGACGACGACGGGGTACCGGACCACCTCCAGCCCACCGAGCAGCACTCCGCGGGAGGGTGACAACCCGTGTCAGGTGATGCGGTAGGACTGTGACCCGTGCGCGCGAGCCGGCTGCTCTCCCTGCTGCTGATGCTGCAGTCGCGCGGGCGCATGACCGCGCGGGAGCTGGCCGACGAGCTCGAGGTCTCGATCCGCACGATCTACCGCGACATGGATGCACTCTCCGCGTCCGGTGTCCCGGTGTACGCCGACCGCGGGCCCGACGGCGGGTACTCGCTCCTCGAGGGCTACCGCACCCAGCTGACCGGGATGTCCGCCGAGGAGGCCGACTCGCTGGCGCTGGCCGGGATGCCGGGTCCGGCGGCCGAGCTCGGGCTCGGGCGGGTGCTCGCGGCCGCCCAGCTGAAGGTGCAGGCCGCGCTGCCAACCGAGCTCGCGGAGCGCTCGCGCCGCATCGCCGAGCGCTTCCACCTCGACGCGCCCGGGTGGTTCCGGGAGGCCGACCACGTCCCGACGCTGACCGGGATCGCCGACGCGGTGTGGAACCAGCGGGTGGTGCGGATCCGGTACCGGCGCTGGGGCGACGAGGAGGTCGAGCGGGAGCTGGAGCCGCTCGGCGTCGTGCTCAAGGGCGGGGTCTGGTACCTGGTCGCGGCGCCCGGGGGTGGCGGGTCGGCGCGGACGTACCGGGTGGCGCGGGTCCTGTCGCTGGAGACGCTGGACGCGCGGTTCGACCGGCCCGAGGGCTTCGACCTCTGGCGGTACTGGAACGAGCGCTCCTCGGAGCTCACCGCCGCCCTGTACCAGGCCGAGGCGGCGGTCCGACTCTCGCCGTCCGGGATGGAGCTCGCCCCGGTGGCGCTGCGCCCGCACACGGCGCGGGCGCTCGCGGAGCGGGAGTGGCCGGTCGACGACGACGGGTGGACGTGCGCGGTGATCCCGATCGAGTCGATCGCGGGGGCCCGCTCGGAGCTGCTGGCGCTGGGCGGCGAGGTGGAGGTGGTGTCGCCGGCGGCGTTGCGGGAGCAGATGCGGGAGGCGGCGTCGGCGTTGGGGGCGTTGTACGGGCCGGGGTGAGGGTGGGGTGGCCGTCAGCGGTGTCGCATCGCAGACACTGAACGTCCGGAAATCCACACTGTCGTTCGGGTGATCGGGCTGTCCACAGCGGCACCGCGCACCTGGGCTGTCCACAGCCTGGTCGCCGGTCCTCCCGGTCCCCGCGACGACGACCGCACCCTCTCGTGCATGCGACGCGGACATTGGGCCGACGACCTGCAGCGGCTGGTCGAGGCGAGCTGGGATCGTGTGATCAGCGTGCACGAGCTCGTCAGGCTCGACGTCCCGGAGAGGACCGCCTACCGGAGAACGGCGGAGGACGGGCCCTGGCAGCTCCTGCTCCCCGCGACGATCCTCCTGAGCAACGGGGAGCCGACGTTCCGCCAGTGGCAGATCGCGGCCCTGCTCCACGCCGGCCCGGACGCGGTGCTCACCGGATTGGGCGGCGCGCAGTTGCACGGGCTCCGGCGCGGCGGTGAGCCGGAGAAGCACCACGTCCTCATCCCCGCGACGCGGAACGTGAAGAGCTGCGGGCCCGTCATCGTCGAGAGGACCAGGCGGCCCGTGAAGCGCCTGGAACGGGACGGTCTCCCGGTGGCCCCGATCTCGCGGTGCCTGCTCGACCACGTCCGCCGCACGAAGGACGAGGAGCAGATCGCCGCGCTGCTCACCGAGCCCGTACAGCGCCGGATGGTCCCCAAGGAGATGCTGGTCGCCGAGCTGGAGACGGGGACACGCAAGGGTTCGGCAGCCCCTCGACGAGTCCTGCGCGCCGTGTCCGCGGGGGTGGAGTCCCCGACGGAGTTCCAGTACTACCGGTTCTGGAACTCCCTCTCCGGCCTGCCCACCATCCGCTGCAACGTCCCGGTCTACGACCTCGACGGGACCCGGTTGGGGATCGTCGACTTCCTCGCCGACGAGCTCGGCTTCGCGTGGGAGTCCGATTCGGTGGAGGAGCACTTCGCGACGCCGGAGCAGGTCCAGCGAACGGCCGAGCGCGCCCGCCGCCTTCGCGGGGCGGGCCTCTACGTCCTGAGCACCCGGCCCCACCAACTGCGCGACGACCCGCGAGGTGTCGAGACCGACATCCGCCAGGGGCTCGAGATCGCCGCGGCGATGCCGCCGCCGCGGGTGACCTACGGCCCGCCCCATGCGGCCTGACGCGGACCGCAGGGCGCCGGAGCCGTCGTCGAGGAACCGCCTCCGCTAGCGTCGGTCGGGGACGGCGGGCGGGCCGCCGGAGCACCCCGGGGGCGCGGCGTGGCGGAGTCGGGCGGGACGTCGGGTGAGGCCGACCTCGAGGGCGCGGCCACGACGGACCCCACCGACCCCGGGACGTCCCGACGGCGACCGTGGTCCCGTCGGCCCCGGAGCCCCGAGGAGATCGAGGCCGCGAAGCAGCAGTGGCGCGACATGCGGCCCTGGGACAGCCCGATGGCCGGGGCCGACAAGGCCCTGATCGGCTCCCTCGTCGCGGTCGTCGCGCTGATGCTGCTGACCCTGCCCGTCCGGCCGTTCCTCATCGCCACGCACCCGGTAGCGCTGAGCGCGGTCACGGGAAGCCTCTCGGCGGTCGGGTCGGCGGCCGCGTTCGCACGGGTCGGCGGCACCGACCTCTGGGTGGTGGTGGCCACGGGCGTGCTCGGCATGATCAAGTTCGACTGGCTGTTCTGGTGGGCCGGACGACGGTGGGGCGCGAAGGGCGTGCGCTTCTTCACCCCGCCGGGTCGTGCCGGACGGTTCGTCGCCCGCGTCCGATCGTGGCCGCCGTGGACGACGGCGCTGCTCGTGGTCGCGGCGGCGTTCCCCGGGATCCCGTCGGCGCCGCTGTTCCTGCTCGCCGGGCTGGCCGGGATGCCCCTCGTGGCCTTCCTGGTGCTCGACGCGATCGGGTCGGGCCTCGTCGTGGGCCTCGTGGCCGGGTTGGGTTACGGGCTGGGTCAGACGGCCGTCGACGTCGTGCTGACGATCAACCAGTACGCCCTCTGGGTCAGCATCGCGCTCATCGTCGTCGTCTCCGTCCAGGCAGGGCGCCGTGGTCCGCCCGGCTCCGCTCCCTGATCCGTCCAAGATCAGTGTGCATTTTCGGACACTCAACGTCTGCGATGCGACACCGCTGACAACACACCCGGCCCCACACACGACGGCGCCCCGGCCACCACGAGGGTGACCGGGGCGCCGGGTCGTGCGGGCGTCAGGCGCTCAGCCGTCGGCCTGGTCGGTCGTACCGGCGGTCGCGACCTCCGGGGTGTCCGGCACCGGGGTCGGCTTGGCCTCCCCGCGGAACGTGAACGTCGCCGACTCGGGAGCCGGCCGCGTCACGCCCTTGTCGTCGACCTCGGGGGTCCAGCCCTCGACGTCGACCAGCACGATCTGCCCGGGCTCGATCTCCCCGAACAGGATCTTCTCGGACAGCTGGTCCTCGATCTCGCGCTGGATCGTGCGACGCAGCGGCCGGGCGCCGAGCACCGGGTCGAAGCCGCGCTGGGCGAGCAGCTTCTTCGCGGCGTCGGTGAGCTCGATCGACATGTCCTTGTTCTGCAGCTGCTTCTCGGTGCGCCCGATCAGCAGGTCGACCATCTGCACGATCTCGTCCTCGCGCAGCTGGTGGAACACGACGATGTCGTCGATGCGGTTGAGGAACTCGGGACGGAAGTGCTTCTTGAGCTCATCCGTGACCTTGTTCTTCATCCGCTCGTAGTTCGAGCCGGTGTCCTGGCCCGACTGGAAGCCGAGCCCGACCGCCTTCGAGATGTCCTGCGTGCCGAGGTTCGACGTGAACACGATGACCGTGTTCTTGAAGTCCACGACACGACCCTGGCCATCCGTCAGCCGGCCGTCCTCGAGCACCTGCAGCAGGGTGTTGTAGACCTCGGAGTGGGCCTTCTCGATCTCGTCGAAGAGGACCACCGAGAACGGCTTGCGCCGCACCTTCTCGGTGAGCTGGCCGCCCTCCTCGTAGCCGACGTACCCGGGAGGGGCACCGAAGAGCCGCGAGGCGGTGTAGCGGTCGTGGAACTCGCCCATGTCGATCTGGACGAGCGCGTCGTCGTCACCGAACAGGAACTCGGCGAGCGCCTTGGTCAGCTCGGTCTTCCCGACGCCCGAGGGCCCCGCGAAGATGAACGACCCCGACGGGCGCTTCGGGTCCTTGAGGCCGGCCCGCGTGCGGCGCATCGACTGCGAGACGGCCTTGACGGCCTCCTCCTGGCCGATGATCCGCTTGTGGAGCTCGTCCTCCATGCGGAGCAGACGGGTCGTCTCCTCCTCGGTGAGCTTGAAGACGGGGATGCCGGTCCAGTTGGCCAGCACCTCGGCGATCAGCTCGTCGTCCACCTCGGCGACGACGTCGAGGTCGCCGGACTTCCACTGCTTCTCACGCTCGGACTTCTGGCCGAGGAGCTGCTTCTCCTCGTCCCGCAGGCGCGCGGCCTTCTCGAAGTCCTGCGCGTCGATCGCCGACTCCTTCTCACGACGCACGTCGGAGATCTTCTCGTCGAACTCGCGCAGGTCCGGCGGCGCGGTCATGCGACGGATGCGCATGCGGGCGCCGGCCTCGTCGATCAGGTCGATCGCCTTGTCCGGCAGGAACCGGTCGTTGATGTACCGGTCGGCCAGGGTGGCCGCTGCGACCAGCGCCGGATCGGTGATCGAGACGCGGTGGTGCGCCTCGTACCGGTCGCGCAGCCCCTTGAGGATCTCGATGGAGTGCGCCACCGAGGGCTCCCCCACCTGGATCGGCTGGAAGCGGCGCTCGAGCGCGGCGTCCTTCTCGACGTGCTTGCGGTACTCGTCGAGGGTCGTCGCACCGATGGTCTGCAGCTCGCCGCGGGCCAGCATCGGCTTGAGGATCGACGCGGCGTCGATCGCGCCCTCGGCGGCACCCGCGCCGACGAGCGTGTGCAGCTCGTCGATGAACAGGATGATGTCGCCGCGGGTGCGGATCTCCTTGAGGACCTTCTTGAGGCGCTCCTCGAAGTCACCGCGGTAGCGCGAGCCCGCCACCAGCGACCCGAGGTCGAGGGTGTAGAGCTGCTTGTCCTTCAGCGTCTCGGGGACCTCGCCCTTGACGATGGCCTGGCCGAGGCCCTCGACGACGGCGGTCTTGCCGACGCCGGGCTCGCCGATGAGGACCGGGTTGTTCTTGGTCCTCCGGGAGAGGACCTGCATGACCCGCTCGATCTCCTTCTCCCGGCCGATGACCGGGTCCAGCTTGCCCTCGCGGGCGGACTGGGTGAGGTTGCGACCGAACTGGTCGAGCACGAGGGACGACGACGGCGTGCCCTCGCCGCGCTGGCCGCCGGACTCCGCGGGCTCCTTGCCCTGGTAGCCCGAGAGCAGCTGCAGCACCTGCTGGCGCACGCGGTTGAGGTCCGCGCCGAGCTTGACGAGGACCTGGGCGGCGACGCCCTCGCCCTCACGGATCAGCCCGAGCAGGATGTGCTCGGTGCCGATGTAGTTGTGGCCGAGCTGCAGCGCCTCGCGCAGCGACAGCTCCAGCACCTTCTTGGCACGCGGGGTGAACGGGATGTGCCCGCTGGGGGCCTGCTGACCCTGGCCGATGATCTCCTCGACCTGCTGGCGCACGCCCTCGAGGGCGATGCCCAGCGACTCGAGGGCCTTGGCGGCGACGCCTTCGCCCTCGTGGATCAGCCCGAGCAGGATGTGCTCGGTCCCGATGTAGTTGTGGTTGAGCATCCTGGCCTCTTCCTGGGCCAGGACGACCACCCGCCTCGCGCGGTCGGTGAACCTCTCGAACATGCGTCACTCCTGACTGCTGCGCCGGCGGACTCCCGCGCATCTCCCCCACCGGTGACCCGGCGTGGTCCTCCGCGGACCCTGGCTGGTGCCCACACGCCCCGGGGGACGAGATGACTCCCCGTTCACCGGGTCGTCATGGAGAGCACCGTACGACCATCGTAGTCGTCGCGGGCACCGTGACCGGCCCTCGCCGGTTGCGGCGCCGTGACGACGACCACGGCGATCACCGATGACCGCTCACCTCGGAATGCGCCGCTGCGCACCCCGCACGGCCACCGTCCGGTCACCGTGCTGTCGCCAACGATGCCGGGTTTTCCGGTGTTCCGTGAAGGTGTTCGCCGACGGAGAACTCCCGGATCGGGCGACACGCCGGAGTTCCCGGGCGTGGCGGGCAGATGCTGCACGCCGGGCGAGCACGGTCACGCTCCGGACGCCGGCGGCCACGAGGGCGTCACCGGACCGGCTCGGCCTCCCGGGTGGTCTCCACCCGGCGCCGGCTCGTCGGCAGCACCGCGCTCACCCACACCAGCCAGACCAGCCCGCCGAAGCGCACCACCGGGAGCAGGTACTGCAGGGGTGCCAGTACCAGTGAGAGGACCGCCAGCGCCGCGATCCCGGCGAGCGCGAGCCCGACGACGGCGAGGGGGCGCGGCAGGAGCCGCCCGAGCAGCGTCGGGACGGCGACGCCCGCGATCAGCAGGCCGAACGCCACGACGAACCCGGGGCCGCCGGCGGCGAACGAGAGCTCCTCGAGCGCGACCACCGCCCCGGTCGCCTCGGCGCCGGGGACGAGCGCGGCGGTCGCGGCCGCGGCCCACCCCGCGACCCCGGAGAGCGCGAGCAGCGCGGCGGCGAGCAGGCCGCCCGCCCGGCCGAGGGTCGGTCCGGCCACGCGCAGCCCGAGCCGGTGCAGCCGGTGGTGGACGGTCGCGACCCAGACCGCGAACGGCACCGCCGAGGCGAGCAGGAGGCTGGCTGCGAGCTCGGCCGTGGCGGCGTGGTCGCGGACGAGCGCGAGCGTGGTCGCCGGGCCGGCTCCGGGGCGGCCCCCGGTCCAGAGCACCGGAGTGGCGAGGGTCAGGGCGGCCCAGGCGAGCCCGGGCGCGAGGAGGGGCGGCCCGCCGCGGCGGGCGTGGGTGCCGGGATCGGCCATCGGAGGTCCTTCGTCGCGAGAATCATTACAAGCGAGAATGATTGACGCACGAGCATTGTCCGTCAAGGAGTACCGTCCTCGTCGTGGACGATCGACCGACCGGGGCCGCCTTCCTGCTCACCCAGCTCGGCACCCACGCCGCCCGCCGCTTCGGCGAGCGGGTGGCCGCCGTGGACCTCACGCCGCCGCAGGCCGGTCTGGTCCGCGCGGTCGCCCGGGAGCCGGGGCGCAGCCAGCAGGCCCTCGCGGAGCGGCTGGGCACCCCGGCGACCCGGCTGGTCGCCCTGGTGGACGCGCTGGAGGAGCGCGGTGTGCTGGAGCGGCGCCGCAACCCCGACGACCGCCGGCTCTACGCGGTGCACCTGACGCCCGACGGCGAGGCGCTGCGCGACGACCTCGGGCGCCTCGCCGCGGCCCACGAGGACGCGCTGCTCGCGGCGCTCGACCCCGCGGAGCGGCGCACGCTCGCCGACCTGCTGGGCCGCGTCGCCGCCGCCGAGGGCCTCACCCCCGGCGTGCACCCGGGCTACCGTGACCTCCCGGCCGACCGTGGATCCCAGGGAGCTCCGCCGTGCGGGACATGACGATCTTCTCCGGCTCGGCCCACCCGGAGCTCGCGGCCGCGATCTGCCGACAGCTCGAGGTGCCGTTGTCGCCCTCGCGGCTGACCCGCTTCACCAACGACTGCCTCGAGGTGCAGCTGCAGGCGAACTGCCGCGAGCGGGACGTGTTCCTCGTCCAGCCCCTGGTACCGCCCGTGCAGGAGCACCTCGTCGAGCTGCTCCTCATGGTCGATGCAGCGCGAGGCGCCTCGGCGGCGCGGATCACCGTCGTCATGCCGCACTACGCCTACGCGCGCTCCGACAAGAAGGACGCCCCGAGGATCTCGATCGGCGGCCGGCTGGTCGCGGACCAGATCGTCGCAGCCGGGGCGGACCGCGTCCTGGCGATGACGCTGCACTCCCCGCAGGTCCACGGCTTCTTCTCGGTGCCGGCCGACCACCTGCACGCCCTCTACGAGCTCGCGGGCCACCTGCGCGCGATCGACCTCTCCAACGCGGTGGTCATGTCGCCCGACCTCGGCAACGCCAAGGAGGCGAGCTCGTTCGCCCGCATCCTCGGGCGCCCCGGGCGGCCGCTGCCGGTGGCGGCGGCGGCCAAGCAGCGGATGCCCGACGACAAGGTGGAGATCTCCTCGATCATCGGCGACGTCGAGGGCAAGGACGTGATCGTGCTCGACGACGAGATCGCCCGCGGGTCGACGATCATCGAGCTGCTCGACCGGCTGCGCGACCGCGACGTCGCCTCGGTGCGGGTCGCCTGCACCCACGGACTGTTCACCGAGGGTGCCCTCGACCGGATCGCCGAGCGCGACGACGTCACCGCGATCTTCTGCACCGACACGGTGCCGCTGCCCAGCGCGTACACCACCGACAAGCTGACGATCGTGTCGGTCGCGCCCGCGCTGGCCGAGGCGATGCGGCGGATCCACAACGGCGAGTCGGTGAGCGTCCTGTTCGACCCCATAGGTGCGCCGGCCAGCTCGTGAGCACAAAGTGTCGCTATAGCGACCTTCAGTGCTCACGAGGCCGGAGGCCACCTGTCAGGCGAGCAGCGCCCGCGTCCCGACGCGCGTGACCTCCTCGACCAGCTCCCGCCGCCCGAGGGGCACGCCGCCCGCGAGCCAGCGGGTCACCAGGTGGGTCGTGCCGGCCACCACGAGGACCGCGGCGGTGCGCAGCCGCTCGCGGTCGCGCGGGTCCACCCGCAGCACCTCGTCGAGCACCAGGTCGGCGAAGACGTCGACCGCGGCGTCGCGCCGGGCGGCCAGCCGCCGGTTGCCCGGCGACTCGGCGTAGAGGCGGGCGATCCGCGGGTCGGCGTCGAGGGTCGCGACGAAGACCTCGACCGCCGTGGCCGCGCGCGTCCGCTCGTCACCGCCGTGGCCGCGCAGCGCGGCCACCATCGCGGCGTGCAGCCGGCCGTAGACGGCGTCGGCGACGGCGTCGAGGGCCGCGTCGCGGTCGGCGAACGTCTCGTAGAAGTACCGCTTGGTCAGCCCGGCCCGCGCGCACACCGCGTCGACGGTGACGCCCACGACGCCGACCTCACCGACCACGTCGAGCCCGGCCTCGAGCAGCCGGGCGCGGCGGACCGCACGGCGCTCCTCGGCGCTCGCCCCGCGGTAGGTCCGGACGGCGGGTGGCACCTCTCCATGGTGGCACGGATCTCGGGCGCCACCAGCGGATCACCGCCGCGCCCCCGGGTGTGCCCCGCGAGCGCGTTTCGCGGAGAGGATCAGGAATGCGCCTTGTGATAGGCCTCGCTGACCTCGGAGGGGATGCGGCCGCGCTCCGAGACCGTCATCCCCTGCTTGCGTGCCCATTCCCGGATCGCCTGGTTCTGCTCGCGGTCGACCGACGCCCGCCCGCCGCCGCGGCGGGGCGTGGGCCCGGGCGCGGCGGCCGCGCGCGACGACGAGCGCCGCCGGCCGGAGAGCCGGCGGGCGTTCGCGATGTAGTCGGCGAGGGAGTCACGCAGCTTTCCGGCGTTCGCGTCCGAGAGGTCGATCTCGTAGGTCGCTCCGTCGATGCCGAACTCGACCGTCTCGTCGGCCTCGGACTCGTCCAGGTCGTCCACGAGGGACACGACGACTTTCTGCGCCACGCAGCGATTCCTTCCACGACCCCCGTGTGCTCCGGGATCACGACCGCACCCGTCGTCGTCCCCGGAAATGGTTCGCGGCGGAGCGTAATTGCGCGTCCCGCGCCGTGTCGACCCGGGTGGGGTCACCCGCCGGAATCGTGCGTCACACCCGACCCCGACGGGTCCCGCGTGCCGTCAGTCCGGTACCGACGAGGCGTCCGGCACGACGACGGCGAACATGTCCTGCAGGGCCGCGAGGCTCGCGGACTGCAGGGACGCCGCCGGCACGGGCCCGTCCGGGCTCGGCAGCGAACGGGTGGCGGTGGCGCCCGCGACGACCGTGGGCGCGAAACCCAGGTTGAAGGCGCTGCGGGCCGTGGAGTTCACGCACATGTGCGTCATGAATCCCGCGAGGACGAGATTCGTGACCCCGGCCGCGCGCAGCTGGTCCTCGAGGTCGGTCTGCACGAACGAGCTGGGGAAGTTCTTGACGATCCGGAGCTCGCCCGGCTTCGGGGCGACCGCGTCGACGATCTCGCCGATCTCGGCGTGCGTGTCGTAGGGCGTCCCCGGCCCGGCCTCGTGCTGGACGTGCACGATCGTGCTGCCGGCGGCACGGGCGCGCTCGAGCAGCTGGGCGGCCTGCTCGATCGCGGGCTCGACGTTCTCCAGCGCCATGACGCCCTGGGTGTAGGTGTTCTGCAGGTCGATCATCACCAGCGCGGAACCGGTCAGGGGAGCGGGCTCGCCGGGCATGCCGGTCAGTTCGCGCAGGGTCGGGCTCGGGGTGGTCATGCGTTCTCCTCGTCGAGATCGGTGGACGTCGGACCGTGACACACCGAAGGGCACCCCCGGACCGTCGAGACGGTCGGGGATGCCCTTCGGTGCGGGAGCTGCCGGAGGCTCACCGCTCCTCGAGGGCCCGCCATTCGTCGTCGGTGAACAGCCGCGAGCGGATGATGAACCGGACGCCCTCGGGCGCCTCGACCGAGAACCCGCTGCCGCGTCCCTTGACGACGTCGACGGTGAGGTGGGTGTGCTTCCAGTACTCGAACTGCGAGGCCGACATGTAGAAGCCGATCGGCTTCTCCAGCCCCTCGACCCTCAGGTCACCGAGGTGCACGTCCTGCCCGCCGATCTTGAAGTCCCCGTCCGGGTAGCACATCGGGGCGCTG
Source organism: Actinomycetospora sp. TBRC 11914 (assembly GCF_012933465.1). Lineage (GTDB taxonomy): Bacteria > Actinomycetota > Actinomycetes > Mycobacteriales > Pseudonocardiaceae > Actinomycetospora. The sequence goes on from NZ_JABBND010000001.1 coordinate 1,017,487, forward strand.
CCGTCGCAGCACCCACCGGACTGGTGGAACATCAGCGGGCCGTGGACGTCGGTGAGCGAGACCAGGAGCTCGGCGGCCTGCGGGGACAGGGCGACCCGTTCGGTCGTGCCGGAGCCCGGCACCTCGGGCACTTCGTCGGTGACAGCCGTCGAGGTGGATATCGGAGTACTGGTGCTGATCTCGGTCATCCTGTCCCCTCCTGCCGAGCCTCTCTTCCGACCGCGTCGATCAGAAGAAGCCGAGCGCGTTCTGCGAGTAGCTGACCAGCAGGTTCTTGGTCTGCTGGTAGTGGTCGAGCATCATCTTGTGGTTCTCGCGACCGATGCCCGACTGCTTGTACCCGCCGAACGCGGCGTGCGCCGGGTACGCGTGGTAGTTGTTGACCCACACGCGACCGGCCTGGATGTCGCGGCCGGCGCGGTAGGCGGTGTTCGTGTCGCGCGACCACACGCCGGCACCCAGCCCGTAGAGGGTGTCGTTCGCGATGCCGATGGCGTCGTCGTAGTCGTCGAACCTCGTCACCGACACGACCGGGCCGAAGATCTCCTCCTGGAAGATCCGCATCTTGTTGTTGCCCTCGAACACGGTCGGCCGGACGTAGTAGCCGCCCGAGAGGTCGCCGCCGAGGTCGGCCTTCTCGCCACCGGTGAGGATCTTCGCGCCCTCCTGGCGACCGATGTCGATGTAGGACAGGATCTTCTCGAACTGGTCGTTCGAGGCCTGCGCGCCGACCTGGGTGTCGGTGTCCAGCGGGTTGCCCTGCTTGATCTGGTCGACCCGCTTGACGCCCTGCTCGAGGAAGTCCTGGTAGATGCCGCCCTGGATGAGCGCCCGCGACGGGCAGGTGCAGACCTCGCCCTGGTTGAGCGCGAACATCGCGAAGCCCTCGAGGGCCTTGTCGTAGAACGCGTCCTGCTGCGCCGAGACGTCGTCGAAGAAGACGTTCGGGCTCTTGCCGCCCAGCTCGAGGGTGACCGGGATGAGGTTCTCCGAGGCGTACTGGGAGATCAGGCGCCCGGTCGTGGTCTCACCGGTGAAGGCGATCTTGCGGATGCGCGGCGAGGACGCGAGCGGCTTGCCCGCCTCGACACCGAAGCCGTTGACCACGTTGAGCACGCCGGCCGGGATCAGGTCCGCGACCAGGTCGAGCAGCACGTGGATCGAGGCCGGGGTCTGCTCGGCCGGCTTGAGGACCACCGCGTTGCCCGCGGCGAGCGCCGGGGCCAGCTTCCAGATCGCCATGAGGATCGGGAAGTTCCACGGGATGATCTGGCCGACCACGCCCAGCGGCTCGTGGAAGTGGTACGCGACCGTGTCCTCGTCGATCTGCGAGAGCGCGCCCTCCTGGGCGCGGATGCCGCTCGCGAAGTAGCGCAGGTGGTCCACGGCCAAGGGGATGTCGGCGGCCAGCGTCTCGCGGACGGCCTTGCCGTTCTCCCAGCTCTCCGCCACCGCGATCTGCTCGAGGTTCGCCTCGATGCGGTCGGCCATCTTGTTCAGCATCCCGGCGCGCTCGGCGACGGAGGTCTTGCCCCACGCCTTGGCGGCACCCTCGGCCGCGTCGAGCGCCCGCTCGACGTCGTCGGCGGTGCCCCGGGCGACCTCGGTGAAGGTCTGGCCGGTGATCGGCGTCGGGTTCTCGAAGTACTGCCCCTTGGCCGGGGCGACGTACTCGCCGCCGATGAAGTGGTCGTACCGGCTCTTGAAGCTGACGACGGAGCCATCGGTCCCCGGGGGCGCGTAGACGGCCATCCTCGGTCCTCCCCACTCGTGAGGGCGACGCGGGGATCCGCGCCGCCGATGTGACGCACGCCGTGCGCCCACCTGTGACGCAGGACGCTACGAATGCGGGGGTTGCACCGACGTTGCAACGCGTGCGCGGAGCCGGAGCCGGGTCCACTGCCGTAGATGCGGGCCGGGGACCGACCGACTGGAGGGTTGCCCACCGTCGAAGAAGCGGGTCACGATGGGGTTCGGCACGACTCCACGGGGTGGTGGATGACGAGAAGTCCCGCCGGTACCGGAGCCGACGCGCTGATCTGGGGAGATCCGCTCGAGCGCGCGGCCGTGCTCGCGCGTGTGCGCGACGCGGTGCTCGCCGGCGGACACGGCGAGGTCGAGCTGCGCGAGGTGGTGTCCGATTCGTGGCGGCGCTCGCTCGCCGCGCACGTCGACCCCGACCACGGCGCCCCCGCCCACGTCTTCGACGACCGCGAGCTCGACGAGCTGCGCGAGTCCCACCCGCTGGCACCCGTGCTGCCGATGCTGCGCACCACGCTGCTCGAGATCGCCGACGAGGCGATGCACGTCATGATCGTCACCGACGCGTCGGGGCACATCCTCTGGCGGGAGGGCGCCGCGGGGATGCTGCACATCGCCGACGACCTCGAGCTCGCCGAGGGCTACCGCTGGAGCGAGGACTCCGCGGGCACCAACGCCATGGGCACCACCCTCGCGTCGGGCTCCCCCGTGCAGATCCACTCGTCGGAGCACCTCGTCGCGCAGTACCACCGCTTCACCTGCGCGGCGGCCCCGATCCGCGACCCCGACTCCGGCGAGGCGGTCGGCGCCGTCGACCTCACCGGCCCCGTCCGGACCTTCCACCCGAGCACCCTCGCGCTGGTGTCGGCGGCCGCGAAGCTGGCCGAGAACCACCTCGCCACCCGCCAGGCGATCCGCGACGAGCGGCTCCGGACGAAGAACCTGCCGCACCTGACCGGGCTCGGCGAGGCGCCCGGGGCGCTGCTCAGCCCGGCCGGCCGGGTGCTCGCCGCGACCCCCCACGGCTGGATCGACGACCGGGTGGAGCTGCCCGGCGCCGGCGACCGGATCGTGCTCGGCGAGCACGGCGAGGGCGTCCTCGAGCCGCTGGCCGAGGGCTGGCTGCTGCGGCTCGAGCGGACCTCGTCGGTGCGCCACCGCGCGACGCTGGCGCTGCCCTTCCTCGGCGCCCCCCGGCCCGTCGCCCGCCTCGACGGGCGCCCGCTGCGGCTCGGCGCGCGCCACGCCGAGCTGCTGGCACTGCTCGCGATGCACCCGGAGGGGCTGACCGCCGACGCGCTCGCCCAGGAGCTCTACGGCGACCGCGGCAACCCCGTCACCGTCCGCGCCGAGATGCACCGGCTGCGCGGGCTGCTCGAGAGCGCGCCGAACGGCGCCGGGGTCGTGCGCACCGGCCCCTACCGGCTCGGGGCGCGGGTGGACGCGGACTTCCTCGCGCTGCGCGACGCGGTGCGCGCCGGCCGGATGCCCGACACCGAGCTGATCGGCCGCGGCGCGCTGCTGCCCACCTCGGACGCCCCGGGGATCCGCGCCCTGCGCGACGAGCTCGACGTCGGCGTCCGGTCCGCGGTGCTGCGTCGCGGCGACACCGCCGCGCTGTGGGCGCTCGCGCGGACGCCGTCGGGACGCCAGGACGCCGAGGTGGTCGAGCGGCTGCGCCACGTCCTGCCGGTCAGCGACCCGCGGCACGCGGAGTTGGGTGCCGATGGCTCGTGAGCACGAAGTGTCGCATACCGGCACTTTCTGCTCACGAGCGCTTGCGCACCTGGCGGCGATCCTCCCGCGCCCGCGCCGCCGCCCGGACCCGCAGGAACACCGTGCGCAGGCCCTGGAGCGCGAGGTCGGGGACCTGGTGCGTCACCGTCGCGCACTCCGGCGCCACGACCGGCGCGAGGCCCCCGGACGCCACGACGGCGACCGGCGCCCGGCCGCCCGCGTCCTTCGCGGCGATCTCCGCGGACAGCCGGGTGACGAGGCCGTCGACCATCGCCGCCGCGCCGAGCACCAGCCCCGCCTGCATGCTCTCCACCGTCGAGCGGCCCAGCGCCGACCGCGGCGCCACGAGCTCGACCGGCCGCAGCCCGGCGGCCCGCAGCGCGAGCGCCTCGGCCGAGACCGCCACGCCCGCGGCGATCGCGCCGCCGAGGAACTCCCCGGACGCCGAGACCGCGTCCACCGTCGTCGAGGTCCCGAACACCACGACGACGCACGGCCCGCCGACCTGCTCGTGGGCCGCGAGGGCCTGCACGACGCGGTCGGCGCCGACCTCCTTGGGGTTGTCCACCAGCAGCGGCACCCCGGTGCGCACCCCCGGTTCGACGAGCACGTGCTCCACGCCCGCGAAGTGCTTGTCGAGCATCCCCCGCAGCTCCCGCAGCAGCGCGGGCACCGTCGAGAGCGCCGCCACCCCGTCGACCTCGGCGAGCAGCGGGCCGAGCATGCCCCGCACCGTCAGGGCGAGCTCGTCGGCGGTGGCGCGCCGCTCGGTGCGCACGCGGGCGGTCCAGCGCGCCTGCGGCCGGTCGGCCGCCTCGCCGTCGGGGTTCGGGTAGAGCGCGAGCGCGGTCTGGGTGTTGCCGACGTCGATGCAGAGCAGCACCCGGCCCGGTCCCTAGTTCAGCGCGGCCCGCGCCCGGGTCCCGGGCACCAGCAGCGAGGACGCCGGCGCGTCGTCGGGGACGCGGGCGGGGTCGGCGGACTCGTCGAGCACCTGGTTGCGCTCGTCGACGAACACGACCCGCGGCCGGTACTCGCGCGCCTCGGCGTCCTCCATCTGCCCGTAGGCGATGAGGATGACGAGGTCGCCGGGGTGCACCAGGTGCGCGGCCGCACCGTTGATGCCGATGACACCCGACCCGGCGTCGCCCTCGATCACGTAGGTCTCGAGGCGGGCGCCGTTGGTGACGTCGACGATCGTCACCTGCTCGCCGGGCAGCAGGTCGGCCGCGGCCATGAGGTCCGTGTCCACCGTGACCGAGCCGACGTAGTGCAGGTCGGCGTCCGTCACCGTCGCCCGGTGGATCTTCGACTTCAGCATCGTGCGCAGCATCAGGAGCTCCTCACCACGGTGACGTCGGCGTTGTCGATCAGGTGGGTCGAGCCGGCCCGGGCAGCGATCAGCAGCCGCGCGGGGCCGGCGTCGGGCGCGGGACCGAGGTCACGGTCGCGCAGCTCGACGTAGTCGACGTCGAGGGCGGGCTCGGCGTCGAGGACCGCGCGGGCGGCCGGCACGACGGCGGCCGCGCCCTGCTCGCCCGCGTACCGGCCCGCCGCGAGGGCGGCGGAGATCGCGACGGCGGCGCGGCGGGCGTCGGCGTCGAGGTAGGCGTTGCGGGAGGAGAGGGCGAGGCCGTCCTGCTCGCGGACGGTGGGGACGCCGACCACGTGCACGTCGATGTCGAGGTCGCGCACCATCCGGCGGATCAGCGTGAGCTGCTGGTAGTCCTTCTCGCCGAAGAACGCGACGTCGGGGGCGACGATCGCGAACAGCTTGTTGACCACCGTGAGCATCCCGGCGAAGTGCCCGGGCCGGACCGCGCCCTCGAGCTCGGCGCCCAGCGGGCCGGGGTCGATCGTGGTGCTGAAGCCCGGCGGGTACATGGCCTCGACGTCGGGGGCGAACACCAGCTCGACGCCCTCCTCGCGGCACATCTCGAGGTCGGCCTCGAAGGCGCGCGGGTAGCGGTCGAAGTCCTCGTGCGGACCGAACTGGCGCGGGTTCACGAAGATCGACACGACGGTCGTCGACCCCGGGATCGCGCGGGCGCGGCGCATCAGCTCGCGGTGCCCGTCGTGCAGGGCGCCCATGGTCGGCACGAGCGTGACCCGGCGGCCGCCGCCCCGGAGCGCCTTGGTCACCCGGCGCAGCGAGTTCGGGTCGGAGTGGACGGTCAGGTCGTCGCGGGTGAAGCGGGGCCTGCGCCCCAGCACGTCGTGGGTGCGCAGGCTGGACGGGCGGGTCACGGGGTGTGCCTCTCGAGGGCGTGGGCGATGTTCTGCGAGTCCTCGGGCCCGATGAGCCCGCCGTCGAGGGCGCGCTCGGCGGTGCGGCGGGCGAGGGCCCGGTAGAGCTCGGCCGACGCGGGAGCACGCCGGTCGAGGTGCCGCAGATGGGTCTCGACGGTGCCCGCGTCGCCCCGCACGACCGGTCCGGTCAGGGCGCGGTCGCCGTGGCGCAGGGCGTTGTCGAGGGCCGCGGACAGCAGTGGGGCGAGCACCCGCTCGGCCGGCTCGATGCCCGCGCCGGTGAGGAGGTCCGCGGCCTCGCGGACCAGCGTGACCAGGTGGTTCGCGCCGTGGGCGAGCGCCGCGTGGTAGAGCGGGCGCAGCTCCTCGGGGATGCGCACCGGCTCCGCGCCGATCTCGACGACGAGCGCCTCGCCCACCAGCCACGCCGCCTCGGCGTCCTCGGTGCCGGCCTCCCCGGCCGTCACCCCCACGCACGCGCCGGCGAGCCGGGTGACGTCCTCGGCGCGGCCGGTGACGGTCATGGCGGGGTGCAGGGCGATCGGGAGGACGTCGTGCTCCGCGGCGGGGGCGAGCACGCCGACGCCGTGGGCGCCGCAGGTGTGGACGAGGATCTGGCCCGGCCGCAGGCAGCCCGACGCCGCCAGCCCACGGACCAGCCCGGGCAGGACGTCGTCGGGCACGGCGAGCAGCGCGAGGTCGGCGCGGCGCACCACCTCGTCGGGCGGGAGGATCTCCGCGCCCGGCAGGAGCGACTCGGCGCGCTGCCGGGAGGCGCGGGAGACGGCGGAGGCGGCGACGACCGTGTGCCCGGCGCCGGCGAGCGCGGCACCCATGACGGCGCCGACCCGACCTGCCGAGACCACCCCGACGTCGAGGCGGGCGGGCCGGGGCGCGGCCGGTACCGGCCCGGCGTCCTTGCCGGAGGCGCTCACGCGGACACCCCTCATCACGGTCGTCGTTCCCGTCCCGCGGTCGCGCGGGTACCGGACGATGCGACCGCGAGGGTAGACGCGCGGTGACCCGGACACGGCGTCCGGGTGATCGGCTTCACGCGGCGCGCCCAAGGCGCGCCCGGCGAGGGGTACGGCACGCATCCCGGGCGGGCGTCCGCCCTGCCCAGCGTGCCCGTGATCACGGGCGGGCGGCCCTACCGGCCGTCGGGCCGGCCGTGGCGCGGGCCGCCGGGGGGCTGCTGTCCCGGGTAGGGCTGCGGTGGGGCACCGAACGGGGGTCCCGACGGCGGGTGGGGCCCACCGGGCACCGGCCCCGACGGCGGCCCCGGGGCGTAGCCGGGCCGGGGCGGCACGGGTCCGGAGGGCATGGGGCCGGAAGGCATGGGGCCGGAGGGCATGGGACCGGCATGCATGGGTCCCGACGGCGGGCCCGGCGGCGGGCCTCCGTGCTGGGGCACCCCGGGCGCGGTGACCGCGGCGAGCCGGGTCCGGCGGACGTTGTCGAGCAGCTCGTCGTGCCACTCGGGCTTCGGGGGGATCGCCCCGCGGTCGGCGCGGGCCCGCAGGAAGGCGAGCTCGGACACGGCGTGCTGGTAGTGCACGACGGCCTCGGCGGCCGGCTTGCCCGCGGTGCGTCGGACGGCGGTGCGCCAGCGTCGTCGGCCGGCCATGCTCCCGAGCAGCGGCACCTCGCTCTCGGCGATCCAGCCGGCCGCGGCGAAGCCCGGCATCTGGGCGGCGAGGACGTCGCGCTCCCGGCGTCGCTGCCAGAGCACCAGCCCGAGGATCGCGACGAACAACGGCAGCATGATCAGGATGTAGACGCCGAAGAACCCGGGGCCGAGCTGGGTCGCCGAGTTCCACAGCGCGTGCAGGATCACCGCGAGGACATAGCCGAGGAGGATCGCCACGGCGCCGACCGCGCGGGAGCGCACGGTGGCCGCGATCCCGACCCCGATCCCCGTCATCGACGTGAACAGCGGGTGCGCGAACGGCGAGAGCAGGCCGCGCAGGATGAAGGTGGCGACGATCCCCGCCGTCGGGGTCGCGCCCGCCTCGGTGAAGGCCCGCCCGAAGTAGATGATGTTCTCGGTGAAGGCGAACCCGGCGCCGACGAAGCCCGCGTAGACGATGCCGTCGACGATCCCGTCGAACTCGCGGCGCCGCAGGAGCAGCAGGCCCACGAGGAACGCGCCCTTGACGAACTCCTCGACCAGCGGCGCGGAGACGACGGCGCCGACCAGGTCACCCTGCCCCTGACCGAGCAGCAGCTCGGCCGCGATCACCGCGCTCGAGTTGATCACGAGCGCGACGAGGGCCGCCAGGCCCGCGCCCCAGAGGAACGCGGTGAGCAGCAGCCGCGGCGGCTCCGGCTCCCACCGGTCGATCCAGGCGAAGGCGAGGAGCACCGGACCGACGGGCAGCATCGCGCAGAGCGCCCCGACGATCACGCCGCCCGCGCCGATCTCGGTGCTCGCGAGCCCGATCGCCGCGAGCGCGCACACCCCCAGGACGATGAGCCCGAGGACGGGCCAGACGAGCGTGCGCCGCTGGTGGGGCGCCAGCCGTACCGGGGTGGCGATCACCCTGCCGCAGGGTAGTGCCGGACACCTCGCACGGCCGGACGGGGGACGTCAGCGGGGCCGGGGCCGCTCCCCGGTGACGTGTCCCGGGCCGTGTCGATGCCACGACGGCGGAGGGGTCGGCGGCGCCACCGGCGCCCACCGCTCGGACCCGGCGACCGCCCGCAGCCGCGGCGGTGCGGACGCGGCCTCGGCCCGCTCGAGGTGAGACCGGAGCCGTTCCAGCTCGCCGCGCAGTCCGGCGATCTCCTCCGCCGTCTCCGCGGCGACCTCGCGGCGCACCGCCCGCTCGACGGTGAGCTCGTGCTCGCGCCGCGCGTCCACCTCGGCGGCGAGCTCGAGCTCGTAGGTGCGCCGCAGCGCCTCCTCGCGCTCGGCCGAGCCACCCGCACGGGCACCGCGCCGCACGAGCGCGGCCACCGCCAGCAACGCCGCCCACAGGGCCGCGACGACGCCCAGGCGCAGCAGCCGGCCGTCCTCGCCCACCACGACGACGACCGCCGCGATCACCCCGAGCAGGCCGGTGAGCGTCAGGAGCAGCCGGACGACCGGGTCGACGCGGCGCGCCACCTGCGACGACGGGCGGGGCCCTCGGCGTCCGGACCGTCCGTCCGGAGCGGCGACCCCGTCGGCGGCTGCCATGCACGCAGCGTACCGACGGCGATCATCCGGTCACCGCCCGGTGGTCTCCTCAGCGGTCCGGGTCGGGCGTGGTGTCCTGGTCGTCGGGGGTGCGGCAGCACCACTCGAGGGCCAGCGCGGCCCCGACGAGCACCGCCGACCCGAGGATCCCGACGACCGACGCCACCGTGTCGGACGCCGCCGCGGCCACCTGAGCGCGCCGCGGCAGCACGTAGGCGAGCACTCCGCACCACGCCCCGCCGACCAGCGCCCCGGCCAGGGCCGAGGCCTTCGCGAGCGCGACGGCCCGCGCGGTGGCCAGGGCGTCGACCGGGCGCGCCCCGGGACGGCGGCGGATGCGGCGGTACAGGACCACCGCGATCCCCGCCTCCACGACCCCGAGGACCAGGAAGGTGACCCCGGCGGGGGTGGGCAGCGGCGGGAGCGCGCCGTAGAAGGCGCCGAGCAGGAGGTTGACGACGAGGCCCGCCGCGACCGCGAGCACGAGCAGCACCGACGGGCTGGTCCGCGTCGTCACGTCGCGGGCCCCGTCGCCACCACGCCGTCCCGCTCCGCCGCCGGCAGCGCGGCGAGCAGCTCGGCGACCGTCCCGCGGCCCGGGACCTCGGTGTCCGGCTCGATCTCCGCCCACGGCACGAGGACGAAGGCGCGCTCCGCCAGCCGGGGGTGCGGCAGCAGCAGGTCGGGATCGTCGCTGGTCAGCGGCGTGCCGGCGTCCTCGACGGTGAGCACGTCGACGTCGAGGGTGCGCGGCCCCCAGCGCACCGCCGCGCCCGAGCGGTCCCGCCCCCGGGCCTGCTCGGCCTGCTGCGCCCGGTCGAGCCAGTCACGGGGGCCGGCCGCCGGGTCGTCGACGGCGACGACGAGGTTGAGGAACTCGTCCTGCGCGACCCCGCCCCACGGCGCGGTGGCGTAGGTCCCGGACACGGTCGTGGTCCAGGGGGCGAGGACGTCGAGCGCGTGGCGCAGGTGGGCCTCGCGGTCCCCGACGTTGGAGCCCAGCGAGAGCACGGCCCGGGTCACGCGCGGGTCCGCGTGAGGTGCACCGCCACGTCGTCGAACGGCCGGGCGATCGGGGCCTGCGGCTTGTGCAGGACCACCTCGACGCCGGCCACCCGCGGGTCGTCGAGCACGACCGCGGCGACGTCGGCGGCCACGGCCTCGATGAGCGAGCGCGGCGGCCCGGCGACGACGGCGGCCGCGGCCTCGGCGAGCGCGCCGTAGTCGACGGTGTCGGCGAGGTCGTCGCTGACGCCCGCCGCGGCGAGGTCGGTCCAGACGACGAGGTCGAGCACGAAGTCCTGGCCGTCGCGACGCTCGTGCTCGAACACCCCGTGGTGCCCGCGCACCCGCAGGCCCCGCAGCTCGATGCGGTCGCCCGGGTCCGCGGGGAGGTCCGGACCACTCACGGGTCGGTCCTCGCCCGGGAGGTCCCCCAGTGCCAGGCGGCGGCGACGGCGACGGCGTCGAGCGACGCCGCGACCTCGTGCACCCGGACGCCCCAGGCCCCGGAGTTCGCCGCGAGCGCCGTGACCGCCGCGGTGGCGTGCTCACGGCCGTCGGGACGGCGCGGCGTCCCCTCGTCGTCGGCGAGCAGCGCCCCCAGGAACCGCTTGCGGGACGCGCCGATGAGCACCGGGAAGCCGAGCGAGGCGAAGACGTCGATCTTGCGGAGCAGCTGCCAGTTGTGGGCGGCGGTCTTGGCGAACCCCAGCCCCGGGTCGAGCACGAGCAGCCCCGGGTCGACCCCGGCGAGCACCGCCCGGTCGACCTGCTCGACGAGCTCGGCCCGCACCTCCCCGACGACGTCCTCGTAGCTCGCCAGCTGCGCCATGTGCCGGGACGGACCCCGCCAGTGCATCAGCACCCAGCCGACCCCGGCCTCCGCGACCACCCGCGCCATGAGCGGGTCGGCGAGGCCGCCGGACACGTCGTTGACCAGCTCCGCGCCCGCCTCGATCGCGGACGCCGCGACCTCCGCGCGGGTGGTGTCGACGCTGACCCGGACCCCGGCGGAGACCAGGTCGGACACCACCGGGACCACCCGCGCCGCCTCGGTCGCGGCGTCGACCCGCCCGGCTCCGGGACGGGTGGACTCGCCGCCGACGTCGACGTAGGTGGCTCCGCGCACCGACATCGCCACGCCGTGGGCGACGGCGTCGTCGCGGTCGAGCCAGCGGCCGCCGTCGGAGAACGAGTCCGGGGTGACGTTGAGGACGCCCATCACCAGGCAGTGGTCGGGGCGCGGCAGCCGCCGGCGGGCGGCCGGTCCCGGCCCGGGGGACCCGGAGGCGGGCGGCTCGGGGGCGGACACCACGCTCAGCCGCCCCGGATGAGCCCGAGGGCCTCGGCGCGGGTGCTCGCCGACGACTTGAGGATGCCGCGCACCGCCGACGTCGTCGTCCGCGAGCCGGGCTTGCGCACGCCGCGGGCCGACATGCACTGGTGCTCGGCGTCGATCACGACGATCACGCCGCGGGCGTCGAGCGCCCGGTCGAGCGCGTCGGCGACCTGGGTGGTCAGACGCTCCTGCACCTGCGGGCGCCGGGCGTACAGGTCGACGAGCCGGGCGAGCTTCGACAGCCCCGTCACCCGACCGTCCGGCCCGGGGAGGTACGCCACGTGCGCCACCCCGTGGAAGGGCAGCAGGTGGTGCTCGCACATCGAGAACATCGGGATGTCCCGGACGAGCACGAGCTCGTCGTGATTCTCCGAGAACGTGCGCTGGAGCACCTCGTCCGGGTCGGCGCCCAGGCCCGCGAACAGCTCGCGGTAGGCCCGGGCGACGCGGGCCGGCGTGTCGTGCAACCCCTCGCGGTCCGGGTCCTCCCCGATGCCGATGAGAATCTCGCGCACGGCGGCCTCGATGCGCGGGGCATCGAAGTTCGGCACGGTGCCCGCATCGGGTTCGTGCCCGTTGTGCCGGTCCGCGGGCACGACCATGTCCTCGCTGGTCGTCACGTCTGGATCACCCCGGTGCTCTGCTGCGGGAACGGGGCTGGACCGCCGGCGGCCACGGGCCTCCGGGGAGGGTGGCCGCCGTTGGTCAGCTCTCCGATCGGCCGTCGGGGCGACGACCGTCCGGGTCACCGTACGGGTTCGGCGCGCCGTCGCCAGGTGACGTGAACGACCCACCGCTGGGCTGCTCGCCGTCGGGAGCGCTGCGCCGTCCGGAGGGCTGGCCGTCCTCCGGAGCCGCGTGCTGCCCGCCCGAGGAGCCCCAGGGAGCCGGCCCGGAGCCGTACTGCCCGGACTGACCCGACCCGCCCGAGCCGTACTGCCCCGACTGGCCCGAGCCGTGCTGGCCGTAGGGCCGCGAGCCCGACTCCCACGAGGTGCCCCGCGGCGTCGTCGCCGGGGTCCACCCGGGGGGCGCGCCGTAGTTCGGCGGGACCGACGACGGCGGCTGCGAGGAGTTCCCCGTCCGGTACACGTCGGGGATGCCCCAGCCGCCCGCGCCGCGGCCCGACTGGTCGCCGCCCTGGCGTGACTGGTCCGACCCCCCGGCGGCGGGCGTCCCGACCGGGGGCGTGTTCGGCGCACCCCAGCCCGACGGAGCGCCGTTCTGCGTCGAGCCGTTCTGCGCCGGGCCGGCCTGCGTGCTGCCGTTCTGTCCGGCGTGCCCATTGCTGGCACCGACGCGGGCCGGCTGGCGCTCGTCCTCCGGCGGCCACGGCTCGCCGCGCTCCGTCGCGATCTCCCGGCGCGTCTTGATCGGCGGCCGGTCGGACGGCGTGCGCTCCCCGAAGTCGTTGAACGCGGTGATGCGCGGGCGCTTGGTGACCGACGCGAACAGCCGCTCGAGGTCCTTGCGCTGCAGCGTCTCGTGCTCGATGAGCTCCGCGGTCAGCGAGTCGAGCGCGTCGCGGTGGGTGTTGAGGATCTCCCACGCCTCGGTGTGCGCCGCCTCGATGAGCTTGCGCACCTCCTCGTCGATCTCGTGGGCGACCTCGAGCGAGTAGTCCGACTGCTTGCCCGCGGTGCGGCCGAGGAAGGGCTCGCCCTGCTCCTGGCCGTACTTCACCGCGCCGAGCTTCGCGCTCATCCCGTACTCGGTGACCATCGCCCGGGCGATCTTGGTGGCCTGCTCGATGTCGGAGGAGGCACCCGTGGTCGGCTCGTGGAACACCAGCTCCTCGGCCGAGCGCCCACCCATCGCGAACACCAGGCGCGCGATCATCTCGGAGCGGGTCATCAGCTCCTTGTCGTCCTCGGGGACGACGAGGGCGTGCCCGCCGGTGCGACCGCGCGGCAGGATCGTCACCTTGTAGACCGGCTCGATGTCGGGCATCGCCCAGGCGGCCAGCGCGTGGCCGGCCTCGTGGTAGGCGGCGACCTTCTTCTCCTGCTCGGAGATGATCCGGCTCTTGCGCGCCGGACCGCCGATCACGCGGTCGACCGACTCCTCGAGCGCGGCCCCGGTGATCTGCTGCTGGTTGAGCCGCGCGGTGAGCAGCGCGGCCTCGTTGATGACGTTCGCGAGGTCGGCGCCGGAGAAGCCGACGGTGCGCTTGGCCAGGCCGTCGAGGTCGACGTCGGGCGCGAACGGCTTGCCCTTGGCGTGCACCTCGAGGATGGCGCGCCGGCCGGCGAGGTCGGGCGCCGCGACCGGGATCTGCCGGTCGAAGCGGCCGGGCCGCAGCAGCGCCGGGTCGAGGATGTCGGGGCGGTTCGTCGCGGCGATGAGGATGATCCCGCCGCGGGCGTCGAACCCGTCCATCTCGACGAGCAGCTGGTTCAGCGTCTGCTCGCGCTCGTCGTGCCCGCCGCCCATGCCGGCGCCGCGGTGGCGACCGACGGCGTCGATCTCGTCGACGAACACGATGCAGGGCGAGTTCTGCTTTGCCTGCTCGAACAGGTCACGGACGCGGGAGGCGCCGACGCCGACGAACATCTCGACGAAGTCCGACCCGGAGATCGTGTAGAAGGGCACCCCGGCCTCTCCGGCGACGGCGCGGGCCAGCAGCGTCTTGCCGGTGCCGGGCGGGCCGTAGAGCAGCACGCCCTTGGGGATCTTCGCGCCGAGCGCCTGGTAGCGCGTCGGGTTCTGGAGGAAGTCCTTGATCTCGTAGAGCTCCTCGACGGCCTCGTTCGCGCCCGCGACGTCGGCGAAGGTCGTCTTCGGCATGTCCTTGTTGAGCTGCTTGGCCTTGGACTTGCCGAACGAGAGCACGCGGTTGCCGCCGCCCTGGGCGTTCATCAGCCAGAACAGCATCACCAGCACGAGGGCCAGCGGGATCAGGTAGATCAGCATCTGGCCGAGCAGGGACTCCTGGGTCACCTGCGTGTCGAACCCGTCGCGCGCGGGGTTCTGCCTGAGCTCGGAGAAGATCTGGCCGCCGGCCGCGGCCGGGTACTGCGCATAGATCTGGTTGGTGCGGACGGGCGCACCACTGGTGCCGTCCGCGGGCGGCACGTCCACGGGGTTGACCAGCGTCATCCGCAGACGCTGCTCCTTGTCCTCCACCGTGACGTCGGCGACGTTGCGCGCGTCGACCTGTTGGAGGGCCAGGGACGTGGACGCCTGCGTGTAACCGCGCGTGTCGCTGAACAGCGACGACACGGCCAGGTAGACGACGAAGAGCACCACGATCCAGATCAGCGGATTGCGGAGCAGGCGCTTGCGGTCCATGCGGTGGCGGCCGGTCCGGCCTCGACCCTCCCCGGGTTTGCTGCTGCCGTCTCAACTCCCGGACCGGGGCCCGCCACGCCGGCGCCGTCGACGACGACGTCCGCGCGGTGCCTGCCCGCCCGGGCTGCTTTCCAGGGAAGCCCTGATCTGCTCAATGTACCCCGCAGGTCCGACACCCGGCCGCCCGCGGCGGGCGCGCCGGGCCCGCCGCGCCGTCCGCCCGCGGCGAACGGGCGCGGGCCGGCGCGGACCGGCACCACCGTTCGCCGACGGCTCAGCGGCGACGGCGGGCGGTGCCGAACATCCCGCGGGTGATCTCCTGCGTCGCCTCGCGGGCCACCGTCCGGACGATCTGCTTGAACAGCGAGCTCTGCATCGCCTTCTCGAACATGCCCGGGCCCTCGTCCTGCTCCGGCGGCGGGGCCTGGGGCGGGGCGGGCTGGGGCGGCTGGTCGGCGGGCACCGGCTCGGCGGGGGTCTCCGGCGCCTGGTTCGCGCCGGTGCGCGCAGCGAGCCGTTCGTAGGCCGACTCGCGGTCGATCGTCTCGCCGTACCGGGCCCACAGCGGCGAGGCCTTCGCCGACTCCGTCACCGCCTGCTCGCCGATCGCGCCCATGAGCGAGCGGGGCGCCCGCAGCCGGGTCCAGGCGACCGGGGTCGGCGCGCCGCGCTCGGAGAGCACGGTGACGATCGCCTCGCCGATGCCGAGCGACGTCAGCGCCGTCTCGATGTCGTAGACCTTCGACTTCGGGTAGGTCCGCGCGGTCCGCGTCAGGGCCTTCTGGTCGTCGGGGGTGAAGGCGCGCAGCGCGTGCTGCACCCGGGCGCCGAGCTGGGAGAGCACGTCGTTGGGGATGTCGGTCGGCAGCTGCGTGCAGAAGAAGACGCCGACGCCCTTGGAGCGGATGAGCTTCACCGTCTGCTCGATGCGCTCCAGGAACGCCTTGGACGCGTCGGCGAAGAGCAGGTGCGCCTCGTCGAAGAAGAAGACGAGCTTGGGCTTGTCGATGTCGCCGGCCTCGGGGAGGTCCTCGAAGAGCTCGGCGAGCAGCCACATGAGGAACGTCGAGAACAGCGTCGGGTCGGCCTGCTGGTCGGCGAGCTCCAGGAGCGTGACGACGCCCTTGCCCTCCTCGACGGTGAGCAGGTCGGCCGGGTCGAACTCCGGCTCGCCGAAGAACTCGTCGCCGCCGCGCGCCTCGAGGTTCACCAGTGCGCGCAGGATGACGCCCGCCGTCGCCGTCGAGACCCCGCCGATCCCCTTGAGCTCCGCCTTGCCCTCGTCGGAGAGCAGGTGCTGGATCACCGAGCGGAGGTCCTTGGTGTCCAGGAGGGCGAGGCCCTGCTGGTCGGCCCAGTGGAAGATCAGTCCGAGGGTGGACTCCTGGGTGGCGTTGAGGCCCAGGACCTTCGACAGCAGGATCGGACCGAACGCGGTGATCGTCGCCCGCACCGGGACGCCGATCCCCTTCGCCCCGAGGGAGAGGAAGCGGACCGGGAACGCCGTCGGCGCCCAGTCGTCACCGGTCTCCTGGGCGCGCTTCGTGGTCCGGTCGCTCGTCTCCCCGGGCCGGGCGAGCCCGGACAGGTCGCCCTTGACGTCGGCCAGCAGCACCGGGACGCCCGCCGCCGAGCACTGCTCGGCCAGGTTCTGCAGCGTCTTGGTCTTGCCGGTGCCGGTGGCGCCCGCGACGAGGCCGTGGCGGTTCAGGGTCGCGAAGGGGATCCGGACGCGGGCCGACGCGTCGGCCGCGTCGTCGACGACGACCGCGCCGAGCTCGAGCGCGGCCCCCTCGGTGGCGTACCCGGCGGCGATCTCGGCGGCAGCGTTCTCGCTCACGGGGCGGGAGACTAGCGGGTCGGGCGCGACCGGTCTGCGGTGTCGCGGGGCCGGGGTGTCGGCGCCCTCCGGCGTCGTCGACGAGGGGGACACGGCGCATCCCGGACCGGCCCCGCGGCTGCCCCCCGTGCCCCTCGCCCGGGCGGCCCTCCCGACGCCCGAGCCGTCCGCGGGATCAGGAGCACACCACGCATCCCGGGCCGCCCCCGCGGCTGCCCCACCTGCCCCTCGACGGGGCGCCCACAAGATCAGGGAGTCACGGCACGGCGGACGGAGATCCGTTCGGCGCGCACCGGCTCCCTCGCCGTCGTCGACCCGGCCCCGGATGTCAGCGGTGGCCCACCGCTGACATTCCGCGCCCGGACCTACCGCGCCGGCAGGTCCACCCGCGTCGCGAGCGTCTCGCCGCGCTGGTCCCGCTCGCCGGTGATGGTCACCTGGGTCCCGACGACGAGTGCCGCGTTCCCGTTCGCGGCCGGCGTGGCCACCACCGTGCCCGGGGTCGTCTGCAGAGCGGTCTGCGTGCCGTCCGCTGCCCGCACGGTGACCACGGGCGAGCCGCCGGGCGGGGTGTCGACGGACTGGATGACGCCGATGGTGGGCGGCACGGAGCCGGGACCGGTCGCCGGGGCGGTCGCACGCCCGATCAGCAGACCGGCACCCAGGAACACGATCGCGCCGAGCACGAACAGCAGGATCCGGGTGGACCGGGCCATGCCGGGCCGGTTCAGGCGCTCGCGGACGTCCGTGTCGTCCATGGGGCGGTCGAGCACCTCGGCGGAGGTGGGCGGCGGGCCCGACGCCCGAGTGGGGTCCTCGTCCCACCCCCGGGCGGGGCCGCCGCCGCTGCCGACGGTGTCAGGGCCGAACGCGGGCTGCGGGCTGGGCCGCCGGATCGGGCCGGTGTCGGAGGAGTCCTCCCGCCCGGAGCCCGCGTGCCCGTCCGACCACGACGTCCGTGTGGTCTCGGCGGTGGACGTCGATTCGGTCCGGGCCTCGTCCTCGTCCGCCATCACGATTCCTCCTGGTGTGGGGCTGCGGGGCTATTCACGGCGCAGTGCCTCGATGGGGCGGAGCCGCGACGCGCGGCGCGCGGGATATCCGCCGAAGAACACGCCGATGCCGATCGAGACGACGACGGCGATGACGACGGCCGTGGGCACGATGATCGCGCGGAAACCGCCGGGCAACGGAATCCACGTGAGCGCGATCCCGATGCCGACCCCGATCAGCCCGGCGAGCGCGGACAGGATGACCGACTCGATCAGGAACTGCGCCAGGATCGCCGACGGGGGCGCGCCGAGGGCCTTGCGGATCCCGATCTCGCGGGTCCGCTCGGTGACCGAGACCAGCATGATGTTGGTGATCCCGATGCCGCCGACCAGCAGCGAGATCCCGGCGATCCCGGCCAGCAGGAGCGACAGCGTCGACAGGGTCGAGTTCAGGACCTGGGCGATCTGCGCCGAGCTGATCAGCTGGTAGTCGCGGTCGTTGGGGTCGGTGATGTTGTGGCGCCGGTCGAGGATCGAGTAGATCTCGGATTCGGCAGCGGTCTGCACCGCCGAGGAGCGGGCGCCCACGTCGATCTGGTTGAGGTTGCCGTAGCCGGTCAATGTGCTCTGCACCGTCGAGATCGGGGCGAGCACGTTGGAATCGGCGTTGGAGAACCCGCCGCCCTGCCCCTTGCTCTGGAGCACCCCGACGACCTGGAACGGGGAGTCGTTGATCAGCACCGTCCGCCCGACCGGATCGACCCCCGCGCCGAAGACGTCACTGGCGACGGTGCTGCCCAGCACCGCCACCGGACGCCCGTCGTCGACCTCGGCCTGGGTGTATGCCCGGCCGGACGCCACCGTGCTGTTGGAGCTGGGGAAGTACTCCGGGGTGCTGCCGATGACGGTGTCGGTCTCGGAGTTCGCCCCCGAGGTCACCGTCGCCGACGACTGCACCACGGGGGCGACGTAGGCCACGTCCGGCGCGCCCTGCGGGTCGGCCAGCGCCGTCGCGTCCGCGGAGGTCAGCGGCCGCGACGAGGCGCCCGCAGCGGCTCCCGCCGTCCCCGAGGGGGCGCGGGCGGCCACGGTCACGCTGCTCGCGCCGAGGCCGGTGATCTGGTTGGAGATGTACTGCGAGGCACCGTTGCCCAGGGCGGTCAGGATGATCACCGCGGTGATGCCGATGATGATCCCCAGCATCGTCAGCAACGAGCGCAGCCGGTTGGCCAGCAGCGCGCGCACCGCGAAGCGCAGGATCTCCAGGCTGCTCACGAACGCACCCCATTGCGTTCCGAGAGCCGGCCGTCGGAGACGACGACCACGCGGTCGGCGCGCTCGGCGACCTCGTCGTCGTGCGTGATGAGCACGATCGTGCGGCCGGTGGAGTGCAGCCCGTCGAACAGGTTCAGCACGTCCGCGGTGGACTCGGTGTCGAGGTTGCCGGTCGGCTCGTCGGCCAGCAGCAGCGCCGGGCTCGTCACCAGGGCCCGGGCCACCGCGACGCGCTGCTGTTGACCACCGGAGAGCTGGTTGGGTCGGTGATCGGACCGCCCCGCCAGCCCGACGAGATCCAGCGCGGCCTCGGTGCGCTGGCGACGGTCGCGACGGGAGACGCCCGCGTAGACCATCGGCAGCTCGACGTTCGCGAACGCCGTCGTCCGCGGGATCAGGTTGAAGGACTGGAAGATGAAGCCGATCTGCCGGTTGCGCAGCACTGACTGCTGCTGTTCGTCGAGGTCGGCGACGTCGAGCCCGTCGAGCAGGTAGCGGCCCGAGGTCGGCGCGTCGAGGCAGCCCAGGATGTTGAGCAGCGTCGACTTCCCCGACCCCGACTGCCCGACGACCGCGACGTACTCGCCACGCCGCACGACCAGGTTGACCTCGCGCAGCGCGTGCACCGCGGTGTCGCCCTCGCCGTAGACCTTCGACATCGCGCGGACGTCGAGGACCGGGACGTCGGCCTCGTCGGGCCGTCTCGGGATGGTGCGGGTCATCGCCGGATGCTCGTCGTCACCGGGCGCCGCCGCCGGGACCACCGCCGCCGCCGGGAGCACCGCCGCCGGGACCACCGCGGGGCGTGCTGGTCGCGGCCGCCTCGGGCAGCGCCACGAGGTCACCGACCTGGAGCCCGGAGGTCACCTGGGTGACGGTGTCCGACGCCAGCCCGGTCCCGATCGTGCGCTGCACCGTGGATCCGTCGGGCTGCAGCACCTGCACCGTGGCCTGCCCCGAGTCCGCCCCGCCGATCGGCGTCACCGCCGCCGAGGGCAGGAACGTCACATTGGTGGCCTGCCGGGTGGTGATCGAGACGCTCGCCGACATCCCCGGCCGCATCCCCGCCGGCGGCGTCGGCATCAGCACCGTCGTCCCGTACTGCACCGTCGACTGCGAGCCGGGCAGCAGGTTGATCGCGGTCACCGAGCCGGGGATCTTCTGGCCGGCGAGCGCGTTGACCGAGACCGCCACCGGCTGCCCGTTCGCGACCTTCCCGACGTCGAGCTCGGGGACCTGGGCGAGCACCTGCATCGCCTGCAGGTTCGCGATCGTCATGACGGCCGGCGCCGTCTGCTGGGTCGTGCTGCTGGAGCTGCTCGTGGTGCTCGAGGACGAGCTGCTCGACCCGCTGCTCGACGACGTCGAGCTGCCCGTCGTGGTCGACTGACCGGAACTGGCCCCGCTCGAGATCGAGGAGCCGTCGGGCAGGCGCCCGCCGGCCGGGTTCCCGGTCGCCGTCGAGCTCACGACGACGCCGTTCGAGCTGACGAGCTGCCCGACCACGCCGTCCAGGCTCACCACCGTGCCGTCCTCGGGCGCGACGAGGTCGAGGTTCTGCAGGTTCTGCTCGGCGTTGATCACGTTCGCCTTGGCCGTGTCCAGGTTCGCCAGCGCGGTCCGGATGTTCGCCTCACCCGGGTCCGACGACGTCTGCTGTGTCGTGCTCGACGTCGACGTCCCGGACGTACCCGTGGTGCTCGTGGCGGTGGACGTGCCCGTGCTCGTGGTGCTGGAGGTGCCTCCGCTGGTCTGCTCGGAGTCCGGCCGGACATCCTCCACGCCCGAGCCCGGCCTCGTGAAGTAGCCGCCGAGAACCAGACCGTGCCCAGGCGGCTGTACCCCCGCGTTGGTGCTCGTACCCGAGGTCGACGTGCCGGTCGTGCTCGTACCGGTCGTGCTCGTACCGGTCGTGCTCGTACCGGTCGTGCTCGTACCGGCTGTCGCCGCGGTGCTCATACCGGCCGTAGCGGCGGTGCTCATACCTGCCGTAGCAGCCGTACTCGTACCGGCCGTCGTCGTACCGCTGGTCGTCGACTGCGGGTGGTCCCGCTGGTAGTACGCGTCCTTCAGGGCCTGCTCATCGGCCCGGACCTGGGACCGGAGGGCCTTGAGGTTCGCCTGGGCGTAGGCCCCGTCGAGCGTGGCCACCGTCTGGCCCTGGGTGACGTGGTCGCCCAGCTTCACCCGGACCTCGGCGATGCGCCCGGTCGTGGAGAAGTTCAGCGTGGCGCTGGTCCCGGTGGTCACCGTGCCGGCCGCGGTCACCGTCTCCGCGACAGTTCCCCGACCGACGGTCGTGGTCCGCAGGGACGAGTTCGCGTTCGACGCGTGGCGCGTCAGGGCGTACGTCGTTCCGCCGGCCACGAGCAGCAGGACGAGGACGATCGCACCGTTCACGAAGAGGAGTCGTCTCGACCCACCAGCCGGCATGCGCGGAGAATATTGCTTCTTATGTCTGTGAATGAGGCGGGGTGCTCTTCAAGCGGTAGCCGACTCCCGCGTCTGTTTCGCCCAGATGACGGTCAGGCGTACACCGATGGGTCCAGCGTCCCGATGTAGGGCAGATCCCGGTAGCGCTCGGCGTAGTCGAGCCCGAACCCGACGACGAACTCGTTCGGGATGTCGAATCCCACGTACGCGACGTCGACGTCGAGCTTGGCCGCCTCGGGCTTGCGCAGCAGCGTGACCACCTGCAGCGACGCCGGCCCGCGCGACTCCAGGTTCTTCCGCAGCCAGGACAGCGTCAGCCCGGAGTCGATGATGTCCTCGACGATCAGGACGTGCCGGTTCGAGATGTCCCGGTCGAGGTCCTTGAGGATCCGCACGACCCCCGAGGAGGACGTGGCCGACCCGTACGAGCTGATCGCCATGAACTCGAGCTGCGTCGGCAGCGGCAGCCGGCGCGCGAGGTCGGTCATGAACATGACCGCGCCCTTGAGCACGCCGACCAGGAGCAGGTCCGGCTCGCCCGGCCCCGGCTCGCCGTAGTCGGCGGCGATGCCGTCCGCCAGCTCCGCGATCTTGTCCTGGATCTCGTCGGAGGTGATCAGCACGGACGCGATGTCGCCGTCGTACACCTTGCGCGGACTCCTTCGTCGGCTCGGCGGTCAGCCGCCCGGGCCGTGGGGAGCCCGGCGCACGTTCAGCCTCCCACGCACGCGGATGACCTCCAAGCCGCCCGGGAGTGACGGTGGCCCCTGTCCGCGCCACCGGCCCACGAGCGCGTCGACGGCGCGCAGCTGGGCGTCGTCGAACCCGTGCACCCCGCACCCGGCGAGCCACGCCCGCAGCACCCGCCGTCGCACCGCCGCGGGCAGCGGCGCCAGGTGGGCCGCGTCGAGGGCGCCGTCGGTGTCCCGGGCCCCGGGGAGGACCTCGGCGGCCGCGGCGTCGAGCGCGGCGTCGTCGTCAGCGAGCTGGGCGGCGGTGCGGGCCAGCGCCTCCGCGACGCCCCCGGCCAGGACGTCCTCGAGCAGCGGCAGCACCTCGTGGCGCAGGCGCACCCGGGTGTAGCGGGGGTCGTCGTTGTGCGGGTCCTCCCACGGCTCGAGCCCGGCCTCGGCGCAGGCCGCGCGCGTCGTCGCCCGCCGCACGCCGAGCAGGGGCCGGCACCAGGGCGGGTCCCAGATCCGCATGCCCGCCAGCGAGCGCGCCCCCGACCCGCGCCCGAGCCCGAGCAGCACCGTCTCGGCCTGGTCGTCGAGGGTGTGCCCCAGCAGCACCGGCGCGTGCCCGCGGGCGGCCGACTCGCCCACGAGCGCCGCGTACCGCGCCCGGCGCGCGGCCCCCTCCGGACCGTCGCCCGCCGTCGCGACCTCGACGGTCGCGACCCGGGCGTCCACCCCCAGGTCCCGCAGCACCCCGCACGCCGTGCGCGCGACCTCGTCCGACCCCGGCTGCAGGCCGTGGTCGACGACGACCCCGTGGACGGGTACCGCCGCCACGTGCGCCGTCGCGGCGGCGAGGGCCAGCGAGTCGGCGCCGCCGGAGCAGGCGACGACGACGGCGGGCGCGGCCGGCAGGGAGCCCAGCGCGGTCCGGACCGCGCGGCGCACCTCCGCCGTCGCGGGCCCGACGCGGGTCATCAGCCGTGGACGCGCCGGACCCAGGCCGCCGGGTCGGTGATCTCGGCGCGGCGCGGCAGCGTCTCGGGCGAGGTCCACACGGCGTTGAACCCCTCCATGCCGACGGTGCCGACGACCTGGTCGACGAAGACCCGGCCCTGCTCGTACTGCTGGATCTTCGCCTGCACGCCCAGGAGCACCCGCAGCAGCCGGTCGACCGGGCCACCCCCGCGCCGCCGTGCCGAGAACCGGCGGCGGATCACCTCGACGGTCGGGACCACCGCCGGCCCGACCTCGTCCATGACGTGCTCGGCGTGCCCCTCGAGCAGCGTGGTCAGCGCGAGCAGCCGGTCGAGGATCGCGCCCTGCTCCGGGCCCTGGATCAGCTCGAGCAGCGAGACGTCGGCGCGGGAGCGGAGGGCCTTCACGACGTCGGGCAGCCGCTCCATGGCCGCGCTGACCCCGCTCTCCATCCCGGAGGCGAACGTCGTGACCTCGTCGCGGAAGTGGTCGCGCAGCCAGGGCACCGCGGTGAACTGCAGCCGGTGGGTGGCCTCGTGGACGCAGACCCACAGCGCGAAGTCCTCGGCGTCGACGTCGAGCGCCTCGCGGGCCGCGGTGACGTTGGGGGCGACGAGCAGGAGCTGCCCGGCGCGGGCCGGTCCGGCGAACGGGTCGTACTGGCCGAGCACCTTGGTCGAGAGGAAGGCGAGCAGGCCGCCCATCTGTGCGGCGGCGACCGAGGAGGTCACCTCCCCGGCGACCCGCCCGAGCGTCGACGGCTTGCCGCCGCGCGCGGTCGGCAGCACGACGCCGGACGTGAGCTCGGCGATGCCCTCGGTGGCCGACGTGATCCAGCCGGGGCGGTCGACGACGGCGGCGGCGGGCACCGGCAGGCCGACGCCGAGCCCGGTCAGGTCCCGGACGTGGCCCTCGCCCCGGCGGGCGCCCTCGGCGAGCCGGGCGACCTCGGCCGCCGCCTCGTCGGCGGAGACGGCGGGCCCGGGCGGCACCAGGGCCGTGCCGGTGGAGGCGGCGAGCCCCCAGCGCACGGGCAGGCCGGTGGGTCGGCCCGCGGCCCGGTCGGTCGGGGCGGGGGTGTCCTGGACGGTCACTCCTCCACCGTACGGCGGCCGCGCTCAGCGGCAGCCGCACCCGCGCAGCGCCGCGGCCAGCGCGTCCAGTCGCGGGCGGGCCCCGACCGGGTCGGGGCCGTTGGACATGAACGCGAAGACGAGCAGGCGCCCGTCGTCGTCGGGGACCACCCCGGCGAGCGCGTTGGTGCCGGTGAGGGTCCCGGTCTTGGCCCGGACGTACCCGCGGGCGTCGCCGTTGGGCGTGTCCGGGGTGAAGCGGTCGACGAGCGTGCCGGTGCCGGCCGCGATCGGGAGCCCGTCGAGGACCGGGCGCAGGGCCGGGGTCCGCGGGTCGGCGCCGAGGGGCGCCGCGGCCGGGGTGAGCACCGACGCGAGGACCGAGGCCGGGATGCGGTCGTTCGTCGAGAGCCCCGAGGTGTCCGAGAGGGTCACCGACGACACGTCGACCCCGTGCGCGGCGAGGGTCTTCGTCACCGACGACGCGGCGCCGTCGAACGAGGCCGGGGCGCCGGCCTTCCGGGCGACCTCCCGACCGATCGCCTCGGCGAGGACGTTGTCGGAGTTGGTCAGCGCGGTGTGGATCAGCTCGGTCAGCGGCGGCGACTGGACGGTGCCGAGCACCCGCGCGTTCGCGGGCCCGGACCCCTGCTCGACCTGCACGGCGGCGCCGAGCCGCTGACCCAGCGCGTGCCCGACGTCCTCGGTGGGGGTGGCAGTGCGGGCGCCGTCGAGGGCGGTCGGGTCGAGCCGGCCGCCGTCGAGCATCGCCGGGACCATCGGGGTGAGGTTGCCGCCAGCGATGTCGGCCGGATCCCAGCCGGCGGCGAGCAGGGGGCCGCTGTAGCGGGAGTCGTCGACGTAGACGGTGGACAACGGCGCGGTCCCGCGGGCGGCCCGGACCTGGGCGACGAGGTCGTCGAGGTGGGCGGCGCCCGGGTAGACCGAGTCGCGGCCGTCGGGCAGCGAGGACAGCGTGGGGTCGCCGCCGCCGACGAGCACCACCGAGTCGGGGGTCGGGCCGGCGACGACGGTCGTCGTGAACCGGGTCTCGGGGTCGAGCGAGAGCAGCGCGGCCGACGTCGTCAGGAGCTTCGTCGACGACGCGGGCACCTGCGGCTCGGCCGGGTTGCGCTGCCACAGCGGCTGCTGGGGGTGCGCGGGGTCGACGACGACGCCCGTCAGGTCACCCAGGCCGGCGACGCGGCCGTCGAGCACGCCCGCCACCCCGGCCGCCGTCGGCGTGGGCGCCCCGGCGGGGAGCGGGCCGAGCTGCGGGACGAAGGCCACGGGCGCCGGCGGGTCCACCGCCGCGGACACGGGGAGGCCGAGCCGGCGGGCCAGGCCCGGCGCGGTCAGGACGGCCGCGGTCCCTGCCCCGACCACCAGCAGGAGCACGACCAGCCCGACGAGCAGCCGTTGGGCGATCCGCCGCGAGCGGGGGACCTCGGCGCGGTGACCGCCGCCGCGACGCCTCGTCGGGGGTTCGTCGGGTGTGCCTGGCGTGCCGTCGTCACCCGCCGGGGTGGACCCCGCACGGTGACCGACACCACTCGCCGTCACACAGCTCCTTCCCGTCGCTGCGCTCGACCCCGGGCCACCTCACCCTTGCGACCAGACCCACTCCCCGCCGTCACCGCGGAGCCGTCGCGATGCGACACACTAGACGCGACCGACGACGGTTCCCGGGTCCGGTCGGGTGACGAGGCCCGGACACGGACGGGAACGATCCCCGAGCGGGGACACAGCAGCCGCGGCCCGGGCCGCGGCGTGGAGCAGTGAGGACGCGCCGTGGAGTTCGACGTTCTGATCGAGATCCCCAAGGGTCAGCGGAACAAGTACGAGATGGACCACGAGTCCAACCGCCTGCGTCTGGACCGCACCCTCTTCACCGCCACGCAGTACCCGGCCGACTACGGCTACATCGAGAACACCCTCGGCCTCGACGGCGACCCGCTGGACGCGCTGGTGCTCGTCCAGGAGCCGACCTTCCCCGGCTGCCTGATCCTCTCCCGCGCCATCGGCATGTTCCGCATGACCGACGAGAAGGGCGGCGACGACAAGGTGCTCTGCGTCCCCTCGGGCGACCCGCGCCAGGAGCACCTGCGCGACATCCACCACCTCTCGGAGTACGACCGCCTCGAGATCCAGCACTTCTTCGAGGTCTACAAGGACCTCGAGCCCGGCAAGAGCGTCGAGGGCGCGTCCTGGGTCGGGCGTTCGGACGCCGAGCAGGAGATCCGCGAGTCGCTCAAGCGCGCCGAGAACCACTGAGGCGCCGACGTACGAACGGCCGGTTCGTGACCTTCTTCGGTCACGAACCGGCCGTTCGTGCTGACGCGGGTGGGCCCCGCGGCTACCGCGTGACCGGCAGCGGCGTCGTGCCGGCGTCGAGGTCGGTCTCGGTCGGGCCGTCGAGCGCCGACGGGGTGGCCGGACGCGGGGGCTCGACGACCAGCTCGACGGGCTCCCCGCCGTCGCGCTCCACGGTCACCTGGGCCGTCACGGGGGCATAGCCGCTCGCGGTGAGCAGGTAGCGGCCCTCGGTCAGGTCCTCGATCGCGAAGCGCCCGGTGCCGTCGGTGACGGTCGAGGCGACGACGCGGCCGTCGGCGCCCATGAGCACCACGAGCGACTCGGGCACCGACCGGCCCGAGCTCGACGTGACCCGGCCGCGCACCGCGTGGCGCACGACCGGCACCCGCACGTCGTGCCGCGTGCCCCGCCGGCCCGCGGGCGACGGCGCGGCCACGACGAGCCGGTCGGCCACCGGCTCCCGCCCGGGCGCCAGCACCGCGACGGTGTAGGTGCCGGGCTCGAGCTCCGGGCACTCCCACGTGCCGTCCGTGCCGGTCCGCCGGACCGCGCGCACCCCGCCGGAGGCGTCGGTGACGGTCACGGTCGCGCCGACCACCGGGAGGTCGGCGACGTCACGCACCGAGCCGCTGACCGGGGTGGCCCGGCGCAGCACGAACCGGCGGTGCACCGGCGCCCCCTCGAGGGCGACCAGCTCGGCGTGCGGGCGGAAGACCTGCGGGTTGGCGACGACGACGTAGCTGCCGGCGCCCGGCGCGTGCAGGCGGAACGAGCCGTCGGCCGCGGAGAACGTGCGGTCGACGACGGTGCCGTCCAGGGCGTGCAGGGCCATCGGGACCCCGACGAGGCCGTCGTCGACGCCGTGGCCGAAGCGGTCCGCGTCGGAGCGCTCCGCGGTGTCGGCGAGGGTGCCGAGGACGACGGAGTCACCGTGGTGGGCCGGGGCGACCTCGGGGGCCTCGTGCCGGCCGTGCGTCGAGCGCGGCACCGGCGAGGGCCGGGCACCGTCGACGAGCCGGGCCGTGCGGTCGCTGCCCGCGGCCCCCGCCGCGCCCACCGGGGGTGAGGACACCGGGACGTCGAGACCGCCGCGCGCCGGGCCGGTGACCTCGGCCGCGGAGTCGACCGAGCCCGGCCCGCGACCCGGACCGGCCTCCTCGGCCTGCCGGGCCTGGATGCCCGACGTCGTGCGCAGCGGGACCTCCTTGAGGAACCAGATCAGCACGAACCCGACGGCGATGACGATGGCCGCGACCAGGAAGACGAGGTCCATGGACTGGGCGAAGCCGGCGAAGTAGGGCTCGGCGATCCGCGGGTCCATCCGCTGCAGGATCGAGGAGTCCTGCACGACCTGTGCCACGCCGACGGCCGGGTTCGCGCCCGCCGCGTTGGCCGGGTTCGCCGCGACGGACGGGTCGGCCAGGGCGGCCTGGAAGGACGGCGAGGCGGCGGCGCCCCGGAAGGCCGAGACGATGTTGCCGCCGACCGTCGAGAACAGGATCGACAGGAACACCGAGACGCCGAGCGTCCCGCCCATCTGGCGGAAGAACGTGGCCGACGCGGTAGCGACACCCATGTCCGAGGCCGGCACCGCGTTCTGCACCGCGAGCACCAGGGTCTGCATGCAGTTCCCGAGCCCCAGGCCGAACACGACCATGAGGACCGCGATCTCCCAGTACGGCGTGTCGGCGTGCAGCAGGAAGTGGAAGAGGAGCATCCCCACGGTCATCAGGCCGAGGCCGATCACCGGGAACACCTTGTAGCGCCCGGTGCGGCTGGTGAGCTGACCGGAGACGATCGACGCGAGCATCAGCCCGCCGACCAGCGGGATCATCTGCAGGCCCGCCTGCGTCGGGGTCGACCCGTTCACGATCTGGAGGTACTGCGGGACGATCGCGATGCCGCCGAACATGCCGATGCCGGTGATGATCGCGATGACCGTGGTGAGCGAGAAGACGCCGTTGCGGAACAGCCGTAGCGGCAGCAGGGCGTCGTCGCCGTAGGCCCGCTCCGCGACCACGAACGCGATCAGCCCGACGACACCGATGCCGTAGCAGAGCAGCGCGCTGCCCGAGCCCCAGCCCCAGCTCTGGCCCTGCTCGGCGACGATCAGCAGCGGGACGAGCGCCACGGCCAGCGAGACCGCGCCCGGCCAGTCGATGCGCCGCTCGCGCCGGGTGTGCGGGAGGTTCAGCACCCGCCACACGACGGCGAACGCGGCGATCCCGATCGGGACGTTGACGAGGAAGACCCACCGCCAGCCGTCGATGCCGATGATGGAGTCGGTCCCGGCGAAGAACCCGCCGACGACCGGCCCGATGACGCTGGACGTCCCGAACACCGCGAGGAAGTAGCCCTGGTACCGGGCGCGCTCCCGCGGCGGCACGATGTCGCCGATGATCGTGAGCGCGAGGCTCATGAGCCCGCCGGCGCCGATGCCCTGGAGGGCGCGGAACCCCGCGAGCTCGTACATCGACGTCGAGATCGTGCAGAGGACCGAGCCGATGACGAAGACGCCGATCGCGAACAGGAAGAACGGCTTGCGGCCGTAGAGGTCGGAGAGCTTGCCGTACAGCGGCGTCGAGATCGTGGCGGTGATCAGGTAGGCCGTCGTCGCCCAGGCCTGCAGGTTCAGACCGTTCAGGTCGTCGGCGATGGTGCGGATCGACGTGGAGACGATGTTCTGGTCGAGCGCGGCCAGGAACATGCCGAGCAGGAGCCCGGACAGGATCGTCAGCACCTGGCGGTGGGTGAAGCCGCCCGTCGCGTTGCCCGCCGGCGCGGGTCTCGCGCCGGTGGTGCCGACCGCCGGGGACGACGCGGTCGTGGTGGTCATCGGTCCTCCTCCGCGCCCTGGGGGGCGGGGACGTCGTGGGCTTCGGGGTGGTGCGCCTCGAGCGCGGTGGTGAAGCGGTCCATGAGCTCGACGAGCCGCTCGCGGTCGGTCTCGTCCCAGTCGCTCGTGATGCGGCTGATCTCGCGGTTGCGGAGGTCGCGGTTGGCCTCGAACACCCGGTGGCCCTCGTCGGTGGCGGCCAGCAGGCACGCGCGGCCGTCCGCGGGGTCGGGACGTCGCTCGACGTACCCGATCCGTACGAGCGCGGCGATCTGCCTGCTGACGGTCGAGGGGTCGGAGTGCACGGCCTCGGCGAGCGCGTTCGACCGGTGCGGCCCGTCGATGACGAGCCGGGCCAGCAGGACGTACGCGGCGCGCTCGACGCCGTCGTCACCCACCCGCCCCTTGGACACCCGCTTGCGCTCCATGAGCCGGATGAGCCGGATGAGCTGGAGGCCGATCCGGTCCGAGGTGGCCCAGCGCTCGTCGGCCCCCTCGGGGATCGGGGGCGGTCCGGGCGGGGCGCCGATCGCTGCGTTCATTGCGTGCTCCGTACAATCGCTTGGTCTCTACAACTATGCACCTCGACCGGGGCCCGGGCCACTCGGGTACCCGGTCGGGGCGGTGTGATCCGCGAGTCAGCCGGGCGGGTGGGCTGTCAGCGGTGTCGCATCGCAGACGTTGAGCGTCCGGAAAGCCACACTCACGACGACCGGTGCTCCCGCCGGATCGCTAGCGTGCCCGCCCATGAGCGACGAGGCCCCCGACGTGTCCGAACGCTTCGCCGACCGCGTCCGCTACGAGCGCACCGGCCACGTCGCCACCCTCACCTACGACCGGCCGGACAAGCTCAACGCGATCGACGGCGCGATGCGCGACGGCCTCAACGCGGCGTTCGCCCGCTTCACCGCCGACGACGAGGCCTGGGTCGGCATCGTCACCGGCGCCGGCCGGGCGTTCTGCGCCGGCGCCGACTTCGGCTCGGAGCGCAACCCGGCCGGCGAGTTCCCCGGGTCGTTCTGGGAGCGCCCGACGGTGAACTCGTTCGAGTCGGGCTGGGAGCTCCACAAGCCGGTGATCGCCGCGGTGAACGGGCTCTGCCTCGGCTACGGGCTGACGCTCGTGACGTGGTGCGACTTCGTCGTCGCCTCCGAGCGCGCCACGTTCGGCTACCCGGAGGTGAAGCTCGGGGTCCCGACGATCGTGGGGGCCCTGCGGTTGCCGCAGCGCCTCGGCTGGCAGCCCGCGATGGAGCTCCTGCTGACCGGGGAGACGATCTCGGCGGCGCGCGCGAAGGAGATCGGGCTCGCGCTGCAGGTGGTGGAGCACGACGACGTCCTCCCCGCGGCCGGGCGCCTCGCCGACCGGCTGCTCGCCGGGGCGCCCCTGGCCCAGCGCGCGATCAAGGAGGTCGCGCGCCGGGGCCCGGAGATGTCGCAGACGGACGCGATCCGGTTCGGCGAGACGATGCGCCGGGTCGCGGGGGCGACGGAGGACGCGAAGGAGGGCGGCGCGGCGGCCCGGGAGAAGCGCCCGCCGCGGTGGCAGGGACGCTGATCGTCCGGCCGTCCGGCGACGGGCACACCAGACCTGTGCCGGGGCCGCCGCGCCTGCTCCACGTGCTCCTGATCGAGCACGGGAGCCCGGCGACGGCCGATACGGGACCACCGCTGGCGCGTCAGGCGACCCGCTCGAACACCGCGGCGAGGCCCTGACCGCCGCCGATGCACATCGTCTCCAGCCCGTAGCGGGCCTGCCGGCGGTCCATCTCGCGCAGCATCGTCGCCAGGATCCGCACCCCGGTCGCCCCGACCGGGTGCCCCAGCGAGATCCCCGAACCGTTCGGGTTGACCCGCTCGTCGGAGACCAGGTCGATCCCCCACTCCCGGCCCACCCCCAACGCCTGCGCCGCGAACGCCTCGTTCAGCTCGATCACGTCCATGTCCGCCAACGACAGCCCCGCCTGGCCCAGCGCCTTCTCCGTCGCCGGCACCGGCCCGATCCCCATCACCTCCGGACCGACCCCGGCCACCCCCCACGACACCAACCGCGCCAACGGCCGCAGCCCCAGCGCCGCCGCCTTCTCCGGCGTCGTCACCAGACACACCGCCGCGCCGTCGTTCTGCCCCGAGGCGTTGCCCGCGGTCACCGTCGCCTCCGGGTCCTGCCGACCCATGATCGGGCGCAACTTCGCCAACGACTCCAACGAGGCGTCCGGGCGGATGTGCTCGTCCTGATCGACCACGGTGTCGCCCTTGCGGCCGTGGATCGTCACCGGCACCAGCTCGTCGGCGTAGCGGCCCTCCTTGACCGCCGCGGTCGCCTTCTCGTGGCTGCGCACCGCCAACCGGTCCTGCTCCTCGCGCGGAATCGAGTACCGCTTCCGTACGTTCTCCGCGGTCTCGATCATGCCGCCGGGCACCGGGTGGTTCACCCCGCCGGCCCACACCCGCCCCTGGGCCAGCGAGTCCTTCATCTCGAACCCGCCCGCCTTGGTGCCCCACCGCACCGCGTCGGTGAAGTACGACGCCCCCGACATCGACTCCGCCCCACCGGCGAGCACCACCTCGGCGCCCCCCGAGGCCACCGACATCGCCGCGTAGAGCACCGCCTGCAGCCCCGACCCGCAGCGCCGGTCGATCTGCAGGCCTGGCACCGACACCTCCAGCCCCGCGTCCAGCGCCGCCACCCGCCCGATTGCCGGGGCGTCCATCGTCGGATAGCAGTGCCCGAACACCACGTCGTCGATCACCTCGGCGGTGACCCCGGTGCGGCGCACCAGCTCCCGGATCACCGTCGCACCCAGCTCCTGCACCGCCACGTCACGCAACGACCCCCCGAACCCCCCGACAGGGGTCCGGATCGGCTCACAGACGACGGCTTCGCTCACGGCTCTCTCCTGCGGTCAGAGGATGTAGCGCAGGATGACCTCGGCGACGCACGCCGGCTTCGGCCATCCCTCGATCTCGACGGTCCCCCCGATGGTGGCCTGCACACCGTTCGCCACGTCGGTGACTTCCACCAGACGGCAGTGACCCCGTACACGGCTGCCCACCGGCACGGGCGCCGGGAACCGCACCTTGTTCAGCCCGTAGTTCACGGTCATCGAGACGCCGCTGACCTCGAAGGTGTCCCAGCCGAACTTCGGCATGAGGGCCACGGTCAGGAAGCCGTGCGCCACGGTCTTCCCGAAGGGGCCCTGCGCAGCCCGCTCGGGGTCGACGTGGATCCACTGGTGGTCGTCGGTGGCGTCGGCGAAGACGTCGATGCGCTGCTGGTCGACCGTGACCCACTCGCTGGTGCCGAGGTCCTCCCCCACGGCGGCGCGCAGTTCCTCGACGTCGGCGAACTTCCGCATGCCTGCTCCTCCTCGATCGAACCGGACCGGCACCGGCACCGGCCCGGAGCCGGACTAGAGCTCGGCCGCGATCTCCTTCGCCGCCCCGGTCAGGGCCACCCGCTCGGCGGGGGTGCCGCCCAACGGCGTGAGGTTGAGCGTGGTCACGCCGGCCTCGGCGAAGGCGGCCATCCGCTCGGCGACATAGGAGCGCGGGCCGATCAGCGAGATGGCGCGCAGCAGCTCCTCGGGGACGGCCGCCGCCGCCTCCTCCTTCTTGCCGTCGAGGTAGAGGTCCTGGATGGTCTCGGCCTCGTCCTCGTAGCCGTAGCGGCGGGCCACGTCGTTGTAGAAGTTCTTCCCCTTGGCGCCCATGCCGCCGACGTAGAGCGCGACGAAGCCGCGCATCCCGTCGAGCATCTGCGTCGCGACGGCCTCGTCCTCGGTGATGCAGAACGAGCACTGCAGGTAGACCTCGAGCGGCCCGAGATCGGCCTCGCGCTTCGCGGTGCCCGCGGCGAGGGAGTCGCCCCACACCTCCTGCGCCTTCTCCGGGACGAAGAAGATCGGCTGCCAGCCCTCCGCCTTCTCGGCCACCAGCTCGACGTTCTTCGGGCCCAGCGCCGCGACGAGGATCGGGATGCGCTCACGCACCGGGTGGTTGATCAGCTTGAGCGGCTTGCCCAGACCGGTGCCCTGCTCGGGCGGCAGCGGGATCGTGTAGTGCTTGCCGGAGTACTGCACCTTCTCGCGCCGCCACACCTGGCGGCAGATGTCGATGATCTCGCGGGTCCGGCCGATCGGGGCGTCGTAGCGCACCCCGTGGAAGCCCTCGATCACCTGCGGGCCCGAGGCGCCGAGCCCGAGGGTGAACCGGCCGCCGGAGACGTAGTCCAGCCCGGCCGCGGTCATCGCGGTCAGCGACGGCGTCCGCGTGTAGATCTGCAGGATGCCCGAGGCGATGCCCACGCGTTCGGTCCGCGCGGCGATGAAGCCCAGCTGGCTGACCGCGTCGTAGCTGTACGCCTCGGGGACGAAGACGATGTCGAGGCCGGCCTTCTCGTGCTCGGCCAGCTCGGCCACGCTCTCCTCGAACCCGCCGCTGTAGTTCAGACCCATCCCGATGCGCACGACCCGCACCCTGCCACGATCCTGCGTCCGTGAGCACCACGACCGCCGAGCACTCCGTCACGGTCGTCGTCCGCGGCTACGAGACCGACGCGAACGGCCACCTCAACCACGCCGTCTACCACCAGTACGGCGAGCACGGCCGGACCGAGACGCTCCGGGCGGCCGGGGTCGGGATCGCCCCGCTCGCCGCCGCGGGCCTGGGCCCGGTGATCCTCGAGACCACCGTCCGCTTCCTCGCCGAGCTGCGGGTCGGCGAGGAGGTCGAGGTGGTGACGGAGGTGCGGTTCGGCGCCGGGAAGTCGTTCCGGATGAACGCCGAGATCCGGCGTGGCGACACGGTGGCCGCGACGCTCACCGGGGTCATGGGGATGCTCGACCACGCGACCCGCCGGCTCGTCGCCGACCCGCGGGGCCGCCTGCGCGAGCACTCCGCCGACCCCGCGGCCTTCGACCGGATCTGCGGGGCCCCCCTTCAGGAGCCCGCCGGCTCGTAGCCCTCCGGCCAGTCGGAGAACCGGATGCGGGACTTGTCGAGGACCTGCCCGATGGTCGACCACTCGTTGCGCCCCAGGCGCGCGAGCGGCTTGAGGCGGTCGATCGCGGGGTGACCGTCGACGAGGACGTCGTCGGACACCGCCGCGTGGACCACCCGCCCGAAGACCACGGTCGAGTCGCCGAGCCGGACCGTCGAGTGCAGCGTGCACTCGAGCGCGACCGGCGACTGGGCGACGCGCGGCGGCCGCACCCGCGCCGAGGGCTCCTTGGCCAGCCCGACCTCGGCGAACTCGCCGCGCTCGCGGGGGAAGTCCGTCGCGGTCGCGTTGGCCTCCTCGAAGAGCCACTCCGGGACCAGCGACACCGTGAGCTCGCCCGTGTCCTCGGCGTTGGTCAGCGAGTCCTTCCGCCCGACCGAGGTGAACTGCACGACCGGCGGGTCGACGCAGGCGACAGTGAAGAACGAGTGGGGGGCGAGGTTGTCGACGCCGTCCGCCGACGTCGTCGACACCCACGCGATGGGCCGCGGCACGACGACGGCGTTGAGGAGCTTGTAGAAGGCGCGGGCGCCGAGCTCGGTGGGGTCGAAGTCGGTGCGCACGGCGGGCGGGCCTCCAGGGGTGGTTCTACGGGGTGGGGGTCTCCAGCGTGGTCTCCGCGGCGCCGCCCCGCGACCGGGTGGTCGTCACGGTGGTAGGCGTCGCGGTGGTAGCGCGGGTGGACGTGGCCTCCCCGGACTCGGTGGCGCGGGCCGACGTCGTCTCGTCGTCGTCGCCGGATCCGCTGGTCGTCGTGGTGGACGGCGCGGTGCCGAACACCTCGCCGATGCTCGTGCCCTGGCCGCCGGAGAGCGGCGAGCCCTTCACGCGCTCGATGCCGGTGACGACGACCATGGCGATGAGGAAGATCAGGATGCCGGTGGCGGCGAGCACCGCGACGCGCTTGCCGTTGCCCGAGCGCGCGGGCCGCGCGGTGAGCGCGACCGTCGGGTTCTCGTCGGGCGCCGGCTCGTCGGGCTCCCCGGCCGGCAGGACGCGGGTCCCGACGGGGGCCGGGGCCACCCGGGTGGCGTCGGCGGCGCCGCTGCCCATGACCGCGGTGGCCCCGTCGGCGGGACGGCCGGCGCGCGTGCGGTGGGCATCGATGCGGTTGCGGACGCGGTCGCGGGTGCGTTCGAGGGAGCGCTGGTAGATCGCCTCGCCGACGGTCGTCACGACCGAGGCGACGGCGGCCCCGGCGACGGTGCCGCCCGCGCCGCCGAGGAAGCCCCCCGCGGCGGCGGTGGTGACGGCCGCGAGGGCCTGGCCGGTGACGCGGACGCCGGAGAGACCGCCACCCCCGCCGGCGGGTGGGGTGGTGCCGTCGGCCGGAGGCACGGCCTGCGTCGGTTCCTCCGAAGGGGCCGGCGGCGGGCGACGCGGGGGTCCACCGGGCACGGGCCGACCGCCCTCGGGCGGGCGGGTCGCTCCGGGCGCCGGCGGACCTGCCCGGCCGGGAGGAGGAGCTGGGCGCCCGGGGTCGGGCCGTCCCGCACCCGGCCGTCCTGCACCGGGCGGTCCTGCACCGGGCGGTCCTGCCCCCGAGGGGCCGGTGCCGGGTGGACCGGCAGCGGGCGGACCCGGGCGGGCCGCCGGACGGTGCGCGCCCGAGCCGGAGGGGTCCGGCCGGGCTCCGCCCTCAGTCCCCCGAGCGTCGATGACGCCCACCCGAGCCGCGGAGCATGATCGGCCGGGACGCCCGCTCGGACGCCGCGGCGTCGTCGCCGCGGAAGGAACGCCGCTCGAGGCTCCGGTCGGCGCGACCGAAGCTACGCCGGACTTCGTCGTAAATCGGCGTCTGGGTCATGGCCCGACCCTACGACGGTCACCCATCGCGACCCGGCCCGCCCTGACCACTCCGACGGGGGGTTTGGCGAGGCCGTGACCAGGGACAACGACCCCGTCCGAGGGCGGAGGACCCACGCCGCGGCGCCGGAGTGGAACAGGAGGAACATCCGTTCCACGCCATCGGACGAACGATGTGACCCAACCGACACTCTGCGTCACACTCGGTCGCGTTCTCCGGTCGGCAGATGGGCACGGCGGTTCCCGGGGTGACGCTCAGACACCCGGGTGCGCAGGAGTGGGCCCGGCGCGGATGAGCGCGACGAGCCCGATGACGGTGACCGCCGCGCACAGCACCGCGAAGCCGGCCCCGGTCGCGCCGCCCTCGAAGCGCTCGTCGAGCACCACGATGCCGATGGTCCCGGCGACCACCGGGTCGATGGTCGTCTGGGTCGCGAGTGCCGCGTCGAGGCCGCCGTCGCGGTAGGCGGTCTGGAGCAGCAGCACGCCGATCACGGGCAGGACGACCACGGCGATCCCGGCGACGACGACGCCGGCCTCGAGCGGGCCGCGGTGCAACCCGTGCAGCACGGGACGCACCAGCCCGGAGGTCACCCCGGCGCACAGTCCGGCGCCCGCCGCGCGGGACACCGCCCGCCCGCGCCAGCCCAGCCGGTTGCCGACCAGGGCGATGAGCGCGAGCGCCACCGCCGCCACGACCGCCGTCACGACGAGCCCGCCCGACCCGGCCGGGCGGGTCTCGGCGTGGTGCGGGGCCAGGGTGAGCAGCCCGGCGAGCCCGGCCACCAGCACCGCGGCCGAGGCCCACTCCGCGCGGCGCACGGTGCGGTGCTCGAGCCGGGCGTCCAACGGCAGCGCGAGCACGAGCGCCAGCACCCCCACCGGCTGCACGAGGGTCACCGACCCCAGCCCGAGGGCCACGACGTGCACCGCGGCGCCGCACGCCATCGACCCGATCCCGGCCCACCACAGGGGCATCCGGACGAGGGCGGCGAAGAACTCCCGGCCGTCGCGGGGGTGGGTGCCCTCGTGGGCGGCCCGCGCGGCGGCCAGGCGCTGCAGCGCGGCGGCCAGCGCGTAGAGGAACGCCGAGCACAGTGCCAGCAGGACCGCGGCGACGGGGTGGGCCTCCAGCGGGGGCGCGGGGGGTCTCACGTGCCCGACCGCCCCACCGTGCCGCCTCCCGCGAACCGCGCCGACCGACCCGTCGTCGTCACCGACGACCGTACGGCGGGCGCGGCCGACGGGCGCATCCCCCCGCCCCCGCGCGCGGCCGACCCCGGCGGGTGACGTGGACGACACCGGCCGGCGTAGTCTAATGTACGGACATTCAACGAGCGGGAGGCGGGGGATGAGCGAGGGCGTGGACGCCCGCGAGGAGCAGCGCACGGCCGGGCCCGACGACGAGCACGAGCCCGACTACCGGTTCACGCTGGCCAACGAGCGGACCTTCCTCGCCTGGCTGCGCACCTCGCTCTCGCTGCTCGCGGCGGGGGTGGCCGTCGTCCAGCTGGTCCCCGCGTTCCCGCTGCCGGGCGCCCGGGCCCTCGCCGGGGCCCTGCTGGCCGTCCTCGCCGTGGTGGCGGCGGCCGCCGGGGTGCTGCGCTGGCGCTCGGTGGAGACCGCGATCCGCCGGGACCGCCCGCTGCCGCGCCAGCGCGTCCCGTGGGCCCTCGGGTCCGGCCTCGTCGTGCTCGCCCTCTTCGGGCTCGCGCTGATCGCGCTGCGGGGCGGGACGTGACCAGCCCGTCCGACGCGGGCCTGCAGGCCGAGCGCAGCGGGCTGGCGTGGAGCCGGACCTCGCTCGCCGTCGCCGCGAACGCGGTCCTGCTCGCCGCCCGCCAGCTCACCCACGCGCAGGTCTCGGTGGCCCTGGTCCCCGCGTCGATGGCGCTCCTGGTGGCGCTGGCCACCGCGGCGTACGGGGCGCACCGCACGCGGGTCCTGCGCCACGCCCCCCTGCCGCGTCCACTGGCGGCGCGGGGCGCTGTCCTGGCGCTGGGCTGGTCGGTGGTGGTCCTCGCGGTGGTGTCCGGCGTCGTCCTGGCCGTGGAGAGGTGAGCGAGGGCCCGCGCACCAGCCCGACCTCGGGTCAGGTCACCGCGCCCGCCCCGCCGGGCCCGGCGTCGGGACCCCGGCCGTCGCCCCGGGCACCGGGTCGCCGCCCTGTTCCACCGCCCGGCGGGCCTGCTCCGGGGTCAGGTAGTCGTCGGTGTGCTCGAACTCGGCCAGCCGCCCCGACGAGCGCGTGAGGAAGCCCAGCCGCACCGACGAGTTCCCCGTCGCGGCGTGCAGCGCCCAGTTGCCGGCCACCCGGGCCATCGCGACCGGCGCGCCCATCGCGGCGAGGTGGTAGCCGCGGGTCACGACCTGGGCGGGCCGCCCCGAGAGGTCCACGTGCAGTGGCTTGGCCACCGCGTCGGGACCGCCGAGGTCCACGACGAGGCCGAGGTCGCGGTGCCGGTAGCGGCGCAGCGGCCGGCCCCGCAGGCTCGCCACGACGTTGTCCGCCGCGACCGGGGCCTGCCGGGTCGCGTGCTGCGCGGTGGGTGGGCAGACCGCCCCGTCCCCGGCGGCGAGGTCGGGGACCGCGGCGCAGTCGCCGAGCGCGAACACCTCCGGGTGGCCGGGCACGGCGAGGTCGGCACCGACCACCAGCCGGCCCTTCTCGGTGTCCGCGCCGAGCCGGGAGACGAGCGGGTTCGGCGCCACCCCGGCCGTCCAGACGAGCGTGTTCGTCTCCAGGCGCCGGCCGTCGGAGAGCGTGACCGAGCAGTCGTCGGCGGAGGTCAGGCTGGTGCGCAGGTCGACGTGGACGCCGCGGTGGCGCAGCACCCGCAGCGTGTCCTCGCCCAGCCGCGGCCCGAGCTCGGGCATCAGCTGGGCGCCGTGCTGCACGAGGTGCCACTGCACCTGCGCGGGGTCGAGCCGGCGGAAGTGCCGCGTGAGGCCCGACGTCATCAGCTGCAGGTTGGCGGTGGTCTCGACCCCGGCGTAGCCCCCGCCGACGACGACGAACCGCAGCCGCCGCGCGCGCTCCTCGGGGTCGTCGCTCACGTTGGCCACCTCGAGCTCGCCCAGGACGTGGTCGCGCAGGAACTGGGCCTCGGCCAGCGTCTTCATCCCGCGCCCGTAGTCACGCAGGCCGGGGATGTCCATCGTCCTCGTGATGCTGCCGGGGGCGAGCACGAGGCGGTCGTAGCCGAGGATCTCGCGGCGGCCGGTGATGCTGGTCGACACGACGCAACGCCGGTCGAGGTCCACGCCGACGACGCGGCCGGGCACGAACGTGGTGCGGCGCAGGCGCCGGGCCAGCGACGCGGTCACCGCGGCCGGCGGGAGCACCCCGGCGGCGACCTGCGGGAGCAGCGGCAGGTAGAGCATGTAGTCCTCGGGGCAGACGAGGCGCACGTCGGCGTCCGGCATCCGGCGCTCGAGCCGGCGCGCCACGCCCAGCCCCGCGAACCCGCCCCCGACGACGACCACCCGGTCCGGCACGGCGTCCTCCTCCTCGGTGCTCCGGGGTCAGCGGACGAACGCGCTGTGCCCCGTCACGGCCTTCCCCACGATGAGAGTGTTCATCTCGCGGGTCCCCTCGTAGGAGTACAGCGCCTCGGCGTCGGCGAAGTACCGCGCGATGCCGTTGCCAACGATGATGCCGTTGCCGCCGACCACCTGGCGGCCGAGCGCGACCGTCTCGCGCATCCGGTCGGCGCAGAACTGCTTGGCCAGCGCCGAGTGCGCGTCCGACCCGCCGCCACCGTCGATCAGCTGCGCGTTGCGGGCCGCCATGCCCAGCGACGCGGTGGTGTTGCCGAGCATCTGGACCAGCGCGTCCTGGATCATCTGGAACCCCGCGATCGGGCGCCCGAACTGCTCGCGCTCCTGCGCGTAGGACAGCGCCAGCTCGTAGGCGGCCATCTGTACCCCGGTGCAGGCCCAGGAGGCGTTGCCGCGGGTGCGACGCAGCACCGCCCCGGCGTCGGCGAACGTGCCCTTGCCGCCGGAGAGCCGGTTCTCCTCGGGGACCCGGACGCCGTCGAGGGTGATGTCGGCGTTCTGGGTGATGCGCAGCGAGGTCTTGCCCTCGATCTTGGTGGTGGTCAGGCCCGCGGTCTCGCGGGGGACGACGAAGCCGCGCACGGCCCGGCCCTCCTCGCCGTCGGACACGTCACGCGCCCAGATCACGATGACGTCGGCGAAGGTGCCGTTGCCGATCCAGCGCTTGTGCCCGTCGATGACCCACGCGTCTCCCTCGCGCCGGGCCGTCGTCTCCATGCCGCCCGCGACGTCGGACCCGCCGTGCGGCTCGGTCAGCCCGAACGCGCCGAGCGTCTCCATCCGCGCCATCGGCGGCAGCCAGCGCTGCTTCTGCTCGGGGGTGCCGCAGGCGTCGATCGAGCCCATCGCGAGCCCGCAGTGCACCCCGAAGAAGCTGTTGGTCGAGGCGTCCACCCGCGCGATCTCGGCGTGCACGAACCCCATGAACACCCGCCGCGCCGGCTCGTCGGACCAGCCGGAGAGCCCGTAGGGCAGCCCGGCGAGGTCGAGGCCCGCGAAGCCGTCGACCAGCTGGTCCGGGAACGAGTCGCTGGCCCAGGCCTCGTCGACCACCGGCGCGACGTCGCTCGCCAGGTAGGCGCGCAGCCGGCGCAGGTGCTCGCGCTCGGCGTCGGTGAGCAGGTCCGCGTAGGCGTAGAAGTCCGCGAGGTGCGGCCCGTCGGGCTCGAGCGCCAGGTGCGGGCGCGGCAGCTCGTCGAACGGGTTCCGGACGGCCCCGGACTCCCCCGCCTCCTCGGGCGCGGGGGCGGAACGGTCGTCCTCGCTCGGGGGGCGGGAGTCGGTCGGCGCGGCCATGACCCGAGCCTCCCCCCGCCGTCGGGAGCCCGCCACGCGACCGCGGCGGTGATCGTGGTCCGAACCACCCGTGCGGGCGGCCCGGAGGAATTGCTTGTACTATTCAAGTGAAATCAGGGTGGTCCGGCGCGTACCGGGTGGCTGCCGTCCGTGCGGGCGAGCACAGTGGGCCCGGGCGGGATGCGAGCAGCCGGGAGACGTGTTGTCCCGACCGGGGCATCATCGGTGCGACCGGGTCATCAGCGGGGCGCGCGCCCGTCGTAGGCGATGGAGCGGCGGCTCGCGGGTGCACGGGCGACGGGACCGCCGCGCGCGCACCGGGTCAGGTCGGCGGCGCCGGACACGGAGCCGGCGGCCCCGAGGCACAGCGGAGGAGTGCGACGGTGGACGGACAGCAGCCGATCATGATCTTCGGTCGGGTGACGAGGGGGGACGGTGCGCCCCTCCCCGGGGCTGCGCTGACCCTCTGCG
The DNA here is from genome assembly GCF_012933465.1 of Actinomycetospora sp. TBRC 11914. Lineage (GTDB taxonomy): Bacteria > Actinomycetota > Actinomycetes > Mycobacteriales > Pseudonocardiaceae > Actinomycetospora. Next base: position 1,058,603 of record NZ_JABBND010000001.1, read on the forward strand.
ACCTCGCCGGTGACCAGCTCGACCGCACGGTGGCCGACGACGGCGGGCACTACCAGCTCGCGCCGTCCACCGGCGGCACCTTCCTGGTGATCTGCTCCTCGTCGACGCACCAGCCGAAGGCCTCCCTCGTCGCGGTGTCCGACCGCCCGCTGCGCCACGACGTGGCGCTCTCCGGCGGCGGCGCGGTCCTCGAGGGCACCGTCGGGACCGGGCGCGAGCAGGGTGTCGTCGGGACGGCGGGCGTGGTCCTCACGCTCACCGACGTCCGCGGCACCGTCGTCGCCGTCGCCCGCTCGAACGCCGACGGCACGTACCGCTTCGCCGACGTCGACGAGGGCTCTTACACGCTCACCGCCGCCGCGCCGGACACCACGCCGGTCGCCGAGACGGTGCAGATCCCGGCCGAGGGCCGTGTCACCCGCGACATCGCCCTCGCCACGCAGCTGCGCCTGACCGGCGTCGTGCGCTCGGCCTCGGGCGGCCGCCCGGTCGGTGAGGCGCTGGCCACGCTCGTGGGCTCCGACGGCAACGTCGTCGGAGCGGCCGTGACCGGCGACGACGGCACGTTCACCTTCCCCGAGGTCGCGCCCGGCACCTACACGATCACCGCCAGCGGGTACGCCCCCGTGGCCAGCGAGATCGAGGTCGGGACCGGCCGTCCCTCCGAGGTCACCCTCACCCTGACCCCGCCCGCCCTCGGCCCGGCCGACGGCCCCGCCTCCGACGGCTGGTCCGACGGCCACGACTGGTCCCAGGGCTTCGGCTCCGAGGACTTCGGCAGCGACGCGGTCCCGGCCGGCGCCTCCACCAACGGGCACAACGGCCGCCACGCCTCGGGCCCCGCCGGCGAGCACCCGGGCGCGGACGACCTCGGCTTCGACGCCGACGGCGGGCGCCGATGACGGCGACGCAGAACGGGGTCCAGCGGGTCAGCGGCCGGGCCGTCACGAGCGACGGCTGGCCGGTGCCGTTCGCGGTCGTCACGATCATCGACGCGGCCGGGCAGCAGATCGGCGGCACGCCGGTCGGCGACGACGGGTCGTTCGTGGTCGACGACCTCCCCGCCGGCCCGTGCACCGTCATCACCTCCGCGGTCGGTCACACCCCGGCGGCGCGCCCGGTCGGGGGTGCCGGCTTCGGCGAGCTCGGGCGGGTCGTGCTGACCCGCACCGGCGCCCTCGAGCTGCCCGCCCCGGGCCGCTGGGAGATCGACCCGGTGCACTCCCGGATCTCCGCCTCGGCGTTCCACCTCGGGATCACGAAGGTGCACGGCCGGTTGCGCACCTTCACCGGGCACATCGACATGGGGCCGGACCTGGCCGCGACGCGGGTCTCGGCGGCGATCGAGGCCGCGAGCGTCGACACCGACGACGAGCGCCGCGACGAGCACCTGCGCGCCCCGGACTTCCTCGACGTGCTCCGGTTCACCGAGATCCGGTTCGACTCCACCGAGATCGCGCAGCACACCGCCGACCACTGGACGATGTTCGGCGACCTGCGCCTCAAGGGCATGGCCAACCGGGTGGCCCTCGACGTCGTCTACCACGGCGCGGGCCCCGATCTCTGGGGTGGCGAGCGGGCCGGCTTCTCGGCCACCACGCAGCTCTCCCGCGACGACTTCGACATCTCGTGGAACCAGTCGGTCATCGCCGGCATCTTCGCGATCGGCCGCACGCTGCGGATCGAGATCGACATCGAGGCGGTGCGGCTCCCCGGCTGAGCCGGGCTCGGTGCTGCGCCGCGCGAGCGGCTGACGGTGTGCGCCGCGCACCCAACCCGCGTCCGCCGGCATCCGGGTTCCGACCGCACCGACGGAGCGGCCGGCTGAGGCGAGAGCCGCGGCGGCGGAGGCGCCAAGGGCCTCGGCGCCGCCGCGAGGGAGTCACCATGCGTCGATCGGATCTCCACCGACCGCGCAGCGACTCCCTGATCATCGATCCACGCCGAGTGGGTGTTCGGCGCCCAACCGACGTTCGGTTCCGCCCGCACCGACGCGCGGCGCACACAACCGTGTCGGCTCTCGAAGAAGGAGTCACCACACGGCATCCGGATCTCCACCGACCGGCCAGCGACTCCCTGATCTTCGGCCCGGCCGGCTGAGATGTGTGCGCGGCGCGTCGGTTCTCCCAGACCCGATCGACGCGCGACCCGCGGTGTGTGTGCGGCGCGTCGGTCACCGAGGGCACCACCGACACCCGAGCGACCGGCCCGGAACGCGGACGCGCCCCGAGCCCCGGTCGGCGCCGAGGGAGGGGGAAGCGCAGACCGGGACGACCTCAGGACCGCCCGGCCGCCCGCCGGTCCAGCACGAGGTCGAGATCGACCGGCACCGTGCTCACCGACACCTGCGTCGCCCGCGGAGCCACGGAACCGTCGGAACCCTGGGGCGTGGCGATGACGAGGAAGTCGCCCGGGGTCGGGGGCTCGAGCCGGAAGTGGCCGTCGTCGTCGGAGAGGGCCCGGCCGGCCTGGCGGCCCGCGCGGTCGACCAGGGTGAGGACGGCCGGCGTCGGGGTCGCGTCCGGTCCGAGCACGCGGCCCTGCAGCACGCGACCCGACACCGCCGTGCCGTTCCCCGCGCCGTTCCCGTACCCGTCCGACGACGCGCCGACCGCGGCGGGCGTGCGCTCGGGAGCGGTCACCGCGGCCTGGGCGACCGGGGCGCCGTCGACGACGTCGCCGGTCGCGCCGACCGCCGCCGGCTCCTGGTAGGCGTACTTGCCGCCGCGCAGCAGCGAGGCGAACGCGGCGACCACGCAGCAGGCGGCCGCGAAGACGAGCGCGAACGTCAGGCCGTCACCGAACGGCCCGGAGATCAGCGACGGGAAGAACGAGCGGCCCGTGAGGTACTGGGCCTGCGCCGGGCCGACCTGCGCGAGGATCTGCGGGCCGAGCAGCGTCTGCATCGGGTTGTAGCCGAGCAGGGAGGCGAAGAGCGTGCTGACCGGTGGCAGCTCGGAGATGCGCTGGGCGGCGTCGGCCGGGACCCCGTGGGCGAGCAGGCCGCCGCGCAGCGCCTGGGGCAGCGAGCTCGACAGCCCGAGGATCAGCATCGAGAAGAAGATGCCGATCGAGAGCACCGTCGCGGCGTTCTGGAACGTCGAGGTCATGCCGGCCGCGGCACCGCGCTGGCGGGGCGGCACCGAGTTCATGATCGCGGCCCGGTTGGGCGAGGAGAACAGGCCCATCGACAGGCCGTTGACCGCGAGGATGATCGCGAAGCCCCAGTAGGCGAAGTCGACCGGCAGGAACTTCAGGAGCAGGAAGCTCACGGCCGCGCCGACCATGCCGATCGTGGCGTAGGCGCGGGCACCGTGGCGGTCGGAGAGGACGCCCGAGATCGGTCCGGCCACGAGGAAGCCGATGGTCAGCGGCACCATGTAGATGCCGGCCCACAGCGGCGTCGACTCGTAGTCGTAGCCGTGCTGGGGCAACCAGATGCCCTGCAGCCAGATGATCAGGATGAACTGCAGACCGCCGCGTCCGAGCGCGGCGAGCAGGCTCGCGATGTTGCCGGCCGTGAACGCGCGGATCCGGAACAGCGACAGGTGGAACATCGGCTCCGCGACCTTCGTCTCGATCACCGCGAAGATCCCGAGCACGACGATGCCGCCGATGAGCAGACCGAGCACCATCGGGCTCGTCCAGCCCATGACGTGGCCGCCGTAGGGCTGGATGCCGTAGGTGATGCCCATGAGCACCGCGACGAGGCCGACGGCGAAGGTGATGTTGCCCCACCAGTCGATGCGCGCCGCGTGCCGCTCGCCGGCCTCCTTGAGCTTGAAGTAGGCCCACACGGTGCCGAAGACGCCGATCGGGACGCTGACGACGAACACGAGGTGCCAGCTGATCGGGGCGAGCACGCCGCCGATGACCAGGCCGATGAACGAGCCGGCGATGGCCGCGATCGAGTTGATGCCGAGGGCGAGGCCGCGCTGGTGGGTCGGGAAGGCGTCGGTGAGGATCGCCGTCGAGTTCGCGAGCAGCAGCGCGCCGCCGATCCCCTGCAGGACGCGCATGATGATCAGCCACAGCGCGCCCGCGTCGCCCTGCAGCCAGGTGACGGCCAGCAGGATCGAGAAGAACGTGAAGACCGCGAACCCGAGGTTGTACATCCGGGTGCGGCCGTACATGTCGCCGATGCGCCCGAAGCTCACGACGAGGACCGCCGTGACCACGAGGTACCCCATGATCAGCCACAGCAGGTAGCTGATGTTCGACGCCGCCAGCGGGTCGATGTCGATGCCGCGGAAGATGTCCGGCAGCGCGATCAGCAGGATCGACATGTTGATCGTCACGATCAGCACGCCGAGCGTCGTGTTCGACAGCGCCACCCACTTGTAGCGGTCGGACCGCTGCCGCCCGGCGCCCGGTGCGGTCGGTGCCGTCGTCGTCACGCGACCCCTCCCCCTCGTTGTTAGCCTACGCAAGTACATCCTACGCCGAGCGGGTCACCGCGGCGTCGTGAGAGGCCGCGGCGTGCGCCGAGCGGGGCCGTACCGGGCTCAGGAGCCCGCGGGGACCAGCACCGGGAGTACCCGCTGGGCGAGGTCGACGAGCACCGACCGCGCCTGGTCGGCCGAGAGCGACCCGCGGTTGAGCGCGAGGCTCACGGTCACCCGCCGGTAGGCCACCACGAGGATCGGCCCGTCGGGGTCGGAGAAGAAGGTGCCCGCGGCGGCGCCGATCGGGGTGTCGACGCCGTTCACGCCCGAGCGCTGCTCGACCTGGTTGTTGACCGCCACCTGGGCCTGCGCGGCCTCCGGGGTGGTGTAGCCGCTGGCGAGCATCTTGAGGACCTGCGAGCCCTGCGACGGGGCGCCCGCCCCGCCGGTGGAGGTGTAGGTGCAGGTGACCCGCTCGAGGCGCCCGACCGACGGCGCCGGGACGTCACGCAGCGCCCGGACGTCGATCGACCCGATCGGCAGCCCGAGCAGGTTCGGCAGCTCGTCCTTGGAGAGGATCTGGTTGCAGTCGGTCGGGATGAGCGTCGAGCGCGGCGCGGGGGTCGACGTCGGGGCGGCGGCACCCGGACCCGGGAAGGTCGGGATGGGCGGCGTCGTCAGCTCCGGGGTGGACGAGCACCCCGCGAGCAGCGCGGACAGCGCCAGCACCGCCACGACCGACCCCGTCGCCGCCCGCCGTCGTCCCGCTCGTCCCCGCACCCTCGTCCCCTCGGCCGCCCCGCCCTGTGGGCGCCCACGGTAGTGGGCGCGGGTGGGCGGGTCCGCGCGCCGCCACGGCGTGCGTCGCGCGTCAGTCGTCGGGGATCTCCGCCAGCACCCGCTGCGCCACCCCGAACGCCCGGTTGGCCGCCGGGACCCCGGCGTACACCCCGACCTGCAGGAGGACCTCGCGGATCTCCTCGCGGGTGAGCCCGTTGCGCAGCGCGGCCCGCACGTGCATGGCGAGCTCGCCGTCGTGGTGCAGCGCCGCGAGCACCGAGAGGGTGACGATGCTGCGCTGCCGCCGGTCGAGGCCCGGCCGGTTCCAGATGCCGTCCCAGGCGTAGCGGGTGATGAAGGCCTGGAAGTCGGCGGTGGTGTCGTCGACGGCCGCCAGCGCGCGGTCGACGTGCTCGTCGCCGAGGACCTCGCGGCGGGTCGCGAGGCCTGCGGGGTCGAGGTCGGGGGTCTCGGTCACGAGGGTGCTCCTCACCGGTGGCGGGCGTCCAGGAAGGCGTCGACGAGCTCGACGGCCTCGCCGACGTGCGACGACGGGTCCAGCGCGGCGTCGATCTCGGCGCGGGTGACGTCGGTGCCGGCGAGGGCGTCGGCCAGGACGTCGGCGAACGGCCGGTCCTCGTCGAGGCTCCGCGCCGCGGCCGCCGTGACCAGGCCCTTCGGGTCCCCGACGCGACCGCGCAGCGTCGTCGTGACGTTCTCGGCCAGGAGCAGGCCCCCGGTGACGTCGAGGGAGGCGGCGACGTGGGCCGGGTCCAGCGCGAGGTGGCCCAGGGAGTCCGCGAGCCAGGCGGCCCCGGACCCGACCGTGCGCAGCAGCTCCGCCGTCGGGCGCCACTCGGCGTGCCAGGGCCCGGCGGCGCGCTCGTACTCGTGGCCCGAGGCGGCCGTGAGCAGGGCGGCGACGAGCCCGGGCACGGCGATCGCCGCCGCGCGGGCGGAGATCGCGGCGACGGGGTTGCGCTTGTGGGGCAGCGTCGACGAGCCGCCCCTCCCGGGGACGTCCTCGCGGACCTCTCCGACCTCGGTCTGGGCCAGCAGCACCAGGTCCGTCGCGACCGACCCGACGGCGGCGCCCGCCCGGCCGAGGAGCCCGGCCAGTTCGGCGACCCGGCCGCGCTCGGCGTGCCACGCCAGGGCCGGCTCGGCGAGGTCGAGCCGCCGGGCGAGAGCCGCGCGCACCGCGCGGCCGCGGCCGGCGAACGCGGCGAGCGTCCCGACCGCCCCGCCGAGCTGGACCGCCGGGCGCCACGCCCGGAGGGCCCGCACGGCGTCGTCGAGGCCGCTCGCCCACCCTGCCGCGCGCAGCCCGACGGTGACCGGGGCGGCCTGCTGGAGCAGGGTGCGGCCGGCGGCGGCGCGGTCGCGGTGGATCCGGGCGAGGTCGGCCGCGGCGTCGGCCGCGGTCGTGAGGTCGGCGGTGACGACGGCGAGGGCCCGCCGGGTGACGAGGACGCTCGCGGTGTCCACGACGTCCTGGCTGGTGGCGCCGCGGTGGACCGCCGCCGCGGCCTCGTCGCCGGCCTCGGCGCGGACGGCCTCGCGCAGGGCTGCGACCAGCGGGACGACGGGGTTGCCGGCGGCCGCGGCGTCGACGGCGACCTCGGCCACGTCGAACCGCTCGGGCCGGCACGCCGCCGCGACCGCCTCGGCCGCGGCGGCGTCGAGCCCGCCCGCCTCGGCGGTCGCGTGGGCGAGGGCGGCCTCGACGTCGAGCATCGCGGCGACCCAGGCGGCGTCCGCGACGGCGTCCCGGACGCCGCCGCGGGCGAGGATCTCGTCGAACAGGCCGACGGAGCCGGAGCGCAGCGGGGCTCGACCATCGACGGGGCTCATCGGCGCATCATCGCGCGCCGGGTGCCCGGGCCGCCCAGAGCGCTTCCGCTCAGGCGAACTCCTTGAGCAGCGTCGAACAGAACGCGTCGAGGTCGTGCGGGTTCCGGCTGGTGATCAGGCCCTGGTCGACGACGACCTCCTCGTCGACGACGGTGCCGCCGGCGTTGCGGATGTCGGTGCGCAGGCTCGGGAACGACGTGAGGCGCTTCCCGCGCACGAGGTCGGCCTCCACCAGCGTCCACGGCGCGTGGCAGATCGCGGCGATCGGCTTGCCGGCCGCCGCGACCGCCTGGACGAACGCGATGACGTCGCCGTTCTGGCGCAGCGTGTCCGGGTTGCAGGTGCCGCCGGTCAGGATCAGCGCGTCGAAGTCGTCGGCCGAGACGTCGGCGATCGCGGCGTCCACCGGGAACGTGTCGGCCGGGTTGATGTCGCCGTTCATCGCCTGGATCTCGCCGGTGTCAATCGAGATCAGCGTGGTCGTGGCGCCCGCGTCGTCGGCGGTCTGACGCGGCTGGGTCAGCTCGACCTGCTCGACGCCGCTCGCCGCGAGGATCGCGACGCGCTTGCCCGAGAGTTCGTTCGCCATGACGGGTGTCTCCTCACCGGGGGTGGCTGCGATGGCTCGGGCGGGTGCCCGGGTCCCGGCCGGCCCGAAACGGCGCCGGCGCACGTCAGCGAGGGTCCACCCCGACATCGGGTGTCAGCGGGGGACCACCGCCCCGGCCTCACCCGAGCAGTCGCGGCGCACCCCCCGCCCCCAGCTCCCCGCCGCCCTCGAGCGCGTCCGCCCGGTCCCGCGCCCAGCCGGTCAGCCGGGTCGCGTCCACCCCGTGCCGCGACGCCGTGCCCGCCCCGTCGCCGACGTTGTCCGCGCCCCGCCGGAGCAGCGACACCGCCCCCCGACGGTTCCCGCGCTGCTCGTGCGTGAGCCCGACGGCGAGCTGGGCGAGGCCCTGCCAGAAGGGGCGCTCGTCGTCGGGACCCGACTTCCACGCGCCCTCGAGGACCTCGTGGGCGTGGAAGGGCCAGCCGCCGTCGAGCAGCCGCTGGGCCTCGGCGAGCGCCTCGTCGGGCGGGAGCACGACGTCCTCGTCGACCCGCTCGACCCCCGCCTCCCCCGGCGCGAGGGGCCGCCCCGACGCGTCCCGCGGGCGGGCGTTGCGCGCCCGGCCCGCGGGGTCGCGGTCACGGGCTCGGTCGCGGTCAGGGCTGGCGCGTCGGGCTCCCGGTGCCGTCATGCTCCGAGCCTGACACGCGCGGCGCCGGCTCGTCGTCCGCCGCTCCACCGCCCCGGGTGGACACCAGGCTCGTGACCGTGACGACGGCGAGCGTGGCCACGATGACGGTCAGCGAGAGCCAGGTCGGCACCGCGGGGACCGCGGCCGACACGTCCTCGTGCAGGTAGAGCATGATCAGCTTGACGCCGATGAAGGCGAGGATGAACGCGAGCCCGTAGCTCAGGTGCACCAGCCGGTCGAGCAGCCCGACGAGCAGGAAGTACAGGGCGCGCAGACCGAGCAGCGCGAGCGCGTTCGCGGTGAACACGAGGTACGCGTTCTGCGTGATCCCGAAGATCGCGGGGATCGAGTCGAGCGCGAAGACCAGGTCCACCGAGAGGATCACCGCGACGGCGATGAACAGCGGCGTGACGCCGAACCGGCCGTCGACGCGGCGGGTCAGCCGGCCGTCGTGCGGGTCGCCGTCCGCAGTCTCCTCCTCATGGACGGGGACGAGTCGGCGGGTGAGCCGGACGGCGACGTTGTCGCTCATGTCCTTCGGCTCCGAGCCGTGCGAGCGGACGAGCCCGACGGCGGTCCAGAGCAGGAACAGCCCGAAGACCACGAAGACGAACGCGAACGCCGAGATGACCGCGGCGCCGACGACGATGAACACCGCGCGCATCACCAGGGCCCCGACGACGCCCCAGAGCAGCACCTTCTGCTGGTGGCGCTTCGGGACGGCGAACTGGCCGAGGATCACCGCGAAGATGAAGAGGTTGTCGACCGACAGGCTCTTCTCGACCAGCCAGCCCGAGAAGTACTCGATGCCGGACTGCGCCCCCATGAACCACCACACGCCCACGCCGAACGCCAGCGCGACGACGACGTAGATCACCGACCACAGCGTCGCCTCGCGGAAGCTCACCTCGTGCGGCGAGCGCGCGTGCCAGATGTCGACGGCGACCAGCACGGCGATCCCACCGATCGTCGCCGCCCACACCCAGAACGGGACCGTCACCCTGCCTCCTCGTGGCTCGTCTCCCCCTGATGACGAATGGGGAACTCTTGGGGTTCCCTTTACGTCATGAGGTCGCCCACGTCACCCGACGAGGGGGACTCGCCCGCCCCCGCGCGCCGCGCGCATACCCCGGACCCGGTGATCGGGAACCGTGCGCCGCGGCGGCGAGCGGGGGGAGGGGCGGGTGGCGATCCGGGTGGTGCGGCCGCTCGCGGGCGGGGTCGCCGCGCTGGCGGTCCTGCTGGCCGTCGCACCGAGTGCGCTCGCCGGCCCCACTCCCCCGCCGCCACCGCCCGCAGGGGCGGTCCTGGACCAGGTCCTCGCCGCGCGCGGCGGCGACGTGCCGGGCACCGAGTACCGCGAGTTCACGACGACGGTGGCCGCGGGCCGGGTACGCGGGCACGTGGTGCGGGTCGACCTGCGGAACCCGGGCCTCGCCGTGGTGCTGCTGCGCTCCCCCGTCGTCACCGCGACCGCGACGGTGCCCGACCTCGCCGGGCGGGTGGGCGCGATCGCCGGCGTGAACGGCGACTTCTTCGACGAGGGCGGCAGCGGCGCCCCGGTCGGGGCCGAGCTCTCCGGCGGCGTCCCGCTCACGTCCGCCGTCGTCCCCGGCCGCCGCCCGGCACCGCCCGGACCGCCGGGCTCCGACCCCGACACCGTGCTGGGGATCGACGCGTCCGGCGCCGCCCGCATCGACACCGTGCGGTTCGCGGGCACCGTCACCACCGCGGGCGCCCCGCTCGCGCTCTCCGGCCTCAACACCTACGCGGTCCCGGTCGGCGGCATCGCGGCCTTCACGCCGGGATGGGGTGCGGCGCCGCGCACCCGCACCGTCTGCGGGTCGGACACCGACCCCCACGCGCCCTGCAGTCCCGACACCGTCGAGGTCGTCGTCCGAGACGGCCGGGTGGCGGCGTCGGGGCCCGTCGGGACGGCGGCGGTGCCCACCGGGGCCGTCGCGCTGGTCGGGCGCGACCGGGGTGCGGACGCGCTGCGCGGGCTGCGGGTCGGGGACCGGGCGGTGCCGCACTGGGAGCTGCGCGCGAGCGGTACCCCGGCGCTGCGGACGGCGCTGGGCGTGCTCCCGCTCGCCCGTGGCGGGGCACCGTGGCCCGGCCTGCAGGACACCGAGCGGGCGCCGCGCACCGCGGTGGGCCTGTCCGCCGACGGCCGCACGCTCGCCCTCGTCGCGGTCGACGGCCGCCAGCAGGCGAGCGTGGGGCTGACCCTCGCCCAGCTCGGCCGCCTCGTCGTCGAGCTGGGCTGGCCGCAGGCCGTGGCGCTCGACGGCGGCGGGTCGACCCAGATGGTCCGCCGGCCCGCCGGAGGCACGCTCGGCGTGGTCAACACCCCGTCCGACATGCCCCTGCGCCGGGTCCGCGACGGCGTCGGGGTGGTCCCCGCGCGGTGACTCCGGCCACGGACGGAATTCGCGGCCCGGTGGAACACCGACCCGGGGATCGTGGTTGTATCGGGTGTCCGGGCCGGGCGCCATGTGCCCCCGGGTCTCAATGATAAGAGCCGCCAGGGACGATCGTTCGGCTGAAGCCCTGGTGTGCCACGCGCCGCGAGGCGGCTCATCGCCCGGTTCGGACACCCTGCGCACGACGACGGGCCCCTCACCTTCCCGCAGGTGAGGGGCCCGTCGTCGTCGTGCGGGGTGGGTCAGCCGCCGCCGACCTGCTTCTGGACCTGCTGCTGGGCCTGCTGCGCGCAGATCTGCTGGGCCTGGGCGGCGGGCGTTCCCTGCGCCACCTGCTGGCGGACACACTGCTGGACCTGCTGCACGGTCTGGCCCAGACCGCCGGGGACGACCACGAGGAACACCGCCGAGACGATCGTGATGACGACGGCGGCGAGCAGCGCGACGATCCCGACGACCAACCCGCCGATGGCGACCCCACGACGGGACGCCCCCTGGCGGGACGCGCGCCGCATCCCGGCGATCGCGAGCACGATCGCGATCACGGCGAGCACGATCGGGACGAGACCGAACCCGATGACCCCGCCACCGCCGATGAAGACCCCGAGGGTGGACAACCAGCACAGGAGCAGGGCGAGGATCGCGAGCACCAGCGACCAGGTGGCCGCGCCGTTCTTCGGCGGCGGCGGCATCACCTGGGCGTCACTGTTCCACTGCCCGGCGGGATCGGTGGTCACGTCGTGGTCCTTCCTCGTGCGGCGCACCGGGGGCGGCCGGACCGGTGCCGTGCCCACCCTGTACCCGGACGACCCCCGTTCACACGGGTCGTACCCGATCAGACCTGGTGCTCCCCGGCATCCGCGTGAGCGTGCGCGTCCGCTTCGCGCTGCCGGCGCTCCTCGTCGCCGGTGGCGATCGGGGCGCCGATCCAGGACTCCGGGATCCCGAACGCGTCGACGAGCGCGCGGGCGTGGGGCCGCAGGGACAGGCAGAGCCGGTTCACCTCGGCGGTCACGGCCTTGGACCGTGCGGCGGAGAGGCGGCCGTGCTCGAGGAACCAGCCCTTGTCGGCCTCGATCACCGAGAGCGCGTACAGGTCGCACACCTGGCGCATCAGCTGCCGGGCCGCCGGGTCCTGCTGGGCCTCGCAGGCCCGGTTGAACGCGTCGAGGACGAGCCCGTCGAGGTGGCTGCGCGCGGCCTTCAGCAGGTGGTCCTGGGCCCGGTTGAAGATCTCGAACGCCCGGGCGGCGGACACCCCCTTGCCGCGGGCCGGCCGCAGCCGGCGGACGAGGGAGTCGAGCGTGTGCTCCTCGCGGTCGTCGAGCAGCTTGATCTGGGCGGAGGCGTCGAGGAGCTGGTCGTCGTCGCCCGCCGTCGCACCGCGCAGGCGCTCGGCGAGGGAGTGCAGCGAGGTGCGCTCCGCGACGGTGTCGAGGACCTGGTCGGCGACGAAGCGGATCGTGCCGAGCGTGTCGAGGTTGCCGAAGTCGTCGGCGTAGTCCGAGATGAGGCCCTTGGCCACCAGCTGGAGCAGGACGGTGTTGTCGCCCTCGAACGTCGTGAACACGTCGGTGTCGGTGCGCAGCGTCCCGAGGCGGTTCTCGGAGAGGAAGCCCTGCCCGCCGCAGGCCTCGCGGCAGACCTGGATGACCTCGGTGGCATTCCAGGTCGACAGGGCCTTGATGCCCGCGGCCCGTGACTCCAGCTCCCGCTGCCGCTTCTCGTCGACGTCGCCGCCCGCCTCCCGGGTGGTCTGGACGTCGTGGAGCATCTCCACGAGCTCGTCCTGGGCGAGGCGCAGCGCGTAGGTCCGGGCGAGCAGCGGCAGCAGCTTCCGCTGGTGGGCGAGGTAGTCGAGGATCGTGATCTCGCCGTCCCCGCCCGGCGCCGCGAACTGTCGCCGGGCCTCGGCGTAGCGGATCGCGATCGTCAGCGCGAGCTGCGCCGCGCCGACCGCCGAGCCCGAGACGCTGACCCGGCCGCGCACGAGCGCGCCGAGCATCGTGAAGAAGCGGCGGTTCTCGCTCTCGATCGAGCTCGAGTAGGTGCCGTCGGCGGCGACGCTGCCGTAGCGGTCGAGGAGGTTCTCGCGCGGCACGCGCACCCCGTGGAAGGCCAGTCGCCCGTTGTCGACGCCGTTGAGGCCCTCCTTGTGCCCGTCGTCGGTGATCTCGACGCCGGGCAGGACGGTGCCGTCCTCGTCGCGCAGCGGCACGAGCACCGCGTGCACCCCGTGGCGCTCCGGCTGCTCGCCCTCGGGCGCGGTGTAGAGCTGCACGAACACCACGGCCATCCGGCCGTCCCGCGCGGCGTTGCCGATGTAGTCCTTGCGCGCCGACTCGGTCGGGGTGTCGATGACGAACTCGCCCGTGCGCGGGTCGTAGGTCGCGGCGGTGTGCACCGACTGGACGTCCGAGCCGTGGCCGGTCTCGGTCATGCCGAAGCAGCCCGGCAGGCTCAGGTCCATGACGCCGGGGAGGTAGCGGGCGTGCTGCTCGGCGTTGCCCAGCGCCTGGATCGCGCCGCCGAAGAGGCCCCACTGCACGCCGCTCTTGACCTGCAGGGACAGGTCGGCGAACGCGAGCATCTCGAACGAGGCGACGGAGCCCCCGATGTCGCCGTGGCCGCCGACCGAGGTGGGGAAGCCGTGCAGCGCGTGCCCGTCCGCCGCGAGCTGGGCGAGCATCTCCCACACGCGGTCGCGGTAGGTCTCGGTGTCGGTGCCCGGCGGGACGCGGAGCTGCGCGAAGTCGTCGCGCGCCCGGATCTCGTCGCGCAGGCTCGCCCACCGGCCGTCCAGCGACCGGCGCACGGCGACGACAGTCGCGGGGGTGACCGACCCGGGGTCGAGGGGGGTACTGGCGGTCACGGTGTCCTCCCGGTGTGGAAGGGGCGGCGGCGGCGGCCGGCCGCCCTCGCCCTCAGGTTACCCGTGAGTAGCTTCGCTACGTCGCTGGTCACCGCCCCGTTGAGGTGGTCACGGTCACGTGCCCGTCGGGCGTCAGGCCGACGCGGCCGCCTCGTTCACGGTGCGCAGGAGCCCGAACCAGGCGAGGTCGGCGATCTCGGACGCGATCGTCTCCCGGGGCACATCGGGACGGACGGTCAGCCAGTGGTCGCCGACCGAGCGCACCATGCCGACCAGCGCGTGCCCCCACGTCGTCGCGGGGGTCGCGTCGCGGTTCTGGCGGTGCAGCTCGGTGGAGATGATCTCGCCGACGAAGTCGCCGATGAACGACGTGAGGTCGCCGACGAAGTCGTTCGGGCCACCCGCCGACGACGACCGCTCCGAGGTGGGCGGGCGCATGACGTAGCGGTAGATGTCCGGGTCGGCCTCGATGAGGGTGAGGTACGCGTCGACGCCCGAGAGCAGCGTCCGCTCCGGCGGGCCGGCCTCGCGCATCGCCTGCTGCACCTTGCCGACGATGACGGCGCCGACGCGCTCGCAGACCGCCTGGTAGAGGTCGAACTTGTCGGCGAAGTGCCGGTACACGACGGTCTTCGAGGTGCGCGCCTGCGCCGCGACCTGGCTCATGCCCACGTCCGCGCCGTGGGCGCGGATCGCGACGATGGTGGCGAGGGTCAGCTCCTGGCGGCGGGCCTTGCGGTGCTCGTCCCAGCGGCTGGAACGTTTGTCCCGGCGAGGGGGCGGGGCACTGTCCCGGCCAGCTGTCCCTGCGCCGTCGTCCGGCGGGTCGGCGGACGCGGCGTCGCCCGACGAGGAGCCCGGCCGGCCACGGCGGGATGCGTCGCGGCCGTTCCGCCCCTCGTCCTCGTGACGTTGCGAACGACGACTCACGGCACCCACGGTACCTGCTACTTTCGAGTAACACAGTTTCGCGTACGACACAGCCAGCACCCCTGGAGGACCCAGTGGCCAGCCCCCGTCGCGCGGCGGTCGTCGGTGCCAACCGCATCCCGTTCGCCCGCTCCAACGGCGCGTACGCGCGCGCCTCGAACTCCGACATGCTCACCGCGGCGCTCGACGGACTCGTCGCCCGCTTCGGGCTCGCCGACGAACGGGTCGGCGAGGTGGTCGCCGGCGCCGTGCTCAAGCACAGCCGCGACTTCAACCTCACCCGCGAGGCGGTGCTCGCGAGCCGGCTCTCGCCCTGGACGCCCACCTACGACGTCCAGCAGGCCTGCGGCACCGGACTCGAGGCCGCCGTCCTGATCGCCAACAAGATCGCGCTCGGCCAGGTCGAGTCCGGGATCGCCGGCGGCGTCGACACCACCAGCGACGCGCCGATCGCGGTCAACGAGGACCTCCGCGAGGTCCTGCTCGCCGCGAACCGCGCGAAGTCCACGGCCGGCGTCGTCAAGGCCCTCGCCGGGCTGCGCCCGGGCCAGATCGTCCCCGAGATCCCGGCCAACCGGGAGCCCGGCACCGGGATGAGCATGGGCGAGCACACGGCGATCACGGCCGCGCACTGGGCGATCTCGCGCACCGCGCAGGACGAGCTCACCGCGCTCTCGCACCAGAACCTGGCCAAGGCCTACGACGCCGGGTTCTTCGACGACCTCATGACGCCCTACCTCGGGCTCACCAAGGACAACAACCTGCGGGCCGACTCGTCCGTCGAGAAGCTCGGCAAGCTCAAGCCGGTCTTCTTCCCCGCCGGGGCCGACAAGGCCGAGGCGACGATGACCGCGGGCAACTCGACGCCGCTCACCGACGGCGCCGCCACCGTGCTGCTCGCCAGCGACGAGTGGGCCGCCGAGCGCGGCCTGCCGGTGCTCGCGCACGTCGTCGACGCCGAGACCGCCGCGGTGGACTACGTGCACGGCGACGAGGGCCTGCTCATGGCCCCGGCCTACGCCGTGCCGCGGATGCTCGAGCGCAACGGCCTCACGCTGCAGGACTTCGACTTCTACGAGATCCACGAGGCGTTCGCCTCCACGGTCCTCGCGACGCTCGCCGCGTGGGAGAGCCCGCAGTTCTGCAAGGAGCGCCTGGGGCTCGACGCGCCGCTCGGCTCGATCGACCGCGGCAAGCTCAACGTCCACGGTTCGTCGCTCGCGGCCGGCCACCCGTTCGCCGCGACCGGCGCCCGGATCGTCCCGACCCTCGCGAAGATCCTCCACGAGAACGGTGGGGGTCGCGGGCTCATCTCCATCTGCGCGGCCGGCGGCCAGGGCGTCGTCGCCATCCTCGAGGCCTGACAGGAGCTCCTACGATGTCCCACGACTGGTACTCCGACTTCGTCAACTCCGGCATCGGCAAGACGATCGCCGGCAACCTGGGCCTCCCGCCCGTCCCGGTGCTGCGGCGCTGGGAGCCCGGCCAGCCGCTGCTGTCCGGGGCCGCCCTGCTCGGGACCGCGACCGCGAACGGCCGCGTGGCCAAGGTGGTGCGGGCCGTGCTGTCCGACGCGGGCGTGGAGGTCCACGAGGACCCGCAGGCCCCGATCGGCGGCGGGTCGTCGACGTCGAAGGTCGCCGCGGCGGTCGTCGACGCCACCGGCCTCTCGAGCCCGTCGGACCTGGCCGCGATCCAGGGGTTCCTCACCCCGGTGATGCGCCGGGTCGGGAGCTCGGGCCGCATCCTCGTGATCGGCGACGTCCCGGCCGAGGCCGACCGCCCCGCGGTCCGCGCCGCCCGCCGCGCGCTCGAGGGCCTCGTGCGCTCGGCGGCGAAGGAGGCCCGCTACGGCGCGACGGTCAACCTGGTCCACGTCGCCGACGGCGCCGAGAACGACCTCGAGTCGACGCTGCGGTTCTTCCTCTCGTCGCGCTCGGCCTTCGTCGACGGCCAGCGGCTCGACGTGGGGACGGTGCCGGGCTACGCGGGCTCGTCCGCCGGTACCGACTGGGACCGGCCGATCGCCGGGAAGGTCGCCGTCGTCACCGGCGCGGCCCGCGGCATCGGCCGCACGGTCGCGACGACCCTGGCGCGCGACGGCGCCACCGTGGTCTGCGTCGACGTCCCGTCCGCGGGCGACGCCCTGGCGCGCACGGCCAACGACGTCGGCGGCACCGCGCTGCAGCTCGACATCACCGGCGAGGGCGCGGGCGAGGCGATCCTGTCGCACGCGCAGCGCCACGGCGGCATCGACATCGTCGTGCACAACGCCGGCATCACCCGCGACAAGCTGCTGGCCAACCAGGACACCGACCGCTGGAACTCGGTGATCGACGTCAACCTGAACTCCCAGCTGGCGATCAACGACATCCTCATCGGCTCCCCCGACGACACCGGCTTCCACCGCGGCGGCCGCATCGTCACCGTGTCGTCGATGGCCGGGATCGCCGGCAACCGCGGGCAGACGTCCTACGCCGCCTCGAAGGCCGGCGTCATCGGGCTCGTCGACGCCACGGCCCCGCTGCTCGCCCCCAAGGACGCGACGATCAACGCCGTCGCGCCCGGGTTCATCGAGACGGCGATGACGGCGGCGATGCCGGTCGGGACCCGCGAGGCCGGGCGCCGGCTCTCGTCGCTGACCCAGGGCGGGCTGCCGGTCGACGTCGCCGAGACGATCGCCTACTTCGCGCAGGGTGCGTCGTACGCGGTCAACGGCCAGGTGCTGCGCGTCGACGGCCAGAACCTGCTGGGGGCCTGAGGCATGGCGACCGAGACGCTGGACGCACCCCCCACGCTGGGAGCGCTCTACGGGCGGGCGCTGCTCACCGCGCGCTCGGGCGGCGACACGCTCCCCGACCGGACGCTCGAGCTCGCCGGGACCACCATCGACGCGGACGCGGTGGCGGACTACGCCCACGTGTGCGGGTTCCGGGTCGGCGGCGACGTGCCGCTGACCTACCCGCACATGCTGGCGTTCCCGCTGCAGATGCGGCTGATGACCGACCGGGAGTTCCCGCTGCCGGCGCCGGGCATGGTGCACCTGCGCAACGTCATCAGCCAGCGCCGCGCCCTCGAGGTCGGCGAGCCGCTGACGCTGCGGGTCCACGCCGAGCGGCTGGTCTCGCACCCCAAGGGCGCGCAGGTCGACCTCGTCGCGAACGTCAGCACCCCCGACGGCGAGGACACCTGGCACTCGCGGTCGACGTACTTCGTGCGCGGGGCACAGGCCGACGACGCCGCCGAGCCGGCCCCGCCCGAGCCCGCCCCCGTCGTCGGGGACCGGCCGCACGCGGTGTGGAAGGTGCCGGGCGACATCGGCCGGCGCTACGCGGCGGTGTCGGGCGACGTCAACCCGATCCACATCAACTCCCTCGCCGCGAAGGCGTTCGGGATGCCGGGCACGATCGCGCACGGCATGTGGTCGAAGGCGCGGGTGCTCGCCGCGCTGTCCGGGCGCTACGGCCCGGCCTCGACGGTCGACGCCGTGTTCCGGGCGCCGCTGCGGACGCCGTCGACGGCGCTGCTCTACACGGCCGCGGCGAAGGACGGGTGGGACGCCGCGCTGCGCTCCAGCAAGGGCAAGGACCACCTGCTGCTGACGATCCGGCCGTCGTCGTAGGGCTGCTCTGAGCGAGGGGCCCCTTCGGTCGATCTTCTCGACGAAAGGGGCCCTTCGCTCGTTCCGGGGGCGGCGCGGTCCGACATTCCTCGCCGAGTGGGCCGTGGTGGTCGCGGTCGCCGCCGTGGGAGTCCACTCGGTGCTCCGTGCCCCTGGTGACCCGTCACTCACACCGCGCTCCGCGTCGGGGCGGGACCTTCGAGCACACCGCGGGACGAACCGGGCCGGGCCGCGGCTCACCAGATGGGGGCTTCACCGTTACGCCGCAGGTCATGTGCACGATGACCTGTCGTGGCCCCTCATCCCTCGTCCGCCCTGGCGGCCCCGGACACCGGACCGACCGGCCGGGTCGACGTGCCCGACGACGACCGTGCGGCCGAGGAGCAGGCGACGTGGGAGGGCCTCGACGGGCCCACGGTGACCACGTCCGCCGTCGGGACGCCGCAGGACGAGGACGACGAGCACGCCGAGCCCGACGACGGCACGACGGACACCGACGAGGCGGACCCCGCCCCCGAGCCCGACGACGAGGCCGACGACGACGCCCACACGGAGTCCGTCCCGGCCACCGGGCCCGAGGACGACGAGGCGGACGACCACGCCGACCCGGTCGGCGCGAGCACCGTGCCGGTGGCACCCGTCGAGCCGCCCGAGGGCGGCGATCCGGCGGAGGCAGACACCACGACCTTCCCGGCCGCTGGGCGGCGGCGCCGGTTCCGGGTTCTCCCCCGGTCCCGGTGGCTCCGCCGCTCGCTCGCCGCGCTGGCCGCCGTCGTGCTGGTGCTCGCCGCCGTCGCCACGCCCTCGCTGGTCCACGCGCTGACCCGGCGGGGCTCGGACACGGTCCCGGCCCGGCTGGCCGAGTGGGGCCGCGACCACGGGCTCGGACCGCTCGTGACCTGGGCCGAGGCCCGCCAGTACGACCTGGACCAGCCGGCCACCGGGGGCACACCCGCCGGGGGCATCCCGCACGCCACCGGCGCGGTGGTCGACCACCCCGGCGGCAGCCCCGCCCCGCCGCCCCTGCCGGCGCCAGCCGGCCTCGCACCGCTGCCCGGCGAGGGCCAGTGGCAGACCGTGGTGGCCACCCCCCACGGCGACGCGGTCCGCCTGACGACGGTCCGCCCCGACGCGGCGCACACCTCGTTCCTGGTCGGCGTGCTGTGGCTGAACCCGACGCTGGTGCGCGGTGTGCTGCACCCCGGCACGGAGGACCCGGGCGGCGACTTCCCGGTGCCGCCCTCGGTCGACAGCACCGAGCAGCGCACCGTCGTCAGTGCCTTCTCCGCGGGCTTCCGCCTTCAGGGCGACAGCCACGGCGGCTGGTACCTCGACGGCAAGGAGGCCCGGCCGCTCGTGCCGGGCGCCGCGAGCCTGGTCATCCACCGCGACGGCAACGCCGACGTCGGCGCCTGGGGCAGCGAGGTGCGGATGACCCCTGACGTGGTCGCGGTCCGGCAGAACCTGGTCCCGCTCGTCGACCACGGTGTCGTCAACCCGACGTGCGCGACCGGCGGGACCGCGGAGTGGGGCTCGACCGTCGGGCAGGCCGCCTACATCAACCGCTCCGCGTTCGGGGTCACCGCGACCGGCGCGGAGATCTACGTCGGCGGCCCGGCGCTGTCGGTGTGCACCCTCGGCGAGATCCTGCGGTCCGCGGGCGCGGTGCGCGGGATGGAACTGGACATCAACCCGGCCTGGGTGTCGGGCGCGTACTTCCACCCGACCGGGCAGCCGCGCCCGGACGCGTTCCAGCTCTTCCCCGACGAGCAGGTCGGCGCCCAGCACTACCTGCAGACCTCGAGCCGGGACTTCGTCTCGTTCGACCTGCGCTCGCTCGCCGACGCGACCGGGGCCGGGACCGTCGCGCCGTCGTCGCAGCACCACGGGACGCGGCACGGCGGGTCGAACCCCTCGGGCGACAAGCACCACCCCTGACGCGTGACCACGCGCACGGGTCGTCCGGTTCCGCCGCCAGACATGGGATGTCAGGATGTCTGGCGTGCCCCTGCAGAGCCCGCGGCGCGGCAGCGTCATCGGTGACGTGATTGCCCAGATGGAGACGATGGTCGTCTCCGGGGAGTGGCCGGTCGGGACGCGGATCCCGCCGGAACCGGAGCTGGTGGCGGCCCTCGGCGTCGGGCGGAACTCCGTGCGCGAGGCCGTCCGGGCGCTGGCGCACACCGGGATGCTCGAGGTCCGCCAGGGCGACGGCACCTGGGTGCGGGCCGCGAGCGGCCTGGGCACGGTCCTCGACCGCTACGTCCGGCGTGCCGACGCCCGCCACGTCCTCGAGGTCCGGCGTGGCCTGGAGCGGGAGGCCGCGCGGCTCGCCGCCCGCCGCCGGACCGACGACGACCTCGAGCGGCTCACCGCGGCGCTGGCCCGCCAGCACGAGCTGGCCGCGGCCGACGACCCGGCCGGCTTCGTGCGCGGCGACCTCGAGTTCCACCGGCTGGTCGCGGCGGCCGCCCACAACCCCGTGCTCACCGACCTGCTCGACCACCTCGGCGAGGCGCTCACCGACACGATCGCCGTCACCGTCGACGCGCAGCGCGCCGTCGGCTCGCCCCGGTTCCACGTGCACACCGACCTGCTCGACGCCGTCCGCGCCGGCGACGCGGACGCCGCGGGCCGCGCCTCGGACGCCCTGCTCGACGAGCTCCTCGCCCTCCTCGGGGATCCGGCGTGAGCCGGGCCCGCACGGCGGCGCTGGTGGTCGCGGTCCTACTGATCGCGCTGAACCTGCGCCCGGCCGTCGTCGCCGTCTCCCCGCTGCTGTCGCAGATCCGGACCGACCTCGGCATCGGCGGCGCCGTCGGCGGCCTGCTCACGACCCTGCCGGTGCTCTGCTTCGGCCTCCTCGCGCCGTTCGCGGGACGGTTCGCCCGCCGGATCGGGCTCGAGACGACCCTGTTCGTCGCGCTGCTCGTGCTCGGGGCGGGCATCCTCGTGCGGCTCGTGCCGGCGCTCGGCGCGGTGCTCGCCGGCAGCGTGCTCGCCGGGATCGCGATCGCCATCGGCAACACGCTGATGCCGGTGGTCGTCAAGCGCGACTTCCCGCACCGCACCGGCGTGATGACCGGCGCGTACTCGACGATGATCTCCGGCGGCGGCGCGCTGGCCGCGGCGGTGATGGTGCCCGTCGAGCACGCGACGGGACTCGGGTGGCGCCCGTCGCTGGCGCTGTGGGCCGTGCTCGTGGCGCTCGCGCTGGTGCTCTGGCTCCCCTGGGTGGTCCGCGCCCGCCGTCGGGCGGCCGCCGCGCCGCCCGCCGCCCCGGCGGCCCCGGTGCGCGGACTGTGGGGCAGCGCGCTCGCGTGGCAGGTCACGCTGTTCATGGGGCTGCAGTCGCTGCAGTTCTACGCGCTCACCGCCTGGGCCCCGACGATCTTCGTCGACGGCGGCCGCTCCGCGACCGCGGCCGGGCTGCTGCTCTCCCTCGCCGGGGTCTCCTCGCTGGTGACCTCCGCGATCACCCCGGTGCTGGCCGCCCGCGCCCGCCGTCAGCACCACCTCGTCGTGCTGCTGCTCGCGCTCTGGGTGGTCGGCTACCTCGGGCTACTGCTCGCGCCGGGTGCCCTCGCGCCGCTGTGGATGGTGCTCATCGGGCTCGGGCAGGGCGTGGGCATCAGCCTCGGCCTGACCCTGATCACGCTGCGCTCCCCCGACGCGGCCCACACCTCGGAGCTCTCGGGGATGGCCCAGGGCGTGGGCTACGTGCTCGCCGCGGCCGGCCCGCTCGCGCTCGGCGCGATCCACGACGCCACCGGCGGCTGGACCGTCCCGATCGCCACGCTGCTCGTGCTGCTGGTCCCGCTCGCGGTGGCCGGAGCCGGGGCGGCGCGGAACCGGCACGTCTCGGGAACGGGGCACCCCACCGCCGATCCCGCCCCCGACGGAAGCAATGGCGCATTCCTCCCACCCGGCGACAGGACGGCGCCACTCGCTCACGACGACGGCCCGGCCCCGGCCCCGGCCCCGTCCGGAAGCAATGGCGCATTCCTCCCGCCCGGCGACAGGACGGCGCCACTCCCTCACGACGGGGTGCGCCCCACCCTGCGCGGCACCGTGCGTACGGCGGGCGGAGCCCCGCTCCCCGGCGCGACCGTCACCCTCGTCGACGACCACGGCCACCAGCTCGGGGCGATGCGTACCGACGAGGCCGGCGACTACGAGGTACCCGTGCCGCCGACCCCGTGCATGCTGGTGTGCGCCGCGCCCGAGCACTCTCCCGTCGCCCGGCGGGCCGCCCCCGGCCGGGTCGACGTCGTGCTCGAGCCGCGCCCGGCCCCCGTCGTCGGGACCTGAGATCAGACCGCCACCAGCATCTTCCCGGTGTTCTCGCCGCGCAGCAGGCCCTGGAACGCCTCGACCGCGTGGTCCACGCCCTCGACGACGGTCTCGGCGAACCGCACCCGGCCCTGCGCCACCCACGGCGTGACCTCCTCGAGGAACGCCGGGAAGCGGTCCAGCGAGTCGGTGACGATGAAGCCCTGGATCGACAGCCGCTTCTTCACGATCTTGAACAGGTTGCGCGGGCCGGGCGTGGGGTCGTCCTCGGTGTCGTTGTAGTGCGCGATCGCCCCGCAGGCGGCGACGCGGGCGTGGTCGTTCGCGACGTCGATGGCGGCCTCGAGGTGCTCCGCCCCGACGTTGTCGAAGTAGACGTCCAGGCCGTCGGGCATCGCCTTCGCGAGCTGCTCGGCCACCGGCCCGTCCTTGTAGTTGAACGCCGCGTCGTAGCCCAGCTCGTCGGTCAGCCAGGCGACCTTCTCGGCGCTGCCGGCGCTGCCGACCACCCGTGACGCGCCCTTGGCCTCCGCGATCTGCCCGACGAGGCTGCCGACGGCGCCCGCGGCGCCGGACACGAAGACGGCGTCCCCCGGCCGGAACGACGCCTTGTCCAGCAGGCCCACCCACGCGGTCAGCCCGGGGGCGCCGAGCACGCCGAGGTAGGCCTTCGGGTCGACGCCCTCGACGTCGGGGACCTTCTGCAGGTGCCGCGCCTTCGAGATGCCGTGGTCGCGCCAGGCGAGATTGGCCAGGACGAGGTCGCCGACCGCGACGTCGGTCACGCCGTCGCCCACCGCGGTCACCTCGCCGACCGAGCGGCCGTCCATGGCCTCGTCCAGCCGGAAGGGCGCCACGTAGCTGGGGACGTCGTTCATCCGCCCGCGCATGTACGGGTCGACGGAGAAGGCGCGGTTGCCGACGACGACCTCGTCGGACGCCGGCGCGGGGAGCTCGCGCTCGACGAGGGAGAAGTCGTCGGCGTTCGGGAAGCCGTGGGGACGGCGGACCAGGTGGACCTCGTGAGCGGTCGTCATGTCGGCAGGACTACCCGCGATGACGGGGGTGTGTCGCGCGGTCGCGATCGGGAACACCTGAGCCGGGTCGGCGCATCCCCACCGGGCAGACATGAGTCACACCGACTCAGGAATGAAACCGGGAGCCGGGTTGCTGATCTCCCTGACAGCCGCCGCAGGCACCACGCCACAGGCGGCAGGACCCCCGCAGAGAGGTACGCATGACCAGCGCATTCGGTCCCGGCGGCCCCGGGTCCGGCCCGTTCGACGACTTCCTGGCGCGCTTCCTCGGCGGAGCGTCGCCCCGTGGTGCCCAGCGCATCGACATCACCGCGCTCATGACCGAGCAGGCCCGTGGACTGGTCGGCGCGGCGGCCCAGCAGGCCGCCGAGCGGGGCAACACCGATCTCGACGCCTGGCACCTCCTCCTGGCCGGCCTGGCGGTGCCGCCGCTGCGCGCCCTGATCGCGGGGACGGGCGCGGACGTCGAGGAGCTGGCCCGGCACGCCGACGCGCAGCTCCCGCGCGGCGAGGCGACGGGCGAGGCCCCGACGTTGACCCCCACCGCGAAGCGGACGCTGCTCGACGCCCACCAGATCTCCCGTGCCCTCGGTGCCAGCTACATCGGCCCCGAGCACATCGTGCTGGCGCTCGCCGCCAACCCGGACTCCCCGACCGGCAAGGCCCTGCAGGGCCACGGGGTGGACCCGCAGTCGCTGCAGCGCTCCGCGTCCGGCGCGGGCCGCCCGAGCGGCGGCCGTCCCGGCAGCCAGCCCGGTCAGGGTGGCGAGTCCGACACCCCGACCGTCGACCAGTTCGGCGTCGACCTGACCGGCAAGGCGCGGGCGGGCGAGCTCGACCCGGTGATCGGCCGCGAGGACGAGGTCGACCAGACCCTCGAGGTGCTCTCCCGGCGCACCAAGAACAACCCGGTGCTGATCGGTGAGGCCGGCGTCGGCAAGACCGCCGTCGTCGAGGGCATCGCCCAGCGCATCGTCTCCGGCGACGTGCCCGACCAGCTCACCGGCAAGCGGATCGTCCAGCTCGACCTCACCGGCATGGTGGCGGGCACCCGCTACCGCGGTGACTTCGAGGAGCGCATGACGAAGCTCGTCGACGAGATCCGGCAGCACTCCGAGGAGCTCATCGTCTTCATCGACGAGCTCCACACCATGGTCGGTGCCGGTGGCGGCGGCGAGGGTGGCGGCATGGACGCCGGCAACATCCTCAAGCCGGCCCTGGCCCGCGGCGAGCTGCACATCGTCGGCGCGACGACGCTCGACGAGTACCGGCAGTCCATCGAGAAGGACGCGGCGCTCGAGCGGCGCTTCCAGCCGGTCATGGTCCCCGAGCCCAGCGTCTCCGACACGATCGCGATCCTGCACGGGCTGCGCGACCGCTACGAGGCGCACCACCAGGTGCGCTTCACCGACGAGGCCCTGACGGCCGCGGCCGAGCTCTCCGAGCGCTACGTGACCGACCGCTTCCTGCCCGACAAGGCCATCGACCTCGTCGACCAGGCGGGGGCGCGGAAGCGGCTGGGCTCGCGGGCGCCGCACACCGACACCCGGGAGCTCGAGCGCAAGGTCGAGTCGCTGCAGCGCGACAAGGACCAGGCTGTCGCCGACGAGGACTACGAGCGCGCCGGCGCCCTGCGTGACGAGGTCGCGCAGGCCCAGCAGGCCCTGTCCGAGGCCCGGCACGAGCGGTCGACCGGCCACGGCGGCGTGCTCGAGGTGACCGTCGAGGACATCGCCGAGGTCGTCTCGCGCTCGACCGGCATCCCGGTCGCGCAGCTCACCGAGACCGAGCGGTCGCGGCTGCTCGGCCTGGAGGCCCAGCTCCACGAGCGGGTCGTCGGCCAGGACGACGCCGTGCGCGCGGTCGCCGAGGCGGTCCGCCGCTCGCGGGCCGGCCTGGGCGACCCGGACCGCCCGATCGGCAGCTTCCTGTTCCTCGGCCCCACCGGCGTCGGGAAGACCGAGCTCGCCAAGGCCCTGGCCGCGGTGATGTTCGGCGACGAGGACCGCATGGTCCGCGTCGACATGAGCGAGTACTCCGAGCGGCACACCGTGTCGCGGCTGGTGGGCTCGCCCCCCGGGTACGTCGGCTACGGCGAGGCCGGGCAGCTGACCGAGGAGATCCGGCGCCGGCCGTACTCCGTGGTCCTGCTCGACGAGATGGAGAAGGCCCACCCGGACGTCTTCAACACCCTGCTGCAGGTGCTCGACGACGGGCGGCTGACCGACTCCCAGGGCCGGACGGTCGACTTCCGGAACACGGTGCTGATCATGACCAGCAACGTGGGCTCGGAGCTGATCACGACGAACACCCAGGCGCTCGGCTTCGCGCCCTCGTACGTGAGCAGTGACCAATCGCTGCAGGAGCGGCTCATGCCGCGGCTGCGCGAGTCGTTCCGGCCGGAGTTCCTCAACCGGATCGACGAGGTGATCGTCTTCAAGCGGCTCGACGCCGAGCAGCTGCGGACCATCACCGACCTGCTGCTCAGCGAGACGCGGGAGCGGCTGGAGTCGCTGCACATCGGGATCGAGTTCTCGACGGCGGCCGTCGACTGGCTCGCCGAGCACGGGTACCAGCCCGAGTTCGGAGCCCGGCCGCTGCGGCGCACGATCCAGCGGCAGGTCGGCAACCGGCTCTCGGAGATGCTGCTCGGCGACGAGATCGCGGCCGGGCAGACGGTCCGCGTGGACGTCGGACCCGACGGCGAGGAGCTGGTCTTCTCGGTGGATGAGCCCGCCCTGGCGAGCTGATCCCGCTGCCGCTCCGGCAGGAGCAGTACGCATCGGAGGGCCCCTCCGGTCGATCTCGATCGACCGGAGGGGCCCTTCCTGTGTGTCGCCGGTGATCTCCGCGGCGCTCCGGGGTACCTGTCGGGGACGAGCCCGTCCGCGAGGGGAGCCAGCCGTGAGCGCGAACGTCGGGGACCGCATCCGCCTGCACGCCAACACCGTCGACGCACCGGACCGCACCGGCACGATCGTCGGGGTCCTCGGGGCCGACGGGCCGCCCTACCGGGTGCGCTTCGACAACGGCGACGAGACGATCCTGACGCCGGGCCCCGACGCCACCATCGACGCCCCGAGCGTGGGTGAGCGCCTCGAGCAGGTGGCGGAGAAGGCCGGCGAGGTCGCGGGCGAGGCCGCCGACAGGGCGCGGGAGGCCGCCGAGGACGTCACCGGGCGCGCGGCGCGCGCGGTGTCGGACGTGGCGGCGACGGTCGCGGACCGCCTGCAGCGCTGAGGGCCTCAGCCTCGACCGGCCACCGGCGCGCGCGCCGACGGCCGCACCGGGCCCTGCCGGTCGGCGGCCGGGAGCTCGACGGTGAACCGGGTGTCGCCGGGCACGCTGGTGACCCCGAGCCGTCCCCCGTGCTCGGTGACGACGGCGGACACGATCGAGAGCCCGAGGCCGGTGCTGCCGGTGCTGCGGGCCCGGCCGGTCTCACCGCGGGCGAAGCGCTCGAAGACGTGGTCGAGCAGCTCCGGCGCGATGCCGGGCCCGTCGTCGGCGACCTCGAGCCGCACCACGTCCGCGCCCCGGGAGAGCCCGGCGACCACCCGCGTGCCGGGTCTGGTGTGGGTGCGGGCGTTGGCCAGGAGGTTCGCGACGACCTGGTGGAGGCGCTCGGGGTCCCCGACGACGTCGAACCCGGTCTCCGCGGGGTCCTCGGGCAGCCGCAGCGACCACCGGTGCCCGGGCGCGGTCGCGTGGGCGTCGGCGACGGCGTCGGCCACGAGCCGCGCGAGGTCGACGCGCTCCCGGGCCAGCGGCCGGCCGGCGTCCAGGCGCGCGAGCAGCAGCAGGTCCTCGACCAGCAGCGTCATGCGCTCGGTCTGGGAGCCGACGCGCTCCAGCATCGCCGCGACCTCCGGGGGCAGGTCGTCGGTCCGGCGGCGGGCGAGCTCGGAGTAGCCGCGGATCGCGGCGAGCGGGGTGCGCAGCTCGTGGGAGGCGTCCGCGACGAAGCGGCGGACCCGGGTCTCGGACTCCTGGCGGACCTCGAGCGCGCCGGCGACGTGGCCGAGCATGCGGTTGAAGGCGACCCCCACCTGCCCCACCTCGGTGCGCGGGTCGGCGTCGGCCTCGGGCACGCGGTCGTCGAGCTCCACCTCGCCGCGCTCGAGCGGCAGTTCCGAGACCCGGCGGGCGATCGCGGAGACCCGGTGGAGGGGACGCAGCGTCGCGCGCGTCGCGAAGGCGGCGGCCACCCCGGCCACGGCCACCCCGATCGCGAAGATGACGATCTCGATGAGGGCGAGCCGCCCGACGGTGGCGTCCATCCGGCTCGTCGAGATGCCGACCGCCACCACGGAGCCGTCCGAGGTGTAGCGGGCCTGGACGAGGTAGGTGCCGAGGCCGGGCAGCGACACCGGCTGGGTGGTGTTCGGGTCGATCCCGGGGCCGCGCTGCAGCGGGGTCACCGCCAGCACGGGCGCGACCTGGCTGTCGTCGAGGGGCTGGTCGCCGGAGCGGAAGTTCCCCAGCGTCGAGGCGGACACCACCTGGCCGTCGACGCTGCGCACCTGGATCCGGCTCGTGCCGTCCCCACCCCCGAAGCCGCTGCCGGCGTCGGGCGGCGGCGGCCGGTTCCCGGAGTCGTCGCCGCCGGGCGGGCCGGCCGCGAAGCCCACGGTGCGCGACACCTCCTGGGCGAGCTGCTCGCCCAGGTAGTGCCGCAGCGACACCGCCGCGCCCACGCCCACGACCGCGCACACCACGGCCAACAGGACCACCGTCGTGAGGACGATCCGGGCCTGCAGTGAGCGCATCCAGGTCATGATGCTCCCCTCACCCCGCGGGCTTGAGGACGTACCCCGCCCCGCGCACGGTGTGGATCATCGGGGCACGCCCGGCGTCGATCTTCTTGCGCAGGTAGGAGATGTAGAGCTCGACGATGTTCGACTGGCCGCCGAAGTCGTAGTTCCACACCCGGTCGAGGATCTGGGCCTTCGAGAGCACCCGGCGCGGGTTGCGCATGAGGAAGCGCAGCAGCTCGAACTCGGTGGCGGTCAGCTCGACCTGGGAGCCGCCGCGGAACACCTCGTGGGAGTCCTCGTCGAGGGTCAGGTCGCCGACGACGAGGCCGGCGTCACCGCGGACCACGGTGGCCACCGCGGCGCGGCGCAGCAGGCCCCGCAGCCGGGCGACGACCTCCTCGAGGCTGAACGGCTTGGTGACGTAGTCGTCGCCGCCGGCCGTGATGCCCGCGACCCGGTCCTCCACGGCGTCGCGCGCGGTGAGGAAGAGCACCGGCACGTCGGGGATGTCGGCGCGGAGCCGGCGGAGCACCTCGAACCCGTCGATGTCGGGGAGCATGACGTCGAGCACGACGACGTCGGGGCGGAACTCGCGGCCCTGGGTGACCGCGCCGAGGCCGTCCCCGGCGCTGCGGACGTCCCACCCCTCGTAGCGCAGCGCCATGGACAGGAGGTCGGCCAGCGTCGGCTCGTCGTCGACGACGAGGGCGCGGACGGGGCTGCCGTCGGGCCGGCGCAGCTCGGCACGGGTCGCGGTCATGGTTACCACGATGGCACCGACCGATTCGCCCGTGCTGGGCGAATCCTGTGATCCCGCTGTGTGGGCGAGCGGGACGGCTCACGCCCGGACGGGCACCGTCTCCCAGCCCCGCAGGATGATCGTCGGGCGCCGGACGGCCGACCCGGCCGGAGCGAGGTCGGGGAAGCGGGTGAACAGCGCCCGCAGCGCGACCTCGCCCTCCATGCGCGCGAGCGCCGCGCCGAGGCAGTAGTGGATGCCGCTGGAGAACGCGACGTGCTCCTTGGCGTTGCGGCGGGCGACGTCGAAGCGGTCGGGGTCGGTGAACACCGCCGGGTCGCGGTTGGCCGCGCCGAGCACCGTCACGACGATCTCGCCCTCCGCCACCGGCACGCCCTCCACCTCGGTGTCGCGGCGCGCCATGCGGGCGGTCCGCTGGACCGGGGAGTCGTGGCGCAGCACCTCGTCGACGGCGTTCGACCACAGCGACGGATCCTCGGCGAGCACGGCGCGCTGGTCGGGGTGCTCGAAGAGCCGGACCGTGCCGTTGGAGATGAGGTTGACCGTCGTCTCGAACCCGGCCGCGAGGATCAGCATCGAGGTCGCGACGAGCTCCTGCTCGGTGAGCCCGGACCCGTCGTCGTCGGCGACCTGCACCAGCTTCGAGAGCAGGTCCTCGCCGGGGTCGGCGCGCAACGAGCGCAGGTGCCCGCGCAGCCAGGAGTCGAACGCGGCGAGCGAGCGCTCCGCGCGGGCGTAGCGCTGCCACGGCAGGCCCATGTCCAGGCTCGCCGCCGCGCCGTCGCCCCAGGTCAGCAGGGTCCCGCGCATCTCCGGCGGGACCCCGAGCATCTCGGCGATCACGGTGACCGGCACCTGCGCGGCGTAGCGGCGGACCAGGTCCACGGAACCGTCGCGCGCGAAGCCCGCGGCCAGGTCGTCGAGCAGCTCGGCGGTGATCTCCTCGGTGCGGGTCCGCAGGGCCGCGACGGCCTTGGCGGTGAACGCGCGGGAGACCAGCCGGCGGTAGCGGGTGTGATCCGGCGGGTCGACGACGAGCATCGAGGGCGGGGTGTCGACGCCGGCGTAGCGGCGGTGCCCGACGAGCCCGAGCCCGGCCCGCACCGGCGCGGGGAGCACCCGGTCGCGGTCGGCGACCCCGAAGTCGTCGCTGCGCAGGAGCGCGGTGGCGACGTCGTGGTGGGCGGTGACATTGCCGAGCGGGCCCTGCGCGAACGGCCGGTGCGCGCGCAGGTCGCGGTAGTGGTCCCAGGGCTCGGCCTGCAGCTCGGGGGTGCGCAGGAGGGTCGCGTCGGCGCTGCCACGGCGCGCCCGCGACGCCAGCACGGTCCGCAGGAGCCCGTGCGAGAGGCCCCACCGGGCGGCGAGGAGCGGGGTCGACGGGGCGGCGTGGAGTCCGGGGGCGCCGTCGGCGAGCGCCGGGCGCAGCAGGGAGGACGCAGGAGCCGTTGCCATGGGGATCACCTCTCGCGGACCGTCCGTCGGTCACATACTCCGGGTATGTAGCTGACGGCGACTATGCTCGCGGCCGTGGCCGAGGTCAAGAGCCGTCGCGGGGAGTACACCGAGGCCACCCGGCGCGCCCTGCTCGACGCCGCGGCGGACCTCTTCACCGAGCGCGGCTTCGCGCACACCTCGCTCGACGACGTGGCCGCCGTCGCGCGGGTGACCAAGGGCGCGATCTACCACCACTTCGCGAGCAAGCCCGGGCTGTTCGAGGCGGTCTTCGAGGAGCTGGAGCGCAGCGAGAACGGCGCGGCGCGCGCGGCGTTCGACGCGGAGACGGACCCGACGGCGGGAGCGCTGGCCGCACTCGACCAGTTCCTGCTCGCCTGCTCCGAGCCGGTCTACGGCGCGCTGGTGTTCCGCGAGGCCCCGATCGCGATGGGGTGGGAGGCCTGGCGGCGCTGCGAGGAGAAGTACTCCTACGCGCTGCTGGACGACATGCTCGGCGCGCTCGCCGCCGCCGGCCGCATCCCGGAGCACCACGGGGAGGCGCTGCCGAGCATCGCCTTCGGCATGCTCGGCGCGGCGGGCCAGCTGCTCGCGCGCACCCCGGCCGAGGACCGCGCGCGGGTGCGCGCCGAATGCCGGGCGCCGTTCGTGGCGCTCCTGGCCGGCCTGGGTGCGCTACCGCGCTCGTGAGCAGAAAGTGTCGGTATAGCGACAGTTAGTGCTCACGGGCCCGGAGGGCACCTCGGCACCAGCCGCCGCGGGTGGTCGACATCCGGCGCCGCGTCGACGGCAGGAGCTCGCCGTGCAGGACGAGATCGCCGTCCTCCCACGCCCAGTGGAGGTACCGCTCCTCCCACGGGCGCTCCAGCAGGCTCAGCCGCTCGCCGATCTCCTTCTGCTCCGTCCAGAACCGGGCCAACGCCTCCCACGTCTTCACGTCCTCGATGGTCGGCCGACCCGAGCCGCGCGACCAGCGAATATCCCGCGGGCCCGCGTTAAGCTGGGCTTCATGCTCGACGCCCGGCGGCTCCTCGTCCTGCGGTCCGTGGTCCGCTCCGGGTCGATGACGGCGGCCGCGACCGAGCTGGGCTACACGCCGTCGGCGGTGTCGCAGCAGGTCGCGGCGCTCGAACGCGAGGTCGCGACACCGCTCCTGGTCCGCCACGCCCGCGGCGTGCTGCCGACCGAGGCCGGCACGCTGCTGGTGGAGCACGCCGACGTCGTCGCGGGCCGCCTGGAGCGGGCGCAGGAGGAGGTGGCCGACCTCACGGCCCTGCGCGCGGGCCGGCTGCGCCTCGCGGCCTTCGCGAGCGCGGGGGCCCGGCTGCTCCCGGGAGCCATCGGGGTGTTCCGCCGCCGCCACCCGGACGTACGGCTCTCCCTCGCGCTGCACGAGCCCGAGGACTGCCCCGACCTGGTGCGCGAGGGCGAGCTCGACCTCGCCATCAGCTTCGGCTACGTCCCCGGCGACGAGCCCGACACCGAGGGCCTGACGAGCACCTGGCTGCTCGACGACGTCGTCAACGTCGCCCTCCCGGCCGGGCACCCGGCCCTGGAGGACGCCGGGTTCTCCGCCACCGACGCGATCGAGGTCTCGACGCTGCGCGACGCGGCCTGGATCCGCGACTCCGGCCAGGTGTGCCGCACCCAGCTGGTCGAGATGTGCGCGGCCGCCGGGTTCACCCCGAACGTCGCCTTCGACTCCGATGACTTCCCGATGGTGAGCGGGCTCGTCGAGTCCGGGGTCGGCGTCGCGCTCGTCCCCGACCTCGCGGTGCACCAGATGGGCCGGCGCGTCGTGCTGCGCCGGCTGCGCCCGGGCGTCGTGCGGCGCATCCACGCGCTCACCCCGCTGCACCCCTCCCCGGCCGCCGCCGCGATGCTCGAGGTGCTCACGTCGCGCCGGGCCGCGTGACCCGCCGTCGTCAGGACCCGAAGGCGTCGAGGATCCGGTCGGCCGCGAGCGCGGGCGTGAGCTCGCCGTCGAGGACCTCGCGCTCGGTCTCGGCGCGGATGTCCTTGACCGCCGGGTGATCGCGCAGCCGACCCAGCAGCCGCTCGCGCACCATCTGCCACGTCCAGTCCACCTGCTGGCGGGCGCGCTTCGCGGCGAGCTCGTCGCGGGAGTCGAGGAACTCCTGGTGGCGGACCAGCGCCGACCAGACGTCGTCGAGACCCGTGCGCTCCTGGGCCGAGCAGGTGAGCACCGGCACCTGCCACGGGTCGCGCTCCCCGCGCAGCATCTTCAGCGCGGACTCCAGCTCCCGGGCCGCGCGCTGGGCGTCGCGGGCGTGCGGACCGTCGGCCTTGTTGACCGCGATGACGTCGGCGATCTCGAGGATGCCGCGCTTGATGCCCTGCAGGGAGTCGCCGGTGCGCGCCAGGGTGAGGAAGAGGAACGAGTCGACCATCTCGGCGACCGCCGTCTCGGACTGCCCGACGCCCACGGTCTCGACGATGACGACGTCGTAGCCCGCCGCCTCCATCACCACCATCGTCTCGCGGGTGGCCTTGGCGACCCCGCCGAGCGTGCCCGCCGTCGGGCTCGGCCGGATGAAGGCGTCGTCGTCGGTGGCCAGGGCGTCCATGCGGGTCTTGTCGCCGAGGATGGAGCCGCCGGAGCGCGTCGAGCTGGGGTCGACGGCGAGGACCGCCACCTTGCTGCCGCCCGCGGTCAGCTGTGAGCCGAGCGCCCCGATGAAGGTCGACTTCCCGACGCCGGGCACCCCCGAGATCCCGATGCGCCGCGCGCCCCCGGCCTGCGGCAGCAGCTCGACGAGGAGCTCCTGGGCGGCGTCGCGGTGGTCGGCGCGCGTCGACTCGACGAGCGTGATCGCCCGGCCGATCCAGAGCCGCGAGCCCGAGCGGACGCCCTCGACGTACTTCTCCAGGTCCATCGCGGCCTCCCTACACCTTCACCACGACGAGCCCGCGCACGCCGTCGAGGGGGTCGAAGTCGTCGTCCTGGGTCACGATCGGCAGCCGGTGCGCGACGGCGCTGGCAGCGATCCAGAGATCGTTCACGTTCACTCGGCGACCTCGCTCGGCGAGATGGACCCGCAGGCGCGCCCACTCCGCGGCGGTCTCCTCCCCGATGCCGAACACCTTCATCCAGGCGATTCGATCGAGGGTGGCCATCCGCCGTCCGCGTGCCTCGGAGTCCCGTGCAGCGAGGACGCCCGCCTGCAACTCCGCGAGGGTCACCACCGAGACCGCTGCCTTCTCGGGAAGCGCCGAGTCGTCCACCGGGCGCCCGACCTCCGTCGCGATGAGAACGCTCGTGTCGAGGAGCGCCCGCTCGGGTCCGGTCACCGAATGGGACCGAGGTCGTCGGTCGTCTCCCCGGCCAGCTCACGGAGGTCGTCCCGCAGCCCGGGATCGGCCTGCGCCTCATGGAGGACCCTGACGAGCTCCTCACGCGTCATCCAGCGACGCTCCGCGCGGGGGACGGGCACGAGCTGGGCCACCGGACGCCCGTTCGAGGTGACCGTCAGGGTCTCGCCGGCCTCGACGCGGCGGAGCACGCCCGCCGTGTCGTTCCGCAGTTCGCGGGACGCGATCTCGGTCATGGCGGCCTCCTGGTGTCGCAGCCCGTAGTGAAGTGTAGCCCTCGGCCTGGCGGGAGTGCCCGGACGAGACTGTCGGACCCCGTCGCTACCTTCCGCCCCATCAGCAGGTGAGCAGGGGGTCGGACATGGCAGGACACGTGACCGTCGAGGGTCTCCGGGCCGACGACGTGGCCGAGGCGCTCGGCCCGACCGTGACGGAGCGGGGGCGCCGCTACGCCCGGGACGGCGCCGTCCTGTACTCGGAGTGGCACCGGGGCGCCCTCCAGCTGCGCGCCGTGGTCCGGGGCGGCGAGGGGCAGGTCTACTCGACCATCGTGCACTTCGACGCCGACCCCGGCGGCGGGCTCGAGCTCGTCGACGGGGAGTGCTCGTGCCCGGTCGGCGCGATGTGCAAGCACGTCGCGGCGGCCGCGCTGAGCGCGGTGCCGACCGCGGGCTCCGCCGCCGCCCCGGCCTGGGAGTCCCGGCTCGACGCGCTCCTCGGAGCGTCCGCGAGCGGCCCTCCCCGGGGCACCGGCACCCTGGGGATCGAGCTCACGCCCGACGGCGCGGGTGGGCTGATGGCCCGCCTGGTGCGCCCCGGGGGCTCGAAGGGCTGGGTGTACGGCGGGCTGCTGTGGAACCGGATGCTGCAGCCCGCGGCGCAGGCCGAGCACCACCCGGACCACCTGGCCGTCGTGCGGGAGCTGTACCTGCTCCACCACGCCGCGCAGGCCGCCTCCCCCGGCTTCTCCCCGTACCGGTACTACGGCTACGGCGCGTCCGAGAAGTCGATCGACCTCGCGGAGATCGCGAGCCCGCGGCTGTGGACGCTGCTCGACGCCGCCGCCGAGGTCGGCCTCCCCCTCCTGCCCTCCCGCCACCGGCTCGGGCCCGTCGACCACCGCGGCCGTGCCTCCCTCTCCCTCGACGTCGCGGCCGGTGCCGACGCCGGGTCGCTCGCGATCCGCCCCGTCCTGCGCTTCGAGGGCGCCGACGCGCCGGACCCCGACGCCCGGGCCGTCGCGTTCCTGGGTGGCGACACCGCGCACGGCGTCGCGATCGTCTCGCGCGCGGAGGGCCTGGCCCCGGTCTCGTGCCGCCTGACGATGGCCCGGCTCGACCCGCCGGTGGCCCGCGCGGTCTGGCAGGTGGCCCTCGACGACGCCGACATCGCGGTGCCGGCCGACCAGCTCCCCCGGTTCCGCGAACGGTTCGCGCCGCGCCTGGCCGAGCTCCGCTCCGTGGTCTCCTCCGACGGCTCGTTCACCCCGCCACGGATCGGCCCACCGGTCCTGGTCCTGCGGGCCGCGTTCGGCGACGAGCACGTCCTCGGCCTCTCCTGGCACTGGTCCTACGACGTCGACGGCACCGACGTCCGGGTCCCGGTCGACCGCCCGTCCGATCACCGGTTCCGGGACGACCTGGCCGAGGAGGCGGTGCTCGACGTCCTCGACGCCCTCCCGGTCGACTGGGAGCGGTTCCGCATCCACCCGACCGAGCACCCCGGCCCGCACCGGCTCGCCGGCCTGCACACGGCCGCGTTCGTCACCGAGGCGCTCCCGGTGCTCGCCGACGCCGAGGGCGTCCGGGTCGAGCACGACGGCGAGGCCGCCGACTACCGCGAGGTGGGCGACGCGCTGGCCATCGGCGTGTCGACCACCGAGTCCGACGCCGGCACCGACTGGTTCGACCTCGGGATCACCATCACCCTCGAGGGCCGGGCGCTGCCGTTCGCGGAGGTGTTCGCCGCGCTCACCCGCGGCGAGACCCACCTGCTGCTCCCCGACGGCGCCTACTTCTCGCTCGAGAAGCCCGAGCTCGTCGCGCTGCGCGCCCTGATCGAGGAGGCCCGGGCGCTGCAGGAGACGCCGTCCGACACGATCCGGCTCACGCGCTACCAGGCCGGGTGGTGGGAGGAGCTCGCCGAGCTCGGGATCGTCGACGCCCAGGCCGAGGCCTGGCAGCAGCAGGTCGGGGGGCTCCTCCGCGCCGGCGCGGTCGACGCGGCCGCGGTGCCCGAGGGGCTGCGGGCCGACCTGCGGCCCTACCAGCGCGAGGGCTTCGAGTGGCTCGCGTTCCTCTGGCGTCACGGCCTCGGCGGCGTGCTCGCCGACGACATGGGACTCGGCAAGACCGTCCAGGCCCTCGCGGTGATCCTCCACGCGCGGGAGCGCGACCCGGACGCCGGCCCGGTGCTGATCGTCGCGCCGACGAGCGTGGTGCCGAACTGGACGCTCGAGGCCGCCCGGTTCACTCCGGGCCTGCGGGTGGTCGCCCTGACCGACACGCTGCGGCGGCGCGGGGAGGAGCTCGAGGCCGTGGTCGGCGACGCCGACGTCGTCGTCACCTCGTACACGCTGTTCCGGCTCGACGCCGCGGCGCACGAGCGGATCAGCTGGTCCGGCGTGCTCTTCGACGAGGCGCAGTTCCTCAAGAACCGGCAGTCGAAGGTCCACCAGTGCGCCCGGCGGGTCCCGGCGCCGGTCAAGGTCGCCGTCACCGGCACCCCGATGGAGAACGACCTCATGGAGCTGTGGGCGCTCCTCTCGATCACCTCGCCCGGTCTCTTCCCGAGCCCGGACCGGTTCCGTGAGAGCTTCGCGCGGCCCATCGAGAAGGGAGACGCCGAGACCCTCGGCCGGCTCCGCCGCCGGGTGCGGCCGCTGGTGCTGCGCCGCACGAAGGAGCAGGTCTCCCCCGAGCTGCCGGCCAAGCAGCAGCAGGTGCTGCCCGTGGATCTGGCGCCCGCGCACCGCCGGCTCTACGACCGCACCCTCCAGCGGGAGCGCCAGAAGATCCTCGCGCTGCTCGACGACGTCGACGGGAACCGGTTCACGATCCTGGCGTCGATCACGCGGATGCGGCAGCTCGCCCTGCACCCGGCCCTCGGCGGCGGTGACGGCGCGGGTGGCGGGAGCGCGAAGATCGACCTGCTCGTCGAGCAGCTCCGCGACGTCATCGCGTCGGGTCACCGCGCCCTGGTGTTCAGCCAGTTCACCGGCTTCCTCGCGCACGTCCGGGACGCGCTCGAGGCGGCGGGCATCGCCCACGCCTACCTCGACGGCACCACCCGCGACCGGGCGGCCGCGATCGCCGGCTTCACCGACGGCGGGGCGCCGGTCTTCCTCATCAGCCTCAAGGCGGGCGGGTTCGGCCTCAACCTCACCGAGGCCGACTACTGCTTCCTGCTCGACCCGTGGTGGAACCCCGCCACCGAGGCCCAGGCGATCGACCGGGCCCACCGGATCGGCCAGGACCGCACGGTGATGGTCTACCGGCTGATCGCCCGCGACACCATCGAGGAGAAGGTCCGGGCCCTCGCCGCGCGCAAGGAGGGCCTCGTCGCCGGGGTCATGGACGACGGCGCGGAGTTCGCCGGCGGGCTGTCCGCCGACGACATCCGCGCCCTCGTCTCGTGACCACCGGCCGCCCCGCGGGCGGGTCAGGAGGCGGCGTGCCCCAGCTTCTCCGACAGGCTCCCGAGCAGCTGGGTCGCCGCGTCCGCGATCACGGTGCCCGGCCCGAAGATGGCCGACGCCCCGTTCGCGAGGAGTTCCTCGTGGTCGCCCGGCGGGATGACGCCGCCGGCGACGATGAGGATCTCCTCCGCGCCGAGCTCGGCGAGCGCGTCGCGCAGCGCCGGGACCAGGCTCAGGTGGCCCGCCGCGAGCGAGGACACCCCGACGACGTGCACGTCGGACTCGACGGCCTGCCGCGCGACCTCCTCGGGGGTCTGGAACAGCGGGCCCACGTCGACGTCGAAGCCGAGGTCGGCGAACGCGGTCGCGATGACCTTCTGCCCGCGGTCGTGCCCGTCCTGGCCCATCTTCGCGACGAGGATGCGGGGCCGGCGGCCCTCGGCCTCCTCGAACTCCGCCGCCGCGGCCCGCGCCTGCTCCACCGCGGAGTTCTCGCCCACCTCGTCACGGTAGACCCCGGAGATCGTCCGGACGTCCGAGCGGTGCCGGCCGTAGACCTTCTCGAGGGCGTCGGAGATCTCGCCGACGCTCGCGTGCGCCCGGGCGGCGTCGATCGCCAGCTTGAGCAGGTTGCCGTCGAGGCCCCGCTCCCGCGTACCGTCCTGCGCCGCCTGCGCGGCGTTGGTCAGGGCGTCGAGCGCCGACTCCACCGCCTGGCCGTCGCGGTCGCGACGCAGCTCGGCGAGCCGCGCGACCTGCTGGCGCAGCACGTCGGCGTTGTCGACCTTGAGCACCTCGACGTCCTCGCCGCCGAGCAGCGGGTACTTGTTGACGCCGATGAGCGCCTGGCGGCCGGAGTCGATGCGCGCCTGGGTGCGGGCGGCCGCCTCCTCGATGCGCATCTTCGGCAGGCCCTCGTCGATGGCCTTGGCCATGCCGCCGGTCTTCTCGACCTCCTCGATGTGCGCCCAGGCGCGCCCCGCGAGCTCGCGGGTCAGACGCTCGACGTAGGCCGAGCCGCCCCACGGGTCGACGGTCCGCGTCGTGCCCGACTCCTGCTGGAGCAGCAGCTGGGTGTTGCGCGCGATCCGGGCGGAGAAGTCGGTGGGCAGCGCGAGCGCCTCGTCGAGGGCGTTGGTGTGCAGCGACTGGGTGTGGCCCTGGGTCGCGGCCATCGCCTCGACGGCGGTGCGGACGACGTTGTTGTAGACGTCCTGCGCGGTGAGCGACCACCCCGAGGTCTGGGAGTGGGTGCGCAGCGAGAGCGACTTGTCGTTCGTCGCGCCGAAGTCCTTGACGAGCTTCGCCCACAGCAGCCGCGCCGCCCGCAGCTTCGCGATCTCCATGAAGTAGTTCATGCCGATGCCCCAGAAGAACGACAGGCGCGGCGCGAACCTGTCGACGTCCAGCCCGGCGTCCCGCCCGGCCCGCAGGTACTCCACGCCGTCGGCGAGGGTGTAGGCGAGCTCCAGGTCGGCCGAGGCCCCGGCCTCCTGGATGTGGTAGCCCGAGATGGAGATCGAGTTGAACTTGGGCATCTTCTCGGACGTGTAGCTGAAGATGTCCGAGATGATCTGCATCGAGGGTTGCGGCGGGTAGATGTAGGTGTTGCGGACCATGAACTCCTTGAGGATGTCGTTCTGGATGGTCCCGGCGAGCTGTTCGGGCTCGACGCCCTGCTCGGAGGCCGCGGCCACGTAGAGCGCCATCACGGGGAGCACCGCCCCGTTCATGGTCATGGACACCGACATCCGGTCCAGCGGGATGCCGTCGAAGAGCTGCCGCATGTCGAGGATCGAGTCGATCGACACCCCGGCCATGCCGACGTCCCCGGCCACCCGGGGGTTGTCGGAGTCGTATCCGCGGTGGGTGGGCAGGTCGAACGCGACCGAGAGGCCCTTCTGCCCGGCCGCGAGGTTGCGGCGGTAGAAGGCGTTCGACTCCTTGGCCGTGGAGAACCCGGCGTACTGGCGCACGGTCCAGGGCTGGGTGACGTACATCGTCGGGTACGGGCCGCGCAGGAACGGCGGCAGGCCCGGCAGGGTCTCGAGGAAGTCCAGCCCCTCGGTGTCGGCCGCGGTGTACAGCGGCTTGACCCCGATCCCCTCCGGGGTCTCCCAGAGCAGGTCGTCGGGCCCCTTGCCGGTGGCGTGCTCGAGCGCCTCGTCCCAGGTGCCGCGCGGGTCGGCCGGTTCCCCCAGCTCGACGTCCGCGAACGATTCGATCCCCATCAGGCGGGCTCCCCTTCTGTCGTGCTCGAGCCGAGCAGGAGGTCGAGCAGGTCGGTGAGCAGGCCCGCGGCGTCGCACCCCGTGTACAGGTACCCGGTGAGCGCGGTGTCGTCGTCGGGCCCGAGGCCCGACGTCCTCGGCGACCCGGCCAGGACCACCCGCTGCGCGCCGGCGTCGGCCAGCGCCCGCGCGAGGGGGGCGGCGTGCTCGGCGTAGACCTTGTCGCCGGAGGCGATCACCGCGACCGGTGTCCCGGCCTCGCGGAACGCGGCGACGATCTCGTCGACGTCGGTGCCGCCCGGGCCCTCGACGACGTCGATCCCGCCGGCGTGCAGCAGGTTGGTCGTGAACGACAGGCGGGCGGTGTACTGCGCGAGGCTGCCGAGGGTCGCCAGGAACGCGGTGGGCCGCTGCGCGGCCGCGTCGGCCCGGTCCCGGAGCTCCTCGAAGACCTGGGCGTACCGGCGACGGGGCAGGCCGCCGGAGTGCTCGTCGGCCGGGGCCGGCTCGCGCTCGGGGAGCAACTCCGCGAGGTTCGGGAACTCGCTGACCCCGGTGATCGGGTCCCGGCGGTGCGCGATCCGCTCGGCCCGCCGCGACCAGGTCTCCTCGAGCGCCGCGGCCACGGACCCGTCGTCGAGGGCCGCGGCCGCGCCCCCCGCGCCCTCGATCGTCGTGAAGACGTCCCAGGCGGCGTGGGCGAGCGAGTCGGTCAGCGACTCGACGTACCAGGAGCCGCCCGCGGGGTCGATGACGTGCGCGAGGTGGGACTCCTCGAGCAGCAGCGCCTGGGTGTTGCGGGCGACGCGGCGGGAGAAGTCGTCGGGGAGGCCGAGGGCGGCGTCGAACGGCAGGACCGTCACCGCGTCGGCGCCGCCCAGGCCCGCGGCCACGCAGGCGACGGTGGTGCGGAGGATGTTCACCCACGGGTCGCGGGCGGTCATCATCGCCGGGGACGTCACGGCGTGGGTGCGCAGCGCCCGTGCCTGCTCCGCGGCGCCCGCGACCGCGCCGATGCGGTCCCAGCACCGGCGGGCGGCGCGGAGCTTGGCGAGCGTCGCGAACTGGTCGGCCGTGGCGGCCAGGCGGAACTCGACGCGGGCGAACGCGTCGTCCACCCCGAGCCCGGCGTCGGTGAGCAGGCGTACCGCGTGGAGCCCGGCCGCCAGCGCCGCCCCGAGCTCCTGGCCGTCCGAGCCGCCGGCCTCGTGGTACGGGAGCCCGTCGGCGACGACCGTGGCGAGCGCCGGGTGGTCGGCGGCGGCGGTGCGGGAGTGCTCGACCATCGCGTCGAGGTAGCCGTCGGACAGCGCCGGACCGCCCCGGGTCCGGGCCAGCAGCGGGTCGTAGCCCAGCGAGCCGCCGAGCGCCGACGTCACGCCGTGCTCGCCGGCCAGGCGCAGCAGCGCCGCGGCGGCGTCGGGGGTGTCGCGGCCCGCGGAGAGCGCGATCGGGGCGAGGTCGAGGAGGACACCCTCGAGCAGCGTCGGGAGGGACCCGACCGCCGGGCCGCCCGCTTCGCCGAGCACCAGCCACAGCGACGAGACCCCGCCCTCGAGGTCGGCCATGAGGACGTCGTGGGCGCCGGCGAGGTCGGCTTCCGCGGGGAAGGCGTGCCGCTGGCGCACCCCCCAGCCCTCGGCGACGTGCCCCTCGGGCCGCGAGGCCCGCGTGAACGGCGGCAGGCCCGGCACCCCGGTGGCGACGCCGGGCGCGTCCTGCGCGGTGTAGAGGGCCTCGATCCCGAACCCGTCGTCGGTCAGGGTCGCGATCGCGGCCTCGGCGTCCTCGGGACGGACCTCGCGGCCGGTCTTCGAGAGCGCCCCCGCCACGAGCTCGCGCCAGCGGGCGCGGTCCGGGGTCTCGAACTCCCCCGCGAGCACGAGCTCCTCGGGCGCCTGCGGGGACCCCGACGTCGATGGTCCGGCTGTCATGCGCGGGATCGTAGAACGGTCAGCCCGGACCGGTTCGGCGTGATGGCCCACGCCACCGGGGCGAGCGGGCCGGATCGGTTCAGGTCGGGGCCACCGGGACCGCCGCCCGACGACCGTTCGGTGACCACGAGCACACGGCGCAGCCGCGGAGCGCGGCGCGGATGCGCCCCGTGCCCCTCGCCGCAGCGGAGCGGACCCCCCGGGCCGGCCGCCGACCACCAGGGGCGCACCACGCACCCGCGGAGCCCCGCGGACCTGCGCCCCGTGCCCCTCGCCGCCTGCCCCCGCCGACCACCCCTCACCGGCGGCGCCGGGCCCGGACCGCGCCCGCCAGCTCGTCAAGGAGGGCGACGGTGGTGTCCCAGCCGACGCAGGAGTCGGTGACGCTGCACCCGCGCACCATCTCGGGGCCGATCTCCTGGCGTCCCTCGACCAGGAAGCTCTCGACCATCACCCCGGCCACCGGACCGCCCGCGGCCACCTGGGCGGCGAGGTCGGCGACGACGCCGGGCTGGCGGCGGTGGTCCTTGCCGGAGTTGCCGTGGCTCGCGTCGACCACCACGCGGCCGTCGCGGCCCGCCGCGCGCAGCCGGTCGACCGCCGCCCCGACGGAGGCGGCGTCGAAGTTCGGGCCGGACGACCCGCCGCGCAGGATGAGGTGGGCGTCGGCGTTGCCGGTGGTGGTGATGAGCCCGGCGAGGCCCTCCGTCGTCACGCCCATGAACGCGTGGGGGGCGGCGGCGGCCCCGATCGCGTCGATCGCGACGCCCACGTCGCCGTCGGTCCCGTTCTTGATCCCCACCGGCATCGACAGGCCGCTGGCGAGCTGACGGTGCACCTGGCTGGCGGCGGTTCGCGCGCCGATGGAGCCCCAGGCGACGAGGTCGGCCAGGTACTGCGGCGTGATCGGGTCGAGGAACTCGCAGCCCAGCGGCAGGCCGAGCTCCGCCAGGTCGAGCATCAGCGCCCGGGCGGTCCGCAGCCCGCGGGCGACGTCGAACCCGCCGTCGAGCCCGGGGTCGTTGATCAGGCCCTTCCAGCCGACCGTGGAGCGCGGCTTCTCGAAGTACGTGCGCATCACCACGTGGAGGTCCTCGGCGTGGGCGGCGGCCCGCTCGGCGAGGCGGGCGCCGTACTCGCGCGCGGCGTCGTCGTCGTGGATCGAGCAGGGCCCGACGACGACGAGCAGGCGGTCGTCGCCGTGGCTCGAGCCGTGCAGCACGTCGACGGCGGCGGCGCGGCCGCGGCGCACGGCGTCGGCCGCGGCGGGACCCGCCGGCAGCTCGTGGCGCAGCAGCGCCGGCGAGGGCAACGGGGTGACGGCGGCCGTGCGGGCGCCGTCGAGGGGAGCGGCGTCGACGGTCCGTTCGAGGGCCGGGGCGGTCATCGGGTTCCTCCGGGTGGTCATCACGACCCGGGCCCCGGCCCGCCACGATCCCGCCGAGCCGGTCCGGGTCCGGCTCGCGGGTGGGGGGTCAGCGCAGCGGTCTACCCGCCGACCCCTCCCGGGCCGGGCACGTAAACCGGTACCAGCGCTGCACGGCGATCACCCTACAGGTCGCCTGGTGCTCATGCGCCCGATGTGAGCCGGATGGCGGTGCGCGGTCGCCCGGACACCGAGAGCGAGGATCGTCGGGACCCGGCAGACTCGTCGTGACGGTCCACGACGTGCCGTCGTACACGGCGCCGACTCCCAGGGAGTGACCGCTTCGTGCCTTCCGCGCCCGCCATCCTTCCCCGCCCCCTCGCCCCCCACGTCATGACCTACCTCGCGGTGCTGGTGCCGTTCGCGGCGCTGCTCGCGGCGATCCCGCTGGCCTGGGGGTGGGGCCTGTCGTGGCTCGACGCCGGGCTCGCCGTCGGCTTCTACGTGGTCTCGATGCTCGGCGTCACCGTCGGGTTCCACCGCTACTTCACCCACGGCGCGTTCCGCTGCGGGCGGGCGCTGAAGATCGCGCTGGCCGTCGCGGGGAGCCTCGCCGTGCAGGGTCCGGTGACGCACTGGGTCGCCGACCACCGCCGTCACCACGCCTTCGCCGACAAGGAGGGCGACCCGCACTCGCCGTGGCGCTACGGCACCTCGCCCGCGGCCCTGGTCCGCGGCTTCTGGCACGCCCACCTCGGCTGGATCCTCGAGCGCACCCTGTCCGACCAGCGCCGTTACTGCCCCGACCTGCTCGACGACCCCGACGTCGTCCGGGCCAGCCGGTGGTTCGGGTGGATCACGTTCGCGTCGTTCGCGGGGCCGGCCCTCATCGGCGGGCTCGTCACCTGGTCGTTGTGGGGCGCGGTCACCGCCTTCTTCTGGGCGGGGCTCGTCCGCATCGCGCTCTCCCACCACGTGGCCTGGTCGACGAACTCGATCTGCCACATGGTCGGCGAGCGGCCCTGGCGGGTGCGCGACCGGTCGACGAACGTGTGGCCGCTGGCGCTGCTGTCGATGGGCGAGTCGTGGCACAACCTGCACCACGCCGACCCGACGTCGGCCCGTCACGGGGTCGGGCGCTTCGAGATCGATCTGTCGGCCGAGACCATCGCGGCGTTCGAGAAGCTCGGCTGGGCCTGGAACGTCCGCTGGCCGCGGGAGGAGCGCCTCGAGCGGCTCCGCGTGATCCGGCCCGGGGCCGAGACCGAGACCGGGACCGAGACCGGGACCGAGACCGAGACGCCGACCGGGCCCCGGGCCGAGCCGCAGGCCCAGGCGTAGGGCCCCGGGCTCAGTCCCGGCGCAGCCGCGCCTTCTGCACCTTGCCCATCGCGTTCCGCGGCAGCTCGTCGACGACGACGACCTCCCGCGGGCGCTTGTGCTTCGAGAGCCGCTCGCCGACGAAGTCCATGACCTCCTGGGCGTCCACCGGGCCGTCGGGACAGACGACGTGGGCGACGATGCGCTGCCCGAGGTCGTCGTCGGGCTCCCCCACCACCGCCGCCTCGCTGAT
Organism: Actinomycetospora sp. TBRC 11914; assembly: GCF_012933465.1. Classification (GTDB taxonomy): domain Bacteria; phylum Actinomycetota; class Actinomycetes; order Mycobacteriales; family Pseudonocardiaceae; genus Actinomycetospora. The sequence goes on from NZ_JABBND010000001.1 coordinate 1,103,089, forward strand.
CCCGGCGTGGGCGAGCAGCGCGGTCTCCACCTCGCCGGCGCCGATGCGGTAGCCGCCGGACTTGATGAGGTCGACCGAGCGGCGCCCGACGATGCGGTGGTAGCCGGCCCCGTCGACCACGGCCGCGTCGCCGGTGCGGAACCACCCGTCGTCGGTCCAGGTCTCGGCGGTGGCCTCGGGCCGGTTGAGGTAGCCGTCGAAGAGCGACGGGCCCCGGACCTGCAGCTCGCCGATCGACTCGCCGTCGGCGGGGACGTCGTCGTCGGTCGTGCGCGGCTCGCCGTCGGGACCGTCCACCACGGCCCGCAGCCGGGTCTCGACCCCGGCCACCGGCACCCCGACCCAACCGGGCCGGCGCTCGCCGTCGGCCCGCACCGCCAGCGTGATCATCGTCTCGCTCATCCCATAGCGCTCCAGCGGCGCCTGGCCGGTGTGCTCCCGGACGCGCTCGAACACCGGGACGGGGAGCGGCGCGGACCCGCTGACGAGCAGCCGGGCGTCGGTGAGGGCGGCGGCCGACGCCGGGTCGTCCCCGATGCGCGACCACACCGTCGGCACCCCGAAGAAGAGCGAACCGCCGTGCTCGCGGGCCGCCCGCGCGTAGTTCTCGGGCGTCGGACGACCGGTGTGCACCAGCCGCGACCCGGTCCGCAGCGCCCCGAACACCCCGAGCACCAGCCCGTGGACGTGGAAGAGCGGCAGCCCGTGGGCGAGGGTGTCGGCCGCGGTCCAGGCCCAGGCGTCGGCGAGCCCGTCGAGGCCCGCGGCCATCGCGTCGGCCGAGAGCAGCACGCCCTTGGGCGAGCCGGTGGTGCCCGAGGTGTAGAGGATCAGGGCGGGCCCGTCGCCGGTGGGCTCGCGGACCTCGTGGCCGGCGCGCCGGGAGAGGTCCACGCGGCGGCACGGCAGCGTCACGTCGCGCGGCTTGTCGCCGAACCAGGTGGTGGCGCCGGAGTCGGAGAGCAGGTGCCCGCGCTCGGCCAGGCCGCTGTCGGGCGGGACCGGCACGACGGGCGCCCCGGCGAGCAGCGCCCCGACCACCGCGACGACGGTCTCCGCGCTCGCCGTCGCCGACACCGCGACCGGCGAGGTGGGGGCGGACCGCTCGCCGATCTCGTCGGCGACGACGGCCGCGGCGCCCAGGAGCTCCGGCCCGGAGAACGCGGTGTCGCCGATCCGGACGGCCTCCGGGTCGTCGAGGCCGCCGTCGAGCAGCGCGCGCAGCAGGGGCACCGTCGCACCTCCGGGGGACGCCGGGTGGAGCGCCGGCCGCGGGGACGGCACGACGCCGGGGAGCGCGCCCATTGTCGCCCCCGCGGCCACCGGCGCGCGCGTCCGATGGCGCGGCGCCGGGCGTGGGAGGATCCACCGGGTGAGCCAGGGGTCCCCCGCCACCGCGCGGCAGCGCCCGCGTCCGTCCCTGCTCTACGCGGTCAAGCAGGTCGAGCTGATCGTGCGGGCGCACCTCGACGACCTGCTGCGCGACTCCGGGGTGACCGCGCTGCAGTACACCGCGCTGACCGTCCTGGCCCGCCGCGACGGGCTGACCTCCGCCGAGCTCGCCCGCAACTCGTTCGTGACGCCGCAGGCGATGGCCGACCTGGTGAACTCCCTGGAGCGCGGCGGTTTCATCGTGCGCCGCCGCAACCCCGAGAACCGCCGCCAACTGCTGATCAGCCTCACGGCCGACGGCGACGCGCTCCTGGCACGGTTCGACGACCCGGTGGCGCGGATCGAGACCCGGATGCTCGACGGGTTCGACGACGCCGACCGGGAGCGGTTCCGCGACTACCTCAACCGGGCGCGGTCGTCGTTGGAGGGTTAGGACCCCGCCGGGCGCGCAGCGCGACCTTGTCGAGCTTCCCGGTCGGGTTGCGGGGCAGGGCGTCGACGACCTCGACGGTGCGCGGGTGCTTGAACCGCGCGAGCCGGCCGTCGAGGAACGCGACGACGTCGGCCGGGGTCGCGGTGGCGCCCTCGGCGAGCACCACCCACGCGTGCCCGGTCTCGCCCCACCGCTCGTCCGGCACCCCGACCACCGCCGCGTCGACGACGTCCGGGTGCCCGACGAGCACCCCCTCCACCTCCGCGGGCGAGACGTTCTCGCCGCCGGAGATGTAGAGGTCCTTGACCCGGTCGACGATGCGGTGGAAGCCCTCGTCGTCGACGGTCGCGACGTCGCCCGAGCGGAACCAGCCCTCGTCGTCGAACGCCGCCCCGGTCTCGGCGGTGCGCCGCCAGTACCCGTCGACGACGTTCGGGCCGCGGACGAGGATCTCGCCCGCGTCGGAGAGCCGGACGTCGGAGAAGAAGTGCGGCCGGCCCGCGGTGCCGGTCTTCTCGCGGGCGTGCTCGCGGTCGAGCAGCAGGACGCCGGGCGCGGCCTCGGTCATGCCGTAGCCCTGCAGGAACACGAGCCCCCGCGCGGCGTAGGTCTCGAGCAGCGACGGCGGCACCGGCGCGCCGCCGCAGAGCAGGTAGCGCACGCTGGAGAGGTCGGTGCCGGCGAAGCGCGGTGAGCGGGCGAGCGCCGCGAACATCGTCGGGACCCCGAACATGACCGTCACGCCCTCGGCCGGCACCAGGTCCAGGGTGCGCTCGACGTCGAACGCCTCCTCGAGCACCAGCGTGCCGCCCTTGAGCAGCACCGGCAGGCACGTCATCCCGAGCGCCGCGGCGTGGAAGAGCGGCGCGGAGAGCAGGCAGACCTCATCGCGCGCGAGGTCGACGTCGACGAGGACGTTGAGGGCGTTCCAGGTCAGGTTCGCGTGGGAGAGCCGCGCCGCCTTGGGCCGGCCGGTGGTGCCGGAGGTGTAGAGGAGGACGGCGGTGTGGTCGGGGTCGACGTCGACCGGGTCCCGACGATCCGTGGTGGCGGCGATCAGCTCGTCGTAGGTTCCGCCGACCTCCAGTGTCAGGAACGTGGCGTTGCTGTCACTCGGTGTCCGCAACGACTCTTTCCTGACATCGGCCGCGTGGACGAGGACGCGCGCCTCGGTGTCGGCCAGCGCGAACACGTGCTCGTCGGGCGCGAGCCGGACGTTGAGCGGGACGAACACCGCGCCGAGGGCCGTCGTCGCGAACAGGGTCTCGACGAAGGCCGGGTGGTTCGGCCCCAGGTGGGCCACGCGGTCGCCCCGCGCGACGCCGAGACCGGCGAGCCCGGCCGCCAGCGCCCGCGCGCGGTCGTCGAGCTCCGCGTAGGTGACCCGACGGGCGCCGTGGACCAGCGCCGTGCGCTCCGGCGTCGCGCGGGCCCGCCGGGCGGTCCAGGAGCCGAGGCCGGGCGGCGGGGTCATCGCTCAGCCGCGCTCAGCCGCGGCGGAGCCGAACCTGTCGTAGGCGCCGAGGCCGGGGCGGTAGGTCTTGTCGTCGAGGAACTGCTGCAGGCCCCGCTGCTTGCCCTGCTCCGGGTCGTGGCCGGTCGCGGCGTCGAGCTTGGCGTACAGGTAGTCCTCGGCGGTGTCCCACGACATCTGGCGGACCTTCTTCACGCCGACCTTCGCGGCCCGCAGCACGTGGGTGTTCATCCCGGCCAGCTTGCCCGCCACCTCGACGGTCCGCTCGCGCAGCCGCTCGCCGGGCACGGCCTCGTTGACCAGCCGCATCGCCGAGGCCTCCCGGCCGTCGAAGCGCTCCCCGGTCATGACGTACCACTGGGCGTCGCGGGCGGACATCGTCTCGGCGAGCGCCCGGCTGACCAGGCCGCCCGGCGGGATGCCCCAGTTGACCTCGGAGAGGCCGAAGGAGGCGTCCTCCGCCGCGATCGCGAGGTCGCAGCACACCAGCGGGGTGAACGCGCCGCCGAAGCACCAGCCGTTGACCATGGCGATCGTCGGCTTCGGGAAGTGGATGAGCCGGCGCCACTGCCACTCGGCGGAGTCGCGCCGGGCGCGGACTTCGACGTGCGGGGGCGCCGCGTCCACCTCGCGGAAGTACTCCTGGAGGTCCATCCCGGCCGACCAGGCGTCGCCGCGGCCGGTGAGGACGACGACCCGGACGTCGTCCGCGGCCTCCAGCCAGTCGAGCGCGGCGATCATCTCCCGGTTCAGGGTCGGGTTCATCGCGTTGCGCTTGTCCGGCCGGTCGAAGAACAGCCAGCCGATCCCGGCCTCGTCGGGCGCCCGCCCGACCTCGATCCCGACGGTCTCGAACGTGGGCGGCTCGGACATGGGCGTGCTCCCGGGTGGGCGACGGTGCCCGGCGAGAGTATCAGGATTCCTGATGATTGCGCGGTGGTGCGGGCGGGGTCACGCCGGTCGTGATCACGAGGACGTCGGGCAGGCCGAACGACCCGCGGACCTGCCCCACGTACCCCTCGACCCGTCAGGGGTCAGACGTGCTCCGGCTCCCGCGGCTCCGAGCGCGTCGGCACCGACCCCACATCGACCGACCGCGCCGCCACCCGGCTCCGGCGGGCGTCGGCGAGCACCGCGAGGGTCACGCCGCCGAGGATCGCCACCTCGCCGGCGAGCGCGAGCGGACCGGGCAGACCGCCCTCGGCGACCGCCGAGAACACGAACCCCCACGCGGTCTCCAGCGCCATGAGCTGGCTGACCAGCACCGGCGAGAGGTACCCCGCCGCGGCGTGCCAGAGCCGGACCGCCAGCCACGAGGACACCAGACCCAGGAACAGCACGACGGCGAGCGCGCGCAGTGGCTGCGCGGGCACCCCCTCGAGGAGCACCAGCGTGACGGCGGCCGGGACGGCCAGCGCGCCGGCGGCCAGGCCCTGGGCGCCGGCGAGCACGGGCGCGAGGTCGGGCCGGTCGTGGAGGAGCTTGTGCGAGTCCAGCCCATACCAGGACCAGGACGCGAGCGCGAGCACCGCGAGCCCCAGCCCGACCAGGGCGGAGAGCGACCAGTCCTGTCCGGGGCCGACGTGGAGCAGCACCTGGCCGACGCCGACGAGCGCGAGCGCCGGGACGAGGCCGGCCACGCGGCCGGTCCCCCGGGCCGAGACCAGCGCCATCACGACCGGGACGAGGCCGATGGTCGCGACGGCGACCGTGGGCCCGGCGAGGCGGACCGACACGGCGACGAGGGCGTAGTAGAGCACCGAGCCGGTCAGCGCGTGCGCGATCACGCGGCCCCACGGGACGTCCGCCCGCAGGACCCGCCTGACCTGGGGCAACGACACCGCCCCGAACGCCACGAACCGTCCCGTCGCCAGCAGCAGCGCGGGCGCGAGCGGCGCCAGTCCGGGCGCCACGAACACCGCTCCCCATGCCGCCCCGGCGATCACCATCGCCAGCAGGGCCACCTTCCTCGTCATGCTTCCAGCGTGCGCCCGCGGAGGTGGGCGATGCCGGGCGATCTCGGACGCCGCGGACCCCGATGGTGCACGATCCACCCATGACGAGCTCGACGACTGAACGTTCCGCCCACCTCGACCGGATCGACCGCGCGATCCTCGCCCACCTCGTCGACCACGGGCGCTCCAGCCTGGCCGACCTCGCCGAGTCCGTGTCGATCTCGGCGTCCTCGGCGCAGCGGCGGATGCGGCGGCTGGAGACCGAGCACGTGATCCGCGGCTACCGGGCCGTCCTCGATCCGGAGGCGATCGGCCGCTCCCTCGTCGTCCACCTCTCGGTGGTGCTCGTCGACCACGGCTCGGAGACCGTGAGCCGCTTCGAGCGCTGGATCGTCGACCTCGACGGGCTGGTGAGCTGCCACCACGTGACCGGCGACGTGGACTACCTGCTGCGCGTCGACGTCGCCGACGTGCACGCCCTCGACGTCCTGCTGCGTCGGACCCTCGCCCAGGTGCCGGGGGTCGCGCGGTTCACGACGATGGTCGCGACGTCGGCCCTGGTGGACCGCTTCTCGCGCCTGTGACTACGCGCCGCCCAGCGCGAGCCCCCGGTAGTTCTCGGCGATCGTGCGGCGCTCGCTGTCCGAGGACTCGATGAGCCGCAGGTGCGAGAGCGCCAGCTGCTCGTCGAACGGGTCGGCACCGGGGTCGCGGTGCAGCATCGTCGTCATCGTCCAGGAGAAGTGCGAGGCCCTCCAGACGCGGCGCAGCGCGGTCCCGGAGTAGGCGTCGAGCAGCGCCTCGTCCTTGGACGCGTACCACTCCCCCAGCGCCTCGGCGAGGAGCCGGACGTCGGCGACGGCGAGGTTGAGCCCCTTCGCGCCGGTCGGCGGGACGATGTGGGCGGCGTCGCCGGCCAGGAAGAGCCGCCCGTGGCGCATCGGCGCGCCGACGAAGCTGCGCATCGCGGTGACCGACTTGTCGGTGATCGGGCCCCGCGCCAGCGTGAACGACCCATCGTCGAGCGCGAACCGGTCCGCGAGCTCGTCCCAGATCGCGTCGTCCGACCACGACGACGCGTCGGTGCCGTTGGGCACCTGGATGTAGGCCCGGGTCACCGTCGGCGAGCGCATCGAGGCCAGCGCGAACCCGCGGGCGCCGCGGGCGTAGATCAGCTCGTGCGACGACGGCGCGACGTCGGCGAGGATCCCGAGCCACGAGTACGGGTAGACCCGCTCGTAGGTCGTCACCCGCGACGCCGGGATCGCCGCGCGGGCGACGCCGTGGAACCCGTCCGCGCCCACGACGACGTCGGCGCGCAGCTCGCGCTCGACGCCCTCGTACCGGTAGCGCACCCGCGGCGCGTCGGTGCCCACGTCCTCGACGGCGAGCACCTCGGCGGAGAACAGCAGGGGCTCGCCCTGCTCGAGGCGCAGCGCGATGAGGTCCTTGGTGATCTCGGTCTGGGCCCAGATCATGACGTTGCGGCCGGTCAGCTCCTGCATGTCCACCCGCACGCCGCGCCCGTCGAACCGCAGCTCGAACCCGTCGTGCGGCAGGCCGAGCCGGTCCATGCGCCCGGCGGCGCCGATCTCGCGGAGCACGTCGACGGTGCCGTGCTCGAGGATGCCCGCGCGCTGCCGGGTCTCCACGCGCTCGCGGGGCCGCGCCTCGAGGACCACCGAGTCGATCCCGCGGGCCCGCAGCAGGTGCGAGAGCAACAGGCCCGCCGGGCCGCCGCCGACGATCGCGACCTGGGTGCGCTCGGCGCTCACGCCCCCTCGCCCCGACCTGCGCTGGTCGAGCTCCGCTCCGCTCCGTCCCCGAGGAAGTCCAGGAACACCGTCTCCCCGGGGCCCTGGAGCCGGACGTCGAAGCGGTAGCCCGGGCCGCCGAACCAGCCGTCGGGCACGGCCAGCAGCGTCGCCGCGCGCTCCGGGGGCAGCGAGGCGAGCAGCGGGTCGGCCGCGTTCGCCTCGGTGTGGTTCGGGAAGTAGACGCGGGTGAAGAGGTGGTGCAGCAACCCGCGCGCGAACACCGTCACCGCCAGGTGCGGGGCTTCGGAGGTCCCGACGACGGCGGCCGGGCGCAGCGTGCGCACGGCGTAGTCCCCGGCGCGGTCGGTCGGCACCCGGGCGAACCCGGTGAAGGTGCGGCCGTCGCGGGCCATCGACCCGCCGCGGGTGGGCAGCTGCCCGTCGGGGCCGGCCTGCCAGAACTCCAGCAGGGCGTCCGGCACCGGCACGCCCGCGCCGTCGCGGACCGTGCCGTGCAGCGAGATCGCGCCCGCGGTGCCGGGCGCGACGACGTCGCCGCCCCCGGAGAAGGGCAGCCCGAACGCGAAGAACGGGCCGACCGTCTGCGAGGGGGTCGGTTCGGAGGTGGCCGTCATCGCCTCACACCTCGTCCGGGTCGGGCGGGGTGGCGCCGGGACCGTCGAGCACGATGTCCCACTGGTAGCCCAGCGCCCACTCCGCGACGGTCGTGTCGTGGTCGTAGCGCGCGATCATCCGCTGCTGCGCCTTCTCGTCGGTGACCGACGAGAAGATCGGGTCCAGCGCGAAGAGCTGGTCGCCCGGGAAGTACATCTGCGTGACGAGGCGCTGCGTGAACGCCGTCCCGAACAGCGAGAAGTGGATGTGCGCCGGCCGCCACGCGTTGTGGTGGTTCCGCCACGGGTAGGCGCCGGGCTTGATCGTCACGAAGCGGTAGCGGCCGTCGTCGTCGGTCAGACAGCGGCCGCCGCCGAAGAAGTGCGGGTCGAGCGGCGCCGGGTGCAGGTCGCCGTCGTGGCGGTAGCGCCCGGCGGCGTTGGCCTGCCAGACCTCGACGAGCTGGCCCCGCACCGGCCGGCCGGACGCGTCGAGCACCCGCCCGGTGACGACGATCCGCTCGCCGAGGGGCTCCCCGGTCGAGCGGATCGTGAGGTCGGCGTCGATCGGGGCGACGTCCTGGGGACCGAACACCGGCGCGGTCCGCTCGACGGCACTCGGCGACGCGACCACCAGCGGCTGGGTGGGCGCCCGCAGGGCCGTCGACCGGTAGGGCCCGTAGGCGCGGTCGGGGTGGCCGCCGCGCAGGGGCGGCGCGCTCGTGGCGGCGAGGATCTCGGCGGTGACGCGGTCCTGCTCGGTGGCTTCTCGCGCGGGACTCCCCGCGGACGGGTCGGCGGGTGGCGTGCTCACGACGCCCAGAGTGGCGGGGATCGCGGGCATGCGAGAGGCTGCCTTCCGTTCACCGGAAGCAAAGGAGCCGCCGGGCGTGTCGTCGACGACCGATGCCGAACCGAGCCCCGAAGCCCGCGCTCCGCGACCCCGGGGACGTGCCCGCCGCGGGCTGCCCGAGGGCAGCGGGCTGAGCTCCTCGAGTGGCCGCCGCGCCCCCAGCGTCACCGGCCGCGTCTTCTCGATCCTCGAGGCGTTCGACGGCGACCACCGGGCGCTCACCCTCACCGAGATCGCCCGGGCCGCCGCGCTGCCGGTCTCCACGGCGCACCGCCTGGTGGGCGAGCTGGCCGCCTGGGGCGCGCTCGAGCGGGGCCCCGACGGCGCCTACCGGATCGGGCTGCGGCTCTGGGAGGTCGGCTCGCTGGCCCCGCGCAGCGTCGGCCTCCGCGAGCGGGCCATGCCGATCCTCGAGGACCTCTACGAGGCGGTCCGCCAGAACGTCCAGCTGGCGGTCCGCGACGGCCACGAGATCGTCTACGTCGAACGGCTGGCGCACCCGGAGGCGGTGCGGGTGTTCTCGCGCGTCGGTGGCCGGTGGCCGCTGCACCCGACCGCCGTCGGTCAGGTGCTGCTCGCGTACGCCCCGCCGGTGGTGCAGGAGTCGGTGCTCGCCGAACGGCTGGCCGCCTACACGTCGCGGACCATCACCGACCCGGCCGTGCTGCGGCGGGTGCTCGCCGCGGTGCGCCGCGACGGGGTGGCGGTGTGCGACGGCATGATCGACCTCGCCGCGCTCTCGGTCGCGGCCCCCGTCCGCGGGGAGGACGACACCGTCGTCGCCGCCCTGTCGGTGGTCGTCCCGTCGCCGAGCGAGGGCGGCGGGATCGAGCCCCGGACGCTGGTGCCGGCGGTGCGGGCCGCCGCGCGCGGCATCTCGCGGGCGCTCGGCGCCCCGACCGCGCTGCGCTCCGACGCCGTGCCCCGCGCGGAGGGGCGGCGCGCCGAGTCGTGACGGCGCCCCTCGCCCCCGTGCCAGCAATGGCACATTCCTCCCGTCCAGCGCCAGAACGGCGCCGCTCACCCACCGACGGGTAGCGCACCCGTTGGTCCGAACGGTCGTTCGAGGTGCGTGCGATGGATCACGGGCAGGGCGCGGGCCGGCCGGGCGGTACGCGCCGCGGTCGTGGTGCTGGCGGCGGCGACCGCCCTCGTCGTCGGGAGCAGCACCGCGTCGGCGGGGGTGCCGGCCTGGGGCTCCGGTGGCTCGGGGCCCGCCTTCGACGTCCCGCAGAGCGCCCTCGACGCGGCCCTGACCTGCGGCCCCGGCACGACCGACGCGTCGCGCCCGGTGGCGCTGTTCATCGCCGGGACGACGCTGACCCCGCAGGAGAACTTCTCCTGGAACTACTTCCGGGCCTTCACCGCCGCGGGCCGGCCGTTCTGCTCGGTCGAGCTGCCGAACCACGCGATGAGCGACATCCAGGTCTCCGCCGAGTACGTCGTCAACGCGATCCGCGCGGTGTCGCAGCGCAGCGGCCGCAAGGTCGCGATCGTCGGCTTCTCGCAGGGCGGCATGATCGGGCGCTGGGCGCTGAAGTACTGGCCCGACACCCGCGGCGACGTCGGGGACTACGTCGGGATCGACCCGTCGAACCACGGCACCCTCGACGCCTACCCCGCCTGCGCCGCCGCGGGCTGCGCGCCCGCGTTCTTCCAGCAGCAGTCGTACTCGCACTTCACGACGGCGCTGAACTCCGGTCCCGAGACCTTCGCCGGGATCGACTACACGACGGTGTACACCCCCACCGACGAGGTCGTCGTCCCCAACCTGCCGCCGGCCCCGAGCTCGGCGCTGACCACCGGAGCCGGGCGCCGCGAGAACATCTCGACCTTCGACGTGTGCCCCGGCCACGTCGCCGACCACCTCTCGATGGGCTCGTTCGACGCGCTGGCCTACGCGGTCGTGATCGACGCGCTCGACCACGACGGGCCGGCCGCCCCGGCCCGCATCGACCGCGGGGTGTGCCTGCAGCCGCTGCAGCCCGGCGTCGACCCCGCGACGTTCCCGGCGAACCTGGCCGGCTACCTCGCGGGCGTCGGGTTCCAGGTGGCGACCTACCCGCACGTGCTCGCCGAGCCGCCGCTGAAGCCGTACGCGCGGGGCTGAGCCTCGGCGGGATGCCAGCGGAGCGTCGTTGCTTGCATCCAGTGGCAGGAAAGCCGCGTCGTCGAACGGCCGCTCACTCCAGGTCGGCCCGCTCCGCCTCGGCCTGGTCGAGGGCGCGGCGGGCCTCGTCGGCGGCGGTCTCGGCGTCCTCGCGGGCCTGGCTCGCCTCGTCCCGCTGCTCGCGGGCCCGCTCCTGCGCCGCCTCGGCCCGCTCCAGGCGCTCGCGCAGCCCGCGGACGGTCTCCTCGGCATCGTCGAGGTCCGACCCGGCCTGCTCGGCCCGCGCCCGGGTGCGCTCGAGGGCCCGGTCGGCGTCGTCGCGCTCCTCCCGGGCCCGTTCCACCGCGCGGTCGGCCGCCTCCCGGGCCCGGCGCCGCTCCTCCTCCTGCTCCTCCCGCTGCTCCTGCTCCCGACGGTCCTCGACATCGCCGCCACCCGCGGAGCCGGTCTCCACGCCGCCCGACGACGGACGACGCGGCGGCGGCCGCCGGGTCGTGGTCGCCGAGCCCCGCCGTCCGCCCCCCGCCGGCTGCGAACCCCCCGAGAACCCCACCCCGGGCTCGAGGCCGGTCGTGAGCCGCCCCTCGGCGAAGGCGCGCGCGGCGTCCCCGTCGGCGAGCGCCGCGGCGATCGTGTTCTCGAGGTCCCGCGCCACCGAGTCGCCGACCCCGACACCGTCCTGGCGCGCCAGCCGCCGCGCCCGCGCGACGAGCGCGCCCACCAGCTCCCGACGTTGCCGGGTCAGGGTCCGCAGCGCGTCCCCGGAGAGCTCCTCCTGGGCCGAGCGCAGCGAGCCGCCGAGCTCCTCGAGCGCCGCCACCTCGTCGGGCGACTCCCGGGCGAGCACGTTGGCCAGCCACGCGCCGAGCGAGGGCTTGCGGAGGGCCCCGATGGCGGTGGCGGCCTCCCGGTCCTTCGCGGCGCGGGCGGCCTTGACGAGCTCGGTACGCCGCGGGACGAACTGGTCGGGGTGCAGGCCGTAGAGCTCGTCGGCGGCGTCGTCGACATCCGGGGCCCCGCCTGCGTCGTCGTCCTGCGCCACGGCGGCATCCTGCCGTGCCGGGAGCCCTCAGCCCACCGTCTGGCTGCGCGGCGGGTCGGTGAGCGCGTCGACGTCCTCGGCGAGCAGGTGGAGCTGGGTCGCGAGCCGGGCCGGGCCGCCCGGCCAGGCGTCGGGATCGGTCCGTGCCAGCGACTCGGCGACCCCGTGGGCGTCGCGGGAGCGGCCGGACCCGGCCACGGGGTCGGCCTCGCGGGGGTGCTCGGCCAGCGACCGGACGACGCCGGCGAGGTCGGCGACGCCGTCCACCAGCTCCGTCGGTACGGTGTCGCCCCGCTCGGCGACGTCGGCCGCGGTCCGCGCGAGGAGCACCGCCCCGGCGTGCACGTACTCCAGTCCCGCTAGACGGCCCGTGACCGCCGCCAGCGTCGAGCGCTCCCGACGGCCCCGCACCGTGGACCGGGCGAGGTGCTGCGAGGTGTCGCGGGTGTCGAGCACCGCGGCCACGTCGGCGTGACCGCTCCGCAGCCGCTCGGCCGCCCGGCGGGCCGCGTCCGCCGCGTCGGGATCTCCGCCGGACGCCGCCCGCAGCGCCCCGGCCACGTCGTCGAGACCGTCGGCGATGCCCCGCAGCGCCGTCGAGGCCGCGTCGGTGAACCGCCGGACGGGGCTCGGCGTGACGAGCACCTGGCTCACCACCAGCGCGATCACCCCACCGATGATCGCGCTCGCGAGGCGTGACCAGCCGGCCTGCGAGGACCCGATCCCGACGACGAGCAGCGCTGCGATCCCGGACTGCAGCAGCGCGAGCGGGTTGATGCTGCCCAGCGAGACCACGAGCATCCCGACGACGACGGCCGCACCCACCTGCAGCCACCCGCTGCCGATCACGAGCCTGGCGAGCTCCCCGACCGCCACCCCGGCCACGACGCCGAGCAGCAGCCGCGCCGCCCGCAGGCCCCGCTTCTCGGCGCTGTCGGTCAGGCACACCACGGCGGCGATCGGGGCGAAGATCGGGGTCGCCTGCCGGAGGAGCAGCTGCGCGACGAGGAAGGCGACGACGGCGACGACGCCGTCGAGGGCGATCCGGACCCAGGCCTGCCGCAGCCGGTCGGCGGCGCGGCCGGGCAGACCCGCCAGCACCTCCCGGGCGCGGGCGGCCGGGGACGACGACGGGCGGGCGGTGGTCACCGGGACCACCTACCCGCCCGTCGTGGACGCCGAACGAAGGGCTACTGGTGCAGCGTCTCCTCGTCCGCGGCCGCGTCGGCGGCCTCCTCCTCGACCTGGGCGGCCACCGCCTCGCGCGGCATCACCATGCGCTCCGCCAGGTAGTAGATGACCAGCGACCACACCGCGACGAGGGCCAGGTCCCACCACTCGGGGATGACCGTGACCCACGCGTCGTACTGCCCGAGCGCCGAGATGACCCCGATCCCGACCAGCCACGGAAGGATCCAGGCGAGACTGCGGACCTGCAGGTCCTTGGCGGCCGCGGGGATGCTGTGCCGGGAGGCCTGCACCGCGCGGTAGACGGCGAAGAGCACGAAGCCGATGACGATCGCGACGTAGAGCTTCCAGAGGGTCGTCCAGCCCGACCAGTAGATGATCTCGTTCGCGGCGATGAACGACAGCGGGGCGATGACGCCGGCCGCGGGCATCTTGTAGGGCCGGGTCCGGTCCGGGTCGGCCCGGCGCAGCGCCGCGAGCGTGAGCGGCGCGAACCCGTACATGATCACCGTCGCGGACGTGACGAGCGAGACCAGCGACTGCCAGCTCGGGAACGGCAGGAACGCGATGATCCCGACGACGAACGCCACCGCGGTCGAGACCCACGGGATACCACGCTTCGAGATCTTCGACAGCCCCTTGGGCGCGAACCCGGACTGGCTGAGCGCGTACGACAGGCGCGCCGAGGTCGCGACGTAGACCAGGCCGGTACCGGCCGGCGAGATGAACGCGTCGACGTAGAGCAGGATCGACAGCCAGGTCAGACCGAGGGCGCCGGCGATCGTCACGTAGGGCCCGAAGTCGCCCTTGCCGATCGGGTCGGCCCAGCCGCCCGCCAGGTTGGCCGGGTCGAGGGCACCGATGAACGCGACCTCGAGGGCCAGGTAGATCACGACACCGACCGCGACGGCCCCGATCAGGGCCCGCGGCATGTCCCGCTGCGGGTTGCGCGCCTCGCCACCCATCTGGGCAGCCTGCTCGAAGCCCTGCAGGGCGAACACCACCCCCAGCGGCAGGGCGGCGAACACCCCGTGCGCACCGAACGGGGCGAAGCCGCCGCCCGCGGTGAAGTTCGACCCGTGGAAGGAGACGAAGACCAGCACGATCACCGTGAGCACCGGGATCGCGATCTTCCACAGCACCGTGATCCGGTTGGTCTCGGCGAGGAAGGCCACCCCGAGCAGGTTGATGCCGGTGAACAGCACCATCAGCGCCGCGGCGAGCAGGAAGCCGACGCCGGTGAGGTTGCCGTTGTCGTCGACCAGCCCGTGGACGAGGTGGTCGAGGTAGGACAGCGCCGCCTCCACCTCGATCGGGGCGATCGCCACCGCCTGGATCCAGCCGACCCACCCGGCCGCGAACCCGGCGATCGAGCCGAACGCCAGCCGGGGGTAGCGGGCCGTGCCGCCGGCCACCGGGTAGGTCGAGCCGAGCTCGGCGTGGACCAGGGCCAGCAGGATGACGATGACCCCGGCGAGCACCCAGGACAGGATGGACGCCCCGCCGGCCGACTTCGCGGCCGTGAGCGCGCCGAGCAGCCAGCCCGACCCGATGATCGAGCCGAGCGAGATGAACATCAGGGCGCTGAACCCGACGGTGCGGCGCAGGCCGGTGCCCGTGGTGACCACGGGTCCTTCGGCGGTGGTGGACATGGGTCTCCCGGGATCACGAGGTGGCCAGTCGGTGGGCGTGCTCGGTGGGCCGGGCACACCCGGTTGCGCGGAATGGTGCGCACCAGTGGGCCGCCGCGCGACTCGGACAAAGCACGCGAAAACATGATCATCTTCGCGTAACGGTCGACAAACCCCCCGAAAACCGACACGTCGTAATCAGACCGTCACGTCCGGACGCGATTTCAGCGGTTGAGCCGCCCATCCGAGTGGGCACGCGCGCGCGTTGGGATACGAAGCGTCAGCCCGTGTCTCAGACGGCGAGCGGTGGTCCGTCCCCCTCGTCGGCCCGCACCTGGGCCTCCACCTGGGCGCGCAGCTGCGCCAGCGTCCGGGTCAGCAGCCGCGAGACGTGCATCTGCGAGATGCACAGCACCGCCGCGATCTCGGCCTGGGTCTGCTCGTGCACGAACCGCAGGGCCAGCATCGTGCGCTCGCGCGGCGGCAGGCTCGCCACGAGCGACCGGACCAGCGACCGGACCTCGACGCGGTCGAACTCGGGGTCGACCGAGCCGAGGATGTTCGCGAGCGAGGAGTCCTCGCCCTCGCCGAGGGTCTCGTCGAGCGAGGCCGGGTGGTAGGACCCGTGCGCGGCCACCGCCTCGGCCACCTCCTCGCGGGTGAGCCCGAGGTGGGTCGCGATCTCCGGCACCGTCGGCGCCCGGCCGAGCCGCTGCGACAGCGCCGACGTCGCCGTGCCGACGGCGAGGTAGCGGTCCTTGACGCTGCGCGGGGTGCGCACCGACCAGGCGGAGTCCCGGAAGTAGCGCCGGACCTCACCCATGATCGTCGGGACCGCGTAGGACAGGAAGTCGCGCTCGCGTCCCGGGTCGAACCGGTCCACGGCGTGCATCAGGCCCACGGTGGCGACCTGCTCGAGGTCCTCGGTGGGCTCGCCGCGCCGCGCGAAGCGCCGGGCGATGTTGCGCGCGACCGGCAGGTAGGAGACGACGAGCCGGTCGCGCAGCGCGGCGCGGCGCGGGTCGTCGGCGTCGCACGCGGCGTGCTCGACGAAGAGCGGGACGAGCGCGGCGAAGTCCTCGCCGCGGGGCTCGTCGTCCTTCGTGGTGGAGGCCCTCGTGGTGGAGCCCGTCGTGGTGGAGGCCGTCGGGGCGGCGGCCGGGGCCGCCCTGCCCTCGGTCGCGTCCCTGCCGTCCGGGGGGCGCGTTGCGGTGTGCGTCATGAGCCGTACCCCAGACACCGCGCCGGGGAGATCCGGAACGGTATATGCGAGCCGTGTCGTCGCGGCTGGGGGCTCAACCGGAGAACAAGAGTGTCCCGGAGATTGTCAGCCGGGCCGTCGCGGGCGCAACTCCCGCGATCAGGCGCCGTGTCCGACGGCACTGCGGGGCCGCACGCCGCGGACCAGGTCGAGCAGGGCCTCGTCGACGACCTCGTGGTGGGTGACGCTCACCGCGTGGGCGGCGTCGGGGACCTCGACGAGGCGCGCGGTGGGCCCGATCGCGTCGAGGATGCGGCGCCCGTGCGCGGCGGGGGTGAGGCGGTCGCGGGTGGCGACCACCACGACGACCGGGATGCGCGCCAGGACGTGCACCGCCGCGGACTCGTCGTGGTCGAGCAGCGCGGCGCCGAAGGCCTGCCCCACGGGCAGGGGGAGCCGCTCGCTGACCGCCTGGGCGCCGCGGACGTCCTCGTCGGTCGCCTCGGCGGTGAACAGCAGCCGGCGGATCGTCCAGCGCCCCACCCAGGAGTCCCGCCACGGCAGCAGGTCGGCCAGCGGCGCGGCCGCCCTCGCCCCGGCCATGACGGCCGGGAGGACGCCGAGCCGGCGCGCCAGCCCGTGCGCGAGCCCGACCGGCCCCTGCCGGACCAGGTCACCCGCGGACGTCGCGACCAGGAACGCGCCGATGACCCGGGTGCCGAACCACTCCGGCCGCTGCCGGGCCAGCGCGAGGATGGTCATGCCGCCCATCGAGTGCCCGACGAGCACGACGGGCGAGGACGGGGCGACGGCGTCGACGACGGCCGCGAGGTCGCGTCCGGTCTGGTCGACGGTGGCGTGGGAGGCCTCGCCCCACCCGGAGCGCCCGTGGCCGCGCTGGTCCCACGTCACCACGCGGGCGTGGCCGTCGAGGGCGGCGATCTGGGGTTCCCAGAACCCCGAGTCGACGGTGAAGCCGTGACAGAACACGACCGTCGGGCCGTGGCTGCCACGGATCGAGACGTCGAGCGGGACGCCGTCGTCGCCGACGACGCCGGGGACCGGGCGTTCTCGCCGTCCGGGCCGGCGCAGGGCGGTGTCCATCACGAACCTCCGGATGCCCGTCGGGAGAGGGCGGCTCACCCGGTGCCGGGACGAGCGGCCGGTCGGGGACGTCACAGGGTGACGGCGCTCCCCCTCGTCGGGGAGCGCGGGCGGGGAGCCGCACGCGGATCGCGTGCTCGGGGGGAGCGGACCGGTCGGGGGGACGACCGGTCCGCTCGACGCTCCGGGCACCCGGGGGGATGGGGCCCGGGAGCGCCCCGCCGACCGAGCCGGCGGCGCGCAGGACTGTACCCGGGAGGGTTGTGTGAGCCGCGTCCCGTGGTGCGGATCGTGACGGCCTCGCCGCCGGCCGGGCGGGCCGGTCAGGGCTCGAGCGGGAGCACCACGTGGGACGGGTGGGCGGCGTCGTGGAGGATCTCCCGCTCCCGCGGCACGAGGACGTCGGCCTCGCCGAGCGCGGCCCCGGTACCGGGGTGGCGCGCGAAGCGCGGGTGCGCGCCGCCCGAGATCTGGACCCGCAGCCGGTGGCCCGCGGCGAACCGGTGCCCGACCGGCCAGAGCGCGACCTCGACGGCGACGGTGCCGTCGGCGGACGGGCCGGGGTCGGTCGGGGTGATCCGCCGGATCCCGTCGGTCACGTTCACCGAGCGCCCGGTCTCGTCGACGTCGCAGACCCGGACGAAGACGTCGAGGTGCTCGACCTCGGCGCGCACGTGCACCGTCGCCCGCACCGGCCCCAGGGCGACCACGTCGCGCGGGAGCACCGGACCGGTGAAGACCACGACGTCGGGGCGGGCCTCGAGGGCGGACTGGTCGCGCGGCCCCGACCGCCCGGAGAGGATGGCGCCGCCGACGGCGGGCGTCGGGTCGTGCGGGTCGTAGCGCTGCCGCGTGCCCGCCCAGTGCGCGCCGCCGCGCTCGGGCACCGTCGGGATCTCCTCGCCGAGCCCGTGGTCGGTGTGGAGGTAGAGGGTCCGCTCGGTCACGTGCGCGGGCGGCCAGTCCTCCAGGCGGCGCTCGCCGCCGCCGCCGGAGAGCTCGAGGTGGACCGGGCGCTCCCCGTCGGGACCGGTGACGTCACCGAGCGCGCGGTCGAACAGTGCCAGCGCGTCGCGCAGGCCCGCGGCCATCCCCGCCGGGGTGGTGTGCACCCACGGGCCGATGCGCAGCACCGGACGGGCGCCGGCGGCGCGCAGCGCGGCGTAGTCCTCGAGCTGCCACGGCAGGAAGATGTCCTGCCAGCCCCCGGTCATGGACACGGCCACCCCGTGCCGGGCCACCTCGCTGACCCGGCCGGCGTAGGAGCGCTTGGCCCAGTACGCGGAATCGGGTGCCTGCTCGGAGAGCCAGTCCTGGAAGAAGTCGATCGGTGCGCCCGCGGCCACCGTGTCCGCCGTCGAGAGCGGCACCGCCCCGAACCCCGCCTGCACCCGGTGCTGCACGGCCTCCGCGAGCCGCTGCCGGATGCGGGGGCGGCGCATCATCGACGCCCAGGACAGCCCGTTGTCGAGGGAGAACGAGCCACCCGGGTAGGTCTGGTCCCGGAACTGCGAGGCCGTGACCATCGTCCCCATCGCGCGCAGCGCGTCGCCCGCGTCCGCGGCCAGCGCCCACTGCGTGATCCCGAGGTAGCTCGGGCCGAGGGTGACCACCCGCCCGTCGCACCACGGCTGGGCGGTGACCCAGCGGACGGTGGCGACCCCGTCGTCCGCCTCGTCGAACGGCGAGAGCTCGCCCTCGGAGTCCCGCGTGCCGCGCACCGACTGGACGACGACCTGGCGGCCCCGCTCGGCGACGACCCGCCCGAACAGCGCCCCGATCCAGCCGGCCCGGCCGTAGGGGCTGCGCACGAGCACCACCGGGCCCCGCGTGACGCCCGCCGGGACGTACCGGTCGTGGCGCAGCACCAGACCGTCGGGCATCGGCACGGCCACGTCCCGCACGACGCGGACGCGCGGCGTGCGCGGGGCGGGCAGGCCGGTGGCCCGGCGCAGCAGGCGGGTGACCGGGCTCATGGCCCCATCATGACGTGACCCCCCGACAGCACCGCCCGGCCCGGCTGTTCATGTCGTGTTCAACGACCCACGGTCGCAGCCCGATCACCGACGGGTGACGCTGCGGCGCGTGACGCGTACCCCCCGTGGCGAGGCCCCCGACGTCGGCGTGCCCGCCGACCTCGCCGAGCACCTGACCATCGCGGAACAGCACGACTGGCTCTCGGGCTTCCTGCGGCGCCACCCGGTGAGCCGGCGCTCCGCCCTCAAGCAGGGCACGGGCGTCGTCGCCGCCCTGGGGCTCGCCGCCGCGCCGTGGACGCCGGCCGCGTGCGCGTCGGCCGCCGCCGCACCGGTCACCGTCGTCGGGCGCCACCTCGCGTTCGGCGACGACCCGATGAGCTCGATGTCGATCGCCGGGGAGCTCACCGCGCCCCCGCCGGCCGGCGCGATGGTGGTCGACCTCGGCCGGGACGGGGACTTCGGCGCCCGCCTCCCGGTCGAGGTGCGCCACCTGGTCTCCCAGGTCCCGCAGGCAGACGGGTCGATCCGTGCCAGTGACCAGTACTTCGTGCACGCGCTCGCCACCGGGCTGCAGCCCGGCCAGAGCTACACCTACCGCTTCCGCATGCCCGACGGCACGACCACCGAGCCCGCGAGCTTCCGGACGGCGCCGCGCACCGCTTCCGGGCCGTGGAGCTTCACCGCGTTCGCCGACCAGGGCGTGGACCTGGTGCCGCCGAGCGGGCTGGCCGGGTTCACCAACGGCTACTACAAGCCCGACGACACCCGCCGGACGCCGACCCCGTCCACCACGATGGTCGACCGGGTCGCCGCGACCCGCGCGGCCTTCCACCTGCTCGCCGGCGACATCTGCTACGCCGACCCCTCCGGCAACGGGCAGGTCGTGAAGAGCACCGGGACCTCGACGACGGCGGCGGGGTTCGACAGCTTCGACCCGACGGTGTGGACGACCTACTTCGGGCTGATCGAGCGCAGCGCCGCCACGACACCGTGGATGTTCGCGACCGGCAACCACGACATGGAGGCGCTCTACGACGACAACACCGCCCGCGGCGCGAGCCACGGCTACGGCGGGCACGCGGCGCGGCTGGACCTCCCCCGCACCGGGCCGAGCGCCTGCCCGAGCGTCTACGCGATGCGCTACGGCAACGTCGGGATCGTCAGCGTCGACGCCAACGACCTCTCCACGGAGATCCCGACGAACGCCGGGTACTCGGGCGGCTCCCAGCTGGCGTGGCTGCGGCAGACGCTCACGCAGTGGCGCCGGGCCCGGCGTGGACTTCGTCGTCGCGTTCTTCCACCACTGCGCCTTCGCGACGTCGTCCACCCACGGCTCCGACGCCGGGGTGCGGGCCGCGGTGGCGCCGCTGTTCGACGAGTTCTCCGTCGACCTCGCGCTGCAGGGCCACAACCACCAGTACGAGCGGTCCAATCCGATCCGCTTCGGTCGCTCCAGCGTGCAGGCCCCCGACGGGGCGACGGTGCGTCCGGAGACCGACGGCACGACCTACGTGTGCGTGGGGTCGGGCGGGCGCCCCCGCTACGGCTGGCAGCCGAACGAGACCGACCGCTACCGCGGCAGCACCGGGCCGGACAGCGGGGTGGAGGTGGTGAGCTTCCAGGCGACCGGGGCGACGACGAAGATTCCCGACGCCGTCGACTGGTCCCAGGCGCGCTACCTCGACTACGCCTACGTGACCGTGGACGTCGCGCCGCCGCCGGGGCCGGGGCAGACCACGACGATGACGCTGCGGACGATCACCGACACCGGCCGGGAGATCGACCGGGTCGTCCTGGAGCGCCGCGCCCGCTGAGCCGGGCCGTCGTCGTCGGGACCCGGGACGACCGGAGGGCACCGTCCCCACGCGAGGTGGGGACGGTGCCCTCCGACCGGTTCACCGGCCGGTGGGCGGCGTCCGTGAAACGCCTCCGACGCATTTCCGGATCTCCCGACGACGGAGTGCTCGCGCGTCGACGGAATCGCCGCACCACCGACCTCCGCACCACGACAGCCATGGCGCGGGATCTCTCGGACCGGGGTCCTCGGCGCGGAGACCTCCCTGCTCCATCGCCGTGGCGCCGGAATTCCGGCGCGACACCCGTCCGGGGGTGCAGGTGCGCGCGGCGGACACCGCGAGATGCCCGACGAATGCGTGACGGGAAACCGATCGTTCGTCCGCGGATTCACCCGGAACCGCGCGAGAGGACGTGTGAGCAGGGTGGGACGACCTCCGTGTCGCCCGGGAGCGTGTCGCCCGGAAGGATGCTCGCCGTGCCCCGGCTCCACCGCGTCCTCGAGGTGCTCGCCGCCCGCCGGGCGGAGGGCTCCGGTCCGCACGACCGCTCCGACGGCCACCGCGTCGTCCTCGCGATCGAGGGCGGCGGCAGCCGGGCGACCTACTCGTCGGGGATGGTGCTCGGGCTCGAGCGGCTCGGGCTGGCCGGGTGCTTCGACGCCGTGTACGGCGCCTCGGCGGGGGCGCTCGCCGGCAGCTGGCTGATCGCGAAGCAGGCCGAGGAGTGCTGCGCGGGGTGGTGGCGCCCCGGGCTCATGGAGCGGGTCACCAAGCCGACGCGCGGGCTGCGGGGGCGCCCGGTGGTCGACGTCGAGTACCTGATCCACACCGTCGGGGAGAAGGTCATCCCGGTCCGCTGGTCGGACATCGTCAGCTCCGAGGTGCCGCTGCACCCGGTCGCCACCGACGTCGACACCGGCGAGGCGGTGGACCTGCACGACACCATCCACGACGACGAGTCGCTCAAGCGGGCGCTGCAGGCCTCGGCGAACGTCCCGCTGCTCGCGGGCCTGCCGATCGAGATCGAGGGGCGGCGCCTCGTCGACGCCGCGGTGGCCGAGCCGCTGCCCTTCCACACCGCGCTCGACCAGGGCGCGACGCACGTGCTGATGCTGCGCACCCGCCGCGCCGACCAGGAGGCCATCGACGCGACGCGGCTGGAGAAGGCGCTCGTCGCGCGGCTGGGCGAGGCGCGGGTGCCGGGGCTCGTGCACGTCCTCGGGCGCCGCCTCGAGAACCGGCGCGCCGACGACGAGTGGCTGGCGAAGGCGAGCGCGATCACCGGCGACGAGGGTGTCGACGAGCCCCCGCACCTGCTCGAGGTCCGGCCCCCGGAGGGCGCGGACACGATCAACCCGCTGGAGACCGACCCCGACACCCTGCGCCGCGGCGTCGAGACCGGCTGCGACGCGCTGCGGGCCCTGGTGGAGCCGGCCCTGGGCTGACGCCCATGTGCACGGATGTGGTCGCCAGGACGACCACATTCGTTCACGTGGCGCGCAGCGCCAGCCCCGCGACGATCCGGGCCGCGTCCGCCCCCGCCCGCCGCGCCTGCGCCGCCGACGGCCCGCCGGCCAGCGCCAGCACGGCCTCGGGAACCAGTGCGTGCCGGACGACGACGGCGCCGTCGGCCCCGATGCCCACCCCGACCTCGAGCCGGGACTCCGTGGCCGCGTGCCGCCCGGCGTCGTCGGGACCCGCCACCGTCGAGCCCAGGATCGCCGTCGGGATGCCCTGCTCCTCGGCGCCCGCGCAGACCTCGCGCAGCACGGCGGGCGGGGCGTCGTCGTGGACCGCGACGAGCACGGCGGGAGGCAGCGCGGGGTCGTCGGCGCGGTCGATGCGCCCGTGACAGCCCGGTCCTCCCGACGCGGAGACCCCCGACAGCGGGCTGGTCACGAGGCGACCTGCCGCTGGAGACGCTCCGGTGCCGGACCGGCGGCGGTCCCCGCGTGGGCGTCCACCAGCCCGGCCGCGACCGCGTTGCGCGGGCCCTCGGTGCCGTGGACGTTCCCGATCCCGCAGACCACGCCGTGCGGCGCCAGCGCGTCCGCCACCATCGCCGGGATCTCGAAGTCCAGCGCCGACCCGCCGAGCAGCACCACCGACCCGAGCAGGCGCAGCGACCCCTGCGGCGCGACCTGGGCGAGCGCCCGCAGCGCGTTCACGACGAACACCCGCCGCTTGGCCTCGCGGCGCACCCGCCGGACCTCCTCGAGCGAGGAGCGCACCGGCACCGCCGCGAGCCCCTCGGGCGTCACGGTCACCACGCGCGCGAAGACGTGCGGCGGCAGCGGCGTGGTGAAGAACTGGACGGTGCCGTCCTCGTGGCGGACGTGGAAGAAGCTCTCCACCTTGGCCAGCGGGTGGCGCTTGACCGACTCGGCGGCCTCGCGGTCCTCCAGGCCCAGCTCGGAGTCGATGAGCTTGGTGACGAGCTCCCCGGCGCCGGCGACGTGCACGGCGGACACGCTGCCGTCCCGGTCGAGCAGCGCCGCGTCGGTCGAGCCGCCGCCCATGTCGATGATCGCGATCGGCACCGCCGAGCCCGGCGTCGTCAGCGCCCCCCGCACCGCCACCTCGCCCTCGACCCCGCCGATCACCGTCTCGCACCCGAGCTCGGCCGAGATCGCCCCGGCGACGGCCTGCATCCGGCTGCGGCTGGTGCGGACCATGGCCGCCAGCGCGACGGCGTTCTCCCGCGAGACCTCCCCCGCCAGCCCGCCGCGCACCGCGGCGGGCACGAGGGTGTCGACGGCGAGGACGTCCCGGATCCGGATCTCCGACGCGGGCTGCCCGGTCACGTCGGTCATCGTGTCGCGGACGGTCGCGAGCATGCCGCCGACGTGGGTGCCGGCCTCGCCGTGGACGTCGTCGAGCGGGGCCACCCGCCCGATCGCCTCCATGATCGCCTCGGCCCCGCCGTCGACCCCGACGTCCAGCGATCGTCCGGAGCCGGACAGGGTCAGCGTGCCGACCGGGATGCGCCGGTCGGTGACGTCGCCGGCGGGGGTCCGCACGACGACGGCCGACCGGTTGCCCGAGAGCGCCCGCGCCACCGGTGACACCTGCCGGGTCTGCTCCGCGTCGAGGTCGAACGTCGAGGCCAGCCCGTAGGAGTCCGACAGCGTCCGGATCGTGCGTCCCGGCGGGGCGACCTCCACCGCCGCGAGCATCCCCAGCGGCACCCGGTCGACGGCCGCCACCTCGTCGACCACCGGCACCCGACGCCGCAGCCGGTTCACGACGAGCACCGCGTCGTCGCCGTGCATCACCGCGGCGACGACGTCGACGCCGCGGTCGACCGCGCGGTTGAGCGCCTCGGCGACGTCGTCGAAGTCGGCGCCCGCGCCCACCACGACGACGACCGGCACGCCCGCCTCGACGTCGCCGACCTCGCCCAGCGCGACCGTCGTCCCGACGCCGAGGCCCTCGCCGCCGGGGGTGTCGGGGTTGTGGCCGATCATCGTGGACTCGGTGATGATCGTCTCGGTGATCGTCTCCATCGCGAGGCCGCTGATCACCGGCGTCGCCTCGTTGAGGAGCACGGTCGCGAGGGCGTCAGAGGGCCGTCCGGCGGCGTCGAGGGCACGCCGGACGGCC
The DNA here is from genome assembly GCF_012933465.1 of Actinomycetospora sp. TBRC 11914. Classification (GTDB taxonomy): domain Bacteria; phylum Actinomycetota; class Actinomycetes; order Mycobacteriales; family Pseudonocardiaceae; genus Actinomycetospora. The sequence continues at coordinate 1,127,221 of NZ_JABBND010000001.1, forward strand.
GTGACGGCCCCGGCGGTGTTCGCCGGGGTGCCCTTCACCCCCGTCGTCGGGGTGAGCGAGGAGGCCAGCCGGTGCACGGCGCCCTGGGCGACCTCGGCGAGGCACGCCTCGGTGGTGGAGTTGCCGATGTCGACGCCGATGACCAGGGCCACTGCCGACCTTCCTGTTCCCCGAGGTGGCCTCCGGCCTCGTGAGCACTCAGTGCCGGTATAGCGACACTTGGTGCTCACGAGCGCGGAGCGCACCTAATCGACCCGCGTGATGACCGGCTCGACCTCGACCGCGGCGCGGGCGTGGTCGATGCACTCGAACTCCTTGAGGTGCAGCAGCGCCGCCTTGGCCTGCCAGCGCGGGCGGGCCATCTGGTCGTTGCGCGTCGGCACCGGCCGGGGGGACTGCCCCTGCGCGTACTGCGCCGCGTTCGCGCCGATCATGCGGAAGACCTCGGCGTCGAGCAGCGGGGCCTGCGGGAAGAGCTCGAGGTTGGACAGCCGCGCCAGGTCGCGCTGGTGGAGCACCGTGGTGCCCCGCGACAGCACGCCCACCGCGATGCCCGACCCCGAGAGCTTCGCCCCGAAGTGCGCGATCGCCGCGAGGTCCGCGGTCCGGTAGACCTTGATGATCCGCGCCGACCCCCCGCGCTCCTCGATGCCCGCCAGCAGCTGACGGATCACCTCGGCGTGCGGCACGTCGACGATCGTCTTCGTGAACGGCTCCCCGAAGGCCGGCGAGAGCGCGATGACGACCTCGTCGGGCCGGGTGCCGCGCTCGGCGGGCCCCACCTCGCGCAGGGTCAGCGTGCGGACCGACTCCACTGCCGCGGTCATACGACCTCCTCCTCGGGGTTCTCGGCGGAGGTGACGTGGCGGAGCTTCTTGAGCTCCTCCCACCGTTCGCCGGACAGGCGGTAGCCGGTGCCGGGACCGGCGTAGTCGTTGGCGTCGTTGATGGCCGCCAGCGGGACGAAGTCGCCGGTGAAGATCGCGGCGGTCTGGAGCAGGTCGCCCGACACGCGCTGGCGCAGCACCTGGAGGTAGTTCTCGGCGACGTCGCCGAAGCCGGTCCGCTCGAGGACCTTCACCAGGTCCAGGCCGGTGATCCCGCGGTCCATGACGCTCTTGGCACCCTCGAGGTCGGCGAGCACGTCGCGGTCGGGGTAGTCGTCGCTGGAGTCGGCGTAGGTCGCCGCCTCCACCTCCTCGTCGGTGATCGCCGGGAGGTCGAGCTCGGCGAACACCGCCTGCATGGCCCGCGCGGCCTTGTTGCGGACCTGCAGGATCACGTCCTCGCGGACGTGGCGCAGGCCGCCGTCGACCTGCATGTCGCGCTGGATGACGTTCCAGTCGTCGTAGTCCTCGGTGTCGAGGTTCGACCCGGCGAACATGTTGTCCTTGTTGGGCACCCCGGAGTACCCGGAGCAGACGAAGTCCGTGCCGGGCAGCATCTGGGGCAGGAGCCGGCTGGTGCGTCGCATCGGCGAGTGCGAGAACGACTGGTCGTTCCCGGACGCGCACTCCAGGTCCATCCAGCTCGCGACGAGGTTCTCCGCCGCGACCGCCCGGATCCCGCCGGGCACCGCGCCGGGCACGCCGATGCAGGAGATCGAGCCGTTCTGCAGGCCCTGCACCCCGGCGCCCTTGGCCATGAGGATGCACCGGATCTCCAGGTACAGCATGGAGCGGCCCTCGGCGTTGCCCATCTGCACCTCGGAGCCGGTGCCCGAGGTGAACCGCATCTTGATGCCGCGGGAGGCGTACGCCGACGCGAGGAACGCCTTCGACCAGGGCGTGTCGTCGCCGTCGACGAACACCGACTCGGTGCCGTAGATCGAGATCGTCTCGGCGTAGGCGGTGATGCCGCGCATGCCGAGGTCGAGCTCGGTGGCCTCCTCGAGCGCGCACTGGGTGAGCACCCCGCCACGGCCGGTCTGCCCGCCGACCTGCAGCCCGATCGCCACCAGCGGGGCGTAGCGCAGCACGCCGAGGGTGGTCTCCAGCTCGGCGAACCCGCGCACCGCGGCCTCGGCGGCGTCCGCCGCGACCTGGATCGGGTTGTCCTTCGCGCTGGTGGAGTGAGCCTGGTTGGCGGGCGTCCGCCGGGAGCGGGTCTTCTGGATCCCCATCATGATCTCGACGACGTTCATCAGCTTGACGACGTCGAGGATCTTGGCGGGGGTCAGGCCACGGCCGAGGGCGACGATCTCGTCGCGGGAGGTCCGCGGGTCGACCAGCATCCGCGCGATCTCCACCGACGGCGTCGCGACGGCGGCCTCGCAGGTCTCGACGTCGATCGCGTGGTCGGCGATGTAGGTGTCCATGAAGTCGAACGCGTCGCGCGTGCGGCCGTCGAGCTCGACGATCCGGCCGTCCTCGACGCGGACGCTCGGCTGCGGGTCGTAGTCCGACTCCATCGCGACGAGGCCCTTCTCGGGCCACTCCTCGACGAAGCCGTCCAGGTTGACGGGGCGGTCCTCGAGGATCGCGGTGCGCTTGGAGGTGTGCACCGCCGACTCCGAGCGGGGGGCCACTGCGGTCATGAGTCCTCCTCGGCGAGCAGCGTGCGGGCGGCGTAGACCTGTGCGGCCTCGCGGACGAGCGCGGCGCACGTCGAGGCCGAGTAGGTGCCCTCCAGCCGGGAGGCGATCTCCTCGAGCTGCGCCGCGGTCGAGGCGTTGGGGCGCAGCGCGTTGTACATCGCGAGCACCTCCTCGTCGGGGATCGCGGTCATCTCGGCCGCGCGGCGGCAGTTCTCGCCGAGCTGGCGGCGACCCACCGACTCGGCGATCTGCCCCTGCATGACGAGGGTGTCGGGGGTGACGCGCAGGTCCTCGTTCGTCACCTCGCCGGACACGACGCCGGCCATGGTGATGTCGCCGAGGGCCTTGCCGGTCGGGGTGCGGAGCAGGTCGGGGCGGTTGATCGAGAGCGGGTAGTCCGCGGGGGTCAGCTCCGAGACGTCGCTGGTCATCGGGAGGCCTCCTTCGACTGGTCGGGCACCACCACGTCGGCGGCGTTCACGGGATGGCGCGGGTCGGCGTTGGCCCCCGCCTCGGCGGACTCCGGCGTCGGGGCCGGCACGGGCTCGTCCTGCGCGGCCGGGACCTCGAAGCGCTCGATGACGAGGACGTAGAGGCCGCCGCCGATCAGGGCACCGATCGCGGGGGCGACGATCGGCAGCCACCAGTAGGGCGTGCCGTCCGGGGTCACCCACGCCGAGTGGTAGCCGGTGATCCACTCCGCGAGCCGGGGCCCGAAGTCACGGGCGGGGTTGATCGCGTAGCCGGCGTTGGTGCCCCACGCGAAGCCGATGCCGAGCAGCAGCAGGCCGACCATGAACGGCAGGAGCATCGAGGCGGCGCCCTGCAGCGTCGCGAGCAGCGCGAACAGCACGAAGACCAGCAGCGCGGTGCCGACGACCTGGTCGAAGAACGCCGTCGTGACGCCGTGGTTGGGCAGCGTCGAGAAGATCGTCTGGGACTTCGACGTGAGCCCGGGGTCGACGGCGACGATGCCCGCGTTGTAGACCCCCCGCGTCACCAGGGCGGCGACGAAGGCGCCGAGGGTCTGGGCGGCGGTGTAGGGCAGGACGTTGCGCCACGGCAGCTTGCGGTAGACCGCCATGGCGAGGGTGACGACGGGGTTGAGGTGGCCGGCGCCGAGCCGGCCGGCCACGTAGATGCCCATGATCAGGCCGGCGACCCAGCCCCAGGTCAGGGTGGCCCAGTCGCCGGCGTCGCCGCCGGAGACCACCATCTGCGCGACCGCGGCGGTACCGAAGATGATCAGGATGAACGTGCCGGCGAACTCGCCGATCAGTTCCCTGGTGAGGGGGGAGGTGCGGGACACGGGGGCTCCTCGGGCGACGGTGCCGGTGGCGCTCAGGCGGGGACGGGGGTGCTGATCGCGGCGACGGCGGCCGTGGCCACCTCGACGTCCTGCTCGGCGGAGCCCGCGCTCACGCCGACCGCGCCCACGAGCACGCCGTCGCGGTACACGGGGATGCCGCCGCCGAAGACGACGAGCCCGCCCGCGGTCTGCTCCAGGCCGTAGAGCTCGGCGCCCGGCTGCACCAGCGGCATGAGCGCCGCCGTGGGCGCCTCCATGAGGATCGAGGTCCTCGCCTTGCGCTGGGCGATGTCGATGCTCGCGCGGATGGCGCCCTCCTGGCGGGCGAACGCGAGCAGGTGGCCGCCGTCGTCGACGACCGCGACGTTCATCGGCTGGCCGATCGCGTCGGCCTTCGCGAGCCCGGCGTCGAGCGCGGCACGGGCGTCGGCCAGGGTCAGGCCCGGCATGGGGTACCTCCACGGGTGCGGGGACGCCACGCCGGAGACCTCGGGTGGCCCGTCGGACGAGGGCCCGACGGATCACGACGCTAGGAGCGCACGACGCCCTCCGACCACGGGGAGTGTTCCTCCTCTGTCCCGTGGGGGATCTCCCGTAGCCCGGCCGGCGGCGGGGTCCGGCACCCGGACGGAGCCGGCCGCCGACCGTGGCCGGCTAGCGCCCCAGGACCGCCGTGCGGGTCGCGGTGAGGTGCTCGACGAGCCGGGCCTGGGCCTCGGTCGCGGCGTCGGGGCCGAGCGCATCGAGGATCGCCTCGTGCTGGGCGAGGATCGCCTCGGCGCGGGCCGGTCCGTGGCCGAGCAGGGAGCCGAGGTTCATCCGCAGCTGGCGGTCGCGCAGCGAGCCGTAGAGCTCGACGAGGATGGGGTTGCGGGCGCTCTCGACGAGGACGGTGTGGAACCGGCGGTCGCCCTCGGCGAAGCCGGTCTCGTCGCCCGCCGCGAAGGCGGCGCGCTGCACCGCGAGCTCCTCGCGCAGGCGGCCCACCACCGCCTCGCGGTCGGCGGCGCCGGCGGCACACAGCTTGGCGACCGCGTGCCCCTCCACCAGCTCGCGCGCCTCGAGCACCGCCTCCACCTCGACCGGCGAGACGGCGACGACGAGGGCGCCGCGCTTCGGGAAGAGCCGGAGCAGCCCCTCGGCCTCCAGGCGCAGGAACGCCTCGCGCACCGGCGTACGGCTCATCGCCAGCGCCTCGGCGACCTGGCCCTCACTGATGAGGTCGCCGCCCGGGAGGCTGCCGTCGAGGATGCCGGCCTTGGTGTGCCGGTACGCCCGTTCCTTCGCCGACAGTCCTCCGCCCACCGTGTCCTCACTCTTGCCGAGCCCGTCGGGGTGACCCTACTCTCACCGCATTGATGCATCTTGTATGCATGCGCCGTCGGGGGCGAGGAGGCCGTTCGTGAGCTCGACGATGCCGTCACGCCCCGAGCCGGACACCGACCCGGAGCCCGACGAGCATCCGCGCTCCGCCACCCGGCACTCCGCGGACCACCACACCGGCGCGCTGCTCGGCTCGGATCCGCTGCTCGGACGGGTCGTCGCCCGGCTCCGCGCCCTCACCGGCGCCGACGCCGGCTGGGTGGTCCGGGTCGACGAGGCCGCGGGCAGCTGGGCGGTCGAGGCCGGCGACGGGCCGGGGCTGCCGCCCGCCGACGTCGTCGCCGAGGTGGTCGCGACCCGGCAGTCCGCGGTGGTCCCGGCCGGGCCCGGCGGTCGCTCGGTCCTTGCGGTCCCGGTGCGCCGCGGGCCGCGCCTGGTCGGGGTGTGCGTGGTCGCCGCCGCGGCCCCGCGCCGGACGTACACCGCCGCCGACCGGGGACTGGCCGAACTGGTCGCCGACTACGCCGCGCTCGCGCTCGCCGACCACGGCGCGCTCGCCGGGCGTGGGCTGATGGAGGGCCTGCGCCAGGAGCTGGCCTGGACCGAGGGCACCGGCGTCCGGGCCGACCTCGTCGCCGTCGGCCAGCCCGCGCTCGACGGCCGGGTGGCCGACGAGGTGTTCCGGGTCGTGCAGGAGGCGCTCGCCAACGTGGTCGCGCACGCCCGGGCCCGTCGGGTCCAGGTGGGCGTCGTCCCCGGGCCGGGGACGCTGACGGTGCTGGTCGAGGACGACGGCCGCGGCTTCGACGTCGCCGCGCACGGCGGGCTCCACGAGGCCGCGTCCGGGACCCGCCGGGGGCTGGCCGCGATGACCGCCCGCGCCCGGCGTCTCGACGGCGAGCTGGAGATCGAGAGCGCGCCCGGCGACGGCACCGTGCTGCGGCTGACCGTCCCGTGCGGAGCGGAGCCGGCGTCCCCCGGCCGGACCCGGCCGTCGGTGCTGGTGGCCGCCGCGCGCCCCGTCGTGCGGGCCGGCGTCGTCCGCCTCCTGCAGCTCGGCGCCCCGGACCTCGGGATGGTCTCGGAGGTCGACGGGTCGGAGGACCTCGCCGCGACCTGCCGGCTCCTCGACCCGGACGTGCTCGTCGTGGAGCCCGACGTGCTCTCCCCCGACGGCGACCTCGCCGTCGCCCTCGGCCGGGTCGCGGACCTGCCCGCACCGCCCGCCGTCGTGCTGCTCGCGTCGTCGTGCCCCGACCACCGCCTGCGCACCGCCGTGGCCGCCGGGGTCAAGGGGTGCGTGGGTCCTGACGACGGCGGCCGGCTCGCCGCCGTGGTCACCGCGGCCGGGCGCGGGGAGACGTCGTTCGCGCCGGACCAGCTCGGGGTGCTCGCCGCCGCGCCCGAGCGCCACCGTGGCGTGACCGCCCGGGAGCAGGAGGTCCGGGGCCTCGTCGCGCAGGGCTTCACCGACCGGCAGATCGCCTCCGCGCTGTCGATCTCGGCGAAGACCGTCGAGAAGCACGTCGGCTCGTTGCTGCGCAAGACCGGCGCCCGCAACCGCACGATGCTGGTCCACCTCGGCGGCCGCTGACGCCGTGTGTGCGTGCGTTCCCGTGTCCTGACACGGGAACGCACGCACGAGGCGTCAGCCGAACGGCAGCAGCTCCCGCGCCACCCCGACCGTCGCCGACAGCCCGCTCACCGGGGTGAAGCGGTCCGAGGCGTCGTTCAGCGCCCGCCACTCGTCGGGCGTCAGCACGATCTCCGCGGCCGCGCAGTTGCTCTCCAGCTGCGCGACGCTCGACGCGCCGGGGATGGCCACGACCTCCGGCCGGTGGATCGTCCAGGCCAGCGCGACCTGCGAGGGCGTCGCGTCGTGGGCGTCGGCGACCTCGCGCAGCGTCGAGATCAGCGGCCGGGCGCGGCGCAGCGACTCGGGGAGGAAGAGCGGGTTGAGCTGGCGGACCCGGTTGGACGGGCGGTGCTCGGCGTCGAACTTGCCCGAGAGGAGGCCCTGCGCGAGCGGGCTGTACGCGATGACCGCCCGGCCCGCCTCGGCCGCGTACGGGAGGAGCTCGCGTTCGGTGTCGCGCGCGACGAGGCTGTACTGGACCTGGTTGGAGATCACCCGGGAGCCCAGGGCGGTCTCGGCCTCCTGCCAGCGGTCGAGCGAGTAGTTGGAGACGCCGACCTCGTCGACGACCCCCGCGGCCTGCAGCGTCCGCATCCCCGGCATCGTGCGCCGGTCGCCGACGACGGGGTTGGGCTGGTGGACCTGGTAGAGGTCCAGCGGGCGGCGCAGCCGGGCGGCGCTCGCGACCCCGCGCTGCTCCACGACCGGACCCACCGGGAGCAGCGGGAAGATCTTCGACGCGACGACGGTGGTCGACGGGTCGGCGTCGGCCTGGTCCAGGGCCTCGCCGAGGATGCGCTCGCTGCGCCCGAAGCCGTAGGCCTCGGCGGTGTCGAACACCGTGATGCCCAGCTCGAGCGCCCGTGTCACGATCCGCGCGGCCTCCGAGTCCGGGCCGGAGGCGTAGTCGCCGCCGTAGCCCCACTCGGACGACCCGAACTGCCAGGTCCCCAGTCCGATCGCCGACCAGCGCTTCGCGGTCGGCAGCTCGAGATAGCGCATGTCTCCTTGCTACCCGATCACGGCGCCGGCCGTCGCGGCCGCGGCCCGGACCGCGGTGAGCACCTCGGCCACCGGGAGGTCCTCGAGGCAGGCGGGCCCGGCGTCCGAGAGCGGGCACCCGGCGTCCCACCAGCACACCTGCTCGGTGATCGCGGTCGGGCGGCGGTGCGGGCAGCCCGGGAAGCCCTGCAGGTCGCGTCCCTCCTCGAGCCCGTAGCGGGTGGCGAGCGTCGGGCCGAAGAGCGCGACGGTGGGGGCACCCACGGCCGCGGCGACGCGGACCGGGCCGGTGTCCCCGCCGACGACGACCCCGCCGCGCTCGCCGACCGCGGCGACGCGGGCCGCGAGACCGCGCAGGTCGGTGGGCGGCAGCGTCGGGACGCCGTCGACGTCCTCCCCCACGGCGGCGACCCCGCGCCCCGCGTCGCGCAGCGCCCGGGCCAGCGCCACCCACCGCGGGGCCGGCCAGCGCTTGACCGCCATGCCCGCCGCGGGCACGAGGAGCACGGTGCCGTCGGGCAGCGCGGCGGTGGCCTGCCGGCCGGCGGCGCGTTCGTCGTCGCCGAGGACGACCCGCGGCGGGCGGACCCGGTCGGCGATGACGCCCTCGGCGGCGAGGATCCGCTGGTAGCGCTCGCCGACGAGCTCGTCGGGCGGCGGGGACCGCCACAGGTTGGACACCGCGCGGGTGCCGCGGGCGGCCGCGTCGTCGTCGACGAGGTCGCCGATGCCGTCGAAGCGGGTGGTGGTGACGACGAGGTCCGGCGCGAGGTCGGCGAGCGCGCTCCCGACGGCGGCCCGCTCGGCGTGCGGCGCGGAGACCCGCACCGCGGACACCGCCGGGTCGCGCTCCAGCAGCACGGCGCCGGGGGCGTGGGTGAGCACGACGAGCTCGCCGCCGGGGTCGGCGTCGCGCAGGGCGTGCACCGAGGGCAGCACCATGACGAGGTCCCCGAGGCCCCCGAGCAGGTCGACGACGAGCGTCCTCACCGGCCGACCTCCGCGTAGACGTCGCGGTGGCGGGCGGCGAGCGTGTCCCAGTCGCGTCCGGCGAGCAGCTCGCGGCCGCCCGCGGCCACGGCGGCGGCGAGCTCCCGGTCGTCGAGGAGCCGGCGCAGCGCGGTGACGAGGACCCCCGCGTCGCGGACCGCGGGCGCCACCACGACCGTCTTCCCGTCCACGAGCTCGCCGTCGGGCTCCTGGTCGGGGCGGCGGGTCACGATCGTGGGCAGGCCGTGGTCGAGCGTGGCGAGCAGGGCGCCGGACTTGGTGGTGGCCCCGGCGGTGAACGGGAGCGCGGCGAGGTCGGCCGCCGACAGCGCGGCGGACACCTCCTCGGCCGGGACGTGGCCGGTGATGACGACGCGGTCGGTCATCCCCGCGGCCTCGACGTGCGCGGTGAGCTCGTCGCGGAACGCGGCCGCCTCGTCGGCGGGCAGCGCCAGCGAGGTGAACCCGCCGAGGACCAGCAGCCGCAGCCGCGGGTGGTCGGCGGCGAGCTCGGCGAGCGCGTCGACGAGGTAGCGCACGCCCTTGACCGGGTGCACGAACCCGAAGAAGGCGACCACCTCGGCGTCGTCGGGCAGCGACCACCGGGCGCGGGTGGCCGCCCGGTCGGTCCCGGGCACGACGGTGACGTTGGGCGGGATCGGCAGGCGGTGCCGCCGCGCCGCGGGGAAGCGGTCGCGCAGCGCGGCCTCGTGCTCCGCGTTGGTGGTGACCACGGCGGCGCTGCGCGGCACGAGGCGCCCGGTCTCGCGGTCGAGCAGCCGGCGACGCTCGAGCGGCGCCCAGATCGTGCCCGGCAACCGCGGCGCCCAGGACCACCAGCCGTACTCGTGCACGGTGGTCACGAGCGGAAGCGACCCGACCCCGTCGGCGACGAGCAGGCCCGGCCAGCCGGAGAAGCCGAACGCCGAGGGCGCGAACTGCAGGTGGACGACGTCGACGTCCGCGCCCCGCACCTCCCGGACGGCGCGCCACGCCCCACGCGGCCCGGGGTCGACGGGCACGTCGAGGACCTCGGTGCCCGCGTCGCGCAGCGCCTCGACCAGCCGGCGGGTGTAGTCGGCCACGCCGTCCTGGGCGGGGTCGGCGCGGCCGTGCAGCATCGCGACACGGGCGGCGGGTACGGGCACGACAGCGGCGCTACCCCGCCCGGGCCCCTCGCCACACCTGCTCCGGCGGGACGGTGCGCGGGTCACTCGTTCCGCTGAACGGGCGACATGATCCGTGACGGTGGAGGGGACCGGGCAGTTTGTCCCCATGTCGCCCGGCTGCACCGCCCGGTGATCCACGAGCCAGCAGCCGATCGAGCTCGTCGCCCCGCGGGGCGGCGGTCCGGGTCCGAGGGCCCGGTCACCGGTGCTCCCAGGTCACCGGTGGCCGGGCCTTCGGCGTGCGGGTCCCCGGCCCGGTCCGGTGCGATCCCGCGGCCGGCGGGTACCTGCTCGCCGTGACCGCCCCCGCCGCCACCGACCTGCCCGGCCTCCCCGTCCACCCCGCGGCCCACCGGCCCGGCGTCGGGGACCCGGACTGGGCGGCGATGGCCCGCATCCTCGTCGTGCGCCCGGACAACGTCGGCGACGTGATCATGACGGTGCCCGCGCTGCGCGCCCTGCGGGCCGCGGCGCCCGCCGCGCGCATCGACCTGCTCGCCTCGCCCGCCGGCGCGGCCGTCGCCCCGCTGATCGACGAGATCGACGGGGTCGTCACCGCCTCGGTGTCCTGGCAGCGGCTCCCCGGCGCCCCGGAGCCCGGGGCCGACGGCGACCCCGACGGTGCCCTGGTCACCGAGCTCGCCGCCCGCGGCTACGACGCGGCCGTCGTCCTCACCTCGTTCTCCCAGTCACCATGGCCCGCGGCCGCGATCTGCCGGCGCGCCGGGATCGGCGTCCGCGTCGGGACCAGCAAGGAGTTCGGCGGCGACGCGCTCACGCACTGGGTGCCCGCGCCGCCCGACCACGGGCACCAGGTCGACCGGGCCCTCGAGGTCCTCGGCGCGGTCGGGGTCCCGGCGCGCGGGACGGGGCTCGCCGTCCGGGTGCCCGCCGACGCCGACGTGCCGGCGCCCGCCGGGCGCTACGTCGTCGTCGCCCCGGGCGCCAGCTGCCCGTCCCGGCGCTGGCCGCCCGAGCGGTTCGCCGAGGTCGGGCGGGCGCTCGCCGAGCGGGGCTGGACGGTGGTGGTAACCGGCACGGCGAAGGAGGCCGAGCTCGTCGACCGGGCCGCGGCGGGCGTGCCCGGAGCGCACCGCCTCGTCGGCACCCTCGACCTCGGGGGGCTGGCGGCGCTCGTCGCCGGCGCGGACGCCGTCGTCGTGAACAACTCCGGCGGGGCTCACCTCGCCGACGCGCTGGGCACCCCGATCGTCGAGCTGTTCGCCGGGACCGAGGAGGTCGGGCAGTACGCGCCGCGCACCGCGCCGGCGCGGGTCCTGACGCGGCCGGTGTCCTGCGCCCCCTGCCGCCAGCTGGTGTGCCCGTTCGGGCAGGAGTGCCTCGACGTCGCGCCCGCGGAGGTCGTGGCGGCCGTCGACGCCCTCACACACATACCGGACTGATCAGCTGGGCACCCCCGCCCGTGCCTGAGACCACCGCCGACGGTCACTGGATCGTCGTCGACGGCCGACGGTGGCGCGCGACCGATCCGGCGATCCCGGAGAGCGACGCGTCCCGGTTGCGGCGCTGGCTGATGGCCGCCCGGCGGGACGTCGGGACGGCCACCCGGGCCGGCGACCAGGACGCCGAGCGGTCGGCGCGCCGCCGCGTCCACGCGGCGAAGACCGCGCTGGGCGAACGCGGCCCGCGGTGGTGGGAGCAGTCCGACGACGAGCGCCGCGCGCGCTGGTCGGACGGGCTGGAGCAGGCCGGGACCGAGGGCTACTGAGCCCCGGGGCCCGTGGACATCCCCGAACAGCAGGAGAGCACCGTGACCACCCCGAACACCGAGCGCGACCACAACGACCCGGACCCGGCCCGCTCCAGCGCGACGCTGTCCGCCTTCACCGGCCAGGTGCAGCGCCGGCTCGGCCTGGAGACCGAGAGCGAGGCCGAGCTCCTCACGCGGGCGACGCTGAACGAGTTCGGCAAGGCGGTCAGCTCCGGCATCGCGCAGGACCTCACCGTGACCCTGCCGCCCGAGCTGTCCGCCGAACTGCGCGCCCAGCACCAGTCCGACGACCAGGCCCGCGCGGTCGACAAGGCGGCGTTCGTCGACGCCGTCAGCGGCGCGGTGCACTCGGTCGACGCCGACGAGGTGGAGCGCCAGGTCGAGCAGGTGCTCCGGCTGCTGCGCGAGTGGCTGCCCGAGGACCAGGTCGACCGCACCCTCGAGCAGCTGCCCGGCGGGCTCGCCGAGCTGATGCGCTGACCCGACCGCCGGGCACCGTCGGCCACCCCCGATGGCCGACGGTGCCCGTGGTCGCCGCGGTCAGCGCCGCGGGTTCGTGGCGCCCGGGTCGGTGATCGGGGCCGGGTCGCCGGCCGGCGGGGTCGGCTCCTTCGTCCTCGTGGGCCGGGTGGGCCTGGTCGGCTCCGCCGGGTCCGAGGGCTCGGCCGGCTTCGTGGGCTGCGTGGCCGGCGGGTCCTGCGTGGCCGGCGGTGCCGCGGGGGGCGCGGCGACCGGCGGGGCGGCCGGGGCCGCCGCGACCGGCGCGGGCACGACCGGGGCGGCGGTCCGCACGACGCGCGCCGCGGTCCGGGTCGCGGTGTCGGTGGGGGCGTCGGACGTGGTCGGATCGGTGGTCGGCGCCGGGTCGCCGGTGGCCTCGTCGGTGCTCGGGGCGGGCCCGAGCGCCGGCAGCACGGGCGCGGCCGGCACCGAGGCGGCGGCGCCGGTCGGGACCGTCGCCACCCCCGCCATGGCCGCGAGGCTCGTCACCGGGGCCACGCCGGTGGCCACGACCAGGCCCAGGGCGGCGGTCGCGGCGACGACGAAGCCCAGCAGGGAGTGCGCGGCCCCCGGCACGCCCGGCCGTCGGCCCGGGGAGCGGACCTCGGCCTCGATCAGCGAGGTCTCCGGCTCGGGCACCTGCGGCTCCGGAGGCGGCGGCGGGGGTGTCACGCGAGGATCAACGACGTCACCCGTTCAGGGGTGACGCTTCTGAGTGGACCGACCACGGCGGGTGAGCATCGTCCCCGCCGTGGTCGCCCACAGTGATCTCAGCGGCGCGGCGGGGCCGCCTCCAGGTGGACCACCTTCGTCGTCGTCATCTCGTCGAGCAGCTCCGGCCCGTACCCGAAGCCCGAGCCCGAGAGCCCCCGGGGCTGTGCCGCGCCGCCCGGCGCGCCCCCGAACACCGCGTTGACCTTGACGGTGCCGACGGGCAGCGCCCGCCAGGCCTCCTGCGCGTGCGCCATGTCCGGGGTGAGGACGGTGGCGGCGAGGCCGTGCGGGTCGTCGACAGACTCGGCGAGTCCCTGCTCGAAGGACTCCACCACCCGCACCGGTGCCACCGGCCCGAACGTCTCCTCGCGCAGGATGCGCATCTCCGGGGTGCACCCGGACAGCACCGTCGCGGGGTAGAACGCGCCGGGGCCGGTCGGCAGCTCGCCGCCCGCGTGGGCCACCGCGCCGCCCGCCAGGGCCTCGGCGACGTGGGAGTGCACGTGCTCGCGCTGCCGCCGGTCGACCAGCGGGCCGAGCGCCTTCTGCCCCGGGGTCGAGGGCCGGTACACCCACCGCCCGGCCTCCTCGGCGAGCGCGGCGAGGAACTCGTCGGCCACCCCGCGGTGGCAGTAGATCCGCTCCACCGACACGCACACCTGGCCGCCGTTCGCGTACGACCCGAGCGCCGCCTGCTCGGCCGCCCACCGCGGGTCCACCCCGTCGTCGACGATCAGCGGGTCGTTGCCGCCGTTCTCCAGCAGCACCTTCGCCCCGGTGCCGACCGCGGCTTCGGCGATCGCGCGGCCCGCCGCGACCGAGCCGACGTGGGCGATGAGGTCGACGGCCTCGTGGGCGCACAGCAGTGCGCCGGTGGGCCCGGCGCCGTCGACGACGGTGAGCACGCCCTCGGGGAGGAAGGAGGCGAGCAGGTCGGCGACCCGGCGGCCCAGGTGGGGGCAGCGCTCGCTCGGCTTGTGCACGACGGTGTTGCCGGTGACCAGCGCCGCCCCGATCAGCCCGGCGGCGACGGCGACCGGGTCGTTCCACGGCGTGATCGCCGCGACCACCCCGCGGGGGCCCGGGACCATGAGGTCGGTGGCCGACCAGGAGCCCTGCAGCGACCGCCCGCGGTGCACCGGGCCGAGCTCGGCGTACTGCTCGAGGGTCCCGGCGGCGGCCAGCACCCCGCCCAGGCCGTCGTCGTACGGCCGGCCGGTCTCGGTCTCGTTGAGCCGGGCCAGGTCCTCGGCCTCGGCCCGCAGCGCGGACGCCGCCTCGCGCACCCGCCCGGCGCGCTCGGCGGGGTCGGTGCGGGCCCAGTCCGGTGCCGCGCCGGCCGCGCGGCCGACGGCGTCGTCGACCTCGTCCGGCCCGGCGGGCGCCACCCGTCCGACGACCTCGTCGGTCGCCGGGTCGCGGATCTCGATGTCGGCGGCCGCTGTGGTCACCTGCTCCTCCTCGCACGAAGACGTGTGTCCTCGAGGAGGTGCCCTCCACCACGGGCGATCACGCGTGCCGTCGGTCGCGGGCGGTGTCGGGGCGTCGATCAGGTCAGCGCGAGCAGGACGACGAACGAGCACAGGTTGAACGAGGCGTGCGTGACGAAGCACGGCCAGATCGACCGGGTGCGCTCGTAGAGCACGGCGTTGAGCACCGCGAGCACCAGCACCGCCAGGAACACGACGTTGAGCCCGTGGGCGATCGCGAAGACGAGGCTCGACACGATCGTCGCCACGACCGGCCCGTAGCGGCGCATCGCGCCGTAGCCGACGCCGCGGAACAGCAGTTCCTCCCCCAGCGGGACCACCAGCCCGCCGAGCAGCACCACCCAGAACGCGGCGGCGACGCCGGAGAACTGGGTGAGGTCCTGCTGGGGATCGCTGTGGTCGCCGGTGAGCGAGACGTAGACGATGATGATCACCCGGGACAGCAACCAGACCCCGATGCCGAGGCCGACCGCGAGGGCGATCATCCGCGGCGGGACCGCCCGGATCCCGACGGCGGCCGGCCGTCTGACGCGCAGCGCGACCGCCACGGCCACCGCGGCGAACGCCGACACGGCGGACACGGCGAGCAGCAGCGCCGACGAGGGCAGGCGCCCGTAGGCCGTGATGACCACGACGCCGAGGCCGAGCTGGACCGCGACGTAGACGACCGCGCCGGTGAGGAACTCGATCCATCCCAGGCGGCGTCCGTCCCGACCGACGCCGATGGGGGGTCGCTCGGGCAGCGCGGCGCCGCCGAGGCCGGCGGGTGCGTCGGTCACCCCGGCAGTATCCGTCCCGACGACGGCGGGCTCCGCGTCCGCGGGCTCGGGCTCCTCGCCGTCACCGGGCCGGGTCACGAGCCGTCCCGGGCCTTCCGGGTGGCGCGGTCGTTGGCCTTCTCGAGGGCGTCGACGAGCTCGTCCTTGTCCATCGTGGAGCGCCCCTCGACGCCGAGCTGCTGGGCCCGCTCGTAGAGGTGTTCCTTGCTGGCGTTGGCGTCGACGCCGCCCGCGGGCTTCCCGTCCGGGTCGCGGCCGCCGCTCTCGGCACGCGAGTCCGAGGGCCCCTTCTCCTCCTTGGGCTCCCAGTGGTCGCCGACCTTCTCGTAGCTGTGCTTCAGCGCCGAGTACGCCGTGCGGCTCGCCCGCTCGCCCTTGCCGTACGTCTCCTCCGCCGACTCCTTCGCCTTCGCGTAGGTGTCCCGCGCGCCCTTCTCGGAGCGCTGCAGCGTCGACGGCAGGTCGTCGAAGTCCTCAGGCATGACGGCGGGTTACCCGCTCACCCCCGGGAGCCCACCGACAGGTGCGCCACGCTCTCCACCACCTGGTTGGGGCGGTAGGGGTAGCGGTCGAGCTCCGCGACGCCGGTCACCCCCGAGAGCACGAGGATCGTGTGCAGGCCCGCCTCCATGCCCGCGACCATGTCGGTGTCCATGCGGTCGCCGATCATCGCGGTCGTCTCGGAGTGCGCGCCGATGGTGTTCAGCCCGGCCCTGATCATCAGCGGGTTCGGCTTGCCGACGAAGTAGGGCTGCTTGCGGGTCGCGTGGGTGATGAGCGCGGCCACCGAGCCGGTGGCGGGCAGCGTGCCCTCGGCCGACGGGCCGGTCGCGTCGGGGTTGGTGCAGATGTAGCGCGCGCCGGCCTCGATGAGCCGGATCGCCCGGGTGATCGCCTCGAAGGAGTAGGTCCGGGTCTCGCCGATGATCACGTAGTCCGGCTCGCGCTCGGTGAGCACGTACCCGGCCTCGTGCAGCGCCGTCGTCAGGCCCGCCTCCCCGACGACGAAGGCGGTGCCGCCGGGTCGCTGGTCGGTGAGGAACTGCGCGGTCGCGAGCGCCGAGGTCCAGAGGTTCTCCACCGGGATGTCGATGCCGCTCGCGCGGAGCCGGGCCTGGAGGTCGCGCGGGGTGTAGATGGAGTTGTTGGTGAGGACGAGGAAGTGCTTGCCGGCCTCGCCGAGACGGCGGATGAACTCGTCGGCCCCCGGGAGCGCGTTCTCCTCGTGGACGAGCACGCCGTCCATGTCGATGAGGTAGTGCTCCAGGTCGGGGAGATCCTCGGGCGTCGTCATGCGGCCCTCAGGTGGGTCTCGAAGAACCGCAGGATGCGGCCCCAGGCGTCCTCGGCGGCGTCGTGGTCGTGGTGCAGGCCGAGCCGGCGCACGACGGTCTGCGCGGGGAAGCGCTCCAGGAACGAGTGGCCCGCCGTCGGGTAGGTCGTCACGTCCTTCTCCACGCCCAGCGCGTCCAGCGCCGCCTCCAGCCGCTCGGGGTGCCCCTTGAGGGACACGTCGCGCGCGCCGAAGCTCGCCACCACCGGGCAGATGCCCTCGAGCTCGCGCTCGGCGTCGGTGGGGACGTGGCCGTAGTTGGGCGCCGCGGCGGCGAAGTCCTGCCGGGCGGCCGCGAGGAGCGCGAACCCCCCGCCCTGGCAGAAGCCGATGACCCCGAGCCGCCCGGTGCAGTCGTCGCGACCGGCGAGCCAACCGCGCGCGGCGTCGATGTCGTCGAACACCGGGCCGGTGCCGCTGGTCATCGAGCGGAACACCGCCGCGACGCAGCGCGGCCCGCCGCCGCGCGGCGAGTAGAGCCGGGGCGCGACCGCGACGTAGCCCGCCGTCGCCAGCCGGTCGGTGTGCTCGCGGAGGTCGTCGGTCATGCCCAGGGCGTCCTGGAGGACGACGACGCCGGGCCAGGGCCCGTCGCCGACCGGGGGCGTCGCGAGGTAGGCCTCCTGGTGCGAACCGGCGCCGGCGGGGATGTGCAGATCGGGCACCTCGGGGTCCTTCCTGCGACGGGGCGGTGCTGCGCGGGGCGGGTGACAGCGTGGCAGGCTCGCGGCGCCCCGCGCAGCGTGACCACCGGCCGGGGTGGGTGATGAGGGACGGGAGGGCCGTGGTGGCCGAGGAACGGGTGCGGGTGTCCGAGGAGACGCCGGGCGTGGTGCGCGTCGCGCTCACCAACGGACCGGGCAACAACGTCGTCGACTTCGAGCTCGGCCGCCAGCTCCGCGAGGCCCTCGCCGGGCCCGCCCGGTCCGCGCGGGTGGTCGAGATCGTCGCCGAGGGACCCAACTTCTGCGTCGGCGGCGACGTGCGCGGCTTCGCGGCGGACCCGGACGCCAGCCTCACCGCGCTCGCCGACGACTTCCACTCCTGCCAGCGGCTCGTCTGGGGCCTCGCGCAGCCCGTCGTCGTCGGCGTCCAGGGGTGGGCCGCGGGCATCGGCCTGTCGTTCGCGCTGACCGGGGACGTCATCGTGCTCGCCGCCGGCGCGAAGCTGCGCCCGGCCTACACCGCGATCGGGCTGACCCCCGACGGCGGCATGACCGCGACGCTGCCCGCGGCGGTCGGGCGCGCGAAGGCGCTGGACATGTTCCTGACCAACCGGCCCATGGGTGCCGAGGAGGCGCTCGCGTCCGGGCTGGCGAGCCGCGTCGTGCCCGACGCCGACCTGCACTCCGAGACCGCCGCGATCGCGGCGACCATCGCGGCCGGGCCCGCGCAGGCCCTGGCGGCGACGAAGAAGCTGGTGCGCACCGCCGACGGCGTGCTCACCGACGCCCACCTCGAGGTGGAGGCGAAGTCGATCGGCGACCGCGGGCTCTCGGCCGAGGGGCGGGAGGGCGTGGCGTCGTTCGTGGAGAAGCGGTCGCCGAGGTGGCCTTCGGCCATGTGAACGAATGTGGTCGCCGGGGCGACCACATCCGTTCACGTGCGAAGCTCGACCCGTGCGTCTCCCCCTGCGCGCCCGGGTCGTCGGCGCCCTCCGCACTCGCCTCAGCGGCTCCGTCGCCCACCTGCCGCCCGAGGAGGTCCCGGCCGCGCGCGAGCGGTCGGGGCGCGTCCAGGCCGGGCCCGCGGGCCGGTTCATCGTCGGCAGCCACGACCGCGGCGTGGTCACCCAGGACACGGTGGTCACGACGCCGGACGTGGTCCTGCCGGTGCGCGTCTACCGGCCCCCGGAGACCGCGACGGTGCCCGCGCCGCTCGTCGTGAACTTCCACGGCGGCGGCTACGTCCAGGGCGACCTCGACCAGTCCGACTGGTTCTGCGGGCAGGTCGCGCTGCTCTCCGGGGCGGTCGTCGTGTCGGTCGACTACCGGCTGGCGCCCGAGCACCCCTTCCCGGTCCCCGCGCAGGACGCCTACGCCGCCACCTCGGCCCTCGCGGCCGAGCCGGGCCGCTGGGGCATCGACGCCGGCCGGATCGGCGTCATGGGCGACAGCGCCGGCGGCAACCTCGCGACCGTCGTGTGCCTCATGGCCCGGGACGCGCGCCGCCGCGGCGAGGACGCCCCGGCGATCGGGGTCCAGGGCCTCGTCTATCCGGGCACCGAGATGGTCGAGGTGCTGCCGTCCGAGCGGGCCATCCCGCACGCGCCGATCCTCGACGCCGCCGACATCCGCGGGTTCGCCTCGCTCTACCTGGCCGGCGCCGACGGGACGGTGCCCTACGCGTCCCCGCTGCGCGCGGACCTCACCGACCTCCCGCCCGCCGTCGTGCAGACCGCGGAGCACGACCCGCTGCGCGACCACGGCCGGTTCTACGTCGACGCACTGCGCCGGGCCGGCGTGGCCGTGCGGCACACCGAGTACCAGGGCGCGCCGCACGGCTACATCTCGATGCCGCGCCTGCTGCCCACCGTCGCGCACCAGTCGGCGTGGGAGATCGCCGACGCGGTGCGCCGCGAGCTGGTGGACGCCCCTGACGGCGGGCCCGCCGCGTCCGCCGTCAGGGAACGATCTGCACCCGGTCGTTCGGGTTGAGGTGCTCGAAGAACCGCTTCGCGTCGGCCTCCTCGAGGCGCACGCACCCGGCGGACTGCCGGTCGAGGGTCCCCTGGTGGAAGGCCCGGCCGTTGCCGTCGAAGAACACCGCGTAGGGCATCTTCGCGCCCTCGAACTCCTGGCTGACGTGGTAGCGGTCCTTGCGCTGGACGACGAAGTCGCCGACGGGCGTCTCGTGCCCCTTGCCGCCGTGGGAGTTGGCCACCGGTCCGTGCACGACGCGGCCCTGCCCGTCGAGCAGCCACGCCCGGTTCTCCGACAGGTCGACGCACGCCTTGATCGTCGGCGTCGTGCACGGGGTCCCGCCGACCCCCGGCGCGGTGGCCGGGGCCGCGGCCGCGACCCCGGAGCACTGCACCACGCCCATCCCCACCGCCGCCACCGACAGCGCGGCGCGCCCCACGCGCCCGTCCCGCTGCCTGCGGTGCCTGCCCTGCGCCACTGAAGACCTCGCTCGAGAAGTTCCGCCCCGCCGCACGCTGTCCCGCGCCGGCATGCGCGCACAGCTGCCCGCGAGCGCGCACGAACCGGACAACGACGCGGAATCGGGACGGTGACGACCGGGATGAGCGAGGCGAGATCGGTCGTCGTGGGGCAACCCGGACAGGGGTCGCGCGTCGTGGGCCGAGCGAGGGGCACACCGGGCAGGTCACGGGCGGCCGGGGCCTGCGTCACGTGCCCCTGATCAGCGGGTTCGGCGGCTCAGTCCAGGGCGTCGACCGCGCGGCGGAACGCGTCGTAGGCCTCGTCGCCGAACAGCACGAAGCGGGCCTCCTCGACGTCGGTCGGCGTGGCGGCGACCGTCCCGACCGCGATCCGCGCCGCGTCGTCCATCGGCCAGCCGTAGATCCCGGCCGACACCGCGGGGAACGCCACGGTCCGGGCGCCGATCTCGTCGGCGACCCGCAGCGACTCCCGGTAGGCCGAGGCCAGCAGCTCGGAGCGGTCCTCGCGCTTCGCGTGGACCGGCCCGACGGTGTGGATGACGTGGGCCGCGGGGAGGTTCCCGCCGGTCGTCGCGACCGCCTGCCCCGTCGGGAGCCCGTCGGGCAGCGTCGTCGCCCGCAGCTCCCGGCAGGCCGCGAGGATCGCCGGGCCGCCCGCGCGGTGGATGGCGCCGTCGACCCCGCCGCCGCCCAGCAGGCCGGAGTTCGCGGCGTTGACGACCGCGTCCACGTCCTGGGTGGTGATGTCGCCCCGGGCGAGCGTGATGCGTGCTCCCACGGCGGCACGTCTACCCCTCGGCGCCGGGTGGCATGCGCCGGGCCGGGGCGTGCCACGATGCGCGCCATGACGTCCGTGGAGACGACCGACCGCAGCATCCAGGTGTCCCGGACGATCGACGCGCCGCCCGAGCGCACGTTCGCGCTGATCGCCGACCCGGACCGCCACCCCGACCTCGACGCCTCCGGGATGATCCGGGCCTCGCGCACCCACCTCGCGATCGAGGAGCTCGGGGACGTGTTCGTGATGGACATGCACAGCGAGCTGTTCGGCGACTACACGACCGAGAACCACGTGATCGTCTACGAGCCCGACACCGCCCTCGGCTGGGCGCCCGCCGCTCCGGGCGAGGAGCCCGCCGGGCACACGTGGATCTACCGGCTCGACCCGGTGGGCGACGACGGCACGCGGGTGACGCTGACCTACGACTGGTCCGGCATCACCGACACGGAGATGCTCCGGTACTTCCCGGTGGTCGACGCGGACGGGGTCGCGGCGTCGCTGGACCTGCTGGCGGAGGCGCTCGCGTAGGTGGCCGGCCGCCCTGCCCGCCGAGTGGACCCTCAGGGCTCCGCCGCCGACCATGGGCGCCCACTCGGTGCCGAGAAGCCACCGAGGGCCGCGAACTCCTCGTCCGGCTCGGCCGTGACCGTCAGCCGGCGGCCGTCGGGCGCGTCGAAGGTCAACGAGTAGGCGTGCAGCCCGGTCCGGCTCGTCGCGTGCTTGTCGAACAGCGGGTCGCCGACCAGCGCGTGCCCGATCCACGCCAGGTGCACCCGGATCTGGTGGCGCCGGCCGGTGAGCGGGTGGACGGCGAGGAGCGTGCCGCCGGGGGATTCCTCGAGACGCTCGAACGTCGTCGTGCTCGGGTAGGTGCTGACGCCGTCGAGGACCGCGTCGTCGGGCACCGACCAGACGTCGTCGTGCCGCTCGATCGCCTCGCGCGGCGCCGCGATCCGCACCCGGTTCTTCCGCCCGACCGACAGCGGCAGCTCGATGCGCCCCCGCGCGGGCAGCCCGGACGTCGCGGTGATCGCCAGGTAGGTCTTCTCGACGGTGCGCTGGTTGAACTGGCGGGTGAGGTCGCCGTGGGACACGAGGTCCTTGGCGAAGAGCACGACGCCGCTGGTCACCTTGTCGATGCGGTGCGCCGGCCAGAGCTTCTCCCCGCCGTCGGCGGCGAGCCGGACCAGGTCGGTGTCGTGCCGCTCCCCCATCACCGACCAGCCCGCGGGCTTGTCGAGCACGAGGAGCGCGTCGTCCTCGTACAATGTCCGGCCCGCCCGCAGCTGCGCCCACTCCACGGTCACCAGTGTGACCGCGTCACATCGACGCGAGCATCGTCTCCAGCTTCGCCGTCGTCTCCGCCAGCTCGGCCGCGGGCACCGACGCCGGCACCAGCCCGGCTCCCGCGTAGAGCCGCGCCGACCGGCCGCAGACCTCGCCGCAGCGCAGGGCGACGACCCACTCGCCGTCCCCGGACGCGTCGGTCCACCCGACCATCCCGGTGTAGAAGCCGCGGTCGAACGGCTCGAGCTCGGTGATCGCGCGCGCCGCGGCCTCCCGCGGCACCCCGCCGACGGCGGGCGTCGGGTGCAGGGCCCGCGCGAGGTCCAGGGCCGAGCGCGGCGACCGGCCCCGGATCGTCGTCGACAGGTGCCACATCGCGTCGGTGCGGATCAGGGTCGGCTCGTCCGGGACGTCGAGGTCGTCGCACACCCCGCCCAGCGCGGCGGCGACGTCGGTGACGACCAGCGCGTGCTCGTGCCGGTCCTTGGCCGAGGCGAGCAGGGCCGCGCCGGTGGCCTCGTCGTCGGCGGGGTCGCTGCGGCGCGGGGCCGAGCCCGCGAGCGGGTTGGCCACCACCTCGCCGTCGCGGCGGGAGATCAGCAGCTCGGGGCTCGCGCCGAGCAGCGTGCGGGGCGGGCCACCGACGGCCGGCGGGAGGTCGACGGCGAACACGTAGCCGGCCGGGTCGCGCGCGGCGAGCCCGGTGAGCATCGAGCCCTGGTCGATCGGGGCGTCCGCGTCGAGGTCGAGCACGCGGGCGAGCACGACCTTCTGCAGCTCACCGGCCCCCATGCGCCGGAGCGCCTCGGCGACCATCGCCTCGTACCCGGCCGGCTCCGGTACGGACCGCGACCCCCACCGCGGGCCGGGCCCGCCGGCCGCGGGCACCGGGACCGACCGGCCGAGCGCGGGGCACCAGGTCGCCTGCCGGGGCACGACGAGCGCGGCCTTGCCGGCGGGGTCGAAGGGCAGGGTCCCGACGACGAGGGCCGGTCCCCGGCCGGCGGCCGCGGCCTCGGCCAGCGCGTCGCCGACGCCGTCGGGATCGTCGAGACGCCGCGCCGCGCCGCGCGCCAGCAGACCGCCCCGCGGACCGGAGAACCAGGTCCCGCGGCCGGCCCGCCAGCGGGCGAGCAGCGCCGCGGGGTCACCGGACGGTGCGCCCCCCGAGGCAGGCCCGCCCAGCAGATCGACCGCGCCCTCGCTGGTCACCTGGCGACTCCCTCCCGGTCCCACTGGCATCGTGGACCACGACTCCATGCCCACTGTCGCCCGGTCTGCCCGGACCGGCCACGTGAGCCGTACCGCACCCCCGAGAGGTGTCGCCCTCCATGGCCCTGCGCTCCGCGAGCTCCCTGCGTGCCGACCTCGCGCTCGGCGGGCGCATCACCGCGATGCGGCTCGGGGGCCTGGCGCTGGCCCTGCGGGGCGACCCCGTCGCCCGGCTGATGCACAAGCCGTGGCGCCTCGACCCGTACCCGACCTACGCCGCCGTCCGGGGCGAGGGGCTGGCGCGCAGCCGGGTCGGGCTCTCCGCCGTCGGGACGCACGCGCTGTGCGAGCAGGTCCTGCGCGACCGCCGGTTCGGGGTGCGGCTCGCGGACGGTCGGCCACCGTTCGCGCCCGAGGACGCCGAGACCTCGCTGCTGGAACCGGTCGACCTCTCGCTGCTCGGGCTCGACCCGCCCGACCACACCCGGCTGCGCCGCCTCGCGCAGCCCACGTTCGCGCCCCGTCGTCTCCAGCAGTACCGCGCCGTGGCGGAGGAGGTGACGGCCGGGCTGCTCGACGACGCCGTCGCCCGCGGCCGGTTCGACCTGGTCTCCGACCTCGCCGCGCCGCTGCCGATCACCGTGATCGCGCGGCTGCTCGCCATCCCCTCCGTCGACGCCGACCGGTTCGCGCGCTGGGGACGCGCGCTGGGCACCGCGCTCGACGGGGTCCGCTCCGTGTCGCACGCCCACGAGCTCGCGCGCACCACCGCCGAGGCCCGCGACCTGTTCACCGACCTCGTCGACCGGCGGCGCGCGGAGCCCGGCGACGACGTGGTGTCCGGCCTGGTCGGCGCCCTCGACGCGGGCCAGATGTCGCTGGACGAGCTGGTGTCGCTGGCCCAGCTGCTGCTCGTCGCGGGCTTCGAGACCACGACCAACCTCATCGGCAACGCCGTGCGCGCGATGCACACCACCCCCGGGCAGTGGGAGGCGCTGGTCGCCGACCCGTCCCTCGCCCCGGGCGCGGTGGAGGAGACACTGCGCTACGACCCGCCGGTGCAGCTGACGGCGCGGATCGCCCACGAGGACCTCGACCTCGCCGGGGTGCGGTTCCGCAGGAACTGGGGCGTGCTGGTCCTGATCGCCGCCGCCGGCCGTGACCCGGAGGCCCACCCCGACCCCGACCGCTTCGACCTGCGCCGCGAGCAGACGACCCCGCACCTGGCGTTCTCGGGCGGGGCGCACTACTGCCTCGGCGCGGCGCTCGCCCGGCTGGAGGGCGAGGTGGCGCTGCGGATGCTCGCCGAGCGGCTGCCGCGGCTGCGGCCGGCCGGGCGGCTGGTGCCGAAGACGGCGACGATCCTGCGGGGGCCGCGGACGTTCCCGGTGGCGGTCTGAGGAGGTGTCAGGAACGACTCGTTCCAGACGCTGGACGTCAGGAAACCGGCGTTCACGAGCGCGCCCGGCGACCTGGTCGAACGGACGGGCCGCCGGTGTCGGCACCCCCGCCGCGGGGCAGGAGGACCGGCATGCCCGCCATCCCCGCCATCCACCACGTCGCCATGTCGGTGAGCGACCTCGCCGTCAGCGAGCCCTTCTACGCGAAGCTCTTCGGCGCCGAGCCCGCCATGACGCTCGCCGACGGCCCGTTCCGCCGCCGCGTCTTCGCGCTCGCCGACGGCCAGCTCTTCGGCCTCACCCAGCACGAGGCCGCGTCGGGTGACGACCGCTTCGACCCGGTGCGGGTCGGGCTCGACCACGTCGGGTTCGGCTGCGCCGACGCCGACGCGGTGGCCGCCTGGCGCGACCACCTCGACAGCGTCGGCATCGCCCACAGCGGGATCGTCGAGGCCGACTACGGGCTCGCGCTGTCGGTCAAGGACCCCGACGGCAACGCGCTCGAGTTCTTCATGCTCGCGGGCTGACCGGGCCCGACGACGGGGCTTTCCTGCCACTGGATGCCAGCGACGACGCTCCGCTTGCGTCCACCACCGGCATCGGCGCCCGCCGTGCCCACGCCGGAGCGTGCTCGGGCAGCGCCCCGACCCCGACGAGCCGCGCCGGCAGCCACTGCAGCACCGGGAAGCGCTCGATCATCCGGATCGGCCACGGCACCCGGGTGTCCACCTGGTCGGTCGCCTCCGCCGAGAGCAGCGGCGCGACGACGCGGCGGTGGGCCAGGTCCTGCAGCGTCTGCGTCAGCACCGTCGGGACGGTCCGCCGGCGCTGCACCGACGCGGCCGCCCGGTCGGTCGCGGCGTCGTCCCCGGCGCGCAGCGGCCCGGCGAGCACCCGCCCGGCCGCGACCGCGTCCTGGATGGCGAGGTTGATGCCCACCCCGCCGACCGGCGACATGGCGTGCGCGGCGTCGCCGAGGCACAGCAGGCCGGGCACCGACCAGCGCTTGAGCCGGTCGAGCGTGACCTCGAGCAGCTTCACCTCGTCCCACGAGCCGATCGCGTCGAGGCGGTCCGCCATCCACGGGTTCATCCCGGCGACGAGGTCGCGCAGGCCCTGCACGTCGCCGGAGCGCAGCCGCGCGTCCGTGCCCTTCCCGATGATCAGCGCGCACTGGTAGTAGTCGCCGCGGTCGAGGAACACCAGGAACCGGCCGCGCCCGACGCGACCCAGCCCGCCCTCCGGGTCGCCCTCGCGCCGCGGGACCCGGAACCACTCGACGTCGAGGGGCACGTGGTAGCGGTAGAGCGGCAGCCCGGAGTCGGCGCTCAGCCGGGAGTCGCGGCCGTCGCACGCGACGACGAGGTCGGCGGCGAGCTCCGACTCCGGGCCGAGCGACCCGTCCTCGGCGCGGTCGGCCAGCCGGACCCCGGCCACCCGGTCCCCGTCGCGCACCAGGCCGGTCACCTCGGTGCTCATCCGCAGCGTGAACGTGGGCTCCTCGGCGGCCGCCGTCGCGAGCATGTCCAGCAGGTGCCACTGCGGGACCATGGCGACCATCGGGTGCGGCTGGCGGAGCCGCGTCATGTCGGCGAAGTCGACGTCGCCGCTGTCGAGCCGGATCCGCGCCTTGGTCAGCGCCCGGTAGGGCAGCTGTTCGAACCGCGGCCACAGCCCGAGCTCGTCGAGCAGCGTCAACGTCGACGTGTGGACGGTGTCGCCGCGGAAGTCCCGGAGGAAGTCCGCGTGCTTCTCCAGCACCGTGACCTCGACGCCGCCCCGCGCCAGCAGCAGGCCGAGGATCATCCCGGCGGGTCCGCCCCCGACGACGCAGCAGGTGGTCCGCTCCTGTGCCATCCCGACCATCTCCTCGTTCCGTGAACGCTCTTTCACTATGATGGGTCCCGTGCCCGCCGCCCGTCAAGGCGAATGCACGTTCACGGAAGAGAGGTGGCCGTGCCCCGCATCACCGAGGAGCGTCGCGAGGCCCGCCGGCGCGAGATCGTCGCCGCCGCGCGGCGCTGCTTCGCCCGGGACGGCTTCCACCAGACCTCGATGCCGGACATCGCCCGGGAGGCAGGGATGTCCGCGGGGGCCTTCTACCGGTACTTCCCGAGCAAGGAGGACGTGATCCTCGAGATCGCGGGCCAGGCGTTCGGGGTGATGGCGGGCCGCATCGAGGCCAGCGGCGACGGGCGCCCACCCAGCGTGGGCGACATCGTGGCCGCCGTCGTCGGGCCGATGGGCGGCGAGACGATCACGCTGCCGTCCGGCGAGGTGGTGCCCACCGACGAGCTGGCGCGCTGCGGGGTGCAGGCCTGGAGCGAGCTGCTGCGCCACGAGTCGCTGCGCGAGCGGGCGACGGCCGGGTTCGACGCCGTCCGGGTCCGCATGGCCGACGTGCTCCGGCGCGGGCGCGAGGGCGGGGCCGTGCCCGCCGACCTCGATCCCGACGACGGCGCGCGGGTCGTGATGGCCCTCCTGCCGGGCTTCATCCTGCAGCGCCAGGCGTTCGGGCTCGACGACGTCCCGGGCTTCGTGCGGGCCGTCCACACGCTGCTGAGCCGGACGCCACTCGCCGAGGCGCCGGCGTGACCCGGCCGCGGTGCCAGGATCGGGACCCGTGAAGAACCCGCTGCGGCGCCTGCGACGGCTGCGCCGTGAGGCCCACCTGGTCCGCGACCTCGCCGCCCACGTCCCCCCGGGCCCGCCCTGGACCAACATCCGGGACGTCGCGGGCCTCCCGACCATCGATGGGCGCCGCACCCGGCCCGGCGTCCTGCTGCGCGGCGACGCGCCCTTCGCCGACGACGGCCCGGGCTCGCCGGGCTGGCCCGAGGGGCTCGCCTGGCCGCCGGCGATCGCGATCGACCTGCGCAGCGACCGCGAGCTCGACCACCCCTATCCGCTGCCCGCCACCTCGACGAACTGGATCCACCTCCCCCTCGTCGACGCGCTGGCCCCCGACCTGCTCGCCCGCGGGCGCGACGACCGCCTCGCCCCCGGCGAGCTCTACCTCGGGCTGCTCGACGCGGCCCACGCCTGGCTCCCGACGATGCTCGACGCCGTCGTCGACGGGCCCCACCCGGTGCTCGTGCACTGCGCCGCCGGCAAGGACCGCACCGGCGTCGCGATCGCGCTCCTGCTCCGCCTCGCCGGCGTGACCCGCGCCGCCGTCGACGCCGACTTCTCCCGCACCAACGCCCGCCGCGTCGGGCTGCAGCGCCGCCTCGAGCGGCGCGGGGCGCTGCGCCCCGGGGTCGTCCCGGCCGGCGACGTCGGCGTGCGCCGGGAGCAGATCGTCGGGGTCCTCGACCGGCTCGACGGGGACGGCCCGGAGCGCGTCGCGGCGGCCGCGGGGGTCGCGGACGAGCGGGTGGAGCAGTGGCGGAAGGTCCTCGTGACCCAACCGGACTAGCGGGCCCGGGCGGCTGTGCCGGACCACAACGCGGAGGTCACGAACGCTGTCGCGCGGGACAGTGCCGGGCCCGGGGCACGTCGGGAAACTGGAGATCGGGCGGACCGCATCCGCTCGACCCCCGAGGACGACCGGAGAAGGTGGACCCGATGACGACGCCCGCGACCTGCCCCTGCTGTGGGGTCGTGGTCATGCCCGAGGAGCTGTCCTACGACTTCGCGGGCGAGACGGTCGCGTCGCTGACCCGCGAGGTCACCTACCTGCGCGAGACGGTCGCCCACCTCCGGGCCGCGGTGCGCGCCACCGCCGCCTCCCGCCCGGCGTCGAACGCGCCCGTCGCCGTCTGACCCTCAGGTCCCCAGCGCGGCGCCGAGCCGCGCCACCGCCTCCGCGAGCCGCTCGGGGCTCCCGGCCCGGCGCACGACGACGCCGTCGACGAGCCCCTCGCCGACCGCCTCGGCCACCAGGTCGGCGGCGAGGTCGAGCCCGACCGCGGGGTCCTCGCCCGCGTCCCGGGCCCGGGCCAGGACCGGCTCGGGCAGCACGACGTCGGGCACCTCGTGGCGCAGCTGCTCGGCCTCCGCGAAGCCCGACAGCGGAGCCACCGTCATCAGCACCGGCGTCCGCCGGTCGTCCAGCCCGGCCCGGATGCGGCGCAGCCGGTCGAGCTCGTAGACCGGGCGGGTCACGAGGTACTCCGCCCCGGCCCGGATCTTCGCGCGGGTGCGGGCGAGCTCGCGGTCGAGGTCGTCGGCGCCGGGCGTCACGCGCACCCCGACGCGGAACGGGCACGCCAGCGGCAGCGTCGACCCGTCGGGGTCGACACCGCGCGCGAGCGACGCCGCGAGCTCCACCAGGCCGAGGGCGTCGACCTCCCACACCCCGTCGCGCACCGGCCGGTCGGCGTGCACGGGCGGGTTGCCGGTCTCGCACACCAGCGCGTGGATGCCGAGCGCGTCGAGCCCGAGCAGGTCGGCCTGCAACGCCATCCGGCTGGTGTTCCAGCTGGTCACGGTGAGCATGACGTCGGCCGCCGCGGCCTCGTGCAGCCCGGCGGCGACGGCGGCCGCGGTGGTCCGGGGCCGCCGGGAGCGCTCGCGGCCCGACCACAGCACCCGGGCACCCGCCTCGAGCGCCGCCCGGCCCCGGGCGAGGCCCGCCCCGAGGTCGTCCGTGCCGTTCCCGCCCGCCTCGGCGACGAGCAGCGGCGTCCGGTGGTCCGCGTCCAGCCAGCGACCCAGCGCGCCGCGCCCCGGGCCGGGGACGGTGCCGGGCTCCCCGTCGGGCGCCGCCGGGTCGGGGAGGGCGGCGGTGCCGAGCCCGACGGTGACGACGGGCCGCGCCGGCGCCGCCGCCGGTTCGCGGGTGAGCGGCTCCGGGGCGCCCGCGAGCGCGGCCGCGGCGGCGGCCACGTGGGCGGGCGTCGTGCCGCAGCACCCGCCGACCAGGCGGGCCCCCGCGGCGACGTAGTGCGCGACGTAGCGCCCGAAGTGCGCGGTGTCCGAGGCGAAGCGCACCGAGCGGTCGGAGACCACGTGCGGCAGGCCGGCGTTGGGGAGCCCGCTGACCAGCACCCCCTCGGGCACCGACGCGGCCATCCGGCGCACCACCGCGAGCAGGCCCTGCGGGCCGAGGGTGCAGTTCGAGCCGACCGCGAGGGGCCGCAGCGCCCCGACCACGTGGGCCACCTGCTCCGGCGTCTCCCCGTGGGTGGTCACCGGCGCGCCGTCCTCGTCGACGAACGTGGCCTGGGCGACCACGGGCAGGTCGCTGGCCTCCCGGGCCACCTCGACCGCCTCGGCCAGCTCCTCGGCGTGCGCGAACGTCTCGAGCACGAGCAGGTCGACCCCGCCCTCGTCGAGCGCGGCGACCTGCTCGCGCAGGGCGGCCCGGACCGCGGCGGGGTCGACGGGGCCCGGCGCGCGGGGGGAGGTCGCGGGGGACACCGACCCGGCGACGAACACCGCCCGGCCCGGGGCCGCGTCGTCGACGACCTCGCGGGCCAGCCGGGCGGCGGCGAGGTTGATGTCCCGCACCCGCGGGCCGAGACCGTGGCGGGCCAGCCGCAACCGGCTCGCGCCGTAGGTGTGGGTCTGCAGCACCTCGGCGCCGGCGTCGAGGTAGCGGCGGTGCAGCGCGGTGACCAGCTCGGGGGCGACCAGGGCGAGCTCGCTGCCCGCGCCCTCCAGGCGGGCCCCGGTGGCCTGGGCGAGCGTGCCCATGGCGCCGTCGCCGAGCAGTGGGCGGGCGGCGAGCGCCTCGGCGACCGCGGTCACTCCATCCACCCGAGGATCTCCAGGGCGACCTGCGCGGCCAGCCGGTCCTGGTAGTGGTCGAGGCTCAGCCCGGAGAGCTCCTCGGCGCGCCGCAGCCGGTACCCGACGGTGTTGGGGTGCACCGAGAGCGCCTTGGCGGTGCGCTGCGGGCTGCCGTCCTCCCGGAAGTAGCGGGCCAGGGTGCGGACGAGCTCGACGGTGCGCTCCGAGGAGTCGTCGGCGAGCCGCCCGAGCACCTCGCGGGCGAACGCGCGGGCGTCCTCGGGGTCGGGCACCTGGAGGAGCAGGCGGTGCACCCCGAGATCGTCGAAGCGCAGCAGCCGACCCTCGCGCCCCAGGCGGCGGGCGGCCTCCAGGGTGCGGCGGGCCTGCTCGTAGGAGCGGGTGAGCCCGGCGACGTCGTCGACCTCGCGACCCAGCGCCACCGTCACCGGCCAGTCCGCGCCACGCCCGCGGGCGAGCGCGGCGGCGGTGGCGGTCCCGACGGCGACCGGGTCGGCGGAGGCCGGGACCAGCGCGACGACCTCGCGGTCGCGGACCACGGCGAGGACGCCGGGCACGAGCCGGGCCAGCCGGTCGCGGGCCTCGGCCGGCAGCGGCGGCCGGGTCCCCGCCGGGTCGGCGACCTCCGGCTCGCCCGTGCGGGGCACGACGACGAGCACGCGGTGCGGCACCCCGGCGGCGAACCCGACGTGCTCGGCCCACTGCGCCGCCTCGGCGGCCGAGCGTGCCCGGCCGAGGAGCAGCCCGGAGAGCAGGTCGTCGCGGATGGTCCCGGCGGCGACCGCGAGCACCCGCTCCCGCCCCAGGAGCACCCCGACGATCGTGGCCGCGTGCTCGGCGGCGAGCAGCAGGACGTCGTCGCCGTCGAGGGCGGCGGGCCGCTCGCGGCGCGCCGGGTCCTCCTCGGCGAGCAGGAACCCGGCGGTCTCCCCGCCGACCACGACCGGCACCACCACGCGCACCCACGTGCCGGTGCCCGGCACCCGCAGCGCCCGGCCGCCCCGGTCGGCCGCGGCGAGGACCCGCGCGCCGCGCGCGCCGGCCACCTCGGCGCGCAGCACGGCCGCCGCCCGGCCCTCGTCGATCCCCGGCGCGCCCGCGGCGAGCACCGCGTGCTCCGGCCCCGGACCGACCACGCCGGCGACGGCACCGAGCTCGTCGGTGAGCAGCCGGACGACCGCGGCGGGCCCGGCGTCGTGCGCGGTCGCGAGCGCGGAGAGCCGCCGGTGGAGGACGACGAGGCCGCGCAGCGCCTCCGTGCCCCCGGACCCGCCCGGGGGCCGGACCTCGGCGGCGCCGGCGTCGGTCGACGGGGGGACGGCCCGGACGCGACCCGCCGGGCGTCCCGAGGGGAACCGACCCGCCGTCGCCACCCGTCCAGTGTGCCCAACCGCACCCGCCGGGTCCTGCGCACGCGCACCGTCGGTCGCGAGAGGGTGGGCGGGACACACCCCCGCTCCCCGGAGGATCCCCCGTGGCCCGCATCGCCGTCGTCTTCTACTCCGCCACCGGCAACGTCGCCGCGCTCGCCGAGGCGCTCGCCGACGGGGCCCGCGGGGCGGGCGCCGAGGTCCGGGTGCGCCCGGTCGCCGAGCGCGCGCCGAAGGAGGCCATCGAGGGCAACCGGCGCTGGAAGGAGTGGGTGGAGAACAACCCCTACGACACCGTCGCCTCCCTCGACGACCTGGAGTGGGCGGACGGGATCGCGCTCGGCAGCCCGACCCGCTTCGGCGCCGCCGCCGAGCAGCTCAAGGCGTTCCTCGACACCACCGGCGGGCTCTGGGCGCAGGGCAAGCTCGCTTCGAAGGTCGGGACGTCGTTCACGTCGGCCTCGACCGGGCACGGCGGGCTGGAGGCGACGATCGTCGCGATGAACATGGTCTTCTACCACTGGGGGACGATCATCATGCCGCTCGGCTACGCCGCCGACCCGTCGCTGATGGAGTCCGGCAACCCCTACGGCGCGTCGTGGGTGTCGCGGAAGTCGGCGGCGCCGGGCGACGAGGCGCTGGGCGCGGCGCGGGTGCAGGGGACGCGGCTGGCGGAGGTGGCCGCGAAGCTCGCGGCCTGAGCGCCGCGGGCGTCGCGGTCCGGGTCAGTCCAGCGCCCGCCGGACGAACCCCTGGATCCCGATCGCCCCGAACAGCAGGCACGCCAGCACCAGCGCCCCGAAGCACACCCACCCCGGGAGGTGGGGGATCTGCGGGGTGAGCGCCCCGCGCAGGCCCTCGGCGACGTAGGTGATCGGGTTGAGCGCGCAGATCACCTGGAACCACCGCAACGAGGAGATCTGCAGGAACGGGAACTGCGTCGAGCCGGTGAACAGCAGCGGCGTGATGACCACCGCGAACACGATGTTGATCCGCCGCGGCGAGACGGCCGTACCGATCACCAGGCCGGCGGCGCCGCCGGCGAGCGCCCCGAGCACCAGCAGCAGCGCGGACTCCGGTAGCCCGCCGAGGTGCCAGGTGACCTGGTCGAGCACGAGGTAGCCGACCGGGATCATCACCAGCGAGCCGATCATGCCCCGCACCGCCCCGAACACGATCTTCTCGACCGCCACCATGCGCGTCGACAGCGGCGCGAGCAGGCGGTCCTCGATCTCCTTCGTGTAGCTGAAGTCGATCACCAGGGGCAGCGCGACGGCCTGCACCGCGACGAGGAACGCGTTGAGGGCGAGCAGGCCGGGCAGGAGCAGCTGCGCGTAACCGGGCGCGATGTAGCCGAGCTGGCTCAGCACCTTGCCGAACACGAACAGCAGGAAGAACGGCTGGACGAGCACCTGGGAAAGGAAGCTGCCGAACTCGCGGCCGGTCACCGCGACGTCGCGGCCGAGGACGCCGAGGAACGCCCGCGTGGTGGAGACGCGCCGGTCGGCCGCCGTCGTCGGGAGCGTGGTCATCGCAGCCCCCGCCCGGTCAGGTCGATGAAGACGTCCTCGAGGGTCGGCTCGCCGAGCGCGACGTCGAGGACCCGGCCGCCCGCGGCGGCGACCTCGTCGAGCAGGCCCGGCAGGGCCGCGCCCGCCTCGCCGTCCACCCGGGCGCGCAGCCGCGCCGTGCCCGCGCCGTCCTCGAGCACCTCGGCGCCCGCGGTGCCGCGCACGGCCGCGAGCCGGTCGCGCAGGACGGTGGCGTCGGCGCCGGTCACGGCGAGGTCCACCGTCGCGGACCCGGACAGCCCCGCGACCAGCGCGGCCGGCGTGTCGAGCGCGAGCAGCCGGCCGTGGTCGACGATCCCGACCCGGTCGGCGAGCTTCGCGGCCTCGTCCATGTCGTGGGTGGTGAGCACGATCGTCACCCCGCCCGCGGCCAGCTCGGCGACGCGGTCGTGGACGAACAGCCGGGCCTGCGGGTCGAGGCCGGTGGAGGGCTCGTCGAGGAAGAGCACGCGCGGGTCGTGCATGAGGCCGCGGGCGATGATCAGCCGCTGCGCCTGGCCGCCGGAGAGCTCGTCGGGGTTCGTCCCCGCCTTGTCCGCCAGGCCCATCCGCTCGAGGAGCTCGTCGGCCAGCGGACCGCGCCGGGCCCGCGGCACCCCGTGGTAGGCGGCGTGCCAGACGAGGTTGGCGCGGGCGTCGAGGGAGCGGTCGAGGTTGGGGCGCTGGGGGACGACGCCGAGCACCGCGCGGGCGCCCACCGGGTCGGCGGCGACGTCGATGCCCGCGACCGTCGCCCGCCCCGCGGTCTTGCGGACACGGGTGGTGAGGACGCCGATCGTCGTGGTCTTCCCGGCGCCGTTGGGCCCGAGGAGCCCGAACACCTCACCGGGCGCGACGGCGAACGAGATGCCGT
The DNA here is from genome assembly GCF_012933465.1 of Actinomycetospora sp. TBRC 11914. GTDB lineage: Bacteria > Actinomycetota > Actinomycetes > Mycobacteriales > Pseudonocardiaceae > Actinomycetospora. The sequence continues at coordinate 1,161,030 of NZ_JABBND010000001.1, forward strand.
CGACGGCGTTGCCCTTCGCCTTGGGGTAGCGCTTGACGAGGTCGGCCACCTCGACGGCCGGCGGCGCGGCCTGGGGAGCGGAACGGTCCGGGCGCGCCGCCCGGGTCTCGATGGACACGTGCCGCGACGCTACCGGCGGGTCCGGTGGCAGGGCACGTCGATTGCTGACGGGGGCGGCCATGCGGACCAGCGTCGGACCTGAAGCGTCGTCGAGGTCAAGCCCCCGTCCCCGCGCGAGGGGAACCCTCGGCCTACTAGAGCGGCCGGATGTTCCCCTCGCGTCCGGGAGCGGGCGCCGCGAGGGGAGGATCGAGTCGCTCTAGCCGGCCGAGGGTTCCCCTCGCGCAGAACGGTGGGAGGTCAGCAGTCGCGGAGCTCCGGACTCTGGTTGAGCAGCTGTCCCCGCGGCGAGACGAACGCGTCGAAGGTGTCGGCGTCGGCACCCTCGATCCCGGCGGGCGAGAAGGCCGCCACCCGGTGGCAGTTCTGGAAGGCGAGCACCACGCCGAAGTGGCGCTCCAGCCCGCCGCGGATCGCGTCCGAGGCCAGCGCGCGCAGCAGCTCGCCGCGCGCGGCCTCCGAGGGCGGCGGGACCTCGTGGACGGTGGGCGAGCCGGGTACCGGGGCCGCCCCGGCGACCGAGGACACCACGTCCCAGGCGTAGGGCAGGGACTCGCGGACGCAGGCGACGAACGCGTCGTCGTCGACCTCGCCGCGCTGGGCGGCGGCGAGCAGGTCGGGAGAGACGTCGAGGGACACGGGGACCTCCAGCAGTCAGGGAACGGGGACGAACTCGGGGTCGATCTGGTCGAGCAGGTGCGCGCCGGCCCAGGCCTGCGCGTTGCGGCGGTGCAGGGCGACGGTGTCGGCCTGGAAGCGCACCCAGTCCTGCGGGACGGCGTCGAGCGCGTCGCGGACGGCGTCGACGGCGGCGGCGTTCTCCGGCTCCAGGCCGTCGACCGCCCGGTCGGCGCCCCGGTCGCCGGCGCGCACGTGGCGTGACGAGCCGACGCAGGCGAGCAGCTCCACGCCGGCGTCGGCGAGCCCGGCGCGCAGGAAGGCCTCGTCGTCGGGGTCGGCGACCTTGTTCCCGACGACGCCGAGGCGCACCCCGAACTCCCGCGCGTAGCCCGCGTACTGGCGCACGACGCCGAGGGCGCGCTCGGTGGGCTCGCACACGAGGACGGTGAGGTCGAAGCGGGTGAACAGGCCGGAGGCGAACGCGTCGGCGCCGGCGGTCATGTCGACGACGACGTACTCGTCGGGGCCGTCCACGAGGTGCCCGAGCAGCAGCTCCACGGCGCCGGTCTTGGCGTGGAAGCACGCGACGCCGAGGTCGGCGTCGTCGAACGCGCCCGCGAGGCCCAGCCGCAGACCCGGGACGACCTCGCGCACGGCCGCGTCGTAGACCGGGTTGTCCTCGACGACGCGCAGCAACCGCGACCCGCGCCCGGGCGGCGTCGTCTTGATCATCTGTTCGGCCGCGGGCAGCCGGGGGTTGTCCCCGCGCAGCCACTCCTTGAGGACGTCGACGTGGCCGGAGAGCGTGGGCAGGGTCGCCGTGACGGCAGGTGGAGCACCGAGGGCGACCGCGAGGTCCTGGTTGATGTCGGCGTCGAGCGCGAGCACCGGTGCCCCGGTCCCGGCCGCGCGCAGGGCGAACAGCGAGGCGAGGGTGGTCTTGCCGCTGCCGCCCTTGCCGACGAAGGCGATCTTCACGAGCACGGACCCTAACCGACAACGGTTGTCGTTATCGATCGGGCGACATCAGTGCGCGCACGAACGGCCGGCTCGTCACCGAAGAAGGTGACGAACCGGCCGTTCGTCCCGGCGGATCAGCTCCCGGACCGCCCGATCGGCACCGACACCAGCAGCGGGCCGTCGCCGTCGCGTCCCCGCTCGAGCGCGGCCCGCAGCTCGTCGGCCGTCGTCGCGACCTCGGCCGGTACGCCGTAGCCCGCCGCCAGCGCGGTGAAGTCGACGGTCGGCAGGTCGAGCCCGGGAGCTTTCGGGGTGTTCTCCCGGGCGGCGAACCACTTGAGGATCGCGTACTCGCGGTTCTCCAGGACCAGCACCGTGACCGGGACGCCGAGCGCCGACGCCGTCGCCAGCGCCTGGATCGAGTACTGCATCGAGCCGTCCCCGATCGCGGCCAGCACCGGCCGCGACCGGTCGGCCAGCGCCACCCCCACCGCCGCCGGCAGCCCGAAGCCGAGGCCACCCGACGTCGTGAAGAACGAGCTCCCAGGGCGGCGCACCGGACGGCGGGCGTGCAGCGCGGCCCGGTTGGACGGCGACTCGTCGACCACCACCCCGTCGACCGGCCACACCACGTCGACGGTGTCGAAGACCTCCTCGGGGCTCAGGGTCCCCGGCGTCGCCGAGGGCTGGGCCTTCCCGACGGCGGGCGCCTCGCCCGGCACCGCCCGCGACGACGCGGCGACCCGCTCGCGCAGCGCCCGCACCACCGCCGTCGGGTCGGCGACGAGCGCGTCGCCCATCGGGGCGCGGGCGGCCTGGTCGGGGTCGGCGGTGACGTGGTGCAGCGTCGTCCCCTCGGGCAGGAACCGGCCCGGCACGTAGGGGTAGTAGCGGAAGACCGCCGTGCCGAGCACGACGACGACGTCGTGCGGCTCGAGGGTGTCCGCGAGCGGCGCGATCGCCATCGGCAGGCTGCCGCGGAAGAGCGGGTGGTCCTCCGGGAAGCCGACGCGCCCGTCGGCGGGCGGCCCGTAGACCGCGGCCGAGCAGCGCTCGGCGAGGGCAACGGCGTCGTCGAACCCGCCGCCGGCGTCGACGTCGCCGCCGAAGACGAGGGCCGGCGCCGCGGCACCGTCGAGGGCGGCGGCCAGCCGGTCGACGTCGGCCGGGTCGGGCCGCAGCGGCGCGCGCACGGTGCGCTCCACGGCGCGCCGCGCGACCTCGAGGTCGCCGCCGCTGAGCTCGACGCCCCAGTCGTCCATCGGGATCGAGACGAACACCGGGCCGGTCGGCGGGGTCAGCGCCACGTGGATCGCCCGCGCCAGCGTCGCCGGGACGTCCTCCGGCCGGGGCGGCTCGGCGGCGAACTTCACCGTCGGGGCCGGGAGCTCGGTGGCGCGCGGGTTGGTCAGCAGCGCCTCGAGCGTCATCATCGGACGGACCTGCTGGCCGGCGGTGACCACCAACGGGGTCTTGTTGGCAGCCGCGTTGACCAGCGCCCCGACCGCGTTCCCGACGCCGGGTGCGGTGTGGAGGTTGACCAGCGTCGCGCGGCCGGTGGCCTGGGCGTACCCGTCGGCCATCCCGACGACCGCCGCCTCCTGCAGCCCGAGGACGTAGGTGAAGTCGTCGGGGAACTGCTGGAGCATCGGGAGCTCCGTGGAGCCCGGGTTCCCGAAGACCGTCGTCATGCCGTGCGCCCGGAACAGCTCGAGCGCCATCTCCCGCACGGTGGTGGAGCCGGCTCCGCTGCGCTGCGCGTCCGTCGTCACGCCCGAGGTCTACCCCCTCGGGCCGGCGCTCACCAGGTGATCACCAGGCCTGCTGGGGCACCGCGGCCGGCAGGTGCAGCCGGCTGACGCGCACGACCACGTCGGGCAGCTCGTCGCGGTCGAAGGTCCGGCGCAGCTCCTCCGCCCGGAGCGTGGCGGCGACCCCCTCGTAGGGGCCGTGGGCGTCCATCTCGCCGGTCTCCGGGTCGAAGACCAGGACCACGTAGCCGTCGCACTCGTCGAGATCCGCCGCTGCCGCCAGCAACGCCGCGGGTCGTTCGTTCAGCACGATGATCACCTCCGCTCCGTTCATCGCCACGATGACGGCCCGTGTGACCTCGCGGGCGGAAGTTGCCACCTTCGGGGTACCGGGTTCCGACGACGGCGGGTGGGGGTGACACCCCATCCGGTGGCCGGTACGGCAGCGTGACCGGCGCCCGTCTAGCGTTCCGGCCATGTCCCGCGACGCCGCCGTGGACCGTGACGCCTCCGCCGCCGCCGCACCCCTCGGCGCGACGCGCGACGTGGTGCCCTTCGAGCTCGACATCCCCGACGCCCAGGTCGCTGACCTGCACGAACGGCTTCGCCGGGTGCGGCTGCCGGAGCCGGAGCCGGTCGACGACTGGTCCCAGGGCATCCCGGCCGCCGTCGTCGCGGAACTGTGTCGCGCCTGGCTCGAGGAGCACGACGTGCACGCCCTGGCCGCCGAGCTCAACGGCCGGGGCCAGTACCGCACCGTCATCGACGGGCTCGGCATCCACTTCCTGCACGTAGAGTCACCGCGGCACGACGCACAGCCATTGCTCATCACCCACGGGTGGCCGGGCTCGGTGGTCGAGTTCCTGGACGTCCTGGACGCCCTGACCACGCCGTCGGACCCGTCGGCCCCGGCATTCCACGTGGTCGCGCCGTCGTTGCCGGGCTTCGGGTTCTCCGACAAGCCGACCACGACCGGCTGGGGCGTCGACCACATCGCCGACGCGTGGGTCGAGCTGATGGACCGTCTGGGCTACGACCGCTTCCTCGCCCAGGGCGGCGACTGGGGTGCGATGGTGACGACGGCGCTCGGGGCGCGCCACCCCGACCGCGTCGCCGGCCTCCACACGACGATGCCGCTGGCGGCGCGCCCGGAGGGCGCGCGGACCGAGGACCTCCCCGAGCTCGAGCAGCGGTGGCTGGCGCAGGCGCGGGAGTTCCGCGAGGTCGGCAGCGGCTACTCCGGCCAGCAGCGGACGCGCCCGCAGACCCTCGGTTACGCGCTGGTCGACTCGCCGGCCGGCCAGCTCGCGTGGATCGCCGAGAAGTTCGCGGTGTGGACCGACGGCGGGGCGACGCTCGAACCGTCGGTGCCGCGGAAGCGCCTGCTGGACAACGTGGCCGTCTACTGGTTCGGCGCGTCGGGGGCGTCCTCGGCGCGGCTGTACTGGGAGAGCTTCGGCGGGGTCGACCGGTCGGCCCCGGTGACCGTCCCCTCGGCCGTGTCGATCTTCCCCGCCGAGATGGCGAAGATGCCGCGCTCGTGGGTCGAGGCGCGCTACACCGACCTCCGGTACTGGAACGTCCTCGACCGCGGCGGGCACTTCGCCTCGCTGGAGGTGCCGGAGCTGTTCGTGGCCGAGCTGCGAGGTGCCTTCGGCTCGTGAGCACTTTCTGGTGCTATGGCACCAGAAAGTGCTCACGGGCGCGAAGCGCACCTACCGGAGCGCCTGCGCCGACTCCCACAACGATCGCGTGATCACCGACGCCGGCTCCGCGGTGGCCAGCCGGGCGGCCTGGCCGGCCCACTGGTTGACCCGGTCGACGTCGGCCTCCCCGCGGCGCCACTGCCCGATCAGCGCCCGCTGGACCGGGTAGCGCGCCGCCGGGGGCGCGTCGTCGGCCGCCCACGCCCGCACGAAGTCCGTCGGGAGGGCCCGCCCCGGACGGCCCGAGTACGCCCGGGTGAGGACCGAGGTCTCCGGGGCGGCCGCCGCGAGCTCCTCCGACCAGGCCGCCGCGATCCCGGCCTCCGGGGAGCGCAGGAAGGCCGTCCCGACCTGCACGGCGGACGCGCCCAGCGTCAGCGCCGCCGCCACCCCGCGCCCGTCGGCGATCCCGCCGGTGGCCACCACCGGCACGGACAGCGCGTCCGCGAGCTGGGGCACCAGCGCGAGCAGCCCGACCCCGGTCCGCCCGGCCGCGTCGGGATCGAAGGTGCCGCGGTGCCCGCCGGCCTCGATGCCCTGGGCGACCACGGCGTCGGCCCCGGCCCGCTCGGCGGCGAGGGCCTCCTCGAGCGTCGTCGCGCAGGCGAACCACGCGATCCCGGCGGCGTGAATGCGCTCGACCATCGCCGGCTCGAAGAGCCCCATGATCGACGAGATCACCGTCGGGCGGGCCGCCAGGAGCGCGTCGCACTGCTCGGCGAACACCGGCGCCGCTCCCCCGGCGTCGCCCGGGCCGCCGAAGCGCGCGAGGAACCGTCGGGCGGGCTCCTCGCCGGAGTCCGCGGCCGTCGGCTCGTCGGGGATCCAGAGGTTCATCTGGAACGCCCCCGACGACCCCTCCCGGAACCGCCGCGCCCAGTCCTCGATCTGCGCCGGGCCGTCGAGGACGGCGCCGTCGGCCCCCATCCCGCCCGCCTCGGCGACCGCCACGGCCAGCGCCGGTGGGCATGCGCCCGCCATGGGCGCCTGCACGATCGGCACCTCGAGCCCGTAGCGCTCGCAGAACGCCGCGACCCGTCGCGACACCGTCGTCATCTCCGGTCCTCCTCCGTGTGGTCGTGCTACGCCAGCGAACCCAGCGGGTCGGCCCGGGACAGGGTCGGGTCGTCGCTCGCGACCGTCACCGCCCGCCCCGGCCCCGTCGAGCGGGTCTCGAACCGCACCGTGACCCGCCCGTGCCCGGCGCCCTGGACCCACCCGTGCCCGTGCTCGGGATGGGTCACGTCGTCGCCGGTGCGCCACTCCCGGGCCGGGTCGGGGGCGGGCTCCTCGTCGGCCAGGCGGTCGTCGTCGGGCAGGCTCGCGACGGTGCCGGGGCGCAGCGTGCCCGTGTCCGGGTCCTCGACGACGGCGTCCTCGGCCGCGGCGGCCAGGGCCTCCTCGCCGTCGAACAGCGAGCCCTGCACCGCCGTCGTGAGCCCCGCGTAGGACACGCCGACGAGGCGCACCCCCGCGTCCGGCAGCGCGGCCACCGCGAGCCGCTGGGCGGTCTCGGTGAGCCCGGGCAGGTCGGTGCTCGCCACCGCCGTCGTCTCCGAGCGGGTGTGCGTGGCGAAGTCCCCGCCGCGGACCTTCACCGTCACCGTCCGCGCGGCGCGGCCGGAGGCCACCAGGCGCCGGTGGGCCGACCCGGCGAGCTCGGCGACCGCCCGCCGGACCGCGACGACGTCGGAGAGGTCGGTGTCGAAGGTGGTCTCCGCGCTGACCTGCTTGGCCTCGCCCCGCTCGGTGACCGCCCGGTCGTCGATCCCCCGCGCCAGCCGGTGCAGCCCCGTCCCGACCGCCGAGCCGAGCAGCGCGGTCACCTCGCCGAGCTCGAGCGCGGCCAGCGCGGCGACGGAGGTCACCCCGGCCCGGGCCAGCGTCGTCTCGGCGACCGGCCCGATCCCCCACAGGGCGCGGACCGGCAGCGGGTCGAGCAGGGCGCGCTCGCCGCCGTGGGGGACGACGTGCACCCCGTCCGGCTTCGCGAGCCCGGACGCGATCTTCGCGACCTGCTTGCCCGACCCCGCCCCCACCGACACCGCCAGCCCGGTCGCCGCGCGGACGTCGGCCCGCACCGACTCGGCCCACGCGCGCACTCCGTCCTCGGTGACGCCCGCGAGCGCGGCCGGCTCGGCGAAGGTCTCGTCGTACGCGATCTGCTCCAGCACCGGGGCCGCCGAGCGGACCACGCCGAAGAACGCCTCCGACAGCGTCCGGTACACCGCCGTGCGGGGCGGCAGGGCGACCGCCTGCGGGCACCGTCGCCGGGCCTGGGCCATCGGCATCGCCGACCGCGCGCCGAACGCCTTGGCCTCCCCCGACGCCCCGGCGACGATCCCCCGCGGACCCAGGCCGCCGACGAGGACCGGCCGCCCCCGCAGCGTCGGACGGGTCAGCTGCTCGGCGGAGGCGAAGAACGAGTCGAGGTCGAGGTGGACCACCCACCGGCTCACGACGGCGGGTGCCAGGGAGCGTCGGGCGCGGACCAGAGCAGGTCGGCGTCGGCCAGGACGGCGGCGGGGGTGCCGCTCCAGGTGACCCCGACCGCGGTGAGCCCGGCCGCGTGGGCCGCCCACACGTCGGTCGCCGAGTCGCCCACCATCGCCGCGTCGCGCCCGCCCTCGGGCAGCACCCGGCCGAGCCCCAGCAGCGCCTCGACGAGGACCGCGTCCTTGCCGTGCACCCCCGGCCCGGTCCCGGCGACGTGCCCGAAGTACCCCGACCACCCGAGCCGCTCGACGGCCCGGCGTGCCTGCGGGGTCGCGGCCGAGGTCGCGACGGCCATCTCGACGCCGGCCCGGGACCAGCGGGCGAGGACGGCGTCGATCCCGTCCACCGGACACAGACCGCCCCGCCGCACCAGCGTGCCGTCGAGGTCCCACACGACACAGGGCCACGGCGCGTCCACGTCGCGAGGATCCCACTCCTTCCCCGGGCCGGGGCGGTTGCGCACCGCCGACGATGGCAACCCGCGCCCATGGGTTACGACGTCACGCAGGTCCAGAAGTCGCTCGGGGGATTCCAGTACCCGGGCAGCCCCGAGCAGCTCGCCGACCACGCCAAGGAGAAGGGCGCCGACGACCAGCTCGTCGACACCCTCCGCGGTCTCGACAAGGACCAGTTCGACGGCCCGAACGCCGTCATGGAGAAGCTGAGCAAGGCCGGCGTCCTCGGGGGTTCCTGAGCCGGACCCGCGGCCCGGGTCGTGCACCCGGGCCGCGGCCCCTCCGTCGCTCAGCGGGGCATCGACGGCATCCGGCGCTCCACGACCTCGCGGGCCCCTTCGAGGGTGCCGTCGTTCGTCCACACCGACGGGTCGAGCGTGCTGACGCTCCAGCCTCCGGGCCGCACCCGGCTGCCGTAGAGGAAGATGTCCTTCTCCTCGACCCACTCGATCTCGTACTCGATGGGCTGCTCGCTGTCGGACTGCCACGTCCAGACCGCGCCCGACCGGCGGCTCACCTCACGGACCTGCCGACCGTCGACGTCCCACGTCCCCACGACGAATCCTCTCCGCCGGTCGGTGCGTCGGCACCACCGGACCGCGTCCGACCCTGCGCCGATCGGCGCATGATCCTAACGGGATTCGTCTCAGGGCGAGGCAATCCGCGGGTCAGGCCACCTGCCCGGGGTCGGCCTCCGACCGCGGCGACCAGCCCTCACGGCACAGGGCCCCGACGATGCGGCGGGCGTCGGCACGGTGCGCGTCCGGCTGGTGGGACGTCCAGCTCCACTCCGCGCAGTCGCGGTGGAGCAGGTGCGCGACGACCGCCGCGGCGTGCTCCCGCTCCTCGGTCGAGACGTGGGCGGCGCGCGGCGAGGCGCCGGGTCGCAGCAGGGCCGCGACCGCGTCGCTGGGGCGGCGGGACCGGACGGGAGCCTCGGTGGTCTCACCGGGGGACGGAGCACTCACGAGCGCCTCCTGGGAGTCGGGACCGCCCGCGTGCCTTCGGGGTGTGGCACGCGACCGGCCGGACCGGCGTGCGCGGCGGCCTCGGCGACGCTCGACGCACTCCACCGAGGGTGACCGGCCGAGCTCGACGAGGAAACGAGCGCGGGAGCAACGACACATCACCTGTCCGATGGGAGGTTGCGCCCGCGACGATGGCCACCGCCCCGGAGGTGACGGCAGTCTCCGGCCGGGCCACGTCCGCCGACCCCGCTCGCCGAGGAGCCCGATGACCGCCCCGTTCACCGTGGAGCTCGACCCCACCCCCGGTCGCCGCCAGGGCGAGGAACGCTTCGTCCTGCACCGCGACGGCGGGAGCCGCGAGGTCGTCCTGCACGACTACGCCACCGTGTACTCGGTCCCCGGGCTCTACGAGGAGGTGGTGCAGCAGCGGCTGCAGTGCGCCTCGCCCGCCACCGTCGCCGACGCCGCGGTCGAGGCGGGCGCGACGATCGGGGTGACGCCGGCCGACCTGCGGGCCTTCGACCTCGGGGCCGGCAACGGCGTCGTCGGGGAGGAGCTGACCGCCCGGGGCGTGACCGTGGTGGTCGGTGCGGACGGCATCCCGGAGGCCCGCGACGCCGCCCACCGCGACCGCCCGGGGATGTACGCGCACTACCTCGTCGGCGAGCGCCTCGAGGGGGAGGAGGTCGCGCGGCTGGTGCGCGAGGAGCGGCTGAACGCGCTCGTCGCGGCCGGCGCGGTCGGCGAGGGCCACGTGCCGGTGGACGCGCTGGCCGAGCTGTGGTCGGCCTTCCCGCCGGGCTCGGTGATCGCGCTGACGCTCAAGGACGGCGGGCCCGGGACCGGCGACCACGACGTCCCCGACGTCGAGGGCATGCTCGCGGGGTTCGACGACACCTCCGTCGTGGTCCGGCGCCGCTTCCGGCACCGGCTCTCGATGGCCGGCACCGAGCTGTTCTACGTCGTGCTGGCGGCCGTGAAGCGCTGAGGGGCTAGCAGGAAGGACTCACCCCTCCCGGCCGCCCGGCACGAGGGAGAGGTGCGGCCGGCGCCGGCGCCGCCCCCGGCCCTCGACGCCGGAGCCGGCGAGCATCCCGGGCCGCCAGGGCCGGTCGGCGTCGGCGCGGCGGCGCGAGCCGAGGGCCCGGCCGGCGAGCTCGTTGACGAGATCGTCGGCGAGCTCCTCGGACAGCACGCGGTCGTCGTCGTAGGCGTCGAGGACATCCCGTCCCCGGCGCCAGGCGTCGACGTGCCACGGCTCCGTGTCCCAGCACTCGTCGCCGTCGTGGGCGAGGCGTCCCGTCTCGATCATCACGGTCATCGTCGGCGCAGGTCGGGGGCCTCCACAGCCCGGATGCCGCATGGAGTGATGACTCGATCGAGGGCCCTTTTCCGACGCGCCGTCCCCGGGGGTCCCCCCGATCGTCGGCGTGGCGCGCCGCGGGACGGGCGGGGTGCGGCGGATCCCCCCGTCCGACAGGATCGGGTCATGCGCACGCACGCGGTGGCGATCGTCGGTTCCGGGCCCTCCGGCTTCTACGCCGCCGGGGCGCTGCTCGACTCGACCGACCCGCCGGTGCGCGTGGACATGTACGACCGGCTCGCGACGCCGTGGGGTCTCGTCCGCGCCGGCGTCGCCCCCGACCACCCGAAGATCAAGTCGGTGAGCGGGCAGTACGAGAAGATCGCGGCCCAGCCCGGGTTCCGGTTCTTCGGCCACGTCTGCCTGGGCGAGGACGTGACCACCGAGGAGCTGCTCGAGCGCTACGACGCGGTGGTCTACGCCGTCGGCTCGCAGACCGAGCGCCGCCTCGGGATCGAGGGCGAGGACCGCGCGGGCAGCCACGCCTCGGTGGACTTCGTCGGCTGGTACAACGGCCACCCCGACTACGTCGGCCTCGCGCCCGACCTCGGCGCCGAGCGCGCGGTGGTGATCGGGGCGGGGAACGTGGCGCTCGACGTCGCGCGCATGCTCCTGCTGCCCGAGGACGACCTGCGCCCCACCGACACCGCCGACCACGCCATCGAGGCCCTCGCGGGCTCGAGCGTGCGGGAGGTCGTGGTGTGCGGGCGCCGCGGGCCGGTGCAGGCCGCGTTCACCACCACCGAGCTCCGCGAGCTCGACGACATCGACGGCCTGGGGATCGTGGTCGATCCGGCGCAGTTCCCGGACGCGGCCGGCGACGAGGACCTCCCCAAGGCGACCCGCCGCAACGTCGAGAGCTTCCGCCGCTGGGCCGAGGCGGGGCCCGCGGAGGGCGCCGAGCGGCGGCTGGAGTTCCGGTTCCTGCGCTCGCCGGTGCAGATCCTCGGCGAGGACGCCGACGGGCCGGTGACCGGCGTCGAGCTCGCGGTCAACCGGCTCGAGACCGACGACGACGGCCGGGTCCGCCCGGTGGACACCGGCGAGCGCGAGACCGTGGAGTGCGGGCTGGTGCTGCGCGCCGTGGGCTACCGCGGGGTGGCCCTGCCCGGCGTGCCCTTCGACGAGGGCTCGGGGACGATCCCGCACACCGAGGGGCGCATCGAGGGCCGCGAGCGGGAGTACGTCGTCGGGTGGATCAAGCGGGGCCCCACCGGGATCATCGGGACCAACCGCAAGGACGCCAACGAGACGGTGCGCGCCCTGCTGGCCGACCTCACGTCGGGGCAGCGCGAGGACGCCGTGATCGCCTCCGCCGAGGAGGTCGAGGAGTGGCTCTCGGAGCGGGTCCCCGACCTCGTGGACCTCGACGGCTGGGAGGCGATCGACGCCCACGAGCGCGCCGCCGGAGAGGGCGGCGGGCGCCCGCGGGTCAAGGTCGTCGACCGGGGCGACTTCATGTCCCTGGTGCGCGAGCGCATGTGAACGCTTGTGGTCGCGTGGACGACCACAAGCGTTCACATGGCGTCAGCCTCCTCGTCCAGGGCGATGTGGCGCAGGTCCCGGGCCTCGGGGGTCTCGAGGAGGTCGGTGACGTAGGCGATCACGTGGTGGCGGATCTCGGCGTCGAGGTTGCCGAGACGCCGGACGAACACGCCGCCGATGCCCCGCGTCCTCGTCTCCAGGGCGATGTCGGCGGGCCCGAGCTCGTCGACCTCGACGACCACGTGGTCGGCCCCGGGCGCGAAGCAGGCCTCGAGCCCGATCCGCACGGTCATCGTCGCCTCGACCGGCACCGTCTGCGCGCCGATCTGCACGGTGACGTCGAGGTCCACCGGCACGTGGACCTCGGTCCGCCCGACCCGCGAGCCGCGTCGCCCGCGCAGCCGCCCGACGATCCCGGTCGCGTGGGCGGTCGCCATCCCGCCCGGCCCGGCGGCGACCGGCCCGAAGGCCACCCGGTCCCCGATGAGCGCCCCGATGTCCCGCACGGCCCGCTCCGGCGTCGCGATCGCCGACACCACCGCGTCGTGGTCGCTCACCGGGACGACTCCTCGGCGAGCAGGTCACCGGCGCCGACCGCGAACGGCGGGGTGCTGGTCCCGACGATGCGGTAGCGGCCCCAGGGATCGACGTCGGAGAGCTCCCCGACGGCCTCCCCGTGCGGCGTCGTCAGCAGCCCGGTGCCCTTCCGGCCCCCGAGCGCGGCCTCCAGTCCGGGGTGGACCGCGACGCGGCCGTACCAGTGGTAGCGGCCGTCGAGCGGCTCGAAGTGCCCGCGCAGCGTCACCTCGACCTCGAGGGGCTCCGCGTCCGCGCTCTCCAGCCGCAACGAGGCCGGGCCGCGGTAGCCGTCCTCGTCGTCGTGGTCGTCGTGGGCGTCGTGGTCGTGGGCGTCGGTCGGTGGCGTCGTCACTGGGCGCTCCCTGGCTCGGCGTCGGTCCCCGTCGGGTCCTCGGTGTCGGACTGCTCGGATCGTGCGCCGGAGACCGGGCCGGGCGACATCTGGATCACCCGGTTGATCTCGAGCGGCACGTTCGGGTCGATGACGACGTCGCGCTGGCGGGCGAAGCCGTCGATGGCCGCCCACACCAGCGTCGTGAGGTACTCGGTGACGGAGTCCCGGCTCATCGACCGGCGCTCGAGCCACCACTCCGCGGTGTTCTGGACCAGGCCGACCACGCCGTAGGCCCAGGGCTCGGCCGCGCCGGAGTCCAGCCCGAAGGCGCGCAGGTAGTCGCCGAGCAGCGCCGAGAGCGCCGTCGCGATGATCTCCTTGTCGGCCCGGACGACGGCGTCGCCGCCGTGGCCGTGCCGGGCGAGGACCCAGTAGAGGTTCGGGTACTCCTCGAGCGTCCCGAGCACCGCGTCGATCGACTTGCGGATCCGCGGGACCGGCGCCTCCTCGGAGTTCAGCGCCGGGATCAGCCGGTCGAGCAGAATCTGCGTCGCCCGCTCGCCCATGGCCTCCACGAGGTCGGCCTTGTCGGAGAAGTGGCGGTAGAGCACCGGCTTGGTGACGCCCGCCTCGACCGCGACCTGCTCGATCCCGAACTCGGGCCCCACCTCCGCGAGCACGCGCATCGCCGCCTCGACGAACTCCGCGCGGCGCTCCTCGCGGTGCTTCGTCCAGCGGGTGCGACGTCCGTCACGCGACGGGGGCTTACCCCCCGAGTTCGGCTTGACACCCTCCGCCATGACGCTGACGCTACCACTGGTTACAGTTACCAGCGGTAAGACGTACACCTCGTTTTGGGTACGAGATGTACGACGAACACGCTGTCACCCGTCGTCGTCGCAGGAACGGGAAGGACGATCGCCATGTCGGCGCCTGCCGCGAGCCCCACCAGGACCTCCCCGGACCCGGACGCGACCGCCGCGCGGCTGCTCCGTTCCGCGGCGAAGAAGTCCTACGACCCGGACGTCGACATCGACTGGGACGCCCCGCTGGTCGACGGGGCGCTGTGGATGCCCGAGCACCGGGTGTCGCTCTACGGCACCGCGCTGTGGGAGCGGATGACCCCGGAGCAGCGCGTCGAGCTCGGCAAGCACGAGGCGTGCAGCGTCGCGAGCGTCGGGCTCTGGTTCGAGACGCTGCTCATGCAGCGCCTGCTCAAGGACTTCTACGCCGACGACCCGACCACCGAGCGCGCGCAGTGGGCGCTCACCGAGGTCGCCGACGAGTGCCGGCACTCGCAGATGTTCGCCCGGATGGTCACCCGCGCGGGCGTGCAGCCCTACGGGGCGGTGCCGGCCGTCCACCAGCTCGGGAAGCTCTTCTCGGTCCTCAACTGGGGCCCGGCGGCCTACGCGTCGATCCTGGTGGCCGAGGAGGTGCTCGACCGCCTCCAGCGGGAGCAGGCGAACGACGACGCGATCCAGCCGCTCATGCGCCAGGTGAACCGCATCCACATCGTGGAGGAGGCCCGCCACGTCGCGTTCGCCCGCGACGAGGTGACCCGGGGCCTGGCGGACCTGTCCCGCGCCGAGCTCGCCTACCAGCGGTTCACCTGCGCGCTGACGTCCTTCTTCGTGGTGCGCAGCCTCATCAACCCGAAGGTGTACGCCGCCGTCGGGATCGACCCGCGTGAGGGACACCGCACCGCGCTCGCGAACCCCCACCACCGCGAGATGATCCGGTACGGCGGCGAGAAGATCATGGGCTTCCTCGACGAGGCCGGGATGGTGGCGGGCCCCGGCCGGGCGCTGTGGAAGAAGTCGTTCCTGCTGGAGAAGTGATGACGACGAACGAGACCGTCGGCCCGCTGGGGCTGTCGACGGGGATCAGCCTCCGGGTCGCCCGCTCGGGCACCGCCCGGCCGGGCGAGCCGACCCTCGTCCTCGCGCACGGCTGGTCGCAGGACCTCCGGACGTGGGACCGGGTCCTCGGCGACCTGCGCCGGGCCGGGGTGACCGCCCCGGTGCTGCGCTACGACCACCGCGGCCACGGCGGCTCGGAGTCCCCGGGCCGCGGCGGCGCCACCATCGGGCGCGCCGCCGACGACCTCGCGGCGATGCTCACCGATCACGTCGAGGGCCCGGTCGTGCTGGCCGGGCACTCGATGGGCGGCATGACCCTCATGGCCCTCGCCGAGCGCCACCCCGACCTCGTGCGCGCACGCGTCCGCGGCGCGGGCTTCGTCGCGACGGCGAGCGACGACATGGCCGAGATGCGGCTCGGGATCCCCGGCCGCCGCGGCGCCTTCGTCGCCCGCGGGGAGCGGGTGATCATGCCGTTCCTGGCCTCGGTCGGCGACCGGGCGCCGGTCCACCGGGCCGATCCCGAGGGCAGCGGCCTGCACTCCCGCGCCGTCGCCCTCGCCCCGCTGGTCCGCGGCCTCGTCTTCGGCCGGCACCCGCGGCGCGCGGACGTCCTCTCGGTCGCCGAGCAGACCTTCGCCGCCGACCCGGTCGCCGTCGCGGCCTTCCGCGCGTCGATCGGCGAGCACCAGCGGACGTCGTCGTTGGCGGCGCTGCGCGGGCTCCCGACGGTCGTGCTGGTCGGCACCCGCGACCGCCTCTGCCCGCCCGACCACGCCCGCACGATCGCGGCGTCCCTGCCCGACGCCGAGATCGTCGTGCTCCCCGGCGCCGGCCACATGATCACCTTCGAGCGCTCGCAGGAGGTGGCCGCGCACCTGCAGGGACTGCTCGAGGCGGCCACCGCCCCCGAGCTCGTCCCGACGTCGAGAGAGGTCAGCGGTGTCTGAGCCCGCGCCGGAGTTCCACGAGGTCGTCGTCGTCGGGACCGGGTTCGCCGGGCTCGGCCAGGCCCTGGCGCTCGAGCGCTCCGGCGTCCGGGACGTCGTGCTGCTCGAGAAGGCCCCGGCGTCGGCCGGCGTCGGCGGCACCTGGCGCGACAACACCTACCCCGGCTGCGCCTGCGACATCCCGTCGCACATGTACTCCCTGTCGACCGACCTCAACCCGGACTGGTCGCGCTCCTACTCGCCGCAGCCGGAGATCCGCGCCTACCTCGAGCGGGTCGCGGACGCACACGACCTGCGCCGCCGCGTCCGGTTCGCCACCGAGATGACCGGCGCGACCTGGGACGAGGAGACCCGGACGTGGACGGTGCACACCACCCGGGGCGACTACCGGTGCCGGTTCCTCGTCTCCGGGGTGGGCGCCCTGCACCTGCCCTCGACCCCGGCGCTGCCGGGCGCCGAGCGCTTCCGCGGCGAGGCGTTCCACTCCGCGCAGTGGCGTCACGACGTCGACCTGCGCGGCAAGCGGGTCGCGGTGGTCGGCACCGGGGCGAGCGCGATCCAGTTCGTGCCGCAGATCGCGCCGGTCGCGGCCGGGGTGACGCTCTTCCAGCGCACGCCCGCCTGGGTGCTGCCCAAGGGCGACCACCCCATCGGCCCGCTGCGCCGGAAGGTCTTCGGGACGGTGCCCGCCCTCCAGCGGGCCTACCGGGCCGCGCTCTACGCCGGCCTCGAGTCGCGCGCCCTCGGGTTCATGAGCCGCCCGGAGCTGCTGCGCCCGGCGGAGTGGCTCGCCCGCAAGCACATCGAACACGCCATCTCCGACCCCGAGCTCGTCGAGAAGCTCACCCCGCGCTACTCGCTCGGCTGCAAGCGCGTGCTGGTGTCCAACGACTACTACCCCGCGCTCGCACGGCCGACGGTCGACGTCGTGACCTCCGGCATCGCCGAGGTGACCGAGACCGGCGTCGTCGACCGCGACGGCGTCGAGCACCCGGCCGACGTCATCGTCTACGGCACCGGGTTCCACGTCACCGACGCCTTCGACGGCATCGCGATCACCGGCCGCGACGGGCGCACCCTCCGGGAGACGTGGGCGGAGCACGGCATGCAGACCCACTACGGCATCACCGTGACCGACTTCCCCAACCTGTTCTTCCTGCTCGGGCCGAACACCGGGCTGGGGCACAACTCGGTCGTGTTCATGATCGAGTGCCAGACCCGGTACGTCGCCCAGGCGATCGCGGCGGTCCACGACGCCGGCTGCAGCGGCCTCGACGTCCGCTCCGAGGCCCAGACCCGCTCGAACGCGGCGGTCCAGCACCGGCTGCGCAAAGGCATCTGGACCCGTGGCGGGTGCACCAGCTGGTACCTCGACGCCGCCGGGGTGAACCGGACCATCTGGCCCGGCTTCACCGTCCGGTACTGGGCCGAGACCCGGCGGTTCCGGGCCGAGGACTACGAGTTCTTCGGCCGCGCGTCGGACTTCGGGGTCCCGGGGATGGAGCACGGCACACCGGCGGGGGGCGCGGTCACCTCGTCCCCGGAGCGCGCGGCACTCTCGAGCGCCTAGCCGCCGGACGGGCGGCTCGACCGGTCAGGACGCACTCCCGAAGACGTCCACCACACCCTCGGGTCGGAAGGCCGCGAGCGCGGCGTCGACCCGGGCGAGCTCGTCGTCGCCGAGGCGCACCCGGGCGGCGTCGAGGTTCTCGACGATGTGGGCGGGGGTGCGGCTGCCGGGGATCGGGACGACGTGCGGGTGCTGGTGGAGCAGCCAGGCCAGCGCGAGCTGGGCGGGGGTCAGGCCCAGCTCGTCTGCGATCGAGCGCACCGGGGCGTAGCGGTCGTTGTTGGCGGCGAGGTGGGCGAACCGGTCGATGTTGCGGCGGAAGTCGCCCTCGCCCAGGTCGGCCACCTGCCCCGTCAGGAACCCGCTGCCCAGCGGGCTCCAGGCGACGAGCCCGACGCCGAGCTCGTCGGCGGCCTCGAGCAGGTCATGGTCGGGCCGGTGCCACATCGCCCACTGGGCCTGCACCGCGCTGACCGGGTACACCGCGTGGGCGCGGCGCAGGGTGGCGGCGTCGACGTTGGAGAGCCCGAGGTGGCGCACCGTGCCCGCCGCGACGAGCTCGGCGACGGCGCCGACGGTGTCCTCGATCGGCACCTCGGGGTCGGGGAAGTGCGGGTAGTACAGGTCGATGCGGTCGGTGCCGAGCTCGCGCAGCGACCGCTCGGCGTAGCCGCGGACGAGGCGCGGGTCGGCGTTGACGGCGAGCTCGCCGAACTCGAGGCCGACCTCGAAGCGGTGGCCGGGCTCGCCGTCGGGAATCCGCATCCCGAACTTGGTGGCGATCGCGACCTCGTCCCGCACGGGTGCGAGGGCCCGGCCGACCAGGCGTTCGTTGTGGCCGTCGGCGCCGTAGCCGTCGGAGGTGTCGACGAGGGTCGCGCCGGCGTCGACGGCGGCGCGCAGGGCGGCCTCGCCGGTCGCGTCGTCGATCTCGCCGTACATGCCGGGCGAGAGCACCATCGCGCCGACACCGAGGGCGGACACGGTGAGGTCGCCGAGGGTGCGGGTGGGCAGGCCGGTCATGACGTCCAGCGTCGACCGCTCGGCGGGGGCGCGTCCAAGACCTGCCGTGATAACCATCGGTCATGAGCTCTCCGGCCGGTGATGTCCACCTCCGCGACCTGCGCTACTTCGTCGCGGTCGCCGACGCGGGGAGCTTCACCCGCGCCGCCGAGGCGCTCTTCGTCTCGCAGCCGGCGCTCTCCAAGCAGGTGCGGGCGCTGGAGACCCGGCTCGGGGCCCGGCTGCTCGACCGCGGGCCCGCGGGCCTCGCGCTGACCCCGGAGGGCGAGGCGCTGCTGCCGCACGCGCGGCGGCTGGTCGACGACTGGACGGCCGCCCGGGCCGACGTGCGCCGGGCCGGGTCGGCGCCGACCCTGCTCGTCGGGCTGCAGACGGCCGTCGGCCGCGACCTCACCCGCCGGCTGCTGGAGGCGACCCGCGAGCGCGGCGCCCGCATGCAGGTGCGGTTGATCAGCTGGTCGGACGCGAGCACGGGGCTCGCCGACGGCACCGTCGACGTCGCCTTCGTGTGGCTGCCGCTGGTCGCGCCCGACGTCGAGGCCCGGGTGCTGCTGCGCGAGCCGCGGTGGGTGGCGCTGGCCGCGGACCACCCGTTGGCGGCGCGGGCGGCGGTGACGCTGGCCGACCTGGCCGACGAGCCGTTCGTGGCCCTGCCCCGCGCCGCGGGCGCGCTGCGGGAGTTCTGGTTGGCGTCGGCGCAGCGGTCCGCGCCGGCCACGGTGGCGGTGGAGGCCGACACAGCGGAGGGCGCGATCGAGGCGGTGGCCTCGGGGGTCGGGGTGGCGCTGCTCGCCGAGGGGAACGCGCGGCTGCTGGCCCGGCCGGACGTGGTGTGCCGGCCGGTGCCGGAGCTGCCGCCGTGCGAGCTCGCCGTCGCCCGGCGCCGCGGGGACGACCGCGAGCTGGTGACGGCGGCCGTGGCGGCGCTGGCCGGCCGGTGAGCGAACGGCGCCGTCCCTGCGTCCGGTGCCGGGAACGTGCCGTTGCCGGCATCCCGGGGCCGGGTCAGGACCGGTGGCGACGACGCCGGATGAGTCCCTCCTGCACCACCGACGCGACCAGCGTGCCGTCGGCGGCGTAGAGCCGGCCGGTCGCGAGGCCGCGGCCGCCGCCCGCGTTCGGCGAGTCCTGCACGTAGAGCAGCCAGTGGTCGGCGCGGAAGGGGCGGTGGAACCACACCGCGTGGTCGAGGCTCGCCACGTCGACCTGTCGCGAGGCCACCCCGCCCTCGACGTGCGGGAGCACCGCCGCCTCGAGCAGCGTGAGGTCGCTGGCGTAGGTGAGCACGCAGGCGTGCAGCAGGCGTCCCCGCGGATCCGACGGCGGCGGCAGCTCGCCGTCGGCGCGCAGCCAGACGCGGTTGCGGGCCGCCGGGGCGGTCGCGCGGTCCCACGGGGCGTGGTCGACGTAGCGCACGTCCAGCGGCCAGGTGAGCGCCCGGCCCGTCGTCGTGTTGGCCGGCTCGGGCGCGGGCACCGGCGGGCGGTCGCGCCGGGCGAGCCCGTCCGGACCGGGGGTCCCGGGCATCTCGGCCTGGTGGGTGACGCCCTCCTCGACCACCTGGAACGACGCGGACATCGTGAAGATCGCCTCGCCGCGCTGCACGGCGGTGACGCGCCGGGTGGTGAAGGAGCGGCCGTCGCGGGTGCGGTCGACCTCGTAGACGATCGGCCGGAACGGGTCACCGGGGCGCAGGAAGTAGCCGTGCAGGGAGTGCACCACGCGGTCGTCGCCGACCGTCCGCCCCGCCGCGACCATGGCCTGGGCCGCCACCTGGCCGCCGAAGACCCGCAGCAGCGACTCCTGGGGGCTGCGCCCCCGGAAGATGTCGCGCTCGATGTCCTCGAGGTCCAGCACGTCGTCGACGAGCTCGTCGAGCGCCTTGCTCATGGCGCGGCATCTTCTCGTCCGGCGCCCCCGCTGTCGATCAGGGAGCGGTCACGACCCGGCGGTCACGACCCGAAGGAGAGCACCGACACGCTGGTCCCGCCGAGCCGGACCCCGAGCAGCGAGCCGCCCGACGAGCCGTCGTCGGCGGACCCGTCGTCATGCGAGGCGGCGGCCGGAGCCGACGTGGCCGCCGGGGCCGCTGCCGCCGGTGCCGAGGGCCGCGCGACCGCCTCGTGGGCCGCGGGCGCCGCGGCGGCCGGGGCGGCCGCGGCGGGGGTGAACGTCATGATCGACGGTGCCGGGGCCGCCGGCTTCGCGATCGGCACGATCTGGGGGGCCGCGGCGGCGCGGTGGGCGACCGCCGGCGCCGAGGGCGACGAGGTGGCCGAGGTCCCCGAGGTCGCTGAGGTCCCCGAGCCCGACCCGTGCCCGGCGGCGGGCGCGGACAGCAGCCCGAGCGTGGTCGGCGGCGGGGTCGTCGGGGCGAGCCCGTAGGTCTGGACCGGCGCGCCCGCCGAGGAGGTGCCCGCCGGGGTCGCGCTCGCCGTCGCCGGCGTGTCGTGCTGGTCGGAGACCGGGGCGATGCCCAGGACCGTGTGCGCCCCGAACGCGACCGCCGCTGCGACCGGGACCCCGACGACGACGCCCTTGCTGCGCAACGGGTGCACGTACATGGCGTGCCGGGCGCGGGCCATGGACTTCTCTCCTCGTGTTCCGGGGGGAGGTGCCGCCGTCTCCCGATCGACGCCGGGCGTCATGCGCACACGAGCGCATGACCACTCACCGCACCCAACGCGCCCACCGCGTTCCCGTTACGGGTGACCTGAGCCTTTTCTGCAGCGTCCGACGAGGTGACCTTCGTTGTCGCTTTCCGTGACTGTTGATCACCTGGAGTCGTCGGGTGGCCGTGATCCTCCGGACCGACCAGACTCGGCGCGCGACGGCGCGGACGCGGCCGATCGCCATCGACACCGCGGTCGCGAGGAGGAACGGGTGCAGCAGCTCTCCGGCCTGGACGCGGCGTTCCTCGCCGCCGAGGACGACCACCAGGCCCTGCACGTCAGCCAGCTCGTCGTCCTCGACCGGCCCGACCCGGACTTCGAGCCGTACACGGCCTGGCGACAGCAGCTGGCCGACCGGCTGCACCTGCTCGAGCCGCTGCGCCGGCGCCTGGTCGAGGTCCCGCTCGGGCTCGACCACCCCTACTGGATCTCCGATCCGGACTTCGACCTCGACTTCCACGTGCGGCACTCGGCGGTCCCGCCGCCCGGCACCGACGAGCAGCTCGACACCCTCGTCGGCCGCCTGATCGCCGGGCCGATGGACCGGGACCACCCGCTGTGGGTCTCGCACGTCATCGAGGGCCTCGCGCCGACCGAGGAGTCCCCGCACGGCCGGTTCGCGCTGCTCACGATGGTCCACCACTCCGCGATCGACGGCGCCTCCGGCGCGGAGCTGCTCACGCTGATGCTCGACGACTCCCCCGACGCCGAGGAGCCGGCCGACGCCGGCGCGTGGCGCCCGGAGGACCCGCCCTCGACGCTGGACCTGCTCGGCCGCGCCGCCTGGCACGGCGTGACCCGCCCCGGCCGCGCGCTGCTGCTCGCGGCCCGCGCCGGGCAGCACCTCGCGGCGGCGACCCGCCAGCCCGCCGTGGTCGACCTCGCCGACCGGGCGCGCCGGACGCTGCGCGGGCCGCTCGGCGACGTGCTCAACCTCGGGCGCGAGCGCGACCCGGACGTCGACCCGCCGCGCCTCCCCACGACGCCCGCCCCGTCGACCCCGTTCAACGCCGCGATCAGCCGCTACCGCCGCTTCACCCGTCGCTCGGTGCCGCTGCAGGACGTGAAGGCCGCCGGCAAGGCCCTCGAGGCGACCGTCAACGACGTCGTCGTCGCCGCCTGCGCGGGCGCGCTGCGCACCTACCTCCTCGAGCACGGCGCGCTGCCCGACGAGCCGCTCACCGCGCTCATCCCGGTCTCGCTGCGCACCGGCGAGGAGCCCGACATGTGGACCAACCGGGTGTCGGGCACCGTCGCCTCGCTGCCGACGGACCTGGCCGATCCCCGCGAGCGCCTCGCCGCCGCCCACCGGTCGCTGCACACCGCGAAGGCGGTGTTCGCGGCGACGCCTGCCGCCCTCGCGCCGGACGGGGTCGAGCTCGGCACCCCGGCGATCACCGCGCTGATCAGCCGCACGACCACCCGTTGGGCCACCAACGGCGTCCTGCCGTTCAACGTCATCGTCTCCAACGTCCCCGGGCCGCAGGAGCCGCTGTACATGGCCGGCGCGCGGGCGCGGCACTACTACCCCGTGTCCGCGGTGGCCGACGGCCAGGGCCTGAACATGACGGTGCAGAGCTACGCGGGGTCGGTCGACGTCGGGCTGGTGTCCGACGCGGCGCTGGTCCCGGACCTGCCCCGGCTGGCCGACCTCGTGGTGGAGGAGCTCGAGACGCTCGCGCGGGCCGCGTCGTGAGCGCCCGGCAACGGCTCCTCGGGCTGCTCGCCCACCCGCCGAGGGACACGACGGGGCCGTGGCTCGACCTGGTCGCCGGCCGGCCGGGATCGCGCGGACGGCTCCAGGACGCGTGGCAGAGCGAGGGCGGCGCCGGCGGGTACGACGGGCTGCTCGCCGTGGGCGACCAGATCGAGGGCCTGGTCCCCGACCTGCTGGGCGGGCGGAACCTGCGCGCCTTCTACCGGGTCGACGAGCGGCTCGGGCTGATCGGCGGCGAGACGGTGCTCGACCTCGCCTGCGGACCGGGGACGCTGACCCGCCGGCTCGCGCGGGCGGTCGGGCGGGACGGCCTGGTGATCGCGGCCGACCTCTCGGTGCCCATGCTCACCCGCGCCGCCCGGTCCACCCCGTTCGCGTGCGTCGACTTCGCGCGGGTCGACGCCATGGACCTGCCGCTGCGGGACGGATCCGTCGACGCGGTGTCGTGCTCGCTGTGCCTGCATCTGGTGCCCGACCTCGGCACGACGCTCGAGGAGATGGCCCGGGTGCTGCGGCCGGGCGGGCCGGTCGCGATCGCGGTGCCGTCGCACGCCCCGGGCCCGTTCCGGGCGGTCACCGAGACGCTGGCCCGGTTCGGGCAGGCCCGCGTCTTCGGGCCGGGCGAACTCTCCCGGGAGATGCGCTCGCGAGGCTGGGACGGGGTGCAGGAGCGGTCGCTGGGCGGGATCCGCATCGTGGACGCGACCGCGCCGTTCTGAGCCCCCGTCGTGCCAGGGAAGCGTCGTTGCTGGCATCCAGTGGCAGGAAAGCCCCGTCGTCGATCAGCGCAGTCGGCCCGTCGCAGCGCGCCGCACCCCGTCGACGAGCAGCAGCGCACCCCCGACCGCCGCGACCACGCCGAACGCCGCGATCACGTCCCCCGGCCGGTGCCAGCCCACGGCCATCACCGACACCGACGCGCCCGCGACGAGCACCACCCCGACGAGCCCGGCCACCCACCGCAGCGCCACGGGCAGCGCCAGCAGGGCCGCCACGACGAGCGCCGTGATGACGGTGACGTGCCCGCTGGGCAGCGAGTTCTCCGCCGCCCCCTCCCGCGGGAGGGCCGACTTGAGGACCTGGGTCAGCGCCTGCGTCGCGAGCACCAGGACGACGCCGGCCGCCGCCGCCCACGGCCGTCGCCGCAGCAGCGCGATCGCGGCGATCACCACCAGCACCAGCCCGACCGAGGCCACGTCGACCAGCCGAAGCAGGCCGAGCAGCTCGTCCTGCACCGACGAGAAGCGGTCCTCGACGGCGAGCATGAGCGCGTGGTCGAGCCGGCGCCCGCCGGCGTCCGCGACCAGGAGCAGCCAGCTCGCCGCGGTCACCACCACGCCCGCCGCCGCGAGCAGCACCCCACCCACGACGCGGACGGCCCACCCTCCCGGCTGCGGCGCCCTCCCTGGGGAGAGCGGACGCAGGGGGACGGTGGGCCGTTCGGCGAGGGTTCCGGCGGTGGCCATGTCCCCAGGGTCCCCGCCGGACCTGATGATTCCGTGAGAACGCCCCCGGTGGGCCCGGGATCACCCCTGATGGGCGCGGGTGGCGTGCCCGAAGACGATGACGTTGTCCTCGTAGTTGCGGGTCGACGCGTCGAAGGCCCCGCCGCAGGTGATCAGCCGGATCTCCGGCCGGGTCGTCGGGCCGTACACGGCCGCCGTCGGGAAGGCCTGCTTCGAGGCCCGCTCGACGCGGTCGACGACGAACACCACCGAGGTGCCGTCGGCGCGGTGCACCATCACCTCGTCGCCGGTCGCGAGCGCGGAGAGGTCGGCGAACCCGCCCTTCTTGCCGGCGTAGTTGATGTGCGAGGCGAACACGGCGGGCCCGTCGGTGCCCGGGGCCGCGCCGCGGGAGAACCAGCCGACGGTGGCCGCGTCCGGCGGGACCTGCAGGGACAGGTCCTCGTTGAACCCGAGCTTCATGATCGAGTCCCGGGTCACGCCGATCGCCGGGATCTCGATCCCGGTGGGCGCCGACGCCGCGAGCGGCAGGGCCAGCGACGGCGCCCCGGCGGGCACCGTCACCGTCGACCGGTCGGTCCGGGCCGAGCCGTGGCCCGTGGTCACGACGGCGAACAGCGCGACGGCGGCGAGCGCCACGACGATCAGGGTGGTGAGCACCGAGGCGACGCGCGAGGTGCGCGACGCGGCGCGGGACGTGGGCCGCTCGCGGGTCTCCGTGTCGGGCATCGTCAGCGCTCCCCGGCGGTCAGCAGGTCGGACCCGTCGGACTCGTCGGCCGCTTCGGACTCGTCGGCCGTGCCCTCGGTGTCCTCGCGGCGGCCCACCGTCGCTCCCGCGACGGTGGCGAGCGCGAGGCCCGCCAGGGCCGCGGCGAGACCGGGTGCGACGACGGGTGCCGAGTCGCCGGTCGCGACCCCGCCCACCGGGTAGCCGACGTAGTCGTCGCAGACCGTCGCGTAGTCCTTCGCGTTGCGCTCGCAGGCGACGCCGTCGTGGTCGCCGTCGAGGTGGTTCGGGTCGGACGGGTCGGCGTGCAGGACCGCCTGGGCCTCGTCGTAGGACAGCTGGGCGCAGTCGAGGTCGCGGAACCGCCAGGGCAGATCCCCCCACGCGGTGTGGACCGGCTCGGTGCTCGTGCTCCCGGGGTGGGTCGGGGTGGCCCGCAGGCCCGCGAGCAGGTCGGTCAGCTTCGAGATCAGCGCCGTGAGGTCGAGACCGCCGAAGCTCGGCGGGAGGGACCCGCAGAAGGACGCGAACTGCTCGCCGAGGGTCGCCTCCTGCCCGGCCGGCGCGTTCACCTTGCTCGCCAGGTAGACGCAGGCGTCCCGGGGGTCGGTGAAGGTCCCGTCGGCGGGGAGGGTCGGGACGGTCGGCAGCCCGGTGAGGTTTCCGGACGGCAGGCTCCCGAGGACGTCCCCGACGGTCGTCCCGGTGCCGGTGAGGCCCGTGAGGCCGGTCAGCGCCGTCGAGACGGTGGCGGGCGTGTCGGTCGTCGCCCGCGGGGCGGCACCCCCGACGACGGCGGGCGCGGAGCCCGCGCCGGCCGTCCCGCCCGTGGCCGTGCCCTGACCCGACGACGGGGCCCCTCCGGTGCCGGACGACCCCGCGGTCCCGCCCGACGTGGCCGGCACCTCGTCGGTGGTCGTCGGAGCGGTCGTCGTCGGGTCGGTCGTCGAGCCGGAATCCGAACCCGAACCCGAGCCGGTCGTCGAGCCCGAGCCCGAGCCCGTCGTCGTGCCCGAGCCGCCCGACCCCTGGTCGGCCGGCACGCAGCTCGTCCCCGACGCGTCGAGGACCTGCCCGCTCGTGCAGTCCGGCACGCTCGGCGTCGTCTCCGCCGACGCGATCCCCGGTGCCATGACCGCGAACCCCACCAGACCCGCGGTCAGCAGCGCCGCTGCGCGGATCCCCGTCCCAGCCGTCATCGGCCCCGTGCTCCTCGGTCTCCGTCCCGCCACCCCGCGGGACCGTCGACCTCGCATCGCACGGATTCCGGTCAAGCGTTACACCGAGCAGCCCAACCCTTTGCTATCTCTCGACCCGCGTCCGGCGCCGGGGCCCGCCGCGGCGCCGCCGGGCCAGCATGTGTCCGGCCACGAGGCGGGCGGGGCTCTCGCGCAGACAGATGGAGACACCGGCGTCGAGCATCGCCACCAGCTGCTCGGTCGGGGCGGTGCGCGGGAGGAGCACCACGACCTCCGTCCCGGGCCGGCGCTCGACGAGGTCGGCGACGAGCGCCGGGTCGGGCTCGAGGAGCACGACGAAGTCGACGCCCGGGTGGTAGGAGGGCCGTTCCGTGGCCACCACCCGCCACACGTCCGGCGCGACCGCCTCGAGCAGCCGGGCCGTGGAGCGCGATCCGACGACCTCCACCGTCGCGGGGGCGTCGTCGTCGAGCCGGTCCTGCGCCTCCGGCGGCGACGGCACCGGCAGCGGCCCGCTGGGGTGGTCCACCGGGACGTGCTGGACGGGGACCTGCTGGGCCGGGACGTGCTGGGGCGGGACCGGGGCGCTCGGCTGCTCCCGCCCCCCGCTGCGGGGCGCGCCCGGACGGGAGACCGGCGGGACGGCGTGCCGCCCCGAGTGCAACGAGAACCTCATGTCCCCGATGGTGACGCGAGATCCTGGACGCTCCCTGAGTGCCGTCTGTGGATCCTCGCTCGGGGGCGGACACGCCGACGCGGCGGCGTCCGGGGGATGGACACCGCCGCGTCGGCAGGCACCGCCGTCAGGACAGCGGACGGCTCAGGTCGTAGACGGTGCGGCCGCCGACCTCGATCTTGGTGAAGTGGCTGGTCACCCAGGACGTGATCTCACCGGTGGTGCCGCGGTCCATCGGGCCGCCCGTGGCCCCCCGGTCCTGGGCGCCCGCGCCCGGCGCCCCACCGGGTCCGCCCGGGCCCATGCCGCCCCCGGGGCCCCCGCCCACGACGTAGTACCGGATCTGGCCGGTGGCGACGTACTCCTGGAACTGGGCCAGCGTCGGGGCCGGGTCGCTGCCCATGAAACCGCCCATCGCCATGACCGGGACCCCGGAGGAGAGCTGCAGGCCGGCCTGGTTCATCGCCCCGGTCGTGGCGGCCGCCCATCGGGTGCCCGCGCTCCGCAGGAGGGCGACGAGCTCCGGCGAGGTCTGCTCGCCCATCCCCGGACCGCCGCCCATCCCGCGCATCCGGTCGGCCTGGGCGCCGCCCTCACGCCCGGCGCCTCCGGGTCCTCCGGGGCCGCCCATCATGACGTTGCCGGTGTCCGGGCCGGCCGAGACGACCGAGCCCTGGTGCGGCGTCGCGGCCGTCACCGCGGCGAAGGCGGTGGAGGCCCCGACGGTGCCGACGAGCGCCAGCACGGCGACGACGACGGCCACCGCCCGGCGGACGAGCAGACGCGGCAGGAGGAGCCCGATCGCGCCGAGCACGCCCGCGGCGACGACGACCCAGCGCAGCCAGAGACCCCAGTCGGCCTGGGTGAGCACGACGGCGCTCCACGCGGCGGTGCCGGCGACGGTCACCGCGAGCACGATCCGGGCCGCGAGCCGGGCCCGTTCGCGCCACAGGATCGAGGCGCCGGCGGCGGCCGTGACCGCGACGCCGGGCACCATCGCCACCGTGTAATAGGGGTGGATGATCCCGCTCATCTCGGAGAAGACCAGGGCGTGGACGACGAGCCAGCCCCCGCCGAGCAGCAGCAGCGCCCGGGTGCGGTCGGTGCGGGGCGCGCGCCGGGTGAACCACAGGCCCGCCAGGAGCAGCACGATCGCACCCGGGAGCAGCCAGGAGGCATTGCCGGAGAACTCCGAGGTGAACAGCCGGCCCAGGCTCGGGGAGCCGCCGAAACCGCCACCGGGCATCCCGCCGGGACCGCCCGGCCCGCCGCCGGGCATCCCGCCGGGTCCACCCGCGCCACCGGGCACACCGCCGCCCCCGGGCATCCCGCCCGGCATGCCGCCGGCGCCGCGGCGGCCCCCTCCGCCGCCGGGACCGCCCTCGCCGCCGAGGACGCGCTGGAGGCCGTTATAGCCCAGGGCGAGCTCGAGCAGCGAGTTGTCGGTCGAGCCGCCGATGTACGGCCGGGACGACGCGGGCCAGATCTGGACGAGCGCGACGTACCAGCCGGCCGAGACGACGATCGCGACCCCGGCGGCCACCAGGTCCCCGATGCGGCGGCGCAGCCGCGTCGGCGCCGCCACCAGGTAGACCAGGGCGAGGCCGGGGACCACCAGCATGACCTGGAGCTGCTTCGTGAGGAAGCCCAGCCCGACGAAGGCGCCGGCGGCGACCAGCCACCACGTGCCGGCCTTCGTCCCCGCGGCGTCGACGGCGCGCACCGTGGTCCACGCGGCGAGGACCATGCAGAGCACGAGCATGGCGTCGGGGTTGTTGAACTTGAACATCAGCGCGGCCGCCGGCATGAACGCGACCAGCGAGGCGGCGGCCAGCGCGGTGCGCGGGCCGGACCAGCGGCGGACCATCGCGTACACCAGGGCGACGCTCGCGACCCCCATCAGGGCCTCGGGGACGAGCATCGACCAGGTCGAGAACCCGAAGATCCGCCCGGAGAGCGCCATCACCCACATCGAGGCCGGGGGCTTGTCGACGGTGATCAGACCCGGCGCGTCGAGCGCGCCGAACAGCCACGCCTTCCACGACTGCGTGCCTGCCTGGACGGCAGCCGCGTAGAAGGAGTTCGACCAGCCGGCGGCGCCGAGGTCCCACAGGTAGGTGACGGCGGTGGCGACGAGGAGCAGCCAGAAGGTGGGGCGCACCCACGACGGGTCCTCGGGGCGGCCGCGCACCAGGCGACGGCCTCGGGAGCCGGTGGCGGCGGCCGGGACGGCGAACCGGTCGGTGGCGGGATCGCCGTCGGACGCGGATGCCGGGCTCTGGGCATCGGTGGTCGTGCTCATGGGGGTGCGGGGCTCCCGGAAGGCAGGCGGGTTCGACGGTGTCGGTTTCCGGACGTTCAGTGTCTGCGGTGCGACACCGCTGGCAGCAGGGACTAGGCGGACTGGCGGCGCGGGTGGAACACCCACGACCGGTAGGCGACGAAGCGCAGCAGGGTGGCGACGGCGTTGGCGATCACCAGGACGACCAGCTCGGTGACGTGGCTCGCGCCGGGGGAGAGGACGTCGAGCAGAGCCAGCGAGCCCGAGGTCAGCACCAGCCCGAGCCCGAAGACGACGAGGCCCTCCACCTGGGAGCGGCCCGCGTGGCGCTTGCCGCGGATGCCGAAGGTGAGCCGGCGGTTGGCCGCGGTGTTCGCGACGGCGGTGATCACCAGGGCGAGCAGGTTCGAGACCTGGGCCGGCATCGCGGTGCGGAACAGCGAGTAGAGCAGGAGGAACGCGACGGTGGAGATCACACCGATGACCGCGAACCGGACGATCTGCGCGGTCATGCCCGGGGCCACCCCGGCGGTCTCGTCCGCGCCGGCTCCGGTGATCTCCTCGCGGCCGAGCTCGCGGCGCAGCTGCGCGACCGGCAGGGCGCCCGTCGCGAGGGCCTTGCCGACGCGGGCGACGCCCTTGAGGTCGGCGACCGCGGTGGCGACGACGTCCACGCGCGAGTCCGGGTCGTCCACCCAGTCGACCGGGACCTCGTGGATCCGCAGCCCGGACCGCTCGGCGAGCACCAGCAGCTCGGTGTCGAAGAACCACGCGGTGTCCTGGACCAAGGGGAGCAGGCGCTCGGCGACGTCGGCGCGGATCGCCTTGAAGCCGCACTGCGCGTCGGAGAACCGGGCCCGCAGCGTGCCGCGCAGGATGACGTTGTAGCAGCGGGAGATGATCTCCCGCTTGGCGCCGCGGACGACCCGGGAGGTCCGCGAGAGCCGGGAGCCGATCGCCAGGTCGGAGTGGCCCGAGATCAGCGGCGCGACCAGCGGCAGCAGGGCGTTGAGGTCGGTCGAGAGGTCCACGTCCATGTAGGCCAGCACGGGCGCGTCCGACGCCGTCCACACGGTCCGCAGCGCCCGGCCGCGGCCCTTCTGGTCGAGGTGGACCACGGCGACCTCGTCGTACTGCGACTCGAGGGCCTTCGCGACCGCGAGGGTCTTGTCGGTCGAGGCGTTGTCGGCCACCGTGATCCGGAAGCGGTACGGGAACGCGTCGGTCAGGTGGGCGTGGAGTCGCTGGACGCACGGGCCCAGGTCGCGCTCCTCGTTGTAGACGGGGACGACGACGTCGAGGACCGGGGTGGAGTCATCGGGCTCGATGGCGGCCCGGGGAGCTGGACGGCCGCCGGTGAGCGGAGCACCACCGGACGGATCCGGGGTGTGGGGAGCGATCGCTGCGGTCATGGTTCCACCGTCGGGGTCGGACGTGGACGGACGGTGGGACCCGCCTGTGATCGTCCTGTGGGTGGCGCGGCGTCGGTCGGCGGTGACCGGATCGTCGGACGGGTAGGGGCCACATCGGGCCGGGGACGCCATGCACCCAGGGTCGGCAGGCACGATGTCCGGTGACTGGAGACGAGCTGTGGGTCACCTGTGTCCGCTCCGGACCCGATCGGGCATCGGCGTCCGGTTCACGGCCGGCGTGAGCGCGCTCATCTCAGGAACTTTGCAGACAAGCCGCAGGGCCCCCACAGCCGACAGGAGCACGCTCGCAGCCATGACCGACCAGGACCCGTTCGCCAGGGCAGGCCAGCCCGGCGAACCCGCCCACTCCGCCGGCCCCGCCCCGCGCGACGGGTCCGCGAGCGCGGGTGTGCGGTACGAGAGCCACCAGCACGACGCGACCGGCCAGGCGACGCCCTCGAACCCGTGGCGCGCCCCGACCGCGAACGACAACCCCGCCGGCACGGCCACGATGCCGCGCACCGAGCAGCCGACCGAGCAGACCGGGTCGCCGTGGGCGACGCCCACCGGTTGGGGCCAGCACGGCGCGGCCCAGCCGCCGTCGGGACCTCCCCCCACCTCGCACTGGCCCACCGGCGGGTCGGGCGGTGGCGGCGGGCGGCGTCGCCGCAGCCCGCTGGTGCTCGTCGCGGCGGGACTGGCGGCGCTGCTCGTGGCGGGCGGGGTCGGCGGCGTCGTCGGGTACGAGGCCGCGAGCGCCGGCTCCGGCGGGAACAGCTCCGTGCTCTCCGGGAGCTCGGACTCGTCGTCGTCCTCGTCGTCGCCCGCTCCCGCCGGCTCGGTCGAGGCGGTGGCCCAGAAGGTGCTGCCGAGCGTCGTGCAGCTCCGCGGCCCCTCCGGCGAGGGCTCGGGCATCGTCATCTCCGCCGACGGACTGATCCTCACCAACGCCCACGTGCTCGAGGCCGGTCAGCAGCAGACGCAGCAGCAGGGCGGCCTGGGCGGGCTCGGTGGCCTGCTCGGCGGCGGGCAGCAGCAACAGCAGCAGCCCTCGACGGCCGGCACCCAGCTCCAGGCGGTGTTCCAGAACGGCCAGACCGCCTCGGTGCAGGTCGTGGGCACCGACGCCACCGCCGACCTCGCCGTCGTGCGCGCCCAGGGCGTCTCGAACCTGACCCCGGTGGCGCTCGGCGACTCCGGCCAGCTCCAGGTCGGCCAGGAGGTCGTCGCCGTCGGGTCGCCGCTGGGCCTGTCCGGCACGGTGACCTCGGGCATCGTCTCCGCGCTGCAGCGCCCGGTGGCGACCGGCGGCGCGCAGAGCGGCCAGGCGACCGTCATCGACGCCGTCCAGACCGACGCCGCGATCAACCCCGGCAACTCCGGCGGCGCGCTGGTCGACATGAACGGTCGCGTCATCGGGATCACCTCGGCGATCGCGTCGCTGGGCTCGTCGTCCGGCGGCGAGGGCGGCGGGCAGCAGTCCGGCTCGATCGGGCTCGGGTTCGCGATCCCGATCAACCAGGCCAAGCGGATCGGCGACCAGCTCGCGCAGCAGGGCTTCGCGAACCAGGCCGTCCTCGGCGTCGGCGTCGCGCAGGACCAGCAGCAGGGGTCGACCACCGAGAACGGCGCCACGATCGGCTCCGTGAGCCCCGGCGGCGCCGCGGCGAACGCCGGCCTCAAGGCCGGCGACGTCGTGACGAAGGTCGACGACCGGTTGATCGACGACGGTGACTCGCTCATCGCCGCGGTCCGCGCCGAGAACCCCGGTGCGCAGGTGACCCTGACGGTGCAGTCGCAGGGGCAGCAGCCGCGCCAGGTTCCGGTCACCCTGGGCACCGAGCGGGCGCCGTCCAGCTAGGTGGCCTCCGGCCTCGTGAGCACTAAGTGCCGCTATAGCGGCATTTAGTGCTCACGTGCGCGGAGCGCACCTACGGCACGAACGGGACGTCCTCGGGCGCGGCGTGCCGGGCGGCGAGCAGCGCCTTGGCGGGCGCGCCGATCGGGATGCGCAGGGGCAGGTGCTCGGCCTCGACGGCGTCGACCGTCGCGGCCGCCACCTCCTCCGGGGTGATGAGCGTCCGGCGCTCGGTCGGGGCCGTCCCGAGGTGGGCGTACGGGTCGCCGGGCAGCCGGAACCAGTCGACGTCGTCGAGGGCGCCCGAGCTCACCGCGCCCGGCTCGAGCAGCGCGACGTCCAGGCCGAGCGGCGCGGTCTCGATCGCGAGCGCCTCGACGAGGCCCTCGAGGGCCCACTTGGTGGCCGCGTAGGCCGCGTTGGGCGGCAGGACGACCCGGCCCACCACGCTCGACATGAACAGCAGCCGGCCGCGGCCGCGCGCCCGCATCTGGGGCAGCACGGCCTGCGCCACCCGCAGCGCGCCGAGGGTGTTGCGGTCGAAGAGGGCCGCGAGCTCCTCCGGCGGGGTGGCCTCCACCGCCGCGTAGAAGATGACCCCCGCGTTGGACACCAACGTGTCCACCTCGCCCGCCGCCGCGATCGCCGCGGCGACGCTCTCCGGGTCGGAGACGTCGAGGGCGAGCCGGGCGTCGACGTCGAGCTCGGCCAGGGTGCGCGGGTCGCGGGCGGTGGCGACCACCCGGTGCCCCCGCGACGCCGCCTCGATCGCGATCGCCCGCCCGATCCCCTTCGACGCTCCCGTGATGAGCACCGATGCCATGACCGCCTCCTAGTGGGTTCAGTTCCTGAACTTGCTGCGGGCGGTAGGCTAGCACGGTGAGTTCAGAAGCTGCACCCACGAGACCCCGGGTCTGCGGCATCGCCGACGCGCTGGTGCTCGTCGGGGACCGCTGGGCCCTGCTGGCCCTGCGCGAGCTCGGGTTCGGGGTGG
Source organism: Actinomycetospora sp. TBRC 11914 (assembly GCF_012933465.1). Taxonomy (GTDB): domain Bacteria; phylum Actinomycetota; class Actinomycetes; order Mycobacteriales; family Pseudonocardiaceae; genus Actinomycetospora. Next base: position 1,194,277 of record NZ_JABBND010000001.1, read on the forward strand.
GGCGCTTCAACGACATCCAGGTCAACACGGGCGCCCCGCGCGCGAGCCTCTCGGCGCGGCTGCGCTCGCTCGAGGAGGGCGGGCTCGTCGAGCGGCGGCGCTACTCCGAGCACCCGCCCCGCGACGAGTACCTGCTCACCGAGGCCGGCCGCGAGCTCCTGCCGGTGCTCGCCGACCTGCGGGCCTGGGGCGAGAAGTACGCGTCGCCGATCGTCCGCGGGACGTCGCCGTGACCGGGGCGGACGACCTCGACGCCCACCGATCCGGAAGCTGCTGCGCGAGGCGGGCTGGACCAGCTAGTTGACGCACCCCGGCGCCGCGGCGGTGATCGGCGGCGTCACCGGGGCGGGCGGGGTGGTCGTCGTGCTCGCGCCCTGGGCGGAGGACGAGTCGTCGCTCTGCGTCCCGACCGGGGTCACCGCCGCGGGAGCGGTGGGCGGAGGGACGACGCCGCTGTCGACGTCGATGGCGTCGGTGACGAACGGCCGCACCTGGGACGGGTCGACCTGCACCGCCTGACCGTCCTCGGGGGTCTCGAGCTCGTCGGTGCCCGTCGGGATTGTGCGGAAGGTGACCGCGCCCGCGGAGAGGTCCTGCATCTGCGTCGCGAAGGACAGGGCGTTCCATCCTGAGTCCAGCGTCACCGACCGCGAGACGACGCCGGTGAGCCGGTCGACCGCGAAGGGGTTGGCGAGCGTGCCCGCCGAGAGCAGCCGCTTCGTGGCGCCGGCGAGGAACACCTGCTGGCGGGCGATGCGGTCGAGGTCGCCGCCGGGCAGCCCGTGGCGCTGCCGCACGAAGGCGAGAGCCTGGGTGCCGCTGACCAGCTGGGGACCGGCGGGGAGCCGGAGGCCGGAGTACGGGTCGTCGACGGGGGCGCGCAGGCAGACCGGCACCCCGCCGATCGCCGAGCTGACGTCGGCGAACCCCGCGAGGTTGACCGACGCGAAGTGGGTGATCTGCAGGCCGGTCAGGGACTGCACGGTGTCGATGGTCTCCTTCGCGCCGGCGGCCAGCGCGGCGCGGCGCACCGCCGGGTCGTCCGGGGACACCGACGGGCCGGCGTCGGGCGCGAACGGCGAGGTGGGGGCGCCCGAGGACCCGCTGCCGGCCGTCAGCGAGTCGGTCGTGTAGGCCACCGCGCGCGAGTAGGCCGAATTGATCTTGTGCTTGCCGTAGCCGTCGGCGAGCTGGACGTAGGAGTCGCGGGGGATCGAGATGGCCGTCGCCCGGCCGCCGCCCGCGGGCACGTGCACGACGATGATCGAGTCGGCGGTGTCCCCACCGTCGCTGCTGCCGCCGGCGTGCAGCGCGTCGAGCAGGGCGGGCGGGAGCGGGTTGCCCTGCGGGTCGGTCCGACTGTCCACGCCCAGCAGCAGGATGTTCTGCTCCGCGGCCGGCCCGCCGGACCCGCTCGCGATCACCGACGCCGAGGCGGTGGATCGATCCAGCACGCGGACCTGGGTCCAGGCGAACGCCGAGACCACGAGGACCGCCGCCGACGCCACGACGAGCAGGGAGCGAGCGAGCAAGCGCACACGCCGCCGCCCCGTCGTGGTTCCACTCACCTCACCATGGTTCCCGTTCGCCGACGGATCGTCACCGTGATCTGGCACGAAGCGGGTGTCGATCGGGTCCCGGGACCCACAGTCGCCTCACACCCGCCCCGGCGCGCACCCACGGCGACCACACCGGCCAACCCACGCGAGGCGACCCCTCGGCCGTTCCCCTCCTGCCGCCCCGGGGCGGGCCGAGCCCTCACAGCACGCCCACAACGACGCCCCAGGAACCGGACAGAGCGGCTCAGCAGAGTCGTGACCATGACGACCACGACCGATCTCCGCACCGTGCCCCGGCCCGGTCCGCGCCCGGCGCCCCGTCGGTCCGGTCGGACGGGGGCCCGGCACGCGCAGCCGTCGCGCCCGCTCTCCCGGCTCTGGCGCGGGTCGCTCGAGGCGCCGCGGTGGGAGCGCCCCGCCCTGCTCGCCCTGCTGGTGGGCACCGCCCTGCTCTACCTCGTCGACCTCGGCGCCACCGGGATGGGCAACACCTTCTACGCCGCGGCGGTCCAGGCCGGCACGCAGTCGTGGGAGGCGCTGCTGTTCGGGTCGCTGGACTCCTCGAACTTCATCACCGTCGACAAGCCGCCGGCCTCGCTCTGGGTCATGGCGCTCTCCGGGCGGATCTTCGGCTTCAACGCCTGGTCGATGCTGGTGCCCGAGGCGCTCATGGGCGTCGCCTCCGTCGCCCTGCTCCGGGCGGCCGTCCGGCGGTGGGCCGGCCCGGGCGCGGGGCTGATCGCCGGCACCGCGCTCGCCCTCACCCCGGTCGCCGTCCTGATGTTCCGGTTCAACAACCCGGACGCGATGCTCGTGCTGTGCATGACGGCGGCCGCCTACGCCGCCGTCCGCGCCATCGACGCGGCGGCCACGCGGGCCGGCGTGCGGTGGATCGTCCTCACCGGCGCGCTGCTCGGTCTCGGGTTCCTGACGAAGATGCTGCAGGCCTGGCTGGTCGTCCCCGCGTTCGTGCTGGTCATCGTGCTCGCGGCGGCGGTCACCTGGCGCCGGCGTCTGCTGCTCCTGGTCGCCGGCCTCGGGGCGATGCTCGCCTCCGTCGCCTGGTACGTGCTGCTCGTCGACCTGTGGCCCACCTCCTCCCGGCCCTACATCGGCGGCTCGACCGACAACTCCTTCCTCGACCTGGTCCTCGGCTACAACGGCCTCGGCCGCATCTTCGGTGGCGAGGGCAACGCCGGCGGGAACGCCGGTCCCGGCGGCGGTGGCAACACCGGCTTCGGCGGCTCCACCGGCATCACCCGGATGTTCAACGAGTCCTTCGGCAGCCAGATCTCGTGGCTGCTCCCGGCCGCGCTGATCGTGCTGGTCGCCGGGCTCTGGCTGACCCGCCGGGCCCCGCGCACCGACCGGACCCGCGCCGCCCTGGTGCTCTGGGGCGGCTGGCTGCTGGTCAACGGGCTGGTCTTCAGCTTCATGAACGGGACCGTGCACGCCTACTACTCGGTGGCGATGGCCCCGGGCCTGGCCGGCACGCTCGCCGTCGGGGGCGCCCTGCTCTGGCGCCGCCGCGAGGAGCTCCTCCCCCGCCTCGCCCTGGCCGCCGCGCTCGGCGCGACCACGGCCTGGAGCGTCGTGCTGCTCCGCCGCACCCCGGACTTCCTGCCCTGGCTGCGCTGGGTCGTGGCGATCGCCGGCGCGGTCGCCGTGCTGCTGGTCCTCGCCGGCCTCGTCACGCGCCGCACCTGGACCCGTCGGGCCCTCCCGGTCGTCCTGCTCGCGGCGCTGCTCGCCGGGGCGGGCGGCACCGTGGCCTACGCCGCGGACACCGCGACCACCGCTCACTCCGGGCCCGTCCCCTCCGCCGGCCCCTCGACCGGGAACGGCATGGGCGGCTTCGGTGGCGGCACCCCGCCTGCGGGCCAGCGCCCGGCCGGCGCACCCCAGGGCGGCGCGGGCGGCATGGGCGGGCTCGGTCTCGGCAGCACGACGTCGGCCGCGGTCACCTCGCTGCTGCAGAGCTCGGACACCCGCTGGTCCGCGGCCGTGATCGGTTCGCAGAGCGCGGCCACGCTCGAACTCTCCTCGGGCACGGCGGTCATGGCGATCGGCGGCTTCAGCGGCACCGACACCGCCCCGACCCTGGCGCAGTTCCAGGCCCTGGTCGCGGCCGGCGACGTGCACTACTTCATCAGCTCCGGGGACGGCGGGGGCATGGGCGGCGGTGGGATGGGCGGCCAGGGCGGCTCGGACTCGGTCGGCTCCCAGATCACCACGTGGGTGAAGGCCCACTACACGGCCACGACCATCGGCGGCACGACCGTCTACGACCTCACGCAGCCGACCAGCTGATCCGGGTTGGACCCGGGCGGGACACCGCCCGGGTCCTCCTCGTGCAGCGGGTGGGCGAGCTCGTCGGGCCCCAGCCGGCCCGCGGCCAGCGCCACCGCCCCGATCACGACGGGCACCACGGCGGCGACCACGAAGACCGGGGTGAGCCCCACGAGGGCACTCGCCGGTCCGGCCAGCGCCATCGAGACCGGCATCAGGCCCAGCGACACGAAGAAGTCCAGGCTCGACACCCGACCCAGCAGCCGCGGGGGCACCCGGCGCTGGAGCAGCGTCTCCCAGATGACCTGGGGCGCCGAGAACACGGCGCCGACGACGAACGCGGCGAGCACCATCGGCCAGAGCGCCGTCGCCAGCCCGAACACCGCGAGCGGCAGCGCCGCCAGCGACCACATCACGATCATCGTGGTGAGGTAGCGCCGCGGGGTCGGCAGCGAGCCGGCCGCGAAGGACCCCGCGGCCCCGCCGAGCCCGTAGACGGCGAGCACCAGCGCGTGCTCGCCCGGTCCGCCACCGGCGCGGTCCTTCACCGCGAAGGGCACGAGGACCTCGAGCGGGCCCAGCACGACGAGGACCATGAAGCACGCGAAGACGATGGTCACCAGCAGCCACCGCGTCCGGGTCACGTACCGGACGCCCTCGCGCAGGTCCGCCAGCATCCCGCGGGGCTCGGCGTCGTCCGCCGCCGTCGCGGCTCCACTGGCGTCCGCAGGCAGCGCGCACGCGCAGGCCAGCGAGACGCCGGACGCCGCGGCCACCGCGAGCAGCGCGACGCCCGGCCCGGCGGCCGCGACGAGGACGCCGGCGACGGCCGGACCACCCGCGTAGAGCAGGAGGGGGCGCAGCACCCCCTCCAGACCGTTGACCGCCTGCAGCTCCCCGGCGGGCACCAGCCGCGGCAGCAGCGCGGCGTACGCGGGGAAGGCGAGGCCACCGGCCATCCCGATCACCGCCGCCACGACGACGAGGGCGGCCGGCCGCAGCGCGCCGCCCAGTGAGAGCGCCGCGACCAGCCCCGCGCCCGTGAGCTGGACCGCCGCCACCACCTGCAGGATCCGGCGCTGCGAGAGCCGGTCGGCCAGCACCCCGCCCAGCAGGGCGGTGCCCACCAGCCCGCCGGCGAGCGCGCCGCTCACCGCCGAGAAGGTCGACGCACCCCCGCCGAGGGCGATGACCTGCCACACGACCGCGACCACCCACAGGCCCTCGGCCAGCTCGGAGCCGACCACGGTGCCGACCAGCCGCCGGTACGCCGGGTGCCGCAGCGGGCGCACGGCCCGCGGCAGCCGGCTCCTCCGCGCCTCCGCGACCCCCGTGTCCACGCGGGGGAGGCTAGGTCGGACGGGTCCGGCGACGCGCCCGGTTTTCGGGGCGGACCGGGGCTCACGCCGGGGGACCACGATCAGGGAGCCGCGGCACGCCGCGAGGAGATCCGCGCGACGCGCCACCGCTCCCTCGCCCGCGCCGGCGGAGCCGATCCCGGCCTCACCCGCCGGGTCGTACGGTCGGCCCATGTCGCGCGCGCTGACGTTCGGGACGAGGGCCGACGACTACGACCGGCTGCGACCGGGCCCGGCGCCGGCCGCCCTCGACCACGTCCTCCCGCCCGGGGCGCGCCGCGTCGCGGACCTCGCCGCCGGGACCTGGTCACCCGCGCGGTCCTCGCCCGGCCCGACGCGCACGCCGTCGTCGCCGTGGAGCCCGACCCGCGGATGCTCGCCCGTCTCGGCGCCACCGCACCGGACGCGCTGCCCGTGCGCGGCGTGGCCGAGGCGATCCCGCTCGCGTCCGGCGCGCTCGACGCGGTGCTCGCCTCGTCGGCCTGGCACTGGTTCGACCCGCCGACGGCGACCGCCGAGATCGCCCGCGTGCTGCGCCCGGGCGGCACGCTGGGGCTGCTCTGGAGCCGGGCCGATCCGCGGGTGGACTGGGTGGCCGAGGTCCGCGGGATCGGGCGCTCGCACGCGGACGGCTCGGCCCGGTTGTCCCGCCGCGGGTTCGACGTCGAGCTCCCGCCCGGGCACGGGTTCGACACCGGCGAGCTGGTGGCGGTGTCGTGGACCCGGACGATGACCCGTGACGAGATCGCCGGGATGGTGTGCACCTACAGCGGCGTCCTCGAGCTCGACGCCGCCGCGCAGGACGAGGTCTTCCGCGCCGCCCGGACCCGGCTCGACGAGCTCGTCGACACCGACCCGGTCGAGGTCCCGTTCGAGACGGTCGCCCGGCGCTGGGTCCGCTCCTGACGGTGGGACCGGCGGGCCCCGGGGCTCAGGCGGGACGCGGCATCCGCGGGCGCCGTGCCGCGAGCGCCCGGTGCGGCACCCGGGTCGGCGCGCCCGGGGCCACGGTCCGCGCGGCACGGCCGGCGGGCGCCCCGCCGCGGATCGCCGGGGTCACCGGCAGGGGCCGACCGGTGAGGACCGCCGACAGCACGCCGAGCAGGTCCTGGGGGGTCGCGTACTCCGCCTCGGGCAGCCGGGCGAGCAGCTCGCGCGTCACGCCGTCGCACCCGTAGATCTCCCCCGCGGTGACGACCTGCCACCGACGCGCCGGGAACGGCACGTCGCGCAGGATCGGGACCAGGCGCTCGGCGAGCGCGGCCGGGCTGGTGTCCCGCAGGGTCAGGCCGGGGACGACGGGGGCACCGGGGCGGGGTGGCGTGGTCATCGGGAGCTCCTCTGGGTCAGCGGCATCGAGGGCCGCATCCACCGGTTAATCCCCCGTCCGCATGTTCCATACGCCTGTCCCGCCGTCATTCGCGTGTGGAATGTTCCGAACAGCGGAATCGGTGCTGGTCCGGACGATCACCTCGTGCGCAACACGACGGTCGCGTGCGCCGCGACGGGCGCACCGGGTCCGACCGGTCCGCCACCCACCAGGTCGCGGCCCGCGACCCCCGCCGGCACCGTCACGGGGTGGTCGTCGAGCGCGGTGACCGACACCGCGGTCGACCCGTCGGACAGGCCGCGACGCAGGACCAGCCGACCGGTGGCGTCGTCGAGCTCGACCGCCGGCATGCGGGCCGCCGGGTCCTGGTCGATCGCGACGAGCGCCCGGTCGCCGAGCAGGGCGAGCGTGGCCGGCGACGCGTGCGCCACGTCGGTCCCCACGAGCAGCGGCGCGGCCAGCATCGACCAGACGGCCATCTGGGTGGCCTGCTCGGCGGGGGTCAGCCCCACGTCGACCGTGCCGTCACCCGTGACCGACGCCCCCGGCCCGTTGCCCACCTCGAGCATGTCCGGGTCGTTCCACCCGCCGCCCGGGGGCGCTCCGGCGCGGCCCGCCACGGCGACGTCGCGCCGGATGATGTCGGCGACCGAGGCCCAGTCGTCGGCGACGTCGTGCGTGGTCCGCCAGAGCTGGGCGACGCCGGGCGCCCAGAGCCACGGCGCGGAGTTCCCCTTGTCGCAGACCGCGAGGACCATGGGGCGGCCGGTCGCGCGCAGGGCGCGGGCCATCGTCGTGTACCGCGCGACGGCGTCGGTGCCGGCGGTGTAGCAGTCGTCCTCCTTGACGTAGTCGACGCCCCACGCGGCGAACGACGCGGCGTCGGCGGTCTCGTGCCCCAGCGAGGCCGGGAACCCGCGGGCGTCGCAGGTCAGGGTGCCCGCGCTCGTGTAGAGCCCCAGGCGCAGACCGCGGGCGTGCACGTAGTCCGCGAGGGCGGCGATGCCGTGCGGGAAGCGGACCGGGTCGGGCACGAGCCGGCCCGCGGCGTCCCGCTGCGGGGCGGCCCAGCAGTCGTCGAGGTTGACGAAGCGGTAGCCGACGTCGCGCAGCCCGGTCCGCACGAGGGCGTCCGCCTGCTCCCGCACCCAGGCCTCGTCGAACGCGTCGGTGCAGCCCACGGCGTTCCAGTCGTTGATGCCCATCGGCGGCGTCGCGGCGAGCGCCGACGGATCCCCGGGAGCGCCCGGGACGAGCGGCGCGGCCGGGGCGTCCGCCGCCCCGGTGGCGAGCACGACGACGAGCACGGCGACGGCAGCGGCGACGACCCGCCCGCGGAGGGGTGTGCGGCGCAGGCGGCGGGCGGACAGGACGGGCATCGGGAGCGGACCCTGCCCGACCGAGCTGTGTACGCCGTGGGTTACCCATGAGTAGGTTGGTCGGCATGAGCGCTGTGCTGTCCTCGTGGAACCGCTTCTCCGGCACGCTGCCCGGCCGCCTGCTCGTCAGCGGCGCGGTCTGGCTGCGGGCGCCCTACTTCCTCACCGCCGCCCCGGTGATCCTCGAGCTCGACGAGAAGCACAGCCGGGTGCGGATGGCGAACTGGTGGCTGACCCACAACCACCTCGGCACCGTGCACGCGATCGCCTCGTGCAACCTGGCCGAGTACGCGATGGGGGTGCTCGCCGAGGCGGCGGTGCCGGCGACCCACCGCTGGATCCCGATCGGCATGGACGTCCGCTACCTCGCCACGGCCAAGACCTCGGTGACCGCGGACGCCGCGTTCGCCACGCCGCCCGCGTTCGGCCCGGACAAGGAGGACGTGACGGTGGAGGTCGCGATCCGCGACGACGCCGGCGCCGAGGCCGTCCACGCCTCGATCCACCTGCGCATCTCGCCCCGCCCGCCCCGCTGAGGGGGTCGGGCGCGGGTCCGGCGTCCGGTGATCAGGAGCACGTGCGGCGGCTCGACCGGGCTCGCAGCCTGCCTCCGGCGCCCCTCGCGGCGGCCCACCCCGAACGGGGGCCGCCGGGCCCGGCGCTGTGCCACGATCGATGCACCATGACCGTCCCGCGCCCCGACCGGAGCCCCGACGCCGGTCCGGACGCACCGGGGCGGCGCGCCGCCACCGCCGGGCAGGTCGTCGCGCAGCGCTTCACCGCCCGCCGGGTCGCGTCCGCGCTGGTGCGCCGGGACCCGGCGCCCCGGGTCGACCCGCTGCGCGGCCACACCCGCGCCACCGTCGCCGGGGGCTTCCTCGCCGCCCTCGCGCTGGGGGCCGCGGCCGTCGTCGGGGTCGTGGACCGCCCGGCCGACTGGCGCTCCGCCGCGATCGTCGTGGCGGCCCACTCGGGCGCCCTCGCCGCGGTCGCGCACGACCCGGACCGGCTGATCGGCGTCCCGAACCTCGCCTCGGCCCGCCTCGTCGCCGCGGCGCTCGCGGGCGCCCCCGCCGCGGCCGACCCGGTCGAGGTCGCCGACGACACCCTCGACGCCGCGCCCCGGGCCCGGCCGGTCGGCATCGTCGACGCCCCCGCGCTGCCGCCGCCCGACCAGCCCGGCCCCGCGGTGTGGTCGGTCTGCGACACCACCGCGCCCGACCCCGCCCCCGGCGTGGCCTGGACCCGGCCGCGGACCACGACGACCGTCGCCGGCGCGGCCGCGCCGCCCGGGCGCCCGCTGGTGCCCGGGGAGGGCCTCGTCGTCGTCGACCGGGCGGGCCGGACCTGGCTGGTGCACGACGGGGTCCGGGCGCGGCTGGACGTGTCGCGCCCGGCCGTCGTCGAGGCCCTCGGCCTCGGTGGCCTGCTGCCGCGGCCGGCCAGCAGCGGCTTCCTCGCCGCCCTGCCCGAGGCGCCGCCGATCACGCCGCCCGCCGTGCCCGGGCGCGGCGCCCCGGTCCCGGTCGACCTCGCCGGCGAGCGGGCGGGGGGTGTGGTGCGGGTCGTCGGACCGGGTCGGCCCGACACCTACCTGCTCGTGCTGCCCGACGGGGTCGAGGTGGTCCCGGAGCTGCTGGCCCGGGTCATCCGCCTCGACGACCCGGCGCGGTCCGGGGTGCCGATCCCGACCGTCTCCCCCGCCCAGGTCGCCGCGCCGCCGCTGTCCCGCGCGATCGACGCGAGTGCCTTCCCCGATCCGGCGCCGGTCCCACTGCCCCCCGACCGGGCGCCGACCGCGTGCGCCGACCTCAGCGGGACGGGCGCCGCCACGGTGACGGTCCCGGCCCAGCCGCCCGCGCCGAGCACGGCGTTGCGCCAGGCCGACGGGTCCGGCGACCGGGTCGACCGGGTCTCATTGCCCGGCACCGGGGCGGCGGTGCGGACGGTCGGCGCGGGTGCGGGGGCGCTGGTGGTGGTGTCGGCGACGGGCTCGGTGTCCGGGGTGCCGGACGCCGCGACCGCGGAGGCCCTCGGGCTGGGCCGGACGTTCTCCGAGGTCCCCCAGGCCGTCGTCGGGCTGCTGCCGAGCGGGCCGGCCCTCTCGGTCGAGGCCGCGACGCGCCCGCTGGGCTGAGCGACCGCGCTCAGGGTGCGGCGACGAGCTGCTGCGCGGCCGAGGTCGTCGAGGTGGGCGAGCTGGGCTCGGAACGCCCGGTCGGCGTCGTGGTGACCACCACCGGCGGCGGCGCGACCACCGGCGCCGGGGTCGTCGTCACCACCGCGGGCGGCGCCGAGGTGGGCGCGACGGGCGCGGGCGTCGTCGTCGTGAGCCGTGCCCGCGTGCGGACCGGTGCCCGGAAGCGGGTGGAGCGCACCGGCTCCGCCTCCTCGGTGGTGGGCACGACGGCCGCGGCCGGCGGCGCCGGGATCGCGGGCACCGAGGTGGGGGGCGGCGGCGGGAGCGGCGTGCTGGACGAGGCGCCCCGGACGAGGGTGTAGGCGATCGCGGAGCCCGCGATGAGGACGGCGGCCAGCGCCACCCCGGCCGCGACCAGGAGACCGCGCCGGCGCCGGGCCGGCCGTGGCGGCCCGCCCGAGGGGGTCTCGGCGTACGCCCCCGTGGTGGCCGAGGAGCCGGTCGGCGACGGGGGACCCGGCACCGCGGAGCCCTGTCCGGGCACGGCACTCGTCGGGAAGGCGCCGGTGGGCGCGGCCATGAGGGCCGGGGAGAGCACGGTCTCGGCGTCGAGGCCGACCTCGCGGGACACCGCGCGGGTGGCCGCGAGGACCTCGTCGGCGTCCGGGCGGGCCTCCGGGTCGTCCGCGGTCATCGCGACGAGCAGGGTCCGCAGGGACTCGGGCAGCCCGACCGGGACCACCGGGCGCCGGTGCAGGCGGGCGACCGCGGCCTCGAGGGCGTTGCCCGGGTACTCGCGGCGCCCGGTGACGCACTCGATGAGCACCAGGCCCAGCGCGTAGATGTCGACGGCGGGCGTCACCGCCTCCCCGCGCACCTGCTCGGGGCTGAGGTAGGACGCGGTGCCGATGACCATGCCGGCCGCGGTGACGGGCGCCGCGTCGCGGACCGCGGCGATGCCGAAGTCCGACAGGTGGGCGCGGCCGTCGGCGTCGAGGAGCACGTTGCCCGGCTTGACGTCGCGGTGCACCACGCCGCGGCGGTGCACGTAGGCCAGGGCGTCGGCCAGCGCGGCGCCGAGCGCGATCACGTCGCCGAGCGGCAGCGGCCCCCGGCGGATGCGCTGCGCGAGGGTGTCGCCCTCGATGAGCTGCATGACGAAGTAGGCGCGGCCGTGGTCGTCCCCCACGTCGTAGACGGTGACCAGGCCGGGGTGCGACATCGCCGCGAGGGTGAGCACCTCGCGGCGGTTGCGCGCGTCGGAGCCCTCCTCGAGATCCCCGACGAGCTCCGCGGGCGGCGCGGCCGGGCGCGGGGTGCCGCCCGTGCCGCGGCCGTAGCGACCACCGGCCTCGGCCTCGGGGGCCTCGCCCTCGGCCCCCTCGGCGGTCGGCGGCGCGGCCGGCTCCTCCGGGCCCTCGGCGTCGGCGTTCCCCGCGGCCTGGGCGTTCGCCGCGGCGACGACCTCGCCCCCCGCGCCGAACATCTTGATCGCGACGTCCCGGCCGAGGAGCTCGTCGCGGGCCCGGTAGACGTCCGCGGCGCCGCCGCGGCCGATGAGGTCCCCGACGGTGTAGCGGCCCCCGACGACGGTGGGCGGCCCGGCATCGGTCGTGCTCACCGGCCACCCCCTCGCTCCCGGGGCGCGCCTCCGGCGGGTCCCGTCTGCAGCCCGGGACCTCGTCCCGAATCGATTCTCCCCCAGGGACGGGCGCCGTGTCTGCCGATGACGGCACCCGGATCCCGGGTTCACTTCCGGTCAACGACGGAGTCGGACCGCGGACGCGGACCGTTACCGACTCGTTGGGGACGATCTGCCCGACGGGGGAGCGCGGGGCTACCCGGCGAGGCGGCCCAGCACGGTGGGCAGCCGGTCCGGGTGGACCACGTCGAGCGACCGGGTGGCGCGGGTGAGCGCGACGTAGAGGTCGTTGAGCCCGCGCGGGGACTCCTCGACGATCCCGGACGGGTCGACGAGGACGACCGCGTCGAACTCCAGGCCCTTGGCGTCGGCGACCGTCGAGACCACCACCGCGACCTCGAGGTCCGCCGCGCCGCGCTCGTCGACCGCCGCGGTGTCCTGCCCGGTCCCGCCGACGGGCAGGCCGTCGGCCGCCAGCCGGTCGCGCAGCGCGTCCACCCGGGCGGCGGGAGCGAGGACGGCGACCCGGCCGTTGCCCTCGGCGTCGACGACGTCGTCGGCGACCGCGCGGGTCGTCGTCGCGACCTGGTGGTCGAGCGCGGAATCCGCGACGCCCACCGCGCGCGGCGGGATCCCCGACTCGCGCACCGACTCGGGCGGGGTCTGGGCCGGGTCGATGACGGCGAGGACGTCGGCCGCGACCTCGGCGATCTCGGCGGGGGTCCGGTAGTTCACGGTGAGGGCCTCGCGCCGCCACCGCGCCGCGACGTAGGGCGAGAGCACCTCGTGCCACGAGCCGGCCCCGTCGCGCGCCCCGGTCTGCGCGACGTCGCCGACCAGGGTCATCGAGCGGCTCGGGCAGCGGCGCATGAGCACCCGCCACGCCATCGGCGAGAGCTCCTGGGCCTCGTCGACGATGACGTGGCCGAAGGTCCAGGTCCGGTCCTCGGCGGCCCGCTCGGCCGCCGAGGCGTAGTTGGCCTCGCGGCTGCGGTCGGCCAGGACCGAGGCGTCGACGACGTCGGTCGGGCGCAGCAGCTCGGGGTCCCAGTCCTCCTCCATCGCGAGGATCTCCAGGACACCGGCGGCGTAGGCCTCGTCGGCCTCCCGCTTGCGCTCGGCCCGCTCCCGCTCGGCGGTGTCGTCCTCCCCGAGCAGCTCCGCGGCCTCGTCGAGCAGCACCGCGTCGGCGGGGGTCCACCAGTGCGGGTCGAGCAGGCCCCGGTCCGGGGTCGTCGCGGGCGGTGCGTCGCGGCGCAGCAGCGCCCGGTCGGCGTCGGTCCAGCCGCGGGTGGCGGCGCTGATCCGCTTCGGGTCGGTGTAGAGGTCGGCGAGCAGCTGCGGGGGCGTCAGCGTCGGCCACAGCGCGTCCAGCGCGGCGAGCAGGTCCTCGTCCTCGCGCATCGCGGCGCGGATGTCGGCGAGGTCGCCGCGGTCCAGCAGCTTCCGGTCGTCCTGCGCGACCTCCGGGTGGCTGCCCTCGCGGGAGATCCGGTCACGCTCGCGGCGGGCCAGGATGTCGATGGCCTCGCGGACGAACGTGCGCTTGGCGTCGTTGTGGGGCCGGCGGGTGCGGCGGGCGCGGGTGCGGGCCTGCGCGACGACGTCGCGGTCGATCTCGACGCGCTCCCCGTCGACGACGAGGGTGGTCGTCCCCCGCGGCAGCTCCTGGCGGTCCCGGACCGCCGCGGCGAGCACCTTGGCCATGTCGATCGAGCCCTTGCGGGCGGCGGCCTCGGCGGGCTCGTGGCGCTGCGCGGCGAGGCCCGGGTAGAGCTCGCCGACCGTCGAGAGCAGCACGCTGGTCTCGCCGAGCGAGGGCAGCACCTGCTCGATGTAGCGCAGGAAGGTCGGGTTGGGCCCGACGACGAGCACGCCGCGCTTCGCGAGCTGGCGGCGGTGGGTGTACAGCAGGTAGGCCGCGCGGTGCAGGGCCACCGCCGTCTTGCCGGTGCCGGGCCCGCCCTCGACGACGAGCACCCCGTTCACCCCGGAGCGGATGACCCGGTCCTGCTCGGCCTGGATCGTCGCGACGATGTCGCCCATGCGGCCGGTGCGCCCGGAGGACAGCGCCGCGAGCAGGGTGGCCTCCCCGGTCAGGCCCTGGCGCTGGGTGCCGTCGTGCTTCGCCGCCGCGGCCGCGGCCTCGGCGAGGTCGAGGATCTCGTCGTCGACCGCGAGGACCCGGCGGCTGCGGGTGCGCAGGTGCCGGCGCCGGCGCACGCCGTCCGGGTTGGCCGCCGTCGCCGTGTAGTACGGCCGCGCGACCGGCGCGCGCCAGTCGATCAGCAGCGGTTCGTAGTCGTGCTCCTCGTCGAGCAGCCCGAGCCGGCCGATGTAGGCGACCGGCTGGTCGAAGCCGGGGGTGTCGGGGTCCGCGGCGTCCGCCGAGCCCGGCGGGAGGACCGCGTCCGGCTCCACGTCGAGCCGGCCGAAGCACAGGCCCTCTTCGACCGCGGAGAGCGTGGCGAGCTGCTCGGAGTACATCGCGGCGGCGGCGTCGCGCTCGGAGACCGCCTGGGGTGTGCCGGTGGTCTCGTCGCGCAGCACCCGGGCGAGGAGCTCGGCGGTCTCCTTGCGCCGGGCGTCGAGACGCCCGTAGAGCATCGTCACGTAGGGCTGCTCGGCCGTGACCGGGTCCGAGCCGGGCTCGACGTCGGGCGGCGCTGTCGGGGACGCGGGGTGGGACAAGGACGACCTTCGTTCACTGTCGTGCGACGCCGGGACGGCGCTCCAGGATAGCCCCGCGTCGCGACTCCCTCTCGGGGACGAGCGCGTCAGGCCGGACGGTGCCGGGCGACCCCCTCGGCGTCCGGCTCGCGCACCACCCGGCTCTGGGCGGCGAGTACCTCGAGGTGGGCGTCGGTCTCCAGGACGGCCAGCATCCGGTGGAACGGCTCCAGGTCGGCCAGGCCCTTCTCGCGCCGCGTCCAGGTGAGCGCGGCCGCGACACCGGCGGCGGTCGGCTCGCCGGCCAGCGTGACCCGCTCGATCTCGTCGAGCCGGTGGGCGTGGTGCTCCAGGAGCTCGTCGACCCGGGCGTGGACGCTCGGGCGCACCGGCCCGTGGGCGGGCAGCAGCCGCCGGTCGGGCCGCTCGCGCACGCGGGCGAGCGAGCTCAGGAAGCGCGACAGCGCGCCCGGCCGGGCGGCGGGCTCGAACCCGATCGAGGGCGTGATGTGCGGCAGCACGTGGTCCCCGGCGAAGAGGAGCCCCGGCCCGGCGTCGAGGCCGTCGCCGGTGTCGAACACCAGGTGCCCGCGGGTGTGGCCCGGCGTCTCGACCGCCTCCAGCACGCGCTCGCCGACCGTGACGCGCTCACCGTCGGCGAGCCACTGGTCGGGCGCGGCGTAGTCCGCCATCTCGTCGTCCGGGACGCTCGCGGGCAGCAGGCCGGCGAGCTCGTCGGCGAGCGACCCCGCGCCGGCCGCCCGCAGCGCCGTCTGCTGGGCCGTCATGGGCCGCGGGCGCCGCTCCATCTCCTCGAGCGAGTCGCGCTCGCCCGCCCCGAGGGCCACCCGCGCTCCGGTCTCGCGGCGCAGCGCGACCGCCTGCGTGTAGTGGTCACGGTGCATGTGCGTGACTAGGAACCGCGCGATGTCGCCCGGCACCGCACCCAGGCCGTCCAGCGCCCGGCCGAGCAGCTCGCGCGAGACCGTCAGGGTCCAGCCGCCGTCGACCAGGGTGAGCCGGTCGCCGTCGCGCAGCACGTAGACGTTGACCGCCCGCAGCGCGTCGGAGGGCAGCGGGAGCGGGACGCGCAGCACGTCGGGCGCGACGGTCTCCGGTTCCGGGCGGCTCCAGGCGTGGCGGTCCTCGTCGTCGGTCACGCCGTTCAGGATGCCGCGCCCGCGCCCGTCCGCTCGGCGACCGGGTCGGCGGGGACCTCCGGACGGCCCTCGGCGGGCGACCCGGTCTCGTCCTCGGTCCCGGTTCGGACCGGCTCGTCGTGGCGCGCCGCGGCGCCGAAGTAGTCCCCGCCCTTCGCCTTGACCGCGTCGGTGCCCCAGCTCCGGTTCCGCTCCGCCGGCACGAGGCGCGGGATGTGCTTGCGGCAGTGGATGTAGGCCTCCTCCACCTCGACCACCACCCACACCTGCGCGCGTCGCCCCGGGACGCCGTCGGTCGGCAGCTCCGGGTACTCGAGGCGCAGGTCCGCGTCCGCGACGACCCGCGCCGAGCCGTTGACGTGCAGCCCGATCAGGGCCTCGGAGAAATCGATCATCAGCAGACCCACGTGGGGGTTCTCCGCGATGTTGCCGAGGCTCGCCATGACGCCGTTCCCGCGGTACTCCGGGTAGGCGACGTGGCGGTCGTCGAGCACGGTCACGAAGCCCTCCGGCCCGGCGCGCAGGGAGGAGTCGCACTCGCCGCGGCGGTCGGCGGTGGCGACGAACATCATCGTCATCCCGCCGATGAAGTCCGTCATCGTCGGCAGCAGCCGATCGCACACCTGGTCGTCGTAGAAGCGGTCGGCCCGCTCGGCGGTGCCCCACTGTTCCTGGAGCGCGTGCTCGCCGTCCGAACCGGGGCGTCGAGGGCGGGCGCGCAGCAGCCTGGAGAAACGCATGGTCCTCGTCTCGGTCGTCGGTCGGGGGGCGACGGCCCATGGGGAGCGGGTCCGACAGTACGGACCCTGACGACGAGCTTCCGACGTCGCCCCCGACACCTCGGGAGCCGTTCGGAGCAACTTGAGCGTGACGTACATCACTCACCCTCCGCGTCCGGAGCGGCGCGCACCGCGTCCGGCGAGACCTCCGGCGCCCTGAGCAGCGAGGACGTGACCAAGCCGTGACCTGGGCCGGATCCGGCCCCGGAACGCCCGCCCGGTGTCCCTCGATCAGGGCCCCTACGGTGGTCCTCGGCGGGGTTGGAGACGACCCCGACCCCGGATCCGGTGCGCTCCCCCTGTCCCGGCGGATCCGGCCCCCGACCCGTGCGTGCGGGACAGGTGGACGCGCCGGGCCCCACCCGGCACCGGATCGCTCCCCCTCGACCGGGTCCCGGCGCCACCAGCAAGGACCGACCATGGCTCGACATCGCTCCGGGTCCCCCCGACCCGGACGGGCCGGCCCCGGCGTGTCCTCCCCGGAGGCCACCCCGCGCACGGGCTCCTGGCCCGCCGCCTTCGACGCCCCTGCGACCGGCCCCCGACCCGGCCGCGGGAAGCACCGTCACGACCCCGCGACCACCCCGCTCGACCTCGCCGCCATCGCCCGCGCCGCCGCGGCCGCGCGCGACGAGGGCGCGGTGACCGGCGACACGGGGGGCCTGCTGGACACCCGGGTCCCGCCGCAGGCCCCGCCGGCCCCGCGGCGGGCGCCCGTCGCCCCGCCGCCCGTGACGGGCGGGCTCCCGGCCCACCCCGCGCCGGTAACCGGGGGTTTCCCGACGTCGGCCGCTCCGGTGACAGGCGGCTTCCCGACCGAGGCCCCGCCGATGACCGGCGGCTTCCCGACCGAGGCCCCGCCGATGACCGGCGGCTTCCCGACGGAGGCCGCACGGCGGCACCGCCGCCCGGGTCCGCCGCCGCCCCCGGCGGGCGCGCCCGGCCCCGTCGTCCCCCCGCCCGCCGCCCCGGCCGGCGCTCGACGCACCTCGCACCGCGCACCCCGTGACCCGCGCTTCATGACCCCGACGCGGGCCGCCGGGGCGCTGGCGCTGTTCGGGGCGCTCACGGGCGCGAGCGTGGCCGCGGCGAGCACCGGGCCGTCGTTCCTCGCCGACCCGCGCGCCGACACCGGCGAGCTCGTCCGCCCGGACGTCGCGGTCGCCCCCGCGGGGCTCTCCCAGCCGGCCGCGCACACCGCCACCGCGACTCCCCACACGGCGGCCACCGGTGCCCCGCACGCCACGACGGCGGCGCCGACCACCCACACGGCCGCGCCCGCCGCCCCGAGCGACGGCGGGAAGACCCTCTGGTCGGCCGACTTCGCCGCGGACGGGCTGAAGAACTTCAGGTCGACGCCCTGGAACAACGTGGGCGCGTCGTCGCCCGCCGTCTCCGGCGGACTGCTGAACGTCTCCATGCCCGGCGGCGGCAAGCGGGCCGAGGTCGAGCCGAAGTTCGGGGCGCTGCAGGAGGGCGACCAGTACTTCTTCGGCTTCTCGGTGAAGCTCGCGCCGGACTTCCCGGTGAACACCTCCGACTGGCAGGTGATCACCCAGTTCAAGAACGACGGCGAGGGCACGCCGCCGCTGGAGCTCAAGGTCCAGAACGGCAAGTTCGTCCTGGACGGCGACGGGGGCGCGTTCTCGAAGGTCGTGGGGGACGCGACGCCCGGGCAGTGGACCCATCTGGCGCTGCAGGTGAAGTTCTCGTCGTCGGACGGGACCGTGAGCGCGTGGCAGGACGGCGTGCAGAAGGTCGCCGACTACGCCCCGCCCTCCGGGACCATGTACGCGGGCAAGGACAGCTACGTGAAGACCGGCATCTACCGGGACACCTCGATCGAGCAGGCCGGCAAGCTGTCGTTCGGCTCCTGGGCGATCGGCACGACCCTCGGGTCGGTGAGCAAGGGCCTCCCGGCCGGGCTCGACTGACACGGCCTCCGCACGACGACGGCCCGGTCACCTCCTCGACGACGAGGAGGTGACCGGGCCGTCGGCCGTTCCGGGGCCCTGGGGCCTCAGCTCAGGGCGCTGACGAGCGCCTCGCGCTGCCGGGCGCCGAGGCCCGCCACGCGACGGTCCTCGGGGATGCCGGCCTGCTCGAGGACGGCGGCCGCCTTGGCCGGGCCGTAGCCGGGCAGGGCGCGGACGAGCTGCGAGACCTTGGTCTTGCCCGCGATGGGGTCGCTCTTGCCGCGGTCCAGCACGGCGGGGATCGACTCGTCTCCGCTCTTGATGCCGGCGAGCAGGGCCGAACGGGCCTGGCGCGCCTCACGCGACTTGGCCTGGGCGGCCTCGCGCTGCTCGGGGGTCAACGTCGGGAGTGCCATGACAGTCTCCCTCTCCTCACCTGCACAGGTCGTGGGGTCGGTGCCTGCCGGTCCCGCGCTCGGGCCGACGGGGCCATCGTGACCGGGGACGGGTGTCCGACCGGCCACGACACACCATGGCGCACCGCATCTCGGGCTCGTGCGCCGGGGGCAGGTGGTCGACCCCGACGCGCCGATGGTTGCCGGACCGTACACCCCGTCGGCGCAGGACGACGCGCTGACCTGGTGGTATCTCACTCAGTAACCGCTATTGCGCCAATCGGGTGACAATTGTCCGATTCTCTTGGCGAGCCCCTGCACGAAGCGTGACGGTACGGGGGTCCGACACGACGCCGGACCCCACCGCACGAGGAGCATCACCATGACCCAGCAGGCCGACCCCCGTCTCCCCCTCGTCGACACGTCGCTGGACGCCCAGACCACGGCTCCCGGCTTCCCCGCGCCCGGCACACCCACGGCCCAGCCCGCCGGGTGGCCGCCGGGAGAGTTCGCGGCGCCGCCCTCGCCCCCGGTCGGCGTCGGCCCGATGCCGCAGGGCCCCGCGGGCTGGGCACCGGGGGCGCCGACCCAGGCCCCCCTGAACACCCTGTCCTGGCTCTCGGTGGTGGTGGCCTTCGTCGCCTCGCCGGTCGCGATCGTGCTGGGCCTCGTCGCCCGCAAGCAGATCGCCCGCACCGGCGAGCGCGGCCGGGGCCTGGCGCTCACCGGCACGATCCTCGGCGCGGTGTTCACCGCCATCGGGATCGCGACCACGGTCCTGGTCCTGGTGCTGGCCACGACATTCAGCGCGTCCGTCCAGGCCACGACCACCCCGGCCCCCGTCGACACCGCCGGGTCCCCGGCCGCGCCCGCCGCACCCTCCGCGCCGGCCGCGCCCGCCGCACCGGCCGCCGACGACTCGGCCGGCCAGGCCCAGCTGATGGCCGGGTTCGTCCAGGTCGGTGCCGCGGCCGACACGATGTCCACCGACCTCGAGACCCACCGCGGCGACCTCGACGCGATGCAGGCCGACTTCAAGGCCTACCGCGACGCCATCGCGCAGTTCCGGACGACGGCGACCACGGTCTCCCTCTCGCCCGCCGCGCGGCAGAAGGTGGACGCCGAGCTCGTCCCGGCCATCGACCGGGTCCTCGCCGACCTCGACACCCTGTCGACCTCGTCGAGCCAGAGCCGGCTCTCCGCCGCCGCCGACGCCCTGCAGCCCGACTCGCAGGCGATGGTCACCGCAGCCACGGCCGCCGTCGGCGGCTGACCCCAGGGGGACACGGCCCGGTGCCGGGGAGCACGTCTCCCCGGTGCCGGGCCGTGCTGCTGCGCGCGGGTCCGGCCGACCCACGACCCGCGCTGATCAGGAGCACACCACGCATCCCCCAGCGCCGGCCGATATGCCGGATGTGCCCCTCGCCGGACCGGCCGACCGCCCCGACCTCAGCCGCGGGGCCGGGCGGCCCGGTGGACGATCGCCGGGGGCAGGTTGCGCCACACCGTGGGCGAGGTGGTGACCTCGTCGAACAGCTCCCCGAGCTCGACCTCGAGCGCCCGCGCCGGGGCGGCCCAGCGGGTGAAGGTGTAGCCGAACTGCACGAGGACCCCGTCCGGGGCGAGCGCCGCCGCGATCACCGGCAGCAGGGAGTCGTCGCGGCCGGGTCGGGTCGCCGACCAGCCGAGCCCGCTGACCACCACGTCGACCCCCCGCGCGCCGGGCAGCCCGCGCAACGCCAGCAGCGTCGGGAGCTCGGCCGCCGCGGCCGGCACGACCTCGACGTCGTCGAGACGCTCCGCCAGCCGGTGGGCCAGGGCCGGGTTCAGCTCGACGGCGAGGTGGCGGGCCCGGCGGTCGAGCCGCCGGGCGAGCTCCGTGGTGAAGGCCCCGGAGCCGGCCCCGAGCTCGACGACCAGCGGGTCCGGGCGGGAGCAGCCCGACAGCGCGGCGTCGGCGACCGCCCGGGCGAGCGCGGTGGAGCTCGGCCACACCGAGGCCGTCGCGACCGGGGACCGGACGAACTGGGCGGCGAAGTGCGCGGAGTCCGACCAGTCGCGCCGGTCGCGGCGCGCCCCGACGCCCCCGGCCCCGTCAGGCGACACGGTCGACCTCGACGCCCGCGAGCGGCACGAGCGCGCCCACGGCCGCCGTCGGGACCGGAACGGGGTGCACGGCGGGCCGCGGCCGGGGGTCGTCGGCCGGCGCCGGCAGCGCCCCGGTGATCGCCGCCGCCGCGCGCCGGGCGGCGTCGCGGCGTCCCCGCGCCCGCGGGCCGTCGTCGTCGCGCACCGGCGCCTGGACGGGCAGCACCCGGACCGTCAGCACGGTGCCGCGCGCTGCGGCGACGCGCACCAGGGAGGCGACCAGGGTGTCGTCGCCGACGAACGCCGGAGCCGCGTCGGGGCCGCCGTCGGCGTCCGCGTAGGACAGCGCCACGGGGACCACCGGCGCCCCGGCGTCGAGGGCGGCCTGGAAGGCCGCGGGGCGGAAGCGGGCCAGGTCGCGCCCGCAGCGCGTCGTCCCCTCCGGGAACACCCCGACGCATCCCCCGGCACCCAGGGCGCCGGTCACCGCCGCGACCGCGTCGGGCAGCGCGCGGAGCCGGTCGCGGTCGAGGAACACGGTGCCGGCCCGGGCGGCCATCGGCCCGATCAGCGGCCACGTGCGCAGCTCGGCCTTGGCGAGCATGCGCACCGGCACGAGCTGGTTGAGGGCGAGGACGTCGAGCCAGGAGACGTGGTTGGCGACGACGAGCGAGCCGGGTGCCGGCCGGGGGCCGGTCACCACCACCCGGACCCCCGCCGCGGCCAGCAGCATCCCGCACCAGATCGCCTGCGCCCGCTCGAGGCGCCGGAGGCCGAGGACCGGGGCCGCCGGCGCGAGGATCGCGCCGGCCGCCACCGCGCCGGCGAGCGCGGCGAGGCGGAGCGTCGTGCGGACGACGCGGCCCAGCCGGACGACCCCGGCGTCGGGCGCGGCCACGGGGAGGCACTCCGGACCGCACGGCGAGGTGGGGAACCAGCCGGTCACCCGTCCTCCCCGAGCAGGTGACGACGCCACCGCGGGTCGATGGTGGTGTGGTCGAGCAGCACGAACAGGTCGGCCACACCGAAGTCGGGGTCGAGGGCCGGCGGGCCCCCGATCCGCGCGCCGAGGCGCAGGTAGCCGCGCAGCAGCGGCGGGGTCTCGACGCGGGCCCGGCGCGGCCCACCCGCGCCGTCGGTCCCGATCGGGGCGGGCCGGTGGGGCACCACCCGGCGGTCCTCGGGAGCGAGGTGCTTGCGGGTCACCAGGGACCACACCGAGCCGGGCAGCGCGCCCTCGGCATCGAGCGGGACGCTGGCGCACCCGATCAGCCAGCGGTGCCCGGTGAGCACCAGGTAGCGCCACATGCCACCCCAGACCAGCGAGAGGACGGTGCCGGTGCGGTGGTCGGGGTGGACGCAGGAGCGGCCCACCTCGACCAGCCGGGGGCGCAGGTCGTCGAGGGCGGACAGGTCGAACTCGGTGTCGGAGTACAGGCCGCCCGCCGCGGTCGCGCCGTCCGGGGACAGCATCCGGTAGGTGCCGACGATGGCGCCGTCGCGGTCGTCGCGGACCATCACGTGGTCGCAGAACGCGTCGAAGGCGTCCTCGTCGCGCCCCTCCTCGGCGGCACGGCCGGGCGCGAGACGGGCGCCCTGCTCGATCGCGAACACGTCGTGGCGCAGGCGCTGCGCGGCCCGCACGTGCTCGTCCTCGCGGGTGACGAGCAGGCTGTAGCGGCCGGGACGTACAGCGGCGTCGGCGGTGGCCCCGGGGCTCGCCGGGGTCGTGAGCAGGACCTCGGTGCTGGTCATGCGGCGGTGTCTACGGGCCCCGGACGCCGCGCGGCCGACCCGCGCGTGACGAGGTGGTGTGCGCCGCGTGAATCGTCGGCGGTCCCGACGAGCTCCCGGTAGTGGCCGAGCAGCTCCTCGCAGACCGCCGGCCAGGTGCGGCCGCGCGTCGAGGCCCGGGCCGCGTGCCCCATCCGCCGTCGCAGCGCGGGATCGTCGCGCCAGAGCCGGACCCGCTCGCGCAGCGCGGTGGCGCCCGCGTCCGGCGAGGAGGCGTCGTAGAGCCAGCCGGTCTCCCCCGGCTCGACGAGGTCGCGGACGCCACCCGCGTCGGGCGCGAGGACGGGCAGCCCGGCGGCCTTGGCCTCCTGCACCGCCTGGCAGAACGTCTCGAACGGCCCGGTGTGCACGAAGGCGTCGAGCGCGGCGTAGGCGGTGGCGAGGTCGTCGCCGCCGCGGAAGCCGAGGAACGCGGCGCCGGGCAGCAGCTCGGTGAGCCGCTCGCGGGCGGGCCCGTCCCCGACGACGACGACGCGCACGCCGGGCAGCTCCGCCAGGGCGGCCAGCCGCTCCACCTGCTTCTCCGCCGCGAGCCGGCCGACGTACCCGACGAGCATCTCCCCCCGCGGGGCCAGCTCGCGACGCAGGGCCGCGGCCGCGTGCCCGCCGTCGGGGTGCTCGGCGGAGGGCCGGAACCGGAGGGTGTCGACGCCGCGGCCCCACCGGTGGACCCGGGGCACCCCGTGCGACTCGAGCGCCCGCACCGCCCAGGCCGACGGCGCGAGGGTGCGGTCGGCGCGGGCGTGCAGCCGGCGGGTCCAGCGCCAGGCCGCCCGCGCGGTGAGGCCGACGCCGTACGAGGCGGCGAACCCGGCGACGTCGGTCTGGTAGACCGCGACCGTCGGCGCCCCGAGCCGGCGTGCCGCCGTGATCGCCCGGGCGCCGAGGACGAACGGTGAGGCGAGGTGCACGACGTCGGGCCGGTACTCCTCGAGCGTCGCCCGCACGGCCGGCGTCGGGACCCCGACCGGCAACGAGTCGACCACCGCGAGATCCAGCGCGGGCACCCGGACGACGGGGACGCCGTCGACCTCATCGGGCCCCGCGCCGGGGGCGAGGACCAGCGCCTCGTGACCCTGCCGGCGGAGGTGGGCGATGACGTGCAGGACGGAGTTGGTGACCCCGTTGACCTGCGGCAGGAAGGACTCGGTCACGACCGCGACGCGCACGGACGAGACGGTGGCCGGTGTGGGGTCCCTGTTGCCGACGACGACGTGACCTCCGGCGGAACCCTCTCCCAACAGCAGGCGTGAGCGTCTCGTGATGAAATCGTTATCTACTACGGTCCGTGTCGTGATCCGCGCCAGGGCGGCCTCCGGGTCCGACGGGCTGTCGTCAGCACCCCGATCTGGTCACGGAGCGCAGCCGAACTGCTCTCGGAGCGCTGGTCCATCCGGTTGGGCGTTTGACACGCCGACGTTTCGGAAGCCCTACTGACCTCGGCGCCGCCCGGGTCGGAGCGGCGCGGCAGGACTCGGGGGAGGTGCCGCGCGTGGGGGAACTGCCGCGCCGGCACCCGTCGGTCGCGCCGGTCGGGCTGACTGGCCGGGCACGGGCCGAGGCGGTCGCGGCGCCCGGGCCCCTCACGTTCGCCGCCGTGCCCGCCCAGCCGGCGGCCCGGCCCGGACCGACGGCCCGGCCCGGACCGGCCGCACGGCCCGGATCGACGGCACGGCCGGGGACGACGGCCCCGACCGAGGAGCCCACCCCGGCGACGCGCCCCGCCGCCACTCCGGCCCCCTCGGACGCCGCCCCGGCCGCGACGCCGGAGGAGTTCGAGCAGCCGAGCTCGGCCCGCGTGTACGACTACCTCCTCGGCGGTGCGGCCCACGGGGCCGTCGACCGCGCGCTCGGCGACCGCCTCAAGTGCTCGCAGCCCGGCGTCGTCGAGCTCGCCCGGGAGAACCGCGCGTTCCTGCGGCGGGCCGTGCGCTTCCTGCTCGCCGCCGGCATCGACCAGTTCCTCGACCTCGGCTCGGGCGTCCCGACGATGGGCAACGTCCACGAGGTCGTCGCGCGGAGCCGCTCCGGCGCCCGCGTCGCCTACACCGACGTGGACTCGATCGCCGCGCTGCACGGCCAGCACCTCCTGGCCGCGCTCCCGACGGCCACCTACACCGCGGTGGACATCGCCGACGTCGACGCCGTCCTCAGCGCGCCCGGCGTCGCCGGCCTGCTCGACCTGCGCCGCCCCGTGGGACTGCTCGCCTTCTCCGTGCTCCAGCACGTGCGCGAGGACGCCGCGTCGCTCGTCGAGGCCTACCTGCGGCGCCTGGCGCCCGGGAGCGCCCTGGGGCTCTCCCACTTCACCGACGACGACCCGCGCACCGGCACCGCGATCGAGACCGAGACCGCCGCCTACCCGCGGTCGGTGCCCCGGCCGCGCAGCCGCGCCGAGGTGGCCGCCCTCCTCACCGGGGTGGACCTCGTCGACCCGGGCCTGGTCTGGGCCGACGAGTGGCGCCCCGAGCCGGGGCGCCCGGCGGGCGGCGCGGAGGCCCGGGGGCACTGGGCGGCCGTCGGCTTCCGGCAGTAGGTCCGCGCCGCGCCCCGCTCGTCTCGGCCACCTGCGCCGTCGTCGACCCGTTCGGCCTAGCTCCACGCGCGGGCGCGTTGCTCCAATCGCCACCCGTCGCCGTCGGGCCGCCACTCACCGCGACACGCTGCGACACCGTCGTCACGTGAGGTGACGGAAGGTCTCGGTTCTATTACGGTTCCTCCTCGCCGGTCCGCTCCCCAGCACCTCCGGCCCGAGTAGCCCCCCGACTCGACTTGGAGCCGCCGTCCTCATGCCTGGTCGCCACCGCAAGCCCAGCACGCTGTCCGAGACCACGGGCAGCCTCGCGCTCACCAGCCTCAAGGTCGCCGCCGCCGCCGCGACGGTCACCGCCCCGGTGGCGCTGGCCGGCACCGCGATGGCCGCGCCGACCGTGCACTCGCCGCAGAGCAACGCGACCTGGGACCGGCTGGCCAAGTGCGAGTCGACGAACAACTGGGACGCCGACACCGGCAACGGCTTCAAGGGCGGCCTGCAGTTCACGCCGTCGACCTGGAAGGCCTTCGGGGGCAAGGAGTTCGCCTCGAGCCCCGACGAGGCCACCCGCGAGGAGCAGATCGCCGTGGCCAAGAAGGTCCAGGCCGAGCAGGGCTGGAACGCCTGGCCGACCTGCAGCAAGAAGCTCGGGTACGCCTGATCCCCGGCCGCCGGGCAGGATGACCCGGTGAGCGCAGACGTCGTCGTCGTGGGAGCCGGGCTCGCCGGGCTCGTCGCCACCGCCGAGCTCGCCGACGCCGGGCGCCGGGTGGTCCTGCTCGACCAGGAGCCCGAGGCGTCCTTCGGCGGGCAGGCCTGGTGGTCGTTCGGCGGGCTCTTCCTCGTCGACTCCCCCGAGCAGCGCCGGCTGCGCATCCACGACTCGGTCGACCTCGCCTGGTCGGACTGGCAGGGCTCCGCGCAGTTCGACGCCACCGGCGACGAGTGGGGCCGCCGCTGGGCCCGCGCCTACGTCGAGTGGGCAGCCGGGGAGAAGCGGTCCTGGCTGCGCGGCCAGGGCATCTCGTTCTTCCCCGTGGTCGGGTGGGCCGAGCGCGGCTCGGGCACGGCCACCGGCCACGGGAACTCCGTCCCGCGCTTCCACATCGTCTGGGGCACGGGCCCCGGCATCGTCGAGCCCTTCGCCCGCCGCGTCCGGGCCGCGGCGGCGCACGGCCGCGTCGAGATCCGGTTCCGCCACCGCGTGGACCGGGTGACGACGACGGCGGGCGCGGTCACCGGGGTGGCGGGGGCGGTCCTCGAGCCCAGCGGCGTCAGCCGGGGCCAGCCGAGCTCGCGGGTCGAGGTCGAGCCGTTCGCGGTGGACGCGGACGCGGTGGTCGTCACCTCCGGCGGCATCGGCGGCGACCACGAGGCGGTGCGCAAGTACTGGCCGGCCCGCCTCGGCACACCGCCCGAGCACATGATCTCCGGCGTCCCGGCCCACGTGGACGGCCGCATGATCGGGATCGCCGAGGCCGCGGGCGGGGCCGTGGTGCACCGCGACCGGATGTGGCACTACACCGAGGGCATCGCCAACCACTCCCCGGTCTGGCCGCTGCACGGCATCCGCATCCTGCCCGGACCGTCGTCGCTGTGGTTCGACGCCGTCGGGCGCCGGCTCCCCGCCCCGCTCTACCCCGGCTTCGACACGCTCGGCACGCTCGCGCACATCCGGACCACCGGGCACGACCACACCTGGTTCGTCACCACGCAGCGCATCCTCGAGAAGGAGTTCGCGCTCTCCGGCTCCGAGCAGAACCCCGACCTCACCGGCCGCGACATCCGCCTGACCCTGCAGCGCGGGCGGCCCGGGCCGACGGGACCGGTGGGCGAGTTCCAGCGCCGCGGGGCGGACTTCGTCGCCGCGTCGACACTGCGCGAGCTCGTCGACCGGATGAACGCCCTGACCCCGGAACCGCTCCTGGCGTTCGAGGACGTCGAGCGCGAGGTCCTCGCGCGCGACCGCGAGCTGGCCAACCCCTACGGCAAGGACCTGCAGCTCGCGGCGGTCCGCTCCGCCCGGAACTACCTCGGCGACAAGCTCACCCGGGTCGCGGCGCCCCACCGGCTGCTCGACCCGGCGGCCGGTCCGCTGGTCGGGGTGAAGCTGCACGTGCTGACCCGCAAGACCCTCGGCGGGCTGCACACCGACCTCTCCGGGCAGGTCCTCGGCGTCGACGGCGAGCCCGTGGCCGGGCTGTACGCCGCCGGCGAGGCGGCCGGGTTCGGCGGCGGCGGGGTGCACGGCTACCGGTCGCTGGAGGGCACCTTCCTCGGCGGCTGCCTGTTCAGCGGGCGGACGGTGGGGCGCGCGCTGTAGGTGCGCTGCGCGCTCACGAGCCTCCGGCACCTTCGGCGTCCTTGCGGACCGACTCCAGGTTCTTGCGGGCCGACCGGGTCATCGCCCGCTCCAGGCCCCACTCGGGCACCGGGACGGTGACCTCCATCGTCGAGGTCATCGTCAGCTCGGTCCCCTCGCCCGACTCGGCCGCCTCGTAGGTGATGACGCTCGAGCGGATCAGCCGCCCGCCGTCGCCGGAGCAGGTCAGCGTCACCGACGAGTCGGTGTAGGCCACCTCGTACGTCGCGGTCGTCCGGAACCCGACGGCGCCGAGGGTGACCTTGATGCTCGAGGGCCGACCGTCCGCGTCGTGCGCCTGGACCTCGGCGGCCTTCGCCTCGTTCGCCCAGCGATCGGGGTTCTCCAGGTCCGACACGACGCCGACCACGGTCGACACCGGCGCGGCGATGGAGATCGATTCCTTCACGGGTCCCGCCATGCTGCGGAAGTACCCATCCCGAGCCGGGTCACGCGCGGTCGGCGGCCACCCCGTCGTGCGCCATGAGGTCCCCGCGCTCCGTCTCCGGCCGGCCGGTGAGCGCGATCCCGGCGCGCAGCGCCGACGCCGCGTCCAGCACCGCGTCCCGGGCGGCGGGCACGAGCCCGGCGAACCCCGCGTAGCCGTGGACGAGGCCGGGGAAGCGTCGGGCCACCGTCGGGACCCCCGCCGCCCGCAGCGCCGCGACCAGCTCCTCGCCCTCGTCGCGCAGGGGGTCGAACCCCGCCGTCGCGACGTAGGCCGGGGGCATCACGCCGAGGTCGTCCGCGTCGAGCAGCGCCGTCGGCCGGATGGGGTCGAGCCCTTCGGGCAGGTAGAGCCCCTCGAACCACTCGACGTCGACGGTGCGCAGCCCGAACCCGTCGGCGAAGAGCTCGCGGGAGCCGCCCGACCGGCCGGCGTCGGTGACCGGGTACAGGGCGAGCACGAACTCCGCCGTCGTCTCCCCCCGCCGCGCCAGCTGGTGGGCGGAGGTGAGCGCGAGGTTCGCGCCGGCCGAGTCGCCCCCGACGGCGACGGCGCCCGCCCGGAACTCCTCGCGGTGGTCCAGGGCGTAGCGCAGCGCGACGACGGCGTCGGCCAGGCCCGCCGGGAACGGGTGCTCCGGGGCCAGCCGGTACTCCACCGAGAGCACCCGCACGCCGGCCTGCTGCGCGAGCGCCCGGCACAGCGGGTCGCCGGAGACGACGCTGCCCAGCGCGAAGCCGCCCCCGTGGAAGAACACGAGCAGGCCCGACGTCGCGCCGGCGAGGTCGTCGGGCTCGTAGAGCCGGGCGTCGAGGACTCCGGGGACCTCCCGGGTCACCCCGACCGGCACCGGGATCGACATCGCCCGGCTCGCGACCCCGCGGGTGACCTCCGCCAGCCCGGACGCGGCCTCGTCGGTGAGCCGGCGCTGGTCGGTGAGCGGTGGGTCCTCGCCGGGAGCCGCGGCGAGCGCGAGGAGCCGCAGGATCATCTGCACGTCGAGGTCGAGCACCTGGCCGTCACGCCGGACGCGACGGCCGGCGAGGGCGCGCTTGGCGGGCCGCGGGAGCCCGACGAGCGCCCGGAGCACGCGGCGCAGGATCGGGAACTTCACTCCGCCCACCCTAGGAGGGCGGTCGGGGACGGTCCCGCCCGGTGGTCGTGGATCACCCGGGTCGGCGGCCGCCCGCGTTCGTCATGCTGGCCGACATGGAGGAGCCCCCGGTGCTCGTCGGCGTGCGGACCCGCCTGCGGTCCTGGCGGGCCGACGACGCCCCCGCGATCCACGCGGCCTGCCAGGACCCGGACATCCAGCGGTTCACGACGGTGCCCTCGCCCTACCGGTACGCCGACGCGGAGTGGTTCCTCGCCCACCACGTCCACGACGTCGCCGCCGAGGGCGGTCGCGCGTTCGCCGTCGAGGCCCTGGGCGAGCCGGGGCTGGCGGGCAGCATGGCGCTGCTGCACGCGCGGCCCGAGCCGGACCGCGGGGTGGTCGGCGAGATCGGCTACTGGACGGCGCCGTGGGCGCGGGGCCGGGGCTGGACCGCGGACGCGCTGGGCGTCGTCGTGGCCTGGGCGTTCGCGGAGCGCGCGGTCGACCGCCTCGAGCTGCTCATCGACCCGGAGAACGCGGCGAGCCGGGCGGTGGCGCGCCGTGCCGGGTTCGCCGAGGAGCACCTCGACCCCGCGCACGTCCTGCGCGACGGCTCGGTGCGCGCGCTGCTCGTGCACGGCCTGCACGCCCGCGACCGCGGTTGAGGGCGCTACAGCGCGAGGGTCCCGACGACGCCGGGCACGGTCCCGCCGCCGACCCACACCTCGCCGTCGGCGTGCTCGACGTGCACCCGCCCCCGTCGTCCCAGTCGTGTGCCCTGCGCCGCCACGTACGAGGTCGGGGCGTGCCCGGCGTCGACGAGCCAGCGACCGAGCCCGGCGTTGAGCGAGCCGGTGACCGGGTCCTCGCCGACCCCCATGGCCGGCACGAACGCCCGGACCTCGAAGGCGACGTCCCCGCCGGCCGGGTGCGGCCCCACGACCCCGGCCGCGGAGCTGACCCCGTTCGCCGCGAGCGCCCGCAGGTCGGGCTCGAGGCCGAGCACCGTCGCGGCGTCCGCGAGCAGGAGCGCGACCCAGCCCGGGCCGTTGTCGACCCAGGCGGCGTCGCGGACCTCGACGCGCGGGACGCCGAGCGCGGCCGCCAGGGAGGACACGTCGGCGTCGTCGACCGGCCCGGAGCGGCGCAGGGGAGGTGCCGCGAAGGCGAGCCGCCCGCCGTCGGAACGCAGCCGGACGAGCCCGGCCCCGCACTCCTGCACCGGCCCGGACCCGTCCCGCGGGACGCCGCCCGCCTCCAGCCACGCCCGGGCGGACCCGAGGGTCGGGTGCCCGGCGAACGGGAGCTCGGTCCGCGGCGTGAAGATGCGCAGCCGGTAGTCGGCCGTCGGGTCGGTGGGCGGCAGCAGGAACGTCGTCTCGGAGAGGTTGGTCCAGGACGCGACCGCGGCCATCTGCGCGTCGGTGAGGCCCTCGGCCTCGTGGACGACCGCGACGGGGTTGCCCGCGGTCAGCTCGTCGGCGAACACGTCGACCTGGGAGAAGGGGCGCACGCCGACGATCTCCCCACGACGGCGGGCGCGGGTCCAGGACCACCCGCGCCACGGTGGCAGGTGACCGCGCCGTGATCACTTCCCGGTGGCGGATCCGAGGTCTCCGCGTCCGGAACCGCTACCGGAGAACGATCATGGTGGCGCCGGGTACCCGGAGACCGTGGACACCGAGCGGGCGCTGGAGGCGGCGATCACCGAGCTGCTCGACGCGCGGGGCGCCGGGAAGACGATCTGCCCGTCCGAGGCCGCGCGGCGCGTCGACCCGGACGACTGGCGCCCGCTGATGGAGCCGGCCCGGCGGGTGGCGCGGCGCCTGGTCGCGCGCGGGGAGATCGAGATGACCCAGCACGGCGAGGTCGTGGACCCGGCGACCGCGACGGGCCCGGTGCGGCTCCGCCGCCCGTGAGCGTCGGCCAGGTGCCGAGTGGACCCCCATGGCTGCCCCGCCAGCCCTCACCGCCCACTCGATCACCACGACGGCCGGCCACCGGCCCCGAATGGACCCCCATGGCTGCCACCGCAGCCCTCACCGCCCACTCGGCGTCGGGTCGCGGTCGCGCACCTACGAGGGCACCGACCGCGAGTAGCCACCCCGGTGGAAGACGAGCGGCGGCAGCCCGGGCGCGTCGAGGTCGTGCACGGCGCCCACGACGATGAGGTGGTCGCCGCCGTCGTGCGAGGCGTGCAGCGTGCAGTCGATCCAGGCGGTGGCCCCGGTGAGGATCGGCGAGCCGAGGTCGGAGTGCGAGAAGTCGACCCCGGCGAACTTGTCGGTCCCGGACTTCGCGAACGTCGTCGAGAGCTCCTGCTGGTCCTCGGCGAGGACGTTGACGCAGAACCGTCCGGTCGCCTCGATCCGCGGCCAGGACGTCGAGCTGCGGCCCGGGAGGATGAGCACCAGCGGCGGGTCGAGCGAGAGCGAGGAGAACGACTGACACGTGAACCCGGCCGGCTCGCCGTCGACGGTGCCGGTGACGATCGTGACCCCGGACGGGAAGTGCCCGAGGACCGACCGCATCGTGGTCGGGTCCGTGCTCGCCATGCGTGCTCCTCCTCGATCACCGGCACCGCCACGCTAGGGCCTGCACCGGGCGACGGCACCCCGATCGTGGGCCGCGCCGCATCCTCCGCCTCCGGGCCCGACCCCACGCCCCGTTCTTGACGCTACGCATCTCAATCGTGCGGGATTCAGCGCTTTCTCCTCCGGGATGACCCGTGTCACGCTGTCCGTCGACAGTCGTCCGACGGGAGGCGTTCGCAGTGGAGACCTTCGTCCTGATCACCGGGGCCTGGCACGGCGGCTGGAGCTGGCGGCCGGTCGCGACCCGCCTGCGGGCGGCGGGCCACCGCGTCCTCACGCCGACGATGCCGGGCCTCGACCTCGGCGACGACCCCCGCGGGATCACCCTCACCGACTGCGTCGACGCGGTCGTCGCCCTCGTCGAGCGCGAGGACCTGCACGACGTGACGCTGCTCGGGCACAGCTGGGGCGGCTACGTCGTCTCCGGCGCCGCGCCTCGCGTGGCCCCGCGCCTGGCGCGCACCGTCTTCTGGAGCGCGTTCGTCCCGGACGACGGCGAGTCGCTGATGGATGCCGTCCCGCCCGACTACCGCGACCTCTTCCGCGCCCAGGCCGCCGCGAGCGGCGAGGACAACACCGTGTCGCTGCCCTTCGAGGTGTGGCAGCAGGCGTTCATGCAGGACGCGTCGACCGACGCCCAGCGGGCCGTGCACGGACTGCTCGCCCCGCAGCCGCTCGGGACCTTCACCGAGGCGCCCAACCAGAAGCCGTTCTTCGATCTCGACGTGCCCAGCGCCTACGTGCTGTCCGTCGACGACGTCGCGCTGCCGCCCGGGGAGTACGGCTGGACGCGCTTCCCGGAGCGGCTGGGCGTCACCGCCATCGAGGCCCCCGGCAGCCACGAGGCCAACTTCACCCGCCCCGCCGAGCTCACCGACGCGTTCCTGCGGGCGGTCGCGGCGTGAGCACCCGGGTCGCCGTCGTCGGGGCAGGCATCGGGGGGCTGACCCTGGCGATCGCACTGGCCCGTGCGGGCGTGCCCGTCGAGGTCTACGAGCGCGCCGACGAGCTCCGCGAGGTCGGCGCGGCCGTCGCGCTCTCGGGCAACGGCACCCGCGAGCTGTACCGCCTCGGCGTCGGGGAGGCCCTCGACGCCGTCTCCACCCAGCCCACCGAGCTGATCTACCGCGACGGGCGCACCGGCGACCGGATCGCCGCCCACCCCGGCGGCGCGAGCTACCGCGCTCGCTTCGGCGCCCCGTACTGGGGCATCCACCGCGTCGACCTCCAGCAGACGCTCGCCGCCGCCGTGGATCCCGCCCACCTGCACCTCGGGCGGGCCGCCACCGCGGTGACCGACCACGGCGACGGCGCGGAGATCACGCTCGACGACGGCTCGACGGTGACGGCGGACGTCGTCGTCGGCGCCGACGGAGTGCACTCGGTGGTGCGCGAGGCCGTCGTCGGGCGGGGGCAGGGCCCGGTCTACTCCGGCACGAGCGCCTTCCGCGGCCTCGTCCGGCGATCGGACCTGCCCTCGCTGCCCGACCCGCTCGCCATCCAGTTCTGGGCCGGGCCGCACGCCCACCTGCTGCACTACCCGATGGGCGGGTGGGCCCGCGACGACGACACGATCAACTTCTTCGCGGTGCTGTGCGGCCCCAGGTCATGGCAGGGCGGGAACACCGAGGTTCCCGACGGCGAGCTGCTCGCCGGCTTCGCCGGCTGGCACCCGGCGGTGCGGGAGATGCTCGCCGCGGTCGAGCAGAGCCCCCGCTGGCCGCTGCTCTCCCAGCCCCCGCTGACCCGCTGGGCCCGCGGCCGCATCGTGCTCATCGGCGACGCCTGCCACGCGATGCTGCCCCACCACGGGCAGGGCGCGAACCAGTCGATCGAGGACGCCGTCGTGCTGGCCGACCTGCTGGCCGCCACCGACCCCGACACGGCGCTCGCCGCCTACCCCCGCCGACGCCGCGCGCGCACCCGCGCCGTGGCCCGCAGCGCCTGGGAGACCGGGACGCTGCTCCACCTCCCCGACGACGACGTCGCGGGCCTGTCCGAGCGCGACGCGCGCTTCACGGGCTACCTCGACGCCAACGCCTGGGTGCACCAGTACGCCGCCAGCGACGCCACCACCACGAAGGAAGCCGCATGACCACGACCGAGCAGTCCACCACCGACGCCGCGACCGCCGGCTCCCACGCCACCGAGATCGCCCGCTCCGGCGCGGCCACCTTCCGCACCGGCGGCGGCAGCGTCGACCAGCAGCGCGCCGCGTCGGTGATCGGCGCCGCCCTCGAGGGCATCCGCTCCGCGATCCGCGAGCAGAAGGTGACCTACGAGGAGTTCGACGCGTTCAAGCGCTGGCTGATCGCGGTCTCCGACACCGGGGAGTGGCCGCTGTTCCTCGACGTCTACCTGGAGTTCGAGGTCGAGAAGGTCGCCGCCGAGACCCAGGACGGGTCGGTCGGCACCATCCTGGGCCCGTTCTGGCTCGACGGGCAGGCCCAGCTCTCCAGCCCGGCGACGCTGCCGATGCGCGACGACGAGCCGGGCACGCCGATGATCCTGGCCGGGCAGGTCACCGCCACCGACGGCACCCCGCTGGCCGGCGCGAAGGTCGACATCTGGCACACCGACGACGAGGGCTGGTACTCCGGCTTCGCCTCGAAGCCGCCGGCCGGGAACCTGCGGGGCGTCGTCACCTGCGACGACCAGGGCCGCTACGAGATCCACACCCGCAAGCCCGCGCCGTACACCATCCCGCTCGACGGCCCGACCGGGCAGATGACCCTGGCGGCCGGGTGGAGCCCCTGGCGCCCGGCGCACATCCACCTGCTGGTGACCGCGCCCGGGCACCGGACGCTGACCACCCAGCTGTTCTTCACCGGCGACCCCTACCTCGGCAACGACGTCGCCTCGGCCGACAAGCCCGAGCTGACCCTCGACCCGCAGCGCACCGGCAACGGCGACGAGATCCGCTCGGACCGGGACTTCGTGCTGGAGCCCGAGGCCTGACGGTGGACCTCCGGCAGCTGCGCTACTTCGTCACGGTGGCGCGGACGCGGCACTTCGGGCGGGCGGCCGAGCAGCTGCACATCGCCCAGTCGCCGCTCTCGCAGGCGATCCGGCAGCTGGAGTCGCACCTCGGCGCGCCGCTCTTCGAGCGGACCACCCGCCGGGTCGACCTCACCGCCGCCGGGGAGGCGCTGCTGCCGGAGGCCGTCCGCATCCTCGAGTCGGTGGGGGCCGCCCGCGAGCAGGTCGCGCGGGTGGCCGCCGGCGACCTCGGGCGGCTGCGGGTCGGCGCGACGGCGCTCGCGACCTACCGCCACGTCCCCGAGCTCGTGCGGCGCCTCGGCGACGAGCTGCCGGGGCTCAGCCTGCGACTGGTGACCGAGCTGCTCACCCCCGCCCTCGAGGCCGCCCTGGCCGACCACCGCATCGACCTCGCGATCCTGCGCCCGCCGGTCTCGGACGGGTCGCTGGCGACGCGGCTGCTGGCCCGGGAACGGCTGGTGCTCGCGGTGCCGGCCGGGTGGACCGGTCCGTCCGACGGCGCGGTGCCGCTGCCCGAGCTCGCCGACGAGGACTTCGTCGTGTACTCGCCGCCGGGCTCGGTGGTCGGTGCGGCCGCCGACCGCGCCTGCCGCGCGGCCGGCTTCGTCCCCCGGCGCACCCACGAGGCCGACCAGACCTCGATCGTGCTCGCGCTCGTCGCGGCCGGCCTCGGGGTCGCGCTGCTGCCCGCCTCCGTCCTGGCCGTCACCGTCGACGGCGTCCGCTACCGCGAGCTCGCCGACTGCGACGTCACCGCCGACGTCGCCCTGGCCTGGCGTCGCGACGACCCGTCCCCCGCCCTGGACAAGGCGCTCGCCGTTCTCGAGAGGACACCGTGAAGATCACCGCCGTCGAGGCGATCCCGCTCGCGATCCCCTACCGCCGCCCGTTCGGCTTCGCCAGCGGCCGCGTCACCGCCGCCGACCACGTCCTGGTCCGGGTCACCACCGACGACGGCCTCGTCGGGCACGGCGAGGCCCCGCCGCGGCCCTACACCTACGGCGAGACGGCGGCCTCGATCGTGGCGGCCGTCCGCGACCTGTTCGCGCCCGTGCTCGTCGGCGCCGACCCCTTCGCCCGGGAGCGGCTGCGCGCCGAGCTCGACCGCACCGTCGCCAACAACGCGGCCAAGGGCGCCCTCGACGTCGCCCTCTGGGACCTCGTCGGGCAGGCCTGCGGGCAGCCGGTGCACGTCCTGCTCGGGCACGCCGCCGACGACGTCCGCGCCGCCCACATGATCGGGCTCGGCTCCCCGAAGGAGATGGTCGCCGACGCCGTCGAGATGCGCGACGAGCACGGCGTCGACGCGTTCAAGATCAAGGTCGGCCGGGAGCTGGGCGTCGACATGGCGGCGGTCCGGGCGCTGCGCGCCGAGCTGGGCGAGCACGTCGAGCTCTACGCCGACGCCAACCGCGGCTGGGACGCCGACACCGCGATCGTCGCGTCCCGGCGGCTGCACGACCACGGCGTGACGATGCTCGAGGAGCCCAACCCGGCCGCCGACGTGCTCGGCCGCCGCCGCATCGTGGCCGCGTCGCCGATCCCGGTGGTGGGCGACGAGTCGACGATCACCCTCGGCGGCGTCGCGCGGTCGCTGCTCGACGGCGACGCCGAGGCGATCAGCGTCAAGGTGGCCCGCACCGGGTTCACCGACTCCGCGAAGATCGTCGGGCTCTGCGAGGGGCTCGGGGTGACCACGGTGGTCGGGAACCAGATCGACGGGATGCTCGGCACCGTCGCCTCGGTGGCGCTGGGCTGCGGGCTGCGCGCCCTGGCCCGCCACCCCGTGGAGGTCACCAACTACCTGCTCATGGCCGACGACGTGCTCGCCGAGCCACCGGCGATCGTCGACGGCCGGCTCGCCGCGCGGCAGGAGCCCGGTCTCGGGGCGACGATCGACCCCGAGAAGCTCGCGCACTACCGGCTGGACTGAGCGTCAGGAAAGCCACTTTCCAGACGCTGGACGTCAGGAAACCGTCGTCGATCACGGAGGCCCCCGTGCAGTTCCTCGTCCGCATGGACGTCCACCTGCCCCACGACATGCCCCAGGAGGTGGCCGACGACCTCCGCGCCCGCGAGAAGGCCCGCGCCCACGAGATCCAGCGCTCCGGGAAGTGGCCGGAGCTCTGGCGGGTGGTGGGGCGCTACGCCAACGTCAGCCGCTTCGAGGTCGACTCCGGCGACGAGCTGCACGAGCTGCTCTCCAGCCTGCCGCTGTTCCCGTACATGGACGTCGAGGTCACGGCGCTGACCCGGCACCCGTCGAAGCTCGACCCGTGACACCCCGGCCCTCCCGATCGCCGGAAGGCCGGTGTCGCGCGCGGCGTCCATGGGAGAGGGTGGGGGCGTGCGTCTCCACCTGACCGACGAAGGTCCGCGCGACGCGGGAACGCCGCTGGTCCTGCTCTGCTCCCTGGGCTCCACCGTCGACATGTGGTCCCCGCAGCGCGAGGAGCTCGCGCGCGAGCGGCGCGTGGTCACCGTGGACACCCGCGGGCACGGCGGCAGCCCCGTCCCCGACGGCCCCTACACGGTCCCCGAGCTCGCCGAGGACGTCCTCGAGACCCTGACCGACCTCGGCGTCGAGCGGGCCGACTTCGCGGGGGTCTCCCTCGGGGGCGCGGTGGGCCAGGCGATCGCGCTGCGGGCGCCCGGACGGACCGCCTCCCTCGCGCTGCTCTGCACCGCCGCGCGCTTCGGCAACCTGGCGACCTTCACCGACCGGGCGTCGCGGGCCCGGTCGGAGGGCATGGACGCGATCGCCGACGGCGTCGTCACGCGCTGGTTCACCGACGACTTCGCCCGCGCCGACCCGGACACGGTGTCCCGGATGCGCGACATGATCGCCGCGACCCCGCCCGAGGGGTACGCCGGCTGCTGCGAGGCGATCGTCGCCTGGGACTCGCGCGACGACCTCGGCCGCATCGCCGCGCCGACCCTGGTCGTCTCCGGCGCCGAGGACCCGGCCACGCCGCCCGACGACGGCCGGCTGCTCGCGGACGGCATCCCGGGCGCGCGGTTCGAGGTGGTCCCGGACGCGGCCCACCTCGCCTCCTACCAGCGCCCGGAGATCGTCACCGGACTGCTGGCGGCTCACCTCAAGGACTCGGGCACGTGAAAGGACGGGTATGAGCGCTATCGACAAGGTGTGGGCGTCGGCGGACGAGGCGGTGGCCGGCATCTCCAGCGGCGACTCGCTCGCCGTCGGGGGCTTCGGGCTCTCGGGGGTGCCGATCGTGCTGATCGACGCGCTGAACCGGACCGACGTCACCGACCTCAAGGTCGCCTCGAACAACTGCGGCGTCGACGGGTGGGGGCTGGGCGTGCTGCTCGAGCAGCACCGCATCTCCCGGGTCACCGCCTCCTACATCGGGGAGAACAAGGAGTTCGCCCGCCAGTACCTCGGCGGTGAGGTCGAGGTCGAGCTGACCCCGCAGGGCACGCTGGCCGAGCGGCTGCGCGCCGCCGGCACCGGCATCCCCGCCTTCTACACCCTGGCCGGGGTCGGGACGATGATCGCCGACGGCGGCCTGCCCTGGCGCTATGACGCCGAGGGCAACGTCGTCGCGACCTCGCCGGCCAAGGAGGTCCGCGAGTTCGAGGTGACCCGGCCCGACGGCACCAAGGTCCGCAAGCCCCACGTCCTCGAGACCGCGCTGGACATCGACGTCGCGCTGGTCCGCGCCGCGAAGGGCGACCGGCACGGCAACCTGGTGTTCAACAAGTCCAGCCGCAACTTCAACCCGCTCTGCGCGATGGCGGGCCGGCTGGCGATCGCCGAGGTCGAAGAGCTCGTCGAGCCCGGCGAGATCGACCCGGACGACGTCCACCTGCCGGGCATCTTCGTCCACCGCGTGGTCGAGCTGACGCCCGAGGAAGTCCAGCGCAAGCACATCGAGAAGCGCACGACCCAGGAGACGATGAACCGATGAGTCTGACCCGCGAGCAGATGGCCGCCCGCGCGGCGAAGGAGCTCCAGGACGGTTCGTACGTCAACCTCGGGATCGGGCTGCCGACCCTGGTGCCCAACTACGTCCCCGAGGGCGTGGGCATGGTGCTGCACTCCGAGAACGGCCTGCTCGGCGTCGGCCCGTACCCCTACGACGCCGAGGTCGACCCCGACCTGATCAACGCCGGCAAGGAGACGGTCACGACGCTGCCCGGCGCCAGTTTCTTCGACAGCGCGCTGAGCTTCGGGATGATCCGCGGCGGCAAGGTCGACACCGCGATCCTCGGGGCGATGCAGGTCTCGCAGACCGGCGACATCGCCAACTGGATGATCCCCGGCAAGATGGTCAAGGGCATGGGCGGCGCGATGGACCTCGTCCACGGCGCCAAGACCGTCATCGTGCTCATGGAGCACACCGCCAAGGACGGCGCCCACAAGATCGTCGAGAAGTGCGACCTGCCGCTGACCGGCCAGGGCGTCGTGCAGCGGATCATCACCGACCTGGCCGTCATCGACGTGGCCGAGGCCGGGCTGGTGCTGCGCGAGCTCGCCGACGGCGTCAGCGAGGACGAGGTCCGCGAGAAGACCGGCGCGGAGCTGACCAGCGCGCTCTGACCACACCCCCGCGAACGCACGAACGGCCGGTTCGTGACCATCGATGGTCACGAACCGGCCGTTCGTGCGTCGTGGGATGGGGCCGACCGTCAGCCCACCCGGAGCACCACCATCCGCGCGTCGACCTGCGCGGCCTTCCGGTAGTCGACGAGGTCGGTGGAGACGACCTCCACCATCGCCATCTGCGCGAGCCGGTCGACCTCGGCGCGGTAGCCGCCGGAGTCCCAGATGTCGTCGAGCACCGTCGCGACGATCACCCCGCCCGGCCGCGCCAGCCGGACGAACTCCCCGAAGGCCCCCGGCCCGACGTGCCCGTGGGTGAGGGTCCCGACGCACACGACGACGTCGTAGGCGTCCGCGGGCACGGGCAGGGCCCGCGAGAGGTCGGCCGGCGCGAGCCGCCGGTAGACCCCGGTCTCCTTGGCCTTCGCGAGCATGCCGGGCGAGAGGTCGACCCCGTCGATCGTCCGCGCCCCCCGCGAGGCGAGCGCGACGCCGACCAGGCCGGTCCCGCACCCGGCGTCGAGGATCTCCCCGTCGACCCCCGCGGCGTCGGCGACGGCGGCCGCGGCGAGCTCGGGCGCGACGTAGCCCTGGGAGTCGTCGGAGAGGTCGTCGTCGTAGGAGTCGGCCCACTCGTCGTAGAGCGCCCGCGCCTCGTCGGCGTCGGCCAGCGCGTAGGCGCGGTCGAGGAGCGGGTTGCCCGCGGTGTTGGTGTCGCGCGGCGCGGCGGGGCTCGGGGTCTCGGCCATGACCCCCATCCTCGCCCACGGCCGGACGGTCGTCAGCCGGGAAAGGAGCCGGCGCGGGGCAGGAGGGCCGGGACGCGGTAGCCGAGCGCGTCGGAGAGGAACCCGGCGATCGGGAGCAGCGCGTCGAGGTCGAGCCCGGTGCGCACGCCCATGCGTTCGAGCAGGTAGACCAGGTCCTCGGTGGCGATGTTGCCGGTCGCGGCGGGCGCGAACGGGCAGCCCCCGATCCCGCCGTTGGAGGAGTCCAACCAGTCGACGCCCCACTCGAGGGCGGCGACGGCGTTGGCGAACCCGGTGTTGCGGGTGTTGTGGAAGTGCGCCCGGGTGATCACGCCCGGCGCCACCTCGGCGACGCCGTCGAGCAGGGTGCGGACCTGGGTGGGCACCCCGACCCCGATGGTGTCCGCGACCGCGATCTCCTTCGCCCCCGCGGCCGCCGAGCGCCGCGCCACCTCGACCACCCGGGCCGGGTCGACCTCGCCGTCGAACGGGCAGCCGAACGACGTCGCGATCGTGACCGTGGCGAACAGCCCCGCCGACGCCGCCTCGGCCAGCACCTCCTCGGCGGTCTCGGTGAGGGCCTCGGTGGTGGAGTTCTGGTTGGCCTTGGCGAACCCGTCCGAGGCCGGGACGACGACGTTGACCTCGTCGACCCCGGCGGACACCGCGCGGTCGTAGCCGCGGCGGTTGAGGACCAGCCCGATGTGCGAGACGCCCTCGGGGCGCGGCACCCGCTCCATCACCGCCTCGGCGTCGGCCATCGCCGGGACCAGCTTCGGGTGCACGAACGACGCCGACTCGATGCGCCGCGCGCCCGCGGCGATCGCCTGCGTGATCAGCTCGACCTTCGCGTCGGTCTCGAGCACCGCGCGCTCGTTCTGCAGCCCGTCGCGGGGACTCACCTCGACGATCCCGACCATCGCACGTCCTCCCGTCGTCCCGACCCCGCCGAGGGTAGTGCGCCGTGCGCCGTCCGGGATCGGACGAAAGCCCCCGACGGGACCCTTCCCGGTGTGAGCCGAGCGTGAGACCGTCGTCACACACCGCCTGACGAAGGAGTCGACGATGCGCATCCGTGACGTCCTCGCCGGCAAGGAAGCCGGGGTCCTGACGGTCGAGCCGAGCACCCCGGTGCCCGGCCTGCTCACCGCACTCGCGGCGCGCGGGGTCGGGGCGGCGGTGGTCGTCGACGACGACGGCGCCGTGGTCGGCATGGTGTCCGAGCGCGACGTCGTCCGGCACCTGCACCACCGCGGCGCGCCGCTCCTCTCGGAGACCGTCTCGACGATCATGACCGGCCCCGTCACCACCTGCGGTCCGGCGGACGAGGTCGACGCGCTCGCCGCGGTCATGACCCAGCGCCGCATCCGGCACATCCCGGTGGTGGAGGACGGGAAGCTGACGGGGATCGTCAGCATCGGTGACGTCGTCAAGACGCGGCTCGACGAGCTGGAGGCCCACCGCGACCAGCTCGAGGCCTATATCGCGGGCTGACCCGGGACGGCCCACCGCTCGACCCGCGCCGCGACCTCGTCCGGGGCGGGCAGCGCGGCCACCTCGGCCGCGAGCGCGCGCGCCGCGGCGAGCTCCCGGCCACCGCCGAGGAGCGCGGTCACGGCCGCCGTCACGGCCTCGCCCGTGACCTCGTCGCCGCGCAGCTGCACGCCCGCGCCCACCGTCGTGACGGCCTGGGCGTTGGAGAACTGGTCGGCGCCCTGGGGCAGGAGGACCTGGGGGACGCCGGCGCCCGCGCACGCGAGCGTCGTCCCGCTGCCGCCGTGGTGCACGACGAGCGCCGGTGGGGCGGCCACGCCGTCGACCGCGCCGCGGAGCAGGTCGGCCTGCGGCACGAACGACTCGACCTGCACGCCCCGCCGCTCGAGCCCGGCCAGCTCCCCGGCGTCGACCGAGCCGGCGGCCACCAGCACGTCGACGTCGAGCGCCGACAGTCCGTCCAGGGCGGTGCGCAGCACGCCGGCCTCGCCGAACGACGTGCCGAGCGTCAGCAGCACCCACGGCCGGCCGGTGAGCCGGCGCGGCGCGAACGGGGTCGGCGGGTTCCAGGCGACCGGGCGCAGCGGCAGCTCGGTGAGGCCGGCGAGGTGGGCCACCGAGTCCGGCTCCTGCAGCGACGGCGGGCAGAGGTCGAGGTAGGCGTGCCCGAGCGCGTCCCCCTCGGCCAGCGGC
This sequence comes from Actinomycetospora sp. TBRC 11914, assembly GCF_012933465.1. Classification (GTDB taxonomy): domain Bacteria; phylum Actinomycetota; class Actinomycetes; order Mycobacteriales; family Pseudonocardiaceae; genus Actinomycetospora. The sequence goes on from NZ_JABBND010000001.1 coordinate 1,236,312, forward strand.
ACCGCGAGCTCCGCGGCGACCGTCGCGAGCCGTGCCGGCACCGTCACGCTCATCGGGGCGACCGGGGAGGGTCGCCGCCCGAAGGAGTGCAGCACGCACGGGACGCCGAGGACGCGGGCCGCCAGCGCCGCACCCGGGTCACCGACCTCGGCGACCACGACGTCGGGCGGCTGCTCGCGCAGGCGCGGGACCAGATCGCCGGCGACCGACCGCGGCAGCACCGCGCCGAAGACCTCGCTCGCGACCTCGCGCATGACCTCCTGGTCGGACGGGCGCTCGGTCAGCCCGCGGCCGATCATCACCTCGCGGAACGCCTCGGTCGCCGGGCGACCGACGGCCGTCGTCGGGACCCCGGAGGTCGCGATCACGGGCTCCAGGTCGGGGCCGGTCGCGAAGGTGACGTCGTGCCCGGCGTCGTGCAGGGCCCGGGCGAGCGGCACCAGCGGGAAGGCGTGGCCGGGGGCGCCGAGGGCGGCGACGAGGATGCGCACGGGCGCCCACTGTTCCCCAGCGGGGTGCCCGGGAGGTGACCGGCACCGCCGTTCCGCCGGTCCCCCGCCGGGGTAGCCAACCCGTATGAAGACGACGAGGTTGGGCAAGACCGGGCTCGAAGTGTCGCGCATCGCGTTCGGGACCTGGCAGGTCTCCGGGGAGTGGGGCTCCTACGACGCCGAGCAGGCCCAGCGGGCGATCCGTCACGCCCTCGACCTCGGCGTGAACTTCTTCGACACCGCCCAGGCCTACGGGTTCGGCGAGGCCGAGGAGGTGCTCGCCGGGGCGCTGCGCCACGAGCTCGACCACGACCGCGACTCGGTGGTCATCGCCACCAAGGGCGGCATCAACCCCGGCGGCGACAGCCCCCGCGACTCCAGCCGCGAGTACCTGCGCTCCGGGGTCGAGTCGAGCCTGAAGGCCATGAAGATCGACCACGTCGACCTCTACCAGGTCCACTGGCCGGACGAGCAGACGCCGTTCGAGGACACCGCGGGCTACCTGCAGGAGCTGGTCGACGAGGGCAAGATCCGCCACGTCGGGGTGTCCAACTACGACGAGCGCCAGATGGCCGCGTTCGACCGGCGTCGCCCCGTCGAGACCCTGCAGCCGCCGTACCACCTGTTCCGGCGCGGCATCGAGGCCGACGTGCTGCCCTACGTGCGCGAGCACGACATCGGCACGCTGGTCTACTCGCCGCTCGGCTCGGGCCTGCTGACCGGGACGATGGACGAGCACACCTCGTTCGAGGACTCCGACTGGCGCTCGCAGGCCTCGGCCTTCCAGGGCGAGAAGTTCCGCACGAACCTCGCCGTGGTCGACCGGCTCAAGAACTTCGCCGCCGAGAAGGGCATCGAGGTCTCCCAGCTGGCCATCGCGTGGGTGCTCGCCCAGGACGGGATCGACGTCGCGATCGTCGGTGCCCGCTCGGACCGCAACATCGAGCGCTCGCTGGCGGCGGTCGACGTCGAGCTCACCCAGGACGACCTCGCCGAGATCGAGAAGCTCACGGCCGACCACATCGAGGTCTCCGGCGCCTCCCCCGAGGGCGTCGCATAGGTGGCCTGCGGCCTTGTGAGCACTAAGTGTCGCTATACCGG
>NZ_JABBND010000010.1 GCF_012933465.1 Actinomycetospora sp. TBRC 11914
CACGAACCCCTGATCCACTCCTGGATCGGGGGTTTTCGTGTGTTCGGAATCGAATGAGCGGCATTCCCCTGGTCGGCGGAGCCCGATGGCCCGTCGTCGGCTCGTTACAGTGGCCGCCGTGTCCGTGTGGTGCGCTGTCCCCTGGTCCACGCCGCTCCTGCCGGGAGTGAGTAGATGACCAGCACCGAGGCGCGGGCGCACTCCGCCATCGAGGCCCTCCGGCGGACGGCGATGGACCAGGCCGATGACCCCGAGCTGGCGGCGCTCGCCGTCCACTACTTCGAGCGCGTCCCGCCCGAGGAGCAGGTCGACGACCCGTCCGAGGCGCTGGCGATCGTCCGCGCCCACCGCAGCCTCGCCCGCCTCCACGTGCCCGGCCAGCCCGTCACCGCGGTGCTCGGCGCCGGCGCGGAGCCCGGGCCGGACGGCACGATGCCCGACCCGGACCGGGTCTTCGTCCTCGTCGTCACCGAGGACATGCCCTACCTCATCGACTCGGTGATGGCGGAGCTGGCGCGGACCGGCACCGTCGTGCACCGGGTGGTGCACCCGCTCGTCGTCGTGCGCCGCGACGCCCAGGGCGCCCTGCAGGAGGTCCTCGCGGGAACAGACCCCGCCGCGCCGCCCGCGGGCGCGGTCGTCGAGTCGTGGATGAACCTCGAGCTCGAGGCCGACGCCGGCTCGGAGTCCGTGCGCGAGCTCGCGGCGGACCTGCACGAACGGCTCTCGTCGGTCCTGGCGGACGTGCGCGACGTCGTCGAGGACGCCGACGCCATGCTGACGAAGGCCAAGGCGCTCGCCGACGAGCTGGAGTCGTCGCCGCCCCCGGTCCCCGAGCACCGCACCGACGACACCGTCGCCCTGCTGCGGTGGTTCGCCGACGGGAACCTGACCTTCCTCGGGTACCGCTACGAGGCGGTCGGCGACCTCGGCGGGGCGGCCGGCACGACCGGCGGGCGGCCCGGGCTGGGCATCCTGCGCCGCGACAGCGCGGCCGCGCGGGCCCTCACCGCCGGACCCGACCTGGCCGAGCGGGAGGCGCTCGCCCCCGAGGTCCTCGCCGAGGCGTCGGCCCCCGACCGGACCGGCGCCGACGACTCCGCGCTGCTGGTGCTGACGCGCGCCAGCGCCCGCTCCACGGTCCACGAGCCGGTCCACCCGCTCTACGTCGGCGTGCGCGAGTTCGGCGCGGGGGGCCGCGTCGTGGGGGAGCACCGCTTCCTCGGCGTGCTCACCGTCGCGGCCCGCAGCACCGACGTCACCCGCATCCCGGTGGTGTCGCGCCGGGTCCGCGAGGTGATCCGCCAGACCGAGCTGCCGGTCGAGTCCTGGTCCGGGCAGCGGATGCTCGAGGTGCTCCAGACCTACCCGCGGGCCGAGCTGCTCTGCACCGACCGCGCCTCGCTGCTCGAGACCGTGACCGGCGTGCTCGCGCTCGCCGAGCGCCGCAAGGTCCGGCTGTTCCTGCGCCGCGACCGCTGGGGCCGCTACTTCTCGGCGATGGTGTACCTGCCCCGCGACCGCTACACCACGGCCACCCGCCTGCGGATGCAGCAGCTGCTCCTCGAGCGCCTCGAGGGCACCGACATCGAGTACACGGCCCGGGTGACCGAGGACCAGCTCGCGCTCCTGCACGTGACCGTGCACACCGGGCAGCACGAACCGGTGCGCCCCGACGTCCCCGCGCTCACCGCCGAGCTCGCCGAGGCCGCCCTCACCTGGAACGACCGCCTCCGCGCCGCGGCCGGCCCGACGGCGCGGGCGGCCCTCGCGGCCGCCGACGTCGAGCCCTTCAGCCAGGCCTACCAGGAGGACTTCCCGCCGGAGCAGGGCCTCGAGGACCTGCTGGTGCTCGACGGCCTGACCGGTCCCGACGACGTCGCCGTGCGCCTCTACCGGCCCACCGAGGTCCCGGCCGACGACGGCGCCGGGGACCACCGGCTCAAGCTCTTCCTCGTCGGACGGCGGATCACGCTGTCCTCGGTCCTCCCGGTGCTGCGCTCGCTCGGCATCGAGGTCATCGACGAGCGGCCCTACGAGGTGCGCCGCAGCGACGGCCAGTCCGGGTGGGTGAACGACTTCGGCCTGCGCCTGACCCTCCCCGCCGGCGGCGCGGGCCCGGAGGACGACCTCACCCGGCGCTTCGCCGACGCGTTCACCGCGGCGTGGCGCGGGCTCGTCGGCACCGACGGCTTCAACGAGCTGGTGATCTCCGCCGGGCTCACGTGGCGCCAGACCGCCCTGCTGCGGGCCCTGGCCCGCTACCAGCGCCAGCTCGGCAGCCCCTACGGCCAGAGCTACATCACCGACGTCGTCGGCGCCCACGCCGAGGTCGCCGTCGGGCTCGTGCGGCTCTTCGAGGCCCGCTTCGACCCCGACCTCGCCCCCGACCCGGAGCGCTACCCCGGCGGGCGGGACGAGCTCGTCGCCGAGCTCGACGCGCAGGCCGAGGCGGCCATCGACGCGGTGACGGGTCTCGACGCCGACCGGATCCTCCGGGCGATCCTCGGGCTGGTCCGGGCCACGCTGCGCACCACGTTCTTCCTGCGCGACGCCGACGGCGCCCCCCGCGAGTACCTCGCGTTCAAGATCGACCCGGCACGGGTGCCCGGGATGCCCGAGCCGCACCCGGCGATCGAGACGTTCGTGCACTCCCACCGGGTGGAGGGCGTGCACCTGCGCTTCGGCCCGATCGCGCGTGGCGGGCTGCGCTGGTCGGACCGGCTCCAGGACTACCGCACCGAGATCCTGGGCCTGGTCAAGGCGCAGGCGGTCAAGAACGCCGTGATCGTGCCGGTCGGGGCCAAGGGCGGCTTCGTTGTCAAGCACCCGCCGGCCGCCACCGGGGACGCGGCCGCGGACCGCGACGCCCAGCGCGCCGAGGGCGTCGCCTGCTACCGGATGTTCGTCTCGGGGATGCTCGACCTCGTCGACGACCGCAGCGACCACGGAGCCCACGCCTCCACGGTCACCCCGGAGCGCGTGGTCCGCTACGACGGCGACGACACCTACCTCGTCGTCGCGGCCGACAAGGGCACGGCCACGTTCTCCGACATCGCCAACGGGGTCGCGAAGGACTACGGCTTCTGGCTCGGCGACGCGTTCGCCTCGGGCGGGTCGGTGGGCTACGACCACAAGGCCATGGGCATCACCGCCCGCGGCGCCTGGGAGTCGGTGCGCCGGCACTTCCGCGAGCTCGGCCGCGACGTGGCGACCGACGAGATCACCGTCGTCGGCGTCGGGGACATGTCCGGTGACGTGTTCGGCAACGGCATGCTGCTCTCCGAGCACCTGCGCATCGTCGCCGCGTTCGACCACCGCCACGTCTTCCTCGACCCGGACCCCGACCCGGCCGCCTCGTTCGCGGAGCGGCGCCGGCTCTTCGGGCTCGCGCGGTCGTCGTGGGCCGACTACGACGAGTCCCTGATCAGCAAGGGCGGCGGGGTGTACCCCCGCACGCTCAAGCGGATCCCGGTCTCCGACGAGGTCGCCGCCGTCCTGGGCGTCGACCCCGACCCGGTCGGGGTCGACCCGGCCACGCTGGTGCGCGCCGTCCTGCGGGCCCCGGTGGACCTGCTGTGGAACGGCGGCATCGGCACGTACGTCAAGGCGTCCGACGAGACCCACGCCGACGCCGGCGACAAGGGCAACGACGCGGTGCGCGTGGACGGCGACGAGCTGCGCGTCGCGGTCGTCGGGGAGGGCGGCAACCTCGGCCTCACCCAGCGCGGCCGCATCGAGTACGCCCGCGGCGGCGGCCGGGTGAACACCGACGCCGTCGACAACTCGGCCGGCGTCGACTGCTCCGACCACGAGGTCAACATCAAGATCCTGCTGGACTCGCTGGTCGAGCGGGGCGAGCTCGCCGAGGAGCGCCGCGACTCCCAGATCGCCGCCACCACCGACGACGTCGCCGCGCTCGTGCTCGCCGACAACGTCGCCCAGAACGAGCTGCTCGGCGTCGCCCGCGCCCACGCCGCGGACATGCTCAACGTCCACGAGGCGCTCGTCCGCGACCTCGAGGCCCGCGGCGAGCTCGACCGCGAGCTCGACGTGCTGCCCGACGCCGAGGGCTTCGAGGCCCGCCGGGTGGCCGGTGAGGGCCTCTCCCGCCCGGAGCTCGCGACGGTCATGGCCCACGTGAAGCTCGACCTCACCGAGTCGCTCGCCCAGAGCGAGCTGCCGGACGCCGAGGTGTTCGCCCGCCGGCTCCCGTCGTACTTCCCGACGGTGCTCTCGGGCACCTACCCCGACGCCGTCGCCGCGCACCCGCTGCGTCGGCGCATCGTCACGACGATGCTCGCCAACGAGGTCGTCGACGGCGGCGGGATCTCCTACGTCCACCGGCTGATGGCCGAGGTGGCCGCGACCCCGTCCGACGCCGTGCGCGCCTACCAGGTGGCGACGCGGGTGTTCGGGCTCGACACCCTGGCCGCCGACATCGCGCGGGCGACCGCCGACGGGCTGCCGACCGCGGTGGCGGACCGGCTCACCCTCGCGGCCCGGCGCACGCTCGACCGGGCGTCGCGCTGGCTGCTCACCCACCGCCCGCAGCCGCTGGCCGTGGGCGCCGAGACGCAGCGGTTCTCGGCCACCGTCGCGGCCCTCGACCCGCAGGTACCGATGATGCTGCGCGGGGTGGAGGCCGAGGGCCTCGCCGAGCGGGTGCAGGAGATGGCCGAGCTCGGCGCGCCGATGGAGCTCGCCGACCGGGCCGTCGGCGGCCTCTACAGCTTCGGGCTGCTCGACGTCACCGAGATCGCCGAGCTCGCCGAGGCCGACCACGGGGGTGACCCGGAGGACGTCGCCGAGGTGGCGGCGCTCTACTACGCGTTGTCCGACCACCTCGGGCTGCACGGGCTGCTGACCGCCGTCGCGGGCCTGTCCCGCCGCGACCGGTGGGACGCGCTCGCCCGACTGACGCTGCGCGACGAGCTGTACTCCTCGCTGCGGGCGGTCACCCTCGACGTCCTGGCCCAGACCGACGACACCGAGACCGCGGACGAGAAGATCGCGCACTGGGAGCAGGCCAACGCCTCGCGGCTGACCCGTGCCCGCAGCGCGCTCGGCGAGATCGCGCGCTCCGGGCGCAGCGACCTCGCGACGGTCTCGGTCGCCGCCCGCCAGATCCGCAGCATGGTCCGATAGGAGCCCCGTGCCCACGTACGACGTGGACGTGCCCCTGCGCTGGTCCGACCAGGACCCGTACCGGCACGTCAACCACGCCAAGGTCGTCACCCTGCTCGAGGACGCCCGGGCGGTGCTGCTCTTCGACGCCGCCGTCCGCGAGGGCGTCGCCGCCTTCGAGGCCGGGCTGCTGGTCGCGACGGTCCAGGTCGCCTACCGCCGGCCCATCCCGTGGCACCCGCGCGGGGTCCGGGCGCGGATGTGGTGCCGGGAGGTGCGCGCGGCGTCGTTCACCGTCGCCTACGAGCTGCTGCTCCCCACCGGCACGAACGGCGCCGGGCCCGACGGTCCCGGTGCCGAGGGCTGGGAGGCGGCGAAGCCGGCGGTCACCGCCGACACCCAGCTCGTGCCCTACGACCTGGCCGCCGAGCGGCCGCGGCGGCTCACGGCCGAGGAGCGGTCCTTCCTGGACCGCTACGTGGCGTCGTGACCGGGCCGGACGGGGTGGGAGCGGCGGTGTCGGGCGTGCGGCCCGCCGGCGGCCGGCTCACGGTGCCCGACCGGGCGCAGCGCGAGGACCTCGCCGGGTTCGTCGGCCGCGCGGTGCGCCTCGACGGCGGCGTCGTGGTGCGGCTGCGGGCGCGCACCGACCCCGACGGCGCGGGCACCGTCGAGGCGTGGGCCCCGACCCCGTTCGACGCGCTGGTCACGCGGGCCGCGCCGGGCACCGTCGTACCCGGTGACGTGACCGTCGTCGGCTCCGACCTCCTCGCCGCCCTCGCCGTGAGCCCGGGCGAGACCGTGGAGCCCGGGGCGCCCGTCGACGACCGGTGGCGCGGCCCGCTGCCCCCGCTGCGGCCCGACCGGCGCTGGGAGGTCGTGGGCGAGGTGCCCGCCGCCGAGCTCGGCGGGCTGGCCGAGCGCGGGGTCGCGGCGGCGCGGGCCGGGGACCCGGGCGGGCGCCCGAGCGCGGCGCTGCTCGACCAGGTCGTGCTCACGGTGACCGGCGACGGCACCGGCACCGAGGTCCGCGTCCCGATGCGGTGCGTGTTCGCGCTGTCGGGGATGGGCTTCGTCGGCGCGGGCGCCGGCGACCCGGACGCGACGGTGCGGGTCTCCACCGACGGCGGGTGGCTGCGGCTCGACGCGCACGGCGGCGCCGTCGTGCGCCGCCGCCGCGCCCAGCTGCCGTGGGCCTGACGGCCTCGTGCGTGCGTTCCCGTGTCTGGACACGGGAACGCACGCACAAGCGCGTCAGCGCAACGTCGACCGCAGGAAGTTCAGCGTCTCGTTCCAGGCGATGGAGGCCTGCTCCGGGTCGTAGGTGCCCATGTGGTCCTCGTCGTTGAAGAAGGCGTGCCCCGCCGGGTAGATCCGGAAGTCGGGCCGGCGGCCGGACTCGGACTCGATGCGGTCGGCGAGCGCCTTCACCGCGTCCGGCGGGGCCATCGTGTCCTGCTCGCCGAAGTGCCCGAGCATCGGCGCGGAGAGGTTCGCGAAGCTCGGGTAGTCCTCGCCGAGCACCCCGTAGAACGGTACCGCGGCACCGATCTTGTCGCCCTGCTGCGCGGCCAGGACCAGGACGAACCCGCCGCCCATGCAGAACCCGACGGCGCCCACCTTCCGCCCGACGACGGCCTCGTGGTCCAGCAGGTAGTCCACCGCCCCGCCGAGGTCGGTGGCGGCCCGGTCGACCGGCAGCTCCTGCATGAGCCGGCCGGCCTCGTCGGCGTCGTGGGTGGTGGTGCCGCCGTAGAGGTCCGGGGCGAGCGCGACGAAGCCCTCGGCGGCGAGGCGGTTGGTGACGTCGGCGATGTGCGACGTCAGGCCCCACCACTCCTGGATGACGACGACGCCGGGTCCCTCGCCGGACTCCGGCAGCGCGAGGTAGCCGTGGGCCGTGCGCCCGTTGCTCGGGAAGGTCACGTTCTGCAGGGGGTTCTCGGCCATGGTCGACATCCCATCAGGGACGAGCGGGCCCCGCGCGCGGGGACGACGTGACGCCGCGTCAGAACGACTTGTTCATCATGCTCATCGCCGCCATCTCCATGTACTCCCAGATCTGGCGGTGGCGCTCGGGGTCCAGCTCGACCTCGTCGATCGCCACACGCATGCAGCGCAGCCAGGCGTCGCGCTCGAGCGGGCCGATCGGGAAGGGCGCGTGGCGCATCCGCAGCCGCGGGTGCCCGCGCTGCTGGGAGTAGGTCTGCGGGCCGCCCCAGTACTGCTCGAGGAACATCCGCAGCCGGTCCTCGGCGCCGGCGAGGTCGTCCTCGGGGTAGAGCGGGCGCAGGACCGGGTCCTCGGCGACCTGCTCGTAGAACCGGTGGACGATGCGGTCGAAGGTCTCGTGGCCGCCGACCGCGTCGTAGAAGGTCTGGGGACTGCTCACGCCCACCACCGTCTCAAATCCGCGTCGGGCCCGCCGTCATCGCCCGCCCGACGGTGCCGGCGCGCCGAACGGGGTGGGCGCCGGGACCCCGGCCTCGTCGAGCGCGGACTTCACCGCGCCCGCCACGGCGCGCTGGACCGCCCACTGCTCGCCGGGGCGGGTACGCACCGTCAGCCGCAGCAGGATGCCCTCCGCGGTCACCGACTGGACGCCGAGCATGTCCGGCGGGGCGAGGACCTTGGCCGCGACCTTCGCCTCGGCGCACTCCTCGGTGGCGGCGCGGAGGGCGAGCTCCGAGGTCTCCTCGACGTCGGCCGAGTGCCCCACCGGGATGTCGACCACGGCGACCGACCAGCCCTGGCTGGAGTTCCCGACGCGCAGCACCTCGCCGTTGCGGACGTACCAGACGGTCCCGGCGATGTCCCGCAGCGTGGTCACCCGCAGCCCGACGGCCTCGACGGTGCCGCTGGCCTCGCCGAGGTCGACGACGTCGCCGACGCCGTACTGGTCCTCGAGCATCATGAAGATCCCCGACAGGAAGTCCCGGACGAGGTTCTGGGCGCCGAAGCCGATCGCGACCCCGACGACGCCCGCCGAGGCGATGATCGGCGCCAGGTTCACCCCGAACTCGCCCAGGACCAGCACGAACGCCACGCCGTAGACCAGCAGCGTGGTGAACGACCGCAGGACCGACCCGATGGTCTGCGCCCGCTGCGTGCGCCGTTCCACGATCTGCGGGGCGGCCTCGCGCAGGCTGGCGGCGGCGCGGTCGCGCAGCGGGCGCAGGATGCGGGGCACGCGGCCGCTGCTCGCGCCGACGGTGAGCCGCCGGATCGCGCGGTGCACGGCGAGCCGCAGCAGGACCGCGACGACGACGATGACCGCGACGGTCGCCGCGTGGGAGACGATCGCGTCGGAGGACTTCGAGAGCCAGCCCGCGTGGGTGTACTGGAAGACCCGGGCGCACAACGACCCGCTGTCGCTCGCGCACGCGGGCGCGCCGACGGGGACCGACGGCAGCACGGGCGTGGGTGTCGGGGTCTGGGAGGGGACGTCCATGCCGACGGCGAGCACGACCCGACCCTACGAGGGTCCCTCGGCGCCCCGCGGCGGGAGGTCGCCGGAGACGGGGAGGTGAACCCTGTCGTATCACGGGTGCACAACGGGCCGTGATGTGGTCGACTGTGGCCACTCTCGGTGGGAGGTGGTCGTGTGCCCGAACGACAACCCAGGACCGTGACGCCGCTGGTCGGCGGGGTCGGAACGGGTCCGGGTGTGGAGCCCGTCGCCGGTCCGGTCGACGCGATCCCCATCGCCGCCCCCGCCCCTGTCCCGCTCACCCCGCCCGCCCCCGCGGCGGGCGACGACGTCACGGTCACCGTCCGGGCCGAGCCTCCCGCGCCCGCCTGGGGCCGCCGGCGGGTCCTGCTCCTCAACGCGACCTACGAACCCCTCACCGCGCTCCCGTTGCGCCGGGCGATCGTCCTGCTCGTCTGCGGCAAGGCCGACGTCGTGCACGGCGACCCCTCCGGGCTGGTGCTGCACTCCGCCGCCGGCTCCGTCGAGGTGCCGTCGGTGATCCGGCTGCGGGTCTACGTCCGGGTGCCCTACCGGGCCCGCGTCCCGCTCACCCGCGCGGCCCTGATGCACCGCGACCGGTTCCGGTGCGCCTACTGCGCGGGCAAGGCCGAGACCATCGACCACGTCGTGCCCCGCAGCCGCGGCGGGACGCACACCTGGGAGAACTGCGTGGCGTGCTGCGCGCGGTGCAACCACAAGAAGGCCGACAAGCTGCTCGCCGAGCTGGGCTGGCCGCTGCGCACCATGCCGACCGCACCGCGCGGCCGGCACTGGCGCCTCCTGGCGGGCCTCGTCGACGCCGACCCGCAGTGGCTGCCCTACCTGGGCGAGACGGCCGCCTGACGCGGCATGATCGCGGCCCGTGGGTGATCTGCACGAGCTGACCGCGCTCGAGACCGCCGAGGCGGTCCGCCGGCGGGAGGTGGCGGTCCTCGACGTCGTCGACCACGCGCTGGGACGCGCGGAGACCCTCGGCGCCCGGCTCGGCGCGTTCGCGGTGCTCACCCCCGAGCGGGCGCGCGAGGCCGCGCGGGCCCTCGACGCGGGAGCCGAGGTGTCCGGCCCGCTCGTCGGGGTGCCCACCGCCGTCAAGGACCTGACCGCGACGGCGGGCGTGCCGACCGGGCGCGGCTCGGTGGTCACCCGCGGCTGGGTGCCCGGGTACGACGACGACCTGGTCGGCCTGCTGCGCGCGGCGGGCACGGTGAGCCTGGGGAAGACGGCGGTGCCGGAGTTCGGCCTGCCCTGCTACACCGAGCCCGCCGGGGCGCCGCCCGCGGTGACGCCCTGGGACCCGTCGCGCTCGGCCGGGGGCTCCTCGGGCGGGGCGGCGGCCGCCGTCGCCGCCGGGGTGCTGCCCGTCGCCCAGGGCTCGGACGGCGGCGGGTCGATCCGCATCCCGGCCTCGGTGTGCGGGCTTGTCGGGATCAAGACGACGCGGGGCCGGGTGCCCGCGGGGCCGGCGGGCGGCGACCCGGCGGGCCTGTCCGTCGCGGGGCCGCTGGCCCGCACGGTGGCCGACGCCGCCGCCCTGCTCGACGCGCTGTGCGGCGGGCGCACCTGGCCGGGGGAGCCGTTCGTGCCGGCCGCCCCGCCTGCGGAGGGCTACCTCGGCGTGGCCCGCGGCGCGCCCGGGCCGCGCCGCCGGATCGGGCTCAGCACCATCCCGCCCTTCGGGGACCTCGCCGACCTGCTCGGACGCGCGTGGGCACCCGTCGTCGTCGACCCGGTCTGCGCGGCGGCGGCCGAGGACACCGCCGCGGCGCTGGAGGCGCTCGGGCACACGGTGGAGCCGGTCGACCTGCGGCTGTCCGACGAGGCGATCGCCGCGTTCCTGACGCTGTGGGCCGTGCTCGCGCTCGCCGAGCCGGTGGCCCCGGCGGACGAGGAGCGCCTGCAGCCGCTCACCCGCCTGCTCCGGGCCCGGGGACGGGAGGTCGGGCCGGCGGCGGGGCTGGGGGCCCTGCACGTCGCGCAGGTCGAGACGCGGCGCCTCACGGCGGCGCGGGCGGAGCTGGACGCGGTGCTCACGCCGTCGGTGGCGCTGCCGCCGCGGCCGGTGGGCTGGTTCTCGGCCGACGGGCCGGAGACCGACTTCGCGCGCCAGGTCGCGTTCACGCCCTGGACGGCGATCGCGAACCTGACCGGGGAGCCCGCGATCGGGCTGCCCCTCGGGTGGCCCAAGGTGGACGGCACGACGCTGCCGGTCGGGGTGACGCTGCGCGGGCGGCGCGGCGAGGAGGCCCTGCTGGTCGCGCTCGGCGCGGAACTGGAGGCCGCCCGGCCGTGGTCGGGGCGCCGCCCGCCGGTGTGGTGACCAGGCCGGGGCGTCCTACGACACGACGTCGCAGCGGGGTTTCCACTACGGTTCGCTCCCGTGAGACCGATCGACACGATCCTGATCTACGTGGTGATCCCGGTCGTCGTCCTGCTGCTCCTGCTCGCGGCCACGACGCTGCGTCGCTCCGGACGCGCGGCGCGCTACCGCGTCGGGGACGACTGGCCGCACGACCCGGTGTGGTGGATCGGCAACCCCAAGGGCACCCACCTCCCCGAGCCGACCGTCGACGCCGTCGGCACCACCACGACCCGCACGGCCCGAGGAGGCGCACGTGGCACCTGGTGAGGGAACGGGGCAGATCGACCGTCCCCAGGCGGGGCCGGGCGAGACGCCGGTGGTGACCGGCGGGGGCCTCGCGGAGGAGCCGGTCGCCGGTCACTCCCGCATCCCCACCGCCTCCGGGCGGATCTCCGAGGCGACCGACGTCCACTCCGAGGACGAGCACGTCCCCTTCTCGCCCTCGCAGCTCTCCCGCATCGACGAGGCCCTGACGCGGACCTCTGCCGAGACCGGGCTGCTGTTCACGGTGTGGGTCGGCGCGCTCGGCGGCCGCTCCCGCGAGCGGGCCGAGGAGCTGCACGCCACGCTCGGCGACTCGGCGGCCGACGCGGTGCTCGTCGCGGTGTCGCCGGGGGAGCGGGTCGTCGAGGTCGTGACCGGCGAGGAGTCGCACCGCCGGGTGGACGACCAGGGCGCCAAGATCGCCGTCGGCTCGATGGTCTCCCGGTTCACCGAGAGCGACCTGGTCGGCGGGATCGTCGAGGGCCTGCGCGTGCTCGGCGACCACGCCGGCAGCAAGCACTAGCGTGCATGTGAACGGATTTGGTCGTCTGGACGACCAAATCCGTTCACATGGGGCTACGCCCCCTTGTCGAAGTCCCGCGCCGCGAGCGCCCGGACGATCCCCGCGCGCCCCTCGGTGACGAGGCGCCGCAACGCGGCCGGGTGCTCGTCGGCCAGCCAGCGGTCGGCCAGCTCGACCGTGGCCTGCTCCACCGCCCAGGACGGGAAGAGCCCCTGCACCATGGGCTGCGCCTGCTCCGACGAGCGCCGGCCCCACACCTCGTCGACCGCCGCGAAGTACTTCTCGGTGTAGGGCGCCAGCAGCGCGCCCTGCGACGGGTGCGAGAACCCCATGATGATCGCGGCGTTGATCGCGTTGGGCAGTGCGTCGTCGTTGACCGCGCGGTCCCACGCCGTCGCCTTGGCCTCGGGCGTCGGCACCAGCGCCCGCGCCCGCTCGGCCATCCGGAGCCCGGTCGCGGTGTTGTCCCGCGAGAGCTCGGCCTCGACCTCCACCGCGCCCGCGGCGCCGTGGGCGACGAGCGCGTGCAGCAGCCGCCACCGCAGGTCGGTGTCGACGACGAGCCCCTCCAGCGGGGCGGTGCCCTCCCGCCACCCGCTGATGGCCTCGAGGGCCTCCGGGGTCAGCACCGAGCCGGCCAGGGAGTTGACGAGGGCGAGCTGGTGGTCCGAGCCGGGCTCGGCGCGCCGGGCGAGGTCGAGCAGCGTCGCGACGAACGAGGGCCACCCCTGCTCGACGGCCCACGACGGGTCGGCGTAGGACGCGAGCGCGGTCTGGGCCTGCAGCAGCAGCCGCTGCACGACGCCGACCTCGCTCTCGGCCGCCAGCCCGTTCAGCACCAGGGTGACGAAGTCGCGGGCGCGCAGCTCGGCCTCGCGGGTCATCTCCCACGCGGCCGACCAGCACAGCGTCCGCGGCAGCGGCTCGGCGATGTCGCCGATGCGGTCGATCAGCGTGGTCAGCGAGCGCTCGTCGAGGCGCATCGTGCAGTAGGTCAGGTCGTCGTCGTTGACCAGCACCAGCGCCCCGGCCTCGACGCCGACCAGCTCCGGCACCTCGGTGCGCTCGCCGGCGACGTCCAGCTCGGTCCGGTGGCGGCGGACCAGCTTGCCGGACCCGTCGTCGTCGTAGATCCCGACGGCGATCCGGTGCGTGCGCGTCTCGCCGGCGCCCGGGCGCGCGCCGCCCTGGGTGATCTCGAAGCGCCCGTAGTGCCCGTCGGGGCCGACGGCGAACGACGGCGAGAGCGAGTTCAGCCCGGTGGTGCGCAGCCACTGCGCCGACCAGCCCGACAGGTCGCGGCCGGAGGCCTCGGTGAGGGCGCCGAGCAGGTCGTCGAACGTGGCGTTGCCGTACGCGTGGCGGGAGAAGTAGAGCCGGAGCCCGGCCAGGAACTCCTCCTGCCCGACGTACGACACGAGCTGCTTGAGCACCGACGCGCCCTTGGCGTAGGTGATGCCGTCGAAGTTGACCTCGACGGCCTGCAGGTCGGGGATGTCCGCGGCGATCGGGTGGGTCGAGGGCAGCTGGTCCTGCCGGTAGGCCCAGGACTTCTCGACGTTCGCGAACGTCGTCCACGCGTTGCGGTACTCGGTGGCCTCGGACTGGCTGACGACGCTGGCCCACGTCGCGAACGACTCGTTGAGCCACAGGTCGTCCCACCAGCGCATCGTCACGAGGTCGCCGAACCACATGTGCGCCATCTCGTGCAGCACGGTCTCGGCGCGGCGCTCGTAGAGGTAGCGGGTGACGCGGCTGCGGAAGACGTAGTCCTCGAGGAAGGTGACCGCCCCGACGTTCTCCATCGCGCCCGCGTTGAACTCGGGCACGAAGAGCTGGTCGTACTTGGTGAAGGGGTAGGGCACCCCGAAGTTGCGGTGGTAGAAGCCGAAACCCTGCTTGGTCTCGGTGAACAGCCGCTCGGCGTCCATGTGCTCGGCGAGGCTCGCCCGGCAGTAGATGCCCAGCGGGATCGTGCCGTGCTCGTCGGCGTACTCGTCGGTCCACTTCGCGTAGGGGCCGGCGACGAGGGCGACGAGGTAGGTCGAGATCCGGACGGTGGTCTCGAAGGCGTGGTGCACGGCGCCGGACTCCAGCGTCGTCGCGGTGTCCTGCGCCCCGTTCGAGATGACCTCCCAGCCCGGCGCGGCGAGCGCCGTGAGGGTGATCGTCGCCTTGAGGTCGGGCTGGTCGAAGCAGGCGAACATCCGCTTGGCGTCGGCCGTCTCGAACTGGCTGTAGAGGTAGACCCCGCCGTCGACCGGGTCGACGAAGCGGTGCAGGCCCTCGCCGGTGTTCATGTACCGGCAGTCGGCGTCGACGACGAGCTCGTTCTCGCCTGCGAGGTCGGGCAGCGCGATGCCCTTCTCCTCGTCGTAGCCGGTGACGTCGAGCGCGACGCCGTTGAGGGTCGCCGAGCGGACGCCCGCGGCGACGATGTCGATCCAGCTCGCGGCGCCGGGGGAGTGACAGCGGAACCGCACCGTGGTCGTCGAGCGGAACGTCGTCTCACCCGGGCCCGCGGCGCCGTCGGTGAGGTCCAGCGCGACCGTGTAGGAGTCGACGTCGAGCATCTCGGCGCGCGTGCGTGCGTCGGCCCGGGTGAGGTTCGGAGCAGCCACGCGGCTCACCCTATCCACCCGGCGGCGCCCGGCCCCCTCGCGCGGGAACACGGTTGCCGCTTCGACTGTTCGCCTGGGTACAGACCCGTAGTTCGAGGGAAGCCTGGTGCCATGACCGCTGCTGGTGACAAGACCCGCGTCGACTTCTGGTTCGACCCGCTGTGCCCCTTCGCCTGGATCACCTCGCGGTGGATCCTCGAGGTCGAGAAGGTCCGCGACATCGACCTCGCCTGGCACGTGATGAGCCTCTCGGTGCTCAACTCCGGCCGGGACCTCGACGAGAAGTACCAGTCGATGATGGACGAGGGCTGGAAGCCGGTCCGCGTCTGCATCGCCGCCGCGCAGAAGCACGGCGACGAGATCCTCGCCCCGCTGTACACCGCGATGGGCACGAAGATCCACAACGAGCAGAACAAGGACTTCGACGACGTCATCGCCAAGTCGCTCGAGGAGGTCGGTCTCGAGCCCGAGCTCGCCAAGGCCGCGACCTCGACCGACTACGACGACGCCCTGAAGAAGTCCCACCACGAGGGCATGGACCCGGTGGGCATGGACGTGGGCACGCCGACCATCCACGTCGACGGCTCGGCCTACTTCGGCCCAGTCATGACGCGCATCCCGCGCGGTGAGCAGGCCGGCACGATCTTCGACGGCGCGAAGCTGCTCGCGGGCTACGAGTACTTCTACGAGCTCAAGCGCACGCGCGACACCGAGCTCAAGTTCGACTAGGACGACGTACGGGCGGCCGGGTCCCCGGGCGCGACGGCGGGCGAGTCGACCGTCGCGCCCGGACCGCGGGTCGTCGCCGTCACATCACGGACCGCGTGAGGATCCGCAATCGAGTTGCGTCCAACTGAGGAGTTCCACGGACGGCGTCCTTCAGCCGGAGGGGCGCCCGGTCGCCGTCGGACACCAGGAGGACACGATGAGCACGCCCACCTCGAGCACCCCCACGACGGCTGCCCCGACGCCGGCCGCGCCGAAGCCGACCTCGCCCGCCGCGGCGGTCGCGCCGGCCGCCGGGTCGCCGCTGGAGAGCGCCCAGGGCAAGACCGTGATCTCCGACGGCGTGGTGGCCAAGATCGCCGGTCTCGCCGCGCGTGAGGTCCACGGCGTCCACGGTTTCGGCGGCAGCGCGGCCCGCGCCTTCGGGGCCCTGACCGAGCGGATCCCGGGCGCCCGGTCCTCCTCGACGCAGGGGGTGTCGGTGGAGGTCGGCGAGCGCCAGGCCGCGGTCGACGTGACCGTCGTCGTCGAGTACGGCGTCGCGATCACCGAGCTGGCCCGGGCGATCCGCCGCAACGTCATCGGCGCGGTCGAGCAGATGACCGGCCTCCAGGTCGTCGAGGTGAACGTCGACGTGGTCGACCTGCACCTGCCCGACGACGACACGGCCGACGCCCCGGCCGCGGCGCCGGCCCGGGTGCGGTGACCCGCGCGGGAGCCGGTCGGCCCGAGGCCCCCGCCCTCGTGGCGGGGATCGACGTCGACCGCGTCGCGGCGGCGGCCTGCCCGCTCGTCGTCGGGCTGCACCCCGGCCCGCACGGCACCGCGGCGACCCTGCTGCCCCGGCGTCGCGTCGACGGGGTCGTCGTCACCGACGACGGCCCCGGCCCGGCGCGCATCGCCGTCACCGTCACCGCCTGCTTCGGTGCCCCGCTGCGGCGGGTCGTCGAACAGGTCCGGTCGGCGGTGGCCGTCCGCGCCCCGGGCCACCCGGTCGACGTCACCTGCGCCGACGTCGCCTGAACCCGACCACCGCGCCCCGCGTCGACCCGAGGGGCCGGAGCGGGTCGCCCATCCCTCCCCGGAGGTTCTTCGTGATCACCACCAACACCGTCCTGGGCCTGGCCTTCGGAGTGGCCCTGGGCTTCGCGGCCGCCTTCGGGGGCGCGAACGCCTTCGTCCTCGTGCTGGTCCTCGGCGTCGTCGGGCTCCTCGTGGGCCGCTTCCTCGACGGCCGGCTCGACCTCACCGAGCTCACCGAGCGCGTCCGTGGCGTCGGCTCCGACCGTGATCGAGGCGGCCGGTGAGCGCCTCGGTCCGCGCGGCCGGGTCCGCGGGATCACCGGGCACCTGGAGGGGTGGCGCACCGTCGCCGACCCCGCCAGGTGCCCGTTCGTCGTTCCCGGCCGTCACACCCTCCCGCCGTCACACCCTCCCGCCGGCCGCCACCGCGACCAGCGGCAGACCGGCCAGCGCGAACGCCGCGGCGGCGAGCCCGTGCGCGGCCCCGTCGACGAGGAAGACCCGCGGCGCGTACGGCAGCAGCAGCGCCGCCACCGGGACCGTCCCGACGGCGAGGGCGGTGAGCGCGGCGCGCGGGCGCAGGACCGCGACGGTGAGCCCGAGACCCAGCCCGAGCGCCGGGAGCGCGAACAGGAACGACGCCCCCGGCACGACGACCGCGGTCGCGACCCCGATCGCCGCGAGCAGCGCCGCCGCGCCCGCCGTCGTCGTCGCTCCGGGCCGCCGTCGCAGCGCCAGGGCCCAGGCCAGCACCACGACGACCGCCAGCGCGACGTCGGCGACCTCGTAGGGCAGGAGCCCCCGCGAGAACGGCCCGGCGTCGGGTCCCGCCGCGGCGCCGAGCGCCGCGCCGAGACCGGCCGCGGCGAGCAGCGCCCCCGTGGCCGTCGCCGTCGCGGTGACCACGTCGCGGAGGCGCAGCAGGCCTCGGCGTCGGGCGAGCACGACCGCGCCGACGAGCACGAGCGCCGCGGCGACCGCGATCGGGAGGGCCCACGCCTGCGGGTAGGTGACCAGGACGCCGAGTAACCGGAACCACACCTCGTCGGGCTGGGCCGGCAGGCCGCTCGCGGCCGGGTCGAGGGGACGCAGGTCGGCGTCGCCGAGCGTGCGGGCCAGGGCCAGCATCGTCGAGCCCTGGCTCTGGACGCTCGCCGCGCTCAGTGCCGCCGGGGTGTCGCCCGCGGTGTGGTACTCGCTCGGGCGCTCGATGAACGCGGAGTCGATGCCGGGGCGCCCGGCCGCGAGGACCGCGGAGAGATCGGTGTCGTGGGGCAGCAGCCGGAAGACCGCGTCCAGCGAGGAGTCCCCGCGGGGATGCGGGACCGCGGCGATCGCCCGGAGGAGGCCGGCGTTGCCGGGGGAGGTCCGGAAGACCAGGGACGGCCCGGCGACCCCGCGGGCCTCGTGGTTGAGCACGACCGTCGGCCGGGCGGCGGGCAGGCCGTCGCGGACCCAGGCGCGCGCCCCGAGCAGACCGGCCTCCTCGCCGTCGGTCAGCAGCACCTCGACGTCGTCGCGCAGCGGCGGGCCGGCCCGCAGGGCGCGCACGGTCTCGAGGATCGCCGCCACCGACGCGGTGTCGTCGGCCGCGCCCGGCCCCGCGGGCACGGAGTCGGTGTGCGCGGCGAGCACGACCGTGCCGGTGGGCGCGCTGCCGGGCAGGGTGGCGACGAGGTTCGTCACGGCCGTCCCGCCGACGACGGAGGTCTCCGTGCGTGGCGCCAGACCCAGGGCCCGGAGCCGCCCGACGACGTCGTCGCGGACCCGGGCGGCGGCGGGGCTGCCGACCGGGTGCGGCGCGCGGGCGAGGTCGGCGACGATCGGGAGCGCGCGCTCCGCGCTGAACTCCGTGGCCGGGGCGCTCGCCGGGACCGGCGCGGGTGGCCGGTCCGACCAGAGCGCCCCGCCCGCGACGACGGCGAGCAGCAGGAGCGCGACGAGGCGTGCGGGCACGGCGACCTCCCGGGGCTCCGCGCCAGTCTGCCGCCGGCGGGTCGGTCGGGCCCGGCGCGCCCCGGCCGACCGCCGCGCGACCCGGCCGTGTCCGGCAGAGTGGGGGCGAGGACCGACGACGACCGGAGGCGCTCGGATGGCGACCAGCACGGACACGCTGACCCAGCACTGGATCGACGGCGAGGCGGTGGCCGGCTCGGGGTCGATCGCGGTCGTCAACCCCGCGACGGGCGCGACGATCGCCGAGGTGCCGCGCGGCGGCCGGGCCGAGGTCGACGCGGCGGTCCTGGCGGCCCGGCAGGCGTTCCCGGCGTGGTCGTCGACCCCGGTGGCCGACCGGGCGGCGGCGGTGCTGCGCATCCGGGACGGGCTCAAGGCCCGCCACGAGGAGCTCGCGCAGTCGATCACCGCCGAGATGGGGTCGCCGATCAGCTTCGCGCGCAGCGTGCAGCTCGGGATGCCGATGGCGACGTCGAAGGGCGTGGCCGGGCTCGCCGACGGGTTCGCGTGGAGCGAGGAGATCGGGAACTCGCTGGTGGTGCGCGAGCCGGTCGGCGTCGTCGGCGCGATCACGCCGTGGAACTACCCGCTCCACCAGGTCGTCGCGAAGCTCGCACCGGCCCTCGTCGCGGGGTGCACCGTCGTGCTCAAGCCCTCCGAGGTGGCGCCGCTGACGGCGGGCGCGCTCGCGACGATCAGCGCCGAGGCCGGGCTGCCCGCCGGGGTGTTCAACGTCGTGCACGGCACCGGGCCCGAGGCCGGCGAGGCGCTGGCGGCGCACCCGGGCGTGGACATGGTGTCGTTCACGGGCTCGGTCGCGGCGGGGCGTCGCGTGCAGGAGGTCGCCGCGGGCACCGTCAAGCGGGTCGCGCTCGAGCTCGGCGGGAAGTCCGCGAACATCGTGCTCGACGACGCCGACCTCACCCAGGCGGTCAAGGTCGGCCTCGGCAACTGCTTCATCAACGGCGGTCAGACGTGCACGGCGTGGACGCGGCTGCTCGTGCCGGAGTCGCTGCACGACGAGGTCGTCGAGAGGGCGGTCACGGCGTCGGCGAAGTACGGCGTCGGCGACCCGACCGACGAGGCGACGCGGATCGGCCCGATGTCGTCGGCGACGCAGCGCGACCGGGTGGAGTCCTACATCACCCGCGGTGTGGAGGAGGGCGCCGAGCTGGCCGTGGGCGGGCCGGGCGCGCCGGAGGGCGTGTCGGCCGAGGGCGCCTACGTGCGCCCGACGATCTTCTCCGGGGTGCGGCCCGACATGGTGATCGCGCAGGAAGAGATCTTCGGGCCGGTGCTGTCGGTGATGCCGTACTCCGACGTCGACGAGGCGGTGGCGATCGCCAACAACACGATCTACGGGCTCGCGGGCGCGGTGTTCGCGGGGTCGCAGGAGCGCGGCATCGAGGTGGCGCGCCGGATGCGGACCGGACAGGTCGACGTCAACGGCGGCGCGTTCAACCCGCTGGCGCCGTTCGGGGGCTACAAGCAGTCCGGCACCGGCCGGGAGCTGGGGCGCTACGGGCTCGAGGAGTTCCTCGAGGTCAAGTCCATCCAGCTGTAGGTGGCCTCCGGCCTCGTGAGCACTAACTGTCGGTATAGCGACACTTTGTGCTCACGGGCGGCGAAGCCGCACCTCTTCTCCGAAACCGCACCCACGGCGTGAAGGCCGCGTCTAGCGTCCGCTCGCGTCGGTGGTCCCGATCCCCGGGCCCCGCGCGAGTGGGGAGTGCGCATGAGGCGGGCGGCGGCGCGGCGGCGGGCGCTCTACGTCGCGCTGTTCGCCGTCGTGGTGCTCGTGCTGGGCGTGGCGCTGCCGCTCGGGGCGGCCGGGGTGGTGCGCGTCGCGGCGGCGCGGGCGGCGTCCGCCGTCGGTGCCGTGCTGCTGGTGAAGAACGAGACCGACGACTCCGGCGGGAAGGACGGGGACTCGTCGGGGAAGGACTCGTCGGGCACGAAGGACGGCGCCGAGAAGGACGCCGCGAAGAAGGACGGCGCGAAGAAGGACGGCGCGAAGAAGGACGGCGCGAAGAAGGACGCGGGCAAGGCCGACGACGGCGGGTTCGAGGGTCGCGACCAGATCGGCGAGGCGTCGGCCGACGAGTACGTCGACATCGGCGACGTCCCGGCGAAGGGCAACATCCTCGCGGGCGGTGACTTCTCCGGCGGCAGCTACTCCTTCACCTGCTCGCTGTCCGACCACAAGAACTCCGACAACCCGATCATCGCCCCGGGGAAGCGCAACGGCGCCCAGCACGTGCACGACTACGCGGGCAACGACAGCACCAACGCCGCGTCGAACCTCCAGGTGCTCAAGGAGTCGAGCACCACCTGCACCAACGGCGACCAGTCGCCGATCTTCTGGCCGGTGCTGCGCGACCTGCGGGGCGTGGGGCCCGACGTCGGGCAGGACGGGGGCAGCCTCGACGGCAACGTCGGGTCGTACGTCGAGCCGACGGCGGTCGACTACACCTTCCACGGGCACGGCACCCGGGCGATGCAGGCGATGCCGGTGAACATGACGATGGTGACCGGCTCCGCGAAGGCCGGGACGGCCGACGGCAAGGGCGCCAACGCGAAGTACACCTGCTCCGGTTTCGGCAACCGGATGACCGACCAGTACCCGATCTGCCCGCAGGGCTCGCAGCTGCAGCGCGTCTTCGACTTCCCGAGCTGCTGGAACGGCAAGGACCTCGACTCGGAGGACCACACCGAGCACCTGACGTACCCCGACGAGTCGGGGGAGTGCGAGGACGACCAGGTCCCGGTGCCCGCCCTGCGGATCACGGTCGACTACGACGCGCCCGAGGGCCGGTCGTTCGCGATCGACAGCTTCCCGGAGCAGCAGCACGACCCGATCACCGACCACGCCCTGCTCGAGTACCTGTCCACCAGGAGCCGCGCCCAGGCCGGCGCCGAGTGCATCAACTCCGCCCGCCGGTGCACGCAGGGCAGCACCGACGACGCCTCGCGGGCCGGGCCGACGGGAGCCAGTGACCAGGTGACCACCTCGAAGAACTTCGCCAACCTCATGGCGACGCACGCACGCGCGCAGGGCGGCGGGATGCCGATGGGTGGCATGCCCATGCGCGGCATGCCGATGGGCGGGTCGCGGTGAGGGCCCTGGCCGCGGTGCCGCCGCGGGTGGCCGTGCACCTCGTGCTGGCCGCGCTGCCGCTGCTCTCGATCACCGCGCACGTGGCCGGGCTGGTGCCGATGCACGTCTCGGCGGGGCTCGTCGTCATCCCGACGGCGCTGGTGCTCCTCGTGCTCGGGATCTTCGTCCCGATGCCCGAGGACCGCCTGGTGCTCGAGGGACTGCGCTGGGGGATCCTCGCGACGGCGGTCTACGACGTCTTCCGCCTCGACACCGTGGCCTTCCTGGGTTGGTGGGGCGACTTCATCCCGACGATGGGCACGTGGCTCATCGACGTCGACCCGTCCTCGCGGGTGCTCGGCGGCATCGCCGGCTACGTGTGGCGCTACGCCGGCGACGGCGGCGGCCTGGGCGTGGTGTTCCTCGTCCTGGCGGCGGCGACGGGGCTGCGCCGGCTGGGCCCGAGGGTGACGGTCGCGGCGGCGGTCCTCTTCGCCGTGGGCCCGACGTGGGGCGGGCTGATGGTGACGGTGCTCCTGCCGCGGGGCCAGCAGCTGATGTTCCCCCTGACCCCCGTGACCGTGACGCTGTCGTTCATCGGGCACGTGATCTTCGGGGTCGTGCTGGGCCTCGGCGCGCTGCGCTGCCGCGACCTCGAGGCGCACTGGGCCGGCCCGCGCGTGGTGGACCTGGAGAAGCTCGCGCGCTGGGGCGAGCTGCCGGACCCGGTGCCGGTCCCGGCGCTGGCCGACATCCCGCCGTCGGCGCTCCCGGGCGGGTCCCGGCGCGCGGCACTTCCCGGCCGCTCCGCCCCCCGGTTGCCCGCGGGGCGCCCGGCTCCGGGTTCGTCCGTCCTCCCGACGCCGGCCCGCGGGCCCTGGCTGCGGCCGGTCGTGCCGGCTCCGCGGACGGACTCCGGGGCGTTCGAGGTCACCGTCGTGGACGCCACGGTCGTCGCCGGCATGGCGCCCGTGCCCGCGGACCCTCGCCGTGGGTCGACCCCGGTGCCGTGGGGCGCCCGGCCGCCGTCGTCGGGCTCGGGGGGCCCCGGCCGCCGCCCCGGGACGCCCGCGCTCGAGGCGGCCGACTTCGGCCTCCGGTCCGCCCGCCGCTGATCAGGGCTCATCAGGCAGCCCGCGCGGGCTCCGGAGATGCAGGGTGTGCCCCTCGCACGCGGGGCCGGTCCCACCGCGAGGGGAGCATCCGGCCGCTCTAGCCGACCGAGGGTTCCCCTCGCCCTGGAGTCTCGAGGCCGAGGTGCGTGGTGACCCAGTCGGTGACGGCGTGGATGAACGTCCGGCGGTTCTCGAGGCGCTGGATCTCGTGGCCCTCGTCGTCGAAGAGCAGGTAGCGCATCTCGACCCCGGCCGCCTTCGCGCCGTGCACCGCGAGCTCGGCCTCGTGGACCGGGACGTTCGTGTCGTAGCGCCCGTGCACCACCATCAGCGGGGCGCGCAGCCGGTCCATGCGGTGCACCGGGGAGAGCTCGCGGAGCAGGTTGCGGTCGTGGATCGGGTGGCCGTACTCGCCCACCGCCGCGTCGGCGATCCACGGCTCGGTCCGCGCGAAGAACGTCTCGAAGTCGGCCATCCCGCACACGTCGACGCCCACCGCGAAGAGCTCGGGGTGGTTCACCAGCGCCGCGAGCGTCAGGTAGCCCCCGTACGAGCGGCCCATGACGCCGAGCCGCTCCGGGTCGGAGATCCCGGACCCGACCAGGTGCTCGGCGCACGTCGCGACGTCGCGGATCGCGGCGAACCGGCCCGCGCCGTTGTCGGCGTTGACGAAGGAGCGCCCGAACCCCGAGGACCCGCGGACGTTCGCGGCGTACACGGCGACGCCCCGCTCCAGCAGCGTCTGGTAGAGCGGGGTGAACACCGGCCGCTCCTGGGCCTCGGGCCCGCCGTGCAGGTAGATCACGGTCGGGAGCGGGCCGACCACCCCCGGCGGGCGGTAGAGCCAGCCGGGCAGGGCGAGGCCGTCCGGCGTCGTCACCGTCTCCAGCGTCGGGTGCACCAGCGAGCCCGGCGACCACACCGGGTCCTCCTGCGGGCAGATCAGCGCCGTGGTCTGCGAGGACAGCTCGTGGCACCACACCGCGGCCGGCACGTCCGGCGACTGGATGCCCAGCACCAGCGAGTCGCCGTCGTGGCTGAACACCGCGGAGGTGACGACGTCGCCGGGCGGGCTGTAGGGCGCGGGCTTGCCGGAGGCGAGGTCGAGCAGCTCGACCTCGCTGCGCCCGGTGACGTTCCAGACCAGCGCGGCGAGCCCGCCGTCCTCGGTGAGCGCGAACCGCTCGAGCTCGGCGTCGTCGCGCTCGGCCAGCACCTCGGGGTACATCGGGCTGGCGTCGGTGGCGACGTCGACGGCCACCAGCGCCGCCCGCTCGCGCCCGCCGTCGGTGAGCACGAGCATCCGGGTGCCGTCCTCGACGAACCGGCCGGCCACCACCGACGAGTCGCGGGTGATCGCGACGGGGTGCTCCACCGCGCCGGGCGGGCCGCCGGGTCCGCGCCCCGAGTCGATCTCGTGCCAGCCCTCGGTGCCGTCGAGGTCGACGATCCCGACGTGCCGCGAGCCCCGCCGGCCCCGGCGCAGCAGGACCCGCCGCCGGTCCGGGGACACGTCGAGGATCTGCAGCGCGTGCCCGGAGCCGAGCCGCTGCCGCTGGGCGGACTCGACGTCGACGAGCCAGGCCGTCGTCGTCTCGCTGTCGGACTCGGTGATCGCGACGACGGAGCCGGTGTGGGCCCAGCGGTCGAGCGAGACGGCACCACGGTCGCCGTCACCGACGCCGCGGATCGGGTGCAGGCCGGTCCCGTCGGGGCGCACCACCAGCACCGTCGAGCGCTCGCCGCCCTCGGGGGCGGCCTGCACGGCGAGCCAGGCGCCGTCGGGGGACCACCGCACCGTCGAGACCAGGTCGGGCCCGGTGTCGATCGACCACTCCTCGCCGGTGGCGCGCCGGTGCAGCCGCACCCGGGGCCGGCCGTCGCCGTCCCAGACGAACGCGATCGCCGTGCCGTCGGGGGACGGGCTGGGCGACCAGCACCGGGTCGCGCTGATCCACTCGTCCACCGGCTCCCCGACCTCCTCCGACCAAGTCCGCAGCCGGGAACCTACGTCAGCCGATCTCGTGGGCCTGCAGCCACATCTCCAGGAGTGCGACCTGCCACAGTGCGTTCGCGCCGAGGTTGGTCCGCCCGGAGTTCGGGTCGTCGAGCATGGTGGCCACAGCGTCGGACCGGAAGATCCCGCGTCGCTTGGCGGCCGGGTCGGTGAGCGCGGCCGACACGCGCTCGAGGACGGGCCCGGAGAGCTGCCGGATCGCCGGGACCGGGAAGTAGCCCTTCTTGCGGTCGATGATCTCGTCGGGGAGCACGCCCCGGCTGGCCGCCTTGAGCACCCCCTTGCCGCCGTCGGCCATCTTCAGCTCCGGCGGGCAGGCGCCCATCGTCTCGACGAAGTCGTGGTCGAGGAACGGCACCCGCGCCTCGAGGCCCCACGCCATCGTCATGTTGTCGACGCGCTTCACCGGGTCGTCGACGAGCATCACCGTGGTGTCGAGGCGCAGCGCCGCGTCGACGGCGTCCTGCGCGCCCCGGCGGGCGAAGTGCTCCCGCACCAGGTCCAGCGACGGGTCGGACGAGAGCAGGAACTCCGGCGCCACCAGCTCGCCGATCTCGTCGTGCGGGCGGTCGAAGAACGCCTGGTGGTAGGCGTCCACGGCGCCCTCGCGGCCGACGCGGGCGATCGGCGGGTACCAGTCGTAGCCGCCGAGCACCTCGTCGGCGCCCTGGCCGGACTGCACCACCTTGATCGACTTCGAGACTTCGCGGGAGAGCAGGTAGAAGGCGACGACGTCGTGGCTGGTCATCGGCTCCGACATCGCCGCGATCGCGCCGGGCAGGGCCTCGTCGGTCTCGTGCTTCGGCACGCGGAAGCGGGTGTGGTCGGTGCCGTAGGTCTTCGCGACCAGGTCGGAGTAGTCGAACTCGTCGCCCTGCTCGCCGCCCTCGGACTCGAAGCCGATCGAGTAGGTCTTGAGGTCCTTCTGGCCCATCTCGGCGAGCAGCGCCACCACGATCGACGAGTCGATGCCACCGGAGAGCAGCACGCCGACCGGCACGTCGGAGACCATGCGCCGCTCGACCGCGGTGCGCAGCGACTCCAGCGCGATCTCGGCCCACTCCTCGTCGGAGTGCTGCTGGTCGCCGCGCACGAACTCCGGCGTCCAGTAGGTCCAGTCGCTCGACGAGCCGTCCGGCTCCACGGTCCGCACGACGGCGGGCGGCAGCTTGCGGACCCCCGACAGGATCGTGTGGGGGGCGGGCACCACGGCGTGGAAGCTCATGTAGTGGTGCAGCGCCACGCGGTCGATGTCGGTGTCGACGCCGCCCGGCGCGAGCAGGGCGGGCAGCGACGAGGCGAAGCGCAGCGCGCCGGCCACCGGTGCGACGTAGAGCGGCTTGATGCCCAGCCGGTCCCGGGCGAGCGTCAGGCGGCCGGTGCTCCGGTCGGCGATCGCGAACGCGAACATGCCCTTGAAGCGCTCCACGCAGTGCTGGCCCCAGCGGTGGAACGCCTTGATGATCACCTCGGTGTCCGAGGTGGAGAAGAACCGGTAGCCCTCGCGGCCGAGCTCGGCGCGCAGGTCCTGGTAGTTGTAGATGATCCCGTTGAAGACCGCGGTCAGGCCGAGCTCGGCGTCGACCATCGGCTGGGCGCCGGTCTCGGAGAGGTCGATGATCTTCAGGCGCTGGTGGGCCAGCGCGAGCGGGCCGTGCCCGACGACGCCCCACCCGTCCGGGCCGCGCGGCTCGAGCACCTGCGCCATCGCGAGGACCGCGCCCACGTGGGCCGCGTTCCCGTCGTAGCGGAACTCGCCGGCGATGCCGCACACGTTGGTCTCCTTCGTCGACGTGTGCGTGCGTTCCCGTGCCCCGGCACGGGAACGCACGCACAAGCGCGTTAGCGCAAAATCCAGGTGTCCTTCGAGCCGCCGCCCCGCGACGAGTTGACCACGAGACTGTCGGCGGGCGCGACACGGGTGAGCGGGGTCGGCAGCACCCCGGGATGCGGGCCGAGGACGACGAAGGCCCGCAGGTCCACCACCCGCGGGGCCAGCCGGGTGCCGGTGAACGTCGGGTGCGTGGAGATGCGGATCGTCTCCTGGGCGACGTAGCTCGCCGGGTTGGCCCGCAGGTCGCGCGCCGCCGCCGCCAGCTCGTCGGCGTCGGCGTGCGGGCCGATGACGATGCCGGCCCCGCCGTACCCGTCGACCGGCTTGAGCACCAGCTCGTCGAGGTGGTCGAGCACGTGGGCGCGCTGGTCGTCGTCGGCGCAGAAGTAGGTGGTGACGTCGTCGAGCAGCGGCTTCTCGCCGAAGTAGTACTCGGTGAGCGCCCGGATGTAGGGGTAGACGGCCTTGTCGTCGACCAGCCCGTTGCCCGGGGTGTTGGCGAGCGCGAGCCGCCCCTCACGAGTCGCGGCCTGCAGCGGCTCGCGCAGCGTGCGGCCGTCCGCGTCGGGCGAGGCGAAGAGCTTCTCCTCGTCGATGCGCCGGTACGCGACGTCGATCCGCCGGCCGGACACCGCCACCGCGATCGACCCGTCGTCGGTCACCCGCAGCCCGGAAGGTTCGAGCAGCGGGACGCCCATCTCCTCGGCGAGCATCGCGTGCTCGAAGTACGCCGAGTCCTGGGGCCCCTCGGTGAGCACGACGAGGCTCGGGTCGTCGCCCGCCGCGGGCGGCGCGCAGGAGAGCAGCGCCGCGCGCAGCATCGCCGGGCCCTCGTCGGAGTCGACGACGCCCTCGGGCGCCTGCAGCTCGGGCAGCACGCTGCGCACCACCCGGCGGTCGGCCATCGCGTAGGCGATGCCCGAGGGGATGCGCAGGTTGTCCTCGAGGACCTTCCAGCGCCCCTCGCCGTCGCACACCAGGTCCAGGCCCGAGACCAGCGCCCGCGTGGTCTTCTCGGGGACCATCGTCGAGGCCTCGCCCTCGGCGGGCAGCCAGCGCAGCGCCTCGCGCGGCAGGATGCCGTCGCGCAGGGCGGCCCGCTCGCCGTGGAGGTCCTGCAGCAGCGCCTCGAGGGTGCGGGCGCGCTGCACCAGGCCGTCGGAGAGCTGCTCCCAGTCGGTGCGAGTGATCAGCCGGGGGATGAGGTCGAGGGGGAAGAGCCGCTCAGGGTCATCGGGCTGGGGGAAGAACATCGACCGGGCGCGCTGCTCGGCGTCGCGGCTCTTCTCGTGGGCGAGCAGCCCCGCGGGGCCGATCCGCTCCAGGTTCGTGACGAGCCAGGCGTAGGGGGGCCTCACGTGCCCGGTCTCGTCCACGGCCTCGTCGTACGACGGCGGGTGGTAGTCGCCGAGCAGGACGGGCGCGGCCGTCGCCGGCGTCGGCAGCTGCTCGACGGCGGGCTCGTCGGGCTCCCCGCGGGTCTCGGCGACGAGCATGTCGACGACGCCCTCGAGCCCGCCACCGCGGTTGGCGCGCTGGCGCTGGCGGGCCGCGGAGCTGCCCCGGGCCAGGGCGTCGAGCGCGAGCTCGGAGATCTCGTCCCAGTCGCCGGCGTCGGTGAGGTCGTCGCGCAGGTGGTCGAGCATCAGCCGGATCGCCCGCGACGGCGGCACCAGCTCCCGGCCGGTGACGTCGACGAGGTCGCCCTCCAGCCCGGAGCGCGCGGCGCGCCACGACGCCGCGCGGAGCAGCTCGGGGCGGTAGCGCGGCTGGGGTCGGCCCTCGAGGTGGGCCCGCACGCCGTGCACGACGAGCGCCCGCGCGAGCCCGGCGACGAGCACGACGCCGTCGACGGTGGGGGAGGCGTCGCAGATCCGCACCTCGACGGTCTTCTGGTGCGCCGAGGGACGCATGTCGAAGTAGACCATCCCCGGGTCGGACATCGTCCCGGACCGGAGCAGGTCGTCGATGAGGGCGTCGTAGTCGGCGGCGTCGCGCAGCGGGGCGGGCGGGCCGGCCGTGGGCCAGCGGTGCCAGGCCAGCGTGCGCGAGCTCGCGTACCCGGTGTCCTCGCTCTGCCAGAACGGGCTCGAGCCGGACAGCGCGAGCAGGACCGGCAGCCACGGCGCGGAGTGCTGCATGACGGCGACGGCGGCGTCGCGGTCGGGCACGTCGACGTGCACCTGGGTGCCGCAGATCTGCTGCTCGAAGGCGAGCATCTGGTACTCGTCGCGCATCCGCTCGTAGCGCGGGGAGGCGGTGATGCCCTGCGCGGAGCTGTCCACCAGCGGCACGCTGCCGGCGCCGACGACGCCGAGGCCGCGCTCCTGCGCCATCGACGACAGCATGCGGCGCAGCCGCAGCAGGTCGGCGCGCAGGTCGGTGAGGCTCGCCGTCGGGTCGGAGTTCGTCTCGATGATCGACGGCTTGAGCTCGGCCGCGAACGCGTCGGCGTCCAGGTCGGCGAGCTCGTCGAGCAGCTCGGGCACGCGCGGCACGGCGCTGCGCGTCCCGAGGTCCACCAGGTGGAACTCCTCCTCCACCCCGAGGACGACGTCCCGGGCCGCCGCGATCCGCTCCGCCGACATGACGTGCACGCTAGGGCCACCGTGTCACGGGCATGTTTCCCGGCCCGGGTTCCGTGACCAGGACGGCGATCGCGACTATCCGTGCGCGACGAGTGGGTAGCCGCCTGCGATAGTGCTGCCCGTGCGCGTCTACCTCGGTTCCGACCACGCGGGCTTCGAGCTGAAGGCCCACCTGTGCAGCGAGCTGCGAGCCGACGGCCACGAGGTCGTCGACGTGGGCCCGGAGGTCTACGACGCCGACGACGACTACCCGCCGTACTGCACCGCCACCGGCGAGCGCACCGTCGCCGACCCGGGCAGCCTCGGCGTCGTCATCGGCGGCTCGGGCAACGGCGAGCAGATCGCCGCCAACAAGGTGCGCGGCTGCCGGGCGGCGCTGGCCTGGAGCATCGAGACCGCGCAGCTCGCCCGCCGGCACAACAACGCGCAGATCGTGGCGGTCGGCGCGCGCATGCACACCCCGGAGGAGGCGACGACGTTCGTGCGGGCGTTCCTCGCGACGGAGTTCGAGGGCGGCCGCCACCAGCGCCGCATCGACATGCTCGACCGGTACGAGAAGGGCGAGCCCATGTGAACGGTTTTCGTCGTCCCGACGACCACATCCGTTCACATGCCTGAGGGCCACACGATCCGCCGCCTCGCGCGGTCGCACGTCCGTCGCTTCCGCGGCCACGAGGTCGCGGTGAGCTCACCGCAGGGGCGGTTCGCCGCGGGCGCCGAGCTCGTCGACGGCCGGGTGCTGCGGTCCGTCGACGCCCACGGCAAGCACCTGTTCCACGTCTACGAGGACGACCTCGTCGTGCACGTCCACCTCGGCCTCTACGGGAAGTTCTCGCTCACCGCGATCCCCGGGGACGGCGCCGTCCCGGAGCCGGTCGGTCAGGTGCGGATGCGGATGGTGGGGAGCACCCACTACGCCGACCTGCGCGGTGCCACCGCCTGCGAGGTGCTCACCGAGGGCGAGGTGGCGGCCGTCCACGAGCGTCTGGGCGCCGATCCGTTGCGTCCCGACGCCGACCCCGAGCAGGCCTGGCGGCGCCTCTCCCGGTCCCGCTCGCCCATCGCGACGCTGCTCATGGACCAGTCGGTGATCGCCGGCGTCGGCAACGTCTACCGCGCCGAGGTGCTCTTCCGGCACGGCATCGACCCGCTGGTCGCGGGCCGCGACCTGGGGCGGGCGCGGTTCGACGCGGTGTGGGACGACCTGGTCGACCTGCTCGCCGACGGCGTGCGCCGCGGCTCGATCGACACCCTGCGTCCGGAGCACGCCGACCTGCGCTGCCACCACCCCGCCCGACGGCACGACCGCACCTGCGGACGGCCCGTCTACGTCTACCGGCGGGCCGGACTGCCGTGCCTGCTGTGCGGCACCGAGATCGCGCGCCGCACCCACGCGGCCCGCAACCTCTTCTGGTGCCCGGTGTGCCAGAGCGCGACCTGATCGAGGTGCTATAACGAGCAGGTCACTCGTCCGGGTGACGAGTGAGGGAGGCGGCCGGTGCGCTCCGTGATCCTGCTGCGTTCGCGC
Source organism: Actinomycetospora sp. TBRC 11914 (assembly GCF_012933465.1). GTDB lineage: Bacteria > Actinomycetota > Actinomycetes > Mycobacteriales > Pseudonocardiaceae > Actinomycetospora. The sequence goes on from NZ_JABBND010000010.1 coordinate 30,251, forward strand.
CCGGGTCGACCCTGGTGGCAACTGACCACCCGCCCGACGACGGCGGCCGTGCTCGGCCTGGCGTCGCTCGTAGCGGCCGAGGCGCAGGTCCTGTTCTCCTCCTCGCCGACGCCCTGGTACCAGCTCGCGGTGGCGGGCTTCTGGGCGCTGGTCGGGCTCGCCTTCCTCGGCTCGGCGCTGGGGACCCGGGTGCGACGACGGCGGGCGGCCCGGGCCCGCGCCCGGGTGCCCGTCACGGAGATGCCGTTCGTGCCCGTGCCGGTCCGGCCGGCGCGCCCGCGGCGGCGGGAGGAGCCGTCGGAGGTGTCGGAGGTGTCGGAGGCGTCGGAGGCGTCGGGGCCGCCGGACGAGGCGACCCCGGAGCCGGAGACGGGGGAGCCCACCGACGACCTCGAGGACGCCGTCCGCACCGCCGTGAACCCGGTGGTGACCGAGGTGATCGCCCCCGCGGGCGGCTCGTCGCTGGCGGCCCGTCTGGCCACCCCGGCCCGTCCGGCGGAGCCCCCTCGCGTCCTGGCCGCGGCGGTCCCGCGGCCCCGGGCCACCCCGGCGCCGGCCGCCTCCGGGGAGCCGACGACGCAGCTGCCGCGCGACACGGTCCGGGACACCGGCCCCGACACCGGGACGGGGAGCCGCGGGCGGTACGCGGTGCGGGCGGTGCAGTCCGTGGAGCTCGCCGCCCGGGAGCTCCGCGAGGAGGCGGAGCGCGCCGCCGCCGAGCGCCCGCCCGCCGCAGAAGACCGGGCACCCCTGCGCGATGGTCGGGTCCGCGATCGCGGTGCCCACCGGGGTCGGCGCCGCGGCAAGAGCTCGGCCGCGTCGACTCCGGCTGCTCCGCCCCGGGCCGTCTCGACCGGGACCGCGTCGACCCCGGCCGCGCCGGACGGTGCGGTCCCGACCCCGCGTGGCGCGGTGGAGCCGCCGCGGCGCGCGGTCCGCGCGGACGTCGGTCCGCTACCGCCGTCGCGGGACAGCGACCGCGGTCGGGGCTCCCGTCGCCCCGTCGACGAGCGCCCGACCGGTCACCGCCCGCCCCGGAGCGGGACCCCGGTGCGGGCGACCGAGCCGTCCGAGCCGGCGACCCCGCCGACCGGCAGCCGGCTGAGCTTCGGCCGCTCCCCGGAGCCCGAGCGACGGCCCGCGGCCACCCGTCGTCGTGCCGAGCCGTGGGCGCCGGAGCCGCGCGACCCGTCGTCGGACGGCCGCCCCGCCGCGCTCCGCCCCGCCGCGGCCCGCCCCGCCGACACCGGTCGCCACGCCAAGGCCGGGGCTCCCGAGCGGCCGGCCCTGCCCGACCCCGCCGAACCCCGGGCCCGGCACGCCGCCCGGTGAGCCCGCGGTCGTCGTCGCCAGGCAGTTGATCACGAATACCGGCACACGGTGATGTGCCGGTTCCCATGATCGACTGCCTAGGGTCGGCGGACCGTATCCCCTGCGGCGCGATGGATCTCGGTGGACAGCGCCGTTACGGTAGCTCCGGACGAAGCGGACACGAAGCGGCCAGGGCGGGGGCGACCATGGCGGACCCGGAACGGCGGATCCTGGACCGGACGTTCGACTCGCCACCGATCCCCGGCAAGGCCCCGTGGTGGAGCCGTGGCGTGACCCCCGCGATCACCGTCGTGGTGCTGGTCGCGTTCGTGCTGTCGCTCCTGGCGCTCGCCCTCCTCTACTGACCGTGCCCGACGCCGAGCAGATCCTCGCCGCCGTGCGGGCGGCGTGCCTGGCGCTGCCCGAGGTGGTCGAGCGCCCGAGCCACGGGTCGCCGGCGTGGTTCGTGCGCGGGAAGAAGACGTTCGTCGTGTTCGCCGACCACCACCACGGCGACCCGCACACCGCGATCTGGGCCGCCGCCCCGCCCGGGGTCGCCGCCGAGCTGGTCGCGGCGGAGCCCGCACGGTTCTTCGTCCCGCCCTACGTCGGGCACCGCGGGTGGCTGGGCCTGCGCCTGGACCTCGCGGGCGAGGACGCGCTCGACGGGACCGAGCTGCGCGGGATCGCCGTGGACGCCTGGCGGACGGTGGCCCCCACGACGCTCCTCCGGCTCCTCGACGCCTGACGGTTCAGCGCGCCGCCGCCTCCTCCGGGAGGTCACCGCGGTCCTCGTCGGCCTCGGCGCGCAGCCGGCGGACCATCTCGGGGCGGGCCGTCATGTAGGCCGTCCCGCTGCGCGCGCCCCACACGTAGATCGCGAGCGAGAAGGCGGCGACGACGACCGAGTCCCACGGCGCCCCGAGCACGTGCGCCCCGCCGAAGCTGCCCAGCGCGGAGAGGACCGTCAGCCCGATCAGGTAGACGACGAGCCACGTCCCGCCGACGAGCTCCGAGACGGCCCGCCCCGACCGGAGCCACACCACCGCGTACCAGACGATCCCGACCGCGATGATCGCCATCGCGATCGACAGCTTCGACCAGGACGTCCAGAACACCACCAGCGAGGAGACGACGAACGCCACCGGCGCGATCACCGTCATGCCGCGCAGCCGGGTGTCGGTGCGGGTCAGCCCGGAGGCGCGGAACGCGATCAGCGAGACCGCGCCGATCTGGAAGGTGAAGGCCGCGATCGAGCCGGTCACCGAGATGATCGAGTGCCAGCTCGGCAGCGGCAGCAGGTACGCGAGCCCGACGACGAAGTTCAGCACCAGCGCGCGCGCCGGGATGCCGCGCCTGTTCAGCGCCGTCAGCGACCTCGGGAAGAAGCCGTTCTTGGCCAGCCCGAACACGTTGCGCGAGTTCGAGGCGGTGTAGACGATGCCCGACCCCGACGGCGAGAGCATCGAGTCGGCGATGAGCGTCCACGAGAGCCAGGACAGGCCGAGGACCATCGCGAGGTTCGCGAACGGCGAGTCGAAGTTGACCCCGTGCCACCCGTTCCCGAGCAGCGAGGCGGGCACCGCGCCGAGGAACGCGAGCTGCAGCGCGAGGTAGAGCACGATCGTGATGACGATGGTGGCGATGAGGGCCCGCGGCACGGTGTGGCGGGGATCGCGGGCCTCGCCGGAGAGCTCGATGACGTTGCGGAAGCCGGTGTAGGCGAACACCATCCCGGCCGTCGCGATCGTCGAGAGCGCCGCCTCCCAGCCGTACGGGGCGTACCCGCCGTGGTCGGTGAGGTTCGACGAGTCGAAGCCGGACGCGATCAGCAGCACCACGGTCGCTGTCGGGATCAGGACCTTGATGGCGGTGACGACCGTGTTCGAGCGGGCGAACAGCAGCACGCCGAACCAGTTCAGGGCCACGAAGACGGCCATGAGGGCGACCGCGATGAGGATGCCGAGGCCGGTCAGCGAGGCCCCGTCGTACACGCCGGGCAGGTAGCTCGCCGCGTACTGGACGACGCCGGCGGCCTCGGTGGGCGGGTTGCCGACGTAGCTGATCCACATCGCCCAACCGACGATGCCCGCGGTCAGCCCGCCGTGGGAGTACATCGGGTAGCGCACGAGGCCGCCCGACTCCGGCTTCGCCATCCCGAGCTCGGCGAACACCAGCGCCACGAGCAGCATCAGCGCCCCACCGATGACCCAGGCCAGCATGGCCGCGGGCCCGGCGTCCTGGGCGGCGTACATCGAGGAGAACAGCCAGCCCGACCCGATGACGCTGCCCAGCCCCGCCGCGAGCAGCGACCAGAAGCCGAGGGCCTTGTGCAGCCCGGCGTCGGGCCGCCGGTCACCGGTGGCCGATGCCGGCGCGGCGCTCGTGTCCGTCATGCTGCTCCTCGCCACGGTGTGCTCACGGATACTTCGGATCTCACTACCCGCTCGGGGACCGGGGTTCACGCCGAGCTGACGAGTCGTCGACGCATCGTGACGTGCGCCGCGCGCGTCAGGCCCCGAAGAGCGGGGCGAGCAGCCGGCCGAGGGCGGAGCGCTGGGCCGCGGACGGGCCTGGTGTGGACTGGCCCGGCGTGGACGGGCCCGGCGTGGACGGGGTGGGCGCGGACGGAGTGGGCGCGGACCGGGTCGCGGCCTGGTGGGCGGCCGGTGCCGGGGCCGGCTCCAGCGCGGCGGCGACGAGCCGGGCGAGGGCGGCCTGGCCGTCGGCGTTCGGCGCGCCCGCCCGCAGCGGGTCGGGCCCGGCGAACGGCGTGATCCAGGGCTGCCGGGCGCAGGCGCTGTGGGCGACGAAGGCCGGGCGGGCGTCCACGACGACGGCCCCGGCGGCCCGGCCGCGGTCGGTGAGGATCCCGTCGAGGCGGGCGACCGCGGCGTCGACCCGGCGGGCGGCCGTGGCGTCGGCGGCACCCGCGGCGCAGGGGAGGCCCTCGGAGAGGCGCGGGTAGGTCGTCACGACGAGGCGGGCGGCCGGGGCCCGACGGTGGATGTCGGCCAGCGAGGCGTCGAGGGCGCCGCCCAGGCTGTCGAGGGCGTGGCCGGTGCGGGCGGCCGCGGCCTCGCACGCGGCGGGAGTGCTGCCCGTGGCGCACGCCCCGACGAGCTGGCCGAGCCCGGTGGCGTCGGCGCCGACGGTGATCGCCACGCGCGTGACGCCTGGGGCCAGCGCGGCGAACTGGGTGTTCGCCCCGCCGGTGGTCGAGGCGCACGCGCGGCTGGTCCAGGCCTGCGGGGCGAGGCGCGGACCGACCCGGGCCGGGTACGACGTGGTCGTGCGCCGGCAGGACGTCCCGTCGGCGCCGGTCGGGTCGACGAGGGGGTCGCCGCCCGCCGCGGTCCCGGCGGCCCAGGAGTCGCCGAGCGCCACGAACGTCACCGGTCCGTCGGCCCGCGGCGCCGCATCCGCCGTCCGGCTGACGGCGGTGACCGTGAGGGCCGTGAGGGTGACGGCCGTGACCGTCAGGCACAGCGCGACCACGGCGGCGCGGCGGGACCGTCGCACGATGACTCCTCGGACGATCGCTCGATGGGACGTCGAGTGTTGTCGTCCGGGGAGCCCCGCAGAAGATCCGTCCTTCGATCGGGTGCGCTCCGCGCCGGTGAGCGGAAAGTGCCGCCACACCGGCACTTCCTGCTCACGAGGCCGCAGGCCACCGGCCGAGGTACCAGTCCAGGAACGACGCCACCGAGCCCTCGACCACCGGTGAGAGCGGGCCCGGTCGGTAGCCGCGCGACGCCACCCCGGCGTAGGTCGCCTCGCAGAGCGCCCAGTCCTGCTCCGAGGTCGCCCGCCACACCGCCGTGAGCGCGTCCACGCGCGCGTCGTCGAGCCGGGCGTCGGCGTGGACGAGGAAGCAGACCTCGACGTCGGTGGTCCCGGCGTCGACCGGGGTGAGCCGGGTCGTCATCGCGTAGTCGGCGTTGGCGTGCGCCCAGAGGTTGGGCAGGCCCACCACCCGCAGCGACCCGACGTCGGGGTCGGGCAGCGTCCCCATCACGCGCCCGACGAGCCGGCCGTCGAGGGTCTCCGTCGTGAAGCCCTCGCGCAGCGGCAGCCGCGTGAAGCGGTACCAGGACCCGCCCGGGAAGCTGACGTCGTCGGTGGCCAGCCCGCGGGCCCGCCACCGGGCGCGGGCCTGGGCGACGGCGGTGTCGTAGCGCGGGTTCGGCCGCACGTCGCCGTGGGTGCCGTGCTCGAAGTTCGACAGCGAGAACTCGGGGTGGCTCCCGCGGCAGTGGTAGCACTCGCGGTTGTTCTCGACGAGCGTCTTCCAGTTCGCGGCCACCCGGTAGTGGTCGCGGGCGACGATCACCGCGTCGTCCAGCCCGTGCGGGCCGAGGTGGCGCGCCGCCGCGTCGGCGAACCCGTCGAACTCGGGAGCGTCGTCGGGCGTCGCGGCGAGGCAGACGAACACCAGCCCGGCGATCTCCCGAACCGCAGCCGGGGCGAGCCGCACGCCCGCCGTCGTACTCTGCTCATCCCAGAACGTGTCGCCCATCAGCCGCGCCGAGCGCAGGCAGCCGTCCAGCCCGTAGACCCACTGGTGATAGGGGCAGACGAACGCTTTCGCGGTGCCCCGCTCCGTCGTCGTCACCCGCGATCCGCGGTGGGCGCAGACGTCGTGGTGGGCCTGCAGCGTGCCGTCGACGTCGCGCACGACGATCACCTGGTCGCGCCCGAGGGCGACGCGGAACCAGTCGCCCGGTCCGAGCTCGCAGGAGTGTCCCGCGAACGTCCAGCCGCGGGCGAAGACGTGCTCGAGGTCGTCGGCGAACACACCCGGGTCGGTGTAGGCGCCCTGGGGGAGCGTCCAGCGGAGCTCAGACATGGAACCGGCGCTCGAACTCGGGGTCGAGCAGCGCCGGACGGTCGAGGGTGAAGGTGTCGATGGGGTGCCGTGACCGGCCGGCCGTCGCGAGCTCGGCGAGGATCCGGCCGATCAGCGAGGCGAACTTGTAGGCGTGGCCCGCCCCGACCGCCACGTGCACGTTCGGCGCCTCGGGCACGGTGTCGATGACGAAGTGCTGGTCCGGCGGGATCGTGTAGAGGCAGGTCTTGGTGTAGAGCTCGGGGCCGCCGAAGCCGGGGACGTGGTCGGCCAGGAACTCCTCCTGGCGCTTGCGGCGCAGCGGGTCGGCCTCGAAGGTCCGCGAGTCGGCGGTGACCTCGTGCCCGCCCATGTGCTGCCCGAGCTTCGTCGCGACCTCGCCGTAGACCGGGAAGCCGTAGAAGTTCTCGGTGCCGTGCCACATGAACACCGGGAAGTTCTCGGGGGAGAAGTCGAGCAGGTTCGGGGTGGCGTAGTAGGTGACCTGCTCCTGGAGCACCGTGAGCGGCAGCTCGCGCCCGACGCCCTCGAGGACCTCGTTGGTCCGCGCGTCGGCGGTGACGACGACCTGCTCGGCGCGGTAGACCTCGTCGTCGGTGACGACCTCGACGCCGTCGCGGGTGGGGTGCAGCGCGCGGACCGGGGTGTCCTGCTCGACGACGGCGCCGTGGCCGCGGGCGAGGGCGACGTGGGTGGCGTTCGCGCGACGGGCGTCGACGATGCCGGAGCGCTGCTGGTAGATGGCCTGCTCGGTGCCGGTGAGCCGGAACTGGGGCCAGCGGGCCGTCACCGCCTTCGCGTCCAGCTCCTCGATCGGCACGCCGTGTCGGGCCGCGACCGCGCGGTAGCCGTCCATGTTGCGCGTGCCGGTGTCCGTCGCGGATCGCGCGTCGACGTCCTCGATGACGAGCCCGCCGGTCTCGGTGACCAGGCGCTGGCCGGACACCCGCTCGACGTCGTGCCACGTGTCGTAGGCCGCGGGGGCCAGGGCGGCGTAGGCGTCCTGGTGCTGGGCGTAGCGGATGATGCGGCTGTGGTCCTGGCTGGCGCCGCGGTCGTGGCCGAGGTGGTGGGCCTCGAGGCCGAGGACGGCGCCGTCCCGGCTGCCCGCGGCGCGCGCGAGCCAGTAGAGGGCGGCGGACCCGAGGCCGCCGCACCCGACGACGACGTAGCGGTGGTCGCGATTCATCTGGGCGGACGCGCTCCCTGATCGGGGATCTCTTCGGTCCGTTCACCCTGATCGGTGACGTGCGCCCGCGGTGCGGATCCCTGATCGGCGGTCTCACTGGTGTGAGAAGCCGGGCCTTATCACCGCGGTCGTCGTCGGCCCGGGGGGTCGTTGCCGAGGAGTGCGCCCGGCGCCGGACCCGGGTTGGCCGATCTGAGGTGCCGGGCCCACCACACCCGCAAGCACCGCACCTGGCGGCTGCGTCAACCCCGACCCGGGCACTTCGTGATCACCGACCCCACCGGCACCGAGCACCGCACCGTCAGCCGGGTGGTCGACCCGTTGCCCGAGCCCTGCCCGCCGGTCGAGGAGGAACCCGACCGTCTCCCGGTCGAAGCCTTCCTGTCCATGCCCCAGGATGCCGTCGAGCCCTTCCGGCCACGCCGTGGTCGCGACGGCCGGATCACCGCCGAGGCCCGCGACGCCGCCGGACACCTCGCCGACCGCGCCCGACGCCTCCGCGGCGACCCGCCCACCCGCTACGACACCGACCCCGACTTCTGACCCGGTGATCCCGACGCGGTCGTCGGTCACGGTCCGGTGCTGCTCGCGCGTCGTCGGGTCACGCCTCGCCGGGACAGGGCACGATCGTGGTCATGGACCTGGAGCTCCGACAGCTGCGGACGTTCCTCGCCGTCGCTGCCGAGCTGCACTTCAGCCGGGCCGCGCGCCGGTTGCACGTCAGCCAGCCCGCGCTCTCCCAGCAGATCCGCGCGCTGGAGCGCACCCTCGGCGCGGCCCTGTTCGACCGCTCGAGCCGCGCCACCGAGCTCACGCCCGCCGGGCGGGTGCTGCTCGACGCCGCCCCCCGGGTTCTCTACGAGGCCGAGCGGGCGCAGACGCTCGTCACCCAGGCGGCGAACGGCGCCGTCGGGCTGCTGGCCGTCGGCTCGGTCGGCACCGCGCTCGCCTCGATCACCCCGCGCATCCTCCGTTCGATCCGGGCCCGGTTCCCCGACCTCCAGCTCGAGGTCAGCCAGCAGGACACCGCGGCCCAGCTCGTGGCGCTCGCCGACGGGCGGCTCGACGTCGGGCTCGTGCGCGCCGCGGCGCCCACCGAGGCGGTGGCGGTCGAGCACCTGGTCGCCGAGCCCCTGCTCGCGGCGGTGCCCGCCGACCACCGGCTGGCCGGCGGCACCGAGGTCGTCCCGGAGGACCTCGCCGACGAGCCGTTCGTGCTCTGGCCGCGCCCGCTCGGACGGGCGTTCTTCGACATCATCGTCGGCTACTGCCTCGAGCACGGCTTCAGCCCGCGCATCGTCGCCGAGGGCGCCGACATCGAGACCCAGCTCGGGCTGGTCGCGGCCGGTCTCGGGGTGTCGCTGCAACCGTCCTACTACGCCAACCTCCGTCCGCCCGGCGTCGTGTTCCTGCCCCTGACCGGCGAGGTGCCGGAGGTCGCGCTGCAGGTCGCGTGGCGACGCACCGACCGCTCGCCCGCGGTGGCGCACTTCGTCGAGGCGGCCAAGGAGTGCGCGCAGCCAGCGTGACGGGTATCTGACAGCGAACTACCGTTTCCGGTGTTACCGTCGAGGTGGTCGCCCCCGACCGCCGAGGAGTCCCCATGGCCACCGCGCAGGCACCGGTGCTACCCCTGCACATGCGCCGCGATCGCTTCGATCCGCCCGCCGAGATCGCCGCGATCCGCGAGCAGCCGGGCCTGGGCCGGGTCACGACGCCGATCGGCCGCCCGGCCTGGCTGGTGACGCGCTACGAGGACGCGCGGGAGGTGCTCGGCGACGCCACGCGGTTCTCCAGCGCCGGCCTGCCCGTGATCCCGGTGCCCGGGGCGGCGCCCGGCGAGCAGCGGTCCGGCAACCTGCTCATGCTCGACCCGCCCGAGCACACCCGGTTGCGCCGCCTGCTCACGGGCGAGTTCACCGTCAAGCGGATCCGGCGGTTGCAGCCCCGGATCGCCGAGATCGTCGACGCCCAGCTCGACGCGATGGAGCAGGCGGGCCCGCCCGCCGACCTCGTCCCGGACTTCGCGCTCCCGGTCCCGAGCCTCGTCATCTGCGAGCTCCTCGGGGTGCCGTACGCCGACCGGGCCGAGTTCCACAGTCGGGCGGCGAAGCAGCTGGACCTCACCCGCCCGCTGGAGGAGCGCGGTCAGGTCGCGATGGAGTCGCGGGCCTACATGGGGGAGCTGGTCGACCGCGCGTTCGCCGAGCCCGGGGACGACATGCTCGGGATGCTCGTCCGCGAGCACGGTGACGACCTCACCCGCACCGAGCTCATCGGCATCTCCTCGCTGCTGCTCATCGCCGGCCACGAGACGACGGCGAACATGCTGGCCATCGGCACCCTCGCGCTGCTGCGCCACCCCGAGCAGGCTGCCGTCGTGCGCGACGACCCCGAGGCGACCGCGCCCGCCGTCGAGGAGCTCATGCGCTTCCTCTCCGTCGTGCACACCGGGGTGCCGCGCGTGGCGACCGCGGACACCGAGGTCGCGGGGCAGGCCGTCGGGGCGGGGGACGTGCTCGTCGTCTCGCTGCCCGCCGCGGACCGCGACCGCGCGCTCGTCGAGGACCCGGACCGGCTCGACGTCGGGCGCGCCGCGAGCCACCACGTCGCGTTCGGCCACGGCGTGCACCACTGCCTCGGCGCCCCGCTGGCCCGCATGGAGATGGCCACCGCGTTCCCCGCCCTGCTGCGCCGCTTCCCGACGCTGGCCCCCGCGATCCCGTTCGAGGACGTCGACTTCCGCTCGGCGTCGGTCGTCCACGGCCTGCGGAGCCTGCCCGTGACGTGGTGAGATCGCCGACCGTCCTTCCGACCACCACCGGAGGAGAACCACCGATGAAGATCAAGGCCGACCGCGACGTCTGTATCGGCGCGGGCAACTGCGTCCTCGCCGCCGAGAACGTCTTCGACCAGGACGACGACGCGATCGTCGTGGTCCTCGAGGAGAGCCCGCAGGACGAGGACGCGGAGTCCGCGCGCAACGCCGTCGGGTCGTGCCCGTCCGGGGCGCTGAGCATCGAGGAGACGTAGCGGAGCGGACGGGGCGCGGCGCAGCTCGACCACGGCGACGGGAGACGTCGTCATCGGCTACGACGATCGATCCAGGGGTGAGGTGGGCGTGAGGAATCCCCGGTCAGGGGCCCGACGCTGCTAGCGTCACGGGCCGTGACCGGGTCGGGCCTCTCGTCGCGGCCGCTGCGTGCGGACGCGCTGCGCAACCACCGCGCCATCGTCGCGGCGGCGCGCGAGGCGTTCGAGCAGGTCGGACCCGAGGTGCCCCTCGAGGAGGTGGCCCGGCGCGCCGGCGTCGGGCCCTCCACCCTGTACCGCCGCTTCGCCGGGCGCGACGAGCTCGTCGCCGCGGTCTTCGCGGAGTACTTCGAGGAGGCCGTCGAACCGCTCCTGGCGGGTGCCGCCGCCGATGACGACCCGTGGGGCGCGGTGGTCCGGGTGATCGAGGAGATCGCCCGGGCGCTGCTGCACCGGCGCGGGATCCTGCGGGCCGCCAAGGACTCCGGCGCGTTCACCACCGAGGTGGCGCTGCGCTTCATCGGCCCGCTCTCGGACCTCGTCACCCGGGCCCGCGCGGCCGGCGTGCTGCGTCCCGACGCCGAGGCGCGCGACATCCCCGCCGCGGCCGTCATGGTCGTCGCCACCGCCGCGCCGTTCGGCGAGGACGTCCGGCCCGACCGGTGGGAGCGCTACCGCACCTTCGTGCTCGACGCCCTCGCCGCCGAGGGCCACCGCTCCACGCTGCCCCCGCTCGACCCCCCGCCGACCAGCGAGGTCGCCGAGCGTCTCGCCGGCGTCCTGGCCACGGCCGACACCGGCCCGAGCGCCCCGACCACGGAGAGCTGAGTGACCGACCCGGCACCCCCGTCCCCGCTGCGATGGACGGTGCACGGCGACGGCCGTGCGCCCGGGCCGGGCGAGGTGGTGCGGCCCGAGGAGCGGATGAGCTGGGGTCGCACCGTCGGGCTCGGCGCCCAGCACGTCCTCGCGATGTTCGGGGCGACGTTCGTCTTCCCCGTGCTCATGGGCCTCGACCCGAACCTCGCGATCCTGCTCTCCGGGCTCGCGACGATGCTCTTCCTGCTGATGACCCGGGGGCGGGTGCCGAGCTACCTCGGGACCAGCGCCTCGTTCGTCGGCGCGGTCGCCGCCGTACGGGCCGCCGGCGGGACGAGCGCGGAGGTCACCGGGGCCATCGCGCTGACCGGCGTCGTGCTCGCCCTCGTCGGACTCGCCGTGCACCTCGGCGGTGCCCGCGTGATCTCGGCGATCCTCCCGCCCGCGGTGACCGGCGCCGTCGTCCTGCTCATCGGGCTCAACCTGGCGCCGGTGGTGGCCGGCACCTACTGGCCCCAGGACCAGGGCGTCGCCCTGGTGACGATGCTCGTCGTCATGGTCGTGGCGGTGGCCGGCCGGGGGATGCTCGGCCGGCTGTCGGTGCTGGTGGGCCTCGTCGTCGGCTACGTGCTCTCGGCCGTCCTCGACGCGCTCGCGGGGCCGATCACGGCCGCGAACGCGTCCGGCGTCGTCTCCACCCACCCGCGCGTGGACCTGTCCAAGGTCGCCGACGCCCCCTGGATCGGCCTGCCGCTCGGCACCCCCGGCGCCCCCGGCCTGCACCTGCCCGCCTTCAGCGCCTCGGCGATCGTCCTCGTCGTCCCGGTGGTCGTGGCGCTCATCGCCGAGAACACCGGGCACGTCAAGGCGGTGGCGTCGATGACGCGCGAGGACCTCGACCCCTACCTGGGCCGCGCCCTCGCCGCCGACGGCATCGCCACCGCCGTCGCCGGCGCGGTCGGCGGCTCCCCGACCACCACCTACGCCGAGAACATCGGCGTCATGGCCGCCACCCGGGTGTACTCCACCGCGGCGTACTGGGTGGCCGCCGTCGTGGCGGTCCTCATCGGGTTCTGCCCGAAGTTCGGGGCGGTCGTGGCGGCGACGCCGGGCGGGGTGCTCGGCGGGATCACGGTGGTCCTCTACGGGATGATCGGCCTGCTCGGCGCCCGGATCTGGGTGGAGAACCGCGTCGACTTCTCCCGGCCCGAGGTCCTCGTCCCGCTCGCCGCGGGCATCGTCATCGGGATCGGCGGCGTCACCTACACGTTCTCCGGCGGGGAGTTCGGCGGGATCGCGCTGGGCACCGTCGTCGTCGTGCTCGGCTACCACGGCCTGCGGCGGCTCGCGCCACGGCGGGGTCCCGACGACGGGTCCGGTCCGGCGGCGTCCGACCCCACGCCCGCCGTCACCGGCGAGGACGTCAGGCCGGGGGAATCCGATCCTCCAGGCCCCGCAGCAGAGCGGTGAGGGTCCGGCCGAACAGGTCGTCGGGCACGCTCCCGCGGCGCAGCCGGCGCTGCTGGACGAGGCCCTGGTGCAGCGCCGACACGACGGCGGCCACCTCGGCGTCGTCGAGCGACCAGCGCACGCCGCGGCGCTCGCGCTCGGCCGCGACGAGCCCGGTGACCACCTGCTGGACGCGGGCCTGGTGCTCCGCGAGCTCCTTGCCGAACTCGGGGGAGCGCACCGCGTAGAGCCAGGCCTCGGCGCCGAGCAGCGCGAGGTGGTCCGCGTCGGCCTCCTCGCACAGCCGGCGGTCGAGCGCGGGCAGCAGGGCGTCGAAGCCGGCGGCGAGCTCGGTCTGGGCGAGGGCGGTCTCGCGGTCCGCGCGGCGCTCGAGGAGGGCGAGGAAGAGTTTCTCCTTGCTGGTGAAGTGCGCGTAGACCGAGCCGACCGAGACACCGGCCCGCCGCGCGATCTCCTCGACCGACGCCGCGCCGTAGCCGCGGTCGGCGAACACCGCGAGGCCGGCGTCGAGGAGGTTCTCGTGCGTCCGGGCCTTGGCCTCGGCGCGCGATCCGGCGCGGCGCGACGGCTCGGCCTCGGGCGCGGACATGCAGACATTGTCGCGGTCGGGAACCCCGTGACGCTCCGCCCGGGCCGGTGACCTTCGGGCCGGACGCTCGGGCGGGTGGGTGACGGGTGGCGTCCGCTCCCCACCCCGTCCCTCCACCTCGTCGAGTTGATCGTTGACTTCTCCTCCTCTCCGGTCCTACATTCGTACTCAACCGGGGAGTTGAATACGGGGAGGTGGTCGCGGTGGACGACTCGCTGTCCCGGGCGTTCGCCGCGCTCGCCGACCCGATCCGGCGCGACATCGTCGCTCGCCTGACGGCGGACGACGCCACCGTGACGGAGCTCGCGGCGCCCTACGACGTGAGCCTCCAGGCCGTCTCGAAGCACCTCACGGTGCTCGAGGCGGCCGGCCTGATCAGCCGGCGCCGGGACGGCCAGCAGCGCTGGGCGCACCTGGAGGTCGACGTGTTCGACCTGCTCACCGGCTGGATCGAGGGCCACCGGCGCCGCGCCGAGCTGCGCTACCAGCGCCTCGACGCCGTGCTCGCAGAGATGTCCGAGAACAAGCGGACCGCCGAGACCACCGAGACGACCGAGACCACCGAGACCACCGAGACCAGGAGCGACCCGTGAACACCGCCCTCGCCACCACCATCAGCGCCGACCCGACCGTCCCCGCAATCCGCATCACCCGGGAGTTCGACGCCCCGCCCGCGGCCGTCTTCCGCGCCCACGTCGACCCCGACCTCGTCGTCCGCTGGCTCGGCCCGCGCCGGCTGACGATGACGATCCAGCGCTGGGCCCCGCAGACCGGGGGCGGCTACCGGTACACCCACGTCGGGGAGGACCGCACCGAGCACCACTTCTTCGGCTCGTTCCACGAGGTCCGCGAGGGCGAGCGGCTCGTGCAGACCTTCACCTACGAGGGGGTCCCGGACATGGTGGCGCTGGAGACGATGACCTTCGTCGAACTCCCCGGTGGCCGGACCCGCCTCGAGGGCTTCTCGATCGGCCCGTCCTTCGAGGCCCGCGACGCGATGCTGCAGAGCGGGATGGAGGAGGGCGTCGTCGAGGGCTACGAGCGCCTCGACGAGGTGCTGGCACGCTGAGTCGCGCGAGGCCTCCGCCGGCCAGGGCTCGGTGTGGTGTCCCCGCCACGATCGGTCCTGGCCGGCGGATGGCCGACGTCGTCAGGGCGCGGGCGGGATGTTGGCGTTGCGGTGGAAGAGGTTGTCCGGGTCGTACGCGGCCTTGATGCGTGCCAGCCGCGGGTACTTCGTGCCGTAGGTCGCCGGTAGGCGGTGGACGTCGTCGGGCAGGATCCCGTTGACGTACCCGCCCTTGCCCATGGCGTGGGGCGCGAGCGCGTCGTAGAAACCGCGCACCCAGGCTCGCTCGGCGGTGAGTCCGTCGGCCTCGGGTGTCATCCCGAGGATGAACACCTGCATCCGCGGCGTACGCCCGCCGCCGAAGGCCGTGTCCTCCTCGGCCGACGCGCCGTAGGCCCCCGAGAGCACGTAGAAGAACGTGCACGACATCGGCGACACCGTGGCGGTGATCCGCTCGACGGCCACGTCGATGGCCGCGTCGGTGAACTCCTCGAGGTAGAGGGCCTTCTCGTAGCAGTGGGTGCCCCGCGGGAACGCGTCGTCGAACATCTGCTGGAGTGCCGCGTACGGCATCGGGGAGACCATCTCGAACAGCGGGGGCAGCGCGGCGCGCAGGCGTTCGAGCAACTCTCGATGGTGTGGCTCGGCGCCGAAACCCACCGCGGCCAACGCGAGCACCAGTCGGGAGTGGTGCTCCTCGGGCACGAACGGCGCCGGCGGCGCGGACAGGCCGACCACTTCGAAGCTGACGTCGGGCGGCAGGTCGGGAATGACCTCCCGGGCGAGCCGCAGGGCATCGGCGGCCCGGTCCATGCCGTAGAAGAACATGCCCACGTCGACCTCGGGTCCCACCTCGTGCAGGGCGAACTCGAAGGAGGTGACGACACCGAAGTTCCCCCCGCCCCCGCGGATCGCCCAGTACAGGTCGGGGTTCTCGTCCGGTGCCGCGCGCACGATCCGGCCGTCGGCGAGGACGACCTGGGCGGAGAGCACGTTGTCGCAGGTCAGCCCGTGCTGACGGGTGAGCCAGCCCATGCCCCCGCCGGTGGCGATCCCGCCGACCCCGGTGTGCCCGATCTCGCCGAGCGGAACGGCCAGCCCGTGGGCCTGGGTCGCCGCGTCGATGTCACGTTGCAGGGCGCCACCGCCCACGGTGGCACGGCGACGGGCCGGGTCCACCGTGATCTCGCTCAGCCGGCCCAGATCGATGACGATGCCGGCGTCCCCCACGCTCAAGCCCGCCGTGGAGTGGGCGCCTCCGCTGCGCACCGAGATCTCGAGCGACGCGTCACGGGCGAACGTCACGGCCGCTGCGACGTCCTCGGCGGTCGCGCAGTAGGCGATGACGGCCGGTCTCCGGTCGATGTCGCCGTTCCACACCTGCCGGGCCTCGTCGTAGCCCGGGTCGTCCGGAGTGACGACCGACCCGGTCAGGGCTGCACGGAGATCGTCGACTCGAGAGATGACCTGTGTCATGGCTTCGCTCCGTTCCCGCGGCCGCGCGCTCTCACGGTGATGCGGCTCGGGGCGTCCCTCGCCCCGAGGGACTGACCACGATACTGCGACTCTGCGTGATCGAGCTCTGGTCCGATCGAGGAGTCATAGGTAGTGAGGCGAAGAATTCCACGGATCTCTCAGGGTCTCGGGGCTCTCCAGCCGAGGACCTGCTCGGGCAGCGGGCCGGGAGGCGGTTCGGACAGGTCCAGATCGAAGACGCTCTTGAGGTACGCGCGGAACTCGACGTCGAACGGCTCTCCGGACGAACCGATGAGCTCGAGCGCCCTCGCGGGATCGTCGGCCTCCATCACCATGATCTCCATCGGGCCCTGCGGGGTGTGGTGCACGAAGACGCCTTGGCGGGTCACGCCCTGCCGAGTTCGCGCGGCGGTGTACTCCTCCCTGCGTGGACCCGCGAACTCGCTCATGGCGGTGCGCCATTCCGTGTACTTGTCGGCTGGGATCGGCATGGCGATCACGATCATCGACATCGGATGCTCCACTCATCACCGGACGATCCGGCTGAGTGTGGAACCAGGGCACGAGAATCACGGAATCGGATCCCGGGCCGAGGCGACTCCGTTGCGCGAACCGGCACTCCATGACGCGTGGTGTCCCCGAGGCAGGCCGTATCGATCACACCCCGGTGGCACCGTCGATCCGTTCGCGGAGCAGGTCGGCGTGCCCGGCGTGGCGGGCGTACTCGCCGATCATGTGCACACAGATCCACCGCAGCGTCACCTCGCCGTCGCCGAACGGGACACGGGACCCCGGGTCCCGCCCGGCGCACGCCTCGACCGCCCGCTCGACCTCCTGCTGCCAGGTGGCCAGGGCCTGCTCGCCCGTGACGTCGGCGGTGAGGTCGAACCCGCCGCTGTGCTCGCCGGTGCTCGAGGGGGAGTCGTAGAGCGGAGGGACGTCCTCACCGAGCAGGACCCGCCGGAACCAGTTCCGCTCGACCTCGGCCAGGTGCTGCAGCAGGCCGAGCGGGGTGAGCGGCGACGGCGGCACCGAGGCGGTCCGGAGCTGCTCCTCGTCGAGGCCGTGGCACTTGGCGGCGACGGTGTCCCGGTAGAAGTCGAGCCAGCCGGCGAGGGTGTCGCGTTCGTCGGCGGACATCGGGGGCACGGCGCGCTCGGTGGTCGACACCCCGCGAGGTTCGCACGAGGGTCCGACAGGACCTGTCAGAGTCCTCGACCATGCCGCCCGCGCTGCTGGAGGTCACCGACGGAGTGCATGTCGGAGCCCTGTTCCCCCGCCACCTGTTCAACACGGTCGTCGTGGAGGGCCCCGAGGGCGACGTCGTGATCGACGCGGGCTTCCCCTGGTCGGGCCGGCGGCTCGCGCGGTTCACCAAGGACCGCACCGTCGTCGAGCACGCCGTCACCCACGCCCACGGCGACCACGTCGGTTCCACCGCCTGGCTGTGCGCCCACACCGGCGCCCCGTTGGCGATGAGCGACGTCGAGGCCGACGACTTCGAGCACGGGAGCGTCGCGTGGCACGCCGGGGTTGCCGCCAGGTACGGGATCGCGCCTCTGGCCCACCGGCGCCGCGTCGTCGACCGGCGCCTCGCAGAGGGCGACACCGTCGGTGGCTTCGAGGTCGTGGCGCAGCCCGGCCACAGCCCCGGTCTCCTCGCGTTCTGGCGCGCGGCGGACCGCACGCTCATCGTCGGCGACGGCCCGATCAACCTCTCGACCGATCCGACCGACCCGCACTGGCTGCGCGTGCCCGACGCGCTGCACCACGACCCGGCCGCGGCCGTCGCGTCGCGTCGGCGCCTGCAGGAACTCGAGCCCGACCTCGTCGTCTCCACGCACGGACACCCGGTGCGCGGCCTCGATCGCTGGGCGGCGGGAGTGGGCGCGGCGGGCCGCTGAGGTCCACGGCCGAGGTCGTCCCGGGATCGCGGGCCGGCCGTTCGAGGGCCGCCGCACCGCGCGCCAGGGAGGGGTGGAGCGGGCGACGGGAATCGAACCCGCGTAGCCAGTTTGGAAGACTGGGGCTCTACCATTGAGCTACGCCCGCGTGGCCCTTCCGGGCCTGCTCAACCGTATCCGATGCCCCGTCGAGGGCGTCGCGGCGGGCGCCCCGCCGACCCGCTGCTCCATCCGGGCAGCCGCCCGCCGGTGCCCTGGTGAGTTACTGGATCGTTCAGTAGACGCTCTGTCACGGTCCAGCTCTCGACCGCGCTCTTGTGAACGGGTACACACTCAGGATCGCTCGCCGCCGGGAGTTCCCGGAGAACTCGTCCTGTGACCCTCACCTGGTACTTCACGGTAGGGCCGTCGAGGCGTCGACGATGGGATCGGGCCGAAGCAGCAGCCGGAAGGGAGCCCAGGATGGACACGGAGCGCGACACCATGGTGGACACGGACGAAGACCACATCGTCCGCGGTCTGGACTGACGCATCGAGGACGGGTGCGGACGACGCCGTCCGCATGCCCGTCGACATCCTGTGATCTCCACGGACGGGCGCGCCTACACTCGTCGTCAACGGGGTGTGGCGCAGCTTGGTAGCGCACTCGCTTTGGGAGCGAGGGGCCGTGGGTTCGAATCCCGCCACCCCGACTGGTCCAACCACCACGGGCACCGTCTTCGAGGGCCGCGCGCGGCGCCGTCGTCGTGAAGAGCCGGCCGAGACCTGACCCGGTGGGCCGAACGGCGCAGCACTGCGGGACGATGCGCGCCACGGTTCACCGCGGCAGCCGTGTACCAGCGGCCCCGTCCTGGCAGGTGGCTCTTCCGAGGCGGGGCCGCTGGTGGTTGCTGCGGCGAGCGGCTCGCCCCTCCTTCTCGTGTTGGCCACGGAGCGAACGGGTAGTCCACTGGACGCGTGAACGGGTCGGACCCGGCGCGCGGTCCACCCCACGGGCCGACAGGGCACTGCACCTGACCCGAGGCGAAGGGGGCGAGTCCGTGTCGACGAACCAGGAGCTGGCGATCGCGCTCCGCCGTGCCGCACGCGACCTCACCGCGACGCGCAACATCCGGGACCTGGAGCGGACGCTCGCCGAGATCGTCACCACGGCGGTGCACACGGTGCCCGCCGCGGACATGGGCGGCATCTCCATGAGCGAGGGCGACGAGGTCGTCTCCCGTCATCCCACGTCCGACGCGGTCAGCGCGCTCGACCGGCTGCAGAACGAGCTGCTCGAAGGCCCCTGCATCACCGCCCTCGCCGAACCGCCGGAGGACGGCACCGTCGTGGTCCACGACCTCGCGGGTGACGACTCCTCGCGCTGGCCGCGGTTCGCGCCGCGCGCGGTGGAGGCGGGCTACCGCTCGATGCTGTCGTGCGAGCTCTCGACCGGTCGCCGGGTGCGCGCCGCGCTCAACCTCTACGCCCGGCCGCCGGAGGCCTTCGACGCCGACGCCCGCCTCACCGCGGGCCTGTTCGGCGTCCAGGCCGCGATGCTGCTCTACGGCAGCGAGCAGGCCCAGTACCTGCAGCGCGCCGTCGACAGCCGCGACCTCATCGGCCAGGCCAAGGGCATCCTCATGGAGCGCTTCCACCTCGACGACGACGCCGCGTTCCAGATGCTGGTGAGATCGTCGCAGGACACGAACATGAAGCTCGTCGACGTCGCGCGCTGGCTCCGGGAGGAGACCAACCGGCGGCACCGGTCGTGCACGGACGGCGCCGAGGCCGTGGATCGCATCGACGGCGTGGACCTCCCGGCCCGCGCCTCCTCCGGCGCGGAAGGGCGCGCCGCGGAGCACTGAGGGCGCCTACGATCCGGCCGGTGCAGGTACGACCGGCCGAGGACGACGACTGGGGACAGATCTGGTCGTTCCTCGGGGTGGTCCTGGCGGCGGGGGAGACGTACACCAGCCCCCGGGACATCACGTCCGACCAGGCGCGCGCGGAGTGGCTCGCGCCGCCGCCGAGCCGGACGTTCGTCGCGGTGGACGGGGAGCGCGTCGTCGGGCTCGCGAAACTGCGGCCCAACCTGCCCGGCGCCGGGGACCACGTCGCCAACGCGGGCTTCGTCGTCGACCCGGCGTGCGCGGGCCGGGGGGTGGGCCGCCGTCTCGCCGAGGAGATCCTCGCGAGGGCGAGGTCGATGGGCTACGCGGCCATGCAGTTCAACGCCGTCGTGGAGACCAACGTCCACGCCGTCGCGCTGTGGCAGGCGCTGGGGTTTCGCATCGTCGGGACCGTCCCCGGCGCCTTCCGCCACCCGCGCCACGGCCGCGTCGGGCTGCACGTGATGCACCGCGAGCTGTAGGTCAGACGGTGCCCGCCGCCCGTCGGGCCTCGCGCTCGAGCCGGGCGCGGTGGCCGAGCAGCCGGGCGGCCTCGTTGCCGCCCATGTTCGGGTTGTCCTCCCGCAGCCCGACCGCGCCGTCGGCGAGCTCGCGGCAGATGTCCGCGTGGCCCGCGTGCCGGTGGGTCTCGGTCGCGACGTGCACCAGGATCTGGCCCAGGGTCACCTCGGCGCGCTCGTCGGGCCAGTGGGGGACCCGCCCGGGGGACTCGAGGTCGAGCTCGTCGATCGTGGCGTCGGAGTGCTCCGCGGCGCGGGCGTAGAGGTCGAGGACGTCGGCGCGGGACTCCTCGGCGGTCGCCCACATGTCCGCGTCCGGTTCGGGGTGGGCGGCGAACCAGTCGACGGTCTCGGCGAAGGGACGGCCGAAGACCAGGCCGAAGTACTCCGAGTCGATGATCGCCAGGTGCTTCACCAGCCCGAGCAGGTTGGTTCCGGTCGGCGTCATGGGCCGGCGGACGTCGTACTCGCCGAGGCCCTCGAGCTTCCAGCGCACCACCTCGCGGCCCTGGCGCAGGTAGTGGTGCAGGACGTCCTTCAGGCCGGGCGCGCTCACGCGGGCACCCTGCCACGACCGGCCCCCACCGGCGACGACGACGGTGCCGCCGTCCGTCCGACGGGTCCCCGCCGGTCGGGCGACGAGGAGGATGAGGCACGGTGGGGGCCGTTCACCCGAGGAACCGGCACGCCACGTGCCCGGAAGGGAGCAGGACCCGCGATGAGCGAGGGACGCACGAGCGCCGCGCAGGCGGACGTCGAGGGCGAGGACCGCCCGGCCGACGCGCCGGCGTCGACCGGGACGACCGGGGCGGGCGACGTCTCCGGGTCCGGCGGCACCAACGGCCACGGCGCCGACGAGACGACGACCAGCGGCGCCGGGACCATCGGCGACGCCTCCAGCAGCGACGCGTCGAAGGACAGCCCCGCGTCGAAGGACAGCCCCGCGTCGGAGGACAGCGGCGACGCGACGAAGGCCGACAGCGGCGACGCGACGGCGAGGACCGACAGCAGCGACGCGACGGCGAAGGCCGGCAGCGACGCCGCGGACGAGCCGCCGTCCGCCGCGACGGTGCCCGCGGCGACGCTGCCCGGGGACGATGCCGGGGCGCCGTCGTCGTCGACGGCCGCGCCGGCGGCCGCCACCGCCGCGGCGGACGGCGACGAGGAGTGGGCCGAGGCCGAGGACAAGGCCTACAAGAAGGAGCTCCGCAAGGGCTTCGCGTTCGGCGCGGCCGGCGGCATCGTCATCGGCGCGATCGTCGCCCTGCTCCTCGGTGCGCTCGTGTGGCCCGGCTATCTGCTCGGCCCGGGCGACCCGCAGGACACCGCGAACCAGGTCACCCAGGCCCTGTCGACGAAGGACGCCGGGGCGCTCGACGGGCTCTCCTGCAAGGGCCCCAACGGCCAGCCGGTCACCCAGCTCTCGCCGCAGGTGCTGCAGTTCATCACCAAGGTGGCGCCCGCGGGCCCGACGACGACGCTCATCGAGACCGAGGCGCGCACCCCGGTCGACCTGACCCTCTCGGTCCAGGGCCAGACCCAGACGCTGCCGTCCGAGCTCGTCCTCGGCGAGACCAAGGGCGACTGGTGCCTGAAGGGCCTCGCCCAGCGCCAGCAGCAGTAGGGCGTCTCAGCGCCGCCAGCGGCGCTTGGCGGGTGCCGGCCACTCCTCGGGGACCTCGCGGGCGATCTCGTCCAGCCAGATGGTCGCCGAGGAGTCGGACGGCGCCCGCCAGTCGCCGCGGGGGGACAGCGAGCCGCCCGCGGACACCTTCGGCCCGTTCGGGAGCGCCGAGCGCTTGAACTGGGCGAACTGGAAGAAGCGCTGGACGAACACCTCGAGCCAGTGCCGGATCTCCGGCAGCTGGTAGGCCACCCGGTCGTGCTCGGGGAAGTTCGGGGGCCACGGGCCCTCGGCCGCGTCGTGCCACGCGTGCCAGGCCAGGAACGCGATCTTCGAGGGCCGCGACCCGTGCCGCAGCACCTGGTAGAGGCTGAAGTCCTGCAGGTTGTACGGCCCGATCTTCTCCTCGCTCGACTGCACCGGGGCGTCCTCGGTGGCGGGGACGAGCTCCGGGGTGATCTCGGTGTCCAGCACCGACTGCAGGACCTCGCCCACGGCCTCGTCGAACTGCTCCGAGGAGATCACCCAGCGGATCAGGTGCTGGATCAGCGTCTTCGGCACGCCGCCGTTGACGTTGTAGTGGCTCATCTGGTCGCCGACGCCGTAGGTCGACCAGCCCAGCGCGATCTCCGAGAGGTCGCCGGTGCCGAGCACGATGCCGCCGCGCTGGTTCGCCGCGCGGAAGAGGTGGTCGGTGCGCAGCCCGGCCTGGACGTTCTCGAAGGTGACGTCGTAGACCGGCTCGCCCTGCGAGAACGGGTGGTCGAGGTTGCGCAGCATGAGCCGCGCCGTCTCGGTGATGTCGATCTCGGTGAAGCTCGTCCCGAGCGCCTCGCACAGGCGCTGTGCGTTGCCCTTGGTGTGCTCGCCGGTGGCGAAGCCGGGCAGGGTGAACGCGAGGATGTCGCTGCGCGGGCGGCCGGCGCGGTCGAGGGCGCGGGCGGCGACGATCAGCGCGTGGGTGGAGTCCAGCCCGCCGGACACCCCGATGACGATCTTCGGCTGGTCCAGCGCCCGCATCCGCTGCTCGAGCCCGCTGACCTGGATCGAGTACGCCTCATAGCAGTCCTGCTCGAGCCGCTCGGGATCGGCGGGGACGAACGGGAAGCGCTCGACCTCGCGCCGCAGGCCCAGATCGCCCGACGGCGGGTCGAGGGTGAACGACACCGTGCGCCACCCGTCGAGGCGGTCGGCGAGGTGACGCCGGTTGTCGTCGAACGTGCCCATCCGCAGCCGCTCGGCCCGGAGCAGGTCGAGGTCGACGTCGGCGACGCTGTGCTGCTCGCCCGCGGGGAACCGCTGTGTCTCGGCCAGCAGCGAGCCGTTCTCGTGGATGCTCGTCTGGCCGTCCCAGGCGAGGTCGGTGGTCGACTCGCCCTCGCCCGCGGCGGCGTAGACGTAGGCGGCCGTGCACCGGGCCGACGCCGAGCGGCACAGCAGCTGGCGGTCGTCGGCGCGGCCCACGGTGATCGGGCTGCCCGAGAGGTTCGCGAGCACCGTCGCCCCGGCCAGGGCGGCCTCCGCGCTCGGCGGCACGGGCACGAACATGTCCTCGCAGATCTCGGCGTGCAGGACGAACCCCGGCACGTCGTCGGCGGCGAAGAGCAGGTCCGGGCCGAACGGGACGTCGGCGCCCAGCAGTCGGATCGTGCCGCCCTGGTCGTCGCCGGCGGCGGCCTGCCGCCGCTCGTAGAACTCCCGGTAGGTGGGGAGGTACGACTTCGGCGCGACCCCGAGGATCCGCCCGCGGTGGACGACGACCGCGCAGTTGTACATCCGGTGCCGGTGGCGCAGCGGGGCGCCGACGACGAGCACCGGGAGGAGGTCGGCCGAGGCGGCCACCACGTCGGCGAGGGCCGACAGCGTCGACTCGAGCAGGGTGTCCTGCATCAGCAGGTCCTCGATCGAGTAGCCCGAGAGCGTCAGCTCGGGGAAGACCACCAGGCCCACCGCCTCGTCGTGGCACTCGCGGGCGACCGCCAGCAGCGACTCCGCGTTGGCGGGCGGGTCGGCGATCGTCGTGCGCAGCGTCGCGGCGGCGACGCGCACGAAGCCGTGGCGGTAGGCGTTGGTGAAGTCGTTGCGCGCGGGCGCGGCGGGCACGGCGGGTTCCCTCCGGTGATCACGGACTGACCCGCAGTGTGCCCGGGCCGGGCTCTCCGTACCCGTGGTCCGGCCGAGACACGAGGACGGTTCCGGTCGGGCCTGCGCGCGGCGCACACATTCGGGCGCGTGGCGGTGAGGGTTCTGCGCGGACCTGCGCGCGGCGCACACACTGGGGCGCGTGGCGGTGAGGGTTCTGCACGGACCTGCGCGCGGCGCGCACGTAGCGGGAGCCGTCTCACGGGCGGGTGTGCCCGCACCCCCCTCGCGGAGCGCCCACGAGCAAGATCAGGGAGTCACTGCGCTCTCTTCGGAGATCCGCTCGACGCGGAGGGACTCCTTGATCTCCTCGGGCGGCCGCGCCTGGCCCGCCCGCACGCGGTCGGGGCACGCCAACCGACACGACACGTGGTCCGGGCCGCGGGAGTGTGTGCGTGGCGCGCTGGTCCGTCGGAGCTCGCAGGTCCGGGCCGCGGGAGTGTGTGCGCGGCGCGCCGGTGCGCCGGGAACCGAGGGGCCCGCCCCCGGTCCCCGGACGTGCCGGGCCCGGCGTCAGCGCTTGCGGCCGACGACCGCCTTCGTCACCGGACGGCGGCTGCGCTTCGTGCCATAGCCCGCCATCACGTCGAAGACCCCGAGGACCCGCTCGAACGCCCGTCCGGCCTTGCGCACCATGCCCATGAGGATCTGCCCTTCCTCTCGAAACCGACTCGCCGCTGGGGAACGGGCCCACGGTCGCAAACGACATCGGTGTGAGGTCACCGGGGGGTGTGGACGGACGCTGCGCCGGGCAGCCCATCCGGTTACACCCAGGGCAGGTCGGCCCGGTGGGCCCAGTAGTCGCCCGGGGCCTCGGCGAGCCCGTCCAGGGCCGTGCGCTCCTCGGCGCTCAGCACGACGTCGGCCGCGGCGAGGTTGGCGCGCAGCTGCCCGGGCCCGGCGGCGCCGCAGAGCACGACGTCGGCCCAGGGCTGCGCGAGGATCCCGGCCAGCGCCACCGCGTCGGGCCCGACGCCGTGCCGGCGCGCCGCGTCCGCGAGGGCGGCCGGGGGCTCGACGACCAGCCGGCCGTTCGCGACGCCCTCCTTGACCAGCACGAGCGCCCCGTCGTCGTGGGCCGCGCGCAGCGCCCCGCCGACCGAGGGCTCGAGCAGGTTCCACGTCGACTGGACCGCGGTGAACAGCCGCTCGCCGCCGACGGACAGGGCGAGCCCGCGGCGGACCGCGTCGGCCTGGTCGGCGCCGGAGGTGGAGAAGCCGAGCCGGACGCCGTGCTCGGCGCGGGTCGCGGCGAGCGCCTCGAGGAGGGCCGGGTCGTCGAACAGCGGGGAACCGGTCGTCAGCGAGTGGACCTGGTAGAGGTCCGGCGGGCCCCCGAGGGCGTCGAGGGTCTCCGCCCACTGGGTGCGAAAGTGCGCGAGCGTGTGCTCCTTGACCTCGTGGACCTCGGCGTCGCGGTCCCAGCCCGCGGTGTAGCGGTAGCCCCACTTGCTGGACACCGTCGACGCCTCGCGGTGGCCCGGGTGGGCGGCGAACCAGGAGCCGAGGAACTCCTCGGCGCGCCCGTAGGAGCGGGCGGCGTCGAACCGGCGCACGCCGGCCTCCCAGGCCACGTCGAGGGTGGCGTGGGCGAGGGCGCGGAGCTCGTCGGGGGAGCGGTGCACGCCGTCGCGGCCGAGGTTGATGTAGGAGGGGCGCCCGAGCGCCGCCAGGCCCAGTCCCAAGCGGGTCACGGGTGCCCAGCCTACGGCCGGAAGTGCGGGTGTCCTCCCAGCTCAGGGCCGCCACGGCACGATGTCCGGGCGCACGTCTAGACTCGCCGCCACGCCCGGGCGGGCGCGCCGACGTGCCGACGGCACCACTGCGGTCCCGAGGGGATCCGGGTGTGCAGCACCTGTCGTCCCCGCCTCCGGGCCGCGTTGGCAGTCCCGCCCTGGAGGAGAACGAGCTGTGAAGTCCACCGTCGAGCACCTGTCGCCGACGCGCGTCCGTCTCGCGATCGAGGTGCCGTTCGACGAGCTCAAGCCGACCTTCGACCAGGCGTACAAGAAGATCGCCCAGCAGGTCCGCATCCCCGGCTTCCGGCCCGGGAAGGCTCCCGCCCGCATCCTCGACCAGCGGCTCGGGCGCGGTGTCGTCCTCGAGGAGGTCGTCAACACCGCGGTCCCGGAGAAGTACGGCGAGGCGGTCGGCGAGGCCCAGGTGACCCCGCTGGGGCAGCCCGAGATCGAGGTGACCTCGATCGACGACGGCGACAAGATCGCCTTCACCGCCGAGGTCGACGTCCGGCCCGAGATCGAGCTGCCCGACTACTCGTCCATCTCGGTGGAGGTCGACTCCGCCGAGGTCACCGACTCCGACGTCGAGGACCAGCTCACCGGCCTCCAGGCCCGCTTCGGCACGCTCACCGGCGTCCAGCGCCCGGCCGCGACGGACGACTTCGTGGTGATCGACCTGTCCGCCACGGTCGGCGGCGAGCCGGTCGAGGAGGCCCAGACCAGCGGCATGAGCCACCAGGTCGGCTCGGGCCAGCTCATCGAGGGTCTCGACGAGGCGCTCGTGGGCATGTCCGCCGGCGAGACCAAGACCTTCACGACGAAGCTCGTGGCCGGCGAGCACGCCGGCCAGGAGGCCGAGGTGACCGTCTCGGTGCAGACGGTCAAGGAGCGCCAGCTCCCCGAGGCCGACGACGAGTTCGCCCAGCTCGCCAGCGAGTTCGACACGCTCGACGAGCTCAAGGCCGACCTGCGCGAGCGCCAGGGCCGCGTCAAGAAGATGGAGCAGGCCGGGCAGGCCCGCGACAAGGTGCTCGACGCGCTGCTCGAGGCCGCCGACATCCCGGTGCCCGAGTCGGTCGTCGCGCAGGAGGTCGAGGTGCGCGCCCACGAGGCCGTGCACGAGTTCGACCACGACGAGGACGCCCTCACGACGTACGTCGAGTCCCAGGGGCAGACCCGCGAGGAGTTCGACGCCGAGCTGCGCACCAGCGCGGAGCGGGCCGTGAAGACCCAGCTGCTCCTGGACGAGGTCGCCGAGAAGGGCGAGGTCCAGGTCGACCAGCAGGAGCTGATGGAGCGCATCTTCATGCAGGCGCAGCGCTTCGGGATCAGCCCCGAGGAGTACATCCAGCAGGCCCAGCAGGCCAACCAGCTCGGCGCGATCTTCGCGGACGTGCGGCGCGGCAAGGCGCTCGCCACGGTCGTCCAGGCGGCCACGATCACCGGTCCCGACGGCGCGGAGGTCGACCTCTCCGAGCTGTTCGGCCCCGCCACTCCGGAGGACGCGGAGGCGGCGGCCGAGGTCGTCGACGAGACCGCCACCGTCGCGTCGGGCGAGGACGAGGCCGACACCGACACGGCCGACGCCCCGGCCACCACCGACGAGGAGGCGCCCGCGGGCGCCTCCACCGCCCCGCAGGCCTGATCCCGGCGGCCCCTCGCGGGATCCGGTGAGCCGTGAGCGAACACGGCCCCGCGAGGGACGTCCGGGAGGCCCGTGGTCGTTAGTGTCGACGTCGAGCGACGCGGGCACCGCCCGGACCCGGGACGACCGGGTCGCGGCGGGCCCGGCGTCCGACCCCCACGTCAGCAACCCCACTCGAGGAAAGCAGGGACAGGTGAGTCAGCACCTCTCCGACCCGTCCGGGGCGGTCATGCGTTCCGCCGGCGGGTCGATGACGCTCAACGACTCGGTCTACGAGCGACTCCTGCGGGAGCGCATCATCGTCCTCGGCCAGCAGGTCGACGACGCGATCGCCAACCAGATCTCCGCGCAGCTGCTCCTCCTGGCCGCGGAGGACGACAGCTCCGACATCACGCTGTACATCAACTCGCCCGGCGGCTCGGTGTCGGCGGGCATGGCCATCTTCGACACGATGGAGCTGATCAAGCCCGACGTGTCGACGGTCGTCATGGGCCTCGCCGCGTCGATGGGGCAGTTCCTCGCCACCGCCGGCGCGCCCGGCAAGCGCTACGCGCTGCCGCACTCGCAGATCATGATGCACCAGCCCCTCGGCGGCCTGGGCGGTACCGAAACCGACATCACGATCCGCGCCGAGTCGATGCGCAAGCTCAAGCGCCAGCTCGCCGAGCTGATCGCGGAGCGCAGCGGCCAGACGGTCGAGAAGATCACCGAGGACTCGGACCGCGACCGCTGGTTCGACCCCGACGAGGCCGTCGAGTACGGCCTGATCGACCGCGTCATCAGCCGCGCTTCCGGTGTCGGGAGCAGCAACGGCAACGGCACGAGCGCCTGAGGAGACGCCGATGAGTGAGCTTCACGTCCCGGGCGGCCGTGCACCGGCCTCCCCGGAGTCGCGCTACATCCTGCCGTCGTTCGTCGAGCGGACGAGCTACGGCGTCAAGGAGTCCAACCCCTACAACAAGCTCTTCGAGGAACGCATCATCTTCCTCGGGGTGCAGATCGACGACGCGTCGGCGAACGACGTCATGGCGCAGTTGCTGTTCCTGGAGTCCAACGACCCGGATCGCGACATCACCATGTACATCAACTCGCCGGGCGGGTCGTTCACCGCGCTCATGGCGATCTACGACACGATGCAGTACGTCCGGCCGGACATCGCGACGGTCTGCCTCGGGCAGGCCGCGTCGGCCGCCGCCGTCGTGCTCGCCGCCGGTGCCCCCGGCAAGCGCCTCGCGGTGCCGAACGCCCGCGTGATGATCCACCAGCCCGCCACCGAGGGTTTCTACGGCCAGGCCTCCGACCTGGAGATCCAGGCCGCCGAGATCACCCGGATGCGGCGCCTGCTCGAGTCCACCCTGGCGACCCACTCGAACCGCACGGCCGAGCAGGTCCGCCAGGACATCGAGCGCGACAAGATCCTCACGGCGGAGGAGGCCAAGGACTACGGCCTCATCGACGACGTCGTGGCCAGCCGGAAGCTCTCGGCCAACCGCTAGACGGCGCCCCGATGCGGTGGGCGGTGCACACCGACCGCCCACCGCGTCGCCCGGCCGGGACGGCGCGTCGCCGACCCCGCCGGGCACCCGACCAGCAGGATCGCCGGGCCCGCGGAACCTCCCGTCCTGACGGGGTCGGCGGGTACGGTCAATCACGACAGCGCGCACCGTCCGGGTGCGCCGGATGGGACACGAGGTCTGCTGCGATGGCACGCATCGGTGACGGCGGGGACCTGCTGAAGTGCTCGTTCTGCGGGAAGAGCCAGAAGCAGGTCAAGAAGCTCATCGCCGGCCCCGGCGTGTACATCTGCGACGAGTGCATCGACCTCTGCAACGAGATCATCGAGGAGGAGCTCGCCGAGGCCGGTGAGGTCAAGCTCGACGAGCTCCCGAAGCCCACCGAGATCCACGAGTTCCTCGACCAGTACGTCATCGGTCAGGACGACACCAAGAAGACGCTCTCGGTCGCGGTCTACAACCACTACAAGCGCGTGCAGGCGGGCGAGAAGAACCGCGAGAGCTCCCGGAACGACGACACGGTCGAGCTCGCGAAGTCCAACATCCTCATGCTCGGCCCCACCGGCTGCGGCAAGACCTACCTCGCCCAGACCCTCGCGAAGCTGCTCAACGTGCCGTTCGCGATCGCCGACGCCACGGCGCTCACCGAGGCCGGCTACGTCGGCGAGGACGTCGAGAACATCCTGCTGAAGCTGATCCAGGCCGCGGACTACGACGTCAAGCGCGCCGAGACCGGCATCATCTACATCGACGAGGTCGACAAGATCGCGCGGAAGTCGGAGAACCCGTCGATCACGCGCGACGTCTCCGGCGAGGGCGTGCAGCAGGCCCTCCTGAAGATCCTCGAGGGCACGACGGCGAGCGTGCCCCCGCAGGGCGGGCGCAAGCACCCGCACCAGGAGTTCATCCAGATCGACACGACGAACGTGCTGTTCATCGTGGCCGGGGCGTTCGCCGGCCTCGAGAAGATCATCGCGGAGCGGGTCGGCCGCGGCGGCCTCGGCTTCGGCGCGGACATCCGCTCCAAGGCCGAGATGGAGTCGGCGGAGTCCTTCGGCGACACCATGCCCGAGGACCTCATCAAGTTCGGCCTGATCCCCGAGTTCATCGGCCGCGTGCCGGTGATGGCCTCGGTGTCGAACCTCGACAAGCCGAGCCTCGTCCAGATCCTCACCGAGCCGCGCAACGCGCTGGTGAAGCAGTACCAGAAGCTCTTCGAGATGGACGGGGTCGAGCTCGAGTTCGACCAGGACGCCCTCGGCGCGATCGCCGACCAGGCCATCCTGCGCGGCACCGGCGCCCGCGGCCTGCGGGCGATCATGGAAGAGGTCCTCAACCCCGTCATGTACGACATCCCGAGCCGCGACGACGTCGCGAAGGTCGTCGTCACCGAGCAGACGGTCAAGGACAACGTGAACCCGACCATCGTGCCGCGCCAGCCGGCCCGTCGGGAGCGCCGCGACAAGTCCGCCTGATCCGCGCCCCGGCCCGCCGGGTGCGGCGGGCCGGCGCTCACAGGTGCGGGTAGACGGTCTGGCGCGCCGGCTGGGCCAGCGGCAGCGCCGGCGGCGCGACGTGTGCGCCGAGGAACGCGAGCACCTGCGGCAGGATCGACCCGATGTAGGTGCCGTCGTGGCGCCCGGGGCTGATCCGCGAGAACTCGGGGTGCGCGAGCGCGACGTAGCGTCGCACCGGGTCGGCGAACGCGTCCTTGTCCCCGCACCACATCGCCGTCGGGATCCCGGTCAGCTCCGGGTAGAAGCGCAGCGGGTCGTTGGCGGCCCAGTCGGCGAACCCCGCGAAGGGTCGCCTGGACGCCACCCGCCAGTCGGTGAACAGGCCGGGGGACATGGCGGCGACCGCCCGCACCGGGTCGCGACGGTGCACCCGCTCCCGGGCGTACATGAGGGCCCCGGCCCCGCCCATCGACACGCCCGCGGCGAGCACCGGCACGCCGCGGGTGTCCCGGGCCAGGCCGCGCTCGGTCATCCACACCGGGAGCTCGTCGAGCAGCATCTGCATCGGGTCGTCGCCCGGCCGGAACGCGTGCCAGTAGTTGTCGCCGCCGTCGAGGGCGGCCACGGTGAACCCCGGGACGCCCGAGGCCCAGGCGGCGCCCAGGGCCCGGCGCATCCCCGGGTCGCCCCACCACAGCGCGTTGCCCCCGAGGCCGTGCAGCCCGACGCAGACCGGCAGCGTCCTCCGGTCGCGGCCCGCCGGGGAGCTGATCACCAGGCGCACCGAGCGGTTGCGGGCCGCCGAGCGCACCCACTCCACCGTGGTGTCGGCCTGCGCGGCGCGCGGGAGCCGGGCGGGGGCGGGCACGCGCTGCGGGATCGGCGCCGGCGTCTCGACCGACCCGGCCAGGCTGGCGCCCCCGAGGGCCAGGGCACCGGCACCCGCGGCCGCGGCGCCGCCGACGAGGAGCTGTCGACGCGTCAGTCGAGGCATGCGCCCCGGCACCGCGCCCGCTGTCCCACCTGTGCCCCTCCCGGTCGCCCTCACGTGGGGGGCGTCGTGTGCGACCCCCTCATCGTGCACCGTCCTCGATGCCGACGACGCGGGACGCGACCGCGTAGATGTTCATCGAGCGGCCGCGCAGGAACCCGACCAGCGTCATGCCCGCGTCGTCGGCCATCTCGACCGCGAGCGACGACGGCGCCGACACCGCGGCCAGGGCGGGCACGCCCGCCATCACGGCCTTCTGGGTCAGCTCGAACGACGCCCGGCCCGAGACCATGAGCACCGTACCGACGGCCGGGACGCCGCCGGTGAGCAGGGCGTGGCCGAGGACCTTGTCGACGGCGTTGTGCCGGCCGACGTCCTCGCGGGCCGCGAGGAGGGTGCCGTCCGCGGTGAACAGCCCCGCCCCGTGCAGCCCGCCGGTGGAGTCGAAGACCTTCTGGGCGGCGCGCAGGGCGTCCGGGAGCCCGAAGAGCACCTCGGCGGACAGTTCGACCTCGTCGGACTCCGGGGAGAACGCGGTGCGGGTACGGACGGCGTCGAGCGACGCCTTCCCGCAGACGCCGCACGACGACGTCGTGTAGAAGCGGCGCTCGACCGAGTCGTCGGGCGGGGCGACGCCGGGCGCGAGGGCGAGGTC
Organism: Actinomycetospora sp. TBRC 11914; assembly: GCF_012933465.1. Classification (GTDB taxonomy): domain Bacteria; phylum Actinomycetota; class Actinomycetes; order Mycobacteriales; family Pseudonocardiaceae; genus Actinomycetospora. The sequence goes on from NZ_JABBND010000010.1 coordinate 62,119, forward strand.
GAGCACGTTGTAGGTGTTGCGTCCGGTGTCGTCGACCGAGTCGCAGTAGCGGGCCGTCTCGATGTCCTCGGCCGACGTGATCACGCCCTCGGTCAGCAGGAAGCCGTGGGCGAGCTCGACGTCGTGCCCCGGCGTGCGCATCGTGACGGCGAGCGCGCGGCCGTCCACGCGGATCTCCAGCGGTTCCTCGGCGGCCAGCGCGTCCGGGCGGCGGCCCACGCCCTGTTCGCGCACGCGCACCACCGGGCGGCGCACGGTGACTCGTCCCATGTCGGCCTCCACCTCACGGCTCGGCCTCCATCGTCTCACCCACCCGTAGGATCGGCCGGTGATGCGGTACGAGCCCTGGGCCGTCCCCGACGGCATCTCCTCCTCCCCGGAGACCGACGCCGCCGGCGACACCGACCCCGACGAGATCGCCCAGCTCCTGGCCGCGGCGGGCGGTGACACGACGCCGGGCGGCGCGGCGATGGCCGACGCCCTGGTGCGGACCGGCCCGGACCCGGACGCGGTCCCGGACGCCGAGCACGACGGCCCCGACGACCTCGCCGCGCTGCGCGAGGTGGAGGCCGAGCTCGACCAGCGCTGGCCGGAGACCCGGATCGAGCCGTCGCTGGAGCGCATCCGTGCGCTGTGTGACGTGCTCGGCGAGCCGCAGCGGGCCTACCCGGTGATCCACATCGCGGGGACCAACGGCAAGTCGTCCGTCACCCGCATGATCGACGCTCTGCTGACCCGCATCGGACCGCGCACCGGGCGCTACACCAGCCCGCACCTGCAGCGGGTCACCGAGCGCATCGCGCTGGACGGGCGGCCGATCTCCGCGCGGCGCTACGTGGAGACCTGGCGGGAGATCGCGCCCTACGTCGGGGTGGTCGACAAGGCCCGCGACGCCGTCGACGGCGTCCACTGCTCGAAGTTCGAGGTCCTGACGGCGATGGCGTTCGCGGCCTTCGCCGACGCCCCGGTCGACGTGGCCGTCGTCGAGACCGGGCTGGGCGGCTCGTGGGACGCCACGAACGTCGCCGACGGTGCGGTCGCGGCGATCACGCCGATCGGCATGGACCACATGAACTACCTGGGCTCGGACATCACCGGGATCGCCCGGGAGAAGGCGGGCATCATCAAGCCCGGCTCGGTCGCCCTGCTCGCCCAGCAGACCCCCGAGGTCGCGCAGGTGCTGCTCGAGCGCGCGGTCGAGGTCGACGCCGAGGTGGCCCGCGCCGGCGCCGAGTTCGGGGTGCTGGAGCGCTCGGTCGCCGTCGGCGGGCAGTCGCTGCGCCTGCAGGGGCTCGCCGGCGAGTACGACGACATCTACCTCCCGCTCTTCGGCGAGCACCAGGCCGGCAACGCCGCGCTCGCCCTCGCGGCGGTCGAGGCGTTCTTCGGGGCCGGCGCGTCGCGGCGGCTCGACATCGACGCCGTCCGCGACGCCTTCGCCGCGGTCCGCGTCCCGGGCCGGCTCGAGCGGCTGCGCTCCGCGCCCACGGTCGTGGTCGACGCCGCCCACAACCCGCACGGCGCCGCCGCCGCGGCCAACGCGGTCCGCGAGGAGTTCTCCTTCCGCAAGCTCGTCGGCGTCGTCGCGGTCATGGGCGACAAGGACGCCGACGGGATCCTCGCGGCCCTCGAGCCCGTGCTCGACGAGATCGTCGTGACCGGCATGTCCTCGCCCCGGGCCCTCGACCCCGACGAGCTCGGCGGCCTCGCCGTCGGCCGCTTCGGCGCCGAGCGGGTCGTCGTCGAGACCCGCACGGACGCGGCGCTCGAGACCGCGATCAGCATGGCCGAGGAGACTTCCGACGACGACGAGCCCGTCGCCGGCGGCGGGGTGCTCGTCATCGGCTCGGTCGTCGCGGCCGGCGAGGCCCGGACGCTGCTCGGGCGGGAGCCGTCGTGAGCGAGCAGCAGGACGTCGCCCGCCCGCCCGACGCCCGGCGCGCCTTCCGCGGGCCCGCCAGCGCCTGTCTCGTCCTCGAGGCGATCGCGGTGCCGCTGGTGCTGCCGGTGATGGCGCGGGTGGAGGGCGGGATCACCCCGGCCAAGCTGACACTGGTCCTCGTGCTGACGGTCGGGATGATCGTCGGCTGCGTCGTGATCCTGCGGCCCTGGGGACTGGCCTTCGCCGTCGGCCTCCAGGTGCTCATGCTCGTGGGCTTCGTGCTCTCGGCGTCCCTGGGCCTGATGGGGCTGATCTTCTGCCTCGTCTGGGGGCTCATGCTCTGGATGCGCCGCGAGGTGATCCGCCGCCAGGCGGAGTGGCCGACGGACTGACCGCCGGAGGGGCCTTGGGTGGAGGGGCCGGCTGTTGCCTCGGCGAGCCGAGCCCCACGCGGCGGTGTGGTCGCGCCGGACGATCCCGGTGCGGCGCCCCTAGACAGTTGATCATGTGAACCGGCACGAGCGGCGCGCCGGTTTCCATGATCAAGTGCCTAGGGTGCGCGGCACGGAGCCCGCGTCCGGCGCCGACATGGAGTCGGGCTCCGGCCGGCCGGCGTGGACCCGGCCCTCGGCGGTCGGCACGGCTCCCTGACATCGGGGAGCGGTCGGCTCGCACTCCAGCGCCGCCGGCGGAGACGACGCGATGGAGTCGGAGTCGGTGGGAACGGCCGGGCATCGCGCGCCGTCGAAGCCCTGTGGACCTGCGACGCCCCTTCCGGCACACCGACGCCATCGCCTCCGGCGCCCTCACGAGGCACCACCTCGGCACCGGGGAGTACCTGCCGCTGTTCCCCGGCGTCTCGGCGGGCGCCGGGGCCGTCGTCACGATGGCGCTGCGCGCCGAGGGGGCTCAGCAGGCCCGTCCGCGGGGCGTCGTCGCGAGTGTCGCCGCGGCGGGGGTGTGGGGCGTCGAACGTCGCTCCGGCGGACGTGACGGTGGACCTCCTGGTCGACGAGGGCGGCGTGCGGGCGTGCCCCGGCGTCCGGTTGCGCCGGGCCGGCCTCCGGGACGGTGAGACGGCCGTGGTCGACCGCACCCGGGTCACGACCCCCGCGCGCACGGCGCTGGACCTGGCGCGGTGGTTGCCGCGCGGGGAGGCCGTCGTCGTGGTCGACGCCCTGCTCCGGGTGACGGGCACGGAGCTGGACGCGGTGCGGGCGGTCGCGGATGCCCACGCGGGGGAGCGGGACGTGCGGCGCGCGGCGGAGGCGCTCGCCTGGGTGGACCCGCGGAGTCCGACGGCGCGGGTGTCGCGGGTGCGGGTCGGGCTGCTCGCGCGGGGGCTGGAGACGCCCCTGGTGGCGCAGCGGCTGCTGGACGGGGACGGGCGGCCGGTCGCGGAGCTCGCGCTGGCGTGGCCCGGGGTGCGCACGGGGGTGGCGCACCAGCAGGGTGTCCGGGGCGCGGCCGCGGCGCTCGGCTGGGAGGTGCTCGAGGTGCGCGCGGACGTCGCGGAGGTGTGGGGCACGCGGAACGCGCCGGCCCCGATCGACGTCCTCGCCCGGGAGCTCCGGCGGGCGGCGGACCGGTGGCACCCGGCGCCCCGCCTCGGGGGCCGCAACCCGGCGCGGCTGCCGCGCCCACCGGGGCCGGACGGGGAGTGCGACGGCGGTCTCAGTAGGCTCGTGCCCGCCTGAACAGTGGAATCGAGGGGAGAGGAGCGCCGTGTCCGACGAGCGCACCCTGGTGCTGGTGAAGCCCGACGGCGTGCAGCGTGGCCTGGTGGGCGAGGTGATCTCGCGCATCGAGCGCAAGGGCCTGCGCCTGGCGTCGCTGGAGCTCAAGACCGTGGAGCGCTCGCTGGCCGAGCAGCACTACGCCGAGCACGCCGAGCGCCCGTTCTTCGGCGAGCTGATCGAGTTCATTACGTCCGGGCAGGTCGTGGCGGCGGTCGTCGAGGGGCCGCGGGCGATCGCGGCGTTCCGGCAGATCGCCGGCGGCACCGACCCGGTCGAGAAGGCCGCGCCGGGCTCGCTGCGGGGCGATCTCGCCCTGGAGACGGGGTCGAACATCGTGCACGGCTCGGACTCCCCGGAGTCGGCCGAGCGCGAGATCAAGCTCTGGTTCGGCTGACGCCTACCCTGGGCCGCATGTCCCTCGATGCCCCGACCCGTGGCGGCGTGCCCGAGCCGGTCTGGGACCGGCTCGAGCCGCTGTTGCCGCGGGTCCGCAAGCCCGTGCAGTACGTGGGTGGCGAGCGCAACGCGACGGTGACGCCCTGGGAGGACGCGCAGGTCCACTGGGCGCTCTGCTACCCCGACGCCTACGAGGTCGGACTGCCCAACCAGGGCCTCATGATCCTCTACGAGGTCCTCAACGAGCGGCCCGACGCGCTCGCCGAGCGCACCTACGCCGTCTGGCCGGACCTCGCTGCGCTGATGCGCGAGCACGGGGTCCCGCAGTTCACCGTCGACGCCCACCGGCCGGTCGCGGCGTTCGACGTCCTCGGCGTCTCGTTCGCCACCGAGCTCGGCTACACGAACCTCCTCGAGATCCTCGACCTCGCCGGGGTGCCGTTGCACGCGGCGGACCGCACGACCGCGCACCCGCTGGTGCTCGCCGGCGGCCACGCGGCGTTCAACCCGGAGCCGATCGCCGACTTCGTCGACCTCGTGGCGCTCGGCGACGGCGAGGAGGTCGTCGGGGACATCACCGACGTCGTGGCGGCCGCCAAGGCCGAGGGGCTGGACCGCCGGGCGACGCTCGAGCGGCTCGCCGGGGTGCCCGGGGTCTACGTGCCGGGCCTCTACGCGGTCGACTACGCCGAGGACGGCGCGATCGCCGCGGTGCGCCCGACGACGGACGCCGCCCCGGCCCGCGTCCACAAGCGCACGACGTCCGACCTGGACGACTGGCCCTACCCGAAGCAGCCGCTGGTCCCGATGGCCGAGACCGTCCACGAGCGGATGAGCGTCGAGATCTTCCGTGGGTGCACGCGGGGCTGCCGCTTCTGCCAGGCCGGCATGATCACCCGCCCGGTGCGGGAGCGGTCGAAGCGCGGCGTCAGCGAGATGGTCGAGCAGGGACTCGCCGCCTCGGGCTACTCCGAGGTCGGGCTGCTCTCGCTCTCCTCGGCGGACCACTCCGAGATCGGCGAGATCGCCAAGGGCCTCGCCGACCGCTACGAGGGCACCGGGACCGGGCTCTCGCTGCCCTCGACGCGGGTGGACGCCTTCAACGTCGACCTCGCCGAGGAGCTGACCCGCTCCGGGCGCCGGTCGGGGCTGACGTTCGCCCCGGAGGGCGGCTCGGAGCGGCTGCGGCGCGTGATCAACAAGATGGTCTCCGAGGAGGAGCTCATCGCGACCGTGTCGACCGCCTACGAGCACGGGTGGCGGCAGGTGAAGCTGTACTTCATGTGCGGTCTGCCGACCGAGACCGACGAGGACGTGCTGCAGATCGCGACGATGGCCCACGAGGTCGTCCGTGCCGGGCGCAAGGCCGCCGGGCGGGGCGACGTGCGGGCCACGGTGTCGATCGGGGCGTTCGTCCCCAAGCCCCACACCCCGTTCCAGTGGGCGGCGCAGGCGGCGCCCGACGTCGTCGACACCCGGCTCCGCAAGCTGCGCGAGGCGATCAACTCGGACCGCTCGCTGGGGCGCAACGTGGGCCTGCGCTACCACGACGGGCAGCCGTCGCTGATCGAGGGACTGCTCTCCCGGGGCGACCGCCGGGTCGGCCGGGTGATCGAGGCGGTGTGGCGCGACGGCGGGCACTTCGACGGCTGGAGCGAGTACTTCTCGTTCGAGCGGTGGGAGCAGGCCGCAGCGCGCGAGCTCCCGGCGTACGGGGTCGACCTCGCCTGGTTCACCACGCGCGAGCGCGACGAGCACGAGGTCCTGCCCTGGGACCACCTCGACTCCGGGCTCGACCGCGGGTGGCTCTGGGACGACTGGCAGGACGCGCTGGACTCGCGGGAGCAGGACGACTGCCGCTGGACGCCGTGCTTCGACTGCGGCGTCTGCCCGCAGATGGGCACCGAGATCCAGATCGGCCCGACCGGCGAGGACATGGTCGCGGCCGGCCGGATGCTCCCGCTGACCCCGGTCGAGAGCCGGACGTCGACGCCGGTGCGCAACCCCGCGCTCTCCGGCGGGGCCGCGGGGTCCGACCCGTGAGCCGGGGCGGCGCGGCCGCGCACCCGTCGGCGCCCACGGTGGCGAAGGTGCGCATGCGGTTCGCCAAGCGCGGCCGGGCGCGGTTCAGCTCGCACCGGGACGTCGCGCGGGCGATGGAGTGGGCGCTGCGCCGCGCCGGGGTGCCGGTCTCGCTCTCGCACGGCTTCAGCCCGCACCCGCGGCTCTCGTGGATCGGCGCCGCGCCGACGGGGGCCGCCAGCGAGGCCGAGTTCGTCGAGATCGGGCTCACCAGGGATCTGGAGCCCTCGACGCTGGCCCGCGAGGTGGACGCGGTGCTGCCGGAGGGCCTGTCGGTCCTCGACGTCGTGCGGGCCGGACCCGGCGCCCTCGCCGACCGCATCGACACCTCCGTCTGGCGGATCGCGATGCCCGGGGTGGAGCCGCAGGCGCTCGTCGAGGCGGTCGCGGCCCTCGAGGCGGCGCCCGTCGTCGAGGTCGAGCGGATGACCAAGAACGGGCCACGCACCCTCGACGTCCGCGCGGCGCTCGTGCGCGTCGACGTCATGCCGCCCCTCGACGACCGTCACCCGAACGATGCACGATCGGCAGATGACGCGTCGGGAGACGACGGACGGCCGGCAGGTGACCTGCTCGGGGGCGCCTCCGACGGCGCGCCCGAGGTCTCCGACCTCCGTGACCGGCCACACGGTTCGGCGTGTGGGACACTGTCGGCGGTCGTACGGCACACCACGCCGGCCGTGCGACCCGACGACGTGGTGAGTGCGCTGCGCACCGTCGCCGGGCTGGAGCCGCCCGTCCCCGTCCTGGCGACGAGGACGGCGCAGGGCCGGCTCGGCGCGAGCGCAGAGTTGCTCGATCCGCTCGAGGAGGACCGCGCGACGACCGGTCGCGAGCCCCACCCCGAGAGGCACGTCGGCGAGGACCGCCCGGTCTGAGGACGGCGCGGGGCCCGACCGGGCCGCCGCCGCCCCCAGCACCGGACGCCCGACGATTTCCGGCGGAACCCGGTACCCCGAGTACCGGAGGCCGTCAGGCGAGACCACGCGATGCCCTCGTGTGGCCGCGACCGGGAGGTCGCGCCCGGGGGCCGAAGGAGTTGCATGACCGAGAACGAGGCCCAGCTCCCCGCCTCACCCTCCTCCACGGCGCCGCCGTCGGGTCGCCCGGACGACTCGACGCTCGCGGCGCTGCCCGACAAGCTGCGGGTGCACGCACTCGCCCGACTGGTGGGCTCCTCGAGCCGCGAGGTGCTCGCCGTCCTCGCGCGGCTCGACGTGGCCGCGCGCAGCGCCCAGTCCAGCGTCGACCGCACCACGGTGTCCCGCGTGGTCGACGAGCTCTTCGGATCCGGGACCCCCGCCGACACGCCGACCCCCGTCGCCGAGGCCCCCGCGGCCGACCCGGTGGTCCTCCCCGACGCCCCGGCCCCCGAGCCGGCGGCGGCCGGGGACGGCGAGGTCACCGGGGCGATCAGCGCCGCGCCCTCCGCGCCCGCCGCGCTCTTCCTCGCGCCGGACACCAGCACGCCCGACGGGGAGTCGGGCGGGCGCCGTCGGCGTCGGGGCAGCCGGTCCGCGGGGGTCGTGACCCCCGACGAGACCGCCGAGAGCACCGAGACCGCGCCCGAGCAGGCCCCGGCCGGGTCCGGCGAGGCCGACGACCAGGACGAGTCCGACGACGTGTCGGGCAGCGAGGCGGCGGGCGGCGCCGACGCGGACGGCGACGAGGAGTCGGGCCGGCGGCGTCGTCGTCGCGGGCGCCGGGGCCGCGGCCGGGGCCGGGGCGGCGCGGACGACGAGTCCGGCGACGACTCGCCCGAGGGCTCCGACGACAACGACGCCGAGGACGCGTCGGGCTCCGCCGAGGACTCCTCGGACGACGACGAGGCGAACGACGACACGGCCGAGGGCGACTCCGCCGAGGGCGCCGAGGACGGCGACACGGCCGAGGGCGGCTCGTCCGGGTCCTCCCGCCGCCGCCGGCGGCGGCGCCGGCGCAGCTCGGACGACAACGGCGACGGCTCCACGAACGACGACCCGCCCAACACGGTCACCCACGTCCGCGAGAAGACCGAGGGCGAGGCCAGGAAGCGCTCGAGCGACGACGAGGTCAAGGGCGTCAAGGGCTCCACGCGCCTCGAGGCGAAGCGCCAGCGCCGCCGCGACGGGCGCGAGGCCGGCCGTCGTCGTCCGGCGATCCTCTCCGAGTCGGAGTTCCTGGCGCGCCGCGAGGCCGTCGAGCGGACGATGGTCGTGCGCCAGCAGGCCGACCGCAACCAGATCGGCGTGCTCGAGGACGGCGTGCTCGTCGAGCACTTCGTCGCCGGCAGCGGCCAGAACTCGATGGTCGGCAACGTCTACCTCGGTCGCGTGCAGAACGTGCTGCCCTCGATGGAGGCGGCGTTCGTCGACATCGGGCGTGGCCGCAACGCGGTCCTCTACGCCGGCGAGGTCAACTGGGACGCGTCGGGCCTCGAGGGCAAGCAGCGCAAGATCGAGCAGGCGCTCTCCTCCGGCGACAGCGTCCTGGTGCAGGTCACCAAGGACCCGGTCGGCCACAAGGGCGCCCGGCTCACCACCCAGATCAGCCTGCCCGGCCGGTTCCTCGTCTATGTGCCCGGCGGCGGCGCCACCGGCATCAGCCGCAAGCTGCCCGAGACCGAGCGCAAGCGGCTCAAGGAGATCCTCAAGCGGATCGTCCCGTCCGAGGCCGGCGTGATCATCCGGACGGCCGCCGAGGGCGTCGAGGAGGCCGAGCTCGAGCGCGACGTGCGCCGGCTGGCCGCCCAGTGGGAGGTCATCGAGAAGACCGGGCGCGAGGCCGCCGAGAACAAGGGCGCCGAGGGCGGCGGCAAGGGCAAGGGCAAGGGCGCGGCCAAGGCACCGACGCTGGTGCACGAGGAGCCCGACCTGCTCATCCGGGTCGTGCGCGACATGTTCAACGAGGACTTCTCGAAGCTCGTCATCTCCGGCGAGCAGGCGTGGGAGACCCTCGAGGGCTACATCTCCCACGTCGCGCCGGAGCTGGTCGCCCGCCTGGAGCGCCACATCGGTCCCGAGGACGTGTTCAGTGCCCACCGCATCGACGAGCAGCTGGTGAAGGCGCTCGACCGCAAGGTCTGGCTGCCCTCCGGCGGCACGCTGGTCATCGACCGCACCGAGGCGATGACGGTGGTCGACGTCAACACCGGGAAGTTCACCGGCTCCGGGGGCAACCTCGAGGAGACGGTGACCCGGAACAACCTCGAGGCCGCCGAGGAGGTCGTGCGCCAGCTCCGGCTGCGCGACATCGGCGGCATGATCGTCATCGACTTCATCGACATGGTCCTGGAGTCCAACCGCGACCTCGTGCTGCGCCGGCTCACCGAGTGCCTCGGCCGCGACCGCACGCGCCACCAGGTCGCCGAGGTCACCTCGCTCGGGCTCGTCCAGATGACCCGCAAGCGGGTGGGACAGGGGCTGCTCGACGAGTTCTCCACGCCCTGCGAGCACTGCAAGGGCCGCGGCGTCATCGTCCACACCGAGCCGGTGATGGGCACGCACGACCACGGGCGCGGGGGCCAGAACGGCCAGGGCGGCGGCCAGAACGGCTCGTCCGGGTCCGCGGCGTCGTCGGGCTCGTCCGGGTCCTCGGGCTCGTCCTCGGCCGCCGGCGAGTCGGCCGGCGGGAGCGCGGACCCGAACGGTTCCGGGCAGAACGGGTCGGGCCAGAACGGCTCGTCCGGTTCCGGGCGCCGTCGCGGCCGGGGCCGGCGCGGGGCGTCCTCCGAGGGCGGCTCACCGACCACGGTCGCGGCCTCGGCGGACGCCGACGCGACGTCGAACGGGACCGGCGGTCCGGTCCCGAGCCCGGCCGCCTTCGCGCACACCCGCCGGCACGCGTCCGGGGCCGAGGACGCCGTCGACGAGACGGCCGACGAGGCCGCGGAGCCCGAGGTCGCGCTCGAGGCCGAGCAGGCCGAGGAGAGCACCGGGTCCCCGGAGCCCGTCGAGGACGCGGGGGAGCAGGCCGAGGAGACGGTGGCCGAGGCCCCCGAGGAGACCGCCGACGAGCCGCAGGGGACGACGACGGCCGCGGCCCCGGGGTCGCCCGGCCCCGTCGCGCCGGCCGGGGAGGAGCCCGACCAGCCGGACCTGCCCGGCGTCACGCCCGTCACCGCCGAGCCCACACCCGCCGTCGGGACCTCCACGGCCACCGACGCGGCGTCCGCACCCGCGGTCGGCCCGGCGGCGCCCGTGAGCGAGGAGCCCGACCAGCCCGAGACGCCGGCCCCGGCCGACGACGACGGCACGTCCCCGACGACGCCGGGCCGGCGCCGGCGCCGGGCCGCCTCCCGGCCCGCCGGGCCGCCCGTGGGGGTCGGCGGGAGCTGAGCCCGTTCGGCCGCGGCCACCCCGGCGCCCGGGGTGGCCGCGGCGGCGGGTATCGTGGTCCCCAGCAGCGCAGGGGTGTCGAGCCCCTGCGCGCGGTGAGGCGCCCGCTCCGCGGTGAGCGTGGGCCCTCCCGTGAACCAGACAGACGTCCAGCACGACAGGAGCCTGCGTCCGAGATGTACGCGATCGTGAAGACCGGCGGCAAGCAGTACAAGGTCGCGGTCGGCGACGTCGTCGACGTGGAGCTCCTGGACGGCGACTCGGTCGACCTCCAGCCGATCCTCGTCGTCGACGGCTCGACCGTTCTCTCCTCGGCCGACGACCTCGCGAAGGTCTCGATCACCGGCAACATCGTCGGTGAGGCCAAGGGCCCGAAGATCAAGATCCTGAAGTACAAGAACAAGACCGGCTACAAGCGGCGCGTCGGCCACCGTCAGCGCTACAGCCAGGTCGAGATCACCGGCATCTCGAAGTAAGGGGAGCGACACACCATGGCTCACAAGAAGGGTGCGTCCAGCTCCCGCAACGGTCGCGACTCGAACGCCCAGCGGCTCGGGGTCAAGCGCTACGGCGGCCAGGTCGTCAAGGCCGGCGAGATCCTGGTCCGCCAGCGTGGCACCAAGTTCCACCCGGGCGTCGGCGTCGGCCGCGGCGGGGACGACACGCTGTTCGCGCTGGTCGCGGGCGCCGTGCAGTTCGGCCACAAGGCCGGGCGCAAGAACGTCAACATCGTGCCGGTCGAGGCCTGAGCCTCCACCAGCAGAACCACCGGCGAGGGGCGGGCCCGATCGGGTCCGCCCCTCGTCGTCTTTCAGGACAGCTCGTGGCGCGGGAAGGAAGGGCCTCATGGCGCGGTTCGTCGACCGCGTGACGCTGCACGTCACCGCCGGGGCGGGCGGCCACGGCTGCACCTCCGTGCGGCGGGAGAAGTTCGTGCCCCTCGGCGGCCCGGACGGCGGCAACGGCGGGCGCGGGGGAGACGTCGTGCTCGTCGTCGACCCGGGCGTCCACACGCTGCTCGACTTCCACCACCGCCCGCACGCCGTCGCCGGCAACGGCCGCCCCGGGATGGGCAGCTTCCGCAACGGGGCGAACGCCGAGGACGTCGAGCTCGCCGTCCCCGAGGGCACCGTCGTCCTCGACACCGACGGGGAGCTGCTCGGCGACCTCACCGGCCCCGGAGCCCGCTTCGTCGCCGCCCGCGGCGGCCGCGGCGGGCTGGGCAACGCCGCCCTCGCGAGCCCCAGCCGCAAGGCGCCCGGCTTCGCGCTGCTCGGTGAGCCGGGCGAGACCCTCGACCTCGTCCTCGAGCTGCGCTCCATGGCCGACGTCGGGCTGCTCGGGTTCCCCAGCGCGGGCAAGTCCTCGCTGGTCAGCGCGTTGTCCGCCGCGAAGCCGAAGGTGGCGGACTACCCGTTCACCACCCTCACCCCGCACCTCGGGGTGGTCAGCGCGGGCGACACCACGTTCACCGTCGCCGACGTCCCGGGGCTCATCCCCGGGGCCTCCGACGGCAAGGGCCTCGGCCTGGACTTCCTGCGCCACATCGAGCGGTGCTCGGTGCTCGTGCACGTCGTCGACTGCGCGACGTTCGAGAGCGACCGCGACCCGGTCTCCGACATCCGGGCGCTCGAGCACGAGCTGGCCGAGTACACCCCGGCGCTGCGCAGCTCGGGCGTCGGCGCCGACCTCGGCTCGCGCCCCCGGATCGTCGCGCTGAACAAGGTCGACGTGCCCGACGCCGCCGAGCTCGCCGAGCTGGTGCGCCCCGACGTCGAGGCGTTCGGCTGGCCGGTCGTGGAGATCTCGACGGCGGCCCACACCGGGCTGCGCGAGCTGACGTTCCTCATGGCGGGTGCCGTCGAGGAGGCTCGGGCGAGCGCGGTGAGCACGGCCGCGGCGCAGCGGATCGTGCTGCGCCCGACCGCGGTCGACGACTCCGGCTTCACCGTCGAGGCGGACACCGCCGACGACATCGACCCGGCCGACGGGCCCGCCTGGCGCGTCCGCGGCGAGAAGCCGGAGCGGTGGGTCCGCCAGACCGACTTCGGCAACGACGAGGCCGTCGGCTACCTCGCGGACCGGCTCGCGCGTCTCGGCGTCGAGGAGGCCCTGGCCGAGGCGGGGGCGCAGCCCGGCGACATGGTCACCATCGGGGTGCACACCTTCGACTGGGAGCCCTCGACGCCGGCCGGCGTCGCCGCCCTGGGAGGCGGGGTGACGCAGGGCAACCGCGGGACCGACGCGCGAGTCGAGGCCGCCGGCTACGCCGAGCGGATCAGCGCCGCCGAGCGCAAGGCCGCCAGGAAGGAGCGGCGCCGCCACCGCGACGACGCCGAGCTGGGCGTCCCGAGCTGGGTCGACGGCGGGGACTCCTACGAGCTCGCCGACGACGACCTCGGGGACGACGGGTGACCGCGCGCGAGACCGTCGCGGGCGCGCGGCGCCTCGTGGTGAAGGTCGGGTCGTCGTCGCTGTCCAGCGTGTCGGGCGGGCTCGACGTCACGCGGCTGGACGCGCTGGTCGACGCGGTCGCCGCCCGCGTGGCGGCGGGCACGCAGGTGGTGCTGGTGTCCTCCGGCGCGATCGCCGCGGGCCTCGCCCCGCTCGGGCTGGCGCGCCGCCCGCGGGACCTGGCGACCCAGCAGGCGGCGGCGTCGGTCGGGCAGCTCCACCTCATCCGGGCCTACGCCGACGCGTTCGCCCGTCACGACCGCGTCGTCGGGCAGGTGCTGCTGACCAGCCACGACGTGGTGCGCCGCGCGCCGTACCGGAACGCCCAGCGGACCTTCGAGCGCCTGCTCGGCCTCGGCGTCGTGCCGGTGGTCAACGAGAACGACACCACGGCCACCGACGAGATCCGCTTCGGCGACAACGACCGGCTCGCGGCCCTCGTCGCCCACATCGTCGGCGCGGACGCCCTGGTGCTGCTCTCCGACGTCGACGGCGTGTACGACGACGACCCGCGCCATCCGGGCGCGTCCATGCTCGACGAGGTGCACGGGGTCGCCGACCTCGAGCAGGTGCGGGTCGTACGGCCCGGCGCGGGCAGCGTCGGGACCGGCGGGATGGCCTCCAAGCTCGCCGCCGCCGACCTCGCCTCGGGTGCCGGGGTCCCGGTCCTCGTCGCGGCGGCGTCGGCGGCCTCCACCGCGCTCGACGGGGCCGCCGTCGGGACCGTGTTCGCGCCGACCGGCCCGCGGCTCTCGGCCCGCCGGTTCTGGCTGCGGCACATGGCGGGCTCCCGCGGCCGGCTGCACCTCGACGACGGGGCGGTGCGCGCCGTGACGTCGGGCCCCGCGACGAAGCGGCGGTCGCTCCTCGCGGCCGGGATCACCGGGTCGGACGGCGACTTCGAGGCCGGGGACGTCGTCGAGCTGGTCGGGCCGCGCGGGGAGACGGTGGCGCGGGGCGTGGTGGCGTTCGACGCCGAGGAGATGCCGGAGCTCGTCGGGCGCAAGACCCGTGACCTGGCGCCGGAACTGCGCCGGGAGGTCGTGCACGCCGACGACCTCGTCCCGGTGCGGGGCGTCGCTCCGTCCGCCGAGGGTGCCGCGACGGTCACCTCGTCCGGCTGAGCACCGGGGTGGGGCTCCCCTGGGTAGATGATCATGCCGAGGGCACCGGGTGTGCTCGTGTCGTTGATCAGAGGCACGTGGGGCAGGGCGCGGTCGGCTCGGAGCTGCGCGGTGTGCCCCTCGTGGAGGGGGACCCGGCGCCGGCCGGCGGCGCCGCCGGTGAGGGGCACGTGGGACAGGGCGCGGGCCGCTAGGAGCTGCGCGGTGTGCCCCTCGGCGGGGGGACCCGCCCACCCCACCGCACCGCACCCGCCGTCGGGAACCCGCGTGCGTGTGGTCGGCATACTGGGCCGATGACCAGCGCGGCGACCCGGACGACCCCGGCCGAGATCGTGACCGAGTGCGGCGAGCGGGCGGCGGCCGCGGCCCCGGCGATGGCGGCCGCGACGGACGACCGGATCGCGGCGGCGCTGCGCGGGATGGCCGACCTGCTCCTCGCGAAGGCCCCGAGCCTCGCGACGGCGAACGAGGCCGACGTCGCGGCGGCGCTGGACGCGGGCATGACGACGGCGCTGGTCGACCGCCTGCGCCTGGGGGAGGACCGGCTCGCGACGATGGCGCAGTCGCTGCGCGAGCTCGCCGAGGTGTCCTCGCCCCCGCGCGACACGGTGCTCGAGGAGCGTCCCGACGGGCTGCGGCTGGTCGAGCGCAGGCGTCCGGTCGGCGTGATCGGCGCGAACTTCGAGGCGCGCCCGAACGTGGTCGTGGACGTCGCGTCGCAGCTGGTGAAGTCGCGCAACGCCGGGGTGCTGCGGACGGGCGGCGCCGCGCTGTCCTCGGCGACCGCGCTGATGGCCGACGTCGTCTCCCCGGCCCTCGAGGCGGCGGGGCTGCCGGCGGACGCGGTGACGCTGGTCGGGGACCCGCGGCGGGAGTGCGCGGTCGAGCTGGTCCGCCGGCCGGGGCTGATCGGGCTGGTGATCCTGCGCGGGTCGGGGGAGACCACCCGGTCGCTGGGGCTCGAGGCCGCCCAGCACGGGGTGCGGACGCTCGCGCACGCCGACGGCGGCGGGGTGCTCTACGTCGACCGCGCCGCCGACCCGGCGCTGACCACCACCCTCGTGACGTCCTCGCTCGACCGGCTCGGGGTCTGCAACCGCCTCAACCTGCTGCTGGTCGACCGGCCGCAGTGGGACACCGTCACGCCGATCCTGGTCGAGCTGCTGCGCGACGCCGGCGTCCGGGCCTCGCTGCCGCCCCACGAGCACCCGCTCGGCCACGAGTGGGCGCTCGACGACGGCCACGAGGCGACGGTGACGGTCGCGCCGGCCGACGGCCCGGCCGACGCGGCGGCGATCGCCAACCGGGAGACCTCGGGGCTCGCCGCGACCGTGGTGACCGCCGACGAGGCGTCCGCCCGGATCTTCCTCGACACCTACGCGGGCACGGGCGCGTTCTGGAACGCCACGACCCGTCTCCTCGACGGGTTCAAGCTGCGCCGCGTGCCCGAGACCGGGATCAACGTCGACCACGTCCCCGGGCCCCGCGGACCCGTGGTGTTCACCGACCTGTGCCTGCGCCAGTTCGTGGTGGTGCCGGCCTCGACGGCGGTCGGGTTGGCCTAGCGGCTCGTGCGTGCGTTCCCGTGCCAGGACACGGGAACGCACGCACGAGCCGTCAGGCCAACGGACGCCGGAAGCGGGCCGTCGCCCCGACCACCGCGGCGGCCGCACCGGCCAGGCCGGTGACCGCGAAGCAGTACGAGCCCAGCCACACGTGCTTGGACAGCTCGTAGTAGCCGTCGCCGAGGACGGCCAGGGTGACGACGCCGAGGCCGAGCAGCGCCGCGCCGGCCGCGACCCGCAGCAGCCCGACGGCCAGCGGATCCGCCCGGCGCACGCGCGGCAGGAGCGTCGCCGTCCCCGCCGTCAGGCCCAGCAGCACCGTCACCAGGGGCAGCCACCCGGCCCCGATGCCCGCGAGCCAGCCGAGCAGCATCGCGGTCTGCGGGCCCGCCTCGGGGTAGGCGGTGCGGCCCTCGAAGTGCTCCGGGGCTGTCCCGCGGGGCGCCGAGGGCAGGTAGGTCAGCTGGGGGCGCATCGTCGCGGTCAGACCCCGGCCGACCATCGTCGCGAGCGCGGCCGGGTGCTCGGCCAGCAGTGTGTGCGCGGTGGCGGCGGCCTCCTGCGGCCGGTCGCCGATCGCGGGCGTCCAGCCCGGGATGTCGAACCCGCCCGCCCAGTAGAAGCCCTCCCCGGAGTGCGCCGCGGCGGCCGGGGGCAGCCCGACGGCCTGCGCGACGGTGTCGGGGCCGATCGCGGGCATGAGCGCGGTGAAGAGCAGGTTGTGGGCGTTCACGGCGCCGTAGCTGCGGTCCTGGCCGGCGATGCCCTCGGCGACCGGGGTCGCCGCCCCGGCGAGCAGGGCGAGTGCCACGAGTGGGCCGGCGAGGCGGGTGAGCACCCGGCGGCGGCGCCCGGTCGACTCCGGGGCGCGCACCACGACCAGCGCGCAGCAGACCAGCGCCACCCCGCCGACCGGGATGAAGCCGGGCTTGGCGGTGGCGGCGACCAGCCCGCCGAGGGAGAGCAGGCCGAGCGCGACGACGCGCGGCAGCCGCTGGGTGGGGCGTGTCGCGGCGACGACGAGCAGGCCGGTGACCACCCACACCGTCCCGATCAGCGCCGTCGGCTCCGCGTAGAGCGAGACGAGGAACCGCGACCACCAGGAGACGACCAGCAGCGGCAGCAGCGGGATCGCCACCAGGGCGGCCCGCGCGGGCCGCACCGACGCCAGGGTCGCGGCGCCGAGCCCGACGCCGAGTGCCGCGATCCCGGCGAAGAGCCAGGCGTAGCTGGTGAGCGACCACATCCCGGGTCCGCCGGGCACGACGAGCCCGAGCAGCGTCGCCGACGACGACGGCGCGGCGGTGCAGGGCTTCGCGCCGGTGGTGAACGCGGTGACGACGACGCCGCGCCAGAGCGCGAAGCGGCTCGGGGTGTCGGGGGTGAGGCCCGCCGTGCAGAACAGCCGGTAGGCGTCGCCGTTGTCGCCCACCCCGATGAGGCCGCCGCCGAGCAGCGGCACCCGGAGCAGCCCGATGCGCAGCGCGAGCCCCAGCACCGTGACGGCGGCGGCGAGCCCGCCCGCGGCGGCCGGGACCGCGACCCGGCGCGGGACCGCCAGGGCACGCAGGTCCTCGGCGGCGTTCGTCAGGGCCCCGGGGAGGCCGGCGACCGCGGCGAGCACACGGTCCCGTCGTGCAGCGCCGCGCCGCGAACGGGGGAGCGAAGTGAGCGGATCGATCCAGCGACGCTAGCGTCCCCCGTTCGTGGCGCACGCCACCGGGGTGGGGATCCGCTAGAGGACGACGCCGTGGTCGCGGACCCGGTCCCACACCTCGACGGGCAGATCGGCCCAGGAGAAGACGTCGTCGACCGCGACGAAGCGGCCGGCCGCGTGCCGGGCCGCGAGGATGCCCGCCGCGTGGGCGGGCTCGAGCCCGCAGACCGCCGCGACCACCGGGGCGGGCGCGGAGTTCAGGTCGACGAGCCCGCCGTCGTCGTACTCGCGAGGCAGGTCGGGGCGCCCGATCCGCAGCTCGCGGGCGAGCAGCGGGTCGGTGGCGGCGAGCCGGCGGGCCTCGTCGCGCCGGGTCCGCGCGGCCAGCGCGCGGGCGACGGCGGGGTGCGGCACCGACGACGCCGGCCGCGGCCCGTACACCTGCTGGCGCACGACGACGAGGCCCACGAGCCCGCCGAGCAGGACCAGCACCATCAGCGCGCCCCCGAGCCCGGCGACGAACCCCTCGGGCTGCCCGGCCGCGTCCTTCGCCCCGGCGCCGAGGAACGCGAACCCCAGGAGGGTGGCGACGAGGACCGCGGCCGCCAGCACGCCGTGCCCGATGCGCCGCGACACGACCGCGGCGTGGGTGTAGGGGACCGCCGCGAGGATCCCGAAGCTGGCCACGTGGAGCAGGAACCACCAGCCGCCACGCGTGAACCAGTTCCCCTGCGTCGGCGGGACGGGCGCGGCGGCCATCGTCAGACCTTCTCGCGCAGGACGCGCTTGAGGAGCTTGCCGGACTGGTTGCGCGGCAGCTCGTCGATGAGGTGGACCGATTTGGGGACCTTGTACTTCGCGAGCCGGCCCTTGGCGTGGGTGATCAGCTCGGCGGTGTCGAAGCCGCCGGCGTCCTGGCCGTCGCGGAGGACCACGAACGCCGTCACGGCCTCGATCCACCGGTCGTCGGGGGTGCCGATGACGGCGACCTCGGCGACCGCCGGGTGCGTGTACAGCGCGTCCTCCACCTCGCGGGAGGCGACGAGGATGCCGCCGGTGTTGATGACGTCCTTGATGCGGTCGACGACGGTGATGAAGCCTTCCTCGTCGAGGCGCACCAGGTCCCCGGAGTGGAACCAGCCGTCCCGGAACGCCTCGGCGGTCTCCTCGGGCTTGTCCCAGTAGCCCTCGCAGAGCTGGGGCGAGCGGTACACGACCTCGCCCGACCCGCCCGGCTCGACGTCGTCGCCCTGGTCGTCGATCACGCGGAGCTCGACGAACAGGACGGGGCGCCCGCAGGAGTCCGGGCGCTCGTCGTGCTCCTCGGGCTGCAGCACCGTCGCCAGCGGACCGATCTCGGACTGGCCGAAGCAGTTGTAGACCCCGAGGGCGGGCAGGTGCTCGCGGAGCCGCTGGAGGATCGGGCCCGGCATGATCGACGCGCCGTAGAAGGCCTTGCGCAGGCTGGTCAGGTCGCGGGTGGCGAAGTCGGGGTGGTTGACCGCCGGCACCCAGACGGTCGGGGCGAGGAAGAGCGCCCCGATGTGGTCGGCCTCGATCCGCCGGAGGATCTCCGGGACGTCGGGGACCTCCATGAGGTGGTTGGTGGCCCCCACCGCGAGGTAGGGGAGCATGAACAGCTGCATCCCGGCCGAGTGGTACAGCGGCATGGCGTGCAGCGGCTCGTCGTCCTGGCCCATCCCGAGCGCGTGGATGCCCGAGACGTACTCGTGCACCAGCCCGCGGTGGGTCATCATCGCGCCCTTGGGCTTCGACGTGGTGCCGCTGGTGTAGAGCAGCTGGACCAGGTCGGAGTCGGCCACCGTGATGTCGTCGAGGTCGGGGACCTCGCCGGTGCGGGCGGCGTCGAGGAGGCTGCCGGGGGCGTCGCGCATCGGGACGACCTGGCTCGGCCGGGTGGCCAGCGCGTCGACGTGGACGGCCAGCTTCGGGTCGACGACGAGGACCTTGCTGCCCGACTGCTCGATCAGGTACGCGAGCTCCTCGCCGGTGAGCGCGTAGTTGATCGGCACGTGGACCGCGCCCAGCCGGGCCGCGCCGAGGAAGCCCAGGAGGTAGGCGTCGGAGTTCTGGCCGTAGGCGGCCACCCGGTCGCCCTGCGCGACGCCGAGGCCGCGCAGCCAGCCCGCGGTCCGGCTCGTGGCCTCGTCGAGCTCGCGGTAGGTCCACGAGCGGTCGGCGAAGACGAGGGCGGTGCGGTCGGGCGTGCGGCGGGCGCTGCGGCGCACGACGCCGTCGACGGTGTTGGCGCGGGTGTCCACGGTCCTCCGGACTCTCGGGCTCGGGCGGGCGGGTGCTCCGGGTCACTCTCGCCGGTCGGTCGGGCGGCGTCCAGTTGTGCGATGGGGGAGTCGGCGCTCCGGTCAGTTCGTCGTCGCGAGCGTGAGGGGCAGGACGGCCGACGCGCCGGCCCGGCGGAGCAGCAGCGCGGCGACCGTGAGCGTCCAGCCGGAGTCGGTGACGTCGTCGACGAGCAGCACCGGGCCGGTGGGGCCGAGCTCCGGCGGCACCGACAGCCGCCGGTACACCTCGGCGAGGCGCTGGGCGGAGTTCGGCGGTTCCGGCTCGGAGTCGTCCTCCGGGTCGGTGAACACCGGCGGAGCGGAGTCGGCCAGCGCCCCGAGCAGCGGCAGCCGCCCGATGGAGGCGATCCGCTGCGCGAAGCTCTCGACCAGCGCCGGGCGGGTCCGGCTCGGCAGCCACACCACGCCGGCCGGCCGCTCCGCCCAGTCCCACGCCTTGAGGACCTCGACGGCGGCGTCGACCACCGCGTCGGGCGCCAGGTCGTCGGAGCGCAGCAGGGGACGCAGCCGCGGGCCCCACCCGACGTCGGTCAGCCGCCCGATCGCCCGGCCCTCCTCGGCGGCCTCCTCCGGCTTGATCTTCCCCTTGAGCGGCACGTCGAGGGCGTCCATCCCGCTCGGCCACTGCTTGCGCGGCGCGAGGGGGACGCCGGGCCGGTCGAGCACCTCCTGGGCCCGGACCCGGACGTCCTCGCCGATCGTCGGGTCGTGGTGGTGGCCGGTGCAGTTGTCGCAGCGCCCGCACGGGGCGGCGCCCGGGTCGTCGAGCTGGCGGCGCAGGAACTCCATCCGGCAGCCGTCGGTGGCGATGTAGTCGAGCATCGCCTGCTGCTCCGCGCGCCGGGCCTTCGCGAGGCCGGTGTAGCGGGCACCGTCGTACTCCCAGGGCTGCCCCGTCGCCTCCCAGCCGCCCTTGACCCGGCGGACCGCGCCGTCGGTGTCGAGGACCTTGAGCATCATCTCGAGGCGTCCCCGCGACAGTTCCACGCGCGGCTCGAGCGCCGCGGTCGACAGGGGGCGCCCGGCGTCGCCCAGCACCGAGAGCGCCACCCGCACCTGCGGCTCGGCGGGGAAGGCGAGCGAGGCGAAGTACGCCCAGATGTCGCGGTCCTCCGGCCCGGGGAGCAGCAGGACCTCGGCGCGCTCCACGCCGCGGCCCGCACGGCCGATCTGCTGGTAGTAGGCCACCGGCGACTGCGGGGCCCCGAGGTGCACGACGAACCCGAGGTCGGGCTTGTCGAACCCCATCCCCAGCGCCGAGGTGGCCACCAGCGCCTTGACGCGGTTGGCCAGGAGGTCGTCCTCCGCCCGTTCGCGCTCGGCCGGGTCGGTCTTGCCGGTGTACGCCGCCACGGCGTGCCCCCGCTCGCGCAGGAACGCGGCGAGCTCGTCGGCGGCCGACACCGTCAGCGTGTAGACGATGCCCGAGCCCGGCAGGTCGTCGAGGTGCTGGGCGAGCCACGCGAACCGGTCGGCGCCCTTCGGCAGGGCGAGGACCCCGAGGTGCAGGGAGTCGCGGTCGAGCTCGCCGCGCAGCACCAGGGCGCCGTCGCCCTGCCCGGACACGCCGAGCTGGTCGGCCACGTCGGTGGTCACGCGGTCGTTCGCCGTCGCCGTGGTCGCCAGGACCGGCACGCCCTCGGGGAGCTCGGAGATGAGGGTGCGCAGCCGGCGGTAGTCGGGCCGGAAGTCGTGCCCCCAGTCGGAGATGCAGTGCGCCTCGTCGACCACCAGCAGGCCCGCGGTGCGCGAGAGCTCGGGGAGCACCTGGTCGCGGAACTCCGGGTTGTTCAGCCGCTCGGGGCTGACCAGCAGGACGTCGACCTGGCCGGCACGCACCTGGTCGTACACGAGCTGCCAGTCGTCGGTGTTGGCCGAGTTGACCGTCACCGCGTGGATGCCGGCGCGCCCGGCCGCCTCGATCTGGTTGCGCATCAGGGCGAGCAGCGGGCTGACGATGACCGTCGGCCCCCGCCCGCGGGCGCGCAGCAGCGCGGTGGCGACGAAGTACACCGCCGACTTGCCCCACCCGGTGCGCTGCACGACGAGCGCCCGCCGACCGTGGGCGACCAGCGCCTCGATCGCCCGCCACTGGTCCTCGCGCAGCGCCGCATCGGGGCCCGCGAGGTTGCGCAGGGTGGCCTCGGCGTCGTCGCGGAGTCGTTCGGCGTTGGGGTCGGTGGAGGCGCCGGGATCGGTCACGGCCGTCGTCATGGGTCCCACCGTGGCACAGCGGTCCGACACCGTGGGCCGCCTCGGGACGGGACGGGGGCCGGCCGGCCGCTTGTGACCACGCTCACGGCGGACGGACGATGCCGGGATGAGCACGGAGGTCCTCACCACCGGGTGGGAGCCCGGGGTCCCCGCCGACGACACGATCACCCGGCGCTTCGTCCTCGCCTACGCCGACCGGATCGCGGCCATGGCGAGCCGCACCGGCGGCCGGCAGAAGTGGGTGGACGGGGCCCGCATGGCCGACCTGCGCTCGCCGTTCGGCTACGACAACGCCGTCGTCGTGACCCGCCCGCTCGCCGAGGCCGAGTGGCCCGGCCTCCTCGAGGCGGCCGGCGCGTTCTTCCCGCCGTCGCGGTGGTGGGTCGTGCTCTCGGTGTTCGCGACGCCGGACCTCACCGGCCTCGGCCTCGTCCGGGTCGGGCACCCGCCGCTCATGCTCCGGCCGCCCGGCCCCGTCCCGCCGCCGGCGCCCGGCCTGGAGGTCCGCGCCGTCACCGACGAGGCCACGCTCGCGGACTTCGGCTCGGTGCTCGTCGCGGCCTACGGGCTGGCCGACGTCGGCGTTCCCGCGATCGCCGACCTCGCCCTCGCGCGGTCGCTGCTGCACCTGCGCGTCGGCTACGTCGACGGGGTGCCGGTGGCGACGGCGGGCGCGGTGGTCCACCACGGGATCGTCGAGGTCGACTGGGTGGCGACGCTGCCCGGCCTGCGGCGGCGCGGCTACGGCGCCGCGGTCACGTCGGCGGTGGTGGACCTGGCGCCGGAGCTCCCGTCGGTCCTCGTCGCCAGCGACGACGGGCAGGGGGTGTACCGGCGGCTGGGCTACCTCGACCTGTTCCGCACGACGATGTGGGAGCACCCGCCGTCGTGGTGACCCCGACCGCTACGCGACCTCCTCCATCGCCTCGCCCAGCCGGCGGGCGCCCCGGTTGCTGCGGTCGGCGGCGAGCAGGTGCCCGGCGCCCATCACGAGCGCGATCGGCCACTCGAGCAGCCCGAGCACGCCCAGCGCGGCGATGCCGCCGACGAACACCAGGTCGGGGCGCGACAGCTCGATGCTGCCGAGCCCGGGAACGGGCACGCGGGTGGTCGGCGGGTCGTCGGGGTGCGCGGGAAGCGGCGGGGTGTCGGTGGTGGTCATCCGGTGGGGATGGGCGGTCGCGGCGCCGTCCACACCGCGGGTGGCGCGGGGATCCTGACGCGAGCTGTCAGCGGCGGCACGCGCCCGACGTCCCACAGCCCGGGACAGATGGACGATCAGCGGGCAGGATGCGGTTCCGTGGGCAGCGACTCGACCGGCCGGGCGACGTTCTTCGACTCCGTCGACGACGTCGTGACCCGGCTTGCCGACGTCGGGTACCTCGCCTCCACCGCCGTCGCGACCACCGTGTTCCTGGCCGACCGGCTCGGGAAGCCGCTGCTCGTGGAGGGCCCGGCGGGCGTCGGGAAGACCGAGCTGGCCCGCGCGGTCGCGGAGTCGACCGGGGCCGGGCTGGTCCGGCTGCAGTGCTACGAGGGCATCGACGAGGCCCGCGCGCTCTACGAGTGGAACCACGCCAAGCAGCTGCTGCGCATCCAGGCCAGCCAGGGAGAGACCTGGGACGACGCCCGCGACGACGTCTTCTCCGAGGAGTTCCTGCTCACCCGCCCGCTGCTCACCGCGATCCGGCGGGACTCCCCGACGGTGCTGCTCGTCGACGAGACCGACAAGGCCGACGTCGAGGTGGAGGGCCTGCTCCTGGAGGTCCTCGGCGACTTCCAGGTCACCGTCCCCGAGCTCGGCACGATCACCGCCACCCAGCGCCCGTTCACGCTGCTGACCTCCAATGCGACCCGCGAGCTCTCCGAGGCGCTCAAGCGCCGGTGCCTGTTCCTGCACCTGGACTTCCCCGACGCCGAGCTGGAGCGCCGGATCGTCGCGGCCCGCGTCCCGCAGCTGGGCGAGGCGCTGGCCGAGGAGCTGGTGCGGATCATCGGGGTGCTGCGCGGGCTGGAGCTGCGCAAGGCGCCGTCGGTGTCGGAGACGATCGACTGGGCGCGCACGCTGGTCGCGCTCGGCCTCGACACCCTCGACGACGACGCCGTCCGGACCAGCCTCGGCGTCGTGCTCAAGCACCGCTCCGACCTGGTCAAGGCGTCCTCCGAGCTGCGTCTGAACTGAGCGGATGAGCACCCCCACGCGCGGCCTGCCCGCCCACCTCGTCGACTTCGTCCAGGCCCTGCGCGCCCACCACGTCGACGTCGGACCGGGCGAGACGGTCGACGCCGCGGCGGTCGTCGCCGAGCTCGACCTGCTGCGCCGCGACCAGCTGCGCGAGGGCCTCGCGGCCGCGCTGCTGCGCCGCTCCGGACAGCGGGCGACGTTCGACGCGCTGTTCGACCTGTGGTGGCCCCTGGGGCAGGGCGCCGCGCTCGGGGAGGTGGCGCTGCCCTACACCGACGACGGGTCGGTCGACGTCGACGCGCTGCGCGACCTGCTCGCCCAGCTCCTCGCCGACGGCGACACCGCGGCGCTCTCCGAGCTCGCCCGCGCCGTCGTGGACGGACTGGGCGCGCTCGGCGTCGGGAACGGCCGGGGCGCCGGGTCGGGCGGGTCCGGCTCCGGGCAGGACGGCGGTGGCGGATCCCCCTCGGGCTTCTCGTCCTACCAGGCGCTCAACAGCGTGCGGCCCGAGACGCTGCTCGCGCGGGTGCTCTCCGACCTGCGGGGACGTCGCGAGGGGGACGCCGAGAGCCCGTTCGCCGAGGAGGTCGCGCGCCGCGAGACACGCGCGCGGATCGCGGAGTTCCGCCGGATGGTGCAGGCCGAGACGGCGCGGCGCGGCTCGGAGATCCGCGGTCGGGAGGCGGCGGCGCGGACCGGGGTCCGGCGCCAGGCCGAGCAGACCGACTTCCTCTCCGCCGGCGCCGACACGCTGGCCGACCTGCGACGGCGGGTCGCCCCGCTGGGCCGCCACCTCGCCACGCGACTCGCCGCCCGCCGTCGTCGGGCCCACCGCGGACCGATCGACATGCGGCGCACCCTGCGCCGCTCGATGTCCACCGGCGGCGTGCCCGTCGAGCTGGTGCACCGCCGCCCGCGGCCGGGCCGCCCGGAACTGGTGCTGCTGTGCGACGTGTCCGGCTCCGTGGCCGGGTTCAGCCACTTCACGATGATGCTGGTCCAGGCGCTGCGCGAGCAGTTCTCCCGCATCCGGATCTTCTGCTTCGTCGACGGGTGCGTCGAGGTCACCGACCTGTTCACCCCGGGGGCGGACCTCGCGCAGGTGATGACCGAGGTGCACTCCCGGCCCGGGCTGGTCGCCTGGAGCGGGCACTCCGACTACGGCCGGGCGTTCGAGCGCTTCGCCGAGCGCTGGCCGGACGCGGTGACCGAGCGCAGCTCGCTGCTCGTGCTCGGCGACGCCCGCACCAACCACCAGGACCCGGCGCTCGGGGTGCTCTCCGGCATCGTCGGGCGCGCCCGGCACGCGCACTGGCTCAACCCGGAACCGCAGCGGCAGTGGGGGACCGGCGACTCCGCGGCCCGCGAGTACGGGCGGGTGATGCCGATGCACGAGTGCCGGACGGCGGCCCAGCTGGCGGGGGTCGTCGGCGGGCTGCTGCCCGTCTGAGAGGAGGCTGGCGATGACCACACAGCGTCGGCGGAGTCGGCGGATCGGTGTCATGGGCGGGACCTTCGACCCGATCCACCACGGGCACCTCGTCGCGGCGAGCGAGGCCGCGAGCCGGTTCTCCCTCGACGAGGTGGTGTTCGTCCCGACCGGCCAACCGTGGCAGAAGTCGAAGTCCGACGTCACCGCCGCCGAGGACCGCTACCTCATGACGGTGATCGCGACGGCGTCCAACCCGCGCTTCGGGGTCAGCCGGGTCGACGTCGACCGCGACGGGCCCACCTACACCGTCGACACCCTGCACGACCTCGCCGCGATCTTCCCCGACGCCGAGCTGTACTTCATCACCGGCGCCGACGCCCTCGAGCAGATCCTCTCCTGGCATCGGGCGTCCGAGATGTTCGACGTCGCGCACTTCGTGGGGGTGACCCGGCCGGGCTTCACCCTGGACGCCAAGCACCTCCCGCAGGGGGCGGTCTCGCTGGTCGAGGTCCCCGCCATGGCGATCTCCTCGACCGACTGCCGCGCGCGCGTCGCCAAGGGGGAGCCGGTCTGGTACCTGGTGCCCGACGGCGTCGTGCAGTACATCGCCAAGCGGGGGCTCTACCGGGACGGCGTGAGCCCGTCGCGGCTCGAGCACCTGAGCTGATGCCCGAGCAGCCCGAGCTGCTGGTGCCCGACGCGGCCGCGTGGCGGGCCTGGCTGGCGGCGAACCACACCGACCCGACGGGCGTCTGGCTGGTGCTCGCGAAGAAGGCGGCGCTCGCCCTCGCGGAGCCGCCGACCACGCTCACCTACGACGAGGCCCTCGACGAGGCCCTGTGCCACGGCTGGATCGACGGGCAGACCCACCGTCGCGACGAGCTCACGATGTTCCAGCGGTACACCCCGCGGCGGGCGCGCAGCCCGTGGTCGGCCCGCAACGTCGGGCACGTCGCGCGGCTGGTGGCCGAGGGGCGGATGCAGCCGGCGGGGGCGGCCGAGGTGGAGCGGGCGAAGGCCGACGGGCGCTGGGACGCCGCCTACGCGGGGCCGGCGACGGCGGTCGTGCCCGACGACCTGGCGGCCGCGCTGGCCGCGTCGCCCGAGGCCGCGGCGATGTTCGAGCGGCTGACCAGCCAGAACCGGTACGCGATCCTGCACCGGCTCGGGCAGCTCAAGCGGGCGCAGACGCGGGAGCGCCGGATCGGGGAGTACGTCGCGATGCTCGGGCGCGGGGAGACGATCTACCCGCAGCGGTAGGAGCCGGCGGCCACCGAGTGGACGTCCATGGCTGCCGGGGCAGCCGTGGGAGTCCACTCGCCGGTGGTGGTCGGCCCTGGCGGCCACCGAGTGGGCGCTCAGGGCTCCGGCGGCAGCCGTGGGAGTCCACTCAGCGCGCGGCCGGCGACCAAGGAGCGCATGTCACCTCGGGGCCCCGGCGTGGTCCCGCGAGTCCACGATCAGCCCGTCGCGCACCCGGACGACGAACACGCAGGGGATGGTCGACGTCGTGCCGTGGCGCGTGACCGCGTAGTGGAAATCGGCGACGACGACCTCGGGGTCGGTGGTGCGGTGCACGACGACGTCGGCCGGCGCGAACCCGTCCGGCCGTCCCACCTGCGACTCGGCCGCCGCGAAGTGGGCCCGCAGGTCATCGCGGCTCCGGAGCGGCGGGATGGCCGGGTTCATGGGGTGCACGACGTGGGTCGGCTCGGCGTACAGGGCGACCAGGCGCTCGACCTGGGAGACGTCGCCGAGGACGAGCCGGCTCACCCCGTCCATGACGGCCCGGACGACGGCTTCGGGGGAGGATGGCTCGACCATCGCGGACCTCGTTCCGTGGACGGAACCGGAGTGATGGCTCCGGTTGGCCGCCGAGACTAGCGGAGTCGTCGCTCCGTTTCCAGGGAGGTGCCGTGCGCGCGGACGCCGTCGCGAACCGTCGTCGGGTGCTGGCGGCCGCCCGGGAGGTGTTCGCCGAGCAGGGCGTGGAGGCCTCGACCGAGGAGATCGCGCGGCGGGCCGGGGTCGGCGCGGGCACCGTCTTCCGGCACTTCCCGACCAAGCGAGACCTCGTCGAGCACGCCCTCGTCGCCCATTTCGACGATCTGGCCGAGAGCGCCCGCGCCGCCGCCGGCGGGGACGACCCGGTCGCCGCGCTGGGCGGACTCGTCACCGAGATGGCCGAGCAGGCGCCGACGAAGCTCGCGATGGCGGGGCACCTGCTCGACGACGGCGGGTTCGGCGAGGTGGTGGGCGAGGCGTCGGCGCGGGTCCGCGCGGTCGTCGCCGAGATCCTCGAGCGGGCGCGGGCGACCGGCCGGGTCCGTGACGACGTGGGCGTCGACGAGATCTACTTCCTGGTGCGCGGGGTCGCGCAGGCGCAGGCCTTCCTGCCCGTCGACCCCGAGGTGCGGCACCGCGCGGTGCGGGTGCTGGTGGACGGCCTGAGGTGGCCTCCGGCCCCGTGAGCAGAAAGTGTCGCTATACCGACCTTTTCTGCTCACGTGCGCGCAGCGCACCTATTCGAACGCGAGCACCGACGCGGTGAAGCCGTGGAGGTGGTTCTTCGAGACCACCGGGCCGATCTCGCCGTCGGCGAAGAACCCGGCCACCCGGGGCGCCAACCCGCGGCGGACCGCGCGCACGTCGTGGCTCGCGCCGCCGTGGACGGAGTCGGGCTCGCCGAACATGATCCGCCCACGGCCGGTGCAGGTGAACAGCAGCGCCCCGCCGACCGGGCCGTCGTCGCCGCCCGCGGCCATGAGCGCGTCGAGGTCCTCACCCGCCGTCGTCGCGTCCCGCACGTGGAAGCGCACGGTGCGGCCGACCTCGACGACGTCGCCCACGGTCACCGTCCCGGTGTCCTCGTCGGCCCCGACGACGCCGCGGATGAGGAAGTCGCCCCGGCCGTGGGAGTCGGCGTACTCGTCGATCGCGACCCCGAGGTGCAGGCCCTGCAGGGCGAGCCGGCGGTCGGTCTCGGAGAGGTCGCGGAGGATCTCCTCGAGCTTGCGGTAGGCGGGCATCCCGGCCAGGGCGTGGAGCTCGGAGCCGCCGGCCGCGGTCACCGTCATCGTCGGGCCGATGGGGCGGCAGCCCTGGCTGACCAGCGTCCGCACCGCCACGTTCCCGCCGAGCAGCACCCCGATCGCCCCGCGCTCGTGGACCTCGCCGTCGAGGAAGAGCCGGGCGCCGCCCGGGGCCGGCCGGGCCGGCCCGAGCGCCGAGCTCCCGACGGGTGCGGTCGCCAGACCCCCGATCAGCGGCAGCCCGCCCAGCGCGGTGTCGGACTGCTCGACGAAGCCCTGTGCCGGGAAGGTGAACGGGTCCGCGAGGAGCACCGCCACCGCGTCGTCGTCGGCGGGCACCGGCATCCCGCCCACCGAGATCCCGCCCTCGCTGCGGGCGGCCTGCAGCCGGAACGGGGTGACGCGCACGTCGGGCAGCGTCGCCGCCCACACCGAGACCGCGGGGGTGTCCTCGACGCCGCGGCCGTCCCCGATGACCCCGGAGGCCCGGCACCCGAACGCCGTGGTCGCCCCCGCGACCTCCATGGCCCGCTGCCCCGCGCTCGCCGCGGTGTCGGGGTCGGGGTGGGACACGAAGACGCCGAGCAGGTCCGGACGGCGCCCGTGCAGCGGCGCGGTGGCGGCGGCGACCGCGGTCTCCGCCGCCGCGAGGAGGTCGGGTCCCTGGGCCAGTCCGTCGCCGAAGTCCGCCATCCCCCGAGTATGGAGCCCGGGGCCCGGACCGACCCGTCGCGGCCCGGTAGACTGGACCCCGATGGCCGCCACCGACAGTGCGCGGCGCCTGGCCGACGTCGCGGCCCTGGCCGCCGCCGACAAGCTCGCCCAGGACGTGGTCGCGATCGACGTCTCCGAGCGCCTCCCCCTCACCGACGTCTTCGTCATCGCCTCGGCGCCCAACGAGCGGCAGGTGCAGGCCGTCGTCGACGAGGTCGAGGAGAAGCTGCGCGCCGAGGATGTCAAGGCGGTGCGCCGGGAGGGCCGGCAGGAGGCCCGCTGGGTGCTCCTCGACTTCGGCGACGTCGTGGTGCACGTCCTGCACACCGACGAGCGCGAGTTCTACGGCCTCGAGCGGCTGTGGAAGGACTGCCCGCGCCTCGAGCTGCCGGCCGAGGTCAGCGGCCCCGTCCGCGCCGGCGACTGACCGCGGTGATCACCCGACTCGTCCTGCTCCGCCACGGCCGGACCGCCTGGAACGCCGAGCGCCGCATGCAGGGCCGGCTGGACCCGCCGCTGGACGGGACCGGTCTCGCACATGCGCAGGCCGTGGCGCCCGTGGTCGCCGGGTTCGCGCCGACGGTGCTGCTGTGCTCCGACCAGTCACGGGCGCTGCAGACCGCGCTCGCGGTCGCCGAGGCCACCGGTCTCGAACCGCGCAAGGAGCCGCGGCTGCGGGAGGCCGACGTCGGGCAGTGGCAGGGCCTGGTCGACACCGAGGTGGAGCAGGGCTGGCCCGGTCAGCTGGACCGGTGGCACGTCGACCCCACCGCGACGCCCCCCGGCGGGGAGTCGCGGGTGGACGCGGCGCAGCGGGCGCTCCCGGTGCTGCGCGAGCTGGTCGGGACCCCCGGGCCCGGCACCGTCGGCGACACCGCGGTCCTCGTCGCGCACGGGGCGGTGATCTCGGCGACGACCAGTGCCTTCCTCGGCTGGCCGGTCGAGCAGTGGCCGTCGCTGGGCCCGCTCGGCAACTGCCGGTGGTCGCTGCTGGAGTTCCGTCCCGACCGCTGGCGGCTCGTGCAGTGGAACGCCGGGGCGTGACGCCGGACGGCCGCGTCGCGCCCCACCTGCTGGTGCTCGGCGACTCGCTGGCCTTCCACGGCCCCCGCACGGCCCACCCCGCCGACGAGCCGCGCCTCTGGCCGCACGTCGCCGCGGCGGCGCTGGGCGGGACCGCCGACCTGCACGCGGGTCTCGGCTGGACCGCGCGCCACGCGTGGTCGGCGGTGCGGACCGACCCCCGGGTGTGGGCGTCGGTGCGGCACACCGACGTCCTCGTGCTCGGCGTCGGCGGCATGGACTCGCTGCCCTCGCCCCTCCCGACCGCCCTGCGCGAGCTGATCCCCGTGCTGCGCCCCGCCGGGCTGCGGGCCCGGGTGCGCGCCGGCTACCGCGCGGGGCACGCCGCGGCGGCGACGGCCGGCGCGCGGTGGGCCGGTGGGTGGCCGACAGCGCTCTCCGCGGCCGAGACCGTGCGCTGTCTGGAGCAGTGCCGGGTGGCGGTGACGGCGCTGCGGCCCCACGCGCCGGTCGTCCTGCTGCTGCCCCCGGTGCACCGGTCACCGCTCTACGGCGGGGTGCACCGGCGGCGGTCGGGGCACGTGGCCGCCTTGCGGGCCTGGGCGGCGGGGCACGGGGTGGTGACCGTCGAGGCGGCCGGGCTGGTGGCCGAGCACGTGCTCACCGGGCACGGCAACCCCGACGGCATCCACTGGGGCTGGCCGGGGCACCGGGCGGTGGGGGAGGCGGTGGCCGCGGCCGTCGCGGGGGAGCTGCCTGCGCCGCGCGGCGGAGGGCCGGCGGTCCGGGAGGAGCAGCCGGCCATCCCCACCGGCAGCGGGACCCCGGGTGGTCCCCAGGCCCGGTCGCAGCGCTCGGAGGAGACGCCGGTCCGTCCCTAGCGTCCGCGGCGTGGTCCCCGACGACGCCCGCCTGCGGCTGCAGACCCTCGCCGCCCCGCCCGGTCCGCCTGCTCCTGGCGGGGGATGGCCGGCGGCGCCGGCGGGCACGCCGGGAGCGCGGCTGGGTCCCGGCGACGGCGGGTGGGGCCAGGGTCCCGACGGCGGGTGGGGGCAGGGTTCCGACAGCGGGTGGGGGCAGGTTCCCGACGGCGGGTGGGGGCAGGTTCCCGACGGCGGGTGCGGGCAGGGTCCCGACGACGGCGGGTGGCCGGCCCGGGCCGCGGGGCCGGTGCCCGCGCGCGGCGCCTGGGACGAGCCGCGGACCGGTCCGGGGCGCTGGCTGCCGGCCTCGTGGCTGGCGGCGCGGTGGGACCCCGGCGGGTGGGGCGCGATCGGGCTGGCGGTGGTCGCCGCGCTGGCGGCCGTGGTGGCGGCGGTCGGGGTGTGGGCGGGGCGGCCGGTGGCCGAGCCGGTGCCGGCCCTGCCTGCGGTGTCCGCGGGCCCCGCGGCGGCACCGTCCGGTGTGGTGCCCGCGGTGGCGCCGGCACCGGGCGGGCCGGTGGTGGTGAACGTCGCCGGGAAGGTCCGCCGGCCGGGGCTGGTGACCCTCCGGGAGGGCGCGCGGGTCGGCGAGGCGCTCGAGGACGCGGGCGGGGCGCTCCCCGGGGTGGACCTCACCCCGCTCAACCTCGCCGCCCGGGTGGTGGACGGGCAGCAGATCCTCGTGGGGGTCGCGGCGCCGGCCGGGTCGGCGCCGGCAGCGCCCGTCACGGCGGGGGCCGCCCCTGCGGCTGGTGCGGCGCCCGGCGGGGCGGCCCCGGGCGGGAAGCTCGACCTCAACGCCGCGACGCTCGAGCAGCTCGACGGCCTGCCCGGGGTCGGGCCGGTCACCGCGAAGAAGATCCTGGACTGGCGCACGCAGAACGGCCGGTTCTCGGCGGTCGAGCAGCTGCGGGAGATCCCGGGGATCGGCGACGCCCGGTTCGGCACCCTGCGCGACCTGGTGCGGGTGTGACCGCCCCCCGCGACGACGAGCCCCGTCCCCGCTGGGACGGCCGGCTCGTCCCGCCGGCGCTGGCGGCGTGGGCGGCTGCGCTCGTGGCGCTCGCGCTGGGATGGGGCCCGGGGGCGCTGCTCACGGTCCTGGCGCTGGTCGCGGTGGTCCTCGGCGGGCGGCGCCTGCTCGGGGCCCGGCGCGCGGGTGGCGCGGCGCCGCGGTGGGCGGCCGGGCTGCTGGCGGCCGGGATCAGCGCCGCGGCGGTGGGCGGGCTCGCGACGGTCGCGGCGCACCAGGTGGCGGGGCACCCGCTGCGGGCGGCGGCCTCGGCGGGATCGGCCGCCACGCTCGAGGTGGTCCTCACCGACGACCCCGCGCCGCTGCGCACCACCGGCCTCGGCGGGCCCCGCGTGGTGGTCCGCGCCGAGCTCGTCGCCGCGTCGGCCGCGGGGGCTCGGTGGCGCGGGGACGGGAGCGTGGTGCTCCTCGCGCCGGCCGCGGGGTGGACGGGCCTGCTCCCGGGCCAGCACGCCACCGCCAGCGGCACGCTCGGGCCGTCCACCCGCGGCGACCTCACCGTGGCGGTCCTGCGCACCCGCGGCCCGCCCCGCGACGTCGGGCCGCCGCCGGGCGTCCAGGTCGCCGCCGGTGTCCTGCGGGCCGGGCTGCGCGACGCCTCCCGAGCCGTGCTCGGCGAGGAGCCGGCCGCGCTGCTGCCGGGGCTCGTCGTCGGGGACACGTCCGCGGTCGGCGCGGACCTCGACCGCGACTTCCGGACGGCGGGCCTCACGCACCTGCTGGCGGTGAGCGGCTCGAACGTCGCGTTCGTTCTCGGCGCGGTCCTGCTCCTCGCCCGGGCCGTCCGGCTCGGACCGCGGACGGTGGCGGTGCTCGCGCTCCTCGCGCTGGTCGGGTTCGTGGTGCTCGCCCGGCCGTCGCCCAGCGTGCTGCGAGCGGGCGCGATGGGGGTGGTCGCGATCCTCGCGCTGGCCCTCGGGCGCTCCCGCTCGGTGCTGCCCGCGCTCGCGGCGACGGTGGTGGCCCTGCTACTGGTCGACCCGGCGCTCGCGGTGGACGCGGGGTTCGCGCTCTCGGTGCTGGCCACCGGTGCGCTCGTGCTGCTCGCCCCGGCGGTCGTCACGGCGCTGCGCCGGCGCGGGGTGCCGCCCGGGATCGCCGAGGCACTGGCGGTGCCGCTGGCCGCGCACGTGGTCACCGCCCCGGTGGTGGCCGGGCTGTCCGGCGAGGTCAGCCTCGTCGCGGTCCTCGCGAACCTCCTCGCCGCGCCCGTCGTCGCGCCCGCGACGGTCCTCGGGGTGCTCGCGTCCGTCCTCGCCCCGTGGTGGACCGGCGGCGCCCACGCCGCGGTGTGGCTGGCCGGGCCCGAGGTGTCCTGGCTCGTGTGGGTCGCGCACCGGTGCGCGGCGGTGCCGGGCGCGACGCTGTCCTGGCCGGGCGGGGTGACCGGCGGGCTGCTGCTCGCCGGCCTGGTGCTGCTCGGCCTCGTCGCCCTGCGGTGGCGCCGGGTCCGGCTGCTGTCCCTCGCCGTCGTCGTCGGGCTGCTGCTCGTGCTGGTGCCGACCCGGGTGGTCCCGGTCGGGTGGCCGCCGCCGGGCTGGGCGTTCGTCGTGTGCGACGTCGGGCAGGGCGACGGGCTCGTCCTCGCCACGGGCGAGCCCGGGCGGGCCGTGCTGCTCGACGCGGGACCCGACGGCAGCGCGATCGACGGCTGCCTCTCCCGGCTCGGGGTGCGCTCGTTCGCCCTCGTCGTGCTCTCGCACCTGCACGCCGACCACGTCGACGGGCTCGCCGGGGCGCTGCGCGGGCGACCGGCCGGGGCGGTGGCGATCGGTCCGGTGCACGAGCCGGTCGGGGCTCTCGCGCAGGTCACCGGGCGGGCCCGGCGGGCGGGGGCGGCCGTCGTCGGGCTCGCCCCCGGCACCACGCTGCGCTGGCCGGCGCTCCAGCTCGACGTCCTCGGCCCGCTCCACCCGCGCACCCACGTCGACCCCGACGACGGCACCGAGGTCAACGACACGTCACTGGTCCTGCGCGCGACCACCCCGCTCGGGCGGATCCTGCTGCCCGGCGACGCCGAGGCCTCGTCCCAGGAGGAGCTGCTGGCGTCCGGGGCGGACCTGGGCGCCGACGTGCTCAAGGTGCCCCACCACGGCTCGCGGTCGTCGCTGCCGGCGTTCGTGACGGCCGCGCACGCCCGGCTCGCGCTGGTCAGCGTCGGGAAGGGCAACAGCTACGGCCACCCGAACCCGGCGATGATGGGCCTGCTCGCCGGCACCGGCGCGCTGGTGCGCCGCACCGACCAGAGCGGGGACCTCGCCGTGGTCCCCGGCGCGGGCGGGGGCGCCGCGGTCGTCGCGCGTGGCGATCCCCGCCCCGATCCGAGGACGGGCCGGTGACGGCGCTTACAGGCCGAGGGCCTCGCGGACCGCCTTCGACGACGCGGGCACCGTCGCCGTCGGGCCGACCTGGCCCTCGATGGCGTCGAGGGTCTTGAGGCCGTCGCCGGTGATCAGCAGCACCGTGTCGGCGTCCGGGTCGAGCCGGCCCTGCTCCACGAGCTTCTTCGCGTTCGCGACCGTGACCCCGCCCGCGGTCTCGGCGAAGATGCCCTCGGTGCGGGCGAGCAGGCGCATGCCCTCGCGGACCTCGTCGTCGTCGACGTCGGTGACCGCACCGCCGCAGCGGCGCACGGTGTCGAGCACGTAGGGGCCGTCGGCGGGGTTGCCGATCGCGAGGGAGCGCGCGATGGTGTCCGGCTTCTGCGGCCGGACGACGTCGGTGCCCTCGGCGAACGCCGTCGACACCGGGGAGCACCCGGCGGCCTGCGCGCCGAAGACCTTCCACCCGGCCTCGTCGACGAGCCCGAGCGACACCAGCTCGCCGTAGGCCTTGTCGACCTTGGTGAGCTGCGAGCCGGACGCCACCGGGATGACCGTCTGCGCCGGGATGCGCCAGCCGAGCTGCTCGGCGATCTCGTAGCCCAGCGACTTCGAGCCCTCGGCGTAGTAGGGCCGGACGTTGACGTTGACGAACGCCCAGTCCTCCTGCTCGAAGGCGAGCTCGGTGGCCAGGCGGTTGACGTCGTCGTAGGTGCCGTCGACGGCGAGCAGCGAGGTCTCGTAGACCGCCGTCATGAGGATCTTCGCCCGCTCGAGCGACGAGGGGATGAGCACGACGGAGTCCCACCCGGCGCGGGCCGCGGCGGCTGCCGTCGCGTTGGCGAGGTTCCCGGTGGAGGGGCAGGCCAGCACCGTGAAGCCGAGCTCACGGGCGGCCGCCAGGGCGACGGCGACCACGCGGTCCTTGAAGGAGTGGGTCGGGTTGCCGGTGTCGTCCTTGACCCACAGGTTGCGGATGCCCAGCTCGGCGCCCAGCCGGTCGGCCTTCACGAGGCGGGTGAACCCGGGCTCGGTGTTCGGGTGGTCCTCGACGGTGCTCGGCACCGGCAGCAGGTCCTTGTACCGCCAGATCGACTTCGGGCCGCGCTCGATCTGCTCGCGGGTGACGCGGCCGAAGTCGTAGGCGACCTCGAGCGGGCCGAAGCACTGGGGACACGCGAACTCGGCCGCGAGGTCGAGGCGGTGGCCGCACGCCCGACACGCCAGGGCGGCCGCGGGGCCGAGGTCGAGAGACGAGCCGGCGGACCCGGAGGCGGTGCTCGACGGGCCGGGGGCAGTCAGCGTCATGAAAGGATTCTCCTCATCTTCCCCGCGGGCTCGCGGGTCGGAATTGGCACCGGTCTTGCCTGCCGCGTGCGGCGGGCCGCCGGTTGCCGGGGTGTCGTCGGGCCGGTCCCTCTACCCCTCTGGATGAGCCGTATTCGGTTGTCGGTGACGACTCGGATCGGTCTCGACCCCTGCGCGCACGCTACGGGCACGTTACGGCACCACATGGTCACCCGGCCACCGCGCGAGGACGTTGTCCACGCCACGCTGTCGGGGGTTGCTGGGAGGATGGCCGCGTGCCACCGCGAGCCCGTCCCGCCTCGAACCGCTCCTCCGGCGCCCCCGCCGAGGTGGAGGACGCGCCGGTGCGCCTCGTCGTCGGTGACGAGGGGCTGCTGGTGGAGCGCGCGGTCACCGCCTCGGTCGCCGCCGCCCGCCGTCGGGACCCCGATCTCGAGGTCCGCACGCTGCGGACCTCGGAGATCACCGCGGGGCTGCTGGCCGAGCTGGTGAGCCCGTCGCTGTTCGCCGAGGCGCGCGTGGTGGTGCTCGAGGCGGCGCAGGACGCGAACGCCGAGGTGACCACGGTGCTCGTCGACTACGCGAAGGCGCCCACCGAGGGGGTCTCGCTCGTCGTCGTCCACGCCGGCGGCGCGAAGGGCAAGGCGCTCGTCGACGGGCTGAAGAAGGCGGGCGCCGCGGTCACCGAGGCCGCCAAGCTCCAGAAGTACGACCAGCGGGTCGAGTTCGTGCGCACCGAGGTCCGTCTCGCGGGCGGCAGCATCACCGGCGAGGCGCTGGGGCTGCTGCTCGACGCGGTCGGTTCCGACCTGCGCGAGCTCGCGTCGGCCTCGTCGCAGCTGGTGAGCGACTCGGCGGGGCAGGTCGACGCCGAGGCCGTCCGGCGCTTCCACCGCGGGCGCGCCGAGGTGACCGGGTTCGCCGTGGCCGAGCGCGCGGTGACCGGCGACCGGGCGGGCGCACTGGAGGCGCTGCGCTGGGCACTCGACACCGGGGTGGCGCACGTGCTGGTGGCCGACGCGCTCGCCGACGCGGTGCGCACCATCGCCCGGGTCTCCGCCGCGGGCCGGGGCGACCCGTACCGGATGGCCTCCGAGCTGAAGATGCCGCCGTGGAAGGTCAAGAAGGCGCAGGGCCAGGCGCGGGGCTGGGACGGGCCGGGGCTCACCCGCGCCATGTCGCTGGTGGCCGACGTGAACGCCGACGTGAAGGGCGCCGCGGCCGACCCGTCCTACGCGCTGGAGCGGGCCACGGTGGAGCTGGCCGCGCTCGCGGGTCACGCCCGCCGTCGGTGACGGGACCGGTCGCGGGTCGGGGGGCACGTGGGGCGTTGCGGGCTGCGTGGGGTGAGCCCGGCGGACACGGGGCTTGATCACGGGTACGTGAGGCACGTCGGCAGGTGCGCGGGCTGCGTGGTGTGCCCGTGGCCGGCAGGCAGGGTCCCCCAAGCTTGATCACGGGTACGTGAGGCACGCCGGACAGGTGCGCGGGCTGCCTGGTGTGCCCGTGGCCGCCGGGCCGGCCGACGTGGGGCGCCGCGAGCGCGTGCGCAGGCTTCGTACGGTGCTCGTCGCCGGGAGTCCGGCCGGGCGCGGCGTGATCACGGGCACGTCAGGCATCGAATGCGGGCCCAGGACCTGCGCGGTGTGCCCCTCACCGAGCCGACCCGGCCCGACCCCGGCCCCGGCCCGGACCCCGGCCCGACCGGCCCCGGACACGACGAAAGGGCACCCCATGAGCAGGGGTGCCCTTCGACGAACGAGAGGGAGTCCGACCTCAGGCCGGGGTCTTGCCGCCCTTGGCGTCGACCGTGAAGCGCACCGCACGGTGGGCCATGCGCGACTTCTTGTTCGCGGCCTGGTTCTTGTGGATGACGCCCTTGCTCACGGCCTTGTCGAGCAGGCGGCCGGCCTCGCGGCGGCGCTCGTCGGCGGCGGCGGTGTCGCCGGCCTCGAGGGTCTCGCGGTAGCGGCGGATCGCGGTCTTGATCCGCGACTTGACCGCCTTGTTCCGCTGGCGGGCCTCCTCGTTCTTGCGGTTGCGCTTGACCTGCTGCTTGATGTTCGCCACGGGGCCTTCGAACCTCTGGTAGTCGTCGAGTTCTGCGTGCGGACGCGCCCGGGAGCAGACACAGGCGTCAGGCCCGCACGGCGCAGTGGCCGCCAGATTACCAATGCCCCACATCGCCGGTCCCGCTCGGGGGCCGTGGGACCATGGGGGAGCAGGACACGCCCGCGCACGAGCAGGAACGAGGACCTCGTTGACCGAGACCACCACGACGCAGCAGTCGGCCCAGGCCCCTGGCCGACCCGGCACCGTGGGCTACGCCGACGAGACGTTCACGCCGCCGGAGCGGATCCGCAACTTCTGCATCATCGCCCACATCGACCACGGCAAGTCGACGCTGGCCGACCGGATGCTGCAGCTCACCGGCGTGCTGGGGGAGCGGGCCTACCGCGCCCAGTACCTCGACCGCATGGACATCGAGCGCGAGCGCGGCATCACGATCAAGGCGCAGAACGTCCGTCTGCCCTGGTACGCGGCCGGGCCCGACGGCGAGCAGCGCGACCACGTCCTGCACCTCATCGACACCCCGGGCCACGTCGACTTCACCTACGAGGTCAGCCGGTCGCTGGCCGCGTGCGAGGGCGCGATCCTGCTGGTCGACGCCGCGCAGGGCATCGAGGCGCAGACCCTCGCCAACCTCTACCTCGCGCTCGACCACGACCTCGAGATCATCCCGGTCCTCAACAAGATCGACCTGCCGGCGGCGGAGCCCGAGAAGTACGCGGGCGAGATCGCGCACCTCATCGGCTGCGAGCCCGAGGACGTGCTGCGCATCTCCGCCAAGACCGGCGACGGCGTGGCGGCGGTGCTCGACGAGGTCGTCAAGCGCGTCCCGGCCCCGGTCGGCGACCCCGACGCCCCCGCCCGCGCGATGATCTTCGACTCGGTCTACGACACCTACCGCGGCGTGGTGACCTACATCCGCGTCGTCGACGGGAAGATCACCCCGCGCGAGCGCATCCGGATGATGTCGACGGGCGCCGTCCACGAGCTGCTCGAGGTCGGGATCATCTCGCCCGACCAGAAGCCCGCGCAGGGCCTCGGCGTCGGTGAGGTCGGCTACCTGATGACCGGCGTGAAGGACGTGCGCCAGTCCCGCGTCGGCGACACCGTGACCACCGAGCGGAAGGGCGCCCAGGAGGCGCTGGGCGGTTACCAGGACCCGCAGCCCATGGTGTTCTCCGGGCTCTACCCCATCGACGGCAGCGACTACCCGCTGCTGCG
Source organism: Actinomycetospora sp. TBRC 11914 (assembly GCF_012933465.1). Taxonomy (GTDB): domain Bacteria; phylum Actinomycetota; class Actinomycetes; order Mycobacteriales; family Pseudonocardiaceae; genus Actinomycetospora. Next base: position 101,134 of record NZ_JABBND010000010.1, read on the forward strand.
CGACGCGCTGGACAAGCTGCGCCTCAACGACGCCGCCCTGTCCTACGAGCCCGAGACGTCGGCCGCGCTCGGCTTCGGATTCCGCTGCGGCTTCCTCGGTCTGCTCCACCTCGAGATCACGCGCGACCGGCTCGAGCGCGAGTACGGCCTCGACCTGATCTCGACGGCGCCGAACACCGTCTACCGGGTCGAGCTCGACGACGGCGGGGAGGTCGAGGTCACCAACCCCGCCGAGTGGCCCGAGGGCAAGGTCTCGACGATCTACGAGCCGATCACCAAGGTCTCGGTGCTCGCCCCGGCCGACTTCGTCGGCGCGATCATGGAGCTCTGCCAGTCGCGGCGCGGGTCGCTCGACGGCATGGACTACCTGTCCGACAGCCGCGTCGAGCTGCGCTACACGATGCCGCTCGCCGAGATCATCTTCGACTTCTTCGACGTGCTGAAGTCCAAGACCCGCGGGTACGCCTCGCTGAACTACGAGCCGGCGGGCGAGCAGGCGGCCGACCTGGTGAAGGTCGACATCCTGCTGCAGGGCGAGCCGGTCGACGCGTTCTCCGCGATCGTGCACAAGGACGCCGCCTACGCCTACGGCAACACCATGGCGGGCAAGCTGCGCGAGCTGATCCCGCGCCAGCAGTTCGAGGTGCCGATCCAGGCCGCGATCGGCTCGCGGATCATCGCCCGCGAGACGATCCGCGCGATCCGCAAGGACGTCCTCTCCAAGTGCTACGGCGGCGACATCACCCGCAAGCGCAAGCTGCTCGAGAAGCAGAAGGAGGGCAAGAAGCGGATGAAGACGATCGGCCGGGTCGACGTCCCGCAGGAGGCCTTCGTCGCCGCGCTGTCCACCGACCAGAACGCCGTGGACAAGGCGAAGTCCGGCAAGAAGTGACCCGGCGCAAGATCGCACGCGTCCGGCTCGCGTAGACTGGACGAGCAGGTGCCGAGCTGTCGGCCTGGGAAGGACCCCGTGCGAGGAGGTCCGCGGACAGCTCCAACCGTCCGCCGTACCCCTCTCCGAAAGAGTTCTGTGACCGACGCTGCTGTCCTGTCCGATCCCGATCTCCCGCTCGACCCGTTCCTCCCCGACGACCCCGAGGCCGACTCCGCGGACGACGCCGAGGCGCCCGAGGCCGACGCGCACGATGACGCGTCCGACGACGCCGCGCCCGACGAGGCCGACGACGAGCCCACCAACGGCTTCGCGCCGCTGGGTCTCGACGAGCGCGTGCTCGCCACCCTGGTCGAGCAGGGCTTCCACACCCCGACCCCGATCCAGACCGAGACGATCCCGCTGCTGCTCGCCGGCCGCGACGTCCTCGGCCTGGCCCAGACCGGCACCGGCAAGACCGCCGCGTTCGCGCTGCCGCTGCTCTCCCGGATCGACCCGGCCGTCCGCGCCCCGCAGGCGCTGATCCTCACGCCGACGCGCGAGCTCGCGATCCAGGTCGCCGAGGCCATCGAGTCGTTCTCGGCCGGCCTCTCGCACGTCCACGTGGTGCAGCTCTACGGCGGCGCGCCCTACGGCCCGCAGCTCTCCGCGCTGCGCCGGGGCGCGCAGATCGTCGTCGGGACGCCGGGGCGCGTCGCCGACCACCTCGAGAAGGGCACGCTCGACCTCACCGACGTCGGGTACTTCGTGCTCGACGAGGCCGACGAGATGCTGCAGATGGGCTTCCTCGACGAGGTCGAGCACATCTTCGGCCTGCTCCCGGCCGACCGTCAGGTGGCGCTGTTCTCGGCGACGATGCCCGCGGCGATCCGCGAGGTCAGCCGCAAGCACCTGAACGCCCCCGAAGAGGTCTCGATCAAGGGCAAGACGACGACGGTGGCGAACACCCGCCAGCGCTACGTCGTGCTCCCCGAGCGGCTCAAGGCCGACGCCCTCGCCCGGGTCCTGCAGGTCGAGGACTTCGACGCCGCCCTGGTGTTCGTCCGCACCCGGCAGAACACCACCGACGTCACCGACGCCCTCAACCGGCGCGGGTTCGCCGCCGTCGCGATCTCCGGGGACCTCTCGCAGGCCCAGCGCGAGAAGACGATCGCCGATCTGCGGTCCGGGAAGATCGACGTGCTGGTCGCCACCGACGTAGCCGCCCGCGGGCTCGACGTCGAGCGCATCAGCCTCGTCGTCAACCACGACCTGCCCACCGACCCCGAGTCCTACGTGCACCGCATCGGGCGCACCGGGCGCGCGGGCCGCTCCGGCGACGCGATCTCGTTCGTCACCCGCGGCCAGATCCGGCTGCTCCGCGCGATCGAGAACACCACCCGGCAGAAGGCCGAGGAGATGTCGGTGCCCGGCACCGACGAGGTCAACGACCGCCGCCGCGCCCGGTTCGCCGAGCGCATCACCGCGGCGCTCGAGGGCACCGACGACGGCGGCGACCCCCTGGCGGTCTTCCGCAAGGTCGTCGACGACTACGTCGCCGAGCACGACGTCGACCCGCTCGCGCTCGCCGCGGCGCTCGCCAAGATGGTCCAGGGCGGCAAGCCGCTGCTCGTCGAGGACCTGCCCGCCCCGCCGCCGCGCGGGGAGAAGCGTCCCCGCGACGACAAGCCCGGCCGCGGCCAGGGCAAGCGGCCCGCGGCACCGTCGTGGACGGTCGGCTCCGGCACCGACACCTACCGCATCGAGGTCGGCCACAACCAGCGGGTGAAGCCGGGCGCGATCGTCGGCGCCATCGCCAACGAGGCCGGTCTCGACTCCGCGCACATCGGCCACATCGACATCCGGCCCGACCACACGCTGGTCGAGCTCCCCGCCGACGTGCCCGGCCCGGTGGTCAAGCGACTGCAGCGGGCCCGCGTCGCGGGGCGGCCGATGGGGCTGCGCCGGGCGTCGGAGGCGCCGTCGTCGGGCCCGCGTCCCGACAAGCGCGGCCGCGACCGCGGTGGCCGTCCGGAGCGGCGGGAGCGCGCCCCGCGCTGAGCCCCACCCTGTGTTGACCGAAGGGCCCCCTCGCTCGATCTACCCGAGCGAGGGGGCCCTTCGTTCGTTGCGGGGGCGGGTTCGGCGTTCCGGCGGTGGGCACCCCTGGCCCATCTACTCGAGCGAGGGCGCCCATCGCTCGGATCAGGGCCGCGGGGAATGCCGGCGCACCCCGACGCGTCACACCCGGTGGCCGGGTGCGTCGTCGCGCGCCTACCGTCGAGGGACGAGCGAAGGGGAGGGCGGATGGCGCGCTCGATCGTGATCGTCGGTGGGGGGCCGCGCGGGACCGGGATCCTGGAGCGCCTCGCCGCCTCCGCCCCGGAGCACGGCGTCGACGCCGAGCACCCCCTCGACGTGCACTTGGTCGACCCCTACCCGCCTGGCGCGGGCCGCATCTGGCGCACCGCCCAGTCCGAGCTGCTGTGGATGAACTCCATGGCCGCCGACGTCACGATGTACACCGACGACACCGTCCGCTGCACCGGACCGGTCGTCCCCGGTCCGAGCCTCATCGAGTGGGCCGAGCAGGTCCGCGACGGCGAGCTCCCCGGCGAGTCGGTGCCCGAGGGCCGCGTCGGCGACGAGGTCCGTGCGCTGCGTCCCGACACCTTCCCCACTCGCCAACTGCAGAGCCACTACCTCGACTTCGTGCTGCGCCGCGTCCTGGACACGCTCCCCGAGGGTCTGCGGGTGCACGTGCACCGGGGGCGCGCGACGGACGTCGTCGACGGCGACGTACGCCGGGTCCGGATCGACGACGCGGACGGGACCTCGATCGTGGTCGACGCGGACGCCGTCGTGCTCGCCTCCGGCCACCTCGACGCGACGCCCTCCGACGACGAGGCCGCGATCGTCGAGACCGCCGGCCGGCTGGGCCTGCAGTACTTCCCGCCCGAGCAGACCACCGACTCCGACCTCGACGCCATCCCCGCCGGCCGCACCGTCATCGCGCGCGGCATGGGGCTCGCGTTCGTCGACCTGATGGTGCTGCTCTACGAGGGTCGTGGCGGCCGCTTCGTCGAGGACCCCGACGGTGACGATGACGGGTCCGGGCGCGGCCGGCTCGACTACGTCCCGTCCGGCCGCGAGGTCCACCTGCAGGTCGGCTCCGGCCGCGGCGTGCCCTACCACGCGAAGACCGAGTACACGCTGCGCGGCCCGCGCCCCCCGCTGCCGCGCTTCTTCGGCCCGGACCAGGTCGAGGAGCTGCTCGGCCACGGTGAGGTGAGCCTGCGCGAGGACGTGTGGCCACTGATCGCCAAGGAGGTCGGCTGGGGCTGGTACCACGAGCTCCACCACGGCCACCCCGACCGCGTCACCACCACGTGGGACGACTTCGCCGAGCGCTACGCCGCGCTGGACTGGTACTCCGCCGAGCGCGAGGCGCTGGTCGCCGAGGCGGTCCCCGCGGAGTCCGACCGGCTGGACTTCGAGCGCCTCGACCGCCCGCTCGACGGCGTGTGCGCCGACCTCGACACGCTGCAGAAGCACCTGCGGGAGTACGTCGCCGACGACCTCGCGCGCCACGTCGACCCGGCGCACACGGCCGAGCTCGGGGCGTTCACCGCGCTGCTGTCGGCGTACATGACCTCGGGGGAGCTCTCGAGCCGCGGCGGTCTGACCCAGCGCTCCCGGGCCTACGACCTGACCTGGTGGCAGAACCTGTTCTCGTCGATGGCCAGTGGCCCGCCCGGGCCGCGGCTGCGCCAGCTGCTGGCGCTCTCCCGCGCCGGCTTCGTCACGTTCCTCGGGGCCGGGCTGCAGGTCGAGATCGACGAGGGGGCGCGGGAGTTCGTCGCCACCGGCGCGTCGCTGCAGGGAGAGGTGCGGGCCACCACGTTCGTCGACGCCCGCCTCGCGTCGGCGAGCGTGCGCCGCACGCTGGACCCGATGCTCGCCTCGCTGGTGCACCACGGCGTGCTCGACGAGGAGACGCTGCGCTTCGAGGAGCGCGCCACGCCCTGTTCGCTCGACGCGGTCGCCGAGCGGGTGGAGGGGCGTGACGCCCCCGTCGTCGTGCACTCCACCGGGCTGGTGCCGGTCCGGGCCTCGGACTTCCGCGTGCTGACCGGGCCGGACGAACAGCCGCACCCGCGGCTGTTCGCGGCCGGCCCGCACACGACGGTGCGGTTGCCGGGTGCGTTCACCCGGCCCCGCACCAACAGCATGAGTTTCCGCGCCAACGACGCGGTCGCTCAGGCGCTGCTGGCCACCGCCAGCGACCGCTGAGGCGCGTGCGACGAGCTCGTCGCGTCCCGCACGCGGGCCCGCTCCCGGAGCCGCTCGAGGGTCTGGCTGAGCAGCCGGGAGACGTGCATCTGCGAGATGCCGAGCTGCCCGGCGATCTCGGACTGCGTCTGCTCGTGGACGAAGCGCAGCACGAGGATGCGGCGCTCCCGCTCGGGCAGGCTGCCGACGAGGTCGCGGACGAGCGCCCGGCTCTCGACGTGGTCGAGGTCCGGGTCGGTCGTCCCGATGACGTCGGCCATCGTCGTCTCGGTCGACTCGGTGAGCGTCGAGTCCAGCGAGTCCGGCCGGTAGGAGTGGTGCGCCGCGATGGCCTCGATGACCTCCTCGCGGTCGATCCCGAGGTACTCCGAGATCTCGGTGGCCGTGGGCGCGCGGCCCAGCTGCTGGCTCAGCGTGGTCGACGCGGTGCCGACCTGCAGGTAGCGGTCCTTGACCCCGCGCGGGGTACGGACGGTCCACGCGGCGTCGCGGAAGTGCCGGCGGACCTCGCCCATCATCGTGGGCACCGCGTAGGACAGGAAGTCGCGTCCCTGCGTCGGGTCGTACCGCCGCAGCGCGTGCAGCAGACCGATGGCGGCGACCTGCTCCAGGTCGTCGACGGCCTCGCCGCGCCGAGAGAACCGTCGGGCGATGTTGTGGGCCACCGGCCGGTAGGCGTCCACCAGCTCCGAGACGAGCTGGTCCCGTCGCGGGTCGGTGTCGGTGCAGGCGGCCAGTTCTTCGAGGAGGGGCGCGTACTGGTCGTACGCGCTCGTGCGCTCGCTCATGCAGACCTCCGAGGCGTGCCGAGACCACGGCACAGGGGTGGCCCGCGGTGGCTTGCCGGATGAACCACATCGCGGTGGCGTGCGAATGTCAGGGCACGACGGAGAGGGATCCGCGGAAGAAGAGATCGAAGAGGGGATGCGGACGTCTCTGGTGCCGGACCGGGACTGTGCGCTCAACCCTCGGACCATCGGCATGCCCAGCCCCGGACAAGATCAAACGTCCGGGATTCCGCGTGATGCGAGCCAGTCGTCGAACTCCGTGGCCACGAGGCGCTCGTCGTGCACACCGGCCGCCGCCGGGGAGCACAGCCAGCGCAGCGGGCGCACCATGACCTCCGGGTCGAGGAGGCCCTCGACGGGGGCGTCGTCGGGCACCATGCCCGTCCGCGTCGCCCCGCCCGGCAACAGCAGGTTGACGGTGACGCCGCTGTCGGCGAGGTCGGCGGCCATGATGCGGGCCAGCGCCTCCGCCCCGGCGCGGGACGGGCCGTACGGGACGAAGCCGCGCCGCACCATCGTCGTGTGGTTCATCGAGACCACCACGAGGCGCCCGCCGCCGTCGCGCAGCGCGGGGAGCACGGCGCGGGCGGTGAGGAAGTAGCCGGTGAGGTTGGTGTCCACCACGGCCCGGAACGCGTCCGGGTCGACCTCCCAGAACGGCTGCGGCGCGGTGAGGAAGCGCGGGTTCACCGTGCGCATCCCGATGCCGGCGTTGAGGACGACGACGTCGAGCCCGCCGAGCAGCGCGACCGCGCGCTCGCTGCCCGCCGCCACCGCCTCGGCGTCGCGGACGTCGACGCCCAGGCCGTGCGCGGTCCCCGGGCCGTCGAGCCCGGCGGCGACGGCGGCCGCCCGGTCCGCGTCGCGCCCGGTGAGCACGACGTGGGCCCCGTCGTCGACCAGGGCGCGGGCCATGGCGAGCCCGAGCCCGCTGGTGCCGCCGGTGAGCAGGACGCGGTTGGCCTTCGGCATGTGCGTGTGTTCCCGTGCCAGAGCACGGGAACGCACGCACACGCGAGCGTCAGCGAGTAAAGACGATCTTCCCGGCGGTCTCGCCGTCGAGCATCGACTGGAAGCCCTTGGTCGCCTCGGTCATCGGCAGCTCCTGGCCGATCTCGGGGCTGATGCCGGTGGTGGCGACGAAGTCGAGCAGGTCGCGCAGCTCGGAGAGCGTGCCCATCGTCGAGCCGACGAGGTTCTTCTGGAGGAAGAACATCTGGGCGAGCTCGGCGGGGGGCTGGTTGCCCGAGGTGGCGCCGGAGCACACGATCGTGCCGCCGGGCACCAGGGCGCGGACCGAGTGCTTCCAGGTGGCCTCGCCGACGGTCTCGAACACCGCCTGGACCTTCCCCGGCAGCTTCGCGTTGGACTCGAAGACCTGGTGGGCGCCCAGGCGCAGGGCCAGCTCGCGCTTCTCGTCGGTGCGCCCCGTGACCCAGACCTGCATGCCCGCGGCGCGCCCGAGCGCGATCAGCGCGGTCGACACCCCGCCCGACGCGCCCTGCACCAGCATCGTCTGCCCGCCGCGCAGCCCGGACTTGGTGAAGAGCATCCGGTAGGCGGTCAACCACGCGGTGCCCATGACGGCGCCCGCGACGGCGCTCATGCCCTCCGGACGGGGCAGGGCGTTGCGCTTCGGGACGACGACGTAGTCGGCGAAGCTGCCCTGGGCCCACTCGGTGAGCATCTTGCGCTTCGGGTCGAGGGTCTCGTCCTCCTTCCAGTCGGGGTCACCCATGAGCGAGTGCAGGACCACCGGGGTGCCGTCGTCGAGGGTCCCGGCGCCGTCACAGCCGAGGATCATGGGGAACTGGTCCTCGGAGATCCCGACGCCGCGCAGGGTCCACAGGTCGTGCATGTTGAGGCTCGCGGCCTCGACCTTGACCCGCACCCACCCGTCGGGGACCTCCGGGTCGGGGCGCTCACCCACCACCAGCGAGGCGAGGGGGTCGTCGGCGTTGGGCTCGGACGCATAGACGGCGAACATGCGCCCGAACCTAACGCCGACGCGGTGACCGGGCGACCGAGCCGGTACCGGTCGGGCGGGCTCAGGCCGCGACGGCCGCCAGCCCGCGCGGCCGGCCCTCGGCCTCCCGCTTCGCGACCTCCTCGCGCACGATCGGGATCACCTCGCGGCCGAACTCGGCGGCGTCGCAAAGCAGGTCGTAGCCGCGGGCCGACAGGATGTCGACGCCGAGGTCCCAGTAGTCCAGCAGCGCCGCCGCCACCGTCTCGGGGGTCCCGACGAGGGCCGTCGAGTTGCCCCCGCCCCCGGTCGCCTTCGCGGTCACCGTCCAGAGTGCGCGGTCGAAACGCTCGCCGCGCTCGGCGACGGCGAGCAGGCGCTGCGACCCGGCGTTCTCGGGGTCGGTGAGCCGGTGGCGGTTGGTCAGCGGCTTCGTGCCGCCCTCGGTGCGCTCCTCGATGCGCGCGACGGTCGCGTACGCCTTCTCCCACGCGGCCTCCTCGGTCGCGCCGAGGATCGGGCGGAACGCGACCTGGATGCGCGGCAGCGTGGTGCGCCCGGCCGCCCGAGCCGCCGCGTGCACCGTCGCGATCTGGCCCGCGGTGTCCGTCAGCGGCTCGCCCCACAGCGCGTAGATGTCGGCCTCGGCGCCGCCGGTGGCGTAGGCGGCGTCGGAGGAGCCGCCGAACGACAGCCGGATGCGCGGCTGCTGCAGGGGCTTGATGTCCGCGCGGAAGTCCTCGAAGGCGTAGTGCTCGCCGGCGAAGTCCCACGGCTCGTCGCGGGTCCAGGCCTGCTTGAGGATCTGCATGTACTCGCGGGTGCGGCCGTAGCGGGCGTCCTTGGTGAGCGTGTCGCCCTCGCGGCGCTGCTCGTGGTCGTTGCCGCCGGTGATGACGTGCACGGTGACCCGGCCCCCGGACATGTGGTCCAGCGTGGCGAAGGTCTTGGCGGCGAACGTCGGGATCGACAGGTTCGGGCGGTGGGCGACCAGCAGCTGCAGCCCGTCGACGTGGTCGGCGATCCAGGCGGCGGCCTGCGCCGGGTCCGGGCTGCCCGAGGAGTAGGCGGTCAGGACGCGGTCCCAGCCGTTCTCGGCGTGGGTGGCGGCGAGGCGCAGGGTGTAGTCGGGGTCGAAGGGGCCACCGGAACGGGGCTGGGTCTCCGACCCGTCGTTGGTGGCGGCGATGCCGAGGAACTCGACGGGCACGGCGGTCTCCGGGTGGGTGTGCGGTCGGTGGTGGGGTGTCAGTCGCGCTCGGGGCGACGACAGCCCGCGGACCACACCCGCCCGAGGTCGACGTGTCGCCGACGCACCAGGATGCCCACGTCCACCCACGCTGCTCCCCGCGGCGGGGTCGGTCAACCTCCCACCGGCACGTCACGGGCCCGCGCGTACCCTCTCCCGCGTGCTGCACGCGGTCGCGACCTGGTGGGACGGGGTCGAGCTGTGGCTGACCCAGCTCGACTTCACGCTCCAGGTGATCCTCGTCGTCGGCGTCCTCGGCCCGTTGTGCTGGGGGATCGCCGCGGCCGTCGACTCGGTGGTGGAGCGGACCGTCGCGTGGCGTCTCGCGGCCCTCGAGCGGCGCCGCGCCACCGGGGACTGAGGCGGTGGACCGCCGCTACGCCCGGCTCTGGGTGACCGGCACCCTCGTCGTGCTCATCGTGCTGGTGATCGTGCTCAACCTGCGCTGAGCGCCGGGGCCCCTGGGCTCAGCGGACCACGCCGGCGCGCATCGCGAGCACGACCATCCGGGCGCGGTCGCCGGTGCCGAGCTTGCGGCCGATGCGCGAGAGGTGGCTCTTCACGGTGAGCGCGGAGAGCCCGAGCTCCTCGCCGATCTCGTGGTTGGACTGCCCGTCGGCCACCGACTGCAGCACCTGGACCTCGCGGGTGGAGAGCTCGCAGGGGGTGTCGTCGACGCCGGGGACGCGGGCGCCGCCGGACGGGCGCCCGCCCGCGGCCGGGCCCGGCTCGAGGAAGCGGCGGGCGGCTCCGCCGATGCCCGTCGAGGACGACGTCAGCAGGTAGGCCAGCGCGCCGGCCTCGAAGGCGGCACGGGCGGCCCCGGGGTCGTCGGGGCCGCCGGACACGACGGTGCGCCAGCCCTGCCCGCGCAGCTCGCCGATCAGGGCGAGGGCGCCGCCGTCGGGGAGGTCGAGGTCGACGACCGCGAGCTCGCACGGCGGGCCGGACAGCGCGCGGGCCCGGGCCTCCTCCGAGGACGCGGCCTCCATCACGTGGCCGGCCCCCGCACCGACGAGGGAGTGCGCGACGACCTCGCGGCGCGCCGCGTCGGCGTCGACCAGCAGTACCGAGATCGGCTCGCCGGAGGTGTCCAGCCCGTGCGCGGGGGTGAACAGCGCGCCGGCGGGGCGCTCCGGGTGCGGGGAGCGCGCGGCCGGGACGGCGGGGACGCTCCCTCGGGTGACGCCGCGCCCCGACAGCGTCGGGGCGTCCGGCCGGACGAACGACTGACGGTCCATGAGCGGGAACACACCACTCCATCGGCGGACCCCCGATCAGGCTTGAGGGCCCGACCCGACTTTTTCCGTGATCAGTTCTCCGGCACCCACCGCGGCGGTCGCATCTCGGCGAAGGCGGTCATCCCCTCCTGGCCCTCCTCGGAGGCGAAGAACTCCGCGGAGAGGCGGAGCATGGCGTCGAGGTCGGCGGCCATGTCGGGGGCCGGGGTGCGCCGCAGCATCGCCTTGGTCGCCGCCAGCGCCCGCGGGCCGCCCCGGGCGAGCATGTCGGCGTAGCGGTCCACCTCGGTGTCGAGGGCGGCCGGTTCGACGGCGCGGTTGAGCAGGCCGATCTCGGCGGCCCGGTCGGCGTCGAAGGTCTCCCCGGTGAGCATCAGCTCCTCGGCGGCCCGGGGGAGCAGGCGCGGCACGACGGTCACCGAGATGACGGCCGGCACCACCCCGATCCGGACCTCGCTGAACGCGAACGTGGCGCCCTTCTCGTCGCCGCCGGCACGGGACGCGATGGCGATGTCGCAGGCGGCGACGAGGCCGACCCCGCCGGCGCGCGCCGGGCCGGAGAGCCGGGCGATGACCGGCTTGGGGGAGTGCCAGAGCGTCTGCAGGAGGCCGGGGAACTCCTGGACGCCCTGGTCCCCGGCCCCCGCGCCCCGGGACTCCCGCAGGTCCATGCCGGAGCAGAAGACGGTCCCGGTGTGCGTGAGGACGACGACGCGGACCGCGTCGTCGGCGAGCGCGGCGTCGAGGTGGTCCCGCAGCTCGCGACGCAGCTGGGCCGAGAGCGCGTTGCGGTTCGACGGCGAGTCGAGGGTGATGGTCGCGCGGCCGGACCCGACGTCGAGGTGCACCAGTTCGCTCATGGTCGACGACCCTAGGGTCCCGTCGAGTGGGCTCCCACGGCTCCCGGTGGAGCCCTCACGGACCACTCGGCGGGTGGGGCGGCCGCTGCGTCCCCACCCCAACGGGTGGATACGGCTCTGTGATCTGGACGACATGCGTCCGTTCGGCCCAGCAGGGGACCTCGCAGGTAAAGCGCCTGTGACGTGGGGCAGGTCACGGGAACCGGACCGCGCTCCGTGACGACGCGGGTACTCCGGGTTTTGACGCCCGATGTTTCGTCATGGTCGAGTTCGGCCATGCACACCGCCCGGCGATTCGCGATGCGACGCCACGTCGACCTGCGTCTGCAGGCGAGCGCGCTGTGTGCCGGGTCGGCCGGCTGAGCTCCCCACTCCCTCCGGCCGACTCCCGCCGGGTCCTCGTGGCCCGCTGACGGCCCGGTCGCACGACCGGCGCTCCGTCTCCCCGGGCGGCCCCACCGCCCGGACCTCTCCCTCCTCGTCAACCCCGCCCCGGGCGGGGTGGCGGTGCCCCGCGTCCACGTGTGACGACGCGGTCGCGGGGCACCGCCGTCGAGGTGGGCCGGGGTGCTCTCCGACGTCCTCCCTGGCAGGCGTGGCGTCGAGGAGCACCCGTGCTCGACCCGTTCCCCGACCAGAGAGGTTCCCGCAGTGTCCTCCTCCACACCAGCGGCGCGCCGTACGCGCGCCGTCCTCGGTGGGCTCGCCGGCTCGCTCGCCGCGCTCGCCGTCCTCCCCGGCCTCGCCGGGGCCGCGTTCGCCGACACCCCGTCCACCGGCGCCACCCGGTCCGACGCAGCCCCGCAGGACGCGGCCCCACAGAACGGCGCCGCCCAGTCCTACGGCGCGGGCCAGTCCTCCGGCGCCGCCCCGTCCGACGGTGCCGCCCAGCCCGGCCTCGGGCTGCCCACCCTCCCGACGCTGCCGAAGGTCCCGGGCCTGCCCACCGCGGCCCTGCTCGGCGGTTCCGACCCGGTCGCCGAGGGCGTCGGCGGCGCGCTGTCGGCGTCCAGCCTGCTGGGCACCGACGGAGCACCGTCGGCCGACGACCCGACCCCGGCGCCCCAGGGCGCCCAGTACGGCGCGAAGCCCGAGACCGTGGTCGGCGGGGTGCCCGTCGAGGGCCTCCTGAACTCCGTCGCCGGCGCCCAGGCGATCGTGCCCGGCTCGGGTCCGAAGGACTACGCGTGAGCGGCGGCCGGCACCGCCGGCTGCTGGACCGGCTCTCGCTGCGCGCGAAGATCGCCACCGTCGTCGCCGCGCTCGCGGTGATCGCCGGGGGCGTCGTCATCCCGACGGCGTTCTCCGCGCAGGCCGACATCGTCCCCCAGCGGCAGACGATCAAGGGGTCCGACGGCAAGGACTACTGGGTCGAGAACCACGTCGTCCCCGGGGCGCAGCAGGCGTCGGAGGACGCCGCCGCGGGCATCGGGAAGCGGCCGGAGTATCTGGTGGTCTGGGCCGGCGACGAGAACGTCGCCGACACCGCCGTCCCGCAGGTCAAGAAGCTGCCGGGCTCGCTCGCCAAGCCGCTGGACGCGGTCCGCAACGCCGCGCCCGGCCCGGACTTCCTGGCCGTCATCGACGCCACGAAGGGCTCGCCGGCCTACGGGAAGGTCGTCAACACCGCGACCGTCGGGCCGCTGGTGGAGAACGAGCCGCACCACATGCAGTACGCGTGGCACAAGGGCAACACGATCTTCGCGGGCGGCCTGTTCTCGGCCGCCACCTACATGTTCGACGTGAGCAAGCTGCCCGCGGTGGGCCTCAAGGGCATCAGCCTCCCGACGCAGACCGCGTGCGGCTCGGTGCCCGACGCCTTCTGGGTCAACAAGGACGGCACGGCCTACGGCACGTACATGGGCGGCCCCGTCGCCCCGGGCCCGTGCCGCTACACCCACGGCGAGGTGCGCTCCGGCAACGGGTTCGCCGGCTCCCCGGGCGAGGTCGTGAAGTTCGCCCCGAACGGCGACCTGATCGACCAGTCCCCGGCCGCGACCACCACGCCCGAGGACCCGCAGCAGTGCCTCGACATGCCGGCGCTGTCGTCGCCGACGTGCGCCAACCCGCACGGCATCCAGGTCCGCGAGGACCTCAAGACGATGGTGACCAGCGACTACGCCGAGCCGCGCAACATCATCCTCGACCCGGTCAAGGCCCCGTCGCCGCAGCTGCGCCGCACCACCCTGCGGACCTGGGACATCTCCGACCCGGACCACCCGGTGGTCAGGTCGGTGAAGTACATGCCGGTCGGACCGCGGTCGGGCGCGGAGGACCCGCTGCACAACGAGAACCGGGCGATGATGGAGACCACGGTCACCAACCAGCCCGCGCACAAGGGCGCCTTCACGATGTCCATGCAGGGCGGCGCGATCTACTACACGCCGGACATCACCGCGAAGGACCCGGTCTGGCGTGAGGTCTACGACCTGACCGCCCTCGTGAAGAAGCTCGACCCGGCCGCCACGTCCGGGGCGGGACTCAACGGCGGCTGGCTGCAGACCAGCCCGGACGACACGACGCTCTACCACGCGGTGATGGGGCGCCAGCCCGGCGCGCTCGGCAAGAACGACAAGGGCACCGCGGGCGGCGTGATCGCGCTCGACATCTCGAAGCTCGTCGGCGCGGGCACGGGCACGACCTGCTCGATCGACACCCCCGCGCAGGAGACGGACCCGGGTCCGGGCTGCCCGTCCGCGAAGAGCGTGCTGCCGATCAACGGGGACGAGAAGGCCGGGGGCCCGCACTGGGGCGCCCTGGACAACCTCGCCCTCGGCCAGGACGGCTTCTACCACGAGACCGAGCAGCCCCAGCGGCTCTCGACGGCGAACTACTTCGTCTCCCGCACCGGTCTCGACGGTGACCACAAGGTGTGCATGGAGGACATCGCCAAGAACGGCCAGCTCTCCCTGGACACCGACTTCAAGGACGAGCTCACCGGCGAGCCGTGCGTCGACTTCAACCGTGCCGACTGGCCCCACGGGCCGTTCGGCAACGCGAAGCCGCACTCGCAGCTGTTCGTGACCGCCGATGGTGACGTCAAGTAGCACCGCCGCGGCGCCCACGCCGGAGGCGCCGGCCCTCCCGGACCCGTCACCCGACGGGCCCGGGAGGGCCGGGCCCCCGGCCGGCGGCCGCGGGACCCTGCTGATCGCGGGCGCCCTGGCGCTCGCGACCGTGGTCGGCCTCGTCGTGCTGATCACCACCGGCGTCACGGCCACCCCCGACGTGGGCCCGGTCGTGCTGTCGTTCGTCGCCCCGGAGGCCTCCCCGACCTCCGTCGTGGTCCGTGTCGTGCTCGTCGTCGCGAGCTCCCTCGTCGCCGGGCTCGGCCTGGCGCGCGGGGTGGGCGGGCCCGCGGCGACCGCGGTTCTCCGGGGGGCCGCGGTCGCCGCGGGTGTCGCCGTCGTCGTCGCCGGGATCCTCGGCGACGCCGGGTGGCCCGCGGTCGCGGGCCACGTGCTGCTCGTCGCCGCGGTGGCGACGCTGCCGCGCCGGTCCGCCGCGGTCGCCGGTGCGCTCCTCGCGGGGACCGTCGCGCTCGAGGTGGCCCTGGTGGGCTGGGGCGCGGCCGCGGTGGTCGAGCTGCTCGCCGCGGTGGTGCTCACCACGGCGTCCGGTCTCGCCGCGGTCGCCGCGTCACGGCTCGGGGACGGTCCCGACGCCGGGTCGGTGCGGGTGGCGCGGCTCGGCGTGGCGGTCGCGCTCGCGGGCGCCGTGCCGGGGGCCGTCGCCCTGGTCGTCGACGGTCCGGGGCTCGCCGACCTGACCGGCAGCGTGCGCGGTCCGGTCACCGTCGCCCTCGTCGCGCTGCCGCTCGCGGCCGCCGGGCTGCTGGCGCCGGGCCTGCGTGCCCGCACGTCGTCGGGAGCCCGGCAGCGTCGGGAGCTGGCCCGGTGGGCGTCGGGAGGGCTGGCCCTCGCGCTGGGCGCGCTCGCGGTGCTGGGCGCGCTGCCCAGCGCGCCCCAACCGCCGCAGGCGGGGCGGGCGCTGCTGCGCCCGATGTCCCTCGGCACCCAGCGGGCGGCGGTGCTCGTCGCGCCGACGGCCGGTGGCCCGACCCTCGTCCGACTCTCCGACGGCGCGGACCCCGCGCCCGGGGGCGGCAGGGACGGCATGGACGGCATGGACATGGGCGGGATGGACGGCATGGACATGGGCGGGACGGCCGGCGCTCCCGACGCCGGCGCCTACACCGTCTCCGCGGGCGGGGCACCGGTCCCGTTCGCCACGCGTCCGGGCGCGCCCGGACGGTGGGCGGTCGTCGACGTGCCGGCGGGCACCGACGCGCTCACCCTCACCGGGCCGCACGGCTCGGCGACGGTGCCGGTGACGACGGGACCGTCCGCGGCCGACCCGGCCGTGCTCGCCGGCCCGGACGGGCCGGAGTGCGCGGACGCGCTGCTCGGCGACCTGCTCGGCGGCGGCTCCGGGACGGCGTGCCCGTCGACGCTGCTCACCCCGGCGCAGGCCGGCATCCTGACCGCGGCGGTGACCGACCTGCACGCCCGGGGGCTGACCTCGCTCTTCCTGGTCGGCGACGACTCGGCCCGCTCGCGGGCCGCCGTCGCGGCCGTGCGGGCCACCGCGGCGCGCCTCGGGCTGGCGATCTCCGACGCCCCGCGCCCCGAGGACGGGCTGCTGGTCCTGTCCGGGTGGGACCGGGCGCACGCCGAGCTGACCGACGTCACGGCCGCGGCGACGCGGACCCGGACGTTCACGGGCGGGGTCTTCCTCGCGCCGTGGCTGGTCGCCCCGGACGTGCTCGCGGCCGGGTCGTCGACGATGTTCCCGCTGCCGTTCACCCCACAGGACGCCACGCCCCGCGGGTACGCCGCCCTGCTCACGACGATCTCGGCGGACGCCGCCCCGACGTCGTCGGGCTACCTCGCCTGGGCGCACGCCCGCGGGCTGCCCGACGCCCCGCCCCGGCTCTACGCGGCCGCGGCGATCGACGTCATGCCCGGCATGCCCGGGATGGGCCACGGCGGCCAGCCCGGGGCCTGGTTCCCCGGCGGCGGGATCGTCCCGCTCTCCGGGCCGCTGTCGTGATCCCCGAACCCCCCTTCCCCATGGAGACTCCATGACCACCGTCCCCGACCTCACCTGGCCGCGACGCCTCCTCGGCGGCCCCGGCCACCAGTTCGAGCCCGTGTTCACCCCGGCCCCGGCGGCGCCGCCGGCCAACCGGGTCGTGGTCGCGATCGGGCTGGTCATCTGGGTCGCCCTGGCGGCCGCGGTGTGGGCGACCGCCGGGCCCCGCATGGCCGGCGTGCTCGGCCTCGGCCTCGCGCTCGGCGTCACGCTCTTCCACTCCCGGTTCGGGTTCACCGGGGCGTGGCGCCAGCTCGTCGCCGTGGGGCAGGGGGCCGCGCTGCGGGCCCACATGCTGATGCTCGCCGTCGCGGCCGTGCTGTTCTCGATCATCCTGCCGTTCGGGCTGAGCGTGACCGGGTCCGCGAGCCCGCAGCTCGGCCCCGTCGGGATCCCGCTGTTCGTCGGCTCCTTCCTGTTCGGCGTCGGGATGCAGCTCGGCGGGTCGTGTGCCTCGGGCACGCTGTTCTCGGTCGGGTCCGGGCAGACCTCGATCCTCTACACGCTGGTCGGGTTCGTCCTCGGGTCGATGGCGTCCATCGGCACCTTCACGTTCTGGACGAGGACCGTCCCCCAGGGGCCGGTCGTGAACCTGGCCGCGATCCTGGGCTACCCGGGCGCGCTCGCGGTCTCGCTGGTGGTCATGGGCGGGATCGTCGCGGTGACCGTCGTGGTGGGCCGGCGCCGCAACCCGCCGCCGATCGACGCCCCGCCGACCGAGCGCGGGCTGCGGCGCGTGCTGCGCGGCTCGTGGCCGCTCTGGGTCGGGGCGGTGCTGCTCGGCGTGCTCAACGCGGCCGTGCTCGTCGTCTCCGGGCAGCCCTGGGGCGTCACGTCGGCGTTCGGGCTCTGGGGCTCGAAGATCGCCGCGCTGTTCGGTGCCCACCCCGCCGGATGGGCCTACTTCCAGGTGCCCGCGAACGCGAGGTCGCTGGCCGGGTCGGTCCTCGCCGACCGCGTCTCGGTCCTCGACTTCGGGATCATGGCCGGCGCCCTGGTGGCCTCGGCGCTCGGTGGGGCGTTCGTGCTCCACCGGGCGGTGCCGTGGCGCACGGTCGTCGCCGCCCTGCTCGGCGGCGTCCTCATGGGCTACGGCGCCCGTCTCGCCGGCGGCTGCAACATCGGCGCCTACTTCTCCGGCATCGCCTCCTTCAGCCTCCACGGCTGGCTGTGGGGCCTCACGGCCATCGTCGGGACCGTCGCCGGTCTCGCGCTGCGCCCCGTCTTCGGGCTCGCCAACCCGAAGCCCTCCGACTCCCGCTGCTGAAAGGGATCCGTCATGAACACCCTCACCCGTCTCGTCGCCGGCACCCTCGGCGCCGGCGTGCTCGCCGTGTCCGGCGCCGGGCTCGCCTCGGCCGCTCCGTCCGACACCGGGACCGCCGACACCGGGACCGCCGGCACCGGCGCGGCCACCGGCGCGGCCACCGGCTCCGGCACCGGCCACCTCGCGCCCGAGCCCGGCGGCACCGCGACCTACGTCCTGCCCGGGGTGGCCGCCCCGCTGCCCGACCCGACCCTCGGCGTGCCCGACCTCCTGCGCGTCGCGGTGACGCCCCTCGGCCTGCTCGCCGACGCCGCGGGCGAGAGCGGCGGCCAGGCGGCGCCGCAGGGCGCGCAGGCCGGCCCCGGCTCGGCCGAGAGCTGATGGCGGGCTCCCGCCCCCACCCCGGGCGTGGACCGCTCGCGGGGGCGGGGGCCCTCCTGCTCGCCGTGGGACTCACCGCGGCGTGCCTGCGCTCCCCGGTCACCGCCGTCGGTGCCGTGCTCGGCGCGTTGCGGGCCCCCGTCGCCTCGGGCGGGCTCGGGCTCGGCGGCCTCGGTGCCGGGGTGCTCACCGCGATGCCGCTGGCGGTGTTCGCCGCCGGCGGCATCGCGGCGCCCGCGGTGACCCGTCGTCTCGGTGCCCGGGCGGTCGTGCTCGGCGGCCTGGCCGTGATCGCGGTCGCGCTGCTCGCGCGGGCCGCGTCCGGGTCGGTGACGACGCTGCTCGCGACGAGTGCCGTGGCCCTGGTCGCGGTCTCCTGGATCAACGTCGTGCTCCCGCCGCTGGTGGCGCCGCGCTCGCCCTGGGCGACCGGCGTGTTCTCCACCGGCGTGCTCGTCGGGATCGCGGCGCCGGCCGCGCTGGCGGTGCCGGTCGGGTCGGCGACCGGCCTGGGCTGGCGCGGCGGGCTCGGCGTCTGGGCCCTGCTCGCGGTGGCGGCCGCGGCGTCGTGGGCGGGCACGCCGGTCGAGGCGGGCCCGGTGGCGACCCGGCGACCGGCCGCCGTCGAGGGTCGGCGCCCGGTCGCGCTCGCGGCCTTCTTCGGGGCTCAGAGCCTCGGCGCGTTCGCGGTGATGGGCTGGCTCCCCCAGGTCTACCGCGACGCCGGGCTGGCGTCGGGCACGGCGTCGGTGCTGCTCGCGGTCACCGTCGTCCCCGCGCTGCCCGCGGCCCTGCTGCTGCCCGCCCTGGTGCGCCGCGGCCACGGCACGGCCCTCGTCGCCGGGGTCGGGGCCGCGCAGGTCCTCGGCCTCGCCGGCCTGGCGCTCGCCCCCGCCCGGGGTGCGTGGCTCTGGGCGGTGCTGCTCACCACCGCGCACTGGGGCTTCCCGCTCGCGATGGCCCTGGTCGCCCGACGGTCCGCGGGCGATCCCACCCGGCTCTCCGCGCAGGTGCAGGGGACCGGCTACGCGCTCGCCGTCGCCGGGCCGCTGCTCCTCGGCCCGCTGCACGACGCCAGCGGCGCGTGGATCCTGCCGCTCTCCCTGCTGCTCCTCGTCGCGCTCGGCCAGGTCGTCGCGGGCCTGCGCGTCACGCTCACCGACCCCGGTCGGGCGGCCGACACCGAGCCGCCGACCGCGCCGCTGGTGCCGGCACCCGTCGTCGGGACCCCTCCCGAGCCGACGGGGCCGTGCGCGCCGACGGCCCCGCTCCCCGTCCGTTCCCCGGAGGACACCGCATGAGCCTCGCCACCGCCCCGCCCGCCGCCCTGCCCCGCGTGTTCGACGCCGGGGGCCCGGTCGCCCTGCCCGACGGGCGCCTCGTGCCGGTCGCGGCGCTGAACAACGCGGCGACGACGCCGCCGCTGGCGGTCGTGGTCGACGCCGTCGTCGGGATGCTGGGGGAGTACGGCGCGCTGCACCGCGGCTCCGGGCCGCGGGCGCGGGCCACCGTGGAGGCGGTCGAGGGCGCCGTCGCGGCGATCGAGCGCTTCCTCGGCCAGCCCGCCGACAACGCGCTGCTCTTCACGACCAACACCAGCGCGGCGATCAACCACCTGGCCCGGCTGCTCGCACTCGGACCCGACGACGTCGTCGTCACCTCGGAGATCGAGCACACCAGCAACAACCTGCCGTGGCGCCACCAGAGCGCGGCGCGGGTGGCGGAGGTGCGCGCCGACGACGCGGGCGCGCTCGACGTCGCCCACCTCGCCGAGGTGCTCGACGCCCATCGGGGCCGGGTGCGCCTGGTGGCGGTGACCGGGGCGTCCAACCTCACCGGCCACCGGCCCGACCTCGCGACGCTGGCGGACCTCGCCCACGACGCCGGCGCGCTGCTGTTCGCCGACGCCGCGCAGCTCGCGCCGCACCGACAGATCGACATGGCCGCGAGCGGGGTGGACGCGCTCGCGTTCTCGGCGCACAAGGTCTACGCGCCGTTCGGGCTGGGGGTGCTGTCGTTGCCCCGGGCGGTGCTGGACCGGACGCCGGTGGACCCCGGCGGCGGGTCGATCGACATGCTCGCGGCCGACGGCGCGGTGCTGTGGGCGCCGCCGGCCGAACGGCACCAGACGGGGACGTGGAACGCCACCGGCATCGTCGCGCTCGGGGCGGCGGCCGACGCGCTGCTCGACGCCGGGTGGGGCCTGGTCGAGGCGCACGAGCGGGCGCTGACCGCGGTGCTGGTGGACCGGCTGTCGGCGGTCGAGGGCGTGACGCCGGCCGTGGACCCGGACCGCTACCGGACCGAGGACCGGATCGGCGCCGTGCCGTTCCGGGTGGCCGGGCTGCACCACGCGCTGGTCGCGTCGGCACTCGAGGCCGAGCACGGGGTCGAGGTCCGCGCGGGGACGATCTGCAACCACCGGCTCGTGCGCCGCTGGGTGGGCGCCGACGACGCCGAGCAGGCGCGGGTGGAGGCCGCGATCGCCGGCGGCGACCGGCTCGCGAGCTACGGCGTGGTGCGGGCGAGCCTGGGCCTGCAGAACACGGTCGACGACGTCGAGCGGCTCGTGGCGGGGCTCGCCGCGCTGGCGAGCGAGGGCCCGCGGTTGCGCTACCGGCCGTCCCCGGCACAGGAGTGCTGGGTGCCGTCGGCCTGACGGCCTCCTGGCGGGCGTCCTACGACCACCCCCACCGCCGCGCCACGTCCGGGTGCGAGCGCACCCACCCGCGGACGGCGTTCTCGCCGTAGGCGGCGTGCAGGGGGTTGGCGGGGTCGTGGGTCGGGTCGTAGGCGTCGGGGTCGTACGCCTCGCCGAGCTCGGCGACGAGGTCCGCGGGCAGCGTCAGCGGTTCGACGACGGCGTCCAGGCGCGGGCCCAGGAAGAACGCCACCGAGAAGCGGTCGACGCCGGCCGGCGGGCTGGTGACGCGGTGGCGGGTCGCGGTGAGGTAGCCGCGGGTCGCGATCTCGAGCATCTCGCCGATGTTGACGACGTAGCCGCCCGGCACCGGGGTGGCGTCGATCCACGCGCCGGGGGAACCGTCGGCGGTGTCGGGGAGCTGGACCTGCAGGCCCCCGACGGTGTCCTGGTGGAGCAGCGCGAGGAACCCGTAGTCCTTGTGCGCGCCGACGCCCTGGCGGCTGGCGGTCCCGCCCGGGTAGTGGATGACTTTGAGGTGCAGGTGGGACTCGTCGTCGAACCACCGGTCGAAGTGGTCCGGGGCCTGGCCGAGCGACTCCGCGAGCGCGCGCAGGATCTCGCGGCTCACCCGCAGCGCCTCGGCCTGCCACGCGAGGACCGCGGTCCGGAGCCCGGGGAGGGTGGTCGGCCACCGGTTGGGCCCGACGAGACCGGTCCAGGCCGGGTCGCCGGGGTGGCGGGGCAGCGGCTCGCGCTCCGGCCCGACGTCGATCTGCTCGCGCTGGTCGGCCGCCCCGGCGGTCTGCTCGGTCCCGACGCGGCTGTACCCGCGGAAGTGCGGCGAGCCGGTGTTCTCGATGGCGCGCCGCTCGGCGACCGGGAGCGCGAAGAAGCGGCGGACCCCGTCGTCGAGGGAGGCCTCGAGCGCCGGGTCGACGCCGTGGCCGGTGACGACGAAGAACCCGACGTCGCGCGCCGCGCGGCGCAGCTCGTCGAGCAGGGCCGGCCGGTCGGGACCGTGCAGCCGGCGCAGGTCGAGCACCGGGAGGCCGGTCGAGGAGCCGGGCGCGGCGGGGGAGAGGGTCTCGCTCATCGGCTCCGAGTCTGCGCTCGGCCGTAGCTCGGATCCCGCCGCCGGTGATCCCGGTCACGGGCTCGTGTGGTCACCGGGACCGGGTGGTCGTCCGGGGACCGCCCGGCAGCGATGGCGTCCCCGTGATCGTCGGGCTCCATGATCAACAGACCTGGGTGGTCGTCGGGAGGAGCTCGTGGCCGCCACCCAGGGCTGGTGATCATGTGGGGTCGACGGGGCGGTCAGCTCCCGGCGACCGGGGTGCGCGCGGGCCGGCCCGACGGCTCGAGCACGACGTCGTGGCGCACGCCGCCGGCGCCGATCGTCACCGACTCGGCCCGCGGCCGGTACCCGGGTGCGGAGCAGATGAGCAGCGCCGCCCCCGGTCGGGCCCGCAGCGTGAACGAGCCCTCGGAGTCGGTGCGGGCCCGCCCGAGCTGGCGCCCGCTCGGGTCGGTCGCGGTGAGCGTGGCGCCCACCGGGCTCCCGTCGGTCGCGGTCACCCGACCCGTGACCGTCCCGCCGGGCTCACCGGCCGGGCCGGCACTGACCGGAGCCGCCGGCCGCGTCGGGACTCCGTGGCCGTTGCCGTGGCCGTTGCCGTGGCCGTTGCCGTTCCCGTTGCCGGTGCCCGTCACGGCGGGCGCGGGTCCCGACGGTGCCCCGTGCTGGTCCAGGTGCCCGACGGTCGGCGCCGGGAGCGCCGGGCCGGCCGGGTCGCCCTCGGCGGGCTCGACGCGGGCCTGTGCCGGGACGTCCTGGTGGACGTACTTGCCGCCGCGGAAGAGCGAGGCGATGGCGCCGATGAGGCAGACCCCGATGGCGACCGCGAACACGACGACGAGCCCGTCGTGGAAGGCCCCGGTGACGAGGTTCGGGAAGAACTGCTTGCCGATCAGCGTCGCGGCGTTCCCCGGCGGCAGCGAGCCGAGCACCTGCGGGCCGAGGACCTCCTGCATCGGGTTGTAGCCCAGGAACGCCGCGAACAGCGTCCCGACCGGGGGCAGGTTGGCCACCTCGTGCGCGATGTTCGCGGGCACGTTCTGGGCGGTCAGCCCGGAGAACAGCGCCGTGGGCATCGACGAGGCGAGGCCTGCGATGAGCATCGAGAAGAAGATGCCGATCGAGAGCGCCATGCCCGAGTTCTGCAGCGTCGACATCATGCCGCTGCCGGCCCCGCGCTGGTCGGCCGGCAGCGAGTTCATGATCCCGGTCATGTTCGGGGAGATGAACAGGCCCGAGCCGACGCCGTTGACGAAGAGGATGACCGCGAAGACCCAGTAGTTGAAGTCGGTCGGCACCAGGAGCAGCCCGACGAAGGTCAGCGCGACGATGACGAGCCCGCCGGTGGCGAACAGGCGCGCGCCGAACCGGTCGGAGAGCACGCCGGAGATCGGCGCCGAGACCAGGAAGCCGATGGTCAGCGGCAGCATGTAGATCGCCGACCAGAGCGGGGTCTGCTCGTACTCGTAGCCGTGCAGCGGCAGCCAGATGCCCTGCAGCCAGATGATCAGCATGAACTGCAGGCCGCCGCGGGAGAGCGCGCTCATCAGCGTGGCGACCAGGCCCGACGTGAACGCCCGGATCCGGAACAGCTTCAGGTTGAACATCGGCTGGGAGACGCGCGTCTCCACGAAGCAGAAGATCACGAGGACGACGACGCCCGCGATGAGGCAGGACAGGACGAACGGGCTCGTCCAGCCCTCGGCGTGGTTCCCGTAGGGCTGGATGGCGTAGATGACGCCGACGAGCAGCAGGATCAGCCCGACCCCGAAGGTGAGGTTGCCCCACCAGTCGATCTTGTGGGCGCGACGGCCGGCCGGGTCGCGCAGCGTCTTGTAGGCCCAGACGGTGCCGATGACGCCGAACGGGACGCTCACCCAGAACACGAGACGCCAGTCGACCTCGGAGAGCACGCCGCCGACGAGCAGACCGATGAACGACCCGCCGATCGCGGCCACCGAGTTGGTGCCGATCGCGAAGCCGCGGCGCTCGGCCGGGAAGGCGTCGGTGAGGATCGCGGTGGAGTTCGCCATGAGCATGGCGCCGCCGATGCCCTGCACGACGCGGATGAGGATCAGCCACAGCGCCCCGCCGCCCCCGGAGAAGGGGTCGAGCGCGAGCGCGATCGAGGCGACCGAGAAGACCGCGAAGCCGGCGTTGTAGATCTTCGCGCGGCCGTACATGTCGCCGAAGCGGCCCAGCGTGACCACCAGCACCGCGGTGACCAGCATGTAGCCCATGATCATCCACAGCAGGTAGCTGATGTTGCCGGCCTGCAGCGGGTTGATGCCGATGCCGCGGAAGATCGCGGGGAGCGAGATCAGGACGATGGAGGAGTTCATCGTCGCCATCAGCACGCCGAGCGTGGTGTTCGACAGGGCGAGCCACTTGTACCCGGGGTGGTCCGGGTGGGCGCGCGAGACGGGCGCGGAGGCGGTCGCCGTCGTCGTCATGGGCCGTCCGATTCGTTAGTGAGAGCAACGAGCAGAACGATTGTAGTGTGCACCTATCTGGGACCCAGGCACATGTGACCCTCGTCCGACTCCCCGCGGCGCGCACCTCTCGACCGAGGGTTAGGTTGACGAGACAACTGTTCGAGCACGGGACGGGAGCCCTCGTGAAGATCGGGATGCTGGTGCTGCGGCTGGTGGTCGGGCTGCTGTTCTTCGGCCACGGCATGCAGAAGCTGGCCGGGTGGTTCGGCGGTGGCGGCATCGAGGGCACCGCGCAGGGCTTCGAGGGCATGGGCCTCAAGCCGGGGCGCGACAACGCCGTCGCGGCGGGCCTGTCCGAGGCCGGCGGCGGGGCGCTCCTCGCGGCCGGGCTGGCCACCCCGCTGGCCGCGACGATGATCACCGGGGCGATGGGCTCGGCCGTGTTCCACGTGCACAAGGCCAACGGCCCGTGGGTGACCAAGGGCGGCTGGGAGTACAACGCGGTCCTGACGGCGGCCGCCCTCGCGGTGGCGGCCGAGGGGCCCGGCGACCTGTCGCTGGACCACGCGCTGGGCACCGAGCGCTCGGGGGCCGGGGTCGCGCTCGCCGCGCTCGGCGCCGGGCTGGCGGGGTCGGCCGGGGTGGCGGCGCGGGCTCGCGCGCTGGCCTGACGACGGGGCTTTCCTGCCACACCGCGCGCCGACGACGGGGCTTTCCTGCCACACCGTGCGCCGACGACGGGGCTTTCCCGCCACTGGATGCAAGCAACGACGCTTCGCTTGCACCCCGGCGACGTCAGGGGCGGGACATCGCCGCCACCAACGCCGGCCCGTCCCACGTCGACCCGACGAGGGTGCGGCGCAGCGTGAGCGCCGGCCGCGTCGGGTCGACGGGCTTCTCGGCGAGCTGGTAGGCGGTGACGTAGCCGGCCGCGTCGAGGGGGGCGAAGTCGGCGGGCGACCAGTCGCCGTAGGGATAGGCGAAGTGCCGCACCGGGGCCCCGGTGATCGCCTCCAGCTCGGCGCGGGGCCGGACCAGCTGGACGTCCCAGTCGGTGCCGGCGTACCGGTCGGCGCGGTGGTGGTCATAGGTGTGGGCGGCGACGGTGTGCCCGGCGTCGTGCAGGCGCCGGACGTCGTCGCGCGACATCCACGTCGGCTTGCCCAGCGGCACCGTCATGACGAAGAACGCCGCGTGCATCCCGCGCCGCGCGAGCTCGGGGACCCCGGTGGTGATCTGGCTGCCCCGCGAGTCGTCGAAGGTCAGCAGCACCGGCTTGGGCGGCAGCGGCGCGCCGGTCGTCAGGTGCGCGAGGTGCTGGTCGGGCGAGATCGTCGTGTACCCGCCGTCGCGCAGGGCGTCGAGCTGGGTGCGGAAGGCGGCCGGCGGGCAGATGAGCGTGGCGCGGGCCGATGCCGAGTCGCCGGGTCGCCAGTCCCGCAGCTGGTGCCAGCACAGGACGGGGACGTCGGCGATCCGGGCGAGGACCTGCGCGGCGGGGTCGGCCGCCGTCGTCGGCGGGGGTGGTGACGACGAGGGCGGGTTCACCGGGGCGGCCGGAGCGGCGGTCGAGCACCCCGCGGCGGCCAGCACGGCGGCACCCGCGGCCCCCAGCAGCACGGTCCGCCGTCGCAGCCCCATGCGGTGATCGTCGGCGACGACCGGCTGCGGACGGTGCCCGCGACACGGCGCAACAGGGTGAATCCGGCGGATCCGCCCACCCCCGTTCCCGGCGTACCGTGCTGGCCACGGAGGGCGCGACATGGAGATCCAGGCGCTCCGCTACGTGGTGACGCTGGCGGAGGAACGGCACTTCCGGCGGGCGGCCGAGCGCCACTACATCGCGCCGCAGGCCTTCGGCCGGCACGTCCGGGCGCTGGAGCGCGAGCTCGGGACACGGCTCTTCGACCGCACCAGCCGCCGGGTCCGGCCCACCGCCGAGGGCGTCCGCCTGGTCCGCCACGCGCAGGACGTGCTGGCCCGCGTCGACGCGCTGCGCGAGCAGGTGCGCGCCGCGCCCGCCGGCGCCTCCGACGGCGTCGTGCGGGTCGGGGTGCTCGGGTTCGGGGCGGCGGAGCGCTGGCCCGCGCTGCGCGACCTCGTCGGCGAGCAGCTCCCGGGCGCCGACCTCGTCCACGTCGAGCTGGACTGGGACTCGCAGTACGAGGCGGTGCGCGACGGCGAGGTCGACGTCGCGGTCGTGCACGACGTCGGGCCGGTCGACGGGCTGCGCCTCGACCCGCTGCTGTGGGCCGAGCGGGTCGCCGTCGTGCCCGCGTCGTCGCCGCTGGCCGAGGCCGCGCGGCTCGAACCGGCCGACCTCGAGGGGCTCGCGTGGGTGCGCCCGGTCGGGCGGCACCCGGGTCTGCGCCGGTGGGCGGGTCCGGCGATGGACGTCTCGCGGCGCAGCCCGGTGGTGCGCACCCCGGCCGCGATCCCGGCCGCCGTCGCCACCTCGGGGATGCTCGGCGTGCACGGCGACCCGGCCCGCCGGTTCTTCGCGCGGCCCGACGTGCGGTTCGTCCCGCTCGCCGGGGAGGCCGCGCAGGTCTCGGTGGCGACCCGCGCGGACGACCGCTCGCGGGCCGCCGTCGCCTTCCGCCAGGCGGTGGGCGTGCTCGCCGGGGCGACCCCGCCCGGCGTCGTCAACCCCTGATCGCAACCGATCCGGCACCTGATCCGGGCGCCGCGCGGTGCCACGGTCGGTCCTCGACGAACCCTCGACGAGGAGGCCCGCGATGACGCGACGGCTGTCCGACCACTTCGGCCACCTGTTCCCGACGACGGCCGTGGGCTCCTATCCGCGGCCGCGGTGGAACACCTTCGACCTCGGCGCCGAGGACATCCGCGTCGCGCTGCGCCGCGGCGACTTCCACGAGGCCTACGCCGACGGCGTCCGCGCGATGATCGGCGACCAGATCGACGCCGGGCTCGACCTGCCCACCGACGGCCACCTCTGGTACGACCGCCACGAGGGCTTCATCTCCTCGTTCCTGCTCTACCCCAGCTACCACCTCGACGGCATCGAGGTCCTGCCCGCGCCGAACCACGCCATCCCCGGGATGGGCCGCGAGGGCGCCGCCGCGTTCGAGGGGACGTGGAGCGAGGTCGTCGTCGACGGACCGGTGGGGCGGGGCACCATGCACCTCGCCGACCTGTGGACGACGGCCCGGTCGGTCAGCCCGCGCACCGTGAAGTTCGCCAGCGGCATGGGCCCGGCCAACCTCGCCGGCTGGCTCACCGACCGTCACTACGGCGACAGGAAGGCGCTCTACCGCGACCTCGCGGACGCCTACAACGCCGAGTTCCGCGACGCGGTCGCCGCCGGGGTGGAGGTGCTCCAGCTCGACGACGTCGGGTTCACGCTGCACGCGCCCGAGGACTACCCGCTGGTGGTGGAGACGCTGAACCGCGCGCTCGAGGGCGTCGACGCGCTGCGGATCTTCCACATCTGCCACCTCGCGAGCGGGGCGCCCATCGGCATCACGCCCTACGCCGGGTTCCACGAGCTCGTGGCGAACGAGCTCGACGTCGACGCGGTGGAGTACGCCTTCGCCGAGACCGGGTTCCCGTCCGACGACGCGGCCCTGTGGTCGCGCTACCCGAGCGACAAGGGCCTCGGCGTCGGGTGCATCGACATCAAGCGCCTGGTGGTGGAGACGCCGGACGCGGTCGTCGCCGGGGTGCGGAAGATCCTCGAGCACGTCCCGGCCGAGCGGGTGCACCTGACCACCGACTGCGGGATGTTCAGCCTGCCGCGGCCGCTCGCCCGCGCGAAGCTCGTCTCGATGACCGAGGCGGCGGCCCGGCTGCGGGCCGAAGTGGGGTAGCGATGCGCACCAACCCGTCCTCGCTGCTCGGCGCGGGCGACGACGTCGCGGTCCCGCCCGGGTCGGCGGCGCTGGACTACGAGCTCGAGATCGCCGCGGTGATCGGGCGCGAGGGCCGGGACCTGTCGCCCGGGGACGCCGTCGGTCACATCGCGGGCTACGTGCTCTTCTGCGACTGGAGCGCCCGTGACCTGCAGGGCGCCGAGATGCGCCTGAACCTCGGCCCGGCGAAGGGCAAGGACTTCGCGTCGAGCTGCGGGCCCTGGATGGTCACCCCCGACGAGCTCGTGCCCACCGCCGCGATGGCGGCGTCGGTCAACGGGCGGCCGTACAGCGCGGGCCGGCTCGACAGCCTGTACTGGTCCTTCGGGCAGATGATCGCCTACGCGTCCCGCGGGACCCGGGTGGTGCCGGGGGACCTCGTCGGGTCGGGCACCGTCGGGACCGGGTGCGTGCTCGAGCTCTCCCGGGTGCACGGCGCCGACGCCTATCCGTGGCTCGCGCCCGGCGACGACGTCCACCTCGAGGCCGAGGGGCTCGGCGCGATCGACGCGCGGGTCGTGCCCGGCCCCGCCCCGATCCCGCTGCGCTGAAGGAGGCCCCGTCATGAGTGCCCGCCACGACGACATCACCGAGCCCGGCCCGCCCCGGCTCGAGGAGGTCTCGGAGGACATCCACGCCTACGTCCAGCCGGACGGGACGTGGTGGATCAACAACACCGGCTTCGTCGTGGGCCCGCAGGGCGTGACGGCGGTCGACTCGTGCTCCACCGAGCGTCGGACGCGGGCGTTCCTGGACGCGATCGCGTCGGTGTCGGCCGCGCCGGTGCGCACGCTGGTGAACACCCACCACCACGGCGACCACACCTTCGGCAACGCCCTGTTCGCGGGCGCCACGGTGGTCGCGCACGAGAAGGCGCGGGCCGAGGCCATCGCGTTCGGACCGGCGCGCGAGCTGCCGTTCTGGGACAACCCGGAGTGGGGCGACCTGCCCCTCGAGCCGCCGTTCCTCACCTTCACCGACCGGGTCACGGTGCACGCGGGGGACCTGCGCGCCGAGGTGGTCCACGTCGGGACGCCGGCGCACACCACCAACGACTCGATCGTCTGGTTCCCCGACCGTTCCGTGCTCTTCTGCGGCGACCTGGTCTTCCATGGCGGCACCCCGTTCCTGCTGATGGGCTCGGTGACGGGCGCGGTGGAGGTGCTGGAGAACGTGCTGCTGCCCTTGGGGGCGCAGACCGTGGTGCCGGGCCACGGCCCGGTGTTCCACGACCGGGCGCCGGTCGACGCGACGCTGGACTACCTGCGGTTCGTGCTCGACGTGGCCCGGCGCGGCCGGGAGGCGGGGGTCAGCCCGCTGGACGCCGCGCGCGACACCGACCTCGGCCGGTTCGCCGACTGGCCCGACGCCGAGCGCATCGTCGGGAACCTCCACCGCGCGTACGCCGAGCTGGACGGGCTGGAGCGGGGCGGGTCGATCGACGTGTTCGGCGCGCTGGGGGACATGGTCACCTACCACGGCGGCCCGCTGAGCTGCTTCGCGTAGCGGCGCTCCGCTGGGCGGCGAGGGCCTCGACGACGTTGCGCACGAACCGGTCCGGGTTCTGCGTGAGCTCGTACCAGGTCGTCCGGATGACCACCCAGCCCTCCAGGACCAGGGCGTTCTGGCGGGCCGTGTCCCGGAGGAACGCCCGCAGGTCGCGGTGGTAGGCCCACCCGTCGATCTCGACGAGCACCCTCTCCGCGAGGAGGGCCAGGTCGAGGACCGCGAGCCCGTAGCCGGGGAGCCGGACCTCGTGGTCGGCCAGCCACCCGCCCACGCCGGCCTCCCGGAGCTCGCGGTGGGCGATCCGTTCCGCTTCCGACCGGGCCCCGCCGTCGGCCAGCGCCAGCAGCGTGCGGGCGGTCCCCGTTCCCCGTCGGCCGGCCGTCCGCAGGTGCGCCGCCCGCAGCGCGTCGAGGCCGACCGCGCCCTTCGTCAGGACGCGGTCGAGGAGGTGCGCGCCGGCGACGAGGTCGAGGTCGGCGACGGCGGCCAGCACGGCGACCGGCTTGGCGGCCACCGCGACGCCGTCGACGACGACCCGGTCCGGGATCGGGACCGCGCGGCGCACCAGGCGCACTCCGGGACGGGGCCGGGGACGGCGCTCGTGGGAGACCGCGACCTCCACCTCGTCGGGCGGGACGTCGATCACCCGCCACCAGTACAGGGCCGACCGCCCCGTGAGGGTCGCGGTGTCGCCGAGCGACAGCATCGCGACGCGGATGCGCGTGCGGGGGGTGGCCGGATGATCGGCGGCACGGAGCACGCCGTGCAGCTCGGGCACCCACTCGCCACGCGCGATCTTCGCAGCGACCGCCGCCCGCGAGTACCCCGCCGCACGGGCCTGCGCGGTGCTGAACACCCCGTCCTGGTCACGCCGTGTCCGCCGGAACCGGGCGGCCCGCTCGTCGATCCTCATGCGGCTTCGACGCCACCCGGTCGCGATCGGCTCCCGCCCACGAAGAAGATCCCGATCCTGGTCGCGAGTCGTGGCGCCGGTTGGGCGTGTCGCACCCAGGATCGAGATCTTCATCGTGGCGGTGCCCGACGCGCGGCCGCGGACCCGGTGGTCACCCGCCGTCCCGTCCGCGCCCCACGCCGGCGTCGCCCAGCTCACGAACGTGGCACTCCGGGCCCCCACATGGCAGGCTCGACGACCATGACCGCCGGAGTCCGCCTCGTGGCCCGTCGCCACGTCGACTTCGGCCGCGTGTACAGCTGCGCCTGTCTGTTCTCCTGACGCCCGCCCGCGCCCGGCGTCGTCACCCCGTCCGACGACGCCCGCCCCGACGCGCGCCGCGGACGACCACGTCCCCCGTCCACGACCCCGCCCACCACAGAGCGGGGCCGCCCCAGGAGAACCCCGACCCGTGACCCGATCCCGTTCCCGTCGCGCGCTCGCCGTCGTCGCCGCCGCGGTCGCCGCCCTCGCCCTCGCCGCCGGGTGCTCCCGCGCGCAGGAGGCGCCGTCCTCCACCCCGGTCGCCGACCAGGGCCCCGCCCAGCAACTGCGTCTCGGCTACTTCCCGAACATCACCCACGCCGGCGCCCTGATCGGGGTGCAGAACGGGCTGTTCGCGCAGAACCTCGGCCAGACCAAGCTGACGACGGAGACGTTCAACGCCGGGCCCGAGGAGACCGCCGCGCTGCTCGGGAACTCGATCGACATCGGGTTCATCGGCTCCGGCCCGGCGATCAACGCCTACAAGCAGAACCCCGACGGCATCCGGGTCATCTCCGGGGCCACCTCGGGCGGGGCGCAGCTCGTCGTGCGGCCCGGGATCACCAGCCCGCAGCAGCTCCTGGGCAAGAAGATCGCCACCCCGCAGCTGGCGAACACCCAGGACATCGCGCTCAAGAAGTGGCTCAAGGAGAACAACCTGCCGATCGGCACCGGGCCGGGCGCCGTCGAGGTCGTC
The DNA here is from genome assembly GCF_012933465.1 of Actinomycetospora sp. TBRC 11914. Taxonomy (GTDB): domain Bacteria; phylum Actinomycetota; class Actinomycetes; order Mycobacteriales; family Pseudonocardiaceae; genus Actinomycetospora. Next base: position 132,592 of record NZ_JABBND010000010.1, read on the forward strand.
AACATCGACAACGCCCGCGCGCTCGACGCCTACAAGACCGGTCAGCTCGACGGCGGGTGGCTCCCCGAGCCGTACGCCTCGCAGTTCGTCCTGCAGGCCGGCGCCACCCAGCTGATCGACGAGCGGACGCTGTGGCCGAACGGCCAGTTCCCGACGACGGTCGTCATCGCCCGCACCGACTTCGTCCAGGCCCACCCGGCCACCGTCGCGGCGTTCCTCAAGGGCCTCGTCGCCGCCGAGGACCTCGGGACGTCGAACCCGGCCGCCGCGAAGGCCGCCGCCAACGCGGGGCTGGGCGCCTCGGGCAGCAAGCCGCTCCCGCAGAACGTCCTCGACCGGGCGTGGAGCAGCGTCAGCCTCAACCCGGACCCGCTGGCCGCGCTCTTCCCGCAGCTCGCGCAGGACGCGGTGACGGCGGGGACCGCGAAGTCGGCGACGAACGTCAAGGGCCTCATCGACGTGGGCCCGCTCAACCAGGCGCTGACGCAGGCCGGACGGCCCACGGTGGACGCCGCGGGCCTCGACCAGAAGTGACCACCCCTCGGAGGACTGCACCATGACCGCCACGCTGGACCGCCGGGACCGGGCACCCCGCACCGGCCCGCCCGCCGTCGAGGTCGCGGGAGTCTCGAAGGTGTTCGGGTCGGGGACGGACGCCGTCGTCGCGCTCGACGGCGTCGACCTCACGGTCGCCCCGGGGGAGTTCGTCTGCCTGCTCGGGGCGTCGGGGTGCGGCAAGTCGACGCTGCTCAACCTGGTCGCCGGGCTGGACCAGCCGACCTCCGGGACCGTCGCCGCCGGCACCGCGCGGCCCGCGGTGATGTTCCAGGAGGCGGCGCTGCTGCCATGGCTCACCGCGGGGCGCAACGTCGAGCTGCCGCTGCGCCTCGCCGGGGTCGGCCGTCAGCGGCGCAAGGAGCGCGCCCAGGAGCTGCTCGGCCTGGTCCGCCTCGAGGGCCAGGCCGACAAGCGGCCCCACGAGCTCTCGGGCGGCATGCGCCAGCGGGTCGCGCTCGCCCGGGCGCTCGCCGCCGCCACCGGGACCGCCGGCTCCGGCGCGACCGAGGTGCAGCCGGGCGTGCTGCTCATGGACGAGCCGTTCGGGGCGCTCGACGCGATCACCCGCGACTTCCTGCAGGCCGAGCTGCTGCGCGTCTGGGAGGCGACGGGCACGACGATCCTGTTCGTCACCCACGACGTGCGGGAGTCGGTCCGGCTGGCCGAGCGGGTCGTGCTGCTGTCGAGCCGCCCCGGTCGTGTCGTGCGGGAGTGGGGCACCGGCGAGGACACCGACGCCGAGGAGCTCCACGACCACATCACGAGCGAGCTGCGCGAGGTGATCTCCGCCCATGGCCGCTGACGACCAGGCGGTGCTCACCGAGGAGCGCGACGAGTCGATCGACGTGGGGCGCGGCCTCGACGCGCTCGACACCCCGACCGAACGACGGGTGCCGTGGTGGCGGCGGTTCGCGACGAGCGTCCTACCGCCGATCGTCGCGGTGGTGCTGTTCATCGTCGTCTGGCAGATCCTGTGGGCGTCGGCGATCTGGCCGGAGTTCAAGCTGCCGTCGCCGGAGGCGGTGTTCGGGACGATCGGCGCCGAGTTCGCCAGCGGCCAGGCGCTGTCGATCATCTGGACCTCGATCAGCCGTGCCGTGCTGGGCTTCCTGTTCGCCCTGGTCATCGGGACCCCGCTCGGGCTCCTGGTGGCGACCGTGCCGGTGGTGCGCTCGGCGATCGGGCCGATCCTGACCGGGCTGCAGAGCCTCCCGTCGGTGGCGTGGGTGCCCGCGGCGGTGCTGTGGTTCGGCCTGACCGACGGGACGATCTACTTCGTCGTCCTCATGGGCGCGGTGCCCTCGATCGCGAACGGCCTCGTCTCGGGGATCGAGCAGGTGCCGCCGCTGCTGCCGCGCGTCGGCTACGCGATGGGCGCGAGCCGGTCGCAGGCGGCGCGGCTGATCATGCTGCCCGCCGCCCTGCCCGGGTTCTTCGCCGGCCTCAAGCAGGGCTGGGCGTTCTCGTGGCGCTCGCTGATGGCCGCCGAGATCATCGCGACCTCGCCGAGCCTCGGCTTCGGCCTCGGCGCCTACCTCAACCAGGGCCAGTCGCTCTCGGACATGCCCTCGGTGATGGCGGCGATCCTGCTCATCCTCATCGTCGGCATCGGGGTGGAGCTGATCGCGTTCCGCCCGGCCGAGCGGCGCATCCTGCGTGCCCGCGGCCTGGCGACCGGACCGTGACCCGGGAGGACACGGCATGAGCGAGACCATGCAGGTCCACCCCTCGTCGGTGCCCTGCGCGGGCGGTGCCACGGTCTGGCTGACCGGGCTGCCCAGCGCCGGGAAGTCGACCGTCGCCGCGGGGGTGGCCGACCGGCTGCGGACCGTGCGCTGCGGCGTGGAGATCCTCGACGGCGACCTCATCCGCACCAACCTGTCCAAGGGCCTCGGCTACAGCCGCGAGGACCGGGCGGTGAACATCCGCCGGATCGGGTTCGTGTCCGGCCTCCTCGCCCGCAACGGCGTCATCGTGCTGGTCGCCTCGATCGCCCCGCACGCCGACGTCCGCGAGCAGGTCCGCGCCGACCACGTCGGGCACGGGGTGCCGTTCGTCGAGGTGCACGTGTCGACGCCGCTGGAGGTCACCAGCGAGCGCGACGTCAAGGGTCTCTACGCTCGACAGCGCGCGGGCGAGGTCAGCGGGCTGACCGGGGTGGACGACGAGTACGAGGTGCCCGAGCACCCCGACGTCGTCCTGCCCACCCACGAGCAGACGGTGGACGAGTCGGTGTCGGCGCTCATCGACCACCTCGTCGCGCGTGGGATCACCGAGCGCCCCCACACGGGCCTGCGCGACCTGCAGCACGCCGCGTACGGCCCGAGCACCGACGAGCACGCCGGAACGGAGCACGCATGACCGCCGTCGACACCCACGGGGTGCCGCTGCCCGACGGTGCCTCGGGCACCGTCGTCGTCCCGCCGCCGGACGGACGTCCGGGCACCTGGGCGGGGGCGCCGAGCGCGGTCCACCGCGACGGCGTCTTCCACCTCGCCTACCGGCTGCGCCGGCCCGAGGGGGAGGGGCGGGGCTACGCGAACGTCGTAGCCCGGTCGACCGACGGGGTGTCCTTCGGCGTCGTCGCCGTCGTGGACAAGGACCGGTTCGCCGCGGAGTCGCTCGAGCGGCCGGCGCTCGTGGTGACCCCGGAGGGCCGCTGGCGGCTCTACGTCAGCTGCGCGACGCCGGGTACGAAGCACTGGTGGGTCGAGCTGCTCGAGGCCGACACCCCCGAGGGACTCGCCACCGCCCCGTCGACGACGGTGCTGCCCGGCGACGCCGGGCCCGGTGGCTGGGCCGTCAAGGACCCGGTGGTGCAGTCGCACGGCGGGATCTGGCACCTGTGGGCCTCGGTCCACCCGCTCGACGACCCGGACGCCACCGACCGCATGACCACCGAGCACTACTCGAGCCCGGACGGGGTGGCCTGGACCTGGGCGGGCACCGCGCTGCGCGCCGAGGCGGGCCGCTGGGACTCTCGCGGCGTCCGCGTCAGCTCGGTGGTCGACCTCGGCGACCGGCTCGTCGCGACCTACGACGGCCGGGCCAGCGCGGCGGAGAACTGGGAGGAGCGCACCGGGGTCGCTCTCGACGGCGCGGCGTTCGGCACCTTCCGGATCGTGGGCGACGGGCCGGCCGCCCAGGCGCCCGAGCCGGCGCGCGCCGGGGCCGGGCTGCGCTACCTCGACGTCGTGGCCCTGCCCGGCGGCGGCTACCGCCTCTACTACGAGGTGACCCGCGCCGACGGGGCCCACGAGCTGCGGACCGAGGCGGTGGCGGCCCGGACCGACTCGCCGCTGGTGGACGCGGCCTGACATGGCCCTCCCCGACTTCCTGCTGATCGGCGCGCCCAAGTGCGGGACGTCGGCGCTGCACCGGGCGCTCCAGGGACACCCGCAGCTCTTCCTGCCCGAGGTCAAGGAGCCCAAGTTCTTCCTCACCGACGGCCCGCCACCGAGCTCCGGCGGGGGCCCGGGCGACGTCGAGACCTGGGGCGAGCACGTGTGGCGCCGTGCGGACTACGAGGCGCTCTTCGATCCGGCCCCGGCCGGCGCCCGGCGCGGTGAGGGCACCGTCTTCTACCTCTACGACACCGACGCGCAGAAGCGGATCGCGGACCTCGTCCCGGACGCGAAGCTCGTCGCCGTCCTGCGCGACCCGGTGGAGCGGGCGCACTCGAACTGGTCGCACCTGCGGGAGGCCGGCCTCGAGCCCGAGGCCGACTTCCTCACCGCGTGCCGCCTCGAGCCGCAGCGCCGGGCCGCGGGCTGGGCGCACTTCTGGCACTACGTCGCGCAGGGCCGCTACGGCGAGCAGGTCGAGAACCTCTTCTCGCTCTTCCCCCGCGAGCAGGTGCTGCTAGTGCGCTACGCCGATCTCCGCGACGCCCCGGTCCTGACGGCGGACCGGGTCTGCGCCTTCCTCGGTGTGGAGACGGGGAAGGTCGGCGGGGTGCCCCGTCACCACGTGCGCTCCGACGTCCACGGCCGGACCAGCGGGCCCACCCCCGAGGAGCGGGCCGCGGCGCTGCCGTGGTTCGCCGACGACGTGGCCCGCCTGGAGTCGCTGACGGGGTGGTCCCTCGGGAGGTGGGCTTCGCCCACGTGAGCACTAAGTGTCGCTATACCGGCATTTAGTGCTCACGAGCGCGCAGCGCACCGGCGCGGCCCGGATCCTCCGGGCCCCACAGCGTCGTCGTGACCTCGCGCTGCACCGCCGGGATCACCTCGGTCGCGAACCGCTCCAGCACCTCCTGCTGCTGGGACCACGGCAGCACCGGGTTGATCGACACCGACTGGACGTCGTGCCGGTAGGCCTTGTGGTAGTCGACGATCTTCTCGGCGACCCGCTGCGACGTGCCCACCAGCGCCGGACCGTGCGCGACGGCGTCCTCCATCGTCGTGAACGACATCGTCTTGCCCTTGCGGGTGTCGCCGGCGTGCGCGGCGGCGAGCTTGGCCGCCATCGCCTCGTAGATCGGCCGGTACTGCGCGATCGCCTCGGCGTCCGAGTCGGCGAGGAAGAGCCCGCCCGAGCCGGCGCCGACGTAGCCCACCGCCGGGTCGTGCCCGTGCTCGACGAGCTTCTCGCGGTAGCGGTCGATGAGCACCTGGTAGGCCTCGCGCGGCTGCAGCGCGTTCGCCGAGAACAGCGGGTCGCCCCACCGCGCGGCCAGGTCCACGGCGTGCGTCGACGTCGCCGAGCCGTGCCAGATGCGGAAGGGGCCGTCGAAGGGCCGCGGGAAGGTCGTGACGCCGTGCAGGTCGGCGTGGTGCGTCCCGGTCCAGTCGACGTCGGTCTCGCGCAGCAACCGGCGCAGCAGCTCGTAGTTCTCGGTGAGGTACTCGTACTGGCGGCCCAGCTCCAGGCCGAACATGCCGAAGTGGCGGTCCTCGTTGCCCTTGCCGATGACGATCTCGAGGCGGCCGCCGGAGAGCTGGTCGACCGTCGCGTAGTCCTCGGCGACACGGACCGGGTCGAGCAGCGACAGCACCGTGACCCCGGTCGAGAGCAGGATGCGGTCGGTGGCCTGGGCGAGGGCGCCGAGCAGCACCGTCGGGGCCGAGGACACGAACTCGCCGGCGTGCCGCTCGCCCACCGCGTAGGAGTCGAACCCGAGCCGCTCGGCCCGCACCGCCGTCGCCACCACGCGCTCGAGGCGCTCGTGCACGCTGATGATCTCCCCGGTGACCGGGTGCGGGGCGTGCGGGACGATGTCGAGGACCTGGAAGCGCATGACGGTGCTCCTTGCGGACGACGGCGGCCCGGGTCCGGGTCGCGGTGGGGCTCCGGCCGGAGCCCGGCTCGGACCAGGGGCCGGATTCAGACCAACGGTGGCCCCGGCCGGTCGCCGGGCTCGTGGCGCAGCGGTGGGCCGACCGCGACCCGGGCGCCCGGGGTGCGGCCGCGGCCCCAGCCGATCGCCTCCCGGTAGCTCCCGAGTGTGCCGCCCAGCGCGGCCTCGTCGGGACCCTCCGGCAGCGGATCGCGCTCGGGAGCGACGAACAGCGCGTCGACGGGGCACCAGGCCTCGCAGAGGAAGCAGGTCTGGCAGTCGGCCTGGCGGGCGACCACCGGGACGCCGTCGGGGCCGCGGTCGAACACGTCGGTGGGACAGACGTCCACGCAGCGGTCGCAGCCGATGCAGCGCTGCGCGGAGACCAGCTCGATCACGCCGCCACCTCCAGCGCCGCCGAGCGGGTCCAGGGCTCGTCGAGCCCGCCGACGTCGAGGCGGTGGTGCCACGTCGGGTCGCTGCCGGGGCGGTCCTCGCGCTTGTGCATCCCGCGCGACTCGTCGCGGGCCAGCGCCGCGGTGTACATCCAGCGGGCGACCGCGGTCATCGCCGCGGCCTCGCGTGCCCGCCACGGGTCGGCGTCGGCGAGCCCGGCGCGGGCCTCGCGCCACAGCCCGTGCAGCGTCTCGAGGGCCGGGGCGAGCCGGTCGCCGTGACGCAGGTAGTTGAGGTCGTAGGGGAGCACCTGGTCCTGGACCTCGCGCACCATCTCCCGCGCGGTGATCCCCTCCCCGCCGGCCGGTCGCAGTCCGGCGCCGCCGGCCGGGACCGCGGCCCGGCGCCGGTCGGCGACGGTGCGGGCGTGGGCGGCCGCGGCGCGTCCGGCCCAGCTGCCCGACGACAGCGCCCACGCCGCGTTGTGACTGCCCCCGCCGGTGAAGCCGCCGCAGATGTACTCGCGGGTGGCCACGTCGCCGGCGGCGTAGAGCCCGGGCACGTCGGTGTCGCACGCGGTCGAGGCCAGCGCGATCCCGCCGGTGCCGCGGACGGTGCCCTCGGCGAGCAGCGTGATCGGGAACCGGTCGGTGAAGGGGTCGATGCCCGCGCGGTCGAAGGCGAGGAAGAAGTTGGGCTGGCCGCAGCGCATCGCCTCGCGCTCGGCCGGGCCCGCGTGGTCCAGCCGGGCCAGCACCGGCTCGGAGAGCAGCGTCCGGGCGATCACCGACCGGCCGCGGGTGCTGCCCGCGCCCTCGAGCACCGTGCCGTCGGCGCGGTAGAAGGAGGCGTAGCTGTAGTAGGCGGTCTTGGTGACCGAGCTGTGCGCGGGCGCGATCGCGTAGGCGTTGGAGAACTCCATGCCCGACAGGTGCGCCCCGACCTCGGCGGCGGCCAGCGTCCCGTCGCCGGTGTCGACGTGGGTGCCGAGGGCGCCGCTGGCGAAGGCGCAGCCCCCGGTGGCGAGCACGACGGCGCCGGCGCGGATCCGGTAGTCGCCGCCGGCCTGGCGACGCTGCCCGGCGGCGCCGACCACGGCCCCGTCGGCGTCGGTGAGCAGTTCGAGCAGCGGGGAGTGGTCGAGGATCCGCACCCCGGCGCGGCGCACGAGCATCCGCATCCGGCGCATGTACTCCGGGCCCTGCACGCCGCGGCGGATCTGGCGGCCGTCGTCGTCGACGGGGAAGGGGTAGCGGCCGCGCGCCGCGAACTCGTTCATGCCCGCGTAGGTCTCGTCGAGCACCCGGCCCATCCACGCCCGGTCGGCGAGGTAACCGCCGAGCGCCTCGCGGGAGGCCATCGCCTCCTCCCGGGCCTGCGGGTCCGGCTCGACGTACCAGACCCCGGTGCCGGCGGCGGCCGTCGCGCCGCTCGCCCCGCACCAGCCCTTGTCGACGAGCACGACGTCGGCCCCGGCGTCCGCGGCGCGCAGCGCCGCCCAGGTGCCGGCCGGGCCGCCGCCGGCGACGAGCACGTCGGTCTCGATCTCCAGCACGTCGCTCACGGGCGCGGTCCTTCCTTCTCGGCGGTGGTGGAGCCGGGTGCCGCGGGTTCGGGCGGGCGCAGCGCGCGCAGCCGCAGGGTGAAGACCTGGTTGCGGTCGTTCCGGCTGCCCGGGGTGCGCCCGTGTCCCCAGCCGATCCAGCCGCGGTACTCGCCGAACCGGCCCTCGCGGGCGAGGGACTCCTCGTCGCGCAGCGGGGAGCCCTCGGGGGCCGGCCCGGAGAGCGGTGAGACGAACAGGGCGTCGGTGGGGCAGTGGGCCTCGCACAGGAAGCAGGTCTGGCAGTCGGACTGCCGCGCGATCGACGGGTGAGCGTGCTCGTCGGCGTCGAAGACGTTGGTGGGGCAGACGTCGACGCAGATGCCGCAGTCGATGCAGCGGGCCTCGCTGATCACCTCGATCACGACGCGATCACCGCCTCCCGCGCCGACGCCGGCGCCACCGTGACCTCGTCGAGCCCCCAGACCCGCAGGCGACGGGCCTGGGCGGGATCGGTGCCCGGGTGGTCGTCGCGGACGTGCATCGCCCGCGACTCGGGCCGGGCGAGGGCGGCCCGGTACATCCACCGGGCGTGGGCGACCATCGCGGCGGCCTGCCGGCTGTGGGTGCCGGGCCGGTCGGCCGGGGCGAGGGAGTCGACGACCTCCTCCCACAGCGGGTCGAGCACGGCGAGCGACTCGCGCAGCCCGGCCCCGGTGCGGAAGCGGTTGAGCTCGAGCGGCAGCACGCGGGACTGCACTGCTGCGACGACACCGGCTGCGACGACGCCGGCCGCGTCGACCCCGGCCGCCTCGCCCCGGGCCGTCGTCGCCGGACGCAGCCCGGCCCGCCCCGCGGGACGCGGCGTGCCCACGGGGCGGCGACCAACCGCGGACCGGGCCGCGGCGGCGCCCGCCCAGCTCCCGGACGAGATCGCCCACGCGCCGTTGTGGCTGCCACCGCCGGTGATGCCGCCGGTGATGTCCTCGCGGGAGGCGGCGTCGCCCGCGGCGAACAGGCCGGGCACCGTCGTCGCGCAGCCCTCACCGGGGACGGCGATGCCGCCGGTGCCGCGCACCGTGCCCTCGAGCACCGCCCGGACCCCGAAGCGCTCCCGGAACGGGTCGATGCCCATCTTGTCGAAGGGCAGGAAGAAGTTGGGCTGGGACCAGCGCATCTTCTGGTGCAGCTCCGGTTCCGCGCGGTCGAGTCGGGCGTACACCGGGCCCTCGACCATGGCGCGCTGCAGCGCCGGGCGCCCCATCCCGCCGATGTCGAGCTCGGTGCCATCGGCCCGGCTGTAGGTCGCGAACTGGTACATCAGGCCCTTGGTCTCGGCGCCGAACGCGGGGGCGGTGCCGTACTGGTTGGAGAACTCCATCCCGGAGAGCTCCGCCCCGACCTCGGCGGCCATCAGCGCGCCGTCGCCGGTGTCGACGTTGCAGCCGAGCGCGCCGGAGAGGAACGCGCAGCCGCCGGTGGCGACGACGACGGCGCCCGCCCCGATCGTCCACGGCGCGTTGCCGTGCTGGCGGTGCACGCCGGCCGCTCCGACGACCGCGCCGTCGTCGTCGTGGAGCAGCTCGGTGGCGGGGGACTGGTCGACGACGAGGACCCCGGCGCGGCGCACCCGCCGGCGTTGCAGCCGCATGTACTCCGGTCCCTGCAACGAGCCGAGGTAGCGGCCGGGGCCGTGCTGGTCGGCCGGGAAGGGGTAGCCGGCCGCGGCCAGCTCGTGCACCGCGTCCCAGGTCCGCGCCATCGCCGCGGCCATGCGGCCGGGATCGGTGAGGAAGCCGCCCTCGCGCGTGCGGGTGTCGATGGCCCGCTCGCGGGCGTCGCCCTCAGGCGGCACGAACCACAGGTTGTTGCCGCCCGCGGCGGCCGCCCCGCTCGTGCCGCACCAGCCCTTGTCGACCAGGGCGACGGTCGCGCCCTCGGCCGCGGCGGCGAGCGCGGCCCAGGTGCCGGCGGGACCGCCGCCGAGGACCAGCACGTCGACCCGCGGCGGGACCGCGACGGGCCGGCGGGCGCTGCGCCGGACGCGCTCGGGGCCCGTCATGCGCGGCCGCCCGGCGCGACCCACGAGTTCACGTCGAAGGGCCCGGCCGCGAGCTGCTGGGAGACCAGGAAGTCCAGCGTGGTCTTCGCCGTCGCGACGTCGGTCGGGGTGACCGCCGGGTTCCCGAACTCCGCTGCCGGGTAGGACTGGGCGATGATCGCCTGGGGGAGCCCGGACACCTTGGCGGCGTAGGCCTGGTAGGCCGACGGGTCCTTCGCGATGCCGGCCGCGGTCTCGGCGATCGCCGCGTTCCAGGCCGAGGCGAGCTGCGGGTACTTCTGCGCGGCGTCGGTGCCGATGGTGATGTAGCTGTTGCCGGGCAGGCCGGGGTGCGCGCTGGCCTTGTCGATCACGGCGTAGCCCTTGCCGGCCAGTTGGGGCGCGACCGGCACCGGTGCCGCGTAGGCGGCGATGTCGCCCTTGTCGAGGGCCTGCTGCGCGCTGTTGGCCAACAGGAACGTGATCTTGACCTGCGAGGCGAGGCCGGCCTGCTGCAGGAGCCCGACGAGGTAGCGGTGCATGTAGGAGCCCTGCTGCGTCGCGACGGTCTTGCCGCGCAGGTCGTTCAGCGAGGTCACGCCGCGCCCGGCGATCAGCCAGGCGTCCTGCCCGCGCAGGCTGACCCCGGAGAGCTCGGTGGGCAGGTTCGCCGCGCGGCCGGAGACGGCGGGGGTGTCGCCGAGGACGCCCATGTCCAGGGAGCCGCCCTTGAGTGCCTGGTTCAGGTTGGGGCCGTTCGGGAAGGACGTGAACGCGACGTCGCCGATGCCGGCGGCGGAGAGGTGGCGCTGCAGGATGCCCTGGCTGTAGGCGTACTGCTCGACGCCGTACCCCTGCTGGCTGCCGGTGACGATGACGCCGACGCGCAGGGTGGCGCCGGAGCCCCCGGACCCGCCGGAACCCCCGGACGAGCACGCGGTGAGGGCCAGCGAGACGATGGCCAGCGGGACGACGGCGAGTGCGGCGCGCCGCAGCAGGCGGATCACGGGGTGTTCTCCTCGGGGAGCGGGTCTTCGGAGGGGGTCGCGGCGTTCCCGACCCCGAGCCAGCCCAGGAGCTGGTCGCGGTGGGTGCCGAACTCGGGCCCGCTGGGGTCGCGGGGGCGGTCGAGGTCGACGGGGAGCTCGTGGGCGAGGGCGCCCTCGCGCAGGACGACGGCGCGGTCGGCGAGGGTCACGGCCTCGTCGACGTCGTGGGTCACGAGGATCGCGGTGAGGCCGCGGCGCGCGCACAGGTCGGCGATGAGGCGCTGCATGCGCAACCGGGTCAGCGCGTCGAGCGCGGCCAGGGGCTCGTCGAGCAGCAGCAGGTCCGGGTCGCGGACCAGCGCGCGGGCGAGCGCGACCCGCTGGGCCTCGCCGCCCGAGAGGGTCTTGGGCCACTGGTCGGCGAGGTGCTCCAGCCCGACCTCGCGCAGGGCGGCGAGGGCCCGGTCCCGGACGTCGGCCCCGCGGAGCCCGAACGCCACGTTGCGCCACGCCTTCTGCCAGGGCAGCAGGCGCGGCTCCTGGAACGCGATCGACACCCGGGCGGGCACGCGCACCCGGCCCTGCGCCTCGCGGTCCAGGCCGCCCAGGATCTTCAGCAGCGTCGTCTTGCCCGAGCCGCTCGCGCCGAGCAGGGCGAGGAACTCGCCGGGGCGCACCTGCAGGTCGACCCCGCGCAGGATGTCGCGCTCGCCGAAGCGGCGGCGGACGTCGTGGGCGTCGACGGCGAGGGCCGCGACGGGCGTGTCGGCGGTGGTGTCGGCCGGGACGGTGCCCGGCAGCAACGAGGTCACGGTCAGCTCGCCTCCAGGCCCTGGCGCCAGGTCAGCAGCACGCGCTCGAGCACCCGGACGACGAGGTCCGAGAGCAGGCCGAGCAGGGCGTAGACGACCAGGCAGACGACGATCCGGTCGGTGCGCAGGTTGTCCTGCGCCTGGAGCATCAGTGACCCGATGCCGCCGTCGGAGGAGATCTGCTCGCCGACGACGAGGGCGAGCCAGGCGATCCCGAGGGCCAGGCGCAGCCCGACCAGGATGTTGGGCAGCGCGCCGGGGAGCACCACCGACCGGATGACGCTCCAGCGGCCGGCGCCGAAGGTCCGCGCGGCCTCGACCAGGCGCGCGTCGACGTTGCGGATGCCGACCAGCGTGTTGACGTAGACCGGGAAGCAGACGCCGAGGAAGACCAGCGCGATCTTCGGGGTGTCGCCGATGCCGAACCACAGGATGAGCAGCGGGGTGATGCCGAGGAACGGCAGCGTGCGCAGCATCTGCATCGGGCTGTCGATGACGTCCTCGCCCACGCGGAAGAGCCCCGAGGCCAGCGCGAGCACGAGCCCGACGGGGACACCGAGGGCGAGGCCGGTGGCGGCCCGCTGCAGCGAGGTGAGCAGCGCGGTGTCGAGGTCGCCGGAGGCGAACATGTCGACCGCGGTCCGCACGGTGTCGATCGGCGAGGACAGCGTGTCCGGGGTCAGGACCCCGACCTCGGCGAGGACCTGCCAGACCACGAGCAGGGCGACGACGACGAGCGTGCGCCGGACGGGCCGGGGGATGCCGCGTCGGACCCGCGCGGCGCGCAGCGGCAGATCCCGCAGCACGGGGGCGGTCGGGGTCGGGTGGTCGGTGGCGACCGGGGGTGCGGACACGGGTGCCCTTCGGGTCGGTGGGCCCCGGGCACGCGCGGCCGTACCCCACCGTCGGCGGCGCTGCCGGGCAGGGGCGGAGGGCGTGCAGGCGCACGCGCGGCCCAGGAGGACTCGCGGCCCACGGCGAGAGGGGCGGGCCGGGTCAGGCTCTAGGAAGGGCGACAGACCGCGCTGGCGGTGCGCTTGAAGTCGAGGTGGCGACGGCGGCAGAGAGCGAGCTCGCCCATGCCGTCCTCCTCGCAGGTGGTGACCCGACCCGGGGACGCTCCCGGCCGGCTCCTTGCATCCTGTGATCCGGGTTGCACGAGGGTCAAGGGGGACCGGGGCGCTGTGTGACCCGTCTCAGTCGCTTGTCCCGACAACCGTCACGAATCGTGACCGCGACGCCGAGGGGTCCGACCGCGAGGGAGGCGGCCGGACCCCTCGGGTCCCGCGGAGCGGCCTCAGACGTGCGCGGGCAGCTCGGCGCGGCTCCAGGTGTTGACGAACTCCAGGCCGCTGCGCTGGAACAGCTGCGTGACCGGGCAGCGGCGCTCGGTCTCGGAGACCAGGGTGTCGAACTGCTCGGGGGAGGCGTCGGTCTCGACGGTCGCGCGGACCTCGACCTTGTCGAAGTTCGCGTTGCCCTGCGCGCCGCCGACCAGCACGGCGGTGTCGAGGTCGCCCACGATGTCGAAGGTCCACTGCCCGAGCGAGATGCCCAGGTCCTTGGCGACGAGGCTGGCGGTGACCTGGTTGCACGAGGTCAGGGCGCCGAGCGCGTAGAAGAGCGGGCTCGGGGCCGAGTCCTTGCCGCCGAAGGCGGGGTAGGCGTCGGCGGTGAAGACGTGGCCGCCCTCGCCGCCGGCGGTGAGGGTCTGGAAGACGCCGGTCCCCTCGCCGTGCACGGCGAACGGGACGACGGTCTCCTTGGGCGCGATGGCCATGGGGGTGCTCTCCTGTCGAGCGCGTGGGGGTCACCGGCATGCGGACACACGCCGGCTGATCGGGGACGCGCGAGGGTTCGCGCGGGACACCGCGACGGATCGCCGCGGGTGGTGGAGTGTGGGCGGACGCTCAGCGGGCGGGTCGACAGCCCATCGACGGCGTACGGCACAGGTCGACGTGCAGACGTCGCACCAGGCGCGGGCTCACGATCACCGTTCCTACTCGATCAGGCACCGCCCTGCCAGCCCGTCCTGCCTCACAGGAGGGGGAGCACCCCTTCGCCGACCTGGTAGGCCTCCTCGAGGTGGGGGTAGCCGGAGAGGACGAACTCGGAGATCCCGAGCTCCTGGTACTCGGCGATCCGTTCCGCGACCTGCTCGTGGCTCCCGACCAGCGCGGTGCCCGCCCCGCCGCGCACCAGCCCGACCCCGGCCCACAGGTTGGGGCTGATCTCGAGGTCGTCGGCGGACCCGCCGTGCAGGGCCAGCATCCGCTGCTGACCGACCGACTGGCTCGTCCGCAGGGTGGCCTGGGCCTTCGCGATGGCGGCCGGATCGAGCGCGTCGAGCATGCGCCGCGCCTCGGCCCAGGCCTGCTCAGCGGTGTCGCGGGTGATGACGTGCAGCCGGATGCCGAAGCGGAGGTCCCGGTCGAGCTCGTCGGCCAGCTTCCGGACGCGCCCGATCTTCTCCGCGACCTGCGCGGGCGGCTCGCCCCAGGTGAGGTACACGTCGGCGTGGCGGGCGGCCACGGGCAGCGCGGCGTCGGAGGAGCCGCCGAAGTAGATCGGCGGGGTGGGGTCCGGGGCGGCGAGCGTCTCGGCCCCCGCGACCCGGTAGTGCTCGCCGGCGAAGTCGAAGGGCTCGGACCCCCAGGCGCCGCGGAGCACCGTCAGGAACTCGGCGGTCCGGGCGTACCGGTCGTCATGGTCGGTCCAGTCGCCGAAGCGCTGCTGCTCCACCGCGTCGCCGCCGGTGACGACGTTGAGCATCAGCCGCCCGCCGGAGATCCGCTGGTACGTGGCGGCCTGCTGGGCGGCCAGCGTCGGGGAGATCAACCCGGGGCGGAAGGCCACGAGGTAGCGCAGGGTGCGGGTCTCGCGCAGCAGGGCCGCCGTCGTGATCCAGGCGTCCTCGCAGAACGTCCCGGTCGGGGTGAGGACCCCGGAGAACCCGAGGTGCTCGGCGGCGCGGGCGACCTGGGCGAGGTAGTCGATCTCGGCGGGCCGGGGTGCGTCCCCGGCCTGCCCGCGGTCGGCGTGGCGGCGCGCGACGATGCCGCGGGCGTCGCCGGACGTGGGCAGGAACCAGTGCGGAGTGATCATGGCGCGAGCGCCAGGTGCACGAATGTGGTCGCGGGAGCGACCACATCCGTTCACAGGGGCGCAGCCCTCCCTTCGAAGCGGCGGTCGACGATGTCGGCGAAACGGACGCGGCCGGGGATCACCCCGGCGTCGGAGAAGGCGTCGGCGAGGTCCTGCTCGGACGCCACCAGCCGGTCGTCCATCGGCACCGGCAGGTCCGGGCCGCGCTGCGCCGCCAGCTGCGTGACCGGGAGGGCGAGCTTCGTCTCCCGGCTCCAGACGACGGCGCGCTGGTCGCGGTGGGTGTCGGAGTAGCGCATGGCGGCGTCGACCCGGCGCAGGTAATCGGCGACCGCCGCCTGCTTCCGCGGGTCGGCGAGCGCCTCGTTGCTCGCGACCTCGAACGAGTAGCCGTTCGCGGTGCCGTCGCCGGTGGCGATCACCCGCGCGCCCGACTCCAGCTGCGCCTGGGCGGTGTAGGGATCCCAGGTGGCCCAGGCGTCGACCTGGCCCTGCTTGAACGCCGCGTAGGCGTCGCTGGGCTGCAGGTAGCTCGGGTCGATGTCGTCCATCGTCAGCCCGGCGGCGCGCAGCGTGTACAGCAGCTGGCCGTGCGCCGACGTGCCCTTGCCGAACGCGACCTTCTTGCCCCGCAGGTCGGCCACGGTGTGGATGGGCGAGTCGTGCGGCACGAGGATCGCGTCGGAGACGACGTTGCCCTGCGAGGCGGCCACCAGCTGCACGCGGGCCTTCGCCGCGGCGGCGAAGATCACCGGGGTGTTGCCGGTCTGCCCGATGTCGATGGCGCCGGAGCGGGCGGCCTCGATCAGCGGCGGGCCGGCGCTGAAGGTGGTCCACTCGATCCGGTACGGCAGGCCGCCCAGGAGGTTCGCGGCCCGTAGCAGCGACTGCGTGCCGCCCTTCTGGTCCCCGACGTGCAGGACGACGCCCGCCGGGTCGGCGGGCGGCTGCACGGGTGGCCGCGAGCGCGGCACCGACGAGCAGCCCGCCAGCACGACGAGCACCAGGGCGACGCCGACCAGGACACTAGGCCGTCGCATCGTCGATCACCCCGAGCTCGGCGAGCACCGTGGAGCGCAGGTCGGCCACGTCGTGGCGCGGCCGGGGGCCGGGGGCGTGGTCGGCCACGATGCGGCCCTCGTCGAGCACCAGCACCCGGTCCGCCAGCGCCAGGGCCTCGTCGACGTCGTGGGTGACGAGCAGGATGCCCGGGCGGTGCCGGCCCCACAGGTCGAGCACGAGGTCGTGCATCGCGATGCGGGTGAGGGCGTCGAGGGCGCCGAACGGCTCGTCGAGCAGGAGCAGGTCGGGCTCGCGGACCAGGGCACGGGCCAGCGAGGCCCGCTGCGCCTCCCCGCCGGAGAGGGTCAGCGGCCAGGCGTCGGCCCGCTCGGTGAGCCCGACCTCGGCGAGCGCGCGGTCCGCCGCGTCGGCGGCGTCGTCGCGGTGGAGCCCGAGCAGGACGTTGTCGCGCACGCTGCGCCACGGCAGCAGCCGCGGCTCCTGGAACGCGACCGCCACCGAGCCGGGCACCTCGACGGTGCCCTCGACGCCCTCGGCCGCCGTGTCGTCGAGCCCGGCGAGCACGCGCAGCAGCGTGCTCTTGCCCGACCCGCTGCGCCCGAGCAGCGCGACGAACTCGCCCGGCCCCACGGTGAGGTCGAGGCCCTCGAGCACGCGGCGGCCGCCGAAGTCCCGGACGAGGCCGGCGACCCGGGCGGGAGCGGTCACCGGGGCGCTCACGCGTCGGCCCCGGCGAGCACCGGGCGCCAGCGCAGCGCGCGCCGCTCGATGCGGCGCACCAGCGCGTCGGTGCCCAGCCCGAGCAGGGCGTAGACGACGAGGCCGACGACGATGACGTCGGTGCGCAGGAACTCCCGGGCGTCGGTGATCATGTAGCCGAGGCCGCTGTCGGAGGACACGGTCTCGGCCACCACGATCGAGAGCCAGGCGATGCCGAGCGAGAGGCGCAGCCCGGTCAGGGCCGAGGGCAGCGCGCCGGGCACGACGACGTGGCGGATCACCTCGCGCCGGTCGAACCCGGAGACCCGCGCCATCTCGAGCAGCTTGGGGTCCACGCCGCGGACCCCGGCGTGGACGTTGAGGTAGATCGGGAAGAGCACGCCCAGCGCGACGAGCAGCACCTTCGGCGTCTCCTGCACCCCGAACCACAGGATGAACAGCGGGACGAGCGCGAGGTGGGGCAGCGTCCGCAGCATCTGCACCGGCGGGTCGATCAGCAGGCCGCCCCAGCGCGAGAGCCCGGACCACACCCCGAGGACGAGGCCGACGACCGCGCCGAGCAGGAACCCGACGACGACGCGGGCCAGCGACACCGCGAGCCCCTGCGGCAGCTCGCCGGTCAGGGTGACGTCCCACGCGGCGGTGAGGACGCGCCACGGCGAGGCGAGCTCGTCCTCGGCGAGCAGGCCCGTCGTGGACGCGAGCTGCCAGACGACGACGATCGCGACCGGCGAGATCCAGCGCTGCCAAGTCGGGAGGCGGCGACGGGGTCCCGACGACGGGTCGGGTGGGGTGGGGGACGAGGGGGCCGAGGCGCGCGCGGGCGCGCCGGGCAGGGTGGTGGACACACGGGCTCCGGACGTCGGGGGGAGAGGTCGGCGTGTGTCAGCGACAGGTGGTGGCGTCCAGGCGCATGAGGTCCACGTGGCGGCGCCACGCGAACACCCATCCCGGACCCATGCCCTGATCGTGCGGGAATCGGACGCGTCGACGCAACCCAGCGTGGCCGGGCGGGCGCGGGCCGCGACGGCCACACATGATCACCAGCACAGGACGCAGCCCGGAGTCGCCCGCCGGGTGCGTGCAGTGCCCCTCGAGCTCGGCCCGCCCGCGCCTCGCACCCCCTCACGCCCCTGGCCCCCTGCGCTGACCTGTGAAAAGTCCGGAATAAGGGGGGTGTAAAGCACCCGGCTCAGGGTGTGCATACTTTCGCACCATGACCGAGGTCCTTCTGGTGCAGCGCCTGCACGTGGACCTCGGCCGTCTCGGCTCGACCACGTGTTGTTGCTGACCGGATAGCCCGGGCCGTCCCCTCTGCGCGGGACGCCCCCTGTCGGCCGTGTCGGGCTCGTCGGACGAGCCCGCCCGGACCGGCTGCCGGGTTCCTCGCCGAACCGGCTTCCCCGGACGCGCCGTGGCGTCCGCCCCCCATCGCCTCCTCGCCGAGGCACGCCTCCCGGGTGCTCCCCCTCGATCCCGGGACCGGTCGAAGGATTCCCATGGGTTCTCCCCGCGATACCGCCTACGCCGACGCGGCCACGCAACGTGCCCGCGCGGCCACGGTGCGTCCAGGCGACGACTGGAGCCGGGTCCTCGACCCGCCGGTCCGCGTCCTGACCGAGCTCGGTGGCGTCGTCCGGCTCGGCGGCCAGGTGCTGTGGAGCCTGGTGCGCCACCCGCGGGGCCACTGGGCCGAGACGCGCGACGAGATGTACCGGGTGCTCACCCGCTCCGCGGTCCCGATGGTGCTCGCGGTGTTCACGTTCGCCCTGATGATCGGGATCCTGGGGCTGAACTTCCTCAACCTGCTCGGTGCCGCCTACCGCTACGGCCAGTACTTCTTCATCGTCAACACCCGCGACTTCACGCCGTGGATCAACTCCATGGTCGTCGCCGGCATCGTCGGGACCGCGCTCACCGCCGATCTCGGGGCCCGCGTCATCCGGGAGGAGATCGACGCCCTCGAGGTGCTCGGGCTCGACCCGGTCCGCGAGCTCGTGGTGCCCCGCGTGCTGTCGATCTCGCTGCTCACCCCGCTGCTGATGGTCGTCAGCCTGGTGATGGGCATCGTCGGCGGGCTCTACAGCACCGTCACCTACGGCGACGTCCCCGCCGCGGACTACTGGGACACGCTGTTCAAGAACCTGACCTCGGTGGAGCTGGTGGTCGCGGTCGGCAAGAGCGCGGTCGTCGGCTTCGTCACCGGCATCGTCTGCGCCCACAAGGGACTGACCGCCCGGGGCGGGTCGATCGGCGTCGGGCGGGCGGTCAACGAGGCCGTCGTCATGGCCTTCGTGCTGGTCTTCCTCGTCGACTTCGCGGTGAACGTCTCCGCGCTCGGCCTCTTCCCCGAGATGGGGTCGGTCCGGTGAGCGCCCCCGCGAAGGAGCCCCGCGAGATCGAGCTCGACACCGGCCGCCTCGCCCGCAAGGTCCGGGACCTGTTCGCGAACGGCGCCGAGATGGTGCGCTTCTCGCTGCAGGTGCTGCGGACCATCCCGAACGCGGCGCGCACGTTCCCCACCGAGGTCGTCCGGCAGGGCGCGATCCTGGTGGTCTCCAGCGGGCTGGTCATCTGGTTCATGGAGTTCCTGATCGGGGTCATCTTCACCGTCCAGGGGCACTACACGACGCGGCAGTTCGGCGCCTCGGGCTACGTGGCGATCTTCCCGGGCTACGCCGGGCTGCGGACCTGCGCGCCGGAGATGTGGGGCTGGATCCTCGCGGCGAAGGTCGGGTGCGGCTTCGTCGCCGAGCTCGGCTCGATGCGCGCCAACGAGGAGGTCGACGCGCTCGAGGTGATGGGTATCGACCCGGTCTCGTACCTCGTCAGCACGCGGGTGCTCGCGTCGATCCTCGTCATGCCGTTCCTGTTCATCGTCGGGCTGGGCCTGCTCTACCTCGGGGCGTTCCTCATGGGCGTCGAGGTCCTGCGGTCGGTCTCGCCCGGCGGGTTCCTCCAGGTGCTGTGGGCCTTCCAGAGTCCGCTCGACCTGCTGTTCTCGATGATCTGGACGATGGCGCTCGGCATCGTCGTCGTGCTCGTCGGCTGCTGGTACGGCTTCACCGCCACCGGCGGCCCGGTCGGGGTGGGCCAGAACACCGCCCGGTCGATGGTCGTGAACATGGTGCTGGTCAGCCTCGTCGGGCTGTTCTTCCAGCAGCTGTTCTGGGCCGGTTTCCCCAACGCCCCCGTGGCGAACTGACCCGGAGCGAGCCGATGACGATCCAGGAGAACGTCCCCACCACCGAGATCCCCCGGGCCGACGGCGGCGGCGCCGCGATCGAGCTCGAGGGCGTGACCAAGTCCTTCGGCGGCGGCCCGCCGGTGCTCGACGACCTCGACCTGCGCCTCCGCGAGGGTGCGATCACCACCGTGCTGGGGCCGTCGGGCACCGGCAAGAGCGTCCTGCTCAAGCACGTGCTCGGCCTGCTCGAGCCCGACCGCGGCCGCGTGCGGGTCTTCGGTGAGGACCTGTGGGCGATGACGCTGGCGCAGCGGCGGGCGCTGCGCACCCGGTTCGGCGTGCTGTTCCAGGACGGCGCGCTGTTCGGCTCGATGGACCTCTTCGACAACGTCGCCTTCCCGCTGCGCCGCCACACCGAGCTCGACGAGGACGAGGTCGAGGAGAAGGTGATGACGCGGCTGCGGGAGGTCGGCCTGGAGGACTCGAAGGACAAGGCCCCCAACGAGATCTCCGGAGGGATGCGCAAGCGGGCGGGCTTCGCGCGCGCCCTCGTCATGGACCCCGAGATCCTGCTCTTCGACGAGCCCGACTCCGGCCTCGACCCGGTGCGCACCAACCTGCTCACCGACCTCGTCCTGAGGATCCACGAGGAGCACGGCGGCACGTACGTGCTGGTCACCCACGACATCGCGACGGCCCGCAAGGTCTCCGACGACGTCGGCGTGCTGTACCGGGGCCGGCTGGTGCACTCCGGGCCGGCGGACGAGGCGTTCGAGTCCGACGACGAGTTCGTGCGGCAGTTCCTCTCCGGGGACTCCGACGGCCCGCTCGGGATGGACTGACCATGGCAGCCCCCTCCCGCCGCGTCGTCACCGTGGTCCTCGGTGTGCTCGCCGTCGTCGTCGCGGTCGCCGGGATCGTCACCGCGGTCACCGCCGCGACCGCGCCCTACCGGCTCCAGGTCGTCATGCCCTCGGCGCTCGGCCTCACGACCGGCACCCCCGTCCAGCTCGCCGGCCGGGACGCCGGGACGATCACCGGGCTGGACGCGCGCGGCGACCAGGCCATCGCCACCGTCGAGCTGCCCACCGGCGACTCCGACGTCCCGCTGCCGCTGCACGCGGGCACCGTGGTGCGCGTCGAGTCGCGCTCGGTGCTGGGGGAGCGGTTCCTCGCCGTCGACCCCGGCCCCGCGACCGCCGCGGCGCTCCCGGACGACGCCCTCATCCCGGCCGGGTCGGCGCAGGTCACCCTCGAGGACGTCCTCGACGCCCTCGACCCCGCGACGCGGTCCCACCTCGCCTCGACCGTCCGCGAGCTCGACGGCACGCTGCACGGCCGCGAGGACGACGCGAACCAGATGCTGGAGACCGCGGGACCGACGGTCGACGCGCTGGGCGCGGTGCTCGACGCGGTCGGCGACGACGGGCCCGCCATCCGCGAGCTCGTGACGAACGCCCACCAGGTCACCCAGGTCCTGGCGCAGCGCCGGGGCGCCGTCGCGGGCACCGTCCGTGACCTCGGCACCCTCACCGACGCCGTCGCCACCCGCCAGCAGCAGCTCTCCGACGGCCTCGCCGAGCTGCCCGGGGCCCTCGACGCCACGCGCAACGCCCTGGACAAGGTGCCCGACGCCACCGACGCCGCGGACCCCCTGCTCGACGACCTCCGTCCCGCGGCCGACCGGCTGCCCGGGGTCGCGGGCGACCTGCGCTCGGTGCTGGGGCAGCTGCAGCCGACGCTCGCGCAGCTGAAGCCGACCCTGCAGGCGGCGAACGCGCTCCTCGGCGACACCCCGGGCCTGCTCGACCGCACCCACCACACCGTCCCGCAGCTCACCGAGGCGGTGCAGCGCTCCGCCCCCGCGGTGGCGTTCCTGCGGCCCTACGCGCCCGAGACCGCGGGCTTCCTCGGGAACTGGGGCAACTTCTTCTCCTCCTACGACTCGACCGGCCACGTCGCGCGCGCCCTGTTCACCGGCGGCCAGACGACGCTGAACGAGCAGCCCCCGGCCCCGCCCGTCGGCGGGGTCATCGACCGCACCCCGGCGCCGGGCGCCGCGGGCGGCCAGCCGTGGACCGACGCGAACGGGGACGCCGCACGATGACCAGGACCACCCGGGCGGCCGCCGTCGCCCTCGTCGTGATCGGGCTGGTCGGCGCGACCACCGGCGCCGTGCTGCGCGCCGACGACACCGGCACCGCGTCGTCCGGGCGCGTCGAGGCCGTGTTCGCCGACGCGAGCCCGCTGCGCGCCGGCAACGAGGTCAAGATGTACGGCGTCGAGGTCGGCCTCGTCGACGAGGTCCGACTCGACCCGCCGGGCCCGCAGGGCCGGCGCCTGGCCCGCGTCGTCATGGACGTCGACCCGTCGGCGCGGCAGCTGCACGCCGACGCGGCCGCGGCCATCCGGCCGGTCAGCCTCCTCGGGGAGCGCTACCTCGACCTGACCCCCGGCACCCCGCAGGCCCCGCCGCTGGGCGACCCGGCGGTGATCGGGCCCGAGCACACCTCCCGGGCGGTGGACGTCGACGACGTCCTCGACACCTTCGACGACCCCACCTCGGCCGCGCTCGCCGCGATGGTCACCACGCTGGGGGAGGGGCTGCGCGGCCGCGGCCCGCAGGTCGCGGCCGCCCTCGACGCGCTGGCCCCGGCGCTGCGGCGCACGGACCAGCTCACCGCGGTGCTCCACCAGCAGAACGACGCGCTCGACCACATGATCGACGACGGCTCGCGGGTGTCGGCCGGCCTCGCCGACCACGACGGCGCCACCCTCGACGAGCTCGTCGACACGACGAAGCAGACCCTCGACGCGACCGCCGCCAACCGGCAGGCGCTCGACGCGACCCTCGTCGCGCTGCCCGACACCGTGGCCTCGGTGCGGCGCACCCTCGGCCAGCTGGCCGGGACGGCCGACGCCACGACGCCGGTGCTGCGCTCGATCCGGCCGGTCACCAGCGACCTGACCACCCTGAGCCGGGAGCTGCAGGACTTCTCCGACGCCGCCGACCCGGCGCTCGGGTCGCTGCCCCCGGTGCTCGACCGCCTGGACGCGCTGCTCGACCAGGCCCGGCCCCTCGTCGGGGACCTGCAGCCCGCGGCGCACGACCTGCACTCGGTCACCGGGTCGGTCCGGCCGATCGGGCAGGCGCTGCTCGAGCACCCGCGCGGCGTGCCGAGCCACCTGGAGGACTTCATGAGCGGCATCGCGGACTGGGCGATGGCCACCAACGGCTACGACGGCGCCTCGCACTACTTCCGCGGCGTCGCGGTGACCACCCCGCAGACGATCTGCCACGCCGGTGCCGGCCTGTTCCCCGCCGGTGCCGTCCCCGACCCGCTGTGCACGACCGCCGGCGCGGCCGTGCCCGCGGCGCCCGGACTGCCCACGCTCCTGCCGGGGGGAGCGCCCGCCCCGGCCGCCCCCGCGCCGGCCGGGACCTCGGACAACGCCACCGGCCTCACCCCCGCGCAGGAGCAGGGGCTCGTCGGCCAGATGCTGGGAGGGGGTCGGTGATGGCCCGCACGAAGCCGGTCCCCGGGACCCACGCCGCGGCCGAGCACCGCCGGACGCTGATCGTCGGCGGCGTCGCCGTCGTCGTCATCGCCCTGATCACGGTGGTGGCGTTCACCGCGAACCGCGGCCACCTGCCCGGCGCGCCGACGACGACGGTGCGGGTCGCGTTCACCGACGTCGGCCAGACCGACGCCAACTCCGAGGTCCGCACCGGCGGCCAGCGGATCGGGCAGGTCGAGTCGGTCGCCGTCGAGAACGGTCAGGCGGTCGCCACCCTGGTCCTCGACGGCCACGTCGACGTCCACGCCGACGCCCACGCCGAGATCCGTGACCAGTCGGCGCTGGCCCAGAAGTACGTCGAGTTCTCGCCCGGCTCCGCGGCGGCGCCGCCGCTGCAGGGCGTGCTGCCGGCGGCCCACACCGACCCCACCCACGACCTCGCCGACCTGCTCGACGTGTTCGACGAGCCGACCCGGGGGGCACTGCGCTCGACGCTGCGGGAGGTCGGCGGCGGGCTCGCGGGACAGGGAGCGGCCCTGGGCCGCTTCCTCGGCGCCGCCCGCGGCGACCTCGACGACGTCGGGACGATCACCGGGGCGCTCGCCGACCCGGACGCCGACCTGCCGGGCATGCTGAACTCCGGGGCCTCGCTCGCCGGGCACCTGGCGCCCACCTCCGACGAGCTGCGCAGCCTGCTCGCGCAGAGCCGCGACACCCTCGCGGCGGTCTCCACCGACGGCGGGCGCCCGCTCGCGCAGACCGTCGCGGAAGCCGCGGACACGCTGCCCGCGCTGCGCACCGCCAGCGACTCGTTCTACGGCCCGCTGGGCGACACCGGGAACGCGATGCGCACCCTCGGGCCCGGCGCGGCGGCCCTCGGGCGGGCCACCCCCGACCTGCACGGGGTGCTGCGCGAGGCGGTCCCGCCGCTCGACGAGGTGCCCGGCGTCGCCGACCACGCGAAGCCAGCGCTCACCGACCTCACGAGGACCTTCGCCGATCTGCGGCCCTTCGTGCCCCGCCTCGACGACGGGCTCCGGGCGGCCGCGCCGCCGCTGGCCGTCCTCTCGCGCCACACCTGCGACATCACGCTGTTCACCGACACGTTCAGCAGGCTCAACACCAGCCACAACGGGTTCCGGCACCAGTTCCGGATCTTCCTCTCGGCGCCGTCGTCCTCGTCGCTGTCCGGCCTCCCCGCCGGGTTCGGTGACGCCCCGCTGGACACCTACCCCGCACCCTGCACGGCGTTCCGCGACCGGGACCCGAACGGTGCCCTCGTCCCCGGAGGGAGCACCGGATGACCGCCCGCTTCCGTGCCTGGCTCACCCCCGCGCGCACCGGCGCCCTGCTGCTGCTCGTCACCGTCGCGGTGTTCGCCCTCGTCTTCGCGAAGACCTCGCTGGTGACGACGCTGCGGCCCGGCTCCGTGCTCGTCGTCGACGCGGCCCGGGACTACAAGCTCGAGGCCGACAAGAGCGAGGTGAAGATCGCCGGCACCCCGGTGGGCACCGTGGCCTCGGTCGAGCAGACCGCCCCGGGACACGTCGAGATCCGGCTCAAGCTCGACCCGGGCACCGTCGAGAAGCTCGGGACGGCGCCGCGCGCCGACATCCGTCCGACCACGGTGCTCGGCGGGACCTACTACGTCGACCTCGTCGCCGGGGGACGCCCGGGCCGGCCCGACGGCGGCCGGATCCCGGCCGACCGGACCACGACCCCCGTCGAGCTCGACACCGCGCTCGCTGCGATCCCCCCGGACGCCCAGCGGTCCCTGCAGCGCACGTTCGGGCTGCTCGACCGGACGCTGCGTCCCGGACCCGGCGGTGCCCAGGACCCGCTGCGCTCCCTGCTGCGCACCGCGCCGGCCACCCTCGTCCCCGCCGGGCAGACGCTCGACGCGCTGCGCGGCCGGCGGCCGGACACCGACCTCGAGGCGCTCGTGACGAACGTCGACCGGGCCGCCGGCGTCCTGTCGGAGAGGGACGGGCAGCTCGGGTCGGTCGTGGACTCCTTCGCGACGACGGCCGACGTCCTGGCCCGGGAGAGCCGCCCGGTGTCCGACGCGGTCGCCGCGATGCCCGAGACCCTGCGCGCGGTCCACCGCGGCGCCGACGACCTCTCCACCACCCTGGACCGCATCCCGCCGACCGCCGACGCCATCGACCCCGCGGTCCGCGACCTCGACCCGCTCTTCCGCGACCTGGACCCGGCCCTCGCCCGGACCCACGACCTCCTCGACCAGCTCCGCCCGGCCCTCGAC
This sequence comes from Actinomycetospora sp. TBRC 11914, assembly GCF_012933465.1. Lineage (GTDB taxonomy): Bacteria > Actinomycetota > Actinomycetes > Mycobacteriales > Pseudonocardiaceae > Actinomycetospora. The sequence goes on from NZ_JABBND010000010.1 coordinate 158,026, forward strand.
GACGCCCACCCCCTCGTGGGCGACCTGGTGCCCGCCGTCCGCGCCGGGAACCGGGTGCTCGACGACGTCGCCGACCCGGTCTTCGACCGGATCAACGGCCCGATCCTCGGGGCGCTGAACGCCGAGTTCCACGGCACCCCCGAGGGCGACGAGAACTCCAAGTACCCGGGCGGAGGGCTCGACACCAGGGGCCCGCTCTACGCCCAGCTCGGTTATGCCCTGACCAACCTCAACGGCGCGATCAAGACCTACGACGGGAACGCCGGCATGATCAATTTCCAGCCGGGCTTCGGGGCGTCCTCGCTGATCACCGGCCAGGGCGGCCTCGACGGGCTGCTCGACCGCCTCAACCACCCGCTGACCGCGCCGGGCCTGACCGACGCGGTCTCACCGGTCGCCCGCCCGCTCCTCGACCCGGGGCCCGGCCGGTGAGCGCCGGAACGACGCTGCGCCGCCGCTGGCGGCGGCTGCGGAGCATCCCGGGCCTGGGCCGCGACACCCTCGTGCTGGTCGGCGTCGTCGTGCTCGGGGCGGTGGCGGCGGTCGTCATCCTCACCCAGCTGAACTTCACCCCGCCGTGGAGCTCGCGCAGCGAGATCCGGGTCGAGGTCGACGACGCGGTGTCGGTGAGCCCCGGGAACTCCCAGGAGGTCCGGATCGCCGGGGTGCCGGTCGGGCTCATCGAGGGCTCCGAGGCCACCGACCACCACACCTCGATCCTCACGCTCTCGATCGAACCCGGACACCCGGTCTACGCCGACGCCCGGGCGGTGCTACGCCCGAAGAACCCGCTCAACGAGATGTACATCTCGCTGTCCCCGGGAGCGCCGCCGGCCAGGGAGCTCGGGCCCGACGACGTCCTCCCGATCACCCAGACCTCCCGCCCGGTGCAGGTCGAGGAGGCCCTCGGCGGGCTCGACGACCGCTCCCGCGCCGCCCTGACCTCACTGATCTCGGAGTCCGACGAGGCGCTGGCCCGGGCGCCGCGGTCGCTGCCGGCCGGCCTCGACGCGACCAGCGCGACCCTCGACCAGCTGCGTCCGGTCGTCACCGCGCTCGCGGCGCGCCGCGAGAACATCCGCCGGCTCGTCGGCACCCTCGCGCAGGTCGGGACGGCGGCCGGCCACGACGACGCCCGGCTGCGGGGCCTGCTCGACTCCACGCAGGCCACGCTGGCGACGCTCGCCGGCCGCGACGACCAGCTCGCCCACACGCTCGACCAGCTGCCCGGCCTCTCCGACGACCTGCGCCGGGCCCTGTCGAGCACCTCGACGCTGACCGGCGAGCTCGACCCGACGCTCGACGAGCTCCGGGCCGCGGGCGACGCCCTGCCACCCGCGCTCGAGCGGTTCGACGACGTGACGGTGACGCTGCAGCAGGTGGCCGCGCAGGCCACCCCCGTCGTCGCGGAGGCCCGGCCGGTGCTGGGGGGTCTGCGGCCCGTGGTCACCGACCTGAAGGGCGCCCTGGGCGACGCCCACCCGGTCGCGCGCTGGGCCGACGACGCCACCGCCCAGGTCGCGCCGTGGATGTACGACCTGCAGGCCTTCTTCGCCAACACCAACTCGGTGTTCAGCGTCGGCGAGGCGAACGGGCGCCGCATCGGCCGCGGCCACCTCTCGCTCGACCTCACCAACCCCGACGGCACGCTGCCCCCGGATCGGGCCGGCACCAACACCTACCGCGACGGGCCGAGCCCCTACGGGCCCTACCCGGCCGCCGGGTCAGGAGGTCCCCGATGAAGATTCGCGACTCGCTGGTCGGACACGGCCGGCTGGCCCTCGTCCTCGGGTTCGCCCTGGTGAGCCTGCTCGTCCTGGCCTGGATGTGGTCGTTCACCGGGGTCGAGGTCCCGTTCTTCACCTCCGACCGCGACTACGCGGTCTCCGCCGACGTCGACACCGTGCGCAACCTGGTGCCGTTCGCCGACGTCGAGACGGCCGGCGTGCGCGTCGGGGTCGTGGAGACCATCACCCCGGCGCCCGGGGCGGCGTCGGCCCGGCGGCTCGAGCTGCGCCTCGACGACGTCGCCGTCCCGCTGCACCAGGGCGCGAGCATCCGGGTCAGCGAGAAGTCGCTGGCCGGGCAGTACTACGTCGACCTCGTCGACGGCACCGGGCCTGCCCTGCCGTCCGGGACGGTGCTGCCCCCGGCCGGGGTGCGGCCCTCGGTCGACCTGCGCGACGTCCTCGCGAGCGTCGACACCCCCACCCGCGGCGCGCTCGGGTCGGTGATCCGGTCCGCGGGGACCGCGACCGCGGGCCGCCGGCAGGACGTCGCGCGCCTCGTCGACGGCCTGGCCCGCATCGGGGACCACGGCGGCGACGCGCTCGACGCGCTCTCCGCGCAGTCGGCCGACCTCACCCGCCTCTCGGCCGAGCTGGACACCGTCTTCTCCTCGGTGGACACGGACCGCGGGCAGATCGCCCAGGTCGTCCGCGACGCGAACCGGGTCACGGCCGCGACCGCCGGCCAGCGCCAGGCCCTGCAGGGCAGCGTCGAGCGTCTGCCCGGGCTGCTCGCCAGCACCCGCACCGCCTCCGACGACCTCACCGGGCTCTCCGGGAAGCTCGCCCCGGTCGCGTCCGACCTGCAGCGGGCCGCTCCCGACCTCGGCATCGCGCTGCAGGAGCTGCCGGTGGTGACCGCGGAGCTCCGCGGGCTGCTGCCCGACCTGAAGGGCACGCTCGACGCTTCCCCGGCCACCCTCGACCGGGTCCCCGCGACCGGCGCCGACGTCCGCGCCTTCGTCGGGCCGGCGACGGACCTGCTGCGCGACCTCAACCCCGCGCTGCGCTACCTGCGGCCCTACGGCCCCGAGGCGGGCCAGTTCTTCGCGAACTTCGCCGCCGGGATGGACCACCCCACCACGGACGGGCAGATCTACATCCCCCTGCAGGCCGTGGAGAACCCGGGCGCGCTGCAGCCCGACCCCCTCACGCTGCCACCCGGCATCATCACCGGGGAGAACGCCTACCCGGCGCCCGGGTCCCTCGCGAACCGGCAGCCGCAGGGGCCGTTCCCCCACATCGATCGGGACGGCGGATGAGGCGGCTCGCCGCGGCCGGCGCGGCCCTCGCGGTCCTCGCGGGCCTGGTGGGCGGCCTCGCGCAGCTGCGGGTCGACACCGGGACCGAGCAGTTCCTCCCGAGCGGTGCCGCGTCGGTGGCCGCGACGGCCGACGAGGCCCGGGCGTTCGGCGGTGACCCGATCGTGGTGCTCGCCCGCTCCGCCCAGCCGGAGTCCGATCCCCGTCGCTCCGCTCGCCCCGGGCCGGCACTCCTCACCGACCCCGACCAGCTGCTGCGGCTGCTGCGCCTCGAGGGCGACCTCGCCCGCACCCCGGACGTCGCCGCGGTCTACGGCCCGGCCACCGTCCTCAACCAGGTCGTCGGCGCGGCTCGCGGCCTGCTCGCGCAGGTCGCCGGGCGTCGCGACGGGGCCCGGCAGGCAGCGCAGGTCCAGGCGACGCAGGCCGGGGCGGACCCGGCCGACGCCGCCGCGGCCGGTCAGGCCGCCGCCGAGGCCGTCGACGCCCGCTACGCGCCGCTCGTGGTCGCGGCACTCCCCGCGGGAGTGCCGACGCTGCGCAACCCGGCCTTCGTCCGCGCCGCGATCCTCGACCCGGACGGGAGCCCGAAGCCGCGGTGGCGGTTCGTGGTGCCCGCCCCCGACGCCGTCGCCGTCCTCGTCCGGCCCCGCGAGGGCCTCGACCAGGCCGGCACCGCGCGGCTCGTCGACGGGGTGCGGTCGCAGGTCGCGGCGGCGGGGCTGGAGACCACGTCGACCACGGTGGCCGGCGTCCCGGTCGTCACGTCGGGGCTGGCCACCGCGGTCGTGCGGGACCTGCCGCTGCTCGCCGGGCTCGTCGCGCTCGTGGTGGCGGTGCGGTTCTGGTTGGTGCCCGCGGTGCGGCGACGAGGACGCGCCACGCCCGCCGCCGATCGTTCTCCCGTGGCGGATTCGACGGCCGCGCGTCCGGAACCACCCCCGGGAAGCGATCACGGCCGAGGCGACCGGTGGCGGGCGGTGCTCTGGCCGCTCGCGGTCGCCGCCCTCGGCGCGAGCGTCACGCCCGCCGTCGCGGGGTGGCTGGGCGTCCCGCTGTCGTTCGGTGCAATCGCGCTCCTCCCGGCGCTGCTCGGCGTCGGGACCTCGTTCCTGCTCTACCTCGCCTCGGCCCGCGACCGCCGGCCGATGGTGGTGATGGGCCTCGCGGCCGCGGCCGGGTTCGCCGCGCTGGCGGTCTCGCCGCTGCCGTTCGTGCGCCAGCTGGGCCTCGTGCTCGGCCTCGGCGTGGGCCTGACCGTGGGCGCCGGGCTCGCGCTGCGCCGGTACGCCCCCGCCGGTTCCGAGGACCTCCCGGCGACGGCCGCGGGCGGGGCGGAGCCGCCGCCGCGCCCGCGGCCGGTGGGGGTGCGGCTCGCCGCCGCCGCGCTCGTCGTCGTCGCCGGACTCGGCTGGGCCGCCCTGGCCGGTCTCGGGGTCACCGCCAACCCGCTGGACCTCGCGCGGGGCACCCCGCAGCTGGACGACGCCCGCGCCGCCGACCGCGTGCTGGGCTCGTCGGGCGAGATCACCGTCGTCCTGCGCGGGCCCGACGTGCTCTCCCCGCCCGCGCTCGCCTGGTCGCGCACCGTCTCGCGGCAGCTCCTCGCCGCCCACGGCGACCAGCTGCGCCCGGTGATCAGCCTGCCCGACCAGCTCGGCTTCCTCGGCGACGCCCCGACCGCGGCGCAGATCCGGGACGCCGCGGCGCTCCTGCCCGACTACCTGCGCTCGGCGGTGGTCACCTCCGACGACCACACCTCGCTGGTCACCGTCGGGCTCTCGCTCGACCAGGAGCTGCGCACCCAGGCCGACCTCGTGCGCGCGATCCGGGCCGGGCTCCCACCCGTGCCGCCGGGATACACCGCCGAGCTGGCCGGCCTGCCGGTCGCCGCGGCCGACGGCTACGCGACGATCTCCGCGGAGCGCTACCCGGCCACCCTGGCCGGGATCGCCGCCGTCGGGCTGGTGCTCGGGCTGGGGCTGCGGCGGCGACGCGAGGCGCTGCGGGCCGTCGCCGCCGCCGTCCTCGCGACGGGCTGGGGCTACGCCCTCATGTGGGTCACCGGCATCCGGCCGACGGTGCTCACGCTGGCCCTGGGCGCGCTCGTCGCGGTCAGCGCCGCCGAGTTCGTCGTCCTGCTGCGGCTGCCCGGCACCGGCGACGCCCGGCGGCACCGCCGCAGCGTCGCCGTCGCCGCCGCGACCGCCGCCGTCGGCTACGCGGCGCTCGCGGCGTCCCGGCTCTGGGTACTGCGCGACTTCGGCCTCGTGCTCACCGGCAGCGTCGCCCTGGCCTACCTCGCCGCGCTGCTGGTCACCGCCCCGGCCGTGGCCGGTGTGATCCCCCGACGCCGGCGGCGTCCCGCCGGGGGCGGCGGCGCTCCCCACGCCGTCGCCACCACCGACCGCGACAGGACGGAGGTCCCGGCGTGACCGAGACCCTCACCCGGCCCGGGGCCGGACCCGACCGCGACCCCGCCGAGGGTCGTCCACGGGGCCGCCTGCGGCGACTCGTCGCCCGCCGGCGTGTGGCCCTCCTCGACGCGCCCCGCACCCGCCGCGGCCGGATCGTCACCGCCGTGGTGCTGGTGCTGGTGCTGCTCGCGAGCGCCGGCCAGCTCGCCTGGTCGACGGTCACCGCGCTGCCCGCGGACGCGGCGCTGCGTGTCGGCGGTCTGCGGGGCGAGGTGGTCACCACGCAGTCCCTCGACGCCCGGGTCCGGCTCTACGGCGCCCTCTACGGCATCGCCGCGCCGACCGACCCGGCCGGGCAGGACCGGTTCCGGCGGGACACCGCGAAGGCGGTCGCGGTGAGCGAGCTGGTCACCCGCGAGGCGGCGGCCCGCGGCATCGTGGTCGCCGACAAGGCGGTCTCCGACCAGCTCGACCAGCTCGTCGCCCGCAGCTTCCCGGCCGGGCGCGACGACTTCCTCGCGAAGCTCTCCGCCGCGGGGGTCTCCGAGCAGGACGTGCTCGGCGAGGTCCGCCGCCAGATGGTCACGTCCCAGCTCTACGACCGGATCACCCGGGGCGTGCCGCCGGTGACCGACGACGACGTGGCCCGCGCGTACGACCAGCGCAGGGCCACCCTGACCACCCCGGAGCAGCGCCACGTGCGCGCCGTCGTGCTCGGGTCCCAGCAGGATGCGGCGGCGACGCTCGACCGGCTGCGCGGGGGAGCCGACGTCACCGCCGAGGCCGCCCGCTCGCTCGACCAGAGCACGCGCGGCACCGGCGGCGACCTCGGGCTGGTGGGCCACGACCAGCTCGCGACGCTCGACCAGGGTCTGGCCGACGCGGTGTTCGGGGCCGCCCCGAACGCGTACGTCGGGCCGCTGCCGCTGCAGCAGGCGTTCGTGGTCGCCCAGGTCGCCGAGGTCCGCCCCGGCACCCCGCTGACCCTCGACCAGGCGCGCGACGAGCTGCGCGCCCAGCTCGGCGTCGAACGCACCGGCGCGGTGTGGAACGGCTGGATCGCCGACCGCCTGCGCGCCGAGGGTGTCGAGTACGCCGAGAGCTACCAGCCCGCCGACCCGAGCTCGGCACCCGCTCCCCGCTAGCAACCCTGGAGGACCCCGTGGTCGACGTCGCCGTGCTCGAGACAGCGTCGCTGGGCGACCGCAGCTACGTCGCGCACGACGGCGCGACCGCGGTGGTGGTCGACCCGCAGCGTGACCTCCACCGCCTCGAGGCGGTGCTCGGCGAGCACGGCCTCGCCGTCGGGCTGGTCGTCGAGACCCACGTGCACAACGACTACGTCAGCGGCGGCCTGGCCCTGGCCCGGCGTACCGGCGCCCGCTACGCCGTGCCCGCCGGCGAGGACGTGGCCTTCGAGCGCACCCCGGTCCGCGACGGCGACGAGCTGGCCGTCGGCGCGCTCACGGTGCGGGTGCTCGCCACGCCGGGCCACACCGCGGACCACGTCGCCTACGTCGTCCGCGGGCCCGACCCCGGGGAGCCCGCCGCCGTGTTCACGGGCGGCTCGCTGCTCTTCGGCACCGTCGGGCGCACCGACCTCGTCGACCCCGGCCGCACCGAGGAGCTCAGCCGCGCCCAGTACCGCTCCGCCCGCCGTCTGGCCGACGAGCTCGAGGAGACCGCCCGGATCTTCCCCACCCACGGGTTCGGGAGCTTCTGCTCCTCCGCGCCGACCTCGGGCGCGAGCGAGAGCACGATCGCGGCCGAGCGGGAGGGCAACCTCGCGCTCACGGTCGACGACGAGGGTGACTTCGTGCGCCGCCTCGTCGAGGGCCTCACCGCCTACCCGTCGTACTACGCCCACATCGGCCCGCAGAACCTCGCCGGGCCCGAGGCCCCCGACGACGGGCCGGTGGCGCCGGTCAACGCCGAGATCCTGCGGCGGCGGCTCGCCGCGGGGGAGTGGGTCGTCGACCTGCGCGAGCGGCGGGCGTACGCGGCCGACCACGTCGCGGGTGCGATCGGCATCGGTCTGGAGGGGTCGTTCGCGACCTACCTGGGCTGGGTCGTGCCGTGGGGCGCGCCGGTGACGCTGCTCGGGGAGAGCTCCGAGCAGATCGCCGACGCGCGTCGCGAGCTCGTCCGGCTGGGCATCGACCACCTCGGCGGCGCCGGGGTGGGGGAGCCCGCGGACCTGGTGCCGTCGTCGGAGCGGGCCTCGTTCCCGGTGGCCTCCTTCACCGACCTCGCCGGGACCGACGACGCCGTCGTGCTCGACGTCCGCCGCGAGGACGAGTTCGCGGCCGAGGCCATCCCCTCCGCGGTCAACGTGCCGCTGCACGAGCTCGCCGGCCGGCTCGACGAGCTGCCGGAGACGACGCTGTGGGTGCACTGCCAGTCGGGCTACCGCGCCGGGGTCGGCGCGGGCATCCTCGCCCGGGCAGGGCGCGACGTCGTCCTCGTCGACGACGACTTCGACGAGGCGGTGCGCCTCGGCCTGACCGCCGAGTGACTCCGTCCAGGTCGCTGACCTGGGCAGATGCGTCGGGCGGCAACGATCCGTGACGCGCATGACCTCACCGGCGGACCGTTGACAAGCGCGAGCAGCGATGTCTAGCGTCCGACAAGATCGCGCCGTTCGGCGCGGGTCGTGGAGAACGCTGACCCGAGGACGGGCATGGACACGGCATCGCGGACCGACGTGTGGCGTTGCCACGGTCGCGCGACCAGCCGCACCCGTCGGCACGTCGACCTCGCGCGGGTCAGCAGCGCGCTCTGTCGCTGACCCGGATCTCCCCGGCGCCGGAACCGCGCGCCGATCCTTCCTGAGCTGTCGATCACCGCCGCTGATCTCGGCCCCTGCCACGCGCAGGGGTCGTGTTGGTGCGCGCTCCGGAGTCTGGAGACTGCCGTGCCCCCACCCCTGCCCTCGACGGGAGAAGCCGTCGAGGCAAGGCCCGAGCGACCCGCCGAGCCGGACCTGACCGCGCAGCGCGTCGTCCCGCTCCGTCATCCCGGCCGGTGGATCGCCACCGTGGTCGTGCTGGTGCTGCTCGCCCAGGTCGTGCACGGGCTCATCACGAACCCGTTCTACCAATGGGACCGCTTCACCTACTGGTTCGCCCGCCCTGTGGTGCTGCAGGGCCTGCTGATCACCCTCGAGGTGACGGCGATCAGCGCCGTCCTCGCGCTGGCGGGCGGCATCGTGCTCGCGTTGATGCGCCGGTCGCAGAGCCCGGTGCTGCAGACCGTCAGTTGGGCCTACATCTGGCTGTTCCGGTCGGTCCCGCTCATCGTCCTGCTGCTGTTCCTCTACAACTTCAGCGCCCTCTACAAGGTGCTCGGGCTCGGTGTCCCCTTCGGACCGCAGTTCGTCACCTTCGGGGTGGCGAGGCTCGGCACCGACCTGGTGATCGCCATCGTCGGGCTCAGCCTCAACGCCGCGGCGTTCGCGGCCGAGGTGGTGCGCTCCGGGCTGCTCTCGGTCGACCAGGGCCAGCACGAGGCGGCCGCCGCCCTCGGGCTGCCCCGCATCTACCAGTTCCGTCACATCGTCCTGCCGCAGGCGTTGCGCACGATCGTGCCGTCCTACGTCAACGTGCTGATCGACATCGTCAAGGGCTCGTCCCTGGTGTTCTACGTGTCGCTGCTCGACCTGTTCGGACAGGTGCAGAGCCTCGGGTCGACCTACCCCGGGGACATCGTCCCGCTGCTGGTCGTCGCCACCGTCTGGTATGTCGTGCTCACCAGCGTGATCTCCGTCGTGCAGTACTACGTCGAGCGACGGTTCGCCCGCGGTGCCGAGCGGACGCTGCCGCCGACGCCCCTGCAGCGGCTGCGACGCACGCTCGGGTCGATCCGGTCGATCGGGGCCGCGCGATGACCGCGCTCGACGCCGGCCTCGCGCCGGTGCGGGCCGCCGCGGTCGAGGTCCACGGCGCGCACAAGTCGTTCGGCACCCTCGAGGTCCTCGCGGGGATCGACCTCACCATCGACCCGGGCACCGTCACGGCCGTCCTGGGCCCGTCGGGCTCCGGCAAGTCGACCCTGCTGCGCGCGATCAACCACCTGGAGAAGCTCGACCGCGGTTACGTCAGCGTCGGCGGCGAGCCGATCGGCGTGCAGCGGGTCGGTGACCGGCTCAAGGAGCTGCCCGAACGCGCGATCCTCGTCCAGCGCCGGCGCATCGGGTTCGTGTTCCAGAACTTCAACCTCTTCCCCCACCTCACGGCGCTCGACAACGTCGCCGCCGCGCCGAGCGCCACCGGCGCGCTCGGGCGGCCCGAGGCGATCGAGCTGGCCGAGGAGCTGCTGGCCCGCGTCGGGCTCGCCGACAAGGCAGGCGCCTATCCGCGCCAGCTCTCGGGCGGGCAGCAGCAGCGGGTCGCGATCGCGCGGGCGCTGGCCCTGCGGCCCGGCGTGATCCTCTGCGACGAACCGACGTCCGCGCTCGACCCCGAGCTCGTCGGCGAGGTGCTCTCCGTCATCAAGGACCTCGCCGCCACCGGCACCACCCTCGTCGTCGTCACCCACGAGATCGGCTTCGCCCGGGAGGTGGCCGACCAGGTCGTGTTCCTCGACGGCGGCGTGGTCGTCGAGCAGGGCCCGCCCGCGCAGGTCCTCGACCACCCCGTCCATCCCCGCACCCGCGAGTTCCTCACCAAGGTCCTGTAGGAGGACAGAAGCATGTTCTTCCCCAGACGGACGACCGTCGCCGTCGCCGCGTCCGCCGCGCTGCTCTCGCTCGTCGCGGCCTGTGGCGGCGGTTCCGCCTCGGACGGCGGCGGGGACGGCAGCGTCACGATCGGTGCGCTGTCGAACGGGGCCGCCCAGGAGTCGACGATCCAGGTCCCGACCGTCGACGCCATCCGCAACGAGCTGCCGCAGCAGATCCGCGACGGCGGCGTGCTGAACGTCGGGCTCGGACTGCTGCCCGCGGGCTCCCCGCCGCTCGGCTTCACCGGCACCGACGACAAGACGCTGACCGGCGTCGAGCCCGACCTCGCCCGCTCGATCGGCGCCGTGCTCGGGCTGAAGGTGAACCTCACCGACGCCACCTGGGAGAACATGTTCGTCGGGATCGACAGCGGCCGCACCGACGTCGGGATCTCCAACATCACCGACACCGAGGAGCGGAAGAAGAAGTACGACTTCGCGACGTACCGCCAGGACAACCTGGCCCTCGAGACGCTCGCCTCGAACCCGCTGACCTTCACGGGCGACCCCTCGGTGCTCGCGGGCAAGCGGATCTACGTCGGCGCCGGCACCAACCAGGAGAAGATCCTGCTGCAGTGGAAGGCGCAGCTGCAGGCCCAGGGCAAGGACATCGACGTCGAGTACTTCCCCGACAACAACGCCGTCGAGCTCGCGCTGGCCTCGGGGAAGATCGACGCCGCGTTCGAGCCGAACCCCGAGGTCGCCTACAACGTCACCCAGAGCGCGCACACCCCGACGCCGAAGCGCAGCGCCGGCACGTACTCCGGCGCCGGGGCGTCCCTGCAGGGGCTGATCGCCGCCACGACGAAGAAGGACAACGGCCTGGTCAAGCCCCTCGCCGACGCGATCAACTACCTCATCGCGAACGGCCAGTACCAGAAGGTGCTCGCGACCTGGAACCTCTCCAACGAGGCGGTGAAGACCTCGGAGATCAACCCGCCCGGCCTGCCGATCACCAACTCGTGAGCGTCCTCGACAACGCGGTCCGGGCCTCGCTGCTCGGTTTCGGCTGCGGCGCCGCACCCGCGACGCGGCGGTGCGCGTCCCGGCGTCCGCCGCCGCCTGACCTCCCCGGAAGGAGCCCCCGCGTGTCCGCACCTCGTCGTGCTCCCGCGAACGAGCTGCGGTGGGTCGACTACGCCGACCCGCTGGTGCTCCCGATGCTCCGTGAGCTCGACCAGGAGTACGGCCGGCGCTACGGGCACACCCTCGGCGACCTCGCCGAGGAGATGCGCCGCGAGCGGGAGCGCTTCGGGCCGCCCGACGGCGGGCTCGTCCTCCTCCTCGAGGACGGCGTCCCCGTCTCGGGCGGCGCCTTCCGCCGGTGGGACGCGGACACCGCCGAGCTCAAGCGCATCTGGACCGACTCCCGGCATCGCCGCCGAGGGCTCGCCGCGCGGGTGCTCGTCGAGCTGGAGCGCGAGATCGCCGCCCGCGGGTACGCCCGCATCTACCTCACGACGGGCTGGCGCCAGCCCGAGGCGCAGAACCTTTACCTGAGCACCGGCTACCGGCCGCTCTACGACCGTTCCCGGCCGCCCGAGGAGGTCGGCAAGCACCCCTTCGAGAAGCTCGTCGCCCGGGCGCCGTCGTGAGTGGGCACCGTGCGGGTCGCCGGCGGGTCTGGGAGCGCGCCGCGGCGTGATCAGGGTCCGGCGCGGCTGGTGTAGGTGTGGCCGGTCGGGGTGGTGGTGCGCACGGTGTGGGGGTGCTCGCCGTGCCCGTCGTGGATGGTCTCGACGGTCCAGTCGGGCATCTCGCGGGTGTAGTTGCCGCGGGCGCAGACCCCGCGGCCGTTGGCGAGGCTGGCGGGGCCGCCGGCGCGGGACTGGACGATGTGGTCGTGGTGGCGGATCGCCGCGTCGCAGAAGGGGTCCCGGCAGCGGCCGTGGTCGCGGAGGTCGATCAGCCGGGCGAGGAACCCGTCGAAGCGCCGCTTCTGGGGGTCGCCGCCGAGCAGGCCGCCGTGGGCGGGGTGGGCGAACAGCCGCCGCCACCACCTTTTCCCGCCGGTGGAGCGCAGCAGGTCGCGCACGATCCCGGCGGGTAGCGGCCCGTGGCCGACCAGCTCGCCGGTGGTGGGGCTGTCGGGGTCGAGCAGGGCGTCGAGGGGGAGCACGATCCCGACCTCGACATCCACGTCCTGGGCGCGGCCTTGTCCGGTGACTCGCTCCACGAGGGTGTCGGCGAGGATCTGGTCGCGGCTGCGGCCGTCGGTGTCGCCGGTGGCGATCAACGAGTCGGCGTGGCGGCGTAGCGCGGCGAGGCAGGCCACGCCTTGTTCGACGGGCAGCAGCGCCGAGAGGACGCTCATGGTGTCCGGGGCGGGGCGCACCGTGACCCGCCGGTCTTTGCGGGCGGTGCGGCCGCGGTGGGTGTAGCCGGCGGGGTCGGTCTCGTAGGCGGTCTTCTTCACCGTCGCTTCGGCCCGCCGGAACCCCAGCTCGTCGAGGCGAGCGCCTCCGAGTTGCTTGTCGACCGCGCGACGCGCTGCCGCGTCCAGGTGGGAGGTCTGGGCGACCACGGTCTCGGCCAGCCGCTCGCTGATCCGCCCGGCCGCCAGCAGCCCACGCACGTGGGGCAGGTCGGTGGCCAGGGCGCGGGCGATCGTGAGGCGCCGCGAGCCCTGCCACGGCGACACGTGCGCGGCCAGGGCGATCTGATCGGCGATGCCGGTGCCGAGTTTGCGCGGGTCCAGCCGGCCGGCGGCGATCTCGGCCTCGTGGGCGGCGACCTGGGAACCGGCGAAGGCGACCATCTCGGTGTGCTGCGCGGCGGCCAGCGCGGCGCGGGTCTGTTCCAGCAGCGCGATCCGGTCGATCCGTACCGCGTCCGGCACCGCATCGAGGCCGACGGCGAGCTCGCCGAGGCGCGCGAGCAGCGCGGCCAGCTCCGCGCTTACCGCATCACCCACTGCCTCGTTCGAACTCATGTTCGCACGGTAACTCAACCCCCCGACAACGACCCTCGAGCGAGCGGACCTCCGACGGCGCCGCCCGCGACCCGCCCGTGGCGATGTGACCGCGCCCACCGTGGGCCGTCGTCGCGGCCTGTGGCCCGGGCCCGTCCGCTAGCGTCGGTGATCACACGGGACGACGCCGGAGGAGGTGGCGGGTGGTGAACGCAGCCGTGCTGCGCCGTCACATCGACCTCTGCCGTACCTGTTCGGCGAGCTGTCCGCCCGCGTCCTGAACCCCGGCCGCGTCGCGCCCCTCGGCACCACGCCGCCCATGCGGTGACGGCCGCGCCACAGCACTCCCTTCCCATGAGCACGCATCCAGGAGGAGACGTATGTCCGACAACGTGTACAGCAAGACCGACATCGTCGGGAGCTCGGAGATCGGCGTCGACGACGCCATCCGCGGCGCGATCAAGCGCGCCTCGGAGACCATCGACGAGATCGGCTGGTTCGAGGTCACCGAGATTCGCGGGGAGGTCCGCGACGGCGAGGTCGGGCACGTCCAGGTGACCCTCGTGGTGGGCTTCACGCTGCAGGACACGAAGCCGTGACCGCGGCGGGCCCGCGGTTCGGGGTCTGGGCCAACGTCTACGGCAGCTGGGCGGCGCTGCGTCACCCCGAGGACCCGCTCGACGCGTCCTGGGAGCGCAACCAGCGCCTCGTGCTGCTCGCCGAACAGCTCGGCTTCGACTCGACGCTGGTCGCCCAGCACGAGGTGAACCCCTTCGGCGGCCACCTCGACCAGCTGGAGGCCTGGACCTCGTCCGCGGCGCTTGCGGCGCTCACCGAGCGGATCGAGATCATCACGGCGATCAAGCCGCTGCTCTACCACCCGGTCGTCCTCGCCAAGCAGGCGCTGCAGATCGAGGACATCTCGCACGGCCGATTCGCGATCAACCTGGTCAACGCCTGGTACAAGCCCGAGATCGAGCCCGCGGGCATCGCGTTCCCGGAGCACGACGAGCGCTACGCCTACGGCGCGGAGTGGCTGACGATCGTGCGCGGGCTGCTCGCCGGCGAGGAGGTCACCTTCCACGGGCGCTACTTCGACGTCGACGGCTACTCACTGCGGCCGCGCGACCGGTTCCGCGAGCGGCCGACGATCTACGTGGGCGGCGAGTCCGATCCGGCCAAGGACCTGGCCGCCGACCAGGCCGACGTCTGGTTCCTCAACGGCCAGCCGCCGCACGAGATCGACCGGCTGCTCGCCGAGGTCGGGTCACGGGGCCGGGACGGCGCGGTCCGCACCCCGTTGCGGATCGGCCTGGCGGCCTTCGTGATCGCCCGGGAGACCGACGAGGAGGCCGAGGAGGCGCTGGCGCAGGCCTGGCGCTACGCGGCCCAGGACGAGCCCGAGCTCACGCACCTCTACTCCAGCGCCGATCCGAAGGCGGTGATGTTCCAGACGTTCCAGAAGTACCCGGCGATCGGCACGAACGGCGGCACCGCGGCCGGGCTCGTCGGGTCCTACGGAAGGGTGGCCGAGCGCATCCGGGCGTTCCACGCGCAGGGTGTCGAGCTGTTCATGCTCCAGTTCCAGCCGTTCGAGGCCGAGATGGCGCGTTTCGCCGAGCACGTCATCCCGCGCGTGCGGCGTGCCGCGGTGCCGGCCTGACGCGAGCGGCCGAGGGGGCCGACCGCTGTCGGAACGACCGAGTCGCCGCGACTCGGTCGCTCCGCCGCGGCCTACCGGCCGACCGAGGACGGCTGCGGCGACCGGTTCCGCAGCAGCACCCCGGCCAGCGCCGCCGCCTGCTCGCGGATCTCCGGCACGGCCGTCGTCTCGTAGAGGTCCCCGCGCCGCGTCGTGCCGAGGGTGAACACCCGGCGCGCGCGGCCGTCGACCGGGACCAGCGCCCCGTCGTCGTCGGTGTCGAAGCCCAGGCCCGTGGGGTGCGGCCGGGCGTCGCCGACGCGCACCAGGGCCGCCACCAGCGGGTCGTCCACGGCGGTCACGTCCTCCTGCGCCCCGATGCAGGACACCACTCGATCGGCGTGCACGGTCTCCTCGGCGTCGTCGGGACCGGCGAACGTCACCGCCAGCCCGTCGCCCGCGGCGTCGATCCGCGTCACCGACGCCGCCCGGACCTCGAGCCGGCCCGTGTCGCGCAACCGGCCCAGCTCATCGGCCACGGACGGAGCCATCCGGTGGCGGTGCACCTCCCACGTGCGGGCGTGCTCGGCGAGGAACCGGTCGCGGTCGGCCGCCGGGAACGAGCGCCAGATGTCCTGGACCGCGGGGCGCAGGCCGTCGACGACGTCGCGCCAGCGGTCCGGCGCGCGCGCCACCCGGTCCTGGACGGCCCGCACGACCTCGGCGAGGGACATGCCGGGCGAGACCGGTGGGTCGACCGGCTCGCCCCGACGCCAGGAGTGGGCGCGGGGGAGCAGACCCGAGCGGGAGACCGCCAGCAGGCGGGTCCGCGGGTCGCGTCGGCCGAGCGAGAGCGCGGCGTCGACCATCGTCAGCCCGGTCCCCACCAGCACGACCGAGTCGGCCGGGCGGTCGTCGGACTCCAGGGCGCCCGACCACGGGTCGACCACCAGCCCGGGGTGCTCGGCGCCCGCGTCTGTCAGACCCGGCAGCCGCGGCGACGGGAACGGGCCGGGCGCGAGCACGAGGTGCCCGGCGTCGACGGTGCGCCCGTCGGCGAGCTCCACCCGCACGCCGTCGGTGCCGGTGACGGCCCCGACGGCGCGGGTCGACTCCACGTCGACCGTCACCAGCGACGGGTCGGCGGCCGCCCGGACGTCGCGCAGCGTCTCGGCGAGGTAGGCACCGAACGACCAGCGCGGCGCGAACTCGGCGTCCCGGGCCGACGTGGCCTCGGCGTCGACGCCGCGCGCCTCCAGCCAGGACGGGAAGTCCTGGTGGGCGGCGTCGAGCGAGAGCGTGTCGGCGGGGACGTTCAGCCGGTGCCACGGGCGCTTCGTGGCGTACGCGACGCCGTGCGCCGTCGGGCCGTCGCCCACCCACGTGATCCGCAGCGGCGTCCCGCCCGCCGCGTCACCACGCACCAGGTCGATGACGACGAGGGTCCCCGCGGCCCCGTTGCCGACCACGACGACGTCGGCGGCGCTCACCGGGCGGCCTCGTCGACCGTCCGCCGACGGCCCGCGATCGCACCGAGCAGCGTGCGGGTGAACTCGTGCCGCGGGTCGTCGAACAGGTCGGCGGTGGGCCGCAGCTCGACGAGCCGACCGGCCTGCATCACTCCCACCCGGTGGGCTACCCGCCGCACGACGGCCAGATCGTGCGAGATGAACAGGTAGGCCAGCCCGTCGCGCTCCTGCAGCTCGCGCAGCAGCTCGAGCACCTGGGCCTGGACGGAGACGTCGAGCGCGGAGACCGGCTCGTCGCAGACGACGAGGTCGGGGGACAGGGCGAGCGCCCGGGCGATCGCCACCCGCTGGCGCTGCCCGCCGGAGAGCTCCACCGGCCGGCGCTCCAGCACCGCCCCCGGCAGCGCCACCCGGTCCACCAGCTCGGCGGCCCGCGCGGCCTGCTCGACGCCGCTGCCGACCCGGAACGCCCGCAGCGGCTCGGTGATCACGTCCCGGACGCTGAAACGGGGGTCGAGCGAGGCGTAGGGGTTCTGGTAGATCAGCTGCGCACGCCGGCGCAGCCGCCGCCACTCCTCCCCGCGCACCGCGGTGACGTCGACGCCGTCGAGGCGCACCTCGCCCGCCGTCGGCTGCTCGAGCCGCAGCAGCAGCCGGGCCGTCGTGGACTTCCCGGAGCCCGACTCGCCGACCAGCGCCAGCGTCTCGCCGCGGCCGACGGTGAAGGACACGTCGTCGACCGCCCGCAGGGTCCCGCGCCGCCAGGACCCACCGGAGCGCGGCAGCGGGAAGTCCTTCACCAGGCCCCGGACCTCGGCGACCGGCGTCGGCGAGGGGTCGGGCGCCGGTGGCGGCGCCACCGCGTCGACCGCCAGTCCCGGCGCGGCCGCGAGCAGCCGGCGGGTGTACGGCTCCTGGGGGTCGGCGAGGATCGCCGCGGTCGGCCCCTGCTCGACGATCCGGCCCTCGGACATCACGACGATCCGGTCGGCGCGGTCGGCGGCGACCGCGAGGTCGTGGGTGATGAGGAGCAGGGCGCTGCCGGTCTCGGCGCGCAGCGCGTCGAGGCGGTCGAGGATCTGTCGCGCGACGGTGGCGTCGAGGGCGCTGGTGGGCTCGTCGGCGATGAGCAGGGCCGGGTCGGCGGCGATGGCGACGGCGATCAGCGCCCGCTGTCGCATGCCCCCGGACAGCTCGTGGGGGTACTGGCCCGCGCGCACCGCCGGATCGGGCAGCCCGGCGCGTTCCAGCAGCTCCACGGCCCTGATGCCCGCCGTGCGGCGGTCCGCGAGCTGGTGGGTCCGCAGCACCTCGGCCACCTGCGGCCCGACCTTCTGCACCGGGTTGAGCGACACCGTCGGGTCCTGGGGCACGAGGCCGATCCGCGCGCCCCGGATCCCGCGCAGGCGGCGCTCACCCAGGCCGGTGAGGTCCTCCCCGCCGAGCTCGACGCGGCCCGCGCGCACCGTCCCGTTGGCGGGCAGCAGGCCGATGACGGCCTGGGCGAGCGTGGACTTGCCGGAGCCCGACTCGCCGACGACGGCCACCACCTCACCCGCGGCGACCTCGAGGTCGATCCCGCGCACCGCGGGGATGGTGCGTCCGCGGGCCCGGTAGTCGACCTCGAGCCCGGACACGGTCAGCAGGTCACTCATCGCGCCCGCCCCCACTCGCCGTCGAGGGCCCGGGAGATGCGGTTGACCGACAGCACCGTCGCCGCGATCGCCACGCCCGGGATGGTGCACAGCCACCAGGAGGTGGCGAGGTAGTTGCGGCCCTCGGCCACCAGCGAGCCCCACTCCGGGGCGGGCGGGGGTGTCCCGTAGCCGAGGAACGACAGCGAGGACACCGCGAGGATGGCCAGCCCGAACTCGAGCACGGCCAGCACCGTGACCGGGCCCGCCGCGTTCGGCAGCACGTGGCGGCCCAGCGACACCCACCAGCGGGTGCCCACCGACCGCGCCGCTTCGACGTAGACCGAGCTGCGCACCCGCAGCGTCTCGGCGCGCATCACCCGCGCGAAGCTCGCGACGCTGGCGATCCCGACCGCGATCGCGACCTTGAACGTCCCGAACCCGAGCGCGGTGATGAGCGCCAGCGACATCAGGATCGGCGGGATCGAGAGCATGACGTCGACGACGCGCATGAGCACCTCGTCGACCCAGCCGCCCGCGAAGCCGGCGAGCAGGCCGATCAGACCGCCGACGACGAGCGCGACGGCCACGGCGACGACGGTGGCCTCGAGCGAGAGCGAGGCGCCGTGCACCAGCCGCGTCCACTCGTCGCGCCCGAGGTAGTCGGTGCCCAGCCAGTGCCCCGGGGTGCCCGGCGGGCGGAGCTTGACCTCGGGCACCGCGAAGTCCGGGTCGCCCGGCGCCAGCAGGCCCGGCACGAACGCCGACAGCAGCACGAACACGATCACCAGGGCCGACCCGACGAGGCCGGGGCGCTGCCGCAGGAAGCGCCCGAGCCGCGCCAGCCGCTCCCGGCGGCCCTCGGTGGACGGCGCCGGCGGTGGCGGGGGTATCGGGTCGGCGCGTTCCGGCCCGCGGTCGAGCAGCTCGGTCATCGGGTCTCCCCTCCACCCACGACGGGGCTCACGCCGGGACCGCCGTGGCGATCCGGGGGTCCAGCAGCGGGTAGACGAGGTCGAGGACGAGGTTCACGACGACGAACACGACCGCGGCGAACAGCACGACCCCCTGCACCACCGGGATGTCCTGCACCCCGACGGACGAGACCGTCAGCCGCCCGAGCCCGGGCCGGGTGAAGACCGTCTCGACGACGACCGAGCCGGCCAGGAGCAGGCCCGTCACGTAGCCGAGGACGGTGAGCGCCGGGATGAGGGCGTTGCCGAGCGCGTGGCGCAGGTGCACCGCGCCCGCGCCGACGCCCTTGGCCCGGGCCGTCGTCACGTAGGGCTCGTCCAGCGCCTGGCCCATGCTCTTGGCCAGCACCTGCGCGATCAGCGCCCCGGGCGGGAGCCCGAGCGTGATCGCGGGCAGCACCAGCGACTGCGGCCCCCGCGCGCCGACCGAGGGGAAGAGCCCCAACCGGAACGAGAAGAGCTGGACGAGCATCAGCCCGACCCAGAACACCGGCAGCGAGACCGCCAGCGAGGGCAGCGCCATGAGCACCTGGGAGAGCCAGCGGATCCGGGTGTAGGTCGCGACGAGCGCGACGACCGCCCCGAACACGACGGCGAACGCGAGCCCGCAGAGCGCGACCTGCAGCGTCGGGGGCAGCGCGTCCGCGATCGCGCCGCGGACGGTCTCCCCGGTGGCGAACGACGTGCCGAGGTCGCCGTGGAGCGCCGCGGCCAGCTTGTGCCCGTACTGCACGATCAACGGCTGGTCGAGCCCGTAGCGGTGCCGCAGCTCGTCGAGCTGGGCCGCGGTCACGGGCTGACCGTCCGACGACCCGGCGGCCATGGTGGCCACCGGGTCGCCGGGCAGCAGGTAGAGCACCACGAACGACACCGTGAACGCCGCCCACAGGACGAGGACGGCGAAGCCGAGCCGCCGCAGCAGGTAGGGCAGGCTCACGACGCCGACTTCCAGGTGTCGTGCAGCTGCACCCGGGCCGACGCGTCGAACGCCACGTCGTGCGCGTTCGGTCCGACGCCGAGGGTGGTCGTCAGCTCCACGACCGGCACGACGAGGTGCTGGCTCGCGATGACCTGCTGGGCCTGCGCCGAGATCTGCGCGCGCCGGGCCGGGTCCACCGCGG
This sequence comes from Actinomycetospora sp. TBRC 11914, assembly GCF_012933465.1. Taxonomy (GTDB): domain Bacteria; phylum Actinomycetota; class Actinomycetes; order Mycobacteriales; family Pseudonocardiaceae; genus Actinomycetospora. The sequence continues at coordinate 177,962 of NZ_JABBND010000010.1, forward strand.
CGGCCTGGCCGAGGAGGAGCGCGTCCAGCGGGCCGGGCGGGAAGCGGTAGTAGTTCGCCCCGCCGCTCCAGTACTGCGCCCGCAGGATGTCCGGGTCCGCGCGGGTGAGGTTGCCCCACAGCGCGGTGAACTGTCCGCTCTGGGAGATCAGGGCGACGTCGGAGATCTGCTTCTCCTGCAGCTGGAGGTCGATGCCCACGCCGCGGAGCTGCTGCTGGAGCAGCTCCACCGCCGGCTTCACCGTCGAGAGGTTCTGCGCGAAGGCCAGGGGGATCGTGAGTCGCTGGCCGCCCTTGGTGCGGATGCCGTCCGGCCCGCGCACCCAGCCGTCGGCGTCGAGCTCGGTGTTCGCCCTGGCCGGGTCGAACCCGAGCAGCGCCGACTGGTCGGCGTAGGTCGGGGTCGTGGACGCGAGCGGGCTGGTGGCCGCCTTGGTCTGCGAGGTGAAGACCGCCGAGACCAGCTCCGGTCGGTTGATGCCGAGCGAGACCGCGTCGCGCACCGCCTGGTCGGCCACCAGCGGGTTCGACAGGTTGAACGAGATCCCGAAGGGGATGCCCGGGTTGGCCCGCGACGGCAGCGCGTCGCCCGCCCCCTGCAGCGGCTGCTCGTCCTGCGGGCCGATGCTCGCGATCGCGTCGACCTCGCCGGACTGCAGGCTGCCCGTGCGGACCCCGGACTCGGGGACCACCCGGAACTCGGCGCGGTCGAGGTAGGCCTCACCGGGGTGGCTGAACAGCGAGGAGCCCCACGAGTAGCCGGGCCGTTTGACCAGCACCGTGTTCTGGTTCTTGACGTAGGACTGCAGCACGAACGGGCCCGACCCGACGACGCCGGCGCAGCGCTGGTCGTCGGTCTTCGCGACGCTGGCCGGGGAGAGCAGGCCCAGGCTGTGCGTCGACGTGCCCTGCAGGAACTGCACGTTGGGCTGGGCGAACCGGACGGTGAACTGGGTCGGGCTGGTCACCGTCGTGCCCTGGTACCCGGCGAGGTAGCCCTTCGGCAGGGTCCCGCGCGCGCCGAGCGAGGGCACCCGGTCGAAGTTGGCCTTCACCGCGTTCGCGTCGACCGGGGTGCCGTCGGAGAACGTGGCGCCCGGCCTGAGGGTGAACGACCACTCGGTGGCGGTCGCGTTCGACGACCACGAGGTGGCCAGCCAGGGCACGATCGCCCCGGTCCGCGGGTCCTGGTCGGTCAGCGAGTCGACGATCTGGCGCAGCGAGTAGATCGAGTCGTTGCTCTGCACCTGCTGCGGGTCGACGCAGCCCTGGTCGCTGGAGACGGCGAAGATCAGGTCTCCGCCGGGACGCGGGGGACCGGCATCGGCCTCCGAGCCGGAGCCGCCCCCACCACAGGCGGTGAGGGTCAGGGCCGCCGTCGCGACGAGGGCGGTGAGGGCGAGGGAGGTCCTCACGAGGCCGCCACCTCCGCGGCGGACCGGGGCTCGCCGAAGCGGGACGGCGGGGCGAGCCCGAGGTTCTCCCGCAGGGTCCCCTCGGCGTACTCGGCGCGGAACACGCCGCGCTCCTGGAGCAGCGGCACCACCCGGTCCACCACCTCGTCGAGCCCGGACGGGGTGACGTGCGAGCCGAGGATGAACCCGTCGCAGGCGTCGGCCTGCACGTAGCGGTCGATCTCGTCGGCCACGTGCTGCGGGGTGCCGACGAACACGGCGCGGTCGAAGACCTGCTTGACCACCTCGCGCAGCGACAGCGCCCCGTCCCGGCCGATCTCCCGCCAGGCCCTCGCGGTGGCGTGGGCGTCCTGGGTCAGCGGGGCCCGGCCGCGGATCCACTTCGGCGCCTCGGGCGTCGGGTCGAAGTCCGGGACGGGGTCGTCGGGGTCGTACCAGGACAGGTCCTGGTTCCAGATCATCTCGGTGAGCACGATCGCGGTCTGCGGGTCGACCTGGCGGTCGTGGATCACGGCGTGCCGCTCCCGGGCCTCGGCGTCGGTGTCGCCGAGCACCACCGCCGCCGAGGGCAGGATGCGCACCTCGTCGGGGTCCCGGCCCGCCGTCGCGACGCGCGCCTTGACGTCGTCGTAGAACGCGCGGGCCTCGTCGAACTTCTGGTACCGCGAGAAGATCGCGTCGGAGCCGGCGGCGGCGAAGTCCCGCCCCGCGGGCGACTCGCCGGCCTGCAGGATCACCGGGTGCCCCTGCGGGCTGCGCGGGGTGGTGAACCGGCCGGCGATGTCGAACTGGTGGCCGTGCACGGCGAAGTCGCCGACGTGGCCGTCGCGCAGGAACCGCCCCGACGCCGGGTCCGCGACGATCGCGTCCGACCCCCACGAGTCCCACAGGGCCCGGACCGCGGCGAGGGTCTCGCCGGCTCGCTCGTAGCGCTGGTGGTGCGCGAGGTAGCCGCCGCGGCGGAAGTTCTCGCCGGTGTCGGCGTCGGAGCTCGTCACCACGTTCCAGGCCGCGCGGCCGCCGGAGAGGATGTCGAGCGTCGCGAACCTGCGGGCCAGCTCGTAGGGCTCGTTGAACGTCGAGTTGATCGTGCCCGCGAGCCCGACGTGCGAGGTGACGGCGGCCAGCGAGGCCAGCACCGTGAAGGTGTCGGGCCGGCCGACCACGTCCTGGTCGAAGACGGCCTCGCCCCGGGTGCGCAGCCGCAGGCCCTCGGCGAGGAAGAGCAGGTCGAGCTTGCCGCGCTCGGCGGTGCGGGCCCAGTGCTCGAAGGACGCGAAGTCGATGTGGCTGCCCGACGCCGGGTCGCTCCACACGGTGTCGTGGTTGACCCCGGGGAAGTAGGCGCCGAGCACGATCTGCTTGCGACGCTGCCGTGGCTGGTTCACGCGACGCTCCCCACGTAGCGGCTGGCCGGACGGGCGAGGCCGAAGCGCTCGCGCAGGGTGGGCTCGGTGGCGGCGGTGCGGAACGCGCCGCGGCGCTGCAGGTCGGGGACGAGCCCGTCGACGATTCGCTCGAGGTCGGTCGGCAGGACCGCGGGCCGCAGCCGGTAGCCCTGCAGGCCCGCGTCCCGCCACGCGAGCAGCAGGTCGGCCAGCGCGGCCGGCGTCGTCGCGACGATCGCCGCGTCACTGGTCAGCGGGTCGACGGCGTCGAGGCGGGCCAGGCGCTCGCGGGCCGCGTCCTCGGTGTCCTCGAGGACGACGACGAGGTCGCCGAGCACCCGGAGGGGCTCCCCGGTGCGCCCGACGTCGCGCTCGGCGGCCCGGGCCTGCTCGACGATCGCGGTGGCCTCCGCGGCGTCGTGCGGGGTCACGAGGAGGACGTCGGCGGCCCGGGCGGCCAACCGGTAGGGCTCCCACCCGTGGCCGAGGGCGACGACCAGCGGCTGGCCCTGCGGGGGCCGCGGGACGATCGAGGGACCTCGGACCGAGAACCGCTCGCCGGTGAAGTCGACGTGGTGGATCCTCGCGCGGTCGACGAAGCGGTTCGTGGCGTCGTCGCGGATCTCGGCGTCGTCCTCCCAGGAGTCCCAGAGGCGGCGCACCACCTCGACCGCGTCGGCGGCCTCGCCGAAGAGCTCGGCGACGAGCGCCCGGGCCTCGGGGGTGTCGATCGCGTCGCGGCGCAGCCCGGGCACGGCGCGCCGCCCGAAGTGCGCGGCCTCGTCGGGGCGCACCGACGTCTGCACCCGCCAGCCGGCCCGACCGTGGGAGTCGTGGTCGAGGGTGGCGAGCGCCGAGGCGACGTGGAACGGCTCGGTGTGGGTGGTGGTCACGGTCGGGACGAGCCCGATCGCGCTGGTCAGCGGCGCGAGGAACGCGGCGATCAGCTCGGCGTCGAGCCGGCCGGCCACGCGGTCGGTGCGCCGGTCGGGCTCGGCGAGGTGGTCGCCGGACTGCAGTCCGAGCGCGTCCTCGATCGTGACGAGGTCGAGCAGGCCGCGCTCGGCGATGCGGGCCAGGTCGGTCCAGTACCCGGGGGTGAACAGCTCGGCGGGGCGTGCGCCCGGCTCGCGCCAGGCGGCGGGGTGCCAACCGGCGCCGTCGAGGGCGACCGCCAGGTGCAGGCTCCGACCAGGGGTGTCCGCGGTGGACATGGGTGACCGCTTCCTGCGGCGCGGGGCCGCGCGGTGGAGGAGGAGAGGTGGGTGCTGAGAGGTCGTCAGGCCGGACACGCCGCGCTGACGACGCGCAGCAGGTCGACGTGCCTGCGATAGCTCCCGCGGTGCGCGGTGCGCGGTGCGGTCACGCGGACCGTCTCACGCATCGCTGCCTCCGTCGCTCCGGCCGGGCGCGGCCCATCCGTCGCCGGCCGAGCGGAACTGTAAGGACGTCGACCCGTGAGGTGTCAACCGTTCGTGTCGTGCCAGTGACCCACAGCTCTCGGCTCAGCGGGCGCGCCGCAGCCGGGAGAGCACACGGCAGCCCAGCTCGTGGTGCGCCTCGAGGGTCGCCGCGTCGAGCAGGGGGTGCTCCGCCGCCGCGACCTCGTGGACGGCGGCGGCCACCGGGTCGACGACGGGCACGACGACGGCGAGGAGGCAGCCCAGGGCGGCGGGGTGGCGGTCCGCGGGTGGTTCGCCGGCGCCCCCGCCGAGCGATTCCACCGCGGCGCCGAGCGTGCCCTCCCTCGTCCGCCGGGGATGGGTCAGCTGGGCGGCGGCCTGGCCGAGGACGGCGAGGTCGGTGGTGTCGACCCGCAGCGCCCGGAACGCGACGACGTCGCGGCGCCCCGGGCCCGGCCAGGTGCCGGGCTCCCGCCCCAGTGCAGGACGCAGCGCGACCGCGAAGCGCTGCAGCGCGCGGAAGGCGATGCGGCGGGCGAGCGGGACGGGGAGCCCCGGCCCCACGACGGCGTGCACCGGCAGCGTGGCGGGGTCGACGGCGGCGGCCAGGCGGATGGCGCGGTCCGCGTGGGCGTCCTCGGCGCGGCCGCAGGCCACGAGCACCCGCTCCGCGGCGCCCAGCAGCGCCGCGACCTCGGGCACCGCCGGGGCGAGGTAGGCCGCGGTGGTCCGCCCGTCCGGCGTGGCGGTCGACGGGTCGCGGCGGGGTCGGGAGGAGCTCATCGGGCAGCCGTTTCGGTGGGGCGCCGGGTCCGCCCGCCGACGCCGGCGTCGGGGCGGGGCCACGGGCACGGAACGGACGGCCTCGAGGCGGCGTGTCCCACCCGGGCGGTGCGGTGCCGGGGGGGCGGGCCGCGCCGGGGCCGCGTCAGGAGCGCGGGCGGCGGGGAGCCGGGCGACAGCTGGTCGCGTCCACACGGCACAGGTCGACGTGCAGACGTCGCACCAGCGGCCGGCGGGGGGTCACGGACCTACTCGTACCGCATCGTGCTCACGGCCACCAGGGTTCGCCCGCTTCGACTCCAGCACCGCCGACGGGTGCGGCGGGTCCGCCAGGGCGGCCACGGCCTCGGCCCAGGCCGGGTCGCCGGGGCGGAGCGTGCTGCGCAGGAAGGCCCAGGTCGTGCGCTGGACGACCGCGACCCGCTCCGGGTCCTCGTCGGTGGTCTCGGCCGCCTCGTAGCCCGGGATCCCGCCGAGCGAGTGCTCCCCGCCGACGAGGGTCAGCAGGCTCCGGGCACCCGGGCTGTACCGGTAGGGATCGGTGAGCCAGTCCGCGCCGCGGGTGGTCAGTGGGCTGACGTCGGCGTCCCCGGCCACCACCAGGCACGGGGTCCGCAGGTGCGCGAAGACCGGGTTCAGCCAGGGCATCGCCTCGATCACCCCGGGCCGCAGGTCGGCGCCACCCCGACCCGCCGTCGCGAGGAGCACCCCGGCGCCGACGCGGCCGTCGGCGAGGTCGATCTCCGTGCCGTCGACCGGGTCGGTCACCCGCAGCCCCAGGAGCACTCCCGCGGTCTGGCCGCCGAAGGAGTGCCCCGCCACGGCGACGCTGCCGTGGTCGACGCGGCCCGGCAGGCCGGGCACGGCGCCCTCGAGGCGGTCGAGGTCGTCGAGGATCCGGAGCATGTCCTCCACCCGGTGGCGCCACAGCGTCGGCTGGCGGGGGTCGTGCGGCGCGAGGCCCACCGTGCGGGAGTCGAGGTGGGTGGGCTGGACCACGACGAAGCCGTGCGCGGCCCAGAAGTCGACCAGCGGGCCGTAGGCCCGCGACGACGAGCCGAAGCCGTGCGAGAAGAGCACGACGGGCAGGTCCCGCCCGGTCACCGGCGCGGACACCCGCACCTCGAGATCCACGCCCCGTGCCGGCGACTCCAGCGTCAGCGGCCCGACCGACACCACGGGCGCCCCCGTCCCGACGCGCCCGGTCCTGGTGCTGCTCCCGGTCGTCTCGACGGCCGGCTCGACGTCGTCCACGGCGATCCGCGACATCGGTGTTCCTCCTGGTTCCCCTCGGTGACCACGTCACCTAAATTCACCGGGCATGAGCAGGGAAGACGGCACATCCGGGTCAGGTGGTGACGTCGAGGTGACCACCCGGCGACGGGGAGACCTGTTCTCCCCGGAGTGCCCGACGCGACAGGTGCTCGACCGGGTCGGCACGAAGTGGACCTCGATGGTGTTCGAGGTGCTCGCGGCCTCCGGCGAGGTGCGGTTCTCCGAGCTCCGCCGGCGCATCCCCGGGGTGTCGCAGAAGATGCTCTCCTCGACGCTGCAGAGCCTCGTCCTCGACGGGCTGGTCGCCCGCCGGGTGGAGGACACGGTGCCCCCGCGGGTCCACTACCGGTTCACCGAGCTCGGGGCGTCGCTCGAGGTGCCGCTGGCCGCCCTGCGGGCCTGGGCCGAGGACCACGCGGGCGAGATCGACCGCCACCGCACCCGCGCGGGCTGACCTCACACCGGGCGGCGTGGTGAGGCGCGAGGCGCCGACCGGGTCTTGGCCGCGCCGGGCCGCGTGGGGAACACTCGTCGTCGTGGACGCATCCCGGCTCATGGCTCGACGCCTGCACGTCGACCTGTGCCGCACGCCGTCGATGGGCTGTCGCCGCCGCTGAGGCCCGCCCCCCGGGGCGCCCGTCTCGCCGCAGACACCCGACCCCGACGATCGGCCGTGAGGCCGAGGAGTGGCGATGCGCGACACCTTCAACCTCGAACACCTGCGCACCGTGGTGGCGATCGCCGACCTCGGGGGCTTCGGCCGGGCCGCCACCGCCCTGCACCTGAGCCAGTCGGCGGTGAGCAAGCACGTCCGCCTGCTCGAGATGGCGGTGGGCGGGGTCCTGCTCGAGAAGCACGGCCGCGGCGCCCGGTTCACGGCCACCGGGGAGCTGGTCCTCGACGAGGCGCGGCGCCTGCTGGCCCTCAACGACGAGGCCATGGGCCGGCTCGCGGTGCGAGCGACGACGCCGCTGACGGTCGGGATGGCCGAGCACGTCGCCGACCGGACGCTGACCGACCTGCTCGGTGCGCTCCGGGCCGGGTTCGCCCCGCGCACCGTACGGTTCCGGATGGACCGGTCCCCGCGGCTGGTCGATTCGGTCGGGCGCGGCGAGACCGACCTCGCGTTCGTGGTCGCGGCGAACGCCGAGGCCGTCGGCCGCGACCTCGGCACCCTGGCCCTGCACTGGTACGCGGGCCGCCGCGCCGAGCCCTCCGACCCGGCGGCCCCGTTCCCGCTGGTCGCCTTCGAGGACCCCTGCGGGCTGCGCGACGCCGCACTGCGCGCCCTGGCCGAGGAGGGCCGCCGGGCCGAGGTGGTCGCGGAGTCGTCGTCGTTCTCGGGGGTGGTCGAGGCGGTGCGGGCCGGCCTCGGCGTCGCGCTGCTGCCCACCGCGGCCGGGGTGCCGCCCGGGCTGGTGCGCCGGGGCGACCTGCCCGACATGGGGTCGGTGCCGTTCCGGCTGCTCACCCGCCCGGGGCTGGACGCGCGACTCGAGGAGACCGCCCTGGAGGTGGCCGGCGGGTTCGCGTCGGTGCTGACGCCGCCGTTCGCGCTCCCGCGTCCCGCCGCCGCCCGCGCCTCGTAGCGGCCCGCGGCCGGTCGCGGTCATGCCCGCCGGTGATGGGTGGGCATTCCGGATCGTCGTTGGATCGCCGGCCCGCCGCGGACCTAGCGTTCCGCGACGTGACCGCCACCGCCGTCCCCCCGCCGCTGCTGGCCGACGACCTGCTCGACACGCTGGCCCGCCGCGCGGCCGACCACGACCGCAGCGGCGAGTTCGTCACGCAGGACGTCGCGGACCTCGCCGCCCGGGGCTACCTGCGGGCACCCGTCCCGGTCGAGCTCGGCGGGGCCGGCCTGCGCCTGGACGAGCTCGCCCGGTTGCACCGCGCGCTCGCGACCCGGGCCCCCGCGACCGCGCTGGCCATGGGCATGCACCTGTTCTGGGTCGGCGCGGCCGCCGATCGGTTCCGCGCCGGCGACGACTCGCTCGCCTGGGTCCTGCACGACGCCGCGGCGGGAGAGGTGTTCGCCGCCGGGCACAGCGAGCCGGGCAACGACCTGGGCCTGGCCGACTCCGTCACCCGTGCCGAGCCCGATGCCGACGGCGGGTACACCTTCCACGGCCGCAAGGTCTTCTCCTCGCTCTCGCCGGTCTGGACCCGCCTCGGCGTCCACGGGCGCGACGACACCGACCTCGAGGCGCCGGCCGTGGTGCACGCCGTCATCACCCGCGACGCGCCCGGCTACCGGATCGAGCCGACCTGGGACGCGCTCGGGATGCGCGCGACCCGCAGCGACAGCACCGTGCTCGACGGCGTGCGGGCCGAGCCGGGACGGGTGCTCGCCCGGGTCGCCCCCGGCCCGCCGAGCCACCCGTACCTCGTCGCCGTCCCGGCCTGGGCCACCCTGCTCACCGCCACCGTCTACGCCGGGATCGCACGCCGCGCCCTCGACCTGGCGGTGGCGGCCGCGCAGGAGCGGGTGTCGACCCGGCGCGGCGGGAGCACCCGCGCGCACGACCCCTACGTCTCCTGGACCGTCGCCGACGCGGTGATCGAGCTCGACGGCATCGAGGCCCACCTCGACGCGGCCACCCGGGAGTGGAGCCACGACCGGCCCGGCGGGCTCGCGTGGACCACCAGGCTGTTCTCGGCCAAGGTGCACGCCGTCGAGGGCGCCAAGCGCGTGGTCGACCTCGCGCTGCAGGTCACCGGCGGCCGCTCGATGCAGCGCGGCCAGGAGCTCGAGCGGCTCTACCGCGACGTGCGGGCCGGCGGCTTCCACAACCCGACCGTCGAGGTCGCCCACGAGGCTCTCGGCGCCGGGACCCTGCTCGCCGCCCGCCCCGAGCGATGAGGCGGCTGCACCTCAACGCGTTCCTGCTCGGCGTCGGGCACCACGAGGCGGCCTGGCGCACCGCCCGCGCCGACCCGGCCGCCGTCCTCGACGTCGAGCACTACCGCCACCTCGCGCGGGTGGCCGAGCGCGGGACGTTCGACTCGGTGTTCCTCGCCGACAAGCTCTCCACCGGCCACGCGGCCCGCCACAACGTCCTGACGATGCTCGAGCCGACCGTGCTGCTCGCCGCGCTCGCGTCCGCGACCAGCCGGATCGGGCTCATCGCCACGCTATCGACCGGGTTCGACGAGCCATACCACGTCGCCCGCCGCCTGCTGACCCTCGACCACGTCAGCGGCGGCCGCGCCGGCTGGAACGTCGTCACCTCCTACAGTGACGCCGAGGCGCGCAACTTCGGCGCCGACCGGGTCGACGAGCACGACCGGCGCTACCGGCGCGCCGCGGAGTTCGTCGACGTCGTCCGCGCGCTGTGGGACAGCTGGGAGGTCGGCGCGTTCGTCCACGACCGGCACGACGGCGTGTTCGCCGACGTCGAGCGGGTGCACGATCTCCACCACCGGGGCGAGTTCTTCCGCGTCGACGGTGCGCTCACCGCGCCGCGGTCCCGGCAGGGGCACCCGCTGCTGGTGCAGGCCGGCGCCTCGCCCACGGGCCGCGACTTCGCGGCCGGCCGCGCCGACGCCGTCTTCACCGCCCACCAGACCCTCGCCGACGCCCGCGCCTTCCGCACCGACCTGCGGGCCCGCGCCGCGCGGGCCGGGCGGGACCCCGACGACGTGGTGGTCCTGCCCGGCATCGTCCCGATCGTCGGTGCCACCGAGGCGGCGGCACGGGCCCGGGCGGCGGAGCTCGACGAGCTCGTCGTCACCGATTACGCGCTGCGCCAGCTGGAGAACCTCGTCGGCCGCGACCTCTCCGGGCTTCCGCTCGACGGGCCGCTGCCCGACCTGCCCGCTCCCGGCGAGCACCGCGGCGCGCAGGGGCGGCTCGAGCTGATCACCCGCCTCGCCCGCGACGAGGGCCTGACGATCCGCGGGATCCTCGGCCGACTCGCGGGCGGCCGGGGCCACCTCGTCGTCGTCGGCACCCCGGAGCACGTCGCCGACGTGATGGCCGGGTGGTTCACCGCCGGCGGCGCCGACGGGTTCAACGTCATGGCCGCCGAGCTCCCCGCCGGGCTCGAGGACTTCGTCGAGGGCGTGGTCCCCGAGCTGCGCCGCCGCGGGCTGCACCGCGACCACTACGACGCCGACACCCTGCGCGGCCACTACGGCCTCGCGTCCCACTCCCGAGGAGGAGCATCCCGATGAGCGCGCCCGTGCAGAACACCACCTTCCCCAGCAACGGCCACACCGCCCACGGCTACCTCGCGCTGCCGCCCGGCGGGCACGGACCCGGGCTCGTGGTCATCCAGGAGTGGTGGGGCCTGACGACCCACGTCGCCGACCTCACCGACCGCTTCGCCGCGGCCGGGTTCGTCGCGCTCGCCCCCGACCTCTACGGCGGACCGACCACCCACGACGCCGCCGAGGCCGAACAGCTCATGCGCGAGCTGCCCGTCGACCGGGCGGCCCAGGACCTCGCCGGCGCCGTGACGTATCTGCTCGGCCACGAGGCCGTCACCGGCGACGCGGTCGGTGCCGTCGGCTTCTGCATGGGCGGCGGGTTCGTCCTGCTCCTCGCGGCCCAGCAGGGCGAGCGGATCGGGGCCGCGGTGCCGTTCTACGGGGTGCCGCCGGTGGAGCAGGACTTCCGTGGGCTCACCGCAGCGGTCCTCGGCCACTACGCCGAGCAGGACGCGTTCCTCCCCGTCGCGGCGGTCGAGGCGGTGCGCTCGGCCCTCGAGGACCAGGCGCCGGCGCCGGCCGAGTTCCACTTCTACCCGGCCGGCCACGCCTTCCTCAACGACGAGAACCCGCTGGGCACCTACGACCCCGAGCAGGCCGCGCTCGCCTGGTCGCGCACGGTGGACTTCCTGCAGGAGCGGCTCGACCCGGCGGCGCACCGATGACCGATCGCGATGGGTCCCATCCCCGATCGTCGTTGGACCGGCCGTGGGCGCGCTGGCTAGCGTTCCCGGCATGACGTTCCGGGTCGGCCGTGGCGGGGCAGTGGCTCCCGGCTGTGCCGACGGCTGTCGCGCTCACCGCTGAGCCCTCGCCGGAGTCCGTCTCCTCTCCCGCACGTGCGGTCGTCCTCCGCCGTGCCGCCCCCCCCCCGCGTGTGTCGACCCCCCGCGTCGCGCGCGGTCCCGCTCGTCCGACCCGAAGGCAGGCCGCATGTCCCTCGACCACCAGATCCCCGTCGACACCTCCACCGCCTGGGCCGACCGCCCGCTCCCCACCGACCGTCAGGGCTGGACCGACCGGGCCCGCGAGGTGGCCGCCCTGGTCTCGGCCACCGCCTTCGAGCGCGACCTCGCCGGCGCCGACCCGCACACCGAGATCGGCTGGATCAAGGACGCCGGCCTGCTCGGGCTGCAGGGTCCGGTCGCGCACGGCGGCGGTGACGCCGACTGGGCCACCGTCCTCGACGTCGTCGCCGAGTTCGCCAAGGTCGACGGCTCCATCGCCCAGATCCTCGGGTGGCACTACGCCTACACCTGGCTCTTCCGCTCCTTCGGCACCCCCGAGCAGCGCGAACGGTGGGAGGCCGAGGTGACCCGCGAGCGCCTGCTCGTCGAGGGGATCGCCAACTTCCGCGACCGCCCGATCGGCGCCCGGGACGAGGGCGAGGAGATCGTGCTGAACGGCGGGAAGCAGTTCAACACCGGCCTGCCGGTCGCCGACCGGGTGTTCATCGGCGCCGCGCTCGAAGGCACCGATGACGTCTTCTTCGTCTACACCGCCGCCCACCAGCCCGGCATCACCTACGGCGAGGACTGGGACACCCTCGGGCAGCGGTCCACCGGCAGCGGCAGCGCCACCGTCACCGACCTCCGGGTGCCGTGGACGGACGCCCTGGGCTTCGCCGACAAGGCGTTCGTCCCGCAGCCGGCGAACTCCACCCCGGGGCTGACCTCCCAGACGCTCATGCCGGTCTTCTACGTCTCCCTCGCCCGCGGCGCCCTCGACCGCGCGGCCGAGTACGTGCGGACCCGCACCCGCTCGTGGCTGCACTCGCCCTACGAGCGGGCCGTCGACGAGCCGTACATCCTCGACGGGTTCGGCCACCTGCACTCCCACCTGCTGGCCGCTGAGGCACTCGTGCGCGACGCGGGGGAGAAGGTGAGCGCCGCGCTGCGGAGCCCGAACGAGGTGACCGCCGAGCAGCGCGGGGACCTGGCGGCCCTGCTCTCCGCGGCCAAGACGGTGGCGGTCGACGTGGGCGTCGAGGTCACCACCAAGATCTTCGAGCTGACCGGGGCCCGCTCGACGGCCCGCGACGTCGAGCTGGACCGCTTCTGGCGCGACCTGCGCACCCAGAGCCTGCACGACCCGGTCGCCTACAAGCGCCTCCAGGTCGGCGTGCACCTGCTCCGGGGCGAGGCTCCGCTGGCCGTCGACTGGTACTCCTAGACGGTTTCCGGCGCGGTGGCCTCTTGGCCTGGGGCGACGGGTTCGCTAGGAAGACCGGTGTGGACGGTCGACAGGTGCTGGTCAGGCGACGTCACGTCGACCTGTGCCGCACGTCGGCCATGCGCTGTCGCGGCTGAGCGCCTCCGCGCCGCTCCGGACCCGCTCGACGGCGCGGGGAGCGGTGCCCACGTCCTCCGGCCGCCCCGACGCGCGGGCGACCCACCCGACGGGCGTCCCCGCCCGAGCCGTCGTGACCGAAGCACCCAGCGACCACTCCCGGAGCACCCCATGACCACCAGTCCGGCAGTCGACAACAACGTCAACACCGAGGCCCTGCTGCAGGCCCGCGACGCGCTGAAGGAGGCCCCCGAAGCGGCCGAGTTCGTCTGGAAGGTGACCTCGGAGTGGGAGGACGGCACCTACTCGCGGCAGACCATCGAGCACTTCTCGGGCCTCGGCGGACCGCAGCAGCACAAGCAGGCGTTCACGCTCGAGGGTGACCACCCGGAGGTCTTCGCCTCCGAGGACCGGGGACCCACGCCGGTGGAGACGGTGCTCGCCGGGCTCGCCGGCTGCCTCACGGCGGGCGTGGCCGCGGTGGCGCAGAACCGGGGCATCCAGCTGCGCTCGGTCCGGGCGACCGTGGAGGGCAACCACAACGTGCTGGGGATCCTCGGCGGCGACCCCGAGGTCCGCAACGGCTTCAACGACGTCTCCGTCCACTTCGACATCGACGCGGACGCGAGCGAGGAGGACATCGCGGCGCTCGTCGCGCAGTCGCAGAAGCGGTCCGCGGTCTTCGACGCCCTGGCCAACCCGACGAACATCAACGTCAGCGTCGGCTGACGGCACGGGCCGGGCAGGGCGCGGCGCTCAGGCCGCGCCCTCCCCGGTCGTGGACCGCCCGGCGAGGAAGGCCGCCAGGTGCTCGGCGAGGTCGGCGGTGTCCTGGTCCGCGCCGCCGAGGTAGGTGGAGCGGCGGCGGCGCAGCAGGCTCGTCCCCAGCAGGTAGACGCCGGGTGCGCCCGTGACCACGCCGCCCTGGTGCTTGATGCGGCCCTTGTGGTCGAGGACGGGCAGCGCCAGCCAGGAGTGGTCCGGGCGGTGGCCGGTCGCCCAGACGACCGAGCGGATCCCCTCCCGCGACAGGTCGAGCTCCGTCGGCGGCGACGCGGCGACGGTCGTCGGGGCCGGTCGGCGCGGGTCGTCCAGGTCGTCGACGCCGTGCTCGTCCGCCCAGGCGTCGAACCGGTCGAGCAGCCGGCCGAGCTTGAGGTCGGCGAGCCGGACGGTGTTGGACAGCCCGCCGGAGAACTGGGCGACCCCGTCCCGGAACCGGCCCAGCTTCCCGACCAGCCGAACGCCCCGCTGCTGCAGCGAGTCGAGGTCGATGGAGCGGCGCTCCGGGGTCCCGATGAGCTGCGGCGACGGGGTGTGGCGGGCGCGGATGATGTCGTCGACCTCGTCGTAGCGCTCGTCGAGGACGCCGGCGCGCTCCATCCACCAGAAGGCGTCCCGACCCCGGTAAGTGCGGGGGATGCGGACGTGCTCGCCGGCGGCGACCGTCACCGGGCGGCCGCTGCGGGCGATCTCGTCGGCGAGCTGCACACCGCTGGCCGACGCCCCGACGACCAGGACACCGCCCTCGGGCAGGTCGGCCGGCGACCGGTAGCCGGCCGACGCGAGCGAGGTGACGGTGTCCGGGACGCCGTCGGCGGCCGGGGGCAGCGCGGCGACGTTGCTGGCGCCGCTGGCGATGACGACGGTCGCGCACGTCCACGTCCCGCGGTCGGTCGTGACCTCGTAGCCGCCGTCGGTCGCGGCGACCCGGGAGACCGTGGTCCGGGTGTGGACGGGCGCGGCGACCGTCTCGGCGTAGCCGTCGAGGTAGGACACCAGCTCGGCGACCGACAGGAACCCGTCGGGGTCCGCGTCGGGCAGGGCGCGCGCGCCGGGGAGCGTGAGGTGCCACGTCGGGGTGAGCAGGCGCAGCGAGTCCCAGCGCTCCGTGCGCCAGGAGTTGGCCACCTCGCCGCGCTCGAGGACGACGTGGTCGATCGACCGCTCGGCCAGGCGCCTGCTCATCGCGAGGCCGGAGTGACCGGCGCCGACGACGACGGTGGTGACGTGCACTCGTCCCAACCTAGCGTCGGGGGCGGCTCGCACCACCCCGAGGTTCTCCCGCCCGGCCCGCACATACGGTGGCCGCGTCCGGTCGATCTCCGGCGGCCGGTACACCGAGGAGGCAGCGTGTCCCAGCCCGTGCCCGAGCAGGTCGGCCTGCTGGAGGGCCTGCGCAGCACCCCGTCGCGGCGCTACCTGTCCGACACCCCGATCCCCGACGACCTGCTGTGGGAGCTGCTCGACACCGCGATCCGCGGCCCGTCGGGCGGGAACCGGCAGCGGTGGGCGTGGCTCGTCGTCACCGATCCGTCGGTGAAGACGCGGATCGCGGACTGGTACCGGCAGGGGTGGGACGCCGCCTACGGCGTGCGGCGCGAGGAGCTCAGCGATCCCGGCCGCAGCGGCGTCGACACCGGGCTGACCCCGTCGTCGTACCGGGCCACCGAGTACCTCGCCCAGCACCTCGGCGAGGCGCCGGTGTTCGTCGTACCGGTGCTGCGCGACGCCGCCGACTCCACGGACAAGCGCCTCGGGTCCTCGATCTACGGCGCGGTCCAGCAGCTCCTGCTCGCGGCCCGCGCCCACGGCATCGGCGGGGTGCTCACCTCGCTGTACCTGGGCGCGGAGGACCGGGTCGACGCGCTCCTCGGGCTCCCCGACGACGCGGCGACGATGGGCCTGGTCCCGCTCGGCTACCCGGCCCGCGGACGGTGGTCGCAGCCGCGCCGGCGCCCCGTCGAGGAGGTCGTCCACTGGGAGCGGTGGGGGGAGACACGGACGCGGGACTGACTCCGCGCAGGCGACGACCCGCGCCTCGTCCCCGGCCGCCACGGGTCAGCGCAGCTTGTCGTGCGCGACGAGCAGCGCTGCGTAGGCCTCCTCGTCGTCGCCCGCCGCGAGGTAGGAGCACGCGATCGTGACGGCGGGGACCGCGTCGCCGTGCTCGGCACCCGCGTGGTCGGCCAGGACGGTGCGCAGCATCGACTCCAGGCGCCGGCTGCGGTTCCAGCGCTGGCGGGCGTCGCGGTGGTCGGCCTCGTCGAGCCGGCGCAGCGCGGTGACCACGGCCCGCGCGAGCGGCCCGCGCGTCGGGCGGGCCCGGCCGCGGGAGGGTGACGTGGACAGCGGGGTGGGGGTGGCGAGGGAGGTGGGCACGGGTGTCCTCGGAGGGCGGCGCCCGCGCGGGCGCGTCGGTGGACGGGGTGGGTCAGCGGCCGGAGGGCCGACGACACCCGTCGGAGACGACGCGCAGGAGGTCGACGTACGTGCGGCGCACGAGTCTCACTCCCGGTCCTGGCACACGCTGATGGTGACACGGGGGACGCGTCCCCACCAGCACGACGGCGGCCGTCGCTGGCTCGTCGTGCCACGGGTGTGCCACGATCGGGACGTGGGTTCCTGGGGCGCGCAGCGACGTCCGGTCGCGCGCGTCTGGCTGGATCTGCTGCGCCTCGTCGGCGGGCACTGTCCGGCGGTGCCGATCCGCTGACCGCCCGGGCGGCCGTCCGTCCGCCCGGCCTCGCGGGTCCGTGCCCGCTCCCCGAGCCCCGGGAGCGTCCCGCCAGGACGAAGGACCCCGCCCATGTGGATGACGGTGGCCGGCGTACGCGCCGGCCGACCCCCGCGCCCCGCGACCGTGCTGCTCACCAACCGGAGCCGCAGCGCGGTGCTGCCGATCGGCGTCGACGACCCGACCGCGATCGACGTCGCCCGCGCCCACGGCGACGGGTTCAGCGCCGGCGGGATCGACCTGCTGCTGGCCGTGGTCGCCGGGCTGGGCGCGCGGATCCACTACTTCCGCCTCGCGGAGGGTGGGCCCGCCCCGGACGCGTCGGCGGCGTCGTGCACCGCGCCGACGCCGGCCGCGGGGCGCCCGCGGGCGCCGTCGGGGTCCGTCCGGGCACCGCGGCTCCGGCTCGCGGACCTCAGCGCGACCGCGGTGCTCACCGACGACCGGCGGGTGGAGCTCTCCGCGGGCCAGGCGCTGGCGCTGGCCATGCGGTCCGGAGCGCCGTTCGACGTGCCCTCGCCGCTGCGGACGCGGCTCGTGCCCCTCGAGCCCGGCGTCACCGCCGCCCTGGCCCGGAACGCCATCGAGGACTCCGTCGACGCGCTGCGGGTGCTGCTCGACCGGGCGCGCGCCTCGGACTTCCGCCGGTCCGCGTAGCCGACCCCTGATCCCATCGTCCAGCGGGGTAGCCCGCGCCGTGCCGACCCCTGGGAGCCGTGCGTGACGACCGAGACCGTGCCGCCCGACGTCGAGGCCGAGGAGGGGCGGCTGCGGCGTCACCTCGGCCTCGGCGGCCTCACCGCGATCGGCTTCTCCAACATCATCGGTTCCGGCTGGCTGTTCGCGTCGATGTACGCCGCGCAGATCGCCGGCCCGGCCGCGCTGATCTCGTGGGTGGTGGCCGGCGTGCTGTGCGCGCTGGTCGCGCTGGTGATGGTGGAGCTGGGCGCGACGCGGCCCGAGGGCGGCGGCACGGTGCGCTGGCCGCTCTACGCGAGCGGGCGGCTGGTCGGCTCGGTGATCGGGTTCTCGGTGCTGCTCGCGGTGGGTGCCACCTCCGCCGAGCTCACCGCGATCGTCCAGTACGCGGGCTACTACCTGCCCTGGCTCTACCGGGACGATTCCCTGACCTGGCCCGGGGTGGGCCTCGCCGTCGTGCTCTCGATCGTGCTCACCGCGCTGAACTGGTTCGGCGTGCGGCTCTTCGGCCGGCTGAACGCGGCGATCACCGTGGTCAAGGTCGTGGTCCCGGTGCTCACCGTGGTCCTGCTGCTCGCGTCCGGGTTCGACGGTGCCCACCTCACCGACCACGGCGGGTTCGCCCCGTACGGCTACGGCGCGGTGCTCTCGGCCCTCGCGGGCGGCGGGATCGTCTACTCGATCAACGGGTTCCAGGCGCCGGTGGACTTCTCCGGCGAGGCCCGCAGCCCGAGCCGGACGGTGCCGCTGGCCGTGCTCGGCTCGATCGGCGCCGCGGTCCTGGTGTACCTGGGGCTGCAACTGGCGTTCCTCGGCGCGGTGCCCGACTCGGCGCTGGCGGACGGCTGGCAGGGGATCCAATTCGACTCGCCGTTCGGGCAGCTCGCCGTCGCGCTCAACCTCGGGTTCCTCGCGGCCCTGCTCTACGGCGACGCGGTGGTCTCGCCCGGCGGGTCGGCCTTCGTCGGGGTCGCCGTCGACGCGCGCCACACCTATGCCCTGGCCAAGAACCGGCTGCTGCCCCGGGGCCTGATGACGGTCGACCGGGACTGGGGCGTGCCGCGGCGCGCGCTCGCGCTGAACCTCGCGGTGATCGTGGTCTACCTGC
Organism: Actinomycetospora sp. TBRC 11914; assembly: GCF_012933465.1. Classification (GTDB taxonomy): domain Bacteria; phylum Actinomycetota; class Actinomycetes; order Mycobacteriales; family Pseudonocardiaceae; genus Actinomycetospora. Next base: position 196,050 of record NZ_JABBND010000010.1, read on the forward strand.
TCCCGTTCTCCGGCTGGCAGAGCATCGTCTCGGTGATGGGCGACCTGTACCTGCTGCTCTACCTGGCCGCCGCGGTCGCCGTCGAGGTGTTCCGGCGCCGGGAGCCCGCGCGGCTGTCGGGCTGGGTGCCGGGGCTGCCGGTGATCGCGCCGGTCTCGTTCGTGCTCGCGACGCTGTTCGTCTACTGGTCGGGCTTCGACGACCTGCGCCTCGCGCTGCCGCTCACGCTCGTCGGGGTGCCGCTGTTCGTGGTGCTGTGGCGCGCCGACCGGGTCGGGTCGCTGGGCGGGGAGCTCCGGCGGGGCGCCTGGCTCGTCGTGCACCTGCTGGTGGTGCTGCTGCTCTCCGGGCTCGGCTCGTTCGACGGGGCCGGGGTGCTGCCGGCGCCGTGGGACACCGTGGTGGTGGCGGTGTGGGCGCTCGCGGTGTTCCCGGTCGCGGTGCGCTCCGGACTGCGCGACGACGCGCCGATCCCGGTGGCCGAGGAGCCCGTCGGTTAGCGCTGTCCCGGCTTCAGGGCGACGAACAGGGCGCTGACCTCGGAGCACACCGTGTCGCCGTGGCTCAGCGTGCCCTGGACGAAGCGCTTGCGGCCCTCCTCGCGCTCGAACCACGCCTCGACGCGCAGCTCGGTGTCGATCGGGGCGACGGCCCGGTAGTCGACGTGCATGAAGGCGGTGCGCGAGCGGGAGCGGCCGCCGGTCAGGGCGAGCCGGCCGAGCACGTCGTCGAACAGCAGCGGGATCGCCCCGCCGTGCACGACGCCGTTGCTGCCCAGGAAGTGCGCCCCGAAGCGCACCCGGCCCGTCATGCGGCCGTCGTCGATCTCGTCGACGAGCAGCGGCGGCCCGGTGAGCTGGGCGCGGCCGGGGGCGGCGAGGAGCCGGCCGGCGAAGCGGTCGGCCTCGTCGACCTCGTACTCGGCGAGCCAGGCGTTGAGCTGCGCGACGGCCTTGGTGGTGTCCGCGACGACCTCCGCGCTCGGGGCCGTCGTCGCGACGCGGTCGAGGAGCTCGCGCAGCTCGTCGATCATCTCGGGGTAGCCGGCGGGCACCGGGGAGCCGGTCCAGGTGCGTCGTGCCGGGTCGGCGGGGTCGCTGCGGACCAGCGGCGGGGTCAGCACGTTCTCCTGCTCCGACCCGTCGGAACCCTCGTCGTCCACCCGCTGCTCCCGTCCGTCGGTCGAACCCACCCCGTCACCGTGCGCCACCGCGGCCGGATCCGCAGGCAGGCGTGGACATCGTCACGCGGGCTTCTCGGGCTCCTCCGGCCCCGCGGGCTCCTCCGGCGGCGAGTCGGCCCGCAGCAGGTCGCCGCGGCTGATCATCCCGACCAGCCGGCCGGCGTCGTCGACCACCGGGAACACCCGGCGACGGTGCTCGATCATCGTCCGCGCGACCTTCGCGAGCGGCACGTCGTGGCGCACCGCGGTGGCGGGCGAGGTCATCGCGTCGCCGCACCGGGCCGGCGTCGGGCCGCGCCGCCCGGAGAGGTTGTCGGTGACCAGGTCGGCCTCGCTGACGATGCCGCGCAGGACGCCCTCGCCGTCGAGGACGGGCAGGGCGGTGAACCGGTGCGTCGACAGCGCGGCGGCGGCCGCGGCGACCGGGGTGTCGGTCTCGGCGTAGATCAGGTCGGCGAACGGGGTCATCACTTCACCCGCCGTGGTGCCGAAGCGGCCGCGGTCGGCCGGGAGGTCGTCGGGGTCGTCCGGTTCGGAGCCCAGCAGGCGGTCGAAGAACGAGCGTCGGGGCGGGGTCTTGAGCAGGTCGCCGCGGGTGACGACCCCGACGAGCACGCCGCGCTCCACGATCGGCATCACCCGGCGCTCGCCGTAGCGGCGCAGCCGGTGGGACAGGATCGTCACGGGGGAGTCGGGGCCCATGGTCATGGGCTCGCGGGTCATCACCTCGCTCACGGCGGCGTCGGCGTGCCCGCGCACCTCGGCGCGCAGCACGTCGAAGGTCGTGACGATCCCGACGAGCCGGTAGCCGCGGTCGACCACCGGCAGGGCGCTGAAGCGGTTCTCGGTGAGCCGCGCGCGGGCCTTCTCGAGGGGGTCGTCGGGCGACACCGTCACCACGCCCTGCGTCATCACGTGTCGGGCCCGCACCACCACGGTCCTCGACCCTAGGTGACCTGCGGCCTCGTGAGCACCAAGTGCCGCTATACCGACCTTGTGTGCTCACGAGGCCGGAGGCCACCGAGGAGGGTCGAGTCCCCGAACTCGTGCCACAGGTAGTCGCCGTGCTCGACGGCGGCCGCGTAGGCCCGGCCCACCACCTCCGGCCCGACGACCGCCTCGAGGAGCAGCAGGTGGCTGGCCTCCGGGGCGTGCAGCCCGCTGATCAGGGTGTCCACGACGCGGGCCGGACGGTCCGGTCCCAGCACGAGGTCGGTCCAGCCGCCCGCGGGGCGCACGGTGCCGTCCGGGTCGGCCGCCGACTCCAGGGCCCGCACGACGGTCGTGCCGACCGCGACCACCCGGCCGCCGGCGTCCCGCGTCCCGGTGACGAGCCGTGCGGTGGCGGCCGGGACGGTGTAGCGCTCGGGCATCGGCGGCTCGTGCTTCTCGGGGCTGGAGACCCCGCAGTGCAGCACGATCGGCGCGACGACGACGCCGCCCGCCATCAGCCGGACCAGCAGGCGCTCGGTGAAGGGGCGCCCGGCGCTGGCCATCTCGGCGCTGCCGGGCTCGGTGGCGTAGACGGTCTGGTGGTCGCCGAGGGGGTAGGCGCCGGCGAGGTAGCCGTAGCCGATCGGCCGGCCGTGGCCCCGCAGGAACGGCGCGGCCTCGCGCGGCGGGTCGGTGTGCGCCCGCCACAGCCGGGTCAGGGTCGTCGTCGGGTCCGGGTAGGGCTCGGTGAGCGCGAGGCGGACGTCGTCGGTGAGGGTGAGGACCTCGCCGGCGGTGACGCCGCGGTCGGGCCCGTCCGGACGCCGCGGCTCGACGACCCAGGTGCCGTCGTCGAGCGTGGTCGACACGTGCACCGTCGTCGGCTCCCCGCCGGCGCGGCGGGCGTCGAGCGCCGCGGGCAGCGTCGCCGAGGTGTTGACGACCAGGAGGTCGCCCGGGTCGAGGTACTCGCCGAGGTCGGCGAAGCGGCGGTGCTCGACGCCGTCCGGTCCGGCCACCAGCAGCCGGACCCCGTCGCGGGTCAGCCCGCGCCGCTCCGGCGGGGCGGTGGCCTCGCGCTCGGCCGGCAGGACGAAGCGGGTGAGCGGCGCGGTCACGACGACGCCACCACCAGGTCCGCCGCGCGGTAGCGCCCGCTCGGCAGCTCGCCGGCGACGAGCGCGCGCAGCGCGGGGACGACCGACTCCGGCAGCGGCCGGTCGCCGATGTCCTCGCCCGGGAAGGCCTCCTGGTGCATGACGGTGCGCATGTCGCCGGGGTCGACGGCGTACACCCGCAGCTGGGGCTCCTCGACGGCGAGCACGGCGGTGAGGTGGTCCAGCGCGGCCTTCGACGCGCCGTACCCGCCCCAGCCGTCCATCGCCTCGACCGCGGCGTCGGAGGACACGTCGATCACCCGCGCGCCCTGGCGGAACAGGGGGTGCAGCGCCTGGACCAGCGCGAGCGGGGCGACGACGTTGACCGCGAGGACCCCGGTGAGGACGTCGAGGGGGTAGTCGACGAGCCGCGGCTGGGGGCTGGGTCCGAGCAGGCTCGCGTTGTTGACCAGCAGGTCGAGCCCGCCGAGCCCGTCGACGACCTCGGCGAGCCGCCGACGGTGCGCGGGGTCGGTGACGTCCCCGGGGACGGCGGTGACGGCGGGGGAGCCGAAGGTCAGGTCCGCGCCGTGGCGCGCGTCGACGACGACCCGCCAGCCGTCCCGGACGAGCTGGTCGGTGAGGGCGCGCCCCAGCCCGCGGGAGGCGCCGGTGACGAGGGCGGTCGGTGAGTGCAGCGATGCCATGCCGGCCAGCGTGGAACCTCAACGATTGTCGAGGTCAAGAGGTGCGCTGCGCGCTCGTGAGCACTAACTGTCGCTATACCGACCTTTAGTGCTCACAGGCGCGGAGCGCACCTCGTCGGGACCGACCGACGCCAGCGCGTCCAGGAATGCCGGGACGAAGGTCCCCGGTCCGAGCGCCACGCGCTCGGCGGCCTCGGCCGCCACGGCGACGTGCACGTGGGCGGCCACCAGCCCGGTCAACGGATCGGGGGTGACGGCGAGGTACGCGGCCGCGAGCGCACCGAGCGAGCAGCCCGTCGCGGTGACCTTCGCGAGCAACGGGCTCCCGCCCGGCACGAGGACGGTCACGACCTCGCCCTCGGTGGTGTACCCGGTGACGTGGTCGACCGGGCCGGAGGCCGACACCGCCTCGGTGACCTCGAGCAGCGCCACCGCGGCGCCGACGGCGTCGGCCGCGTCGCTCCCGCTGTCCACCCCGCGCCCGCCGCCGTGCCCGGCCGCCCCGCGCAGCCCCGCCGTCGCGAGGATCTCCGAGGGGTTCCCGCGGATCGCCGTCGGCCGCCGCTCGAGCAGTCCGGCCGCCAGCTCCGTCCGCCAGGGCAGCCCGCCGACGCCGACGGGGTCGAGCACCCACGGCGTCCCCGCCGCGGTCGCGCCGTCCGCCGCGAGCGAGAACGCCTCGGCCTGCTCGTCGGTCGGCGTGCCGAGGTTGATCAGCACGGCGTCGGCGATCGCCGCGAACCCGCCGGCCTCGTGCGGGTTGTCGATGACGGCGTTGGTGGCGCCGGCGGCGAGGAGCACGTTGGTCAGGAAGTTCGCCGACACGATGTTCGTCAGCGACTGCACCAGCGGGGTGTGGGCCCGGAGCGCGTCGAGGGCGTCGGCGCTGGACCGGGCGTCGGGTACGGGCACGGAATCTCCTCGGCAGGGGATCCGGGTGTACCCGCGGCTACAGGTCGACCACCGGCCGCAGGAACGCCGTCGACACGACGCTGATCACCGCCGTCAGGACGAGGAACCCGCACGCGAGCCACGGCGAGCCCCCGGCCACGGCCAGGAGCGAGGTGAGGATCAGCGGGGTCAGGCCCGACGCGTAGATGCCGCTGCCCTGGAAGACCAGCGACATCCCGGTGTAGCGCGTGCGCGTGGGGAAGAGCTCGGCGAACAGGGTCGATTCCGACCCCGACTGGATGCCGTAGACGACGCCGAGCAGCAGCACGAGCACGACGGTCACCACGACCAGCGACCCCGTGTGCAGCCCGAGGAAGGCGGGGTACACGCCGATCCCGAACGCGGCGCACCCGGTCGCGAACACCGCCCGTCGCCCGAACCGGTCCGCCAGACGTCCGGCCACCGGCACGACCGCCGCGCAGACCAGGGCGGCGACGGTGACGGCCACCAGCACCTGCGTCTTGGGCATCTTCACCGTCGTCACCGCGTAGGTCAGGACGAAGACGCCCCAGGTGTTGAACGCGGCCCCCTCGCCCCACCGCGCGAGCAGCCCGAGGCCGAGGTTGCGCCGGGAGAAGGTGTCGCGGACGACGTCGACCAGCGGCACCCGGGAGATCTCCGCACCCTCCTGCATCCGCCGGAACGCCGGGGTCTCGAAGACCCGCAGCCGCACGATCAGCCCGATGGCCACGAGCACGATGCTGACCAGGAAGGCGATCCGCCAGCCCCACGCCAGGAACGCCTGGTTGTCCATCGCTGCCCCGAGCAGCGCGAACGCGCCCGTCCCGAGCGCGAGGCCGAGCCCGAGACCGATCTGCGGGCTCGACCCCCACAGTCCGCGCCGCCCGGGCGGCGCGTACTCGACGGCCATCAGCACGGCGCCGCCCCACTCACCGCCGAGGGCGATCCCGCCGAGCACCCGCAGCACCACGAGCAGCACCGGGGCCCAGATCCCGATCGAGGCGTACGTGGGCAGCACCCCGATCAGCGCGGTGGCGGCGCCGGCCAGGGCCATCGTCGCGACGAGCGTCGCCCGCCGCCCGACCCGGTCGCCGAGGTGGCCGAAGATCACCCCGCCGATCGGGCGTGCCACGAACCCGACGGCGAAGGTCGCGAAGGACAGCAGCGTCCCGACGGTCTCGTTGCCGGCGGGGAAGAACAACGCCGGGAAGACGAGGCTCGCGGCCGTCGAGAAGAGGAAGAAGTCGTACCACTCGATGGTGGTGCCGATGAGGGACGCGAGCAGGACGGTCGTCGCCTGCGCGGGCGGCTCGGTCCTCTCCGCGGGCGCGGCGGAATCGGTCGTGGTCACGGGCGTCCTCGGTTCGGGAGGCGGGGAACGCCCGGCTGGTCGGTGGGTCCGGCCGGGCGCAGCGGGCACACCCCGACAGGGCCCGCGGCGGGCGGGTCGGGGAGTCCTGCTGATCAGGCCGGACAGGCCTGGGTGCGCCGGCGGCCGTGGTCGACGTGGCGGCGGCGGGCGAGGGGCACCCGGGGCAGGACGCAGCGACGCGAGCGCGTCGAACGAGGCGTCCCCTGCACGAGGGCGAGAGTGCCCCACGACGACCGCGACGAAAAGTCGAGGTCGTGTCGCTCACACGGACGACGCCGCGGCTCCGAGCGTCGCACTCGCCCAGGAGGCGAACGACGTCGTCGGGAGGCCCAGCGCCCGGGCGTCCCCGGGCCGGGCGGGCGCCGGGTGCTCGCTCATGAGCTGCTGGGAGACCGCGAAGTGGTCGGGCAGGCCGTCCGCCCGCGCCTGGGCCGGGCTCTGCGGCACGGTGATCGTCGTGCCGAGGACCTCGGAGAGGACGGCGGCCGCCTGCCGGAAGGTCAGCAGGTCGCCCGCCAGTTCGAGCTCGACGCCGTCGAACCGGACCGGGTCGGCGAAGGCGGCGGCCGCCGCGGCGCCGATGTCGGCGACGGCGACGAACGGCTGGGCGACGTCGAGGTCCATCGCGACCAGCAGGTGGTCCGAGGTCCCGTCGGCGAAGTAGAACGACGGCCGCACGAAGTTCTCCATGAACGTGCTGGGCCGCAGGATCGTCGTGGACGCGGCCCCCGCGTCGCGCGCCGCCTCTTCCGCCGCGGCCTTGCTGCGCCAGTAGTGGCCCATGAACGCGCCCCACCGCGCCTCGTCGATCGGCTCGGAGCGCGCGGCGCCGGACACCGAGGTGTGCACCACCTGCGCGACGCCCGCCGTCCGCGCCGCCGCGGCGAGGTTCTGCGCGTGGCGGAGCTCGGCGTCGCCCATGAGGTCGGCGAGGTCGGGGGTCTGCACCGAGAACACACCGCGCGCCCCGGCGGCGGCGCGGGCGAGCGAGTCCGGGTCGTCCAGGTTCCCGACGACGAGGGTGGCGCCGAGCGTGGCGAGGTCCTTCGCCCGCGGCGCGTCCGGGTCGCGGACGAGGGCGTGGACCGGGGTGCCCGCGGTGAGCAGGGCACGCGCCGTCGCTCCGCCCTGCTGCCCCGTCGCCCCGGTGACCAGCACGAATCCCGCCATGTCCGTCTCCTCGCCACGAAACGGGGGACCACCCCGTTTGGTGGTCGCTACCATATGGGGTGGTCCCCCGGTTGTCGAGCGAGGAGGTGGACGTGGCGGCCCCCACCGGTCCCCGTCGCGCGGACGGGCGGCGCAACCGGGAGCGCCTGCTGGTGGCGGCGGAGGCGGTGATCGCCCGCGACGGCGCCGGCGCCTCGCTCGAGGAGATCGCCCGGCGGGCCGGGGTCGGCTCGGCGACGCTGCACCGGCACTTCCCGGGCCGGCGTGCACTGCTCGACGCGGTGTTCCACGAGGGCGTGGTGCGCCTCTGCCGCCGGGCGGAGGAGCTGCTCGACGCTCCTGACCCCCGCGAGGGGCTCGCCACCTGGCTCGAGGAGCTCGCCGTCTACTCGGCCACCACGCGCGGCGTCGCGACGGCCCTGCTCGCCGGACCGGACGGCCACATCGCCGAGGAGGACACCTGCCACGGCCTGATGCACGACGCGGCCGGCGGCCTCGTCGTGCGGGCCCGCGAGGCCGGTCAGCTGCGCGCGGAGGCGACGACCGACGATCTGCTCGCGCTCACGAACGCGCTCTCGCTCGCGTGCGAGGGCGACCCCGACGCGGCCCGGCGGCTCCTGCGCCTGTCGCTGGGTGGCTTCGCCTCGTGAGCACCAAGTGTCGCTATACCGACATCTAGTGCTCACGAGGGCGAAGCCCACCTGGGGATCAGCAGGGCGAGGACGGCGGCGAGCGCGCAGAGGCTCCCCGCGGTCAGCCAGGCCGAGGTGTACGAGCCGGTGGTGTCGCGCAGCACCCCCGCGCCCACCGCGGCGATCGCCGAGCCCACCTGGTGCGAGGCGAACACCCACCCGAACACCACGGGCGCCTTCTCTCCGAAGTGCTCGCGGGCGAGGGTCACGGTGGGCGGCACCGTCGCGACCCAGTCCAGCCCGTAGAAGACGATGAACGCCCAGATCGGGGGCGTCGCGGCCGGTCCGAGCAGGATCGGCAGGACCACCAGCGAGGCGCCCCGCAGCAGGTAGTAGGCGACCAGCAGCTTCCGCGGGTCGATCCGGTCGGTGAACCAGCCCGACGCGACGGTCCCGGCCACGTCGAAGATCCCGACGACGGCGAGCAGCCCGGCCGCCGTCGTCTCCGGCATCCCGTGGTCGTGCGCCGCGGGCACGAAATGGGTGTTGACCAGCCCGACGGTCGTCGCGCCGCAGATCGCGAAGCTCCCCGCGAGCAGCCAGAACACCCGGGTGCGGGAGGCCTCGCGGAGCACCGCGAGCGCGTGCCGGACGGCGCCGCCCGCCGGCCGGGTCGCGACGGGGGCCGGGGCGGCGGGGTCGGCGCCGAGCGCGACCGTACCGACGTCGCTCGGGTGGTCCCGCAGCACGAACAGCACCAGCGGAACCACGAGCAGCGCCCCGGCCGTGACGACGAGGGAGGCGGGCCGCCACCCGTGCGACGTCGCCAGCCACGCCATGAGCGGGAGGAACACCAGCCCGCCGGCCGACTGCGCCGCGGTGAGCACCCCGCTGACCAGGCCGCGGTGGCTCACGAACCAGCGCCCGGTCACCGTCGCGACGAAGGCCAGCGCGGTCGCCCCGGTCCCGACGCCGATGCAGACGCCCCACAGCATCACCAGCTGCCACGGCGCGTCGACGAAGACCGTCAGCCCGCTGCCCGCCGCCACCAGCAGCAGCCCGCCGCTGACCACCCGGCGCATCCCGAAGCGCTCCATGAGCGCGGCCGCGAAGGGGGAGATCACGCCGTTGAGCACGAGGTTGACCGACACCGCGGCGGAGATCTCGCCGTGCGACCAGCCGAACTCCATGTGCAGCGGGTCGATGAGCACCCCGGGTGCGGCCCGGAACCCGGCGGCGCACATGAGGGAGACGAACGCGGTGGCGGCGACGGCCCAGGGCCAGGTGTTCGAGCGGCGCAGCAGCGTCGGCGTGGGCGACGCGGTCGTGGACACGGGAGATCATCGTGGGGGCGGGGGCGTCGTCGAACCAGTGGCCGGACCGCCGAGATGTGCCAGGATCGGGCCATGACGCACCGGGTGGCCGTCCTCGCCCTCGACGAGGTGGTCGGGTTCGACCTGCCGATCGCCTCGCAGATCCTCGGGGAGGCCCGCCGCGACGACGAGCCGCTCTACGACGTCCGCGTCTGCGGCGTCGAGCCCACGGTCCGCGTCACCAGCGGGTACGCGCTGCAGCTCGACCACGGGCCGGAGGCCCTCGCCGAGGCCGACACCGTGATCGTGCCCGGCACCCACTGCGTGCCCGTCCGGCGGGACGGTGTCCTGCCGCCGGCCGTCGCCGAGGCGCTCGCCCTGGTCCCGGACCACGCCCGCTGGATGTCGATCTGCACCGGGGCGTTCGTCCTGGCCGCCGCCGGCCGCCTCGACGGGCGCCGCGCGACGACCCACTGGGCCCGCGCCGCGGACTTCCGCCGGCTCTTCCCCGCGGTCGAGCTCGACGAGGACGTGCTCTTCGTCGACGACGGCGACCTGCTCACCTCGGCCGGCCTGGCCGCCGGCATCGACCTGTGCCTGCACGTGCTGCGCCGCGACCACGGCAGCGACGTCGCGAACGCGGTCGCGCGCCACGCCGTCGTCGCCCCCTGGCGCGACGGCGGGCAGGCCCAGTTCATCGCGGCGCCGGTGCCGGAGGGCCGGGCCGAGGGCGGCACCGCGGCGGCCCGGACCTGGGCCCTCGAGCACCTCGCCGAGCCGGTCGCCGTCGCGGACCTGGCCGCGGTGTGCTCGATGAGCGTGCGGACCTTCACCCGCCGCTTCCGGGCCGAGACCGGCCGGTCGCCGGCGGCGTGGCTGCTCGCCCAGCGGCTCGCGCACGCCCGGCACCTGTTGGAGACGACGACGCTGCCGGTGGACCGGGTGGCGAGCGCGGCCGGGCTGGGGAGCGCCTCGTCGCTGCGTGCCCACCTCGGCGCCACCCTCGGGGTGTCGCCGCTGGCCTACCGGCGGCGGTGGGCCGCGTCGTCGGCCTGAGCACGCACGAACGCCCGGCCCTTGCTGAGGGGCCGGGCGTTCGTGGCTGGGTTCGGGGATCAGGTCACTTGTCGGTGCCCTCCTTGCTCTCGGTCTTGGTGTCCGAGCCGGAGGAGGACTTGCCGGTCGAGTCGGTGCCCTTCGTCGAGCCGGTCCCGGTCTCGTCCTTGCCGGTGCCCGTGGTGCCCTGGCCGGCCGGGGCCTTCTGGGCGGTGTCGGCGGAGACGGTGGCCGGGCAGGTGGCGGTCGCGGTCGCCTCGGTGACGACCTTCGGGCAGACCGGCGTGACCGTGGCGGGCTTCTGGACCTGCACCGGCTTCTGGACCTGCTGGTCCTGGGTCTTCTCCTGGCCCTGGGCCGGGGCCTGCCCCGCGTCCTGGACGGCGGGCTTGTCCTTGGGGGTCTCGTCCTTCGTGTCCTGGTCCTTGGTGCTCTGGTGCTTCGTGTCCTGGGCCTTGGCCGAGGCGTCGGCCTTGTCCTTCGCCTCCTTGGCGTTCCTGTCGGCCTGGTCGGCGGTGCCCTCGGCGCTGGTGGCCGCGGCGTCGGCGTACTTGGCCTGGTTCTGCTTGGTCTCCAGGTCCTGCTTGGCCTGGTCGCGGACCTTGGTCAGCTCGTTGATGACCGTGGGGTTCGCGCCGTCGGCGATCGCCCGGGCGAGGTCCTGCTCGGCCTGGTTCAGGTTGGTCTGCGCGATCGTGGCGGCGGTCTTGGCGGCGTCGGCCTTCTCGCGGGCGGCGGTGGCCTCGGCGCGCGCCTTCTCGGCGGTGGCCTTGGCCTCCTCGGCCTTCTTGACGAGCTCGGGGTCGGGCTGCGGGGTGGTCGTGGGGTTCGGGCCGGGGTGCGGCTTGGGGTCGGGCTTGCCGGGGATGACGACGACGCGGGTGTTGTCGATGGTGGTGAACGAGTAGTTGGTGATGACCTGGGCGGTCGGCACGACGGTGATCGCGTCCGCGGCCTGCGGGCCGGCGGTGAGCGGGTTGCCGTTGAAGCACTTCACGGTGGGCTCGCCGTAGCTGTTGACCAGCACCGCGGTGCCGGCGGCGAGGATCGCGGGCTGGGGGACGAAGGCGCCGTCGGAGTACGGGTGGTCGGTGACCGAGGTGTTCGCGCGGAGCACCACCGGGGCGAGGCTGTCGACGAAGGCCGGGACGTCGTCGGCGCCGATCCCGTAGACCCCGCCGAACGCGGCGAGCTTGGCCGGGTCGGCCTGGAGCTGGGTGAGGAAGTCGGCGGTGGTGCAGGCCGGCGGGGTGGTCGCGGCGTAGAGGCCGGTGGTGTCGCCGGCCTGCGGGCCGGTGGCGGCCACGGCGGCGACCTGCGGGGCGTCGACCCCGAACGGGACGGTCGTGGGGTTGGCGCCGGCGAACGAGGTCGACTGGACGGCGGCCTCGGCGGGCGAGCCGGTCAGCGCGAACCACGTGGCGGCGCCGCCGACGACGAGACCGGCGGCGACGACGCCGGCGACGATCTTGCCGGCCAGCGGGCGCTTGGTCCTCGGTCGGGAGAGCGGCGGTGGGGCGGAGCCCGCGAACTTCTGGCCGGGGACGGTGGGGGTGCCGTACTGGCCGGGGTGGGTGGGCTGGACGGTGCGCGGGTCGAAGGTCATCGGAAGCTCCTCGGTGGGGTCCCGGTGGGCCTCGGTCCGGCCCGCTCGGTGATGGGAGAAGCCTGTCGCGATCGGGGCCGCGCAACGATCGTGTGCGCCCCCGAGCAGGGCGGGGACGACCCGCCGATCGACCGGGGGTTCTCCCTACCGGGAGCGGGCGCCGGCGGGCAACGACCGCGAGCGGACGCCCTGCTGATCGGACGACGACGGCGAGCGCTCCCTGACCCGTGACGCCCCGCGGGGTTCTCCCTGCCCGCGCACGCCGAGACGCTCGGCTCCACGACGTGGGGCCGAGCGTCCGGGGCGGTCAGGTCACGTGTCGGTGCCCTCCTTCGCGCCGGTCTGCGAGCCGCCGGTCGAGGACGTCGAGCCGGAGCTCGTGGAGCCGGAGTTCGTCGAGCTGCCGCTCGTGGAGCCGGTCCCCGTCGAGGACGTCCCCGTCGAGGTGGACCCGCCGGCCGTCGTCGACCCGCTGCCCGTGACCGGCGTGGTGCCGGTCGCGGTGTCCGCCGAGCCCGACGGGACGGTGCACTCCTTCGTGGTCGCCGAGTCGGCCACCGCACCGCAGGGGATGGAGCTGGTGCCGGTCGTGCCCGTGATCGGGGTCCGACCGTTCGGGTCGATGGTGGTCGGGTCGACCTTGGTCTTCTCCGCCTGCCCGTTCCTGAGCTCGGGCTTCTCCTTCCCGGCGGCCTCCTGGGCCTTCTTCGCCTCGTCCGCGTCCTTCTTGGCCTGCTCCTCGAGCTCCTTGGCCAGTTTGTCGGCGTCCGCGGCCTTCTTGTCCGCGTCGTCCGACTTCTGGCGGGCGTCCTTGGCCTTGAGGTCGGCGATCCCCTTGACGTGCAGCGCGGTGTTCTGCTCGTTGAGGCGCAGGGAGAGGTCGTGCTTCAGGGAGTTGATGAACCACTGAGGCATCGGTGGGTTGGCGTTCTCGGCGTCCTGCAGGTCCTTCTGCGCCTTCGCGACCGCGTTGTCGGCCGCCTTCAGGTTCGCGGCCGCCGCAGCGGCATTGGCGTCGGCGCTCTGGGCCTGCGCACGGAGGGCCGCGGCCTGGGCCTCGAACGTCGCGGCCTGCGACCTGGCGGTGTCGGCCTGCGCCCGTGACGTCGCAGCCTTCGCGGCGGCCTCCTTGGCGGCCTTCTCGAGGGCTTCGGGGTCGGGCTTCGGGGCGGGGGGTGACGACGACGCGAGTGTTGTCGACGCTGGTGAAGGAGAAGGTGGCGATCTCCTGGGCGGTGGGGATGACGGTGACGGCACCGGCGGCCTCGGGTCCGGCGGTCAGCGGGTTGCCGTTGAAGCACTTCACGGCGGGCACGCCGCGGTGGTCGACGAGGACTGCGGTGCCCGGGGCGAGCACAGCAGTCCGAGCGTCGAAGGCGCCGTCGACGAACGGGTGGTCCGTCACCGACGTGGCCGCGCGCAGGACGACCGGGGAGAGGCTGCTGATGAAGCCCGGGACGGCGTCGGCGCCGAGGTCGAACACACCACCGAAAGCCGCGAGCTTGTTCGGGTCCGCCTGGAGTTGGGCGAGGAAGTCGGCGGTGTTGCACGAGGCCGGGTCGGTGGCGGCGTAGAGACCCTTGGTGTCGCCGGCCTGCGGGCCGGTGGCCGAGACGGCCGCGACCTGCGGAGCGTCGGTGCCGAAGGGCGACGTCGTGGGGTTGTCCCCGGCGAACGATGTGGACTGCACGGCGGCCTCCGCGGACGAGCTGGAGAACGCCAACCAGGTGCCGGCGCCGCCGACGACGAGTCCGGCGGCGACGAGGCCCGCGACGAGCTTCGCCGCGAACGGCTTCTTGCGGGTGGGTCGCGAGGGTGGCGGTGGAACGGGGCCCGGGAACTGCCGGCCGGGAAAGTTCGGGGTCCCGAACTGCGGACCGGAGTAATTGCCGGAATTGACGGTGCGCGGGTCGAACGTGGTCATCGAAGGCTCCTCTGGGTGTCGGAGGGGCCTCGGTGACCCCGATTCCGTGATGGGAGGAGCCTGTCGTGGTGGGTGGTTCGGAACGATCGTGCGCGCCCCCGAGCAGCGGTGGGGATCTCCCTACAGGGGTGAGGACCCGTTCAGTGGACCTCCATGGCTGTCGGCGCAGCCTTGAGAGTCCACTCGGCGGCTCAATTCCTACCGAGTAGGTGCGCTCCGCGCTTGTGAGCACTAAATGTCGCTATAGCGACATTTAGTGCTCACGAGCGCGAAGCGCACCCAGGGAGAGCACGCCCGCCAACCGCGCATCCCGCACCAGGTGCACCGCCTCGACGTCGGGACCCAGCCGCGCCAGCGCCTCCGCCGCCGTCTCCCCGGTGCCGACCCCCACCGGCGGCGTCGCCGGCACCGGCACCGGTTCCGAGGACACGCCGCGCAGGTCGGACATCGACAGCAGCGCCAGCACCTCCCCGGCCGCCGGCGGGAAGCGGTCCGACCGGCCGGCCAGCACCACCGGGAGCGCCGCCTGCCCGGACGCCTCGAGCGCCGCCCGCGCCTCGCCCACCGACGTCCCGGTCGGGACGCTCACCACCGGCGAGACGAGCGGGGCCAACGTGCCCGGCCGGTCGTCGTCGAGGAAGCCCTGCCGGCGCAGCCACGTCTCCGAGTGGTACTTCGAGAGGTACGCGCGCCCGGAGTCGGGGAGGATCGCGACGACGACGGCGTCCGGTCCCGCCTCGCGCGCGACCCGCAGGGCCGCGGCCGCCGCCGTCCCCGACGAGCCGCCCACGAGCAGGCCCTCGGTCCGGGCCAGTCCGCGCGCGGTGAGGATGGACTCCCGGTCGCCGATCGTCTCGATCCGGTCGACGACCTCGCGGCGGTAGACGTCGGGGAAGACGTCCTCGGCGGTCTCCGGGTGCAGATAGTGCCCCGCGGCCTCCACCGCGAACGGCGATCCGTCCCCGCCGCCGTACCGGCTGGTCACCGGATCGGCGCCCACGATCTCGACCCGCCCGCCCGACACCTCGCGCAGGTAGGAGCCGGTCCCGGTGATCGTCCCGCCGGTCCCGATCGTCGACACGAGGTGGGTGATCCGCCCGCCGGTCGCCTCCCAGATCTCGGGGCCGGTGGTGCGGCGGTGGATCTCGGGGTTGGCGGGGTTGCCGTACTGGTCGGCGAGCCAGCCGCCGTCGGTCTCCTTCGCCAGCCGCGTCGCGTAGTTGATCACGTGGTCCGGGTGTTCCCGCGGCAGCGCCGAGGGTGTCAGCACCACCTCCGCGCCGTACGCGCGCAGCGCGTCGAGCTTCTCCACCGCGGTCTTGTCCGGCAGCACGAACAGTGACCGGTAGCCCCGGGCCGCGGCGACCTGCGCGAGCCCGAGCCCGGTGTTGCCCGAGGTGCCCTCGACGACCGTGCCGCCCGGGCGCAGCGCCCCGGACTCCTCCGCGTCGAGCACCATCGCCAGCGCCGCGCGGTCCTTCACCGACCCGCCCGGGTTGAGGTACTCCAGCTTCGCGTGGACCTCGGCGGCCGGCGCGGCACGGGCGAGCCGCACCAGCGGGGTGCCGCCGACCAGGCCGAGCAGGGACTCTGCGGACCGCCGATCCGGGGCGGTCATCTACGACTGCGCCAGCGCATCTGAACGCAACGGCGCGAGCCCGAGGTGCTCCCGCAGCGTCGTCCCCTCGTACTCGGTGCGGAACGAGCCCTTCTCCTGCAGCAGCGGCACCACCTGGTCCGCGAACGCGTCCATGCCGCCCGGCGTGATGTGCGGGACGAGCACGAAGCCGTCGGAGGCGTCCTCCTGCACGAACCGGTCGATCGTGTCCGCGACCCGCTGCGGGGTGCCGACGAAGGTGTGCCGCCCGTTCTTGCGGATCACCACCTCGCGCAGCGACAGCCCCTCCGCCTCGCCGAGCTCGCGCCACTCGTTCGCGGTCGCCACCGGGTCGCGGTACATCCGCACGCTCGCGCGGCCCTTGGAGATGTGGCCGCCCGAGTCGACGTCGTCCTCGGTCTTCGGGTCGAACGAGGGCACCGGCCCGTCGGGGTCGACGTCGGAGAGGTCGAGGTTCCACACCTGCTCGGCGAACGCGATCGCCGTCTGCGGGCCGACCTGCTGGTACTGCACCTGCCGGGCGTTCTCCGCGGCCTCGGACTCGGTGTCGCCGAGGACGAACGTCGCCGCCGGGAGAATCTTGAGGTCCTCGTGGCGGCGCCCGAACCGGGCCAGGCGGGCCTTCACGTCGGCGTAGAACTCCTGGCCTGCGGTGAACTCGGCGTGCCGGGTGAAGATCGCGTCGGCGCTGTGCGCGGCGAACTCACGGCCCTCCTCGGAGTCCCCGGCCTGGATGATCACCGGCCGGCCCTGGGGGCTGCGCGGCAGCGGGAAGCGCCCGGCGATGTCGAACTGGTCGGAGTGGATCTCGAAGGCGCCCTCGTCGGGGCGGCGCAGGAACTCTCCGGACGCCGGGTCGGCGACGATCCCGTCGGAGTCCCACGAGTCCCACAGCGCCTGCGCGGTCGAGAGCATCTCCTGCGCGCGCAGGTAGCGCTTGTCCTTGGGCAGGTAGCCGCCGCGGCGGAAGTTCTCGCCGGTGAACTCGTCCCAGCTGGTCACGACGTTCCAGGCCGCGCGCCCGGCCGAGAGGTGGTCGAGCGTGGCGAGCTTGCGGGCGACGTCGAGCGGCTCGTTGAACGTCGAGTTGACGGTGCCGGCGAGGCCGATCCGGTCGGTCACCGCGGCGAGCGCCATGAGGATGGAGACGTTGTCCGGGCGGCCCATGACGTCGAGGTCGTAGATCCTGCCGCCCTGCTCGCGGAGGCGCAGGCCCTCGGCCAGGAACAGGAAGTCGAACTTGGCGCGCTCGGCGGTCTGCGCGAAGTGGCGGAACGAGGAGAACGCGATGTGGCTGCCCGACGCCGGGTCGCCCCAGACCGTCGTGTTGTTCACGCCGGGGAAGTGCGCGGCGAGGTGGATCCGTTTACGGGGCTTCATGGGAGAGCCCTCCTCTCACGCGTGCGCGTAGCGGTCGGCGGGGCGGGGGAGTCCGAGCAGGTCGCGCAGCGACCCGGGCTCGCCCCAGGCGCCGCGGGTCAGCCCGCGGCGGGCGAGCTCGGGCGCGAGCTCCCGGGTGATGCGGGGCAGGTCGTTGGTGGCGACCGCGGGGCGCAGGCGGGCGCCGGTGAGGCCGGCCGCGGCCCACGACTCGAGGGTGTCCGCGACGTCGGTGACCGAGCCGGCGAGCACGGCGGCGTCGCTGCGCAGCGGGGCGACGGCGTCGAGCCGCGAGAGCTGGGCGCGGGCCCCCGCGGCATCGTCGTCGAGCAGGACGAGCAGGTCCCCGACGACGACGAGCGGCTCACCGGTGCGCCCGACCTCGCGCTCCGCGGCGCGCGCCGCGGCCAGCGTCGTCGCCGCGTCGCCGGTGGGGCCGTCGCGACCGGTGCCGTCCGGCGTCGTGAACACGACGTCGGCCGCCCGCGCGGCGAGGCGGTAGGCGGTGTCGACGTGGGCGAGCGCGGTGACGACCGGCTGGCCCTGCGGCGGGCGCGGGGTGATCGAGGGGCCCCGGACGGCGAAGTGCGTCCCGACGAAGTCGATGTAGTGGAGCTTGTCGCGGTCGACGAACCGGCCGGTCGCGACGTCGCGGATCTCCGCGTCGTCCTCCCAGGAGTCCCAGAGCCGCCGCTGCACCTCGACGTGGTCGGCGGCCTCGTCGAACAGCGCGTCGCGGCTCTCGGTGCCGGGCTGCCGGCGCCCGAACAGCGCGTACTCCGCGTCGCCCGTCGACACCTTGATCCGCTCGCCCGCCCGCCCGGAGGTGACCCAGTCCAGCGTCGCGATCTGGGTGGACACGTGGAACGGCTCGGTGTGGGTGGCGACGACCGTCGGGACGATCCCCACGTGCTCGGTCGTCGGGCCGACCCGCTGAGCGATCAGCGTGGCGTCGAGGCGGCCCTGCGCGCGGTCGGAGCGGCCCTCGTCGCCGGGGACGCGGGCCGCGGTGAAGCCGTCCTCGATCGTCACGAACGTCGCCAGGCCGTTCTCGGCCTCGCGGACCTGCTCGACCCAGAAGTCGGCACCGAACTGGTCGGCGGGACGCGCGCCGGGCTCCCGCCACGACGCGGGGTGCCAGCCGGTCCCGTCGAGGGCGATCGCCAGGTGGAAGGGCGCCATCGCAGGAAGCGGAGGTGTCATGCGGAGGTCTCCTCGGTGAGGGCCGGTTCGACGACGTGGGACGGCGCGCGGACCGCGACGAAGGCCGGCTCGGCCCGCAGGACGAAACCGAGCTCCTCGTAGAGCCGGATCGCGGTCGTGTTGGTGGCGGAGGCGTGCAGGAACGGGAGCTCGCCGCGGGACCGGATACCCGCGGCGACGGCCAGCACCAACCTCGTCGCGAGGCCGCGGCCGCGGGCGGCCGCGTCGGTGCAGACCGCGCTGATCTCGGTGCCGCCGGGCACGCGGAGCCGCTCGCCGGCCATCGCGACGAGCCCGGCGAGGTCGTCGTGGACGCCGAGGTAGGTGCCCAGCTCGTGGGTGCGGCGGGCGAACGGGCCGGGCTGCGTGCGCCCGACGAGCGCGAGCATCGCGTCGACGTCGGGGGCGCCGAGGACGTCGAGGTCGGGATCCGCCGGGGTGGGCACGTCGTCGCCGAGCACCATCTGGACCCCCGGCAGGTCGCGGGCGATCTCCCAGTCCGGCGGCACGTCGAGCGGTGCGGGGGAGCGCACGACGACGACCCCGCCGGCCCCGGCGAGCGCGACGGCGTCGGCCCACTCGGCCTCGTCGCGAGGCGGGGCGAGGAACGGCGCGACGTCCGGGTGGTAGCGCACGGCACGTCCGTGGCGGACGGCGAGGTGCGCGTGGGGACCGTCGAGCGCGGCCCGGACGGGCTCGTCGAGTGCGGTGGCGCTGGGTGCGTTCACCCGGGGTCCTCCCTGTCGGTACGTGGACGACGGGAGAGGCGGCCTACAGCCCCGAGGGCGCGCCGCGACCGTCGAGCCAGCGGCGCGCGACGAGTACCAGGGCCGGGATCACCCCTCCACCGTAACCACGCGGTGTGCTCCGCGCCCGTGTCCGCGAGGTGTGGCCGTGGCCGCACCAGCGCTTGCCCGGGGGCGCCCCTTCGGGGTAGGCACGGAGTGACGGCCGGGCGAGCGGAGGTGGCGGATGCGCGCGGGCTTCCTCGGCACCCACCGCCGGCACGTCGACCTGGTGCGCACGGCGAGCGCGGTCTGTTCGGGAGCACCCCGTCCCGACCGTTCGCCCCCGGAGGCCCCGCCGTGCCCGCCGTCCCGCTGTCCGTCCTCGACCTCGCGCCCGTCCCGCCCGGCGGCACGGCCGCCGACGCGCTGCGCCACACCCTCGAGCTGGCCCGCGCCGCCGAGGCGGCGGGCTACCGCCGCTACTGGGTCGCCGAGCACCACCTGACCCCCGGGGTCGCCTCGTCGTCGACCCCGGTGCTCGTCGGTCTCGTCGCGAGCGCGACCAGCACGATCCGCGTCGGCTCCGGTGCGGTGCAGATGCCGATGACGCCGCCGCTGCAGATCGCCGAGCAGTTCGGCACGGTCGCGGCCGTCTTCCCAGACCGGGTCGACCTGGGGCTCGGCCGCTTCGACATCCACAAGATCCTCGCGATGCTCCGGGCGCGCTCGGCGCCACCGGCCGACGCGCCGCCCCCGCCGCCGTCGCGCCACGTCGACGGCCTGCTCATCCCCGCCCCGGGGCGGGTGCCGGGCGCGGACTTCTCCGGGTTCGGCACCCTCGCCGAGCGCATGGGCGTCAGCGGCGACGCCCCGGACCACGCCGCCCAGGTCCGCGAGATCGTCTCCTATCTCGAGGGCACGGCGACCCGCGCCGACGGCACCCCGATCCACGCGATGCCCGCCGAGGGCGCCGACCTCCAGGTGTGGCTGCTCGGCTCGAGTCCCGGCGTCAGCGCGCAGACCGCGGGCGCGCTCGGGCTGCCGTTCGCGGTCAACTACCACACGCTCCCGACGACGGTGCTGGAGACGGTGGCGGCCTACCGCGCGGCCTTCGTGCCGTCCCCCGGTCTGGACCGCCCGCACGTCATGGTGTCGGCCGACGTCGTCGTCGCCCCCACCGACGACGCGGCCCGGGAGCTCGCCGCCCCGTACGGCCAGTGGGTGCTCGACATCCGCACCGGCCGCGGTGCGCAGCCCTACGTCACCCCGGAGCAGGCGCGGGCGCGGGCGTGGACCGACGCCGAGCGGGCGGGGGTGGCCGACCGGGTCGACACCCAGTTCGTCGGGTCGCCGACCACGGTGCGCGACGACCTGGAGATCCTGGTCAAGGCCACCGGCGCCGACGAGCTGCTGGTTACCACCATCACGACCGATCCCGCCGACCGGGTCCGCAGCCACGAGCTGCTCGCCCAGGCCTGGGGCTGAGACGCGGACGGCGCCGCCCCCGGCCGGGGACGGCGCCGTCGTGTGCGTGCTGCGGCGGTGGGTCAGGCGTTCTGCGTGGCCCGCTTCGGCAGCACCCATCCCGGACGCGGGAAGTGGCAGGTGTAGCCGTAGGGGATCCGCTGCAGATAGTCCTGGTGCTCCGGCTCGGCCTCCCAGAAGTCGCCGGCCGGCTCCACCTCGGTGACGACCTTGCCCGGCCACAGGCCGGAGGCGTCGACGTCGGCGATCGTGTTGAGGGCGACGCGACGCTGCTCGTCGGAGGTGTAGTAGATCGCCGAGCGGTAGCTGCGGCCGACGTCGTTGCCCTGGCGGTTCTTCGTCGACGGGTCGTGGATCTGGAAGAAGAACTCCAGGATGTCGCGGAAGGAGATCGTCGACGGGTCGAAGACGACCTCGACCGCCTCGGCGTGGTCGCCGTGGTTGCGGTAGGTCGCGTTGGGGGTGTCCCCGCCGCTGTAGCCGACGCGGGTCGAGATCACGCCCGGCTTGTGGCGCAGCAGCTCCTGGGCGCCCCAGAAGCAGCCGCCGGCGAGGATCGCCGTCTCAGCCTGAACGGCGTTGTTGGGAGCCATGTGTTGGTCCTCCTTCGGTGCTGGGCGGACGTCCTGTGCAACGCCGGCGGGTCCCGAGACGTTCCTGAGGTGCGCTGCGCGCTCGTGAGCAGAAAGTGTCGGTATAGCGACACTTTCTGCTCACGAGCCGAAGG
>NZ_JABBND010000011.1 GCF_012933465.1 Actinomycetospora sp. TBRC 11914
CGAGACGTCGATCCCGGTGGAGGCGTTCTCGGTGGCCGAGCCCTTGAGCAGGTGCGGCATCCCGCACGCGAACTCCACCACCTCCTGCCCCCGCGCGACCTCCCCCGCGGCGTCGGAGAGGACCTTGCCGTGCTCCGCGGTGAGGATCTCCGCGAGCTCGGAGGCCCGGGCGTTGAGCAGTTCCCGGAACCGGAACACGATCTGCGTGCGCCGGGTCAGCGAGGTGTCCCGCCAGCGCGGGAACGCGTCGCGGGCGGCGCCGACGACCGCCTCGACGTCGGCCTCGGTCGCGAACGCCACCTGGCGCCGCACCTCACCGGTGGCCGGGTCGGTGACGTCGCCGAGCCGCTCGCCGGTCGACTTCAGCACGGCGCCGCCGGCCCAGTGCTGCAGGGTCTCCATCATCGGGGGGTCCTTCCGGGTGCGGGCTCGAGGACGGTGTCCGAGCCGAAGTGCTTGGCGACGAGGGCGGTGATCGAATCGCGGTCGGTGGTGACGATCTCGGTGGCGCGCTCCTCCCACCCGAAGACGCAGTGGGTGAGGGTGCCGTCGAAACCGGTGGCCGCGAGGGCGGCGAACACGGCGTCGAAGTCGACCTCGCCGGCGCCCATCGGGGCGTGCTGGTGCACGCGGACCGTGGAGCCGGGCGGGTTGACGATGTAGCGCAGGCCGCCGGAGGCGGTGTGGTCGAGGGTGTCGGCCAGGTGCACGTTGGTCAGGCGGGGACCGGCGTGGGCGATGATCCCGGCCGCGTCGTTGCCCTGGTGGAACGTGTGCGGGGTGCAGTAGAGGAACGACACCCAGTCCCGGTCGAGCCCCGCGACGAGGTCGACGGCCGCGTGGCCGTCCTCGACGAAGTCGTCGGGGTGGGGCTCGAGGACGAGACGGATGCCCTCGCGCTCGAAGTCCGGCGCGAGCTCGTCGAACGAGCGCAGGAACATCGCCTCGGCGTACTCGGCGGCCTCGGGCCGACCGTTGAACTCGGTGTTCATGGTGTCCACGCCGAGGTCGACGGCGATCTGGATGGCCCGCCGCCACGCGCGGACGGCGGCCTGCCGGGCGTCCTCGGAGGGCCCCGACCAGCGCAGCACCGGGAGCACCGAGGAGATGCCGACCCCGGCGTCGGCCGCGCGGCGGCGCAGCGTCGCCACGGTCGCGGAGTCGACGCGCGGGTGGGCGAAGAACGGGACGAAGTCCTCCTTCGGGGAGAGCTCCATCCACTGGTAGCCGGCGCGGGCGACGGCGTCCGGCAGGTCGGTCACCGCGTGGGTGCGGTGGAACATCTGGGCGTCCAGGGCGAGCTTCATGCCCGGACCTCCATTCCGGTCTCGATCCGCTCGCCCTTGACGACGGCGGCCACGCCGGCCTCGCAGACCGCCGCGGCGGCGTAGCCGTCCCAGCTGCCGGGCCCGTCGACGGCGTCGCCGCCGGTGGCGATCCCCCGGCGGGCCGCGTCGGCCCAGCGCTGCATCTGGTCGTCGTAGGCCTGCCCGAAGCGGGCGACGAAGTCGGGGGTGATCGTCCCGCCCCACGTGCCCACGCCTCCGCGGTCGGGGCTGACCCGCTTGGTGACGAGGTGCTGGTCCAGCCCGATCGTGGCCGAGCCGCGCTCGGCGACGACCTCGGTGCGCACCTCGTAGGCGATCCCGGTCCGCACGAAGATCTCGACGGTTACCAGGGCGCCGGACTCGGCCTCGAACAGCACGAGCATGGGGTCGGAGACGCCGGCGGGTGCCTCGGCGGTGGGCCGGCCCTTGACCACGCTGACCGCGGCGATCTCCTCGCCGAGCAGGAAGCGCGCGGTGTCGGCCTCGTGGACCACCGAGTCGCGGATCATGAACTCGGAGTCGAAGAAGTCCGGCACCGCAGGGTTGCGGTGGGTGCAGTGCAGCATCAGCGGCGCGCCCAACTCACCGGAGGCGATCATCCGCTGCAGCGCGGCGTACTCGTGGTCGAAACGGCGCATGAAGCCGACCTGGACGAGCCGGCGGCCCAGCGCCGTCTCCCGGCGGTACACGGCGGCGGCCGTCGAGGCCTCGGTCGTCAGCGGCTTCTCGCACAGCACCGGCTTGCCGGCCTCGAGGCAGGCCAGCACCTGCGCCTCGTGGGCCGCCCCGGGGCTCGCGAGGACGACGGCGTCGACGTCGTCGGCCGCGATCGCCGCGGCCGGGTCGGCCACCACACGCGCGCCGACCGGGTCGCCGACGCGGTGGGCCTGCTCGTCCGCGAAGTCGCTGACCACGGTGACGCGGGCGCCGCGGGTGCGCCGGGACAGGCTCTCGACGTGGAACGAGCCCATCTTGCCGACGCCGAGGACGGCCACGCGCAGTTCGTCGGTCACGGGGTGCCCCTCTCAGGCCGGCTGGCCGATGCGGACGGACGCGCCGCCGCACGAGGCCAGGTAGGTGTGGGTGCGCTGCGCGATCGGCAGCGGGTGGTCGGGCGGGCAGGGGTACATGTCCTGCTCGACGATGGCGTAGACGTCGAGACCCGCCTCGTCGACGGCGCCGAGCACCTCGGGCATCGAGGGCACCCCGTGCGGCGGCTCGACCATCGCGCCGAGGCGGACGGCGTCGGGGAACGGGATGTCCTCGGCCTCCACGCGGGCGACGATCGCCGGGTCGACCTGCTTGAGGTGCAGGTAGCCGATCCGCTCCGGGTACTTCCGGATGATCGCGACGTTGTCGCCGCCGTAGTACGAGACGTGGCCGGTGTCCAGGCACAGGTTCACGTACCGCGGGTCGGTGGCCTCGACGAAGCGCTCGATCTCCTGCTGGTACCCGACGTGGGAGTCGGCGTGCGAGTGGAACTGGACCTGCAGGCCGTACTCCTCGAGGACCCGGCGACCGAGCCGGTCCATCCCGATCGTCAGGCGCTCCCAGCCGGCGGTGTCGAGGCGGCGGTCCTCCTTGGGGGCGCCGGTCTTGTGGTCGCGCCACGGCTCGGGGATGACGACGAGGTGCTCGCCGCCGACCGCGCGGGTCAGGGCGGCCACGTCGGTGACCTGCGACCACACGTGCTCCCAGGACTCCGGCTGGTGCAGGTGCTCGAACACGGTGCCGGCCGAGACCCGCAGGCCGTGCTCGCGCAGCGCGTCGGCGAGCCGCTGCGGGTCGGTGGGCAGGAAGCCGTAGGGGCCGAGCTCGATCACGTCGTAGCCGGCGGACGCGACCTCGGCGAGGAAGCGCTCGGGGGTGGTCTGCTCGGGGTCGTCGGGAAACCAGACGCCCCAGGAGTCGGGGGCGGACCCGATGCGGATGCTGCTCATTCGGTCACCTCGGTGGGACGGTCGCTGGGCTGCAGGAAGGGGCGCTGGGTGGCCTTGTTCTGGTCGTAGGTCTTGCGGGCGCGCTGGGTGCTCTCGAGCGAGGCGACCTCGGCGACCGGGACGTCCCACCACGAGCGGGAGTCCGGGGCGGGGACGAGCGGGTCGGTCTCGACGTGGACGACGACGCTCTCCTCGGCCGCCTTCGCCTCGCGCAGAGCGGCCGCGAACTCGTCGGGGGTGCGGGCGGGCAGCACCCGCACGCCGAGGGACGCCGCGTTGGCGGCGAGGTCGACGGGCAGGCGCTCGCCGTCGAGCCGGCCGTCCTCGCCGCGGTAGCGGTAGCGGGTGCCGAACCGTTGGGAGCCGAGCTCCTCCGACAACGCCCCGATGGAGGCGTAGCCGTGGTTCTGGACGAGGACGGTGATCACCTTGACGTGCTCCTGGACCGCGGTGACCAGCTCGGTGGCCATCATCAGGTAGGAGCCGTCGCCGACCATGACGACGACGTCCCGGTCCGGGCAGGCCATGGCCACCCCGACGCCGCCGGCGACCTCGTAGCCCATGCAGGAGTAGCCGTACTCGACGTGGTAGCCCTTGGGGTCGCGGGTCTGCCACAGCTTGTGCAGGTCACCGGGCATCGAGCCGGCCGCGCACACGACGACGTCGCGGGGATCGGTCAGCTCGTTGACCATCCCGATGACCTCGCCCTGGGTGAGCAGGCCGCCGGCGCCCGCGGCCGGGACCGCCGGGTGGTACGCGGCGTCCACCGTCGCGGCCCACTCGGCGTCGAGGCGGCGGTACTCCTCGATGTAGTCCGGGTCGGCCCGCCACCCGGCGAGCGCGGCGCGCAGGCCCTCGAGGGTCTCCCGCGCGTCGGCGACGACCGGGACCCCGGAGTGCTTGACCACGTCGAGCCCGGCGACGTTGACGTTGACGAACCGGACGCCGTCGCCCTGGAAGGCGGTGCGGCTCGCCGTCGTGAAGTCGGAGTAGCGGGTGCCGATCCCGATGACGACGTCGGCGTCGCGGGCGATCGCGTTGGCCGCCGTGGTGCCGGTGGAGCCGATCGCGCCGAGACACTGCGGGTGGTCGAAGGGCAGCGTGCCCTTGCCGGCCTGGCTCTGCCCGACCGGGATGCCGGTGGCCTCGCAGAACGCGGCCAGCGCCGCCGTGGCCCCGGAGTAGTGCACCCCTCCCCCGGCGACCACCACCGGTCGGCGGGCGGAGCGGATCACCGCGGCGGCCTCGGCGAGGCGGGCGCGCTCGGGCAGCGGGCGGGCCACGTGCCAGACCCGGTCCGCGAACAGCTCGAGCGGCCAGTCGTGGGCCTGGGCCTGCACGTCCTGTGGGAAGCAGACGGTGACCGCCCCCGTCTCGGCCGGGTCGGTGAGCACCCGCATCGCGGCGAGCATCGCCGCCGGCAGCTGCTCGGGACGCCAGACGCGGTCGAAGTACCGCGAGACCGGGCGGAAGCAGTCGTTGACGGTGACGTCGCCGGAGCCGGGCAGCTCGAGCTCCTGCAGCAGCGGCGACGCCGACCGGTCCGCGAAGGTGTCCGCGGGCAGCAGCAGGACCGGGAGCCGGTTGATCGTGGCGAGCGCGGCGCCGGTGACCATGTTGGTCGCGCCCGGGCCGACGCTCGTCGAGACCGCCCAGGTCTGCAGGCGGTCCCGCATCCGGGTGTAGGCCGCGGCGGAGTGCACCATGGCCTGCTCGTTGCGCCCGAGGACGTAGGGCAGCAGGTCGGGGTCGGTGAGCTCGGCCTCGAGCAGCGCCTGCCCGATACCGGCGACGTTGCCGTGGCCGAAGATGCCGAAGCAGCCGGCGAAGAGCTTCCGGGAGACGCCGTCGCGCTCGGAGTACTGCGCGCCGAGGAAGCGGACGAGCGCCTGGGCGACGGTGAGCCTGATCGTGTCGGTCATGACGAGCGCCCCAATCGGGGGTCCACCGGCTGGTCCGCCCACGTGCCGCGGATCCAGGCCTGGTCGGGGTGGTCGGTGATCTTCCAGGCGCGCTCGCCCGGGCCGGCCATGACGTTGAGGTAGTACATGTCGTGGCCGGGGGCGGCGGTGCACGGTCCGTGCCAGCCCGAGGGGACGAGGACGGTGTCGCGGTCGCGGACCTCGACGAGCACGTCGACCTCCCCCGCGGGCGAGGCGCTGGTCCGGTGGAACCCGAGGCCGGGCTCGCCGTGCGGGCCCGGGGTGATCTCGTAGTAGTAGATCTCCTCGAGCTCCGACTCGTGGGCCGAGGCCTCGTCGTGCTTGTGGGCCGGGTAGCTCGACCAGTTGCCGCCCGGGGTGATCACCTCGACGGCGATGAGGTTGCCGGCCTCGCACACGTCGGCCGCCCCGAAGTTGCGGACCTGGCGGGTGGCCTGTCCGGCGCCGCGGATCTCGACGGGGACGTCGGCCGCGGCCACGGAGCGGAACGGCAGGACGCGCTCGGTGCGCGCCCCGGTGAGCGCGAGCCGGGCCGTCCCCTCGGTGGCCCGGAGCGTCGCGCGCGACCCCACCGGCAGGTAGGCGACGTCGGTGGGACCGGCGAAGACGTCGGGCCGGCCCGCCAGCGTGGACACCGCTCCCCCGACCTCGACGTGCGCGCCGCCGGACAGCGGGACGACGATCATCTCCTCGTCGCCGGTGTCGAGCGTGTGCTCGCCGCCGGCGGGCAGGGTCAGCGTGCGCAGGCTCGACCACGCCCAGCCCGCCGTCGCCGGCGTGATCTCCAGGTCGTACGGGCCGCGCGCCGCGGCGCCGGCGGGCAGGTGCAGGTCCTGCCGGAGCGAGGCGGTCATGCCGGCACCACCTCCGGACGGACCATCGACACCGCGGTGTCGACCGCACCCGCGACGTCGTCGTCGGCGGGGTAGAGCAGCGTGCGCCCGACGATGAGACCGCGCACGCCGGGGAGGGCGAGCGCCGCGCGCCAGGACGCGTAGGTCTCCTCCGGCGCCGTGGCGGGGTCGCCGCCGAGCAGCAGCGTCGGCAGCGTCGTCGCCGCCATCACGCGCGCCATGTCCTCGACGACGGGCAGCTTCATCCAGGTGTAGGCGCTGCCGGCCCCGAGGCCCTGGGCGATGTGCACCGAGCGGATCACGGCCTCGGGCGAGAGGTCGTTGACCACCTTGCCGTCCACGCGGCGCGAGATGAAGGGCTCGACCATCGCGACCAGCTGGGCCCGGTTGAGCTCGGTGACCGCCTCCGCGCAGGCCTCGAGGGTCGCGACGGTGGCCGGATCGTCGTAGTCGATGCGGGTGAGCATCTTGGCGCCGTCGAACCCGGCGTCGACGGTGCCGCGCACGTCGTAGCCGGTCATGCGGTCGTCCATCTCGAACGCGGCGCCGGCGAGGCCGCCCCGGTTCATGGAGGAGATGACGACCTTGTCCTCGAGGGCGCCGAGCAACAGGAGGTCCTCGAGGATGTCGGCGGTGGCGAGCACGCCGTCCACCCCCGGCCGCGCGAGGGCGGCGACGAGGCGGTCGAGCAGCTCGGGGCGGCTGGCCATCGCGTCGGCGCGGCCGCCGGCGGAGAGCGCGCCGCGGGCAGGGTGGTCGGCGGCGACGATCATCAGCCGGCCGTCCGCCGGGACGAACGGGCGCCGCGCGCGGGCGGCGAGCAGCTTGGTGACGCGGCCCGGGTCCGTCGCGCGGATCTCGCGGACCTCGTCGTGGCCGGCGGCGAAGCTCACGGCAGGGTGCCCTTCTCGAGGAGGTGGTCGATCTCGGCGGGGGTCGGCATGGCGGTGGAGCACTCGAGGCGGGAGGCGACGATCGCGCCGGCGGCGTTGGCGCGGTGCAGCACCGTCGCGAGGTCCCAGCCGGCGAGCAGGCCGTGGGCCAGCGAGCCGCCGAAGCTGTCGCCGGCGCCGAGGCCGTTGAGCGGGGTGACGGGGATGGGCGGGGACTCCACCCGCTCGCCGGCACGGGTCTTGCCGAGGACGCCGCGCGGGCCCTGCTTGACGATCGCGACCTCGACCCCGGCCTCGATCAGGGCGTCGGCCGCGCGCTCGGGGTCGGTCTCGCCGACGGCGACCTCGCACTCCTCGCGGTTGCCGACCGCGACGGTGACCTGGCCGAGGACCTTCTGCACCTCGCTCGTCGCGGCGGCCGCGTCGGGCCAGAACATCGGGCGGTAGTCGAGGTCGAGGACGACGTGACCCCGCCGCTGCCGCGCCTCCAGCACGTCGTGGTGGGTCTGGCGGCTCGGCTCCTCGGAGAGCCCGGTCACCGAGAGCCAGAGCAGGTCGGCGCCGCGGACGGCGTCGAGGTCGACGTCGGCGGTGTGGACCTGCAGGTCGGGGGCGGTCGGCCGCCGGTAGAACCACAGCGGGAAGTCGTCCGGCGGGAAGATCTCGCAGAACGTCACGGGCGTGAGGTGGTGCGGGTCGACGACGACGTGGACGTCGTCGACGCCGAGGCGGCGCAGCTCGCGGCGGACGTAGCGACCGAAGGGGTCGTCGCCGACGCCGGTGATGATCGCGGCGCGCCGCCCCAGGCGGGAGGCGGCGACGGCGACGTTGGCCGTGGTGCCGCCGAGGAACTTGCCGAACGACTCGACGTCCTCGAGCCCGACCCCGGTCTGCAGCGGGTAGATGTCGACTCCGCTGCGACCGAACGTCAGGACCTCGGGGGCCTGCGGTGCGGTCGTGGTCATGGGTGCTCCGGCGGGAGGTGGGGGCTGGTCGCCGGGGATGTCGCGGCGATGTCGAGGACGTTAAGAGGGTGTCCGGCGACACGTCAATACTTTGTCCTGACATACAGACGAACTGTCATACGGACAGCCGCACCGCTACGCTGGCGGCCATGACCACCGCCTCCGACGCCGTCGAGCTCGACGTGCAGCTCGACCGCTCGAGCCCGGTGCCCCTCTACCACCAGCTCGCCGTGGCCCTCGAGGCCGCCATCCAGGACGGGCGGCTGCGCCCGGGCGACCGGCTCGAGAACGAGCTGGCCCTCACCGGCCGGCTCGGCCTGGCCCGCCCCACCGCCCGCCAGGCCATCCAGGAGCTGGTGCGCAAGGGCCTGCTGGTGCGCAAGCGCGGTGTCGGCACCCAGGTCGTCGGCGCCCCGGTCCGCCGCGACATGAAGTTCTCGAGTCTCCACGACGACTTGGCGCTCTCCGGCCGCGCGCCCTCCACCGAGCTGCTCGAGCGCACCACCGGCACCGCGGCCGAGCTCGGCGTCGACGACGCCCTCGACGCCGCCGAGGGCCTGGTGCGGCTGCGCCGGCTGCGCCGCGCGGACGGCGACCCGCTGGCGATCATGACGAACTACCTGCCCGACCGGTTCACCGTCACCGACGCCGACCTGGTCGAGCGCGGGCTCTACGCGACGCTGCGCGCCCAGGGCGTGGCGTTCGCGATCGCCCACCAGACCATCGGGGCGCGGCTGCTGGAACCCGAGGAGGCCGCGCTGCTCGGCGAGGACGTGCCCGCCGCGGCGGTCACGATGGAACGCCTGGTCTACGACGACACCGGCCGGCTGGTCGAGCTCGGCCGCCACGTCTACCGCGCATCGCAGTACACGGTGCAGACCTCACTGGTCGTGTGAACGGCCGGTTCCGAGGTCGAGCTTCGGCACACGGCGTCCTCGACCGCCGCGACCAGCTACGGCAAGCACGTGCCCAGACCATCGCACGGCACGCGCCTCGCGGTACGTCAGCCCGACGGTTCCTGCCCCTGGGACCGCGTGCCCGGTTCGAGTATCTCTTCGAGCACTCCGATCACAGCGTTGCTCGCGGCGAGATGCACGGTCGCCTCGAGCTGCTCGGTCTCGCTGGTTGCTGCGTCGAGTTGTCCCTGCCAGCGTTCTTGTTCAGCTCGCGCGAGTTCGATCGCGTTGACGATCCGTGTTTCCAGGTGGCCGGACTGACCTGTGTCCTCACTCATGGCGCAGGGTTCCCTGCTGATCTCACGAGCACCCCCGCCACACGTCGGGATGCTGAACCCGCGGCTGCAGATCAGGCGTCACCTCCGAGCGGGTGTTCACGGCCCACCACGACGGCTGATTGCTCGATCAGCGTGAGCACCTGGTGGCGCCCGTCGGAGGTCTGCGGGGGCCGCTACCGATAGCGCGGCACGAGTCCCTGGCGCTGTGCTTGTCACGACGAGGACGCTACGGGCGATAGACCCGACGGGACCGGTACCTCGCACCGACGACGGTCCTCGTGTGCTGATGATCGGCAACCATGACAGCAGTGAGGGGTGGCGTGGTCGTTCACACGACATCTGCCGCGGACAGCGACGTGCCCAGAGGCGAGCCGAGCCCGGCCGAACGGTACGTCGAGGCGCTCGCCGCTCTCCCCGGAGCGGAACACGTCGCGGTGGTGGACGTTGCAGGTGAACGGGTCCTGGGCGAGTGGGGCGGACCGCCGGGGTCGGCGGGTGCGGTGCTCGCTCGGGCCCGCCGGGCCGCGGACACGTCCCACCAGGGTCGCCGCGAGCTCGAGGACATCGTGTCGACCACCACTTCCGCATTCCACCTCTCGCGCCTGGTCCTGGCCGGTCCCGGACATCCGGAGTCGGTCTGGGTGTCGGTGCGGATCAATCGCGCGCAGGGAAACCTGACATGGTCTCGAGGGGCACTGACCGGCCTGAGCAGAACGACCGAACCCTCCCCGAGCCAACCGCCCCCACCGGCCGACGAGGTGCACCGTGCTCACCCCGGTACAGCTCACGACGCGCCCCCTGGCCCACTCCGGCGGGATGCCGCGCCGGCCCCGCACGCTGCGGCGGTCGTACCTCCGCCGCCCGCACCGCCGACCCCGGTGGTCCCGACGATGCCACCGACGGTTGTCCCGGCTCCGGTCCCGGTCGCCTCGAAGAGCCACGTCTCGCTGACCGCGATCTCCGTGCCGCCCGCCCGGCAGGCGGCGCCTGCCCCCGGAGCTCGGGCAAGCGCGAGGACCGACACGAGCACCCCGACCGCGGCGACCGTGGCGACGACCACCTCCCAGACCGTGACCGGCCGAGCGAGCACAACGGAGTCGGACGCCGAGGGACCGAGGACGGCCGAGGCGATCGTCGAGAACACGACCACCGTCGAGCTGCTGGCCCCGCATCTGGCCCTGCCCGTCGCACGGAGGTCGCCGGAGGGTCAGCTCGAGCCGGCGGTGCCCGGCCCGAACCAGCGGAGTTCGTTCGCTCCGGTCGTCACCGTGCCGCCGCCGCCTTCTCCGATCTCGGCCGACGGCACCGGCGAAGAGCCGGCCCCGATGCCCGCACCGATCATCGTCGCACCCCCGCTCGCCTCCGATCGGCGCCCGGTCGAGGGTGAACCCGACGCCGGACCCGACCTCGACGAGGCGGCCGAGGCGGAACCCCTCGACCATCCCCACTTCGAGCGCCCGCGCCCGACGCCCGGCGTCGCCCTGAGGCCCCCGCTCTCGAGCCCCACGGCTCCTGGGCCGACCGCAGCGGCGACCGTGGGACCAGACCCGACCGCGTCCGCGGGCGGGCCGTCGGTGCTCAGGCGGCTGATCCACGGCCTGCGCCGTCCGACCTGAAGACGCTCGAAGCACGCCGGCAGTGGAGGACGCGTCGACGATGAAGCACGCACAGGCCACGCCGGCCCAGGTCGCGACGCTGCCGGCCAGCTCGCAGGAGTCCCAGCGGGCGATCAGGGACTGCGGGGCGAACCGGTTGTCCTTCGGCGGCCTCACACCACCGCGGTCTCGCCCCAGATGTCCTCGAGGTAGCGGTTCGACGCGCGGAGGCCAGCGAGCCAGGCGTTGCCGTCGGCCTCGCCCGCGCCGGTCTTCGCGCGGAACACCGCGACGAGGGCCGCGCGGACGCCGGGCGCCATCGTCGAGGCGTTGCCGCAGACGTAGACGACCGCATCCTGCTGCATGGCCTCCCAGACCTCGTCGGCCGCGCCCTCGAGCGCGTGCTGGACGTAGCGGTAGCGGTACCCCGGCACCCGCGAGTACGCCGGGTACAGCGTGGCGACGCCGGCCTTGTCGAACGCGGCGAGCTCGTCGGCGTAGAGCAGGTCGTCCTCGGGGTCGCGGCAGCCGAAGAACATCAGCGAGCGGGCGATCGGCACGCCTTGGGCACGCAGCGACTCGCGCTCCTGCAGGAACCCGCGGAAGGGCGCCATGCCCGTCCCCGCCCCCACCATGATCATCGGCACGTGCGGGTTCGCCGGCGGCCGGAACGTGACGGCCGGGCTGCGCACGAAGGTGAACACCGTGCCGCCCTCGGGCACCTCCTCGAGGTGTCCCGAGCAGACACCGCGATAGATCGAGCCGTCGCCGGCGCGGGCGGGGCCCTCGAGCACCCCGACGGTCAGCGCGACGTCCGCCGACACCTGCGGCGACGAGGAGATCGAGTAGAACCGGGGCCGCAGTGGCGGAAGCAGGTCGAGGAACTCCGCGAACGACAAGTTGCAGTCCGGATGCGCCTCGAGCAGCTCCAGCAGTGTGCGCCGGGGCTTGGCGATCTCCTCGCGGTAACGGGCCTTCGACTCGTCGTCGACGCCGGCGAGCCCCGCGAGCTCGTCGCGCTGCGGCCCTTCGGGCATCGACGCGGCCATGGCCGCCAGTCCGGCGCGGCTCGCGACGTCCTGCAGCTCGACGCTGCCGGCGAGGATCCCGAGCAGAGGGTAGGGCTCGCCGCAGAGCAGGTGGGTCGGCGCGCTGCCCTTGGCGGTGATCGTGGCGAACTGGCCGCCGTCGAGGCCGAACCGCGCGATCACCCGGTTGACCGTGCCGATCGGGTTGCGGGGCAGCACACCGAGGTGGTCGCCGGTCGCGTAGGTCGTCCCGGCCGGCAGCGTGATCTCGAGGTGGCGCACCGAGCGGCCCCCCGGCGAGCCCGCGTGGGCGGTGAGCTCGCGGTTCACACGCAGGGTCGCCGGCTGCCCCCGATAGGACTGCAGCACCGGGCTCGCCGTTCGCCGCTGCTCGAGCTGCACGGCGAGTCGCGGCCCGGCCCCTTCGGTCGCGGTCGCCGACGCGTCCAGCCCCAGTGCCGCGCCCAGGGCGTCCCACAGCCCGCCGTACCAGTCCGCGAACTGCGCGTCGAAGTCGCCGCGCTGGTCACCCTCCCCGCGCGGGTAGACCCGCGTACCGCCCTTGGCCTCCAGTCCGGCGTCCACTCGCGTCGGTACGGCCTGGTAGGTCGCGGCCCAATCGCGGTTGCCGCAGCCGAAGACCGTGTACTTGACCCCGGCCGCCGACGCCGACTTCCCGTCGAGCCAGGTGCAGAACTTCCCGGCGTTGTCCGGCGGCTCCCCGTTGTAGGACGAGGTCACGACGACCACGGCGCCCTCGGTCGGGAGCTCCCCCACCGCCTCGTCGAGCGCCGCGGTGCGCGCGGTGTAACCGCGGTCACCGGCGTCGCGGGCGATCCGCGCGGCGAGATCCTCGGCGGCGCCCAGGTTGGAGCCGAAGAGCACGAGCAGCGGGGTGCCGTGCCGGTCGGCGGGGGCGACGGCCAGTGCGGGCGCGCGGGGCTCGGCGGCGACGGCGGCCGCCGGCCGCGGCGCCGATCCCCACGTGCGGCCCTCGCGGGGCCGGATGGTGATCGTGAGGCCGTCCGGCTTGATGGTGAGCGTCTCCTTGATCTTCAGCTGGTAGTCCGCGTGGTCGACGAGCTCGAAGCGCTGCAGGAGCATGCCGAGCACGAGGGTCGCCTCCTGCAGGGCGAACTGCCGGCCGATGCACGCCCGCTGCCCCGAGCCGAACGGCCGGTAGGCGTTGGGGGGCAGAGCGTCGAGGCGCTCGGAGGCCACGTGATCCGGGTTGAACTCCCGCGCGTCCTCGCCCCAGACCTCCGGGAGCCGATGCAGCATCGGGGTGAGCGCCACGATCCCGGTGCCCGGGTCGAACGGGCCGTACCCGCCGACGGTCTCGCCCGCCGTCCTCGGCTGCCGGGTGAACGCCGGCGCGGTCGGCCAGAGCCGCAGGGTCTCGTCGAGGATCTGGCGGACGTAGCCGAGCTGACCGATCTGGGCAACGGTCGGCGCCACGCCCGGGTCGGTGCCCAGCACCCGGTCGACCTCCTCGTGGGCGCGGGCGACGACCTCGGGGTGCTTCAGCAGGTAGTAGACGGCGAACGACAGGAGCCCGCTCGTCGTCTCGTGCCCGGCGATGAGGAACGTGCCGCACTGCGCCACGATGTTGTGGTCGGGCAGCGTGTTCCCCTGCTTGTCGGTGCCGACGAGCATGTGGCCGAGCAGGTCGGTGCCGGGGTCGCCGGACGCCCGCCGTTCCTTGACGATCGCGTCGATCGTGTCGTCCATGTACTTCGCGTTGGCCAGGAAGCGGCGCTGGGCCCCCCGGCGGAGCTTGATCTGGACCGGGAGCATCTGCTGGCGCTTGAGGCTCTCGGTGAGCGTCGCCATCATCGCCTCGACGAACGGGTGCTGGGAGTCGCGGTAGAACGAGTTGAACCGGTACCCGAACCCGCAGAGCGCGATGGTGTCGAGGGTCAGCCGCGTCATGTCCGCGGCGACGTCGATCGGCTCGTCGTGGTTGAGGCGCTCCCACTTGAGCAGGAGCTGCTGGGCGATGTCGACCATCGGGTCGAGGTAGCCCTTCATCGCCCAGGTGCTGAAGCTCGGCAGCAGGATGTCGTGGGCGGACTTCCACAGCGGATCGGCGGTGTCGGCAGTGAAGAGGCCCGCGCTGGTGTGGGTCTGGCGCATCTCGCGCTGTCCGGTGCCGACGAGCTTGTCGAAGCGGGTGTCGTCGCACAGGTCCTGGACCATCTCGAGTCCGGAGACGACGTACATCGCCCCGGCGGGGCTGTGGACCTGGAAGATCCGGCCGTACTGGTCCGCCAGCTCCATCACGCTCTGGACCAACCGCTTCGTGTCGATGTCACGGGCGTTGCCGACCACCGGCAGCGGCTTCGGACCCGGGATCTCGGAGAGCGGGTGAACGGGACGGTCGGTCGTGATCACGGTGTGCTCCTCGTGGTCTCGCTGGTGGCATCGCGGAGGGACCGCGGGTCCGTCGACGCGCCCGTGTCGACGGCAGGGGTGGCAGGGTCCGCGGCCTGCTCGCGGCGCTCATGGAGCACGAGGGCCACCGAGATGAGCAGCACCCATGCGGGCAGGACGAGCAGGCTCGCCGGGTGGTAGGTCGCGGTGAGCAGCAGATAGGCCCCGCAGAGGTACGCGATCACCGAGGGGACCTTCCCCAGCACGCCCGCGCCGCGGAGCAACGTGGTCGTGGTCAGCGCGAACATCCCGGCCCCGCGGACGGAGAACACGAAGACCAGCCCGTAACCGAGGGCAGCGAGGGCGCGGGCGGTGTCCGGGGAGACGACCGGCGCGTTCGCGATGACGCTCCCGAACGCGGGCGCCGCGACAGCGGCGGTCCCCGCGAACAGCATGCTGACGAACAGGGCGACGGAGAGCAGGTTCAGGCCGTTCGCCATGGCCGACGGCACGTGACCGATCGCGTCGAGGACAGACCGGACCGCGGTCGCGAACCAGAGGAAAGCGATACCGGCGAGCGGCACGAGGTAGAGCCCAACGGCGACGATCAGCGAGTCGCCGTTGCTCGCGTAGAACGCCGAGTACACCGCGTCCGGGGCACCCAGGTGCGGCCCTCTGTCGATCAGCACGAGGGCGGCGACGAACAGGCCGGAGAAGACAACGCCCATCACCGCGGCCACCCGCGCCGAGGTTCTCACGGCGCCGACCCGCCCGCGCCGACGGGGGCCGGACCCGGACCAGGTTCGAGATCTTCCAGGATGCGGAGTAGGTCGAGTGTGGAGGAGAAATGCTCGTGCCGGCCGGACTCGGTGACCACGGTGCCCTTCAGACGCCCGTCGGCGGTACGAAAGACATCGAGCAACAGACGCCTGTGCCGACCTCCTCCTCGTCGGCGCCGACCGTGGGGCGGCCCAGGCATCGAACACCTCGGCCGACCTTCCAGTCGGACTTCCGGTCGGCTCGCCGTCACCTCCGGCGGCGTCCAGCGAGCCCGCG
The DNA here is from genome assembly GCF_012933465.1 of Actinomycetospora sp. TBRC 11914. Lineage (GTDB taxonomy): Bacteria > Actinomycetota > Actinomycetes > Mycobacteriales > Pseudonocardiaceae > Actinomycetospora. The sequence goes on from NZ_JABBND010000011.1 coordinate 15,210, forward strand.
CCGCCAGCACCCCTGCCATCGAGCCCTCGCTCTCCTCGTGACCCCCGTCACAGCGTGGAGCGGCGTGTCCGGCCTTGTCTACGGGCCATCAGCACGTGCCTGCACCGCCGCGACCGGTCCGGTCACGCGCGCCGCCGAAGCGGTTACCGGTCGTGGGCGCTGCGGCTCCGACCGACAGCACCGGCGTTTCGATGCATGGACGCGTCATGCCCCGGTCAGTCGCTCAGCCGCGCGGCGCGCGCTGCCGTGATCGGACCGAGGTCCCCGGTGCACATCGGTTCCTCGACCAGATCGCCGTCGTGGACGGGGATCAGCACGGCGTCGATGCTGTAGTCCTCCACCCCGGCGAGCAGCATTTCGCCGGGACACCCTCGGTGTCGGCGATCCGACCGGCTGGTCGTCTCTCGGCGTCGGTGGTCGGCCCGATGGACGGTCGAGGTCATTCAACGGTAGTGAGGTGCTGCCGAAGCTTGTCGGCCGCCTCCGCGTCCTTGGCCGCCAAGGTTCCGTAGGCGAGCTTCGCGTCGGCGATTGCGTGTACTCGATCCGCCAGTGCTTGTACCAACTGCCCACGAGCAGCCCTGGCCTCGTCCTGAGCTGTCTTCGCCGACGAGGCCGAAACCTGGATGCCGAAGTAGGCGCCCACCATTGCTGCGATCGGACTCGCCACGATCCCCAGAGCGGACGCGCCGTCCGGGCCGCGCCAGAATAGAGCAACGATGAGAAACGCGAGTATGACAGCGCCCAATCCGCTACCGAGGGCGACAAGACTCCATCTGTACCTCGAATCAGACTCGTGATCGTCGTCGCCACCCTGCCGCTGCGTCCCGGTGCCGACCTCACCGTCCGAGCCTGCCATGATTCCTCCTGTCTGACGCGAGGGGATACACTTGTTTCTTGGCGACAATGAGTACAGGCTGCATGGTGAGAATGCGAGGGCCGACAACGAGGCGTCCGGCGCGCAGATTTCTCGAGATCGAGCAGAACGAGTTGCGGGCGCCGATCTGTTCCGTGGTGGTTCCGCGTCCCGTGCCGCAAGCCCCACAGAGACTCGCTGACTACGCCCACCGCAGTCACTCGGAACGGACCCTGGCCGGTCTCAGAGTTCGCGCTCCCGGGTGGTCTCCACGACCCGTCCTTGCGGCCCGAAGATGACCTTCCCTTCGACCTGACCCCAGATGCCCCGCATCGTGTCGAGGTGGGCTTCGGCCTGCTGGGGACTGTCGTACTCCATGTCGATCAGGACGAGGTTGGGATCGTCCGCGCCGCGCATGACGTGGTAGCGCCGAACACCGAGCTTTCGCCGGAACTCGTCCCCGTCGGTGCCGTCCGCGTTGAGGTCGCTGTCGAAGGCCTGCAGCCAACGCTCGTAGTCCGCTACGCGGTGTTCGATGAGCAAGCGGGCCATGGCGGTTCCCCTGTGTCCACGCTGCGCCTCCACTCGGACGGAGGCGTCCCCGACGTCGAGTCTCGCTCTGAGTCGCCGCCCAACCCAGGCACTTCACTCTGTCAGACCAACAGGGGTCCGGCCCCGACCACCACCGCACTCCCGGCCCTCGCGCTCACCGGGTCCCCTCTCCTGAGTTCGGTGCCCTGGTCCAGGGCGAAGCGCCTGGTCGCCGAAGGCCGTCCTTCCACTCGCTGATCACGTCCCTCGCCGTCGCGCTGCTCTGACCCCCAGGTCTGGGAGACGGCCCTTCTGACGCGCCCACCGCAAGGCCCCTGGTCGCGGTCCGCCTGGTGGAGCCGGGGGCAGGCCCGGCGCGCCGGGGTGGGGTGCCCCGCCGGGCGGCCCTACGAGCAGCGCCGCGAGCTGCTCCGGGCGACCTGTCCGACGCCGCGGGGGCCGCCCGCATGCCCGTCCGACGGCGTGAGACTCTCGACGGCCGGCGTCAGGGCATCCCCAGCCGGTGCTGGCGCTGGGCGGCCATCCGGATCGGGGCATCCACCGAGCCGTGCCCCGGGTACTCGCCGGTGCGCTGGACGACCTCGAAGAACACCCGTGAACCCAGGACCGCGGTCGCGAGATGGAAGTACTCGCCGTGGGCGTCGCGGTCGTGGAGCGCGCCGACCTCGCGGAGTCCCGCGAGCAGGGCCGGGTCGAGGTCGAGCCGGGCGTCGAGGTCGTCGTAGTAGTTGTCCGGGATCGTCACCAGGGGTGCCCCGGCGGCGCGTAGCGCCCGACCGGTGGTGACGATGTCGTCGGTGGCGAACGCGATCCATTGTGGGTCGGGCACACCCGGGGCCCACTCCCCGCGGCGCAGCACCGCCACCGACAGCGCGAGGCGCACGCGGCGGGACGGATCGACGACGGTGCGACTGCGCATCAGCCCGAACGGGGCGGCGAACTCGTTGCTCGTCTCCTCCGCCAGCCCGAGGACCGCGCGGTAGAAGAGGAAAGCCTCGTCGGCATGGTCGAACGGTTGACTGAGCCCGACGTGGTCGACCCGGGTGATGCCCGTCGTGGCCCCCGGGTCGACCCCGGTGGGGAGGAAGTCGCTCATCCACTCGCCCCCGGTCCGGGCGAAGAAGACCGACGTGCCGTCCGGGGCGGCGACCGCCGCCATGTCCGTCTCGGCCGGACCCCAGACCCGGGGAAGCACCGGCGCCCGCAGCGCCTCGGCCCGTGCCACCGATGCGTCCGGGTCCTCGGAGGAGACCGCGAACGCCCCGACGACGGCCTGCCCGGGTCCGCCGGTGAGCAGGGTGGCCGCGTTGAGCAGCACGGTGGCGTCGCCCTGCTGCCAACGCTGGACGGGCTTGGAGCGGTGCTGGCCGGTGTGGGTGAAGCCCAGGGTCGTCAGGGCGTGGCCGAGCACCGGACCCGAGACGGCATCGACGCCGATCTCGGCGAAGGCGTGCCCGGTCAGGGCCGGGGCCCGCGTCGGGACGGTGAGCGTGACGCCGTCGGGCGCGGCGGCCGTGGGTGTCCTCCCGAGCTCCTCCTCGAGGTGGATCACCGAACGCATCGCGTCGACGGCCGTCCGGGCCGGGTCGGACTGCCGGTAGACGTCGTTGAAGACCTCCAACGACAACGGCCCCCGATAGCCGGCGGCGAGCACCTGCCCCAGGAAGCCCGCGAGGTCGAAGGCTCCCTGGCCGGGGAAGAGGCGGTGGTGGCGGCTCCACTCCAGGACGTTCATCGCGAGGTGCGGGGCGTCGGCGAGCTGCAGGAAGAACAGGCGGTCGGCGGGGACGGCGGCGAACTTCGACGGGTCCGAGCCGCGGGACAGGACGTGGAAGCTGTCGAGGCAGAGGCCGAGGGACGGATGACCGGCCCGGCTCACGATCGCCCACGAGTGGTCCCAGGTCGACACGTGCCGGCCCCAGGCGAGCGCCTCGTAGGCGATCCGCAGGCCCCGGTTCCCGGCCCGCTCGGCCAGGGTGTGGAGCTGCTCGGCGGCGAGGTCGTCGTCGTCGATCGCGTCCGGGGACGTGGACGAGCACATCAGCATCGTGTCGGCGCCCAGACTCTCCATGACGTCGAACCTGCGCTCCGCCCGGCGCAGGACGCGCGCGAACGCCTCCGGCGGGAGGGCCTCGGCGTCCCGGAAGGGCTGGTAGAGCTCGACGGCCAGGCCGAGGTCGGCGCACCGGACGCGGAGCTCGGCGGGCGGGAAGGGCGCGGCGACGAGGTCGTTCTCGAAGATCTCCACGCCGTCGAAACCCGCCCCGGAGGCGGCCGAGAGCTTGTCGGTCAGGGTGCCGGACAGGCAGACCGTCGCGATGGACCGCCGGAGCGCCCCTCCGTCGGCGTCCGCCCCGCTCATGCGATCCGCTCGGTAGGTGCACCGTCGACCAGCTCGGCGAGGTGGGCCAGCATGCGGTCGGTGTCGGGCTGCCGGCCGGTGAACAGGGTGAACGCGTGGGCGGCCTGGAACACCGCCATGGCCCCGCCGTCGAGGGTGCGGCACCCGCGTCGCCGGGCCTCCCGGAGCAGGGCGGTCTCCAGCGGCCGGTAGACGACCTCGGCGACCCAGAGGTGCGGGTGGAGCAGCTCGGCCGGCAGCGGGAGGCCCGGGTGCGCCGCCATCCCGATCGGGGTCGCGTGGACGAGCCCGTCGGCGGCGTCCACCAGCTCCGGGAGCCGCTCCAGATCGGCGGCCACCGCCCGGTCGGGCCCGAGGGCCTGAGCGGCCGCGGCCGCGCGCCCGGGGTCGACGTCGAGGACGGTGAGCCTGCCGACCCCGAGCTCGAGCAGGGCGTGGGCCACCGCGATCCCGGCTCCGCCGGCGCCGAGCTGGACGACGTGGTCCCGGGGCACGGTCGGCAGACCGAGGCGGAAGCCCGCCGCGAAGCCCGACTTGTCGGTGTTGTGCCCGATCGCGCGCGCGCCGTCGAAGACGACGGTGTTCACCGCCCCGAGCGCCTCGGCGTCCGCCGACAGCGCGTCGAGGTGGGGGATGACCAGCTGCTTGCACGGGTGGGTCACGTTCAGCCCGGAGAAGCCCTCGCGGCGGGCCTGCGCCACGATCGCGCCGACGTCGCCGGGCGCCACGCCGAGCCGGGTGATGTCGAACCGCCGGTAGGAGTACTGCAGCCCGTGGGCTGCGCCCTCGCGCTCGTGCAGGGCGGGGCTCAGCGACGGCCCGATCCCGGCGCCGACGAGGCCGGCGACGTGGCGCTCGCGGGCCGTCACGCGGCGGCCAGCACGGCGGCGTGGGCGGGCTTCGTGCCGAGCTCGTGCATCGGGACGCGGTAGGTCTCCCGGCCGAGCAGGGCGCACCCGGCGGCGACGATCGTGCAGACGGCGGTGAACACCGCGACCGGGACCCAGCCACCGGCACCGGGCCCGGCGAGCGCGGTCGCGATGGTGGGGGCGAACCCGGCCAGGGCGAAACCGATCTGGGTGCCGATGGCCATGCCCGAGCAGCGGACCCGGGTGGAGAACATCTCGCCGTAGAGCGAGGGCCACACCCCGTTGGCGGCGCTGTAGACCACGCCGACCAGGGCGATGCCGACGACGAAGATGAGGGTGTAGTTGCCGCTCGAGATCGCGCCGAGGTAGGCGAAGGTCAGGGCGCCGGAACCCAGCGCGCCACCGATGAACACCGGCTTGCGGCCGACCCTGTCGGCGAGCGCGGCCCACAGCGGGATCGCGGCCAGCGCGACGACGTTCGCGACGACCCCGACGGCGAGCACCGTCGCCTTGTCCAGCCCGACCGGCCCCGTGGCGTACGAGAGCGCGTAGACGCTGGTGATGGTGCTGACGACCGCGACCAGGGCGCAGCCCACGACGCGGGCGACGTCGAGGCCGTTCTCCCGGAACAGGGCCGCGATCGGGAGCTTCGCGACCTCCCGGGTCTCGGCCGCCTCGGCGAAGGCGGGCGTCTCGGGCATGGCGCGGCGGACCCAGATGCCGACCCCGACGACGACGGCGCTCAGCAGGAACGGAATGCGCCAGCCCCAGGTCATCAGGGCCTGCGCCGGCAGGTCGGCCAGCGGGATGAAGATCAGCGTGGCGACGATGAGGCCGGCCTGCGTGCCGCTGAGGGTGAAGCTGGTGAAGAAGGCGCGCCGGCCCGCCGGGGCGTGCTCGAGGGTCATCGAGTTCGCCCCGCTCTGCTCGCCGCCGGCCGAGAAGCCCTGGAGCAGGCGCAGGACGACCAGCGCGATCGGGGCGACGATCCCGACCCGGTCGTAGGTCGGCAGGCATCCGACCAGGAACGTCGCGGTGCCCATGAGCACCAGGCTCATCATCATGACCCGCTGGCGTCCGAACCGGTCGCCGTAGTGCCCGAGGACCGCGGCGCCGATCGGCCGCGCGATGTACCCGACGCCGAAGGTGGCCAGCGCCGCGAGGCTGGCGAGGGTCGGGTTCCCGGACGGGAAGAAGATCTTGCCGAACACGAGCGCCGCGGCGGTGCCGTAGATGAAGAAGTCGTAGTACTCCACGACGCTGCCGATCCATCCGGCGAAGGCCGCCTTGCGCGGGGTTCTCGTGCCGGAGGGCTCGCCGTCGCGGGGCGGGTCGACCACGTCGTCGCTCATATTCATCTCCAGGGCGCTTATGTACGAACTGGTACGTTCATACAGGGAGTGCGGTAGAGATCACAAGAGGTCGGCCCCGGCGAGGTCGGCGGTGTCTACGATCGGGACCGTCGAGGCCGGCCAGGCGAGGAGTCCGATGTCAGCGTCCGAGGCGGTCGAGGGCGACGAACGACGGCGCGACGCCGAGCGCACCAAGTCCGAGCTGCTCGCCGTCGCCACCGAGGAGTTCGCCCGCCGCGGGCTCAGCGGAGCTCGCGTCGACGAGATCGCCGCCCGCACCCGGACCACCAAGCGGATGATCTACTACTACTACGGGGGCAAGGAGCAGCTCTACACCGCGGTCCTGGAGAAGGCCTACGGGGAGATCCGGGCCGCCGAGCAGGCCGTCGACGTCACGCACATGGATCCCGTCGCGGCGATCCGCCAGCTGGCCGAGCTGACCTTCGACCACCACGAGGCGCACCCGTCGTTCGTCCGCCTGGTGAGCATCGAGAACACCCACGACGCCGTGCACATCGCCCGCTCGCCGACCCTGTCGAACCTCGCCGCCCCGGCCCTCGACGTGATCGGTCAGATCCTCGACGCGGGGCGCGCGTCGGGCGTGTTCACCGGCGATGCCGACGCCCTCGACGTCCACATGCTGATCAGTTCCTTCTGCATCTTCCGGATCGCCAACCGCCACACCTTCGGCGCGCTGTTCGGCCGCGACCTCGCCGACCCGGCCCTGCGCGGGCACTACCGCGCGATGGTCGGTGACCTGGTCGTCGCCTACCTCACCTCGGGAGCTCGCGCTCGGCCGCCAGGGCCCGCGGGTGGATGAGGAGGCGGTCGAGCCCGGCCCGGCACCGGGTGAGGAACTCGACGTCGTCGACGGGGGCCGGCGCGTCACCGGACCCGGTGGCAGGTGACCCGATGACGAGCGGGACCTGGGGTGGCAGCGTGGCGAGCAGGCTGGTGGCCGGCCCCATGTCGACGTCGAGCTCGCCGGCCGCCACGCGGACGTAGCCGAGCGCGTCGCCGAGCTCGGCGATCAGGTCGGCCACCTCGTCCGGGTCCGCGACACGGGGCCACACGTCGACCACCACGCCGCCGCGGGTCCCCCGGACGATCTCGGCGGCCTCCCGGGCGTCACCCGCTGCCGTGCCGGGCATCGGCACGAGCAACGGCCGCACCCCGCGTCGCGCCGCGGCCTCGTCCAGCGCCGCGAAGCGGGCACGGTTCTCCTCGACGCCGCCCTCGGCCGCGCGCGCCGTGACGAACTGGCACCCGAGACGTGAGCCGAGGTCCAGCACGCGGTACTGCGGGCCGGCGACGTCGGTGGGGCCGTCGCGCAGCGCCAGATCCACCCGGCCGACGTCCAGCGCGGTGACCCGCGAGGCCAGGAGGGCGTCGACCAGCGTGGCGAGCACCGGCGAACCGGCGCCCTTGTCCCACAGCGACTCGACCGAGGCGATCGACGCGACGTGGAAGCCGATCGAGTCCAGCCCGGCCGCCCGCGCGGCGGCGACGCCGGCGACCGGGTCGCTCGAGGACAGGACCGACTGGTGCACGGCGACGCGGTTCACCGGGCCATCGTCCCGGACAGCGCCCGGGTCGGTCGTGCCGGACCTGGAGCGTCACCTGCTGCCGGCCCTGCGACCGCGCTACCGATCGATGTCGTCAGCGGGCGTGCGCCTCGATGAGGTGGGGTCCGGAGGGCAGCGGCGTGGTGCCGTGCAGCCGGAAGCCCGTGGCGTCGAGCAGGCCGGCGAACTCGCTCCTCGTGCGCTCCCGGCCGCCCGCGTAGACGAGCATGATCAGGTCGAGCAGCGCGCCCGGGACGAGATCGGGGTCGTCGGTCGTGTGGTCGGGCAGGACGATCTCGACGATGACCAGCCGGGCGTGCGGGCTCATCGCCGCTCGGCACCGCGCGAGGACCGTGCGGCAGCGGTCGTCGTCCCAGTCGTGCAGCACGCTCTTGAGCAGGTAGACGTCGCCGCCGTCGGGTACCTGCGCGAAGAAGTCGCCCTCGACGATCCGGCACCGGTCGTCGAGACCGTGCTCGGCCAGGTACGGCCCGGCGAGGCGGGCCACGGGGGTCCGTTCGTACAGCACGCCGGAGAGTGCGGGATGGGCCTGCAGCACCGCCGTCAGGACCGTGCCGATCCCGCCACCGACGTCGACGACGATGCCGGCCTCGTCGAACAACGGTGCCGCGGCCAGGTCCTGGGCGACGAGCAGGGATCGAGCGCGCATGCGGGCCGAGCCGCGGGCCTCGGCGTCGGGATGGGCCGTGTAGTGGTCGAAGAGCGGCTGTCCGTACAGCGCCTCGAACCCGGGCTGGCCGGTGCGCACCGTGTGCAGCAGTTCGCCGAAGGCGTGGTACATCTCCGTCCCGAAGTCGACGACGATCGCGCGGGTGTCACCCGGCGCGTCCCGACGCAGGCAGGCCGCCGCGTCGTTCAGCGCGAAGGCGCCGTCGTCGGTCTCCGTGAAGACTCCGCTGGTGACCAGTGCGCGCACGACACGTGCCAGTTCGTCGGCGCGGGCACCGACCGCGCCGGCGAGGGCGTGCGCGTCGAGCGGGCCCGCCGCCAGGGCGTCGGCGACCCCGAGCTCGGCGGCGACGTACAGCGCCTGCGACAGCTGGTAACCCTGCGCCATCCTGACGACCGTCTGCTGCACCGATGGGCCCATCGCGCGGACGCTACGAGGGACGGCGCGGAGCCGGAACGAGCCGTGCAGCGTCGTGCCGGAAGCGCAGCGGCTCCGTCATCCCGCCGTCGCCTCGCTGGTCCGCCTGGACGGGGCGACCACGGGCGAGGTGCTCGGGAGACGCTTGGTCACACCGCGGGCCCGTACGTCGTCCTGCCTCTCGGAGGACCCCACCCGCCGTCGGGAAGGAGCGAGGATGCGCGCCATCCGCGTCGAGGAGTTCGGCGGACCCGAGGTGCTCGAGGAGGTTCGCCTGCCCGACCCGGTCCCGGCCGCGGGTCAGGCCGTCGTCGACGTCGGGTTCGCGAGCGTCACGTTCCTCGACACCCAGCTCCGGGCCGGGCGGCCACCGCGGGCCGCCATGACGCCGAAGCTGCCGATGGTGCCCGGGACCGGCGTCGGGGGTGTGGTGGGCGCGCTCGGCGCGGGCACCGACCCGACGCTGCGGGGACGTCGGGTGGTGGCGGCCCTGCCCGGTCGCGGCGGCTACGCGGAACGAGCGGTCGTCGACGCGTCCGGGCTCGTCGCGGTGCCCGACGCGCTCGGGCTCGACGTGGCTACCGCCCTGCTCGCCGACGGGCGCACCGCCCGGGCGCTGCTCGAGACCCTCCGCGCCGTGGTCCCGCTCCCGGGCCGGACGGTGCTCGTCGCGCCCGCGGCCGGCGGAGTCGGGAGCCTGCTCGTGAGTCTGCTCGCGCGCGACGGCGCCCGGGTCGTCGCCGCCGCCGGCGGACCGGTCAAGCTCGACGTGGCCCGCGCGCGTGGCGCCGCCCTGGGCGTCGACTACCGCGACGAGGGATGGCCGACCACGCTCCACTCGCAGGTCGGTCAGGTCGACGTCCTCCTCGACGGCGTCGGCGGCGGGATCGGGGACGCCGCCGTCGCGCTGGTCCGGCAGGACGGCATCGTGGCCCGCTTCGGCGCCGCCGGCGGTCGCCCGGGCGCGGCCCCGTCCGACCTCGGGCGACCTGACCTGCGGACGATCGGCCTGGGCACCCTCGACGCCGCGCGTGAGGCCCGGCTGGTCGCCGAGGCCCTCGCCGACGCCGCGGGCGGGGGCGTCCGGCCGGAGCTCGGCCGGACCTGGCCGCTCGCCCGCGCCGCCGACGCCCACCGGGCCATCGAGGGGCGAGCGACGATCGGCAAGACCCTGCTGGCCGTCTGAGCCCGGACACCCGCGGTGGTCGTCGGCGAAGCACCGCTCACGACCTGCCCGCCAGGTGTGCGAGCTTGTCCGGGTTGCGCACCGTGTAGATGGCGGTGATGGCGCCGTCGCGCGCGTCGAGGGTGACCAGCGAGGTGTCCGCGCCGAGGGTGATCTCGAGGCCCGTCCGCCCGTTGACCGGCACGAACGACGTCGGCCCGACCGGGAAGCGCCGGACGAGTCCGGACAGGAACGCCGTCACGTTCCGGCGCCCGGTCACCGGGCGCAACGCGGCGCGGACCTTTCCGCCGCCGTCGTTGTAGGCGACGACGTCGGCGCTGAGCATCCCGGTTAGCCCCTCGAGATCCCCGGTCCGCGCGGCCTCGAGGAAGCGCTCGAGCAGCCGGCGGTGCTCCGCGGGGCTCGGCGGCGCACCGCCGCCGCGGTCGGCGGCGAGCCGGGCCTGCGCCCGGTGCTGCATCTGGCGGCAGGCCGCCGCGCTCGCCCCGAGGATCTCGCCGATCCGGTCGTAGGGCATCGCGAAGGCCTCGCGCAGCACCATGACGGCCCGCTCGGGCGGGGAGAGCCGCTCCATCAGGTGCAGGGTCGCGTAGGCCACGGTGTCGTCGAGCTCGGCGGTCTCCGCGGGCCCCAGCTCGCCGGTCGCCACGGGCTCGGGCAGCCACGGGCCCGGGTACGCCTCGCGACGGGCGCGGGCAGAGGTGAGGGCGTCGATCGCGAGCCGGGACACCGCGGTGACGAGGAAGGCCCGCGGGGAGCGGACCGCTGCGTGGTCGGCCCGCATCCACTTCTCGTAGGCGTCCGCCACCACGTCCTCGGCGTCCCACATGCTGCCGAGCAGGCGGTAGGCCAACCCCAGCAGCGCCGGCCGGTGGGACTGGAACTCCGCCGTCGGATCGAGCCGCTCCTCCCTGGGCGCGGTCACGCGACGGACCGGCGGCCGGCGAGCTCGGCGGCGAACCCCTCGCGCCAGGAGGGGAAGCGGGGTCGCCAATCCAGGTCCAGCCGGGCGCGGGCGTTGTCCGCGCCGCGCAGCTGCGTCATGAACGCCCGGCCCATGGCCCCGGCCGCGAGCGAGACCAGCCAGGACGGCACCACCGACGGCGCCGGCGCGTCGAGCAGCCGGGCGAGCTCGGGGACCCACTCCGAGACCGGTGCCGGGTCGTCGTCGACGATGTTCAGGACGCCCGGCGGCCGGCGACGGTCGAGCGTGGCGACGACGGCGCTCGCGGCGTCGTCGACGTGGGTGAACGAGAAGACCGCGCGGCCATCCCGGACGAGCGGCATCTTCCCGGCCCGCACCGCGGCCACCGTCGATCCGTCGGCCGCGTATGGGGTGCCTGGCCCGTAGAGGTGCCCGAACCGCAGCACCGTGCCGTTCATCGCCCGGGTCCGCTGCTCGAGCTCCTCGAGCGCCTCCAGCGCCGGCCGGAAGGAGCGCGGCGGGTCCGCCCAGAAGGGATCGTCCTCGACGGCGGGTCCGGTGCCGTCGGGGTCGTAGGCGAAGGCGAGGCCCTCGGCGACGACCCGCCGCGCGCCGACGTCCTGGGCGGCCCCCAGCAGATGCCGCGTGCCCTCGCGACGCAGCCGGTTCGTCGTCGCGAAGTCCCGGGCGAATCGTCGCGGCCGGAGCTCGCCCGGGATCGCGGTCATCAGGTTGACCACGGCATCGGGTCCCGCCGCGAGCACCGCGCTCCGGAGCGCCACGCGGTCCAGCGCGTCGGCCGCCACCACCCTCGCCCCGGTGCCGGCGAGCACTCCCCGCGGGTCGCCGCGCCGCGACAGCGCCGTCACGTCGTGCCCGACGGCCGTCAGCAACGGCACCACGGCCCGTCCGATCACGCCGGTCGCTCCGGCCACCAGCACGCGCATCAGGGTCTCCCTCCCCCGTGGCCCCGGCTCGTCCGCGGTCACACCCTCCTCGGACGACGCAGCCGCTGGGAACGTGACAGCTCAGCTCGCGAGGATGGCGTCGACGACCGGCGCCATGGTGGCCACCACCTCCGCGGCCGGTGCCGTGGCGAGCGGCGGCAGCTCGAGGACGTAGCGCGCGAGGGCGGTGCCCAGCATGAACGAGCCCAAGGCCGCGGCCCGCGCCTCGACGCCCGGATCCTCCGCGTCGGCGAGGTGGCGCACCATCACCAGCACCTGGTCGGCGAACGTCTCGCGGACCCGGGCCGCCGCCTCCGAGCTGGTGGACGCCGACCGCAGCAGGACGGTGAGCACCTCGCCGGTCTCCGGGTCGTCCCACAGCGCCACGAAGCGCCGCGCGAGCGCGGTTCCCCGCTCGGCCTGCGGGACCTGCGAGAGGTCCGGGAGCGCCAGGTCCACGGCGGTGGCGGCCCGGAAGAGGTCGTCCTTGCTGCCGTAGTAGCGGATCACCATCGACGGATCGACCCCGGCGTCCGCGGCGACCGCCCGCACGGTGGTCCGCTCGTACCCGTGGGCCGCGAAGGCCCGTCGGGCGGCGGCGAGCACCGCCTCGCGCGCCGCGCGGGACCTCGTCGTGAACGCCACCGCGGCAATCTACCAACAAGCGTTGGCAAACCGTGCCGCGCCGTCTAGCGTTGTTGCCAACAAGCGTTGGCAAACGATGGGTGGCAGACGATGGACGACACGACGACGACGTCGGTGCTGGTCGCGGGGGCCGGGCCGGTGGGCCTGGCACTGGCGGTGCGCCTGGCCGCGGCCGGTGTCCCGCACCTGGTGATCGAGCGGGCGGCGGCGCCTGCGACGACCTCGCGCGCCGCCGTCGTCCACGCCCGCACGCTCGAGGTCCTCGACGCCCTCGACGTCGCGGATGCGCTGGTGGCACGGGGTGTGGTGGTGCCGCACTTCGCGGTCCGCGACCGCGACCGGACCCTGCTGCGGGTCGACTTCACCGGACTCCCGACCCGCTACCCGTACACCCTGATGGTCCCCCAGGACGTCACCGAGCAGGTCCTCACCGAGACCCTCGAGGCACGGGGCGGCGCGGTGCGCCACGGCCACACGCTGACCGGGTACGACGTCGACGGGGACGGCCGGGTCGTCGCCCGGGTCGACGGCCCGGACGGTCGCCTCACGGTGCGGGCCGACCACCTCGTCGGCGCCGACGGGATGCACTCCCACGTCCGGGCGCTGGCCGGCATCGACTTCACCGGAGCCGCCTACGCCCAGTCGTTCGTCCTCGCCGACGTCGTGCTCGAGGCCGACCTGCCGACCGACGAGGTCCAGCTGTTCTTCTCCCCGCACGGCCTGGTCGTCGTCGCGCCGCTGCCGCTCGGCCGCCGACGGATCGTGGCCACCGTGGACACCGCGCCGGAACACCCCGGGCCGGAGGAGATCGCCTCGCTGCTCGCCGACCGCGGCCCTCGCTCCGGCGTCCGGGTGCGCGAGCTGGTGTGGAGCTCGCGGTTCCGGGTGCACCACCGTCTCGCCCGGCACTACCGGCGGGGCCCGGTCCTGCTGGCCGGGGACGCGGCCCACGTGCACAGCCCGGCCGGCGGGCAGGGGATGAACACCGGCATCCAGGACGCCGTCGACCTCGGTGCCCGGCTCGCCGCGGTGCACGACGGCGAGGACCCGGCTCTCCTGGACGGCTACGAGCGGGATCGCCGGCCGGTCGCGCGGCAGGTCGTGGCGGTCACCGACCGCATGACCCGCGCGGCGACCCTGTCGGGCGTCCCGGCCCGGATGCGCAACGTCGTCCTGCGCGGACTGGACGGGCTGCCGCCGGCGCGGCGGGCGGCGGCGATGAACCTCTCGGAGCTCGCGACGCCCCTGCCCTTCGGAAGCGACGGCACCGCGGTCGCGGTCGGGTCGCCATGACCGTCGCCGATCGGGCGGGACGTCGCGATCGGCGTCGTGATCGGGGACGCTGATCCGGTGCGCATCGAGGTCGTGGTGTTCGAGGGGTTCGACGATCTGGACGCCTTCGCTCCCCACGAGGTCCTGCACCACGCCGCCGCGGGCCGGCCGGACTGGGAGGTGCGTCTGGTCGGTGTGGACGGTCCGGCGACGGTCACCAGCGCGCGCGGGGTGGTGGTGAGCGTGGCCGAGGGGCTCGGCGAGCCGGACGGCGTCATCGTCCCCGGCGGTCCGTGGCGCGACCCCGACACCGGCGTCGGCGCCGAGATCGCCCGCGGTGTGCTCGCCGGGCGTCTCACCGCGCTCACCACGCGGACGCGGTGGATCGCCTCGGTGTGCACCGGCGCGATGCTGCTCGCCGCGGCCGGTCTGACCACGGGACGACCCGCGGTGACCCACCACGCCGCGCTCGACGCCCTCGCCGCCACCGGGGCCCTGGTCCGCCCGGGACGCCGCGTCGTCGACGACGGCGACGTGATCACCGCCGGCGGGATCACCAGCGGTCTCGACCTCGCCCTGCACCTCGTCGCGCGCGAGCTCGGTCCGGCGACGGCGCGGGACGTCGCGGCCCTGATCGAGTACGTGCCGCAGATCGACCTCGACGACACCGGGCCACCCTCCTGAGCCTGGTCGCGGGATGCGCGGGTCACGAGGTCGGCCGGGCCGCACCGGGCCTCGCGTCAGGCGAGCGCCTCCGCGGCGCGTGCGACCCCCGGCCGCGGGCCCCCGGCGCCGGGCGCCACGAGGACGTCCTTCTCCGTGCGGACACGAGCCGAGGGGTCGCGCTCGGCCTCGGGCGACGGCGGCCCGGGACGGCGAGGGAGCCGCTCCTCCGCGGCGACCAGCGCGTGGTAGGCGTCCCAGTACGCGCGGGTGGCCAGGTACGCGCACGCGGTGCGGACGGCACACAGACCCGGGTGCTCGACGCCGGGAGACGCCCACGGACCGGGCGTCAGGAGGGCGACCTCGCGGCGCAGGCGCGCTTCGAGAGCACCCGAGGTGACCTCGGGATGCGGGGTCCGGAGGTCGTTGAGCAACTGCAGTCCCCGCGGGATCGCGGCGGCCAGCGTGGGCAGGCCGCCACCGTTCGGCCTCGCGCCGGTCTCGATCCCCGGGTTCTCGGGCTGCGACATCGACAGAGCCTCCTCGCTCTCCGCGGGGCGACACGTCGGCACACTCGGTTGACGGCCACTCCGGTACCCCCTAATCTACAGACTTTAGATAACAGGTCAATGGTCGACTCCGCCATCGGCCGTCGCCGACACGCGCACGGCATCCGCCCGAGGAGCTCGCATGCCAACCACGGGAGCGAGCCGGACCGATACCCGCCGGCTGGTCGTCGGGGTGTCGGGCTCCAGCGCGCCCCAGCTCGCCCATGCGCTCCTCCGCGCGACCAGCGTGCTCGAGCGGGTCGAGACGCACCTGGTCGTCAGCGAGGGGGCGGGCGAGTCCATCAAGCACGAGATGGGGCTCTCGGTCGGCGACTTCGAGCGCCTGGCCGACGTGGTGCACGACCCCCGTGATCTCGCGGCCCCGATCTCGTCCGGCTCGTTCCGCACCGCCGGGATGACGGTGGTGCCGTGCTCGATGAAGACCCTCGCGGCGGTCGCCACCGGGTTCACCGGGGACCTGGTCGCCCGGGCGGCGGACGTGTGCCTCAAGGAGCGCCGCCGGCTGGTCCTGGTCACGCGGGAGACCCCGCTCAACCTCGTCCACATCCGCAACATGGAGACGGTGACCCTGGCCGGGGCGACCGTGCTGCCGCCGGTCCCGGCCTTCTACCACCGGCCCGAGTCCATCGACGACCTGCTCGACCAGACCGTCGGCAAGGTCCTCGACCAGTTCGACATCGAGCACGACCTGTTCCGGCGGTGGGCGTGAAGGTCCCCGACGAGGTGATCGAGGCGGTGGCGGGCGTCCCCGTCGTCGGCGAGCACGACCTGGTCCTCCCCCTCGTCACGGTGGGCCCGCACGGGCATCCCCACGTGTGCCTCCTCGGTCGCGCCGAGCTCGAGGCCGAACCGGACGCGGTCCACGCGGTCGTCGCGGGCTCCCGCACGCAGGCCAACCTCCGGGAGCGCGGGCAGGCCGGGCTCGTCGTCCTCACGCCCTTCGCCGCGATCGACCTCGCGCTCGACGTCGTCGCGCTCGGCGAGGACCCCCGGTGGCTGCCGGTGAGCTTCGCGGTGGCCTCCGCGGACGTCGTGGCCGTCGGGCCGGAGTGGGGGGCACCGCTGGAACCGGCCCGGTTCCTGGTCACCGACCAGGTCGTCGCCGCGGAGGACTGGCCGCGGGCACAGCGGGTGCTCGCGGCACTGCGAGAGGGGAAGCGAACGTGACAGTTGCGCGTGCGTCGGGCACCGGTCTCCACCACCTGCGCTCGATCGACGAGTACCTCGCGGCGCTCGCGGCGCACGACGACGTCCTGGAGATCGACGACCCCGTCGACCTCCACCTCGAGGCCGCGGCCGGCATCCGGTACGCCTTCGAGCACGACCTCCCGGCGCTGGTCTACAGCAACCTGGTCGGCCACCCGGGGTACCGCCTCATGGGTGGGCTGGCGCCCTACTCCTCCGACCCCCGGCACCGCTACGCCCGGGTCGCCGTCGCGCTCGGACTGCCGTGGGAGACCCACCCCCTCGAGATCGTGGACCGCATGGCCGCGATCGACGCCGAGAAGGATCTGGTGCCGCCGGTCGTCGTCCCCGACCGGAGCGGCCGGGTCCTGCTGCCCGAGGTCGACCTGTTCGCGATCCCCTCACCGCGGCTGCACGAGGGCGACGGGGGCGACTACCTCAACTCGATCGGGACGATGATCGCCCGCACGCCCGACGGTTCCTGGACGAACTGGCACGTCTGCCGGGTGATGCGGCTCGACGCCCGACGGCTGACGATCTGGACCCGTCCCTTCCAGCACTTCGGGATGATCTACTCGAAGTGGCGCAAGCTCGGTGAGCCGATGCCGTTCGCCCTCGCGCTCACCCCCGAGCCGGCGGCGACCGTCCTGTCCGGGCTGCGTGCGCCCGACTTCGTCGACGAGGCCGCGTTCCTCGGCGGCTGGTTCGGCGAGCCCCTGGAGGTCACGCGCGCCCACTCGGTCGACCTGGACGTGCCGGCCACCGCGCAGGTCGTGATCGAGGGGTACGTCCAGCCCGAGGACCGGGCCGCCGAGGGCCCCTTCGGCGAGTTCCACGGCTACCTCATCCCCGGCGAGCAGGACCACGAGCTCGTCGGGGAGGTCACCGCGATCTCGGCGGTGCCGCGGCCCCTCCTCGGCGCCGTCCCGGCTGGGAAGCCGGTCGACGACGACCACACCCTCAACCAGCTCGGCCAGTCCGTCCTGCAGCGCCGCGCGCTGCGCGACGCCGGGCTCCCCGTGGACCAGGTCTGGCTCAACCCCGAGGGGGCCAACCACTTCGCGGTGGTCACCGTCCGGCCGGGGTGGTCCTCGGAGGTGGCGGGAGGCTCCGCCGAGCTCGTCCGGACCATCGCCGAGACCATGCTGACGCGGTGTGCGGCGACCGCGATCCTGACGCGCGTCCTCGTCGTGGAGAACGACGTCGACCCCACCGCACTGCGCGACGTCCTGTGGGCCCTCGCCACCCGTGTCCGTCCCGGGAGCGACCACGTCGTCAAGAGCCGCGTGATCTTCAACCTCTCGCCGATCTTCACCCCGGAGGAGCGCGCGGCCCACCACGGTCCGCTGACCTTCCACAACGGGTTGATCGAGGACGCGGCCACCCCGGCGATCCCGTCGACCTTCGAGTCGGTCTACCCGGAAGCGGTCAAGCAGCGCATCGCGACGCTGTTGGCGAAGCACCTCTGAAACGGGCCGAAATTCGGTGGCATGACCTCGGAAGTGTCGCCGGGCGAGATCGGTCGGTTCGGAGGATCTCGGGCCGGGTATCACGAACTCGAAACGGAGCGTGCGAGGTCGGGACACGACCCGGAGCCCCCGGATTCGACGACCTCGCGACAATCGTTCCGCTCCCTCGCCAGAGAGGCAATTCCATGGAAGCCACTGCCCGTATCCGTGCCGGCATCACGGCCATCGTGCTCGCCCTCGTGGTGGCCGGGGTGGGCCTGGTCAGCAGCGGCTCCGGGGGCTCGACCACCAGCTCGCAGGGCCTGGGGTGGCCGATCTTCGTGGGAGCCGTCCTGCTCGTCCTCGGGGTGGCGGCGCTGGTGTCCGGGCTCCGGAACCGCCGGCACGAGCGGCGGACCGCGAGCTCGATCCCCGGCCTGGAGGACGAGCGCACGAAGGACTGAACCGCGCGTGGCCGACCCGGCGTGAGCCGGGCCGGCCACCGCCGGTCACGCCGCGGGAGCCTGCGCCTCCGCCGTGAACTCCAGGGGCAGCACCGCGACCCCACGCACCTGACTGGCGTGCGAGATCGGCGGGTTGTCCGCCTCGAGGCGGTAGTCCGGGATCCGCTGATGGATCTCCGCGAGGGCGATGGCGAGCTCCACCCGGGCCAGGTGGGAGCCCAGGCACCGGTGCGGTCCGGCGCCGAACGAGAGGTGCCGGTTCGGCGACCGGTCGAGCTGCAGCTCGGTCGGTGCGTCGAACTGTGACGGGTCGCGGTTGACGCCGGAGAGGATCACGACCATCTGGTCGCCCTCCTTCAGGTGCACGCCGCCGAGGTCGACGTCCTTCGTGGCGCGGCGGCCCATCGAGATCGCCGCCTCGATGCGCAGCAGCTCCTCGACCGCCTGCGGGATCGACTCCGGGTCGTCGATGATGCGCTGCCGCTGCTCCGGACGCTCCGCGAGGTACATCATGCTCCAGGCGAGCGTCCCCTGGACGGTGTGCAGACCGGCGATGAGCAGCAGGAAGAACATGCTGAAGAGCTCGGGGTCGGTGAGCAGCCGTTCCTCACAGTCGATCTCGATGGGCGTGTTCATGACGGCCGAGGTGACGTCCTGCTCGGGGTCGAGCGTCTCGGCGCGCCGCTTCGCGACCACCTCGCCGAAGTACCCGTAGAGCCGCTGTCCGGCCTCAGCCTTGGCCGCATCGGACTCCTCATCGGTGGCACCTGGCTTGCCGACGAGGATGGTGTCGACGCTCTCGGTGAACATCGGGGCGTCCTCGACCGGCCACCCCATCAGCGCGAGGAACATCTGGGTGGGCAGCTCGTGCGCGAACTCGGAGATGAACTCGCAGCGGCCCCGACCGGCGAACCCGTCGAGGAGCTTCCCCGTGAGCTCGCGGATCTTCGGCTCCAGCTCGCGCATCCGCTTCGGGTTGAACAGCGGCTGGAGCGCGTGGCGGAACGCGGTGTGCTGCGGCGGGTCGATCTCGAGCGGGATGAACCGGTCGGTCCCCTGCTGGAGCAGGTTGTTGGGGAAGCTCGAGAAGGTCTGCGCGTCACGGAGCACCGCGTGGGCCTCCTCGTAGCCCGTGACGATCCAGTGGCCGCCGTGGGCCGTCGAGTAGACGACCGGCCCCTTCGCCCGCAGCGCCGACACCTTCTCGGGCACCTGGTCGACGGGGCCGGCGTTCGACTGGTCGTGGATGTCGAAGTCGACGACGAGGTGCTCAGGGACCTGGTCGACGGTCGTCGCCATCGTGTACCGCTTCGACACGAGAACTCCTCTCGGCAGAGCGATCCCGCTCGCGTGGACGTGGTCCGATGCCGGGGCCGCCGGGGCGGCCGCATCGCGCGTGGTGGACGTGGCGCGGAGCGCGGGGCTCCCCGCCACAGCTCACGGTGAGCCCTCCGACCCTCACTGTGAGCGAAACTATAGTCGTTAGATAAAGCGTGTCAACGGTCACTCGGACCGCCTCGATCCACGGCGGCCACCGGCATGCCAACCGGCCGCACGTGCCCGCGTGGAGGCAGGGTCACGAGCGGCCTCCACGGTGAGGGGACGGACGGAGCAGCGACCGCCGGAGTGGCTCAGAGGCTCCGACCCCCTCCAACGAGGCGGGCCGCCGAGCGATGCGCCTAAATCTGTTAGTCCTCTCGGCGCCGGAGCCGGGGCCTGGGTGTGATCACGCCGTAGTTACTCCACACGGCGTATACCGAATCGTTACCTAGAGTTTTAAGGTATACGTCTCGGCCATGGCGGCCGACGATTCTTGATCGACGACGAGGCGGTCTGCGATGTTCGATCATCGCCCCACACCGGCACGATCTCGGGCTCCGCGACGCCCGTCCCCGGCCGTTCGGGACGAGCACCCGCGACCGGCGGCCCGTTGCGGGATCTGCGGTCAACGGCTCCACCGCTGCTTCACCGCGGGAGGAGCGGAGGTGCTCGTGGACCCGATGCCGCGATTCGGCGGCGACCTCCTGGTCAACCCGCACAATGCGCTGATCGTCGCGGTGCTGCCGCCCGGCCGGCGTCGCGACGTCGCGTACTGCGCCCACCGCGCCGTCTGCCCAGCCATGTGAACGGATGTGGTCGCCTGGACGACCACATCCGTTCACATGGCGCCGGAGGCGACCAGCGCGGCGATGTCGGCGGGGTCCCACCCGGCCTCGGCGAGCACCTCCGCGCCGTGCTCGCCGAGCCGGGGCGCGCCGCGGACCGGGAGTGCGCCGGCCCCGTCGACGATCACCGGCAGCCGCGGCAGCACCATGCGGCCCTCGCTCGGGTGCTCCACCGGCTCGAAGAGCCCGACGGCGGCGAGGTGCGGGTCGGCGAGCAGGTCGTCCGCGGTCAGGACCGGCTGGGCGGGGATGCCGGCGGTCCCGAGCGCGGCGAGCCACTCGTCGGACCAGCACGTTCATGGGGCCCTACGCGACGATACTGCTGGCCCGGATGGGCGCCGACGTGATCAAGGTCGAATCGCCCGACGGCGACGTCGTCCGCCACATCGGCCCGGGACGCCACCTCGCGATGGGCCCGATCTTCCTGGCGGCCAACCACGACAAGCGCAGCATCGCGCTCGACCTCAAGCACCCCGACGGCCGGCGCGCGCTGGACTCGCTGATCGGGACCGCGGACGTCATCGTCACCAAACCTGCGGCCCGCGGCCCTCGACCGCCTCGGGCTCACGGCCTAGTAGGTGCTGCTCGCGGCCCACACCCGACTGGTGTTCGCGACGCTGCCCGGGTTCGGCAGCGCCGGGCCGTACCGCGACCGGGCGGCCTGCGACGGCGTCATCCAGGCCGCCAGCGGTCTGGCCGCGGTCCAGGGCGGGACGGGGGAGCCCGGAGGTTCTGCCCTCCCGGACGACCAGGCTCGACTGGGTCCGGGAGTGCTCCGTGCTCGGCACCCCGGACCCGCGCTGGGGCGAGGCCCTCGTTGCCGTCCTCGTGGGCGACCCGCCGTCCGACCCGACGGCGGCGGCCCGGGTCGCCGAGCAGCACTGCCGCGAGCACCTGGCCGACTACAAGGTGCCCCGCCGGTTCGTGTTCCGCGCCGCTCTCCCGAAGAGCCCCACCGGGAAGATCCTCCGTCGGGCCCTGCGCGAGGAGCTCACGCGTACCAATATCTAACAGGTTTAGTATCCGCAGGTCGGAGCCCTTGTGGGCACGTCAGAGCGAGCGCTAGCGTCGGCGGGATCGCAGCGGACGGAAGGAGCGGACATGGGGCGTCTCGAGGACAAGGTCGTCTTCATCACGGGGGCAGCGCGCGGGCAGGGACGCTCGCACGCGGTGCGGATGGCCGAAGAGGGCGCCTCGATCATCGCCGTCGACATCTGTGACCAGATCCCGACCGTGTTCTACCCGATGGCGACCCGGGACGACCTCGACGAGACCGCGAACCTGGTCGAGAAGGCGGGCGGGCGCATCGTCACCCGCGTCGCGGACGTCCGCGACCGCAACGCCCTGCAGGGCGCGTTCGACGACGGGCTCGCCGAGTTCGGCCACGTCGACGTCGTGCTCCCGAACGCCGGGATCATGCCCGTCATCAACGAGGGCGAGCAGGAGCAGGCCTGGCACGACGGCATCGCGACCCTGCTCACCGGGGTCTGGCAGACCATCGAGGTGGCCCTCCCCTCGATGCTGGAGCGCGGGCAGGGCGGCTCGATCCAGATCACCAGCTCCGCGGCGGGCCTGTCCAGCATGGCGCTGAACACCATCCCCGGCCAGGCGGCCTACGTCGCGGCCAAGCACGGCGTGGTCGGGCTGATGCGGCTCTACGCCTCCCAGCTCGCGCCGCACTCCATCCGCGTCAACACCGTCCACCCCACCGGGGTGAACACCCCGATGGTGGCCAACGAGCAGTACGGCAAGTTCGCGATGGAGTTCCCCGAGATCGCCGGGAGCCCGAAGTACCAGAACCCGATGCCGGTGCCGCTGATCGACCCCGTCGACGTCAGCAACGCGATGGTCTACCTCGCCTCCGACGAGGGCCGGTACGTCACCGGCGTGACCTTCCCGGTGGACGCGGGCTACCTGAACCGGTAGCGCTCCCCCGTGCGGGGCCCGGTTTGCTGCTCGAGGACCGTCGGGTAGACATCGACGTCTGCGCTTCCGTCGTCGTCGTGGGGGTCCCGATGTGGTGGAACACCCTGATCGGCCAGGGCCTGGAACACGTCGGGCGAGCAACGGTCGGGCTGACCGGGTTGCGGCACCGCTCGGTCGGGGTCGACGAGGCCGTCGACGATCCCGGCTCGGGCCCGGTGGTCCTGATCGGCGGGTTCGGGGAGACGGCGCCCTGCCTGGCACCCATGACCAATTGGCTCACGCGGGTCGGCTACGACGCGAGGGCGTACACGCTGGGCGCCGGCATGGGCTGTTCGCAGCGCACGACGGTGTCCCTGGTGCGGCGCGTGCGTGCTCTCGCGGAAGAAGCCGGTGAACCGGTACGCGTCGTGGGGCACAGCCGGGGGGGACAGCTGGCCCGCGCGGTCGGCGCGGAAGCGCCGGAGTCGGTGTCCCACGTCGTCACCATCGGGACGCCGCTCGACATGAGCGGCACGACGCCGGCCATGGCCGCGATGCTGTGGGGGTTCGCGGCCGCCGGCACCATGGGAGTGCCCGGGCTGTACCGCCTGGGCTGCCTCACCGTCGGGGCGTGCTGCGCCGGCTTCCGCGAGGCGTTGCGGGCTCCGTGGCCTGCCCAGGTCGCGCTGACGAGCATCTACAGCCCGACCGACGCCGCGGTGTCCTGGCGGGCGTGCCATGTCCCGGGAGCCCGTAACGTCGAGGTGGCGTCCGGCCACGTCGCCCAGCTCACCGCCGCGCAGGTCCAGCGTGCGGTCGCGGCAGCGCTCGTCGCTGCGCCGGCCCCGGGCACGGCGGCCGCCTGAGGGATTCCTCAGGGAAGCGCTGAGCAGCCCCGGGTCTTCGGGAAATCCTTCGTCGTCGATCCTTCTCCGCCGACCCCGTTGATCCGCGGTCGATCTCTCGACGGCGGATTCGTCGTCGGTCGGCCCGTCCCGACGCTATCTAAATCTTGTAGTCTGAACTCGTGCCGCCCTGGTCACCATGGGATCGAGTTCGCGCGGTGGCCGTGGACGAGTCCGCCGGCCCCGATCGACTGCTGGCAGCACTGGCCGCGGTGGACGCCGCGCACGAGCACATCGACCGGACGGAGGCCGACCTCCTGCGGCGAGCCCGGGCGGCGGGACTCACGTGGCGGGAGATCGCGCACGCCATGGGGCTCGGGTCGCCCCAGGCGGCCTCCCAACGTGCCCATCGGCGCAGCGGTCACGGCCTCGCCCGGCCGGCGGTCGACGTGCCGGACGTCGGCTGACCGTCCCGGCGCGGGTTCAGCTGCGCAGGACCGGTGTGGACGACTCCGGGCCGAGGGCGAGCACCTCCGCGAAACCCTCCTGCAGGCATCGCAGGAAGAGGTCCGGGTCGGCGATCGAGCGGGTATCGATGTTGATGCCGACGTTGCAGACCCCGTCGTAGGTGACCATGGCGATCATGGCGGCGCACCCCGGGAGCGGCCCGAAGCCGTAGGTCCGCTCGATCCGGCTCCCGGCGAGGTAGGACTCGCGTTGCAGCCCCGGCACGTTGCTGGCCTGGAGGTCGTTGCTCTTGGCCAGTGATCCCGACAGCTGCGCGATCACCGGCGCGGGCAGCCGAGCCATGACCGGCGAGAGGAGTCCGATGACGTCGACGGCGGGCTCGTCACGGGCCGCACGCACGATCTTCGCCACCTCGCCGATGCGCTTGGCGGCGTCGACGGTCGCGACCGGGCCCGGGATCTGGATCGTCGCGATCTTGTTGCCGCCGCCCTGGTCCTTGTCGGTGCGCAGCGAGACCGGCACCGTCGTCGGGATCGCGTCGACGGTGTCCTCGCCCAGTGCCTCGTGATACCGGCGGAACCCACCGAAGAGCGCGGCGAGGTAGGCGTCGTTGAGCGTGCCGCCGACCGACTTGGCGGCAGCCTTGAGCTCGGCGAGCCGGACGTCCAGCAGTGCCAACCGCCAGCTGTTGGAGCGCCGGGCCAGCACCGGCGAACCCGAGGCCTCGCACGGCGCGAGCACGCGGTAGAGCGAGCCGGCGTAGTCCACTGCCGAGCGCACCGAGCCCACCGGGTCGGCGAGCAGCTCCGACGCCCCCTTCGCCACTCCGCGCAGGAGGCCGGGGACGGAGGCGACGTCATCGCGCACCATGTTCCGCAGCGCGTCCCAGGACGTCAGCGAGTGCAGGGGGGTCACCGGCGGGTGCGGCTTGTCGGGGTTGTGCTCGCGCCGGTCGGAGTGCAGCCGGTCGAGGAGCTGGATCAGCCCCATGCCGTCGGTCGTCGAGTGGTGCATCTTCAGGTAGAAGATCGCCCGCCCGTCGGGGAGACCGTCGAACAGCACGGCCTCCCACGGCGGCCGGTTGCGGTCGAGGGGCGACATCGACAGCTGGGCCATCGCCTCCAGCGCCTCGTGCCAACCCCCGCCCTCGGGGATCCGCTGCCGTCGCACGTGGTAGCGCAGGTCGAACAACGGATCATCGCTCCACTGCGGTGCTCCGAGCCCGAACGGTGCTTCCACCACCTTCTGGCGGAAGCGCGGGACGATCTCGAGGGCCCACCTCATGGCGGCGAGGAAGCGGTCCCAGTCCGGGACGCTGTCGAGCTCCTCGATCATCATCGTCGTCATGATGAGCTCCGGATCGACCTCGGCCCGCCACATCGCTGCTTCGAACGGCGTCATGCGCTGTCCGGCCGCCCATGCCGTCGATCCCACCGTCGCCACCCCGCCTCGTCGAGCCTGACCGCGCTGATGACACCTTAATCTAAATGGTGTAGGCAGTGGGTGTCCACAACCGGAGGAGCCGACGATGGCAACCGACCCCGCCCCGCTCGTCATCGATCGACGCGGTCCGGCCAGCCTGCGCTCCCGGTTGCTCTACGGCGCCCTCGTCCCGCTGATGCGCCGGCCGCTGGCCGTGCTGCAGACGGCGCCGTTCGGGCCCGAGCTCATCGCCCGCGCCGCACGGATCGACGAGTGGGCGGCGCGGCTGCCCCCGCCCCGCGGGACCCGGGTCACGCCCGCCGTGTTCGGCGATTCCCGCGGGGAGTGGGTGCTCGGGCGCGGGGTCCACGCGAGCGACACCGCGATCCTCTACCTCCACGGCGGCGGGTGGTTCTTCGGTGGCCTGCACACCCACCGCTCGATGGTGTCGCGGCTGTCCTCCGCGTCGGGCGCGGTCGCGCTCTCGGTGGCGTACCGGATGGTCCCCGAGGTCACGCTCGACCGGGAGGTGGACGACTGCGTGACGGCCTTCCTCGGCCTGCTCGACTACGGGTTCGCCCCCGAGAACATCGCGATCATCGGGGACTCCGCCGGCGGTCACCTCGCGTTCGCGACGGCCCTGCGGCTCCGCGACTCGGGCCACCCGGTGCCCGGCACCGTGGTGAGCCTGTCCGGCTGCCTCGACTTCGATCTCGCCGCGAAGTGGCGCCACGAGAACGCGGGCCGGGACCCGCTGCGGGCGATGGCCGCGCTCGAGGTCCTCATGCACGGGGTCCTGGGCGATCTCGACCCCCGGGATCCGGTGGTCTCCCCGCTCCACGCGGACCTCACGGGTCTGCCTGCGTCCCTGCTCGTGGCGGGGTCGACCGAGTCGGTGTACCTGGACTCCGAGGTCATGGCGCAGCGGCTCTCCGAGGCCGGGGTGCCCGCGATCCTGCAGGTCTGGGACCGGCAGCTCCACGTGTTCCAGAGCCTCGTGCCGCTGGTGCCCGAAGCGGCCCGCTCGATCGCGGCCGTCGGCGAGCACCTGCGCGCCACACTCGGCCTGCGTCACGCCGACGACCTGGCCTCCTGACGAGACGACGGAGAACCGATGACCGCACAGCCCGTCACCGACACGACGATCCCCGACGACCTGCCGGGCGCGGTCGAGCGTCACGGGCGGATCGTCGCCGCGAACGACCAGAAGGCGATCCTCGCCGATTTCCGGTCCGACCGGATCGGCCAGCTCGTCGGATCGGCCTCGCTCCCGCCCGACCTCGTCTCGAGCGAGGTGCTCGACCTCGTCCGGGACCCGGACGGACTGTTCTCCGCCTGGATCCGCTACACCGCGGCGAGCGGCGTTCGGACGGTGCTCCGGTCGCGCTGGATCCACGCGGACGGGGGCTGGCGCGTCAACAGCGTGCGCAACGTCCCGGCGACGCCGCCGCGGACCGGCACCGAGGGCCCCGACACCTCGGAGGTGGACCGGCCGTTCTGGGAGGGGCTCGCGGCCGGGGAGCTGCGCGTGCAGCAGTGCGCCTCGTGCGGCACCTTCGTCTGGTCGCCCCGGGTGCTCTGCCCGTCCTGCCATGGCGACGACCTGCGCTGGCCCGCCGTCGAGCCGCGCGGCACCGTCTACAGCTGGACGCGGACCTGGCAGCCGTTCCACCCGTCGCTGGCCGGCCACCTCCCCTTCGTGGTGGTGCTCGCCGAGATCCCCTCGGCCGGTGGACGCCGTCTGCTCGGTGTCCTGGACACCGGCGACACCA
Source organism: Actinomycetospora sp. TBRC 11914 (assembly GCF_012933465.1). GTDB lineage: Bacteria > Actinomycetota > Actinomycetes > Mycobacteriales > Pseudonocardiaceae > Actinomycetospora. The sequence goes on from NZ_JABBND010000011.1 coordinate 41,755, forward strand.
CCGACGGCGCCGACATCGCCGTGGGGCGCCCGGTCGAGGCGGTCATCGATCGGCCCGACGGCGAGGGCTGGCCCGTCCTGCGCTGGCGCCTCGCCTGACCGCCACCGACCCCGAACGACCCGACCGGAGAGGCCCGAGCATGTCCGGACCCTGTTCGTGGCGCGGCACGACCGCCGCCGTGGGCATCGCCAACACCCCGTTCCTCAAGCACGGCGCGAGCTCGCGCGGCTCGATGTCGCTGACCCTCGACGCGATCCTGGCGGCCGCCGCGGACGCCGGCATCGACCCGCACGACATCGACGGGTTCGCGTCGTACGCGAACGACCGCAGTGAGGGCCTCGCCGTCGGCGCCGCCCTCGGCGTCCGCGAGATCCGCTGGTCGACGATGGTGTGGGGCGGTGGGGGCGGCGGCCTCGCCGCGGCCGTCAACGCCGCCGCGATCGCGGTCGCCACCGGCCAGGCCACCTGCGTCGCGGTCTACCGCGGGATCGCCGAGATCGACGTCGGGCGCCAGAGCTACAGCGAGGGGCACATCAGCTCCCTCTACAGCGCCAACGGGATCTTCACGCCGGCCCAGATCTGCGCGATGCGGACCCAGCGCATGATCGAGGTGGACGGTGTCCCGGCCTCGGCCCTCGAGGCCCTGGTCGCCGCGGGCTACCACCACGCCCGCAACAACCCCGACGCGGCCGGGCGCGACCGGGAGATGGACCACGAGAGCTACCTCGACGCCCGCCCGATCAGCGACCCGCTGCGGCTCTTCGACTGCTCGCGCGAGAACGACGCCGCCGGCGCGGTCATCATCACCACCGCCGAGCGCGCCCGCGATCTGCGCCACCCACCGGCCTACGTCCTCTCCGGCGTGCAGGGCGGCGCGCAGGGCTGGACCGAGTCGGTCGAGAACGAGAACCCGTACGGCACCGCCGGGTTCCACCCCGCGCTCGTCGCCCGGCTGTGGGACGACGCCGGGGTCAAGCCGAACGACGTCGACGTCGTGCAGGTCTACGAGAACTTCTCCGGACCCGCGGTCGCCTCGTTGATCGACCTCGGGCTGTGCCCGCCCGGCCCCGACGCCGGCGCGTTCATGACGCTCGAGAACCTCATCGCGCCCGACGGTGCCCTGCCGATCAACACCGCGGGCGGGAACATCGCCGAAGGCTTCGTCCACGGCATCGGGCTCGCCGTCGAGGCGGTCCGCCAGATCCGCGGTACCTCCCCGAACCAGGTCCCGCAGGCCCGCCACTCCCTGCTGCTCGGTGGCCCGCAGGCCCCGCTGGTGAGCGCGACCCTCTTCGGCTCCACTCCCACCCCCTGACGCTGGAGGCCCCTCCCCGTGACCACGACCGTGGACACCCCGACCGACCTGGACCGCACCCGCTTCTTCATCGACGGGGCCTGGGCGACCCCGCACGGCTCCGAGACGCACCGCTCGGTCGAGGCCGCGACCGGCGAGTTGCTCGGCACCGCCGCGCTCGGCGACGCCGCCGACATCGACGCCGCCGTAGGGGCGGCCCGGACGGCGCTGGACCACGGGCCCTGGGGCCACACCTCCCCCGCCGAGCGCGCCGAGGTCATGCGCGCGTTCGCCGGGGCGCTCGCGAAGCGCGCCACGGACACCAGCACGCTCGTGTCGCGGGAGAACGGCATGCCGATCGGCATGTCGCAGGCCGTCAACGGCGGCGCGCCGGTGCTGCTGCTGAAGCAGTACGCGAAGGTCGCCACGAGCCTCGACCTCGAGACCGTGCGCCCGAGCCACTCCGGCGCGACGATCGTGCGCCGCGAGCCGGTCGGCGTCGTCGGGGCGATCACGCCGTGGAACTACCCGCTGTCCCTGGCGATGATGAAGATCGCGCCCGCCCTCGCCGCCGGGTGCACGATCGTGCTCAAGCCCTCGCCGGAGACCGCGCTCGACAGTTACGTCCTCGCCGACGCCGCCCTCGAGGCCGGCCTGCCGCCCGGCGTGCTGAACATCGTCCTCGGTGGCCGGGACGCGGGCGCCGCGCTCGTCGGCCACCCCGGCGTCGACAAGGTCGCCTTCACCGGGTCGACGGAGGCCGGGCGCATCATCGGCGCCGAGTGCGGCCGCCTCGTGCGCCGCTGCACCCTCGAGCTCGGCGGCAAGTCGGCGGCCATCGTGTGCGAGGACGCCGACCTCGACGTCTTCCGCCGGGGCCTCGCCGGGGCGTCCTTCATGAACAACTCCCAGACGTGCACCACGCAGTCGCGGATCCTCGCGCCCTGGTCCCGCTACGAGGAGGTCGTCGACGCCGTCGCGACGTACGCCTCCGAGCTGACCGTGGGCAACCCCCTCGACCCTTCCGTCGCGTGCGGCCCGATGGCCAGCGAGACCCACCTCGAGCGCGTCCTGGGCTACGTGGAGGCCGGCCGGGAGTCCCGGGCGCGGCTGGTCACCGGCGGTGGCCGCCCCGCTGGCCTCGACCACGGCTGGTTCGTCGAGCCGACCGTGTTCGCCGACGTCGACAACCAGGACACGCTCGCCCGGGAGGAGGTCTTCGGGCCGGTCCTCGCCGTCATGCCCTACACCGACGAGGACGACGCCGTCCGGATCGCCAACGACAGCGAGTACGGGCTGGCCGGGTCGGTGTGGACCGCGGACGAGGAGCACGGCATCGAACTGGCGAGCCGGATCCGCACCGGCACCGTCGGTGTGAACTACTACGAGCTCGACCTCGGGGCACCCTTCGGCGGCATGAAGTCCTCGGGCATCGGCCGCGAGCTCGGCTCCGAGGCCGTCGACAACTACCTCGAGTACCAGTCCGTCTACGTCAGCGCCGACGCCATGGCCCGGCGCCGGGAGGAGCAGGCATGACCCAGGAGGTGGCTCTGGTCGCGCGCTTCCGGGCGGCGCCGGGGCGGCGCGACGAGCTCGTCGAGGCCTGTCGGGGCGCCGTCGCAAGTGCGGCGGGCGAGGAAGGGACACTCGAGTACCGGCTGCACACCGACGCGTCCGACCCCGACACCGTGGTGTTCTACGAGCGCTACCGCGACCAGGGCGCGTTCGACGCCCACAAGGACTCCGAGGCGCTGGCGACGTTCATGGGCTCGATCGGGAGCCTGCTGGGCGGGAAGCCGGTGCTGACCTTCCTGTCGCCGGTGACGGAGGCCTGACGTGGACCCCGTGACGGCCGACGCGGTCGTGATGTTCTACGCGCTGATCGGGGTGCTCGTGGTCGCCGGTGTCGTCGCCGCGGTGGTGCTCACGGTGCGCCACCGGCGAGGGGGATCCGACCGCGACCGGCCCGTGGGCGAACGGGGTCACGGCCGGGCGCCCTGATGCGCCCGGGGCACCGCGATCAACTGGTCGCGGTGCCCTCGACCGCTGCGAAACAGTCGAGGTCGATCACCATGGCGCTCATCCGCTCGAGGTTGGCCAGAGAGACCTCGTCGGGCTGCATCGCCGGCTGGAGCCGTCCCGCGCCGATGGTGTACAGCCAGAAGATCAGCCCGTGGAACACCTGTTGGCGGTAGGCCAGGAACGCCTCGTCGAAGGTGAGGTCCGGGCCGCCGTGGGCGTGGAGGCGATCGAGGTAGAGCTCGAGCAGGTCGCGCTCCCAGGCCCGCCGGTCTTCGATCGTGAGGTTGGAGCTCATCGCGTAGGCGACGTCCATCGCCCAGGTCCCGCGGGAGAGGAGCTGCCAGTCGAACAGGCCCATCCCGCCGTCGGGTGTCAGGTACCAGTTCCGCGAGTGCACGTCGGAGTGCAGCAACGTCTCCGGGGCCGACCCGTGCAGCGCCAGAGCCGCCATCGCCGTGCCGAAGACGTCGTCGCGGTGACGTCGGAACTCGGCGGGGAACACGGCGGCGGCGCGGTCGAACCCGACAGCGCTGCGCGTCGGGAAGTCGATGGCCTTGTTGACGTCGGCCTGCCAGCGCTCGGCGTCCTTGATGACCGCCAGGTCACCGCGGAAGCGGGGACTCTCCCACAGCGCGCCGTGCGTCGTGGCCAGCAGCGTGATCATGGACTCGGCACGCCCGCGGTCGACAGAGTTCAGGGTCGGATCGCCGAACGTCACGCCCTTGGTGGTGGCGACGTCCTCCATGAGGAACACCGAGCGCCCGGAACGGGGGTCGGCGGCACTGTAGTAGCCGACCGGGGCCTCGACGTCGAGGACCGGGCGAATCCGGTCGTAGAACAACGCCTCGCAGGTCAGCGCGTCGATCGGGACCGTGACGGCTCGGGACAGGAATCTGGGGGTCGACTTCGTGAACACCGACTCGGGGAGCCCGGCCTTCGTCCCGACGTCGTTGTACCCGACCCGCAGGACGCGCCGGGTGGTGGACCCGTCGCTGCCGCCCGTGCCCGCCACGTCGGTGACCCACGCCCCCGGCTGGTCTCGGCAGAGCGCCGCGGTGAGCCACTCAGGGGTGAGCGCCTCGATCGAGGGCGGGATCTCGGCCAGCGTCGTGGGACGCGGGCGCCGGATCCGCTCACCCAGGACGTGGCCGCCGATGCGCCCGAGCTGGGCGGCGACCGCCAGTTTGGTGCCGAGCTGACCGCTCATCTGTCGTCGGACTCCTGTCGGGAAGCGGGGGCGGCTGGTGGGTCAGACCAGCAGGAAGAGAACGATCGTCACGGCGGCGACGACGAGCAGGGCCGCGCCGGCACCGAGACGCAGACTTCGCCGGGCCTGGCGCAGTTCCATGAAGTTGCCCATCACCGCGGTGACCTTGACGAAGGCCACCGCGAGCACGAGGACGCCAGCGACCCGGATGCCCATCCCGCCCACATCGTGCCCGCGACCGAGCCACAGCGAGATCAGCGTCAGGACGACGAGGGCCGCCCAGGTCAGGAACGGTGCGTCGCGCAGCGAGAACCGGGCGGCGGAAGGGGTCCGCGGATTCATGACGTGGCTCCTCTCAGACGACGAGGTAGAGGATCGCGAACAGGACCAGCCAGAGCAGATCGACGAAGTGCCAGTACGCCGCGCCCGACTCGCTGTTCCGCCGGAGGAGCCGCGACGGCGCCGCTCGTCGGCCGAGCTCGCGTCCCGTGGCGAGGTACAGGTAGCCGAGGACGACGAGGCCGATCAGCACGTGCATCAGGTGGACGCCGGTCACCGTGAAGTACAGGTAGAAGAACTGGTTCTCGACCGGGACGTGCCCCGCCCGGAGCACCGACGTCCACTCGAACGCCTTGTCGACCACGAACCAGGCCCCCATCAGCCCGGTCACCAGCAGCATGCGTCGCGCCGCCCGGAGCGCCCCGGACCTGATGAACCGCAGGGCGTAGGCCATCGACATCGACGACGTCAGCAGGACCAGGGTGTTCAGGGCGCCCCAGCCGACGGCCAGCTCACGGCTGGAGTGCGCGAACGTCACGGGGTCGCTCGCGCGCTCGACCATGAAGACGCCGAAGATCGCGCCGAAGAACAGGAAGTCGATCAGCAGGAAGACCCAGATCCCGACCTCGCCCGGGATCCGCCCGCGGGAGCTGACGAGCTCGCGGACGGGTGACGCGGTCACGGTGCTCACGGGTCCTCCTTCAGATCGCAGCCGGGACGGGGCGGACGTGGTCGAGGTCGGTGGACCCGTCGTCGGCCGGGACCTCGTCCTCGTCGATCTGGGCCCGGTAGACCTGGACGCCGTTCGCCTCGTCGAGGCGCACCTGGGCGTTGAGCGCCTTCCAGGTCAGGACGGTCATGAGGACGACCCAGACGAAGAACGTGCCGAAGGGCCACCAGAGCGCGAGGAACCCGTTGTAGGCGAACGGGCCGTTCTTGAAGAACAGGATCATGATGGCGGGGGCGATGGCGAACGACTCGACCAGCGTGTACCAGCCGGCCCAGCGCGGCAGCAGCCGGTGCTCTCCGGGGTTCCAGAGGATCCCGACGCCGAGGGCGGCGAGCCACACCGAGAAGGGCGCGACGTCGAAGAGGAAGAAGAACCACCCCAGGTGGTTCAGGGCCTGGATGATCGGGGCGGGGAGGCTCCCGGCGTCGAACGCCGCGACCCCCCACGGGATGTAGACGATCACGAAGATGCAGACCGAGGCCGCGACCGCGACGAGCTGGGTGTAGGTCAGGACCGGGAACCGCGCCTCGGTCTTGCGGGTCCACATGGCCATCGAGACCGCCCACGGCCCCATGAGGGCAGCGGCGATGATCATGCAGACGAACCCGAGCTGGAAGCTGACCCGATGCTCCACGAACATGGCCGCGACGGCGTCGGGGGTCATCATCGGGCTCGGGGCGGGGATCCACTTCAGACAGGCGAACCACCCGACGAGGAACAGCACCGTCATCGTCGGTCCGGCGAGCAGGCACAGACGGTGCGACGACAGGGCGAGACGTTGCTCCACGAGTTCCTCCCATCCGCCGGTCCGGCCGGCAGTCGTGTGGCGCTGATCACCGAGCACGGTGTGATGCCGACGACGCTAGCCAGAAATGACGCAGCGCGTCAACTGGGACAGTGCGTCAGAAGTGGCACCGTCGCTAGACTCAGGGCATGAGCGCCCTGCGCGAGCGGAAGAAGGCGGCGCTGCGCGGAACGATCGTGCGGTGTGCGGTGGAGCTCTTCGTGGAGCGCGGGTACGACGCGGTGAGCATGGAGGACATCGCCACGACGGCGATGTGCTCCCGGAGCACGCTGAACCGGTACTTCGGGACGAAGGAGGACGTCCTCTTCGACTCGACCACCGAGATCACCGAGCACCTGCGCGAGCAGCTGCGCCACACCGACGGCCCCGACCGGTGGGCCCTGGCCCGGGATGCGGTGACCGCGCACCTGGCCGAGTTCTTCGAGAACGTCGAGTCGGACCTGCGCGTGGACATCATGCAGCTCTGGTTCAGCGAGCCCGCCCTGCTCCGCCGGTATCTCTCGATCGTCTACGAATGGGAGACCATCCTGCGGGAGTTCTTCTCGGCCGGGTTGCCGCGCAGCCCGGGCACCCGCCTGCGCGTCGAACTGCTGGCCACCGCGATGTCCTCGGCCCTGCGGGCGGCCACGACCACCGCCCTCGACTTCGACGGTGACGCCGCGGTACTGACCGCCGAGGCCTTCGAGTACCTCGAGCACGGTCTTCCCACCCTCCCCGGGGACGTCGATGTGTCCCCGGGTGCCGGCCGGGCGGATCCCCGATTCGCCGTCTGACCCGGCGCGGTCAGTACACCGGGCGCTTCCTCCGGCAGGCGCGGAGACTCAGCCCGTCGGCCTTCGCGTACGTCGCGAGACTGGAGGGATACCGAGTCCCATCGCGGTACCGCTTCCAGCCCAGGAAGCCCAGTGCCCCGGCGACGATCACTGCACCTTTCCCCGTCCAGCTCATGCCTGGCTCCCTTCCACACGGTCGAGATCGTCGGGGGTCGAGACCTTCTTCACCCGGATGCCGGCGCCCTGGCCGTTGTGCCGCACGCTCGTCCCGTCGAGGGCGCTCCGGGAATCGATCCGGCCGTCCCACATCCGGCGGAAGGCCACTGTCGCGCGGTCGTACGACGAGTAGGGCGGACGCTCCGGCTCGTGGCGGTGCATCATCACCGCGGCTTCCTGCCGGGCCAGGGTCCAGCTGCCGAACTCCATCGCGTGATCGAGCACGTAGTGGAACACCGAGTCCACCAGCGGAATCTTCAGCCGGGGCATCAGCATCATCTCCATGACGTAGAAGCTGTTCTCCTCGACCGGCGTGAACGAGTAGAGCGCGGAGCCCGTCACGCCCGGTCGCCCGCTGAGGCGGACGGTGTAGAGCGTCGCCCCGTACGAATCGGTGACGAGGTCGCCCGTGACGGGCGCGACGATGTTGCCGATCTCCCGTTTGCGCACCCGCCGCAGCACGTTGGCGAACGACCACCAGGGCCGCGCGTCATGGATCTTGTGCTCGGCACGGATCATGGTCGGGGTCTCGTCGTGCATCACCGACTCGCCCCAGCCTCCCGTGTCGTGCACGAGGGGGAAGTGGGCGCCGTCGGAGTTGTTCTCGCAGAAGTGCTTGGCAGGATACGGCAGCAGCCAGCGGTGCTTGGTGAAGTGGACGTCGTCCTCGGAGACGCCGAGCTGGCCGAGCAGGTCGGGGAAGGCGATGTCGGGTTCGTCGGCGCCGTTCCACAGGAACACCCCGCCGTGGCGCTCGATGATCTGGTAGGTCGGCAGGCAGACGCCGCTGCGGGGCTTGCCCGGCCCGCCGAGAGCGGTCAGACGACCCTCGTCATCGTAACGCCAGCCATGGAACGGGCACTGGATCCGGTTGTCGACGACCTCGCCGCCGACCCCGAGGTTGGCGCCGAGATGCGCGCAGACGGCCGACATGCAGTGCAGCCGCCCGTCGGACTCGCGCCAGAGCACGACATCGCGTTCGAGCAGCCGGGCCGGGATGACCTGCCCCGGCTCGACGTCCGACGACCACGCCACGATCCACCAGGAGCGGGGATACGCCGGGTTGAGTGCGACGAACTTCTGCGCAGTGCCTACCACGGCGGCCTCCGTACAGTAGTGATCACTTCTCTGTGGGACGGAACAGTACGAGCCTCTTTCGGCTTGTAGCAAGCATCTACTACCTTCGTGCCCGTGACGACACCGTTCGTTAGGCTGGCCGAGCGGCGTGGACCACCGCGTCGGATCGAGTCGAGAGACGCCGTGACCAGCCCGAACACCCACCCGCGCGCCCGACGTTCCAGCGCCGAGATCCGCGCTGTCCTGTTGGACTCGGCGAGCCACGCGTTCGCCGAACAGGGGTTCGCGAACACCACCACGCGGCGCATCGCGCAACGCGCCGGGACCTCCGAGGCGGTGCTGTTCCGGCACTTCGACACCAAGGCGGACCTGTTCGCCGCCGCTGTGATCGAGCCCTTCTCGGCGTTCATCACCCGCTTCTCGAACCGCTGGACCTTCGTCGAGGAGCTCCGTCCCGCGGAGCAACCGGTCCGGGAGTTCGTCAGCGAGCTCTACCCGGTGATCCGCGAGCAGCGCGACGTCATCCTCACGCTCACGGCGGCCTACCAGCACGAGCCGGGACTCGAGGACGACGGCACCATGGCCGTGCTGCTCGACCGCATCGAGACCGTCGCGATCCGCGAGATGTCGGCGCGCGGCTGGGCCCACCTCGACCTGCCGATCGCCGTCCGCCTGGCCTTCGCCATGGTGGTCGGAGCGGGCCTGTTCAAGGAGTGGATCTACGCCAACTCCGATGCCGTGGACGACCAGGCGATCATGGACCAGATGGTGACCGTGCTGCTCGACGGCTTCCGGGGTGACGAGCACACACGGCGCCCGACGGCGGCGGTCCGTGACGACCCGGATCGGGGCAGGGCCGACTTCGACGGCGCCGAGGCGGCGGTACTTCTCCGGACGGCGGCTGAATGGACCTCGCGCCGGAACGTGGCGATCGACGACCTGTCCTGGGAGGACGGGCGCCTCCGGGTCTACTACAGCTGATCGCCACCCTGCCCGAGCCGGTCACGGATGAGGTGCTTCTCGACCTTGCCGGAGGCGTTCCGGGGCAACTCGCTCACGCACACCACCCGCGCCGGCCGCTTGTAGGACGCCAGCCGCCCGTCGGCCCATGAGCGGAGCTCCTCGACGGTCGGCGCCGTCGACGCCCGGGGGACGATCACCGCGACCGGCGTCTCCCCCCACCTCGGATCGGGGACGCCGACGATCGCGACCTCGGCGATGTCGGGGTGGGCCGCGAGGGCGTTCTCCACCTCGGCGCTGTAGACGTTCTCGCCCCCGGAGATGATCATGTCCTTCTCCGGTCCACGACGTAGAGGAAGCCGTCCTCGTCCTCGCGCACCAGGTCCCCGGAGTGGAACCAGCCGCCCGCGAAGGCCTCCCGTGTCGCCTCCGGGTGGTCCCAGTACCCGACCATCACGTTCGCTCCGCGGTAGACGATCTCCCCGACCTCGCCGCGCGGCACGTCGTTCATGTCCTCGTCGACGATCCGCACGGCGTTGGCCGGGACCGGACGGCCGATCGACCCGACCTTCCGCGCGGCATCGGCACCACGAAGGATGCACGTCGTCGGGGACATCTCGGTCTGCCCGAAGCTCGCCACGTTCGCGGCGCGGGGGAACGCCGCGGCCATCTTCTCGAGCAACGTGACACTGGCCGGCGCCGCGCCCCAGCACATCAGTCGCAGGGTCGAGGCCCGGTCGACGTCCGGCTCCTCGACGACGGCCTGCCACTGCGCCGGAACGAGAAAGAGGTGGGTGATCCGCTCGCGGGCGATCTCCTCGATGAGTCCGCAGGCGTCGAACGCGCCGCTCGGCATGATCACGGTGCGGCACCCCGTCGCCAGGAGGGGGGCGATCGTCCCGATGGCCGCGATCTGGAACAGCGGGGTGGCGCAGAGCAGGGCGTCGTCGTCGTCGAACAACTGCCACTCGCGGGTCAGGGTGGTCGTCTGTACTGCCATGTTCCGGTAGGACAGAACCGCGCCCTCGGGGTGGCCGGTCGTTCCCGAGGTGTACATGATCAGGGCGGGATCCCGCTCCGAGGAGTCGACCGGTGTGAATAGGCCTGACCCGGTCGCCGCCAGGGCGTCGTAAGAATGGTCGCCGTCCTCGAGATCACCGAGGTCGTGCCCCACGCGGACCGTCACCGCAAGCCCGGACAACGAGCCGGACGCGGCCCGGCCCACGTCGCGCCGTTCGTCGTCGACGACGATCGCGACGGCGCCGCTGTCCGTCACGAGGAACGCGACCTCCTCCGCGGCGAGCCGGAAGTTCACGGGCACGGCGATCGCCCCGAGGGGCGGTGACGGCGAAGGCCTCCGTGGCCGGCGGGATCAGACCGGATCGGTGTCGGTGGCCCTGGCCACCAGAGCCGCGACCGCACCGGGCGGGCGACAGGCGTCCTTGGCCGAGGACGTTTTTCTAGCACCTGCTCGAAGGCGACGGCAACGACTGCCGACGCTGGTCGAGCATGTGCGGCAATTTTCGACGAGGTGCTCGACTTTGACTCGTTCAAAGCCGCCGTCAGGTGCTATCTTCTGGGCATTTTCGAGCATCTGCTCGGTCCACGTGGGGTGGAGGTGCTGTGTCGCCCGACCGTCGACCCGCCCAGCCCGTCGACCGGACGGTGCCCGACGAAGCCCTCGAGGCCGCCGTCGCCGCCGGCAACATCCCGACCCTCCTGCTGGTGCTCGCGCACCTCACCGGGGACGACGGCTGGCTGGGCGAGGGCTATCGGCCGACGCGCACGGTGGCCCTGCACGACAACGACTCCGGCGGTCTGTCCGAGCGGGTGCAGGCCGAGATCCGCACGGCGACGGTGGAGTCGCTCCGTGCCGTCCGCGACGGCCGGCTGCCGGTGCCGGCACCACCCGACGACGACCACCTCGTCGCGATGCTGAGCTTCTCGCTGGGCGAGACCATCCCTGACGAGTACGGGCCCTCGATGGCCGAGGAGGCCGGCTTCCGGACCCCGCCCCAGATCGCATGGGCCGACGGCAGACCGGTGTCCGCCGACCACCACGAGGTCCTGATCGTCGGTGCCGGAGCATCGGGTCTCGCGACGGCGATCGGGCTGCGCGATCTGGGCGTCGCCGTCTCCGTGGTCGAGCGGTCCGACGGCGTCGGTGGTGTGTGGCAGGAGAACACCTACCCGGGGGCCGGTGTGGACACGCCGGCGCACCTCTACTCGCTCTCGTTCGCCCCGAACCGTTCCTGGTCGCGCTACTACGCCAAGCAGCCCGAGGTCCGCGCCTACCTCGAGGACATGAGCGCCGAGCACGGTCTCGACGAGGTCATCGCGTTCGGCACCGAGGTGACCCGGGCCCGATGGGACGACGCCGCTCAGCGCTGGGCGGTGACGCTGCGGGACGCCGACGGCGAGCGGACCGTCACCCCCAGCGTCGTCGTGAGCTGCGTCGGCAACCTCAACCAGGCCGCGATCCCCGATCTCCCGGGGCGGGACGAGTTCGCGGGGCCGTCCTTCCATTCTTCCCGATGGCCTGCCGGCCTCGACGTCACCGGCCAGCGGGTCACGGTGATCGGCACCGGCGCGACGGCGATGCAGATCGTGCCCGCCGTCGCCGACGACGCCGCCGAGGTGACGGTCTTCCAGCGCACCCCGCAGTGGGTGGTGCCGAACCCGAACTACCTGCGCACCGTCCCCGACGGCGTCCGCCTGCTGATGGAACGCACGCCGTACTACGCGTCCTTCTACCGACTCCGGCTCGTCTGGCAGTTCCAGGACAAGCTGCTGGCCACCCTGCGCCGCGACCCGGACTGGCCCCACCCGGAGCGCGCCGTCAGCGCGGCCAACGACAAGCACCGGGCCTTCATCACCGCCGCGATCGAGGAACGACTCGGTGATGACGCGGAGCGGCTCCGCGACCGCGTCATCCCCTCCTATCCGCCGTACTTCAAGCGCATCCTCATGGACAACGAGTGGTTCGACACCATCCGGCGTGACGACGTGGACCTGGTGACCGAGCCTGTCGTCGCCGTCGATCCGGACGCGGTGGTCACGTCGTCGGGCGCCCGCCACGAGACCGACGTCGTGGTCTACGCGACCGGGTTCCACAGCCACCGGCTGCTGTACCCGATGGACATCGTCGGGCGTCGCGGCGAGTCCCTGCGCGACCGGTGGGGTGACGACGACGCGGACGCCCACCTGGGCATCTCGGTGCCCGGTTTCCCGAACTTCTTCGTCCTCGGTGGACCCCACACGACGCTGGCCCACGGCGGGAGCGCGATCTTCGCCTCGGAGTGCGCCCGCGCCCACGTCCTCGGGCTCCTCACCACGATGATCGAGCAGGACGTGGCCTCGATCGAGGTCCGCGACGAGGTGGCCGAGTGCTACGCCGCCCGCGTCGACGCCGAGCACGAGCAGCTGATCTGGACCCACGAGGGCGCCGGGACCTGGTACCGCAACGAGAAGGGACGCGTGGTCAACGCGATGCCCTGGCGCTCGGTGGACTACTGGGCGATGACGCGCGATCACGGACTGGACGCCTTCCACGTCCGGCGCCGTCCCGTCACGGGCCGCGGGCCGTCGTGACCGGCCCGGCGGCGCCGACGAGGTCGGAGACACGCAAGTCGGATCGGACGCGGCAGCGAATCCTCGACGCGGCCGCGGACGTCCTCAACCGGCGGGGGTTCGACGGTGCTCGCCTCACCGAGATCGCCGAGCTCGCCCACGTGCGTGTGCCGACGGTCTACTACTACTTCGACACCCGGGAGGCCCTCCTCGAGGAGGTCGTCATGATCGGGGTCCAGCTGGCGATGTCCAACGTCCGGGCCCGGCTGGACCAGCTCGCCCCCGGTATCGGGCCGCTCGAGCGGGTCTGCACCGCGTTCGGCGCCCACCTGGAGATGGTCCTGACCGCCTCCCGGTACACCGCCGCCGCGATGCGGACCCTGGGATCGCTGCCTCCGGATGTCCGCGAGCGGCAGCTCCGGCAGCAGCGTGGGTACGGCGACCTGTGGCGGGGCCTGATCGCCGAGGCCGTCGAATCCGGCCACGTCGACCCGAGGCTCGATGCCCGCGCAGCGCGGATGTTCCTGCTCGGTGCGATGAACTGGGCGCCGGAGTGGTGGGACCCGGATCGCGGATCGCTGTCTGAGATCGTGGAGACGGCCCAGCTCCTCGTCCGGAACGCCCTCTCGCCGCACGGCCCGTCCGGGCGTGCGGAACCCGCGCCGGCTCTCGCCCCTGCCTTCCGCCCGCCCTCGGCGTCGTCGTCCGCGTTGACCACTGATCGGGAGGGCCCGAGATGACCGACGTCGTTCCCGGCGTCCGTTGCGCGGACCGGTTCAGGACCCGCGACGAGGTGATGGCGCGTGCCCGTCGCGTCGCACGAGGCGTCGGTGAGCTCGGGATTCGTCCCGGGGACGCCGTCGCGGTCGTCCTGCGCAACGAGATCGAGAACGTCGAGATCACCCTGGGGATCGCGCACGCCGGCGCGGTGCCCGTATCGGTGAACTGGCACCTCAAGGAGCAGGAGCTCGGCTACCTGCTGCGGGACTCGCGGGCCGCCCTCGTCTTCGCCCACACCGACCTGCTCCCCCGGGTCCTCGCGACCGGGACCGCGGCCCCCGTCGTGGAGGTCCCGACGACGCCGGCGCTGCGCCGGGCCTACGGGCCCGTCGAGAGCGCCGCCGCCCGGGGCGACCACGAGCTCGAGACGTGGCTCGCGGCCCAGGACGACGAGGAACCCGCGTCGTCGGTGCCGCAGCTCGGGCTGCTCTATAGCTCCGGCACCACCGGCACCCCCAAGGGCATCCTGCGGGAGCCGGCCACCCCGGAGCAGTCGGCGCTGCTCGGCGCGCGCATCCTCGACGCCTTCGGACTGGAGGGCGGCACGTCGACCCTGGTCCCGGCGCCGCTCTACCACGCGGCCCCGAACGCCCACGTGCTGTTCGGCCTCACCGCCGACTGCGAGATCACGCTCATGCCCCGCTTCTCGGCCGCGGGGTTCCTGGAGGCCGTCGAGCGTCACGCGATCGTCCACGCCCAGGTCGTCCCCACGATGCTCGTCCGGTTGCTCCAGCTCCCGGAGCAGGAACGTCTCGCCCACGACGTCTCGAGCCTGCGGTGCGTCGTGCACGCCGCCGGGCCCTGCCCGCCGGAGGTCAAGCACGCGGTGATCGACTGGTGGGGCCCGATCCTGCACGGTACTACGGGGGCACCGAGGTCGGCACCGTCGTGGCGTGCGACAGCGAGGAGTGGCTCGCGCACCCCGGCACGGTGGGACGCGCGATCGACGGGTGCGACATCCGGATCGTCCGGGAGGACGGGACCGAGGCACCCACCGGGGTATCCGGAGAGATCTTCATCGACCCGGGCACGGCGTGGCCGGGTTCGCGGTACGTCGGCGCAGCCACCGGGACCGGGCCACGCACGCGGGACGGCTACATCAGCATCGGCGACGGGGGCTGGCTCGACGACGACGGCTACCTCTACCTGTCCGACCGGACCGCCGACATGGTGATCTCGGCCGGGGTGAACATCTACCCCGTCGAGATCGAGCACTGCCTGACCGGCCTGCCCGGCGTCCGTGACGCCGCCGCCTTCGGGATCCCCGACCCCGATCTCGGCGAGCGTCTCGTCCTGCACGTGGACACCGACCCCGACGGCGGGCCGTCCACCGAGGAGGTCAGCGAGTTCCTGCGCGAACGGCTCGCCGGGTACAAGGTCCCGCAGCTCGTCGTGATCGACCACGAGCTGCCCCGCGAGGAGTCCGGCAAGCTCTTCAAGCGCCGAATCCGCGAGACGTACCGGTGAGATCCGGTCAGTCCCCGAGGTCCGCGGCCAGCTCGCGGTGCAGGTGCTGGCAGGACTGCTCGTTCCGGCCGTAGAGGAAGGTGCCGTGGGGGTGGGCCTCGGCGTTGCGCTGGATGGTGCGCTCCATCGGCCAGTCCTCGTCGGTGGCGGCCTGCTCGAGGATCTCCCAGCTGCGGTGCATGCGTGCCTCGACGCGCTCGTCGCGCTTCTCCGGCCGGACCAGGAACCGGATCTGCGTGGTCGAGCGGCCCGGGGTGTGCAGGTCGGGCCAGACCGTCCAGAACTCCACGTGGTCCGGCGTCGAGATGACCATGGAGTTGGGGTAGAGCACCAGGTTGCTGCCCATGTACCGGAAGCTGGCGTCCACCTCCTCGCCGGCGCGCGCCTTCTCCCCCATCCGCGTCCGGGGGCTGAACGACTGCCCGTGCCGTCCGTACCGCCGCCACACGCTGGTGTTCGTCTCGATGAGCTTCCCGACGCCGTGCGGGTGCAGGAACATCGGGTGCAGGACGTCGATCGCGCCGTCGAGCACGATCTTCCAGTTGATGTCGAGGGTGAACGACCGGTCGAGGAAGATCTCGGCGCCGTCGAGCCCGTACGGCGCGAGCTGGGCGTCGACCTCCGGGCCGAGCCAGTCGTCGATGTCCCAGTCCTGCCGGCCGGACAGGTCCGCGAACAGGAAGCCGTGGCGCTCCTCGACGCGGATCGCGTGCAGCCCGTGCCGCTCCTTGTCGACGTGGGTGTAGAAGTCGTCGTAGGGCACGCCGCGCAGCCGGCCGTCGTCGCGGCCGTAGCTCCAGCCGTGGTAGCGGCAGCTGAAGATGCGCTTCGTCCCGCGGGCCTCGGACTCGACCTGTCCGCCGCGGTGCCGGCAGATGTTGAGGTAGCCGCCGATTCCGCCGCCGGCCTTGCGCACCACGATCAGCGGGACGCCGAGGACCTCCCGGGTGAGGAAGCCGCCCCGCAGCGGCAGCTCCGACGCATGACCGATGATCACGGGCAGCCGGGTCATCAGCTCCCGTTCCGCCGCGGCCCGCTCCTCGCTCACGAAGTGCGAGATCGGCACGCGCAGGTCGGTGTCGGACATCTCCGTGGTGCCGGCCCGCAGGTGCTCGGCGAGCAGGTCGGCGACGTCGTCGTTCATCAGGCTCATGGGGTGGCACTCCGGGGTCGCGACAGCGGTACCGCCTCCGGCGGCACCTCGGGGAAGGAAGCCCGGATCTCCCGCTTGAGCAGCTTGCCGCCCAACGTGCGCGGGAGCGGGGCGCCGGTACCGACGATCCACTTCGGCCGGCGGTAGTCGGCGAGGACGGTGCTGACGTGGGCGCCGAGCTCGGCCACGTCGACCCGCGACAGGTCCGGGACCACGAGCATCGGCACCTCGCCCCAGCGCGGGTGGGGGACGCCGACGACGGCGCACTCCTCCAGCCCCGGGCGTCCGGCCAGCACCGTCTCGATCTCGGCGGGGTACACGTTCAGCCCGCCCGAGATGAGCATGTCCTTGGCCCGGTCGACCAGCGTGAGGAAGCCGTCGTCGTCGAGCCGGCCGATGTCGCCGGTGTGCAGCCACCCGTCGGCGAGCGTCTCGGCGGTCGCCTCCGGCCGGCCCCAGTAGCCGGTCATCACCGACGGGCCGCGGAGCAGGACCTGGCCCGCCTCGCCGACCGGGACGTCGGCGTCCTCGGCGTCGACGATGCGCATCTCGTGGTGCATCACCACGCGCCCGACCGAGCCCACGTGGTCGGCCGCCTCGTCCTCGTAGAGCAGCGTGGCGTAGCCGCCGGCGAACTCGGTCTGGCCGTATCCCTGCCGCATCCCGACGCCGAGGCGCTGCCACGCGCGGATGACCTCGAGCGGCATCGGGGCGCCCGCGCCGATCCCCGCCCGCAGCGCGGACAGGTCGGCGTCCGCGAGCCCGGGCAGCGCGAGCACGCCCTCCCACACCACCGGGACGGCCGAGCAGACGGTGATCCGCTCGCGCTCGAGGAGCTCGAGGACCCGGGGCGGGTCGAAGGTGCCCTGCACGATCGCGGGCGCGCCGGTGGTCACCGACTCGCGCAGGTAGCTCGACGTCCCGCCGGTGAACGCCATCGGGATGATGATCAGGACGCGGTCCTGCCAGGTCAGGGCGTCGGCGACGGCGCGGACGGTCGCGTTGGCGATGATCGCCCGGTGCGGGAGCATCGCGCCCTTGGGCACCCCGGTGGTGCCCGAGGTGTAGGCCAGCAGCGCGGTCTCCTCGGGATCCGTGCGGCGCTCCGGCGGGCGTTCGCCGGCCAGGCGCAGGTCGTCGAGGGGGGTGGCGCCCTCGACGGGCTCGGTGGTGAGCACCGTGAGGTCGGGCATCGTCGCGCGCACCCGGGACAGGAGCGGCACGAGCGCGGGCTCGGTCACGACCATGCGGGCCCCGGCGTCGCGGACCGGGTGCTCCATCTCGCCCGGCGTGAAGCGGATGTTCAGCAGCTCCACGACGGCCCCGACGCGGAAGGCGGCGTGCAGCGCCTCGACGAACTGGATGCGGTTCGTCATGAGGACGCCGAGCACGTCGCCCGGGCGCAGGCCCGCGCGGTGGAGGCCGGCGGCCAGCTCGTCGGTGGCGCGGTCGAGGCCGGCCCAGGTGTACTCGCGCTCGGCGAAGCGCACGGCGAGCGCGTCGGGACGGCGCCGGGCCCAGAACCGCAGCAGGTCCGAGAAGTGCCCGGTCACGACAGCCCTCCCAGGACCTCGTCGGTGTGTGCCCCGAGCTCCGGCGCGAGGGCCGGGCGGAACTCCTCGCCGACCACGTGGACGGGGCTCGCGGCGAACCGCAGCCCGTCGACCTCGTAGGTGGTGGCGCGGGCCGTGAAGTGGGGGTCGGCGAGCAGCTCGGTGACGCTGTTGACCGGACCGCCGGCGATGTCGTGGGCCAGGAAGAGGTCGGTCCACTCGGCCCGGGTGCGGGTGCGGAAGAGCGCGTCGAGCTCGCGCCAGACGTGCTGGGCCCGGGCGTCGGCCCCGTCGTCGACGGTGTCGAGGTCGATCTCGAGCAGGTCGGGGCGGTCCACGGCCGTGCAGAACGCCCGCCAGAACTTCTCCGTGTGGGAGCCGAACACGATCGCCCCGTCGTCCTTGGTCGCGTAGGCGTCGAGCAGCGGCCAGTCCGGCAGCCGTCCGTCGGCGGTCCAGCCCGGCCGTGGCTCGGTGCGGTGGACGTTGAGGGCCGCGTCGATCCGGTCCGGCACCCACGCGGTCGCCACGTCGACGCTGCTGAGCTGCAGCCGGACCCCCTCGCCGGTCCGACCGGCCCGGATCACCGCGGCGAGGACCGCCATCGCGCCGTACGCGCCCAGGGCGTACATCGCCTGGGGCGTCTCGGCCGAGCCACCCATCACCCCGGGCGGGGAGGGACGGTCGGTGTCGACGGTGCGCAGCCCGGCGTACGCGTCGAACCACATCCCGCCGGTGGCCAGGTCGCGGTACGGCCCCTCCGCGCCGGTCCCGGAGACCTCGCAGAGCACGACCGACGGCCGGACACCGCGCAGCACGTCCCACCCGAGGCCGAGACGCTCGAGGTACCCGTGCCGGGTGCCCTCCACGACGGCGTCGGCGGTGGCGACGAGACGCAGGAAGTCCCGCCGTCCGTCGTCCGTCCGCAGATCCAGCGCGACGCTGCGCTTGCCCCGGTTCCAGCGGAGGTGCATGAAGCCGGGCCCGTCCGGTCCGTCCACGGCCCGCGCCCCGTTCGCCCGCACCCCGTCGCCCCGGCCCGGCGTCTCGACCTTGACGACGTCGGCGCCGAGATCGGCCAGGTGCCCGCCCACGGACGACGGGGCGAGCTGCGCGACCTCGAGGACGCGGACGCCCTCGAGGAGCGAGTAGCCGGCCATCAGCGCCCTCCTCGTCCCTGCTCCACCCCCGCACCATGACACGTGAGACAGCAAGCGTCAACCGTCTCATCACTCGGGCACTGAGCTGCCAATTTTTCACCCGCAGCCGCCCCGGCCGCCGTCGCTGGCGATACGGTTGACGCTGACTGTCTCACGTGTCACCGTGACTCGACACGGCGCCGTCGAGGGCACCGTCCGAGCCCCCGGAGCCCCCGTGAACCTCGCCGACCTCGTCCGGTTCTGGGGCCACTGGCGTCCCGAGGGCGAGGCCCTCCTCTGCGGCGACCTCCGCCAGACCTGGGCCGAGCTCGACGCGGTCAGCGACGCCGTGGCCGCCGGCCTGGCCGCGCGCGGGGTCGGCCACGGCGAACGGGTGGGCGCGCTCCTGGGCAACCGTCCGGAACTGGCCCACCTCGTCCTGGCGACCCTCAAGCTGGGGGCCGTCAGCGTCCCCCTCAACGTCCGCCTCACCGCGGCGGAGCTGGCGCCGCTCGTCCTCGACGCGGACTGCCGGGTGGTCGTCACCGAGGACGCCCTGGCCTCCGGCCTGGAGGTCGCGGCGGCCGCCGCGGACATCGACGTGCTGTCGGTGGGGGGCTCCGACCTGCCGTCGTGGACCGAGCTCCTCGCCGCCGGCGGCACGCCGCCAGCGGTGGAGATCGCCGACGACGACGCCGCCTTCCTCTGCTACACCTCGGGCACCACGGGCATCCAGAAGGGCGCCGTGCTGACCCACCGCAGCGTGCTCGCCCCGGCGCAGGCCAAGGTCGTCTCCGAGGGGCTCTCCTGGCGCGACCGGATCCTCGTCGCCGTCCCGCTGGTCTACACCGGCGCCGTCATCTCCTGCTTCATGCAGTTCACCGTCTACGCCGGCGGCGCGATGGTGCTGGAGCGGGACTTCGACCCGGACCGCTACCTGGACACCATCGAGCGGCACCGCATCTCGGCGCTGACGACCGTCCCGGTCCTCTGGGAGCGGATGGCCGCGTCGCCGGACTTCGCCGCGCGCGACCTCTCCTCGCTGGTCTCCGCCGCCGTCGGCGGGGCTCCCGTCCGCCTCGACCTGCTCGAGCGCTACCGCGAGCGCGGAGTCTCGCTGGTGCAGGTCTACGGGATGACCGAGGCGTCCGGGCTCATCAGCGCGCTGCGGGCGGAGGACGCCGGCGACCATCCCGGCTGCGCCGGGAAGGCGATCCTGGGCACCCGGATCCGGATCGCCGGCCCCGAGGACGAGACCCTGGCGCCCGACGAGGTCGGCGAGATCCTCGTCCGGGGCGACCACGTCATGCGGGAGTACTGGCGCAATCCGTCGGCGACGGCCGCGACGATGCTCCCGGGCGGGTGGCTGCGCTCCGGCGACCTCGGGAGCACCGACGAGCGCGGCTACCTCAAGGTCGTCGACCGCACCAAGGACATGCTGATCTCGGGCGGGATCAACGTCTACCCGGCCGAGATCGAGCGGGTGCTGGCCGGGGTCGACGGGGTGGCGGAGCTCGCCGTCATCGGCGTGCCGGACCAGCGCTGGGGCGAGGTACCGCTCGTCGTCGTGACGTGCACCGACGAGCCCACGACGACGCTCGCGCGGCTCGCCGAGCGGGCCCGCACCGGCCTCGCCGGGTTCAAGCGCCCGCGGTTCGCCGTCGCGGGCACCGAGCCGCTCCCGCGGACGTTCTCGGGCAAGATCGCCAAGCCCGAGCTGCGCAAGACCTACCCCACCGTCCCGCCCGAGGCCGCCGCCCTCGACGTCGCCACCCGCCGCTGAGGGGGCCGGCGGTCACGACACCAGGGCCGGGACCACGAAGTCCGCGACGAGCCGGCGGATGCGCTTCTCGTCGTCGGGGGTGTCCTGGAGCTGGACGATGAACATGATCTCCAGCCGGGAGATCCACTCGCACAGCCCGTCGAGGTCGACGTCCCCGCGGATCTCGCCCGCCTCCTGCGCCGCGACGAGGATCGGCTCCCAGAACTCCCGGGTGAGCTCGATCGAGAGCCCGGTCGGCCCCAGGAGGCTGTTCGCGAGCGCCATCTGCTCGGGCGAGACCAGGGCGCGGATCAGCGGATCGCGGTGACCGACCCGGACGTTGCGGCTGATCCCCTCCACCATCCGGTCGGTCAGGGAGCCGAGCGCCATGATCCGGTCGCGGTTGCGCGCCAGGTTCTGCCGCGCCCGGCGGCGGACCAGGGCGATCAACAGGCTCTCCCGGTCCGAGAAGGTCCGGTACAGCGTCGCCCGGGAGATCGCGGCGGCCGAGGCGACGTCCTCCATCGTGGTCTTCGCGATCCCGTAGTAGGTGAAGCAGGAGTCCGCCGCGTCCAGGATCCGCTCCTCGGCGGAGGCCCGGCGAGGCGCCGGGGTGGGTCGCGCGGGCACGCATCGACCCTATCCGAGCGTCCTCACCGCCAGCGGTCGTCGATGCCGGACGCGCTCGTCACCTGGCGGGGAGCCGTCGACGGGATTTAACCTAAAGGCTGTCGGTACAAGCGGAACCTGCCGGGGGGAACCGTGGTGGTGCACCGGGACGTGCGTCGGATCTGCCCGCTCTGCGAGGCCACCTGCGGGCTGCTCGTCGACCTCGACAAGGACGGCCCCGTCGCCCTGCGGCCGAACCCGGACGACGTGTTCAGCGCCGGGCACGCCTGCGCGAAGGGGCTCGGGCTCGCCGCCACCGACCGCGACCCCGACCGGCTGCGCACCCCGATGGTCCGGGAGGGCGGGCGTCTCCGGGCGGCGACCTGGGCGGAGGCGTTCGCCGCGGTGGCCCGGCGCCTGCCGCCGCTGGTCGCGCAGGACCGCCGGGCCGCGGCGGTCTACACCGGCAACCCGGCGGCCCACCACCTCGACCACACCTTCTACCTGCCCGCCTTCCTCGGTGCGCTCGGCACGCCCAATCTCTTCTCCCCCGCCAGCCTCGACACGCTGCCGAAGAACCTGGCGACGATGCTGCTCTACGGGACCGGTCTCGGCGTGGCGCTGCCCGACCTCGACCGCACCGACCTCGTCCTGCTGCTCGGGACCAACCCGCTGGTCTCGAACGGCAGCACGGTCTGCATGCCGGGCTTCGGGGACCGGCTCGCGGCGCTGCGTGCGCGCGGCGGTCGGGTCGTCGTGGCGGACCCGGCGAGGACCCGCACCGCCGAGGTCGCGGACCTCCACCTCCCGGTGCGCCCGAACAGCGACGCCCACCTGCTGCTCGGGATGCTCTCGGTGATCGCCGCCGACGGCTCCGCCTGCCTCGGGGCCGCCGACGGCCTCGTCGACGGGGCCGACGAGGTGCTCGGGCTCGCCGCGCCGTTCACCCCGGAGGTCGTCGCCCCCGTGGTGGGGATCCCGCCGGAGACGATCCGGGACCTGGCCCGGAGCTTCGCCGCCGCGGAGCGCGCCGTGGCGCACGCGCGGATCGGCACGTGCACCCAGGGCTACGGCTCGCTGGCCAACTGGCTGGTCGAGGTCCTCAACATCGTCACCGGCCGCCTGGACACCCCCGGCGGGGCGATGTTCGCGAAGCCGCCGGGCGGTGGCCCGACGACCTGGCCCGGCGGCGGGAAGCTCCTCACCGGCCGCTGGCACTCCCGCGTCCGCGGGCTGCCGGAGTCGCTCGGCGAGCTGCCGGCGGCCTGCCTGGCCGAGGAGATCCTCACGCCCGGCGAGGGGCAGGTGCGGGCGCTGGTCACGATCGCCGGGAACCCGGCGCGCAGCGTCCCCGGCAGCGAGCACGTCGAGGAGGCGCTCGCCTCGCTCGACTTCATGCTGAGCCTGGACACCTACCTCAACGAGACGACCCGGCACGCGGACGTCGTCCTGCCCGCTCCCGGCCTGCTCACCCACGGTCACTTCGACCTGACGCTCAACCACTTCCAGATCCGCGACGCGGCCCGCTGGAGCCCCGCCGCGCTCGATCCCGCCCCCGGCGAGCTCCCGGAGTGGCACCAGCTCGCCCGGCTGACCGGCATCCTGCGCGGGGACCCGGACCTGACGGTGACGGCGTTCGACGACGAGGTCGCCGACCAGGCGATCCGGCGGGCCGCGAAGCTCGCCCGCCGACCCGAGGACGTCGTGCGGGCGGCCGTCGAGCCCCGCCGCGGGCCGGAGCGGCTGCTCGACCTGCGGCTGCGCAGCGGCCCCTACGGCGACCGGTTCGGCGAGGACCCGTCGGGCCTGACGCTCGCGGTGCTCGAGGAGCACCCCGACGGGATCGACTACGGCCCGCTGCGGCCGCGTCTCCCCGACGTGCTGCGCACCCCCACCGGGCGGATCGACGTGGCGCCGGAGGTCCTCATGGCCGACGTGGAACGGCTGCGGGCCGGCCTGGAGGCGGACGCCGCTCCCGACCGGTTGGTGATGATCAACCGGCGGCAGCGCCGCGGGATGAACTCGTGGCTGCACAACGCGCTGCCGCACCGCACCGACGCCGAGAGCGCGCTGCTGATGCACCCCGACGACGCCGCGTCCCGTGATCTCGTCGACGGCGACGAGGTGGTGGTGCGGTCCGGCGCCGGCCAGGTCACCGCCGAGCTGCGCGTGGACGACGCGATCCGGCCCGGGGTGGTGAGCCTCCCCCACGGCT
Organism: Actinomycetospora sp. TBRC 11914; assembly: GCF_012933465.1. Lineage (GTDB taxonomy): Bacteria > Actinomycetota > Actinomycetes > Mycobacteriales > Pseudonocardiaceae > Actinomycetospora. The sequence goes on from NZ_JABBND010000011.1 coordinate 65,366, forward strand.
GGGGCCACGACGGCGGCGGTCTGCGCATGCGCCGCGCGACCGCCAGCCCGGGGACGAACGTGAACGCGCTCGCCGACGACCTCGTCGTCGAGCCCCTGACCGGGATCGCGATCTTCTCCGGGATCACCGTCGAGGTCGAGGCCCACGACCACGCGACGGTGCCGGCGGCCGCCCGATGACGTACGTGATCACCCAGCCCTGCTGCAACGACGCCGCCTGCGTCGACGTCTGCCCGGTCGACTGCATCCACCCGCGACCGGACGAGCCCGGCTACGCCACCGCCGAGGCGCTGCACATCGACCCGACCGGCTGCATCGACTGCGGGGCCTGCGTCGACGTCTGCCCGGTCGAGGCGATCGTCCCCGGCGACGCGCTCGACGCCGCCGGGCGACGCAGCCTCGAGCTGAGCATCGCGGTCACCCGGGAGATGACGCCCGCGCCACCGGCTCCCGCCACGGTCAGGCCGTCCCGGCCGGCGCGCGCCACGGGCCGCGCGCCGCGGGTCGCCGTCGTCGGGACCGGCCCGGCCGGCATCTACACGGTGCTCGAGCTGCTCGAGCGCACCGACGGGCACGCCGAGGTCACCGTGCTCGAGCGCCTGCCGGTCCCGGGCGGTCTGGTCCGGTACGGGGTCGCGCCCGACCACGCCCGCACCAAGCGCTTCGAGACCACGGTGACCCGCGCCCTGCGCCGACCGGGCGTGCGGCTCCTGCTCGACGTCGAGCTCGGCCGCGACGTCGGCACCGACGAGCTCCTCGACCACCACGACGCCGTCGTCCACGCCGTCGGCGCCCGCCAGGGCCGCCGGCTGGGCATCCCCGGGGAGGACCTGCCCGGCAGCCACTCCACCACCGACGTGGTCGGCTGGTACAACGGCCACCCCGACCACGCCGGGCTCCCGCTCGACCTCGCCACCGAGCGCGCGGTCGTCATCGGCAACGGCAACGTCGCCCTGGACACCGCGCGCCTGCTCGTCAGCGACCCCGCGAGCCTCGCCGCGACCGACATGGCGCCGCCCGCGCTCGACGCGCTCGCCGCGAGCTCCGTCCGGGAGGTCCACGTCGTCGGGCGGCGCGGGCCCGGCGACGCCGCGTTCACCGTGCCGGAGCTGCACGGTCTGCTCGACCTGCCGGGCGTCGACACGCTCGCCCACCGGGCGGAGCTCGGGACGCTCCCCGCGGACGGCGCCGCCGGGCGCAAGGCCGCGGCCGTCGCGGCGCTCGCCGACCGGGAGCCCCGTCCCGGCACCCGCCGGATCGTGCTGCGCTTCCACCGGCGTCCGGAGGCGATCCTCGGCGAGCACGCGGTCCGCGGCGTCCGGCTCGCCGGGCCCGACGGTGACACCGAGGAGCTGGCCTGCGGGCTCGTGCTCCGCGCGGTCGGGCACCGCGGCGTCCCGGTACCCGGTCTGCCCTTCGACGCCGAGCGCGGCACCGTCCCCCACGACCGGGGACGCGTCGTCGACCCCACGACGGGCGCCGCCCGGGCCGGGCACTACGTCACCGGCTGGGTCAAGCGCGGACCCTCCGGGGTCATCGGCACCAACCGCTTCTGCGCGGCCGAGACCGTCGAGAGCCTCCTCGCCGACCACGTCGCCGGCCGCCTCCCCGCACCGGCCCACGACGCCGAGCGGCTGGCGGTGCTGCTCACCGAGCGGCGTCCCGACCACCTGGGCCTGGACGCCTGGCGGGCCATCGACCGGCACGAGCGGCGGGCCGGGCGCGCGGCGGGCGCGCCCCGGCGCAAGCTCGTGACGCTCGACGCCCTGCGTGAGGTCGCCCGACGCTGAGCGACGGTCAGCCCGTCGGCGACCCGGTCTCCGTTTCGGCCGCGTCCCGGAATGCGCGCAACCCGTGGCGCACGAGCCGGTCGAGGAGCCCTGGTGCGACGACCCCGACGGCGTCGAGCCGCTCGTCGAGCAGCCCGAGGTCCTTGCGCAGCAGCTCGAGGCCCCGGGTCCAGCCCTCCCGGTGACGGGGCACCACGTGCTCGCCACCGCCCGCCACGAACATCTGGGCCGCACGGCTCCCGCCGGTGGACGACGCGATCGCCGTGACCGCCTCGCGCGGGTCCATCCCCAGGGCCCGGAGCAGCCCGACGGCCTCGTCGAGCACGCCGAGCTGGGCGGTGAACAGGTAGTTGTTCACGAGCTTCAGCGCCTCGCCGGATCCCAGGGGACCGACGTGGCGCACCAGGCTCCCGACCGCGTCCAGCACCGGGCGGGCGCGCTCGAACACCTCGGGGGCACCGCCCACCATGACGGTCAGGTCGCCGTCGAAGGCCCGGGCGCGGCCGCCCGAGACCGGCGCGTCGAGCACCTCCACCCCGTGCTCCGCGGCGAGGGCGCCCACGCGGGTGCAGGTCGCGGGCGCGACGGTGCTGTGGACGACGAGGACCGCGCTCGGCGGCAGGTGCCCCCACATGTCCCCGCACACCTGCTCGACCTGCGCGTCGTCGCCGACGCACACGCCGACCAGGTCGGAGAGCTCGGCCATCTCGGATCTCGGCGGCGCCGGCGAGGGCGAGCAGCGGCGGCGGGGTGGCGAGCGACGGGTGGTGGGCCACCTGGAGCGTGTCGTAGCCGGCCGCCTCGACGCGACGCACCAGCTCGGGCCACCGCGCCCACCCGGTGGCGCCGGACTCCACCACCCCGAACCGGAACCCGGTCACGGCGACCCGGTGTCGTGCTCGCCCAGCACGCGGCGGTGCTCGGCCGAGGGCGTCGCCCGTTCCCGCACCGCGAGCAGGCCGGAGCCGACCCGGTCGCCGAGCCGGAACTCGCCGTAGGCGTCGGTGACGAAGTAGCCGCCGTCGTGGGTGGACACGCTCGCGACGTGCACCTCCCCGGTGAACGCCTGCGACCGGCCGGCGGTGTCGCGCAGCTCGCCCGCGCAGCGCCGCGGGGTGTGCCCGTCGGTGGCGATGGTGACCTCGACCTCGACGTCTGCCACGCGGCTGACGCGGCCGTCCCGGACCACGAAGCCGTAGACCCGGCGGTCGGTGTCGGTGCCGATCGAGTACAGCGAGGCCTGCAGGTCGGGCCCGAACGCCATGTGCACCCAGCGGTGGGTGGCGGTGAGGCCGCCGTAGGTGCGGGGACCCCACGAGTGGTCGTGGAAGCCCCACCCGTCGACCTCGCGGGTGGTGCCGCGGCCGTCGGAGACGGTGCCCCGGACCCGGCCGAGCACCTCGTAGTGCCCCGTCCCGGCGGAGCCGTAGTCCGCCGCGCCCCGGTGCTCGCGCTCCGGGGCGTCGGGGCCGGCGTCGTCGCCGGGCATGGCGTGGTGGAGCACCGGCGTGACGACCTCGAGGTCCACGTCCTCGGTCGCCCCACCGGGCTGGGCCACCGCGAGCTGGTAGCGGGCGAACGGCTCGATGGTGCGGACCCTCGTGGGACCGACGGGCGGGTCGACGACCTCGGTCCCCGGGCGCAACGGCAGGTTCAGCGACTGGAACTTCCCGGCGACGGCGCCGTCGAGGACCGTCCAGCTCCAGAGGCAGGACCGGTCCGCGGCGGGCTGCAGGTCGACGTGGTGGTAGCCCCCGCACCGCGTCCGCGCGTCGTACCAGGAGAGCATCGCGGTCTCCTGCCAGCGCTCGACGCCGGGCGTCGGGTCGTGGCGCGCGGCGTCGGCGACGGTGAACGGTCCCAGGCGCGGCGGCATGGTCGAGGGCTCCTCCTAGCGTGGGGTGAGGCCCTTGAGGCACCAGGTCCGGTGGTCCTCGCCGAGGACGAGGTCGACGGGGAGGGGGTGCGGCTGTCCCTGGTAGGTGATCGTGAGGTCGACCGGGACGCGCGACTCGGAGTCGATCAGGAGGTGTGCCGCGCCCGCGGGCTTCACCGCGGAGATGACGCTGAAGATCTGGGGGTCGATCGGCTGCACGGGCTTCCCGTCGGGTCCGAGGCAGGAGATCGCGTCCAACGTACCGGTGTCCCTCGCGGTCAGCGCGGTGGTCGCCTCCGCGCCCAGCGCGTCCGGGCTGCCCGGGCCGAAGGCGTGCCCGGGCCAGACGAAGGCGCCGAGCAGTCCGACCACCAGGAACCCGACGAGGAAGCCGCCCACGAGCCCGAGCAACGTCTGCTTCCGCGAGCGCCGGGGAGGGGCCGTCGCGGTCCCCTCGGCCGGGGTCGGCGCCGCCGTCCCGTGCTCGGTCACGGTCTCGGTGTCGGTCATCGCTCCTCCGTGGGCCCGGGGTCGACGGCGAACACACCCGCCTCGTCGCGCCGGTCGCCCGGCACCCTACGAGGGCCGTCGCGGACGCTCCGGGGCGGGGACGCCGTCGTCGCCGGGGGGCCGACGATCCGATCCGCGGAGCGGTCGTCGAGCAGCCGGCGCACCCGCTCGAGCAGGCGGTCGACGTGCCGGGGGTCGTCGGGGCCGGGCACGGGGCGCCCCATCGCGGCGCGGTCGGCGAACGCCCGGTGCCGGACCATGGCGAGGTGCAGGTGCACGTACAGCTCGTGCCAGGGCAGGTCGTCGAGTCCCAGCCCGGTGCGGGTGGACCACGCCGCGGCGGTCTCGGCCGGGTCCCCGATCCCCTCCGGTCGTGCGCCGGCCAGGTCCTCGACGTGGACGTGGTCGAACATCCGCCACCAGGCGAGGTCGAACAGCGGGCCGGCCACGGTGACGATCTCCCAGTCGAGCACGGCCGAGACCCGGGTGCCGGCGAACAGCATGTTGCCGAGCCGGGCATCGCCCCACGACAGACCCGGCGGCGGGTGGGCCGGGGCGGTGTCGGCGAGGACCGCCAGCGCGTCGTCGACGAGCGGGTCGGGCGGCGCGTCCGCGAGCGTGACGTCCCGGTAGCGCCGCAGGTACTCCACCCGCTCCCCCACCACGTCCCCGTCCACGCCCGGCAGCCCCGGCAGGACGAGCCCGGTGACGTCGACCGCGGCGAGGCGGGCCAGCACGTCCAGCGCGGAGGACCAGAGCGCCCGCCGGTCCGCGGCCGTCATGTCCGCGACGAAGCCCTCGACGGCCCAGCTCGGGAAGTCCAGCGGTGCCCGTCCCGGCAGGCGCTCCAGGATCATCATCGGGGCGCCGAGCGCCTCGCCGTCGGGATCGACGTCGAGCACCGCCGGGACCGGGACGTCACAGTGCGCCGCCACGTGCCGCAGCGCCGCCGCCTGCCGTGCCACCGACGTCCCGGGGAAGACCTGCGAGGCCGGGACGACGACCCGGACGACGACCGAGGTCGGGCCGTCGCCGTCGAGCCCGTCGACCCTCGCCACGAGCGTCTCGTTCGCCGAGCCGGCCCCGACGACCGGTGAGGGCGGGTGGACCCGCAGTCCGGCGGCGCGCTCCGGGTAGCGGGCGGCGAGGCGGGCGCCCAGCGCGCGGGCGGTCCGTTCCGGATCCCGGTCGACGGTGACCTGGAGGGAGGTGGGGGTCATCGACTCAGCGCGCGCGGGTCAGGTCCCGGGCGACGATCTCCTTCATCACCTCGTTGGAGCCGCCGTAGATGCGCTGGACGCGGGCGTCGCGGAAGGCACGCGCGACGGCGTACTCGTTCATGTAGCCGTAGCCACCGTGCAGCTGCACCCCGGCGTCCACCACCTGCCACTGCATCTCGGTGGCCCACCACTTGGCCTTCGCCGCGTCGACGGCGGTCAGCGTGCCCGCGTTGAGCTCCCGGACGCAGCGGTCGAAGTAGGCGCGGGAGACCTCGACCTTCATCCGGAGCTCGGCGACGGTGTGCGAGACCGTCTGCAGCGCGGACAGCGGCTTGCCGAAGGCCTCGCGCGCCGTGACGTGCTCCAGCGTCCACTCGAGGATGGCCTCGGCGGTGGTCTGCGCGGACATCGCGATGCCGAGGCGCTCCCGGGGCAGGTTCGCCATGAGGGACTGCAGCCCGGTGCCGACCTCGCCGAGCCGCTGGGTGTCGGGCACCCGGACGCCGTCGAAGAAGAGCTCGGCCGTGTCCTGGGCGGCCAGCCCGACCTTGTCCAGCTTGCGCCCCCGCCGGAACCCCTCGGTGCCGGTCTCCACGACGAACAGGGTGAAGCCGCGGCTCCCGGCCTCGGGGTCGGTCTGGGCCACGACGACGACCAGGTCGGCCAGGATGCCGTTGGTGATGAAGGTCTTCGACCCGTCGATGACCCACTCGTCGCCGTCGCGCCGGGCCGAGGTGCGGATCCCCCGCAGGTCGCTGCCCGCGCCGGGCTCGGTCATCGCGATCGCGCCGATCGTCTCGCCCGTCACGAAGCCGGGCAGCCAGCGCGCCTTCTGCTCCTCGGTCGCCATCCCGAGCAGGTAGCCCAGCACGATGTCGTCGTTGGTCGCGAAGCCGCTCTGCAGGGAGGCGGCGCCGACCGCGACGATCTCGGTGCACGCGGCGACCCGGAAGCGGAAGTCGTCCACCCCGGGGCCGCCGTACTCCTCGGGCACCTGGAGGCCGAGCAGCCCCTGCTTCCCGGCCGCGGCCCAGACGTCACGGTCGACGAGGCGCTGCTCCTCCCACCGCTCGAGGTTCGGCTCCACCTCGCGCCGAACGAACTCGCGGGCCACCTCGCGGTAGTCCTCGTGGTCCTGCTCGAACAGGTCGCTCTCCATCGGACCAGCATGGCGAACGGCGTTGCCAAAAACAAATAGATTTAGATAATGTCCCCACGGGCTCCGGTCGCGCCGGGTGTCCGGGCCGCCATCACCGGGGAGGGTGGATCGTGACGACCAGGGATCCGGGGCTCGCGAGCCCCCCGCACGGCCCCGCGACGGCGACCGTACCCCCGCCGACCGACGGCTCCGTCCTCGAGATCCGCTGCCCCGCGGACGGCTCGGTCGCCGGCAGCGTCGCGGTCGACACCCCCGCCGACGTGGCCGCCGCCGCGGCGCGGCTGCGCGCGGCCCAGCCCGCCTGGGAGGCGCTGGGACCGAAGGGCCGCGCGAAGCACGTGCTGCGGTGGCTGGACTGGATCCTGGACAACCAGGAACGCCTGGTCCGGCTCGCGCAGGAGGAGTCCGGCAAGTCGTGGGGCGACGCGTCGTTCGAGACGCTCGTCGCCACCGAGGTGATCAACTACTACACGAAGCACGCGGAAGCGTTCCTCGCGCCGCGCAGCGCGCGCCCGCACGGGCCCGCGTCGCTCACGAAGAAGCTCGTGGCGCAGCCCCGGCCCCACCAGCTCGTCGGGATCATCACGCCCTGGAACGGGCCGATCGGCACCCAGGCGATGGACGCCATCCCGGCGCTGATCGCCGGCGCGGCGGTGCTCTCGAAGCCCTCCGAGGTCACCCCGCTGTCCTGGACCGAGCTCACCCGGGCCTGGCACGAGGAGATCGGCGCCCCGCCCGTGCTGGAGACCGTCAACGGCCGCGGCGAGACCGGCGCCGCCGTCGTCGACGAGGTCGACATGGTCGCGTTCACCGGCTCCACCGCGACGGGTCGCAGGATCGCCGCCCGCGCCGGGGAGCGGCTCATCCCCGCGAGCCTCGAGCTCGGCGGCAAGGACCCGATGATCGTCCTCGCCGACGCCGACCTCGACCGCGCGGTCGGCGCCGCCGTCTGGGGCGGGATGCACAACGCCGGCCAGGCCTGCATCTCGGTCGAGCGCGTGTACGTCGAGGCCTCGGTGCACGACGAGTTCGTCGCCAAGCTGGTCGAGAAGGTGGCCGCGCTGCGCGTCGGCAAGGACGCCCCCGCGTCCTACGAGACCGACATCGGGGCGATGGCCACCCCGGCCCAGCTCGACATCGTCGAGCGCCACGTCCAGGACGCCCTCGCCAGGGGCGCCCGTGTGCTCACGGGCGGCCGCCGACGCGACGACGGACTGTTCTACGAGCCGACCGTCCTGGTCGACGTCGACCACTCCATGGCCTGCATGCGCGAGGAGACCTTCGGCCCGACGCTGCCCGTCATGAGGGTGGACGACGCCGAGGCCGCGCTGCGGCTGGCGAACGACTCGCCCTACGGCCTGTCCTCCAGCCTGTGGACGAAGGACGCCGACCGGGCACAGACGATCGCCCGCCGCATCGAGTCGGGCTCGGTGAACATCAACAACGCGCTCATGAGCGCCTTCCAGTTCCCGCTGCCGATGGGCGGCTGGAAGTCCTCCGGGGTCGGGTCCCGCTTCGGGGGCGCGTCCGGCCTCCTCAAGTACTGCCGCCAGCAGGCGGTGGTCTCCGAGCGGATCGCCCTGCCCGGCGAGCCCCACTGGTACCCCTACGTGGCGGCGAAGAGCCTCCTGCAGGCCAAGGCGTTCCGGTTCCTCGGCGCGCACGACTGGCGGCGGCGGCTCGGCCGGACGCCCCGGTGAGCGCGCGGCGGGAGCTCCCCGGCCCGCTCGACGGCCTGCGCGTCCTCGACCTCGGCGGCGCCGTGGGCGGGGTCGCGACGCGGACCCTGGCCGAGCTGGGCGCCGACGTCGTCGTGGTCGAGGAGCCCGGTGACCACGACGCCGGGCCTGCCCGCGTCACGCGGGCGGTCCGGCACGCGGGCAAGCGCTCCGTCACCGTCGCGGACGCCGAGGACCTGCTGCGCCTCGTCGCCGGCGCCGACCTCCTGGTGCACCCCTTCACCCCCGAGGAGCTCGCCGGGCGCGGCCTCGCGGCCGAGGTCCTGCACGCGCGGCAGCCCGGGCTCGTCGTCGTCGGCGTGACCGACTTCGGCGCCACCGGGCCCCGTCGTGACTGGCGGGGCAGCGGCGACGTCCTCGCCGCCGTCGGGGGTGTCCTCGCCCGCTCCGGCCTGCCGGGCCGGGCGCCGCTGCTGCCGCCCGAGCAGCTCGTGGTCGAGTCGGCGGGGCTGCAGGCGGCGTGGTTCGCCCTCCTCGCACACCGCGCCGCGGTCACCAGCGGCCGCGGCGACGTCGTGGACTTCTCCGCCCTCGACGCGGTCGTGCACACCCTCGACCCGGCGTTCGGGATCAGCGGCAGCGCCCGCGGGGGGCTCGCGTCCTCGGAGAAGCACCGGGGCCGGCCCGACGTGCGCTACCTCTACCCGATCTTCCCGTGCGCGGACGGCTGGGTCCGCATCTGCATCCTCAGCCCGCGGCAGTGGCAGGGGATGTGGCGCTGGCTCGGCGAGCCCGAGGAGTTCGCCGACCCGGCCTACGGGCGGATGCGCGACCGCTTCCTCGCCCGCGACCGCATCTACCCGCTCATCGAGAAGCTCTTCTCGAGCCGCGACCGCGACCAGGTCGCCGCCGAGGGCGCCGAGTTCGGCGTGCCGGCGGCGGGGCTGCGCGAGCTCACCGAGGTCTCCGGGCTCGACCACACGATCGCCCGCGGCTCGCTGGTCCCGACGGAGATCGGGCCCGGCGAGGTCGTCGACCTGCCGGCCGGGATGCTCGAGGACGAGCACGGCCGGCTGGGCCCGTGGCGCGGCGTCCCGGGCCGGGGGGAGCACACCGCCGAGGTCGCGGCCGCGTGGTCGCCCCGGCCGGCGCGCCCCGCGCGGACCGCCCCGGACCGCCCGCTCGAGGGGATCCGGGTGCTCGACCTCGGCGTGATCGTCGCCGGGGCGGAGACCTCCCGGCTGCTCGCCGACCACGGCGCCGAGGTGATCCGGGTCGAGAGCAGCAGGTTCCCCGACGGCAGCCGGCAGTCCGTCGACGGCCGGTCGATGACCCCGAGCTTCGCCTGGGGCAACCGCACCAAGCGCAGCATCGGGCTCGACCTGCGCCGGCCCGAGGGCCGGGAGCTCTTCCTGCGCCTCGTGGCGGTCAGCGACGTCGTGGTGTCCAACTTCAAGCCCGGCACGATGGAGTCCCTCGGGCTCGACCACGCCACGCTGCGCGAGGCGAACCCGCGGATCGTCTCCGTGGACTCGAGCGCCTACGGCCGCTCCGGGCCGTGGTCGCGGCGCATGGGCTACGGCCCGCTGGTGCGGGCGAGCGCGGGCCTCTCGGGGCTGTGGCGCTACTCCGACGACGACGAGTCGTTCTCGGACGCCATGACGGTCTACCCGGACCACATCGCGGGCCGGGTGGCCGCCACCGCCGTGCTCGCCGCGCTGGAGCAGCGCGATCGCACGGGCCACGGCCGGCAGGTGTCGGTGTCGCAGTTCGAGCTGATCCTGCGCCACCTCGGGGAGCTGCTGGTCGACGCGCAGCTCGATCCGTCCTCGGTCGAGCCCGACGGCGACGACCCGCGCGGTGACGCCCCGCGCGGCGTCCTGGCGTGCGCCGGCGACGACGAGTGGTGCGTCGTGGACGTCCGTGGCGACGACGACTTCGCGGCGCTGGCGCGCACGATCGGCCGGGACGACTGGACCACCGATCCCCGCTTCGCCGACGCAGTGGGCCGGGTCGCCCACCGCCACGAGCTCCGTGAGGCGCTCGGGGCCTGGACGGCGACCCGCAGCCCGCTCGCGGTCGCCGAGACGCTGCAGGCGGCGGGGGTGGCGAGCGGGCCGATGCTCCGGGTCCCCGAGCTCCGCGAGGACCCCCAGCTCGCGGCCCGCGAGCTGTTCACCACCCAGCAGCAGGCCGGGATCGACGACCCCCTCCCCGCGCACGGCCGCGAGGCGGGTTCGCTGCTCGTCGCGCCGCCGCGGATCACCTCGGCCCCGTACCAGGGCGAGCACACCCGCGACGTGGTCACCGAGGTCCTCGGGACGACCGACGACGAGCTCGCCGACCTGCTCGCCGCGGGCGTGCTCGAGGAACGGGGCGACCACCACTGATCGGTGAGGAAAGGGAGGACATGGCCACCACGACCACGCTCGGCGAGGTCCCGGAGCACCTGGTCGTCGATTTCGACGTCTACGACCCGGAACTCACGATGCCGTTCGACCGGATGCAGGAGGAAGTGGCGCGACTCGCCGCCCTCGGGCCGGTGGTGTATTCGACCGCGCACGGCGGGCACTGGGTCGTCACGCACTACGACGAGGTCCACCGGATCCTCCGCGACCCGGTGACGTTCTCGAGCTACCCGAACAACCTCGTCGACGCGGGCGGGGGCAAGTTCCTCCCCATCGAGTACGACCCGCCGGAGCACACCGCCTACCGCAAGGCGCTGCAGCCGCTCTTCAACCCCTCGCGGATGCGTGCGCTCGAGGACCGGATCCGGGAGATCGTCAACGACCTCGTCGACGGCTTCGCCACCAAGGGCAGCGCGGAGTACGTCGCGGAGTTCGCCCACGAGCTCCCGGCCCGCGTCTTCCTCGCCCTCATGGGCTGGCCGATCGAGGACGCGCCGCTGTTCACCGAGGCGACCGACGTCGCCATGAACGGCAAGCCCACCGACACCACCCCCGAGGAGGCCGCGCAGTCCCGCACCGAGGCGGCCTACTCGATGTTCGAGTACTTCGGCCGGGTGATCGCGGCCCGGCGCTCCGGAGAGATCCGCGACGACATCACCGCCGAGATCATGGACTTCCGGCTCGAGCTGGACGACGAGACACGTCCGCCCACCGACGACGAGCTCTCGCGGATGTTCTTCCTGCTCCTCGTCGCGGGGCTCCACACCGTCCAGGGCTCGCTGGCCTGGGCGGTCGTCCACCTCGCGGCGCACCCCGAGCAGCGCGACCGGCTCGTCGCCGACCCGTCGCTCGTGCCCGGCGCGGTCGAGGAGATCCTCCGCGTCGAGGCCGCGGTGTCGGCCGGGCGGCGCGCCACCGCGGACATCGAGATCGGCGGGGTGACGATCCGCGGCGGCGACCAGCTCCTGCTCATGCTGTGCGGCGCCAACCGTGACGGGAGCGAGTTCCGCGACCCGGACGACGTGGACGTCCAGCGCTTCCCGAACCGCCACCTGTCCTTCGGGTCGGGTCCGCACCGCTGCCTCGGCTCCCACCTCGCGCGGGTCGAGCTGCGCATCGCGATCGAGGAGCTCAACCGGCGCATCCCGGACTACCGGCCGGACCCGGACGAGCCGCCCGTCGTGGTGCCCACCCAGATCCGGGGGTTCCGGAGCCTCCCGATCCGCTTCACGCCGTCGGCCTGACGTCCGTGTGCGTGCCCTATCGGCGTGCTGTATTCCCTCCGCGGCAGGGCACGGGGACGCACGCACACGGCGTCAGCCCAAGTCGAGTCAGCCCAGGTCGAGTCGAGAGCCCTCGCGCACCGCGACCTTCTCCCCCGCGACGTCCCGCTCCATGAGCGCGGTGAGCACGTCCGGGTCCTCGCTCACGGCCCAGGTGCGCGCCTCGTCGGGGGTCCGCACCGCGACGAAGGCCTGGTGCGGCCCCTCGCGCCCGTGCACGACGGTCCACGACTCCACCCGGCCCGGCCCGACGTGGTCCGGGGCGGCCGGCGTCGGGGCGGCCTCGCGCTCCACCTCGTCCTGCACGTCCTGCGACCGGAACCCCTCGGCGGGCGGCTCGGTGCCGTAGACGCCGATCGCGTGCTTGGTCAGGAACCCGCCGTTCGCGCTCACCAGCCCCGTCGCCGAGCCCTCCGCCCGCAGCCGGGCGACCATCGTGGCGATCGCGTGGCCGACGTAGTTGTTCCACGGCCCGCCGGCGAACGTGAGCCCGCCGGTCACGGTCAGCGGGAGCGCGTCGTCGTCCAGGGGCAGGCCGAGCTCGGCGGCCGCGACCTGCACCGCCGAGGGGAAGCAGGAGTACAGGTCGACCGCGGCCAGGTCGTCGATCCCGACGCCGGCCAGCTCGAGGGCTCGTCGACCGGCCACCCGGATGGCCGGCGAGCGGTGCAGGGCCGGACGCTCGGTCACCGCGTAGGTGTCGTGCGCCCGCGCCGCGGCGTGGGGGAACACCCACCGCTCGCGCGGGACCCCGAGCGAGCCCGCCACCTCCGCCGAGCACACCAGCAGCGCCGAGGCCTGGTCGACGTCGTTGTTGGAATTCATCAGCTTCGGATAGGGCCAGCCGACCCACCGGTTCCGCGGGCCCGGCGTGCGGATCGTCGCCGGGTCGAGCGCCTCGCGGGTCCAGGCGTGCGGGTTGCCGGCCGCCACGGTGCTGAACCGCGACCAGAGCGCCGCCGACCGGTCGAGCTGCTCGTCCACCGTCCGGCCGGCCGCGATGCGCAGGGCCTGCTCGAAGATCGGGTAGTGCTGGACGGGCATGACCAGCCCGACCGCCTTCTCCTGCTCGGAGGACAGGGGGACGTCCTCGCCGATCTCGGAGGGGAGGACGTGGTCGGCCTGGCGCGTCCAGTCCGGCCGCTCCCCGCGCTTCTTCGCCTTCATGCGGGTCCGCCAGGCCTCACCGCCGGCGACGAGGACGACGTCCGCGCGTCCCGCGGCGACGTCCCGCGCCGCCGACGTCACGAGCTCCTGCGGTTCGTTGCCGCCGACCCCGGTCAACAGCGTGTGGCGCGGGGCGGCGCCGAGGCGCTCCGCGAGCAGTCGCCCGGGGTCCTGGTAGCGCCACGAGAGCAGCGACACCACCCGCACCGAGTCCAGGCGCGCCAGCAGGGACCGTGCCGACGCGTCCTCGCCGGCCGCGCGGGCCGCCGCCGCCATGAGGTCCACGGGCTCGGGCGAGCTGCCGTCACCTCCCTCGACGCGCCCGTCGGCCTGACCGACGCCCACGATCACCGGAGTTCGCGGATCCACCCTGATCTCCCTCCCACAACCCGTGACGAGCAAACGACAGGTGAGGAATACTCGAACACGTGCCCCGCCCTTCGCAGCCGATCCTGAGTCGCGACTCCATCGTCGACGGAGCCCTGCGCATCATGGATCGCGACGGCTTCAACGGATTCAGTCTTCCTCGACTGGGGGACGAGCTCGGAGTCCGCACCCCGTCGCTCTACTACCATTTCCGCGATCGTGCCGAACTGCTCGCGGCGGTGGCTCGCGGAATTGTCCGGCAGACCGTCCTCCCCCCGATCCCCGACGAGGAGCGCTGGGAGGACTGGTTCGTCGAGCTGACGGTGAACTTCCGCCGGGCGGCGCTGGCACACCCCCGGGCCACGCCGGTCCTGCTCCAGTTCCTCCCACGTGACGTCATGACCGACCTCTACGAGAACGCCGCGGTCCTGCTGACCCGCTTCGGCGACCTGGAGCCCGGACGCCGCGTCCTGCTGCTCGACGGCCTCGAGAAGCTGACCATCGGCACGATCGTCGTCGAGGCAGCCCGTGAGCCCGGGGGCGGCGCCTTCGGTGGGGTCGATCCGGAGATCCATCCCCGGCTCGCCGAGGCGGCGGACGCCCAGCCCGAGGACGGCGAGGAATTCTTCCGGCAGGCCGTGGAGGCCTTCGTCCGCGGTGTGCGCACGGCGTCCGTCGCGGCCGCACCGCCGGCCTGACCGACGCGCGGCACGCCGGCCCCCGGGCTCACGGCGGGGCTCACGAGCATCGGGCACGCTTGTCACCTTAATCATATTGGTTTAGATTAAGCGAGCCGGGATCCCGGAGTCCGTGTCCGGCCCGATGTGCGCCACCTCCCGCGAGACGCGCCGCCGTCGAGCGTGCGCCGACGGGCCGTCCACGGACCGCACGGGGCACCACACCACGACGCGGAGGCTCGACGATGACCGGAACCGTGAACGACGCGCTGCGGTGGTGGGCCGCCACGGCCGGCGACCACCCGGCGCTCAACATGCGCGAGGACGTCGTCACCTATCGCGATCTGGAGAGCTGGACGACCCGGGTCGGGGAGCTGCTCCGCGGGCGGGGCGTCGCCCCGGGCGACCGCGTCGGCGTCATCGCCGGGAACTCGCTCGCCTACTGCACCGCCGTCCTCGCCGGCCTGCAGATCGGCGCCGTCGTGGCCCCCTTCAACAACCGCCTCGTGCGCTCCGAGCTGGCCGAGCTGGTCACCGACTGCGCGCCCACCGTGGTCGTGTGCGACGAGAAGCACCGGGACATGGTGGCCGGTGTCGCCGAGTCGACCCCGGACTTCTCGACGGTGCTGATCGAGGGCGACGTCGAGCCGCTGCGCGAGGGCGAGGACGTCCGCTCGGAGCCGCGGCCGGCCGAGCACGACGACGCCGCGATCATCGTCTACACCAGTGGGACGACCAGTGCCCCCAAGGGCGCCGTGTTCACCCACGGGACCATCGGCGGGATGATCCACGAGTGGTCGCTCATGGAGCCGACCTACGGCCGCGGCGGTGTGCGGCTGGCGATGGTCCTCCCCCTCGGGAGCGCGGCCGGTCTGCTCTGGGGCATCGTCAAGACCACCATGCACGGCGGCACCATGTTCCTGGAGCCGCGCTTCGACCCCCCCGAGGCCCTGCGGATCCTCTCCGAGCACCAGGTCGAGGTCCTCAACGGGCCGCCGATCATCTTCGAGCAGATCGCCGCGCAGCCCGGGTTCGCCGACGCCGACCTCACCCACCTGGAGGTGGCCGCCGTCGGCGGCGCCCGTGTCCCCGTGGAACTGCTCCACACCTGGCTCGAGAAGGGTGTGGTGCTGCGACAGATCTACGGCCTGACCGAGGGGGGCGGCAAGGTCACCATCAACTCGCGGGCGCAGGCCCTCGAGCACCCCGAGCAGTGCGGCAGCAGCTCGATCTTCAGCCGCATCCGGGTGGTGGACGACGAGGGCCGCGACTGCCCGCCGGGCGAGGTCGGCGAGATCCTCGTGCGCGGGCCCGGCGTCATCGCCGAGTACTGGCGCAACGAGGAGGCCACCAAGGCGGCGCTGGGCGACGGCTGGTTGCACACCGGTGACCTGGGCAAGCTCGACGAGGACGGCTACCTCACCTACGTCGACCGGCTCAAGGAACTGATCATCTCGGGCGGGCTCAACCTCTCGCCCTCCGAGGTGGAGAACGCGGTGTCGCGCTTCGAGGGCGTGGACGAGGTCGCGGTCATCAGCGCGTCCGACGTCAAGTTCGGTGAGACCCCGGCCGCGGTGGTCTACAGCTCGCGGACCGACCTCTCGGTCCCCGACCTGATCCGGCACTGCGGGGAACAGCTCGCCGACTTCAAGATCCCGCGCTACGTGATCGTGCGCTCCGAGCCCCTCCCCCGCATGGCGAGCGGCAAGATCGCGAAGCGTCAGCTGCGCGACGAGTACCCCGACATCCCGGACCACCACGAGAAGGTCCGCTGACGCGACCGCCGGAACGACGACGGGCCCCGTACCTCGCGGTACGGGGCCCGTCGTCGTCGGGGCGGCAGATCAGTGGATCTCGTAGCAGACGTCGGACTGCTCGTGCTCCAGGCTTGCGGTGAGCGCGGCCTTGGCGACGTCGATCTCCTCGGAGTCGACGTACACCGTGGCCGCCCAGGCCCCCCGGGCGTCGAGCGCGTGCAGCGCACCGACGAAGAGCTCCTCGAGCACCGCCGGGTCGGTCTCCTCGTCGGCGAGGAGCGCCCGGATCGGCAGCGTCCGGCGCCCGGCACCGTTCCGGCCGGGCTCGGTGGACAGCACCATCGCCGCGACCGCCTCGCCGCCCACCTCGGCCACCAGGGTGTGGTCGGGGTCGATCGAGCCACCCCCCGACTCGAACGAGCGCAGGTCGGTGACGGTCCACCGCCCGATGACGCGGTCCCGGCCGCGGCACCGCCGGGCGACCGCGTCGACGGCGGTCCGGTCGTCGGTGGTCATCGATCGCACGTGGGCGGTGGCGTCGGGTCCGCGCTCGGGAGGCAGCTCCGACGCGAGCTCGCCGTGGAACGGACGGGTCATCCGCCAGAGCCGGCGCACCGGGCGCGCCCCGAACCGGCGGGACATGCGCTCGGTGGCCGGATGGGCGCCGTGGGCCCACACGAGCAACGAGCGCGCCCCGGTGTCGTGCCACCCGGCCGGGCCGAAGAAGTCCAGCCCGAGCTGCTCGAACAGCAGGGTCGAGATGCCCAGCGACCGGTAGGACGGGTGGACGAGGTAGCCCACCTCGCCGCGGTCCCCGCTCACCTCGAGACGGAGGTATGCCACCAGCGGCAGCTCATCGTCGGCCCAGTCCTGCGCGAGTCCCTCCGAGCGTCCCGACGAGCGCGGGAGGAGCCGCACGACCACGTGCGCCGCGTGGTCGAGCGAGCTGCGGTCGAACTCCTCGGCGGTGACGCTCGAGAACCCCGCTTCGTCGTCCTCGGCGCGGGCGGCCTCGATCAGCGCCTGGACCCCGTCGCGGTCGACGCCCTCGAGCGTCTCCCGCCAGTGCACCCTCAGCACAGCCTGTCTCCCCTTCCCGCGGGGAGCACGCCCCGCGTCATCCGCGGGCCGCTTCACCCTCGGCGATCAGCCGGCGCTTCTCCCGGTGGAACAGCTGGTTCGCGACCTCGTTGCGGCCCAGCAGCATCCCGGCCGCGTCCGCACTGAACATCCCGCTCTGCGAGGAGCGCAGCAACGGGAAGTCCTCCTGGTGCAGCACCGCGAGGAGGATTTCCCAGTTCTTGTCCCAGAGCTTGGTCCACTTCGCTTCGTCGAGGTGGCTGTCCTCGACCTTGGGCACGATGAGCCGCATCTCCATCCGCGACTGCCCCGGGTCGGTGGGGTGCGGACGGAAGGTGAGCAGCTCGAAGTGGTCGGGCTGCTTGAGCAGCGTCGAGTTCGGCAGCAGGAAGTGCGTCTCGGTCACGTACTGGGACAGGTCGTGACCCGTCGAGTCCTCTTCGAGGAACCGATCGATGCTCTTGCGGGGCGCGATGAAGCGGCAGTGCCGCCCGTAGTCCTCGAACGTCATCACGTTCGTGTGGATGTGCTTCGCCGCGGTGTTCGGGT
This sequence comes from Actinomycetospora sp. TBRC 11914, assembly GCF_012933465.1. GTDB lineage: Bacteria > Actinomycetota > Actinomycetes > Mycobacteriales > Pseudonocardiaceae > Actinomycetospora. The sequence continues at coordinate 82,886 of NZ_JABBND010000011.1, forward strand.
GGGCGTACTGGATGTGGTAGCCGTCCAGGAACGCGTCCTGCATCAGCTTCCAGTTCACCGGTTCGTCGAAGCCCTCGGCCCGCACGGCCACGTAGTCCGCCAGCGGGTACTCGGAGAGGATCTCGTCCATCTCCTCGCCGAGCCAGGACGCGACGTCGATCTCGGCGCCGGCGCGGTCGACGACCCAGATGAAGCCGTGCCGCTCCTCGGTGGGGAGCTCGACGAGACCTCGCTCGACCGAGTCGACCTCACCGAAGGTCTGCCCCTTCGTGATGGCGCGCAGACTGCCGTCGGTGTTGTAGGACCAGCGGTGGTACGGGCAGGAGAGGATGCGGCACTGGCCCCGCTCCTCCTCCTCCAACAGCGCGCCTCGGTGGCGGCAGAGGTTCACGAAGGTCTTCACCGAGCCGTCCTGCTGGCGGACGACGATGACCTTGTTGCGCGGCATCTGCAGCGTCAGGAAGTCGTTGGGTTTCGCGACCTCGGTGCTGTGCGCGACGATCGACGGCACGGTGCCGAAGATGTGGTCTCGCTCCTGCCGGGCGATCTCGGGATCGCGGTACTCCTCCGGGCCGAACGGACTGACCTCGTCGACCTCGTCGGTCGTCCCGTCCCGCAGGTGATCCAGGGCCCGCAGGATGCGGTCCTGACGCGAGCGGCGCTCCACCGTGGTCATCGGTCGAACCTCCGAACTCCTCGTCCATGGGCGGATTCCCCACCTGTGCAGGGGCGTACCCGTGGTGACGGCGCCTTTAATCTAACAACTTAAGGTAAGCGTGTCGACCATGAGCCGGATCTCAGAGGTCCAGGACGAGCCGCGGCGAGCGGCACCGGCCGCAGCAGATCATCATTGTGGCGCCCTCCGCGCGCTCCTCGTCGGTGAGCAGCGAGTCGCGGTGGTCCGGTTCCCCCTCGAGGACCGTGGTCTCGCAGGTCCCGCACGTGCCCTCCCGGCACGAGGTCTCCACCTCGACACCGGCGGCCTCGAGCGCCTCGACGATCGACTCCTGCGGGCTCACGGTCACCATGACCCCGGAGCGCCGGGCCTCGACCTCGAACCCCTCGTTCGGCCCGTCCGCCGCGCCCGGCTTCGCCGCGAACCGCTCGACGTGCAGGGCACCGGCCGGCCAGGCCTTGCACGCGGCCTCGACGGCCTGGAGCAGGGGCTCGGGCCCGCAGCAGTAGACGGCCACGTCCTCCTGCGGGTCCCCGAGCAGGGCCTCGAGATCGAGGAGGCCGAGCTCGTCCTCGGGCACGAGCGACACCTCGGCCAGGGCGCCCAGTTCCTCCCGGAACGCCATCCGGTCCCGGGTACGCCCGCCGTAGGCGAGCGTCCAGGGCACGCCGGCCGCCGCGAGGCGGTGGACCATGGGCCGCAGCGGCGTGATCCCGATGCCGCCCGCGACGAAGACGTAGCGGTCGGCGTCGACCAGGGCGAAGTGGTTGCGCGGTCCGCGCAGCGTGACCGTGTCGCCCTCGGCGAGCTCGTCGTGCACGTGCGCCGACCCGCCGCGCCCGTGCTCCTCGCGCAGCACCGCCACGTCGTAGCGCGTGCGGTCGGCCGGGTCGCCGCACAGCGAGTACTGCCGGACCAGGTCCGGCCCCAGCACCAGGTCGACGTGGGCGCCCGGCTCCCAGGGCGGCAGCTCGCCCCCGTCCTCGCGGCGCAGTTCGAGCCCCACCACGCCCGTGGAGCGGGATTCCTTGGCGGTGACCCGGACAGTGGTCTCGGTCTCGGATGTCATGGGTCTCCTCGGGCACAGCGGCGAAGAGCCCCGCCGACGGCGAGGGCCGTCGGCGGGGCTCGGGTCCGCTCGGGTTCGTTCGGGAGCGGTCAGTCCTCGGACAGGGTGAGCGCCTGCTCCGGGCACATCTGCACGGCCCGCTGCGCGGCCTCCAGCTCGCCCTCGGGCACCGGGTCCTCGAGGATCACCGGATCTCCCTGGTCGTCCGAGTCGATGACGTCAGGAGCCTCGCCGTAGCAGAGACCGTGGCCCGAACAGGCCTCGCGGTCGATCGTCAGGTGCCACGCCATCGGTGCGTTCCCTCCTCAGCCTTCCTGGTCGTACCAGGGGTGCGGGGTGTCCTCCTCGAACTGGATCGCGACGCGGGCGAGCGTCCCCCCGTCCGTGGAGGGCAGGACGACGCCGGACATGTAGCCCGAGTCGTCGCTCGCCAGGAAGAGCGCGACCTTGGCGTTGTCGGTGATGGCCGGCGGCCGGCCGACCTTCAGCGGGATCGGCGAGACGCCCGGGTCCCAGGGCCCCGGCTGCATCGCGACCTGCATCTGCTCGTACGACTGCCCGACGACGTCGGCGCCCTGGTCCATGAGGAAGTTGGGCGACATGCCGTGGGTCGGGGCCAGGGCGTTGACGCGGATGCCGTACTTGCCGAGATCCAGGGAGAGCCCGCGGACGAGACCGTTGACCCCGGCCTTGCTCGCCGAGTACGGCGAGATGCTGTGGTAGGCGGCGAACGAGGCCGCCGAGGACGTGGCGATGATCGTGCCGCCGCCGTTGGCCCGCAGCGCCGGGACCGCGTGCTTGGCGCAGAGGAAGACCCCGGTGAGGTTCGTGTCGATGACCTTGTGCCAGTCCTCCTCGGGGAAGTCCTGGAAGTCCAGGTGCTCCCCGCCGAGGACCGACGGCACGCCGCCGCGGGACACGATGCCCGCGTTGGCGAACATGATGTCCAGCTTGCCGAACTCGGCGACGGCGGTCTCCACGCCGCGCTTCACGTCGGCCTCCACGCGGACATCGCCGTGCACGGCGACGGCCTGGCCGCCCTGCTCCGCCACGAGCTTGACCGTGGCGTCGGCGCGGTCGGCGTTGATGTCGAAGACGACGACCTTCGCGCCCTCGGAGGAGAAGAGCAGCGAGGACTCCCGGCCGAGACCGGAGCCTCCGCCGGTGATGATCGCGACCTTGCCGTCGAGCTTCATGGCGCTGCGTCCTCCTCGAGGAGACGGATGTCAGAGGTGGTCGGCCACTCGTGCCTTGCGGCGGGCCGTGACCCGAGCCACCTTATTCTTTTAGGTTTAGAGGGTCAAGCGGTGACCGGTGACCCCGTGAGCGCCGGGACCACGAACTCCCGGATCACTCGGGCGGTCTCCAACGCACCGTCACGAGGCGACCGCCCGACCAGGAACAACAGCACCTCGGTCAGCCACGCGCAGGCCTCGTCGAGCACCAGGCCGTCCCGGAGGTCACCCCGTGCCTGGGCGTCGGAGAGCACCGGTTCCCAGAACTCGAGCGAGAGCCCGAGCGCGACGGGCCAGATCTCGTTCGAGACCTGGTCCTGCTCGACGAAGAGCTTCCGGATCATGGGATCGTCCCGGCCCCGGTCCACCAGGAGCACGATGCAGTCGAGGAGCGCCTGACCGAAGCGCTCCCCTGCCTCGAGGATCCGCTCGGCCGTGGACAGCGCCGCCCGGACCCGCCGCACGACCACCTCGACCAAGAGGGCCTCACGGTCGCGGAAGTAGCGGTAGACCGTCGGGCGGGAGACTCCCGTGACCCGGGCAACGTCCACCATCGTCGTCCGGGCCGGCCCGAACTCGCTGAAGCAGTGCTCCGCCGCCCGGATGATGCGGCGGTGCATGTCGCTGCGGTGCTCGGTCTCCACCACCGGGAGGGCGCTCATGGGCTCAGTTCAGGAACGGACGGTGGAAGGCGTGGGTCTGGGTGTCGCTCTCGACGGGTGACACCCCGTAGCGCTGGCGGTCCTCCTCGGTCAGGGTCTCCAGGATCGCGGTCTGGGCCTTCTCCGGGAGATCGTGCAGGCCCTCCATCACACGGTCCTTGCGGCGCCGGATCGCCTGCCGCTCCCCCAGACCCTCGCTGGGCATGGTCTGGTCGTCGATGAAGGTCTCGTCGTCGCTGGTGTCGCCGCCCTGGCGGCGCAGTTCCTCGAGCTCGGCCTCCATCTGGGCGCTGTCCTTCTCCTCGGACATCCCGATGGGCCCGACGCGGCGGCCCTGCAGGAACTGCTGCACCACCGGCTCCTCGGAGGTCAGCAGGACCTCGCGGGGTCCGAACATCACCAGGTTGCGTCGGAAGAGCATCCCGATGTTGTCCGGCATCGAGCGCGCCGTCCCGAGGTGGTGGGTGACGACGAGGATCGTCGCGTCCAGCTGGGTGTTGAGGTCGACCAGGAGCTGGTTGAGGTACGCGGTGCGCACCGGGTCCAGCCCCGAGTCCGGCTCGTCGACCAGGATGATCTCCGGGTCGAGCACCAGGGCCCGGGCCAGACCGGCGCGCTTCTTCATGCCGCCCGAGATCTCGCCGGGGAGCTTGTCCTCGGCGCCGGTGAGCCCGACCAGCTCGAGCTTCTCCATGACGATGTTCTTGATCTCGGACTCGCCCTTGCGGGTGTGCTCGCGGAGCGGGAACGCGATGTTGTCGTAGAGATCCATCGATCCGAACAGCGCGCCGTCCTGGAACAGCACGCCGAACAGCTTGCGAATCTCGTACAGCTCGTTCGCGGTGCACGTCACCAGCTCGGTGTCGTGGATGTGGATCGAGCCGGTCTCGGGCTTGAGCAGCCCGATGATCGACTTCAGCAGCACCGACTTGCCGGTGCCCGAGGGCCCGAGCAGCACGCTGATCTCCCCGGGCGGGAGGGTCATCGTCACGTCGGACCAGATGTTGGAGCTGCCGAACGACTTCGACAGGTGCGAGATGGCGACTTCTGCTCCCGGCACGGCGCCAGGCCTCCCTCGGTGGTCAGACGCGGCCCGCGAGGGCCGCGGGTCAGATGGGGGTGACGTCGGCGACGAGCCAGCGCCCGTCGACCAGGTTCATGCCGACGCGGACGCGGCTACCGCTGAATGTCGGGTCGGACTTGCCCGCCGCTGTGGTGGTCTGGTTGAGGAAGAGCAGGACGGACACGCGGGTCGTGCTCTCCTCGGCGGTCGGGGCCGAGTTCGCGACCGTCGTCTGAGTGACGGTCTGCTGCTGCTGGGACGTGGGCGTCACGACGTCCTTGATGAGCGAGCCGTACTCGTCGTGGAACTGCCCCGTGGTGAGGTCCTGACGCTGCGCGACCTCGCTGCCGACCGTGTGGTAGTCGTACGACAGCAACGTGACGATGCTCTGCTCCGCGGTCGTCCGGGCGCCCTGGGCGGCTTCGTCGACGGCCGACTGCTGGTGCGCCAGGTAGGCGAAGAGCCCCGAGACGGCGCCGAGGATCAGCGCGGCGACCAGCATGATCGTCAGGGCCCGCCGTGGCTGGTCGACGGCGGCCGCCGCGACGGCCTTCGCGCCGCGCACCGTCCGCGTCGGGAGGCCCTTGACGAAGACGTACCCGCCCCGCAGCCCCGTCCCGGCCTTCCGGACGAGGCCGGCGCCTCGCCGGGGACGCTTCCCGCCGTCCGGGGCGTTCCCGGTGCCGGTGTCGGTCGTCGTGGTCTCGGTCTCGAGCGCTGCAGTGCTCACGGGATGAACTCCATCTTCGCGACCTTCCAGGCACCGTCCGCGTACTGCATGGACATCTCGACCCGGTACTCGCGGGTCTCGCCCTGGGGGACCTGGCTGTTCTGGACCTTGGAGGAGATGGAGGCGATGACCTGCGCGTCGTCGCCGTCCAGGCTCTCGACGCCCGCCTCGGTGACCTGGCCGGTCGAGATGACCTTGCCCTCCTTGACGACCCCGGAGTACGAGTCGATGTTCTGCCCGAACAGGCTCGCGAAGTCCCCCGTGGACACCTCACGGACGCGCTGGATGTCGGCGTCGGCGGTGTTGTAGTTGACCGACACCAGGTCCACCGCCGCCTGCCGGCTCGCCGCGAGCACGGACTCGCGGTCGCTCGCCGCGGCCGCGCCCAGGCCCCACACGACGCCGGTCCAGATCGCGGCGCCGAGGGCCAGGAGGGCGAGCGCGGCGCACCCGATGAGCGCGATCCGCGTCCGGCGGGGAGCCGGGGTGCGCGGTTCGCGGGTCTCGGTGGCCGGCTCGGCCCCGGGCTCCGGCGGCACCGCGGACCGCGGGGTCGCGCTGCGGGACGGCACGATCTCGGCCGCACGCGGCCCGTTCGGGGACCCGGTCGTCGCACCCCCGCCCGACGACGTGGCCGCCACGGCGGCCTCCTCGTCGCGGTGCACCTGACGGGGGGCGACGACCGTCCGCTGGGGAGCGTCCTGGGGCGACTCCGCGGAGCCGGGCTCGGCGGGCCCGGCTCCCGGCCGGGTCAGCCGTGGTTGAGCAGCAAGCCTTGCCATGTCATCTCCTGAGCACTGGGGGCGGGCGTCTGGGGCGCACCGATGGCGTCCAGCGGACTGAGCATCGCGAGGCCGGAGCCGTCGGCGGTCACGTTCGTCGTGGGCAGGTTCCCCGAGCTGGTGTTCGACGGGACGGTGGTCGGGCCGGTACCGAGGGGCTTGTAGCCCGCTCCACGGCACTCGGTGATGAGCGGCGCCCGCCGACCGGGCGGGGAGCCCGGCTCGAAGCAGGGGAGCTGCCTCGCGCTGCGCGCCTGGAGCGGGTTGTTCTGCGGGAGCTTGCAGTAGCTGTTCGGGGGGAGCGGTTCGTCGTCCAACTGGTTGGAGTCACGCGCGCCGCCGGGCTGACCGGGGGGAACCCAGCCGAAGCTGCAGTTCGGGTTGTTGACCGTGGTCGTCAGGTTGAAGTTGAACGCTCCCAACCGGTCGGACGGCACGTTCGTCTGCACCGCGGCCGTGACCATGGGGTAGACGACCAGCACCTGCTCGATGCCCGCGTGGTAGGCATCGGCGAGCTTCGCCAGCGTGTCGGTGCTGTTGAGCAACGTCGGGGTCACCGGGGCGAGCTGGGCGAGCAGGTCGTTCGCCTGCTGCGCCGCCGGGATCCCGTTGTCGATGGTCCCTCGCAGGTGCCCGTCGCTCGCCTTGACCGCCGCCGAGAACGAATTCAGATCCCTCGTCCACGACCGGAGGTCGTTGCTGCTCGCCAGCTGGGAGTTCAGGAAGGTCTCCCCGTCACCGATCAGCTGGTGCGTCTGGGGATAGTTCTGCGCAGCGGTGTCGACCAGGGCCTGGGTGTTGTCGAGCAATCGGCCGAGATCCGGGCCCAGGTTCTTGAACGCCGCCGACCCCTCGTCCAGGACGGTGTTGAGCTGCGCGGGCTTGATGCTCGCGAGGAGGGTGTTCGTGCCGTCGAGCACCGCGGCGATCGGCGGTGGGGTGGAAGCCTGCGACATCGGGATGTCGGCGCCGTCGGCGAGCAACGCCCCGTCCCCGCCGGGCTGCGGTACGAAGTCGACGAACTGCTCACCGATGGCCGACACGCTGTGCACCTCGGCCCGGCTGTTGGCCGGCGGCATCTGATCGTCGTTCAGGGACAGCGTCGCCCTGACCCCGCCGGGGACGAGGTCGACGTGGGTGACCCGGCCGATCGTGTAGCCGCGATAGGTCACGTTGGCGTTCGGATAGATACCGCCCGCCTGCGGCAGCTCGACGGTGACGTTGTCCCGCCCGAAGCCGAGCAGTGCCGGCACCTGGAGGTAGACGAAGAAGATCAGGGCGAACGCCGTGATCGTCAGTGCCGTGAAGACGATCAGCTGGTTGCGGACGAAGCGGGTCACTGGCCACCTCCGAGGAGTCCGCCGAGCACGCCGCCCGACTGCGATCCAGAGGCCGGCGCGGGAGCCGGTGCCGCCGGTGCGGGAGCCGCGGGTTGAGCTCCACCGGCGGCCGGTGCGGCGGACCCACCGGCGGCGGGAGCCTGCTGGGCGGGTTGACCGCCCTGCACGGCATCGGGCGAGAGACTCGCCGCACCCGGCAGGTTGGAACCCGCCGGTACGAGTGGATTGATGAGCTTGGTGGCCGCCCCGGTGTCGCCGGCCAGCGCCTTCTCGATCCCGCCGAGCGTCCCGGCCAGCGGCGTCCCCGTGAGGAAGTTCTTGTCGAGGGTGCCGAGAGTCAGGTCGAGGGTGAGCCAGAAGTTGATGTAGTCACCGCGGAACTCGCGCGAGATCGTCGACAGCGGGAACACCAGGGTGCCGAGGAGGTCCAGCGACTTGGTGAGCGACTGGCCCGAATCGGCGAGGCCCCGGAGCGCCGGGACCAGATTGTTCACGTCGGTGGCGAGGTTGCCGCTGCTCTTGTCCACGACGTCCTTGAAGGTCGTCCCGAACTGACCCAGCGACTGGAGCGCGTCGATGATCTGGGTGTGCTCCTGGTCGAGCACGGCCAGGGCCGGCGGGATGTCGTCCAGGGCGCCTTTCAGCTGCGCGTCCTGGGCCCGCACCCGGGCCGCGAGGCGGTCGATGCCGTTGAGGGCGTTGATGATGTCGCCCTTCTGCCGGTCCACGCCCGTGATCAGGGTGTTCGCCTGGTCGAGCAGCTCCCGGTACTGCGGGGCCCGGCCGTCGAGCGCCTTGTCGAGCTCCGTCGTGATCGTCTTGATCTGGGCGAAGCCACCGCCGTTGAGCAGCGTGGACACCGTGGCGAGGACGTCCTCGGTGGCCGGGTACATGCCGGTCCGGGTCAGCGGGATCGTGGCTCCGGCATCGAGGTGCCCCGTCGCGGGCTCGGTCTTCGGCGGGTCGATCTCGATGTACTTCGCACCGAGCAGCGACACCTGACCGACCTGCGCGGTGGCGTTGGCCGGCAGCGAGACGTCGGGGTTGAGGTCCACGGTCACCAGGGCGTTCCAGCCCTGGAGCTCGACCTTGCGGATGACGCCGACGTTGATGTCGTTGACCCGCACCGGGTTGTTGGGCACCAGGTCGGCGACGTTCGCCATCTGGATCCGGACGGGGTAGCTGCCGTCCTCACGCCCCTGCGTGCCGGGGAGCGCGAAGTCGTTGATCCCGTCGTAGTTGCAGCCCGCCAGGATCGACAGGCACAGCAGGAGTGGGAGGAGCGCCCACCTGCGCCTCATCAGTTACCTCCGAGCGGGTTGGGGACGACACCGGGGAGCTGCTCGTTGTTCGTCGTGTCCGGTACGCCCGGGTTGGCCGGGGCGGTGTTCGGGGCATCGATCGGGTTGATGCCGATCGGCGGGTTCTGCTGGCGCAGCAGATTGAGCGTCGGGCCGAGGACCGTCCCGCACTCCTGCTGTGCATCGGCCGAAGGGATCGGACCCGCGTTCGCGATCGCCGTGCAGACCAGGTCGGCGGGGGTGTTGAGGTTGTCCACGACGAGCGTCCCGCGGAAGGCCGAGGTCTTCGTGTCCTGGATGTTCCACAGGTTGAGCAGCGTGCTCGGGCCGACGTGGAGCACCTGCGCGATGACGTCGCGCTTGGCGGCGAGACCCTGGAGCACCTGGCCGGTCTCGGAGACCGTCTTGGTCAGCGGGCCCTTGTTCTCGGCGACGAACGAGTTGACCAGGCCCGCGGCCCGGTCCACCGACGCGAGCGCCTGCTGCAGCTCGGTGTCGTTGTCGGCCAACGTCCCGCTCACCGAGGCGAGCCGGGAGTTGAACTCGGTGACCTGGTCGTCGACCTGCGCGAGCCCGGTGATGAAGACCTGCAGGTTGCTGATCGTCCCGAAGAAGTCCTGCCGCCCGTCGGCCAGCGTCTGCAGCGCCGCCGAGGCGTCCTTGACCGTCTGGTTGAACCGGGCGCCGTTCCCGCCCTGGCCGTTGGCCGCGGCGACCTGCAGGAACCGGGAGAGCGAGCCCTGCGGGTCCTGCGCCGTCGGCCCGAGGGACCGGGCGAGGTCGGTCACCTGGGTCTTCAGGTCGTCGAACTCGAGCGGGGACTTGGTGTGCTCGAGCGGGATGACCCCGCCGTCCGGCAGCGCCGGCCCGTTGCCCTGGAGGATCGGGCCGACCTGCAGGAACCGGGTGGAGACCAGCGTCGGCGACATGACCGCCGCCGTCGCGTCGGCCGGGAGCGTGTACTTGCTGTCGTAGCTGAACGTGATCTTCACGTCGTTCGGCTCCGGCTCGATCTTCTCGATCTCACCGACGTCGACCCCGACGATCTGCACCCGGTCCTTCGGGTAGATGCTCTGCGCGGTCTTGAAGTACGCGACGGCGGTCTTGCTGCTGGTGAGGCTGATCAGCACGTAGGCGCCGACCGCCAGCAGCACCACCACCAGGCCGACCGTGACGTAGGTGAGCGGGCGCTGCGCTGCGCGGAGTCGCTCGATCATCGGTTACCTCCCTGCGGCAGCAGGCTGGTGATCGCGGCCGACGGATTCGCGGCCGTCGGCAGGGTCGGCTCGGTGAAGAACTGCTGCGGGACGAACTGGACCGGGGTCGCGGTCCCACTGGCGCCCGCGAGGTCACCGACGCCGCTGAACTGCGGGGTCGTCGAGAGGCCCTCACCGAGACCGGTGATGAACGAGGAGATCCGCTGCAGGGCGGCGACGGTGTTCCCCTCGTTCTGGTGGAGCAGCACCATCGCCTGGTTGAGCTGGTCCAGGGCCGGCTTGAGCTTGCCGTTCTGCTCGTTGACGAACCCGGACGCCTGATCGGCGGCCTGCGTGGTCTGCACCAACAGGTCGTGGATCACCTGCCGGCGCTGCTCGAGCTCGCCGAGGAGGAGGTTGCCCTGCTGGATGATGTCGGTGACCTGGGCGGTGTGGTCCCTGAGCAGCCCCGTGACGCTCTCGGCACGGGCGAGCAGCTGCTGGAGCTCCGCGTCGCGGGACGACACGGTCTGCGACAGCCGGGACAGCCCGACGAAGGCCGGCTCGATGTCGTTCGGGGTGTTCTTGAAGGTCTGCGAGAAGGTGTCGAGGGCCTTCGAGACCGACTGGTTGTCGATCTGCGAGGTCTTGTTGGTCAGGTCCTCGATGGCCTGGGTGATGCTGTACGGCGCCTGCGTCCGCTGGACCGGGATCTTGTCCCCGGACTGCATCTCCCCCGGCCCGCTCGGAACGATCTTGAGGCGGCGCTCGCCGAGCAGCGTCTGCGTCTCGATCACCGCCGTGGTCGACTGGCCGAGGACGACGTGCTTGGCGGTGAAGGTCACCAGCGCGTCGGTGCCGTCGATCGAGACGTCGGTGACCTTGCCGACCTGCGTGCCCGCCACGTCGACCTCGTCGCCGGACTTGAGCCCGCCGCCGTCGACGAAGGCCGCCTCGTAGCTGGTGCCGGCGATGATCGGCAGGGCCGCGATCTGGAAGCTGCCGAACAGCACGGCCAGCATCGCGACGATCCCGACGACCGCGACGACGAGGAGGTTCTTCTCGCGGAACCGGAGCTTCACTTGCCCACTCCCTTCGCCTCGCGCTGCTGGGGCGTCTCCAGCGGGTGCCGGTCCTCGATCGGGTACTGGGTGCCGTCGTCGTTGGCCTTGCAGCGCTCCACGTTCGGGTTCGGGCCGAAGTAGCCGTTGGTGCCCTTGAAGAGCGGATCGTTCGGGTCCGGGAAGACGTGCGGCTTGCCGTCCGGGCCGGTGACCTTCACCCGCAGGGCGCAGATGAACAGGTTGTAGGTGCTGCCGCGCGAGCCGAGACGGCTGATCCGCAGGTAGCCACCGGGCAGGTCACGCAGGAACGTGTTGACGTCGTCGCTGCCCTGATTGACCAGGGTGGAGAGCCGGTCGATCTGCGGCACCGCGTCCCTGAGCGGACCACGGACCCGGGTGAGCAGGGTGTTGACCCCGCTGACCAGGTTCGTCGTCGACTGCAGCGAGTCGCCCAGGCGGCCCCGCTGGTCGGACAGCCCCTTCACCAGCTTGTCGAGGTTGTTGATCGTGTCGCTGACCTCCGGACCGCGCTGGTCGAGCGTCGTCAGCACCGAGTTGAGGTTGTTGACGGTGTCGCCGATCAGCGCGTCCTTGTCGGCCAGGCCGTTGGTCAGCGAGGCGGTCCGCTGCAGGAGGCTGTCGACGGTGCCGCCCTCGCCCTGCAGGACGTTGACCAGATCGTTCGAGAGGTCGTTGATCTGGCCCGGGTCCAGCCCCTGGAAGAGCGGGGAGAACCCGGCGAGCAGGACGTTGAGGTCCAGCGCCGGCGCGGTCTGGGAGATCGGGATCGTGGCGCCCTCGGGCAGGTTGCCGGGTGTGCCGGGGCCCTGCTTGAGCTCCAGGTACCGATCGCCGGTGAGGTTGAGGTACCGGATGTCGGCCTGGACGCCGTTCGGCAACGGCGTGGTCCGGTTGACGTCGAACGTCACCTTGCTCTGGGTGTTGTCGTAGATCTCGACGTCGCTGACGGTCCCGACCTTCACGCCGGCGACCCGGACGGTCTGGCCCGCCTTGAGCCCGGACGCGTCGGTGAAGATCGCCGAGTAGCTCGCGCGATCCTCGAAGAGCCCGCCGCCCGCGAGCTCGATGGCGATCAGGATCAGGACGAACACGGTCGCGATCAGGAAGATGATGCTCTTGGTGAGAGGGGCGCCGATCGCCTGTGCGGACTTGCGGCTCACTTGTCCGTCCCCCCCGGAATCGTGTTCTCGTTGCCACCGGCCTGCGGGGTGGGCTGGAACGGGAGGGTCGCGTCGGGACCGAAGAGCGTGGCCACCAGCGGCTGGCGGGCGGTGTTGATGTTCGGCCCGTCGGCGACGCTGCCGCCCTTGTCGACCTTCTTGAACAGCCCGGCCGGGACGTTCGGTGCGGTGATGTAGGGCAGGCCGTCGCAGTCCGGGCCGTTGTTCGTGCCGACGACCGGGAGGTTCTGCGGGTACTGGTAGGAGTTCCGGCCGTACTCGATGGTGGTGTTGCCCTCGAAGCCGGGGAAGTGCGCGCTCTGCTGTGTGAGCTCGCGGCGGTCGGCCTCGGCAATGCCCCCGATCCAGCAGCTGAACTCCGGCGAGTACTTCTTCAACAGACCCGTGATGTCCTTGAGGTCCGCGGCCGTGTTCTCGAGCTGGGGGCCGTTCTGGGCGAAGAAGCTCTGGCCGGTGTGGCCGAACGTCTTGAGCACGCCCAGGAACTTGTCGAGCTTGCCCTGCTGCTCGACGAGCGTGTTGCTCGGCGTCCGCAGGTTGTCCAGCGTGTTCAGCAGGTCGGGCGCGACGTCGGCGTAGGTGTTCGTCACCGTCGCCCCCTTGGCGAAATCGCGCTGCAGCTGCGGAAGATCGGTATTGATCTTCTTCAGGTAGGCGTTCGCGGCCTCGACCGTCTGGCCGATGTCGTCGCCACGCCCGTTGAGGGCACCCGAGAGGCCGCCGAGGATGGAGCTGACCTTCGCCGGGGTGGCCGTGTCCAGCACCGTCTGCAACTGCTGGAACAGGTTGTTGACCTCGACCGTGATGTGGCCGGCGTCGAGGTGCGCGCCGTCCTGCAGCGTCCCGACGGCCTGCGTCGGGTCGGACAACTGGACGGTCTTGGCGCCGAACGCAGTCAGCTGGCTCAGGGCGACCACCGGGTTGCCCGGGATCGCCGACATCTGGTCGGGCTGCATGTCGATGGCGAGGCTCACCCCGCCCTGGGCGTTCCGCTCGACGTCGGCGACCTTGCCGACCTGGACGCCCCGCATCTCGACGCGGTTGCCCTTGGTCATCTGCAGCCCGGCCCGGCCGGCGTCGACGTACACGCGGTCGGTGGGCGTGAAGGCCTCGTTGAACTGCAGCACGCAGAGCCCGATGAACGCGGCGACGATCGCGAGCAGGATCAGGCCGTAGAGCTTGTACTTCACCCGGTCCCAGGAGGACTCGGTGTGGACCGGCACCCCGGCCGGCACCGCCGCGGTCATCCGGAGATCCGGAAGACGTCGGAGTTGGCGTAGAGCGCCATCGAGATGCAGAGCTCGACACCGAGGACCGCGATGAGGGAGGTGCGGACGGCCTTGCCGACCGCCTGTCCCACACCGGCCGGACCACCGGACGCGGTGTATCCGTAATAGGTGTGGATCAGGATCACCACGACGGCGATCCCGATCGCCTGCGCGAAGGAGAACAGGATGTCCGACCACTGCATGAACGTGTCCATGTAGTGGTTGTAGGTACCTTCCGAGAGGCCGAAGAAGTCGACCTGGGTGGTCTTCCAGCCGACCCAGGCCCCGACCATCGACATCGCGAAGATCGGGATGATCGTGATCATTCCCGCGACCAGCCGGGTGGTGACGAGGTAGGGCAGCGAGCGCACGCCGATGACCTCGAGCGCGTCGATCTCCTCCGAGACCCGCATGGCGCCGAGCTGGGCGGTGAACCCGCTGCCGACCGTGGCCGCCAGCGCGGCGCCGCAGACGATCGGCACCAGCAGCCGGGGGTTGAGGAGCGCGGAGGCGAAACCGCCGAGGGCCTCGAGGGAGAGGTTCTTCAGCGCGTCGAAGGTCTGGACGCCACCGGTCACACCCGCGAAGAGCGTGATGAACAGCGAGATGACCGAGGAGCCGCCGATCACCGCGAGGGCACCGTTGGACATCCCGACCTCGGCGATCAGCCGGACCTGTTCCTTCTTGTAACGGCCGACGGCCTTGTAGGTCCAGCCGATCGAACTGCCGTAGAAGGCGGCCTGCTGGCCGAGGTCGTCGAGCACACGGAGCGGCGCGCCGAGGACCTTGACCGCGACCCGCCCCGCGGAACTGTCCGTGAAACTCACGTGTGTCCTCCGACGATTCCCAGCGAGTAAGGGACCTGGGTGAGGATGATGTTGATCGGGAAGAGCGCGAGGAACGTGTAGACGACCGTCTCGTTCACCGCGTTGCCGACGCCGCGGGGGCCACCGGCGCAGTTCATTCCGCGGTAGCAGCCGACGAGGGCCCCGACCACGCCGAAGACGACGGCGCGGATCTCGCCGTGGATGAGGTCGGGGAAGCCGACCAGGAGCTTCAACGAGTCGACGTACTGGCCCGGACTGGCGTCCTGCAGGAAGACACCGAAGACGTAGCCACCCGTGAGCCCGATGAGGATCATGACGCCGTTGAGGAGGACGGCGTTGAGGGCGGTGGCGAGGACTCGGGGGACCACGAGGCGCTGGACCACGTCGATGCCGAGGACCTCCATGGCGTCCAGCTCTTCGCGAATCTTGCGGGCGCCGATGTCGGCGCAGATCGCGGTCGAACTCGCGCCGGCGATGATGAACGTGGTGGCGACCGGTCCGATCTGGGTGATCGTCGCGAAGCCGGAACCGGCTCCTGACAGGTCGATCGCCCCGATCTCGACCAGGATCAGGTTGAACTGGAAGGTGACCAGGGCGACGAAGGGAATCCCCAGCAGGATGGTCGGCCCGAGACTGACACTGGCCACGAACCACGTCTGCTGGATGAACTCGCGCCACTGGAACGGCCGCTTGAAGATCGCGACGAACGTGTCGAGCGTGAACGCGATGAAACCGCCGACCGGCTTCGCGGCCTTCATCGCGATGCTGGGAGCGCTCATCCCGCGCCCTCCCACGGTGCTGACGACATCGTCGACCCACTTCCGTTCGAGTTCCGGGCACACCACACCGGGTGGTGCAGACAGCAGGCGGCCCGCGCGAGGGCAGGCGACACGTCGCGGCAGGGGTTCGCCACCACGAGGAGCACGGGAGCGGCTCCCTGGTGTGGTCCGGGTCGCGGGGTGGGCGTCGTCGGATTCAGCGTGTCAGTGAGACAAACGACGTCAACCGTCTTGCGAGACGTTGTTGTGACCCAGGTCACGGTAACACCTGCGTGTCACGTCACGTGTGGGGGAGCGACACCCGGGCAACCCCGCCCGATCCGGACGCAGGAACCCTTAGCATCGAGCCCGTGGAGGCTTCGAGAGTGGGGGACGCCGGGGAAGGATCGGCTCCGGCCGAGAGCGATACCTGGCGACGGACGAGGGACAACCTGCTCGACGCCGCCGAGGCCTGCTTCGCCACCTACGGCGTCGCGAAGACCTCGATGAACGACGTCGCGCGCCGCGCCGGTCTGTCCCGCCCCACCCTCTACCGCTACTTCGGCGACCGCGAGGCGCTCAACGTCGGCGTGGTCATGCGCCGCTCCGAACGCCTCGTCCGCCGGGCCGTCGCCCACATCGAGAAGCAGCCCACCCTCGAGGACAAGCTCGTCGAGGGCCTGGTCTTCCTCATCGACCACGGCAGCCGCGACGACGTCGTGGGTGACCTGATGTCGACCGACTCGCCCCGGGCGGCGAGCCGACTCCTGGAGTCCGACGCCGCCGAACGGGTCTCCGAGCGGGTGTGGGGGGCCGTCCTGCTCGAGGACGGCATCCGGGCCGGGGTCCGCTCGGACGTGGACATCGAGGACGCCTTCCTCTGGCTCGTCCACGTCCAACTCTCGATGATGACGCTGGTCCGCCACCGTGACGGCCCCGAGACGTGGCAGCGCGTGCGCCGCCTCATCCGGCGCTTCATCCTTCCGGCCTTCCTCGACGATGCGGTCACCGCCGCACCTCACAGAGCCTCCGGACGATGACCACACTTCTTGCGACCGCTTACCTAAAGCCATAAGTTTCTTCCGGCGCTCGACGTCCGCGCCGCGACCGGAAGGAGCTGTGTACCCATGGAGATCGACGGAGCCGTCGCGCTCGTGACCGGCGGAGCGTCGGGCCTCGGCCTGGCGACCACCGAGAAGCTGGTCGACGCCGGCGCGAAGGTCGTCATCGTCGACCTGCCGAGCTCGGACGGCGAGCAGGTCGCCGCCAAGTTCGGCGAGGCGGTGCGCTTCGCCGCCGCCGACGTCACCGACGAGGCGCAGGTGGGCGCCGCCCTCGACGTCGCCGAGGATCTCGGGACCCTGCGGGTGGCCGTGAACTGCGCCGGCATCGGCAACGCCATCAAGACCGTGGGCAAGAGCGGGCCGTTCCCGCTGCCCGACTTCACGAAGGTCCTCACCGTCAACCTGGTCGGCACCTTCAACGTCATCCGGCTGGCCGCCGAGCGGATCGCCCGGGCGGAGCCGGTCGCGAGCGAGCGCGGTGTCATCATCAACACCGCCTCGGTCGCCGCGTTCGAGGGCCAGGTGGGGCAGGCCGCCTACTCGGCGTCCAAGGGCGGCATCGTCGGGATGACCCTGCCGATCGCGCGTGACCTCGCGAGCCTGGGCATCCGGGTGGTGACGATCGCGCCGGGCCTGTTCGAGACCCCTCTGCTCGGCAGCCTCCCGGACGACGTCAAGACGTCGCTGGGCAACCAGGTGCCGCACCCGTCGCGTCTGGGGCAGCCGTCGGAGTACGGGCAGCTCGCCGCCCACATCGTGGCGAACCCGATGCTGAACGGCGAGACCATCCGCCTCGACGGCGCGATCCGCATGCAGCCCCGCTAGAGGACGAGGAGTACGCGATGAGCGTGTCGACGGAGCCGCGGAGCGGCGTGGCGAGCGAGCGGCGCGACGGCGTCGCGACCGTGACGATCGACCGTCCGGGCCGCAAGAACGCGCTGGACCCGGCGGCGTTCGCCCGGCTCGCGGCGGAGCTGACGGCGCTGGACGCCGACCCGGACGTGCGGGTGGTCGTGATCACCGGGGCGGGCGGCGACTTCTGTGCAGGCGCCGACCTGTCCGGCAGCGACGACCGTCCCCACCCACTCATCGGGATGGAGGAGGTCAACCGCGCCGCCGTCGCCCTGCACCGGCTGTCGAAGCCCTCGATCGCGAAGGTCGACGGCGTCGCGGTCGGCGCCGGGTTCAACCTCGCCCTCGGGTGCGACCTCGTCGTCGCGTCCGACCGGGCCCGGTTCTCGGAGATCTTCAGCAAGCGCGGCCTGTCGGTCGACTTCGGCGGCAGCTGGCTGCTCGTCCAGCGGGTGGGCCTGCACCGCGCGAAGGAGCTCTGCCTGCTCGCCGAGGTCCTGCCCGCCTCCCGGGCGGCCGAGATGGGCCTGGTCAACAAGATCGTCGGCGTCGACGAGCTCGACGCCGCCGTGGCGGAATGGGCGGACCAGCTCGCCGCGGGGCCGCCGGTGGCCATCACGCTGACCAAGCGGCTGCTCGACCAGGCCGTCACGTCCTCGTTCGAGGACGCCCTCGACCGCGAGGCCCACGCGCAGGCCGTCAACCTCATGGGCGTCGACGCGCCCGAGGCGTTCGCCGCCTTCCGCGCGAAGCGGACGCCGACCTTCACCGGCGGGTGGGCCCCGGCCCCGCCCGCGACCCCCTGATCGACGGAGGACGACACATGCGGACGCGTTTCACCGAGCTCTTCGAGGTCGAGCACCCCGTCGTGCAGGGCGGGATGCAGTGGATCGGGCGCGCCCCGCTCGTGGCCGCCGTCGCGAACGCCGGCGCGCTCGGGTTCATCACGGCGCTGACCCAGCCCACCCCCGAGGACCTCCGCGCGGAGATCCGGCGCTGCCGCGAGCTCACCGACAAGCCGTTCGGGGTGAACCTGACGATCCTCCCGGCGATCACGCCGCCGCCCTACGCCGAGTACCGGCAGGTGATCATCGACGAGGGCGTCCCGATCGTCGAGACCGCCGGCGCCAACCCGGTGGAGCACCTCGAGCACTTCCACGCCCACGGGATCAAGGTGATCCACAAGTGCACGAGCGTGCGGCACGGCCTCAAGGCCGAGAAGCTCGGCGTGGACGCCCTGTCCATCGACGGGTTCGAGTGCGCCGGGCACCCCGGTGAGGACGACGTCCCCGGGCTGATCCTGCTGCCCGCGGCCGCGGACGCGATCACCATCCCGTTCATCGCCTCGGGCGGGTTCGGCGACGGGCGCGGCCTCGTCGCGGCCCTCGCGCTCGGCGCCGAGGGGATCAACATGGGCACCCGGTTCATGGCCACGGTCGAGTCCGGCATCCACGACAACGTGAAGGCCCGGCTCGTCGAGGCCGGCGAGCGCGACACCCAGCTGATCTTCCGGCAGCTGCGCAACACCGCCCGCGTCGCCGACAACGCGGTCTCGCGCGAGGTCGTGGCGAAGCTGGCCGAGGGCGCACAGTTCCCCGAGATCCAGGATCTCGTCGCCGGGGTGCGCGGGGCGAAGGTCTACGAGACCGGCGACCTCGACCACGGCATCTGGTCGGCCGGGATGGTCCAGGGCCTCATCCGCGACATCCCGACCTGCGCCGAGCTGGTGTCCCGCATCGTGGCCGACGCCGAGGCCATCATCGCCGGGCGGCTCGCGGACGCCCTGGGCGCGCGCGTGGGCGCGGCCGCCGCGAGCTGATCCCCGGCCGACGTCAGGAAAGTGGCGTTGCGGACACTGGTCGTCGGCAACGCCACTTTCCTGACACGGGGCTCGAGGTCAGAGCAGCTCGAGGATGGTGGCGTTGGCCTGGCCGCCGCCCTCGCACATGGTCTGCAGGCCGTAGCGGATGCCCTGGTCGCGCATGTGGTGCACCAGCGTCGTCATGATCCGGGCGCCGGAGCCGCCGAGCGGGTGCCCGAGCGCGATCGCCCCGCCGTTCGGGTTGAGGGCCTTCGCGTCCGCGCCGAGGTCGGCGAGCCACGCCAGGGGCACCGGGGCGAACGCCTCGTTCACCTCGAAGGCGCCGATCTCGTCGATGCCCAGCCCGGACCGCTCGAGCGCCTTGCGGGTGGCGGGGATCGGCGCGGTCAGCATGATGACCGGGTCGGCACCGGCGAGGACCGCGGTGTGCACCCGGGCGATCGGGCGCAGCCCCAGCTCGGCGGCCTTCTCGCTCGTCGTCATCAGCAGGGCGGCCGACCCGTCGGAGATCTGTGAGCTGTTCCCCGCGGTGATGACGCCGTCCTCGGGGCGGAAGACCGTCTTCAGCTCGGCGAGCTTCTCCACGGTCCCGCCGCGCCGGATGCCCTCGTCGGCCGCGACCACCGTGCCGTCCGGGCTGGTGACGGGCAGGATCTGGCCGGAGAACCGGCCGTCGTCCTGCGCGGCGGCCGCCTTCTCGTGGGAGCCGAGCGAGTACTCGTCGAGCACGCGGCGCGAGAGTCCCCACTGCTCGGCGATCATCTCGGCGCCGATCCCCTGGTTCGGCGAGGTCTCGCCGTAGCGGGCGTGGAAGGCGGGGCCGAACGGGTCGGCGCCCTGGGAGGAGCTGCCCATCGGCACGCGGGACATCGACTCCA
The DNA here is from genome assembly GCF_012933465.1 of Actinomycetospora sp. TBRC 11914. GTDB lineage: Bacteria > Actinomycetota > Actinomycetes > Mycobacteriales > Pseudonocardiaceae > Actinomycetospora. Next base: position 102,675 of record NZ_JABBND010000011.1, read on the forward strand.
CGCCGCCGGCGACGACGACCTCGTACTGGCCGGCGACGAGCCCGGCGGCGGCGAAGTGCACCGCCTGCTGGGACGACCCGCACTGCCGGTCGACGGTCACCCCCGTGACCGTCTCGGGCCACCCCGCGGCGAGCGCCGCGTTGCGCGCGATGTCCAGGGTCTGCTCGCCGGTCTGCGAGACGCAGCCCCAGACGACGTCCTCGACGAGCGCCGGGTCCACCCCGGCCCGCTCGACGAGCCCGGACAGGACGTGGGCCGACAGGTCGGTGGGGTGGACCCCCGACAGGCCGCCGTTGCGCTTGCCGACCGGCGTCCGGACCGCCTCGACGATCACCGCGTCGCGCATGTGTTCTCCGTTCCGTCAGGCGAGCAGCGTGCGCAGCTCGCGGTGGAAGATCTGGTTCACGGTCTCGTTGCGCCCCAGCAGCATCCCGGCCGCGTCGGCGCTGCCCAGGCCGCTCTGCGAGGCGCGCAGCAGGGGGAAGTCCTCCTGGTGCAGCACCGCGAGCAGGATCTCCCAGTTCTTGTCCCAGACCCGCTGCCACTTCTCGGGGTCGAGCCCGCTCTTCTCCACCGTCGGCACCAGCAGGCGCATCTCCATCCGGCACCAGCCCGGGTCGGTGGGGTGGGGGCGGAAGGTCAGCAGCTCGAAGTGGTCGTCGGGCTGGCGCAGCAGCGTCGAGTTCGGGAGCAGGAAGTGGCCGTCGGTGACGTGGCGGACGATGTCGTCCGGCGCGTCGACGGGGTCGACCTCGCGGAAGCGGTCGATGGACTTGCGCGGCGAGCACATGCGCGCGTGACGACCGAAGTCCTCGACGACCTGCACGTTGGTGTGCACGTGCTTCGCCGCGGTGTTCGGGTGCGCGTACTGGATGTGGTAGTTGTCGACGAACGCGTCCTGCATGAGCTTCCAGTTGGCGGGCTCGTCGAAGCCCTCGGACCGGTAGGCGACGAGGTCCTCGAGCCCGTAGCCGGCGAGCATCTCGTCCACCTCCGGGCCGAGCCAGTCGGCCACGTCGATGTCGGCGCCCGCCCGGTCGACGATCCACACGAGGCCGTGGCGCTCCTCGACCGGGAGCTCGACGAGACCGAGCTGCGACCGGTCGACCTCGCCGAACGTCGTGTCCTTCGTGATTGCGCGCAGCGAGCCGTCGAGGTCGTAGGACCACCGGTGGTACGGGCACGAGAACAACCGGCACTGCCCCTCGGTCCGCTCCTCGAGCACCGCGCCGCGGTGGCGGCAGAGGTTGACGAACGCCTTGACCCCGCCGTCGGGCTGGCGCGCGACGATGACGTGGTTGCGCGGCATCCGCCGGGTGATGAAGTCGTGGGGCCGCGGCAGCTCCGAGGCGTGCGCGATGATCGAGGGGACGCGCCCGAACACCCGCTCGCGCTCCTGCGCCGCGATGTCCGGGTCCCGGTACTGCTCGGGCCCGAACGGCAGCACCGCGTCGGTCTCGTCCGTGGTGCCCGTGCCGAGGTGCTCCAGCGTCCGCCGGACGCGGTCCTGTCGGGAGGCCGTGGTACGGGTCATGAGAGCCCCTTCGCGATCATGTTTACCTAACACCTCAAGGTAAACGCCGACGTCCTCCCGCACCAGCTCAGAACACCGAGTATCCGCCGTCGACCACCAGTTCCGCGCCGGTGTGGAAGCTCAGGGTCGGGTCGGCGAGGAAGGCCGCGACCTGGCTGAACTCCTCCGGGTCGGCCCAGCGCCGGACCGGGGTGCGCGCGGTCGTGGCCGCCATGAAGCGCTCGTCCTCCCGCGCCTGTTCGTTCATCGCGGTCCGGGTCCACCCCGGCACCAGGACGTTGCAGCGCACCTTGTGGCGGGCCAGCTCGACGGCGAGCGTGCGACCCAGGCCGAGCAGACCGGTCTTGCTCGTCGCGTACGCGGCCTGCCCGGCCGATCCGTAGCGGCTGACCATCGAGGAGACCAGCACGATCGACCCGCCGGTGCCCTGGGCGACGAAGCGCCGGGCCGCTTCCCGCGCGGAGAGGAACGTGCCGTCGAGGTTGGTGCGCAGCACCGCGTGCCAGTCGTCGAGCGTGGTGTCGACCAGGGGCACCGCCCGGGCCACCCCGGCGTTGGCGATCATGCACCCCAGCGGTCCCAGCTCGGCGACCGTCTCCTCCATGGCCGCGCGCGTCTCGTCCTCGTCGCCGACGTCGCAGGTGACCGGCAGCGCCCGCGCCCCGGCCGCCCGCAGCTGGGCACACGCGTCCTCGTTGCGGTCCTTCGCGCGGCCCCACACCGCGACGTCGGCCCCGGCCTCGGCGAGGCCACGCGCCATCGCCAGGCCGATGCCCTGGTTGCCGCCGGTGACGACGGCGACGGTCCCGGTCAGGTCGGTCACGAGGTCTCCTCCGGTCCGGGCACGCCGAGCAGCTCGCCGAGCGCGGCCCGGTGGCGGTCGGCGGTGCCGAGCACGATCGCCTGGCTCGTGGCGCGCTTGAGGAACAGGTGCACCACGTACTCCCAGGTGAAGCCGATCCCGCCGTGCAGCTGCAGGCACTCCTGGGCGGCCCGCAGCGCCGTCGGCGAGAGGTGGGCCTGGGCCAGGGCCGCGGCCACCGGCAGGTCGGAGGCGCCGGTGGCGGCGCAGTCCGCGGCGTACCGGGCGACCGCGCACGCCTGGGTGATCAGCACCGCGAGGTCGGCCGCGCGGTGCTTGAGGGCCTGGAACGACCCGAGCGGCCGGCCGAACTGGTGCCGATCGCGCAGGTACGCGACGGCCTCGTCCAGGCACCGCCGGGCCACGCCGAGCTGCTCGGCGGCCAGCAGCACCGCCCCGATCCGCTGTGCCGCGGCGACGGCGTCGGCGACGACCGCGCCCGTCGCCAGCCGCCGTCCCGTCGCGGCGTCGAGGGTGACGTCGGCGATCGGGCGGGTCATGTCGAGCGAGACCGCCGGCGTGACCCGCACGCCCGGGTCGGTGACGTCGAGGGCGTACAGCGCCCCGCCGGCGGGCACGAGCAGCACGTCGGCCGCGGCGGCGTCGAGGACGCCGGGGACGTCGCCGGAGATCCGGTCGGCGTCGACGGCGAGGGGGACGAGCGGCTCGCCCGGCGCGCTCGCGGCGGGGACGGCGAGCGCCACGATCCGGTCGCCGCCCGCGAGGCCGGCGAGGAGGTCGCGCTCCCCCACGGCCAGCAGCAGCGCCGTCGCGACCGAGCAGCCCAGGAAGGGCACCGGGGCGACGGCACGACCGAGCTCCTCGGCGACGACGGCGGCCTCGCGCCAGCTCGCGCCGGCCCCGCCGAGCTCCTCCGCGACGGGCAGGGCGGCGCACCCGAGCTCGGCGGCGAGGGTGCGCCACAGCGCCCGGTCGACCGGCTCGGCGGTCTCGGTGCGGGCCAGCACGTCCTGCCAGCCGGCGCGGCGGTCGAGCAGGGCCCGGACGGCGGCGCGCAGGTCCTCCTCGACCTCGGAGTACCGCAGGTCGCCCACGGGCGGGGACTCGGCGAGGGTGGTCATCGCGGCAGCTCCGAGAAGGGGACGTCCTTGTCGATACGCGGCTCGGGCGGCAGTCCGAGGACGCGCTCCCCCACCACCGTGCGCAGGATCTCCGAGGTCCCGCCCTCGATCGAGTTCGCGCGGGAGCGCAGGTAGCGCCAGCCCGGGGCGGCCTCGGTCCAGGGCACCGGTTCGGGGGCGCGCTCGGAGTAGTCGGGGTAGCGGAGCCCGGCGTCGCCGAGCACCTCGAGCTCGACCTGCGAGATCTCCTGGTTCAGGCGGGCGTGCTCGAGCTTGATGGCCGAGCCCTCCGGGCCCGGGCGTCCGCGCGCCAGCTCCTGCTCCCAGCGCGCCGTCGTCAGGCGGGCCGCCTCCGCCTGGACCCACAGGGACAGCACCCGGTCGTGGAGTCCGGCGGTGCGCCGCTCCGGGTGGTCGTGCCACGCCGCGAGCAGCGCCCCGATCCCGCCGCTGTGTCGCGGGGCCGTCCCGGAGGTGTAGGAGACGCGCTCGTTCATCAGCGTCCCCTGGGCCACCGCCCAGCCCTGGCCGACCTCACCGACCCGGTCGGTGTCGGGGATGCGCACGCCGTCGAGGACGACCTCGTTGAACTCGGTCTCGCCGGTGATCTGGCGCAGCGGCCGGACCTCGACCCCCGCCGCGTGCATGTCGCACACGAAGTAGGTGAGCCCGCGGTGCTTCGGGACCGACGGGTCCGTGCGGGCGACCAGCAGGGCCCAGCGGGCCCGGTCGGCGAGGCTGGTCCACACCTTGCGGCCGTGGACGACCCACTCGTCCCCCTCGCGCACCGCACGGGTGGCGAGCCCGGCCAGGTCGGAGCCCGCGCCCGGCTCGGAGAACAGCTGGCACCAGGCTTCCTCCCCGGTCCACAGCGGACGCAGCCAGCGGCGGCACTGCTCGTCGGTGCCGAAGGCGCGCAGCGTCGGCCCGGCCATCCCGTGGCCGATCGGGTTGTCCGACGGGCGGTGCTCTGGCGCCCCGACGGCGCGCAGCTCGTCCTCGACCACGGCCTGCAGGTCGCGGTCGGCTCCCAGACCGCCCTGCCCGGGCGGGAGGTCGACGCGCGCCAGCCCGGCGTCGAACCGGGCGCGCAGGAAGGCGAGCCGGTCGGCGCCGGCGGTGGGGTGCCCGACGAGGAACTCGCGGACCCGATCGAGGACCTCGGACCCACCCGGGCCGGCCGCGGCCTGCTCCGGGCCCGACGACACCGCTGTCATCCCGCTCCTCCCCATCGCGCCACCGTGGCGGTGGCCCGAACCTAAAACCTCTAGGTAGCGCCGCGGTCACCGGCCCGCCGTGACCCTGGACACGCTAAACCTTCAACCCTTAGGCTCCGGGCGCCGACCACTGGTCCGGCGCACGGACGTCCTCCCCCGGCCCCTGCCGCGCCCCTCGACGCGGCCGCGCCGCCGACGCCCGCGCCCTCCACGCACCGCGCATGCCGGGTCCGACCGCGGACCGGCCCGAGAGGATGAACGATGATCGTTCGCGAGGAGCTCCTCGTCGACGGCGAGTGGCGCAAGCCCAGCTCCGCCGCCCGCATCCCGGTGATCGACCCGACGACCGAGGAGTCGATCGGGGAGGCCCCCGACGTCGACGCGGCCGACGTCGACACCGCCGTGCGCGCCGCGCGCCGGTCCTTCACCGACGGCCCCTGGCGCCGGCTGTCCGAGGGCGAGCGCGCCGACGTCCTGGAGCGGGCGCTCTCCCTCCTCGAGCCCCGCCTCGACGAGATCGGCCGGCTGGTCACCGCCGAGATGGGCCTGCCCAGCTCGATCGCCGGGATCCAGATCCCCGGAGGGCTCCACGTCGCGCGGTGGTTCCTCGACGTCGCCCGGAACCTCCCCCGCAGCGAGGTGCGGCAGACCCAGTACGGGCCCGCCGCGGTCGTCCGCGAGCCCATCGGCGTCGTCGCCTCGATCGCCCCCTGGAACGGGCCGTTCAACATGGCCCTCTCGAAGATCTTCCCGGCGCTCGTGTCCGGTTGTTCGGTGGTCTACAAGCCGGCCCCGGAGACCCCGCTCGACGGCTTCCCGATCGCCGAGGCCCTCGCCGAGGCCGGCGTCCCGGCCGGGGTGTTCAACCTGATCACCGGTGACCGGCAGGCCGGCGCGGCGCTCGTCGCCCACCCCGAGGTCGACAAGGTCAGCTTCACCGGGTCCACCGCCGCGGGCCGCGAGATCGGCCGGGAGTGCGGCGCGAGCTTCAAGCGGATGCAGCTCGAGCTCGGCGGCAAGTCGGCGGCGATCGTCCTCGAGGACGCGGACGTCTCCACGACCATGCAGGGCCTCGCGATGGGCTCGTTCTTCAACACCGGCCAGGTGTGCGCCTCGTTCAGCCGGGTCCTCGTGCCCCGGGCCCGCGAGGACGAGATGGTCGGCGCGCTGGTGGCGACCGCCGAGTCGTTCGTCGTCGGGGACCCCACCGACCCGGCCACCACGATGGGCCCGCTGGTCTCGGCACGGCAACGCGACAAGGTGCTCTCCCTCATCGAGGCCGGCCGGGCCGAGGGCGCCGTCCTCGCGACCGGCGGGGGCGCCCCGGCGGGCCTGGACCGGGGGTTCTTCGTCGCCCCCACGGTGTTCACCGGGGCCACCAACGACATGCGGATCTCCCGCGAGGAGATCTTCGGCCCGGTGGTGGCGGTGCAGACGTACGACTCGGAGGACGAGGCGATCAAGATCGCGAACGACTCCGAGTACGGCCTGCACGGCGCCGTCTTCACCACCGACGACGAGGCCGCCGCCCGGGTCGCCCGCGCGGTCCGGACCGGCACGTTCAGCGTCAACTCCTTCACCTACAACACCGAGGCGCCATTCGGCGGCGTGAAGTGCTCCGGCGTCGGCCGCGACACCGGCCAGGAGGCCGTCGAGGCGTATTACGAGCTGAAGACGATCAACCTCACGCCCTCGATGGAACGGCTGTTCAGCTGAGCCCGCCGCTGGCCGGTCACGTCGCCCTGGTCACCGGGGCGACGTCCGGGCTGGGCCGGCACCTCGCCCTCGTCCTCGCGGCGTCCGGCGCGACGGTGGTCGCCGTCGGACGCCGCGAGGAGCGGCTGGCCGAGCTCACCGCGGCGATCGGGGACGACGGTGGCCGGTGCCTGCCCCTGCCCCTCGACCTCACCCGCGCCGAGTCCCTCCCGGCCGCGCTCGACGACGTCGAGGCCGAGGTCGGGCTCGTCGACGTCCTGGTCAACAACGCCGGCATCCCGGACGCCCGCCGCGCCCGCCGCATGCCGCTCGAGGTGGTCGACGCGGTGCTCGACACCAACGTCCGGGCCCCGTGGGTGCTCGCGACCGAGGTCGGGCGGCGGCTCATCGCGGCCGGGCGCCCGGGACACATCGTGAACATCTCGTCGATGGGCGCCTTCCACTACGCCCCCGACGACGCCGCCGCGCTCTACTCGGTGAGCAAGGCGGCGGTCAACCGCATGACCGAGGTGCTCGCGGTGGAGTGGGCCCGGCACGGGATCAACGTCAACGCCATCGCCCCGGGCGCGGTGGAGACCGAGATGCTCGACGGGATGTTCGCGCGGATCGGCATGGACGCCGCCACCCTCGCGGCCGAGATGCCCCGGGGCCGGCTCGAGCAGGTCGCCGACGTGGAGGGCACCCTCCTTCACCTCCTCTCCCCGGCCGCGCGGGCCGTCACCGGCACCGTCATCAAGCTGGACGACGGTCAGATGCCCCGCTGACCCCGACCGTTGACGCGGTCGCGTAGCCACCTAATACTTTTAGATGACGTTCTCGACCTCCGGGAGAGCCCCATGACGGAGCTGGTCACCGACGGTCTCGCGGCCTGGGCGATCCAGGCCCCGGACCGCAACGCGGTCGTCTTCGACGGCCACGACGCGGTCACCTACCGCGACCTGGACCGCTGGACCGACGCGGCCGCCCAGGCCCACCGCCGGAGCGGGCTCGCGCCGGGCGACCGGATCGGGATCCTCGGCGACAACAGCCTCGAGTGGATCGTCGCCGCGATCGGCGCGCTCAAGCTCGGCGCCGTGGTGGTCCCGCTCAACAGTCGGTTCACCGCCGACGAGCTCCGCTACCTGCTCGAGGACTCCGGCGCGACGCACGTGCTGAGCGACGAGGCGCACCGCGAGGTCGCCGAGACCGCCGCCGGCGGCACCGGCGCGGCCACGGCGGGCCTCGCGTCGTTCACCGCGCTGCGCGGCGAGGAGGCACCGGAACGCGTGCCCCGCCCCGACGCGGGCCCGGACGACGTGACCCAGATCGTCTACACGAGCGGGACCACCTCGCGCCCGAAGGGCGTGATCTTCTCCCACCGGAGCACGTTCAACCTCATCGCCGACTTCGCGATGGCCGAACCGGCGCTGCGCCCGGGCGCCCGGATCATCTACCTGCTCTCGATGTCCGGGGCCCCGGGGCTGCTCTGGCACATCCTCCACCCGCTCACCCGCGGCCTCACGATCTACTACGAGCGCGGGTTCGACGCCCCGGTGTCGCTGCGCCGCCTCGCCGAGGAGCGCATCCAGATCATCGCGGGCGTGCCGGTGCTCTTCGAGCAGATGGCGGCCCGCCCCGAGTTCGCCGACGCCGACCTCTCCGCGATCGAGCTCGCCACGATCGCCGGGGCACCGGCCCGCACCTCGACGATCCGCGCCTGGCTGGACAAGGGAGTGCCGCTGCGGCAGGCGTACGGCATGACCGAGCTGGGCGGCATCTCGTCGGTCAACGCGGCCGACCAGGCGCTGACGAGGCCCGAGTCGTTCGGCCGCGGCACCGTCTTCACCCGGCACCGGGTCGTCCGGCCGGACGGCACCGACTGCGACGCCGAGGAGCCCGGCGAGATCATCGTCAGCGGCCCCGGGGTGACCCCGGGCTACTGGAACAACGCGGCGGCCTACGCCGACGCCATGCGCGAGGGCTGGTTCCACAGCGGGGACGTGGGCGTGCGCGACGCCGAGGGCTTCATCCGCGTGGTCGACCGCATGAAGGACATGATCATCACCGGCGGCTACAACGTCGCGCCCTCGGAGATCGAGGCGGCGGTCCTGGAGCTCGAGGGGGTCCACGAGGTCTGCGTGATCGGGGTGGACGATCCCAAGTTCGGGGAGACCCCGGCCGCCGTCGTGTACGCCGACGCCGCGGTGACCGCGGAGGCGGTGACCGAGCACTGCTGGGCGCGGCTGGCCCGGTACAAGGTGCCGCGCCGGGTCGTGCTCACCGACGGCCCGCTGGAGCGGATGGCGAGCGGGAAGATCGCCCGCCGGGCCATCCGCGCCACCTACGCCGAGCGGGCGGTCGCCCAGCCGACCTCGGCCTGACGAGGCCGCCGCGGCCGGCGCCGGCGGGGGTCAGCCCGCCTGCGCCACGTCGTGCTCCAGGAACTCGACGAGGGCCTCGGCGAAGACGTCGTTGTCATCTCCCGCCACCATGTGGCCGGCGCCCTCGACGTCGAGGTGCCGGGCACCGGGGACCAGCTCGAGCAGCTCCCGGGCGCCGTGCGGGCTCACCACCCGCGAGGCGGAGCCGCGCACCAGCATCGTCGGGAGGCGCAGCGACCGGGCCGCCTCCCGGGCCCGCCGTGCGTTCGCCTCGAGCGTCTCCGGCGCGGTGCGGGCGTCGTCGACCAGCCGTGGGTCCCAGTGCCAGTACCAGCGCCCGTCGCGGTGGCGGAGGTTGCGGCGCAGGCCCTCGGGGCGCGGGGGACGGTCGCGCTGCGGGTTGTAGGACGCGACGGCGTCGGCCGCCTCCTCGAGGCTCGCGAACCCCCGGGCGCCCGAGCGCATGAAGCGGGCCACCTCGTCGACGCCCTCGGCCTCCGTGGAGGGCGCGACGTCGACGAGCACCAGTCCCCGGGCGAGACCCGGCCGGTCGCCGAGCGCGTGCAGGGACGTCATCCCGCCCATCGACGCGCCGACGAGCACCGGCGGCTCCCCGACCGCGTCGACCACGGCCTCCAGGTCGGCGACGAGGACGTCGGGCGAGTAGTCCCCGTCGGGGGCCCAGTCGCTCTCGCCGTGCCCGCGGGTGTCCATCGCGGTCGCGGCCCACCCGGCCGCGGCCAGCCGCCGCCCGGTGGTCTTCCACGAGTGCCGGGTCTGCCCCCCGCCGTGGAGGAGGACGACGGTGCCGCGCCCCGGCCCGGTGGGGTCCCAGCGGCTCCCGACGAGCCGGACACCCCGATTGACGGTGGTGACGCGTCGTTCCCGGCTCACGCGTCCGTCCCCGGCCCGCCGGGGACGACGTCGTCCGGGGGCTCCGGCCACCCCGGGACGAGGCCGAGGTAGTCCTCGAGGCGGGCGGTGAAGTGCGGCGGGCGCTTCTCGAGGAACGAGGTGACGCCCTCGGCGGCGTCCGGTCCCCGCCCGAGGGCGGAGATGACCCGGGTGTCGAGCCGGTGCGCGTCCCACGGCGAGGGCGCGTCGAGCATCGACCAGAGCATCCGCCGGGTGAGGGCGACGGAGACCGGCGAGGTGTGCTCGACGATCTCGGCCGCCACCCCCCGCACCGCCTCGGAGAGCTCGCCGGTGGGGACGACGCGGGAGACCAGGCCGCCCGCCAGCGCCTCGTCGGCCCCGAACACCCGGCCGGTGGTCACCCACTCCATCGCCCGCGAGATCCCGACGATCCGTGGCAGGAACCAGCTCGACGCGCCGTCGGGGGCGATGCCGCGCCGGGCGAACACGAAGCCGAAGCGGGCACCGTCGGCGGCGATCCGGATGTCGGCCGGCAGGGTCATCGTCGCCCCGACCCCGGCCGCGACGCCGTTGACCGCGGCGATCACCGGCTTGCGCGAGGCCGCGATCCGCAGGACGACGATGCCGCCGACGTCCCGCGGGATGCCGTCGATGGTGCCGTCGGCCCCGGCCGCGGAGTCGTCGAACGTGGCGGCGCCCCCGCCGAGGTCGGCACCCGCGCAGAACGCGCGGCCGGCCCCGGTGAGCACCACGACCCTGACCGCGTCGTCGGCGTCGGTGCGGTCGAAGGCGGCCACCAGCTCCCGGCCCATCGCCGTGGTGAAGGCGTTGAGCCGGTCCGGACGGTCGAGAGTGACCGTCGCGACCCCGTCGGAGACCTCGTAACCGATCTCGGTGAAGACCGCCGTCGTGGTCACGCCAAGCTCCTCCCGCCGTCGCGAACGAAGGAAACCATAAGTCATTAGTCTGTCAGTGGATCACGGCCTCGTCCGCCGCGGTCTCGACCGACGCCGCGCCCGGTGTCCCCCTCCGGGCCCCGGACCAGGACGGCGCGCCGGCTCGGCGGGCGTCGGCGATCAGGACGACGCTCCACACGCACGCCGCGACGCAGATCCCGACGTAGGCCCAGGAGTGGAAGAAGCCGCCTCCGAAGAAGAAGATCGACGTGATCGAGTACAGCGCCGCCATCACGCCGTAGGCGATCCACTCGAGCAGCGACTGGCCGCGCCCGTCCGGCCGCCGCCCGAGCATCGCGCTGGCGGACGGTCCGCCCCAGAGGAGCGTCGCCATGAACGAGAGCAGGTAGAGGGGATCGTCCAGCGCGCCCTTCACCAGCGCCCAGCTGACGGCACCGGCGGCGAGCGCCGCGAGCACCCGGAAGGCGTGGGTGCCCTGCGAGCGCCCGGGCGAGAGCTCGTCGCGTCCGTACCGGACCGTCTGCCACGCGAAGACCGACTCCGCAGCGAACGTCACCACGATCGCGAACCAGAACATCCGGGTGAACCAGTGGTCGTACGGGCCGCCGAACCAGTCCCCGAGGTGCAGGAGGTAGGACCCGTCGTGCGGCCACCACAGCGCGGTCATCCAGAGAGCCATCGGGTAGGCCCGGTCGCGGTGGCCCATCCGCGCGGCCTCGACGAAGAAGACGAACATCGCCAGGATCGACAGGCCGCCGATGCCCAGGACGGCGACCGCGTTCCGGGAGATCGCGGCGAGCACCTGCTGCGGGTCGTAGGTCGTCATCCGGGCGTCGCCACCGCGTCGCGACCTGCGGAATCGCTCACGCTGCCAGAACGCGGTGTGGACGGGGACGCGCCCGCGGCGGCCTCGCGTTCTGCTCGACGGCCGTCCCGCGCAACGCACCGAGGTTCTCGACGAGCTCGCGCACCACCTGCTGCCGGCTCGCGTAGGACACGCACGAGAGCATGCGCAGGGCCGTGCGGGTTCGGAGGTCCGCCCCGTACTGCTCGGCCGCGGTCACGATCTCCCAACGCGCGGCGGGGAAGTCGACGAGGTCGAGGAAGGGCGTCAGGTACTCCCGGAGAGGACTGCTCACGGTCACCGCCTTCAGGAACGTGCCATCCGTCCCGCTGCGTGCGCACTCGGCGCCGGACACGGTGCACGACATCAGAGGACCTCATTCTGAAACGGTACGTCTCATAAGTCAAGGACGGCGCCCCACGGTGACGGGCTCGTCGAGGACGCGCGGACCAGGCGCTCCTCACCGAGGACGCGCAACACGTCGCGGCTCAGCCCGTCCCAGGCGTCGACGGGCACACCGGACCGGCCGGCGAGGAGCCCGAGATGCTCGGCGGGGGTGCGCCCGACCCGGCTTCTCGCGTGGAAGTACGGACCGGCCTGGACCCAGTAGGCGAAGCACGAGCGCAGCCGTCCCTCGCTGCGGTGCATGATCGCCCAGATCCGCTCCCGGTCCAGGTCGGCCTGCACCCGGGGGAAGGACCGGCGCCACGGCCACGCGTCCCACGCTTCCCCGAACGCGGACTCCACGGCCTCGCGGTCCAGCGCGACCGCCGAGAATCCCGCCCGGAGCACCCCCAGGGCGAGGCCCTCCCCGACGTACGTCCCCTGCTCGGCCGGCGTCCCCACGTGTGGTCCCGTCCGGGCCCGGGCGCCGCTCAGAGGCCCAGCGACTTCGCGACGATCACCTTCATGATCTCGCTCGAGCCGCCGTAGACCCTGCTGACCCGGCCGTCGAGGTACGCCTGTCCGAGCGGGTCCGCGGCGCGGAAGGCCGTGGGACCGACGACGTCGAGGCAGATGCCCACCGTCCGGCTCTGCAGCTCGGTGGCGTAGAGCTTCACCGCGGCGGCGTCGCTCGGCCCGAGCTCTCCGTCGACGAGATCCCGCACCGCCTGGTCGATGAGCGCCTGGCCCGCGTCGACGTCGACCGCCGCTGTGGCGAGGGCGAACTTCGCCGACTGGCCGACCTCGCCGCCGGCCGTCCGCTCCACCGCGGCACCGAGGGCCGCCCGTGCGGCGGCCTGGGAGTTCACCGCGATCGACAGCCGTTCCTGGGCGAGGTTCGCGGTCAGGTACTCGAAGCCCCGATTCTCCGCCCCGAGCAGGTTCTCGGCCGGGACCCGCATGCCGGTGAACGACAGTTCGGCGAGGTCCTGGGCCTGCAGCCCGAGCTTCGCGAGCTTGCGCCCGCGTTCGAAGCCGGGGGTGTCGGACTCGACGACGAGCAGGCTGATCCCTCGGCGGCCCGCCGAGGGATCGGTCTTCACCGCCAGGATCACGAGGTCGGCCGCCGCACCGTTGGAGATGAAGGTCTTGGCGCCGTCGACCACGTAGTGGTCACCGTCGCGCACCGCCCGGGTCGACATGGCCTTGAGGTCGGACCCGGCGCCGGGCTCCGACAGGCCCAGTGCCACGACCGCCCCGCCGCTCGCGAGGCGCGGGAGCCACCGGTCCTTCTGCTCGTCGGTCGCGTACTCGAGCAGGTACGGCATGCAGATGTCGGTGTGCACCCGGACCCCGCCCAGCGCCAGGAAGCGACGTTGGATCTCCTCGGTGACCACGACACTGTGGACGAACGTCGATGCGTCGAGGCCGCCGTACTCCTTGGGCACGCCGATCCCGAGGATCCCGATCTCACCGGCGCGACGCCAGAACCACCCCGGAGGCCGGCCCGCGTCCACCCATGACGAGTAGTCGGGCTCCACCTCGGTCTCCACGAACGCCCGGACCACCGCCCGGAACTCGTCGAGCTCGGGAGCGAACAGGTGACGTCGCACGGGAACCTCCGACTCCGCGACGATGAGCGACCCGACCCTAACAGGCCCCGTCGCGGTTTCAGAACGATCGTTCACATCAGCGCCGAGGTCGATTGACGGGGTGGGGCGCGGGGAAGATACTGCGCGGCGTTCAGAGACGCCGAGGTTCAGAAGTCGCCCCCGCGGTGATGAGGGCTGAGCCGGGAGGAGACGACCGGGTGGCGACGGCAGCGGAGTTCGCGGAGAACCCGGGCGGGCACGCGTCGGATCTGGTGATCGCGGACCGGTCCGTGCGCTACGTGGACGTGGGCAGCGGGCCTGCCCTGCTCCTGGTCCACGGGCTCGGTGGCTCCTGGCAGACCTGGATGGAGAACATCCCGACACTGGCCCGCCGGTACCGCGTGATCGCGCTCGACCTCCCCGGCTTCGGCCGGTCCGAGCCCCTGGCCCCGCCGGCCACCACCGACGGCTTCGTGGACGTGATCGACAACCTGCTCCGCGAGCTCGGGATCACCGAGGCGGTGGTCGCGGGGCACTCGCTGGGCGGACTCGTCGCCACCCTCGTCGCCGAGCGTCGACCCGCACGGACCCGCGGGCTCATCCTCGTCTCCGCGGGCAGCGTGACCCTCAGCCGCGCGCGGCTGGCGATGATCGGGGTCGGGTTCGGGCTGTTCGACGCCGTCGTCCGCCGGACCCCCCTGCTCGATCTCGTCGCCAACCACACGCGGCTGCGGTGGGCGTTCCTGCGCGGAGCGGTCCAGCGACCGGCCACGTTGGCTCCGGCTCTGGCCCGCGAGGTCATCCCGGCGATGCAGGCGCCGGGGTTCGCGGACGCGGTGACCTCGGGCGTCGAGGTGGTCCGGCAGGCCGAACCGGTCCGGGTGCGCTGCCCCACCACGCTCATCTGGGGGCGCGACGACCACCTCGTCCCCCTGTCCAGCGCCCACCTGCTCCGGCGGGCGCTCCCCGGCGCCCATCTCTCGGTGCTCGAGGACGTCGGCCACTGCTCGATGTTCGAGTGGCCCGAGGTGTTCAACCAGATCGTGCTCGACTTCATGTCCGAGCTCGACGACGGCACCGCTCGTGCTCCCCACCGCGCTCCCGATGGCGTGGATCCCGTGGCGTGGTACACCCGGCCCCGCCAGACCGGCCTCGTCCGGGCCGTCGTCCGGCTCGGCCGCCGCGGCCGCCGGCACCTCGTCGAGCTCGTCACCCGCCCGTCCCTCCCCGGCGCCACGGCCGAGGGGCGACGACTGTCGCACGAACCCCACCAGGAGATCGCATGACCGCGACCGATGACCGTGACGACGACGTCCGCCGCGCCTGGGCCGAGCTGGCGCAGTGGGGTTCGGAGACCGAGCTCAACGCCCTCGACTCGCTGATGTGGCGGACCGAGCGGCCGCCGGCGGACTCCTGGGCCGGGGTCGTCGTCATGGTCCTCGACTCGGCACCCGAGTGGGAACGACTCTGGAACGCCCACGAGTGGGCCATGCGGATGGTGCCACGCTTCACCGACCACGTGGTCGAGCCGGTCGTCCCGACCGGTCCCCCGCTGTGGTCGCCCGACCCGGCCTTCGACCTGAAGCATCATCTACGCCGACTCGCGCTGCCGGGGCCCGGTTCGACCGACCAGCTCCTGGAGCTGGCCCAGACCCTGGCCGTCGAGCCCCTCGACCGCCAGCGCCCACCGTGGCGGGGGGTCCTGGTGGAGGGCCTGGAGGGCGGTCGGGCCGCGTATCTGCTGCACTGCCACCACGTCCTCATGGACGGAGCCGGGGCCACCCAGCTGCTGGGACGGCTGCTCTCCCGCACGCGCGAGCACCAGCCCGACAAGCCCATGCCCGACATCCCGGACCGCACCGCGTTCACGCCGCTGACCGCGGCGGTGCACGGGGTCAGGGGCCAGATCGAGGGTGCGCCCGGGTTCGTGCGCACCGCGGTGACCAAGACCGTCGACGCCCTGGGGCACCCCAGCGAGCTCGTCGACTACCTCCGCTCGCTGGTCCGGGTCTCCTCACCCCCGCCCGCGTCGAAGAGCGCCATCCTCGCCGGCGGCGGCGACCGGATGAACTGGCGGTTCGAGGCGTTCGAGTGCCCGATCGACGACCTCAAGAAGGCCGCCAAGTCGGTCGGCGGAACCGTCAACGACGCCTTCGTGTGCGCCGTCCTCGGCGGACTGCGCCACTACCACATCGGGAAGGCCACCGAGATCGACGACGTGCCGATCTCGATGCCGGTCTCCGTGCGCGACCCACGCGATCCCATGGGCGGCAGCCGCTTCGCCGCGGCGTTCTGGTCGGCACCGTCGAGCATCGAGGACCCGGCCGAACGCATCCGCGTCATGCGCGAGCGGGTCGAGAAGGTCCGCGGCGAGCAGGCCCTGGACTTCATCAACACGCTCACCCCGGCCATGAACCTCGTCCCGGGCGGCATCGTCACCGCGACCCTCGGCGCCATGACGACGAGCGCCGCGCTCACCACGAGCTCGTGGTTCGGCGTCCCGCAGCACGTGTTCGTCGCCGGGGCCCGCTTCGAGCGGATGTGGGTCTTCGGTCCGCTCCCGGGGACGACGATGTGCGCCTCGCTCTGCACCCACGTCGACACCGCGTGCATCGCGGTGAACGCCGACGCCTCGGTGTACACCGATCGCGCGTTGCTGCGGGAGAGCGTGCAGCGCTCCCTGGACGAGATCCTGGACCTGGCCGATCGGTGAGCGCGTGGCTCAGCGGTCGGACGGCTCGGTAGGCGCGGCGGCGGCGCGGGCACGCCGCCGGGGCCGCGGCAACCGTCCGGGTCCGTACCGCCTCACCTGAGCGCGGTCACGGGACCGCCGACGACGCCGCACCCTGCACGGCACCGCCCGCGACGAGGTCGGCCGCGGACTCGACCCCCCACCGCGTCAGCAGGTGGACGGCCCGCTCGGCCGACATGGCGGGTTCCGGCGCGCGCGGCGTGCGGCTCCCGCTGCGGGTGAAGCGCGGCGCCGGGGCCGGCTGGGCCACGCCTGCGACGTCGACGAACGTTCCCCGTGCCACGAGGTGCGGGTCCTGCGGAGCCTCGGCGAACGGGAGGACGGGGGCGACGCAGGAGTCGGTGCCGTCGAACTCGGCCCGCCACTCCTCCTGGGTCCGCGAGGCGAAGGCCCCGGCGATCCGCGCCCGCAACGCGGGCCACCGCGAGCGGTCCGCCCGCTCGGCCTCGTCCGCCTCCAGCCCGAGGCGGCCCATCAGCTCCGCGTAGAACTTGGGCTCGAGCGCGCCGACGGCCATCCAGCGGTTGTCGGACGTCGCGTACGTCGCGTACCACGGCTGGCCGCCGTCGAGCATGTTCGCGCCGCGCTCGTCCCGCCAGAGCCCGGCGGCGAGCATGCTGTGCATCATCCCGGTCAGCGACGCTGCGCCGTCCACGATCGCGGCGTCCACGACCTGGCCCCGCCCGGAGCGGCCCGCCTCCCAGACGGCGGCGAGGACGCCCGCGACGAGGAAGAGCGACCCGCCGCCGAAGTCGCCCACCAGGTTCAGGGGCGGCACGGGGCCCCCGTCCGCGGGGCCGATCGCGTGCAGCGCCCCGGTCAGCGCGATGTAGCCGATGTCGTGGCCGGCGCTGTGGGAGAGCGGCCCCTCCTGGCCCCACCCGGTCATCCGGCCGTACACGAGCCGGGGATTGACCGCCCAACAGTCCTCCGGGCCGAGCCCCATCCGCTCCGTGACACCCGGGCGGTACCCCTCGAGGAGGACATCGGCGCCCGTCACGAGCCCCAGCACCGCGCGCACGCCGTCGTCCTGGCGGGTGTCGACGACGACGGACTCCCGGCCGCGGCGCAGGACGTCCACCGCCACGGGCAACGAGGACGCCGCGGGACCGGGGCGCTCGATCCGGACGACCTCGGCCCCCATGTCCGCGAGGAGCATCGCGGCGTAGGGCCCCGGGCCGATGCCGGCGAGCTCCACGACCCGCAGGCCGTGCAACGGGCCGTCGTCCTCGCCGGCGTCCCCGGGATTCGGTGCGTGCGTCACAGCGGTCACGTCTCCTTCGGGCCGCGCGGGCGCGGCGGGTGCGGGGCGCCGGACGGCGCGCCGGCCGGTTCGAGGTCAACGATCGTTCCGGCCGGCGCGGTCGGCGCCACGTGGGAGGCCTCGTCGGTCAGGCCCGGACGGTGCGGGGTGCCGCCTCGAGCAACGAGGACAACGAGCCACTCGTCTCGAGCAGGTCGAGGGCTCGCTCGAGATGGTCGACCATCCGGCCACCGACCCGTGCCTGACGACGGAACGCAGCCCGGTAGGTGGACACGATCGCGCCGGCGGCGACCAACGGCATCACGTCGTCGTCGGGGTCGCCACCGCGCAGCCGCGTCAGGTCGACCGCCAGCTCGGCCTGCCACCGTTCGAGGTGCTCGCCGTAGACCCGCGCGAGGGCCGGTTCGCGGTGGAACAGCCTGGTGCGGGCGGCCGCGAACTCCGGGTCGCCCTCCTCCCACGCCGCGGCGTGCCGGAGGAGCGCCTCCCGGATCGCCGGCCACCGCCCGGCGGAGGTCACCTTGGCCATGTGCCGCGCCACCACACCGACGCTGTCGTCCAGGTCGACGAAGAGAGCGTCCTCCTTGCGGTCGAAGAGACGGAAGAAGGTGCTCGCCGAGTAGTCCGCCGCCGCGGCGATCTCCTCCACGGTCGTCGCCGCGAAGCCTTGCTGCTCGAAGAGCACCGCGGCGGCCCGCGCCAGCTCCTGGCGGGTCCGGGCCCGCCGGCGATCACGAGAGCTCACCGACCACTCCTCCATCCCTCCCGATCGCCTCAGGCTAATCGACGAGAGATGAGAGTGGCAACCAAATTGACAGTGACTTGCAATTCGAACTACGGTCGCTCCATCCCTCCCCGAGCCGACGGAGGTCGCATGACCGCCACCACCTCCCAGCCGTCACTGGTGACCGACGACGTCGTCGGGCGGGGAACGCTCTGCGCCACCTTCCGGCACCAGGTCACCCGGATCCCGGACCGCGTGGCGCTGCGGACCCTCACCGGCGCGCCGGAGATCACCTGGGAGCAGTTCGGGTCCCGGGTCGACCGGGTGGCGGCCGGGCTCGCGTCCCTCGGGCTGCGCGACGGGGACCGGCTGGCCCTCATGACGACGAACTCCCCGGAGTTCTTCCTGGTCGACATGGCCGCGCTGCACCTCGGCGTCGTGCCGACCTCGATCTACAACAGCCTGCCCCCGGAGGACGTGGCGTTCATCCTGCGGGACGCCGAGGTGCGCGTGGTCGTGGCGGAACCCGCGTTCCTCGACGTCGTCCTCGCCGCGCGCGCGCAGGCACCCGGCGTGGAGACCGTCGTCGTGATCGATGACGCAGCGGGGGCGGCGGACACCACCCTGGCCGACGTCGAGACGGCGCCGGGCCCCTCACCCGAGGAGATCGACGACATCCGTCGCGCCATCGGGCCCGAGCACGTCGCGACGATCAGCTACACCTCGGGCACCACGGGTGACCCGAAGGGCGTCGTGCTGACCCACCGCGCGATCCTGTCCTGCCTCGATGCCCTCGACCAGGTCACCGGCACGCTCGAGGGAGCGCGCGTGGTCGCGTTCCTCCCGTTCGCCCACATGGGCGGGCGGATCTTCGCGTACTACCCCGTCGTCGCCTACGGCTTCACCGTCTCGTGCTGCGCGGACATCACGGACGTACCGCGCTACCTGCTCGACACCCGGCCGAACTACCTGTGCTCCCCGCCCCGGCTGTTCGAGAAGATGCGGGGGGCGATCGAGGCCCGCATCGCCCGCAACGAGGGCGGCTGGGGCGAGCGTGCCTCGGCCGCGCTCGACGTGGGGTACCGCCTGATCGACCAGCGGGAGGCGGGCGCGCCACAGGACCCCGACCTGCTCGCCCGGTGGGAGCGCGAGCGCGACGAGGTCCTCACCCCGCTGCTCGCCACCGTCGGCCTGGACCAGGTCGAGGCGTCCCTGTTCGGCTCGGCCGCGGTGCCCCCGCACCTGGTGCGCTTCTACCTCGCCCTGGGCCTGCCGGTGCTCGAGGCCTGGGGGATGACCGAGGTCGTCGCGTTCGGCTCGATCAACCGGCCCGACGACGTCCGCGTGGGGACCGTCGGTTTCCCCTTCCCCGGCAACGAGATCCGGCTCGCGGAGGACGGCGAGATCCTGATCCGCTCACCGTGGGTGATGGAGCGCTACCTCAACCGGCCCGAGCTCACCGCCCAGACGCTGGTCGACGGCTGGCTGCACTCCGGGGACATCGGTGAGTACGACGACGAGGGGCGGCTGAGCGTCGTCGACCGCAAGAAGGAACTGATCATCAGCGCGTACGGCAAGAACATGTCGCCGGCGAACATCGAGTTCAAGCTCAAGGCGGCGGGACCCGTCATCGGTCAGGCCTGCGTGATCGGGGACGGACGGAAGTTCAACACGGCCCTCATCGTGATCGACCCCGAGGTGGCGGCGGGTGTCGCCGGTCGTGCCGCAGCGCCCGAGGAGCTCGCGGCCGACCCGGAGGTGGTGGCGGCGGTGGACCGCGCGGTCACCGACGCCAACGCGGCGATGGCACGGGTGGAGACGATCAAGCGCTACCGCGTGCTCGACGTCGTGTGGCAGCCGTCCGGGGACGAGCTCAGCCCCACGATGAAGCTGCGCCGCAAGCCGATCGCGGCGAAGTACGCCGACCTCATCGAGGAGATGTACGCCGAGGACGACCGGTGAGCGCCGGAGCCTCGCGCGGACCGGCACGGACCTCGCTCGACATGCTCCGGGCGATCGCCGACGGCAGTGCCCGGACGTCTCCGGTCGCAACGACGTTCGGTCAGCAGCTCGACGGGATCGCGGCGGGCCGCGTCGGTGCCCACATGCCCCCGCACCCGACCTGTGGGTCCGGGCTGGGCTCGGCCCTGGTCCTGGCCGACGTGGCCCTGGGCGCCGCGATCTCGTCGGCGTCGCCGGACTCCGGGGTCCAGACGCTCCGATTGCAGGCCTCCACCGCCGGTCCGCGGTCGGTCGAGGGCGAGATGCTGCACGGCGAGTGCTCGCAACGCACCGCCGCCCCGGCGTCGGCCACCAGCGCCGGCGAGATCCGTACCGACCGTGGCCGGGTCGTGGCCACCGTGTCCTGCCGCTGCGCCGTCCGCCCGGCGTCCCGGGGCGGTGGCACCGGAGAGGACGCAGCCCCGCCGCCGGCGGCGGAGTTCGTCGAGGACGCGTGGTCCGGTCTCGGGTTGTGCGCCGCCCACGTCGACCACGTCCTGCCCGCCCTCCCCTGTCTGGGCAACCTCTCGGGAGTGGTCCAGGGCGGGGTGGTCGCGGCCGCCCTCGCCCACGCGGCCGAGGCCGAGCTCGGCCTGAGGTCCGCCTCGGCCTCGCTCGACCTCGACGTCTCCTATCTCCGGGGCGTCGCCGCCGACGGCTCCCGGCTCCCGCTGGTCGTGCAGATCGTGCACCGGGGCCGCCGCTTCGGGGTCGCCCGCGCGGACGTGCTCGACGGGGGCGGCCGGCTCGCGGCGACCGCCACCGTCAGCGTGTGGGACCCGGACGTCTGATCGCCGTCGGGCACCTCACGCCGGCACGCCGGCACCTGCCCCGACGAGACCCAGCGCCGGGGCGAGGTCGTCCACCACGCGGTCGAGCCCGATGTGCGACCGCAGGTACCGCGCGTCGGCGAACGCCCGGGAGATGGGGTACTCGAGCATGTACCCGTAACCGCCGTGGAGCTGCAGCCCGAGGTCCACGGCGGCGTCGTGCGCGGCGGTGGCCCGCAACAGGGCCTGCGCGGCGCGCACGGTGTCGGTGTCGTCGCCCGCCTGCAGGACCTGCCCGACGAGGGCGTCCGCGCCCGCGACCTCGGCCGCGAGCCCGGCCAGCGCGGTGCGGGTGTTCCCGAACGCGGCGACCGGGGTGGAGAACACCCGGCGCTCGTTCACGTAGTCGACCGTCATGCCGAGCGCGGTGCGCGCCCCGGCCGCCCCGAGCACCGACCAGGCACGACGACACTGGGTGCGCAGCTCGGGGGCGCCACTCCCGACGAGGACCGTGGCGGCGGAGAGGTCCCCGACCGACACGTCCGCGACGTCGACTCCCGACGCTCCGAGAGTGCTCCGCGCATGGCGTGTCACCCCCGCGGCGGCGAGGTCCAGCACGAGGACCGACCCGTCCCGGGCACCGTCCACCACCGCCACGGACGCCGTCGCGCCCCCGACGACGTCGACCAGCTCGAGGGCTCCCTCCCGCGGGCCGCCCGATGCCACCGCCACCGCGGCACGGAGCTCGCCGCTCGCGAGCCCCGGCAGCCACCGGGCCCGCAGCTCGTCGGTGCCGTGCCGGGCCAGCCATCGGGCGGCCTCGGCGTGCTCGGCGAGCACCAGTCCGTAGCCCGTCAGCCCGAGGCGCTCGCACTCCTGGGCCACGACGGCGTCGAACCGGGGGTCGTCGACGCCCGCGCCGCCGTGCTCCTCGGGGACCGCGATACTGCCGATCCCTTGCGCAGCCGCCCGGGCGTAGGCACTGTCCGGGACCGCCCCGCGGGCGATCCACTCGTCCCAGCCCGGCGCGATCTCGCCCCCGAGGAACGCCGCGACGCTGTCCCGGAACGCCTCGTGGTCGGACTCGAAGGGCTCCGAGGGCTCCCCCATCAGCCGTCCACCCAGACCGGGTCGCGCTTCTCCACGAACGCCCGGGCACCCTCGGCCGCGTCCCGGGAGGCGCGCACGGGGTCGGTGACCGCCTGCTGGCGTGCGAAGGCCTCCGCCACGGGCCAGTCGATCGACTCGTCCAGGATCTGCTTGGCGCCCCGGACGGCCATCGGGGCGTTGCTCGCGATACGGCCCGCGAGCTCGACGGCGGCCTCCAGGGCGCGGCCGGTCCTCGCCACCTCGGTCACCAGCCCGAGGCGCTCCGCCTCGTACGCCCCCACCGGCTCGCCGGTGAGCACCAGGTGCTTGGCCACGCTGCGGGGTACGCGTTGCGGGAGCCGCAGCACCCCCCCGGCGGCGGCGATCAGGCCCCGCTTGACCTCCGGCAGCCCGAACCACGCGTCCTCGGCCGCCACGATGAGGTCGCACGCCAGGGCGATCTCGAAGCCACCGCCGAGCGCCTTGCCCTCGACCGCGGCCACGACCGGTGTCCGGGGAGGCTTCTCGACGATCCCGAAGCCGCCGCGGGCCTCCGAGATCGGGCGCTCCTTCGTGGCGCTGAACGCCTTGAGGTCCATGCCCGCGCAGAAGAACCCGCCGGCGCCGGTGAGGACCGCGGCCCGGATGTCGCTGCGGCCGTCGATCTCGTCCCAGGCCGCCGAGATCGCTTCCGCGGTGGGACGGTCGACGGCGTTGCGGACCTTCGGCCGGTTGATCGTGACGACCGCGACCGGACCGTCGACCTCGAGGTGGACGCGGGCGTCGGTCGCCGCGGTCACCGCGGGGCCATCCGGATGGCGCCGTCGAGCCGGATGGTCTCGCCGTTCAGCATGCCGTTGTCGATGATCGAGACGGCGAGCTTCCCGTACTCGTCGGGCTCCCCGAGCCGGCTGGGGTGCGGCACCGTCTTGGCCAGCGAGCCCCGGACCTCCTCGGACAGCCGCCCGAGCAGCGGCGTGTCGAACGTGCCCGGCGCGATCGTGTTGACCCGGATGGCCTTGCTGGCGAGATCCCGGGCCGCCACGATCGTCATCCCGACGATCCCGGCCTTGGCCGACGCGTAGGGAATCTGCCCGATCTGGCCCTCGAAGGCCGCGACCGACGCGGTCAGGGTGATGACCCCGCGGTCGCCGTCGAGCGGTTCGTTGGTCGCCATCCGGGCCGCGGCGAGACGCAGCACGTTGAACGTCCCGAACAGGTTGACCCCGACGACCTCCTCGTAGGTCTCCTGAGACCCGGGCGAGCCGTCCCTGGCCACCAGGCGGACCGCCCCGCCACGGCCGGCACAGTGCACGACGGCCCGGACCGGCCCTCGCTCGGCGGCGAGATCCAGTGCCGCGGTGATCTCCTCCTCGCTGCGGACGTCGGCCGCGGCGAACTGCGCGGAGTCACCGAGCTCCTTCGCGACCGCCTCGCCGTCCGACGACGGGAGGTCGACCAGCGTGACGTGGGCGCCACGCTCGAGGAGCCGCTTGGCCGTCGCGAGGCCGAGGCCCGACGCCCCGCCGGTCACGAGGGCGGAGATACCGGAGATGTCCATGATGGAGTGGGGAGTCCTCTCTGGGGGGTGGAGGAGCGGGCGGGCTAGAGCCGCTCGAGGATGGTCGCGTTCGCCATCCCGCCCGCCTCGCACATGGTCTGCAGCCCGTAGCGACCGCCGGTCTCCTCGAGCCCGTGCAGCATCGTCGTCATGAGGCGGGCACCGGAGGCACCGAGCGGGTGACCGAGGGCGATCGCCCCGCCCCGCGGGTTGAGCTTGGCGGGGTCGGCCCCGAAGTGGCCGGCCCACGCCAGGGGCACCGGCGCGAACGCCTCGTTCACCTCGTAGTGGTCGAGGTCGTTCACGGACAGCCCGCTGCGCTTGAACACCTTCTCCGTGGCCGGGATCGGCCCGGTGAGCATGGTGATGGGGTCGTCCGACGCCACCGCGAACGCGTGGAACCGGGCCCGGGGCCGAAGCC
This sequence comes from Actinomycetospora sp. TBRC 11914, assembly GCF_012933465.1. Taxonomy (GTDB): domain Bacteria; phylum Actinomycetota; class Actinomycetes; order Mycobacteriales; family Pseudonocardiaceae; genus Actinomycetospora. Next base: position 126,641 of record NZ_JABBND010000011.1, read on the forward strand.
CGAGCTCGTTCGCCCGCTCCTCGCTCATGATGAGGATCGCGGCCGCACCGTCGGTGAGCTGAGATGAGTTCCCGGGCGTGACGTGCCAGCCCACCTCCGGGAACCGTGCCTCCATCTCCTCGGTGCGGAAGGCCGGCTTGAGACCGGCCAGCGACTCGGCGGTCGTCTGCGGACGGATCGTCTCGTCGGCGTCGACCACGGTGCCGTCGGGGGTGGTGACGGCCACGATCTCGCCGCTGAGGTCGGCCGCCGCCGCACGCTGGTGCGACTGCGCCGAGAACGCGTCGAGGGCGTCGCGATCGAACCCGAACTTGGCCGCGATCAGCTCGGCAGAGATGCCCTGGGGGACGAGGCCCGGAGCGTAACGATCGTTCACCGAGGGCCCGTACGGGTCCTGCCCGAGCCTTGAGGTGAACATGGGGATACGACTCATCGACTCGACCCCGGAGGCGACCACGACGTCGTAGGCGCCGGCGATGACGCCCTGGGCCGCGAAGTCGGCCGCCTGCTGGCTCGAGCCGCAGGCCCGGTGCACGGCCGTCGAGGGCACGCTCTCGGGCAGTCCTGCCGCGAGCCATCCCCAGCGTCCGACGGGGCCGGACTGCTCCCCGACCTGGCTGACGCATCCGGTGATGACGTCGTCGACGATCGCGGGGTCGATGTCGTTCCGCTCGAACAGGCGGGAGAAGACCTGCCCCAGCAGCTCGACGGGATGGATGCCGGACAGCGACCCGCCGGGCTTCCCGTCCTTCGGCGCCTTCCCCTTGCCCATTGGGGAGCGGACGGCATCGACGATCACGGCGTTGCGCATGGTTCTCCTCAGGCTCGGGAGGCCGCGACCTGCTCGGCGCAGGCGTGGGTGTCCCAGTAGAAGGCCCGCAGCTCGGTGACCTTGCCGTCGGCGAAGGTCCACATCTCCAGTGCCTCGTGCGGGATGGACTCCGACGCGCCGGGCGCGGTCCAGGTGAACTGCACGCGCGCCACGACCTTGTCCCCGTCGTCGATCATGTCGATCAGGGCGACCTCCCCCGGGCCACCGGCTCCGGGAGCGGTGGCCATCCCGGCGAACATCTTCCCCAGGCGCTTCGCCCCCTCGTGGGTGCCGCCGTAGGGGAGCGCGTCCGGGAACACCAGGCGCGCGTCGGGGTCGAAGTGGTCGTTCACGAGGGTGACGAGGGTGTCGGCCTCGCCCTTGCCGATGGCTTCGTAGAACTGCTGGACGATCCCCGACCCGCCACTGCGGGCGTTGTTGGCCGTCGTCGACTCGGGCACGCGGCCCCCTTCCTCGTTGGTCAGTCCTCGACGGTGATGGCCGCGACCGGGCAGAGGCGGGCCGCCATCACCACGTTCTCGCGCTGGTCCTCCGGCGGGCTGTCGTCGAGGAGGACCGCCACGTCGGAGTCGTCGTCGAGATCGAACACCTCCGGCGCGGCGAGGACGCACTCCCCGTGGGCCTCGCACAGCGATTCGTCCAATGTCACCTTCACGGTGGTTCCTCCCTGTCGCGGGCTGGTCAGGCCGGCTTGACCGTGACCGGCAACGAATAGACCCCCCGGGAGTACGCGTCGCGCACGTAGTCGATGTCGCCCGCCGGCTCGATGCTGCGGGTGCGCTGCATCAGCTCCTCGAGCAGGATCTTGATCTCCAGCGCGGCGACGTGCTTCCCCAGGCAGGTGTGTGGACCGCGCCCGAAGCTGACGTGCATGTTCGGGCTGCGGGAGAGGTCGAACGCGCGCGGGTTCTCGATGGCGCGCTCGTCGAAGTTCCCGGAGGCGAAGAGCATCGCCACGCGGTCACCCTCACGGATCGTCTTCCCGTGCATCTCGACGTCGCGGGTCGCCGTCCGCACCAGGTGGGTGAAGGGCGAGGCGATCCGCACGAATTCCTGGGCGACCGTGTCGGGCACGTCGGTGGCCCGCTCGCGCAGCCACGCCAGCTGCTCGGGGTTCCGCATCAGCTCGTGCATGCCGTGGCTGAGCGCGGTTCTGGTGCTCTCCGCGGCACCGCTGGCCAGCAGCGCGACGTTCCCCATCATCTCTTCCTCGGAGAGCGTCTCGTCGGCGGAGGCCTTGACGATCTGGGACATCACGTCCTCGCCCGGCTCGACCTTCCGCTTCTCCGCCAGCTCGGTCGCATAGACCATGAGCTCGCCGATCGCGATCATGACGTCGTCGAAGGACGGAGTGATCCTGGTGTCGAACGGGGCGGCGAACTGGTCGACCCAGTGGAAGAACTTGGCTCGATCCTCCGGCGGCACGCCGAGCACGTCGCCGAGCGCCTCCATCGGCATCGCGTGGGCGATCTCGTCGACGAAGTTGAAGGTGCCCTTCTCGATCGCCCGGTCCACCACCATGATGGCGTAGTCGCGGAACTTCTGCTCCAGGCGCCTGACCACCTTCGGCGTGAACCCACGGCTGATCACCCCGCGGTTGCGCTTGTGGTCCTGCCCCGACATGGAGAGCATGGCCGGACTCCCGCCCATCGTGGGGTCGACGGGGGTCACCTTCCAGAAGTTCACGTACCCGCGGTCGGTCGCGAACGTCTCCGTGTCGCGGTCGATGGTCCAGATGTCCTCGTTGCGACTGACGATCCAGAGCGCGTCGATCAGCGCCGGGTCGTCGAACTCCTGCCAGGAGCACGGCTCGTTGTCGCGGTACCACTGGTACGTGTCCAGCGGCAGCCCGTAGGTGTCCGGGTTGCCGTTCGCATAGGTCTCCACATCGAGCAGTCCGAGCTCGGGACGGGTTCCGGCATCGATGGTCATCGCGTTCTCCCTGGTTCCGGGCGGTGGTGGGGCGGCTCGGGACGGAGGTCAGGGCAGGAGATCTTCACGACCCGTGTCGGACAGGTGCTGCCGGTACTTGGCGAAGGCGGGTGACAGCGCGGGCAGCAGGCCCATCAGCTTGGTCACCGGCCCCGCGACCACGACCTTCTTGCGGGCGAGCGCGACCGGGAGGTTGAGCTTGCCGAGCCAGAACTTGTGCCCGTCGTCGGCCGACATCGTGAGGTCGACGTCCGCCGCCCGCGAGGTCGCCTCCTCCCCGACGTGCAGGACAGGCGGGTCCACGGTGCAGTCCAGGAGGAAGTTCGCCTCGGGCTCGGTGTAGTTCACCTTGAAGGAGGTGTTCGCCTTGGCGAACTTGGGCCCCAGCTCCGGGTCGGTGATGATCCCCTTGAGGTAGGGCTCCATGACCGCGTACTGCTCTTCGGTCGAGCTGAAGACCGTCACGCGCCGACTCCTTCGTCCGGGCCTCGGCGCCGCCGGCCGAGGTTCGAGCCAACTTCTGAACCTAGCTGTCTCAATATACGAACGACCCGACGACGCGTCAACGATCCGGTGGAGCCGGAGGGTGTGCACGACCGTCCGCGCCGCCGGCGCTCCTGGCGGGCCTCAGGAACGATCGTTTACATTGCGAGTGGGACCCGAGACGGCCCCGTCCATCGCCACGACCCCGAGGAGTCGACCATGGGGTATCCGCTGCCGCGGGACACCGCGTTGTCCGGTCCGTTCCAGCCGATGCGGTTCGAGGCCACGGTCGAGGAGTGCATCGTCAGCGAGGGTGAGATCCCCCGCGAGCTCTGCGGTGGCTTCTACCGGACCGGCCCGACCTGGAAGCGCCCGACCAGGCAGGGGCCCAACCCGTTGCTCTCCATGGACGGGATGATCCAGGGGCTGGTGCTCGACAACGGCCGCGCCGACTTCCGCAACCGCTGGGTCCGTACCCCGAAGTACCAGCTCGAGGCCCGCCACGGCGGCACCGGGCTCTTCGAGTGGACCGACGGCGGCTTCGGGGACTGGCGCGACTTCGCCTACGGCGACGTCACCCGCGACAAGCTCACCACCGGCGTCCCGCAGGGCACCGCCAACATCAACATCTTCCCCTTCGGCGACCAGATGGTCGTCTCCAGCGAGATCGGTGGCCCGCCGATCGGGATCGACCCGATCACCCTGGAGACCACCGGCGTCGTGCCGTGGTCGACCAAGCTCTCGCCGGGCATCCACGAACCGGCGTCCTTCGGCGACTGCGCCTTCACCGCCCACCCCAAGTGGGACCACGACACCGGCACCCTCTACGGCTGGACCTACCGCGACACCGCCCCCTACGTGACCCTGCACAAGGTCGAGACCGACGGCTCGGTCGACTCCCGCGAACTCTGGGACGCCCCCTACAACACCGTCGCCCACGACATCTGGCTGACCCCCCAGTGGATGGTCATGCCCTTCCAGCCCTTCCTCATCGACAAGGGCCGCCCGCTCAAGGGCCACGGCGTGTGGGAGTGGAACGAGGACCTGCCGATCGTCCTCGCGCTCATCCCCCGCGACGACATCCACGGCGACATCCGCTGGATCACCACCGACCTGCCCGCGCAGTACGTCATGCACACGATGTCGGCCAACGTGACCGACGGGAAGCTCACCCTCGACGCGCCGATCTTCAACCGGCCGCCGTTCCCGTTCGACCAGGACTTCACCGCCGGCGACGACGTCGCCCTGTTCTTCTCCATCGCCAAGAGCGAGCTCGGCCGCTGGACGATCGACCTCGAGACCGGCAAGGCCACCAGCGAACAGCTCTCCGACCGCCCCTCCGAGCTGCCCAAGGTCGACGAACGCTTCTACGGCAAGGGCTACCGCTGGGGCTACCAGGTCGGCGGGGTCATCAAGCGCAAGGGCATGTCGATGAACAGCCTCGTCGTCACCGACATGCACACCCTGGCCGACCAGGAATACGTCATCCGCACCGACCAACCCGCCGCCGTCCTCGAATCCACCTTCGCCCCCCGCAGCCCCGACTCCCCCGAAGGCGACGGCTACATCATCGTCCCGGTGTCCTGGTGGGCCGACAAAACCAGCGAATACCAAATCTTCGACACCTACGACATCACCGCCGGCCCCGTCGCCCGCATCGAACTCCCCTTCCGCATGGGCTGGACCCCCCACGGCCACTGGAAGGACTTCCGCTGAGCCACCACCCCCCGGCGTGACCGACCCGATCCGCCCGTCGTCTGGACATCGGCGGCACCGGCCATCACGATGACACTCGCTGCGGGTTTGAGAGTCACTGTCATTTCGGTCCCGTCAGCCGCATCCCCGGCAGCACACAGGAGTGAGCATGCGTCTCGGAGTGACCATCCCCAGCCGGACCGGCCCGATGGCCAACGTCGCCACCATGGCGGCACGCGCCGACGCCGCCGGCTTCGACGCCACGTGGGTGTACGAGGTCTACCGCAGCCCGTTCACGATGCTCGGGACCATCGCCCTGCAGACCGAGCAGGCCGCGCTCGGCACCGGGCTCGCAGCGGCCCTCCCCCGGAGCCCGTTCGAGACCGCCAACGCCGCCGCCGACATCGACGAGATGTCCGGCGGCCGGATGATCCTCGGCATCGGCACCGGGGTCCCCGAGTTCCTCCGCCGCTTCCACTCCACCGACACGAGCCACCCGCTCGGGCGGATGTCGGAGTACATCGAGGTGCTCCGGCGCTCGTTCGACTACCTCAACACCGGCGACGCCGAGAAGTTCGAGGGCAAGCACTACACCTTCGACCCGCTGCGGATGAACCCGTGGGGGGTGCGCGAGCTCCCCCGCCCGCAGATCCCGATCTACCTCGCCGCGATGGGCCCGAAGCTCCTCGAGCTCTGCGGTCGCAAGGCGGACGGGTGGCTCGGCTACTTCGCGACGCCGGAGTTCATGACGGAATCGGTGACGCCGAAGATCGCCGCGGGCGCGGAGAAGGCGGGCCGCGACCGATCCGACGTGGAGGTGACGGTCTTCAACATCTGCTGCGTGCACCCCGATCGTGACGTCGCCATGGCCCGGGCCCGCCGCCAGGTCGGCTTCTACGTGGTCCACCCGGTGAGCGACCCCGTGGTCGCGCTCCACGGGCTGACCGCGCAGGTAGACGAGCTGCGCTCCCGGATGCGCACCGAGGGGCTCGCCGCCTTCGAGCACACCGCCGACGAGCTCGTCGAGACCCTCAGCATCACCGGCACCCCCGAGGAGGTCCGCCAGAAGGCCGACCGCTTCCGCGGCGTCGTCGACCACCTCGCGCTGCACACCCCGTACGTCCCGCCGTTCACCCCCGAGGAGAGCGAGGACGCCTTCGACCAGATCGTCGCGGCCTTCGGCAACCCCACCGGCGCCGCCCGGTCCACTGCGGCGGCCGCCGTGACCGTGGGGGCACGGTGACGGGCGCGGGAGCCCGGGGCCGCACGGTCGTCGTCGTCGGAGGAGGCCTGTCCGGCCTGGCCTCGGCACACCGGCTGGCGGAGGCGGGCTACGAGGTGGTCGTCCTCGAACGGGCCGGCGGCGTCGGCGGGCTCGCCCGGACCGAGCAGAAGGGGCACTACCTCGTCGACATCGGGGCAGACCTGATCAACGGCTCGTTCACCCACTACCTGGGTCTCGCCCGGGAGGTCGGGCTCGAGGAGTGCATCGTGTCCGCGAGCCCGGCGGCCGACATCCTGCGGGGCGGCCGGGCGATCACGGTCGACCGCACGCGGCCGCTGTCCCTCGCCCGCAGCCCGATCCTCTCCGCCCGGGGCAAGGCCTCGGCCGCCGCCGGCCTGGCCCGGCTCTACCCGACGATGCGGAAGATCGACCCCTACGCGCTCACCGGCACGGCCGACGACTACGGCACCGCCCGGGAGTTCTGCGACCGCTACTTCGACGACGAGGTGACCGAGTGGGTCATCGACCCCATCGTGCGGGCGTTCGCCGGCACCGGGATCGACGGCACGAGCGGCCTGCTCGTCCTCTCCGCCCTCGCCGTCGGGACGAAGCCGGCGTTCGGCATCACCGGCGGCATGTCGGCGCTCCCGAACGCGCTCGCCAGGACCGTGGACGTCCGGTGCGGGATCGAGGTGACCAGCATCGACGACACCGACGAGGGCGTGCACGTGACCTACCGGGGTCCCTCCGGACCGGGCGAGATCGACGCCGACCTGTGTGTGCTCGCGGTCTCCTACCACGACGCGAGGTCGATGTGGCCGGTCCTCGAGGACACGGCCGGGGAGTTCGGCCGGAAGCTGCGCGACGTCCCGCTGATGAGCATCTCGCTGGGCTACGACGTCCCGTCGCCGACCAGGTCGTACGCGGTCCTCGTCCCCACCCGGGAGTCGTCCGACGCCCTGCTGGTGATGATGCAGCAGAACAAGGCCCCGGACCGGGCGCCGGCGGGGCACACCCTCGTCTCGCTCTTCACCGAGGCCAGAGCCACGACCCGGTTGATGAACCGGTCCGACGACGAGCTGATGGACTGGGCGGCCGAGTTCGTCGAGTCCTACTACCCGGGCCTGCGGGGGCGGCGGGACATGAGTTCGGTGCACCGCTGGCCGCGCACGGGCTACCTCCCCTTCCCCGGCTACTGGCAGGGGATCAAGGAAGTGCGCGCCGGCCTCCCCGCGGGCCACGTGCACACGACGAGCGCCCTCTTCGGATCCGGTGGCGTCGAGCGCGCCGTCCTCGGGGGCGAGCGCACCGCGCGGCGCATCGCGAAGGCCGCGTGATGGGGACCGACGGGACGGGCACCGACGTCGTCCGGGAGCAGCGCGGCGCGGTCGGCATCGTCCGGATCAACCGACCCGACCGCATGAACGCGGTGACCCCCCCGATGGGCGATCTCCTCGCCGACGCGTTCCGCGCGCTGGAGGCCGACCCGTCGGTCCGCGCCGTCGTCCTGACCGGGGAGGGACGTGCCTTCTGCTCCGGGGCCGACGTCAAGAGCGGCATCGAGGCGCCCGAGCGAGTGCTGCGCGACACCTGGAACCCGCTCATCGAGACGATGGTGTCGTTGCGGATCCCGATCATCGCCGCCCTGAACGGCGTCGCGGCCGGCGCCGGTGCCTCCCTCGCGCTGGCGAGCGACCTGCGGGTGGCCTCGCCGTCCGCGCGGCTGCAGTTGTCGTTCGTCAAGGTCGGGCTGCTCCCCGACACCGGGGCGACGTGGTTGCTGCCCCGACTGGTCGGGCTCGGACGGGCGAACGAGCTCGCCATGCTCGGCCGGGACCTCGGAGCCTCGGAGGCCCTGGCCTGGGGCCTGGTGAACCGGATCGGCGACGAACACGGAGCCCTCGATGCGGCGATCGAGCTCGCCGAGGAGCTCGCGGCCGTCTCGTCGAGCACTGACGCGATCAAGCACGCGCACCAGCGTGCCCTCGAGTGCACACTGACCGACCAGCTCGCCCACGAGGCCACCGAGCAGGGCCGCCTGCAGCGCCTGCCCGACTTCGACGAGGCCATGTCCGCCTTCGCGGACAAGCGGCCACCCGCCTTCCCTCCCCGCAGCGTCCCGGTGCCCGCGGGGTTCCCGACCCGAGACGAGGCCCCCCGATGACGACACCGGTGACGGACTCGGTGACCCCCCGAGGGTCGTCCCCCGACGCCGGCGACGAGCCGGTGGACGCGGACACCGTCTGCGAGGCGTTCCGGCGCGTGGTGGTGCGCTGTCCCGACGGGATCGCGCTGCGCACCGGGGACGACTCGGTGCGCTACACGTGGGCCGAGTTCGACCTCCGCATGCGCTCGGTGGCCGCGGGCCTGGCTGCGCTCGGTCTCGGTCACGGGGACACCCTGGGCATGCTCCTGCCCAACCTCCCCGAGGTCCACCTCGTGGACTTCGCGGCCGTCCACCTCGGCGCGGTGCCCTTCGCGATCTTCAACAGTTCGTCGGCCGAGCAGATCGCCGAGCAGCTGACCATCGCCGATTGCCGCGTCGTGGTGACCGGCCGGTCGTTCCTCCCGACCGTGCGGGACGCGGTGATGCGTCTCGACCACTCCGTCGACCACCTCGTCACCATCGACGGCGGGGCGGACGAGCTGACCCTCGCCGATGTCGAGTCCCGTGCCGACCCCGACTTCGACCTCGACGCCCGCTCGCGGCTGGTCGGCGCCGAGGACCTCGTCACGATGATCTTCACCTCGGGCACGACCGGTCCGCCGAAGGCCGCGCAGTGGTCCCACCGGACCGTGATGGCCCAGCAGCGCGCACTCGACGCGGCCCTTCCCCTGCCCTCCCAGGGGATCCTGTCGTTCCTGCCGATGGCCCACGCCGGCGGCCGGATCACCTCGCACTACATGGCGCTGCCCTATGGCGCCACCATCACGACCTGCCCGGACATGCGGGAGGTCCCCACGTACCTCGGCCAGGTCCACCCCGACGCCTTCTTCTCGGTACCGCGGCTGTGGGAGAAGCTCCAGGTCGCGCTCGAGGGCATGATCGACAAGGCCGACCTGCGGTCGGCGCTCGAGACCAACCTCCACAAGGTCCGTGCCGACGACGGTGGTTCCGACGTCCCGGCCGGCGAGGCGGACGCGCTGGGCGAGGTGTTCGCAGCGAACCTCGACGCCTTCCGGCCCCTGGTCGCCCGTCTCGGTCTGGACCGCATCAAGGCGGCTTTCGTCGGCGGTGCCCCGTGCGCCGGTGAGGTCATCCAGTTCTTCCGCGCGGTCGGGGTCCCGCTGCTGGAGGCCTACGGCTCGACCGAGACGTCGCTGAACGTCTTCAACCGCGTCGAGGACTTCAAGTCCGGCACGGCGGGCCGCCCCCTCCCCGGCGTGGAGGTGCGCCTGCTCGACGACGGCGAGCTGCTGTGCCGGGCTCCGCTCAACATGGTCGGGTACCGCAAGGATCCCGAGAAGACCGCCGAGACCCTCGACGACGAGGGCTGGCTGCACACCGGCGACATCGCCGTGATCGACGACGAGGGATACGTCTCCATCGTCGACCGGAAGAAGGAGCTCATCATCAACGCGGCCGGCAAGAACATGTCGCCGGCCAACATCGAATCGGCGATCAAGGGAGAGAGCTCGCTGATCGGCCAGATCGTCACCATCGGCGACGGCCGTCGCTACAACACCGCTCTCATCACCCTCGACCCCGAAGCTGCTCCGCAGTACGCGGAGCGCCTCGGTCTCACCGTCGCCGAGTTCTCCGAGCTCGCCGCCCACCCTCGCATGCACGAGGAGATCGACCGGGCCGTCCAGCGCGGCAACGCCCGGCTCAACAGCAACGAGCAGATCAAGAAGTACCGCATCCTCCCCGACGTCTGGCAGCCCGACAGCGACGAGCTCACCCCCACCGCGAAGCTCAAGCGCCGTCCCATCGCCGCCAAGTACGCGAGCCAGATCGAGGAGCTCTACGCCGAGTGAGGACGACGCCGTCCTTCCTGCCGTCCCTGTGCACGAGGAGTCGATGATGGGGTTCCCCCTTCCCACGGGAGCTGCGCTGTCCGGTCCGTTCCAGCCGATGCGGTTCGAGGCCACGGTCGAGGAGTGCATCGTCAGCGAGGGTGAGATCCCCCGCGAGCTCTGCGGTGGCTTCTACCGGACCGGCCCGACCTGGAAGCGCCCCACCAAGCAGGGCACGACGGCCGTCCCGAGCATGGACGGGATGATCCAGGGGCTGGTGCTCGACAACGGCCGCGCCGACTTCCGCAACCGCTGGGTCCGTACCCCGAAGTACCAGCTCGAGGCCCGCCACGGCGGCACCGGGCTCTTCGAGTGGACCGACGGCGGCTTCGGGGACTGGCGCGACTTCGCCTACGGCGACGTCACCCGCGACAAGCTCACCACCGGCGTCCCGCAGGGCACCGCCAACATCAACATCTTCCCCTTCGGCGACCAGATGGTCGTCTCCAGCGAGATCGGTGGCCCGCCGATCGGGATCGACCCGATCACCCTGGAGACCACCGGCGTCGTGCCGTGGTCGACCAAGCTCTCGCCGGGCATCCACGAACCGGCGTCCTTCGGCGACTGCGCCTTCACCGCCCACCCCAAGTGGGACCACGACACCGGCACCCTCTACGGCTGGACCTACCGCGACACCGCCCCCTACGTGACCCTGCACAAGGTCGAGACCGACGGCTCGGTCGACTCCCGCGAACTCTGGGACGCCCCCTACAACACCGTCGCCCACGACATCTGGCTGACCCCCCAGTGGATGGTCATGCCCTTCCAGCCCTTCCTCATCGACAAGGGCCGCCCGCTCAAGGGCCACGGCGTGTGGGAGTGGAACGAGGACCTGCCGATCGTCCTCGCGCTCATCCCCCGCGACGACATCCACGGCGACATCCGCTGGATCACCACCGACCTGCCCGCGCAGTACGTCATGCACACGATGTCGGCCAACGTGACCGACGGGAAGCTCACCCTCGACGCGCCGATCTTCAACCGGCCGCCGTTCCCGTTCGACCAGGACTTCACCGCCGGCGACGACGTCGCCCTGTTCTTCTCCATCGCCAAGAGCGAGCTCGGCCGCTGGACGATCGACCTCGAGACCGGCAAGGCCACCAGCGAACAGCTCTCCGACCGCCCCTCCGAGCTGCCCAAGGTCGACGAACGCTTCTACGGCAAGGGCTACCGCTGGGGCTACCAGGTCGGCGGGGTCATCAAGCGCAAGGGCATGTCGATGAACAGCCTCGTCGTCACCGACATGCACACCCTGGCCGACCAGGAATACGTCATCCGCACCGACCAACCCGCCGCCGTCCTCGAATCCACCTTCGCCCCCCGCAGCCCCGACTCCCCCGAAGGCGACGGCTACATCATCGTCCCGGTGTCCTGGTGGGCCGACAAAACCAGCGAATACCAAATCTTCGACACCTACGACATCACCGCCGGCCCCGTCGCCCGCATCGAACTCCCCTTCCGCATGGGCTGGACCCCCCACGGCCACTGGAAGGACTTCCGCTGAACACCGACGGCGCCCACGCCCTGGCGCTCTCCCGCCCCTCGCCGGGCGTCGCCGAGATCGCCCTGACCCGACCCGAGCTGCTCAACCGGTTCGACGCCGAGTTGCACGCGGCGATCATCCCGGTGCTGCGGGACCTGGCGGGCGATCCCGAGGTCCGGGCCGTCGTGCTCTCGTCCACGGGCCGGGCGTTCTCGGCCGGGGGCGACTTCGCGTTAATGACGGAGGCCCACGGCGACCCCGCGGTCCGGCGGGCCCTGGTCGACGACGCCCGGCACCTGGTCGACGCCTTCCTCGACCTGCCGCAGCCGGTGGTAGCCGGCGTCCAGGGACCCGCGGTCGGCCTCGGAGCCACGGTGGCGCTCCTCTGTGACGCCGTCGTCGCCGCACGGAGCGCCAGTCTGTCCGACACGCACGTGACCGTCGGGCTCGTCGCCGGGGACGGCGGGTGCCTGGTGTGGCCGGCAGCCGCCGGGATGCTGCGGGCACGGCGGCACCTGCTCACCGGCGATCCGCTCGACGCCGAGACGGCCCTGACGCTGGGCCTGGTCACCGACCTGGTGGACACCGCCGACGAGGCGGCGCCCGCCGCGCGCGGTCTCGCGGCGCGGATCGCCGCGCTGTCACCCCTGGCCGTCCAGGGGACGAAGCGCGTCCTCAACCGCGTCACCGCGCAGCGTGCCGGCGAGGTCCTCGACCTGTCGCTGGCCCACGAGGAGCGGACCCTCGCCTCGGACGACCTGCTCGAGGGCATCAGCGCGTTCCGCGAGAAGCGGCCTCCCACCTTCCACGGGCGTTGACCACCCCGCGCGTCGACCGGCTCGGCCAGGGAGCACACCCACCCGCCGGTCCGGCCACAGCTGTCGCCGTATATTGACATTGGCTATCCCAAAATTCTACTGTCGGGGAGCACGCCGGGCGTGAGATCGGCCGGTCGTCGTTCGCCACCCTCGTCGGACGGAGTCGCCGTGAGTGTTGTCGGTCCTGATCAGCTGGCGGCGGGGTTCTCGCTGACTCCCGACCAGCTCGATCTCCAGCAGCGAGCCCTGGCCGTGGGACGGGAGCTGCGCGAGGACGGCGCCGAATGGGACCGCGTGGACCTCGCTCCCTACCGCCAGGTCTGCGAGCGCATGCGCGAGGCCGGCCTGCTGGGCATCACGATGCCCACCGAGTACGGCGGGCGCGGCGAGACCGCGCTGGACTACGTCGTCGCGGTCTCGTCGCTCATCCGCACGGCCCAGACCTGGATCGCGCCCGAGCCGTTGTTCTGCACCACCGGCCCCGGGGTGTCGATGATCCTGCTCGGTGACGAGCCGGTCCGGCGCAAGTACCTTCCCGAGATCGTCGCCGGTCACCTCGGATGCGCGATCGCGCTCACGGAGCCGAACCACGGGTCCGACCTGACCTACCTCGAGACGACGGCGCACCGCGACGGCGACCACTACGTGATCAACGGCTCCAAGTCCTACATCACCGGGTCCGGGGTCAACGAGCTCTACGCCACCTTCGTGCGCTTCGACGACATCCCCGGCGGCCGCGGTGTCGGCGCCCTCGTCGTCGAGGCCGACACCCCCGGCTTCACGACGACGAAGGGGCCCGAGTTCATCGGCGACCGGGGCATCCCGCACGGCGACCTGCACTTCGACGATGTGCGCGTCCCGGCGGAGAACCTCATCGTGGGCGCCGGCCAGTTCGCCCGCCTGATGTCGGCGTTCAACATGGAACGGCTCCACAACGCCTCGCTGTGTCTCGGGCTCGCCGAGGCGGCCTACGACGAGGCCGCGACGTTCGTCCAGAACCGCCAGAGCTTCGGTCGGGACATCATCGAGTTCCAGTCGGTCTACCACTCGCTCGCCGAGATGTGGGTCAAGATCGAGGCGCAGCGCCTGCTCGCCTACCGGGCCGGTGCCTCTGCCGAGGGCGGCCGGTTCCCGCAAGCGCACGACGTCACCGTGGCCAAGCTGCACGGCAGCAAGATCATGACCGAGGTGACCATGGCGAGCCTCGAGCTCCACGGCGGCTACGGCGTCACCACCGACTACCCGATCCAGCGCATCCACCGGGACGCGATCACCAGCGTCGTCGCCGGAGGCGCTCCCGCGGTCCTCAAGAACAGCATCGCCGCGATGCTCTTCCCCGACCGCCGGTTCCCGCAGACGAAGGGGTGAGACTCCGTGGCAGCGACCGAGGAGCAGGAGGACTTCCGCAAGGCCGTCCGTGCCTTCTGCGGTGACCGCGTCGGCACGGCGGAACAGCGCGCCGACCTGACCCGGGGCGGCATCGAGCCGCACAACCCGGACGTCTACGCCGAGATGGCGGACGCCGGCTGGGTCGGCGTCGGCATCCCCGAGGAGTACGGCGGCAGCGGCGGCACGCTCGTCGACAAGATGGTCCTCTTCGAGGAGGTCAACCGGGGCATGGCGCCCGTGTCGGCTCTCGGGCCCTCGCACATCATCGCCGGTATCTACGGGAAGTTCGGCACCGAGGAACAGAAGAAGACGGTGCTCGGGGCGATCTCCTCGGGCCGGGTCGTCTCAATCAGCATCTCGGAGCCCGAGGCCGGCTCGGACGTCGCCAACGTGTCGTGCCGCGCCGAGCACGTCGACGGCGGTTTCCGGATCAACGGGCAGAAGACCTGGTGCACGGCCGCCCACCACGCCGACCGCATCCTCGTGGTCACCCGCACCGGCGAGCGCGGCCGGGGGCACCGGGGTCTGACCCTGATCGAGGTCCCCGCCGACGCCGAGGGGCTCGAGATTCGGGGTATCCCCACGCTCGCCGGGCGCGAGGTCAACGACCTCTACTTCACCGACGTCGTCGTCGGTGAGGAGAACGTCGTGGGCACCGTGGACGACGCGTGGGCACAGATCATGGCCGGCCTGGACGAGGAACGCCTCCTCTGCGCGGCCCAGGGTCTCGGGATCGCGCAGCGCGCCTTCGAGGACACGCTCGCCTACGTCACCGAGCGGAAGCAGTTCGGGCGGCCGATCGGGTCGTTCCAGGCGCTGCGTCACCGGCTCGCCGACGTCGCGACGGAGATCGAGGCCTCCCGGTTCATGACCTACGAGGTGGCCGAGCGCCTCACGGCCGGGGATCTCTCGACCACCGAGCGCAGCCGGCTCGCGTCGATGGCCAAGGTCAAGACGAGCGAGGTCGCGCGGCACGCGGCGCTCGAGGGGATGCAGATGATGGGCGGCTACGGCTACTCGACCGAGTTCGACATGGAGCGCCACCTGCGCGCCGCGCTCATCCTGCCGATCTTCGCCGGCACCAACGAGATCCAGCGCGACATCATCGCCCGCGCGTACGGGCTCAAGGAGCCGAAGCCGGCCTGACACCGCCACGCCCGGGGCAGCCCCCGTCGCCGCCGGGCGGCGACGGGGGCTCCCCGCCGGGTCAGCGGCGCTGGTCGAAGCGTCGCTTGAGGTACTCCGAGGCGATCCGGGTGCGCTGCATGCTCGGCGTGCCGCCCGCGATCGCCCAGCCGTGAGCGTCGCGGTGCATCCGCTCGACCTCGTACTCGTCGGAGTACCCGTAACCGCCGTGCAGCTGCATGGCCATGTCCGTGACGCGCTTGGCCATCTCGTTGGCGTAGCACTTGGCCGTGGAGGCCTCGAGCGGGTCGGGCGCCCCGTCACCGGCGTTCTCCGCGGCCCGCCGGATCAGCAGGCGCGCCGCCTCGACCTGCACGACCATGTCGGCGAGGTTGGCCTGCACGGTCTGGAACTCGATGATGTCCTTGCCGAACTGCTTGCGCTCCTGCACGTAGGCCGCGGTGCGGTCGAGCGCCGCCTGCCCGAGCGCGAGGGACATCGTGCTGTTCCCGAGCCGCTCGATGGAGAAGGCGGTGAAGAGCTTGTTGAAGCCGCCCTCGGGGACGACGAGGTTCTCGACCGGCACCCGGACGTCGTCGAAGAACATGTCGGCCGACCCGACGCCGCGGTGGCCCATCAGGCGCTCCTGCGGGCCGAAGGTGAACCCCGGGGTGCCCTTGTCGACGAGGACCGCACCCATCCCCTTGCCGCCGGGAGCGGAGCCGAGCCTGACGTACACGAGGTACTGCTCGGCGTGGCCGGCGCCCGAGCTCCAGCGCTTCGAGCCGTTGATCACGATCTCGTCGCCCTCGATCCGGCCGGTGGTCGAGACGTCGGTGGCCGCCGACCCGGCGTCGGGCTCGGAGATCGCGATGGCGATCGTGACCTCGCCCCGGGCGACCGGGGGCAGGAACTGCTTGCGCTGGGCATCGGTGCCGAACAGGTGCACGACGCGGGCGGGTCCGGTCGAGGCCTCGAACACCGAGAACGCCGCGAGCGGATTGGCCTTCGCCAGCTCCTCGATGACGATGAGGGCGTCGTAGAGCGGACGCCCCCCACCGCCGTACTCCTCGGGCAGCGGGAGGGCCAGGAGACCGAGGTCGGCCAGCCGCTTGCGCTCCAGCTCGGGGAAGGGCGTGCGGTCGCGATCCCACTCGAGGGCCTTCGGGGCGTAGACCTCCCGGGCCACCTGGGCGGCGAGATCGCGCAGGTCCCGCTGCTCCTCGGTCAGTTCGAACACCGTCGTCATCTCCTCGGATCGGGCCTGTCCGCACCCGCGTTGACGCGTACGGATCCGGAGTCGATACTTATTGAGACAGCATATCTCACAAATGGAGGTGCGGGACGTGGAACTCACCACCGAGCGGCGCGAGCTCATCGCCGCACTCCGGGACTTCTGCCGCCGTGAGGTCGGCACGCGCGAGCAGCGCCTCGCCCTCACCGACGGCGGACGGGAGTCCCACAGCCCGGAGCTCTACGCGAAGCTCGCCGAGGCCGGCTACGTCGGGATCGCCATCCCGGAGGAGTACGGCGGCGCCGGAGGCGACGTCGTCGACCAGTGCCTCTTCTTCGAGGAGCTCTTCGCCGGACTCGCCCCGGTCCACGGGGCGGGGACCAGCCACACCGTCGCCGGGGTCTACAAGAGGTTCGGGTCCGAGGACCAGAAGAAGGACGTCCTCTCCGCGATCTCGGGTGGCTCGGTCATGTCGATCAGCATCTCCGAGCCGCAGGCCGGCTCCGACGCCGCGAACATCTCGTGCAGAGCGGAGCGGACCGGGACCGGCTGGCGCGTCAACGGCCAGAAGACCTGGTGCTCGGACGCCCAGTTCGCCGAGCGCATCCTCCTCGTCGCCCGCACCGAGCGCGTCGAGGGCAAGCCGCATGCCGGACTGACGATGTTCGACGTGCCCGCCGACGTGGCCGGCCTCGCCATCCACCCGATCGAGACGATGGGCGGTCGGGAGGTGAACGACCTCTTCTTCACCGACGTCGAGCTCGACGAGGGCGCGGTGGTCGGCGAGCCCGGCCGGGCCTGGGGTCAGGTCATGGCGGGTCTCAACGGCGAGCGCATCGTCGCCGCCGCCCAAGGCCTGGGGATGGCCCGCCGCACCTTCGACGACCTGCTCGCCTACGTGACCGAGCGCGAGCAGTTCGGCACGGCAATCGGGCGCTTCCAGGCCGTCCGGCACCGGATCGCCGACCTCGCGATCGAGATCGAGTCCGCACGCGCCCTCACCTACGACGTCGTCACGCGCATCGTCGCCGGCTCGACGGACCCCCAGGTCCTGGTCCGCCTGACCTCGATGGCGAAGGTGAAGGTCACCGAGACCGCCAAGCGAACCGCCCTGGAGGCCGTCCAGCTCATGGGTGGCTACGGCTACGCCACCGAGTACGGGATGGAGCACCAGCTCCGGCTGGCCATCTCGCCCACGATCTACGCCGGCACGAACGAGATCCAGCGGGAGATCATCTCGTCGACCTACGGGCTGCGCTGAGGCCGGACGGCGCCGCCGTCAGCCCCGCAGGCGGCGGCGCCAGTCGCGAGCGGCCAGCAGATTGACCATCTTCCCCATCAGCCCGCCGACGCGGGCGGTGTACGGGTACCAGAGCAGCTCCGAGCTCGGCTCGACCCGCTCGGTGACGTAGGCCTGGTCGCGGCAGAACTTGAGGAAGCCCTTCGCCCCGCCGAAGCGCGACCCGACGCCGGACTCCTGCCAGCCCGAGTGCGGCAGCGGGAACTGGAAGACGTTGATCATGCAGTTGTTGACGTTCACCGCGCCCACGCGGAGCCGGTCGGCCAGCGCGTCCGCGCGGTCTGCGTCCTTGGTCCAGATGCTCGCGGAGAGCCCGTAGACCGTGTCGTTCGCGAGACGGACCGCCTCGTCCGCGTCCGCCACCCTGATGATCGGGAGCACCGGGCCGAAGGTCTCCTCCTGCACACATGCCATGGACTGGTCCACGTCGACGAGCACCGTCGGCTCGTACAGGAAGCCCTCCCCCGCCGCCCGGCCCCCGGTGGTCGCCCGCGCGCCGCCGGCCAGGGCCTCGTCGACGTGCCGCGAGACCAGGTCCAGCTGGCTCTGCGTGGCGAGGGCGCCGATGTCGGTGCGGAACGATCCGGGCTCGTCCATGCCCTGCCGCATGGCGGCGACCTTCTCGGTCACGACCTCCACGAAGCGGTCGTACACGGGCGCCTCGACGTAGACCCGCTCGATGGCGGTGCACGACTGGCCGGCGTTGAACAGGCCACCCCACACCGCGCCGTTCGCCGCCCGCTCCAGGTCCGCGTCGGCGAGCACGATCATCGGGTCCTTGCCGCCGAGCTCGAGGCTGCACGGGATGAGCCGCTCGCCCGCGCGGGCCCCGATCCGCCGTCCTGTCGCCGTGGAGCCCGTGAACTGCACCATGTCCACGACGTCGACCACCGCCGCTCCCGCCGCCCCGCCCCCGGTGGCGACGTCGAGCACCGGCGGCGCCCCGATCTCGGACCACCCCTTGACCGCCTCCACCCAGGCGAGCGGAGTGACCTCCGAGGGCTTCGAGAGCACGGCGCAGCCCGCCACGAGGGCGAACGGGGTGTCGAACATCGGCATCGCGAGCGGGTAGTTCCACGGCGAGATCACGCCGACGAGCGGATACGGGTGGTGCCGGACCCGCAGCTTCTTGGCGACGTTCGGCAGACCGACCGCGCGCGGGTGGTCGTCGCCGAGCGCCGCCGGCCCGTTCGCCGCCGCGTACCTCAGGGTCTGGGTGACGGCCAGGGGCTCGATCGAGGCGTCGCCCCAGGACTTCCCACCCTCGAGCTGGACGATCTCCTGGAGGTGCCGCTTGTTGTCCAGTACCCAGTCGTTCCAGCGGAGGAGCCACTCCGCGCGCTTCCGGGGACCGAGCGCCTGCCACTCGGGCTGGGCGGCCCGCAGCCGGGACGCCATGGCGGCGACCTCGGCCTCACCCATGTCCGGGACCGATCCCACCGTCCGGCCGTCGGCCGGACAACGGATCTCGATCTCGGCGGACCGTCCGGTCGTGGGCGTGTCGGACGACGTGGTCATGGCGGCTCGGCCTCCCGGTGCTCGCGCTCGGTGCTCAGCGGTAGTTGGTGAACCCGCCGTCGAAGATGATCCGCTGCCCGGTGATGTACCGGCCCGACTCACCCACGAGGTGCATCACCTGGTCGGTGACGTACGACGGGTCGAGCAGTCCGTTCGGCACCGGCAGCGGGTTCTGCAGGTTCTCGGCCATGTCCGGGTGCTCGGTGACGTAGCGGCCGAACGCCTCGTTCGCGATCATCGGCGAGTTGACGCCCGTCGGATGGAGGGTGTTCACCCGGATGTTCTGCGGCGCCAGCGTGTTCGCCAGCGTCCGCATGACGCCGACCACCCCGTGCTTGGCCGCCGAGTAGCCGGTGACCCCGGGGTTGCCCTCGGAGATGCCCCCGACGACACCGTTCGTGGAACTGGTGATGAGGATGACGCCGCCCTCACCGTGGGCCTGGAGGTGCGGGATGGCGGGGAAGATCGTGTTGGCGGTGCCGATGAGCATGACCTCGACCGCGGTCGCGAAGGCGCTCTGGCGGTTCCGCTGCTCGCCGGTGATCGGCATGATGCCCGCGTTGGCGAGGACGATGTCGAGGCGGCCGAACTCGGCCACCCCGTCGTCGAGGACCTTCTTCACCGCGGCCGCGTCCCGGACGTCGGCCTTGACCGCGTGGATCCGCTGGCCGGTCTTCTCGACCTGGCGCACCGTCTCATCGAGGTCCTCCTGGGTCGCCAGCGGGTACTCGACGTCCGGGTCGTTCTCACAGACGTCGAAGCCGATGATGTCGGCGCCCTCCTCGGCCAGCCGCACCGCGTGCGAACGACCCTGCCCCCGGGCCACACCCGAGATGAAGGCAACCTTCCCGTCCACTGCACCCATGGGTCCCGTCCTCGTGGAATCGACGTGTGGTTCTCCCGCACGCACACCCGCGCCGCCCTGCACCGGCCGGCGTCTCCGCGCGCGAGGATGTGACGCAGACTATTCTGGAACGGCCCGTTCCACAATAGGGGGGTGGTCGGCGAGGAACGCCGTGAGCGCCGCGTCGAACTCCGCGGGCGCCTCGAGCATCGGGAAGTGACCGCAGCCGTCCAGCTCGACGAGCCGGGCGCTCGCGAGCCGCCCGGCGAGCCATCGCGCGCCCTTGAGGGACATGACGGGGTCGGCGGTCCCGGCGATCTGCAGGACGGGGATCCCGACTCCCGCGATCGAGGCGAGCTGATCAGTCGTCAGCAGGGTGCGGTAGCAACCGACCGCCGCCCACGACGGCATCCGTAGGGACACCCCGAAGAGCCAGTCGACCGTGGCCGTCCCCGGCTCACGGCCGAAACAGGCCAGACCGCGCCGCCGCGCGCCGGCCCGGTCGGCCTCCTCGTCGGCGATCACCGCGTCGAGCGTGGGCTCGGGCGGGGGGCCGAACGGGAAGTCGTCGCTGCGTGATGCCCGGACGCCGTTCGACGAGACCAGCACGAGCGCGTGGACCAGGTCCGGGCGACGCGCGGCGAGCCCGAACGCCACGAGGCCCCCCAGCGAGTGGCCGACGACGGTCGCGGCGCCCACCACGAGATGGTCGAGGACGGCGGCGAGGTCGTCGACCAGGCCGTCGAGCTCGTATCCCTCCAGCGGTGCGTCCGAGTCGCCGTGACCCCGCTGGACGACGCACACGGTGCGGTGCCCTCCGGAGAGCGCTCGCACCTGGCGGTCCCAGAGCGACTGGTCGAGCCCGAAACCGGACACGAACACCACCGGCGGCCCGCTCCCGAGATCCTGGACGGCGAGAGCCACGTCCTCGCCGACCTGCACCCTGCGCACGCTCCGCACCCCTCCCGGGCCTGACGATGGCTTTTTGAACCAGGCTGTCGCAATATATGGTGATCGGCGATCGCGGGCAACGAGTCCAGGTCTCGCCACGACCAACTCGCGGAGGTTCGACATGGCAGCAGCGACGCGCATCGTGGTGGTCGGGGCCGGACTGGCCGGGCTGCGGACGGTCGAGGCGGTACTCGACCGGGACGAGGGGCACGACGTCACGCTGATCGGCGACGAGCCGCACGCGCCCTACAACCGCCCTCCCGTGTCCAAGCAGCTCCTCACCGGCGCGATGGAACCGGACGAGTGCGCCTTCCCCGCCGCGGCCCTCGACTCCGTCAGGACCCTCTTCGGGCGCGCGGCGACCGGCCTCGACCGGGGCGGACGCCAGGTCGGCCTCGATGACGGCACCTCCGTCGGGTACGACCGGCTCGTCGTCGCGACCGGGCGCCGGGCGAGGACGTGGCCGGACCCGCCGGCGCTCTCCGGCTTCCACCTGCTGCGCACCCTCGACGACGCCGTCGGGCTGCGGGCGCACCTGGCGCGCCGGCCGCGGGTGGTCGTCGTCGGTGCCGGGTTCATCGGGTGCGAAGCGGCCGCCGCCCTCCGGTCAGGAGGGCTCGAGGTCGACCTCGTCGAGATGGGCCCGCAGCCGATGCCGGCGCTCGGCGCCGAGATCGGGGCCCGGACGGCGAGGGTCCACGCCGACCACGGCGTCCGCCTGCACCTGGGCCGGACGGTCGCGGCGTTCGAGGGACACGACGGCGCGGTGAGCTCGGTCCGTCTCGACGACGGCACCACCATCCCGGCGGACGCGGTACTGCTCTCGCTCGGTTCGATGCCGAACACGGAGTGGCTGTCGTCCTCGGGTCTGACCCTGCACCGCGGCGCGGTCCTCACCGACGTCCACGGCATCAGCGTGGACGACCCCGCGGTCGCGGCGGCGGGCGACTGTGCCGCCTGGCCGCACCCGGCGCTCGACGACGCCGTCTCCGTCGAGCACTGGAACAATGCCGCCGAGATGGCCCGGGCCGTCGTCGGGAACCTCCTCGCGGAGGTCGACGAGCGGGCGGCGTTCGCCCCCGTCCCCACGTTCTGGTCCGACCAGTACGACTTGAAGATCAAGTCGGCCGGGTTCCTCGCCTCCGCGGACCGTATCGAGATCGTCGACGAGGGACCGGGGCCGGCGCTGGTCGCCGAGGCCCGCCGCGGGGACGAGCTCGTCGGGGTCGTCACGGTCAACCAGAACAAGCGCTTCCTGCAGTACCGCCGCCAGCTCGCCTCGCGACCGGTCGGGGCGAGCGCCTGAGATGCCCGCGTAGCGCCTCGAGGTCCACGGTCACGCGGGCGAGCACAACGGTCGTTCACCACGCGACCCGGCTCGTCCCGGCACGCGGACGAGGCGATCGTGATCACCGGAAGCGGAAGGTGCAGCCCGAGGTCGCCTACCCTGGACCGAGGTACTTCGAGACGACCACCCGAGAGGAGGAGGTCCCGTGGCCGATCCACGGATGAACGGCTCGACGGCCCACGCCGTCGATGCGGCCGAGTCACCGCGACCCCGCGGCCGGCCACGGCTCGACATCGACCGTGACGCGGTCGCCGACGCGGTGGCCGAACTCTTCGCGGAGGGTGGGTACGAGGCGGTGTCGATCGCCGACACCGCCGCGAAGCTGTCGGTGTCACGGTCGACGCTCTACCGCACGGTCCCGACCAAGGACGACCTCCTCGGCATCCTCTTCGAGCGCGGGACCCGACAGCTCACCGAGGACGCCCAGGCGGTCATCGCCGCCCATCCCGACGCGCCCGGCGACCAGATGCGGGAGCTGCTCCGGATCCAGATCCGAGCGGCGGTCTCCATGCGGAACTACCTCCCGGTGTTCTTCGGCGAGGGGAACATCCCGCCCGACGTCTACGGGCGGTGGCAGGTCTGGGCGCGGGAGTACGAGATCCTCTGGCGCGACGTCGTCGCGCGCGCCATGGAGGCCGGGGCCGTGGAGAAGGACGACCCGGTGGTCACGGCCCGACTCCTGCTCGGCATGTGCATCTGGGTCTCGCGGTGGTACCGCGCCCGCGGTACGCAGACCGCCGACGACATCGCCGACGCCGCCATCGGGATGCTGCGCCTCGGGGTCGTCCCCGACGCCTAGCCGGGCGCCGGGCAGTCCGAGGCGACGCGCTCCGCTAGACCGATCGCGCGCAGCGTGGTGACGCTCATGGCGACCAGCCACGTGAAGAAGACCCCGACCGGCAGGTAGAAGGCGATCACGCCGTTCCACGAGAAGGGGCCGGAGGTGAAGAGACTGATCATGCCGGCCGGGGCGAAGAGGAACGCGGACCAGAGACTCAGGAACCCCACCCAACGCGGGTAGACGGGCTCGTCGCTGTCGTCCTGCTGCAGGATCGGGACTGCGATCGCGATCATCCAGATCGTGAAGGGGACCCAGGGGTAGAGGAAGAGGAACCACCCCAGGTCGTGGTCGGACGAAGTGATCTCCGGCGACACCGTGCCCGCGCGGAACGCGGCCGCGGCCCAGAACACGGCCGTGAGCACGACGACGACCACCGCGACCGCGATCGAGCTGAGCTGGACGTAGGTCGCCGTCGGTATGCGGTCGCGCTCGATGCGCCGGCACTGGACCGCGATCGAGACCCCGAACGGCAGGATCATCCCCATGCTGACCTGCAGCAGGAAGCAACCCATGAGGATCATCGGACGGTGCTGCTCGTACATGGCCGTGATCTGCACCGGGCTCGTCGAGGGCGAGGGCGGGGGGAGCCATCCGATGAGGCCGACGTAACCGACCGCGAACACGACCATCAGGAGCGGCCCGCACCAGGCGCAGAGCCGCTCGACGGTGAGCTGCCGCAGGACGGTCGAGCCGGTCACCGTCCCCCGCCCCAGCCGCGGGGCGGTGGCGGTCACGGAGCGCCGCCCGCCGGGGCCATCACACGTCCGGGGTCGGACGTCGACGCGGTGGCGGTCGGAGCGGGGGCGATCCCCCAGACCGACACCCCGGAGCGCAGTCGGGCCACGAGGATCGTCATCGCCACGCCCGCCACGGTGCAGACGACACCGAGCAGGATCCACTGCACGGAGCGGAAGGCGTCGGTGAGCCAGACGCTCGTCCCGACGAAGTAGCACGCCGACATCGCCGTGAACCCGGACCACATCACCACGTCCTGGCCGGCCACGGATCGCCGACGCAGCAGCAGCGACACCGCGCACACCGGGTAGGAGGCGATGGTGAGCCCGAAGCCGAGGAGGTAGAGGTCGTCGTCGAAGATGAACTTGACGTTCTCCCAGATGACGGCGGACACGAGCGCGGTGCCGATCATGGCGACGGTGAACGCCCGCCGGCTCCACGTGGGAAGCAACTCGGCCCTGGCGAGGACGATGTCCTGGACCACGAACGCGATCTCGAAGGCCACCGTCGCGAGGAACGCCACCCAGAAGAGCTCCATGAACCAGCTGTCGTACTGCACGAACCACTTCTCGAAGCGGTACACCAGCGACGAGTCGTGCGCGAGCCAGTAGAAGGTGCAGAAGAGCGGGATCGAGTACACGCGCTCACGACGTGCACGCCGGAAGGCCGCGATGAACCACACGTAGTTGGCGATCATCGCGAGACCGCAGGTGATGAGCAGCGGCCAGCGGTGGGCGTCGATGGTGGCCAGCAACTCCGCGGGGTCGTACACGTGGCGCCTCCTCGGCGAGGCCGGGCGAGAGCTCTGGGACGAAGCGTCCCGAAACTTATCGTCCGGGTCACGCCACCACAAGGCACCGACGCCCTCGCCGTGAACGATCGTTTGCTCAGGAGGCTCGGGGGGTGGTACAAGAAACCCACCGGCGATGAGGAGCTCCCGTGACCGCAGCCCCCGAACGCGCGAGGCCGACGGAGCCGGTGTCCCGGTTCCCGGGCGAGGCCGGGCTGTGGGTCTTCGTGCTGGGCGACATGTGTGCGTTCACGGTCTTCTTCACGACCTTCCTGGTCGAGCGTCGCGACCGGCACGCAGCGTTCTCCGCGGCGCACACCGCGCTGGACCCCGGTCTCGGGCTCGCGAACACTCTCCTGCTCCTGACCGGCTCGCTGTTCGTGGCGGCCGGTCTCGGCGCCCACCGACGGGGAGGCTCCGGTGCCCCGTCGGCCTTCGGGCTGGCGGCTCTGTGCGGGGCGGCCTTCGTCGTCGACAAGGTCGTCGAGTACACCGACCTGATCACGAGCGGCCACACGCCCTACTCGGAGACGTTCTTCGCGACCTTCTTCGTGTTCACCGGCATCCACCTCCTGCACGTGCTCATCGCGCTGGTGGTGCTGGCGGTGATGGCCCGCGCGGCCGGGCGGACCCCGGCGCGGCCGACCGACGCCCGGATGATCGCCAGCGGGGCCGTGTACTGGCACATGGTCGATCTGCTCTGGCTCGTGCTGTTCTGCCTCTACTACCTGATGGGATGACGCCGGTGCACATCCGTGTCCCGCGGGACGTCCTCGCGGTCTGGGCGATCCTCGTCGTCATCACCCTCGTGGCCTTCGGGATCGGGGGCGAGGCGGTGACCGGGCGGGGCCTCGCGTCCGTCGTCCTCGCGCTCACCTTCGCCAAGGTCGGGCTCGTCGGCGCCTCCTTCATGGAGGTCCACCGGTCCGCGGCGATCCTGCGCGGTCTCTTCCTCGGCTGGCTCGTGGTGACCGCCGGGCTGCTGATCGTGCTGGTCCACCTCGGTTTCTAGGCGGGACTCACGCCATCGCACCGAACGCGGACGACGCATCCTCCCCCGCCCCGACCTCGACGTCCGCGTCCGCGTCCGCGTCCGCGTCCGGGACAGCGACAGCCCTCAGCAGGGCCCAGGTCACGAGACACATCCAGACCGTGAACGCCACCGCCGGGATCCACAGTCCGATGGCGCCGTTCCAGGTCACCGGTCCCGCCTTGAACAGTGGGATCACGGTGCCGGGCAGGAACACGAGTTGCGCCCACAGGTTGAACCACCCGAACCAGCGCGGGAACAGCCTCTCCGAGCGGTCGCCGAGGACCACCAGGCTCAACGCCAGCCCCTGCACCGTCACGATCGGTACCGGGCTGAGGAACATGAACCAGCCCATGTCGTTGAACCGCTGGGTGAAGACGACGTCCTCGAGCGGGCGGTACGCGGCCGTCTGCCAGAAGATCGCCGCGAGCACGAACAGGAGCACGAACAGGGTGCCCAGACCGAACTGCACGTAGGTCAACGGCGACTGCCGTCCCTCGATCCGCTTCATCTGCACGGCGATGACGGCGACCCAGGGTAGGTAGAGCACCCCGCCGATGAGCAGCAGCACCATGCCCCAACGAATTCCGACAGCGTTGCCGGCGAAGAACGTCGCGATCTCCGGCGCGCTCTCCTGAGGTGACGGCGGCGGGATGAACCGGGCGAAGAACAGCAGCCCGATGATCCAGAGGAACGCGCACACCGGGCCCGACCAGGCGCAGGCGCGGAGGTAGGAACGCTTCATCGTCGTTGACCCTCCTGAGCGGAGCTCGTCGGTCGCCGTCGCCGGCCTCGCGGCGCTATATCGGGTTCCCCGACGCCGGGCGGGGGCGGACTCGCCGTGGACGGACCCGTCACGGGTGTCGATCGAGCGGAATGATCGTTCACTTCCTAGCAGGACGTCCGCTCGACGGGAAGGGCCGGCGGCCTCGCGTCGGAGCCGGTCCCCGACCGGGGCGACACGGGACGGGGCGGGAACCTCCGTGGCGTCGCGGGCACCGGACGGTGGCGGGCCCGGTGGTCAGCCGCCGACACCGTAGGTGTCGATGAGCTCGAGGAGCCCCTCCCGGACCTCCGGGTCGTCGGTGAGCGGGGTCGCGACGGCGGCGATCACGGCGTCCCGGAACGCCAGGCCCTCCCCCATGAGAGCTGCCGCGGCGATGAGCGTGCGGGTGGAGGCGACCTCGCGCAGGCCGGCGTCCCGTGCCCGACGCACTGCGGTGCCGAAGCGGACGAGCTCGTCGGCCGCGGGATCGCCGACCCGCGCCTCCCGCGCCACGATCGTGCGCTCCGCGTCGAGCGGCGGAAAGCCCAGCTCGATACCGACCATCCGCTGTCGCGTCGAGGTCTTGAGGTCCTTGAGCACGCTCTGGTAGCCGGGGTTGTAGGAGACCACCAACTGGAACCCGTCCGCCGCGGTGAGCGTCTGCCCGCCGAGGCGCTCGAGGGTCAGCTCGCGACGGTGGTCGGCGAGCGAGTGGACCACGACGATCGCGTCCTGCCGAGCCTCGACGACCTCGTCGAGATAGCAGATCCCACCCTCGCGCACCCCCCGGGTCAGTGGGCCGTCGACCCATTCGGTGTCGCCGCCGGTCAGGACGAAGCGTCCGACGAGGTCGGCGGCGGTCATGTCCTCGTGGCAGGACACCGTGTAGAGCGGTACCCCGAACCGGTGGGCCATCGACTCCACCAGCCGGGTCTTCCCGCAGCCGGTCGGGCCCTTGAGCATGACCGGTAGCCCGCGTCGCCAGGCGGCCTCGAACACCTCGACCTCCGTGGAGATCCCGAGGTAGTAGGGCCCGGACCCCGTCGTCCCCGTGCTCATGCAGCCTCCGTTCCGTGCGACGACCGGCGTCATGGCCCTGCTCCGGCGCGGGCGCGGACCGACCGCCGGCCCCCGGCAGCGGCGTTGCGCAGGGCCGCGGTGACCATGGGCCGCAGGTGCGCCACCAGTTCCGGGTAGCGCCCTAGCGGCCGGTGCTGGTGCTCGCCCCACACGCGCGCGAGCGCCTCCGGCTCGCCCGAGCCGCGCACGCTGATCCCCACGCACCCGATGCCCCCGAGCGCAGCCTCGTCGAGGGCCATCCGACTGTCCTCCTGGGCATGGACGCCGGTGTACTCGTCGTCGTGGGGCAGGCCGTCCCCGACGACGACGAGCAGGAGGTTGCTCGTCCCTCCCCGTGTCGCGAGGACGTGGGTACCGTGACGTACCGCGGCGCCGAGGCGGGTGTGGCCCGAGGGCGAGAGCGCGGACATCCGACGTCGGGCGGCGGCGTCCCAGCGGTCGTCGAAGGCCTTGACCCGCAGCATCCGGACCTGGCGGCGCCCGCGAGAGGAGAAGCCGTAGGTCGCGACGCGGTCACCGACCTGCTCGAGACCCGCCGAGAGCCGGGCGGCCACCTCGACCTGCTCGGCGAACACGTCCCCTTCGCCCACCGACCCGGTGGCGTCGAGCAGGACGAGGACCGCGAGGTCGCGTCCGGTGCGCCGGACGCCCGAACAGACGTCCGGGTCCCCGGCATCGCCCGCCGCGACGGCGATCCGGTGGTCGACGAGCGCGGTGAGGTCGAGCGAGTCGCCGTCCGCGCACCGCCGCCGGCGCTCATGGTGCAGGCTCAACCGGGCGAGCTCGCGGCGCAGGGCCGGGTCCGGCTCGGAGGCGGGCGGCCGGTCCTCGGGGCCGCCGGAGGGCGAGGGCGGGTCGAACTCGGTGACGGTGCACCAGTCCGGGCGGTAGCGGCCGCGGGCGCGGTCCCACTCGGGGTAGACGGTGCCGGTCGGCCGCCGCGGCGCCAGCAGGGAAGCGAGGGCGGGCGGTGTGCGGAGGCGCCCGGCGGCGTGCCCGATACGCCGCTGGCGACGGTTCCCGACCGGCAGATCCTCGACGGCGGCGCCGGGGTTCTCGTCCGACGACGGGGCGGCGCCCATGCCCAGCAGCTTCTGCAGCGCCGCGGTGAACGGGTTCTTCATCCCCCGCACCTGCAGCTTCTGCATGATCGCGCCGGTCTCGGCGTCCTCGGCCTCCTCGTCGTCGAGCTCGTCGACCGCCTGCTCACCGGCGGTGCCGCCGTGGTCGCGGTCCGAGGGCGCGACCCCGCCGGTCTCCCCCGCGTCCTCGGCATCGCTGCGCGCGAGCGCCCGCGCGCGGATACGCCCGTACCACTCCGGGACGCCGGGCAGCGCCTCGTCGGACCGCGCCCGCTCCAGGGAATCGGACACCGAGACCGGCACCGACAGGTCGCCGACTGTCGCGGCGAGGTCGCTGAGCACGGACCTCGGCAACAGGTCCGCCAGCACGCTGGCGGCCCGGGCTGCCTCGAGGACGAGGAAACGGTCGGACATCCCGGGCCGGCACCGGGTCAGGGCACGCATCGGTCGGGAGTCGAGGCTCCCCACCGCGACCAGCGCCGCCTGGAGCACCACCGTCCGTCGGGCGGTCGGGAGCTGTGCGGTGGGCAGCACGACCGTCTCGCGATCGTTCCACGCCCGGGCGACGTCGTCCGCCCTGACGTGCATGCGGCGCCCCGCGATCGCGCCCGCCAGCAGGGTGAGGCGCCGCAGGCGGAGATCGGGTCGGTCGTTCGCTCCCGGCCCCTCGGGACCCTCAGCCACCCGGGGAGAAGGGGACGTTCGCCGGGACCTGGTTCCCGTTCGCGTCGACACCCCCGCCGGGCTGGGCGTAGGACGAGTTGCCGCGCGAGAGCGGCACCGTCGGGCCGGGGCACGCGCGGTCGGTCCCGGTGCCGCAGAGCCCGTTCATGAAGTACGAGCGCTTCTGCGTGTCCTCGTTCCACGTGTCGGAGTGGATGCCGACGAAGAAGTTGGGCACGTTGTAGGTCAGCAGGAAAGCGACCTGGACCGCCGCGATCGCGGCGAAGCAGCGCACGATCACCTTGCGGCCCTCGCCGCCCTCGAGGTCCTCCGACCCGCGCTCCATCAGGGTCTGGCCCTTGTCGTCGGTGTAGTACCTCAGCGCCGCGACCGCGGTGAACGTCGCGCCGATCGACAGGGCCTCGTGCAGGGGGAACGCGAAGTAGCTGTCCGGGAAGGTCTGCAGGTAGCCACCGGCGTAGTGGAAGATCCCCATCGGCAGCCAGAGGATCCCCTCCAGCACGAAGTCGAACAGCATCATGAAGACGTACAGCGCGCCGATCATGCCGAGCTTGCCGAGACGCGGGAACCGTGCCTGCACCTTCCGCATGAACCAGGAGCCCAGGAACATGACGATCACGAAGATGTAGGAGTAGGCGCCGGGCGTGAACAGGATGGGCTCGACGAGCATGTGCCCCGGGGCGCCGTAGGACAGCCATCCGGGGATGCTGTTCACCCACGACCCGAAGTTGATCATCCAGGAGTTGTAGTCGAACCAGTGGCCACCGTAGGACGAGATCGGGTCCTGCCACCACATCGTCAGGAACGCGACGACGAGGATGCCGTCGACGCCCACCCGACGATCCCGCATCCAGGGTCGGATCACGAACCAGGCCAGGAGCCCCAACGCGATCGGGATACTGACGACCTGCCAGCCGACGAGGATGACCCTCATCAGCATCGGCGGCTCGGTCGGCCCCGGGTCCACGCGCACGAAGTACGGACCGGACACCCAGCGGATCAGCACCCAGACCTCGAACGCGATGATCACCGCGCCCACCACGGCCCAGACGTTGACCGGCCGGGTACGGCGCGGCTCCACGTCCTCGATCGAGGGCAGTGACCGTTCCTGGCTGGTCGTCATGGATGACGCCCCCTTCGACCGTCGGCATCAGTACGGAGTGAACGTTCACTGCCTAGCAGGCGCGTGGAGCGACCGGAAGACGCCGCGAACGTCCCCTCGTCGATGCACCGATCCCGTTCGTGGGTCGGACGCCTCGCCGGGGCAGCGCGTTAACATCGCGGTATGGGTCGAGACGCTGCCATCCTGGACGCGGCGGAACGCCTGTTCGACGCGCACGGCTACTCGGGCATCGGGGTCGACGCGATCGGCCTGGAGGCCGGGGTCAGCGGTTCGGCGATCTACCGGCACTTCTCCGGCAAGGAGGAGATCCTCTCGGCGTTGTTCGACCGCGCCATCGATGACCTCCTGCTGCGGATCGGGTCCCCGCGCACCGACCCCGACGAGGAGCTCGAGCACCTGATCGACGTCCACCTCACGTTCGCCCTCGAACACCCCCGCCTCGCGGTGATCTGGTCCCGCGAGGAACGGTCGCTCTCCGACGTGTTCCGGCGCACGTACCAGCGCCGGCAACGCCTCTACCTCGAACGATGGGACTCGGCCCTCGCCGCGTGCTACCCGGAGTGGAAGCGGGAGGAGCTGGTCACGGTGCGGGAGGGTCTGCACTGGTTGTTGATGTCGTCGGCGGTCACACCGGTCCGCCGGTCGGCCCCCTCCGCGCCGACGATCCTGCGCGGCATGGCGCTCGCGGCGCTCACCGCCCTGACGACCGACAGCGGCTGAACGAGCGTCCCGGACGCGTTGACGCCCCACCCACCTCGACCTAGTATTTGAGACGGCTGGGCTCAAAAAGCGTCTGGGGCTCCGGCCTCCGCGTGGTCGAAAGGACGTCTCACTCATGCCGCAGTCCGACAGCATCGGTTCCGCCGACGGCGAGGTCGACGACGCCACCCTGCGCAGCGCCATGGAGGACGCCAACCTCCCGAGCCTGCAGGCGACGCTCGTGCACCTGACGGGCGACCGGAGCTGGATCGAGGGCGAGTACCGCCCGCGGCCGGGGCCGCCCCTCGACGACAACGACTCCTCGGGCCTGCCACCCGAGCGCCAGACCGAGATCCGCGACGCCGCGCTCGACGCGGTCCGACGGTACCGGGCAGGAGCGCTCGTTCCGTCGGCGCTCACGCCCGACCAGGTCGCCGAGATCCTCGAGATCACGCTGGGCGAGGAGGTCCCCCCGGAGTACGGGCCTCTTCTCGCCGAGGAACTCGGTGTCCGGAGCAGGGACGTCGAGCTCCCCCCCGCGCCGGCGGCGGAAGACTTCTCGGTCCTCGTGATCGGCTCCGGTCTGTCCGGTCTCTGTGCCGCGATCAAGCTCCAGCAGGCCGGCATCGCCTATCAGGTGATCGAGAAGAACCCCACCGTCGGCGGCACCTGGCACGAGAACGTCTACCCGGGTTGTGGTGTGGACACCCCGAGCCACCTCTACAGCTTCTCCTTCGACATGAACGTCGGTTGGGACCGCTACTTCGCCAAGCGGGGGCAGGTCTCGGAGTATCTCGAGCGCCTCGCCGACGACCATGACGTCCGCAAGCACATCCGGTTCTCCACCGAGGTCGAACGGGCGGACTGGGACGACGAGGCCTCGCGATGGGTCGTGGGTGTCGTCGAGGGCGGGCGCCGGGAGACGATCACCGCGAACGCGGTCATCAGCGCCGTCGGTCAGGTCAACCGGCCGTCGTTCCCGCCGATCGACGGCGTCGAGGCCACGGGCGAGACCGTGTTCGCCGGACCGGCCATGCACACTGCCGCGTGGGACCCCTCCGTCGAGCTGGCGGGCAAACGTGTGGCGGTGATCGGCACCGGCGCGAGCTCGATGCAGCTCGTCCCCCGGATCGTCGATGAGGCCGAACAGGTCGTGGTCTTCCAGCGCTCGAAGCAGTGGGCCCTGCCGCACCCCAAGTACACGTCCGAGGTCCCCGCCGGCGTCAAGCTCCTCATGGCCGAGGTGCCGTTCTACGCCCACTGGTACCGGCTGCGGCCGTTCTGGAACTTCGGGGACCGCCTGCACCCCTCCTTGCAGATCGATCCGGAGTGGGAGCATCCCGAGCGGTCGGTCAACGCCGCGAACGACAAGCACCGCAAGTTCCTGACCAAGTACATCTCGTCCGAGCTCGGCGACCGCCAGGACCTCCTCGACGCCTGCCTGCCCGACTACCCGCCGTACGGGAAGCGCCCGCTGATCGACAACGGGTGGTACCGCACGATGACCCGCGACGACGTCGAACTCGTCACCGAGAGCGTGGCCCGCCTCGAGGCGGACCGGGTGGTGACGGCCTCCGGGGCCGAGTACCCGGTCGACGTCGTCGTCTTCGCCACCGGCTTCCGGATCCTGCAGTTCCTGGCGCCGATGGAGATCCACGGCCGCTCCGGCCGCACACTGCGCGAGACCTGGGGCACCGACGACGCCCGCGCCTACCTCGGCGTGACCGTTCCCGACTTCCCCAACCTGTTCATGCTCAACGGTCCGAACACGTTCGCCGGGCACGGCGGGAGCGCCATCATCGCCACCGAGTTCCAGACCCGGTACGCGATGCAGCTCATCGGCCGCCTGATGCAGCCGGACACGGCCGCGGTGGAGGTGCGCGAGGACGTCTTCTGGGACTACAACCGCGAGCTCGACGCCGCGCTCGACCGGACGATCTGGTCACACCGCGGCATGACGAACTACTTCCGCAACGACGCGGGGCGCATCGTCGTGTCGAGCCCGTGGAAGTACGTCGACTACTGGCAGCGGACCCTGGCGGCCGATCCGGACGAGTACCGGGTCGACGCGACCTGAGCCCGGGAGCGGGGTGTATCCCCGACGACGACCCGAGGGACGTCGATCCGATCGTCGCCGGCTCCGACGACACCCTCGGCACTCCCGTGGCCGGCGGTGGACGATCACTCCGCGACGGGCCCTCAGCTGCCCACGAGGAAGAGCACGACGACCATGGCGGCCACGACCAGGCACCAGGCCTCGAAGAGCCCGCGCAACACCCGCGGCGCCGTCCTGAGCTCCATGAACTCCAGCCCGACGTAGCGGGCCTTGACCAGGGCGATCACGAGGACGATCACCGCGCCCGCCTGACCGAGGGCCGCGTGGTCGTGTCCGACGAGGACCGACACGATCGTCGCGATGACGAGGCCGGCCCACACCAGGGCGAGGCGGTCCTTGAGGAGTGCCGCAGTCATGTCAGGCCACCAGGTAGAAGAGGGCGAACAGAACGATCCAGAGCAGGTCCACCATGTGCCAGAAGCTCGCCGCGTTCTCGACGGTGCGCCCGAGATCGGGGCTCGGAACGGGACGTCGCACGGCTGACCGGGCGATCGCGAGACCGCCGAGTCCGATGAGGACGTGGGTCAGGTGGATGCCGGTCAGGACGAAGTAGTACAGGAAGAAGTCGTTGCTCGACGGCGCGTGACCTTCGCCGATGACGATGCTGTACTCGGTGACCTTGAGCGCGAGGAACACGACACCGCCCGCGGCGGCGGCGACCAGCAGACGGCCGGCGAACGCCCGACGACCCGCACGGACCCTGCGGACCGCCAGGGCGACGAGCAGCGAGCTCGTCAGGAGAACGATCGTGTCGACGAGTCCGAGGGGGACCTCGAGCTGCGTCCTGGAGGCCGCGAACACCTGGGGTTGCCCGATGCGCACGACGAGGAAGACGCCGAAGAACGCGGCGAACACGGCCATGTCGGAGAGGACCAGGATCCAGATGCCAGCCTCACCCGGGACCCGGCCGCGGGACCGTGGGCGTCGCCCGCGGTCGGTGTCGGACTCCGTGACGGTCGCGGTTGACGTGTCGACCACGGATGCGCCCCCTCGTCGCCGGCGACGCTGCCCGGAACGGACGTTCCTGCGTCATCAATTATGAGCCTTGGTGTCTCAATATATGGTCGGGCGTTCCCCACGGTCAACGGCGCCCGGCGTGTCAGGACGTGATCGTCAGGGAGATCTCGAGGTACTCCGCGACGCGGCGGGCGTCCTCGACGGAGTCGATGCCGGCCACGATCTCCTCGGCGGAAGGCCAGGTCCGCGGTCGATCGGCGTGCTCGTCGACGGGGACCCCGAGCGTGACCCAGCGGGCGTAGACGGTGTCCGCGAGCGCCACGTACAGGGCAGCGGCACTGACGGGGAGGGCGAAGTGCGGGTGCAGCGCCTCGTACGTGGCCGCACCACGGACGGCCGTCTCCCGGATCTGACGGCTCGTCGCGGCGATGAGGAGGTGGTTCTCGAGCCGATACCCGAGCTGTCGCAGTCGACTTCGTCCCTGCGACACCTGCAGGGTGTCGAGTCGGACCCCCGCGGGAGGCGGGCCGGCCCCTTCCAGCAGGTCCGCGACACCGACCCGCCCCGGACCACCCGGCGTCGCCGGCTCCCCCGACGGCCGCCACCTCATCAGAGCATCACCAGCGACATGACGACCAGCAGGGCGCAGACGCCCACGCACCAGCTCTCGAAGGCGGTCCGCAGGGGGCGCGGCGCGTCGCGGAGCTCCATGAAGTAGAGCCCCACGAAACGCAGTTTCACGAACGCCACGACGAGCACGACCGCGCCGGCGATCCGCACGCTGGCGATGCCGTGGTCGCCGCCGACCCACCATGACAGCAGGGTGAACGCGACGAGTGCGATCCAGACGTAGGAGACCGGCCCGCGGACGAGGGCGACCGCTCGGGTCATGTCAGCTCACCTCACCAGGTAGATCAGGGGGAACAGCACGATCCAGAGGAAATCGACCATGTGCCAGAAGCAGGCTCCGCCCTCGAGGTAGGCGAACCGCTGCGCGCTGAGCGCCGGCTTGCGCGCCTGGAGGAAGCACCAACCGAGGACGCCCATGCCGATCAGGAGGTGGAAGAAGTGCATCCCGGTCAGTGCGTAGTAGTACACCCAGAACTCGTTCGTCTGGACGACCTGACCGGCGGCGATGTGTCCGCCCCACTCGATCACCTTGCTGATCGCGAAACCGAGGCCGCACGCGAGGCCTCCCGCGAACGCGATCGGGCCCAGTGGTCTGAGTCCCGCCCGGACCGCCCGGACGCCGATGACCACGAAGAGGGAACTGGCCAGCAGCAGGAGGGTGTCGACCGCCCCGAAACCGACCGCCAGCTGCTGCTGGCCGACCGAATAGAGGTCGGGGTGTTGGCTGTGGGAGTACAGCCAGATCACGAACAGGAAGGTGAAGGCGACCGTCTCCCCGCCGATGAACACCCAGATCCCGGCTTCGCCCGGTATCCGGGGCCGTGCCGGGTCCGGCATCGCGGGCCGTGCGGACTCGACCCCCCGTGACGTCTCGACCGTGCTCATGACTGCGCCAGCGGCGTCAGCACCGCGTCCTCCGGCTCGTCGTGCTGCAGCGTCTCCCCGGTGTGGCCGAGGTCCAGCGCGGTCACCTCACGCTCCTCGTGCGAGATCGCCCGCAACAGCAGGACGATCGTCACGATGAACCAGCAGAGATAGATGGTGAGGGGGAGGTACCACGCCATCAGACCGTTCCAGGCGAATGCCCCGATCTTGAAGAACGGTATCCATCCGGCGGGGAACCACATGATCGATATCCAGATGTTCAGGTATCCGTACCACCGCGGGAAAATGGTCTCCTCGCGGTGGTCCCGGAGCACGCAGACACCGAGGCAGGCCACCTGCACGCACGCCGAACTGATGATTCCCAGGAACATCAGCCACGACATGTCGTTGAGCATCTGGACCAGCTTCGGGTCCCACTCGTCCAGCCGGTAGAGCGCCGTCTGCCAGATCGCGAAGGGCAGGAGGAACTCGACGCACAACAGCCCGCCCGAAACGAGCGACGCGTTGGCCAGCACCGACCGAGGCCCCTCGATGCGGCGCATCTGGGTGGCGATCACCGAGCTGAACGGCACGAGGAGGGAACAGGAGAACAGGCTGATGACGAGGCCGAGCCGGATCGCGTTGGTGTCCTCGCCGAACTTCGCGACGAGTTGCTGGGCCGACATCGCCGGGCTCGGCGGTGGGACGAACCGACAGAGGAACACGAACGCGAGCAGCCAGGTGAAGATCATCACGGGTCCGGCCCAGACGCACAGCCGTTGCGCACGGGTGTTCAACCGGTTCTTCACGGTCGCATCGACCGGGTTCGTCACCGCGCCACCTCGTGCTTCATCGCCTCGCGGGCCGCATTGCGGCCGCACCATCCGTTGACCGTCCCGCCCGGGTGGGAGCCGGCGCCGGCGAGGTAGAGCCCCTCGACCGGCGTCGTGTACCGCCCCAACCCTCGCGCCGGCCGATTGGCGCCCAGGCGCATCGGGGTCATGTCGACGTGGAAGTAGCACCCACGAGGAGTCCCGAAGTAGTCCTCGAAGTCCTGGGGGCTGTGGACGACCCGGCCGATCTCGGCGTCGAGGCCGTCGAGGAACCGTTCCGCCGACTTCACGATGGACTGCGTGTAGGTGTCCTTCTGGCTCTCCCACCCCCCGGGCAGGTCGACCGGCACGTTCGAGTGCAGGTAGAGGACGTCCTGCCCCTCCGGCGCGATGGTCGGGTCCGCCGCGGACAGGACGGCCATGTAGACCGGCGGCGGCTCGACCGGTTCGCCACGCTTGAGGGCCTTGAGCTGGGCCATGTGGTCCTCGAGCGTGCCGGTCATGAACGTGGTCTTCCGGATGTCCACGTCGTCGTGCCGCCGTGCCTCCGCCTTGGGGTAGGTGACCGGTCCGCCCACCGCGACGTCGATCTTGAACGCCGCGGTGTTCACCGAGTTGGCAGGGATCATGTCGACGAGGTTGCGCGTGTTGCGGTCCAGGACGCCGGGTTCCAGGAGGCGCCCCAGCGCGATCTGCGGCGCGCAGTTGGCGAGGACACCCTCACGCGCCCGGATCCGCGTCCCGTCCTCCAGCTCCACCCCGGTGGCCCGCGCGCCCTCGACGGTGATGCGCCGGACGCGGGAGTTCAGTCGGATCTCCCCGCCGTGGCTCGCGATCTTCGAGGCGAAGGCCCGCATCAGTCCGGACATGCCGCCCCGCGGACGGAGGACACCGCGCTTGCGGTGGACCGCGTGGTAGGCCATCAGGTAGACCCCGGTGCCCTCGGCGTCGGCCGGGCCGATCATCGAGGTCCAGTAGCCCCACAGCCCGCGCACGGCGTCGGACTCGAACGTCTCGGAGATCATCTC
Organism: Actinomycetospora sp. TBRC 11914; assembly: GCF_012933465.1. Classification (GTDB taxonomy): domain Bacteria; phylum Actinomycetota; class Actinomycetes; order Mycobacteriales; family Pseudonocardiaceae; genus Actinomycetospora. The sequence goes on from NZ_JABBND010000011.1 coordinate 164,093, forward strand.
GAAGACGTTCAGGGTGAGCATCTTCGTCAGCAGGGCCCGGGTCTTCCGGTCCGGGGCCATCTTCATCAGGATCTTCGCCCAGTCCAGCCTGCTCGTCGCCGAGGGATGCTGCGGCACGAGCCGGTCGACGACGTCCATGATCAGGTCGAGGACCGGACGGATGTCCTCGTAGGTCCGGGCGTCGCGCGGGGAGAAGCGGCGGATCTCCTCGAGGGCCCGGTCGAAGCGGTGGAAGAGCAGGAGGGTCTCGCCGTCCTCGTCCATCCAGCCGTAGGGCGCTTCGAGCGGGACGGGGTCGTACCCGTGGGAGCGCAGGCCCAACTCCTCCGTCAGCGGGGTCTGCGCCATGAGCATGTCGTCCATGGCCCCGACCGACAGCAGGTGCCCGGGGGCCTCGGGCACCCAGGGCAGGCTGGCGGACAGCCCTCCGACGTGCGGGAGCTGGTCGACCAGCAGGACCGAACGACCCTGTTCTCCGAGGGTGCACCCGGCGGACAGGCCGTTGTGGCCGGCGCCGACGATGACGTAGTCCCAGGACTCGCTCACGGCGTCCCTCCTCTCGTGGTGACGTTGCCGCTCAGACGCCCTGGACCTCGCGCGCCGGCGTCGGCGACACGGGCTCCTCCACGGCGGGGTCATCGGTCGGCCGAGCACCGCGGAGACCGATGCGGAACAGCAGGTCGATGAGGTACAGGCCGACGACGATGCTGACGGCACCTCCGATCCAGCGGACCGGGGTCGGGACGTCGGCGTTCTGCGTGCCGAAGTACGGCATGGCCGCGACCCAGGAGGCCATGTAGGCCGCCCAGGGCACCATAAGCAGCAGCAGCATGCGGGGGCCGGAGAAGAACGACCACCCGCGGACGATGACCACGCTCGCCAGCAGCGAACCGAGGCTGTTGATCACCAGCCAGTTCAGCGGGAACCCGCCGACCTCGAACGGCTGATCGCCGTAGTAGGTGTACAGGTGCGACGCCAGCGTGGGCATCTCGATGAGGACGTCGACGACCATCACCCCGAGCAGGCTGAGCCACATGGTGCGCCGCGTGACCCCGGCACGGAGCAGGAGGACGTCGACGAAGGTCAGCGCGCCGAAGAACAACGCATAGGCCAGGCACACCCACAGCGGGATGGGCCGGTCGAACATCGTGTAGACCGTCCACCCGTCCACCGGGAAGAAGCAGAACCCCAGGATGTCGACCGGCGATTCGTTGAGGCAGCACACGAAGCCGCCGGCGATCACCAGGACGCCGACGGGGCTACCGGTGCGCCGCCAGTACACGAGGGCCCCCACGAGGGAGACCACGACGAGCGCGCCGACGATGATCGTCATCACCAGCTGCACGGTCGGCGGGGTGGTCATGTCCCACGGCGGGGTGGGCAGGGTCGGGGTGAAGGTCGACATCTCGGCTCCTCGGCGAGCGGATCGGCGGGCTAGGCGGGCCGGGTCCGGGACGTGAGACGACGACTCTGCGCGGCATCGCTGAGCCGCTTGGCCGCGCCCAGACCGCTCACCAGGCCGCCGTTGAGGCCGGGGATGCGGTCGCTGTCGCTCGCGAACTGCACCCGGGCGAAGCGGTCGAGCCGCTTGTTGTAGTCGGAGATGCGACCGAACTTGCCCCGGTCGATCGTCGGGACCGAGCGCTGCCAGCGGACGACGACGCTCTCCTCGAGCGTCGAGGGCACCTTCGGGTGGTACCGCGACGCGCGGTCGACGGCGTAGTCGAGCACGTCGTCGTCGGAGAGGTGCTCGCTGCGCTCGAGGTACTCGTGGGAGAGGAGCACCGTGAGCAGGCCCTTGTGGTCGGGAGCGCGGTTGGGCGCCTTGTTGTGGTCGGCGATGACCGCGATGACGTCCGGGTCCTCGACCGGGGGGACGAGGTAGTAGGTCGCGGGGTCCTTCGGGCGCTCCGACAGGCCCAGGCAGATGCTGCCGAGCTTGCGGTAGCTCACCGACTGGTAGAACTCGCGGGTGTTGGTGTCCATCTGCGGGTAGATGTCCATCGCGGGCTCGACCGGGGTGGCGATCACGCAGGTGTCGAAGTGCTCGGTCTGCTGCTGACCGCCCGCGGTGAAGGTGACCTCGACGTCGGACCCGTTGTCCGTGACGTTGGTGACCTCGTGCTCCAGGCGGGTCTTCACGTAGGTCGCGAGGTGGTTCGGAAGGCCGACGACTCCCGAGGTCAGGTTGTAGATGTTCTGCACCAGCATGTTCCGGACGCTCCACACCATGAGCGACACGGAGGTGTCGGCGTCGTCGGCGACCCAGGTCCCGCTGACCAGGGGCCTGCCGACGTACTGCAGCAGCTCCTCGTTCAGTTCGCGGCGGCACCACTCGCGCACCGTCTCGTTGTCGATGTCCTGGAGATCGTCGTAGCTGTCGTAACCCAGGCTCTTGCGGTGCTTGACCACCTGCAGCCCGATCTTGATGGCGAGGAGCTTGGCCTTCGGCGAGAGGTAGGGCGTCGTCAGGACCGTCCGCAGGGGCCTCGTGTAGTCGAAGTAGTACGGCTTCCCGTTCCGGATCGCCGCACCCGTCGCGGTCCACTCCGCGAGCTCGTGCTCGAGCCCGACCTCCTTGACCAGCTCGATGGCCTCGCGATAGGTCCCGAGGTAGGCCGAGGTCCCGAGGTCCATCAGGAAGTCGCCCTTCCAGATGCTCCAGATACGGCCCCCGACGCGGTCGTTGACCTCGAACAGCGTGGTCTCGAACCCTTCCTGCTGGAGCCGGTAGGCCGCGCTCGTGCCGGCGATGCCTGCGCCGATGACGGCTGCGGTGCGTGTCTGCGACATGACGACGACCTCCTCTAGTGCGGGCTGACGATGCGATTGGTGGGCGAGGACTCCCGGGCGATGGGGAGCCTCGGGTCCGGGCAGTCGTACGCGGTCTTGGGACCGCAGACCCCGCCGTTGCGGTAGTCCCGGTCGATGAGCGGCTGGGGCATCGGCCCGGAGTGCAGGGAGTAGAACCCGTACGGGATGTTGAAGGCCAGCAGGATGCACAGCTGGCAGGCGCCGGCGATCGCCGCGAAGCGGGCGAGGGTGCGGACACCCTCACTCTTGATCTTCAGCTTGTCGATCCCCCGCTCCGGCCAGGACCGCCCCTGGTCGTCACGGAAGAAGTGCAGGCAGGACAACAGGATGAAGGTGCCCGGCCAGCTCAGCGGCTCGTAGAGCGGGAACTGGTGGTCGGTGCCCGCGAAGAGAGTCAGCTCCGGAATGGTCGCCGAATAGCTGATCAGCCCGGTCCGCGTCATGATCAGTTCGACGATGACGTCGCCGACGATCATCACGAGATACGTCTGGGCGATGAGCCGGAACCGGCTCCGGGTCGGGTCCTTGCGCCGCTGGTATCCCATGTACCGCGAGCCCAGGTAGCCCGACATCGCGCACATCCACAGGTAGGCCGTGAAGTACACCATCGGCACCGGGATGAGCTGCGCGTTCGGCGAGCTCCACCCCGGGATGAAGTTCAGCCAGCTACCGAAGTTGACGAACGTCGTCGCGTACTGGAACTGGTAGGTGACCCAGTTGATCCACGGTTCTTGGAAGAACATCAGCCAGCCGCCGAGGAAGAAGAGTCCGTCGAAGGACATCTTCCCCGTGCGAATCTTCGGCCGGGCGACGAAGTGCCACAGGATCCACCCGGTCACGCCGATGCCGAAGACGACCTCGACACAGCGGACGGTGATGACGTACCAGGCCGGCTCTTCCCCCCGACCGAGGGTGTTCGGGGTGAAATTGCCACTGACGACCCATGCCGTCCAGCAGTAGGCGATGAGCGCGAGCCAGGCGACACCGTGGAGGATCCACAGCCTCGCCCGCGTCTTCTCGGCCTCCTCGGGCGAGGGACCCGAGCCCACCTCCGGCAGTGACCCGAGTCTCTCCGTCGTGCCCATGTCCCGGGAACGTACAGCATCGATCTGTTCACAGACAGATAGTTCACGAACCTCACGTCCGTCGAGTACTCGAGCAACCGGCGTCGCCCACGGCGGGCGTCGTTCGGCATCGTCGCAGCTCAGGACGGGGTTCCGAGCTCACGACCGTGCCGACCGGGGCGGGGCCACCACGAGCACTACTCGATCGGTCCAGCGTGCCGTCACCGCCCGGCGATGCGAACGGTCGTTCCGAAACTGATCCGACCTGGCCGGTGAGGTCAGCCGCCGCCGGTGGCCGGCGAGGTCCCCGTGGAGGCGCTGTAGTCCTTGATCGCGCGGTCGCGCCACGCGCGCAACGCCCCCGCGAAGTCGTACTTCTCCCGGTAGAGGACCGACCGGAAGCACAGACCGATGGCGTAGGAGACGAACTGCTCCGCTTCCCGGTCCGCGTCCATGTCCTCACGGACCGACCCGTCGTACTGGCCGGCGCGCAGATGGTCCCGCAGTTCGGACTGGTAGACCTCGATGAGTTCCTCGAACCAGGGAGCGAAGCCGCGCAGCGCGACCGGTGTCTCGAACGTGAGGGCGATCATCGCGCGGATGAGCTCCGGCTCTGCCTCGACCGAGGTGGTGAGATCGTCGAGGACCCCGAGGACCCGGTCGAGCCCCCGGCCTCGTCGCTCCCGCCGCGCTGCCGGGAGCAGGCGCCGCCCGAACTCGGCCTCGAAGAGCGACCGGAGCAGTTCCTCCTTCGTGCCGTAGCGGTCACGGACCATGTTCCGACTGAAGCCCGCCCGCGAGCCGATCTCGGCCGCCGTGGTCTGGTGGTAGCCCTTCTCGCCGAAGAGCTGGATCGCCGCGGTGATCAGCGCGAGCGTCGACTCCTCGACACGCTCGTGGTTCGGCTTCGACGGCCGGCTCCCGGGCGCTGCCACGGCCCGATGGTACGCGGGCCGGTCCCGGCTCCGGGCATCACGATCATCGGCGGGCAGCCACGTCCGTGCCGTCGTAGGTACGGATCATCCGCAGCAGCCCGTCGCGGATGACGGCGTCGTCGGTCAGCGGTCCGGCGATCGCTGAGAGAGCGGCCTCCTCGAAGCCCAGACCGGCCCGGACCAGGGTGGCCGCGGCCACCAGCGTCCGGGTCGAGGCGACCTCGCGCAGCCCGCCCTCCGCGATCCCCCGGATCGCTCCGGCGAGGCGCACCAGGTCGTCCGCGACGTCGTCACCGACCCCGGCCTCCTCACGGACGATCGCCCGCTCGATCTCCGGTGCCGGGAAGCCCAGCTCGATGGAGACGAGGCGCTGCCGCGTCGAGGGCTTGAGGTCCTTGAGCACGCTCTGGTATCCGGGGTTGAAGGAGACGACGAGGCCGAAGCCCTCGGCGGCGCGCAGCGTCGTGCCGCCGAGCCGTTCGATGCTCAGCTCACGCCGGTGGTCGGCCAGCGAGTGGATCGCGACCACCGCGTCCTGCCGGGCCTCGACGACCTCGTCGAGATAACAGATCCCGCCCTCCCGCACGGCCCTGGTCAGCGGGCCGTCCACCCAGACCGTGTCGCCGCCCTGGAGAACGTAGCGCCCGAGGAGATCGCTGGCAGTCATGTCCTCGTGACACGACACGGTGAACACCGCGACCCCGAGTCGGTGGGCCATGTGCTCGACGAGGCGGGTCTTGCCGCTGCCCGTGGGTCCCTTCAGCATCACCGGGAGACGGGACTCGTGGGCCGCGCGGAAGATCTCCACCTCTCGGCCGACGGGCTGGTAGTACGGGACGCCGCCCGCCGGGGTGACCATGCCGGCGAGCCTACGGACGAGAGGGACCTCCCGTCCCGTGACGGCTCGCGGCGGCCTCTCGCAGCGCCTGCCGGAACATCGCGGTGACGTGTCCCACGAGCTGATCCGGCCGCTCCAGCTCCCGGTGCGCCACATGTCCCCACACGTGGTCGATGACGTCGGGGCGCGTCGAGCTGCGCACGCTGACACAGGCGCAGCCCACGCCGACGGCGACCGCTTCCCGGAAAGCCCGCCGACAATCGTCCCGGGCGTAGCGGTCCTCGTACCCGTCGTCGTAGGGCAGCCCGTCGCCGACCACGACGAGCAGCGTGTTCACGGTTCCGGCGGCAGTGGCGAGCAGCCGGGAACCGTGCCGGACGCCGGCGCCGAGGCGCGTGAACCCACCGGGCTCCAGCCGCGCCAACCGGCGTCGGGCGGCACGGTCGAACGGCGCATGGAAGTCCTTCACCCGGAGGAACTGGCTGGCCCCTCGGCCCCACGAGCGGAAGCCGTAGCAGGCCGCGCGGTCTCCCACCTCGGTGAAAGCGGACGTCAGCCGGGCGGCGACCTCGCGCTGCGCCTCGAACACCGACGGGCCACCGCCGTGGTCGGACTCTCCCGTGGAGCCGCTGGCGTCGAGGAGGACCAGCACCCCGAGGTCATGGCCGGTCGGCCGCCGCGTCTCGTACACCCGGTTCTCCGTCGAGGTCCCGGTCCGTCGGTCGATCGCGAGGTCGATCAGGGCGGTCACGTCCAGGGTGTCGCCGTCGGGAAGTCGACGGTGGCGCTCCGGTACGACGCCCAGGCGTGCGATCTCCCGCAGGAGGCGCTCGTCGCGGGGGTACTCGAGGGCCGTGTCGTGCTCGACGGGCGCCGGGTCGTGCTCCGTGACCGTGCACCAGTCGCGACGGTACCGACCGACGTCGCCGTCCCATTCGGGATACCGGTGCGTGCTCGGCGGGCTCGACTCGGTCGTCGCACCCACCGGCCGGCCTCCGCTCCTGCCGAGCTCGCGGGCCCGGCGTGGGGCCCGTCGCCCGACCGGCAGCTCCTCCCCACCGCGGGCAGCAGTGTCGTCACGCCCCGTCGAGGTGCCGAGGAGCGACCGCAGGAGACGGGACAGCGCCGTGTCACCTCCCTCTCCGCCGAGGCCGGCGAAGACGCTGCTCTCCTCCCCGTCCTCGTCGGATGCGTCGACGTCCTCCGCCGGCCGTCCGTCGTCCCGGACGTCGCCCGGCGAGGTCTCCCACGTGCCCCGGGCGTGGGCCAGGAGGGTGCCCGGCCGGATCGTGCCGAGCCATTCCGGTGCCCGCGCGACCGCTCGCCGGTGTTTCCGTGCCCGGTCGACCGATTCCCGTGGACTCCCGGTCGTCGGGCCGTCGTGGAGGGCCCGGAGGCGTTGCGTGAGACGACGCGGCAGCCGGTCTCCGAGGACTTCCGCGGCCCTGGCGGCCTCGAGCGTGAGGTACCGGGCGCGGAGGTCGGGGCGGGTGCCGAGGCGGACGACGATGCCCGGGGTGAGGCTCCCCAGGCGGAGCAGGCAGGCCTGGACGACGACGGGGTCGACCGCCGCCTCCGGGTCGTGCTCCGGCACGACGATGCGCAGCCCGTCGGTGTACGCGAGGTCGACGGGGCCTCCGGACACCACGACACGCCGACCGGCCAGTGCGGCGGCGAGGAGGGTCAGGTTCCCGTACGCGTTCGTGGAGGACCGTTCCCCTGGCTCCGGCTCCGTCAGGGCGGGCGCCGGCACCACGCTCACCGCCCCCGGAACCGCGCGGGCCGCTTCTCCTTGAACGCGGCGACCCCCTCGGCGTAGTCGGCGCTGTCGGCCGCCTCCACCTGGGCCGCGATCTCGACCTCCATCTGCTCGTCGAGGGACGCGGAGCGCGAGGAGCGGAGCTGGCGCTTCACCAGCGCCTGCGCCAGCGGCCCCTGCGCCAGACGGCTCGTGAACTCGGCGACACCGGTCGCCAGCTCCGCCGCCGGGACGACGCGGTTGACCAGGCCGAGCCGGAGCGCGTCGGTCGACGACACATCCCCGCCCAGCATCATCAGCTCCGTCGCGGCCGCGTGCCCCACGAGTCGCGGGAGCAGCCATGAACCACCGGCGTCCGGCACGAGGCCGATGCGCACGAACAGGAACGCGAACCGCGCCTCCTCGGCCATCACGCGGAAGTCGCAGGCGAGGGTCAACGAGGCCGCAGCTCCCGCGGCGACGCCGTTCACCGCGGCGACGATCGGCTTGTCGAGCTCGAGCATCGCGCGCACGAGCGGGTTGTAGTGGTCGCGGAGGAGCTCTTCCGTCGTCATCACCCGCGGGCCCTGTCCGACGGCCTGCCCCGAGCTGAACGCCTTCCCTCGCCCCGTCAGCACGACGCAGCGCACCGAGTCGTCCTGCCCGGCCCGCTCGATCTGGGAGTGCAGGCCGTCGACGACGTCCGCCGTGAGACTGTTGCGGCTGTCCGGGCGGTTGATCTCGAGCGTCAGGACTCCGTCCTCGAGGCCGACGACCAACTCGTCGACGTCGGTTCCCGCAATGCTCATGCCACCCCTTCTCGTGGGCCTTCCCGGTCGGATGCCGGAGTCGTCAGACGATCGAGGCGACGGAAGGCTGGACCGCGGCCGACGTCTCCCGCGACCGTGGCAGGCGCGACACGAACCACGCCATCCCGAGTCCCCCGAGGACGCCCGCGCCGCACAACGCGATCCATCGTGGCCCCTGGAAGGCTCCTCCGAACACCGAGATCGATACCGCGCCGTAGGTGAGGATCATCCCGGTGAAGGCGATCCACTGGACCACGGACTGCCCGCTCCGGTCACCGCGCCGGACCGCCATCGCGAAGCCGGAGCCAAGGGCCCACACGGCGGTGAGCATGAACGTCATGAGGTAGAGCGGGTCAGCGAGCGTTTCCTTCGCGACGGCCCAGAGGACCAGACCCAGAACGATCGCGCCCACGACGTAGAGATTCCACGATCCGCGACTCATGGCCAGGCCGGCCTCGCGCCGTCCGTGGCGGAAGGACTGGTAGAGGAAGACGACCTCGAACGAGAACGTGACGAGCAGCCCGACCCAGAAGAGCTTCGGGAACCAGTGGTCGAGGCCGAGGAACCATGTCGGGAAGTCCGCCAGGTAGTTCAGGTCGTGCGCGAACCACAGGGTCGAGGCCAGCAGGTAGAAGGACTGGCAACGGTCACGCCGACCGCACCGTGCCCCTTCGAAGAAGAAGGTGTAGTTGCAGAGCAGGGCGACCGTCCCGAGCGCCACGACGACGACGGGATGGGCCGAGATCCGCGGCAGGATTTCCCCGACCGTGTACATGGCTGCCCATCGTGGCGACTCGGAGCCCCGCGGTCAACGATCGTTCACCGGAGCAGGTCAGCTGCCCGTCCACCGCGGAGCACGCTTCTCGGCGAAGGCCGTCGGCCCCTCGCGTGAGTCGTTGCTGGCGAAGATCACCTTGGCGGCCTCGCGGTTGATCCGCCAGACCTCCGACTCCCAGTCGGAGCCGGCCGCGTAGGTGCCGTGTACGACCCGCTTGCTCTGCTGGACCGACAGCGGCGCATTCTCGGCGATGACCCCGGCGAGCTCGAGGGCGACCTCGAGGGCCGTCCCCGCGGGGGCGACGCGGTTCACCAGTCCGAGCTCGTAGGCCCGCGCCGCACCCATCGGCGCTCCGGTCAGGATCGTCTCGAGGGCGACCTTCATCGGGATCTGGCGCTGCAGGCGGATCACCCCGCCGGCGGCCGCGAAGATGCCGCGCCTGACCTCGGGAAGCCCCAGCGAGGCGGTCTCGTCGATGACGGCGAGGTCGCACGCCAGCGCGATCTCGGTGCCGCCGCCCATGGCGTAGCCGTTGACCGCGGCCACCGTGGGCTTGTCGATCCAGTGCTGGACGATCCCGCCGAAGCCCCACTCGCGGTGGTCGCGGTCCTCGATGGACCGTCCGCGCGCCAGCTCCTTGAGGTCGGCACCGGCGCAGAACGCGCGGCCCGCGCCGGTGATGACGACCGCCCGCACCTCGGGGTCGGCCTGCGCCGCCTCGAGCGCGGCCCCCGCGGCGGCCGCGAGCTCGGCGTTGACCGCGTTGAGGGCGTCGGGGCGGTTGAGGGTCACGATCCCGACGTGGTCCCGGCGCTCGAACAGGGCCGCTGCCTCGCCGGTGTCCGCCTCGGTCAACGGGTCCTCCCTCGTCATGCGTGCCTATAACCGTTAGGTTTTGGGCAACGTAACACGCCGACGACCCGGGAGGCACTGTCCCGTGAGCCCCGACCCCCTCTTCGACCTCACCGACCGCGTCGTCGTGGTCACCGGCGCCTCCAGCGGCATCGGCGCCAGCGCCGCGCGCTGCTTCGCCGACCGCGGCGCCCGCGTCGTGCTCGCGGCCCGCCGCAAGGAGCGCCTCGACGAGCTCGCCGCCGAGCTGCCCGGCTCGGTTCCCGTCGCGTGCGACGTCGGCTACCCGGCCGAGTGCGCGAACCTCGTCGACCACACCCTCGCGACCTGCGGCCGGATCGACGTGCTGGTCAACAACGCCGGCACCCAGAACGTGACCCCGGCCGAGCACGAGACCCCGGAGGACTTCTCCTCGGTCCTCGACGTCAACCTGGGCTCGGTGTTCGCCCTCAGCACCGCGGCAGCCCGTCCGATGCTCGCGGCCGGCCAGGGCTCGATCATCACGATCGCGTCGATCTTCGGGCTCGTGGGCGCCGGCCAGATCCCCCAGGCCTCCTACGCGGCGAGCAAGGGGGCCGTGGTGAACCTGACCCGCGAGCTCGGCGCCCAGTGGGCCCGCCGCGGGGTGCGCGTCAACGCGATCGCCCCCGCCTTCTTCGCGACCGAGATGACCACCGGGCTGTTCGCGGACGAGGCCGCCGAGCGCTGGATGCGCCGCAAGACGCCGATGGGTCGGGCCGGTGAGCTCGACGAGCTGCACGGCGCCCTCGTCTACCTCGCCAGCGGGGCGTCCAGCTACGTCACCGGCACCACCCTGCCGGTCGACGGGGGCTGGACGGCCGTCTGATCGCGCAATATCTTAATATTGTAGGTAAAACCGAACCGAGGAGTGCCCGATGTCGAGCACCCGTCCGCACCACGTCGCCGTCGTCGGCTCGGGGCCTTCCGGCTTCTATGCCGCGGCCGCCCTGCTCGATGCCGACCTCGACGTCCGCGTGGACGTGCTCGACCGGCTCGCGACCCCGTGGGGCCTGGTGCGCGGTGGCGTGGCCCCCGACCACCCGAAGATCAAGTCCGTGAGCGCCCAGTACGCGAAGACGGCCGCGCGGGACGGCTTCCGCTTCTTCGGCCACGTCGAGGTCGGCGCCTGCGACGGGGAGGCCCACGAGCCCGGGTGCGGCCGGGTCGACCGCGCGGAGCTGCTCGAGCGCTACGACGCGGTGATCTACGCCGTGGGGTCGCAGACCGAGCGCCGGCTCGACATCCCCGGCGAGGACCTGCCCGGCAGCATCGCCTCGGTGGACTTCGTCGGGTGGTACAACGGCCACCCCGACCACGCCGGGCTCGAGCCCGCGCTGGACAGCGAGCGGGCCGTCGTCGTCGGGGCCGGGAACGTCGCGCTCGACGTCGCCCGGATGCTGGTCCTGCCCGTCGACGATCTCCGCGCCACCGACACCGCCGACCACGCCCTCGAGGCGCTCGCGCGCTCGTCGGTCCGGAAGGCCCTGGTCTGCGGACGTCGCGGCGCGGCGCAGGCCGCGTTCACCACCACCGAGCTGCGCGAGCTCGACAAGATCACCGGGCTCGCCGTGCGGGCGGACCCGGAGCAGGTCCCCGAGGGGATGGCCGACGACGAGTCCCTGGCCAAGGGCACCCGCCGCAACCTCGAGGCGCTGCGCCGGTGGGCCACCACGGAGCCCGATCCGCAGGCCGACCGGGAGATCGCCTTCCGATTTCTGCGCTCACCCGTCGAGATCCGTGGCGAGGACCGGGTCGAGGAGATCGTCCTCGCGGTCAACCGGCTCGAGACCGGCGACGACGGCCGGGTCCGGGCGGTCGACACCGGGGAGCGCGAGACCGTCCCGACCGGACTCGTCGTCCGCGCGGTGGGCTACCGGGGGCTGCCCCTGTCCGGGCTCCCGTTCGACGAGGCCACCGGCACCGTGCCGCACGCCGAAGGGTGCGTGGAGGGCTGTGCCCGCGAGTACGTCGCCGGGTGGATCAAGCGCGGACCCAGCGGCATCATCGGCACGAACAAGAAGGACGCCCACGAGACCGTCCGCCACGTCCTCGCCGATCTCGCCGAGCAGGAGCCGAGCGACCGGCCCTCGCTCGAGGACACCGAGAAGTGGCTGCGCGAGCGGTGCCCGGAACTGGTCGACCAGGCCGGCTGGGAGTCCATCGACGCCCACGAGTGCGGCCGCGGGGACACGGACGGCCGACCCCGGGTGAAGGTTATCGAGCGCGAGGAGTTCGTCCGCCTCGCGAGCGCCTGAGATCGGTGCGGCGGGTCCCTGTCGGGACCCGCCGGTCGCGATCGGTCAGTCGGTCGTCGATCTTTCGGTCGTCGATCTTTCGGTCGTCGGTGTTCAGTCGTCGGTCTTCGCGGCGAGGTCGCGGACGAGTTCGACGTCGGGCCGCGGCGTATCGGCGTTCGAGGCCCCGCCGGGCGACCCGAGATCGCTGAAGAAGTCCGCGTTGGCGCTGACGAAGGCCGACCACTGCTCGGGGACGTCCTCTTCGTAGAAGATCGCCTCCTGCGGGCACACCGGCTCGCAGGCACCGCAGTCGACGCACTCGTCGGGTTGGATGTACATCATCCGCTCGCCCTCGTAGAGACAGTCGACCGGACATTCCTCGATGCACGACTTGTCGAGGACGTCGACGCACGGTTCGGTCACCACATAGGTCATGACTGCCTCCTCCGTCTATAACCTAAAGACTATAGACGTCGGCTGCGGAGGAGACCATCCACCGGCCGCGCGCGGGGACCCCGTCACCCGGCCTCGGCGAGCTCCTTGAGGCGACGCAGGGTGTCCTGCATGTTCCGGCGGTTGTAGCGCCCGCGCCACGGACCGGCGAGGAGCCAGTACACCCGCAGGAACGGCGTCGGGTACAGCGCGAAGGACTCGGTCACCCGTGTGCCGTTCCCGCTGGGCTCGAACCGGTAGTGCCAATGGTTGATCCGACGCTTCCCGAGGACGACGTCGAAGCCGAACTCCCGGCCCTCCACGCAGTCGGTGACCCGACACTCCGTCCAGTAGACCGGGCCGTTCCGGTCGGTTCCGCCCCGGCGGACATGCCCCCGGAACCGATTGCCCACGGCGGGTCCGGTGGCACCGTCGAGCCACTCGGCCTCGAACGTCTCAGGACTCAGCCGTCCCGTGTTGCGCACATCCGCGACCAGATCCCACACCGTGGCGGGCGACGCCGCCACGTATTCGCTGACCTCGTCGCGCACGTGTTCTCCCTCGCCCTTCTGCCTCTCGGTCGGAGGAACAACGAGTGGACCCCCGGGAGGGCAACCCCCGAATGCTCGATGACACACCGGGGGCGACCCTGGCAGCGGACGAGGCACGACGCTCAGTGGCCGACCCGACTTTCGGAGCCGAGTTCGCGGCCGATCTCGTCCTGGGCCGGGGGCTCGAAGCATCTCCCGTGCCGGCAGGCCCACGCCGACGCGCCACCGAAGGACGCCCCACCCACCAGAGCCACCACCCCGATGCGACACACCAGGTCGATGACCGTCAGCAGGCCGAGAGCGGCGAGCACCAGGGTGACGCCTGCGACGAGGAGGACCACGCCGGTGGCTGCGAGACGCGCCGCGGACGGCTCCTCGGGGGCTCCGTCCGGGTCGGACGCGATGACCAACCGCGCGGTCAGGACGATGCCGCGGGCGGCCGCCGCGGCGACCACGGCTCCGGCCACGATGAGAAGGAAGGCCAGCACCCCGCACCCCCGCTGTCGTTCGGATCGAGAGTCGTGTCGCCTCGCCGACGAGCGGTGGCGGCGTCCGCGAGTTCCCTTTCTGGGATTCCAGTACCCAAAACTATCGAGGGTCATTCGTCGCTTCAGTCGGACGGAGTACGATCGCTCACCCGCCACCGGAGACAACGCGCGAACTCAGCCCCGACCCGAGACCGACCGGGCGTGAAGGGCCTGTTCGAGGGGCTCGGTGACCACGAGGCGGCGCCCACAACCGCTTCGAGGACCCCCGAACCGCGCCTCACGCGCGCCGGCCTGCGTGAACGATCGTTCCGACACGCGTACCCGCTCGGACTCTGAGTCGTTGCTGGTGCTGCATCCCCAACGCGTGCGCGGGCCCCCGTCCGCGCGCTCCCCCAGTGGAGGTCCGACGGTGTCCCTCTCAGCACGCTCCCGTGCCCTGACGATCGGCGTCCTCGCCGCCGCTGCCGCATCTCCGGCCACCGCGTTGGCCGCACCGGCGCCCGCCGCGCCGGCCGCCGCTCAGCCTGCCGCCGCCCAGCCCGCTGCCGCTCAGCCTGCCGCCGCTCAGCCCGCTGCCGCTCAGCCTGCTGCCGCTCAGCCTGCCGCCGCTCAGCCTGCCGCCGCCCAGCCTGCCGCCGCCCAGCCCACATATGCCCAGCCCACGTATGCCCAGCCGGCCGCCGCGCAGCCCACCTACGCGCAGCCGGCCACCGCGCAGCCCACCTATGCGCAGCCGGCCTACGCCCAGCCGGCCACCGCGCAGCCGGCTCAGACCGCCCCGGAGCAGGGCCTCATCGCCCGAATGCTCGGCGCCACCCCGTCGTCGGCGTCGCCCTCGACGACCACCCCGGCACCCACGGCGACCTCGAAGGCCGACTCGAAGGCCTCGGACGTCAAGAAGTCGGGCGAGAAGAAGGCCGACTCGGCCAAGGCCGACGCCCAGAAGGACGGCCACGCCCTCAAGGACGACGCCAAGGGCGCGCAGGGCACGAGCGGCGTCCTCAGCGGCTTCCACGTCTAGCTCCGTGACGACGCCGGTCCTCCCCAGAGGGCCGGCGTCGACATCGCGCGCTCGAGGGTCCGTGGCCCTCGACCGGCCGGGCGCGGTCGGCCTAGCGTCGTCCGCAGCCCCCCGCCTGCCGAGAATTCCTGGCTGCGCCGACCACCTCACGCTGCGGCTCGGCGACCTGTTCGCGCCCTCGAGCCCCTCCCTCGCGTCATCCTGAACTACGGCCTGCCCGCGGTGGTCCGGGTGATCATCGGGCTCGTGGTCTCCCGCCTCCTGAGCGCGCTCGTTCGTCAAGCCCGGTCGTCGCCCGTCCGCCTTCCCCCGCACGTCGCCCTGCCGCAGCCACCGGGACGCGCACGCTTCGACGTCGGGCCTCGACCGCGTGGGACGCCTGCCTGCGGCGGGAAGACGCGGCCCGCCCCGGCACTGGCTCGGTCCGGGTTCGTCGATCAGTCGGTCACCGAGTCCACGAGCCACCACTCGAGCGCCGTGGCGACGTCGAGCCCGGTCGCGGACAGCGCCGGGTAGAGCGTGCGGTGCCGCCCGATGCGCCGCGGCACCGACACCGTTCCCCCGCCGCGGCCAGGCACTCGTTCCCTCCTGCCTGGGGTCCTCGGAATGAGGTCGGCCCTTCGAGAGAGCGGCTGTCGACGCGTCGGTCAGGCCCCGACGACGGCCTCGCGGGCGTGCGCGGCGCGAGACACGCGGACGAGGACCGCGAACCGGTCGGCCAGGACCCGCCGCGGCGCTGGGCCGTCCCGGTGGCCGTCGAGGAACGAGGAGCCGACCAGCCCGAAGACCGCTCCGCCGACGGCGAAGAGCACCATCGACCACAGGAGGGCCACGGAGGGGAACACCGGCGTGAACATCGCGAACAACAGCCCCACCAGCAGCCCGGACCACAGGCCGCCCAGCGCGCCCAGGCCGGCGGCACGCGGCTTCGTCGATCGCCGCGTCTCCGCGCGCTCGACCGTGGTCAGGTCCGTGCCGACGATGCGGAGGTCCTCGGCGGGGACCCCGGCGCTCGACAGCCGGGCGACGACGTCCCTGGCCTCCTGGAGGCTCCCGTAGGTGCCGAGCTCCTCGAAGCTCTCCGTCGCGCCAGGGGTCGGTTCGGTCTCGTGGTCGGTCATCGTGGTCATGGCGTTCTCTCCTCGAACAACGGGTTGGTCCCGTTCTCGAGGGTGCTGTCACGCCGTGTGCCGTCGCTGTGACGGGGCTGGGGATGCGCCCCGGAGGACCGTGCTCGATCAGGCGTCGAGCTCCAGGCGCACCGGGAGCCGGCGGAAGGTGGCGACGAAGGTGGTCTTCGCCCGGACGACCTCGCCGTCGATCTCCAGCGAGCGGATGCGCGGGATCAGGCGCTCGAAGAAGGTGCGGAGCTCGAGCCGGGCGAGGTAGGCGCCGAGACAGAAGTGCGGGCCCGCGCCGTAGGCGAGGTGGTTCGCGGCGTCGCGACGGGTCACGTCGAACTCGTAGGGGGAGGCGAAGACCTCCTCGTCCCGGTTCGCCGAGGGGTAGGACAGCAGCAGCCAGTCCCCCGCCGCGATCCGCCGGCCGCCCAGCTCGACGTCCCGGGCCGCGGTGCGCATGAAGTGCTTGGTGGGCGTGACCCACCGGGCGATCTCCTCGATCGCGGCCGGGATCAGCGCGGGGTCGGCCTGCAGCCGCGCGAGCTGGTCGGGGTGGGACGCGAGTGCCTCGATCCCGCCCGCGAGCACGGTGCTGACCGTGTCGTGGCCGGCCGTGGCGAGCAGGACGTAGTAGGGCACGAGCTCGGGCGGCTCGAGGAGGCGGCCGTCGACGGTCGCGTTGGCGAGCGCGGAGCCGAGGTCGTCCGTCGGCTCGGCCCGCCGCCGCATGGCGAGGCCCATGAAGTACTCGCCGAACTCCTGCACGACGACGGCGATGGTGGCGTCGTTGTCGGCCCGGGCGACGTCGGTGTCCTTCGACCCGAAGAGCTCCTGGGAGAGGCGGTGGATGCGGGCGTCGTCCTCGGGTCCGATGCCCATGGCCGCGAGGATCACGCGCAGCGGGATCCCCGCCGCGACCTCGCTCGCGAACTCGATCGTCTCGCCGTTGCGGGCCGCGACGTCCGCGAGGACGCGGTCGACCGCCTGCTCGATGGCGGGCGCCTGCGCCCGCACCGCCCCGGTCCGGAACCACCGGGCGACGAGCTTGCGGTACTCGCGGTGCTCGGCCCCGTCCATGCCGACGAGGTTCCGCACGGGCGGGCCGCCGCCGTCCCGGTCCTTGCCGTCGACGAGGATCGGGTACGGCGCGTTGCGGAAGGTCGCGCCGTCGCGCTCCACCGCCGAGACGTCCCGGTGACGCAGCACCGCCCAGAAGGGCACGAACCCGGGGTCGTCGACGCGGACCACGCCCTCCTCGCGCCGCAACCGGGCGGCCTCCCGGTGCCAGCTCTCCTCGTCCGCGTAGGCCGACGGGTCGGTGAAGATGCTGAGCCGCTCGGTGGTGGTCGCACTCATCGGGTCTCCTCCCGCTGTGATGCGGGCAACTCTAGCCACTGGCTAAAGACGATGTCCACGGGCGCAGCGCTGCGGCTCGACCACTGGCCCGAGGGTCGACCCGCCGCTAACCTAGCCATCGGCTAGGGCAGCCGCCGCCGTCGGAGGAGCCGGAGGAGACCCGTGACCGTTCCCGAGCAGACCGCCTTCGAGGGACCGAGCACGACGCTCGACCTCTGGTCCGACGAGGTCCTCGCCGACCCGTTCCCGGCCTACGAGCTGATGCGACGGCTCGGGCCCGCCGTGTGGCTCGAGCAGCACGACATGGTGGCGCTGCCGCGCTACGCCGAGGTGAAGGCTGCTCTCTCGGACTGGCGGACATTCTCGTCCGGCTCGGGGGTGTGCGCCGACGCCGGGACCAACGCTGCGCTGCCACCGGGCCTGCTCTGGAGCGACCCGCCGGAGCACGACGATTTCCGACGCCGGACGGCGCGACAGCTCGCGCCCCGTCGTGTCGAGACCGAGCGCGACGAGGTGGAACGGGCCGCGCGGGCCGTGGTCGATCCACTCCTGGACCGCGGGCAGGCCGAGGTGGTGACCGAGCTCGCCCGGCCCTTCAGCAGCGCCGTGGTCGGCGACTTCGTCGGCATCGCCGAACCCGACCGCGAACACCTCGCCGAGCGGTCCGAACTGGCCTTCCAGGTGTTCGGCCCCGGCTGCCCGCGCCAGCGGGCCGGGCTCGCCGCCGTCCAGGAGGTCTTCGAGGCCACGATGGATCTCGCGGGCCGCCTGCAGCCCGGCGGCCGCGGGGCCGAGCTGGTCGCGCACGGCGAGCCCGAGAGCCTCGTCAGCTACGTCTGGCCCGGCATCGACACCACCGTCAACGCCGTCAGCGCCGCCCTGCACCTCTTCGCCGACCACCCGGACCAGTGGGCGCTGCTGCGCGAGGACCCGGCGCTCGTCGCGTCCGCGGCGGCCGAGGTACTGCGGATCCGCGGACCGGTCCGCTACTTCACGCGGTTCACGACGACGGCGACCTCCATCGGCGATGTCCCGCTCTCCCGCGGCACCCGGGTGCTGATCATGTACGGCAGCGCGAACCACGACGAGCGGCAGTTCCCGGACCCGGAGCGCTTCGACATCACCCGACGGCCGAACGCCCACCTCGCGTTCGGTCACGGCCTGCACCGATGCGCCGGAGCGAGCCTGGCCTTGCGCGAGCTGCAGACCCTGCTCGAGGTGCTCGTGCCCCGCGTCGCCGGGCTGGAACTGCTCGACGCGCCGAGCTGGTGCGACAACCTGGCCAACCACGGCCTCGCCCGGCTCCCGATGCGGTTCGTGCCCGTGTGACCTCCGTTCGTCGTGGCCCGGGCCACCAGCCCACGACGCTGTGCGGCCCGTCCGGGATGGCTAACCTTGTCCGATGACAGGGTCCCGGCCCCGTGGCAGCGAGGCGGTGTCCGAAGCCCTGGTGGACGCCGCCCGCTCCCTGCTGGCCGAGCGGTCTCCCCGCGCGATCTCCGGTCGCGAGCTCGCGGACCGGGCCGGGGTCAACTACGGCCAGATCCACCACCACTTCGGCACCAAGGACCAGCTGTTCGCCGAGGCCCTGCGCCGCAACGCCGAGGAGTTCCTGGCCGAGGAGATGGCCGGCGGCACCCGGGAGCCGGTGCCCATCGTGGTCGACCGCGCCGACGGGCTCTGGCGCACGCTGGCGCACCTCGCGCTGGACCACGCCAACGAGCGGTCGCCGGAGGACGCCGTCATGCAGCGGTTCCTGCGGTTGCGGGCCGAGGCCCTCGGCCTGCGCCGGACGCACCTCGAGGTCCGCAGCCAGGTGGCCACCGTCGTGGCGCTCCAGTTCGGCTGGGGACTCTTCGACCGGTCGATCACGTCGGGGCTGGGCGTGGCGGTCGACGCGGACGCGCTGGGCAAGGGCGTGGCCGAGCGCTCGACCCGGCTCGTGAACACCGACCTCGCGGACCGGAACGCCGAGCTGATCCGCGAGCCGCGCCGACGCCCCGGGCCCCGCCCCGAACCCCATCCGTGCCCCGCTCCGCCCGCGGGCCGGGGCCCCGACGCGGTGCGGGCCCGGCTCGTGGACGCGGCCCGGCGCCTGCTCACCGAGAAGTCGCCCCGGGCGATCGCGGGCCGCGAGCTCGCCGCTCGGGCCGGCGTGAACTACGGGCAGATCCACCACTACTTCGGCAGCGTCGACGGTGTCTTCCGCGCCGCTCTGGCGGACAGCTGGGAGCAGTACGTCCACGACCACATGACCGACGTCGATCCCGACCGGCCGGCGGCCATCGTCACCGACCCGGTCCCGGGCGTCTGGGAGACCGCCGCCCACCGGGCGCTGGATCCGGCCTGGCACGACGATGCCCCGGTCGCCACCCTGGTCCGCCGTCGCCACCTGGTGGCCGAGCAGTGGCGGGCGGACCCGGAGGAGCCCGCCGTCGTCGAGGCGGCCGCCGCCTACGCGGGCCTGCAGTACGGCTGGGGCGTCTTCGAGCGCTTCGTCGTCGGCGGGCTGGGGATCCCGGACTCGCAGGTGGCGGCGGTCCGTCGCCGCGCCCGCGAGCTGTCCCGGCTCCTCACCCTGCGTCCGTGATTCACGCCCGGTCTGCCGGGTGCGCGAAGCCGTGCCGCACCCCGAAACCGGGGGGCGGCCCGACGACCTCCGGCGGCGGGTCGTCGAGGGCGAACTCGACGGCGTCCGTCGTGACGTCGACGGCGAGCGTCGCGGTCGCGACGAGGCCGTCGCGCACCCGCTCGGTCCGCGCCCAGGCGTCGGACGGGCCACCCGCGACGCCGATGACGAAGTCGTCGTCGTTGGTGGCCGCCCGCCGGTCGGCCCGCTGCCGGTAGGGCTCCTGTGTCGCCACCCAGGCGATCACCCGCTCCGGGAAGTACAGCTGGGTGGTGTGCACGGGCCGGTCGCCGGCCCGCAGCCGCAGGTGCAGGTGCGGGGTCCGCGGGCTGTACCACCCGGGGAAGATGCTGCGGAACCGGACGACGCCGTCGGCGTCGGTCAGCTGGGTGCCGCGCAGGAAGCGGTCGTCGGTGCGCGGGTCCTGGCGGGCACCGTTGGGCAGCAGCTCGTCGGGGTCGTTGTCGTAGCCGGAGTAGACACCGAGCGCGTCGCAGTGCCAGAGGTCGACCGCCACGTCGGGCACGGGCCGGCCGTCGGCGCCGGAGACGACCCGGACGCCGAGGTCCAGGGGCACGCCGTCCTTCCCCTCGCGCACGTCGGAGCGCGTCAGCCGGTCCCCTTCGCCGCCGATGTAGTAGGGCCCCTCGATCTGCTCCACGCTGGGACCGGTCGGAGCCGCCGGGAAGCGGTCGAGCGGAATCCCGGGAGGTGCCGCCGACCGCCCGACCTCGGTTGCCATGGCTCGTTCCTCTCGCCCGCCGGTCCCGACCGGCTTACTCTAGCCGATGGCTAAGAACCACGGCGGGAAGCGAGGCGCCGCATGGACCGTCGCACCGGGTGCAGGGAGCGGCTCGCCGCCGGCGACCTGCTCGTCGGGACGTTCGTGAAGACCGCGGCGGTCGAGACGGTCGAGCTGCTCGACCGGGCGGGTCTCGACGTCCTGTGCCTCGACGCCGAGCACGCCCCGCTCGGGCGCGCCGAGGTCGCTCTCCTCGCGGCCGCCGCCCACGGTCGGGACGTCGCGTGCCTGGTGCGGGTGTCGTCGGCCGGCGAGATCGGGGCGGCCCTGGACGCGGGGGCCACCGGGGTCGTCGTCCCCCAGGTCTCGTCGGCCGACGGGGCGGCCGACGTCGTCCGCCGGGCGCACTACGGCCCCGGGGGCCGTGGCTACTCGGGCTCGACGCGCGCCACCGGCTACGGCACCGGGACCATGGCCGAGCACCTCGACGCCGCCCGGCGCCGCACCGTCGTGGTGGTCCAGGTCGAGGATCCCGACGGCGTGGCGCAGGTAAACGCCATCGTGCGGGTCGAGGGCGTCGACGCCGTCCTGCTCGGGCTGGCCGACCTCACGGTGAGCCTGGGGGCCGACGACCGGCGGGCCCCGGAGGTCGTCGAGGCCGCCGAGCGGGTCCGCCGGGCGGTCGGCGCCTCCCCCGTGGCGCTGGCCGAGGTGGTGCCCGTCGAGGGACTGGAGGCCGCCCGGGCCCGCGGCGTCGGACTGGCCCTGGTGGGGTCCGACCAGCAACTGCTGCGCTCCGGCGCCGAGGCGATCGTCGGCGCGGCCGCCGCCGTCCGGGGCGGAGGTCAGTCGGCCACGTAGTCGTCGGCGTTGGCGACCATGCCCCGGGCGATGAAGTCCGCCCGCGGCGGGCTGAACAGGTCGATCATCAGGTGCGGCCCGGCGCCGACGCCCTCGGTGGTGTGCTCGGTGCCCGCCGGGATGACGAGCAGGCTCGGCGAACCGGCCTCGAGGTGCTCGTCCGGCCGCCACCGGTCGGCGTCGGGACCCCAGGGGACGCGCAGGTGGTGGAGGTAGTCGCCCTGCAGCGCGAGGGTTCCCTGCTCGAAGTCCCGGTGGGCGTGCGGGCTGAGCGTCGACCGGTCGCGCGGCCCGTCGTACTCCACCCAGTTGATGCTCAGGGTGCTGCTCTGCACCATCCGCAGGCGACCGCCCGCACCGGTCCTCGGGAGCTCGTCCACCGCGTGCACGACGATGCGGTTCTCGGGACGACGACGCCGGTGGGGCACGGGCACCACCAGCCGCGGGTCCCGGCCCTCCCCCGGAGGCCCGGCGACGGCGTCGGGGTCGCCGCGGAGCACGACGCAGGTCCCGGCCGCGGCCCGCTGCACGACGTGCCGGCCCGGCGGCAGGATGCAGATCGACCGCCGCGGGGCCTCGCAGGTCGACGCCGACCCGCTGACGGTGGCTCCGACGTCCGGGAGCAGGACCATCGTCTCGCCGTCGGACGCGACGGTCACCGGTCCGCGGCCGCCCTCGTGCAGCGCGACCGCGAAGTGCGCGCCCCGGGCCACGGCGCCGTCGGCGAGCGTGGCGAAGGAGCGGGCCGGTGCCGTCGTGATCGCGTCCGTCATGACTTCCCCAGGTGCTCGTCCAGGAACGCCAGGTGGATCCGGTTGAAGATCTCCGGGCGCTCGAAGTAGGGCGCGTGGATGCTGTGCTCGATCAGCTCGAGACGGGCGCCCGGGATCAGCGACGTCAGTTCCCGGGCGAGGCCCAGGTCGGTCCGGTCGTCCTGCACGCCCTTCACCAGCAGCGTCGGGGCGTCGATCGAGCGGTACTCGTCGGCGGTGCACAGGCTGAGGTGGGCGGTCGCCTCCTCGTGCTGCACGGCGAGGTTCGGCGCCGCGGCGGCGATCCCGGGCTGGGAGTACACGGCGCGCCGGACGGCGACGAGGTCGTCCTCGACGGCGTCCGGGGCCACGATCAGCCCGACGGCCGCCCGCGCCCCCTCCCAGGTGCTCTCGTCGTGGTCGGCGATGTGGTTCTTGAGGATGCGGGCCGACCGGACCGGGTCGAAGCGCAGGCCGGCGGGCGAGACCAGGGTGAGGGCGTCGAGCCGGTCGGGGTGGTCCACGGCGAAGCGCGCCGCCACCCGGGAGCCGAAGCTGGTGCCGAGCACCGCGGCGCTCGTCAGCCCGACGGCGTCCATGAAGTCCGCGACCTGCCGGGCCACCATCGGAGCGTGGTAGGGCACGTCGGGCTTGTCGGAGAAGCCCATGCCGACCAGGTCGATCGCGTAGGTCCGGTAGCGCTCACCGTGCGCGGCGAGGTTGCGCACGAAGACGTCGGCGTGGCTCATGAAGCCGTGCAGGAAGATCACGGCGGGGCCGTCGCGGGGGCCGGTCCGCAGGTAGCGGGTCCGGATCGGGCCCGCCTGGACGTAGTCCTGCTCGAACGGCACGCCCAGCAGCTCCGACCACACGCTCCAGTGCGCCCGCTCGCCCATCGGCCCCGTCTCCTGCCCGTGGTGCCCGTCTTAGCCAACGGCTAGAGTAGCGACGTCCCGGTCCCCCGGCCAGCACACCGACCCCCAGGAGCCGCTGTGAAGATCGCGCTGATCGGCGAGGGCGCCCAGGGCCACACCTACGCGGAGGCGGCCGCCGCCGTGGGGGACCTGGAGATCGTCAGCGTCGCCGGCGGCTCCGCGACCGACGTCACCGAGTTCGCGGAGCGCTACGGGATCGCCGACCACGGGCTCTCCGTCGAGGCCGCGATCGAGCACCCGGGTGTCGACACCGTGATCGTCGGGTCCCCCTCCGCGCTGCACGTCGAGCACGCGCTCGCCGCCGTCAAGCGCGGCAAGCACGTGCTGGTGGAGATCCCCATGGCGCTCGACCTGGCCGGGGCCGAGGAGCTCGCCGACGCCGTCGACGCGGCCGGCGTCGTCGGCATGGTGGCCCACACCCGCCGCTACTCGCCGCTCTTCCGCGAGGTCCACCGCCGGGTCACCGCCGGGGAGCTCCACCTCCACCAGGCGATCTTCCACACGCTTTTCTTCCGCCGGCGCAACGTGAACCGGTTCGGCGTGCCCCGCACCTGGGTCGACGACCTGCTCTGGCACCAGGGCTGCCACACGCTGGACTTCTTCCACTGGCTCCACCCCGACCTGCGCACGGTGTGGGCCGCCGCGGGACCCGACCACTCCGAGCTGGCCACGACCATGGACATCGCGATGGTCCTGCAGGCCGGCGACGGGGCGCTGGTCACCGGCGGGCTGTCGTTCAACAACCACGGCCCGATCGACGTCGAGGTCCGCTTCATCGGCGAGGAGGAGACCCTCGTGCTCTCCCAGTCCTCGGGCGTGCTGCGCGACAGCGAGGGCACCGAGATCCTGCGCGACGACCGCTCGGCGTTCGCGAACCAGCTCACCGAGCTGCGCGATGCCGTCGACGAGGGCCGCGAGCCGCTCACCGGCGTGCGGGCCTGCGTCCCCGTCATGGCGCTGCTCGACCGGGCCCAGCGGTCGATCGACGAGCACCGGATCGTCTGACGGTGGACGACGACGCCCGGCGCGGCATCGAGTGGGACGCCACCCGGCACGTCCTGCGCTTCTATCGGGCGCTGGACGAGCGGACCCCGGGATCGTCGGCCGCGTACTTCGACGAGCACGGCACCTGGGAGCGGATGGGCACGCCGCACCACGGCCGCGCGGCCATCGACGCCGCGCTGGCGGCCCGCGACCCGCAGCTGGCGATCCGCCACGTCGTCTCGAACCTGGTCGCCGACGTCGAGGACGCCGACCACGTGACGGTCACGTCCTACGTCACGGTGTTCCTCGACCGCGACGCCGGCGAGGGACCCGGCCGGCTCGCCGCACCCAAGTCGATCTGGGCGAACACGACGACGCTCGTGCGCCGCGAGGCCGGCTGGCGGATCACCCGGCACGGCGGCCGGATCGTCATGACGCGACCCGACATCGCGTGAGGGTCAGCCGGCGGCGATCAGGCCGGCGGCGACGATGCCTGCCGCGCCGCACTCCTCGTCGAGGTCGGAGACGTCGCCGGTGACGCCGACGGCCCCGAGCACACCGCCGTCGGCGTCGAGGATCCGCACCCCGCCGGGCTCGGCCCAGAGCCGGCCGCCCGACGCGCCGTCGAGGAACTCGGCGAACCGCGGGCGCGGCTCCAGGAAGGTGCGCACCGCCCCGGAGCGCCCGAAGGACAGGGCGACCGCCGCGTAGGCCTTGCCCATCGCCATCTCGAACCGCAGCGCGCTGGCACCGTCGGCCTTCTTGAAGGCCTTGAGCAGGCCGGCGGCGTCGACGACGGCGACCGCCATCGGCCGCAGCCCCCGGGCGACGGCCTCGGCGAGGGTGGCGTCGATGACGGCGTCGGCCTGGGCCAGGGTCAGGTCGGGCACGGTCGGCCCTCCTCCGGATCGTCGAACTCGTAGAGCGCCTCAGGGTTCCCGACGAGGACCCGGCGCCGGCCGGCCTCGTCGGGCAGTGCCTCGCCGAGCCAGTCCAGGAGCTGCTCGGTGGTGGGCGGTGGGCCGTCGAGGGCCAGGTAGGGCCAGTCCGAACCCCAGACCGCGCGGCTCGGGGAGTGCTGGACGAGCAGCCGGGCGTAGGGCAGCGCGTCGGCCCAACCGCGGCGGAACGCGCCGGAGATCTTGACCCACACGCCGTCGTCGACCAGGTCGAGCAGGAGCCGGAAGCCCGCCTGCTCGGGACCGCGGGCCGCGTCCCAGGCGCGCAGCGCCATGTGGTCGACGACGACCGGGACGTCCAGCCGACCGAGCTCCGGCCCGAGCTCGGCCCACTCGTCGGCGGACATCGGGTAGTACGCGAGGTGCCAGCCGGCGTCGGCGGCGAGCGCCGCGGCGTCCCGGAGGCGGGCGCCCGTCGCCGGGGTGCCGCCGAGTCCGGAGAGCCGGACGCCGCGCACCCCGGCCTCGTGCAGCGCGGGCACCGTGGCCGGCTCGACGGCCGCGACCGAGACGACCCCGCGGGCGGCGACGCCGAGCCGCGGGAGGGCCCGGAGCAGGACGGTGGGGTCGGCGCCGTCGGCGGCGGCCTGCACGACGACCGCCCGGTCGGCACCCACCGCGCCGAGGTGCCGCCGGGCGTCGTCGACCGCGGCGTCGGGCCCGGGTCGTCCGCGGACGACGTGGAGGTGGGCGTCGCAGAGACGCCGGATCGGACCCACGCGGATACGATGACACAAGTCTTAGCCATCGGCTAAAGTCGGTTCCCCCGGCACCGGAGTCGAGACAGGAGCCCACCCATGGCGCAGATCGTCCTCGGCGTCGCCGCCCCCCACTCCCCGCTGCTCGCCGTCCGGCCCGACCAGTGGGAGCTGCCCGACGGTGAGGCGGCCGTGGGCGGCGGGACCACGTCGTCGACGTTCCCTCCCCCGAGCCGCCACCACGGGCGGTTCCTCCTGCGCGGCGAGGTCCTCGACCACGCCGGGCTCGCGGCGGCCCGCGCCGGCGAGGGCTGGGAGGAGCGCTGCACCCCGGACGCACGCCAGGACGCCTACGACCGGTGCCTGGCCGCGCAGGAGCGCCAGGCCGAAGCCCTCCTCGGGGCGGACCTCGACGCCATGGTGATCATCGGGGACGACCACCTCGAGTGGTTCGGCCACGGGGTGACGCCGAGCTTCATGATCTACAACGGTGAACGCGTCACCAACTTCGCCCTCACGCCCGCGCAGCGTGAGCACGGCGTCGGCGTCCACAACAACCCCATCCGGCACGCCGGTCAGCTCGTCAACCGACCCCCGGAGGACACCGACTACCCCCTGCACCCCGAGCTGGCCGAGCACCTCGTGCGCTCGGTCGTCGCCGACCACATCGACATCGCCGAGTGCCGGAACCAGCCGGTCGGGCCGGACGGCGCGGTCCTCAACCTCCCCTACGCCTTCACCTTCGTGCAGCGCCGCATCCTCTCCGACCGGCTGCTGCCGATGGTGCCGGTCATGGTCAACGCGTACTTCCCGCCCATCCAGCCGACGGCGCGGCGGTGCTTCGAGTTCGGGCAGGCGCTGGGCCGGGCGATCCGGTCGTGGGACCGGCCGGACCGGATCGCGGTGGTGGCCGCCGGCGGGATGTCGCACGTGGTGATCGACGAGGAGCTCGACCGGCTCGTCCTGGACTCCCTGGCCCACCGCAAGCACGGCGACCTCACGGCGCTCCCGGAACCGTGGCTGCAGGGCGGCAACTCCGAGCTCAAGGAGTGGATCACCACCGCCGGGGTGCTCGCCGACAGCGCCCTCGAGTTCCGCGAGCTGGACTACACGCAGGTCGTGCGCTCGGAGGCCGGGACCGGCCAGGGCATGGGCTACGGGATCTGGTCCTAGGCGGCCATGGTCACGGTCGCCGACGTCCGCGAGCGGCTCCGGGATCGTCCCGTCGACCTCGAGGTCGGGCAGCACCGCGCCGACCTCGTCCGGGAGGCGCGGTTCCGCGGACCCGGCGGTTCCCGCGCCGACGCGCTCCTCGTCGAGCCGAACGGGGAGGCCACCGCCGCGGCGCTGCTCGTGCACCCCGCCTCCGGGGACCGGACCAGCCTCCTCCCCGACGCCCTCGACCTCGCCGCCCACGGCGTCCGCTGCCTCCTGCCCCAGCTGGCTCCGGAACGCGTGCACGACGCCGAGGCGGGCGTCGCCTCCCGCGTCGGGTGGATCGAGACGCTCTGCCTCGGCCTCGCCGCCCTGCGGGCCTGCTCCCCGGACGGGGTGCCGGTCGGGTACGTCGGCCAGAACCTCGGGGGGACGCTCGCCGGCGCGGTCGCCGCCGTCGACGGCGGGCTCGTCGCGGCCGTCACGGCCGCCGCGCTCCCGGACATGGGCGAGTTCTTCGCCTCCTCACCGCACCCGGTCGCCGAGGACCGGCGGACACGACACGGCCTCGCGACCGTCCTCGTCGTCCGGGAGGGCACAGCGGCGCTGGAACTGGTGGCGACCGCCGGTGCGGCCCCGGGCACCCGGTGGTTCCTGCAGCTCGGCGGCCGGGACGACTGGCTGCCGACCGACGAGACGGTCGAGGCCTACCGCCGGCGACTCCCCGACGCGGAGATCGCGGTCTACCCGACGGCCGGCCACGGCCTCGCGATCCCGGAGGCCAGGACCGACCGCGTCGGCTGGCTCCGCCGTCACCTCGCCGCCTCGGCGACGGCGCGGTCGTCGTCGTGACCCGTGGGGCGTCGGGCCGTCGGCGGGAAAGCGCGCACGGTCGGCGGTCCGACGACTCCCGGCGCCGGGCAGGGGCTGCGATGCTCCCGTGACCGTGCCCGGTGGAGCCGCCGGCTCGGGGCGTCGGCAGGGGCATCGAGGCGGACCACGGGAGAGCGTCATGTTCGCGGTGCTGTTCGAGGTGAACCCGGACCCCGATCGCTGGGACGACTACCTGGGGCGCGCCGCGTTGTTGCGCCCCGAGCTCGAACGGATCGACGGCTTCGTCGAGAACATCCGGTACCGCAGTCTGACCCGGGACGGGTGGATCCTGTCGCTGTCGACCTGGCGCGACGAGAAGTCCCTGGTCCGCTGGCGGACGCGGGCACGCCACCACGACGTCCAGCAGCAGGGCCGCGACGAGATCCTCGCCGGCTACCGCCTGCGGGTGGGTCAGCTCACCGGCGACACCCACCTGCCCGCGGGCCACGAGTTGCTCGAGCAGCGGCTCGACGAGACGGCGGGCACGGCCACGACCGTCGAGGTCGCGACGGCACGCCACCGCGCCGAGGAGGTCACGGCGGCGACCGCGCCCGAGGTCGCCTCGTGGCTGGGACTCGTCCCCGACGCGGCGGGTCTGGTCGCGTGGGACGTCTTCGACGCCGTGCTCGAGCCCGGCGACGTCGTCCTGATGACGTCCTGGAAGGACCACGCGTCGGCCCGGGCCCACGAGGCCGCCGTCGAGGGGCGGCGCGGGACGCGACGGCGGCGGGTGCGCGTCGTGCGCGACTACGGCCTCGCCGACCGGTACGAGGCTCCCCAGTACTACCCCGACGTCACCCGGTGAGCGGCGAGCACGTCCTCAGTTCTCCTTCCTGGCCAGCCGGAACAGGATCCGGCGGGCCATGAGCCCGGGCTTGTCGGTGGCGAAGCTGAGCTCGATGTGCGGGTCGGCGTCGTTCCGGACGACGTCCATGATCCATTCGAGGGCCTCGAGGTCCTCGGAGTAGGCCTGCTCGTGCGCCTCGACCATGAACCGGTCGATCGCCGGGTCACGGGGCCGGTAGTCCCGGGAGACGAACCACCAGTAGTGGATGGCGGTGTTCGACTCCGGGGTGAAGCAGTGGGTGATGTTGTAGCGGTAGAGACCGGGCTTGCCGGGATCGGGGTCGTGGTCGGTGATCCGGGCGAAGGCGGTGTGCACCGCGGGCGAGACGAAGCGGGCCTCGGAGCTGCGGTCGATCCGCTTGTGCATGATCTCGGCCGGGCGCCCGTAGACCCCGGGCGGCGCGCAGTCGGAGAGCTCGCGGCGGATGACGACCTGGTCGTGCTCGGTGGTGGCGGTGAGCTTCGAGCGGGCGTACTCCGGGGTCCCGACGGTGCCGGGGTGCAGGAACGGGAAGTGGGTCTGGTCGATGAGGTTCTCGTGCATCGAGACGTAGTCGGCCTCGATGTGGAAGTGCCCGGTGACCGTGCCCCACTCGACGTCGTCGGAGAGCCACGGGAGGTCGGGGATCAGGGACTCGTCGGCGAGGTCGGGGGCGCCGACCCAGATCCAGGTGACCGGCCCGCGGTCGACGACGGGGTAGGTCCGCACCGTCACCGTCGACGGCGTGCTGGACAGCGCCGGCATGTTGACGCACACGCCGTCGGCCTCGAACTCCATGCCGTGGTACCCGCAGATCAGGCGGTCACCCTCGAGCGTGCCCCTGGCCAGCGGGAAGGAGCGGTGCGGGCAGCGGTTGCGCATGGCGACGGGCTCGCCGGCCTCGGTGCGGTAGAGCACCACGTCGGCGCCGACGAGCTTGCGGGCCAGCGGGGTGCGGCCGATCTCGTCGGCGCGGGCCGCGACGTACCAGCAGTTGCGCACCAACGGGGTGGCGTGGGTGGCGAAGTTGCCCGGCTCGTGGGGCTCCATCGCGCCGAGGACGGTCTCGTCGGTGGTGAGGGTCATCTCCGGGCCTCCTTCAGCTGAGGTCGAGGTCGACGAGGCCGCCCTTGGCCCGTGAGCAGCAGATCGTGAGCTGGGTGGATGCGCAGCGTTCGTCGATCGTCAGGTAGCTGTCGCGGTGGTCGATGCCCTCGTGGGGGTCGAGCACGTCGGTGAGGCACAGGCCGCACTCGCCGCGGCGACAGTCGGACAGGGTGTCGACGCCGGCGCGCTCGAGGGCGTCGAGGATCGTGGTGCCGGCGCCGACCTCGACGACCCGGCCGGTCGCCAGGCGGACGGCGAAGTCGGTGTCCTCGGGGCGGTGGGCGGCGTTGAACACCTCGTAGCGCACCCGGTCCGGGTCCCAGCCGCGCGCGACGGCGGCGTCGCGCAGTCCGTCGATCATCGGGCCGGGGCCGCAGACGTACACCGTGGTCCCCGGTGGCTGCCACGCCAGCAGTGCGTCGAGGTCCGGATGGCCGTCGCGACGACCCTCGTGGATCGTCACGGCGTCGCCGCCCATGGCCTCGACCTCGTCGACGTAGGCCATCGCGGCCCGGTCGAGCCCCCCGTAGAACACGGTGAAGCTCTGCCGGCGCACCAGCAGCGAGCGCATCATCGCCAGGATCGGGGTGATCCCGATGCCGCCGGCGACGAGCAGGACGTGCGGCAGGTTGCGGGCCAGCCGGAACGAGCCGATCGGCCGGGAGACCGTCACGCGGGTCCCGGGGCGGAAGTGCTGGTGGATGTACGACGAGCCGCGGGAGCGGTCCTCCCGCTGGACGGCGATCCGCCAGAACGGCTCGTGCGCCTCGTCCAGCGACAGCGGCCCGACGACGGAGTAGTGGCGCAGGAACCGGCCCCGGCTGCCGCCGAACCGCAGCTCGAGGTGGCTCCCCGCCTCGGCCATCGGCAGGGGGCGGCCGTCCGCCGCGCCGAGGGTGAGCTCGGCGATGCGCTCGGTCAGCGACCGCCGTCCCAGCACCACGGCGTCGAGGTACCTGTCGTTCATGCTCACTCCGTCTGCGGCATCCGTGGCGCGCGAGGGTGGTTGCTCGGGAACCGGCCCCGCGAGGGCGACCCGGTGATGGGAGACACGCTACGTCCCTGACAACTCTCGTCACAAGATGCGTGACGTAATTGTTGACAATAAGTCGGGGGTCAGCGTCCCTGGCGGCGCAGGAGGGCGTCGAGGCGCGGGTAGACGCGCCGGGCGTTGCGCTCGTAGACCTTCTCCCGGTCCTCGGGCTCGAGCTTGAGCGCGTCGACGTAGCGGCGGGTGTCGTCGAAGTGGTGCCCGGACCGCGGATCGATCCCGCGGACCGCGCCGACCATCTCCGAGCCGAACAGGACGTTGTCGGTCTCGATGACCTCGAAGAGCAGGTCGATGCCGGGCTGGTGGTAGACGCAGGTGTCGAAGAAGACGTTGCCCATCACCGCGTCCTCCACGGGCGGGCGGCCGAGCATGTCGGCCAGCCCGCGGAAGCGGCCCCAGTGGTAGGGCACGGCGCCGCCGCCGTGCGGGATGACCAGCCGCAGCTCGGGCAGGTCGCGGAACAGGTCGCCCTGCACGAGCTGCATGAACGCGGTGGTGTCGGCGTTGAGGTAGTGCGAGCCGGTGGCGTGGAAGTTCGGGTTGGTGACCGCCGAGACGTGCACCATCGCCGGGACGTCGAGCTCGACCAGGGCCTCGTAGAACGGGTACCAGGACCGGTCGGTCAGCGGCGCGGAGGTCCAGTGCCCGCCGGAGGGGTCGGGGTTGAGGTTGGCCCCGACGAACCCCAGCTCCTCGACACAGCGGCGGAGCTCGGTGATCGAGTGCTCGATCGGCACGCCCGGCGACTGCGGCAGCTGGCAGACCCCGGCGTAGTGCTGGGGGAACAGGTCGACGACGCGGGCGACGAGGTCGTTGCAGGCGCGGGTCCAGGCGGTGCTGACCGCCTCGTCGCCGCGGTGGTGGCCCATCGCGGACGCGCGCGGGGAGAAGATCGTCAGGTCGATCCCGCGCTCGCTCATCAGCGGCAGCTGGCTGCCCTCGATGCTCTCCCGGATCTCCTCGTCGGAGATGTCGGGGTAGAGCGGCGCCGGCTCCCCGGCGTCGAACGCCGCGGTCTGGGCCTCGCGCCAGGAGGTGTGCGCGGCCGGGGCGGTGGTGTAGTGGCCGTGGCAGTCGATGATCACGCGGACCCTCCCTGGTCACGGATCGCGGCGAGCAGGTCG
The DNA here is from genome assembly GCF_012933465.1 of Actinomycetospora sp. TBRC 11914. Classification (GTDB taxonomy): domain Bacteria; phylum Actinomycetota; class Actinomycetes; order Mycobacteriales; family Pseudonocardiaceae; genus Actinomycetospora. The sequence goes on from NZ_JABBND010000011.1 coordinate 195,844, forward strand.
TGGGCGGCGGTGGCGACGCGGGGCTCGACCTCCAGCTCGCGCAGCTGCTCGGCGGCGGCCGCCATCTCGTCGGTCCGACGACGGGCGTGGCGGTGCGTGCCGTCGACCAGCCGGTCCAGCGAGTCCTCGGTGAACCCGGCGAGCTCGCTCGCGATGTCCTCGGCGAGCCAGCTCTCGCAGCCGGCCGCCTTCGCGCCCTCGAGGGCCTCGACCACCGCCGCGGCGAGGCCCTTGTAGAACACGCTGCGCAGCAGCTTGCGGGAGATCGCGGTTCCGGCCGGGCCGGGCTGCACGGTGACCTCGGCGCCGAGGGGCCGCAGCATCGCCGCGTAGCCCTCGGCGGCCTCGCCGGAGACGAGCATCGGGGTCCGCAGGCCCTTGCCCGGCACGGGCGACATCAGGGCGACGTCGACGACGTCGGCCGCACCGGCCGCCGTCGTCACCAACTCCGCCTTGACCCCGGGCGAGGCGGTGTTGAGGTCCGCCCAGATCGTGCCCGGGGCCAGACCGGGGAGGGCGTTCGTCAGGGCGGTCAGGGCGTCGTGGGAGCTGTTGACCGACAGCACGAGCTCGGCGTCGCGGACGGCGTCGGCCTCGTCGGCCCGGGCGGTGATGCCGCCGGCCGGCGTGACCTTCGGGTCGTACCCGCGGACGTCCGCGCCGGCGGCGACGAGGTCGGCGGCGATGTCCGAGCCGGCCTCGCCCAGCCCGAGCAGCGCCACCCGCAGCGGGGCGCTCATGCGCTCTCACCGACCGGCGGGGTGCCGTGGGTGTGGAAGGACGCGATGGTCTTCAGCCCCCAGGCCTGGCCCTTCGCCCGCTCGGCCTCGGTCCAGTCCACCGGCTGCCAGTCCGGGGCGAGCACCAGCCGCGCCCCGGCGTTGCACAGCTCGATGCGGTTGCCGCCGGGCTCGTAGACGTAGAGGAAGAACGTCTGCTGGATGGCGTGCTTGTGCGGGCCGGTCTCGATGAACACGCCCTGGTCGAGCGCGATGTCGGCGGCCCGCAGGATGTCCGCGCGGGTGTCGGTCGCGAAGGCGATGTGGTGCAGCCGCCCCGGGGTCGCGGTCCAGTCGCGGGTGTAGACGGCGTCGTAGCCCTTGTTGGTGAAGGTGGTCCAGCTCCCGGCGATGGTGCCGTCGTCGAGCACGATCTGCTCGGTGACCAGCGCGCCGAGGGTGTCCCGCAGGTAGTCCCGGTTCGGCACGACCTCCACGCCGAGGAAGTTCACGTGGTCCAGGCGCCGCACACACACCCCGCGGCCCGGGTAGGCCTGGGCCTGGTTCTTCAGCGACGGCGCGAGCCCGGCCGGCGCGGAGTACCACTCCGACTCGTAGTAGATGCCGAACTCGTGGCCGTCCGGGTCGCGGAAGAGGTAGGTGGGGCCGACGCCGGGGTCGCCGTCGACCCAGCCGACGCCGTGGCCGCCGGCCTCGATCTCCTTGACCCGCCGCTCGAGCGCCTCGGGGCTGGCCGCGCGGACGTTGGTGCGCCCGATGCCGGAGGTCTCGTGGGCGGTGAGCTTGATGGTGGTCTGCTCGTAGTCGTCGAAGGCGTGCAGGAACACCGAGTCGCCGGCCGTCCCGGTGACGGTCAGGCCGAGGTAGTCGGTGAAGAACGCGACCGACTCGTCGAGGACGGGCGTGCGCAGCTCGAGGTGGGCGAGGTGGGCGACCTCGTGCATGGGAGGCATGTCGTTCTCCGGAGGGATGCGGGGTGGCTCAGGCGCGGGGGAAGGCGGTGCCGTCGAAGAGCTTGCGGGCGGTGCGGACCACGCCGGAGCGCTCGACGCGGGGCGGGGTGGCGGTGGTGTCGACGACGACGTCGACCAGGAAGTGACCGGTGGGGTGCTCGACGTCGACCCGGCTGGAGTCGGCGGGCCAGCCCGCGGTCAGCTCGTGGCCGACGGCGTCGGGCAGCAGCATCCCGGTGACCACGCTGACCGCGGCGAGCACACCGATCGCGGTGTGCGGGGCGACCGGGATGAACGAGCGGGTCGCCACCTGCCCGCCGTCGGTCGGCGGGGCGAGCAGCACGGTCTTGGGCACCGAGGAGGCGCTCACGTCGCCGAGGCCCATGAGCGCGCCGGCCTTGGCGCGGAAGGCGTCGACCCGCTGCGCCAGGGCGGTGTCGGCGGCGAGCTCCTCGTGGGTCTCGTGGCCGGTCAGCCCGAACGCCGACGCCAGGGCGAGGACCACGGGCATGCCGTTGTCGACGCAGGTGACCTCGACGCCGTCGACGGTGTCCCGGACGTGGCCGGTCGGCAGGAGGGCACCCGTCGTCGAGCCCTCGGTGTCGGTGAAGGCCAGCGTGATCCCGGCGGCGGTGCCCGGGACCCCGGCGATCGCCACGTCACCGCGGTAGGTCACCCGGCCGCCCGGGGTGGGGACGGTGGCGACCGCGACGCTGTCGGAGTTGACCATGCGGATGCGCACCGTCGTCTCGGCGTCGGTCGCCGGCACCAGGCCACGTTCGATCGCGAAGGGGCCGACGCCGGCGAGGATGTTGCCGCAGTTCTGGGCGTGCGAGACGGTCGCCTCGGCCACCCCGAGCTGCAGGAACAGGTAGTCGACGTCGGCGTCGTCGCGCGGCGAGGGCGAGACCACCGCGACCTTGCTCGTCAGCGACGTAGCCCCGCCCAGCCCGTCGATCTGGCGCGGGTCGGGGGTCCCCATCAGCCGCAGCAGCAGATCGTCGCGGACGGCCGGATCGGTCGGTAGGTCGGCCGCGGTGAAGTACAGGCCCCGCGAGGTGCCGCCGCGCAGCATGGTGGTGCGGACACCGGTCTCGTCGTCGCCGCTCATCGTCCGTCCCGGGCCTGGTGGTCCTCGTACGAGAGGTACTCCAGGCCGAACTCCTTGAGCCGGTCGCGCAGGCCGTAGCGGTCGAGGCCGAGCTCGCCGGCCTGGAAGGCCGCCCGGGAGGCGGCCTCCTTCTCGACGCGCGCCTGGGAGGCCGACAGTGCGCGGGAGACGTCGCCGCGGGGGACGACCATGACGCCGTCGTCGTCGGCCACCACGACGTCGCCGGGCCGCACCAGCTGCCCGCCGAGGGTGACCGGGACGTTGACCGCGCCGGCGGTGGCCTTGACGGTGCCCTGCGCCGAGACCGCGCGGGACCAGGCGGGAAAGCCCATCTCGCGCAGCTCGGCGACGTCGCGCACCCCCGAGGCGAGGACGACACCGCGGACCCCGCGGTGGGCCAGCGCGGTCGCGAACAGCTCACCGAAGAGGCCGTCGGTGGTGGGTGAGTTCGTCGCGACCACCAGCACGTCCCCGGGCCGGCACTGCTCGACGGCCACGTGGATCATCAGGTTGTCCCCGGGCCAGCACAGCACGGTCACCGCGGTGCCGCCGATCCGCGCGCCGGCCCAGGCGGGGCGGAACTCCGGGCCCAGGTACCCGACGCGGCCCAGCGCCTCGTGCACCGTCGCGACCCCGTACTCCCCCAGCGCCGCCGCGTCCTCGACGTCCGCCCGCGGCGGATCGGTCACCACGACCGTCTCCATGGCTGTCTCCTTCGTCGGTCCGGGGCGCCGGGTGCGCTGGCTCCAGCGTCGATTCTGTCGTCATTATTGTCAACAGTTTTGGCCAAAGGTGGCCTGCGGCCTCGTGAGCACTAAGTGTCGCTATACCGACACTTAGTGCTCACGAGCGCGGAGCGCACCTAGCTGGAGCCCACCTGCGGGAGGGTCTCGATCACGCTGGCGAGGTGGTCGCGCATCGCGGTCTCGGCGCGCCGGGGATCGCGGGCACGGATGGCCTCGATGATCTCCAGGTGCTGCGGGAGCGACACCGCGGCGCGGCCGGGCAGCAGGGCCAGGCGGAACTGGTGGCGGACGTTCTGGCCGCGCAGCCGCTCGAGCACGGATTCGGCGACGTGCTGACCGCTCGCCGTCCGCACCGTGGCGTGGAGCCGGCGGTTGAGCTCGGAGTACCCGAGCACGTCGCCGTCGGCGACCGCCCGCCTCATGGCGTCGGCGATCTCGCGCAGGACCGCGAGGTCCTCGTCGGTGGCCCGTTCCGCGGCCTTGGCCGCGCAGAGCGCCTCGACGGCCATCCGGACCTCGGAGATCTCGATGGCCTCCTCCAGCGAGACCGCGCGGACCCGCGCGCCGCGGTTGGCGACGCGCTCGACGAGACCTTCGCCGGTCAGCTGGGTCAGCACCGCCCGGATCGCGGAGCGGCTGACCCCGAACTGCAGGGACAGGTCGGCCTCGACGAGGCGCTGGTTGGGCATGAACTGCCCGTCGAGGATGGCGTGGCGGACCCGCTCGAGGACGTCGCCACGCTCCCCGGAGGGATCGGTCCCGGCGCTCATCGGTGACCTCATCTCCCGCACGACGGACCCGACGATGCCCTCGGACACTACGCGAGCACCGCCTCGCGCGACTCGGCCTGCACGGGCCGCCGGCGCGGGACCAGCGCCGTCGAGACCGCCCCGAGCACCGCCGCCGCCGCGAAGACCCCGAAGCCCCACGTGGACGCGCCGGAGGCGACCAGCAGACCACCCAATGAGGGCCCCACGATGGCGCCGACCCGACCGACCCCCGAGGCCCAGCCCAGCGCGGTGCCGCGCGCCGAGGGCCCGAAGGAGGCACCGACGAACGCATAGATCATCGTCTGGGCACTGAAGAGCCAGGTCCCGGTGAAGAAGACGACGGCGTAGGTGGCGATCAGCGGCATCTTCACCGCGAGCAGGCACAGGCCGACCGCGGTCAGCACGAACCAGATCACCGCGACCGGACGGGCCCCGAACCGATCGGCCAGCGGGCCGGCGATGAGCAGCCCGACGATGCCGCCGAGGTTCACCACGACCAGGAACGCGACCGCGGAGCCCAGCTCGTAGCCGTTGGACCGCATCATCGTCGGCAGCCAGGTGCTCATGCCGTAGACGAGCAGGAGACCGAAGAACGAGGCGATCCAGAAGAGCACGGTCGCCCGCCGCGAGCCGTGCGCGAACAGCGCGCGCAGGCCGACGTCGGCCGAGCGCCGGTCCTCGTCGGCGGGCGTCAGGGACGCGACGTCGACGCCGTGGCGCTCGGCGAGCGCCGCGAGCTCGCTCCGTCGGCCGCGGGCGAGGAGGAAGCTCGGGGACTCGGGCAACCAGGCCAGGAGGGCGGGCACGGCGACCAGCAGCGGGACCGCGCCGAGCATGAACACCCCGCGCCAGCCCAGGGAGGCCGCCAGCGCGAGACCGAGGGTTCCGGCGAGCGCGCCGCCCGCCTGGTGGGCGGTCATGACGACCGCCACCGACAGCGCCTTCCGCCGCGGCGCGGCGTACTCCATGGCCATCGTGATCGCGGTCGGCAGGAGCCCGCCGAGCCCGAGTCCGGCCACGAACCGGGCCACCCCGAACACCGCGAGGGTCGGCGCGAGCCCGGTGGCCAACGAGGCGAGCGAGAACACCGTCACCCCCAGCACCAGACCCATGCGGCGCCCGAGGCGGTCGGTGACGAAGCCGGAAGCGAGGGCCCCGAGCAGCATCCCGAAGGTGGTCAGGCTCGCGACCTCGCCGGCGACGACGGGGGTGAGGCCCACCGCGTGCTCGGAGAGCAGGCGCGGCAGCACGGCGCCGAACACGAACAGGTCGAGCCCGTCGAGCAGCACGACGAACCAGCACAGCGCGGTGACCCGGATCGACAGCCGGGACGTCGAGCGCGTCGGGTCCAGGGCAGAGGACATCGGCGTTCCTCTCGGAGGCAGGGGGGAGGGAGCCGCGACGCGGGTGCGACCTGCGTCACCGACAGCGCCGTACGCTAGCTCACACCAATATCCACAACAAGCACGGCGCCATGATTGTTGACAAACAATCCGCCGATCCATCGCTCCGGCCGATCGTTAACGATCCTGTGGACGATTCGCGTACAGTCGCCGTCGTGCCGAGGACCGAAGCGACGAGCGATGGCCTGCTCAGCGGCAGCCCCGGGCGCGACGTCGCCGAGAAGGGACTGCGCGAGGCGATCACCCGCGGCACCATCGCTCCCGGGCACCGGCTCGTCGAGGCCGAGCTGAGCGAGCAGTACGGCGTCACGCGCAACAGCGCGCGGCTGGCGCTCGACGCGCTCGCCGCCGAGGGTCTGGTCGAGCGGATCCCCAACCGCGGCGCCCGCGTCCGCACGGTGTCGACGGCCGAGGCCGTGGAGATCATGGAATGCCGCATGGTCCTCGACGGCCTGCTCTCCGCCAAGGCCGCCGAGCTCGCCGACGACGACCAGGTCGCGCGCCTGCTGGGCAACCGGGAGCTGATGCGGCGGGCCGTGGCCGAGCGCGAGCTCCTGCGCTACTCCGAGCTCATCCAGAACCACCACGCACTGGTGCGCGAGGCCGCGCGGCACCCCATCGCCTCCGAACTGGTCCAGCGGCTCGCCGCGCAGATCGTGCGCCACCAGTTCCAGCTCTCGCTGCGCCCGGGCCGGGCCGAGCAGTCGCTCGCCGAGCTCGAGCGTGTCGTGGACGCCATCGTCGCGCGCGATCCCGCCGCGGCCGACGCCGCCGCCCGCGAGCACCTCGGCGGGGTCATCGCCGCGGTGCGCGAGGAAGCGCTCGTCTGACCCGGCGCCGGTCTCCGTCCCCGGCGACCATCGCGCCGGGCGCGCGCCGCCGCCGCGGTGGCCCGTGCCGTCGAGGCGCGCCGCCCGGGCACCCGCCCCGACCTCGCGACGACCGCTCGACGCATTGCTGGCAGGATCGTTGACAATCTTGCCAACAGCTTCGTACGCTCCTCCCACAGCGCCACACCGATCGGGGAAGTCCGGGAGGGAGGGATCGTCATCGCCGCACCACACCGGGACGCCGCCGAGAGCCGACTGCGCGCCGGGATCGCCCGCGGTGACCTGCCACCGGGCTACCGACTGATCGAGTCGGCCCTGGTGGAGTCGTACGGCACGACCCGCAGCAGCATCCGCCTGGCCATCGAGACCCTCATCACCGAGGGCCTGGTGGAGCGCGTCCCGAACCGCAGCGCCCGGGTCCGCGTCGTCTCCCGGCAGGAGGCCGTGGCGATCGCCGAGTGCCGCATGGTGCTCGAGAGCCTGCTCGCGCGGCGGGCCGCCGAGCGCATCACCGACGAGGAGATCACCGTTCTGCGCACGCAGGTGGGACAGATGGCGCGGGCGCTCGCCGAGGGCGACCTGGCCGGCTACTCCACGCTGATCGCCACATTGCACGCCACGATCCGGGCGGCGGCCCGGCAGCCGACCGCGACCGAGCTCGTGGACCGGCTGGCCGCGCAGATCGTGCGCCACCAGTTCCAGCTCTCCCTGCGTCCGGGTCGCGCGCCGCGCTCCTTCGCCGAGCTCGGCGAGGTGGTCGAGGCGGTCACCGCGCGCGATCCGGACCGGGCGGACGCGGCGGCCCGCCGGCACTTCCGCGCCGTCATCGACGCTCTCCGCGGCGGCGACTGACCCGTCTGCCGGACGAGCTCCGCCCTGCTCACACGAGCTCCACAGGGCACAACCGAAGATCACTGCCTAGATTGTCAATAATCCTGCTGTCGTTCTTGTTGTTGATTATGGTGTGAGCTAGCGTACGTCGCTACCACGTCGTGTGGCCCAGATCGCACCGGCACGGTCCGGGAGGAATCCGCGCTCCCGGGCCCATCCGCTTTCTGAGCTCGCTCAGACGCCGTCCGTCCCTCGGGACCAGGCGGCCACCGGCCCGCGCACCTCGCGGGGACACCGGCCCGCGACCGCGGTACGCGCGGCGCCCCGCCCCACCCTCACCATCACCCGAAGGATCTCAACGATGAGCGAGAGCCCCAGCACGGCCTCCGCAGCGCACGGCGCGGCGGCCGCACCCGGCCGACCGGCCGGCCACGCGACCCTCTACACGCGCCTGATCGCGATGATGCTCCTCGAGTTCATCGTGTTCGGGTCGTGGTTCGCCACGATCGGCCTGGTCCTGTCGACCAACGGGCTGTCCACGATCATCGGCCTGGTCTACGCCCTCGCCGCGGTCTCGGCGATCGCCTCGCCGATGTTCCTCGGAGCCCTGGGCGACCGGTTCTTCGCCTCACAGAAGGTGCTCGGCGTCGCCCACATCCTCGGCGGCATCGTGCTGGTCTTCCTGCCCGGGGCGGTGAGCGCCCAGAACGGGGGCCTCGTCCTGGGGCTGATCTTCCTCTACACGCTCTTCTTCCAGCCCACCATCGGGCTCGCGAACTCCATCGTCTTCCGGCAGCTCGGGTCCGACGACGGCCGGTTCCCCTACATCCGGGTGTTCGGCACCCTGGGCTGGGCGATCGCCGGTCTGGGCGTGGGGTGGATGGGCCTCTCGGGCTCCGCGAACCTGTTCATCGTCACCGCCGTCGCCAGCTTCGTCCTCGGCCTCTACTCGTTCACGCTGCCGACGACGCCCCCGCCCGCCAAGGGCGTCCGCTTCTCGTTCGGCGACGTCATCGGCGCGAAGGCCATGCCGCTCTTCCGGCACCGCAACTTCGCGATCATCATGCTCTGCACCCTGCTCACCGCGGTCTCGCTGGGCTTCTACAACACCTTCGCCTCCGCCTACATCGGTGCCCTCGGCGTCTCCAACGTCGCCGGGGTGCTGGCCATCGGTCAGCTCTCGGAGATCGTCTTCATCGTCTCGATCCCGCTGGTGCTGCGCACGATCGGCCTCAAGGCCGGCCTCGCGGTCGGGATGGGGATGTGGGCGGTGCGGTTCGTCCTCTTCGCCGTCGCGGCGGGCGGGCACCTGACGCCGCTGGTCGTCGGCGTCGCGCTGCACGGCATCTGCAACGACTTCTTCCTGGTCCTCACCGCGATGTGGCTCAACCAGGTCGTCCCGGCCAAGCTGCACGCCCAGGCCCAGAACATGCTCATCCTGGTCATCTCCGGGCTCGGCGCCCTCATCGGGTCGCTGGCCTCCGGCGAGATCTACAACGCGACCGTCGCCACCGCCCCGGCCACCGACACCGGCGCCTGGACCACCCTCTGGATCGTCCCGGTGGCCATCGCCGTGGTCACCACCATCCTGTGGCTCGGGATCTTCCGCCACCGTCACGGCGCAGCCTTCGAGCCCCTCACCGTGAAGGGTGAGGACGCCCCGGCCGCGGTGTCCCCCGCGGCGGCCTGACCCACCCCGGGAGGGCGGGCCCCGGGGCCCGCCCTCCCGCTCCCCCATCGACCAGAGCGAGGAAGAGAGCAGTGTTCGAGAACTTCCTGATCCGCGAGGACAGCCTGCGCAACGACGAGGTCGACGGCGACGTCGTCGGGTTCCGCCTGGCGGTGCGCAACGCCAACTACCGCGGGGTGTTCCTCTCGCTGCACAACGGCTACTTCCTCGAGGTCGACGGCGTCTCCTACCCGCGCGACGTGCAGACCTTCGAGATCAACGGCCGGGAGCCGCGGACGTTCTCCGAGCTCCGCGGGCAGGTCTGGGAGCACTGGGACTACGACGACGAGGGCGTGCTGCACGTCGCCGCGCCCGGCGGCCTCGCCCCCGGGGTCCACACCGTGCGCTTCCAGCAGTCGGTGCTCGCCGCCTACGGCTACCAGCCCACCGACGAGGAGTGGGTGGCGAACCCCCCGGTGCCCGGCACCGGCGCCGGGTCGGAGAAGGCCCCCGAGATCGTCGTCCACACCCTCGAGCTCACCGCGGAGAAGGAGACCGTCTGATGGCCATCAAGCGCGGCGTGTCGTTCTACAGCTACCAGCAGTCGCAGTTCTTCCGCGAGCTCGACCTCGAGTCCCAGATCCGCGAGGTCGGCGAGGCCCTGCCCGACGCCGACGGCGTCGAGATCGTGGACGAGATGTCGCTGCGCTACCCCGACCCGGGTGACGAGTTCGTCGCGCGCTGGTTCGACTGGATGGACCGCTACGGCACCACCCCGGTGACCATGGACGTCTGCATGGACGTCCTGCAGTTCCGCGACCACGTCATGACCTACGAGGAGTGCGCCGACCGACTCCGTCGCGACATCCGGCTGGCCGAGCGCCTCGGGTTCCGCAACGTGCGGGTGCTCTCGGTGGTCCCCCTCGAGGTCATGCTCTCCGCCCTGCCGCTGGCCGAGGAGCTCGACGTCCGGCTCGGCAAGGAGATCCACCAGCCGATGCCGCTCGAGGGCCGGCAGGTCACCGAGATCGTCGAGCACGTCGAGCGCACCGGCACCCGCCACCTGGGCATCGTCCCCGACTTCGGCATCTTCGGGTGGCGCCCCTCGGAGGTGCAGCTGGCCTGGTTCGAGCGCCGCGGCGCCTCCCCGGCGGCCACCGCCGCCGCCGTCGAGCTCGCCGAGCTGCTGCGTGCCGGGAAGGCGCCCGTCGGCGCCGTCGACATGTCCTTCTCCACCGCCGGCAACCTGCGCGTGGACGTCAAGCGGTTCCTGACGACGGGCGAGGTCGACCCCGCGTTCGCCGACACCTTCCGCGGGGTGAAGGCCTTCACCGAGTCCCGGGTGGACGACCCGGCCGAGATCGACCACACCGTGGTCTTCGAGGCCCTGATGCTGTCGAACACCTCCGGGGACACCCTGCGCGAGCTGGTGCCCCACGTGGTCAGCGTGCACGGCAAGTTCAACAACATGTCCGAGATCCCGGGCCGGCCCGGGCAGTACCAGGACATCGCCATCGACTACGACACCGCGATCTCCGCCCTCGTCGCCGGCGGCTACGACGGGTACGTCAACTCCGAGTACGAGGGCCAGCGCTACTTCCAGGACCGCGGTCGCGCCGAGCTCGCCGACGAGGTCGAGCAGGTCCGCCGCCACCAGGAGATGCTTCGCCGCCTGACCGCGGCATGAACACCGTCTGCTACGTGGGTTCCTACGCCGACCCGGCCCACCCCGGGTCCGGCGGGATCATCGGCCTCGAGCTCGACCCGTCCGGCAAGCTCGAGGTCTGCTCGCGCAGCGGGTCCCCGGCCCAGGCCGGCCACCTGGTCTACGACGCCACCACCCGGGTCCTGTACGCGGTCGACGAGCGCAAGAACGACGGTCGCGGTCCGGTCGGCCCGCGTGCCGCCGTGCACGCCTTCGCCGTCGACCCCACGACGGCGGCGCTGACCTGGGTGAACTCGCAGCCGGCCCCCGGCCCGTTCCCGACGTACCTCTCGGTCGCGGCCGATCGTCGGGTGCTGCTCTGCGCCGACCACGGGTCCTTCGACCACGTCGAGCGCGTGGTGCGCACCGAGGACGGGTGGAACGTCGAGTACGTCTACGACGACTCCACGGTGCTCCTGTTCGGGCTCGAGCCCGACGGGTCGATCGGCGACCTCCGGGACCTCGCGGTCCTCGAGGGGCACGGCACCGACCCGAACGCCTCACCCCAGGCCGGCGGTCACGGCCAGTCGGGCCCCCACGCCCACTGCGCGGTCCTCGACCCCACCGGCCGGTTCGTCGTCGTCGGCGACAAGGGCACCGACCGGGTCCTCGTCTACGCCCTCGGCGACGGCACCTCGTTGCGGCCGGCCGCGTCCCTGCACACCGGCCCGCAGACCGGGCCCCGCCACGCCGCATTCCACCCGTCGACCGGCCGACTGCTGATGACCTGGGAGTTCTCCTCGGAACTCGCGTGCTTCACCCTCGATCCGGAGACCGGCGCGGTGACGCTGCTCGACCACGTGTCGACCGTCGGGCCCGACCACGTCGGGCTGAACGAGCCCGCCGAGGTCCGCGTGCACCCCCGGCTCGACGTCGTCTACGTCAACAACCGCGGCGAGGACACCGTGGCCTGGTTCGCGCTCGACGCCGAGGGCCGGTTGTCGAGGCGCGGCGCGGTGCGGCTGAGCCCCTCGATCCACCCCGGGCTCGCGGCCCGCAGCTTCGCCTTCGACCCGACCGGCACGGTCCTGCTGGTCGCCGACCGTCCCGGCGACGTCGTCCGGGCCTACGCCGTCGACGCCGCCGACGGGTCCCTGCACCACCTCGCTGACACCGAGGTCCCCCAGCCGGCGTTCGTGGCGTTCGCCGAGCCCGAGCCGGACGGGAGCACCCCCCGATGAGCGAGCGTCTGCGCGTCGGCGTCGTCGGCACCGGGTTCATCGGCACCGTGCACGCCCACGCCGTCCGTGCCGCGGGCGCCGAGCTGGTCGCGGTCGCCGCGTCCACCGCGGACCGCTCCGCCGACGCCGCGCGCCGGCTCGGGGCCGGCCGCGGCACCACCGCCGAGGAGCTCGTGTCCGCCGCCGACGTCGACGTCGTGCACGTCGCGAGCCCCGACGACACCCACGTACCGCTGGCCCGGGCCGCCGTCGCCGCCGGGAAGGCGGTGATCTGCGAGAAGCCGCTGGCCACCGACCTCGACGACGCCCGGGCGCTCACCGACTTCGCCACGGAGCGGCACGCGGTGACCGCGGTGCCGTTCGTGTACCGCTTCTACCCCACCGTCCGCGAGGCCCGTGCCCGCATCGCGGCCGGCGACGCCGGGGCGCTGCACCTGCTCTACGGCGGCTACCTGCAGGACTGGCAGCTCGAGAGCGGCGCCGGGTGGCGCGGCCAGGGCGGCGCCGGCCGCACGTTCGCCGACGTGGGCATCCACTGGTGCGACCTCGCCGAGTTCGTCACCGGGCACCGCATCGTCCGGCTCCTGGCGACGCTGGCCTCCGACGGTGCCTCGGTGACGATCGTGTTCGCCACCGACCGGGGCGCGACCGGCTCGGCCACGATCAGCCAGGCCGCGATCGGGCGCAAGAACCAGCTCGCGATCTCGATCGACGGCGAGCGCGCCTCGTACGGCTTCGACCAGGAGCAGCCCGAGACGCTGACCGTGCGCAGCCTCGAGGGCACGCTCGCCCTGCCACGCGGGTCAGCCGCGATGAGCAAGGACGCCGGGGCGTACTCGCGTATCCCGGCCGGACACCCGCAGGGCTACCAGGACTGCTTCGACGCGTTCGTCGTCGACACCTACGCCGCCGTCACCGGCGAGCGCCCCGACGGGCTGCCCGGCTTCGCCGACGGCCTGCGCGCGGCCGCGCTGACCGACGCCGTCGTCACCTCCGCGACCACCTCGACCTGGGTCGGGATCGCCCCACCCGGAAGGAGCACCCCGTGAAGCTCGGCATGCTGACCGCCTGCCTGCCCGGCCAGACCCTCTCCCAGATCGCCGCGTGGGCCGCGCAGGCCGGCTACGAGGCCCTCGAGGTCGCCGCCTGGCCCGCGCTCGGGGACCGGGACTTCACCGCCTCCCACCTCGACGTCGCGCACTTCGACCAGGCCACCGCCGACGACACGCGGGCGCTGTTCGAGCAGCACGGGCTCGGCCCGGCGCCGTCGTCGCTGGCCTACTACGACAACAACCTCCACCCCGACGCCGACGAGCGGAAGCGGGTCAACGAGCACGTGCTGGCGTGCATCGACGCCGCCGCGCTGCTCGGCACCGAGACCGTCGGGACCTTCGTCGGCCGCCACCCCGGCAAGTCGGTCAGCGAGAACCTGCGCGACGCCGAGGAGGTGTTCAAGCCGCTGGTGGACCGGGCCGGCGAGCAGGGCGTCAAGCTCATCGTCGAGAACTGCGTGATGGAGGGCTGGCACCCGGACGGCTATCCCGGCAACCTCGCCTACTCCCCCGAGCTGTGGGAGTGGATGTTCTCGATCGGCCTCTACCTCAACTACGACCCCTCGCACCTGGTGTGGATGGGCATCGACCCCGTCGAGGCGCTGAAGCCCTACGTCGACCGCATCCCGCACGCCCAGGCGAAGGACATCCAGCTCTTCCCCGAGCGGCGGAACCGGTACGGCTGGCCCGGCATCGCCGTCGACCGCGAGGCCGACCCCTTCACGACGGGGTGGTGGCGCTACCGGGTGCCCGGGCTCGGCGACGTCGACTGGCGCCGCGTCGTCGACACCCTCTACGAGGGCGGCTTCGACGGCGTGCTCTCGGTCGAGCACGAGGACCCGCTCTGGGGCGGGACCGAGGACAAGGTCCACGTGGGCCTCGAGGTCGCCCACCGGACCCTGCGCCCGCTCCTCGTCGCCTGATCCCCTTCACTTCGCACGGAGACGGAACGATCATGACTTCATCCCAGGGGCGGTACGACGCCCTGGTCATCGGCTCCGGCGCGGCCGGCAGCATCGCGGTCAAGGAGCTCACCGAGCGCGGCCTCGACGTGCTGCTGCTCGAGGCCGGCCGGGACATCAGCGAGGCCGACTTCGTGCCCCCGCCCGAGACCCAGCCCGCGGCGATGTCGATCGGCCTCGGCGGACGGCTCCGGCAGAGCCTCAAGGGGCAGTACATCCAGTCGCGGCGCGCCATGTTCAAGGAGCAGACCAGCGACTTCCTGGTCAACGACCGGAAGCACCCGTACGCCTCGGACAGCGAGTTCCTCTGGATCCGCGGCCGCCAGCTCGGCGGCCGGCTGCACGCCTACGGGCGGGTGCTGCTGCGGTCCTCCGACCACGAGTTCCAGGCCGCGTCCCACGACGGCCACGGCCAGGACTGGCCGATCTCCTACGCCGACCTCGCGCCGTACTACGACCGGGTCGAGGAGTTCATGGGGGTCTACGGCTCCGCCGACGGCCTCGACAACCTCCCCGACGGCGTCTACCGCGGTCCCTCGTTGCTCACGTCGGCCGAGAAGGACTTCAAGGCCACCGTCGAGGGCCGCTGGCCGTCGCGCCACGTCGTGCCGTGGCGCTACGCGGCGCCGAACCTGCACCGGGTGCCGCTGGGCATCCTCGCCGCCCGCGAGACCGGCCGGCTCACGACCCGGACCGACGCCGTCGTCAGCCGCATCGTCGTCAACCCGACCACCGGCCGGGCCGACGGCGCGGTCTACGTCGACCGCCACACCAAGCGCGAGCACCGGGTCCACGCCGACATCGTCATGTGCTGCGCGTCGGGCATCGAGTCCGTGCGGCTGCTGCTGAACTCGGCCACCGACGGCCACCCGGACGGTCTCGGCAACTCGTCGGGGCTGCTGGGCCGATACTTCATGGACCAGACGCCGAGCCTGCTCTTCGGCGACGACCCCCACCACCCCGGGTTCGAGTCCACCGACCAGGCGCCGCCCGACCCCTACTACCCGCCGATCGGCGGCGTGTACATCCCGCGGTTCGAGAACGTCGACGCGCCCACGACCAGCGAGTTCGCCCGCGGCTGGGCGGTCCAGGGCACGGTCGGTCGCATGCCGGTGCCGGAGGGCTCGGGCGGCGTCGTCGGGCTCATGGGCTTCGGCGAGATGCTCCCGTACTACGACAACCGGATCACGCTGCACCCGCGGCGCAAGGACGCGTGGGGCGTGCCGATCCCCCGGGTGCACCTGCGCATCACCGACAACGAGCGCGCCCTGATGCGCGCCCAGGTCCGGGGTCTGCGCGAGATGGCCGAGGCGAGCGGCTACCGCGTCAACTTCGCCGCGTCGTCGCTCGGGCTGGACTCGCGCAAGGTCTGGCCCGACGCGGACCCGTTCAGCCGGGCGATCTTCCGGCTCGGGGTCAAGCGCAGTCTCGCGATGGGGGCCGCGATCCACGAGTGCGGTGGGGCGCGCATGGGCAACGACCCGGGCAGCTCGGTGCTCAACGAGTTCAACCAGTCCTGGGACATCCCGAACCTGTTCGTCACCGACGCCGCCTCGTACGTCTCCAACGGCGGGGTCGGGCCCACGCTGACGATCATGGCGCTCACCGCCCGGGCGGCCGAGCACGCCGCGACGCAGCACGCCGACGGCTCGCTGTAGGAGCACTGGCCACTGACCTGATGATCACGAGCACGCGAGGCAGGCCGGATGACGATCCGGCCTGCCTCCGGTGACCCTCGCCGACCGGCGGATCCCCGACACGGTTCAGGAGCGCGTGCGGTTCGCGTCGAGCCGCAGGAGATACCCCACGACGAGGGCCGCGGCGGGCTGGTGGATGCACGCGGCGGCGCCCGCGTCGAACGCGGCCACCACGGCCTCTCCGGGATCCCGCCGATCGAGGAGGACGACCACCTCCCCGAGCGGCCGCCGCTGCAGGGCGCCGGCGACCGCGCTCCGGCTCGGGCGCCACAACAGCGTGAAGCCCGGCGTCGAGGACCACGTGGCCGACTCGACCGCGCGGACCGACCACCCGGCCGGCAGGGACGCCGACAGCTGCGTCGCCAACGTGCCGTACCCGACGACCTGGACCTCGACGCCCTCGGTCCCGGGAAGCGCCTCGTCGAGGGGTCGCCGCACCGGGGGGACGGCGACCCCGGCCGGCAGCCCGACCGCGGACAGGTCGTCGGGCAGCTCCGTGGGCACCGGCCGGGCCACCTCGCGTCCGTGCGTCCAGCGCAGCCGCCGGTCCCGGTGGCGTGCGGGTCGCGCCGTCCACGGGTGCGGTTCACGGGAGGGTGGTGGCGTTCGACTCATGCGGTCGACCGTCACGCGTCGGGATGTGGCGGGCCTGTGACGGCGACGACGGCCTGCTGTGGTCGACTCCGTCCGATCAGGGGCACGACGTTGCTCCCGAGGCGGGTGTGCACAGGGAACTGCTAACGACCTCACGACTCGCAGCCCAGGAGCCGGACGACGCTCGGGACATGGTCACCACGAAGTCCTCGAGCAGCGCACGCCAGGTCCCGACGGGCCCGTCCCGGTACGCGACCCTGCACATCGGCGTGGGTCGCCGGGCGAGCGTGTTCGCCGTGTCGGGGCGGGTCGACCCCGACACCGTCCGGGAACTGCGGCGTCGGGTGCGCAGCCACCTCACCCGGGGGGCCGGGGGCGTCGTGGTCGACGTGAGCGCGAGCGAACCGCTGACCGCGGCGGCGTACGGCGGGATCGTGGCGTGCGCCTACGACGTGGTGGACCACAGCGGTGCCCCGATGCGCCTGGTCGTGGACCCCGCGCGGCCGGCCGTCGGCCTGTCCCACCTCGTGGGCCTCGGTCACCTGCTCGCGCTCTACGAGTCCCTCACCGAGGCGTGCCATCCCGAGCCCGCGCCACCGCTGACGACGGCCCTGACCGTGATGGGCACCGCGCTCTGACCCCTGGCGTCGCCTCCTCCCCCACACGCCGGGCGTGCGCGCGGCGTGCCCGGGTCGCGACGCATGGTGGGCTGGAACGTCGACTGGAAGCACGGACGGGGTCCGTTCTCGTCGCCAGCGGTCACGCTGGGCCGAAGCACACGGCAGTCGAGTGTGCGCTGGATTCGAGCGAGGAGATGCCGTGGCCGCCCAGTCCGACACCCGCCCGCCGGGCGCTCGTCCGATCCCCGGTCCGCCGGCGAAACCCGTCGTCGGGAACCTGCTCGACCTCCCGAGCGGACGCACGATCCAGACGATCGTCGACCTCGCCGCCCGCTACGGCCCGATGATGCACCTGACCATGCTCGGGCAGGACCTGTTCGTCGCCTCCGGGCTGGAGATGTTCGACGACCTGTGCGACGAGACCCGCTTCGCGAAGTTCGTCGCTCGGCCACAGAAGGTGATGGGCACAGCGCTCCCCACGCGGGGACTGTTCACGGCGGACTCCGACGACCCGTTGTGGAAGAGCGCGCACGAGATCCTGCTGCCCGCGTTCTCGCAGCGCTCCATCCAGGGCTACCACCCGATGATGGTCGACATCGCCGAGCAGCTGCTGCTCAAGTGGGAGCGGCTCAACCCGGGCGAGGCGGTCGACGTGACCGCGGACATGACCCGGCTGACGCTGGACACGATCGCGCTGTGCGGCTTCGGGTACCGGTTCAACTCGTTCTACCGCGACACCGCGCACCCCTTCGTGCAGGCCATGAGGACCATGCTCGACGAGAGCCAGGCCCAATTGCGCATCCCCGGCCCGGTCGACCGTCTCCGCACCCGGGCCCACCGGCGCTTTGCGGCCGCCATCGAGCTCATGACCGACACCGTGCAGGCGATCATCGACGAGCGCCGGACCTCGGGCGAGGCGGGTCAGGACCTGCTCGGCCGGATGCTCGACGGCGTCGACAAGGCAGGACTCTCCCTGCCCGACCGCGACATCGTCTCCCAGTGCATCACCTTCCTGGTCGCGGGCCACGAGACGACGAGCGGGCTGCTCTCCTTCGCCGTGCACTACCTGACCAAGAACCCCGCCGTCGCGGCGCGGGCGCAGGCCGAGGTCGACGAGGTGCTCGGCACCGACCTGTCGGTGGCCCCGACGGCCGCCCAGGTCGGGAAGCTGACCTATGTCCCGCAGATCCTCGAGGAGACGCTGCGGCTGTGGCCGACGGCGCCGGCGTTCTTCCGCCGACCACTCGAGGACACCAGCGTCGGCGGGTACGAGTTCCGCGCGGGGACCCCGATCATGGCGTTGTCGACGGCGCTGCACCGCCGACCGGAGATCTGGGGTCCCGACGCGGCGCAGTTCGACCCGGACCACTTCGATCCCGCCCGCCGCTCCGACATCCCGCCCAACGCCTACAAGCCGTTCGGCACCGGAGCCCGCGCGTGCATCGGGCGCCAGTTCGCGCTGCAGGAAGCGATCCTCGTGCTCGCGATGGTGCTCCAGCGCTTCGACCTGGTGGACCACGCCGGCTACCAGCTGAAGATCAAGGAGAGCATCACCATCAAGCCCGACGGGCTGACGATCACGCTTCGTCCCCGCGGCGGCCGCACGACCGGGCAGACCCCGCGCGCCGCGGCGACCCCGGTGACCACTCCACAGACCCGACCCGCACCGGTTCCGCCGGCGGATCGTCACGGGACGCCGTTGCTGGTGTTGTTCGGGTCGAATCTGGGGGCGGCGGAGGATCTGGCGACCCGGATCGCTCGGGATGGGACGGATCGGGGGTGGGCGACGACGCTGGCCCCGCTCGATGACCGGGTGGGCGCGGTGCGGATGGGCGAGGCGTCGCCGTCGCGGGCGGATCTGCCGACCGAGGGGGCGGTGGTGGTGGTGACCGCCTCCTACAACGGGATGCCGCCGGACAACGCGGCCGGGTTCTGCGACTGGCTGCGCGGGGACACCGCGTCGGCGGCCGGGGTGCGC
>NZ_JABBND010000012.1 GCF_012933465.1 Actinomycetospora sp. TBRC 11914
AAGTGTCGCTATACCGACATTTTGTGCTCACGAGGCCGGAGGCCACCTACCGGCGGCGGGAGCTGATGACGCCGGTGTTGAACCCGGCCAGGTGCAGCCCGCCGTGGAAGCGGGCGTGCTCGACCTTGAGGCAGCGGTCCATGACGACGGTCAGCCCGGCCGCCTCCCCGCGGCGCGCCAGGTCCTCGTCGTAGAGCCCGAACTGCGTCCAGAACGTCGACGCCCCGACGGCGATCGTCTCGTCGAGGACGCCGCCGAGGTCCTCGGGGCGGCGGAACACGTCGACGAGGTCGGGGACGACCGGGAGGGCCGCCAGCGAGGGCCACACCGGCTTGCCGAGGATCTCCTCGGCGTTCGGGTTGACGAAGTAGACGTCGAAGTCGGTGGAGGACAGCAGGTAGGTCGCGACGAAGTTCGACGCCCGCGCCGGGTTGGGCGAGGCGCCGACCATCGCGACCGACGTCGTGCGGCGCAGGATCTCCTGGCGCTCCAGCGCGGTCGGCCCGGTCCACGTCGTGGTCGTCACGAGGTCTCCTTCACGGCGGCGGTGAGCGCCTGGTCGAGATCCCAGAGGATGTCCTCGACGTCCTCGATGCCCACGCTGATGCGGACGAGGTCGGGGCGGACCCCGCCCTCGCGCAACTGGTCCTCGGAGAGCTGCTGGTGGGTGGTCGACGCCGGGTGCAGCACGAGGGTGCGGGCGTCGCCGATGTTCGCGAGGTGGCTGCACAGCTGCACCGACTCGATGAACCGCCGGCCGGCGTCGCGTCCGGAGCCTCCCCCGTCGCTCCGCTCGCCCTTGCCGCGCACCCCGAACGCGAACACCGATCCCGGGCCCTCGGGCAGGTACCGCCGGGCCCGCTCGTGGTGCGGGTGGCCGGGCAGCCCGGCGTAGCGCACCCAGTCGACGCGGTCGTCGGCGTCGAGCCACTCGGCGACCCGCTGGGCGTTCGCGACGTGGGCCCGCATCCGCTGCGGGAGCGTCTCCACCCCCTGCAGCAGCAGGAACGCCGAGTGTGGGGAGAGCGTGGCGCCGATGTCGCGCAGCTGCTCGGAGCGCAGCTTGGTGAGGAAGCCGTACTCCTGGAAGTTCCCCCACCACGTGAGGTTGCCGTACGAGGGGATCGGGTCGGTCATCTGCGGGAACCGGCCGTTGCCCCAGTCGAAGCGGCCCGACTCGCACACCACGCCGCCGAGGGTGGTGCCGTGGCCGCCGAGGAACTTGGTCGCGGAGTGGATGACGATGTCGGCGCCGTGCTCCATCGGCCGGCACAGGTACGGGGTGGCCGTGGTGGCGTCGACGATCAGCGGGATGCCCGCGTCGTGCGCGACGTCGGCGAGGGCGGCGACGTCGGTGACCTCGCCGGAGGGGTTGGTCACCATCTCGGCGAACACGAACCGGGTCTTCTCGGTGATCGCGGCCCGGAAGGCCTCGGCGTCGTCACCCGCGACGAAGGTGGTGTCCACGCCGAAGCGGCGCAGGGTCACGTCGAGCTGGGTGACGGTGCCGCCGTAGAGGCTGGCCGCGCTGACGACGTGGTCGCCCGCGCCGGCCAGGCAGGCGAACGTGAGGAACTCCGCGGCCTGGCCCGAAGCCGTGGCGACCGCCCCGAGCGCACCCTCGAGGCTCGCGACCCGCTCCTCGAAGGCCGCGACCGTCGGGTTGGCGATCCGGCTGTAGATGTTGCCGTACTTCTGCAGGGCGAACAGGTTCGCCGCGTCCGCCGTGTCCTCGAAGACGAAGCTTGTGGACTGGTAGATCGGCACGGCGCGGGCCCCGGTGGCACCGTCGGGGACGGCACCGGCGTGCACGGCACGCGTCGCGAAGCCCCAGGGGCGGTCCTGCTGGCGGCCGGTGTCCACGCCGCCGTTCTACCGCACGCGTGCCCCGGATGCCCGTGTCGCGGTCACTCCGAGGCCTCCCGGGTGGCCTTCTCGTCGGTCTCCTCGGGGTCGGACAGGATCTCCTCGCGGGCCTGCTCGATTATGCTGCGGACGGTGTCGTCCCTCGGCTCGGTCATGGGACCCGGCATACCCGTTCCGGTCCGTCACATGCCGTGCATCTTCGCGACGACCTGCAGCATCACCTCGTCGGCGCCCCCGCCGATCGAGGTGATCCGCATGTCGCGCAGGAAACGCGCGGTCCACGTCTCCTCCATGTAACCGATCCCACCGTGGTACTGCAGGCAGGTCCGGGCCACGTCCTCGCAGAGCCGGCCGATCGCGAGCTTGGCGATCGTCGCGAACCGCGAGGTGTCCTCGCCGCGCTCGTAGGCCTCGGCGCACGCGTAGTTGTAGTGCCGGCACATGTCGACGCGGGCGTAGAGCTCGGCGAGCTGGTAGGTCAGGTACTGGTTGGCGATGAGCGGGCCGCCGAAGGCGGTGCGCTGCGTCAGGTAGTCGCGGGTGCGGTCGAGCGCCCGCTCGCAGGCCCCGACGCGGCCGTAGCAGGCCACCATGCGCTCGTTCTGGAACTGCGCCATCTGCTGCTGGAAGCCGCGCCCGTGGGTGCCGATGGTGTTCGCCACCGGCACCCGGGCCCCGTCGAACGCGAGCTCCGCGGTGTCCGAGCAGCGGTTGCCGAGCTTGTCGAGCTTCCGCGACACGCTCACCCCGGGCGTCGAGGTCGGCACGACGATCTGGCTCATGCCGCGCGCGCCGCCCTCGTCGGAGGTGCGCGCGAGCAGGCACAGCCAGTCGGCCTGGACGCCGTTGGTGATGTAGAGCTTCGCGCCGTCGATCACCCAGTCGTCGCCGTCGCGCCGGGCGCGGGTGCGCAGTCCGGCGACGTCCGAGCCGGCGTCGGGCTCGGTGACCGCGATGGCGGCGACCATCTCGCCGCGGACGGCGGGCGCGAGGTAGCGCTCCTTGAGCTCGCGGCTGCCGAACCGCGCGAGGGACGGCGTGGCCATGTCGGTCTGGACGGCGATCGCCATGCCGACGCCGGCCGCGTCGCACCGGCCGATCTCCTCGGCCAGGACCACCGAGAAGAGGTGGTCCGCGCCGCCGCCGTCGTAGGCCGGGTCGTACTCCAGGCCCAGGTAGCCCAGGGCGCCCATCTTCGCGAACAGCTCGTGGGTGGGCATCGCGCCGTCGCGCTCCCAGGCGTCGACGTACGGGTCGATCTCGCGCTCGACGAACTCGCGCACCGACTTGCGGAACGCCTGGTGCTCCTCGGTGAACGCCACCATCACCGGTCTCCCGTCGTCAGGTCCTGGAGGTACCGGCGGGCCGGTTCCCAGCGGTCGAGGTCGGCGCCGGTCGGCGCGTAGAAGGGGATGCGCGCGGCGACGCCGGAGAAGCGCCGCGCGAGGGCGGGCCCGACCCCGTCGGGCTCGGCGACGACGGCGATCGCGTGGAGCACCTCGTCGTCGATCAGTTCGCCCATCGCGTCCCACTGAGAAGGATCCTTGGCCGCCAGCCTGCTCCGCCGGTTGAGCTCCGTCGCGAGCTCGCCCCACCCGTGCAGCTCGAGCACGGGGGCGTAGGCGGGGGTGGAGCCGTAGAACGCGATCTGGCGGCGGACGTCGCGGACCGAGGCGGCGAGCTCCTCCTCGGTCGAGCCGGTCGCGATGAGCGCGGTGCCCGAGAGCTCGAACCCGCTGCCGTCGCGCCCGGCCTTCTCGAAGCCCCGCCGCAGCGCGGGCAGCGTCACCTCGTGCAGGTAGCGCTCGGTGGAGAAGGCATGGGCGAGCAGCCCGTCGGCCACCTCGCCCGCGACCTCGGTCATCCGCGGCCCGACGGCGGCGAGGTGGATCGGCGGCGTGCCGTACGGGTTGGGCGCCGGCGAGAAGAACGGCGGCATCAGGGTGTGCGTGTAGAACTCGCCGGTGAAGCGCAGCGGTTCGCCGTCGTTCCAGGTCGCCCAGATCGCGCGGACCGCCTGCACGTACTCGCGCATCCGGTCGGCCGGGCGCGACCACGGCATCGAGAACCGCTTCTCGACGTGCGGCTTGATCTGGGTGCCCAGGCCGAGGACGTAGCGCCCGCCGGAGACCTCGTGCAGGTCGTTGGCGGTGGTGGCCGCGGTCAGCGGGGTGCGGGCGAACGCGACGGTGATCGCGGTGCCCAGCGTGATCCGCCCGGTGCGGGAGGCGGAGAGGGTGAGCCCGACCGTCGGGTCGTGCGCGGTCTCGGCGAGCCACACGGCGTCGTAGCCGTTGCGCTCGGCGGAGACGGCGGCCTCGACGAAGGTCTCCGTCGAGCCGGTGACCACGGTGGCGTCGATCTTCACGTGGGGTCCAGCCCCAGCCGTCCGGCCACGACCTCGTCCATGATCTCGTTCGTCCCTCCGCCGATCCCGAGGATGCGGGCGTCGCGGTAGTGGCGCTCCACCTCGACCCCGTGCAGGTAGCCCGCGCCGCCGTGCAGCTGGACGGCCTGGTCGACGACCCAGTCGCAGGCCTCGACCGCGGTGTTCTTCGCCATCGCCAGCTCGGTCACCAGGTCGCCCTCGCGGGACCCGGCCTCGTAGCGCGCGAGCACGTCGCGCACGTAGGTCCGCGCCACCGTCGCCCGGCGCGCCATCTGCGCGATGCGGTGCCGGACGACCTGCCGGGAGGCCAGCGGCGCGCCGAACGTCTCGCGCTGCCGCGCCCAGTCGATGGTCAGGTCGACGCAGCGCTGCGCGGTCGCGTATGCCTGCACCGCCAGCGAGAGCCGTTCGGTCGCGAACCGCTCCATGATCTGGCGGAACCCGCTGCCCTCCTCGCCGACGAGCTGCGTCGCCGGCACCCGGACCTCGTCGTAGGAGATCGTCGCGGTGTCCGAGCAGTGCCAGCCCATCTTGCGCAGCCGGGTGCGGGCGACCCCGGGCCGGTCGGTCTCGACGACGAGCAGCGAGATCCCGCGATGCCCCGGCCCGCCGGTGCGCACCGCCGTCGTCACGTAGTCCGCGCGGATCCCCGAGGTGATGAAGGTCTTCGCGCCGGTGACCACGTAGTCGTCCCCGTCGCGGACGGCGCGGGTGGTGACCGCCGCGACGTCGGAGCCGGTGCCGGGCTCGGTGATGCCGAGCGACCCGATCAGCTCCCCGCGCAGGGTGGGCCGCACGAACCGGTCGACCAGCTCGGCGGACCCGTGCAGCGCGATGTGGGGCGCCGCGATCCCGTGGGTGAACAGCCCCGCGCACACCCCGCTGGATCCGCCCGCGAGGATCAGCTCCTCGGCGACGAGCGCGGTGTCGAGGTGCTCGCCGTCGCCGCCGGCCGCCGCCGGGAACCCCAGCGCCAGCAGGCCCAGCTCCCCGGCCCGCCGGTGCAGCGCCCGCGGCAGCTGCCCGGCGTCCTCCCACTCCTCGAGCTGCGGCACGACCTCCCGCACGGTGAACCGGCGCACCAGCGCGCGCAGCTCCCGGCGCTCCGGGGTCGACCACGCGTCGTGGGCGCTCACCGGGGCCGCGGCGTCCACGGCGGTCACCGCGACACCGCCGCGGCCGACCCGGCGTAGCGCTCCCGCAGCACCCGCTTGAGCAGCTTGCCGGTGGCGTTGCGCGGCAGCTCGGCCACGATCTCCACCCGTCGCGGCGCCTTGAAGTGCGCGACGTGCTCGCGGGCGTAGGCGATGACGTCGGCGGCGGCGGGGGGTGCGTCGGGGTCGGCGGGGACGACGACGGCGAGCACCGACTCGCCCCACTGCGGGTCGCCGACCCCGACCACCGCGACGTCGGCGATCCCCGGGTGGCGGTGCAGCACCTGCTCGACCTCGACCGGGTAGACGTTCTCCCCGCCGGTGATGATCATGTCCTTCTTCCGGTCGACGAGGGTGACGAACCCCCGCTCGTCGCGGACCCCGAGGTCGCCGGAGTGGAACCAGCCCCCGCCCATCACCTCCGCGGTCTCCTCCGGGCGGTTCCAGTAGCCGGCGAAGACGGTGGGGCCGCGCAGCACCAGCTCGCCGACCTCCCCGACGCCGACCTCGGCGTCCGTCTCGTCGACCAGCCGCGCGTCGACGTGCAGGAACGGCCGCCCGACCGACCCCGCGTGGGTGACGACGTCGGCCGCGTCGAGGAAGAGCGCGCAGGGAGAGAGCTCGGTCATCCCGAACCCCTCGGTGAACGTCCAGCCGAGGGCCAGGAAGCGCTCGATGACGGTCACGGGGCAGGGCGCGCCGCCGGAGATCGCGAAGCGCAGCGCGGGGAACGTGCGGTCGTCGAGGTCGGGCACCCGCGTCAGCGCCGCCCACATCGCCGGGACGAGGAACTGCGTCGTGACGCGCTCGGCGGCCATCAGGTCGAGGAAGCCCGCCGGGTCGAACGACGGCACGACGACGACGGTCCCGCCCGCGTAGAGGATCGGCAGCGCCGAGAGGCCGAGCGCGCCGATGTGGAAGAGGGGCGCCGCGGCGATCGTGACGTCGGTCGAGGCGATGCCCGGGCCGGCGGACAGCATGTTGATCGCGTTCCAGAGCATGTTGTCGTGCGTGAGCACCGCGCCCTTGGGGCGGCCGGTGGTGCCCGAGGTGTACATGATCACGCAGGGCTCGCCGCCGCGGCCGGCGGCGGGCCCCGGCTCGCGGCGCCCCGGCCCGTCGGCCTCCTCGGCGAGCTCCACGAGGCGCGGAGGGGCGGCCGTGGCGGCGCACGCGGCCTGCGCGAGCGGGGCGAACGTCGTCGACGCCACGAGGACGCCCGCGCCCGAGTCCTCGAGCACGTAGGCCACCTCGGGGGCGGCGAGGCGCATGTTGACCGGGACCGTGATCGCGCCGAGGCGGGCGGCCGCGAAGAGCCACTCCAGGTAGGCGGGCGAGTTCTCGCCGAGCAGCGCGACGCGGTCGCCGTGGGACACCCCGAGCGCGGCGAGCCGGGCGGCCCGGGCGCCGACGCGGGCGTCGAGCTCGGCGTAGGAGGTGCGCGTCCCGGTCGGGCCGTCGACGAGGGCGACCGCGTCCGGCGAGCGCTCCGCGCGGCGGGCCGGCCAGGCCCCGATGCCCTCGTCCATGCGCTGCCTCCTCGCCCGCCGTCGTGACCTGGGCTACTCTGCCCGTACGTGCGGTCAGTCAGCAAGAGGGGGTCGCGCATGCCGGGGTACGCGCGGGGCGGCCGCCGTCCGGAGATCCTCGAGACCTTCACCCGGCACGTCGCCGAGCGCGGCTACGACCGCGCGAACTTCTCCGACGTGGCGGCCGAGCTCGGCGTCTCCAAGGGCACGATCGTCCACCACTTCGGCACCAAGGACCGGATGCTCGCCGAGGTCCAGGAGCGCTACATGCGCGCCCGGCTCGCCGAGGCGGGCGCGCTGTTCGACCGGCTCCCCGGGCCCGAGCAGCGGATCGCCGCCCTCGTCCACGCCGGGGTGCGCTACTCCGCCCGGGAGCCCGCCACCACCGTCGCGTTCCAGCGCGAGGTGGTGCGCCTGGTCGATCAGCCCGGCATGGGGTCGGCGCGGGCGCTGCGCGACGAGTACCGCGACCTCGTCGTCGGGGTCCTGCACGACGGCGAGGCGGACGGCACCTTCGTGCCGGGGGACGCCCGGCTGCGCAGCCTGCAGATGTTCGGGTCGCTGCACTGGATGTGGACGTGGTTCGACCCGGCCGGCCGCCTCGCCCCCGAGGCGGTCGCGGCCGAGTTCGCCCTGACCCTGCTGCGCGGGCTCGGCGTCGACGAGGCCGCGGCCCGGGCCGCGGCGGACCCGGCCGGCGCGGCGGCGGGCGCGGTCGACAGCGTGGTCGGGGTGGTCGGTGCCGCGCCCGCGACGGTCACCGTGTCGGCGTCGCCGACCTCCGCATGAGCCAGTAGATCGCCGCCGAGACCACGAACCCGACCTCGAAGCCGATGTCGCCGACCTGCGGCACGGCCTGGGCGACGAAGCCGGTGAACGCGGTCTGGTTCGAGAACAGCACGATCGAGACGACGATGCCGGCGAGCATCGCGACGGGCCCGGCGACGTTGCGGTGGGTCGTGTCGAACAGGAGGGCCTCGGTGGCCCGCTCGTCGGCACCGCGGCGCAGGTACCAGTCGACGAACACGACGGCCAGCCACGGCGCGATCCAGTACGCGATGATCAGCAGGAAGCCCTCGTAGGCCTCGCCGGCGTCCGCGAGGCCGAACAGCGCCACGATGAAGCCGAGCACGCCGAACACCCCGACGGCCAGGGCCCGGCGCAGCGTCAGCGGGAGCCGGATCCCGAGCGCCACGAACGACATCGCGCCCGAGTAGATGTTGATGGCGTTCGCGGCGACGGCCCCGACCGCGATGCAGAGCAGCGTCAGCGCGGCGAGCACGCCGGGGAGGTGCTCGGTGAACGCGGCGGTCGGCGAGGCGTTCGGGTCGGTCGCGAGGGTGGCCGAGGCCGCCCCGACGGTCTCGAGGACCACGCACGGCACGAACACGCCGAGCCCGGCGGCCCACCCGACGGCCTTCGGGCTCGCGTCCGGCGGCAGGTAGCGGGTGTAGTCGGTGGCGTAGGGGTTCCAGCCGACCGCGTACCCGAACGTCGCGCCGACGGTGAGCAGGAACCCGGCGACCGGGCCGGCCGGCTGGCCGTCGGTGGGCACGAACGACGGGTCGGTCTGCACCAGGATCACGACCGAGGTGATCGCGAAGACGATCGCGAGCACCGGGAGCACGACCTTCTCGAACCCGTGGATGAGGTTGTGCCCGAGCAGCGCCACCCCGATCTGCACGAGCGCGACGATCAGCAGGCCGAGCCAGGCCGGCATCCCGGTGAGCGTCGAGAGCGCCAGCGCCCCGGACACGCTGTTGACCGCGAACCAGCCGATGCCGCCGACGATCGCGTTGAGCCCGGCCGGCAGGGCGTTGCCGACGAACCCGAAGCCGAGCCGCGAGAGCACCATCATCGGCACGCCGGCCCGTGGGCCCCGCGACGACAGCAGGCCGTGGGTCAGCGACCCCAGCGCCGTCCCGACGACGACCCCGACGACCGCCGCCCAGAAGCCGAGGCTGAAGGCGCTGACCGCGAGCACCCCGACGAAGATCGTCGCGAACTCGAGGTTGGGGGAGCACCACGTCCAGAACAGCTGGCGCGGCCGGCCGTGCCGTTCGGCGAGCGGGATGAACTCCGCGCCCCCCGGCTCGACGGCGGCGACGCGGTCGCCGTAGACGCCGTCGCGCAGGACGACGTCGGAGGGCTCCTCGACGATGGACACGCGGGTTCTCCGTTCTGGGGGCTGTGTCAGGCGGGGCCGGGCTCGGGCCCGCCGATGTCCTCGAGCCAGGTCTCCGGGTGCTCCTTCGCGAAGCGGCCCATGAGCTCGGCGCACTCCGGGTCGTCGAGCACCGTGACCTCGACGCCGTGCTCGGCGAGCCACGCGTGCTGGCCGCCGAACGTGGTGGCCTCCCCGATGATCAGGCGCGGGATGCGGAACTGGCGGACCAGCCCGGCGCAGAAGAAGCAGGGCGAGAGCGTGGTGACCATCGTGGTGCCGGCGTAGTCGGGGCGGCGGCCCGCGGCCCGGAACGCGGCGGTCTCGCCGTGGGTGGCGGGGTCGCCGTCCTGGACGCGGCGGTTGTGGCCCGCGCCGAGCAGCGTCCCGTCCGCCGCGAAGAGCGCCGCCCCCACCGGCACACCCCCCGCGACGGCGCCCTCCCGCGCCTGCGCCAGCGCGACGGCGAGCATCTCGTGCGGACCGGGGATCACGGGCGACACTGTCACCCGTGCCGGGTTCCCGGAGGTGACGTCGCGGTTAAACAGCGCCCCGGCGGCGGTGAGCCGGATCGCGGTCGCGACGCCGCGTGGTCGCGCGCTCGCGGTGGGTGCTCGGAGTGAGGTCGCCCGACCCGGGGAACACGGTGGGGTGCCCGAGCTGCCCGAGGTCGAGAACGCGCGCCAGGTCCTCGAGAAGGCGCTCGACCGGACGATCACCGACGTCGACGACTCCGACGAGTACGTCTGCCGGCCCCACAGGCCCGGCGAGATCGCCAAGGCGCTCGTCGGCGGGAAGCTCACCGCCGCGCACCGCAAGGGCAAGACGATGTGGTGCGACACCGTCACCGCCGACGGCGCCGCAGGCCCCCACCTCGGCGTCCACCTCGGCATGGGCGGGCGGATCCGCGTCACCGGCCCGCGCGGCTCGCGGGAGGGCGACCTCGCCGGCGGCCTGCCGCGCAAGGAGAACGAGCGCGCCCAGAAGCCGGAGTGGGACCGCGTCACCGTCAGCTTCGACGACGGCGGGTCGCTGCGGCTCTTCGACAAGCGCCGCCTGGGCCGCGTACGCCTGGAGCCCGACCTCGACGCGCTCGGCCCCGACGCCGCCGAGATCGGCCGCGACGAGTTCCGCGCCCGGGTCGGGCGCGGCACCGCGCCCGTCAAGGCGCGCCTGCTCGACCAATCCGTGCTGTCCGGTGTCGGGAACCTGCTCGCCGACGAGACTCTCTGGCAGGCGAAGGTCGACCCGCACCGTCCGGCCGGGGAGTTCACCACCGATGAGCTCGACGAGCTGCGCCGCGTCCTGCGCCGGGCGACGCGACGGGCGATCGAGAAGGGCGGCGTGCACACCGGCGAGGTGATCACCCACCGGCAGCGCGACGACGTGTGCCCGCGCTGCGGTGCCCCCATGGAGCGCGGCACCGTCGGGAGCCGGACGACCTGGTGGTGCAGCGCCGAGCAGGCGTGATCGGGTCGGTCCGACCTAGGCTTCACGAGGTCTCCAGTGACGCCGCCCCGCGGGAGGACATCGTGACCACCGGCCCGTTCGTCTCGAACACCCCGATGCCCGCCCCGTTCACCTTCGCCGAGCTGACGCCGACCGCGTTCCTCGACCGCGCCGAGCACGCCTTCGCCGAGCGCACCGCGATCGTCGACGGCGAGGACCGCTTCACCTACCGGCAGTTCGCGGAGCGCTCCCGGCGCCTCGCCGGGGTGCTCGGCTCGCTGGGCGCGCGGCCCGGCGACCGGGTCGCCGTCCTCGCCACCAACAGCCACGTCATGCTCGAGGCCCACCACGGCGTGCCGTACGCGGGCGCGGTGCTGGTGCCGCTGAACACCCGGCTCTCCGCCGACGAGCTCGTCCACATCGTCGAGCACTCCGGCGCCCGGATCCTGCTGGCGACCACCGAGCTGGCCGAGCTCGCCGGCACCGTCGCGCAGCGGACCGGCGCGACGCTGCTCGTGGAGGGCCCGCAGTACGAGGACCGTCTCGGGTCGGCGGCCCCGAGCGTGGTGCCGGTGGTCGACGAGCGCGGCCTGCTCGCGATCAACTACACGAGCGGGACCACCGGGCGCCCCAAGGGCGTGATGTACCACCACCGCGGCGCGTACCTGCAGGCGCTCGCGATGGCCTTCCACGTGCGGCTGGACCCGGGCTCGCGCTACCTGTGGACCCTCCCGATGTTCCACTGCGACGGCTGGTGCTTCCCGTGGGCGGTGACGGCGGCGGGCGGCACCCACGTGTGCCTGCGCGCGATCGACGCCGAGGAGATCTGGCGGCTGCTGCGCACCGAGGGCGTCACCCACTTCTGCGCGGCGCCGACGGTGCTCACGATGATCGCCGGGTCGTCCGTCGCCGACGAGGGGCCGGAGCTCGACCACCGCGTCACCGTCGCCACCGGGGGCGCGCCGCCGTCGCCGACCCTGCTCTCGCGCATGCGGGCCCTCGGCATGGACGTCACCCACCTCTACGGGCTCACCGAGACCTACGGGCCGGCGGTCGTCAACGACTGGCACCCCGAGTGGGACGACCTCTCCGACGACGAGCGCGCGGCGCTGCAGGCGCGGCAGGGCGTCGGCAACGTCGTGGCCGCGCGGCTGCGGGTGATCGACGAGACGACCCGGCACGACGTCCCCGCCGACGGCGAGTCGATGGGCGAGCTGGTGCTGCGCGGCAACGACGTCATGCTCGGCTACTACCGGGACCCGGCGGCCACCGCCGAGGTCGACGCGGCCGGCTGGTTCCGCACCGGCGACCTCGGCGTGGTGCACCCCGACGGCTACGTCGAGATCCGCGACCGCAGCAAGGACGTGATCATCTCCGGGGGCGAGAACATCGCGTCGGTCGAGGTCGAGCGGGTCCTCGACAGCCACCCGGCGGTCATCGAGTCGGCCGTGGTGGGCGCCCCCGACGAGCGCTGGGGCGAGATCCCCGTCGCCTATGTGAGCGTGCGCGAGGAGGTGGAGGCCGACGTGCTGGTCGAGCACGTCCGCACCCACCTCGCGCGCTACAAGGCGCCGAAGCGCGTGGTGTTCGGGGAGCTCCCGAAGACGTCGACCGGGAAGATTCAGAAGAACGTGCTGCGGGAGCAGGAGCGCTCGGGCGGGTGACCCCGGTCCCGGTGTCAGGAAAGCCTCGTTCCTGACACTGGTCGTCAGGATACCGGCGTTGATCACGGGGCCGGCCGGGCGGCGCGGTCCGATCGGCTGAATCGGCACGGTCGCGTCCGGTCGGCGTAACCATCGCGTCCTCCCGCACGACGGGGAGCACGACGACCGGCAGCCGCGACCGAGTGCGGGTGGGGCGTCAGCGACCCGACTGGAGAGCCCGCCCCCGATGACGGTCACCCTCGTGCCGGTCCCGGCACCCGGTCCGCCCGCCGCGCCCACCCGCCGTCGTCGGGTCGCCGTCGTCGTCGCGCTCGTGACGGCGCTGCTCGTCGGCGGCGCGACCGTCGCCGCGTGGGCCCTGGTCGGCCCTCCCGGCGCCGTCGGGCACGACGTCTCCTACCCGCAGTGCGGACAGTCCCTCCCGACGACGGGCTCGTTCGGCGTCGTCGGCGTCAACGGCGGCAAGGTGTCGACGGCCAACCCGTGCCTGGCGAGCCAGTACGGCTGGGCATCCGGCCGCGCGAACGGCGCGTCGCTCTACGCCAACACCGGCAACCCGGGCGCGATCTCCACCTTCTACTGGCCGGCGAGCGGCAGCCGCGACCCGGCGCTGTGCACGGACCGCACCTCGGCCGCCGACGCCGGCTGCGCGTACGACTACGGCTACCACGGCGGCCAGGACTCGCTGCGCATCGCGCGGAACACCCTGGGCTCCGGCGCGACCGCGAGGACCTGGTGGCTCGACGTGGAGGTCGCCAACAGCTGGAACGGCAGCGCGTCCGCCAACGCCGCGTCCCTGCAGGGTGCCCTCGACGCGCTCGTCGCGGGCGGGGTCGGCACCGTCGGGCTCTACTCCACGAGCTACCAGTGGACCCAGATCACCGGCGGCTACTCGACCGCCAACGCCGCGGCCCACCGTTCCGCCTGGGCGTCGGCCTTCACCCCGAAGCGCCCGCTCGAGCAGGCCCCACTGTGGATCGCGGGGCTCTCGACCGTCGATGCGGCCTCGAAGAACTGCGGCACGAGCTTCACTGGCGGCACGACCGTCCTCGCGCAGTACACCGACGGCTCGTTCGACGGCGACCTCGTCTGCGGCGGCGGCACGCCCCCGACGACGACCCCGCCCGCCACGACGACGGGTGCGGCGAGTTCGACGACGACGGCACCGGTCACGACGACCGCACCCACGACGACGACCGCACCCACGACGACGACCGCACCCACGACGACGACTGGGCCCCCGACGACGGCTCCGACCACGTCCTCGGTCCGCCCGACCACGACGACCCCGACGACGTCGTCGGTCCGCCCGACGACGACCACCCCGACCACGACGTCGGCCCGCGCCACGACGACGACGCCGACCACGACGACCGCCGCCCCGCCGGCGACGGTGCCCGGCGTGTCCACCGGCGTCGTGGCCGCCACGGACCCGACGCGCGGGATCGCGCTGCGCTGGACCGCGCCGGTGCAGACCGGCGGCACGCCGGTGAGCCGGTACGTGATCCTGCGCGGGACCGCCCCCGGCAAGGAGGTGACCCTCGGGATCCTGACCTGCCGGACCCCGACGTGCGCCTGGCGCGACACGTCGGTGGCCCGGGGCGCGAGGGCCTACTACCAGGTCGTCGCGGTCAACGACGCGAACGCCGTCGGCCCCCGCAGCCCCGAGGTCTCGGCCGTCGCCCGGTGACGGCGGCTCAGCCGGTCTGCTCCCCCGGCGCCGGGAGCTCCGAGCGCCACGGCGGGGCGGCGTCGGCCGCGGCGCGCGGCGACGGGATCGCCGGCACGACGCCGGGCGGGGCCGACACCTGCCGCAGGCGGCGCTGCGCCCGCGCGATCCGGGCGGCGAGGGCCGTGGCCTCCGCCTGCTGACGCCGCAGGGTGCGGCGCTCGCGCCACCCCACGTGCAGGGGCGGTCCGATCGGCTCGATCACCGGGGCCGGCGGCGCGGCCGGTGTGGGTCCCGGGACCGTCATGACGAGCTGTGGCCGGGCCAGCGACTCCGTGGTGTCGTCGGGTCGGTGGTGGCGTCCCATGGCGAGATTCCCCCCTCGCTGCTGACGTGCAGGTGCCTGGAGGGTTACCGGTCACGGCGAGGTCACACCTCCTGCTCGGCGCAGGCCTCCTCCAGGTCCGCGACCAGCAGGTCCGGTGCCTGCAGCGACGCGAAGTGGCCGCCCCGGTCGTGGGTCGTCCAGCGCACGACGTGGTGCGAGCGCTCGGCGATCCCGCGGATGGTGTGGTCCCCGGGGAAGCACGCCACGGCGGTCGGCACCCCGGAGGAGGGCAGCGCTCCGCCGACGGCCGCCGCGCCCTCCTTGTAGAGGCGCGCCGACGACCCCGCCGTCCCGGTCAGCCACGTGATGGTGACGTCGGTGAGGATCGCCGTCGGGTCGATCGGCGTCTGCACCGTCGCGGCCGGGTCGTAGTCGACGAACCACTCCAGGTCCCAGGCCAGCAGCCCCACCGGTGAGTCGGCCAGCGCGTGGGCGAGCGTCTGCGGGCGGGTGCTCTGGATCACGGCGTAGCCCTGCCGCTCCCGCCACAGCGCCCCGAGGGCGAAGACCCGGGAGGCGTCGTCGGGTGACAGCCCCGCCGTCGGGTCGCTCGAGGTCCAGTCGACCGGGGTCACCAGCGCGTTGACGTGTACGAGCGCCACCCGCTCCGGCGCCCGCCGGGCGACGTGCGGCCCGATGACCGCGCCCCAGTCGCCGCCCTGGACGACGAAGCGGTCGTAGCCGGCGCGGGTCATCAGCTCGAGCAGGGTGTCGGCGTGCCGGTCGAGGTCCCAGCCGGTCTCGAGGGTCGGCCCGGAGAACCCGAACCCGGGCAGGGACGGCGCGACGACGTGGAAGCGCTCGGTCAGCGCGGGGAGCACCCCGAGGAAGTCGGCCACGGTCGAGGGCCAGCCGTGCAGGAGCAGCAGGGGCGTCGCGTCGCGGTGCGGCGAGCGGGCGTGGATCGCGTGCACCGGCTGGCCGCCGATCGTCGTCATCACCTGCGGCCAGGCGTTGAGCCGCTCCTGCGCCGCGCGCCAGTCGAAGTCCCCGCGCCAGCGCCGCACCAGGTCATCGAGGAACGCGCCGGTCACGCCGTACTCCCACCCGGCCCCCGACGGCTGGTCGGGCCGACGGACGGCGTCCAGGCGGCGCCACAGGTCGTCCAGCGCGGACCCGGGGACATCGACGGTGAAGGGCTGCAATTCGGCCATGCCGCCGAGCCTGGACGAGGACGCGGCCGGTTCCTGTCCGCCTCCTGATCAGCGGACCCTCGGCCCGCCCCGGGCGGGACCACCGGCCGTGGCGCCCGGGTGGTCCGCGGGTCGACGCTGGCGGCCCGACCCGGAGGGACCACCATGACCCAGCGCTCGCCCTCGCGATCGACCTCGACGACGTCGGCGGGCCGCACCCGACTCATCATCGGGGTCGTCCTGGCCGTGCTCGCGATCGTGTTCATCGTGGAGAACACCGCGCCCACCGCGATCCGGCTCCTCATCCCGGTCGTCACGATGCCGCTCTGGACCGCCCTCGCGCTGATGCTGGTCATCGGCTTCGTCGTCGGGGCCCTCGTCCGGCGCGGGCGGTAGCCGGGCCGCGCCCGACT
This sequence comes from Actinomycetospora sp. TBRC 11914, assembly GCF_012933465.1. Classification (GTDB taxonomy): domain Bacteria; phylum Actinomycetota; class Actinomycetes; order Mycobacteriales; family Pseudonocardiaceae; genus Actinomycetospora. The sequence continues at coordinate 15,819 of NZ_JABBND010000012.1, forward strand.
CGTCCTTCGAGGGACTTTTCCCGAGCTGTGGCACACGGCACAGTAGGGATCTGTCTCCACGGAAGGACGGTGCGCCATGACGAAGCCGGACAGTGCGGCGCGCGAGCAGGCGGAGATGTCGCTGCGGCGGATATCGGGCCAGGTCACCGTGCTCGAGAACTTCGAGCGGCGGCTCAACCGCCAGATCCACGAGGCCCAGGAGGCGGGCCGGGACGACTACGTCCGCGAGCTGCTCCAACGGCGCATCTCGGTGCGCTCGCAGCTGCAGGACGTGCAGCGGCGGCAGCAGCACGCCCGCGAGGCCGTCGGCCGCCTCGGCTGACGCGCGCCGGCTCAGCCGCCCAGCGCGGCGAGGGCCATCGCGGTGAGCACCGGCGCCGCCGTCTCCGCGGAGGTGTGCGCGGTGCTGCGCGGTGTCGAGTTCATCAGCCCGAACGCCGCGTGTGCGGCGATCCGGACCTCGTCGGGCGTGCGGTCGGGTCCCGACCGGGCGATCGCGTCCTCCCAGACCTCCACGTAGGCGCGCTGCAGCGCGCGGACCCGGCGCCGGGCGTCGTCGGGCAGGTTCGCGAGGTCGCGGTCCTGCACGGAGATGAGCTCGGGACGGTGCAGCGCGAAGTCGACGTGGAACTCCACCAGCGCCCCCAGTCGCTCGGCGGGGGCGGGGTGGGTCGCCGCGAGGCGGCGCCCGCCGTCGAGCAGGTACTCGCTGATGCCCACGAGCATCTCGGTGAGCAGCGACTCCTTCGAGGTGAAGTGCCGGTAGATGGCCGGCCCGCTCACGCCGGCGGCCGCGCCGATCCCGTCGATGGACGTGCCGTGGAAGCCGTGGTGGGCGAACAGCCGCGACGCCTCCACGAGGATCTGCTCGCGGCGCCGGGTGGGCGCCGAGCCCGGCCCCGACCAGGTGTCGATCGTCGTCACGGTCCCCTGCTCCACGCCGGCCAGCCTACGGCCCCTTGCCGTCCCGTGTGAACGCCGACTAACGTGCTCTGTTAGTCATCGTTCACGTCGTCGGAGACGGAGCGCGGCGGAGCTCGACCATCGAGAAGGGGAGGTCGCGGTGACCCTGGCGGACGCGGAAGCGGCGGCACCGGCCGCTCCGGGCGGCAACGCGGCGGCGCACCGGGAGCTGGCGGACGACCTGCGCTCGACGCTGGCCAGGGTGCGCCTCGGCGGGCCGGAGCGCTCGCGGACGCGGCACGTCGAGCGCGGCAAGCTGCTCCCGCGCGACCGGGTGGACGCCCTGCTCGACCCGTCGTCGCCGTTCCTCGAGCTCTCGCCGCTGGCCGCCCACGGCATGTACGACGACGCCGCGCCGGGCGCCGGCATCATCACCGGCGTCGGGCGCATCGCCGGGCGGACCTGCGTCGTCGTCGCCAACGACGCCACCGTCAAGGGCGGCACCTACTACCCGATGACGGTGAAGAAGCACCTCCGCGCGCAGGAGGTGGCGCTGCACAACCGGCTGCCCTGCGTGTACCTGGTCGACTCGGGCGGGGCGTTCCTGCCGCAGCAGGACCAGGTGTTCCCCGACCGCGAGCACTTCGGCCGGATCTTCTACAACCAGGCGACGATGTCGGCGGCGGGCATCCCGCAGATCGCCGCGGTGCTCGGCTCGTGCACGGCGGGCGGCGCCTACGTGCCGGCCATGAGCGACGAGGCGGTCATCGTCCGGAACCAGGGCACGATCTTCCTCGGCGGCCCGCCGCTGGTGAAGGCGGCCACCGGCGAGGAGGTCACGGCCGAGGAGCTCGGCGGGGGCGACCTGCACGCCCGGACCTCCGGCGTCGTCGACCACCTCGCCGACGACGACGCGCACGCCCTGGCGATGGTGCGCGACATCGTCGACACCCTTCCGCCCGACCCGGCGCCGCCCTGGGAACGTCGCGACTCGGAGCCCCCGGCGCAGGACCCGGCCGGCCTCTACGACGTGGTCCCGGTCGACGGGCGCAGCGCCTACGACTTGCGCGAGGTGATCTCCCGGCTCGTCGACGCGTCGAGGTTCACCGAGTTCAAGCCCGAGTACGGAACGACGCTGGTCACCGGCTTCGCGCGGCTGCACGGCCACCCGGTGGGGATCGTCGCCAACAACGGCGTGCTCTTCCGCGAGTCCGCGCTCAAGGGCGCGCACTTCGTGGAGCTGTGCGACCAGCGCGGCATCCCGCTGGTGTTCCTGCAGAACATCACGGGCTTCATGGTCGGGCGCGAGTACGAGGCGGGCGGCATCGCCAAGGACGGCGCCAAGATGGTCACGGCGGTCGCCACCACGCGGGTGCCGAAGCTGACGGTCGTCATCGGCGGGTCCTACGGCGCCGGGAACTACGCCATGTCCGGCCGGGCGTACTCCCCGCGGTTCCTGTGGATGTGGCCGAACGCCCGGATCAGCGTCATGGGCGCCGAGCAGGCGGCGACGGTGCTGGGGACGGTCGGCTCCTCCGAGGCCGACACCGTCCGCGAGCAGTACGAGCACCAGGGCCATCCCTACTACTCCAGCGCGCGGCTGTGGGACGACGGCGTCATCGACCCGCTCGACACCCGCACCGTCCTGGGCCTGGCCCTCTCGGCCTGCGCGCACGCCCCGCTCGACGAGCCGCGCTTCGGCGTCTTCCGGATGTGAGAGGCATGTTCACCAGCGTCCTGATCGCCAACCGCGGCGAGATCGCGGTCCGCATCGCCGCGACCGTGCGGGCCCGCGGGCTGCGCAGCGTCGCCGTGTACACCGACCCCGACGCCGGGTCCCCGCACGTCGCCGCGGCCGACGTCGCCGTGCACGTCGACGACTACCTCGACGGCGCCGCGATCGTCGAGGCCGGCCTGCGGGCCGGGGCCCAGGCCGTGCACCCCGGCTACGGCTTCCTCGCCGAGAACGCCGCGTTCGCCCGCGCCGTCACCGACGCCGGCCTGACCTGGATCGGCCCGCCCGCGGCGGCGATCGAGACGATGGGCGACAAGATCTCCGCGAAGGCGGCGGTCGCCCCGGCCGGCGTCCCGCTCGTGCCCGGCTCCAGCGAGAAGGGCCTCACCGACGCCGAGCTCGCCGACGCCGCCCGCGAGGTCGGCTTCCCCGTGCTGCTCAAGCCGAGCGCCGGCGGGGGCGGCAAGGGCATGCACGTGGTCGAGCGCGAGGCCGACCTGGCGGACGCGATCACGGCCGCGCGCCGCGAGGCCCGCGGCTCGTTCGGCGACGACACGCTGCTGCTCGAGCGCTACGTCACCGACCCGCGCCACGTCGAGATCCAGGTCCTGGCCGACGCCCACGGCGCCGTCGTGCACCTCGGCGAGCGGGAGTGCTCGCTGCAGCGCCGCCACCAGAAGGTCGTCGAGGAGGCGCCGTCGGCGGTGCTCGACGAGAAGCAGCGCGACGCCATGGGACGCGCCGCCGTCGACGCCGCGCTGGCCTGCGGCTACGTCGGCGCCGGCACCGTCGAGTTCGTGACGGACGCCGACGCCAGCGAGTTCTACTTCCTCGAGATGAACACCCGGCTGCAGGTCGAGCACCCGGTGACCGAGGAGGTCGTGCGTGTCCGTGGCCAGCGGATCGACCTGGTGGGTGAGCAGCTGCGCATCGCCGCCGGCGAGCCGCTGGGCTACGACCAGGACGACGTGACCCTCTCCGGCCACGCGGTCGAGGTCCGGCTCTACGCCGAGGACCCGGCCCGCGGCTTCCTGCCGACAGGCGGGCGGATCCTGGCGCTGGAGTGGCCGGGGAACACGCGGGTCGACGCCGGCGTCGCCGCGGGCTCCGAGGTCGGCTCCTCCTACGACCCGATGCTCGCCAAGATCATCGCCTCCGGGCCCGACCGCCTCGTCGCCCTCGACCGCCTGGACGCCGCGCTCGCCGGCACCACGGTGCTCGGCGTCGGGACCAACCTGGCGTGGCTGCGCGGGCTGCTCGCCGACGCCGATGTCCGCGCCGGCCGCCTCGACACCGGGCTCATCGGCCGGCGTCCGACCCCCGACCAGACCGTCCCCGCCGACGTCGTGGTCGCCGCCGCGCTCGACGGCCTGCTGCGCCTGCCGGACGGCGGCGAGACCGGCGACCCGTTCGACCGGCTCGGCGGCTGGCGTCTCGGCGGGGAGCCCGCGCCGGCCCGGTGGACGCTCGTCCCGGTGGGGGTGGAGCGCCCCGAGCCGATCGACGTCGCCGTCCGGGGCCGGCCCGAGGACGCCACCGTCACCATCGCCGACGGCGAGCCCCGGCCCGCCTCCGCCCGGCGCGACGCCGCCGGCCTCGTCGTCACCGTGGACGGGCTCACCCGGCACTACCGGACCGCGACCAGAGCCGACGGCGTCACCTGGCTCGGTCGCGACGGCGCGGCGTGGGCGCTGCGCGAGCGGGAGCGCCTCGCCGCCGCCCGGACGGCGGGCGGAGCCGGCGACGGCGCCGTCACCAGTCCCATGCCGGGCACCGTCACCGTCGTCGAGGTCGAGCCGGGCCAGCACGTCGAGGCCGGGCAGCGCCTCGTCGTCGTCGAGGCCATGAAGATGGAGCACGTCCTCACCGCGCCGATCGCCGGCGTGGTCACCGAGCTGCCCGCGCAGGCCGGCGCCACCGTCGCGCTGGACGCGCCGCTCGTCACCGTCACGCCGCAGTCCGACACCGAAGCCGGGGAATGATCATGCAGTTGTCCGAGGAGCACGAGGCCCTGCGCGCCACCGTCGAGGACTTCGCCCAGAAGGAGGTCGCCCCGGTCATCGCGGACCACTACATCCGCGAGGAGTTCCCCTACGACCTCGTGGCGACCATGGGTGAGATGGGCCTGTTCGGGCTGCCGGTCCCCGAGGAGTACGGCGGGATGGGCGGTGACTACGTCGCCCTGTGCGTCGCCCTCGAGGAGCTGGGCCGGGTCGACCAGTCGGTCGCGATCACGCTCGAGGCCGGGGTGTCGCTGGGGATCATGCCGATCCAGCGGTTCGGGTCGGACGAGCAGAAACAGCAGTGGCTGCCGGACCTCGCGGCGGGCCGGGCGCTGGGCGGCTTCGGGCTCACCGAGGCCGGGGGCGGGTCGGACGCCGGCGCGACCCGCACCACCGCGCAGGTCGACGGCGGCGACTGGGTGATCAACGGGTCGAAGGCGTTCATCACCAACTCGGGGACGCGGATCACCTCGCACGTCACCGTCACCGCGGTCACCGGCCGCACCGGCGACAAGCGCGAGATCAGCGCGATCCTGGTGCCCTCGGGGACGCCCGGGTTCACCGTCGCCCCGAGCTACTCGAAGGTCGGCTGGAACGCCTCGGACACCCACGAGCTGGCCTTCGCCGACTGCCGCGTGCCCGAGGAGAACCTCGTCGGCGAGCGGGGCCGCGGCTACGCGCAGTTCCTGTCGATCCTCGACGAGGGCCGGGTGGCGATCGCGGCGCTCGCGACGGGCGCGGCCCAGGGCTGCGTGGACGAGTCCGTGCGCTACGCCCACGAGCGGCGGGCGTTCGGGGCGGCGATCGGGAGCTACCAGGCGATCCAGTTCAAGATCGCCGAGATGGAGTCGCGGACCGTCGCCGCCCGGCTTGCCTGGCAGCACGCCGCCGAGAAGATGGCCGCCGGGGTGCCGTTCACCAAGGAAGCGGCGATCGCGAAGCTGCTGTCGAGCAACGCCGCGATGGACAACGCCCGTGACGCCACGCAGATCTTCGGCGGCTACGGGTTCATGAACGAGTACCCGGTGGCCCGCCACTACCGCGACTCGAAGATCCTCGAGATCGGCGAGGGCACGAGCGAGGTCCAGAAGATGCTGATCGCCCGCCGGTTGGGGCTCTAGCCACCCGTCAGCCACTCGCCAGCCACCCGTCGAGGGGTACGAACGGCCGGTTCGTGACCTTCTACCGTCACGAACCGGCCGTTCGTGCGCCCCGGACGAGGCCCGGAGCCCGGCGCTCAGGGCACCGGCGCCTCGACCGGCGCGGTGTCCGCCTCCTCGGTGCGCGTCCCCATCCGCGACGCCGACGTGCTGCGCCGCCGCAGTTCCCGGGCGCCGCTCGCCCCGAGCAGCCCGATCTCGGGCATCGCGCCGTAGATCGTCTCCCACTGACCCTCCGAGACCCGGTACGCCTCGTGGTAGATCCCGACGGAGTCCGGGGAGCGGCGGGTGGCCCGGTTGAAGGCGCGCCAGGCCGGCAGGTGCTCGGCCTCGGCGCTGCGGGCGTAGGCGATGAGCTGGTCGTAGGAGCGCCAGTACTGGATGTAGGTGGGCCCGCCGAACATCCAGCCGCCGTAGGCCTTGAGCAGCCCGAGCTCGGGACGGGCCTCCAGCTCGCGGATCATCCGCGGCATCGCCCGGAACACCGGGAGCCAGGCGCGCACGTCGCGCCAGCGGTTGACGTGGGTGCCGATGAGGAGCACGACGAAGTCGCCCTCGATGTCGGCGCTGGTGCGGACGTAGGCGGGTGCGGTCATGACGGACCTCCGGTGGTGGGACGGCCCTGGCCGAGCAGGACACGCGGGTCGGGCAGCGGGCCGCCGAGGCGCACCGAGGCCGGGAGGATCATCGCGCCGGTGAGCGCGGGCAGGGATCGGTTCCGGGTCGGCACGGATGGATAGCTCTACTGTCCGATAAGTGGACAGTACTACTATCCGAGGCGGGGTGTCGAGAGGAGGAACCGCATGAGGGTCGGCGAGCTGAGCCGGCGCAGCGGCGTGAGCGTGGCGTCGATCAAGTACTACCTGCGGGAGGGCCTGCTCCCGCCGGGCGAGCGCACCAGCCCGAACCAGGCCTCGTACGACGAGGGCCACGTCCACCGGCTGCGGATGGTGCGGGCGCTCATCGACGTCGGCGGCCTCACGGTGGCCGCGACCCGGTCGGTGCTCGCCGCCGTGGACGACCCGGAGGTCCCGCTGCACGAGGCCCTGGGCCGCGCCTCGGCCACCACCCCGGCGCCGGGCGGCGGAGGGGGGGACGCCGACGACGAGGCCCACGCCGACGCGCAGCGCGCACTGGCCGACCTGGTGGCGCAACGGGGCTGGCGCGTCGGCCCGCGGAACCCCGCCTGGGACACCGCCGTCGAGGTCCTCGCCACCTACACCCGACTCGGCGACGACGACCTCGCCCGCCAGCTCGAGCTCTACGCCGAGGCGATGGAGGGCGTCGCGCGGCGGGAGGTCGCGGCGGTCGTCGACCGTGGCGACCGCGCGCGCACCGTCGAGGGCGCGGTCGTCGGGACGGTCCTCGGTGACACCCTGCTCGCCGCCCTGCGCCGCCTCGCGCAGGAGCACTGCTCGGCGCAGCTCCTCGAGCGCGCGGAGGGCCGGGCCCAGGGCTAGCGTCCGCGATCATGACGAGCACCGAGGCACGCCCCGCCATCGACTTCCCGTCCACCGTCGGGGTCTGGTGGACCAGTGACGCGTGGACGATCGGTGCGGCCTGCGAGGTCGCCCGGGACATCGAGCGGATGGGCTTCGGCTCGCTCTGGTACGGCGAGGCCTACGGCAAGGAGACGCTCACCCAGGCCGGGGCCTTCCTGAACGCGACCGAGGGGCTCGTCGTCGGGACCGGGATCGCCAACATCCACGCGCGTGACCCGATCGCCGCCGAGTCCGGCGCCCGCACCCTCACCGCGCTGCACCCCGGGCGCTTCGTGCTCGGGCTCGGGATCAGCCACGGCCCGCTCGTCGAGCGGGGTCGCGGCGGCACGTACACCAAGCCGCTCGCCACCACGCGGGACTACCTGCAGCGCATGGACGCCGTGCCCGAGCAGGTCGAGCCCGGCGTACGCCCGGTCCGCCTGCTGGCCGCGCTCGGCCCGAAGATGATCGAGCTGTCCGGGACCGGTGCCGACGGCGCCCACCCCTACCTCGTCCTGCCCGCCCAGACGCAGGTCACCCGCGACGCGCTCGGCCCCGGCAAGTGGGTCGTCTCCGAGCAGGCGGTGGCGGTGACCGGGGTCAACGGCGCGACGGAGGAGGACGCGCTGCGCCGGGCCCACGCCCACCTCGAGATCTACTCGGGCCTGCCGAACTACCGGAACTCGTGGCTGCGGCAGGGGTTCGACGAGTCCGACCTGGTGCGGGGCGGTTCCGAGCGGCTCGCGCGGGCCGTCGTCGGGATCGGTGACCCGAAGACCGCCGCGGACTCGCTGCGCGCCCACCTCGACGCCGGGGCCGACCACGTCCTCGTCCAGGCCCTCGGCGACTCCCCGTTCGACGACCCGCGCCCCGCGCTGGAGGCGCTGGCCGGCGAGCTGTTCTGACCAGGCCCGGGACCTAGCGGAGGTCCTTGCGGATCGGGTGGTCCGGGGGCACCTCGACCAGGACGATCGCGCGGCCGTCGGGGTCGGTGATCCAGCACTCCCGCAGCCCCCACGGCTCGGTGCGGGTCTCGCGGGTCACCGTCACCCCGGCGCCGCGCAGCTCCTGCTCGGCGGCGGCGACGTCGCGGACCTGCACCCACAGCGCGTCCGGCCCGATCGGGCCGTCGGACGAGCGACCGGACACCTCGAGGTAACCGGTGCCGAGGAAGTAGACGATCCCGCCCGGGAACTCGCGGGCGACCGCGAGCCCGAGGGTGCCGCCGTAGAACGCCCAGGCGGTCCCGGGGTCGCGGGGACGGATGAGGATCCTGCTGCTGAGCACCTCCACGCCGGGGTGCACCTCCTCGGTCTTCTCGGTGTGCGACCGCCGCCGAGCATGCTTGGGGACCGGCGGCGGGGGCATCCTGGCCTCCGTGACCGCCGCCGACCACACCGCGACCCCCGCGCGACCGCCCGACGCCCCCGACCCGAACCGCTGGCGCGCGCTCGTCGTCTGCCTCGTCGCCGGGTTCATGACGCTGCTCGACGTCAGCATCGTCAACGTCGCGCTGCCGTCGATGCAGAAGGGGCTCGGGGCGTCGTCGGCGGAGCTGTCCTGGGTGGTCTCGGGCTACGCGCTGACCTTCGGCCTGGTGCTGGTGTCCTCGGGCCGCCTCGGGGACGACCGCGGCCGCAAGAAGATGTTCCTCGTCGCGCTCGCGCTGTTCACGCTGACGAGCGCCGTCGCCGGGCTGTCGGTGGACCCGACGATGCTCGTCGTCGCCCGCCTCCTGCAGGGCGCCGCCGGCGGCATGATGAACCCGCAGATCATCGGCGTCATCCAGCAGCTGTTCGCCGGCCGCGAGCGCGGGCGCGCCTTCGGGCTCTTCGGCGCGGCCATCGGGATCTCGACGGCCGTCGGCCCGCTCACCGGGGGCCTGCTCCTGCAGTGGGGCGGGGACCTCGAGGGCTGGCGCTACGTCTTCTACGTCAACGTGCCGATCGGCGTGATCGCGTTCCTCCTCGGGGTGCGGCTGCTCCCGCGGGACAGCTCGGTGGCGAAGGGCGACCGCCGGCCCCTGGACCTCGTCGGCGCCGTCCTGCTCGGCGCCGCGGTCGTCGCGCTGATGCTGCCGCTGGTGCTCTCCGAGCAGGACCCGTCGGGGGCGCCGTGGTGGCTGATCGGCGTCGCGGTGCTGCTCCTGCTCCTGTTCGTGGCCTGGGAACGGCGGGCCCGACGCGCCCACGGTCACCCCCTGGTGAACTTCCGGCTCCTGCGCACCCGCAGCTACGCGCTGGGCACCACGCTCGGCCTCGTCTACTTCGCGGGCTTCACCTCGATCTTCTTCGTGCTGACGCTGTTCCTGCAGCAGGGCCGCGCGTTCACCCCGCTCGAGGCCGGCCTCGCCCTGACGCCGTTCGCCCTCGGCTCCGCGGTGTCCTCGGCGCTGGGCGGCCGGTGGGTGTCGCGGTTCGGCAAGCCGCAGGTGGTGCTCGGGCTGCTGGCGGTCGCCGTCGGGCTCGTGGCCACCGACGTGGTGCTGCGGCTGGATCCGGGCAGCGTCGGCTGGGCGATCGCCGGGCCGCTGCTCCTGGCGGGCATCGGCAGCGGCTTCGTCATCGCGCCCAACCAGACCCTCGCCCTCGAGGAGGTGCCCGCCCGGGAGGGCGGCACGGCGGCCGGGGTGCTGCAGACCGGGCAGCGCGTCGGGTCGGCGATCGGCATCTCGGCGGTCGGGGCCGTGTTCTTCGGGTCGCTGACGTCGAGCCGCGGCGACTGGTCGTCGTCGATCAGCTCCGGGCTCGTCGTCACCGTGGCGCTCGTCCTGCTCGCGCTGCTGGTCGGGGTCGCCGACCTCGTCGCCGACCGGATCGTCCGCCGCCGCCGGGCGCGCCCGGCCCCCGAGGTCACCGGGCCCGCCGAGGACTCGGCTGCCGACGACGGCGAGGCCCCCGGCGACGGCGAGGCTCCCGACGACGGCGAGGCTCCGGGTGACGGCCAGGCTCCCGACGACGGCGAGGCGGCGCGGGCGGGCCGCGGCGAGGCGGCGCGGGCGGGCCGCGCCGCGGCGGCCGTCTCGCCGGGCCCTTCCCCGCAGGACGCGGCCATCGGCGACGGGTCCCGCACGAACGGCCACCACGGGGACGGTGACCACCGGGCCGTCCCCGCGGTCACCGGCCGCGTGGTGCGGGCCGAGGACGGCGACGTCGTCCCCGGCGCCGTGCTCACCCTCGTCGACGAGTCCGGCCACCAGGCCGCGCGCACCGACGCCGCGGCCGACGGGACGTTCCGCCTGGCGGCCGGCGCGCCCGGCTCCTACCAGCTCGTGGCCCGGGCGCCCGGGCGTCGCCCGGAGGTCGGTCGGGTGACCCTGCGCGCACGACCGAGCGTGTGCGACGTCGTGCTGGAGGCCAACGCGACCGAGCACCTCCTGCCCGCTGTCGATTGAGTCACACGCGGACGGGGTACCTCGATCCGTGACCACGGGTAACATGATCAGGAGGCGCTCGTGTCCGCTGACGACAAGTTCGACAACAAGGCTCAGGAGCTCAAGGGCAAGGCCAAGGAAGCCCTGGGGCGTGCGACGGACAACCACGAGTGGAAGGCCGAGGGCAAGAAGGACCAGGCCGCCGGCAACCTCAAGAACGCGGGCGAGAAGATCAAGGACGCCTTCAAGTAGGTCCTGGTCACCGTCGCCCCGGCGACCGTCCGGGCCGTGCCTCCGTGGCGCGGCCCGGACGTGTGTCGGCCCCGGTCTCAGACGCGCTTGAGCGGCGGCCGGGCGACCCCGTCGTCGCCGGCCAGCGAGGCCTGGGCGGGCGAGCGCGCGAGCACCACCACGCCGCCCAGCGCGAGCACCAGGCCCGCCAGGAAGCCCCCGATCCACCCGACGCGGATGCCGTCGCCGAGGAAGGCGAGCCCGAGCAGCCCCGGCGCCAGCGTCTCGGTCACCGCGAGCACGGCGACCACCGGCCCGACGGTGCCGCGGGCCAGCGCGACGGTGTAGAGCCCCAGGCCGAGCGCGGCGTACCCGAGGAGCGCCCATGCCACCGGGTCGGTGAGCACGGTGCGGGCGATCTCGCCGACCGGCCCGTCGAGGTCGACCAGCCGGACCGCGACCGCCGTCCCGCCGAAGGCCAGCCCGGCGAGGAAGGCGATGGGCACCGCGCGCCGGCTCTTGAGCGCGGTGACGGTCCCGACGGCGGCGAGCACCACGAGCACCGCGATCAGGGCGATGGTCCCGCCGACGCCGGCCTGCGGGAGCTCGCCGGTCTCCGCGCTGCCCACCAGCAGGGCCAGCCCGACGACGTTGGCCGCGGCCGCGGCGAGGTCGATCCGCCGCAGCGGGGTGTCGAAGACCCAGTGCGAGGCGACCACGGTGATCGCGACCTGGCCCGAGACGATCGCCTGCACGGCCACGATGGGCATGTAGCGCAGCGCCAGCACCGTGAGGACCCAGCCGGCGATGTCCAGCAGCAGCCCCCCGAGGTAGAGGGGGCTCGTGACCACCCCGGCGGCGTGGGTCGCCCGGCGGGTGGCCATCGCCTCGAGCATCGCGGCGCCGGCGTTGGCCGCCGCGGCGACGAGGGCCGCGACGAGGCCGAGGACCAGCACGTGCCCCTCCTCCGGTCCGTGGCCGCCCGGGCCCGAGTGTGACCGGGGATCCGGTTCGGTGCCCGTCGTCGGGGGTCGACGACACGCCGACGGGATACCCGCGCGGGTCCCGGCCCAGGGTCCCGCGGCCGGTGGGAGCACGAGTGGGGGCGGCGCGGCGCGGTGTGGGATCGCTCACCCTCGGCGCTCCCGCGAGCGCCCCGGGACGGCCACCGTCACCGATCGTTGCAGGCCGGACGGTTTTCGTGGCCCCTGGGGCGGCGCCGGACGGCCCCTCGCGCCGCGCCCGGCGCACGGCCGTCCGGGTGGCAACGGTGCTGGTCGGAGCGGGTCCGGCGCCGGAGACCGGGCGTGACCCGGCGTCCCCCGGTCGACCGACACCCCGCCCGGATGGCCGTCCGGGCAGAGGTCCGCGTGACCGAGATCCATCCCTCGGACGGAGTACCTGGACCACCGCTACGCTGACGCAACGGCGAAGATCTCGCGTCCGAGCGGCCATGGCCTCACTCGAATGCGCTGTCTAGGGTTTTCCGTGCCGCGTCGTCAGCCGCCGCTCGAGGGAGAAACGGGGGTCCTCGTGGAGCACGTGCCGCTCCTGGTCCTCGGGTCCGGGATCGACGGTCTGGCGGCCGCGCTGTGCCTCGCCCACCAGGGCTTCCCCGTGCAGCTGCTCGAGCGGGGACCCGACCCGGAGTCCCTCGACGACGCCGGGCCCTCGGGCTCCATGGTGGTCCGGCCCTCGGCCGCGCGGGTCCTCCAGGGCCTCGGGCTGCTCGAGGAGCTGCGCCCGCGGGCGCTCGAGGTGCAGCGCTACTGCCACCTCGACGCGGCGAGCGGGCAGCCGCTGCGCAAGGTCGAGCTCGGCGACGTCGCCCGCGCCCGCTTCGGCTACCCCTGCCTCATCGTCACGCGCCGGGACGTGCGGCGGACGCTGGCCCGCGCCTGCGCCGCCGACGAGATGATCGGCGTGCACTACGAGCGCCGCCCCACCTCGGTCGAGGACATCGGCGACGCCGCCCTCGTGACCGTCGAGGACGGCGAGCAGTGGCGCGCCGAGGCCCTCGTCGGCGCCGACGGGGCCTCGAGCCGCGTCCGGGGCCTCCTGGAGGCCGGCGCCGGCGCGCTCTCGCCGACCTTCGTCGTGCGCCGCACCACCGTCGCCTCCAGCGCCGGGGAGCCGGCGAGCCCCGAGCTGCGGGTGTGGTCGGGGCCCCAGCTGCAGGCGATGCGGCTGCCGTCCCCCCACGGCGGCGCCGAGGTCGTCCTGGTGATGCGCGCGGACCTGCCGCCCGCCGAGCGCGAGTGGGTCGTCTCGCGGCTGGAGCCGGAGCTGCGCCGCAGCGTGAGCGCCGTCGTCGGGCGCGAGCCCGAGCAGGTCGTCGCCCACCAGCGCCCCCTGTCGCGCTGGACCCGCAACCGGCTCACCGTGCTCGGCGCGGCGGCGCAGCCGCTCCTGCCGCACGCCGGCGAGGAGGAGAACCAGTCCCTGCTCGACGCCCACGCCCTCGGCGCCGCGTTCGACCGGTCCGACGGCCGCATCCTCCCCGGGCTCGAGGGCTACGAGACGCTGCGCGCCCCGGCCCGGGCCGCCTGCGCCGCGCGGGTGGCCGAGTTCGCCGCGCTCTCGCACGCCGAGGGCCTCACCCGCCGTCTCCGGGACCGGCTGTGGGCCCGGGAAGCCGTCGACGAGGTCGCCGAGGTGCTCGGCGAGGTGTAGCCCGCCACACACTCCGAGCGCCCGTCGTTCCTCGCCGAGGGCTGACAGGGGTGAGGATGCGGACCATGACCTCTCCGCTCGCCGTCGAGAAGGACCCCGCCTCGCTGGGCTTCGACCCGTCCCGCCTGCGCCGCATCGACGACCACTTCCGGCGCTACGTCGACGACGGCCGGCTCGCGGGCTGGCAGGTCGTCGTCACCCGCCGCGGGCACGTGGTGCACTCGAGCGAGGCGGGGCAGCGCGACGAGGAGGCGGGCCTGCCGGTCGAGCCCGACACCCGCTGGCGCATCTTCTCGATGTCCAAGCCCATCACCTCGGTGGCGGCGCTCATGCTGTGGGAGCGCGGCGAGCTCGAGCTCACCGACCCGATCAGCCGGTGGCTGCCCGAGTTCGCCGAGCCCCGCGTGTACGTGCGCGGGTCGGCCACCGCGCCGCTGACCATGCCGAGCCCGGAGCCGATCCGGGTCTGGCACCTGCTCAGCCACACCGCGGGCCTCACCTACGGGTTCCACCACGCGCACCCGGTCGACGAGCTGTACCGCGCCGCGGGCTTCGAGTGGGGCGTCCCGGACGGCCTCGACCTGGCCGGCTGCGTCGAGGCATGGGCTCGGATGCCGCTCGTGCACACCCCCGGCTCGGAGTGGAACTACAGCCACGCCACCGACGTGCTCGGGCGCCTCGTGGAGGTCGTGTCCGGGCGGCGCCTCGACGTCTTCCTCGACGAGGAGATCCTCGGTCCGCTGGGCATGACGGCGACGGCGTTCGCGGCCGACGACCCGTCCCGCACCGCGGCGCTGTACGCCCGGGTCGCCGACGGGTCGCGGGTGCGGGCGCCCGCGGGCGAGGCGTTCCTCGAGCCCCCGACGTGGCTCTCGGGCGGCGGCGGGTTGGTCTCCACCGCCGCCGACTACCACCGCTTCACCCAGATGCTGCTGCGCGGCGGGGAGCTCGACGGGGTGCGGCTCCTCGGGTCGCGCACCGTCGCCTACATGGGCCGCAACCACCTGCCCGGAGGTGCCGACCTCACCGAGGTCGGGCGGCCGCTGTTCGCGGAGATGCCCTTCGACGGGGTCGGCTTCGGGCTCGGGGTGTCGGTGGTGCTCGACCCGACGCGCTACCGGACGCTGTGCAGCACGGGGGAGATGGCCTGGGGCGGCGCCGCCAGCACCGCGTTCTGGGTGGACCCCGCCGAGGAGCTCACCGCGCTGTTCTTCACCCAGTTGATGCCCTCGAGCGCCTACCCGATCCGCAGTGCACTGCGCGCGTTGGTCTACCAGGCACTGGTCGACTGAGCATCCGCCATGTGAGCGGGACCGGGGTCGCGACGTCCGGTTCCGCTCACATGGAGCAGCCTGAGGAGATCCCGGCTCACCCTGAGAGAGGGCTGCACAGGCCATCTCCGCTCTGTAGCGTCTGCGGCTGCCATCGGGCCGCCGATTTGGCAGGGGCGAGGGAGACGGATGAGCGCGACGCCGGGGCCACGACGACGACCTGCCGGACCACACCCGGAACGCGGCGCCACGGAGACCTCCGGGGTGCCCGAACCGCGGGTCGGCCAGGACGCGGGGGGAGCGGGTGTCGTCTCGGGCGTCCCCACCCAGCGCACCGCGGCCGACGTGTACCGGGTCAGCGAGGAGCAGGTGCACCGCGCCCGGATGGCGGTGGCCCGCAACGCGCTGGACTCCGAGGACTGCCGCGAGCTCCTCGACATGCTCGGGCTGATCGGGGAGCCGGGCGAACCGCCGCCCGTGCGTCGCTGACCGACCGCGGCGCGGGTGACACGGTCCTCACAGCTGCGCGCCGTAGCGTCACCTCGTGATGGTCCAGGTACCGGAGTCGCCCGCGTCGTCGCGCCCAGCCCTGCCCGGGCGGGGGTCACCCGTCGTCCGGACCCGGGCCGGGTCGCGGCAGGCGCGTGCCCTCGCGACGCGCGAGACCATCCTCGACGCGGCCGCCCACGAGTTCGCGGCCGAGGGCTACCACGCCGCCTCGCTGTCGGGGATCCTCGCGCGCAGCGGCGTGACCAAGGGCGCGATGTACTTCCACTTCGCGTCCAAGGAGGCGATGGCGCGCGCCGTCGCCGACGTCATGAAGGCCCGCCTGCCGGAGGTCGTCGGCGAGTGGAGCGCCGGTGACGACCCGTTGACGATCGCGGTCCACGTCGCCGTGGGCTACGCCGCGCTCCTGCGCGACGAGGTGGCGTGCCGGGCTGGGCTGCGCGTGGTCAACGACGGCGCCCTCGGGCCCGACCAGGCCCGCTGGCCCGCCGACTTCTGGGAGGCGGTCCACGTCGACCTGCTCGGCCGTGCCCGGGACGCGGGGTCGTTGCGCCCGGGCATCGACCCGGTCGAGCTCGCCCGGCTGGTCGTGGCCCTCGGCACGGGCGTCCGGGCGGTCTGCCTGGCCGCCGGCGAGCTCGCCGCCCTGCGTGAGCGGACGGCGGCCTCCTGGACGGTGCTGCTGCACGGGGTCGCCGAGCCGTCGTGGCTCGCGCGGTGGGACGCCGCCGGCGGGATGGCGACCGTGCCCGGAGATCCTGGACAGCGCCCCGGCGGGGGTACCTGACGACGGCATCGGACCCGTCCCGTAAGCTCGTCGGTGCACCCAACGGGGCCGGACGGTCTCCGGCGCTGGAGGGGGTAAGGTCTCCGCAAGATCAGAGGAGCTCCGAGCCCCCATCGTTCAGCGGCCTAGGACTCCGCCCTTTCAAGGCGGCAACGCGGGTTCGAATCCCGTTGGGGGTACGCAGTAACTGAAGAGCAAGGCCCAGTGGCGCAGTTGGTTAGCGCGTCGCCCTGTCACGGCGAAGGTCGCGGGTTCGAGTCCCGTCTGGGTCGCACGGTCGTGCACACGCCGCGGTGGCGTGGAGGCCGACAAGGCCAGGTAGCTCAGTCGGTACGAGCGATCGCCTGAAAAGCGATAGGTCGGCGGTTCGACCCCGCCCCTGGCCACCCCTTCTTCGTCGCTGGTGGTGCCGGCCTGGCGCTCCGCAGCGACGGGACTAGGCCCAGAACGCGTCGTACGCGGCTTGGTCCTCGTAGACGAAGCGGGCCTCACCGACGCGCCCCCGGTCGAACTCGAAGACGACGAGTTGCGGTGCCTCGAGGGTCTTCTCCCCGCGCGTGCCGACGACGTCCACCAGCGCGACCGCGCGGCTGTCGTTCGCCAGGACGTCACGGAGCGACAGGCGCAGACCGCCACCGGACTCCTCGGCCACGCGACGCCAGAAGTCGAAGATCGCGTCGGGGCCGACGTACGTCCCGGCCAGCTTCCCCCGACCGGCGACGACCCACCGAGTGTCCGGCCCGAGGGCCTTCGCGAGGGCGCGGCCGTCCCTGCGCGCCATCGCCGCGTAGAGGTCGCGGACGTGCTGCTCGTTCGGGTGCGCCACGTGGGCAGGGTCTTGCGTGACCGGGACGTCGTCAACGGGTCCCGGGCCCGCCCGTCAGTCGGCGAGGAGAACTGCGACGACAGGTGTGCTCGACGACGAGGCCGGCGGCGTGTTCAGCTACCGAGCGGTCGGCACGACCGCGTGGTGGAGGAGGTCCTGATGGCGCGCGCCTACTGGGTCAACACGTTCCGCGAGATTCGCGATGAGGCCAAGCTGGACGCGTACGTCGCCCTGGCGGGTCCGGCGATACATGCCGGCGGTGGCCGCTTCCTGGCGCGCGGTAACCCGGCTGCGGCGTTCGAGAGCGGCACCACGAACCGCGTCGCCCTGATCGAGTTCGACAGCGTCGAGCAGGCGGTCGCCACCTACGAGGGCCCGGAGTACCAGGCCGCCGTGGAGGCACTCGGCGACGGCGCCGTCCGGGACATCCGCATCATCGAGGCGATCCCAGACTGATGCGTCAATGAGCAGGGCGGTCGGGGGAATCGACGAGGTAGCCCTCGCCTGCACGCGATCGACTCGTCCGAAGCGGGCCCGCGCCGTCGAGGCACAGACCCCGAGCACGAGCCGTGTTGGCGGACTGTCGTTGACCGTCCGTCGGGTCCGGCGGACTCTCTTCTCGTGCCGCGCTACGAGCTCACGACCGACGACGAGCTGACTCGCTCGCAGAAGGACGAACTCGCGCGCGCGATCACAGACGTCCACGTCGCCGTCACGGGCGCGCCGCCGTCGATCGTCCACGTCATCTTCTGGACCACGGGCGCCGGCAACGACGCCTACGTCGGAGGGCGTCAGCGAGCGGGGACCTACCTCCAGGGCTCCGTCCGAGCCGGTCGCGACGCGGACACCGTCAGCAAGCTCCTGAACGACCTGGCCGCCGCCGTGGGACGAGTGACAGGAGCAGCCGCCGAGGACGTCACTGTGGCTCTGCGCGAGACATCGACGCACCTCGTCCTCGAGGGCGGAAGGACTGTCGGGGAGCCCGGCGCGGAGAACCCGGCGTTCACAGGATCGACCAGCCGCTGAGGGCGCCCATGCGTCCCTGGCGGACTTCATCAGTCCTTCAGCAACACATTCGCCCTGGTCAAAGCACGGGTTCAGACGAGCTGGAAGCCCCTCCGGGCACCTGAACAGCGATAGGTCGGCGGTTCGGCCCCGCCCCTGGCCACCCCCTCCCACGCTCCCGGTTGATCAGGAGCACAAGGGTCATGCGGACCGCTCCGGATACCTGCGTAGCGTGCCCCTCGCGCGGACCCACCACCCCTCGTTCTTGATCAGGGGCACATGGGGCAGACGGAGCCGTGGGCCAGGCTGCGCCCTGTGCCCCTCGTGCGAGCGGCCCCGCCCGGGACGGCGACCACGGGCGCGGCACCCCGGGCGAACCGGAGCCCCGCACCCGTCGTCGGGACCCTCAGCGGTAGGTCACCGCCGTGGTGTTCTTCGCCTGCCGGTCGGTCGAGCCCTTCACGGAGTCAGTCGCGCGTCCCGCCGGTCACCGCCGTCTTCGCCGCCCTCGTCGATCGCTAGAGCCCCGCCGTCGTGGTCGGCGGCGCGGTCGTCGTCGTGGACTTGGCGGTCGTGGTGGGGGGCGCCGTCGTGGTCGGCGTGGTGGGCGCCGTGCTCACCCCCGTGGCCGCCGCGTAGCGCTGCAGCGCCTCGATGAAGTAGTAGTCGCCGAACATGATCCCGGTGTCGTAGGACCCGGCCGGCTTGTTCTGCGTGCCGTGCAGCAGCACCGCCTGGTTGGTGGTGTTCTCGGCGAGATACGCGGGGCTCGACAGCGCGGCGAGGATGTCGCGAGCCCCGTCGAGGTAGCGGGCCTTGCGGGTGGCGTCGGTCGTGAACGACGAGAGCTCGACGAGCCCGGACGCGGCGATCGCGGCCGCCGACGTGTCGCGCGGCTGACCCGCCGTCGAGGGCAACGAGAAGTCCCAGTAGGGGACCTTGTCGGCGGGCAGATGGGAGAGGAAGTAGTCGGCGGAGTTCTGCGCGGTCGTCAGGAACGTGGCGTCGTGGGTGAACCGGTAGCTCATCGTGAAGCCGTGGACGGCCCAGGCCTCGCCACGCGACCAGGTGGAGCTGTTGCTGTACCCCTGCGCGGTGGTCTTCGACAGGACCTTGCCGGTCTTCTGGTCGTAGTTGACGACGTGCCAGCTGCCGCCGTCGGGACGGAAGAAGTCCCGCGCCGTCGTCTTCGCGTGCGTGGCGGCCATCGTCGCCCACGCCGGGTCGCCGCCGTTCTGCGAGGCCCAGAACAGCAGTTCCAGGTTCATCATGTTGTCGATGATCACCCGGTACTTCGTGGTGTCGGTGCGGGCGTCCCAGGAGCGGACGGCGCCGACCGTCGGGTTGTAGCGGGTCGAGAGCGTCCTGGCCGCGGTGAGGACGACGGCCTTCGCGTTGGCGCCGCCGGTGAGGACGGCGTCCTTGCCGAACGAGTCGAAGATCTGGAACCCGACGTCGTGGCTGGAGTCGTCGGTCTTGTTCACCTCGACGCCGGCCTGCCAGGCCTCCGCCCGCTGCTTCCAGAGCGGGTCCTTGGTGCGGGCGTACTCCTGCCACATCGCGCCGGGGAAGAAGCCGCTGGTCCAGTCCTTCGCCCCGACGGTGGTCCACACGCCGTTGGTGCCGGTGCGCACCGGGTAGGCGGTGGTGGCGAGGCGGCCGGCCGTCGCGGCGAGGCGGGAGTCGGCGAAGGCGAGGTCGTGCTGGATCGTCGTCGCGGGGAGACTGGCGGCGCGCGCCGACGGCGCGTTCACCACCTGGGTCAGCGACGACACCACCACGACGACGGCGAGGGCGGCGACAGAGGCCCACCACTTCCGCCGTCGGTCGTCCCGCTGCGACCCCCACGCGTGCGCCGTCCCGTTCATGCGTCCCCTCCCGGATGTCCCCTGTGACGGGGCAGTCGATCCGGGCGGCGCCCGGCGTTACGCCTCGCGGAGCAGGTTCGCCCGCTGTGACGCACCCGGCGGGGAGGGTTCAGTCAATTCGGTGGCGGACAACCCCATCGCGTACTCGGCGACCGCCGCATGGCTCGCCGTCTCCGACCCCGAGGGGAAGCCCCGTGCCGACCACCGTTCCCGCCCTCGTCACCGAGGCCGCCGGGAAGCCGCTCGAGCGCTCGACGATCGAGCGCCGGGACCCGAAGCCGCACGACGTCGTCATCGACATCGCGTACGCCGGCATCTGCCACTCCGACATCCACCAGGCCCGCGACGAGTGGGGCGGCAGCGAGTTCCCGATGGTCCCCGGCCACGAGATCGCGGGCACCGTGTCCGCGGTCGGCCCGGAGGTCACGAGGTACTCCGTCGGCGACCGCGTCGGCGTGGGCTGCTTCGTCGACTCCTGCCGCGAGTGCGCCAACTGCCGGGCCGGCGAGGAGCAGTTCTGCACCCGCGGGGAGGTCCAGACCTACAACGGCCGCGAGTACACCGGCGAGCAGACCTTCGGCGGCTACTCCACGCAGGTCGTCGTCGACGAGGGCTACGTCCTGCGCATCCCCGACGGCATCGAGCTCGACGTCGCCGCCCCGCTGCTCTGCGCCGGCATCACCCTCTACACGCCGCTGACCCACTGGGGCGCCGGCCCGGGCAAGAAGGTCGCCGTCATCGGGATGGGCGGTCTCGGGCACGTCGGCGTCAAGATCGCGCACGCGCTCGGGGCCGAGGTCACGGTGCTCTCGCAGACGCTGTCGAAGGAGTCCGACGGCAAGCGCCTGGGCGCCGACCACTACTACGCGACCTCTGACGACGAGACCTTCACGACGCTCGACAGCACGTTCGACCTCATCGTCAACACCGTCTCCGCCGACCTCGACGTGGAGCGCTACGTCGCGCTGCTGGCCCTGGACGGCTCGATGGTCAACGTCGGCATCCCGGCGAACTCCGCGTCGATCCACGCGTTCTCGCTGGCCAACGGTCGTCGCAGCCTGTCCGGATCGAAGATCGGGGGCATCCGCGACACCCAGGCGATGCTCGACTTCTGCGCCGAGCACCACATCGGTGCCGAGGTCGAGACGATCACCGTCGACGACGTCAACACGGCCTACGACCGCGTGGTCGACTCGGACGTGCGCTACCGCTTCGTCATCGACACGGCGTCCTTCTAGGTGGGCGAAGCCCTCGTGAGCAGAAAGTGTCGGTATACCGGCACTTTCTGCTCACGAGCGCGCAGCGCACCTAGATCAGGCCGAGGCTCTTGAACGGGCCGCCGTTGACCACGGCGAGGTCACCGGGGGCGCCGTGGCTCCGGGCGTAGGCGAGCATCTTCGCGAGGTCGCCGATGGAGTTCGTGCCGGGCGCCGGGGTGAAGTTCAGCGTGGAGAGCACGCCGAGCGCGCTGCCGTCGGCGGAGAGGAACGCGCTGCCCGAGTCGCCGGGGATGCCCGGGGTCACGGTGGCGACGGTGTGGCTCCACCCGTGCCCCTGGTCGCCGAGGCTGGTGCCGACCTTCGGGCTGAGGACGGGGACGCCGCCGCGCAGCTCGGAGTTGCCGTAGCTCACGACCCGCTCGCCGGGCGTCGTGCCGTTCGTGTCGACGCCGACCGGCCCGCCGAAGAACGGCACGGACGGGGTCACCTTCGCGACGTCGGCCGGGTCGACCTGGACGAGCGCGAGGTCGTTGTAGGCGCAGGCGTCGGGGTCCTTCTCGTGGGCGCCCTGCATGGCCAGCCACGAGTTGTAGACGAGCTTCCCGGGCTTCGAGGCCCCGGTGATCTCCACCGGCGTCCCGAGCGGGAGCGACTTCGACGTGCAGCCGTCGGTCTCGTCCGCCGAGCCGGTGCCCGAGCAGTGGGCGGCCTGGCCGAGGTAGGTCTTGCCGCCGCCGGTGTAGACGAAGTTCGCGGTGCACTGGGCTCCGGCGGTGCGCATCTGCACGCCCGGGTGCACGCCGCTGCCCATCGCCGCCCCCAGGTCCGGGCCCGCGACCGGCGCGGGAGCGGGGGCGGGCACCGCCACGTGGGGTGCCGGGGCCGGCGTCGGGGTCTGGTCGGCCCAGGCCGACCCGGTCAGGGCGGCGGTCAGGGCCGCGGCCCCGAAGAGCACCGTCGCCAGCCGTCGTCCCCGCCGATGCGCGCGCATGACCACCCCAACGGCCGTGATCGTCGCGGGTGACGCACGAACTGCGACGCCGCGCACACCGATGGTGATCAGCGGGTCTGCAGGGCCGCCCAGGTGGTCGCCGCGGCCACCCCGCCGTCGGCGGCGAGGGTCTGGCCGTTGATCCACCGGCTCTCGTTGGACATCAGGAACGCGACCACCGAGGCGATCTCGTCGGCCTCGGCGTCGCGCCCGGCGGCGGAGCGCTGGCGCGCGAGCCGGCGGGGGTCCGAGGAGCGCTCGACGTCGGGCAGCTGGGGGGTGCGGACCGGTCCCGGGGCGACGGCGTTCATCCGCACGCCGTCGGGCCAGGTCAGCGTCGAGGACGCCGTCGTGTACGCGAGGACGGCCTCCTTCGAGATGTCGTAGATCGACCGGTCCGGGCGGCGCTCCCGGCACCAGCGCAGCCCCTCCTCGAACGACGTCGTCGCGAGCAGCGGCCGCAGCTCGGCGAGGTGCGCCACCCAGTGCCTGCCCTCGGAGGACGACACGTTGACCACGGAGCCGCCGCGCTGGATGCGGGGCAGCAGCCGCTCGGTGAGGTGGCGCATGCCGAGGAAGTTCACGGCGAGCACCTGGTCGGCGGGGGACGTCCCGGGCAGGCCGGCGACGTTGGCGAGGGCGTCGATGCGCTCGTCCAGCCGCTCGACCGCGACGTCGATCGCGCGTGGATCGGCCAGGTCGCACCGCACGTGGGCGATCTCGCGGTCCGGCGGGTCCCGCCGGTCGAGCCCCACCACGGTCACCCCGTGGCGCGAGAGGAACTGTGCGAGCGCGCGCCCGACCCCCGACGAGGCTCCGGTGACGACGAAGACGGTGCTCATGGCACCGGTCAGAGTAGACGGCGCCGAGGCGGTCACGGCCAGGTGATGCTCGACGCGTTCCCTGCTCCCCGCGGGTGACCCTCCTCGTCACGGGTCGTCCGGACGGACCAGACATTCGGTGGGGTCGCCCGACCCCGTCGGACGCGGCGAGAGGGCACCATGGTCACCGTGAAGCTCTTCGTCGTCGATGCGTTCACGTCCGTGCCCTTCACCGGCAACCCGGCGGCGGTCTGCCTGCTCGACGCCGACCGGGAGCCCGACGCGGCGTGGATGCAGGACGTCGCGGCCGAGATGCACCACTCCGAGACCGCGTTCGTGGATCTCTCCACGCTCGAGCGCACCGGCGAGATCGGCCTGCGGTGGTTCACCCCCACCGTCGAGGTCGACATCTGCGGGCACGCCACGCTGGCCTCCGCGCACGTGCTGCTCGAGGAGGGCCTGACGACGGCGCCGCTCGCCTTCCGCACGGCCTCCGGGGTGCTGCGCGCCGACCGCGCCGGGCGCGACGCGATCTCGCTCGACTTTCCCATCGACGTCCCGGTCGCGGGTCTGCCGGGCGGGTACTTCGCCGACGAGTTCGCCGACGCCCTGGGCGCCTCGGTGATCGCGGTGGCGCGCTGCCGCTACGACGTGCTCGTCGAGGTCTCGGCCGCCGCGGAGGTCCGCGAGCTCGAGCCCGACCTCGCGGTGCTGCGCGCCGCCACCGGCCGCGGCGTCATCGTCACGGCGGCCGCCGACGACGGCGTGGACGACGCCGACTTCGTCTCCCGCTTCTTCGCGCCCGCCGTCGGGATCGACGAGGACCCGGTCACCGGCTCGGCCCACTGCTGCCTCGCGCCCTACTGGTCGGAGAAGCTCGGCAAGCCCTCGCTCGTCGGCGCCCAGCTCTCGCGCCGGGGCGGCACCGTGGGCGTCGAGATCGCCGGCGACCGCGTGCTGCTGCGCGGCAACGCCGTGACGATCAGCCGGGGCGAGCTCACCGTCTGAGCCGTCTGTCGCGACCTCAGGCCCGCAGCGTCGCGATCACCTGCTCGGCGAACCGCAGCACCGGCTCCGTCGAGGACGGGTTGCCGAAGTCCATGACGAAGTGGTCGGCGCCCGCGGCGACGCGCGCCGCCAGCTCCTCGACCAGGCGCGCCGAGTCCTCGTCGCTCTCGGGCAGGGCACGTTCCAGCGTCACCGACACCTCGATGCCGTCCGGGTCGCGGCCCGCGTCCTCGGCGGCGCGGCGGACGATGTCGAGCCGCCGACCCCAGCCCTCCTCGCCGGGCGGGGCGTTCCACGCGTCGGCGATCCGCCCGACCAGCGGCAGCCCGATCTTCTCGCCCGCCGCGCCGATGCAGACCCGCGGCGGCGGGTCGGGCAGCGGCGGCGCCGCGGCGCCGTCGATGCGCCAGTACCGGCCCGCGAACGACGGCGAGTCCTCGGTCCACATCCGCCGGCAGATCGTCACGGCCTCCTCGAGCTGCGCGAACCGGACCGACGGCCTGGGGAAGTCGTAGCCGTAGGCGGCGTACTCCTCGGCGCGCCAGCCGGCGCCGATGCCGAGGACGAAGCGCCCGCCGGAGAGGTGCTGCAGCGTCGCCGCCATCTTCGCGAGCAGCGGCGGGTGCCGGTAGCCGACGCCGAGGACGTGGTGGCACAGCTCGACGCGCTCGTGCCGCGCGGCCAGCCAGGTCAGCGTCGTCCAGGCCTCCATGAACGGGTCGGTCGGGGTGTCCATCCCGTAGAAGTGGTCGGCGAGCCACAGCGAGTCGAAGTGGGGCAGCGCCGTCGGGAGGATCGCGGTGTCCTGGTCGACCACGATCGGACGGCGGCCGCTCCAGCGGTTGCCGATCGCGGGGGAGAGCCAGCCGAACCGGGGCGTCCTCGTCATCTACAGATCTCCTCCCTCGTCGAGCAGCCGGTCGATCTCCCGGCGCAGCAGGCCCAGCCGCGCCTCGCGCACGAGCGGGATGTCCCGCCGGCGGCGCCGCACGTCGGCCAGGTCGATCTCGAAGGTCAGCGCCTGCTCGGCCTCCGGCCCTTCGCCGCACTCGCCGATGACCTCGCCCCACGGGTCGACGATGTGGGAGCCGCCCCAGAACGTCAGGCCGCCCTCCACCCCCACGCGGTTCACGAACACGACGAACAGCTGGTAGATGCGCCCGTAGAAGGTCGTGATGTTGCGCCAGTACTCGCGGGAGTCGTAGCGCTCGGGCGACATCGACTGCGCCGAGTTCGCCGGCACGAGCAGGATGTGGGCCCCGTCCTGGGTGGACAGGAACGCCACCTGCGGCTGCCAGGCGTCGTTGCAGATGAGCGTGGCCGCGCGGTGCCGGCCGCCGCGCACCCCGTAGGCCCGCGAGTGCTGCCCGGGCAGGAAGTGCTTGCGCTCCTCGAACGTCGCGTACGTCGGCAGGTAGAGCTTGCGGTGGGTGTGGACGAGGTTGCCGTCCTCGTAGTAGCCCGCGCTGTTGTAGGTGTGCAGGCCGTGGGAGCCCGCCTCCGGGTAGCCGACGAGGATCCCGGCGCCGCCCGCGCGCTGTGAGAGCCGCAGCAGGCGCCGGTCGTCCGGCGAGATCGAGAGGTCGTGCGTCACGTCGCCGACCTGGTAGCCCGAGAGCGCGAGCTCCGGGAAGACGACGAGGTCCGACTCGCTCTCGACGGCCTCGGCGATGACCCGCTCGGCCCGCTTGAGGTTGCCGTCGAGGTCGCCGAGGGTGGCGTCGGTCTGGGCCAGGGTGATCCGCACGATGGCTCCTCGGTCGCTTCGGACGGGGTCGTCGCGAGCGGAGCCGGGGGCAAGGCGCCTCCGGCCCCTCACCGCGGTCGGCGCGCCCGGCGCACGAGCACGACCGCACCGACGACGAGTCCACCGAGGACGGCGGCCCCGACGGTGCCGATCAGCGCGACCGCGCGCGCCCCGGAGTGTGCATCCCCGCCTCCGGCCAGGTCGACCCGGCCCGCTCCGGCGCCGTCGGCGGCGTCCACCGGGCCCGCCAGCGCGGCGACCGGGTCGACGATCCCGGCGCCGACGGCGTCGTCGCGGGGGCCGCCCGCGGCGTCGGCGGTGGCGACGATCCGGGCCGTCACCTGCCGGGCCGACCAGGTCGGGAAGCGCGCGCGGACGAGCGCGGCCACCCCGGCCACGTAGGGCGCCGCGAAGCTCGAGCCCTCGATCGGCGAGCCCGCCGGGTCGGCCGACGCGCCGGCGGGCTGCACGCGGTCGACGAGCCCCGGCCCGGTCGGCGAGAGCGACACGACGTCGGTGCCCGGCGCCGCGACCGACACCCAGGGCCCGCGGACGGTGCGCGGCGAGGGCCGGCCGTCCTGCCCGACGTAGCCGACGGACAGCACGTCGTCGCCGAACCACGCCGGCGCCACGACCTGGTCCTTCGTGGCCCGTCCGTCCTCCGTCCCCGACGGGTCGGCCTGCACGCACGCCCCCGACCCGGCGTTGCCGGCCGCGGCGACCACGACGACGTCGCGGTCCACCGCCTCCCGGACCGCCGCCCGCAGCGGCGCCAGCACCCCCGGGGCGACCGCGACCGGCAGGCAGGCGGCCTCGGAGATGTTGACGACGGTGGCCCCGAGGGCCACCGCGTGGCGCAGCGCCCGGGCGAGGCTGGTGACGTCGCCGGCGCCGGGCTGCGCCCGGCCGGGCACCGCCACGGTGGCGCTGCTCTGCCGGATCGCCAGGATCCGCGCCTCCGGGGCGACCCCGACGAAGCCCGCGGGTCCCGACGACGGGTCGGGGGCGGCACCGACGATCCCCGCGACCAGGGTGCCGTGGCCGTCGCAGTCGGCGGTGCCGCTGCGGCCCGGGCCCACGAAGTCGCCGCCGTCCAGCAGCCGCCCGGCGAGCCGGGGATGCGGGGCCACCCCGGTGTCGATCACCGCGACGGTCTGGCCGGCGCCCCGGCCGAAGCGCCAGGCGTCGGCGATCCGGAGCCGGTCCTGCGCCCACGGGTGCGTGGTGACCCCGGCCGCGTCGCCACCGTCGAGCGGAGCCACGCAGGCGACCCGCTGCACCGCGCCGGGCAGCGGCGACGGCGCCGGGTCGAGGCCGGCGAGCAGCGCCGGGTCGGGTGGGGGCGGCCCGGGCACGGCGGCCGCGGCGGGCACCGCGCCGAGCACGCCGAGGACGGCACCGAGCAGCACGGTCACCACCCGCCCGCCCCGGTGCACGCCAGCGAGGGTAGGGCGGCCGCTCCGCCCGCGGGGGCCGTTCCCGACAGCTCGCCCGTGATCGCACCGGGAGGACCGCCGCCGCCGGTGTCGACCTGTCGATCTCCGCGGCGACCCGGCCGCTCCACGCGACGTGATCACGCCGGGACGGCCCGTGACGGGCACCGGTCGCCGGGCGAGACGGCCGTCGCGGAGCGGACCGGGGGCTGGCGTGTCCGCCTAGGCTGGAGGCGTGCCCCGACCGGTCATCCTCACGGTGGACGACGACCCGGGGGTCTCCCGGGCCGTCGCGCGCGACCTCCGTCGCGAGTACGGCGAACACCACCGCATCGTCCGAGCCGACTCGGGCGAGGCCGCCCTGGAGGCCCTCCGCGAGATCGCCCTGCGCGGCGAGCAGGTGGCGGTGATCCTCGCCGACCAGCGCATGCCGCGGATGAGCGGCGTGGAGTTCCTCGAGCAGGCGATGGACATCTTCCCGCGGGCGCGCCGCGTGCTGCTCACCGCGTACGCCGACACCGAGGCCGCGATCACCGCGATTAACGTCGTCGACCTCGACCACTACCTGCTCAAACCGTGGGACCCGCCCGAGGAGAAGCTCTACCCCGTCGTCGACCAGCTGCTCGAGACGTGGCGGCGCACGCCCGACCGGCCGGCCACCGAGACCCGCATCATCGGCCACCGGTGGTCCGCGCGCTCCTACGAGCTCCGCGACCTGCTCGCCCGCAACCAGGTGCCCTTCCGCTTCCACCTCGCCGACGACCCCGAGGGCCACCGGCTGCTCGAGGCCGCCGGCCTCGACGGCGCGCGCCTGCCCGTCGTCGTCACCGGCGAGGGCACGGCGCTGGTGGACCCGACCGACGCGCAGGTGGCCGAGGAGGCCGGGCTCGCGACGCACGCCGTCGACGCCCTCTACGACCTCGCGGTGGTCGGCGGCGGCCCCGGCGGGCTCGGCGCGGCGGTCTACGGCGGGTCGGAGGGCCTGCGCACCGTGCTCGTCGAGTCGGTCGCCACCGGCGGGCAGGCCGGCACGTCGAGCCGCATCGAGAACTACCTGGGCTTCCCCGACGGCGTCTCCGGTGCGCAGCTGACCGACCGCGCCCGGCGGCAGGCGGTGAAGTTCGGGGTCGAGATCCTCACGACGCGGACCGTGACCGGCCTGGCGGGTCGCGGCGGGGTCCGCGTGCTCACCTTCGACGACGGCAGCGAGATCGCCGCGCACGCCGTCGTCCTCGCCACCGGCGTCTCCTACCGCACCCTCTCCGCGCCGGGGCTCACCGAGCTCGCCGGGCTCGGCGTCTACTACGGTGCGGCCACCACCGAGGCGCCGTCGTGCGCGGGCGAGACGGTCTACGTCGTCGGCGGGGCGAACTCCGCGGGCCAGGCGGCGATGAACTTCTCCCGCTACGCCCAGCGCGTCGTCATGCTCGTGCGCGGCCCGTCGCTGCAGGCCTCGATGTCGCAGTACCTCATCGAGCAGATCGAGGCGGTGGACCACATCGAGGTCCGCACCTGCACCGAGGTGGTCGCCGCGTCCGGCGAGGAGCACCTCGAGAAGCTCACCCTGCGCGATCGGGACACCGGCGACGAGCAGGTCGTCGACGCGCACTGGCTCTTCGTGTTCATCGGGGCCGAGCCGCGGACCGACTGGCTCGACGGCGTCGTCGTCCGCGACGACCACGGGTTCGTCCTCTCGGGGCCGGACCTGCCGCCCGCCCCGGATTCCCGGGTGCCGTCGGGATGGGAACCGGAGCGCGATCCGTTCCACCTGGAGACCTCCCTGCCCGGGGTGTTCGCCGTCGGCGACGTCCGGGGCGGGTCGGTGAAGCGCGTGGCCTCCGCCGTCGGCGAGGGCGCGATGGCGGTGAGCCTGGTGCACCGCTGGTTGGAGAACAGATGACCACCACCGAACGTCCGGAACTGAGCCCCGACGCCCTGCGGGAGCTCTTCCTCTTCGAGTCCCTCGACGACTCCCAGCTCGCCTGGATCGCCGAGCACGCCGACGTCGTCGACGCCCCGGCGGGCGAGGACGTGTGCCGCGAGGGGCAGCCGGCGCGCTGCTTCTGGGTCCTCTGCCGCGGCGAGATCGCGCTGATCCGGCTGTCCCGCGGGGACGAGGTCGAGATCAGCCGGTCCACCACGCCCGGCACCTACGGCGGGTCGACCGAGGCGTTCGTCCCCGGCGTCGAGCAGACCTACAAGCACACGCTGCGGGCCTGCTCCGACACCACGCTGCTCGCGCTGCCCGCCGCGATCTGGGCGGAGAAGCTGCGCGAGTGGTTCCCGATGCCGATGCACCTGGTGGCGGGGCTCTTCGTCGGGATGCAGCGCACGTCCACGGCGATCGGGGAGCGGGAGCGCCTGCTCGCGCTCGGCTCGCTGTCCGCCGGCCTGACCCACGAGCTGAACAACCCGGCCGCGGCGGCCATCCGCGCCACCGAGTCGCTGCGCGACCGGGTGGCCGGGATGCGGCACAAGCTGGCGATGCTCGCCTCGGGCAAGCTCGACGGCGCGGTGGTCTCCCAGCTGGTGGAGCTGCAGGAGGAGGCGGTGCTCGGCGTCGCGACGGCGCCCGAGCTCACCGCGATGCAGACCTCCGACGCCGAGGACGAGGTGGGCGACTGGCTCGAGGAGCGCGAGGTCGGCGGCGCGTGGGACCTCGCGGCGGTGCTCGTCGCCGGCGGTCTGGGCGCCGAGTGGCTCGGCAAGGTCGAGCGGACGGTGCCCGACGGCACGCTCGAGGCCGCGGTCCGCTGGATCGCCTACGCCGTCGAGACCGAGACGCTGATGGGCGAGATCACCGACGCGACCGCCCGGATCGGGACGCTGGTCAACGCCGCGCGGCAGTACTCGCAGCTCGACCGGGCGCCCTACCAGCCCTCCGACCTGCGGGTGCTGCTCAAGTCGACCCTGACGATGCTCTCGCGCAAGCTCGAGGGCATCGAGCTGGTCAAGGACTTCGACCCGGCGCTCCCCGAGGTGCCCTGCTACCCGGCCGAGCTCAACCAGGTCTGGACGAACATCATCGACAACGCCGTGTCCGCGATGGGGGGCTCCGGGACGCTGACGATCCGGACGCGCCGCGAGCAGGACACCGCCGTCGTCGAGATCGGCGACTCCGGCCCCGGGATCCCCGACGAGGTCCGCCCGCGGATCTTCGAGCCGTTCTTCACCACGAAGGACGTCGGCGAGGGGACCGGTCTGGGGCTGGACATCTCGTGGCGCATCGTCGTCACCAAGCACCACGGGGACATCCGCGTGCACAGCACGTCGGAGGGGACGACCTTCGAGATCCGGCTGCCGCTCGGGTGATCGCCCCGGTAACCCGCACGTCACATCTGGTTACGTGAGCTAAACAAACGGGGTAGTCAGGTCCTGTCGGACGACGACAGGAGGACTGCCGGAATGTGTGGCATCGCAGGAACGGTCGACTTCACCGGGAACTTCGACGACGACCCCGCCGCGCGCGAGGCCGCCCGGGCCATGACGGAGACCATGGCCTGCCGCGGGCCGGACGACGAGGGGCTCTGGACCACCCGCCACGCCGCCCTCGGGCACCGCAGGCTCGCGATCATCGACGTGCCCGGCGGGCACCAGCCGATGGTCCTCGACGACCCGGCGACGGGCGAGACGCGCCTCGCGATCGTCTACTCCGGCGAGGTCTACAACTTCACCGAGCTGCGCACCGAGCTCGAGGGCACGGGTCACCGGTTCCGCACCGACTCCGACACCGAGGTGATCCTCCACGGCTGGCTGGAGTGGGGCGAGGACGTCGTCACCCGGCTCAACGGCATGTTCGCGTTCGCGCTGTGGGACGTCCGGGCCGACGAGCTGTTCCTCGTCCGGGACCGGATGGGCATCAAGCCGCTGTACTGGTACCCGACCCCGGACGGGGTGCTGTTCGGCTCCGAGCCCAAGGCGATCCTCGCCCACCCGCGCGCCGAGGCCGTCGTCGACCTCGACGGGCTGCGCGAGCTCCTCTCCCACGTCAAGACGCCGGGCCACGGCGGCTACCGCGGGATGCACGAGGTCCGGCCCGGGTCGCTGGTCCGGATCCGCCGCGAGGGCCCCTCGATCCGCCGGTACTGGCAGCTCGAGGCGCTCGAGCACACCGACGACCGGGACACCACGGTCGCCCACGTCCGCGAGCTGCTCGACGACATCGTCTCCCGCCAGCTGATCTCCGACGTCCCGCTGTGCTCGCTGCTCTCGGGCGGCCTCGACTCGTCGGCCATCACCGCGCTCGCGGCGCAGCAGCTGCGCGACCAGCAGGCCGGCCCGGTCCGGTCGTTCTCGGTCGACTTCGTCGGCTACGAGGACGCGTTCACCGCCGACCCG
The DNA here is from genome assembly GCF_012933465.1 of Actinomycetospora sp. TBRC 11914. Lineage (GTDB taxonomy): Bacteria > Actinomycetota > Actinomycetes > Mycobacteriales > Pseudonocardiaceae > Actinomycetospora. Next base: position 47,200 of record NZ_JABBND010000012.1, read on the forward strand.
ATGCGCGACACCCCGGACGGGCCGTACGTGCGCGAGCTCGCCGAGTACGTCGCCGCCGACCACGAGGCGATCACCCTCTCCAACGACGACCTCATGGACCCGACGGCGCGGGCCGCCGTCCTGCGGGCCCGGGATCTGCCGCTCTCGCTCGGGGACATGGACACCTCGCTCTACCTGCTGTTCAAGGCGATCCGGGGCCGCTCGACGGTGGCGCTGTCCGGGGAGTCGGCCGACGAGGTGTTCGGCGGGTACCGCTGGTTCCACGACGAGGCCGCCGTGAACGCCGACACCTTCCCGTGGATGGCGGCCCACTCGCGCGGCAACGGACCCATGGACCTCTCGCGCAGCTTCTTCGACCCCGACCTGCTGGCCGCGCTCGACCTCCCCGGGTACGTCGAGGCGTCCTACCGCGACGCGCTCGCCGAGGTCCCGCACGTCGACGGCGTCTCGGCACGCGAGCGGCGGATGCGCGAGGTCTGCTACCTGCACCTGACCCGGTTCGTGCAGATCCTGCTCGACCGCAAGGACCGCATGTCGATGGCCAGCGGGCTCGAGGTCCGGGTGCCGTTCTGCGACCACCGGCTGGTGCAGTACGTCTTCAACACCCCGTGGGCGCTCAAGACCTTCGACGGGCGGGAGAAGTCGCTGCTGCGGGCCGCGACCCGCGACGTGCTGCCCGGGTCGATCGTCGAGCGCGTGAAGAGCCCGTACCCGTCGACGCAGGACCCGGCCTACGAGAAGGCGGTGCGCGGGGACCTCGCCGACCTGCTGGGCGACCAGGACGCCCCGGTGCGCCGGCTCATCGCGCCGGACAGGATCCGCGAGGCGGTGGACGCGCCCTCGGACGCGGGCACCAGCCTCGAGGTCGACCGCTCGCAGATGGAGAACGTCCTGCAGCTCAACGCCTGGATGGAGCGCTACTCGCCGACCATTCGGACGAGCTGACTGATCCGCTCGCCACCCACCGGTCCGGTACGAACGGCCGGTTCATCACCGAAGAAGGTGACGAACCGGCCGTTCGTGCGTTCCGGGGCGGAACACCCAGGGCGCCCCCCGGTCGCCGTGGGGCAGCACGGCGACCGGGAGGCGCGGGAACCCCGTGCGGCCGGGCGCGGTCGGTCGCACGGGGTGTCGTGGGGCGCGTCGTCGCGCACGGGAGGTCATCGGCCTCTCGGGGCGTCGTGTGTGTAACGCTCCGGGAGTCGACCACGATGCGGGCGATCCGGTCCCCGGTCGGTCGCTTCGCACGACACCCTCTCGCGGTTCGCCCGGTCGGGTCGCTGACACGATGGGGGCACAATTCGTGGGGTGAGTGCAGTGGCACCGGACCAGGAGACGACCGCGCCCCCGTCGGGCGGCGCCGGACTGATGGGGCTCGGCGACGACGAGGGCAAGCGCGCGCGGCTGCGGCGGATGAAGGTCGTGGCGACGGGGTTCCTGCTGGGCGCCGCCGTCGTGTGGATCGTCTTCCTCACCTGGGAGCGCCACGGGGGTCCCGCCGTCGCGGGGTACGTCCGCGCGGCCGCCGAGGCGGGCATGGTCGGTGCCTTCGCCGACTGGTTCGCCGTCACGGCGCTCTTCCGCCATCCCCTCGGGCTGAAGATTCCGCACACCGCGATCATCCCCCGGAAGAAGGACCAGCTCGGGGAGAGCCTGTCGGACTTCGTCGGCGAGAACTTCCTGTCGGTGCCGGTGGTGAGCGAGAAGCTGCGCTCGGCGCGCATCGCGAACCGGACCGGGGCCTGGCTCTCGCGCCGGGAGAACGCCGAGCGGGTCACCGCCGAGGCCGCCACGGTGGTGCGCGGCGCGGTCGCGGTGCTGCGCGACGACGAGGTGCAGGCCGTCATCGAGCAGACCGTCACCCGCCGCGTCGTCGCCCAGGAGTGGGGGCCGCCGATGGGCCGGTTGCTCGAGGGGATCCTCGAGGACGGGTCCCACCGCCGCGTCGTCGACCTGATCTGCGACCGGGCCTACGACTGGGTCCGCGTCAACTACGACACCGTCATGGCCCTGGTCAGCCGGCAGGCGCCGAGCTGGTCGCCCCGGTTCGTGGACGGCCTCATCGGCGACCGGCTCTACGCCGAGGCGCTGTCGTTCGCGTGGGCGGTGAAGTCCGACCCGGACCACCCGCTGCGCAAGGCCATCGACCGGTTCCTCACCAGCTTCGCCGGCGACCTGCAGCACGAGCCGGACACGATCGAGCGCGTCGAGTCGATCAAGATGCAGCTGCTCGAGCACCCCGACGTCCAGGGCCTGCTCAGCAAGGCGTGGGCGACGGGGAAGGCGATGATCCTCGACGCCGCCGAGGACCCCTCGAGCGAGCTCCGGCGCCGGGTGACCGACGGCGTGAGCCGCTTCGGGGAGCGGATGGTGCTCGACGAGGGCCTGCGCGACAAGGTCGACAGCTGGATCGTCGACGCCGCCTCCTACGTCGTGACCCGCTACGCGCCGGAGATCACCGGGCTGATCTCGGACACGGTGAAGCGCTGGGACGGGCCGGAGACCTCGCGCAAGATCGAGCTCCAGGTCGGCCGGGACCTGCAGTTCATCCGGATCAACGGCACCGTCGTCGGCGCCCTCGCCGGGCTGATCATCTACACGGTCGGCGAGCTGGTCGTCGGCTGACCGGGCCTGTCGTGGAGCAATGGCACGTTCCTGGCGTCAGGTGCGAGCATCGTGCCATTGCCGGCGAGTGCGGCGCGGGCCGGACATGGGTGAGCGGCGCCGTCCTGGCGCCGGACGCCAGGAACGTGCCATTGCTGGTCCCCGGCGAGCCCGACGCTAGAGCGCCATCCCGACGACGAGGCCCAGCGCGGCCGCGCCGAGCCCGGCGAAGGTCTGGATGACGACGTCGAGCACGGCGTGGGTGCGCTCCCCGGCCTCGGCCAGGCGCACGGTCTCGTAGCCGAGGGTGGACCAGGTCGAGAGGCCGCCGCAGAAGCCGGTCCCGACGACGGCCGTGACCACCGAGCCCGACGCGGCCCCGGCGACGACGCCGAGGACCAGCGACGCGACGAGGTTCACCGTGACGGTGCCCCAGGGGAACGAGGTGCCGTGCGCGGACTGGACCGCGCGGTCGGTGAGGTAGCGCAGCGGGGCGCCGACCGCGGCGCCGAGGACCACCCAGAGCGCGGTCACCGCCGGCCTCCCCGCGTGGTCGCCCGGGCCAGCGCGAGGCCGAGCGCCGCGGCGCCGACCGAGCCGAGCACGGTCGCGGCCAGGTAGCCGAACGCGGTGCCGAGGTGGTGGGACAGGAGCAGCTGCTGGCTGTCGACGGCGAACGTGGAGAACGTGGTGAACCCGCCGAGGACGCCGACGCCGAGGAACGGGCGGACCAGCGGGTGGGCCTCGCGGACCTCGGCGACGTGCACGACGAGCACGCCCATGAGCAGGCAGCCGACGACGTTGATGAGCAGGGTCGCCGTCGGGAACCCGCCGTGGGGGGTGGGCCACGCGAGCCCGATGCCCCAGCGGGCCAGGGCGCCGAGCGCGCCGCCGACGGCCACCGCGGCGACGGCGGCGCCCTGGCCGCGCAGGACGGCGGTCCCGGGTTCCCGCCCGGCGATGACGTCGTCGGTGATCTCGGGTTCCTCGGCGTGGCTCACGGCGGCTCCCTGGGCGCGGGTCAACGGCACCGGCATCGTGCTCGGTGCCGGTCGTCGGGCTCCAGGGACCGTTGGCTCCGACCCGGCGAGGGGGTCGGCGCGGTTGTCGGCGGGCCCCACCGCCATCGGACGAGACGGTAGCGCGCGCGTCGTCGCAGCGCACAGAGGTGATCTCCCCCGGTGTGCGACAGGCCACTTCATCAGCGCAAACAGACTGCTTGCATCAGCTAGCACTCGTGTTAGCGTGGGTGTCAGCCGGCATCGGGGGACGGTGATCCGGCAGAGACCGGACCACCTCCGGTGCGACCGGGCGGAGCGGCCGGGTCCCAGGACCGACCGGAGCCGTGCGCCCGACGAGACACGACATCGTCCGAATCAGGGGAGATCACCCATGGCTGTCACGTTCCCGACCAAGTTCGACGTCCGCGAGGCCCGCGACCAGGCCACCAAGGCCGTGTCGGACGCCGTCGACCCGCTGCGCGCGCCGTCGCTGGCGCTGCTGGGCCTCGGCGACTACGCCGTCGCCAGCGCCCAGGAGGCCTTCGCCCGGGTGCAGGCCGGCGCCACCGAGGTCCAGGCCCGCGTCGAGGACCTGCCCTCGGAGCTGCAGGAGCTGCGCAGCAAGCTGTCCGCCGAGGACTTCCGCCGGCTGGCCGACTCCTACGTCGCCGCGGTGCGCAGCGTCTACGAGGACCTCGTGAAGCGCGGCACCAGCGCCTACACGAAGATCAAGGCGCAGCCGCAGGTCAAGCAGGCCCTCTCGACGGTCGACCAGGTCTCGACCGAGCTCGAGAGCCGGCTCGAGGACACCGTCGAGGAGTTCCGCGTCCGCGGTGAGGGCGTCCTGGCCGGCGTCACCAAGCAGACCCGCTCGGTCGGCGAGCGTGCCGCCCGCTACACCCAGCGGGCGAGCACCGAGGCCGCCGAGGCGCTGACCGAGGCGAGCACCGAGGTCGCCGCCGAGGTCAAGGAGGCCGGTGACGAGGTGGCCTCGGAGACCCGCAGCGCCGCCCGCAAGACCGCGGCGAAGACCGCCCCGAAGAAGCAGGGCCCGAAGAACGCGCCGAAGTCCGCGGCCACCACCGCGGCCGACAAGCGCGCCAAGAGCTGACGCTCCCCGCCCCTGCCGACGGCCCCGTTCCTCCCCTCCGGGAGGGCGGGGCCGTCGTCGTGTGCGGGGCCGCGCGCGGAACCGGACACCGGGCGCCGTCCGAGCGGTCCCACCAGCACGTATCCTCGCCGTGTGCTGCTGCAAGTGCCGGTGTTCGAGTACCTCGACTACTACCTGTCGATGCTGATCTGGGTGGTGGCGATCCCGGTCGGTCTGTACGCGTTCATCCACGCCCTCCTGCAGCGGGCCGACGCGTTCACCGCGGTCGACAAGCTGACGAAGCCGGCCTGGTGCGGCATCACCGGCGTGGGCGCGCTGCTCCTGGTGATCTCGGTCGGCGGGCCGGTCGCGAGCCTGGCGATCCTCTGGCTGGTCGCGCTGTGCGCCGTGCTGGTCTACCTCGTCGACGTGCGCCCGAAGGTGGTCGAGGTGCAGCAGGGCGGCGGGGGCCGCTGGTGACCGCGGACCTCGCGCCCGCGGCGGGGACCCTGCAGCTCGTCCCCGCCCTGACCCGTCCTGACCTGCTCGCCGAGCCGGTGGCCGCCGCGCTCGCCGCCCTCCCCGCCGACGCCGCCGCGTCCTGCGCCGTCGCCGCGATCGACCCGGACCTCGCCGACACCGCGGCCTTCTGCGAGGCCTACGGCTCCCCGCTCGAGGCCTCGGCGAACTGCGTGGTCGTCGCCGGATCGCGCTCGGGGGAGCAGCGCTTCGCCGGCTGCGTGGTCCTCGCGACGACGCGGGCCGACGTGAACTCCGTGGTCCGCAAGCGCCTCGACGTCCGCAAGGCCTCGTTCGCGCCGATGGACACCGCGGTGGAGCTCACCGGCATGGCCTACGGCGGCATCACGCCCTTCGGCCTGCCTGCGGCGTGGCCGCTGCTGGTCGACCCCGCGGTCCTGGCCACGCCGGCCGTCGTCGTCGGGAGCGGGATCCGGGGGAGCAAGCTCGTCGTGCCCGGGGCGGTGCTCGGGCAGCTGCCCGGCGCGGAATCCCTGGAGGGACTCGGCCGTTAGCGGTATCGTTCAACCTTCAAGTACCTGGAGGACACGATGCCCGCCGTCACCGTCGCCGACCTGACCGTCCTGCCCCGCCTCGCGGACCTCGGGTCCGACACCGGGGCCACCGAGCGCGCCGTGCGGCGCGTGACCACCGCGCCCCGCGGGTTCGAGGGCGAGGGCTTCCCGGTCCGGCGTGCGTTCGCCGGGGTCGACCTCGCCGACCTCGACCCGTTCATCCACATGGACCAGATGGGCGAGGTCGAGTACGCGCCCGGCGAGCCGAAGGGCACCGCGTGGCACCCGCACCGCGGGTTCGAGACCGTCACCTACATCATCGACGGCACCTTCGAGCACGCCGACAACCACGGCGGCGGCGGGCTGATCACCAACGGCGACACGCAGTGGATGACCGCGGGCGGCGGCGTGCTGCACATCGAGCGGCCGCCCGAGGCCCTCGTCGCCTCCGGCGGGCTCTTCCACGGCCTGCAGCTGTGGGTGAACCTGCCGCGGGCGCAGAAGTGGGCGGCACCGCGCTACCAGGACCTCCGCTCCGGGACGGCCGCCCTGGTCACCTCGCCCGACGCGGGCGCGCTCGTGCGGGTCATCGCGGGGACGGTGGACGGCTGGTCCGGCCCCGGATCGACCTACACCCCGATGACGATGGCCCACGCGTCGGTCGAGCCCGGCGCGGCGCTGCACGTGCCGTGGGACCGCGAGCAGAACGCGCTGGCCTACGTGCTCTCCGGCGACGGGTACGCGGGCGCCGAGCGGCGGCCGGTGTCGACCGGGCAGCTCGTGGTCTTCGGGCCGGGCGAGTCGCTGCGGGTCGCGGCCGCCGTCGGGCAGGAGGGGCGGCACCCGAAGCTGGAGGTGGTGCTCCTCGGCGGCCGCCCGCTGCGGGAGCCGGTCGCGTGGGGCGGGCCGTTCGTGATGAACACCCGCGAGGAGGTCCGGCAGGCCTTCTCCGACTACTCGAAGGGCCGGCTGGGCGCGGTCCCGGCCAAGCGGGTGCCGCACGCGGGGGCGTCGCGGGGCGTGCAGACGACGTAGGTCCCGGTGTCAGGAACGTGGCGTTGCGGACGTCCAGTGTCTGCAACGACGCGTTCCTGACATCAACCCTTGTCGGCCAGCCAGCGGCGCGTGAACTCGTCCTCGCCGTCGAGCAGCCCACCGACCTGCTCGTTGACGATCGACTCGATCTTCCCTGCCACGAACGGCACCGGGACCTCGGCGCTGCCCTCGACGGTGCTCTCCGAGCCACCCTCGACGTCGTGCAGGGACTGCTTGCCGGTCAGCTTGCCGGGCAGCCCCCGCACCGTGACCTCGAAGGTGCCCCGGTAGCCGCCGGAGCCGTCCGGCGTCCACGTCTCGACGCGGTCGAGCACCAGGTCACCCCCGGTGAAGCGCTTGATGACGCCCGGCAGGAACTCGACGTCGACGGAGTGCCGGAGCGCGACGCGCGCCCCGGAGTCGTCGACCGAGCGCTCGACGAGCGCGGGGTCCTTGCCCCCGAGCTCGTCGAGGCGTGCCTGCAGGTAGTCGCCGTCGACCAGGGTGCGGTACACGGTCTCGGCGTCGGCGTCCCACCGTGCACGGTGGGAGATCGTCTGGGCCACGGGGCGGGAGGTTACCGTCGAACGGTGCCCACCCGGACGTCGTCGCCCCCCGCGCCCCCGCTCGCCGCGCTGACGACGCTGCGTCTCGGCGGCCCGGCCCGCCGGCTGGTCCGCGCCGGGAGCGCCGAGGAGATCGTCGCGGCGGTGCGCCGGGTCGACGCGGCGGGGGAGCCGCTGCTCGTCGTGGGCGGCGGGTCGAACCTCGTCGTCGGGGACGCCGGCGTCGAGGGCACCGTCGTGCACCTGGAGTCCCGCGGGCACACCGTCGAGCGCGACGGCGCCGACGCGCTGGTCCGCGTCGAGGCCGGCCAGGACTGGGACGAGCTGGTGGCGGCGACGGTCGACGAGGGCCTCGGCGGCCTCGAGTGCCTGTCCGGCATCCCGGGCTGCGCCGGCGCGACCCCGGTGCAGAACGTGGGGGCCTACGGCGTCGAGACCGCCGACCTGCTGGTCGACGTGACGGTGCTCGACCGCGCCACCGGCGAGGTCGCCACGGTGCCCGCCGCGGAGCTCGGCCTGGGCTACCGCACGAGCCGGCTCAAGGGGTCCGACCGCGAGGTCGTCCTCGCCGCCCGGTTCCGGCTGACCACGGACGGGCTCTCCGCGCCGGTCCGCTACGCCGAGCTCGCCCGCGTGCTCGGGGTGGAGCCGGACACCCGCGCGCCGGCCGCCGCGGTCCGGGAGGCCGTCCTCGAGCTGCGCCGCGGCAAGGGGATGGTCCTCGACGAGGCCGACCACGACACCTGGAGCGCCGGCTCGTTCTTCACCAACCCCGTCGTCGCGCCCGATGTCGCCGACGAGGTGGCGCGCCGCGTCGCCGCCGCCGACCAGCGGCCGGTGACGGCGTGGCCGACCCCCGACGGCCGCGTCAAGCTGTCCGCGGCCGCCCTCATCGAGCGCGCCGGCGTCCCGCGGGGCCATCCCGGGCCGGACGCCCCCGTGCGCGTCTCCACCCGGCACACGCTCGCGCTGACCAACCGTGGCGACGGCACGACGGCGCAGCTGCTCGCCCTGGCCCGCGACGTGCGCGACCGCGTCGAGCGGGCCTTCGGGGTGCGCCTGCGGCCCGAGCCGGTGCTCGTCGGCTGCTCCCTCGACTGACCGAGGAGGATCCGCGCCACACCAGTCACGCGGTTCGGCCCGCCGTCGTTGTGTCAATCAGGGACCATGGCCGGGGGAGCGGGTAGGGCATGAGGACAACGCAGCGTGTCTGCTGGCTCGTCGCGGCGGCGGTGCTCGTCCTCGCGTCGGCCTGTTCCGGCGGCGGCCCCGACTCCGCCGGCGCCCAGACCACGCCGGCCCCGCCGCCGGTCCCGGTCGTCTACGCGCCGACGGCGAACGCCACGGACGTCGCCCCGAAGACCCCGGTGTCGGTGTCGGTGCCCAACGGCCGGCTCTCCGGGGTGGCGCTCACGCCGGCCGGCGGCACGGCGGTCGGCGGGGCGCTCTCGCCCGACGGCACACGCTGGACCGCCTCGGGTCCGCTGGCGTACGCGACCACCTACACCTGGAGCGGGACCGCCACGGCCGCCGACGGGCACTCGAGCCCGCTCGCCGGGACGCTGCGCACCGTCGCGCCGCGCCAGCAGCTCGAGGCGACGCTCAACATCGGCGACGGCCGCACCGTCGGGGTCGCCGCGCCGATCGCGATCCAGTTCGACGGCCACGTCGCCGACCGGGCCGCGGCCGAGAGGGCGCTGAAGGTCGAGACGTCGCAGCCCACCGAGGGCTCCTGGGCGTGGCTGCCCGACCAGGACGGCGGCTCGCGGGTGCACTGGCGGCCGAAGGAGTACTGGGAGCCGGGCACGAAGGTGACGGTGACCGCGGACCTGCTCGGGGTCGACCTCGGCGGCGGGGCGTTCGGGCACGAGGACGTCAGCTCGCACTTCACGATCGGGCGCTCGCAGATCGTCAAGGCCGACGTCAACAGCTTCCGGATGGTCGTCCTCCGCGACGGCAAGCAGGTCATGGACGTGCCCGCCTCCTACGGCATCGACGCCGACCCGAACCGGACCACCCGCTCGGGCGTCCACGTCGTGACCGAGAAGTTCACCGACAAGCGGATGGTCAGCCGCCAGTACGACTACGACGTCGTCGAGCAGTGGGCCGTGCGGATGAGCAACAACGGCGAGTTCATCCACGCCAACCCGAAGTCGGCCGCCGCGCAGGGCTCGAGCAACGTCACGCACGGCTGCGTGAACCTCTCGATCGGCGACGCCAAGGCCTACTACGACACCGCCCTGTACGGCGACCCCGTCGAGGTCACCGGCACCCCGATCCAGCTCTCCGCCCGCGACGGCGACGTCTACGACTGGACGGTGCCGTGGTCGACGTGGAAGGCGCAGTCGGCCCTCTAGGTGGCCTCCGGCCTCGTGAGCAGAAAATGCCGCTATACCGACACTTAGTGCTCACGAGGCCGAAGGCCACCTACCGTCGGAAGAACCGCATCCCGGTCGCCTGGTCCCGCGGCTTCATGACGATCGTGTCGATGTTGACGTGGCTCGGCCGGCTCATGACGAAGGCGACCGTCGCGGCCACGTCGTCGGCGGTCAGCGGCGTGATGCCCTCGTAGACCTTGTCGGCCCGGTCCTGGTCGCCGCCGAAGCGGACCAACGAGAACTCGGTCTCCACGGCCCCCGGCGCGATCTCGGTCAGGCGCACCGGCTGGCCGAGCAGCTCCCCGCGCAGCGTCCGGTGCAGCGCGCCCTCCGCGTGCTTGGCCGCGGTGTAGCCCGACCCGCCGTCGTACACCTCGAGCCCGGCGATCGACGTGATCGTGACGACGTGCCCGTCGCCCGAGGCGATCAGCGAGGGCAGCAGCGCCTTGGTCACCCGCATCGTGCCGAGCACGTTGGACTCCCACATCCAGCGCCAGTGCTCCTCGTCGGCCTCCATGACCGTCTCGGTGCCCTTGGCGCCGCCGGCGTTGTTGACCAGGCCGCGGACGTTGCCGAGGTCGCGCACCCGCTGCACGAAGGTCTCCACCGACGAGGCGTCGGTGACGTCGAGGGGCAGCGCGGTGCCGCCGGTCTCGTCGGCGAGCTCGCGGAGCCGCTCGAGGCGTCGGGCGCCGAGGACGGGGTGCCAGCCGTCCGCCGCGAGGGCGCGCGCGGTGGCCGCCCCGATCCCGGAGCTCGCCCCTGTGACGACGACGACCGGTCGGTCCGTGGCGGGGGTGGGTGAGGTCACGGGTCGCCACCCTAGAGCCCGCTCCGGACGGACGCCGTTGCCTGCGGTGCCTAAGCTGTGTCCGTGATTCCGGCGGCGAGGACGGCGACGGACGGCACCCCCTCACCACGCAGGGGCAGGCCGGAAGGCGGCGGATCCCCGGGATCCCGACTCCGGGCGCGGCCGCTCTCGCCGGTCCGCCGCGCCCCACGCCGCGTCGCGGTGCTCTCGGTGCACACCTCCCCGCTCGCCCAGCCCGGCACCGGCGACGCGGGCGGCATGAACGTCTACGTCGTCCAGACGGCGCTGGAGATGGCGAAGCGGGGCGTCGAGGTCGAGATCTTCACGCGGCAGACGTCGTCGGACCTCCCCCCGGTCGCGGAGCTCGCGCCGGGCGTGCTCGTCCGCCACGTCGTGGCCGGGCCGTACGGCGGCCTGGGCAAGGAGGACCTGCCGAGCCAGCTCTGCCCGTTCACCGCGGGCGTGCTGCGCGACGAGGCCGGGCGCGACCCCGACTGGTTCGACGTCGTCCACAGCCACTACTGGCTCTCGGGTCAGGTCGGGTGGCTGGTGCGCGACCGCTGGGGCGTCCCGCTGGTGCACACGGCGCACACCCTGGCCAAGGTCAAGAATGCGTCGCTCGCCGAGGGCGACCGCCCCGAGCCGCTGCTGCGGGTCGTGGGCGAGGAGCAGGTCGTGGCCGAGGCCGACCGGCTCGTCGCGTCGACCCCCGGCGAGGCCGACGCGCTCATCGCCGAGTACGGCGCCGACCCGGACGCGGTCCGGACCGTCGCCCCAGGCGTCGACCTGCAGACCTTCACCCCGGACCTCGACCGCGACGCCGCCCGTGCCCGCCTCGCCGGCGAGGCCGGGGTGGCGATCGGTCACGACGACGTCGTGCTCGCCTTCGTCGGCCGCATCCAGCCGCTCAAGGCGCCCGACGTCCTGCTGCGCGCCGCCGCCGAGATGATCGCCCGCCGTCCGGAGCTGCGGGGGCGGCTGCGGGTCCTCGTCGTCGGGGGCCCGTCGGGCTCGGGACTCGACCGGCCGCGGGCCCTCGCGGGCCTCGCCGAGGATCTGGCCATCACCGACGTGGTGAGCTTCCTCCCCCCGCGGTCGGGCGCGGCGCTCGCCGAGGTCTACCGGGCCGCCGACGTCGTCGCCGTCCCCAGCCACTCCGAGTCCTTCGGCCTCGTCGCCCTCGAGGCCCAGGCGTGCGGCACGCCGGTGGTGGCGGCCGCCGTCGGGGGCCTGCCGGTGGCGGTCGCCGACGGCCGGTCCGGGCTGCTGGTCGGCGACCACACCGCGGCGTCGTGGGCCGGCGCGCTGGAACGCGCGGCCCTCGACCGGGAGCTGCGCGGGCGGCTCGCCGCCGGCGCCGTCGAGCACGCGACCGTCTTCTCCTGGGACCGCACCACCGACGCGCTGCTCGCGACGTACGCCGAGGCCGCGGCCGTCCGCCGCGGCGGCGCGGCGCTGCAGGGGGTGGCGGTGTGAGCGACCTCGACGGTCTCGACGCGGTCATCGCGGCCGCACTGGACGAGCGCGAGCTGCACTACCAGCGCCGCGGCGAGGGCTCGTTCTTCGTGACGCTGCCCGGGACCAAGAAGCTGCAGACCAACTGCTGGCTCGTGCTGACCCCGCACGCGCTGCTCGTCGAGGCGTTCGTCTGCCGGCGGCCGGACGAGAACCACGAGGGTGTTTACCGCTGGCTGCTGCAGCGCAACGCCCGCCTCTACGGGGTGCACTACACGCTCGACGACAAGGGCGACATCCACCTGGTGGGCCGGGTCGGGTTGCACGCGGTGACCGACGACGAGATCGACCGCGTCCTCGGGCAGGTCCTCGAGGCCGCCGACGGCGACTTCAACATCCTGCTCGAGCTGGGGTTCGCGTCGTCGATCCGCCGGGAGTGGGCGTGGCGGGAGTCCCGGGGCGAGTCGCTGGCCAACCTGCGGGCGTTCGCGCACCTGGTGTCCGGTTCCGACGACGCCGGCGCCCCTCCGCCGTCCGGGTGACGACGACGGGTTCCGTGCCCGGCCGCGCGGGTACGGGACCGGTACGTTGGCGTGATCGCGCGCACGGTCGTCCGGGCCGCTGCGTCCGCCCCCGGCTCACCGAGGAGTGCCGTCCATGACCGTGCGCAGCCCCTACGCCGACATCGACATCCCCGACGTCGGGCTGCCCGAGTTCCTGTTCTCCGACCTGTCCGGGCACGAGGACTCGGTCGCGGTGATCGACGGTCCGAGCGGGCGCGAGATGACCTTCGGCGAGCTCGCGCACGGCGTCGACCGCTTCGCCGCGGCGCTCGGCGAGCGCGGGCTCGGCAAGGGCGACGTCATCGCCCTCTTCGCACCGAACACGCCGTACTACCCGATCGTCTTCCACGGCGGCCTCGCCGCCGGCGTCGCCGTCTCGACGGTGAACGCCCTCTACACCCCCGACGAGCTCGCCTTCCAGCTCCGCGACTCCCAGGCGAAGATCCTGGTGACGATCTCGACGTTCCTCGACCGCGCGCGGGCCGCGCTGCGGGAGGAGGGCCTCGCCGTCACCGAGGTCGTCCTGCTCGACGACGCCCGCGACGACGCGTCGACCCCGATGCCCGAGAACGCGCTCGCGGACCTCCTCACGACGACGGCCGAGCGCCCCTCGGTCGCGATCACCGGCGACGACGTCGCGGCGCTGCCCTACTCCTCGGGCACCACCGGCCGGGCCAAGGGCGTCGTCCTCACCCACCGCAACCTGGTCGCGAACCTGCTGCAGGTGCAGGCGATGGGGAGCCACGTCTCGTCGTCGACCAAGATCCTGGCCGTCCTGCCGTTCTTCCACATCTACGGCATGACCTGCATGATGAACCAGGGCATCCACGCCCGGGCGACGGTCGTGACGATGCCGAAGTTCGACCTCGAGCAGTTCCTCCGGATCATCTCGCAGTACCGGGTCGACCGGGTCTACGTCGCCCCGCCGATCGCGGTGGCGCTCGCGAAGCACCCCATGGTCGAGGAGTACGACATCGACTGCGTCGACATCGTCTTCTCCGGCGCGGCCGCGCTCGACGCGGACCTCGGGCACGCCATGGGCAAGCGGCTCAACTGCACCGTGCTGCAGGGCTACGGGATGACCGAGCTGTCACCGGTCAGCCACTGCATGCCCGACGACCGGCCCGACATGGACCTAGGCTCGATCGGCGTGGCGATCCCGAACGTCGAGTGCAAGCTGGTCGACCCCGAGACCGGCGAGGAGGGCTCCCGCGGCGAGCTGTGGGTGCGCGGCCCGAACGTCATGCGGGAGTACCTCAACAACGCCGACGCGACGGCCTCGACGCTCGACGAGGACGGCTTCCTGCACACCGGCGACATCGCGACGGTGACCGACGAGGGCATCTTCCACATCGTCGACCGGGTCAAGGAGCTCATCAAGTACAAGGGCTACCAGGTGCCGCCGGCCGAGCTGGAGGCGCTGCTGCTGACCAACGACTCGATCGCCGACGCCGCCGTCATCGGGGTCAAGGACTCGGACGGCGAGGAGATCCCGAAGGCGTTCGTGGTCAAGCAGGAGGGCGCGGAGCTCTCGGAGGACGACGTCATGTCGTTCGTCGCGGAGCGGATCGCGCCGCACAAGAAGGTGCGGGTCGTGGAGTTCATCGATCAGATCCCGAAGTCGGGGTCCGGGAAGATCCTGCGCAAGGACCTTCGCGCCCGTGAGCAGGCCCCCGCATAGGGGTCCAGACCCGCGGTTTCGGGCCTCTGACCTGCGACGACGCCGAATGTCCGATGTGAAGTCTCTGTGAGGCTCCGTCGGCGTGGGCGGTTCGTCGGGAGATTCCACGGAACAGTCACGGAACAGATCTTGCTCGGTGATCATCTGTCCTCCCCGTCGAGCAGGGTCTGAATCCGGGCGTTGTAGGCCGCCCGCTCGCCGTCGAGGCACGCCGCGTAGACCGAGAGAAGGACCTTGACCGAGTGGCCCGCGCGCTCGGCGACCTCGGTGGGCGGCACCCCGGCGTTGAGCCAGGACGACAGCGCGGCGTGGCGCAGGTCGTAGGGCCGGGCGGCGAGCGGGGACGCCTGCTGGGCGGGGCTCAGGCCGATCTCTCGCGCCTGCTTCCAGGTGCGGGTGTAGACCGACTCCCGGATGCGTTCGCCGGTGACTAAGGCGGGGAACAGCCGGCCGTCGGGCGCGGTGCCGTAGCGGTCGAGGTGCTCACGCAGGATCGCGACGAGGGCCGGCGGGATCGGGACGCGGCGGACCGCTTCCCGGCGGCGCCGCTTGAGCGGCCGGCGGTCGGGGTCGCGGAGACCGTCGTTGTAGTGCTCGCCGCTGACCCCGGTGCGCGAGCCGGACAGGACCAGTTCGCCCCAGCCCTCGGCGGGGAGCTTGGCGTCCGTGTCGCGGAGGTGCTGGGCCTCGCCCGGGCGCAAACCGGCGTAGTAGAGGCAGGCGAAGAACGCCCGGAGCCGCCAGCCGCGGTCCCGTTCGGTGCGGCGGTGCCCGGAAACGTAGGTGACGGCGGCGAGAAGCTGACGCGCTTGGTCAGGATTGACGACCACACGCGGGTCGACGCCCTCGCTGGCCTTGCTGGTCATCACGCGCCGGCCGGTGACGGGATTGCTGACGAGAACTCCCCTGTCGACGGCGTAGCCGGCCAGGCGGTGCAGCACGGCGCGGCGCTTGTCCCAGGTGGACGACGTGACCGGGCGCCCGTTGGCGGCGGTCCCGAGGTCGTGGAGCAGGCCTGCTATCGCGAGTGGGTCGGTGAGGTCGGAGACTGGGCGGGAAGCCCGCCGCAGCCACGACGCCACGGCCCGATCCTCGGCGGTGAGCGGGTCGTCGCGTCGCGGCGGCGGCAGGAGATGGGTGCTGGTAAGCCGCTGTAGTTCGGTCTCGTCGGGGGCCTGGTCAGAGTCGGTGACGAACTTGGGCACCGCGGCGGCGAGGTTCACCACCGCGGCGCGGCGGGTGTTCGGCGGGGCCGTGGGCCACAGGTGGTCGACGTAGGAGACGGCCAGCTCGAGGAACGTCTGCACCCCGCGCTTGCGGACGAGGCTCAGCGGCAGGCCGGACGCGACCTCGAACCGTTCCCCGGCCCGGGCTGCCTTGACCAGCTCCGCGCGGAAGGACTCGGCGAGCGCCTTGGTCGTGTACGACTCGGAGTGCTCTCGCCCCGCGGTCTTCCATCGGACGCTCCACGGGCGGCGCCGGCCCTCGGACTTGCGCAGCTTCCAGAACTGGACCTGATAGGTGGTCGCGTCGCTCATGCGGCGTCTCGCAGGGCGTCGAGCCAGTCGAGGAGGTCACCGCGGCGGACGCGGAGGTGGCCGTTCGGGAGCCGGAAGCACGGCGGCGCGACTCGGCGCTCCCGCCACTCGTAGAACGTGTCTCGCGAGAGCCCGCCGAGCTCGTCGAGGACCTGGCGGACGGTGAGGAGCTCGTCGCGGTTGACCTTGGCCGGGATCGTCGCCATGGCTCAGTCCTCCGGGTGGTGCCGGCCGAGGTGGCCGAGTTGGTTGTGGGCGGCGGTGAGGTGGGCGGCCATCTCGGCGGCGTGGTGCCGGGTGTCGTCGAGATGGCCGTAGGCGCGGCATAAGGCCTGCTCGGAAGGGCTGTCGCGGTCGTCGAAGTACTCGACAGCGTCGGCCCGGCGGAGCGATCTGATGAGGAAGTCGAGGAGTTGGGGGAGGCGGTGGGCGAGGTCGTCGAGGTGGCCGACGACGTCGTAGGCCTCGGTGGCGGTGATCGGGCCGCGCACGGTGGCGTGGTTGGCGGCCCGGAGCTGGTCGGCGGTGGCGGCGACGGCGGCCGCGAGCCGGCTCATGCCGCGGTCCAGTCGGCCCAGGTCTCGCCGGTCGGCCGGCGGCCGTCGCGGGCGATGCGGTCGCAGAACTCGCCGTAGCCACCGAGGTAGGGCGCCCGGAGGCGGACGCAGTCCCTGCCGGGTCCGGACAGGTAGGCGATGCCGGGGGCGGCGTTGGCGTGCTGTGGGCCGAGGTGGCGGGCGTCGTCGCCGTGGAGCATGACGAGGCTGTCGGCGGGGACCCGGAACGACAGGCGTAGCGCGAACTGGTCGCGGGCGTAGCCGCCGCCGACGGCGTTGGCCTCGAACCGCTGCGCCAGCATCAGGACTCTGAACGCGGCCTTGCGTCCCTCGGAGACCAGCCGTAGCACCGTCGAGGTAATCCGCTCGGCGAGCTTCTTGTCCTTGGCCTGGGCGGCGCGCAAGAGCCCGGGGAACTCCTCGAGCACGGCGAGAACAGTCGGCGTCGTGATGGTCGGGGTGATGGAGTCCTGACGCGGGGGCATGGTGTCGAGGCGGTGGTCCATCTCGGCGACCAGGCGGTCGAGCATCGCGGCGTGCTCGACCAGGTCTTTCGTGCCGACCGCCTGGTACTCCCGGTGGGCGGTGCCGGTGAAGGCGCGGCCGAGGACGAGGCCGGTGATGTCCGAGCCGGTGATCAGCACGTCGGGGGCGGCGGCGAGCTGGGCGAGCAGCCCGTAGGTGAACACGGACTTGCCGGAGCCGTTCTGGCCTTGCACCGCGAGGTGGGCAGCGTCCGTGAGCCGGTGGGTGAGCGCTGAGCCGTCCTCTGCGCGCCCGAGCAGCAGCCGACCGGCTCCGTGGGCGAGCGGGCATGCTGGGAGCGGGACGCGGGCGGTGAGCGGGTCGGAGCGCAGCAGCACGATCCGCACCCATCGGCCGGCGAGGGGTTCGACGCGCAGGCCGTGGGCGCCGAGGGTGTGGGCGAGCCGGGTGGCGTGTTCTCGGAGGTCTTCGGGTTCCTGGCCGGGAAGTAGCTCGGTGGAGAACGTGAGGTCGGTCCCGGCGCGGAGTCCCCCGAAGCGTGGGGTCCGCACGGTTGTGCCGCTGGCGATCTGGATGAAGTGGCAGAGCCCGACCCCCGTGCAGGCCTCCCGCCACATCGCACGCAGGTCGTCCTCGAGGAACCGGCGAGCTTCGGCACGGCGCTGCTCGGCGACCCGTTCGCGGAGTCGGTCGACGACGGTGAACCGCCAATCCTTTGTGCTCATCAGGCGGCCTCCCGGCGCTCCGAGCAGCGGGAACACAGCTCGCCGTCCACCGCGGGCATCGGGGACAGCAGTGCGCAGGCCGGGCACATCGGTTCGTCGTCGGCGACCGGGTCAGGGACGCCGGCCAGGCGGGCGCGGCGGATGGCGCGCCGGTCGGTGGGCGTGGTGGCGGCCCACAGGCCGTGGTCCTGGCCGGTGTCGAGGGCCCAACGCAGGCACTCGGAGGCGACCCGGCAGGCCTGGCAAATCGGCGCCACGGCCGTCTTGTACCGGGTGACGATCACGGAGGTGTCGTCGTCGCTGGGTGGGAAGAACAGCTCCGGGTCGGCGTCGCAGCACGCGGCTCGGCTCTGCCAGCTCATGACGCCGCCGCCTCGGACGAGGCCTGGCCGCCTCGGGCCCGGCCGGTGGCGGCGGTGGAGCGGACCTCGGAGCAGCGGTACCAAACTTGGGCGCCGGTGACGTTGCCGTCGCGGTCCTTCTTGTCCATCACCCCGATCTCGAAGTCGATCAGGTGGACCGGGGTGGCGGGGGCGAGCTCGGCGCCGGGCTGCTGTTCGGCGGCGAGGCCGACCTTGATGATCTCGTTGGTGGCCCGGCCGAACTGGCGGAAGCGGGCGACGAGCTGGGCCTCCCACTTGGGGAGGCCGTCCTTGGTGGTCTCCTGCCGGAACGAGTCCCCGAAGGCGGTCTTGGGCTCGCAGGACAGGAACAGCAGCGACTCGAACGTCGCGGACTGGTCGACCTTGTAGTTCTGGATCACGGTGTTCTCCTGCTCAGGTGTGGGCGGGTCGGCGGTGGATGTGGGAGAGCGCGGCGTGGCTGCGCCCGAGGGAGCGGGCGGCGCCGATGAGCGCGGTGTGGGCGAGGGTGAGCACGGCGACGAACTCGAGGAGTCGTTCGCCGGGGTCGCGGCCGCTGTCGTCGCGCAGGCCGGTGGTGCCGCGGGCGAGGGCGCAGCGTTGGGTGAACAGCACGATCGGCGGGAGCCGGTCGACGAGCGTGGTGACGGTGCCGAGGGCGTCGTAGACCTCGACGACGTCGACCAGGCCGTGACCGGCGGCGAGGTTCGCGCGCCGCAGAGCTTCGGCGCCCTCATGCAGCGCGGCCGCGAGGGGTTCGGCGGGCCGGCTGGGTGGGTGGTGCTCGCCGGGGTCGATGGCCGGCGGGCGATCCGGTTGCGGGTCCATCAAGTACCTCCTCGACACACGACGTCGGACGTCCTACGTCCTATGTGTTGAGGGGAGCATAGGCGATGCCGTCAGGCAAGTAGGACGTAGGACGTCCTGTCACTAAGCTGGGGCAGTACTCGGAACCGCTGAGCAACACCGAGCAACAGCAGGAGGCAGCCAGTGGCGTTGGAAGCCACGAAGTCGCAGTACCGGCAAGTCGCCGACCTGTTGCGTGCCGCGATCGAGCGCGAGGACTACGCGCCGGGCTCGCTGCTGCCCTCAGAGTCCGAGCTCGCCGCCGAGTGGGGCGTCTCCCGCGTGACCATCAACCGCGCCGTCCAGCTGCTCCGAGGCGAGGGCATGGTCCGAGTGCTGCGCGGCCGGGGCACCACCGTCCGCGCGATCCCGCCGATCCGGCGGAACTCCACCCTGCGCTACACCCGCAGCTCCCGCGAGGAAGGGAACAGCCGCGGGGCCTTCGACTTCGAGCTGAAGCGACTCGGGCTCAAGCCGGCCACCAAGCTCGCCCAGCTCGGGCAGGTCCCCGCGCCCGACGTCGCCCGCGAGGTCCTCGGCCTGGCGGCGGGAGAGACGGTGCTGATCCGCAAGCGCGAGATGTTCGCCTCCGACGAGCCGGTGCTCCTCGCGACCTCCTACTTCCCCTGGGACCTCGCCGAGCAGGCCGGAGTCACCGAGACCGACACCGGACCCGGCGGCACCTACTCACGCCTCGCCGAGATCGGCAAAGGCCCGCTCCGGTTCAGCGAAGACCTCCGGGTGCGCACCCCCACCGCGGCCGAGGAGCGCTTCTTCGCCCTCGCCGAGACCCAGCAGGTCTACGAGATCGTCCACATCTCCTACCTCGCCGACGGCACCGCCATCGAGTACCGCGAGGACGTGCTCCCGACCCACCAGTGGGTCATGCACTACGAGTGGAACGCCGAGAACGACACCACAGGCCAGGAGCCCAGCTCATGAGCCCGCTGCTCAAGGTCGTCGCCGCCGAGCGACCCGGCAACGGCACCACCAGCGAGGACCGCATCCGCGTCGGCCGCAACGCCGTGGTCGTCCTCGACGGCGCCAGCGGCTCCGATACCCGCGTCAGCGTCAACGACTACGTCGACCACCTCGCCGGGGCCCTCGTCGAGGTCCTCGACGCCGAGCCCGACATGCCGCTCCCGCACGCCCTCGCCGACGCCATACGCTCCACCGTCGGCGCCCTGCGGGTCATGCCCGGCGAATCCCCGTCCTCGACAGTCAGCATCGCCCGACGGCGTGGCGACGAGGTCGACCTCCTGGTCCTCGGCGACAGCCCCATCTACATCGGCCCGGACAGCCAGCTCCTCACCGACGACCGGCTCGCCCAGCTCGACCTTCCGAGCCGCACCAAGGCCAACCAGCGTCTCCGCGAAGGTGCCGGCTACGACGACGTCCACCGCGACCTCATCCGCGCCGTCCGCGCCGAGCAACTGCCGTGGCTCAACGAACCCGGCGGCTACTGGATCGCCGAAGCCCGCCCCGAAGCCGCCCACCACGCCGTCACCCGCACCGTGTCGGCCACCGTGCCCTGGCTGGTGATGCTCACTGACGGCGTCGACAAACCGCTACGGCACCTCGACATCTCGCCGGCCGTCGGGCTGAACTGCAGCGCCACCGGTCTTATCGACTTCCTCGAACAGCTCCACGGATGGGAAGGCGAACGCGACCCCGACGCCCACGCCCTTCCACGCTTCAAGCGCCATGACGACAAGACCATGGCTGTGGTGACCTTGTCATGACTGACACCCCGCTTCACTCCGTATCCGTCGCTGGGGTGGCCTTCGACGACGAAGGGCGAGTCCTCCTCATCAAGCGCCGCGATAACGGCCAATGGCAGGCACCCGGCGGTGTCCTCGAGCTAGACGAGACTTTTGAGCAGGGCGTCATTCGAGAAGTCCTCGAAGAAACCGGTGTTCGCGTTGAAGTGTGCACCCTCACGGGGGTGTACAAGAATCTGAAGCTCGGAGTAGTAGCTCTTGTGTACAGATGTCGACCCCTCGACGGAGACGCCGCCGTCTCGACGGAGAGTGAACAAGTCGCCTGGGTCGACCTGGACCAAGCACTCAAGCTTATGGCGCCTGCGTTCGCCGTCCGCATCTTAGACGCCACGGCACGGAACGGACAAACACCCACTCGTGCGCACGACGGCACGAATCTAGTCTTAACGACTGAATGACATGGCAGCGGGCGTTGTGACGCGCAACCTCGACCCGTCATTCGCCTGGCACCGTAGATCAGAACACCACACTCGCGAACTGTTGACCAAAATCGGTAATATCGAACAGTCCTCTTGCGATCTGGATCGTCTGCCCATCTGTACAATCACTCCGAGCGGCAGCCATTTCTGGTCGGTCTTCTACCCAGTCGTAAGCGCCCGGTCGGGTAAGGAACGCTGAGTAATCTGTGGTCGCAATCCCGAGGCGAGCCCAGTTATCGATCCAAACCCTTGCGCGAGGCTCATCGATCGGAGCGCCGGTGTCTAGATCGCCGAAAGCCATGACATGGTTCCTCACCACGTTAAAACCTTCCGTACCAGCGTCATGGCGGTCCAACCGTGCGATTGGGTGGCGGACGCCCGCGGCGAAGACGGTCTTCAGGAGCGACGCTTCCTCTGGTTGTAGTTCTCGTATGATCTGTGCGAACGCAGGGTGGGCGAGACCCGACGTCGTGGCGGTCGACGCTCTAGCGAGAAGTTGAAGGTACATCTCTTTTAGAGTGGGCTCATCTAAACTGAAGCCGAGACCTTGAAGAGCGGGCGCCGCGAGAGTGGGAGCGGGACTTATCAAGTCGTCTTCGGCGACCCCAGCGAGCTTCTCTTCTATGTCTTGCGCGAACTCGCCATTCTCTTCGAAGTATTCTCGCGACACTCCGACGAGGCGCGCAATAGGCCTTAGGACTTGTAGAATCATCTTCTGACGTACGGCCGCCCGCTGACCGCGCAGCTCGGCCGCTTTCCGCAGGCCTGGCGTCTCCTTCGCAAGCTCAGCGAGCGACACCTTGATGGTCGGCTCCTCGCCAAGTACCTCGGAGGCCGCAGCTCCGAGGCCCTTCGCTGCTGCCGCGCCAATCGCAGACTCAGGTCCAACCATGGGGATTCTGCCTACTCTTTTCGCCTTACGGATGCCTTCAACCGCGAACCCCAGTTAGTGTGCGAACGGGGTCGATTTAGCTGCAGCCACCTGATCATAAAGGCTCGTCATCAACCGCGACTACGATCCAGCACTATTTTCGGTCTTGCGTAGAAGTTGCAGGACAGCCCTGGCGAGCTCGCCACACTTCGTAGCGTTCTTGAACAGACTTGCTGGATAACCTGGAAAGTAGTTCTCCACAAAGTCTGATACGTGGCCGAATGTATCTGCGGTAATTGCGGGAACTCGAGAAAGTTCCGAGTCCCATGGGAGAGTCGGGTCGTCGACCTTCTCAAGGGCTATCTGACGGAACACAATGTGGAGAATGAAGCGATTGCCATGAACAGCTACCAATCGCGGACGGCCATCGAGGGCGGTACTTAGCTCTCCGAGCAGCTCCTGAACAATTCGAAGGACTTGGACGCATCTCCACACTCTCAGGTAACTAGTTCCAGGATTGAAGAGGGTCTTGTACGGAGGGCGCCCGATATCTTCCCATAGGCCACTCAACTCGCGCTTGGCTAGCACAGCGAGCGAGGTGTTTTCGGCCGCACAGGCTAATGCAATCGATGCTTCGACGACGCTGCAGCCCGACGCAGGTAAAGGCTCCTCCTCGCCGTTGCGAAACACGTAATCGAGCCCGTCGATTGCAAACTCATCACGAATACGCGACTGCTCCCTATCAAGAGAGAGGAAGTCGCGGCCACCGATGCGGTTTTGGGTGTTCGTGGCGCGAGTCACTTGCGATGCGAAGGTCGGCTCCCGCTCTTCCAGAGAGATGAACCGAACCATGACCCGTGCCTTCTCAACATCCACACCTTGATCGACAGCCTTGGCCATCGTCCCGACAGTCTGGGCTCCGTTCACCACGCTCACGCCGATGAAGGCGAAGTTGCCGACTCTACGGTCGGCTCCCCCCGCGGGCGCCTTATCTACCTTCTGGCATAGGACTGTGATTCCGTTATTGAAGTACCAGAAGAGCTCGGGGTGATCTCCAAGCGTAGCCGCCAAGGAGGAATTCACTTCAGAGTCAGGAAGTACAACCCTGACGTTCTGTGTAAGCAATGCCTGACCATGAGCCTTGTGCCACTCTGCGACGTCTTTGGCCTTGACTTGGCCGTAGTACGCCTTTGGGGAGCCCTCCATCTGGCCCCAGTCTAGAAGCTCGACCGTCAGGTCGATCCGATCTGGCTTCTGCTCATCGATCAGAAGTTGAATAATCCTAGACTGATTGAAGTATCGAAATGAACCCGTCTCCGTCGTGTCGTTCATTTCTGCGAGGTAGTTGGTAATAATGTCGCTGACATCAGCTGCGAGGTCAGACGTCCCAGTGTGCGCGAAAACAATATCTATCTGAGCGGTCGTATTGAGAAGTACGGTTTCGAGTTCTTTTCGTTTGGCCTGCATCTTCGAGTTAAATCGATCCCATTTGAACTGGACGAGATCGTTAAGTCCTTCGCGGAGCTTGATCATCTCGTCCAGCCCGGCGGAACCTTTTCCTTGCGCCGACCACTTGGACTGCACTACAACGAGACGCTTCTCGTCGAGATCGATTCCTACAGCATCAATTCCGTTATCTTTGGTTCCGTCTACAACTGAATTTGCGGCCTCCGTCGAGCTACATGCAGTCATCTTCAGAACTATGAAGGCAGCGAGTGCTCGTGACTTCCGCGTGAGTTCGACTTGTGCGTCGGAGTGAGCCTCCAGGTCGCTCACGTCGATGAGCGGCCCGACGGTGTCCGAAAGCCTTCGTTCGATCTGCGTGACTTGAAGCAGTCCCAAGGCGGGTCGCATCCCCCTCGTTGCGGTGTCCGTGAGTTCGATCACGGTAAAGGCACTTCGGGCGGCGCGCCAGGTGTAGACGGAAAAGTGCCCGGGGGTCCCTCGAGTGGAGCAGTGGGAGTGACGCCCAGCGCCAACCGAAGCACAAAGTTCGGTCCATCGTTGACGGCTACCCAGCCGCGATTGGCGTTGGTCATGAGGCGCACGCGGGCGCGGCTGCGTCGGTAGCGGACGCGGCCGGTGGCCTGGTTGACGCGTAGTTTCCAGGTGCGTTGGGTGCGTCGTTGGGCTTTGGCCCAGCGCCGCGCGATGCGGCCGGCGCGGATGCCGTCCTCGGGGCTGACGCGGACGGTGCGCACGGCGCGGTGGAGGTTCCAGACACCCCAGAAGCGGCCGGGGCCGGTGCCGGGCTCGGACCACTGGGGTGGGACGTCGTGCTGGTACTCCTTGGCGGCCATGAGCCCGTGCTTGCTGAAGTAGGCCGCCACACGCCGCGGGTCGGTGGCTCGCAGGCCTTCGGCGTAGTCCAACGCGGTCCCGGCGCGGTGGTGGCGGCGGCGCTGCTCGGGGTCGGGGTGGGCGACGATCTCGGCCCACGAGCGGGACAGCCACACCGCGAACGTCTCCCCGGTGGTGCGAGCGGTGCCATGCGGCGGGGTGGCAAGCATGTGCACGTGCGGGGCGCCCCGGCGTTGGAACTCCAGCTTCCACACGCAGCGCCACTGTTCACCCCAGGCGCGGGCGTAGCGTTTCCGCAGCGCCTTCATGTGCCGCTTCAGTACGGCGCCGGTGGGAACGACTGTTAGCCAGTCGCCGGGGTAGGTAAGGGTGACCATCGCCGGGAGCCGTCCCGATGCGTAGAGCGGGGTGTAGTCCAACTCGCAGAGCCGGCGAACCATGTTCGCCCGGGACTTGCGCGACCACGACGTGATCGCAGTTCGAGGTGTCGGCGGCTCGGGCCATCCCCCGGTGGCGACGAACGCGGCCACCGAGGCGTCCACATCCTTCACCCGAGCAGCGCGGGCCCGCTCCTCGGTGCGCTCGGGGCGGGCCCAGTCCCGGCAGGCGACGGCGAAGATGCCGGGTCCGACGGTCAGCTCCCACCGCGGCCCCTCCGCGAGCTTCCCAGGCTCCTCGTGGACCGCGGGCAGCAGCGCGGCGGCCGCGTCGACCAGCTCGGGGGAGGGGAACGCCGGGGTCCACAACCCAGCGGCGGTGTCCGGAACCTCGGGTCCGGCCGGGGTCTCGTCGAGGTCAGTGGTGGTGTCGGTGGGCTGGCGGCCCGATATGGCACATAGAACAAGCCCAGGCCGGCCGCCCCCGGCGGCCGGCGGTGCGGCCGGGTCGGACGTGGCCCCGGCCTCGCCGGCGCTCCTGCCTCCGGCCCGCGCCGGCGGGCCGGCCACGCCTCCCCCGGCCGCCACAGCGGACGCACCGGTGACAGCGGGGCTGGGGGAGTAAGAGCGCCACGGGTCCGGCAACCACGACCACGACGACCGTGATGAGGACCTGGGCGTGCTCGAGGTGGACGAGCTCGGGAAGTGCGACATGGCGGGGCCTCTCGGAGAGGCCGTCTCGCGGGTAGCTCGTGACCGGATGCGGACGCGCGGCATCGCCGCAGGACCCGGCGGGGTCTGTGGTGGGCGCGTCAGAAGGGCCGTCGTCTCGCGGCCCTGGCGGTCAGAGCAGCGAGACGGCGGTGAACGGGATCAGTGAGTAGGAGGACGGCCTTCGGCGACCAGGCGCTCCGCCCTGGACCAGGGCACCGACCTCGGGAGAGGGGGCCCAGCGGGCACGCGGGTCGGGAGTGCGGTGGTGGTCGGGACGGGGTCTCGCCCTCGCCGGCGCTTCAGGGGTCTGACGGCCCGCTCGCACCGCCGCAAGGGCCACGCTGAGCAGGAAGGTCGCGAGGGCCGACGAGGTGGCCCTTGCCCCGGCACGATCGACCCGTCCGAGGCGACCCCGCGCCGCCGAGGGAGAGACCCCGAGCACGGACCGCGCGGGAAGAACGTGGACGGCGGGAGTCAGACCTTGTCCCGGAGAGCCAGAGGGACGAGGAGGCCTTGATGCGCCCGTTGGAGTGAAAGCATTCCTACGGAGCAGCAGCCCGGTAACGCATGGTGTCTGCCTTGCGAGACCGGCGTGAAAGTCCACGCCGAGAAGGGCACCGTCATGACGCAGAACATCAATCCGCCGCAGCAGTACGGGCAGGGTTCCGCGGACGACAGCCGTGGGTGGCAGCCGAACCCAGGCGGAGCCGGTCCGCAGAGCGGTGGCTTCCAGCAGCCCTATCCGGCCGGACCGTCCGCCTACCCGGGTGGATACCAGCAGCTTCCGCCCCAGCAGGCGCCGTACGGTTACGTCCCGCCGGCGGGGGGCTACTTCCCGCCGCCCGCCCAACCCACCAACGGGATGGCCACGGCCGGCTTCGTCGTCGCACTCGTGGGCGCGGTGCTCTCCTTCATCCCGGTCGTCGGCACGGTGTCGTGGCTGCTCGCACCGGTCGGGCTCGTGCTCTCGATCCTCGGGCTGGTGAAGTCGAAGACCGCGCAGACCGGCCGGGGCAAGTCCATCGCCGGGATCGTGCTCGCCGCCGTCGCGCTGATCATGTGCTTCATCTACACCGTCGCCTTCGTCGGCGCGGTCTCCCACACCCCGGCCACCGTGCAGCAGCAGGGCACCACCGTGCAGCAGCAGAGCGCGGTCGTGCACAACGTGACCTACCAGGTCAGCACGACCAACGGATCGAACGTCGTCGTGAGCTACAGCCAGTCCCAGAACGGCAACTACGGCTCGGGCAGCGTCACCGACGTGCCCTCGCCGTGGAGCGTCAACACCCAGGTCAGCGGTTTCACCGGGCCCTCGGTCTCCGCCTCCATGGCGACGGACATCAACAACATGAACAAGTCCGACACCGTCAGCTGCACGATCATCGAGGACGGCGTGCAGGTCTCTCAGAACTCCGCGACCGGCCCGAACGCCTCGGTGACCTGCTCCAAGTGACCGTCTCGCCAAGCACCTGAGGTAGGCCTGAGCCCCGAGCGTCCGTGAGGCTCGGTGACCTCCGGTGCGCGGAACGCGGAACCACCACGGAACAGATCGGCGCGCGCACCCGTCGTCGGGACCTGTTTCCGCTGCTCGGAGCGCTACAGACCATGATCGTTCGAGGTCCTGCGCAAGGACCTCCGCGCCCGCGAGAACGCGCCCGCATAGGACCTCCGGCCCGCCGTCGCCCGTCCCCTCACGTCGACAGGGCGCCGGCCCGGGCGAGGAGGTGGCGACGCTCCGGGCCGCTCGCGGTCCGCCGCGCGGCGAGCAGGTACTGCTCGCGGGCGGCCTCGAGGTCCCCGGCGCGCTCGAGCAGGTGGGCGCGGACAGCGGGCAGCCGGTGCTGCTCGGCGAGGGGGCCGTCGTCGAGCTCCTCGAGCAGGCGCAGCCCCGCCGCGGGACCGGCGGTCATCGCGACCGCGACGGCGCGGTTCAAGGTCACGACCGGATTCGGCGCGACGTGGTCGAGGACGGCGTACAGCGTCGCGATCTGCGGCCAGTCGGTGCTCTCGGTGTCGGGGGCCTCGTCGTGCAGCGCCGCGATCGCCGCCTGCAGCTGGTAGGGCCCCAGCGGAGGCCGGGCCCACGCCGCCTCCGCGAGCGCGACGCCCTCGGCGATCAGACCGTGGTTCCATCGGGCGCGGTTCTGCTCGGCGAGCGGGATCAGGTCGCCGCCCGCTGTGGTGCGGGCCGGGCGACGCGCGTCGGTCAACAGCATCAGGGCCAGCAGGCCCGTGACCTCGCCGTCGTCGGGCAGCAGCCCGTGCAGCATCCGGGTCAGCCGCAGCGCCTCGGCCGCCAGGTCCGGGCGCACGAGGTGGTCCCCCGACGTCGCGGTGTATCCCTCGTTGAAGATCAGGTAGAGCACGTGGAGGACCACCGCGAGGCGCGCGGACCGCTCCGGCTCCGGCGGGAGCTCGAAGCGGGCGCCCGCGGCACGGATCTGCTGCTTCGCGCGGCTGATCCGGGGGCCCATCGTCGCCTCGGGCACCAGGAACGCGGCCGCGATCTCCGCGGTGGTCAGGCCACCGACCGCCCGCAACGTCAGGGCCACCTGCGAGGCCGGGGTCACCGCCGGGTGACAGCACAGGAACAGCAGCGTCAGGCTGTCGTCGACGCCCGAGGCCTGCTCCGGTGCCGGCGCCCGCACCGCCATCCCGGCCAGGGCCGCCGCGGTCTCCTCCCGCCGGCGGCGGGCCGTCTCGCTGCGCACCTCGTCGACCACCCGGCGGGACGCGACGGTGGTCAGCCAGGCCCGCGGGTTGTCCGGCACACCGTCGGAGGCCCACTGCTCGGACGCCGCGAGCAGGGCCTCCTGCACCGCGTCCTCGCAGGCGTCGAACTGCCCGTGGCGGCGGACGAGCGCGCCGAGGACCTGGGGCGCGAGCGCGCGCACCAGGTCCTCGACCCGCATCGTCGTGCCTCCTCCTCCGGTGTCCGGTCGCCGGCTACATCTCCAGGCCGGCCTCGAACATGATCGGCCGCACCTCGACCCCGAGCTGGTCGATGCTCGCGTCCGGGATCTGCCCGGCCAGCTCCAGTGCCCGGTCGCGGTCGGCGACGTCGACGAGGTAGTAGCCGCCGAGGAACTCCTTGGCCTCGAGGTACGGCCCGTCGGTGACCACCGGCACGCCGTTGCGGACCCGCACGACGGCGCTCTGCGACGGGTCGGCGAGGGCCTGCGTGACGACGAGCTCACCGGAGGACTGGGTGGCCGCGATGAACGCCGCATGGCCGTCCATCAGCTTCTGCTGCTCGTCCGGGCCGAGCGCCTCGAGAACCGCGGGGTTGTTGTGCAGTACCAGCAGGAACTTCACGGGGGTCTCCTTCGGGTCGACGGCCCTGCGGTGGGCCGGTGTCGAGGAGTCGGAGCCGACCCGGCCGTCTTGACGTCGGGCGGGAGACACCCGCCCCCGGATCGGCCCCGGTCTCCCGGTGACCACGCTCGCGAGAGCACACCAGGAGGACGTCGGCATGACCAGCCGTGGACCGGCGGCCCACCACGGCGCGCTCCGGGGGCCTAGTGTTGAAGCGGCAAGCGATGCCGAGGGAAGGTTCGCCATGAAGCTCCGGACCAAGGGCCGCCACATCCCTGCCCGCCTCGCGACCGGGGCGTTCATCCTCAACTCCGGGATCGAGAAGTCCCGGGGCGACCAGCAGACCGCCGAGGCCCTCCACGGGATGGCCAGCGGCACCTACCCGTTCCTGGGGAAGCTGCAGGCCACGCAGTTCCTCAAGGCGCTGTCGACCACCGAGATCGTGCTCGGTGCCGCGCTGCTGGTGCCGTTCGTGCCCACGGTGGTGGCCGGCGCGGGGCTCGCGGCATTCTCGGGCGGGCTCCTCGGCCTGTACCTCCGGACGCCCGGCCTGCGCCAGGACGGCAGCCTCCGTCCCTCCCCGCAGGGCGTGCCGGTCGCCAAGGACGTGTGGATGCTCGGCATCGCGGCCGGCTTCCTCGTCGACGAGATCGTCTCCGGGAAGGACCAGCCGGCCACGCGGACGGTCGTGATCTACGACGGTTCCGAGGACGAGCCCGACGTGGCCGACCTCGCCGACGACGCTGCCCGGAACCGGTTCGTGATCGTGAGCGGCCCCGAGGCCTGAGGGGCGACCGGGCTCGCCGTCGACGCCCGGGGCGGTCTTGACACCCCGGGAAGGCTCGGACACGTGAGCGCGGACGAGGCAGCCGGTCCCCGGGTGATCCCCTACGCCGGGGACACGATCCGGGTCCTCGGCGAGAGCGAGGGCATCGCGTTCTGCGAGCTGACGGTGCCGCCGCACTTCGCCGGGCCGCCCCCGCACATCCACCACGGGTTCGACGAGGCGCTGTACGTGCTCAGCGGGGCCCTCACGATGGTCAAGGACCGCGCGGACCCCGAGCCGGTGCCGGTCGGCGGGCTCATCCTCGCTCCCCGCGGCGTCCGGCACACCTTCGCCAACCCGCACGACGAGCCGGCGCGCGTCGTCGGGGTCTGGAGCCCCGCGAGCGCGCTGGAGTTCATGGCCGAGATCGGTGCGGCGCTGCCCGCCTCCGGACCGCCCGACCCGGAACGCCTCGCCGCGATCTACCGCCGCCACGACGGCGAGATCGTGCCCTGACGGGACCGGACACCGAGCGGGCGCAGGTGGACGACGGCCCGCCTTCCCGAGCCCCTCCGTGTCGCTCGGAAGGGTGACAGCGGGGTGCCCCCCGGCGCGGCGCGTAACGACGGCGAGCCCTCCCGCGAGATCGGGATGACATCAGTACGAGATCGGGGGCTCACGGGAAATGACGCAGCACATCGATCAGCCGCGGCACCGTCGGATCGAGACCGACGAGTACCGGGACTTCTCCGGGAACGGTTTCGGTCGGCCGATGACGAATGGTCAGGGAACGCCGCCCGCCGGGCTCGGGCGTCCCCAGCACCACGGCGTCCCGCAGTTCGCGCCGACCTTCCAGAATTTCGGCGCCCCGCAGCAGCACCAGTCCCCGCAGTACGGCATCCCGCAGCAGTTCGCGCCGACCTGGTCGCAGTACCCCGTCGCGCCGCAGCAGCCGCACATCCCCGCGCAGCGCTCGCACCCGACGCCGCCGCAGTCGAACGGGCTCGCGACCGCCGGCCTCGTCGTCGCGATCATCGGCGCGGTCTTCTCCTTCATCCCGCTCGTCGGGACGGTGGCCTGGGTGCTCGCGCCCATCGGGCTGGTGCTCTCGGTGGTCGGGCTGGTCAAGTCGCGGAGCGCCCGGAGCGGCCGCGGCAAGTCGGTCGCCGGCATCATGCTCAGCGTGATCGCGCTGATCATGTGTGTCCTCTGGACCACCGCCTTCGTCGCGAGCGCCGGCAACGTCTCGGCGCAGGCAGCGACCGTGCACCAGGTGACCTACAAGGTCACCACCAGCAAGGGCTCGAAGATCACGGCCACCTACAGCCAGTCGCGGAACGACCAGATCGCCCAGGCGACGGTGTCCGGCGAGGCGTCGCCGTGGAGCGCGGACGCCCAGGTCTCGGGGCTCATCGGGCCGACCGTGACCGCGTCGATCAGCCCCGACCTCACGCACGTGAACAAGAAGGACACGATCTCCTGCACGATCATCGAGGACGGCGTCCAGGTGGCCCAGAACTCGGCCACCGGCACCGACGCGATGGTCACCTGCACCAAGTAGCGATCCCGCGGGACGACACCCCGGCAGCCCCCGTGGCCGCCGGGGTGTCGTCGTCTCGCGGACACCCGGTGCGTCAGGACGGCTTTCGTGGACAGTCCGCCTCCGGATTTCCCACGAATGGCCCAACGGTGCGCGGGTGTCGCGAACACCACCTCCGTGGGTACGCGGGGGACACGTCCGCCGGCGGCCGGCGCATGGAGGCGCCGGCCACACCGGAGAGTCCCCGAGCGATCGAGGAAACGATGGTCCGCAAGTACACCGATGTGCAGGCGACCCGAGACATCCAGCGAGCCGAGGAGCTCGTCGCCCGTCAATGGGGCCTGCAACCCTGCGGCGACCACCGGGCCCTGCGGGGCCACGCCGAGGCGTCCGGCCTGTCGCTGCACGCCGCCGCGCTCGCCGTCCTCTCGAGCGATCCGGTCGTCCCGCGGGCGGCCATTCCCCACCAGCCGGCGGCGCGCGACCGGGAGGCGCCCGTCGCCGACCAGCCCGGGCAGCAGCTCGACCCCGTCGGGACGGAACGGCTGTGCGTCGCCGCCCGCTCGGTGCGCGCGCGGCTCCCCGGCCTGGGTGCCGTCGACGAGGCGGACCGTGGGCGCTTGATCGAGCACACCGAGGCGCTCGCCGACCTCGACCGGCTCTCCGCGATGTCGCCCTCGGAGGTCGCGACGCACGCGTGGGTGGTGCGGGACGCGCTCACGGCCATCGGCAGCGACGACGCGCTCGGCATCGCGGTGTGGTTCGACGACGTCCTCGGGGCGGATGCGCTCGTCCGGGCTTGACCCTGGACCCGGCTCCGGGTTCTAGCGTTCCGCCATGACCGAGGCGGGCCCGCTCACCATCTCCGACCTCGCCGCGTGCACCGGGCTGCGGCCGGACACCGTGCGCTACTACGAGCGCGTCGGGCTGATGCCGACGCCGGCCCGCACGAGCGGCGACCACCGCCGGTACGGCGCGCCGGCCGTCGACCGGCTCCGGTTCATCCGGGGCGCGCAGCGACTCGGGCTCCGCCTGGACGACATCCGGAGCCTGCTCGCCGTGCGCGACACCGGGGAGTGCCCGTGTGGCCCCGCCGAGCCGCTGCTGCGGACCCGGATCGCCGAGATCGACGCCGAGATCGACCGCCTGCGCCTGCTGCGCGCCGACCTCGTCGCCATGGCCGACCAGCTCCCGAGCGCCACCTGCCCGGGCCCCGTGCCCGGCACCTGGTGCCCGCCCGGCCACCACGCGACCGAGGGGAGGTGTGACGCATGCTCGACCTGAGGGCCTGTCCCTGCTGCGACGACCCGCACTGCGACTGCAGCACGTGCGGCTGCTGCTAGACCGTCGACCCGGGCCCGCCGTCGACGAGGGAGGGCGGCGGGCACGGGTGCCTGCGGGGGGTGACCCGCTGGAGGCGACCACCTGACCCTCGCGCGCCACGTCCCGCACGTCGGTCCGGCCACCGCCTCGGGATAACTATCCGCACAGCGACGAGAGTGGACGCTTGACGAAACGTGGTCCGGCGCGGGACGGTCTTGCGCGGAGCGCGTGTGCCCCCTGCACGCGCACCGGGCCGGCCGACGCCCCCTGGCTGGTCGCGGCGGCTTCGGCGGCCTCTACTCCCCCTTGAGACCGTCGAAGCCGCCGATCCCCGTGGGTGGCGGAGCGGTGGACGATGAACCAGCTCGCCCTGCTGTACCGCCGGGACGAGGAGTGTCTCGGCCGCGACCGGACACTGCTGCGTCAGGTCTACGAGGAGCTGGCGGCGCTGCGGCCGACCTGGCTCACGTGCGAGTCCTTCGAGCTCGACGACGACCGGTGCCTGTCGGTGTTCCTCTTCGACGGCGACCTGGGACGATCCCAGGAGGAGCTGCTGGATCTCCGGTCCTACTGCTCGTCGCTCCCGGAGCGCTGCCACGGCGAGCCGCGGGTCGCGCTCATGGGCCGGGCCGACGTCGACCGCATGGCGGTCACCCGTGTCGCCTTCTGGAACCCGTACCGGGGGACGTGGGCGCTGCCGGACGACGCCGTCGAGGTCGGCCCGATCCCGGGACCCCGGGCGGCGGGCTAACGGACCGGACGCAGAACGAATTCGGCACGAGTGATCGGCGAACGGTCTCGCGGGGAGCCGCGCGAGCACGTACAACGGGTCGGGATGTCGATCGAAGACGCCAGTACCACGCCCACCAGCCGTGCCGTCGAGGCATTGCTGCAGCTCAACCAGCACGGAACTGACCTCTGCCCGCCCGGCTCCGACCCCCGCGCCTGGGCCGGCACCGTGCTCTACGACCTCGCCCGCATCGCCGAGCTCCTCGGCGGCGCGGTGGAGGAGATATCCGGGAAACGAAACGACACCGTCACCGCCGACGCCCAGGCGCTGGCGACGGTGATCGCGGCCCACCGCAACATCGAGGTCGGGGTGGACGTCGACCGGCCCGCTCCCTGACCGGTCAGCATGTCGGGGTGGACGAGCCGACCGAGACCGCGGTGCTCGCGCTGGTGCCCGAGGCGGAGCCCGTCGTCGGCGAGCACCGGCGCCGGCTCGACCCGACGACGGCGGCCGGCGTCCCGGCCCACGTCACGGTCCTCTACCCGTTCCTGCCCCCGGCAGAGGTCACGACGGCGACCGTGGCCGCGCTGCGGGCGGCGGTCGCGCCGGTGGCGCCGTTCCGGTGCGTGTTCGCGACGACCGCGTGGTTCGGCGAGGACCTGCTCTGGCTCGCGCCCTCGGCGGTGGGCGCCCTCGAGGACCTCACCACCCGGGTCTGCCGGGCGTTCCCCGACCAGGTGCCCTACGGCGGCGAGCACGAGCCGCACCCGCACCTCACCGTCGGGTACGGGAGCCACGCGTCGCTCGAGGAGCTGCGAGCTGCCGAGGCAGCGCTGCAGGAGGGGCTCCCGGTGGTGACGCGGGTCGACCGGCTGCACCTGCTGGCCGGGGCGCGCACCGCGGACTCGTGGCGGGTGGTGGCCGAGCTCCCGCTGTGCGGCGCCTAGCGTCGGGGGCGATGGACCTCGACCTCGTCGCCGACTGCGGCAGCTGCTCCGGGCTGTGCTGCGTCGCGCCGGCCTTCGCGCGCTCGGCGGACTTCGCGCTGGACAAGCCCGCGGAGACGCCGTGCCCGAACCTGCGGGTCTCGGTCCCCGGCCGGTCCGACGCGCCGTGCTCCATCCACGCCACGCTCTCCGAGCGCGGGTTCCCCGGCTGCGTGGCGTTCGACTGTTTCGGCGCCGGCCAGCGGGTGAGCGCCGACTGGCGCGACGGACCCGCGGCGGCGCGGGAGGCGTTCGACGCGTTCGCCGTCCTGCGCCCGCTGCACGAGGTGCTCTGGTACCTCACCGAGCCGTGCGACGACGCGCCCGCCGAGCTGCGCGACGAGGTGGCCCGCGCGGCGTCGCGGGTGGCGGCCCTGGCGGACGGGCCGCTCGGGGAGGTGGACGTCGCGGCGGTGCGCGCGGAGGTCGGGGAGCTGCTCGGGCGGGTCAGTGAGGCGGTGCGGTCGTCGGGGCGGGGGTCGTCGGCGCCGGGGCACGCGCGGGCGGATCTCGTCGGGCGGGACCTGCGGGGCGGACGGGCCTCGGGGAGCTCGCTGACCGGGACGACGCTGCGGGGAGCGCTGCTCATGGGCGCGGACCTGCGCGGGGTCGACCTCGGCCGCGCCGACCTGCTCGGCGCCGACCTGCGCGGGGCGGACCTGCGGGGTGCGTCGCTGGACCGGACGCTGTTCCTCACGGCGCCGCAGGTGGCTTCGGCGCGGGGGGACGCGGCGACGACGGTGCCCGGGCGGGTGCCGCGGCCGTCGTCGTGGGGGCCTGCCTGAGTGCCAGGCCCCGTGCCAGCGAAGCGGCTTTGCTTGCATCCAATGACAGGAAAGCCCCGTCGTCGTCGGGGGGTCCGGTTAGCGTGCGCGACATGGCGGACACGGGGGACGACGACGGCCTGGGTCTCGACGAGGTGCTCGCGGCACTGCGCCACGACCTGCTGGCGGCGCAGCGCGACAGCGGGGGTGAGAACACCGGGCTGGCGGTGCGCGAGGTGAAGATCGAGCTCTCGGTCGAGGTGAGCCGCCGGGTCGACGCCAAGGGCGAGGCCTCGGCGAAGTGGTTCGTGCTGTCCGGGTCGGTGTCGGGGGAGGGCAGCCGGGAGCGGAAGAGCACCAACACGATCACGCTGACGCTCGGCCCGATCGCCGGCGCGGTGGCGGGCTCGGACGTGTCGCCCGGCGTCATCCCGCGGGCAGTGGCGGAGAACCACGAGAGCGGCTGACGACGGGGCTTTTCTGCCACTGGATGCAAGCAACGACGCTTCGCTGCCACTCACGCCCGGCCGCGCCGCCCCGTCCGGTAGTGGCCCGGCTCGGCGAGGCGGATCTCGCGGCGCTCGCCGTGGTCGGGGCCGACGCGGTGCGCGAGCCGGCCGCCGTGCAGCGCGACGAGCCCGGACAACAGCGGCTCGTGGTGGGTCGAGGCGGTGGAGTCGAGGAGCGCCTCGCCGATCACGTCGGGACGGCCCGCGGCCCGCGCCGCCCGGTCGACGGCCTCCACGACCCACACGTACTCGGGCATCGGCGTGAGCCGGTAGAGCCGGGCGAGCTCGGGGTCGACGCGGTCGGTCAGCCGCTCGAGCCACTCGTCGGCCCGCGTCACGTACGTCCGCCACGTCAGCCCGTCGACGGCGGCCGCCCGGGCGATCGGCTCGTCGGGGTCGGCCTGGCCGAGGTACCCGCGGAACCAGTGCTCGCCGGCGGCCTCCGCGCGCTCGGCGGTCACGTAGACCTCGGGCAGCAGCGGCAGGATCGCGGCCTGCCAGGGACGGTGGGCCTCGTCGAGCTCGTCGAACGGGTCGGCCACCTCGAGGTAGGGGCCGCGGGCGTCGTCGTGGCGCCACAGCCGGACGCCCGCCCCCGATTCCGGCGACACCCGCCGGTACCCGACGACGACCCACGCATGCGCCCGGGAGATCACGATCGGCGGCGCCTGGCTGTTGACGTAGCGGCAGAGGATGCCGCCCAGCGTCAGCATCCCGGCCTCGTCGTTCTCGGCGCGGCTCTGCGGGAGGTGCACGAGGCCGGGGGAGAGGCCGAGGCTCGTCGCGCCCGACATCATCTGCTGGACCGACAGGCCCTCGCTCGGGACCTGGCGCCCGACGATGACCCCGCCGAGCGCCGCGTCGTGCACCGCCGCGGTGAGCTGCCGCGGGATGCCGTGCGCGAGGTGGGCGTGGCGCAGCACCATCCACAGCGTCGCGTGGGCGCAGCGCAGGTACTCCGCGTCCTGGGAGAGGAACGGCATCGCCCGCACCCGCAGCGGCGTCCCGAACAGCGACACCCGCTCGGTGGCCTCGCAGCGCACCCCGCCGTCGAGGCCCGGCGGCGGCGTGATCATGGTGCGGCCCACCGGGGTGGCCGGCAGCGGGCGCATCACGGCGTAGCCGCGGTACGCCGCCGGGTCGAGGCGCGTGAGGTCCGCCGGGTCGACGTCGTCGGTGAACAGGTGCCAGCGGTGGGTCACCGAGGGGTGCCGCCGGAAGAGTCGGCCGTGGAACGCGGCGTGCTCGCTGCGCCAGTCCGGGTCGAGGTGGCGCTGCTCGACGACCAGCGAGCGCACACCATGCTCCCGCGCCAGGGCGACCACGCGCTCGAGCGGCGCCGAGGGCGACCCGCCGGAGTAGAAGTCGACGAGCTGCTCCCAGGCGCCGTCGACGGTGACGTCGTAGACCGCGGCCGCCGCGTCGTCCGGGGACCAGTCGAGGAACGGCCAGTCGTTCACCCGCGCAGCAGTACCACGGGCCCCCGACGAGATCAGCGCAGCCGGATGCCGTCGCTCTCGTACTCGGCACGCCGCTCGGCGTCACGCACCCGGTCCAGCGCGGCGCGGAACGCCCGCCGCTGTTCGGGCCGGTGCAGCCCGAGCCGCTCGGCGAGGTCGCCCGCGGGTTCGCCCGGCTCCACGACGGTCCGCTTCCCGGCGATGGCCATCGCTGCCTCCCTGGGCTCGACGGCACCTGAGTCTACGCCGCGACGGGCACCCGCGGCGCCTCCTCGACGACGGCGGGCGCCGGTCGCCGCCCGCGCGCGAGGACGACACAGGCCGTGGCCGCGAGCGCGAGGGCGGCCGGGGCGACGACCCCGAACCAGGCCGAGACGGTGTCGCCGAGCAGCGGCGCGAGCAACGACGGCGGCACCACCTCGGCGACCACGACGACCGCGGTCGTCGTCGTCACCGTCGTGTGGCGCAGCGCGAGCGTCCACCACAGGCAGCCCAGCAGGCCGGTGGCCGCCGCGACCAGGGCGGGCACGGAGGTGAGCGCCGCCAGCGGGCGGGAGAGGTCGACGAGCTTGACCGCGGTCGAGCACGCGGCGAACCCGAGCCCGGAGCACACCGCGAGCACCGTGCCGCGTCGTCCGATCGCCGCGCCGAGCCCGACCAGGCCGATCACCGCGGCGGCGACCGCGAGCCCGATCTCGAGCGCGACCGTGTCGGTGGCCGTGCCCGACTGGCCCGACACCGTCGCGAGGCCGACCAGCGAGACCGACAGCACGCCGACCGCGACGAGGCCCCGCACGCCGAGGCGGGTGCCGAACCAGGCCCGGGCGGTCAGCGCGGTGACCGCGAGGCTGGCGCTCACGGCGCACTGCGCGACCGCCATCGACACCGACTGCAGGGCCGCCACGTGGCACAGCGCGCCGGCGCCCTCGGCCAGCGTCCCGGCGACGAACCAGCGGTGGCGCAGCAGGGACGTCCACGGCAGCCGGGACCCGTCGTCGAGCGCGCGCACCGCCGCGGCCTGCGCGACCGAGCCGACGCCGAAGAGCACCGCCGCCAACGCCACCCACGTCAGGCCCACGTCGTGCCCCTCCTCGCCTCGGTGGTCGGGAACCTCCCCGAGGATCGGGCCCGTTCCTGGGTGCGGGCTGGGACCGCCGTGGGCGGGACGCTTGACCTTGCCCTCGGGACAGGCCGCAGCGTCGTCGTCACCGGAACGGGGAGGGACGTCGTGGACACACGGATGGCGATCGGGGAGTTCGCGGTCGCGTCGGGGCTGACGCCCAAGGCACTACGGCTCTACGACGACCTCGGGCTGCTGCCGCCGGCAGGCGTCGACCCGGCGACGGGCTACCGCACCTACGCGGCGTCGCAGCTGGAGCGGGCGCGGCTGGTGGCGGCGCTGCGGAGGGTCGGGGTGCCGCTGGCGCGCATCGGCGTGATCGGCGACCTCCCGCCCGCCGCGGCGGCCGCCGACCTCGCGGCGTGGTGGCGGCAGGTCGAGGCCGACACGGCCGACCGCCGGGTGCTGGTCGCCGACCTCCTCGCCCGGTGGCGGGACCGACCGATCGAGGAGGAGCCGATGACGGCGAGGGTGACGGTGAGCGGGGCGGACGGCGCCGAGCGCGGTGTCCGCGAGGAGCAGCAGGACGCGGTGGTCGTGGCGGGCGGGCGCGCGGCGGTGGCCGACGGGTTCGGTCCCGACGGTGCTGCGGCGAGCCGGGCGGTGACGGCACGGGTGGCCGCGGCGGACGACGGGTCCGCGCTCGAGGGCGTGCGCGCCGCCCTAGCGGGGGCGGCGGCCGTCGTCGGGACACCGGGGGCGAGCGGGACGACCGCGACGGCGCTGTGCTGCGACGGGGAACGGGTCGGGGTGGCCCACCTCGGGGACTCGCGGGCGTACCTGCTGCGCCAGGGGGTGCTGACCCTGCTCACCCACGACCACACGTGGGTGCGCTCGCTGGTCGACGAGGGCCGCCTGACCCCGGAGGAGGCCGCGGAGCACCCGGACCGGGCGCGGCTGGTGCGCGCGCTCGGGGACGGCGACCCGGACGTGCACCTGCGCCGCGCGGTGGCCGGCGACCGCTACCTGCTGTGCACCGACGGGGTCAGCGCGGTGCTCGACGAGGCCGTGCTCGCCGGGGCACTCGCCGGCGGCGCACCGGCGGAGGCCGTGGCGGGC
Organism: Actinomycetospora sp. TBRC 11914; assembly: GCF_012933465.1. Classification (GTDB taxonomy): domain Bacteria; phylum Actinomycetota; class Actinomycetes; order Mycobacteriales; family Pseudonocardiaceae; genus Actinomycetospora. Next base: position 85,967 of record NZ_JABBND010000012.1, read on the forward strand.
CTGCTCGCGGCGGTGCGGTCGGCGGGCGCGCCGGACAACGCCGCGTGCGCGGTGCTCGATCTCGTGGCCTCGGAACCCGCTGCCTGAGAGCACGAACGGCCGGTTCGGGACCCTCCCGGGTCCCGAACCGGCCGTTCGTGCGAGCTACGCCGGTGCGCTCAGGAGTCGAGCGCCGCGTCCAGCGTGATCGTGGTCCCGGCGAGGGCCTTGGAGACCGGGCAGGTCTGCTCGGCGGTCTTCGCGAGCTCCTGGAACTTCGCGTCGTCGACACCGTCGACCGCGGCCCGCAGCGTGATCGCGATGCCGCTGATCTCGAAGCCGCCGCCCTTGGCCGGCGAGAGGGTCACCTCGGCGGACACGTCGATCGACCGCGCGGTGAGGTTCTCGCCGCCGAGCACCCCGGAGAGGTTCATCGCCAGGCACGAGGAGTGCGCCGCGGCGATGAGCTCCTCGGGGCTGGTCTGGCCCTCCGGGTCGCCGGCACGGGTCGGGAACGAGACGTTGAACTGTCCGGCGTTGGACGAGTCCAGGGTCACGTGACCCGTCCCGTCCTGCAGCCCGCCTTCCCAGTGGGTGGTCGCGTCGCGGCTCGGCATCGTCGCCTCCTGGTCGGTTGGAGTGGGTGGCTCGGCCGTGCACAACCGAACCTCACGTCCGGCGGATTCCCCGACGCCCGGGTAACCGTCCGGTCGGGCAGGTCAGGGGCGGGCGCGCTTGCGGCCGGTGACCTTGTTGTAGATGACCAGCAGGATGATCGCGACGATGATCGACCCGATCCAGCTGACCGGGCTGAACGACGCACCGCTCTTGAAGCCGCCCGTGAAGGCAGCCACGATCACGCCGCCGACCACCGAGCCGAGGATGCCGAGGCCGATCGTCGCGAGGATGCCGATGTCGTCCTTGCCGGGGACGAGGGCGCGGGCGATGAAGCCGACGATGAGACCGAAGACGATCCACCCGAGGATGGTCCAGATCATGGCGGGGTCCTTTCAGGACTGGGACTGCGGGATCGCTGCAGGGCGTCAGTCGCCCAGGCGAGTGTGTCGCCAAACCTGACTTGTGCGACACCTCCGGCGGATCCTCGCCCGGTCGTCCCGCCGTCACCGGCGCTTCGCCGCACGCTCACCGGGTCGGGGCTACGCTCGGCGCCCGGCGGCGCCGTGCCGTCGACACCCGCAAGGCCCGGAACGAGGTGTGCGCGATGGGCGGACTGAGCCCGGTGCACTGGGCGATCGTGATCGTCGTGGTGCTGTTGCTGTTCGGTTCCCGCAAGCTGCCCGACATGGCCCGGGGGCTGGGGCAGTCGATGCGCATCCTCAAGGCCGAGACACGCGGGCTGCAGGAGGACGACAAGTCCCACTCGGCCACCACCACGTCGGGTGGGTCCGGATCGTCCCCGGCACCGGATTCGTCACCCTCGTCGGCGGCTTCGGCCCCGACGACCCCCGAACGGTCGAACGGGACCGCTCACCCGGCCGCTGGCGCTGAGCGGCCGCCGGGCGCGGAGCGCGACGCCTCGTGATCTGACGGTCGCGGGGCGTTGATAACGTCCGCCTCGGTGACCGACATCGCGAGACCGACAGAGGCCACGGGGGAACCGTTCCCCCGGGTCGCTCCTGTCCTCGTGCCGGACGCGGCGACGGAGCGGGCGCTCCCCGTGGCGCCCCCGACGACGGTCCGCACCGCCAGCGGCTCCCGGAAACTCTCCTGGGACGTGCTGCGCGTCGGCTTCGTGCTGCTGGTGATCCTCTACCACTCGACGTTCATCGGGCCGCTCGTCTACCACGACATCCTCCCGAAGAACCTCGTGTTCCCCCACCAGGTCGGCGCGAGCCTGCTCCTGGTGCTCTCCGCCTACTTCGTCGCCGCCACGGTCCGCCGGGGCGGCGCGCGCCGGGGCGGGACCGCCCGCTGGTGGTGGGGCAAGATCGCCCGCCTGCTGCCGGCGTTCTTCGTCGCGACGATCAACGCCTGGCTCTTCCTGCGCTACCTCGCCCCCGACGGCTGGTACTACCCGGGCAAGCGCGACCTCGTCGCCAACCTGCTGATGCTCTGGCACTGGGACGCGAGCTGGGGCTTCGTCGACGGGTCCTACTGGACGATCCCGGTGCAGCTCCTGGCGTTCTGCCTCGCTGCCGTGATGTGGCGCAGCCCGCTGGGTCGCGGCGTCGGGCTGCGGGTGGTCATCTGGGCGGCGCTGCTCGTCCCGGCCCTGCAGTGGCACCACCTGGCCACGCGGGCGCCGGGCTCGTACTACGCGATGGTCGTCGACGGGGCGGGCATCTTCCGCTGGCACCTGTTCGTGGCGGGCGTGGCGGTGTGGATGTGGTCCACGGGCCGGCTGCGCCGCTGGCACTTCGTCGCGATCGAGGTCGTCGCGCTGGCCGAGCACGCGCTGCAGACCTCGATCGTCGACCCCACCACCGGGTGGAGCACCGACTGGACCGCCGTGGCGCTCATCGCCCTCGGGGTCCTCGCCATGACCGCCGCCGCGGCCGGCCCCGACTGGGACCGGTGGATCCCGCCCGTCGGGCGGCGAGCGATCACCTGGCTCGCCGGCATCTCCTACGGGGTGTTCCTCACCCACCAGACCGTCGGCTACGTCGTCATGCGACGCGCGCAGCAGCTCGGGGTCGGCCCGACCCTGCAGACCGTCCTCATGGTCCTCACCGGCGTGCTGGCCGGGTGGCTGCTCACCCGCGTCGTCGAACGGCCCGGGCACCGGTGGCTGATGCGCTGGTGGGACCGGGTCCCGGCGCGCTACGGCCGGGTCGCCGTCGAGGCGGCGGTCCCGGTGGCCACGCCGGACCGGTCCCAGGCGACGAGGTCGTAGGTCCGCATCGAGGCGGCGCGGCCCGCGCCGCAGGTCAGGGGCGTCGGCGAGACGATCCACCGCTCGCGGACGACGACCTCGACCTCGCCGTCACCGTCCGGCGCGACCAGCCGCACCGTCCAGCGCTGCGGGTCCTCCGGGTCCTGCCGGGCGCCGGCCGGGGCCAGCGCCGCCACCCGGTGCTCGTCGAGCGCGAGCCGGACGTGGTGCTGCGCGGCCTGCACCGCCGGTGCCAGCCCGGCCCGGCCGCGGACCAGCCGCGGGTCGACGTCACCGCGGTCGTACCGCTCGGCGACCTCGACGGCCTCGGTGGCCGGCACCCGACCCAGGACGAGCCCGTGGGGGAGCAGCACGACGTTGGCCGCGAAGCGGTCGCCGCCGGTGTGGGTGGTCTCCCACGTCCGCTCGGGGTGGGTGGCGGCGAGGACCGCCGCGACCGGGCGGCCGCGCATCGCGCAGCACGCGTCGTGCCGGCCGTGGGCGCAGACGAGGTAGACCGGCTCGTCGGACGGCTCGGTGGAGTGCTCGAGGTCGGCCAGGGCGGCCGGCAGGGCCTCGGGCGCGTCGACCCGGCCCCACCGGACCGACTCGTGGCCCGGCCGGCAGTCGACGACCGCGAAGCGGCCGCCCGCCTCGGTCGGCGCGCCGCGTGCCGCGGTGCGCCGGATGAGCTGGAAGCGCGCGTCGTGCGTGCGGCAGAAGGCGTCGAGCGCGTCCACGACGTCGTCGGCGAAGCCCGCCCCGGTGAGGGCCTGGGGGCCCCAGGGCCCGGGGTGCTCGACGAGCAGCCACCGACGCGCCGGCGGGGCGGACGCGAAGAGCGGGTCCTCGCGCTCGCGGGCGGCGTCGGAACAGCGGAACGGGGTGGTCGGCTGGCCGTTCTGGGTCAGGGCGTCCGAGGCCGTCACGTGTCCGTCGTACCCGCACGATCGTCCGGAACGCCACCCTCGGCGGCCCCGGAGGGACCGACCGAGTCCGGCGTCACGAGCACGCCCTCGACGAGCAGGCGCCGGGCGACGACGACGGCGTCGCCGGGCTCGTCCTCGGCGACGTCGCCGAGGCGCACCACGGGCCCGGCGAGCAGCGTCGCGAGCGGGGTCGCGGCGGCCGCGGGGAGGTCCAGGGTGCGGTCGGGCAGTTCGAGGCGCAGCGGGGCGTCGGTGTCGGCGGCGGCGGGCGGCACCACGCGGTGACGGAGCCCGTGCCGCAGGCGCACCCGCGACTCGGCGTCCAGGGCGTGGGCCGCCGCGGCCTGGCGCAGCGGGAGCAGCGACTCCGGCCGGTTGCCGGCCCAGACGCGGCCGCGGAGCCGCCGGGAGGCGCGCCGGGCGCGGTCGTCGTCCCGGGAGCGGTCGGCGAAGTACTCGGCCGCCCGCCGGGCGACGGTCTCCAGGTGCGGGGCGAGCGCGGCCGGGTCGGAGACGTCGACGCCGAGCGGGAGGGAGGCGCGCAGCTCGGGGTCGTCGGCCAGGCCCGCGAGGAGGGTCTCGAGCAGGGCGTGGCGGGTGACGACGTGGACGCCGACGGTCAGGTGCGCCGACACCTCACCCTGAGCGGTGGCCGAGTGCAGGAAGCCGCGGGGCAGGTAGAGCGCGTCGCCGGGGTGGAGTACCTCGTCGAGCAGGGGCTCCTCGGCGGCGCGGGCGCGGACGGCGCCGGCGCGGTCGTCCCAGGGCTGGTTGCGCAGCGGATCGGGGTGCACGGGTGCGTGCACGTGCCAGCGCTTGGTGCCCGCGATCTGGAGGACGAAGACGTCGTGCACGTCGTAGTGCGCGGCGAAGCCCGTCGACGAGGCCGGGGTGACGTAGGCGTTGACCTGCACCGGGTGGCCGAGATCGGCGTTGAGCCCGGCCGCGAGCTCCGCGACCGGCGCCCAGGTGCGGTGCACGCCCTGCAGCACGACGGTGTGGCCGTCGGCGAAGAGCGCGGCGACGCGGTCGTCGCGCAGCTGGTCGGAGATCTCGGCCCCGACCCCGCCGTCGCCGGTGAACGACGACGAGTCGAGCACCTTGCCCTGCTTGGCGATCCGCAGGAACGGGGTGCGCAGCCCGCGGTGGGCGAGCAGCTCGTCGACCGCGCCGAGGGAGAAGAGGTCGCCGAACCCGGCCCCGCCGTCGCTGCCGTCGGCGTCCCCGCGGTCCTTGGCGAGGTCGTCGCGGCGGGAGAGCACGGCCTGGCGGCCCCAGGCCTCGCGCGCGAAGGCGTCGAGGTCGCCCGCGACGGCGCGGCGGAGGTACGGGCGGTCCCCGGAGGTGCTGCTGGGGTTGCTCATGGCGGTGCTCCCCACGGGCGGTCGGAGGGTCGGGTCGACGGTGTGGCGTTCCGGACGTCGGGTGTCAGCGGTGCGACACCGCTGACACCCGATGTCCGGGGGTCCACACGGCTCAGGCGCCGCCGTCGGCCCCGCCGTCGCCGCCGCCACCGCGGACGCCGCCGTCGGCCGGTCCGTGCCCGGCGCGGCCGTCCGCACCGCCGTCGGCGCCACCGTCCGCACCACCATCGGCGCCACCGTCAGCACCGCCGTCAGCGCCACCATCGGCGCCGCCACCGGCGGCGCCGCCGTCCGCGGGGCCGTGCCCGGCGCCGCCGTCGGCCCCGCCGTCGCCGCCGCCACCGCGGGCGCCGCCGTCGGCCGGTCCGTGCCCGGCGCGGCCGTCCGCACCGCCGTCGGCGCCACCATCGGCACCGCCGTCGGCGCCCCCGTCGGCCCCGCCGTCAGCGCCGCCACCGGCGGCGCCGCCGTCCGCGGGGCCGTGCCCGGCGCGGCCGTCCGCGCCGCCGTCCGCACCGCCGTCGGCACCCCCGTCGGCACCGCCGTCGGCGGGCCCGTGGCCGGAGGTGGTGATGTCGTCGTCGTTCATCGCTGCTCCTCGTGGTGGGTCGGAGTCCGGTCACTGCCCGGGTGGTGGGCAGTATGGCCCGGCTCACCCGGTGTGCCGCGTGACGCGGCCCGGTCTACCCGGGGCCGTCGCATCTCACTCGCCGAGTCGCTCCGCCAGGGTCCCGAGGCCCGGCCCGACCTGGCAGGGTTCCCCGCCATGACGGTTGGGACGCTGGTGCTGCTGCGGCACGGGCAGAGCGAGTGGAACGAGAAGAACCTCTTCACCGGATGGGTCGACGTGCCCCTGTCCGCGGCCGGCGAGCAGGAGGCGCGCCGCGGCGGCGAGCTCCTCGCCGACGCCGGGCTGCTCCCGGACGTCCTGCACACCTCGCTGCTGCGCCGTGCGATCGCCACCGCGAACCTGGCGCTCGACACCTGCGACCGGCACTGGATCCCGGTCCGCCGCGACTGGCGGCTCAACGAGCGGCACTACGGCGCGCTCCAGGGCAAGGACAAGAAGCAGACGATGGAGACCTACGGCGAGGAGCAGTTCCAGATCTGGCGCCGCTCCTACGACACCCCGCCGCCGCCCATCGACCCCGACGACGAGTACGCCCAGACCGGCGACCCCCGCTACGCCGATCTCGGCGACGCCCTCCCGCGCACCGAGTGCCTCAAGGACGTGCTCGAGCGCCTGCTGCCCTACTGGACCGAGGCCGTCGTCCCGGACCTGAAGGCCGGCCGGACGGTGCTCGTCGCCGCGCACGGCAACTCGCTGCGGGCCGTCGTCAAGCATCTCGACGGCGTCGACGACGAGACCATCGCCGGCCTGAACATCCCCACCGGCATCCCGCTGCGCTACGACCTCACCGAGTCCGGGGACGACCTCACCCCGACCAACCCGGGCGGCACCTACCTCGACCCGGACGCGGCGCAGGACGCCATCGCGGCGGTGGCGAACCAGGGTCGGTGAGCCCGCGGGGGCCGTCGTCGGTGAACACCACTTGAACGGGTCCCCAACACTCACCCGTCGGAGGGTCGGACTGCTCACCAACAGCGGTCCGACGCGGGTGGAATCCCCGGTGACGCCCCTACCATCGCGGTCGTGGCCGTCCCGGCGTACGTGACCGTCCTGGCCGCCGTCCTCGCGGCGGTCGTGGGCCTCGTCGTCGGCGCCGCCGGGGTGCACTGGAAGGCGCGCACCAAGCGCGCCGAGGTCGTCGCCGCGGGCCCGACCGTCGCGGAGCTGCTCGCCCGCATCGTCCGCCGCTCGCACACCGGGCTCGCCGTCATCAACCGCTTCGGCGACGTCGTGCTGTCGAACGACCGCGCGGAGGTCCTCGGCGCGGTCGTCGACGCCCGGCCCGAGGGCCGGGTGGCCGAGGCCGCCGCGCGGGTGTCGGAGACCGGCGGCGCGGCCGAGATCGACCTGTCGCCGCCCACCTCGTCGCGCCGGAGCCCGCAGTCGGTGATCGCCCGGCTGGGGCCGCTGGGTGACGGCTTCGTCGTGGTGGAGGCGTCCGACACCTCCGCCGCGGTGCGGCTCGAGGCGGTGCGCCGCGACTTCGTCGCGAACGTCGGCCACGAGCTCAAGACCCCGGTGGGGGCGATGGCGGTCCTCGCCGAGGCCGTCCTCGACGCCGACGACCCCGAGGAGGTGACCCGCTTCGCCAGCAAGATCCTCCACGAGTCCCGCCGGCTGGGGGCGCTCGTCACCGAGCTCATCGAGCTGTCCCGCCTGCAGGGCGCCGACCCGCTGCCCGAGCTCGACCCGGTCGCCGTCGACGACGTCGTCTCCGAGGCCGTGGAGCGGGCCCGGGTCTCCGCCGAGACCGCCGGCACCGACCTCACCCTCGACGCCCCGAGCGGCCTCGAGGTCGCCGGCAGCTCGACGCTGCTGGTCACCGCGCTCGCGAACCTGCTGGAGAACGCGGTCGCCTACTCGCCGACCGGCTCCCCGGTGTCGGTGCGCCGACGCCGGGTCCGGGGACCCGACGGCCGGCACCGGATCGAGATCTCCGTGACCGACCGCGGCATCGGCATCGCGCCGGAGCACCAGGAACGGGTCTTCGAGCGGTTCTTCCGCGTCGACCCCGCCCGCTCCCGCGCCACCGGCGGCACCGGGCTCGGGCTGGCCATCGTCAAGCACGTCGCCGCCAACCACGGCGGGGAGGTGCGGGTCTGGAGCGAGCCCGGCGTCGGCTCGACCTTCACGCTCCGGCTGCCCGTGCCCACCGGGACCCCCGACGACGGCGAGGCGCACGACCCGGCGCCGGGCGCCCCGGGCGTGCCCGAGCCCGACGAGGCCCGCGTCCCCCACCGCCCCGCCGAGCGGCACCGCCGCCCCGACCGTCCCCAGCCGGCCCGGTCGCAGGGCACGGACCGGCCCGCTGCGTCGCCGCCCCCGCGCACCCCCACGTCCGTGAGCGTCGGACCCGACGAACCGAGGTGACCATGACCCGCGTGCTGATCGTGGAGGACGAGGAGTCCTTCGCCGACCCGCTCGCCTACCTGCTGCGCAAGGAGGGCTTCGAGGCGAGCGTCGCCGGGACCGGCGCGGCCGCCCTCGAGGACTTCGAGCGGCACGGGGCCGACATCGTGCTGCTCGACCTCATGCTGCCCGGGATGAGCGGCACCGACGTGTGCAAGGCGCTGCGCCAGCGCTCCTCGGTGCCGGTGATCATGGTGACGGCGCGCGACGCGGAGATCGACAAGGTGGTCGGGCTCGAGCTGGGCGCCGACGACTACGTCACCAAGCCCTACTCGGCCCGCGAGCTCATCGCGCGGGTCCGGGCGGTGCTGCGCCGCGGCCAGGAGAGCGACGGCGGCGAGCCGGCCGGGGCCGCCACCGGCGACCGCCAGGTGCTCGAGGCCGGCCCGGTCCGCATGGACGTCGGCCGGCACGTGGTCACCGTCGACGGCACCAACGGCACCGATCCCGTCGAGGTCGCGCTCCCGCTCAAGGAGTTCGACCTGCTCGAGTACCTGATGCGCAACGTCGGGCGGGTCCTCACCCGGGCACAGCTCATCGACCGGGTCTGGGGGGCCGACTACGTCGGCGACACCAAGACCCTCGACGTCCACATCAAGCGGCTGCGCGCGAAGCTCGAGCCGGAGCCGTCCCAGCCCCGCCACCTGCTGACGGTGCGCGGCCTGGGCTACAAGCTGGACGCCTGATCGAGTGACCCAGGGCAACGTCTAGGCTGGTCACCGTGCGACTCGGCGTCCTGGACGTGGGTTCGAACACCGTGCACCTGCTGGTGGTCGACGCCCACCGCGGTGCCCACCCCACCCCCCAGTCCTCCACCAAGACCTCGTTGCGGCTCGCGGAGCACGTCAGCGACGGGCTGCTGGCGCGCAAGGGCGCCGACGCGCTGGTCTCCGCGGTCGCCGAGGCGCGCCGCGAGGCCCGGGCGCTCGGCTGCGACGACCTGCTGGCCTTCGCCACGTCCGCGGTCCGCGACGCCACCAACTCCGACAAGGTCCTCGCGCGGGTCCGCGACGAGACCGGGGTCGACCTCCAGGTCCTGACCGGGCCCGACGAGGCCGCGCTCACCTTCCTCGCCGTCCGCCGCTGGTTCGGGTGGTCGGCCGGCCGGCTGCTCTCGCTCGACATCGGCGGGGGCTCGCTGGAGATGGCGGTCGGGCGCGACGAGGCCCCCGACGTCGCGCTCTCGCTGCCCCTGGGCGCCGGCCGGCTGACCCGCGACTGGTTCGCCGTCGACCCGCCCGAGCGCAAGGAGACCCGTGCGCTGGCGGAGTACGTGCACGACACCGTCGCGCCGGCCGCGGCCGCGCTGCTCGACGGCGGGCCGCCCGACCGCGCCGTCGTCACGTCGAAGACCTTCCGGTCGCTGGCCCGGCTCACCGGCGCGGCGCCGCGCAGCGCCGGCCCCCGCGTGGAGCGCCGCCTGACGCTGCCCGGCCTGCGCCAGGTGGTCGCGTTCATCAGCCGGATGAGCTCGGCCGACCTCGCCGAGCTCGAGGGCGTCAGCGCCTCGCGGGCCCACCAGCTGGTGGCCGGCGCGGTCGTCGCGCGGGCCACGATGGAGGCCCTCGACCTCGAGGAGGTGGAGGTCTGCCCGTGGGCGCTGCGTGAGGGCGTCATCCTCGGCCGGCTCGACCAGGTGCCGCTCGAGGACGGTCCGTTCGCCGCTGACGGGACGTACACCACCGTCCGTCCCACCGTGACTGGACGACCGGCCTCCGCCACGGCACGGTGGACCGGATGACGACGGACGGCCCGCCCCGCCGGGGCTCGCAGCGCAGCGTGGCGGAGCTGCTCGCCGCCTACGGTGGCGAGTCGCGCGCGCCGTCGCGTCCCGAGCCCGCCCCGGAGCCCGCGCCGGACCCCTACGCGTCCGCTCCCTCCTACGGGTCGTACGGCTCCTACGACGACCCCTACGACCGTCGGGAGCCCGACCGCGGCCGCGACGCGTACGGCGACCCGCAGGGTCCCGCCCGCACCGGGTCCTACGACCGGTACGGCGCCGACCGCCACGACGTCGACCCGTACGGCTCGGGCTCCTACGGCCGCTACGAGGCCGAGCCCTACGGCCGCTACGACGCCCGCGACGGGTACGACCCCCGCGACGGCTACGGGTACGGCGGCTACGGCTCCCGGGACGGCTACGGCTCCGGCGGCTACGGCTCCTACGGGTACGACGACGGGTACCGCTCGGAGCCGCCGCCGTCCTACGGCTCGTACGGGTCCTCGCCCGCCGGCTGGTCGAGCGGGTACGCGGACCTCGACCGCTCGTACCGCGGGCGCGAGGAGCCCGCCGACCCGTACGCCGGGTACGCCGCGCCCGCGCCGCCCGAGCCCTACGGCTACGCCTCCCCTCCGGCCGGCTACGCACCGGTGCCGCCGCCGGGGGTGCCGCGCCCGGCAGGGCCGCCGCCCGGGTCGGGCCCGCAGCCGGCGAGCGCGCCCCCGCCCGCCGCGCCGACCGCGCCCTCGTGGTCGCAGCCCGCGCCGGTCACCGGGGCGTCGCCGGTGCCCGCGCCGCCCCCGCCGTCGGCCGCCCCGACCCAGGTGACGCCCGCCGCGTCGGCGTCGGCCCCGACGCAGGCCACGCCCGCCGCGTCGGCGCCGACGCAGGCGACCCCGGCCGCCGTCCCCACCCAGGCGACCCCGACCCAGGCCGCTCCGACCCAGGCCGCCCCGCGTCCCGACGACGGCGGCCCGCCCACGGCGGCGTCCTCGCTGGCGCGTCCGGAGCCGGCCGGCCCGCGGACCACCCGCGCCGACGTCCCGGCCGGGCTCGGCTCCGACGCCGACCTGGACGACGACTACGACGACGAGTACGACGACGACGAGGACGACGTCGCCGACCGCCCGACCGCGAAGGAGTGGGTGGTCATCGCCGGCCAGCTCGTGGTCGGCGCGCTGCTCGGGGCGGTGCTGTGGATCGGGTTCTCCTACCTGTGGCAGTCGCTGCCGGTGGTGGCGCTCGTGCTCGCGGCGGCCGCGACGGGCGGGCTGGTGTTCGGGGTCCGCGCGATGCGGCGTTCGGACGACCTCCAGACGATGGTGCTCGCCATCGTGGTCGGGCTCGTCGTGACCGTGTCCCCGGCGGCGTTCGTCCTGCTCGCCCGATGATCGCGTGATCGCCCCGGAGCCCGGCGCCGGGCCGCCGGTGGCCCTCTCGACCGCCTCGGTCTACCCGGAGCCCATGGCGGCGGCGTTCGACGCCGCGGCGGAGCTCGGCTACGACGGCGTCGAGCTGATGGTGTGGAACGAGCCGGAGTCCCAGCAGCTGCGCACCGTCGCCCGGCACGTCGAGCGCACCGGGATGCCGGTCCTCGCCGTCCACGCGCCGTGCCTCGCGATCACCCAGCGGGTGTGGGGCGCGGATCCCGCCGAGCGGTTGCGCCGCAGCGTCGTCCTCTCGGCCGGCCTCGGCTCCCCGACGGTGGTGCTGCACCCGCCGTTCCGCTGGCAGCGCCGCTACGCCGCCGGGCTGGCCCGCCAGGTCGACGAGCTCGAGCGGGCGCACGGCGTGCGGGTCGCGATGGAGAACATGTTCCCGCTGCGCCGCGGCCGCGTCCGGGTCTCCAGCTACACGCCCGGGCACGACCCGACGGTCCCCGGCGCCCGCAACTACACCCTGGACCTGTCCCACACCGCGGTCGCCGGCGACGACGCGTTCGCGCTCCTCGAGCGCATGGGCGAGAACCTCGTGCACCTCCACCTCGCCGACGGCACCGGCCTCCCGACCGACGAGCACCTCGTGCCCGGCCGGGGCACCCAGCCGTGCGCGGACGTCCTGCGCCGGCTCGCGTCGACCGGGTTCGGCGGCACCGTCGTCGTCGAGGTCTCCACCCGTCGGGTGCGGAGCCGCAACGAGCGGCTCGACGCCCTGGCCGAGTCGTTGCTGTTCGCCCGCCTCCACCTCGGCACCCGGCTCCCGCGTTCCCGGGCGTAGCGCCTCGTCGAGGGGCACAGGGGGCAGGTCCGCGGGCGGGCGGTCCTGCCCAGCGTGCTCGTGATCATGAGAGGCCCGGTCGGCCCGACGCCGAGGGGCACTGGGTGCACGTTCGCAGGCGGCTGCGGATGCGCGGAGTGCCTCTGATCAACGAGCCCCGCGGCGGCGGACACCGATCCGACGGCCCTTAGGGTCGCGACATGACCACGGTCGCGGTGCTCGGAGGCGGACGGATCGGCGAGGCCCTTCTCGGCGGCCTGGTGGCGGCGGGACACGATCCGGCCGACCTGCTCGTCGTCGAGCGCGACGCCGCGCGGGCCGACGACGTCGCCGCCCGCCTGGGCCTCGAGGTGTTCGGGGCCGCCGAGGCGGCCCGGCGCGCGGACGTGCTCGTCGTCGCCGTGAAGCCCCAGGACGTGGCCGGGATGCTCGGCGAGGTCGCCGACGTGCTGGCGGACCCGCGCCCCGTCGTCGTCTCCCTCGCCGCCGGCATCCCGACCGCCGCGCTCGAGCGATGGCTCCCCGCGGGCACGGCCGTGGTGCGGGTCATGCCGAACACCCCGATGCTGGTCGGGCGCGCCATGTGCGTGCTCTCGCCCGGCAGCCACGCCGACGAGACCGCGCTGGCCACGGCGGAGACGCTGTTGGGGGCGGTCGGGCAGACGGCGCGGGTGCCCGAGTCGCAGCAGGACGCCGCGACGGCGCTGTCCGGGTCCGGTCCGGCCTACGTGTTCCTCGTCGCCGAGGCGATGATCGAGGCGGGGGTCGCGCTGGGGCTCCCGCGCCCGGTGGCGACGCAGCTGGTCTCGGCCACCGTCGACGGCGCCGGCGGGCTGCTGACCGACGACACCGCCGGCCCGGCCCACCCGGCCCTGCTGCGCGAGGCGGTCACCTCGCCCGGCGGCACCACCGCGGCCGCGCTGCGGGTCCTCGAGGCCCACGGGCTGCGCGCCGCGTTCGCGGACGCCGTCGAGGCGTGCCGGGACACCTCGCGGGCGCTGGGCTCGACGTACGGCGGCTGACGACCGTTCGTCGTGATCTCGGAGTGCGCTGGGCGTTCGGCGTGTGCGCTTGACGCGCCGGAGGCCACGGCCACCGCACCACCACGTCGAGCGATTCATCCGTCACATCCGTCTCGCTACTCTCCGATCAGCACGTGCGTGTCGAACCGCCGGAGGGGAAGACCGGCGGCACGACGGGTGCTCGGAAGGCGGTCGACCATGCCGCAGAACGCCGCCGCTGGGCGGAGGGAAGACGGCGACCTGTCACGGGTGCAGTTCCTGACCGTGGCCGAGGTCGCCGCGACGATGCGCGTCTCGAAGATGACCGTGTACCGGCTGGTGCACAACGGAGAGCTCCCGGCCGTCCGTGTGGGCCGCAGCTTCCGGGTGCCCGAGGAAGCGGTGCACGAGTACCTGCGGGGCTCGTACATCGACGCCGGCTGAGGCCGGCGTCGCACCACCGGTGCCCGGGCGGCGCGTCGGCCCCGCCCGGGCCACCGGTACGGTGGAGGCCTGCTGCCCGGGCTGCCCGGGTCTCCTGGCAGACCACGGTCTGCCGGTCTGGTCTCCACGAGGACGTCGCGGAAAGGGAACCCGTATGGGCTCGGTCATCAAGAAGCGCCGCAAGCGGATGTCGAAGAAGAAGCACCGTAAGCTTCTGCGCAAGACCCGCGTGCAGCGTCGCAAGCTCGGCAAGTGACCGGTCCCGGCCGGGTCTGATCGCCAGGCCCGGGCCGGACCCGGTCGTCCCGCGGGTCCCGCCGACACGTCCGCACGCCCCGTAGGTCCCCGGGAGAGCCATGGCCCCGTCCGTCGTCCTCGTCACCGGAGTCGCCGGCCAGCTCGGCGGCGAGCTCGCGGCACGACTGGCGGCGGACACGTCCATCGACCGCGTGCTCGGGGTGGACACGACGCCGCCCCCGCGCGACCTGCGGCGGCGGATGGGCCGCGCGGAGTTCGTCCGGGTGGACATCCGGAACCCGCTCATCGGCAAGGTCATCAGCACCGCGAAGGTCGACACCGTCGTCCACGCGTCGCTGTCCGGCCACCCGTCGGCCTCCGGCGGGCGCTCGATGATGATGGAGATGAACGTCATCGGGACGATGCAGCTCCTCGCGGCGTGCCAGAAGTCGGACACCGTGGGGCGGCTCGTCGTCCGCTCGACCACGAGCGTGTACGGCGCGAGCCCGCGGGACCCGGCGACGTTCACCGAGACCACCGAGCCGAAGGCGCTGCCGCCGGGCGGGTACGCGAAGGACGCCGTCGAGATCGAGGGCTACGTCCGTAGCTTCTCCCGGCGCCGTCCGGACATCCCGGTGACGACGCTGCGGTTCGTCAACTTCATCGGTCCCCGGGCCGACACCGCGTTCGCGCACTACTTCTCGCTGCCCGTGGTGCCGGTGGTGCTCGGGTACGACGCGCGGGTGCAGCTGCTGCACACCGAGGACGCCCTCGCCGTCCTCGAGCGGGCGACGATGCACGACCTGCCCGGCGTGTTCAACGTCGGCGCGGACGGCGTGCTCATGCTGTCGCAGGCGGTGCGGCGGGCCGGCCGGGTCGCGCTGCCGATCCCGGAGCCGCTGGTGCCGTGGGTCGGCCGCATCACGCGGCGGGCCCGGCTCGTCGACTTCTCGCCCGAGCAGATGCGCCTGCTCAACTACGGCCGCGTCGTCGACACCACGAAGCTCAAGACCGAGTTCGGCTTCGAGCCCCGGTGGACGACGGTGCAGGCCTTCGACGACTTCGTCGCCGGCCGCGCGCTGCGCCCGGTGATCGACACCGACCGCTACCTCGGCGCCGCCGAGTCGCTCGCGCTGTCGGCGCTGCACGCGCTGCCCGGCCGGGGCGCGCCGGCGCCCGAGCGGCCGGAGCCGCCCCAGATCGAGGGCCCGACCCCGCCCGCACTCACCCCGGTGCGCTGAGGGTGGCCGACCGGATCAGCAGGAGGAACGAGGACATGGGCGAGGCCGAGGTCATCCCGCTGCGCGGAGCGGGAGGACGACCACGCCCCCGGCCGACGCCACGCCGCCGTAGCGTCACCGGCCCGCCGCCCGGCGTGGCCGACCACGGGACGGTGACGGACGGAGCGGACGGCGGGATGGTGGACGCGGGGCAGGGCGCGGGTGCGCCGTCGTCGGAGCTGGTGCCGGCGGGGCCCTCGGAGCTGGAGTCCGCCGTCGGCGAGGTCGCCGACTTCCTGCGCCGCCGCCTCGGTGGGCGCTACCCGGTCGACGAGTTCGGGTTCGACCCCGACCTCAACGAGCACGTCATCCTCCCCGTCCTGCGCCCGCTCTACGAGCGCTGGTTCCGGGTGGAGACGATCGGCGTGGAGAACGTCCCCGCCGAGGGCGGCGCGCTGCTGGTCGCGAACCACTCCGGGACGCTCCCGCTGGACGCGCTCATGACCGTCGTCGCCACGCACGACGACCTGCCGACCCCGCGCAACCTGCGGATGCTCGCGGCCGACCTCGTCTTCGGCATGCCGGGCTTCGGAGCGGTCGCCCGCAAGGCGGGGCACACGCTGGCCTGCAACCCGGACGCCGAGAAGCTCCTGGGCGCCGGCGAGCTCGTCGGCGTCTGGCCCGAGGGCTTCAAGGGGATCGGCAAGGCCTACGCCGACCGGTACAAGCTGCAGCGCTTCGGCCGGGGCGGGTTCGTCTCGGCGGCGCTGCGCACCGGCGTGCCGATCATCCCGTGCTCGATCGTCGGTGCCGAGGAGATCTACCCGAAGATCGGTGACCTGGGCCCGATCGCGCGGCTGCTCGGGGTGCCCTACTTCCCGATCACCCCGACGTGGCCGTTGCTCGGGCCGCTCGGCCTCGTGCCGCTGCCGTCGAAGTGGTACATCGAGTTCGGCGAGCCGATTCGCACCGACGAGTTCGAGCCCGGCTCCGCGGACGACCCGATGCTCGTCTTCAACCTCACCGACCAGGTGCGGGAGAACATCCAGCAGACGCTCTACCGGCTGCTCTCGGGCCGCCGGAACGCGTTCCTGGGGTAGGGGCGAGCCCCATGTGAACAGATGTGGTCGCCCGGACGACCACACGCGTTCACATGCGGCGCCGTGAGTAGGCGGCCCCGGCCGCGACGGCCCCGGCGACCGCTCCGGCCCCGAGCACCGAGGGCACGCCGATGCGGGCGACCTTGCGCCCGGAGCGGAAGTCCCGGATCTCCCACCCGTTCTTGCGGGCGAGCCCGCGCAGGTCGGCGTCGGGGTTCACCGCCACCGCGGTGCCGACCACCGAGAGCATCGGGGCGTCGTTGATCGAGTCCGAGTACGCCGAGCAGCGCCGCAGGTCCAGGCCCTCGCGGGCGGCGAGAGCGCGGACCGCGTGGGCCTTGGCCGGGCCGTGCAGCAGCTCGCCGACCAGCCGGCCGGTGTAGACCCCGTCGTGGTGCTCCGCGACCGTGCCGAGCGCCCCGGTCAGCCCCAGGCGGCGGGCGATGATGGCGGCGAGCTCCAGCGGCGTCGCGGTGACCAGCCAGACCCGCTGCCCGGCGTCGAGGTGCATCTGGGCCAGCGCCCGGGTGCCCTCCCAGATCCGGTCGGCCATGAGCTCGTCGTAGATCTCCTCGCCGAGCTCGACCAGCTCGGAGACCTCCCGGCCCGCGACGAACGACAGCGCGGCCTCCCGGTGGGCCCGGATGTCCTCCGGGGTGCCCTCGCCGCCGAGGCGGAACTTCACCTGCTGCCACACGAAGCCGCGCAGGTCGGCCCCGGAGAAGAACTTCCGGGCGGCGAGGCCGCGGGCGAAGTGGAAGATCGACGCGCCCATCATCATCGTGTTGTCGACGTCGAAGAACGCGGCGGCGGTGAGGTCGGGCGGCACGCTGGGGAGGACGGGGCCGGCGGTCTCGGCGGCCGCGGCCGCCGCGGCCCCCGCGTCCCGGGCGGCGGACCCGCCGGCCGTACCGGCGTCGGCGCCGTCCGGATCAGGGCCGTCCGGATCAGGGCCGTCCGCGGACGAGCCGTTCAGCACCGTCCCGGTCGCCGGGGCGTCGGTGCGCCGGTCGCGCCGTCCAACCACCGCCCGACTCCTCCTCGCCTCCCGCGGGGCACCGGCCCGGCCGGGCGCGGTCCTGTGCGGACCACCTTAGTGGTGCGGACCGACCTCGTCGGGCCGCACCGTGACCGAGCGGATCAGTTGCCGAGCGAGAGCCCGGGGAGCCCGGGGAGCAGCGGCGGCAGCTGCACCTTCGGCAGCCCCGGGACGGGCACCGGCACGTTGATCGGCGGCGCCGTCGTCGTGGGCGAGAGCGGCAGCGGCAGCAGCGGCTTGTCGTTCCCGTCCCCGCTCGACTTGCTCGTCGTCGACTCGTCCGTCGTGGTGGTCGTCGTCTCCGAGGACGAGGTGGCGCGGCGGGTCGCAGGCGTTGAGGTCTTCGTCGCCGACGTCGAGGTCTGCGGCAGGGCGAGGCTCGGCGCCCTGTCCTGGTTCGCCGCGGCGGAGCAGGCCGCGGACGGGAGCGGGCCGAGGTCGTCGGAGTCCGAGCCACCGCACGGGGTGCTGGTGGACTTCTCGAACGCCGCGGCGCGCTCGCGCAGCTGGGAGATCAGGCGCTGGGAGGACGCGGCCTGCTGCTTGCCCCCGTCGGGCAGCGACGCGGAGAACCCGTTCAGCGTCTGCGCCTGCTGGGTGGCCCACTGCGAGAGGAGGCCGGGCGGCGGGCCGGCCGGCTTGTTGACCAGCGGGAGCAGCATCCGGGCACCGGTGCGGGCCTGGTCGTCGAAGGCGCGGAGGTTGTCGGCCACCAGCGCGGCGTCGGCGTCGTCGGCGCCCGCGGCGGTCGGCTGCGACCCGGCCGCGGTGGTGCTGTCGCGCTGGATCAGCTCCTGGATCTCGTCGAGGCGCAGCGCGGCGACGTCGAGGTGCTTGCGGGCCTTCGCCTCCTGGCCGGAGGTCAGCCCGATCTCGGTGGACTCCGAGGCGCGCTTGAGGCCGTAGAGCATGTCGCCGGGCAGCGCGCCGCGCGAGAGCAGCACGGTGAGGGCACCCAGGGCGAGGACGGCGGCCATACCGGCCACCGTGGTCGAGAGCAGGCGGCGGGCGGTGGTGCCGCGGCGCGCCGAGCGTCCCGGCCCGGCGGACGGGGTCCGCGTGGTGGTCCCCGGGCGGCGGTCGCCCGGCCGGGCGTCGCCGCGGCGGTCGGCACGACGACGACCGTGGCCGGCGGCGCCGGCCTCCACCCGCTCGGTGCGCCGGGTCACGGGGACCTGCGGCGGCGCTTCCTCGGCGAGGGCCGCCATGAGGGAGGCGCGCATGCGCCGGGAGGCCTCGGGATCGGGTCCGGAGCCGGCGCGGCCCGCCTCGCCGGCCCGGGTGAGCAGGTCCGCGATCCGCAGGTCCGCGTCCAGCTCCCGGTCACCGGTCCGGTCATGATCGCCCAGTGGCGCCCCGGATGCGCCGGGGTGCGCGCGACGACCGGCTGCGCGCCCGCGCATCCGCTCGTCCCAGGCAGCGGCGAACCGCTCGTCTGCCCCGTCGCGACCGCTCGACATGTCGTCCGTCCTCATCGTGCGCTCGTGCCGTCCGGCACGAACCGTGCTCGTCGTACGTCGAAACGACCGGAGGGGCGCCCGGTTACGAGATACACGCCGACGGGTGGAACTACATCGTTGTCACTCACCGCAAACCCTCGGGCAGCAGTTGAGCGAGTCGTCGTACCGCACGGTGTTGCAGCGCCTTCACCGCGCCCTCGTTGCGCCCCATGATGTGCGCAGTCTCGGACACGGAGAGTCCCTGGAGGAACCGAAGAGTGATGCACTCCTGCTGGTCCTCGCCGAGCTTGGCCACGCACCGCAGCAGCTCCTCGTGCGTCGCCCCCGCGATGACCTCGCTCTCCGGGCCGGGCCGGTGCGAGTCCGGCGCGACGTCGGTGATCTCCGGGGTGGCCTGCTCGAGGCGGTAGCGGCTCGACTTGACGTGGTCGAGCACCAGGTTGCGGGCGATCGTCACGAACCAGGCGCCGATGTCGCGACCCTGGTAGCTGACCGAGGAGATGCGCCGGAACGCCCGGACGAAGGTCTCCTGGGTCAGGTCCTCGGCCACCCCGCGGTCGCCGAGCCGGTAGAAGACGAACCGGAAGACCACGTCGTGGTAGCGGTCGAAGAGCCGGCCGAACGCGTCGACGTCGCCCTCCTGCGTGGCCCGCACCAGGGCCCAGCCGTCCGCGACCTGCTCGTCGGCCTCGTCCAGGCCGGTGTCCTCGAGCTCGGTGTCGTCGAGCTCGGCGTCGTCACCCCGGTCGTCCTCGCCGCGCTCCTCGGGCTCGGGGGGTCGGGGCGCCTCGATGGGGGTCGTCGGCGGGTGGGCCGGCCCGGGCACGGCCACGGGGCCGGTCGGTACTGCCGGGTGCGGCGGGCCGGGGGCACCGGCCGGGGGAGGAGGCGGTGCCGGAGGAGGGGGACCGGGCGGCGGCCCGGGAGGTGGCCCGGGCGGACCCGCCGGCCGCGGGGGGGCGGGCGGCGCGGGGCGCCGTCCCTCGACGCGGGGCAGGTCGGGGTGCGAGGGGTGCTCGACGGGGCGGGGCGCGGGCGCCGAGGGCCCGGCGGGCCAGCTCGCGTCGGGGCCGCGCTGCTCCGGGTAGGGCTGCTCCGGGTAGGGCTGCTCCGGGTAGGGCTGCTCCCGGTACGGCTTCTCGGGGTACGCCTGCCCGAACGACGGCTCGGGGTGCGGCGGCGTCTCCGTCATGGACGCGGACCGACCCGACCGGTCGCGCCGCCCACGCCCCGGTTCCGGCATCCCGCCGGCTCCGACCGTCATCGCGCCCCGTCGGCCGCGGCGGGGTCGACCGCCGTCGGCGCGGAAGGGGCGCCGTGCAGCGGCGCGCGCGAGTCCCGGGTCGGGGCGGGTGCGCCCGGGACGACCGCCGCGGGGGCGGGTCCCGGCGTCACGCCGGCGCCGACGACAGCGGACAAGGCGTTCTCCCTCGCTGGACGACCACTCGCTCCGGACACGCGCGGACCCGTCCTCGAGCGGTCGGGGAGCACGCTGGGGACGGAGCATACGTGCGGCCCCGAGGCCCTCGTCACCGGAGCGCCACCCACCGCCACCAGGCTCGTTGACATGCACTTGACCTGCGGTGAGAGGTCCCGACCACGCCGTCGGCGGTCGGCGGGGGGTCTGCGAGACTCCCAGGGGCCGACCCACGGCGAGAGAGGACGGGTCCCCGCGTGGCCGAAGTGCTCGACGAGACAGGACGCCCGGTCCGGGTGACGGTGCTCGTCCGCGCGCAGTGCCGGACGTGCGACCGCATGGAGGACGTCGTCCGGGCCGTCTGCGCCGAGCTCGGCGTGGGGTGGGAGCGTGTGGACATCGCCGACGCCGACGCCGAGCTGCGCGGCGAGTTCGGTGACATCGTCCCGGTGACGCTCGTCGACGGCGAGGAGCACGCGTCCTGGTCGGTCGACCCCGGCGCCCTGCGGACGGCGCTCTCGTCGTGAGGCTCTCCCGGTCCTCCCTCGCGGCGGCCGCGGCGGTCCCCCGCCAGGCCGGCGGCGGGGACGTGCCCGCCCTGCGGACGGCGACGTCGCTCGTCGTGCTCGCGCAGTCGACCTACCGCTCGCTGTCGGCGCTCCCGGTGGGCGGCGGCGAGCGCGCCGTCCCCGTCGTCCGCGACCTCGTCGCCGCCGCCGTGACCCAGCTGGGCGACGCCCGCGACGCGCTGTCCTCGGCGACCACCGGCGCCGGCGGCCGCGCCCAGACCGACCCCGACCCGGCCTACGGCTCCGTGGTGGCCCAGGCGCTCCCGACGGTGCGCACGCCGGCCGACGTCGTCGGGCTCGCGCTGACCCTCGAGGACGTGCTCGCCCAGACCCTCGTCGCCGACGCCGCGGGCCTGTCCACCCCGGCCCTGCGGGCCACCGCCCTGCGCCTCGGCCAGGCCGCGGCCGGGCGGAAGGCGAGCCTGCTCGTCGTGAACTCGCTGCTCTCCTCGGGGCGACCCGACCTCGTCGTCGCGCCTCCGGACCTCACCACCCTGCCCGCCGCGGTCGGCACCGTCGGGTTCCCCGACACGCGCTTCCCGACGGCGAAGGCCTCACCTCCCGAGGAGGGCTCCGGGTGACCACCACGAGCCGCCCCTCCCGTCGCCGGGTCCTGGGCTGGGGCGCCGCCGGGCTCCTCGGCGCGGGCGCGCTGGCCGCCTGCTCGGACAGCCCGCCCGCCCCGCCGTCCGGGGCCCCCGCGGCCGCGCCGCCCACCACGTCGACCACTCCGCGTCCCGCCTACGTCGGCGACCAGCGCGGGGTCGCGCTGTGCGCCGCGCTGTCCGGCCTCGCGGCCAGCCTCTACGCCGGCGCGGTGCTCGCCGCGAACGAGGGCCGCGTGGGGCAGGTGCCCGCCGTCGTGACGTCCTTCCTGTCCGGGGCCGGGGCGCAGCACACCGAGCACGCCGCGGCGTGGAACGCGCTGCTCACCGCGGCCGGGCGGCCGGCGGTCACCGGGACGCCGCTCACGGTGGAGACCGAGCGGCGCGCGACGCTCGGGCGCGCAACGGCCCCGACCGACCTGCTGTCCTTCGCGGTCGACGTCGAGGCCTCCGTCGGGGCCACCGTGCTCGCCCGGGCGGGGGAGTTCACCGACGCCGGTGCCGCCGCGCTGGCCGCGACCGTCGCCCCGGTGGCCGCGATGCACGGCGCCACGGTGGCCTTCCTCCTGGGCCGCCCCACGGGCATCGCGCCGAGCCCTGCGGGCGCGGCCCTCGGGCCCGATGCACTGATTGCGTAGGCACCTGACGTGCCGGGTCACCCGGCGGGCTGGCAGACTGTTTCGGTCGCGGCCAGGTGCCGACGGGTCGGCGCAGGGCGGTGAGCAGCGGCTTTGTGCGTGTGTTCACGAGCGGTACCCTCGGGGGACGGCAATCCGGGGACAGCTCACGCAGGACGGGGCCCGTCGGTCGTGGCCGTGCCGACCATGCGTCCACCCCCGACGGGGCGTGACGACGTTCGACGGCAGTGGGATCGACGACAGCGGCACGAGGAGGCTCCCGGCGTGACGGTGGACGGGGGTGGACCGCGCCCCGTGACGGGCAGTGCCGACGCTGCCGACACCGTCGACCCTGCCGACGCCGCCGACCCCACGGTCCCCGCCGCGAATCCCCGCCGCCCCGCGCGCGTCCCCGAGGCCACCGTCGCCCGGCTGGCGGTCTACCTGCGCGTGCTCACGGAGATGCTCGAGCAGGGCGTCCGGACGGTGTCCAGCGAGGTGCTCGCGGCCGCGGCCGGGGTGAACGCCGCCAAGCTGCGCAAGGACCTCTCCCACATCGGCTCCTCCGGCGTCCGCGGCGTCGGGTACGACGTGCCGCGCCTCTCCGCCCAGGTCGAGTCCGTGCTCGGGCTCACCCGCGCGCACGCGGTGGCGCTCGTCGGGGTGGGCAACCTCGGGCACGCGCTCGCCGGCTACGGCGGGTTCGCCCAGCGGGGCTTCGGCGTGACCGCCCTGTTCGACGTCGACCCCGCGCTGGTCGGGACGACGATCGACGGGGTGGAGGTCCTCGACGTGGCCGAGATCCCACGCGTGTGCCGCGAGCGCGGGGTGACCATCGGGGTGGTGGCGACGCCCGCGGGCGCGGCGCAGCAGGTCTGCGACGCGCTGGTCGGCGCCGGCGTGCAGAGCATCCTCAACTTCGCCCCGACCGTGCTGTCGGTCCCGGGAGGCGTCGAGGTGCGCAAGGTCGACCTGGCGGTGGAGATGCAGATCCTCGCGTTCCACGTCTCCCGCCGGCACGACAGGGTCGCGAACGAAGCGACGGGGAAGGTGTTCCGATGAGTCTGCTGCTCGTGGGTGTGTCGCACCGCACGGCGCCGGTGTCGGTGCTCGAGCGGGTCGCGATCTCCGGCGAGGACACGGCGAAGGTCCTCGACGAGCTGATCACGGGGGAGTACGTCTCCGAGGCCGTGGTGCTCTCGACGTGCAACCGCGTGGAGATCTACGCGGTCGTCGAGACGTTCCACGGCGGCCTCACCGAGGTCTCCGGGGTGCTGGCCCGCCACGCCCAGGCCGACGTCTCCGACCTCACCGACCACCTCTACGTCCACTACGCCGGCTCCGCGGTGGAGCACCTCTTCTCCGTGTCGGCCGGCCTGGACTCCATGGTGGTCGGCGAGGCCCAGATCCTGGGACAGCTGCGGAGCGCCTACTCGACGGCGCGGGAGCTCGGCACCGTCGGGACCGTGCTGCACGAGGTCGCGCAGCAGGCCCTGCGGGTCGGCAAGCGCGCCCAGGCCGAGACCGGGATCGACGCGGCGGGCGCCTCCGTCGTCACCGAGGCCCTCGACGACGCCGAGGCCGCCCTGGGCGACCTCGTGGGGCGCCGGGCCCTCGTCGTCGGCGCGGGCTCGATGGGCGGGCTCGCGGCCGCCGCGCTGCGCCGCCGCGGCATCGGCGAGGTCGCCGTCGCCAACCGGACCCCCGAGCGCGCCGCCCGCCTCGCCGAGATCACCGCCGCCGAGGGCACGCCGGCGCGCGTCGTCGGGCTCGACGCGCTGGCCCCCGAGGCCGCCGCCGCCGACGTCGTCGTGGTGTGCACCGGCGCCGTCGGGACGGTCGTCGACCTCGACACCGTGCGCGCCGGGCTGGCCGCCCGCTCCGCGCCCCGGCCGCTGGTCGTCTGCGACCTCGGCCTGCCGCGGGACGTCGACCCCGAGGTCGGCGCCCTGCCCGGCGTGGTGCTGGTCGACCTGGCCACCCTCGGGGACCGGCTGCGCCGCGACGACGCCGGGCAGGCCGTGGAGGCCACCCGCGCGCTGGTCGCCGAGGAGGTCCGCGTCTACCTCGCCGCGCAGCGCTCGGCGGAGGTCACCCCGACCGTCACCGCGCTGCGCCGCCGCGCCGCCGAGGTGGTCGACGCCGAACTGCTGCGCCTCGACGGCCGGCTGCCGGGGCTGGAGTCCGACGTGCGCGGCGAGGTCGCGAAGACCGTGCGCCGCGTCGTCGACAAGCTCCTGCACACCCCGACCGTGCAGGTGAAGCGGCTCGCCCAGTCGCCGGGCGGCGACACCTACGCCGAGGCGTTGCGCGAGCTGTTCGAGCTCGACCCGCAGGCACCGGCCGCTGTGACCTCCGGTCCGAGCGGCTCCGGGATCACGGCCGACACGGTGACCACCGCGGAGTCCGCCCGGCTCGAGGCCGGCGAGGTCGACCAGGCGCTCGCGGCCAACCCTGCCCTGGGTGGGCCCGGGGGCGCCCGATGACGGCGCCGACCGCGCTCGGCACCGTCCGCATCGGCACGCGGGCGAGCCTGCTCGCGAAGACCCAGACGCAGCTGGTGGCCGACGCGCTCACCGCGCGGGGCGTCGACGTCGAGATCGTCGAGATCTCGACGCTGGGCGACCGGTCGCAGGCCACGAACACCCCGATCGCGCAGACCGGCGTCGGGGTGTTCACCTCCGCGCTGCGCGAGGCGCTGCTGGAGGACCGCATCGACGTCGCGGTCCACTCCTACAAGGACCTCCCGACGGCGGGCCTGCCCGGCATCGTGCTCGCCGCGGTGCCCGAGCGGGCCGACCCCCGCGACGTGCTCGTGGCGCGCGACGGGATGGTCCTCGGCGAGCTGCCGCCCGGCGCCGTCCTCGGCACCGGCTCGCCCCGGCGGACCGCGCAGCTGCACGCGCTCGGGCTGGGCCTGCAGGTCGTCGGGATCCGCGGCAACGTCGAGACCCGGATCCGCAAGGTCACCGACGGCGAGGTCGACGGCGTGGTCCTCGCGCGGGCCGGGCTCGCGCGGATCGGCCGGGCCGGCGAGGCCACCGAGGTCCTCGACCCGCTGCAGATGCTGCCCGCCCCGGCGCAGGGCGCGCTCGCCGTCGAGTGCCGCGTGGCCGACGCCGAGCTCGAGACCTTCCTGCGGTCGACGCTGCACGACGAGTCGACGTGGGCCGCCGTGACGGCCGAACGGGCGGTGCTGGCGGACCTCGGGTCACCGTGCAACGCAGCCATCGGTGCCCTGGCCGATGTGGTCGAGGATCTGGATGACGACGGGCACGTCGTCGAGAGACTCTCGTTGCGGGCGTTCGCGACGACGGCCGAGGGCGCGCTGGTGCGCGCCTCGGCCACCGGAGAGACGAAGGATGCCGAGCAGCTCGGGCGCGCACTCGCCCAGGAGCTGCTCGCCGACGGCGCGGACCCGAACGCCACCGGCTGACCGCGACCGTCGACGAAGAGAACACGATGGGACGAGACAGGACATGACCGCACCCCCCTCCACCACCGCCGGCCGGGTCGCCTTCGTCGGCAGCGGCCCCGGCGACCCCGGGCTGCTGACCGTGCGCGCCCGCGAGGCGCTGGCGTCCGCGACCTACGTCGTGGCGGACCCGGGCGTGCCGGCCGACGTGATCGCGCTGCTCTCCGACGGGCCCCGCCCGGTGACCGTGCGCCACCCCGGCGGCGACGCCGAGGTCTCCCCGCTGTCCGACACCGACCCCGCCGCGCCCGGCTCGCTCGCCGACGGCGCCCAGGTGGCCGAGGCGCTCCCCGAGGACCCGGCGACGCTCGCCGAGCACCTCGTGGCGCAGGCCCGCGACGGCGAGTCCGTGGTGCGGCTCGTGGTGGGCGACCCGCTCACCCGCGGTCCGGTGATCACCGAGGTCCGCGCGGTCGCCGCCGCGGCGGTGCCGTTCGACGTCGTGCCCGGGATGCCGGCGAGCACCGCCGTCCCCGCGTACGCGGGCGTGGCGCTCGGCTCGGCCTGGACCGCCGCCGACGTCCGCGGCGGGCTCGACTGGACCACCCTCGCCGTCGCACCCGGGCCGCTCGTGCTCACCGCGACCGCCGCCGACCTCGCGTCGACGTCGGCGTCGCTGGTGGAGAACGGCTGGAAGCCCGAGACCGCGGCGCTGGTGACCTCGCAGGGCACCGAGTCGAAGCAGAAGACCGTGACGTCGTCGGTGGAGAAGCTGGCGACCGACGGCGCCGACCTCGAGGGCCCGCTGACCGTCACCGTCGGCGACGCCGCGGGCGACCGCGCCGCGCTGTCGTGGTGGGAGTCGCGCGCGCTCTACGGCTGGCGGGTCCTGGTGCCCCGCACGAAGGACCAGGCCGGCGCGATGAGCGACCGGCTGCGCGTGCACGGCGCGGTCCCGGAGGAGGTCCCGACGATCGCCGTCGAGCCGCCCCGCTCGCCCGCGCAGATGGAGCGCGCGGTCAAGGGCCTCGTCGACGGGCGCTACCAGTGGGTGGTGTTCACCTCCCAGAACGCCGTGCGCGCGGTGTGGGAGAAGTTCCAGGAGTTCGGCCTGGACGCCCGCGCGTTCTCCGGCGTGAAGATCGCCTGCGTCGGGGAGGCCACCGCGTCGGCGATCCGCGCGTTCGGCGTGCACCCCGAGCTGGTGCCGGCCGAGCAGACCGAGCAGTCCTCCGAGGGCCTGCTCGACATCTTCCCGCCGCACGACGACGTGCTCGACCCGGTCGACCGGGTCCTGCTCCCGCGCGCCGACATCGCGACCGAGACCCTCGCCGAGGGCCTGCAGTCGCGCGGCTGGGAGATCGACGACGTCACCGCGTACCGCACGGTGCGCGCCGCGCCGCCACCCGCGCCGACCCGCGAGGCGATCAAGACCGGGGGCTTCGACGCGGTGTGCTTCACCTCGTCGTCCACGGTCCGCAACCTCGTCGGGATCGCCGGCAAGCCGCACGCCCGCACCATCGTGGCGTGCATCGGGCCGAAGACCGCCGAGACCGCGGTGGAGTTCGGTCTGCGCGTGGACGTCAAGCCCGACGTCGCCGAGGTCCCGGCCCTGGTCGAGGCCCTGGCCGCGCACGCGAACAAGCTGCGCGCCGAGGGCGCGCTGCCCCCGCCCCGCAAGACCAAGGCGCGCAAGCGCTAGGTGCGCTCCGCGCTCGTGAGCAGAAAGTGTCGCTATACCGACACTTTCTGCTCACGGGGCCGGAGGCCACCTCGGGAGGAAACCCATGTTCCCCACGGACCGCCCCCGCCGGCTGCGCACCACCCCCGCGCTGCGCCGGCTGGTCGCCGAGACCGACGTCCGGCCGCGCCACCTGGTGCTGCCGGTGTTCGTCGCCGAGGGGCTCGACGCCCCGAAGCCGATCTCGTCGATGCCCGGCGTCGTGCAGCACACCCGCGAGACGCTCCGCAAGGCGGCCGCCGAGGCCGCCGGGGCGGGGCTCGGCGGGATCATGCTGTTCGGCGTCCCGGCGCACCACGACGCGACCGGCTCGGGCGCCCTCGACCCCGACGGCATCCTCAACGTCGGGCTCCGCGAGGTCCGCGAGGAGGTCGGCGACGCGCTGCCGGTCATGGCCGACACGTGCCTCGACGAGTTCACCGACCACGGCCACTGCGGCGTGCTCGCCGCCGACGGCTCGGTCGACAACGACGCCACCCTCGAGGTCTACGCCGACATGGCCGTCGCCCAGGCCGAGGCCGGCGCCCACGTCGTCGCGCCGAGCGGGATGATGGACGGGCAGGTCGGGCGCATCCGCGAGGCGCTCGACGCGTCCGGGCACGCCGACACCGCGATCCTCGCCTACTCCGCGAAGTACGCGAGCGCGTTCTACGGCCCGTTCCGTGAGGCCGTCGACTCCCAGCTCACAGGTGACCGCCGCACCTACCAGCAGGACCCGGCCAACGCCCGCGAGGCGCTGCGCGAGACCACATTGGATCTCGCCGAGGGCGCGGACATGGTGATGGTGAAGCCCGCGATGGGCTACCTCGACGTGCTCCGCTCGGTCGCCGAGGTCTCGGAGGTCCCGGTCGCCGCGTACCAGGTCTCCGGGGAGTACGCGATGATCTCCGCCGCCGCCGAGCGGGGCTGGATCGACCGCGAGCGCACCATCCTCGAGACGATCACCGGTATCCGGCGGGCGGGCGCGGACATCGTGCTCACCTACTGGGCCAGCGAGCTCGCCGGCCGGCTCGACCGATGACCATCCCGGCGTCCGGCTCGTTGGACCCCGCATGAGCGAGCCCGTGCGTGAGGTGACCCCGCCCCGCGAGGAGCCCGGCCGGCCCCGCGTGGTCACGGCGGCGGTCGTGCTCTGGGCGGTGCTCGGCGTGCTGCTGGTCCTCACCGGCCTGCTGTTCGCGGTCGCGACGGCGATCGGCATCACCGACCCGGGCACCGGCGCGGGCTCGCTGGTCCTGACGGCGATCGTGCTGGTCGTCGTGGGGATCGCCACGCTGGTGGCGACGCGGGCGCTGCGCGCCGGCTCCGGACCGGCGCGGGCCGCGCTGACCGCGATCGGGGTGGTGCTCGCCGTCGCCGGGCTCGTGCAGCTGACCTTCCTCGGCGTCGGCGGCGTCTACTTCGTCGCGTTCGCCGCGGGCGCGCTGCTGCTGCACCTGCCCGCGGCCCGGTCGTTCTTCTCGTCGTGACGGGTCCCGACGGCGCCGGGGTGCGGTTCGCCGAGACGGGT
This sequence comes from Actinomycetospora sp. TBRC 11914, assembly GCF_012933465.1. GTDB lineage: Bacteria > Actinomycetota > Actinomycetes > Mycobacteriales > Pseudonocardiaceae > Actinomycetospora. Next base: position 114,424 of record NZ_JABBND010000012.1, read on the forward strand.
GCGCCCTGGTGGCCCGTGCTGATCGGCCCGGTGATCGCCGTCGGCGGGCTGCTGCTCGACCGGTTGGCGCCCGGCGGGGCGACGCCCTGGGCCTGGGTCGTGATCGGGCTGGTGCTGTTCCTGCCGATCGCGCTCGTCGTCCGGGCCCGGCGGCGGCTGCTCGCGGTGCGGGTGACCCGCGAGGAGCTGGTGCAGGGCGACGAGTCCGTGCCGATCGCGCGGATCGCCGGTGCGCGCCCGGCCGACGGCAGCGGCCGCTACGGCATCCGCCCCTTCGGTGACCACCCGACGGTGCCGCGCCACCTCGGCGTCGTCGTCGTGACCCTCGACGACGGGACCCGGCGCGCGGCCTGGGCGCGCGACGCCGAGGGGCTGCACGCCGCACTGGAGCGGGTGCTCGCGGAGCGGGCGCCGGCCCCGTCGTCCGGGTCGTCCCCGTCGCCCATGGAGGGCGCGTGAACCGCCGGGCGGTGGTGACGGCCGCCGTCGCCGTGGTGCTGTTCGTCGCCGGGCTGCTCTGCCTGGTGCACGGGGTGGACACGACGCCCTCGACGGGCGGGCTGCTGGTGTCGCCGGTGCCGCTGACGCGGGTGCTCGGCGCGTGGGTGGCGGTCGGGGTGGTGCTGGTGACCGCGGCCCTGGTGTGCGGGATCGACGCGGTCGCGCGGTGGCGGGCCGGCCTCGCGGAGCGCACGGCCCGCCCGGGCGCGTAGACGCGCTGGTCGGTCCGGGCGGCACGAACGACTCGTTCGTGGCGTCTATGTGCACGAACGAGTCGTTCGTCCCGCGACGGTCAGAGCCACTCGCGGACGCCGCCGTGGCCGGAGCATGTCCCCGACTTGTGCTTCGAGTGGCTGTCGGTGCCGTCCTTGCAGATGGCCGTGGCCCCGGAGCTGTTGCCGTCCGGACGCTCGACCTGCTGGCCGTCGGAGTTCGTGTAGGTGCCGCCGTACACGTCGCCCGACGAACCCGAGGATGAGGAGCCCGAGGACGACGAGCCCGAGGACGATCCGTCGGCGCCGTAGGCCGAGGAGCTCGACGAGTCGTACGTCGACGACCCGTAGGTCGAGGATCCGTACGTGGAGGAGCCCGAGGTCGACGAGCCGTAGGTCGAGGACCCGTAGGTCGACGTGCCGGCCGTCGAGGACCCGTAGGTGGACGACCCGTAGGTGGACGACCCGTACGTCGAGGAGTCGTAGCTCGACGTCGTCGGGGTCGCCGTCGCCGGGCTGCACGCCGCCGTGCCGGCGAGGAGGGCGAGGCCCGCCACACCACAGGCGACCCGCCCCCACCGGGACCGTCGACCCGCCGTCCTCCCTCCGTCCCGTCCGTGCGCCCGCTCCACGTCGTGCCCCATGATCGCTCCCCCTCGGTCGTCGCTGACGGAGAAGGAAGCGCTCGGTGACCGAGATCTGTTACGAGGATCACTCTCTCGGCCGAACGGACTCATCTCGTAGCCCGTCCGGCACCTCCTTCGGTACGGATCGGACCTGCCACCTGACCGGGGAGCGGCCACCCCGGCGGACGCCCGTCACACCGCCGCGCCTGGGACACTGGCCCGGTGAGCAGCGCTCCCACGACGGCAGCCGGGCCGGTCACCCGCTCGGCTGAGCTCTTCTCGCGCGCCGAGGCGGTCGTCCCCGGGGGCGTCAACTCCCCGGTCCGCGCGTTCCGGTCGGTCGGCGGGACCCCCCGCTTCATGTCCTCCGCGCAGGGGCCCTGGCTCACCGACGCCGACGGCAACCGCTACGTCGACCTCGTCAGCTCGTGGGGCCCAATGATCCTCGGGCACGCCCACCCCGCCGTCGTCGACGCGGTCCGCGAGGCCGCCGGGCACGGCCTGAGCTTCGGCACCCCGACCGAGGGCGAGATCGCGCTCGCCGAGGAGATCGTGCGGCGGGTCGAGCCCGTCGAGCAGGTGCGGCTGGTCAACTCGGGCACCGAGGCGACGATGAGCGCGATCCGCCTGGCGCGCGGCTACACCGGCCGCAGCGTCGTCGTGAAGTTCGCCGGCTGCTACCACGGCCACGTCGACGCGCTGCTCGCCGAGGCCGGGTCCGGGGTCGCGACGTTCGGGCTGCCGAGCACGCCCGGCGTCACCGGCGCCCAGGCGACGGACACGATCGTGCTGCCCTACAACGACCTCGACGCCGTCGCCGCCGCCTTCGCCGAGCGCGGCCCGGACATCGCGTGCGTGATCACCGAGGCGGCCGCCGGCAACATGGGCGCCGTCGCCCCCGACGACGGGTTCAACGCCGGGCTCAAGCGCCTGTGCGCCGCCCACGGCGCGCTCCTGGTCATCGACGAGGTCATGACCGGGTTCCGTGTCTCGGCCGCGGGCTGGTACGGGCTCGAGGGCGTGGCCGGCGACCTCTACTGCTTCGGCAAGGTGATGTCCGGCGGGCTGCCCGCGGCGGCGTTCGGCGGCAGCGCCGAGATCATGTCCCACCTCGCCCCGGCCGGACCCGTCTACCAGGCGGGCACGCTCGCCGGGAACCCCGTCGCCGTCGCCGCGGGCCTGACGACGCTGCAGCACGCCACGCCGGAGGTCTACGGGGCGCTCGACGACGCCGCCGACCAGCTGCACCGCCTGATCACGGACGCGCTGGGCGGCGCCGGGGTCGAGCACGCGATGCAGCGCGCCGGCTCGCTCATCTCGATCCGGTTCGCCGCCGAGCCGGGCCGCGACTACGACGACATGAAGGCCGCGCAGACCTGGCGCTTCCCGCCCTTCTTCCACGCCCTGCTCGACCGCGGCGTCTACTTCCCACCCAGCGTCTTCGAGTCCTGCTTCATCTCCGCGGCCCTCGACGACGAGGCGTTCAGCGTCATCGCCGACGCGCTGCCGCACGCCGCGCGGGCCGCGGCCGCCGCGAGCGCGCCGGAGGAGCAGTGACGGGCCCCGGTCCCGTGCGGACCGCGGTGCACCTCGTGCGCCACGGCGAGGTCCACAACCCGGAGCACATCCTCTACGGGCGCCTGCCCGGCTACGGGCTCTCCGAGACCGGGCGGGCGCAGGCGCTGCGCGTGGCCGAGCACCTCTCGTCGTCCGACGCCACCGCGCTGTTCGTCTCGCCGATGCAGCGGGCGCAGGAGACCGCGCAGCCGATCGCGGAGAAGCTCGGCCTGGAGCCGGTGACCGACGACCGGCTCATCGAGGCGGCCAACGCGTTCGAGGGCCAGCACGTCGGCGTCGGCGACGGGGCCCTGCGCAAGCCCGAGTTCTGGCCGCTGCTGCGCAACCCGTTCCGGCCGTCCTGGGGCGAGCCGTACCTCGAGATCGCCCACCGCATGCTCGGGGTGGCCCACCGCGCGCGGGCGGCCGCGGCCGGTCACGAGGCGGTGTGCGTGTCCCACCAGCTGCCCATCTGGACGCTGCGGCGGTTCCTCGCCGGCGACCGGCTCTGGCACAACCCGGCGCACCGGCAGTGCGCGCTCGGGTCGGTGACGACGCTGCTGTTCGACGACGAGTCCCTGGTCGACATCGCCTACACCGAGCCGTCGGGCACCTCGGACCCGTCGGCCACCGGCGCCTGATGCGACGACTGCTCGCCGCGCTCGCCGTCGTGGGCCTGACCCTGCTGGCGGGGTGCTCGAGCGGCTCCTCCGACGACGGCGGGTTCCAGTTCGTCGCGCCGAACGGCCAGACCCAGATCACCTACCCGGAGGCGCAGCGGCGGCCGCTCGCGCCGATCGTCGGGGACTCCCTGCTCGCCCCCGGACAGCAGGTCTCGAGCGCCCAGGACAAGGGCCAGGTCGTCGTCGTCAACATCTGGGGGTCGTGGTGCGGGCCGTGCCGCGGCGAGTCGCCGGGCCTCGAGCAGGTGGCCCAGGCGTCGGCGGCCCGCGGGGTGCGCTTCCTCGGGGTGGACGTGCGCGACGACCGCGACGCCGCGTCCGACTTCGTCCGCAGCCGCGGGGTGACCTACCCGTCGATCTTCGACCCGCCCGGCCGGTCGCTGCTCGTGCTCTCCGGCTACCCGCGCAACGCGGTGCCGTCGACGATCGTGCTGGACCGCCAGCACCGGGTCGCGGCGGTCTTCCTCACCGCCGTGCTCGCGAGCGACCTGCAGCCCGTGGTGGACCGGGTCGCGGCCGAGCCGGCGCCGCCGCCGTCGGGCTGACCCCGCCGCCGTTCAGCGCGAGGGGAACCCTCGGCCGTCTAGAGCGACCGGATGTTCCCCTCGCGAACCGGGTGGCCGGGCGCGAGGGGAGAGTCCGGTCGCTCTAGTCGCACGAGGGTTCCCCTCGCGCCGACGTTCGGGGGTGACCTACGACATCTCGTAGGACGAACGACCCCGCCCTCACGCGGCGTGGACGCAGGCGCCCTACCCTGGGGCGCGAGATGAACGCACGGCCTCGCGGGTCCGCATGGACCTGACCCAGACGGTGACCTCGGGTCCCGTCCTGCTCGCGCTCGGGCTCTCGCTCGTCGCGGGCCTGGTGAGCTTCGCGTCGCCGTGCGTCGTCCCCCTCGTGCCGGGCTACCTCGCCTACCTGGCGGGGCTGGTCGGCGCGACCGCGCCCGCCGTCACCGTCGAGGAGGCCGCCGCCCAGCGGGCCGAGCGCCGAGCCGTCGGCGCCGGGACCGGCACCGGCACCGGCACCGCCCTCGCCACCGACGCCCCGCCCCGCCGGGCGTCGCGCAGCCGGCTGCGGCTCGCCGGGGCCGCCGCGCTCTTCGTCCTCGGGTTCACCGTCGTCTTCGTGCTGGGCCTCGGCGCCATCGTGTGGGCCGCGGACGCGCTGGTCGCGAACGAGGCGGTGCTGCAGCGCCTCGGCGGCGTCGTCACGGTCGCGATGGGGCTGGTGTTCCTCGGCCTCGTGCCCGCCCTGCAGCGCGACACCCGCCCGCACTGGGTGCCGCGCATGGGCCTCGCCGGGGCGCCCCTGCTCGGCGCGACCTTCGGCCTCGGCTGGACCCCGTGCCTCGGGCCCACCCTCACCGGCGTCATCGCGCTGGCCTCGGGGACCGGCGCGGGCTCCGGGGCGCTGCGCGGCGGGGTGCTCGTCCTCGCCTACTGCGCGGGCCTCGGCGTGCCGTTCGTGCTCATCGCGCTCGGGGCCGGCCGCGCGGTGCGGGCCCAGGCGTGGCTGCGCGCCCACGTCCGGGGCATCCAGATCGCCGGCGGGGTGCTGCTCGTGCTCGTCGGCCTGGCCCTGGCCACCGGGCTGTGGGGCGAGATCGTGGCCCTGCTCCGCGAGCCCGTCGCCGGCTACTCGACCCCGCTGTGACCCCATGACCCAGACGCTGCGGACACCGCCCGACGAGGCCCCCGAGCCGCCCGCCCCGCGACGGTGGGGCCGCGACCTGCTCGCACTCGCGCGCAACACCTGGCGCGGCCTGACGAGCATGCGCACGGCGCTCATCCTGCTGTTCCTGCTCGCGCTCGCCGCCCTGCCCGGGGCGTTCATCCCGCAGCGCGGGCCGAGTCCGCAGGCGGTGCAGGACTACTTCGCGGCGCACCCGACGCTCGCCCCGCTGCTCGACAAGATCGGGATCTTCGACCTCTTCGCGACGCCGTGGTTCTCGGCGGTCTACCTGCTGCTGTTCATCTCGCTGGTCGGCTGCCTCGTCCCGCGGACCTGGGAGCAGATCCGCGGGCTGCGGGCCCGCACCGTCGCCGTCCCCCGCAACCTGTCCCGGTTGCCCCACCACGCCGCCGGCACCGACGACCGCGACCCCGACGAGGTCCTCTCCGCCGCCCGGAGACGCCTGCGCGGCTGGAAGGTCGACGTCCGCGAGGAGCCCGGCGGGGTCCGCACGATCTCGGCCGAGAAGGGCGCGCTACGGGAGGTCGGCAACGTCGTCTTCCACATGAGCCTGCTCGCCCTGCTCGTCGGGATCGCCGTCGGCAAGCTCTTCGGCTACGAGGGCGACGTCATCGTCATGGCCGACGGCTCGGAGTTCTGCAACTCCGGGATCCTCGCCTACGACACCTTCCGTCCCGGCCTGCGCGTCGACGGCACGAACCTCGACCCGTTCTGCCTGGACGTCGACCGCTTCGACGCGCAGTACCGACCCGACGGGGCGCCCCAGTCCTTCGAGGCCTCCGTCCGCTACTCCGACGCGCAGCAGATCCGGACCGGCGCCGCGCCCACCCCCGCGACGATCCAGGTCAACGACCCGCTGCGCTTCGACGGCGAGCGCGTGTACCTGCTCGACCACGGCTACGCGCCGCAGTTCACGGTGACCTTCCCCGACGGCGAGCAGCGCACCCAGGCCATCCAGTGGGAGCCCGTCGACCCGTCGACGTTCCTCTCCCAGGGCGCCACCAAGTTCGACCGGCCGAGCGTCACCACCGACGCCGAGCGCCGCCGGACGCAGCTCGCGATCACCGGGCTGTTCGCGCCGACGTCCAGCGGTGGGGGCGTGGTCACCTCGACCTACCCGGCGCTGACCAACCCGGAGGTGGCCGCCGACGTCTACCGCGGCGACCTCGGGCTGGACTCGGGCAAGGGCCAGTCGATCTTCGGGATCGACCAGTCGATGGTCGACCAGGGCCGGCTGGTCCGCGTGGCCCGCCAGAACCTGACGCCGGGGCAGACGATCACCCTCGACGACGGCACCCGGGTGCGCTTCGACGACGTCAAGCAGTGGGTGCGGCTCCAGGTCTCCCACGACCCCGCCCAGGACGCGGTGCTCGTCGCGGCCATCGCGCTCCTCGTGGGGATCACGCTCTCCCTGACGATCAAGCGGCGCCGGTTCTGGGTGCGGGTGACGCCGGGGCCGCGGTCGCCGTCTACGACAGACGGTCGTACGGTGTCGGGCGGGGAGGGGTCGAGCGTGGAGCTCGGCGGCCTCGCCCGGACCGACCAGGCCGGGTACGGCGAGGAGTTCGACCGGCTGCGGACCGACCTGCTGGGTGCCGGCAGGCGCCAGACCCCGACCCGGCAGGACGCCCCGGGCGACCACGGAGGTACCGGATGAACGTCGACGCCCCGCTGGGCGACTTCGGCGACGTGCTGTTCTACTCGGCGCTCGCGGTCTACGTCCTCGCGATGCTGCTGCACGCCGTCGAGCACGGCCTGCTCCGCCGCGCCGAGCCGGCGACGGCGGCCGTGCCGGCCGCGGTGCCGGCCGGGGTCGCCGCGGGCGCGGACGACTCCGGCGCCACCGCCGTCGTCCCCGACGACCCGGCGCTCGCCGACGAGCCGGCCGGTCCCGCCGGTCCCGTCGGCCGCCCCCCGCGCCCGGCGTCCGAGCGCTTCGGCCGCATGGGCGTCTCGCTGACGGTGCTCGGCGCGGCGTTGCACCTGTCGATGCTGGTGGTGCGCGGGTTCGCGGCCGACCGCCCGCCGTGGGGCAACATGTACGAGTTCGTCGCCGCGGTGACGCTGGTCGGCGTCCTGGCGTGGCTCGTCGTGCTGTTCCGCCGCCCGGAGCTGCGCCGCCTCGGCGTCTTCGTGCTGCTGCCGGTGATCGTGCTGATGATGCTCGGCGGCACGGTGCTCTACACGCAGACCGCGCCCGTGGTGCCCGCGCTGCACTCGTACTGGCTGGCCATCCACGTGACGGCGGCGGTGATCTCGTCCGGCATCCTGCTGTTCGCCGGGGTCGCGAGCGTGCTCTACCTGCTGCGCAGCGTCCACGACGCGAACGGCCGGATGGCGTGGACGGCCAAGCTGCCCGAGGCGACCGTGCTCGACCGCGTGGCGTACCGCGCGACGGCCGTGGCCTTCCCGATCTGGACCTTCGCCGTCATCGCGGGCGCCATCTGGGCCGAGGCCGCGTGGGGCCGCTACTGGGGCTGGGACCCCAAGGAGACGACGGCGTTCATCGCCTGGGTGATCTACGCCGGCTACCTGCACGCCCGCTCGACCGCGGGGTGGCGGGGCCGGAAGGCGGCGGCGGTCAACGTCGTCGGCTTCCTGGTGATGGTGTTCAACCTGTTCTTCGTGAACCTCGTCGTCACCGGCCTGCACTCCTACGCCGGCGTCGGCTGAGTCCCCGGGCCGCCTCCTCCCCGCGGCTGATCGACCCGGGTGCCAGGCGTCCCGACGGAGATCCGGAGCCGATCCCCGCGTTCGTCTCGTCCTGATCGTCCCGGCCGGTTACGGTCGGGCGGCCGGAGCTGCGCCGCCGATCCGGCGCCGGTGACGAGGGAGGGGCACCGACGATGGCTGGCCGCGAGGACGAGCCGGGCGAGCGCGTGACGACGGACGGCGCCGCCCCCACGACGGGGCGTCCGGCGGGGGAGGGTGCGGCGGCCCCGGGCACGACGACGCCGGACGCCGCTCCTCCGACGACGAGTGCCACGACGTCGGGTCCCCGGACCGAGGAGGACCTGGCGGCCGAGACGACCCACCAGGTCGACACCGCCGGCGCCGCCCGCGGGGACGTCCGCCGGCCCGCCGCCGAGCCGGGACGGGACGCGCCCGGGGCGCCGTCGTCGCGACCCGCGCCGGGCAGCGACGGCGCGACGGAGACCGGCAGCGGGGAAGCAGGTCCGGAGGGCGCCGCGGGTCCCTCGCCGACGCCGGGTCCGTCCACCGAGGTCGCCACGGTCGGGGCGCCGACGGGTCCGCCCGCGCTGTCCGACCTGTCGTCCGCCCAGCTGCTCCGCCCGGCCCGGCCCGTCCCTCGCACCGGGTGGCGCCGGGCGGTCTACGTCGCGAGCGGTGGCGTGGTGAACCCGGGGGAGAGCGAGGCGGACGCCGCGCGGCGGGCGCTCGTCGCGCGGGTCAACCAGCCGCTGCAGGGCTGCTACAAGATCGCGATGCTGAGCCTCAAGGGCGGCGTCGGGAAGACGACCACGACGGCGGCCCTGGGAGCGACGTTCGCGTCGCTGCGCGGCGACCGCGTGGTGGCCGTCGACGCGAACCCCGACCGCGGGACGCTCGCCGAGAAGGTGCCGGTCGAGACGACGGCGACCGTGCGCCACCTGCTGCGCGACGCCGCCCTCGTCCGGCGCTACTCCGACGTGCGGGCCTACACCTCGCAGGGACCGTCACGGCTCGAGGTCCTCGCCAGCGAGCAGGACCCGGCGGTGTCCGAGGCGTTCAGCGAGCTCGACTACCGGCGCGCGGTCGACCTCCTCGAGCACTTCTACAACATCGTGCTCACCGACTGCGGGACCGGCCTGATGCACTCGGCGATGCGGGGCGTCCTCGACGTGGCCGACTCGCTGGTCGTGGTCTCCTCGTCCTCGATCGACGGGGCCCGCAGCGCGTCGGCCACCCTCGACTGGCTGGACGCGCACGGCTACGGCGACCTCGTGACCCGGTCCACCGCCGTCATCAACTACGTGCGGCGCTCCTCGGGCGGGGTCGACCTGGACCGGGTCGCCGAGCACTTCGCGGCGCGGTGCCGCACCGTCGCGCGGCTGCCGTTCGACCCGCACCTCGACGAGGGCGCGGAGATCGAGCTGGAGAAGCTCGCCCCCCGCACCCGCACGGCGATGCTGGAGCTCGCGGCCGTCGTCGCCGACGACTTCCCCCGCGTCGGTTCCCGCGTCCGCATCGGCCCCCGCTGACGGGGGCGCACGCACCGCGCTGCGAGCAATGGCGCATTCCTCGCGTCGCACGGGAGAAACGTGCCATTGCCGGCACGGTCTGCCCGGACCCGCGGAGTGAACGGCGCCGTTCTGTCGTCCGACGCGAGGAATGTGCCATTGCTGGCACGAGCCGGTCCGGCCGGCGGGCGATCCGGTCGAGGTGCGGAGCGTGGTCAGGCGCCGGACGACGGGTCCTGCCCGTCGGTGCGGCCGCGCTTGACCTGCTCGTCGAGGCTGCGGAGGAACTCTGGGTCGTCGTCCGGGGCGATCGGACGGGTGCCGCGGCCACGCCCGGCACCCGGTGCGCGGGTGGGGCCGGTGGGGGCCTCGTCCTCGGACGTGCCCGAGCCGGTGGCGAGCGCCTGAGCGGTGACGGCCTTCCAGAGCAGCACTCCGACCGCCACCAGCACCATCACCGCGACGACGAACAGGACCACGACTCGCACCTCCTCCGGGACGCCCACGGGGGCGGCCGATCGCTCGCGCGCCACCAACGCTACCTGTCGTCCGACGTGTCCGGGGAACGATCGGTCGAGGTCCGCCGGGTGGACGGTTCGCGACGGTGAGCGGAGTCACCGGACGCACGAGGACCCGGCCGCGACGGTGGTCGCGACCGGGTCCCGTGGCGTCGTGCGCGTGCTCAGCCGTGCGCCTCGCTGGTGAGCCCGTCGAGGAGGGTGCGGACCTCCGACTCGCGGAACCGGCGGTGTCCGCCCGGCGTGCGGATGGACCCGATGCGTCCGGCCGCGGCCCAGCGCGTCACGGTCTTCGGGTCGACCCGGAACATCGCGGCGACCTCGCCGGGGGTCATGAGACGCTCGGTCGCCTCGGGTGCGACAGACATGCGGCACCTCCTCGGGCCGGTGTGGCCCGACTTCCCAGGGTTCTGTCGCCCCCGGCCGGCTGGCCGTCGGGCGGAGCAGACGATCTGGTGCGAATCGTGACACCGGACCCCTCACGTACTCGAACGCTAGTGCGGAGGTAAAAGGTTCACAAAGGCAGGAAACGGACGATCGGGTCGCGCCCGCGCGACGGGGGCGGCGCCTAGGCTGGGGACGTGGAACCCGCTGGATCGTCGTCGGGCGGCTCCCCGTCACCCGACACCGCGTCGAGTCCCGGTACGCCCGGGGCGTCCCCGGCCGCGTCGGGGAGCTCGTCGGGCCTCGCCCTCGCGATCGTGCTCTACGTCGCCGCTCGGGTGGTGCTCGTCGCCGTGGTCACCGGCGTCCTCGTGCTGGTCGGCCTGCCGCTGCTGCTGGCGCTGATCGTCGCGCTGATCGTGGCCCTGCCGCTCTCGCTGCTGCTCTTCCGCCCGCTGCGCGCCCGCCTCAACCGCGAGCTCGCCGCCGCCGGCGCCGGGCGCCGCGCGCAGAAGGAACGCCTGCGGGCCGAGCTCCGCGGGGACCCCCCACCGCCGTCGTCGGAGTAGGTGGCCTGCGGCCTCGTGAGCACTTTCGGTCGCTATGACGACCGAAAGTGCTCACGTGCGCGGAGCGCACCTTAGGTCACGATCGCCAGGCCGATCGCCGTCCCGATCGCCCACACGAGCAGGGCCAGCCCGGTGTCGCGCAGCACCGGGATCAGCGCCGGCCCGCGCGCGCCGCCGAGCACCCGGCGCAGCGCCGGGGCGATCAGCACCAGGGCGACCAGCCCGAGCAGTGCCCACGGCGCCCGCAGGCTCAGCACGAGGCTCATGCCCAGCGGGATGACGACGAGCGCGGCGTAGAGCACCCGGGTGTCGCGCTCCCCGAGCATGACCGCGAGGGTCCGCTTGCCGGAGACGGTGTCCGAGGGCACGTCGCGCAGGTTGTTCGCCACCAGCACGGCGCACGACAGCAGCCCCACCCCGACCGAGGCACCGATCCCGAGCCCGCTCGCCCGCCCGGCCTGGGTGTACTCGGTACCGAGCACCGCGACCGGCCCGAAGAACAGGAACACCGCGATCTCGCCGAGCCCGCGGTACCCGTAGGGGCTCGAGCCCCCGGTGTAGAACCACGCGCCCGCCAGGCACACCGCCCCGACCACCAGCAGCCACCAGGCGCCGCTGACCGCGAGCAGCACGATCCCGGCGAGCGCCCCGATGCCCAGCGAGACGAACGCCGCCGTCCGCACCGCCTCCGGGGTCGCGGTGCGCGACCCGACGAGGCGCATCGGGCCCACGCGCTCGTCGTCGGTGCCGCGGATGCCGTCGGAGTAGTCGTTGGCGTAGTTGACGCCGATGATCATTCCCATCGCGACCACGAGGGCCAGCAGGGCGGGGACGGGCCGGAAGAGGTCGGCGGACGCCGCGGCGCCGGACCCGGCGACCACGGGGGCGATCGCGTTCGGGAGCGTGCGCGGCCGCGCCCCCTCGACCCATTGCGCGACGGTGGCCATGGGCACGGAGACTAGCCAGCGCCCCTGCGGCCCCGTCGTGGACGACGGGCGCCTCCGGCCTTCCCAGGTGGCCGGAGGGCGCCCCCGCCCGGGCCGGGCCTCAGCAGGCCGGCGGCGCGGTGGCGGTCGTCACCCACGCGGCGGGGACGTACCGGTCGGTGTCGATGCGCAGCCAGTCGGTGCTGGTGCCGTGGCTGCCGGTCACGGAGTCGCCCGCGACGTGGCACTGCACGTCGACCTGCGCGGCGTTGCCGAACAGGCCCTCGTCGGTGCCGCCGTTCGCGGGGGTGGAGCGGATCGTCACGGGGTTCTGCGGGCTGTCCGCCGTGCCGAGGTGGATGTCACCGGGTGCCTCGCCGGCGCGGCCGGTCCAGAGGTAGTCGACCGTGACGAAGGAGTTGTCGCCGAGCCCGAGCGCGTGGAACGTGCCGTCGGCCACGTCGATCCCCGCCGGGTTCTTCACCTCGCGGCCGAACCCGTCCTCGCCGTCGTGGTAGTCCTTCTGGAACGCCATCTGGGCCTCGGGCGTGCCCTGGGGCAGGTCCGCCCAGTTCTGGCGGGGCGGGGCGGCGTTCCAGTAGTCGTCGTCGGTGTTCCAGGGCCCCACGTCCCAGACGGGCACGATCGCGCAGCGTCCCGCGTCGGTGCAGAGCCGGACGGTGTAGTCGCCCTTGCCGTCGGCGTCGAGGGCGTGGCTGGAGGGCAGCGCGACGAACTGGTCGTTCTCGGTGATGACGTGGCCGTTGGCGGTGGTGCCGCCGACCAGGCCCTCGCGGGTGGCGAACACCCGGTAGGACGCCCGCGGGGTGAGGGTGCGCTGCGCCCCCACCTGCCGGTCGGCCCGCACCGAGACCGCGCGGACGGTCGGGCCGGTGCCGGTGTCGGGCGCGCCGAGGGTGAGTCGCAGGGCCACGGTCCGGGTGGGCGCGGGCAGCACCGCCGGCGAGCCCGGGGTCGCGGGCACCCACTCCGACCAGCGTCCGGCGTCGTCCCGCCCGCGCACCGAGGCCACCGCCGAGGTCCCGGCGGGCAGGTCGGCGGTCACGGGCACCGCGACCCGGTCGACCGCACGCGCGAACGTGTGGGTCCCGAGGTCGAGGAAGCCCTGGCGCGTGGCGCCCCGCAGGCTGCCCGCCCGCTCGGCGGGCTCGCCGTCGCGGGGGGTGGCCAGCCGGGCGGCGCCCCCGGAGACCTGGACGCGGACCGCGCTGCCCGCGAGGTCGGGGTCCCAGCGCTGGGCGTCCGTGCCGGGGATCCGCGGGCCGGGGGTCGGCGAGGGCGCGCCGGCGGCGGCCACGCCGGTGGCCAGGAGCAGGACCGTGGCCGCGGCGATCACCCACAGCACGACCGGGGTGGGCGCGGGCGGGCGCCGACGCGAGGTGCGCATGTGACGGGCAACCCCACCGCGGCGCTCCCCGATACGTCCCCACGCGCCTCACCAACCACACGGGTGTCACTCGACGAGGTGGAGCGCCGCTCGATCGGCGCGCCTCCTGGCTCCGGTCCGCTCGCCGTGGGTGGCACCCGCGCGGGATGTGGGTGGGGTCGCGGCGCCCGCCGCGACGCGGTTCGCCCGGCCGGGAGGCCGTGCGCTCACTACGCTCGCCCGCCGTGAACCCGTCGACCGTGCAGGCCCGCGTGGTCGTCGACGAGTGGGTCCGCGGCGGCGTCCGCGACGTGGTCGCGTGCCCGGGGTCGCGGAACGCCCCGCTGCTCCTGGCGGCCCACGCCGCCGACGCAGCGGGGCGGCTGCGGCTGCACATGCGCATCGACGAGCGCTCGGCCGGCTTCCTCGCCGTCGGGCTCGCCGCCGCCTCCGGGCGTCCGGTGCCCGTGGTCGTCACCTCGGGCACCGCGGTCGCCGAGCTGCACCCGGCGGTGCTCGAGGCCTCCCACGCCGGGGTCCCGCTCGTCGTGGCCAGCGCCGACCGTCCGCTGGAGCTGCTCGGGACCGGGGCCAACCAGACCGTCGACCAGGCGGGGCTGTTCGGCGGCGCGGTCCGGGCGAGCGTCGTGCTCCCGCTCGCCGAGGACCGCCCCCGCGCCGCGGCGGGGTGGCGCGCCGCGGTCTGCCGCGTGCTCGACCGGGCGGCGGGCACCGGCACCGCCGACCCGGGCCCGGTGCAGCTCGACCTGCCGCTGCGCGAGCCGCTGGTGCCCGGGGAGCCCGACCCCGACGACGACGCCGACCTCCCCGGCTGGGCGGCCGGGCGTCCCGACGGCGGCCCCTGGACGCGGGTCGCGTCCCGCGCCCCGCGGGTCGGGGCGCTCGACCTCTCCTCCCCGGTCCCGACGGTCGTCGTCGCCGGCCACGGGGCTGCCGCGCCGGACGGGCTCCCCGACGGCGTCCCCGTCGTCGCCGAGCCGACCTCCCCGCTGTGGGGGCGCGGGCTGCGGGCCGGGACGCGGCTGCTCGACGCCGCGCTCGGCGGGTCCGCCCCCGGGCTGCTGCCGGCCCGGGTCGTCGTCCTCGGGCGCCCGACGCTGCACCGGCCGGTCTCGCGGCTGCTCGCGGACCCGCGGGTGGAGGTCGTCGTCGTCCCCGCCGCGGCGGCGGGCGCGCCGGCGCGGCCCGGGTGGACCGACGTCGCCGGCACCGCGGCGCAGGTCGGGGCGCTGCCCCCGCCGCCGGCGTGGGGGGTGGACGAGGACTACGGCGCGCGGGTGGCCGCCGCCGACGCCCGGGTGGCCGACGCGCTGGGCGACGCCGTGGAGGAGGGCACCGGGCCCGCGCTGGCGGCGGCCGTGGTGGCGGCGCTGCCGGCCGGGGCCCTGCTGGTGGTCGGTTCCTCGAGCCCGGTGCGCGACGTCTCCCTCGCCGCGCGGCCGCGCGAGGACGTCACCGTGGTCTCGGCCCGCGGTGTCTCCGGGATCGACGGCGCGGTGTCCTTCGCGACCGGCGCGGCCCTCGCCCAGGACAGCCCCGCCTACGCGCTGCTCGGCGACCTGACCTTCCTGCACGACTCGGGCGGGCTGCTCGTCGGCGCGCACGAGCCGCGGCCCGAGCTCGTCGTCGTGGTCGCCAACGACGACGGCGGCAGCGTGTTCGCCACGCTCGAGCAGGGCGCCGCGGAGTACGCCGGGGCCTTCGAGCGGGTCTTCGCCGTGCCGCACGGCACCGACCTGGCGGCGCTCTGCCGGGCCCACCACGTCGAGCACACCGCCCCGTCCGGCCCGGCCGAGCTGACCGCCGCGCTCGCGCCCACCGGCCGGCGCGGGGTCCGGGTGGTCGAGGTCGTGGTCGACCGCGCGGACCGCCGCGGGCTCGCCGACCGCCAACGACAGATCGCCCTGGACGCGCTGCGTCGCTACCAGATCGGCTGTGAGGCCGCTGTTCCCGACAAACCGGACGGTACGACCCCGATCGGTAGCATCGTCAACGACGGTGCGTGAGCGGAGGGGGCGATCCGTTGCTGGTGGTGCTCGGGGTCCACGCCCTCGCCGCGCTGCTCGCCCCGGCGCTGGTGCGCACCCTCGGGCGCCGCGCGTTCGCCCTCCTCGCCCTCGTCCCCGCAGCCGCCTGCGCCTGGATCGCCACGCGGCTGCCCACCGTGGTCGCCGGCGGCACCGTCACCGAGGGGTTCTCCTGGATCCCGGCGCTCGGCGTCGAGGTCGCCGTGCGGCTCGACGCCCTCTCGGCGACCCTCTCGCTGCTCGTCACCGGCGTCGGCGCGCTCGTCGTCGCCTACTGCGCGCGCTACTTCACCCCGTCGTCGCGCGGGCTCGGGCGCTTCGCCGCGGTCCTCGTCGGCTTCGCCGGCGCGATGCTCGCGCTGGTGTGGGCCGACGACGTCGTCGTGCTCTACGTCTGCTGGGAGCTCACGACGATCTTCTCGTTCCTGCTCGTGGGCCAGGACGCCCACAAGCGGGCGAGCCGGGCGGCCGCGATGCAGGCGCTCGTCGTCACCGCCGCCGGCGGGCTGACCATGCTGGTGGGGCTGGTCGTCCTCGCCGAGGCCGCCGGCACCTACCGGCTCTCGGGGATCGCCGCCGCCGGCCCGCACCTCTCCGGCGCCGCGGTCACCGCGGGCGTCGTGTGCGTGCTCGTCGGGGCGCTGTCGAAGTCCGCGCTGGTCCCCTTCCACTTCTGGCTGCCCTCGGCGATGGCCGCGCCCACCCCGGTCAGCGCGTTCCTGCACGCCGCGGCGATGGTCAAGGCCGGCGTCTACCTCGTGCTGCGCCTCGCGCCGGGGTTCGCCGACGTCGCCGCCTGGCGACCGCTGATCGCGGTGCTGGCGGCGCTGACCATGCTGCTCGGCGGCGTGGTGGCGGCGCGACAGCACGACCTCAAGCTGCTGCTCGCCCACGGGACGGTGTCCCAGCTGGGCTTCATGGTGCTGCTCGCCGGGGCAGGCACCCGGGACGCCGGGCTGGCGGCGCTCGCCCTCGTCGTCGCGCACGCGCTGTTCAAGTCCGCGCTCTTCCTCACCGTCGGTGTGATCGACCGCTGCGCCGGCACGCGGGACCTGCGGGAGCTCTCCGGCCTCGGCCGCCGCGCGCCCGTGCTCGCCGCGGCCGGGACGCTCGCGGCCGCCTCGATGGCGGGGATACCGCCGCTGCTCGGGTTCGTCACCAAGGAGGGCGCGTTCGAGGCGTTCCTCCACGACTCGTACGGACCGGCGGCGCCGGTCCTGCTCGCCGTCGTCGTCCTCGGCTCGGTGCTGACCGTCGCCTACAGCACCCGGTTCGTGGTGGGCGCCTTCACCGACGCGTTCACCACCGACCCGCACCGGACGTGGATCCGGCCGGGCCCGCTCTTCGTCGCCGTCCCGGCCGTCCTCGGGCTCGCCGGTCTCGTCGCGGGACCGGCCATCGGGCTGATCACGCCCCTGCTCACCGGCTACGCCGACACGCTCGCCGCGACCTACCCCACCCCGCTCGTCCTGAAGCTCTGGCCGGGCGTCACGGTCGCGCTCGGGCTCTCGGCGCTCGCGATCGTGCTGGGCGTGCTCGTCGCGCTGCCCCGCATCGCGGCCCGCACGGCGGCGCTGCGCCCGCTCGCCGCGATCCGCTCCGAGGTCACCTGGCGCGCGCTGGTCCACGCCGTCGAGGCGGGCTCGATGCGGGTGACCGCGCAGACCCAGCGGGGGTCGCTCGCCGTCGTCGTCTGCACCGTCCTCGGGGTGCTGCTGGCCGGCCCGGGCGTCGCCCTGGTCGCGACCGGGGCGCTCGGGGAGATCCGTCTCGACCGCGTCGCGGACTCCCCGGCCCAGGTCGTCGCCGGGGTCCTCGCCGTCGTCTCGACGGTGGCGGCCGCGCTCGCCCGGCGCCGCCTCGCCGCGGTCCTGCTCGTCGGGGGCCTCGGCTACGCCGTCGCGGTCGTCTTCGCGCTCGCCGGGGCGCCCGACGTCGCGCTCACCCAGGCCCTCGTCGAGACGATGACGCTGGTCGCGGTCGTCCTCGTGCTGCGCCGCCTGCCCCGGGACATCACCGAGCACCACTCGCCGCGGCGCCGGCTGGCCCGGCTCGCGATCGCCGCGCCCGTCGGGGTCCTCCTCGCGCTGCTGGGGGCCGCCGCCCTCGGGGTCCGCTCGCTGCCCGCGGTCTCGACGGCCTTCCCGTCGCAGGCCTACGCGTTCGGGGCGGGCCAGAACGTCGTCAACGTGACCCTGGTCGACATCCGCGCGTGGGACACCATCGGCGAGCTCTCGGTGCTGCTGGCGGCCGCGACCGGCGTGGCGAGCCTGGTCTTCCTGGACCGCCGCACCGGGACCCCGCCGGGCGGGTCCCGACGCCGCCGCGGCCCAGCCATCCCGGACCCAGCCACCCCGGATCCGGCCGTGCCGTCGGCCTGGCTGCGCGGCCCGACGCTCGAACGGCTCGCGCGCCGGGCGCGCCCCGGACCCGCGGCGACCGAGCGCACGCTGCTCCTCGAGGTCGTCACCCGGCTCGTCTTCCCGACGATCATGGTGGTGTCGGTGTACTTCCTGTTCGCCGGGCACAACGCGCCGGGCGGCGGGTTCGCCGGCGGGCTGCTGGCCGGGCTCGCGCTCGTGGCGCGCTACGTGGCGGGCGGGCGCTACGAGCTGGGGGAGGCGGCACCGGTCGAGGCGGGCACGCTGCTCGGCGCGGGCCTGCTGTGCGCCGGGCTGTCCGGCCTGGCCGGGCTCGTCCTCGGCGGCGAGGTGCTGCAGACCGCGGTGCTCGAGCTCGACGTCCCCGTCCTCGGCCACGTCAAGCTCGTGACGTCGCTGTTCTTCGACGTCGGCGTGTACCTCATCGTGGTCGGCCTCGTGCTGGACATCCTGCGCAGCCTCGGCGCCGAGCTCGACCGGCTCGGCGACACCCCGGCGACCCCGGACCCCACCCCCGTCACCACCGGATCGGAGGTGCGCCCGTGACCACCTCGTGGCTGCTGCTCATGCTCATCGCCGTGCTCTACACCGCGGGCGTCTACCTGCTGCTCGACCGCAGCCTCACCCGGGTGCTGCTGGGCATCCTCGTCCTCGGCAACGCCACCAACCTGCTCGTGATCTCCGCCGGCGGGCCGACGGGGGCCGCGGCCCTCGTCGGGCGCGCGCCCGAGGCGGCGATGAGCGACGCGCTGGTGCAGGCCCTGGTGCTCACCGCCATCGTCATCACCCTGGGCGTCGCCGCGTTCCTGCTGGCGATCATCCACCGGTCCTGGACGCTCGACCGCGAGGACGACCTCACCGAGGACACCGAGGACCGCTCGGTGCGCCGCCGGCTGGCCCGGGGCGAGCAGGTCGACGAGGACGAGCTCGACACCACCGGCTGCGAGGAGGTCTCCGACACCGACGACGACCGGGCCGGATCCGAGGCCGGGGCGGAGGCGCAGGCGTGAACCCCGCCCCGGGCCTCGTCGAGAGCCTCCTGCCGCTGCCGGTCCTGCTGCCGCTGCTCGGCGCCGGCGCGGCGCTGGTCCTCGCCGGCCGCCCCACCGCGCAGCGCACCGTCTCGGTCGGCGTGCTCGCCGCGGTGGTGGCGATCTCGGCGGTCCTGCTCGCCGGCGCCGCGGGCGGGCCGAAGGTGGTCACCGTCGGGTCGTGGCCCGCGCCGCTGGGGATCACGCTCGTCGCCGACGGCCTGTCGACGGTCATGCTCCTGACGTCGATGACCGTGACGCTGCTGGTACTGCTCTACGCGATCGGCCAGGGCACCAGCGACGACGACGCCCGCACCCCGGTCTCGATCTTCCACCCGACCTACCTGGTGCTCACGGCCGGCGTCGCCGACGCGTTCCTCTCCGGCGACCTGTTCAACCTCTACGTCGGGTTCGAGGTCCTCCTCATGGCGAGCTACGTGCTGCTCACCCTGGGCGGAACGCGGTCGCGGGTGCGCGCGGGCCTGACCTACGTCGTCGTGAACGTCCTGTCCTCGCTGGTCTTCCTCATCGGGATCGCGCTGGTCTACGCCGCGGTGGGCACGCTGAACCTGGCGCAGATCTCGGTGCGGATGGCGTCGGTGCCGCCGGGCACGCAGCTCGCGATCCACCTGGTGCTGCTCACCGCGTTCGGCATCAAGGCCGCGGTCTTCCCGCTCTCGGCGTGGCTCCCCGACTCCTACCCGACTGCGGCCGCCCCGGTCACCGCGGTCTTCGCCGGCCTGCTCACGAAGGTCGGCGTCTACTCGATCATCCGCACGCAGACGTTGCTGTTCCCGATCTCGCCGGTCGCCGACGACGTCCTGATGATCGCGGCCCTGGCGACGATGGTGATCGGGGCGCTCGGCGCGATCGCCCAGGAGGACCTCAAGCGCGTCCTGTCGTTCACGCTGGTCAGCCACATCGGCTACATGGTCTTCGGGGTGGCGCTGGCGACGCCGGCGGGCCTCGGGGCGGCGATCTTCTACGTCGTCCACCACATCACCGTCCAGGCCGCGCTGTTCTGCGTCGCGGGCCTCGTCGAACGCGTCGGGGGCTCCACGTCGACGACGCGGCTCGCCGGGCTCGCGGCCGCCTCCCCGCTCCTGGCCGTGCTGTTCTTCCTGCCCGCGATCAACCTCGGCGGCATCCCGCCGCTGTCGGGGTTCGTCGGGAAGCTCGGGCTGGTCGAGGCCGGCGTCCAGGACGGCTCGGTGCTCGCGTGGCTGCTCGTCGGCGGGGCGGCGCTGACCAGCCTGCTCACGCTGTACGCGATGGCGAAGGTGTGGGTGCTCGCGTTCTGGCGCCCGGTCGACCAGCTCCCGGCCGAGGAGCCCGCCGACGACCGCGCCGGTCCCGCCGGTCCCGACCGTTCCGGACGCTCCGACGACGAGGACCGGTACCCGGTGCTCATCGGCGCCGGCCCGCCGCGCGGGCCGGGCACGGCCGCGTACTCCGGCGAGCTGCTCGGCACGCCGGCGCGGCGGGCCGGGGAGCGCACCCGGGTGGCGCTGCCCGCACTCATGACCGGCGCGACGGTGGCGCTGGTGACCGTCGGGCTGGCGCTCACCGTGGTCGCCGGCGCGCTCTACGCCTACACCGACCGTGCCGCGGGCGACCTCCTCGCCCGCACTCCCTACGTCTCCGCCGTGTTCTCCCAGACCGTCGACACCCGGGTGACCCGGTGAGCGGGCGGCGGCTGCCCCGCCCGCGGCTGCTGCGCGTGGCGTGGCTGACGCTCGTCTGGGTCCTGCTCTGGGGCACGTTCTCGTGGGCGAACCTGCTCGGCGGGATCGTCGTGGCCCTGGCCGTCCTCCTGCTCTTCCCGCTGCCCGCGGTGTCCTCGGACGGCGGGCTGCGCCCGCTCGGGCTGCTGCGGGTGGTGCTCGACGTGGCCCGCGACCTCGCGGTGTCGAGCGTGCAGGTGGCCTGGCAGTCGGTCCGGCCCGGGCCGCCGATCCGCAGCTCGATCGTCGCGGTCGAGGTGCCCGACGACTCGGAGCTGCTGATGGCCCTGCTCGTCGAGTGCCTCTCGCTGGTCCCGGGCAGCGTCGTCGTCGAGGCGTCCGCCGCGGAGCGGACGCTCTGGGCCCACGTGCTCGGCGCCGGCGACGACGCGGCCCTCGCCCGGTTCCGGCGGCAGGTCGACCGGCTCGCGGCCGACCTGGTGGCCGCGGGGGTGGACCGGGTGCGCGTCGTGCCCGACCACGCGACCCGCGTGGCGGCGGGCAGCGACCCGCGCGACGACCCGCCCGAGGACCCCGACACCCCGGAGGTGCGCCCGTGAGCGCCGCCGCCGTCCTGCTCCTCGTCGCCCTGGGGGTGCTCGGGCTGGCCCTGCTGCTGGTGACCGTCCGCTTCGTGCGCGGCCCGTCGACGCTCGACCGGCTCGTGTCCCTCGACGCGATCGTCGCGGTGATCATGTGCGGGCTGATGGCGCACGTGGCGCTGACGGGCGACTCGGCGATCGTGCCCGCCGTCGTCGCGATCAGCCTCGTCGGCTTCCTGGGGTCGTCGACGGTGGCCCGGTTCGTGCGGCGCGCCCAGCACGACGAGCACGGCGCCGCGGACCGGACCGACCGCGGGGAGGACGACCGGTGACCGCCCTCGACGTCGTCGGCGCCGTGCTCGTGGTGCTGGGCGCGCTCCTCGCGCTGGCCGCCGCGATCGGGCTGCTGCGCCTGCCCGACGTCCTCTCCCGCATGCACGCGGCCACCAAGCCGCAGACCGCGGGGCTCGTCCTCGTCGTCGTCGGCACCGCGCTCCTGCTGCGCTCCAGCGCCGACGTCTGGATGCTCGTGCTCGTCGGCGCCTTCCAGCTCGTCACCGCACCCGTGACCGCCCACCTGGTCGGCCGGCTCGCGTACCGCTCCGGCGGCGTGCGGCCCGACCTGCTCCACCGCGACGACCTCGCCGGGCGCACCGACCGTTCGTCCCCCGGGTGAGCCGCTCGTGAGCCCGCCGTGCGGCGGGGGTGTGGTGATCGGTGGGTGGCCGCCCGCTCGCCCCGCGAGGTCACCCGACCGGCGCACGGACCCGCTCCCGACGAGGGCCTCCCGCCCGTCCTCACTACCCTGGTCGGCGTGACGGATCTGCGCGCGCTGGTCACCCATCGCGCCCGGGTCGCGCGACGCGGCGCCGGGCAGGCGCTGCACGCCACGCTGCTGGTCCTGGCCCCCGTCGTGCGCCGCGCGCCGGCCATCGTCGTGGGTCTCGGGCTGGTGCTCTCGACGCTCGCGGTGCTCGTCCTCGTCGGGGCCGCGCGCAACGACGCGGCGATCACCGCCGACCGCGGGGTGGCCGTCGGCGAGGTGCTCGAGGGCTCCGACGCCCAGCACACCTTCATCCGCTACACCGCCGCCGACGGTGCCGTGCTCACGCCCGACACCGGGGTGCTCTACCCGCGTGGCCTCGAGCCGGGCAACTACGTGCTCGTCGAGTACGACCGCGACAAGCCCGAGCTGGTGCGCGTCGCCGGCCGGAACTGGACCGCGGGGCTCCTGCCCGTCGCCCTCGGGGTGGCCGGCGTCTGGGTGGTGCTCGGCCCGCTGGCCTGGTGGCTCGCGCGGCGGCGCCGGCCCCGTCCCGGGGTGGCGCCCGACGCCACGACGCCCCCGGACGCCGCGCCGGACGAGGCCGACCCGCGGCCCGACGAGGACGCGGAGCGCGAGCCGGTCGGGGCGGCGGGGGCGCCGCGGTGACCGCCGGCCCGGCCGAGCGGGGCTCGCGGGCCGGGCTCGACCGCGATCCCTCCGCGGTCGCGCGGATGTTCGACGCCGTCGCCGCCCGCTACGACGTCACCAACACGGTGCTGTCCTTCGGCCGCGACCGGGCGTGGCGGCGCGCGACGCGGGACGCGCTGGCGTTGGCACCGGGCGAGGTCGTGCTCGACATCGCCGCCGGCACCGGGGTGTCGACGGTGGAGCTCGCCCGCTCCGGGGCCACCTGCCTCGCCGCCGACTTCTCGCTCGGCATGCTGCGCGCCGGCCGGGCCCGCCACGCGGGCGAGGTCCCCTACGTCGCCGCGGACGCGATGAGCCTGCCGCTGCCCGACGCGTCGGTCGACGCCGTGACCATGTCCTTCGGCCTGCGCAACGTCGTCGACCCGGACGCCGCGCTGGCCGAGTTCGCCCGGGTGACCCGGCCCGGCGGGCGGCTCGCGATCTGCGAGTTCTCGACCCCGACGTGGGCGCCCTTCCGCCGGGTCTACACCGACTACCTCATGCGGGCGCTCCCGCGGGTGGCGCGCGCGGTCAGCTCGAACCCGGACGCGTACGTGTACCTGGCCGAGTCGATCCGGGCGTGGCCCGACCAGCGGGCGATGGCCCGCCGCATCACGGCCGCCGGGTGGGGCGCTGTGAGCTGGCGGGACCTCACGGGCGGGATCGTCGCCCTCCACACCGCGGTCCGGTAGGCGCGGGTCCGGTCGGCCCGATCGTTTGGCTCGGCGAGGGGCACGGTGCGCATCCCGCAGGGCGGGTTGACGTGCCTCAGGTGCTCCTGATCTTGCTTGGCCGCCCCGGACAGCCGCAATCGAAGGAGGTTCCCGGCTCCGTCACGGTCGAATCGCGATTCCACCGAGCGTGTCGCACGCAACATGCCTAGACTGAGCGCGCCCGGAGCTAGTGAACGAATTCACAAGGAGCCACGGTGTCCGCTCACCACCACGAGCGCACCCGGCGGACCGTCGGGGGCGACAGGGGTGGCCAGGCCTCCGCCGACGTGATCGTCGTCGGCGCCGGCCCCGCCGGCTCCACCGCGGCCACCTATCTCGCCCGGGCCGGGCTCGACGTGCTCGTGCTCGAGAAGTCGGCGTTCCCCCGCGAGAAGGTGTGCGGGGACGGGCTGACCCCGCGCGCGGTCAAGCAGCTCATCGACCTCGGGATCGACACCCGCGAGGAGGCCGGCTGGCTGCACAACAAGGGCCTGCGGGTGCTCGGCGGCGGGCTCTCGGTCGAGCTGCCCTGGCCCGAGCTCACCAGCTTCCCGCCCTACGGGCTCGTGCGGCCGCGCCGCGACTTCGACCAGATGCTCGCCGACCACGCGCGGGCCGCCGGGGCGCGGGTCGAGGAGCAGACCGCGGTCTCCGGCGCGCTGACCGACGAGCGGACCGGCCGCGTCGTCGGGGTCGAGGCCCGCCGCGGGCCGGAGCGCGAGGCCGTCACCTACCGTGCGCCGCTCGTGGTCGCCGCCGACGGGGTCGGCGCGCGCACGGCGCTCTCCCGCGGGATCGGCAAGCGGGACGACCGGCCGCTCGGCGTCGCGGTCCGCCGGTACTACACGAGCCCCCGCAGCGACGACGACTTCCTCGAGACCCACCTCGAGCTCTGGGACCGTTCCGGGGAGACGAAGCGGAGCGGAGCTCGACCAGATCGAGCTGACCAGGACCGTCTCCTGCCCGGCTACGGCTGGGTGTTCGGCATGGGCGACGGGACGGCCAACGTCGGGCTCGGCATCCTCGACCAGTCGAACGCGACGGGGTCGAACTACCGGGCGATGCTGCGGGCCTGGTGCGACTCGCTGCCCGCGGAGTGGGGCTTCACCGAGGAGAACGCGGTGAACGAGATCGGCGGCGCCGCGCTGCCGATGGGGTTCAACCGCACCCCGGTCTACGCCGACGGGCTGCTGCTCGTCGGCGACGCGGGGGGCATGGTCAACTCCTTCAACGGCGAGGGCATCGCCTACGCCATGCAGTCGGCCGCCCTCGCGGCCGAGGCGGTGCTCCAGGCGCGGGCTAGGTCCGAGGGCCCCGCCCGGGAGCGCGCGCTGGAGGGCTACCCGGCGGCGGTCCGGGCCGAGCTCGCCAGCTACTACCGGCTCGGCAACCGCTTCGCCCACGCGCTGCGCCACCCGTGGCTGGTGCAGTACACGGCCCGCCACGGACTGCCGCGCCAGGCGCTCATGCGGTTCCTGCTCAAGCTGCTCGCGAACCTGCACGACCGCCGTGACGGCGACGTCTCCGACCGGCTCCTCGAGCTGCTGCTGCGGCTGACCCCGCAGCTCCCGGACGCGCCGCCGTCCGTCGGGCGCCCCGCCCGGCACGCCAGGCCGACCACCCGCTCGGCGTCGGGGAGGGATCGCGCCGCGTGAGACGAGCACCCGACCACGAGTAAGGCGACCCTCATCTGGGGCGCGATCCACCGCGCTCCGTAGGGTCCAGGTCCGTCCGGCACAGGTGACCTCCGACACCACCCAGGCAGTGGCGAGGAGCACGGTTCCTCGGGCGGCACCCCGCAGGACCAGCGACGACGAACGACAGCCACGACCACCGTGCAGGAGGACTCCGCGATGCAGGGCCCGGGGGCGGCCGGACTCACGGCCTACGTGCCCCTCCTCGTCATGTTCATCCTCGCGGGAGGGTTCGCGCTCTTCTCGGTGACGGCGGCGCCGTACATCGGCCCGCGGCGCTACAACCGCGCCAAGCTCGACACCTACGAGTGCGGCATCGAGCCCTCGCCGCAGCCGCTCGTGGGCGGCGGCCGCGTGCCGGTCGCGTACTACCTCACGGCGATGCTGTTCATCCTCTTCGACGTCGAGATGGTGTTCCTCTACCCGTTCGTGATCAACATCGACGCCCTCGGCCTGTTCGGGCTCGTCGAGGTCGTGCTGTTCATCGGGACCGTCGCGTTCGCCTACGCCTACGTGTGGCGGCGCGGCGGCCTGGACTGGACCTAGGAGGTCCGAGACATGGGACTCGAGGAGAAGCTGCCCAACGGGATCCTGCTGGCCACCGTCGAGGGACTGGTCAACTGGACCCGCAAGGCGTCGCTGTGGCCGGCCACGTTCGGGCTGGCCTGCTGCGCGATCGAGATGATGACCTCGGGGGCACCGCGCTACGACCTCGGCCGCTTCGGCATGGAGGTCTTCCGGCCCAGCCCCCGCCAGGCCGACCTGATGATCGTGGCGGGCCGCGTCACCAACAAGATGGCCCCGGTCCTGCGCCAGATCTACGACCAGATGGCCGAGCCCCGCTGGGTGCTCGCGATGGGGGTCTGCGCGTCGTCGGGCGGGATGTTCAACAACTACGCCGTGGTCCAGGGCGTCGACCACGTCGTCCCCGTCGACATGTACCTCCCGGGCTGCCCGCCGCGGCCCGAGATGCTCATCGACGCGATCCTCAAGCTGCACCAGAAGATCCAGCACGAGCCGCTCGGCCCGGTGCGCGCCGAGCTCGCCGCCGAGCGCCGCGCGCAGGGCGAGAAGCTCGAGCTGCTGCCCTCGTCGGTCAAGTACGGGCGGGAGTCCTAGAGCGCCATGGCCGACGACGAGAAGCAGCCCGGCGTCCCCGCGACGGGGGCCGGCGGCGCCAGCGGCCCGACGGGGGCCACCAACTCCTCGAGCGCCGGGGCCGTGGCCCAGGGCCCGCTCGAGCAGCACCGGCCGCACGCGCCGACGGTGACCGGGCGCGCCCGCGAGGGCATGTTCGGCATCCACGGCTCCGGCGACACCTCGGGGTTCGGCGGCCTGCGGCTGCCCGCCTACGCGCCGGCCCCGGCCGAGCGCCCGTACGGCGGCTGGTTCGACGAGGTCGTCGACGAGACCGCGGCCGCGCTGGAGGAGGGCGGCCTGGCCTTCGAGGACGCCGTCCCGCAGGTGACCGTCGACCGCGGCGAGATGACCTGGTACGTCGCCCGCGAGCACCTCCCGACGCTGGCCCGCACGCTGCGCGACGACCCCGCGCTGCGCTTCGAGTTCTGCTCCGGGGTGTCCGGCGTCGACTACGGCGAGGGCATCCCGCAGCAGCTGCACTCGGTGGTGCAGCTGCTGTCGATGACCTACCGCCGGCGGCTGCGCCTCGAGGTCTGCCTGGACCTCGACGACCCGCACTGCCCGTCGCTCGTGTCGATCTACCCGACGGCGGACTGGCACGAGCGCGAGACCTGGGACATGTTCGGCATCGTCTACGACGGCCACCCGAGCCTGACCCGGATCCTCATGCCGGACGACTGGAACGGCCACCCGCAGCTCAAGAGCTACCCGCTGGGCGGCATCCCGGTCGAGTACAAGGGCGCCGAGATCCCGCCGCCCGACCAGCGGAGGGCGTACACGTGACCGACATCGACCGGGGCCTGGACCCCGCAGCGTCCGACCCCGCAGCGTCCGATCCCTTCGGGGCCTCGTCCCGCGAGACCACCGAGGGCACCGTCTACACGGTCACCGGCGGCGACTGGGACGAGCTGCTCGGCGAGACCACCGGCGACGAGCGCATCGTCATCAACATGGGGCCGCAGCACCCCTCGACCCACGGCGTGCTGCGCCTCGTCCTGGAGATCTCCGGCGAGACGGTGACCGACTGCCGGCTGGTGATCGGCTACCTGCACACCGGCATCGAGAAGAACTGCGAGTACCGCACCTGGACCCAGGGCGTCACGTTCGTGACGCGCGCGGACTACCTCTCGCCGCTGTTCACCGAGACCGCCTACTGCATGTCGACCGAGCGGCTGCTCGGCATCGAGGTCCCGACGCGGGCCCAGGTCGTCCGGGTGCTCCTCATGGAGATCAACCGGATCGGCTCGCACCTGGTCGCCCTGGCGACCGGCGGCATGGAGCTCGGCGCGCTCACCGGCATGACCAACGGGTTCCGGGAGCGCGAGGAGGTCCTGCACCTGCTCGAGTTCCTCACCGGTCTGCGCATGAACCACGCGTTCATCCGCCCCGGCGGCGTCGTCCAGGACCTCCCGGAGGGCGCCGAGAAGCGGATCCTCGAGTTCTGCGACGTCATGGACTCCCGCCTGCCCGGCTTCCACCAGCTCCTGACCGGCAACGCGATCTGGCAGCAGCGCCTCGTCGGGATCGGCTACCTCCCGCTCGACGGGTGCCTCTCGCTCGGCGTCACCGGGCCGATCCTGCGCTCCGCGGGCCTGGCCTGGGACCTGCGCAAGGTCGACCCCTACCTCGGCTACGAGCAGTACGACTTCGAGGTCCCGGTCGACAACGCCGCCGACTCCTTCGCCCGCTACAAGCTGCGGGTCGAGGAGATGCACCAGTCGCTGCGGATCATCCGGCAGGCCGTGGAGGCGCTCGAGCCCGGCCCGACGATGGTCGAGGACGCCAAGATCGCCTGGCCGGCGAAGCTCTCGATCGGCGCCGACGGCATGGGCAACTCGCTCGAGCACGTCCGCAAGATCATGGGCCAGTCGATGGAGTCGCTGATCCACCACTTCAAGCTGGTCACCGAGGGCTTCAAGGTCCCGCCGGGGCAGGCCTACGTGCCGATCGAGTCGCCGCGCGGCGAGCTCGGGGCGCACCTGGTCTCCGACGGCGGCACCCGCCCGCTGCGCGTGCACCTGCGCGACCCCAGCTTCGTCAACCTCCAGGCCGCGCCCGCCATGTGCGAGGGCGGGATGGTCTCCGACGTCATCGCGGCCCTGGCCAGCCTCGATCCGGTGATGGGTGGGTGTGACCGATGACGTCGACGGAAGACGTGGCGCGGCGGAGCTCGACCGGGCGGACCGTCGATGAGGTCGATCTGTCGATCTTCGACGGCCAGCGCGAGCGCGCCGCCGCGATCGTCGCCCGCTACCCGCAGCCGCGCTCGGCGCTGCTGCCGCTGCTGCACCTCGTGCAGCACGTCGAGGGCCACGTCGGCCGGGCCGGCGTCGCGTTCTGCGCCGACGTCCTCGACATCACGCCCGCGGAGGTCTCGGCCGTCGCGACCTTCTACACGATGTACAAGCGCGAGCCGGTCGGCGAGCACCTCGTCAGCGTCTGCACCAACACGCTGTGCGCAGCGCTGGGCGGCGACGACATCTACGCCGCGGTCCGCGAACGCCTCGGCGGCATCGGGCACGAGGAGACCAGCGGCACGCCGGGGGAGCCCGGCTCGCTCACCATCGAGCACGCCGAGTGCCTCGCCGCCTGCGACCTCGCCCCCGTGCTGACCGTCGACTACGAGTTCTTCGACCGGCAGACCGTCGACAGTGCGCTCGAGATCCTCGACGCCCTGCAGCGCGGCGAGAAGCCGCACCCCACCCGGGGCGCCCCGCTGACCGACTTCCGCTCCGTCGAGCTCCTGCTCGCCGGCTTCTTCGACGAGCCCGAGGTCGGTGGCGCCGCCGCCAACGCCGGACCGAGCGCCGACCCCTCGACGCTCGCCGGCGCCCGGCTCGCCGAGGAGCGCGGCTGGACCGCCCCGCCGATGCCCGAGCGAGGACCCGACCGGACCACCGAGTCCACCACCCTGCCCGGAGGTGCGTCATGACCGAGCCTGGGCCGGAGGAGTACACGCCCGACCCGCTGACCCCGGTGCTGACACGGCGCTGGCTGCTGCCGGAGTCCTGGACGCTGCGCCACTACACCGAGCTCGGCGGCTACGAGGCGCTCGACACCGCCTTCGCCACCGACCCGGCGGACCTGGTGAGCCTGGTCAAGGACTCCGGGCTGCGCGGCCGCGGCGGCGCGGGCTTCCCGACCGGCATGAAGTGGTCGTTCATCCCGCAGCCCAAGCCGGGCGAGGAGCCGACCGCGGCCACGAAGGACGCCCCGCAGTTCAAGCCGAAGTACCTCGTCATCAACGCCGACGAGGGTGAGCCCGGGACCTGCAAGGACGTCCCGCTGATGATGGCCGACCCGCACAGCCTCATCGAGGGCTGCATCATCACCAGCTACGCGATCCGCGCGAACTTCTGCGCGATCTACGTGCGCGGCGAGGTCGTCCACGCCCTCCGGCGGCTGCACTGGGCGGTCAAGGAGGCGTACGACGCCGGGCACCTCGGCCGGGACATCCACGGCAGCGGCTTCGACCTCGACATCGTCGTGCACGCCGGGGCCGGCGCGTACATCTGCGGCGAGGAGACCGCGCTGCTGGACTCCCTCGAGGGCCGGCGCGGGCAGCCCCGTCTCAAGCCGCCCTTCCCGGCGACGGCGGGTCTCTACGCCGCCCCGACGGTGGTCAACAACGTCGAGACGATCGCGACGGTCCCGTCGATCGTCGCGGGCGGCAAGGACTGGTTCCGGACGATGGGCCGCGAGCGCTCGCCCGGCCCGAAGATCTACTCGCTGTCCGGGCACGTCGAGCGGCCCGGACAGTACGAGGCGCCGCTGGGCACCACCCTGCGCGAGCTCCTCGAGATGGCGGGCGGGATGAAGGACGGGATCCCGCTCAAGTTCTGGACGCCGGGCGGCTCGTCCACGCCGCTGTTCACCGCCGAGCACCTCGACGTCCCGCTGGACTTCGAGGGCGCGGCCGAGGCCGGGTCCATGCTCGGGACCACCGCGCTCATGATCTTCAACGAGACCGTGTCCGTGCCGTGGGCGGTCATGAAGTGGACCGAGTTCTACGAGCACGAGTCCTGCGGCAAGTGCACCCCGTGCCGCGAGGGCTGCTACTGGCTGGCCGGGATCCTGCGCCGGCTCACCGAGGGCCGGGGCACCGAGTCGGACATCGACACCCTGCTCGACGTCTGCTCCAACGTGCTCGGCCGCTCGTTCTGCGCGCTGGGCGACGGCGCGGTGTCCCCGATCACCAGCGGGATCAAGTACTTCCGCCAGGAGTTCCTCGACCTCTGCGCCGATCAGCAGAGCCCAGCCTCCGAAACCCCCGTCCTCGCCGGAGCGCACTGACATGACGCAAGCGCCAGAGCAGGAGGCACCGCCGGTCCCCGAGGGCCACGTCCGGCTGACGATCGACGGCCAGACCGTCGACGCGCCCAAGGGCGAGCTCCTCATCCGGACCTGCGAGCGCCTCGGCATCGTCGTCCCCCGGTTCTGCGACCACCCCCTCCTCGACCCGGCGGGCGCCTGCCGTCAGTGCCTGGTCGAGGTCGAGATGGGCGGCCGGCCGATGCCCAAGCCGCAGGCCAGCTGCACGATGACCGTCGCCGACGGGATGGTCGTCAAGACCCAGCACACCTCGCCGGTGGCCGACAAGGCCCAGCAGGGCGTGATGGAGCTGCTGCTCATCAACCACCCGCTGGACTGCCCGATCTGCGACAAGGGCGGCGAGTGCCCGCTGCAGAACCAGGCGATGTCGTCCGGCCGGGCGGAGTCGCGGTTCGTCGAGGAGAAGCGGCACTTCGCCAAGCCGCTGCCGATCTCCGACGAGGTCCTGCTCGACCGCGAGCGCTGCGTGCTCTGCCAGCGCTGCACCCGGTTCTCCGAGCAGATCGCCGGCGACCCGTTCATCGAGCTCCTCGAGCGCGGCGCCCACCAGCAGATCGGGACCGAGGAGACGGCCTGGGGCGAGGGCGAGGAGTTCCAGTCCTACTTCTCCGGCAACACCATCCAGATCTGCCCGGTCGGCGCGCTGACCTCGGCCTCCTACCGGTTCCGCAGCCGGCCGTTCGACCTCGTCTCCACGCCCGGCCAGTGCGAGCACTGCGCCTCGGGCTGCTCGACCCGGCGCGACTGGCGCCGCGGCGGCGTCACCCGCGTCCTGGCGGGCGAGGACCCGAACGTCAACGAGGAGTGGCTCTGCGACAAGGGCCGCTTCGCGTTCCGCTACCCGACCTCGCCGCAGCGCGTGCTCGCGCCGATGGTCCGCGGTGACGACGGCGAGCTGGTGGCGGTCTCGTGGATCGAGGCGCTCGAGCGGGCCGCCGAGCTGCTGCTCGCCGCGCGCGACGGCTCCGGCCCGGGCCGGGTGCTCGTGGGGGACGACGGCGTCGAAGCCGAGGGCGATCCCAAGAAGGGGGTCGGGGTGCTGCCCGGCGGCCGGCTGACCGTCGAGGACGCCTACGCCTACGGCAAGTTCGCCCGGCTGGCGCTGCGCAGCAACGACGTCGACCACCGCGCCCGCGTGCACTCCGACGAGGAGCTCGACTTCCTCGCCGGCCACGTCGCGGGCGTCGCCCCGGGCCACGTCTCCTACGCCCACCTCGAGGCCGCCCGCACCGTGCTGTGCGTCGCGTTCGACCCCGAGGAGGAGTCGCCGATCGTCTTCCTGCGGCTGCGCAAGGCCTCCCGCCACGGCACCCGGGTGGTGCACGTCGGGTCCTGGACCACGCCCGCCGTCGCGAAGACCGGTGGCCACCTGGTGCGCGTCGCCCCCGGCGACGAGCCCGCCGCCCTCGACGACCTCCCCGACGACGTCGCCACCGCGCTCGGCGAGCCCGGGGCGGTCGTCCTCGTCGGCGAGCGCGCCGCCGAGGTGCCGGGCCTGCTCACCGCGGTGGCCGGGCTCGGGTCCCGGACGGGGGCCCGGGTCGCCTGGGTGCCGCGGCGCGCGGGGGAGCGCGGCGGGGTGGACGCCGGGGCGCTCCCGACGCTGCTGCCCGGTGCGCGCCTGCTCACCGACGCCGACGCCCGCGAGGCGGTCGCCGCGGTCTGGGGCGTCCCGACGCTGCCCGAGAGCCCCGGCCGTGACGTCACCGCCATGCTGCGGGCCGCCGCGGACGGGGTCCTCGCCGGTCTGGTGGTCGGCGGCCTGGAGCCCGCCGACCTCCCCGACCCCGCGCTGGCCCGCGCCGCGCTCGCCGAGGCCGACGTCGTCGTTTCGCTGGAGCAGGTGTTCTCCGAGGTCACCGGGTACGCCGACGTGGTCCTCCCGGTGGCGCCCGCGGTGAACCGCGGCGGCACCTACCGCAACTGGGAGGGCCGCGACCGGACGTTCGCGACGACGATCGACCCCGGCCAGGGTTCCTCCGGGCGCGTCGGCGGGACGGCTGCGATCACGCTGCCCGACTGCCGGGTGCTCGACTCGCTCGCCGTCGAGATGGACGTCGACCTGTTCACGCAGACCCCGGCCGCGGCGGCCGCCGAGCTCGCGGAGCTGGGCACCGTGGCGGTGACGCCGTCGACGCCGAGGACCCGGCCCGATTCGGAGCCCGCGGGACGGGCGCCGGGCACCGTCCGGCTGGCCACCTGGCGCCAGCTGCTCGACGGCGGCGCGCTCCTCGCCCAGGAGCCCGACCTGCCCGGCACCGCCCGCCCCGCCCGCCTCCGGGTCGCGGCGGCCACCGCCGAGCGCCTCGGCCTCGTCGCCGGGGAGCCCGCCCGGCTGCACGCCGCCGAGCAGCCCGGCCGCCACGCGGAACCGGACCCCACACTGGCCGGGCTCGACCTCGTCGTCGAGCTCGCCGACCTGCCCGAGGACGTCGTCTGGGCGCCCTCGCACGTGCCGGGTGCGAGCGGCGTGACCACCCTCGCCGCGCTCGGCCTCCACCACGGCGGCCCGGTCCGGGTGACCGGGTCCGCGGCCCCCGAGTCGGGAGACCAGCAGTGAACCCGCTCCCACCGCCCGGCGCCCCGGGCTACACCCAGGCGCTGCTCGCGAACGACCCGCTCTGGCTGACGATCGTCAAGGTCGTCGTCGTCTTCGCGCTGCTCCTGCTCATGACGCTGTTCATGATCTGGCTCGAGCGGCGCGTGGTCGGCCGGATGCAGCAGCGGCCCGGCCCGAACTGGAACGGCCCGTTCGGCCTGCTCCAGTCGCTGGCCGACGGGCTCAAGCTGGCGTTCAAGGAGGACATCCGCCCGGTCCTCGCGGACAAGGCGGTCTTCTTCATCGCGCCGGTGATCTCGACGATCCCCGCGTTCGTCGCGTTCGCGGTCATCCCGCTCGGCCCGGAGGTGTCGATCTTCGGGCACCACACCGCGCTGCAGGTCGCCGACCTCCCGGTGGGCGTGCTCGTCGCGATGGCCTGCTCGTCGGTCGGGGTCTACGGCATCGTGCTCTCCGGCTGGGCCTCCGGGTCGCCGTACCCGCTGCTGGGCAGCCTGCGCAGCGCCGCCCAGGTGATCTCCTACGAGCTCGCCCTCGGCCTGTCGATCATCGGCGTGGTGCTCTACGCCGGGTCGCTCTCGACGGCCGACATCGTCTCGGCCCAGCAGACCGGCTGGTACATCTGGCTGCTGCCGGTGAGCTTCGTCGTCTTCGCGATCTCGATGGTCGGCGAGACCAACCGCGCGCCGTTCGACCTCCCGGAGGCCGAGTCCGAGCTGGTCGGCGGCTTCCACACCGAGTACTCCTCGCTGAAGTTCGCGCTGTTCTTCCTCGCCGAGTACGTCAACATGGTGACCCTCTCGGCGGTCGCCACCACCCTCTTCCTGGGCGGCTGGCGCGCCCCGTGGCCGCTCTCGCTGTGGGCGGGCGCGAACGAGGGCTGGTTCCCGGTCATCTGGTTCATCACCAAGATGTTCGTGTTCCTCTTCGTCTACATCTGGCTCCGCGGCACGCTTCCCCGCCAGCGCTACGACCAGTTCATGCGGCTCGGCTGGAAGATCCTCATCCCGATCAGCCTGGTGTGGATCGTCGCGGTCTCCGCGCTGCGCGTGCTGCGGACCGAGTACGGCACGGTGTCCGCGCCGGTCGTGCTGCTGATCGGCGCCGTGGTGCTCGTCGTCGCGGTGGTCGTCGCGGTGCTGCTGCCCGACCGCCGACCCGCCGACGAGGCGCCGGAGGAACCGACGGTCGTGTCCGACTACCCCGTGCCGCCGCTCGACCTGGCGGTGCCGCCCTCGCCACCACGCCGACGCCGGTCGGTCACCCCGGCGGCGAAGGAGACGGCCGCGGTCGGCTCCGGGGCCGACAAGGAGGACGCCTGATGGGCATGTTCGACGGCATCGCGGGCTTCGGCGTCACCTTCTCGACGATGTTCAAGAAGGTCGTCACCGAGGAGTACCCGCTGGTCAAGAAGGTGACCGCGCCGCGCTACCACGGCCGCCATCAGCTCAACCGGCACCCGGACGGCCTCGAGAAGTGCGTGGGCTGCGAGCTCTGCGCCTGGGCCTGCCCGGCCGACGCGATCTACGTCGAGGGCGGCGACAACACCCCCGAGGCGCGGTACTCGCCGGGCGAGCGCTACGGCGCGATCTACCAGATCAACTACCTGCGCTGCATCGGCTGCGGGCTGTGCATCGAGGCGTGCCCGACGCGGTCGCTGACGATGACCAACGAGTACGAGCTCGCCGACGACGACCGCCAGGACCTCATCTACACCAAGGAGATGCTCCTGGCCCCGCTGCTGCCGGGGATGGAGCAGCCGCCGCACCCGATGCGGCTCGGCGACGACGAGCAGGACTACTACGTGCAGGGCCCCGAGATGGCCCGGCAGGGCCGGGAGCAGGCCGGCGAGCACGACCTCGACACG
Source organism: Actinomycetospora sp. TBRC 11914 (assembly GCF_012933465.1). Lineage (GTDB taxonomy): Bacteria > Actinomycetota > Actinomycetes > Mycobacteriales > Pseudonocardiaceae > Actinomycetospora. The sequence goes on from NZ_JABBND010000012.1 coordinate 149,148, forward strand.
GACAACCGCGCGGGCGCGAACGTCGAGCCGGGCGCGGCCCTCGTCGGGAAGGGCCCGCTGGCCAAGAGGGGCTCTCCTGAGGCGAGCGGAGCGACGGGGGAAGGCCGGTCATGACGACCTCGACGGGCGAAGCGGTCGCCTTCTGGATCCTCGGGCCGATCGCGCTGGCCGGCGGGCTCGGGATGGTGTTCTCCCGCAACGCCGTGCACTCCGCGCTCTGGCTCGTGCTGACGATGCTCTCGCTGGGCGGGCTCTACATGGTCCAGTCCGCGCCGTTCCTGGGCTTCACCCAGATCATCGTCTACACCGGCGCGATCATGATGCTGTTCGTCTTCGTGCTGATGATGGTCGGCCGGGACGCGTCGGACTCGGTGGTCGAGGTGCTGCGCGGCCAGCGGGTCGCCGCGGCGGTCCTCGGGATCGGGTTCGCCGCGCTGCTGCTCGGCGCGGTCGCGAACTCGGTCGTCGTCCCGCTCGCCATCGGGCCCGCGCCGGGCTCGAACGTCGGCAGCCTCGGCCTGCTGATCTACCAGCGCTACCTGCTCGCGTTCGAGCTCACCTCGGCGCTGATCATCACCGGTGCGCTGGGGGCGATGGTCTACACCTTCGCCGGCCGCGCGAAGGCCAAGGTGATCACCCAGCGCGAGCGGGTCACGCAGCGCCTGCTCGGCCCACCGGAGAAGTACGGCTCACGGTCCGGGCCCGGCGTCTTCGCGACGGCGGACTCGGTGGCCACCCCGGCGCTGCTGCCCGACGGGTCGGTCGCGCCGGAGTCGCTCTCGTCGATCATCGAGGCGACGGCCCGCGAACGGTTGGGCCACGCCACCGAGCTCGCCCACGCCGGCGACGAGCACGACCAGCACGCCCGGGACCACGAGCCGCACCACGACCCGCACCACGAGGTCGGCGCGGGCGAGATCCAGGGGAGCCAGACGTGAGCCCCACCAACTACCTGCTGCTGTCCGCGGTCCTGTTCGCCATCGGCACCGTCGGGGTGCTGGTGCGGCGCAACGCGATCGTCGTGTTCATGTGCGTCGAGCTCATGCTCAACGCGGTGAACCTGTCGCTGGTCACCTTCGCGCGCCTCAACGGCTCGCTCGACGGCCAGGTGATGGCGTTCTTCGTCATGGTCGTGGCCGCCGCGGAGGTCGTCGTCGGCCTCTCGATCATCATGTCCATCTTCCGCGCGCGCCGGACCGCCTCGGTCGACGACGCGAACCTCCTCAAGTACTGACGGGAGCACCGATGCTCGCCCTCCTGGCGGCTGACCCCCTGCCGCCCGTCGGTCCCGCGACCGGGGCCGGAGCCGCGGCCTGGGTCCTGGTGGCCCTGCCCGCGCTCGGCGCCCTCGTGCTCTTCCTCGGCGGGAAGCGCACCGACCGGTGGGGCCACCTGCTCGGGGTCGCGACGGTGCTGCTGTCGTTCGTCTACGGCGTGGTCCTGTTCGTGCAGGCCCTCGCGCTGCCCGGCGAGGAGCGGGTCCGCGACCTGCCGCTCTACGAGTGGTTCGGCTCCGGGTCGCTGACGGTGGAGTTCGGGCTGCGGCTCGACCCGCTGTCGCTGACGTTCGTCCTGCTCATCACCGGTGTCGGTTCGCTCATCCACATCTACTCCGTGGGCTACATGAGCCACGACCCGCACCGTCGCAAGTTCTTCGCGATGCTCAACCTGTTCGTCGCGTCGATGCTCGTGCTGGTCCTCGGCAACGGCTTCGTGACCCTCTACCTCGGGTGGGAGGGCGTCGGCCTGGCGTCGTACCTGCTCATCGGCTTCTACGTCGCCCGGCCGCTCGCGGCGAGCGCGGCGAAGAAGGCGTTCCTGATGAACCGGGTCGGCGACGTCGGCCTGGCGCTCGCGATCTTCATCCTGTTCCAGCAGCTGGGCACCACCCAGTACACCGAGGTGTTCGCCCGGGCCGGCGAGATGTCGACGGGCACGCTCACCGCGGTGACGCTGCTGCTCCTGCTCGGCGCGTGCGGCAAGTCGGGCCAGTTCCCGCTGCAGGCCTGGCTCCCCGACGCCATGGAGGGCCCGACCCCGGTGTCGGCCCTCATCCACGCCGCCACCATGGTCACCGCGGGGGTCTACCTCGTCGCCCGCACCCACCCGCTCTACGACCTGGCCCCCGCGGGCCAGCTCGCGGTGACGATCGTCGGGGCGGTCACGCTGCTCATCGGCGCGATCGTCGGGTGCGCCTACGACGACATCAAGAAGGTCCTCGCCTACTCCACGGTCAGCCAGATCGGCTACATGATGCTGGCGGTCGGCCTCGGGCCCATCGGCTACGCGGCGGGCCTGGCGCACCTGCTCGCCCACGGCTTCTTCAAGGCCGGGCTCTTCCTCGGGGCCGGCTCGGTGATGCACGGGATGGCCGACGAGACCGACATGCGCCGGTTCGGCGGGCTGTACCGCCACCTGCCGGTCACGTTCGCGACGTTCACGCTCGGCTACCTCGCCCTGATCGGCTTCCCGTTCCTGTCCGGCTTCTACTCGAAGGACGCGATCATCGAGGCCTCGCTCGGCGGGTCGCTCGTCCGCGGGTGGCTGCTCGGTGGCGCGGCGCTGCTCGGTGCGGGTCTCACCGCCTTCTACATGACGCGGCTGATGCTCATGACGTTCTTCGGCGCCGAGCGCTGGCGGGAGCTCACCCCGCGGCGGGCGCCGTGGGATCCGCAGGCCGAGTCGGAGGCGCCACCCCAGGCGCCTCAGGCGGGCCACGAGCACGGCTACCACCCGCACGAGTCGCCGTGGGTGATGACCGTGCCGATGGTCCTGCTGGCGGTCGGTTCGGCCGGGGCGGGCGCGTTCCTCGTCATCGGGGAGCGCCTCGGCGGCTGGCTGGAACCGGCGACCGGTCCTGTGCAGGAGGTCTCCGACGCCGTGATCCCGACGGGGCTCGTGCCCGGCATCGCCTCGGTGCTCATGGTCCTCGGCGCCGGGCTCGCCTACCTGACGGTCGGGCGCCGGCCGGTCCCGGTCGAGCGTCCCGCGCGGGTCTCCTGGCCGGTGCGGGCGGCGCGGGCCGACCTCTACGCCAACGCGATCAACGAGGGGCTCGTCGCCCGCCCGGGTCTGTGGCTCTCGCGGGCGCTGGTCTACCTCGACAACCGCGGGGTCGACGGCGCCGTCAACGGCACCGCCGCCCTGCTCGGCGGGGCGTCGGGCCGGGCCCGGCGCACCCAGACCGGGTTCGTGCGCTCGTACGCCCTGACGATGCTGGGAGGCTCGCTCGTGCTGGTCGCGGCGCTGCTGGCGGTGACGCTCCCGTGAGCGCCCTCCTGCTGGTCCTCGTCCTGCTGCCGCTCGTCGGCGCGGCGGTCTGCGGCTTCCTCGTCCGCTCCCCGGGCGGGGACGCGGCCGCGAAGACGGCCGGCTTCGTCGTCTCGCTCGCCGAGTTCGTCCTCGTGGTCGTCGTGTGGGCGCTGTACGTCCCGTCCGCGCCGACGCGGTTCCAGGGCGAGCTCTCCGTCCCGTGGATCCCGGCCTTCGGCACCCGGTTCGCGCTCGGCCTCGACGGCATCGCGCTCCCGATGATCGCGCTGCTCGCGGTGCTGGTGCCGCTCGTCATCGCGTACACGTCGTTCACCCGGGCCGCGGACAGGTTCCCCGACGGCCGCGGCGCCGGCGGCTTCGTCGCGCTGATGCTCGCGCTGCAGGGCGTCCTCGTCGCGCTCTTCGCCGCGACCGACGTGTTCCTCTTCTACGTGCTCTTCGAGGTCATGCTCGTCCCGATGTACTTCATCATCGGGCGCTTCGGCGGGGCCCGGCGGCAGTACGCGGCGGTGAAGTTCTTCCTGTACTCGTTCCTCGGCGGCCTGTTGATGCTCGGGTCGATCATCGGGATCTTCGTCGCCAGCGGCACCCGCCTCGGCCAGGCCAGCTTCGACTGGACGACGCTGCAGCACCTCGCCGCGCAGCTGCCGCTCTCGACCCAGATCCCGCTCTTCCTCGGCTTCTTCGCGGCGTTCGCGATCAAGGCGCCGCTGGTGCCGCTGCACACCTGGCTGCCCGACGCCGGTGCCGAGGCCCCGATCGGCGGCGGCGTCATCCTCGTCGGCGTCCTGGACAAGGTCGGCGTCTTCGGGTTCCTGCGCTACTGCCTGCCGCTCTTCCCGCTGGCCTCGCAGTCGCTCGCGCCGCTGGTGCTGGTGCTCTCGGTGATCGGGGTGATCTACGGGGCGCTGCTGGCCGCGATGCAGACCGACATGAAGCGCTTCGTCGCCTACACCTCGATCGCCCACTTCGGGTTCATCGGGCTGGGGATCTTCGCGTTCTCGCAGCAGGCGCTCGCCGGCTCGGCGCTCTACATGGTCAACCACGGCATCTCGACGGCGATGCTGTTCCTCGTCGTGGGCATGCTCGCCGCCCGCGGCGGGTCGTCCCGGATCGCCGACTACGGCGGCGTCGGGCGGATCGCGCCGGTGCTCTCCGGGCTCTTCCTCGTCGCCGGGCTCACCACGCTGTCGCTGCCGGGCACGAACTCGTTCGTCTCGGAGTTCCTCGTGCTGATCGGCTCCTGGCCGCGGGAGCCGGCCTACACGGTGATCGCGACGGTCGGCATCATCTTCGCGGCCCTCTACGTGCTCTGGATCTTCCAGCGCACCATGACCGGTCCGCTGCGCGGCGAGGCGGTGCTCGGCCGCGGGCCGGGGGCGGCGTCCGCGGTGGCGTTCGAACCGACCGACGGCGGGCTGCGCGACATGCTCGAGGACGACGCCTCGGCCCGGGCCCGCGCCCGCTTCGGTGACCTCACCGGGCGGGAGATCGGGGTGCTCGCCCCGCTGGTCCTGCTGATCTTCCTGCTCGGGTTCTTCCCGCAGCCGGTGCTGAACGTCATCAACCCGGCGGTCTCCGCCACCATGAGCGAGGTCGGCGTCGCCGACCCGGTCGGCCCGAACGGAGTCGCCCGATGACCAGTGTGCTGACCCTGCCCACGGGGCTCCCCGCCCAGGGCGGATCGCTCTCGGCCAACCTCGGGGTCGACTACGGCGCCGTCGCCCCGCTGCTGATCGTCCTCGGCGCGGCCTGCGTGTCCGTGCTGATCGAGGCGTTCGTACCGCTGCACCGCCGGGTGGTACCGCAGCTGGTGCTGAGCCTCGCCGCCGTCGCCGTGTCGCTGGTCCTCGTGGTCGTGCGCGCCGTGGCGGGGACACCCGCGACGATCACGCTCGCCGGCTCGCTCTCGGTGGACGGCCCGAGCCTGTTCCTCTGGGGCACGCTGCTCGCCCTCGCGATCCCCTCGATCCTCATGATCGCCGACCGCTCGATCGAGCCGGGCGGCGCGTTCGTCGCCGATCCGGAGGCGCTCGCCGAGGCCCAGGAGCGGGCCGGGGTGCGCGCGATGGCGACGGTCGGCGGCTCGTCGGGCTCGTCCGGCTCGTCCGGCTCGTCCGGCGGTTCCCGGGGCTCGCGCGCCGCGGCGGGGCCGCCGCCGGAGATGCACACCGAGGTCTTCCCGTTCGTGCTCTTCGCCCTCGGCGGGATGCTCGCCTTCTGCGCCGCGAACGACCTCCTGACGATGTTCGTGGCCCTCGAGGTGCTCAGCCTGCCGCTCTACCTGCTGTGCGGGCTGGCCCGGCGTCGTCGGGTGCTCTCGCAGGAGTCGGCGGTCAAGTACTTCCTGCTCGGGGCGTTCGCCTCGGCGTTCTTCCTCTACGGCGTCGCCCTGCTCTACGGCTACGCCGGCTCGGTGCGCCTCTCGGACATCGCGGCGGCGGCCGCCGGCTCGCCGCGCGGGGACGCGCTGCTGTTCGGCGGGCTCGCGCTGCTGGTGGTCGGGCTGATGTTCAAGGCCTCCGTCGGGCCGTTCCACACCTGGACGCCGGACGTCTACCAGGGCGCCCCGACCCCGGTGACCGCGTTCATGGCCGCCTGCACCAAGGTCGCCGCGTTCGGCGCGATCCTGCGGGTGTTCTTCGTCGCGTTCGGGACCACGAGCATCGAGTGGCGGGGCGTGCTGTGGGCGGTCGCGATCGCCTCCATGGTCATCGGCGTGGTGCTCGGGCTCACCCAGACCGACCTCAAGCGGATGGTCGCCTACTCCTCGGTGGCCCACGCCGGGTTCCTGCTCATCGGCTGCCTGGCGATCACCCCGGCCGGGCTGTCCGCCACGCTCTTCTACCTGCTCGCCTACGGCTTCACGACCATCGCGATCCTCGGGCTCGTCTCCCTGGTGCGCTCCGGCGACGGCGAGGCGACCCACCTCTCGGCGTACGCGGGGCTCGCGACGCGGTCCCCGGTCGTGGCGGCGTCGCTGTCGTTCTGCCTGCTCGCCCTGGCCGGAGTGCCGCTGACCAGCGGCTTCACCGCCAAGTTCGCGGTGTTCTCGGCCGGCCTGGCCGACGGGGAGGCGCCGCTGGTGATCGTCGGCCTGGTGTGCAGCGCGATCGCGGCGTTCTTCTACCTGCGGGTCATCGTGATGATGTACTTCTCCGAGCCGGCGCCCGACGGACCGTCGGTGAGCCTGCCCGGGCCGCTCACCACGGTGTCGATCACGCTGGGTCTCGCGGTCACCCTGCTGCTCGGGGTCGTCCCGACGGCCGCCCTGGACTGGGCGGCCGCCGCCCGGTTCCTGGGCTGAGACGCGATACCCGACAGGTCTCCGTGGTCGGCAAGGTTGACAATGTGATCGTGCAGAGCTCGACACCGGCAGGCTCCTCGCCCACGGCCGCGACCCAGGTCGCCGGCCTCCCGATCGCCGACGAGGCGCTGGCCGCCGAGGTGACGGCGGGACTCGAGCGGGTCGAGGACCTGCTGCGCCAGGAGGTCCACAGCGACTACCGCTTCGTCGCGGACACCTCGCTGCACCTCATCGAGGCGGGCGGGAAGCGGTTCCGCCCGCTGCTGACGCTGCTCGCGGCGCAGCTCGCGGGCGGGACCAGCGACGACGTCGTCGTGGCGGCGACGTCGGTGGAGCTGGTGCACCTCGCGACGCTCTACCACGACGACGTCATGGACGAGGCCGTGCTGCGCCGCGGCGCGCAGAGCGCGAACGCCCGCTGGGACAACACCGTCGCGATCCTCACCGGGGACTACCTGTTCGCGCACGCCTCGCGGCTGGTCTCGCAGCTCGGGCCGGACGCGGTGCGGATCATCGCCGAGACGTTCGCCGAGCTCGTCACCGGCCAGATGCGCGAGACCCGCGGCCCGCGGGGCGACGACCCGGTCGGGCACTACATGGCGGTCGTCGCCGAGAAGACCGGGTCGCTCATCGCGACGGCCGGCCGGTTCGGGGCGATGTTCGCGGGGGCGCGGCCGGCGGACGTCGAGGCGCTGCGGCGGTTCGGGGAGATCATCGGGACCGCGTTCCAGGTCTCGGACGACATCATCGACATCGCGTCGCCGTCGGGGGACTCGGGCAAGACCCCGGGCACCGACCTGCGCGAGGGCGTGGCGACCCTCCCGGTGCTCTACGCGCTCGCCGACGACGGGCCCGACGCCCACCGGCTGCGCGCGCTGGGCGTCGGCGAGGAGGAGATCACCGACGACGCGGTGATCGCCGAGGCGCTGGAGATCCTGCGCGGCTCGGACGGGCTCGTGCGGGCCCGCGAGGCGCTCGACGCCCAGGCGCGGGCCGCCCGCGACGAGCTGGCCGGGCTGCCCGCGGGGCCGGCCCGCGACGCGCTGTCGGCGCTGCTGGACTACACGGTCGAACGGGTGGGCTGAACCGACGGGAGCGACGTCCTCACCCGGCGGTGCGCCCACCAGCCCTCGAGGGCGAGGACGGCGAGGGCGATCCACACCAGCACGAACCCGATCCAGCGGGCGGGCGGCATGGGCTCGTGGTCGACGAGCACGCCCCAGAGGAACTGCAGGGTCGGGTTGACGTACTGCAGCAGGCCCAGCGTGGCCAGCGGGAGCCGGCGGGCACCGACCGCGAAGAGCAGCAGCGGGACGGCGGTCACCGGGCCCGCGGCGATCAGCAGCAGGGTGTGGGTCGTGCCGTGGCCGAAGGTGCCGGTGCCGACCGCCTGCAGCCAGACCAGGTAGCCGATCGCGACCGGCCCGAGCAGGAACCCCTCGGCGGTGAGACCGGCCACCGGTTCGAGCGGCACGCGCTTCTTGAGCAGGCCGTAGAACCCGAAGCTGCCCGCGAGGACGAGCGCGACCCACGGCAGCGCCCCGGTCCCGGCCCACAGCACCGCCACCGCCGCCGTCGCGATCCCGACGGCCACCCACTGCGTCCGCCGCAACCGCTCCCCGAGGACGACGACCGCGAGGACCACCGAGACCAGCGGGTTCACGTAGTAGCCGAGGGCGCTCTCGACGACGCGACCGTGGGTCACGCCCCAGATGTAGACGCCCCAGTTGACCGTGATGAGCGCCGACGCGGCGGTGATCGTCACCCAGGTCCGCCAGGACCGGCCCCGCAGCTGGGACCAGCCGCGCCGCAGCGTGAGCAGCACGAGCATCGCGACGAGCGTCCACCCGATGCGGTGGGCGAGGATCTCGAGGGAGCCGGCGGGTTCGAGGAGGGGCCAGAAGGCGGGGAAGGTGCCCCAGAGCACGTAGGCCCCGAGGGCGGCGGCGAGGCCGGACGAGGCGGACCGGGACGCCGTGGTGTCGTCGTCGACCACACCTCGACCTCACCACGACCTCGGCCCCCGGAGCACGCGAGATCCGTGTCTGACGGCGCACACCGGCCGGCCACTCGGGGACGGGTGGCACCCTCGCGGCGGTGCTCGACCTCGTCCGGACCCGACCCGTTCCGTCCCGTCGCGCGAACGTCCGGCGTGCACCCCGTGGTCGAGATCCTCCGGGCCCGCCGGGCGCGGGGCGACCGTGACGACGGGTACCGCGTCGCCCTGGCCGTCGAGGGCGGTGGGTCCCGCGCGACGCTGTCCGGCGGCATGGTTCTCGGGCTCGCCGAGGCGGGGTTCTCCGGGGTGTTCGACGCGGTCTACGGGGCGAGCGCGGGCACGATCAACGGCGCCTGGTTCGTCGCGGGAGCGACCGCCCGCGGCATCCCCGCCTGGTACCGCCCGGGCGTGATGCGCCGCGTGACGGGCATCCCCCGGCTCGCGTGCGGGCGGCCGCTGGTCGACATGCGCTGGGTGGTGGACGAGCTCTACCGCCGGGTGGTCCCGCTCGACTGGGCGGCGGTCCGCGGGGCCGAAACACCGCTGCACCCGATGGCGACCGACGCCGACTCCGGCGCGTCGGTGGACCTGGCCGGCCTGGTGCGCGACGACGGCACGCTGCGCGACGCCGTGCGCGCCTCCACCCACCTGCCGATCCTCGGCGGGCCACCCGTCGAGCTGGCCGGCCGGCGCTACCTCGACGCCGCGCTCGCCGAGACGCTGCCGTTCCGCACGCCGTTGGCGCAGGGCGCGACCCACGTGCTGCTGCTGCGGACCCGGCGGGCCGACGATCCCGTCCGCCCGCCGTGGCGCTCCGGGGACCTGCTCGCCCGCGCCCTGTTGCGGCGGTCCGCCCCCGGCGCGGCCGCCGCCTGGCGCACCCGGTACGAGCGTCAGCTCGCCGACGAGGCGGACCTCCTCGGTCGCCACGCCCGGGTCGTGCACGCGCTGCGCCCGCCGTCCGGCAGCCGGGACGTCGGCCAGCTCGAGACGGACGAGGCCCGGTTGCGCGAGGCGGTCGAGGTCGGACGGGCCGTGGCGCTCGCCGCCCTCGGGTGAGGCGCACGGCACGGGACCCGGGCGGCCGCGGCCGCCCGGCTCCCGTGGGCGCGACTACTGCTCGTTCTCCGGCGTGGGCATGACCGCCCAGGTGTCCTTGCCGCGCAGCAGGGCCTGGAGGTCGTCGCCGCGCTGCTGGGCCTGCTCGGTGGCGGCCGTGACCTGGGCCCGGGCGCCGTCGTCGTAGGTGGGCCGCTCGACGTTGCGGAAGATGCCCGTGACGGTGTGGGTGAGGTCCTGGTCGGAGAGCCGCGACAGCGCGAACGCCTGCGTCGGGTCCTGCTCGTCGGCGCGGTGGACGACCAGCGCGTCCTCGCCGACCTCGTCGACCTTGCGCACCTCGAGCCCGCCGGAGGCCGCGCGGACCACCCCGAACTCGCCGTCGTTGCCGAACCGGATGGGCTCGCCGTCGACCAGCGGGATCAGCCGCTGCGAGACCTCGTCGCCCTTGCGCAGGACGTCGAAGGACCCGTCGTTGAAGATCGGGCAGTCCTGGAAGATCTCGACCAGCGAGGCGCCGCGGTGGGCGGCGGCCTGGCGGAGGACCTCGGTGAGGCCCTTGCGGTCGGAGTCCAGGGCGCGGCCGACGAACGTGGCCTCGGCGCCCAGGGCGAGCGACACCGGGTTGAACGGGGCGTCGACCGATCCCATCGGCGTCGACTTGGTGACCTTCCCGACCTCGGAGGTCGGGGAGTACTGGCCCTTCGTCAGCCCGTAGATCCGGTTGTTGAACAGCAGGATCGTGATGTTCATGTTCCGGCGCAGCGCGTGGATCAGGTGGTTGCCACCGATCGAGAGCGCGTCGCCGTCCCCGGTGACGACCCACACCGAGAGGTCCGGGCGCGTGACGGCCAGGCCGGTCGCGATCGCCGGGGCCCGGCCGTGGATCGAGTGCATCCCGTAGGTGTCGAGGTAGTACGGGAAGCGCGACGAGCAGCCGATGCCCGAGACGAACACGATGTTCTCGCGCTTGAGCCCGAGCTCGGGCAGGAACGAGCGCACCGAGGCCAGCACGGCGTAGTCGCCGCAGCCGGGGCACCAGCGCACCTCCTGGTCGGAGGTGAAGTCCTTCGCCTTCTGCGTCTCGTCGGTGGTCGGGACGAGGTCCAGGCCGCCCAGCTTGGAGCCAGAAGAGCCAGGCAGCGGCAGATCAACCGTGGTCATGCGGGAAGGTCCCCCTTCACGGCGTCGGTGAGGACGCCGGCGAGCTCTTCTGCCCCGAAGGGCAGGCCTGCCACCTTGGTGTAGGAGCGCGCGTCCACCAGGTACTTCGCGCGCAGCAGCATCGCGAGCTGCCCGAGGTTCATCTCGGGCACGACGACGCGGCGGTAGCGCCCGAGGACCTCGCCGAGGTTGTCGGGCAGCGGGTTGAGGTTGCGCAGGTGCGCCTGGGCGACCGACAGGCCGGCGCCCCGCACCCGCCGGCACGCGGCGCCGATCGGGCCGAACGTCGAGCCCCACCCGAGCACGAGGACCTCGGCGTCGCCGTCGGGGTCCTCGACCGTGACGTCGGGCACCTCGATGCCGTCGATCTTGGCCTGGCGGAGCCGGACCATGCGGTCGTGGTTGTCGGGGTCGTAGGAGATCGACCCACGGCCGTCGGCCTTCTCCAGCCCGCCGATGCGGTGCTCCAGCCCGGCGGTGCCCGGCACCGCCCACGGCCGGGCGAGGGTGTCGGCGTCGCGCAGGTAGGGCCAGAACTCCCCGGACCCGTCCGGCGCGTTGGGCTCGGTCGCGAACTCGACGGAGAGGTCGGGCAGCGTGTCGACGTCGGGCACGTTCCACGGCTCCGAGCCGTTGGCGATCGCGCCGTCGGAGAGCAGGAACACCGGGGTGCGGTAGGTCAGCGCGATCCGCGCCGCCTGGATCGCGGCGTCGAAGCACTCGCTGGGCGAGGCCGGCGCGATGATCGGCACCGGGGCCTCGCCGTTGCGCCCGTACATCGCCTGCAGGAGGTCGGCCTGCTCGGTCTTGGTCGGCAGGCCGGTCGACGGGCCGCCGCGCTGGACGTCGAGGATCAGCAGCGGCAGCTCGAGCGCGACCGCGAGCCCGATCGTCTCGGACTTCAGCGCCACACCCGGCCCGGAGGTCGAGGTGACGCCGAGCGAGCCGCCGAACGAGGCGCCCAGCGCCGCGCCGATGCCGGCGATCTCGTCCTCGGCCTGGAACGTCGTGACGCCCATGCCCTTGTGCTTGGACAGCTCGTGCAGCACGTCCGAGGCCGGGGTGATCGGGTAGGTGCCGAGGAACACCGGCAGCTTCGCGAGCTGCCCCGCCGCGACCACGCCGTAGGCCAGCGCCAGGTTCCCGGTGATCTGCCGGTACGTGCCGGTGGGCAGCGCGGCGGGGGCGACCTCGTAGGTGACCGCGAACGACTCGGTGGTCTCCCCGTAGTTCCACCCCGTGCGGAACGCGAGGATGTTCGCCTCGGCCAGTTCGGGCTTCTTGGCGAACTTCTCGCGCAGGAACTGCTCCGTGCCCTCGGTGCCCCGGTGGTACATCCACGACAGCAGCCCGAGCGCGAACATGTTCTTCGCGCGCTCGGCGTCCTTCTTGCTCATCCCCGTCGGCTCGAGCGCCGTCCGGGTCAGCGTCGCCATCGCCACCTGGTGGACCTGGTAGGGCGCCAGCGAGTCGTCCTCGAGCGGGTTCGACTCGTAGCCGACCTTCGCGAGGTTCCGCTTCGTGAACTCGTCGGTGTTCACGATCAGGACCCCGCCGTGCGGCAGGTCCTCCAGGTTCGACTTCAGCGCCGCCGGGTTCATCGCCACCAGCACGTCGGGCCGGTCGCCGGGGGTGAGGATGTCGTAGTCGGCGAAGTGCAGCTGGAAGCTCGACACCCCGGGCAGGGTCCCCGCGGGAGCACGGATCTCGGCGGGGAAGTTCGGCAGCGTCGCGAGGTCGTTGCCGAACGCCGCCGCCTCGGAGGTGAAGCGGTCACCCGTCAGCTGCATCCCGTCGCCGGAGTCGCCCGCGAAGCGGATGACGACGCGGTGGGTCTGCCTGACCTCGGTCTGCCGGAGCTCGCCGTGTGCCACCAGGTGGTCGGGGAGTTCCGCCCCGACCTCGGTGTCCGTGCTCATCGAGCGATCCCAACCCTTCGCAAGGACTCGAGCCGTGCTCTCCGTGGTCGCTCCCGCGCCCGGGGACGACCACCCCAACATCCCACGTTAACCGCGTGGTGATCGGCGCTGCGCGCCACCCGCTGCGGGTCACAACACACTTGACCGAACAAGGGGACCCCAGCGGCGAACGCGCCGGTCAGGACGATCTCAGCGACGGCGGCGCACCCGCTCCAGCCCGGCCCGGAAGGCGGGCGAGTGCAGCGACGTGAGCTGCGGCCCCACCTCCACGTCGACGGCCGCCGCGTGGTCGGCGAGGTCGGCCGTGGCGCGGACGCTGGCCTTCGTCGCGACGACGAGGTCGCGCGGTGCCCGCGCGGAGTGCCCGGCCAGGCGCAGCGCCTCCACGACCACGGGCGAGCGCGCCGCCGTCCCGTCCTCGCCCACCGGCGGGTCGGGCATCTCGCCGGGCACCCGGCGCAGCGCGAGCCCGCTGCGCTCCGCCGCCGCGGCGTCCAGCCCCTCGCCGCCGAGGAGCATCGCGAGCGTCGTCTGCTGGCCGACCAGCCGCTGGGTCATCCACGTCATGCCCCCGCCCGGGTGCAGGCCCAGCCGCAGGAAGCCCGGCTCGAAGCGCGCGGTGTCGCCGGCGAGCCGGATGTCGGCGGCGAGGGCCACGTTGATGCCCGCCCCGACGGCGGGCCCGTCGACGGCGGCGATCGTCGGCACCGGACAGGCGGCGAGCGCGAGGAAGCCCGCGTAGACGGCCTTGATGTCCCGCTCGCCGTCGGTCCCCTCCGACTGCCCGATGGCCGCGAGCTCGTCCAGGTCGCCGCCGGCGCAGAACGCCGGCCCCCGGTCGGCGGCCCCGGTCACGACGACCGCGTGCACCCGCTCGTCGGCGGCGACCGCCTCGAGGGCCTCGACGAGGCGGTCGGAGAGCGCCCGGGACATCGCGTTGCGCCGCCGCGGGTCGCGCAGGGTCAGCAGTGCGGTGACGCCGCTGTCGTCCGCCGGGTCGTCCGGCGGGAGGTGCTCGACGAGGACGGCGGGTGCGTCGGTGCTCTCAGCCACGGCCGACATCGTGCCCGTGACGGTTAGCGTGCGCCCATGACCCAGGCGCGCCCCCGCACCCTCGACGTCCCCGAGGACGCGACCATCCCCTCCCGCCACCCGAAGGCGCCGGCGGTCGGGGAACGGACCCCGCCCCACACCCCGACGTGCCGTGGGTGCGCGGACGTCCCGGGCGGGCTGCGGGTCGAGTCCTGGGTCGACGACGAGCGGGGCGAGGGCGGCGAGCCCGGGCACGGCGTCGCGGTGCGCAGCCGCATGCTCGTGACCGAGAACATGCAGGGCGCCCCCGGCCTCATCCACGGCGGGTTCCTCACCGGGGCGTTCGACGAGTGCCTGGGCTCGGTCGCGCCGCTGGTGACGGGGGCCTGCGTGACGGCGCGGCTCGAGACCGACTTCCGCCGGCCGATCCCGATCGGGTCGACGCTGTGGCTGCGCGCCCGCCTCGACGGCGTCGCGGACCGCAAGTACTTCGTGAGCGGCGAGGCCCGGATCGACGCGGAGGACGGGCCGCTCGCCGGCACGGCGCGCGCCCTGTTCGTCCGGGTGGGCGTCGAGCACTTCCTGCGGCACAGCCGCCCCGAGGACCTCGAGGCCCTGGGCGCCTCGCCCGAGCAGATCCGCGCCGCCCGCGGCTGAGCGGCCCCACCCTTCCGGCGGAACGCCGCGCGCGCCTGGCACGTTGGGATCCGTGGACGAGCCGGGAGGGGCCTCCCGGCTCACGACGAAAGGGATCCCACGGTGCGCAACGGGCTGAAGACCGCCCTCCTGCTCGGCGGGCTGAGCGCGTTCATCCTGGTCATCGGGTCGCTGTTCGGACGCGGCGGTCTGTTCATCGCGCTGCTCGTCGCGATCGGCGTCAACGGCTACTCGTACTTCTTCTCCGACCGGATCGCGCTGCGGGCGATGCACGCGGTGCCGGTCACCGAGGCCGAGCAGCCCGGGATGTACCGCATCGTGCGCGAGCTGGCCTCGGCGGCGCACCAGCCGATGCCGCGGCTCTACGTGAGCCCCACCGAGGCGCCCAACGCGTTCGCCACCGGCCGCAGCCCCCGCCACGCCGCGGTGTGCGCGACCACCGGGATCCTGCGGCTGCTGGACGAGCGGGAGCTGCGCGGCGTCCTCGGGCACGAGCTCTCCCACGTCTACAACCGCGACATCCTCATCTCGTCGGTGGCGGGGGCGCTCTCCAGCGTCGTCACCTACGTCGTGCTCGGGGCGCAGCTCTTCGGCGGCAGCCGCAACGTCCTCGCGACGATCCTGCTGGCCCTCGTCGGCCCGCTGGCGGCGGGCATCGTGCAGATGGCGGTCAGCCGCACCCGCGAGTACCAGGCCGACGCCAGCGGCGCGGAGCTCACGCACGACCCGCTGGCGCTCGCCTCGGCGCTGCACAAGCTGCAGTACGGCACCCAGGCCGCCCCGCTGCCGCCGGAACCGGAGCTCGTCTCCCAGTCGCACCTCATGATCGCCAACCCGTTCCGGGCGGGTGAGGGGATGTCGAGGCTGTTCTCCACCCACCCACCGATCCAGGACCGCATCGCCCGCCTGCAGGAGATGGCGCGTCACGGCTGAACCCGTGGCGGGCCGACGAGGTCCGCGACGTGCAGGAACACGTCCGGGTCGACGTCCTCCGGGGCCGGGACGCGATCGAGCGGCTCGGTCCGGGGAGGTCCGGGCAGGCAGGCGCGGTACCGGCGCACCGCGGCGAGCCGGTAGCGGCCCCGCATCGGGACCGACACCGCCGACCCGAGGCCGACGAGGTCGAGGTCGCAGTAGAGGGAGCCCTCGACGAAGACCGGCCGACCGGGCTCGAGCTGCTCGATGTCCTCGAGCCCGGCGGGGTTGACGACCACCTCGCGCTCGCCGACCCGCAGGACGTCCACCCCGTACGGCCCGCCCTCGTCGTCGCCGGGCCGCAGGACCCGGGGCTCGCCGACGACACCGCAGGCACCCACGATCCCGAAGGGGCCCGCCTCCCACGCCGTGGGCGCCCGGCACCCGACGTCGGCGAGCTCGGTCAGGTAGAGGACCGGGGCCACCTCGAGCTCCTCGCCGATCGCCACCACCGGGAGCCGGCCGGCGCGCAGGTGCCGCGGCGGGAGCTGCACCGTCGTCACCTCCCGCACCCGCGCGTGCGCCCGAGTCGTCCACCCCGCGTGGGTGCACGCGCCGGCGCTCACGAGCAGCTCCGCCCGGCGTGGTCCCCGGCCTCGCCCGCGACCGCCGGGCGGTCCTCCCGCTCGGGCACCAGGTCGGCGATGTAGACCGCCGCCTCCGACGCCTCGGCGGGCGACGGCACCCGGTCGAGGGCGACGGGCCGGACCGGCCGGCCTGCGGTGCGGCGGTAGCGCCGCAGCGCGGCGACCCGGAACCGACGACGGCACAGCGCGACGGCCTCGCCGTGCGGGGACCCGGCGTGGAGCACCGGGTCGAGGTACAGCGACCCCTCGACGTGCAGCGGGCCGTCGCCCTCGGGTGGCTCGGTGGCCGCCCAGTTGACCGGCACGAGCCACCCCGCCGCGTCGAGGACGTCGATCCGGCACGTGCAGCCGCCCGCCGGGTCGAGCGCGACGGCCGTGACCGTGCCGCGGGCGTCGAGGCACCCGAACTCGTCGACGGACCAGAAGTCCGGCGCGGTCGCGCCGTGGAACGGACCGGCCGGGTGCAGCACCCCGGCGTAGACCGCGGGGACGACCTCCAGCACGTCACCCACCCGGGCCCGGGGCAGGTCGCCCGCCGCGAGCAGGTGCGGCAGCAGCTGCACCGGCAGCGCTCCCGGCACCCGGGCCGCGGCCCGCCGCCCCCCGGGCGAGCGCCCCGCCCTGCCGGTGCGCCGCCGCGTCCTCCTCGCCGTCCCCGCCATGCGGTCCTCCCGGTGTCGTTCGGCCTCGTCGGGGGCTTGGAGGACCGCGGGCACCGATCGGTTCCGGATTTTCCCGGCCGACCGGCCGTCGCCGGGCCGCGCAGCGGGAACCGTCACGGCATGACCGCCGACTACGGGCCGCACGGATCGAGCCTGCGCGACCTGCCCCGGCTGCGCCGCACCCGCCGTCGTCGCAGCTCGAGCTGGGACCGCACCGGGGGCAACGACGACCGCGCCCACGTCGCGCCGGGCGCGGCCGCCACCCTGCTCGACGTGCCCGGGGCCGGCGTCGTCACCCATCTCTGGATGACGGTGGCGACCCCGCGCTCGCTGCGGCACCCGCGCGCCCGCCGGGCCGACCTGCTGCGCCGGCTCGTGCTGCGGATGTGGTGGGACGGCGAGGAGCACCCGAGCGTCGACGTGCCCCTCGGCGACTTCTTCGGCGTCGGGCACGGCCGCACCACCAACTTCGTCTCGCTGCCGCTGCAGATGAGCCCGGAGGACGGCAGGGCGCTGAACTGCTGGTTCGCGATGCCGTTCGGCGACGGCGCCCGGATCGAGCTGGTCAACGAGGCCCCGGAGGAGGTGTGGGCGTACTCCTACGTCGACTTCGAGGAGCTCGACGACGTCTCCGACGACCTCGGGCGGTTCCACGCGCAGTGGCGCCGGGAGAACCCGACCCGCGGCGTGCGTCCGGGCTGGTCGAACGCCCGCTTCCAGTTCGGCGGGACGAACCTGACAGGCGATGACAACTACACGATCCTGGAGGCTCGCGGCCACGGGCACTACGTGGGCTGCGTGCTCAACGTCCGGCCGCGCCGCCGCCGGCGCTGGAACTGGTACGGCGAGGGTGACGACATGGTGTTCGTCGACCAGGAGCCCGGCGACTGGCCCCCGACGCTGCACGGCACCGGCACCGAGGACTACGTCAACACCGCCTGGTGCCCGACGCAGACCTACTCGGCGCCGTACCACGGGGTGACGCTGCCGGGCGGGCGGAACTGGCGCGGGCCGGTGTCGCTGTACCGCTTCCACGTCGAGGACCCGGTGGTGTTCGAGCGCTCGATCCGCGTGACGATCGAGCACGGCCACGCCAACCGGCGCAGCGACGACTGGTCGTCGGTGGCGTACTGGTACCAGGCCGAGCCGCACGTGCCGTTCGCGCTGGCCCCGGTGGCCGAGCGCCTACCCTGACCGGTGGTGCGCCCAGAGGTCGCCGAGCAGGGTGGCCCGCGGCAGCAGCCACCCCGCCTCCGGCCCGGGAGCCCAGCCCCCGCCCCGGCTCGTGATCTGCCCCAGCCCGGTCAGCGCCGGCGTGAGCCGGAGCAGCTCCAGGTAGACGTCCGACTCGTCGATCCGGCTCCCGTCGACACGCACGGTCGCGCCGAGCAGGCCCGTGAGTGCCGTGCCGAGGTCCTCGAGCGGCTGGTCGCCGGCCGACAGCAGGATGGCCAGGGCGAGCTCGGCGAGCACACCGTGGAGGGTCCCGGGGTCGAACCACCCGCGCAGCCGGCGGAGCACCTCGCGGTCGTCCCCGGCGGCGCGGAGGGGGACGAGCTTCCCGCGGTTCCGGCGCAGCAGCCGCGTCGAGGCGAGGACCTCGTGCACGCCGGCCAGCGGGGGGAGGTCCTCCTCGCGCTGCGCCGGCTTCGTCGTGGGCGCCCAGTCCGGGCGCCGGGCCTGGACCTCGCGGACGGTCGCGCGCGGCAGCCGCCCGGCCGGCGTCGGGGTCACCCCGGGGCCGACGACGTCGAGCACCATCCGCACGGGCTCCGGCACCCGGCCCGCGACCTGCGCCACCAACCGGTCCGCGCGGGCCTGGTCGAAGGGGCGCACGACCTCGTCGGTGCCGCCCCGCGCGATCGCCTCGCGGAGCTCGTCGAAGCCGCCGGCGCCGCCGCAGTCCTCGGGTGGGCAGTCGCCCTCGCCGTACACGCACCCGGGCCCCTCGCCACCCGCGCCGAGGAGCTCGACGTCGTGGGTCCAGTCGTCCCCGAAGTCGTACGCGTAGATCCAGCGGGCCGGGAGGTCGGACAGCCGGGTCCGCCGCTCGTCCTCGACGTCCGGGCCGTCGGGGTCCACCACCCCGTGGTGGACGTCGCCGACCACGAACTCGTGCAGGTGCGAGTCGGTCCACCCGAGCGCGACCTGGAGCATCAGGTGGACCTCGTCGAGCGTCGCCGCGGCCGGGAGGTCGACGACGCGGACCACGTCGGGACGGACGTCGCGCAGCTGGACCCGCAGCCGGAAGGTCTCCACGACCGGGGACCGTAGGGGACGTCCCGGAGAGTCCCGATCGAGGCGCGGCCGCGCGCCGCGTGCCACGCTCGGGGACGTGGTGGGGCACTGGGTGTGGGTCGTGGGCCCGGACTGCTATCTCGACGACGACGGGTCCGAGCACCCCAAGCTCGCCCCCGGCGCCCCGGCGATGCGCTGGGCCTGCCACCGCGACACCCGGCCGGGCGACCTCGCCGTCCTCTACCGTTCGCAGCGGGCGAAGGACCTCGCCTACCTGCTGCGCGCGACCTCGGAGCCGGCCCACGAGCCCGGCCCGCGCCCCTGGAACTGCGGGGCCCAGGTGGTCGAGCGCTTCGAGCGCCCCGTCCCGCTCGCCGACCTGCGCGCCGACCCGGTCACCGCGACGTGGCCCGCGCTGCGCGCCTCCTTCGTGCGCACCGGGGCGCCGGTGCCCGACGACGTCTGGGAGCGGCTCATGGAGATGCGCCGGTGACCGACCGCGTGCGGCTCTCGAAGCGGATGTCGCGGGTGCTCCGCCACGACCCGGCCCGGCTGGGGCTCGAGCTCGACGGCGAGGGCTGGACGTCGGTCGACGCGCTGGTGCGCGGCCTCTCCGCCCCCGGCCACCCGGTGACGCGGGCCGACGTCGAGGACGTGGTCGCGCACGGCAGCAAGCAGCGCTACGAGCTCGACGGCGACCGCATCCGCGCCCGGTACGGCCACTCCGTCGACGGCCGCGTCGAGCTCCCGGTCGCCGACCCGCCGGCCGTCCTGTTCCACGGCACCGGGCCGACGACGGCGGACGCGGTCACCGCCGAGGGCCTGCGGCCGATGGGCCGCCGGTTCGTGCACCTGTCGACCGACGAGGCCACCGCGCGCCGGGTCGGGGCCCGGCACGGCGGACGTCCGGTGGTGTTCGTCGTGGACGCCGCCGCGGCGGCTGCCGCCGGCGTCGTCTTCCGGCACGGGAACGACGACACCTGGCTCGCCGACGAGGTCCCGGCCCGTTTCCTGCGGCGCCCCGGGGCCTGACGGAACCGTGCGACGATCGGCGCCGTCGAAGGGAGGTGAGCGTGGTGACGACCCCCGCCTGGCCCGACCATCTGCTGACCCTCGCCGAGTGGGACGGGCTCGTGCCGGTCGAGCGACGCCGGGTGGAGCTGGCGGAAGGGGTGCTGCAGGTGTCGCCGCGCCCGTCCCGCCGTCACCAACTGGTGAGCGGGCAGCTCGTGGCGGCGCTGGACGCCGCGCTGCGGCCGGCGTGGCGGGCGCTCCCCGAGGTCGAGCTGACGCTCGAGACGTCCGACCCGCCGACGGTGCGGGTGCCCGACGTCGTGGTCGTCCGGACGGAGGCCGTCGACGCGCGCTCGCGCCTCGGACCGGCCGACGTCCTGGCCGTCGTCGAGGTCGTCTCGCCCGGCTCGCGACGCGTCGACCGGGTCCTCAAGCTCGCGGAGTACGCCGAGGCCGGGGTCGGTCACTACCTGGTCGTGGAGCCCGGCCCCCCGGTCGTGCTCACCTCGTTCCGGCTGGCCGACGGCGTTCTCGTCCCGGCCGGCGAGCACCGCGGCCGGGTCGACCTCGACCTGGGAACCCCGGTGTCGCTGGACCTCGACGCGTTCTGAGCCGGGTCAGCGGTCCGCGCGCCGCTGCTGCTCCGCGAGGAAGTGCGCGGTGTCGGCAGTGGCCCCGTAGAGGGCGCGGTAGTGGCGGTGGAACGCGTCGTGGAGCTCCCGGTGCGCCGGGTCGGGCTCGACGGTCTCCGCGATCGGGTTCCACGCCCGCACGTCGTCGGCGGCCCCGACCGCGGCGGCCGCGAGGAACGCGTCCCCGAGCGCCGCGCCGGTGGTGTCGGCGGGGACGTCCTGCGCGAGGCCGGCGACGTCGCTGACGATCCGCGTCCACAGTCCGCCCCGGGTCCCGCCGCCGACCGCCACCAATCGCGGTGACGCCGGGCCGCCCGCGTCGGCGAAGGCCTCGAGGTTGTGCCGCACGCCGTGCGCGATGCCCTCGAGCGCGGCGCGGTACAGCTCGGCGCGCCCGTGCGCCGTGGTCAGCCCGACGACGACGCCGCGGGCGTCCGGATCGAAGACCGGCGTCCGCTCGCCCGCGAAGTACGGCAGGAGCAGCAGACCGCGGCTCCCCGCCGGGACCTCGGCGGCCGCCGCGACGAGCTCGTCGTAGCCGCGCCCGGTGAGGTCGCGCAGCCAGGCGGTGATCGCCCCGGACGTCGCCATCCCGGCGGCCGTGGTGAACGAGCCGGGCGCGACGCCCCGGGTCGCCCAGAGGTTCTCGTGCCGGGCGGGTGCGGGCGTGACCTGCACCAGGAACATCGTCGTGCCGTACATGACCATGGTGTCGCCGGGGTCGCGGACCCCGGCGCTCACCGACTCCGCCCAGGCGTCGACCGTCCCGGCGGTGACCGGCGTACCGGCCCGCAGCCCGGTCGTCGCCGCGGCCTCGGCGGTGACCGTGCCGGCGACCTCGGTCGGCCAGGCGAGGCGGGGCAGCACCAGGCCCGGCGCGACCAGCTCGGCCCAGTCGTGGGCCCAGTCGGCGGCCTCGAGGTCGTACATCGGGTCGCACTGGCTCGCGGAGTGGTGGTCGAGGACGTACTCGCCGGTCAGCCGGTGCACGAGGAACGAGCTCGCCATGAGGAAGAGCCGGGTCGCGTCGTACACGTGCGGCTCGTGGTCCCGCAGCCACCGCCACTTCGGCCCGACGGCCTGGCTGGAGAGCGGCGTGCCGCCCCGGCGCAGGATCTCCGCGGCGCCGAGCTCGTCGGTCAGCGCGGCGATCTCCGCGGTCGCGCGGGTGTCGACGCCGTAGAGGATCGCCGGGCGCAGCGGGCGGCCGTCGGCGTCGGCGGGGAGCAGCACCGGGCCGATCCCGGAGACGCCGACCGCGTCGGGCGGCTCCCGGCCGTCGAGCAGCTCACGGCACAGCGTGGTGAAGTCCGTCCACCACACGTCCTCGGCGTCGTGCTCGACCCGGCCCGGGCGCGGGGTCGACGTCACGTGCTCCACCTCGGCGCGGGCGACGACGGTGCCGTCGGCGCCGGCGAGCACGCCCTTCGACGACGACGTGCCGATGTCGACCCCGAGGAACGTCACCGCGCGCCCTCATCCCACCCGCGGCAGGTCGATCTCCTCGACCCCGGTCTCGACGGCGCGCAGGATCTCCTCGGCCACGTGCTCGGCGGTGTCGCCGGCGCCGGGCCCGCGGAAGCGGTCGGCGCCGGCCTGGAGCTTGTCGTGGAACTCCGACTCAGTGTAGGTCGGCAGCACCGTCGAGACCACGATCCCGTCGCCGGCCCACTCGGCCCGCGCGACGGCCGACAGCATGTTCAGCGCCGACTTCGTCGCCGCGTACGCGCCGAGGCCGGGGATCACCCTCCTGCTCGTGCCCGAGCTGATGTTGACGACGGCGCCCTCGCCCCGCTCGCGCATCGCCGGCACGACGGCCTGCATCATCGCGAGCGCGGCGCCGACGTTGAGGTCGAGGATCGCGGCGTAGTCGGCCGGGTCGACGTCGGCGAGCGGCACGTGCAGGCCGCGGCCCGCGTTGTTGACCAGCACGTCGACGCGGCCGAAGCGCTCGAGCGCCGCGTCGACGATCCGCCGGCGGTCCTCGGCGCGCGTCACGTCCGCGGTGACCGCGACCGAACCGTCGAGCTCCTTCTCCAGCGCGGCCAGCCGGTCCTCCCGCCGGGCGGCGAGCACGACCCGTGCCCCGCGGGCGTGCGCGAGGCGGGCGGTCGCCTCGCCGATGCCGGACGAGGCGCCGGTGATCACGACGACGCGGTCGGTGATGTCCATGCGCCCGGCTTCCCCCCACCGCTCCCGGCCACGCCGGGGGGCGGGACGTGCTCGGTCCACCAGTCGGCGACCTGCTGGCGGTGCACCAGCGAGATCCCCGGCTGCCCGGCCACCCACGCGAGGAAGTCGCGCACGGCGACGGCCCGGGCGGCCTGCCCGCTCCACCGGGGGTGCAGCCCGACCGTCATGAGCCGGGCCCCGGCGCCGGCGCGGGCCTCGTCGAGCAGGAGGCCCGCCGCCCCGATCAGCGTCTCGGCGAAGTGGCGCGGGGTCGCGTAGGTGGGCGCGAGGAAGTAGCGGGTGTCGTTGGTGACCTTGGAGTACGGCACGACGAGCCACGGCGAGCCGTCGACGTCGGTCCAGTAGGGCAGCTCGTCGTTGACGGCGTCGCTGTCGTAGGTCAGGTCGGGATGGGCCGCGGCGAGGCGCCGGGTCCGCTCGGAGGGGAACGACCGCACGTACCAGCCCCGCACCGGGCGGCCCACCAGCTCGGGCAGCACCCGCATCGCGTGCTCGAGGTCCGCGCGCTCCTCGTCCTCGGTCATCGCGGTCACCTCGGCCCACCGGTACCCGTGCCCGAGGACGTCGTGGTCGCTGCGCCGCAGCCAGTCGGCGAAGGGCGGGTTGCGCTCCAGGGCCCGCGCGCAGACGCCGAACGTGACCGGCACGTCGAACCGCTCGACGAGCCGGACCAGGCGCCAGATGCCGACCCGGGAGCCGAACTCGTAGTGCCCCTCGGTGCCCAGGTCGCGGACCGCCGGGTCGATCGGCAGCGCGTACTCGCCCCAGGCGTCGTTGCCCTCGCCGTCGGGCCAGGAGGCTTCGGCACCTTCCTCGACGTTGACGACGACGTTGACCGCGACCAGCGAGCCGTCGGGCCACCGCCCGAGCGGGGCGGTCGGTCCGTGGCCGACGAGGTCGCGGTCGGTCACGAGGGCGGCCCGGGGCGCACCACCCCGGTGGCGAGGGCGCGGCGGGCGACGTCGATGACGTACTCGCCGTAGCGGGACTTGGCCTGGGCGGTGCCGAGGCGCAGGGCGTCGTCGGGGGTGATCCAGCCCTCGCGCAGCGCGAGCTCCTCGAGGCAGGCGATGCGCACGCCCTGGCGGTGCTCGAGGACCTGGACGTACTGGCCGGCCTCGATGAGCGACTCGTGGGTGCCGGTGTCGAGCCAGGCGAAGCCGCGGCCGAGGTCGATCAGGCGGGCGTCGCCGCGGTTCATGTAGGCCAGGTTGAGGTCGGTGATCTCGAGCTCGCCGCGGGTGGAGGGCTCGAGCTCGCCGGCGAGGCGCACGACGTCGTTGTCGTAGAAGTAGAGCCCGGTGATGGCCCGGTTGCTGCGGGGCTCGGCCGGTTTCTCCTCGATGGAGATCAGCCGGCCCGAGGCGTCGGCCTCGCCGACGCCGTAGCGCTCGGGGTCGCCGACGGGGTAGCCGAACAGGGTGGCGCCCTTGTCGGCCTCGACCTGGGCGACGGCGCGCTGCAGGACCGTCGAGAA
Source organism: Actinomycetospora sp. TBRC 11914 (assembly GCF_012933465.1). Lineage (GTDB taxonomy): Bacteria > Actinomycetota > Actinomycetes > Mycobacteriales > Pseudonocardiaceae > Actinomycetospora. The sequence continues at coordinate 173,336 of NZ_JABBND010000012.1, forward strand.
GCCCTGGCCGTGGAAGATGTTGTCGCCCAGCACGAGGGCGGCGGCGTCGTCGCCGATGTGCTCGGCGCCGATGAGGAAGGCCTCGGCGAGCCCGTTGGGCTCGGCCTGTTCGGCGTAGGAGAAGCGCACGCCCAGCTCGTGGCCGTCGCCGAGCAGCCGCTGGAACGCGGGCAGGTCGACGGGGGTGGAGATGATCAGGATGTCCCGGATCCCGGCGATCATGAGCACCGAGATCGGGTAGTAGATCATCGGCTTGTCGTAGACGGGCAGCAGCTGCTTGGACACCGCCCGGGTCACCGGGTGCAGCCGGGTCCCGCTGCCCCCCGCCAGCACGATCCCTTTCACGGGCCCGACTGTAGACGGCGGCCCCGACGCCGATCCCCGGTGCCGTACCGGGCGGCGTCCTCGCCCGATCGTGTGGCCGCGTCGCGGATCGATAACGACGGCGGCCGCGGGTGCGACATCCCCGGCAGAACGGCCCCCGGCAGCCCCCACGGCGCCGGTTCGCGGTGCCGTTCGCGATCCGGCCACACCTCTCGGGGGAGTCCTGTGTCTGCTCACCGCGCGCACCGTCGTGTCCGTCCGGCCCGTCCCGCCACCGCGGTCCTCGCCGGCGCCGCCGCCCTCGGGCTCGGGGCCGGGCCGCTGGTCGCGGTCGCCTCGGCGGCCCCGGCGGTGCACACCGACGCGACCACCGCGACCACCGTGACCGCCGCGACTCCGGTGACCAGCGCGGTCCCGGCCGCCGACGGGCTCGCCGGCGACGCGCTCTGGTACGGCCTGCTGACGACGGCCGCCGTGGCCGGGGCGGCGGGTGCCCACCAGCTCGCCCCGGGCCGCCCGCGCCGCCGCGCGTGACCGCCGCGGGTTCCCCGGGAGGCGCGGGCCCGGGGAACCGCGGCGTCAGGCGGGGAAGGGCAGGAGCTCCTCGCGGTGGTGCTTCGGGTAGGGCACCGGGCCCGCCTGGCGGGCCCGCTCGGCCAGGATCGCGGCGTACTGCTCGCGCGGGTCGGTGATGCCGTACTGCGCGCGGGCCTCGGCGGGCTCGCGGACCACCGGGCGCACCGGCGGGACGCCCCGCAGGACGGGCTCCAGGATCGGCACGGTGCGCGGGCTCGCGAGCCGGAGCGCCCACACCTGCAGCCAGGTGCTCGCGGCGACCGCCCGGACGACGGGACGCGTGAGCGCGATGGCGACCCGGTCGGTGAGCCCGGACTGCCGGGTGGCGCCGAGCTTGCGCATCCAGCGCGGCAGCGTCGCGATGACGGCGCGGCGCGCGATGGTGTTGAACACGAACCGCAGGGGCGCGGGCATGCGCTCCGGCAGGACGGTCGTGCTCGCGTCGAGCAGGAAGTCCATCATGTCCTGCGCGACCTCGGAGCCCACCAGCCGCGGGCGGTAGGCCGCGAAGTAGGCGCGGACGCCGTCGCGGGTACGGGGGATGTCGGCCGGGTCGATCGTCTGGAACTCGGCGGCCCGCGCGCACTCCTCCCAGTACTGCGCCTCCTCGGCCTCGGTGAGCTTCCCCGGGCCGAACACCTCGTAGGTGTAGAGGATCGAGTGCCACGCGGTGAGGTGGATCCAGAGCTGGGAGTCCGGGTCGTTCGCGTCGTAGCGCCCGCCGGTGACCGGGTCGTCCCCGACCGCCCGAGAGTGGATCTTCACGAGGGTGTCGGAGGCCCGGAGCACCGACTCGGCGTCGCCGAACTTCACCGTCGCGAAGTACTGCATCGTGCGGTCGTAGCGCAGCTTCGGGCGCTGCTTGACCTGCCCGGACTGGTCGACGGAGGCGACGAGGTGGGGGTCGAGCTCCTCGATGACGACGGCCCGGAGGAACCCGAGCACGACCGAGGTCGGATAGCGCCACACGCGCCAGGTCACCGAGCCGGGACCGAAGAAGCCGTAGTCCTGCTGACGCCGGACGCCCACCATCCACCTCCGTTGCTGTAGGTGCGACCGAAGGTAACAGCAAACAGCGCGTACGGGCTACTACCGGTAAGAGGTACAGCGCGTCGCGCGGTCGAGGGAGACCCGGAGGAACCTCGGGGGTCGTCCCCGAGGTGGTCGTGGCGGCGCCGCGTGAGGCTGCCTGCATGTGCCTGCCGCCGCGTCACCGCCGCTACACCCGGGTCCTGGAGCTCGCCGGGCAGGAGGCGACGGCGCTGGGGGCGCCCGCGATCGGGACGGCCCACCTGGTGCTCGGGCTCGTCCGCGAGGACCGGGAGTCCGGGACGGGGCTGCTCGCCGGGATCGAGCCGGAGGCCCTGCGCGCGCTGCTGCCGCGGGCGGGCCGGGCGGGCCGGGAGGGCCGGACCCGGCCGCCGGCCTCGCCGGCGCTGAGCCTGCGGGCCGGGGTGGCCGTCGGGGCGGCGCAGCGGCGCGCGGACCGTCACGGCGTCCCCGAGCTGGAGGTCGCCGACGTGGCCGCGGCGGTGCTGGCCGACCCGGACTGCGCCGGGGTGGCCCTGTTGGAGCGTCTCGGGGTCGACGTGGGCGACCTGTGGTGCCGGGTCGCGGCCGATCGCGACGCGGGCTACGTCCCGGGGCTCGCGGCAGCCGGTCGGGTCGCGTCGGGCGAGGTGTCCAGGCCGTGCTCGGCGGCGTGCCGGTCGAGCTCGGCGAGGAGGTTCTCGATCGTCTCGGTGGTCCCGCCGGAGCGGCGCTCGAGGTAGACGGCGGCGCCGAGGTCGTGCAGCAGGTCGTCGCCGCGTCGCTTCGCCTGCATCGCCTCGACCCGCGCCTGCCCCTTCGCGGCGGCGTCCATGCCCTTGCGCGCCAGGACGTCGGCCCCGGCCTGCATCCTGTCCTTGAAGCTCATGCCCGGCCCCTCCCGTCGACGGCGTGCAGGCCCAGTCGGCGCCGCGGGCCGCGCCAGGCCCAGGGTCGGAGGGCCCGCTCCGGGCGAGCGAACGGCCCCCGTGGCGGGACGCGTCAGCGGTAGTTCGTGAACTGCAGGGCGATCCCGAAGTCGTGTCCCTTGAGCAGGGAGATGACGTCCTGCAGGTCGTCCTTCTTCTTCCCGGTCACCCGCAGCTGGTCGTCCTGGATCTGCGACTGCACGCCCTTGGGGCCCTCGTCGCGGATCACCTTCGAGATCTCCTTGCCCTTGTCCTTGGAGATCCCCTGGACGAGCGAGCCGGTGACCCGGTAGGTCTTGCCGGACACCGCGGGCTCGCCGATCTCGAAGGCCTTGAGCGAGATCCCGCGCTTGATCAGCTTCTCCTTGAAGACGTCGATCGCGGCGGTGCAGCGCTCCTCGGTCTCGGCGGCGATGGTGATCGCCTCCTCGCCGGCCCACGTCACCGAGGCCCCGGTCCCCCGGAAGTCGAAGCGCTGCGTGAGCTCCTTCGCGGCCTGGTTGAGGGCGTTGTCGACCTCCTGGCGGTCGACCTTCGAGACGACGTCGAACGACGGGTTGGCCACGGTCTCCTCCTGCGCTGGGGTGGACGGCGGTGTCCGGTCTACACCCACCCCCTGGTGCTCATCCTCCGGACGTCGGCTTGTAGTCTTCTCGACGCCGTCCGGCGAGGCGGCGCCCCGGCGGGTTGCCCGAGCGGCCAATGGGAGCGGACTGTAAATCCGTCGCGAAAGCTACCCAGGTTCGAATCCTGGACCCGCCACAGAGCCCCTGACCAGCACGGCGGTCGGGGGCTTTGTCGTGTCCGGCACGCGCCTTCGGCCGGCACCGCGGTGGCGGCGGAGGCTTCCCGGCGGTCGGCACCCGTTCAGGCCCGGTCGTCGACCGTCCGGCGCAGCCCCTGCTCGGGAATCGTGTCCATCCGGGTGGAAGTCGGTCCGGACCCGGCCGTGGTGGGCGTAACGTAGGTCATGGTCGGTCGTGCCCCCCGCGACCGGACCGGCCCCGGGGACGCACCCCCCAGCATCCCCGGGGCCACCGACCTCCCCGTCACACCGCGTCGTGGCCCCGCTCGCCGGTGCGCACCCGCAGGACGAGGTCCACGTGGCGGACCCAGAGCTGCCCGTCGCCGCCGTCGAGGTTGGTGACCAGCTGGTCGAGCAGTCGCTCGACGATCTCGTCGTCCACCACCGACTCCACCCGCAGGCGCGGCGCGAGGCCGACCTCGACCCGGGCGCCCTTGTGGATCTCGACGTGGCCGCCCTCGCACGTCTCGACCTCGGTGATCGTCATCCCGAGCACCGCGTGCCGTTCGAGCGCGCGGCGCACCGCGTCGAGCGCGTGCGGGCGGACGAGCGCCGTCACGATCTTCACCCCGACCCCCTCGGGTCCTCCTCGGGCGGTTCGGGAGCCGCCCAGGGCCACCAACGCTAGGCCCTGCCGTCCCTCGCCGTCGCGACGGCTGCGAGGCTGCCCGGCGTGCCCGACACCGTCCTCGTCCTCGGTGGTCGCAGCGAGATCGGCGTCGCCCTCGCCCGGCGCCTGGTCGCCGAGGGGCGCGCGTCCACGGTCGTCCTCGCCGCCCGCCGCGCCGACGACCTCGCCGCCGAGGCCCGCGCCCTCGCCGACGCCGGGTCGGTGCGTGTCGCCACCGTGGAGTTCGACGCCGACGACCTCGCCTCGCACGCCGCGCTGCTCGACACGGTGGAGCGCGAGCACGGGGCGCCGGACACCGTCGTCGTCGCCTTCGGGGTCCTCGGCGACCAGCAGCGCGCGGAGGTCGACGCCGAGCACGCGCTCGCCGTCGTGCACACCGACTACACCGCGCAGGTCGGGATCCTCACCCGCGTCGCGGCACGGATGCGGGCCCGCGGGCACGGGGAGATCGTGGTGTTCTCGTCGGTCGCCGGCTGGCGGGTGCGCCGCGCCAACTACGTGTACGGCAGCGCGAAGGCCGGGCTCGACGGGTTCGCCTCGGGGCTGGCCGACGCGCTGCACGGCTCGGGGGTCCACCTGACGCTGGTCCGGCCCGGCTTCGTGGTCGGGCGCATGACCGCGGACAGCGGCCTGGCCCCGGCGCCGCTGTCCTCGACGCCGGACGAGGTGGCCGACGCGGTCGCCGCCGGACTGGCCCGGCGTCGGGACGTGGTGTGGGTGCCGGCGCCGCTGCGGGTGCTCGCCGTCGTGATGCGGCTGCTCCCGGCGGCGGTGTGGCGGCGGATGCCGAGGTAGGCCATGTGAACGGATGTGGTCGTCCCGACGACCACATCCGTTCACATGGGCGCAGCCCTATCGGTGCGCGATCGCCTCGGAGGCGCCGGGCGCCAGCCGGTAGCCGGTCACCGGGACGTCGCCGAGGGCCTCGTCGACCGCGGCGAGGGTGTCCGGCGTGAGCTCGATGCCCGCCGCCCTCGCGTTGGCGTGGACCTGCTCGGGCCGGGAGGCCCCGACGATCGCCGACGCGAGCTCGGGACGCCGCAGCACCCACGCGAGGGCCAGCTCGGGCATCGTCAGGCCCGCGCCGTCGGCCACCGGGCGCAGCCGCTGGACGGCCTCGAGCGTGGCGTCGGTGAGCTTCTGCTTGATGAAGCCGTTCATCTCGTCGCTGGCGGCGCGCGAGTCGACCGGCACGGGCTCGCCGGGCAGGTACTTGCCGGTGAGCACGCCCTCGGCCAACGGCGACCAGACGATCTGGGAGATGCCGTTCTCCTGCGAGGCCTCGAACACGCCGTCCTCCGGGGCGCGCCACAGCATCGAGTACTGCGGCTGGGAGGAGACGAACGTGACGTCCGACGGGGCCGCCTCGAGCCCCGCCCGGATCTGGTCCGGGCTCCACTCGCTGAACCCGAGGTAGCGGGCCTTCCCGGCGCGGACCACGTCGGCGAGGGCCTCCATGGTGTCCTCGATGGGGGTCCGCGAGTCGAAGCGGTGGCACTGGTAGAGGTCGACGTGGTCGGTGCGCAGACGCTGCAGCGACGCGTCGATCTGCTTGGCGATCTGGGCGGGGGACAGCCCGCGGTCGGTGTCCGACATCGGGAAGTACACCTTGGTCGCGAGGACGTACTCCTCGCGTGGGTAGTCGGCGAGGATCCCGCCCCAGGCCGTCTCGGCCGCGCCGCGGCCGTAGACGTTGGCCGTGTCGAAGAAGGTGATGCCGGCGTCGAACGCGGCGCGGGTGCACGCGGCGGTGGCGTCGGCCTCGACCCCGCCGGAGTAGGTGAGCCAGGAGCCGAGGGAGATCTCGGACACCTGGAGGTCGCTGGAACCGAGCTGGCGGAAGCGCACCCCGCGACTGTACGAACTCCGGGAGGCCCTCCGCCGTGTGGTCACGGGGAGTTGCCACCGACCGGACATCGATGACCGTTTGTCTCAGTCCAACGACCCTTCGTCGCTGTGTCGTGAAACATGGGTGTGAACTCGTCTCGAACGGGTTGGATGGGCACCCACCTGTCCGACAGGATGGGAGATGTCCGTGGCGGACGGCATGCGTCCGCCGGTTCCTCTTCACTCGTTCGGAGGCACCTACGTCGTGACCCTGCTCACTGCACCCCTGCGCCCGCTCGCCGATGTCCTCGACCTGACCGCCGAGGCGGTCGTCGCCCTCGGAACCGTCTCGCTCGGCGCGCTGAGCCTCGTGCTCGCGACCGAGGACCGTACCGAGTACCCGCCGCTGCACTCCGTCGAGCGTCGCCGCTCCGTGAGCTGAGCACCTCGCCCGAAGGCCCGCCCGGACCCGCGTCCGGGCGGGCCTTCGTCGTGTGCGGGTGGGTGCGGCGCCGGGTCAGCCGCGACGCTGCTCGCGCAGCAGCCCGCTGATCGTGCGGAGCTCGTCGCGGATCTCCGCGAGCAGGTCGGGGATCTCGTGGCTGCGCTCCCAGTGGGGTGTCACGTCGATGCCGAGCTCGCCGAGCTCGCGGCCGTACAGCTCGGCCAGCAGCGTGCGGTAGGGCTCCTCGGGGACGGTCCCGTTCTCCCAGCGCGAGAGCTGGGTCTTCAGGCTCGCCGCCGAGGCCACCTCGACCCGCCCGGCATCCGCGAGCTCGCGCAACCGGGCCACCGCGGCCGTCTGTGACCATCCCTTGTCGCGGCGCGCCTCGCGCAGGGAAACCACGGTTCGGAGCCTAGACGACCGGCCGAGGGGCCCTCGGCGGGCCGGGCCTACCCCTCGCGGCCGCGGGTCCGGGTCGCGGGCTTGGGCGCCGGTCGCCCGCGGCGCCCGGCGGACGGCCGCGGCGCGTCCCCGGACCGGTCCGGGGAGGCCGCGGGCGCGCTCTCCTCGGCGGCCTCCGGGTCCGGGGTCCTCGGGTGGGCCGCGGGCAGCGGCCGGCGGACCGCACGCCGGGCACGGCGGGACGTCCGCCGGTCCGGCTCGATCTCGGCCGGCGGGTCGTGCCGGTCGAGGAACGCGCACAGGGCGGGCCAGAGGCGGTCGCGCGAGGCCCGGCCGCACACCACCCCGAGGTGGCCGCCGGGTGCGGTCATCAGCGAGGTGTCCGCGCCGGAGAGCACCGCCGACCCCGCCCGCACCGCACGGGGCGGCACCACGACGTCGTCCTCCCCGGACACCAGCAGTACCGGCCGGCGCAGCTCGGCCAGGTCGACCCGGCGCCCGCCGACGGTCACGCTGCCCCGCTCCAGCTCGCCCGGCCCGACCATGGCGTGGAAGGTCGCGCCCACCAGCTCGGCCTGCGCCCCGACGAGGGCGCGCAGGTCGTCGATCGCCTCGAGCTGCGCGAGGAAGTCCCGGTCGGCGAGGTGGGAGGCCACCGTGAGCGGGGTGGTGAGGAAGGCGCCCACCGCGCCCACGGAGAGGAACTGCGGGATCGGCGGCACCGTCGGGACCAGCCCGAGCAGGGTCTGCACGGTGGCGAGGACGGGGCCGCCGGCCGCCACGGCGAGGGGGCGGGACGGGACGTGCTCGGGCACCGGCTCGAGCGTGAAGGGCGTGGCGAGGGCGGTGAGGGAGGCGATGGGCAGCGTCGGGTCGGCCGCGGCCGCCAGGACGCAGGCGAGGCCGCCGAGCGACCACCCGACGACGTGGACCGGGGCGCCGTCGTGGTGCGCGGACACGAGCCGGACGACGTGCGGGAGGATGTCGTCCACCCAGCGCGCGAGGTCCGCCGGCGAGCCGGGCGAGGGGGCGTCGTGGCCGACCACGTCCTCGTCGTCGACCTGGTGGACGTGCCGGCCCTCCCCGACGAGGTGCTCGACGAGGCTGCAGCCGCGCCGCAGGTCGAAGGCCACCCCGCAGGCACCGAGCGGGGACACGAGCAGCACCGGTGCCCCGCGCAGGCGCGCCGTCGGGTGCACCGCGTAGCGGTAGGTGCTCACCTGGCCCGCGCGGGCGAGTCCGTGGGCCCGGCCGACCGACCACGCGTCGGTGTCGGAGGGGCCGGTGTCGATCGCGACGCGCGGCATGCGGCGCAGGTCGGCGATCGGACCCTCGAGCACGCGGTCCCGGACGTTGCCCAGCGCCCGTGCGAGCGTCCGCGGACCGAACACGTGGACCCCCTCCGCGCGGCCGGGCGGTCCCGGACGCGCGTGATCGTGCCACCCGGCGCCGTGCGGCGCCGGGTCATCACCCCGACGCCTGCGTGACGACGCCGGCCGCGCGCAGCTTCTCGACCCGGTCGGCGTCGAGGCCCCACTCGACCAGGGCCTCGACGGTGTGCTGGCCCGGGACGGCGGGCGGGGTCGGCGCCGCGCTCGGCGTCCGGTCGAAGCGGGGCGCCGGGGCGGGCTGGCGCACCCCGAACGCCTCGGTGACGGTGCCGCGGGCGGCGATGTGGGGGTGCTCCGCGGCCTCCTCCATCTCGAGGACGGCGGCCACGCAGGCCTCGGTCGGCTCGAGGTCGGCGGCCCACTCGTCGCGGGAGCGGGTCGCGAAGACCTCGGCGAGCCGGGCGGTGAACTCGGGCCAGCGGCGCAGGTCCCACTGGCCCGACGCGATGTCCTCGCCCTCGAGGCCCAGCCCGGACATCAGCGCGGCGTAGAACTGCGGCTCGATGGCCCCGACGGCGACGTACTTGCCGTCGGCGCAGCGGTAGGTCTCGTAGAACGGGGCGCCGCCGTCGAGCAGGTTGCGCCCGCGCGGGTTCGGCCACAGGCCCTGCCCGCGCATCCCGAAGATCATCGCCATCTGCAGGGCGCCGCCGTCGACGATCGCGGCGTCCACGGTCTGGCCCTTCCCCGACGTCCCCCGCTCGACCAGCGCGGCGAGGACGCCGACGACGAGCAGCATGCCGCCGCCCCCGAAGTCCCCGACGAGGTTCATCGGGATGCCGGGCGCACCGTCCGGTCCCTCGACGTGCCCGACGACGCCGGCCGTGGCCAGGTAGGTCAGATCGTGGCCCGCGCGCTGGGCGTTCGGGCCGTCCTGGCCCCACCCGGTCATGCGGCCGAACACCAGGCGCGGGTTGCGCTCGTGGCAGACGTCGGGGCCGAAGCCGAGCCGCTCGGCGACGCCGGGCCGGAAGCCCTCGAGGAGCACGTCGGCGGAGGCGACGAGGTCGAGCAGGACCTCGACGCCCTCGGGGGACTTGAGGTCGAGGGCGACCGAGCGCCGGCCCCGGGCGAGGACGTCCTTGGTCGGGTCGCCGAGCTGCAGGCCGCCGCCCGCGGTGCGGTCGACGCGCAGCACGTCGGCCCCGAGGTCGGCCAGCATCATCGCCGCGAACGGGCCCGGCCCGATGCCGGCCACCTCGACCACCTTGACGCCGTCCAGCACACCCATGCCGTGTTCCTCCACCGCAACCGTCGTGACCCGTCGTCGGGACCCTACGAGACAGTCAGCCCTGACCGGTAGTGGTCGGGGCCGGAAAAGACGAACGGCCGGTTCGTCACGCGAGAAGGTGACGAACCGGCCGTTCGTGCGCCCAGAGGGGCGTGTGGGCAGCCCGACTCAGAGCGAGTCGCGCAGGTTCTGCCCCTTCTCGGCCTTCTCGACCAGCGACGCCGGCGGCGCGAACCGGTCGCCGTAGGCCTTGGCGAGGATGCGGGCCCGCTCGACGAAGCCGGGCAGGCCGCCCGGGTAGCCGTCGATGTACTGGGCGACGCCGCCGGTCCAGGCCGGGAACCCGATGCCCATGATCGAGCCGATGTTGGCGTCGGCGATGGTGTGCAGCACGCCCTCGTCGAAGCACTTCACGGTCTCGAGGGCCTCGGCGAAGAGCATCCGCTCCTGCATGTCCTCGAACGGCAGGTCGCCCTTCGCGGCGCCGAACTCGGTGGCCAGGCCCGACCACAGCCCGGTCCGCTTGCCCTCGGCGTCGTAGTCGTAGAACCCGGCGCCCGAGGAGCGGCCCTTGCGGCCGAGCTCGACCATGCGGTCGACGATCGCGTCGGACGGGTGGCTCACCCACGTGCCGCCGGCCGCCTCGACGCCCTTCTTCGTCTCCTCGCGGATGTGCTGCGGCAGCGTCAGGGTCAGCTCGTCCATCAGCTGCAGCGGCGGGGCGGGGTAGCCGGCCTGGGAGCCGGCCTGCTCGATCGACGACGGCGCGGCGCCCTCGCCGAGCATCGCCACGGCCTCGTTGATGAACGTCCCGATGACGCGGCTGGTGAAGAACCCGCGCGAGTCGGAGACGACGATCGGGGTCTTCCGGATCTGGAGCGCGATGTCGACGGCCTTCGCCAGCGTGGCGTCGGACGTCTTCTCGCCGCGGATGATCTCCAGCAGCGGCATCTTGTCGACCGGGGAGAAGAAGTGCAGGCCGACGAAGTCCTCGGGGCGGTCGACACCGGTCGCGAGGTCGGTGATCGGCAGCGTCGAGGTGTTCGAGCCGAGCACCGCGTCGGGCGCGAGGTGCGGCAGGATCTCGGCGAAGACCTGCTTCTTGAGGTCGGGGCTCTCGAAGACGGCCTCGATGACGAGGTCGGCGCCGGCGGCGTCCTCGGGCTTCTCGGTCGGGGTGATCCGGGCGAGGACCTCGTCGGCCTTCTCCTGGGTCGACTTCCCGCGCGAGACGGCCTTGTCGAGGATCTTCTTCGAGTAGTCCTTGCCCTTCTCGGCGTTGGCGAGGGCGACGTCCTTGAGGACGACCTCGATGCCGGCCATCGCGCACGAGTACGCGATGCCCGCGCCCATCATCCCGGCGCCGAGCACGACGACCTTGCGGGCGCTGTGCTTGTCGTACCCGGACGGCCGCGAGCCGCCCTTGTTGATCGACTGCAGGTCGAAGAAGAACGCGTTGATCATGTTCGTCGAGACCTGGCCGACGACGAGGTCGGCGAAGTAGCGCGACTCGATCTTCGCGGCGTTGTCGATGTCGACCTGCGACCCCTCGACCGCGGCGCACATGATGTTGTACGGCGCCGGCATCGGGGCGTTCTTGAGCTGCTTGCGCAGGTTGGCCGGGAAGGCCGGGAGGTTCTGCGCGAACTTCGGCACGCTCGGCGTGCCGCCGGGGATCTTGTAGCCCTTGACGTCCCAGGGCTGGACGGCCTCGGGGTTGGCCCGGATCCACTCCTTGGCCTTGCTCAGCAGCTCCTCGGGGGTGTCGACGACCTCGTCGACGAGCTTGGCCTCGAGCGCCGCGCGCGGGTTGCGCTGCTGGCCCTGCAGCAGGACCTGCATGAGGGCGTCGGCGATGCCGAGCAGGCGCACGGTGCGGACGACGCCACCGCCACCGGGCAGCAGGCCGAGCGTGACCTCGGGGAGCCCGATCTTCGAGCCCTTGGCGTCGAGCGCGATGCGGTGGTGGGTGGCCAGCGCGATCTCGAGGCCGCCGCCGAGCGCGGCGCCGTTGATCGCCGCGACGACGGGCCTGCCGAAGGTCTCCAGGCGTCGCAGCGCGGTCTTGATGGCCTGCGACTGGTCGTAGGCCTTCTGCGCCTCCGACGGGCCGTAGTTGCGCAGGTCCTCGAGGTTCCCGCCGGCGAAGAACGTCTTCTTCGCCGAGGTCAGGACGACCCCCGTGATCGAGTCCTTCTCGGACTCCAGCCGGGTCAGCGTCGCGTCGAGGTCCCGCCCGAAGCGCTCGTTCATCGTGTTGGCCGAGGCGTCCGGGTCGTCCATCGTCAGCGTGACGATGCCGTCGCCGTCGGCCTCCCACCGGAACATGTTGTCGCTCACTGCTCTTCGTGCTCCTTCGCTACGGACGAGTGGTGGGAGGGCGGGTCAGACGCGCTCGATGATCGTGGCGACGCCCATGCCGCCGCCGATGCACAGCGTGACGAGGGCGCGGCGCAGGTCGCGGCGCTCGAGCTCGTCGACCATCGTTCCCATGATCATCGCGCCGGTCGCCCCGAGCGGGTGGCCGAGGGCGATGGCGCCGCCCATGACGTTGGTGCGCTCGTGCGGGAAGCCGAGGTCGCGCATGAGCTTCATCGGCACCGCCGCGAAGGCCTCGTTGATCTCGAGGAGGTCGATGTCGTCGACCGTCAGCCCGGCCTTGGCGAGCACCTTCCGGCAGGCCGGCGTCGGGCCGGTGAGCATGATCGTCGGGTCGGCCCCGGAGACGGCGGTGGCGACGATGCGGGCGCGCGGGGTGAGGCCGTTGGCCTTGCCGGCCGACTCGCTGCCGACCAGCACCAGGGCGGCGCCGTCGACGATGCCCGACGAGTTGCCGCCGTGGTGGACGTGGTCGATCTTCTCGATCCAGTGGTACTTCTGCAGCGCCACGGCGTCGAAGCCGCCCATCTCGCCGATGCCGGCGAACGAGGGCTTGAGGCCCGCGAGGCCCTCCAGTGTCGTCTCGCGCATGTGCTCGTCGCGGTCGAGGATCGTCAGCCCGTTGCGGTCCTTCACCGGCACGATCGAGCGGTCGAAGGCGCCATCGGCCCAGGACTTCGCGGCGCGGGTCTGCGACTCGAGCGCGTAGGAGTCGACGTCCTCGCGCGAGAAGCCCTCGATGGTGGCGATGAGGTCGGCGCCGATGCCCTGCGGCGCGAAGCCGGTCTTGAAGTTGGTCTCCGGGTCCATGGCCCACGGCCCGCCGTCGGAGGCCATCGGGACGCGCGACATCGACTCGACGCCGCCGGCGATGATCAGGTCCTCCCAGCCGGAGGCCACGCGCTGACCGGCCTGGTTGACCGCCTCGAGGCCGGAGGCGCAGAAGCGGTTGAGCTGCACGCCGCCGGTGGTGTCGGGCATGCCCGCCGCGATGGCCGCGGTCTTGGCGATGTCACCGCCCTGGTCCCCGATCGGGGAGACGCAGCCGAGCACGACGTCCTCGACGTGCTCCGGGTTGAGCTCCGGGTTGCGGTTGCGGAGCTCGTCCAGCAGCCCGACGACGAGCGAGACGGGCTTCACCTCGTGCAGCGACCCGGTCGCCTTGCCCCGCCCGCGCGGGGTGCGGATGGCGTCGTAGATGTATGCCTCGGTCACGGGTGGGGGTCCCTTCCAACGGCGTTCGGGCGAGCGGAGCGGCGGGGCCGGTTCGCCCCTGCGGGGCGGGCCGCCCTGCGCTCCTGACAGTCATGATGGACTGTTTGTAGCGCCTGTCAACGGTCGGCCCGCGGTTCGGCCGGTGACGTTACCGGCGAGTAGGCAAGGGTGGAAGGGGTGGCCCCCACGGGGAGGCCAGGCCGGACACGCGCCGCGCACCGGGACGGTCAGCGTTGACCGTCCGGTGCCGGGTCCGCGACGATTCCCCACCGCACGACCGACGAGGGGAGGGACGGCGGATGACCGCGGACGGGACGGAACCGCTGCTCGACGAGGCCTCCGAGCGCCCCGCGGAGCGTGCGCCCGCCCGGCGCGCCGCGGGTCCCCGGCGGTCCCGGGAGCAGCGCACCTCGGACAGCCGCCAGCGGATCCTCGACGCCGCCGTCACCTGCCTCGTCGAGTCCGGCTACGCCGGCACGACCACGCTGACGATCCAGGCGCGCGCCGGGGTCTCCCGGGGCCGGCTGCTGCACCACTTCCCGTCGAAGGAGACGTTGCTCGTCGCCGCGGCCCAGCACCTCGCCGCGACCCGGTTCGCCTCGGACGGCCTGGCGGCGGCCGAGCTGCCCGCCGTCGAGGAGGACCCGGAGGGGCGCATCGACCGGGTGGTCGAGGAGATGTGGTCGACGTTCCGCCAGCCGTACTTCTGGGCGTCTGTCGAGCTCTGGACGGCGGCCCGCACCGACCCGGCGCTCGCGGCGGCCCTGCTCCCCGCCGAGCGGCGCCTGGGCGCGGCGATCCGGCAGACGCTGGACGCCGTGTTCGAGCACTACCTCGCGTGCGAGCACTACCCGGCGGTCCGCGAGATGCTCCTCACGAGCATGCGCGGGGTGGCCCTGACCTACGGCTTCGACCCCCGCGACCACGCGACCGACCCGCACCTGGCGCAGTGGAAGCAGCTGACGAAGGCGCTCCTGCTCTGAGGGCTCACCGCAGCGCGCGGGCGTACGCCTCGGGGGTGCGGCCGAGCGCCGCACGGAAGTCGCGGACGAGGTGGGCCTGGTCGGCGTACCCCAACGCGCTCGCGACGTCCGACCAGACCACCCGCTCGCCCTCCCGGACGGCCTCGGCGGCCTCGAGCAGCCGGTAGCGGCGCAGGACCCACGTCGGCGACACCCCGGCGTGGCGGGCGAAGAGGCGCTGCAGGGCGCGTGGGGCGACCCCGGCGCGGGCGGCGAGGTCGTCGAGACGGCGCAGCCCCCGGTCGGTCTCGGCGATCCGCGCGACCGCGGCGACCTCGCGGGCCTGCTCCACCCGGGCCGGGTCGGCCGCCGCGAGGACCTCCTCGAGGGCGCGGGCGAGGACGGCGACGCGGGCCGGCTCCCGCGCGGCGTCGTCGGTGCCGGCGTCGCCCCCGGCCGTGGTGACCGCGGTGACGAGGGACCCGCCGTCGAGACCGGGGACGACGTCGACGTCCACCACGCGGTCCACCAGGGACGAGACCGGCCCGGGGACGAACGCGCCGAAGCCGCCGACGGTCGTCATCGCCGCGACCGTCCAGCCGTTCCCCGCGAGCTCCCGGTCGACGAGGTCGGTGGCCACGCCGGTCACCCGCGCCTCGGGGTCGGTGCGCCGGCCGCGGGCGTCGGGGGTGCCCACGGAGAGGTTGACCGACGGGTGGGTGAGCACCTCCTGACGGTGCGCGGTGCCGATCGGCAGGTCCCACCGCACGGCCCAGAACCGGTCGACGAGACCATAGAGCGGCGGCGTCGGCGGGTGGCGCGTGAAGGCGACCCGCTGCCGCAGCAGCCAGGGGTCGAGGATGCCGCGGCTGTCTCTCTCCACGGGGGCGGGCCCGTCCACGCGGCCAGGGTAGGGCGGTCGCGAAAGTTCAATCCCGCCCGCCGCGTCCCCGGCAGGCTGCTCGTCATGACCGGAGCACCGACCGCCGCGGACACCCGCGCGCACCTGCACACCGTCCTGACCGACCTCGCCGGCATCGCCGACGGGGTCGACGACGACTCCCGGCACGCGCCGACGCCCTGCACCGAGTTCGACGTCGAGGCACTGCTCGAGCACGTCGTCGGCTGGCTGGACACCTTCAGCGCCGGGTACGCGGACCCCGAGGGGCGGGCACCGCGGGCGGACCTCTCCGGCTACCGGGCCCCGGACGACGCGGCCGCCGCGATCCGGGCGTCCGCCGCGCGGCTCGACGAGGCGCTGCGGGCCGGTGCGGCGAACCGTCCGCTCGTGCTCGGAGAGGCGTCGATGCCGGGGCAGATGGCGCTCTCGATGATCCTGTGGGAGTACCAGGTCCACGGCTGGGACCTCGCCGCCGCGACCGGCCAGGCGTGGGATCCGCCCGCCGAGGGACTCGAGCTCTCCCTGGGGTTCGCGCCGATGATGCTCACCGAGGACTACCAGGGCGAGGGCAAGCCCTTCGCGCCGCGGGTCGCCGTCGCCGACGACGCGCCGCCGCTGGACCGCCTCGTCGCGCTCTCCGGCCGCGACCCGCGGTGGGGCTGACGGCGCTCCTGACCGAACGAAGGGCACCTCCGGTCGAGTAGATCGACCGACGGTGCCCCTCGCTCGGAACGACGACGAGCCGGACCGGTCAGGGCTGACCGTTCAGCTCAGGACGACCCGCCCGATGATCTCCTTCATGATCTCGGTGGTGCCGCCGTAGATGGTCTGCACGCGGTTGTCGAGGAACGCCTTGGCCACCGGGTACTCCCGCATGTAGCCGTAGCCGCCGTGCAGCTGGAGGCACCGGTCGATGACCTCCTTGGCGGTCTCGGTCGCCCAGTACTTGGCCATCGACGCGTCGGCCGGGCCGAGCTTCTTGGCGTTCAGCTCGACGATGCAGCGGTCGACGAACTCGCGGGTGACGGCGAGCTTCGTCTTCAGCTCCGCGACGGTGAACCGGGTGTTCTGCAGCGAGGCGATCGGCCGGCCGAAGGCCTTGCGCTCCTTGACGTAGGTGATCGTGTCGTCGAGGACCTTCTCGGCGCCGGCGGTCGCGGCGATCGCGATCGACATCCGCTCGCGGGGCAGGTTCTGCATCAGGTGGATGAAGCCCTGGCCCTCCTGGCCGACGAGGTTCGAGGCGGGCACCCGGCAGTCGGTGAAGGACAGCTCGGCGGTGTCCTGGGCGACCATGCCGATCTTGTCGAGGTGGCGGCCGCGCTCGAAGCCGGGCGTGTCCCGCTCCACCGCGATCAGCGAGAAGCCGTGCGAGCCGGCGTCGGCGTCGGTCTTGCACACCACGATCACGAGGTCGCTCATGATCCCGTTGGTGATGAAGGTCTTGGCGCCGTTGATGACCCACTCGTCGCCGTCGCGGACGGCCTTGGTCTGGATGCCCTGCAGGTCGGAGCCGGTGCCGGGCTCCGTCATGGCGATCGCGGTGATCATCTCGCCCGAGCAGAAGCGGGGGAGCCAGCGCTCCTTCTGCTCCTCGGTGGTCAGCTCGGTGAGGTAGGGCGTCACGACGTCGTTCGAGAGCGGGAAGCCCAGCCCCGAGAAGCCGCTGCGCGAGATCTCCTCGGTGAGGATCCACATGAAGCGCAGGTCGTCGACCCCGCCACCGCCGAAGCGCTCCTCGACGTCGAGGCCGAGCAGCCCGGTCTTGCCCGCCGACAGCCACACGTCGCGGCTGACGTGGCCCTGCTTCTCCCAGTCCTCGTGGTACGGCGCGACCTCCTTCTCCAGGAAGTCCCGCACCATCTCCCGGAAGGCGTGGTGTTCGTCGTCGAAGATCGTGCGCTCCACCCGGGGCTCCTCCCTGCCGGACGACCGACTGCCGGCGTCCTACTGCCCGGTAAGCCTCCCCGGGCGACCCGTAACGGTCAACCCTGACTCTTCCGTGGCGTCCGTCGCTCCCGCTACGGTGCCGCCCGCGCCGTGTGTCCGCGGTCACCGATGCCGATTCCCGCCCTGACCTGGAGGTGCCGTGGCCCCGTTCCGGCTGACCGACATCGTCCGCGACCACGCCCACGACCGCGGTGCGCAGACCGCGCTGACCGGGGGCGAGCGCTCGCTGACCTACGCCGAGCTCGACGAGCGTGCGGCGCGGATCGCGACGGGGCTGCTCGGGCTCGGGGTCGGCGAGGGCGGCCGGGTGGTGTGGATCGGGAAGAACGCGGCCGAGTTCTTCGAGCTGCTCTTCGCCGCCGCGACGGTCCGGGCCGCGGTGGCCCCGCTCAACTTCCGGCTCACCCCGGACGAGCTGATCGACCTCACCGGCGACTCGGACGCCGGCCTCGTCGTCCTCGGCCCCGACTTCGCCGAGCTGCGCGAGAAGCTCGACGACGGCGGGCGCCGGGTCCTCGTGGTCGGCGAGGACTACGAGGGCTGGGTCGACGGCCTCACCGAGCGGACCGACCCGGCGGCGGACGCCGAGGACACCGACACCGTCCTGCAGCTCTACACCTCCGGGACCACCGGGCGGGCGAAGGGCGTGCTGCTCTCCCACCGCAACTTCGGGGCACTGCTCTCGGTCGGCGGGCACTGGAGCTTCGACGACGAGTCGGTCGGCCTGGTCGCCATGCCGCTCTTCCACATCGGCGGGTCCGGGTTCGCCCTGGTGTGCCTGTCCTTCGGGGCCCGCGTCGTGCTCGTCGCCGACATCGTGCCGCCGCAGCTGCTCGACACCATGGAGCACGAGGGCATCACCAACGCCTTCCTCGTGCCCGCGGTCCTGCAGTTCCTGTGCCAGGTCCCGGGCGCGGCGCAGCGGGACTGGTCGAAGCTGCGCGCCGTGGCCTACGGCGCGTCGCCGATCACCGGCACGGTGCTCAACACCGTCCTCGAGACGTTCCGCGCCCCGCTCTTCCAGGTCTACGGCTCGACCGAGACGACGGGGGCGATCACCCAGCTCGACCCCGACGACCACGACCCCGACGGACCCCGGGCCCACCTCATGCGCTCGGCGGGCCGCGCCTACCCGTGGGTCGAGCTCAGGGTCGTCGATCCGTCCACCGACGAGGAGCTCGCCGCGAACGAGGTCGGCGAGGTGTGGATCCGCTCCTCGCAGGTGACCTCCGGCTACTGGCAGCGGCCGGAGGAGACCGAGAAGTCGATCACCTCGGACGGCTGGCTGCGCACCGGCGACGGCGGCTATCTCGACGACGAGGGCTACCTGTTCCTGACCGACCGCATCAAGGACATGATCGTCACGGGTGCCGAGAACGTGTACCCGATCGAGGTGGAGAACGTCGTCGCGCAGCACCCGGCCGTCTCCGACGTCGCGGTGATCGGGGTCCCGGACGACAAGTGGGGCGAGACCGTCAAGGCGGTCGTCGTGGCGGCGGAGGGGCAGTCGATCGACCCCGACGAGCTCCTGGAGTGGACGAAGGAGCGGATCGCGGGCTTCAAGCGGCCGCGCTCGGTCGACGTCGTCGACGAGCTGCCCCGCAACGCGTCGGGCAAGATCCTCAAGAAGGACCTGCGCGCGCAGTACGTCGGGTCCGGGGATGGCGAAGGCTGACGCCCGCCGACGCTGAACCGGTTCACCACGGGCGACCGGGTTTCCCGGGATGGTGTGCGGCCATCCTCTGCCCAACAGGTCGCGGACGGTCTCCGGGGGATCGTCGGCGTGACCCCTCCGGGTTCCGGTCGGGGCTCCTGGCCGCGCTGGGGAGCCGCTCAGGAGTTCCGACCGGACCTCTCACCACGGTCCCGAAGGCGGTCGACGCACGTGATCGCCCGCCTGATCTCATGACCTCGTGACGCAGCAGCAGCGCGCCGAGATCGACCGTCTGATGCGGGCCGCCCGGCTCGACACGAGCCTCCCGCCGGACGAGCTGCGCGAATTCTTCGAGATGTACACGACCGTCGGCCCGCCGCCGGCCGGTGTCACGCTCGCGGACTCCTCGCTCGCCGGCCGCCCGGCGCTGTGGATCACGCCCGACGAGGCACGCGTGGACGCGACCATCCTCTACTTCCACGGTGGCGGCTGGGTCTACGGCTCACCCCGCACGGCGGCGACGCTGACGGCGGCCCTGGTCCGCGGCGTCGGCGCCCCGGCGGTCTGTCCGGCCTACCGGCTGGCCCCCGAGCACCCGTTCCCGGCGGCCATCGAGGACGGGCTCGCCGCATACCGCGCGCTGCTCGAACAGGGGACGCCGCCCGAGCGGATCGTCGTGGCCGGCGACTCCTCCGGCGGCGGCCTCACCGTCGGCGCGCTGCTGCGGGCCCGCGACGAGGGGCTGCCGCGGCCCGCCTGCGCCGTGCTCTTCTCCGCGGGGCTCGACGCGACCCGCAGCGGCGACAGCATGGACGCCAAGGAGGGCGTCGACCCGCTCTTCGACCGGGAGAACCTCGCCCGGCTGTCCGCGCACTACCTCGCGGGGGCCGAGCCCCGCCAGCCCCTCGTGAGCCCGGCCGTCGTCGGCGACCTCGGGGGTCTGCCTCCGCTGCTGCTGCAGGTCGGCACGAACGAGGTCCTGCTCGACGACTCGACGCGCTTCGCGGTGCGCGCGGCGCACCACGACGTCGACGTGGTCCTCGACGTCACCGCGGGCGTCCCCCACGTCTTCCAGAGCCTCCACGCCCATCTCGACGAGGCCGTCGAGGCCCTCGACCGGGCGGCGGACTTCGTGCACCGCCACCTGCCCCCGAAGTAGGAGCCGGGGCCCCGGATCACGGGCGGCCGCCACCGGGTATCCGACGGAAACGTGATGTCCCTCGCCGCCATAGCATGATGCACGTTATGGTCCGGGGGAGCGCGTCGTCGTCGACGAAGGAGGACCGGGGGACATGCGGATCGCCGTGGACTACGACAAGTGCAGCGGGCTCGGGATGTGCGAGTCGATCGCGCCCGACGTCTTCGAGGTGGAGGACGACGGGTCGCTGACCCTGCACCTCACCGAGGTGCCCGACGGGCGCGAGGACGAGATCCGCCAGGCCTGTGAGGCCTGCCCGACCGAGGCGCTCTCCCTGCAGGACTGACCCCGGCACGACACCAGGAGGCGAGGGGCATGACCACCACCGCGGGCGCGTCCACCGGCGAGAAGCCCGACCACGACCCGGTCGACCTGTCCACCCTCGCCTTCTGGTCCCGGTCGACCGACGAGCGGGAGCAGTCGTTCGCCCAGCTGCGCGCCGAGCGCCCCCTGTCCTGGCACCCGCCGGCCGAGGGGCTGATGGTCGCCGACGACGACCCCGGGTTCTGGGCCGTCGTCACCCACGCCGACATCGCCCACGTCTCGAAGAACCCGGCGACCTTCTGCTCGGGGCAGGGCGTGCAGTTCCAGGACGCACCGCCGGAGCTGCTGGAGGCCAGCCAGTCGTTCCTCGCGATGGACGCGCCGCGCCATGCCCAGCTGCGCAAGCTCGTCGGGGCGGCGTTCACGCCCAAGCAGATCCGGCGGCTGGAGGACCGCATCGCGCAGCGGGCCGACGCGATCGTCGCCGAGCTGCTCGAGCACGGCGACGGCGACTTCGTGCAGCTCGTCTGCCGGCGGCTCCCGATGGCGATGATCTACGACATGATGGGCCTGCCGGAGGACCAGCAGGACGCGCTCGCCGAGGCGGCCGACCTGCTGGTCAGCGCCAACGACCCGGAGGTGCGCGCCCGGCACGGCGTGGACGACCCGGTGGAGCTCAGCGCCCAGGCGCTGTTCGCGCTGCTCGGACCGGGCCTGCAGTGCGCCGAGGAGCGCCGGGCGCATCCGCAGGACGACCTCATGACCAACCTGGTGCAGGCCGAGGTCGACGGGCAGTCGCTGACCGACTCCGAGATCGGCGCCTTCTTCGTGCTGCTGTCCGTGGCCGGCAACGACACCACCCGGAACACCATCGCCCACGGCGCCGTCGCGCTGACCCGGTTCCGCGACGAGCGGGCGCGGCTGCTCGACGACCTCGACGGGCGCCTCGGGACCGCGGTGGAGGAGATGGTGCGCTGGGCGAGCCCCGTGCTGACGTTCCGGCGCACCGCGACCGAGGACACCGAGCTGCGGGGACAGCGGATCGCGGCCGGCGACAAGGTCGTCATGTTCTACGAGTCCGGGAACCGGGACACCGCGGTGTTCGACGACCCGCTGCGCCTCGACGTCACCCGCGACCCGAACCCGCACCAGGGATTCGGCGGCGGCGGGCCGCACTTCTGCATGGGCAACATGCTCGCCCGCACCCAGCTGCGCGAGATCTGGCGCCGCCTCCTCACGGCCGCCCCCGACTTCGAGGTGGGCGAGCCGGACCGGTTGACGAGCAACTTCGTCAACGCCGTGAAGGCGCTGCCGATCCAGCTGAACCGGTAGCGGGTCAGCCCCGCGCCGGGGTGTCGGCGTGGCTGCGCACGAGCAGCTCGAACTGGTCGAGCAGGTCGGAGAGGTCCACCGGGGGACCGCCGTGGTGCAGCTGCTGGTGCCCGACGAGCAGGGACAGGCCGACCTCGGCGAGCACGGCGACGAGCGCCGGGTCGGCGATCAGCGGCGCGATGACCTCCCGCACCGCGTCCCGCCGGCCGTCGTCCACGCGCTGCTGGGCGGCGGCCACCGCCGTGTCGGTACCCGCCCAGCGGCGGATGGCGGTCTCGGCGTCGTGGGGGATCGTCAGGGCCAGGCCCTTGAGCAGGGTCACGCGCTCGCCCGGGTCCCGGACGTCGGCCCGGCGCACGAGTTCCAGCGGTCGGTCGACCTCCTCGGCCGCCCAGTGGTCGAGCAGGGCGGCGACGAAGCCGTCCCAGCTGCCGAAGTGGTGGTAGAAGCTGCCGCTGGTGACGCCGACCTCGCCGCAGAGGCGGCCGATGCGCAGGGCCGGGAGCCCGGGCCCGGCGAGCAGGCGCAGGGCGGCGTCGAAGAACGTCACGGGGGTGGCCGTGCGGGCCATGCGGGTGTCCTCCGGGTGGGGCAGGGACGACGGCCGGGTCGCTGCGGCGGGATCCCGCGCTCGACCGTAACGGACGATACGTTCTGCCGGGGGCCGCAGCCGCCCCGCCGGGGGACGAGGAGGCCGCGATGACCCCACCCGAGCTCTACCGGTCCGGGGCCGGGTCCCCGCTGGTGCTCCTGGCGCTCGGGCTGGGACCTGCGGCGGCTGCTGTGGACCTTCCGGGTGCTCCGGGTGTTCGTGCGGCTGCCCCGCGTCGGCCACGTGCCGATGTGGGACGACCCGGCGCTCGTCGTCGACACCGTCCTGGGCGTCACCCTGCCCGTCGACGCGGGCGCGCGGCGCCCCGCCTGAGCCGGTCCGCTCAGGCCCCGACGTGGGCCCGGACCAGCTCGGCGAGCCGGTCCGGCGCCTCCTCGGGGATCCAGTGGCTGACGCCCGGCAGCACCTCGAGCCGGTACGGGGCGAGGACGAAACGTGGGTTCTGGTCGATGGCCGCGCGGGTGATGAACCCGTCGCCGTCGCTCCAGACCTGCAGCGAGGGGCGCTGGACCGGGCGGCGGGTGTAGCCCGGGGAGGCCAGGGGGAGCGCGCGGTACCAGTTGATCGGGCCCGTGATCGCGCCCGCGAGGGCGGCCGCGTCGCGGCGGGCCGCCTCGGCGCCCGCGCCGCTGCGGCGCAGGACCGCCGTCATCCGGGCCTCGTCGGACAGGAGGAGCTCGGGCAGCCACGGCAGCTGGAAGGCCCCCATGTACCAGGAGTGCAGCAGCTGCGGCCCGTGCAGGAATCCGCGCAGGAAGGCCGCGGGGTGGGGGACCGACACCCCGGTGACGGTGCGGACGAGCTCGGGCCGGTGGGCGGCGAGCGCCCAGGCCACCACCGCACCCCAGTCGTGGCCGACGACGTGCACCGATCCGGCGCCGGACGCGCTGACGAGCGCGGCGGCGTCGTCCACGAGGTGCTCGACCCGGTAGGCCGCGCGGCCGGCGGGGCGGGCCCCCGGCGAGTAGCCGCGCTGGTCCGGCGCGAGGGTGCGCAGACCGGCCGCCTGCAGGCGCTGGGCCACCGGGCCCCAGCTGGCGCTCGTCTGCGGGAAGCCGTGCAGGAGCAACACCGTCTCGTCGGCGTCGGCGGGACCGCCGTCGACGACGTCGAAGCGGAGGGCCCCGCGGGTGAACCCCGTCATGCGCTCGCCGGTCATGGTCGACATCCTGCCCCGGCCGGTCGGACAGGGCCGGACGGGGGACGTCGATCACGTCCGCGACACGTGCTCCGAACTGGCACCGGTGGCGAGATCGCCACGTTACGGTCGCCCCGCACCCGGGTCCGCCGGGGCTCGACCCGGTCCGCAGGGCTCCCTGCTGCGGAAAGGACACGATGAACTCGCGCCTGCGCCTCCTGCTGATCCTGGTGGTCGTGGCGATCATCCTCTACTTCGTGATCGCCCAGCCCGACCAGGCTGCGGCCACGGTGCGCGGGATCCTGTCCGCCCTCGGCGACGCGATCGACCAGATCATCCGCTTCTTCAAGGGCCTGACGGCCTGAGCGCGCTCATCCCTCGGTGAGGATGCGCCGCACGAGGTGCATGGCCAGCACCACCGAGCGCTCCCGCACGTCGCCGCGCTCGCCGGGCAGCACCGGGTCCCGGGCGATCTCGCGGCCGTCGGCGGTGCGCACCGAGAAGCACACGTAGCCGACGGGCTTCTCCGCGGTGCCCCCGCCCGGACCCGCGATCCCGCTGATCGCGACCGCGACGTCGGCGCCGAACCGCTCGATCGCACCGCCGGCCATGGCATGCGCCGCCTCCGGGGAGACCGCGCCGTGGGTGGCGATGAGGGCGTGGGGCACGCCGAGCAGGTGCTCCTTGGCCTCGTTGGAGTACGAGACGATGCCGCCCTCGACGTGGGCGGACGCCCCCGCGGGCGCCGTGAGCCGCCCGGCGAGCAGCCCCCCGGTGCACGACTCCGCGGTAGCGATGGTGCGGCCCTCGAGCAGCCCGAAGAGGATCTCGTCGATGGTCTCGCCGGTGCGGGAGAAGACGGCCTTCCCGTGGCGGGCGTCGATCTCGGCGACGACGGCGTCGTGCGCGGCCCGCGCGGCCGCGTCGTCGGGACGCCGGCGCAGGTCGACCTCGAGGGTGAAGTCGCGCAGGCAGGTCGTGATCTCCAGCGGGGCGAGGTCGGTGTGCTCGCCCACCGCGCGCAGCGTCGCCGCGATCTCGGACTCGGGGACGCCGAAGAGGCGCAGGTGGGTCTCCTCGAAGGGCGCCGTGCGCGCGAGCAGCGCCTGCATCGGGGCGGTCGCGAGGGCGTCGTCCCACATGCCCCGGACCTCGCGGGGCGGGCCGGGCAGGACGAGCACCGTGGGGGCGTACGCGCCCTCCCCGCCCGGCGGGACCGCCAGCCCGGGCGCGGTGCCCACCGGCCGGATCGCGGTGGCGCCGCGCGGCACCATCGCCTGCTTGCGGTTGGCCTCGGCGAGGGCGTCGGCGTCCCACCGGAGGCGGTCCGCGAAGCGCGAGATGATGTCCCCGACGACCTTCTCCATGTGCTCGTCGAGCTCCAGCGGGCGCCCGGTGACGTCCGCGACGACGGCGGCCGTCAGGTCGTCCGCGGTGGGGCCGAGGCCGCCGCTGGTGACGACGAGGTCCACCCCGCGCAGCGAGCGCAGCGCCGCCTCCATCTCGTCGGGCCGGTCCCCGACGAGCAGGATCTGCACGACGTCGATCCCGAGCTCCCCGAGCCGCTCGGCGAGCCAGGGACCGTTGGCGTCGTGCACCCGGCCCGCGAGGAGCTCGCTCCCGGTGGCGACGATGCCCGCCGTGGGCGCGCTCCCGCCCCCGCTCCGGTCCGCTCCCGGGTCCAGCGACATGCGTTCCTCCTCCGTGCGGCGACCCGGCCCGCGGACCGGTCGGTGACCCCGCGTCCATCCCATCAGGCGACCCGGGCGCACGCCTCGTCACGGCCGCGTCCGTCCGGCGCGCCCGGATGGAGCTGTTGCCTCGGCGGATCGGACTCTCCGTGACCAGTTGCTGTCTCAGGCCGTGGCGCGGTGGGGTAATTAGTCCGTATGAGTGGTGTAGAGGTACCTACCTTCGTCAGGATTCTTGCGTAGAGTGAGCGGGTACCCGGAAGGATGACCGGCGACGGGTTCGTCGGACGAGGCAGCGGGAGGCGTCGATGCACTGTTCGTGCGGCGCGCTGCCCGCCGCCGCGCCGTGAGCGGGGTCGCGGGGGTCCTCGCAGCGGTCGTCCTGGCGGTGGGAGTGGGCGTCGTCGGCGTCTCGGTGCTGCGCACCGCGCGCGCCCGGAGGTCGCTCGACCTCCGGACGCTGGGTGCCGTCGGCCGGGCGGTGGCGTCGCACGCCGTGCACCGCCCCGACGACGACGGCCGCACCGCGGCGCGCGAGATCGCCGAGGCGCTGCGGCTGCGCTACGGCGCGCGCCGGGTCGTCCTCGCCGTCGGCCCCCTCCTCGAGCAGGCGGGCGAGCCGCTGCCCGGTGCGGGTCCCGGCGCGCCGGCAGTCCCGGCGGAGGCCTTCCGACCCGGTCGAGGTGCCGCCCGGTGGCTGCGCCGCACGGCGCCGCCGACCGTCCGGGACTGGATGGACGCGCGGCGGGCCGGGGAGGTCCTCGTGGCGCCGATCACCGCGCCGGAGGTCGGCGAGGCGGCCGGGAACGGCGAGGCGCCCCCGATCGTGCGGTCGCGCCGGGGGGTCCTCGAGGTCCACGATCCGGCCCGGGTCGGCGCCCAGCGCTGGCGCGGACCGTCCCGCTCGGTGGTGCGCGGCGAGCTGACCCTGCTCGCCACCATCGCCCGGCAGGTGGGTGCCGAGGTGGAGAACAGCCGGCTGGAGGCGCGCCTGCGCCGTGACGCCCACCGGGACCCGGTCACCGACCTGCTCAACCGGCCGGGCTTCCTGCAGGCCGCCGCGACGCACGTCTCCGGGGAGGCGGGCGCCGTCGCGATCATCTCCTTCGGCCTGCTCGACCAGGTCAACGACACCCTCGGGCACGCCCGCGGCGAGGAGTTCGTCGCGCTCGCGGCCCGGCGGCTCGAGGCGGTCTGCGCGAGCGAGCGCGCCGCCGAGGTCGCGCCCGGGGCCCGGCTCGCGGCCCGACTGGAAGGCGACACCTACGCGGTCGTCGTGGCCGGGGTCGACGGGCCCACCGCCCACGCGAGCGCGGTCGAGATGCGTGACCAGCTGGTGCGCCCCTTCGTGGTCGAGGGCATCCCGTTCGAGGCGCCCGTCGTCGTCGGCGTGGCCGTCTCCGGCGTCCCGGGCCTGGCGGGGGAGCGGGACGGCGCGGTCCTGGCGTCGCGGCTGCTCGCCCGCGCGGACATCGCGCTCTCCGCGGCGCGCCTCGGCGGCGGGCCGGTGCGCTGCTACGAGCCGAGCATGGGGGAGCAGGCCGACCGCCGGCTCGCCCTCATCCGCGGCTTCGCCCCGGCGGTCGCCGACGGCAGCCTGCGCGTCCACTACCAGCCGACCGTCTCGCTCGAGGCCCGGACGGTCCTCGGGGTCGAGGCCCTGGCGCGCTGGGAGCACCCCGAGCTCGGGGCGCTGCTGCCCGACGAGTTCGTGCCGGTGCTCGAGGCGACCGGGCAGATCGCCGGTCTCACCGTGTTCGTCCTCGACGAGGCCCTCGCGGCGGCCCGGCGCTGGCTCGACCGCGGGCTGCGGCTCTCGGTGGCGGTGAACCTCTCGGTCCGCTCGCTCGACGACGCCTTCCCCGTCCTCGTCGCGGAGGCCCTCGCCCGCCACGGGGTCCCCGCCGAGCTGCTCACCCTCGAGGTCACCGAGAGCGGGATGTCCGCCGAGCGGGAGTACGCGATGCCGGCGCTGCGCCGCCTGCACGCCATGGGTTGCCGGCTCGCGGTCGACGACTTCGGCACCGGGCAGTCCTCGCTCGCGCACCTGCGCCGGCTGCCGGTCGACCAGGTCAAGATCGACAAGAGTTTCGTGCTCGGCATGGGCACCGAGACCGGCGACGCCGCGGTGGTCCGGGCGATCGTCGAGATGGGTCACACGCTGGGGCTCACCGTGGTCGCCGAGGGTGTCGAGGACGGGTCCGTGCGCGCCGCGCTCGCCGAGATGGGCTGCGACGTCGCGCAGGGCTACCTGGTCTCCCGGCCGTTGTCGGTGGGGCACCTCGACCAGTGGCTGGAGACCCTCGTGCGCGAGGGGGGTGGCACGGCGGGTGCCGCCGGGGGCCCTGTACGCTGGGTGCCGCCCGCGGGGACGGCGCCGGAGAGCTCCGGAGCCGCCTGACCGGCGGGAGGACTGGCCCCTTTAGCTCAGTCGGCAGAGCGTCTCCATGGTAAGGAGAAGGTCTACGGTTCGATTCCGTAAAGGGGCTCGGTGAGGAAGGGACCGGCGGGTTTCGCCCCGCCGGTTTCGTCATGTCGGGGACCGGCCGGTCCCCGGCACACCGTGGCGGTGTAGCTCAGGTGGCAGAGCAAGCGGCTCATAATCGCTGTGTCGCCGGTTCAAGTCCGGCCACCGCTACCGAACACAGCACGACGTAGTCGAGAGGACACTCCCATGGCCGCGACCGATGTGCGCCCCAAGATCACGCTCGCGTGCGAGGAGTGCAAGAACCGCAACTACATCACCAAGAAGAACCGGCGGAACGACCCCGACCGGCTCACGCTGAAGAAGTTCTGCCCGCACTGCGGGACCCACCGCGGGCACCGCGAGACGCGCTGACGCGCTCCTGACGACGCGCACGCCGCCGTGCCGCTCGACCCCTCCTTCGTCGGACGCAGCTGGCCGCCCCGCCCGTACGCGGTGGGCCGGGAGAAGGTCCGGGAGTTCGCCCGCGCCGTCGGCGCGACCGACCCGGTCCACACCGACCCGGAGGCGGCCCGCGCCGCCGGCCACGCCGACGTCGTCGCCCCGCCGACCTTCCCGGTGGTGTTCACCTGGGACGCCACCCGGGAGGTCGTCGACGACCCGGCGCTGGGGCTGGACTTCACGCGCGTCGTGCACCGCGACCAGTCCTTCGAGCTGCACCGGCCGGTGGTCGCCGGCGACGAGCTGACCACCGTGGTGACCGTCGACGACGTCCGCGAGCTCGCCGGGAACGACGTCGTCACCTTCCGGTGCGACGTCACCGACCCGGACGGCGCGACGGTGCTGGTGAGCACCGCGACGCTGGTCGGCCGGGCCGCGACGGGGGACGACTCCGGGGAGGACGCGTGAGCGGGCCGCCCGCCCTCGCCGTCGGCGACGCCGTCCCCGGCCGCACCGTCACCGTCACCCGGGCCGATCTGGTGCGCTACGCCGGCGCGTCCGGCGACCTCAACCCGATCCACTGGAACGAGCGCACCGCCCTCGCCGTCGGGCTGCCCGGGGTCATCGCCCATGGCATGTTCACCATGGCGCTCGCGGCGCAGTTCGTCGCCGACTGGGCCGGCGGCGCCGCGGCGGTCCGCTCCTTCTCCACCCGCTTCACCCGCCCCGTCGTCGTCCCGGACGACGACGAGGGCGCCGCGATCGAGCTGGGCGCGACGGTCAAGGCCGTCGACGACGACGGGTCGGTCACCCTCGCCGTCACCGCCACCGGCCCCGACGGCAAGGGCGTGCTCGGCAAGGCCCTCGCGAGGTGCGCTCCGCGCACGTGAGCACTAACTGTCGCTATACCGACACTTAGTGCTCACGAGGCCGGAGGCCA
>NZ_JABBND010000013.1 GCF_012933465.1 Actinomycetospora sp. TBRC 11914
GACCACTCCTGCTGCCCCACGTGCTCGTGATCACCCGGCCGACACCAGCCGACGCGGCGGATCGGCCTCGATCGGCTCGTCTACCGCTGTCTAGCGCGAATCCGAGACGGCCCGATGGTCCGTGAGACGAATCGAGAGCCGCCGCGATCCCGTGACGCAGGTAACACCTCGCGACGACGGCCGATACCCGGGATAGACCGTCCAGAGCAATGGAGCACGTCCCATGAGCACGTCCGCCGCCGCCCCGCCCCGCTCGATCCCCGCTCCGCGCCGCTCGCCGGAGTCCGACCCGGCGATCACGCCCCGCGACCGGGCGGTCCTGCTCGCGGTCGCGGCCGGGCGCTGCACCGTCAGCCCGGACCCGGGCGCCGGCCTGCTCATCGACGGCCGGCCCTGCGCCGACCAGTTCGCCGGGCAGCGCCTCCTCCGCGCGGGGCTGGTCGACGTCGTCGCCGAGCCGCCCGGGCGCCCGAGCACGACGGTCCTCACCGCCGCCGCGGTCGGGCTCCTCGGACTGCCGATCGCGCTCTGACCTCGGGACCCCGCGTCAGACCCCGGCGGTCTCCCGCCGGGCCGGCCCCGGCAGGACCGGCATCGCCTCGTACCCCCGCAGGATGCGGGTGGGACGCCGGCGGGCCTCGCCGGCCGGGGCCATCTCGGGGAAGCGCTCGAAGAGCGCCCGCAGGGCGACCTCGCCCTCCATGCGGGCGAGCGCGGCGCCGAGGCAGTAGTGGATGCCGCTGGAGAAGGCGACGTGCTCGCGGGCGTTCTCCCGCCCGACGTCGAACCTCGCGGGGTCCGCGAAGACGTCGGGGTCCCGGTTCGCGCCCGCCAGCACCGTCACCACCAGCGAGCCCGCCGGGATCTCCTCCCCCGCGACCACGGTGTCGCGGCGCGCCATCCGCGCCGTCCGCGACACCGGCGACTCCACCCGGAGCACCTCGTCGACCGCGGTCGGCCACAGCGACGGGTCCGCGGCGAGCCGCGCGCGCTGGTCCGGGTGGTCGAAGAGCAGCCGTGAGCCGTTCGCGACGAGGTTCACCGTGGTCTCGAACCCCGCGGCGAGCACCAGCAGGGCCGTCGAGACCAGCTCGTGCTCGGTCAGCCGGCTGCCGTCGTCGTCGGCCACCGTGACGAGCTGGGAGAGCAGGTCCTCGCCGGGGTCGGCGCGCAACCGCCGCAGGTGCCCGGTCATCCACCGGTGCAGGGCGGCCACGTTGGACTGGACGAGCTGCCAGCGCTCCCGGGGCAGCCCGAGGTCGAGCGCGGCGGCGGCCCCGTCGCCCCAGGCGAGGAACTGCCCGCGCATCGTGGTGGGGACGCCGAGCATCTCGGAGATCACGGTGACCGGGAGCAGGCTCGCGTAGCGCTCCACCAGGTCGACCGGCCCGTCGCCGGCGCCCGCGAGCTCGTCGAGGAGCTCGGCGGCGATCTCCTCGGTCCGCCCGCGCAGCGGCGCCACCCGGCGCGCGGTGAACGCGCGGGTCACCAGCCGCCGGTAGCGCGTGTGGTCCGGCGCGTCGACGGCGAGCATGGACGGCGGGTCGATCGGGCCCGGGTACGGCGGCGGCCCGGCGAGGCGCAGCGCGAGCCGCACCGCGGCTGGCATCGACCCGTCCCGGTCGGCGACCCCGAAGTCCTCGCTGCGCAGCACCTCCGTGCAGACGTCGTGGTGGACGCTGACCCGGGAGAACGCGCCGCGGGCGAAGGGCCGGTGCTCGCGCAGCCGCTCGTAGTGGGTGAACGGGTCGCCCTGCAGGTCGGGGTCGAGCAGCAGCGCGGCGTCGGGGTTGCCCCGGCGCGCCTGGCGCCGGATCGCCGCGCGCATCAGCCCGTGCGTGGCCGCCCACCGCACCGTGCTGTGCACCCGTCCGGGCCCGTCCGATGGCATGCCCGTCCCCCGATCACGACGCCGACTGGTACGGCACTGTACCGATCGGTGGCGGGACGCGTCGAGCCGAGTCCCGCGGGTACTCCCGGGCCCGTGCGCACCTCCGTCTCCGCCCGCGGGCCCGTCCACCCCGACGAGGCCTGGGAGCGCTACGCCGACCTGGACCGCTGGCCGCGCTGGGCACCGCAGATCAGCGGGGTCACCGCCGCGCGCCGCCGGCTCGAGCCCGGCCTGACCGGGACCGTCCGGGCCGCGGGGCTAGTGCACGTGCCGTTCGAGGTGCTCGCCGTCGACGAGGTGGCGCGCACCTGGTCGTGGCGGGTCCGGGTCGGTCCGGTGCGGCTGGTCCTGCAGCACGGGGTGGAGCCCGACGGCGACGGCACCCGGTCCTGGCTCGTCACCGAGGGCCCGGCGCTCGTCGTCGCCCCCTACACACCGGTCGCGTTCGTCGCGCTGCACGCCCACGTGGGTCCGCACGCGCGGGCGCTGCGGGGCTGAGGAGGGCCACGGCGATGGGCGACGAGGTCATCCGGCTGGTGCTCGTGGCGGACACCCACCTGCCGTCGCGGGCGAAGGAGATCCCCGACGAGGTCTGGGCGGCGGTCGAGGCCGCGGACGTCGTCGTGCACGCGGGCGACTGGACCTCCCCGCCCGCCCTCGACGCCTTCGAGGCCCGGTCCGCCCGTCTCGTCGCGTGCTGGGGCAACAACGACGGCGACGAGCTGCGCGCCCGCCTGCCCGAGGTGGCCCGGGTCGAGCTCGGGGGTCTGCGGTTCGCGGTCATCCACGAGACCGGCGACGCGCGCGGCCGGGAGCGGCGGTGCGACGAGTGGTTCGGGCCGGCGTCCGACGAGCCCGCCGACGTCGTGGTGTTCGGCCACAGCCACATCCCCTGGGACTCGACGACGCCGGGCGGGGTCCGCCTGCTCAACCCCGGCTCCCCGACCGACCGGCGCCGCCAGCCCGTCGCCACGTTCCTGACCGCCGACGTCGCCGGCGGGGTCCTCACGGTCGGGCGACACGAGCTCCCGCCGCGCGTCCGGTAGCGTCGCCGCTGATCACGAACGGTGAGGGCCGGACCGGCGCCCCGGCGGGCGTGAGGTCCGCGTGACGACCGGCCCGTACCGATTTCGACGATCACGAGCAACGTCGGGGTGGTCCCGACCGTCCCCCTGCATGAGCACGGTCAGTGATGCCCGTACCGTTCACCCGTCACGTCGACGTGCACCACGACGACGCAGTACCGACCGGCTCCACCAGTGACACCGACGGGAGGACGGCAGTCGTCTCCGTTCCCGGGAGACCCCGGGCACGATGCACGACGCCACGACGACGAGGGACGCACGGACCCGCTGTGCGCCCCCTGCCATCGAGACGAAACGGCCCGATGACGCTTCTTGCCGAGAGACCTGCCGACGAGGTCGACGAGAGTGAACTCGTCGTCGGACGTCGCATCCAGGAGTTCTCGCAGCTCGCGGGACCGATCCGCGAGCTGGACGGCGACGGCCACGACTACCGGGTGTCCTACCGGGGTGTCGAGGCCGTGCACGGCCGAGGGCGCGTGTGGCGCTCGCTCGCCGTCGCCGCCCTGAACTTCGCCTTCGAGGCGCTCTTCTTCCTCTGGCTGCTGCACCCCTCGCACCGCCCGCCGGTCACGGGGCCGGCGATCGCGCAGTACGCGAACTGGGTCGTCATCGGCTCCATCGGCCTCATGGAGCTCCTGCGGCTGATCAACGTCTTCTCGCTGTCGCTCGCCTCGGTGATCTCCCGCGACCCGGTGCCGGTCCCGCCGCAGCCGAACCAGCGGATCGCCTTCCTCACCACGATCGTCCCGAGCAAGGAGCCGATCGACGTCGTCCGCGGCACGCTGCAGGCCGCGCTGCGCATCCGCTACCAGGGGATCCTCGACGTCTGGATCCTCGACGAGGGTGACGACCCGGCGGTCCGCGCGATGTGCCGCGAGCTGGGCGTCAACCACTTCACCCGCAAGGGCATCGATAAGTACAACCGCAAGAAGGGCGCCTTCAAGGCGAAGACTAAGCACGGGAACTACAACTCGTGGGTCGCCGAGCACGGCGACTCGTACGAGATCTTCCTGTCGGTCGACCCCGACCACGTCCCGCTGCCGAACTACGCCGAGCGCATCCTCGGGTACTTCCGGGACCCGGACGTCGCCTTCGTCGTCGGCCCGCAGTGCTACGCCAACGACGAGACGTTCGTGACGCGGGCCGCCGAGTCCCAGCAGTTCCCGTTCCACTCGCTCATCCAGCGCGCGGCCAACCGCTACAACGCGGCGATGCTGGTCGGGACGAACAACGCGATCCGCATCAGCTCCCTCAAGGGCATCGGCGGCCTGTCGGACTCGGTCACCGAGGACATGGCCACCGGCCTGAAGTTCCACGCGCGGCGCAACCCGGAGTCCGGGGCCCGCTGGAAGTCGGTGTACACGCCCGACGTCCTCGCCGTCGGTGAGGGCCCGTCGTCGTGGGGCGACTTCTTCTCCCAGCAGATGCGCTGGTCGCGGGGCACGTTCGAGGTGCTCCTGACGGAGTTCTGGCGGCGGCTGCCGAAGCTCTCCCCGGGCCGCGCGCTGCACTACTGCCTGATCACGACCTTCTACCCGTCGATGGCGATCGGCTGGATCCTCGGCGCGGTCAACGCGGTGCTCTTCCTCTCGCTGGGCGTCCAGGGCGTCGTCGTGCCGGTGCAGCTGTGGCTCGCGCTCTACATCGACGCCACCGCGTTCCAGCTCTGGGTCTACCTGCGCAACCGGCGCTACAACGTCAGCCCCTACGAGGCGGAGGGCTCCTCCGGCGTCAAGGGCATGCTGATGTCGATCTACGCGTCGCCGATCTTCGCGGCGTCGCTGATCGCGACGCTGCTGCGGCTGCCGGCGCGCTTCGTTGTCACGCCGAAGGGCCTCTCGTCCACGGCCGACCACGTGCTGACCTTCCGCCGGCACCTGCAGTGGGCGCTGGTCCTCGTCGCGGCGATCGTGACCTCGATCGTCATGGGCTACGCCGCGCCGGCGGTGCTGCTGTGGCCCGTGGTCGCGCTGTGCGCCTGTCTGGCGCCGCCCGCGCTGTGGATCATCGAGCGGGTCGTGGGCCGCCAGCCGGTCCTGACCGCCGAGGGCCCGAGCACGTCCCAGGGCCGCACGGGCATCACCACCGAGTCGCTGCAGCGCGCCGCGCTCGACGCGCTCATCGCCCAGGGACCGGACTCCGAGCCCTTCCGCTCGCCGCTGGCCGAGCGGCTGCCCGACGGCTGGGTGCGCAACGGCGTGCCCGCCACCGTCGGGGCGGGCGTCGGGTCCGGCCTGGACGCCCCGACGACGGCCGTGCGGCCCGGCGAGCCCGGGCGGCCCGTCGCGGGCCGGCCGCCGCGCGAGGTCACCTCGGGGGACCGCTACCACCCGCTGCCCGCCGGCTGGGTGCGTGACGGCGAGGCCCCCGAGACCGAGGTGCAGCGCGCCGGCGCCCCGTCGCCCGGCCCGCGGGCCAACGGGCTCCGGCCGCGCGCCGTCCCCCCGCACGGCGAGCCCCGGCCCCGCCCCGCCGGTGGGCCCCCCACCGGCTCGCCCGTGCCCCCGCCGACCGGCTCGGCCCCGCCCGGGCCCGGCCGACCCGGGTCCGCGCGACCCGGTCCCGGCCAGAGCGGCGCCCCGGCGCCGGGTCCGGCCGCGGGCGGCGCCGCCTCGTCCGGTCCCGGTGCGCCCCGGCCCCCCGCCGGGCCGCGACCGAGCCCGACGCCCCGTCCCGGTCCGGCCCCGGCCGACCCGACCCGGGCACCGGGTCCGGCGCAGCCCGCGGACCGTCCGGCCGCCGAGGCGGCGCGCGGCGGTGAGCAGCCGGCCGAGGGCGAACGACCGACACCGTCCCCGCGCCCGGGCCGGGTGGCCCGTCCCGGCCAGCCCGCACCCTCCGCGGACGGCGTGCAGCCGGCGGACGCGCCGCGGCCCCCCGAGGGACGGGGCGAGAACGGTCGCCCGGCCCCCGGGCCGCGCCCCTCCGCCCGACCCCGGCCCCGGCCCACCGGGGCGGACGCGCCGGCCGCGTCGGCCCGCCCGGGCACGCCGGCTCCCGGCCCGTCGGAGCCCCGCCCCGAGCAGGCGGGACGGACGGCGGCGGTCCACCGCAACGAGATCGCGCCGCTCGAGCGGCGCTCCCGGTCCGCGGCCGGTCGTCCGACGCCGGACGGCGGCGTCGTGGAGGACGGTGCCGCTGCGAACGGCGTCGCGCCCGCCAACGGCACCGTGCCCGCCAACGGCACCGTGCCCGCCAACGGCACCGGCCCCGCGAACGGCACCGGCCCCGCCAACGGCACCGCCGTCCAGGGGACGGGCACCGGGCCCTCGTCGCCCGCGGGCGGCACGGCCGCTCCCGGTCGGCCGTCGCCGTCGGCGCGGCCGCGTCCGGCCCCGGCGGAGGCGTCGGGCGAGCCCGCGGAGCACGACGGGATGACGACCGCGGAGCGGTCGCTGCACGCGTCGACGGTCGCGGTCCGGGTGG
Source organism: Actinomycetospora sp. TBRC 11914 (assembly GCF_012933465.1). Classification (GTDB taxonomy): domain Bacteria; phylum Actinomycetota; class Actinomycetes; order Mycobacteriales; family Pseudonocardiaceae; genus Actinomycetospora. The sequence goes on from NZ_JABBND010000013.1 coordinate 6,403, forward strand.
TCGCGCTCGCGGCCGTGGCGCCCGCCGTCGCCGCGGCCCGCAGCGACGAGGCCCACCGCCGGGAGCCGGAGCAGACCGAGGCCAGCTGAGACGCGGCGGCGGACCGATCCGCCGCGGCTCGGCGTGCGAAGAACCCCGGGCACGGACCGGTGGTCCGTCCGGCTCCACACCGGGCGTGTGAGCAGGGTGAAGACCGGGGTGCCAATGGGTCACATCGACGTGGATGGGACTCTTGCCCGCGACGAGACCGGGCCCGGAGTCGGGCCCGGGCGCGAGGAACACCGGGGGTGGCTCGGAAGGATGTCGGCACGACGGAGGCGCATCGCGTCGGCGGCGGTGGCCGCGGTCGCGGCGCTGACACTGGCGGCGTGCTCGGGCGGGTCGTCCCAGCAGCAGTCACAGGCACCCCAGACGATCGTGCCGCCGGCGGCGTCGGAGTTCTGGGTGGACCCGGCGTCGGAGGCCGCGAAGCAGGTCGAGCAGTGGCGCAAGGACGGTCGCATCGCCGACGCCGCGCAGCTGGAGAAGATCGCGCGGCAGCCGGTGGCCCGCTGGATCGGCAGCGAGGGCAACACCACGAACGAGGTGAAGGGCGTCGTCGGCGAGGCCAAGCAGGCCGGCCGGACCCCCGTCCTCGTCGCCTACAACATCCCGAACCGCGACTGCGGCCAGTACTCCTCGGGCGGCGCGGAGAACGACGACGCCTACCGCGACTTCGTCCAGCAGATGGCCGACGGCCTCGGCGGCACCAAGGCCGTCGTCGTGCTCGAGCCGGACGCGCTGGCCCAGACCCTCACCAAGTGCGAGGGCCAGGGCGAGCAGGGCGACCGGGAGGGCCTGCTGGCCGACGCGGTGAAGACGCTGAAGGGCGCGGGCGGCGAGGTCTACATCGACGCGGGCAACCCGGGCTTCGTGACCGACACCGGGCAGCTCGCGGACGGGCTGCGGAAGTCGGGGGTCGACGACGCCGCCGGGTTCGCCCTCAACGTCTCGAACTTCCAGACCAACGACGCCGTGGAGGCCTACGGCAAGAAGGTCTCCGACCAGCTCGGCGGCAAGAAGTTCGTCATCGACACCAGCCGCAACGGCAACGGCTCGTACAACGGCCCGGAGCAGCCGACCTGGTGCAACCCGCCGGGCCGGGCGCTCGGCACGCCGCCCACCCGCAACACCGGGGACTCCCGGGTCGCCGCGTATCTGTGGGTGAAGGAACCCGGCGACTCGGACGGCAACTGCCGCGGCGCCCCCGACGCCGGCGACTTCATGCCGGACTACGCGCTCGGCCTCGCGAAGGCGACCAAGAGCTCCTGACGCGTGAGGGGGACCCGCGCCCGCGGGTCCCCCTCACGCCGGTCAGGTGCACGCCGGAATCAGGTCCACGCCACGATCAGGTTCCGTACGCGTGGACCACCGCGGCCATGTCCTCCTCGCCGTGCCCGGCCTCGCTGGCCGCGCGCAGCCGGTCGGCGATGGCGTCGGCGAGCGTGGTCGCGGTGCCGGCCTCGGTCATCGCGTCCCGGATCAGGCTCGTGTCCTTGATGACGCCGTCGAGCTCGAAGGACGGCGTGTAGTCGCCGGTGAGCATGGCCTTGCCCTTGAGCTGCACGTAGGGCGAGTCGACGGCCTGGCCGTCGACCGCGTCGAGGAACTGCTGCGCGTCCAGCCCGAGGCCGCGGGCGAGCGCGATCGACTGGGCGACACCGTTGACCATCGCGCCGATCCACGCGTTGACCGCGAGCTTGAGCTTGCTGGCGTCGCCGAGGGTCTCGGAGACCCACTGGGTGCGGGCCCCCATCGCCTCGAACGGCGCCGCCACCCGGTCGCGCAGGGCCGAGGGGCCGGAGACCAGGAACACCAGCTTCCCGTTCTCGGCGGGGGCCTTGGTGCCGAGCACCGGCGCGTCGAGCACGTCGATCCCGCGCTCGGCCGCGAAGGACTCCACGCGGCGCGTGCCCTCGACGCCGACGGTGCTGCACTGGGCCCAGACGGCCCCCGTCGGCCACGCCTCGGCCACGTCGGCCATCACCGACAGGACCGGCTCGATGTCGAAGAGCATGGTCACGACGACCTCGGCACCGGCGACGGCGTCGGCCGCGCTGTCCGCGACGGTCGCGCCGTCCTCGGCGAGCGGCTTCGCCTTCTCGGGGCTGCGGTTCCAGACGGTGACGTCGTGGCCCTCGCGGAGCAGGCTGCGGGTCATCCCGGCGCCCATGATCCCGGTGCCGAGCACGGCTACTGAAGTCATGGGCGCCGGATACCCTCAGCGGCCCATCGTGAAGAACTCCGCATTGGGGCGCAGAGCGGTCAGGTGGGCCAGGCGGTTCGACATCGCGAACAGGGCGGTGATGGCCCCGACGTCCCAGATCTCGTCCTCGGACAGCCCGGCCTCCCGGGCCGCGTCGACGTCGTCGTCGGTGAACGACGCCGAGTCGACGGCGAGGGTCAGGGCCAGGTCGACGATCGCGCGCTGCCGCCCGGTGAGCTCCGCGCCATAGGGGTTGGCGCCGACGTGGTCGGCGATCTCCGGGTCCTTGGTGCGGATCCGCAGGATCGCCCCGTGCGCGACGATGCAGTAGGTGCAGTGGTTCGCCCCGGAGGTCGCGACGACGACGAGCTCGCGCTCGGCCTTGGAGAGGCCGTCGTCGCTGTCCATGAGGGCGTCGTGGTAGTCCAGGAAGGCCCGCAGCTCGCGGGGCCGCCGGCCCAGCGCCCGGAAGATGTTCGGGACGAACCCGGACTTCTCGGCGATCGCGCCGACGCGCGCACGCAGGTCCTCGGGGAGGTCGTCGAGCTCGACGACGCCGAAGCGGCTCACATCGGTCATGGGCCCGACCGTAGCGGCGCGGTCAGGGCGTCGGGCGGAACGCGACGTGGCAGCGCTGCGCGGTCACGGTCTTGATGTGCTCGACCGCCGGCCCGGCCTGCGCCTGGAGCGTCGCCAGCTCGGCCCGGTCGATCTTCTTCGGGTCCCCGCCGGTCTGCGCGAGCGAGTCGAGGCCCTGCTCGGTGAGGCGCTGGACGGTCCGCCAGTCGGCCGCGAGCTCCGGCGGGGCGGCCGCCACGAGGCCGGCGAGCTGGCGGCGCGTCGCCGCGCTGGCCGCCGTGACGCCGCCCTGGCCGGCCTGCGGGGAGGACTGCTCGGCCTGCACCCGCGCGACGGTGTCGCAGTAGGTCCGGTCGGCCGCGGCCACCGTCGTCGTCGGGGCGGCGGGGACCGCCGGGGCCGGGGAACCCGTCGTCGTCGTGTCGCCGCCGCCGCACGCACCGAGGAGCACCCCGGTGAGCACGAGCCCGGCGGCCAGGGCCGCCCGGCGCCCGCCGACCCGGGGAGCCGCCCCCGGAGCGCTCGTCCCCATCGCGCCGTCCCTCCCCGCGCCCGCCGACCGCCTGCGCACCCGATCGTGGCAGCCGCCGGTCCGGCGTCCCGGCGCGGGTCCCTCGGCGCGCGTTCGCGACCGTCCGGGGTGACGCCGACCCGACGGGGCTCCCTCCTGAGCCGCCGTCGTGTCAGAGTGACCGCCATGCACGTGAGCGACGAACACCGGGCGATCGTCCGACGCTGGTGCGCCCAGCGCGTGCCCGAGTCGCAGCGTGACTCGATGCAGATCTCCTACACCGAGCGCGCGGGCCGCATCACGCTCTCGTGCCGGCGCGCCCCCGTCTTCCCCGAGCTCGCCACCGAGTGGTCCACCGCCCCGATCGCCCAGCTCCGCTTCGACGCCGCCGACGGCCGGTGGGTGCTGCTCTGGCCGGACTCCGGCGGCCGGTGGCACCGCTACCCGGACGAGACGAAGGCCGTGTCCCCGGCGCCGCTGCTCGACATCGTCGACGCCGACCCGACGGGGATCTTCTGGGGGTGAGCAGCGACGACGGAGCGCAGCCCGACCCGGCCACGATCGCGGCGCGCGTCGCGGCGTTCGACGCCGCCCACCGCCGGGAGGTCGACCCCGCCGCGCTCGAGCCGGTCCGCGGTCGTGACGGCGACCTGCGCCCGCCCCGCCGGGCCGCCGTCGCCGTCGTCGTCCTGGACGACCCGGACCGCGGGCCGGGCGTCCTGCTCACCCGGCGGACGTCCGGGCTGCGCGACCATCCCGGACAGTTCGCGCTGCCGGGCGGGTCGGTGGACCCCGGCGAGGACGTCGTCACGGCGTCCCGGCGGGAGCTGGACGAGGAGCTCGGGCTGGCGGTCGGCCCGGACGCCGTGGTCGGCCTGCTCGACGACTACGCGACGCGCTCCGGCTTCGTCATCACCCCGGTCGTCATGACCGTCGCGGCGCCGCTCGACGCGCTCGCGCCGTCGCCGGACGAGGTGGCGCGGGTCTACCACGTGACCCTCGCCGAGCTCGACGTCGAGCCGATCTACCTCGAGATCCCGGAGTCGGACCGGCCGGTGGTGCAGTTGCCGATCGTCGGCCACCGCGTGCACGCCCCGACGGCGGCGGTGATGCTCCAGTTCCGCGAGGTGGCGCTGCGTGACCGTCCGACGCGGGTCGACGGGCTCGAGCAGCCGGTGTTCGCCTGGCGCTGACGATCTCTCGTGGTGACGGTGAAGAAGCCAGAGTACCCACATCGTCGAGAGTTGAGCCCTAGACCGTTAACGACGCGTGACGAGCGCCCCGATCCGGTGCGCCGAGCGGATCCTTCGTGGTTGTGTGGTCAGGCACCCTGACGAAGGAAGTGTGACGCTCGTGTGCGGAATCGTCGCTGCGTACGGTGACATCGATCCCGAGAAGTGCGAGCGCATGCTCGCCCGCATCAACCACCGCGGTCCCGACGACTCGGGCCGCATCCAGCTGGAGACGGCCTGGCTGGGCCACCAGCGTCTGTCGATCATGGACGTGACCGGCGGGAAGCAGCCGATCGCGGACGAGACCGACTCCGCCTACGTCGTCGGGAACGGCGAGATCTACAACCACGAGGCGATCCGGGACCAGCTCTCGGAGGTCCGCTTCGCGACCGACTCGGACACCGAGTCGGCGTTCCGGCTGGTGCTGCGCGACGGCTCGGCGGCCCTGCACGACCTGCGCGGTATGTACGCGCTCGCCATGGCCCACACCGACGGCCACGGCGTCGTCGCCCGCGACCCGATCGGCATCAAGCCGCTGTACTGGGCCCGCCTGGAGAACGTGACGCTGTTCGCGAGCGAGCTGCGGGCCTTCGACGAGGAGGACCAGCCGCACGTCGAGGCCTTCCCGCCCGGCTACGTCTGGACCCCGGGGTTGCCGGGCACCAACGTCGCCGACGGCTCGATGGTCCGGTTCGCCGACGCCGTCCCGGTGCAGGTCCGGCCGGCGCGCTATGCCCCGGACAAGAACTGGGACGAGGCCACCCTCTCGCACGTCCGGATGGTGCTGTCGGACTCGGTCCGCCGGCACATGATGTCCGACGTCCCGGTCGGCGTCTTCCTCTCCGGCGGGCTGGACTCCGCGATCGTCGCCGCGGTGGCCGCGAAGGTCGCGCAGGAGAAGGGCGAGCGGCTGCCGACGTTCGCCGTCGGGACCGAGAACAGCGCCGACCTGCTGGCCGCCCGCGCGGTGGCCGAGTACCTCGGCACGGACCACCACGAGATCATCCCGACCGCGGAGGACCTCGAGGAGGCCCTCGACGAGGCCGTCACGGTGATCGAGCACTTCGACCCGGCGCTGGTGCGCTCCGCGGTGCCGAACCTGCTCCTGGCGCGGGAGGCCGTGAAGCACGTCAAGGTGGTGCTCACCGGTGAGGGCGCCGACGAGCTCTTCGCCGGCTACAGCTACGTCCACGAGGACCCGGCCTTCGCTACGCCGGACGCCCTGCAGGCCGAGCTGGTCCGCTCGATCGAGACGCTGCACGAGCTGAACCTGCAGCGCTGCGACCGCACGACGATGAACTACGGCCTGGAGGCACGCGTCCCCTTCCTCGACGCGACGGTGATGGAGGAGATGCTCGCCATCCCGGCCGAGTGGAAGCTCATGGGCGAGGGGCGCACCGAGAAGCAGCTCCTGCGCGAGGCGTTCCAGGACATGGTGCTCGACGACATCCTCTGGCGCGGCAAGGAGCAGTTCGGCGACGGCTCCGGCGCCGGGGACGTGCTGGCCAAGCTGGTCGAGAAGGAGAAGGCCAAGGAGGGCGCGCAGGGCGCCGAGCCGCCCGCCGTCGAGAACGGCTGGGACCTGCGCAGCGACGAGGAGGTCGCCTACTACCGGACGTGGTTCCGGACGTTCTCGGGCGTGCGGCCGAACCGGACGCTCGGCGCGTTCGCGACGGCATAGGACGGGAGGGCCCCGGGTCGGCCAGGCCACAGATTGCGGCCGCGACGGCCCGGGGTATCCGCGTGACATGAGCAACGTTCCCGCCATCGCGCTCAACAGCGGAGCCTCCATCCCGCAGCTCGGGTTCGGGGTCTTCCAGATCGACCCGAAGGACACGGCGGCGACCGTGCAGACCGCCTTCGAGATCGGCTACCGCCACATCGACACGGCGCAGATGTACGGCAACGAGGCCGAGGTCGGCGAGGCCATCGCGAGGTCGGGTCTCCCGCGGGACGAGCTCTTCATCACCACGAAGTGCAACAACTCGAACCACGGCTACGACGAGTCGCAGCGCGCGCTCGACGAGAGCCTGTCCAAGCTCGGCCTCGAGTTCGTGGATCTCTACCTCATCCACTGGCCGCTGCCGGGCAAGGACCTCTACGTCCAGACGTGGCAGGGCCTCGAGCAGGCCGCGAAGGACGGCAAGGCCCGCTCGATCGGCGTGTCGAACTTCAAGTCCCACCACCTCGACCGGCTCGCGCAGGAGACGGGCACGACGCCGGCGGTGAACCAGATCGAGCTGCACCCGCACCTGCAGCAGCCCGAGATGCGCGCCTACGACCAGCAGCACGGCATCGCCACCGAGGCCTGGAGCCCGATCGGGCAGGGCAAGGGTGTCATCGACGACGACCGCATCGGCTCGATCGCGCAGGCGCACGGCAAGACGCCGGCCCAGGTCACGCTGCGCTGGCACATCCAGCTCGGCAACATCATCTTCCCGAAGTCGGTCACCGAGTCCCGCATCCGCGAGAACTTCGACATCTTCGACTTCGAGCTCACCGACCAGGAGATGTCGACGATCGGCGAACTGGACCAGGGGAAGCGCCTGGGTCCCGACCCCGACGAGTTCGACCGCTGAGACCCCTCCGGTCGCCCTCCCTCGGCGACCGGACGCCGGGACGGCCCGGGTGCCGACGCCCCACCCACGTCGGCACTCGGGCCGTCCGCGTGCTCTCGCCTCCCTGATGCCAGCGAAGCGTCCCTATCGGCGTGCTCAACCGGACGCTGGCAGATCCAGTGGCAGGAAACCCACATCGTCGGGAGGCTCTCCGCATGGGTTTCTGCGACGAGCTCCGAGCCGCGTGGGCGTCGACGTGGGACGCGGCCGTCGGGCACCGGTTCGTCGACGAGCTCTGGGCCGGCACCGTCGACGACGCCGTCCTCGCCCGCTACCTCGTCCAGGATCTCCAGTTCCTCGACGCGTTCGTGGCCCTGCTCGGCGCGGCGGTGGCCTCCGCCGACCGCCCGGGGCCCCGTCTCGTGCTCGCGCGCCAGCTCGGGCTCGTCGCCGGCGACGAGGACGACTACTTCTCCCGCGCCCTCGACCGGCTCGGGGTCCCTGCCGCGCGGCGCCGCGACCCGGAACTGCTCCCGCCCACCCGCGGCTTCCTCGCGCTGATGGACGAGGCCCGGCGGTCGGCCGATCACGCGGAGATCCTGACGGTGCTGCTGGTCGCCGAGTGGCTCTACGCCGACTGGGCCGCCCGTGACGCCGCGCTGCCCGCGGACCCGCTGCACGCCGAGTGGATCGAGCTGCACCGCGGCGAGGCGTTCACCGCGTGGGTGGCGTTCCTGCGCGACGAGGTGGACCGGGTGGCCGCGGGCGGCGCCGACCAGCAGCGGATGGCCGAGGTGTTCGGCCGGGCGGTGACGCTGGAGCTCGCGTTCTTCGACGCCGCCTACGGCTGACCGGGCATCAGGCCGCCGCGCGTCGGAGGTTCGCCAGCCGGCGGCGCTGCGCGTCCAGGTGCGGGCGGGCCCGGCGCTGACCACCCCGCTCCTCGATGGCCGCCGCGAGGTCGTCGAGCACCCGGGCCAACCGCTCGGCGTCCGGGCTCCAGCCCCGCCGCTCGCACTCCTGCAGCCAGTCCACGGCCCCGCGGTGACCCCGCTCGCCGTTGCACCGCCGGCACGCCGCGACCTCGTTCTCCAACCACGACGGCCCGCCCCTGACCTTGGGGACCACGTGGTCGGTGGTGGCGACGACGCGGCCGTCGAGCGGGCGGGCGCACCACAGGCACGTCGCCCCGTCGCGGGCGTGGGCCGCGGCGAGGCGTTCGGCACGCCCGGGCTGTCGCATCCCCTCCAGGATGCCCCGCACCGGCGCCCGCCGGGGATGATCGGTCGCGTGACGACCGAGACGCCGTGGTGGCGCGACGCCGTGATCTACCAGGTCTACATCCGCAGCTTCGCGGACTCCGACGGCGACGGGATCGGCGACCTCGCGGGCCTCACCGACCGGCTCGGCTACCTGGCCGACCTCGGTGTGGACGCGGTGTGGATCAACCCCTGGTACGCATCGCCGCAGGTCGACAACGGCTACGACGTCGCCGACTACCGCGCGGTCGAGCCCGCCTACGGCACCCTCGCCGACGCCGAGAAGCTGATCGCGCGCGCCCACGAGCACGGGCTGCGGGTCATCCCCGACCTCGTGCCCAACCACCTCTCCGCGGAGCACGCCTGGTTCCGCGAGGCGCTCGCCGCCGGGCCCGGTTCCCCGGAGCGCGCCCGCTTCGTCTTCCGCCCGGGCCGGGGTCCCGACGGGGCGGAGCCCCCGACCAACTGGCGCGCCCACTTCGGGGGGCCGGCGTGGACGCGCGTCGCCGGCCCGGACGGTGGACCGGGCGAGTGGTACCTGCACCTGTTCGACCCGGGCCAGCCCGACCTGGACTGGCGCAACGCCGAGGTCCGCGCCGAGTTCGAGTCGGTGCTGCGCTTCTGGTTCGACCGCGGGGTGGACGGGTTCCGGGTGGACGTCGCCCACGGCCTGGTCAAGGACCCGGGGCTCCCGGACCTCGCGGACGTCGACGACCTCACCGGCGCCTCGCTCGGGCCCGGCGCGCACCCGTTCGCCGACCGCGACGAGGTGCAGGAGATCTACGAGTCGTGGCGCCGGATCGCCGAGGAGTACCCCGGCGCCCGGATGTTCGTCGCCGAGGCGTGGGTCCCGAGCCCGGAGCGGCTGGCCCGCTACGTGTCGCCGGGCCGGCTGCACACGGCGTTCAACTTCGACTTCCTCCTCGCGCCGTGGGAGCCCGCGGCGCTGCGGGAGGCGATCGACACGACGACCGGCTACCTGCACGGGGTCGGCGCCCCGGCGACCTGGGTGCTGGAGAACCACGACGTGGTCCGGGCCCCGAGCCGCTACGGCCGCCGTCGGGACGGCGCGGTGGACGTCGCGCTGGGGGAACGGCGGGCCCGTGCCGCGTTCGTGCTGATGGCCGCGCTGCCGGGCGGGGTGTACGTCTACCAGGGCCAGGAGCTGGGGCTGCCCCAGGTCGACGACATCCCCGACGAGGCCCTGCGCGACCCCACCTGGGAACGCTCCGGGCACACCGAGCGCGGCCGCGACGGCTCGCGGGTGCCGCTGCCGTGGACCGCCGGCGGCTCCTCGTTCGGCTTCGGTCCCGACGGCGGGGACGCGCCGTGGCTGCCGCAGCCGGACTGGTTCGGCCGGTACGCGGTCGACGTCGAGTCCGACGACGCCGGGTCCACGCTCGCGCTCGTGCGGGCGGCCCTCGCCCGCCGGGCCGCGCTCGACGCCCTCGGCGAGGGCCCGCTGACGTGGGAGTCCGAGCCCGGCGACCCGGTGCTGTCCTTCCGGCGTGGGCCGGGGTTCGCGTGCGTGGTGAACCTCGCCGCGGCGCCCGTCCCGCTGCCGGAGCACGCCGAGGTCCTGCTCACCAGCGCCCCCCTCGACGACGGTCTGCTCCCGGCGGACTGCGCCGTGTGGCTCAGCGTGGGGTGAGCGACCCCGTCGAGCGCACGGTGTTCCGTCGCTCGGCGGCTGGCGGGACCGGGCGCCGGGCTGCTGGGCTCGACCACACGTCCGTCTCCAGGGAGGCCCCGATGCCACCACCCACCGATGCCCAGTACTTCGAGCTGGGCGACGTCACCCTCGCCCACGGCGCGACGCTCCGGGGGGCCCGCCTGGCCTACCAGACCTACGGCACGCTCAACGCCGACCGCAGCAACGCGATCCTCTACCCGACCTGGTACTCGGGCTGGCACACCGACAACGAGTGGCTGATCGGCCCCGACAAGACGCTGGACCCGGCCGAGTGGTTCATCATCGTGCCGAACATGCTCGGCAACGGGCTGTCGACCTCGCCGTCGAACGCCGCGCCGCCCTACGACCACGCGCGGTTCCCGCTGGTGACCTTCGCCGACCAGGTGGAGTGCCAGTACCGGCTGGTCACCGAGCACTTCGGGATCTCGACGCTGCCGCTGGTCACCGGGTGGTCGATGGGCGCGGGTCAGACCTACCAGTGGGCGGTCGCCCACCCGGAGATGGTGCAGCGGGCGGTCCCGTTCTGCGGGTCGGCCATCACCGCCCCGCACAACAAGGTCTTCCTCGAGTCGCTCGCGACGGCCCTGGTGGTCGACCCGGTGTACGCCGGCGGCGAGTACGACCGGCCGCCGGTGGAGGGCCTGCGCGCCTTCGCCCGCATCTACTCCGGGTGGGGCTTCTCGCAGGCGTTCTACTGGCGCGAGGAGTGGCGCACGCTCGGCTTCACCTCGCTCGACGACTTCCTCTACGGCTTCTGGGAGGCGTTCTTCCGCGACGGGCGGGACCCGAACAACCTGCTCGCGATGCTCCGGACCTGGCACGCCGGGGACGTGGGCAACACCCCGGGCTTCGGGGGCGACACCGAGGCCGCCCTGCGCTCGATCCGGTGCCCGCTGCTCTCCCTGCCCGCGGAGAAGGACCTGTACTTCCCGCCCGAGGACGAGCAGTGGTCCTCGCAGTTCATCCCGCACGGCGACGTGCGCGTGATCCCGGGGGTGTGGGGCCACTTCGCCGGGGGCGGGCAGAACGCGGAGGACACGGCGTTCATCGACGCGGCCCTGCGGGAGGTGCTCAAACAGCCCGGCTACACCGGCTGAGACGCCTACGACGCGAGCAGCGACAGGACCGCGGCGGCCACGGCCGCCAGGCCGACGACCATCCCGGTCACCGCCACCGGGCGTCCCGCCCGGTGGCGTCCGGTGCCCACGGCCGCGCACGCGGTCGCGAGCAGCCCGGCGGCCACGAGGGCGCCGAGGGCGAGCGGGGAGGTCCCGAGCGGCCCGAGGACCGGCAGGTGGGCGGCCGGGGCCGCGGCGGCGACCACCGCGCCGAGCAGGGCGAGCACGCCCAGGACGAGCCCGACGAGCCCGGGCGCGCGCCCGGTGCCGGGCCCCTCGGGGCGCCCGGGACGGCCCCGGCGGTCCGGTCCGGCCACCAGTTCGGTGACGGCGTCGTCGTCGGGCGGGGTGGCCCGGACCGGCGCGGGCTGCGGCCGGCGGGGCGGCGCGGCCGGGACCGCCGGCCGGGCGGCAGTGGCGCGCGCCTGCTCGACGCGCGCCAGGGCGTCGGGGGTGCTGCGCCGGGCGGCGGCCGGGACGGCGTGGCGGGAGAGCTCGGCGGGGCGCGGCGACGCGGCACGCGGGGCGCCGGCACCGGCGGGGGCAGGTGCGGCCGGGGTCGGCGCGCCGCCGGGGTCCGGGGTGCGGTGGCGCCCGGGGACCATCGCCGGGACCGGTGAGGCCGCGACGCCCGCCGGCCGCACCCGCTGCCCGCGGGCCACCGGCACGGCGACGCGCTGGGGATCGGGGCGGGGCGACGGGGTCGGACGGGGCATGCGGGGGCTCCGGACGGTCGAGGGTGCGGCTGCCGGTGGGATCGCCCCCGAACGGGGCCGTGTTACCCGGCCGTGACGCGGACGGGTGCCGGCTGCCTGTCGACGGCGGGCGTCACCGCTCCTGCTCCCGGGTGAGCTCGGCGTACGGCGTCCGGAGGCCGTCGCGCAGCAGGGAGCCGAGCGATCTCCACCGGCGGGCGAAGAGCGCGACCGCGAGCACCACGTAGATCCCGGAGATGATGAGGAGCTCGGCGTCCTGCAGCGGACCGCTGAGCACGGCGGCGAGCACGAACTGGAGGGCGAACAGCCCGACGAGGGCGAGCGCGCCGGTCACCGTGATGGACAGCGTCACCAGCAGCGCCACCGCGAACAACGACTGCGCGGCGGTGAGCAGGAGCTCCTCGCGCTGCTCACCGTCGATCGGCAGGCCGTGCAGCGAGCCGGAGGCCAGCGCGAAGACCAGCGGCAGCGTCCCCACGAGCAGGGACCACTGGTTGACCTTCGAGGAGACCAGGGCGGCGAGCGCGTCGGTCGTCTTCAGCCGCCACGCGTAGAGGCCCGCGACGAGGAGCTCCGGGGCCTCGGAGGCGAAGGGGGCCAACCACTGCACGAGGAAGAACTGGCTGATGCCGAGCTCGGTGCCGGTCTCGACGAGCGAGTCCGCGAAGTGCTCGGCGCAGAGCAGGATGATCGCGGCGGCCACGACGAACAGGCCGATGTACCAGGCGCGCCGCGGCGTCGCGGCCTGCCGCCCGACCCACGCGGAGGGCCCGATGAGCTCCGGGTCCTCGGCGGGCGCCCGGGCGACCCGGATGCTGTACCCGACGAAGATCCCGACGAGCACCACCAGGTCGACGAGCGTGATGCTGACACGGAACGGCAGGGTCAGGGAGTACAGCGTCGCGACCAGCAGGAACACCAGCGGCACCGAGTCGGTGCGCAGCAGCGTGACCCGGGTGGAGTGGCCCTCCCGGCGGAGGGTGCCGCCGTCGCCGTGCGGGTCGCGGCCCCGGGACGCGTCGCGCCGCACCCGGATCGCGGCGAGCAGCACCACCAGCGCCCAGCCGATGCCGACGAGGATCCGGTTGGCGCCGGTCATGTTGGCCAGGGCGAGCCCGCACGGGGACTGCGCCGTCGAGCCCGGCGGCAGGCACGTCGGCCCGTACTGCTGGTAGGCGTTCCCGCCCTGGATGGTGAACACGAAGTCGACCGCGTACTCGGGCAGGACGGCGACGAGCGCGAGCAGCGCGATGGCGAGGCCGGCGGAGATGTCGACCTGCGCGGCCTCGGCCGCCCAGGACAGCAGGAACGCCGCCCCGACGATCGCCAGCCCGTAGAGCAGCGCGTCGACCGGCGGGGAGATCGACAGCCCCGCGACGCTCATCACCACGCCCGGCAGCGCGAGGGCGACGGTCCCGGCCACCAGGAGGGGGGAGCGGTCGCGGCCGCGCGGCGGGGAGGTCCCCGCGGAGTCGGGCATATCGGAGTCCCTACCCGGCACGGGCCCGCGGCACCCGCCCGCCACGCCGTCCCGACCCCCCTGTCGTGTCACCCGACGGTGTCGGGCACCGTGTCGGGCCGGACCGCAGAAGGATCCACGACCGACGACCGACCGCACCCGATCGTCCTCGAGGTGAACCCCGCGCCGTGCTCCCCCTCGCTGCCCTGCTCCCCGCCCTCGCGCCGCCCTTCGGCGGCACCGCGCCCGACTGCGCGGCCGACGCCGGCTCCTGGTGCGCCCGGGTCTGGTCCTGGACCGGCACCGCCTGGCTCGCCCGCGGCGCCGACGGGACCGTGTCCGTGCTCGTCTCGGTGATCGGGATCGTCCTGGCCGCCGTCGCGCTGCGCACGGTCGTCGACCGCGTCATCTCCCACGTGGCCGCGGGCGTCGGCATGCCCGGTGTGACCGGTCTGCTGCGCCGCCGGCACCGGGTCAGCGACGCCCAGCGCATCGAGGCCTTCGGGTCCGCCCGGCGCGCCCAGCGCGCGCGGACCGTCGGCTCGGTGCTGCGCTCCGCCGCGTCCATCGTGATCTTCGGGACCGCGTTCATGATGGTGCTCTCGCGCTTCGGCGTGAACCTCGCGCCGGTGCTCGCGTCCGCCGGGGTCCTGGGCCTCGCCGTCGGGTTCGGCGCGCAGAACCTCGTCCGTGACTTCCTCTCCGGCATCTTCATGCTGCTCGAGGACCAGTACGGGGTCGGCGACCACGTCGACCTCGGGGACGCGGTCGGCACGATCGAGCGCGTCGGGCTCCGGACGACGTCGGTGCGCGATGTCACCGGCGTCGTCTGGTACGTGCGCAACGGCACGATCGAGCGCGTCGGCAACGCCTCGCAGGACCACGCCGTCGCCGTCGTCGACGTCCCCATCGAGCTCGACGCCGACGTCGAGGCGGTCGGCCGGGTCGCCGAGCGGGCGGCCCGCGAGGCGGTCGACGACGGCCTCGCCCGCGACGTCCTCGACCAGCCCCGGGTCCTGGGGGTGCAGACGGTCAGCGAGTCCGGCATGACGCTGCGCGTCACCACCACGACGCGGCCCAACCGCCAGTGGGCGGTCCGGCGGGCGGTCACCGAGCGGGTGGTGTCGGAGCTGCGGACGTCGCCGGAGTCCCCGGCCGCGTGACGGTCGGCGCCGTTAGGGTCGGCGCCCGTGGAGAGCCTGCGCCGCGTGGAGGACTGGCCGGTCGAGCACGCGGCGGCCGCGGTGGTGAGCTCCTCGGGCACCGCCACCCACGGTGAGGCGGACCGGCGCTTCCCGCTCGCGTCGGTGACGAAGCTGCTCGTCGCGGTGGCCGCGCTGCTCGCCGTCGAGGAGGAGGCGATCACCCTCGACGAGCCCGCCGGGCCGGAGGGCTCGACGGTGCGCCACCTGTTGGCCCACACGTCCGGGCTGGCGTTCTCCGAGCACCGCGTCATGGCGCCGCCCGGGACGCGGCGGCTGTACTCCTCGGCGGGCTTCGAGGTCCTGGCCGACCACCTCGCAGGGCGCACCGGCATCGCCTTCGCCGACTACCTCCACGAGGCGGTGTGCGAGCCCCTCGGCATGTCCTCGACGACGCTGGACGGCTCGCCCGGGCACGGCGCCACGTCGACCCTTGCCGACCTCGCGGTGTTCGCGGGCGAGCTGCGGGCACCGTCGCTGCTGGCGCCCGAGACGCTGGCCGCGGCGCGCACCGTGCAGTTCCCGGGACTGAACGGGGTGCTGCCCGGGCTCGGGCACCAGAAGCCGAACGACTGGGGGCTGGGCTTCGAGCTCCGCGACCACAAGTCCCCCCACTGGACGGGCGCGTCGAGCTCGCCGGAGACGTTCGGGCACTTCGGGCAGTCGGGGACGTTCCTGTGGGTCGATCCCGCCGTCGACGCGGCCTGCGTGGTGCTGACCGACCGCGACTTCGGGGACTGGGCCAAGGAGGCGTGGCCGCCCTTCACGGACGGGGTGCTGGCGGAGCTGGCCGGCTGATCATGCGCGGCGCCGAGTGGACCCCGGTGGCTGGCCCGGCAGCCCTGACGGTCCACTCGGCCGGGATCGGTCGCGTCGGCGGGGCTTTTCTGTCACTCGATGCAAGCAACGACGCTTCGCTGGCATCCGGCGTCAGCGCGGCACCACGAGCAGCAGCGACGTCGCGTCCGCCCGCTCCACCGGTAGACCCGCGTCGGCGAGGACGGCCTGCACCCCGTCGGTGTCCTTGGGACGACGCCGGGTCGCCGCCAGCAGCCGGGCCGCGTGCCCCTTGTGGGACTTGTTGGCGTGGCTGACCGTCGTCCGGGACCCGCCGGCGGCCTCGGAGACGACGTCGAGCGTCGTCGCCCCCGGCGCCGGGGCCAGCGCCGCGTAGCCGCCGGAGCGCAGGTCGACCACGTGCTCGTCGAGGTCCGCGAGGACCGGGCCGAGCACCGGGCGCCACACCGTGCGCAGCCCGCCGCGTCCGGGCAGCGCGGAGCCCGCGGAGAGCCGGTAGGCCGGGATCGGGTCGGTGCCCATGACCAGCCCGAACAGCGCCGAGCAGACCGCGATCCGCCGCCGGGCCGCCGTCGTGAGGGAGCCGGCGTCGAGGGCGTCGTAGAGCACGCCGGTGTAGCGGCGCAGCGCCGGCGCGGTGCGGGAGGTCCACAGCGCCGCGTTCCGCTCGATCTCGTCGTCCTGCCGCTCGCTGACCCCCAGCGCCTCGCGGGAGGCGGGGACGTCGTCGGCGAGCGCCACCAGGTCGTCCACCAGCTCGCGGCGCACCACGTTCAGCGCCGGGAACGAGAGCGCGTCGAGGTCGAGCGGCGCGCCGCGACCGCCCGCGGCCTTGGTCTCGGACGGCGGCAGGACGACGAGCACGGTGCATGATCTCCCGGGAGGGGGTGGGCCGGGTGGCGGGGGACTCCGAGGAGCGGTTCGCCGAGGTGCTCGCGTGGGCCGACGCCCACGTCCGCCGCACCGGGCCCCCGGAGGCCCGCGAGCGGCCGTGGTCGACGGTGCTGCGCCTGCCCACCGCCGACGGTCCGGTCTGGCTCAAGGCGACGACGGCGGCCGCGCGGGCCGAGGTCGGCCTCTACCGGGTGCTCGCGGCGCGGACCCCGGGGGCGGTCCTCGTCCCGATCGCCCGCGACGACCGGCGCGGGTGGCTGCTGCTGCCCGACGGCGGCCCGACGCTGCGCGACGGTCCGCCGGAGCGGGTCGCGGACGGCGTCGCCGCGGCCCTGCGGGTGTACGCCGCGCTGCAGCGGGCTGTGGCCCCGGCCTGGGCGGAGATCCTGGCGGCCGGCGTCCCCGACGCGTCCCCGGCCGCGCTGCCCGCACGCTTCACCGAGGCGGTGGCCGCCACCGGCCTGGACGACGACGTGCCGCGCCGCCGGGCCCTCGTCGCACACTGGGCCGCCGTCCTCGCCGACTCCCCGGGCGCGGACCTCGTCACCGTCGACCACCAGGACCTGCACCCCGGCAACGTGCTCACCGCCGGTCCCCGCTTCTACGACTGGGGCGACGCGGTGCTCGCCCACCCGTTCGCCAGCCTGCTCGTGGCGCTCGGGGGGCTCGCCCGCACCCTCGGCGTCGGGCCCGACGACCCGGCGGTGCTCGCCGCCCGCGACGCCTACCTCGACGTCTTCGCCGACCTGGCCGGCCACCGCGAGCTCGTCCGCATCGCCGAGATCGCCTGCCGGGCCGCGGTCGTCGCCCGCGCGCTCACGTGGCACCGCGCGGTCGGCGCCGCGGGGCCGGACCACCGGTTCGCGGACGCGCCGCGCACGACGCTCGCCACCCTCGGGTCGGCGTCGCCGTTCCACGCGGCGTGACCCCGCTGCCCCGGTCGGGCGTGAGCCGGGACCGTCGGGGGAGGTCCGTACCCTCCGACGGGTGGCTCAGACCGAGCGGAACAGACGCTGGCGGCCGTCCCGCGCCGGGATCCTGAACGTGTACCAGTACCAGGACGAGGTGCTGGACTTCGCCGACGGACGCCTGCTGCTGCGCGGGGTCAACGGCTCGGGCAAGTCGACGGCGATGAACATGCTGCTGCCGTTCCTGCTCGAGGCCGACGTCCGCAAGATCGACGCCGCGGGCGAGCAGCGGGGCGTGCTGCGCAGCTGGATGCTCTCCGACAACGACGACACGCAGCGCACCGGCTACCTGTGGATCGAGTTCGTCCGCGACGCCGCCGACGGAGGTGTCGAGCACCGCACCGTCGGCTGCGGCATCCGCGCCAACCGGAGCACCGACCGCGTCACCACCTGGTGGTTCTCCACCGACCGGCGCGCGAAGATCGACTTCCGGCTCACCGAGGCGGACGTCCCGTTCTCGGCCGAGGTGCTGCGCGGCGAGCTGGGCGGGCGCGGGGCGGTGTTCACCTCCACCGCGGAGTACCGCGCCGAGATCGCCCGCCGGTTCTTCGGCGGCACCGACCCGCAGGCCTACTTCCGGCTGCTCCACCAGGTCCGCAACCCCCGGGTGGGCGACCGCATCGACACCGACCTCCCGCGCACGCTCCGCGAGGCGCTGCCGCCGGTGCCCGAGGACGCCGTCTCCGACGCCGCGCAGCCGCTCGAGGACCTCGAGGACCACCGCCGCAACGTCACCGACCTCGCGAGGACGGCGCAGGCCCTCGACGGCGTCGTCGAGGTCTACGCGGACTACGCCCGCCGGGTGCTCATGACGGCCGTCGAGGGTGCCGCCTCGGCGGTCGACGCGGCCCGGACGGCGTCGACGCGCCTGGAGCGCGACCGGGCGGCGGCCGGTCGCGCGGTGGCGGCCCGCGAGGCGGCGACGCGCGGCGTCGGCGAGCTGACCGACGAGCACGCCCGGGCGACGGCGGAGCGCCAGGGCCTGGTGAGCCTCCCGGAGTACTCCGCCCACGCCGACCTGGTCCGCCGCCGCGACGAGCTGACCCGCGCCGACGAGACCACGGCCACGCTGGACGCGGTGCGGGAGCGCGCCCGCAGACGGACCACGACGGCGGCCGACGCGGTCGCCGCGGCGCGGGGCCAGCTGGAGTCCGACCTCGCGGGCATCACCGAGCACCTGGCGGGGGTGGCGACGGCGGCCCGGACGGCGTCGGCGGGCCCGGCGCTCGCGCGCCTGCCCGACCCGCCCGCCCTGGTCACCGAGCCGCGTCACGACGAGGCCGGGGGCACCACTGTCGAGGTCCCCGAGGACGCGTCCGATCCGGCGGAGGACCTGGCCACCGCCCTCGTCGGGATCGGCGACGGCCTGCGGGCACACCGGACGACGCTGCGCGACCTGCGGGAGCGTGCCGTCGCCGCCGACCGCGAGACCGCGGCGGCCGACCGCGCCGACACCGAGGCCGCGGAGGCCCGGGAGCGCGCCGAGGAGGCCGCCGAGCAGGCCGACGTCGCCCGGCGGGCCGCCCGGGCGGCGGCCGACGAGCACGCCGGGGCCGTCGGCGCGTGGCGGGGACGCCTCGCCGCGCACCTGGCCGCCGTGCCCGCGGCCGAGCCCGGCGGACCGGTCGGGTGGCTGACGCCCGACGACCCCGCCGAGGTCCCCGACGACGCCGACCCCGGCGACGACCTGCGGGCCCGCGCCGACGCGCTGGTGGCGGCCGCGCGGCGGCGCGCCGACGACGCGTCCGGGGCGCTGGCCGCCGCGCACGGGCGGGCCACGTCCGCCGTGGAGCAGGTGGGCGGTGAGGTCGAGGAGCTCCGGGCCGAGCGGGCCCGGGTCGAGGCCGCGGGCGAGCTGCCGCTGCCGCGGGAGCCGTGGCGGACCGACGCCGACACCGCGGACGGTGCGCTGTTCGCGTCCGTCGTGGACTTCGCCGAGGACCTCGACGACGCCGGCCGGGCCGGTCTCGAGGCGGCGCTGGAGGCCTCCGGCCTCCTCGCGGCACGGGTGGGCGCCGACGGCGCGCTGCGCGGCGCGGGCGGGGAACTGCTGGTGGCCGCCGACCCGGCAGCGCCCGGCGCGGGCGCGGGCGGGCTCGCGCGGTGGCTGACCCCGGTCGACACCGGGGCCGTGCCGGTGGAGGTCGTGGCCGGCGTGCTGGCGGCGGTGGGCGACCACCCCGAGGCCGGCGCGCTGTGGGTGCGCGACGACGGGTCGTTCGGCGCCGGACCCCTGCGCGGGCGCCACACCAAGCCCGCGGCCGAGCACGTCGGCACCGGCGCGCGGGCGCAGGCCCGGGCGCGGCGGCTGGCGGAGCTGGCCGCGCGGGTGGCGGCGGCGCAGGACCGGCTGGTGGCGGCGCGGGAGGTGTCGGCGGCCCTCGACGCGCACGCCGAGGCGCTGCGCGTCCTCGTGCGCGAGCTGCCCCCGACGCGGGCCGTCGACGACGCGGTGTCCACCGCGACGGGAGCGGTGCGCTACGCCGAGCAGGCGCAGGGGCGGTCGGCCGAGCGGTCGGCCGCCGCGACGGAGGCCCGCCGTCGGGCGGACGAGGCGGTGGCGCGCCTGCAGCAGGAGGCCTCGGACGCGGGCCTGCCGACCGACCCGGCGCGGCTGGAGGAGCTGCTCGAGGCGACCGCCGACGCGGAGCGGGCGCTGGCGGCGGTCCAGTCGGCCGCCGAGCGGGCGCGGCGCAGCGCCCGGGCGTGGCGCGAGGCGATCGCGGGCTGGGAGCGGGAGGTGGCCGAGCTCGGGCCGGCGGTGGCCGACCATCGCGCGGCCGCGGGCCACGCGGCCGCGGTGCGCACCGAGCTGGAGACGGCGGAGGCGGCGCTGGGCGAGGAGCCCGCGAAGGTCGCCGCGCGGGTCGGCGAGCTGGACGAGCACCTGCGGGAGGTCGCGGGCCGGCTGGACGCCGCGCGCGAGGAGCAGACCGGCGCGACCGTGGCCGTGCGCGAGGCCGAGCTCCGGGTGGAGGCGGCGCGGGAGACGCTGGCCGAGCGCGAGGCGGCGGCGACGGCGGGCCGCGCGCGGCTCGTCGAGGCGGTGGAGGTTCCCGGGCTGCTCGCCGCGGCCGAACGGCCCACCACCGTGTCGACCGCAGCCGGGACGAACGACTCGTTCGTGCAGGTAGACGCCACGAACGAGTCGTTCGTCCCGGAAGGCGGGGAGGACGACGCCGGCTCACCGGAGCCGATCCCGGCGACCCCGGCGACCGTCGACGGCGCGCGGGAACTGGTCGAGGCCCTGCGCGCCCGGATCGCCGCCCCGCGGGTGCAGGTCAGCGAGGACGCGCTGGAGAAGGCGCTGCGCGCCACGCGCGACCAGCTGGCCTCGGGCTGGGACATCGAGTCGCGCCGCGGGGCCGACGGCGCCCCGCTGGCCGTGCACGTCACCGGGCCGAGCCGTGCGGTGCTGGCCCAGATGGTGCACCGGATCGCCGTTCAGCGGCGACGCGCGACCAGCCTGCTCTCGGCCCACCAGGACCAGGCGCTGCGCAACCTGCTCCACGGGCGCATCGCCCGCGAGGTCGCCGACGCGCTGTTCGCCGCCCGCGAGCTGGTGACGCGCATCAACGGCATCCTGCGCGGGGTCACCTCGAGCCAGGGGATCGGCGTGCGGCTCGACTGGCGGCCGCGCTCCGACCTCGACCCGGAGACCGCGACCGCGCTGGAGCTGCTCGGCAAGCACCCCGACCTGCGCACCCCCGACGAGGACGACCGCGTCCGCGAGGCGGTGAAGGGCCTCGTCGAGCAGGCCCGCGGCCAGGACCCGGAGGCGTCCTACCGCACCGTCATCGGCGACGTCCTCGACTACCGCACGTGGCACGAGATGCGGATCTACCTGCGGCGGCCGGGCCGCAACGACGAGCTGCTGACGCGGCGCACCACGCTCTCCGAGGGCGAGAAGAAGCTGGTCACGGTGCTGCCGATGGCCTCGGCGGCGGCGGCCAGCGCCGCGGCCCACGACCCGCACGCCGTCGGCGCGCCCCGGCTCGTGCTGCTCGACGACGCCTTCGCCAAGGTCTCCGAGGACAACCACGCGAAGCTCTTCGGCCTCCTCGTGGACCTCGACGTGGACTTCGTCGTCACCTCCGAGCGGCTGTGGGGCACGCACGCCAACGTGCCGGCGCTCGCGATCACCGAGGTGCTGCGCGACCCGGAGCTGCGCGCGATCGCGCTCGTGCACTACCGCTGGAACGGCCACGAGCTCGCGGTGGCCGCGTGAGCACGCCCGGGATCCGGACGACGGTCTTCTCCTACGTCACCGAGTCACCCGACTACCGCGCCGTCCTCGCCGTCTTCGCCGGCACGTTCTTCGCCGAGCTGACGCCGGCCGAGGTGACCGCGCGGCTCGCCGAGTCCGGGACGGCGCTCGAGGAGGCCACGGTCACCCAGCGGCTCGAGCAGCTGCGGGAGTGGGGCAACCTCGAGGTGTCGGCGTCGGTCGGGCAGGTCGGCACCGTCGAGGACTACTACCGGCGGCGGAACCGGTACCTGATCACCCGGGTCGGCCAGGAGGTCCACGACCTCGTCGAGGGGGTGCTCGCCCAGGTCGACGACGTCCGCGACGTCTCGCTGGGACGCCTCGAGCAGCTCCGCGCGGGCCTCGAGGCGCTCACCGGGCTCGACGCGGCCACCGCCCCGCCCGACCGGCTCGCCGAGGCCGTCCGGGCGGTGTTCGACCCGCACGTCGCGTTCTCGGCGGAGATCACCCAGTTCTTCGCCGCGATCAACCAGTGGCAGTCGCGCTTCGACCTCGACGAGGACGAGTTCGCCTTCTTCTCCGAGGTGCTCGTCGGGTACGTCGGCGAGCGGCTGGAGACGCTGCGCCGCGCCGCGCGGCCGATCGCCGGGCTGCTCACCGAGGTGGCGCCCGCCGTCGGGACGATCGTGGAGCGCGCCGCCGACGGCCTCGCCGCCCGGGTCGCCGCGGCGGGCCTGTCGAGCGTGCGGGTGCGCCGCGAGCCGGGGGCCGCCGTCGCCGACTGGGAGAACCTGGCGTCCTGGTTCGTGTCCGCCCCCGGGCGGCCGAGCCGGGTCCAGACGCTGGAACGGGACGCGGTCGACGCCGTCCGGACCCTCACGCAGAACCTCACGCGGCTGTCGCGGACCGGGACCGCCGGGTCCTCCCGGCGCGTCGACTTCCTCCGGCTGGCCCTGTTCTTCGCGCGCTCCGACGCCGCGCGGGCCCACGAGCTGGCGTCGGCGGCGTTCGGGATGTTCGGCGCCCGCCATCTCGGCGGCGCGGGCGGTGACGACACCGACCCGGTGTCGTCGGCGACGTCGTGGTGGGACGCGCCGGTCGCGACGGTGCCGGTGTCGCTGCGCGAGCGCGGCG
The DNA here is from genome assembly GCF_012933465.1 of Actinomycetospora sp. TBRC 11914. GTDB lineage: Bacteria > Actinomycetota > Actinomycetes > Mycobacteriales > Pseudonocardiaceae > Actinomycetospora. Next base: position 28,976 of record NZ_JABBND010000013.1, read on the forward strand.
ACACCACGAGCCGGGGCCGGACCTCGCGGGTGCAGGACCGGACCCAGGAGCGTCGTCACCTGCTCGCCCGGCGGGAGGAGGCCGAGAAGCGCGCCGCCGCGGCCCGCGCCGAGCTGCTCGAGGCGGGCGCGGCCGGGTTCACCGACCGGCTCTCCGAGCCCGCGCTCCGCGAGCTGCAGCGGGTCCTGACGCGGGCCGTGGCCGACCTGGGCGCGGGGACGAGCCCGTCGGGCAGCGTCGCGCTCGACGGGGTGCGCTGCGAGGTCCGCCGCGAGCCCGGCACGACGACGAGCGTGCCCACCCACGCGGGCGCGCTACGGATCGAGGGGATGGCGCTGACGGTGGAGCCGGCCCCGTGACCACCCCGCGCTCCGACCCCCAGCGCGACGGCGAGCTCGTCGCGGCCACCCGGGCGCTGCTCGCCCGGCCGTGGCGCACCGCCGAGTCCGACCCCGAGCTGGTGGCGTCGGTCCGGCGGCACGCCGACGCGCTCGACGCCTGGTTCACCCAGGAGCTGAACTACCGGCTCGTCGTCACCGCCGACACCGCCCGGCTGGTCAAGACCGGGCACGTCCCGCCCGACCGTCCGCTGCGGACCGTCTCGGCCACGCCGCGGGCGTTCACCTCGGCCGAGTACACCGCGCTCGCGCTGGTGCTCGCCGCGACCACCTCCGGCCCCGACCGCACGAGCCTGCGCGACCTCGTCAACGCCGTGCACTCCGCCGCCGCGGAGGCCGGCGTCGTCATGGACACCGACGCGGCGTCGCGCCGGGCGCTGGTGACCGCGCTGCGCTGGCTGATCGCCCAGGGGATGCTCCGCGAGCTCGACCGCGGGGTCGCCTCCTACGAGCACGACGCCGACGCGGACGCCCTCCTCGAGGTCCGCCAGGACCGGATGGCGCTGCTGCCCACGGGCGCCGTCGTGGGGGCGGAGACCCCCGACGAGCTGGTGGCGCGGGCGCGGGAGCGGGGGTCGGCGGCGACGGCGGCCCGGCGCCGGCTGATCGAGGACCCGGTGCTGCTGGCCGGCGACCTCGACGCCGCCCGGTTCGCCGAGCTGCGGCGCCGCGCCGGCGACGAGGCCCGGCGGATCGAGGCCCGCACCGGGCTCGTGCTCGAGGCGCGCGCGGAGGGGTTCGCCGCGCTCGACGTCGACGGCGGGTGCTCCGACGTCGCGTTCCCGGCGGGCGGCACCCTCGCCCACGCGGCGTTGCTGCTGGTCAGCGAGCTGGTGTTCCAGTTCCGGCCGGCGGAGGACCCCGACCCGATCCCGTGGCCGTCGGTCCGCGAGGTGCTCGACGAGCTGGTCGCCGAGCACGGGCGGTACTGGTCGAAGGCCGCGCTGGCCGACCGCGACCGCTTCGCCGCCGACGTCCTCGCCCTGCTGGTCTCGGTCCGGCTCGTCGCGGTGGCCGAGGACGGCGCGGTGCGGGTGCTCCCGCCCGCCGCGCGCTACGTGCCCGAGGTGACGGTGGCCGACGGCGAGGCCGAGGACGAGCAGCCGACGCTGCTGTAGGTCAGGCCGAGGTCGGCTCGCCGCACAGCTCGCGGGCCAGCAGCGTCGCGGCGGCCGCCCCGACCGGCACGGCGACGATGCCGACGAGCGGGACCAGGCACAACAGGTAGGTGGGGACACCGACGGCCCAGCCGAGCAGGCGTCGTGAGCGCACCAGCCGGCGCCGCGCGGCGAACCCGTACCCGCGCCGGTCCAGCGCGGGCGCGGCCAGCTCCAGCACCAGCAGCCGTCCACCCACGAGCGCCGCGAGCACCGGCACCAGGGTCTGCCCCAGCACCGGCACGAACCCCGCCACGAACAGCGGTACCGCCGTGAGCACCGAGAAGACCACGAGCACCAGGCCGTCGCGGGCGCCCCGCACCAGCGCGGCGGCGGTGCCGCGCCGGGGGCCCTCGGGCACCGCGCCGACCCCGTCGTCGACGATCTCCGAGAGCCGCTCGTAGAACGGGCCGCCGATCGCCAGGGTCACCGCGACGAAGCTCAGCACCGCCACCAGCGCGACCGCCGCCACGAGCGCGACCCCGACGACGACGTCGGCGGCCTCCCGCGCCGACGGCGACCACCCGGCGGCGAACGGCGTCAGCAGGTCCACCAGGTCGGGGAGGAACCGCGCGAGCAGCACGAACACCCCGGCATAGAGCAGCACCGCGACGAGCGCGGGCAGTGCCCCGAGGCGCAGCAGCCGCGCCGAGCCCAGCACGGTGGCCGCCCCGCGGGCGTAGAGCCGCAGCCCGAGCACGAGGTCCGACACGTCCGGATCGTCCCGCAGGCGGCGCCGGCCCGTGCGCGCGGACCGCCGCGGGGGCCGGCCGCCCGCGCCGAGTGGGCGCGCATGGCTGCTCGGCCAACCCTGGAGGTCCACTCGACGGGTGCGGCGCCGAGTGGGCTCCCACGGCTCCCGCGGCAGCCCTGACGGTCCACTCGGCGGGGCTACCAGTGCCGAGTGGGCTCCCACGGCTCCCGCGGCAGCCCTGACGGTCCACTCGGCGGGGCTACCAGTGCCGAGTGGGCTCCCACGGCTCCCGCGGCAGCCCTGACGGTCCACTCGGCGGGCTCCCGCAGCACCGCGGACCTAGGCTCGGACCCCATGCGGATCGCCTCGCTCCTGCCGGCGGCGACCGAGATCGTGGGGGCGCTCGGCCGGTCCGACGACCTCGTCGCGGTGACCTTCGAGTGCGACCATCCGGCCGGGGTCCGCGACCGCGTCCCGGTCGTGGTCCGGTCCGCGCTGGCCGACGGCATGACCCCGGCCGAGATCGACGCGTGCGTCCGCGACCGCGCGGCCGCGGGGCTGCCGATGTACGACCTGGACCGCGAGGTCCTGCGGGCGGCCGCGCCCGACGTCGTCGTCACCCAGGATCTCTGCCGGGTCTGCGCCCTCCCCGGCGCGACCGTCGCCGAGGCCCTCGACGAGCTGGGGCTCGACGACGTCGCGGTGCACTCCTACGACCCGCACACCCTCGACGGCGTCCTCGACGGCATCGCCGCGCTCGGGACGGCCCTCGGGACCGACCCGGCGCCGCTGCTCGCCGACCTGCGCGCCCGGCTCGACGCGGTGGCGGACGCGGTGGCGGACGCGCTGGCGGGCCGGCCCCGCCCGCGGGTCCTCGTCCTGGAGTGGACCGACCCGCCGTTCCTGCCCGGCCACTGGGTGCCCGAGCTGGTCCGCCGGGCGGGCGGCGACCCGGTCTCGGGCACCGACGGCGGGCGCAGCGTCCCCGCCGCGTGGGAGGAGCTCACCGCCGGGCCGCGGCCCGACGCGGTCGTGGTCACCCCGTGCGGGTTCGGGCTCGCGGACGCGTGCGCCCAGGCGGAGTCGGTGGCGGCCCGGTTGCCCGGCGTCCCGCTGGTGGCGATCGACTCGGCGTCGTACGTGGTGCGCGCCGCGCCGCGGCTGGTCGACGGGATCGAGGCGCTCGCCCACGCGCTGCACCCCGACGCGGTCCCGGCGCCGCCGGCGGGGCGGGTGGCGCGGGTCGCGTGACGGCGGCTCACGCCAGCCGGCGCGGCCCCGGGCCCTCCTCGCCGAGCCGGTCGCCCGCGTTGAACATCGTGCACCGGTCCAGCGAGAGGCAGCCGCAGCCGATGCAGCCGGAGAAGTCGTCGCGCAGCTGCTGCAGCCGGCGGATGCGGTCGTCGAGCTCGGCCCGCCAGGCCTGTGAGAGGGCCTCCCAGTCGGCGCGGGTCGGTGTCCGCGAGTCGGGGAGCTCGTCGAGCGCCTCGCGGACCTGGGCGAGCGGGACCCCGACCCGCTGGGCGATGCGGATGAACGCGATGCGGCGCAGGACCTCGCGCCGGAAGCGACGTTGGTTGCCGGACGTCCGGCGGCTCTGGATGAGCCCTTCACGCTCGTAGAAGTGCAGGGCCGACACGGCGACCCCGCTGCGTCGGGAGACCTCCCCGACGGTCAGCTCGGCAGTGGCCGCGGTCATGCCCTCGACCGTGGACCTCGACCATGGTCCAGGTCAAGACGGATCGGGAGGGCCGGACCCGGTACGGCCCGGCCCTCCCGTCCGTGCGTGGGTCCGGTGCTCCCCCCGGTGCCCCGAACCGCACGCGCCGCCGTCGCCGGCGGTCGCCCCCCGTGGGCGCCCGGGGCGCTCGCCCGTCCCCGTACCCACACCTCGCCAACGGCCCGACACCCGTCAGGAGAACGGTCGACCGCCGGGCACCACCCGACCGGGCGATCGACGATCGCCGAGCGTGTCCGGCAAAGGCGTCGCGGATCGCCTCGGGCTCAGCCGGGCGTCGCCGCGAGGAGGTGCACGGTGGCCAGCGTCGCGTCCTCCGTGCTCACCCGGGCGTCCTCCGCCCACGACGAGACGGGTCGGGGCGAGCCGAGGGCGGCGAGCAGGCCGGCCGGGACGCCGGGCGGGTCGGCCGCCGGCCGCGCCAGGTCGGCGACGACCTCGTCGCACGCCGTGAGGATCTCGGACCGACGGCGGGCGAGGTGCTCGGCGAGCAGGTGGCGCAGCTCGGTGAGGGCCTCCTCGTGGCCGGCCGCGAGGTCGGTGCCGGCGCGGCGCAGCAGCCGCCGCAGCGTCTCGGCGGGCAGCCCGCGCCCGACGTCGGTCCGCGCCGCCGGCGGACCGTCGGCCGGGACGCCGCGCCGCTGGTCACGACGACGCTGCTTGGCCGCGCGACGCTCGCGGTTCGAGGTGCCCACGCCACGATCGTGACAGGGCCCGGCGCCGGCTCACTCCAGCGCCTCCCGGCCGAGGTGCAGGCTCGCCGCGTCCGCGGCCTCCCGGCCGGCTCGCCAGCCCGCGGCGTTGCCGACCGAGAACCGCTTGGTGGTGATCGTGGGGAAGAGCTCCGCGGTGGTGCGCTCCACCGCCTCCCCCCGCGCCGCGAGCACCGGGAGCAGGGCGCCGTCGGACTCGCGCACCGCCTCCTCCTGGGCCGTCGCGCCCGCCTCCCGCAGCCGCTCCCCGATCCGGGTGGCGTAGGAGAGCAGGAACGCGTGCCGGAAGGAGCGGGTCCGCGAGCCGCCGGTGCGCGAGCCGCGGGAGCCCTCCGCGGCCATCGCCCGCCCGGCCTGCACCAGCAGGGACGTCACGAGCAGCTCGACGGTGTCGAGATCGGTCGGCCAGCCGATCACCGTCACGAGGTCCAGCGCCGCGAGGCTCACCGCCCGGCAGCGGTTCGCGCCGGCGACCTGGTGGACGAGGCTGGACTTCGCCGAGGTGTACGGCGCGTCGAGCCACAGCCGGCGCACCGAGGCGCTCGCCGCCCCGCCGCGCGGGGCGGGGTCGACCACCGCCCGCTCGAGCGCGTGCCGGGCCATCAGCTCCTGGGCCTTCGCCGAGAGCGCCTCGGCCTCCTCCGGGAACGACGTCGACTCCGCCTTCGCGAGCAGCCCTCGCACCCGGGCGAGGATGCGGGGGTCCGCGCCCCCGGCCCCGTCGTCACCCGCGGGCCCGACGGCGGGCAGCGCCGGGAGCCGCCGCGCTGCGCCGACCACCCGCACGACCCACCCCAGCGCCTCGCCGTGCGGGAGCCCCCGGCCGGTGCGCCACTGCGTGACCAGCGGGGACCCGACGTCCCACCACACCGTCGCGTCGACGCCCGCCAGCGACCAGGTGGCCGGACGGCGCCGCGCGTCGGCCGCGAGCACGTCCCCGAGCGGCGCCACCACACCGGTGCCGAGGCGGCGGCGCAGCACCTCCACGGCGTCGCGCGGGGTCCACCCCCGGACCCACAGCGCGTCGACGGTCTCGAGCAGCGCCCGGTCGGCGGCGGCGTCGAGCACCGCGTCGGCCCACCGCCCGACGAGCACCGCGCGGACCCGCCCGACGTCCTCCTCGCCGCCCGAGCACCCGACCGCGAGCTCGGTGAGCAGGGCGGCGGCGTGTGCGACCGGCTCCGCGTCCGTGGTCCGGGTCATGGCCCTCCGATCATCGTCGTCGTGGGCTTCGACACGACAGGGGCCCCGTCGGTTCCCTCGGGACGGGCCCGCCGGGTGAACATGGGCCGAATCGCGGGCGGCGCTGGTCCGTTGAGACCCGGGGAGGTGGACCACGGTGACGGCCATGGCGGAGCTGACGGGCGAGGACCCGCCCGAGCCCCCGGGCGACGTGTCCCCCGACCCCTCGGGCTCCGCGGCGGCGGCCACCACCCACGCGCCCCGCCCGCCCGCGCCGCACCGCACCGTCCTCACCCGCCTCGGCGAGGGGCCCGGCGGCGTCGTCGTCACCGGGCAGGACGACGAGGCCCGCACCGCCCTGGTGCGCGGCCTGCGCCGCCCGGGGCGCCGGGTGCTGGTGGCGGCGACGAGCGCGGCGGACGCCGCGGCGTGGCGGGCGCGGCTCGGCGAGCCGGAGGCGGAGACCCACCGCGTCGCGCCCGGGTTCGCGGGCACCGAGGACGAGGTCGCCGAGCAGCTCGCGGCCACCGCCGAGACCGACGGGTGGCTGACGGTGCTGCTCGGCCCGCCCGGCGCGGACTCCGCCGACGACGAGCCGGTCTCACCGCCGCTGGACGCCCGCGAGCTCGCCGACCTGCGCCGCCTGCTCGTCGCCGAGCACGGCCCGGAGCCCCGGCTCGACCCGGCCCGCCGCGCCCAGGTGCTGCCGCCGCCCGCCGAGCTGCCGCCCGAGCCGCACGTGGAGCAGCTCGCCGACGAGCTGCTCGACGTCGTCGGGCCCGCGTCGTCCCCGGCCCGCGAGGCCGTCCGCCCCCTCGTCGCCGCCCTCGCGTGCCTCCCTCCGGACGCCGGGAGCGCGCTGGAGCCGGTGCTGCGCCGCATCGACGACGCGATGGGGGCGCTCGGGCGCACGGGCGAGGACGCGCGGTGGGCGAAGGGCGTCGTCGAGGGTGTCCTCGAGGGCCGGGCGGCCCAGGCCTGGTCCCGGGTCGCCCGGGCGGCGCGCGACGTCGAGCGGGTCGGCGACCACGACCTCGGCGCGGGCACCGCGCAGGTCCGCGTCACCGGGGACGTCGACCCGGGCGCGGCCGCCGAGGTGTTCGAGCGGTTCGCGGCGTTCCTCGACGAGGGGGGCGCGGTGCGGCGGATGTTCAAGTCCGAGGAGCAGCGCGACGCCGAGGCCCTGCTGCCGGCGCTGGCGATCAACCGGGTCGACCCCACCACGGCCGAGGGCGCGGCCGCCGTCGCGCACCACCTGCGGCTGCGCCAGATCGAGGCCGCGATGACGACCGCGCTCGCCGGGCTGGGCCGGGCCCTGCGCCCCGCCGAGCAGCGGGCCCTCCTGGTGCACCGGCTGCTCTCGCTGCGGGAGGTCTGCCTGCGGATCGGGAACGTGCTGGAGGCGGTCGGGCGGCTGCGCGTGCTGCTCGGTGGCCTGCCCGCGGCCGTGCGGCCGCCGACCGACGGGCTGGTGGCCGTCGGGCGGATCGTCGCCACCGGCCGGCGGCTGGCCGCCCGGCCCAGCGCCGACCTCGCGCGCCGCGAGCTCGGCGACGTCGTCGCGCGCCTGGGCGACGTCGCCCCGCCCGCCGCGCAGGCCCCGGAGCTGCGCGCCGCGCTCGCCGCCCTGCTCCGCCTCGACGTCGAGCGCTACGCCTGGGCGGCCGACACCGTCGACGCCGCCCGCGAGGAGCAGCGCGACCTGCGCCGCAGCGACTCCCTCGCCGCGCGCCTGGCGGCCTGGCCCGCGCTGCTCGAGGCGCTGGACGCGGACACCTCCGACGCGACCTGGGGGCCCCGCGAGGCGCGCTGGTCGGCGTCCTGGGCGCACCGCACGGCGGTGGGCTGGCTCGCGCGCCGCGCGCCCGGGCCCGTCACGACGACGACGGTGCTGGCCGGGCGGGAGCACGCCGCCACCGCCGGCGTCGACCTGGTCGTCGTCGGCCCGCTGCGCGACGGCGAGGGGCCGCCGGCCGCGCTGGGACCGCGCCCGGAGCGCGTCGTCGACCTGCCCGGCGGCCCCGACGACGGCCGCTGCCTGGTCGTCCTGCCCGTCGGCTGAGCCCGCCGGGTCACGACGCGGCGGCGGGCCGCTCCCCGACGACCGCGCCGTACTTCTCGCACAGGAACCGCTCGGTGTAGAGGTGCTCGGCGGTCTCGAGGACCCGCGCGACCTGCCGGGTCGAGAGCACGACGCCGAGGCCGACCCCGAGCACGGGGAGCCCGCGGGCGATCCCGCAGTGCCCGGAGACCGCGACGCGGGGCTCGCCCACCACCGCGCGGGCCGGGTCGGGGGACAGCCCGGCGGCCAGCACGGCGAGGGCGAACTCGCGCTCGGTCGGCTCGGCCGGGTCGTAGCCGTAGTGCATCGCCGTCCGCGCCACGGCCCGCGTGCACGTCGCGGCGGTGAGTACGGTGTCCAGCGCGGCGGCGGCCAGGGCGGCCACGACGCCGGTGGCGGCGCTCGAGGCCCCGGCCGCGGCACCCGCCGCGGCGCCGGTGAGCCCGCCCCGCAGGCCGGCGGCGCCGACGTGGACCCGGGCGAGCGACACCCGGACCGCCCGCAGGTCCTCGACGTCGAGGCGGCGCAGGTCCGCGCCGGTCGCCACGGGGTGCCCGGCGGCGGCGAGCGCGGCGACCACCGTCTCGCTGCGTCCCGCGACCAGCCAGCCCAGCCACACCCCGGCGTCGCGCAGCGGCCCGGCGACCGCGCCGACCACGACGTCGTCGACCAGGTCCGCACCGGGCAGCAACCGCAGACCGGACAGCGCGAGCGAGGAGACACGGCCCCAGAACCCGGACCCGGGCGGCTCGGCGGACCGCCACCGCCGCACCGCCTCCCAGGCCCGCGCGTCCCCGGCGGACATCACGACCGGGTCCGGCGCCACCGCCGCGCACATGTCCCGGACGCTACGGAGCGCGCGCGGCGACGCCGTGGAGGTGACGTGGACGGCGGGTGAACCGGCGATGTCACGGTGGCCGCGCGGTCACCCGCTCAGCCCAGCTCGGCCAGGATCTCCTCGGGGGGCTCCTCGGAGAAGGGGATCTCGTACTTCTCGTGCAGGAAGCGCTCGCGGTACAGGTGCTCGGCGGCGTCGACCACGCGGGCGAGCAGCCGGGCGGAGAGCACCGCCCCGATCCCGACGCCGACCACCGGCACGAGCTGGGCGAGCTCGCGCTGCCCGATCTGGGAGAGCAGGCGCTGGTGCACCGCGCGGGCGAGGCGCCGCATCTGGCGCTGCTGGCGCTTCTTCTTCTCCTTGTCCTTCTCCCGCGACGCGATCAGCGACGCGACCTCCTCGTACGCCTCGGGCGCGTCGGCGTCGGAGGAGAGCCCGACGGCGAGGATCGCGAGCGCCAGGACCTGCTCGGAGCGCTTGGTGACGTCGTAGCCGTAGTACGCCCCGACGTGCGCGACCGCGCGGGTGCAGGCGGCGACGGTGAGCAGCGCGTCGCCGGTCAGCGAACCGACGATGACCGCGATCCCCGGCAGCCCGCCGAGCCCGACCAGGCCCGCGCCGCCCGTGGCGGCCGAGGCACCCGTCGTCAGGAGCAGGCTCGTCGTGCCGCCCTGCAGCCCGGCGACCGCCGGGTACGCGAGGTCGAGGCGGGGCATCGCCTCCTGCACGTGCCCGACGTCGAGCTTCCGGATGTCCTTGAAGTCGGCGACGTCGTGCCCGAGCGCCCGGTAGCGGGCGAACACCGACTCGCGCCGCAGCGTCGCCGCCCCGGCCCCGGCGCCGGCGGCCGCGAGCTGGTGCAGGACGTCGTGGACGACGTCGTCGAGCTGGGCCACGCCGGGGACGCGCCGCAGCCCGCCCTGCACGAACGAGCGCACCTCGCCGACGGTGTCGCGCAGCGGGGCGAGCGCCCCGCCCCCGTCCTCGGTGATGCGCTCCTTCCACTCGGTCACCTCGCGCCACTGCTCGGCGTCGCCGGTGCGCAGGGTCGCCGCGTCAGCCGCGCTGCTCGTCGCCGTCACGCCGGGAAGGTACCCACACCCCGCCGTGCGCCGCGCGCGCCGACCAGGTCCCGGACGCGGTGATCGTCTCGATCCGCCGATGCCAGGGCGGCCCGTCCGACGTCGGGGGTGCTTCGGTGCCCCCTTGGGGGCAGCCCGGGTTTGTCGGCGCGGTGAGCCGGTGCACAGGAGGGGCACGCCGACGACCCCCAGAGGAGACGCCGATGTCCGTGCAGACCAGCCCCGCCTCCGGACGCGAGTACTCCGCCATCGACATCTCGGGACAGGAGTTCTGGGACGCGACGGCCGAGGAGCGCGAGGAGACCTTCGCCCGGCTCCGTCGCGAGGATCCGGTGTCCTGGCAGCGCCCCGTCGAGAACGCCGTGGCTCCGGACCCGGAGGACCCGGGCTACTGGGCGGTCGTGCGGCACGAGGACATCGCGACGGTCAGCACCGGCAACGACGTCTTCGTCTCCGGGCAGGGCGTGCTGTTCGACCAGCTGCCGCCGGAGTTCCTCGAGATGACGCAGTCGTTCCTGGCGATGGACAACCCGCGCCACAACGGCCTGCGCAAGCTCGTCCAGAAGGCGTTCACCCCGAAGCGGATCCAGCGGATCTCCGAGCAGGTGGAGCAGGCCGCGCAGGAGGTCGTCGACTCCTTCGCCGGCGAGCCCTCGGGCGAGATCGAGTTCGTCGAGCGGTGCGCGGGCCGGCTGCCGCTGCGGATGTTCTCCGCGATGTTCGGGGTGCCCGAGCACCTCCAGGAGGAGACGGCGGCCGCGGCCCAGGAGATCGTGTCGTGGGCCGACCCGGAGCACCTCGCGGGCCGGGACCCGTCGCAGGTCCAGCTCGAGGCGGCGCAGAAGCTGCACCGGATCGCCGCCGAGATCGTGGCCGAGCGCCGGCAGGACCCGGGCGAGGACCTGTTCACCGGCCTCATCGAGGCGGAGGTCGACGGCCAGCACCTGACCGACTCCGAGATCGGCGCCTTCTTCGTGCTGCTCGCGGTGGCGGGCAACGACACGACGAAGCACACCTCGACGCTGACGATCAAGCACTTCACCGAGAACCCCGACCAGCGGGACTGGCTCGCGGCCGACCTCGACGAGCGGATCGGCACGGCCGTCGAGGAGTTCGTCCGCTACGCCAGCCCGGTCATGACGTTCCGGCGGACCGCGGTGACCGACACCGAGCTGGGCGGGCGCGCGATCCGCGAGGGCGACAAGGTCGTGATGTTCTACTCCTCGGGCAACCGCGACGCCGACGTCTTCGACGACCCGGGCGCGTTCGACCTCGCCCGCAGCCCGAACCCCCACGTCGGGTTCGGCGGCGGCGGCACCCACTACTGCCTGGGCAACCAGCTGGCCAAGACGATGCTGCGGGCGCTCTTCCGCCAGATCCTCACCCGCGTGCCCGACATCCACGTCACCGCCGAGCCCGAGCTCCTCGGCACCAACTTCATCCGCGGGGTGAAGCGGCAGCAGGTGGCGTTCACGCCGGAATAGGTGCGCTTCGCGCTCGTGAGCAGAAACTGTCGCTATGACGACACTTTCTGCTCACAGGGCCGAAGGCCACCTCAAGCGGGTCCGGGCGGTGCTCGGGGGACGGGTCGTCGTCGACACCCTCGCGCCCGTGCTCGTGTGGGAGTGGCCGTACTACCCGACCTACCACCTGCCCGTCGCCGACGTGGACCTCGACGCGCTCCCGACGACGGCCGTGCGGCGGCTCGTGCTGGACGTGGACGGACGGCCCACCGACCTCGTGCGCGTCGAGTGGTCCGCGATGGACCAGTGGTTCGAGGAGGACGAGCCGGTCGAGGTCCACCCGCGGGACCCGTACGTCCGCATCGACGCGCTCGCGAGCTCGCGGCACGTCGAGGTGGCCGTCGACGGCGTGGTGCTCGCCGACTCCACCCGCCCGACGGTGCTCTTCGAGACCCGCCTGCCGCCCCGGTTCTACCTCCCCCTGCCCGACCTGCGGCTCGACCTGCTCCGCCCGTCCGACACCGTGACCCGCTGCCCGTACAAGGGCACCGCCACCTACTGGTCGGTCGAGCTCCCCGACGGCACCTGGCACCCGGACCTGTTCTGGACGTACCGCGCCCCCGTGGCGGAGAGCCAGAAGGTCGCCGGGCTGGCCGCGGTGTGGACCGAGAAGGTCGACCTGCGCCTCGACGGCGTGCCCCAGGACCGGGCCCGCACCCACTTCGAGGTGCCGGGGACCTGACGGCCACGGGTTTGTCCAAACGGCCACGGCCGACGCGGGCCCGGTGTCACGATCGCGACGCCTGCGCCGTCCGGCGCCGGCGGACCCGCCCGGAGGTGGCCCGTGACCGCTCTCGCCGAGCGCGCCGTCGACCCCCGCCGCGGTGCCGACCGGGGGGTCGCGCCCGCCCCGGCGGCGCTGCGGGACCGCGCCGTGCGCACCGCGTGCCGGACGGTCCTCGCCGCGGCGATCGCCGTCATCGTCCTGTCCTGGGCCACCGGCGGCGGGCTCGCCGACCTGGGCGGCTGGGCGACCGGGCTGATGTCGCTGGGCCGGCTGACCGGGGTGCTCGCCTCGCTGCTCATGCTGGTGCAGGTCCTGCTCATGGCCCGGGTGCCGCCGTTCGAGCGGGCCTTCGGGCAGGACCGGCTCGCGGTCCTGCACGGGCTGGTGGGGTTCACGTCGTTCACCGGGATGATCGCCCACGTCGGGCTCATCACCTGGGGCTACGCGGCGGGCGATCTCGCGGCCGCCCCGGGCGAGCTGTGGGACCTCACGGTGACCTACCCGGGCATGCTGCTCGCCGCGGCCGGCACGGCCTGCCTGGTCCTGGTCACGGTGACCAGCCTCCGCGCGGCCCGGGTGCGGTTGCGCTACGAGTCGTGGCACCTGGTGCACCTGTACGCGTACCTGGGGGTCGGGCTGGCGCTGCCCCACCAGCTCTGGACCGGGCAGGAGTTCCTGGCCTCGACCGCGCGCACGGTGTTCTGGTGGACCGCGTGGGCGCTGGCCGCGGGCGCGGTGCTGGTGTGGCGGGTGGGCGCGCCGCTCTACCGCACGCTGCACCACCGCCTCGTCGTCACCTCGGTGGTGGGAGAGGGCGACGGCTGCGTGTCGGTCTACCTGACCGGCGAGTACCTGGGGGAGCTCGACGTCCGCGCCGGGCAGTTCCTGACCTGGCGGTTCCTCACCGGCACGGGGTGGATGCGCGCCCACCCGTACTCGCTGTCCGCGGCCCCGGACGGTCGCAGCCTGCGGATCACGGTCAAGGACCTCGGCGACGGCACGGCGGAGGTCCCCGGCCTGCGGCCCGGCACCAAGGTGCTCATCGAGGGCCCCTTCGGCCGGCTCACGGCGCGCGCCCGCACCCGGCCGGGGGTCGCGCTGATCGGGGCCGGGGTCGGCATCACCCCGATCCGCGCGCTGGCCGAGGAGCTCGCGGCCGACGCGGCCGACGTCGTCGTGCTGCACCGCTTCACCGGGCCGCCGCTGTTCGCCCGGGAGTTCGCGGTGCTCGCGCGGAGCCGACGGGTCACGCTCGTCCCGCTGCCCGGCCGCCGCCGGGCGCCGGACTCCTGGTTCGGGCCCGGGGCGGGCCCGGACGACGACGTGGCCGTGCTGCGGGGGCGGGTGCCCGACATCGCCGAGCGCGACGTCTACCTCTGCGGACCCACCCCGTGGACCGACCTCGTGCAGCGCACGCTCCTCGCGGCGGGCACCCCGGCCGACCGCGTCCACGTCGAGGCGTTCGGGTGGTGAGCCCGGTGACGGCCCGCTCGCGCCTCGACCGCGGCACCCGCCGGATCGCGCTGTGCGGGCTGACCACCCTCGGCGCGGTCGTCCTGCTCTTCTCCTACCGCACCTCCACGTCCGCGGAGCTCCCGGACGCCGCGGGCAACGCCGCGGCGGACGCCGGCTCCTCGGGGACCGGGGCGACCGCGGCCGCGGCCGTGCCGGCCGCCGTCCCCGCCGCCGGGTCCGGCGCCGGATCCGGCGAGGCGCCGTCCGGTCGCCCGGGGTGGTCGGGAACGGTCACCGGGCCGGTGGTGCAGGTCAAGTGGGGTCAGGTCCAGGTCCGGGCGACGCTGCGGCAGGGACGGATCACGGCCGTCGACGTGCTCCGCCACCCCGACGAGAACGCCCGCGACCGCCAGATCAACGCCGCGGCCGTCCCGCAGCTGGTCTCCGAGACCCTGCAGGTCCAGAGCGCCCGGATCGACATGGTCAGCGGGGCGACCTTCACCTCGACGGGCTACGTGCAGTCGCTGCAGGCCGCGCTGGACCGGGCTGGCACGACGTGACCGTTCCCGCCGCCGAGCGCGTGGCGCGGCGGGTGGAGCACGTGATGGGGATGCCGGTCAGCCTGGCGCTGCGCGGCCTCCACACCGACGACGACGAGGCCGACGCCGCGTGGGCGGCGGTGCTGGCGAGCCTGCGCGAGACCGACCGGGTGTTCAGCACCTACCGGGACGACTCGGTCGTCGCCGCGATCCGCCGCGGCGAGCTCGCCGTCGCCGACGCCCCGCGCGACGTGGCGGAGGTCCTCGCGCTCGGCGCCCGCGCCGCCCGGGCCAGCGACGGCGCGTTCTCGGTGTGGCGCCCCGGACCCGACGCCCACCCGGTGCTCGACCCGAGCGGGGTGGTCAAGGGGTGGGCGCTCGAGCGGGCCGCCGCCGCGCTGCACGCCATGCCCGGCACCGACTCGTGTGTCTCCGCGGGCGGGGACATGGTGTGCCGGTCACGCTCGGGGCAGCCGTGGCGGGTCGGGATCGAGGACCCCCACGACCCCGCCCGGGTGCTGGCCACCGTGGAGATCACCGACGGCGCGGTGGCGACCTCCGGGGCCGCGCACCGCGGGCCGCACGTGGTGGACGCCCGCACCGGGGCCGTCCCGGGCAGCGTCGCGCAGGTGACGGTGGTGGCGGCGTCGCTGACCGACGCCGACATCGACGCCACCGCCGCCTACGCCCTGGGCGCCCGCGCCGCGCAGTGGCTCGGGCAGCGGGTCGGGCGCAGCGGCCTGGTCGTGTGGGCCGACGGCACCACCACCACGGTCACCACGACCTAGAAGACCGTGACCCCGTCGCCGATGCGCAGCGTGTCGAAGAACGTCGTCGCGTCCGCGGCCGAGAGGTGGATGCAGCCGTTCGACGAGGTGGTGAGGCTGCCCTCGTGGAAGGCGATGCCGCCGGGCGCGAAGTACACCGCGTGGTTCATCGGCTCGTGGAACTCCGTGGAGTACCCGTCCTTGTCCTTGCGCAGGACGTGGAACGAGCCGGTCGGGGTGGCGGACGAGTCGGGACCGGGCGGGCGCTTGAACGTGTCCGCGCCCGGGAGCATCTCCACCGGCCCCGTCAGGACCTCGCCGTCGCGCTGCAGCCACGCGGTGTGGGCGGCGAGGTCCACGCACGCCACCGACTCGGCGGGGCAGCGGGCGAGCTCCGCCTGGGTCAGCGCCGCGGGCCGGGCCGGGCCCGCCGCGGGGTGCACGACGGCGGCCGCGGGTGCCGCCGCCGGGTTCGGCGCGGCCGCGGCCGGGGGCGCGCCGGCCCTGCCGCCCGAGAACGCCACCAGCACGGTGCCCATGGCGAGGAGCACGCCGAGCGCGAGCACCAGCACGAGCCCGGTCCGCCGGCGCGGCTCGCGGCTCGCGGCGGGCCGGCGCGGCGGCTCCCGGCGGGCGAGCGCGGCCGACGGCGACCGGGTGCCCGCGACCGGGCGGGGCGCGGACCGACCGTCGGACGGGCCGCCGGCGCGTCCCTCGGCCGGGGACGGGCGCCGGGGCGCCGGCGGGCGGCGCACACCGGCGGGGCGGGGCTCCAGGGCCAGCTGCCGGGCGGGGGAGCGGTGGGTCCGCTCCCGCGCCGAGCGGGCGGAGTGGCGTGGCGCGATGGCGACGTCTCCTTCCTCCCGCGACCCCGGACCGTGCCTCTGTCGACCCTCACGGTAGCCAGGACCGTGATCGGATGGCCGGTCAGGGGTGGCAGCGCGCGCCGAGCGGGCCCCTCGGTCAGGCGGGACGACGTTCCAGCAGCACGACCGGGATCGTCCGGGACGTCTTGCGCTCGTAGTCGGCGAACCCGGGGTACCGCTCCTTCTGCGTCTCCCACACCGGATCGCGCTCGGTCGCGGGGAGGTCACGGGCGCGTACCGGGACGGTCTCGATGCGCTCGCCGTCGCCGAGCTCGATCGACACCTCGGGGTTCGCGAGCAGGTTGTGGTACCAGTCCGGATTGTCCGGGGCACCCGCCTTGGACGCGAAGACCGCCCAACCGTCGTCCACGGCCTGGTACATGACCGGGGCGAGGCGCTCGGTGCCGCTGCGGCGGCCGACGTGGTGCAGGAGGAGCAGCGGTGCGCCCTCGAACTGCCCGCCGACGTGCCCGCCGTGGGAACGGAACTCCTCGATGATCTGCTGGTTCCAGTCGCTCACGGGCCCAGTCAACTCCTCCGGGCCGCGGGAGGCACCGTGACCGCGCCGCGCGAGGGTGAGGTCGTCGCCGGGACCGTCGACCCCACGGTCCGCGCCGAGCTCGGGGAGATCGAGCTGTGGACCGCGACGGCGACGGTCGCGCCGGGCGCCGACGCCGCCGGGCGCGAGCGGCTCGGGCGCCTGTCCGGGACCTTCCGCGCGGCCGACCGGATCCGCGAGCGGGCCGGCCGCCTCCTCGACCCGGCCTACCTCGCCTTCGAGCGCCAGGTCGGCCTCGACCCGACGCAGCCCCCGACGGCCCTCGAGCGGGACGCGCGCGAGGTCGTCGTCACCGGCGCCCTGCTGCCCGAGCACCCCTGCCACGACGTCCGGCTCGCCGTCCTGGCCGAGGTCGGGGTGCCGCTCGGGGTGCTCGACGGCCGCCGCACCCGCGGCCCGTGGAGCCTGCGCCCCGCCGTCGCGGGGGAGCGGTGGGCGCACGAGGGGCGCGGCGAGGCGCTGCCCGCCGGGGCGCTCGTCGTCGCGGATCCCGACGGGCCGGTGGCACCCGCCGCCGGGGACCCCCCGGCGGCGCTGGCCGCGGGCCGGCGCACCCGCGAGGCGGTCCTCTACGCGGTGAGGGTGCCGGGCGTGGCCAGCTGGGAGGTCAGCGAGGCGGTGTGGCGCGCCGCGCGCTACCTCTCCGGGACCTGAGCCCCGGGCCGGCCGGCACTGGCGCGACCGGGCCCGACCCCGCAGACTCGGCGGCCGCTGGGTGAGATCCGGGCGGAGCGGGATCCGGGCCGACGTGACGGGGGAGCGATGACCGCCATCGAGGAGCGTGCCCACCGGGCCGCCGAACTGCTGCTCCCGGCCCTCGACACGCCCGAGACGCTCGCCGCCCGGCGCGGCCTGCGCGAGCAGGTGACGGCGCTGCACGAGGAGCTCCGTCAGGCGCTGCAGGCGTCGTGGGCGCCGGAGACGCTCGCGGCCGCGGGCGGCGCGGCCGGCACCGGCGACGTGGCGCGGCTGCTCGACCTCGGGGAGCTCGAGACCGTGCGGGACGGCCTCCTCGCGAGCCTGGGGCGCGTCCGCGAGGCCGCGGCCCGCCGGGCGGAGGCGCAGGAGCGGGCCCGCGCCCTGCTCGACGCGATGTACGCCGACCCGGCCGCCCACCGCGGCGTCCGCCTCACCACCGACGACCTGGGCCTGCCCGGCTGCTGCCGGTGGCAGGTCAGGCCGGTGCTCGGGGTGGTCGGGCGGCTCGCCGGCTGGTGGCGGGTCAGGGTGTCGTCCGGCTGCCCTTGACGCGGCTACCCCCGCTCGACCGTCCAGCCCGACCGCAGCGGCGGGCCGCCGTCGCACGGCACCACCTCCCACGCCTCCGCTGACCACCGGAAGAGCGCGTCCTGGCCGTGGCGGCGCGCCAGCGCGAGCGCGGCGGCGTCGTCCCACCCGACGACGGCGGCCGACTCCTCGGCGTGCGTGCCGTCCGGCGCGGACGCCACCGCCCGGACGACGGTGAGGCCCGCCGCGGCGAGGTCGGCCTCCAGCGCCCGCTGCCGCCGGCGGTTCTCGGCGTCGCCGGGACGCTCGGGGCCCGGGTTGTGCGCGGTGAGCACGTGCACCGGGGACGCCCCGCAGGGGTACGGCCCCGGCCGGGCGGCGGGCCGCACGGTGAGGCGGCCGCCGTCGGGCCGGGTGAACACCACCTGCGCGCGCCGGTAGCCCGCGAGGCGCTCGTCGCGCGGCGGGGGACCGGACGGGTCGGGCACGGCGCGCCTCCACGGTGCGGCGGCGGGGGGCGGCCCACGCTGTCGGAGGGCGCGTCTAGCGTGCCGGGCAGAGGGGACGGAAGAGCGAGCGGGGGGTGGCGGCGTGACGCTCCACGTGCACCGCGCCGAGCGGGCCGACCGGCTCGCCGAGGCGCTGGCCGAGGTGCTCGCGGTCCCGCCGGCGGACCCGTTCGCCGCGGACGTCGTCGCCGTGCCGACCCGCGGGGTGGAGCGCTGGCTCGCCCAGCGCCTGGCGCACCGCCTCGGCGCCGGCCCGGGCGAGGACGGGGTGTGCGCCCGGGTCGAGTTCCCGCCGCCGGCCGAGCTCGTGGCCCGGGCCCGGGGCCGCGCGGAGGACGACCCGTGGCGGCCCGAGCGGCTGGTGTGGCCGCTGCTCGCGGTGGTCGACGAGTGCGCCGGCGAGGACTGGTGCGCGCCGCTGGGCACCTACCTCGGGCTGGTCGGCGACGCCTCCGGGACCCGCGCCGGCCGGCGCTTCGCCGCCGCCCGCCACCTGGCGCGGCTCTTCGACGCCTACGGCGAGCACCGCCCCGCGATGCTGCGGGCCTGGGCCGCGAAGGAGGACGAGGACGGCGCGGGGGGCGAGGTGCCGCCCGACCTGCGGTGGCAGCCCGAGCTGTGGCGCCGGCTGCGCGACCGGGTGGCGGTCCCCGGTCCCGGCGAGACGCTGCCGGAGCACTGCGAGGTCGTCGCCCGCGGCGGCGGCGACCTCCCCGGGCGCGTGTCGCTGTTCGGGCCCACGCGGCTCGCCACCGCCCACCTCGAGGTCCTCGAGGCGCTCGCCCGCACCCGCGAGGTCCACCTCTGGTTGCCGCACCCCTCGCCCGCGCTGTGGGACGCGGTGGCCGGGGCCGGCCCGGTCGGCAGCCCCCGCCGCGCCGCCGACCCGACGGCGGACGCGGCGGCGCACCCCCTGCTGCGCTCGCTCGCGCGCGACGCCCGCGAGCTGCAGCTGCGTCTGCCCGCCGGCGCCACCGACGTCCACCACCCCGCGCCCGGACACCCCCCGACGACGCTGCTGGAGCGCCTCCAGGACGACCTCCGGCGCGACCACGCGCCGGTGCCCACCGAGATCCCGCCGGACGAGAGCGTCGTCGTGCACTCCTGCCACGGGCCCGACCGGCAGGTGGAGGTGCTGCGCGAGGCGGTGCTGGGCCTGCTGGCGGACGACCCCACGCTCGAGCCGCGCGACGTGGTCGTCATGTGCCCCGACGTCGAGACGTTCGCCCCGCTGATCACCGCGGCGTTCGGGGCCGGCGGGTCCGACGGCTCCGACGGGACCGCCGGCCACCCCGGCCACCGGCTGGCGGTCCGGCTGGCCGACCGCGCGCTCACCCAGGTCAACCCGCTGCTGGGCGTGCTCGGGACGGTGCTCGACCTCGCCGACGCGCGGTTGTCCGCGAGCGAGCTGCTCGACCTCGCGGAGTCCGAGCCGGTCCGGCGCCGCTTCCGGTTCGACGACGACGACCTCGAGCGCCTGCGCACGCTCGTGGCGCGGGCGGGGGTCCGCTGGGGGCTCGACCGCGAGCACCGGGCCTCCTACCGGCTGGGGGGCGTCGCGGAGAACACGTGGGAGCGCGGCCTCGACCGGCTGCTCGTCGGCGTCGCGATGTCGGGCGACGAGCAGGTGTGGCTCGACACCGCGCTGCCCCTCGACGAGGTCGACTCCCGCGACGCCGACCTCGTGGGCCGGCTCGCCGAGCTCGTCGACCGGGTCGGCGAGGTGCTCCACCCGATGCGCGGCGAGCAGCCCCTCGGCACCTGGCTCGACGCGCTGACGCTCGCGGTCGACGCCCTCACCGCCACCCCGCCGTCGGAGGTCTGGCAGCTCACCCAGACCCGCGCCGTGCTCGCCGAGGTGCGCGGCGCCGGCGCCGGCGCCCCCGACCCGCTGCTCACCCTCCACGACGTCCGCGCCGTGCTCGCCGACCACCTCGCGGGGCGGCCCACCCGCGCGAACTTCCGCACCGGCACGCTCACCGTCGCCACGCTGCTGCCGATGCGCAGCGTCCCCCACCGGGTGGTGTGCCTGCTCGGCCTCGACGACCAGGTGTTCCCCCGTGAGACCGCCACCGACGGCGACGACGTGCTCGCGCGCGACCCGTGCGTCGGCGAGCGCGACGCCGCCGCCGAGGACCGCCAGCTGCTCCTCGACGCGGTCCTCGCCGCCACCGAGCGCCTCGTCGTCGTGCACTCCGGCGCCGACGAGCGCACCAACGCGCCCCGCCCGCCCGCCGTCCCGATCGGCGAGCTGCTCGACACCCTCGACGCCACGGCCACCGTCGGCGGCCGGCCGGCCCGCGAGCACGTCGTCCGCCACCACCCGCTGCAGCCGTTCGCGCCGCGGAACTTCTCGACCCGGGCCGGCCGCCCGTTCAGCTTCGACGCCGCCCAGCTCGCCGGGGCCCGGGCGCTGGTCGCGGGGCGGGCGACCCCGCCGCGGTTCCTCGACGGCCCGCTGCCGGCGCACCCCCGGGACGGCGCAGCACCGACCGACGTCGACCTGGCCGACCTGGTGCGCTTCGTCGAGCACCCGGTGCGGGCATTCCTGCGGCAGCGGCTGTCGCTCGTCGCCCGCGGCGAGGAGGAGGAGCCCGACGAGGCGCTGCCGGTCGACCCGGACGGCCTCGAGGTGTACAAGATCGGCAAGCGGCTGCTCGCCGACCGGCTCGCGGGGCACGACGTGTCGGCGTGCATGGAGGCGGAGCGCCGGCGCGGCAGCCTCCCGCCGGGCGCGCTCGGGGTCGCGCTGCTGCGCCGGGTCGGCCAGCAGGCCGAGAAGATCCGGCTGGCGGCGGCGCCGCTGTGGGAGACCCCCGCCCACGACCTCACGGTCGCCGCGGCCCTCGACGACGGCACGACGGTCGTGGGGACGGTGCCGGGGGTGCGGGGCACCACGCTCGCGTCGGTGTCGTTCGCCCGCCTCGCGGCGAAGCACCGGGCGGCCGCGTGGGTCCAGGTGCTCGCGCTCGCGGTGGCCTACCCGGACCAGCCGTGGTCGGCGACCACGATCGGGAAGGGCGGCCGCGAGGAGCCCACGGCGGCCGCGGTGATCCCGCGGATCGACCCCGAGCGGGCCCGGGCGGCGCTGACCGACCTGGTCGCGCTGCGCGCCGAGGGCCTGCGCGAACCCCTCCCGCTCTTCGCGAAGGCCTCCGAGCGCTACGTCGCCGACCGCCCGCGCAGAACGACCCGGCAGGCCTTCGACGCGGCACGGCGCTCCTGGTCGGCCGACTGGGGCGACGGGCGCGACCCGGCGCACGTCCTGGTGTGGGGCCGGGACCGCCCGCTCGACGACGTCGCCGGCGCCCCCACCGGCGCCGGGCCCGACGCCGGGGGCGAGTCGACACGGTTCGGGGAGCTCGCGGTGCGGCTGTGGCGCCCGCTGCGCGAGGCGGAGTCCGGGCGCGAGGAGCACTACCGGTGAGCGCCCCGACCGCCGAGGCCGTGACCCCGTTCGACGTCCTCGGCCGCTTGCCGCAGGGCACCACCGTGCTGGAGGCCAGTGCGGGGACGGGGAAGACCTACACGATCGCCGCGCTCGCGGCCCGCTACGTGGCGGAGGCGGGGGTGCCGCTCTCCGCGCTCATGCTCGTCACCTTCGGCCGCGAGGCCACCCGCGAGCTGCGGGAACGGGTCCGGGAGCGCCTCGTCGCGGTCGAGCGGGCGCTCGCCGCCGACGAGCCGGGGACCGAGCCGGGCACCGACCCGGTCACCGCGCTCGTCGTCGGGGCCGGGGTGGTCGACGACGCCGAGCGCACCCGCCGTCGTCGTCGCCTCGCGCACGCCCTGGCGCACTTCGACGAGGCGACCATCGCCACCACCCACCAGTTCTGCCAGGACATGCTCGCGGGACTGGGCGTGGCCGGGGACACCGACGCCGACGCGCGGTTCGTCGAGCAGATCGACGACGTGGTCGCCGAGGTCGTCGACGACTTCTACGTCCGCGCCTACGCGCCCGACCACGCGCCCGCGCCGCCGTTCGACCGGACCACCGCGCTCGCGCTCGGGCGGGCCGCCGTCGCCGACCCCACCGCGGTCATCGCCCCGGCGCCCGGCGCCACCACCGGCGAGGCGGACGCGCGGGCCCGGTTCGCGGCGGCCGTGCGCGACGAGGTCGACCGGCGCAAGCGGACCCGGCGGCTCTACACCTTCGACGACATGCTCACCCGGCTGCACGCGGCGCTCGTCGACCCCCGGCTCGGCGGGGCCGCCTGCGCCCGGCTCCGGCAGCGCTACCGGGTGGTGCTGGTCGACGAGTTCCAGGACACCGACCCCACGCAGTGGGACATCCTGCGCGTGGCCTTCCACGGGCACTCCACCCTCACCGTGATCGGCGACCCCAAGCAGGCGATCTACGCCTTCCGGGGCGCCGACGTCGTCTCCTACCTCGCGGCCGCGTCGAGCGCCGGGACGCGGGCGACGCTCGCGACGAACCACCGCAGCGACGCCGGCCTGCTCGCCGCCCTCGACACCGTGTTCGGCGGCGCCGCGCTCGGCGACGAGCGGATCGTGGTCCACCCGGTCGCCGCCGCGCACGAGGGCCCCCGGCTCGCCGGGGCGCCGGACGCCACGCCGTTCCGGCTGCGGGTCGTGCCGCGGGCCGGGCTGCGGGCGAACTGGCGCACCGGCCTGCCCGAGATCGGGCCGGCCCGGGCGCGGGTCGCGGCCGACCTCACCGCCGACGTCACCGCGCTGCTCGCCTCCCACGCGACGTGGGAGGGCGCGCCGCTCTCGCCGGGGCACCTCGCGGTGCTCGTACGCACCAACGCCCAGGCCGACCTGGTCCGCGACGCGCTCGCCGGGTCCGGCGTCCCCGCCGTGCTGGGTGGCGCCGCCAGCGTGTTCGCCACCGAGGCCGCCCGGGAGTGGCTGGCGCTGCTGGAGGCCCTCGAGCAGCCGGGCCGCGTCGTCCGGGTCCGGGCGGCGGCGCTGACCTGCTTCGTCGGGAAGCGGGCGGCCGAGCTCGACGCCGACCCGGACGGTGTGCTGGCCGAGGTCGGCGAGGACCTGCGCCGGTGGGCCGCGGTCCTGCGCGACCGCGGGGTCGCCGCCATGCTCGAGGCCGTCTCGGCGCGCCACGACCTGGTCCGCCGGGTGCTCGGCACCCTCGGGGGCGAGCGGCTGCTCACCGACGTGCGCCACGTCGGGCAGGTGCTGCACGCCGAGGCCGCCGAGCACCGGCTGGGGGTCGTCGCGATCACCGAGTGGCTGCGGCTGCGGATCGTGGAGAGCGAGGCCCGGCGGGGCGAGGCGCGCCCGGAGCGGACCCGGCGCCTGGAGTCCGACGACGACGCCGTCCAGATCCTCACCGTGCACAAGTGCAAGGGCCTGGAGTTCCCGGTGGTGTACGTGCCCTTCGGGTGGGACCGCTGGGTCCCCGGCGAGCCCCGCGAGGTGCTCCACCACGACGCCGCGGGCCGCCGGGTCCGGGCGGTCGGCGGGCCCGGCGACCCGGCGTGGGGCGAGCACACCCGGCTGCAGCGCATCGAGGACGACGGCGAGGACCTCCGGCTGCTCTACGTGGCGCTCACCCGCGCGCAGGGCCAGGTCGTGGCGTGGTGGGCCCCGTCGTCGCAGACCGCGCCCTCGGCGCTCAACCGCGTGCTGCGCGGGCGGGCGGGGCCCGGCGTCGAACCGCACCCCAGCGTGATCCTCACCGACGACACCACCGTGTCCGCGGAGCTCGCGGCGCTGGCCGGGCCCCACCTCGCCGTCGAGCCGGTCGAGACGCGCACGCCGCTGCCGTACGTGCCGCCCGCCGTCGAGCACGGGGGTCTCGGCGTGGCCTGCTTCGACCGGGAGCTCGACCTCGCGTGGCGGCGGTCGTCGTACTCCTCGCTGACCGCCGACGCCCATGCCCACGGCGTGCCGTCCGGGCTGCCGGGCCTGCCCGACCCGGCCACGTCGGAGCCCGAGGAGGCGACGGTCACCGACGAGGCCGACCTCGAGGTCGACCCGGCCGACACCACCGCCCTGCCCTCCCCGATGGCCGACCTCCCGCTCGGGCCGGCCTTCGGGGTGCTGGTGCACTCCGTGCTTGAGACCGTCGACACCGCGTCGGCCGACCTCGGCGCGGCCCTCACCGAGGCCGCCGCCGAGCACCTGGCCCGCCGCCCGCTCGCGGGGGTGACCGCGGTCGAGCTCGCGGCCGCGCTGGAGCCGGTGGTGCGGACCCCGGTCGAGCGGGACGGCTGGGCCTACGCCGACATCGCCCCGGGCGACCGGCTCGCCGAGCTCGACTTCGAGCTCCCCCTGGCGGGCGGCGACCGGCCGGGGTCGCGGGAGACGGTGACGCTCGGGCGGGCGGCGGCGCTGCTGCGCGACCACCTGCCGCCCGACGACCCGCTGGCCGGCTACCCCGAGGTGCTGGAGACCCTGGCCGGGCAGGTCCTGCGCGGCTACCTCACCGGCAGCATCGACGCCGTCCTGCGCACCCCGGACGGCCGGTTCGTCATCGTCGACCACAAGACCAACTGGCTCGGGCCGGCCCCCGTGGAGGGTGCCGGCGGGGCGGGCGACGCCCTGACCAGCGCGCACTACGGCCCGGCACAGATGACCACCGCGATGATCCGGGCGCACTACCCGCTGCAGGCGCTGCTCTACGGGGTCGCGCTGCACCGGTTCCTGCGCTGGCGGCTCCCGTCGTACCGCCCGGACCGCCACCTCGGCGGCGTCGCCTACCTGTTCCTGCGCGGGATGTGCGGGCCGGACACGCCCGTCCTCGACGGCACCACCTGCGGGGTCTTCCGGTGGTCCCCGCCGCCCGCGCTCACCGTCGCCCTGTCCGATCTCCTCGCCGGGGGGCCCGCGTGACGATCCTCGACCCGACCACCCGCGCGGCCCTGGCCGCCGAGGACGGCCTCCGGCTGGCCGTGCGCGCCACCGGCCTGCTCGCGACCTTCGGCGCCCGCGGGGTGCTCGCCCCGTCCGACGTCGCGGTCGCCCGCCGGCTCGGGCGCCTCGGCGGCGAGACCGACGAGGAGGTCCTGCTCGCGGCGGCGCTCACGGTGCGGGCGCTGCGCTCCGGGTCGGTGTGCCTGGAGCTCGCCGACGTCGACCGCCGCGTCCTCGGCGAGGACGACGCGCTCGTCCCGACCGACGACCTCCCCTGGCCCGAGCCGGCCGGGTGGGCGGCGGCCCTGGCGGCGAGCCCGTTGACCGCGCCGGGCGGCCCGCTGCGCCTCGACGACGGCCTGCTCTGGCTCGACCGGTACCGGCGTCAGGAGGACCAGGTCCGCGACGACCTCACGGCCCGGTCGGTGGCGGCGCCGCCGTCGGTCGACCCCGCACGGCTGCGGGCCGCCCTGGACCGGCTGTTCGGCGACGTCGGGGCGGACGACCACCAGCGCCTGGCCTGCGCGGTCGCGACGCTGCGGTGGACCGCGGTCGTCGCCGGCGGCCCCGGCACCGGGAAGACGACGACGGTGGCCCGCCTGCTCGCCGTGCTGCGCGACCAGGACCCCGGGCTGCGGATCGCCCTCGCGGCCCCCACCGGCAAGGCCGCCGCCCGGCTCGGCGAGGCCATCGGCGAGGAACGGCTGCCCGACGCCGACCGGGCGCGGGTGGGTACGCCCGAGGCCTCCACGATCCACCGCCTGCTCGGCCCGCGCGCGGACACGTCGTCCCGGTTCCGGCACGACCGGCACCGCCGGCTCCCGCACGACGTCGTCGTGGTGGACGAGACCTCGATGGTGTCGCTGACCCTGATGGCGCGGCTGCTCGAGGCGGTGCGCGACGACGCCCGCGTGGTGTTCGTGGGCGACCCGGACCAGCTGGCCTCGGTGGAGGCCGGTGCCGTGCTGGGCGACCTGGTGTCGGCACCCGACCTGGCCGGCGCCGCGGCGCGCGACGACGTCCTCGGCGCGGCCCTCGACGCCGCGGGCTGCACGTCCCGGCCCGCGGCCAACGGCGTCGTGCGGCTCGACCGCAACTACCGCAACAACGCCGACATCGCCGCCCTCGCCGCGGCCATCCGGGCCGGGGACGCCGACGCCGCCCTCGAGCGGCTGCGTGGTGCGGCCTCGCTGGAGTTCGTGGAGTACGACGACGCCGCGGCGCTCACCGAGCGGGAGCCGGCCGGTCTGGAGGGGCTGCGCGAGGAGGTCGTCAGCGGCGCGCGGGAGGTCGCGGCGGCCGCCCGGACCGGCGACGCGGACACCGCGCTCGAGCAGGCCGAGGAGCACCGACTGCTGTGCGCGCACCGGCGCGGCCCCTACGGCGTGTCGCGGTGGGCCGCGCAGGTGGAGCGGTGGCTGGACCGGGCGGACGAGGACGGCGACGTGCTGGTCGACCCCGACCGCGCGGCCGGCGCCGAGTGGTGGCCGGGTCGTCCGCTGCTCGTCACCGCCAACGACTACGACCTGGGGCTCTACAACGGCGACACCGGCGTCGTCGTCGAGCTCCCCACGCCCGGAGGCGGCACCCGGCCCGTCGCGGTGTTCAGCCGGGGCGGGACGCCGCTGCAGCGCTCGCCCGCCCTGCTGTCCGGGGTCCAGACGGTGCACGCGATGACGGTCCACCGCGCGCAGGGAAGCCAGTACGCCCGGGTTAGCGTGCTGCTCCCGCCGCCGGAGTCGCCGCTGCTGACCCGGGAGCTGCTCTACACCGCGGTGACCCGGGCCCGGACTGGGGTGCGCGTGGTGGGGTCCGCCGAGGCGGTCCGGGCGGCGGTGGAGCGTCCGGTCAGCCGTGCCTCGGGGTTCGCGCGCCGGGTGCCGTGACGCCGGGGGAGGTGACGTTCGGCGGGGGGCGGTGACTGTCGGGGGGCGCGTCGGGTATCTATCCAGCCATGGACCCCTCCCAGGCCCGCAACCCGTCGGCGCTGCCGGACAGCTCGCCCGAGAAGCAGAGCGAGCTGAAGCTCAACGCCGGGATCGGCATCATCGGCACGATCCTGTCGCTGTTCGTCACGGTCGTCTTCATCGCGGTGATCGACGAGCTCGTGCTCGGCATCGTCTTCGCGGTGGTGACCATCGTGTCGGCGGCGATCACGCTGTACGTGCTCGGGCGCAAGCGCCGGGGTGCGGCCGCGGCGGCGCGGTCCGACTCCGCGACGTCGTCCGGGACCGCCGCGGCCCACTAGGTGGCCTGCGGCCTCGTGAGCACAAAATGTCGGTATAGCGACACTTAGTGCTCACGGGGCGTCAGCCACCTGGCCCGACGACCAGCCCCAGCGCCCGGCACACGTCGGCGGCCTGCGACTCGCTGACGACGGCGCCCCGCAGCGTGCGCGGGGCGTCCTCGGTGAGCTCGCCGAGGTCGGCGCCGCGCAGGTCCGCGCCGGTCAGGCGGGTGTGGGCGAGGTCGACGTCGCGCAGCGTGCACCCCACGAGCGTGGCGTCGCGCAGGTCGGCGCCCCGCAGGTCGGCCTCCGAGAGGTCCAGCCCCCGCAGCACCACGCCGCGCCAGACCACGTCCTGCAGGTTCGCGAGCCCGAGGTTCGACCCGTCGAGGCGGTAGGTGACGGCGAGCCCGCGCACCCCCGACAGGTCGGCGCCGATCATGCGGCAGTCGGTGAACCGGGTCTCGGTGAGCAGCGAGCCGGTGAGGCGGAGCCGCGAGAGGTCGGTGGCCTCGAAGACGGCGTCGGTCAGATCGGCGTCGACCACGATCGCGCCGGCCAGCGAGCCACCGCGCACGCGGGCCCGGTCGAGGGTCGTGCCGCGCAGGTCGGCGCCGGGGAAGTGGCACCCCTCGAGGGTGAGGCCGGTGAGGTCGGCGCCGTGCAGGTCCGGCTCGTCAGCGGTGCAGCGCCGCAGGACGGGGTCGCGTCGCCCGTCGAGCAGGACACGCAGGTCGAGGCCGGACAGGTCCGCGTCCTCGACCGGCTCGCCCGCCGCCAGCAGGGCCGCGACCTCCTCGGCGCCCGGCTGCGTCGCTGTCACGGCGTCCACCCTGGCACCGGCGGGCCCGGGCCGTTCCGGCGAGGGGAACCCGCGGTCGCTCTAGCCGACCGAGGGGTCCCCTCACTCGACACGGGGCCGGCCCGGTGTTCCGGCGAGGGGAACCCGCGGTCGCTCTAGCCGACCGAAGGGTCCCCTCGCGCGGAACGCGGCGCCCTCAGCGGTAGCCGCGGAACCCCTGCCAGGCCAGCCGCCGATCCCGGCGCGGGTCGCTCTCGATGCGGTCGTCCACGTCGAAGATCCGCGTCAGCCGGTCCTCCGCGGTGTAGCGCGGCCAGAACCCGGCGGGCTCGCCGTCGTGGGCGAACGTCGTCCACGCGCGCTGCATCCGCCGCGAGGCGTCGCGCAGGGCCCGGCGCCCGCCGAGCGCCGTCAGCACCCGGCCGACGCGGGAGTCGGCCAGCCCGAACACGGTGTAGAGCTCCGTCCCGTGCGTGGCGCGCAGGCCGAGCAGCCGCAGCAGGCGCGGCGCCAGGTCGAAGCGGTAGGCGTGCACCGGGTGCCCCGCCGCCGCGTGCGACTCCATGACCCGCACCGACGGGTACCAGAACAGGTAGTCCCCGCCGAGGTCCTTACGGTGGCGGGTGCCCCGGTAGGCGGCGAGGACCTGCTCGCTGAGCTCGGGCTGCGTCGCGGCGAAGAGGGCGTCGGCGCGCTCGTCGGAGACCAGCAGGTCGAGCCGGAGCCCGGGGAGCTCGAACAGCCGGCCCTCGGTGTCGTTGGTGCCGATGATCAACGGGACGGGGTGGCTGCGGCCGGCCTCGAAGGCGTCGAGGGGGGCCTCCGGGAGCAGGTCGCCGTCCACGGTGGGCCCGGTGACGAGCACGCCCGGCGTGTCGTCCGCGGCGTGGCGCATCCGCCGGGACGCGGCGACGAGGTCCTCGGTCGAGGCGGCGTCGAGCAGCCGCGCCGCGGTCGTGGCGGGCAACGGCTCCCGACCCGTGCCGGGCACCGGGATGCCGTGGAGCCCCGCCAGCTCCCGCAGGTACTGCCGGGCCCAGCCGCCCGCGCGCTCGGCGGACCACGCGACCCCGGGCGCGGAGCTCTCGGCGATCGCGCGGTGGAAGAGCCCGCGGGCGGCGGGCACGGTCATCAGCGCGGTCACCGAGATCGCGCCGGCGGACTCACCGAAGATCGTGACGTTGTCCGGGTCACCGCCGAACGCCGCGATGTTGTCGCGCACCCAGCGCAGTGCCGCGAGCTGGTCGCGCAGCCCCAGGTTGCCGTCCATCGGCCGCTCGGGCGTCGAGAACGACGAGAAGTCCAGGTAGCCCAGCGCGCCGAGCCGGTAGTTGACGCTGACGTAGACGACGTCGCCGGAGCGGACCAGGCCGTAGCCGCGGTAGGTGGGCGCCGACGCGGCCCCGAGGACGAACGCGCCGCCGTAGAACCACACCATCACCGGGCGCGGACGGTCCGACGGCTCGGCGGGCGCGACGACGTTGAGGGTGAGGCAGTCCTCGTCCATCGGGGTGTGCTTGCCGGCGCCGATGAACTCGCCGATCCGCTCCTGCGGGGGCACCGGCCCGAACTCCACGGCGTCCCGGACGCCCTCCCACGGCTCCGGCGGCTCCGGCGCCCGGAGGCGGCGGGGCCCCACCGGCGGGGCGGCGTACCGGATCCCCCGCCAGGTGTTCACCCCGCGCTGTGTGCGACCGCGTACGACGCCGGCCGTGGTCTTGACCTCCGTGCCCGCGAGGGCGTCCGTTCGGCTCCCGTTCACCTCTCCACTCTGCGCCGGGCAGGCGGCACCCGTCCGGCCCGTGTGGTGCTCCTGACGACCATCGGGTGACTGGACACCGGATCGGCCGCGACGCGGTTCCCTGCCTGGCCGTACGCGAGAACACGAAGAGTGACACCATCGAGTAGAAAGCGCCCGATCAGTGAGGCGTGTCGCCTTGTCGGCCCAGAGAATCGCGGAATGGACGCGGAGGTGGCGGCGGCGTTGTGGCAGTTGGAGGCCGCCTTCGTCGCGCACCAGGCTCGCGAGGTCCTGGAGAACCTCACCCCCCGGCAGAAGCCCGTCGTGCTCGCCGAGGCCGATCCGCTGGCGCTCGCCCTCGGGCTCGGCGAGACGATCGGCGCCCCCGACGACGTCCGGGCGCTGACCCCGTGGCTGTTGCGCGCGGTGGTCTCCGACGACCGCGTCGACCTGCACTCGGTGCTCTCCCGCATCGCCGTCTTCTGGGACGGCTGGACCACCGCCGAGCGGACCGCGGTGCGCGACTTCGTCGACACCCTGTGGGTCGCCCTCCTCGACCGGCACCCCGGCCCCGTCTCCACCCTCCCGGTGGCCACGGCGGTCTCGTTCCTCGACGACGCCTCCGGGCTGGGCGACGGGCCCGCGCGGCTGCTCGGGATCTGGGAGTACAAGGACACCGCGAGCGCCGACCACCACCTCGCCGAGCTCGTGATCGACGCCCACTACGGCGCCCGGGTCGCCCCGGAGGTCCTGACGTGGGCCCGCGCGGTCCCGCAGCGCGAGCGGCTCGCGCGGGCGGCTGACCGTGACCGCCTCGAACCGTGGGCGAGCGACCTCGGGGCCGCGCTCGACGTCCTCGCCGCCACCCCGCCGGAGTGAGCCGGACCGAGCCGGACCGAGCCGGACCCGGTCGGCCGCGGGCGGCCCGGGCCGCGGGTCCGTGACAGGCTGGCGGGGTGTCCGAGGGTGGCGCGGTGGAGTCCTCGTGGTCCGGTGACCGGCTGGTCGGCGAGCTGGTGCGCCGGGGCATCGGCGGGGCCGGCCCGTGGCATTCCGCGCGGCGGGTCGCCGAGGACCACCTCGCCGACGCCGGGGGCGACGTCGAGACCGCGGTGCGCCGGCTGATCTCCACCCACGTGCGCCTCGCCGCCAGCTCCGGGCTCGTCACCAGCCTCGGCGGGGCGGCGACGATGGTCGTCACCGCGCCGGCCGGCGTCACCGGCCTCTACCTGGTGTGCACGCGCCTCGCGGCCGCCGTCGCGATCGCCCGCGGCCACGACCCGGCGGACCCCGTCGTGCGCACCGCCATCCTGCTCTGCGTCCTGGGCGCCGACGGCTCGGAGCTCGCCACCCGCACCGGGATCGACCTGCAGGAGATCTCGCTGCTCCCCGGGCTGCGGCGGCTGCCGTCCGAGGTCCGGGCCCAGCTCGACCGCCGCATCGGGTACCGCCTCGTGAGCCGCGCCGGTCGCCGCGGGGTGCTCAACCTGACCAAGCTCATCCCCGTGGTCGCCGGCCCGATCGGCGCCGGCGCGGACGGCATCACCGCCCGGTCGGTCGCGACCTACGCCGACGTCACCTTCTGGACGCGGGCCCTGCCCCCTCCTTCGAGTGATCCACGGTGAGTCGTGGTGCGAATGTGACGCATGTGGGTGTCAGAGTCCTCGCGCGAGCACCAGTGAGCGGAGGACACGATGGCGGCGCGGTCGGCATCCGGGACGACGGGCGGCGGACGCCGCGGCCCCGGCGGGCGTGACCGCCGCGGTCGTCCCGACGACGGCGGGCGGCGCCGCCCCCGGCGGACGCGGCTGCTGCTCGGGCTGGGCGCCGTCGTCCTCGTGGCCGCGCTCGCCCCGGCCGCCGTCGCCGACCCGGAGCCCGCGGCGACCCCCGACCCCGCCCGCGCCGTGAGCGCCCTGCCGGCGGCGACGCTCCCCCCGGCGGACGCCACCGGCGCCTCGATCACCGCGCTCCCGCTCACCTCGGTGGCGCGCGACGGCGAGGGGACGCAGGTCGCGCGGTCCGCGGCCCCGCTGCAGCTCGTCGCGGTGACGTGGACCGGTCCGACCCCCGACACGATCGCGCTGCGCTCCACCGACGCCGCGGGCCGGTGGGGCACCTGGCTCCCGCTCGACTCCAACGCCGACGAGCGCGACGGCACCCCAGCCCGGACGACCGGCGGGGGGACCGACCCCGTCTGGGTCGGCGACCGCACGCAGGTCGAGGTGCGGGCCACCCGCGGCGGCGCGCCGGTGACGGACGGCCTGACGGTGCGGCGCATCGACCCCGGCAGCTCGGCGAACGACGCCGCGATCGGCGCCCGGGCCCGGGAGCGCGACTCCTCGGCCCGTGCGGGCGCCCCGCCCGCGCCCGCCTACGTCACCCGCGCCCAGTGGGGAGCCGATCCGAAGCTCATGACGTGGGCGCCGCAGTACACGGCGACGACGCGGGCGGTGACGATCCACCACACCGCCGAGTCGAACGACTACACCCCCGAGCAGTCGGCGGCGATCGTGCGCGGCATCTACGCCTACCACTCGGTGCAGAACGGCTGGGGCGACATCGGCTACAACGCCCTCGTCGACAAGTACGGGACGATCTTCGAGGGCCGCGCGGGCGGCATGGACCGGCCCGTCGTCGCCGCCCACGCCGGCGGGTTCAACCAGGAGACCTTCGGCATCGCGATGATGGGCACGCTCACCGCCACCCCGCCCACCCCGGCGGAGCTGGCGTCGGTGGAGCGCCTCGCCGCGTGGAAGCTCGGCGGGATGTACCGCGACCCGTCGCAGAAGATCACGCTGACCTCCGCCGGGGGCGGGACCTCGAAGTACGCGAAGGGGCAGACGGCGACCGTCGACGCCCTCTTCGCCCACCGCGACGTCGGGAACACCGAGTGCCCGGGCAACGCGGGCTACGCGGCCATGGACACCATCCGCGCCGAGACCGCGAAGCTCATCGCCGCCGCGGGCACCGACGTCCGCTCCGCGTGGACGGCGCACCCCGACCTCGGCCAGCCCACCCGCGACGAGCAACCGACCGCGGACGGGCGCGCCCGGTTCACCGACTTCGAGCACGGGTCGGTCTACTGGTCGCGGGCCACCGGCGCGCACGAGGTGTCCGGGCCCATCCTGGCGACGTGGCGGGCCCGGGGCGCGGAGCGCTCCCCGTTGGGCCTGCCGACCGGCGACGAGCACGCCGTCGATGGGGGCCGGGCCCAGTCCTTCGAGCACGGGACGCTGCGCCTCGACACCGTCACGCAGGCCGTCTCGGGGTGATCCCGCGCGCGGTGACCTCCGGCGCGGGACCATGACCGCGTGAACGGAGAGGCCGGGTCGCCACCGCCCGGGGTGGCGGACGCCCTGGCGCGCCTCCGGGAGCTGCTCGCCGACGGTGATCCACCCCTCGACGAAGCGGCGCTGCAGATCGCCCGGCTCGCGGACCCCGACGCCGACGTCGACGCCGCGCTCGCCGAGCTGGACCGGCTGGCCGAGGGCGTCACCGACCTCGACGGCCTCGTCGTGCGCCTCTACACCGAGGAGGGCTTCGCCGGGAACCGCGAGGAGTACTACGACCCCCGCAACTCCTCGCTCGTCGAGGTCCTCGCCCGGCGCCGCGGCATCCCGATCACCCTCGCCGTCGTCGTCCTCGAGGTGGGGCGCCGCGCCGGGCTCGCCCTGGAGCCCGTCGGCATGCCGGGACACTTCCTGGTCCACCCCCGCGACTCGGGGTGGTACCTGGACCCGTTCACCGGCGACCTGCTCGGGCTCGACGAGTGCGAGGCGCTCTTCCGGGCCTCGACCGGCGTCGGCCGCGACGTGCCGTTCCACCCGGCGCTGCTCGTGCCGGTCTCGGTGCAGTCGGTCCTCGTGCGGATGCTGACCAACCTCCGCGTGATCCACCGCGCCGCGGGGCGCGTGCCGGAGCTGCGCTGGGTGCTCGAGGCACGGCTGCTGCTCGCGGGTGTCGGGGCGGACGAGGTCGTCGAGCTCGCGACGACGGTGGGCCGCCGGGGGGACTACCTCGCCGCGGCCCGCCTGCTCGACCACTGGACCGAGCGGCTCCCCCGCGACACCGCCCGGCTCGCCCGCCACGCGCGCGCCTGGCGGGCCTACCTCAACTAGGTGCGCTCCGCGCTCGTGAGCACTAACTGTCGCTATACCGACACTTTCTGCTCACGAGCGCGGAGCGCACCTACTCGAGGCCCTGCTCGATCGCGTAGCGGGCGAGCTCGACGCGGTTGGTGAGCTGGAGCTTGCGGAGCACGTTCTGCACGTGGTTCTCGACGGTGCGGTGGGACAGGCCGAGGCGCTCGGCGATGCGACGGGCGGTGAGGCCCTTCGCCACGAGTCGCAGCACCTCGGTCTCGCGCGGGGTGAGGGCGGCCCCGGCGGCGTCGGCCGGGGCCTCCCGAGCCCGGCGGCGGAACTCCCCGAGCACGAGGCCGGCGAGCTCCGGCCCGAACACCGCCTGCCCGGCGGCCGTCCGCTCCACCGCGTCGACGAGCTCCGCCACCTGCGCCGACTTCACCAGGTAGCCGGACGCGCCGGCCCGCACCGCGGCGAGCACGTCGCCCTGCTCGGCGCTCGCCGAGAGCACCAGGACGCGCGTGCCCGGGAGCGCCTCGAGGAGCGCGGCGGTGGCGCCGGCGCCGTCGAGCCGCGGCATCTGCAGGTCCATGAGCACGACGTCGGGCCGCGCGGCCGGGGCGATCCGGACGGCGGCGGCCCCGTCGCCCGCCGTCGCCACCACCTCGAGCCCCCGCTCGCCGAGGTCCCGCGCCACGCCCTCGCGCCACATCGGGTGGTCGTCGACCACCATGACCCGCACCGTCACCGGTCCGCCTCCCCCTCCGCGGCGGCGTCCCGCGGCACCCGGATCTCCCACTCGACACCCTCCCCGGGCCCGGTCACCAGGGCCGCGCGTCCGCCGAGCTCGGCGACCCGGCCCCGGATCGACGACGCGACCCCGAGGTGGCCCTGCGCCGCCGCGGCCTCGAGGCGCCCGTCGGGGATGCCGGGGCCGTCGTCGCGCACGCTCACCGTCACCGCGTCCGGGTCGTCCTCGAGCAGCACCCAGAGCCCGGTGCCGGGCCCGGCGTGGGCGTCGGCGTTGGCCGCGGCCTCCCGGACCACCGCGAGCAGCGGGCGCGCGCGGCCGCCCGCGAGCCACACCGGGTCCGGGGGCACGGCCAGCACCGCCCGCGCCGGCAGCGCCGCGCCGAGCGCGGCGCCGAGGTCGACCGGCTCGTCGTCGGGTCCGTCGAGACCGACCGGGCCGCGCGTGATCAACCGCCGCAGCGACGCCTCCTGCTCCGCGGCCGCCCGCGCCAGCTCGGGGTCGCCCAGGGCCGGCCCGCGCCGCGTGACCAGCGCGAGGACCTGCAGGACGCCGTCGTGGATGTCGCGGGCGAGCCGCTCCCGTTCCGCTGCGGCCGCCTCGGTGGCGATCGCCTCCTGCAGCCGCTGCGCCGAGCGCCGCATCGCGACCGCGGCGAAGCCGACGGCGACGCCGGCGACCAGCAGCAGCTGCGCGTCGGAGAGCAGCGCCGCGTCGAGGGCCCGCCGCGTGACCCACAGCGCCGCCACCGACACCGCGACCGCGTTGATCGCGGGGCGGATCCCGTACGCGACGGCGACCGCGAGGACGGCGCCCGCCGACCACACCGTCGTGATCACCGGGCCGCCCGCGGCGAGGCGGGCCGGGTCGGCCACGAGGAGGGTGCTGGTGGTGGTCAGCACGGTCACCGCGAGGTCGACGACGGCGAGGCGGCGCGCCCCGCGCAGGTAGGCCACGCTCGTGACCAGCGTCCAGACGGCCATGAACACCACGACCCCGACGCCGAGCGCGGGCCGGGCGTAGCCACCGGCGTCGCGCGCCACGTTCACCACGGCGTAGACCAGCGCCACCACCCGGAACACGGCCAGCCCCCGCCACAGCGGCACGAGCGCCGCGTCGACGTCGACGGTGGCGCCGCGGCGCACGGCGCGCGCCGGCGCCGAGGGGCGCGTCCCGGCGTCGGATGCGCTCATCGGGCCTCCGCCGCCGGACCGCGTCATCGATCGGGGTGCCCGACCGTCCCTGGGGTGGGTGGGACCGACCCCGCCCGGGAACCGGCCGGCGTCAGCATGCCCTACCGGTGTGACACCGACCATGGAACTCGACCACCCGGGTGGTGGTGCGGTGGTCACCGGTGGTGGACGGGCGTGACGGTCCCATTACCGTGGATCCGCCGCGGGCCCCGCACCGGGGTGGCGGAGGGCCCACACGGCGCAGGGTACGAGCGGCAGGGCGAGGCGAGGAGGACCGGGTGACGAGCTGGGTGATGGCGGTCGAGGTGACGCCGTCGGAGCTGGTCGCTGTCGACGTCGACCGCGCCGACCGCGCCGGCAGCGGGTCCCTGACCCCGCGTCGGGTGCCGTGGGACGGCGGGGACGGCGGGGACGGCGCCGCCGGGCAGGACCCGGTCGACGTGCTCGCGGACGCGTTCGCCCGCGCCGTCGCGGGCGCCGCGCACCCGGACGCCGCGGCGCGCCCGGCACGGGTGGTGGTCGCGACCCCGCCCGACACCGAGCGCCGCCGCTTCGAGGAGATCGCCGAGGCGACCGCGCTCGTCGGGCTCCCCGCGCCCTCGTGGCTGCCCGGGCCGGTCGCCCTCGTCGGCGACCGCATCGCCGCGGAGGTCGAGGTCGGCGGGCAGAGCGTGGTGCTCGACGCGCGCGGCGGCGGGCTGACCGCGTGGCCGGTGCGCCGGACCGGCGTCGGCGCGGAGATCGGCACGCGCGGTCCCATCGCGACTGGCACCCGCCTCGACCAGCTCCTGCTCGGCGTGGTCCGCGCCCAGCTGCGCTCGCTCGACCCCGACGCGTCCGCCGCTTCCGGCGACGAACCCCGGCCGGGGTCCCGGTCGCCGGGGGCCGCCCGCGACCTGCGCGGGGAGGCCGCGCGACTGCGGCGGAGCATCCGCCGGGCGCGGGCACGGCTCGCCGCCGAGGCGGTCGACGAGGCCGCCGTGACGGCCGAGGGCGTCGAGGTGGTGGTCGACCGCGGCGTGTTCGACCAGCTCGTCGAGCACGCGGTGCGGGAGAGCCTGGCCGAGGTCGCCGACGGTCCCGAGGGGCCGCCCGACCCGGTGGTCCACGTGCTCACCGACCGGCCGAGCCCGCTGGCCCTCCGGCTCGCGGAGCTCACCGCGGACGGCGAGCGGGCCGAGAACGCGCTCGTGGTACCGGGCGACGCCCAGGACGGCGTGCTGGGCCTGGCGGCGCTGCTGATGCCGGCGCGGTCCCGGCCCGCCCGTGCGGCCTCGGGGGCCCAGGCCATCCGGGCGGCCCGGGCGGTCGGGAGTGCGCCCACCCCGGTCGGCGTCGGAGCGGGCCCGGGACCGTCGGGGCCCGACCTCGCTCCGGACGTCCCTCGGGAGCGCGACGGCGGGCCCGGCGACGGCCTCACCGACCGCTCCGACGACCGCCCCGACGACCACACCCCGCCGACGGGCCTGACCCGGTCGGACGGCGACGCCGAGGACGTGCTCGTCCCCGAGGCGCGGCTGCCGTCCTCACCCGTGCAGGCCCAGCACCGCCGCACGTCCGCGGAGCCCGACGACCCGGAGCCGGCCGACACCCCGCGCGGCGCGGTCGCCGCCCCGCCGGAGGCGCCCGAGCACGACGAGGGTCCCGACGACGGCCCCGACCGGCTGCCCGAGCACGCGGCCGCGGGCCGTCCCGACCAGGGCCACCTGGCCCTCGCGGCCGCGGCGCCGCACGAGGTCCGGCCGGCGAGCGACGCCCCGCCCGGCGGCCGCTCCCCGGAGAGCGGCCCGCGCCCGGTCGGCGACCTCGGGGACACGGCTCAGGGCGGTCCCGAGGAAGGGCGCCTGCCGCGCGCCACCGTCCGCGGCCGCCGCGGGCCCGACACCGCGCCCCAGCCCGTCCCCGAGCCCGACGACCGCGCCGGCCGGGCGCCGCGCGGCGTGGTCCCGGTGCTGGTGGTCCTGGTGGTGCTGGCCGTCCTCGCCGCCGTGGGGGTGCTGCTCGTCGGGCCCGATCAGGTCGACGCGGCGTTCGCGGGGCTCGGCGCGGGCACCGTCGGCCTGGCGAGCCTCATTCGGTGACGGCCTCCACGTAGGCGTCGGGGTCCTTGTCGGAGAAGTCCAGGCCCCGCGCGCCCGCGTGCTCGGACTTGAACTGCTCGAACTTGGCCCCGAGCTCCTGGCGGAAGGCGAGGCTGGTCACCCGGCGGAACGGCGCGAGGTCGTCGCTCTCCTCCTCGGACATGTGGTGGTTGTTGGCGTGGTCGCACTCGTCGATCGCCGACCACCAGTCCTCGCTGCCGACCTCCTGGTCGAACGCCTTGCGCGCCGCGGCCCGGATGTCGTCGTGGTCCCCGACGGCGTCCTCGGTCGCCGAGGCCTCCTCGTCGTCCGCGCGGCGGGCCATCGACGGGTAGAAGTGCTCCTCCTCGGCGGAGGCGTGCACCTCGAGGTGGCGGGCGAGCTCGTCCCAGACCTTGCCGGCCTCGTCGAGCCGGTCGGCGTCGTCACGGAGTTCGGCGAGCAGCAGGAAGCGGCGGCGGAACCAGTCGTGGTCGTCGAGGATCATCTCGGTGATGTCCGCGGACATGCGGTGCCCTCCCGGTCGGGCGTGTGGTGGTGCCCGGGAGCTACCCGGCGGCGTGCCCGGGCAACCCGCGCCGTCGCTCAGGAGAGCTGGACGTCCCCGGAGGGCTCGACGAACCACACCTCCGCGCGCGCGTCCCGCAGCACGTCCGCGCCGTCGTCGGCGAGGGCCCGGTAGCGCCGGGTGTCGGGGAGGGCGATGACGACCCGGCTGCGCGGGTGGGCCCGGCGTCGCTGCGAGGCCGCCCGGGTCGCGGCGCGGAACCAGTCCCCGGCCA
The DNA here is from genome assembly GCF_012933465.1 of Actinomycetospora sp. TBRC 11914. GTDB lineage: Bacteria > Actinomycetota > Actinomycetes > Mycobacteriales > Pseudonocardiaceae > Actinomycetospora. The sequence continues at coordinate 67,511 of NZ_JABBND010000013.1, forward strand.
GCGTGGTCGGGTGGCTGCGCGCACCGTCCGGGGGCCAGCCGGTGACCTCGACGTGGACGTCGTCGCCGTCGAGGGTGGCGACGAGGTCGTGCGCCGGACCCGCGACCGACGCCGCCCGGATCGTGCCGCCGCGCCGGGCGAGCCACGTGGCCACGGCCGCGGCGACGTTCTGGGTCCGCGACCAGCCCTGCAGCACGTCGCGGGTCGGGAGGACGACCTCGTCGGTCGGCTCGGGGACCCGCCGCAGAGCCGCGCGCTCGGCCATCCGCTCGCGCAGCGCGGTGCGCGCGCCGGCGGCCGGGGCGAACGGCAGGAACCGCAGCAGCGGCTCGTCGGGGTCGTCCGGGGCCCAGTCGTCGCGCTCGGAGCGGCGCATGCGGGCCACGTCGTCGGAGGGCGCCTTCGTCCGCCGGCGGGGTCGGCGCGAGGGTGCGCCGACGAGGGCCGGCTCGGGCTCCTCGAGGGGCACGTCAGGCTCGCCGGGGGCCGGTGCGGGCTGCGCGGTGTGCCCCTGGGTGGGGGTGGACTCGGGGGCCGGGGGGCTCGGCTCGGCGAGGGGCACGTCAGGCTCGTCGGCGGCCGGTGCGGGCTGCGTGGTGTGCCCCTGGGTGGGGGTGGACTCGGGGGCCGGGGGGCTCGGCTCGGCGAGGGGAACGTCAGGCTCGCCGGGGGCCGGTGCGGCCTGCGTGGTGTGCCCCTCGGTGGGGGTGGGCTCGGCAGCCGGGGCGCTCGGCTGGGCGAGGGGCACGTCAGGCTCGTCGGCGGCCGGTGCTGGCTGCGCGGTGTGCCCCTCGAGGCCCGCCGCGGTCAGGCGCGTCCGGATCGGGACGTCGCGAGACCGGGCGGTGCGCTCGACGAGGCCGGCCTTCGCGAGCTTGCGGCACTGGTAGTTGAACGCCTTGGGGTCGACGTCGGGGTGCTGCCCGGCGAGCGCCGCGGCCAGCCCGGTGTCGGTGAGCCCGTCGGGGTGCTCGCGCAGGACCCGGACGATGCTCGCCTGCACCGGGGACAGCGCCGGCCGCGGCGGTTCCTCCTCGAGGGGCACGTCGGGCGGCGTGGTGTGTTCCTCGACGACCGGCACGTCGTCGAGCAGCCGCGTCCGCACGGGCCGGGTGCCCACCCGCTCGACCGTCCCGGCCGCGACCAGCCGGCGGCACTGGTGATTGACGGCCTTCGCGGTGAGATCCGGGTACCGCTCCCCGAGGACCGCGGCGATCTCCGCGTCGGAGAGACCCTCCGGAGTCCCGGCCAGCAACCGGATGATGTCCTCCCGTGGCCCGGCGGCCGACTCGGGGACCGGGAGCGCCATGGCCGCTCTCCTCCGTGAACGGTGCGCCCGTCCGGGCGACTGCCCGTGTGACGGGATGCGGGATGACGTGCGTGACCTTCCTGTGATCCGTATGGTAACGGGGCATGCTGGCACTGACGGAGACGGCTGCCGAGGCCATCTCCAACATCCTCGAGACCAACGAGATGCCCGAGGGCTCCGGCCTGCGCATCGCCGCGACGCCGAACATGGCCGAGGAAGGCCTCGAGCTGTCGGTCGCGCCGAACCCCGCCGCGGACGACACCGTCCTCGAGGGCGGCGGCGCCGTCATCTTCCTCGAGCCGATGGCCGCGTCGGCGCTCGACGACAAGGTGCTCGACGTCGAGAAGATTCCGGAGAACGAGACCGACGGCTCCGGCGACGAGTACCGCTTCGCCATCACGCCGCAGTCCGAGCTCCAGGCCTGAGCTCCGGCCTCACCGCAGCACCGCCGGCCTCCGGGGGCCGGCGGCCCCCCGGCGGCGACCCACGGCCGCCGTCGGGAACCCGTCCCTCAGGCCTGCACGGCCTCCACGGGTGAACCGACCCGGGTGACCAGCTCGCCGTCGTCCGACGGCACCAGCTCCACGTCACGGACACGCCCGGCCGCCTGCACGTCGCCCAGCACGACGCGCAGGGCGTCCAGCCGGTCGGGTGCGCCGGACACCGACGCGCTCTCCACCTCGGTGCGGATCGAGAGCTTCTGGTCGGACTTGCCCTTGCGGATCCCGGAGATCACCTCCGAGGCGACGTCGAGGACGTCCTCGTCGACCCCGCCGGTGCGCGGCAGCTCGGCCGTCGTCGGCCAGGCGGCACGGTGCACCGAGCCGCCCTGCCACCACGACCAGACCTCCTCGGCGACGAACGGCAGCACCGGCGCGAAGAGCCGCTGCAGGACCCGGAGCGCCAGGGCCAGCGCGGTCCGTGCCGAGTCGCGCCCGACGTCGTCGAACTCGCCGTACGCCCGGGACTTGACCAGCTCCAGGTAGTCGTCGCAGAAGAACCAGAAGAACTGCTCGGTGATCTCGAGCGCGACGGCGTAGTCGAACCGCTCGAGCGCGGCCGTGGCGCGCTCGACCACGCCCGCCAGCCGCGCCAGCAGCGCCCGGTCGATGGGGGCGGTGACCGCCGCCGCATCGGGCTCGCCGGTCGACACCCCGACCCCGAGGATGAACTTCGAGGCGTTCAGCAGCTTCATGGCCAGGCGGCGCCCGACCTTCATCTGACCGCGGTCGAACGCGGTGTCGACGCCGGGCCGGCCGTTGGCCGCCCAGTAGCGGACCGCGTCCGAGCCGAACTCCTCGAGCAGGCCCATCGGCGTGACGACGTTGCCCTTGGACTTCGACATCTTCTTGCGGTCCGGGTCGAGGATCCAGCCCGAGAGCGCGGCGTGCGCCCACGGCAGCTCGCCGAACTCCAGCGAGCTGCGCACGACCGTCGAGAACAGCCAGGTCCGGATGATGTCGTGCGCCTGCGGGCGCAGGTCCATCGGGAAGACCCGGGCGAACAGGTCGTCGTCGAGGGTCCACTTCCCGGCGATCTGCGGGGTCAGCGACGACGTGGCCCACGTGTCGAGGACGTCGGGGTCGCCGGTGAAGCCGCCCGGCCGGTCGCGCTGCTCGGCCGTGTAGCCGGGCGGGACGTCCGTCGTCGGGTCGACCGGCAGCGCGTCGTCGGGCGGGGTGAGGACCTGCTCGGCGAGGACCTCGCCGTCGGCGTCGAGCGCGTACCAGACCGGGATCGGCACGCCGAAGAACCGCTGCCGGCTGACGAGCCAGTCGCCGTTGAGGCCGCGGACCCAGTCGGCGTACCGGTGGCGCATGTAGTCCGGGTGCCAGACGAGCTCGTCGCCGCGGCGCAGCATCGCCTCGCGCATCTCGGCGTCACGCCCGCCGTTGCGGATGTACCACTGCCGGCTGGAGACGATCTCGAGCGGCTTGTCGCCCTTCTCGAAGAACTTCACCGGCCGGGTGACGGGCCGGACGTCGCCGATGAGCTCGCCGGTCCCGGCGAGCATCGCGACGATCTTCTCCTTGGCGGTGTGGACCGTCGTGCCCGCGATCTCCTCGTAGCGCTCGCGCCCCGGGCCCGAGGTGATCCAGTCCGGGGTCTCGCGCAGCAGCCGGCCGTCGCGGGTGATGACGGTGCGGTTGGGCAGGTCGAGCTCGCGCCACCACTGCACGTCGGTGAGGTCACCGAACGTGCAGCACATCGCGATGCCCGCGCCGCGGTCCATCTCGGCCGCCGGGTGCGCGAGGACCGGGACCTCGACGTCGAACAGCGGCGACCGCACCGTCGTGCCGAAGAGCGCCTGGTAGCGCTCGTCGTCGGGGTGGGCGATCAGGGCGACGCAGGCCGGGATCAGCTCGGGACGCGTGGTCTCGATCGCGACGTCGCCGGCGGCCCCGTGGTAGGCGATCCGGTGCCAGGCGCCGGTGTGCTCGCGGTCCTCCAGCTCGGCCTGCGCGACCGCGGTGCGGAACGTGACGTCCCACAGCGTCGGCGCCATCGACACGTAGGCCTCGCCGCGGCCGAGGTTGCGCAGGAAGGCGCGCTGGCTGATCGCCCGGGCGTCGCCGTCGATCGTCTGGTACGTGTGCGACCAGTCGACCGAGAGCCCGCCGCGCCGCCACAGCGCCTCGAAGGCCTTCTCGTCCTCGGCGGTCAGCGTCTCGCACAGCTCGACGAAGTTCCGCCGCGAGATGGCGATCTGTTGCTTGCCCGGCTTCTCCGGCGGGGTGAACTCCGGGTCGTACGGCAGGCTCGGCTCGCACCGCACGCCGTAGTAGTTCTGGACGCGCCGCTCGGTGGGCAGGCCGTTGTCGTCCCACCCCATGGGGTAGAAGACCTGCTTGCCGCGCATCCGCTGGAAGCGGGCGACCACATCGGTGTGCGTGTAGCTGAAGACGTGCCCGACGTGCAGGGACCCCGAGACCGTCGGCGGCGGCGTGTCGATCGAGAAGACCTCGTCGCGCTGCGCCGACCGGTCGAACCGGTAGGTGCCCTCCTCCTCCCATACCGCCGTCCAGCGCTCCTCGAGGCCGTCGAGCGTCGGCTTCTCGGGCAGCTGCGGCGACGACGGTGCCGGCCGCGCCGATGCAGCCTGGGAGGAGGGGGACTGCGTCATGTGACCAGTTTACCGAGGGGGTCCGACACGGTTCCGGCCTGGACACCGACCGGATCGGGCACACCTGCTGGGCCGTGCGGGTGGATCTCGTAACGCCGGGCGCCGGAACGGGGACACAGTGGTCACCACCGCGCAGTCGGCGGTGCTCATACGTCTGTTCGGGGGAGCGCGCATGACCACGTCCACGTCGTCCCCGGCGCCGGGGTCCGGGAGCCGGGAGCCGCGCCACCGGGCCGAGGGTCGCGGGGACACCGCCGGCACGGCGGCCGGCCCGGTCGGGGTGCCCGCCCCACGCCGGACGGGCGGACGGCACCGGGCGCCCGACGCGCCGCCCTCGAGCGGGTTCACGATCGTGCCCGGCCCGCGCGACGGCGGACCCGGGGAGGGGACGCGCCCGGAGGCCGGCCCGGCGTCCGGGTTCCGCCCGCTCCCGCCGCCCCCGCCCGGGGCTCCCGCGTCGCGCCCCACCTCGTCCGTCGGCGTCCCGCTCGGCGCCGTGCCCACCCAGCGCGGGGCGGACGCGCGGGACGCGGCGGTGCCCCGCCGTCGCCCCGCGCCCGCGCCGCCGGAGGTGCTCGACGACGAGGCGGTGACGGTCCCGGTCCGCCGGGAGGCCCTCGACCGCGCGGCCGGCCGCTCCGTCGCGGAGGACCCCGGCCCTCGTGACCACGCCCCCGACGACGGGCCGGTCCACGCTCCCGCCCTCCGGCCGCTCACCGCCCACCGGCCCGCCTCACCGTCGCCGAGGGCCCGCCCCCGACGCGGCGCGACCCGCCCCGACCAGACCCGCTCGGACGGGGCGCACGCCGACCGGGCCCGCTCGGGGCGCCCACCCCACGGTGCGCCGTCCCGCCCGGCGGTCGCCCGACCGGTAGGACCGAGCGGCCGGGTCGCGCCCTGGGAGACGCCGCCCGACCGCGCGTCCACCCGCGCCGGCCTCGTCGCGGTCGCCGTCGGGGCCCTCGGCGCCCTGCTGGGGCTCGCGCCCTGGTCGGGGCTGCTGCCGCGGGTGCTCCCGGCGTCGGCGCTCGGCGCGACGCCGGTGTTCAACCTCGCGGGGGCGCTCCTCGGGGTCGTCGCCCTCGGGCTCGGCGCCGTCGCGATGTTCCGGGCGACCGGGACGACCCGGGGGCTCCTGGTCGGGGTGATCGGTGCCTGCGTGGGCGCGGCGGCGATCGTCGTGGGCCTCGTCGTCTGACCCGCCCGGCCGGTGATCGACGCCGGTTTCCGGACGTCCAGTGTCCGGAACGCCACGTTCCTGACACCCGACCCCGACCCAGACCCCCCCGGCCCTACGCCATCGCCGACACCCGGAACCAGTCCTCGGCGAGCGCAGGGTCGCCGAACACCTCGACGCCCTCCAGCCCCGCCCGGCCGGTGACCACGGCCAGGAGGTCCGCGGCGCGCCCGCGCACCGCGACGTCGGCCTTCGCGTGCTCGCGCGTGATGGCGACCCCGTCGGGTCCCCGCCGGATCAGCCACTCGCCGTCGTCGGCGTCCGTGCAGTGCAGGTGCACCGTCCCGCCCTCACCGCGCAGACGCCGCGAGCCGGCCCGGAACCAGGTGATGAGGTCGTACCACTCGGCGACGCCGTCGGCCGCGAGCCCGGGGGCGACGTCCGGGAGGGGCGGGAGCCCGACGGCGAGCTCGGCGTCCAACCGGTGCACCAGCGTCTCGTGGAGCTGACGCCGCCGCCAGAACGCGACGGTGACCGGCCCGACGAAGCCGCCGACCTCGCGGGCCGGGTCGGCGCCCTCCAGCGTCGCCACGAGCCGCGAGGCGCCCTGGAGCAGCCACGTGGCGACCTCGTCGCGGCCCTGTGGCGGCTCCCCGTCGGGCACCTCGGCATCCCGGTCGACCATGCGCTCCGCCCCGGTCTCGATCGTCGCGGCGACCCGCCGGTGCACCCGGCCGAGGTGGCGCGCGAGGTCGTGCACGGTCCATCCGGGGCACGTGGCGACCGGCGCGGACAGGTCGTCCCCGGCGGCCGGCGCGCTCACGGCGTCGGCGAAGGCGGTGGCCTGCAGCAGGAGGTCGTCGGAGACGGAGCGCAGGGGAGCTCGACCATCAGCATCGGACACGACGAGGAGCCTGCCGCAGGCCTCAGCCCGACGGCGAGCGGAGGCTGACGACGAGCTCCCCGTCCTCCTCCGTCGCGGTGTAGGCATCGACGTCGGCGACCCCGCCGCCGGAGACGCACTCCCCGGAGGCCAGCCGGAACTGGTGGTTGTGCAGCGGGCACATCACCACCTCGGCGTCGACCAGCCCGTCGGCGAGCGGCCCGCCCCGGTGCGGGCAGATCGCCCGCAGCGCGTACAGGCCGCCGGAGCGCGGCCGGAACACGGCCACCGGCTCGTCGCCGACCAGGAAGGCGCGGCCCTCCCCGACCGGGATCTGCTCGACCGGCCCCAGGCGGGCCGACACCACCCCGTCCGACACCACCCCGTCCGACGCGGTCACGCCGGGCTGCCCGACGACGACCGCACCGGCACCTGCGGCAGCGGGATGATCGGGAGCGCGTCGTGGAACTGGCCCGGCGTGCGCTCCCGCTGGTCGGTGGCCCACGGGTCGGCGTACGCGTCGACCGCCTCCTGCATCCGGGCGTCGAGCCCGTCGGCGAGGCCCTCGGCGTCGTCCACCACCACGGCCTTCAGGTACTCGAGGCCCATACGGGGCACGAAGTCGTAGGTGCGCTCGAGCCAGTTGGCGTGCTCCCGGTAGTACTGCAGGAAGCGCCCGACGAGGCGCAGGGCCTCGTCGTGGGAGTCGACGGTGGCGAGGACCTCGCCCTGGCGCACCGTCGCGCCCGCCGCACCGCCGACGTAGATCTGCCATCGGGGACCCTCGATCGCCACGAGGCCCACGTCCTTGACCATCGACTCCGCGCAGTTGCGCGGGCAGCCGGAGACGCCGAGCTTCATCTTCGCCGGCCCCTCGATGCCCTTGTAGCGCTCCTCGAGGTCGATCCCGAGCTGCGTGGAGTCGCCCAGCCCGAAGCGGCAGAAGTCGGTGCCGACGCACGTCTTCACCGTCCGGAAGCTCTTGCCGTAGGCCCACCCCGACGGCATGTCGAGGTCGGCCCACACCTCCTGCAGCTTCTCCTTCGGCACCCCGAGCAGGTCGATCCGCTGCCCGCCGGTCAGCTTGACCATCGGGATGTCGTGCTTCTCGGCGACGTCGGCGATGCGGCGCAGCTGGGCCGGCGTCGTCACCCCGCCCGACATCCGCGGGACCACCGAGAAGGTGCCGTCGCGCTGGATGTTGCCGTGCACGCGGTCGTTGATGAACCGGCCGTCGCGCTCGTCGACGACGTCGTCCGGCCACATCATCCGCAGCAGGGCGGTGAGGCCCATCTTCGAGCCGACGTGGTCCTTCCCGTCGGGTGCCAGCGCCTCGAACACCGCCGACACGCTGGTCAGCCCGCGCGAGCGGATCTCCGCCATCAGCGTCGGCTTGTCCATCGGGATGGCCGGCACGTAGTAGGAGTCGGCCGGGTCGGCCGCGCCCTCGCCGCCCAGCGCCGCCTCGACGACCTCCGTGACGAGCCCCTTGCACGACCCGCAGCCCTTCCCGGCCCGCGTCGCCGCCATGCACGCCGACACCGACTCGGCGCCGCCCTCGACGCACGCGACGAGGTCGCCCTTCGACACGCCGTTGCAGTTGCAGATCTGGGTGTCGTCGGGCAGGTCGGCCGCGGAGGTGCCGTCGTCGGCGGACCCCAGGTCGAACAGCAGCCTGATGCGCTCCTCGGGCAGCGCCGAGCGGCTGTCGAAGGCCTGGGTGAGCGCCGCGGCCTTGGAGATGTCGCCGACGAGCGTCGCCCCGATGAGCGTGCCGTCCCGGATGACGACGGTCTGGTACACCCCGCGGCCGGTCTCGGAGAACTGCACGAACTCGTCGCTCTCGCGCTCCGGGGACTTCACGCCCATCTGCGCGACGTCGACGCCCGCGACCTTGAGCTTCGTCGCCAGCCGCGACCCGTGGTACTCGGCGCCGGGGTCCGCGCCGGTGACGACGTCGGCGAGCACGGCCGCCTGCTCCCACAGCGGCCCGACGACGCCGTAGACCTCGCCGCGGTGCTGGGCGCACTCGCCGACGACGAAGATGTCGTCGTCGTCGACCGATCGCATGCGGTCGTCGACGACGATGGCCCGCTGGGTCTCCAGCCCGGAGACCACCGCGAGCCCGATGTTGGGGCGGATGCCCGCGGTCACCACGACGGTGTCGCACCCCAGCGTCGAGCCGTCGGTGAACCGGACGCCGGACACGGCGCCGTCGTCGCCGAGGAGGATCTCGGACGTCTTCACCCCGAGGTGCATGTGCATGCCCATGTCCTCGAGCTTCGAGCGCAGCACCGCCGACGCCTGCGCCTCGAGCTGCTGGTTCATCAGCACCTCGGTCGGGTGCACGACGTGCACCGCCAGCCCGTGGGCCTGCAGCCCGGCCGCCGCCTCGAGCCCGAGCAGGCCGCCGCCGATGACGACGGCCGACCGCTTGCCGTCCTCCCGGGTCGAGCTCCGCATCGCTGCGTCTCCCGCGACGTGGCGGAGCATCCCGGTCGCGTCGTCGAGGCTGCGGAACCCGAACACCCCGGGGGTGAGCTCGGTGTCGCTGGCCCACATCCCGTCCATGGGCGGGAAGAACGAGCGGCTGCCGGTGGCCAGGACGAGCGTGTCGTAGGGCGTCACCGACCCGTCGTCGCCGTAGACGACCTTGGCGTGCCGGTCGATGCGCACCACCCGGACGCCGGCGTGCAGCGTGATCCCGTTGTCGTCGTACCAGGCGCGGGGGTTGAGGAAGAGCTCGTCCTCGTCGTCACCGTCGACGTCGTCGTTGTCCACCACCTGGCCGGCGGCGTTCGCGAGGACCTCGGAGAGCAGGATCCGGTTGTAGTTGCCGTAGGGCTCGTCGCCGAAGACGGTGATCGCGAACATCTCGTCGCCACCGCGGGCGAGGATCTCCTCCAGGGCCCGCGCCCCGGACATCCCGTTCCCGACGACGACGAGCTCCGCGCGCGTGTCCCGGTCGGTGGCGGTCCGGTGGGTGGGCTCCTCCAGCGCCGTCACTCAGACCTCCACCAGGCCGCAGTCGACGACGAGGGTGCCGGCGGTCCCGGTGGGCGCCGCGAAGTGCACCTCGACGGTGCTGCCGGCCAGGAGGTCCTCGACCACCCGCAGCGACACGTGCATGTCGGCCTTCGCGCCGACCGGGAGCCACCGGGCGGGCGCCCCGTCGAAGACGAGCACGACCACGGCCAGCTCGTCCGACGAGTTCCCGGCCCGCACGTAGAGCACCTGGCCGGTGACGCCCTCGGGGACGGTGTAGGTCAGCGACGGGTGCAGCGGTGCGGGCTTCTCCAGCCCCTGCCCCTCGAAGGCGAAGGCGCCCTGCAGGAACCGTGGCGTGGTCATCATGCGGTGGTGTCCTCTCCTGCGGGCGCGGCGGTGATGTCCACCGCGCAGACCTTGAACTCGGGCATCCGCGACGCCGGGTCGAGCGCCGGGTTGGTCAGGGCGTTGATCGTCTGCTCGCCGGCCCAGTGGAACGGCGCGAACACGGTGTCGGCGCGGATGGTCGAGGCGAGCCGGGCGCGCATCCGGGCGCGGCCGCGGCGGCTGCGCAGCAGCACGTCGGCGCCGTCGGCGACCCCGAGCCGGGCGGCGAGGTCGGGATGGATCTCGACGACGGGTTCGGGCTCGGCGTCGAGCAGCGCCTTGGTGCGCCGGGTCTGGGTGCCCGACTGGTAGTGCGCCCGGGACCGGCCGGTGGTGAGCCGGTAGGGGTACTCGCCGTCGGGGGTCTCGGCGGGCTCCCGGTGGTGCACGACGTGGAAGCGGGCCCGGCCGTCGGGCGTGGCGAAGTATCCCCGGGTCGAGCTCCGCTCCGCTCCCTCTCCCGCGCCGCGGAACATGCGCGGGGTGCCGGGATGGTCCTCGTCGGGGCACGGCCAGAACACGCCGCGCTCGGCCTCGATCCGGGCCCAGGAGATGCCGGCGTAGTCGGCCTTCCCGCCCGCGGAGGCCCGGCGCAGCTCGTCGAAGACCGTCTGCGGGTCGGCGGAGAAGTACTGCCCGCGGCCGAGCCGCCCGGCGAGGTCGGCGAGCACGTCGAGATCCGAGCGCACCCCGTCGGGCGCCTCGACCGCGCGGCGCCGCCGCAGCACCCGCCCCTCGACGTTGGTCATCGTCCCCTCCTCCTCCGCCCACTGGGTGCAGGGCAGGACGACGTCGGCCAGCGCGGCCGTCTCGGAGAGGAAGAGGTCGGAGACGACGAGGAGGTCCAGGGCGCCGAGGCGCTCGCGGACGTGGTCGGCCCGCGGGGCGGACACGACGACGTTGGACGCCATGACCATCAGCGCCCGCACCCCGCCGTCGGTGCCGAGACGGTCGAGCATCTCGTAGGCGGACACGCCGGGGCGCGGCAGTTCGTCGGGATCGACGCCCCAGACGGCGGCGACGTGCGCGCGGGCCGCCGGGTCGGCCAGCATGCGGTAGCCGGGCAGCTGGTCGGCCTTCTGGCCGTGCTCGCGCCCGCCCTGCCCGTTGCCCTGGCCGGTCATCGTCGCCCAGCCCGAGTACGGCCGGCCGGGCAGCCCGAGGGCGAGCGCGAGGTTGATCCACGCCAGCGCGGTGTCCGAGCCGTGCGCGTGCTGCTCGGCGCCGCGACCGGAGAGGATCATGGTGGCGCGGGACTCGGCCAGCAGCCGGACCGCGCGCTCCATGACGCGGACCGGCACGCCGGTGATCCGCTCCACCCGGTCCGGCCAGTACTGGCGCATCGCCCGTCGCACGGCGTCCCACCCGGTGGTCCGCTCGGCGACGTACGCGGTGTCGACGAGGCGGTGCTTGATCGCGAGGTGCAGCAGGCCGTTGGCCAGCGCCAGGTCGGTGCCCGGGACCGGCTGGAGGTGGACGTCGGCCGCCGCGGCGCTGGCGGTGTAGCGGGGGTCGACGACGAGGTGGGTCGCCCCCCGCTCCCGGCCCGCGGCGAACCAGCGCATCGCCGGGGGCATGGTGTCGCCCGGGTTCGACCCCACGAGCAGCACCGTGTCGGCCCGGGCGATGTCGGCGAGCGGGAACGGCATCCCGCGGTCCACGCCGAAGGCCTTCGTCGCCGCGGCGGCGGCCGAGGACATGCAGAAGCGGCCGTTGTAGTCGATCGAGGCGCTGCGCAGCGCGACGCGGACGAACTTCCCGGCCTGGTAGGCCTTCTCGTTGGTCATCCCGCCGCCGCCGAAGAGGCCGGCCGCGTCGGCTCCGTACCGCTGCTGGGTGTCCCGCAGCGCCGTCGCGACCCGGTCCAGGGCCTCGTCCCACGTGGCCTCGCGGAACGGCTCGCGCCGGGAGTCGCGGACCAGCGGCGTCGTCAGCCGGTCGGGGTGGGCGAGCAGCTCGGCGGAGCTGCGGCCCTTCTCGCAGAGCCCGCCGCGGTTGGTCGGGAAGTTGGCGCCCTCGACCTCCCAGCCCCCGCCGTCGTCCTCGGCGCGTGCCGCCACCGTCATCCCGCACTGCAGCGAGCAGTACGGACAGTGCGTGAGCACGGGGAGGGACACTCCGACCACGGTGCGGCGGACCCGTGACGCGGCGGTTACACGGGCGCTACGCCTGGGCGAGCCCGTGTGGGGTCCTCGCGCCCGCCCCGGGCAGGTGTGACGTGACCCACGTCGGGGAAACCAAGGGCGCCGTCGTGCGGCGCGCGTCACCTCGATCGTTCAGCCTGGACAGAAGAGGCGTGGGTCACACTCCGGGGAGGCGGCGCGGTCTAGCCTCCGCCGGACGGCCGCCGGAGGGACCCGGCGATCGCAGGAGACCTCGGCCGGAACGGCCGGACGCGCCCCAGGCGCGCCCGGCCGGTGCGGGCGGGGCCGGACGAGGAGGGCGCGACGGTGCGCATCGGTGTCCCCCGGGAGACCCGGGACCGCGAGACGCGGGTGGCCGCCACCCCGACCACGGTGGCGGGGCTGGAGAAGCTCGGCTGGACGGTGGTCGTCGAGCCGGGGGCGGGGGAGCGCTCCTCGTTCCCCGACGACGCCTACGCCGAGGCGGGGGCCGAGCTCGGCGACCCGTGGGGCGCGGAGGTGGTGTTCGCGATCAACACCCCCCGGCCCGAGGACCTGGCCAAGCTGCAGGAGGGCGCGACGCTGATCTGTCGCGTCGCCCCCGCGCAGAACGAGGAGCTCGTCGCCGACCTGGCCTCGCGCGGCATCACGGTGCTCGCCACCGACGCGGTGCCGCGCATCTCGCGGGCCCAGTCGCTGGACGTGCTCAGCTCGATGGCCAACATCGCCGGCTACCGCGCGGTCGTCGAGGCGGCGAATTACTTCGGCCGGTTCTTCACCGGGCAGGTCACGGCGGCGGGCAAGGTGCCGCCGGCGAAGGTGCTGGTGGCGGGCGCCGGTGTGGCGGGCCTCGCCGCGATCGGGGCCGCCTCGTCGCTCGGGGCCGTCGTCCGGGCCACCGACCCGCGGCCCGAGGTCGCCGACCAGGTGGGGTCCCTCGGCGGGGAGTACCTCGAGGTCGTCGTCGAGGGCGAGGAGGCCGAGAAGTCCTCCGACGGGTACGCGAAGGCCACCTCCGAGGCCTACGACCGGCGGGCCGCCGAGATCTACTCGGAGCAGGCCGCGGACGTCGACATCATCATCACCACGGCCCTGATCCCCGGGAAACAGGCGCCGCGCCTGATCACCGCCGACGACGTCGCGGCGATGAAGCCGGGCAGCGTCATCGTGGACATGGCCGCGGGCAGCGGCGGCAACGTCGAGGGCTCGGAGCCCGACGAGGTCGTCGTCACCGACAACCAGGTCACGATCCTCGGCGACACCGACCTCGCGACGAAGCTGCCCACCCAGGCGAGCCAGCTCTACGGCCAGAACCTGGTCAACCTCATGAAGCTGCTGACCCCGGAGAAGGACGGTCAGCTCGTCCTCGACCTCGAGGACACCGTGCAGCGCGGCATGACGGTGGCCCACGACGGCGAGGTCATGTGGCCGCCGCCCCCGGTCCAGGTGTCGGCGGCGCCGGCCGCCACCGAGGCGAAGGAGCCGGAACCCGAGCCGGAGCCGGAGGAGCCCTGGTCGCCGGCGTGGCGCTACGGGGCCATCGCGGTCGGCCTCGCGCTGCTGTTCGTGGCGACGGCGTTCGCACCCGCCGAGCTCGCCGTGAACCTGACGGTGTTCGTGCTCGCCGTGGTGATCGGCTACTACGTGATCGGCAAGGTGCACCACGCGCTGCACACCCCGCTGATGTCGGTCACCAACGCCATCTCCGGCGTGGTGATCGTCGGCGCGCTGGTGCAGTTCGGGAAGCACAGCCTCGTCGTCTCGATCCTCGCGGGGATCGCGATCGTGCTGGCCAGCATCAACATCGTCGGCGGCTTCGCGGTGACCCGCCGCATGCTCTCGATGTTCACCACGGACCCGAAGGCGGCCGCGCGATGAACCCCCAGACCGCGGCGACCGCCGCCTACATCGTCGCCGCGCTGCTCGTCGTCATGAGCCTCGCGGGCCTGTCCAAGCACGAGACGGCCCGGGCCGGCGTCGTCTACGGCATCGCCGGGATCGCCATCGCGCTGGTGGCCACCGTCGTGCTGGTCGCGCAGTCGATCACCGCCGGGGCGATCGGCCTGCTGGTCGGCGGCTTCGTCATCGGCGGGGCGATCGGGCTGTGGCGGGCCCGCGTCGTCGAGATGACGGGCATGCCGGAGCTGATCGCGCTGCTGCACAGCTTCGTCGGTCTCGCGGCGGTGCTCGTCGGCTGGAACGGCTACCTCGAGGTCGAGGCGGTGGGGCCGGCGCAGACCGAGGTGCCCCCGGAGATGCTCGGCATCCACTCGGTGGAGGTCGGTGTCGGGGTGTTCATCGGCGCGGTGACCTTCACCGGCTCGATCGTCGCCTTCGGCAAGCTGTCCGGGCGGATGAAGTCGCGGCCGCTGTCGCTGCCGGGCAAGAACGTCCTGAACCTCGGCGCCCTCGTCGCCTTCGCCGGGCTGACGGTGGCGTTCACGATCTCGCCGTCGATCGGCGTGATCATCGCGCTCACCGCGGTGGCGCTGGCCCTCGGGTGGCACCTGGTCGCCTCGATCGGCGGCGGCGACATGCCGGTCGTGGTGTCGATGCTCAACAGCTACTCGGGCTGGGCGGCGGCCGCGTCGGGCTTCCTGCTCGACAACACGCTGCTGATCGTCACCGGCGCCCTCGTCGGCTCCTCCGGTGCGTACCTGTCCTACATCATGTGCCAGGCGATGAACCGCTCGTTCATCGCCGTGATCGCCGGCGGGTTCGGCGTCGAGTCGGGGACCACGTCCGACGTCGAGGGCGAGCACCACGAGGTGCAGGCCGACGAGGTCGCCGAGCTCCTCCGGCAGGCGTCGTCGGTGATCATCACGCCCGGCTACGGGATGGCCGTGGCGCAGGCGCAGTACCCGGTCGCCGACCTGACCAGCAAGCTGCGGGACAAGGGCGTCGAGGTCCGCTTCGGCATCCACCCCGTCGCCGGCCGCCTGCCCGGGCACATGAACGTGCTGCTCGCCGAGGCCAAGGTGCCCTACGACATCGTCCTGGAGATGGACGAGATCAACGACGACTTCCCCGAGACCTCGGTGGTCCTCGTCATCGGCGCCAACGACACCGTCAACCCGGCCGCCGAGGAGGACCCGTCGAGCCCCATCGCCGGCATGCCGGTGCTGCGGGTGTGGGAGGCCGAGAACGTCGTGGTGTTCAAGCGCTCCATGGCCGTGGGCTACGCCGGTGTGCAGAACCCGCTGTTCTTCAAGGACGCGACCTCGATGATCTTCGGGGACGCGAAGCAGCGGGTGGAGGACATCATCGCGGCGCTGTAGGTGCGCTGCGCGCACGTGAGCACTTTCGGTCGCTATGACGACGGAAAGTGCTCACGAGCCGTAGGCACCTACGGCCTCGGCGACCAGGCGCACCGACTGCCGGCGCTCCTCGGCGTCGTGGACCGCCGTGGTGACCATGAGCTCGTCGGCGTCGGCCTCCTTGGCCTTGCGCAGGAGGTCCTCGGCGACCTGCTCGGGGGTGCCGACCGACACCTTGTCGGCCATGCTCCGGGCCACGTGCTCCTCGGCGGCGCTCCAGTCGTGGGCCAGCGCCTCCTCGGGGGTGGGCAGCGGACCGGGCGTGCCGGTGCGCAGGCGTGCCATCGAGAGGGCGTTCGCCCGGCCGAGGGCGTACGCCCGCTCGGGGTCGGGGTGGGCGATCGCGGCGGCGCCGAGGATGACGTGCGGCGGCTGCGCCCCGGCGCCCTCGCTCGGGCGGTAGTTGTGCCGGTAGATGCGGGTCGCCTCGCCGGCGTCGGCGCCGCCGAAGTGCCCCGCGTAGGCGAACCCGGTGCCGAAGGCCGCGGCGGCCTGCGCGCCGTAGTAGCTGGACCCGAGGATCCACACCGGCGGCAGCGGCACGTCGTCCGGGTTCGCGACGATGCCGCGGAACGGGTGGTCGGCGTCGAACCCGTCGACGTAGCCCCGCAGCTCGGTGAACTGGTCGGGGAAGTCGTCGGCGGTCAGCGCCTGGTGCGAGCGGCGCAGGGCGATCGCGGTGCGCGGGTCGGTGCCGGGGGCGCGACCGATGCCGAGGTCCACGCGGCCCGGGAAGAGCCCCGCCAGCGCGCGGAACGTCTCGGCCACCTTGAGCGGGCTGTGGTTGGGCAGCATGATCCCGCCCGAGCCGACCCGGATCGTGCTCGTCGCGGACGCGACCGCGGAGATCATCACCTCGGGGCTCGAGCTGGCCACGCTCGCGATGTTGTGGTGCTCGGCCAGCCAGAACCGGCGGTACCCGGCGGCCTCCGCGGTGCGGGCGAGCTCGACGGTGTCGTGCAGGGCCTGCGAGGCGGACGCGCCGGACGGGATCGGCGAGAGGTCGAGGACCGAGATGGGGAAGCCCATACGAGGTGCAACGCCGTCCCGGGGGACGCTGATTCCACGTCTCCCGGGACGACGCCGCTCAGGCCTCCGGCATGCCCGGGATCCGCACCGCGCAGGCGTTCGTCGCCTCGGCGGTGACGCCGTCGAGGTCCGTCCGCACGGCGGCGTGGAACCGGCTGATCATCTGGTCCAGCCCCACGGTGAAGGAGATCTCCATGATCTGCTGCGTGGAGAAGTGCTCCGCCAGGTTCTTGTACATCTCATCGGTGATCGGCTGCATCCAGGTGGACGCGCGCGCGAACACGATGATCGCCTCCTCGGCGGGCGCGAACATGCCCTCCGGGAGCGGGTCGTCGAGGAGGTGCGACATCTCCTCGTCGGTCAACCCCGATGCTCGACCGAGCACCACGTGGGTCGGCGTTCAATAGAAGCAGTTGTTCGCGACCGCACTGGTCAGGTACGGCAGCTCCCGCATGCGCGGCGTGGGCAGCGAGTTCTGGAAGTACACGGTCTCCAGGAACGCGAAGAGCTGCTCCATCGCCTTCGGGTGGTTCGCGAGGGCGCGGTGGACGTTGAGGACGCCCACCTCGGGCTGGGCGTCGGCGACCGACTCCAGCAGCGCCTTGGCGTGGGGGTCGACCTCGGGGTCGTCGGGGTTCCAGAGCGGGACGCGCGCCACGGGGCACCTTCCGTCGGGGATGGGCTGACCCCCGCGATGCTCCGGACGGCGTGTTACGACGAGGTTGTGCGCAATTCACATCGGCGGTGACAGGACGGTGAGCAGGTCCTCGCGCCCGAACATCCGGGCGGTGTCGACGGCGGTCGGGTGCCCGGCGAGCGGGTCGGCGCCGCCGTCGACGAGCACGCGCACCACGTCGTCCTCGCCCTTGAACACCGCCCCGGCCACGGGCGACTGGCCGCGGTCGTTGAGCCGGTTCACGTCGGCGCCGCGGGCGACGAGCGCGCGGACCGCGTCGGCGTGCCCGTGGTAGGCCGCGAGCATGACCAGCGTGTCGCCGGCGTCGTTCGTCAGGTTCACCGGGACGCCGGCGTCGACGTAGGCGGCCAGGCCCGCGGCGTCGCCGTCACGGGCCAGGTCGAACACGCGGCCGGCGAGCTCCGCGACCTCGGTGGGGACGTCGCTCATGCCGCCAGGGTAGGGGTCCGCTCAGCGGGAGAGCGGGGCCGCGACGTCGGGGTCGGGGGTGGGCTCCGGCGCGTCCTCGTCGTCGTCGCCGTGGCCCCACCCGCAGTACGGGCACCACGGCTCGATGCGCCGGTGCACGACCGTGAGCGCCATCGTCCCCAGCGGCAGCACCAGGACGAGATCGCCCCAGCCGGGCCGGATGAGCAGCCCCGCGGCCACCCCGACGGCCGCGACGACGACGAGCACGGCCACACCCGCCGTCGTCGTCGCCGAGTGGAACAGCCGCAGCCAGCGGCGCCGGGTCTCCACCGCGCGCGCCGGGTCGGCGGGGCTCTCGGCGATGCAGCGCAGGCAGAGCCGGTCGTCGTGGGCGAGGGTGAAGAGCTGCACGACGATGAACACGACGACGGCGCCCAGCGAGACGACGCTGCTCTCCTTCGCGTCGGCGAACCCCGCGGCGATCGCCACCGCGATCAGCGGCCCGCCCAGCAGCAGGGGGTGATGGGCGATGGCCGAGCGGAGGCGGACGAGGCGGGAGGGGCCCTCGTCGTCGGGCGCGGGCGCCCGGTGGTCGTGCCGGCTCAATGCACACCCCCTCCTCGCGGCGCGCCGCGAGACGTCGTGAAGGAAGCGTATGGCGCGTTCCGGTCGGATGCGACCGGCCGGGCCGGATCCGCTCCGTCGGCGCAGCGAGCGGTCAGCCCCGCACCACCAGCAGCGGCACGAGCTGCTCGGCGGGCGTGAGCGACCCGTGGTGCCCGACGAGGGCGGTCTCCCGCGGCTCGATGCGGGAGCGGACCAGCGTCCACTGGCCCCGCGCGGCGGCCACGACCTCCCCGATCCGCCCGCGGGCCACCTCGGACACCGCCGGCCCGAACCAGCCGGCGTCGATCGCCTCGTCCCGGGCCATGACCCACGCCCGGTCGCCGAGCTCGCCGCGCCAGGTGTCCAGGACGTCGTCGAGGGCCCCCGGCGCCGCGTGGACGTGCCGCACCCGGGTCTCCCCGGCGAGCCGGCGCACCCCGGACAGCAGCGCGGGGCTGGTGTCGAGGTCGATGTGCCAGCCGCGGTCGGTCGCGACCATCCCGTGGTCGGCGACCACGAGCAGCACCGCGCCGGGCCGCAGGCACTCCGCGATCGCCGCGACGAGCCGGTCGACGATCTGCAGCTGCATCCGCCAGGGCAGGCTGCCCGGTCCGTGCTGGTGGCCGATCATGTCGAGGTCGCCGTGGTAGGCGTAGCAGAGCGCGCGTTCCTCGGGCTCGACGGCGAGCCCGTGCAGGAGCTCGGCCGCGAGGTCGCCGAGCGCGGAGACCCCGAGGAAGCGGCCGCCGCGCAGGGCCGCGCGGGTCAGCCCGGAGCGGCGCTGGACCTCCGGGGCCACCCGGGTCACCGCGACCCCGGCGTGCAGGGCGCGCTGCAGCACGGTCGGCTGCGGCTGCACCTGCTCGGGCGGGAGGTCGGCGAGCAGGTCGACCGGGTCGGCGGCGCCGTGCGCGCACCAGCGCAGGGTGTTGAGCACGACGTCGGCCTCGGCCGTCGGGTCGTCCGGCGGCGGCACCGCCATCGAGTAGCCCTCGATGCCGTGCCCACCGGGGGTGAGGCCGGTGCCCAGCGAGGTGATGCTCACCGCGGTCGTCGCCGGGAAGCACGAGGTCAGCCGCCGGGAGTCCGGGGAGGTGGCGAGCTCGGTGAGCGCGGGGGCGTCGTGCGGGTGCGCCGCGAGCAGCTCGGCGCCCAGCCCGTCGACGAGCAGCACCCCCGCGGCCGTGACGTCCCCGCGGTGGCGGGCGACACCGAGCGTGTCGACGAACCCGTCGACGTCGAGCGCGGCCGCGGTGGACGGCATCACCTCGGCGAGGGTGCCGTGCCCGTAGGCCGGGAGGAACGGTTCACTCCCGAGCGCGGTCATGGCGGGTGATCGTAGGGCGCGCGGTGATCGGGCGGTCCGCGTGCTCCGTGTGTCCCCGACGGCGAGGGGCACGTCAGGCAGGTTCGGAGGCCCGGTGCCCTGCCTGGCGTGCCCCTGATCAGCGGCCTGGGGTCAGACCGAGGACACGGCCTCCGGCGCCGTCGACTCCGGGACCGTCGTGGCGTGGTAGTCGTCGCCGCGGGTGTGGTCGACGCCCTCCGGGGTGCGCCCGGCCCGCAGCAGCAGCGTCACGACCGCCGCGACGACGAGGTTCCCGATGAGGGCCACCACGCCGACGTAGATCTGGACCGTCGAGCCGCCGAAGGGGTGCCAGCCGAACAGCGACAGCTTGCCCAGGGCGAGGGCCGAGCCGCCGAAGTGCGACTTGCCGGCGACGGCGGGGTTCGGGATGCCGTAGAGGATGATCATCCCCCAGATCAGGCCCACGGCCCAGCCGGCGAGCAGGGCCCAGCGGTGGAACCACCGGGTGTAGAGCGCGATCGCCACCGCGGGCAGCGTCTGCAGCACGATCACGCCGCCGATGAGCTGCAGGTCCACCGAGAACTGCGGGTCGATGCCCACGATGAACAGCACCGCGCCGATCTTCACGACCAGCGACGCGAGCTTGGCCTGGCGGGCCTCGTCGCGCGGTGTGGCGTCGCGGCGGATGAACTCCTTGTAGATGTTGCGGGTCCACAGGTTCGCCGCCGCGATCGACATGATCGCGGCCGGGACGAGCGCGCCGATCCCGATCGCGGCGAACGCGACGCCGGCGAACCACGAGGGGAACTGGCCCGCGAACAGGGCCGGGACGATCGTGTTCGAGTCGGCCTTCCCGGTGGAGCCGTTGACGATCGGCTTGGTGTTCGCCGCGATCGCGACGTAGCCCAGCAGCGCGAGCAGGGCCAGCAGGAACGAGTACGCCGGCAGCGCCGTCATGTTCCGCCGGATCGTGGCGCGGCTCGAGCTGGAGAGCACGCCGGTGACCGAGTGCGGGTAGAGGAACAGCGCCAGCGCCGACCCCAGCGCGAGGGTGGCGTACTGCAGCTGGTTGTTGGCCGAGAGCAGCGTCGAGCCGGTGGGCTGGCCGGTGGTCGGGGACGGCTTGGCGAGCTTCGCCGCGCCCGCGTCGAAGATCGGGCCCCAGCCGCCGAGCTTGAGCGGCAGGTAGATGATCGCGACGAGGATGACGACGTAGATCAGGACGTCCTTGACCACCGCGATGAGCGCGGGGGCCCGCAGCCCGGACTGGTAGGTGTAGGCGGCGAGCACGATGAACGCCACGAACAGCGGCGCGTGCCCCCAGAACCCGGAGCCGTTGAGCCCGATCGTGCGCAGCACCGCCTCGAGGCCCGCGAGCTGCAGGGCGATGTAGGGCATCGTCGCGACGATGCCGGTCAGCGCGATCGCGAGGGCGAGCAGTGGGGAGTCGTAGCGGCCGCGGACGAAGTCGGCGGGGGTCACGTAGCCGTGCACCCGCGAGACCGACCAGAGCCGCAGCAGGGGCAGCAGCACCAGCGGGAACGCGATGATCGTGTAGGGCACCGCGTAGAAGCCCAGCGCGCCCGAGGAGAACAGCAGCGCGGGGATCGCGACGAACGTGTAGGCGGTGTAGAGGTCCCCGCCCAGCAGGAACCACGTGACCCAGGAGCCGAAGCTCCGCCCGCCGAGGCCCCACTCGTCGAGGTGGTCGGGGTCCCCGGCGCGGCGCCAGCGGCTGGCCGTGAAGCCCAGGACGGCGACCGCCACGAACAGCACCAGGAAGACCACCAGCTGCACGACCTGCGCGCCGGTCATCGGGTGCCCTCCTCGTCGGCGCGGCGGGTGATCAGGTGGACCGCGAGGGTGCACAGGATCCCGAGGGGGATGACCGCCATCTGGAACCAGTAGAAGAACGGGATGCCGGCGAGGCGGGGCTCGGTCATGTTGAACAGCGGCGTGATCAGGCTGATCAGCGGGACGAGCAGCAGCAGGTTCCAGGCCCGGAACCGGAACGCCGGCGCGGCGGCCTCGGGCTCGGTGGCCGCGACGCTCGTCGCGGTCGGGTCGGGTGGGGGAGCAGGACTCGGGGACGACATCGGCGCGGTCCTTGTCTGGTCGGGGGACGCGCGGATGTTAAGTCTCCGGACTGGTGTGCACCAGATCCCTTTTACCGGCCGGTAGCGTCCTCGCTCGGCGCGGGCTCCGGCTGGGGGTCGGTGGTGCGCCGATCGCGCCGGCGGCGCCGTACTTCCCGGACGGCGACGACGGCGGCGACCAGGACGACGACGGGGATCGGTCCCCACGCGAGGTACTGCGCGACCCGGTGCAGGCTGGCCGCGAAGACGTACCCGAGCGTCACGCAGGCCCCGCCCCAGAGGATGCCGCCGATGGCGTTCCAGGGCAGGAAGGTGCGCAGGTAGGGCATGCGGGCCATCCCCGCGAGCCCGGGGACGAGCGCGCGGAGCAGGGCGGTGCCCCGGCCGAGCAGCACCGCCTTGCCGCCGTGGCGGTGCAGGAACTCCTCGCCGGCCTGCCAGCGGTGCGGGCCGACGAAGCGCCCGAGCCGGGACTGCTGCAGTCGCGGCCCGATGGCCCGCCCGACCTCGTAGCCCACGGAGTCGCCGGCGATCGCGCACACGATCGCGATGATCACCATCGGGACGAACGAGATGACGCCCTCGTGCGCGGCGAACCCGGCGACGAGCAGCGCCGTCTCGCCGGGCAGCACGACGCCGACCATGACCGCCGCCTCGGCGAACGCCAACCCACCGGCGATGACGTACAGCCAGGCGCCGACGCTCTCGCCGATCCCGCGCAGGAAGTCGAGCACGGGTCCATCGTGCCCGACCGACCATGTGAGAGGGCCGGACACCGGACGATTCGCCCGCCGTCGAGCGAAGGGCACCGTCGCTCGGACCCACCGGCCGGGGGCGCCCCTCGCCGGGACGGGGCCGGTCACCCCGGAACGAGCGAAGGGCACCTCCGGTCGAGTAGATCGACCGACGGTGCCCTTCGCTCCGTATCGGGTCTAGCCGGCGTCCAGGCGCTGCTTGAGCGCCTCGAGCTCGTCGCGCATCGACGTCGGCAGGCCGTCGCCGATCTTGGCGAACCACTCGTCGATGAGCGGGAGCTCCTCGAGCCACTCCTCACGGTCGAAGCGCAGCGACGCCTCGATGTCCTCCAGCGGCTCGGACAGGCCCTCGAGGTCGATCTGGTCGGCGCCCGGGACGTGGCCGATCGGCGTCTCCGTCGCGGCGGCCCGGCCCTCGAGCCGCTCGATGATCCACTTGAGGACGCGGCTGTTCTCGCCGAACCCGGGCCAGAGGAAGCGGTTGTCCTCGCCGCGGCGGAACCAGTTGACGTAGAAGATCTTCGGCAGCTTGGTGGCGTCGGCGCCCTTGCCGAGGTTCACCCAGTGCTGGAAGTAGTCGCCGACGTTGTAGCCGAGGAACGGCAGCATCGCCATCGGGTCGCGGCGGACCTGGCCCTTGCCACCCTTGGCCGCGGCCGTCATCTCGCTCGACATCGTGGCGCCCATGAAGGTGCCGTGCTGCCAGTCGAACGACTCGGTGACCAGCGGGACCGTCGTCTTGCGGCGCCCGCCGAAGAGGATCGCCGAGATCGGCACGCCCTGCGGGTCGTCCCACTCCTCGGCGACGACGGGGCACTGCGAGATCGGCACGGTGTAGCGCGAGTTCGGGTGGGCCGCCGGCTTGGCCGAACCCGGCGTCCAGTCGTCCCCGGTCCACGAGGTCAGGTGCTCGGGGTCGCCCTCCAGGCCCTCCCACCAGACGTCGCCGTCGTCGGTCAGCGCCACGTTGGTGAACAGGGCGTTGCCGTGCTCGATCGTGCGCATCGCGTTCGGGTTGGTCTTCCAGTTCGTCCCGGGGGCCACCCCGAAGAAGCCGAACTCGGGGTTGACCGCGTAGAGCCGACCGTCGTCGCCGAAGCGCATCCAGGCGATGTCGTCACCGACCGTCTCAGCGCGCCAGCCCGGGACGGTGGGCTGCAGCATCGCGAGGTTGGTCTTGCCGCAGGCCGACGGGAACGCCGCCGCGACGTAGTACGCCTTCTCCTCCGGGCTGATCAGCTTGAGGATCAGCATGTGCTCGGCCAGCCAGCCCTCGTCGCGGGCCATGACGGTGGCGATCCGCAGCGCGTAGCACTTCTTGCCCAGCAGGGCGTTGCCGCCGTAGCCGGAGCCGAAGCTCCAGATCTCCCGGGTCTCGGGGAAGTGGCTGATGTACTTCGTCTCGTTGCACGGCCACGCGACGTCGGCCTGCCCGGGCTCGAGCGGGGCACCGATGGAGTGCAGCGCCGGGACCCACTCGGAGTCACCGGCCTCGAGGCGCTCGTACACCTCGGGGCCCATGCGGGTCATGATGTGCATCGAGGTGACGACGTAGGCGCTGTCGGAGATCTCGACGCCGAGCTTGGGGTGCTCCGCGTTCGTCGGCCCCATGCAGAACGGGATGACGAACATCGTGCGACCACGCATGCAGCCCCGGTAGAGCTCGGTCATGGTGGCCTTCATCTCGGCCGGGTCCATCCAGTTGTTGGTGGGACCCGCGTCCTTCTCCCGGACCGAACAGATGAAGGTGCGCTCCTCGACGCGGGCGACGTCGTCCGGGTCGGAGGCGGCGTAGAAGGAGTTCGGCTTCTTCGCCGGGTCGAGACGGGTGAACGTCCCGGCGTCGACGAGCTCGTCGGTGAGGCGCGTCCACTCCTCCGGCGACCCGTCGCACCACACCACCCGGTCAGGGGTGGTGAGCTCGGCGACCTGTGCCACCCAGTCGAGAACCTCCTGGCGCTGCAGCGGCGGATTGTCGAGCCCGGGGATGGTGGGTGCGGCCGTCATGCGTCGTGTCACTCCTCGATCGTCTCGCCGGTCTCCGAGCGACGACCGTGAGGTCGCCTGGTGACGGGGGCCACGCCGCGTCCGCGGACCGGACACGGGTGACGAGTTTCTGCACCACGCCGTGAGGCCCCGTCGGGAGTACTCCGACGTTAACGACAGATGTTGCCGACGGAACCGCTCGACGGTGTCGAGAGCACCACTTCCACGATCAAGCTGAACGATTCAGGCTCTCAGGGCCCTGACCAGGGTCGGAAGGGCCTCACCCAGGGGCAACGTCAGCCGAAGGACCGCGAGGTCGTCGCCCCTGCTCGGCCCGGCGGTGATGATCGCCACCGGGGTGTCGGCACGGTGGGCGGCGCGAGCGAACCGCAGCCCGGACATCACCGCCAGCGACGACCCGAGGACGAGTAGCGCATGGGCGGCCGCGACGCGTTCGAAGCACGTCGCGACCCGCGGGCGGGGCACCGACTCGCCGAAGAAGACGACGTCGGGCTTCAGCGGGCCCTGTCCGCAGGCCGGACAGTCGATCATGGTGAACCGCTCGACGAGCGCGGGCGGGAGCTCCGCGTCGCCGTCGGGGTTGACCTGCGTGGAGCGCAGGGCGGCCACGTCCGCGTCGAACGAGCGGTTGACCGCCGCCAGCCGCTCCTGGACCGCCGCGCGGTCGTGCGTCGCCGCGCAGCCCAGGCACACCACCCGCGCGAGGGCGCCGTGCAGTTCGACGACGTCGCGGGCGCCTCCGGCCTGGTGCAGCCCGTCGACGTTCTGCGTGATCACGTCGGTGACGAGACCGGTGCGCTGCAGCGCGGCCACGGCCTCGTGGGCCTCGTTGGGGCGGGCGCGCTCGATCTGCGGCCAGCCGACGTGGCTGCGGGCCCAGTAGCGGTGCCGCGCCACGGGGTCGGAGACGAACGCGTCGTAGGTCATGGGTGCGTGACGGCGGGCCGCGCTCGACGGTCCCCGGTAGTCCGGGATGCCCGAGTCGGTGGAGATGCCGGCGCCGGAGAGCACGCACACCCCGCCGGAGCCGACGAGCGCGGCGAGGTCGGCGAGGTCGCCCCGACTGGGGACCTCGGCCTCCCAGGGGGCCTGGGTGACGGTCCCGGGCGCGCCGGGGTAGCGCATCACCACTCGTCCCATGCCTCCATGGTGCCTCCTGCGGCGGAGCGGCCGTTTCCTCTGCTCGACCCGGTGGCACACCGTGCCATGGCCACCAGCACCCCGGACCTGCCGGCCCGCCACCGCTCCGCCTGGCTGGACCGCGACGAGCCCGCCGTCCACCCGGAGCTGATCGGCGAGACCCGGGTCGACGTGGCCGTGGTCGGCGCCGGGATCACGGGCCTGACGACGGCCGTGGCGCTGCACCGCGCCGGGCTCTCGGTCGCGGTCCTCGAGGCGCGCCGCCTCGGCGCGGTCGCCACCGGCAACACCACCGCCAAGATCTCCCTGCTGCAGGGGACGCGAACCGCGACCCTGGCGCGCCGTCACCCGGCGGAGACCGTCGAGGCCTACGTCGCGGGACACCGCGCGGGCTTCGACTGGATCGCCGAGCGCGCTGCCGGGGTGGACTGCGGCTACGATCGCGCCCCCGCCTCGACGTTCTCGACGGCGGGTCGCTCCGGCCCGGGGGCGGCGATGGTGCGCGAGGAGGCCGAGGCGCTGCGCGCGGCCGGCGTGCCGGCCACGCTCGACGCCGACCTCGACCTGCCGTTCGCCGTCTCCGAGGCGGTCACCCTCGCCGACCAGGCGCAGTTCGACCCGGTGCCCTACCTGCACGACCTCGCCCGCGAGCTCGTCGACGGCGGGCAGTCGGTGCACGAGCGCACCCGGGTGCTGGGGGTCTCGCTGTCGGCCTCGCTCGGCGCCCCGCCGCAGCTGCGCACCTCGCGGGGCACCGTCCACGCCGACCGGGTGGTCCTCGCGACGGGCCTGCCCCTGCTCGACCGCGGCCTCTACTTCGCGCGGGTCGAGCCCGCCCGCTCCTACGCCCAGGCCGTCCGCGTGCGCGACGAGGACACCCTGCCGCGGGGCATGTACCTCTCGGCGGACTCCCCGACGGTCTCGATCCGCACCGCGGTGCTCGACGGCGAGCGGCGCCTGCTCACCGGCGGCTTCGGGCACCGGGTCGGCACCAGTGCCCCGATGTCGCACCACGAGCGGGAGCTCGCCGCGTGGTCCGCGGGCCGCTGGCCGGTCGCGGAGATCACCCACCGCTGGTCGGCGCAGGACTACGAGCCCGAGGACGGGCTGCCCTTCGTCGGGCCGATGCCGCTGCAGCCCCGGGTGCTCGTGGCCACCGGCTTCGCCAAGTGGGGCATGACCGGCGGCACCGCCGCGGGTCTCGCCCTCGCCGACCACGTGCTCGGCCGCGACAACCCGTGGGCGGCGACGTGGGCGGCCGACCGGGTGCCGCGGCTGAACTCGGTGCCGTCGCTCGCGAGCTTCAACGGCCAGGTCGCCCGCTACCTGGCGACCGGCTGGGCGAGCCCGGACCTGCCGTCGAGCCGTCCGCTCGCCGAGGGCGAGGGCCGGGTGGAGACGACGGCGCGCGGCAAGATCGGGCGCTGCCGCGTCGGCGGGGTCGAGCACGAGGTCGGGGCCGTCTGCCCGCACCTGGGCGGGATCCTCGAGTGGAACGACGCGGCCGCGAGCTGGGACTGCCCGCTGCACGGGTCCCGGTTCGCCCCCGACGGCGAGGTGCTCGAGGGACCGGTCAGCGCGGGACTCGGGAGCCCGCCCGGCCTGACCCGCGTCGTCTCGCCGCGCGGCTGAGCGCCACCCGCCGCGTCGGGGACGCTCCACCGGCCACGCCCGCATCACGTGTCGGTGGAGAACGCCGTGACCGCTCAGCTCGCCTGCGACACCGAGGACATGTTGAAGTCTGGGATCCGCAGCGGCGGCATGGCGGCGAGGGTGAACCAGTCCTTCCACTCCCGCGGCAGGGTCCGCTCCGTCCGCCCCGCCTCGGTCGCGCGGCGCACGAGGTCCAGCGGGGACTCGTTGAAGCGGAAGTTGTTCACCTCGGCGGTCACCTCGCCGTCCTCGACGAGGTAGACGCCGTCACGGGTCAGCCCGGTGAGCAGCATCGTCTCCGGGTCGACCTCGCGCATGTACCAGAGGCAGGTGAGCAGCAGCCCGCGGCGCGTCGAGGCGACCATGTCCCCGAGCGTGGCGTCCGACCCGCCGGTGAGCAGCAGGTTCTCCGACGGCGGGGCGAAGCGGGCACCGTCGTCGGCGAACTCCGCGGCGGCGGCCCGCGGGTAGGCCAGCTCGCCGACCCGGCCCTCGCGCAGCCACTCCACACGCCGGGTGGCGGCGCCGTTGTCGAAGACGGACACCTCGTCCCCGGAGCTCGTCGTCGCGAGCACCGGCTCGTGGACCAGCCCGGGGAAGCCGGGAGCGTCCGGGTCGCCCGCGAGCGTGAGCGGCAGCGTCGTCAGCTGCTCGCCGACCCGGGTGCCGCCCGCCCGGGACAGGGCGCTGCGCCCCTCCTGCGCGGGCCGGCCGCCCATGGACCAGGCGAGGTAGATCATGAAGTCGCTGACCGCCGAGGGCGGCAGGATCGTCTCGTAGCGGCCCGGGACGAGCGCGACCCGCCGCCGGCCCCAGGCGAGGCGCCCGCGCAGGTCGCCCAGCAGCCCGGGCAGGTCCAGGTCGGTGAAGTCGCGGGTGCTCTGCCCGCCCCACACCGACGAACCGGTCGACGGGTCCTTGAGGTTGATCTCCACCGCGCCGCCGGGGCTGACCCAGCGCCGCCGCACGCCCGCCGTCGTCCCCAGCCAGGTGGTGGTGACGTGGTGGTCGGCGAACCCGGCGGAGCGGTCGGTGGCGAAGGAGTCGCCCAGCGCGGCGGCGAGCCCCGTGAAGACGCCCGCCGAGGTCTCGCCGGCCCCCGCGTCGAAGTCCGCGTCGGCGGGACGGGTGGGCGGCGGGAGCTCGGCCGCGTCGCGGGCCGGCCCGGAGCGCTCCGCGGCGACGACGGCCTCGCGCACCGCCTGCTCCAGCGCGGCGTCGGCGGCGGCGTGGTCGTCGGACGGGCCCAGCAGCCGGTCGGGCGCGGAGAGGCGCACGACGCCGGCCCCCGTGCCGCCGGTGGGCAGCGGGACGAGCAGGACGATCCCGACGGTGCGGTCGGTGGTCGCCCCGTTGGTGGTCATCGTGGAGTTGGCCCAGCGCAGCACCGCCTCGGACGTCTCGCGCACGAGCACGGCGGCGCCGGCGTCGGGGCGGACGCGGCCGGCGATGGCGAGGGTCCGCTCCACCAGGGCGGCCGGGCCGGTCGTCGTCACCGGCCCCCCTCGCTCGCGGTGTTCAGCACGCCGATGCCCCGGAAGAGCGCGCTCGGGCAGCCGTGGCTCACCGGCGCCACCTGCCCGGGCTGCGCCTTCCCGCAGGTGAACGCCCCGCCGAGCCGCCACGTCGAGGGGCCGCCGACCGCCTCGAGCGCGCCCCAGAAGTCAGTGGTCGTGGCCTGGTAGGCGACGTCGCGGACCTGTCCGGCGAGCTCACCGCCCGCGATCCGGTAGAACCGCTGGCCGGTGAACTGGAAGTTGTAGCGCTGCATGTCGATCGACCAGGAGCGGTCGCCCACCACGTAGATGCCGTCCTCCACCCGCGAGATCAGCTCGGCGGTGGAGGTGTCGGCCGCCGGGTCGGGGGACAGGGACACGTTGGCCATCCGCTGCAGCGGCACGTGGCCCGCGGAGTCGGCGTAGGCGCAGCCGTTGGAACGGGGCAGCCCCAGCCGCGGCGCGAAGGACCGGTCCACCTGGTAGCCGACGAGCACGCCGTCGCGGATGAGGTCGAAGGGGCCGGTCTCGGCGGTGGCCACGCCGTCGTCGTCGTACCCGATGCTGGCCAGCCCATGGGGCTCGGTGCGGTCGCCCGTGACGTGCAGGACGTCGCTGCCGTAGCGCAGGGTGCCGAGCAGGTCGGGGGTCGCGAAACTGGTGCCGGCGTAGTTGGCCTCGTAGCCGATCGCGCGGTCGTACTCCGTGGCGTGACCGATCGACTCGTGGATGACCAGCCACAGGTTCGTCGGGTCGATCACCAGGTCGGTGGGGCCGGCCGTGACGGTGGGCGCCGCGAGCTTCTCCGCGAGCAGCGCCGGCAGCTCCGCGAGCTCGGCGTCCCAGTCCCAGCCCGTGCCGGTGAGGTACTCCCAGCCGCGCCCGGCCGGCGGGGCGACCGAGCGGAGCGACTCGAAGCCGCCGCCCTCCCGGTCGACCGCCGTGATGCCGATCCCCGGGTCGACGCGGACCCGCTGCTGGGTGGTGACGGTGCCGGCGAGGTCGGCGTAGAAGGTCTGCTCCTTGACCTGCAGGCAGCCCGCCTCCACGTGGTCGACCCCCGGGGCGGCCAGCAGCGCGGCCGACCGGTCGGTGAGCAGCCCGATCCGCTCGCCCGGGTCGACCTCGAAGGGATCGAGCGCGTAGGGCGAGACCCAGGTGGCGTCGGCGTGGACCGGCTCCGGGGCGAGGGTGACGGTCTCGCGGGCGACGGGCGCGAGGGTGGCGGCGACGTCGAGGGCCCGGCGCGCGGTGGCGGCGGCGGTGGCCGGGGTGAGGTCGACGTGCGCGGCGAACCCCCAGACGCCGTGGCGGAGGACCCGCACGGCGAGCCCGGCCTCGTCGGTCTCCGAGGAGGTCACGACGCGGGCGTCGCGCAGCTCGAGCGCGGCGCTGCGGATGCGGTGCACCCGGACGTCGGCGTGCTCGGCACCGCCGGCCCGCGCGGCCTCGAGCGCCGCGGCCGCGACCTCGCGCAGCGGCAGGGCGAGGAAGTCCGCGTCCACCTCACGGGTGCCTGGCCGCCCGGGTGGCGCGCTCTCCATCGACACGGCCGGACCGTACCCGAGCGCCCCGACACCGCCCGGCAGGCGAACCGGCGTCAGCCGCGGATCCACTCCCCGGTGCGCGGGTCGACCCACGCCGGCGGCAGCGGCAGCGCGTCCCACGGGTGCTCCCGGGGCTCCGCGTCCCCGGTATGGGCGGTGACGACGGCGTCCGGCCCGATGCGGGTGACCGCGTCGGCCTGCCCGTCGTGGTCGAGGTCGGTGGCGAGGACGAGCTCGTCGGAGACCTCGGCGACCGTGGTGTCGGTGACGCCGTCGGCGTCGGAGTCGACGGTCGGCCCGCCGAGGACCGGGGCGCCGGGCACCAGCTCGCCGGTCAGCATCGCGGCGGTCCAGGGGTGGCCGGCCGGCGGGCCCGGGTCGGGCACGGTGACGTCCGGGTGGTCGGGTACGGGCAGGTCCGGGACGGCGAACTCGGGCACGTCCGGGACGCTAGGCGCCCCGTCGTCGTCGTGGGGGCGGTTCCGGACAACCCGGGACCGTCGCCTCGCCGAGGGGCACGTGAGGCAGGTCGCGGTGCCCTCGGACCTGCCTGGTGTGCCCGTCGCCCGCGGGCCCACGTGCCGTGCCTCGCCGAGGGGCACGTGGGGCAGGCCCCGGGGCCTCCGGACCTGCGTGGTGTGCCCGTCGCCCGCGGGCCCACGTGCCGTGCCTCGCCGAGGGGCACGTGGGGCAGGTCCCGGGGCCTCCGCACCTGCCCCCAGTACCCCTCACGTCCGGTCCCGGGCCGCCGCCAGCCGGGCCAGGACGGCGTCGGCCCGCACGACGGCCCGCCGCGCCCGTTCGGCCCGGGCCGCCTCCCGCGCCCGGGCGTCGGCGTCCCGGCGGACCTGTTCGCCGAGCGCGCGCAGCGCCGCGTCCACCTCCTGGGACCGCTGGTCGAGGGCCCGGTCGAGCGCCAGGGTGATCTCCCGGTCGGCCGCGATGAGCGCCTCGGAGAGCACCCGCTCGAGGTCCGCCCGGGCCTGCGCGAGGGCCTCGGCCAGCCAGGCGCGGGCGTGCGCGCGGTCGGCCGCGCGGCGCCGCGAGCGGGCCAGCCACCCGGCCGCCCCGAGCCCGATGCCGACCGACACCGGCACCAGCGCCGCGCCGACCACCGGGGCGACGGGCACCGCCAGCAGCGGCAGCAGGGCCAGGCGGGAGAGGCCGAGCCCGCCCGAGGCCCCCGCGACGACGAGCAGCCGGTCGGGCCGGCGCGGGGTCGGCACGGGCAGGTCCGGGCGCGCCTCCGGGGGCGGGATGCGCAGCGCGGCGAGCTCCTCGGGCGGCAGCAGCGTCGCGAGGGTGCCGACGACGAGGGCCCGGAGCCGCTCCCCGAGGTCGGCGACCACCGCCCGGGCCTCCTCGGCGACCTCGACGGCGACGGCGTCGGCCAGCGCGGCGAGGTCGGCTGTGGTCGCGGTGTCGAGAGCGTCCCGGTGACGGGTGCCGAGGGCGCGCAGCCGGCGGGCGAGGTCGTCGAGGACGGCGAGGCGGGCGGCGGCGAGCTCGGCGCGCCACCGCACGTGGTGCTCGCGCCGCCACGAGAGGCGGGCGGTCTCCAGGGCGGCGCGGCGGGCGCGGAGCGCGTCGGTCGACACCACCACCGGCGCCGGCAGCGCGGCGAGGGCGCTCGCGCCGGCCCGCAGCGCGTTGGCCTCGTCGAGCATCCGGCGCCGGCGCACGAGGAGGGCCTGCAGGTGACGCTGCAGCGGTGCGGTCCCGGCGTGGCGGCGCAGCGGCTCGCCGTCGGCGCCGGTGCCCCGGGCGCGGGCGGCGAGCACCGGGGAGACCGGGAACCACGGCGCCCCCGCCCACCGCGGGACGCGCTCGGCGACGAGCTCGCGGTCGGCCTCGAGCACGGTGCGCCACCCGCGGTGGGCCTCGGTGCCGACCAGCGCGAACACCGCGGTCTCGACCGTCGCGGCCGCTGTCGTGAGGGCATCCAGCTCGGCCGCGTCCAGCGGCGCCCCGGCGCCGACCACCACGAGCAGCGCCGACGCCTCGGGACCCACGCCCCACCCGCCGTCGGGAGCCCGGGCGGGCAGGTCCAGCACGAGCTCGTCGAGCAGCGGCACGGCCACGGCCAGCACCCCGGGACCGGCCGCGGCGGCGAGCCGCGCCACCGACGGCCCGACGGCGTCCGGCGGCAGGTCGACCAGCGCCGCGGCGAGGGCCCGCCTGCCGCGGCCGGGGGCGCCGACGAGGGCGGCGGACGGCGGGCCCGCGCCGGGGCCGGCGGGCGGCACCGGGGCGCCGGCCTCCGCGAGCGCCCGTTCGACCTCCCGGCGCGCCGCCGTCACCTCGGTGGGCAGTGCCGCGACCCCGGCGGCGCTCACGCGGTGAGCTCCCCCCACACCCGGGCCCAGCCCCGGTGCACGGCCTCGGCGACGTCGGCGCGCCCGGGCGGGCTGCCCCACGTCGCGTAGGAGCGCCAGAGCGCGGCGCGGCGGGCGGCGTGCCCGGCGAGCTCGCCCGCGGCGTCGTCGAGACCGGCGCGCGTCGCGAGCGTGGCGAGCCGGGACCGGTCCGGGGCCGCGAGCCCGGCCCCGGCGAGGAGGTCGAGGTCCCCGGTGAGGTCGGCGGGCAGCTCGACCGCGCCGCTGCGTGCCCGGGCCGCGGCCTCGGCGACCGCGAGCTCGAGGTGCACCGGCCGCGCCCGCAGGTCCTCGAGCAGGTCGGTCAGCCGGGCGAGGTCGCGGGCTCCGGCGGGCGAGGCGCGGCCGGCCCGGCGGTCGTCGCGCACCGCGGCCTGCTCGGCGGCCAGCAGCTCGGCCACGCGGCGCTCGCCGGCGCGGGCCGCCAGCAGGTCCGCCCGGTCGCGGACCCCGGCGCGGAGCCGCCCGACGACGACGCCGAGGCCGGACGCGGCGAGCAGGGCCGCGCAGACGTCGCCGACGCCCGCGTCGGGGCGTTCGCGCAGCAGCCCGACCGCGAGCGCGATCCCCCGCCGGTCGAGCAGGTCCAGGAGGCGGGCGCGGGCCGGCGCGGCCACGGGGAGGTCGGCGTGGGTGAAGAGGTCGGGGTCGGCCAGCGCGGCGTCGACGGCCGCCGGGTCGGCGCCGGCCAGCGCGGCCAGGGCGTGCCGGTCCTCCGCGCGCAGCGCGCCCGTCGTCGCCGTCTCGGCCAGCAGCCCGACGACCGGGGTCACCTCACCCAGCCGGTCACCGAGGCGGCGGCCCAGCGTCGCGGCGACGGTCTCGGCGTCCTCCGGGGCCCCGACGGTGTCCGCCCGGCCCAGCACCGCGAGGACGCCCGCCGGGCCGTGGCGCGCCGGGGCGGCGAGCCGCTCCACCTCGTCGGGGCGCGCCGAGGAGGGGAGCACCGCCAGGGCGGCGACGGCGTCGTCGGCCGGGCCGCGCCCGCCCGCGCCGGGCCGTCGGCGGGCGGATCCGGTGCCGGGGGTGTCCACGACGGTGAGCCCGTCGAGGGCGTCGCTGGTCAGCGTGACGAGCAGGTGGTCGACGTCGGCGGGGTCGACCCCGAGACGGTCCCCGACGGCCGCCGGGACGCGCCCGCCGTCGGCGAGGGGCAACGGGCGCCGGCTGCCGTCGGCGAGCACGACGTCGAGGCGGTCGACCGGACCCCGCACGTAGCGCGCCACCAGGCGGGTGCACTCGCCGGCGCCGGTGGGCGCGACGCGGCGCCCGACGAGGGCGTTGACCAGCGTCGACTTCCCGGACGACACCGGGCCGGTGACGACGAGCGCCGGGGTGGCCTCGGCGCGGGCCGCGGCCGCGTCGAGCGCGTCGGCGGTCGGCAGCGCGACGCCCGGCGCGGCGGCGCGGCACGCCCATGCGGTGTCCTGCGCCCACCGGCCCACCCGCTCACCTCCGCCGTCCCGCGCCGCAGCGTAGGGAGCACGGCGGCGGCGCGGGGCCCGTTCCGGTGAACCCGTACCGGCCCCATCCGTCGCAGTGGTCACCGGCGTCACGACGGTCACGGGGTTTCGCCCGATCACCGATCCGGGGATGCTGGACATCGCCGGGACGCCTCCCGGACTCAGACGGCAGGAGGGGCCGAGAGGTGACGACGCCGGATACGGGCACGTACCTGCTCATCGTGGTGATCGGACTGATCGTCACGGTGATCGTCGGCCAGATCCTGATGCGCACGGGTCTCGGCTTCCTGCGCGACGTCTTCGGGGACCACGAGGTCGCGCAGTCGATCACCCGGTTGCTCGGGGTGGGGTTCCACCTGGTGGCGCTGGGGTTCATGGCGCTGATCTCGACGTGGCAGCCGATCGCGGTCGACGGGACGGCCCAGCTCATCGTGACCCGGGTGGGCGGGATCCTGCTGTTCCTGGGGATCCTGCACGTGATCGTGCTGATCGCCCTGGCGCGCATCCGGAACAACGCCCGCGCGCGGCAGGTGGCCGCCTCGCTGCGCAGCGGCGGTCGGCGCCCGCCGCCGCAGGACGGGCGCGACCAGACGAAGGTCATCGAGTCGGGTCCCGCCTGACCTCCGGTCACCACCCCGTCGGCCCGGCCGTGTGAGGATCGCCGGGTGGGCCAGGAGCACGCCGTGACCGACGGCGCCGTCGACGTCGAGGAGCGCGCGACGGCCGCGCGCCGGGGCATCGTCAGCTTCGCCGACCGCGGCGGGCGGATGACGCCGGGCCAGCAGCGCGCCTGGGACCGGTCCTGGGAGCGCCTCGGGGCCGACCTCGCGGACCTCGCACCGGGCGGGCGCCGCGCCGACCTGCTCGACGACGGGGGCCGGCTCGCCCCGGGAGCGTGGTTCGGGCGCGACGCGGACCTGCGCCTGGAGATCGGGTCGGGCATGGGGGAGACGACGGCGGCCCTGGCGGCCGCCGAGCCGGAGGCCGACCACGTCGCCGTCGAGGTCTACCCGCCCGGGCTCGGGCAGCTCCTGATGCGCATCGAGGCGGCGGAGCTCACGAACCTGCGGCTGCTGCGCGGCGACGCCGTCGTCGTCCTGCGCGACCGCGTCGCCCCGGACTCGCTCGCCGGCCTGCGCGTCTTCTACCCCGACCCGTGGCCGAAGCGCCGTCACCACAAGCGCCGCCTCGTCCAGCCCGAGACGGTGGCGCTCATGGCCTCCCGCCTGCGCCCCGGAGCGACGCTGCACCTCGCGACCGACGTCGCCGACTACGCCGACCGGATGCGCGAGGTCACCGACGCCGAGCCGCGGCTGGAGAACCCGCACGGCGGCTTCGCGCCCCGGCCCGCGTGGCGCCCGCGGACGAAGTTCGAGACGCGGGCCGAGGCCGAGGGCCGCCCGAGCCGCGACCTCCTGCTGGTCCGCCGGGCCGGGAACGGGGGCTCGTGATCGCGAGGCGCACCCGTCACCGCCGGGCGGTTAGAGTCGGCCCCGTGGCGCCCTCCCCCTCGCCGTCCCCGGCCGATCTCGCGCACGCCGCGACGCCGCCGGACGCGCTGGCCGGGGGCTCGACCGACGTCGTCGACGCCCCGGCCGCGGAACTCGCGGGCCCGCCGCGGACGCTGCTGGTCTGGGACGCGCCGAACATGGACATGAGCCTCGGCTCGCTGCTCGGCGCCCGCCCGACGTCGGCGTTCCGACCCCGGTTCGACGCCGTCGGCCGGTGGCTGCTGGGGCTGGCCGGGCCGGAGGGCGTCGCCGAGGCGACGGTGTTCACCAACGTGGTGCCGGGCTCGACCGAGATCGTGCGCCCGTGGGTCGAGGCGCTGCGCAACGTCGGTTTCGCCGTCTTCGCCAAGCCGAAGACGACCGACGACTCCGACGTCGACGAGGACATGCTCGCCCACATCGAGGCGCGGCGGGCCGAGGGCACCCTCACCCACGTGGTCGTCGCCTCCGGGGACGGACGCGCGTTCCGCGAGCCGCTCGAGGAGCTCGTCGAGGCGGGCGTACGGGTCACGGTGATCGGCTTCCGGGAGTACGCCGCGTTCGCCGTGGCGTCCGACGTCGTCGCGTTCCTCGACCTCGAGGAGATCGAGGGCGTCTTCCGCGAGCCGCTGCCCCGCGTCAGCCTCGACACCCTGCCCCCCGGCGGTGCGTGGCTCCAGCCGCTCCGGTCGCTGCGCTCGCTGCTCGAGAGGTAGGGGCGCCCCGCGCCGGAACGCCGCACACTCCTCGACGTGGACGCGCCCGCGCACTGGGGGACCTCCTCGCTGGAGCGCGCCCGCCGCACCCCGGCCGACGACCTCGTCCCCGACCCGGCCGCCCGCTGGACCCGGGCCACGACGACGGGCGCACCCCCGGAGCGGCTCTGGCGCCGGCTCTGCCAGCTCACCGTCGCGCCCTACAGCTACGACCTCCTCGACAACCTCGGTCGTCCGAGCCCCCGCGACCTGACCCCGGGCGCCGACGAGCTCGCCGTCGGGCAGGACCTGCTGGTCCTGTTCGTGATCGACTCGTTCGCCGCCGGTGAGCACCTGACGATCCGCCGGCGCCGCCCCGGCCGGGGCGCCGTCGCCGAGTTCGCGATCACCTACGCGGTCCGGCCCGACGGCGAGGGCCGCACGCGCCTCGCCGCGACCGTCGTGCTCGACGGGACCCGCGGCACCGTCGGGACCCTGCTCCGGTATGCCCTCGCGTGGGGCGACCTGGTGATGATGCGGCGACAGTTGACCCGTCTGGCCGCGCTCGCCGAACACTCACCAGACTGGGACCCATGACCGCCCGGCGACTCCGCGCCCCGATCGTCCTCACCTGTGACGGCCCCGCCGTGGGCATCCTCCGCGACGCCGTCGTGGACGTCGACCACGCCGGACGGATCACCCACGTCGGCCCGGTCGCCACCGCCCCGGCGAGCGACCTCCCGGCGACGACGGTGTCCGGCCTGCTCATGCCCGGGCTCGTCAACACCCACGCCCACACCCCGCTCGCGCTGCTGCGCGGGATGGGCGGCGACCTGCCGCTGATGCGCTGGCTCACCGAGGTCGTGTGGCCGGCCGAGGCGCGGCTCGAGGCCCCGGACGTGCGCACCGGGATGCTCGCGGGCGGGCTGGAGATGCTGCGCCACGGCGTCACCACCTCGACCGAGATGTACTTCTGGGCCGACACCGTGGTGGACGCGGTGCTCGAGCTGGGCTCCCGCGTCGTCATGACCCCGGGGATCATCACGGCGCCCGGGATGGACCGCCTCGGCACGTGGGAGCAGATGCGCGACGCGATCTCGGCCTGGATCGACGCCGACGGGCTGCGGTTCGGGCCCGGCGAGCGGGTGGAGCTCGGCTACGGCGCCCACTCGGCCTACACGCTCACCCCGGACGCGGTGGCGACGACGGCGGCCGCGGCCCGAGAGCGCGACGCGCTGCTGCACATCCACGTGGCCGAGGCCGCCGGCGAGGACGACGAGGTCCGGAGCGTCTACGGCTCGGTGCCGGCGATGATGGAGACCACCGGCAGCCTCGACGGGCGCGTGCTCGCCGCGCACGCGATCCAGCTGTCGGACTCCGACCTCGAGATCTTCGCCCGGCACGACGTCGCCGTCGCGCACTGCCCGGGGTCGAACGCGAAGCTCGCGGCCGGCGTCGCGCGGGTCGCCGAGATGCTGACCGCCGGGCTGCGGGTCGGCCTCGGCACGGACTCGCCGGCCTCGAACGACGACCTCGACCTGTGGGAGGAGCAGCGGCTCGCGTCGCTCTTCGCCCGCCAGCGCGGGGCGGACGCGACGGCGCTGACCGCCGCCGACGTGCTGCACCTGGCCACCGCGGGCGGCGCCGAGGCGCTCGGCCGCGACGACCTGGGGCGGCTGCGGCCGGGGGCGTGGGCCGACGTCGTCCACGTGGGCCTCGACGACCCGGCCTTCGTCGACCCCGACGACGACGCCCAGCTGGTCTCCAACCTCGTGTGGTCGGCGGGCGCGCGGGCGGTGCGCGACGTGTGGGTGGCCGGCGAACCGGTCCTCGCCGACCGCGCCCCGACCCGGGTGGACCCCGGGGAGATCCTGACGGCCGCCCGGGCGTCGGGCCGGCGGATCAAGGGCTGAGGCCGTCTCCACGCCCGTCCGGACGGGTGCGCCAGGTCACCTCGCGTGGCAATCTCGCGCGCATGAGCGGTGAGTACCAGCAGGCGTACCAGCGGAGCATGACGGACCCCGACGGCTTCTGGCGCGAGGCCGCCGGTCTGATCGACTGGTACACCGAACCCGAGACGATCATGGACTCGTCGGCGCTGCCCTTCTCCCGCTGGTTCGGCGGCGGCGAGCTCAACACCTGCCACAACTGCCTCGACCGGCACGTCGACGCCGGCCGCGGCGACCAGGTGGCGCTCATCCACGACTCGCCGGTGACCGACAGCCGCCAGCGCTACACCTACGCCGAGCTGCGCGACCTCGTCGCCCGCTTCGCCGGGGTGCTGCGCTCGGTCGGCGTCGGCAAGGGCGACCGCGTGATCATCTACATGCCGATGGTCCCCGAGGCCGCGATCGCGATGCTCGCCTGCGCGCGGCTCGGCGCGGTCCACAGCGTGGTCTTCGGCGGGTTCGCGGCGCGCGAGCTCGCGGTGCGCATCGACGACGCGAAGCCCTCGGCGATCGTGTCCGCGTCGTGCGGCATCGAGGGCAAGCGGGTCGTGGAGTACAAGCCGCTGCTGGACAAGGCGATCGAGCTCGCCGAGCACGACCCGGGCCGCTCGATCGTCCTGCAGCGCCCGCAGGCGCAGGCCGCGATGACCGACCGCGACGTCGACTGGGTCGAGGCGATGGCGGATGCGCGCCCGACGGAGTGCGTCCCCGTCGCCGCGACCGACCCGCTCTACGTGCTCTACACCTCGGGCACCACCGGCAAGCCCAAGGGCGTCCAGCGCGACAACGGCGGGCACGCGGTGGCGCTGCGCTGGTCGATGGAGGCCATCTACGACGTCGGGCCGGGCGAGGTCATGTTCACCGCGTCCGACGTCGGGTGGGTCGTCGGCCACTCCTACATCGTCTACGCGCCGCTGCTCACCGGGGCGACGACGGTGCTCTACGAGGGCAAGCCGGTGGGGACACCCGACGCCGGGGCCTTCTGGCGGGTCATCGCCGAGCACGGCGTGAAGGCGCTCTTCACCGCGCCGACCGCCTTCCGCGGCATCAAGAAGGAGGACCCCGACGCGGTCCTGCTCGCCGACCACGACATCTCCTCGCTGCAGACCCTGTTCCTCGCCGGCGAGCGGCTCGACCCCGAGACGTGGACGTGGGCGTCGGAGAAGCTCGGCGTGCCGGTCGTCGACCACTGGTGGCAGACCGAGACCGGCTGGCCGATCGCGGCGAACCTGCGGGGTCTCGAGCCGATGGAGCTCAAGGCCGGCTCGCCGTCGGTGCCGGTGCCGGGCTACCAGGTGGACGTCCTCGACGTCGACGGCTCGGTCCTCCCCGCCGGCGACGAGGGCGCGATCGTCATCAAGCTCCCCATGCCGCCGGGCTGCCTGCAGACGCTGTGGAACGACGACGAGCGCTTCCGCGAGTCCTACATGTCGCGCTACGAGGGCTACTACCTCACCGGCGACGGCGGCTACCTCGACGAGGACGGCTACGTCTTCGTCATGGGCCGCACCGACGACGTCATCAACGTCGCCGGCCACCGCCTCTCGACGGGCTCCATGGAGGAGGTGCTCGCCGGGCACCCCGACGTGGCCGAGTGCGCCGTCGTCGGCGTGCACGACGCGATGAAGGGCCAGGTCCCGCGTGGCTTCGTGGTCCTCAAGGCGGGCGTGACCCGCGGGGAGGACGAGATCGCGCCGGAGCTCGTCGCGCTGGTGCGCAACGAGGTCGGCGCGGTGGCCTCGTTCAAGGACGTGGCCGTGGTGCCGGCGCTGCCCAAGACCCGCTCCGGGAAGGTGCTGCGCAAGACGATGCGCCAGATCGCCGACGGGCAGGACGCGATGGTGCCCTCGACGATCGACGACGCGTCGGTGCTCGACACCCTGCGCCCCGTTCTCCAGAAGGGCCCGCAGGGTTCCTGACGGTGCCCGGCCGCCGTCTCCCGCGCGAGGGGAACCCTCAACACCTTCTAGCGACGGATCCCTCCCCTCGCGTCCGGCGGCATCGGGCGCGAGGGGAGGATTCGTTCGCTCCAGCCGCACGAGGGGTCCCCTCGTGCAGGGCTGCCGTCCCCCGGGTCTACGAGGCCCGACCGAGCCCGTCGTCGGGGAGCTTCGCGCCGCCGTAGCCGACGTAGCCGCCCGAGGAGTTCGTGAGCCCGCCGTCCTCCACGGCGCCGATCCCGTGGTTGGCGATCATGGTGCGCACGCCCGCGGTGATGTTCGCGACCGGGTCGAAGATGCCCTTGTCGGCCAGCGACGGCAGCACGGCGTTGCGGAACGTCGTGTCGATGAGCTGCATGAGCCCCTTCGACGGCGTCCCGGCCGCGGCGTTCGAGTCCCAGCCGTTGACGGCGTCGGCGTTGCCCGTCGACTCGCGCATGATGATCTGCTTGACGCCGGGCGCGAGCTTCTGCGGCAGGCCCATCAGCCCGAGCGCCTTCGCGATCTGCCCGTTCAGCGTGCTGTCGTTGCCGGCGACGTAGGGGCGGCCGAACTCCAGGGGGCCGTTCTCCCGCGCGACCGACATCGCCTTGCTGAGGTCGTCGACGCCGGACGACGCGGGCTTCGCGGCCGCGGCGAGCTGGTCCGACGACATCACCACGGTGGAGACGTCGCTGATGGCGTGCTGCGCACTCGCCGCCCCGGGCGCCCCGTGCTGCGCCGCGAGCGACATCTGCGCGGCGGAGAGCTGCGTCGTCGCGGTGGACTCGGCGTCGGCGCTGTGGGAGGTGTCCAGCGTCTGCACGGCGGGGACGACGGCGCCGGCCGCGACGGCGGCCACGAGGATCTTGCCGGAGGTGGCCGCGGTGAGGGAGCGGGGCGCGGGACGGGGCGGGGCCGGACGGGGGTCGTAGACCCGCGCGCGCGAGGGCATCGGCCGGACGGGAGCGGGTGCGGCGAACGCCGGGGTGTAGCCGAACGCCGGGCGGGTAGCCCCGTACCCGGGAGAGCCTGCCGGTGTGCCGTGTCGCGCCACGTCGTCGCCCTTCGCCGCAGGGGATCGAAGCGACGAGGCCGCTGGGGAGCGTGACAACCGGCGGGAAGTCGTGACCTCGTCGTGATCTGGACCGCCGGAACATAGCGGGGTCCTGCTCGGCCCCGGCGGCGCGGGGTGGCGCTGCCCGTGCTTCCCGACGAGGCAGCGGGTCGCCCCGTGTGCCGGGCGTGAGATCGAGCGGCGGCGGGGCACCGCCCGGCGCAGGAACCGGCCGCGACGTGCCCGGATCGGCGCGGCGAACGGTCAGGGCTCCTGTCCCTCCGGCCGCCGGACGGTCGCACGGCGGATAGATGGCGCCGGGAGACCTCTCGGCGCCCCGGGCGGGCGACTCGTCGTGGCCGGCGCGTCCGGGCGTGTCACGCTCGGCATCCGGGCGACCCGCCTCAGCAACGGCTCAGGTCAGCTCGTCGCCGCGAGGAGCTGGGCCAGGGGCCGCGAGGAGCTCGGCCAGGGCCTCGAGCGCCCGGTCGCCCTCCGCCCGCGCGGCGGCCGACACCGTGCCGAGCCCGAAGTACCCGTGCACGAGGCCCTCCCCGTGCAGCACCCGCACCGGCACGCCCGCGGCGCCCATCGCCTCGGCGTACGCCAGGCCCTCGTCGCGCAGCGGGTCGAACCGGGCCGTGGCGACGACGGCGGGCGCCAGCCCGGCGAGCTCCGCGAGCCGCGCGGCCTCCCCGAGGTTCACCGACGGGTCGAGGCGTGCCTCCGCGGGGACGTAGCGCTCCCAGAACCAGCGCATGTCGGCGGCGGTGAGGAAGGGCCCGTCGGCGTTCTCGGTGATGCTCGGGTGCGACATCGTCGGGTCGAGCCCCGGGTAGAGGAGGAGCTGCGCGTCGAGCTGCGGCCCCCAGTCCCGCGCGAGCAGCGCCGCCCCGGCCGCGATCCCGGCACCGGCGCTGTCTCCCCCGACCACCAGGCGCCCGCCGAAGCGGCCCGACGCCCACCGCAGGGCGGCGTGGGCGTCCATCAGCGGCGCGGGGTGGGGGTGCTCGGGCGCGAGGCGGTAGTCCACCGACACGACGGTGGCCCCGAGCGTGCGCGAGACGCGGCGCGCGGCCGCGTCGGCGGTGTCGAGGTCGCCGACCACCCAGCCCCCACCGTGCAGCCAGACGACGGTGACCTTCCGCGCCTGTTCGGGGGTGTACACGCGGACGACGACGTCGGCGTCGGGCCCCGTCACGACGTCGTCGTGCACCGCGGCCACCGGCACCTCGTCCGTGCCGCGGCGGACGAGCGCGAGGTCGCGGTAGTTGCGCCGGGCCTCGGCGACCTCGGGGCGGGTGATCGGCAGCCACCCGTCCGCGGCGAGGCGCTCCATCGCGGCGGCGAGCTCGGGGTCCAGGGCACTGGTCACCAGCGGAGCCTGCCACCGTGGGTCCCCTCCCGCCGCCCTGGTCGATCTCGGGGGCGGGCGGGCACCCTGCGGGTGGGCGGGGACGAGGTCGGGAGGACACGGATGGCCGACGAGGACACGGGCGACACGGGCGCCGACGCGGGCGACGCCGGCGGCGCCGACGGCACCGGGCCGCCGGCGGGCGAGGCCGAGCTCGGCGCCGCCGTCGACGACGCGATGGCCGACGAGGTCAAGCGGGCGCGGGCGCGGTTCGTCCAGCAGATCCTCGGCGTCGACCGCGCCGAGGGGGTCGGCCGCGGCGAGGAGCACTGGAACGAGAGCCTGCGCCGCGACGCGCACCGCGACCTGGGTCAGGAGCCGCCCGACGACGCCGTGTAGGTGCGCTTCGCATCTGCGCCCGATACGTGACGTGGTCACTTCCCTGGGTCAAGCGTCCGAAAAGACCAGCTACTGATCTCGGAGACGGTCCTACCGTCACTCCTGGTGGCCGGATCCGGCGACAAGCCGCCGGGTCGGCGCGAGGAGAGGTGACGGGCCATGACGGTGACGGCGATCAAGCCCGACGGTTCCCGGGAGCTGCTCGGGGAGGACGCCCTGCAGGAGCTGCGGGAGCACCTCCGGGGTGCGGTGGTGGCTCCCGAGGGCGTGGACACCGCCACGGAGCCGCGTGTCGCCTGGAACGCCATGCACCCCGAGCGGCCCTCGATCTCCACCCGGTGCACCGGGACCGCCGACGTCGTGGACGCGGTCGGCTTCGCCCGCGAGCACGGCCTGCTGGTCGGTGTCCGCGGCGGCGGGCACTCGGTCGCGGGCCTGTCGTCGGTGGGCGAGGGCATGCTCATCGACCTGTCGCTGATGCGCGGCGTGCAGGTGGACCCCGAGCGCCGGCTGGCCCACGTCCAGGGCGGCGCCCTGCTCGGGGACGTCGACCGCGAGACGCAGGCCTTCGGGCTCGCCACGCCGCTCGGCCGGGTCTCCGAGACCGGCGTCGCGGGGCTCACGCTCGGCGGCGGGTACGGCAACCTCAACGCGATGTACGGCCTGGCCTGCGACAACCTCGTCGAGGCCCAGGTGGTCACGGCCGACGGGCGGGTGGTGACGGCCTCGGCCGACCAGCACCCCGACCTGCTGTGGGCGCTCCGGGGCGGCGGCGGGAACTTCGGCGTCGTCACCTCCTTCACCTTCCGGCTGCACCCCGTCGGGCCGACGGTCGCCTTCGTCGGAACCCTCTACCCCCTCGAGGAGATGGCTCGGATCGAGCGGGCGTGGCGCGACTACGCCCTGGACGCGCCCCGAGAGGTCACCTCCTTCATCGTGTCGATGACCTTCCCGGCCGCTCCGGGGATGCCCGAGGTGATCCACGACCGGCCCGTCGCCATCGTCGGTGCGGTCCACTGCGGGGACGTCGACGAGGGCATGGCGACGCTGCAGCCGCTGCGGGAGCTGGGCTCACCGCTCTTCGACATGTCCCAGCCCATGCCCTACACCGCGGTGCAGTCCGCCTTCGACCCCTTCTTCCCCCGCCAGACGCTGCGCGCCTACTGGAAGTCCCAGTACCTCGACGAGCTGCCCGACGAGGCGATCGACGCGCTCGCGGCCCGCGCCGCGGACCGGCCGGGACCGATGAGCCTGGTGAACACGTTCCACCTGGGCGGCGCGGTGCACGACGTCGGCCCGGAGGATGCGGCGTTCGCCGAGCGCTCGTCGCCGTGGATGGTGTCCTTCGACAGCATGTGGGGCGACGCGTCCGACGACGCCGCCGCGATCGCCTGGACCCGGTCGGCGTGGCAGGAGATGACGCGCTGGGGCAACGGCACGCCGTTCCTCAACTTCACGGGCCGGTCGGAGGAGCCGCTCGAGGCCGGCGTGGACTCCGCCTTCGGGCGCAACCTGCGACGGTTGGCGGGAATCAAGGCCGTCTACGACCCGGACAACTTCTTCCGGCTCAACAACAACGTGCTGCCCCGTCCCTGAGCGGGGTCGCCAACGACGACGGCCCGCCTCCGGATGACCGGACGGCGGGCCGTTGAGCTGGGAGGACGTGCCTGGAGCGAGTGACGGGAATCGAACCCGCGTTCTCAGCTTGGGAAGCTGATGTTCTACCATTGAACTACACTCGCCTGCTGCGCGTTCACGATACACGGACCCGCCGGGCGCCCTCGCCACCCCCTGCGCGTCCTCGCGGGCGGACCGCGCATCGCAATGACATCGGTGTAACTCACTCGGATCACGCCATGGTCTCGCCGGGATCGCGGTAGCAGCGGTGACGCTGCGTTCAACCGATTGCGC
The DNA here is from genome assembly GCF_012933465.1 of Actinomycetospora sp. TBRC 11914. GTDB lineage: Bacteria > Actinomycetota > Actinomycetes > Mycobacteriales > Pseudonocardiaceae > Actinomycetospora. The sequence continues at coordinate 112,174 of NZ_JABBND010000013.1, forward strand.
CCAAGCGGTAATCCTGGAGCAATCGCCTGTCCCGCGGAGACGATCTGGTGTGTGCTGGTCCCGTGGGAGGACGAGGACAAGCGCCGAGGTAGGTGAATCATGACCCTGCGTGAGCACGCGGTCGGGGGAACTGTCGACGGGACGTCGGCGGTCGTGCCCGATCTCCTGGTGGTCGTCGCCACCGCCGAGGACGCCGCGGCGCTCGCGCCGCTCGGGCGACCCACGCACGTCGGCGGCGAGGAGGAGACGGACGGGCCGGCCCAGCCGGTCCTCGTCGCCACCGGACCGGACCCCCTCGCGGTGGACGAGGCGCTCGACGACCTCGGCGCCCCCGCCGGCCGGCTCCTGCTGCTCGACGGTCCGTGCGACACCTGGGCGGAGGAGGCCGCGCGCATGGTCGTGCGCCTGGATGCCCTCCTGGCCGAGGAGCCCCCGGGCGGCGTCGTCGTCCGCGGCGGCACCGAGGCGGCGCTCGCCGCGGCCCGCAGCGCGGTGCGGCTCCGCGTCCCGCTGGTCCACCTGACGGCCGAGCAGGAGAGCTCGGAGCGCGCCGCCACCCAGGCCGCGGTCGCCGAGCTGGCCGCGTGGCAGACCTCGCCGTCGGGAGGCGTGCCCTACCCGACCGAGATCGACCTGCTGGTGCACCGCCGCCTCGCGCCCCCGCAGCCCAGCCGCCACCGGGCGGCCGATCCCACGGTCGTCCGGATGCCGTCGGGGCGGGGACCGCGCTCGTCGATGACGGCCTGATCGTCAGCCTTTTGTAGGCCGTTCGGCCTACTGCTCACCCCTCACGAGTGCCGTTCGGGCAGAACGGTCTCAGCTCGCGCACAAAGAACCTGTGCCCTGTTCCCCGAAACGGCTAACGTCATGCCACCGAGTGGTGATGTGCAGGGGGAGGGTTCCGGACATCCGTCCGGAACGGCGGGTGGGGTTTCGACCCTCGGAGGGGCGTGGGCGGGTGAGACGGGCACCGAGGTTGATCACCGAGGTCCAGCGTCTCGGGGTGACCATCTCCGTCGCGGCCCTGGTCATCGTCCTGCTCGTCGTCTTCCGGGTGCTCTGGAGCGCGGCGGTCACCCAGCCCGCGGACGACCGGCTGCAGGCCGGCCTGCTCGCCGTCGAGGACTCCCACCAGGCGATGCTCGAGATGGATTCCTCGCTGCGCGGCTTCCTCGCGACGGGGGACCGCTTCTTCGCCGACGAGGCCACGAAGACCAGCCCCGCGCTGGCCCAGGCCGACACGCAGATGGTGAACCTCCTCGAGGAGCCGGCCCTGCGCCAGAGCGTGCTGCAGCTGCTCCTGGCCCAGCAGCGGTGGCGCACGGAGTGGGCCGACTCCGCGCGCCAGGTCCCGCCACCGGGCGGCACGGAGGCCTTCCTGCTGCAGGGCAAGGCGCTGTTCGACAGCTACCAGGGCCGCAAGGAGGACACCCGCGCCGCGACGCTCGCGGCCATCGACGCCAACCAGCGCTCGTCCACGATCGCGCAGTGGGGCGTCGGGGTGCTCCTCGTGCTCGTCGGGCTCGTGACCCTCGGTGTCGCTCTGCGTGGCCGGCGGCGTCTGGAACGACACGTCGTGGCCCCCGTCGACGGCCTCCTCGCGTCGGTGCGGGGGATCTCCGAGGGGCGGCTGCACCCACCCGAACCCGTGGCGGGCTCGGCCGAGCTCGTCGCCCTGCGTGACGGCCTGGCCGACATGACGGTGGCCCTGCGCCACCAGCACGAGGAGACCACCGCCCAGGCCGAGCGGCTCCAGGCCCAGACCGACCGCCTGCGCACCATCCTGATCATGACCCGCGAGATCGCGGGATCGCTCAACACCCGCTACGTGGTCGACTCGACGGTGCAGGCGGCCGTGGCGGTCACCGACGGCCGGGTGCTGCTCTGGCTGCTCGACGAGGACGGCGGCGGTCTCGAGCTGGCCTACGACTCCGAGCGGGGCGCCGTGCCGCCGCTGGAGTCGCACTGCAACCTCGGGGTCGGCGTCGTCGGGCGGTCCGCGCGCTACGGCCAGATCTCCCGCGGCGACCCCGACACCGACGACGAGCCCGCGGTCGCCGTCCCGCTCGTCGTCGGTGCCCGCGTCATCGGGGTCCTCGAGTGCTTCGACGGGGTCGAGGGCGAGGTCGACGGCCAGGCCCTGTCCGCCGTCGAGATGCTGGCGACGCTCGCCGGGTCGGCCATCGAGGCGAGCCGGCTGCACGCGGCGACCGAACGGCTCTCCCAGTTCGACCCGCTCACCCAGCTCGCGAACCGCCGCCGGCTCGGGGCCGACCTCGACACCGCCGTCGCCAACGCCAAGCGCCACGGTCACCCGATGTCGGTGATCATGCTCGACCTCGACCACTTCAAGGAGCTGAACGACCGCTACGGCCACCAGCAGGGCGACGTCGTCCTCCAGGAGGTCGCGAGCACGCTGCGCGCGTCGATGCGCGACGGCGAGACGGCCTACCGCTACGGTGGCGAGGAGTTCGCCATCCTCATCACCGAGGGCGGTCCCGACGACGCCGCCGCGCTCGCCGAGCGCCTCCGGGAGCGGGTCGAGGCCGACTTCAAGCGCGGCGGGCGCCAGCTGGTGACCGCGTCCTTCGGCATCGCGACGCTGCCCGAGCACGCCGGCGACGGCGAGGCGCTCGTCTCCGAGGCCGACCGCGCGCTGTACTCCGCGAAGAACTCGGGCCGCAACCGCGTCCACCGCGCGGGTCAGCTGGTCGGCTGACCGTTCCCGCCGTCCCGACGAGGGAGGATCGTTGGCGTCGATCGACGAGCTCATGCACGCGAACCTGCTCGAGGTCTTCGGCGAGCGGGACCCGGTGGCGCGGAAGGCGGCGATCGCGCGGACCTACGCGCCGGACGTCGTCTTCTCCGACCCCGAGGAGACGGTCACCGGGCACGACGCGCTCGACGCGAAGGCCCAGGGGCTGCTCGACTCGTCGCCGGACTTCGTGTTCACGCCCGGCGGGTCGGTGCACGTCGTGGACGACCTCGGTCACCTGGCCTGGGAGTTCGGCCCGGCGGGGAAGCCGCCCGTCGCCCGCGGCGCCGACATCGCGCTGGTCCGCGACGGGCTGATCGTCCGGCTCTACACGCTGCTGCTCTAGCGGCTACAGGCCCCGCCGGAAGTTGACGTACGACCGCGACGGCGTCGGGCCCCGCTGGTCCTGGTAGCGCGACCCGTACACCGGCGAGCCGTAGGGGTGCTCGGACGGCGACGACAACCGGAACAGGCACAGCTGCCCGACCTTCATCCCCGGCCACAACCGGATCGGCAGGTTCGCGACGTTCGAGAGCTCGAGCGTCACGTGGCCGGAGAACCCGGGGTCGATGAACCCGGCCGTGGAGTGGGTCAGCAGGCCCAGCCGGCCGAGACTGCTCTTTCCCTCGAGGCGCCCGGCGACGTCGTCCGGCAGCGTGATGACCTCGTAGGTCGACCCGAGGACGAACTCGCCCGGGTGCAGGACGAACGCCTCGTCCTCCGGCGGCTCGACCATCCGAGTCAGATCGTCCTGCTGCAGCGCCGGGTCGATGTGCGTGTAGGCGTGGTTGTTGAACGTGCGGAAGTGCCGGTCCAGCCGCAGGTCCACGCTCGAGGGCTGCAGCAGCGTCTCGTCGTACGGGTCGAGCGCGACGCGTCCGGCGGCGATCTCGGCGCGGATGTCGCGGTCGGAGAGCAGCACCCTGGGACCCTATCGGCGCAACGCGACACGCCGGGGGCCGGGCATCTGGGTCGGGTCGGCGTCGACGGAGCGCTGCTGCCGCGGGTGAGGGGCACAGGGCGCAGGGCGCCGGGGGCCGGGCATCTGGGTCGGGTCGGCGCCGGCTGAGCGCTGCTGCCGCGGGTGAGGGGCACAGGGCACAGGGCGCCGGGCCTCGGAATCTGCCTGACGTACCCCTCGCTCATTCCGCGTTCCGGTGCCCGAACGAGCGAAGGGCCCCTCCGGTCGACTAGATCGACCGAAGGGGCCCTTCGCTCAGGACCGGCCCGGGACTACTCGCCCGGGTTCTTCACGTTCGCCGACGTCGCGGTGGTCGACGGGTCGGAGTCACCGGGCCCGTCGGTCTCCGCCTCCGGCGCGACCGCCTCGGTGTCGGCGTCGACCGACGAGACCGCGGTGGTCTCGGCGTCGACGGACGAGACCGCGGTCGTCTCGGCGTCCACGGAGGACACCGCGGTGGTCTCGGCGTCGACCGACGACACCGCCACCGTCTCGGCCTCCACCCCGGCGGCCGGCGCGGACGACGAGCCCCGCTTCACCGCGGCCAGCAGCATCTGCGAGACGTCCATGACCTCGGTCCCGACGGCCTTGGACTCGCTCTGCCGCTCGGTCAGCCCGTCGGTGAGCATGACGCGGCAGAAGGGGCAGCCAGTCGCGATCGTGTCCGGCTCGGTGGAGAGGGCCTCGTCGACGCGCTCCATGTTGATGCGCTTGCCGATGTTCTCCTCCATCCACATCCGCGCACCACCGGCGCCGCAGCACAGCGCCCGGTCCGCGTGACGTGGCATCTCCTTGAGCACCGCACCGGCGGCCTCCACCAGCTCGCGCGGCGGGGTGTAGACCTCGTTGTGGCGGCCGAGGTAGCACGGGTCGTGGTAGGTCACCGTCTTGACGGCGGACCCGCCGTGCCCGTTCGAGGACCCGTTCGACGAGGCCCCGTCCTTCTCCGCCAGGGCGACGGCGGCCGGCGCGGCCTGGTCCTCCGGGTGCGTCCCGGTGCTGTGGCCGTTGGCCTTGACCAGCCCGCGCTCGGTGCCGTCGTTCTGCGGCCCGTGGTACTGCAGGTTGGTCGCCGGGTTGATGTCCAGCTTCGCGGTGGGCACCGGCGAGGACTCCGGCGCGACCGGCACGAGCTTCTTCTCGCGGACCAGCTGGTTGAGCAGCTGGGTGTGGTGGACGACCTCGTAGTGGCCGTCGAGCTGCGGGTACTCGCGGCCGAGGGTGTTCATGCAGTGCGGGCAGGTGGTGACGATCTTGCGCGTCCCGGGCTCGCGGCCCTCGAAGACGCCGTCGAGCATCTCCTTGGTCTGCATGGCCATCATCTGGAAGAGGAACTCGTTTCCCGAGCGCCGCGCCGGGTCACCGGTGCAGCTCTCCTCCTTGCCGAGCACGACGTAGTCGACGCCCGCGATGTGCAGCAGCTCGGCCGTGGCGCGCACCGTCTTCTTCGCGTTGTCGTCGAACGCGCCGGCGCAGCCGACGAAGAAGAGGTACTCGGTCTCGGGACGCAGCTCGCCGTCGAACTCGGGCACCTCGAAGGGCAGGTCCTTCGCCCAGTCCATGCGCGAGGAGTTGTTCTGGCCCCAGGGGTTGCCCTTGTTCTCCAGGTTGCGGAAGAGGACCCCGAGCTCACCCGGGAACTCCGACTCGATCATGACCTGGTTGCGGCGCATGTCGACGATGTGGTCGACGTGCTCGATGTCGACGGGGCACTGCTCGACGCAGGCACCGCAGGTGGTGCAGGACCACAGCACGTCGGGGTCGATGACGCCGAGCTGCTGGGCGGTGCCCACGAGCGGGCGCGCCGCCTGGATGTCGTCGGTGCCGGTGTGGCGCTCGTAGCCCGACTCGGGGACGCCGTGCCCGCCGTGCTCGTTCTTCGCGAGGCCCGCGTCCCAGTCGATGGCCCCGGCGTCGGGCATGTCCCTGCCGCCGATCATGTACGGCGCCTTCGCGAGCATGTGGTCGCGCAGGTCCATGATCAGCAGCTTCGGCGAGAGCGGCTTCCCGGTGTTCCACGCGGGGCACTGCGACTGGCAGCGACCGCACTCGGTGCACGTCTCGAAGTCGAGCATGCCCTTCCACGTGAAGTCCTCGATCTTGCCGCGCCCGAACGAGGCCTCCTCGGGCGGGTCCTCGAAGTCGATCGGCTTGCCGTCGTACTCGAGGGGCTGCAGCGGGCCGAGGGCCTTGGGCAGGCGCTTGGCGGCGACGTTGATCGGCGCGATGAAGATGTGCAGGTGCTTCGAGTAGAGCACCTGGACGAGGAACACTAGCGCGACGCCGATGTGCAGCAGCACCATGATCGTCTCGAGGACGAACAGCGTCGAGGGGGAGAGCCCGGTGAACAGCTGGCCGACCGCGATGGAGACCCAGGCGCCCGAGGTGTAGGGCAGGTTGCCGGCCGCCGACTCGATGCCGCGGAAGACGAACAGCGTCCAGACGACGTTGAAGATGAGGAAGAGCACGATCCACGCGCCGCTGGTGTGCGAGCCGTAGAAGCGCGAGGACCGCTGCTTGCGCTCCGGATCCTGGCGGACGCGCATGATCGCGAAGGTGATGATCGAGAGCAGGACCATCACCGCGATGAAGTCCTGCAGGAAGCCCAGGATCGGGGAGTGCCCGAAGCCGGGGATCGCGAAGTCGTCCACGAACAGCGCGCCGTAGGCCTCGATGTAGACCGTCAGCAGGATGATGAAGCCCCACATCGTGAAGAGGTGGGCGAGCCCCGGGACGGACCAGCGCAGCAGCTTGCGCTGCCCGAAGACCTCGACGAACTGGGCACGCACGCGGGCTCCGAGGCCCTCCGCGCGCTTCGCGTCGGGCTGCCCCGAGCGGATGAGGGTGAAGAGCCACCACGCCCGCCGGGCGGCGACAGCCCCCACGGCGACCGTGAGCGCGAGGCCCAGGATCAATCGGACGAGCACAGTTCGACCTCCCAGTGGACCCCTGCCCGGGCGGCACGGGTCGACAACCGTCGTTCGGCGCACTGTAACGGCTGGTCCTGACCGCGTCCCGACGAGAGCCGTGAGAATCTACTCACCAGTAACCCGGGCCGGGGAGATCGACCGCCCACGACCCCCGGTAGCCACACGCGCTCACTCTGTGGTGATCGCGGGACGACGTCGGGGGGAGCGTCCGGGCGCGCGTCCCCCCACACGGCCCGGGTTCGGGCCACGATGAGGCGCGGTCGCCGGGGATCACGTCCGCCCCCCGGTCACACGGTGACCCACCGTGTGGCGTCCGGTCGCACCCCGCGACGACGGGGGGTGGTCAGGTCCGGCGACCGACGTGTTTACTCGACCGGTCGAGACCGGCCGAGGACAGTGCCATCGAACGTCCGGGGAGGACCACCGCCATGACCGTCACGACCCTCGGTGCGCAGGTGGTCGGCGCGGGCGTCCCCCTCACCGACCTGCACGCGCTCGGCTCGGCCGTGGTGGCACAGGGGCTCGGGACCAACGGTCTGCAGGGCTGGATCCGCGACAACATCGTCCCGCTGATCCTGCTCGGCATCGCCGTCATCATGCTGTGGATCGGCGGGCGCGGTGACAACGCCGGCGTCGCCCGCCGCGGTGTCGGACTCCTGGTCGGCCTGGTCGCCCTCGGCATCGCCGTCTCGGGGCAGGGCCCGGCGGTCGGCCAGTTCCTGGCCCAGTTGATCACGGGGTGACGCGGTGCAGATCCGCACCGACGACGACGTGTACCGGGTCGACGCCGTCTGGCTCGGCCCGCCCCGCGCGACGTTCCCCTGGCGGGCCCGCTACTCCAGCTACGGCGTCGGGCTGATCGTCATGGTCGTCGTGATGTTCTTCCAGCGGCGGCTCGGCATCCCGATCGGCTTCTTCTCGGTGGCCTGGGCGCTGCTCATCACGGTGGTCGTGGTCCGCTTCGTCGCCAAGCGCATCGACGAGGACCGCCCGTTGCTCGAGTGGCTCACCCTGTTCGTCCACGAGCTGCGCGGACCGCGCCGGCGCACCCGGGGCGAGGGCAGCCGCGTCGGGACCGGGCACGTGGCGATCGAGGCCGCCCGTCCCCGCCGTGCCCTGCCGGCCGGGCACCCCGACCCCCACAGCGCCCTGGCGGTGCCCGGGCCCCGCGGCCGCACCACCACCACGGACGCCCCGGAGACGCCGCGCCCCCGGCGCCGGAACCGCCGCTCGTGGACCACCCGCGGCGGCGGGCCGTCCCCTGCCCCGCCGCCGCGCACGGCCGCCGCCGCACCCCCGCCCGACGACGACGGCGGCGTCCTGCACGTGCCCGCGCGTCGCGCGGACCGCCCGGGGACCGCCCGGACCCGTCCGCCCCGCTCCCGCCCCGCCTCCGGTCCCCGCCGCTACGGCCCGAGCGCGACGACGGCCGACGCGCCCCAGCGACGCGACGAGGAGGGCGACGGTGCTGCGCCGGCGCGGTCCTGAGACCGGCGACCCCGGCAGCGGCCGGCGGCGCTCGTCCCGGTCCACGCCCTGGCCCGAGGCGCCCGACGCCGAGGCCGAGCGGCCCGGCGCGGAGCCCGGCTGGGGGTCGTACCCGGGATGGGGTGCGTCCCGGCCGGCCGACATCGTCCCCGTCGACCGCCCGGAGCCCGACGACGTGCCCGGGGCCGACGACGACCTGCTGGACGCCTTCGGCGACGCCGCGGAACCATCGCGACCCGACGACCGGGACGCGGGCGAGGACGACGACCCGCGGCCCGGAGGCCTGCGCACCGGCCCGGGACGGCGTCGCCGGGGCAGGGCGCTCGCCGGCGGCTCGGCCGCCCCGTCCTACCGCTCGTCCATCGCCCTGCGCTCGATCGACGGCAACATCGCCCGCACCGGGTCGACGGTCACCGCCTGGTACCGCCTGGCCCCGCAGCCGTGGAGCTTCCGGTCGGACTCGCAGCGCGAGGCGCTGATCCGCCGTATCGCCAACCAGCTCGGTGAGCTGCAGGGCCGCTGGTGCCACCTGCGCGTCACCACGCGGCCGTTCCCGGTCGCCCGCTGGGCCGAGGCGTTCGACCGCAACTCCCCGGGACGCCTGCCCGACGTCGGGGGCGCACTCGGCTGGGAGGACTTCCTCACCGGCGAGCAGCACCACCTCATGGGCCTGTCGATGGCCGACAAGGAGGTCTTCCTCGGTGTCGAGGTGTCCGGCCGGTCGGTGGTCGACCGCTGGCTGGAGTCCGCCTCCCCGCTGCTGCACCGGGTCCTGCCCTCCGCCGCGAACGCCGAGCTCACCGCGCTCGAGACCGAGATCGCGCACGTCGACGCGCTCGTCGCCGGGCCCGGGCTCGACGGGGTGCCGTGCACCGCCGAGGACATGGCCTGGCTGATGCACCGCTCCTGCGCGCTCGGACTCCCGGCGCCGCGCTCGGTGCACGCCGAGGCCGGCGTCGCGTGGGAGAGCGAGGACCTCGCCGCGTTCACCGACGGCGTCGCGATGTACCAGGAGCCCTACGCGCCCACGGTCACCGTCCAGGGCCGGCACGGCCTGCAGCCGGTGTCGCGGCACGTCGCGGTGCTCTCGGTCGGGCTGATGGACTCGCTGCGCATCCCCGAGGCCGACGACCCGTGGATGCAGCGCAGCGACCGCCTCCCGTTCCCCGTCGAGTGGTCGGCGCGCATCTACGTGCGCCGCCCCGAGGAGGTCACCGGGGAGCTGCAGCGCCAGATGGGCAAGGTCCGCAGCCAGATCCGGCACTACACCCACGACCACGACCTCGACCCGCCGATGTCGCTCGAGCGGCAGGCCGACCGCGTGCTGCAGATCGAGGACGAGCTCTCCGGCGGCCTGACCCACCTCAACACCCGCGTCTACGGCTGGTGGCGGGTCGCGGTGTCCGGCCGCGACGAGTCCGAGGCGCTCACCCGGGCCCAGCAGGTGCTCGACCTCTACCGCCCGCGGGTGGCCCTGGAGCACCCGGAGGCCCAGTACGCCTACGCGCGGGAGTTCATCCCGGGCGAGCCGCTGGCCTCGACGGCCTACCGGCGCCGGGGGTCGGTGACCTGGGTGGCCGCCGGGGTGCCCGCCGCGTCGGCGAGCGTCGGCGACCGCCGCGGGGTGCTGCTCGGCGAGACCTGCACCGCGACCCGCCGCCCGGTCGCCTGGGACCCGTGGATGGCGCAGGAGGTCCGGCGGGCGTCGGGGCTCACCGCGGTGGTCGGCGGGCTGGGCTCCGGGAAGTCCTTCCTCACCGGCCTGATGGTCTACAAGACGCTGCGGGCCGGGGCGCGCTGGACGGTCCTCGACCCCTCCGGCCCGCTCGCCGAGCTCACCCGCCTCCCCGAGCTCGCGCCGTTCTCGCGCCACATCCACCTGCTCGGCGCCGACCCCGGCATCCTCAACCCGTACCGGGTGGTCGCCGAGCCGCGGCGCGACCACTTCCTCGACGAGCCCGACCCGGAGAAGGCCTGGCGCCGCGAGCGCTCGCTCGCCGCCGCGACCCGCCGTCGTCTCGTCCTCGACGTGCTCACCGGGCTGCTGCCCTACGACGTGGCGCGCCTGCCCCACACCCGGATCGTGCTGCTCCGTGCGGTCCGCGAGGTCGGCGGCGCCCAGCACCGCGACCCGGGCCAGGTGATCGCGACGCTACGCCGGCACGCCCGCGAGGGCGAGGAGCACGCCGACGTCGTCGCCGACTTCCTCGAGGAGCGCCGCGAGCTGCCCCAGGCCGCGCTGCTCTTCCCCGAGCACACGCCCGACCCGGCCGACCCGCGGGGGCCGGACGACAGCCCGGTCGGCGACCCGTCGATCCTCGACGAGGAGGACTACCGGCTCACGGTCCTGACGATGCAGGGGATGTCGCTGCCCCGGCCCGGCAGCCCGCGCGAGGAGTGGACCGACGGCGAGTCGCTGGCCGTCGAGCTGCTCAACCTCGCGTCCTGGCTGACCCAGCGGACCGTCTACACCGCCGACCGGGACCTGCGGAAGGGCGTCGCGCTCGACGAGACCCACTTCCTGTCCCAGATCCCCACCGGCAAGGTGCTGATCGACCGGCTCGCCCGCGACTCCCGGAAGTTCAACGTCCGGGCCCTGTTCGCCTCCCAGCTCGCCGGCGACCTGCTGCGGGTGCCGGGCTTCGCCTCCCTGGTCGACGCGGTCTTCGTCGGGCGCACCGACGACGCCGAGGCCCAGGCCGAGGCGCTGCGGCTGCTGCGGGTGCCCACCGACGTCGGCTACGAGGAGATGCTCGGGACGCTGTCCCCGCGCCCGACCGCCTCCCGCTCGGCGGGCGAGCACGACGACAGCCCCGACGACACCCCGCGCCAGTTCGTCTTCTCCGACGGCCACGGCGGCGTCGAGAAGATCCGGGTCGACCTCGAGGGCCCGCACCTGGAGCACCTCCGCCAGGCGCTGGACACCAACCCCGACGCCCGGCGCGCCCACCTGGCGACCACGGTGCCGCGCACCGCGCCGGCGGCCCGCGAGCCCGACGACGACGCGCGCCCGGCGCCGGTGCGGGAGCAGGGCGTCGTCGGGGACACCGAGCAGGGGCCCGGCGACGACGGCGTCGCGGTCGGCCGCGGCCCGGGACGGGGCGGAGGCGACGGGTGATCGTCGTCGTCGCCATCCTGGGCGCGGCGCTGGTGATCGGCTGGCGGCGGGGGTCGCGGAGCCCGGCGGCCCGTCCCGCCGACCGGGTCCCCCACGGCAGCAATGGCGCATTCCTCGCGTCGGGTGACAGGACGGCGCCGTTCGCCCGTTTCCTGTGGTCGGTCCTGCGTGGCGGCAATGGCACATTCCTGGCGTCCGGTGCGAGGACGGCGCCGCTCGCGCATCGGCCCCGTCGGCTCCACCTGCCCCGCACCCGCCGGGCCCGGGCGCTGCTCGTGGTCGGCTCGCTGGTGGCGGGGCTCGTCCTCGTCGGGGGGACCGCGTCGGCGCAGGCGTTCGACTGCAAGGCCCCGCCCGACCCCGACCGGCCCGGCACCGGGCTGGTCGGCTCGCTCGACCCCTCGCCGATCGGCGTCGGCACCCCGGGCAGCGTCTACGACCAGGTCGGCTACGCCGGGCAGGTCTGGTGGACCTACGACCTGGGCTGCGGGCCCGGCGGCGCCCGCGACCCCGCCGCGGCCACCGACACGTGGCTGGGCAACCAGGTCTTCGACGTCGCCAAGCTGATCGTCGGCGGCGTGAACTGGGCGCACTACCTCATCGCGCGCGGCTCCAGCCTCCTCACCCCGCTCGACGGCGTCATCCAGACCGGCACGCGGGCGATGTACCAGGCGGTGTTCACGACGTGGGTCGGGGTCGCGCTGGCGGCGCTCGCCGTGATCATGCTCGTGCTCGCGATGCGCGGCGACCTCTCCCAGCAGGCCCGCCGCGGGCTCGTCGCGGTCCTCGCGCTGGGCCTCGCCGCCGCGGCGTACGCGGCGCCGATCCAGTGGTCGCGCGCCCTCGACGGCGTCCTGCTCGACGGCGTCACCGCGATGCAGCAGGGCTTCCTGCGCCAGGTCGGCGTCGGCGACCAGAACACCCTGCCCACGGTGCTCACCGACCAGATCGTGTACTCGAACTGGCTGCGCGGGGAGTTCGGGTCGGCCGACGTGCCGCAGGCCCGCGACCTCGGGCGGCCGCTGCTCGAGGCCCAGACGTTCACGAAGGTCGAGGTCGCGACGGGCCAGGACGGCCAGGCCCAGGCCGACGCCAAGAAGCAGCAGTTCACCGACATCGCGAACAAGGTCGGCGACCGCTACTCCTACTTCCAGGGCCGGTCGGGCTCGCGGGTCGGCGCCGGGGCGCTCGCCCTGGTCCAGGCCGCCTGCATCGCGCTGTTCCAGCTGATGAGCAAGCTCCTCGTGCTGGTGTCGATGCTGATGATCCGGCTGCTCGTCATGGTGGCGCCCGCGCTCGCGGTGGTGGCGCTGCTCAAGCCCGAGGTGCTCCCGGCCATGCTGCGCATCGGCGGCGCGGCGCTGGTCAACACCCTGCTCGTGGGCGCCCTGGCCGGGCTGCACTCGCTGCTGGTGATCTCGCTCTTCCGGCCCGGCTCCGGCGTCGACACCTGGCTCGGGCTGCTCGTCACCGGCGTCGTCACGGTGATCCTCTGGGCGGTGTCGCGGCCCTTCCGCCGGCTCGCCTCGATGGTCACGCTCACGCGCGAGCAGGTCGGCGGCATCTTCCCGGCCGCCGGGACCGGCGCGCTGGGCCGGGCGTTCGGGCGGCTGCGCGGCGCCGGCGACTCCCACGAGGACTCCTGGTGGGGCGAGCGCGTGGACCGGCGCCGCGGCGGCACCGTGCTGCGGCCCGAGGAGTCGGGGGTCGACGAGGCTGCGCGGTCCGCCCGGACCGGGCGCACCGTCCACGTCGAGTCGGAGGTGGTGCGGGGCTCGTCGGGGTCGTCGGGCAGCGGCGTGCCCCGCCGCGAGATCGACGCCTCCCGCCCCGCCCTGCCCCGGGCCGCGCCGCGGGTCCCGGAGGTGGACGGGGCCCCGTCGCAACGCATCTACCGGCCGTCGCGCCGCGTCGAGGACGGCGGCCGCGTCGTCGAGGGGCGGGTGCTGCAGAGCCGGGTCGAGCGGTCCGGGCCCGACGCGTCCGGCCCGGCCGTGACCCCGACGCCGGGAGCGACGCGTGCCGATCCGGACTAGGCGCGGACGCTCGGGCGCCTACCGCGGGCTGTGGGAGTGGCCGCTGCACTCCCCGGTCCGCTTCGTCGTCGTGCTGGTGCTCCTCGCCGGCGTGGTGGCCGGGGTCGCCTATGTGGGGACCTGGGCGTCGTCGCGCTCCGGGCACACCTCGGGCGCCCTCGCGCCCGTCCCCGACGTCCCGACGGTGACCGCGGTCCCCAGCGCGGCCGCGTCACCGCCGCCGGAGCTCACGCCGGCGAACCTGCCGCTGTCCGCGGCGCCGCAGGCGGCGCTCGGCGTCGCGCAGCGCTGGGCCACCGCCTGGGCCGACCACCCGGCCGGCGTCACCGGCGCCCAGTGGAGCCAGCGGCTCGCGCCGTACACCACCGACGAGTACCTGCCGGTGCTCGCGTCGGTGGACCCCGCGAACGTGCCGTCGTCGCGGGTCACCGGGCCGCCGCGGGCCGTGGAGGTGCACCCGGACTCGCTGCGCGTCGACGTGCCCACCGACGCGGTGACCCTCCAGCTGCTCGTCGTGCAGGTCGGCGCCGGGGACTGGCGCGTGGCCGGGTACGACCGGGCGTCGTGAGGCCGCGCCGTGTCCACCCTGGTCCCGCCGCCGCGCCGTGAGCGTCCGTCCCGCCCCGGCCGCCCGGTGCGGATCCTCCCGCCGCGGCTGCGGTTCCTGCGCCTGCTCATCCCGGTCGGGCTCCTCGCCCTGGCCCTCGTCGTGGTGCTCCTGGGCGGGCTGCTCGTCGTCGGGCAGTTCACCGGCGGCGGCGACCAGGACGCCGCGGGGACCTGCGACGCGGGCGACCGGGCCGCCGTCGGGATCCCCCGCACCGCCGCCGACCTGCAGCCGGTGCAGCGGCAGGCCGCCGCGACCATCGTCGGGGTCGCCAAGGGGATGAACGCCCCGCCGCGGGCCTGGATCGTCGCGCTCGCGACGGCGATGCAGGAGTCCGGCATGGGGACGGCGGGCATGGACGTCGCCGTCGACCACGACTCGCTGGGCCTCTTCCAGCAGCGCCCCAGCCAGGGCTGGGGCACCCCCGACCAGATCCGCGACCCGGTCCACGCCACGCAGACCTTCCTCGCCCACCTGCTCGCGATCCCGGGCTGGCAGGACATGCCGGTCACCCAGGCCGCCCAGACCGTGCAGCGCTCGGCGTTCCCGGGGGCGTACGCGAAGTGGGAGCCGCTCGCCGCGAGCCTCGTCGGCGACCTCGCCGGCGTGACGAGCGCCATCCGGCCGTGCGCGGAGGGCCCGACGGCGGGCGTGGCCACCTCCCTGCCGCCGGGGGTCGCGAAGAGCGCGATCGACTTCGCCGTGGGCGAGACCGGCAAGCCCTACGTCTGGGGCGCCACGGGGCCGTCGAGCTACGACTGCTCCGGGCTCATGCTGCGGGCCTTCCAGGCCGCCGGGGTGGTGCTGCCGCGCGTCGCGCGCGACCAGTACGGGGCGGGCGCCCACGTGCCCGTGGCTCAGGCCCAACCCGGTGACCTGCTGTTCTGGGCCTACGACACCTCGGACCCGTCGACGATCCACCACGTCGCGCTCTACCTGGGCGACGGCAAGATCATGGAGGCCCAGCAGACCGGGGTCCCGCTCGGCGTCCGCCCGGTGAAGTTCACCGAGTCCGAGCTGGTGCCGCTCGCGACCCGCCCGGGCACCGCACCCCAGGCATGAGGGTTGAGCGCGCCGGGAACAACTCCGTGAGGTCGTCCGTTGGCCTCCACGAGAGCAAGTTGAGCGACTGACACTCACCCCCGGGTCGCCCCCGACGATCAGGGCCGGTAGAGTTGAGCGCAACGGGCTCACACTACAACGACCTAGGACTCATCGAGAGGAGTCGTCAGCATGGCGCGAGCGGTCGGCATCGACCTCGGCACCACCAACTCCGTGGTCGCTGTCCTGGAGGGCGGCGAGCCGACGGTCATCGCCAACTCCGAGGGCAGCCGGACCACCCCGTCGGTGGTCGCCTTCGCCCGCAACGGAGACGTGCTGGTGGGCCAGTCGGCCAAGAACCAGGCCGTCACCAACGTCGATCGGACCATCCGGTCGGTCAAGCGGCACATGGGTACCGACTGGACCACCGAGATCGACGGCAAGAAGTACACCGCGCAGGAGATCAGCGCCCGCACGCTGATGAAGCTCAAGCGCGACGCCGAGTCCTACCTCGGCGAGGAGGTCACCGACGCGGTGATCACCGTCCCCGCCTACTTCGAGGACGCGCAGCGCCAGGCCACCAAGGAGGCCGGCCAGATCGCGGGCCTCAACGTGCTGCGCATCGTCAACGAGCCGACCGCGGCCGCCCTCGCCTACGGGCTGGAGAAGGGCGAGAGCGAGCAGACGATCCTCGTCTTCGACCTCGGCGGCGGCACGTTCGACGTCTCGCTGCTCGACATCGGCGACGGCGTGGTCGAGGTGCGCGCCACCAACGGCGACAACAACCTCGGCGGCGACGACTGGGACGAGCGGATCATCAACTGGCTCGTCGACAAGTTCAAGGGCTCGCAGGGCATCGACCTGTCCAAGGACAAGATGGCCATGCAGCGCCTCCGCGAGGCCGCCGAGAAGGCGAAGATCGAGCTGTCCAGCTCGGCCTCCACGAGCATCAACCTGCCCTACATCACGGTCGACGCCGACAAGAACCCGCTGTTCCTCGACGAGACGCTCTCGCGCTCGGAGTTCCAGCGGATCACCTCGGACCTGCTCGACCGCTGCCGGCGGCCGTTCAACCAGGTCATCAAGGACGCCAACATCTCGGTGAGCCAGATCAGCCACGTCGTGCTGGTCGGCGGCTCGACCCGCATGCCCGCGGTGACCGACCTGGTCAAGGAGCTCACCGGCGGCAAGGAGCCCAACAAGGGCGTCAACCCGGACGAGGTCGTCGCCGTCGGCGCCACGCTGCAGGCCGGCGTGCTGCGCGGTGACGTCAAGGACGTCCTGCTGCTCGACGTCACCCCGCTGTCCCTCGGCATCGAGACCAAGGGCGGCGTGATGACCAAGCTGATCGAGAAGAACACGACGATCCCCACCAAGAAGTCCGAGGTCTTCACGACGGCGGAGAACAACCAGCCGTCGGTGCAGATCCAGGTCTTCCAGGGCGAGCGGGAGATCGCGGCCTACAACAAGAAGCTCGGCATGTTCGAGCTGACCGGCCTGCCCCCGGCCCCGCAGGGCGTGCCGCAGATCGAGGTCACCTTCGACATCGACGCGAACGGCATCGTCAACGTCTCGGCGGTCGACAAGGGCACCGGCAAGTCGCAGGCGATGACCATCACCGGCGGCTCGGCCCTCTCGAAGGACGAGATCGACCGCATGGTGGCCGACGCCGAGGCCCACGCCGACGAGGACCGCCGGCGCCGCGAGGAGGCCGAGACCCGCAACCAGGCGGAGTCGCTGGTGCACCAGACCGAGAAGGTCCTGTCCGAGAACGGCGACAAGGTGCCGTCCGAGGTCAAGGACAAGGTCCAGGGCTCCCTCGACGACCTCAAGAAGGCCCTCGAGGGCGACGACACCGAGGCCGTGAAGTCCGCGGTGGAGAAGCTCGCGACCGACTCCCAGGAGCTCGGCCAGGCAATCTACTCCCAGCAGCAGGCCGGTGAGGCCGCCGGCGCGGCCGGTGACGCCACGGGTGCCGCCGGCGCCGACGACGACGTCGTCGACGCCGAGGTCGTGGACGACGACGACAAGAAGTGACCACGCCGGACACCGGTGCCGCGCCCGGCCCCACGGCCGGGCGCGGCCGACCCGAGGAGGAGGTCACCGTGGAGCAGCCGGCCGAGGAGTCGGTCAAGACTGATGACGTTGTCGGGGTGCAGGAGGAGTTCGGCGCCGGCCCGGACGCCCCGGTCGGGACGACCGACGAGGGCGCGCCGACCGACGGCGACCAGGCTCCCGACGCCGCCCTGGGCGGCGTCCCGACGAGCGGGACCGCGAGCGCCGACGGCGCGGAGGGTTCCGCGGCCGGCGCGGGCGCGCCGGCCGACCCCGAGCTCGCGCGCCTGCGCACCGAGCTCGAGGAGCGCACCGCCGACCTGCAGCGCGTGTCGGCGGAGTACACGAACTACCGGCGCCGGGTGGAGCGTGACCGCGAGGCCACCGTCACCGGCGCCAAGGCCCAGATCGCCGGGGAGCTGCTCACCGTGCTCGACGACGTCGAGCGCGCGGGTGCCCACGGCGACCTGACCGGCCCGTTCAAGGTGGTGGCCGACCGGCTCACCGAGACCCTGACGCGGGCCGGGCTGGCGGGCTTCGGCGAGGTCGGCGACGCGTTCGACCCGTCGGTGCACGAGGCCGTCGCCCACGGCACCTCCGCGGAGGTGGACGGTCCGACGGTCACCACCGTGATGCGCCGGGGCTACCGCTTCGGGGACAAGGTGCTCCGGGCGGCGATGGTCGAGGTCACCGACCACGACCCCGACGCGGTGCCCGCGAACAGCGGCTCCGCCGGCGGGGGCGAGACCGCGTGACACGCCCGGGCCGGGACTCCCGGCCCGGGCGCGCGCGCTCCACACTGACGAGAGGGCCCGCACCCACGCCGGGCTCGCGGGAGGGAGGACGAACCCACGATGGCGAATCGTGACTGGCTCGAGAAGGACTTCTACCGCGAGCTCGGCGTCGCCAAGGACGCCTCGCAGGACGAGATCAAGAAGGCGTACCGCAAGATCGCCCGGGAGAACCACCCCGACACCAAGCCGGGCGACGCCACGGCCGAGGCCCGGTTCAAGGCCGCGGGCGAGGCCTACGGCGTGCTCTCCGACACGGAGAAGCGCAAGGAGTACGACGAGGCCCGCAGCCTGTTCGCCGGCGGCCGCTTCGGCGGGTTCGGCGGGGGTGGCGGCGGCTTCGGCGGCCGCGGCGCGGGCACCGGGGCCACCGGTGGCTTCGACGTCAACGACCTCTTCGCCGGCGGCGGCCGTGGCAGTGGCGGGGGCGGCCTGGGCGACCTGCTCGGCGGCATCTTCGGCGGCATGGGCGGGGCGGGCACCACGACCGACCCGACCGGCGGCATGGGCGGCGCCGGCATGGGCGGCGGCCTGGGCGGCACGACGAGCCCGCGGCGGCGCCGCGGCGCGGACGTCGAGACCGAGGTCCGCATCGACTTCGGCGAGGCCGTGAATGGCGCGACGCTCCCGCTGCGCCTCACCTCCCCGATGCGCTGCGGCACCTGTGAGGGCTCGGGCGCCAAGCCCGGCACCACCCCGCGCACCTGCCCCCGCTGCGGCGGCGCCGGACTCGTCTCGCGCAGCCAGGGCGCGTTCGCGTTCAGCGAGCCCTGCCCCGACTGCCGCGGCACCGGGCACCTCGTCGACGACCCGTGCCCGGAGTGCGGCGGCGACGGCGTCAGCTCCCGCCCGCGGACGCTGACCATCCGCATCCCCGCCGGTGTCGAGGACGGCAAGCGCATCCGGCTCGCCGGCAAGGGCCAGCCCGGCCCGTCCGGCGGCCCGTCCGGCGACCTCTACGTCGTGGTGCACGTCGCCCCCGACGCGGTGTTCGGCCGGTCGGCCAAGAACCCCGACGACCTCACGCTCGCGCTCCCGGTGACCTACCCGGAGCTCGTCCGCGGCGCCACGGTGACGGTGCCGACGCTCGAGGGCCGCATCTCGCTGAAGGTGCCGCCGGGCAGCTCGGCCGGCCGCACGCTGCGGGTGCGCGGGCGCGGGGTCAAGCGCAAGGACGCCACCCCGGGCGACCTGCTCGTCACCCTCGAGCTCGCCGTGCCCTCGCGGCTCTCCGCCGAGGCCGACGAGGCCCTCGACGCCTACGCCCGCGCCACCGCGGGCGAGGACCCCCGCGCCCACCTCATGGATCGGGCGGAGGCCGGTCGCAGGGAGGCGGCGTCGTGAGCGGGCGGCGGGGCGACGGCGCGGGCCCGCAGGGCGGGTCCGCGATCCCCGGCCTGCCGGCCTGGGCCGACGAGGACACCCCGGTCTTCGTCATCTCCATCGCCGCCGAGTTCTCCGGAATGCACGCCCAGACGCTGCGGTCCTACGACCGCATCGGCCTGGTGCGCCCCGGACGGGCCAGCGGTGGCGGCCGGCGCTACTCGGTCCGTGACATCGCCCTGCTGCGCGAGGTCCAGCGGCTCTCCCAGGAGGAGGGCGTCAACCTCGCCGGCATCAAGCGCATCATCGAGCTCGAGCGCGAGGTCGACCAGCTTACCGACCGGCTCGCCGAGGTGACCGACGAGCTCGCGCGCAGCAAGGCGCGGGTCCAGACCCTCACCGAGCAGCGCTCGGGCGGCCGGGACGACCTGCTGCCGGTCCGCCGGACCCAGTCCGTCGTCGTCTGGCAGCCCGGCCGGCGCTCCGTCGAGCCCACCGAGAGGCCCCCGGACGACGACGGCGCGCAGTGACGCGCCGAACCGGCCTCAGTCCTCGTCGTCCTCGGTGAAGGGGTCGTAGTGGATCCGGTCCAGCGGGGTGCCGTCGACCAGCAGGGCCGCCGTTGTCGCCCGGATCATGTCCGGCGACCCGGCGACCACCACGTCGTGCTCGAGCCACGGCCCGGCGCGGGTGACGGCCTCGACGACGGTGCCCGGGGCCAGCTCGAGGTCGAGCGGGTCGGACTCGCAGGCGCCGACGACGGCCAGCCACGGCGCGTCCTGCGCCAGGACGGCGAAGCGGTCGAGCGAGTGCAGGTCCTCGGGGGTGCGGCCGCCGACCACCACGGTGGTCGGCCGGACGTCGACGCCGGCCGCCGCCTGGGCGGCCAGGTCCTCGCACAGCGCGAGCGCGACGGCGGCTCCGGTCCCGCCCGCGACGACGAGCAGCTCGCGCTCGGCGGCCGCGTCGGCGGTGAGCTCACCCTCGGCGGGCCCGATGCTCCAGCGCTCGCCGACCTGGCTGTGCGCGACGATGCTGCGGCTCACCCAGCCGGCCGCCACGGCGCGGACGTGGAACTCGAGGTGGCCGTCGCGGCGGGGCGCGCCGGCCGGCGTCAGGCGCCGCCACATCCGCGGGCGCTGCGGCACCTCGACGGTGACCCACTGCCCCGGGCGGTACTCGACGGGGGCGTCGGGGGCCACGGTCACGACGGCGAGGTCCCAGCTCAGCCGCCGGTGGGCCACGACGGTGCCGGTGACGACGCCGGGCAGGGTGGCCGCGCGACGGCGGGCGGGCTCGGCCGCGAGCGAGTAGGCCAGCACCCAGGCGGCGTCGGCGCCCGGCGCCCACAGTTCGCCGGCGAACTCCCGCACCGCGCCGACCAGGGCGACGCCCACCGGCTCGTCGGCCTCGGCGTCGAGGCCCAGGGCGCGGGTCTCCTTGGCGAGCCCGCCGATCGCGGTCGCGAGCTCCCGGGGCCGGTCGACGGCCGACATCGCGGTGATCGTGGCGCGCAGCAGACGCCGCGCGGCGCGGTCGGCCTGCGTCGGGAAGTGGGCGCGCAGCCCGGGCGCGAGGCTGAACAGCA
Source organism: Actinomycetospora sp. TBRC 11914 (assembly GCF_012933465.1). Classification (GTDB taxonomy): domain Bacteria; phylum Actinomycetota; class Actinomycetes; order Mycobacteriales; family Pseudonocardiaceae; genus Actinomycetospora. Next base: position 132,867 of record NZ_JABBND010000013.1, read on the forward strand.
GCGCCGCGAACCAGTGCGCGAGGTCGGCCTCCTGGTCGTCGAGGCGGGACCAGACCGCGCGCACGGCCTCCCCGGCCAGGGCCACGTCGGAGCGGGGCGAGGTCAGCGGGGTGGTGGACTCCGGGCGGACGCCCGTCGCCGGGGCGGCCCCGCGGTCGGTGAACAGGTCGTTGCCCGCGAGGGGCGCAGGCTCCTCGGCGTGAGGGACTGCGTCCTGCTGAGGTGCGGCCTGCTGGGGCGCGGCCTGTGCGGGTGCGGCCTGTGCGGGTGCGGCCTGTGCGGGTGCGGCCTGCTGGGGTGCGGCCTCGTCGGGAGCGGGCTCCGCGGGGACGCGGGGGACGATCGCGGTGCGGGCGTCGTCCGGGACGTGGCGCGGCGCGGAGGTCGCGGTACGCGGGGCGGGCGAGGGCAGCGGCGCGGTCGGGAGGGCTTCGGGCGGCGGCGGCACGGTGGGTGGCGGCGCGAGCGCGGTGGGGCCCGGGCCGGCGGCCCTCGGGGCGGGGCCCGGTGGGGTCGGGCCCGGTGGGGTCGGGCCCTGTGGCGTCGTGCCCGGGGCGGCGGGGCTCGGGGCGGGGCGGGGCGCGGCCTGGACCAGGCGCAGCACCCGGCCGCGGGCGGGCGGCGCGTCCGCGGGGACGGGCCGGGCGGGGGGTGTCGGGCCGGCGTCGGGAGCGGGGTGCTCGGCGCGCGGCGGGGTCATGTCCCGACCGGTGCTCTCGCGCGCAGCCCTACCCCTCGGCACGGCTGGGCCGATCGGCTCGGCAGCTTCCGCCGACATGCCGAACCCCCTTCGTCGCCCGGCGAAGTCCCGTCCCTCGCCTGGGTCGCGGTCATCATGACAGAGCGTGCCGCGCGGCAGCCAACCGTCCCCGTTCCGTCACTCACGGTGTTGACCGGGATGTCCGGAACGTCGAAACCGCCATGAGTTGAGCGGAACAGACTCAAGTTCCGGCACGTTGCTCCCGGAGAAGGGTCTTCCGGACGCGTCCCGGCGCGTCGAGGAGCGACCCACCCCCCGACCACGCACGATCACCAGCACGCGAGACCCGGCCAGGAACCGGGTCGCAGAAAGGCCTCGCAGATGGACTTCTCGCCGACGACGCGCACCCAGCAGGCGGTGTCCGCCGCGGTCCGCGCCGCCACCGCGTCGGGAAACCCCCAGGTGTCCCCGGCCCACCTCGTCGTCGCCCTCCTCGACCAGACCGACGGCATCACCACCCCCCTGCTCAAGGCGGTGTCGGCCGACCCCGCGGCGGTCCGCGGGGAGATCGAGCGGCTGATCGCCTCGATGCCCAGCGCCACCGGCTCGAACGTGTCCGCGCCGCAGTTCGACGGCGACTCGGCGCGGGTCCTCACCCACGCCCAGCAGCTGGCCGCCGACATGGGCGACGAGTTCGTCTCCACCGAGCACCTGCTGGTGGGTGCCGCCGCCGCGGGCGGGCGCACCGCCGAGATCCTCAAGCGCCACGGCGCGACCCCCGAGGCGCTGCAGGAGGCCTTCGGCAAGGTCCGCGGCTCCGCGCGGATCACCTCGCCCGACCCCGAGGGCACCTTCCAGGCCCTCGAGAAGTACGGGCAGGACCTCACCGAACGTGCCCGCTCCGGCGCGCTCGACCCCGTCGTCGGGCGGGACGCCGAGATCCGCCGCGTCGTGCAGGTCCTCTCGCGGCGCACGAAGAACAACCCCGTCCTCATCGGCGAGCCCGGCGTGGGCAAGACCGCGATCGTCGAGGGCCTCGCCCAGCGCATCGTCGCGGGCGACGTGCCCGAGTCGCTGCGGGACAAGAAGGTCGTCGCGCTCGACCTCGGCTCGATGGTCGCGGGCGCGAAGTACCGCGGCGAGTTCGAGGAGCGCCTCAAGGCCGTCCTGGGCGAGATCACCGACTCGGCGGGCCAGGTCATCACCTTCATCGACGAGCTGCACACCATCGTCGGCGCCGGCGCGACCGGTGAGTCCGCGATGGACGCCGGCAACATGATCAAGCCGATGCTCGCGCGCGGCGAGCTGCGGATGGTCGGGGCCACCACGCTCGACGAGTACCGCAAGCACATCGAGTCCGACCCCGCCCTGGAGCGCCGCTTCCAGCAGGTCCTCGTCGGCGAGCCGAGCGTGGAGGACACCGTCGGGATCCTCCGCGGGCTCAAGGAGCGCTACGAGGTGCACCACGGCGTCCGGATCACCGACGCCGCGCTCGTCGCCGCCGCCACCCTCTCCGACCGCTACATCACCGCCCGGTTCCTGCCGGACAAGGCGATCGACCTCGTCGACGAGGCGAGCTCGCGGCTGCGCATGGAGATCGACTCGCGGCCGGTGGAGATCGACGAGGTGGAGCGCGCCGTGCGCCGCCTCGAGATCGAGGAGATGGCGCTGGCCAAGGAGTCCGACGCCGCCTCGGCCGACCGGCTCGTCGCGCTGCGCGCGGAGCTGGCCGAGAAGCGCGAGGAGCTCGACGCGCTGACGGCCCGGTGGACGGGGGAGAAGGAGTCGATCAACTCCGCCCGCGACCTCAAGGAGCAGCTCGAGACGCTGCGCGGGGAGTCCGAGCGCGCCGAGCGCGACGGCGACTACGCGAAGGTCGCCGAGCTGCGCTACGGCCGCATCCCGGCGCTGGAGAAGGAGCTGGCCGCCGCCGACGAGGCGTCCGCGGCCGCGGGTCCGGTCATGCTCAAGGAGGAGGTCGGGCCCGACGACGTCGCCGACGTCGTCTCCGCGTGGACCGGCATCCCCGCCGGGCGGCTGCTCGAGGGCGAGACCCAGAAGCTGCTGCGCATGGAGGATGAGCTCGGCCGGCGCGTGGTCGGCCAGGCCGAGGCGGTCCGTGCGGTCTCCGACGCGGTGCGCCGCACCCGGGCCGGCGTCTCCGACCCGGATCGCCCGACCGGCTCGTTCCTGTTCCTCGGCCCCACCGGCGTCGGCAAGACCGAGCTGGCCAAGGCGCTCGCCGCGTTCCTGTTCGACGACGAGCGGGCCATGATCCGCATCGACATGAGCGAGTACGGCGAGAAGCACTCGGTCGCGCGGCTCGTCGGGGCGCCCCCCGGCTACGTCGGGTACGACCAGGGCGGCCAGCTCACCGAGGCCGTCCGGCGCCGGCCGTACTCGGTGGTGCTGCTCGACGAGGTCGAGAAGGCCCACCCCGACGTCTTCGACGTCCTGCTGCAGGTGCTCGACGACGGCCGCCTCACCGACGGCCAGGGCCGCACGGTCGACTTCCGCAACACGATCCTCGTGCTGACCTCGAACCTCGGCTCGGCGGCGCTCATCGATCCGTCGCTCGACGACGCCGGGCGGCGCGACCGGGTCATGGAGGTCGTCAAGCACTCGTTCAAGCCCGAGTTCCTCAACCGGCTCGACGACGTCGTGGTCTTCCACGCCCTGTCGACCGAGGAGCTGACGTCGATCGTCGACATCCAGGTGCAGCGCCTGGCGGGCCGGTTGGCCGGCCGGCGGCTCACGCTCGAGGTGTCCGACGCCGCCAAGGAGTGGCTGGCCCTGCAGGGCTTCGACCCCGTGTACGGGGCGCGGCCGCTGCGCCGGCTGGTCCAGTCGGCGATCGGGGACCAGCTCGCCCGGGAGCTGCTCGGCGGCGAGGTCCGCGAGGGCGACACCGTGCGGGTCGACCTCGACAAGGACGCCGACGGCGGGGCGGGCACGCTGACCGTGGCCCGCGCCGCGTAGGCCCCGATTTCTGAGCGAAGGGCACCTTCGGTCGACTAGATCGCCCAGGGGTGCCCTTCGCCGGAACCGGCGCCGCGCCCCGCGTTCCGACCGAAGGGCCCCCTCGCTCGATCTATCCGAGCGCGGGGGCCCTTCGCTCGTCCGGGCCGGGCCGGGCCGGGCCGGCGAGGGGCACGTGGCGCATGAACGGTCGGGTTTCGGGGTGCCTGGTGTGCTCCTCGCGCTGGGGCCGGCCCCAGCCCGACCGGCGACGGGCACGTGGCGCAGCTCCGACGGGTCCGGGCCGTGCGTGGTGTGCCCCTCGAGCGGAGGGCTGTCGGCGTCCAGCCGGCGACGGGCACGTGGCGCAGCTCCGACGGGTCCGGGCCGTGCGTGGCGTGCCCGTCGCGCGCCGAGCGCCCGCGTCGAGCCCCTGCCGAGCGCACCTCGCGAGGGGAGAGTTCCGCCGCTCTACCCGCACGAGGGCTCCCCTCGCGCCGGGGGCCGGGCGTCAGACCTCGCGCACCCGCCCCGCCTCGACGTGCCAGTGCCGGGTGGTCGACACCGCCGCGAGCATCCGCCGGTCGTGGGTGACCAGGAGCAGCGTGCCCTCGTACGCGTCCAGCGCCGACTCCAGCTGCTCGATGGCGGGCAGGTCGAGGTGGTTGGTCGGCTCGTCCAGGACCAGCAGGTTCACTCCGCGGGCCTGCAGCAGCGCGAGCGCGGCACGCGTCCGCTCACCCGGCGACAGCGAGTCCGCCGCCCGGTGCACGTGCTCGGCCCCGAGCCCGAACTTCGCGAGCAGGGTCCGCACCTCCGACGTCGGCCAGCGGTCCACCTCGGGCTCCCGCGAGAAGGCGTCGAGCAGCGACGAGCCGGACGGTCTCGATGGGTCGAGCTCCCCTATCGGCGTGCTCCCCTCGATGCTTCGTCTCCCGAGCACCGCCCGCGCCTGGTCCACCTCCCCGACGACGACCCCCGACCCGAGCGAGGCGGACCCGGCGTCGGGAGCCAGCCTCCCCAGCAGGAGGGCGAGCAGCGTCGTCTTCCCCGCGCCGTTCGCGCCCGTGACCGCGACCCGGTCGCCGTAGTCGAGCTGCAGCGTCACCGGGCCGAGCGTGAACCCGCCGCGACGCACGACCGCCCCCGTCAGCGACGCCACCACCGTCCCCGACCGCGGCGCCGCCGCGATCTCCATCCGCAGCTCCCACTCCTTGCGGGGCTCCTCGACGACCTCGAGCCGCTCGATCCGCCGCTGGGTCTGGGACACCTTGGCGGCCTGCTTCTCGGTGGCCTCGGCACGGAACTTGCGGGCGTTCTTGTCCGAGTCGGCTCGTCCGCCCTTGCGCCGCGCGTTGCGCACGCCGTGCTCGAGCCAGTTCCGCTGCTCGTGCATCCGCGTGGTCAGGGCGGCCCGCTTGTCCGCGTACTCCTCGTAGGCCTCCCGCGCGTGCCGGCGGGACACCGCCCGCTCCACCAGGTACGACTCGTAGCCGCCGCCGTAGAGCGCCACCTGCTGCTGGGCGAGGTCGAGCTCGAGGACCTCGGTGACCGTCCGGGCGAGGAACTCGCGGTCGTGGCTGACCAGCACCGTCGGGGCCCGCAGCTCCCGGACGAACCGCTCGAGGCGCTCCAGCCCGGCGAGGTCGAGGTCGTTGGTCGGCTCGTCGAGCAGGAACAGGTCGAAGCGGGCGAGCAGCAGCGCCGCGAGGTTGACCCGAGCCGCCTGGCCACCGGAGAGCGCCGTCATCGGGGTGTCGTCGGGCAGGGCGAGCCCGAGGTCGTCGGCGACCTCGGGCACCCGGTCGGTCAGGTCGGCGCCGCCGAGCGCGAGCCAGCGCTCGAGCGCCTCGGCGTAGCGGTCGTCGGCGCCCGCCGAGCCCGCGCCGACGGCCTCGGTGGCGGCGTCGAGCTCGGCCTGCGCGGCGGCGACCCCGGTCCGCCGGGCGAGGAACGCCGCCACGGTCTCGCCGGGGCGCGGCGCCGGCTCCTGCGGCAGGTACCCGACGGTGGCCGTGGGCGGCGCGAGCTCGACGGTGCCGGCGTCCGGGGCGGTCAGCCCGGCGAGGATCCGCAGCAGGGTCGACTTCCCCGCCCCGTTGGCGCCGACGAGCCCGACGACGTCGCCGGGGGAGACGGTGAGGTCGACGTCGGAGAAGATCGTCCGGGCACCGTGCGCGGCCGAGACGCCCCGCGCGACGAGGGTGGCGCTCACCTGTTCGACCCTAACCGCGCCCGCACCGCCCCTGAGCAGGCGCGTCGCCACGTCGAAAAGGCGGCCGTACCCCGAGTGTCGTCCCCCGGTGGGGTCGGGGGCAGGCCGTACGCTCGCCGGGTGCCTGCCTGGATCTGGTTCGTCGTGGCGCTGGTCGCCGCAGCCGGCGGCGCGCTGCTGCTCTGGTACGACCGCGCGCGCCCGACCCGCCGGGGCAACGGCCGGCGTGACTGGGCGGCCTCCAAGGGCTGGGAGTTCACCGACGCCCTGTCCTCGCCGCCGCACGCCTGGCGCTACGGCACGCTGCGCGGCGAGGGCCCCCGGGCGGCCTACGACGTGGCCACCGGCGCGGTGCCCGGCCCGGGCGGCCGCCGGCTGGGCTGCATCTTCGATCAGGAGCAGGACGGCGTGACGGTCGCGACGGTGGCCGCGGTGCGCGGCACCGTCGCCGTCCCGGTCGCGATCGAGCTGCGGCTCCCGGAGTCGCCGCGTCCCGACGACGACGAGCTCGACAACCTCGGGCAGGTCGGGCGCCGGTACGCGTTCGTCAGCAACGCCCTGGAGGGTCGCCGGCTGCTCACCCGGCAGGTGACCGACGCGGCCGACCGCGTGGGCGCCGACGTGCCGCTGGTGTGGGCGGAGGACACCTGGGTGCTGGCCTCGATCGACCCCGACGCCGACCCGGACCGCGTCGAGGGCCTCATCGAGTCGCTGGTCGACGTGTCGGCCGCGATCAAGGAGGCCGTCGAGGGCGGCGGCTCGCACCTGCCGGCCGCCGGCAGCCCGGCCGACGAGGCCCCGACCGCCGTCGTCGGGGGCCGGGGTCGCGCCGGGGCCGCCGTCGACGAGGCCCCGACCACGACGGTGCGCAGCGCCCGCGAGGACCCCGAGGACGAGGCGCCGACCAGCACGGTGCGCCCCGGCCGCCCCGACGACGACGCCCCGACCACCACCATCGGCGGTCGCGGCCGGACGGGCGGCGCGGGTCGGGCCCCGGCCGCGGACCGCGACGACGACGAGGACCTCGAGTACGACGAGGAGCTCGAGCGGTTCGCCTCCGGCGACGAGGACGCCAGCCCGTACGGGCGCGGCTCCGAGCCCACACACCGCGACCGCCCGGGCGACATCCCCTACGACCTCGAGCAGGACGACCCGGGTTCCGACCCGCCGTCCGGGGACACGCGGTCGTCGAAGGGCGCCACCTGGCGCAGCGGACCCTTCCGCGGGCGATGACGGGCCCGATCGCGCGGCCCGTCGCCCTCGTCACCGGCGCCAGCTCGGGGATCGGCACCGAGTTCGCCACCCAGCTCGCGGGCCGGGGCCACGACCTCGTGCTCGTCGCGCGCGACGAGGCACGCCTCGAGGCGCTGGCGACCGAGCTCCGCGGCCGGGGGTCGCACGCCGAGGTCCTCGTGGCCGACCTTGCCGACCCGGCGGCCCGCGCCCGCGTCGAGCGCCGCCTCGCCGACCCCGGCGACGCGGCCCCGGTCGACCTGCTCGTCAACAACGCGGGCTACGGCACCGCCGGCGAGTTCATCGAGACCGACCCGGCCGTCCTCGCGGCGAACCACGAGGTCAACGTCACCGCCGTGCTGCTGCTGTGCCGCGCCGCGCTGCCCGGCATGGTCGCGCGCGGCCGCGGCGGGGTGATCAACACGTCGAGCGTGGCAGGCTTCCTGCCGGGGCGCGGCTCCGTGTACGGCGCCGGGAAGGCCTACGTCACGGCGCTCTCCCAGAACCTCTTCATGTCGGTGTACGGCACCGGGGTCCACGTCATGGCGCTGTGCCCGGGCTACACGAAGACCGAGTTCCACGAGCGCTTCGGGCAGGGCCGGCCGGGCCCGGGGTTCCTGTGGCTCGAGGCCGACCGGGTGGTCGCGGACGCGCTCGCCGACTACGACCGGCGCCGGGAGCTGTCGGTGCCGGGGGCGGTGTACAAGGCGATCGTGGCCGGGAGCCGGCTCGTCCCGCTGCCGATCCTCCAGCGGCTCGCCCGGCGCAGCGCCTCCGGCCGGGGCTGACGTCTCCGGCCGGGGCTGACGTCTCCGGCCGGGGCTGACGTCTCCGGCCGGGGCTGGCGCGGGCGGGCCGGGGCTGGCGCGGGCGGGTCGGCGTCGCGGGCGGACAATGGCGACCATGAGCGACCCCACGACCACGCGGGCCGCCGTCGGCGGGGGCCCGGACGTGGACCCCGCCGCCCGCGACCGCCTCGCCGCCCTGGCCCGCGAGCTCGCCGTCGTGCACGGCCGCGTCACCCTGTCCTCGGGGCGGGAGGCCGACTGGTACGTCGACATGCGCCGGATCAGCCTCCATCACGAGGCCGCCCCGCTCATCGGCCGGCTGCTGCGGGAGATGACCGCGGACTGGGCCTACGACGCCGCCGGGGGCCTCACGATGGGCGCCGACCCGGTGGGCGCGGCGATCCTGCACGCGCCCGGGCCGCCGGTCGACGCCTTCGTGGTGCGCAAGGAGGCCAAGGCGCACGGGATGCAGCGGCGGATCGAGGGGCCCGACGTGGCCGGGCGCCGGGTCCTCGTCGTCGAGGACACCTCCACCACCGGCGACAGCCCCGTCACCGCGCTGGACGCGCTGCGGGAGGCCGGTGCCGAGGTCGTGGGGGTCGCGACGATCGTGGACCGCGACACCGGGGCCGCGGGGGTCATCGAGGGGCGCGGGGTGCCCTACCGCTCCCTGCTCGGGCTCGCCGACCTCGGCCTCGGGTGACCGACGAGCCCGGGCCCACCGAGTGGACCGTGGGGGAGCCGGAGGTCGGTGTCGGTCCGTGGCCGGGCGGCCCGGACGCGTGGCCCGACGACCCGCGGCTCGACCCCGAGCTGCTCGCGGGCGGCGACCGGCGCAACGTCGTCGACCGGTACCGCTACTGGCGGCGGGAGGCCGTCGTCGCCGACCTCGACATCCGGCGGCACCCGTTCCACGTCGCGATCGAGAACCTCCGGCACGACGCCAACATCGGCACCGTGGTGCGGACCGCGAACGCGTTCCTGGCCGCGGCGGTGCACATCGTGGGCCGGCGTCGCTGGAACCGCCGCGGCGCGATGGTCACCGACCGCTACCAGCACGTGGTGCACCACGCGGACGTGGCCGCCCTCGCGGCGTGGGCCCGCGCCGAGGGCCTCACGGTGGTCGCGGTGGAGAACGGCCCGGGCGCGCTGCCGCTGGAGACCACCGAGCTCCCGGAGCGGTGCGTGCTGCTCTTCGGGCAGGAGGGGACGGGCCTGAGCCCCGAGGCGGCCGCGGCGGCGGACCTCGTCGTCTCGATCGCCCAGTTCGGCTCGACCCGGTCGATCAACGCCGGCGTCGCGGCGGGCATCGCCATGCACGCGTGGATCCGGGCCCACGCGGGGTGAGTCTCAGCCCTGCCGGTGACGGGGGATCTGGGTGGTCGGCGCGTCGTCGTCGGCGCCGTCGAGGGTCTCCTCGGCGGGGTTCGACGCCGCGAGCTTGCGCTCCCGGCGGGCCTGCAGGGCCTCGATCCCGATCGGGATGAGCGAGAGCAGGACGACGAGGACGAGCATCGCCTCGATGTTGTTCTTCACGACGTCGAACTGGCCCAGGACCGCCCCGAGCACCGTCACCCCGACCGCCCAGAGCACGCCGCCGATCGCGGAGAAGACCAGGAACCGTCGCGGGTCCATCCGCCCGACGCCGGCCATCACGGTGATGAACGTCCGGACGATCGGCACGAACCGGCCGAGAACGATGGCCCGGTTGCCGTACTTGTCGAAGAACTTCTGGGTCCGTTCGACGTTCTCGCGCTTGAAGAGCCGTGAGTCGGGCTTGTCGAAGATCGCGGGTCCGGCGGCCCGGCCGATCCAGTAGCCGCACGCGTTGCCCACGAAGGCGGCGATCGCGAGCACGATGCACACCAGCCACAGCGGTGTCTCGATCAGGCCGGTCGTGGCGGCGAGGCCGGTGATGAACAGCAGCGAGTCGCCCGGCAGGAAGAACCCGATCAGCAGACCGCACTCGGCGAAGATGATGAGCGCCACGCCGAGGAGGGCCCACGGTCCGAGTCCGGAGATGATGTGGCTCGGGTCGAGCCACGTCGGTCCGAGGGCGACGATGGTGGTGGCGTCGGCAGGCGGCACGACGGTCACGGTACCGACGCCACGTGAGACGGCGATGTGCGCCCGGACGGCAGAGCGCCCGATCGGGGACGGATCAGGCCGGCAGGAGCAGCGAGAGCACGCCGATCGCCCCGCCCACCACGCCGCCGGCGAGCAGCGCGACGACGCTCCACCACGCCACGGTGGCCGCGCTCCAGGGCGTGGAGCCGGCGGCCGGCGACGGGCCGACGGGTGCGGGCCGGGCGGGCCCGACCCGCGGGTCCGGGCCGTAGGGGCGCGCCGGGCCGCCGAATCCCCCGGACGTGGGACCGGGGCGCACCGGCGCGGTCGGCGGGGCCGCCGGCATCGGGGGCCGCGGCCGGCCGGGCGGGGGGACGAGGTTCCCGGAGCGGGGCGCCGGCACGTCGGGGCGTGCCGGGTGCTCGGCGGGGGCCGGCGCGGGACGGGCCTGGTCGCGCTGGTCGGGCCGGCGGACGCGGCCGAGCGGGCGGAACCGGCGGCGGCCGGCGTCCTGGTCTCCCCGCTCCCCGGACGCGGGATCCGTCGTGGCGGGCGAGGGCGCGGGGTTCTCGACGCGCGGGGTCGACACGCCGCCGGCGGCGTGGGCCCGCAGCGCCTCGGACAGCAGCCGCTCGTCACTCATCGCCGTGGATCGTAGCCGCGGGGCCCGGACGTACCCCAGGGTCGTGCGGGACAGCGGTGGTCACACCGCGGTGGGCGGCTCCGGACGGACGATCACCGACCGCCCGTCGGCGCAGCGCCCGCAGCTCACCGATCGGGGGAACCGTCAGGCGCCGGCCCCGACGATCTTGGAGATCGCGTCGAGGCCGCGGCTCGCGGTCGACTTGACGGTGCCCCGGCTGATGCCGGTGGCCTCGGCGATCTCGGCCTCGGAGAGCCCGCCGTAGTAGCGCAGGACCAGGACCTCGCGCTGGCGCCGGGGCAGCTGCCCGAGCGCCGACACCACCGCCTGGTGCTCGGCCGAGAGCATCGCGAGCGATTCCGCCGACCGGGCGTCCGCGGTGTGCGGCGGCGTGTACTCCCGGGCGGTGCGGCGGCGCCGCAGGACCGACCGCGAGCCGTTGACCACGGCGGTGCGCAGGTAGCCGAGCGCGGCGTTCTCGTCGCGCAGCCGCGACCAGTGCCGGTGCAGGCCGGTGAAGGCCTCCTGGACGACGTCCTCGGCGGTCGCCGGGTCGTCCACGAGCAGGATGGCGAGGCGCACGAACCGCATGCGGTGCTCGCGGTAGAGGTCCTCGAGGGTGCGTGGGCCCTCCGGCGGTGCCTCCGCCCCGGGAGCGGGAGCCTCGGCGGCGGGCCAGGGGCCGGGGGCCGGCGCCGGGCCGGGCGGCGCGGGCCGGCCGTTGCCGGGGTGGCCGGGCCCGGGTCTGCCGGGCGCGGGCCGCGTGCCCACCGCCGGGCGGGGCTCCGACCGAGGCGCCGGCGGGGCCGCGGCATGGACGACGGAGGCGTCGGCCCCCGTCACGGCATCGAGCGCACGCAGGCTGCCCAGCGTGCGTTCGATCGCGCTCTCCACCGGCTCGACCACGCCTCCGACGATAGACCAGCCCCCCGACGGCCCCGGGGCGGAGGAGCGTCGTGACACCCGGTGCCGGAGCTGCTCCGGACGGGGACCGCCCCACCGGGGCGGGAGAAGTCGTCCGCCCACGTCACGACGGGCGTGCACGGGCCCTCGCGACGGGCATACTGCCCGCGCCGGGCGTGCACCGTCGCAGCCACGACAGGGCCGGCGCCCGGCGGAGTCCGGGAGACGACCGGGACTGCACACGCGCCGACCAGGGAGCCACCATGCCGATCGCGACCCCCGAGGTCTACAACGAGATGCTCGACCGGGCGAAGGCCAACCGCTTCGCCTACCCGGCCATCAACTGCACCTCGTCGGAGACCATCAACGCTGCGCTGCGCGGGTTCGCCGAGGCCGAGAGCGACGGCATCATCCAGTTCTCCACCGGCGGGTCGGAGTTCGGCTCCGGCCAGGCCGTCAAGGACATGGTGACCGGCGCGAGCGCCCTCGCCGAGTTCGCCCACGTGGTCGCAGAGAAGTACTCGGTCAACGTCGCCCTGCACACCGACCACTGCCCGAAGGACAAGCTCGACGCCTTCGTCCGGCCGCTGATCGACATCTCGCAGGAGCGCGTCAACCGCGGCGAGAACCCGCTGTTCCAGTCCCACATGTGGGACGGCTCCGCGGTGGAGCTGCACGAGAACCTCGAGATCGCCCAGGAGCTCCTGGAGAAGTGCGCCAAGGCGAAGATCATCCTGGAGATCGAGATCGGCGTGGTCGGCGGTGAGGAGGACGGCGTCGCCAACGACATCAACGAGAAGCTCTACACCGCGCCGGGCGACTACGAGCACACCGTCGAGGCCCTCGGTGCCGGTGAGAAGGGCCGCTACCTGCTCGCCGCGACGTTCGGCAACGTCCACGGCGTCTACAAGCCGGGCAACGTCAAGCTGCGCCCGTCCGTGCTCAAGGAGGGCCAGGAGGTCGCGGCCCGCAAGCTCGGCCTCCCCGAGGACTCGAAGCCCTTCGACCTGGTGTTCCACGGCGGGTCGGGCTCGCTCCTCGAGGAGATCCACGAGGCGCTGGACTACGGCGTGGTCAAGATGAACGTCGACACCGACACCCAGTACGCCTTCACCCGGCCCATCGCCGGGCACATGTTCACGAAGTACGACGGCGTGCTGAAGGTCGACGGCGAGGTCGGCGACAAGAAGGCCTACGACCCCCGCAGCTACCTCAAGGCCGCCGAGGTCGGGATGTCCGACCGCGTCGTCCAGGCGTGCGAGAACCTGCGTGCGACGGGGCAGTCGCTCGGCAAGTAGGCCGCAGGGTAGGCGCGGTACCAGCGCCCCCGACGCGCACGACCGGCCGGTTCGTGACCATCGATGGTCACGGACCGGCCGTTCGTACCGGGCGCTCCCGGCGCGCCACGGGCCCGCCGCCCGGAGTGGGACGATCGGGGGCATGACCATCCCGACCGGTCCCTCCGCCGACCACGGCCACAACCTCCTCGGGCCGACGCCCACCCTGCTGCCCGCCGATCCCCGGCCGACGTCCCGGCTGGACGCCGGCGAGGACCCGGCCGCCGTCGCCGCGGACCACCCGACCTCGAGCGCCGCGTGGGCGACGCTCGCGGAGCGGGCGCTGGACGCGGGCGAGACGATCGCCGCGTACGCCTACGCGCGCACCGGCTACCACCGCGGGCTGGACCAGCTGCGCCGCAACGGGTGGAAGGGCTTCGGCCCGGTGCCGGTCGACCACGTGCCCAACCAGGGCTTCCTGCGTTCCGTGGCGGTGCTGGCCCGGGCGAGCGCCACGATCGGCGAGGACGACGAGGCGCTGCGCTGCCGCGAGCTGCTGGACGACTGCGACCCGAAGGCCGCCGCCGCGCTCGGCGTCGTCTAGGGGCGTCGTCCAGGGGCGTCGTCCGGGGCGCCTCAGGAGGCCTGGCGCAGCGGCTCGTCGACGACGTCGACGGGCCGCGCGTCGACCACCAGCGGCTCCGGGTCCCTCACCGACTGGAGGTGACGCTGCGCAACCGGCCGGACCGGTGCGGCCTCGAGGCGCAGCGGCGGCCGGACCGGGCGCCGGCGGAACGGCGCGTCGAGGACCCGGGTCTCGAGCTTCTCCATGAGGACGGCCGCGATCAGCAGGAGCACCGGGATGAGGACCGCGACCAGCATGAACTGAACGTACCCCGGTCCGCGCGGGTCCGAACCTCCCGTCCGTCGAGGTCGGTCCGATCGGTGCAGCGCGGTCACCGCAGGTGTGTCGGCGGTCACCTGCCACCCACATGCGAGGCGGACACCGGGCGACCCGGCTCTCACCCACCGTCACCGCGAGGGAGCGGTCATGTCTCCGCGGGACGGACCAGCGTCCAGTCGACGGTGTGGCGGTACCAGCTGCGGCGCTCGAGCGGGCGGTCGTCGTCGACCCCGTCGCGACGCAGCGCGGCGGGCCGGCAGCCGAGGGTCGCCGCGCGGCCCCGGCCCCGGTGCTCGACCCCACGGCGCAGCCCGGCGAAGCGCCGCGCCCCGGTGACGGCCACCGCGACCCCGCCGACGTCGACCCCACCGATCTCGATCGGGCGACCGGCGGGATCGGGGCGCACGACGAGGCCGGCGGCGTCGCCGCGCAGCACCTCGTGCTCGTCGCAGTAGACGACGCCGTCGAACGGGCCCACCACGTGCTCCCCGGCGACCACGCCGCCCCGGTCGTCCCGCACGAGGGGCGCCGGCCGGGCGAGGCCGCGACGGGCGACGTCGAGGGCGGCGGCCCCGTCGGGCGGCAGGCCCCAGACGGTCGCGGCCACCGACGGCCCGAGCGGCACGAAGGCGACCGGCACCTCGAGCCGCTCGGTGCGCAGGAGCCGGACGAGCACCGCGGCCAGGTCGGCGTCGGTGCCGACGACGACGAGCCGCCCGCCCTGGCCGGCCCGGTCGAGCGTCGCCATGTCGAGCACGGGATCGACGTCCGGCTTCCCCGGCCGGGCCGGCACCCCGACCACGCGGGCCGTCTCCTTCGCCGCCGCGGTGGCGAGGCCGTCCTCCCAGCGGCGTCGGGCGCCGTCTCCGCAGGTCAGCACGACGAGCAGGCCCTCGCCACGGGACCGCGGTGTCGGATCGGCGGACAACTACGACTACCCTTCGGGTGCACGGGGTGGGCCAACGGGCGACCCGTGCGGCAGCACGCACGCGTCGGACCAGGGAGTGTCACATGCCGGCCATCGTCCTCATCGGCGCCCAGTGGGGCGACGAGGGCAAGGGCAAGGCCACCGACATCCTCGGTGGCGAGGTCGACTGGGTCGTCCGCTACCAGGGTGGCAACAACGCGGGCCACACGGTGGTGCTGCCCGACGGCGGGAAGTTCGCGCTGCACCTGATCCCGTCGGGGATCCTGACGCCCGGTGTCACGAACGTGATCGGCAACGGCGTCGTGGTGGATCCCGGGGTGCTGCTCGACGAGCTCGCGGGCCTCGAGGACCAGGGCGTGGACACGTCCAAGCTGCTGATCTCGGCCGACGCGCACCTGATCATGCCGTATCACGTGGCGATGGACAAAGTCACCGAGCGGTTCCTCGGCAAGAGCCGCATCGGCACCACCGGGCGCGGCATCGGCCCCGCCTACCAGGACAAGGTGGCCCGGGTCGGCGTCCGCGTGCAGGACGTCCTCGACGAGAAGATCCTGCGCCAGAAGGTCGAGGCCGCGCTCGACCTCAAGAACCAGATCCTCGTGAAGGTCTACAACCGGCGCGCGCTCGACGCCGACGAGGTGGCCGACCAGGTGCTCGGCCAGGCCGAGGGCTTCGCCCACCGCATCGCCGACACCCGCCTCGCGCTCAACCAGGCGCTCGAGCGGGGCGAGACGGTGCTGCTCGAGGGCTCCCAGGGCACGCTGCTCGACGTCGACCACGGCACCTATCCGTACGTGACCTCGTCGAACCCGACGGCGGGCGGTGCGTCGGCCGGGTCGGGGATCGGGCCGACGCGCATCGACCGCGTCATCGGGATCCTCAAGGCCTACACCACCCGCGTCGGGTCCGGCCCGTTCCCGACCGAGCTGTTCGACGACGACGGCGAGTACCTGCGCAAGCAGGGCGGGGAGTTCGGGGTGACCACCGGGCGCAGCCGGCGCTGCGGCTGGTTCGACGCCGTGATCGCCCGGTACGCGACCCGGGTCAACGGCCTCACCGACATCTTCCTCACCAAGCTCGACGTGCTCTCGAGCCTGCGCGAGGTCCCGATCTGCGTCGCCTACGAGATCGACGGCAAGCGGGTCGAGGACATGCCGATGACGCAGTCCGACCTGCACCACGCCAGGCCGGTGTACGAGCGGATGCCGGGCTGGTTCGAGGACCTCTCGGCCTGCCGCTCGTTCGACGACCTGCCGCCCGCGGCCCGCGACTACGTCGCGCGCATCGAGGAACTGTCGTACGCGCGGGTCTCCGCGATCGGGGTCGGTCCGGGTCGCGACGCCACCATCACGCGCTAGGGGGTGGCAGGTCCGCCCGGTCACCTAGACTGGTGACGTGGGCGCCTGTGAACACCTCATCGCTTCCAAGCACACCGACCAGCCCACCCCGTCGGTCGATCCGGACACCCCGGGCCTGATCTGCCCGGACTGCCGGGAGGCCGGGTACGACGTCTGGGCGCACCTGCGGATGTGCATGACGTGCGGGCACGTCGCGTGCTGCGACTCCAGCCCCCACCGGCACGCCACGGCGCACCACGAGGAGACGGGCCACCCGGTCATGCAGTCGTTCGAGCCGGGCGAGGCGTGGCGGTGGTGCTACGTCGACCGGCGGCTGCTGCCGCTGGTGCTGGCCGAGGACGGGGTCCCGACCGTCCACCGGTGAGCAGCGGTCAGCTCCAGGCGAGCAGGGCGGTGTCGCCGTTGTCGCTGAACAGCCCCTCGACGCCGAGGTCGCGGAAGCGCGCGTACTCGGCGAGCGCGTCGCCGTAGGCCGACCGCGGCGCGGCCTGCGCCGACGTCCCCGCCTGCCCGCGCCGCAGGGCCGGCGGGAGGAACTCGTTCTCGTTGCGGAACGTGTACGGCATCGTCTTCAGCCCCGCCGCGCGGGCGTCGGCGAGCAGCGTCGTGGGCTCGCCGTCGGGCCCGATCACCCGCTCCTTGGTCGGCCCGATCCACGCCGCGTAGCCCGCGATCTCCCGGAGGCCGTCGGGGGTGACGAGGTCGTCGTAGGTCCGCGGGTCGCCGGCGGCCACGAGGTCGGCGGGCGCGGTGCCGGGGCCGTCGAGGAGCTGGAGCAGCGGGCACCCGAGCTGGTCGTGCAGGCCGCGCAGCGTGGTCTCGAAGGACTGGACGAGCACGTGCGGGTCGTCGTCGAGACCCCGGCGGCGCAGGGTCGCCACCAGGCCCGGCTCGACGGGCAGCCCGATCGAGGCGAAGTACGTCGAGTGCTTGACCTCGGGGAGGATCCCGACGCGCCGTCCCCGCTCGCGGGAGAGGTCGTCGAGCAGGTCGAGGACCTCGTCGAGCGTGAGGACCTCGTCGCGGCCGTCGTAGAGCGTGTTGTGCGGGCGGGTCGCCGGGATCCGCTCGACCGCGCGCAGGGTCTTGAGCTCGGCCAGCGTGAAGTCGACGGTGAACCAGCCCTCGGTCTCCAGGGAGTCGATCACGCGGGTGGTCCGGCGGGACGCGAACTCCGGCCGCGCCGCGACGTCGGTGGTCCCGCCGATCTCCGGCTCGTGGCGGGCGACGAGGTGGCCGTCGCGCGTCGGGCAGAGGTCGACGTCGACCGCGTCCACCCCGAGCCGGGCCGCGAGCGAGTACGACTCCACCGTGTGCTCCGGCCGGTAGCCCGGCGTCCCCCGGTGCCCGACGATGGTCACGGCGCGCTGCGTGGCCCCCATGCGTCCGATCTTCTCCGGTCCCGGGGGTCGCCCGCAGGTCCGGGTGGCACACGGCACGTGAACACTCGGGGGGCGCGGCCCGTAGGGTCGGCGGCCGTGCGCGTCCTGGTCGTCGGGTCCGGAGCCCGCGAACACGCCCTGCTGCTGGCCCTCGCCGCCGACCCGGCGGTCACCGCGCTCGCCGCGGCGCCCGGCAACGCCGGCACGGCCGGCCTCGCCGAGCACCCGGGTCTCGCGGACCCGACGTCGGGTCCCGCCGTCGTGGACCTCGCGCGGCGGTGGAAGGCCGACCTCGTCGTCGTGGGCCCGGAGGCCCCGCTCGTCGCCGGGGTCGGCGACGCCCTGCGCGAGGCCGGCATCCCGTGCTTCGGCCCGACGGCGGCCGCGGCGCGGATCGAGGGCTCGAAGGCGTTCGCGAAGGACGTGATGGCCGCGGCGGGCGTCCCGACGGCGGCCTCGGAGGTCGTAGACACCCCCGCCCGGCTCGACGCGGTGCTCGACGAGTTCGGCGCGCCGTGGGTGGTCAAGGACGACGGCCTGGCCGCCGGGAAGGGCGTGCTCGTCACCACCGACCGCGACGACGCCCGGGCCCACGCCTGCGGGCTGCTCGAGGACGGCCACCCCGTGCTGTTCGAGTCCTTCCTCGACGGCCCCGAGGTGTCGCTGTTCTGCTGCGTGGACGGCACCGACGTGGTGCCGCTGCTCCCGGCGCAGGACGCCAAGCGCCTGGGCGACGACGACGCCGGGCCGAACACCGGCGGCATGGGCGCCTACGCGCCGCTGCCGTGGGCCCCGCCGTCGCTCGTGGACGACGTGGTGGAGCGGATCGTCCGGCCGGTCGCCGCCGAGATGGTGCGGCGGGGGACGCCGTTCTCCGGGCTGCTCTACGCCGGGCTGGCGCTCACCGCGTCGGGCCCGCAGGTGGTGGAGTTCAACGCCCGCTTCGGCGACCCCGAGACGCAGGCCGTGCTGGCGCTGATGCGCTCGTCGCTCTCCTCGCTGCTCCTCGCGACCGCGACCGGCCGGCTGGGCTCGGAACCGGCGCCCACCTGGGCCGACGGGTACGCGGTGACCGTGGTGGTCGCGGCCGAGGGCTACCCCGGCGCGGTCCGCACCGGCGAGGTGATCACCGGGTCGGAGGCACCCGGTGTGCTGCACGCGGGGACGCGGCGCCGCGACGACGGGGCGGTGGTCTCCGCCGGCGGCCGGGTCCTGTCCGTCGTCGGCACCGGGGACACGCTGGCCGAGGCGCGCGCGGACGCCTACGCCCGGGTCGGCGCCGTCCACCTGCCCGCCGGGCACGCCCGCACCGACATCGCCCGGGCGGCGGTCGAGGGGCGGATCGCCGTGCCGGGCTGAGTCCCGTTCGTGCAAGCCGAGCGTCGTTGCTTGCATCCAGTGGCAGGAAAGCCCCGTCGTCGCCCGGCCAGCGACGGACCATCGCTGACACCCGACGTCAGGATGGACCCTTCCTGACATCGGCCGACCCCGTGAGTTCCCGCGAACCACCACCGGCCGCGGCCGGTCCGACCTACCCTCGCGCCGTGCCCGATGTCGTCTACGGCTCCGCCGCGATCGAGCAGGCCCGCGTGTCCGCCGCGAGCCAGTCCCGCCGTATCCCGGCGCTCGCCGACCTGCTCGCCTCCGGTGACGAGCTGGGGGTGGACGGGCTCTCCTCGGGCGGGTCGCTGCTCGGGGCGCTGGCCGACCTGCGGGCAGCGCTCGAGGGCGAGCTGACGGCGGGCGGCGCGCGGATGGACGAGGTCGACCGCGCCCTCGACGCGACGCTGCGCTCGATGCAGGGTGCCGACGCCGAGGGCGCCGCCGGGGTGCGTGCCGTGACGCGTGGGGCGAGCGGGCTGCGTGCCGGGGCGCGGGGCCCGTCGTCGTCGGGACTGGGCGCCCTGGCCGCGCTGCGGTGAGCCGGTGGCGGGCTGGGGATACGACGTCGTGGGCGCGCTCGAGGCCACGCCGGGCACCGAGGAACTGCTCGCGATCGCGCGGCGGGTGGACCGGGTCGACGCCGCCGCGGTGACCGACCTCGGCCGCCGGCTCGCGTCCCTGGCGGACGGGATGGACGACGCGATGCGCACGGTGGCCGGAGGCGGCGACGACGTCGCGCGCGCCTGGCAGGGGCCCGGCGCCGACGCCTTCACCCGCTACACCGCCGACTTCGCCCGCGCCGGGTCCTCGACCGGCGACGCCGCCCGCGCCGCGCACCGCGAGCTCGCCGGGCTCGGGCGCACGCTGGCCTCGCTGCGCGACGAGGTGGCCGGGCACGTCTCCGACGCCCTCGACGCCGCGCACTCCGGCGTGGGCGTCTCCGGGACGGCGAGCGCCGCGGACGTCCGGGCCGCCGTCGCCGGGCCGACCGCCCGGGCCCGGTCGGCGCTGGCCCGCGCGGAGTCCGAGGTGGCGGACTGCGCCCGCCGGCTGCGCACGCTGACCGACGGGATGACCGGCTGGTCGCGGATGCGCTCGCCCGACGCCGGGGTCTCCGGGAGCTCGGGGGCGTCCTCGCGGTGGGCCGACCGCCGGCAGGTGACCCCCGGCGCCGACCACCCGGTGCAGGCCGCGCGGATCACCGGCGGGGACGACGGCGGGTCGGGGGACGGCGGGTCGGGTGATGGCGGGTCGGGGGACGACGCCGGGTCGCCCCACGCCACGCACTCCGGGTCCGGCAGCGCGCACCACGGCGACTCCGGGGACGACGGCGGGGCCGCCTCGGGGGACGACGGCGGCTCGGGCGAGGCCACGGCGGGGCCGGGCGGCGGTCCGCCGGGGAAGGTCGGCGACTGGATCCGTCGGGCCACCGCGATCCTCGCCCAGCACGGCGTGCCGGCGGACAAGATGGACCCGGACGCCATCGCGACGATCATCCACCACGAGTCGGGCGGCGACCCCGACGCGACCAACGGGTGGGACTCCAACGCGGCGAAGGGCACGCCCTCGATCGGCCTCATGCAGACGATCGGCCCGACCTTCGCCGCCCACAAGCTCCCCGGCCACGGCGACATCCACGACCCGGTCGACAACATCATCGCGGGGGTCCGGTACGCCATCGAGCGCTACGGCTCGGTCTCGCGCGTGCCCGGCGTCCAGGCCCTCGCGCACGGCCACGGCTACGTGGGCTACTAGATCCCCGGCCGACCGACCTCGACGACGGGGCTTTCCTGCCACTGGATGCAAGCAACGACGCTTCGCTGGCACCGGGACCCCCTGTGCCAGGGTGGAGCGCGTGACGATCGCCCGGCCGCCGAGGACCCCCGCCATCCGCGCCCAGGTGCCGCCGTTCCACGTCATGGACGTCTGGGCGGCCGCCGCCGAGCGCCAGCGCACCCACGGCGACCTGGTCAACCTCTCCGCCGGACAGCCCTCGACCCCGGCGCCCATCGACGTCCGCGACGCGGCCGCGACGGCGCTCGAGGAGCAGATCCTCGGCTACTCCGGCTCGCTGGGCGTCCCCGAGCTCCGGGCCGCGATCGCCGCCCACCACCGCCGCCGCTACGGCGACGAGTCGGTGACCGCCGACGACGTCGTCGTCACCACCGGCGGCTCGGGCGGGTTCCTGCTGAGCTTCCTCGCGGCGTTCGACGCCGGCGACACGGTCGTCCTCGCCCGCCCCGGCTACCCCTGCTACCGGAACATCCTCGCGAGCCTGGGGTGCCGCGTCGTCGAGCTCCCGACGGGGCCCGGGACCCGCTTCCAGCCGACGGTCGCGATGCTCGACGAGCTCGACGAGGCCCCGGCCGGGCTGATCGTCGCGAGCCCCGCGAACCCGACCGGCACCGTCATCGACCCCGCCGAGCTGGCGGCGCTGTCCCGGTGGTGCGACGAGCACGGCACGCAGCTGATCAGCGACGAGATCTACCACGGCATCGAGTACGACTCCGGGGACCCGACGAGCCCCCGCTCCGAGACGGCCTGGAACACCGGCCACGAGGCCGTCGTCGTCACGAGCTTCTCGAAGTACTGGTCGATGACCGGCTGGCGGCTGGGGTGGCTGCTCGTCCCCGAGCGGCTCCGCCGGGCCGTCGACGTGATCTCCGGGAACTTCACCGTGTGCGCGCCGGTCCCGGCCCAGATGGCGGCGCTGGCGGCGTTCACCGAGGCCTCCTACGCCGAGGCCGACTCCCACGTCGAGCGGTACGCGGTCAACCGGGCGCTGCTGCTCGAGGGCCTGCCGCAGATCGGCATCACCCGTCTCGCGCCGGCCGACGGCGCGTTCTACGTGTACGCCGACGTCGGGCACCACACCGACGACACGCTGGCGTTCGGGCAGCGCATCCTCGCCGAGACCGGCGTCGCGGTGGCCCCGGGCATCGACTTCGACCCGGTCGACGGCCACACCTGGATCCGGCTCTCGTTCGCCGGCGCCACCGACGACGTCCGCGAGGCCCTGGTCCGGCTGGGCCGCTGGCTGCCGACGATCTAGCGGCGTCCCGACGGCGGGTGTGACCACGATCTCGGCCCCTCCCGGGCTGTCCCCGGGACCGCACGGTGGCGATGATGCACCGCGGAACGGTCCGACCCGCAACGGCGCGAGTCAGCCCGCCCGGGGGTGTGTCCCCGGGCGGCATCGAGCGACGACGGGAGGAGCCGCGGTGGATCCGCTGGCCGACATGGGGGGATCCCCGGGGTGGGGGCCCGCGAAGGTGCCGGACCCCGACGAGGCCCCGTTCGCCGAGCCCTGGGAGGGGCGCAGCTTCGCGCTGACCCTGCTCACGATGAACCGGGTGTCCGGGCGCAACCTCGACGCGTTCCGCTACGCCCTGGAGCGGCTCGACCCGGTCTCCTACCTCGCGGACGGGTACTACGGCCGCTGGCTCAACGCCGCCGAGCTCATGCTCACCGACAGCGCGGTGCTCGCCCCGGGGGCCGTCGACGCGCGGGCCCGGCGACTGGCGGGCGAGGAGGTCGAGGAGCCCGCCTTCCCGGAGCCGGCCAGGCCGGACTACGCCCCCACCGGCCCGGGGTCGCTGCGCGAGGTCGAGGGCCCGCCCGCGTTCGCCGTCGGCGGCGCGGTGGTCACCGCGGACCTGCGCCCCCGCGGCCCGTCCAAGCTCCCCGGGTACCTGCGCCGGCGGCGCGGGACGATCACCGCGGTCCGGCCGGGCCACCTGCTGCCCGACACCCATGCGGTGTTCGAGGGGGAGAACCCGCAGTACGTCTACACCGTCGGCTTCCCCTCGACCGAGCTGTGGGGCCCCGACGCCGAGCCGTTCACGCTGCACGCCGACCTGTTCGAGAGCTATCTGATCCCGGAGAGCGAGGCCGACCGGTGAGCGCTGCCGCCGAACGCCCGTCGCCCGCCCTGCGCACAGAGGCCATGGAGGCCCTCCTCGTGGAGCGCGGGCTGGTCGACCCGGCCGTGATGGACAGGTTCATCACCACCTACGAGCGCGACGTGGGCCCGCTCAACGGGGCGAAGGTCGTCGCGCGGGCCTGGACCGACCCGGAGTACCGGGAGCGCCTGCTCGCCGACGGCACCCCGGCGATCGCCGAGCTCGGGTTCGGCGGGCCCCAGGGCGAGCACATCGTGGTCCTGGAGCAGACCGACGACGTCCACCACGTCGTCGTCTGCACCCTCTGCTCCTGCTACCCGTGGCCGGTCCTCGGCCTGCCGCCGAGCTGGTACAAGGACCCGGCCTACCGGGCGCGGGTGGTGCGCGAGCCGCGGACCGTGCTGTACGAGATGGGCCTGGACCTCCCGGCCGGGAAGCGGATCGAGGTCTGGGACTCGTCGGCCGAGGTGCGCTACCTGGTGCTGCCCCAGCGCCCCGCGGGCACCGACGGCTGGGACGCCGACGCGCTCGCGGGGCTGGTCACCCGCGACGCCATGGTGGGCGTCGCGACCGTGGCGGCCCCGTGAGCGCGCCGCCGGGGCAGGCCCGGCTCGACGTCGCCGGGCCGGCCGCGCCGCCGCGCAGCAACGGCGAGCTCGTCTTCGCCGAGCCCTGGGAGAGCCGGGCGTTCGGGATGGCGGTGGCCCTGGCCGACGCCGGGCTGTTCGGCTGGGACGACTTCCGGGACCGGCTGATCGGGCGCATCGGGGCGTGGGAGGCCGAGCACGGCGTCGACGCCCCGGACTTCCGGTACTACGCCTGCTGGCTGGACGCCCTGGAGGACGTGCTCGTCGACGGCGCGGCGCTGACCGCCGGCGACGTGGCCGCGCGGTCCGCCGCGTTCGCGGAGCGGCCCGCGGGCCACGACCACGACCACGCCGACCACGCCCACTGACGTCGGGACCCGGAGCGTCAGGCCTCCCCCGGAGGCTCGTGGGAGCGGATGGGCGTCACCGGGCCCTCCCACCGTTCGATCTCCACGAGCACCCGGGCCCCGCTGCACCCCTGCGAGAGCGACGACGACCCGACGTCGGGCGTGAGCACGTTGACGTTCCCCGCCGCGCACAGCACCGGCTCCACGCCGGGGACGGGGGAGAACCAGGCGCCGGTGGACATCTGCACCACCCCGGGCAGCAGGTCGTCGGTCAGCGTGACGCCGCCGAGGCAGGCGCCGCGGTCGTTGAACACGCGGACCACGTCGCCGTCGGCCAGCCCGCGCGCCGCGGCGTCGGCCGTCGTCATCCGCACGGGCTCCCGCGCGGCGACCTTCGACCCCCGGCTGTGCGGGCCGAAGTCGAGCTGGCTGTGCAGGCGGGTGGCCGGGTTGTTCGCGAGCAGCACGAGCGGGAACCGGGCGGCCCGCGGCGAGCCCGCCCACTCCGTCGGCTCGTGCCAGACGGGGTGACCGGGACAGTCGGCGTACCCGAACGACGCGATCCGGGCCGAGGCCAGCTCGATCCGCCCGCTCGGTGTCGCGAGCGGGCGGCCGGTCGGGTCGGCGCGGAACTCCGCGAGGAGCGTCGACGGCACGAGTGCCGGGGCGTCGGTCCGTCCGGCCGCCCAGAACGCGTCGAAGTCCGGCCGCCCGGGGGTCGTGGCGCGCCACTGCTCGTAGAGGTGGCGCAGCCACTGCGCGGCGGTGCGTCCCTCGGTGTAGCGCTCGGCCACGCCCAGCTCGCCGGCCAGGGCGGCGAAGATCGTGTAGTCGTCCCGGGCCCCGGCGTGGGGCGGTGCGGCCGCGCGCATCGCGGTGATCACCGGCTCGGTCCGCGAGGCCCCGATGTCGTCGCGCTCGAGCGTGACGGTGGCCGGGAGCACGACGTCGGCGTGACGGGCCGTGGACGTCCAGTACGGCTCGTGCACCACGACGGTCGGGACCCGGCGCCACGCCTCGCGCAGCCGGCCGAGGTCCTGGTGGTGGTGGAACGGGTTGCCACCGCACCAGTAGACGAGCTCGATCGACGGGTACCGGTGCGTCGCGCCGTCGTAGGGGTACTCGCCGCCCGGTCGGAGCAGCATGTCCGCGATCCGCGCCACCGGGATGCGCGTCCGGCACGCGTTCACGCCCTGGGGCAGCGTCGGGATCGGGCCCGTGTGGGCGGGGTGGCCGTTGTCGCCGACCGACCCGTAGCCGTGCCCGAACCCTCCGCCGGGCAGCCCGATCTGGCCGAGCAGGGCGGCCAGCAGGACCCCCGCCCACACCGGCTGCTCCCCGAACTCGGCCCGCTGCAGCGAGAAGGTGACGGTGATCATCGTGCGCCGCTCGGCCATCCGCCGGGCCAGCGCCACGATCTCCCCCGCCTCCACCCCGCAGATCGGCGCCGCCCAGGCCGCCGACCGCGGCACCCCGTCGGTCCGTCCGAGCAGGTAGCCGATCGCGGTGTCGGCGCCGGTGCAGTGGGTCCGCAGGAACGCCTCGTCGTGCAGCCCGGCGACCACCAGCTCGTGGCCGAGGGCCAGCAGCAGCGCCGTGTCCGAGCCGGGCCGCACCGGGAGCCACCGGCCGTGCACCTCGGCGGGCAGGTCCCGGCGGTCGGGGCCGACCAGGACGAACTCCGTCCCGCGGCGCGCCATCGCGGTGAGCGCGCTCCCCGTGGTGTGCGCCGTGCGACCGCCCGGCGCGACCGCGGTGTTCTTGGCGGGCACGCCGCCCACGCACACCATCAGGGTGGTGTGCTCCACCAGGACGTCCCAGCTGGTCAGCCCGCGCAGCACCGTCGCGCCGCCCCCGAGGACGTGGGGGAGCAGGACCTCCGCGGTGCCCGCGCTGTAGGTGTTGACCGAGGCGACGTAGCCGCCGAGGGCACCCAGGAACCGGTGGACCTGGCCCTGCGCGTGGTGGAACCGTCCCGCGCTCGACCACCCGTACGAGCCCCCGAACACCGACTCCGGCCCGGACCGGTCGTACACGCGTCGCAGCTCGCCGGCGAGCAGCGGGATCACGTCGTCCCACCCGACGGGCACGAACCGGTCCTCCCCCCGGCGCGGGTCCGCGCCCGGGCCGTCGCGCAGCCAGCCCTCGCGCACCATCGGGGTCGTGGTGCGCAGGGGGTGGCGCAGCGACCCGACGACGTTGTCGAGCAGCGGGGACGGGCACGGGTCGTCCGGGGCCGGGCGGACCGCGGTCACCTCGCCGTGGGTGATCTCGGGGGAGTAGGCGCCCCAGTGCGCGAGGTGGTCGGGGCTCACCGGCTCGTGCGCAGGACGTCGAGCGTGCGCCAGGCCCGCGTCGCCAGGTGGAGGTTGAACCAGACGTCCGGGTCGTTGAGGTCGACCTCGGCGATCTGCCGGATGCGCTGGAGGCGGTACTTGAGCGTGTTGCGGTGGACGATGAGCGACTTCGCGGTGAGCTCGTAGTTGCCGCCGCGCTCCAGGTGGTGGGCGAGGGTGCGGACCAGTTCCGAGCTGCGGCACGCGTCGTACTCGAGCAGCTTGCCCAGCCAGCGCTGCACGAACCGCTCGACCTCGCCGAGGTCCTCGACGCCCACCAGCAGCTGGTAGACCCCGAGGTCGTCGAACCGGACCGCGCGGTCGTCCTGCTCCGCCTGCGCGGGGAGACGCAGCGCCAGCCGCGCCTGCCGGTAGGAGCGGGGGAAGTCGCCCACCTGGTCGCAGCGCTGTCCGACGCCCATCCGGGCCCGACCGCCCCCCATCTCGCGCAGCACGGCGCGCCGGAGGTGCTCCCAGTCCGGTTCGCTGTCCGCGAGCAGGACCACCTCGTCGCGGCGGGCGACGACGAGCGAGCCGGCCGGCTCGTCGCGCGCGGCCCGGCGGACCGCCTGGAAGAGGACGTCGTCGTCGTGCGCCCGCCCGTGCCCGGCCCGGCCCTCGACGACGACGACCCGGTGCGGGCGCTGCAGGTCGTAGCCCAGCGCCATCGCCCGGGCGAGGCTGGACTCCTCGTCGGTGCCGCCGAGCAGCTCGTCGACCACGTCGCGGCGCAGCCGCAGCTCGCTCTCGGCGAGGCTGCGGACCCGCGCGAGCTCCATCGCGAGAATGGTCGCCGAGTGCTCCAGCGCCATCAGCTCGGCCTCGCCGGCGCGGTGCTCGGGGTCGCGCAGCACGATCGCGCCGAGGGTGTCGCCCTGCGGATGGGCGAGGGCGAGGACCTGGGCGCCGTGGCGCAGGGGCCGGGCCTCGCGGGCGGCGCGGGCCAGCAGCCGCTCGCGGCAGGCCGGTGACTCCTTGGGGTACGGGGTGGGGCGCTCGGAGCCCGCCCACGCCTGGAGGTTGCCGTGGCGGTCCTCGATGGCCACGTCGAGGCCGGTCAGCTCGTGCACCGCGCGGGCGATCCCGTCCCGGCCCTCCCCGGACACGGCGACGGCCGTCAGCCGGCTGTGGATGTCCATGCTGCGCCGGAGTGCCTCGACGGTGCCCCGCAACCGGTCGTTGACCGCGACCAGCGTGGCCGCGGTGGCCTGTTCCTGGTCGTGGAGCCGGCGGTTGGCCAGCGCGTCCCCGGTCTGCTGGGCCAGCGCCCGGAGCAGGAACGTCTCCTCGCCGGAGAACTCCGTCGGTCCCGCGACGACGAGGTGCCCCAGGTGGTCGTCGGTCCGCCGCAGCGGCCAGGCCCAGGCGTGCCGCAGCCCGGCGACCGCCACCTCGCCCTCGGACGGCCCCAGCCCGGCGACGGCCGCCGCGAGCTCCCGGGGCTCCGTGTCCCCGGCCAGCACCACCCGGGCGTACCCGCACCGGGCCACCGACGGCGCGGCCCCGCTCGCGAGCAGGAGGATCTGCGCCTCGTCGGCGCCCTCGGCCATCATCTTCCCGAGCAGGAGCAGGCTGCGCATGCTCGAGAGCAGGGCGCGCTCCGTCCGGTCGGGCGGGGCCGCGGTGACCCTCACGACGCGGTGGCCGGTCTCCGGCCGAGGTAGTCGTGCGGGTCGGTGTACCAGGGGTTCTCCACCAGCTGGCCGCCGATCAGCACGGCCGGGTGGGTCTGCAGGATCTCGACGACGAGCTCCCCGTCGCTGAACCGCTCGAGGTCGTAGAGGCAGAGGGCGACGAGCGGGTAGCGCGGCAGGAAGTCGTTGAGCCGGGACTCGTAGGAGAGCAGCCCCTCGACGCCGGGCCGCCCGGAGAGGGCCCAGGTCATCTCGCCGACCGAGCGCACCGACGCGAAGCCGTCGCGCGTGACCGCGCCCCCGACCTCGGTCTCCCAGAACGCGAGCATCCGGTCGATGACGAAGCACCCGTCGGCGAGGTACGTCGACTCGGAGTCGGTCGACCGCAGGCACCCCCGCGCGAGCTCGGGGTCCGACACCGACTCCGCGAGCAGGTCGATCACCGCGGTCTCGGCCGCCGGATCGTCGGTCACGCACAGGCACATGTCGCCCGCGCGGAGGCCCTCGCGCAGGTAGGGCACCAGCAGGGCGTCACGCTGCTCCGGGCCGCGGTAGAAGGCACAGATGTGGTCGCCGGGCCGGAGCCGGACGCCGGGGAGCCCCATCGTCATCGATGCCGCCATGACCTACCTCTGTGTCGTAGATCACACACCGTACTGCGGGACGAGGGTGTCCGGACAGGACCACACGGCCCTCGATCTGCGCCGGACGCTACGGGGCCACCCGGGCCAGTGGCCTCGGCCACGAGGGACGGAACCCGGCCGCGGCATGGTCCCGCCGGGACGAGGACGGGTCAGCTCACCTTCCAGTCCACCGCGACGACGCCGGCGGGCGTCGCGAGCACCGGGTTCAGGTCGATCTCGCCGACGTCGCCCGCCACCAGCGCGTCGCCGGCCCCGACGATGGTGTCCGCGAGCGCGTCCAGGTCGACCGGCGCGGCGCCGCGCGCCCCGGTGAGCAGCGGGAATCCCCGGAGCCGGGTGAGCAGCTCCCGGGCGTCGGCCCGGTCCAGCGGGGCGAGGGCGAACGCGACGTCGGCGAGCACCTCGATCCAGATGCCGCCGAGGCCCACCATCACCACCGGCCCGAAGACCGGGTCCCGGAGCGCGCCGACGGCGACCTCGACGCCGGTCAGCTGCGGCTGCACGAGCACCGGGCCGTGGGCGAGCAGTTCCTGCGCCGCGGCGCGGACGTCCGCCGCGCCGGAGAGCCCGACCCGCACGCCGCCCAGCTCCGTCCGGTGCGCGACACCCGCGATCTTCACGACCACCGGGAACGTCGTGGCCGCCGCGACCGCCTCGTCGGGATCGGCGCAGGTGACCGACCGCGCGGTCGCGACGCCGAACCGCGCGAGGAACGCCGCCCCCGCCTCCGGGTCCAGCGGCGGGGGCGCCGCGACCGGGACGACCGGCCGGGGCGCGACGGGGCGGCGCTCGCGCCGGCGGGCCCAGCGCTGCGCGTGCCCGAGCGCCCGCGCCGTCCGGGCCGGCCACTCGAAGCAGGGCACCCCGCTCTCCTGGAGCAGGTCCGCGTTCGGGCGGGCGTCGCGCGGCGCGACCCAGCACACCGCGACCGGCACCTCGACCCCGTCGGCCCGCAGCGCCGCGACGGCGTCCCGCAGCCCCTCGGCGGTCGCGGCGTCCATCGCCGCACGCTGCAGCAGCACGGGGACGACCACGTCGACCTCCCCGCTGCGCGCCAGCAGGTCGGTCAGCGCCGGGTAGAGCTCGGCGAAGCGCGACCACACCGGGGTCACGTCCACCGGGTTCACCGGGCTCGCGAAGGGGGGCAGCATCGCGCGGATCCGCTCCTGCAGCCCCGGTGACAGCGCCGGCACCGCGAGCCCCTCGTCGGCCAGGAGGTCGCACAGCTCCACGCCGACCCCGCCGGAGTTCGTGATCACCGCGACCCGGTCACCCGTCGGGCGGGGCTGGCCGTCGAGCGCCCGGGCGACGTCGAGGAGCTCCTGTCCGGAGGCCACCTCGACGATGCCGGCCTGCCGGAACACGCCCTCCCAGACCGTCCGCGTCGCGGCCAGGGCGGCGGTGTGCGACGCGGCCGCGCGGACCCCGGCGTCCGACCGCCCGGTCTTCGCGACGATCACCGGCTTCTCGGCCCCGGTCCGCCGCGCGGCCTCCACGAACGCACGCCCGCCGAATTCGGAGGAGCACGCCGACAGGGACTCCAGGAGGAAGCACAGCGTCCGCGTCGCCGGGTCGGCGGCGAGCTCGCCGAGCAGCTCGGCGATGCTGACGTCGCAGGTGTTCCCGGGAGCGAGGATCTTGGCGAACCGGGTGCGCTCGTCGACGGCGAGGGTGCGGATCGCCATCCCGTACGCCCCGGACTGGCTGACCAGCGAGATCCCGCCGCCGCCGTCCGGGAGCCCGGTCGCCATCGACGCGTTCAGCGGCAGGTCGCAGTTCTGGATGCCGAAGCAGTTCGGGCCCACGACGCGCACGGACCCCGCGGCGGCGACCAGCTCCTCCTGCAGGGCGGCGCCGTCGGGACCGGTTTCGGCGAAGCCGCCCGAGAGGACCACCATCGCCTCGACGCCCGCCGCCGCCGCATCCGCGGCGACCGCGGGGACGGCCTTCGCCGGCACCGAGACGACGGCGAGGTCGATCGGCCCCGCGACGTCGCGCAGCGACTCCCCGCCGCGCACCGGCACGACCTCGCCCGGGAAGTCGGCGAGGTTGGCGGCGAGCACCTGGCCGAGGCTCCCGGGCCGGTCGGAGGCGCCGACGAGCGCCACCCGCCGCGGGCGGAACAGCGCGTCGAGCAGGCTCATCGCGCCACCCCGGAGAGCCCGGGGGTGCGCGCGAGCTCCACCTCGGCGAACTCCGACCGCCGCACCCCGAGCGGGTCCACCGCCCGCACCGCCGCGAGCTCGGCCGGCGACGGCGGGTCGAGCAGCCCGTCGGCGCCGTCGAGGGCGACCCGGAGCTCGAAGCCGGTCGCCGCCGCCACGTCGTCGACGTCGACGTCCGGCCACAGCGCGCGGAGCCGGGCGTGGCCGTCCCCGTCGAAGTCGAACGCGCCGAGCTCGGTGACCAGCCACTGCGGCCCGCCGCCGGTGTAGCCCAGCTCGGCGCGGGAGCCCTCGCGCGTGCGGTGGCCCAGGTCCGTGAGGAAGTCCAGGTCGGCGACCAGCGTCCGGCCCGCCCGGTGCCGCGAGGTCCAGACCGTCAGCGCGCCGATGCTCGCGGAGATGTTCCCGCCGCCGCCCCCGCCGCCGAGCTTGATCTTCGGGTGCGGCATCCCGCCGATCGCGGTGACGTTCGTGCTGCCGTAGCCGTCGATCTGGCCGCCGGAGAGGAACATCCGGTCGACCGCGCCCCGGCACGCGGCGTCGAAGAACTCCTCGAACCGCATCCGGTAGACCGCGTCGCGGTGCAGCGCGAGGTCGTTGCCGGTGGGCGGGACGAACACCGGGACCGGGTCGACGGCGTAGGTCGCGCCCTCGATGAGCAGGCAGTCCGGGGCGTGGGTGCGCTTGGCGACGTGCATCGCGACCTGCGCGCACGGGCTCGCGAACCCGTGGAACACCGCTTCGGTGTCCCGGATCGTCCGGGCCAGCGCGACGACGAACGCCTCGTCGAGGGTCCAGCTCCGCTGCGCCGCGTGGCCGGCGTCCAGTGCCCAGCTCACCGGAACAGCTCCTGCCACGCCCGGGTGGACCCCGACCACGCCGCCAGCCGCTCCGGGTCGACGTCCTTCGCGTAGGTGTCCTCGTCGACGTGGACGTAGCGGGCGAGGTACTCGTCGAGCGCGGTGCCGCCCGCCGTCGCCGCGGCCAGGTACGCCGCGAGGTGCGGCCGGTCGTAGGCGTAGCCCGGGTAGCACGACGACGGGTGCGCCCCGTAGGGCACCTCGGCGACCGCCGCGACCAGGTGGCCGGGCACGACGACGCCGGCGCCGACCAGCTCCGCCGTCGGGACGATCCGGTCCACCGTCGCGACGACCGCCACCGACGCGTGGGCGAAGCGCTCGTCGAGGACGAACGGCTGGTCGAGGTGCAGGTTCCCGTGCGCGTCGCCGAGCGGGGCGTGCAGCAGCGCGACGTCGGGTCGCAGCGGCGGCACCACGACGAGCTCCTCGCCGGTGAACGGGCACGTCATCCGCGCGTACTCGGGGTGGAGCCCCTCCACGTCGGTGCCCTTGATGCCCCGCACCGGCAGGAACGGCACGCCCGCCTCGGCGGCCCGCAGCTGGGCGAGGACCGTCGCGCAGCAGCTCTCCCGGACCTCGACCGAGCCGTCGCGGGCCGCCCGCCGGAATGCGGGTGCCAGCCCGAGGTCCTGCTCGAACCCGACGTAGCTCTCCTCGCACACCCCGACCGCCCCGGCCGCGATCAGCAGGTCGACGTCGATGCTGTGCGCCGAGCCGACGAGGTGCAGGTCGCGCCGGCCCTGCCGGACCATCTCGCGGACCAGCGCCATCGGCAGCCGGGCGCAGAGCCCGCCGCCCAGCGCGACCAGCGCGCCGTCGCCGACCCGGGCCGCGGCCTCGGCGAGGGAGGCGCGCTTGTCGCCCCCGAGGTGGAAGCTCATCGTCGACTCCCTCATTGCGCGGTCATCCCCCCGTCCGACGTGACGACCGACCCGGTCATGAACGACGCCTCGTCGCTCGCGAGGAACGCCGCCACCGCGGCGATGTCCTCCGGGGTCCCGAGCCGGCCGAGGGGGTACTTGGGGAGCGTCTGCGCCACGCCGGCCTCCGGGTCGCCCTCGCCGCGGGCCCGGAACAGCGGCTCGGTCATCGGGGTACGGCAGGTGCCGGGGCAGATGGCGTTGACGCGGATGCCGCGCGGCGCGAGGTCGACGGCCATCGCCCGCGTCAGCGCGACCACGGCGCCCTTCGCCGCGCTGTAGGCCGCCAGGTACTGCACCCCGACGAGCGCGGCGATCGAGCCCTGGTTGACGATCGCGCCGCCGGGTCCGAGGTGCTCGAGCGCGGCCCGCGAGGTCAGGTACGTCCCGCGCGCGTGCACGCCGAAGGTCCGGTCCCAGGTGTCCTCGGGGGTGTCCTCGACCGAGCCGAGGTCCATGGTCCCGGCGTTGTTGTAGACCGCGTCGAGGCGCCCGAGCTCGGCCACGGCGAGGTCGACGGCCGTCGTGACCTCGTCGGCGTCCGCGACGTCGGCACAGAGCGCGAGCGCCCGGCCCTCGTGCTCCTTCTCGACGAGCATCGTGGTCAGCGCGGCGCCCTCGGGCCGGACGTCGAGGACCGCGACGCTCGCCCCCTCGGCGGCGAAGCGCAGCGCGGCGGCCTGGCCGATGCCCGAGCCCGCCCCGGTGACCAGCACGACCTTGCCCGCGAACCGATCGGTCATCGCGCGGTCCACCCTCCGTCGACGACCAGCGCGTGGCCGGTCATGTAGCCCATCCGCCCGGACGCGAGCACCGAGATCGCGTCCGCCACCTCGTCGGGCTCCGCGACCCGCCCGAGGGGGATGTTCGCCTCGACCTGGGCGGCGAGCTCGGGGACGTCGAGCCGCCACTGCGTCATGGGGGTCCGGACGAACCCGGGGCACACCGCGTTCGACCGGATGCCGGCCGCGGCGTAGTCCAGCGCCAGCGCCTTCGCGAACATCAGGGCGGCGCCCTTGGACGCGGTGTAGGCGCACCGGCCCGGGAAGGCCGCGATGCCGGCCGACGAGGCGACCGTGATGACGTGCCCCGCGCCGTGGGCGAGCATCGTGGGGAGCACCGCGCGGCTGCACAGGAACGGGCCGCGCACGTTGGTCGCGAGGACCCGGTCCAGGTCCGCCACGGGCGTCTCGTGGCACACCGTCGCCGCCGGGCCGCCGGTGGTCCCGGCGTTGTTGACCAGGACGTCGATCCGTCCGAACCGGGCGAGGACCGCCCCCACCGCGTCCTCGACGGCCGCCGCATCCCCGACGTCGGCGGTCAGCGCCAGGTCGCCCGGGTCCGCGGTCGGCGGCGGGACCAGGTCGATCACGGCGAGGGCGAACCCGTCCTCGCTCAGCCGCGCGCACGTCGCCCGCCCGATCCCCGAGCCCCCGCCGGTCACGACGGCGACCCGCGTCCCGCCGCTCATCCGGCGCTCGCCGTGACCCGCTGCGCGGCCTGGGCCGCGACGAGGACCGGGTCGTAGACCGGGGCGTAGGGCGGCGCGTAGGACAGGTCGAGGTCGGCGAGGTCGTCGACCGAGAGCCCCGCGTGCAGCGCGGTGGCGACGACGTCGACCCGCTTCGCGGCGCCCTCCCGCCCGACGAGCTGCGCACCGAGCAGCCGGCCCCCGGGCTCGTGGACCACGCGGACGTGCACCGGGCTGACCCCGGGGTAGTACTTGGCGCGGCTGCGGCTCACGACGTCCGCGGCGACGGCGGCGAACCCGGCGGCGCGGGCCTCGGCGAGCGTGAGGCCGGTGCGGGCGACCTCGAGGTCGAACACCTTGACCACCGCGGTCCCGACGATGCCGGCGAACCGCGCGTCGCCGCCCGCCGCGACGGTGCCCGCGACCCGGCCGGTCTTGTTCGCCGTCGGCCCGAGCGGGACGAAGGCGGGCGCGCCCAGCACGCGGTGGTACGGCGCGATGCAGTCCCCGGCCGCCCACACCCCGGGCAGCGAGGTGCGCATCCGGTCGTCGACCAGCAGCGCGCCGCCCGGCCCGGTCCGCGCGCCCGCGCCGGCCAGCAGGTCCGCGGCCGGGCCGACGCCCGTGCAGGTGACGACGACGTCGACGCCCTCGTCGGCCGCGAGCGGGACCGCGTCGGTGCCCAGCCGCAGGTCGACGTGGGTGCGCACGTGCTCCTCGACGACGGCGGCGACCTCGGGGTCGAGGGTGGTCGGCAGCACCCGGTCCAGCCGCTCGGCGACCGTGACCGCGACCCCGCGCCCGGCCAGGGCCTCGGCGGTCTCCAGGCCGATGTAGCCCGCGCCGACGACGAGGGCGCGCCGCACCCCGCCCGCGTCGACGAGCGCGCGCAGGTCGACCAGGTCCTCGACGGTGCGCACCACGAACCCGGGCCGGTCGGCGGGGCGCGGCAGCGGGATCGTCGTCGGCCTGCCCCCGGTGGCGACGACGAGCGCGGTGTACCCGAGCGGCGGACCCTCCCGGTGGAGCACGAGCCGCCGGTCGGTGTCGACCCCGACGACCTCCGTGCCCAGGCGCAGGTCGATGCCGCGTCGCTCCCGGAAGAACGACGGCGGGTACGCGACCAGGTCCTCGGCCGCTCCGACCAGCCCGGCAAGGTGGTAGGGCAGGCCGCAGAGCCCGGCCGCCGCGTACCCGGTCGCCTCGAGGACGACGACCTCGAGGCCGGGGTCGGTCCGGCGGGCCGCCGACGCCGCGGACATCCCCGCGGCGCCGCCGCCGAGAACCACGAGCCGACCGGCCACGAGCGGAAACGCTACGGGCGACCCGGTGGCCGGAGTCACAGCCCGGACGGCCGAAGAAGGCCGGGGGCCTCGTCCGCCCGGGACGAGGTCGGGACCCCCTCCGTCGCCGTACATTGCTCCGGGTGTGGGACCGCCCCGACTTCCTGAGGCTCCCCGAACGCTCCGGGAAGCCGCGGTCGAGCGGGATCACGCACGTCCTCGACAAGGGGTCCTCACCCGCCGTGGTGGACGGCCTCCTGACCGCCGCGGCCGACCTGGTCGACGTGGTCAAGATCGGCTGGGGCATCGGCTACCTCGACCGCGCCCTCAAGCAGCGGGTGGCGGCCTACCAGCGCTCCGGGGTGCTCGTCTGCCTCGGCGGCACCCTCGTCGAGATCGCCGCGGCCCAGGGTGAGCTCCTCGCGCTGCGCCGCTGGGCCGCGGCGGAGGGCATCGACGCGCTCGAGGTGTCGAACGGCCTGGCCTGGCTGGGCCCGGGTTCCCAGCGCGCGCTGGTCGCCGAGCTCGCGACGGACTTCACCGTGCTCGCCGAGGCGGGCGCGAAGGACGCCGCGGCGCCGGTCGCCGGCGCGGAGTGGGCCGAGGAGATGAACGCCGACCTGGCGGCCGGCGCCGCGTGGGTGATCGCCGAGGGCCGTGAGTCGGGCACCGTCGGGATCTACGACGCGGACGGCGCGGTGCGGGCCGCGCTGGTCGAGGAGCTCGCGGGCGCCGTCCCCGTCGAGCGGGTGATCTTCGAGGCGCCGGTGAAGGCCCAGCAGGCCTGGTTCGTGCGCCGGTTCGGCCCCGAGGTCAACCTCGGCAACATCGCCCCCGACGACGTGCTCCCCCTCGAGACCCTGCGGCTGGGCCTGCGGGCGGACACGGCGGTGCGGCCGTGACCCCGGACCCGCCGGGCCCCATTCCGGCTGCCCGGCCGAACACCCGCTCCCACCCCTACCGCGGCCTGTCGGTCCAGGAGGTCGACATCCCGCTCACCCCGGCCGCGGTCGAGGAGCACCTGCTCGGGCGCGAGGTCTACCGGCGCACCGACTACCTCGCGCTGCGCCGCGGCGGGGCGACCTGCGTCGTCGAGGTGCGCAAGGCCGACACGACACCGCTGTTCTCCCCGGTGGTCGCGCTCCGGATCCTCTCCGGAGCCGACGAGACGGCGTGGGTGCACGCGCCGGACGTCGACGTCGGCAACGCCACCGCGCTCGCGGGCGCCGCCGTCCCCGGGGCGCTCACGACCGTGGTGCTCGGCCGCTTCGAGCACGTCAACTTCATCCACCGGCCGGCCCCGGTCCGGGTCCGGGTCACCGAGGTGGTGCCCCCCTCCCCGCCGAAGCTGCACGCCCAGGCCGTCCAGTGCGTGGCGTTCGACGAGGACCTGCCCCCGGTCGACCTGGTCCTCGACGCCGTCCGGGTCGAGGACGTCGCCGCCGCCCACCCGGCGTCGCGCTACCTGCTCCCGTGCCGGGGCTCCGGGGCCGACCTCGGGGACGCGCCCGTGGCCTACCTCGACACCCGGCCCGCCGCGCGGGACGACTGGTTGCTCATCGGGTGCGAGCGCTCGGCGCAGTTCCACGAGCACTTCTACGGCGACACCCCGCCGCGGGCCGACCTGTGCCCCCGCCGCCGGGCCGCCCCGGAGCGGATGCCGACGCTGACGAAGTGCTGCCTGCTCGAGCGGGGGCTCGAGACGACCGACGACACCGCCGTCGTGCCGTGGGGCGCCTCCCTCGACGAGGTCCGCGAGGGCCTCCGGAAGCTCGTGCTGTGAGCAGCCACCTCACCGACTCGGTCATCTACGGCCACCTCTGGACCGTCCCCGAGCTGCACGACCTGCTCGACGACGCCGGCCGCACCCGCACCTGGCTGGAGATCCTCTCCGCGCTCGCGGCCGCCCAGGCCGAGGTCGGGCTCGTGCCCGCCGAGGCCGCGGCGGCCATCGCCGAGCACGCGCGCCCGGAACGCCTGGACCTCGCCGAGGTGGGCGCCGGCACCCGCGCCACCGGCCACTCCACGCTGGGCCTGATCAACGCGCTGCGGGCGGTGCTCCCCGAGCACGCGCGGGAGTGGGTGTACTACGGCGCGACGGTGCAGGACGTCACCGACACCTGGTTCGGGCTCCTCGTGCGGGCGACCGCGGACGTCGTGGCCCGCGACCTCGACCGGGTGCGCCGCGCGGCGGCCTCGCTCGCCCGCCGCCACCGGGACACCGTGATGTGCGGGCGGACCCACGCCCAGCCGGGGAAGCCGATCACGTTCGGGTTCAAGGCCGCCGTGTGGGTCGACGAGATCGACCGGCACCGCGAGCGGCTCGCCCAGCTCCGCCCGCGCGTCGAGGTGGTCCAGCTCGGCGGCGCGCTGGGCACCCTGGAGTTCTGGGGCCCGCGGGCACTGGAGCTGGTGGGGGCCTTCGCCGGCCGGCTCGGGCTGGGCGCCCCGGACCTCCCCTGGATCACGGCCCGGGACCGCGTGGCGGAGTTCCTCGGGTTCCTGGCGCTGGTCACCGGCACGCTCGCGAAGATCGGCACCGAGATCGTCGAGCTCGCGCGCCCGGAGATCGGCGAGGTCGGCGAGCCCGTCGTCGCCGGCACCGTCGGGAGCATCACGATGCCGCACAAGCGCAACCCCGAGCTCTCCGAGCACCTCGACACCCTCGCCCGGATCGTCCGCGCCGACGCCGGGGTCGCGCTCGAGGGTCTCGTCGCGCTCCACGAGCGCGACGGCCGCGGCTGGAAGGCCGAGTGGCTCGCGCTGCCCGAGGCCTGCCAGCTCACCGGGGCGGCCCTCGGGATCGCGGTGCGGCTGCTGGAAGGTCTCACCGTCGACGCGGGCCGGATGCGGGCCAACCTCGACGCGCACGGCACCGCCCTGGCCTCCGAGCCGCTCATGGCCGCGCTGGCCGCCCGGATCGGGAAGCACTCCGCGCACGAGGCGGTGCACGCCGCCGCCGTGGCCGCCCGGGACGACGGCGTCGACCTCGGGGAGCGGCTGGTCCGGGACGGGCTGCTGTGTCCCGAGGAGGTCGAGGCGGCCCGGGATCCGGCGCGCTCCCTCGGCGCGGCGACCGCCTTCGTGGACCGGATCCTCGCGCGCGACCCCGCCGTCCGGTGAGCGGCCCGCTCGCGCCCCCGCGGGTCCGGCTCGCGACGCTGCCGACCCCGTTGCAGCCCGCCCCGCGGCTCTCCGAGGTCGCCGGGGTGGAGATCTGGCTCAAGCGCGACGACCTCACCGGTCTGGGCCTCGGCGGGAACAAGGTGCGCGGCCTCGAGTACCTGCTCGGCGACGCGCTCGCCCGCGGCTGCGACCACCTCGTGACCGGGGGAGGCCCCGGGTCGAACTGGGCGATGCTGGCCGCGCTCGCGGCCCGGCGGCACGGCCTCCGGGCGACCCTGGTCTGCTACGGCGACGAGGTGCCCGCCGTCGGGAACGCGGCCCTGGCGGTGCTCGCCGAGGCCCGGCTCCGCTTCACCGGCGATCCCGACCGGGCGTCCGTGGACCGCGTCGTCGAGGCGGTGGCCGCCGAGCTGCGGGCGGCCGGGGAGCGGCCGCTCGCGCTCGGCCGGGGCGGGGCCACCCCGGTGGGCGCCCTCGGCTACGCGACCGCGGCCGTCGAGCTCGCCGGCCAGCTCGCCGCCACGGGCGTCGGGCCGGCGTCGTTCTGGCTCGCGACCGGCTCCTGCGGCACGCAGGGCGGGCTGCACGCGGGGGTGGCGTGGCAGCGCCTGGGCGGCGTGGTCGGGGTGACCGTCAGCCGTCCGGCGCCGGTGTGCGTCGAGCGCGTGACCGCGCTGGCCCGGGGGGTCGCCGACCTGCTCGGGGTGCCGGCCCCGGCCGCGGCGCCGACCGTCGTCGACGGCCACCTCGGCCCCGGCTACGGGAGACGTTCGGCCGAGGGCGACGAGGCCGCCGCGCTGGTCGCCCGGACCGAGGGCGTGTTCCTCGACCCGGTGTTCGGCGCGAAGGCGATGGCGGGCCTCCTCGCGGCCACGCGGCGGGGTGAGGTCACCGGTCCGGTGGTGTTCCTGGTGAGCGGGGGCGCGCCGACGCTGTTCACCACGTCCTGACCGCACCGTGACCGGCGGGTGGGGCCGCGGCCGGGTGTCCTGCGGGGCCAAGGAATCCGACCGCGGCGCGCGGCGTGGCTACCGTCGGA
Source organism: Actinomycetospora sp. TBRC 11914 (assembly GCF_012933465.1). Taxonomy (GTDB): domain Bacteria; phylum Actinomycetota; class Actinomycetes; order Mycobacteriales; family Pseudonocardiaceae; genus Actinomycetospora. The sequence continues at coordinate 171,920 of NZ_JABBND010000013.1, forward strand.
CGCCGAGGCTGTGACCTGGACCACCAGCCGTGGGTCGCGCCCGGAGACCGGCAGGGAGGCCGCCCATGCGCGTCGGAGACCGCGACATCCTCATCCCCACCTCGATGGTGGGCAACTACCCGAACCCGCGCTGGTGGGACGCCGGCCCGGTCCGCGACTGGTCCGGGGACCAGGAACCGCCCGACTCCTTCAACGCCGAGGCCCTCGGCGACGCGATGGGGGCGCTCGTCGCCGACCAGGAGCGGGCCGGGCTCGACATCATCACCGACGGCCGGCTGCAGGCCGACTGCTACGCCGACCAGGCGGTGTACTACTACCACCGGCGCCTCGGCCTGCAGATGGGCGGCGGCTACCTCGGCTTCCCGATCTACAGCCGCCTGCACGCCTCCACGGTGACCTCGGAGATCCGGCGGCGCGGCGGGATGATGGTCGAGCAGGCCCGGGCGCTGCGCCGGGCGACCGACAAGCCGATCAAGGTGCAGTACACCGGCGTCCAGGTGCTCGCCCAGACGATGGAGGACCGGTTCTACCCGGACCCCCGGGCGCGGGCGCTCGCCGTCGCGGACGCGCTCAACGCGGACCTCCGCGAGGTCGACCGGATGGGGGTCGAGTTCATCCAGCTCGACGAGTTCACCTGGCCCTACTTCTTCGAGGACTGGGCGATCGAGGCCTTCGACCGGGTCGTCGAGGGCGTCACCAACGCGAAGATCATCTGCCACGTCTGTTGGGGCAACTGGGGTGGCACGCCCGCCTACTACCCCGACGAGACCGCGCAGGCCGGGGAGATCTTCGACCTCACGGAGCGGCGCGGGGAGGCCCCGTCCGCCACCGCGTCCGTCGTCCCGAAGTCGTACGAGGCGCGGATCGACGTGCTCAACCTCGAGAGCTGCGGGCGCCGGTCGGACGACCTGTCCGGCCTCGACGTCATGAAGAACCACCCGCTGCCCGACGGGATGGTGTTCTGGGCGGGCGTCATCGACGTGAAGTCGACGATCACCGAGACCGCCGAGCAGGTCGCCGACCGCATCCACCGGCTGCTGGAGTACATCCCGGCCGACCGGCTCGGCGTGACCACCGACTGCGGGCTGCCGATGATCCAGCGCTACATCGCCCAGGAGAAGCTGCACGCGCTCGTCGCGGGGACCGAGCTGGTCCGGGCGTCGCTGCGCTGAGCCCGCCGCGGGGGCGCCGGGACTCCCGGCGCCCCCACGACCCTCCTCACAGGTGCGTGAGCCGGCCCTTCCCCGCCCGCAGCCGGGAGAGCTGCACGAAGTGCTCCGGGTTGAGGAAGAGCTCGTTCATCCAGCCCAGCTCGTCGATCGTGAGCCCCTCGGGCCGGTGGATGAGGTGGTCGAGGTACTGGAACGCGTCCTTGGCCCCGTAGCCGCAGTGGTGGGCGCCGAGCACCTGGCGGGTGGTCCCATCGACGACGAGCTTCTGGAAGCCGGAGAGCTCCGGGCGGCGGAACGCGTAGAGCATCGACCCCTCCGCGCACGGCAGCGGGAGGTGCTCGGTGTCGAGCCCCTCGACGTAGGGCGGCATCTGGATGACGACCACGTCGTCGCGGGTGTCCCGGGCCTCCTGCTCGGTGAGCCCGACCCAGCTCACCTCGTAGGTGGTGTGCAGGAAGTCCGGGTACTCCGAGACGTCGAACTCCAGCTCCTCGCCCATGATGTTACGGGCCGCCGTCACCCCGGACTTGCGGGCCTTCCACATCTCCATCGCGCCGGCGATCATGTCGCCGATCGCGTACACGCCCGGCACCGAGGTCCGCATCCGGCGGTCGGTGACGACGCGGCCGCGGTCGTCGACCTCGATGCCCAGCACCGCCCGCGCCTCCGTCGTGTCCGGCCGCTCCCCGAGGCCGAGGAACACCATGTCCGCCTCCAGGCGGCGGGTGGAACCGTCTGCGAGCCGCACCGTCACCCCGGTGACCGGGCCGTCGGCGCCGACGCCCTCGACCGTCACCGGCTCGGCGCCCTCGAGGATCTCCATGCCCCGCCGCCGCATGCCGTCGACGACGTAGCGGCGCAGGTCCTCGTCGACGTGGTGCAGCGACGACGACCGCATCACCGGTGACCGGGACACCATCGTCGTCGGGCAGCCGGTCGCGTGGAAGAACGAGCCGTACTCCATGGCGACCTTGCTGCCCCCGATCACCACGCAGCGCGCCGGCTCGGCGTCGAGGGACTCGACGAGGCTGATGAAGTCGTGCACCCCGGGCCGGCGGATCCCCGGCACGTCCGGGACGACCGGCCGGGCGCCGGTGCCGAGCACCAGGTTGCGGGCGCGGAAGGTCCGGCCGGCGACACGCACCGTGGTCGGGTCGACGAGCGACGCCCGGGCGTTCAGCACGTACTCGACGTCGAGCTGTTCCTTGGTCTGCCAGTTCATGAACGCGTGCGCACTGCTGCGACCGGCGACGAACAGGTCGACGAGGTCCTTGATGCCGGCGCGGGAGGGGTCGAACTTCGGGAAGTACAGCTCGTCGGAGAACCACCGCATCCGGTCCAGCTCGGCCGCGGCCTCGGAGAACAGGTGGTGCGGCACGCACGCCTGGTGCGGGCACGAGCCGCCGAGGAACGGCCACGCGTCGACGATCAGCGGGCGCCCGCCCATCGCGCGGAGGTAGGCCGCCCCGAACCGTCCGCCGGCACCGCCGCCGACGAACACCGCGTCGTAGGGCCGCTCGTCCCCGGGATCGAGGTTGGTGATCGGCTCCGGGTCGGGGTCGGCGAGGCAGCGCTCGATCAGGGCGTTCCACTCGGCGAGGTCGGGGTGCTGCTCGCGGATGTCCATCGGTCACCGTCCGGGTCGTGGGGGGTCTCCGTCGTCGGTGGGGCCCGCGAGGGCGGCCGCGCGCCGCCGGAGCTCGGCCTCGGCCCCGTCGAACCCGGCTCGGCGGGCACGCACCGCGTCGCGGGCCTTCTCCGCGGCCGACTCGCAGGCGGCGGCCATGCGGCGGACCTCGTCCGGCGCGGCGCCGCCGCGGGTGGTCCGGGAGCGCACGATGCGGGCCGGGTCGACCACCTCGGACAGGTCCCGCGCGCCGAGCGCCGCCGCGAGCTCCGCGGGGTCCACCCCGGCCTCGGCGGCCGCGGCGGTGAGGTGGGCGGCGGTCAGGTCGGCGCCGGTGAGGCCCGCCTCGGCCGCCCGGCGCACCGCGACCCCGACCACGTCGTAGGCGCTGCGGTAGTCCAGCCCCGCCGTGACCATGAGGTGCTCGGCGACGTCGGCGGCCTGCGAGAAGCCGCCGCGCAGGGCCGCCTCCATCGCGGCCGCGTCGACCTCGAGCTCCGCGACGACACCCGCCATGAGCCGGGTGGCGCGGGTCGCCAGATCCAGCGCCCGGGGGACCTCGCCGTAGGCGAGGATCAGGTTGTCGCTGCGGGCCGACGGGCTCTTGGCCAGCGCGAGCATCCCGGTCGCCCGGCCGATCAGCACCCCCGCCTCGCCCCGGACCATCGTCAGCGCGTACGGGTTGCGCTTCTGCGGCATCAGGATGCTCGTGCGGGTGTGCCCGACGGCGAGGCGGACCCAGCCGAACTCCGCGCTGCTCCAGATCTCGAGGTCCTCGGCGAGCCGGTCGAGGGTGGTCGCCAGCCCCGCGGCGTGCCCGACGGTCGCGGTGAAGCCGTCGGACTGCCACATCGCGTCGCGGGTGTGCTCGACGACGTCGGCGAACCCGAGCAGCCGCGCGGTGCGGGCCCGGTCCCCGGTCAGCGGGCTGCCGTTGACCGCGCCGGCCCCCGCCGGGCTCCGGTCGACGCCGTCGAGGTCCGCGCCGAGCCGGTCGACCTCGCGCAGCGCCGGCGCCACCATCCCGAGCAGGTAGTGCCCGAACGTCGAGGGCTGGGCGTGCTGCAGGTAGGTCTGGTCGACCATCAGCGTCTCGGCGTGGGCCGCGGCCGTGCGGGCCCCGGCCAGCGCGAACTCCGCGGCCGCCTCGACGAGGTCGCAGAGATCCCGGCGCACGCGCAGGCGCAGCGCGATGCGGACGGCCTCGCGACGGGGTCGCCCGGCGTGCAGCCAGCCGGCATCGCGCCCGATCGCCGCGGCGAAGCGCTTCTCGCGGCAGTTGTAGACCTCGCCGTCGCGCGGGTCGTACCCGAACTCCCCGGCCGGGGTCCGGTCCGCCTCGCACAGCACGGCGGCCAGTCGTGGCACGGCCCGCTCCGGGACGACGCCCTGCTCGACGAGCACCAGCAGGTGGGCCAGGTCCGCGGCGTTGAGGCCGTCGTGCAGCAGCGGTGCGTCGGCCACCTCCACGGCGAATCCGGCGTCCACGAGCTCTTCGGCGTAGCGGCCGCTCACGGGACCGAGCATCGCCGCGCGCGCCCGGGGCGACCATGTCCGGAGGGGACGAATCCGACCGCCGACCCTGGCCCACCCGCCCGCCCCGCGCCGACGATGGGCACGTGCCCGACCCCGACCGCTACGGCGCCGAGATCTACGCGGGCGGTCCGGACGGCCGGGTCCCGGCGCTGCCCACCGACCCGTCCCGGCTGGAGGTCGCCGCCCGCCGGGTGCTCCCCGCGCACGCGTTCGACTACGTCGCGGGCGGAGCCGGCTCCGGCGCGACGATGCGCGCCAACCGGGCGGCCTTCGACCGCGTCGGCCTCGTCCCGCGGATGCTGCGCGGCAACCACGTGCGGGACTGGTCGACGACGGTGCTGGGCACGCCGATGGCGGCGCCGCTGCTGCTCGGCCCGGTGGGGGTGCAGCACCTGCTGCACGACGACGGCGAGCTCGCCACCGCGCGGGCGGCCGCGGCGCTGGGCGTCCCGACGGTGCTCTCGACGGCGTCGTCGCACACCACCGAGGAGGTCGCGGCCGCGTCCGGCGACGGACCCCGCTGGTACCAGCTCTACCGGCCCACCGACGACGACGTGACCGCGAGCCTGCTGGCCCGGGCCCGCGCGGCCGGGTTCACCGTCCTCGTCGTCACGCTGGACACCTGGACGCTCGGGTGGCGGCCCCACGACCTCGACCGCGCCTACCTGCCGTTCCTGCGCGGGGTGGGGACGGCCATCCCGTTCTCCGACCCCGCCTTCCGCGCCGGCCTCGCCCGCCCGCCGGAGGACGACCTCGCGGCGGCCGTGCGCCACCGGCAGCGGCTCTTCACCGGCACCGCGTGGGGGTGGGACCGGTTGGCCCCGATCCGCGCGCAGTGGCCCGGACCGGTGGTGGTCAAGGGGATCCAGCGCGCCGAGGACGCCGAGACCGCCCTGAGGCTCGGGATGGACGGCGTGATCGTCTCCAACCACGGGGGACGGCAGGTCGACCGCGCGGTCGGGGCCCTCTCCGTGCTGCCGGGCGTCGTCGCGTCCGTCGCGGGACGGGCACCGGTGCTCTTCGACTCCGGGGTCCGCACGGGCGCCGACGCGGCGCTCGCCCTCGCGCTGGGCGCCGACGCGGTCCTCGTCGGGCGGCCCTACGCCTACGGGCTCGCCCTCGGCGGCCAGGCGGGCGTGCACCACGTCCTGCGCTGCCTGCTCGCCGAGCTCGACACCACGCTCGCGCTCGCCGGGTACCGCGACCTCGCCGAGCTGCGCTCGGCCCGCGACGTCGTGGCCGGCGCGCCCTGAGCGGCGCGCGCCGACCGACGTCCTCGGCGTGGCCGACTCACAGCGCCGCGCGCACCTCCCGGGCGGCCTGGCCCATGTTCCGCAGCTTCGCGTACGCGGTGGTGCGGCTGAAGTAGCCGAGCCCGCAGTCCGGCGCCACGAGGAGCCGGTCGGCCGGGATCACCTTCAGCGCGCGCCGGATCCGGTCGGCGATCTGCTCCACCGGCTCGACCATCGTGTTCTTCGCGTCGACGACCCCGACACCCAGCGTCTTGTCCGTCGGGAAGTCGGCGAACGCCTCGAGCTCGACGAAGTCCTTGTTGGTGAACTCGAGGTGGATCACCTCGCAGGGAGACTCCCGGAACAGCGGCATCATGCCCGCCGCGTGGTTGTCGAAGATGTCGCGCTGGCCGTCCACGGAGCCGTAGCAGACGTGCCAGAACTTGATCATGTCGATGCCCTCGAACATGATCTCCTGGCACTCGATCTGCCACATGTCCTGGGTGTAGGGCGGCAGCACGTCGATGAGCTGGACGGCCTCCATGCCCATGTCCTGCAGGTAGTGCAGCTCCTTGTTCAGCGCGCGGGCGATGTCCTTGGCGAGCGCCACCCCGTCGCCGTAGTGCTGGTCGTCCAGGATGATCGACTGCTGGGCGGGGCCGAGCATCGCGACCTTGAACGGGCGGTCGGTGGCGTGCTGCATCGCGTAGGCGACGGCCTCGAAGATCGGCCGGACCCACTCGACCTTCCCCCGCACCGTGCCCTTGTAGAACGGCGCGTACTTCGCGCCGTCGCCGGGCGGGCCGAAGTTGTCGATCCCGCCGAGGTTCTCCGGGATGAAGTGGAAGATCGGCTCCAGCTGGAAGCCGGGTGCCTCCCACTCGTAGTACTGGGCGCCGTCGCAGAGGATGTCGAGGCCGGCCGCCTCCTGTTCCCGGGCGGTCAGCTTGCAGGCGTCCTCGTAGGCGACGCGCAGGTTGTGGCTGCGGTAGGTGGGCTCGGTCCCGCAGCCGAGGACCCTCCCCTGCAGCCAGTGGGGCCGCGGGAAGGCGGAGACGGCCGACACCGGGAGCAGCACGTCCTCGTTCCGGATCCGCATGGTGATCTCCTCAGGCTCTCGCAGTGGTCGCGGCTGGAATCCGTCCCTCGAGCAGACCGCGGGCGGCGGCGGCGACCTTCTCGGCCGACGGCGTCACCTCCGCCTCCATGGCCGCGGCGACCGGCAGCGGGACGTTGCCGCCGGACACCCGCACGATCGGTGCGCGCAGGTCGTCGAAGGCCTCCTCGGCGAGGATCGCGGCGACGCCCGCCCCCCAGCCGAGCTGGCCGGGGTTCTCCTCGACGATCACCACCCGGCCGGTGCGCCGCGCGGAGGCGAGCACGGCGGCGGCGTCGAGGGGGACGAGGCAGCGCAGGTCGAGCACGTCGGCGGTGACCCCGTCCCCGCCCAGTGCGTCCGCGGCCTGCTCGCACATTCCGACGGTGCGGGCGAGGCCGACGAGCGTGACGTCGTCGCCGGCGCGGCGCCGGGCCGCCTCCCCGAGCCCGACCAGGTGGTCGCCGGTGGGCCGCTCGGCCTTCGTCCCGAACAGGGCCTTGTGCTCGAAGACCAGCACCGGCTCGTCGTCGCGGATGGACGCGGCGAGCAGCCCCCACATGTCGTCAGGCGTCGACGGTGAGACGATCTTGATGCCCGGGATGCACATCGCCCAGTTCTCGACGGATTGGCTGTGCTGGGCGCCGAACCCGAGCCCGCCGCCGTTGGTCCCGCGGACGACCAGCGGCATCGTCAGCTGGCCCCCGGTCATGTAGCAGGCCTTGGCGATCTCGTTGGCGATCTGGTCCCAGCACGTGGCGTAGAAGTCGGAGAACATGATCTCCGCGACCGGACGGAGCCCGGCGGCGGCGGCCCCCATCGCGGCCCCGGCGATGGCCTGCTCGGAGATCGGGGTGTCCCACACCCGGGCGGCGCCGAAGCGGTCCTTCAGGCCGGCCGTGGTCTTGAAGACCCCGCCCGACCCGACGTCCTCGCCGAGCAGCACCACGGACTCGTCGCGGGCCATCTCCTGCTCGAGCGCCGCCGCCACGGCCTCGCGGAACGTCAGTTGCGCCACGTCGAGCTCCCGTCGCTCCACATCCCGGTCCACGCCGCGGCGGCGTCCGGGGCCGGCTCCGCCAGGACGTGCGCGGCCAGCGCGTCCATCTCGCCCTTGACCCGGGCCACCAGCGCCTCGGACTGGTCGACGGTCATCTCGCCGGACCGCGCGAGGTCGGTCGCCAGCCGGACGAGCGGGTCACGGGCCCGGGCGGCCGACACCTCGTCGGGGTGGCGGTAGGCCCCGCCGTCCGCCACCGAGTGCCCGGTCAGCCGGTAGGTCGTGGCCTCGACGAGCGTCGGTCCGTCGCCGCGACGGGCGCGCTCGACGGCGGCCCGCGCGACCTCCCGGACCGCGGCCACGTCGTTGCCGTCGACGACGAGCGGCTCCAGGCCGTACGCGGGCGCGCGGTCGGCCGCGGGCCGCTCGACGGGGATCACGTCCCCGATCGGCGTGTACTCCATGTAGTGGTTGTTCTCGCAGACGAAGACCGCCGGGAGCTTCCACACCGCGGCGAGGTTCACCGCCTCGTGGAAGGCGCCGATGTTCGTCGTGCCGTCGCCGAAGAAGCAGGCCGTGACGCCGCCGTCGCCGCGGATGCGGCTCGCCCACGCCATCCCGACCGCCGTCGGGATGTGGCCGCCCACGATCGCGTACGACCCGTAGTAGCCGTGCTCGACGCTCGTGATGTGCATCGAGCCGCCCTTGCCGCCGCACACCCCCCCGACGCGGCCGAGCAGCTCGCGCAGCACCGCCTCCTCGGAGGCGCCGCGGGCCAGGGCGTGGGCGTGGCCGCGGTAGGTGCCCAGCGAGGCGTCGCCGGGGCCGAGCGCGGCGGCCACGCCCACCGCGATGGCCTCCTGCCCGAGCCCGAGGTGGGCCGGGCCCCGGACCCGTCCCTGCCGGTAGAGCACGTCGAGCTTCGTCTCGAACTGGCGGATCCGGAGCATGCGCTCGTACAGGTCCCGCAGGTCCGACGCTGCGTGCGCGGGTCGGGGAGGGGCGGCCTCGGGCGCTTCCACGCCGCCGAAAGTAGTGACGCACGTCGCACCGGGGCATCGTCCGCGCAGGCCAACAGATCGCGCGGGCTTCGGCCGCCGGTGCCGACCTCAGGCCGGGACCGGCAGCGCCGCCGCGCGCTCCAGCGCCGCCTCGACGTCGTCGCGCGTGAGGTCGCGGTGCGTCACGAACCGCACCCCGGGGCCGAACGGGACCGCCCGCACCCCGACCTCCTCGAGCCCGGCGACGACCGTCGCCGCGTCCGAGGTCGTCACCAGCACGATGTTGGTCTCCGGGGTGGACACCGGCCAGCCGCGCGCGGCCAGCTCGTCCGCGAGCAGCCGCGCGTGCTCGTGGTCGGCGGCCAGGTCGGCGACGTTGTCGAGCGCGAGCAGGCCCGCCGCGCCCAGGACGCCGCCCTGCCGGATCCCGCCGCCGAGCATCTTGCGCAGCCGCCACGCCCGCCCGATGAACGCCGCCGACCCCGCCACGACCGAGCCCACCGGTGCGCCGAGGCCCTTGGACAGGCAGACGCTCACGGTGTCGACGCCCTCGGCGAGCTCCGCCGGGGTCACCCCCCGGGCGACCGCCGCGTGCCAGATCCGGGCGCCGTCGAGGTGGACCGCGAGCCCGGCGTCGCGGGCCGCGGCGACGAGGGCCCGGTGCTCGGCCACGGGGGTCACCGCGCCGCCCGCGGAGTTGTGGGTGTTCTCCAGGCACAGCAGCCGGGTGCGCAGGCCGAAGTACGGGCCCGCGGTGCCGGCCGCCGCGGTGACCCCGTCCGGCGTCGGACGGCCCGGCCCGGCGGCGTGCGGCAGCGGTGCCGGGACGCCCCCGGCGAGCCAGGCGGCCGTCCCCAGCTCGGCCTCCAGCACGTGCGCCCCGGCCGGCGCGAGGAAGCGGTCGCCGCGCTGCAGGTGGTCCATGAGCGCGATCGCGTTGGCCATGCAGCCGGTCGGGGTCCACAGCGCCGCCTCGGTGCCGAGCAGGTCCGCGACGCGGCGCTGCAGGGCGTCGAGGGTGGGGTCGCCGTCGAGGACGTCGTCGCCGACCTCGGCGGTCGCCATCGCGTGGCGCATGGCGTCGGTGGGGCGGGTGACGGTGTCGGAGCGCAGGTCGACGGGGGTCACAGGGGTCAGAGCCTAGACAGAGGTCACAGTTCATCCTCACCCGTATCCTCGGGACACGTGATCCCCAACGTCCTCGCCACGCGCTACGCCTCACCCGCCCTGCGCGACCTGTGGTCGCCCGAGCGCAAGGTCGTCGCCGAGCGCGAGCTGTGGCTGGCGGTCCTCGCCGCCCAGCGCGACCTGGGGATCGAGGTCCCGGACGGCGTCCTCGACGACTACCGGCGCGTGCTCGGGACCGTCGACCTGGACTCGATCGCGGCCCGCGAGCGGCGCACCCGCCACGACGTCAAGGCCCGCATCGAGGAGTTCGACGACCTCGCCGGCCACCAGCACGTGCACAAGGGCATGACGAGCCGGGACCTCACCGAGAACGTCGAGCAGCTCCAGATCCGCGACTCGCTGCGGCTGGTGGCGGACAAGACGGTCGCGGTGCTGGCCCGGCTGGCGCGGCTGGCCACGGAGTACGACCAGACCGTGATGGCCGGGCGCTCCCACAACGTCGCGGCCCAGGCCACGACGCTCGGCAAGCGGTTCGCCTCCGCCGCCGACGAGACCCTGGTCGCGTACCGCCGGCTCACCGAGCTGGTCGAGCGCTACCCGCTGCGCGGCGTCAAGGGCCCGGTCGGCACCGCGCAGGACATGCTCGGGCTGCTCGACGGCGACGCGACCAAGCTGGCCGACCTGGAACGGCGGGTCGCGGCCCACCTCGGGTTCTCCGAGGTGCTCACCAGCGTCGGGCAGGTCTACCCCCGCTCGCTCGACCACGACGTGCTCTCCGCCCTGGTCCAGCTCGCCGCCGGGCCGTCGTCGCTGGCCACCACGATCCGGCTGATGGCCGGCCAGGAGCTGGTGACGGAGGGCTTCCAGGCGGGCCAGGTGGGCTCGAGCGCGATGCCGCACAAGATGAACACCCGGTCCTGCGAGCGCGTCAACGGCCTCGCCGTCGTGCTGCGCGGCAACGCCTCGATGGTCGCCGAGCTGGCCGGGAACCAGTGGAACGAGGGCGACGTCTCGGACTCCGTCGTGCGCCGCGTCGCCCTGCCCGACGCCTTCTTCGCGATCGACGGGCTGCTCGAGACGTTCCTGACGGTGCTCGACGAGTTCGGCGCCTATCCCGCGGTGATCGCCCGCGAGCTGGACCGCTACCTGCCCTTCCTGGCGACGACGGCCGTGCTCATGGCCGCCGTCCGCGCAGGGGTCGGCCGCGAGACCGCCCACGGGATCGTCGCCGAGCACGCCCGCGCGGTCGCCCTCGACATGCGGGAGAAGGGGATCGAGGGCAACGACCTGCTGGCCCGCCTCGCCGCCGACACCCGGCTCGGGGTCTCCGAGGGCGACCTCGCGGCCGCCGTCGCCGACCCGTCGGCCTTCGTCGGCGCTGCGGGCGCGCAGGTCGCCGAGATCGCGCGGCGGGTGGCCGGGATCGTCGCGGCGCGCCCGGAGGCGGCGGCCTACGACCCCGCCCCGATCCTCTAGCCTGCCCGGCCGTGGCAACCCTCGCGGACTACCCGCACCTCGCGTCGGGGAAGGTCCGCGACCTCTACGAGGTCGACGACGAGACGCTGCTGCTCGTGGCGTCCGACCGGATCTCGGCGTACGACCACGTGCTCTCCACCCCGATCCCCGACAAGGGCCGCGTGCTGACGGCGCTCTCGGTGTTCTGGTTCGGGCTGCTCGGCAGCCGGCCCGGCGTCTCGAGCAGCGACATCCCGGCGCCGCCGGTCGCCCACCACCTCGTCGCCTCCCGCGACGAGCGGATCCCCGACGAGGTCCGCGGGCGGGCCCTGCTGGTGCGCCGGCTCGAGATGATCCCGGTCGAGTGCGTGGCGCGGGGCTACCTGGCCGGGTCGGGCACCGTCGACTACCGGCGCGACGGCGCGGTGTGCGGGGTGCCGCTGCCCGACGGGCTCACCGAGGCGAGCATGCTCCCGGCGCCGATCTTCACGCCGGCGACGAAGGCCGAGCTCGGCGAGCACGACGAGAACGTGACGTTCGCCGCCGTCGTCGACCAGCTCGGCGCGGACCTCGCCGGGGCGCTGCGCGACACCACCCTGTCGATCTACGCGCGGGGGGCGGCCTACGCCGCGTCGCGCGGGATCATCCTCGCCGACACCAAGCTCGAGTTCGGTCTCGACCGCTCCGGGACGCTCGTGCTCGGCGACGAGGTGCTGACCCCGGACTCCTCGCGGTTCTGGCCCGCCGACGGCTACGCGCCGGGCCGGCCGCAGCCGTCGTTCGACAAGCAGTTCGTGCGCGACTGGCTCACCTCGCCGGAGTCCGGGTGGGACCGCCACGGCGACGCGCCGCCGCCCCCGCTGCCCGAGCGCGTCGTCGCGGCGACCCGCGAGCGCTACATCGAGGCCTACACCCGGCTCACCGGTCAGGCCTGGCCGCCGGCGCTGTAAACGCCCCGTAGCGCCAGAGTTCACGCGGAGGTCCACCGGCCCTCACATCGGTGGGGCCTCATGGTGGGCGTGGCTCGTCTCCTGGTCTCCGCCGCCGGCCTCGCGCCCGGCGCTCCCCTCGACGCGGCCGTCCGGTGCTGCGACGCCCTCGACGCCCGCCGCGTCCCCCTGACCCTGTTGGTCGGCCCGCGGCCCCACCCCGAGGTGGCCGCGTTCGCCGCGGCCCGCCGCCGCGCCGGGGACGCCGTCCTGCTGCGCGGCACGCGGGAGGCCCACGACGGCGGCCGGCCCTACCGCCGCCTGCCGCTGCTCGAGGCCCGCCTGCGCCTCGCCGGCGCGCTGCGCTCCGCCGAGACGCTGGGCCTCGCCGTCGACGGCTTCGCCGCCCCCGGCTGGGCGGCCTCCGCAGGGACCCGGCGGGCCCTCGCCGAGGCCGGGCTCGACCTGCTCCTCGACGACGCCGGCGTCCACCGGCTCGGTCCCGACGGGGTCCGGACGACGGGCGTGGCCGGCCCGGTCGTGCGCCCGGGGCAGCCCGCGTCGTTCCCCGGGGTGCGCCTGGGGCGCCGCCGCGTGGTCGAGCCGGCGCTGCGGCACCTCACCGTCGACGTGGCGACCGGCGTCCGGCCGCTCGTCGAGGCGGTCGACGAGGCCCTGGCCGCCGACGCGATCCCCGCCGTCCCGGCCGCGCTGGTGGGGCCGGCCGGGCGTCGGCCCCGTCGTCCCGACGCGGTCGTCGACCCGGAGCTCTGGTCGACGACCGCGTAGGAGGTGCGCTCCGCGCTCGTGAGCAGAAAGTGCCGG
>NZ_JABBND010000014.1 GCF_012933465.1 Actinomycetospora sp. TBRC 11914
GACGGGCTCCGGGCCCCGTCCGGCGGCCCCGCCGACCGGCTCGGGCCCGCGCCCGGCGAACGGCGCGCCGACCACCGGGGTCCGCCCGTCGGGTCCGGCGCCCGCCCCGACCGGCGCCGCCACGAACGGCGCCCCCGTGGCCGCGAAGCCCGACACGTCCGCCGCCGGCGACGCAGCGAAGCCGACCACCGGCACCACGGGCCCGGCCGCGAAGCCCGGTGCCCGCGCCACGGTGCCGCCCGCCCGCACGGTCGACGGCACCGCCATCGGCCCGGCGATCGACCCGCTCGACGACGAGGACGAGCACGACGACGAGGGCACCACCCGCACCAGGTCCCGCGCGGCCACGACGAGGACGAGCGCCACCACGCGGCGCAGCGGCGTCCCGCAGTCCGCGCAGACCCGCGCCGAGCGCCGGGCCGCCGGGCGCACCGGGCTCTCCCGCGCCGCGGGCCGCGGCCGCACGGCCGGCAAGCCGGGGAGCACGCCGACCCGCGCGTCGACCCGCGGCGGCGCCCGCCGCGGCGCGGCGCGCGAGCGCGACGCCCGCCCGACGCCGCCCCGCGGCCGGATCGCGACCGCCGTCGCCGCGCTCGTCGTCGCCGTCGCCGCGAAGGTGCGGCACTGGCCGGGTGGCGAGCGCCTCGTCGCGGCCGGGCACTGGGTCGACGGCCACGTCCAGGCCTACCTCGACGGCAAGGACCCGGCCTCGCTCACCGCCTCGGCGTGGCTCTGGCGCCGCCGTCGCCGCGCCGGCTACGCCCTGCTGGCGTCGGCGATCGGCGCCCCGCTGCTGACCTTCGTCCTCGGCTGGCTGTTCATCCCGGTTCCCAACGCCGACGCCGCGGTGGAGAGCCAGCTCAACACCGTCTCGTTCTCCGACGGCAGCGTGCTCGCCCGCGTCGCCCCCGGCGAGCAGGGCAACCGGCAGAAGGTGTCGATCAACCAGATCCCGCTGTCCGTCCAGCACGCCGTGCTGTCCGCGGAGGACCGGACCTTCTACACCAACTCCGGGTTCGACGTCGGCGGCATCCTGCACGCCGCGTTCAAGCAGGTCACCGGCGGTGCGGGCGGGGGCTCGACGATCACGCAGCAGTACGTCAAGAACGCCATGGTCGGCGACGAGCACTCCTACTTCCGCAAGTTCCGCGAGCTGATCATCTCCGCGAAGATCACGCAGGAGTACTCGAAGGACCAGGTGCTCGAGGACTACCTCAACAGCATCTACCTCGGCCGGGGCGCCTACGGCATCCAGGCGGCGTCGCAGGCGTACTTCAACAAGAACGTCGACCAGCTGACGCCGGCCGAGGGCGCGATGATCGCGGGCCTCATCCAGGCGCCGTCGCAGTGGGATCCGGCGGTCAACCTCGACGGCTCCCAGCGGCGCTGGAACTACGTCATGGACGGCATGGTCTCGTCGGGCTGGCTCTCCCCGGCCCAGCGCAGCGCCGCGAGGTTCCCGGCCACCGCGCCGCCCCGCAAGACCGTCAACGGCGTCCCCGACGACGACCGCGGCCACATCTACTCGGCGGTCAAGGACGAGCTGCGCTCGCTGGGCATCGACGAGGACGCGCTCGTCACCGAGGGCCTCCAGATCCAGACGACGATCGACCCGAAGGCCCAGCAGGACGCGGTCGACGCGGTCCACGACGAGATGAAGGGCAAGCCGGCGAACCTGCGCACGGCGGCGGTGTCGGTCGACCCGCGCACCGGCGACGTCCTCGCCTACTACGGCGGCGACAACGGCTCCGGGCTGGACTACGCCCAGGTCTCGAAGCAGGCCGGCTCCACGTTCAAGCCGTTCGTCATGCTCGCCGCCCTGCAGCACGATCCGCCGATCGGGATCAGCACGCAGTTCGACGGCCAGCAGGTGCCCGGCAAGACGGTCCGCAACGTGGAGGGCGCGGACTGCAGCAACTGCTCGCTCAAGCGGGCCATGACGCTGTCGAACAACGTCGTGTTCACCGCGCTGGGCAACGAGGTCGGGCCGCAGGCCGTGGCGAACGCCGCCCACCAGGCCGGGATCTCGGCGAAGCTCGACGACCCGAACAGCGGCATCGCGCTGGGCAACGTCGAGGTGACCCCGATGGAGATGGCGGGCGCCTACGCGACGTTCGCCGACGACGGCGTCTACCACAAGCCGCACCTCGTCCAGAAGGTCACGACGGCGAGCGGCGAGGTCCTCTACGACCACGCCGCCGACCAGGGCGAGCAGCGCATCGACCCCAAGGTGGCCCGCAACGTCACCGAGGCGATGAGCGACGTCCCGACCTACGACGGCGCCTCCCTCTCCGGCGGGCGCGCGGCGGTCGGCAAGACCGGGACGGTGCAGTCGCACATCGAGAACCAGAACAACGACGCCTGGATGGTCGGCTACACGCCGTCGGTGGTCGCCTCGGTCTGGGTCGGCACGGACGACAACACGCCGATCCAGTACGACGACGGCAAGCCGATCTACGGCCACGGGATCCCGAGCGACATCTGGCAGTCGTTCATGGACAACGCCACCCAGGGCACCCCGAAGCAGACGTTCGGCCCGTTCGTGCCCGTCGCGGGCACCGACCCGGGCGAGACGGCCAGCGGCGAGGGCGAGCAGGCGGGGACGACGTCCGCGTCCCCGACCAGCACCTCGAAGCCCTCGAAGAAGGCGGACTCGCCGACCCCGCCGAGCGGAAGCGCCGCCCCGGCGCCCGCCCCGGAGCCCGCGCAGCAGCCCGCCCAGGGCGCCGCGCCGGCCGCCCCGGCCGCCCCGGCCGCGCCGGCCGCACAGGACCCCGCGGCGGCGCAGCCGGCTCAGCCCGCGCAGCAGGCGCCCGCCGAGCAGCAGCAGGAGCCCGCCACCGAGTGAGGCGGCTCAGCCCGCCGTCGTGAAGTCGGCGAAGTCGAACCCCGGTGAGACGACGCAGCTCACCAGCACCGCGCCGTCGTCGGGACCTCCTCCGCGCGGCGCCGCCCGCTGCCAGTGACCGCCGGGCACCAGCAGCGCGGGCCGCTCGTCCGCCGTCGTCCCGGGTCCGAGGACGAGGGCCGTGCCCGGCTCGGCCGGGGCGTCGCCGTCGCCGCCGAGCCACAGCGACAGCGTCGCGCCGCGGTGCCAGAACCACAGCTCGTCGGAGCGCACCCGGTGCCACACCGACTCCTCGCCCGGGCCGAGGACGTAGTGGATCGCCGTCGCCGTGGGGCGGGTACCGCCGTAGCCGGGGGGCTCGACGGTGGTGCCGGCCTCCCAGACGCGGCGGTACCAGCCGCCCTCGGGGTGCGGCGCGAGGTCGAGTGCCGCGGCGAGGCCGGGCGGCGTGCTCATCCCGCGATGTCCAGCGCGGCGACGACCTTCGTCGGGACGATCCGCACGACGAGCTCCCCGGGGACGCCGTTGCGCTTCCCGTACTCCTCGGCGCGGTCCGCGCCCATGTAGCGGCC
Source organism: Actinomycetospora sp. TBRC 11914 (assembly GCF_012933465.1). GTDB lineage: Bacteria > Actinomycetota > Actinomycetes > Mycobacteriales > Pseudonocardiaceae > Actinomycetospora. The sequence goes on from NZ_JABBND010000014.1 coordinate 3,421, forward strand.
GCCGAGCTCGGTGGCGGTGCGCAGCAGCTCGTCGGGGTCGGAGGTCAGCGTCACCTCGCCCTGGACCTGCACGAACCCGTACGGCGGCTCCTCGAGGTCGACGCAGAGGACGACGCGGGGGTCGCGGGCGAGGGCCCGGCCCTTGGCGGTGTCGGCGCCGGTGTTGAACACCAGCGTGGTGGCGTCGCCCTCGCCCTCGAGCAGGAACCAGATCGGCGCGACGAGGGGCCGGCCGTCGCGGGCGGTCCAGCCGAGCTTGCCGGTACGGGTGCCGTGGGAGAGGAAGGCGCGGACGTCGGGCTCCGAGAGGCTCGCCATGCCCGTCAAGGGTAGGGGAGTGGATCAGGACGAGGGGCCGAGCGCGGCCGCGAGCCGGCCCATCGCGGCCCGCACGGTGGTCAGCGCGCCGATGCAGGAGTTCGCGTCCAGCGGCACCGTCGGGCCGGTGCCGGGGCAGCCGCGGCCGACGAAGTCGTCGTGCGCCGCGCCCACCGCGGCGGCGGCACCCGTGACGGCGGCGTCGTTCGGCAGCACGCTCGCCGCGGTGCGCGAGGTGGAGGCGGCCTCCTCGACCCACCGGCCGCACCGCGGCCAGACCGCGCGGGTGTCGGGGGACGCGTAGCAGGGGTCGGCCAGCGCGAGCGTCAGCTTGGCCCGGGCGGAGGCCGGGGTGCGGGCCTCGACGTCGGGTCCCTGCGCGGCCGAGTTGTCGGTGGCCTGCCCGGAGGGGACCTCGGCCGGGCTGCCGCCGCCGCAGGCCGCGAGCAGGACGGCGACCAGCACGGTCAGGACGAGGCCGCCCACCGTCCTCCCCGGGCGCCGTCGCCCGCCGTCACTGCTGCGCACGGGTGCACGGTGTCACGACGGCGGCCGGCCCGCCCACCGGGCCAGCGCGGCGTACTCCTCGGGCGTGTCGGCGTCGCGGAGCGCGTCGAGGTCCGGGTCGGCGGCGCGCAGCGCGGGGTCGGCGAGGAGGTCGTCGGCGGTGAGCTCGCGGACGACGCTCGCCGCGAACAGGTCGCCCGGGCGCCGGGCACCGGCCTCGAGCAGGGTGGCCGCGCGGTCGCCCAGGGCCGTGACGTAGGCCGCCGCGAGGGGCTGGCGGTGGTCGTGGACCACCGGGAGGGCCACCTCGGCGTCGCCGAGCGCGGCGAGCACCGCGGTGACGTAGGCGGGGTGGAGCAGGGGCAGGTCGACGGAGGTGACGAACGCCGTCGGGGCGCCGGCCGCCGCGGCCGCCCGCAGCCCCGTCGCGAGGCCCTGCAGCGGGCCGCGACCGGGCGCGTCGTCCGCGACCGCGACGACGCCGTCCACCGACCGGGGGGCGCCGGCCGGACCGACGACGACCACAGGGCCCGGCACCGCGCCGCGGACCACGCCCACGACGTGCTCGAGGAGCGTGGTGTCGCCCCAGCGCAGCAGGGCCTTGTCGGTCCCCATGCGCCGCGAGCGGCCGCCGGCGAGGACGACGGCCGCGGCACCCGGTGACGTCTCGTGGGACACAGCCCCGATTGTTGCGCGCGCATTGCGTCTACCCCGCCTGTGACGAGGTTCCAGCACCGGATCTCGACGGCGTACGGAGGGAACAGCACCGTGACCAGCAGGGACTCCGCGGAGCGGAGCCGCTCGAGCGAGCCGGCCGACGCGCGCCGCGGCCACATCGCCCCGACTCCGTCCGACGCCGACGAGGCCCGCGCCGACCGCGAGATGGCGGACGCGGAGCGGGCGGTCGCCCAGGGGGCGGCCAGCGAGGAGCAGGCCGCGCTCGTCGGCAAGATCTCCGACGCGCGGACCCACGAGGAGCGGCGCAGGCTCTGGATAGGTGGCTTGGCCTCGTGAGCACAAAGTGTCGCTATAACGACACTTTCTGCTCACGAGCGCGTAGCGCACCTGGACGGCACAGCTGACCGTCGTCGCGTGGGCTCCCACGGCTCTCGGGCGAGCCCTGACGGTCCACTCGGCGACGCATGGGTGATCGCGCTGTTCGAGTGGACACTCGTGGCTGTCTCGGGAGCCCTGCAGGCCCACTCGGCCGCCGCCACCCCGACGAGGTCTCCGTCGGCCCTCCTGCATAGGGGACGGAGACGTCCTATGGCGCGTACTCGCGGGCCGCGGCCCACAGCGTCCTGACGGCGAACTGTCCCGTCGGTTCGTCTACCACGGCGGCGTCGGCGACAAGGTCGTCCACCCGCTGTTCGAAGAGCGACCCGGACTGCCGGTGGTCGAGGTCCTCGGTCCGAACGAGACGCCAACCGCGCGTCGCGTAGTAGTCGCGGAGGCCGTCCGACGTCTTCCAGGTGTCGAGCCGGAGCACGCGGACCCCCTGGCTGGCGGCGTAGTGCCGGGCCCAGTCGAGCAGCTGGTTGCCCAGCTCCTGGCCCTTCAGGTCGACGTCGGTGGCCAGCTTGGACACGTACAGCGCGGGGACCCGCCGCTCGTCCTCCGACCAGAAGTCCCGGTCGGGGTCGGTGCTCACCGTGATGGTCCCGAGGATCCGGCCGTTGTCGCCGTCCACGAGGACTCGGACGTGGCCTCGCCGGATGAGGTAGCAGAGCAGGTGGCGCCACTCCCGCACGGAGGCCCACTGATCGCTGAACTTGGTCTCCCACAACCACGCGCGACGCCCCTCGAGGATCGCCATGATCGCATCGATGTCCTGCTCGGTGGCGCGTCGGACCAGGTGCGGGGTGCTCATGAGCCGACCTCGTAACTGACGTTCCAGCGGTCCGACGGGAGCACGGACGCCAGGACACGCATCGGCAGACCGTCTTCTGTGTAGCTCACCCGGGTATGCGCGATCACCGACACACCGGGAGCGATGTCGAGCTGCTCGACCTCGTGGTTGTGGGCTCGTCGGCACTCGATGCGGTCGCGGTGGCGGTGCATCTCGAGGTCGAGATCCTTGAGGACGTGGCGCGCGCCCGTGCTGATGTCGGCGGGACTGGCCAGGGGTGACCCGGCGACGAGGTCATACGGATAGAACGAGTCCGAGACCATGTAGGGCACGCCATCGATGCTCCGCAGCCGCCGTCGGGCGAGCACAGGTGCACCGTCCTCGAGGTCCAGCCCGGGCGGGACGTCGCGCGCGCCGGCGAGCACGGTCTCGACGCGGATGCTCTGGGAAGGCTTTCCGCCTTGGTCGCGGACGAGGGCGAAGAAGGCGTCCTCGAGACGCAGATCCTTCTCCCAGTCGGTCATCGGCATGACGTATCGCCGCGGACGGTGGACGTAGGTGCCCTTTGACGGGACCGAGCGGAGATAGCCGTCGGTGTGCAGCAGGGCGAGGGCGTCCCGCACGACCTGCAGGGAGACGGCCCACTGCTCCGCCAGCTCCGCGCGCTTGGGGAGCTGGTCACCGTCCTGCAGTTCGCCCGTGTCGATCTTCTCGGCGTACTCCGCGGCGATGCGCTGATAGGCGGGCGACGCGAAGTCGCGTGCCATGCCGACCACCTTTCATCGCTTGGACATGTCCAATGTACGGAGAGCGCTTGCGCGCCTACCGAGCGGGGTGCGACTCTTCCCTTGGACGTCCAAAGGACATGTCCAAGCTATGGGAGAGGTTCTACCTGACCTCTCTGCGTGTCAAGGTCAACGTCGACCGCGGTGCGCGCCGCTCTGCCTTCTCGTCCGTCCCCGGATGGCTCACGTCCGACGCATGTGCCGGAAAGGGACGGCGGGCTGGTCTCGCACACCAGCCCGCCGTCGCCGAGCCGTCCCCAGTGGCCTGCAGCCATCGAAAGGACCAGCTCGGATGAACAGTGTGTCACCGTCGCGCCCCGACCGTCACCGCCTGTGCGGGTGCGGTCACTCGGCCGTTCGCGGCTCGGGTGCTCCCGCGCCCCGCCGTCTCCGTCCCCCGGCTCCCTGTGCGCTCGGGGGTGGTCCGGGTGCGTGAGCCCTTCGGGCGGTGGGCCCCCGCCCCACTTCCTCCGGTCCCCAGCTCGCGGGACCTTCGCGAGTACCGGCTGGAGGAGACCGCTCTCAAGCACCAGATCCGCTGGATCTGGAACGAGTTCTGCTCCGGTGTCGAGCTGACCCACCGGATCGTCCCGACCGGCTACGGCACGCGTGAGCCCCCGCGTCTCGGGAACATCACCCTCGGTCCACCGACGCGTTTCAATGTCGAGCTCCGTCCCGGCCAGCTGGTACAGGACCTCCTCGCCGTCGGTGATCGACTGGCGGCGGCCTATCTCGTGGACGACGTCGACGTCTGGCCGCTCGCGGAACGCTGGGTCAAGATCGAACTCGTGGAGTACGGGATCGACGACCCGCGGAACCACACGACGCCGATCGACCCGCCGCGCCGGTCCGGACCCCGTCGGGACGAGGTCCGCACGTCGGGCCGCCACTGGCCGCGGCGGGAGCGGCGCGAGCGGCGGGGGACGACCGGTGACCAGCAGGTCGGCCCCTGACCGAGCCCACGGTCTAGAGCGCCAGGGTCAGGACCACCGGGAGCGTCACCGCGGAGTCCGCGGTCGTCAGCACGACGACCGCGGTGCTCTCCCGGTACCAGGTCCGGTACTGCGCGGTGAGGACGAAGACCGTCGCCGCGTCCGGCAGCGCCGCCATCACCACGAGCACCGCCGCCCACGGGGCGGGCACCGCGAACAGCCGCACCGCGCCGACCGCGAGCGCGGGCATGGCGACCAGCTTCACCAGGGTGCAGCCGAGGATCGTCGTCACCCGCGTGCGCCCGGCCCGCAGTGCGGGCAGCGCGGCGCGCAGCAGGATGCCCAGCGCGAGCAGGCCGCCCGGGGCGGCCATGTCCCCGACGAGCCCGACCGTGGTCGACACCGGGCCGGGCAGCGGCACCCGGAGCGCCGCCACGAGGACGCCCAGGACGATCGCGATCACCACCGGGTTGCCGAGCACCCGGCGGGCCAGCGTCAGCGCGAGGGAGCCGGCGGTCGGGTGCCCGTCGGTGCGGTCGTGGTCGACCAGCGTCGCCACGACGAGGAACACCGACACCGCCAGCGCCGTGTGCAGCGTCGAGACCAACGACGCCGCGAGCGCCGACGCCGGGCCGAGCACCGCCGTCGTCAGCGGGATGCCCATGTAGCCGACGTTGCCCCACCCGGCGACGAGCCCGACCGCGTTCGCCTCCCGGCCCGCCACGCGACCGAGCAGCGCGACGCCCACCCCGAGCAGGTAGGCGACCACCAGCAGCCCGACCGCGACGGCGAGGGCGGAGGTCGGGACGCCGGCGGAGAGGTCGGACGTGGCCACCGAGTGGAAGATGAGCGCGGGGAGCGCGAGGTAGTACACGACGTCGTTGAGCACGGCCGCCGCCTGCTCGCCGAAGCGCTCCGACCGGGACAGCAGCACCCCGAGCAGGACCAGGGCGAAGACGGGGCCGATCTGGGCCAGGAGGGTCGTGAACGCCACGGGCCGCCATCATGCGGGTCCGCACCGTCACGGGACCCGTAGCGTGTGCAACGACTCCCCTTCGCATCGACGGGAGCGGCGGGTTCTGCTTGTCTGATCCGCCATGAGCATCCCGTCCGACCTCGAGATCGCGCAGAAGGCGACGCTGAAGCCGCTGGACGACATCGCCGCGGCCATGGACCTGCCTCCCCACCTGCTGGAGATGCACGGGCGGGACGTCGCCAAGATCGAGCTGGACGCCATCGACGTGATGGCCGACCGACCGACGGCCAAGTACGTGGTGGTGACGGCGATCACACCGACGCCGTTGGGCGAGGGCAAGACGACGACGACGGTCGGGCTCGGCCAGGCGTTCTCCCACATCGGGAAGCGGGGCGTCGTCGCGATCCGCCAGCCGTCGATGGGCCCGACGTTCGGGATCAAGGGCGGCGCGGCCGGCGGGGGCTGGTCGCAGGTCGTCCCGATGGAGAAGTTCAACCTCCACCTCACCGGCGACTTCCACGCCGTCACCAGCGCCCACAACATGCTCTCGGCGGTGCTGGACAACCACCTCTACCAGGGCAACGCCGCCGGCCTGGACCCGTACCGGGTGACGTGGCGGCGGGTGCTCGACGTCAACGACCGGGCCCTGCGCAATGTCGTCACCGGGCTCGGCGGGCGCATGGACGGCGTCCCGCGCGAGTCCGGCTTCGACATCACCTCGGCGAGCGAGGTCATGGCGCTCCTCGCGCTGTCGAACTCGCTGGAGGACATGCGCGCCCGGCTCGGGCGGATCGTCGTCGGGTACACGCGTGACGGCGACGCGGTGACCGCCGAGGACATCCACGGCGCCGGGGCGATGGCGGCGCTGATGCGCGATGCCCTCAAGCCCAACCTCATGCAGACCCTCGAGAACACGCCGGTGCTGGTGCACGCGGGGCCGTTCGGGAACATCGCGACCGGCAACTCCTCGATCGTCGCCGACCGCATCGGCGTCCACTGCGGCGACTACCTCGTCACCGAGGCCGGGTTCGGCGCCGACATGGGTGCCGAGCGCTTCTTCAACATCAAGTGCCGCACCTCGGGGATGACGCCCGACGCGGCCGTCGTCGTCGCGACCGTGCGGGCGCTGAAGGCGCACAGCGGCAACCACCGGATCGTCGCGGGCAAGGAGCTGCCGCCGGCGCTGCTCGAGGAGAACCCCGACGAGGTCCACGCCGGCGGGGCGAACCTGCGCAAGCAGATCGAGAACATGCGGATCCACGGTGTCTCGCCGGTGGTGTGCATCAACGCGTTCCCCACCGACCACCCCTCCGAGCACCGGGCGATCCGCGAGATCGGCGAGTCGATGGGCGCGCGGGTCGCGGTGTCGACCCACTTCACCGACGGGGGTGCGGGCGGCACCGAGCTCGCGGAGGCCGTCGCGGAGGCGGCGGACGAGCCCGGCGACTTCCGGTTCCTCTACGCCGACGACGCCCCGCTGCGCGAGAAGATCGAGGCGGTCGCGACGAAGGTCTACGGCGCCGACGGCGTCGACTACGCCCCGGCCGCCAACTCCTCGATCGACCTCTACGAGCGCAACGGCTTCTCGAACCTGCCGGTGTGCATCGCGAAGACCCACCTGTCGATCTCGTCCGACCCGTCGCTGCTCGGGGCGCCGACCGGCTGGCGGATGCCGGTGCGCGAGGTGCGGGCGTCGGTTGGGGCCGGGTTCGTCTACCCGATCTGCGGCGACATGCGGACGATGCCGGGCCTGGGCAAGAACCCGGCCGCCCACCACATCGACGTGGAGCCCGACGGGACGATCGTGGGGCTGTTCTAGGTGGCCTACGGCCCTGTGAGCACTAAATGTCGGTATAGCGACATTTTGTGCTCACGTGCCGGAGGCACCTCGTGAGCCGGCCGCTCGGCGAGGTGCCGCTGGGGACGCTCGCGGAGGCGCTCGCGTCGCGCGGGCCCGGTCCGGCGGCGGGTTCGACGGCGGCCGCCACGACGGCGCTCGCGGCCGGGCTCGCCGGGAAGGTCGCCCGCGGGGCCGCCCGGACCGACCCGGCGGCGCTCGACCTCGCCCACGAGCTCGACGGCCTCCGGACGAGGGCGCTCACCCTCGCCGACGACGACGTGGCCGCGTTCTCCGGCTTCCTCGCCGCCCGGAAGGCCCCGGGCGGGGCCGCCGCGGCCACCGAGGCGATCGTCCAGGTGCCGATGGACGTCCTCGCCGCCGCCTGCCGCGTCGCCGAGATCGCCGCGGCGCTGGCCGAGCACGGCCCCGACGCGCTCACCGGCGACGCCGTCACCGCGGCACTGCTCGCGGCGGCTGCCGCCGAGTCGGCGTCCGCGCTGGTCGGGGCGAACATCGCCGACACCGGCGAGGTGGTGGGCGGGCTCGACGGCTGGGGCGACCCGCGGGTCGAGGACGCCGAGGAACGCGCGGGGGAGGCCCGCCGGCTCGCCGAGAGGGCGGCGTTCTGACGGTGGCTGTTCCCGAGGGGTCGGTCGTCGTCGAGGTGACCCGAGGCGACGTCGTCGAGTCGGTGCACGCGGTCTCGCTGGTGGTGCTCGCCCCCGACGGGTCCGTGGTCACCACGGCGGGGGACGTCGACCGGCCGGTGTACGGGCGCTCGTCGCTCAAGCCCGCACAGGCGGTGGCCGTGCTCGAGGCCGGCGCCGACCTCACCGACACCGAGATCGCCCTGGCCGCCGGCTCGCACTCCGGCGAGCCCGGGCACCTCGACGCGGTCGCCGCGCTGCTCGCCCGCCACGGGCTCGCGCCCGACGCCCTGCGCTGCGTCCCCGACCTCCCCCTCGACGCGGCCGCCGCGCGCGAGTACCTCGCCGCCGGCCGGAGCCCGACCCCGCTCGCCATGAACTGCTCCGGCAAGCACGCCGCCATGCTGGTCGCGGCCGGCGGCGACCCGGCCTACCTCGACCCGGCGCACCCGTTGCAGCGCGCGTGCCGCGACGCGGTCGCCGCCCTCGCCGGTCCGGTCCTGGCCGCGAGCACCGACGGCTGCGGCGCGCCCGCCTTCGCGACGACGCTCACCGACCTGGCCCGGCTGCCCTGGTCGGTCGCCCACGCCGACCCGACGACGACGGCGGGCCGGGTCGCCGCGGCGATGCGGGCCCACCCGTGGCTCGTGGCCGGCACCGGGCGGCTGGACACCGTGCTCATGGCGGAGCTGCCGGGCACGCTCGCCAAGGTGGGGGCCGAGGGGGTGCTCGTCGCCGCGCTGCCCGACGGGTCCGCCGTCGCGGTCAAGGTCGACGACGGCCACCCCCGTGCCGTGGGGCCCGTGCTCCTCGACGTGCTCGCCGCGGCCCACCTCCCGGTGCCGGCCGCCGTGGCCGAGGTGGCCGCGCCGGTCGTCGTCGGGGGCGGGCGGCCGGTCGGGCGACTCCGGACACGCCTCGTGGCCGGGAAGTCCGCCGACACGGGGGAGTGACGTCACCAAACGTGTCGGTAGGGTGCCGTCGGACGGGCGATCACTGTGTGGGAGCCTGACCCTCCTGCGTCACCCCCGGTCGAGCGGCTCCCGCCGCCTCGCCCCTCCGTGAGGAGCCCGCATGCCCGTCTGTCTGGTCGCGGCCCCCGATGCCGACACCGGGGAGCGGGTGGCCCACGCCGTCGAGGCCGGCTTCGAGCAGGTCCGCTGCGTCGACCTCGCCGACCTCGTCGCGACCGTCGCCCGCGAGCTGCCCGACCTCGTCGTCGTGGCGGCCGACGTGACGGCGTCCGGGGCGCCGGGCGGGGCGTGGACCGCGATCGTGGAGGCGGTGCGGGAGGCGGCCCCGGACCTCGCGGTGCTCGTGGCGGGCCCGCCCGACATCGGACGCGAGGGGGAGCACCGGCTCGCCGCCGCCGCGCTGGACCTCGGGGCGCGGGGCTTCCTGCGCTCCGGCGAGCAGGTCGGCCCCCGGCCCTTCAGCGGCAGCGGCCGCCCGGTGACCGCGGAGCTGTCCCGCCGCGAGCTCGACGTCCTGCTGGGAATGACCGAGGGTCTGTCGAACTCGGAGATCGCCGCGGCCCTCGAGCTCGCCGAGGACACCGTCAAGACCCACGCCCGGCGGCTGTTCCGCAAGCTCGGCGCGGGCGACCGCGCGGACGCCGTCGCCCGCGGCTTCCGCCAGGGGATCCTCCGCTGACCCGCGCCGCCCCCGGCCGGGGGTGGCGTCGGCGACGTTGACCGGGAGAGGCGCCGTGTGGTGCCCTCTGCGATCGACGGATGTGGAGGAAGCCGGTGCGAGTCCGGCGCGGTCCCGCCACTGTCACCGGGGAGCGGACCCCACGCATGGCCACGGCCGGGAGACCGGCGGGAAGGCCGGGGCGAGCAGCGATCCGGGAGCCAGGAGACTCCGGCCGTCGCGAGGTACCGCCGCGCGGCCCGACCCGGGCCGGCGGGTCGATCGGGCGAGGAACCCGAGGAAGGTCCTGCGATGCCGCACGTGCCCCATCCCGGCTCCGGGCCGCGCGCCCTGCGCCGCCGGCCCGGCTGCCCCCGCCGAGGGACGCCCGCCCGCGACCGCCTGCTCGCCGACCTGCGCTCGGCGCTCGCGGCCGCCTGGGTCGCCGAGGACCGTCTGCCGCTCGAGCACCTCGGCGCGGGACCCGTCCACTCGCGCGACGACGTCGCGGCGCGCCTGGACCAGCTCGCCCACGAGCTCTGCGAGCGCATGGACGCCGAGGGCTGGGACCCCGGCGCGGCCCCGCTCGCCGTGACGTCCGTGCTGGCCGCGTCCGTCCCCGCGGCGGAGGCCCTGCTGCTGCGCGCCGCCGGTCCCGGCCGCGCGCGGGAGGTGTGGTGACGGCCGCTCCCACCACGGGTCCGGCCGCCGACGTCGACCTCGCCCACCACGGCGACGCCGAGGTCGGGCCGGGCCTGGTCGACCTCGCCGTCAACGTCCGGGCCGGGACCCCGCCGGCCTGGCTCGCGGCCCGCCTGGCGGAGTCGATGGGCCGGCTGGCCGCCTACCCCGACGCCACCGCGGCGCGCGCCGCGGCAGCCGCCGCCCACGGCCGGAGCCCCGCCGAGGTGTGGCCGGTCGCCGGGGTCGCCGAGGCGTTCGTCCTGCTCGCCCGCGCCCTGCGGCCGCGTCGGGCCGTCGTCGTGCACCCGCAGTTCACCGAGCCCGAGGCCGCGCTGCGGGCCGCCGGCCACGCCGTCGAGCGGGTCGTGCTCGACGGGGCGTTCACCCTCGACCCGGACCGGGTGCCCGCCGACGCCGACCTCGTCGTCGTCGGCAACCCCACCAACCCGACCTCGGTGCTGCACCCGGCCGCGACGCTCGCGGCGCTCGCGCGGCCGGGTCGCGTGCTGGTCGTCGACGAGGCGTTCGCCGACACCGTGCCCGGCGAGCCGGAGTCGCTCGCGGCCCGCGGTGACCTGCCCGGCCTCGTCGTGCTGCGCAGCCTCACCAAGACCTGGGGGCTCGCCGGGCTGCGGGTGGGCTACGTCCTGGCCGCGCCGGAGCTCGTGGCGCGGCTGGCCGCCGCGGCGCCGCCCTGGTCGGTGTCCACCCCGGCGCTGGCCGCGATCACCGCGTGCACGACGGCGGGTGCGCGGGCGGAGGCGGAGGCGGCGGCCCGGTCGCTGGCCGCCGACCGGGCGCACCTGGTCGGCGCGCTCGCCGGGCTCCCGGGCGTCGAGGTGCGCGGCGACCCGGCGTCGAGCTTCCTGCTGCTGCGCACCCCCGGCCGCGACGACGTGCGCGGGCTGCTGCGCGGGCGGGGCTGGGCGGTGCGGCGCGGGGACACGTTCCCGGGTCTCGACGGCGAGCACGTCCGCGTGGCCGTCCGGGACCGGACGACCTCGGACGCGTTCGTGGTGGCCCTGGCGGGGGTGCTGCGGTGACCGGCCCCCGGGAGACGGCTCTCGAACCGGGCGACGCCGCGGCCCTGCACCGTGTCCTGGCGGCCCGCCGCGACGTCCGGACCGGGTTCACCGACGACCCCGTCGACGACGCCGTGCTGCGCCGGGTGCTCGCCGCCGCCCACACCGCCCCGAGCGTCGGCTTCTCACAGCCGTGGGACTTCCTCGTGCTGCGCGACGCCGCGCTCCGCGCCGAGCTGGCGTCGCTGGCCGCCGACCAGCGCGCGGCGTTCGCGGCGTCGCTGCCGGCGGCCCGGGCGCGCGCCTTCGCCGGGCTGAAGGTGGAGGCGATCCGGGAGGCGCCGCTCGGCGTCGTCGTGACCTGCGATCCGACGCGCGGCGGGCGGCACGTGCTCGGCCGCGCGACGCAGCCGCGGATGGCGGCGCACTCGGTGGCCGGGGCGGTGCAGAACCTGTGGCTCGCCGCACGGGCGGAGGGCCTCGGCGTCGGGTGGGTCAGTTTCTTCCGCGAGCGGGAGCTGGCGGCGCTGCTGGGCGAGCGGGTCGGGATGCCGCAGCACCTCGAGATCGTCGCCTACCTCTGTCTCGGGCACGTGTCGGCGTTCGCCGCCGAGCCCGAGCTCCAATCCGCCGGCTGGGCCCGGCGCCGACCGCTGGAGTGGGCCGTGCACACCGACACCTGGGGCAACCACGACGGCGGCGACGCCCTCGACGCGGCGGTCGACGCCTGCGCCGGGATCGCCGTGGCCGAGGGGGAGGCCGCGGCGCGCGAGCGGCTCACGCGCATGACGGTGCCGCCGGGCGCGCTCGGGCTCCTCGCCGAGGTCGGGGTGCGGCTCGCGGGGCTCGCGGGCGCGTGCCCGCCGCCCGTCCCCGAGCCCGCCGTCGTCGCGGTGTTCGCCGGCGACCACGGGGTGCACGCCCGCGGCGTGACCCCGTGGCCGCAGGAGGTGACCCACCAGATGGTCGCCAACTTCCTCGCCGGCGGCGCCGCGGTGAACGCCTTCGCCCGCCAGGTCGGGGCGGAGGTCGTCGTCGTCGACGTCGGGGTGGCGGCTCCGCTCGATCCCGCCCCGGGGCTCCTGCCGCGCAAGGTGCGGCCCGGGACCGCCGACATGACCGCGGGCCCGGCGATGTCGCGGGACGAGGCCCGTGCCGCGGTGGTGGCCGGCGTCGAGGTCGCGCGCGATCTGGTGGCGGCGGGCAACCGACTGCTCGTCACCGGCGACATGGGGATCGCGAACACCACCGCGTCGGCCGCGCTGGTGTGCGCCTTCACCGGGGCGTCGCCCGAGGACGTGACCGGTCGCGGCACGGGCATCGACGACGCGATGCTCGCCCACAAGACGGCCGTCGTCCGGGAGGCGCTGGCGCTGCACGGTCTGCTGCCGTCGGATGCGAGCGAGGGTGCCCTTCGGTCGCCTAGATCGAGCGATGGTGCCCCTCGCTCGGAACCCGGCGCTCCGGCGGATTCCGGCGGTGGGCGCCCGTCGGCGGCTAGAGCGAGCGATGGTGCCCTTCGCTCGGAGCTGCCGGCCGACGCCGACCCGCTCGGCGCGCTCGCCGCGGTCGGCGGGCTCGAGATCGCCGGCATCGCGGGGCTGCTCCTGGGCGGGGCGGCGCTGCGCACGCCCGTCGTCGTCGACGGCGTCGTGGCCGGTGCGGCGGCCCTCGTCGCGGCGGCGATGGCCCCGACTGCGTCACACGCGTGGCTGGCGGGGCACCGATCCGTGGAGCCTGCCCATACCCTGGCGTTGACCCACCTGGGGCTGGAGCCCCTGCTCGATCTCGGGCTGCGGGTCGGCGAAGGGACCGGAGCCCTCCTGGCGGCTCCGTTGGTCGCCGCCGCGGCGCGGGCGCTCGGCGAGGTCGCGACCTTCGATGCCGCGGGGGTCGCGAGCAAGGACGTCTGAGCACGACCACCACCTCCGGAAGGACGCCGCACCGTGAGCTCGGCGAGCACGCTCTACCCCGTCGGTCTCGACCTGCGCGACCGCCGGGTCGTCGTCGTGGGCGGCGGCTCGGTCGCGCAGCGCCGGGTGGCCGGTCTGCTCGAGGTCGGCGCCGACGTCGTCGTCGTGAGCCCCGCGGTGACCACCGCGCTCGAGGCCGTCGCGGACTCCCGCGAGATCACCTGGGAGGCCCGGGAGTACGCGGCGGGCGACCTCGACGCGGCCTGGTACGTCGTCGCGGCGACGAGCTCGCCGGAGGTCAACGCCGCCGTCGCCGCCGCCGCCGAGGAGCGCCGCGTCTTCTGCGTGCGGGCCGACGCCGCCGACGAGGGCACCGCCGTGACTCCGGCCGTCGGGCGGTACGACGACGTGACGGTCGGGGTGCTCGGCGGCGGCGACCCCCGGCGCGCCAGCGGGGTGCGCGACGGCGTCGTCGAGGCGCTGCGCACCGGCACGCTGGCCGACCGGCGCCACCGGGCCGTCAACCCGGGCGTGACCCTCGTCGGCGGCGGCCCCGGCGACCCCGGCCTCATCACGGTGCGCGGCCGGCAGGCGCTGGCGCAGGCCGACGTCGTCGTGACCGACCGGCTCGCCCCCCAGCGGCTGCTCGAGGAGCTCCCGCCAGACGTCACCGTCATCGACGCCTCGAAGCTGCCCCGCGGCCGGTACATGAGCCAGGACACGATCAACGCGGTGCTCGTCGACGAGGCGAGGGCCGGGAACCGGGTCGTGCGGCTCAAGGGCGGCGACCCGTTCGTCTTCGGCCGCGGCTACGAGGAGATCCAGGCGTGCGCGGCGGCCGGCGTCCCGGTCGACGTCGTGCCCGGCGTCACCAGCGCGATCTCCGTGCCGGCCTTCGCGGGGGTGCCGGTGACCCACCGCGGGGTGACCCACGAGTTCGTCGTCGTCTCCGGGCACCTGCCGCCCGGGCACGCGGAGTCGCTGGTCGACTGGGCGGCGCTCGGCCGGCTGACCGGCACGATCGTGCTGCTCATGGCGGTGGAGAACATCGGGCTGATCGCCGAGGCGCTCGTCGCCGGCGGCCGGGACCCCGAGACGCCGGCCGTGGCCGTCCAGGAGGGCGGGCTGCCGGGCGAGCGGACGGCCCGGTCCACGCTGGCCAAGCTGCCCGGGGCGATCGCCGACGCCGGGGTGCGGCCGCCCGCCGTCGTCGTGGTCGGGGAGGTCGCGGGCTTCGCCGGCTAGTCGTCGTGGTGGTGGCGGGGCTGGTCGCGGGCGTCGTCGCGGGCCTGGTCGGCCGCCGCCTCGCTCGCCGTCTGCACCTGGATGCTGCCGAAGGCGCCGCGAGCGGACACCTGCAGCTGCGGCGCCCCGGCCGGGACGGCGGCACAGGCCGTGTCGCAGTCGGTGCTGCCGAAGACGGTGGTGCCCGACGTCGTCACGTGGGTGCCGTCGGGGACGACGACCTTCGTGGAGCCGAACAGCACCCCCACCGACACCGACGGCTCGCCGGGCGCGACCTGCACGGTCCGGCTGCCGAACATCGCCGCGCCCTGGCCCGCGGTGGCGACCCCGGGCGCGACGATCGCCACGACGGCGATCACCACCGCCGCCAGCAGCCCGCCGCGGAGTCCCCGACGACGACGGTCGTGCAGCTCGGGTGCCCGGGTGTCCTCGTGCCAGGCCGGCGCGGGCGCGGCCGTCGTCGGGGTGTCGTCGGGCTCCGGTGGGGCGGTCCCGTCGGGCAGGTCGGCCACCAGCGGCGCCAGCTCGCTGCGGAAGCGGGCGGCGTACGCGGCCTTCACGCGCTCGTCGTACTCGACCAGGGTGATCATCCCGGCGTCGTGGGCGGCGCGGAGCCGGTCGTCGGTCTCGCGCCGTTCCCGGTCGCCGATCCGCAGCTCGCCGCTCTCCGCCCCCACGGGGTCATCCTGACGCGCGGGCCTGTTCCTGGCGAGTGGCCGGGGCCCGTTGGCACGAGGGGCACCACCAGACCTCCCGGGCGAGCGGCGCCCCGGTGGCGGGACGGAACCGGACCAGCGTCCCGCAGCGGCGGCACGGCCGGTTCGAGCGGCCGGTCACCCAGTGGTTCTCGCCGCGGCGCTTCACCCCGGTCGTCGTCATGCCCGTGCCGTGCTCGAGGCTGTGCGTGATCATCCGGCGGCCGAGAGCGAGCAGCGGCTCGAGCTCGACGTCGCCGACGGGCGTCCACGGCCAGCATCCCCGCAGGAAGCACAGCTCGACGGCCCAGAGGTTGCCGAAGCCGGCCACGCCGCGCTGGTCGAGCAGGGCCTCGACGAGCGGGCGTGACGGGTCGCGCCGCAGCCGGCGCAGCGCGTCGTCGTCGTCGAACGCCGCCTGGGTCGCGGTGGGCTGCCCGGCGAGGACGTCCGGTCCCAGGTGCCCGACGACGCGGTGCTCGTCGCGGGTCTCGAGCAGCTCGAGCACCGGGACGCCGAGCCCGACGAGCGAGACCCCGCTGTCGAGGGTCAGCGCGGCACGGAGCGTGGGGAGCAGGTGGCGGGGCAGCGCGGGGCGGCCGTCGTCGCGGTGCTTGCGGATCAGGGTCCAGGAGCCGTCCATGCGCAGGTGGCTGTGCAGCGTGAGCCGCCGCCCGTCGCGCTCGAGCCGGGTGAGCAGGTGCTTGCCGTGGGCGCGGGTCTCGGCGAGGCGGGCGCCGCGGAGGTCGGCGCCGGCGACGGCGGGGTGGCGCAGGTCGGCGCGGACGACCGTCGCGCCGGCCAGCGTGTCCAGCCGCGCGGCGGTCCGGTGCACGGCGTCACCCTCCACGGAGTCCGGTGTACCCGCCGATCGCGTGGGTGTGGATTTCCGGACGTCCAGTGTCTGCGATGCGACACCGCAGACACTCTGCCCTACCGGCCCAGACCCGCCCGCGCCGCCGCCCACGCCGCCGCGCCGCACACCTGTCCCGTCGGGGCCGCGGCGCCCGGGTCGTCCGCCGCCGCGAGCGGGCACCCGGTGCGGGCCGCCAGCCAGTCGCGCACCCCGGGCAGCGACGCGACGCCGCCCCGCACGAGCAGCGGCGGCCGGCCCGCGTCCGCGCCGTCGAGCAGCTCGACGACGGCGGCCCCCACCTGCTCGAGCGCGGGCGCGAACAGCGGGCCGAGGTCGGCGTGGGTCAGCCGCACGACGCCGGGCGCGGGGTGCTCGGGCGCCAGCACCGGGACCCCGACGTCGGCCGCGCCCTCGCCGCCGAGCCGGGACTTGGCGTCGTGCACGCCGCGGCGCAGCCAGAACCACGCGCGGTGGGCCTCGACGTCGCTGGAGAACCGGATCCGCTCGGCGAGCGCCGCCGGGGCGCGGTCGAGCACCAGCTGGGTCAGCGCGTCGTCGAGGGCCTCCGCCCCGACCTCGAGCATCCGCGCGGGCACGCCCTCGCGCAGCGTCGCCACGGTCGTCGCCGGGTCGGGCGCCTCCCGGTCGACGAGCGCGATCTCGGTGCCGCCCCCGCCGAGGTCCACGACGACGACGGGTCCGCTCCCGCCGAGCCGGATCGCCGCGGCCTCCGGGGCGGCGAGCAGCGCCAGGTCGACCTCACCGCCGCCGTCGACGGCCCGCAGCGCCGAGCGCCCCGCGGCCCGCAGCGCCGCCGGCCCGGTGGCGGGGTCGGACCACGACGCCGGGTGGAGCAGCGCGAGCACGGTCGGCGCGGTGCCGCGGCGGCCGGCCTCGGCCTGCAGGACGCGCGCGACGAGCGCGGTGGCGACGTTGACCGCCGTCGTCGGCCGCGGCCACGTCGCGAGCAGCGGGTCGTCGGGGCCGCCGGTCGCCGCGGCCAGGAAGGAGCGCCCGCGCAGGACGGCGGCCTGGGGCTCGGCGTGCGCGGCGTCGAGGGCCGGCCGCCCGGCGAGCACGGTGCCGTCGTCGCGGGAGAGCACGACCGAGGGGAGCGTGACCTCGCCGTCGACCCGCACCGTGGTCACCCGGGTCCAGCCGTCGGTGGGGTCGACGTCGGCCGTCGCGCCCGTCGTCGTCGAGGTGCCGTGGTCGACGGCCAGCACCCACCGCGGGTCTCCCATGGGCGCACACCCTAGGGCCGCCGAACGGCCTAGGGGCGCAGCCGCACGGGCAGGGCGGCGAGGGCGTGGATCAGCACGCTCCGGCGGTGGACGACGTCGGCGAGCGCGACGGCGGGCTGCAGGTCGCCGAACCGGTCGAGGAGCGTCCCGAGCGCCACCTCGCCCTCGAGGCGGGCCAGCGACGCGCCGAGGCAGAAGTGGATGCCGTGGCCGAAAGCCAGGTGCCCGGAGGTGTCGCGGTCGGCGTCGTGGAGCTCCGGCGCGTCGAACCGGGCGGGGTCGCGGTTGGCGGCGGCGAGGGAGAGCGTCACGGTCGCGCCCGCGGGGATCACCACGCCGCCGAGCTCGACGTCGGCCGCGGCGAACCGGGCGGGCGCGTTCGAGACCGGCGAGCCCCATCGCAGGAACTCCTCCACCAGCGGCGCGAGCGACTCGCCGGCGCGGCGGGTGGCGACCGCGCGGGCCCGCAGGTCGGGGTCGCGCAGCAGCGCGAACACGCTGTTGGCGACGAGGTTCGCCGTCGTCTCGTGGCCCGCGATCAGCAGGATCATGCCCATCCCGACGATCTCCTCGTCGGTGAGCCGGTCGCCCTCGTCGGAGGCGGTGACGAGGCCGGAGAGCAGGGCGTCGTCGGGCTCGGCGCGCTTGGCCCCGACGAGCTCGGCGAGGTAGGCCGCGAGGCTCGTCGACGCCTGCTGCTTGGCCTCCTGCGGCGAATTGTCGATCATCGTGTTCGACCAGTGCGCGAACGCCTCGCGGTCGACCGGCGGGACGCCGAGGAGCTCGCAGATCACCGCCATCGGCAGCGGGACGGCGTAGGTCGCGACGAGGTCGACCGGCTCGTCGGGCGGCAGCGCGTCGAGCAGCGTCGTCGCGATCTGGGAGATCCGCGGGCGCAGCGCGGCGACCCGCCGGACCGTGAACGCCTGCACGACGAGCTTGCGGAGCCGGGTGTGCACCGGTGGGTCGTTCAGCAGCAGCATGTGCCCCGTCGGACCGGGGATGAGCGGCTCGGCCGGGCGCTCGGCCTCCGGGAGCAGCGCGCGGGGGTCCTTGGCCAGGCGGGGGTCGGTGAAGGCCGCGCGGACGTCGTCGTAGCGGGTGACCAGCCACGTCGAGCCGCCCTCGGGGAGGTCGACCTCGCGGACCGGGGCGATCTCGCGGAGCCGGGCGAGGGTGGCGTGGGGGTCCACCCAGTAGTCGTCGGTGAAGACGGGCCCGGTCGTGAGGTCGGCGGTCACGACGTCGAGTGTGGCAGCGGCCGGGTGGGCCCGGGGTGATTTCGGTGAGGGTTCGTTCACTGAGCGCACCCTCGGCGTCGGGTCGGTCGCCCCGCGCTCGCACGAACGGCCGGTTCGTGACCCTTTAAGGGCACGAACCGGCCGTTCGTGCGTCCGGGTGGCGGGCTCAGCCCTTCGGCTCGCCCATCCCGACCGACGTCGCCCCGAACGTCCGGCCCGTCTTGCGGAACTGCTCCTCGAGCTGGGGGACCATCGTCTTCGCCTGCGCGAGGATCGGGAGGTCGCCGAGCCACGAGAAGGTGATCGGGCGCAGCGCGGCGATCAGCCCGACCGACTTCGGCACGAACACCCGCCGCTTGCGCTTCGCGATGCCCGCGAGGAACGCCGCGGCGCAGTCCTCCACCGAGCTCAGCGCGCCGAGCGGGCCGGGCATCTTGCGCAGGGTGTCCTCGAAGGTCGACGAGTCGGCCTTGACGTCGCGGACGAGGTCGGTGTCGATCCAGCCCATGTGCGCGGTGCCGACGTCGACGCCGCGGTAGGCGAGCTCGAAGCGCAGCGCGTTGCCGTAATGCTCCACGCCGGCCTTCGAGCCGCAGTACGCGGCCATCCCCGGCAGCGCGGTGAACGCGGCCAGCGAGGACACGAGCAGGTAGTAGCCGCGCCGCTTCGCAACCTCCGCGACGGTCGCCGACACCGTCCGCGACACCCCGATGAGGTTGACCTCCATGACGCGCGCGACGACGTCGGCCGGGCTCTCGGCGACGGTGCCGTGGTTGGCGATCCCGGCGTTCGCGATCACGACGTCGATCCCGCCGAGCTCGCCGACGGTGTGCTTCACGGCGGCGTCGAGGGACTGCTGGTCGGTGACGTCGCACGTCGCCCACGTATGTTGCGGGCCCAGCTCGCCCGCGATGCGCTCGAGACGCTCGGGCTCGAGCCCGAGCAGCGCGACGCGGGCCCCCTTCGCGGCCGCCTGCCGGGCCGTCTCCTCCCCGATGCCGCGGGCGGCGCCGGTGATGAGGACGACCTTGCCGCTGATGTCGTAGGCCATGGCGGAGCTCCTCTCAGGTCCGCGCGTGCGCGGGGGTGATGACGTACTCGTCGGGCTTCATCTGCTTGCACCGCCGGTGGAACGGCATGGTGAAGGTGGGCCATAGCGCGGAGTTGTGGCCGTGGCCGTCCAGGTACCAGCTGGAGCACCCGCCGTCGACCCACACGGTGCCCTCGGTCAGGCGCTGCATCTCGGCGACGAACCGGTCCTGGGAGTCCTGCCGCGGCTCGACGGCGCCCACCGACGACGTCCGCAGCCGGCGCAGCACGTCCATGACCAGGTTGATCTGCGACTCGATCATGAAGACGACCGAGTTGTGCCCCAGCCCGGTGTTCGGCCCGAGCAGCGTGAACAGGTTCGGGAAGCCGGCGATCATCGTGCCGTTGTGGGCGAACATGGTGTCGCCCCAGTGCTCGGCGAGGCTGCGCCCGTCGCGGCCGAACACCCGGTGGCTGATCGGCAGGTCGCTGATCGCGAACCCGGTGCCGGCGATGATGGTGTCGACCTCGTGCTCGGTGCCGTCCCCGGTGACCACCGCGTGCGGCCGGACCTCGGTGATGCGGTCGGTGACGACCTCGACGTTCGGCCGGTCCAGCGCGGGCAGGTAGGTGTTGGACAGCAGGATGCGCTTGCAGCCCATCGAGTAGTCCGGCGTGATCTTCTCGCGCAGCGCGGGGTCGGTGACCTGGGTGCGCATGTGCTTCTCGGCGAGCTTCGCGGCCTTCGCCATCCGCTTCGGGTCCTTGAACCCGAACACGAAGGTCTCGCGGCCCCAGTAGATGCCCTCGCGCAGGAGCCGCTGCAGCGCCGGGACGCGGCGGAACGCCCACTTCTCGAGGCGGGTGAAGGCGCGGTCGCGGCGCGGCATGATCCACGGGGGCGTGCGCTGGAAGACGGTCAGCTGCCCGACGACGGGCGCGATCTCCGGCACGAACTGGATGGCCGACGCGCCGGTGCCGATCACCGCGACGCGGCGGCCCCGCAGGTCGAGGTCGTGGCGCCACGTGGCGGAGTGGAACCGCTCGCCGGCGAAGTCCTCGAGCCCGGGGACATCGGGCCAGGACGGGTCGGAGAGGGCGCCGGAGCCGAGGACGACGGCGTCGGCGGTCCAGGTGCCCTGACTCGTCGTGACGGTCCAGCGCTGGTCGTCGGTGGACCAGCGGACCTCGAGGACCTCGTGGTGGTTGCGGGTGAAGCGGTCGATGCCGTACTCGGCCGAGACCCGCCGGAGGTACGCGTGGATCTCCGGCTGGGCCGAGAACGAGCGGCTCCAGTCGGGGTTCGGGGCGAACGAGAACGAGTAGAGGTGGCTCGGCACGTCGCAGGCACAGCCCGGGTAGGAGTTGTCGCGCCAGGTGCCGCCGACGTCGCCGTGGCGCTCGAAGACCAGGAAGTCCTCGACGCCGGCCTGGCGCAGCCGGATCGCCGTGCCGAGCCCGGAGAAACCGTTCCCGACGATCGCCACCGACAGGTGGGGGACGTCCTCCCCGGCACGGTCGGCGCTGGGCGGGCTCGCGGTCTCGGTGGACATGGTCGCGCCTCCTCTGGGGTTGGTACGACTACGTACCGACTGCCCGGAGAGCATGGTACGAGGTGGTACCATAGGCCAGTGACTGTGAGCGCACACACTCCGGGTGGCGACGGACCCCCGGTCGTGGCGGCGATCCGCGGCGGTGCGGGCGCCGCGCTGGCCCCGGCGGACCACCGCCAGCGCCTCCTGGTCGCGATGGCCGAGCTGCTCGCCGAGCAGGGCTACGCGAGCGTGACCGTGACCGACGTCGTGGCCCGGGCCCGGGTGTCCAAGCGGACCTTCTACCAGCACTTCTCCGATCGCGAGGAGTGCCTCCTGGCGACCTACCGCGTCGTCGCCGAGGGTCCGCTGCACCTCATCGCGGAGGCCGCAGGGTCCGTCGCCGGGCAGGGCCTGCCGCTGCGCGAGGAGGTCGCGGCCCTCACCGGCGCCTACCTGGCGGCGATGGCGGAGCACCCGCTGCTCACCCGCGCGATGCTCACCGAGCCCGGCTCGACCGGCCCGGCGGGCCGCCGGGCCCGCCGCGAGGTGCTCCGGCGGTTCGCCGACCAGCTCGTGGCGCTCGCGTCCGGCGTCGGGGGGCGCTCCGGGGCCCGGGCGCTGTCGCCGGAGCTGGCGCAGGCGCTCGTCGGGGGGATCAACGAGCTCGTGCTCGCCGCGGTGGAGTCGGCCGACCGCGAGGAGGTCGCCGCCGCCCGGATCGCCGAGGAGATCCTCGGGCTGCGCGACACGGTGACCGAGCTGGCGGTGGCCGTGCTCGCCCGGCAGGACCGACGCGTCCCGTGATCACGGGTACGTCAGGCGCCCCGGGTCGCCGTCGGGCCTGCCCTCGGTGCTCCTGATCACGGGAACCCGGTCCGCGATGGCAGCGACGGACCATCGCTGACACCGCCCCCCTCAGCGCTGCCGCGAGAACAGGATCGCGAGCGCGGTGCAGCCGACGACGATCAGGATGATCGGCAGCACCGAGATGACCGAGTCGGCGTCGATGGCCGCGAGCAGCAGATCCACGGGGCGCCCCTCAGCCCCAGGCGGGGGTGGGCATCCCCGCGCGGTCGTCGCGCAGCACCGCGGCCGACTGCCGGGTGATCACGACGGTGCCCAGGACGACGACGGCGGCCGCGACCACCTCCCCGACGAGGTCCGCGGGCCCGGCGGCGACGCGCTCCCCGAGCACGAGCACCCCGAGCAGGACCGCGACCGCGGGGTCGGTGGTGCCGATGACCGCGTTGACCGGCGCGTTCAGCCGTCCGAGGTGCAGCGCGCGCTGGGAGAGCGCCCAGCCGCAGAGCGAGGTCACGACGGCCCCGGCCGCGTACCAGGTCGTCAGCGCGGCGACGAGGCCCGGCTCGCGCAGCGCGGTGGAGAACAGGGTGGCGGTCAGGCCGTAGAAGCCGCCGGTGGCGAGGGCGAGTAGCGCCGCCCGCGTCGGCTCGCCCCACGACACCGCCCGCAGCCCGACGGCGCCCAGCACCCCGGCGACCACCGCCACCCCGAACAGGGGCAGGAAGGCGGGTGCCGGCGGGACGGCCGGGGCCTGCGGCCGGGCGATCGCGAGGAAGGCCGTCAGGCCGACGACGCACGCCGCCGAGGCCCCGAGCAGGCGGCGGTCGAGCCGCCGGCGGGCCAGCCGGGCCGAGGCGATCGTCCCGAACACCAGCCCGGTGACGAGCACCGGCTGGACGAGCGCGACCGGGCCGATGTGCAGCGCGAACGCGTAGGAGAGCCAGCCCGCCCCGATGACGGCCTGCCCGGTCCACCAGCGCCGACGGCGCAGCACCCGCACCAGCAGCGTGCGCGTCGAGTCCGGCTCGTCGATCTCCTGGCCCGCACGCTGCTGCAGCACCGTGCCGGTGGCGATCCCGCACGCCCCGAGCAGCGCCGCCAGCAGCGCGATGGCCGGGGTCACCGGACGCTCCCCACCAGGCGCGGGGGGAGCTCGTCGTCGGGACCCGCGACGGCGGGCTCCTCGACCGGGACGGGGGCGGGCAGGCCGAGGACCGCGGCGAGGTCGACGCGGGCGTGGCGGGCCGACCAGCGGGCCGCGCGGGCGTGGGCGGCGGCCAGGGCGGCCGGGTCGGCGATCCAGGAGCGCAGCAGCGCGGTCAGCTGACGCGGGCGGCGGCAGGTCCGGGCGAGCCCGGCCGCGCCGAGCAGGCGGGCGGAGTCCCGCCCGTGCCCGGGCAGCGGCTGGTGGATGACCAGGGTCCGCCCGCACGCCAGGGCCTCCTGCGCCGTCGCCCCGCCGGAGTTGTTCACGACGACGTCGGCGGCGGCGAGCAGCGTCGGCACGTCGTCCACCCACCCGGGCACCCGCAGCCGCTCGCCCGCGCGCATCCGGGCGCGCAGGGCCTTCAGCCGGGTACGCGCCCGCTCGTCTCGCCCGCAGAGGGCGACGACGTGGCAGCGCGGGTCCGCGGCGAGGGCCGCGCGCACCGCGCCGGCGACCCCGCCGAGCCCGAGCGAGCCCGCCGTCACGACCACCACCAGCGCATCCTCCGGCAGCCCGAGCCCCCGGCGTGCCGCGCGGGCCTCGTCGTCGCCGACCGGGCCGAAGGGGGCGCCGACCAGCGGCGACCGGACCGTGACGTGGGCGCCCGGGTCCATCCGGCGGGTCGGCTCGCGGGCGAGGTCGTCCAGGACGAGGTACTCGTCGACGCCGGGGTAGGTCCAGTACGCGTGCGGCGCGAAGTCGCAGACGGCGGCGACGATCCGCGCGTCGAGCAGACCGCGGCGGCGCAGCCAGGCGAGTCCGGCGGTCGCGAGCTGGTGGGTGGAGACGACGACGTCGGTCGGCCCGCCCGCGAGGTCGGCGCGCAGGGCGCGGGCGACCCACGCCCCCATGACCTCCCGGTAGAACCAGCGCACCAGTCGCGAGTGCGTGACCGCGGCGTACCAGCCCTCCTGCAGCAGCGGGGTCCACTGCACCGCGAACTCGAACAGCCACCGGAACACTGGCCCGGAGCCGTGGCCCATGCGGGCGAACGCCTCGGCCACCCGGATGTCGCAGTCCGGCCGGTCGCGGGTGACGGTCGTGTGCACGGCGCGCGCGACCGCCTCGTGTCCCTGACCGATGTCGCCCGAGACGATGAGGACCCGGGCGGCCCGGTCGTTCTGCGGCCTCGTCACGAGTGCCAGTCTCCCGATCCGGCTCCCGGCGCACCCGTCCGGGTGTGTTGTTCACGCTCCGGGGAGCCACCGTTCACCCCCGCACGGAGGCTTCGGCCGCCCTTCACCCGCGCCTCGTCGGCGCGCCCGAGCGCACCCCCGATCATGACTCCCAGTAGGTTCACGGGCGGGTCACGGCCTCCGGGCGTCGATGGACGACGTGGAACCAACCCGTGCCCGTCGGACGTCCTCACGCCCGAGAGGAGCCCCGCGACCGATGACCGCACTCGGCGTCCCGAGGTCGATACGCCCCCGGAAGCGCCCCGGTGCGCGTGCCGCCGACCCCGGTGCTCCGGCCCGGACCGGCACCGGCCGCTCCCCGCGGGTGGTCGTGCTCACGGCCCGCGTCGGCGCCGGCCACGACCGCCCGGCCTACGAGCTGGCGGCCCGGCTGCGCGCCCGCGGCGCGGTGGCCGAGGTGCACGACTACCTCGACGCGCTGCCGCGGTTCGGCCAGGTGATCATCGGCGACGGCTACGGCGTCGTCGTCAACCGGATGCCGCGGTTCTTCGACTGGCTCTTCCACGCGCTCGAGCACCGGGGGCTCGTGCGCTGGATCATCCTGACCTTCCTGATGCTCTCCGAGCGCACCGTGCGGCGCTGGACCCGCGACGCCGACGTCGTCGTCTCCACGTTCCCGCTCTCGTGCCAGACGCTGGGCCGGATGCGGGGCGCCGGCCACATCGACGTGCCCGTGGTCAGCTACCTCACCGACCCGGCACCGCACCGGATGTGGCTGCACCCGGGCGTCGACGTGCACCTGTCCGTGACCAGCGCCTGCGCCGACGCCGCCGACGAGGTCTACGGCGTGGCCGTGCGCCCGGCGGGCCCGCTCGTGGACCCGCGCTTCTCGCGCGCCCACACCGACGCCGACCGCGCCGCCACCCGCCGCGAGCTCGGCCTGGGCGACGACGAGACGGCGGTGCTGATCAGCGCGGGCTCGCTCGGGCTCGGCGACGTACCCGCGCTCGTCGACGCCGCGCTCACCAGCCCGGCCGCCCACGTGCTCGTCCTGTGCGGGCGCAACGCCGACCTGCGCGAGCAGCTCGACGCGCGGGAGCGGGTCACCGCGCTCGGCTGGCGCGACGACGTCCCGGCGCTGATGGCCGCGGCCGACGTCCTGCTGCACAACGCCGGCGGATTGTCGGTGACCGAGGCGCTGGTGGCCAACCTCCCGGCGGTCACCTACCACCCGATCCCCGGGCACGGGCGCGCCAACGCGACGGTGCTCGCCGAGGCCGGGCTGGCCCCGTGGCCGGAGACGCCGGCCGGGCTGGCCACGGTGCTCGACGGCATCGGGTCCACGTCGCCGCTCTCGCCGTGGCCGGCGACCCCCGAGGGCGACGTCGCGGCCATCGTGCTCGAGCTCGCCGCCGAGGAGCGCCAGGCGGTGCCCGCCGCATAGGTGGCCTTCGGCCCCGTGAGCACAAAGTGTCGCTATACCGGCACTTTCTGCTCACGAGCGAAGCACCTCTGACGCCACCCAGTGCGCCACCCCGTCCGGCCACGGCGCCGGGAGCCCGAGGGTGACGTGGGTGAACCCGGCGTCGAGGGCCTCGGTGATCGCCGTCCGCGTGGCGCCGGGCTCGTCGTAGGAGACGGGCAGGTGGATCGAGCGGGTGATCGACGCCGGGTCGCGGCCGATCTCGGCGCAGTAGCGGTCGAGCAGGGCGCTGCGCTGCCGGACGTCGTCGAGGTCGCCGCCGGGGATGTTCCAGACGTCGGCGTGCTTCGCGACCACCCGCAGCGTCGAGGCCGCCCGGCCCCCGATGGTGATCGGCGGGTGCGGGCGCTGCACCGGCTTCGGGTTGCCGAAGGCTCCGTGCACCGCGACGTGCCGGCCCTCGACGTCGAACGGCTGGTCCGAGGTCCACAGCCGGCGGATCACCGTGCACGACTCGTCCAGGGCCTCCACCGAGTCCCCGAAGTCGTGGTAGGGCAGGCCGTGGGCCTCGTACTCCCGGCGCGCCCACGGGATGCTCGGCCGGGACCCGGCCCCGATCCCGAACTCGAGCCGGCCGCCGGACACGTGGTCCACCGTCGTCGCGATCTTGGCCAGCAGCGCCGGCGGCCGGATCCGGTTGCTGGTGACCAGCAGCCCGAGGCGGAGCCGCTCGGTCTGCGCCGCGAGGGCGGACAACAGCGTCCAGCCCTCGAGGATCGGCCCGTCGAGCGGACCGCCGATGGGCAGGAGGTGGTCGAAGAGCCAGGCGTGGTCGATCGCCCCGACCGCGTCGGCCTCGCGCCAGACGCGCAGGACGTCGTCGTAGGCGACCTGCTGGGGCGCGGTCACGATCCCGAAGCTGGGCCGGATCGTCATGGTGGGGTCCTCCCGCATGGCAGGATGTAAAGACGGAACGTGGTTCCGCCAACCATACGGAACCTGGTTCCGGTTGTCGACGAGCGAGGTGGACCGTGGTGGAGACCGGCACGACGGACGCGGCGGCGGCCGACCCGCCCCGCCGCCGCGCCGACGCCCGCCGCAACGCCGAGGCCCTGCTCGACGCGGCCGCGGCGGCCTTCGTCGCCGCCGGCGTCGACGCGCCGGTGCGCGACATCGCCGCGCGGGCCGGGGTCGGCGTGGGCACCGTCTACCGCCACTTCCCGACGCGGGCCGACCTCGTCGTCGCGGTCTACCGCCACCAGGTCGAGGCGTGCGTCGCCGCCGGGACGACGTGCCGCGCCGAGGCCGACTCCGCCTACGACGCCCTGGTCCGCTGGATCGACGGCTTCGTCGACTTCCTCGTGACCAAGCACGGGCTGGCCGCGGCCCTGCGTGGCGACGACGGCCGGTTCGAGGCCCTCCACGCGTGGTTCCTCGAGCGGCTCGTCCCGGTCTGCGGCGAGCTCCTCGCCGAGGCCGCGGCCGCCGGCGAGGTCCGCGACGACGTGGCCGGCCTCGAGCTCATGCGCGGCGTCGGGAACCTCTGCGTCGGCGCCGGGGACGCCGGTTACGACGCCCGGCGCCTCGTCGGCATCCTGCTCGCGGGCCTCAGGACTGGATGACCTGCACGACCCCGCCGGTCACGCCGGCGACGAAGAGCCGGCCGGTGGTCGGGTCGACGCCGAGCGTGTAGGGGTTCTGCACCGTCGGGAAGCGCTCGACCTCCCGGGGCTGGGGGGTCGTCATGTCGTAGCCGACCACGGTGTTCGTCCCCGAGGACGCGACCCACAGCCGGTCGCGGGCCGCGTCGTAGGCGATGCCGTACGGCCCGCCGGGCTGGGGGAGCGCGCCGACCTGGGTCGGCGGTCCGGACGGGTTCGGCTGGAAGACCAGGACCTGGTTGCCGCGCGTGTCCGTCGCGATCATCCGGCCGTGCCGGTCCGCCACCAGGTGGGTCGGGCCCGCGCCCGCCGGGACCTGTCCGAGGATCCGCAGCGCCTCGGCGTCGTAGGTGGTCAGCGTGTTCTTGCGGACGTCGATGAGCCCGACGATGTTCCCGACGGGCGCGAGGCCCGCCGGCTGCACCGCGTCGGTGAACACCTTGGCCACCTGGTCGCCGCGCACGGCCGAGACGGTGCCGCCGAGCTCGTCGGCGGTGAAGACGGTGCCGTTGGCGGCCTGGGTGGCGTCGTGCGGGACCGTCCCGACGAACAGCGGCGGCGCCGCCTGCCCGCCGGGCAGCGACACCCGCACGAGCGAGTTCGCGCTCTCCACGGGGACGAGGACCGGCCCGCCGGGCGCGGCGAGCTGCAGGTGGCGCACGAAGCCCGGCAGCGGGGTGCGGGTGCGGACGGCGCCGGTGTCGGCGTCGAGCAGCACGAGGCTGTTCGGGTTCCGGGTGGCGACGGCCACGGTGCGGGTGACCGGGTCGACGACCACGCCTTCGGGGGCCGAGCCGACCGGGATCTGCCGGCCCGGCGGCGGGACCGCCGGCGCCGGCGCGGACTGGGGCTCGGCGGCGAGGGGCAGCCCCTGCGTCGGGGGCCGGGTGCCCTCCGTGGGCGCGCCGGGCGGGAGCAGGCCCGTCGTCGGGGTCGGCGCACCGGCCGTCGGCGAGGGGGCCGTCGTCGGGGTCGCGGCGGGCGGCGGCTCGTTGCTGCACGCGGCGAGGCCGACGGCCGCGGCGGCGAGGCCGGCCGCGAGGAGGACGCGTGCTCGGCGTCGAGGCATGGCCGGAGTATCCCGGTGGTCCGGGTGCCGCGCTCTCCGGCCGGTCCACCCGGGGGGCCCGGACGCGGCGGCGCGCCGGGCGTGGCACCGTCGCGGGGAGAACCCGCCGGCGGCGGACGACCGGATCCCCGACCACCGCCGCCCCGCCGGCCGTCAGGAGGACGACATGGCCACGACCACGCTCTCGGTCCCCGAGATCCACTGCGACCACTGCCGCGCCGCCATCGAGGGCGCGCTGTCCCCGATCGACGGCGTCGAGGGCGTCGACGTCGACCTCGAGGCACGCGTCGTCCGCGTGGACCACGACGACGAGCTCGCGCTCGGCTCGGTCGTCGAGGCGATCGAGGACCAGGGCTACGACGTGCCGGGCCGCGAGGCCTACATGCGGGCCTGAGCTACGCGGTCCGGCTCGCCTTCTCGTCGCTCTCGTCGTCGGCCTTCTTGCGGCGCGAGCGCGACGAGGACCCGGACGTCCCCGTCTTCTTCGTGCCCGACGAGCCCTTCTCGGCCGGGGCCTTCCCGCTCTTCGACGACGAGCTCTTCTTCCGCGTGGACGAGCCCGCCGACCCGGACGCGGTCTCCTCGGCGGGCGCCTCGGCGTCGCCCGCGGGCTCCGGAGGGGCCTCGTCGGAGGTCTTCTCCTCGGAGGCCTTGCTGTCGGAGGCCTTGCCGTCGGAGGCCTTGCCGCCGGCCGCCTCGACCGAGCGGCGCAGCGCGGTGAGCAGGTCGGTCATGTCGTCGGTGTCCTCGGCCGCGGTCTCCTCCGGCGCCGGACGGCCGCCGCCGTGCTCGCGCTTGTACTCGATGAGCTCGCCGACGGCCTTGCGGTAGTCGTCCTCGAACTCGCCGACCTCGAACTCGCCGGAGAGCGAGTCGATGAGCGAGGACGCCATCGCCATCTCCTGCGGGCGGACCTCGACGTCGTTCTCGAGCACCGGGAAGTCGGCGTCGCGGACCTCGTCGGGCCAGAGCATCGTCTGCAGCACGATCGCGTTGTCGCGGACCCGCAGCAGGGCGAGGGTCTCGCGCTGGCGCAGCGCCACCTTCACCAGCGCCATCCGGTCGGTCTCGCGCAGCGCCTCGCGCAGCAGCGAGTAGGGCTTGAGCGCCTTGTTCTCCGGCTCGAGGTAGTAGCTCTTGTCGAGCAGCAGCGGGTCGACCTGCTCGGCCGGGACGAACTGCACGACGTCGATCTCGTGGCCGGTCGCGGTGGGCAGCGACGCGAGGTCGTCGTCGGTCAGCATGATCAGCTGGCCGTCGTCGGTCTCGTAGCCCTTCGCGATCTCGGAGTAGGCGACCTCCTCGCCGCACACCGAGCAGGTCCGCTTCTGGCGGATGCGCCCGCCGTCGACCTCGTGCACCTGGTGGAAGCGGATGTCGTGGTTCGACGTGGCGGCGTAGAGCCGTACGGGCACGTTGACCAGCCCGAACGACACGGCGCCGTTCCAGATCGCGCGCATCGCGCGGCTCCCCTCGCTCCGCCGCCCGTCACCCGACGTGACGGCACATTCCACCCCAGGATGCCCCACATGCGTCCCGCGCCACAGGATGCGCGGGCCGGACACGCGATCCCGGCGCGGCGCGCGACACGCCGGGGGACGTCGCGACGGTGCTGTCGGGGGTGCAGGGCACGATGTCGGCATGCAGGGTGTCGGTGAGCGCAGCGCCGGGATCGTGCCGATGCAGCCGGTGCCCGGCCGGCTCCCGGTGGGGGAGCAGTGGAGCTACGAGGTCGACTGGAGCGGCATCCGCCTGCTCGCCGACGTCGACCAGGGGACGCTGTGCCTGCGCACCCTCGAGGGCGACGACGTGACGGCGCGGTTCCCGGAGTTCGCGGGCCTGGCCGACGTCGTGGCCGACGGGCTCTTCGACGGCGAGGCGGTGCTGCTCGACGCCGGACAGCCGTCCTCGCTCGCGCTCTTCGACCGGCTGCGCCGGGCCGATCCGCGCAAGGCCCGCTCCCTCGCGCGGGAACGGCCCGCGATCTTCATGGTCTACGACGTGCTGCGCCTCTACGGCGTCCCGCTCACCGAGCGCCCGCTCGACGAGCGCCGGGCCACCCTCGGGCGGCTCTCGCTCGACGAGGTCGGCCGCATCCAGGTCTCGCCGGTGTACGACGACGGGGTGGCGCTGCTGGCCGGCGTGCGGGAGCAGGGGCTCCCCGGGGTCATGGCCCGGCGGCGCGACACGGGTCACGACGCCGGGTCCCCCGAGGACTGGGTGCGGGTGGTGGCGGGGGTCGACGCGTTCGACACCGCGCCCACCGCCCCCGTGACCGACCTCCCGGTCACCGACCTCCCCGTCGCCGACCGTCCCGAGCCGCCGCCCGCGGGGCCCGCGCTCTCCGCGCTCGCCCCGCCGCTGCCCGGGCTGCCGGCGCCGCCGGACCCGTCGTCGGGAAGCGGGAGACCGTCGGCGCGGGGGCGCCACAGCCGGGACGAGGACGACGCCCCCGGCCTGTGGTGAGGCTCAGCCCGCCGTGCGGGTGAGCAGGCCGGCGAGGAGCAGCGCGACCAGCTCGCGCACCGCGGCGGTGAAGTCCAGGCGCATCGCCGCGAGGTCCGGGTCCCGCTCGTAGGCCGCGAGCATCGCCGCCGACGGCTGGCACGCCGTCCACGCGGCACCCGCGCACAGCAGGGCCGCCCCGGCCGCGTGCATCGCGGCCTCGTCGTCGATCTCGGGGACGTGGCGACGCACGGTCGCGGCGAGCTCCCGGGCGGCCGCCAGGGACGCGTGCTTGTGGCGGACGGCGAGCTCGGTGGAGACGTTGCGCTCGAGCACCGCGGCCTGGGCGCCCAGCAGGTCGCAGAGGACCGGGCGCTCGGCCAGCGTGGTCGCGACCGCGTCGGCGAACCCGTCGGCCCGCTCCGTCGCCGGGCCCGTGCCCACCGGACGGTCGGCCAGCGCGGCGAGCCACTCCCGGGTGCGGACGTGGAGGAGGTCGAGCAGCGCCGCCTCGCGGGACTCGACGTAGCGGAGCACGTTGGACTTCGCGAGCCCGACCCGCCGGCTGATCTCGTTGAGGCTGACCTGGGCGACCGGCATCTCGGTGAGCATCCCCGCGGTCGTCTCCAGGATCGCCCGCCGCCGCTCCTCGCGCTGGGAGTCGCTGCGCGCGCGCCGGAAGGTCATGCGCCACAGATTACGGACCGGCGGTCCGTTGCGAACAGACCGGCGGTCCGTTAGCGTCGGTCGCAGCAACAGACCGCCGGTCTGTAACGCTCCATGGGAGGCAGTCGTGTACGAGGTTCCCGACCAGACCGGACGCACCGCCGTCGTCACCGGCGCCAACAGCGGGACCGGCAAGGAGGCGGCTGCCCGGCTCGCCGCCGCCGGAGCGCGGGTGGTGCTGGCCGTCCGGACGCCGGAGAAGGGCGAGGCGGCGCGGGTCGAGATCCTCCGCCGGGCGCCCGGCGCCGACCTCGAGGTCCGCCGCCTCGACCTGGCCGACCAGGCGTCCGTGCGGGGGTTCGCGGACGGGCTGCTCGCCGAGGGCCGCCCGCTCGACCTGCTCGTCAACAACGCCGGCGTCATGGCCGTGCCCGACCAGCACCTCACCGTCGACGGCTTCGAGCTGCAGATGGCCTCGAACGCCCTCGGCCCGCTCGCGCTGACGGTGCGGCTGCTGCCCCTGCTGCTCACCGCACCGGGAGCCCGGGTGGCCACGATGTCCAGCGGCGCGGCGTTCATCGGGCGCGTCGACCCGGCCCGGCTCGCGGTCCCGCGGCGCTACTCGCCGGCGCGGGCGTACGGCGCGTCGAAGCTCGCCGACCTACTGCTCACCCGCCACCTCGCCCGCCTCGCCGACGAGCGCGGCTGGGACCTGCGCAGCACCGCCGCCCACCCCGGGTACACGCAGACGAACCTGCAGACCAGCGGTCCGGGGCTCGGCCGCGACACCCCGCGACGCTTCCAGCCCCGGTTCCTCGAGGGGCTGCTCCCCTCGCAGCAGGTCGACACCGGGACCGAGCCGCTGCTCGTGGCGGCCACCGACCCGGCCGCGGAGAACGGCGGCTACTGGGGCCCGACGGGGCGGTTCGGGCTGGTCGGGGAGACCGGGCGGGCCCGGCTGCCGCGCGCGGCCCGGGACGCCGACCTCGCGGCGCGGTTCTGGACGGCGGCGGAGGAGCTGACCGGCGTGTCGGTCCCCGAGGGTGCCACGGCGGCGTGACGGTGCGCCGGGGTCCTGCGCGAGGGGACCCCTCGGTCGGATAGAGCGGCCGAATCCTCCCCTCGCGTCACCCGCGGGTCCGCTGCCTTCTGCGCGAGGGGACCCCTCGGTCGGATAGAGCGACCGCATCCTCCCCTCGCGGCGGTACCGGCGGCCGCGGCGGAACCGGGAGCGGCGTCAGTCCTCGTCCGGCGCCGCCGCCTCCAGCGCCTCGCTCGTCCAGCCGATGATCCGGCCCCCGCTGCGACCGAGCTCGCGCATCGCCTCGAGGTGCTCGGCGGGGACCCCGGTGAGGTCGATCCGCACCTCGCGGCGGTCCATCCGCGCGGCGTCCAGGGAGGCCCGCCCGTCGTGGCCCGCGGTCAGCGTGGCGAGCAGCCCCCCGGTGGATGCCAGCGAGCCGCGGGCGGCGCCGAGCCGGCCCAGGGCGTCGTCGAGCGCGGCGAGCAGCGCGTCCCGGTTGCCCTCGCACATCGCGGCGGTGAGCTCGGGGCGGGTCGCCGCCACCCGCGTCCCGTCCGCGAACGAGCCCGCCGCGAGGGCGAGCGCCAGCTCCCCGCCGTCGGCGCCGACCGCCGCGAGGACCGCGGCCAGCAGGTGGGGCAGGTGGGAGATGCGGGCGACGGCGACGTCGTGCTCGTCGGAGGCGGCCGGGACGACGGTCGCCCCGCACGCCAGCGCGAGCGCGACGACGTCGGTCCACACCTCGAGGTCGGTGTCGTCGTCGGTCGCGACCACCCACACCTTGTCGTGGAAGAGCTGCAGCGAGCCGGCGTCCCACCCGGAGAACTCGGTGCCGGTCATCGGGTGCCCGCCGACGAAGCGCGCGCCCGGGGCGCGGCGCCCGACGGCGTCGGTGACCGGCTCCTTCACGCTGGTCACGTCGGTGAGCCGGCACTCCGGCGCCTCGCGCCCGACGACGGCCAGGACGTCGTCCATCGCCGTCAGCGGCACCGCGACGACGACGAGCGCGTCGGTCGCGGCGGCCCGGCGCACCGCGGACGCGACGTCGTCGGCGACGTCGTAGCCGTCGGCGCGGGCCTTCTCGGCGGTCGTCGTCGAGGCCGACGCCCCCCACGCGTCGCGCCCGGCGTCGGTCGCGGCGCGCAGCACCGACCCGCCGATCAGCCCGAGTCCGAGCACGCACACGGGCCGCTGCAGCGCGGCGGCCAGGACGGCGCCGCTGTCCACCTCCGGAGTCCCCACGACGCCGGAGCGTAGGACGACACGGACGGGTGACGACGATTCGCCCGTGTGCGCCACCGCGCGGGACCGGCCGCGTCAGGACGCGCGCAGCGACTCCAGCGCGTAGCCGGCGTAGAGCGCGACGCCCGCGACCATCGCGTCCTCGTCGAACACGACGCGGTTCGAGTGGTTCGGCGGCGCCGCCGACGGCTCGCTGCCGCGCGGGCACGCCCCGAGGAACGCGAGGGCTCCGGGCACCCGGGAGAGCACGTACGAGAAGTCCTCGGAGCCCATGATCGGGTCGGGCATCGGCTCGACGAACCGCGAGCCCAGCACGGAGCGGCCGACGTCGGCCACCCGCTCGGCCACGGCCGCGTCGTTCACCGTCACCGGGTAGCCGCGGTCGATCTCCACGCTCGCCGTGCAGCCGTACGCGTCGGCGATCCCCGCGCACACTCGGTGCAGCTCGGCGAGCAGCGTCTCGCGGGAGGTCTCGGAGAGGGTGCGCACGGTGCCCTCGAGCACCGCGGTCTCGGGGATGACGTTGGTGGTGGTGCCGGCGGTCAGGTGGGCGATGGTGAGCACCGCGGGCTCGAACGCGCTCACCCGCCGGGTCGTCATGGTGTGCAGCGCGCCGACCATCGCCGCCGCCGCGGGCACCGGGTCCAGCGCGTCGTGCGGCGCCGACGCGTGGCCCCCGGCGCCGTGGACGGTCACCGTGAAGTCGTCCGACGAGGCCATGATCGAGTCGGCGCGGGTCTGCAGCGTGCCCGAGGCCAGCCGCGAGGTGACGTGCAGGGCCATCGCCGACGCGGGCCGGCTGCCGCCGACCTCGAGCAGGCCCTCGGAGAGCATCGCGAGCGCCCCGTGCTTCGACTCCTCGCCGGGCTGGAACATGAACACGACGGTGCCGGCGAGCCGCTCCCGGCGGCCCGCGAGCAGGCGCGCGGCCGAGGCGAGCATCGCGGTGTGCAGGTCGTGCCCGCAGGCGTGCATCGCGCCGTCGACGAGCGAGGCGCACTCGACGCCGCTCTCCTCCTGCAGCGGGAGCGCGTCCATGTCGGCGCGCAGCAGCACCGTCGGGCCCGGGTGGTTGCCGGCCAGCGTGGCGACGACGGAGCTCGAGGAGCGCCCGGTGGTCAGGGTCAGCGGCAGGTCGCGCAGCACGGCCAGCACCGCCGCCTGGGTGGTGGGCAGGTCGAGCCCGAGCTCGGGGTGGCGGTGAAGCGTCCGGCGCAGCGCGATGGTGTCGGGCTGCAGCGCCCGGGCCTCCGCCAGCAGCGCCCGTTCGGGCGCACGGTGTGCGGCCCTTCGGCCACCCGTGGCACGGGCCGAACGGCCGCTGCGGGTCTCCGGGGACGTGCTCACTCCCGTGATCCTGCACCCCCGGCCCCGGGTGGGCGACCGCCCGGCGCGCGGAAGGTGTCGATTCGGTGCGTGCCCCGCCAACTCCCTTTCCGACGTGGGCTCCACGCACCTACCGTGGTCGCCATGGCTGGGCAGGGCGCGCAGGCCGCGCCACGCGGTGGGTCCAAGGGCGGACCCGGCACCGTCGTGCCGCTCGATGGCTGGGCGGTCGCGGTGACGCGGGAGGAAGGGCGGTGGCGCGCGGTCTCGATGGACCGCGCCGCGCTGGCCGACCTCGACTCGGCCATCACCGCGCTGCGGGGGCTGCGCTCCACCGGTGCGGTGCTCGGGCTCCTCGACGTCGACGACGAGTTCTTCGTGCTGGTGCGCCCGGTCCCCGGCGGGGTGGCGCTGCTCCTCTCCGACGCGGTGGCCGCCCTGGACTACGACGTCGCGGCCGACGTCCTCGATCTGCTGCGCCTCGACGTGCCCGAGGAGGACGAGGTCGACGACGACCCGTGGCCCGAGGGCGACCTGGGCATGCTCGCGGACCTCGGCGTGCCGGCCGACGAGCTCGCCGTCCTGGTCGACGAGATCGACCTCTACCCGGACGAGCAGCTCACCGCGATCGCCCGGCGCTGCGGGTTCGCCGACGAGCTCGCGAAGATCGTGGAGACCGCGCCTGCGTCCTGAGTCGCTGGTCGCCCGGGCGCTCGAGGTGGCGGCCGGGACGCACCCCGACGACGTGCCGGTGGGCGCCGTCGTCGTCGACGCCGCCGGGCGGGAGCTGGCCGCCGCCACCAACGCCCGCGAGGCCACCGGCGACCCCACGGCGCACGCCGAGGTCCTGGCGCTGCGCGCGGCCGCGGCAGTCCAGCAAGGGGAGCACGCCGACAGGGGGTGGCGGCTGACCGGCTGCACGCTGGCGGTGACCCTCGAGCCCTGCACGATGTGCGCGGGCGCTGCGGTGCTCGCGCGGGTCGACCGCATCGTGTTCGGGGCCTGGGAGCCGCGGACCGGGGCGGTGGGCTCGCTGTGGGACGTGGTCCGCGACCGGCGCCTCACCCACCGTCCGGAGGTGCTCGGCGGGGTGTGCGAGCCGGAGTGCGCGGAGCTGCTCCTGGCGTGGTTCCGCAGCGGCCGGGGGGGTCGCGGCGGCGAGGAGCGGCTTCCGTAGGATTGCTCCCGGTAGCGTGTCCGAGCGGCCAAAGGAGCACGCCTCGAAAGCGTGTGTGGGTTCTGCCCACCGTGGGTTCGAATCCCACCGCTACCGCCACCCACCGACGCCGGGCCTCCCCCAGGGGAAGCGCCCGGCGTCGTCGTCTGTCAGGAAAGCCACTTTCCAGACACTGGACGTCCGGAACGCGGCGTTCACGGACCCGCGGCCACCGCCCGCTCGCCGAGCAGCTGCAGCGTCGCCTCCGGGGTGAGCGGGTGGAACGGCCCGCCCCGCACGTCGCGGTAGGCCCGCTCCAGGCGCCCGCGGAAGAACCCCGCGCCGCCGGCGACCTCCAGCGCGGTGTCGACGACCGCGCGGGCCTCGAGCGCCGCGTGCCGCTTCGCGGTCATGACGGCGGCCAGGGTCGTCTCGTCGGCGGCCGGGTCCTCGCCCACGTCGGCGAGCGCCCCGTGCAGCGCCCACCGGGCGGTCGCGAGCCGCGCCGTCATCTCGCCGACCGCCCGCACGGCCGCCGGCGCCCGGTCCCGGCGCGCGGCGAGCAGCCGGGTGGCCTCGGCGCACGCCCCCCGGGCCACGCCGAGGTAGGCGGCACCCCCGACGAGGGCGAAGTGCATCGCGGCGACCAGCAGCGGGCCGGTGAGCACGCCGTACGGCCGTGTCCCGGTGACCGCGGCGGCCGGGACGAACACGTCGTCGAACACGACGTCGTGGCTCGCGGTGCCGCGCATGCCGAGGGTGTCCCAGGTCTCGACGATCGAGACGCCGGACCCGCCCAGCGGCACCCCGGCGTGCAGCACCGTGGCGCCGGGCCCCGGCTCGCCCACCACGGCCGACGTCGAGATCACCCCGGCGACGGGGGCCTGGCTGCAGAACGTCTTGCGGCCCCGTAGCCGGTAGCCGCCCTCGACCTCGACGGCGGTCGTGGTCGGGCAGACCCAGTCCGAGCCGCCGCTGGTGGCCATGACCAGGCCGTCGTCGGCGACGCGGCGCAGGGCGCGCTCGGCGTCGGGGGCGCCGCGGCGCAGCCGCCACCGCTGCACCAGGGTCAGGTAGAGGTGCATGGTCGCGGCGAGCGCGGCCGCCCCGGACCAGGTGCCGAGCCGCTCCTGGGCGAGCAGGACCTGGCGGATGTCGGCGCCGAGCCCACCGAGCTCGCGGGGGACGGCGAGGCGGAGGTAGCCGTTCTCGTGCATGCGGGCGTAGGCCTCGACGACGAACGTGGCGTCGCGGTCGTGGTCGGCCTCGGTGGGCGCGGCGGCGCGCCCGACGTCGTCGGCGAGGGCGAGGACGTCGTCGTCGGTCGGGGTGGGTGCGGTCAGGGTCGCGGTGGTCGTCATGCTCCGTAGCGTCTTGGTATCGACGACCCGCGCATAGTTCTCAAAATGAACCGCCTGGGGCACCGTCGGGGGATGTCTCGCTACGGTCAGTACTGCCCGATCACCCGCGCGCTGGAGATCCTCGGGGACCGCTGGACCCTGCTCGTCGTGCGGGACCTGCTCGTCGGGGCGACGCGCTTCAACGAGCTCGCCCGCGGACTGCCCGGCATGTCCCGCGGCCTGCTCTCCAAACGCCTCGCCCACCTCGAGCGGCACGGGCTCGTCGAGCGCGTCGAGGACGGGTACCGCCCGACCACGGCCGGGGAGGAGCTGCGCGGCATCGTCTTCGGGCTCGGGGAGTGGGGCGCCCGGTGGGCGTTCGGCGAACCGCGACCGGACGAGCTCGACCCCACGGTGCTGATGTGGTGGATCCGCGGCGGCATCGACCCCGCCCCGTTCGGTCGCCCGCGCGTGGTGCTGCACGTGCGCGTGCCCGACGGCCGCCGGACCCGCTACTGGTTCGTGGTCCTGCCGCACGACGTCTCGCTGTGCTTCACCGACCCGGGCCACGAGCCCGACGTCGTCCTCGACGCGCCGCTGGGCGTGCTCTACCAGTTCTGGCTCGGCCGTCTCGACCTGCTCGCGGCCGCCCGGGAGGGGCTGGTCAGCCTCACCGGCCGCCGTGCGGTCCTGGAGCGGCTGCCCGAGGCGCTGCGGCTCAGCCCCGTCGCGTCCTACGTGCGGGAGGCGCGCGACGGTGCCGGTGTGCCGGTCCCGTCCTGAGCGAAGGGCGCCCTCGCTCGGTAGAGCCGTCGGTGGGCGCCCCATGCCGGAACGGCGCGCCCCGCCCCGGAACGAGCGAGGGGCACCATCGCTCGAGTAGATCGACCGATGGTGCCCCTCGCTCGGGACCGGGACCGGGACCGGGACCGGGTCAGGCGACCCCGGCCTGCCGCGTGAAGCCGGCCGGGATGAGCAGGTCCTCCGGCGCGAGGTCCTGGACCGAGCCCTTGCCCAGCCCGAGCAGCCCGGAGTCGACGCCGGCGCGCAGGATGTCCAGGACGTTGCCCACGCCCTCCTCGCCGGCCGCGGCCAGGCCCCACAGGTAGGCGCGGCCGATCGCGACGGCCTTCGCGCCGAGCGCGAGCGCCTTGACCACGTCCGAGCCGCGCCGGATCCCGCCGTCCATGATCACCTCGACGTCGCGGCCGACCGCCTCGACGATCCCGGGCAGCACCCGGATCGGGGCCGGGGTGGAGTCGAGGTTGTTGCCGCCGTGGTTGGAGACCTGGATGGCGGTGGCGCCGGCGTCCACGGCGCGCTTGGCATCGTCGACGCGGGTGATGCCCTTGACGCAGAACGGGGAGTCCGTCCCCCACTGCTCGCGCAGCCACGCGACGTCGGCCCACGACGGCGGCTCGGTGAACATCCACTGCCCGTAGGCGCCGAAGAAGGTGGGCGGCTCGGTGCCGTCCACCGGGATGTTCGGCACCGTCAGGTCCGGGATCTTCCCGCTGCGCAGGAACTCCAGGCCCCAGCGCGGCCGGGAGACGCCCTCGGGGACGTACTTCAGGATCGTCTTCCAGTCCATCTTCTCCGGGATCGACGGGCTGCCCCAGTCGCGGCCGTGGGAGAACGACCAGTCCAGGGTGACGATCAGGCCCTTCGCGCCGGCCCGCTTGGCGCGCTCGGCCCGCGCGGCCAGGGTCTCCCGGTCGCCCACCCAGTACATCTGGAAGAACGTCTGGTCGTTCGCCGCGCACACGTCCTCGATCGAGCGGCTCGCGAACGACGACAGGCCCATCGCGGTGCCGCGCGAGGCGGCGGCCCGCGCGACCGCGACCTCGCCCTCGGGGTTGACCGCCTGCACCCCGGTCGGCGAGATCATCACGGGCATCGAGATCTCCTGGCCCATGATCGTCGTCGCCAGGGACCGCTCGTGGGGCAGATCCGCGACGTGCGGGGCGAACCCGAGCTCGCGGAACGCGCCGGTGTTGTCGTCGAGGGTCACCCCGGCCTCGCTGCCGGCCACCAGCGCGCCGTACACCGACTTCGGCAACCGCCGCTTCGCGCGACGCTGGGCCTCCGCCACCGACTCGAACCACTGTCCTGCCATGGGAGCGCTCCGCCCCTTCCTCGTCGGCGATGGATCGGGCCCGGACCTGCGACGCGCGCCGGCGCCGCGGTGACCCCTGTCGCAGCACCCTAGATGGGCCAGGTCACCCCCGCCCCCGCGTGAGCGGGCGGCCCCGTCCTCTCCGGGCGGAGGGGGCAGATCGGACGTCCGGACGGTCGAACCGGCCGCGCCCCGCGCCACGAAGGCCTGCACGTCTCCGCCGCGACCACCCGCGACGGGGAGAGGAGACCACGGACCATGACCCCGCCGACCACCCCACGGACCGCGCCCCCGCGGCCCGCCGACGCGCCGGTGGCGCCGGACTCCGGGGCACCGGCCGGGGCGGCCCCGGACGCCGACGTCACCGACGCCGAGCTCGTGGCCCGGCTCGTGGGTCGCGACGCGGCGGCGCTGGACGGTCTCTACTCGCGCCACGGCCGGGCCGCCTTCTCCCTGGCCCGCCGGATCTGCGCCGACGAGGGCCTCGCCGAGGACGTCGTGCAGGAGGTGTTCCTCGTGCTGTGGCGCGACCCGGGCCGCTACGACCGCACCCGGGGCACCGTCGTGAGCTGGCTGCTCACCCTCACCCACCACAAGGCCGTCGACGCGGTCCGCCGCGAGGCCACCCGCCGTCGTCACCACGTGCCCACCGAGGAGCCCGACGCGGCCCTCACCGCCGTGCAGCCCTCCGCCGACCGGGCGGCCCTCGGCTCGGTGATCGCCGAGCACGTCCGCGCGGCGCTGCACCACCTGCCCAGCGAGCAGCGCCAGGCGCTCGGGCTGGCGTACTACGGCGGCTACACGCAGCGCGAGGTCGCGTCGATCACCGGGGTGCCGATCGGCACGGTGAAGTCGCGGATGTTCACCGGCGTCGCGAAGCTGCGCGTCCTCCTCGCCCCGGTGCTCGGCACCTCCGGGCTCGAGCTGCTGGGCGACACGTGGTGAGCGCGCCGCACGAGGGGCCGGCGGAGCTGGCCGCCGAGGTCGTGGGCCGGGCCCTGCGCGCGCTCGAGCCCGACGAGGAGGGCCGCGTCGCCGAGCACCTGCGCGACTGCGCGGCCTGCCGGGCGCTCCTGGCCGAGACCCACGAGACCATGGCCGCGCTGGCGCACGCGCTGCCGCCGGTGGAGCCGCCCCCGGCGCTGCGCGCCCGGATCCTCACCGCCGCGGCGGCCGAGCCGGACCCGCCGGCGGACCGCCGCACCGATCCCCGGACGCCGACGCCGAGCCCCGTCCCGCTCGACGAGGCCCCGCCGCCGACGCCGACCGCCCCGACCCCGGTCCCCTCCGACACACCGCCGCTCCTGCCCCGCCGGCGCGCCGCGGCCGTGCTGGCACTGGCGGCGGTCGTCGCCGCGATCGTGGTGTTCGCCGCGCGCGGCGCGGTCTCGCCCGGTCCCGCCGACCCCCGCGAGGCCGTGGCCCAGCGGGCCCAGCAGGTCGTGGCGAGCGCCGAGGCCCGGGACCCGTCGGTGCGCACGGCCTCCCTCATCGAGCCGGACAGCGGCACCGTCGCCGCGGTCGTCCTCGACGACGGGACCGGTCCGCGGGTGGTGCCCCTGGCGATGCCGGCGATCGGCAGCGGCCGCAGCTTCGTGCTCTGGCGGGTCGCCGGGAACGCCGCGACGGCCGTCGGCACCATGGACGCGAGCGGGAGCCTCACCCCGACGACGACGGGTCCTCCGACGACGGCGCCCGGGGCGCCGCAGGTCCGGCGCGCCTACGCGCTGTCGGCCGAGCCGGTGGGCACGGTGCCGACCCGCCCGTCCTCGGTGGTCGCGAGCGGGCCGCTGGTCTGAGCGGGTCGGCCGGGCGACCGGCCCGCCTCGGTCGTCCGGCGGTGCCGGGTGCCCTGCGGGTGGACGAGGCCCGCGGCAGCACGGCGGGCCAGCCGCTCGTCGCGTCCCGGCGGTGTCCGGCCGCAGCGGCGCCGTGGCGTGCGCGCCGGTTCACGGACGCTGTCGGCGGGTCTGGCTACCGTGGTCGTCGTCGGGTGGAGCCCGCGGCGCCGAGGCCCGCGACACCCCCCGACGCGACGAACGGCTGACCGCCGCGCCGGACCGGGCCGGCGCGGGCCGACGGAAGGAGGCGCGCGCCGATGCCGACCGCACCTCTGCCCGCGCCCGACGCGGTCGCCCACGTCCCGGGCCCGCGCGGCCGTGCCCGCCCGATGCTCGCCTCGCCGGGGGAGCTGCCGCGGGGCGCCGGCTGGGCGTTCGAGTTCGTGTGGTCGGGCCTGCGCTGCCTGGCCCACTCGAGCGGCGGTGAGCTCCGCCTGCTCGACGCCGAGGGGCACGACGTCACGGCCGCGTTCCCCGAGCTCGCGATGCCCGCGGCGCCCGGGGTGGTGCTCGACGGGGTGGTGGTCGCGCTCGACGCCGTCCGCCGGCCCAGCCCCGCCCGGCTGCGCCGGCGCCGCCGGGTCGACACGCCCTCCCGCGCGCTGGTCGAGAGCACCCCGGTCTCGTTCTACGTGTTCGACGTCCTCGAGGTCGCCGGCCGCTCCACGGCGCGGATGACCTACCGCGAGCGCCGCGAGCTGCTCGGCGAGATCGACCTGTCCGGGGGCCGCCGCCTGGTCGTGCCGCCGATGTTCACCGGGGTGCCGGCCGACGAGGTCGTGCGCACCGCCCGGAACTACGGCCTCGAGGGGGTCGTCGCCAAGCGCCTCGAGTCCACCTACCAGGGCGGCCGGCGCTCCCGGAGCTGGATCTCGGCGGTGATCACCCGCCCGCAGAACGTGGTGGTCGGGGGATGGCTCCCGCCGCGCGGCGGGGGACCGGGGGTCGGCTCGCTGCTGCTCGGCGTGCCGAGCGAGGGGACGCTGCGCTACGTCGGCCGCGTCAGCACCGGGGTCACCGCCGCGGCGCGGCGGGAGATCCTCGACGCCGCCCGCCACCTCCGGGCCCCGGTCAGCCCGTTCGACGCCCCGCTGCCCGCCGACGCGCAGGGTGCCGCGCACTGGCTCGCGCCGCGCCTGGTGGGCCAGGTCGAGCACCGGCGGTGGACGCCGACCGGGCTGCTCGGCCGCCCGGTGTGGCGCGGACTGCGGGCCGGCACCCACCCGGCCACCGTCCAGGCGCCCGTCCTCGCGGCGCCGGTCGTCGCGTCGGACCTCGCGCTCGACGACCTGGAGACCGTCGAGCGTCCCCGGGCCCGCGTCACGGGGCACCCCCGGGGCATGACGGGGCCGGGGGGCACGCCGGACGTGGCGGTGCCGCGCGTGGCCGAGGGGGTCCTCGGCCCGCCGACCACCCCGATCACCGCCCCGCCGGTCGAGGTGTCGCTGCCCGACGCCGAGGTCGAGGCCGCGCTGCGCTCGCGGTTCTCCGCGCACTTCGTGCACAACGCGCTGACCGCGATCGCCACCTACGTGCGGGTCGACCCGTCCCGCGCGCGGGAGCTCCTCACCGAGTTCGCCGACTTCACGCGCTACTCGTTCCGCGACGGCGACGCGGGCACCACGGTCGCGGAGGAGCTGGGCAACGCCCGGCGCTACCTCACCCTCGAGCAGGCCCGGTTCGGGTCGCGGCTGGCCGTCGAGGTGTCCGTCGCGCCCGAGGTCGAGCACGTCGTGCTGCCGCCGTTCGTGGTCTCGCCGCTGGTGGAGAACGCGGTGCGGCACGGCATCGAGCCGACGCCCGAGGGCGGGACGGTGCACGTCACGGCCACCGGCGTGGGCTCCGACTGCGTGATCACCGTGTCCGACGACGGCGCCGGGATGGGCCCGGAGGCCTCGCGGGCGGTCTCCCAGGTCGACGCGCGCCACGGCGGCATCCACGAGGTCACCCGCCGGCTGCACGCGGCCTTCGGCACCTCGTGCGACCTGCACGTCGACTCCCGGCCGGGCAGCGGGACCTCGGTGCGGCTCCGGGTCCCCGCGCGCCACCGCGACGAGCCCGCGCCGAGCCGGTTGCTGGTCAGCTGACCCGCCGGGCGTCCTCCGGCCCACCGGGCCGGAGGAGCGCCCCGGCGCTCACTCGTCCGACTGCGCGCACCCGCCGTGGCCCGGGTCGCCGCCGAGGATCCCGGACAGGATCGGGACCTCGAGCCCGCAGGCCTGCACGGGGAGCAGGGTCGTGTGGTTGAGGATGCCGACGTCGCCGTGGTGGTCGTCGGAGTCCTGGCCGTCGGCGCGGGTGTGCGCCGAGGCCATCGGTGCCACGGCGGTCAGCGCGGCCGCCGAGAGCGCGAGGGCGGCGACGGGGGTGGCGGCGCGGCGACCGGACCACTGGCGCGGGGCGCGGTGCTTGGACACGGAGTTCCTCCCGGATGATCGGACCAGTGAGATCGACCGTTCGTCGCAGCAGCGATGCGACGAGCGGTGCAGGCGGAGCGTGCGCCCGCGGTGACGGGTGGGGCCACTGGGACGACTGATCACGCCCGGAAAAGGTGGTCCCGCTCGCGCCGGGTCAGGCGGTGAGGTACAAGGGCCGAACGGTCGCTCTGGTGCGACGAGCGGTTGAACGGACCGGGGCCGGCACGGGATCGGGCCGGCGGCGAGGATGGGGACGTGCGCGTCCTCGCGGTCGACTGGTCGGGCGACGCCCGGGACGCGCGCCGCCGCATCCGGGTCGCCGAGGCGCGCCCGGGGCGGCTGCGCTCCGTCCGCGGCGGGCTCGACCGCGACGGCGTCGGGGACCTCCTGCTCGCGCTGCGGCAGGGGCCCACGCCCGCCGCCGTCGGGCTGGACTTCTCCTTCGGGCTCCCCGGGTGGTTCGCGCGGGCGCACGGCGCCGGCGACCTGCCGGGGACGTGGGCACTCGCGGCGGCCGACGGCGAGCGCTGGCTGCGGGAGTGTCCGCCACCGTTCTGGGGCCGCCCCGGTACCCGCCGGCCCGCCGACGACCCGGCCCGCCCGCTCCTGCGCCGCACCGAGCAGGAGGCGGGGGCGCAGGGCCTGCACCCGCTCTCGACGTTCCAGGTGGGCGGGGCCGGCGCGGTCGGGACCGGATCGGTCCGGGGGATGGCGCTGCTCGCGCGGTGGCGGGCGGCCGGGATCGGGGTGTGGCCGCTCGACCCGGCCCCGGGGCCGGAGGGGGTGCTCGTCGTCGAGGTGTACCCGCGGGCGATGACCGGGCCGGTGGTGAAGTCCTCGGGCGCGGCGCGGGCGGCCCACGTCGCCGCCGACCCCCGCATCCCGGTGGAGCTGCGCGACGACGTGGCCGCCACCGAGGACGCCTTCGACGCCGCCCTGGCCGCGCTCGGGATGGCCGAGCACGTCGACGGGCCGGCGTCCCTGGGCGCGTCGGCCGACCCGACGGACCGGCTCGAGGGCCGGATGTGGCTGCC
The DNA here is from genome assembly GCF_012933465.1 of Actinomycetospora sp. TBRC 11914. Lineage (GTDB taxonomy): Bacteria > Actinomycetota > Actinomycetes > Mycobacteriales > Pseudonocardiaceae > Actinomycetospora. Next base: position 48,278 of record NZ_JABBND010000014.1, read on the forward strand.
GCCTAGAGGGTGAGCGCGGCCTCGGAGAACGTCAGGCCCATCTGGTCGCCGGCCTCGGCCAGGATCCCCTGGACGGCCAGCGTGTCGTCGAGCGGCATGACGGCCGACTCGGTGCGGCCGGCCCGCAGGCAGGCGTTGACCTCGTCGATCTCGTGGGAGTAGCCGGCGCCGCGGGGCGGCAGCTCGATCGTCTCGCCGGGGTCGTCGGGGGAGCGGTGCACCACGATCGTCGTGGGGTGGTGGAAGCGGGGCAGCACGTCGATCCACCCCGTGGTTCCGAAGATGCGCGCCTGCCCGGGCGACGGGCTGTGGAACGAGGTCTGGGCCGTGGCGAAGCGGCCGTCGTCCCACGCCAGCAGCAGCGCGTTCTCGGCGTCGACCCCGGTGGTCTCCTTCGAGGCCACGGCGTGGACCGCCGACGGGGTCCCGCCGAGGACCATCTGCGCGAACGACACCGGGTACACCGTCAGGTCGAGCAGCGCCCCGCCGCCGAGCTCGGGGGCGAAGAGCCGGTCGGAGGGGTCCACCTCGCGGACGGTCCCCAGGTCGGCCTGCACCGAGCGGACCTCGCCGATCTCCCCGGCCTCCCAGACCTCACGGGCCCGCACGATCGCGGGCTGGAAGCGGGTCCACATGGCCTCCATGGCGAAGACGCCGTGACGGCGGGCGGTGTCGACGACGCGCCAGGCCCCCGCCAGCGTCGCGGTGAAGGTCTTCTCCACCAGCACCGCCTTGCCCGCCTCGAGCGCCGCGACGGCGAGGTCGGCGTGCTGCGGGTGGGGCGTGGCGATGTAGACGACGTCGACGGCGTCGTCGTCGAGCAGCGCGCGGTACGAGCCGTGGGCGCGGGTCTCGCCGGTGCCGTGCTCGGCCGCGAACGCCTCGGCCCGCTCGGCCGAGCGGGACCCGACGGCGGCCAGCTCCGTGCCCTCGCTGCGGACCAGGTCGGCGGCGACGTTCGCGGCGATGCGTCCCGGCCCGGCGATCCCCCAGCGGATGGTCTGCACGGCGCTCACCCTTCCACGGGGCCGGCCGGGCCCGACGGCGAGGCTCCGGCCGCGACTACAGCGAGCCCCCGAGCAGGTCGACGTCCCGCGCGGTCCCCGACACGACGAGCTTGCCGTCCTGCGCGTGGAGGTCGGTGGCGGTGATGGAGAAGGGCAGCGCGCCGGGGTCGACCCGCGCGGAGAAGCCGGAGAGCCGGCTGCGCAGCGCGCTCGACACCGCACTCGGCACGGACCCGGAGTCACCGGCGTCCACGGCGATGTCCCGGCCGGAGAGCACGATCTGGCCGCCCGAGAGCCGGAACGTCGCGATGACCGAGGCGCGGACCGACTGCCCCAGCACCGTGGTGGTCGAGGTGAGCTGGACGGCCTGCGACGGGTCCACCCCGGACAGCGCCTTCTGGGCGGTCGAGCCCGTGGCCCGGCGGTCGTCGAGGGTCTGCTCGGTCACCGGTGCCACGGTCACGTCCGAGACGTGCAGCACCCGGGCGAGGTCCGCCGGGTCGACCTGGGCGCTCGCCGTCACCGTCCGCGCGGGGATCGAGCGCACGGTGCCGTCGATCAGCGACTGCGGCGGGAGCGTCACGTCGCCGAGGTCCGCGACCAGCGTGATGTCCTCGAGCTGCCGGTAGGGGATGTGCTCGGCGGTCAGCGTCACCGAGCCGTACTCGCCCGCGGCCGCCTGGGTGACGAACGGGAAGCCGTGGATGGCGACGTCGGGCTTGCTGCCGAGCTCGAGCCGGCTCTGGAGCTGTGTCGCCACCCGGTCCTCGGCGATCCACCGGGCGCCGAAGTCGACGCCGACGAGCAGCACGACGAGCACGGCCAGTGTGATCAGGAATCCCCGCATCGGGGGACATCCTCGCCCACGCTGTGCTGCCGCCCCGCGCCCCCCGGGGCGGCTACCGCGCGAAGTGGCGGCTGATGACCAGGCGCTGGATCTGGTTGGTGCCCTCGAAGATCTGCATGATCTTGGCCTCGCGCATGTACCGCTCGACCGGGAAGTCGCGGGTGTAGCCGTACCCGCCGAACACCTGGACCGCGTTGGTGGTCACGGCCATGGCGGCGTCGGTCGCGACGAGCTTGGCCACGCTGGCCTGCCGGCTGTAGGGCACGCCGGCGTCCCGACGGCGGGCGGCGTCGAGGTAGGTGGCTCGCGCGGAGTCGACGGCGGCGGCCATGTCGGCGAGCAGGAAGCCGAGTCCCTGGTGGTCGACGATCTTCCGGCCGAAGGTCTCCCGCTCGTTGGCGTAGTCGACGGCGGCGTCGAGCGCGGCCTGGGCGAGCCCGACCGCGCACGCGGCGATCCCGAGGCGCCCGCTGTCGAGGGCGGCGAACGCGATCGAGAGGCCCTGGCCCTCCTCACCGATCAGCCGGTCGGCCTCCAGGACCGCTCCGTCCCAGGTGGCGCTCGTGGTGGGGATCCCGTGCAGCCCCATCTTCTCCTCGGGCTTCCCGAAGGTCAGGCCCTCGGCCTGCCCGGGCGCGAGGAAGCAGGAGATGCCGCGGCTGCCCCCGCGGGTCGCGGCGTCTCCCGCCTCGCCGGTGCGGGCGAAGAGCGCGTAGAAGTCGGCCTTGCCGCCGTGGGTGATCCAGGCCTTCTCGCCGGTGACCCGGTAGCCCTCCTCGGAGCGCTCCGCCCGGCACCGCAGCGCCGCGGCGTCCGACCCGGCCTGCGGCTCGGAGAGGCTGTACCCGCCGATCAGCTCGCCGGCGAGCATCCGCGGCAGCCACCGCGCCTGCTGCTCGGCGCTGCCGAAGGTGGCCACCGGGAAGCACGCCAGGCCGTGCACCGAGACGGCGACCGCGACGGCCGCCCAGCGCGCGGCGAGCTCCTCGAGCACCTGCAGGTAGACCTCGTAGGGCTGGCCGCCGCCGCCGTGCTCCTCGGGGTAGGGCAGGCCGAGCAGCCCCGTCTCGCCGAGCGTGGTGAACAGGCCCTCGGGATAGGTCTCGGAGCGCTCGTGGTCGTCCACGCGGGTCGCCAGCTCCTTGTCGGCGACCTCGCGCGTCAGCTCGACGAGGGCCCGCGCCTCGTCGGTGGGCAGGAGACGGTCGACCGCCATGATGCTCCCTATCGGTACTCAAAACGGAACGTGAGTACCGATGAGAGTAGCCGTCGCGCGGTATGATCGCCAGGTGACGACGGCCGGGACACCGACGGGCTCCGTCGGTCCGGGTGGCCCGGTCCGCCGCGGGGCGGCCCGGCGCGACGAGCTGTTCGACGCGCTGGTGGAGCTGCTGCTCGCCGAGGGCTTCAGCGGCTTCACCCTCGACGACGTCGCGGCCCGCCTGCGCTGCTCGAAGCGCACCCTCTACGGGCTGGCCGGCTCGAAGGAGCAGCTGGTGACGGCGGCCGTGGTCCGGTTCTTCCGGTCGGCGACGAGCCGCGTGGAGGCCGCCGTCGCGACCCGCACCGACCCCGCGGACCAGCTCGCGGCCTACCTGCGGGCGGTCGCCGCCGAGCTCGCGCCGGCCTCGGCGCGGTTCTTCGAGGACCTGGCGTCGTTCCCGCCTGCCGCGGAGATCTACGAGCGGAACACCCGGGCGGCGGCCGGCCGGGTGCGGGAGATCATCGCCGAGGGCGTCGCGTCGGGGGCGTTCCGCGACGTGCACGTGTCCTTCGCCGCCGAGGTGATCGCCTCGACGATGGAGGCCATCCAGCAGCGGCGGATCGCGGCGACGACGGGCCTGGCCGACGCCGAGGCCTACGAGCAGCTCGCGACGCTGCTGGTGAGCGGGCTGCGGTCCTGAGACCCCTCACCGTGCAAGCGAAGCGTCGTTGCTTGCATCCAGTGGCAGGAAAGCCGCGTCGTCGCGAGCCCGCTCAGCGCTTCCGCGCGGTGAACCGCAGCCGACCCTCGGCCACCCGCACCTCCGGGTCGTCGTCGAACCCGACCGCCGCCAGCCGCGCGGGCAGCGTCGCCGGGTCGACCACCACCATCGTGTCGCCGACGTGCAGCAGCCGGAAGCGCACGCTCGGCTGCGAGTCGACGCCGTGGAACAGGCCGCCGGGGCGGACCACGCGGCACGCCTCGGCGAACAGCACGTCCTGCAGCGCCGGTGACGGCACGTGGTGGAGCATCGTGAAGCAGACGACCGCGGAGAACCGGCCGTCCTCGAACGGCAGCGCGGTGCCGTCGCCGTGCACGATCGTCGCCCGCCCCGCGTACGCGGCCCGCAGCCGGGACGCCGAGGCCTCGTCGACCTCCACCGCCGTCAGCCGCGGCACCCGGTCGACCAGCACCGCCGTCGTCGCGCCGTAGCCCGGCCCGATCTCGAGGACGTCGTCGCCGAGGTCGAGTCCGGCGAGGTCGTCGGCCAGGAGGCGCGCGACCTTCTCGGCCCACCCCGCCGAGCTGCAGAGACGACGGTGCATCAGGTTCATGGGCACGCCCGGAGACGATGCCGTGTCGGCCCCGCTGAGGGAACGCACAGCCCGCGTCGATCGTCATCGGGGCCGGACAGGGTGATCACAGGACCGGCCCAGCCGCGGCCCGCAGAGTTCTCCTCGTCGCCGCGGGACCGCGGCGAGACCCCCGACGAAGGAGGCTCCCATGGCCATCCCCCGCCCGCTCCCGTCCCGCCGTCCGGTCCAGGTCCGCAAGCCGGCCAAGCCGGCCCGCAAGACCTGCCAGCCGCAGCGCCCCGGCCGCTGACCCACCTCGCCGTCGCGGGCCCGGTCCCCCTCCCTCGGGGGCCGGGCCCGCGACGCGCGGACCGCTTTCGGTGAGGAGGACGCCCCGATGCCGGTGACGACGACCGGTCCCCTGGTCGCGGTCGGCGAGGAACCCGGCGACGAGGCCGAGAGCCCGACGCCGTGGCTGTCGGTCCGCGAGGTGCTCGCGCGGTTCGGGCCGTTCGTGCGCCCCGACCGCGGGCGGCTGCTCGCGGCCCTGGCGCTGCTCGCCGCCGCCGCGGGGTGCGACACGGGCGTCGTCGTCACCTTCTCGAGCCTCGTCGACGACGCCGTCGCGAGCGGCTCGACCTCCTCGATCTGGGGCGTCGCGGCGCTCTGGGCCGGGCTCACGCTCGTCGGGGGCCTGTTCACCGCGGCCGGCGGCGCGCTGCTGGTCCGCGCGGCCGAACGGGTCGTCTACCGGCTGCGCGAGGCGACGTTCGCCCACCTGCAGCGTCTCGGGCCCACGTTCCACTCCCGGCACTCCTCCGGCGACCTCGTCGCCCGGCTGACCAGCGACGTCGACGACGTCGAGGCGCTCGTCTCCTCGGGCCTGGTCACCACGGTCGTCGCGATCGGGACGGCGCTGTGCTTCACCGTCGCGGCGTTCGTCGTGCGCTGGCAGCTGGCGCTGGTGGTGCTCGCCCTCATGCCGCTGCTGTGGCTGGCGACCCGCATCGCGAACCGCCGGACCAAGGCCGCCGCCCGGGTCGAGCGGCACGCGGCCGGCCGCGTGGGCGCCGTCGTCGCGCAGTCGCTGGCGAACCTCCCGCTCGTGCAGGCCTACGGCACCGAGGCCGTCGAATCGGCGCGGCTGGCCCGTCACGGCGAGCGCTGGCGGGCGGCGCGCGTGCGCTCCGGCCTGATCTCGACGGTCTACCAGCCGGTCACCGGGCTGCTGGAGGGCTTCGGGGTGCTCGCCGTGCTCGTGGTGGGTGCGCTGCTGATCACCTCCGGGCAGCTCACCATCGGCGGCCTCGTCGGCTTCGCGGCGTTCCTCGGCTACCTCTACCCGCCGCTGTCCCAGCTCGGCGAGCTGAACCTGCTGGTGACGGCGGCCGTCGCGAGCTCCGAGCGCCTCGCGGAGATCCTGGACGCGCGCCCCGACGTCACCGACCGCTCGGGGGCGGTCGACGCGCCCGCCCGCCGGGGCCGCCTCGAGCTGCGCGGGGTCGGCTTCACCTATCCCGACGGCGGCGGCGCCGGGGTGTCCGGGATCGACCTCACCGTCTCCCCCGGCGAGCTCGTGCTCGTCACCGGCGCGAGCGGGGCGGGCAAGTCGACGCTGACGCGGCTGCTGCTGCGGTTCTTCGACCCCGGACGGGGGGCGATCCTGCTCGACGGCGTCGACCTGCGGGACCGCACGCTCGCCGCGGTCCGCCGCAGCGTCACCCTCCTGCCCCAGGAGCCGATGCTCTTCGACGGCACGGTCGCCGAGAACATCGCCTACGGCACCGCGGACGCCACCCCGCTGCGGATCGGGGAGGCCGCGCGGGCCGCGAGCGCGGAGGACTTCGTGCTGCGGCTGCCCGACGGGTACCGCACCCGCCTCGGCGAGGACGGCGTGTCGCTCTCCGGCGGCCAGCGCCAGCGGCTCGCGATCGCCCGGGCGCTGCTGCGGGGCAGCCCGGTGCTGGTGCTCGACGAGCCGACGACCGGGCTCGACGGCCCGACGGCGGGTGCGGTCCTGGGCCCGCTGCGGTTGCTCGCGCAGGGCCGCACGACCCTGCTGATCAGCCACGACCTGCGCATGGCCCCGTTCGCGGACCGCATCGTCGTGCTCGACGGCGGGCGCGTGGCCGCCGTCGGGACCCACGAGGAGCTCTACCGGTCCTCGGGGGCCTACCACCGGCTGTGGGCCGCACAGCACCCCACGCGGGCCGCGGCGCCGTCGGCCCCGGCCCTGCCGGCCGGTCGGCACGCGGCCCGGCCGGGGACCCGGCCCGTCGTCGACCGCCGGGCCCGCGCCACCGCTCGACCCTCGGGAGGACCGCGATGACGATCACCACCGGCCGGCACCGGCGCGAGCCGGGTCCGTGGGACGACGGGGACGTCTGGCTCGACCCCCACACCTCGCCCCTCGCCGTGTACGCCGACCGGGACCTGCCGTTCGCGCCGCTCGCGGTGCAGCGTGACCGGGGTGCGGTGCGGCCGCCGGAGCCCGCCGCCGAGTCGGACCCGTGGGCGTCGCGGCCCGCGCCGGCACGCACCGTCGCGCCGGCACGCGCCGTCGCTCCGTCACGCACCGCCGTGCCGGCCCGCGCCGTCGTGACAGCGCCGCCGCCGTCGGCCGCGGTCGTCCCGTCGGTGGAGGTCGTCCCGGCGCCGCGGGCTGCCGCGTTCGCCGTCGCGGCCTGGCGACGGAACGCCCTCGCGGTGCTCGGGCTGGCCGCGGCGCTCGTCGTCGTGGTCGTGGTGCTGGCGGTGACGCTCGGCGGGCCGTCGGGCGGGGCGGGGCCGCTGCCGGGACCCGGCGTCGTCGGCCCGGGGATCGCCGGCCGGTAGGGCTCAGCCGGCCGCGACCACCCCCGGGGAACACGAACGCCGGGCCCGTCACGTGGCGGGCCCGGCGTCGAGGGGGGTGGCGGAGGATACGGGATTCGAACCCGTGAGGGTGTTACCCCAACACGATTTCCAATCGTGCGCCTTAGGCCGCTCGGCCAATCCTCCGCGGGAGAGAGTACAGGCCCGGGTCGTTCCGACCGCCAGGTGGAGGGGCCGCCCCCACCCCATGGGAGCGCCGATGCCGGACCGGTACATTGGGCACCGGACCCCGCGCGGCGTCCATCCTGTGAACTCCCCCAGGGCCGGAAGGCAGCAAGGGTAAGCGGGCTCTGGCGGGTGCGCGGGGTCCCCTTCTCTCTCCCCTCCCCGGCCGTGTGGAGGCGGGCCCACGCCGTCGGACCCCCCGCGTAGCCTCGGCGCCGTGGCGGGGACTTCTTCAGCAGCGGGGCCGGGCCGATGAGTCTGGCGCTCTACCGCAGGTACCGGCCGGGCACGTTCGCCGAGGTCGTCGGGCAGGAGCACGTCACCGAGCCGCTGCGCACGGCGCTGTCGGCCGGCCGCATCAACCACGCCTACCTCTTCTCCGGGCCGCGCGGCTGCGGGAAGACCTCGAGCGCGCGGATCATGGCGCGCTCGCTCAACTGCGAGCAGGGCCCCACACCCGACCCGTGCGGCGTCTGCGAGTCGTGCATCGCCCTGGCGCCGAACGGGCCCGGGTCGCTCGACGTCACCGAGATGGACGCCGCCAGCCACAACGGCGTGGACGACGCGCGGGAGCTGCGCGACCGCGCACACTTCGCGCCGGTCAGCTCGCGCTACCGCGTCTTCATCATCGACGAGGCCCACATGGTGACCACGGCGGCGTTCAACGCGCTGCTCAAGGTCGTCGAGGAGCCGCCCGAGCACCTCATCTTCGTCTTCGCGACCACCGAGCCGGACAAGGTGCTGCCGACCATCCGGTCGCGCACCCACCACTACCCGTTCCGGCTGCTGCCGCCCAGCACGCTGCGCGGCCTGCTCGAGCGGATCTGCGCCGAGGAGGGGGTGTCGGTCGAGCCGGCCGTCTACCCGCTGGTGGTGCGCGCGGGCGGCGGGTCGGCGCGTGACTCGCTCTCGGTGCTCGACCAGCTGCTCGCCGGCGCGGACCACCAGGGCGTCACGTACGCGCGGGCGGTCGGGCTGCTGGGGGTCACCGACGTCGCGATCCTCGACGACGTCGTCGACGCCCTCGGCGCGCAGGACGGCGCGGCGGTGTTCGGCGCGGTCGACCGGCTCGTCGAGGCGGGGCACGACCCCCGACGCTTCGCGGCCGATCTACTGCAGCGGCTGCGGGACCTCATCCTCGTGCAGGCGGTCCCCGACGCGGCCGAGAAGAACCTGGTCGACGTCCCCGCCGACGAGCTCGAGCGCATGGTCGACCAGGCCCAGCGGCTCGGCCCGGCCGCGCTGGCCCGCCACGCGGAGCTCGTGCACACCGCGCTGACCGAGATGCGCGGGGCCACCGCCCCGCGGCTGCTGCTCGAGCTGGTGTGCGCGCGGATGCTGCTGCCGGCCGCGTCGGCGTCCGACGCGGCCCTCGTGCAGCGCCTCGAGGGCGTCGAGCGGCGGTTGCAGGCGGGTGCGACGGCGGGTGCGGGCGGTCCGCTCGCGCCGGGCGCCGGCCCAGCCGTCCCCGAGGAGGGCGGCGAGCCCCGCTTCCGTCGGCCCTCGCAGCGGCGGGAGGACGACGGCGCGCCGGCGCCCGCCACCCGGAGCGGCGACGGCGAGCACGCCCCGCCCGCCGACGCCCCGCCCGCCGACGTCCAGCCCGCCGATGCCCTGGACGCCACCGTCCAGCCGCCCACCGACCGCCCGACCGCCACGGTGGAGGCGCCGCGCGCCCCGGAACGCCGGCCCCGCGAGGACGCGCCCGCGGCCCCGGAACGTCCCGCGCCGCCGCGGCCGGCCCCGGAGCCGGCCGCCCCCGCCGCGGCGGAGGAGCCGGCGCCCGCCGCGGCCGCGCCGGGTGCGATGGACGCGGCCGGGCTGCGCCGGGTGTGGTCGGAGGTCATGAACGCGGTGCGCGAGTCGAGCAAGCCCACGCACGCGCTCCTGCTCAACGCCACCGTGGCCGCCGTCGAGGGCACCACGGTCACCCTGGCCATGCCGACCCCGCCGCTGGCCAAGCAGCTCTCCCAGCCCAACCGCGCGGGCCACGTCACCACCGCGCTGGGCCGGGTGCTGTCGGGGGAGTGGGCGCTGCGGGCCGTCGACGCCGAGGGCCACCAGCCGGGCGGCGCCGGCCCCGCGGGCGACGGGCGCGGGCGGGGCGGCCCGGCTCCGGCGGCCCCGTCCCGGGCGCAGAGCCCGTCCCGGGGCTCGTCCCCGCAGGGGCAGCCGGCCGCCCAGGGAGCCGGTGCGCAGCGCGGGGCGCGGGAGCCGTCGGGGTCGTCCGAGCGGTCGGCGGACCCCGAGCCGGGCGCACCCGCGGGGCGTCCGCAGTTCCAGCGCCCGAGCGCCCGGCAGGCCGGGGGTGCGGAGCGGGCCGCCGGCGGACGTCCGCCGGAACCCCCCGCAGGCCGCGGGGCGCCGCGACCGGCGGCCGCGCCCGCCGACATCCCGCCGCCCCCGGAACCTCCCGACGAGGAGGAGGTCACCGAGGAGGACATGTACGCCGAGGCCCACGCCGACCCGGGCTCCGGCGAGGCCGTCACCCGTCGCGACCCGGACGACATCGTCATGGAGCTGCTCACCCAGCAGCTCGGCGCCCGGCGGGTCGACGGCGGCCGGTGATCACCAGCACCTGGGGCAGGTCCGGGGCGGCGTGATCCTGCGCCACGTGCCCCTCGGCGGACGGCGGGGTCAGCCGAGGACGCGGCCCAGGAAGTCGATGGCCCGCGGGTAGGCGTCGAGCCGGTTGGCGCGCTTCGCGAGGCCGTGGCCCTCGTCGTCGTAGACCACCAGCTCGACCTCGACGCCGTTGTCCCGCACCGCCGCGGCCACCTGCTCGGCCTCGGAGAGCGGGACCCGCGGGTCGTTGCGGCCGTGGATGACGAACAGCGGCGCCCGCACGTCGGAGATGCGGCTCAGCGGCGAGGCCGACTCGAGGAACTCCCGGTCGCGCTCGAGCGAGCCGTACTCCCGCTCCCGGTGGGCCCGCCGGTACGGCGAGGTGTTCTCCAGGAACGTCACCAGCGAGGAGATCCCGACGATGTCGACGCCCGCGGCCCAGCGCTCCGGCTGGAACGCGACCCCGGCGAGCACCATGTAGCCGCCGTACGACCCGCCCCACAGGGCCGAGCGCGCGGGGTCGAGCCCGAGCGCGGGCAGGTGGTCGTGGATCGCGGCGAGGTCGGCGACCGAGTCGAGCCGGCGCTCGACGTCGTCGAGGGAGTACCAGCGCTTCCCGTAGCCGACCGACCCGCGCACGTTCGGCACCAGCACGGTGTGCCCCTGCGCGGTGAGCGCCTGCACGATCGGGGAGAACGAGCGCACCGACTGGCCCTCGGGGCCGCCGTGGACGATGAGCACGGTGGAGCCCGTGGGCGCACGCCCTTCCCCCGTCGCTCCGCTCGCCCCGGAAGGGGCGTAGACGAAGCACGGCACCGTCTCGCCGTCCGGAGTGGGGACCCCGACGCTGGTCGGCGTCACCAGCTCGAGGCCCTCGAGGTCGCCGGCCGACGACGCTGCCGTGCCGGTGCGCCCGGTCGTGGCGTCGACGAGGACGACGTCGGCCGGGGTCGTCGGCGAGGTCCAGGTCAGGGCCAGGCCCTGCGAGTCCGCCGACCAGCGGGGCAGCGTGAGGAAGTCCCCCACCCCGACGCCCGGCGTCACCACGTCGACGCGGTGCTCCCCGGTGGCCGCGTCGTGGATCGCGAGCCGGGAGGCGCCGTCGTCGTCGGTGACGACGAGCAGCAGCCGGCCGTCGGGGGAGAGGCGGCCGGTGACGTCGTGGGCGTCGTCGGTGACGAGCCAGGTCAGCGCGCCGGTGTCCGGGTCGAGGCGGGCGAGCCCGGTGAGGTCCCGGCCGGAGTTCGTGGTGACCACCGCGGCCGACGAGTCGGGGAACCACTGCAGCCCGGCGTAGATCGCCGGCTCCTCGGCGGAGGTGACCTCGCGGGTCTCGGCCCCGGCGAGCAGCAGGACCTGTGAGCTCATCGCCGGGATCCCGGGGCGGGTCATCAGCGCCCGCGAGCCGTCCGGGGCGACCGCGGCGCCCCCGACCATCCCGCCGCCGTCGTAGAGCACCGTCTCCGCGCCCGTCGCGATCTCGCGCAGCACGAGGTCGAAGTCGACGCCGTTGCGCCGGTTGGTGGCGTAGACGATCCGGCCGTCCTCGAGGACCTCGGCGAGGGAGTGGATGTGCTCCGGGTCGCGCACGAGGGGCTCGAGGCCGTCCTCGCCGAGCGGGTCCCCCACCTCGTCGGGACGCAGCAGCGAGAGCTGGGCGCGCTCGTCGCCGCCGGAGTCGTGGGAGACGACGACGGTGCGCGGCGAGACGCCCTTGAGGTAGCGCCCGGAGCAGGCCCCGGGCAGCGCGGTGAGCGTGTGTCGCGTGCCGTCCGGGTGCAGTTCCACGAGCTGCACGGAGCCGGAGGTGTCGTCCCCGGCGAGGACGCGCCCGTCGGGCTCGACGTCGAACGCGCGCCAGGTACGGGCGGAGAGCAGGCGGTGGACGAGGTCGGCGGTGTCGCTCACGGACGCCACTCTGCCCCACGTCCCGGCATGCCAGCGAAGCGTCGTTGCTTTCATCCAGTGGCAGGAAAGGCCCGTCGTCGCCCGGGTCGGACGTCGACGTGCCGAGACGTCCTACCCTGGGGGCGTGCAGCCAGGACAGCCGGACATGCCCGACATGGGCGCCCTCCTCCAGCAGGCCCAGGCCATGCAGGAGCAGCTCATGACCGCCCAGGCCGAGCTCGCGGAGACGGAGGTGACCGGCCAGGCCGGCAACGGCCTCGTCACGGTCACCCAGACCGCCGCCGGCGAGGTCCGCGGCATCACGATCGACCCGAAGGTGGTCGATCCCGAGGACGTCGACACGCTCCAGGACCTCATCCTGGGCGCCCTGGCGGCCGCGGCCGACAACGCCGCGCAGCTGCAGGCCGAGAAGATGGGGCCGCTCGCGGGCGGGCTGGACATGGGGGGCCCGGGAGGCGGGCTCGGTGGCCCGCAGCTGGGGGCCTAGGTAGGGCCGGAGCGACGGGATAGGTGAGCGGTGTTCGAGGGCCCGGTCCAGGACCTGATCGACGAGCTCGGCCGGCTCCCCGGGATCGGCCCGAAGAGCGCCCAGCGCCTGGCCTTCCACCTCCTCGCCGCCGAGGAGGCCGACATCACGCGCCTGCAGGACGCGCTGGCCCGGGTGAAGGCCGGGGTCGTGTTCTGCGAGGTGTGCGGCAACGTCAGCGAGAAGCCCCGCTGCCGCATCTGCTCGGACGCGCGCCGCGACGCCACGCTGGTGTGCGTCGTCGAGGAGCCCAAGGACGTCATGGCGGTGGAGCGGACCCGCGAGTTCCGCGGCCGCTACCACGTGCTGGGCGGCGCGCTCGACCCGATGGGCGGGATCGGGCCCGACCAGCTCCGCGTCCGGGAACTGCTCCGCCGCATCGGCGGCCAGGCGACCGAGGGCGGCGAGCAGGAGCCCGAGATCGCCGAGGTCATCCTCGCGATGGACCCGAACACCGAGGGCGAGGCGACCGCGACCTACCTCGTCCGCCTGCTCCGCGACTTCCCCGGGCTCACCGTCACCAAGCTGGCCAGCGGCCTGCCCATGGGCGGGGACCTCGAGTTCGCCGATGAGCTGACCCTCGGCCGCGCCCTCGCCGGGCGGCGCGGCGCGCTGTGACCTGACGGTCCTGTGCGTGCGTTCCCGTGTCTGGACACGGGAACGCACGCACGAGCGCGTTAGCGCAAAGCCCGGTTCACCGCCGACACCACGGCCTTCAGCGACGCGGTGAGGATCGAGCCGTCGATGCCGATGCCCCACACCTCGCGGTCGGCGCCGGCCCCGTCCCCGACGGCGGCCTCGACGTAGGCCGCGGCGCGGGCGTCGTCGCCGGCGGACATGGCGTGCTCGGCGTAGTCGAGGACGCGGACGTCGTAGCCGACCGAGGCCAGCGCGTCGACGAAGGCGGCGATCGGGCCGTTGCCGACCCCGGTTACGTCGTGCAGCTCGCCCTCGACGCGCAGCGTGGCCTCGAGCTCGGCCTTGCCGTCGTCGTGGGTCGACACCCGCGAGCTGACCAGCTCCAGCGGCGTGCGCCGCATGAGGTACTCCTCGGCGAAGATGTCGTACATCTCCTTCGCCGAGACCTCACCGCCCTCGGTGTCGGTCTGCTCCTGGACCCGCCGCGAGAACTCGATCTGCAGGCGGCGCGGCAGCTCGAGCTGGTGCTCGGTCTTCATCAGGTAGGCGACGCCGCCCTTGCCGGACTGCGAGTTGACCCGGATGACGGCCTCGTAGGTCCGGCCGACGTCCTTCGGGTCGATCGGCAGGTACGGGACCTCCCAGGGGTGCTCCTCCACCGGGTGCCCGGCGTCGGAGGCCTCCTGCCGCATCGCCTCCAGGCCCTTGTTGATCGCGTCCTGGTGGGAGCCGGAGAACGCCGTGAACACCAGGTCGCCGCCCCACGGGTGGCGCTCGCCGACGGGCAGCTGGTTGCAGAACTCGACGGTGCGCCGGACCTCGTCGATGTCGGAGAAGTCGATCTGCGGGTCGATGCCCTGGCTGAACAGGTTCATGCCCAGGGTCACCAGGCAGACGTTGCCGGTCCGCTCGCCGTTGCCGAACAGGCAGCCCTCGACGCGGTCCGCGCCGGCCTGCACGCCCAGCTCCGCGGCGGCCACGCCGGTGCCGCGGTCGTTGTGGGGGTGCAGCGACAGGATGATCGAGTCGCGGCGGGCCAGGTTGCGGTGCATCCACTCGATGGAGTCCGCGTAGACGTTCGGCGTCGCCATCTCGACCGTCGCCGGGAGGTTGACGATCATCGGCTTGTCGGGGGTCGGCTCCCAGACGTCGCCGACGGCGTCGACGATCTCCTTGGCGTAGGAGAGCTCGGTGCCGGTGTAGGACTCCGGCGAGTACTGGAAGCGCCAGTCGGTGCCCGGACGCTTCTCCGCCTCCCTGCGCACCAGCGTCGCGGCGTCGACCGCGATCTTCGTGATCCCGTCGCGGTCGGAGCGGAACACCACCCGGCGCTGCAGGATCGACGTCGAGTTGTAGAGGTGGACGACCGCGGAGTGCGCGCCCTCCAGCGACTCGAACGTCCGCATGATCAGCTCGGGCCGGGCCTGCGTCAGGACCTGGATCCGGACGTCGGCCGGGACCGCGTCCTGCTCGATGATCTCGCGGACGAAGTCGTAGTCGGTCTGTGACGCGGCCGGGAACCCGACCTCGATCTCCTTGTAGCCCATGCGCACCAGCAGGTCGAACATGCGGCGCTTGCGGGCGGGCGACATCGGGTCGATCAGCGCCTGGTTGCCGTCGCGCAGGTCGACCGCGCCCCACAGCGGCGCCGTGGTGATGACCTTGTCGGGCCAGGTCCGGTCGGGTACCGAGACCTTCTCGACCACCTCGGCGAACGGCTTGTACCGGTGCATCGGCATCCGGCTCGGCCGCTGGGTGTTCCAGAACGGCTGGTCGGCCGGGATGTCGCCGTCGGGATGGACGACGGTGTGACGGATGTCGCCGATCGGACCGTCGGGCATCGGCGTGGACATGCTCATGGTTCGTGATCTCCGTGCGGCGGTGCAGGGATCCCGGGGCGTCGCACCCGGGGGCGACCGGCGAGCGCGCATCACCCGCGGCGGGGAGCCGGTCTCGGTCAGACCCCGCCGCGGCTGGGAAGGAGCAGCACGCGGACCATCACCGACCACGGTAGACCCATCCGGCGGGATGCGGGCAAGCGGCGTCCCGACGGCGGGCGCGTCGCCACCCGGGGGCGACACGCGGCCGCCGCTGGTCACGACCCACCTACCACCGGGTAGCCCGACGTGCCATGATCTGCGTCATGTCGCAGGACACGGACACCGGTCAGCAGCGTCGCTCCTCCACCGGCCAGGACATGCGGGCGCTCGCGAGCAAGTCCTTGACGCTCGCCGCCTCGGTGATCCGCATCCTGACGGTCATCTTCGCGGCGATCCTGGTCATCCACGTGGTGCTGACGGTGGCCTCGGCCAACCCGACCAACGGCATCACGACGTTCTTCGCGAGCGCGGCGAACAACCTGACGCTCGGGATCGGCGACCTCTTCCTGCCGGCCAACGAGTCGCTCAAGGTGATCCTCAACTACGGCCTCGCCGCCGTGGTCTGGTTGATCATCGGCGTGATCATCGCCCGCATCCTCAACGCGCTCGCCCCCTGACACGGGGGCCGGACCACATCTCCCGGACCACCCCGGGGCGCTCGGTTAGGGTTGAGGACCGGTTCGGCACGCCGCCGGACCGAGGTCCCGTGGAACCCCGAAGAGCCGGAGGTCGGTCGAGGTGGCGCTCGTCGTCCAGAAGTACGGCGGGTCGTCCGTCCAGTCCGCGGAGCGCATCAAGCGCGTGGCGGAACGGATCCTGCGCACCCGCAAGGACGGCAACGACGTCGTCGTGGTCGCCTCCGCGATGGGGGACACCACCGACGAGCTCACCGACCTCGCGATCCAGGTGCACCCCAGCCCGCCGCCGCGCGAGCTGGACATGCTCCTGACGTCGGGTGAGCGCATCTCCAACGCGCTGCTGGCGATGGCGATCAACGCCCTCGGGGGTCGGGCGCGGTCGTTCACCGGCTCCCAGGCCGGGATGATCACCACGGGCAAGCACGGCGACGCGCGGATCCTCGACGTCACGCCGGGCCGCATCCACGCCGCGCTCTCCGAGGACGGGATCGCGCTCGTCGCCGGCTTCCAGGGCGTGAGCGCGGACTCCCGCGAGATCACGACGCTCGGCCGCGGCGGCTCGGACACCACGGCGGTCGCCATGGCGGCCGCGATGAAGGCCGACATCTGCGAGATCTACACCGACGTCGACGGCGTCTACTCGGCCGACCCGCGCATCGTCGGAGACGCCAAGCTGCTCGAGACCATCACCTACGAGGAGATGCTCGAGATGGCGGCCTGCGGGGCGAAGGTGCTGCACCTGCGCGCGGTGGAGTACGCGCGCCGCGAGGGCGTGCCGCTGCGGGTCCGCTCGTCGTACACCGACCAACCCGGCACGACGATCGTCGGGTCCATCGAGGAGCTCAGCGTGGAACAGGCGGTCCTGACCGGGGTGGCCCACGACCGGTCCGAGGCCAAGGTGACCGTCGTCGGCGTCCCCGACCAGCCGGGGTTCGCGGCGCGCATCTTCCGCGCCGTCGCCGACGTCGACATCAACATCGACATGGTGCTGCAGAACATCTCGCACCTGAAGACCGGCAAGACCGACGTGACGTTCACGCTCCCGGTCAAGGACGGTCCGAAGGCGGTGGAGGCGCTCGCCGCCGTGCAGGCCGAGGTCGGCCACGAGGAGGTCGTCTACGACGAGCACGTCGGCAAGGTGACGCTCGTCGGTGCGGGGATGCGCAGCCACCCCGGGGTGACCGCGACGTTCTGCGAGTCGCTCGCCCAGGCCGGGGTGAACATCGAGATGATGAACACCTCGGAGATCCGCATCTCGGCCCTCATCCGCGACACCCAGCTCGACGACGCCGTGCGTGCGCTGCACGAGGCCTTCGACCTCGGCGGGGACACCGAGGCCGTCGTGCACGCCGGCACCGGTCGGTAAGGAGACCAGGCAGTGACCACCCTCGCCATCGTCGGCGCCACCGGTGCGGTCGGCTCCGTCATGATCGACATCATCAACGCCCGCGAGTCGGTGCCGTGGTCGGAGATCCGGCTCATCGCCTCGCCGCGCTCGGCCGGCCGCCGGCTGACGGTCCGGGGCCGGGAGATCGAGGTCGTCGCGCTGTCCGCCGAGGCCTTCAACGGCGTCGACATCGCGATGTTCGACGTGCCCGACGAGGTCAGCGCCACGTGGGCCCCCGTCGCCGCCGAGCACGGCGCGATCGCGGTCGACAACTCGGGCGCGTTCCGGATGGACCCCGAGGTGCCGCTCGTGGTGCCCGAGGTGAACGCCGAGGCCGCCCACACCCGACCCAAGGGCATCGTCTCCAACCCGAACTGCACGACGCTGTCGATGATGGCCGCGATCGGGGCGCTGCACCGGGCGTTCACCCTCACCGAGCTCGTCGTCGCCTCGTACCAGGCGGCGTCCGGGGCCGGCCAGGAGGGCATCGACCGGCTGCAGGCCGAGATGTCGGCCGTCGCGGGCAAGGGCGTCGGGCACCGGGCGGGCGACGTCCGCGAGGCGCTGGCCGCGGCCGGGCTCGGCACGGACTCGCCGTTCCCCGCCCCGCTGGCGCTCAACGTGGTGCCGTGGGCCGGGTCGTGGCGCGACGGCGGGTGGTCCTCGGAGGAGCTCAAGGTCCGCAACGAGTCCCGCAAGATCCTCGGGATCGACGACCTCAAGGTCTCGGCCACCTGCGTCCGGGTCCCGGTCGTGACCACCCACGCGCTCGCCGTCCACGCGACGTTCGACGCGCCGGTGGACGTCGAGACCGCTCGGCAGGTGTTCGCCGCGCAGCCCTCGATCGTGCTCGTCGACGAGCCGCGCGAGGGCCGCTTCCCGACCCCGGCCGACGTCGTCGGGGAGGACCCCACCTACGTGGGCCGCATCCGGCAGGCGCTGGACTTCCCGAACACGCTCGACTTCTTCGTGTGCGGCGACAACCTGCGCAAGGGCGCGGCGCTCAACACCTACGAGATCGCCGAGGAGCTCGTCCGGAGCCGCTGAGGGCGCCGGTCTCACCCAGGGCCGGTCGGCGACGGACCATCGCTGACACGGCCCCATGATCACCAGGGCGACGAGGTCGTGGACGCGGGCCGTCCAGGAGCTCGTCCGGTCGGTGATCATGAGCCGGGAGCGGCCCTTTTCTTGACTGGTTCCAATCTGGGTGGCAGCGTGATGTCGTCATGACGATCAGCAGCGAGCGCCCCGGCGGCGCCTCCGATGTCGCCCCGCGAGACCCGCGGCACGACATCGGGGACGTCGTGTCCGCGCTGCGCGCCGTGGGACTGCGGGTCACCGCGCCCCGCCGGGCGGTGCTCACGGCGCTCGCCGACCACCCCCACGCCACGGCCGACGCGGTGGCCACCGCCGTCCGCGGCGAGCTCGGGTCGGTGTCCACGCAGGCGGTCTACGACGTCCTCGCGGCGTGCGTCGACGCCGGTCTGGTGCGGCGCATCGAGCCGGCCGGGTCGGCGGCGCGGTACGAGACGCGGACGGGCGACAACCACCACCACGTGGTCTGCCGCTCCTGCGGACGCACGGCCGACGTCGACTGCGTGGTCGACGAGCGCCCGTGCCTGACGCCGTCCGACGACCACGGGTTCGTGATCGACGAGGCCGAGGTCGTGTTCTGGGGGCTCTGCCCCGCATGCCGGACCACCCCGAGCGGGTAACCGACCCGATCCACCGATCCGCCCTTCCACCACCAGGAGAGGTGACAGTGACTTCCGCGAACGACCAGGCGCGCTACGCCACCGACGACGCCGGCATCCCGGCGCCCAGCCACGAGTTCTCGGCCACCGTCGGCACCAACGGACCGCTGGTGCTGCAGGACCACTACCTCATCGAGCAGATGGCGAACTTCAACCGGGAGCGCATCCCGGAGCGCCAGCCGCACGCGAAGGGCAGTGGCGCGTTCCTGAAGTTCGAGACCACCCAGGACGTGACCGCCTACACCAAGGCCGCCGTGTTCCAGCCCGGCGAGGTCACCGAAGGCATCATCCGGTTCTCCACCGTGGCCGGTGAGCGGGGCAGCCCCGACACCTGGCGCGACCCGCGCGGCTTCGCGCTGAAGCTGTGGACCCGCGAGGGCAACTGGGACATGGTCGGCAACAACACGCCGGTCTTCTTCATCCGCGATCCCATGAAGTTCCAGAACTTCATCCGGTCGCAGAAGCGCCTCGCCCGCAACGGTCTGCGCGACCACGACATGCAGTGGGACTTCTGGACGCTCTCGCCCGAGTCGAAGCACCAGGTCACGTGGCTGATGGGCGACCGGGGCATCCCGAAGACCTGGCGCCACATGAACGGCTACTCCAGCCACACCTACATGTGGATCAACGCCCAGGGCGAGGAGTTCTGGGTGAAGTACCACTTCAAGTCCGACCAGGGCGTGGAGTGCCTCACCGAGGAGGAGGCCGGCCGCCTCGCCGGTGAGGACGCCGACTACCACCAGCGCGACCTGTACGAGGCCATCGAGCGGGGCGAGTTCCCGTCGTGGACCCTCCACGTGCAGATCATGCCGTTCGAGGACGCCAAGACCTACCGGTTCAACCCGTTCGACCTCACCAAGGTGTGGCCGCACAGCGACTACCCGCTCCACGAGGTCGGGAAGTTGACGCTGAACCGGAACCCGGAGGACTACCACACCGAGATCGAGCAGGTCGCGTTCGAGCCGAACAACCAGCCCCCGGGCCTGGGTCTCTCGCCCGACAAGATGCTGCTCGCCCGCGGGTTCTCGTACGCGGACGCCCACCGCGCCCGCCTCGGGGTCAACTACAAGCAGATCCCGGTGAACTCGCCGCAGGGCACGACGGCGCACCCGTACACCGTCGCGGGCGCGATGCGGGTCGTGAACGCGCCCGACCCCGTGTACGCGCCGAACACCAAGGGCGGGCCGCAGACCACGGAGACGATCCAGCCGCCGACATGGTACTCCGACGGCGAGATCCAGCGGGTCGCCTACGTGGCGCACCCCGAGGACTCCGACGAGGGCCAGGCCCGGACGATGATGCTCGAGGTCTGGGACGACGACGCGCGTGACCGCTTCGTCGAGAACGTCTCCGGCCACCTGTCGAAGGGTGTCGGCGACGACGTGCTCGAGCGCGCCTTCGAGTACTGGAAGTCCATCGACCAGGGCATGGGCGAGCGCGTCGAGGCGCGCGTCCGTGAGCTGACCGGCAAGGAGCAGAAGGTCCTCTCGCAGAGCTGACCCCACTGCCCGGCGCGGCCCGTCCCCGACCCCGGGGGCGGGCCGCGCCGTGTTTGTGGCCGGCCGCAGCGGGCACCCTAGACTGGAACCATTCCAGAACACGGTCGTGAAGGAGCTGAGCGCCATGGCCACCACGCCCATCACCAGCCCGCTCTCCGACGAGGCCCGCGACGCCGTGGGCAGGGTCCTGCAGGACAGCGTCGTCGACTTCGTCGACCTGTCGCTGACCGCCAAGCAGTGGCACTGGAACGTCGTCGGGAGCAACTTCCGCGAGGCGCACCTGCACCTCGACGAGCTGGTCGACCTCGCCCGGACGTTCACCGACGAGGCCGCCGAGCGGGCCGCCACCCTGGGGGTGTCGCCCGACGGTCGCGCCGAGACGGTCGCCAAGGACAGCGGACTGCCCACCACCGACGCGGGGTGGCGGACGGTCGAGGACGTCAACCGCGCCGTCGTCGAGACCCTCGCCGGGCTCATCGCGCGCATGCGCGAGCGCATCGCCGCCACCGAGACGCCCGACCCGGTCACCCAGGACCTGCTCATCGCCCAGACGGCGAAGCTCGAGGAGGCCCACTGGATGTGGCAGGCCAAGACGGCCTGACCGCGGGCCCGCCTCCGTTCTGACCGAAGGGCCCCGTCGCTCGATCTCCTCGAGCGACGGGGCCCTTCGCTCGTGTCCGGGGATTCCGGCGAGGGGTGCCCACCGCCGGCTCTACCGAGCGACGGTGCCCATCGCTCAGTACTTGGTGGGAGCTCCCTCGGCGAAGTAGTGGCCCTTGTCGAGGTCCTCGATGAGACCCGGGCCGGACGGCGACCAGCCCGTCAGCTCGCGGGTGATCGCGCTCGACGCCGGGCTGTCGAGCTGCACGAACCCGGCCAGGAACCCGAACTGCTCGCCGGCCTCGTCGGCGCCGACCTGCCGCACCGGGACGTCCAGGTTCCGACCGATCGCCGCCGCGATGTCGCGGACCGGCACCCCCTCGTCGTCGACGGCGTGCAGCACCGACCCGGCGGGCGCGACCTCGATCGCCAGCCGGAAGAGCCGGGCGGCGTCGGAGCGGTGCACGGCGGTCCACCGGGCCGAGCCGTCGCCGAGGTACCCGGCGACACCGCGGCGGCGGGCCCCGGCGATGAGCGTGGGGATGAACCCCGCGTCACCGTCGCCGTGCACGGTCGGGGAGAGTCGCACGACCGAGGAACGCACCCGCGGCGCGAGCCCGAGCACGACGTCGGTCGACGCCTGGCGCCCGGCGGCCATGCTGTCGGCGCTCGGGACGTCCCGCTCGGTGGCCGGCACCCCGTCCACCGCCAGGCCCAGGACCCCGCCCGCGATGGTCAGCGCGCCGCCGTCGGGCAGTCCCTCGCCCAGGGCGCGGACGGCCGCGACGTCGGATCCGACGGCGTCGGCGAAGCCGCCGCTGAACGCGATGTCGTGCTTGAAGGCGAGGTGGACGACGGCGTCGGAGGCGGCGGCCGTCGCGCGCAGGAGGTCGAGGTCGTCGAGCCCGCCCCGGACGGCGGTGGCCCCGGCGGCCTCGACGGCGGCCGCCGAGGCGTCGGACCGGGCGAGCCCGGTGACCTGGTGCCCGGCGTCGATCAGCTCGGGGACGACGGCGGAGCCGATCCAGCCCGACGCCCCGGTGACGAACACGCGCATGAGAAGTCCCTTCCGACGGAGCTCTCGTCGCCCGATGTCAGCGACTGACATGAGCGTAGCACTCGATGTCAGCGGCTGACATCACTAGAGTGGCGGCATGGGTCGCTGGGTGCCGGGTGCGCGCGGGCGCCTGCAGCGCGCGGCCTTCGAGCTGTTCGCCGAGCGCGGGTTCGAGCAGACGACCGTCGCCGAGATCGCGGCCCGGGCCGAGCTCACCGAGCGCACGTTCTTCCGGCACTTCACCGACAAGCGCGAGGTGCTCTTCGCCGGTCAGGACGAGCTGACCACCCGGATCGTGGCGGCGCTGGCCGCGGCGCCCGCCGAGCTCTCCGCGCTCGACGCGGCGGTGGTCGCCGTCGAGGCCAGCGCGGAGGTCCTCGGGCCCCGGCCCGACGGGCCCCGCGCCCGGCAGACGGTCATCGACGCCCATCCCGAGCTGCGGGAGCGCGAGCTCATCAAGATGGAGGGCCTGGTCGCGGCGATCGCCGAGGGGCTCGGGCGGCGGGGCGTGCCCGCGGCGGCGGCGTCACTCGCGGCCTCGAGCGCGGTCGCCGTCTTCCGGATGGGCTTCGAGCGCTGGATCGGCGACGACGGCGGCCGGGGCGTCGAGGAGCACATCCGCGAGGCGCTCGTCGAGCTCCGCGAGGTGGCCGGCGCCTCGTGAGCACAAGCGACGAAGTCGCACCTAGGTGAGCGCCCGGGCGAGGTGCGACCGGCTCGCCTGCTCCAGGTGCGTCAGGTCGCTCGCGATGCTGACCCAGGTGAACCCGGCCGCCAACCGCTGCGCCGCCACCTCCCCGCTCGGGCAGTGGATCCCGACGGCGACCCCTGCCGCGGCCCCCGCGGCGAGGACCCGCTCCAGCGCGGCGGCGAACGCGTCGTCCAGCGCCGGGTCCGACGGCGTGGTGCCGCCGAGACCGAGCCGCAGGTCGGACGGGCCGATGTAGAGCCCGTCCACGCCGGGCGTCGCCGCGATCTCCTCGACGTGCTCGAGCCCCTCGGCCGTCTCGATCATCGGCAGGCAGAGGACCGCGGCGTCGGCCTCGGCCGGCGTCGTCGGGAACCGGAGCTCGGCGCGGACCGGTCCGTGCGAGCGCCGGCCCGCCGGGGGGTAGCGGCACGCGGCGACGGCGGCCCGGGCCTCGTCGGCGGTGTTCACCATCGGGACGATCACGCCGGCCGCCCCGACGTCCAGCGCCTGCCCGATCCAGAACTGCCGGTTGTCCTGCACCCGCACGAGGCCGGGGCAGCCGCACGCGTCGAGCGCGGTCATCCCGGTGAGCAGCGCCCGGTAGTCGAGCAGGCCGTGCTGGGCGTCGAAGCACACGTAGTCGTAGGCCACGCCCTCCGGGTCGGCCCCGGCGATCCGTTCGACGGCCTGCGGGTTGTCCGAGAGCATCCAGTAGCCCACGGTGCGTCCGCCCCCGCGCAGCTTCTCCGCCAGCGACATCGTGGTCACCCCTTGCTCCCGATCGGCAGCGGCATCCCGAGCGCCCGCCGGACGAACGCGATCTCCGCGGCGGTGTGCCGCAGCGTCTCCGCGACGACCAGCGAGCCGTGCCCGGCGTCGTAGCGGACCATCGCGTACTCCTTGCCGCGCTCGGCGAGCCCGTCCAGGTAGTTGTCGATCTGCCGGATGGGGCAGCGCGGGTCGTTCTCGCCCGCCAGCACGAGGACCGGCGCGGACACCGCGTCGAGGTAGGTCAGCGGGGACGCGGTCCGGTAGCGCTCGGGGACGTCACCGGGCGAGCCGCCGAAGAGCGACCGGTCGAACGCCCGCAACGGCTCCATCTCGTCCTCGTAGGCGGCGACGTAGTCCGCGACCGGGACGCCGGCGCACCCCACCGCCCAGCGCTCGGGCTGCACCCCCAGCCCGAGCAGGGTCAGGTAGCCGCCCCACGACCAGCCCTCGAGCACGCACGCGTCCGGGTCCGCCAGCCCGGACTCCACCGCCCACGCGTGCACGACCACGACGTCCTCCAGCTCGGTGGTCCCCGGCCGGCCCTCGATCGCGTCGCGCCAGGCCGAGCCGTAGCCCGACGAGCCCCGGTAGTTCACGTGGACCACCGCGAACCCGGCGTCGAGCCACACCGCGCGCACCGCGGAGTAGCGGTCCTCGTCCGCCGCCTGCGGGCCGCCGTGGATCATGAAGAGGGTCGGGACGGGTCCGGTGGTCCCCTCCGGCCGGGCGTAGAGGGCGTGGACGTCGCCCCCGGGTCCGGGGACCCAGGCGTCGTCGAGGCGCACCGACGGCGCCGGCCGGTCACCGGGAGGCGTCAGCAGGACCTCGTCGGTCCCGTCCGGGCGCAGCACCCGCACCGACGACGGCTGCTCGGCCGACGACCAGCCGTACTCGATCGACCCGTCGGGCCGCACGTCCGCGCCCCCGACCGACCCGCGCGCCGTCGGGAGGTCGGAGAGCTCCCCGGTCGTCAGGTCGTAGCGGTGCAGCGAGGTGCGCCCGGCGCGGGTGTGCGCGACGAGCAGCGCGGAGGCGTCCGGGTAGAACCCCGCGGAGAGGTCGCCGGGCAGGTCGATCGCCAGCTCCGTCTCGACGCCGGCCACCGGGTCCCAGAGCAGCAGCTCGTCGCGGCCGCGACGCTCGTGCCCGACCAGCAGCCGGGTGTCGCCCTCCACCGGGGCGAACTCGATCGGGTCCAGGCCCTTGCCCTCGCCGTCGTACAGGTCGGCGACCGCCGAGCCGTCGTGCACCCGCAGCACCCGGATCGCGGGGTGACGGGAGTCGCCGTGCTCGGAGTGCGAGATCGCGAGCAGCGTCTCGTCGCGGGAGAGCCCGCCGATCCCGGCGTCCTCGGTGTGCTCGTAGACCGTGCGCAGCGCCGCGTCGCCGACCGCCACCGCGAGCGTGGACCCGTCGTCGGTGGACCAGCCGATCGCCGTCGTCGTGGGCCCGAGGTCGAGCCCGGCCGGGTAGCCGCGCTCCGCGCCCGACACGGCCTGCTCGGCCTTCTCCCCGCCTACGGCGAAGGGTTCCCGGACCCAGGTACCGAACTCGTCGCCGTCGGTGTCGTCGAACCACCAGATGTCGGTGCCGTCGACCGAGACCGTGGCGCCGCGGGTGCCCTGCGGCCGGTCGGTGACCTGCCGATGGCTGTCGGCGTCGCGGTCCCAGGCGTACACCTCCCACGTGCCGCTGGCGTTGGAGGAGTAGACGCTGCGGGCGGGGGCATCGCGCGCCCAGTCGGGCACCGAGATGCGGGCGGCGGTGAAGCGGCCGCGCCAGCGGGTCTCGGCCGCGGCGTCGGCGAACAGCGCCTCGGGGACGTCGACGGTGGGGTCGTTGCGCTGGGGGCTCTCGGTGACCACCCGACAGATCATGCCCGCCCGGCGGCGTCCCGGCCGTCGGCCGTCCCGGTCAGCGGGGTACGGCGGTCGTCCGCACCAGCTCGGTGACGGAGTCCACGACGGCCGGCCACGACGCCGTCGGCGGCAGCCCGTGGCCCATGTCCGGGACCTCGAGCAGTCGGGCGCCGGGGATCGCCGCGGCGAGCGCGCGGCCGTGCGCCGGGGGGAAGAACGGGTCGCGGGCACCGTGGACGACGAGGGTGGGGATCTCGGCGAGCGCGGCCAGGTCGGCCGGGCCGTCGTCGGGGTCGGTGAGCAGGTCGTGGTTCGCGGCGGCCGCGAGGTCGCGGCTGCGGGCGACCACCCGCCGGGCGATCGCCCGGATCCGGTCCTCGTCGAACGTCCCCGCGCCCGCGGCCAGCCGCTCGCCCGCGACGAGCGCGGCGACGGCGGCCTCGGGATCGGCGGGGTCCGGCTCCGGGAGGCCGGCGAGCGCCGCCCGGACCTCGGGCGACATCCGCGGCAGCGGGCCGGGAAGGGGACCGACGCCCGTCGTCGCGACCAGCGTCAATGACGCGACGCGCTCCGGGGACCGCAGCGCGAGGTGCTGGGCGATCCCGCCGCCCATCGACAGGCCCACGACGTGGGCGCGCCCGGCGCCGAGCGCGTCGACGACGGCGAGGGCGTCGGCCCGCAGGTCCGCCGCGGTGTAGCTGGGGGCGCCGACGGGCCAGTGCGTCGACCCGCCGGTGTCCCGCGCGTCGTAGCGCGCCACCCGCAGGCCCGTCCCGGCCAGGTGGTCGCAGAACTCGTCGTCCCACCAGTCGCGCGAACACCGGCTGCCGGCGATCAGCAGCACCGGAGGGTGGTCGTCGTGCCCCCGGGTCTCGACGGCGAGCGTGGTCCCGTCCGGGCGCACAACGTTGTCCGCGTGGGTCACGGCTCCTCCCGGCGAGTGATGGCACTTCGCAACCAGTAGGCGGACCGTAGAACGGTCCGGTGGTAAAGTGCAACCACCATGGAGCGCGCACCGAGGTCGGGCTGCCCGATCAACCAGGCGGTGGAGGCGTTCGGGGACCGCTGGAGCCTGCTCGTGCTCCGCGACATCGTCTTCGGCGGGCGCCGGCACTTCCGCGAGCTGCTCGCGGGCAGCCAGGAGGGCATCGCCTCGAACATCCTCGCCGACCGGCTGCGGACCCTCGTCGCGTCCGGCCTGCTCACGCGGGACGACCCGGGGCGCGGCCGGCGGGCGACCTACAGCCTGACCGAGGCGGCGATCCAGCTCGTCCCGGTGTTCGCCGCGCTGGGCTCCTGGGGGCTGCGCCACCGGCCGACCGACGAGCCGCTGCGGGTCCGCGCGGAGCTGCTCGAGGAGGGCGGCCCGGCGCTGTGGGCGTCGTTCATGGACGAGCTGCGTGCGGTGCACCTGGGGGCGCCCGCCCCGGAGGGCCCGTCGGCGACCGAGCGGCTGGCCGAGGCGTACGCCGCGGCGATGGCGAGGCAGACTGCGGCCTCGTGATCGAGTCGCACGCCCACGGAACCGTCACCGAGCTGCGGATCGCCCGCCACGACCGCCGGAACGCGCTGAACACCGCGCACTGCCGCGACCTGCACGCCGCCCTCGACGAGGCGGTCGCCGGCGGGACGCGCGCGGTGGTGCTCACCGGTGAGGGCAGCGCGTTCTGCTCCGGCGCCGACCTCGACACCGTCGGCGACGCCGGGTTCCTCGACGCCCTCTACGCGATGCTGCAGCGGGTCGTCGCCGTGCCGGTGCCGGTGATCGCCGCGGTGCACGGCGCCGCGATCGGCGCGGGCACCCAGCTCGCGATCGCCGCCGACCTGCGGGTGGCGGCCGAGCGCGCCGTCTTCGCGCTCCCGACGGCGGCCCTCGGGCTCGCCGTGGACCCGTGGACGGTGCGGCGGCTGGCCCTGCTCGCGGGCGGCGGCCCGGCCCGACGGATGTTGCTGGCCTGCGAGCGTCTCGACCACGCCGCGGCGCTCGCGCACGGGCTGGTGGACCGGACCGGCTCCCCCGAGGACGCGCTGGCCTGGGCGGCGGAGATCGCGGAGCTCGCCCCGCTCACGCTGGCCTACAACAAGCTCGCGGTGAACCGGCTGTTCGAGGACGCCCGCGATCCCGAGACCCTCGACGCGGTGGGCGGGGCGTTCGCGGCCTGCTGGGCGAGCGAGGACCTCGTCGAGGGGCGTCGGGCGCGGGAGGAGAAGCGGCCGGCGCGGTTCCGGGGTCGGTAGCCCTCAGTCCTCGCCGGGCCAGTGCGCGAGCGTGTCGAGGTAGAGCTGCCGGACGCTCTCCACGTGCTCGTCGAGGTCGGCGGGGTCCCACGCCGACACGTCGATCGGCGGCAGCACCGCGACCTGCACGACGCCGGGATGGATCACCATCGCGTTGCGGCTCATCAGCTCGCCGGTGTTGCGGAACACCAGGGGCACCACCGGGACGCCCGCCTGCATCGCGAGGTGGAAGGCGCCCTTCTTGAACCGCCCGGGGCTCGGCGTCGCCGACCGGGTGCCCTCGGGCGCGATGACGACCGAGGTCCCGGCCCGGAGCCGCTCGACGGCGGGCTCGAGGGCCTTGCGGGCCTGGGCGTTGTCGGCGCGGTCGATGAACGCCGTCTCCAGCAGCCGCATGAGCGGGCCGAACAGCGGGTTGGTCGCCAGCTCCTTCTTCGCCACCGGCGCGAAGTTGCCGCGCAGCAGCCCGCCGAGCACGAGCACGTCGAGCTGGCTCTGGTGGTTGAACAGGAACACCGCGGGCTGGGAGTCCCAGATGTGGTGCGCGCCGTGCACGTCGAGCTGCACGCCCGAGGCGAGCAGCGACAGGTCGCCGCCGAGCCCGATCCCCAGGTTGAGCCCCGCGCGCCGCGACCCGCCCAGCAGGCCGAGCCCCAGCCCCGTCACGAACCCGCCCATCATCCCGGCGTACGTGGCCGCGGTGCGGGCCACCTCGACGGGGCCGGTCCACGGCCGGCCCTCGAAGTCGACGACGGGCCAGCCGCGCTCGGCGGCCGCGCGCCGCAGCCCGCCCGACGGGTTGACCGCGGTCGGGCGGCCGACGGTGGCCAGGAACGGCACGTCCTCGTTGCCGTTCGAGTAGGCGAAGCTCGCGTCGAGGTCGACCTGGTGGGCCGCGGCGAAGTCCTTGACCGCCGCCGCCTTGCCCTCGCCGTAGGGGGTGCGCCCCTCCGGGTGGCCGGTGAGCCTGCCGTGCTCGTCGATCTCGAGCGAGGTGTAGAGCGTGTGCTCGACGCCGAGGGCCTCCGCGGCCGGCCCGACCTGGAAGATCGTCGCGGACGAGGCCAGCACCACCGTGTGCCCGCGCTCGAGGTGGGCGCGCACCAGCCGCCAGGCCTCCGGGTAGACCGAGGGCCCGATCTCGTCGCGGAAGAGCTGCCGGCCGAGCTTCTCCAGTTCCTCGGGGGTGCGCCCGGCCCAGGTGCGGCCGGTGATCTGGAGGAACTTCCGGAAGTCCTCCTCGGTCTCCAGCGACTGCGTCAGCCCCGTGACGAGGGTCCGCGCCGTCGTCGCCGGGTGGACGTCGAAGTGACGGAGGTGGTGGCGCATGAAGGCCGTCACCGAGTAGCCGGCGATCACGGTGCCGTCGTAGTCGAAGAACGCCCCGACCTGCGGCCCCTCCGGGCTGTTCGCGACGTCCTCGAGCAGTTGCGCGGCGACGCCGCCGGCCACGTCAGGGTCGGACACCGGTGCTCTCCTGTCGGTTGCGGGCGTCGGTCTCGTCGATGCGGACGACCCGCCCGACCACGGCGCGCACCTCGTCGGCGAACGCGCGGCGGCGCGCGGCCAGGTCGGCGTGCTCCGCCTCGACGCTCGTGCCGCGCGCGGCGGCGCCGCCGGTGTCGGGGACCTCCACGAGCCCTCTATTGCCCGCCAGACGCAGTGCCGATGCGAACAGCTCCCGACTCAGTGCCTCCGGGCCGTGCAACCGGCCCTGCAGCAGCAGCTGCTGCCCGACCGCGGAGCAGTCGTCGAACAGCTCGGACTCGACCACCGGCCGGGTCACGTCCCACGCCGCCAGCCGCTCCGCGAAGAGCCACTGGGCGTCCACGAACGAGCGCAGCACGCGGTGCGCGCAGAGGAACTTGCTCGCGAGCAGGATCTCCTTGGTGCGCGACACCGGCCGCCCGACCTCGGTCCAGTCCGGGTCGATCAGCGAGAGCTCCGCGGCCAGCTCGGCGCGGAAGGTCTCCTTGTCCGGGAAGAAGAACTCATACTTGAGCAGGTCCCGCAGCGCGAGCGCGTGGGTGAACCCGGCCGCCAGGGCGGCGCGGCCGTCGTCGTCGTCGTCGACCTCGAGGACCGAGAGCTCGACGATCGCGCGGTTGACGAAGTGGTGGATCGCCGAGTTCCGGTAGAAGGCCGCGACGATGTGGTGGCCCGGCTCCACCGAGAAGACCGGCTCGGTGCCCTCGGTGTAGGCGCTGACCACCTGCTGCTGGCGCAGCGAGAGCAGCGCCTCCGCGACACCGCCGTTGGTGCGCAGCGACTCGACGCCGGTGTGCGGGAGCTTCCGGGACTCGACGTAGTCGAGTACCGGCTCCACCACCCGGCGGACCTGCGAGAGCGTCAGCGCCCGGTCCCGGACGCCGAGGAGCGCCAGCGCGGCGAGCGCGATCGGGGTGACCGGGGTGACCCGGTTGATGCGCACGAAGACCTCGAAGGCGGTCTTCTGCAGGGCGAGACGGCGGGCCGACGCGTCGGTGGCGTCCCCGTCGACGTCGTCGGGGCTGCGCTCGAGGGCCGGGTCGCCCGCGCTGGAGAGCGCCTGGCGCAGCGAGAGCGGCTCCCCGAAGCTCACGTGCAGCTTCCCGACGGGACGACGCTGGGCACGGGCGTACCCGGCCAGCCAGCGCAGCCCCTCGGGCGTCTTGGCGGTGCCGGTCTGCTCCGCCGCCATCTGGTGCACTTCCTGCAGCTGGTCGTGCATGATCGACACCGGCACCAGGTACACGTCGGCGGCCCGGCGGGTCTCCACCGCGTGCGCGACGTCGGACAGCAGCCCGTACTTCGGCGGCCGCAGCTTCCCGGTCCGCGACCGGCCGCCCTCCATGTACCACTCGAGGTTGAAGCGCTTCGCGACGAGCCACGAGAAGTACTCGCGCACGACCGCCTTGTAGACCAGGTCCTTGCCGAAGCTGCGACGGATGAAGATGATCCCGCTGCGCCGCGCCAGGGCCTCCAGGCCCCAGATGCGCAGGTTGTTGCCGCCGAGGACGTGGTTGCGCGGGAAGTCGTTCTCCCGCAGCACCTCGGCCAGCACGAACGGGTCGGTGTAGGAGCGGTGCGAGGGCAGGAACACCAGGGCGTGCTCGGCGCCGAGCTCGCGCAGCGGCTCGAGGCCGCTGGTGTCGGCGTGCACCTCCCAGGCACGGTCGTGCATCGGGCGCAGCACGCCGGAGAACAGGTCGACCGCCGTCGGGTCCATCGCGGCGACCAGGCTCTGCAGGTCCTTCTCCGCCTCGGCGGCGATCTCCTCCTCTCCCCGGCCGGTCTCGACGGCGAGCCGGCGGACCTCGCGGGCGAAGTGGGCGCCGCCGACGATCTGGTCGCTGACCTCCCGCGGCACCTTCGAGCGGTTGCCCAGCACACCGCGCTCCGCCCGGTCGAGCGCCAGCGTGGCCTGCTGGGCGACGAAGCGGACGAAGTCCTCGGTGTGGGTGCCCATCCGCTCGCGGCGGTGGCGCAGCATCAGCTCGCGCACGGTGGCGGGGCGCCCGACGACGATGCGGTGCCGGGCCCCCTCGCTGTGTCCCTGGTCCGCCCGGCTCGCCCGGCGGGCCCGGGCGCGGTCGCGCAGGCGGGAGCGACGCGTGACCGCGTCGAGCAGGCGCAGCAACGGCTTCTCGGGCGCGGGACCCGCGGGTTCCCACACCAGCCGCAGCGGCACCAGGAGCGGGTTGTCGCCCCGGGTCAGCCGCGCGGCGAGCTGCTCGCCCTGGGCGGGCACCGTCTCCACCCGGCGGCCGTTGTCCGGGGCGGCCGTCGTGAGCCACCGGTCGATGAGCCGGCTCTCGAGCCCGCTGGGGGCGTCGACGAGGACGACGAGGGCCCGGTCACCGGGGTCGGGCAGGGACGCCACGTGCGGGGCCGGGCCGGGGATCCCGACGGGGCCCACGCCGGTCAGCCGGCCCGCCGCCGAGGGGTCCGGCGGCTCCGAGGGCGAGGCGGCGGAGACGGACGGGGACTCCACGGTGCACCTCCCGCACGACGTCCCGCGCGGTCCGGAGGGAGGCACGCGGGTGGGGTCACCCTACCCGGCGGTCACCGCTGCGGGTCGGGGTCGCGACGCGTGGTGATCCCGGTGACCGCGTCGCCCGACGGGTGCGCGGGTACGCATCCGACGACAACGGATCCCCATCAGTGGAGCGACGACGTGCGCGCAGTGCAGGTGCCGAAGGCCGGAGGCGACTTCGAGCTGGTCGAGCGTGATCCCCCCGAGCCCGGGGACGGCGAGGTCCGGGTGACGGTGCAGGCCTGCGGGGTCTGCCACTCGGACATGTTCGCCAAGGAGGGCGTGATGGGGGACGCGACGCCGTTCCCGATCATTCCGGGCCACGAGGTCGTCGGCGTCGTCGACGCGCTCGGGCCGAACGTCACCGCCGAGTACTCGCCGGGCGACCGGGTGGGCGTCGGCTGGTTCGGCGGTGCCTGTTACCACTGCGAGCCGTGCCGGCGCGGTGACTTCATCACCTGCGAGAACGGCCGCATCCCCGGCGTCACCTTCGACGGCGGGTACGCCGACGCCCTCGTCGTGCCGGCCGACGCGCTGGCCCGGGTGCCCGAGGAGCTCTCGGCCGAGGACGCGGCGCCGCTGCTCTGCGCCGGGGTGACGACGTTCCACGCGCTGCGCTCCAGCCCCGCCCGCCCGGGCGACCGGGTCGCCGTCCTGGGCATCGGCGGCCTGGGCCACCTGGCGATCCAGTTCGCGGCGCGGATGGGCTGCGAGGTCGTCGCGGTCTCCCGCGGCACCGAGAAGGCCGACCTGGCCAAGCAGCTCGGGGCCCACCACCACATCGACTCCGAGGCCACCGACCCGGGCGCCGCGCTCGCCGAGCTGGGCGGCGCGATCACCATCCTCGCGACCGCCACGAGCGGCGAGGCGATCTCCGCCCTCGTGCCGGGCCTCGCGCCCCGCGGTCAGCTCGTGGTGCTCGGTGCCGCCGAGACGCCGCTGACGATCGACGCCATGTCCCTGATCGGTCCGGCGGCCGGCGTCGCCGGGCACCCGTCGGGCACGTCGAAGGACTCCGAGGACACCCTGAACTTCTCCCGGATCACCGGCGTCCGTCCGATGATCGAGATGATGCCGCTGGAGAAGGCGGCCGAGGCCTACGAGAAGATGATGGCGAACGACGCGCGGTTCCGGATGGTCCTGACCACCGGGAACTGAGGCCCTCGGCGGCCCCGGGGGCTCGTCGGGCTCCCGGGGTCAGCCGAAGCGCTGCAGGGCGTGGGTGAAGGCCCAGTCGCCCTGGTCGATGCCGCTGCAGTCGTCCTGCTCCTCGTCGGCCCCGGCGCACCCGCCGTTGTCGCGCAGCAGCGACCACTCCCCGACGAAGCCGTAGCCGGCCCTCTCGGCCCCGGCGACCACCGCCTGCGCGTCGGCCACGGTCGTCGTGGCGTCGGTGTCGTTGCGGCCCACCATCAGCGTGACCCCGACGCGGGCGGCGACGTCGGCGGGCTCGCTGCCCGGCCACATCGCCTGGAGCGTGCGCGTGGAGGCGGCCGCGGCGCCGAGCATCGCCGCCGACCACGAGCCCCCCGCGGGGAAGTTCATGACCATGAGGTTGACCCGCGCGGCCACGCCGGCGTCGGACACCGCGCGCACCAGGTCCTTCGCGGTGCCGGTCATGCCGGTCGCGGCGTCCTGGACCTGGACGGTCAGCGTCACCCGCGTGCCGCGCTCGTGCTGCAGCAGCGCCAGCGCGTCGGCGATGCGCGACACCGACACCGCCCGTCCCGTGTCGGTCTCGACGTCGACGTCGAGATGGTCGGTCCCGACGGCGTCCAGCGCCTTGCCGTAGGCGGTCGCGAGGGACCGGGCATCGGGGCAGCGGGTCTCGAGGTAGGTCCCGACGGCGCCGCCGGACGACACCGTCGGCGTCCCCCCGCGGGCCTTCAGCGCCGCGACCGTGCGCCGCACCGCCGGGTCGTCCACCGGGGTCGTCCCGCCCCACGTCGGCGTGCAGGTGGCGCCCGCGAGCACGAAGGCGAGGACGACGTCGCGCTGCCCCGACTCCGCGGCGAGGGTGCCCAGGTCGGGCAGGGGCGGCGTCGTCAGGTCGACGTATGGGGCGACCCGCACCGTCGGCAGCGGTCCGTCCGGGGCGCGGGCCCCGGACCGGGCCGGCGTGGTCGTCGTCGTGTCCGGGGGCTCGGTGCTGGTCTGCGCGGCCGGCGCCGCGGTCGCGGCGGGCGCGCTCTGGGCGGCCGGTGTGGGGTCGCCCGGGTGCACCGGCGAGGGCAGCACCGAACAGGCGACCAGCAGGATCGTGAGCGCGACCCCGCCGAGGGCCGCGCGGAGCGCGACGCGCACTAGGCCTCGCTCACGTCGCGATCGTCTTCGGCTGCGCCTGCTGCGCCCCGGTGCCCGTGGTCGTGCCTCCCTGACCCGGGGTGCCGTTCGTGTTCGTGCCCGTCTTCGTGTCGTTCTTCGGGGTGGGCGTGGCGGGGGCGGCGGGCGCCGCGGGGGCGGCCGGGGCCGGGACGACCGGGGCGACCGGGGCGACCGGCGCGGGCACGACGACGGGGGCCGGCGGCGCCACCACCGGCGGGGCGACCTTCTTCGGGACGGCGCGCGGGGTGGTCTTCTTCGCGGCCGTGGCGGGGGTCTTCTTCTTCGTCGTGACCTCGGCCGGCTGCACGGTCGCCGGCGCGACGACGGGCGTGGGGGTGATCACGGGGCTCGCCGGGGCCAGCGAGGCCCCGGACGCGACCGGGACGGCGGTGGCGGGCCCGCTGGAGCCGGCGAGCGCGCCGGTGACCACGACGCCGACGTAGCCGGCGGCGAGGGCCGCGGCGGCCGCGGCGACGCCCTTGAACCGGCGCGCGCGCCGACCGCTGCCGTCGACGAACACCGGGCCGGAGCGGGACCGGCTGCCGGGCGAGCTGGGGATGAGGGTCGTGGTGGCGCGGGCGGCGATGTCGTCCGGGGCGCTGCGCCGCGCGGCGTCGTCCTCGTCGGCGGGGGCGACGACCGGAGCCGGCGCGACGGGGCCGGTCCGGGCGAGGGGAAGCGCCGCCGGCCCGACCCGGGCGGGCACGACGGGTCCGGGCGCGGTCCACGGGCGGGCGGTCGGCAGCGGGTGGGAGTGCTCCTCGCGCCGGGCCGGGACGGTGACGTCGGCCGGCACGTCGGCGATGCGGGGGAAGGGCGGCGGCGTCGCAGTGCGCGGCGACGGGATCACGACGTCCGTGCCCGGCGCGCCGTAGGTCCAGAGGGAGGCCGCGCGGGCCGACGACGAGGCGATGCTCGACGTCCGGGCGGCCGAGTCGACGGTCGCGTCGCGGAGCGTGACCCCGTCCGGTGTCCGGTGGTTTCCCATCTCGTCCTCGTCGTCCGTTTCTCGGTCCCGACGCCCGGATCGGGCATCACCCGTCCGATCCATCGCCGGACGGGGAGCGACCGTTACCGCCCGGTGATGTGGATTGCACCGCGCGGAGTGGGGGTGTGGTCGGAGTGGGCCGGAGCGGGTCCGGAGACGACGAAGGCCCCGGTCCGATCGGACCGGGGCCTCGTGGTCGGGGTGGCGGGATTCGAACCCACGGCCTCCTCGTCCCGAACGAGGCGCGCTACCAAGCTGCGCCACACCCCGAGCAGTCGAGCGACCTCGCTTGCTCTGTCGACGAGCCTACCTGGTGGTCCCGGCGGCACTGGACGGGGGCCGGGGGGTGGCGGAGGCGCCGGCCCCGGCGCCCACGCCCGCCGTCGTGACCTCCCGGGGCACCAGCTCGAGCAGGCTCGCCTCCGGGCGGCACCCGAAGCGGACCGGGGCGTACGGGGAGGTCCCGAGCCCGGCCGAGACGTGCAGCCGCATGTGGGAGCCCCACCGCGAGGCGCCCCGGGCCCGCGACCGGTCGACACCGCAGTTGGTGACGAGGGCGCCGTAGCCCGGGATGCGGAGCTGGCCGCCGTGGGTGTGGCCGGCCAGCACGAGGTCGTACCCGTCGGCCGCGAAGCCGTCGAGCACCCGCGGCTCGGGGGAGTGGGTCAGGCCCAGCCGCAGGGCGGGCGCGGTGTCGGGGCCGCCGGCCGAGCGGCCGCCGTCGTCGGGGGCGGCGTCGGGGTCGGCCGGACCGGCGATGCGGTCGTAGTCGTCGTGACCGATGTGCGGGTCGTCCACGCCCGCGACCGCGATCCGCTGGCCCGCGACCGTCAGCTCGAGCCGGGTGTGCGTGGCGTCGAGCCAGCCCCGTTCGACGAACGCCGCCCGCAGGTCCCGCCACGGCAGCTCGGGGCCGAGGATCCGGTGCTGCGGGCGGAACAGGTAGTTGGCCGGGTTCTTCGGCTTCGGGCCGTGGTAGTCGTTGCTGCCGAAGACGAACACGCCCGGACGGTCGAGCAGCCGCCCCAGCGCCTGCAGCACGACCGGCACGGCCCGCGGGTGGGAGAGGTTGTCGCCGGTGTCGACGACCAGGTCGGGCTCCAGCTCGGCCAGCCCGGCGACGAAGCGTTCCTCGGCGCGCTGCCCGGGCCGCAGGTGCAGATCCGAGACGTGCAGCACCCGCAGCGGGCGGGAGCCGGGGGAGAGCACCGGCAGCGTGACGCGGCGCAGCGCGAACCAGTGGCGCTCGACGACGGACGCGTAGCCCACCCCGAGCGCGCCGGCGGCGGCTCCCGTGACGGCCGCCCGCGTGAGACCGCGGGCGAGCCGGTGTGCGGTGCTGGGAGTGCCGTCCGCCACCGGCTGATCAGCCACCGGTACCTCCTGGTCCCACCGTCGCGGGTGCCGGAGCGGTCGCCGGGGTCGCCACGGCACCCGGTGGCGGGGGCGGCGCGGCGACCGTGCCGCTCGCGACCTGCAGGGTGACCACCTGGTCGGGCAGCGCGGACCCGCGCGGGGACTGCCCGACCACGGTACCGGCGGCGGCGCGGTTGTTCACGGTCGTCCGGGCGACCGCGAAGCCCGCGTCCTGCAGGCGTTCCTGCGCGTCGTCGGCCTGGCGCCCGACGACGTCCGGGATCTGCTCGTTCGTCCCGCCGGCGACGTAGCGCGGGTCGGTGGGGGGCAGCGGCTGCGCCGGGGTGGCCGCGAGCAGCGGCATCATCGTCTTGTACCAGGTCCGGGCCGGCGTCTTCCCACCGAAGATGTTGCCGCTGCCGCACGGGAACGGGGGCGAGTCCCCGCCGCCGTCGCAGAGCGGGCGCGGCGACGACGAGTCGTCGAAGGTGATCACGGCACCGGCGATGCCGGGCGTGAACCCGAGGAAGGCCGCGGACTTGTTCTGCTGGGTGGTGCCGGTCTTGGCCGCCAACGGGCGGTTCCAGCCGTTCTCGCCGGCCGCGGCCGCGGAGGTTCCGCCGGGCTGGTCGTCCTTGGACATCCCCGTCATCAGCGTGTCGGCCAGCGTGGGCGGCACGACCTGCTCGCAGGGCTGCTCGGTGAACGGGACGGCGTTCCCCGACGCGTCGGTGATGCCGAGGACCGGCGTCGGCGGGCACCACCGCCCGCGGGAGGCCAGCGTGGCGCCGACGTTGGAGAGCTCGAGGACGCTGGTGGGGGTGACGCCCAGGGTGAACGACCCCTGGTTCTGCTCCTTGGCGATCTCGGCGATCGACTTGCCGCCCGCGCCCTGCGGCTCGGCGAGCGAGCGCATGCCCAGCTTCACCGCCATGTCCACCACGGGGGCGACCCCGGTGTACTCCATGAGCTTGACGAAGCCGGTGTTCGGCGACTGCGCGAGCGCGTCGGTCATCGAGAGCACCGGGGCGTAGGACCCGGCGTTGCGGACGGGGAACGGGTTGCCCGAGCCGTCCCGGTAGATCGGCGACGCGTACCCGTCGGGCGGGATCTGCATCTGGTAGTCGATCCCGAGGCCCTTGTCGAGGGCGGTCGCGGCCGTGAAGACCTTGTAGACCGAGCCCGCGCCGAGGTTCACCGGCTCCCAGGGGAGCCCGTAGCTGGTCTCCAGGGCCGACCCGTCGACGCCGAACACCCGGTTCGACCCCATGGCGAGCACCTCGTGGCGGTCCGCGCCGGGCGACACCGCCGCCATGACGTCCGCGACGTTGCGCTGCCGCGCGGGGACCTCGTCGCGCAGGGCGGTGGACATCGCGGTCAGCGCGGTGCGGTCCAGGGTGGTGCGGATGGTGTAGCCGGCCCGGTCGAGCTGCTCGGCCGAGATGCCGGCCTGGCCCAGGTAGTCGACGACGTACTTGCAGAAGAACGCCGCGTCGCCCGCCCCGATGCAGCCGTTCGCGGGGGTGGCGAGGGGGGTGACGACGCCGAGGGGACTCGCCGCCGCCTCCTGCGCCTGGGCCTGGGTGATCATGCCCTGGACGGCCATCTGGTTGATGACCTCGTTGCGGCGGCCGGCCGCCGCCTGCGGGTGCGCCACCGGGTCGAACGCCGCGGTCGACTGCACCATCCCGGCGAGCAGCGCCGCCTGCGGGATCGTGAGGCGGTCCGGGGTGGTGTTGAAGTAGGTGCGGGACGCGGCCCCGACGCCGTACGAGTTGTTCCCGAGGAAGACGATGTTGAGGTAGCGCTGGAGGATCTCGTCCTTGGCCTCCTCCTTGGTGCGCCCGACGGCGAGCTCGCGCTCGAGCTGCAGGGCGACGCGGACCTCGCGCAGCTTGCGGGCGTAGGTCGCCTCGGTGGCCTTGAGCCGCTCGGACGGCGTCCGCGCGGTGACGTAGAGCTGGTAGTTCTTGATGTACTGCTGGGTCAGGGTGGAGGCGCCCTGCTGGGTGGAGCCGGCGCTCTGGTTCGTCACGAGCGCGCGCAGCGTCCCGGTCCAGTCCACGCCCTCGTGCTCGTAGAAGCGGCGGTCCTCGATCGCGACGATCGCCGCCTTCATCGTCGGCGCGATCTGGTCGGCCGGGGTCGGCTGGCGGTTCTGGTCGTACAGGTAGGCCAGCGGGGCGCCCGCCCGGTCGGTGACCGTGGTGACCAGCGGGAGCTGCCCCGCCGCCAGGTCGCTCGAGGTGGCGCTCACGGTGTCGCTCGCGTCGTTGCTCACCAGGCCGACCCCGCCGATCAGCGGGAACGACACCCCGGCCAGGAGCAGGCCCGCGACCAGGCACAGGCCCAGCAGCCGCGCGGCGGGGCCGAACCGCCGGCGACGGTCGTCGGTGCCGGTCGCGTCGCCGGTCCGGTCCGTTCCCCCAGTCATCGCCGTCAGGTTACTGGCCCGCCGTGAGGTTCATGCTCGTGTCGTCCCCATCGGCCGGATCGGACCGCCCGTCGCAGATCTCCAGATGACGGATCCGTTTCGGCTCTTTCTCGGTGGAACCGTCCGCTCCTAGAGTGCGTCGAACCCCGTGAACGGGCGGGACGCGCGGTCGAGCAGGGCCGGGCGTGCCGGGGGTCGCGCACCGGCGGGGCGGGCGCGGTCCCCGGGAGCCATGGGGCCACACGAGGGCGGGATGACGTGAACGACGATTCGGGACGGACGACGGCCACGCGGAACTGGCGTCGCGACGCGCGCTGCCGCGACGAGGACCCCGACACCCTCTTCGTCCAGGGGGCGCGGCAGCGGGACGTGCGCGAGGTCTGCAAGGCGTGCCCGGTGCGCACCGAGTGCCTGGCGCACGCGCTGGACAACCGCATCCGCTTCGGGGTGTGGGGCGGCATGACCGAGCGGGAGCGGCGGGCGCTGCTCAAGCGACGGCCGGACGTCGTGTCCTGGGCCGCGCTGCTCGAGGCCGCCCGCCGCGCGGCCCTGCGTCCCCAGCAGCCGACTGCGCCGGCGTCGGCTCCGGCTCCGCGCCGTCGGGCGTCGTCGGGCGAGCAGGGCCCCCCGGCGGGCGGGTCGGGCCCGCGTGGGGCGAACGACCGCCGCGTGGGCTGAGCGCGCCGCGTCGGGCCGGATCACGGGTGGATCTGCGCGCGGCGCCCACACCTGGCCGGTGACGGCGCTGTATCGCGGCGGAACCTGCGCGCGGCGCACACACCTGGCCGGAGACGGCGCTGGGTCGCGGCGGAACCTGCGCGCGGCGCACACACTCGGCCGGTGACGGCGCTAGGCCGTCGCGGAACCTGCGCGCGGCGCACACACTCGGCCGGAGACGGCGCTGGGTCGCGGCAGAACCTGCGCGCGGCGCACACACCTGGCCGGAGACGGCGCTGTATCGCGGCGGAACCTGCGCGCGGCGCACACACTCGGCTGGAGACGGCGCTGGGTCGCGGCGGAACCTGCGCGCGGCGCACACACTCGACCGGAGACGGCGCTGGGTCGCGGCGGAACTCGCGCGCGGCGCACACACCTGGCCGGTGACGGCGCTGGGCCGTCGCGGAACCTGCGCGCGGCGCACACGGCCGCGTTCGGGGCGCGCCCGAGGTCGGGGAGTGCCTGCGCCGGCGGATGATCCGGTCGGTGGGTGGTCGCCGCGCGGGCGAGGCGTGCGTGGTGCCTGCTCCGTGCGGGGACCGGTGACGGCCTCCGGAAGATCAGGGAGTGCGTGCACGGCGGTCGGAGATCCGGACGCAGTGTGGCGACTCCCTCGTGCTGGCGCGGGCGGAACGTCCGGCGGCTGCCCGCGCGGCTGAGGCGCTGACGACACGGCGGGTGCCGGCCACGGATGTGCGTCGGCCCGGTCGCGCGGCCGGCCGGGTCGGGGTGACTCCTCGTCACGGGGACCGGTGGCTCCCGCGGCGGAGGCGCCGACGACGGCACGGCGGGTGCGGGCCGAGGGTGTGCGTCGCCCCGGTCGCGTCGCTGGTCAGGTCGGGGTGCTGGTCGCCACGGGGACGGTGGTGGCTGTCCTGCCGAAGATCAGGGAGTGCCTGCACGCCGGATGGAGATCCGGACGGCGCGTGGTGACTCACTCGGCCGGCGCCGGCGGTCGGTCGGTCGACGCCGGAGTCGGCGCTCCCCCACAGCGGGCCGCCGACGAGGGTGGGTTCGCCGAGATCGTGTGCGGCGCGCGTCGGTCCGCACTGACCCCGACCCGCGACAGCCTCGGGTGTGTGCGTCGTGCGTCGGTGTGGGCAGGGCCGTCGGCCTACTCGGCGGGACTGTGTGCGGCGCGCGTCGGTGTGGACGGACCCAGACCCCGAACCGGCCCGAGAGTGTGCGCCACGCGCAGGTCGGCGCCGGCCCCTCAGGACGCCAGGAGCTCGCCGATCGCCCGGAGCCCGTCGAGGTCGTGGACGTCGGTGGCCATGGCCGGGACGTCGACGATGGGCACGTTCGGGTGCGCCCGCGTGAAGCGGGCCAGCACGCGGCGCTCCCGCTCCGCGGTCTCCACGCGGTCGGCGTGCAGCCGCAGCACGGCCGCCGTCGTCGCGTCCCCCCGCGCGGCCTCGAGGGTCTCGGCGCCCTCGCGGGCCCGCGCGCCGGAGAGCGTCGCGTGCACCGGGTGGGTCCGGTTGAGCACCATGCCGGCCAGCGGCATCTTCTCGCTGCCCAGCCGCTCGACGAAGTACGACGCTTCCCGGAGCGCGTCCGGCTCGGGCGAGGCCACGACGACGAAGGCCGTGCCCGGCGCGCGCAGCAGCTGGTAGGTGGCGTTGGCCCGCTCCTGGAAGCCGCCGAACAGCGTGTCGAAGGCCTGTACGAACGCCGAGGCGTCGGCCAGCATCTGCCCGCCGAGGATCGTCGACACGGCCTTGGCGAACAGGTTGAACGTCGAGCCGACCAGCTTGCGCAGCGCCGAGCCGCCGGCCCGGGCGGGTGCCGAGAGCAGGCGGATCATCCGCCCGTCGAGGAACGACGAGAGCCGCTGCGGCGCGTCGAGGAAGTCGAGCGCGGAGCGCGACGGCGGCGTGTCGACGATGATCAGGTCCCACCGGCCGGTGGCCGCGAGCTGCCCGAGCTTCTCCATCGCCATGTACTCCTGCGTCCCGGAGAAGGACGTGGAGATCGTCTGGTAGAAGGGGTTGTCGAAGATCGCCTGGGCGCGGTCGGGGGTGGTGTGCCCCGAGACCATCTCGTCGAAGGTCCGGCGCATGTCCAGCATCATCGCCTGCAGCTCGCCGCCCGAGCCGGTGACGGCGCCGGGCACCGCCCGCGGCTCGTTGTCGAGCTCCTCGAGGCCCATCGACTGGGCGAGCCGGCGCGCGGGGTCGATCGTCAGCACGACCACCTTCCGGCCGCGGGCCGCCGCGCGCAGGGCGAGGGCGGCCGCCGTCGTCGTCTTCCCGACCCCGCCGGAGCCGCAGCAGACGATCGTGCGGGTGGCGCGGTCGTCGACGAGCGCGTCGAGGTCGAGGTGCTGGGGGCGGCGGACGCGGCCGGCCGGCGCGGAGGCCGTCGGGTCAGCGGCCACGGCGCACCCCCTGCTCGCGGAGCAGCTCGGCGAGCTCGTAGAGCCCGCCGAGGTCGACGCCGTCGGCGAGCTCGGGCAGCTCCAGCTGCGGCATCCCGGCCTGGTCGAGCCGGGAGCGCACGCCCGCCTCGACCGCGAGCCGGTCGGTGTGCTCGCCGACCTCGGCGAGCAGCCCGTCCATCTCCTCGTCCTTGAGGAACAGGCCGGCGGCCTCGAGCCCGGCCCGCAGCCCGCCCTCGTCCACCACCTCGCGGTCCACCGGCAGCCGGGCGGGCCGCACCCGGTTCACCATCACCGCACCCGGCGGCAGGTGGGTGGCGGCGAGCTCATCCACGGTGTCCAGCGTCTCCTGCACCGGCAGGTCCTCCAACTGGCT
Source organism: Actinomycetospora sp. TBRC 11914 (assembly GCF_012933465.1). GTDB lineage: Bacteria > Actinomycetota > Actinomycetes > Mycobacteriales > Pseudonocardiaceae > Actinomycetospora. The sequence goes on from NZ_JABBND010000014.1 coordinate 90,273, forward strand.
CACGACGTGCACGACGGTCTGCGGCGAGTGCAGCAGCGCGACGACGCCCTCGCTCTGCGTCCGGATCGGCCCGGTGCGGGCGAGCGTGCCCATGGCCTTGGTGACGTCGAGGAACTTCACGACGCGGCCCGTGGGCGGCGCGTCGAGCACCACGGCGTCGTAGAGGGGCTGCCGCGACCCGGATCGCCGGGAGCCGCCGCGGTCGTCGCCGACGGTGCGGCCGACGCACTCCTTGACCTTCCCGGTGAGCAGCACGTCGCGCAGCCCGGGGGCGAGCGTCGTCGCGAACTCGACGGCGCCCATGCGGCGCAGCGTCCGGCCGGCGAGCCCGAGGTTGTAGAACATCTCGAGGTACTCGAGCAGGGCCTCCTCGGCATCGACGGCGAGGCCGCGCACCTCGCCGCCGTCGGGCGCCACCGCGATCCGCTGCTCCGCGTAGGGCAGCGGCGGGGTGTCGAAGAGCTGGGCGATGCCCTGGCGGCCCTCGACCTCGACGAGCAGCGTGCGGCCGCCGTCGGCGGCGAGGGCCAGGGCGAGGGCCGCGGCGAGGGTCGACTTCCCGGTGCCGCCCTTGCCGGTCACGACGTGGAGGCGGGCCGAGGCGAGGGACTCCGGCCAGCGTTCGACACCGGCCTCGTCGAGGACACCGACACCGCCCGCCCGGCGCTGGTTGCTCACGGCGACCAGGGTAGGACCGCCGGCACGAGCCCGTCGGCCCCGCCCGGAGGGGCTCGGTCACATCGGGGCTCCGCCGGGGTGACGGTGCGTGCGCGGCGCGTCGCCGCTGGTGCGGGGGGTACGCGCTGGTCCGGGCCGCGACGGAGGGGCCGGGAACGGACATCTACCCTCGGACGCCATGAGTGCCCAGACCTGGGAGTACGCGACGGTCCCGCTGCTGACCCACGCGACGAAGCAGATCCTCGACCAGTGGGGCGCGGACGGCTGGGAGCTCGTCACCGTCCTGCCCGGGCCGACGGGTGAGCAGCACGTCGCGTACCTCAAGCGGCCCCTGCAGTGACGACGCCGGCCGGGCCCCGGGCGCGGCTCGCGGAGCTCGGCGTCGAGCTGCCGCCGGTCGCGCCGCCGAAGGGCATCTACGTGCCGGCGAAGAAGGTCGGCACCCAGGTGTGGACCTCCGGCCAGCTCCCGCTCGTCGGCGGGGAGCTGCCGGCGACCGGGCTGGTCGGCGCGGAGGTCTCGGTCGACGACGCGAAGGCCTACGCCCGCATCGCCGCCCTCAACGCGCTGGCCGCGATCGACGCGGTCGTCGGGCTGGACGCGGTGGCGTCGGTGGCCAAGGTCGTGGGCTTCGTGGCCTCGGCGCCCGGGTTCGGCGGCCAGCCCCAGGTGGTGAACGGCGCGTCCGAGCTCATGGGCGAGGTCTTCGGCTCGTCGGGCGAACACGCCCGCTCGGCGATCGGGGTGGCGGCGCTGCCGCTGGGCGCCCCGGTCGAGGTTGAGGTCGTCGTCGACCTGGCGTGAGCTTCGAGCAGGCCGCGGGAGGACGACGCCCGGGGCGGAGGGAGACCGACGTGGCGAGCACGGGTGCCGGCCTCGAGGGGGCAGGGATCGACGGGGCGGCCGGGGACGACCGGACCGGCGGGCCCCGCGACGCCGCCGACGCGCGGGCCGGCGGCGTGGAGCGCGCCTGCCACGACCTCCTCGTCGCCCTCGCGGGCCGCCTGCCCGACCGCCCGCTGTGGCGGCTGCGCGACTGGCTGGCCGCCGACGCCGTCGTCGCCCTGCGGACCGCGGTGCCGCGCACGCTGCTGCGCCACCGGGTCGGCGTGACCGAGTCCGAGCGGGCCCTGCTGCGCGAGGCCGTCGCCGGGTGGCACGGGCCGGCCCGGCTGGTCGACGCGGTGCTGCACGCCGACACCGCGCCCGAGCCCGCCGCGACGTTCACCGAGCCCGGTCGCAGCGGCTGGGACGCCGCCGACCTGGTGCTGCGGGCACTGCTCCCGACCGTCGGCGAGGTCGGGGAGGTGCGCCGCGCCTGGCGGACGGGCGGCCCCGGCGAGCCGGGCGACGCGGTGCGCGTCGTCCTCGTCAGCGCCGCCGGGGACCTGCCGGCCCTGACCGGCGCGGTGCAGCGGGCGCTGCGGGCCCACGGCGGCCCCGTGCCCGGCGTCGAGGTGATCGGCGCGGGCACCCTGACCACCTCCTACCACCGCGCCGCCCTCACGGCCTCGGACGTCCTGTGGCGCGCCGGGGCGCCGGCCTCGGTGTCGGCGCCCGGCCCGGAGCGGGGTCCGGGGCTGCCCGGCCCGCGATCGGGCGGCGCGGCGCCGGCGGAGCTGGTGCGCCATGGCTGAGCCCGGATCCCCGCAGCCCGACGGGCCCCGTCCGCCCGCTCCCCGGCCCCGCGGCGAGCGCGGTCGCGACCCGGTGGCGCTGGCCGCGTGGCGTCGGGTGGCCGAGCAGCGTCGTCGCGCGGGCGACCGGACGGGCTCCGCGTCCCCGGTCCCCGAGACCCCGGGGGTCGAGCTCCCGGGGATCGAGCTCCCGGGCGTCGACCTGCCCGTGGTCGAGGCGCCGCGTGCCGAGTCCCCGGAGGCCGAGGTGCCCGCGGCCGAGGTGCCGGTGGTCGACGTGCCCGCCGTCGAGGCGCCGGCGCCCGAGGGTGCTGCGGTCGAGGGCCCGCTCCCCGGGACGACCGGCACGGGCCGGGTGCCGCCGGTGCGCGCCGCCGGCGACGACGCGGCCGCGTCCCCCGGCGAGCCGGCCGTCCCCGAGAGGTCGGTCCCTCCGACCCCCGCACCGGAGCGTCCCGCGACCGGCGACGGCCCGCCGGGGCGCCTGCACGACGTCCTGCTCGGCCTCGCCGGGCGGCTCGACGACGACGCGCTCACCTCGGTCCGCGAGATGGTCGCCGCCGAGGACGACGCCGAGGCCGCGGAGCTGCTGGGCGGCTGCCTGCTCGCCGGCGGGGTCGGGCTCACGGGGGAGGAACGCGGCGTCCTGCGGCCGTGGTTCACCGCAGCCCGTGTCGACCCGGAGCTGCTGGGTCTGCTGCCCACCGACACCGGCGCGCTCGACCGCTCGGTGCACCGCTTCGTCGCCACGGCCCACGACCGCGCGCCGGGGCTCCCCCTCGCGCGGGCGGCCCGCCGGTTGCCGGGCGTGGTGGCGGTGCGGGAGAGCTGGCGCGTCACCCCCGCGGGCTCCGCGCCCGGGCCCGTACCGCACCGCGTGGTCCTGGTGGAGACCGAGGGCCCGGACGACTGCGAACCCGTCGTGCACCACCTCGCGCACGCGGCCCGCGCTCTCGACGACACGTCGGTCGAGGTGTTCGCCGGCGGTGCGTCCCTGCCCGCCTACCACCGCGATGCGCTCGCGTCGGCGCGCCCGCTCGTCGCCGACGAGCCGGCCGCGCACCCCGCCGGTGGCCGTTCCGGCGCGTCGAGACTCGCGCCGCAGCCCTCCTCCGACCCCGACGACGGCGAGACCTGGCGCACCGTCGCCGACGCGGGGACCGCACGCACCGTGCCGGCGCCCGCGCCCGCGCCCTCACCTCCGGCCCCGGAGCCCGAGCCGGCCGGGCCGGTCGAGGCCCAGGAGGTCGCGGAGGTCGCGGAGGTCGCCGCCGAGCCCGACGCCCCGGAACCCGCGCCCGCCGTCGGGACGACGACCGCCCCGCCCCCCGCGGTCCCGGACGTGCCGGAGGAGACCTCGATCGACGAGGACCTCACCTCGACCGCCCGGCGGATCGCCGCGCTGTGGGCCGAGCCCTCCCCCGAGGACTTCTCGGCGCCGCTCCCCGCCGCGGAGTCGCTCGAGCCCACCCGTCTGGAGCCCGAGGGCGCCGACGCGGACGCCGACCCCGACCCCTACCCCGACGACGACGACGAGGAGCCGAGCGGGCGGCACGGACGGCCCTCGACGAACGGCTCCGGGACGACGTCGTTCCGCGCGCCGCGGTCGCGGGCCCGGACGAACGGCCACCCCCTCCCCGCCGACCCCGACGACGTCGCACCGGAGCCCGCCCCCGGGGTCCCCGACCAGGACGACGCACAGGTCCTGCGCGCGCGCCACAGCCGCGCCCACGACACCAACGGGCACGACGCCGGGGCGCCGCGCTTCGGCCACGACGCGCGCTTCGGGGCCGGGCCCGGTCCGGCGTGGCCCGGCGGCCCCGTCGCGGACGACCCCGGACCGGGGCCCGACACGCTCTTCGCCTCGCCGGTCGAGGTCGGGCAGGACCCGGTGACGTTCGGGACGAACGGCCACCGGCACGGCCCGGACGCCGGACCCCCCGGCGACGAGGCCGTCACGCTCGGGACCAACGGCCACCGTCACGACCCGGTGGTGCCCGCCCCCGACGACGAGCCCGCCACCGGCCCCGTCGCGTGGTCGGGTCCCGCGGCCCCGCCGCCCGCCGGACCCCGTGTGGTCGGGCCGCCGCCCGTCGGGGGTCCCCCGGCGCCGGGACCGGCCGTGGCGCCCGGGCCCGGTGCTCCCGGACCGACCGGACCGACCGGACCGACCGGACCGACCGGACCGACCGGACCGACCGGACCGGGCCCGCGTCGCCCCGCCGGACCGGGGGGACCGGCCGGGCCGGGTGGACCGGGCGAGGACGTCGCGCCGCCGTGGGCGGCCGCCGACCCCGCCGGGTGGGCGTCCGAGGCACCGGGCTGGTCCCCGGCGGCCGACGGTGCGTCCGGCCGGCCCCCCGAGCAGCCGGACACCACGGCGGCGTGGTCGCCGGACTTCGACGACTCCGTCGCCCAGCTCTCCGACCGCGAGCGCGAGCTGCTCGCCCGCCTGCACGAGGAGCTCGCCCAGCGGGAGCGCGCCGAGGGCGCCGATCCGTTCGCCGGCCCGCCGCGACCGGCTCCCGGCCCGCAGCCGCCGCCTGCCCCGGGTCCGCACCCGCCCCGCCGGGGTCCCCACGGGGTCAACGGGCACGGGCTGCCGCCGGAGCGACCGGACGACGCGGGCTGATCGCGCGCCGTAGGGTCCGGTCGTGACCGACCCGTCGACGATCCCGCACCCGGCCTACGAGACGCTCCGACCCGTCACCGCGGCGGCCGGGGTGGTGCTCGCGGAGAACCCGTCGGGGATGACCCTCGACGGCACCAACAGCTGGGTGCTGCGCGCGCCCGGGCAGCGCGGGTGCGTCGTCGTCGACCCGGGGCCCGACGAGGCCCGCCACCTGGACCGGTTGGTCGAGCACGGCCCCGTCGAGCTGATCCTGCTCACCCACCACCACCTCGACCACAGCGAGGCGGCCCGCAGGTTCTCGGACCGCACCGGGGCGCCGGTGCGGGCGCTCGACCCGCGGCTCTGCCTCGGCGCGGAGGGTCTCGGTCCCGACGAGGCCGTCGGCGCGGCCGGGCTCGACATCCGGGTCGTGGCGACGCCCGGGCACACGACCGACTCGCTGTGCTTCCTGGTCGACGGCGACGGCAGCGTCCTCACCGGGGACACCGTCCTCGGGCGGGGCACGACCGTGCTCGGCGACCACCACGGCGCCCTCGGGGAGTACCTCGCGTCGCTGGACCGGCTCGCCGCGCTCCCGGCCGGGACGACGCTCCTCCCGGGGCACGGACCGGACCTCGCCGACGCCCCGCAGATCGCCCGCGACTACCTCGCGCACCGCGAGCAGCGGCTGGAGCAGGTGCGGGAGGCGCTGCGCCGGCTCGGCGGCTCGGCGACGCCGCGGCAGGTCGTCGAGATCGTCTACTCCGACGTCGACGAGTCGCTCTGGCCGGCGGCGGACATCTCCGTCGCGGCCCAGCTCGACCACCTGCGCGACCACGGCTGACCCCGCCGCGTACGGCCGACCCCGGTCTGCGGCCAGCTCCCGCCTAGCGCAAGCAATGGCGCATCTCTGCCATCTGACGCCAGAACGGCGCCACTCGCTCACCGCGGGGCTGAGCCGCACGGTGCGCGAACGGCGCCGTCCTCGCGCTCAACGCCAGGAATGCGCCATTGCTGTCCCGGGAGGGGAGGTCCGACGAGCGAGGACCCCTACCGCGCGCGGCGCGCCAGGCGGTCCGGCTCGAGGATGAGGACGCTCTTGCCCTCGAGGCGCAACCAGCCGCGGGCCGCGAAGTCGGCCAGGGCCTTGTTCACGGTCTCGCGGGAGGCGCCGACGAGCTGGGCGATCTCCTCCTGCGTGAGGTCGTGGGTCACCCGCAGCAGCCCGGCCTCCTGCGACCCGAAGCGCTGCGCGAGCTGCAGCAGCGCCTTCGCCACCCGCCCGGGGACGTCGGTGAAGATGAGGTCGGCCAGCAGGTTGTTCGTCCGGCGCAGCCGGCGGGCGACCACGCGGAGCAGCTGCTCGGCGATCTCCGGACGCTGGGAGATCCACTCCTTGAGCGCCGTGCGGTCCATCGAGTAGGCGCGCACGTCGGTCACGCAGGTCGCCGTCGACGTGCGGGGACCCGGGTCGAAGATCGACAGCTCACCGAACATGTCGGACGGACCGAAGATCGACAGCAGGTTCTCGCGACCGTCCGGAGATCGGCGCCCGATCTTCACCTTGCCGCTCTGCACGATGAACAGCCGGTCGCCCGGCTCGCCCTCGTTGAAGATGACGGTGCCACGGGGGAACTCGACCCGGTCGAGAGACTCCGTCAACACTTCGACCGCGGCCGGATCCACGCCTTGGAAGATCCCCGCGCGGGCCAGTACCTCGTCCACCGTCCGCTCCTCGCCGACTCGTCCGACCCCGCCCGTCGCGGGACCCTCCGGCCCCGGCCCGTGCTGTGTCACCGGTCACGTCTTGCTCAAGTCTAGTCGTGTACAACGCCAAGATCACGCCGCACGCCGCCGTCGCGACCCCGGATCTATCTCGCATGGACGCCGTCCGCGACTCGCATCCCCCGTTCGGACGAGGGTACGCGGACGGAATGACGCCGCTGGGTGTGCGTCACACCCCCGTCGTGCTCCGGGGGGCCGTCGTCGACCCGCGACCACGCTTCGACCCACCGTGACGCTTGCCGAGGTTGCGCAGCCGGAACATCTGGAGGGCCCCGCCGATGCCCTGGCGGAACAAGGCCTTCACCTCGTCGGGGCGGGCGCGTTCGAGGAAGTCCTCGACCTCGTCCTCACGGACGGTGCCCGCACGCAGCCTCGTCTCCAGGCGCTCCATGCCCAGGGCGAAGACCATGATGAGCAGGGGGATGAGGACGGCGATCCAGGCGGTCATGGTGGACGTCATGCTCTCGCACGCGCGGGGGCGGACGAGCACCGGGGTCGTCCCGGCGTGTCGGGCCGTTCACTACCCTGGTCGGATGACCTCGGGGGCTCCCACCACGCGGACGCGGACGTCCGACGCCGCGGCGGTGAAGCCGGGCGAGACCCGGCTCGGCCTCGTGCGGCGGGCCCGTCGCATGCACCGCGCGCTCGCCGCCGCCCACCCCGACGCGCACTGCGAGCTCGACTTCACCACCCCGCTCGAGCTGCTCGTCGCCACGGTGCTCTCGGCCCAGACCACCGACGTCACCGTCAACCGTGTGACGCCCGCGCTGTTCGCCCGCTACCCCGACGCGGCCGCGTACGCCGGCGCCGACCGGGTCGAGATGGAGGAGATCCTCCGGCCGACGGGCTTCTACCGCGCGAAGACCAACTCGGTGATCTCCCTCGGGCAGGCGCTGGTGGAGAAGTTCGACGGCGAGGTCCCGGGCCGCCTCGCCGACCTGGTCACGCTGCCCGGCGTCGGGCGCAAGACCGCCAACGTCGTGCTCGGGAACGCCTTCGACGTCCCCGGCATCACCGTCGACACCCACTTCGGCCGGCTCACCCGCCGGTGGGCGTGGACCGACTCGGAGGACCCGGTGGAGGTGGAGAAGCAGGTCGGCACGCTCATCGAGCGCAAGGACTGGACGATGCTCTCCCACCGTGTGATCTTCCACGGCCGGCGCGTCTGCCACGCCAAGAAGCCGGCGTGCGGGGCCTGCTCGCTCGCGAAGGACTGCCCCTCGGCCGGGATCGGCGAGACCGACCCGCAGAAGGCCGCCAAGCTCGTGAAGGGCCCGGAGGCCGACCACCTCCTGGCCCTCGTCGGTCTCGAGCGGTGACGCGCACCGAGGTCGGATCGACCCTGCTCGTGGTGGTCCTGGTCGTCATCGGGGTCATCGCCCTGTGGCCGCGGGAGTCCGACGGCGGCGGCACCCCGCAGCCCGTGCCCTCCGCCGCGCCCACGGCACGCAGCGATCCGGCCGAGCTCGCCGACGCCCGCGCCCGGGCGGGCCTGCAGCCGTGCCCCGCCCCCACCCCCGGCGCCGCGACCGCCCCGGCCCCGCTCGCCGGGCTGCAGCTCGACTGCCTCGGCGCCCCCGGCCGCGTCGACCTGGCCACGGCGCTGCCCGGCCGGACCACGCTGGTCAACCTGTGGGCCTCGTGGTGCGGGCCGTGCCGCGAGGAGATCCCCGCGATCACCGCCTACGCCGCCGAGCCCGGGGCCGCGTCCGTGCTCGGGGTCGACGTCGCCGACGACCCCGCCGACGCGCTCGCGCTCCTCGGCCAGCTCGGGGCGCACTACCCCTCGGTGTCCGACCCGGGGCAGACCGTCGCGCGCCGGCTCGGGGCCGCGCCGGTGCTCCCGGCGAGCGTCGTGGTCCGTCCCGACGGGACCGTGGTCCCGCTGCCCGCGCAGGTCTTCGCCTCGCCCGCCCAGGTCCGCAGCGCCGTCGACGGCGCGCTCGCGAAGGCGGCCGGGTGAGCTCGCTGCTGCGCCCGGAGGAGGCGCCGGCGTGGCTCGTGCCGCTGGTCGAGGGGTGCGCCCGGGCCACGGAGGACGACGTGCCCCTACGTCGCCGGCCCTCGGACCGGCCGGCCCGCGAGGCCGCGGTGCTGCTGCTCTTCGGCGAGACGGCCGACGCCGGGCCCGACGTGCTGCTCACCGAGCGCGCCTCCGAGCTGCGCGCCCACGCCGGCCAGGCGGCGTTCCCGGGCGGCGGGATGGAGCCCGTCGACGGCGAGGGGCTCGACGCCCGGGTGCGCGCCGCCCTGCGCGAGACGCAGGAGGAGACCGGGGCCGACCCGGCCGGCGTCGTGCCCCTGACGACGCTGCCGGCCCTGACGATCCCGGTGACCGGGTTCGCGGTCACCCCGGTGGTGGCGCACTGGGACCGCCCGAGCCCGGTGCACGTCGTCGACCCGGGGGAGACGGCCGCCGTCGAGCGCGTGCCGCTCGCCGAGCTCACCGACCCGGCGCGCCGGTTCACCGTCACCTCCCCCAGCGGCTACCTCGGGCCCGCCTTCGCGGTGCGCGGCCTGCTGGTCTGGGGGTTCACCGCACTCGTCCTGTCCTGGGTTCTCGACCTCGGAGGGTGGACCATCCCCTGGGACACCGCGGACGTCCGCGACCTCGACGAGGCGTGGGCCCGCCGTCGTGACGAGCTCACGGCCCACCGTGCTGACAACGAGGCGGCTCGCCGCCGTGAGGGAGACGCGATCCGATGAGCTGGGTGGACATCGTCGTCGTGCTGCTCGCGATCGCCGCGGCCATCTCCGGCTGGCGGCACGGGCTCGCGGTGGCCGCCCTGTCCTTCCTGGGCGTCATCGGCGGCGCCCTGCTGGGGCTCAAGCTCGCCCCGCTGGTCGTCGGGCTCTTCCAGGGCGACACCAGCCGCGTCGTCGTCAGCGTGCTCATCGTCATCGCGCTCGTGGCGCTGGGCGAGACGCTCGGGGTCTACCTCGGGCGGGCGCTGCGCGACCGGATGCGCCTCAACGCGGTCCGCACCGTCGACTCCACGTTCGGCGCCGTCCTGCAGGCGATCACCGCGCTCGTCGTCGCGTGGCTGATCGCGCTGCCGCTCGCGACCTCGTCGAACGTCGCGCTGTCCTCGGCGCTCAAGAACTCCGCGGTGCTCCAGACCGTCGACGCCGTGATGCCCACGCCGATCCGCGCGCTGCCGAACGAGCTGCGGTCGATGTTCGACGCGTCCGGCTTCCCGGACGTGCTCTCGCCGTTCTCGTCCACGCCGGTGGCCGAGGTGCCCGCGCCCAACCCGGAGCTCGTGCGGGACCCGGTCGTCCAGCGGGCCAAGGCCAGCGTGCTGAAGGTCCGCGGGCGGGCCCCGTCCTGCTCCCGGGCGCTGGAGGGCACCGGCTTCGTCATCGGCGACCAGCGGGTGATGACGAACGCCCACGTCGTCGCCGGGACCAGCGAGGTCTCGGTGGAGGTGCCGCAGTCCGGCGGCGGCTCGCAGACCGAGTCGGCCCGCGTCGTGTACTACGACGAGCAGGTCGACGTCGCGATCCTCGCGGTGCCCGACCTCGACGCGCGGGCGCTGCCGTTCAACTTCTCCGGCGCGAACACCGGGGACAACGCCGTTGCGCTCGGCTACCCGCTCGACGGCCCGTTCACCTCGTCGGCCGCGAAGATCCGGCAGCGCATCCAGCTGCGCGGGCCCGACATCTACGACTCCTCAACGGTGACCCGCGACGTCTACACCATCCGGGGGCAGGTCCGGTCGGGGAACTCGGGCGGCCCGCTGGTCAACCCGCAGGGCCAGGTGATCGGCGTGGTGTTCGGGGCCGCGGTCGACCAGGGCGACACCGGCTTCGTGCTCACCGCCGACCAGGTGCGCGCGGCGCTGAACGCCGCGCCGAACGCCACGAGCCGGGTGTCGACGGGTAGCTGCGCTGCCTAGGTGCGCTCCGCGCTGGTGAGCACCAAGTGTCGCTATACCGACGTTTTCTGCTCACAGGCTCCGGAGGAGCACCTGGCTGACGTGGCGCGGGACCTCCTGGTGCGGGAAGTGGCCCGCGCCGGGCACCGTCAGGAACTCGTGGTCGGGGGCCCAGCGGGCCGAGGCGCGGGCCACGTCGGCGGGGACCCACGGGTCGGCGTCGCCGTGCAGCGTCGTCACCGGGACCTCGACGGGCCGGTCGATCGCCTGCGCGAACCGCCGGCCGTCGGGGCGGCCCTGGGAGCGGACCGCCCAGCGGAAGTACTCCAGCGCGCAGTGCGACGTGCGCGGGGTCAGGATCGCCGCCGCGTGCTGCGCGGCGACCCGCCCGAACTCGGGGGCGTCCGCCCAGTCCGGCCCGGAGCCGGCGGCGAGCAGCTCCCCGGCCCGCGAGCCGCCGTCACGACGCAGCGACCGCTCGGGCAGCCGCGGGAGCTGGAAGAAGGCCACGTCCCGCAGCGCCGCCGCGTGCCGCCAGGGCCGGCGACGGACCGCGTGGCGCAGCGCCAGCGGGTGCGGGGTCCCGACGACGACGAGGCGGGACACCACGCGCGGGTGCAGCGCGGCCACCGTCCACGCGACCGCTCCACCCCACCCGGCGCCGACGAGCGTGGCGCGGCGGGCGCCGAGGGCGCGCACGAGCCCGGCCACGTCGCCGGCGAGGGTCCACAGGTCAAAGCCGCGGGGCGGCCGGTCGGAGCCGCAGTAGCCCCGCAGGTCGGCGGCCACCACGTGGTGGCCGGCCGCCCCCAGCGCGGTGAGCTGGTGGCGCCAGGACCACCAGAACTCCGGGAAGCCGTGCAGCAGCAGCACCGGGTCGGTGCCGCTCGGGCCGGGCCCGCACTCGGCGACGTGGAGCCGGATGCCGTTGGCGGACACCGCGCGGTGCCGCCACGGCCCCGGCAGCGCCGCCGGGTCGTCCTCGCCGAGCTGGCTCAGGAGGTCGAGGGCGGGGCGTCGGAGCGGCCGCGGCGCAGTGCCTCGACCGACTCGCGCGCCGTCTCGATCGTCCGCTCCGGCGCCTTGATCTTGCGGACCTTGAGGTAGCCGAGGAACCCGGCGATGCCCGCGACGACGAGCATGATGCCGAAGGTCACCGCGTAGCCGGCCCACTGCTGGCTCGGCCAGATGAGGTTGAAGGCCTCGGCGACGGCGAAGAAGAAGTAGAAGAGGCTGAACAGCGCGACGACCGCCGCCAGCACGAAGAAGATGCTGCCCTGCACCCCCTTCTTGACCTCGGCCGTGACCTCCTGCTTGGCGAGCTCGACCTCCGCACGCACCAGCGTGGAGACGTGCGTGGTCACCTCCTTGACCAACGTCCCGACGGACGCCTCGCCGGTGGCGCGCACCGGTTCGGCGTTCAGCGGGATCGAGGGCACCACGGGGGGTCCTCCGGATGACGACGGCGAGGTCACGGGCCCTCCTGGCGGGTCGGGTCGAGAGCGGGCACATCGTGCCACGGCCGTCCGACGGCGGTGCCGTGACACGTGCGCACGGGCCGTGTCTTCCCGATCAAGCCGAAGTCCAGTCCTCCGATCCGGACTCTCACTCCGCGGGCGAGCGGCGCAGCGCCTTGCGCTCAGAGCGACGACGCTTGTCCTCCATCCGACGTAGCCGGGCACCCCGGCTGGGTCGGCGGGCCTGACGGGCCGGTGGATCGGGGAGGAGGGCGTCGCGCAGCAGCGCCGCGAGCCGCCGTCGCGCGGCCTCGCGATTGCGCCGCTGCGAGCGGGACTCCGACGCCGTGACGCTCGCCCGCGTCCCGCCGACGAGGTGCGGCACGCGCGCCAGCAGGCGGGCGCGGGCGTCGTCGGGGATGCCGGGTGCCTCGGCGAGGTCGACGACGAGCTCGACCCGCGAGTCGGCGGTGTTGACGCCCTGCCCGCCCGGCCCGGACGAGCGGGAGAACCGCCACGTCAGGGCGCCCGCGGGCAGCACGACGTCGTCGGAGACCCAGAGGTCGCCGGCAGCGTCGTCGGTGTCCATGTCTCCAGTCTCCCTAGGCTGTCGAGCGGGTTCCGGTGACGTCAGCGGTGTGGCACCGCTGACATTGGACGTCAGGTTCTCCACTCTCACGGCCCGCGAACCGCCTGGGACGATGGACCCATGACCGCCGCGACCACCGATCCGCTCGCGCCGCTGCTCGACCTGCCCGGCGTGGCCGAGGGCGCCGAGTCGATCCGCCGGCACGTCGAGGCCGTCCACGGCCACCGGACCAACCGCCGCGGCTGGCCCACCACCGCCGCGGAGGCGACCGTGCGCGCGGCCCGCGCCTCGGCCGCGCTCGACGGCGGCAGCGCCGACCTCCCCGAGGACGGTCCGGTCACCGACCCGGTGCTCGCGGGCTCGCTGCGGGTCGCCGAGGCGCTCGGTGGCCTGCTCCCGACGTGGCGACGCGCCCCGCTGCAGGCGCTCGCACGGCTGCACGTCCTCGCCGCCACCGACCGGGCCCCCGAGTCCGACCTCGGCCGTCCCCGTCCCGGCGCCTGGGTCTCCGCGCGGCTCGACGCGCTCGCGGGCCTCGTCGTCGGCGGGACCTCGGTGCCCGGCCCGGTGCTCGTCGGCGTCGTCCACGGCGAGCTGCTGGCGCTCTCGCCGTTCCTCGTCGCCAACGGCGTCGTCGCCCGCGCTGCGGCCCGCCTGACCGCGATCTCCACGGGGCTCGACCCCAAGGGCCTCGTCGTCCCGGAGGTCGGGCACCTGCGGGCCGGCACCGAGTACCGCGAGGCCGCCCAGGCGTTCGCGTCCGGCACCCACGAGGGCCTCGCGCGGTGGTTCGCCCACGGCGTGACCGCCTGGCGGACCGGCGCGAAGGAGGCCACCGGCATCGCCGACGCCGCGGGCTGAGGCCGTTCGGCCCCCCTCTCCGTCCCCAACGGCACTCCTGGCCCGGTCCGTCCCCAGGCGTCGTGCTCGAGGTTCCCGTCCGTACGGGCCCGGGCGCGACGCTGCCGCTCGTGGACGGACGACGGGTGACGGTGTGGTGCGACGACGAGGACCTGCTCGACGAGGTGGTCCGGGTCGCCGCGGCGGCGGGCTGCGAGCTGGAACGCGTGCCCGACGCGGCCGCGCTCCGGCGGCGGTGGCCGGGCGCGGCGATGGTGCTGCTCGACGAGGCCGCGGCGCGGGCGGTCGCGGGGGTGCGGCTGGGGCGGCGCGACGGGGTGGTGGTGCTGTGCCGGGGCGAGCCGCCGGGCACCGTCTGGGAACGGGCGGTCGCGGTCGGCGCCGAGCACGTGGTGTCCCTGCCCGAGGGGGAGGAGTGGCTGGTGTCGGCACTGTCCGACACCGTCGAGGAGGACGCCGCCGGGGACGGCCGGGTCGTCTCGGTGATCGGCGGGCGCGGCGGGGCCGGCGCGTCGGTTCTCGCCGCGGCGGTGGCGGTGCGGGCCCACGACGACGGGTCGCGGGTGCTGCTCGTCGACTGCGACCCGCTCGGCGGCGGGCTCGACCTCGTGGTCGGGGCCGAGCAGGCCGACGGCCTGCGCTGGCCGGGCCTCGCGCTGGGCGGGGGACGGGTGGCCGCGTCGTCGCTGCACGAGGCGCTGCCCGCCGCCGAGCACGGCGAGCCGGCGCTGACGGTGCTGTCCTGCGACCGGCACGGCCCCGGGCCGGCGCCGGAGGCGGCGCGCGCCGTGGTGGAGGCGGGCCGCCGCGCGGGTGACACCGTGGTCTGCGACCTGCCCCGCCACCTCACCGACGCCGCCGCGGCGGTGCTCGACGCGTCCGACCTCGCCGTGCTCGTGGTGCCCGCCGAGGTCCGCGCGACGGCGGCCGCCTCGCGGGTGGCCCGGCAGCTCGGGGAACGGGGGGCGACGGTGGCCGTGGTGGTGCGGGGCCCGTCGCCCGGCGGGCTGGTGGGGGACGACGTGGCCGAGGCACTCGGCCTCGAGGTGCTGGTCTCGATCGACGCCGAGCCGGGCCTCGCGGCGGCGCTCGACCGCGGCACGGTCCCCGGGGTGCGGCGCGGACCCCTCGCGCGGGCGGCGGCGGCCGTGCTGGAGGCGGTCGAGGTGCGCCGGGGAGGGCGACCCGCGGCGGCGTGACCCGCCATGTCGGCCCGGCCCACCGGTGGCGGTGGGCCGGGCCGTCGGCGTGCCGGGGTGCTGGTCCGGGTGCTGGGTCCGGCCGGGTGCTGATCCGTCCGGGTACCGCCGGTCCACAGCCGGCAGCGCGGGCCGGGTTGTCCACAGGCCGGTCGTCCGGGACTCGGGGTTCGGGGCGCGGCTCGGGCAGCGTCGTCGCCGTCGGGACGGAGGTGGTGGCGATGACGGCGGGGACCGAGGTCGGGGACCTCGTGGAGCGGGTGCGCGCTCGGCTGGCCGGGGCCGGCGGGGAGGCGGGGGTGGCCGAGCTCGCCGCGGCGGTGCGGGCGGAGGCCCGCGGGGTGGTCGGGGACGCCGACGTGCTCGCCGCGGTGCGCGCGCTGCAGCGGGAGTTCGTGGGAGCCGGTCCGTTGGAGCCGTTGCTGCGGGACCCGGCCACCTCGGACGTGCTCGTCACCGGCCCGGACGCGGTCTGGGTGGACCGGGGCGCGGGGTTGGAGCGCACCGGGGTGGTGTTCGCCGACGAGGACGCGGTCCGGCGGCTGGCGCAACGTCTCGCGGCGGCGGCCGGCCGGCGCCTGGACGACGCCAGCCCCTACGTCGACGCCCGGCTGCCGGGCAGCGGGGTGCGGCTGCACGCGGTCCTGCCGCCGGTGGCCGCGGACGGCACGTGCGTCTCGTTGCGGGTCCTGCGGCCGGCGCGGCACGACCTCGACGCCCTGGAGGCGGGCGGCACGGTCGACGCCACCGGCCGGGCGCTGCTCGAGGCGGTGGTCGCGGCGCGGCTGGCGTTCCTCGTGGTGGGAGGCACCGGCTCGGGGAAGACGACGGTGCTCTCGGCGCTGCTCGCGCGGGTGCCGGCCGCGGAACGGATCGTCGTGGTCGAGGACGCCGAGGAGCTGCGGCCGGCCCACCCGCACGTGGTCCGGCTGGTCTCGCGGCCCGCGAACGTCGAGGGCGCGGGCACCGTGCTGCTGCGCGACCTCGTCCGCCAGGCGCTGCGGATGCGGCCCGACCGCCTCGTGGTCGGCGAGGTCCGCGGCGCCGAGGTCTGCGAGCTGCTCGCGGCGCTGAACACCGGGCACGACGGCGGCGCCGGCACCGTCCACGCCAACTCCCCGCGCGAGGTGCCGGCGCGCCTGGAGGCCCTGGCGGCGCTCGGCGGGATGACGCCGGCCGCGCTGCGCAGCCAGGTCGCGGCGGCGATCCAGGTGGTCCTGCACGTGCGGCGCCGCTCCGACGGCGGGCGGGTGCTCGAGGGCGTCGGGGTGGTGCGGCGCGGTGACGCGGAGGGGCTGGTCGTGGTCCCCGCGTGGGCCCGCGACGGCGGGTGGGCGGCCGGCCGGGCGGACCTGGGGGCGATGCTCGCCGAGCGGGGTGTCGGCACTCCGTGGCCGGGATCGTCGTCCGGGGCGCCCTCCTTGCGGGCCGGGGTGGCCTCGCTGCGGCCGGTGGGGACGTGAGCGCCGCCGGCGCGGCCGCGGCGTTGCTCTGCCTGGCGGGGGCGGCCGTCGTGTGGCCGGCGGCGGGCGCCCCGGCGCGGGTGCGTGCGTGGGGTCCGCCGTCGGCCGTCAGGACGCGGGTGGCGGCGCGGGTCCCGGTCGCCGTGCCGGCGGTGGCCGGGCTCCTCCTCGTCGCGCTGGTGGCGGGTCCCGGCGGGGCCGCGGCCGCCGTCGTCCTCGGGGCGGTGCTGCTGCGCGCCCGGCGGGCCCGACGGCAGGAGCGGGACCGCGACGAGACGACCGCCGGGCTCGCCGAGGGGTTCGCCGCTTTCGCGGCGGAGCTGCGGGCGGGGCACCCGCCGGCCTCCGCGGCCGCCGCGGCGGGCCGCGACGCCGGGAGCGCCGCCCGTCGGGCCCTCGCCCGGGTCGAGGCGACCGCCCGGCTCGGCGGCGACGTCCCGGCCGCGCTGCGCGAGCAGGCGGCTGCCGACCCCTTGGCCGGTCCGCACCTGGTCCGGCTCGCGGACGCCTGGTCGCTCGCCGACCGTCACGGCATCGGCCTCGCGGGGCTCGCCGAGGCGGTCGCCGAGGACCTCCGCGCCCGGACCCGGTTCGCCGGCCGGCTCGCCGCCCAGCTCGCCGGGCCGCGGACGACGGCGGCCGTGCTCGCCGCGCTGCCGGGCATCGGCCTGGTCCTCGGGCAGCTCGTCGGCGCCCACCCGTTCGGCGTGCTCACCGGCACCGGCGTCGGCCAGGCCCTCCTCGTGGTCGGAGCCGTCCTGGTCGCCGCCGGGCTGGAGTGGAGCCGGCGGCTGACGGCGGGGGTCGTGCGATGACCGGGCTGTCCGCTGCGCTCGTCGCGCTCGCGTGCGCGGCGCTGATCGCGCCCGGCCCGATCAGCGCCCGGTCGCGGGTGCGCCGGCTGCGCTCGCCGGGCCCGGCCACGACGACGTCGAGGCCGCGGCGCCGTGACCGGCCGCGGCGGGACCCCTGGCAGGAGGCGGGCGCCTGGGACGAGCTCGCCTCCTGCCTGCGGGCCGGTCTCTCGCTCGACCGCGCCGTGCGGGCGGTCGCGACGTCCCTCCCCGGACCGGTGGCCGATGCCCTCACCGGCGTGGCCGACCTGCTCGCGCTCGGCGCGGACCCGGCCGACGCCTGGGAGCCCGCGCTCGAGGAGCCCGCGACCGCACGGCTCGCCCGCGCCGCCCGCCGCTCGGCGCGCAGCGGGGCCGCGGTCGCGGACGTCGCGACCACGGTGGCCGCCGACGTCCGCGCCGAGGCCGCCGAGGCGGTGTCCGCCCGTGCCGAGCGGGCGGGCGTGCTCGTCGCGGGCCCGCTCGGGCTCTGCTTCCTGCCCGCCTTCCTGGCGCTCGGGATCGCGCCGGTCGTCATCGGCCTCGCCACACCGCTGCTGGAGCGCACATGACCACCGCCGCCGACCCCGGGGGCGGGACGAGAGGAGACGACGATGGAGAACCCGACGGCGATCGTGGCCCTGCTGGTGGCCCGGCTCGCGGCCCTGGCCCGCGACGACGAGGGGATGTCGACGGTCGAGTACGCGATCGGGCTGATCGCCGCGGCCGCGTTCGCGGGCCTGCTCTTCGTGATCATCAACGCGCCGGCGGTGATGGGGGCGTTGACCGGCCTGATCCAGCGCTCGCTGACCCCGGCCGGCGGCTGACCCGGTCGGTCGGCCCGTGGGGCGACCGCGGCATGGTCACCGTGGAGGCCGCGATCGCGATCGGCAGCCTGGTGGCCGTGCTCGCGGTCGTGCTGGCCGCCGTCGGCGCGGTGGTGGCCGAGATCCGGTGCGTGGACGCCGCGGGCGAGGCGGCCCGGCGGGCCTCCCGCGACGACACGGCCGGCGCCGAGGCCCTGGCCCGGGAGCTCCCGTCCGGCACCGAGGTGCGGGTCGAGCCGGACGGGGACCTGGTCCACGTCGTGGTCCGGGTCCCGCCGCTCGGAGGGGCGCTCCCGGGGCTGCGGCTCGCGGCGGAGGCGGTGGCGGCCCGGGAGCCCGCCGTCGCCGCCCCGACCGGCGACCCGGCCGATACCGCCCCCGACGCGGCCCCCGACCCTGCTCCCGGCCCGGGCTCTGCGCCCGCCCCCGACCCCGAGGAGCCGGTCCCGTGAGGGGCCGCTGGCCGCGCCCGCGCGACGACCGGGGGTTCGCGACGGTGGTGGCCGCCGGGGTGATCGGAGTCGTCGGGATCCTGCTGGGGGCACTGCTCGTGCTCGGCGCGGTCGTCGCCACCCGGCACCGCGCGGCAAACGCGGCGGACCTGGCCGCCCTCGCCGGGGCGGCCGAGTCCGCGCGGGGCCGCGAGCCCGCCTGCGGTCGGGCCCGGGAGGTCGCCGAGCGGAACGGCGCGGTCCTCGTCCGCTGCACCTGGCTGGGGTGGGATCTCCAGGTCGACGTGGCGCGGAGCTGCGGATGTCTGCCCGTCGGCGGCACGACCACGGTCCGCTCGCGGGCGGGTCCTGTGGTGGAGATCATGGCGCGAATCGGCGAAGCGGCGGTCACCGATCGTGACCCGACCGTGTCCTCACCGGACGAGCGGCCCCGGCCTCCCGGCGAGCGGCGACACGGTTGGTGCAGCCGGGACGAGAGGTACCCCAGATGCCTCTCGGAGGCGCGTTCGCCCGCTCGACGGTGCCGAGCGTGGCGCTCGGCGTTCCACCCCGGCCGATGGGCGACGACGGGTGGAAATCACGCGGCGACCCGCCGTTACTAGGGAAGGAACACCGCACGGGGTGGACCAGTACCGGGAGGACCCGCATGCAGTGGTGGGACAGCTACCGCGCCGTCTACGGCACCGAGCTCCGCGCCGAGGCCATGGTGCTCGCCGATCACGGGTGGGCGGTGGTCCCGGGCACGTTCCCCCAGGGCGACGTCTGGACGGGCTGCTCCGACGCCCCCCAGGCCGGCCCCGCCCCGGTCCTGGAGGACTGGGCCGCGGCGGCGACGACGGACGTCGGGCAGATCGCCGAGTGGTGGTCGGGCCTGCCGTACTCGATCCTGCTGCCCACGGGGCTGACCTTCGACGTCATCGAGGTGCCCGCGAGCGTCGGCCGTCGGGCGGCCGCGGCGCTGCGGGCGGTCGGGGTGCCGGTGCCGATCGCCGCCACGCCGACCGGTGAGTGGCTGTTCCCGGTGCTGCCGGGCGAGCCGCTGCGCCCGGACCTCGCCGGCCGTCCCGGCATGACCCTCCACGGCCGCGGCAGCTACCTCGCCGCGCCGCCCTCGACGTTCCCCCAGGGCTCCATCCACTGGCGGGTGCGCCCGGCGGCGTGCGGCTGGCGGCTCCCCGACCCGTACAGCGTCCAGGACGCCATGGCGGAGGCCGTCCGCGAGCGTCCGCAGCGCGGCCTCGGCGGGAGCTCGACCTACCGGCTGGCGACGGTCGCCACCGGTATCCGGTCCTGACGGACCACCACGACCCCGGGTGAACCCCGGGACCCACCACAACAGAAAACGGACTCGGGTCGGCCAGGACCGCCGACGACGACCCGTCGCCGAGCGCGCGCAGCCCCGCCGCAGCTCCGACGGACGCCGCCGGTCCCGGCCCACCCCGCGGCGGTGGGCGCGAACGCCCCCGTGAACACCCCGGAGCGCGCGAGCGCGCCCACCGCCGCCCGAGACAGCGCCGCAGGGCGGGTCGAGTGCCCTCCCCGCCCTGCGGCGTGACAGACCTCCCCGCGGGCCGGGAGCCCCGAACCCCGGCCCGCGGCGGAACCCAGCCAGCCCGGCCCCGGCGAGGGGCACTGGACGCATGATCAGCGACGGGTAGGGCTGCCTGGTGTGCCCTTGGCCGGCCGGCACCGCCGACGATCCCGGGCCGGGGCCAGCGAGGGGCACTGGGCGCATGATCAGCGCGGGCAGGGCTGCGTGGTGTGCCCCTGGCCGGGCCGGCACCGCCGACGATTCCCAGCCGGCCGATCAGCCCGGCAGCCGCGCCAGCACCGCGGTGAGCACCGCGACCGCGCCGGCCTTGTCCAGCGGGTCGTTCCCGTTGCCGCACTTGGGCGACTGCACGCACGACGGGCACCCCGACGGGCACTCGCAGCCCGCGATCGCGTCCCGCGTCGCCGCCAGCCACGTCCGCATCGCCTCGTGCCCCCGGTCGGCGAAGCCCGCGCCGCCGGGGTGCCCGTCGTGGACGAACACCGTCGGCCGGCCGGTGTCGGGGTGCAGGGCCGTGGAGACGCCGCCGATGTCCCAGCGGTCACAGGTCGCGACGAGCGGCATCAGCCCGATCGCGGCGTGCTCCGCGGCGTGCAGCGAGCCCGGCACCCGCGCGGGCACGATCCCGACGCCGTCGAGCAGGGTCTCCGAGAGCGTGTACCAGACCGCGCGGGTCGCCAACGTCCGCGCCGGGAGATCCAGCGGGACCTGCTCGACCACCTGCCCGGACGGCATCCGTCGCAGGTAGCCGACGACCTGCTCGGTCACCTCGACCGTGCCCAGGCAGACCTGCAGCTCCGGGCCGTCGACCGTGGCCGCCCCGAACGACTCGCACTGCTCGGTCTCGACCACCTCGATGTCGGTGACCGAGCGGGACTGCGTCGTCCACTCCGGCTCCTCCGCGTGGACGTGGGCGAGGCCCTCGTCGAGGTCGAGCGAGTCGACGACGTAGCTCTCGCCCTGGTGCAGGTGCACCGCCCCCTCGTGGACGGTGGACGGGGCCGCGCCCGGGTCGACGGTGCCGAGCATCCGCCCGGTGCCCGATTCCACGATCACCACCTGGTCGCCGCCGGACCCGCGGATGTCCACCCCGCCGTGGGGCCGCTCGGTGGGCAGCGCCCAGAACCAGCCGCCGCGGCGACGCCGGACGAGGCCCTCGGCGGTCAGGTCGTCGAGGGCCCGCCGCGCGACCTCCCCGCCGAACACGTCGTCCACGTCCGACGCGGTGAGCGGCAGCTCCGCCGCCGCGCACGCCAGGTGCGGCCCCAGCACGTAGGGGTTGGTCGGGTCGAGCACCGTCCGCTCCAGCGGCGCGCCGAGGACGGCCTCCGGGTGGTGCACGAGGTAGGTGTCCAGCGGGTCGTCCCGGGCGACGAGCAGCACCAGCGCGTCGTCCCCCGAGCGCCCGGCCCGGCCGGCCTGCTGCCAGAACGACGCCCGCGTCCCGGGGAAGCCGGCGACCACCACCGCGTCGAGCCCGGCGACGTCGATCCCCAGCTCCAGCGCGTTCGTCGTCGCGACCCCGCGCAGCGCGCCGCTCATCAGCGCCGCCTCGAGCTCCCGGCGCTCCTCGGGGAGGAACCCGGCGCGGTAGGCGGCCACGCGGCGGGCGAGCTCCGGGTCGACCTCCGCGAGCACCCGCCGCGCACCCAGGGCCGTCAGCTCGGCCCCGCGGCGCGAGCGCACGAACGCCAGCGAGCGGGCGCCCTCGACGACGAGGTCGGCCAGGATCCGCGACGTCTCGGCCCCGGCGGAGCGCCGCACCGGAGCGCCGTTCTCCCCGGTGATCTCCTCGAGCAGCGGCGGCTCCCACAGCCCGACCGCGCGGCTGCCGCGGGGCGACGCGTCCTCGGTGACCTCGACGACGTCGAGGCCGGTCAGGACCGACGCGGACGCGCCCGGCTCCGACATCGTCGCCGAGGCGAGCACGAAGGTGGGACGGGCGCCGTAGCGCGCACAGATCCGTCGCAACCGGCGCAGCAGCAGCGCCACGTGCGAGCCGAACACGCCCCGGTAGGCGTGCGCCTCGTCGACCACGACGTAGCGCAGCCGCCGCAGGAAGGTCGTCCAGCGACCGTGCCGCGGCAGGATCCCGCGGTGGAGCATGTCGGGGTTGGTGAACACCCACCGCGCCGTGCGGCGCACCGCGTCCCGCTCCGCGAGGGGGGTGTCGCCGTCGTACGACGACGCCCGCAGCCCCGTCGGGCCGCCGGGGTCGAGCGCGCGGGCCGTGCGCAGCTGGTCCGCCCCGAGCGCCTTGGTGGGGGAGAGGTAGAGCGCGGTGGCGCCCGGCTCGGCGGCGAGCGCGGCGACCACGGGCAGCTGGTAGGCCAGCGACTTGCCCGACGCCGTCCCGGTGGAGACGACGACGTGGCGCCCGGCCCAGGCGTGATCGGCGGCCGCGGCCTGGTGCTCCCAGGGCCCCGGCACCCCGCGCTCGTCCAGGCGCGCCCGCAGCTCGGCCGGCACCCATTCCGGCCACGGCACCCGTCGTCCGGACCGGGCCGGGACCACCTCGGCGTGGGTGAGCGGGTCCTCGCCCTGGGGCGTGCCGGCCAGGACGCGGCGGAGCAGCTCGGTGCCGTGCCCCGGATCCTCGGGCACCCGCTGCGCCCGGGCGATCGCCCCGACCCCGCCCGACTCCGCCACCACGCCCCCTCCTCCCAGGACCTGTCCGAGATTCGCACACCTGTCCGACACCGGGGCGCGCCGGCATCTCCCACGCGAAAGACGCACATGTCACAGCCGGTTCGGGAACCGGGCGGTCACGTGGTCGAGGCCACCCCCATACACTCCGTCCCCTGTCACTGTGCGCGGCTCGCGCGTGGTGACGATCACCCGCGCCGGAGACGCCGCCAGATGGCCTCCCGACGCCGTCGATCCGTTCCAACCGGGAGGCTGGATGCAAGCGTCCGTCCTCGCTCAAGGGGTCGAGTTCTCCTCGAGCGAATACGTCGTCGTGAGCGTGGTGGCGGTGATCGCGCTCATCGCCCTCGCCATCGGCTTCTTCCTGCGTCAGCAGGTGCTCGCCGCCGACGAGGGCACGCAGAACATGCGCGACATCGGCAAGGCCGTCCAGGAGGGCGCGAGCGCGTTCCTCCAGCGGCAGTTCCGCACCCTCGCGCCGTTCATCGTGATCGTCTTCCTCGTGCTGCTCGCGCTGCCCGCGGACAACTGGGGCGAGCGCATCGCGCGCTCGATCGCCTTCGTCTTCGGCGCGGTGTTCTCGATGAGCATCGGTGGCCTGGGCATGAACCTGGCCACCAAGGCGAACATCCGCGTGGCCGCGGCCTCGACCCGGCCCGGCGGCCGCGACCAGGGCGCCCGCATCGCGTTCCGCACCGGCGGCGTCGTCGGTATGGCGACCGTCGGCCTGGGTCTGCTCGGCGCCTCGATCGTCGTGCTCATCTTCGTCGAGAACGCCCCGAAGGTCCTCGAGGGCTTCGGGCTCGGCGCCGCGCTGCTCGCCATGTTCATGCGTGTCGGCGGCGGCATCTTCACCAAGGCCGCCGACGTCGGCGCCGACCTCGTCGGCAAGGTCGAGCAGGGCATCCCCGAGGACGACCCCCGCAACGCCGCCACCATCGCCGACAACGTGGGCGACAACGTCGGTGACTGCGCCGGCATGGCCGCCGACCTGTTCGAGTCCTACGCGGTGACCCTGGTCGCCGCGCTGATCCTGGGCTCGGTCGCGTTCGGCACGCTCGGCCTGACCTACCCGCTGATCGTCCCGGCCATCGGCGTGATCACCGCCATCATCGGCGTCTTCATCACCCGGACCCGCGAGGGCGAGAACGCCCTCAAGGCGATCAACCGCAGCTTCTACATCTCCGCGGGCATCTCGCTGGTCCTGACGGTCATCGCGGCGTTCGTCTACCTGCCGTCGAGCTTCACCGACCTGCCCGGCGTGAACGCCGCGTCGGTCGGCGACCTCGCCACGGCCGGCAACCCGGCGATCATCGCCGCGGTGGCCGTCGCCATCGGCATCGTGCTCGCGATCATCATCCTGGCGCTGACCGGCTACTACACCGGCACCGAGGACCAGCCCGTCAAGGACGTCGGCACCTCGTCGCTCACCGGCGCCGCCACCGTGATCCTCGCGGGCATCTCGGTCGGCTTCGAGTCGGCCGTCTACACCGCGGTCGTCATCGCCGCGGCCGTCTTCGGCGCGTTCCTGCTGTCCGGCTCGGTCATCGTCGCGCTGTTCGCGGTCGCCATGGCCGGCACCGGCCTGCTGACCACGGTCGGCGTCATCGTCGCCATGGACACCTTCGGCCCGGTCTCGGACAACGCGCAGGGCATCGCCGAGATGTCCGGCGACGTCGAGGGCCCCGGCGCCGAGATCCTCACCGAGCTCGACGCCGTCGGGAACACGACGAAGGCCATCACCAAGGGCATCGCGATCGCGACGGCCGTGCTCGCCGCGACCGCGCTGTTCGGCTCGTACAACGACGCCATCCGGCAGGCCTACGAGTCGGTCGGCAGCCAGCTCACCGCCGACATCTACAACGTCACCAGCCCGAACCTGCTGGTCGGCGTCGTGATCGGCGCGGCGGTCGTCTTCATGTTCTCGGGCCTCGCGATCAACGCGGTGTCCCGGGCGGCCGGCGCGGTCGTCTACGAGGTCCGCCGCCAGTTCAACTCGATCCCCGGGATCATGCAGTACAAGGCGGGCGGTGGGGAGGCAGGCCGGCCCGAGTACGGCCGCGTCGTCGACCTCTGCACCCGCGACGCGCTGCGGGAGCTGGCGACGCCGGGCCTGCTCGCGATCCTCGCGCCGATCACGGTCGGCTTCGGCCTCGGCATCGGCTCGCTCGCCGGCTACCTCGGCGGCGCGATCGCGACCGGCACCCTCATGGCGGTCTTCCTCGCGAACTCGGGCGGCGCCTGGGACAACGCGAAGAAGCTCGTCGAGGACGGCAACCACGGCGGCAAGGGGTCCGACGCCCACGAGGCGACGATCATCGGCGACACCGTCGGCGACCCGTTCAAGGACACCGCCGGCCCGTCGATCAACCCGCTGATCAAGGTCATGAACCTGGTCTCGGTGCTGATCGCCCCGGCGGTGGTCGCCCTGTCGATCGGTCCGGACGCCAACCTGGCCGTCCGCGTCGTGATCGCCCTCGTGGCGCTGCTCGGCATCGTGGCGGCGGTCTACGTCTCGAAGCGACGCTCGACCGCGATCGCGGACTCGAACACCGACGCCCCGGCGCCGGCGCAGGTCTGATCGCGACGGAGGGCACCGTCGGCCGCCCGCGGGTGGTCGGCGGTGCCCTTCGTGCGCTCCGGGGGTCGGCCCGTGCAAGCAGAGCGTCCCTATCGGCGTGCTCCCTTGTCTGCTTGCATGGAGCGACAGGAAAGCCGCCTCGTCGCCGGGCTCCCACACTGGTTCGAACGCATGTTCTACAGTGCGGCCGCGTGGGGCAGATGTCGTTCTACTCGGCGGACGCCCTGCCGCGCGCGGTCACCGACCTCGAGGGCGTGCTGTGCGCCGGCGGGGTGCTCACGCTCTTCGGCCGCGGGACGGCCGCGCGCCTGGCGATCGTGCTCGGCACGCCGCCGCCGGAGATCGAGGTCCCCGACGACGAGGCGGTGCCGACTCCCGACGACGAGGCGGTGCCGGCGACCGGCCCCGCGCACGACGAGCGGGACGCCGTCGCCGTCGGAGGGCCCTCCGGATCGCCACCCGGTCCCGGTGAGCACCGGGCAGCCCGCGGCGTCCCCGCGCCCGACGCGGCCCCCCAGGTGCCCGCCGAGCACGGGGCCGACTGGGACGAGGGCGTCGACGAGATCCCCGACGACGAGTTCCCCGTCCGCGACGACGGGCCGCCGGCGGCGGCACCCGACGAGCCGCCGCCCGGGCCCGAGCCGGCCCCACCCGCCGTCGTCACCCCCGACCCCGTCACGGAATGGCGGGCCCACGCCCTGTGTTGCGCCTTCCGTGGACGGGGAGTCCCCGCCGACGTGGAACGCCTCCCCGACGGGCGGCTGGTGGTGCGCAGCGCGTACCGCGCCGACCTCGTCCCGCTGGCGGACGCGTGGCGCCGTCCCGACGGCGCGCTGGCGGTACCCGGACAGCTCGATCTCGACGGCCCCCGGCTGCGGCTGTGGGTCCTGGCGGCGGGGCGGCGACGTGGGCGTGCTTACACTCTCGGTCTCGACCCGCACGCACGGGCCACGCACGAGCCACTGCTCACGGCGTGTCAGCGCGCGGGCCTCGGCGCAACCCTTGCCGGGGACGAGGACGAGCCCGTGGTCGCGATCGTCGGCCAGCGCCGACAACGCCGTCTGGCCGAGCTCGTCGGTGGCCGCCCACGGACCCTGGTGGACGATGTGTGGCCGGGGTGACCTCCGCCGAACGGTGCGAGGGCAGGACTCTGACCAGCACGGATCGGGCAACCGAACCGGGGTGGACGCGGGAACGACAGCGGGGGACGACACGTTCTCGATGGCACGGACGTCGCCGTGAGGCACACTGGCGGCGAGCGGGGCACCCGACGACGGGGCTCCGCGCAGCGACGAGACGAGGCATGACTGGTGGCAGCGGGAGAGGCAGCGGCCGGTTCCAGGGCGTCGAGGACGACACGGAGCGCAACCACGACGGCCGGCGGAGGAACCGCGACCGTCGACGAGACGCCGGAGCAGACCGCCCCGGCGCCGCGGGGGCGCACGTCCGGGACGCGCAAGGGGAACGGCGCGAAGGGCTCCGGGGGCGGCCGGAAGAACGGCAACGGCACCGCGACGCCGGCCGGTGACGGCAACCGGCGGCTGGTGATCGTCGAGTCGCCCGCCAAGGCCCGCAAGATCGCCGACTACCTGGGCTCCTCCTACATCGTGGAGTCGAGCCGCGGGCACATCCGTGACCTGCCGCGGGGTGCCGCCGACGTGCCCGCCAAGTACAAGGGCGAGAGCTGGGCGCGCCTCGGGGTCGACGTCGACAACTCCTTCGAGCCGCTCTACATCGTCACGCCGGACAAGAAGTCGACGGTCACCGAGCTCAAGGACGCCCTCAAGGAGGTCGACGAGCTCTACCTCGCGACGGACGGCGACCGCGAGGGCGAGGCCATCGCCTGGCACCTGCTCGAGACGCTGAAGCCGAAGGTGCCGGTCCGCCGGATGGTGTTCCACGAGATCACCGAGTCGGCCATCCAGGCCGCCGCCGCGAACCCGCGCGACCTCGACCACGACCTCGTCGACGCGCAGGAGACCCGCCGCATCCTCGACCGGCTCTACGGCTACGAGGTCAGCCCCGTGCTGTGGAAGAAGGTCATGCCGAAGCTCTCGGCGGGCCGCGTCCAGTCGGTGGCGACCCGCGTGATCGTCGAGCGGGAGCGCGAGCGCATGGCGTTCGTCTCCGCCTCGTACTGGGGCATCGACGCGGTCCTGCGCACCGCGAAGGAGCAGGCCGAGGCGAACACGCCGACGTTCAAGGCGGCGCTCACGGCCGTCGACGGTGCCCGCGTCGCCACCGGTCGCGACTTCGACGCCCGGGGGCAGCTGCGCTCTCACGACGTGCGCCGGCTGGACGAGGCCGACGCCCGCCGCCTGGCCGAGGGCCTGGCGTCCAGCGACTACGCCGTCTCCTCGGTCGAGGAGAAGCCGTACACCCGTCGTCCGTATGCCCCCTTCATGACCTCGACCCTCCAGCAGGAGGGCGGCCGCAAGCTGCGGTTCTCGGCGGAGCGGACGATGCGCACCGCGCAGCGGCTCTACGAGAACGGCTACATCACCTACATGCGCACGGACTCCACGACGCTGTCGGAGACCGCGATCAACGCCGCGCGCACCCAGGCCCGCGACCTGTACGGGGCCGAGAACGTGGCGGAACAGCCCCGCCAGTACACGCGCAAGGTGAAGAACGCCCAGGAGGCCCACGAGGCCATCCGCCCCGCCGGCGACAGCTTCCGGACGCCGGGTCAGGTCGCGAGCGAGCTCGCGGGCGACGAGTTCCGGCTCTACGAGCTGATCTGGCAGCGCACCATCGCCAGCCAGATGCGCGACGCCCGCGGCACGACGATGACCGTGCGCATCACCGGCACGGCCGCCACCGGCGAGGAGTGCACCTTCTCGGCGTCCGGCCGGACCATCACGTTCCCCGGGTTCCTCCGGGCCTACGTCGAGACGGTCGACGACCAGTCGGGCGGTGAGGCGGACGACGCCGAGAGCCGGCTCCCCCGCCTGGCCGAGGGCGACGCCCTGACCGCCGACGAGCTCGACCCCTCGGGGCACCAGACCAGCCCGCCCGCCCGGTACACCGAGGCGAGCCTCGTCAAGACGCTCGAGGAGCGCGGGATCGGCCGGCCGTCGACCTACGCGTCGATCATCAACACCATCCAGGAACGCGGCTACGTCTGGAAGAAGGGCACCGCCCTCGTCCCCAGCTGGATCGCGTTCGCCGTCGTCGGGCTGCTGGAGAAGCACTTCGAGCGGCTCGTCGACTACGACTTCACGGCCACCCTCGAGGACGAGCTCGACGCGATCGCGGCGGGCAACACCCAGCGCCAGACGTGGCTCTCGCACTTCTACTTCGGCGGCGACGGCGCCGCGACCAACGGCGACGCGGGCGGCGTCGAGGGCGCCATGACGCAGGCCGGCGGGCTGAAGAAGCTCGTCGGGGACAACCTCGAGGGCATCGACGCCCGCGAGGTCAACTCGCTGCGGATGTTCGCCGACGAGCAGGGACGCGACGTCGTCGTGCGGGTCGGGCGCTACGGGCCCTACCTCGAGCGGATGGTCACCGAGGACGGGGAGGAGCGCTCCCAGCGGGCGAACCTGCCCGACGACCTCCCGCCCGACGAGCTCGACCTCGCCCTCGCCGAGCAGCTCTTCTCCACCCCGCAGGAGGGCCGCTCGCTGGGCACCGACCCGGAGACCGGCCACGAGATCCTCGCCAAGGAGGGCCGCTTCGGGCCCTACGTCACCGAGGTGCTGCCGGAGGGCGCGAAGGAGAAGCCGCGCACCGGCTCGCTGTTCAAGTCGATGACGCTCTCCGAGATCGGCCTGGACGACGCGCTGAAGCTGCTCTCGCTCCCCCGGGTGGTCGGCACCGACCCGGAGTCCGGCGAGGAGATCACCGCGCAGAACGGCCGCTACGGGCCCTACCTCAAGAAGGGCAAGGACTCGCGGTCGCTCGACAGCGAGGACAAGCTCTTCACGGTCACGCTCGAGGAGGCGCAGAAGCTCTACGCGCAGCCCAAGCAGCGGGGCCGGGCCGCCGCGAAGCCGCCGCTGAAGGAGCTGGGCAAGGACCCGGCGTCGGGTGAGCAGATGGTGGTCAAGGACGGCCGGTTCGGGCCGTACGTCACCGACGGCACCGGGGTGAACGCCTCGCTGCGCAAGGGCGATGACGTCGAGACCCTCACCGACGAGCGCGCCGCCGAGCTGCTCGCCGAGAAGCGGGCCAAGGGGCCGGCGCCGAAGAAGACGACGTCGCGGTCGTCGTCGGCGAAGTCGAGCACCTCCTCGAAGGCGTCGAGCACGACGAAGAAGGCGCCGGCGAAGAAGACGACCACCCGGAAGTCGCCCACCACCTGACGGTCGACGTCGAGGGGCGCACCACACATCCCCGGGACCACCCGGACGTGTCCGGTGTGCCCCTCGAGTCGTGTTAACGACCATTCCCCGCCGCCCGATAGCCGGGATGCCCGGGGCGCGACGCTGCTCCCGGACCAGTTCCGGGGGGAACCACCCGCATGATCGCGCGCCTGCGCATCGCCCGACCCGCCGTCCTCGCCGTGACGGCCGTCGTCGGGGCCCTGTTCCTCGGCGGGTGTGTCCCGGCCGAGTCGCCGCGCTCGCTGTCCTCGCCGGCCACCACGTCGGCGGCACCGGCCGTGTCGGCCGCGGCCGGGTCGGTGGCGGACGACGCCGCGACGTCGGGCGACACGACGATGGTGAGCCGGGTGATCGACGGCGACACCTTCGAGGTCACCGGCGGGGTGAAGGTCCGGGTGCTGGGCATCGACTCCTGCGAGTCCGGCACGCCGGGGGGCACGCGCGCCACGCGGGCCGCCGAGGACGCGATCCTGGGCCAGCCGGTCCGGCTCACCGCCCAGCCGGGCGTCGACCTCGACCGCTACGGCCGGGAGCTCCGCTACGTCTCCTACGCCGGCGGCGACTTCGCCGAGATGATGGTCCGCGCCGACCACACCGCGATCTACACGAAGGGGCACAACGACGCCTCGCGGGCGGTCCAGGCCCGGCTGCGGAGCCTCGACGCGAACGGGCGCACCTGCGGGGCGCCGGCGAGTGCCGCCCCGACGACGCGGCGTCCGGCGGCCGCCGTCGGGACCCCGAAGCCGAAGCCGGCGCCCCGGCCGGCCGTCGCCGCACCCGCACCCGCCGTCGGCGCGAGCTACCCCAACTGCGCCGCGGCGCGCGCGGCGGGGGTCGCCCCGCTGCACCGGGGCGAGCCCGGGTACAGCGCGAAGCTCGACCGCGACGGCGACGGGATCGCCTGCGAGTAGTCCTGGGTCACTCCGAGGTGTAGGAGTAGCCGCCCGGCAGGTCGACGGTCTTCTTCTTCGTGCGGCTGTTCCAGGTGAACGGCCCGAGCTTCACGCTGTAGGACACCGTCTTGCCGGACTCGGAGCGCGAGACGTTGCGCCACATCGGCAGCGGTCCGAGACGACGATGCTTGCGGTAGTTGAGGCCCACGGGAGCTCCCTGCCCGTTCTCCCCGGGCCTTACGCCTGGCGCGACCCGACGAACCCGTACGCCTCCTCGGCGAGGGCGTGCCAGGCGTCGGGGTCGACGGCCGCGACGGCCACCCACTCCTTCATCGGTCGCCCCCGCCCGGCCCCGAACGGGGCGCCCTCCCCGGCTTCGATCAGGGCGCGCACCCGGGCGGCGGGCAGCTTCACGACGAGGGCCCCGTCGCGGACCATCGCGAAGATCGCCCCGCCGACCGTGAGGGCGTCGGCCCCGAAGCCCCGCCGGGTCGGGTCGGGAGGGGCCACGCCGGGGCGGTCCCGCAGGGCGGTGACCACGTCGTCGAAGCACGCGTCGGGCTCCACGGCGACAGCCTCTCCCCCCGGTCCACTGGCCGAGACCGCCCGATCGTGTGATGGTCGGGGGATGGACGTACGCGGTCCACACCACGACCCGCTCGCCGACGGCCCCCTGACCGGTGACGACGGCACCGCCCCGCCGCCCCCCTTCGCCGACCCGACGGCGGGCACCGCCCGCCCCACCGACGTGCGGCTGCCTCCCGTGACGGACGCCGAGGGCGTGGCGGCGTGGATGCAGGCCGACCGCGAGCGCGGCCTCCAGCTCTGGGAGCCGGAGGTCCGCGACGTGCCGCCGCCGCGCCCGGTGCCCGCGCAGCGTCGTCACCGCACGCTGCCGCCGGAGACGGTCGAGGACGCGGCGCAGGTGCGCGGCGCCGCCCCGGAGGGGGAGTCGGCGTGGCGCCGGGAGCGGCGCGAGGAGGCCGAGTTCCGCGCCCAGTTCGGGGAGTGGCGGGCCGACCGGGCGGGAGCGCCGTCGCGGGGTGTCCTCGGCGGGGTGCGTCTGGGTGCGCCGCTGCTGGTGCTGATCGCGGTCCTCATCGCCGTGGTGGCGCTGGCGCTGCACCTGTGAGGGCCGGCGGTGGTGCCGGCGACGGACCCTTGCTGACACCTGACGTCAGGATGGACCCGTCCTGACACGGCCCGCCTGACGCTGTCGGTGCCGTGGGGCATCATCGGGGTCGTGAGCGTGTGGTCGCAGGTCGTCGGTCAGCCGGAGGCCGTCGCCGAGCTGCGGGCCGCCGCGGAGCACGCCTCCCGCGTCCGGTTCTCCACGGACGAGCCGGGTGACGACGCCGAGGGCCGTCACGGGGGCGCGATGACCCACGCCTGGCTCTTCACCGGCCCGCCCGGGTCGGGCCGGTCGGTGGCCGCGCGCGCGTTCGCCGCGGCGCTGCAGTGCCCACGCGGGGGCTGCGACGCCTGCCAGGTCTGCCACACCGTCCTGGCGGGGACCCACGCCGACGTCCACGAGGTCGTCACCGAGGGGCTCTCGCTGGGCGTCAAGGAGATGCGCGCGGTCATCGAGCGGGCCGCGCGGATGCCCACCACGGCGCGCTGGCAGGTCGTGCTCATCGAGGACGCCGACCGGATGACCGAGCAGGCCTCGAACGCCGTGCTCAAGGCGGTGGAAGAGCCCAACGAGCGCACCGTGTTCCTGCTGTGCGCGCCGAGCGAGCACCCCGACGACGTCAGCGTCACCATCCGCTCCCGCTGCCGCCCGCTGCGGCTGCGCACCCCGGTCACGTCGGCCATCGCCGACGTGCTGGTGGAGCGCGACGGCATCGACGCCGAGACCGCCAGCTGGGCGGCCAGCGTCTGCGGCGGGCACATCGGGCGGGCCCGTCGGCTCGCGCGCGACGAGGACGCACGGAACCGTCGGGAGGCCGTGCTCACCGTCCCGCGCTCGCTGCGCAGCGCCGCCGAGGTCTTCGCGGCGGCCGACGGCCTCGTGGGTGCCGCGGAGGCCGAGGTCGTCGCCCTGACCGGGGAGCGCGACGAGGCCGAGCGGGAGGAGCTGGCCGTGTCCATGGGCGCGGGCGGGTCCGGCAAGGGCGTCGCGCAGGCCCAGCGCGCGGCGAAGGCGGCCGAGAAGGACCTCGTCGCGAAGCAGAAGCAGCGCGCCACGCGCACCCGGCGCGACGCGCTGGACCGCGCGCTGGTCGACCTCGCCGGCTACTACCGCGACGTGCTCGTGCGCGGGTTCGGCGCCCAGGTCACCGCCACCCACCCGGACCGGGCGCGCGAGGTCGAGTCGGCCGCCCGCGAGGGCTCCCCCGAGGCCGCGCTGCGCCGCCTGGAGGCCGTCCTGGTGTGCCGCGAGGCCCTGGAGACCAACGTGAAGCCCCAGATCGCGGTCGAGGCGATGGTGACGGCCCTCCGCGAGGGCTGATGGGCTGACCGGGCGGATGGGCGATTCCGCCCCCGGGCGTGGTTCGTGGCGGTTAGCGTGCTCGGCGTGAGCACGCCCGTCCCGCCGCCCGGGCTCTACACCCAGCCCCCGGTGGGCCTCTCGCCCGCCCTCGCCGACCGGCCGGTCGAGGCCGCGGACCCCGCGGTGCTCACCGACGGCCAGGTGGTCCCGCGCCAGGTCGTGCCCGCTCCCGCCGTCGGTGGAGCCTTCTCGGTCGACCTCGATCGCGCTCCCCAGGTGCTCCAGGACCTCCGGGCCGCTCGCGACGAGTTGCAGGACCTCGGCCGTGACGCGATGCGACTCGGCAAGGTCGATGCCGGTTCGCACGACCAGGTCAGCCTCGACGCGGCCAGGGCTCTCGAAGCCGTGGCGGTCGGCGGCCACGGAAGTCTCGTCGAGGCGGTCAATGCAGGCCTGCGCCAACTCGACGGATTGATCGAAGCGATCAAGAGCGAGTTGGCCGCGTACCGGGCGGCCGAGAGCACCGGGGCTGCGCGCTTCGATGAGCGCGCGTAGGGCGATCCTGGCCGCTCTGCTGGCCGGCCTCTGCGCAGGTTGCGCCACAAACCCGGGCTCACCGGCGCCGTCACCATCTCCCCGCTTCGGGGCTCCCGTGGTGACGGCCCCTCGGGACGTCTCTGCGGTCGCCGAGAGTCCGTGTGCGTCCCTGCTCGAACCGTCCGAGCTCCACCAACTCGGGTTCAGCGGTCCCGGACGTCAGCGGACGTCGATCGATGTCCAGGAGTGCTCCTGGAGCAACGCGGACGATGAGGACTTGGCCATGGCGGTCGATGCCGACCGCGACTTGCTGGCCGATACGTACCGCACCCGGTTGAGCAGGATCTTCGTCCCCGTCACGGTTGCGGGGTATCCCGCAGTCCGCCAGCGGATGTCGGATGACGACAACACCTGCACCGTGACCACCGGTCTGGGGCCTCGGCAGGCCCTGGAAACTGAGTGGTCGGGGCTGATGACGCGGCAGACGTCGGACCCGTGCACGCATGCCGAGGAGGCGATCGCTCTCGTCATCAGGAAGCTCCCGCCCCAGAAGTGAGCGTGTCCGACGGGCACGGTCCGGAAGACCCTTCGCCGCGGGGGCAGCGAAGTGCTCCCAGGCGACCGAGTCGCCGCGACTCGGTCGCGCGAGAACGCTTCCGCCTGCCGGGCCGCGAGCGATGTTCCCGGTTCGTGCGCCGTCCCGACGGCGATCTGCTCCCGAGCGACCGAGTCGCCGCGACTCGGTCGCGCCAGAACACTTCCGCCTCCCGGGCCGCGAGTGCTGTGCCCGGTTCGTGCGCCGTCCCGACGGCGACCTGCTCCCGCGCGACCGAGTCACGGCGACTCGGTCCCGTGAGGACACTCCCGTCCTCAGACCTCCGCGACGTCCACCACCGCCGCGCCGGTCGCCGCGAGCAGCTCCTCCGGCGTCGCGTCGAAGACCGTCCGGGGCGACCCGGCCGCCGCCCACACGAGCGACCACCCGAGCACGCCCCGCTCCACGTACGTCCGCACCGGCGCGACCAGACCCACCGGCGCGACCCCACCGATCGCGAACCCTGTCCGCTCCCGCACGAAGGCGCCCGATCCCTGCTCCACCGGGGCGCCCACCACCTCCGCCAGCCGCCCGACGTCGACCCGCGACGAGCCGGAGGCGAGCACCAGCACCGCCTCGTCGGTCGTCGGGACCCGGAACACCAGCGACTTCACGATCTGCCCGACCTCGCACCCGAGCGCCGCGCCGGCCTCCGCCGCCGTCCGCGTCGAGTCGGGGAGCTCGCGCACGCGCCCGCCCAGACCGAGCTCGTCGAGGGCAGCCGCCACCCGGTCGACGCTGCGCACCTTCGCCACGCGCGGTCAGCCCATCCGGCGGTTGGCGAGGACCGGCAGCACCGACCGGGCCTTCTCGACGGAGGCCGTGTCGATGTCCACCACCAGCAGCCCGGGGTCGGCCTCCAGCGACTCCTCCACCACGCCGAACGGCGAGGCCACTAGCGAGTGCCCGACACCCCGCGGCGCCTTCCCGGGGTCGATGCCGTGGGCCAGCGGGTCGGCCTGGTCGCAGGCCAGCACGTACGTCGTCGAGTCGATCGCCCGGGCCCGCACGAGCAGCTCCCACTGCTCGACCTTCCCGGGTCCCGCGCCCCACGAGGCCGGGAGCAGCACCGTCGCGGCCCCGCGGTCGGCCAGGGCGCGGAAGAGCTCCGGGAAGCGGATGTCGTAGCAGATCGCGAGGCCGAGGGTCTCGCCGTCGACCTCGACGACCACGGGCTCGGCCCCCGGCGCCACGGTGTCGGACTCGGCGAACCCGAACGCGTCGTAGAGGTGGATCTTGTCGTAGGAGGTGTCGACCCCGCGGCCCGTCGCGAGCAGCGTGTTCGTCACGCGGCCGTCGTCGGTCGGCGTGAACATCCCGACGACGACGAGCACCCCGTTCCGCTCCGCGATCGCGCGGACCTCGGTCGCCCACGGCCCGTCCAGCGGCTCGGCCACCGGCTTCAGCGACACGCCGAACCGGCACATCGTCGCCTCGGGGAACACGACGACCGAGGCGCCCTGCTGCGCCGCCAGCGCCGTGTGGTCGGCGACCAGCTCGAGATTGGCCGCCGGGTCGTCGGAGGCCAGGATCTGGGCGAGGGCAACGCGCATGAGTCCGTGTATACCGGTCCGGTGGACGTCGCCGAGTACCTGGCGCGCATCGGAGCGAGCGCCGAGGACGACCTCGCGACCCTCACCGACCGGCACTACCACGCGGTGCCCTTCGAGAACCTCTCGATCCACCTCGGGGAACCCATCGACACCCACCCCGACGCGCTGTTCGACAAGATCGTGCGACGACACCGGGGTGGCTTCTGCTACGAGCTCAACGGCCTGTTCGCCGCCCTGCTGGCCGAGCTCGGGTACGACGTCGCGTTCCTCGGCGCCCGGGTGCACGCCGGCGAGACCGACACGGCGCCGCTCGCGCACCAGGCCCTGCGGGTGACCGGCGACGACCGGGTCGCGCGGCTGGTCGACGTCGGGTTCGGCGGGTTCTGCGTGCCGGCGCTGGAGCTGGCGGCCCCGTCGACTCAGGTGGACCCGCAGCCGGGCGGCGACGTCGAGGTCGTGGGCCCCGACGGCGGGTCCGGCTACCGGCTCGACGGCCGCGAGTACGCGCGCCGCGACTTCGGGCCGACGTGCTGGTGGACCGCCAACCACCCCGACTCCGTGTTCACCCACGGCCCGACGTGCACCCTGCCGCGCTCACCCGCGGGCCGCGTGACGCTCGCCGGGCACCAGCTCATCCGGACCGCGGCCGACGGGACCCGCACCGAGGACGAGCTCTCCGACGACGAGGCACTCGCCGCCTACCGCGACCTCTTCGGCATCGTCCTCGACCGGCTCCCGGTGCCGCTGCACCCGGGCGGCGCCTCACCGTCGGCGTGACCCCTGCGGGGCGGCATCCGCGAACAGCGGGACCAACGCCGGGTCGTTGAACGCCGTGATCCGCCCGACGCGCCCACCGGCCACCGTCAGGACCTGCACGCCGTACGGCACGACCGCGCCGTCGTCGTCGGCCCGGTGGACCACGAGGGCGACCTGGCCGTTGGCCCGGGTCTCCGTCATCCGCCAGGTCCCCGCCCGGCGCAGCACCCGGCCGGCCAGGAAGCCCACCACCGCGTCGCGCCCGGTGAACCACGTGGGCGTGGGCGGCATCTCGAGCTCGACGTCGGCCCGCAGGACCGCGACCAGCGCCTCCGGGTCGGCGCGGGCGAACGCGTCGACGTAGCGGTCGAGGAGGTCCCGGCGGGCCTCGTCGTCGGGCTCGTCGAGGGTCTCGGGGTCGAGGGCGGCCCCGGCGAGGCGGGCGCGGGCCCGGCGCAGGGCGCTGTCGACGGCGTCGACGGTCGCGCCGAGGACCTCCGCGGTCTCGGCGGTGGAGAACCCGAGCACGTCGCGCAGCGCGAGCACCGCCCGCTGGCGTGCCGGGAGCACCTGCAGGGCGGCGACGAAGGCGAGACGGACCCCGGCCCGGCCGGCGACGATCGTGGCCGGGTCCCCGCCGAGCAGGGCGTCCGGCACCGGCTGGAGCCACGGCACCGTCGGGTCGCCCGCCGCGACGGCGACCCGGTGGTCGTCCTGCGGCGCGGCGAGCCCCGAGGGCAGCGGGCGCCGTCCGCGGGTCCCGACGGCGCTCAGGCTCGCCCGGGTCGCGATGCTGTAGAGCCAGCGGCGCAGCGAGGAGCGCTCCTCGAAGCGGTCGATGCCGCGCCAGGCCCGCAGGTAGGTCTCCTGCACCACGTCCTGCGCGTCGTGGACCGACCCGAGGATCCGGTAGCAGTGCGCGAGCAGCTCGGGCCGGAACGGCTCGGCCCGGGCGCTGAACTCGGTCGCGGTGGTCACGGCGCCTCGAGGGGCTGCGGTCCGGCCGCGGTGAGCAGGTACTCGGCGCCCGGGGCCGCGTCGTCGAGGGCGATCCCGACGACGGCCTTGCCCACCTGCTCGGGGGTGAGGCCGGGAGCGCCGGAGGTGACGCCACCGGCACGGGCGGCGTAGGCGGCCGCCGCGGCCGCACCGAGGTCGGTGGCCGCGGTGAGCTGCGGGAGCAGCGTCGTGAACCCGATCCCGAGCCCCGCCCGGTCGGACTCCTCGGCGGCGTAGCGGGCGACGAACCGGACGGCGGCCTTCGCCCCGGCGTAGCCCCCGGACAGCGGCGAGCCCCGCAGCGCGGCCCCGCTCGACACGGCGACCACGTGGCTGCCGGGCGGCAACGGCGCCGTCAGGGCGACCTTGGCCCAGGTGAACGCCTGCCGGGCGTCGACCTCCCACGGAGCGCTGAAGGACTCCCAGGTGTGCTCGTGGACGGGCGCCATCGTCGGGGCGGCTCCGGCGTTGAGGACGAGGAGCCGCGGGTCGTGCTCGGCCAGCACCCACCGGGCGAGCTCCTCGTCGACAGCGTCGCCGACGACCGGGACAAAGCCCTCCCCGAGCTCCTCCTGCTGCGTGCGCAGGCGCCCCGCGTCACGGGCGAGGCCGACGACGGGCATCCCCGCGGCGACGAGGGCGGTGGCGATGGCTCGCCCGAAGCCGCGGCTGGCTCCGGTGACGACGGCGGGTCGGGTGGGCTCGGGCATGAGGGCCTCCGTGCTGGGCGGATGGTGCCTCGTCGAGACCGCCCGGCGGGGAGGGAACCGTCACGCCGCGACTGTGACCTGCCTCACTCAGGCCGGGCGGCCGGCGGCGCGGAACCGCGTGACGAGCCCGTAGACCTCGCACCCGAGGCAGAAGCCGAACGCGGCGTTGAGGAACGCGGCGAGCAGCGCGAACGCGGTGGCGACGATGCCGAGCGCGGGGACGCCGGCGAGGTAGCCCGCCGCGGCGACCACCGTGAAGACGAGGCCGA
Organism: Actinomycetospora sp. TBRC 11914; assembly: GCF_012933465.1. Taxonomy (GTDB): domain Bacteria; phylum Actinomycetota; class Actinomycetes; order Mycobacteriales; family Pseudonocardiaceae; genus Actinomycetospora. The sequence continues at coordinate 128,396 of NZ_JABBND010000014.1, forward strand.
CGGTCTGGGAGAAGCGCACGGGCGCGGCGTCCTCGGTCTCGGCGGGCGGGCCGAGACGCGGGCGCACCGCCAGCCGGAACAGCGCGCCGTAGGGCGACCAGCGCATGCCGAACACCGCGGGCAGGGCGAACACGACCGCCTGGGCGAGCGCGAGCCACCCGCTGCCGGTGATCAGGACGAGCGCGAGGACGACGGTGGTGACGGCGGCGGCGAAGCGCACACCGCGCGGGTCGAGCGGCATGGTGGGTTCCTCGGGGAGGGGTGCGGGCGCGACGGAGGTCAGCGGCCCGGACAGAGGTCCGAGGCGAGGCGGCCGTGGTCCACGGCACGCCGACGGGTCAGCACGCGGAGGATCATCCTGCGCCGGTCAGCTCACTGTCCAGCGCCTCGAGCAGGTCCCGACGACGAGGCACGCCCGAAACCCGCAGCAGCTCACGGCCGTCGCGGGCGAACGCGATCGTCGTCGGGGTGCGCATGACGTGCAGCTCCGACGCCGCCGCGGGGGCGTCGCCGACGTCGATCTCGACGTGGCGCAGGCCCGGCCGCTGCGCGGCGAGCTCGGTCAGCTGCGCGGCGGTCTGGCGGCACGGCGTGCAGATCGGCGAGGAGAGCTGGAGGAGCAGGACGCGGTCGTCGGGCTCCGGGGTCACGTGCGCGAGGGACCACCCGGACGCGGCGCCCGTCGTCGTCCGCACCTTCCCGGACCGGGCGCGCAGGGCGAGACCGACCACGGTGGCGACCACGAGCACGGCGACGACGACGATCGCTCCCACGGCGGACACGTCAGGGCCAACCCGGTGCCCGACGACGATGTTCCCGACCCCGGCCGTCCGGGGCAGGGGCCCGCTCGCCTACACTCGACGCCACTGCCGCCTTAGCTCAGTCGGCCAGAGCAACGCACTCGTAATGCGTAGGTCGTCGGTTCGATTCCGACAGGCGGCTCCATCATTGCTGGTCAGCAGCGTGCTGACCAGCAATGGCGTGCCGGTCACGCCAGGTCGGAGCGCTCGACGAGGTCGAGCAGCTCGCGGTGGATCCGGCCGGGGTACTGCAGGGGCAGGAAGTGGCCGCCGAGCAGCGGCACGAACCGAGCCCGGGGCAGCCGGCGCGCGGTGCGGCGGAGATCGTCGACGTCGGCGAGGTTGTCCAGGACGCCACCGACGATCGTCACCGGGAACGTGGCGAACCCCGTGTCCATGGGCTCCTGCTCGCCGGCCGCGAGCACGAGCCGGGAGTACCAGGTCCACGGGTGGGTGGCGAACTCCCGGGCCACGGCCCCGGTCGCCTTCAGTCCCGGCGGCACCGGGAACCCGGCCAGGGAGACGAGGGCCTGGGCGGAGTCCAGGAACGGGGGCAGCATCGACGCCGCGGCGGCCACCGGCGGCCCCACCCACCGCAGGCCCCAGGCCCCCAGGCGCCCGAGCGGCTCTCGCAGCTCACGGAGCACTCCGCTGGGACCGAACAGGACGCGGAACGGGTCGCCCGGCACGCCTCCGACGGCCAGGATCCCGGCGACGCGCTCGGGGTGGCGTCGGGCGAACGCGAAGGCGATGTTCACCCCGACCGACCAGCCGACCAGCACGGCCCGGTCCATCCCGGCGGCGTCCATCACCGCCTCGAGGTCGGCGGCGTGGTCCTCGACGGTGACGCGGTCGAGGTCCTCGGGGCGCTCCGACGCGTCGAGGCCGCGGTGGTACCAGGAGACCGCGTGCACGCCGCACCCCGGCTCGGCGAGCAGCGGCCACGCCGACGGCGGCGCCCCCATCCCGTTGCTCACCACCACCGGGAGTCCGGCGACCTGGTTGTCCCATGTCCGGATCCACGTGCCGTCGCGACTGACCGTTCCGGACGGATCGACGCGGGCCGCCGGGCTCCCGGCAGCGCCCGTCGCCGTTCTCGGACCTTCGGTGGAGGACACCCCCGAGCGATGCCCACAACGGGCGCGACCCACCGGCGCTCGGACCAAGTGCGTCCGACCGGACCAGCCCGATCATCGCGTGGTCGGCCGCCAGGACGACGGCGCGGCCCAGCCGGTACGTCCGGCACGCGGATCGCGCAGGTCTGCGGCTCTTCTACAGTGAGCGCCGACGTGGCCGACCCGGCCACCGCTCACGCAGGACGCCCGGGGTGGTGCCGTGAAGCCCTTCGTGATCAACCGTCATGGCCGTCTGGTCTTCCCGGCCAACGTCTTCGGCGAGCTGGACTTCACGGTCCTCGACACGCTCGAGCAGTTCACCGCGGTCATCGAGCGGGACTTCGAGGCGAAGGCCCCGACGGGCACCGACATCCTCCACCGGGTGGAGAACGGCTCCTACCCGAGCCGTTTCGAGCTGCTGCGCGATCTCGGCCAGAACCTGTTCTGGGTCAACCGCTACTCGATGACGATGTTCGACAAGCGCCCGACCCGGTGGCGCGACGTGCCCCGCCACCGCGACGACGTCTTCCTCCCGGTGCTGACCCCGTGGGAGGACCGCGAGCGCAAGGTGGCGGCGGTCGAGCGCGCCTACCAGGAACTGCCGCCGCGCTGGGCGGCCGAGACCGAGGACCGGGTCTTCGCCCTGCTCTTCGACGTGTTCCGGCACAAGCTCCACCACGCCACCGAGCTCCCCGCGATCAAGCCGACCGTCGCCGAGTTCCTGGCGCAACCCGACGCCCTCACCTTCGTGATGCCCGACCACGATCCCGACCACCACGTCTTCGCGATGGACGAGATCCTCGACGCCGACGAGGAGGTGCCCGAGCTCGAGGCCCTCACGCGCTGGGCGATGGTGCTGCACAACCAGTACCCGTGGGACGGCTCCCGGACGACGCTGCGCCGCGCGGCCGACATCGGCCCGGACGACTTCGTCGTCACCTTCCACCCGCGCGACCGTGACGTCATGGCCTTCATCGAGCGGGCCAAGCAGGCCCACCCCAGCGGCCCCGCCGTGGTCGGGGCGTCGAGGGCGCCGGTGGAGCCGATGGCGCCGCGGACGCCGTATCCGCCGGTGAGGGTGCGCGAGGCCTTCGCGGTGCGGCCGGCGCTGGAGGCGCTGGCCGTGGTGCGTGGCGAGCACGTCTGCGACAACGTCGACGTCATCCGCAACACCAGCTTCTCGTGGTCGCCGATGAGCGCCGAGGAGATCGCCCGCAAGACCGGAATCCGTGAGCGGCGCTACTCGGCGCGCGACCCCCACCAGCTGGCGCTGGAGGCGGCCGGAGCGGCGCTCGCGAAGTCCGGCCGGACACCCGACGAGATCGGTGCCGTCCTGGTCAGCACCTGCACCAGCAACCGCCAGATCCCCTCCATCGCCTGCTGGGTGTCCGGCGAGCTGGGTCTGGCGCAGACCCACACGTCGATGGACCTGGTCGCCGCCTGCGCCGGACTGCCGTACGGCCTCGCCGAGGCGGTCCGGCAGCTCCAGGAGGTCGACCGGCCCGTGCTCCTGGTGTGCGTCGAGAAGTTCTCCGACAAGATCGGGAGCGCGCGCACCTCCAGGATGATCTTCGGCGACGGGGCGGCCGCGATGGTCGTGGCTCCGGCCGCGCCGGGCGTCCCGGTCGACGTCGAGGTCCTGCAGACCTATGCGAGCGGGCCGGCATCGGAGGTCAACTCGATCATCTGGCCGAACCCGGAGTTCGACAACGACATCACCGTCTACGGGCCCGAGGTCAAGTCGCTGGTCCGGCGCTACCTCGACCAGATGCTCGGCGAGCTCTCCGAGCAGACCGACCCCGACGATCCCGGCCGGAGCCTGCTGGAGAGCATCGAGCTCATCGTCCCCCACCAGGCCAACAAGACGATGATCCTCGACCTGGCGGCGAAGGCGGGGCTGTCGGCCGACCAGCTCTACTTCGACATCGAGTCCATGGGCAACGTGTCGGCCGCGAGCATCCCCATCGCCATCCACGACGCCGTCCGCGACGGCGCGATCGACCACCCCATGAGGATCTTCGAGCCCGGATTCGGGGCCGGGGCCGTGGGCGGCTACGCGGTCGTCCGCATCGACCCCGCGATCGTGGCCGACGAGGTGGTCCTCGATCCCGTCGAGACCCTGCCCACGGCTCCCGCGCAGCGGGCCCCGACCACCATCGACGACGTCCGGGTGGCCTTCGGCGAGTAGCACCGACCGCGAAGGGTGGCGCCGCCCGGCCCGGCCGGGGAAGGTGCAGAGGTGCGCGTGGTCAGCCGGTACCGGCTCAGGGAAGACCAGAAGGACTTCGACGCGCAGCTCGTCGCGGCCGTGCGCGACGAGCTGGACCGCGTCCGCCCCGACTGGTTGCGGTGGGACGTCTACCGCCTCGAGGACGGCGTGACGGTCCTGTCCGTGCTCGACGTCGACGACCCGAGCCAGCTCCGTCGGCTGGTCGAGTTCACCGCCTACACCGAGACGCTCGATGCGCGGTGCGAGGAACCGCCGGTCACCGACGTCGTCGAGCACCTGGGCGGCTACCGGCCCTGACCACGCCCGGTCACAGGTGCGCGGGCATCCGCTTGACCACGTGGAAGAAGTTGCCCGGCATCAGCTCGGGCTCGCCCGCGGTGACGTGCGGGACCCGCGTGAGCAGCTCGGTGAACAGCGCGCGCAGCTGGAACCGCGCGAGCTGGTTGCCCAGGCAGTGGTGGATGCCGCCGCCGCCGAAGCTCACGTGCGGGTTGGGGTGGCGGGAGAGGTCGAGGTCGTGGGGACGGTCGATGCGCGACCCGTCCCGGTTCGCCGAGCTGTAGAACATCACGACCTTGTCGCCGGCCGTGATCTCGGCGCCGCGGAACTCCAGGTCCCGGGCGGCGGTCCGGCGGAACGTCATGATCGGGGTCGCCCAGCGCACGATCTCCTCGACGGCGGTCGCGACGCGGCCCTCGAGGTCGCCGAGCAGCCACTCCCGCTGGTCGGGGTGGTCGGTGAGGGCCCGCAGCCCATGGCTGGTCGACTGCCGGGTGGTGTCGGTGCCGGCGATCGTGAGCAGGCAGAAGAACGCCGCGATGTCCTCGTCGGACAGCTTCTCGCCGTCGACCTCGGCCTGCACCAGCGCGGTGATCAGGTCGTCCTGGGGCTCCTCGCGGCGCTCGTTCGCCAGCCGGATGCAGAGCTGGTGGGTCGAGACGATGGCCTGGAACATCCGGCCCAGGACCTCTTCCTGGGTGTCGCCGACCAGTTCGGGGTCGTGCCACCCGACGAGGACCTTCATCTCCCGGTTGGCCTCCTGCCGGTCGCCCTCCGGCACGCCCATCATGTCGTTGATGTTGTGCATCGGGAGCAGCTCGGCGCACTCGCCGACGAACTCGGCGGTGCCGCCGCCCGCCTCGGCCTGCGCGACGAGGTTGTCGACGACCTTCCGCGCGTTGGCCTCGATCCGGTCGTTGATCCGCCGCATCTGCTTCGGGGTGAACGCCGCAGAGACCAGCTTGCGCATCTTCGAGTGCCGCGGAGGGTCCATCGCGATGATCGACTGGGCGGCCTCGACGAACTCGGCGGGCGCGCTCTCCATGAGGATGCCCGGCCCGGAGAGGAAGTCGTCGTTGCGCTTGGTGACCTCGACGAGGTCGTCGTAGGTCGTCACCGCCCAGAAGCCGAAGTCCTCGGGGTCGTCGAGCAGCGAGTCCTCCATCGGCGGGTGCCAGGTGACGGTGCCGCGCTCGCGGAGCCGGGCGAAGGTCTTCTCGCGCTCCTCGGCGGTCGTCGACCAGAACGCCCGGGAGGAGATGTCCTCGTCGTCGTAGGGGCGGTCCGGGTTGCCGCTGGCGGTGCTCGTCGTGTGCTCGGACATCGTCGGCCTCCTCGCGTGGCTCGCCGCCGAAAAGATCGTGACGGCGACGACACTAAGTCTGGACACATGTACCTCCTGTGTCAAACACAGACGGCCGATGTGTCCACTGGATCGACACATCAGTGCCAGCTGTCTACGCTGCCTGCGTGGCTCGCCGTCCGCGGGACTCCGCCCGCGACCTCATGCGTGACGCCGTGCTCGACGTCGCGGCGGAGGAGGTCGTGGCCCACGGCTGGGACGGGCTGCAGGTGCGGGCGGTCGCGACCCGGGCCGGGGTCAGCCGCCAGACGGTCTACAACGCGTTCGGCGACAAGCACGGCCTGGCCGAGGCGCTGATCCTGCGGCTGCTCGACCGCTTCCTCGAGGGCATCGACGCCGTCATCGGGCGGGAGACCACGCTGCGGGCGCAGTGGGAGGCGACCGTGCGGTACACGCTGGAGACCGCCGCCACCGAGGCCCTGCTCCGGGCGGTGCTCACCGGCACCAGCAGCGACGAGTTCCTGCCCCTGCTCACCAGCGACGGCGGGCCGGTCATCACGCGGGCCCGCGACCACGTGGCGGCGACCCTCGGCGGCCACCACCCCGACCTGGACCCCCGGGTCCTGAGCGCGACGGCCGAGACGGTCACCCGGCTGACCGTCAGCCACATCGTGCTGCCGCTGCACCCGCCCGCGCGGGTGGCCGCCCACGTCGCCGACCTCGCCACCGCGATCGTGGCCGTGCCCCGCTGACGGGGAGGGACCCGGGACGCGCTCGCCCAGTGGGCGCCCACGGCTGCCCCGGCGACCCTGAGGGTCCACTCGGCGTCGCCCTGGGCGGCCGCGGCCCGCCGAGTGGGCGCCCACGGCTGCCCGGGCGACCCTGGGGGTCCACTCGGCCCGGCCGCCGTGGCCCGACGTGGACGGCCCGCGGCGCAGGCGAGCCCCTGCCCGCTCGGGGCGGGCAGGGGCTCGTGGACAGCGGCGGTCAGCCCACCGCGGGGTCGACGGCCACCGGCTCCCGGCGCGGCCGGTGGTGGTTGGCGTTGCGCGGGGTGGCCAGCACCTCGCGGGTCCGGTCGTCGAGCGCGAGCGAGTCCGACAGCGCGCCGGAGGAGGCGAGCACCGTCTCCAGCGCGGTGAGCCAGTGCTCGTAGTAGCTCCAGGGCTCGCCGCCCGTGCCCTCCTCCCACTGCCGGATCGACTCGATCAACGAGAGCTGGAACTCGCTCCACTCGTAGTGGCCCTCGTGGTACGCCGCGACCGCGATCGCGAACGCCCGCAGCTCCCACTGCTCGCGGAAGGGCTGGTCGGCCCCGGGCAGCTCGCACACCAGCTTCTCGACCCGACGCCGGGCGTCGCCGAGCTCCGTCGTGTCCTGCCGGTAGCCGGTACGGCCCTCGCCGACGACGGTGGCGTCGAGGTCCTCGTACGCCTCGCCGTCGGCGAAGGGCAGGTGGCCGTGACCGTGGCCGTGGTCGTCGCCCATCAGGGCTGCTTCGGCCGGCCGACGCCGATCATCGAGTCGCGGGTGACGAGGGCCTCGAGCTGCTCGGCGCTCCAGCCGTCGGTCCCCGCCGGTCGCTGCGGGAGCACCCAGTACCGCAGCTCGGAGCTGGAGTCCCAGACCCGGATCTCGACCGATTCCGGCACGTCGTACCCGAACTCCTCGCGCAGCACCCGGCGCGGCGCGCGCACCATGCTCGCGCGGTAGGCCGGCTCCTTGTACCAGTTCGGGGGCAGCCCGAGCACCGGCCACGGGTAGCAGGAGCACAGCGTGCAGACGATGACGTGGTGGAGGTCGTCGGTGTCCTCGACGGCCACCATGTCCTCGCCCTGCAGGCCGCCGATGCCGAGCTCCGCGCACGCCGTGCTGGCGTTCTCGAGCAGGCGGGCCTTGAAGTCGGGGTCGGTCCAGGCCTTGGCGACGACCCGGGCGCCGAGCTGCGGCCCGACCTCGTTCTCGTAGATCTCGGCGAGCCGGTCGACCGCGGCCGACGTCATGAGGCCCTTCTCGATCATGATCGACTCGACGGCCTTGACGCGCGCGGCGATCTGGGCCTGGTGATCGGTGGTGGGCACGCTCTCGGCGGTGCTCATGGCGGGGTTCCTCACTCGCTCGCGGGGACGATGTAGGGCTCCCAGACGTCGAAGGTGACCGAGCCGTTCGGCTCGGCCGCCTCGGCGCCCCAGAGCTCGGCGTTGGTGAAGCGCACGGTGTAGACGTGCTCGGGCGCCTCGCCCAGGTCATTGCCCGCGGTGTCGGGGTAGATCATCTCGCCGTGGGCCAGCTCGACGACGCCCGTCTTCCCGCGGATGTAGTTCGCCTTGCGGGTGTGGCCGTGCGGGGCGTCGGCGACGACGGTGACCCGGTCGCCCACCGCGAACTTCGCGACCTTGCCGGTGTCGCGGCCCGCCGGCGCCCCGGCGGGGATGACCGCCTCGATGAACGCGACCAGCTCGCCCTCGGGATCCTTGTCCTCGGGCAGCGGGGCGTCGGGGTGCTCGAGGTAGTACTGCGTGCGCTTCTCGATCTCCTCGGGGTCGAGCAGCCCCTTGCGCACGCCGTGGTGGGTGACCGAGTGGAGCCAGTGCTCGTAGTAGGGCGAGGTCAGGTACTCGACCGGGTCCATCTGCTCCATGCCGAAGCGGAACGAGTCGACGCCGAAGAACCCCGCCCGGAACGCCAGCGGGAAGAACGTGTGGGCGTGCTTCTCCCACTCCGCCTTCCACACCGGCTCGGACTCGGTGGGGTTGATCGCGCCGATCCCGTCCCTGCCGCCGAGATCGTGGATGCCGTTCACGGGAACTCCTCCAGTGGGTCGGGTCGGATCAGACGGCGGCGGTCGCCGGCGCGGGCGTCGGGAAGCCCCCGACGGCGTGCTCGTAGGCGTGCGCGGCGCGCAGGACGGTGGCGTCGTCGAACTGGCGGCCGACCAGCATCATCCCGACGGGCAGTCCGTCGGCCAGCGGCGCGGGCACCGAGCAGGCCGGGTGGCCGGTGACGTCGAACGGGCTGGTGTTGGCGAGCATCTCCAGGGCGCGGGCGAGGAGCTCCGGCGGTCGGGCGTCGCGGCCGGGGCGCACCGTCGCGCGCATCGGCACGGTGGGCATGACCAGCAGGTCGACGTCGGCCAGGGCGGCGTCGTAGGCCGCCGCGAGCTTGGGGGCGAGGTTGCGCGCCATGGCGTAGTGCCGGCCGTGGGTGGCGTTGAGCCCGTACTTGCCCGCGAGCAGCACCAGCTTCACGGTGTCGGGGAACCGGGAGCCGTCCTCGGTCCAGCGGCTTCCGTAGTGGTCCATGACCTCGGGGTCGTAGAGGCCCTTCCAGTTCAGGCCGTACCCGTAGGTGTCGATCATCTGCGAAGTGGCGCCCTCGGTGGCGATGACGTCCCAGATGCGCGGCCCGTGCAGGTGCCACGGCACGGACACCTCGCTGACGGTCATGCCCGCGTCGGCGAGCGCGCCGATCGCGGTCCGCACCGCGTCGTCGGTCTCCGGCTCGGACTCCGGGAGCCCGAACCCCTCGCGCAGCACCCCCACCCGCAGGCCCTGCGCCCCGCCGTCGAGGGCGCCCAGGTAGTCCTGGACCCGCAGGTCCGCGGGCTGGCGGGGGTCGTGCCCGTCCCGTCCGGCGATCACCGAGAGCATGAGCGCCGCGTCGGACACGGTGCGCGTCATCGGGCCGACGTGGTCGACGGTGAACTCGATGGGGAAGGCCCCGGTGTAGGGGACGAGCCCCCAGGTCGGCTTGTGCCCGACGAGCCCGCAGTTCGCCGCCGGCATCCGGATCGACCCGCCCTGGTCGCCGCCGGTGGCCATGTCGACCACCCCCGCCGCGACGAGCGCGGCGCTGCCGCTCGAGGAGCCGCCGGCGCTGCGCGTGGTGTCCCACGGGTTCTCGACGTCGCCGGTGGACGCGGTGATCGAGGCGCCGGCGAAGCAGAGGTCCTCGCACACGGCCTTGCCGGCGACGGTGGCGCCCGCGTCGAGCAGGCGGCGCACGATCGTCGCGTCGGTCGAGGGGACGAAGCCCTCGATGGTCGTCGAGCCGTTGGTCATCGGGACCCCGGCGACCGCGGTGTTGTCCTTGACCGCCACGGTGCGCCCGGCGAGGGGGCCGGACGACGCCTCGGTGATCGACGTCGTCACGTACCAGGCGTGGTAGGGGTTGTCGGCGGGATCGGGGCGGGTCCAGGGGCGCTCGGGGGCCGCGGGCGTCTCGGCCTCGTAGAGCTCGGCGACGGCGTCCCAGGACGCGAGCAGGCCCGTCACCACCGGCGCGAACTCGGCGACCTCGTCGGGGGAGAGGCCGAGGCCGTAGCCGGCCGCGACCGCGGTCAGCGCCTCGTGGTCCGGGGTGGGCAGCGGCATCGGGCGGCTCCAGGGGCTCTCGCGCCGGTGGTCGGGGGACCGGCTGTGACCACGAGCACCGTAGGGAGCGCGGCGCGAATACGTCAATGATCACCGACGCGTCCACATGTTTCGGTCGCGTGTCATCGCGACCGACCCGCTCAGCGGCTGGGCGCCGCCGCGTCGAGGACCCGCAGGCCCGACGGCCCGGCCTCGGCCACGTAGAGCTGCGGGCGCACCAGGTCCCGGGTCCCGACGACGTCGTCGGGCGCACCCTCGGCGCGCCGCACGAGGGCGCGCGCGTGCGCGGCCGCGGCGCCGTCGGGGTCGCGGTGCAGCACCCGGGCGTAGCGGTGGATCGCCTCGTAGACCGTCTCGGAGAGCGTGGTGATCGCCGGCGCGAACTCGCCGAACGCCGCGCGGTAGCGGCACAGCAGGTCGTCGTTGCCCGCGACCGGGTTGTCCTGGAAGTAGGAGAGCGCCGTCCGCAGGCCGGTCCCGGCCCGCGGCCCGATGTGCGCGAGCGTGGACTCCTCGAGCGCGAGCGAGACGGTGCGCGTGGTGTCCCGCAGCCCGGCGGCCTCGCTCTGGCGCTCGAAGGCGACCTCGTCGGCGCCGACGAGGGTGGACAGCACGAGGTCCGCACCCGAGCGCCGGACGGCCTCCACGGTCGCGGAGAAGTCGGTCGTGCCGAGCGGGCTCAGGGCCTCGCCGGCGACGTCCCCGCCGGCCCGGGCGATGGCGCGCCGCGCGGCCGCGTGAGCCCCGTAGGACCACACGTAGCCCTCGCCCACCAGGAACCAGCGCCGGGCCCCCGTCGTCGCCATCGTCGGGGCCACCAGCGCCTCGAGCTGGGCGTGCGGGCGCTCGCCGAAGCGGACGGCCGTCGGGGAGAGCCCGCCGCCCTCGTTGAGCACGCTGTGCACGACCAGCACCCCGCGGCCGGCGAGGACCCGGCGCACCGCCTCGAAGCTGGCCGAGGTGCTGTTGACGAAGACGGCCCGGCAGCCGAGCCGGGCCATGCGCTCGGCCTCGACGGCGGCCTGGGCCTCGTCGGTGGCGTCGTCGGCGACCACGAGGCGCAGCGGGCGGCCCCCGACCCCGCCGTCGGCGTTCACCTCGGCCACGGCGAGCTCGGCCATCAGCTCCGCGGACAAGGAGTACACCGCGCCCGGCCCGGAGGAGGTCGCGACGACGCCCACCCGCACCGCGCCGTCGTCGGGAGGCTCCGGGAGCGGGATGCCGCGCCGGTGCAGCAGCCACTCGACGCCGTCGGCCGGCACGTGCGCGCGCACCTGCACCCGGGTGCCGCGCGGGCCGGCAGGGGTGAACCGCAGGCAGAGCCGGCCGCGCCACGGCTGGGTGTGCTCGATGTCGATGATCGCGGCGGGCACCACCCGCGAGAGGCGGCCGAGGACGTCGACGTCGTGGCGCCCGAGGTCGTCGAGCGGCAGCCGCATGCTCACCGGAGCGCCGCGGCGGACGTCGTCGCAGCGCGCGTCGAACATCCACCCCGCGCCCTCGGCGCTCCCGAACAGGGCGAACACCTCGTGCGGCGGCCGCGCGACGGTGCGCTCGGCGGCGACCGTGGTGGTCTGCATCGGGCCCTTCCACCGGGGTGGGGTCAGCCGGTCCCCTGCTCCTCGTCCGTCACCGGGGTCCCGGGCGCGACGGCGGGTCCCGTCGCGGCCACCCCGTCGACGGCCTGCTGCAGGATCGACTGCAGGAACACGAAAGCATCGCGGACGGCGCCGTCGACGTCGAGGCTGTAGAAGCGGTTGCGGCCCTCGCGCCGCTCGCGCACCAGGCCCGAGGTCCGCAGGACCCGCAGGTGGCTGGAGACGGTGGTGCGGCCGACCGCGTCGATGCGGCCCGCGATCTCGCCGACGGAGAGCTCGCCATGCTCCCCGAGCACGGCCAGGATCCGGCGCCGCACGCGGTCGGAGAGCGCGTCGAACGCGCGCTCCTCGTCCGTCTCCACGGCGGGCAACGTATCACCCGTCGATGACTGACCACACATCGTCGGAAGAGGGTGTGGTCAGCGGCGGCGACGAGCCCGCTCCGCCGCGTCGTCGAGGTCGACCCCCACGTGCTCGTCGAGCCAGCGCCCCAGCGGGGCGAGGCGCCGCCACGTCGTCGCGACCCGTTCGGCCAGGGCCGGGGTGTGCAGCTCGTCCGACGGCGGCCACCGGTACCAGGCGTAGAGGCTGCGATGACGCAGCAGGTCGAGGCGCGGGTGGTCGGGGTCGGTGCCGCGGGGGCGGGTCTTGAGCCGGTCGCCGGCGACGGTGAAGCCGTCGGCCTCGAGGTCGTCGACGATCCCCGCGAGGACCGGGCCGTGGCGCTCGTCGTCGACGGCCGCCCGGTAGCGGGCCACCTGCGCGGGCACCATCGCGTAGTAGCCGACCGCCACCATGACGCCGTCGGCCGAGAGCTGCACGTAGTGCGGGCCGGCGGTCGCGCCGCACTGGACCTTGTAGGGCGACTTGTCCGCGGCGAAGCGGACGTCGCGGTGCGGTCGGAAGATGCGCCCGGGGCCGAACTCGGCCTCGAGGTCGGCGAGCAGCGCGTGCATCGGCCCGCGGACGTCGCTCTCGTAGAGGTGCTTGTGGTCGCTCCAGTAGGCCTTCGAGTTGTCGGCCTCGAGCCCCTCGTAGAAGTCGACGGCCGCGTCGCCGAACCCCGTGAACCCCACGGCGGCACCGTAGACGACTGTTCCGCGGACGTCGGGCGGCCTAATGTCCCCGGTCATGGCGCGCTACGAGTTCCGGTGCCGCGAGTGCGGGTCGACCTTCGAGGTGGACCGGCCGATGCAGCGCTCCTCCGACCCCGCGGACTGCCCGGCGGGGCACACCGACACCGTCAAGCTGCTCTCCACCGTCTCGCTCGGCGGGCGCGCCCGGACGGCGTCCCCGGCCCGCCCGGCGATGGCCCCGGCCGGTGGCGGCGGGTGCTGCGGCGGCGGGTGCTGCGGCGGCTGACGGGGTAAGGCTCTCGCGGACCAGTCACGCGAGACGAGGAGGCACCGTGGCGCCGCAGCCACCCGACCCGTACAGCTTCCTGCCCGACGTCCCCACCTTCGAGGTGACCAGCAGCGACGTCACCGACGGGCAGACCCTCGAGACACCCCACGTCAGCGGGATCATGGGCGCCGGGGGCGAGGACGTGTCCCCCCAGCTCTCCTGGTCGGGCGCACCCGAGGGCACCCGGAGCTACGCGGTGACCTGCTACGACCCCGACGCGCCGACGGCGAGCGGGTTCTGGCACTGGGCGGTCGTCAACATCCCGGCGTCGACGACGTCGCTGCCGGCGGACGCGGGCGACCCGGACAAGGGCCTGCTGCCGGCCGGCGCGATCACGCTGGCCAACGACGCCGGCGCCCACCGCTTCATCGGCGCCGCCCCGCCCGGTGGGCACGGGCCGCACCGGTACTACTTCGTGGTCCACGCGGTCGACGTCGAGGACCTCGGGGTCGGCGAGGACGCCACCCCGGCGTTCCTGGGGTTCAACCTGTTCTTCCACACCATCGGCCGGGCGACGATCACGCCCGTCTACGAGGTCTCCGGCTGACGCCAGGGCCCGGCCCGCCGTCGGCGGGCCGGGTACCGGGGTCAGCGGTCGAGGATCTCCTCGAGGAAGGCCTCCAGGTCGAGCGGCTCACCCGCGACGCCCACCAGGCGGGGCGCGGGCCGCAGCTCGGCGGTGGCCTCCTCGACCGCCGCGCACACCTGCGTCAGCTCCTCGGTGCCCAGCACCCGGAAGCCGCGCATCGTGCCGTTCCACGGCCGGTGCCACTCGAGAGCGGTCAGCTCGGTGCCCTCGATCTCCCACATCTCCACGCGATTGCCCATCCAGGGCACGGAAGTCGTCGGCATCGTCATCGGTAACCACCACCAGAAAGGTCGTCTGACGCTCGGACCGAGCCCGCCAGGTCGGGTACAGCGGGTGTGGCCGCAACGTCGGGGCGACCACGTCAGGGTGCCTCGCCGGATGCTCTCGGTACACGTGGACGTGCGCTGCGCGACAGCGACGCCCGTCACCCTCGGGCGGGGTCCCGACGACGCGACGTCACGGCTCGTGGCGGCGGCCGGCGACCCGGGCCGAGGGGCACGCCGCGCAGGCCGCGGGGCTCGGCACGTGGATGGCGTGCCGTTCGCCGAGCCAGGGCGGGGCGGGTCAGGCCGGGGCGCCGGCCGGGTCCTGCCACGGCGCCGGCCGCCGGACCGCGACGGCGAGCACGACGACGACCAGCACCAGGAGCACCGGCGCGGGCAGCAGCGCCCAGGCGAGCCCGGCGTGCAGCACGAGCAGCGTCCCGGCCAGTGCCCCCACGAACATCGTCACCACCGCGAGGACACGGCGGGTCACCACGGGCCGCCCGGCGGAGCGGACGTCGGCCGCGATGCCGGTGAGGGTCATCGTGAGCACGGTCGTCGTCAGGTCGGGCACGGCGAGGCGGCGCACGGCGGAGTTCTGGAGACCCAGCGCCACCGCGGCCGGCGCCGCGACCGCGGCCGCGAGCCCGCTGCCCGGCGTGCCACCGGCGCCGGCGAGCAGGCCGACGCCCACGAACAGCAGCACGGCTTCGACGAGCGCCACGTCACGGAGCAGGTGACCCCGCCGGTGGGCCCGCGACGACGCCAGCGGGCCGCCGATCAGCGCGCCGACGAGGAAGCCGCCGAGGGCGGCGAGCGAGGCCGCCAGCGAGAAACCGGGAGCGCCCGCCACGGCGAAGCCGAGGAAGACGACGTTGCCGGTCATGTTCGCGACGAAGACCCGCCCGAGGCCGAGGACGCTGACGGCGTCGACGAGCCCGGTGGCCGTCGTCATCACCAGCAGCAGCACCGGCAGCGGCCCGTGCACCGGCCCCCGCAGCAGGGCGCCGTCCCAGCGCGGTGGCGCGCTCACCCCTCGTCGTCGACGAGGTGCACGGCGGCCTCCTCGGCGCTCGCGCCGGCGCCGTCGACGCCGATGTCGTCGGCCCAGAAGTCCTCGCCGTCGTCGCGCAGTACGAGCCGGCCCGCGCGGGCCTCGCCCACCTCGTCGTCGTAGAGCTCCCCGTCGGTGTCGCTCTCGTCGCCGAGCCCATCACCGCGATCCGGGCTGCCCTCGTCGTCGAAGGAGGCGTCCGGCACCTCGCGGCGCAGGCGCCCGTCGAGCGGCTCGCCCTCGCGCTCCTCCTCCTCGGTGACGCCCCACGCGGTGACGCCCTCCGGGCGCTCGTTCGGGGAGACGCCCTCGTCGAGCGGGTCGGGGACGTCGGGGTCGGCGAGCGTGTCGGTCTCGTCGAGCTGCTCGAACACCGTGTCGTCGTCGCCGTCCGGGTCGTCGCCGGAGAGGTCGTCGGGGTCGGTCATGGGCTCGGTCATCGGTGTCTCCCGGTCAGTGCAGGTGCCGCTGCCAGTCGGCCGGTACCCGGCCGGCGGGACCGGGGGTCGGCTGCGACGTCGGGTGGTGGCGCGGCGCGGCGAGGTCGGGCCCCTCGCCGGCGGCGCCGGAACGGTCGTCGTAGAACCAGTACTCGCCCGGCTCGTAGCTGGTGAGGATCGGGTGTCCGGCCCCGCGGGCGTGGGCGGTCGCGTGCTGCGCGGGGGAGGAGTCGCAGCAGCCGACGTGCCCGCAGGCGGCGCACCGGCGCAGGTGGAACCACCACCCGCCGTCGCGCTCGCACTCCAGGCAGCCGGGCCCGGAGGGTGCGGCGGCGGGATCGATCTCGAGCGGCTCGGTCACGGGGATGATCGTGCTCGCTCCCGCGGCCCGGCGGTATCCGTTGGACGACTGTCGTGCGTCTCGCTCCTGCACCGGGGGATGAACCGGGTGACTGCGGTCGTTCGACGCAAGCGGACCGTGACGCCGCCTCCCTAGGCTGGGCCGTCCGGGCACACGTGTCGAGAGGAGCCCGACCATGGCGATCACCCGCGGCTTCACGGGTCGGCGACGGCAGGCCGAGCGCGATCCGCGCCTGCCCCCGGGCCAGTACGACGTCGGGAGGTCGTGGCCCGTGCTCACCGCCGAGGCGACGCCGCGGGTCGACGCCGAGCGCTGGTCGCTGACGATCGACGGGCTCGTCGCGCACCCGACGAGCTGGTCGCTCGCCGAGCTCAAGGCGCTCGCGGGCGCCGCCGACGACACCTACCGCGGCGACATCCACTGCGTGACGACCTGGTCGAAGCTCGACACCTCGTTCACCGGCATCAGCCTCGACACCCTGCTCGGCATCGCGCAGCCGCTGCCCGAGGCGACCCACGTCGTCGAGGAGTCGACCACCCGCTACACCACCAACCTCCCGCTGGAGGACGTGACCGGCGGCAAGGCGTGGGTGGTGTGGGAGCACGAGGGCAAGCCGCTCTCCCGCGAGCACGGCGGCCCGGTGCGGGTCGTCGTGCCGCACCTGTACTTCTGGAAGTCCGCGAAGTGGATCTCCAAGATCCATCTGCTGGACCACGACCAGCCCGGCTTCTGGGAGCTCAACGGCTACCACGACCACGGGGACCCGTGGCTCGAGCAGCGCTTCGACGGCGACTGACCCGACCGATGACCGAGATCGGGAACGACCGGCGGCTGGCCGCGGTGTGGCGCGACGCCCGCGTCGTCGACGTCCGCCACCACGGCGACATCGCGGTGGTCCTGCGGCTCGACGTGCCCGACCGCGTCCTGCACCGGCCCGGCCAGCACTACGTGGTCCGGCTGCGCGCCGAGGACGGCTACACGGCCAGCCGGTCGTACTCGACGGTCTCGGCGCCGTCCGACGACCTCGTCGAGCTCTACGTCGAGCGGGTGCCCGACGGCGAGGTGTCCGGCTTCCTCGCCGAGGTCGTCGAGCCCGGCGACGAGCTCGAGGTCCGCGGGCCGATCGGGCGCTGGTTCGTGTGGGACGGGTACGGCCCCGCCCTCGGGATCGGCGGCGGCAGCGGGGTGGCGCCGCTCGTCTCGATGCTGCGACACGCCCGCGAGGTCGGGCGCCCCGAACTGCTCTCGCTCGCGGTGTCGGCGCGGACGGCCGCGGACCTGCCCTACCGCGAGGAGCTGGAGGCAGCCGGGGCGCTGGTCGCCCTCTCCCGCGAGCCGGGAGGCTTCCGGCTGGACGCCGCCGCCGTCGGGGCCATCGCCGACCCCGGCGCCACCGCGCTGGTGTGCGGATCCGCACGGTTCACCCTGGCGATGGAGTCGCACCTGCTGGCGGCCGGGCAGCCTGCTGACACGATCCGCGTCGAGCGGTTCGGGCCCAGCGGTGAGATCGACGAGGATGAGGCGAGCACATGAGTGACCTGGACGTCGACGTCGTGGTGATCGGCGCCGGTCCCGTCGGCGAGAACGTGGCCGACCGCGCCCACCAGCAGGGCCTGTCGGCGGCGATCGTCGAGGCGGGCCTGGTCGGCGGGGAGTGCTCCTACTACGCGTGCATCCCGTCGAAGGCGCTGCTGCGCCCGGTCGACCTGCTCGCCGCGGCGCACCGCGTGCCCGGCGTCCAGGCCGGGCCGATCGACGTGGCCGAGGTGCTCGCCCGGCGTGACCAGTTCGCCGCCGAGGACGACTCCGGCCAAGCCGACTGGCTCTCCGGCGCCGGGATCACGCTGCTGCGCGGACGCGGCCGGCTGGCCGGCGAGCGCGCCGTCGAGGTGGCCCACGACGACGGTACGACGACGTCGGTGGCCGCGCGCTACGTCGTCGTCGCGAGCGGGTCGGTCCCGACGTACCCGCCGGTCGACGGCATCCACGACGTCGGCGCCTGGACGAACCGTGACGCCACCCAGGTCAAGGACGTGCCGTCGTCGCTGCTGATCCTGGGCGGCGGGGTGGTGGGCGTCGAGATGGCCACCGCCTACCAGCGCCTCGGCGCGCAGGTCACGCTGGTCCAGCACGGCGAGCGGCTGCTGCCGAACACCGAGCCGGAGGCGGGCCGCCGCGTGCAGCGGGCGCTCGAGGCCGACGGCGTCGACGTGCGGCTCGGGACGTCGATGCGCGCGGTCCGCCGGGAGGGCGGCGAGGTCGTCGCGTCGCTCGACGACGGGTCCGAGGTGCGCGGCGCCGAGCTGCTCGTGGCCGCCGGGCGCCGCTCGACCACCGACGACCTCGGCCTGGAGACCGTGGGGCTCGAGCCGGGGAAGCCGTTGCCGGCCGACGACTCGACGACCGTGCTCGGCGACTGGCTCTACGCCGTCGGCGATGCCAGCACCGGCGCGAAGCTCACGCACATGGGCAAGTACCAGGCGCGCATCTGCGGCGACGTGGTCGTCGCCCGCGCCCACGGCAAGGAGCTCGGCGGGCGGTACTCCCACCATGCGACGACGGCCGAGCACACCGCCGTCCCGCAGGTGATCTTCACCGACCCGCAGGTGGCCGCCGTCGGGCACACCGAGGCCTCGGCGCGCGACGCGGGCCTGCCGGTGCGCGCGGTGTCCTACGAGATCGGGAACACCGCGGGCGGATCCCTGCAGGCCGACGGGTACGACGGCTTCGCGACGCTCGTGGTCGACACCGAGCGCGAGGTGATCGTCGGCGCGACCTTCGTCGGCCAGGACGTGGCGGACATGGTGCACGGCGCGACGATCGCGATCGTCGGCGAGGTGACGGTGCAGCGGCTGTGGCACGCCGTCCCGTCGTTCCCGACGATGAGCGAGGTGTGGCTGCGGCTGCTGGAGGCCTACGGCATGTGAACGAATTTGGTCGTGGGAGCGACCACAAACGTTCACAACAGGACGCGCCTCTCCAAGCCCACCTGCGTGCGCGTATGTGAACGCTTGTGGTCGCTCCCACGACCAAATTCGTTCACATGGGCTCTGCCCTAATTGCTGATCGCCGGTGCCGCCCCGACGAAGCGCTCGTCGGCGATCTGGTCGACCAGGAAGTCGGCGATGTCGGCGCGCGACATCTCCACGCCCACCGGGTCGCGGCCCAGGAACCCGGCCTGCACCGTGTGATTCGCCGGCACGTCGATGGGCGCGAAGATCCGCGCCACGGTCCAGTCCAGCCCCGACGTCGCGACGACCTCGCTGATCCCCTGCACCTCGCGCAGCGCGCCGGGGATCAGCAGGCCGATCGCGATCGGCACCAGGCGGTCGAGCAGGCGCGGGCGGTCCCGCGGGTCGGGGACGCTCACGGTGGCCAGCGCGACGAGCCGCCGGACCCCGGCGTCGTGCATCGCCGCGACGATGCGCCGGGTGCCGTCGGTCAGCGGAGTGCCGCGCACGAACGGGTCGATCGGCGGCCCGAGCGCGCTGACGACGGCGTCCGCCCCGGCCACCGCGTCGGCGATGGCCTCGGCGTCGGTCAGCTCGCCGCTGACGACGTCGACCGCCGCGGCCGCCACCTCGAGCTTGCCGGGCGAGCGGACGAACACCGTCACGTCGTGGCCCTCGTCGAGCAGACGGCGGACGACCAGCGAGCCGATCTTGCCCGTCGCGCCGAACACGGTGACCTGCACGGCCATCTCCCCCTCGTCGTCGTGTCGAGCCGGGATCGCCCGACGACGAGGGGTTCACCACGCGACGAGACCGGCATCACGGACCGCGCGCCGACGACGGACCGCGCTGCCGCCAGGATGTCGCCGTGGCCGACACGACCGCAGCGCCCGGCGCGCTCTTCGACACCACCGCCCACCTGCTGGACCACCGGCTCGCCGTCGAGCAGTCCCGGGGCCGCACCCCGTCGATGGCGGGCGCCGTGGTCCGTGGCGGCGAGACCGTCTGGACCGGCGCGCGCGGCACCGTCGAGGACGGGACGCCGACGCCCGACACGCAGTACCGCATCGGCTCGATCACCAAGACCTTCGTCGCCGTCCTCGTGATGCGGCTGCGCGACGAGGGCCGCCTCGACCTCGACGACCCGCTCGGCCGCCACCTCCCCGACGCCCCGGTCACCGACCCCACCCTCGCCCAGCTGCTCGCGCACTCCTCGGGGCTCGCGGCCGAGACGGGCGCGCCCTGGTGGGAGCGCTCCGACGGCGCCGTGCGCCCGGACCTCGCGAGCCTCGTCGCGATCCCGCCGCTACGCGGGCCGGGACGGCGCCACCACTACTCCAACGTCGGGTTCGCGCTGCTCGGAGCCCTCGTCGGGCGGTTGCGCGGCACGTCGTGGACGGCCGCGCTGCAGGCCGAGATCCTCGACCCGCTCGGCATGGACCGCACCACCTACCACCCGACGCCGCCGCACGCCGCCGGCTGGGCGGTGCACCCCTGGGCCGACGCGCTGCTGCCCGAGCCGACCGAGGACGCGGGGCTCATGGCGCCCGCGGGCCAGCTGTGGTCGACCACCACCGACCTCGGCCGGTACGGCACCTTCCTGCTGCACGGCGACGACGCCGTCCTCGGCGCCGACACGCTCGCCGAGATGCGCGCGCCGTCGGCGCCGGCCGAGCCGGGCGAGCCGCTGCGCTCGCAGGGTCTCGGCCTGCAGCTGCTGCGCCACGGCCACCGCGACCTCGCGGGCCACACCGGCTCGATGCCCGGGTTCCTCGCGACGCTCTGGGTGGACCCGGTCGAGGACCTCGCCGGCATCGTGTTCGCGAACGCCACGTCGGGTCCGGCGATCGGGACGACGGTGGCCGAGCTGCTCGCGCTCGTCGCCGACCGCGAGCCGCGGCTGCCCGCGGCCTGGGTGCCCGCCGCGCCGTCGCCGGAGCTGCTGGCGCTGACGGGCCCCTGGTACTGGGGCGCGGCGCCGGTCGCGCTCCGGGCGCACGGCGCCGACGAGCTCTCGATCGGCGGGCTCGGCGGCGGGGCGCGGGCGTCCCGCTTCCGGCCCGGCCCCGACGGCAGCTGGGTGGGGCTCGACGGCTACTACGCCGGCGAGGTGCTGCGGGCGGTGCGCGACCCCGACGGGAC
The DNA here is from genome assembly GCF_012933465.1 of Actinomycetospora sp. TBRC 11914. Classification (GTDB taxonomy): domain Bacteria; phylum Actinomycetota; class Actinomycetes; order Mycobacteriales; family Pseudonocardiaceae; genus Actinomycetospora. The sequence goes on from NZ_JABBND010000014.1 coordinate 149,298, forward strand.
GGTCAGCCACCTCGACCTGGGCAGCTTCGTCTTCACCCGCGAGCCCTACGCCCCCGCCGACGTCGTCCCCGGCGACGTGGACCGCGCCGGCTGGCGATGAGCCCACCGCCCTCGGCGGGTCTCCAGGACGTGACACCGACCCCCGTGCCCGACCTGACCCCCGCCTGCGAGGCCACCGCCGCCCTCGTCGCCGCGCTGCACGACGACGAGCTCGCCCTCCCGACCCCGTGCGACGCCCTCGACGTCGCGGGCGTCGTCGCCCACCTCGACCTCGCCGGTCAGGGCTTCGCCGTGATCGGGCGCCACGGCGACGACGAGCCCGCGCCGCCGTACGGCCCCGACCGCGGACCGACCTGGCGGCGCGACCTCGCCGACGTCCTCGCCCGGCTCGCCGACGTCCTCGCCCGGCTCGCCGACGCCTGGCGCGACCCGGCGGCGTGGGAGGGCGACACGGACACCGGCGTGGCGCTGCCCAACGCGACGTGGGGCCGGGCCGCGCTGACCGAGGTCGTCGTCCACGGCTGGGACCTCGCCCGCGCCACCGGCCGGCCGCTGCGCTTCCCCGAGGTGACCCTGCGCGCCACGCTCGACCACGTGCTCGTCTTCGTGCCGGCCGCGCCCGTCCCGGCCCTCTGGGGGACACCGGCGACGGTGCCCGACGACGCGCCGCTGCTCGACCGCGTCGTCGCTGCGACGGGACGACGCCCCTGAGCGCTACGGTCGGCGACGTGGCGGAGCTCGTCATCGTCCGGAACCCGAACCCGGAGTCCAGCCTGGGCTACCTGCTGTGGGTGCCGGTCGGCGACGGGCTCGTCTTCCGGACCTCGGACACCTGGCCGCGCACGAAGGCGCTGTACTGCCACCCGGCCGACCGCTCGGAGTGGCCCGGGCCGGCCGCCCTCGACGTCGTCGAACGGACGCCGCTGCTGTCCTGCGCGCGCCACGGCGCGGCCATCGACGTCGTCGCCGACCGCCGCAGCGAGCGGCGCTCGCAGATCGTCTTCACCCGGGCCCGCGGTCGGGAGATGGTCTTCTGGCAGTCGCCCCGCACCCGCAAGCAGGCCCGCCCGCAGGTCCGCACCCCCACCGCGCGGGCGGCGGGCGCGGACGGTGAGCTGGAGATCGTCGTCGACTCCCACGAGCGCTACGCCTACCGCTTCGCCGGTCAGCAGGTGCGCACGGTCGGCCGGGCGCTGCCGGTCGGGGACTACGGCGTCGTCGTCGGCGAGCGCCTCGTCGCCGCGGTCGAGCGCAAGTCGCTCCCGGACCTCGTCGGCAGCCTGATCAACTCCACTCTCCGCCACGCCGTCGCCGAGCTGGCGACGCTGCCGCGGGCCGCCGTCGTCGTCGAGGACCGGTACTCCGGGATCTTCGCCCAGGAGCGGGTGCGGCCGGCGAAGATCGCGGACTCGCTCGCCGAGCTGCAGGTCCGGCACCCGTCGGTCCCCGTGGTGTTCGCCGAGACCCGGCCGCTCGCCGAGGAGTGGACCTACCGGTTCCTGGCGGCCGCGTCGGAGTGGGCGCGGGACGAGGCGGTGGTGGCCGAGCGGATCGACGGCGCCGCGTCCGAGATCGGGACGGACGCGCCCGCCGCCCCGGAGGCGACGACGGCGGAGGTGCGCGCCTGGGCGCGGTCGGCCGGACTCGACGTCCCCGACCGCGGCCGGCTCCGCCCCGAGGTGTGGGCGGCCTACCGCGCGGCGAGAGCGCGGGACTGAGCCCTCACCCCCTCGAGACAGCCTCGACGCGGCCGTCCCCGGCCCGTGCGAGACGGAGATCGGTGGTGACGACGACGGCGTCGAGCCGGTCGGCGAGCTCGACGTACAGCGCGTCCACCAGACGCAGTCGACCGCGGCGGTCCCAGGCTCCGGCCAGGAGGTCCGCCACCCGGTGCTCGGTGACGGGGATGGCGGCAAGGCGATCGAGGGCGGTGCCGACCTCGTCGTCGGTCAGGGTCGCCCCGCGGTGGAGGCGCCCCAGGGCGGAGAACACCTCGGCGGAGAAGTGCGCGGGGACGTGCAGCGCCGCACCCCGCAGGCGCGCCGCAGCGGGTTCGGCGAGCTGCGTGCCCGCCAGGAGCTCGACCGCGACCGACGCGTCCAGGACGATCGCGTGGACCGGCGCCGGTCCGCTCCGGGACTGCTCGGGAACGGTCATCGCCCGCCGGCCGTCCCGAACTCCTCCCGGGCGTCGTCGAGGGCGGCCAGGACCGCGTCGTGGTCCGCGCGGCCGGTCGGTGCCGGCAGCGAGTCGAGCCAGTGATCGGTGGCGTGGCGCTCGACCTCCGCCCGCAGCGCCGACTGGGTGAGGGCGGAGACGTTCAGGCCGAGCTCTCGCGCGCGCGCCGCGAGATCGTCGGGGACCCACACGTTCAACCGCGCCATACACACACGATACACACGACCTCGCGTCGGCCGGGTCCGGTCAGAAGTCCTGGCTGGTCTCGGTGGCCGCGTCGGGACCGGAGATGCGGGTGAGGTGGACCCGTCGGCTGAGTCGGATGACGGGCCGGATGAGCAGCTCGACGCTGCCGGCGAGGAAGCACCAGGTGCCCGCGATCGTCGTCGCGTCGGAGAAGAACAGGATGCTGCCGATGATGAACCAGAGCGCGACCAGGATGTCGTTGATGATCGACAGCACCTCGTAGCGCCGTCGGATGACCAGTTCGTCGTGGCCGATGTGGATCGTCAGGGGACCCGGACCCGTCGTCATGGCGACAGGATGCGGCACCGGCCCGCGCCGGCCCAGGGCCGGCCGGTGGTGTCGTTCGGCCGTCGGACGAACCGCTCTCGCGCGACCGGGTCGTGACGACGCGGTCGCTCCGCAGCACGTCCTCGTCGGGCGCGGCGGCTCAGCCCCGACCCAGGTACGGCATCGTCGTCGCCATCACCGTGAGGAACGGGACGTTCGCGTCGAGCGGCAGCCCCACCATGTAGCGGACGGCGTCGGCGACGTGGACCGGGTCGAACGTCGGCTCCACCATCCGCTCGCCGTTGGGCTGCACGATCCCCTCGCGCATCCGGGCGGTCATGTCGGTCGCGGCGTTCCCGACGTCGAACTGCCCGCAGGCGATCCCGAACGGCCGACCGTCCAGGGCGACCGAGCGGGTGAGCCCGGTGATCGCGTGCTTCGTCGCGGTGTAGGCGATGCCGCCGGGCCGCCCGACGTGCGCCGCGATCGAGCCGTTGTTGACGATCCGCCCGCCCTGCGGGTCCTGCCGGCGCATGATCCCGAAGGCCTCGCGCACGCACAGGAACGAGCCGGTGAGGTTGACGCCGACGGTCTGCTGCCAGCCCGCCACGTCGACCTCGTCGGGGGTGCCGACGGGCCCGGTCATGCCGGCGTTGTTCACGAGCAGGTCGAGCCGGCCCCACGCGTCGGTGACCGCCCGGAAGAGCGCCGCGACCGCCTCGGCGTCGGCGACGTCGGTGGGGACGACGAGCGCGCCCTCCGAGCCCCCGGCCGTCTCGCGCAGCGCGTCCTCCCGCCGCCCGGCCAGGGCCACCCGCCACCCGTCGTCGAGCAGCGCCCGGCTGATCACGCGGCCGAGACCGGACCCGGCCCCGGTGACGACGGCGGTCCCGGGCTCGGTGCGCATGGCGCCCACCCTGGCCACGGCGTCGGGAATGTTCAATCCCGGGCCCCGACGACCCTGGCGCGCGCTGCCGGAGCTCGGCGTCGATCAGCGCTGGTCGGGCGCCGGCGCCGACCCCGCGGCGATCGCCGCGGCCACGTCGAACCGCTCGACCCGGGCCTCCACGCCCTGCAGCCCCACGAGGCTGACCAGCGCGAACAGCAGGTAGACCGCGTCGGCCTGGCGCAGGGTGAGGCTGACGAAGCTCAACGTGTACGCGACGTACATCGGGTCGGCGAGCACCGCGTAGATCCCGCCCTCGGCGAGCCGCCCGCGGCCGAAGAAGTTCCCGTTGAACAGCGCCTGCGCCCCGAGCGCCCGGATCGCGAGCCCGAAGACCACCGACGCGGACACGCTGACGACCAGGCCGAGCGGCCGCACCCAGGCCGGCAGCGGCCAGGACGGCTCGGGCCCGACGACGACCAGCACCGCGACCAGCGCGACCGCCGCGCCCCACACGACGACGAGCAGCGCGATATGCGCGGGCCAGGCCCAGCGCCCGAACACCCGGTCGTGGAACCGGTGCCGCCGCTGCGCCCACACCGCGACGCAGTTGACCGCGATGGCCCCGGCGAGGGCGGCGAGGGCGATCCACAGCATCTCCTCGTCCCCCACCGGGTCGCGGGCCAGGTAGGCCACTCAGCCTAGAGTGCGCGACCGTGACCCCGGTCGCCGAGGTGGGGCAGCCGGCCCCCGACTTCACGCTCGAGGGCACGGACGGCCCCTTCACGCTCTCCGAGCACCGGGGCGAGCGGGTGGTGCTGCTCTTCTACACGATGGACCGCGGCTCGGTCTGCGCCCGCCAGTTCCGCTCCTACGCGGCGAACCGGCACGCGCTCGACGAGCTCGGCGCCACCCTCGTCGGCATCAACGGGCAGGGTCTCGAGTCCCACCGCCGGTTCCGGCGCCGCGACGGCGTCCCGATCCCGCTGCTGTCGGACCCCGGACTCACCGTGGCCTCGGCGTACGGCGCCGCGGTCCCGGTGGTCGGCACGCGGCGCTCCGTCGTGGTGGTCGACGAGGAGGGCGTGCTGCGCCACCGCCACGTCCACACCCTCGGGCTGGGCTTCGCGACGGTGGCCGACCTGCGGCGGGTCCTCGCCGACCTCGGCGCAGCGCCCCGTCGCCTACGGTGGGACCCGTGACCCGGCTGGCGCTGTGCGGGGGGATCTACTCCAACCCGTACGCCCTGCGCGCCTTCGTGGCCGACGCGCGGCGCCGGGGCGCCGACCGGCTGATCTGCCTCGGGGACCTCGGGGCCTACGGCGCCGAGCCCGAGGCGGTCCGGCCGCTGCTCGACGAGCACGGCATCGAGTGCCTCGCCGGGAACTACGAGGTCGCGATCGGCTCCCGCCAGGCCGACTGCCTGTGCGGCTACACCGACGACACCGACAACGCCTTCGGTCAGATCGCCTACGACTACACCTTCGCCCACACCTCCGAGGCGTTCGCCGCCTGGATGGCGACGCTGCCGACGGAGCGCCGGTTCGACGTCGACGGTGTCGCGGTGCACCTCGTGCACGGCTCCCCGCTGGCGCTCAACGACTTCTGGTGGGAGTCCCTCGACGACGGCGCCCACCGGCTGCGGGCGGACGCCTCCGGCGCCGACGTCGTGTGCTGCACCCACTCCGGCCTGCCCTGGACCCGGCGCATCACCCGCTCCGACGGCGGCGAGACGCTCGCGGTCAACGTCGGGGTGCTCGGGCGGCCGGCGAACGACGGCGGCCGCCACGTCTGGTACGCGCTGCTCGACGTCGTCGACGGCGCCGTGTCCGCCGAGCTGGTGCCGCTCGACTACGACTGGCGCGCCCAGGCGGCGTCGATCCGGGCGGCGGGCCTGCCCGAGGCGTTCGCCGAGGTGGTCGAGACCGGCTGGTGGACCTCCTGCCTGGAGATCCTCCCGCCGGCGGAGCGGTCCCGGGGACGCTTCCAGCTGTACCGCTCGGTGCTCGCGCAGCTGGCCGGGACCGAACCCGGGCCGGCGGAGCGCCCCGTCGTCCCGCTCTTCGGCTCGGTGCTCTTCCCGGCCCGGTTGTGGATCTACACGAACTTCGACTGCAACCTGGCGTGCGGCTACTGCTCGGTGGCCTCGTCCCCGCGGGCCGAGCGCCGCCGGCTGGGGCTCGAACGGTTCACCGCGCTGGTCGACGAGGCCGTCGACGCCGGGGTCGCCGAGGTCTACGTGACCGGCGGCGAGCCGTTCCTGGAGCCCGACCTCATCGACATGCTGCTCTACGCCAGCGAGCGCCTCGAGGTGGTCTGCCTGACCAACGGGATGCTCTACCGCGGGCGGCGGCGCCAGGAGCTGGAGCGCCTCGCCGGGCGGCCGGGCCTCACGCTGCAGACGTCGCTGGACGGCACCGAGGCCGCGCACGACGCCCAGCGCGGCCGCGGCTCCTGGACCCGGGCGCTCGAGGGGGTCGACGTCGCCCGCGCGCTCGGCCTGCCGGTGCGGGTGGGCATGACCGAGACGACCGCCAACGAGGGGCAGGGCGACGCGCTGCGGACGCTGCTGGCCGACCACGGGGTGGCCCCCGAGCAGGTCGCGGTCCGGCCCCTGGTGGCCCGCGGCAACTCCGGCGCCGGGATCGCCGTCGACCAGGAGGGCACCGTCCCGGAGCTGACCGCCGCCGCCGACGGCTGGTTCTGGCACCCCGCCGGCGCGGACCGGGCCACGTCGCCCGACATGCTCGTCGGCGGACCGGAGCTCCCGCTGACCGAGGCCCGCCGTCGCACCGTCGAGCGGTTCCTGACGCTGCGGCAGCGCGACGGTTCGCTGCCGACGATCTACCAGTGCGCGGTCTGAGGTCGTGCCCGACGGGACGAACGACTCGTTCGTGGCGTCCACGCGCACGAACGGGTCGTTCGTCCCGCGGGCCGACGCGTCCGCCGACCAGCTCGCCGTCTCGATCATCGTCCCGGTCCGCGACGAGGAGACCCGGATCGCCGCGACGCTGCGCTCGCTGCGCGCGGCGTTCGGCGACTGCGAGCTGATCGTCGTGGACGGCGGCAGCCGCGACGCCACCGTCGCCCGCGCCGCGCCCCACGCCACGGTGCTGCACGCCGACGGGGGCCGCGGCCCGCAGCTCAACGCGGGCGCGGCGGCCGCCCACGGCGAGGTCCTCTGGTTCGTCCACGCCGACGCCCGGCCCGACCCGGGCGCGCTGCCCGCTCTGCGCGCGGCGCTCGCCGACCCGCGGGTGGTCGGCGGGGGCTGCCGGCTCCGGTTCGACCGCACCGGCCCGGTCCTGCGGTGGCTGGTGTGGACCTCGAACCTGCGGGCGCGGCACCTGCACTGGATCTTCGGGGACCAGGCGGTGTTCGTGCGGCGGAGCGCGTTCGACGACGTCGGTGGGTTCCCCGCGATCCCGATCATGGAGGACCTGGAGATGTCGCGGCGCCTCGCCCGCCGGGGTCGGCTCGTGGTGCTGCCGACGCCGTGCACGGCCTCGGCCCGCCGGCTCGTCGAGCGGGGACCGGCCCGGATGCTCGTGCTCATGCAGCTCTACAAACTGCAGTACTTCCTCGGCGTCGACCCGAGCGTCATCCGCCGCCGCTACGAGACGAGCCGCCGGTGACCCACGACCTCCTCGTCCTCGGCGCCGGCGCCGGCGGGCTCTCCGCCGCCCGCGCCGGGGTCCGCGCGGGCCTGGTGACGGCGCTGGTCACCGACGGCCCGATCGGCGGCGACTGCACGTTCACCGGCTGCGTGCCGTCGAAGACGCTGCTCGCCGCGGCGGCCGCGGGCGCGACGGCGAAGGACGCGCTGGTCCGGGTCCGTGCCACCGTCACCCGGGTGGCCGCCACCGAGACGCCGGACGTGCTGCGCGGCGAGGGCGTCGACGTCGTCGCCGGCCGGGCCCGGTTCACCGGGCCGCGCTCGGTGGTCACCGACGACGGCCGGGCCCTGGCGGCACCCCGGATCGTCCTGGCGACCGGCAGCTCACCGCAGGTGCCGGACGGACTCGCGGACGTCGACCCGCTGACCACCGACACCGTGTTCGACCTCGACGACGCCCCGGGCTCGCTCGCCGTGCTCGGTGCCGGGCCGGCCGGGTGCGAGCTCGCGCAGGCCTTCGCCCGCCTCGGGACCGCCGTCACGCTCCTCGACCGCGCCGAGCGGGTGCTGCCCGGCCTGGACGCCGAGGCGGGCGAGGTGGTGGCCGACGCGCTGCGCCGCGACGGCGTGGACCTGCGCCTCGGCACCGCCGCGTCCCGGGTCGAGGCCCTGCCCGGCGGACGCGTCCGGGTCGACCCGGCCGGTGTCGACGCCGACCGCCTCCTCGTCGTCACCGGGCGCCGCCCGGCCACGGCCGGCCTGGACCTGCACCGGGCCGGCGTCGGGGTCGGCGCCGGCGGTGCCGTCACCGTCGACCACCACCTCGTCACGACGACGCCGGGCGTGGCCGCCGTCGGCGACGTCACCGCGGTCTGCCCGCACACCCACGCCGCCGACGAGATGGGACGGGTCGCGGTGCGCAACGTCGGGCGGCCCGGCTGGCGACGACGCCGCTTCCGGGTCGACCTGGTGCCCCGCGTGGTGTTCACCGACCCGGAGGTGGCGACGATCGGGCTGACCGAGGACCGGGCGGGACCGGACGCGTGGGTCGCGGAGATCCCGATGACCGCCGTCGACCGGGCCGTGACCGCCGGCCGGGAGGACGGGTTCGTGAAGCTCGTCGCCGGCCCCCTGCCCGGTACCGGACGGCTCACCCGGGACGGGCTGGCCCGGGTCGGCGGCGGCCGGCTGCTCGGCGCGACGATCGTCGCCGAGCGGGCGGGGGAGATGATCGCGGAGGTGGCCCTCGCGATGCGGCTCGGCGCGCTCACCGGGCGCCTCGCCCAGACCGTGCATGCCTACCCGACGTGGTCGCTGGCCGTGCGCCAGGCCGCGGCGGCCCTGGCGACCGGGAGCGGCGCCGGGGTGACCGTGCGGCGGGCGGTCCGGCGGGCCGGACGATGAGCCTGCGCGACTGGTGGCGCCGCACCCGCCCCGCCGACCCGGAGTTCGTCGCCGCCCTGGCCCGGCGCTGGGCGGAGCTCCCCGAGGTCGTCCGCACCCCCGCGCAGGTCATCGGCCGGCATGCCGTCGGCTGCGAGGGCACCCACGGCGTCTTCCCGCGCTGCAACCTCTCCTGCGCGCCCTGCTACCACTCCCGCGACGCCAACCGGGTCCGCGTCGACGGCGGCCACACCGTCCGCGAGGTCGACGCCCAGATGGCGCTGCTGCGCGAGCGCCGCGGGCCGGTGGCGCACGCCCAGCTGATCGGCGGCGAGGTGACCCTGCTCGACCCCGACGACCACGCCGCCGCCCTGCTGGCCATGCGCGCCCACGGGCGCGAGCCGATGAGCATGACCCACGGCGACATGGACGACGACTACCTCGAGCGCCTCGCGCTCGGGCCGGACGGCCGGCGCCGGCTGCACCGGATCTCGTTCGCCGGGCACTTCGACTCGTTGATGACCGGGCGCCGCGGGATCCCGCGACCCCCCGACGAGGCGTCGCTGAACCCCTACCGGCGGGCGTTCGTCGCGCGGTTCGCGCGGCTGCGCCGCGAGCACGGCGTCCGGTACTTCGTGGCGCACACGATGACGGTGTCCCCGACCAACCTCGGCGAGGTCGCGCAGGTGGCCCACGACGCCGGGCGGATGGGCTTCGGGATGCTCGCGTTCCAGCCCGCGGCGTTCGTCGGCGACCACCGCCGCTGGCACGAGCCCTACCGCGCGATGACCGACGACGACGTCTGGGCCGAGATCGGGCGCGGGATCGGCGCCCGGCTCGACCACACGGTCGTCCAGCACGGCGACCTGCGGTGCAACCGCGCGGCCTACGGCTTCTGGGTCGGCGAGCGCTGGCACCCGGTCGCCGACGGCGACGATCCCCGCGACGTCGCCGCCCGCGACGCCTTCCTGGGCTGGTTCGGGCCGGTGAACTTCACCGGATCACCGGCGCCGGTCCTCGTCGCGAAGATCGCGCGGGTGGTGGCGCGGCACCCCCGCGCGGTACCGATCACCCTCGGCTGGGCCCGACGACGGGTGCGGGCGGCGGGACTGCGCGCCGTCCTGCGGCGCGGGGTCCGACCCATGTCGGTGGTCATGCACTCGTTCATGGACGCCGCCGACGTCGCCCCGGCGTGGGCGGCGACGCAGCGCGGCGAGGTCGCCGACGACGCGGCGGTCCGCGCCACCCAGGAGCGGCTGGCGGCGTGCCACTACACCATGGCGCACCCCGCCACCGGGGAGCTCGTGCCGGCCTGCGTCCAGCACGCGGTGCTCGACCCCGGCGAGAACGCCGCGCTCCGCCGGCTGCTGCCGATCGCGGAGGTCCGACGCTGATGCCCCGGCTCGTCACCGCGCCCGTCGACCTGACCGGGCTGGTGCTCCCCGACGCCCGCGGCGGCACGCCGCTCGACCTCGGGGCGCTGCGCGGGCCGGCCGTCGTCGTCGCGATCCGCCACCGGTACTGACTGCCCTGCCAGCGCCACCTGGTCCAGGTGGCCTCGGAGGCGGGCGACGCCGTGCCCGTGGTCGCGGTGGGGTTCGACCCCGCCGACGCCCTCGGGGCGCTCGCCGACCACCTGGGCTGGGCGTCGCCGTTCCTGGCCGACGACGGGCGCCGCCTGTACGCCCGGCTCGGGATGCGGCGCGCGCCGTGGTGGCGGGTGTGGTCGCCCCGCACCCTCGCGTTCTACGCCCGCGCGGTCCGCGGCGAGCCGGCTCCCCACCCCGGCGGGCCGGCCCCGCTCGACGTCATGCAGATGGGCGGCGACGCGGTGGTGGTCGACGGCGTGGCCGTGCGGACCTGGCTGCCGCGGACGCCGGTCGACCGGGTGGCCCCGGCGGTCGTCGTGGGGGTCGCGCGCTCTCAGACGGAGAGCACGTAGAGCATCGCGAGGGCGAGCACGGCGAGGGCGATCGGGACGACGGCGTCGGAGCGGCCCGGCCGTGCGTCCGGCTCGGCCGGCACCGTGCGGCCACCCGGGTCGACCAGCGTCCGCGACGCGCGCTGCGGCGCGCCGCGCAGGGCGCGGACGGCCACGGTCACCCGCAGCCCGACCTGCACCGCGAGGTAGCAGGCGAACAGCACGCAGACGACCACCGGCCGGACGGCGGCCGGGATCTGGACGTAGGCGAGCGTGACCACGTCGGCCAGCGCGACCAGCCAGGCCGCCGCCCCCCGGTGCCGCACCGCGGCGACGGCCACCGCGACGACGCCGACGAGCGCGACGACGAACACCAGCAGACCCGCCGCGGAGAACCCGGGGGTGTCCAGCGGGTTGGCCGCGTACATGAGGACCATGCCCGCGGCCACGACGACGTAGACCGCGTGCCACCGGCGCGCCGGCCCGCTCGTGCGGGCGGTCTCCCGCCCGAGCACGGCGAGCACCCCGAGGAGCAGGACCACCCCGACCACCCGGGCCCAGACGGGCAGCAGCTCGGCCACCGTGGGGTACATGCAGACGCCCTCCCTGCTCCCGTACACCGGGACCTTCGAGACCTAGCAGACCGGACAGTCGTCGGACTCCCCGCACCGGGACCCGCGCGGCCCGGCCGACGCACCGCCGTGACCGCGACTCACGGCAGGAGGGCCCGGAAGCGCTGCATCCGTTTCCGGCCGGGGTTGAGGCTGGTGTACGACGGCATCCGCATCACCGAGATCCGGCGTGTGGCGACCCCGCCGGGCCGGCCGGTCCGCGTCACCACCTCGGTGATCTCGCCGGCCGTCGAGCCGTCGAACGTCCGGGCCTGCGGGTGCGGGTGGCAGAAGTAGATCCGGTAGGTGCGGCCGTCGAGCGTGAGGTCGCAGACCGGCAGGTCGATCCGGTCGGGCCAGGAGCACCCGGCCCGGCCGAGGTCGCCGGAGCAGACCACGGCGTCGCGGCCGGCGAGGACGAACTCCGGGCCGCGCACCAGGACCAGGCAGGGCTCGAAGGAGCGGGCGTCGAGGACGACCCGGCGGACCTTCGGGTCCCACCACACCGGCGACTCGAAGTCGTAGTCCTTTTCGACCTCCACGGAGGGGATTGCACACCATCGCGGAGAGCCGTTGGGGGTACCGATCACCCCCGTCCGGGAGACGAGATCGACCGGACCAGCGGTGACGCTGCGGAGGAGGAGTGCGACCATCCGTGGTCGTACGGCCACACGGGGTCTTCACGGAGACGACCGGGTCCTCGCGGGACCACGGGCCGGGAGGTGACACGGGCATGGACGACGGGCCGACGACGGCCGGTGTGCCGCGGGCCGGCGCGCCGTCGGTCGTCCTCGTCGACGACCACGAGCTCGTGCTCGACGGACTTCGGCGTGCTCTGGAGCGCGACGGGTGGACCGTCTCGGGCGCCTTCACCGACCCCGAACACGCGCTGCGGCACCTGGCGGGCACCGAGGTCGACGTCGTCGTGGTCGACCTGCGGCTGGGGCGGAGCTCCGGGCTGACAGTCGTCGAGGCCGTGCGCACCCTCGGCGTGTCGGCGTCGGTCGCGGTCCTGACCAGCTACGCGGACTCCTCCGCGGCGTCCGAGGCGCTCCGGGCGGGCGCCCGGGGCTTCCTGCTCAAGGACACCGGCTCGACCGAGCTCGTCGCACGGCTGCGGGCGGTCGCCGCCGGGGACGTGGTGGTGGACGGCCGGGTGGCGCAGGCCCTGGGCCCGCCCGGGGAGCCGGTGCTCACCGCCCAGGAGGTCGCGATCGTGGGCGCCGTCGCCCGGGGCCTGACGAACCGCCAGATCGGCGCCGAGCTCTACCTCAGCCACTTCACGGTGAAGGAGTACCTGGCCCGGGTCATGCGCAAGCTCGGCACGCGGCGCCGCGCCGAGACCGTCGTCCGGGCGGTCGAGCTGGGCCTGCTCCGGGACTACGGGAGCCCGTCCACGCGGGAGATGTCGTAACGCGCGGCGTGCCAGTCCGTTGTGCACAACGGGTGAGCTGGGACACACGCCGCCACCAGGGTCGGGAGGCAGCGATGGAGACCGGGGCAGCAGGGGTGACGCCGCAGGCGCTGCGCGCCGCCCTCGAGGTCCTCGCGACCGACGCGCCCACCGAGGACGACCCCCGTCCGACGGCACCCCCGACCCGGACACCGCAGGCCCGGATGCGGCGGCTCGCCGGGGACCTGCACGACGGCGCGATCCAGGCGCTCATCGTGGCGGGCTACGACCTGGTGGAGCTGGTCGAGACCACCGACCTGTCGCCCGCCGCCCGCGAGCTGGCGGAGCGGGTCGGCGCGCGCATCGACGAGGCGTACGACCAGATGCGCCACGTCCTCACCGACCTGAGCCGTGCCGACGATCCGGGTGACCCGGAGCTCCCCCTCGTCGACGCCCTGCGGGCGTGCTGCGCCGGCGGGCGCCTCGTCCCGGAGCCGACGCGGTTGGTGACCGTCGGGACGGGGCCGGAACCGGTGGGGTCCGCGCGGGACGTGGTCGTCCGCGCGGTGCGCGAGGGGCTGGCGAACGCCCGCAAGCACGCCGTGGCGACCCGGGCCCTCGTCACCGTCCGCCGGGGCCGACGGTGGTGGACGGTCGAGGTCGACGACGACGGGACCGGCGACGAGCACACCCTGCGGGGCGCCATGACCGACCCGTCCGCGGAGGAGCCCGGCGCGGCCTACGGGCTGCGCAGCCTCGCGCTCGAGGCCGCCGCGGCGGGCGGCCGGATCTGGATCACCACGGCCCCCGGACTGGGCGGCATCCGGCTCAGCGTCTCGGTCCCGGCGGGGCGGGACTGACGAGGAGGAACGGACGTGCACCACGCGGCGGTGCTGGCGGCACTCGTCTCCGACCCCGGCGCCCCCTGCTGGGCGCGCTCCGCGGTCGGCATCGCGGTCGCCGCGATCTGCTGGTTCGGTTTCCTCGGCGCCCGGGCCTCCTACCGCCACCACCGTGACGGCCGCGTCGGCGCCGCCCGCCTGGCGGGCGCCGGGGTCGCGGTGGGCGTCCTCGGAGGACTCGCCCTGCTCTGGATCGGGTTCTCGCTGACCTTCCCCACCTGAGCCGTCCTCCGACGCTACCCCCAGGTGGGGGGTCGGGTACCCCCAGGTGCCGCGTGCCTGCTCCGCCGATCACGGACAGGGTCGGCGCATGTGCGCAGCGTCGTTACCCCGCGGGCGAGCGACCCAGCGCTGTCCTGCCCCCAACGGACGTCGCATCTCCTCCCAGGGGCGGATTACCGCCGTTCTCCCCGGAACAAGCATGAGCAGTCCGATGCCGTGTGACCGTGCCTCCACCCGCCTGCTGACCCGTCGCGCGCGACGGGCCGCCGACCGGATCCGCGGGGCGGCCGACACGGTGCTCCTCGGTCGACGGGGGTCGACCGACACCCCCTCGGAGGGTGGGGATTCCTACCCCCTTCGACAGGGAGCACGTGACGGCGCCGTGACGTCCACGTTGACCGCACCAGTGATCCGCACAACGTCTGCGTGGGTCTCGCGAAGGGAGGAAGCCCGGTGAGCACCGACACCAGCCGGCTGGACAGCGGCTCGGCGCCCGGGTCCGCGGGGGCGATCCCCGACACCCGGGAGCGCAGCAGGACGCTGACGCCGCCGCGGTGGCTCGGCAAGGCCGGGGAGCCGCTCGTCACCGTCGGCGAGATCTTCCGGCTGGGCGTCCGCGTCTTCGCGATGGCGATCCGCCAGCCGTACGGCTACTGGGCGGACACCCGGGACCAGTGCTACAGCGCCCTCAAGCTCTGCTGGTTCCCGATGGCCGTGGCGACCTTCGCGTTCGGGTTCGGCGCGCCGGGCCTGTCCGGCGGCGCGATCTTCCACATCTTCGGCATCCCCTCCCGGCTGGGCTCCTTCTTCGTGTTCGCGAGCATCCGGGAGTTCGCACCGTTCATCGACGGGATGGTGGTCGCCGGCGTGGTCGGGACCGCCGTCACGGCGGACCTCGGCGCGCGGAAGATCCGTGAGGAGCTCGACGCCATGGAGGTCCTCGGCGTCGACCCGATCCGCGCGTTGTTGATCCCGCGGGTCCTCGCGATCACGTTCATGACCACGATCTTCGACATCATGGCCCTGATCATGGGTCTGGTCAGCGGCTATCTCGCCGCCGGCCCGGTGTTCGGGGCCGATCTGCCCGCGTACGTCGCGAGCATGACCGACCTGCTCAACCTGCCCGACGTCGTCGCCAGCCTCGGCAAGGCCGCGTGCTTCGGACTCGTCATCGGCGTCGTGAGCTCCTACATGGGACTCAACGTCAAGGGCGGTTCCATCGGCGTGGGCCGCGCGGTGAACCAGTCGGTGGTGATCGCGTTCGCCGGCGTGTGGATCGTGAACTTCGTCTTCACGAGCCTGCTGCTCGGCCTCAGCCCGTCGCTCTACGTCTTCAAGTAAGGGGGGCGCATGTCCGTCGACGACGACACCAGGCAGACCGACCCGAAGACGCCGGCGAAGGCGCCGGAGCCGGCGCCGATCTACATCAGCTTCTCCACCATGGGGGGCAGGCTCCGGTCCGGGCTCCACACGGCCGGCGAGATCGGCGTGTTCGTGCAGGGCACGATCCGGGACTTCCCGGACATGCTCCGGCGCTACGTCCCCGAGATGTTCCGCCAGCTCGGACTCCTCATCATCGGCAGCGCCCTGGTGCTGTGGATGATGATGTTCATCATGGGCCTGGAGTGCGGGCTCGAGGCCGGCTACGTGCTCAAGCAGATCGGTGCGCCGCTGTACTCCGGCGTCTTCAACGCCTACTGCGGGCTGCGCGAGTGCTCGGTCTACATGTGGGGCTGGATCCTGGCGGCGAAGGTCGGGTGCGGCTACGTCGCCGAGATCGGCTCGATGCGGATCTCCGACGAGATCGACGCCATGGAGGTCATGGGCGTCAAGTCGAAGAGCTACCTCGTCGGCACGCGCATCATGTCGGCCCTGATCGCGTTCCCGTTCCTGTGGGCCACCGGGTTGGGGATGCTCTACCTCGGCCAGTACCTCATGACGGTCGTGAACATCGGCGAGGTCTCACCCGGCGGCTACTTCTACATCTTCTGGCTCTACCAGAGCCCGTACGATCTCGTCGCCTCACTCATCAAGGTGATGGTGGAATCGCTCGCGATCTGCGGTGTGGGGTTGTACTACGGCTACCACGCCGGTGGTGGACCAGTAGGAGTGGGTCAGGCGACCGCCAAATCGATGATCCTCAACATGGTGCTCATCTCCGTCATCGGCGCCCTCGGCACACTGTTCTTCTGGGGCATCGACGTGAACGCGCCCATTTCCAACTGACCCGGTCCCGGTACCGGCGAGGAAAGGCTGAACTCGGCTCCGGCGCTCTTTCGCGGAGTGGGCCGGAGTCGAGTTCTCGCATGCCCTGAACACATTCGTGGCTCCCCGAATTCTCCCGTAACCCACGCCGTCCCTCGTCGTTTGTCGGATCAAAGGCGCCCCGGAGGTCAATCGTGTCGGAAACCGAGCCCATCGCCATGGGGGATGCCCAGGCCCAGCAGTCGGCGGCCGGCGGGCAGAACAGCGGGACCAGCGGCAGCGGGATCAGCACCGCGACGAAGCTGCAGGTCCACAACCTGTCGAAGTCGTTCGGCTCGTCGCAGGTCATGAAGAACATCAACTTCGACTTCGCCGACAATGCGATCACGACGGTCCTCGGGCCCTCCGGTACCGGCAAGAGCGTGCTGATCAAGCACCTCGTGGGCCTCCTCGAGCCGGACACCGGCGAGGTCCTGGTGGACGGCGACGACATCTGGGCGATGACCGAGGACGAGCGCTACTCGATGCGCACGCGGTTCGGGGTGTGCTGGCAGGACGGCGCCCTGTTCGGCTCCATGAACCTGTACGACAACACCGCGTTCCCGCTCCGCACCCACACGAAGATGTCCGAGAAGGAGATCGAGGAGAAGGTGATGCGCCTGCTCGAGGAAGTCGGTCTCGGGCACTCCGCGCACAAGGCCCCGAACGAGATCTCCGGCGGCATGAAGAAGCGCGCCGGCTTCGCCCGGGCCATGGTCATGGACCCCGAGTTCGTCATCTTCGACGAGCCGGACTCCGGTCTCGACCCCGTCCGCACCAGCCTGCTCTGCGACATCATCCTCGACGTCCACCAGAAGCACGGTGGGACGTACCTGCTGGTCACGCACGACATGGCCACCGCCCGCAAGGTCAGCGACTACATCGGGCTGATCTGGCAGGGCGAGGTCGTGCACTACGGGCCGGCCAAGGAAGCGTTCGAGAACGAAGACCCGTTCGTCAAGCAGTTCCTCGCCGGAGAGTCGGCCGGACCCCTCGGAATGGACTAGCCACCATGCGCTTCACACCGGCCCGCGTGCTCGCGGGGGTGATCATCCTCTTGCTCGTCGTCGGCGGCATCGTCCTCGTCACGACGCCCGCCGAGTACAAGGCGACGGCTTTCCTCCCGGCCGGTAACCCGAACATCATCGAGGGCGCCCCCGTCCTGATCAACGGTTTCCCGAAGGGCAAGGTCGACAAACTCGTCCCCGAGGGGCAGGGCGCGGAGATCACGATCGCGGCCGACAGCGACGTCGCCCCCTTCCACGCCGGTGCTGTCGTCTTCGTGCAGTGGAGTGCCGCGGTCGGTGAGCGCCTCATCCAGGTCAATGACGGCCCGCCGTCGAACCCGACGATCCCGGACGGCGGTCGTATCGAGGGCGACATGCCCAAGCCGATGGAGCTCTCCGACGTGCTCGCTGCGCTCGACCCGGCCACCCGCAGCCGGCTCAGACCCGTGATCCAGCAGCTGCGGACGACGCTCGCGGGCCACGAGCAGGACCTCAACAGCACGCTCGCGACCGCCGGGCCCGCGTTCACCGCGATCGGCAACGTGTTCCGCGGGGTCGCCATCGACGAGCCGGCGATCAACCAGCTGGTGACCGACACGAACGAGCTGGTGACCCGGGCGGGCGCCCACGACCAGGACATCTCCGGGATCGTCAACGACCTCTCGGTGAGCACCAAGGACACGGCCCAGCAGCGCGAGGCGCTGCGCCAGGTCCTGCAGAAGCTCCCCCCGACGCTGGACCAGGCGCAGTCGACCCTGGGCAAGGTGCCGGGCGCGACCGACGCGGCGGTGCCGCTGCTGCAGGACGCCAAGACCACCACCGACAAGCTCCCCTCGGTGGCCGGCCACCTCGCCCCGGTGCTCAAGGACCTCCGCCCGACCATCGCCCAGCTCAAGCCCACCCTCGAGGCAGCCTCGCAGCTGCTCGACTACACGCCGGGGCTGCTCGACGCCGGCGACACGACGCTGCCGAAGGTCGGGGACACGTTCGGCAAGCTCTCCCCGACCCTGCACGACCTCCAGCCGTTCACCCCGTGCGTCGTCGGGTTCCTGTCCACCTGGGGCTCCGCGACCGCCTATCACGACAACAACGGTGGCTACGGCCGCGTCCCGGTCCGCGAGGGGCCGGAGAGCGTCGACGACACCCCCGCCACGCCGCCGCTCTTCGCGACCCCGGTCCCGCGCGACTGCACCGCGGTCGCCCAGGGCGTCCAGGGCGGCGGAGGTGGCGCCGCCAGCCCGGCGGCGGCCGGGATCGGAGGACTGAACTGATGACGCTGTCCTCCCGGACCACCTCCGGTCCGAACCCGTTCCGGTCGCTGGGGAAGGTCCACATCGTCCTCCTCGCGCTGGTGGCGCTGCTGGGAGCCACGGCGGCGACGACGGCCGTCACCGCGCGGCCGACCGACGGCCAGCTGGTGGTCGCCGAGTTCGCGAACATCGGCGCGATGACCAGCCAGGCGCAGGTCAAGATCGGCGGCGTCGTCGTGGGCACCACCGGCACCCCGACGGTCGATCCGGACCGCAAGGTCGCGCTGGTGCCGATGAACCTGGAGCAGAAGGCGCTGCCGCTGCACGTCGACGCCACGGCGACGATCCGCCAGCTCTCCCTCATCGGCGAGAAGTTCGTCGACCTGAACCCCGGGACGCCGTCGGCCCCGATCCTGCAGCCGGGCCAGGGGCTGCCGGAGAAGCAGACCAGCTTCGCCGAGGACTACCAGAACAT
Organism: Actinomycetospora sp. TBRC 11914; assembly: GCF_012933465.1. GTDB lineage: Bacteria > Actinomycetota > Actinomycetes > Mycobacteriales > Pseudonocardiaceae > Actinomycetospora. The sequence continues at coordinate 167,899 of NZ_JABBND010000014.1, forward strand.
CGTCCAGGCCCTGAACGACCCGACGGCGGCCGGACTGTCCTCGGTCCTGCGCACGCTGGGCGGCGGGGTCGCGAACCGCGGCCAGAACGTCCAGGACATCATCCGCGAGCTCAAGCCGGCCTTCGGGGACACCTCGGCGCTGGCCTCGTCGCTGAGCCGGCAGAACCAGCTGCTCGGCCAGGTCATCGACCAGGTCCAGCCGGTGACCAACGGGCTCGCGGCCGACCAGGGCAAGACCCTCGACAGCACCGTCGGGTCCGCCACCAACCTGCTCGCCACCACCGCGGCCAACGAGCAGCAACTGCGCGACACGCTCCAGGAGCTCCCCTCCACGCTGGCCGCCGCGCAGAAGACGCTCGACGACCTGACCCACACGGCGGGGGCGACCCAGCAGACCCTCGCCGATCTCCGTCCGACGTCGGACAACCTCGCGGCGATCGCCGGGGAGATCAGCACCTTCACCGACTCCGCCCAGCCGGCCCTGGAGGCGGCGAACCCGCTGCTGGACAAGGCCAACGCCCTGCTCGACCAGGCGCGGCCGCTGGCCGCGGAGCTGAGGACGACCGGCGGGCCGCTCTACGACACGGTCCACGGCGCGCGACCGGTCGTGGACTCGCTGACCCGGAACCTCGGCGGGCCGTACGGCTCCGGGCCCGACCCGATCTGCGGCGGTTCGGTCGCGAACGCGTGCAACGACCCCCGCATCCAGGGCGTCCTCGGCTTCCTCCACAACTGGGCGCTGACCACCAACGGTGGCGACGCCCTCAGCCACTACTTCCGGGTCTTCTTCGTCGCCGACACCCAGAACGCGACCGGCGGCGTCGCGACCTCGCTGATCCCGGGAGCGAACAACACCCTGCTCAAGGGCCAGCCCGCGCCGGGCGGCAGCGCCACGGGACTCACCCCCACGCAGGAGCAGAGCGCGCTGGGCACCCTCATGGGAGGACGCTGATGGCCGGCAAGAAGAAGCGGTCGACGCGCTTCACCTCGGGCGTCCTCGGCCTCGTGGTCGTCGTGGCGTCCGCGGTGCTCGCCGTGTTCGCGCTGAACTCCGCGAAGGGCCTGCCCGGTGAGGCCCACACCTACGTCGAGGCGCAGTTCACCAACACCGGCGACCTCCACGTCGACGACGATCTCCGCGAGGCCGACGTCCGCGTCGGCCGGGTGGACAGCATCGACTACCAGGGCAACGGCGTCGGGACCGTGCGGCTGCAGTTCGACGACGACAAGCCGGTCTACAAGAACGCCACCGTCCAGGTCGTCTCGCGGTCCGGGCTGGGCCAGAAGTACGTCAACATCTCCCGCGGCGACCCCGCGGCGGGCGTGCTGCCGTCCGACGGGGTGATCCCGGCCAGCCAGACGCAGCCCGCCGTCGAGATCCTCGACCTGGCGAGCATCTTCGACCCCAAGACGACCACGGCGGCCCAGGGCGCCCTCGGCCAGCTGGGGGCCGGCATGGAGGGCCACGCCAAGGACCTGTCCGACGCGGTCGACGCGGTCCCCAGCAACCTGCCGAGGCTGGCCACGGTGGCGCGGGCGTTGAACAACAACAACGGCCGGGACATCCAGACGGTCCTGACCTCGCTGCGCGACCTGAGCTCCTCGTTCCAGGGCCGCCAGCAGCAGATCACCGACCTCAACCGCCAGCTGTCCACGACCTTCGACGCGGTCAACGTCAACGGCGGCAGGTCGCTCGCCGACCTGCTCAAGGTGGCCCCGGGCGCCTTCGCCGACGTCCGCAAGGCCCTGGTCGACCTCCAGCAGCCGCTCGAGACGACCACCGCGGCGGTCACGAACATCCGGCCCGGCGTCGACGACCTCGCCGCGGCCACCCCGGACGTCCGAGGGGTGCTCCGGGAGGCACCGAAGCCGCTGGACAAGGTCCCCGGCGTCTCCGACGTCGGTCAGCCGGCCCTCGAGGCGCTCACCCCCGCGCTGCACGACCTGCGCCCGCTGGTGGTCGACATCCGCACGGCGGCCCAGAACGCCCGGCTGCCCCTGGCGTGCCTGGCGCCCCTCGACGTCGGCCACGTGTTCACCAACCTGGCGATCCTGGTCCGCCAGGGCGACACGACCGGCAACGCCGCGCGATTCGTGCTCGTCCCGCAGGGCGGGATCGTCGGCGGCGTCCCGACCCAGACCGAGCTCAACCAGTTCACCAACGTGCGGTGTCCGCAGCCGGACTTCGACCACGGCGGCGGTCAGTGGGGCGACCACGGCGGCGACCACGGCGACAAGCCCGGTGACGGCCACGGTGGCGGCAAGCCCGACAACCAGGCCGTCGTCGACCGGGACGGAGGGAACCGATGAAGCTCAGCTCCGTCCTGCCCGGCAAGGACGACGGCGACGGGAACGGCGACGGGAACGGCGACGGGCCGGTCAAGAAGCCGAACGTCCGCCGGGTCAACTACGCGCTCGTCGGCACCGTCGTGGTGGCCGTCCTCACGCTCGGCCTGCTCGCCGGGATCACCAAGTCCGAGTGGCAGCAGTACTACCAGTGGGGCTTCACCACCCGCGACGTCCACACCACCGGCGACTACTTCACCCTCGCGAACTCGAGCAAGGTGAAGGTCGGCGGCGTCGAGGTCGGGCGCGTCGACTCCGTGGAGCGGGAGCCCGACGGCTCCGCGGTCATGCACCTCCGTGTCGAGTCGGACGTGATCGACAAGGTGGGCTCCGCCCCGTCGGCCAACGTCCGCCCGGTCAGCCTGCTCGGCGGTGTCATCTACGTCGAGATCATCCCCGGCGGCGACCGCACCCAGCCGTGGGTCGACGACATCCCGATCCAGCGCACCCAGCTGCCGACCGAGCTCAGCCAGGTCGTCCAGGCGATCCAGCCCGATGCGGTCAAGGGCATCCCGGCCTCCATCAACGGCCTGGACCGGGCCCTGAAGGCCGGCTCCGGCCAGGCCATCCAGGGCCTCGCCAAGGACGCCCCCGGCGTCCTCGGTCCGGGCGCCGGCGTCATCGACTCCCTGACGGGCACCAACCCCGGCAACGATCTGCCGGCGGTGGTCGACGGTCTGCAGCGCACCACCGCGGTGCTGTCCCGTCAGGACGGTCAGATCGAGTCGATCCTGGCGAACCTGCACACCACCACCACGGCGTTCCGGGACTCCAGCAGGAACACCGCGCAGGCCATCCACGACCTGCCCGACGCCCTCGACACCGCGCAGCCGGGCCTGGCCCGGCTGGGTGGCTCGCTGGACAAGCTGAAGGACACCGCCGGGCCGGCGCGGCCCGTCGTGCAGCAGGCCGGGGTGCTCCTCGACCACCTCGACCCGGTGCTGGTCAAGGCCCGCCCGGTGGTGAGCGACCTCCGAGCCGCCCTCGAACAGACCCGGCCCGTGGTGCAGGGCCTCATCCCCGCGAGCCGCGACCTCACGACGGTCTTCCACGGGCTCAACACCCCGCTGGACCGGGTGAACGGACCGATCGTGGACACCCTCGAGTCCGGCTACAGCCCGGACCAGGGCGCGGATGCCGGCCGTCGGCACACCGCGGTCACGGGCCAGCACGCGGACAAGCTGCGCCAGGAGATCGGCCCGATGTTCCGCGGCCTCAACGGAGCCGCGGGCTACAACGACCCCAACGGCTACGGCATCTCGTTCAACGTCGGCGGCGGCTCCGGAAGCATCGGCGGGATCGGCGGCCTCTCGCTGGGCACGCTGTACGGCCTCCTCAACCCGGCGGGTTCGGTGAGCCCGCAGACGGCGCTGGCCGGAGCCCCCGCCGCCGTGGGCGGCCTGCTGCCCCGGGCGGCGACGACCGGAGGGAACCGATGAGCGCCGAGAACCCGGGCCGCATCCGCCGGGCGGTCCACTTCGTCCGCACCGAACCCGGCCTGCTCCGCAACGTCATCGCGGTGGCCGTGGTGGTGGCGCTGGGCCTCGGGATCGGGGGCACGGTGCTGGCCAACCAGCGCTTCACGCCGCCGTGGGAGAGCCAGACCCAGGTCTGGGCGACCTTCGCGGAGGCCGCCTCGGTGGCGCCCGGACTGGGACAGAGCGTCCAGATCAACGGCGTCCAGGTCGGGCAGATCGCCGACGCGAAGATCGACAACAAGGGCCGCGCGCTCGTGCTCATGTCGATCAACCAGAGCACGTACGACCGGCCGATCTACCAGAACGCGACGGTCGTCATGCGGCCCACCACGCCGCTGAACACGATGTACATCGAGCTCGACCCCGGCGGCCCGCCGGCGCCCGAGGTGCCAGCCTACGGGGTCCTCCCGCTGGGCAACAGCCAGTCGCCGGTCGAGATCGACCAGCCGCTCTCCCACCTCGACGAGAACACCCGCGAGGCGACCCGGGCGCTGCTGAGCCAGGCGGACGTGTCGCTCGCCCGGGCCGGCCAGGACCTGCCCGGCGGCGTCAGCGCCGTCGACGACTTCACCCGGCAGATCCAGCCCGTGGTCGCCCAGCTGGACACCCGTCGCGACAAGATCAGGCAGCTGATCACCGCCGTCGGCCAGCTCTCGCAGGCGGTCGGCGGCAACGACGCCCGGCTGACGAACCTGGCCAACTCGCTCCAGACCACCTTGAAGGCGGTCTCGGACCAGAGCGACGCCCTGCGCGACAGCTTCAACCAGTTGCCGGGCGTGACCGACAAGCTCAAGGCGAGCACCGGAGCGGTCCAGGGCCTCTCGGACCAGCTCGACCCGACCCTGGACGACATCAAGGCGGCCAGCGACGACCTGCCTGACGCGCTGGGCAAACTGTCCGACACCGTCGACACCGCGAGCACGACCGTCGACAAGCTGGCCCCTGTCGCGCAGAAGCTCCGGCCGACGGCGGCCGACCTGCGGCCGTTCGTGGACGACGTGAACCGGACGCTGCCCGAGCTCAAGCCGATCGTGCGGGACCTCGACCCGATCACGGGGAACCTGATCCCCTACCTGCCCGACCTGACGGCGTTCGTCTACCAGACCCGGTCGGTCACCGACCTCGGGGACGGCGACGGTCGGAACAGCCTTCGCGCTCTCCTCCAGTTCGGCGCGTGCTCGGTGCCGGTCCCGGGCCAGGTGAACCCGCTCTGCGCCGAGACACCGGTCCCGACCTACCCGGCGCCGCCGAAGCAGGGGCACTGGGGCGACACGTCCTCGTGGGGCGACAAGCCGGCCACGTCGTCCTCCACGAACTCCCACGGCGGATAGGGGCCGACCGGTGAAGATTTCGCAGAAGGCCCTCCCGTGGATCCAGACCGCGATCCTGCTCGCGTTCGTCGCGGCGAGCATCGCGTTCTACGCGCTGTTCTTCGTGGGCGCCGGCGGCACCATCCCGCTGATCACGTCCACCCCGTACTCGGTGGTCTTCCAGTCGCCGATCAACAAGAACCTGGTCAACCAGAGCCAGGTGACGGTGAACGGGGTCGCCGCCGGCCGTGTCCTGTCCGTCGACGTCGTCGACGGCGTCGCGCGGATCCGCGCCGGCCTCGGTGACAAGCCCGAGCTCGCCCCGCTGCACCAGGGCGTCCGCGCGACGATCAAGACGAAGACGCTGATCAACGAGACCTACGTCGACATCACCGACGGCGACGGCCCGGCGCTGCCCGACGGCGCGCTCGTCCCGATGGGCACCGTGACCCCGCCGGTCGACACCGACGAGGTCATCCGCGCCCTGCCCCAGTCCGACCGCCAGGCCCTCGGCGGGACGCTCCAGTCGCTGGACGAGGTCACGGCGGGCAACCAGTCCGGCATCTCGCAGACGTTCGGCAGCCTCGGGGAACCCACCCGGTACGTGCCGGCCGCGCTGACGGCACTGAGCCGCCAGGAGATCGCGCTGCGCCAGCTCTCGGCGAACACCGCGAAGGTCCTCGACGCGCTCGACACGCGGCAGGGCCAGATCGCGGACCTCGTCAACGACGCGGACACGGTCACCAAGGTGACCGCGGGCAGCTCCGACGACCTGAAGGCCGTCATCGAGAAGCTGGCCCCGACCCTGTCGACGGCCCAGGACGCCAGCGGCGACCTCTCGCGGCTCGGTGGGGCGCTCCAGCCGTTCGCGGACAACCTCAACCAGGCCTCGGGGCCGCTGAACGACGCGCTCGCCCAGCTGCCGGGCACGTCGAAGGACCTGCGGGGCCTGCTGCCCGCACTGGACACGACCCTGCAGAAGCTGCCGCCGACGCTGCAGCGGGTGCCGGACTTCGCCGGCCACGTCCAGGACGTCGTGCCCCCCGGACTGCAGTTCTTCGGCGAGCTCAACCCGATCCTGGCCTACCTCAAGCCGTGCGGGCCGAACGTGGCGCCGTTCTTCACGAACTTCGCCGACGCGATCGTCCGGTCGACGCAGGCACCGAACGGCCCGGTCGGCGGCGTGGCGCCGACCTTCGGCTACGACAGCATCGCGCTCCCGCCCGGGGTCCCCAAGCCGATGCTGGGCGCCGGTCAGTTCTCCTACGACGTCGGCAATCCCCCCGGTGGGAGCAACGCCGGCTGCAACACCCCCCTGCAGCCCTACACCCGGTGACTGGCCAGGATCGCCCCGCATGAGGATGTCCTGGATCACACGGCGGGGAGCCCGCGACGACGCGGGCGCCCCGCCGCGGGTCTCCGTGCGCGAGCGGGCCGCAGGCGCCCGGCGGCGGGCGCTGCACCCGAGCCGCCGCGACCTCGTCACCGTGGTCGCGGGACTGCTCGTGGCGGTGTTCCTGGGGGGTGGGCTCGCGCAGGTACGGGTCGAGACCGGGGTGGACTCGTTCCTCCCCGCGAACGATCCGTCCCTCGCGCAGCTGAACCAGCTCGGGCAGTCGTTCGGCGGTGACCCGATCGTCGTCCTCCTGGAGAACCCGCAGCCCCGGGCGCTGCTGCAGACGGCGCAGCTCCCGGGGGTGCTCGCCCTCGAGAACCAGCTCGGGAACGAGCCGGACACCGCGGCGCTCTACGGGCCCGTCGGGACCCTGAACAACATCGCCGGTCAGGCCCAGCTCGTGGTCGCCGAGCTCCTCGGCCGCCGGGACGGCCTGACCAACGCGGCGCGGCAGGACGCCCAGCGCCGCGGCGCGTCGCCCGCCGACGTCGACGCGGCCGGCGCGGCGGCGCAGGCGCAGTTCGACAGCCGGTACGCGCCCGCGATCATCCAGGCCCTGCCGACCGGGCTCCCCACGTTGAAGAACCCCCGGTTCGTCGAGAACGTCGTGTTCGACTCGACCGGCGGGGTCAAGGCCCGCTGGCACTACGTGATCCCGAACCCGAACTCGCTCGCGATCCTGGTCCGCCCGCGCGCGGGACTCGACCAGGCCGGCACCCAGCGGCTCGTCGACCAGGTCACGCAGGCCGCCCACGCCGCCGCCCTCCCGCCCGGCACGACGATCACGGTGTCCGGGGTCCCGACGATCGTCGCGGGCCTCGGCCAGTCGGTCGACACCCAGATCCCGGTCATCGGCGCGATCGCGGTCGTCGCGATCGGCCTCGTCCTGTTCCTCGTCCCCTGGACCCGGCGGCGCCGCCGCCTGCTCCCGTTGGCGGTGACCCTGCTGGCGACCGGGATGACGGTGGCCGGGCTCGGGTGGATCCACCACCCGCTCTCCCTCGGGGTGCTGGCCTTCCTGCCGGTGCTCCTCGGGCTCGGCAGCTACTACCCGACGTACTTCGCGCAGCGGGCCCGCAGCCGGGTCGTCCTCGTGGTGGCGGCGGGCTCGGCGCTCAGCTTCGCGACGCTGGCCCTCACGCCGCTCGCCTTCGTGCGGGACCTGGGGATCACCCTCGCCGTCGGGATCGCGTTCGCCGTCGCGCTCGGCGCCCTGCTGGTGCGCCGCGGGACCGACGCCGACGACGGCGGGCCCCGCGAGCCGGTCCCGGCCCCGACCGCGTCGCGCCGGGTCCGCCACGGCGTGGGCGCGGGCGTGCTGGCCCTCGCGCTGGCCGGGTGGGCGCTGCTGGCGACGATGCCGCTGCAGACCAACATCCAGGACCTCGCCCGGGGGCTGCCGGCGATGGCCGACGCGGACCACGTCCAGGACGTCATCGGCACCAACGGCGAGCTCAACGTGGTGCTGCGTGCGACCGACGTCCCGGGGTCCCCGCCCGCCGACGTGCGCAGCCCCGAGGCGTGGCAGTGGATGGAGAAGGCGAACCAGCAGATCGTCGTCAGCCACGGCGACACCATGAACCCGGTCCTCTCGTTGCCCGGTCTGCTGGACTTCCTCGGGCCGACCCCGACAGCCGACCAGATCCAGGCCGGGCTGCGGCTCATGCCCGACTCGCTGACGAGCGCGGTGGTGCGCGGCGACGGCCAGGTGGCGAACATGTCGTACGGCGTGTCGCTGGACGACCTCGGTGACCTCGCGACGGTGACGGGGCAGGTGAAGGCCCAGCTCCCGCCGCCGCCCCCGGGCACGACCGCCGACCTGACGGGCCTGCCGACGGTCGCCGTGCGCGGCTACCAGGTGGTGTCCTCGGACCGGTACCTGGCCAGCGTCGCCGGGGTCGTGGCCGCCGGGCTGGTCCTCGCCCTGGGGCTGCGCCGCCGGGTCGACGCGCTGCGCGCGGTGTCCGCCGCGGTGATCGCGACCGGGGGCTCGCTGCTGCTGCTGTGGGCCACCGGGACCGCGCTGAGCCCGCTGACGGTGGCCCTCGGCTCGCTGACCGCGGCCGTCGGCTGCGAGTTCACGGTCATGGTGTCGCAGTCCGTCCGGCAGTCCGACCGCAGCCTGCGGCGCGCGGTCGCCCTCGCCGCCGGCACGTCGGCCATCGGCTACGCGGTCCTGGCCGTGTCCCCGCTCGCCCTGATGCGGGAGTTCGGCCTCCTGCTGGCCGCCTCCGTCGGGCTCTCGTACGCCGCTGCCCTGTTCGTCGTCTGGGTGTGGCCCCCGTCCACCCCGCTCTCCAGTGCCCCCACTGCCCCCGACGCGCCCGAGCCCGCTCCCCGTGCTCCCGCGTCGATAGGAGTGTCGTAGATGCTGACCCTCGAGCGACCGCGCGCCGTCACCTCGTCCGCCGTCGAGGCGATGCGCAGCCCGAAGCCCCCACGCACGCGCCTGCGCCGGGTGCTCGTCGGGATCGTGATCGCGGTCGCGACGGTGGCCTCCGCCCTGGCCGTCCCGACGCTCATGGGCCTCTTCCCGTCGGTGTATTCGCCGCCGCTTCCCGAGGGCGCCGCGTTCGCCGTCGGGAACCGGGTCGTCACCGCGGCCGAGTACGACAAGCGCCTGAAGACGATCGAGGCGCTCTACGGCGCCCAGGCCCCCGCCGACCCGGCCGGGGCGGACCGGTTCCGCCGGGACGCGGCGAAGGCGATGGCGGTCGCGGACGTCATGGCGAACGCCGAGGCCGACCGCAACATCGTCATCCCCGACACGAAGGTCCGCCAGCAGCTGACCGACATGATCAGCGCGCAGTACGGGCCGGGCCCGGACGGCGAGCAGAAGTTCGTCACCGCGCTGGGTCAGGTCGGCTCCTCCGAGCCGGAGGTGCTCGACGAGGTCCGTCAGCAGTACGCCGCGGCGGAGCTGATCAAGCAGGTGACCGACCCCGTCCAGGTGCCGGACAGCGACCTGCCCGCGGAGTTCCCGAAGTACGCTGCGCGGCTCGGCACCCCGGAGCAGCGCAAGCTCTCGAACATCGTCGTGCCCACCCAGGACCAGGCCAACGACATCCTCAACCAGCTGCGCGGCGGCGCCCCGTTCGCCGACCTCGCCCGTACCCAGAGCCTCGACGGCGCCACCAAGGCGGCCGGCGGCGACCTCGGGGACCCGGTGACGGCGGACAAACTGCAGCAGTCGTACGCGCAGGCCGCGTTCGCGGCCCCGCAGGGTCAGCCGTTCGGGCCGGTGCAGACCTCGCAGGGGTGGAACGTCGGCGAGGTCACCCAGATCCTCCCGGGCAAGCCCGCCGACTTCGCGCAGTCGCAGATCCCCCTCAAGCAGGCCGTCACCAACGACCGCAAGATCGCCGCCTGGAGCTCGTGGCTGCAGGACCAGCTGCGCAGCCAGGACGTGCGCTACGCCGACGCCTACCGCCCCGCCGACCCGGACGGTGCCCCGGCCGGCCTCGGCGGGACCCCCGGCCAGTGACGATCAGTGCGCTCTGGCTCCTGCTCCCCGCCGCGCTGCTGGTGCTGGTCGGGGTGTGGGGCTGGCGGAACGCGGGCGAGCTGGCGGCGTCGCTGCCGCTCGACGAGCGCACCCAGCAGAAGCGTCGCCGCGTCTACCTGCGCGGCTCGGTGACCTGCGTGGTGGTCGCGGTCGCCTTCGTCGGCCTCGTCATCGCCTCGTTCCTCTGACACCCCCGAACCCACCCGACCTGGAGGACCCATGACCGTCACCGTGCGGGCCGCCGTGCTACCCGTCCTCCTCGTCGGCCTCGCCGCGCTCGCGGCCTGCGGCGACCCGGTGGACGAGGGCCCGACGGCGCAGCTCTCGGGCGCGGACACGACGGTGCAGGTCCGGCCGAGCTTCTACGGCGCGACGCTGGCCGACGGCGCGGGCCACACGCTCTACCAGTTCTCCGCCGACACCGCCGGTACGCCCACCTGCGTCGACGCCTGCGCGCAGATCTGGCGCCCGTACATCGCGCTCGGCGAGCCCGGCCCGAAGGACGGCAACGTGCACGCCGTCGAGCCCGAGCAGATCGCCACCGTCACCCGGGCCGACGGCCGCCAGCAGGTCACCTACTTCGGCCACCCGCTCTACTACTTCGCGAACGACGGAGCGCCGGGCGACCCGGTCCACGCGGACGACGTCCGCGGCGCCGGCCAGCGGCAGTTCGGCGGGACCTGGTCCGCGGTGAGCGCGTCCGGGGTGCCGGTCGCCCCGAACGGGTCCACGGTCGTGCCCGACTGATCTCCGACCGGAGCGCCGGCGATGGCGCATTCCTGGCGTCGGACGCCGGAACGGCGCCGTTCACTCGTTCGCCGGTCCCCCTGCGAACCGCCAGCAATGGCGCATTCCTTGCGTCCGACGCCAGAACGGCGCCGTTCGCGCACCACAGCGACGTCGCGCTCAGATCACGTGGGCGATCGCGAGGGTCATGACGACCAGCGTGACGACGACGATCCCGACGATCGCCGCGCGGAGCATCTGCGGGTCGACGGTGATCCGCACGCCCCGCCGCGACGCCCCGTCGTCGTCGGCCTCGATGTCGGACATCCGCGGCGGGCCGAGGAAGTCCGAGACCTGGAACCGGTGGTCGAACTGCTCGTTGGTCTCGATCCCGGCCAGCAGCTCCGCCGCGCTCCCGGTGGTGATGATGCGGCCGTTGGCGAGGATGGCCAGGTGGTCGCCCAGCTCGCGGGCGAGCCCGATCCTGTGGGTGGTGAGCAGCAGCGTGCCGTGGGTGCGCTCCCGCCAGTTGGCCAGCGCCGCGAGGATGCGGTGCGAGTGCGCGGCGTCCAGGCAGACGTCGATGTCGTCGAGGATCAGGGCCGGGGAGTCGGTCACGAGCGCCCTCGCGAGCCCCAGCCGACGGCGGGCGTGCGCCGGCATGGTCTCGGGGCGCTCGTCGGCGACGTCGTCGAGGGCCAGCTCGTGCAGCCGTGCCATCGCGCGGCGCCTCCGCTCGGCCTCCGGCACGCGGTGGTGCTTGAGGCTGTAGTCGAGGTTCTCGTAGGCGGTCAACGACGAGAACAGCGACGAGTCGAACAAGGACGACCCGCCGAGCAGGACGCCCATGCCGTTGCGGATCTCGCGGAGCCCCTCCGGGCTCGCCTCCCACACGTTCCGGCCGCCGACCTCGACGGTGCCGCGGTCGGGCTCGAGCAGGCCGACGAGGTGGCGGACCATCGTCGTCTTGCCGGCACCGGACGGACCCATGACGACCGTGATCTCCCCGGCCGGGACGGCGAGCCCGAGCCGGTGCAGCACGGGGGAGCCGTCGATGACGGTCGTGATGCCCGTCAGCCGCATCTCCGGGGCCGGTGGTCGGTCGTCCGTCGGGCTCGCCCGGTCGCTCTGACCCCGCATCGCGTCCCCCGTCCCCGCCGACGGCCCCGGCGAGCCAGCCACAGTAGGGGGAGGACCAGTCCCGAGGTGCGATCGCCGTCAAGGCGTGTCCGGAAGGGGGAGGCCGGTGCCTCGCGCGGGGGACGCGGGCCCGGCCGAACGGTCCCCTACCATGAGTCGATGATTCCGCCCACCGTGACGCGCCCCGTGGTCGCGGTCTCCCGGTACTGGCGGGCCGGCCGCTATCCCTGGCAGCTCGTCGTCGCCGTCGTGTGCTGGGTCGTGGTGGCGGTCTCGCTGCTCACCTCGCGGATCGGGGCCCCGGAGCCCACCGACGCCGCCACGGCGGCGGACGCCCTCAACGCCGGCGCCGGCACCGTCGTCGCGCCCACCGCGCAGGACAACTGGTTCGTGCCGGTCCTGCCGTGGTTCGGGGTCCTCGTCCTGCTGCTCGCCGTGGCGCTCCTGCTGGGGCAGGGATGGGCCCGGATCGTGCTCGCCGCCGCCGGGCTGGTGGCCGTGGTGGGGCTGGCGACGGCCGCGCAGTGGCAGGTGTTCCCGGCACTGGTCGGATTCCTGGCGGGCTCGGTCTTCGGCGTGCTGCTCCCCACCCACCGCTACCTCCAGCGACCCCGCGACGACGGCGCCCCGGCCGAGTCGTCCACCGAGAGGACCGTGGTGCCCTGATGGCGTCGAAGCCCGCACCGAAGCCCCCGAAGGGTGCGACGACGCCCCCGAAGGCGTCCGCGTCGGCGCGCAGCGCGCCGGCCCGCCCCGAGGCGTCGCAGGTCGACGTCGGTGCCGTGGCCCGCGCCGTCAGCACCGGATTCCTGATCCTGGTCTTCGGCGGTCTGGTCCAACCGATCGTCAGCACCTACGTGCCGCTGCTCGGCATGTTCTGGCTGATCCTCGTCGCCGTCATCGCCTTCGCGTCCGCCGGCGCCCGGGTGGGGCTCGCCTGCCCCAACCCGCCGCTGCACGGTGCGGGCGCAGCAGTGATCAGCTACCTGCTCGTCGTGCCGCTGATGTTCCTGCAGGGCACGTTCAACCCGCTGTACTGCGTCTACTCGTTCGTGGCGGCCGCCGTCGTGGGGGCGCTGGCCGGGCGGATCGCCGCCCGCTCGCAGGCACCCCGGGCCTGACCCGGCGTCGTCGGTGCCCCGGTCGACGGCGGGCGCCCGTCACCTCGCCGTGACCGGCCGATAGCATGCCGTGACTCCGGACGCCAGGCCACCACAGGAGGATCTCCGTCTCATGCTCATCGGTGTGCTCGTGGTCCTGGCGGCCGCTCTCCTGATCAGTGCGTTCCTGACCGGCACGACGTGGCTGGCCGGCGCCGCCCTCGTCGTCAGCCTCGCCGCGGCGGTGCTCTACGTGCTCATGCTGCGCCGCGCCCCCGCCCCCGCCGATGCTCCGGCCGAGCCCGCGGCAGCCGCCACCGACTCGGAGCCCGCGACCGCCGACGCCGCGACGCCCGCCGCCGAGGCCGCGCCCGCGCAGCCCGCCGCCGCCGAGGCCGAGCACCCCGAGGTCGCGGAGCCGACGCCCGGCGCCGCCGAGGTCCCCGAGCCGACGCCGACGAAGACGCCGGAACCGGCCCCGACGCCCGTCGTGGTGACGCCGGAGCCGGCGACCGCGCGGGACGGCGCCGCCGTCGTGCACGTCGTCCCCGGTCGGATGCGCTACCACGTCGACGGGTGCGAGGTGCTCGACGGCCACGACGCCGAGGCCCTCACGGTGGACGACGCCCGCGACGAGGGCTTCACCGCGTGCAGCCGGTGTGCGGTGGGCGTCCGGACGACCGCGAAGGCCTGACGCCGTCGCAGCGTGTTGACCCTTCTGGCACGCTGGCGCTCGCTGTCGGGGTAGGGCCGTCCCCCGGAGGAGCGACGAGCGATGGCGAAACGGGAGGCCGGGTCCGCGCTGCTGACCGCGGCGCCGGAGATCGTGGTCGACGGCGTCAGCAAGTCGTTCGACGGCGACCGCGTGCTCGACGGCATCTCACTGACGGCCGCCCCGGGGCGCACCCTCGTGATCATGGGTCCCTCGGGGGTCGGGAAGACGACGCTGACCCGGATCCTGCTGGGCCTCGAGAGGCCCGACGACGAGTCCGGCGACGTGACCGTCGACGGGCACCCCGTCCACGACCTCGCCCCCCGGGAGCTCCGCGACCTCCGTCGCGGCATGGGGGTGCTGCTCGGCGGGACCTCCATCTACGACAGCTCGCTGTTCGCGTCGATGACGGCGTGGGCGAACGTGCGCTACCCGCTCGAGTCCCGCGGCTACGACGAGACCGTCGTCGAGGACCGGGCCTGGCGCCGGATGGTCGAGTTCGACCTCACCGAGGTCGCCCACCAGCTGCCTGACACGCTCTCGTCGGGCACCCGGCGGCGGCTCGCCCTCGCGAAGTCGTTCGTCGACGACCCGCACCTGCTGGTCCTCGACGACCCTGGGGCAGCCATGGACGTCGTCAACCGCACGGCGATCGTCGAGTCGATCCGCCGGGCCCGGGCCGGCACGGACGCGACGATGGTGCTCACCTGCCACGACATCGCGATGGCCCGCGCGCTGGGCGACGACCTCGTCGTGATCCTCGCCGGCCGGGTGGTCGCCCGCGGTCCGGCGGCCGAGCTCCTCGAGGGCGTCGTCGACGCCGACACCTGGGACGAGCGGTTCGCGTTCCGGGCCTCGTTCGCCCAGACCGACGACCGGAGCCGGAGCACGCTCGACCGGGTCGAGGACGCCCGGCGCGAGACGACCTCGTGGCAGTGGGCGGTCTACCTGGTCCTCGGCCTCATGGCCGTCGCGACCCTCGTCGCCCTGCTCTCGGGTGTGATCGACAACGTGTTCACGTTCCTCTGAGAGGTCACTCGGTCGTGTGAACGGTCTCCCGCGGTGGGCGACGTGGCGTAACAACCGCTCGTCCGGAGGAGATGCACCCGGCAAGAGCCGGGACACCGCCCGGCCGGATCGTCGGGGGGATGATCGTCGTGGGCCGCTGCCGCTGTGGCGCCGCTCTGGTTCCGGACCTGCACTTCTGTGTCGCCTGCGGGGAACGGCAGTCACCGGCACGCCCGGTGCCGGCGGGTGTCGGGGCGCCGATGGCGATGGCGGGCGCTGCACCGGCTCCCGGTCCTCGTCCGCTCCCCCGTCCCACGCCCCCGCCCTCGTGCGCCGCGTACGGCGCCGCGCCGCTGCCGCACCCGATGCCGGCCGGCCCCGTGATGGCCCCGCTCGCGCCGGCCCCGCAGCGCTCGACCGTGCCGTGGATCGTCGCCGGCGTCTCGGTCGTCGTCGCGGTCGTCCTCGTCGCGGTGGGTGTGCTGGCGGCACGTCCCGCGGTGATCTTCGGTGCTCCGGCGACGACCCCGGTCGTGACCCCGACCGTGACCGTCGGCGTCCCCGTGCCCGCGGTCGCGTCCTCCGCCACCGGCTCGTCGTCCGGGTCGTCGTCCGGGCCTTCGTCGTCCGGGCCTTCGTCGTCGGGGGGCTCGTCGTCGGCGGCGCTCGAGGCGCAGGTCGCCTCGGACCGCTCGACCGTGGAGGGGCTCGTCGGCGAGTGGGTGCCGCAGCTGTCGGCCAAGAAGGACGGCCTGGTCGCCGACGGCATCACCTACGACGACGCCGCGATCCTCGCCCACTTCACGACGCTGCAGGGTCGCGACCCGTCGGCGGTGATGCTGTGGTCGGGCGACTGGCCGGTGTTCAACGGCGGGAACTTCTGGGTCGTGGTGCACCCGCAGGGCTTCTCGACGGCGGCCGCCGCGAACGCCTGGTGCGACGCCCAGGGGTTCTCGAGCGACGACTGCTTCGCGAAGAAGCTCTCCCACTCCGGCGGCCCCGCCGGCACGACCGTGCAGCGCTGAGCCGGCACGGACGGGCCCCACACACGACGACGCCGGCCCTCCCGGAGGGGAGGACCGGCGTCGTCGCGCGCTGGGGGAGCGGACTCAGAAGTGGAAGCCGCTGAGCAGGCCGCTGCTCTCGGACTTCGCGTCCTTGGCGCCGTCCTTCAGGGAGTGCTGGTCCTTCTTGGCGTCGGCCTTGGCCGAGGAGGCCTTCGTGGTGCCGTCCTTCTTGGCGTCGGCGGCCTTCGACTGGGCCTTCTTGGCGGCGTCGGTCTTCGGCGCGTCGACCTTGGGGGCGTCGAGCTTCGGGGCGGCCGGGGCCGGGGCGGCCGTCGAGGACGACGGGGAGCCCTGGGCGACACCGAGCATGCGGGCGATGAGGCCCTGCTGCGGCGCGGGCTGGGCCGGCTGCGCGTAGGCCGGCTGCGCGTAGGCGGGCTGGGCGTAGGCCGGCTGCGCGTACGCGGGCTGGGCCGTCGCGGGCTGGGCGTAGGCGGGCTGCGCCGTGGCCGGCTGGGCGTAGGCGGGCTGCGCGGCGGCGGGCTGGGCGTAGGCCGGCTGCGCGGCGGCGGGCT
>NZ_JABBND010000015.1 GCF_012933465.1 Actinomycetospora sp. TBRC 11914
ACCGAGGCCCACGTCTACCTGCGGCTGCTGCACCCCGACCTGGTCGGCGCCGACGACACCACCATCATCACCACCCTCACCGAAGAACTCCTCACCCCCAAGAGCTCCGGCCACGGGCCCGACAACGACCCTGACGACGACGGTCCTGACGACCACGGCCCCCACCACGGCCCTGACAACCGCGGACCCGACGACAGCGGCCCCGACGACAGCGGCCCCGACGACGGCGGACCCGACCGCGGACCCGGCGACGGCGGACCCGACCGCGGCCCCGGCGACGGCCCTGGCGACGGCGGTGCCGACGAGGCCCGGGACGACGACGGCCTCGCGGCTGGTAGCCGGAGCGACGCGGACAGGAACCCTCCGCAAGACGGCCCTCCGGGCGAGGCCGACGCCGACCAACGCGGCATCGACGACTGCGACCTCGACGAGCGCCACCCCCATGGCTACCGCCACGGTTCCGGCGGCTCGGGCTCCGACGGGCGCGGGCCCAGCACGAGCGGCGGCGCGGACGACCACGGACCTGTAGCGCACGACGCGGACGGCGCTGGTCGTGAGGACCCGCCGCACAGCGACTCGCAGGACCACCACACCCCGGAGCACCCCGACCAGCAGACCAGCCCCAACAACGCCGAGCACGAGCCCAGCGAATACCAGCCCACCGGAGACCAGCCGAACGGGGACGAGCCGAACGGGGACGAGCCGAACGGGGACGAGCCGAACGGGGACGAGCCGAACGGGGACGAGCCGAACGAGGTCGGGCCTGACCCGGGGTCGCTGGAGGACGGGGAGCCTCCCCCTGACGATCCCGGGGAGCACCCGGGCGCGGAAGGCAGGGCGGGCGGGGCGGCGGTGGCGTTCCGGTCCGGGGTGGCGGTGCGCCTGGAGCTGACCACGCTGCTGCGCCGCGACCAGCGCCCCGGCGAGGTCCCCGGCTACGGCACCGTCGTCGCCTCCACCGCCCGGCTCCTGGCCCGCACCCGCGACGGGGCCGCCACCCGGCTCCTGCTCTACGACCCCGACGGCCACCTCGAACACGTCCTGACCCTGCCCCCACTCGGAGCCCGCGGCGCCCGGCGCCGCGGCCGGCACCGCAAACAAGTCGTCGAACTCACCGCCCACACCCACACCCTCGACGACCTCGACCCCACCGAGCACCTCGGCCACGACGCCACCCTCCTCGGCCAGGCCCAGGCCGCGCTCGCCCGGGCCCGCGCCCGCCCCACCACCGAGCACCCCGCCCACGCCCACGCCGAGAGCCGCCGGCGCCACCCCGGCGCCGAGCTCGCCGCCTGGATCACCGCCCGCGACCAAACCTGCCGCTTCCCCGGCTGCGACCGGCCCGCGCTGCGCGCCGACCTCGACCACACCCGCGACTGGCTCCACAGCGGCCCCACCCACGCCGCCAACCTCGGCGCGCTCTGCGAACCCCACCACCGGCTCAAACACCAGCACCCCGACTGGACGCTGACCCAGCCCGAGCCCGGCACCTTCGTCTGGACCGCGCCCACCGGCACCACCCACACCGTCACCGCCGCGCGGTACCACCCCGCGCCCGCCCCCCTGGCCCCGACCGACGCCCCGATGAGCATCCCCGACCTCGTCCACGCCCCACCGCCACGCACACCCCCGCCATGGGCGGCCCGCCGCAACCAGCACGGCCACCTCACCGACCCCGCCCGCACCACCGCCGCCCGCCTGACCCACGCCACCACCCACACCGCACCCCAGACCCCACCCAACCCCTACGACCACGACCCCGACTTCTGACGCCTCGCCGCGGCTCCCGCGCATCCCGGCCCGTCACGGTCAGCCGCTGGAGGCCGAGGGGGCTCGTCGTCGAGCGCCTGCAGGATTGCGCCCCGCCGGGCGCCGCCCTCACCCCTCGTCGGTGCCGCCCGAGGGCGTGAGCTGGTCGAAGCAGTAGTAGAGGGCCAGCACGCCGTGCAGGGCGAGGGTCGCGACGGCGCTCACGAAGCTCAACGCGATCGCCGCGGCGTAGAGGACCTGGCCCGCACCGAACCGTCGCAGCGTCGCGCGGCGCGTGGCCGCGTCGAGGGGCCGCTCCAGCAGCCCGGGGCGGCGCGTGATCGTCAACCACAGCACGCTGAACGCGATCCCCATCGCGAGCATCGTCGCGCTGTAGACGGCCGCGGCCACGCTCCCCTCGGGTTCGAGGAGGTAGTCCGCGAGCAGGCGGGTCGGGAACGGGATCACCGAGACGGTGAGCAGCAGGACGAGGTTGGCGAAGAGCACCACCCGGTCCACCCGGCCGACCAGCGTCAGCATCGTGTGGTGGTTGAGCCAGATGATGCCGATGACGAGGAAGCTGACCAGGTAGGCGAGGTAGGCCGGCCACTCGTGGACCAGCGCCGCCCACAGCCCGTTCCGCCTCGCCTCCTCGAGCGACGGGACGCTGAGGTCGAGCACGAGCAGGGTGATGGCGATCGCGAACACGCCGTCGCTGAACGCCTCCACCCGGCCCGTACGCACCGGCGGGACTCAGGTCAGGGCGCCGGGAGCCGGATCCGCGGCCGGGCTGCGGTGCCGCGCCAGGGCGGGGCGCACCAGGACCACGCCGACGATCGTCAGCACGATGAACACGGCGCCCGTCACCAGCACCCACGTCGGCGCGTGGTCCGGTCCGAGGAACGCCGGCACCGTGGAGAGGGCCGAGAGCACCCGGGCGACGACCGCGATCCACATGCCCGTCCGCCCGGCGCGGTCGCGGGTGCCGGGCGTGAGGTGGAGCGCGAGCCCGATCAACGTCACCACGCCGAGCACGACCGACAGCACGTTCGCGGCGGGCGGCGCGCCGACGTCGGAGAAGACGAGCGGCGACAGGACGTCGAGCACGGACAGGAGCGTGAACAGCACGAGCCCCGTGACGAGAGCAGGTGAACGCATGGTGATCCCCCCGGATGGCGATTGCGCTGAACGAGCGAGAAAATCCACATCAGCGCCCGGAAATCATCGCACTGCGTGACGACGAGCACGAGTAGATGACCGGAATACGGCGTTCCCGAGAAACGAGCACATGTGCGCTCGTTCGTCCGTCGGTTCCGATCTCCCGCGCGCACCTCCCCACGCTGTGCGCCCGCGTGCTCACCGGTCGTCGAGGTCCGCACGCTCACGCCCGGCCCGCGACCGGATCGAGGTCGCAGCGACACCGATCCGTGCCCGGCGCGGTGGACGGTCACGACCGACAGCCGGTGGAGGGGAGTCCGCATGAGCGGCGTCAACGTCGTCCTGGTCCACGGAGCATGGGCCGACGGCTCGTGCTGGAGCTCCGTGGTCCGAGCACTCCAGGAACGGGGCCACACCGTCACGAGTCCGCAATTCCCCGAGACCTCGCTCGACGCCGACGTCGCGCGCCTGCGACAGGTCCTCCGGCGCCAGGACGGTCCCACCCTCGTCGTCGGGCACTCCTACGGCGGACAGATCGTCACGGCCCTGGGGCAGGACGCCCCGAATGCGGTCGGTCTCGTCTACGTCGCCGCCTTCGGGCTCGACGAGGGCGAATCCATCGGCAAGCTCCTCGCCCAGGGGCCCCCGACGCCGGCCCTGGCCCACCTCGACATCGACGACCTCGGGTTCGCCTGGCTGCCCGAGGACGACTTCGTCGAGCACTTCGCGGCCGACGTCGACCCGGCCCACGCACGGGTCCTGCACGCCGTCCAGCAGCCGCTCGCGGCGGGCGCCCTCGAGGACGTCATGGGCGTACCCGCCTGGAGTGCGCTGCCGTCCTGGTACCTGGTGGCCACCGAGGACGAGGCGATCCCGCCCGACGCCGAGCGCTCGTTCGCCGCGCGCATGGGCGCCACGACCGTCGAGCTCGCGTCGAGCCACGTCCCGATGATCTCCCACCCCGACGAGGTCGTGGACCTCATCGCCACCGCGCTGGCCCACGTCGGCTAGCCCGCCCACACCGCGTCAGCGGCAGCTCACCGCTGCGGGCCTCGGTGTGCGACGTCGCGCTGCTCGACCGGACCACCGCCGGCTAGACCGTGTCGGCGCCGATCGCGTTGCGCATCGTCGTGAGTAGGTTCCGCTGCTCGGTGGTGAGGTGCTGCGGGGACTTCGGGGCGATGACGCCCTGCGTGACGTGCAGCGGGATGTCGGCGTGGCCGACCGACGAGACCTGGGCCATCGACCAGTGCGGGAAGACCCGCGCGTCGACCGTGCGGGTCTCGAGGATGGTCAGCTGCTCGTGCCGGGGGTCCTCGCCGATGCGCGCGTAGAGCCCCTCCACCGCGTCCTGCACCCCCTCGAGGACCTGCACGAAGTAGTGGTCGGTGATCAGCAGCGCCCCGGTGATCTCGGCGCCCTTGTTGTGCGACCGCGCCGTGCTGAAGATCTCGGCGAGGACCGTCGGACGGTCCGGCCGAGGGATGCGGCTGTGGCTGCTGTACAGGAGCTGGAACACCGATGACGTGTCCCCACCCGGCTCGGTCATCGCATGCCTCTCCTCGCGTCGACGGCGCCCCTCCGTGGACGTGTCAGGCGTCACAGTAGGGGGGCCGCGTCGAGCACGTCCAGCGTTCGCGGAACGGCGGGACGCCCCATGACCGGCTGTCGGCAAAGGCGTTCGCGCGCCTTTGTAGGCCACACGACCGAATCTTGAGCCCCACGATCGGGTGCACTCGCTACGACTTCGCGTCACGTCGCGGCAGGCTCCGTCCCATCCGAGGTCACGTGGTCGGGGCTCCCACGGACCGGTCTCCGGTCGTCGGGTCGCGTTCGGTCACGGTTCGGTGACGACACCAGACGAGGGGGCTGTGGTGGGGCGAGCGACGACGGTGCGGGGACGGTCGGCGCGCCTGGGGATCCTGGGTGCGGTGGGGGCCTTCGCGATCGGACTGGTGGTCCCGGGGGTGGGCGCGGCCGCGCCGGCCGCACCGCCGCCGGCGGGGGCGGCCGTCGTCGGGACGGCGTCCGCGAGCTGTCCGCGGCCCACGTTCCCGACGATCCAGGCCGCGGTCGACGCGGCCCCACCGGGCGGCACGGTCTACGTCTGCGCGGGCCGCTACACCGGCCCCGTCACGATCACGAAGGCGCTGCGGCTGCTGGGCGCGCAGTACGGGCGCGACGCCCGGACGCGGCCGACGACGGCGGCGCAGGAAACCGTGATCACCTCCCCCACCGCCGGGTTCTCGGTCGGTCCGGTCGACCGGCTCACCGTCGACGGGTTCACCTTCTCCGGGAGCGGCGGGGACGGGATCGACGCCTTCGCGAAGCCCGGCTCCTTCTCGATCGTCGACAACGTCTTCAGCGGCAACCAGAACGGCATGAACGTCAACGCGACCGGGCCGGCGCGCTCGACGATCTCCCGGAACCGCTTCACGGCGAACAACAGCGGTCCCGTCGGGCCGGCCGGGACCGGCGTGCTGTTCACCTCCGGCGCGGCGGACGGCGTCACGGTGTCGGACAACCTGTTCGAGCGTCACGCCAGCGCCGCGGTCAACAGCATCGGGGATCCCTCGGACCGCTCCACGGGGCTCGTCGTCAGCGGCAACCGCAGCGTGGACGACGCGAGCTTCGCGGTGGTCAACAACGCCGACGGCGCGGTCGTCGACGGCAACCAGGCGACGAAGGCCCCGTCGGCCGCCGACGGCACGATCATCTACATCGTCGGCAACACCGACCGACTGCGGATCAGCCGCAACATCCTCTCCGGCGACGCGGGCACCGGGATCTCGGCCAACGGCGCCTTCGGCTCCGCCCCCAGCACGAACCTGCTCATCGACTCCAACGTCGTCCGGAACCGGACGACCGGGATCGCCGTCAACGACGACCACCGCAGCGTGACCGTCCGCAGCAACGTCGTCCAGGGCTCGACCGGCAACGGCATCCGGCTCGCCGCCGGGTCGCAGGGGGTCACCGTCACGAGCAACGCGGTGGTGGGCAGCGGCGGCGTCGACTGCGTCGACGAGTCCACGGGGTCCGGCACGGCAGGCACCGCGGACACCTGGACGCGCAACGCGGGCCGCACGTCCACCCCGGCGGGCCTCTGCATCCCGGGGGTCGCGCCCGCGACGGCCTCGACGCCGTCCTGACCGGGGCGTCCGAGGTGCTCCTGGATCGAGAAATAGTCGCGGCCGCCGTTTCGGCCTGCGCCACGTGGTCACCCTGGGCCGCAACAGGGGGCCCGTTCGAGCAGGAGGACCACATGGCTACGCCGACCGCCGACCTCACCTCGATGGCGCTGCCCGTTCTCGCCCGCCGCTACGACTGCGACCTCACCGAGGCGGAGTCGATGCTGCACGAGTGGTCCGAGAACACGTGCATCCAGGTCGAGGACGTCGCCGCGTGGGTGCTCTGGGAGGCGCCCACGCTCGAGACCACGAGGGCCCCGGAGCTCGTGAGCCACTAGCCGGCGGCGGTGATCACCGCGACGGCGTCGTCGGCTGGCGGGAGCGCCGCGATCTCCTCGGCGACCCCGCGCGCGACCACGGCCGCGGCGGGATCGTCGAGGACGTGGGCGATGGCGCGCCGGAGATCCGACGGCTCCACCGCGCTCGACGGGGCTCCCGCGTCGCGGGGCCGGACCACCACCCCGGCGCCGAGCTCGCCGACCCGGCGGGCGTTCATCGGCTGGTCGGCGAACAGCGGCGTGATCACGAGCGGCACCCCGGCCGCCAGGGCCCCGAGCGTCGTCCCCGACCCGCCGTGGCAGACCACGACGTCGGCCTGGGCGAGCACGTCGGCCTGCGGGACCCAGCGGGCGACGTGGACGTGCGGGCCCGACGGGACCACCGCGCCGTCCTCGACGCCCTCGCCCGTGGTCAGCAGGACGCGGGCCGGCAGGTCGGCCACCGCCTCCAGGGCCACCCGGTAGATCGGGGCGGCGAACGGCACCGTCGCCGCCACGCTGCCGAAGGTGACGTACACCAGCGGACGGTCGTCGCCGGGCCAGTGAACGGGCAGAGGGCCCGGCGCCGCCGACGGGAGGCGGAACCGGTGGGTGGGCGACGGGTCGGCCCCGTGCCCGGAGTCGAGGGTCGGCGGGAAGAACGTCAGGTACGGGGTGTCCGCGATGCGCGCCGAGAGCCCACGGCGCCAGCCCTCGACGGCGGGCTCGGCCAGCTCCGTGATCTGCTGCTGCGCGGCGATCAGCCCCACTCCGACCTGCACCGACGGCACCCCTTCGGAATCCGCCACCACCGCCGACGCGAACTCCGCGGGCTCGCGGACGACGACGTCGGGCGCCCACCGGCGCACGACGTCGCGCATCGTCGGGAGCATCGCGCGCACGTTGAGGGTGGCGAAGATCTGCCCGACGACGAGCCGCTCCGCCTCCTCGACCGGCAGCTGCGGGACCCGGGCCCAGAGGGGCCCGGTCTCGGCCTCGTCGGGCAGCGCCCCCGGGACGAACCGCAGGCCCTCCCGCTCGGCCGTCGACGACAGCATGGGCGGGCCGACGAGGACGACCTCGTGGCCCGCCTGCCGGCACGCCCGCGCGAGCGGGAGCATCGGGGTGACGTGCCCCGCCCCGCCGGTGCTCGCGAAGAGGATGCGCATCGGACGACGTTAGGGCAGGTCATCCGCGCCGGGGAGGGGTGTCAGCGGGCGAGATGGGCGAGCCGGTCGCGCAGGAACGCGCGCTCGGTGTCGTTGCCGGCGAGGGCGACGGCCTCGTCGTAGGCCTCGCGAGCCTCGTCGGGACGGTCGAGCCGGGCGAGGAGGTCGGCGCGCGTCGCCGGCAGCAGGTGGTAGCCGGGGATGTCGAGCTCCTCGATCGCGGCGAGGGCGGCCGCGGGCCCGTGCACCTCGGCGACGGCGACCGCCCGGTTGAGCGCGACGATCGGGGTGGGGGTGAGGACGAGGAGCTGGTCGTAGAGCGTCAGCACCTGCGCCCAGTCGGTCTCGGTGCCGTAGGTGTGGACGGCGTTGATGGCGGCCTGGATCTGGTACGGCCCGGGTCGGTCGCGACGGAGGCAGCGCCGGACGAGGTCGTGTCCCTCCGCGATCAGCTCCCGGTTCCACAAGGTGCGGTCCTGCTCGGCGAGCGTCACCAGCTCGCCGTCGGGTCCCACCCGGGCCGGTCGCCGCGCCTCGATCAGCAGCAGGAGCGCGAGCAGCCCGAGCACCTCGGGCTCGTCGGGCATCAGCTCGGCGAGCGCGCGGGCCAGGCGCACCGCCTCCGCCGACAGGTCGGTCCGCAGCAGCGGCCCCGTCGTCGCCGTGTAGCCCTCGTTGAAGATCAGGTAGAGGACGGTCAGCACCGGCGGGAGACGGTCGGGGAGCTCCGCCTCGCCGGGCACCCGGTACGGGATGCCGGCATCGCGGATCTTCTTCTTCGCCCGCACGATGCGCTGGGAGATCGTCGCCTCCGGCACGACGTAGGCCCGGGCGATCTCGGGGACCTCGAGCCCGCCCAGCAGGCGCAGGGTCAGCGCGGTCTGCGCGAGGGGGGACAGGGCGGGGTGGCAGCAGGTGAAGATCAGTCGCAGCTGGTCGTCGCGCACGGGTCCCACCTCCTCGGGCTCGTCGGGGGCCTGCAGCAGCAGCGCCTGGGCGTGGCGGGCCTCGCGGGTCGACTCCCGGCGGAGGCGGTCGGTGGCCCGGTTGCGGGCCGTCGTGACGATCCAGGCCCCCGGGTTGCGCGGCGGCCCGGTCTCGGACCACTTCTCCAGCGCCACCGCGAACGCGTCCTGCACGGCCTCCTCGGCGAGCCCGATGTCGCCGAGGAGGCGTGTCAGGGTGGCGACGCAGCGGCCGTACTCGGCCCGGAAGACGCTCGTGAGGTCCATGGGGCCGATCAGGCGAGGCCGTCGAACGGACGGACCTCGATCGGCACGCCGCAGGCCACGGTGCACTTCCGCGCCCAGGCCAGGGCCGCGTCGAGATCGTCGAGCTCGAGGACCCAGAACCCGCCCAGCTGCTCCTTCGTCTCGGCGAAGGGCCCGTCGGTCATGGTGGTGGTGCCGTTCTGGACGCGGACCACGGTGGCGCTGTCGGAGGGCAGCAGTCCCCCGGCGAAGAGGAAGATCCCCTCGGCCTTCATCTCGTCGTTGACCGCGCCCACCCGGGCGAACATGGCGTCCCGTTCCTCGTCGGTGTAGGCGGGCGCGCTCTCGTCGATCCGGACTCCCAGCATGTACTGCACGGTGGTGTCTCCCTTCGTGACGTCGGTGGTGGTCAGGCCAGCCGGCGAGCGACGGCGGGGATCACGACGGCGGCCGCGACGACGTGGGTCGCCATCAGCAGCAGCTTGGTGGTCACCGCGGCGTCGGCCAACAGGTCCGGCACGAAGGACAGCACGGTGAGCACGACGGTGGCGCGCAGCCACGCGGTGCGCGGGCGGCCGGCGAAGCGGCGCAGTCCCGCCGCGATGGCCAGCCCGACGACGGAGAAGATCACGGTCAGGACGCCGAAGCCCATCGTCGGGATCGGGGCGCCGGAGACGGCCGTGCTGATCCCGACCGCCTGGCCGGCGGCCGCGACGACCACGGTGGCGGCGGCCGCGGCGACGGTGGCCGCCGCGCCGGTCAGCAGCAGCGAGCCGAGGCCCGGGGCCGTCGTCGTGCCGGTGGTGGTGACGGTGCGGGTGGTGGGGGCGGTGATGGACACGGGAACCTCCGGTGGGGTGTGGAGGGCGGCTCGGTCGCCGCTCTCTCACCCTGGCGACGAACGGGACCGACGCCGTTCGACATGCCTCCGGAAGTTTTTTCCCGGCCGCGGTTCCGCGGAGCCCGGGGTGGGTCCTCAGCGCGGCGTCGGCGTCGGCGTGTCGCCGCTCTCGGAGCCCCCGCGGGCGCGCTCCTCGGCCTCCTCGGTCAGCCAGCGGGCGACCTCGGCGAGCTTCATGTTGGTGTCCTGCGAGGCCGTGACCAGCATCTGGAACGCCGCTTCGTCGCCCACGGCGAAGCGCTCCATGAGCAGGCCCTTCGCGCGGCCGATCATGTCGCGGTTGGCCAGCGCGCGGTTGAGGCCCGCGGCGGTGTCGGCCCCGTACATCAACGTCCCCGCCTGCAGCGCGAACAGCCCGGCGGTGACCTCGTCCTCGGCCGAGAACGCGTCCGGCGTGCGCGAGTAGAGGTTCAGCGAGGAGCGGCGGCTCTCGCGGCCGGAGGACAGCTGGGCCGAGAGCAGGCACCGGAAGCCGGCCTGGACCGCCTTCGCCGCGAACCTCGGCCACCGCGCGCCGTCGGACCCCGCGAGGTCACGGGCCAGGATCAGGCCGTCCGGCGGCGGGTCCTCGGCCGCGGTGATGCACGGCCCCTCGTCGAGCTCGTCCTGGAGGCGGTCGAGCTCGTTGACGATCTCGCTGGTCGCGTGGCTGGCGCGCCCGGTGACCTGGTGGGTGCGGGAGAGCCCGCCCTCGTCCGCGGCGTCGATCAGGGCCACGGCCGACGTCACGATCTGGTCGAGCGTCGCGTCGAGGTCCGGGCGGGGAGCGCGCACCAGCTCCTTGCCCGCCTCCCGCAGCGCGACCACGAGCCGGTCACCAGAGCGCACGCGACAACCCTCTCCGTCGGTGGGACGGTCGGCCGCGCTGCTGTGGCCTGCGAGCGTCGATCTTCACCGACGCCGTACGGCTCCACAACACGGCCCCCACCACCGGGGGGCCGACCGGCCGACGCGGACGGGGGCGCGGCCGGTGGGTGGCCTCAGCCCCGGAGCCACCGGTCGGCCTGGGCCCCGGTGGAGGCCCAGGTGACGTTCGCCGAGTGCCCGGCGAGCCGCGCCACCAGCTGCAGGCGCTCGCGTGACGAGGCCCGGGCGCCGAAGCCGCGCCACGCCGCGGTCATCGTGGGGTCGAGCACCAGGACCCGCGACGCGGCGTCGATCTGCTCCTCGAGGTGGGCGGCGCTGCCGACGAGGGCGCTGCCGCCGGTGATCTTCTCGGCCCAGCGCGCCGCGTCCTGCGCGCCCCGCTCGTCGGTGCGGACGCTGATCACGAGGGCGTCGGGAGTGGTGGGGACGGAGTCGGCTCGACGGGCGAGCGACGGGGAGGACATCGTGGTTCCTTTGCGGACGATCTGCGGTTCTCCGGGCCGGCCACGGCCCGTGGGATCCATTGTTCTCCCGCGACCACCCACGGTGGAGGGCGCTCCGATTCGGCCTGCTGCTCCTCCGACAAGAAGGCCGAATGGTCGCCCACGCAACCATCGCTCCCGTCGCGCGTCGTCGGGATGCGCCGCGGTGCCTGGTGGTGACCCCGGTCACCCGTTAGCGTCACCATGACGCGAGGGAGTTGGGCATGAGGCACCACCGCGCGGTCGTCACCGGCGCGGCGGGGTTCCTCGGGACCCTCCTCGCCCGCCGCCTCCTCGCCGGGCCCGTCCCGCTCGACGGCGGACCGCCCGCCCCGGTCGACGAGCTGGTGCTGCTCGACCTCGCCCCGCCGGCGCCCGACCTGGCGGCCGACCCCCGCACGACGGTGCTGACCGGCTCCCTCGCCGAGGTCCTCGACCGCGTGCCCGACGTCGACGCCGTCTTCCACCTGGCCGGCGTGGTCAGCGGGGCCGCCGAGGCCGACTTCGACCTCGGCATGGCCACCAACCTCGACGCCACCCGGGCCGTGCTCGAACGCGCCCGGGCCCAGGCCCGTCCCCCGCTGCTCGTCTTCACCAGCTCGCTGGCCGTGTTCGGCGCCGACCCGGCCGGCCCCGCGCTGGGCACCGTCGACGACGACACCCTGCCCCGCCCGCAGTCCAGCTACGGCGTGCAGAAGTTCATCGGCGAGCAGCTGGTGGCCGACTACACCCGCAAGGGCTTCCTGCGGGGCC
This sequence comes from Actinomycetospora sp. TBRC 11914, assembly GCF_012933465.1. Taxonomy (GTDB): domain Bacteria; phylum Actinomycetota; class Actinomycetes; order Mycobacteriales; family Pseudonocardiaceae; genus Actinomycetospora. The sequence continues at coordinate 11,736 of NZ_JABBND010000015.1, forward strand.
GCTCGGTCCGGCTGATGACGGTGTCGGTGCGGCCCGGCCGTCCGAACGCGGCAGCGTCGAGCTTCCTGTCGAGCATCCTGCGGGAACCGCTCGCCGGTCAGCGGGCCACGTGCCCGGTCCCGCCGGACACCCCGGTGGCGCTGTCCTCCCCGCCGCGCACGCTCGAGGGCATCCTGCGCGCCGCCGCCGTCGCCGAGGCCGCCTGGGGCAGCCGGACGGCGATGAACCTGCCGTCGATCACCACCACGCCCCGCGAGATGGTCGAGGCCCTCGACCGCGTCACCGGCCGGGACACCGGCCGGCTCGTGGACTGGATCCCCGACCCGGCGATCGCCGCGATCGTCGGGACCTGGCCCGCACGGTTCACCACCGACCGCGCCGCCGCGCTCGGGCTGCGGCCCGACGACGCCGTCGACGACCTCATCCGCCACCACCTCGCCGCGTCCGGGGAGCCGCCGCGCTGAGCGCCGTCATCAGCGAGGCGTCCGGATCGACGACGGCGCCCGGGTCGACGTCGCGCACGCGCTCGGCGATCCGGCGCCCGACGCCGGCGGTGGTGTCGCCCAGGGCGGGCCCCACGGGCAGCTCCGCGAGGACCGACGCGGCGGCGGCCTCGAGGGCCAGCGCGGCCTCGCGCTCGCCGAGACCCGCCAGGCACATCGCCGCCGAGAGCACCGCGGCCACCGGGTTGGCACGGCCCGTGCCGGCGATGTCGGGCGCCGAGCCGTGGACGGGCTCGAACATCGAGGGGGTGTCCCCGGCGGGGTTGATGTTCCCGCTCGCCGCGACGCCGAGCCCGCCCTGGAGGGTGGCCCCGAGGTCGCTGATGATGTCGCCGAAGAGGTTGTCGGTGACCACGACGTCGAACCGCTCGGGTGCCAGCGGCAGGTGCTGGCACATCGCGTCGGCGTGGACGTAGTCGTGCGCCACCTCGGGGTGGTCGTGCCCGATCTCCTCGACGATCCCGGACCACAGGGCACCGGCCTCGACCAAGATGTTGGTCTTGTGGCACAGCGTCAGTCGCCGGCGCCGGGCCCGCGCCAGCCGGAAGGCGTAGCCGACGCAGGCCCGGGTCGCCGCGGTGGTGGTGACCGAGGTCTGGATCGCGGTCGCCTCGTCGGTCCCGCGGTGGACGGTGGAGCCGCCGCCCGCGTACAGGCCCTCGGTGTTCTCCCGGATGATCACCAGGTCGCACCGCTCGGGCGTGAGGTCCCGGACGGGACTGGTCACGCCCGGGTAGAGCCGCACCGGGCGGACGTTCACCGCGTGGCGCAGCGCGACCCGCAGCGCGACGACGAGGCCGCGCTCGAGCACTCCCGGCGGCACCCGGGGGTCCCCGACGGCGCCGAGCAGGATCGCGTCGTGGCGCCGGAGGCCCTCCAGGCTCGCGTCGTCGAGCGCGACGCCGTCGCGCAGCCACCGCTCGGCCCCGAGGTCGTAGTCGGTCGTGGTGATCCCGAAGCCGAACCGGTCGGCGGCCGCGCGGACGCTGCGCAGCGCCTCGACGGTGACGTCCGGCCCGATGCCGTCGCCGGCGACGACGGCGAGGTCGTGCGTGGGCATGCGGGTCCTCTCGCGGGGCCGGACGGTCAGGCCAGGGCGAAGTCGCGCCAGGCCTTGCCGGAGGCCGGCTCGGTGTCCACCCACAGCGCCGTCACGCAGTGGGGGCAGACGTGGGCGACGGCGTGCAGGGCGTCGTGGACGTCGACCCGGCCCCCGAGGTCGTCCGCGCCGAGGGAGATGGTCGCGGCCAGCGACTCCCAGCCGCCGGCGAGGTCGCCCAGCGGTGTCCGGCAGTGCGCGCACCCGGCGACCGAGCGCCCCCCGCCCGTCCAGATCAGCAGGGCGGTGCCCCAGCGGCCGTCGGGCTCCCCGGACACCGCCGGGACCTCCCCGACGGCGGGCGGGGTCATCCGGGCGCGGCGCTCGGCCCGGATCTCCTCGCGCCGGGAGCCGGTCGCGGCGTCGTCCACGCGGCCGTCCCCGGTGACGACCACGCCGTAGAGCCGGCGGGCGGCGTGGGGACTGACCGCGCCGGCGGCCACGTCGGTCGCGACCGCCGCCGGGTCGCGCAGGATCGGGTCGCCGTAGCCGCCGCCGTTCTGCACGGTGCACTCGAAGACGTCGCCGTGGGCGATGCGGGCGGCGGGCGCGACCCCGGGCAGCACACCGTGGTCGCCGTCGAGCTCGGTGAGGTCGCCGACCGGGCGCCCCGTCCCGAGCCGGTCGAGGACGCCGGAGCCGGTGACGCGCTCGAACCGCGCGCAGGAGCCGGGCAGCCCGCCGAACAGGCCGGTGCGGTTGGGCAGGGCGACGCCGTGGGTGCCCAGGACCCCGGTGACCTCCTCGGTGTCGATGGGGGTCAGGGCGAACTGGACGCCGTTGCCGCCGCGGTGGGTGCCCGCCCCGCCGGAGTCGGGGACCTGGCGGCGCCACAGGTAGAGCAGCGGGTGGCGCATCTCCTGCTGTTCGACGTCGGTGGCGCCGCCACCGAGGATCACCATCGCGCCGCCGGAGTCGACCCCGTCGCGAAAGGAGAACGCCGGCCCGCCCCACAGCAGCGAGTCCATGTACATCGACGCGAACGGCTCGCCGTGCTGGTCGATCCCGCCGAACTGCGAGAGCTGCCAGGACCCGTCGCTCGGCCCGAACGCGAAGCCCTCGTACCGGTCCGAGAAGCTCAGCATCTTCGCGATGGCCCCGCCCGCGGAGCAGGTCGCGGTCCAGTTCGCGCCCGCGGCGCCGCCCGAGACCGGCATCGGCTCGACGGCGGTGACGCACAGCCCGTCCGGGGCGATCACCTCGACCGGCCGCATGATGCCGTGGTTCCAGGGGATCTCGCCGCCGAACGTGCACAGCATCAGCGTCGCCACGGCCCCGAGCAGCCCACCCCGGGTGGTCATGCCGTAGGCGGGGCTCTGGGGGCTGGACCCGGAGAAGTCGAAGGTCAGCGTGTCGTCGACCTTCCGCATCACGCACGGCACCTCGAGCAGCTCGATCCCGGCGTCGCCCGCGCGCCCGGAACCGTCGGGCCGGTCGAGGTAGGAGGTGTGCTCGTAGGTGCCGTCGGGCAGCTCGCGCAGCATCGCCCGCAGGTCGGCCTCGGAGTTGTCGAGGGTCTTCTCCATCGTCGCGCGCACCGCGTCGGTGCCGTAGCGGTCGCAGAGCTCGCCGAAGCGCTGCCCGGCGACCCGCAGCCCGGCCAGGAACGCGCGGAAGTCGTTGGCCACGGTGTCGTGCATGCGGGAGTTCAGGACGATGGTGTCCCAGAGCTCCTGGTTGACCACGCCCTTGCGGACGATGCGCCCCGGCGGGATGCGGATGCCCTCCTGGAACACGTCGGTGGCGGTGGTGCACCAGCTCCCCGGGTCCATCCCGCCGAGGTCGACCTGGTGGGCCATGCACCCGAGCCAGGCCACGATCTCGCCGTCGCGGAAGACCGGGCTGCAGAACTGCACGTCGTTCTGGTGCATGGCCGCGAGGTACGGGTCGTTGATGATGAAGACGTCGCCGTCGGCGATGTCGTCGTAGCGCGCCAGGAACTCCTGCACGGCCATCGCCCCGGTGTAGAGCGGGGTCAGCAGGTAGACCCCGATGATCGCCATCTCGCCGGCGGCGGTGTAGATGCCGAAGTTGTAGTCGGTGGCGTGCACGACCGGGGAGCCCGAGACGTGCTCGACGGTGGTGGCGCCCTCGGAGTTGATCGACCACAGCTTGTGCCGGATGACTTCGTAGGTGACGGGGTCGACGCCGCCGGTGGGGGTGCTCATGGTGGTCCTCCGGGTGCTCAGGCGCGCTGGGTGATGACGAGGTCGCCGGCGCCGTCGACGACGGCGTCCTGGTCCGGCCCGATGACGACCGTGGTGTCGGTGAGCTCGACGATCGCGAGGCCGGAGATGGTCAGGCCGTCGTGGAGCTCCTCGGCCCGGTGCACGGCGGCGTCGTGCCACCCGCCGCCGCTGAAGACCGGACGGGTCCCGGCCGCCCGGCCGGTGCCCGCTCCCCCGCCCGCGACCGTGGTGAACTCCGCGCGGGGCACCGGGCTCGTCGCGACCACGCGGAACGTGGTGATCTCGACGCCGCCCTCGACGAACGCCGAGCCCTTGCCGAACCGGCCCTCGTACTGGTCGACGAACCGTTCCACCATGCTGTGGATCTCGGCCGCGGACAGGGGGTGGGACCCGGCGTCGAACGTGACCGTCAGGACGTGGATCTGGGCGCGGAAGCGGATCTCCACGGAGCGGACGTAGGTGACGGCGTCCTTGTCCGCGCCGGCGGCGACGAGGTCGCGGGTCGCCCGGGCGGCGAGCTCGTCGAAGGTGGCGTTGAGGGTCTCCGGGGGCAGGGCCGCGGCGTGGTCGGTGGTGCCCGGCGGCGTCTGCATCGGCTGCGAGATCTCCTCGACCATCGTCAGGTCGGAGCAGCCGATGCCGAAGGCGGAGTGCACCGAGGCGGTGATCGGCACGATGATCTGCGGGCAGCCGAGCTCGGCGCCGTAGGAGAAGGCGTGCAGCGGGCCGGCGCCGCCGTAGGCGAACAGGGCGAAGTCGGTGGGGTCGTAGCCCTGCTCGACGGTGACCTGGCGGACCAGGTCGGCCATCCGGGAGTCGACGATCGTCTTGATGCCCTCGGCGGCCTGTTCGACGGAGAGGCCGGCGGGCTCCGCGACGTGGGTCGCGATCGCGGCCCGGGCCCGTTCGACGTCGAGCGTGAGCCGACCGCCCAGGAAGTTGTCGGGGTTGAGGTAGCCCAGCACCAGGTCGGCGTCGGCCACCGTCGGGAGCTCGCCGCCGCGGCCGTAGCACGCGGGCCCCGGCCGGGCCCCGGCGCTCTGCGGGCCGACCTGCAGGACGCCGTTGTGCACCGAGGCGATCGACCCGGCACCGGCGCCGATGGCGCGGACCGCCACCGACGGCAGGGCCAGCTCGTCGCGGCCGATCAGGGTCGTGTTGGACATGACCGGCAGGCCGTCGAGGACCAGGCCGACGTCGAAGCTGGTCCCGCCCATGTCGGTGGTGACGACGTTGCGGTGCCCCGAGCGGGTGCCGAGGAACTGGGAGGCGATGACGCCGCCGACGGGGCCGGACATCACGGTGGCCGCGGCCCGCTTCTCGACCTCGGCGAAGGTCGCCAGGCCGCCGTTGGACTGCATGAGCAGCGGCCCGGTGCGGAGCCCGGCCCGGGTCAGGGTGTGCTCGAAGCTGTCGAGGGAGGTCTTGAGCACCGGGCGGAGGCTGGCGTTGACCGCGGTGGTCAGCGTGCGCTCGTACTCGCCGATGCGGGGCAGGAACTCGCTGGAGAGCGTCACGCCCAGCTCCGGGGCCTCCTCGGCGAGGATCTCGGAGACGCGGCGCTCGTGGGTGTCGTTCGCGAACGACCACAGCAGCGCGACCGCGATGACCTCGGCGCCGCGGTCGCGCAGGGCCCGCACCGCGCGGCGGACGTCGTCCTCGTCGAGCGGGCAGACGACGCGGCCCGCGTAGTCGATGCGCTCGGTGATCTCCTCGGTCATCGCCCGCGGCACGGCGGTCGGCTGCTTGACGAGGGTGCGGAAGCGCTTGATGTCCTCCTCGTCGAGCCCGATGCCCTTGAAGCCCCGCATGATCGTCAGGGTGTCGCCGAAGCCGCGGGTCTGGAGCAGGCCGACCCGGCGGGCGCGGCCCTCGAGCATCGCGTTGGTCGCGATCGTGGTGCCGTGGGCGAACACCTCCACCTGCCCGAGCAGCTCGCCGAGCTCCACCGCGCGCTCCCGGGCGGCGTCGACGAGGGTGTCGAGCACCCCCTCGGCGGGGTTGTCGGGGACCGTGGAGGACTTGTAGCGCCCGACGTCGCCGTCCTGGTCGATCACGACGGTGTCGGTGAACGTCCCGCCGATGTCGGAGGCGACGTAGTAGGTGGGCATGGGGGTCACTCCTTCGTGGACCGACGCGACCGAGGGGTCAGGACACGGGGCGGTCGGCCCCGGCGCTCGCGACGCCGCCGTGGGTGGCGCGCAGCTGGTCGATGGTGGTCTGGATGTGCGCCCGGGCCAGGCGCTCGGCGCCCGGTGCGTCGCCGGCCTCGATCGCGCCGGCGATCGCCTCGTGCTCGCCGATCGCCCGCACGGCGTGGGCGGGCTCGATCAGGGCGACCGGCGCGAAGACCTGGGCGGTCATCCGCAGCACGGGGGCCTGCGCGATCACGAACCCGTTGCCGGACAGGTGGAGGATCTGCTCGTGGAAGTCGACGTTGGCGGTGGTGTAGGTGCGCGGTGACCAGGGGTCGAGCGCGGCGCGCTGCGTCGCGATGACGTGCCGGAGCTCCCGGCAGCGGCTCGGGCCCGGGACCGCCTGCGCGGCGAGCCGGGCGGCGAGCCCGTCGACCACGGCCCGGAGCTCGTAGGCCTGCAGCAGCGTCCCGACGTCACCCGAGACGACGCGCGCCCCCTGACCGGGGTCGACGGTGACGAGGCCCTCCTGCTCGAGGGCCCGCAGCGCCTCGCGCAGCGGGGTCCGGCTGACCCCGAGCTCGGCCGCCAGGCCCTCCTGGGGCAGGCGCGCCCCGCTCGGGTAGCGGCCGCTGTAGATGCGCTCGCGCAGCACTTCGGCGAGCTCGTCGACGAGCGCGATGCGGGGGCCGCCGCGCGCCCCTCGTCGGGGGTGCTCCATCGACGCCTCCCTCCGGCTCGCGATTGGATACAGCGAGCAGAGGCTGGACCGTGACGTGGACGACAGTCAAGCGCCGGGCACATATCCGCTGCTCAGGGGGCTGGACCCGCGCGACGTCGGGTCGCTGGTCGCCGACGGTGCGTGGTTGACGACGGCGGGTGTGACCTGCATCCTGCCTGACACGAGAGCTGGTCTGACCAGCTCGACGACGTCGTCTGTGTAGGGAGCTGTCGATGAGCGCCCATCCCGGGATCGTGCTGCCCGACCACCCCGCCGGTCTGCCGATCGGTCCGGGATGGCGCGACGACGTGCCCGACGCGCCCGTGGTCTTCCCCTACGACGGGACGATCGTCGCGCGGGCCCCGGTGGGCACCGTCGAGCTGGCCCGCGAGGCGGTCGCGGTGGGGGCCGGTGTCCGACGCCGGGTCGCGGCGCTGAGCTCGGCGACCCGGCGCGCGATCCTGCTCCGGGTCGAGCGGGAGCTCGCCGAGCACACCGACGAGTTCGTCGCGCTGCTCGTCGCGGAGACCGGCAAGACCCGCGCGGACTGCGCGGTGGAGTTCTCCCGCACCGTGTTCACCTGGACCGCGGCCGCCGAGGAGGTCGCCCACATCCACGGCGAGACCGTCCCGCTGGACCTGCAGGCCTCCGGGGAGGGCCTGATCGGGTTCTGGACCCGCCGGCCGGTTGGGCTCGTGGTCGGCATCGCGGGCTTCAACGGACCCGTCCTGCTCGCCTCGCACAAGATCGCGCCCGCGATCGCGGCCGGCTGCCCGGTGATCTGCAAGCCCGCGCCGGCCACTCCCCTGGCCACGCTGTGGCTGGCCGACATCGTCCGGCGCGCGGCCGTGGCGCACGGTGCCCCGCCGGAGATGGTGCAGGTCGTGACCGGCGACGCCGAGGTGGGCCGGACCCTGGTCACCGCGCCCGAGGTCGCGGTGGTGTCGTTCACGGGCTCCGCCGCGGTCGGTCACCAGATCGCCCGGGACGCCGCACCGCGCAAGACCCTGCTCGAGCTCGGCTCGAACGCGGCGCTGATCGTCGACGCGGACGCCGACCTGGACGCCGCCGTCGACGCGGTCCTGCGCGGCGGCTTCTACTTCAACGGGCAGGCCTGTATCGCCGTGCAGCGCGTGATCGTGTGCGAGCCGATCCGCGAGGAGTTCCTCGGCCGGCTCACCGCCCGCATCGGCGAGCTCACCGTCGGGGACCCCCGGGACCCGGCCACGCGCATCGCCCCCCTGATCAACGACGCCTCCACCGCGCGGGTCCTGGAGTGGATCGAGCAGGCCGAGCAGGCCGGCGCGAAGATCGTGCACGGTGGGCGCGTCGTCGACCGGTCGGTCGAGCCGACGATCCTGCTCGACGTCCCCGAGCACGCCCGGGCCTGGTGCGAGGAGATCTTCGCGCCGGTCGTGGCGGTGAACTCGGTCCCCGACCTCGCGACCGCCCTCGAGACCGCCAACCGCTCCCGGTACGGGCTGCACGCCAGCGTGTTCACCCGCTCGCTCGCCGGCGCCTTCCGCGCGATCGAGGAGCTCGACGTCGGCGGCGTGATCGTCAACGAGGTGCCCGGCTTCCGGTCCGACGTCATGCCGTACGGCGGGGTCAAGGACTCCGGTGTCGGGCGGGAAGGTCCGCGGTTCGCGATCGAGGAGCTCACCGTGACCCGCATGGCCGTCATCCGCCCCCAGTGATCGATCCGCCGGCGACCGATCCGCCAGCGACCGATCCGCCAGCGACCGATCCGCCTGCGACCAGGAGCCCCGTCGTGACCGACTACCCGAACCTGTTCTCGCTCGACGGACGCCGGGCGCTGCTGCTCGGCGCCGGCGGCATCGGCCGCGAGGCCGGGCTCGCGCTGGCCGCGCACGGCGCCGAGGTGGTCTGCGCCGACCGCGACGCCGCCACCGCGAAGGCGACCGCCGACGCGATCACCGAGGCGGGCGGGCGGGCCTCGGCGACCGAGGTCGACGTCACCGACGCCCCCGGCCTCGAGAGCCGGCTCGACGAGCTGGGCGACCTCGACGTCGCCGTCCTGACGGCCGCGATGAACGTCCGCAAGCGGCTGCTGGACTACAGCGTCGCGGAGTTCGACCGGGTCGTGGACCTCAACCTGCGGGGCAGCTTCACCGTCCTGCGTGCCCTCGGCGCGCGGATGACCGCGCGGGGACGCGGCAGCATCATCGCGTTCTCCTCGATCCGGGCCCGCACCGTGGAGCCCGGACAGGGGGTGTACGCGGCGACCAAGGCCGGCCTGGAGTCGCTGGTGCGCACGGCGGCCGTCGAGTTCGGGGACGCGGGGGTCCGGGTCAACGCGATCGCGCCCGGCGTCGTCGAGACCCCGCTGACCAGCCAGATCAAGGCGCACCCGGAGTGGTACGAGGCCTACGCCACGAAGGGCGCGCTCGGGCGCTGGTCCCAGCCCTCGGAGCTGGCAGGCGCCGTGGTGTTCCTGGCGTCCGACGCCTCGACCTTCGTCACGGGCTCCACCCTCACCGTCGACGGCGGCTGGACGGCGGTCGACGGCCGCTTCACCCCGCCGACCTGAGCGCCGGCCAGCGCCCGCCCGCCCCCGGTGACTACCGTGGGCCGACCAGGAGGGGCGATGACCGACACCGCCGGCAGGTCCGCGGCCACCACCAGCGACCACCGCGCCTATCGGCGCATGGTCGACGACGTCGAGGCGCGCATCGCCTCGGGCGAGCTGCGCCCCGGGGACCGGCTGCCGAGCGAGCGCGACCTCGTCGACCGGTACGCGATCGCGCGGTCCTCGGTACGCGAGGCGCTGCGGGTGCTCGAGAGCCTGGAGCTGGTGCGCTCCGCGCCGCGCGACCCCCGTGGTCCGCTCGTGCTGCCGATGTCGGCCGCGCCCATCCGGCGCTCGCTGGGCCTGCTGACCTCGTCGAAGACGATCTCCCTGCCCCAGCTCGTGCAGCTGCGCATGGTGCTGGACGCCTCGACCAACCTCATGGCCGCGGTTCGCCGCACCCCCGAGCACCTGGTCGCGCTGGAGCGGAACATGGCGCGCATGCGGGCGCTCCGCCACCACTCCTACGCCGAGTTCGGCCACGCCGACCTGGAGTTCCACGAGATCCTCGCCGACGCCGCCGGGCACGAGCTGGTGCGCCTCTACGGCGAGGCCGTGCGGGAGGCGGTGCTGGACCTCATCCAGCAGACCATCCTCGACGCCGAGGACCAGGCGGCCCAGATGCTGCGCTCGATCCGCCACCACGCGGCGGTCTTCGACGCCGTCCAGGCCGGTGACGCCCTGGCTGCGTCACGGCTGGCCCGGGAGAGCCTCTACCAGTACTACGCCGACCACGTCGGCGACGAGGACCGCGAGATCATGGCCGACCTGGTGCGCGAGTGCGGCGGGCGCGTCGAGCGCTGATCCGGCGCTGGCGTCACCCGGGTCCCGGCGGCCACCCTGACCCCGGTGAGCGACGACCCCCTCGCCCTGGCCACCGCCGTCGAGCTCTGCGCGTCCTACCGGGACGGCCGGCTCTCCCCGCCCGAGGTCCTCGACGCCGTGCTCGAGCGGATCGACCGTCTCGAGCCGCACCTGCACGCGCTCTACGCGCCGGACCCGGACCGGGCCCGTCGGGAGGCCGAGGAGGCCGGACGCCGCTGGGCCGAGCACCGGCCCGCCGGTCCCCTCGACGGCGTCCCCGTGACGGTCAAGGACAACGTCGCCGTCGCCGGCGTCCCGACCCCGGTGGGGAGCGCCGCGACCCCGCTCCGGCCCGCCGTCGAGGACGCTCCCCCGGCGGCCCGGCTCCGCGAGTCCGGCGCCGTGCTGCTGGCCAAGACCACCATGCCCGACCTCGGCATGCTCACCAGCGGCCTGTCGAGCTACCACCCGCTGACCCGCAACCCCTGGGATCCGCGCCGGACTCCCGGCGGGTCGAGCGCCGGGGCCGCCGCCGCGGCGGCCGCGGGGTACGGGCCCGTGCACCTCGGCACCGACATCGGCGGCTCGATCCGGTTGCCCGCCGGCTGGTGCGGGCTCGTCGGGTTCAAGCCCAGCTTCGGCCGCGTCCCGATCGACCCCGCCTTCCTCGGGCGCGCCGCCGGCCCCCTGACCCGCACCGTCGACGACGCCGCCCTGGCCATGTCCGTCCTCACCCGCCCCGACCGGCGCGACCACCTCGCGCTCCCGCCGCAGGAGCTCGACTGGTCCGTCGCCCCACGCCCCGACCTCGCCGGGTTGCGCGTCGGGCTGCTCCTCGACGCCGGCGTCGGGCTGCCCGTCGAGCCCGACGTCGCCGAGGCGGTGTCCCGCGCGGCCGAACTGTTCGCCGCCCACGGCGCGACGGTGGAACCGATCGCGGGGTACCTGACCCGCGCCATGCTCGACGGGCTCGACGACTTCTGGCGCACCCGCGCCCGCGCCGACCTCGACCGCCTCGAGCCCGACCGCAGGGCCGCGGCCCTGCCGTACATCGTCGCGTGGGCCGACCGCGCCGCCCGGCTCGACGCCGCGGCGGTGTACCACGGCTTCAGCCAGATCGACGCGATCAGCCTCGCCACGCAGCGCGCCACCGAGCCCTACGACGCCGTCCTCTCCCCCACCTGCCCCGTGGGCCCGCCCGACGCCGAGGCCCCGTCACCGACCGGCGACCCCGACCGGCCGCTCGAGCACATCGCGTTCACGCTCCCGTTCAACATGTCCGGGCAGCCGGCGATCTCGGTGAACTGCGGCTACGACCGGGACGGGCTGCCGATCGGGCTGCAGATCTCCGGCCGGCGCTTCGCCGACCTCGACGTCCTCTCGCTGGCGGCGTTCTACGAGGCGCACCGGCCGGAGCAGCGGCCCTGGCCGACGGGTCGGTGATCCCGTCGCACGGAGCGGCCGGGGGCTACCCCGCGACCGCCGCGTACGTGGTCCCGAGCCGGGCGCTCTCGAGGTCGTAGGTCGCGGTGGAGGTGAGGGTGTTGTCGCGGTACATCCCCATCTTCCAGTAGTCGAACTGCGACGAGGTCTTCGACGTGGTCACCGCGGTGTCGGGCGACGCCGCCGGCTCCTTCGGGGTGTCCTTCGGCTGGGGGGTCTTCGCCAGCGCGTCCTTCTGCGCCTTCGCCTGCGCCGGCGTGGCCTTCGTCTTCTTCGCCGTCGGGTAGAGCGTCCCGCCGATCGGGTGGTAGCCGGTGAGGACCGGCGCCCCGTTCACCCAGGCGTCGATGGTGCCGAGCGACGTGTTCGAGGAGAAGTGGATGTGCAGGACGACGGTGGTCTGCGTCCCCGTCGCGGCGGGCGCGAGGGTCGTGGTCCAGTACTTGCTGCCCGCCGGCCCCGACGGGTTGCCGTAGCCGCCGTCGAGGATGACGTTGCCGTGGCCGATCTTCAGCTCGACCGGCGGCGAACCGTCGTCGGCGTTCTTCCACTGGGTGATGACCTGCCAGCTGGTCTCGTTCACCGGGAACGTCGTGGGCAGGGTGAAGGAGTTGGCGAAGAAGTAGTCGGAGCCCTCGGTGAAGTTCACCACGTTGGGCTCGATCTCCGAACGCGTTCCCCCACCCGGGACAGTGAATCGTGCGGCTTTCGCCGGCGCGTTGACGCTACTGGTCACGAGGACCGGGGCCGAGGCGCCGACGTTGTTCCAGGGCGTCGACTTGAAGTTGTTGAACCCACTGCCGGTGAAGTCGGACTGCCAGACCAGCGCGGCCGCCTGCGCCGCCCCCGTCCACGAGACCAGCGCGACCAACGCCGCCAGAGCGACGAACGCCGCCCGTCCGGAACGCATCGCCATTCCCCCTTTGCGCACGGCGGCACGCGATCCCCCGCCCCCGACGGACCCGGGATCGTGTGCCGAAATGGTGTGGCGTCTCCCTCGGAGTGACGCCGTGTCGAGGGGGCCGTCGCCCCGCGCGCCGCGGTCGTTACAGATCTCGGGGGATTCTCCGGGCCGAGTGCGATCCATTCCTCCGATCGCGTGGACACGCTGTCCGGATTCGACTCAGATCGGGCCGACCCCCCGTGACCCGGGCGCCCCCGCCGCCCCCGCCTACCGTCGAGACGTACTGACGACGCAACCGTGACCCCTGCGCCCGTTGTCCGCCGTACGAGCGCGCTGTACAACGGACGCAGCGAAGTCCCGGCCCGGCCACGGCGGTGCCGGAGGAGAAGGCCCCGTCCCCCGGTCCGTGACTTCGTGCTCGGGTCCCGGGAACCCACGCGGACACACCGTGTCCACGGAGGCGCCGTCGGTCTGCGCCGGCCAGCGACGAGCGGTGGCCGCCGCCGAGACCGCGACGACGGCGAGTCGGTGCACGCTTGGTACCCCGCGCATCCGAGCTCCCCGGGCGTCCGTCCTGCGGCCGTGATCCCGTCAGCGGCCCAGGGCGGGCGTCCGGGCCCCGCGGTCTCCGCCCGTGCCGTGGAAGGACCGCCGGTAGGCGGTCGGGGTGGTGCCCAGCCCGCCGGTGAACCGCTGGCGCAGCGCGGCCGCGGACGGGAACCCCGAGGCGCGGGCGACCTCCTGCACCGTCAGGTCGGTGGTCTCGAGCAGGCGCCGGGCCCGGTCCAGCCGGGCCCGCAGCAGCCACTGCTTCGGGCTCGCGCCGACCTCGTCGTGGAAGCGGCGGAGCAGGCTGCGCTCGGAGATCGAGGCGTGGGCCGCGAGGTCGGCGAGGTCGAGCGGACGGTCGAGGTGGCCGAGCGCCCAGGCGCAGGTGGACGCGATGCTGGTCGCCGAGGTGTCGGGCAGGGCGGTGTCGATGAACTGGGCCTGGGCACCGTCGCGGTGCGGGGCGACGACGTTCCAGCGGGCGAGATCGGCCGCCGCCTGGGCGCCCCGGTCGGCGCGGACCACGTGCAGCCCCAGGTCGATCCCGCTGGCCAGCCCGGCCGAGGTGAGCACGTCGCCGTCGTCGACGTAGAGCTCGTCGGAGACCACCGAGACGGCGGGGAACTGCGCGGCGAGCCGGTCGACGACCGCCCAGTGGGTCGTCGCCCGCCGTCCGTCCAGCAGCCCGGCGTGGGCCAGGGCGAACGCGCCGACGCAGATCGAGAGCACGCGGGCGCCGCGCTCGGACGCCTTGCGCAGGGCCGCGAGGACCTCCTCGTCGGGTCGGGTGTCCCAGGCGTGCGCGTAGCCGGGCACGGCGACGGTGTCGGCTTCCTCGAGGGCCTCGAGCCCGGCGTGCACCACGATGTCGAAGCCGTCGCCGGTCGCCACGCGATCCCCGCCGGCGCCGCAGACGGAGAACGCGTACAGCCCCTCGTCGGTGTCGTCGAGGGTCGGGGGGTGGCCGAAGAGCTGCACCACGCAGCTCAGGTCGAAGCTGAAGACACCGGGCAGGACGAGTGCGACGACGCGGTGCGGCACGGGTCCGAGCCTCCGTCCGGAGGCCCGTCCTCGGCAAGCGGCCCGGTGTCGGGTCACCGTTGGTGGGCGGGGCACCAGAACGTGGTCCGGCCGCCGACGGTGGCGCGGCACAGCTCGGCGTCGTCGCGGGGACAGCGGCCGCCCGGCCGGCGGTGCGGGACCAGGGGCAGGGTGTGCACGCCGCCGTCGTGCAGGGCGTCGTCGACGGTCGAGCGCACGGTGCGGTGGAGTCGCCGGCGCTCGGCCGGGGTCAGACCGTCGACGGGACGGCCCGGGACGAGCCCGGCGCGCCAGAGGATCTCGTCGGCGAGCAGGTTGCCGATCCCGGCCACCACGTGCTGGTCGAGCAGCCGGGCCTTGACCGGGGCCCGGCTCCACCCCAGGCGCTCCCCGAACTCCGCCGCGGTGACCAGGGCGGCGTCCGGGCCGAGCGCGTCGAGCGGCGGGTCGAGCCGGATGCGCCCGAGCCGGCGGGGGTCGACGAGGTGCAGCACGCCGCCGTCGGCGAAGTCGAGCGAGAACCGCGAGAACCGGAAGTCGCCGGGCTGCCGGCCGAACTCCCAGTGGTCCCCGCCGTCGACCTCCCGGCCGTCCGCATCGGCGATGACGATCTTGCCCGACATGCCGAGGTGGATGCCGAGCACCGGCCCGCCCGGGGTGTCGCACCACAGCGTCTTGCCCCGGCGGTGCGCGGCCGTCAGCTCGGTGCCGACGAGCGCGAGGGCGATCTCCCCCGGCGGATGCGGCCGGCAGACCCAGCCGTCGGTGTCGTCCGCGGCGACGATGCGCCGGCCCAGCGCCGAGCGCTCGAGGACGCTGCGGGCGGACTCGACCTCGGGCAGCTCGGGCATCACGGTCATCCTGCCGCGCGTCCCCGCGGGTCCGGCCGGGTCGGCGGGAAAGCGCGCAGGTTCGGCGGTCCGCCACCTCCTCGCTGTCGGACCCCGGTGCCAGTCTCGGAGGCACCAGCGAGACCGGTACGAGAGGACCACCGTGGTCGACAGCCGCCAGACCGCCCGCGCCGCGACCTTCCGCGCACGCCCGACCCTCATCGGTGTGAGCGTGCCGATCCCGCGCCAGGACAGCCTGCTCGACCTGCTCGACGACGGCGAGCCGGCGGTCGACGAAGCGTTCGCCGACGCCGAGCGGGTCGAGCTCGACGAGACCTCGTGGCTCGAGCACGTCCACGGCTGGCTGCGCGGCAGCCGGCGCGTCCTCGACGACGTCCTGGCGCTCGCGCCGTTCGAGCAGCGCTCGCGATGGATGTACTCCCGGAAGGTGGTCGAGCCGCGGCTGACCGCGGAGTACCCCGACGTCGACGACGCGCCCCTGCCGGTGCTGCGGACGGTGGCCGCGGCGCTCACCGCCCACTACGGGGTGCCGTACCGCTCGCTGTGGATCAACCTGTACCGCGACCACCACGACTCCACGAGCTGGCACGGCGACACCGTCGGCAAGGTGCAGGAGACCAGCACCGTGCCCGTGCTCAGCCTCGGCGCCACCCGACGGTTCCTGATCAAGCCCGCGGCGGGCGGCCGGAGCACGTCGCTCGCCGTCGAGTCGGGCGACCTGATCGTCATGGGCGGCCGCGCCCAGCGGGACTGGCGGCACGCGGTCCCCAAGCAGGCCACCCCGGCCGGGCCCCGGATCAGCATCAACTTCGCGCCCGGCGAGGCAGGGTGACCCTTCCTGACGGGGCCGTCCGGTAGCCGGCCGGCCCGCGTCAGGCGGTCCGCGGCTCGGCGTGCTCGGCCGGCCCGCCGCACGCCGCGACGAGGTCGGTCAGCGGGAGGGCCAGCTCGTCGGCGAGCGCGGCGACGGTGAAGAACGCCGGCGTCGGCACCCGCCCCGACTCGATCTTGCGCAGCGTCTCCACCGACATCCCGACCGCACCGGCGACGGAGGCCATGCTCCGCGGCCCCCGCGCCTCGCGCAGGACCTCGCCGAGGCGCCGGCCGCGTTCGCGCTCCTCGGGAGTCAGCGGCACTCGCACCATGGGCGTGATAGTAATACCGGTATAACTATCCCGACCAGGAGTGGCGCGATGATCGAACTCAAGACCCCCGCGGAGATCGAGCGGATGCACGTGGCCGGCCGTTTCGTGGCCCAGGTGCTCGCCGAGCTCGGGGACCGCGCGCGGGTCGGCGTCAACCTGCTCGAGCTGGAGCAGCACGCCCGCCGCATGATCCGCGACCGGGGCGCGGAATCCTGCTACTGGGACTACTCCCCGTCCTTCGGCCGCGGCCCCTTCCGCAACGTCGTCTGCCTGTCGGTCAACGACGCCGTCCTGCACGGCCTCCCCCACGACTACGTGCTGCGCGACGGGGACGTGCTGAGCATGGACCTCGCGCTCGGGATCGACGGCTGGGTCGCCGACTCCGCGCGGACCGTCATCGTCGGCGAGGCGGCCGAGGAGGACGTACGGCTCGTGCGGGCCGGCGAGGAGGCGCTCGCGGCCGCCATCGCGGCGGCGCAGCCGGGAGGCCGGCTCGGGGACATCTCGGCCGCGATCGGTGCGGTCGCCGCCCGCCACGGCTACCCGGTCAACCTCGAGTTCGGCGGGCACGGGCTCGGCCGCACCATGCACGAGGAGCCGCACGTCGCGAACGACGGCCGCGCCGGCCGCGGGATGCGCCTGCGCCCGGGCCTGACCCTGGCGCTCGAGCCGTGGTTCGCGCGCACCACCGGCAGGATCGTCTACGACCCGGACGGCTGGACCATCCGCTCGGCCGACGGCTCGCGGACCACGCACTCCGAGCACACCGTCGCCATCACCGACGACGGTCCCGAGGTCCTGACGCTGCAGCCGAGCTTCCAGCCCTCGTCGAGCTGAGCCCCGGCCGACCGTGTCCACATCGTCCCCCGGGTCCGGCTGCGGCCGTGACCGCCCGGGACCACGCTGCCCCTCTGACTGCGCACAGCCGTGGAGGTCGCCGTGGCTGCTCCCGCTGCTCCCTTCGCGGTCGCGGCCGGCGAGGGCACGGCGCTGCGGACGCCCACGGCGTCGACGGTCACGATCAAGGCCGCGACAGGGCAGACCAACGGCAGCATGACGGTGCTCGAGCTGGCCATCCTGCCGGGGGACGGGCCGGGGCTGCACACGCACGTGCGCGAGGACGAGCTCTGGTGGGTCCTCGACGGTGAGTTCCGGTTCCGGTTGGGCGACGACGTGGTGAGCGAGTCGCGCGGCGGGATGGCGTTCGGCGCGAGAGGCGTGCCGCACACGTTCCAGAACGTCGGCGAGGGAGAGGGCCGCCTGCTCGTCGTCACGACCCCGTCCGGGCTCGAGCGGTTCTTCCAGCAGTACGCCGAGCACTCCGGCCCGGTCGACCCTGCGATGCTGCACGCGCTCGGCGAAGCCCACGGGGTCGAGTTCGTGGGGCCGCCGTTGTCGGTCTCCGATCCCGGCGGCACCGTGCTGTCCGAGGGGCGTCCACGGTGAGCGTCCGCGCTGATGTCGGCTCGCAGGAGCGGGCGGGCTCTCCCGGTCCCGTCACCCACGTCCGCCTGGCCCGCCCGTGCGTCGATCTCCCGGCCGTCGAGCGCTTCTACACAGCGGGGCTCGGGCTCTCGGTGCTCCTGCGCGTCAGTCCTCCCGAGGTCCCGCCCCCGGGACTGGCGATGCTGGGCTGGCCTGGGGCGGCGTGGCACCTCGAGCTGGTCGGCTACGGCACGCCGCCGCAGCCGACGGTCGACGACCTCCTCGTGCTCTACCTCGGCGACGCCGTGCCCGCGGAACTCCTCGACCGCCTCGTCGCGGCGGGCGGCCGGCGCGTCACGGCCCACGACCCGTACTGGGAGGAGTGGGGCGTCACCGTCGAGGATCCGGACGGCTACCGGCTCGTGCTCAGCACGCGGCGGTGGCCGGAGTGACGTCGGTGCCCGACCCGGGTCGGGTCGTCGTCACCGGCGCCCACGGCTGGATCGGCGACCGGGTCGGCGCCGCGCTGCAGGAGCGCGGCTGGGCGGTGGTGGGCGTCTCGCGCACTCCGTCGAAGGCGGGCTCCCACCGGCCGGGGTGGACCTGGGTCGGGACGGGTCCCGAGCTCGACGACGCCGTGGCCGAGGCGGGCGCGGTCGTCAACCTCGCGGGCCGCAACGTGTTCGAGCAGCGGTGGACGCCCGAGTACGTCGAGACGATGCGACGCAGCCGGGTCGACCTCACGCGACGTGTCGCGGCGGCGCTCGGACGACACGCGGGAACCGCGGTGCTCGTCAGCGCCAGCGGCTTCACCGTGTGCGGCGACGCCGGCGAGACGGAGCTGCCGGACGACACCCCGGCGTCGCGCGACCTCGTCCTCGGCGACGTCTACGCGGACTGGGAGGAGGCCGCCCTCGAGGCCCCGGCGTCGGTCCGGGTGGTGGTCGCCCGCCTCGGTGTCGTCCTCGGCCCGGACCACGGCGCCTTCGACTTCTTCCGCCGGCCCTTCCTCACCGGACGGGGCAGCGTGCTGGGACCCGGCGACCAGTGGGTGCCGTGGATCCACGTCGACGACGTGGTCGGGCTGCTCCTCGCAGGCCTCGAGGACGAGCGGTACCGCGGCGTCGTCCACGTCGTCGCCCCCGACCCGGTCCGCCACCGCGAGCTGGCCGCGGAGCTGGCCGCCTCCGCCGGCGCCGCGGTCGGGGACGTCGAGCCCGTCGCGTCGGTCCGGGCGCGGCTCGGTCCCGCGGCCGAGATGCTGGTGACCAGCCAGCGGATGGTCCCGCGTCGTGCCCTCGAGCACGGCTACCGCTTCCGCCACCCCCGTCTCGACGGGGCGGTCGCCGACCTCGTCGTCCGCGACCGGGCGTGACCCCTCGGGCGTCACCGATCACCGGCGTCGGGAGCGCTCCCGGATCTCGGCCACGACGGCGGGCAGCACCGTGTGGACGTCCCCGATCACCGCCCACGTCGCGCGCGTGACCATCGGCGCCTCGGGGTCGGTGTTCACGGCGAGGATCGAGCGGGCGTTCATGCACCCCACCCAGTGCTGCGTGGCGCCGCTGATGCCGCAGGCCACGTAGAGGTCCGGGCTGATCCGCGTCCCGGTGAGCCCGACCTGGTCGGAGTGCGGGCGCCACCCGTTGTTGGTGGCGACCCGCGAGCAGCCGACGACGCCGCCCACCAGCCCGGCCAGCTCCTCGAGGACCGCGTAGCCCCCGGCGCTGCCGACACCCCGCCCGCCGGCGACCACCACCGGCGCGGTCGCCAGCGACATCCCGGCCGAGCGCTCCCGGCGCTCGACGAGGGTCGCGTGCGGCAGCGTCGTATCGAGCTCCGGGACGACGACGTCGACGGTCACCTCGGCCGCGGCGGCGGTCTCGCTCGGAGCCGGGCCGCCGGGGCGCAGCGTGCAGAAGCGGACGGGCCCGGCGAGCACCGCGTCCTCGAGGAGGATCCCGCCCGACCGTTCCCGGGTGACCTCCCACGCGTCGTCGCCCGGCCGGACCTCGGTGCACGCTGTCGCCAGCGGCGCACCGACCATCGTGGCGGCCCACGCCATCGCGTCCGTGACGCCGGGCTCGTCCGCCCCGAGCACCGCCGCGGGCGCCAGCGTGGCCACCAGTCCGGCGAGGGCCTCGCCGAGGCGGGCGGGCCCGCCGCCGTCGAGCAGCTCGTGCGCCAGCAGGTGCAGCCGGCCCACGCCCTGCTTGGCGAGGTCGTCCGGCAGGTCGCCGGCCTCCCCGACCGCCACCGCCGCGACGGCCACGCCGAGCCGCTCGGCGAGCTCCCGAGCGGTGCCGAGCACCTCGCCGGACGCCGCGGAGAGCGAGCCCCGTCCGTCGCGTTCGACCACCGCGAGCACCATCAGCGCACCACCCCCAGGTCGGCGAGCACGTCCACCACCGCGGGCGCGGCCTCGGCCCCGCGGCCCAGCACGATCGTCTCCGCGCGGGCCTCCGGCCGGTGCCGCAGGCGCCGTGTGCGCAGGCCGCCCGCGGGCGGCGCGGCCGGGAGCACCCGGATCGGGGCCTTCTTCGCCCGCAGCCGCCCCTTGATGGTCGGGTAGCGCGGGAGGTTCAGCCCCTCCAGCACCGTGACGACGGCGGGCAGCGGCGCCTCGTGCACCTCCACGCCGCCGCCGACCTCGCGGCGCAGCGACACGTGGCCCGGTCCGGGGTCGATGCCCTTGACCCCGCCGACCACGGGCCGGCGCAGCGCGCACGCCACCCGGAGCCCGACCTGGGCGTGCCCGGCGTCGGCGGAGGCGGCCCCGAACAGGACGAGGTCGTACGGCGGGAGGTCGCGCAGCGCGCCGGTGATCGCCGCGGCGGTCGCCTCCGGGTCGCCGTCCGCCGCCGCCGCGTCGACCCGCACGGCGTGGTCGGCACCCATCGACATCGCGTACCGCAGCTGCTCCTCGGTCTCCGGCGCGCCGACGGTCAGCACGCCGGCCGAGCCGCCGGTGCGCTCGGCGATGCGCACCGCCTCCTCGACCGCGCACTCCTCGTGTGGCCCGATGGTGAAACCGAGGTGGCGGGTGTCGACGGCGAGGCCGTCCGCCGTCAGCAGGATCTCCGCGCCCACCGCGGGCACGCGCTTGACGCACACCAGGACGTCCACGTCGTCATCACCCGCGCATCCGGGCGTCGTCGGGGTCGAACAGCGGGGTGCGCCCGGCACGGGCGACGGTGACCGGGTACCGCTCGCCCAGGTACTCGACGAGGAGCCCGGTGCCCGCGACGGCGAGCCGGGGCGGCAGGTAGGCCATGAGCAGGTAGGTGCCGAGCGAGGGCGCGGCGCCCGCGCTGGTGACGTACGACGGCCGGCCGCGGGTGTCGACGATGCGCCGCCCGTCGGCCGTGAGCAGCGGTTCCCCGCCCTGCGGGTAGCGCCGCAGGCCGGCCGCGTCTCGGGCCCCGTCCAGCCGCAGCGTGCACAGTGTCGCCTCGGGCTCGCCCTCGCGCGCCTTGCTGTAGGCGGCCTTCCCGACGAAGTCCTGGGGCTTCAGCCCGGGCAGGGCGAGCCCGGCCTCGACCGGCCCGTGCTCGGCGTCGAGCTCGTGCCCCATCAGCCGGTAGCCCTTCTCGAGGCGCGCGGTGGTGCCGTAGACCCCGATGCCGGCGGGGACGAGGCCGTGGGGCGCGCCGGCCTCGGCGAGCGTGTCCCACAGCCGCAGGCCCGACTCGGTCGGCGCGTGGAGCTCCCAGCCGAGCTCGCCGACGTAGGACAGCCGCATCGCGAGCACCGGTGTCGAGCCGATCGTCAGCTCCCGCGCGGTCGCGAACCCGAAGGCGGCGTCGGAGACGTCGTCCTCGGTGACCGTGGCCAGGACGTCGCGCGCCCGCGGGCCCCAGAGCCCGAGGGTGCAGACCGCGGACGTGACGTCGGCGAGCGCCACCGACCCGTCGTCGGGCAGGTGGCGCCGGAACCACTGCAGGTCCCGTGCCCCGTCGGCGCCGCCGGTGACCACGCGGAAGTGCGACTCCCCGAGGCGCACGACCGTCAGGTCGCTGCGGAGCCCGCCGTCGGGACCCAGGACCGGGGTGTAGATGACCCGGCCCACGGGCCGGTCCATCTGCGCGACCGTGAGGTGCTGCAGGTACGCGAGGGCGCCCGGGCCCCGGACGTCGAACTGGGCGAACGCACTGAGGTCGATCATGGCGACGCCCCGGCGCATCGCCAGGTGCTCGGCCGTGCTGATCGGCGACCACCAGCGGGCGTCCCACTCGTGCGGGCGGTCCTCGACGCCGAGCTCGGCGACGAGCGGCTCGTTGGCCGCGTACCACTGCGGGCGCTCCCAACCGGCCACCTCGAAGAACTCCGCGCCCAGCGCCTGCTCGCGCTCGTGGAAGGGCGAGCGCCGGGCGCCGCGATCCGAGGCCCACTGTTCGCGCGGGTGGACGATCCCGTAGGTCTTGTTGAAGCCCTCCGACGCGCGGGCACGGACGTGGGCGCGGGTGCGCTCGTGGGGCGCGAAACGGGCGATGTCGGCCGCGTGCGGGTCGATCTCGGGGGCGCCGTCGGTCATCCACTCGGCGATCAGCCGCCCGACTCCCGGCCCCTCCTTGATCCACACCGCGGCCGCCGACCACAGGCCGTGCACCTCGGGGGTCTCCCCCAGCAGCGGGTGGCCGTCGGGGGTGAGCGAGAGCAGCCCGTTGATGGCGTGCCGGATGCCGGCGTCGGGGCGGTCGAGGATGTCGGCGAACAGGTCGAGCGCCGCCTCCATCTGCGGGTCGAAGTCGTCCGCGGTGAACGGCAGCTGGGTGGGCGAGAGCGCCGCGGCGGCGAGCGAGGGGATGTCGTCGGGGTCGACCAGGATCGGCCGGTGCGCGTAGGAGCCGATCTCCAGGTCCGCGCCGCTCTGCCGCTCGTACATCAGCGGGTCCATGTCGCGGATGATCGGGAACGCGATCTCGCGTCCGGTCGCCGCGAGCTCGGCGATGGGTCCGACGTCGATCATCTGGTGCACGGCGGGGGTCAGCGGGATCGTCGCGCCGGCCAGCGCCGCGATCCGCGGGCTCCACACCCCGCAGGCGACAACGACGTACTCGGTCTCGACGTCACCGCGGTCGGTCCGCACCCGGCGGACGCGGCCGTCCCCGGTCTCGATCGCGAGCACCTCGGTGAGCGCCGCGACGGTCAGTGCCCCCGCCTCGACGGCCCGCTGCCGCATCAGCTCGCCGGCCCGCAGCGGATCCACCACGGCCACCGAGGGCGTCCGGAACCCGGCGAGGACCACCGAGGGATCGAGGAACGGGACGTCCGCCGCCACCTCGGCCGGGGTGACGAGCTCGGCGTCGACGCCCCAGGCCCGGGCCGAGGACACCCGCCGGTGCAGTTCCTGGACACGCTCCGGGGTGCGGGCCACCTCGATGCCGCCGCACGTGGTCAGCGTGCCGAGCTCGGTGTACTGGCGCATCGAGTCGCCGGTGAGCAGCGTGATCTCGCGCGAGTGGTCCACCGGGAACACGAAGTTCGACGCGTGGCCGGTCGAGCCGCCCGGATCGGGCAGCGGCCCCTTGTCGAGCAGCAGGACGTCGCGCCACCCCAGCCGCGCGAGGTGGTGGACCACGGAGTTGCCGACGATGCCGGCCCCGATCACGACGACCTGGGCCCGGTCCGGGAACGATGTCACGGCGTCCTCCATGGTGCGGCCCCCGTTCAGCCCTTGGGCGTCTGCTTGCGCGGGTCGACGAACGGCTTCTCCACGACGACGGCCTCGCGGGTGTCGTCGAGCGTGCTCACCCGCAACGTCGTACCGAGCGGGGTGGACGGGAGGGACACCATGGCGAGCCCGATGTTGCGCTCGAGGCGCGGCGACCAGCAGGCGCTGGTCACCGAGCCGACGGCCTGCCCGGCGTCGTCCCACACCGTGAACGGCTCGATCATCGAGCCGTCGTTGAAGGAGCCCAGCCGCGAGCCGCCGATCTCGAGCCCGACCATCGAACGCGTCAGCCCGCGTTGCTTGGCGCGGATCAGGGCGTCCTTGCCGACGAAGTCGGCCTCCTGGTCGAGGTCGACCATCCACGTGTAGTCGTAGCCGACCTCGAGCGGGTTGGTGTCGAGGGTGATGTCGCACCCGTAGGCGAGCATGCCGCCCTCGATGCGCCGGATGTGGCACGGACCGATCGGGCGCATCCCGTGCGGACGGCCCGCCTCCCACACCCGGTCCCACAGGCGACCGGCGTCGCGGGTCGCCCGGTACAGGTAGATCTCGTAGCCGATCTCCGCGCTGTAGCCGGTGCGGCTGATCACCACGTCGAGGCCGTCGAGGGTGGCGTGGCGCAGGTGGTAGTAGGGCATCCCGGCGACGTCGGAGCCGAACAGGTCGGTGATCACGGCCTTGGCCTTCGGGCCCTGGACCTGCACCGGCGCGACGTCGATCTCGCGGACCGAGACGTCCCAGCCGCCGGCGTGGGCGAGGCCCGACGCCCACAGCCCGACGTCCGAGTCGGCGAGCGAGAGCCAGAAGCGGTCCTCCCCGACCCGCAGCAGGACGGGGTCGTTGATGATCCCGCCGTCCGGCGCGGTGACGAAGACGTACTTGCACTGCCCGACGGCACACTTGGTGAGGTCGCGGGGCACGAGCATGTTGGTGAACGCGAAGGCGTCCGGCCCGGTGATCTCGATCTGCCGCTCGACGCCGACGTCCCAGAGGGTCACGTCCTCGAGCAGCGCCCAGTACTCGGCGATCGGATCGCCGTAGTGGCGGGGGTGATAGGTGTGGTTGTAGACGCTGTACATGGCCACGCCGTGGGCCCGCGACTTCCAGAAGTACGGCGAGCGCCGCAGGCGGGGATAGAGCAGGACCGCCGGGTCGGCGACCACTGCTGACGGCGCCGGCTCCGACGCGGTGTCGAGCGCGGCCCGCGAGGGCAGGACGTCCGTCATCGACACTCCACTCCGTCGTGCGTTCCGTGCGTGGTTGCGTCTATCGCAACCGGTTGTGCTGGACGCAACGAGTCTGCGGCTGTGGGCGAGATCACGTCAAGAGCCACCCTGCGGGGTCGTCGGACGACCGACCGTGGTGGGGGTTCCGGGCGCTCCCGGTGCCGTCGAGGGGGCGTCTTCCGCCCCGGAACGAGGCACGCCGACGACGCCCACTCGCGCTCCCGTGGTCGCCCGGGCCGGACGCCGGGCGTCCCGCTACGCGACGTCGACCTGCGGTTCCTGCCGCAGGACCTCGCCGTCGCGGAAGCGGATGCCGTCGGCGCAGCGTGCCTCCACCTGGCCCGACCCGAACTGCTCGGCGTAGAGCTTCGTGTAGAGCCCGCCGCGGGCCAGCAGTTCGGCGTGCGTGCCGTGCTCGACCAGCCGGCCGCCGTCGAGGGCGAAGATGACGTCGGCCGCCAGCACCGTCGAGAGCCGGTGCGCGATCGCGATCGTCGTGCGGCCCTCCATCACCGACTCCAGCGCGTGCTGGACGAGGCGCTCGCTGACGGTGTCGAGCGCGGAGGTGGCCTCGTCGAGGATCAGGATGCGTGGGTCGGCGAGGATCACCCGGGCGATCGCCAGACGCTGCTTCTCGCCGCCGGAGAGCCGGTAGCCCCGCTCCCCCACCACGGTGTCGTAGCCCTGCTCGAAGCCGACGATGCGGTCGTGGATGTTCGCGGCCCGGGCGGCGGCCTCGAGCTCGGCGTCGGTCGCGTCGGGAGCCGCATAGCGGAGGTTCTCGGCGACGGTGGCGTGGAAGAGGTAGGTGTCCTGGGTGACCATCCCGACGACCTCGGCCAGCGAGGAGAGCGCGAGCTCCCGCACGTCGATGCCGTCGAGGCAGACCGCACCCCGGTCGACGTCGTACAGCCGCGGCACCAGATAGGACAGGCTGGTCTTCCCGGCCCCGCTGGGCCCGACGACGGCGGCCAGCTGGCCCGGCTCGATCCGCAGGGACAGGTCCTGGAGCGCCCAGGTCGGGGCGGCGTCGTCCTCGACCTCGCGCGGCCCGGGCTCGTCGTCCTCGGCCGCCGCGTAGTGGAACCAGACCTCCCGGAACTCGACGGAGCCCTTCGCCCGGTCCTTGGCGAGGACCTTCGCGTCCGGCGGGTCGGTCAGGGCCGGGACGAGGTCGAGGTAGGCGAAGATGCGGTTGAACAGCGCCAGCGAGGTCTGCACGTCGAGCGAGACCCGCAGCAGCTGCACCGCGGGGAAGAGCAGCCGGCTCTGCAGCGTCGTGAACGCCACCAGCGTGCCGGCGGAGAGCAGCGCGGCGCCCGAGCCGGTCCCGACGAAGCCGGCGACCAGGTACACCGCCGCGGGCGTGATGGCGAAGAACGCCTGGACGACGGCGAAGAACGACTGCCCGGTCATGGTCTGGCGGACCTGCAGGTCGGTCTGCCGGGCGTTCTCGGCCCGGTAGCGCTCGATCTCGTGCTCCTGGCGCCCGAACACCTTGGCCAGCAGCACCCCCGAGACCGACAGCGACTCCTGGGTGATCGCCGACATGTCCGACAGCGACGCCTGGGTGCTCGCCGCGACCCGCCGTCGCACCCGGCCCACGCGGATCTGCAGCACGATGAAGACCGGCATCAGCACGAACGCGACCAGGGAGAGCTGCCAGGACAGCGCCAGCATCGCCGCCACCGAGGCGATGACGGTAACGACGTTGCCGAGGATCGACGAGGCGGTCTCGGTGACGACGGACTGGACCCCGGCGACGTCGTTGTCGAGCCGCGACTGGATCACGCCGGTCTTCGTCGAGGTGAAGAAGCCCAGGTGCATACGCTGCAGGTGGGCGAACAGCCGGTCGCGCAGGCCCTGCATGACGCGGTTGCCGAGCACCGTCGTCAGGTAGGTCTGCCCGACCCCGATCAGCGACGAGACCAGCGCGATCACGACCATCGCGCCGACGAGGGCACCGAGGAGCCCGAGTCGGGGCCCGCCGGGGGCGAAGAGGGCGTCGTCGAACACGGCCTGGGTGAGGAACGGGTTGACGATGCCGAGGCCGGCGGTCACGAGGATCGCCACCGCGATCAGCACCAGCCGGCCCCGGTAGGGCGCGAAGAGTGCGGCCACCCGCCGGCCCAGCGCCGGCCGGTCCGCCTCCTCCACCGCCCCCGCAGTGGTCACCATCGATCATCCCCGTTCTCGACGACGCCGGACGCGCTGGTCAGCGTCCTCCGCGAGCCGGTCCGGGGCGAGGCGGGTGCGCCGGGGCACCGCGGTGGTTGGATCGGGCCGACGACGACGACGGGGGTCATGCGATGGAGTTCCGGTTCGGCGTCGTGGCCGCGGCCCAGGGAGGCGGCGGGCCGTGGCGGGACACCGCACGCCGTGCCGAGGAGCTCGGCTACGCGACGCTGCTCTCCCCCGACAACCTCCACCTCCCGACCCCGACGGCCGGTCTCGCGATGGCCGCCGCGGTGACCACCCGGCTGCGGGTGGGCTCGTTCGTGCTGGCCAGCCCGCTGCGCACCGCACGGGCGGCGGCCTGGGAGGCGCACAGCCTGACCACCCTCACCGACGGCCGGTTCGAGCTCGGCCTCGGCACCGGCCTGCCGTCGATGCGCGAGCAGGCCGCGGAGCTGGGGCTGCCCTACGGCACCGGTCGGGAACGGCTCGACGCGATCTCGGAGACGATCGACCACGTCCGGCGCCTCGACGGCGACGCGCACACCCCGGTGATGGTCGCCGCCGGCGGCCCGCGGGCCCGGCGGCTCGCCGCGGCGAAGGCCGACATCGTCACCCTCGCCGGGGGCGTGCTGACCAGCCGCGAGGACTTCGCCGCGCACGCCGACGACGTCCGCTCGGCGGCGGACGGCCGGGGCATCGAGCTGGGGATGAACATCTTCGTGGTCGGCGAGCACGTCCCCCCGTGGATCCGCGGCTTCATCGGCGTGGACGCCGAGACCCTCGTCGAGCACGACTCGCTGGCCATGCTCCGGGGCAGCGTCGACGACATGGCCGCCGAGCTGGAACGCCGGCGCGCCGAGCTGGGTGTCTCCTACATCAGCGTCAACAGCGCGTTCATCGAGGAGTTCGCCCCGCTGGTGGAGCGGCTCTCGGGTCGGTGATCGACGACGCCGGCCCGGGTGTCGGCGCTACGGTTCGCCGCGGGTTGTCGGTCGACGAGATGGACACGGAGGCTCTGGTGGACCTTGATGACGCCCGTGCGGTGGCACGGGAGCAGGCGCACGCGGTGCTGGCCACCAGCCGCCGGGACGGTCGCCCGCAGATGTCGCCGGTCGCGGTAGCGGTCGACGAGGCTGGACGGTTGCTCGTCAGCACCCGCGAACCGGCGATGAAGACCCACAACGTGCGACGCGATCCCCGCGTCTCGCTCTGTGTGCTTCCCGACGCCTTCTTCGGACGGTGGATCCAGGTGGAAGGACGCGCCGAGATCGTGACGCTCCCAGAAGCGATGGACCTGCTCGTCGACTACTACCGGCGGGTGTCCGGCGAGCACCCGGACTGGGACGACTACCGGCGCGCGATGAACGAGGAACGCCGGGTCATCCTGCGGATCGAGCTCGATCGAGCAGGACCGGACCGTTCAGGGTGACAGATCGCCCCGCCTCGCTCCGTCCCCCTGTGTCCGGAACTCCTACCCGATCCACGGCGGTTCATGGGGCCACCGACGTTGGCACGACAGCACAGCGCCCGCGGTTCTTAGGCTCCGTCAGTCTGCAACCACGGGTAACGGGCGGTGTCCTTACCGGCGTAGTCCGGGTCGAGGTAGATGAAACAGCGTTGGATGAGCCAATCGCGGATCTCGAACACGTCGCACCAGCGGCCTGCCGCCCAGTCCGGGACGCCGGCGCGCCAGGGACCGTCGACGTGCTCACCGTGACTGGTGCCTTCAGCGACCACGAGATCCCCGCCGGAGAAGATCCAGGTGAATTCGGCGTAGTGGTGTTTGATCGACTTCAGGGTGCCGCCGACGTCTGCGAACATGCGCCCGATGGCCTCGTGGCCCTCGGCGATGCCCCACTTGGGGAACATGACCTGGGCGTCCGGCGCGAACAAGTCGAGGATGCTGCCGCCGGACGAGGTCGTTCCGCCGTTGTCGAACGCCTTGAGGTACTCCAGGGCGACCGACTTCCGCTGCTCGTCGGTCATCGTCTGAGTAGTCACGGTCATCGTCTGCTCCGTCTTGTTCCGGTGGATCTCGAGTACGTCAACCGAAGGACGACCTGGTGCCGGGGTTCCGCCGGCCGGCCCCGGGCCGGGAGTGATCACGGCGGCTCAGTGGCCGTTGGTGTGGAAGATTCGGACGTCGGCGTTGTCGACCAGGTCGGGCACGGTCCAGCCGTGGAGGTCGTACTCGCTCATGCACTGCTCGGCGAAGCCCTTCATCGCGGCCGCGGCGCCTGAGGTCTCGGCCGCGAAGAGCAGCTCGGCGCGCACGCCCTCGTGGTTCCCGGAGTAGTTGCGCTCGTAGAGCTCGTGGCGGCCACCGAACTCCGAGCCGATGGAGTCCCAGATCAGCTTCATCAGCTTGACCCGGTCGACGGCCTCGTAGCCGCCCGAGCCCCGCACGTACTTGTCGAGGTAGGGCCGCACCTGCGGGGAGAGGAAGTCCGCGGAGTGGCTGGGCAGGTAGATCAGCGACGCACCGAGGTCCTGCAGGATGATCTCGCGGACCCGGGGGTAGCCGATGGTCATGAACCAGCGGTAGGCCAGGCCGTAGTCCAGGTTGGGCAGCAGGGCCCCGTTGACCCACTCGTTCGGACGGGCGCACATCGCGTCCGAGATCGCCCAGAACATGTTGCGCCAGGCGATGACCTCCCCCACGCGGGTCTGCACGCCGCGGAAGTCCTTGGTGCCCGTGACCTCCAGCCCCTTCATCAGCAGCCCGGCGATGAAGTCGAGCTTGACCGCCAGGCGGGTCACGCCGTGGAAGGTGAAGCGGTGCAGGAAGCCCGAGCCCGGGAAGAACGTGGAGGCCTTCTCCGGGTCGCCGTAGATGAAGACGTTCTCCCAGGGGATCAAGACCTTGTCGAGCACGAAGATCGTGTCGTTCTCGTCCAGCCGGGACGACAGCGGGTAGTCGAACGGACTGCCCATGACGGAGGCCTGCTGGGCGTACGAGGGCCGACAGATCAGCTTCATCCCCGGCGCGCCCATCGGGACGGTGCAGACCAGGGAGTACTCGCGCTTCTTGATCGGCAGGCCGTAGTGGGCCAGGAAGTTGAAGTGGGTGATGGCGGAGCCGGTGGCGACGACCTTCGCGCCGGAGACCACGACCCCCTGGTCGTTCTCCTCCTCGACGTGCATGAACACGTCGGAGACCTCGTCGGGGTCGCGGTGGCGGTCCACCGGCGGATTGATGATCGCGTGGTTCCAGTAGAGGAGCTTTTCCTGTGATTCGGCGTACCAGCGGCGGGCGTTGGCCGCGTAAGGATCGTAGAACTCGGAGTTCGCCCCGAGGGTGCCGAGGAACGCGGCCTTGTAGTCCGGGCTGCGGCCCATGAACCCGTAGGTCATCCGCGCCCACTCGGCGATCGCGTCACGGTCCTTCTTGAGGTCGGCCTCGGTGTGTGGGGTGCGGAAGAACGGATGCGTGAACCCCGTCGAGCCGGTGTCGGTCGGCGCCGTGAGCACGTCCTGCTTGGCCGGGTCGTGCATGGCGTCGTAGAGCCGAGCGGTCATCCGCACCGCATTGCGGAACGCCGGGTGGGTGGTGACGTCGTCGACCTTCTCCCCGTAGAGATAGACCTCCCGGTCGTCGCGCAGGCTCTCGATGTACTCGTGCCCGGTCATCGGTCGGGTACTGCGGCCCTCGTCATCGGTGGGGGTGACGACCGAATCCTGCTGCAGGCTCATGGTGGTTCCTTTCGTGGGCGGTGGGTGGATCCGCCGCGGACCCGGCAGTACCGGGGACCGTCGTGCAACTCCGGGCGGGACGGGCCGAGACGTGGGCGCCGGGTCCCGGGACCTAGGGAGCTGTGAGGGCCTGGGTGAACCAGGCCATCCCCCCGGGCCCGTCGGCGGAGTCGTCCCAGAGAAGCGGGTTCTGATCGCCGCCGAGGCGATGGAACTTTCCGGTGTGGAACAGCAGCGGGTCCCCGTCGTGGATCCGGAACTCCTGGACCTCTCCGAGGTAGAGGACGTGGTCCCCGCCGTCGTAGTGCTGCCACGGAGTGCAGGCGACGTGAGCGAGCGCCCCGGCCAGTTGGGGCGATCCGCAGGAGCTCTCGGCGGCCCACCGCACGTCCTGGTTCGGCCGACCGGCGAAGTGCAGCGCCAGGTCCTTCTGGGCAGCCTCGAGCACGTTGACGGTGAACGGCCTGTCGGCGACCAGCGAGCAGAGCCTCGACCGCCGATCCAGGGAGACCAGCACGAGCGGCGGCTCGAGGGAGACCGCGGTGAACGCGTTCACCGTGGCACCGTGCGGCGCGGCGCCGGCGCCCGTGCCGGCACAGGTGATCACCGTGACCCCGGTCGTGAAGTGTCCGAGGCAGCGACGGAGTTCCCGTGGATCGATCGGCATCACCCGACACCCCCTTGACGGGCTTCCTTCGTCGGTGCGCCCAGCGACGGCTGCCCGGATCGACGAAGGTACCGCGTCGCACCCGATGGACGACATCGTCGACGGTTACTCGGAGGAATCCACGACCAGCGGGCGGACCGTCTCCGTGCTCCCCGGGGGCGAGCCCCGGCGGCGTGCCCGGGTGCTCGGCGAGGTGGTGGACGGCGCAACTCGTCGGTGGCGTCGGCCTCGGGTCACACGAGCGATCCGGCCGTCGTATGCCGCGACCGGATCACGCCCAGCGGGACGTCGATCCAGTCGGAGATCCCGAACTCGGGCTCACGATCTAGGGTCATGCCGTTCAGCTGCGACCGGAGGAGTCGGTGCTGGGATGAGCGCAGAGCGACCGGTGCCCACACCTGACGACGTGCTCGGGTACTTCGAGACGCTGTCGAACTGGGGACGGTGGGGGGACGACGACGAGCTGGGCACGCTGAACCACGTCACCGACGACGTCCGGCTCGCGGCGGCGCGGGCGGTGCGCCACGGCCGGAGCGTGTCGTGCGCGTGGGAGGTCGCCGCTCCGCGGGACATGGAACGGGCGACGACGACGTGCCCGTGTGCCGCCGACATGCCCGGCGCCGAGGGCATGCCGGCCCGCTTCCACGCCGACCGGCGCTGGGGCTTCTCCGCCGAGCGGCTCGGCCTGTCGTTCCACGGCAACACGCTCACCCATCTCGACTCGCCCTGCCACCTCTTCTGGGACGGCGCGATGTACAACGGGCGGCCGCACTCCCTGGTCGACCCCGGTACGGGTTCGGCGTGGGCGGCGGTGACGGCGGCGGCGCACGGGATCCTCACGCGGGGCGTCCTGCTCGACGTCGCCCGAGCCCGCGACGTCCCGTGGCTGGAACCGGGAGAGGGCGTGTTCCCCGACGACCTAGACGCGGCGGAGCGTCGCCAGGGCGTGCGGGTGCGCCCCGGCGATGCGGTGCTCCTGCGCACCGGTCACGGCCGCGCCCGGCACGAGGACGCTGCGGCCGACGGCGTCGAGCAGGCCGGCTGGCACGCCTCCTGCCTGCCGTGGCTGCACGAGCGGCAGGTCGCGCTGATCGGGGCCGACTCTCCGCAGGACGTGCAGCCCTCGGGGTACGACGAGGTGCTGATGCCGGTCCACGCCGTGGGCCTCGTCGCGATGGGTCTCTGGCTGCTCGACAACTGCGACCTCGAGGCGTGCGCGACGACGGCGGCCGAGCTCGGTCAGTGGGACTTCCACCTCGCCGTCGCGCCGGTCCGCTTCGCGGGCACCTCCGGCAGCCCGGTCAACCCGATCGCCACGTTCTGATCGGAGGAGCCGCGGGGCCCGACGCGTGATCACGAGCACCTGAGGCAGATCCCGGGCCCGGTGGAGCTGCCTGGTGTGCCCGTGGGCGCGACGTCGCACTCCGGCCTGGCCCTCGTGCGCGCCGAGCGAGATCGCGGCTCGCGTCGCCCGGGTCGCGGCCTACGGCACCACCGCCGTCGCCTCGATCTCGACGAGCATCTCGGGGAACGCCAGACGCGCGACGCCGAGCAGGGTGCTGGCGGGCCGGCAGTTCGCCTTGTCGAGCCGTTCGACGACGAGGTTCCACACGCCGAGCAGTCCGTCCACGTCGGTCGTGTAGTAGTTCAGCCGAACGACGTGCGACAACCCGGAGCCGGCCCGCTCGAGCACCACCTCGAGATTGTCGAACGCCTGGGTCACCTGCCCGCCGATGTCACCCTCGTGCAGCGTCGCGCCCTCGGAGCTCGCGGCGCCCTGGCCGGCACAGAACACCCGCCGTGCGTCGGGAGCGACGGCGACGGCCTGCGAGAAACCGAACTGGTCCTGCCAGGTCCACGGATTGATCGACTCGAGTGGGGTGCTCACGGTGTCCTCCTCGTCCACGCCGGTGCACACCGAGGGTCGATCGCCGGGCCGTCGGGACGGGTCGCAGCCCGGTCTCAGGGCGACAACGGTCGTCGTCGTGGTCACGCCGGCGGGTCGACGACCGGGGCGAACCGCTCCCGCAGTGTCTTCTTGACGACCTTCCCGCCTGGGTTGCGCGGCAGGGCGTCGACGTGGCGGACGTGGCGGGGGCGCTTGTAGGCGGCGAGGTGGTCACGCGCGAACGTCTCGATCTCCGCGTCGGTCGGGGGGTCGTCCGGGTCACGGGCGACGACGACGGCGAGCGGCGTCTCGCCCCACCGCGGGTCCGGGACGCCGATCAGCGCCACCTCGGCGATCTTCGGGTGCGCGGCCAGCGCGTTCTCGACCTCGGCGCAGTAGATGTTCTCGCCACCCGAGATGATCATGTCCTTGACGCGGTCGACGACGTAGAGGTAGCCGTCCTCGTCCTCGCGCACGAGGTCGCCGGAGTGGAACCAGCCCCCGCGGAACGCCTCGGCGGTCTCGTCGGGCTTGTTCCAGTACTCGGTCATCACCATGGGGCTGCGGTAGACGATCTCGCCGACGGTTCCCTGCGGGACGTCCTTCATCTCCTCGTCGACGACCCGGACCTCGACCCCGATCATCGGGGTGCCGATCGAGCCGATCTTGCGGATCGAGTCCTCGCCGCGCAGGTAGGTGGTCACCGGGCTGCACTCGGTCTGCCCGAACGCCGTGCAGACCTCGGCCTGCGGGAACGCCGCGATCATCGTCCGGAGCAGCGTGGTGGAGGCCGGGGCGGCGCCCCACGAGATGCGGCGCAGCCGGGACAGGTCGTGCGCGGCGAGGTCGGGCAGCGCGCAGATCGACTGCCACTGGGCCGGCACCATGAAGCACGAGGTGACGCCCTCGTCGACGAGGGTCCGCACGGTGGCGGCCGGGTCGAAGCTCCCCGACGGCGGGATCACGACGGTGCCCCCGGTGATCAGCGCCGGCAGCATCCCCGACAGCCCGGCGATGTGGAACAGCGGCGCCGCCGACATCCACACGCGGTCGTCGCCCTCGAGCCCCAGCGTCGCCATGGAGCAGAACGCGTGCAGATAGAGGTTGCGGTGGGTCAGCACCGCGCCCTTCGGGAAGCCCGTGGTCCCCGACGTGTACATGATGTACGCCGCCGCCTCGTCGCTGATCGGCGCTTCGGGGAGCTCCCCGGAGGCCTCGGTGAGCACGCCGGCGAGGTCCTCGCCCAGGGTGATGACGGTGCCCACCCCGGGGGCGGCCCGACGGGCGTCGGCGACGACCTCGGTGAACGCCTCGTCGCAGAGCACGACGGTGGCGCCGCTGTCGGCCAGGACGTAGGCGATCTCGTCGGCGACCATCCGGAAGTTCACCGGCACCGCGATGGCGCCGATGCGCAGCGCCGCGAGCCAGGCCTCCACGACCTCGGTGCTGTTGCGCCCCAGCACCGCCACCCGGTCCCCCACCGCCACCCCGCGGGCGAGCAGCGCACCGCCCAGCCGGCTGACCCGCTCGTCGACCTCGCGGTAGGTCCGCCGCGAGGACGCGTCGACGAATGCGGTGTGCTCCGGTGCCCGCCGGGCGCTGCGGGCGAGCATGTCGCTCATCGTCATCCCGCGTCCGGTGATCGACCCGGTCGGGACCGGTGATCCGGTCATCGGTCTCCTCGCCACTGCGTCGTGCGCGATCCGTGGTCATCCTCGCGGCCGCGGGGGGCGGGGAGAAGCCCCGGCACCGCCGTCGTCGGAAGTGTCGCGGCGCTGACACAGCCACGGTGACGGCGGGCAGGGACGGGCGGGCCGCGGCGGCGCACGCTGGTCGCCGCCGACCCCCGACCGCGGGTCGCGCCCGACCTCGTGGAGGAGCCCGCCATGTCACTCTCGGAGACGACCCTCGACGCGCCCGTGGTCCCCGGCGGCGGCCCGCGGTGGCCGGGCGAGACCGCCGCACGCCGGGCCCGGAGCCGGGGATGGCGGCGATGGTGGTGGACGAGCGCCGCCCTCGGCGCGCTCGGCGCCGTCCTCCTCGTCGTCGTGTTCCTCGTCGAGGACCCGACCGACGTGCTCCTCGCCTGGTTCGGGTGCTGGATCGCGGCGATCCTGTGCATGGTCCCGGCCCACCGCACCGGCTGGTCGCGGCGCCACGACCGGTACGACGACGAGCTCTGCCGCTACGAGCACGGCGTCCGGGCCGCGATGTCGCTGGCCGGCGGGGACGGGGTGGTGCGCTTCGGCGACCGGGTCGTGGCGACCTCGTCGGTCGACGAGCGGGGGCGGCGCCGGGTGGAGCTCGACGCGGGCGTGTTCTCCCTCGAGGAGCGGGTCCTGTCCCGGACCGCCGACGGCGACGTGCACCTCCTCGCCGTCCGGATGGTCGGCGACGACGACCTCGTCGTCGCCTCCGCGTACGGCGAGCGCCGCGGTGGCCGGGTCGACTGGACGCTGGACCTCCCGCTCGGCGAGCTGCGGCTGCGGCAGCAGCTCGCGGCGGTCCCGAGCCGGCGGACGGTCCTCGACGGGGCCGGGCGCGCGTGGCGGATCCGGGCGGACGTCGACGCGCTGTCGTGGACCGCGGAGCTGCCCGGGCACGCCGGCGACGTGGACGCCGTCTTCGTCACCTGGTTCGCCGGCCACCTGGACACCGTGGGGCTCGAGCAGTGCTACGGCGCCGTCGGCGGGCCGGCGCTGACCGCCTCCGACGACCCGACCCGACGCCTCGCCGCCCCCACCCGCTGGCGGCCCGTCGGCGCTCCCGGGACCCGTCCCGCCGTGCCGACCGCGTCCGGCAGCGGGTTCGAGATCGACCTCTAGCCGGTCACCCCTGCGTCCCGACGACCCCGTCCACGTAGAGCCACCGGCCCGCCTCCCGCACGAACCGGCTCCGCTCGTGCTGGACCCCGTCGCGGTGGTGCGCCCGGAACTCGACCACGCCCTCGGCGTCGAACAGCCCGCCGTCGACGCGGTCGAGCACCTCGAGCCCGGTCCAGCGCACGCCCGGGTCCGGCTCCAGCGCGGCGGGGCGCGTGTCCGGGTGCCACGTGCGCAGCAGGTGGTCGACGTCGCCGCGGACGAACGCCGTGTAGCGCGACCGCATCAGCGCCTCGGCCGTCGGCGGTGCGGCACCGTCGTCGCCCAGGTAGCGGCCACAGCAGGCGTCGAGGGATTCGAGCGATCCGCACGGGCAGCGGCGGGCGTCCACGGCCGCGAGGATAGATCGGGCGGTGTCACGCCACCGCGCTGCGCCGCCGCTGGTAGACCCGGCCGCCGGCATGGCTGCTCACGTCGACGGCCAGGGCCAGCGCGAGCCACAACCAGTCGAACCCGACGACCCCGCCCGGCGCCACGAGCATGTAGACCAGGGTCGTCCAGGGCAGGAGCAGGAAACCCAGGATCGGCCAGAGCAACGTCCCGAAGGTGGCGCTCCACTGCAGCGGCGCGATCAACCACCAGACGACGATGACGGCCCGGGGGCCCAGGACCAGCAGGATGATGAGCAGGCACACGGCAGATGTTGTAGCCGGGCGGGCGGGACCGGGTCGCCACCCGCGGAGGATGAGCTGTTGGGACGCCGTCGACCCGGGAAGCGGGAGGAGGGCCGAGCGGTGGACCGACTGGGCCCGGTCGATGCGACCTTCTATCACCTCGAGAGCCCGACGACCCCGATGCACGTCGGGTCGGTGTCGGTCCTGGAGGGCCCGCCGCCGTCGCTCGGCGAGCTCGAGGGGCTGGTGGCCGCCAAGCTCCGCCACGTGCCCCGGTACCGCCAGCGGGTGCGCCCGGTACCGCTCGGGCTCGGGCGCCCGGTGTGGGTGGACGACCGGGACTTCGAGCTGGGCCACCACGTTCGCCACGTGACGGTGCCGGGACCCGGTGGCGACGAGGAGGTCCGCGCCGCCGTCGCCCGGATCCTCGAGCAGCCCCTCGACCTGACCAGGCCGCCGTGGGAGGTGTGGCTCGTCGACGGGCTCGCCGGGGACCGGTGGGCGGTCGTCGCCAAGGTCCACCACTGCATGGTCGACGGGATCGCCGGCACCGACCTGCTGGCGCTGGTCTTCGACCCGGGACCGGACACCGAGCCCGGCGAGCCGGACGCCTGGCAGCCGACGTCCGAGCCCTCGACCGTCGGCCTGGTCGCCGGGAGCCTGCGCGGTGCGGTCGCCGACACGGGGCACCAGACGCTCGCCCAGCTGGGGGCGCTCCGCCGGCTCGCGTCGCCCGGCGAGTGGGTCCGCCGGACCGAGGCGGTCACGGCCGCGGTCCTCGACCTCACCCGACAGACGACCGCGGCCACCGCCCACACCCTCAACGGCCCGCTCGGACGCCGCCGCCGGTGGGCGTGGAGCGCGGTCGAGCTCTCGACGGTCCGTCGCACGCGGCGGGCGCTCGGGGGCACCGACAACGACGTCGTCCTCGCCGCGGTCACCGGCGGCCTGCGCGACCTGCTCGCCGGGCGCGACGAGCTCACCGACCGCCTCGTCGTCCGCACCCTCGTACCGGTCTCGGTGCGCCGGAGCTCGGAGCGCGGCCAGGTCGGCAACCGGATCACGACGGTGCTCGTCGACCTGCCGGTCGGCCAGGCGGACCCGCTCGCCCGCCTCGCCGCCGTCCGGCGTCAGATGGAGGACCACAAGCGGCTCATCCTCGCCGTCGACACCCGGACGATGCTCTCGGCGGGCGACCTCGTCGCGCCGGCGATGCTCGCGCTCGGCGCCCGCACGGCCGGGTCGGCGCAACCCGTCGCGCAGGCCGTGGCCACCAACGTGCCCGGACCACCGCGGCCGCTCTACGCGCTCGGCCGGCGGATGGTCTCGCTGCACGCCCACGTGCCGATCGCCATGGGCTGCCGGCTCGCGATCGGCATCTTCTCCTACGCCGGCTCCATGACCTTCGGCATCAACGCCGACCACGACGGCGTCCCGGACGCCGACGTCCTCGCCGAGGGCATCGTCCGCGGGCTCGCGGAGCTCGCCGCGGCGGCCGGGGCGTAGTCCGGTCCCGTACGGTCGGTTCGGTGGCCAAGACACGACATTCCGCTGCCGGCTGGGTACGACCGTGGCTCCAGCTCGTCGAGATCTCCGTCTCGGCGCCGGTGGTGATCGCCCACCGGACCGTACGACTGGCGGTCGGCGGCTGGCCCCCGAGCGCCCGGGATCGTCGGGAGCTCACGCGGATGGTCCGGGAGAAGGTCGACGTCTTCGGCCAGGTGGCCACGGCGGCGGTGACCACGCCGCCGAAGGACACCGCGAAGCTGGTGGGACGGATCGTCGCACCGGTGCACCGGCGGGTGGTGTCGAACCGCCGCCGGCTGACCTCCTGACGGTCCCGGGCCGAAGGCCTCTGGTCCACCGGCGCTGCGGCGACCACGCTGGTCCGTGCCGACAGGACGGGTGGACGGAGGCCGCGAGATGGCGACCGCGATCGAGACGACGTTCCGCGGGGTCACGACGGAGACGTACGACGACCTGCTCACCCGGCTCGACTTCGTCCCGGGCGGCGCGTCCGAGCCCGGGTGCCTGTTCCACTGCGTGACGGTGACCGAGGACGGGTTCCGCGGCCTCGACGTCTGGGAGTCCCCCGAGGCCTTCGACCGCTTCGTCCGGGAACGCCTGGCGCCCGTCCTGGAGCACCTCGGGATCGCACCTCCCGAGGTGCGGGTCTCCGAGATCCACAACTACCTCATCGCCCCGCCGGGTCGGCAGGACGACAACGCGGACTGAACCCGGGTCACGCCGGCGGAGGTGCCATCAGACCGAGCTGCGTCAGGATCAGCATCCCGTCGAAGTGGTTCCGTTCGGCGATCAGCTTCCCGTCCCGGTAGGTCTGCCACATCGTGCCCAGGGCGGAGATCCCGCGCCCGGTCGCGGCGGCTCCACCGGCCGCCTCGGGCAGCGCGCCACGGTGGAATCCGGTCCACCGGATCTCGGAGACCACGGTGTCGCCCGCGGCCACCGACCGCAGCAGTTCCCCGTTCAGGTCGGGAAACGCGGCTCGCCACTGCCGGAACCACTCCAGCGCGGCGTCGCGCCCCTCGACACGGACGTCCCCGCTCTGCTCGTAGACGTACTCATGTGGATCCCTCGCATCGCGCACGGCGTCCATGTCGCCGCGGTTCATGTCGTCGAGGTCCTTCCGAGCCAGGCTCTCCACGTCGTGGTCCATGGCCGGTTGCCTCCTCGATGAACGTCCGTGGGAGCCCTGATCAGGGTCGACCCGAGCGGACCCCCGGGCAACGCCCCCGGCGTGCCTCCCCCAGGTCGTGGCGCGCGGGCGAGCGTCTCGTGTCCTCGGTCGTGCGTTCAGCGACCCTGGTGTGCCCCAGGAGGTCACAAGGCCGTCTCGACAGGGAACCTCCGGCCACCGTCGTACGTCGGTGGTTGTGTTCCCTGACCGGGGAGGAGCACGCCGTGAGCACCACACCGTGACGTCCAGGCCCCGAGGACCCTGCTGCGCCGCGCTGCTCACGACGTTCATCGCGGTGCTGACGGTGCTCGCCGCGTGCACCGCCGCCCCACCGCACGCCGCCCCACCGCACGCCGCCCCGCCGGCTGCCCCGGGGCCGAACCCCGCCGCGCCGTGGCCACAACGTCCGGTCGTCGACCTGACCTTCGACATGGCCCCCGACCTGAGCAGCGCCACCGGGCACGAGACGGTGGTGTTCACGCCCGATCTCCCGGTGTGCGAGCTGGTGTTCCGGGCCTGGCCGAACATGCCGAGCACCGCGGGACAGGGGAATGCGCTCGTCGTCACCGGGGCGACGGTGCAGGGGCGCACCAGCGCGCCGGTCATGAGCCCGGCCGGCGCGCCACCCGGTGCACCGGGCACGCTCGTCGAGCTGCCGTTGCCGGGCTGCGTCCCCGCGGGGCAGAGCGTCCGGGCGGAGCTCGGTTTCGCCCTCCGTCTCGGGGCGGACTCCGACGAACGCATGGGCACCTCCCCCGCGACCGGGACCGCGTGGTTCGGCTCCGGCTTCCCGCTGCTGGCCTGGGTCCGGGGACAGGGCTGGATCCGCGACGACGCCGTCACGATCCCCAGCGAGACCGCCACGAGCGAGGACTTCCGCCTCGACGCCCTGCGCGTCATCGCCCCCACCAGGGCGGAAGTCTCGGGGACCGGGCGCGCTGACGTCCCGGTTCCCGGGCCGCAGGCCGGGACGACGGCGCACGTCTTCCACGCCGACGCGGTCCGGGACGTGTCGGTCGCCGTCGGGGCCTACCGGGTCCAGGAGCGCGACGTGGCCGGCGCCCGGCTGCACCTGTTCACCCCGGCGTCCGGGACGCGCGCCGACCCCCAGCGGTGGGCCCAGGAGATCGACGGGACGCTCGGACGGCTCGAGCAGCTGCTCGGCCCGTCCCCCTACGCCGACCTCTGGGTGGTCATCGTGCCGCCGCTGACGTCGGGCATCGAGTACCCGGGCGCGCTGCAGTTCGGCGACCTCGGGACGAAGGACGTGCCCGAGCTGGCCGCGCACGAGCTGGCCCACCAGTGGTTCTACGGGCTGGTCGGCAACGACCAGGCGCGCGACCCGTGGCTCGACGAGGGCTTCGCGACCTACGCGCAGGCCGTCGTCGACGACTCGCCCGGCGAGTACCGGCTCGGCAGCGTGCCCCGGGCCCTGCGCGGCGGGCTCGGCGACCCGATGGGCGCCTGGTCCGGCCGCGGCCCGGGCGCGTACTACAGCGGGGTCTACGTCCAGGGCGCCGCGGCCCTGCTCGCCGCCCGCCGCCGCGTCGGCGCCGGGCCGTTCGACGCCGCCGTGCGCGCGTACGTCACCACCAACGCCCACCGCGTCGCCACCCCGGCCGACGTCGCCCACGCCTTCGCCGGGCTGCCGGTGGCGTCCGACCTGCTCGCCGGCGCCGGAGCCTTCGCCACCCGCCGCTGACGTCGCCGGTCGGGGCGTGAACACGCCAGACACCGCACGTTCCTGGCGCCCCGGCTCAGGAGAACAGGTTCTCCACGAAGACGATGATGGAGTGCGCGATCGACGCGAGCCCGGCGAAGATCGCATCGACCGTCGCCGCGGCGCTCCTCGGCGCGGAAATGATCCAGAAGAGCACCAGGATCACGATGATGACCCCGATCACACGATTCACCGTCGGAACGTACAACGCGTCCACGGAATGTCCGATGACGCGGAGACGGCGTTTCGCCGACAATTCCCGATCGTCGATGTCCGTTCTCGACTCCTGAGCCGACGAGCCTTTCTTCTGGGCCGGTCGGAGCAGGTCGAGATCCACCGACAGCTGCGCCCGCACCGTGAGGACGGGCATCCGGACCTGCTCCGAAGAGCTTCGACGGACGTGCCCACCGCCTGCCGCAACGAACTCGACCGAACACGTCTGGGCGGTGCGCCGCCGACGTCGAGAAATCCGTGAGTGGTACCACATCGCAGATTTCCCCGGCCCACGACGCGTCACGGATCGGTGACGACGCGGAGGCGCGCTGCGCTGCACGGACAGCTCGCAACCGGGATCTCCGGACCGTTCGAAGATCTGTCGCAACCGTCACGAGACCGAGTTGAAACCGCGCGGAGGCTCCGTACGGTTCTCATTGCGGCGGCCGTCCGAGAGGTGGCCGAACACCGCCCCGGGGTCGCCGCGCCCGACGCCTGCCCAGCGATCCCGGGAGTCCCATTCGGAGAGGTACGCGACCGGGCAGGCGTGAGCAGGACCCGGCGCCCGTTGGGTGCCCGGCGGGTCGACCGCGTGGAACCGGTCGAGCGCCCGCCGCGGGGATTCACCCACCCCGAGGTCCGTGGGGCGCGGGGCGAGCGAGAGGTCATGCATCGTCATCCCGATGAGTCACTGGCGCGCGTCGTCTTCCGGCGGGCGGCCCAGCTGAGCCTGGTGGGGGCGCTCGCGGCGACCCCGCTGGCGCTCTCGGCCGGGACCGCCTCGGCCACCGACTGGGACGCGATCGCCCAGTGCGAGAGCAGCGGCAACTGGGCGGCCGACACCGGCAACGGCTTCCAGGGCGGTCTGCAGTTCACCGACTCCACGTGGCAGGCCTTCGGCGGCACCGGCAGCCCGGCCGCCGCCAGCCGCGACCAGCAGATCCAGGTCGCCGAGCGGGTCGCGGCCAGCCAGGGCATGGGGGCCTGGCCGGTCTGCGGCTCGAACGGGTAGCCCCTGGAAGGGGCGACGTCGAGGGTCTCCCCGCACTCCTCCCGGGGTCGCGGGGAGGCCCGGCGTCGCCGTCGTGGACCGGCGGTCGATCCTCAGCCGCCGGCCGCCACGGCCCGGTCGATCGGGACGGCCGCACCCAGCGCCTCGGCCGGGTCGTGGGACGCCGCCACGATCATCCCGACGACCTCGCCCCGGTCGTTCACCAGGGCGCTGCCCGAGTCACCACGGCGAAGAGCGGCGTGGAACTCGATGAGGCCGTCGAGCCGATGGGTGCCGCCCGCGCTGTCGGTGAGGGTGATGCTCTGGTCAAGGGCGGTCACCTTCCCCGGGGTCACCGTCGGCGCGCCGACGCCCGGACCGCCGCTGGTGACCGCCGTGACGTCCTCGCCCGCCACGGGCGACGCGGTCCCCCGTGGGGCCGGCTGGAGTCCGGAGGCCGTGGGGAGGTCGGGCGCGTCGTGCAGCTGGATCACTGCAGCGTCGGTGGTGCGGTCCAGGCCGACCAGCGTCGCGGGGTAGCTCCGGCCGGTGGCGCTCGACGTCGCGGTGACCGTCCTGGCGTGGTCGATCACATGGTCGCAGGTGAGGACCTCCCCCGTCGCCGTGAGCACGATGCCACTGCCCACGGCCCGCATCCCGTTGTCGAAGACCGCACTGAGGCCCACGACGGACGGGGCCGCTGTGGCCGCCGGGGCGACGGTCGGGGACGGGGGTTGTCCGACCGGCGGCGGACCGGTCGAGCTCGCCAGGGCCGAGGGAGCGAGCGCGAGCACGCCCACCACCACCGCGGCAGCGAACACCGACCTCGACCGTGGACAGCGCACCGACCGTCCCCTCCCCTCGAGCGACGGTGATCCTGGAAGCCTCCCGGCGACCGCGGCACGGCCGTTGGTCCCGAGATCGGGAACGGAGGTCACGGGCCATCCGACGACGGTGCCGGGGGCTCCGCGCCTGCGGCCCGGGAGCGCGGTGGCCACGGCGTTCGCGGCGCTGCTTGCGGCGAGGACGTCGACGACGGACGGTGGGCGCCACCGAACCTGACCGGGGGTGCTGCCATGGACGGCGCACGGCGACTGCGCGAGGTCCCCGATCACGGGCGGTTCCCGGGCACCGTCCAGCTCGCCGTGGTCACCGCGCCGAGCGCGACGCACGGCCCCCGACGGCCGAGGCGACGCTGGGCCGTCGCCGCGCTCACGTCCAGCGTCGCCCTGCTCGCCGCGGCGGCGGCCCTCGTCCTGGGGCTCGGGCTGACGGAGTCGGCGTCGGCCCCGGCGGCCTCGGCCGCACCGGGCCCGGCGGCACCGGCGCCGGCCCCACTGGCGCCGGGCCCTCCGGCGGCGGGACTGGCCCCCTTCCCACCGTCGCCCGCCTCCGCCGCCCCACCCATCGTGCCGCGCGGCGGACCCACCTCGACGGCCCGCTCGGCCGGCCGGTCGGCGGGGTCGTCGACGAGGGCTCGGTCGAGCCGGCACCCCTCGTCACGGAGCAGCAGCCCCACGCGGGGCATCGTCGCGGGTTCCCCGACGTCCTGACGTCAGGGCTCGAGGTACATGGTCATGCGCACCGTCGTGCCGAGCGCGGGGTCGGTGTGGACCCGGACGAGGTCGCACAGCTCGTGGACCAGTCGGAGGCCGTAGCCCCGCCCGACGGGATCACCGCGGTGGCGCCCGACGAGGGGGTCGGGGATCCAGCCGCCGTCCTGGACCTCGCACACGACGGCCGGCGGCTCGTCGGCCTCCCAGCCGGACGCCGTGCCCGGTTCCCGGGTCCACACCGCGAGCAGTCCCCGCCCGCCGGTGTGCAGCACGGTGTTGACCGCGACCTCGAAGGCGGCCAGGGCCAGGTCGGCCACGCGGTCCGGCGCGAGGCCCGCACGCGCCGCGTGCTCGGCGACCGCCGTCCGCACCGCCCGGGGACCGGACGGTGCGGCGAACACCAGCGCCTCGCCGATCGCGGTCGGTTCCTCGAGCGGCCCGCTGTACCTCCGGGCGAGCTCGACCGGGTCGGCGTACGACGGGCTGTCCGTCGTCACCCCGCGCTCGACCACGACCGGGTGGGTGCGGACCGCGTCGTCGATCACCGCCGGGGCGAGCGCGGCGGTGTCGTACGGACAGAGGACCTCGACGGCGCGGTCGGCGAGCGCGACGTTGATCAGCGCCTCGTGCTGGACGGCGGCGGCGTATTCCTCGCGGCTGCGCCCCGCCCAGATCGGCTCGCCCACGATGCGCACCCCGGCGCGGTCGGCGTGCACGTCCGCGAAGGCCCGCAGGACTCCGCCGATAATGCGGCCAGGGTTGCGCCCCGCGACCGTCATGTCGTGGAACACGACGTCCGAGGCCACCGGCCCCAGAGCCGAGCGGACGAGGTCGAGCCGGTGTGGGGGTGCCGCCATCATCGCCGGGAGCCCGGACTCCACGGCCCCCCGCAGGAAGGGGACGGTCCCCGCGAGGTAGGCCTCGTCGTCGGCGTAGAAGAGCGCAGGATGGTCCAGGCCGTCGCTCTCACCGCGACGGTGCCGACCGCGCCCATACCTCGTCACTGCTGGTCATCCCGGGTTCGACGATGGATGACCCGCCATCATGCCCCGGTCGGCCTGACCGGGGAAACGTCCGCCCGACACCGCGGCCGGCCGGGCCCGCCCCGCTCAGTCGGTGGGGGCGGGTGCGGGGGCGCCCCAGCACAACCGCACGGTGGTGCCCTGGTCGGTCGCCTCGAGGCTGGCCCGGTCGGCGAGCTGGGCCATCAGCGTCACCCCGCGCCCCCGGTAGCCGGGATCGCCCGGAGGCAGCCAGGCCCCGTCGTCGGCCACGAGCACGGCGACGCCCCCACCGCAGGCGCGGGGTCCGGCGACGAGCTCGACGTGGCACTCCCGATCGGGGCAGGCGTGCTCCACCGCGTTGGTCACGGCCTCGTCGACCACGAGGACGATCGACTCCGCCAGATCGTCGCCGAGCTCCGCGGTGACGACCCAGGAGCGCATCCGTCCCCGCAGGGTGCGCAACGCGGCCGGCTCGGCGGCCAGCTTCTCGCGGACCCAGGCCGGGTCGCCGTCGCGTGGCTCCGGCCAGCACCGGCAC
The DNA here is from genome assembly GCF_012933465.1 of Actinomycetospora sp. TBRC 11914. GTDB lineage: Bacteria > Actinomycetota > Actinomycetes > Mycobacteriales > Pseudonocardiaceae > Actinomycetospora. Next base: position 56,677 of record NZ_JABBND010000015.1, read on the forward strand.
GACGGCCCTTCCGGCATCGGGGAGGACGTCTCCGCAGGGTCGGCGGAGGCGTCGGGACGCCGGTCTGGGTTCACTTACCACGAGTACCCGGTGGCGCCGGGGGCCCACCTCGCGGGTCGACCTCTCTCACCTCGGGCACGTGCGGTCCAGCGGAACCGCGTGGTGCCGCTGCGACCACGAGGAAGTGCTGCGGCGCGACCGGGTCCCGGCGACTCGGTCGCGAGGGAGCACTCGCGGTCCTCGCAACTCCACGGCGTCCGGCGCGGGAGCGGAGCCGGAGCGTCGACCGGGCGCTGACCGGTGTGGGCGCGGCAGGATTCGAACCTGCGACCGACGGCTTGTAAGGCCGGTGCTCTTCCGCTGAGCTACGCGCCCGGAATGCGCACGAGTGTCCGCGTCCACCCGCGGACACGCATGCGCATTACGGAGCCGTCACGCCGAGGCCTTGAGCTCCTCGATGGCGTCCTTCCAGCTCTGCTGGTTGCGGGCGTCGCCGGGGCCGTTGTGCTCGGCGAAGCGGACGACGCCGTCCTTGTCGATCAGGAACGTGCCACGGAAGGCGAAGCCGAGGTCGGAGGAGAACACCCCGTAGCTCTCGGCGACCGCGCCGTGCGGCCAGAAGTCCGAGAGCAGCGGGAAGCTGTAGCCCTCCTGGTTCGCCCAGGCCTTGAGCGACCAGGTGGTGTCCACGGAGATACCGAGGAGCTGGACGTCGTCGTTCTGGAACGCGCCGATGTCGTCGCGCGCCGAGCACAGCTCCCCGGTGCAGATGCCGGAGAACGCGAAGGGGTAGAACACCAGGAGGACGGCCTGCTTGCCGGCGAAGTCGGAGAGCGAGACCTCCGCGCCGTCCTGGTTCTTGAGCGTGAAGCCGGGGGCCTTCTGGCCGACCTCGACCGTCATGGGGTACGTCTCCTTCGGTGGGGACCGAGCGGGTCGGGGCTCACCCTAGCGATCCGCCCACCCGGCACGCCCTCACCGGCGCTGCCGCCCTCCCGCCTTCGGCGCGACGAGCCGGGTGCCGACCCAGCCGTCGGAGACGTTGACGTTGGAGGTCTGGGAGAGGCCCGCCGTCGGCGCCGCCTCGGCGATCTCGGAGGGCTCGACGTGCCCGTCGTAGCCGGTCTTGGGCGTCAGGACCCAGACCACGCCGTTCTCGTCGAGGGGTGAGCGCACGTCCATGAGGGTGTCGACGAGGTCGCCGTCCCCCTCGCGCCACCACAGGACGACGAGGTCGACGACCTCCTGGGCGTCCTCGTCGAGGAGGTCCTCACCGGACCGGTCCTCGATCGCCTCGCGGACCTCGTTGTCGACGTCCGAGTCCCATCCCACTTCCTGGACGATCATCCCCGGCTCGATCCCGAGCTTGCCGGCCACGTCGTTCCGGCTGCCGTCGGTGTCCCCCGCGGCCGCGACCACGTCTCTCGTCCCTCCTCGGTGCCAGCTGCGGACCCTCGGTGTGATGCCCGCCAATCACGCACAGCGAACACGCCCGCGCAGTCGCGCGCAACCAGCCACGCGGCACGCGGAGCGGACGGTACGACGCGCGCCCCCGACCGCCCAGCGGTGTCCCGCCGACCGGCCGCTGCCGCTGCTACTCGCGGGTAGAGATGACGGCGACGCCCCGGGGGACGACGATGACCCCCACCTGGGGAGACCCCTTGGGCAGAATCGGTTCCGAACGCCCGCACGCCACCGGCGAGCGGGTCGGCCGGAGCACACCGTCGGACCCACGCGACGAGGAGCAGCAGCAGTTGTCGACCACGAACGACTCCCCGAACACCGAGAACACCCCGCGGGTCCACGTCATCCGTGACGGCCTCTCGTCGCACCTGCCGGACATCGACCCGGACGAGACCGCGGAGTGGATCGAGTCGTTCGACCAGGTCCTCGACTCCGCGGGCCAGCAGCGCGCCCGCTTCCTCATGCTGCAGCTGCTCCAGCGCGCCCGGGAGCGCCGCGTGGCGGTGCCGAGCCTGTTCTCCACCGACTACGTCAACACCATCCCCACCGACCAGGAGCCGTGGTTCCCGGGCGACGAGGAGACCGAGCGCCGTTACCGCGCGTGGATCCGCTGGAACGCCGCGACGATGGTCCACCGGGCGCAGCGGCCCGGCGTCGGGGTCGGCGGGCACATCTCCACCTACGCGTCGGCGGCGTCGTTGTACGAAGTGGGCTTCAACTGGTTCTTCCGCGGCAAGGACCACCCCGGCGGCGGCGACCACGTCTACATCCAGGGCCACGCCTCCCCCGGCATCTACGCCCGCGCCTTCCTCGAGGGCCGCCTAGGCGCCGAGCACCTCGACGGGTTCCGCCAGGAGCTGTCCCACGCCGGCCCGGGCGGCGGGCTGCCGTCGTACCCGCACCCGCGGCTGATGCCGTGGTTCTGGGAGCACCCCACGGTCTCGATGGGCCTCGGCCCGATCAACGCGATCTTCCAGGCACGGTTCGACCGCTACCTGTCCAACCGCGGGATCAAGGACACCTCCCAGCAGCACACCTGGGCGTTCCTCGGCGACGGCGAGATGGACGAGCCGGAGTCCCGCGGCGCCATCCACGTCGCCGCGGCCGAGGGCCTGGACAACCTGACCTTCGTCATCAACTGCAACCTGCAGCGTCTCGACGGGCCGGTGCACGGCAACGGCAAGGTCATCCAGGAGCTGGAGTCGTTCTTCCGCGGCGCCGGCTGGAACGTCGTCAAGGTGATCTGGGGCCGGGAGTGGGACCGGCTGCTGCACGCCGACCGCGACGGCGCCCTGATCAACCTCATGAACACCACGCCCGACGGCGACTTCCAGACCTACAAGGCCAACGACGGCGCCTACGTCCGCGAGCACTTCTTCGGGCGCGACCCGCGCACCAAGGACCTCGTCAAGGACATGTCCGACGACGACGTCTGGAACCTCAAGCGCGGCGCGCACGACTACCGCAAGGTCTACGCGGCCTACCAGGCCGCGCTCGAGCACGAGGGCCGCCCGACGGTCATCCTCGCCAAGTCGATCAAGGGCTACACGCTCGGGCCGCACTTCGAGGGACGCAACGCGACCCACCAGATGAAGAAGCTGACCCTGGAGGACCTCAAGACCTTCCGCGACGAGGTCCGCGTGCCGATCAGCGACGCCGAGCTCGAGCGCGACCCCTACCTGCCGCCCTACTACCACCCCGGCAAGGACGCGCCGGAGATCGAGTACATGCTTGACCGACGCCGCCAGCTCGGCGGCCCGCTGCCCGAGCGCCGGCTGCGCAGCAAGCCGCTCGTGCTCCCCGGCGACAAGGTCTACGACGTCGTGCGGCGCGGCTCGGGCAAGCAGGAGATCGCCACGACGATGGCCTTCGTCCGGCTGGTCAAGGAGCTCACCCGCGACGACGAGATCGGCAAGCGGGTCATCCCGATCATCCCCGACGAGGCCCGCACCTTCGGGATGGACTCGTTCTTCTCGAACCTCAAGATCTACAACCCGCAGGGCCAGCTCTACACGTCGGTCGACGCCGACCAGCTCCTGGCCTACCGGGAGTCGGAGACCGGCCAGCTGCTGCACGAGGGCATCAACGAGGCCGGGTCGGTCGCCTCGTTCACCGCCGTCGGCACGTCGTACGCCACCCACGGCGAGACGATGATCCCGATCTACATCTTCTACTCGATGTTCGGCTTCCAGCGCACCGGGGACGGGATCTGGGCGGCCGCCGACCAGATGGCGCGCGGGTTCCTGCTGGGGGCGACGGCGGGTCGCACGACCCTGGTCGGCGAGGGCCTGCAGCACAACGACGGCCACTCGCTGCTGCTCGCGGCGACCAACCCCGGCGTCGTCGCCTACGACCCGGCGTTCGCGTTCGAGATCGGCCACATCGTGCGCGACGGGCTCGAGCGGATGTACGGCGAGTCGAGCAACGGGGCGGCGGGCGAGCCGCCGGTCGAGCCCGGCCGCGACCCCAACGTCATGTACTACCTGACCGTCTACAACGAGCCCTACCGCCAGCCCGCCGAGCCGGACGGCCTCGACGTCGACGGCCTGCTCCGCGGGCTCTACCGCTACGCCCAGGCCCCCGGTGGCCCGGGGCCCCGCGCCCAGATCCTCGCCTCCGGCGTCGCGATGCCGTGGGCCCAGAAGGCGCAGGACATGCTGGCGCGCGAGTGGGGCGTGCAGGCCGACCTGTGGTCGGCGACGTCCTACGGCGAGCTGCGCCGCGACGGCGTCGCGTGCGAGCAGCACAACCAGGCCCACCCCGACGACGACCCCCGCACGCCCTACGTGACGACGGCGCTCGCGGAGGCGGCCGGCCCCGTGGTCGCGGTGTCGGACTGGATGCGCGCCGTGCCCGACCTCATCCGCCCCTGGGTGCCCGGCGACTACACGACGCTGGGCACCGACGGCTTCGGTCTCTCCGACACCCGGCCGGCCACCCGGCGGCACTTCGGGGTCGACGCGGAGAACGTCGTGGTGGCGGTCCTGGCGGCGCTGGCGCGCCGCGGCGAGGTCGACCACTCGACCGTCCGCGACGCGGCGCGGCGCTACCAGGTCGACGACCCGCAGGCCGCGGGGCCGCAGGAGTCCGACAGCGGGGTCGCCTGAGCGATCACGCGACAGCCGTGACCTGCCCGAGACTTTTCCGCACTCGGGGCTGGCCCCAGGGGCAGGGGATGCCGCTAGGCTGTCGCCGACCGCACGGTCCTCCTCGTAGCCAACGGGGCGCCCGGCGGGTCCGGCGGTTGGAGTACATCGCTCCGGCGGCGGCTTGAAGGCTGGGGGCAGGAAGCAACCCCCGGGACATCGGTATGAGGAGCAGGAATGGCAGAAGGCACCGTCAAGTGGTTCAACAGCGAGAAGGGCTTCGGCTTCCTCGCTCCCGACGGTGGTGGCGCTGACGTCTTCGTCCACTACTCGGCGATCCAGTCTCGCGGTTTCCGGACGCTGGACGAGGGTCAGCGCGTCTCGTTCGACGTCGAGCAGGGCCAGAAGGGCCTGCAGGCCGTTCAGGTCACGCCGCTGTAGCAGCGCACACGTCACACGGGGCGGGGCCCCGGCCGGTTCGCCGGCCGGGGCCCCGTTTCTCGTGTGGGGCCGATCGATCGCGGATGAGTGTGGAGATGCGGACACTCAACGTCTGCGATGCGACACCGCTGACACCTCGAGGGAGGTCCGCGATGGCGGGGACCCGGGAGCGGTCGGTCTCCGAGGCCACGGTGCGCCGTCTGGAGCTCGCGACCGGCGGGGTGGCCGGGGCGGGCGTGGCCGAGATGTCGGCGCGGCTGCCGTGGTTCTCCCGGCTGACCGCCGACCAGCGCGCCGGTGTCCTGATGGTCACCCAGCTCGGCGCGGCCAACTTCGTCACCTGGCTCCGCGACCCCGACGCCACCCCGCGGCTCACCGCCGAGGCGTTCCGCAGCGCCCCGCCCGACCTCGCCCGCCGGATGACGCTGCGCCAGACCGTCGAGCTCGTTCGCATCGCCACCGAGGTGTTCGAGGAGCGCATCCCCGCCCTCGCCGGCAGCCGCAGCGAGCGCGCGACCCTGGTGGCCTCGGTCCTGCGCTTCGGCCGCGAGGTGGCCTTCGCCGCGGCGACCGTGTACGCGTCGGCCGCCGAGTCGCGGGGCGCCTGGGACGCGCGGCTCGAGGCCCTCGTCGTCGACGCCGTGGTGCGCGCCGACCGCGACTCCGAGGGCGCCCTGCTCTCCCGCGCCTCGGCCCTGGGGTGGGACCCGGCGGCGCGGGCCGTCGTGCTCGTCGGCGACCCGCCGCGCGAGGGCGACGGCGAGGGTCCGGACCCGCTGCACGGGGTGCGGCGCGCCGCCTACCGCGCGGGCGTCTCGGTGCTCCTCGGCGCCCACGGCTCCCACCTCGTCATGATCATGTCGCTCGACGAGGCCCGGGGCGGCGGGGAGCGCCCGGAGGCGGACGACGGCGACGGCGGTGGTGACGGGGGTGCCGACGGAGGTGCCGAGGACGCCCGCGACCACCGGCTGGCCGACCTCACCCGCGGCGAGTCGAAGGCCGCCCTCGCCCTCGCCGACGCCTTCGGCCCGGGGCCCGTCGTCGCCGGACCCGTCGTCGCCGGGCTGCTCGACGCGCACCGCTCGGCCGGGCGGGCGCTCGCCGGGCACCGGGCCGTCGTCGCCTGGCCCGGCGCGCCCCGTCCGGTCTCGGCCGACGAGCTGCTCCCGGAGCGGGTGCTCGCCGGGGACGCGGCCGCGGTCGAGCAGCTCGTGCGCGAGGTGGCCCGCCCGCTGCGGGAGGCCGGCGGCTCGCTGGTCGAGACCGTGGAGTCCTACCTGGAGCACGCCGGGGTCCTCGAGGCCTGCGCGCGTTCGCTGTTCGTCCACCCCAACACCGTCCGGTACCGGCTGCGTCGAGTGGCCGACCTCACCGGCGCCCAGGCCTCCGACGCGCGCGGCGCGCGGTTGTTGCACATGGCCATCGCCCTGGATCGGTTGCGCACTTCCGATGACGAGGCAGACCTCGGCCCACGTCGTTGACCTGCGACGATGCAAGATCGTTCTGCTGAGTGCGTCGACGGCGCCATCTCGATCGATTCCGACGACGCGGCGTGTTTGCCTCTGCCGTTGTAGGAACCCCACAACGATCCCCGATGAGGATTCGTCACCGCGGCGCCTGCTGCACGCAACCCGCACGTGGTGGGGTACGGAGTGTGATCGCGATCCTCGCGCCCGGTCAGGGCGCCCAGAAGCCGGGGATGCTCGCTCCGTGGCTGGAACGCCCCGGCGCCCGCGAACGGCTGGCGGCGTTCTCCGAGGCCTCCGGCCTCGACCTCGTGCAGCTGGGCACGGAGGCCGACGCCGACACGATCGCCGACACCGCGGTCACCCAGCCGCTGCTCGTCGCCTCGGCGCTGCTCTCCGGGGAGGCGCTGCTCGGTGAGCTGGCGGGAGACGCAGCGGAGCGGAGCTCGACCCGTGGGAGCGGCTCGCTGGGATCGGCCGACGCCCTGCCCGAGGACACCACGGTCGCGGGCCACTCCGTGGGTGAGCTCGCCGCCGCCGCGATCGCCGGGGTGCTCAGCCCGGAGCAGGCCGTGGCCCTCGCCGCGGTGCGCGGCCGCGAGATGGCCGCCGCCTGCGCGGTCGAGCCGACGTCGATGGCCGCCGTCCTCGGCGGTGACGCCGACACCGTGCTGGCCGCGCTCGCCGAGCGCGACCTCGAGCCGGCCAACCGCAACGGCAGCGGCCAGGTGGTCGCCGCCGGCCGGACCTCCGACGTCGAGGCCCTCGCCGCCGAGCCGCCGGAGGGCGCCCGGGTGCGCCCGCTCGCCGTCGCCGGCGCCTTCCACACCCGCTTCATGGAGCCCGCCGAGAAGGCGCTGGCCTCGTGGGTCGGGGAGCACCGCGACGAACTGGCCCCGGCCGACCCGGTGCTGGCGCTGCTCTCCGACGCCGACGGCGCCGTCGTCACCTCCGGGACCGAGATGCTGGACCGGCTCGTCGCCCAGGTGACGCGCTCGGTCCGGTGGGACGCCTGCATGGACACCCTGCGCGAGCGCGGCCTCACCGGCGCCGTCGAGCTCACGCCCGCCGGGACGCTCACCGGGATGGTGAAGCGCCAGATCAAGGGGACCGCCACCGTGAACGTGTCCACGCCCGACGACCTCGCGGCGGCCGTCGAGCTCCTGCGGGGGCAGTGATGGCCCTGCGCAGCACCATCCGCCAGCCCGACCCCGTCGCGGGCGCGAAGATCCTCGGCCTCGGCAGCTCGCAGCCCGACCGCATCGTCACCAACGACGAGCTCGCACAGCGCGTCGAGACCAACGACGAGTGGATCCGCAGCCGCGTCGGGATCGCCGAGCGCCGGTTCGCCTCGGCGGAGGACTCCGTCGTCTCGATGGGCGCCGACGCCGGCTCGAAGGCCCTCGCCGACGCCGGCCTCTCCCCCACCGACCTGGACGCGGTCGTCGTCGCGACCTGCACGATGCCGACCCCGATCCCCAACGCGGCCGCCCAGATGGCCGACCGGATCGGCGTCAACGGGATCGGCGCCATGGACGTCAACGCCGCCTGCGCCGGGTTCTGCTACGGCACCGGCATCGCCGCGGACATGATCCGCTCGGGCACCGCGCGCCACGTCCTCGTGGTCGGCTCGGAGAAGCTCTCCGACTGGCTCGACATGGACGACCGGTCGGTCTGCATCATCTTCGCCGACGGCGCCGGCGCCGCGGTGCTCGGTCCGGCGGAGACCCCCGAGGACGTCGGGGTCGGTCCCGTGGCGTGGGGCGCCGCCGGCGACCTCGTGTCGACGATCGGCATCGACGAGAAGAACTACCTGCGCCAGGAGGGGCAGGCGGTCTTCCGCTGGGCCACCACCAAGATCGCGCCGATCGCGATGGAGGCGCTGGACAAGGCGGGCCTGACGCCGGCCGACGTCGACGTCCTCGTCCCGCACCAGGCCAACCTGCGCATCGTCGAGGCCATCGCGAAGAAGCTGCGCCAGCACGGCGCGCGGGAGGACCTCGTCGTCGCCGACGACATCGTCCACTCGGGCAACACGTCCTCGGCGTCCATCCCGATGGCGATCGACCACATGCGCGGCGCGGGCCGGGTGCGCTCCGGTGACGTGGCGCTCATCGTCGGGTTCGGGGCCGGCCTGTCGTACGGCGGCCAAGTGGTCGTCCTGCCCTAACGTCCCCGGTTCACCACCAACCCCGCAAGGAAAGGAGCCACGTGGCTTCCAAGGAAGAGATCCTCCCCGACCTCGCGAGCATCGTCGAGGAGGTGGCCGGCGTCGACGCCTCGGAGGTGACTCCGGAGAAGTCGTTCGTCGACGACCTCGACATCGACTCGCTGTCGATGGTGGAGATCGCGGTGCAGGCCGAGGACAAGTTCGGGGTCAAGATCCCCGACGACGAGCTCGCGAAGCTCACCACCGTGTCCGACGCCGTCGACTACATCTCCTCGCACTCGTGAGCGCGCCCGGTCAGGGGGTCGTCGTCACCGGGATGGGCGCGACGACCCCGCTCGGCGGAGACGTGCAGACCACCTGGGACGGCCTCCTGGCCGGCGCCTCCGGGGCCCGGCCGATCGAGGACGACTGGCCGGCCCGCTTCGAGCTCCCCGTCGACTTCGCCTCCCAGCTCGCCGTCGAGCCCTCGGAGAGCCTCAAGCGCGTCGAGCTGCGCCGGCTCGACCGCTCCGAGCAGGTCGCGATCATCGCGGCCCGCCAGGCATGGGCCCACGCCGACCTCGGCGACTACCCGGCCACCGAGGACGGGTCGCCGAAGGTCGACGCGCTGCGCCTCGCCGTCGTCGTCGGGACCGGCATCGGCGGTGCCCTCACCCTGCTCGGGCAGGACGACATTCTCGAGCAGCAGGGCCTGCGCAAGGTCGCGGTCCTGACGATCCCGATGCTCATGCCGAACGGGCCCGCCGCCCACGTCGGCCTGGAGTTCGGCGCGGCCGCGGGCATCCACGCGCCGGTCTCGGCCTGCGCGTCCGGGGCCGAGGCCATCGCCTGGGGCTGGCGGATGCTGCAGGCGAACGAGGTCGACGTCGTCGTCGCCGGCGGCGCCGAGGCCTGCATCGCGCCGATCACCCTCGCCGGGTTCTGCCAGGCCCGGACCATGGCGCACGACTGGGACGACCCGACGCTCGCCTCCCGGCCGTTCGACACGAAGCGCAACGGCTTCGTGCTCGGCGAGGGCTCCGGCATGGTCGTCCTGGAGCGCGAGGAGTTCGCGAAGGCCCGGGGCGCGACCGTCCACGGCCGGATCGCCGGCATCGGGACCAGCGCGGACGCCTACCACATCACCGCGCCCGACCCCGAGGGCACGGGCCAGTCGCGGGCGATAGCGGCGGCCCTGCGGACGGCGGGCCTGGAGCCCTCCGACGTCGGGCACGTCAACTGCCACGCGACCTCCACCCCGGTCGGCGACGTGGCCGAGACGGTCGCCGTCCGCAAGGCCATCGGCGACCACCCGGTGCTCTCCGCGCCCAAGGGCTCGCTGGGTCACCTGCTCGGCGCCGCGGGCGCGGTCGAGGCGATCGCGACGATCCTCGCGGTGAAGGAGGGCCTCGTGCCCCCGACGGCCAACCTCACCGAGCTCGACGCCGACGTGGAGCTCGACGTCGTCGCCGGCGAGGCCCGGAAGGTGGCCCTCGAGGCCGCCGTCAACGACTCCTTCGGCTTCGGAGGACACAACGTCTCGCTCGCCGTCACCCCTGCCTGACCCGGTGCGCCGCGGCACCCCGAGGCCCCACGACGCCGCCGGACGGTGCGGTCCGCCGACCCGTACCGCACCGTCCACCCTGCCCACCGCTCCCCGCCCGACCGGCGGGTGGCGGCTCGGAGAGGAGATCGCATGACCGCCCTCGACTCCCGTCCCTCGACCTCGTCCCCCGAGCCGGCCGCCCGCGCGGCGTCGCTCCCGACCGAGGAGCTCGACCCGCGCTCCCCGTACGTCCGGGGAGCGGCGCTGGTCGACGAAGGCACGTTCTCGCCGCTGCGCCCGCCGGACTCCTCGGGTGCGATGGCCGCGCACGGGCGCATCAACGGCTCGCGCGTCGTCGTCTACGTCACCGACGGGTCGGTGATGGGCGGGGCGATGGGCTCGGAGGGCTGCCGGCACATCGTCGAGGCCATCGACACCGCGCTGCGGCTGCGCTGCCCGGTGATCGGGCTCTGGCACTCCGGCGGGGCGCGGCTGGCCGAGGGGGTGGAGGCGCTCGACGCGGTCGGGCAGGTCTTCGCGGCGATGGTGCGCGCCTCCGGGCGGGTGCCGCAGATCTCGGTCGTCCTCGGGCCGGCCGCCGGTGGCGCGGCCTACGGGCCGGCGCTGACCGACCTGGTGATCATGGCGCCGCAGGGCCGGGTGTTCGTGACCGGACCCGACGTCGTGCGCTCGGTGACCGGCGAGACCGTCGACGCCGAGGGGCTCGGCGGGCAGGACGCCCACGGGCGGCGCTCCGGGGTGGTCCACGTGGTGGCCGACTCCGAGGCCGACGCCCTGGCCCGGGCCCGGCGGCTGACCGGGTTCTTCGCGACGCCCGGGTCGTTCGACGTGCGGTCCACGCGGTCGTCCGACCTCAAGGCGCTGCTGCCCGAGGCCAAGAAGCGCGCCTACGACGTGCACCCGCTGCTGCGCGAGCTGCTCGACCCGGCGCCGGAGGGTGAGTCGCCGTTCGAGGAGCTGCAGCCGCGGTACGCGCCGAACATCGTCGTCGGGTTCGGCCGGCTGGGGGGCCGGGCGGTCGGAGTGATCGCCAACAACCCGCTGCGCCTCGGCGGCTGCCTGGACTCGCCGTCGGCGGAGAAGGCGGCGCGGTTCGTGCGGCTCTGCGACGCGTTCGGCATCCCGATGGTCGTGGTGGTCGACGTGCCCGGCTACCTGCCCGGCGTCGGGCAGGAGTGGGACGGCGTGGTGCGCCGCGGGGCGAAGCTGCTGCACGCGTTCGCCGAGGCCACCGTGCCGCGGGTGACCCTGGTGACCCGCAAATCGTTCGGCGGGGCCTACATTGCGATGAACTCGCGCTCGCTCGGGGCGACGGCCGTGTTCGCGTGGCCGGACGCCGAGGTCGCCGTCATGGGGGCCAAGGCCGCCGTCGGGATCCTCAACCGCAAGCAGCTCGCGGCCGCGCCCGAGGAGGAGCGCGAGGCCCTGCACACCCAGCTGGCCGAGGAGCACGAGCGGACGGCCGGCGGGGTGAACCGGGCCCTGTCGCTCGGGGTGGTCGACGAGGTCATCGACCCGGCCCAGTCGCGGGCCCGTCTGGTCGACGCCCTCGCGAGCGCACCCGCCGGGCGGGGGCACCACGGGAACATCCCCCTGTAGGTGCCCTACGGGCCCGTGAGCACTTTCTGGTGCCATGACACCAGAAAGTGCTCACGGGCACCGGGTGCACCGGGTGGGCTGCCCGGTCCAGCCGAGCTGCTGGAGGCGAGCCACGACCAGCACCGCCACCGCGCACGGAGCGTCCTTGACCTCCTCGTAGCCGAACGTCAGCCGGGCCCGGCCCTCGAGCTCGGCGGCGTTGTCGCGGGCGCGGTCGACGCGGGCGGTGCGGCGGTTCGCGTGGGTGCGCCAACCGTCCAGGCGCACCGTGAGCACCCCGCACGGCATTGCGTACTCCAGGTCCTCGGCCCGACGACGCCCCTCGACGACCCGCCCGACCTGCCGCACGCCGGGCGGCAACCCGTGTGCCAGCTCGACGTCGTCGGCGTACCAGGCCTCGAGCACCGACTCCACGCCCTCGACCAGCAGCCGGGCCGCCGCGAGCAGCGCCGTGCGGTAACGGCGCGGCCGCCGGACCTCGAGGGCCTCCACGATCCGCTCCCCCGGCACCTTCGCCTGCGTGGCGCCCGCCGTCAGGACCCGCATGCCCTCACGCGCGCTCGGGGCGTCGACGGCCAGGTCGACCAGCGTCACCGGCTTGCTGGTGACCGGCGGGTCGCAGTTGGCCAGCACGATGTGAGGGAACGCCCGGCTGCGGTGCACCTCGATCCCCACGCAGCCCCGCGCCGAGCACCCGTAGGGAACGGTGAGGTGGATCGGCCCCGTCTCGCTGCCACCGGGCAGGCCCAGCACGGCGGCCGCGGTGCCATGGCTGAGCACGGCGGGACCGGACACGAACAACAGGGCGGCCCGCCGCCACATGGCGGCCGTCGGCCGCCCCGTCGTCACCGCATAGACCCCGGTGAAGAGGCGTTGCCACCGGCCGGCCTCGATGTGCGCCCTGATGACGTCGTCGGTGAGTCCCTGCGCGAGCGCCTGCGCCCGGGTGACGACACCGTCCTGCTCGCGAAGCAGGCACAGCCAGACTTCTGGGTCTCCCATGGGGGTTGGAGACCGATGGTGAACCTTCGGTTCCCGTGAGCACTTTCTGGTGTCATAGCACCAGAAAGTGCTCACGGGGGCGAAGCCCACCTAACAGGGCGTCCGCAAGCTGCTCCCCGCCGACGGGTCCACCAGACGCAGCGTCCCCCGCTCGGTCACCACGCTCATCGACACCTGCCAGCACAGCCGCGGCACCCGGACGTCCGGCGGGGCCGCGGCCGGGTCCTGGGTCGTGATCATCCCCATCGGCACCACGTACTCGCCGTCGCCGACCGGGTCGATCCGCCGCAGGATCACCGAGCCGACCTTCACCGTGCGGTTCCGGTCGGCGAACTGGGCCGAGGACACCGAGGCCGAGGAGGTCGCCGACGAGGTCGCGACCCAGGCCCCGTAGTCGCCGTTGTTGCGCGCGTCGACCTGCCGCTGCACGAGGTCGCGGATCTCGGCCGCGCGCGGTGACGTGGCCGCCGACGGGCTCTCGACGACGGTCGGGGACCCGGCCGACCCGTCGTCGGGCAGCGCGACCCCCGCGAGGGCCGGACCGGTGTCCCCGAGGGCGTCGCGGGCGGTGCCGGAGGCCCGGTCGGCCAGCACGGCGGCCGCCGCGCCGAGCACGGCCAGCAGCACGACGAGGGCGATCGGCACCGTGACGGCGGGGCGGGTCAGCGCCGCGAGCCGACCCCCACGGGCTCCGGTCACGCCGTGCGGCGGGTCGGCGTGGAGCGCATGGGAGCACTCTGCCAGCCCCGAGGGCCCGTGCGGAGCACGGGCCTCACCCCACCTGGTGCAGCCACCCGACCGCCGCGCCGTCGCCGGCGTAGCGGTACGGCTCGAGGGCGTCGTCCCAGCGGCGGCCCAGGAGCTCGTCGAGCGCGTGGTGCAGCGCGTCGCGGCCGTCGCGCCGGGCGGAGGCCATCGCCGAACGGAGCTGGTCCTCGCCGAGGACGACGTCGCCGTTCGCGCTCGTGCGGCCGTGCCAGAGCCCGAGCCCGGGGACGTGGCTGAAGCGCTCGCCGTCGGTGCCGGGGCTGGGCTCCTCGGTGACCTCGAAGCGGAGCATGCCCCAGGCCCGCAGGGCGCTCGCCAGGCGCGCCGCGGTGCCGACCGGGCCGGTCCACGAGCACTCGGCCCTCATCTGGCCCGGAGCCGCGTCCTGTGCGGTCCAGTCCAGCACGACACGGGCGTCGAGGACGCCCGAGATGGCCCACTCGACGTGCGGATTGACCGCAGGCGGCGACGAGTGGACGTAGACCACGCCACGGGTGCTCACTGCTGACCTCCGGTCGAGACGAGAAGCGTCTTCCCCAACGTCCTCGTGCCGTCCGCAGCGCGGTGATCACCGTGGTGGTGTCGCGCAGCAGTGTGCCCGTTGGGACCCCTGTTGTGCCAGTGGTCCGCGTGTTCGGCGTGTCGCGTCGCCCGAGAGGCCGTCGACCGACGCTGCTCGAACGCCTAGCGTCACCCGACGATGACGCGGCGCAACCGGGGTTCGCAGGGAGGTCCCGACGACGACCGCCCCGCCACCTTCGCCGACACCCTTGCCGTCGCGCCCTTCCGCCGGCTGTGGACCGGGCAGCTGCTCTCGATCCTCGGCGACCAGGTCGCCCGGGTCGCCCTGACGGTGCTCGTGTTCGACCGCACCGCCTCGGCCGCGCTGACCGCCCTGACCTACGCGCTGACCTTCCTGCCCGACCTCGTCGCCGGCCCGCTGCTCTCCGGGCTCGCCGACCGGTTCCCCCGACGCGCCACGATGGTCGTCACCGACGTGGCGCGGGCGGTCCTCGTCGCGGTGATGGCCGTGCCGGGCATGCCGCTGCCGGCGCTGTGCGTGCTGCTGGTCGCCGTGCAGATGCTCGCGGCGCCGTTCCTCGCGGCGCGCTCGGCGATCCTGCCGCACCTGCTCGAGGGCGACCGCTACGTCGCCGGCGCCGCGCTGATCGGCACGACCTACCAGTCCGCCCAGGTGCTCGGGTTCGCCCTCGGCGGGCCGCTCGTGACCCTGCTCGGGGTCTCCCCCGCCCTCGGCGTCGACGCGGCGACGTTCGTGGTCTCGGCGGTCGTCGTCGGGCTGGGCCTGCCCGAGCACCGCGCCGCGGGTCCCGACGGGGTCCCGACGACGACGGGTGCGGGCGCGCGCGAGGCCCTCGCGCGGATCGCGCAGGGCGCGCGCGTGGTCGGCCGGGACGCCCGGCTCCGCGCGCTGATCGCGCTCGCGTGCGTCTCGGCGTTCGTGGTGACCGTCGAGGGGCTCGCCGCCCCCTACGCCGCGCACCTGGGCGCCGGCACGGCCGCCGTCGGGCTGCTGCTCGCGGCCAACCCGCTCGGGGCCGCCGTCGGGATCGTGGCCCTCACCCGGCTCGTCGCCCCCGAGGTGCGGCCCCGCCTGCTCGGACCGCTCGCCGTGGGGTCCTGCGTCCCGTTGATCGGGTCCGCGCTGGACCCGCCGCTGCCCGTGGTGATCGGGCTGTGGGTGGTCTCCGGGCTGTGCTGCGCCTACCAGGTCCCGGCCAACGCGGCGTTCGTCGCCGCGGTCGCCGACGCCCACCGCGGGCAGGCGTTCGGCCTCGCGGTCACCGCGCTGCGCGCCACCCAGGGCGTGGGCGTGCTCGTCTCCGGGGTCCTCGCGCAGGCGACCTCGCCGCCGGGCGCGGTGGCGCTCAGCGGCGCCGTGGGCGTGGTCGCGGCGCTCGCCGCCGGCCTCGCGTGGCGGCGCGCCCGGGTCGGTTCGGGCGCCGACACCGGCGGGTCGGGCGGGACCCGGGAACCGCCCGGATCACCCGGATCGCCCGGACCGACGGCCGGCACCCCCGACGCCGCGTGAGCGGCGCCCGGGGACGCCCGGGGAGGTCGCGTCAGGATCAGCGCCAGTGCGCGTCCCGCCAGTGGGCGTCCCGCACCCAGTTCGAGTCGTCGCCGGCGAGGTGGCGGGCGGCGGACCGCACCCAGTTCGAGTCGTCGCGGACCCAGTTCGAGTCGGAGGTGGACATCGTTGCTCCTTCGTGGTCGCGCCCCGTGTCCGCGCGCGGCGTCACCACGCGTGGCACGAGGTCCCCATCCGGGGTTGAGAGTCACTCCGCGTGAGCGCTCGACGGCCGTCTCGGGGCGGTGCCCCGATCACGCTCTGCGGTCGGACGACTCCAGCCTGCCAACTGTGGCCCTCGGTCACCAGACGACGACCGGGCGTCAACCAACCAGGTGAGACGCCACGAAAGGGTGATCCACTCGTCCTCGGCAGAGTGGTTCGGGGTACCGTTGGGTCACGAGCACGAGGGCGCGACCGGCGGGTGCGGGGGCACCGCCCACGGCGACCAGGAGGCACCGCCACCGGCCGATCCCAGCTTCGGAGGCAGCAGAACGTGACCGTTCCTCGCGCGCGGCCGCCCGGCCAGGACGCCGGGGAGCTCACGCGCCGCGACCGGTCGGGCCTGCTCGCGATGGCGCCCACCCGGTGGGACCTGTGGTCGCTCCGCCCCCGGGCGCTGACCTACGTACTCACCGTCGACCTGCTCGCCGTGGCCGTGCTCGTCGCCGCCTTCGTGTGGCGCCCGGCCGACGCGCGGGACTGGATGGTCGCCGGGCTGCTCTTCCTGGGCGCGGCCGTCCACGCGGAGGCCGCCCGCCACATCGAGCGCATCCGCATCACCCGCGACGACCGGCCGTTCATCGACCTCAAGTCGATGTGGACCTTCGCGGGACTGCTGCTGGTGCACCTCGGACCCGCGCTCGTGCTGGTCACCGTCACGTTCGCCTACTGGTGGATCCGCAACGAGCAGCACCCGCCGCCGCACCGCTGGACGTTCTCCTGGGCGACCGTGGTGCTGGGCACCGGCGCGGCCGCGCTGGTGCTGGTCGACTTCGACAAGTCCACGCTGCTCACCGCCGCGGCCGGACCGAAGGGCCTCGTCCTCATCGCGCTGGCCGCGCTGGTGCGCTGGACGGTGAACCACGGCCTCGTCGTCGGGATCATCCTGCTGATCTCCTCGCCGACGCCGTCGGTCCGGCGCCACCTCGCGAGCCCCGCCGACACGCTGCTCGGGCTCGGGGCGCTCGCGCTGGGCGCGGCGCTGGCGGTGCTCGCCTCGGCGTCGCCGTGGCTGGTGCCGATCCTGCTGGTGCCGGTGATCATGCTCCACCGCGGCGTGCTGGTGGACCAGTTCCGGCAGGCCTCACGGACCGACCCGAAGACCGGGCTGGTCAACGGGGCGGCCTGGGCCGAGCTGGCGGGCAAGGAGCTCGCGCGGGCCCGGCGGATGCGGCACGGCCTCGCGGTGCTCATGGTCGACCTGGACAACTTCAAGGCGGTCAACGACGCCCACGGTCACCTCGCCGGCGACGAGGTCCTGCGCGCGGTGGCGGCGACGCTCTCGGCGGAGGTCCGGGCCTACGACGCGGTGGGGCGCTTCGGTGGCGAGGAGTTCGTCGTCCTGCTCTCCGCGGTCGACACCGCGTCGGCCACCCGCGCCGCGGAACGACTCCGCGCCCGCATCCACGCCCTCGACGTCGCCGTCGACGGGCCGGGCGGCTCGAAACGCATCCGCGGGCTCACGGCCTCCGTCGGGTGCGTCGCCAGCCCGACCGCGTCCGGCAGCGTGGACGAGCTCGTCGGCGCCGCCGACAGCGCCCTCTACGAGGCCAAGCGGGCCGGGCGCGACCGCGTGGTCTGCGCCCCGCCCGCCTGACGGTCCGGGCTCAGCGGGACGCGCTCACCGGAAGGCGGCCAGCCCCGTCAGCGCCTGGCCGATCGAGAGGGCGTGCATCTCCTCGGTGCCCTCGTAGGTCAGCACCGTCTCGAGGTTCGTCATGTGCCGGAACACCGGGTACTCGAGCGTGATCCCGTTGCCGCCGAGCACGGTGCGCGCGGTGCGGGCGACGTCGAGGGCGGCCCGCACGTTGGCCATCTTGCCGAAGCTGACCTGCGAGGGGTGCAGCTCGTGGGCGTCCTTGAGCCGGCCGATCCGGGCCGCCGTCAGCGACGCCTGGTTCACCGCGACCACCATGTCGGTGAGCTTGCGCTGGGTGAGCTGGAACCCGGCGATCGGCTGCCCGAACTGCTCGCGGTCTCCTGCGTAGGCGAGCGCCGCCTCGAAGCAGGAGCGGGCCGCCCCGACGGCGCCCCACAGGATCCCGTAGCGGGCCTCGTTGAGGCACGACAGCGGACCCTTGAGCCCGCTGACGTCCGGGAACACCGCGTCGCCCGGCACGCGCACGCCCTCGAGGACCAGCTCGGCGGTGAGCGAGGCGCGCAGCGAGAGCTTGTGCTTGACCTCGTTGGCGGTGAAGCCCGGGGTGTCGGTGGGCACGACGAAGCCGCGGATCCCCTTCGAGCCCGCGTCGGGGTCGGTCTGGGCCCACACGACGGCGACGTCGGCCAGGGTCCCGTTGGTGATCCACATCTTGGTGCCGTCAAGCACCCAGTCCTCGCCGTCGCGGCGGGCGCGGGTGCGCATCGACCCCGGGTCGGACCCGGCGTCGGGCTCGGTCAGGCCGAAGCAGCCCAGTGCGTCGCCGGTCGCCATCCGCGGCAGCCACTGCTGCTTGTGCTCCTCGCTGCCCCACCGGTGGATCGCGAACATCGCGAGCGAGCCCTGCACCGAGACGAACGAGCGCAGCCCCGAGTCGATCGCCTCGAGCTCGCGGCAGGCCAGCCCGTAGGAGGTGGCGTTGGTGCCGGCGCAGCCGTAGCCCTCGAGGTGCATGCCGAGCAGGCCGAGCGACCCGAGGCCCTTGGCGATGTCGCGCGGCAGCGTGTTCGACTCGTACCACTCGGCGATGCGCGGGGCGAGCTCGGCGCGGGCGTAGTCGCGCACCGCGTCGCGGATGTCGCGCTCCTCGGCGGACAGCTCGGCGTCGACGGCGAGGAAGTCACTCGGGTCCGGGGCCATGGACCCACGGTAGGGCCTGCGACCGCCGGCCGCGGCCCGGTCGCGCCTCAGTGCGACGGGGCGTCCGGCCCGTGCCAGAAGCCCGCGAACCCGGGGTGGAGCAGCAGCGCGTCCACCTCGCCGAGCGGCACCCACGCCAGCTCCGTCGCCTCGCCGTCGGTGGGGTGCAGCGCCGGCGGGTCGACGGTCAGCGCGGCGTGCACCGTCGTGTAGGACCAGCCGCCGTGGTCGTCGACGGTCTCGGCGGTCACGACGACGACCGCCGGGTCCAGCCCGGTCTCCTCGCAGGCCTCGCGCAGCGCCGCGTCCCGGGCGGACTCGGCGCCGTCGCGCGCCCCGCCGGGGATGCCCCACGTGCCGCCGTGGTGGCTCCAGACCGCCCGGTGGGCGAGCAGCAGCCGGCCGTCGGCGAGCACGAGCAGCCCGGCCGCGCCGAAGCGCCCCCAGTGCCGGTGGCCCTGCGCACAGTGGACCCAGCCGTCGCCGTTGGCCCCCCGGTCCTGCTCGCGTGCCGCCACACGACGATGATCCCCTGTCGTGGACCACGATGCGCGTCGCCTCGGCGTGGAGGAGGAGCTGCTGCTCGTCGACCCCGACGACGGGCGGCCCCTCGGCCTGGCCGCGCCGGTGCGGGAGGCGGGCGAGGACCTCGACGGGGAGATGCGCGCCGAGCAGGTGGAGACCGGCAGCACCCCGCACGACGACGCCGACGCGCTCGCGCACGACCTCCTCACCCGCCGTCGGGACGCCGCGGAGGCGGCCGCGTCGCAGGGCGCGGCGGTCGCGGGGCTCGCCACCTCCCCCGTCGGCCCCGACCCGCTGCGCCCGCCGCCCGGGCGCTACGGCCGCATCCTCGAGCGGTTCGGCCCGATCGCCTCCGAGCAGCTCACCAACGGCCAGCACGTACACGTCGAGATCGCCTCGCGGGAGGAGGGCGTCGGCGTGCTCGACCGCATCGGGCCGTGGCTTCCGGTGCTGCGCGCGATCTCGGCGAACTCCCCGTTCTGGCGCGGCGACGACACCGGGCACGCCAGCTACCGCTCCCTGGTCTGGGCGCGATGGCCCAGCGCGGGACCGACGCCGGTGTTCGGCGGCCCGGAGGCCTACGAGGCCTCGGTGGCGGCGATGATCGCGACCGGCACCGTGCTCGACGAGGGGATGGTCTACTTCGACGCCCGGCTGGCGGCGTCGTACCCGACCGTCGAGGTCCGGGTCGCCGACGTCGCCGGGGAGGTCGAGGAGGCCGTCGTCGTCGCGCTGCTGGCCCGCGCGCTGGTCGAGACGGCCGCCCGGGGGTGGGCGGCCGGCGAGCCCCCGACGAGCGCGCCGGTGGAGGCGCTGCGCCTGGCCCACTGGCGGGCGGCGCGGTCGGGGTGCGTGCCCGGCCACGACACCGAGGCCGGCCTGCTCGTCGACCCCCGCACCGGCCGGCCCGCCGAGGCGGGGGCGGTGGTGCACGCGCTGCTCGAGCACGTCGCGGACGCGCTGGGGCCGGATGCCGCCCGCGTACGGGCGGGGTGCGCGCAGGTGCTGGCCGGCGCGACCGGGGCCGCCCGGCAGCGGCGGGTGTTCACCGAGGCCGGCGGGCACACCGGGAACGGGACGCGGGCGGTGGCGCTGGACGCCGCCGCCCGGTGCGCTCCGCGCCCGTGAGCACTTTCTGGTGTTATGGCACCAGAAAGTGCTCACGAGGCCGGAGGCCACCTACCGGGAGGCCCCGGCGATCCCCCGCACCATCGACGGGAACACCAGCGGCGCCCCGACCCGCAGCGCCGTCCCGTAGGCCACCCCGGCGAGCCCCGAGGGCGCGAACCGGACCTCGACCTCCAGCCGCGAGCCCGACCCCCGCGGCTCCACCGTGAACTCCAGCCAGAGCCGGCCGGGGACCCGCAGGTCGGCCCGGAGCCGCAGCAGCCGCCGCGGCGCGAGGGCCTCCACCCGCCAGGCGTCGACGACGTCGCCCACCACGAGGTCCCGGCCGTGCGGGCGGCCCCGGTACGCGCCGACCCCGCCCAGCAGCTGGTCCACCCAGCCCAGCACGCCGAAGACCCCGGGCGGGGTGTACCAGCCGGTGTCGCCGCCGAGGCGCTGCAGCACGGCCCACACCGCCGCCGGGGCGGCCGGCGAGTCGGCCGACGACCGCCAGCGCCACGTCGCGCCGCCCGACCCGACGGGGTCGGTCGCGAGCGCGAGCGCCGCGGGCCGCTCGGCCGCGACTCCGTCCCGGGGCGACGACGACGGCGTGGGGTCGCGCTCCTCGGGGTCGGTCCCGTCGCGGCGGCGGCCCAGCGCCGCGCGGACGGCCGCGTCGTAGGTCGTCGGGCCGCCGGGCGGCGCCCCGAGCAGGGCGATCGCGTCCGTGAGCGAGTCGCCGCACACGAGCTCGTGGCGCAGCGACTCGACCAGCGGCTCCACCAGCGCGCGCGGCAGCGGCGAGAGCAGCTCCAGGGCGGCCGCGGCGACGGTCGGGCCGCCGGGCGGGACCGGCACGGGCACCGGCACCGCGAGCCGCTGCGGCAGCCCGGCGAGGCGCGCGTAGCGCTGCACCAGGTCGAGGTAGGTCAGGACGTCGGGGCCGCCCACGTCGAGGGCCCGGTCCACCTCGGGCGGCAGGGTGGTCGCCGCGGTCAGGTAGTGCAGGACGTCGTCGACGGCGATCGGCTGGGTCCGGTGCGCCAGCCACGGGATGGCGGGCAGCACCGGCACGCGCTCCGCGAGGTAGCGGATCATCTCGAAGCTCGCCGACCCGGAGCCCACGACGATCGACGCCTCCAGCGCCGCCGTCGGCACCGGCGAGCCGAGGAAGATGTCGGCCACCTCGGCCCGGGAGGCCAGGTGGCGGGACGCGTCGTCCCCGGCCGGGCGCAGCCCCCCGAGGTAGACGAGCCGACCGACGCCCGCCGTGTCGGCGGCGTCCGCGACGGCGTGGGCCGCGGCCCGGTCGCGCGCCGGGAAGTCCGCCCGCTCGAGAGCGTGGGCGAGGTGCACGACGGCGTCGGCGCCCGCGACGAGCCGCGCGAGCGCGTCCGGGTCGCCCCCCAGCTCGCCCGGGACGACGTCCACGCGGTCCGCCCAGGCGCACCGCGCGAGCTTGTCCGGGGAGCGCACGAGCACCGCGACGTCGTCGCCCCGGGCGAGCAGACGCGGCACGAGCCGCGTCCCGAGGTAGCCGGTGGACCCGATGACGGCGCAGCGCACGGGCCCATCCTCGCGGGGAGGCCGACCGCGCGCGCGTCACCCGCCGCGCGTCACCCGCGCAGGTTCGGGCGGCCCTCCTGGTCGGCCCACCGCTGGTCGATCCCGATGATGCTGGGGCGCCCCCGCATGATCCGCGCGACCTGCCAGACCCCGATCACCCCGAGGACCAGGCCGATGATCCAGTAGCCGAGGACGAACGCCACGAGCGCTCCGGCACAGATCGCCCCGACGACGATGTCGCGCAGTCCCAGCACGATCGCCCTCATCGCGGCCCCCGCTCGCCCGGCTTCCCCGGTGGTGTCATCGGCATCACCGGCCAGTGTGCCCCGCCGCCCCCCGCGATGCACGTACCGTGATGACCGCAAGACGGTCACCGTCGGCGACGTCGATCTGTGAGCAACGTCACAGTTCACTCGAACGCCTACGGCGATCGCGATCGTTTGCTCCGACCGCACTCCGGCTATTCTGGTGAGCCGGATTGCGCCTCGGAGTGCTGTCCGGCAACCGGATGCTCCACACGGGCGGGCAACCACCCCACGGGAAACCGCCCGATGGAACCGGTGAGGACCGCACGACGTCTCTGCTCCGAGGGACTCCCTCGGGCCGCCCGACGTCGGCATCCCCGAGGACAGACCCAGCGAAGACCGACCCGTCACCGGTGTCACGGACGCCGGGGCGCGCGAGCGTGTGCGCGCGCCGGGACGGGACGCACGACCACGCACGCCACGGGCGCGCCGGCAGCGGACGCCCCGACCGACACGGACACGAGTGAGGAAAGGACTGCAGGACCCATGGACTGGGAGCTCGCGGCCTGCCGCGACCACGACCCCGAACTGTTCTTCCCCGTCGGCACCGAGGGGCCCGCGGCCGAGCAGCTGACCGCCGCCAAGTTCATCTGCGGCACCTGCCCGATCCGCTCCGCCTGCCTGCGGTGGGCGATGGACACCGGCCAGGAGGCCGGCGTCTGGGGCGGTACCTCGGAAGAGGACCGTCGGGAGATGCGGCGTGCCGCCCGTACCGGGCAGCCGCTTCCCCTGAGCGCCTGAGCGACCGCGCCCCACGGCGCGTCCCGCTCCGCCGGCGCACGACACACGAAGGGCCCGGTTCCACCAGGAACCGGGCCCTTCGTGCTGTCCGGGGAACGCTCAGCGGCGTCCGGTGACCTTCCGCGCCGCCTCGGCGAGCACGTGCCCCCCGGTCGAGATCACGGCGCCGGTGAGGCTGAACGTGGTCCGCACCGCGAAGCCCGCGACCTGCCCGGCGATGCGCACCGGGTTGTACGACGGGGCGGTCTGCTCGACCTGGCGGGTGGCCTCCGACACCGAGGAGTCGACCTGCCGGGCGGCCTCACGCACCGAGGAGTCGACCCGACGGGCCTGCGCCTCGGTGACGCTCGCGATCTTGCCGGCCACGTCGTCCCCGACGGTGTTGAGCTCGGCGTCGAGACCCGAGCTCACCGTGTCGGCCCGGTCGGCCCCCTCGACGGCCTTCTCGCCCGCCTCGTCGGCCGCGGCGCCGACCGTCTGGCCGGCGCGCTTGCCCGCCCGCGCGGTGTCCTTGGCGATGCGCTCGCCGGCCCGCTCGGTCGTCTCGGCGACCTGCCCGCCGGAGGTCTTGGCGATCGTCGCGGCGTCCCGGACGGCGGCCTTGGGGGCCTTGCCGTTGGTGGCGGCCTTCGCCTCCTTCGCGACGCCCTCGGCGCCGGCCTGGGCCTGCGCGGCGGCCTTCTTGCCCGAGGTCTCGGCGCGGTCGGCGATCTTCTCGCCGGTGGCCTCGGCGTCCGCCGCGACCTTCGAGGCGGTCTCCTCGGCCTTGTCCGCGGCCGCCTTGCCGGTGGCCCGCGCGCCCGCGGCGGTGGCCTTCGCGGCGTTCTTGGGCGCCTCGGTGGTGGAGTCCGCGCCCGCCTTCACGGTCTGGGACTCCCGGACCTTGCCGTCGGTGCCGTACACGACCACCTTCCCGCCGCCGTCCTTGGCGACGATCTCGGTGGCTCGCGCTACGGCCTCGGCCTGCGTCGGCGCCTTCGCGCTGGCGCGCTGGGCGCCCTTCTTCAGGACCTGCCAGCCGTCGTCGGTCGGCTTCACGTCACGGTCGGCCATGGCGGTGACCACAACTCCCTGGTCTCGTCGTGTTCGTCGTTCTGTCGCATCGGCGCTCGTTCGCCGCCGACGGAGTCACTGTGAGTGTTCCCCGCCCGCGACCTGCACAAACACGCCAGGGTGACCAGCGCCACTCACCCGGTGAGCGCAGCGGTGACCTTCTCCTGCAGCTCGAGGTAGCGCCGCGCTGCATCGTCGCGCACCTCGCCGAGCCGGTCCAACAGATCCGCGACGGCGGAGCCCTCGGGGGCCACCACGCCGCCGTAGCGACGCACCAGCTCGGGGCCGATCACCGACCCCACCGTGGCCGCCGCCGCCGAGCCCGCCGCCTGGCCCCAGGCGATCGGGCCCAGCGGCGTGCAGCCGAAGAACTGGCTCACCCCCGGCGTCTGGATCACCCCGAACAGCGCCCCCGCGCTGATCGCGCTCGCCCCGACCACCAACGGGCTGCGGTAGCCCCCGGCGACCACGGTCTGGCCGAGCTGGGTCCCGACGAGGGCCGCGAGCGCCACCGTCCGGGCGCGCGCCGGGCCGCCGTAGGGCGTCGCCCGGGCCTGGGCCCAGGCGAGGCTCGCGCCGCCCGCGGTGGCGACCGCACGCAGCGTGATCTCCCGGTTGAGCGCCTCGCCCAGCGAGGCCTCAGGGCCCTCGGCGAGCAGCGACCGGGCGTCCGAGGGCGCCGGCGCGCGCACCGCGAGGGCCAGCGACGGCGCCAGGTCGGTCAACAGGTTGACCAGCAGGAGCTGGCGGGCGGTCAGCGGCGAGGTCCCGGTCGTCGACGCACCCAGCACCGTGAACCCGATCTCGCCGAGGTTCCCGCCGACGAGCACGCCGAGCGCCTCGCGCACCGAGGCCCACATCGCGCGGCCCTCCACGAGCGCCGCGAGGATCGTCTCCAGGCGGTCGTCGGTGACGACGAGGTCGGCCGCGGCCCGGGCCGCCGGCGTCCCGCGGCGGCCCAGCGCGATGCCGACGTCCGCGAGCCGGATGGCGGGCGCGTCGTTGGCGCCGTCCCCGGTCATCGCGACGGTGCGCCCGAGCCGCTGGAAGGCCTGCACCGCGCGCACCTTGTGCGCCGGGGTGCCGCGGGCCACGACCCGCACCTTGGGCAGCACCGCGTCGAGGGCGTCGTCGTCGAGCTCGTCCATCTCCTGGCCGGTGATGACGGTGCCGCCCTCACCGAGGACGTCGAGCTCGTCGGCGACCGCCTCGGCGGTGCTCGGGTGGTCGCCGGTGATCATGACGACCTGCACGCCCGCGTCGCGCAGGTCGCGGACCGTGGCCTGCGACCCGGCGCGCACCGGGTCGGTGAAGCCGACGAAGCCCACGAAGGACAGCTCGGCGACGTCGTCGTCGGTCACCTCGAGGGCCGGGTCGGCGTCGGCGTACCGGTCCTCCGGGCCGGTCCACGGCTCGGACCGCTCGGCGACCGCGAGGACGCGCATGCCCTGGCCCGCGAGCAGCTCGGTGTGCTCGACGAGCCGCTGGCGGGCCTCGTCGTCGAGCGGGGTGCCCGCCCAGTCCGTGCAGCGGGCGATGACGACCTCGGGCGCGCCCTTGATCGAGAGCACCCGCTGCGTCTCACCCTCCTCCCGGGCCTCCCCGAGGGTGGCGTGGTAGCCGCGGCTGGGGTCGAAGTCGAGGGAGGCGAGCGGCCACCAGCCGGGGCGCTTGTGCTCCGGGTCGACGTCGAAGCTCTGGGCGCCGAAGACGACGGCGCGGTCGGTGAGGTGCGCGAGCCGCTCCCCCGCCTTCGGGCGCGGCGTGGCGCGCAGAGCCGCCGCGAGGACGCGGCGCTGGCGCTTCCGCAGCCGGTCGGTCGGGCGGAGCTTGACGCCGTCGGAGATCGCCGACAGCGCGAGCTTGCCCTCGGTGAGGGTGCCGGTCTTGTCGAAGCACAGCACGTCGACCCGGCCGACGGCCTCGATCGTCTTCGGGTTGCGCACCAGGGCGCCCTCGGCCGAGAGCCGCCGCGCGGACGCCAGCTGGGCCGCCGAGACGATGAACGGCAGCCCCTCGGGCACCGAGGCGACGGCGAGCCCGACGCCGGAGTGCAGGTTCTGCTGCATCGGCAGCCCGCGGATCGCGCCCGCGCCGACGACGGCGCCCGCCGACGCGAGCGCGAGCGGCGTGGTCACCTTGGTGATGCCCGACAGGCGGGTGTCGACGCCCGCGACCGGCGCGTTGGCCCGGGCCGCGGCGGTCGAGCGGCCCACCTCGGTGGAGGAGCCGGTGGCGACGACGACGGCCCGACCGCGCCCGGCCGCGACGGTGGTGCCCTCGTAGAGCATCGAGCGTCGCTCGGCCACCGAGCGGGCGATCACCGGCGCCGGGGCCTTCGGCACGGGCAGCGACTCCCCGGTCAGCGAGGACTCGTCGAGCTCGAGGCCGTCGGCGCGCAGCACCCGGCAGTCGGCGGGCACGACGTCGTCCGGGCCGAGCTCGACGACGTCGCCGACGACGACGTCGTCCGCGGTCACCGTCGTCGGCACGCCGTCGCGCAGCACGCGGGCCCGCGTCGAGGAGCGCTCGAGCAGGCCGGCGACGGCCCGGTCGGTCCAGACCCGCTGCACGCCACCGATCAGCGCGGACGCGGCGGTGACCCCGACGACGATGGCCGCGTCGGCCACCGCCCCGATCGCCGCGGAGAGCACGGCGCCGCCGGCGAGCACCGGGGTGAGCGGGTTGTTCAGCTCGTCGAGGAAGGCGCGGCCGAGCGACGGGGCCTCCTCGGCGTCCGCCGCGGGGTCCTCGCGGGTACGCCGCACGGCCTCGGCGCCCGACAGGCCCCGCTCGGTGGTGTCCAGGCGCGTCAGCACGGTCTCGGCGGGCATGACGTGCCACGGGGTGCGCGCCACGCCGGGCACCAGGGTCTTGCGCCCGAGCTCCGAGGCCGACCAGGCCCCGGCGCCGAGCGCGACGCCCGCGGCGCCGTTGACGGCGAGCCCGGCCAGCGACGGCCCCCGCGGCGCGGTCCCGGCGGTGGCCATCGCGGCGCCGAGCGCGGTGCCGGCGCGGGCGAGCGCCACCGAGCGGCCCGACGTCGCCCTGGCGACCTTGACGCCGTCGATGAGCAGCGCCGCCGTCGCGAGGTCGTCGCCGACCAGCACGTGGGCTCCCCAGGCGGGGGTGCCGTCGCCGCGGGCGACCCCGATGCCGAGGTCGGCGGCGGCCAGCGCGCCGCGCTCGCGCGAGACCACGAGCACGCCCGCGCCCTCGGCCTGCAGCATCCGCACCGCCGCGGCCAGCCCCTCGCCCCCGGGGACCTCGCGGTCGACGGTGCGGCGGGTGGCGGGCACGGAGGAGTCGGCCCCGGGCAGCGCGACCGCGTCCCCGGCGTCCCCCTCCTCGGCGTCCTCGTCGGGGGCGCCCTCCACCACCGGCTCGGGGCGCCGCGGCGCGGGCACCGAGGTCGCGGCGTCGGTCCCGACGACGAGGGCGAGCCCGGCCCGGCGGGCGGCGGCGCCCAGCGCCTCGGCCGCGGCGGCGGGCTCCGGCAGGGCGCCGACGACGGCGACGAGCTCGTCGCCGGAGGACAGCCCGAGGACCACGGTGGCGCCGTCGGTGCGCACGGTGTCGACGGCGTCGGCGACGCCCGGCTCGTCCTCGCGGCCCGCCGCGAGCGGCGCCAGCAGCCACCCGGTCTCGTGCTCGGCGGGGCGGGTGGCGGCGGACGGGTCGAACAGCTCGTGGACCAGCGGGGTCAGCGACTCGACGCCCACCTCCGAGCCGTCGGGGGCGGTCAGGCCGCGCTCGTCGGCTTCCTGGCCACCCTCGACCAGGACCAGGTCCCCGAGCATCAGCGCGCCGGTGGTCAGCGCGGACGCGTCGAGCACGACGGTGTCGATACGGTCCATCCGGCGCAGGACGGTCGGCTCCACGATCACCGCGCCACGCTTGGACAGCACCCGCCCGAAAGTCGTGGCGAAGCCCTCGCGGCCCATCCGGCCGGCCTTGGGCAGCGTCGAGAGTGCGACCCCGATCGCCCGGCGCGGGCCGCCGAGGGCGGCCGTCAGGCCGAAGCCGCCCAGCGCGGCCGCGCCGACGTAGTCGCCGTGGCGCTCGACGGGCCCGTCGGGGAAGGGCACCGGCCGCGCGGCCGGGAGACCGTCCTCGACCTCGGAGACCACCTGCTCGGGCGTGCTCATCATCCGCGGCTCGGCGCGGGCGAAGGCGTCCTCCGCTGCCCGGGTCTCGGCGATCTGCATCGCGCGGTAGGCCGCGTCCACGAGCAGACCGGTGGAGCCCTGCCCCAGGCCCTGACCCGCGGCGTTGGCGAGCGCGAGGAACACGTCGGCGCGCTGTCGGCCCAGGGCGCGCTCGACGACCGCGCGCAGGCGCGGCTGGTGGTCGAAGAACGACGCCGCCGACGCGTACTCCACGGGGAGGGGGGTGCGCCGCAGCACGGAGCCGACCCCGGCGAACCCGAGGCCCGCGAGGTCGGCGGCGAAGGCGGTGACGGCCCGGGCGACCGGGGTCGAGGCGTGCGCCCCGGTGGGGTTGAGCAGACCGGCCTCGGTCTGCTCCTCCTGCTCCTCGAGCAGCTCGACGAGGTCGACGAGGTCGTCGGTCACCTCGTCGGGCCCGGTGGCCGGGTCTCCGCCCTCGCCGTCGGCGAGCGCGACCACCACGACGCCGAGGGCCGCGTTCACCGTCGCCCAGTCCACCGCCGGGTGCGCCGCCAGCGCCTTCTCGATCGCGCGCAGGAGCTCGGCGCCGGACTCCCGGGCCGTCGCCGGTACCCCGATGTGGACGCGCCCGTCGCCCCGCCACACGCGCCGCCCGCGGTGGCGGGCCGGGTCGAGCGCGTCGAGCGCCGCCCGCCCGAGGCCGAAGGGATCGACGATCCGGCCGAGCAGGGAACGGCGCGGGCGGAGGGTCTCGTCGTCGGGCCTCATGAGGGGTGGGACTCGTCCTTTCGCAGTGCGGGCACCGGGTCGGTGGGGCGTCGGGGGCGCCGCGACGACGAGCCGTCCCCAGGGGCGCCCGCGGGGGCGCGTCGGTCGGGCGACGTGTCGTCCCCGCCGCCCGCCACCGGACAGCCCAGCGTAGTCGGCGCCCCTCCACGCCCGATCGAACGACAGCTTACGGAGCCACGCCCCTCCGGCGGTCGGACGAGCCGGTGACCGTCGGGTGAACGTCGTCGTGGAGAACCCGTTCCGGCGCCCCGGTACGCCCTGCCCGGCGCGAGACCGCCCGCAGGAGGCGGGCGACCCACGGCTCCGAGATCGTCCGGAGCGCGGCCTGGCGCACGGCGGTGACCACCCGGTTGTCGGGCAGGAAGAAGTGGCGGGCGCGCCGGGCCGCGGTGCGGGCGACGTCCGTGCCCGGCCGGCACTCGGCCTCCCAGGCCCGCAGCGCGGCGGGCACGTCGGGCACCGCGCCGTCGGTGACCGCGAGGTGGCGCCCCAGGCTCTCCCCGCCGGAGAGGGCCAGCGCCGACCCGTGCCCGGAGTACAGGGTCGGGCACCACGCCGAGTCGCCCAGGAGCACGACGCGCCCGCGGCTCCAGCGCTCGAGGTGGATCTGTCCCACGGTGTCCGCGTGCGTGGTGCCCGCCCGGGCGACCAGCGCGAGGATCTCGGGCATGAGGCCCCGGAAGTCGCCGTAGACCGCGCGGAGGGCCGCCTCGGGCCGCGTCGTCGGCGAGGTGCCCCGGGCCCGCGGGTGGTCGGCGCGATAGGTGAAGAACACGACCGGGTCGTGGCCCGCCATCGCCATGAGGTGGGCGCTGCGGCCGGGCTCGACCAGGACGACGTAGTCGCCCTCGACGAGCCCCCCGGGCAGCCGCGGGAGGACGGCCGACACCACGACGTGGTCGAAGTCGTGGCGGAAGTCCTCCTCCGGCCCGAACACGAGATCGCGGACCGTGGAGCGGACGCCGTCGGCGCCCACCACGAGGTCCCAGCGCTCGGTGGTCCCGCCGCCGTCGGCGGTGTCCAGCACGACGGTCCCGTGCGCGGGCGAGACCGCGCGGGGCGCCGTCGCGAACCGGACCTCGACCTCGTCGGGCAGGCCCTCCCACAGCGCGGCCTCGAGGTCGCCGCGCACGAGGGCAAGGCCCACCCCGTCCTCGACGACGTCCGCCCCGACCCGGGAGGTCGTCCGGCCGCGCCCGTCGACGCCGGTGATGACGCCGTCGGACGGCAGCCGGCTGCGCAGCGACTCCTCGACCCCGAGCCGCGCGGCGGCCTCGACGCCCTCCCGGGCGAGGCGCACGAAGTACCCGCCGGTGCGCCGCGCCGGGGCGCGCTCGCACACCGTGACCCGCCAGCCGGCGCGGTGCAGGGACGTCGCAGCGGCGAGACCGGCGATCCCGGCGCCGACGACGAGCGCCCGGGGACCGGTGGGGGGAGCCGGTGGGATCCGCTCCTGCCCGGTTCGTGCCGGTTCGTCCAGAGTGGTCACGAGATCGAGAGTAGGCGTCCGGAGGCGAGGACGCCGTGGAGCGCGCGTCACCCCCGACACGACGAGGCCCCCGGACGCCGGGGCGTACGGGGGCCGTCGGGGTACGGAGCCTCAGATCGTGGCCGGCTCCCAGCGCGCGAACGCGCGACAGTCGCACTGCGCGCAGTCCGTCGCGGAGTGGTAGTGCTCGTGCGCCTCGCGCGGGTGCTTGCAGGTGCACAGGTCCACGAGCGGGATCCGGGCGAGCGAGGGCGGCATCGGGCGGCGGAGCAGGGCCGGGCCGTGGGTGCGGGTGGGGTCGATGAGCTTCATGGTGAGGTGATGTCCGTGGTGGTCGCAGGGGTGGTCGACGATCATGCGGTGGCCGGGGCGGGCCCGGTCGCATCGCGGAGCCCGGGTGCGCGGTGGACGCCCCCGGACGACCCGGTCCGAGCGGTGGGCTCGGCACGGGCCACTTCCTCGGCCGAGTCCCGGCGCACCCTGGCGAGTTCCCGCCTGGTGCGCTCCAGCTCGGCCCGGGCGAGGTCGCGCTCGTGCGTGACCTCGTCCACCCGGTCCTCGAGGGAGACGACCTTCCAGGCCGCGGTGAGGGTGAACCCCTCGTCGAAGAGCGCCCGCACCCTGGCGGCGAGGGCCAGCTGACGGCGCGTCCAGCGCCGGTGCCCGCCCGCCGATCTCACCGGGCGCAGCATCTGACCCGCGTCCAGACTGCGGAGGAAGGCCGGTTGAACCCCGATGACACCCGCGGCCTGACCAGTGGTCAGGGCGGGTACGTCCTCGTCCTCGAGGTTCTCGGCGCCCACGGCTCCGTCGCGTCCTTGCGGTCGTTCCCGGGAGACCCGGTACTGCTCGTTCTGTGCAGACCGCGCGCGACCCGTCGTCGGGCGGCCCGCGAAAAGTTCTACTCGCCACTGCAAGTTCTGTCAACGATTCAGAAGCGCGCCTCCCCGGATCGGTCGCCCGCGACCTTTCTCACATGATCGAGCGAAAGGACGTGTGGACGTGGGCCGCACGGGGGAATGACATGGGACGGTGATCGGGCGCGACGGCTGGAGGTCGACCCGGATGACGACGGTGGGCATCCCCGCTCTGCCGGACCGCCTCGCCGCGCGGTACGAGGTGGGGCCGGTGATCGGCCGCGGGGTCGGCTCGTCGGTCTTCCGCGCCCACGACACGCTCCTGGGCCGCGACGCGGCGGTGAAGACGTTCCGGGTCGAGGCGGACCCGCGGGCCCGTCGCGAGCTGAGCCTCCTGGCGCGGATGGACCACCCCGGGCTCGTGCCGGTGTACGACGTCGACGAGCACGACGGCCGGGCGTTCGTCGTCATGGCGCTGCTCGACGGCGGGTCCCTGGCGGAGCGGCTGCACGAGCACGGCGAGGAGTCGGGCGGCCTGGCCCTGCCCGAGGCTCTCCGGACGGCCGGCACCGTGGCCGGTGCCCTCGACCACGTCCACCGCGGCGGAGTGCTGCACCGGGCGGTCACCCCGGCCAACGTCCTCTACGACGTCGACGGCCGCGCGCACCTCTCCGACTTCGGCGTCGCCTTCGTGGCCGACGCCCCCCGCATCACCGACACCGGGCTCACCGTCGGCGCCGCGCCCTACCTCGCCCCCGAGCAGGTGCGCGGCGAGCACGCCGGGACCGGCGCGGACGTCTACGCCCTCGGCCTGGTGCTCATCGAGGCGCTCACCGGGCGCCGGGCGTTCCCGGGCGACCCGCTGTCCTCCGCCCAGGCGCGTCTCGACCGCGACCCGACGGTCCCGCGCGGGCTGCCCCGCGACGTCACCGACCTCCTGTCCGCCATGACCCGCCCCGATCCCGACGAGCGGCCCGGAGCGGGCGCGGTCGCCGCGGCGCTGCGCCACGCCCTCGTGGCGACCGAGCCCCTCGCCGTGCCCTCGGTGCTTGCGGGACCGGGAGTGACGACCTCGGCCCCGTCGCGGTCCGGCGGCCCCGTCGGGCCGTGGCTCCCGACCCGGGGGCGCCGCGCCCCCACCCGCCGTCGTCGTGGCCCGCGCGCCACCGGCACCCGCGGGATCCTGGTGCTCGGCGCGCTGGCGGCGAGCGCGCTGCTCGCCGGGACGGTCGCCCTCGCCACCTCGGGACCGGTCGCCGAGATCGCCGACTCCGCGCGGCCCGCCGTGATCGTGCCGGGTGGCGCCACGGTGGGCGTGCCGGACCCGGACGTCGCGGCGGTGCCGCCGATGGTGGCGCCGGCGAGCCCGCCGTCGGGGGACGCGCCGAGCGCGGCGCCGACCTCGGACGCCCCCGTCGAGCAGAGCACGTCGCACCCGTCGCGTCGCACCACGGCGGCGGCCCCGGTCCGCCAGGCCGCCCCCGCGAGCAGGCCCACGCAGCGGCCCGCGCCGACGACGACCACGCACACCACCCGCACCACGCACTCCGCGCCGACGACAACGACGGAGCCGGCGGACGACGACCAGGACCCCGAGGACACCACGACGCCGCGGCCCACCGACCTCGTCGACGGGGTGCTGCACGGGGTCGACGGGCTGGTGGGCGGCGCCCTCGGCGGCGGACGCCGCTGAGCGGGTCGAGCAGGGGGCCGTCAGGTCTCCACGGCCTCGACGACGACCTCGCCGCCGTCCCCCTGCGCGTACCGCGCCACCCGCGCCTCGATCCCGGCGAGTGACGCCGCCGCGAGGCCGCAGGGCACGCCGTACTTCGCGCGGACGCGCTCGCTCGCCTCGGTGAGCGCCTCGCGGCTGCGCCGTGCGAAGTCGTCCAGCGGGTAGGCCGTGCCCTCGGCGAGGTGCTCGGCGAGCACGAGCGAGGGCGAGTACACCCGTTCCCGGGTCCCGTCGGGCCAGCGCAGGCGCACGTGCATCTCCGGCATGGCCGCCGATGCTGCCGGGCGGGTGTGACGACCACGTGTCCCGGTGCCGCGCGTCACGCGCGTCAACTGCCCGCGGGGAGCGGCCGGCCCGGGGTGGCACGGCACGGGGCGCCCCAGAGCCCGACGCCGTCGGCGACCGCCTGCGCCTGCTCGCGGGCGAAGACCGGGGCGTACCAGAGCGGGCGGTCGGTCTCGGCGGTCACGACCCCGGCGAGCAGGGCCGCGTCGGTGAAGTTCAGCTGGCTCGACAGCACCACGTAGGCCAGCCGGCGGCCGTGGTCGTCGAGCTCGGGCACCGTCGGGTCCGGGACGAGCGTGACGGTCTGCCCGGACAGCCGCTGGTCGGCGAAGCGCAGCGCGGCGGCCGCGCCGCACTCGCCGGTGGTGCGCTGGGGGCCGGCGGGGCGGGGCGCGGTGATCCCGAGGATCGCGATCGGCTGGTCCGCGCCGTCGACGCGCACCATGACCTCGTCGCCGGAGTCGACGCGCACGACCTGCCCGAGCAGCGTCGGGTGCGAGGCGGCCGGCGTCGAGGAGGACGCCGCCGGGGCCGTCGGCGTGGTCTCGACGACGGCGGGCGCCGGCGTGCCCGGGGCCGTGAGGCGTCCGACGAGGAGCCCGACGGCCAGCAGCACGACCCCGGCCAGTACGGCGAGCAGCAGCGGGAGACGGCGGCGCCACGGGCGGGGGGCCACGGCGTGGTGCGCGCCGGTGGCCGGGCCGGTCCGACCTCCTGCGTGCGTGCCCATCACGCGCCTCCGCCTCACTCGTCCGGGGTCGGTCTTGTCCCCAGGTTCCGCGCGACCGAACCCCCCGGTTCGGGGCCGGCCGGGTGAGCACGGGTGGTGAACGGGTGAGGAGGGCACCCCGCGCCGGTGAAGAAGCTGATCAACAAGCCGGCGGACGTCGTCCGGGAGGCGCTCGAGGGCGTCGCCCGCGCGACCACGGGCGCGGCGCTCGTCGAGGACACGGCGGTGCTCGTCCGCACCGACCTCCCCCGCGACCACGTCGCGGTGCTCGCGGGCGGCGGGTCGGGCCACGAGCCCGCCCACGCGGGCTACGTCGGCCCCGGGCACCTCGCGGGTGCGGTGTGCGGCGAGGTGTTCGCCTCGCCGAGCACCGACGCGGTGCTCACCGGCCTCCGAGCCCTCGCCGCGCCGGGCGGCCCGGGCGCGCTGCTCGTCGTCATGAACTACACCGGCGACCGGCTGAACTTCGGGCTCGCCGCCCAGCTCGCGCGGGCCGAGGACATCGCGACCGAGATGGTGACCGTCGCCGACGACGTCGCCCTCGACGCCGACGACGAGGTCACCGCGGGCCGGCGGGGGCTCGCCGGGACCGTGCTGGTGACGAAGGTGGCCGGGGCCGCCGCCGAGCGGGGCGACGCGCTGCCCGAGGTGGCCGGGGCCGCCCGGGCCGCCGCGGCCGCCGTCGGGACCATGGGGGTGGCGCTCTCGGCGGCGACCGTGCCGGCCGCGGGCGAGCCGGGGTTCACCCTCGACGCCTCCGAGGTCGAGGTCGGGCTGGGTATCCACGGGGAGCCGGGGGTCCGCCGGGAGGAGCTGCGGCCCGCGGACGACCTGGTCGACGAGCTCGTCGACACGATCTGCACCGACCGCGGCCTGTCCGTCGGCTCGCGGGTGGCGGTGCTGGTCAACGGCACCGGGGCGACCCCGCCGATGGAGCTGCAGATCCTGCTGCGCCGGGCGCTCGAGCACCTGGAGGAGCGCGGGATCACCGTCGAGCGGGCGTGGGCGGGGACCTTCCTGTCCTCGATCGACATGGCCGGCGCGTCGATCGCGGTGATGGCGCTCGACGACGAGCGGCTGGCGCTGCTCGACGCGCCCGCCCGGTCGGCGGCGTGGCCGTCCGGGGCCGGGGTGGTGACCGGCGGGCTCCCGACGGTGCCCGCGCCGGCCTCCGACGGGACGGCGGCACCGTCGGGAGCGTCGGGGGTCGCCGGGCCCGGCGCGGAGCGGGTGCGCACCCTGCTGGAGGCGGTCTGCGCCGCGGTGCGCGAGGCCGAGCCGCACCTCACCGAGCTGGACACCGCCACCGGGGACGGCGACCTCGGCACCTCGCTGGACCGGGGGGCGTCGGCGGTGCAGGAGGCCCTCGGGTCCTACGCGCTCGACGACCCGGTGGCGACGCTGCAGGGGGTCGCGGCCACCGTGCGCCGCGCGATCGGCGGGACCTCGGGACCGCTCTACGCCACGGGGCTGCTGCACGCCGCGGAGCACCTCGCGCAGGGCGGCGACTGGGCGACGACGCTGCGCGCGGCCGCCGAGGGCGTCGCCGACCTGGGCGGCGCGCGGCCGGGCGACCGGACGATGCTGGACGCCCTGGTGCCCGCGGCCGACGCCCTGGCCGACGGCGGGTCGGTGGCCGACGCCCTGGCGGCGGCGCGGTCCGGCGCCGAGGCGACGGCGACGATGGACCCGCGGCGCGGCCGGTCGAGCTACCTCGGCGAGCGGGTGCGGGGGCACCGCGACGCCGGCGCGGAGGGCGTCACGGTCTGGCTGGCCGCGCTCGCCGAGGCCACCCCCTCGTGACTCCCGCGTGACGACACCGGTTCCGCCGGCCACTCGTCCGGCGCATCCGGCCGCCCGTCGCCGGTGGGACAGTGACGACGAGTGACGCCCCGTCGGACGTCACGGACCGCACCGGACGACCGCGCGGAGGTGGACCCATGACCAAGTACGTCCTGTTCTTCAACTACACCAACGACACCTGGGCGAACCTGATCAAGAACCCGAGCGACCGCCTCGCGGCCGTCCGGACCACGGCGCGGTCGGTCGGCGGCGACATCGAGTCGATGTACTACATGTTCGGGAAGCGTGACGGGTTCCTGGTCGCGGACGTCCCGGACGCGGCGGCCATGGCCGCGATCTCGATCGCGGTCGCGAGCACCGACGCGGTGGAGAACCTCGAGACGCACGAGCTGATCGCCCCGAGCGACCTCCCCGCCGTGCTCGAGAAGGCCGGGACGGCGCAGGGCAGCTACCGGGTGCCGGGCACCTGAGGGCTGCTCACAGGAGGCTCCGGACGTCGAGGCGGCGCAGGACCCGGTCGGCGACCTCGGGATCGGTGCCCGGCTCGGCGCGGGCGGCCAGTACCTCCCGCCGCGCCGCCGCGAGCGCCACGGCCTGCAGCCGGGACCACTGCTCGCGGCGGCGCCGGAGCTTCGCGAGCCGCTCCCGGTAGTCGTCGTCGCGGTCGCCGTCGCCGTCGTCCGGGCGCGGGGCGTCGTCGCCGGCGAGCGCCGCGCCCACCCGGGCGAACCGGCTCCGCAGCTCGTCGAGGACCTGCTCGCCCTGCTCGTCGTCGACACCCACCGTTCGGCGGTCGATCGCGGCGAGCTCGTCGAGCGCGGCCCGCCGGGCCCGTCCGGCGAGCGTCCGCTCGGCGGCGCCCGCCGCGTCGGCGTCCTCGCGGAGCCCGAGGACCCGGACCAGCACGGGCAGCGTCAGGCCCGGGCCCACCAGGGTCACCACCAGCACCGAGCAGGCGATGATGACGAACTCGGCGCGGTCGGGGAACGGGGCGCCGGAGTCCAGCGTCGTCGGGAGGGCCAGTGCGAGGGCGAGCGTGGCGAGCCCCCGCATCCCGGCCCACGCCAGGACGAGCGCCTCCCCCGCCGTCGCCGGCACCGCCCGCTCGGCGGGGGTCGGTCGTCCCGTGCGGACGGCCAGCAGCGCGCACCCCATCCACACCACCCGCACCCCGACGACGACCGCGCAGACGATCCCGGCGTGGGCGAGGATCGTGCCGAGCGACCGGTCGGCCTGCTCGACGACGGTCCGCAGCTCGAGCCCGATCAGCGCGAACGCCACGCCGGTCACGAGCATCTCGACGACGGCCCAGAACGCCGAGCCGGTCAACCGGGCCTCGGACGCGTCGGCGTCGGAGTGCTGGCGCAGCTGCAGGGCGGCGACGACGACGGCGATGACCCCGGAGGCCCGGAGCGCGTCGGCGGCGAGGTAGACCGCGAAGGGCAGGACGAGGGTCAGGCCGTTGCTGGCGACGACGTCGGTGAGCCGGTCGAGGATCCGTCGGGCGAGCCAGGCCGCGGCGAGGCCGAGCGCGACGGCCACGGCGGCGCCGTAGAGGAAGCCCAGGCCCAGCCCGAGGGGCCCGAGCCCGTTCCCGGCGACGACGGCCGCGACCGCGGTCTGGAACACGACCAGCGCGACGGCGTCGTTGAACAGGCCCTCGCTCTGCAGCGTCGCCACCAGCCGGCGGGGCACCCGCAGCGGGCCGGCCACCGCCTCGACGGCGACCGGGTCGGGCGGGGCGACCGCCGCGCCCAGCGCCAGCGCCGCGGCCACCCCGGCGCCGGTCAGCGCGACGACCGTGCCCGCCACGGCGGCCACCGTGGCGACCACGAGGCCGATCGCGAGGAACGCGATGGTGCGCCAGCGCACCCGGAAGAGGGCCCACGAGGTGCGCTGGGCGGTCGCGTAGAGCAGCGGCGGGAGGAAGAGCGGGAGGATCAGGTCCGGCTCGATGTCCGGCGGGTCGATGCCGGGCACGAACGCCGCGGCGGCCCCCAGCAGGAGCAGCAGCACCGGCCAGGGCAGGCGCAGGCGGTCCCCGGCGCCCGCGAGCAGCACCGCCGCCAGCATGGCGCCCACGACGACGAGGAGCACGGCCACCGGGCGACCCTGCCAGACCGGCCCGGGCCCCCGTCGTCCGTGACCGCGCGAGGGGACCCCTCGCGCGGGTGGAGCGGCCGGATGTTCCCCTCGCGGATCGGCACGGCATGCTGGGCGCCGTGCCGAGCTTCGGGGACTTCGTGAACCGTGCGGTGCAGGTCGGGCTCGACCTGCTGACCTCGTCGTCGGAGAACGACGGCGGCCGGCGGGCCCCGGCGGGCCCGCCTCCCCCGCTGCCCGACGGGGACGGGCGCGGCGTGCGGACCGTGCCGTCCTCCGAGCGCGCGCGACGGCTCTCCTACGCGCCCGACCTCGACGGCGCCGCCGACCCGGGCGAGATCGTCTGGACGTGGGTGCCCTTCGAGGAGGACGCGTCGCAGGGCAAGGACCGGCCGGTGCTCGTCGTCGCGCGGGCTTCGGAGGCCGGTGAGCTGCTCGGGCTGATGCTCTCCTCGCAGGGGCACCGCGCGGACGACGCGAACTGGCTGCCGATCGGCTCCGGGCCGTGGGACCGCGAGGGCCGGGACTCCTACGTCCGGCTGGACCGTGTGCTGGAGGTGCCCGAGCACGGCATCCGCCGCGAGGGCGCCGTCATGCCGCAGGACCGGTTCGACCGGGTGGCCGGGGAGCTGCGGTCGTCGTACGGCTGGCAATAGGTGGCCTTCGGCCCTGTGAGCAGAAAATGTCGCTATACCGACATTTTGTGCTCACGGGCGCGGAACGCACCTAGAGCGTGAACCAGACGAGACAGGCCGCGCCCGCGACGATGCAGTAGATGCCGAACGGGCGCATCGAGCGGTGCTCGAAGTACCTCGTCAGGAACCGCACCGACAGGTAGGCGCCGACCCCGGAGAGCACGCTGCCCAGCAGCACCTGGCCGCGGATGCCGTCGCCCTCCGGGCCCACGAGGTCGCCGAGCTTGAGCACCCCGGCCGCGAGGATCACCGGCGTCGCGAGCAGGAAGGCGAAGCGGGCCGCGTCCTCGTGGGAGAGCTTCGAGAGCAGCCCGGCCCCGATCGTCGCGCCCGAGCGGCTGATCCCGGGCAGCAGCGCCAGGATCTGCGCGGCACCGATCAGCACGGCGGTCAGCAGCGGGAGCTTCGCGACCCGGGCGTCGGACCGCTCCTCGGCGGTGGGGACCGTCGCCACCCCGACGCCGCCCCGTCCCGGGCGCATCACCTCGGTCGGCGCGTCGAGCCGCACGGTGGGCGCCTCGAGGGCCGCGGGGTCGGGGTCGGCGTGCGCCCCGCCGGCGGCCCGGCGGCGCACCAGCCCCTCCACGGCGAGGAGCAGGGCCCCGTTGATCATGAGGAACACCGCGGTCGGCGCCGGCTTCGCGAGCAGCGTCCGGAACACGTGGTCGAGCACCAGCCCGGCGAGCCCGACCGGGATCGTCGCGATCACGAGCAGCCACGCCAGGCGCTGGTCGGTGGTCTCGACGCGCCGGTCGCGGATGCTGGTGGCCAGCCCCCGCAGGATGCGCACCCAGTCCCGCCAGAAGTAGACGATCATCGCCAGGGCCGTCGCGACGTGCAGGCCGACGATGAACGCCAGGTACGGCGAGTCGGGGGCGGCCACGTCGAGGTCCCGGGCCCACGAGCCGCCGATCACGGCGGGCAGCAGGATCGAGTGCCCGAGGCTGGACACCGGGAACAGTTCGGCCACACCCTGCAGCGCGCCGATGACGGCCGCCTCGAGCCAGCTCAGGTGTGCCGACACCGGAGGTCCTCTCGTCGGTGGATCGCTCGATCGGGCATCGGGGGAAAGGCTAACGACGACGGCCGGGGTCACCGGCCACCGGGACGGCCCGGGCGGCGCGGGGTCAGATCCGCCTCCGCGCGGGGCAAAGCCGAGGTCAACGCGACGGATCCGCCCCGGAAAGTGGGGTGGGTCGTCGGGGACGGGAGCCGGAAAGGTTGCTAATGTGCGCCGGTCGGATCACGACCCGGTCACGCTCCCCAGCTCCCCCGACCGGGCCGCCCCGAGAGAAGGTGACCCCGCACCATGACCGCTGCTGCGTACGGCTCCCCCGGCCCGGGCGGCTCGGCGCTCCCCCGAGGCGCCGCGTTCCTGGCCGCGAACCCGGTGACGACCGTGCTGGGCCTGGCCGCGGGCGCGGTCGGCGCGGCCCTCGTCGGGTCCCAGGCCGCCCAGGGCGACCTGCCCGACCTCCCCTCGGCCGCCGCCGTCACCGCCGACCTGCACCTCACCGCGGGCGCGAGCCCGGCCGTCGACTCGGCGAAGTCCGTGGTGGCCCCGGTCAGCGCCTCGCCGACCTCCGCCGCGGCCACCGTCCCGGAGCTGACCAAGGCGGCCGGGATGGCCCACCAGCAGCAGAAGATCGACGCCGCGATCGACCGCTTCGAGTCGAAGATCGGCTCGACGCAGTACGAGAACTACTGCGAGCGGGCGGTGGAGAACGCGTTCGGCACGCAGCACCACTACGCGAGCGCGATCGAGGACTGGGAGTCCCAGCAGCAGCACAAGGACTGGCAGAACGCCCCGCGCGGCGCCATGGTCTTCTACGACACCTCCTCCGACGGCCACGTCGCGCTCTCGCTCGGCGACGGCCGGGTCGTCTCCTCTAGCGCCCACCACCAGGTGGGGATCGTCCCGATCGGCTACTTCCAGCACCCGCTGGGCTGGGCCTACGCCCCGTACTGATCTTCTCCACGTCGTCGGGCCCCTCGGTTATCGTCATCGCCGCCACGAGGGAGGGGGGCGACGATGACCGTCACGGCTCCCGCGCGCACGCCTCCCCCGGCGGGCGCTGACGAGGTCCGTCCCTGGCGGCGGCGCGCGGCCGAGGCGCGCGACCTGGCCCGCCGGACACGGGTCGGCCGGCTCGCGACGGCGGCCGCGCTCACCCTCCTGCTGATCCTCGTCGCCGGGGTCCTCGCGCTGGTGGCGACGCTGCGGACCCAGGCCGCGACCGAGGACGTCACCACCCGGAGCGGCCCGCTCACCGCGGCGGCCCAGGAGCTCTACCGGGCCCTGTCCGACGCCGACGCGAGCGCCGGCCAGGGGTTCCTGCTCGGCGCCGGGGAGCCGGAGTCGCTGCGGCTGCGCTACCAGACCGACCTCGCCGCCGCCGGGCGCGCCCTCGCCGTCGTCGGCTCCGCCTCCGGGGGCGACGCGGCCACCGGCCCCGTCGCCACCCTCACCTCCGGCCTGCCCGTCTACGCGGGGCTGGTCGAGACGGCGCGCACGGCGGACCGGCAGGGCCTCACCTACGGCTCGGCCTATCTGCGCGAGGCGTCGGCCTTCCTGCAGACCACGCTGCTCCCGGCCGCCCAGCAGCTCTACGACGCCCAGGCCGCCGAGCTCGCCGACGCCCAGGCGGTCGCCGACGGCGGGGTGTGGACGGTGCTCGCGCTGGTGGCGGTCGTCGCCGCGCTCGTCGCGGTGTGGCTCCTGCACCGGCGGATCGCGCGCAGCACGAAGCGCCGCCTGACGCCGGGCGTCGCGCTGGCCGGTACCGCGGTCGCCGTGCTGCTGGTGTGGGGCGTGGTCGCGCTCGGGGTCTGCGCCGCGCTCACCGCCTCGGCCCGCGACGCCGGGTCGGAGCCGAACCGGGAGCTGGTCGCG
Source organism: Actinomycetospora sp. TBRC 11914 (assembly GCF_012933465.1). Lineage (GTDB taxonomy): Bacteria > Actinomycetota > Actinomycetes > Mycobacteriales > Pseudonocardiaceae > Actinomycetospora. Next base: position 98,139 of record NZ_JABBND010000015.1, read on the forward strand.
GCCCGCTTCGCGGTGCTGCAGTCGCGCAGCGACGAGGTGCTCACGCTCGTCGCCCGCTCCACCGGCGGGGACTACGAGCAGGACTACGTGCGCCGCAGCATCGCCCTCTACGGCTGGCAGGGCCTGCTCGACCGCGCCCGCGACGAGGCTGGGCCCGGCCCGGTCGCGGACGACGCCGCCACCGCGACCACGATCGGCCGCCAGGGCATCACCACCCACGAGCTGGCGCGCACCCTCGACGTCGCGGGCGACTACGACGGCGCGGTCGCGCTCGCCCTCTCCACGGCGCCGACCGGCGGCCAGGGCTCGGTCCAGCAGGTCGAGGACGCCCTCGACCGGGCGATCACGACGACGGCCGACACCGCCTCCTCCGACGCCGCGACCGCCGACGCCGCGACCACGCTGCTCGCCGTGGGCGTCGTGGTACTCACCCTGGTCGCCGCCGCGGGCCTCGTCGTCGGGGTGTGGCCACGGCTGCAGGAGTACCGGTGAGGACGCGCCGCGCCGGGGTGACGGCGGCCCTGGTCGTGCTCGTCGTGCTGCTCGCGGGGTGCTCGAGCGCCGCGGCGCCGCCCCCGGTCGTCCCCGTGCGGCCGGTGCCCTCGGGCACGACGGTGCTCGCCGGGGCGCCGCCCGCGGCGACGGACACGAGCTGCGGGGACCCGGCGGTGAGCCTCACCCCCACGCCGGAGCCGCCACCCGGCGCGATGCCCGCCGGCACGGCGATGGCGCGCATCGTCGCGCGCGGGGCGCTCATCGTCGGGATCGACCAGAGCACGGTGCCGCTGAGCTACCGCGACCCGCGCTCCGGCGTGCTGACCGGGCTCGACGTCCGGATCGCCCAGGAGATGGCGCGGGCGATCTTCGGCGACCCGAACCGCATCCGCTTCCGCATCGAGAGCTCCGCCCAGCGCATCCCGAACCTGCTGTCGGGGTCGGTCGACATGGTGGTGCAGGCGATGACGGTGACCTGCGAGCGGAAGCGCCGGATCGGGATGTCGTCGGTCTACTACGACGCCGCGCAGCGGATCGCGGTCCCCGCGGTGTCCCCGGTCACGAGCATCACCCAGCTCGGCGGGCGGCCCGTGTGCTCGATCTCGGGCACCACGTCGATCACGACGCTGCAGGCGGTGCGGGGCACGAACGGGCAGCCGCCGGTGGTGGTCGGCGTCCCCCAGAACAGCGACTGCCTGGTGCTGCTCCAGCAGGGCCAGGTCGACGCGGCCACCACCGACGACACCATCCTCGCCGGCTACGCGCTGGAGGACCGCCGGGTGGCGGTGCGCGGCGAGGCGCTGGCCTCCGAGCCCTACGGGATCGGGGTGGCCCCGCAGAACACCGACCTGCTGCGGTTCACCAACGCCGTCCTCGACCGGATCAAGGTCGACGGGACCTGGGCGGCGATCGTCGCGGCCACCTTCGGCGGGACCCCGGCCCCGCCCCCGCCCGGGCAGTACGCGGGATGAGTGCCGTGACGCCCGACCGCGCCGGACTGGACGCCGAGCTCGACGCCGCCCAGGACGCGATCGCCCGCGCCTCCGCCGCGCTGGTCGACCTCGAGGCCCACCCGGGCTACGGCCTGCTGCGGCCCGGCGGGTTCACCGGCGTGTCCGCCCGCCGGCGGGACGAGACGCTCACGACCGTGGCCGAGCTGCACCGCGACCTCGCGCTCTACCGGCACGCCGTGGCCGCCGCCCGGGAGGCCCGGGGCAGCCGGGCCAAGCCGTCGGGGGACGAGCTCGCGGCCGCGTACGAGGCCCTGCACGGCGACGCGGTCACGGTCGCCGAGGAGGCCGTGCCGCTGCAGCGTCGCGGGCTGCTCGGCCCGACCTCGGAGGTGACCCGGACCAGCGCGGACGCCCTCCTCGCGCGGATGACGGCGGCGTTCGACGCCGTGAGCCGCGTGGTGGCCGACGTCGCGGCCGTGTGGGACACCGTCGCCGCCCAGCTCGGGCCGGCGGACCGCGCGCTCGACGAGGTGCGGGCGGCGGACCTCCCGGGCGTCGCCGACGCCGCGGGGCTCGCGGCGCGGCTCGAGGCGCTGCGGGCCGCCGTGCTCACCGACCCGCTGGCCCACACCGGGACCGCGGCCCCGGTCCCGGCCGCCGCGCTCGCCGACGTCGAGGCCGACCTCGCGCGGGCCCGCGAGGACCTGGCGGAGGCCCGGGCGCTGCGGACCGGGCTGGACGACCGGGTCGCCGAGCTGACCACGACGATCGACGGGCTCGCCGCCGCCGAGTCCGCCCTCGTGGACGTCGCCGCGCGGGTCGCCCGGCTCGTCGTCGCGGTGCCGGGGCTCCCGGTGCCGGCTCGTCGCGCACCCGCGCTGCGGTCGGCGGTCCGCGAGGCGCACGCCCTCGCCGGGGCCGGTCGCTGGGACGAGGCCACGGCCGCGTTCACCACGGCGGCCGCCGACGCGGCCGCGGCGCGGGAGCGGGCGGCGGCCGACCACGCGGTGCTCGAGGGGCTGCTCGACCGGCGGGCGGAGCTCCGCGGACGCCTCGGCGCGCTGCGGGCGAAGGCCGGGGCCCGGGGGCGCGGGGAGGACCTCGCGCTCGACGCGCTGCACACGCGGGCGCGGGAGCTGCTGTGGACCGCGCCGTGCGACCTCGCCGCGGCCACCGTCGCGGTCCGGGCCTACCAGCGGGCGCTGGAGGCGGGGACGTGACGCGCGCGTGCACCCGTCCCGGCTGCGACGGGGAGATCGAGGAGGACGGGTACTGCGACACCTGCGGGCGCGCGCCCGAGGCGGCGTCCGCCGGGCCCGTCCCGGCCTCGTCGGGTCCCGCCACCGCGGCGTCGGGCCCGGCGGGTCCCGCCACCGCCGCGTCCGGGCCGGCCACCACGGCGAGCGACCCGGGCTCGGGGGCCACGCCGTCCGGGCGGACGGGGTCGGGGCGGACCCCGTCGGGACGGACCCGCCCCGGGTCGAGCCGCCGCCGGATCGGCGCCGGCCTCGTCGAGATCACCCCGGAGCCGGCGGCCGACCCGGCCGAGGCCGTGATGGCCGAGGCGGTGGTGCCGGAGTCGAGCCGGTACTGCAGCGTGTGCGACGCCCCGGTCGGGCGCGGCCGGGACGGGCGGCCGGGCCGCACGGAGGGCTTCTGCCCGCAGTGCGGCACGCGGTTCTCGTTCACCCCGACGCTGCGGCGGGGCGACCTCGTGGCGGGGCAGTACGAGATCCTGGGGGCGCTCGCCCACGGCGGGCTCGGCTGGGTGTACCTCGCGCGCGACCGGAAGGTCCGCGACCGCTGGGTGGTCCTCAAGGGGTTGCTCGACACGGGCGACGCGGCGGCGCTCGCGGCCGCCGACGCGGAGCAGGGGTTCCTCGCCCAGCTCGTGCACCCGCGCATCGTGCGGATCTACAACGTCGTCACCGGCGACGACGGCGCGACCTACATCGTCATGGAGTACCTCGGCGGCCGGTCGCTGCGGGCGATGCGCGACCCGCACGAGCCGATGCCCCCCGAGCAGGCCCTCGCCTACGTGCTCGAGGTGCTGCCGGCGCTGTCCCACATGCACGAGCGCGGGCTGCTCTACTGCGACTTCAAGCCCGACAACGTCGTGCAGACCGGGACCGACCTCACCCTCATCGACCTCGGCGCGGTCCGCCGGATCGACGACCCGGGCGGCGACGTGTGGGGCACCGTCGGCTACCAGGCCCCCGAGATCACCCCCGACGGCGCGGGCCCCTCGGTCGCGTCCGACGTCTACACCGTGGGCCGGACCCTCGCCGTGCTCGTCGCGACCTTCGACTTCCACCGCACGATGCGCGAGCGGCTGCCCGACCCGCACGACGCCCCCGCCCTCGCCCACGAACCGCTGCGGCGCCTGCTCGCCCGGGCCACGCACCCCGACCCGGCGCAGCGGTTCGCCTCGATCGACGAGATGGCCGACCAGATGGTCGGCGTCCTGCGCCGCCTCACCGCGTACGACGCCACACCCCCACCACGGCTGTCGACGATGTTCGCCTCACCCCCGGTGTCGGCCGGCGTCGACGCCCCCGCCACCCCGGAGGAGATCGCGGCCGCCATGCCCGCGCCGCTGCCCGACCCGGACGACCCGGCGACCCCCGAGCTCGTGGCGGCCGCCGCACAGGGCCCGCGGGCCGTCCTCGCCGCCGTCTCGGCCCAGGACGCGCCCGACACCGACCAGGCCCGGCTGTCCGCCGTCGTCGCACACCTCGACTCGGGCGACGTCGAGGCCGCCGGCCGGGCCCTCGCCGAGCACGCCGTGCCCGGCGAGTGGACGTGGACGTGGCTGCGGGCCCGGCACGCCGCCGCGACCGGGGACGCCGACGCGGCGGCCGCGCTCGTGGACGAGGTCGCCGACGCGCTGCCCGGCGAGCCGGCCCCGGAGTTCAGTTTGGCGGCGCTCGGCGAGTACCGGGCGGGCCGCGACGGCGGGGTCGCCGGGCCGGTGGTGGCGGAGCGGTTCGCCGACATCTGGCGCACCGACCGCACCTGGACCGGCGCCGCGTTCGCCCTCGCCCGGCTGCGCGCCGCCGCGGGCGACCCTGACGCCGCCGTCGCCGTCCTCGACGAGGTCCCGGCGAGCTCGGTGCACGCCGCGGACGCCCGGGTGGCCGCGGTCCGCGTCCTCCTCGAGTCGCGGGACGGCGCGGGTCTGACACGCTCCACGGTCATGGAGGCGGGAGCACGGGCCGGCACGGTCGACCTCGACGCGCTGCGCGCCGCGGAGCTGCAGACCGCGGTGCTCGAGGCCGCCCGCCGCCTCGACGACCCCCCGACCGACGACACCCTGTTCGGCTGCTCCCTCGACGACCACGGCCTGGGGCTGGGCATCGAGGAGCGCTACCGGCTGCGGGCCCGCTTCGCGGGCACGGCGGCCGAGCGGTTCGCGCTGGTCGACGCCGCGAACGACGCCCGCCCGTGGACCGCCCGATGAGCCCGGGCACGACGACGACCGGCGGCGCCACCTGCGAGAGCTGCGGCGAGCGCGGCGAGCCCGGCGACCGGTACTGCGAGGGCTGCGGCGCGGAGCTGCCCGCCACCGAGGGGCCGCCGCCCGCGGTCCGGGAGGGCACCCGGGCGCGGCCCGTCACCGCCCGCACCGCGGCGCCGGGAACCGAGCCGCTCCCCGACGGGCACCTCGACAGCACCGACCTCGAGCCCGGTCCCGGGGACACCGGCGACGACGACCCCGGCGACGACGACCCCGGTGACGACCCCGACGGGCTGGGCTACGACCCGGCCGACCGCGACCACGCCGAGCGGTTCGTGCCGGGCGCGGCGGCGGTGACCGACGTCGGGCTGGTCCGCCCGGCGAACGAGGACGCGTTCGGGCTGGTCCGCCTGCCGCTCGCGGGGACCGCGCACGACCTGGTGGTCGGGGTGGTCTGCGACGGGGTCGGCTCGGTGCCCGGCAGCGAGGCCGCCTCGGCGGTGGCGTGCGCGACGGTCCTCGCGACCGCCCGCGACGCCGTCGCCCACCCCGACCCGGCCGACCCGGGCCTGGCCGACACCGGCGGCGTCGACGTCACCGAGCTCGCCTACGCCTGCGCCGACGCGGCCGTCGACGCGGTCTCCGCGCTCGGCGGGCCCGGGCGCGATTCCCCCGCCTGCACCTACGTCGCGGGGATGGTCGTCGGCGACGTGCTGGTGGTGTCGTGGATCGGGGACAGCCGCGCGTACTGGCTGGTTCCCGACGAGCCGGACGCCTCCTGCGTGCTGACCACCGACGACTCGTGGGCGGCCGAGGCGGTCGCGGTCGGCCTGCTCGAGCCCGAGGCCGCCTACGCCGACCCCCGCGCCCACGCGATCACCCGCTGGGTGGCCGCGGACGGGCCGCCCGGTCCGGCCCACGTCGTCGCCCACGCCGCCGACCGGCCCGGGGTCCTGCTGATCTGCAGCGACGGCCTCTGGAACCACGTGCCGCACCCCGCCGACCTCGCCCGGCTCGTCCGCGCCGACGGGCCGCCCACCACGGCGCGCGCCATGCTGGAGGCGGCGCTCTCCGACGGCGGCACGGACAACACCACCCTCGTCGTCGTCGACGTCGCGCCGGAGGGGAGCCCGGCATGAGCACGCCCGCGCCGTCGTTCACGGTGGAGGCGTTCCACAACGAGTACCTGCCCGACGGCGGCCGCGAGGTCGACGCCATCGTCTCGGTCACCGCCGCGGGCCTGGGCGGCGCGACGACGAGCACCGACGCGGCCGAGGTGATCGTCATCGACTGCTCGGGCTCGATGGGCGACCCGGCCGCGAAGATCGGGGCCGCCCGTCGGGCGACCCGCGCCGCGCTCGACGCCCTCCCCGACGGCGTGGTGTTCGCGGTCGTGGCCGGGCGCCACGACGCGCGGATGGTCTTCCCGAGCTCCGAGCGCATGGTGGTCCTCGACCGCATCACCCGCCGCCAGGCCCACGCGGCGGTCGACCACCTGTCCCCCAGCGGCGGCACCGCGATCGGCACCTGGCTGCGGCTCGCGCAGCGGCTGCTCGCGCCCCACCCGCGCCGGCTGCGGCACGCGATCGTCCTGACCGACGGGCGCGACGAGCACGAGACCCCCGAGGACCTCGCCGCCGCCCTCGACGCCTGCGACGGGGTGTTCACCTGCGACGCCCGCGGGATCGGCACCGACTGGGTGGTCGACGAGGTGCGCGGCATCGCGTCGCGGCTGCTCGGCACCGCCGACATCGTCGCCGAGCCCGGGCACCTCGCGGCCGACTTCGAGGGCATCGTCGGGCGGGCGATGGGCAAGGGCGCCGGCGACGTCGCGCTGCGGGTGTGGACGCCGCGCGGCGCGACCGTCACCTCGGTCAAGCAGGTCTCGCCCGCCGTCGAGGACCTCACCGACCGCCGCACCCCGGACCCGGCCAAGCCGCTGGTCGGGCTGTACCCGACCGGGGCCTGGGGCGACGAGACCCGCGAGTACCACCTGCGGATCGCGCTCGACCCGCTCGCGACGGGCGAGGAGATCCTGGCGGCCCGGGTCGGGGTCGCCGCGCCGTCGGTCGCCGACGCGCCGCTGGGCGAGACGCGGGTGCGGGTGACCTGGACGCCCGACTCGGCGCTGTCCACCCGCCTCAACGGGCGCGTCGCCCACTACACCGGGCAGGCCGAGCTCGCCGAGGCCATCCAGGAGGGGCTCGACGCCCGCCGCACCGGCGACGTCCGCACCGCGACCGCCCGGCTCGGGCGCGCGGTCGCGCTGGCCGCCGCGTCCGGGCACGAGGAGACCTCGGCGCTGCTGGCCCGGGTGGTGGAGGTGGAGGACCCGGCCACCGGCCGTGTGCGGCTGCGTCGCGAGGTCACCGCGGCCGACGAGATGACCCTCGACGTCCGCTCCACCCGGACCGCGCGGGTGCGGGAGGGGTGACCGTGCGGTGCCGCCACGGGCACGACTCCGAGACCCCGGACTTCTGCGACGAGTGCGGCGTCCCGATCGAGGGGTCGGCGGAGAGCCCCGCGCCTCCGGCGGGCGCCGGCCCCGTGCCGGCCGCCCCGGCGGGTGAGGCCTCGTCGTACCCGGGTGAGGCGTGCCCGCTGTGCGGCAGCCCGCGCACCGGGCGGTTCTGCGAGGAGGACGGGCACGACTTCGTCGTCTCCGGGTCCGCGCCGGCCGCGCCGGCTGCGCCCGCTCCCGCCGCGCCGCCTGCACCCGCGACACCGGCGGCCACGCCGTCGGACGGCGACGGCTGGGTGGTCGCCGTCGAGGCGGACCGGCGCTACTACGAGAGCGTCGTGGCCCGCGAGGGACCCGACATCGCCGAGGTCACCTTCCCGAACTACTACCCGCGCGCGGAGATCCCGCTCGTCGGCGCCGAGATCCGGATCGGGCGCCGCCGGGTGCACGGATCGACCCCACCGCCGCAGGTCGACCTCGCCGGCCCGCCCCTCGACCCCGGGGTGTCGCACCTGCACGCGGTGCTGCTCCCGCTGCCCGACGGCGACGGCTGGTCGGTCCTCGACCCCGGCTCCACCAACGGCACCACGGTCAACTACTCGGACGACCCCATCGCCCTCGACACCGTGGTGCCGCTGCGCGAGGGCGACCGGGTGCACGTCGGCGCCTTCACCACCCTGGTGCTCGGCCGCCGCTGAGGCGTCACGTGGGCATGGCGTCGGCCTCGCGTGCCTCGTCGGCCTCGTCGGACTCCGTGGCGCGGCGGGCCGAGGGGAGCACCACCGCGGGGATGGCGGCCGGCCGGTCGAGACGCTGCGCGGGGACCACCGTGACCGTCTCGGGCGGCTCCGTCACCGGTTCGGCCACCTCGCGACGCTCGGGGCTGGTCCACCGGCCGTCCGAGCGACGCGCCATGCCCGGCACCAGGGTCCGGATCGCCAGGTAGGCGTCGATCAGGCGCATGAAGGGAAACGCCAGGAACGCCGCGAGGTAGCGCGTGTGGCGCTCGATCAGCACGACGACGCAGGTGAGCAGGAAGTCCGGGGCGAGGATGCCGAACAGGAGCGCCGGCAGGCTGAGGTGCGCGGCGAGGACGGCGTACAGCGGTCCCTCGACCGGCCAGGTCAGCGCGGCCGGCGTGATGTCCGGCAGGACCAGGACGAGGGCGAGCAGCGGCAGCAGGAGGAAGCTCACGGCGGCGGTGATCAGCTCGAGCAGCAGCAGGCAGAGCATGAGCCCGAAGAGGCTGGGGCGAGGTGGGAGCCGCCGCACCGTCTGCCAGAGGCCGAGCGACCAGCGGCGGGTCTGGCGGACGTAGTCGATGAGACGGTCGGGGTCCTGGGTCTCCGCCACCGCGTCGAGCGTGAAGCCGACCCGTCCGAGGTTGCGCCGGTACAGCTCGAAGGTCATGTTGAAGTCCTCGATCACGAGCCCGGGCGGGTTCATGTCGATGAGCGGGAGGACCCTGGTCCGGTACATGCTCGCGAACCCCGGCACGATGTGCGTGGCGTTGATCCGCGCCCAGGTCTGACCGAACTTGATCAACCGCTGGGTCAACGTGTAGATCCGCTGGCGGTGACAGGCGATGATCTTCCCGACGAGCGACAACCGTCGCCCGTCCCAGGCGCTCCGTACGGCTCCCGCGACCGCGGCGATCCCCTCGTCGGTGAACAGCGGCAGTGCGGCGTCGAAGTAGCCGGGCTGGACCCGGGTGTCGGCGTCGAGGAGGAGCACGAAGTCGAACCGCTCGACCAGCCCGAAGCGCTCGATGGCCTCCTCGAGCGCACCGGCCTTGCCGAGGTTGGTCGCGGTCGAGATGACGTGGACCCCCATCTGCTCCGCCAGCTCCACGGTCCGGTCGGTGGACCCGTCGGAGACGACGTGCACCTGGTCCGCCGGGACCAGCGCGGTGATCGCGGCGAGGCTCTCGGTGATCACCACCTCCTCGTTGTGGGCCGGCATGAGCACCGCGACCTGCGCGAGCTCGGGGACCGGAGGCGGCGCGGCGACCACCCCGCCGCCGCGCTTGCGGGCGCGACGGCGGCGCCACGCGGCGAGCGGGTGCTCGTCGACGAGCCGGCAGAGGCCGATGAGGCCCCAGATGGTGATGTTGAGCCCGACGATGCCCAGTGCGAGCAGCCAGACGGGGATCATCCGGAACCTCCGGGTGCGCGTGACGTGGGTGGGGACTGGGTGTGCTGGGCGAGTCCGGCCCAGAGCGCCGGGTCCGGTGGGGCGTACATCCAGAGGAAGACCGCGTGCACGCCGAAGGAGTCCGCGACGGCGCGCTTGGCCTCGCCGCTGGCCGCGTTCTCGAACCACACCTCGTGCTGGGCGCCGTCCGCGCCCGTGTAGCGGAACCACGGCGACTGGCTCAGCGGATCCCACTGGACGGCGACGCCGTGCGACGAGGACAGCGCCATCGCCTGCGCGTACGAGATGGTGGTGCCCTTGTTCCCGACCCAGTCGTAGCCGGCCTGGTCGAGTCCCACCACGATCTTCTCCGGGGGGATCACCGTGATCGCGTAGGCGAGCACGTCGTGCACCCAGCTGGCCGGCGCGACCGGACCGGGTGGCGAGGTCTCCCAGTGGTAGTCGTAGGTCATCAGCCGGACCTCGTCCGCGGCGGCGCCGATCGCGGCGTAGTCCTGGGCCACGTTGCGCTGGTCGTCGCCGGCGTCGTCGACCTTGGCGAACAACGCGACCGACAACGTCTTGTGTGCCGCGTGCAAGGAACCGGCGAGCTGCTGGACGAAGGTCGTGAAGGACGTCCGGTCGCTGCCCTGCAGCTCCTCGTAGTCGAGGTCGATCCCCGCGTAGTCCTGGGAGATCGCCAGCTGGGTGATCGAGGCGATGTTGCGCGCCATCGTCGGCGGGTCGTGCAGGACCGGCGCCACGGCGTCGTAGGAGAAGTCCCCGCCCACCATGTTGGACACGCTGGGCATCAGCGGGACCTTCATCGCGCGGAGCTTCGCCATCACCGCGGCCGCCGACGCGGTGTCCTGCCGCGGCACCGCCGACTGCACGGAACCGTTCTGGGCGAGGTTGTAGACCCACGGCGAGATCTCGTCGATCACCTGGGGATTGGCCTCCACCGCGGCAGCACCGGGACCCAGGTTCCAGTACGGGATCGAGGCGATCACGGTGTCGCGCCCGGGCGCGGCGGCCGCGACGGGGGTCGCGGCGCTGCGGGAGCCGCTGTCGGTCATCACCGCCACCCCCGCCCCGAGGGCCACGATCGCGGCGAGCGCGAGCGCGACGACCAGGAGGCGGTCCTGGCGGCGCTGTGGTGCGGCATGCACACCCCTCCTTCCGGAGTCGGTGAGGTGGATTCCCCAGGCGGCGGTCATGCCGGCCGGGTCATCGCCGGGCGTCGTCCGAGCTGGTCAGCGACGACGGAGTCGATGACGTCGTCGAGGTCGCGGGCGGGACGGAAACCGAGGAGCCACTCGGCGAGCCCGCAGTCCGGCACGCGCCGCTGGAGGTCCTCGTAGCCGCGGCCGTAGATCTCCTCGTAGGTGTGCCGCTCGATCGTGCTGGACGATCCGGTGCGGGCGATGACCCGCCTCGCGAGCTCGTCGATGCTGACCGGTTCGCTCCGTCCGATGTTGACCGCCCGACCCGTCGCCTCGTCGCAGGCGGCGAGCGCGACGAGGGCGGGCACCACGTCGAGGACGTGGCAGAAGCAGCGGATCTGCTCGCCGGAGCCGAAGACCGTGAGGGGCTCCCCCGCCAGCGCCTGGGCGACGAAGCGCGGCACCACCATCCCGTACAGGCCGGTCTGTCGCGGTCCGACCGTGTTGAACAGCCGCGCGATGACCCCGTGCATGCCGAACGCCTCCACGGAGGCGGACACGAGACTCTCGTCGAGCGCCTTGGCCTCGGAGTACGACCAGCGGTGCATCAGCGGCGAGCCGACGATCCGGTCGTCGTCCTCGCGGAGACCGATCTTGGTGTTCTTGCCGTACACCTCGCTGCTCGAGGCCACGAGCAACCGCGCCCCGTGCCGGCGGGCGGCCTCGAGCACGACGTCGGTCCCGTGGACGTTGACCCGGATGCCCTCGACGGTGCGGTCGCGGACCACGAACGCGCCGACCGCGGCCGCGAGGTGGAAGACCGTGTCGGCGCCCGCGGTGAGGTCGTCGACGAGGTCGGCGTCGAGCACCGACCCGCGGTGGAACTGCAGGGCCGGGTGGTCGGACACCTCGCGCAGGTTGTCGATCGAACCGGTGCTGAGGTCGTCGAGCGCGACGACCTCGTGCCCGACCTCGAGGAGGTGCTCCACGAGGTGGGAGCCGATGAACCCGGCGGCGCCGGTGACGAACGCGCGCATCAGGCACCCCCCACCAGGGTCCGCGGGGTGGAGGCCGGCCTCCGGCCGTCGGCGGCCCGGGGCGGTGGGACGACGTCCCCGAGGACCTCGGTGACACCGACCAGCGGACGGCGCCGGGAGTCGAGCCGCTCGTAGAGCTCGTCGATGCGCTCGGTCACCGCGGTCATCCCGTAGTGCGCCATGACCGCCGGCTCGCTGCGTCGCGGCGACGGGGACGCGAGCTCGTCCGCGATCGCCTCCCGCATGCCGCCGACCTCCCCGGGCACCTGGCGGGCGCGGTCCGTCGCGATGCCCGCGAGGGCGGGGCAGGTGGTGTAGAGCGCCCGGACGCCGTTGGTGAGGGCCTCGAGGACCGACAGGCCGAAGGTCTCCTGCTCGGAGCTCGCGATGAAGAGGTCCAGCGCCGAGAGCACCCCCGCGACGTCGTGCCGCTCGCCGGCGAACGTCACGTACGGCGCGGCCCCGCTCTCCCGGGCGACCTGCTCGAGGTGGGCCCGCTCGGCGCCGTCGCCGACCACGAGGAGCCGGACCGTCGGGCCGAGCAGCGGCGCGGCGGCCTCGATGACCATGTCGAACCGCTTGTTCGGGTCGAGGCGCCCGAGGACGCCGATCACGGTGGCGGACGAGGGCAGCTCCAGCTGGTCGCGGACCTCCGCCCCGGCGACCGGGTCGGCGGCGACCCGGTCGAGGTCGAGGCCGTTGGGGATGATCTCGATCTTGCGGGCCGACACGCCCCAGCGCACCAGCCGGTCCCGGACCGCCGTGGAGACCGCGATGGTGACGTCGGAGCAGATGTCGCTGGCCAGGTAGAGCGCGCGCACGCCGCGGGTCATCCGGCGGCGCTCGAGGTGGGTCTCGCCGATCGAGTGCTCCGTGGTGACGACGATCGGGACGCCGGCCAGGCGGGCGGCGAGCCGGCCGTAGATGCACGAGCGGTAGAGGTGGACGTGCACCACGTCGTAGCGGCCACGTCGCATCAGCCCGGCGAGGTGGAGCAGTGCGGGGAGCTCGGTGTTCCTGGTCATTCCCAGGTCCCGCACCCGACCACCGTCGCGGATGATCATGTCCGCCACCGGGCCGGGGTTGTAGAGCGTGACCACGTCCGCGTCGTGCCGGGTGTGCCGCAGCAACGACCGCAACTGGAGCTCGGCGCCGCCGACGCCGAGGCCGGTGATGACGTGCAGGACCTTCACGGATGACCTCCGGTGGTGTGGGGTGCGCGGGCGGGCGCCGCCGGCAGGGCGGCGAGGGTGCGGAGCAGGATGACGGCGTCGAGCCAGAGCGAGCGGTACTCGACGTACTGGGAGTCGAAGCGGGCCCGGTCGTCGAGCGAGGTGTCGCCGCACAGGCCGTGGACCTGCGCCCAGCCGGTGAGGCCCGCCCGGACGCGGAGCCGGTCGAGGTAGCCGGGGACCGTGCGGGCGAACAGGGCGGCGAACACGGGGCGCTCGGGTCGCGGCCCGACGAGGGCGAGGTCGCCGCGCAGCACCCCGAGCAGTTGGGGAAGCTCGTCGACGTGGGTGCGGCGCAGCAGCCGGCCCCAGGGCGTGACTCCTCGGTCGGGGACGGCCCATCCCTGCTCGCCGTCGCCCACGACCGACCGCAGCTTGACGACGCGGACGGGCACGCCCGCCCGGCCGACCCGCCACTGCCGGAAGAACGCGGGTCCCGGGCCCGCGAGCCGGCCCGGGCCGCCGAGCAGGGCGGCGAGCAGGACGAGCGGCCCGGTCAGCACGAGCAGCACCGACGCGATCAGCACCTCGCCGGTACGGCCCAGCCGTCGCGTCGGCGAGGCGTCGTCGGGGATCGGGCGCAGCGGGACGAGCGCGGTGCCCCACAGGTCGTCGAGACGGCCGAGGGGGACGTCCAGGCCGCTGCGCGGCAGCCGGGGCACCACCCACACGCGAGCGCCCGCCTCGCGGGCGGCCCGCACGGCGTCCTCGAGCGCGACGGGTGGGAGCGCGGGCGGCGGCACCGGACCCGGCACCGCCTCCTCCGGAGCGGCGGGCTCCTGGGCGGCCGGGAAGGCCACCACCACCCGCCGGACGCCGAGGCGCCGGACGAGGTCGGGCAGGTCGGCCACCCGTCCGAGCCAGGCCGGTCCCGCGTCCCCGACGACGGCCGCGCCGGCGTCGTCGAGGATCCCGAGCGGGTGGAGGCCCAGCTCGGGTCGGGCACGCATCAGGCCCGCGAGACGCAGCCCCGTCGGTCCCGCCCCGACCACCAGCGCGGGCTCCCCGCCGGTGCGGCGGCGGCGCCGCCGCTGCGCCACCCCGAGGCCGGCACGCACCGCCGCGACCAGCACCCCGGCCGCCGCGACGGCGGCGACGGGCACCCACGGTGCGGCCGACCGGTCGGCGAGCAGGACCAGCAGCGGCAACGGCAGGGCCGTGGCGGCGACCAGCCGCGGCACGCGGGGGCCGACCAGCGTGGTGATCCGCGGGCGGTACGAGCCGTCCGCGGCGAGCACGCCGACCACCACCAGGCCGTAACCGATCGCGAGGACACCGGGCACCCCGACCAGGGCGGCGGCCACCGCGGCCGCCGCGCCGTCGAGGACCCCGACCAGCACGGCGACCCCGTCGGCCCGCGCGGGGGCGCGCGGCGGCGTGCGCGGCTCCCGCCGCGCCGCCTTCTCCTCCGGGGCGGCCGTCATCACGCCACCGGGGCCGGCGTGGGCGTCGAGGCGACGATGCTGCGCGCCGCCGCCTTCGCGGCGTGCGCGGAGCCGTAGGCGAAGCGCATGACGGGGCCGAGGCTCGGGGTGACCGCCGGGCCGCAGAAGTACAGGCCGGGGACCGAGGAGCGGTAGTCCGCGGTCACGGACGGGGTACTGCCCAGCATGGTGATGCGGGAGCGCAGGCCCGGCTCGAGGAAGCCCATCCGGGACAGGTCGATCCGGTACCCGGTGCCCGCCAGGACGTGCTCGGCGTGCAGCACCCGCTGCCGACCCGAGGCGTCGCGCAGGTCCAGGCGCACCTCGTCGCCGTCGACCTCCGCGCCCGTGAGGCGGTGTCCGGTGAGGATCGGCACGACGCCCTCGACCCGTGGGCGCAGCCAGTAGGCCCCGGCGGGCCCGAGCGCCGACCGGGCGCGCGACAACCGCACGTTGTCGGGCAGGCGGTGGTAGAGGTCGGGCCGGTTGGAGTAGAACCAGGTGCCCCAGCCGGAACCGAGCGGCGCTTCGGGCTCCCGCAGCCGCCGCCAGAGCGACCGCTGCGCGGCGAGCGGCTCACCGTTCCAGGCGATCTGCTCCGCCCGTGCCACCAGGCGGGTGTCCGCGCCGGCCTCGTGGAGCAGGGCCGCGCTCTCCAGGGCGGCCTGCCCCGCGCCGAGCACCACGACCCGGCGCCCGGAGAACTCGGCCATGTCGCTCTGGTCGCTGGTGTGCGAGACCAGCCGTGCGGGCAGGCCGGCCAGCTCCGGCGGCAGCGCCGCGGCGCCGGTGAGGCCGACGGCGACGACCACCTGGGGGGCGTGCACGACCTCGCCGTCGGCGAGCTCCACCCGGAAACCGCGCTCGTCCTGGGCCAGTCCGACCACCGGGGTGTCCTCGAGGTCGGGCAGGAGCTCCCGGGCGAACCACTCCCCGTAGGCGACGAACGTGTCGAGCGCGACCGGCACCCCGTAATGGGCGTAGGGGGTCTCGGTCCGGCGGCAGTACGCCTCGAGGGTGTGGGTGCCCCGGGGGTCGGAGAGGCTCGAGGCGAACCCCTGCGACTTGAGGAACATCCCCTTCGGCATCGTCTTCCACGCCTGCATGGCGCTGCCGAACTGTCGGACCCGCAGCCCGGTCGGGGCCAGGTGGGCCCCGAGCGACAGACCGTAGGGGCCGGCGCCGATGATCACGACATCGGTGCGGTCCTGCATGGTGGTGTCCTCCCCAGTGGTGGTTGTGCCGGTGGACCGTGCGGTCGTCCGGCGCCTGGTCCCCCGGCGCGGGGGCCCGGCGGTGCGGGACCTCCCGGCGACGCCGCGTCGGCCGGCCTCGACGGCCGTGCGGGCGGCCATGAGCGCGAAGGGCAGTGGGTCGTCGGCGGCGAACCAGGCGGGCTCGTCGATCCCGCGCAGCGAGCCCGCCCAGCCGCGGACGTCCAGCTCGCCACGCCGCAGGTGGGTGAGCGCGGCGACGGGGTCGTAGGGCTCGACGACGAAGCGGCGCGGCTCGGGCGGATCCGCGGGCACCGGTCGGCCGGTGAGGTCGAGGTGCGCCGCGACCGCGACGTCGGTCCCGCCGCGTCCGCGGAACACCCGGAACTGCGCCCCGAAGCGCGGGTTCGCGTCGAGCAGCTTCGGCTCGCCGTCGCGGGGATCGACCCGCAGGTCGAGGTCGACCACCCCCCGGTAGCCGGCGCGACGCAGGAAGCCGGTCGCCGCCGCGGCCAGCGCGGGCCACGGCTCGACCCGTCCGAGGCTGGTCAGCCCGGCATGTGCGGGGTAGGAGCGTTCCTTGACACCGGTCCCGACGAACGCCGCGCCGCCGTCGCCGTCGAGGTAGGCGTGGACGAACCAGTCCTGCGGCCCGCCGTCGGGACCGGTCGGGGCCAGGTACTCCTGCACCAGCAGCGACCCCGGCCGCGCCGCGACCTCGGCGACGAGCTCGTCCAGCTCGACCCGGGCGCGCACGATCGACGTGCTCGCCCGGCCGCCGCGGTCCCCCAGCCGCTTGACGACCAGCGGCAGCCCGAGCTCGCCGGCGAGGGCGCGGACCCGCGCGGGGTCGGTGACCCGTTCGGTGCGGGGCGAGGCCATCCCGTGCTCGGCGCAGAGCCCGGGCAGCTGCGCCTTGTCAGCCAGGCGACGGGGCAGCGCGGCAGGCACGCGGGGGAAGAGGAACCGGTCGCGGAGTGCCTCGCCGTGCTCGGCGAGCAGCATCGCCCCGGCATCGTCCGTGGTGAGGAGGACCGCCGGGGCCGCGAGGTCCCGGGCGATGCGGTCGAGGCCGGCGAGCACCACGGTGGGGTCGGCGGGGTCGGACCACCACGGCCAGCGGCGGGTGAGGTGGCGCGACCGCGCGGCGGGCGCCCAGCCGTGCTCGTGCACGCCGTGCACGGCGACCCCGCGGCTGCCGAGCGAGCGGATGACGCCGAGGGCACCGTGGTGCATCACGTTCGGGTCGGTCTTGAGGACCACGGCCGGCACGCCGGTGTCGAGCAGGCCGTCCCCGGGCCCCCCGCGGTGGAGCAGCGCCACCGTGGTCACACCACCTGGCGGCGGGTGCCGGGCGCGTCGAAGCGGTAGGTCGCGTCGAGCACCCGCGGGCAGCGGCGGACCCAGTCGTGGTCGACGCCGGGGTGCACCACCTGCACGATCGCGAGGTCCGTGTCCCGGCCGCCCGGGTCGGGCACCGACCGCAGCTCCCGCCCGTCCTCGAGACGGATCACCGGCATGAGCGGGTCGTGGTAGGCGACGTCCGCGCCCCGGTCGAGCAGGGCCGCGATGAGCGGGAGGGCGGGCGACTCCCGCACGTCGCGGACGCCGGCCTTGTAGCTGACCCCGACGACCGTGAGGCGCGCACCGGCCAGCTCGATGCCGTCGGCGGCCAGGACCTCGGCGGCGCGGTCGGCGACGCGCAGCGGGCGGTCCTCGATCGCGTGCATCGTCGCGTCCACGAGCGGGGCGGGTGTCCCGGAGACCTGGAGCTGGGCGAGCAGGTAGTGCGGGTCGCAGGGGATGCAGTGACCGCCCACGCCGGGCCCGGGGAAGGCGCCGAGGAAGCCGTAGGGCTTGGTGCCCGCCGCGAGGGTCACCTCGATCGGGTCGATGCCGAACGTGCCGCACGCGTCGGCGAACTCGTTGGCCAGTGCCAGGGAGACGGCCCGGAAGATGTTCTCGTAGAGCTTGGTGAGCTCAGCGACCTCGGGCGAGCTGACCAGGAAGACCGAGTCGGTGAGCGCCGAGACCACACCCGCGGCCGCCGAGGCGCAGTCGGCGGTGATCCCACCGACCACCCGCGGGGTCTCGCGCTGCCGGTGGTCGTGGTTGCCGGGGTCGATCCGTTCGGGGCTGAACGCCACGAACACGTCGGTGCCGGGGACGAGCCCGCGGGCGTGCAGCGGTTCGGCGAGCAGCTCGCGGGTGGTGCCGACGTACGTGGTCGAGGTCAGGATGATCGTCTGGCCGGGGTGGGCGTGCGCCACGACGGTGCCGCAGGCGGACCGCAGGGCCCGGAGATCGGGGCTGCGGTCCGCGAGGACCGGCGTGGGGACGCAGACGACGACGACGTCGGCGGCGTCGAGCGTCCCGGGGTCGGTGGTGAGGTCGAGCCGCCCGGCGTCGAGGACGAGCTCGAGGGTCCGGCGCGCCTCGTCGTCGAGGTCCACGTCCCGCTCGGCGATCCCGGCGAGCCGCGCCGGGTCGACGTCGAGACCGACGACCCGGTGCGCCGCGTGCTCCACGGCCAGGGCGGTCGGCAGCCCGACGTAGCCGAGTCCGACCACGGCGACCGTCCCGAGCCGCTCCGACTCCGCGGGGCGGGTGAACGCGACGAGGTCCTGCGCCAGCAACCGCTCGCGACCGTTGATCGCGAGGGAGAGCGGGGTGGTGGCGACCATCGGCCGTCCCTCCTGGGGCTACGCGACGGGCGCCCTGCCCGCCGATCACCAGCCTGCGGCGCGCACGGCGGACGGACCTCGGTCATCCACACCAGTCGTCCTACGCAGGTCGGTCGATCGCGCGCCGGAGGAAGCCGCCGCCGCGGTGACCGCCGCGAGGTGGTCGAGGGCGTGCCGGAGGTCGAAGTCGCGGGCGTGGGCGGCGGCCGCCGCGCCCTCCGCGACACGGCGGCGGGGGTCGTGGAGCCGGGCCACCACGGCGGAGGCGAGCGCCGCCTCGTCCTCCGGCGGCACGAGGGCCCCGGTCCCCTCGCCGACCGCGTCCGCGAGCCCCGGGACCCGGCTGGCGACCACGGGCCGGCCCGTCGCGAGCGCTTCGAGCAGGGCCAACGAGAGCCCCTCCCACCGGGAGGGCAGGACGACGACGTCGGCCGCCGCCAGCCACGTCCGCACGTCGCCCACCTCCCCGACCGCGGCGATGCCGGCCTCCGCGGGGCCCACCGTGTCGTGCCGCTCCCCGACCAGGACCAGCCGGGCGCCGGGCACCGCCGCGCGGACCGCGGGCCACGCCCGCACCGCGACGTCCTGGCCCTTCTGCCGGCACACCCGGCCCACGCAGACCGCCACGGGGTCGTCGGGTCCGAGCGCGAGGGCGGCGCGGGCGGCGCGGCGGGCCGCCGGACCGGCCGGGCGGTACCGGGTGAGGTCGACGCCGTTGCGCACCACCGCGAGGGCGCCCGGGATCGCGGCCTCGACCGCGAGTCCCGCTTCCCCCGGCCCCACACACACGCACAGGTCCGTCCAGCGGGCACCGTGGCGTTCCCAGGCGCGGGCCGCGGTCGCGAGCACGGGCCCGCCCGCGAGCCACGACCAGCCGTGCGGCGACACGAGCGTCGGGACCGCACCGCGCACGGCGAGCCGGCCGGCCAGCGAGGCCTTCGACGAGTGCAGGTGGAGCACGTCCGGGCGCGCGAGGTCGACGATCCGCCGCAGGCTCCGGATCTCGGCCACCGTCCGGAGGCCGGGTGCGCGACGGGCGGGCCACACCAGGTGCGGGACGCCGCGGCGGAGGAGCGCGACCGGCAGGGATCCGGTCCCGGGGCACGCGACGGCGACCTGCCAGCCGCGGGCGCGCTGGTCGGCGGCCACCTGCTCGACCGCCACCGCGACCCCGCCCTCCACGGGCTGGGCGACGTGCAGGACCCGCGGGACCACGGGCTAGTCCCGCGCCCTTCCGGCCCCCGACAGGGGCGGCTCCCGCCGCGGGAGGCGCGTCCCGCCGCCCTCGCGGCGCTCGGCCGCGGTGTGCCGTGCCCACTTCGCGGCCAGACGTACCGCGCCGTCGCGGTCGCCCACGTAGGTCCGGGGCAGGGCGAGGTCCCCCGGGGCGGGCGGGCGGCCCGTCGCGCAGGCGTGGCCGTAGCCCGCGGCGCGCACCGCGGCGACGGCTCGCTCGTCGTGGGCGCCGTAGGGATAGCAGAACCCCGTCACGGGCTGCCGGACGACGTCCTCGAGCGCCTGGCGGCTCTCCCCCACCTCGCGCACCAGGTCGGCCTCCGCGATCGGCGCGTCGAGCGGCACGTGGGTCATGCCGTGCGCCCCGATCTCCACTCCCTCACCGGCCACGGCGGCGACCTCGTCCGCGGTCATCAGGTCCTTGCGCTCGCCGTCGGGGTCCCAGTGGTTGTGGCCACCGAAGAGGCCGGGCAGGACGTAGACGGTGGCGCCGAAGCCGTGACGGTGCAGGATCGGGACCACGGTGTCGGCGAAGTCGCGGTATCCGTCGTCGAAGGTGAGGCCCACGAGTCCCCGCGCGGCGCCCCGGCGCCGAGCGGCGAGCAACGTCCCCACGCCGACCCCGACCAGGCCCCCGCGGCGCAACCAGGTGAACTGCGCGTCGAGGCGTTCCGGGTGCACCGTCACCTGGTGGGGATCCCGCTCGTACGGTGTGACCGAGTGGTACATGAGGATCCACGGCGTCATCGGGCCACGTCCTCCCGCTCCGCGTCCGGCGACCTCACGGTCGACTCGTCGTCACCTCGGGCGTCGGAGGTGTCCTCACCGGTCTCCCACGGGCCCCACGCAGGTCGGGGCTCGGGCACGGCCGGCGCTTCTCCTCGACCGCCGGGCCGCCGGCGCCGCAGGTAGTGGTGCGCGAGCCCGATGACGGCGCCGAGCAGTCCCAGTGCGGCCGCCACGACGGCGCCGAGCTCGAGCACGCCCCGCAGCCCCGGGGAGATCAGCGAGGGAGCCGGCACGGCTGCCTCGGTGTAGGCCGTGCTCTGCACCCAGCCGACGGCGCCGACCGCGAGACCGGCCGCGACCCCGGTGGTGTCCGGCGGCGCGGGCGGGGTGTCCCAGGCGATCGGCGCCCAGTCCGCGGCGGGGCCGACGAACGGACTGGCTGTCCAGTACTCCCAGGACCCGGTGCCCGTGCGCCGGTACACCACGAACTGGGTGGGCACCGACGAGCGGTACTGCGCGGCGAGGTGGGTCTGCGTCCCCGGCGACGTCGTCACCGTGCACTGGCCCAGATCCAGCCGGGGCAGCATCGTCGCATCGCCGTTCGTGTACGAGGACACCGTGACCGTCTCGTACGGCGGACCCGCGGGCCCCGCGGGCGTGTAGCGGAAGTCGGCGACGTTCTGGCCGTACCCCGTGGGCTCCCAGCAGTCGGGGACGACCCCGGAACCCGTCGTGAGCTGACCGTCGGGGATCGACGTCGCCGTCGCCGCGGGGGCGGTGTGGGGCGGCCCTGCCCGGCCGCCCACGGTCTGGCCCACGGTCTGGCCCACGGTACGGACCACGAGGGTCCCGGCACGCTGCTGGGCGGCCAGCCAGGCGGCGAACTGGTCGAGCAGCACCGGGCTCGTGGAGAGCGTCCCGCAGTTGTCGCACGACTCGTGGTGGAAGATGAACGGGACCCAGCCCCCACCGGAGCTCTGGGCGGCCGTCACGAACGCCTCGAGGTCCGCCAGCGTCGTGGTCTGCACGATGTCGGGCGGGGTCCTGAGGGCGTAGGGGTCGGCCGGCGGGAGGCCCTCGGCGCTGGTGCACGCCGGGCAGGCCGCGCTCGTCGGTCCGACGCCGTGATCGAGCCGACCGCTCGTGTACCCGCAGTCCCGCACCGCGGCCTCCACCGCGGGCGAGGCCATGCCGAAGGGGTAGGCGAACGACACCGGGTCGAAGCCCCAGGAGGTGAGCGTGGCACGGTCGTCGCAGATCTGACGGGCCGTCTCGTCGGGGGCGTCCAGGGGAAGGTTCGGGTGCGAGACGGAGTGACCGCCGATCTCGTTGCCGGCGGCGGCGACCTGGGTGAGGTCGGCCCGGGTCATGTAGTTCGGCTGGCCGACGGCGCCGGTGTTGATGTAGAAGGTCCCGGCGAGCCCGTTCTGCCGCAGGGTCGGCAGGTACTGCATCTGGCCCGCGAGCCCGTCGTCGAAGGTCAACGAGACGACGAGGGGGGTCGAGCCGCCGGCCGCCCTCGGGAAGGCGGCGGGGGACGCCGACGCGACGCCCGGAGCACTCGCGTCCGGAGCACTCGCGCCCGGAGCACTCGCGCCCGGAGCCACCCTCGCCGTGCCGACGGCGGGCGCCGTGCCGGCGACGAGTGCCACCGCGGCGACGCTGACGGCGACGACGGCGAGGACCACGGCCACCGCGAGCAGCGGCCGGGCCGGCCGCCCGGATCGTCGCCCGGCCGGGGCCGGGTCGTTCTGCCCCGGGCTCCGCGGTTCCGGCGCGCCCGTCGCGGGACCAGGCTCCCGGGGGCTCATCGGCCCGCCCCCGCGAGGTCGGAGCGCGCCGCGGGCTCGCCGGGGAGCCCCGCGGAGCGGGCGAACGCGATGGCCTCGAGCCTGCTGTGGACCCCGAGCTTCGCGTACATGTTGCCCACGTGGCTGCGGACGGTGTTCTCGGAGAGCCGGAGCTTCCGGGCGAGGGTCGCGATGGCCTCGCCGCGCACCATCGCCGTGAGGATCTCCCGCTCGCGGTCGGTGAGCCGGTCCAGGGGACCGGTGCGACGGCGGGCGCGTCGGGCCTCGCCGCGCAGCCGCTCGAGCGCCGCGCCGAGCTGCTCCGGCGGGAACCAGCCGTGCCCCCGCGCGGCGGCCCGCACCATCGCCACCAGCTCCCCGACGTCGGCCTCCTTCGAGACCCAACCCTCGGCGCCGAGCACGGCCACGTCACCGGCGGTGCGCGGATCCTCGTCCGCGGAGAGGGCGATGACGTGGCTCTCCGGGAGGCGCCGACGCAGCGCCAGGATGAGTTCCCGGCGTTCGTCGTTCAGCGGCGAGACCTCGAGGACGACCACGTCCGGCCGGGCTCGGACGGCGTGGGCGACGACGGTCTCGAGCCCGGACGGACCTCGGGTGTCGACCACGAGGTCCGGCTCGGTGCCGAGGCGTGCCGCCAGCGCCTCCACCAGCATCTGGTGGTCGTCGAGAAGCAGGATCCGCAACGTCACGCTCCCAGGATGGGAACCTGCGCCTCTCCGGGCCTCGTGCAACTTGACCAGGACGAGGTGGGGCGAACGGCGGGCTCAGGGAGCAGACGGCGAGGTGACCAGCCCGTGACGGGCGGCGAGCGCGGCCGCCTCGAGGCGCGTGTGCACGCCCAGCTTGGTCAGGACGGCCTGCACATGTGTCCGCACGGTGGTCCTCGAGATCCCGAGCCCGGCCGCGATCTCCGACGTGCCGCGGCCCTCGACCATCAGCCGCAGACACTCCCACTCGCGAGCGGTGAGATGCGCGGCGAGCCGTCGGACGTCGTCGTCGTCGCGGCACGCCGCCGTGGCGCGGCGGCGGGGAGGGAGCTCCAGCGCGACCTCACCGTCGAGGACGCGGTGGATCGCGTCGACGAGGGCGCTGATCCCCCTGGTCTTGTGGACGAAGCCGCGCGCCCCGAGGTCGAGGGCCCGCTGGACACCGCCGACGTCGGGATCCGCGGTGACCATGACGATCCGCGTGTCCGCGCTCGCGGCGAGGAGGTCGGGGATCAGGTCCAGCCCGTCGCCGTCGGCGAAGGTGCGGTCGAGCAGGCAGACGGCCGGACGGTGCTCCGTGACGGCCGCCAGGACGTCGCAGGCCCGGTGGGCGACCGCCCGGACATCGAGCCGACGCTGCCCGAGCACGGTGCTCAGCGCGTCGACGAACACCCCGTGGTCGTCCCCGACGACCACGGTGCTCACGCCAGCGCCTCTCGTCCCGTCGGACGCGGCGTCCTCGTGTCCCGGCCGCGCAGCACGACCTCGGCCACGGCGCCTCCCCCGCGCCGTGGCCGCAGCGTCACGTCCGCCCCGAGCCGGTCGGCGAGGGAGCGCACGATCGCGAGGCCCATGCCGCGTGAGCCCACCGGACCCCTCGTGGGGCCCGGCCCGTCGTCGAGGACCCGGATGACCGGGTGCGTCCTTCCGCACAGCTCCACCTGGACCCGGCCGGACGGACCCGCGGCACGCGCCGCGTTGTCGACGAGGTTGGACACCAGTCGCCGCAGGCCCTGGCGATCGGTCTCGGCGAGCATCCGGGGACCGGGGCAGAGCACCACCGTGCCCGGGCACGCGACGTCCCGCCCGGTGACCACGTCGTACAGCAGGTCCCCCAGGTCGACGAGGTCCCCGTCCGGCGCCCCCGCCGGCACGGACCCGCCCCTGACCAGGTCGAGCAGCAGATCGATCTCCCGCTCGACGAGCTCCAGGCGCTCGGCGGCCGCGGTGTCGAACCCTCCTTCCCCGCGCACGGCGGCGACGAGCGCGGAGAGCGTCGCCACCTCGTGACCGATGTCGTGCAGCAGTGCGGCATCAATCGTGTCCACGCCCCGGGCCCTTTCTCGATCTCCCTCGTGCGCTCGCCCGAGGTACTCCCCCTTGATCGGCATTCCCGCTCTGCCCCGACCACCGGGCGTCGCGGGCTCGGTGGACCGCCGGCAGCCCTCCCGCTGCTCGAAGGTCACACCGTCATCCCGCGCCTCGCAGTGTCCGGACCGCGTCGACCCGCGTGTGCACGCCGAGTTTGCGAAAAACTTCATTGATGTGCGTTCTGACCGTGTTGTACGACATGTCCAGATATTCGGCGATCTCGCGGTTGCCGAGCCCTTCCCCCAGCGCGTCCAGCACCTCGCTCTCCCGCGCGGTCAGGCGCGCGAGCGGACCGGCGTCGCGGCCACCGGCCGCGTCGGCGCGCAGCGACTCCAGGATCTCGCCCTGCACGTCGCAGGGGAAGAAGGCCCCACCGCGCACCACGCCGCGCAGCACGCGGACCAGGTCGTCGGCGCCGCACCGGCGGTCGAGCCACGCCCACGCGCCGGCGCGGGCGGCCGCGACGGCACCCCCGGGTGCATCGCTGGTGGCGATGACGACGACCCGGCTGCCGGTCGGAGAGGCGCCGAGCTCGGACCAGTCGTCCGGCGCGCCCCCGCCGTCGACGAGCACCACGTCGGCCTCGGGGCCGTCCTGGGCCAGCGCCATGTCCGGCTCGGCGGCCAGGCGGCGACCCAACGCGTCGGCGAGGATCGCGGATGTCGTCAGGTAACGGACACGAAGTGAGCCCACACGCCGACTTTAAGTGCCTGAAGGCCACAGGTCCTCATCCATCTGGACGGACACGCGGTCATTCCGAAACCGTGCGGCCGGTGAACGTGACCGTTTCGCAATACACATGCAGTCAACGTCGACCTCCGGTCGAGCGTCACACTCCCGAGTGAAATGACCACCGGTCGAACACGGGAGCTCGATGACCAGCGTGCTGATCGCCGACGACCACCGACTCTTCACCGAACTCGTCGGCGCCTATCTCGCCGAGCACGGGATCGAGATCGCCGGCGTCGCGGCCACCGGCGCCGAGGCGCTGGCGCGCGTGCGCGCGGACCGGCCGGACGTGTGCCTCGTCCACGCCGCCGCGTTGGCCGACCGGGGCGCCGGTCCGGTCACCGCGTTCCTCGCGCAGTTGGCGGCCTGCTCGCCGGGGACGCGCGTCGTGGTGCTCACCGAGGCCGACGTCCCGGGGGCGCAGGCGGCCATCGCGGCCGGCGCCGCGGGGTACGTGCGCAAGAGCGCGTCCGGGGAGGACCTGGTGGACGCGATCGAGCGGGCCGCGCGCGGCGAGGCGGCGATCGGGGTCGCCGGGCGCCCGGGGGTCGGCTCGGCCGCGGGGGCCGACGACCCGGTCGACGACCCCGTCGACGATGCGGCCGAGGCCCGCCGACGGCTGGCCACGCTCCGGGCCAGGGAGCGGGAGTGCCTCGCGCTGATCGCGGGCGGCGCGTCGACCGAGGAGATGGCCGCGACCATGGGCGTCACCGTCGCGACGGTGCGCAGCCACGTCCGCGCCGTGCTCGCGGCCCTCGGCGTGCACTCCCGGCTGGGTGCGGCGTCGGTCGCGCTGCGGCACGGGCTCGTCGGGTCGGTGCCGCGGGCGAGCTGACGGCGGCGCCGGCCGATCAGGTGGTGCCGGCCTGCCACTGCGCCCAGGACAGCGCCCAGTCGCCCCAGCGGTCCCACACCGGGAGCGCCGGGCCCCCGGAGTTGGTGACCTCGACGACGTCGCCCACCCCGAAGTGGTCGAAGAACCACTGCGCGTCGGCGGGGCTGAGGTTGACGCAGCCGTGGGAGACGTTGTCGCTGCCCTGCTGGGCCACCGACCACGGCGCGGCGTGCACGAACTCGCCGTCGTTGGAGATGCGCTCGTCGAGCAGCACAGTCTCCTTGTAGTAGCCGGGCTGGCCGGGCATGACGCCGTAGGTGGCGGAGTCCATGACCACGCTGGGCTGCTTGTCGGAGATGACATGTGTTCCGATATGTGTGGGGAACTGCGGCGACCCCAGGCTGATCTTCATGGTCTTCACGAGTGCGCCGTTGTCGAAGATCTGCATCTGCTCGCTGCCGCCGTCGGCCTTGGCCACCCAGGCGTCGTGCACGTGGAAGGTCTCGTGGACGTCCTTGGCGCCGAATGCCCCGCCGCCGAGGTCCGCGCCGTAGAGCTTGCCGTCGAGGGTCACCGAGGTGCCCGGCTTCCAGTAGGTCTGGGGCCGGTAGTCCACCTGGGTCGAGGAGATCCAGTGCCAGGCGCCGGGCTGGGGCGGGTTCGACGTCACCGCGAGCGCCCTGGTCGCCGCGTCCTTGTCGGTCACCGCGTGGGAGAAGGTCACCGCGATCGGCTGCCCGACCCCGACGTTCGTGCTCCCCGGGTCGACCGCCGCGCTGTCGGTCTGCTTCGGGGCCAGCGTCGACACCGTCGACTGCAGGTGCGTCGGGGCGCCCTGCGGCGTGACGGCGTCGGCGACCACGGTGTAGGTGCGGCCGTAGGCGAGCGGCTCCGTGGTGGTCCAGGTGGCGCCGTCCGGCGAGGTGGTCCCGGTGACGGCGTCCCCGGAGGGGTTGGTCATGTGCACCGCGGTGATGCGGCCGCCGTCGGCGTGCACGTGGACGGGCGCGGTGGGGTTCACGTCGGCGGCGGGGTCGACCGTCACCCGCGGGCCGGGCGGGGGCAGGGCCGCGGACGAGGCACCGGCGGACGCCGCGGGCGAGGCGGAGGTCCCGGGCGCCGCCCCGCTGCCGGAGCACGCGGCCGCGCCGAGCACCAGCGCGGCGGACGCACCGAGCACCGCGAGGGTGCGCCGTCGTGGCGCCGATCCGTGCCGGTCCGTCACCGCGCGCACCGCACGCCACCTCGTCACACCACGCCCCTCGCTCCCCGGCGCCGAGCGCGCCGGGAGCGACGGTCCCACACCCGCTCCGTCACCCGGGTGATCGGGTGGGCGTGTTTCCGCAGCTCCAGCGCCTGATTCGTCCCCCCTTGGGCGCCTGCCGACCGGTTCGTGCGCGCCTGCGCCGCCTACAGCGGACGTCGACTGCGGAGGTGGGCGGGCGTGGACGTGAGCGCCACGACGATGTCGAACACGTCGCTGTACTCGCGGTCGGGGATCTGGGCGATCTTGGTGCGGGTGAGGGCGTCGACCCCGAACTCGTCGGCCGCGGCCGCGATCTGCCACGGCCGCACCGGGAAGTCGATCCCGTCCAGGACTGCGGCCACCGCGGAAGCCCTCACGCCCTCCACGGCTACCGGCGGTCACAGGTACTCGTCAACGTGACCGTCGTGGCACGTGAGGCACGCCCACCCGGCCGAACCGGGGGGTTGGCTTCGAGTGCGCTCGAAGGCCTAGCGTCGGTGCCATGACGGCAGTGAGCACCCTCCCGGAGACCGTGGGGATCCCGTCGGCCGGGATCTCCTCGGCGGAACCGCACGTCCACCCGGCGAGCCGGCTGCGCTCCATCCTCGACTCGGTGGCGGCGGAGGACGGTTCGCTGCCGCCGCTGAACGACGAACTGGTCCGCGCCATGCGGCTGCCCGACGACCTGCCCGAGACCCTGGGGATCTCCGAGGTCGCCGAGATCACCGGGATCACGGCCCACACGCTGCGCTACTACGAGCGCATCGGGCTCGTGGAGACCGACCGCGACGCCGCCGGCCGCCGCGTCTACGACCGCGACGCGCTCGGCCGGATCGCCTTCGTCACCTGGCTGCGGCTCTCGGGGATGCCGATCGCCGGCGTCAGCCGCTACCTCGAGCTCGTCAAGGCGGGCCCGGACACCCAGGACGAGCGGCTCGCGCTCCTGCTCGAGCAGCGCGCGGCCATCGTCGCGCAGCTGCGGGACCTGCAGGGCGCGCTCGCCGTCGTCGACTACAAGATCACGACCTACGGCGGGACCTGCGGCGCCTGACGCGTCCCCGCCCGACGGGCGTGGCCCGTGACTCACCCGCACGGACGTCATCGCCGCGCGACGGTCGCAGCGAGTAACCTCCCCCGACGGGCAGAGCAGGCAGGACGTGGCTGGGGGACGGTGTGTCGGTGACGGAGGTGGGGACCGGCGCCACGGTCGGCCGCTACCGCCTCGAGCAGCTCCTCGGCCGCGGCGGCATGGGCGAGGTGTGGCGCGCCTTCGACACCGGCCGCGAGCGCGCCGTCGCCCTCAAGCTGCTGCTCCAGCCGCTCGCGCGGGACGAGGAGTTCGTCGCCCGGTTCCGGCGCGAGGCCCGGCTCGCCGCGCGGCTCTCCGATCCCCACATCCTCCCGATCCACGACTTCGGCGAGCTCGAGGGCCGGCTGTTCATCGACATGCGGCTGGTCGACGGGCCCGACCTCGCGCGGGTGGTCTCCCGCGGGCCCGTCCCGCCCGAGCGCACCGCGAACGTCGTCGCGCAGATCGCCAGCGCCCTCGACGCGGCCCACGCCGGTGGCCTGGTCCACCGCGACGTCAAGCCCGCCAACGTGCTCCTGGCCGCGCGCGACCCGGTGTTCGCCTACCTCACCGACTTCGGCGTGGCCGCCGAGCAGGACCGGTCGGACAACCTCACCAGCGCCGGCACCATCATCGGCACGCTCGCCTATCTCGCGCCGGAGACCTTCGAGGGCACGCCCCCGGGGCCGGCGTCGGACATCTACGCGCTGGGCTGCGTGCTCGCCGAGGCGCTGATCGGCCGGCCGCCGTTCCGCACCTCGACGCCCCTGGACGCGATGCGCGCCCACTTCGACGAACCGCCGCCGCGCCCCTCCGAGCAGGTGCCCGGGGTGCCGGCCGCGCTCGACGAGGTCGTGGCGCGCGCCATGGCCAAGGACCCGGCGCGGCGCTACCAGACCGCCGCCGAGCTCGGGGCGGCCGTCACGGCCGCCGTGACCGCGTCGTCCCCGCGGTCGGCGGCGTCGCCGACGACGCCCGCCGCCGAGGCCACCCAGGCGGTCCCGACGGCGGCCGTCCCCACCGCGGCGGGCCCCGCGCCCTCCGTCCCGCCGGCGCCGTCCGTCCCGCCGCCCCTCACCGGCGACGCGGGGCACACCGCGATCACCCGCTCCCCGGCGGTGCCCTTCGAGCTGCCGCCCCCGCCGATGGGGCGGATGGCGCTGCGGCCGGACTACCGGGCCTCCCCGGGCCCGCTGCGCTACCCGTCCGTGATGCCGTTCCTCGGCCACCAGCCCTTCGTCGACGCGATCCGGCAGCGCCTGCAGTACTCCCCCGGCGGCTCGCTGCTGCTCACCGGGGCGAGCGGGTCCGGGCGGACCACCGTGGTCGCCCGGGCGCTGGACGAGCTGCACACCGAGCTGGTGTCCACCGCGGCCGAGCCGGTCCCCGTCGTCGTCGTGTGGCAGGCCCTCGGGCGCCCCGGGACGCCCGAGGAACTGGTGCTGCGCTGGACGCGGGGGCTGGCCGAGGCGCTGGAGCGGGCCGGCGTCGTGCCGCGCCTGTCGTCCGAGGTCGCGGAGCTGCTCGACGTCACCAACCAGCGTGCCCACTACCCGCTCGGGCTCGCCGAGGCCGAGCAGGACTTCGTGCGCCTCGTGTCCGCGCTGGCCGAGGAGGCCGCCTCCGGCACGGGGACGTCCCGGCGGTGGTTCCGGCGCGCGGCCGGCGACCCGTGGACGGGCCGGATCGTCGTGGTCGTCGACGACGTCGACGAGCTCACCGCCGACCCGGCCGGGCTGGCCACGCTCGAGCCGCTGCTGCGCGCGGTGCAGGACCTCCTCACCGGCACCGGGGTGCACTTCGTCTGGGTCGCGGGCGTCGACGTCCTCGAGCTCGCCCGGCGCCCGAACACCCGCGGGAGCAGCACCTGGTCGGCGATCTTCGGCCGGCCGCTCTACCTGCACGGGCTCGGCCCCGGCGCCGCGGCCGAGCTGCTGCGGGGCGTCCTGCTCTCCGGGGGCGCCGAGCACGGCGCCGCCGAGCTCGCCGACCACCTCGAGTACCGCGCCCGGGGGCTGCCCCGCCGGCTGCTCCACGAGCTCGACGAGCTCGTCGAGTGGCACCCGGACGGCCCGCACGTGGTGATCGACCACGCGACCGGGCTCACCGTCGCCCTCGACGCCGCGCTCCAACGCCGGCTCGGCCCGCTCTGGGCACAGGCGCGACCGCGGGGACCGCTGACGCACGCCGTCGACGTCGACCGTCGCCGCCACGCCGCCCACCTCGTCGTCGACTGGGTCCTCGACCGGCGCGGGACGACGTTCACCGCGTCGGACTTCGTCGCCGACCGCGCCGGGTGGGACGTCGCAGGCGACGACGAGTGCCTCGAGCTGCTGCGCGAGCTCGTGACGATCGGGCTCCTCGAGGCCCGCGAGCCCGACTCCCCCGCCGCCACGTTCATCGGTGCTCCCGGGCCGGCCGAGACCGTGTACCGGCTCGCCCGCTCGGTGTCCGAGGCGGCGGCGCGCACCGCGCCGCCGCTGGAGCTGGGCCGGGTCGGCGACGGGCGCTACGTGCTCCTCTCCGAGCTCGGGAGGTCCGCCCTCGGGCGGACCTACCGGGCGCACGACACGTTCGCCAACCGCGACGTCGCGATCAAGCTCCTCGACGTCCGCGAGCAGCAGCACGACGACGTGGCCCGCGCCCGGTTCCGGCGCGAGATCGAGCTGGCGCGCCGGCTCGAGCACCCGCTGGTCGCGACGACGCTGGGGTCGCTCGACGACCACGGCCGCCCCGGGCTGGTCTGCGAGTTCGTGCCCGGGCTGCCGCTCGACGAGCTGCTGGCGCGCGGCCCGCTCGCGCCGCCGGTGGCCGTCGACCTCACCCTCGGGCTGCTCGACCTGCTCCACCACCTGGCCGGCGCCGGGGTCGTGCGGCTCGACCTGACCCCGTCGCACATCGTGGTGACGCCGGACGGCCGGCCCGTCGTCGTCGAGCTGGGCCTCGCGCGCCGCGCCGACGCGACCGACGACCGCCTGACCGCACCCGGCCTCGTCGTCGGGACCCCGCTGTACCTGTCGCCCGAGCAGCTGCGGGGCCGGCCGGTCGACGCGCGCTCGGACCTGTACTCGCTCGGGCTGGTCCTCGTCGAGATGCTCACCGCCGCGCCCGCCCGGCGCGGGTCGGCGGCGACGATCATCGCGCAGGCGGCGACGTTCCGCGTCGACGTCGGCGTGCTGCCGTGCTCGCGGGAGCTCCGCGACGTGCTCGCCCGCCTGCTCGACCCCGAGCCGGACGCCCGCCACGCGGACGCCGCGGAGCTGGCGGGGGCGTTGGCGCGGGTGCCGGAACGCCAATAGGTGCGCTGCGCGCTCGTGAGCACTAAGTGTCGGTATACCGACAGTTAGTGCTCACGAGGCCGCAGGCCACCTATCCTTCGGCCTCGCCCTCCGCCTCCAGGAACGCCTCCCGCAGCGCCTCGACCATCGCCGGGTCCGGCTGCTCCCACAGCCCGCGGTCGACCGCCTCGAGCAGCCGCTCCGCCATCCCGTGCAGCGCCCACGGGTTGGCCTCGCGCAGGAACTGCCGGTTCTGCTCGTCGAGGACGTAGTTCTCGGTGAGCGAGCCGTACATCCAGTCGCTGACGGTGCCGGCGGTCGCGTCCCAGCCGAAGAGGTAGTCGACGGTCGCGGCCATCTCGAAGGCGCCCTTGTAGCCGTGGCGGCGCATCGCGGCCATCCAGCGGGGGTTCACGACGCGGCTGCGGAACACCCGCGCGGTCTCCTCCACCAGCGAGCGGGTGCGCACCGACTCGGGGCGCGTGGAGTCGCCGACGTAGGCCGCGGGCGCGGCCCCGGTCAGCGCGCGCACCGTCGCGATCATGCCGCCGTGGTACTGGTAGTAGTCGTCGGAGTCGGCGATGTCGTGCTCGCGGGTGTCGATGTTCTTCGCCGCGACCGCGATCCGCCGGTACGCCGCCCGCATCTGGTCGGTGGCCGACTCGCCGTGGCGGTCGCGCCCGTAGGCGTGCCCGCCCCAGGTCGTGTAGATCTCCGCGAGGTCGGCGTCGCCGCGCCAGTCGCGGGAGTCCATCGCCTGCAGCAGGCCGGCGCCGTACGCCCCGGGGGGCGAGCCGAAGATCCGCGTGGTGGCGTCGCGCCAGTCGCTGCCCGACGCGGCGTCGGACCGGGCGTGCGCGGCGACGAAGTTGTCCTCGTCGGGCTCCTCCAGCCCGGCGACCAGCTGCACCGCGTCGTCCATCGTCGCCACCACGTGCGGGAACGCGTCGCGGAAGAACCCCGAGATGCGCAGCACGACGTCGACGCGGGGCCGGCCGAGCTCGTCGGCGGGCACGACCTCGAGCCCCGTCACCCGCCGGGAGGCCTCGTCCCACACCGGCCGGACGCCCAGCAGCGCCAGCGCCTCCGCGACGTCGTCGCCGCTCGTCCGCATCGCCGCGGTCCCCCACAGCGAGAGGCCCACGCTGGTGGGCCACTCGCCGTCGTGGTCGGCGCGGTACCGCTCGAGCAGCGAGTCCGCGAGCATCTGGCCGGTCTCCCAGGCCAGCCGCGACGGCACCGCGCGCGGGTCGATCGAGTAGAAGTTCCGGCCGGTCGGCAGGACGTTGACCAGCCCGCGCAGCGGCGAGCCCGACGGCCCGGCCGCCACGTGCCCGCCGGACAGGGCGTGCAGCACCCCGTCGATCTCGGCGGTCGTGGCGTCGAGACGGGGCACCACCTCGGTGGCGGCGAACCGCAGGATGTCGGCGATCGTCTTGTCGTGGTCGGCGCCGAGCACCTCGGTCGCGACGTCGGCCGCCTCCTCCGCGACCCAGTCCCGCTTCTCCATCCCGACGACGAGGCTGCTCGCCAGTTCCTCGGCCCGGTCGACGTCGATCCGGCTCGCGGACCCGGCGGACTCGTCGAGACCCAACGCCTCCCGCAGCCCGGGCAGCGCCTGGGTGCCCGACCACATCTGCCGCGCCCGCAGGATCGCGAGCACCATGTCGACCCGCTCCTGCCCGGCCGGGGCGCGCCCGAGGACGTGCAGGCCGTCGCGGATCTGGGCGTCCTTGATCTCGCAGAGCCAGCCGTCGAGGTGCATGACGAACTCGTCGAAGCGCTCGTCGTCGGGCTGGCCGGTGACGCCCAGGTCGTGGTCGAGCTTGGCGGCCTGGATGAGCTGCCAGATCTGGCCGCGGATCGCCTCGATCTTGCCGGGGTCCATGGCCTGGATCGACGCGTACTCGTCGAGCAGCTGCTCGAGCCGCGCGAGGTCGCCGTAGGACTCGGCGCGCGCCATCGGCGGCACCAGGTGGTCGACGAGGGTGGCGTGGGCGCGGCGCTTGGCCTGGGTGCCCTCGCCGGGATCGTTGACCAGGAAGGGGTAGACCAGCGGGAGGTCGCCGAGGATCGGGTCGGGGGCGCAGGACGCGGACAGGGCCGCCGTCTTGCCGGGGAGCCACTCGAGGTTGCCGTGCTTGCCGACGTGGATCACCGCGTGGGCGCCGAAACCGTGCTGATCTTCTCGGGCCTGCACCCAGCGGTAGGCCGCCAGGTAGTGGTGGCTCGGCGGCAGGTCGGGGTCGTGGTAGATCGCGATCGGGTTCTCCCCGAACCCGCGCGGCGGCTGCATCATCACGACGACGTGGTCGCGGACCAGCGCGGCGAGCACGATCGCCGGGGCGCCGGTGGAGTCGTCGAGGAACATCGACCCCGGCGCCGGCCCCCAGTGCTCCTCGACGCCCTCGCGGAAGTCGGCCGGCAGGGTGGCGAACCACGCGGCGTACTCGGCGGCGTCGATCCGGACCGGGTTGGCGGCCAGCTGCTCCTCGGTGAGCCAGTCCTGGTCGTGGCCGCCGGCGTCGATGAGGGCGCGGATGAGCAGGTCACCGTCGCCCTCGTCGAGACCGGGCACGTCGCCGACCCGGTAGCCGGCGTCGCGCATCGCCCCGAGCAGGGTGACGACGGAGGCCGGGGTGTCCAGCCCGACCGCGTTCCCGATCCGGGCGTGCTTCGTCGGGTAGGCGCTGAGCACGAGCGCGACGCGCTTCTCGGCGTTGGGCACGTGGCGCAGCCGGCCGTGGGCGACCGCGAGCCCGGCCACCCGGGCTGCCCGCTCGGGGTCGGCGACGTAGACCGGCAGGCCGTCGTCGTCGATCTCCTTGAAGCTGAAGGGCACGGTGATGACGCGGCCGTCGAACTCGGGGACGGCGACCTGGTTGGCGGCGTCGAGGGGGCTCACGCCGTCGTCGTCGGCCAGCCACTCCTCGCGGGACCGGGTGAGGCAGAGCGCCTGCAGGATCGGGACGTCGAGGCCGGCCAGCGCGCCGGTGTCCCAGGACTCGTCGTCCTCGCCCGCGGAGGCCGTCGCGGGCTTCGAGCCGCCCGCGGCGAGCACCGTCGTGACCAGGACGTCGGCCGCGCGGAGCCGCGCGAGGAGCCCGTCGTCGGGGCTGCGCAGGCTGGCGCAGAACAGCGGCTCGGGGACGCCGCCCGCGTCGACGACCGCCCGGCACAGCGCGTCGACGAAGGCGGTGTTCCCGGCCATGTGGTGGGCGCGGTAGTAGACGACGGCGACCCGGGGCCTGGCCCGAGATGCCAGCGAAGCGTCGTCGCTTGCATCCAGTGACAGTTCCGCCACATCGTCGACGCCCCAGGCCGGCAGCCAGCCCCAGCCCGGCATCTCCTCCGGCGGCGCGAACCCGTGCCCGGTCAGCAGCACGGTGTCGGACAGGAACGCCGCGAGCTCGCGCAGGTTGTCCGGCCCGCCCTGGGCCAGGTAGAGGTGCGCCTGCGTCGCGACCCCGACCGGCACCGTCGACGACTCCATCAGCTGCGCGTCCGGTGCCTGCTCCCCGCCGAGGACCACCACCGGGACCGGCCCGGCGAGCAGCGCGTCGAGCCCCGCCTCCCACGCCTGTCGGCCGCCGAGCAGCCGCACGACGACGAGGTCCACGCCCTCGAGCAGGGCCGGCAGGTCCTCCGCCGGGTCGACGCGGGCGGGGTTGGCCCACCGCCAGGGCACCGATCCCGTCTCCCCGGCCGCCCGGGCCGAGCGCAGGTCGGTGTCGGACGTCGAGAGGAGGAGCAGCACGCAGGACATCTCACCATCTGTCTAGATGCTGGGCCATGGCCCGTACTGTGTGACCATGCCCCGCTCCCGACGCACGCGCACCGACGCGTGCCCGGGTGCCTGGCGGCGGCACGACGCGGCCGACGGCGCGCTGGCCCGGTTCCGCCCCGTGGGTGGAGCGACGAGTGCGGCCGAGCTCCGGGTGCTGGCCGGCGCCGCGGCGCTCGGCGGATCACCCCTGGAGCTGACCTCCCGGGGATCGTGGCAGGTGCGCGGCCTCGCGGCCACCACGGCCGACGACCTCGCCGACGCCCTGCGCGCCGACCGCCCCGACGCGCTCCTCGACGCCCGCGGCCGCGACGTCCCCTGCGGCCTGCTCGCCTCGCCGCGCTCGACCCGGCTCGACGCCGTGGCCGGGCAGGTCGCGGCGGCGCTTCGCGGGCGGGTCGACGTGCCCGGACGGCTGCTCGTGGCGCTGGAGGACCGGTCGGGCGGGGACGTCAGCGGTGTCGCATCGCAGACGCAGAATCCAGTTCAGCACGCCGATAGGGTCAGGAAAGCCACACCCACGCCGGGCGACGTGAGCGGCCAGGGCGCGGACGTCACGGTGGTCGTGGACGACGGGGCGACCGCGGCGCTGCTGCTCGACGGTCCGCACGGCGTCGTCGACACCGGGCTGCGCCACCCCGACGCGGCCGGGCTCGCCCTCGCCGCGGTCGACGCCTTCGCCGCGCGCCGCGACGCCGCCTGGCGGGTCCGGGAGCTCGACGACGCCACCCGGGCCGCCGTCGTCGACGACGTGGTGGCCCGCTCCACCGCCGTCGTCGGGACCCCGCACCTGACGCCCGGCCCGGCCGACCCCACCGCCCTGGGCCCGCACGCCGACGGCAGCCTCGAGGTCCTCCCCCGCCTCGGCGAGCTCGACGTGCCGGCGGCCGCGGCCCTCCTCGACGTCCTCGAGCAGCAGGGGGCCGCCCTGCGCGCCACGCCCTGGCGGACGCTCGTCCTGCGGGACCTCACCGACCCCGCGGACGCGCTCCGCCGCCTCGCGGCGCACGTCGAGACCGACCCGGCCTCCCGCTGGCGCGGGCTCTCGGCCTGCGTCGGGGCGCCCCGCTGCGCGAAGTCGCTCGCCGACGTCCGGGGCGACCTCGCCGACGCCGTCGCCTCCGGGCACGCGGGCGGCCTCGTGCGCCAGCACTGGGTCGGGTGCGCCCGGGCGTGCGGGACCCCCGGCGGTCGGGTGGCGGTGGTCGAGGCCCTGGATTCCGGCACACCTCTGGGATACAACGTGCATGCCACAGGGGGGCGTCAGCAGCGCGGGCACTACCGCACGGTGGTCCGCTCGGGAAGGGTGACCGGATGACCTCGGGCAGCATCGGCAGCGTCGCCGAGCAGGAGGGGATCCACGAGCCGGCCTCGGCGGCGATCCCGGCCTACGTCGCCGACGGCGCCGAGATCTACCGGCGGTCCTTCGCGATCATCCGCGCCGAGGCCGACCTGGGCCGCCTGCCCGCCGACGCCCACGACCTCGTCGTCCGCATGATCCACTCCTGCGGGATGACCGACCTCGCCGACGACACCGAGGTCTCCCCCGGCGCCGTCGCCGCGGCCCACGAGGCGCTGCGGGCGGGCGCGCCGGTGCTGTGCGACGCGATGATGGTGGCCTCGGGGATCACCCGACGGTTCCTGCCCGCGGGCAACGACGTCGTCTGCACGCTGGGCGACCCCGACGTCCCCGCCAAGGCCGCCGCCCTGGGCACGACCCGCTCCGCGGCCGCGCTCGACCTGTGGCTGCCCCTGCTCGAGGGCGCCGTGGTCGCGATCGGCAACGCCCCGACCGCCCTCTTCCGCCTGCTCGAGATGATCGAGGCCGGCGCGCCGCGGCCCGCGGTGGTGCTCGGTCTGCCGGTCGGGTTCGTCGGCGCGATGGAGTCGAAGGCGGCGCTGGCGGCGCACCCGGCCGCGCTGGAGCACGTGGTGGTGCACGGCCGTCGCGGCGGCTCGGCGATGACCGTCGGCGCCGTGAACGCCCTCGCGCTGGGCGCGGGCGCATGAGCGCTCGGGAGGACGGCCGGACCGGGCGCCTCTACGGGGTCGGCGTCGGGCCCGGCGACCCCGGCCTGGTGACCCTGCGGGCCGTCGAGCTCATCCGCGGCGCGGACGTGGTGGCCTACCACTGCGCGCGCCACGGCCGGTCGAACGCGCGGGCGATCGTGGCGGACCACCTCGGGTCGCAGGTCGAGGAGCCGCTGACCTACCCGGTGACCACCGAGGACACCGACGACTACCAGGGCCGCATCGACGCCTTCTACACCGACGCCGCCGCCCGGCTGGCCGCGCACCTCGACGCCGGCCGCGACGTGGTGGTGCTCGCCGAGGGCGACCCGTTCTTCTACGGCTCCTACATGCACCTGCACAAGCGGCTGGCGCACCGCTACACCGCGGAGGTCGTGCCCGGGGTGACCAGCGTGTCCGCCGCGACCGCCGCGCTCGGGACGCCGCTGGTGGAGCGCGACGAGGTCCTGACGGTGCTGCCGGGGACGCTGGCCGAGGACGAACTCTCCCGCCGGCTCGCCGACACCGACGCGGCCGCCGTGATGAAGCTCGGCCGGACGTTCACGACGGTGCGGACCGCGCTGCGGCGCGCGGGCCGGGCCGACGAGGCGCACTACGTCGAGCGGGCGAGCCGGTCCGACGAGCGTCGCGCCCCGCTCGAGGACGTCGACCCGGCGTCGGTGCCGTACTTCTCGGTCGGGATCGTGCCGTCACGGGTGCACGTGGCGACGACGGAGGCGGCGCGGGCGGACGGGGAAACGGCTCGTCGGGACGCCAGCGAAGCGTCGTTGCTTGCATCCAGTGGCAGGAAAGCCCCGTCGTCGACCAGCTCGTCGGGCGGCGTCACCGTGGTCGGCCTCGGCCCCGGCGCCCGGGACCGCCTCACCCCCGAGGCGGCCACCGCGCTCGCCGAGGCCGACGACGTCGTCGGCTACACCACCTACGTCGCCCGGGTCCCCCCGAACCCCCGACAGCGGGTGCACGGGTCGGACAACAAGGTCGAGTCCGAGCGCGCCGCGTTCGCCCTGGACCTCGCGCGCGCCGGGCGGCGGGTCGCCGTCGTCTCCTCGGGCGACCCCGGGGTGTTCGCCATGGCCTCGGCGGTCGTCGAGGTCGCCGCGGAGGACTACCCCGACGTCCCGGTGCGCGTGATCCCCGGCGTCACCGCGGCGCACGCCGTCGCCGCCCGGATCGGCGCCCCGCTCGGCCACGACTTCGCGACGATCAGCCTCTCCGACCGCCTCAAGTCCTGGGACGTCGTCGAGCGCCGGCTCGCCGCGGTGGCCGAGGCGGACATGGTCGTCGCGCTCTACAACCCGGCGAGCCGCTCGCGGACCTGGCAGGTCGAGGCGGCCCAGCGGATCCTGCTCAAGCACCGGGAACCCGCCACGCCGGTGATCGTCGGGCGCGACGTCGACGGCCCGGAGGAGTCGGTCACCGTCGTCGAGCTGGGCGACCTCGACCCGGAGACGGTGGACATGCGCACCCTGCTCATCGTCGGGTCCTCCCAGACGCGCTGGACCGGGCGCCAGGTCTTCACCCCGCGCCGCTACTAGGTGCGCTCCGCGCTCGTGAGCAGAAAGTGTCGCTATAGCGGCACTTTCTGCGCACGAGGCCGCAGGCCACCATGGGCGGCGACGACACCCGACCCCG
Source organism: Actinomycetospora sp. TBRC 11914 (assembly GCF_012933465.1). Lineage (GTDB taxonomy): Bacteria > Actinomycetota > Actinomycetes > Mycobacteriales > Pseudonocardiaceae > Actinomycetospora. Next base: position 136,850 of record NZ_JABBND010000015.1, read on the forward strand.
GGAGGACCCGTGCAGACCCTCGTGGACCTCAACGCGGACGCGGGCGAGAGCCTCGGCCGGTGGAAGCTCGGCCACGACGCGGCGCTCATGGAGCACGTGACCTCGGTCAACGTCGCGTGCGGGTTCCACGCCAGCGACCCGGTGACGATGCGGGGGTCGGTGCAGACGGCGGCCCGGACCGGCACGGCGATCGGCGCGCACCCCGGCCTCCCCGACCTCGTCGGGTTCGGGCGCCGGCGGATGGCGCTGCGCCCGGACGAGGCGGCGCAGATCGTGCTCTACCAGGTCGGCGCGCTCCAGGCGACGGCGCGGGCGGAGGGCGTCGAGGTGGTGCACGTGAAGCCGCACGGCGCGCTGTACGGGATGGCCCTGACCGACGACGACATCACCACGGCGATCACCGAGGCGGTGGTCCGGCTCGACCCCGACCTCATGATCTTCTGGCTGGCGGGGCCGACGGCCGAGCTCGCCCGCTCGCTCGGGGCCCGCGTGGTGCGCGAGGGCTTCGCCGACCTCGAGTACGACGACGCCGGGCACATCATCGTCGAGCCCGACCCGCAGGCGAAGGACCCGGACGCCGTCGCGCAGCAGGCCGTCGACCTGCTGGAGGGGCACGTGACCTCGACGTCGGGACGGCGCCTGGAGGTCGAGGTCGACACGATCTGCCTGCACGGCGACCGCCCCAACGCCGTCGAGGTGTGCGAGGCCATCGTGCGCCGGTTCGACGCGCTCGGGGTGGAGCGCCGCGCTCCGCACCCCTGAGGGCCGGTCAGGCGAAGCCCTCGAGGAAGGTGATGTCGTAGGTCCCGGCGACCACCGCGGGGTCCTCGAGCAGGCGCCGGTGCAGCGGGATCGTCGTCGGTATCCCCTCGACCCGGTACTCGGCGAGCGCTCGGCGACCGCGGGCCAGCGCCGCGTCCCGGTCGGGCGCCCAGACGCACAGCTTCCCGATCAGCGAGTCGTAGAACGGCGGGATCACGTCGCCGGCGGCGATCGCGGTGTCGACCCGGACCCCGGGGCCGCCCGGCAGGTCGAGTGCGGTGACCTCGCCTGGCGTCGGGAGGAAGTCGTCGTCGGGGTCCTCGGCGTTGACGCGGAACTCCAGCGCCGCGCCCCGGCACGTGACGTCGTCCTGGGTGACCGGCAGCGGCTCGCCGGCGGCCACCCGCAGCTGCAGCGCGACGAGGTCCAGGCCGGTCACGAGCTCGGTGACCGGGTGCTCGACCTGGATGCGGGTGTTCATCTCGATGAAGAAGAACTCGGTGCCGTCGAGCAGGAACTCGACCGTCCCCGCCCCGACGTAGCCGACCTCGCGGGCCAGCGCGACCGCCGCCTCGCACATTGCGCGCCGCACGGCCGGGTCGAGGCGGGGCGCGGGCGCCTCCTCGAGCACCTTCTGGCGACGACGCTGCAGGGAGCAGTCCCGCTCGAAGCAGTGGACGACGCCGCCGTGGGCGTCGGCGAGGACCTGCACCTCGACGTGCTTCGGGTGGGCCAGCGCCCGCTCCAGGTAGACCACGTCCGACCCGAACGCCGACGCCGCCTCCCGCCGGGCCTCCGCGACGACCCGCCGCAGCTCCTCGTCGGAGCCCGCCGGCCGGATGCCGCGCCCGCCACCGCCCGCGGCCGCCTTGACCAGCACGGGGTAGCCGATCCCGTCGGCGGCGGCCACGGCGGCCTCGTCGTCGGCGAGCTCGTCGCTGCCCGGCACCACGGGCACCCCGGCCCGCGCCGCCACGGCCCGGGCGGCGGCCTTGTCGCCCATCCGCTCGATGACCTCGGCGGGCGGGCCGACCCACACCAGTCCCGCGTCGACGACCGCCCGCGCGAACGACGCCCGCTCGGAGAGGAAGCCGTAGCCCGGGTGCACCGCGTCGACGCCGGCGCTCCGGGCCGCGGCGAGGAGCGCGTCGGGGTCCAGATAGCTCTTCGCCGCCGACGACTTCCCGACGTGCACCGCGTCGTCGGCGTGCCGGACGTGGGCCGCGCCCGCGTCGGCGTCCGAGTACACGGCCACCGAGCGCAGCCCGAGCTCCCGGCACGCCCGGATCACCCGCAGCGCGATCTCGCCGCGGTTGGCGACGAGCACCGAGGAGATCGTCACGTGTCCAGTTCCACCAGGTCCTGGCCGATGGTGACCTCGTCCTCGTTCTCGACCAGCCACCGCGAGACGGTGCCGCCGGCGTCGGCCTTCACCTCCCGGTAGGTCTTCATGACCTCGATGAGACCGAGCGTGTCGCCCTCGGCCACCGTCGCGCCGTCCGCGACGTAGGGCTCGGCGTCCGGGGTCGGCCGGCGGTAGAAGACCCCCGGGGTACGGGCGGTGATCGTGTGACTGGCCACGCGGTCCTCCTCGGGAGTCTTCCCTCAGGCGAGGGAACGACGGACGCGGTCGAGCCGGCCGGCCCGGTCGCGGCGGATGGTGAGCGCCTCGTCGAGGTCGACGGGGACGAACCGGGTGTGGTCGCCGGTCTTGGTCTGGGCGAGCCGGTCACGGTCGACGCTGACGACGGTGCCGAGCGTCGCGTAGCCACCACCGGTCACCGCGTCCTGCAGCAGCACGATCGGCTCGACGCCGCCGGGCACCTGCACCGAGCCGACCGGGTAGCCGCAGTCGGTGACGTTGGCCGGGTCGCTCCCCGCCCCGAACGGCTGCTCGCGGGGCACGAACTCCAGCTCGGCGCCGCGGTAGCGGTAGCCGACCCGGTTCGCGTCCGGCGTGACCTTCCAGGGCGTCGAGGTGAACCGCTCGAGGGAGTCCGGGGTGAGCCGGTAGCTGTGGAGGCCGACGAGCAGGCGCAGCTCGGCCGTCGTCGGGTGCTCGGGGATGTCGGCCTCGTCGACACGGCGCCCGGCGCGCGGGTCGACGGCGGCATCGCCCAGTGGGAGCTCGTCGCCCTCGGCCAGCGCCCGGCCGCCGAAGCCGCCGATCCCGACCAACGTGTAGGTGGACCGGCTGCCGTAGTAGGGCGGCACGTCGATGCCGCCGGCCACGGCGACGTAGGGCCGCGCGCCTCCCGCCAGCTGCCCGAAGGCGAGCGTCTGCCCGGCCCGGACCGCGACCGACTCCCACGTCGGGACGGGCTCGCCGTCCAGCGTCACCGGGATCTCGGCGCCGGTGACCGCGACGACCGTGTCGGTCGTGAACTCGAGGGTCGGGCCGAGGTAGACCGCCTCGAGGGCGGCGGCGCCGGGTGCGTTCCCGACGAGCGCGTTGCCGACGTGGTAGGCGTAGGAGTCCAGCGCGCCGGAGGGCGGGAAGCCGATCGCGTAGTGGCCGAGCCGACCGGTGTCCTGCACCGTGGTCTCGAGCCCGGGATCGCGGACGAGGACGCTCATCGGTCCAGCTCCCCCACCAGCGCGGCGTTCGTGCCGTCGGGATCGGCGAGCCAGCGCGACGGCGAGAACCGCACCGGGCGGGTGCGGTACCGCCAGCGACGGGCCTCGACCTGGCCCCGGACGTCGTCGTACTCGGCCTGGTCGATGCGGCGGAAGCGGATGAGGTCGCCGTGGCGGAAGAACACCACGGAGTCCTCGTCGGCGAAGTCGGGCTGCTCCTGGGCGCCGTCGAAGATCGGGGCCGGGGCGGACCCGAAGAGCTGGTAGCCGCCGGCCCCCTTGACCGGGTAGATCACCGCGAAGGCGCCGCCGAACCCGAACGCCCGCTCCGGGGTCTCGGTCCGCGGCCGCACGTACTTCGGTACCTCGACCTGGCGCTCCCGCGGCACGAGCTGGAAGCACCACGGCAGGCCGGGGACGAACCCCATCATCGTCACCAGGTAGGGCGCGCCGGCGAGCGCGGCGATGAACGACTCCGCGGAGTCGTAGCCGTTGATGCGGGCGCCGTAGTCGAGGTCGGTCCCGGACGGGTCCTGGTGCCGGTCGCGGAACCGCATGAGGACCTCGTGGGTCCACGGGTCGGCGAACATGATGGGGACGTCGACGATGCGGGTGTCGACGACGAAGTCCGGGTCCTCCGAGGCCGCCGACCCCACCTCGGCCTCGATCCGCTGCAGCTCACGGACCAGGTCGCGGGGGTCGATGCGGTCGGGGTCGACCCGCACCATGTACGAGGCGTTCGACGGGCAGATCTCCTCGACACCCGGGAGCGCCTCCTCGCGCAGCCGCCGGGTGATGGCCAGGGAGGCGAAGTGGGCGGGGAGGCTCATCTCGGGCGAGATCTCGACGTAGACGAACTCGTCGCCCCCGAAGTCGTACCGGGTACCGGTGTCGGTCGTGGTCCCGGTCACGTCGGCCATGGGTCCACTGTGGCGGGGATGCCCCTCCGAGCGCCAGGTGCGCTCCGCGCCTGTGAGCACAAACTGTCGTCATAGCGACAGTTTGTGCTCACGAGGCCGCAGGCCACCTACGCCGAGGCGAGCTGCACCCCACCCGCGGCCTCGGCCCGGGCCGCGACCAGCGACTCGTGGGTCGGTGCGTCCGGGACGTGCGCGGGCTTCAGCGCCGCGAACTCCCGCCGCAGCACCGGGACGACCTCCTCGCCGAGCAGGTCGAGCTGCTCGAGCACCGTCTTCAGCGGCAGCCCGGCGTGGTCCATCAGGAACAGCTGGCGCTGGTAGTCACCCACGTACTCGCGGAAGCCCAGCGTCCGCTCGATCACCTGCTGCGGCGAGCCCACCGTCAGCGGCGTCTGCGTCGTGAAGTCCTCCAGCGACGGCCCGCCGCCGTACACCGGGGCGTGGTCGAAGTACGGCCGGAACTCGTCCACCGCGTCCTGCGAGTTCTTCCGCATGAACACCTGGCCGCCGAGCCCCACGATCGCCTGGTCCGCCGACCCGTGCCCGTAGTGCTCGAAGCGCCGCCGGTAGAACTCGACCATCTGCTTCGTGTGCGACGCCGGCCAGAAGATGTGGTTGTGGAAGAACCCGTCGCCGTAGTACGCGGCCTGCTCGGCGATCTCGGGCGAGCGGATCGAGCCGTGCCAGACGAACGGCGCGACCCCGTCGAGCGGACGCGGCGTCGACGTGAACCCGTGCAGGGGCGTGCGGAACTTCCCCTCCCAGTCGACCACGTCCTCGTCCCACAGCCGCCGCAGCAGCGCGTAGTTCTCGATCGCCAGACCGATGCCGTTGCGGATGTCCTGCCCGAACCACGGGTAGACCGGCCCGGTGTTGCCGCGGCCCATCATGAGGTCGACGCGCCCGCCCGCGAGGTGCTGCAGCATCGCGTAGTCCTCGGCGATCTTGACCGGGTCGTTGGTCGTGATCAGCGTCGTGGACGTCGAGAGCTGCAGCGTCGAGGTCTGCGCGGCGATGTAGCCGAGCAGCGTGGTCGGCGACGAGGGCACGAACGGCGGGTTGTGGTGCTCGCCGGTGGCGAACACGTCGAGCCCGACCTCCTCTGCCTTCTTCGCGATGGTGACCATCGCCTGGATGCGCTCGGCCTCGCTCGGCGTGCGCCCCGTCGTCGGGTCCGGCGTCACGTCCCCGACCGTGAAGACCCCGAACTGCATGGCGGCCGCCTCCCTCGCTGGTTGAACTGTCAACTACCTGACCGCCTCAACCAGGACGGGCCGACGGTTGTTCCCGGACGACGGCGAGCACCCCGGCGACGTCGTCGCGCACCCGGACCCGGTCGGGCAGCGGCGGCCGGTCGACCAGCACCACCGGGAGCCCGAGCTCGCGGGCCGCGACCAGCTTGGCCTCGGTGGCGCCCCCGGAGTCCTTGGCGACCATGACGTCGACCCGGTGCCGGCGCAGCAGGTCGCGCTCCTCGTCGAGGGCGAAGGGACCGCGGGCGAGGACCAGCGTCGACCGCGGGGGCAGCGCATCCGGCGGCTCGATCGCGCGGACGAGGAACCAGGCGTCGGCGGCGAGGAACTCCGCCACGCCCTGCCGCCCGATCGCGAGGAACACCCGCCCGCACCCGACGACGGTGGCCGCCGCGGCACCCGTCGTCGGGACCCGTCGCCAGTCGTCGCCCGGCCCCTCGACCCACCCGGGCCGGCGGAGCACGACCAGCGGCGTGCCGGTGCGGGCGGCCGCCGCGGCGGCGTGCTCGGTCATGCGGGCGGCGAAGGGGTGGGTGGCGTCGACGAGGAGGTCGACGCCCGCCAGCGCCGCGGCCAGGCCCTCGACACCGCCGAACCCGCCGGTGCGCACCTCGCCGGCGGGCAGGCGGGGGTCGCGGGTCCGCCCGGCGAGCGAGGTGGTGACGACGACGCCGGGCTCGGCGGCGAGGGCGTCCGCGAGCGCGCGGGCCTCGGCGGTGCCGCCGAGGACGAGGACGCGCCGGGGGGTCACCGTTCGCGGGCGGCCGAGTAGAGGTGGCTCTCGCAGCCGTCGTCGGCGACGCCCACGACGGGGCCCACGACGATCACCGCGGTGCGCCGGACGCCCGCCGCCTCGACCTTGGCGGCGATGTCGCCGAGGGTCCCCCGGACGACCAGCTCGTCGTCGCGCGAGGCCCGCGCGACCACCGCGACCGGCTCCGACGACGGCCGGTGCTCCCGCAGCACGGCCACGACCTCGGCGCAGCGCTGGACCGCGAGGTGTAGCACGAGCGTCCCGCCGGCGGCCGCCCACACGTCCAGCGACTCGCCCGGGGGCATCGGGGTGGCGTTGGCCGCGTCGCGGGTGAGCACGACCGACTGCCCGACGCCGGGCACGGTCAGCTCGGTGCGCAGCGCGGCGGCGGCCGCGGAGAAGGCGGGGACGCCGGGCACGATCTCCCACGGGACGCCGGCCGCGTCGAGCCGCCGGGTCTGCTCGGCGACGGCGGAGAAGACGGCGGGGTCGCCGCTGCAGAGCCGGGCGACGTCGTGGCCGGCCTCGTGGGCGGCGACCAGCTCGGCGACGATCTCGTCGAGGGTCATCCGCGCGGTGTCGACCTGGCGGGCGTGCGGCGGGCACTGCGCGAGCAGGTCCTCGGGGACGAGGGAGCCGGCGTAGAGGCAGACCGGGCTCGTCGCGATCGCCCGCAGCCCGCGCACGGTGATGAGGTCGGCCGCGCCCGGGCCGGCGCCGACGAAGCGGACGGTCACGGGGTCCTCCAGGGCGGGGTGGTCGACGGTGTGGATTTCCGGACGTCCAACGTCTGCGATGCGACACCGCTGACACCGTCCCGGCCCGCCCAGAAGATCCATTGGGTCACCGGTGCCATCGCCTTCCACCCGAGGTAGCGCCCGACGGGGGCCGCGCGCGAGACCGCGATGCGCCGGATCGACCCACCGTGCTCGGCCCGGGCCGCGGCGAGGGCGGCCTCGCCCTCGACGGTCACCGCGTTGGCCACCAGCCGGCCGCCGGCCCGCAGCGCCGTCCGGCAGGTGTCGAGCATGCCGGGCACCGACACGCCGCCCCCGACGAACACCGCGTCGGGGGCCTCCATCCCGGCCAGGACCTCCGGGGCGTCGCCCTCGACCACCCGCAGCCCGGCCGCGCCGAGGGTCTCGGCGTTGGCGGCGATCCGCGCGGCCCGGTCGGCGCGGGTCTCGATCGCGATCGCCCGGGCCGACGGCTCGGCCCGGCACCACTCGATGCCGATCGACCCCGCTCCCCCGCCGACGTCCCACAGCAGCTGCCCGGGCAGCGGGCGCAGGGCGGCCACCGAGAGGGCACGCAGCTCGGCCTTGGTGAGCTGGCCGTCGTGGGAGTACGCGCTGTCGGGCAGGCCGGGGGCGCGGCCGAGGAGGTCGTCGTCGGGGAGGGCGGGGCAGGTGACGGCGACGACGGCGAGCGGGTCCGTCGTCGGGGCGTGCCAGTCGGCGGCGGTGCCGTCGGCGCGCGCCTCGTGCTCCGCCCCGAGCGAGGTGAGCACGGACAGGCGGGCCGCGCCGTAGCCCGCACCGACGAGCAGGGCGGCCAGCCGGGCGGGGGTCTCCGTGGAGTCGGCGAGCACGAGCACCCGGCGGCCGGGCGCGAGGGCGGCGCGGACGGCGGCGAGCGGGCGCCCGACGGCGGACACGGCGACGACGTCCTGCTCGGCCCACCCGAGCCGCGCGGCAGCGAGCGCGAGGGACGACGGGTGGGCGACGACGGCCGCGTCGGGACGCAGGCGCAGGACGGCCGAGCCGATGCCGAAGAACATCGGGTCGCCGCTGGCGAGGACCACGAGCTCGTCGCGGGCGTGGCGCTCGAGGAGCCCGGGCAGGGCGGGCATGAGCGGGGACGGCCACGACTCGCGGTGTGCGGTGACCGTGTCGGGCAGCAGGTCGAGCTGGCGCGGGGCACCGAGCACGACGGCGGCCTTCTCCAGCGCGGTGCGGGCGGGCGGCGCGAGGCCGGGCCAGCCGTCGGCGCCGAGGCCGACGACGGTGACGCTCACCGGTCGGAGGGGGAGCGTTGAGGGGAGCACGCCGATAGGGGAGCTCGACCGTCGATGCGGTCGGGGTGACGGTCGCGGGCACGCACGGCGGTCCACCCTAGGTGCTCGACCGGCCGGTGTCCCCGGTCGTCGGGCGTGATGCACCACGCCCGGCGACCGCGCGACGACGGGGCTTTCCTGCCACTGGATGCAAGCAACGACGCTTCGCTTGCACTCGGCAGGGCTCACCCCCGGCGACCGCTCGACTCAGCCCTTCGACGCGACCTCGTCCGCGTACTTCTTCGTCATGTGGTCGACGGCCTGGAGCTGGGTGGCCGCGAACTCGTCCCGGCGCAGGCCGGCACGCTCCTTGGCGGCCTGCGTGGACTCGGCGTGCGAACGCCCGCCCCACGTCGTGCCCTGGAAGTGCGGCATGACCTCCTGGGCGATGAGCTCGTAGGACCGCTTCGTCGCCTGCGGGTTGGCCCACTCGTGGCCGAGCAGGAGCATCGCGCCGAAGCCGCCGGACTGGTCGGCGAGGCGCTGGACCTGGGCGCGGGCGTCGTCGGGCGTGCCGATGGCGCCGATGCCGGCCTCGTTGATGAAGTCGATCATCTCCTTGACGTCGCCGCCCTCGACCGCCATCTGCGGGAACGCGGCCGTCTTCTGGAAGTACCGGAACCACGACTCGATGCCGTACTCGACCTCGCGGTAGGCCTGCTCCCTGGTCTCCGCGATGTGCATGAGGCCGACGAGGCGCCACGTCGAGCGGTCCGGCTCGGGCTGGCCGTAGTGCTCGGCGCGCTCGGTCACGACGTCCCAGTGGTGGGCCAGCGCGTCGAACCCGTCCTGGGTCAGCGTCGCGCCGATCGACAGCAGGCCGACGCCGTGGCGCCCGGCCATCCGCGGCCCGGTGGGCGAGGCCACCGCGGCGACGGCGATGTCGAAGCACGGCTCGGTGTAGGGCCGCAGCTGCAGCTGGGCCTCGACGAGAGTGTGGGTCTTCGTCTGCTCGGTGACGACCTCACCGGCGAGCAGCCGCATGATGATGTCGAGGTTGACGTCGAGGAGCTCGCGCGTGTCGGTCGGGTTCAGGCCGATCATCGACGAGTCGCTGGGCAGCGACCCCGGCCCGACGCCGAGCATGGAGCGCCCGCGGGTGAGGTGGTCGAGCAGGACCATGCGGTCGGCCACCCAGAGCGGGTTGTGGTAGCTCGCCGAGGTCACGCCGGTGCCGAGCCGGATCCGCCGGGTGCGCTCCGCGGCCGCCGCGATGACGATCTCCGGCGACGCGATGATCTCGCTGCCCGCGGAGTGGTGCTCGCCGATCCAGGCCTCGTCGTACCCGAGCGCGTCGAGGTGCTCGATCAGCTGGAGGTCGCGCTGCAGCGCCAGCGTGGGGTTCTCCCCGGCGCGGTGGAAGGGGGCCAGGAACGTGCCGAATCGCAACCTGCTCACGCGTCCTCCTCGACGTCGGGTGCTCCCCGAACGTAAGCGGCGTCACAGCGTTGTGTCCATGAGGTGCGCTCCGCGCTCGTGAGCAGAAAGTGTCGTTATAGCGACAGTTAGTGCTCACGAGCGCGAAGCGCACCTACGGCCGGAACGCCGTCCCGCCCGCCAGCGCGTACAGGCGGCCGCGCTCGTCGACCAGTTCCGCCCGGCCCACGCGCAGGCGCCGCCCACCGTGCTCGACGACGACGCGGCACATCACCGGCTGCCCCGCCGTGCGCACGGGCCGGATGAAGCTGACCGAGAAGTCGTCGGGGATGACGTCGAGGGCGTGCACCAGGCCGCGCGCCGCGAGTCCCGCGAGGGCGCCGCCCTGCACGACGCCCGCCGAGTTCAGCGCCGTCCGGTCCGGGTGGGCGATCATCGTCGTGCCGTCGCGGGTGGGGTCCTCCCCGCGGTGGGGCATGAGCATGCGCCACGGGGTCGGCCGGCTCGCCCAGGACGGCGCCATCCGCCCGTAGCGGCCCGCGAGCTCGTCGGTCAGCGCCGCGTTGCGCCCGACGCAGCGCGCCACCGGGCGGCCCTCGCGGTCGGTGACCGTGGCCGAGCTCAGCCCGACGCCGCTGCGCACGGAGTCGAGCTGTCCGGTCGCGAGGAGCGGCTCCCCCGAGAGCGGGTTCCCGAGCAGCTGGACGCCGAGGCGCACCGTGACGATCCGGTCCCCCGCGCGCAGGGTGCTCGAGTAGGACACCCCGAGCGCGAAGTCGGCGAGGATCAGCACCGACTCGAGCAGCCCGTCGCCGTGCACCGTCGGCATCCGCGCCGAGCAGCTGCCCCGGTCGATCGCCGTCAGCTCCGCGTGCGTCGCGGCGTGGACCGGCGCGAGCGGGGACCCTTCCTCGACGAGGCGGCGCAGCACCGCCAGGGGGCTCGGGTCGTCGCTCACCCGGGCGATCATGCCGGGTCCCGGGACGAAGGTGACGATCGGGCGACCCGATCGCCCCCGACCGTCACCCGCGCGGCCTCACCGGGCCGTCGTCGGGACCCGCAGCGTCACCCCCGTCAGCTCCTCGCAGGCGGTGAACAGGGCGGCCTGGACCTCGCGGTCGTGCGACGCGGCCGTCGACCCGACCGGGATCGGGTGCCCGGAGGACTCGCCCCAGCCGTCGGGGCCGATGTAGACGCCGCCGGGCAGGTCCGGGACGGTCGCCGCGTAGAGCTCGGGCAGCGCGCCCATGTCGGGTCCCTGGGCGAAGAACCGGTTGCCCAGGCCCATGATCGCGTCCTGGACCGACTCGGTGCGCGACTGCAGGTTGGTCGCGGTGTACCCGGGGTGCGCCGCCATCGCGCGCAGCGGCGACCCGGCGGCGACGAGCCGGTGCTCCAGCTCGTAGGCGAGCATGAGATCGGCGAGCTTGGACTGGCCGTAGGCGAGCCAGCGCTGGTAGCGGCGGCGCTCCCAGTTGAGGTCGTCGAGCCGGATCGAGCCGATCCGGTGCATCACGCTGGACAGGAACACGACGCGGTCGGTGAGGCGCTCGAGCAGCAGCCCAGTCAGGGCGAAGTGCCCGAGCACGTTGGTGCCGAACTGCATCTCGAAGCCGTCGGCGGTGCGCTGGTGCGGGATCGCCATGAGCCCGGCGTTGTTGATCAGGACGTCGACGGGCCCCGGGAGGCGGGTGACGAACCGGTGCACCGACGCGAGGTCGGCGAGGTCGAGCTCCTCGACGGAGGTCGAGCCCGGGCTCCCGGCCCGGGTGATGTCCGCGGCGGCCTGCTCGCCCTTGTCGGTGTTGCGCACCGCGAGCACGACGTGCGCGCCGTGCCCGACGAGCTCACGGGCGGCCACGAGGCCGAGCCCGGAGTTCGCGCCGGTGACGACGACGGTGCGGCCGGTCTGGTCGGGGATGTCAGCGGAGGTCCACGGGGCCATGGCGGCCGATTACCCGTCGGCGCCGGGGAGTTCACAGCACGGCGGCGATCTCCCGGTACACCGTGGCGTTGACGCACAGCCCGAGGTGGCTGCCGCGGACGACGACGTTGCGGACCCGGCCGCCGCCGTCGTCGGGCACCACGCAGGACTCGGGGCGCACGATGCCGTCCTCGCTGGTGCGGATCGACGTCAGCGGCACCGGGCTGACCCGGCGCAGGTCGGCCGAGAAGGCGCAGGGGCAGTCCGTCGTGAGGCAGTGCGGCCGGGCGGGCCGGAGCAGGTTCTGCCCGAGGCGGGCCCACCCGACGGCGGCCAGGGTGAGGATCGAGGCGTCGAGCGGCGAGGACAGCGGGCTGCCCATCGTGATCACCTGCCGCACCCGCCGCGGGCGCCGCACCGCCACCGCGTGGGCGAGCAGGCCGCCGCGGCTGTGCCCGACGAGCGTAACCGGGCCGCCCGCGCGCTCGGCGACGTCGGCCACCCGGCGGTCGAGCCGGCGCACGGCGGCCTCGGAGCAGTCGACGTTCCACGCGATGCCCGACCGGTAGGTGCGGTACCCAAGCCGGCGCAGCCACCCCCGCATCACCGCCAGCGACGCGTCGCCCGCGAGGAACCCGGGGACCAGCAGCACCGGGGCGCCGTCGCCGCGCGGCACCCCGACCCCCCGGTGCACCCCGCTCGCCAGCAGCGTCGCGAGCTCGAGCTGCCAGCGCGCCTCGCCGAGCACGTTGCCACGGAAGGGCGGCACCAGCGGCGCCGCCGGCGCGGCCGCCTCCGACGTCATCGGCCTCGTCGCCACGTCGCGGCACAGTAGCGCGGCTTCGCGCACGAGGCCGCCGTCCGGACGTGGGATAGTGGGCGCGTGCACCTCTCCGGCGATGCCGAGGCCGTCGCCGTCGACGGCGACCACCGGGTCTGCGCGGCCATCGCGGCGCTGCCGGACCAGGCGACGATGCACGGCTGGGTGTCGCGCTTCGCCCTGCTGGCCGACCCGACGCGGCTGACGCTGCTGCTGTGCATCCACGAGGTCGGCGAGATCTGCGTGTCCGACCTCGCCGTCGCCGCCGGCCTCAAGGACTCCACGACGAGCCAGGCCCTGCGGCTGCTGCGCGCCCAGAACCTCGTCAGCGCCCACCGCGACGGCCGCGTCGTCCGCTACCGGCTGGCCGACCCCGTGGTCACCGACCTGCTCGACCGCATCCACGACGGGGTGGGCGACCCCCTCGCCGCGGGCGCGGTCACGCCAGGAGCTGCTCGAGGATCTCGGCCAGACGCTTCGCCTCGATGAGGAAGGAGTCGTGCCCGTAGGGCGACTCGATCCGCTCGACCGGGCCCGACGACGGGATCAGCGCCGCCAGCTCCTCCTGCTGGTGCAGGGGGTAGAGCCGGTCGCTGGTCGCCCCGGCGACGACGGTCCGCGCGGTGACGCGGCCCAGCGCGTCGGCCATCGAGCCCCGGCCCCGGGACACGTCGTGGCCGTTCATCGCCGCGGTCAGCGCGACGTAGGACCCGGCGTCGAACCGGTGGACGAGCTTCTCGGCGTGGTGGTCGAGGTAGGACTCCACCGCGAACCGGCCGGGCGAGGCCGCGTCGTACGGGTCCTCCCCCGGCTGCGGCCGCCGGCCGAAGCGGGTGTCGAGCTCCTCGGCGGTCCGGTAGGTGGTGTGGGCGATCCGCCGCGCGACGCCGAGCCCAATGTGCGGACCCTCGCCGCGGGCGCGGTCGTGGTAGTCGCCGCCGCACCAGTTCGGGTCCTCGCGGATGGCCGCGAGCTGCGGCGCGGCCCAGGCGATCTGGTCGGCCGAGGCCGCCGCGCAGCACGCGAGCAGGAGCAGGCGCTCCACGCGGTCGGGGTGGGTCACCGCCCACTCCGCGGCGCGCATCCCGCCCATCGACCCGCCGAGCACCGCGGCCCAGCGGTCGATCCCGAGCTGGTCGGCCAGCCGGACCTCGAGTGCGACCTGGTCGCGCACGCTGGTGACGGGGAAGCGCGAGCCCCACGGCCGGCCGTCGGGGGCGGGTGACGCCGGCCCCGTCGTGCCCTGACAGCCGCCGAGCACGTTGGGGGCCACGACGAACCACCGGTCGGTGTCGATCGCGAGGCCGGGCCCGACGACGGCGCCCCACCATCCCGGCGTGGGGTGGCCGAGGCCGGCGGGGCCGGTGACGTGGCTGTCACCGGTGAGGGCGTGCAGGACCAGCACCGCGTTGTCGCCGCGGAACTCGCCCCACGTCTCGTAGGCGACGGTGACGTCGGGCAGCGCCGACCCGCCCTCGAGCGGTAGCGGGTCGGGCAGCGTGACGAAGCGGCGGCCGCCGACCGGGTCCCCCTCCCGCCACGCACCGGTGGCGGGAGGGAGGACCGGGACGGTACCGGCCGCGGGGGGCGCGCCGGGGGAACCCGCGGCGCGCCCCCCGGGCACGAGCTCGGTCACGCCCGGGAGGTGGCCGACTTGGCAGCGGTGAACCCGGCCTCGAGGTCGGCCTTGAGGTCCTCGACGTTCTCGATGCCGACGGCGAGGCGCACCAGGCCCGGGGTCACGCCGCTGGACTCCTGCTCGTTCTCCGAGAGCTGGCTGTGCGTGGTCGACGCCGGGTGGGCGATGAGGCTGCGGACGTCGCCGATGTTGACCAGCTGCGAGTGCAGGCTGGTGCCGTCGACGAACGCCCGGCCGGCCTCGACGCCGCCGCGCAGGTCGAACGAGACGATGGCGCCGACGCCCTTCGGGAGGTACTTCTTGCCGGCCTCGTACCAGGGGCTGGACTGCAGCCCCGCGTAGTAGACCCTCTCGACCTCGTCGCGGGCCTCGAGCCACTGGGCCAGCGCCTGGGCGTTGGCGACGTGGCGCTCCAGGCGCAGCGAGAGCGTCTCGATGCCCTGGATGATGAGGAAGGCGTTGAACGGCGCGATCGCGGCCCCGGTGTCGCGGAGCAGCTGCACGCGCAGCTTGGCCGCGTAGGCGCCCGGGCCGAGCGCCTCCCAGTACTTCAGGCCGTGGTAGCTCGGGTCCGGCTCGGTGAAGCCGGGGAAGCGGTCGCCGTGGGCGCCGAAGTCGAATGTGCCGGCGTCGACGACGAGGCCCGCGATCGTGGTGCCGTGCCCACCGAGGTACTTCGTGGCCGAGTGGATGACGATGTCGGCGCCGTGCTCGATCGGGCGGAGCAGGTAGGGCGTCGGGACGGTGTTGTCGACGACCAGCGGCACGCCGATCTCGTGGGCGACCCCGGCGACCCCGGCGACGTCGAGGACGTTCGAGCCGGGGTTCGCGATCGTCTCGGCGAAGAACAGCTTGGTGTTCTCGCGCGTCGCGTTGCGCCACTGCTCGAGGTCGTCCTGGTCCTCGACGAAGGACACCTCGACGCCCAGCTTCGGCAGCGTGTAGTGGAACAGGTTGTAGGTGCCGCCGTAGAGGCTGGGGCTGGAGACGAAGTGGTCACCGGCCTGCGCGATGTTGAGGATCGCCGCGGTGGTGGCCGCCGACCCGGACGCGAACGCGAGCGCGGCGACGCCGCCCTCGAGCGCCGCGACGCGCTGCTCGAGCACGTCCTGCGTCGGGTTCATGATCCGCGTGTAGATGTTGCCCGGCTCGGCGAGCGAGAACAGGTCGGCGCCGTGCTGGGTGTCGCGGAAGACGTAGGACGTCGTCTGGTAGATCGGCGTGGCCCGCGCACCCGTGGTCGGGTCGGGCGCCGCGCCGGAGTGGATCTGCTTGGTCTCGAACGACCAGTTGGCCTCGGGGCTGCTCATGCTCGGGACTCCTGTCGCGGGGGTGTTCGGGGATCAGCGGACGGCTTCGGTGCTCCGACGACAGAACTCGTCGAAGGCGTCGATGCGGCGGCTGGGCCAGAACTCGTCACGGACGGACTCGAGCACGGCGGTGTGGAGCACGCGACCACCCTAGAGGGTTGATCCGTCCGGCGCGGCCACTCACGTGGGGCACTCCACGGTGACCGTGCCCCCGGCCAGGGCGAGCAGCTCGTCACGCGGCGCGGGTCCCGCCGGGGCGACCGCGGGGCGCAGGATCCCGACGCTGCGCCAGAGCTCCGCCCGGGGCGCGAGGCCGGTCAGGACGGCCGCGGCGAGGGCATCGTCGACGACGCGGGCGGTGCCGACGGCCGCGGTGAGGGCCTCGGCACCGAGGGTGCGGGCGACGACGAGCTGCCAGAGGTACTCCTCGGTCGAGCAGTCGCCGAAGGAGCAGTGCACGGGTGCGCCGAGGTCGGGGATCCCCCGGGCCGCCTCCTGGGCCCGGACCGCGAGCCGGCCGAACGCCGCCGCCGGGTCGTCTCCGAGGAGGTGCCCGTCGAAGGCGTCGGTCCCGACGTCGGCCAGGGTCCGCCCGGCGAGCAGCGCCGGGATCCACGCCTCGTCGCGGGCGAGGTGCGCGACGGCGTCGTGCACCTCACGCGCAGGCGGGTCGGTGGCGAACACCGGCGGCAGCGTCGCCGACCACGCGTCGCCGACCCGCGCGACGGCGTCGGCGATCCCCTGGTCGGCCCGGACGAAGGTGTCGATGAGGTCCATGGGGAGCACGGTCGCGCGGGAGGCGGTCAGCTCCTGTCCTCGGCTCGGGAGGGCGGCGACGGAGCGGCGTGCGTCGAACCGTCGGGCCGTCGGGTACGACCCCGACACGCCGCACGGGAGCACCCCCGGCGCCGCCCTGCCCGACGACGCCACGACGGAGTGGCTCGACGCCTGCGACCGCCTCGCCCGGCCCGGCCCGCTGCGCGACGCCGCGCTCGCCCTGGTCGGGGACGTCCGCTAGGACGCCGCGACCGCCGCGTCCTCGACCACCACCGGGTCCCCGACGGCGATCGTCCCCGAGGTCAGCACGCGGCAGATCGCGCCGCCGCGGTCGTGCATCGCCCGCGCCGCGCCCGGCCCGACCGAGGTCTCCATGACCCGGCACGGCGCGGCCCGGCGGACGACCTCGAGCCCGACGTCCCCGATCACGAGCCGCGCGCCCGGCGTCGTCGGGACCCGGCCGTGGTCGAGGGTGACGTTGCGCCGGGTCGAGGAGGCGGGCACCGGGGCGCCGAGGACGGCGGCGGCCTCGGCGAGCTCCTCGGCCGACTGCACCGAGACGTGGCGGTGACGGGTGCCGAAGTAGCGGTCCCCGACGATGCCGCGCCCGGCCTCGGCGGCCACGGCGTCGACGGCCACCATCGGCGCCTTCCGCTCGGGCGCCACGTGCAGCGCGGCCACCCGGATCGTCACGTCCTCCAGCGTACGAGCGGGGCCGCCCGTGCCCCGGTCCCGGGACGAACGACCCGTTCGTGCATCCAGAGGCCACGAACGCGTCGTTCGTCCGGCCGGAACGGTGATCCACCCACTCTTGACAGGCTGCCAACAGGAGGCGCACCGTCGTGCCCATGGAGCGCACGGACCACGACGTCGTGGTGATCGGGTCCGGGTTCGGCGGCGGCGTGGCCGCCCTGCGCGCCGCCGAGAAGGGCTACCGGGTCGCCGTGCTCGAGGCCGGTCGCCGGTTCGCCGACCACGAGTTCGCCCGCACCTCGTGGCACCTGCGCGACTTCCTGTGGGCGCCGTGGCTGGGCTGCCACGGGATCTTCCGCATCGACCCGCTGCGCCACGTCCTCGTGCTCTCCGGCGCCGGGGTGGGCGGCGGCTCGCTGGTCTACGCCAACACCCTCTACCGCCCGCCGGCCCCGGTGTTCGCCGACGGCAGCTGGCCCGACGTCACCGACTGGCACGACGAGCTCGCCCCGCACTACGACCAGGCCTCGCGGATGCTCGGGGTCACCACCTACCCCCGCACCTCCGCCGCCGACGCCGTGATGCGCGACGTCGCCGAGGAGCTCGGCGTCGGGCACACCTACCGCCGGGCCGACGTCGGGGTGCTCTTCGGTGACGAGCCCGGCGTCGAGGTGCCCGACCCGTACTTCGGCGGCGCCGGCCCGGCGCGGCGCACCTGCCGGCACTGCGGGGAGTGCATGACCGGCTGCCGCCACAACGCGAAGAACACGGTCGCGAAGAACTACCTGCACCTCGCCGAGACCGCGGGCGCCGTCGTGCACCCGCTCACCACCGTCACCGCGATCCGCCCCCGCCACGGCGACCTCTCCGGCACCTCGGGCTACGACGTCGAGGTCCGGGACTCCCCACGCCCCGGACGGAGGTCCCGACGGCGGGTGCTGAGCGCGCAGCAGGTCGTCGTCGCCGCGTCGGCGCTGGGCACCCAGCGGCTGCTGCACCGCCAGCGGGCCCACCTGCCGCGGATCTCCGCGCGGCTCGGGCACCGGGTGCGCACCAACTCCGAGGCGATCCTCGCCGCCCGCACCCCGTACCCGGCCGCCGACTTCACCGACGGCGTCTCGATCACCTCGTCGATCCACGTCGACGAGCACACCCACGTCGAGCCGGTGCGCTACGGGCACGGCTCGAACCTGTTGTCGCTGATGTCGGCGATGCTCGTCGACGGCACCGCCGACGCCGCCGACCCGACGATCGGCCGGCGCGGCCCCGGCCTCCGCCGGGTCCTGTCCGCCGTCGTCCGCCGTCGTCGCGAGCTGGCGCTGATCCACCGGCCACGGCACTGGTCCGAGCAGTCGATCGTGCTGCTGGTGATGCAGGCGCTGAACAACTCGCTGACCCTGCGCCCGCGACGGTTCCTGCCCGGGCTGACCAGCGCGGCCGCCGACGGGGAAGGCAACCCGCCGTGGATCCCGGCCGGTCACGAGGTCGCCCGCCGGGTGGCCCGACGGATCCGCGGGGTGCCGGTCGGGGCGGCGTCGAGCCTGGCGAACATCCCGGTCACCGGGCACTTCCTCGGCGGCGCGGTGCTCGGCACCACCGCCGAGGACGGCGTGGTCGACCCCTACCACCGCCTCCACGGGCACCCCGGGATCCACGTCCTGGACGGCTCGACGGTGCCCTCGAACCTGGGCGTGAACCCGTCGCTGACCATCACCGCGCTGGCCGAGCGGGCGATGTCGACGTGGCCGAACGCCGGCGACGACGACCCCCGTCCCGCCCCGGGCGAGCCCTACCGCCGCGTCGCCGCGGTGGCGCCGCGCCGGCCCGTGGTCCCCGACGACGCCCCGGGCGCCCTGCGGCTGCCGCTGCACGTGGTGCAGGCGTGACGGGCGTCGAGGCCCCGTCTCCCACCACCGGGGTCGAGCTCCCCTATCGGCGTGCTCCCCTGAATGCTCCCCCTCCCGGACGCCGCCTGGAGCCCGACGCCCGCCGCGCCGAGATCCTCGACGCTGCGCTGCGGATCTACGCGGACCGGCCGTACGCGGACGTCTCCACCAGCGAGCTCGCCCGCGAGGCCGGCGTCGCCCGCGGCCTGCTCAACCACTACTTCGGCACCAAGCGCGAGCTCTACCTCACCGCCCTGCGGATCCTGCTGACGATCCCCGAGGAGGCCGCCGCCGACCTTCCCGGGCACACCCGGACCGAGCGCGTCGGCGCCGCCGTCGACTGGTTCCTCGACACCGTCGCCGCGCGCCGCGGGCTGTGGCTCACGGTGGGAGTCGGTGGGGTGGGAGTCGGCGGAGTGGGAGTCGCGGGTGCCGGCGGCGACCCGGAGGTCGACCGGGTGGTCGAGGACGCCGACGAGACCGCCGCCGACCGCGTGATCACCGCGCTCGTCCCCGGGCACGACCCGGCGGCGGACCCGGCGGCCGACGTCGTCCTGCGCGCGCGGGTGCGCGCCTACTTCGGCCTGGTCCGCGCCGCGTCGCGCGAGTGGCTCGTCCGCGGCTCGCTCGACCGCGCCGGCGTCCGCGACCTGCTCGTCACCACCCTCGTGGCACTGCTCCCTTCTCCGGAGGACCGATGACCAGCACCGCCCCGATCGACCTCGGCGCCCGCGAGTTCTGGAACGCGCCCTGGACCGAGCGCTACGCGGCCTTCGCGGCGCTGCGCCACACCGACGGGCTGCCCGGCTACGCGGAGCCCGAGTTCCCGGGATTCGAGCCCGGACCGGGCTTCCGGGTGGTGACGCGGCACGCCGACGTCGAGGAGGTCAGTCGCAACCCGGACCGCTTCTGCTCCGGCCGCGGCGCGGTGTCGATCCTCGACCTGCCCGCCGAGGCCCACGAGTTCTTCGGCTCGCTGATCAGCATGGACGCGCCGCGCCACACCAAGATCCGGCGCATTGCCGCGGGCGCGTTCACCCCGAAGCGGGTGACCTCGCTCGTCGACGACGTCGAGCGGATCGCCGACGAGGTCCTCGGCCGGGCCCGGGCGACCGCCGCGGCGCACGGCGGCGAGTTCGACCTGGTCACCGAGATCGCCGCGCCGCTCCCGCTCCTGCTGATCTGCGACATGATGGGCATCCCCGAGTCGCGGCGCGAGGACGTGTTCACCTGGTCGAACATGATCCTCGCCGGCGACGACCCGGAGTACGTCTCGGAGAACCCGCTCCAGGACTACCTCGCGGCGGGCGGCGGCCTGTCGGCGCTCATGACCGAGCTCGCCGCGGACGCCGAGGCGAACCCACGCGACGACGTGCTGTCCGCGCTCGTCCACGGCGAGGTCGACGGCGAGCGGCTCACGCACCAGGAGATCGCGTCGTTCTTCATCCTGCTCTGCGTCGCCGGGAACGAGACCACCCGCAACGCCGTCACCCACGGCGTGTGGGCGCTGCACCTCGACCCCGCCGCGAAGCGGACCTGGGCCGACGACCTCGACGGCGTGACCCCGACCGCCATCGACGAGATCGTCCGCTGGGCCTCCCCGATCAACTGGATGCGCCGCACGGCGGTCGCGGACACCACCGTCGGCGACGTGCCGGTGGCCGCCGGGGAGAAGCTGCTGCTGGTCTACGGGTCCGCGAACCGCGACGAGGCCGTCTTCACCGACCCCGACCGGCTCGACCTGCGCCGCTCCCCCAACCCCCACCACGGGTTCGGCGCCCACGGGCCGCACTTCTGCCTCGGCGCGCACCTCGCCCGGCGCGAGGCCGGGGTGATGTTCCGGCGCCTGCTCACCGAGATGGCCGACCTCGAGGTGGTCGGCGAGCCGGACCGCCTCTCGTCGATCTTCGTCAACGGGATCAAGCACCTCCCGGTGCGGCTGCCCTCGGCCGGCTGACCCCCGCACGGCGGTCCCCCGGTGCGCATCCCGGGGCGGCGCCGAGTGTGATCGCGACTTCGGTGGCGACACGCGCAAGGGGCGCCAGGACTCGCCGCCGAACTCGTGATCACGGCCGAGTGGACTCCCACGGTTGCGGCGGGAGCCGTGGGTGCCCACTCGGCACCAGGCCCGTGGTCGAGTGGACCCCGAGGGTCGCGGCGACAGCCATGGGTGCCCACTCGGCACCGGGCCCGTGGTCGAGTGGACCCCGATGGTCGGGACAGGAGCCCTGGACGCCCACTCGGCACCGGGCCCGGCACGGCGCCCGGTCGAGTGGACTCCCACGGCTGCGGCGGGAGCCGTGGGTGCCCACTCGGCACCAGGCCCGGCACGGCCCCGCCCGAGTGGACCCTCACGGTCGGGACAGGAGCCCTGGGCGCCCACTCGGCACCGGCCCGGCACGGCCCCCGCCCGAGTGGACCCTCACGGTCGGGACAGGAGCCCTGGGAGCCCACTCGGCGTCGGCGCCCCCGCCCGAGTGGACCCCGACGGTCGCGGCGGAAGCCCGGGCGACGGGTGGGTGCTCGCGCGTCGCTCGGTGGTGGGAGATCGGGAGGCGCGGTTCGCCCGGACAGCGCAGGGCTCCTGGAGCGCCCGGCCGCACCCGCGCTCGTGAACGCTCACGGCGTGACCGTGAATGCTCCCGCGGCGACTACCCACGGTGCTGACTCGGCAGCCTCGGGCCGGACGAGCCCCACACTCCTCGTTGCACCCACGGCGCCGGGTGGTGCACCCCGGCGATCCGGCGACGGCCAGGGGAAGCCGCCGCCGGATCGGGGCCGGGGCCGCCGGCCGTCCGGGGGGTGGTGGTCGGTGGTCGACCACCCGGGGAAGCGTCAGGGGGCGACCAGCTCGGGCTCGCCCGACGCCATGGCATCGTCGTCGGGCACGCTCACCGGGAGCTCGCGGCGGGAGATGCGGCCCAGCACGATCCCGCGCAGGACGAACGCCGCGATGCCGGTGAGCGCGAGGGTGGCGAGGGTGATCGCGGTGCCGTAGCCGTGCGGTGCCGCGGCCGCCAGGGGCTGCGTCTCGCTGACGGTCGAGACCGACGGGTCCGGCTGGAACAGGCTGCTGACGATCGCCCCGGCGGGCGCCGGGCTCGCCGCGCCCGGGGCACCGAAGGGCGCGAAGAGGCCCGTCGCCGCTCCGGGGGACGACGCGGAGAGGCCGGACGCGGTGAGCACGCCGCCCGGGCCGGCACCGCGGACGGTGGGTGCCGCCAGCGGCGCGGGCGCCGGAAGACGCGGGCCGGCCACGGGCGCGGGCGCGGCGGGTGCGGGAGCCCCGACCGCGGGCGCGGCCGCCGGCGCCTGCACGACGGTCACCACGGTGGGCGCCGGACGAGCCTCGGTCACCGACCCGGTCACGGTGCCCGCACCCGGCGTCGTGCCCGCACCCGGCGTCGTGCCCGCACCCGGCGTCGTGCCCGCACCCGGCGTCGTGCCCGCGCCCGAGGCCGAGCCCGCACCCGAGGTCGTCCCCGCACCCGAGGTGGTGCCCGCGGGCGACCCGGTCGACGAGCCTGCCGCCGGGAGACCGAGCGCGGCGGCCAGCGTCGGGAACGCGCTGGTGGGGGCGAGCTCACACGCCCCGTCCGCGCCCAGGAGCACGTCCGTCCCGACGGCGAAGGGGGACCCGCCGTACGTGCACGTGTCCGCCGCCGACGCGGCCCCCGTCCCGAGCGCCGTTCCCACGACCACCACACCGCCGACGACCATGCTCGTCAGCAGCCGCCCGGGACGTCCTCGCATCATCGCGACTCCCTCTGCTCGTTGAGGATGCGGCCACGACGGTGGCCGGATGTGCACCCTCATCGGCGCGGTGATCCCGTCGTTACGGGAGATCGTGCCGAACCTCGAGCGTCACTGACTTGGCCCAGCGCGGGTGAGCTGAGTGGCGGTGCGCGTCCGGCCGAACGCGAGGTGTGACATCTGCGGTCACGATGCGATAACGGACGCACCGGAAAGGGCCGGATGGGCGTGACCGACGTCCTCCACGCCGTGGTTCCCGTCGCAATGAGTGACACTCGACGCATGGCCGGCGAATCGCTCCGCGTCGAGTTCCGACGCCAGGTCCGCGAGCGGGTGCTCGACACCGCCGCGACGCTCACCGTGGAACGCGGGTGGGACCGCGTCCGCATCGGCGAGGTCGCCACCGCGTCCGGGGTCTCGCGGCCCACCCTCTACCGCGAGTTCGGCACGAAGGACGGCGTCGGCGAGGCCCTCGTGGCCCGCGAGGCCGAGCGCTTCTTCACCGGCATCGCCGGCCAGCTCGAGCAGCACGAGGACCCGGCGGAGGGTGTCCGGGCCGCCGTCCGGTTCACCCTCGACGAGGCGTCGGACAACCCCCTGCTGCGCGCCATCCTCACGGGCAGCCGCAGCGGGGACACCAGCCTGCTGCCGTTCCTGACCACCCGGGGGGACGGGATCATCACCGGCGGCAACGCACTCGTGGGCGACTGGATGCGCCGCCGGCGTCCCGAGCTCGACCCGCGGGCCATCTCCGACGCCGTCGACGCCATCGTGCGCCTGACGATCAGCCACCTCGTCTCCCCCGGTCTGGGGCACGCCGAGGCCGCCGACCGCCTCGCCCGCCTCACCTCCTGCCTCATCGCGGCCGCCACCCCCGTGTGAGAACACTGCTCTGAACTGAAACAAATATTACGTCTTGTTTCTGCTGCGACACGGTGTCACAGTCATCCCCGGAGCACGAGCGGCGACGCGGGGAGGCCGACGATGACCATCGAGCAGTCACGGGACGAGGTGGCGGAGCAGCAGGAGCCGTGGCGTGACAAGCGCCGCTACCTGTGGCCGCTGGGCACGGTGATGCCGGCCCTGCCGATCGCGGCGTACGGGCTCGTGCACGCCACCGGGCTCGAGCTCTTCTGGTGGCTGGGGCCGATCATCCTGTTCGTCGTCCTGCCCGCGCTCGACCTGCTAATCGGCCGGACCAGCGACAACCCGCCGGAGTCCGAGCGCGCCCGCCTGGAGGCCGACCGCTACTACCGGTGGATCACCTACCTGTTCCTGCCGGTGCAGTACGTCAGCCTCGTCTTCAGCTGCTGGGTGTGGGCCACGCAGGGCCTGGACCTCGTGAGCACCGTCGGGCTCGCCCTCACCATGGGCGTGGTCTCGGGGATCGCGATCAACACCGCCCACGAGCTCGGGCACAAGCGCGAGGAGAACGAGCGCTGGCTGTCCAAGATCGCGCTCGCGAGCTCGGGCTACGGCCACTTCTACGTCGAGCACAACCGCGGCCACCACGTCCGCGTCGCCACCCCCGAGGACCCGGCGAGCTCCCGGCTCGGCGAGAACTTCTGGACCTCGTTCCTGCCGCGCACCGTCTGGGGCAGCCTCCGCAGCTCCTGGCACCTCGAGGTCAAGCGGTTCGCCCGCCACGAGCAGACCCCCTGGAGCCTGCGCAACGACATCCTCATCTCGTGGGCGATGACGATCGTGCTCTTCACGGCGCTGTGCCTCGCCTTCGGCGTCGGTGTGCTGCCGTGGCTCGTCGTCCAGGCCGTCGTCGGGTTCACGCTGCTCGAGATCGTGAACTACCTGGAGCACTACGGGCTCAAGCGGCAGCGCCGGGAGGACGGGCGCTACGAGCGCGTCGACCCGCGGCACAGCTGGAACGCCGACCACACGGTCTCGAACCTGCTGCTCTACCAGCTGCAGCGCCACTCCGACCACCACGCGAACCCGGTCCGGCGGTACCAGACGCTGCGCCACTTCGAGGAGTCCCCACAGCTCCCCTCGGGCTACGGCACCATGATCGTCGTCGCCGTCTTCCCGCCGCTGTGGCGCCGGATCATGGACCCGAAGGTCGTCGCGCACTACGACGGCGACCTCACGCAGGCGAACATCCTGCCCCGCAAGCGGGCGAAGATCCTCGCCCGCTACGGGCTGACCGACACCGCCTGAGACCCCATCAGGTTCCCGACGAGGGCCCGTACCCGGTCAGCCGGGGCGGGCCCGTCGTCGTCCCGGGGCGCCGGCTCGAACAGCGCCCGGTAGTACAGCGGCGCCAGCACCCCGTCGACGACGGCGTCGGTGTCCGGCACGTCCCCGCCGCGCGAGCGCTCGTGGTCGAGCATCGCGGTGATCTGCGCCCGGCGGTCCGCGGTGCAGGCGCACGAGGCCGTCTCCCCCGCCCCGATCGACGCGCGCATCAGCGCGAGGGTGTCCGGGTCGGCGAGGTCGCGGGCGACGTCGGCCGCCCAGCGCTCCAGGTCCCCCGCGAGGCCCCCGGTGTCGGGCACGACGACGTCGCCGGTGAACCGGTGCTCCGCGACGGCGGCGAGCAGCTCGCCCAGCGAGCCCCAGCGCCGGTAGACCGTCGTGGCGTGCACGCCGGCGCGGGCCGCGACGACCGGGATCGTCAGGTCCTCGCTGCGCACGCCTTCCGCCACCAGGTCCTGCACCGCACGATGGACGGACGCGCGGACCCGCGCCGACCGTCCGCCCGGGCGCGAGCCCGCGCCCTCCGCTGCTTCTGCCACACCCCGAGTGTCCCACGTCGCCGGAATGAACGCAGCGATCGTTGCCTTAACCGTGCTAGCGTCGCGACGACGCAAACGCAGTGATCGCTGCGATCATCGCCGAGGGAGTCCCATGCACCCGAGAACCCGTGCCCGGCTGTTCGCGGCCGTGGGCGGCATCGTCGTCCTCTTCCCGGCGGCGTCGAGCGTGCCGAGCCCGCTCTACCCGCTCTACCAGCAGCTGTTCGGGTTCTCGGCCGCGACGCTGACCGTCGTCTTCGCCGTGTACGTCGCGGGGCTGCTCGCCTCGCTGCTCGTCGTCGGGGCGCTGTCCGACCACGTCGGACGCAAGCCGGTCCTGGTCGGGGCGCTGCTGCTGGAGGCGGCGTCCTTCGGCGTCTTCCTGGGCGCCGGCGGGGTCGGCGCCCTGCTGGTCGCCCGCGTGCTCCAGGGGATCGCCACCGGGGCCGCCATCACGACCCTCGGCGCCACGATGGTCGACCTCGCCCCGCCCGAGGCGCCGCACCGTGCCGGGATGGTCACCGGGGTCGGAACGCTCGCGGGACTGGCGGCCGGGGCCGTCGGCGCCGGCGCGCTCATCCAGCTCGCGCCCGCCCCGACGCGCCTGGTGTGGATCGTCCTGCTCGGGCTGCTCGCGGTGTCCGCCGTGATCGTCGCGGTCCTCCCGGAGACGTCCGCGCGCCGCCCGGGCGTCCGGGCCTCGCTGGTGCCCCGCGTGGGCGTCCCCCCGCGGTTGCGCTCCGAGGTGCTCGCGGTGACCCCCGTCCTCGTCACCAGCTGGGCGCTCGGCGGGCTCTACCTCTCGCTCGGGCCGTCGATCGCGGCCACGCTGCTCGGCGAGTCGTCCCGGCTGATCGGCGGGCTCGTCGTGACGCTGCTCTGCGGCACCGGGGCGCTCGCGTCGTTCCTGCTGCGCGACCGCCCGGTGCGCTCCCTGCTGGCGCCCGCCGCCGGCCTGCTCGCGGTGGGGACCGCCGTGACGCTCGTCGGGTTCGCACTGGCATCCCTGCTGCTCACCGCGGCCGGCACCGTCGTCGCCGGCGTCGGGTTCGGCGCGGCGGCCCTCGCCTGCTTCGGGGTCTTCGCCGAGATCGCCGGCCCCACCGAGCGGGGGGCACTCTTCGCGCTGGCCTACGTCATCTCCTACACCGCGTTCTCGGTGCCGGCGGTGGCGGCCGGGGTCGGGAGCGGCCTCGTCGGGCTCGCGACGGCGGCGGAGGTCTACGGCGCCGTCGTGGTCGCCCTGGGCGCCGGGTCGGTCGTCCTGACCCTCGCGCGGGGGCGTCGCCGCCCCGCCGTGCCGGAGCCGGTCGCGGCCGGCGCGGGCACCCCGTGCGAGTGACCCGGAGATCCGGCGCACCGTCACGACACCCGGCGTCGTTGTGACGGTGAGCGAGCCGCTTCGCGCCCATGACGACGTCGATTCCTCCCCGTCCGGGTGAGCGCGCGACGCAACGTGTCGACTCAGCTCCCTGAGTCGAAGATGAGAAGGGAATCCCAGAGGGATTCTGTGAGCTCGGCGTGATCGACTTGGTGGATTCTTTGCCGAACTCACAGAAGCCGGTCGTTCACTCGATCGGGCGACAGCTCCTCCACAGGTGACGCTTATGCCGTGACCCCACCGTGACCTTGCCTCGCCGACCGGCGAGGGTTGCTCCTTCCCCCGAGAGGAACATCCGATGGGTCTGCGGTTCGAACTGTTCGCTCCCCCGAAGCACAAGCAGCACCACCACCGTGGGTGTGGCTGCCACGAGTGCAAGCCGCCGCAGGACTGCTGCCCGCCGAAGGACGACTGCGGCTCGAAGTCCTCCTGCTGCGACAGCTGATCTCGTTGCGGTAACGGGCCCCCGGGGCGATACGACAGTCCCAGGGACCACCCGAGCGGCCCGGTACTGACCGGGCCGGCTCCGGAAGCAACGGCGCGGTCGCCGCCCGCCCCGCACGGGGCGGGCGGCGTCGGGCCGGATGCCCCCGGGTGCAGTGGCCGGGGACGTTCGAGGGGAGACGGTGGGCGCGCACAACACACTGGTCGGGATGCCGGCGGTGGACGAGGACGAGGTCCCCGGACAGAGCGGTGGTGCCGGGGGTGCCGCGGCGCCCGCCGAGGACCCGGCCGACCACGACGACGGCGCGTCCACCACCCCTGACCACGGGTCGGGCGGGTCCCCCGCCGACGCCGCCGGCCCCGAGGCGCCGGCGATGACCCTCCGCGCGATCTTCCGGCGCTTCTGGCCCTACACGCGCGGCGACCGGTCGAAGCTGGTGTTCGCCTTCCTGGCCATGGCCGCCTCGACGGCCTGCGACACCTACGTCGTCACGATGTTCGCCCGGATCGTCGACGGCGCCACGGTGGCCCACTCCATGGACGCCGTCTGGCCGTCCGCGGTCGAGTGGCTGGTCCTCACCGCCGTCGGCGGTCTGCTCTCCGTCCTCGGTGGCTTCCTGCTGGTCGGCGCCGCGGAGCGCTTCGTCTTCCGGCTGCGCCACGAGGTGTTCGCCCACCTGCAGCGGCTCGGGCCGCGCTTCCTCGCCGGCCACGCCACCGGCGACCTCATGTCCCGGCTGACCACCGACGTCGACGGCGTCGAGGCCCTCGCCTCGTCGGGGCTCGTCAGCACCGTCATCGCCGTGGGTACCGCCATCGCCTACGCCGCGGCCGCCGTGCTCGTCCAGTGGCAGCTCGCCGTGATCGTCGTCGCGCTCGCCCCCCTGATGTGGCTCACGAGCCGGGTCACCGGCCGCTTCACCAAGACCGCGGCCCGGGTGGAGCGCCGCGCGGCCGGCGCCGTGGGCACGTCGGTGGAGCAGTCGCTGTCCAACCTCCCGCTGGTCCAGGCCTACGGCACCGAGGCCATCGAGAGCGCACGGCTCGACCACCACGGCGAGGTGTGGTGGCGGGCGCGGGCCCGCGAGAGCCGGCTCCAGATGATCTACTCGCCGGTCACGACGCTCATCCAGAGCGGTGCCCTGCTCGCCGTCCTCATCGCCGGCGCGGCCTTCATCGCCGCGGGCGAGCTCACCGTCGGCGGTCTGTTCGGGTTCGCCGCCTACCTCGGCTATCTCTACCCGCCGCTCTCGCAGCTCGGCTCCCTGCACCTGACCGTCACCTCCGCGTCGGCGTCGTGCGAGCGGCTGATCGAGATCCTCGACTGCGAGCCCGAGGTCAGCGACGCCCCCGACGCCGACGGCTCGGCGGTCCGGCGCGGCCACCTCGAGCTGTGCGGGGCGCGCTACGTCTACCCCGGGACCGAGGACGCCGGGCTCGACGGCGTGTCCCTCGACGTGCGGCCGGGCCAGTTCGTGCTGGTGACCGGGCCGAGCGGGGCCGGGAAGTCCACGCTGACGAAGATGCTGCTGCGATTCGTCGACGCCCAGGACGGCGCGGTGCTCCTCGACGGCGTCGACGTCCGCGACCGCACGATCAAGGCCGTGCGCGACGCGGTCACCCTGCTCCCGCAGGAACCGATGCTCTTCGACATGACGGTCGCGGAGAACATCGCCTACGCGCGACCGGACGCCACCCACGCCGAGATCGAGCAGGCCGCCCGGGAGGCTGGCGCGCTCGAGTTCATCGAGGAGCTGCCCCAGGGCTTCGACACCCCGGTCGGCGAGGACGGCGGCGCGCTCTCGGGGGGTCAGCGCCAGCGGCTCGCGATCGCCCGGGCGCTGCTACGCACCTCGCCGGTGCTCGTGCTCGACGAGCCCACGACGGGTCTCGACGCCCCCACCGCCCGCGCCGTCCTCGAGCCGCTGCGCCGCCTCGCCGGGGGACGCACCACGATCGTCGTCAGCCACGACCTGACCCCGGCCCGCGACGCCGACCTCGTGGTCGTGCTCGAGGACGGGCGGATCGTCGCCCGGGGCCGCCACCACGAGCTCCTCGCCGCGGGCGGGGTCTACGGGCAGCTGTGGGCCGCGCAGCACGGTGCACCCGGGCCCGGCACGACGGCGGGCGCACGCGGGCCCGGCACGACGGCGGGTGCGCCCGGCCGGGCCGCCGAGGCCGCGGCGGCGGCCGGTCCGCGTGCCGCGGCGCCCGATCGGCGCCCGCCGGGCCGCGCGGTGCCGCCGCGGCCGGCGCCGGCCCGGGTCGCCGCCCTCGACCCGGCCGCCCTGCGGGCCCCGGACCCGGTCACCGCCCCCCTGCGCCTGCTCGCCCGGTCGTCGACCACCACGGGGCCGACCCCGGTCCGCGCCCGACCCGCCCCGACGCCGCGGTTCTCGACCGCCGCCGGCCCTCCGCCGGTGCCCGGCCCGGGTGCCCCGTCCCCCGGTCGCGGGCGGCCCCCGGCGCCGGGCGTCGGGGTTGGCACCGGCACCACGGCCCCCGCCGCCCACCAGCTGCGGCCGACCCCGACGGGTGCCCCCGGGGACGGGGGTCAGCGCTCGGCCGTGGGCCGGGAGCAGGCCGGCCCGCGTCCGCTGCCGACGCCGCCCGCGTCCACCCGCTCGTCGGCCGCTCGCGCCCCGGAGCCGCCGTCGCCACCCCGTCCCGACGTACCGCGGGCCGCCGCTCCGTCGCGCCGGACGAGCGCGGGCGGACCCGACGCCCCGGCCGCGCGGGAGACCTGCCGCGTCACGCCCCGGGCCTCGTCGGGCCCCTCCGGACCCACCTCCCCGCGACCCGCCGGCTCGACCGGCTCGACCGGCGAGGGCACCCCGAAGCACGGCCTGCCCTCGCCGTCGGGACCGGCGGAGCCGGACGGCTCCTGGACCGTGCCCGGGCCGCGCAACCCGGCCTCGGGCCCCACCCCGGCCCGCCGGGAGGAGACGGGGCTCCCGACCGGGCGGCTCGCGCGTCGGACCGTCGCCGACCTCGTCGCCGGCACCGGGCGCTCCCCCGCCCCGACCTCGCACCGCGCCGACCCCACCCCGAAGCCCAGCAGCACGGCCGGCTCGCACCGGGCACCCGAGCGCTGACGTCCCGCGCCCCGCGGAGGTCACCGGGACGTGGTGGCTCCGGCACGGACCCGGCGGCAGCCACACCGTCCCGCTGATCACCGCCCTGGTCGAGCCCGGAACACACGGAACACACGGCCCACCCCGGACGCACGGCGGCCCGGGCCCCCGCGGGGACCCGGGCCGCCGGTCAGGTCGGGACGACTACTTGTTCACCCCGTTGGCCTGGAGGAACTGCGCGGACACCGCAGCCGGGTCGGCCCCGTTGCCCTGCACCTGCTGGTTGAGGGCCTGGATGGCCTTCGTCGTGAGCAGCGAGCTCACCCAGTTCAGGGTCTGCGTGAACTCGGGCCCCTCGGCCTGCACCGTCGCCTGCTTGACCACCGGCGCCACGTACTGGAAGCCGAAGATGCCCTTCGGGTCCGAGAGCGCCGTGTACTTGTTGGTCAGCAGCTGGTAGTCGGTGCTGAACGCGTCGGCGGCCTGGGCCGCGTTCTGGTCCAGCGCCGTGTACTGCGAGCCGGCCGGCGTCGAGAGGAAGCCCAGGTTCGTCAGCCCGTACTGCTGCTGCATGCCGACGAGGCCGGTCTGCCGGGTCTTGAACTCGATCTGCCCGGCGACCGTCACGCCCTGTCCACCGGGGCCGACCTTGTTGAGGTCGGGAACGGAGGCCAGCTGGTGCTGCTGGGCGTACGCCGCGGGGACGACGATCGTGTCGGTGTCCTGGAACGGCGTCTGCAGCGTCAGCGTGCCTTGGCGCTGGGTCTCCTCGAACTGCTTGGCGGCGTTGTAGGTCGCCGACGCCGAGGGAGGCGCGGGCTGCTTGGCGACGCTGGTGACGATCTCGCCCAGGTACTCGGGGTACATGTTGATCTGGTTGGACGCGAACGCGGTGTCGATCAGCTCGGAGCCGCCGATGTTCGGCTTGAGCTGGACGGTGTAGCCCTTGGCCTGCAGCGCCTGGGCGTAGAGCTGGCCGAGGACGTACTCCTCGGGGAAGTTCTTGTCGCCGATGATGACGACGGGCTTGCCCGTCCCGGGCTTGCCGGCGGGGAGCTGGACCTGGCCGGTCTGCGCGGTCACCGAGACCGCGTCGGCCGGGACCTGGTCGGAACCGGCCGGGGCGGCGCTCGACGAGGGCGGGGCGCTCGACGAACCCCCGCCGCCGCAGGCGGCGAGCAGCAGGGCGGTCGCCGCGGCGATGCCGACGCTGCCGACGAGCGACAGTCTCCGGCCCCGGCGGCCGCCGGTGGTCGTGGTGGACATGGACTCTCCTTCATCTGGCGGCGCCGCCGTGGTCGGGCGGTGTCGGGTGGAGCCGGCCGTGACGAGGGCCGGCGATCGGGGTGGCCTCACGCGGCCGCCGGAGCGGCCGGGGCGGGTTCGGCGTCCGCCGCGGGCGTGCGCTCCGCGAGCAGCCGCAGCCCGGTCGGGGTGAGGGCACGCTCGGCGAGGCCGAGGAGGGCGTCGCCGGCGAACGCGAGCAGGATCGAGATCGTCGCGGCGGCGAGCACACCGGAGAGGCCGTAGCCCTCGATGTTCGAGATGATGTCGCCGAGCGTCCCCTGCTGGCCCGCGAACGTCGCGAGGTAGGCGGTGGCGACGATGTACACCCACGAGGTGCGGATGCCGCTGGAGATCAGCGGGATCGCCGAGGGCAGCTCGACACGGGTGAGGATCTGCCAGCCGGTCATGCCCATGCCGCGCGCCGCCTCGACCGTGCCCGGGTCCACCCCCTCCACGGCCGTGAAGGTGTTGGTGAGCACCAACGGGAAGCCGAGGATCACCAGCGCGACGGTGATGTTGATGATCCCGAAGCCGTAGAGCGCGAGCCCGATGGCGATGATCGCGAGCGTCGGGAGCGAGCGCAGCACGTTCCCGACGCTGACGACCGCGAACGAGAACCGGTGCAGGTGCCCGATCCAGGCCCCGAGCGGGATCGCGAGGACGACCGCGACGGCCAGCGCGAACACCGAGAGCAGGATGTGCACGAGCGTCAGCTCGGCGAGCAGGGCGGCGTTGTCGCCGAAGAAGGCGAAGTACGAGCTCACGAGGTCCTCCTGGCGCGCGTCCACGGGGTGACGAGGCGTTGCAGACCCACGACGAGCACGTCGGCGACGAGCGCCACGAGGATCGTCAGGACCCCCGCCGAGATCAGCTCCGTCGAGAACACGGTGTGGATCGCGTCGAAGATCGGTTTGCCGAGGCCGAGCGGGGCCACCGAGGCGGCCACCGTCGCGAGCGAGATCACGGTGACGACGGAGACCCGGATGCCCGCCATGATCGAGGGCAGGGCCAGCGGGAGCCGGATCCGGAACAGGATCTGGTTCGGGGTCAGCCCCATCCCCTCGGCCGCCTCGACCGCGCTGCGCGGCACGGTCCGCAGGCCGGTGAGCGAGTTGCGGAAGAGCAGCAGCAGCGTGTAGCTGGTCAGCCCGATCTCGATCGTGGTCAGGGAGAGCCCGGTGATGGGCACGAACATGAGGAAGAAGGCGAGCGACGGGATCGTGTAGAGGAACGTCGAGAACCCGAGGAAGCCGCTGGCGAACCAGCTCCGCGAGAACGCGAACAGGGCGGCGGCGAGCGAGATGACCAGCCCGATGACCACCGCGATCAGCGTGATGTAGACGTGCTGGACGAGGCTCGGGCCGAGGATGGTGGGCCAGTTCGTGGTGAACCAGTCCCAGCAGAACAGCTGGTCCGGCGCGCACTGCGGGCCCTCGAAGATCGGGATGACCTGCGTGGGCAGGTCGAGCGCCCCGGCTGCCGTCGTCACGAGGAGCTCCCCGCGACGGCGTCCTGCAGCTGGTCCAGCGTCACGGTCCCGAGCAGCCGCCCGCCGTCGGTGACCTGCACCGCGGGCGCCCCGGAGGCGAACAGCGTCGAGAGCCCGATGCGCAGCGTGGCGTCGGCGTCGACCGACGGGGCGTCGGCGTACGGCGAGGCACCGTTGGAGGCGCCGTCGCCGCCGGCCACGACCTCGCGCATCCGGCGCAGCGACAGGCGCTTGAGCCCGCGGTCGGCGCCCACGAAGTCGGCGACGTACTCGTCGGCGGGGTGGGCGAGCAGCTCGTCGGCGGTGCCGTACTGGGCGAGGACCCCGCCCTGGCGCAGCACGGCGATGCGGTCCCCCATCTTGATCGCCTCGTCGATGTCGTGGGTGACGAAGATGACCGTCTTGGAGATCTCGCTCTCCAGGTTGAGGAACTCGTCCTGGATCTCGGTGCGGGTGATGGGGTCGAGCGCCCCGAACGGCTCGTCCATGAGCATGACCGGCGGGTCCACGGCCAGCGCCCGGGCGAGCCCGACGCGCTGCTGCTGACCGCCGGAGAGCTGGGCGGGGTAGCGGGAGGCGAAGCTGCGGTCCAGCCGCACCAGGTCGAGGAGCTCGTCGGTCCGCTTCTTGATGCGGTCGCGCGACCAGCCCAGCAGGCCCGGGATGACGCCGATGTTCCCGGCGATCGTCATGTGCGGGAACAGGCCGACCTGCTGGATGACGTAGCCGATGTCGCGGCGCAGCGTGGTCACGTCGACCGAGCGGATGCTCTGCCCGCCGATCGTGATGTCGCCGGACTCGAAGTCGATCAGCCGGTTGACCAGCTTCATCGCGGTCGTCTTCCCGCCGCCGGACGGGCCGACCAGGCAGCAGGTCTCCCCGGCCGGCACGGTCATGCTGAGGTCGTCGAGCGCCGGGGTCTGCTGGCCCGGGTACCGCTTGGTGACGTGGTCGAAGACGATGTCGGCGGCGGGCCGCTCGGTCCCGGTCCTGCTCGTGGGGGTGGTCTCACTCATGGCTGGCCTCTCCCGGCTGCTCGGGGTGGGGGTCGTCGGGGTGCGCGCGGCGGGGCGCCGGGACGTGGGCCCCGGTGGTGGGCGGGCGCCGGCGCGGTCGGCGCGGGACGGGCACGACGCCGTGCCCGAGCGCGGTGGAGAGCTCGGCCGCCGCGCGCTGCACGGCGGCCGAGACGGTGGTGAGGGCGGGTGAGAGGCGCGTGCCCGGGCCGCTCACCGAGACGGCGGCGACGATGCGGGACGAGGCGTCGCGGACCGGCGCGCCGAGCGCAACGACGTCCTGGCCGGACTCCTCCCGGTCCAGTGCCCAGCCGCGCCGCCGGTCCTCGCGCAGCCGGCCGAGCAGGTCGTCGAGGGAGCGCGGCACCGCGGGTCCGGCGTCCGGCCCGGCGAGCGTGAGCAGCCGGGTCACCGCGTCGTCGGCGTGGTCGAAGAGCAGCGCCCGCCCGGCCGCCGAGGACCCGAGCGGCACGGTGCGGCCCACCCAGCCCAGCGAGCGCAGCTCGACGTCGAGGGCGGCGGTCGCGAGGGTGACCCCGACGGCGCCGCTGCGCACCGTGACCTCGACGCGCTCGGAGAGCCGGCTCGACTCGCGCTCGACCAGCGCGTCCGCCTCGGTGCGCAGCCGCTCGTCCACGGCGGGCGCGGCGAGGGCGAACAGGCGGGCCCCGAGCCGGTAGCGCGCCGACCGCGGCTCCCGCTCGACGTAGCCCGCGGTGGCGAGCGCCCGCAGCATGCGCGAGACCTGCGACTTGTCGCGACCCAGACGGCGGGCGAGCTCCACGACCCCCATGCCCCCCGCTCCGGACGCGTCTCCGAGGATTTCGAGCGCGGTGAGGGCGCGCAGCCACGAGGCCGACCGTTCGTCGCCCTCGCCGGCTCCGGTCATGCCGCTCCCCCGCTCGAGGTGACCGCCGCGAGCGACGGTTCCGGCGAATCCTGATCTGTTCCCGTGAAATCGTTGTCAAGGAGACAACACCGGATGACCTGACGACATATGTCGTGATCGTTTCGTGACCCAAAGCGTGACGATTCGCCGGGGAACGTCGGGAATGCGTTGTCCGGGCTCTTCGTCCCTTTCGGGACCTCCGGACCGGAGCGGACGAGGAGTCCGGGGGGCTCCGGTCCGAGGATTCCCGTCGTGTTCGTGCCGAGATCGGCCCGGTCGGCGGCGACCGTTCGCCGGATCGCGCAGCCCGCTCGTCCCGGTTCAGCCCGTGGCCAGTTCCCACACAGCCGACGCACAGGCCGCGGGCACAGCGTCGGGAGCGATGAACCCCGAACGTGGTGCGAGCTCCGTCGCCGACCTCCTCGCGCAGGGCGCGCCGGAGGGGGCGGTGTTCCTCTCCGCGCGGTCGCCGCGCTCCCTGACGCGTGCCGACCTGCGCGACGCGGCCCGGCGGTGGCACGCCGCGCTGGACCGCGCGGGCGTGCCGCCCGGCGGCCGGGTGGCGGTCGTCGTCGACGATCCGCTCACGCTCGCCGCCGTGCACCTGGCGGTCATGGCGGCCGGGCGCTGCAGCGTCCCGCTCGACCCCGGCGCGCCCGGCCCGGAGCTGCGCCGCGCGCTGCGCCGGACCGGTGCCGTGGTCCTCGTCGCCGACGACGAGGCGGCGGCCCGTCTGCCCGACCTCCCGCGGGCCCGGCCCGACCGGCGTGGCCGCCCCGGCGGGGTCCCGACAGCGTGCGGCTCGCTCGTGCCCGGTGGTCCGGCCGCTCCTCCGGCGGCGGGCGCCGCGACGCTGCTGTCGACCTCCGGCTCGACCGGCGAGCCCAAGGGCGTGCTGCTCGACGAGGGACGGCTGCTGCACGTGGCGCGGGCGGTCGCCGAGCACCTGGCACTCACCCCGCACGACCGGGGCCTCACGCCGCTGCCGCTCTTCCACGTCAACGCGCAGGTCGTCGGGCTGCTCGCCACGCTGCACGCCGGGTCCTCGCTCGTGCTCGACCGCCGGTTCCGCCGCACCGACTTCTGGGAGCGCGCCCGCGCGTTTGACGTCACCTGGCTCAACCTGGTCCCGGCGATCCTCACCGTGCTCGCCCGCGAGGAGGACCCGCCCGAGGTGCCGCCCCGGCTGCGGCTGATCCGGTCGGCGTCGGCGCCGCTGCCGGTCGCGGTGCGCGAGGCCGTCGAGGAGCGCACCGGGGTGCCGGTGCTCGAGAGCTACGGGATGACCGAGGCCGCCAGCCAGATCACCGCCGTCCCGCTGGGTGTGGCGTGCCCGCCCGGCTCGGTCGGCCGGCCCGCCGGCGCCGAGGTGACGGTGCGGGACCCGACCGGCACCGACCTGCCGTCGGGAACCCGTGGGCGGGTGTGGATCCGCGGGGCGGGCGTCGTCGGCACCTACGAGGGCGGACGCGCGCCGGAGCGGTTCACCGGCGGCTGGCTCGACACCGGCGACGTCGGGCACCTCGACGACGCCGGGTTCCTCCACCTCGCCGGCCGCGACGACGACGTCATCAACCGCGGCGGCGAGCTGCTGCACCCGCGGGAGGTCGAGGAGGTCCTGCTCGGCGACCCGCGGGTGGCCGAGGCGGTCGTCGTCGGGCTCCCCCACGACGTCCTGGGCGCCGTGCCGGCGGCGTGCGTGCGCGCCGTCGCCTCCGAGGACCCCGACGGTGACCTCGCCGCCGACCTCGACGCCCGCTGCCGCGCCCAGCTCGCCCGCTGGAAGTGCCCCGTGCAGGTGCTCGTGCTCCCCGACCTCCCCCGCGGCTCGACCGGCAAGGTCCGCCGCTCCGACGTGCGGGAGCTCGTGGCGACGGCGCCGTGACCCCGTGAATCCCCACTCCCCGAGGAGGACCCCATGCTCGCCGACTCGTCCTACTGCGATGCCCTCGACCTCGTCCCCCGTGACGACAAGCCCCGCCGGCGCGGCCGCACGATGGTCATCGACACCGGCACCCCGACCCGCTGGTTCGAGGACGTCGTCGAGAGCCACGGCGACCTCGTCGACTCCGTGAAGTTCGGCTGGGGCACGTGCCTGGTGACCCGGGACATCAAGACCAAGATCGACGTCTGCCGGGCGGCCGGGGTCGAGGCGTACTTCGGCGGGACCCTGTTCGAGCGGTTCGCCGCCGCGGGCGCGGTCACCGACTGGCAGGAGCTCTGTCGGGCGACGGGCTGTACCACCGTGGAGATCTCCAACGGCACGATCCCGATGTCGGACACCGAGAAGGCGGACTGGGTCGCGCGGATGGCGCAGGAGTTCACCGTCATCAGCGAGGTCGGGTTCAAGGACGGCGGCCGGTCGATGGCGCTGAGCCCCACCGAGTGGGTCGCGGCGGTGTGGTCGGACCTGCAGGCCGGGGCCACCACGGTGACCCTCGAGGCCCGCGAGAGCGGCCGCAGCGGCTTCTGCACACCCGACGGCGAGGCCCGCGAGGACGTCCTCGGCGCGCTCGACGCCTCGGGGCTCGACCGCGACCGGCTGCTCTTCGAGGCCCCGACCCGCGACCTGCAGGTGCGCCTGCTGCGCCGCTACGGTGCGGGCGTGAACCTCGGGAACGTCGCCCTCACCGACGTCGTCGGGCTGGAGACGCTGCGCCTGGGTCTGCGCGCCGACACCTTCGGCGGGGTGTGACCGGCGTGCGGAGCACCCACGACGCGTTCCACCTGGCGATCCCGGCCCGCGACCTCGACGAGGCGTACCGCTTCTACGTCGAGGGCCTCGGCTGCAAGCTCGCCCGCCGCTACGCCGACCGCATCACGCTGGACTTCTTCGGCGACCAGGTGGTGTGCCACCTCTCGGAGTCCTGGGAGCGCGAGCCCGAGCTCTACCCGCGCCACTTCGGGGTGACGTTCCGCGAGCGCGAGGACTGGGAGCGGCTGCTCTCGCTGGTGCGCCAGCGCGACCTCGACGTGTTCGCCGAGCCCAAGACCCGGTTCGACGACCTCGTCGAGCGGCACAGCACGTTCGTCCTGCGCGACCCGTCGAACAACCTGCTGGAATTCAAGGTCTACGACGACCCGAGGATGATGTACTGAGGTCGGGTACCCGGGACCGGTGAGCACCGATCCCCTCGAGGGCTACATCCCTGCCCACCTCCGTGACGACCTGCTCGAGGAGCCCCCGCCCTGGCCGGCCGACGAGATCGTGCCGGGTCTGTGGCAGTCCGGGCACCCGGAGCCCGGCGAGCACTGGGACGCCGTGTTCGACCTCTCCGGCGAGGAACCCCCGTTGGACGACGTCGAGTTCTACGTCCACTGGCTGATCGAGGACGGCCCGGCCCCGGACCAGGACACCCTCGTCGCCCTCGCCGACCTCGTCCGCTCGATGCGGGCGGCCGGGAAGCGGGTGCTCGTGCACTGCGCGGCCGGCATCAACCGCTCCGGGCTGCTCGCGGCGGCGTCGCTGATCCGGGAGGGCTACGACGCCGACGACGCCATCGAGACCGTCCGGCGGGCCCGCACCGGGGCGCTGAACAACCCGGAGTTCGTCGAGGCACTACGTGCCATGTGAACGAATTTGGTCGTCATGGCGACCAACAGCGTTCACATGCGCGCAGCGCTCCCTCCCAGCCCCGACGACGCAGGACGGCGGCGACCTCCCGTGCCCGCGCGCAGGGGTCCGCCGCGGTCTCCTCGAACCCGAGGACGATGCGTCCGCGGCCGGCCATCTCCGCGGCAAGGTCCCGGCGGCGGTCGACGAGGGCGGTGACCCGGTCCGCGTGGTGCCGGTGACCGTCCAGACGCACGATCACGACGTCGTCCTCCAGGCGGTAGGCGATGTCCTCGTAGCGCGTGGTGCCGTCCACGTCGACCGGGACCTGTCGCTCGCCCCGCGGGAGGCCGTGCGCCTCCTCGACCTCCAGCGCGTAGATGGCCTCGAGCTTCGACCGCACCCCGTCCGTGGCGTAGCCGAGCGCCGCGAGCAGCGCGTCGCGGTACCGCCGGGGCCGACGGAGATCGATGGAGGCCCGGACCGACTCCGGGCGCAGGCTCGTCACCGTGAGGCAGTGCAGCATCGTCGCCATGGCCTGACGCGCCGTGGGTCGGGCGACGGCGAGGTCGACCGCGGTGTGGGACGCGGCGACCACCGGCTGGTCGAGCCCCTCGACGACCGTGTAGGCGAAGGCTCGCGACCGGTGCACCACCAGACCGGGCCTCGAGGCGCCGGAGGCCGCGTAGGAGACGGTGACGTGGATCGGCCGCTGCGGGTCGGGCCTGCAGAAGTTCCACACCTCGCCCGCTGTCTCGTGGCTGAGGGCGGCGGGCCACTTGGCGAGCACGGCGGCAGCCCGTCGCGCCTCCTCACCCAGCGCGCCCGTGAAGATCGAGTACACGCCGTCGTGCACGTGCGCCCACCGTCGCGCCCGGACGTTCGCCCTGATGGCGGCGGGGGTGAAGCCGTGGCGCAGGAGCTGGCGCCGCGAGACGACGCCGTGCTGGCGCAGGAGGAGCTCGACCCACCCGTCGTGGTCGCGCGGCGCGGTGGGGATCGGGAAGGGCGTCGTCGGGATCATGTCCCTTCGACGCCACCAGGGAGCCTTCGGCTCCCATGTGAACGAATCTGGTCGCTATGACGACCGAATCCATTCACATGGGGCTCCGCCCCTCGGTAGCAGCACCGGGTCGTACCGGCCCGGGGTGGCGGACATCGACACCTGGTCCGTCACGCCCTGGTACTCGCCCAGCGGGGTCGCGGCCGTGAACGTCTCCGGGTCGAGGTACTCGTGCTCGCCCGGCGTCCCCGCCACGGCGTGCGCCCACGACTTCTCGAACAGCCCCAGCGACAGGATCCACAGCGCGACCCGGGTCAGCGACACGTGCACGTGCCACGACCCGCCCTCCTGCGCCCGCCGCCGTAGCGCCGCCGCCACACCGACCTGCGCGAGCCACGGCACGATGTAGTCGTTGACCACCATGATCGGCGGCAGCCGCGGCTTCTCCTCCGAGCCCTCGAGCAGCATCATCCCGGTCACCGAGCCGGCCGACTGGTCGAAGCCCGGCCGCCCCGCCCACGGCCCGGTCAGCCCGTGCAGCGACACCGACACGTACACCAGCCCGGGCCGCTCCGCGCACGCCTCCGGCGGCGTCAGGCCGATCTCGGACAGGAACTGCTGGCGCCGGTTGTGGAAGAACACGTCGGCGCCGGCGAGGAGCTCGGAGAGCAGCGCCCGGTCGGCGCGCGGGTCGAGCAGCGCGGAGCGCATCCCGACGTTGGCCGACGCGTACGTCGACTCGTGCTCCCCCTCGCCCGGGCGCCACAGGTTGAGCACCTCGGCCCCGTGCAGCGCGAACGACCGCCCGAACCCCGCCCCGGCGATCAC
The DNA here is from genome assembly GCF_012933465.1 of Actinomycetospora sp. TBRC 11914. Classification (GTDB taxonomy): domain Bacteria; phylum Actinomycetota; class Actinomycetes; order Mycobacteriales; family Pseudonocardiaceae; genus Actinomycetospora. The sequence continues at coordinate 177,065 of NZ_JABBND010000015.1, forward strand.
GTGGCCCATCCCCAGCGCCCGCAGCCCGGAGAACGGCTGCTCCCCGAGCTCCGGCAGCGGGGTCGGCGGCGCGTCCCCGACCTTGGTGAGCTCGATCAACGGGAGGTCGGCGAGCGCGTCGCGGTAGTGCGGCTCGGCGAGGAACTCCGGGACGGTGCGCAGCATCGGCATGACGACGCCGGCGTCGGCCGCCGCCGACTCCAGCTCGGCCGCGTCCCACCGGGAGATCGCCTCCGCGACCCGCTCCCGCGTCAGCGGCACCCCGAGCAGTTCCTGGGCCCGGAGGCGCAACCCGGCGTACGCGTTCTGCGGCATCACCCAGCGGCCGTCGGCGCACCGGAAGAACGAGAACGCCATCGCGTTCCCGCGCTCCAACGACGACGTCACCGGGTAGCGCCCGAGCCGCTCCCAGGTGCGGTCGTAGAACGGGCACAGCCGGTGCGGGGCACGACGCAGGTCGACGTGGACGTCCTGCCCCGGACCGCCGCGCCACCGGTGCACCGCCGCGGCGGCGACCGACTTCGCGAGCAGCCCGATCGTCGCCGCCCCGCCGATCCGGAGCGTCGAGGGCACGACCGGATCGGCACCCGTCGTCGTGACCTCTCCCCCGGCGTCGTCGGCGGACAGCCCGACCCCGCCGAGGACCGCCTCGAGCTCGCCGGCGAGGTCGAACGGCTCCTCGCCGGCCACGGGGTCCGCCCACGCCTTCTCGAGGCGCCCGGTGAGGCTCACCGGCCGACCTCCGCCAGCAGCGTCGTCGGGACCTCCACGTGCCGAGCCCGGAGGAACTCCGCGACCGCCTTCCCGGCGATGTCCGGGCGCCCGTTCGACGAGGCCCCCTTGCCCAGTATCCCGTGGATCACCAGGTGCACCGCCCGCAGCCCGGGGAACTCGTGGCGCTCGATCTCCACCTCCGGATAGACCTCGGCCACCCACTCCGCCGACACGGCCGCGCGCAGCCACTCCCACGCCCCGTCGGAGCGGCCGATCGGCCAGAACCCGACGTTGGAGTTCCCGCCCTTGTCCCCGCACCGCCCGTGCACGACGTACCCCAGCGGCGCCCGCCGCGTCTCCTCCGCGGTCCCGACGCCGGGCGCGGTCACCGACGGCGGTTGACCCCCGAACGGCGCGCGCACCGGGGTGTCCTTCACCGGCAGCCGGGCGCCGTCGGCGAGCACCACCTCGTGGGCGAGCGCGTCGGTCGGCACGAGCGTCGGCCAGTACTCGACGACGGGGTTCGCGACCCGCAGCGGATTGACGTAGAGCCCCGGGTAGCCGGGGAGGAAGAGCCCGGTCAGCGGGGCGACGAAGCGCTCTGCCCCGACCTGGGCGCGGTCGGTCGACTGCGCGGTGACGAGGATCTGCTGGGCGGCCGCCCACTGGTCGGGCGGGTCCTCGACGGGCGTGCCGATGCGGTCGACCCGCAGCAGCGACAGCTCCAGCGGTGCGGTGACCCGCTCGACGTGGGTGCGCAGCAGGTCGGCCTTGGCCTCCAGGTCGAGCCCCGTCGCGTAGAACGACACGCTCGACTCGAACCCGCCCGGCGCGGTGATCGCGAGCTTCGTCGTCGGCGACGGCGGCGACCCGCGGACCCCGGTCAGGGCGACACGGTCCGGGCCGACCGCGGTCACGACGACGTCGGACAGGTCCACCGTGACGTCCGGGTTGAGGTAGGTGGGGCCCTGGATCTCGTAGAGCAGCTGCGCGGTGACGGTGTCGGTGGTGACCGTGCCGCCCGCGTCGTCGTGCTTGGTGATCACCGCGGTGCCGTCGGCGGCGATCTCGGCGATCGGGTAGCCCAGGTCGTCGACCCGGGGCACCGTCGTGAACCCGGAGAAGTTGCCGCCGGTGGCCTGCGGGCCGCACTCGATGACGTGCGCGGCGGCCACCGCGCCGGCGAGCCGGTCCCACGCCTCCGCCGAGGTGTCCTCGACCGACCAGCCGTGCCACCAGGCCGCCACCCCCGTCGTCAGGGAGGCGTCGGTGACGCGGCCGGTGATCACGACGTGGGCCCCCGCGGCCAGGGCGGCGGTGATCCCCCAGCCGCCGAGGTAGGCGTTCGCGGTGCCGGGCTCGTGACCCCAGTCGGCGAGGGGCCGGCCCGGTCCGTCAGGAGGGCTGTCGAGGTGCTCGAGCGACCCGAACTCGCCCAGCCGGCCCAGCACGTCGTCGCCCTCGACGTGCGCGACGACGAGGTCGTGCCCGGCCTCGGCGATCACCCGGCGACACTGCGCGGCGAGGCCCGCGGGGTTGAGCCCGCCGGCGTCGACGACGAGGCGCGCCCCGCGGTCGACGAGCAGGTCGACCGCGTCGGTGAACTGGGCGAGGAAGCTGCGGGCGTACCCGCGCTCGGGATCGCGCTGCTTCTCGAGGGCGAGCTGGCGCAGGGTCGGCTCGGCGAGGTAGTCCCCGGTGACGACGTCGACGGGGCCCGCCAGCGCGTCGCGGAGCCCGGAGAACCGGTCCCAGAGCCAGCCGGCACAGTTGGCGATGCGGACGGCCGTCACGATCTCGGAGC
>NZ_JABBND010000016.1 GCF_012933465.1 Actinomycetospora sp. TBRC 11914
CCGAGCTGGCCGCGCTGCTCGCCCGCCTCGGTGAGCTCGCCGACAGCGTCGATGCGGTGCCGGATCCGGTACGGATCGATCGGATCGCGCTGCTCGAACAGACCCGGGCGGCGCTGGCCGCCGCGCAGCACACCGAGATGGTCGCCTTCGCCGGTTCCCAGGTCGCCGCGCATGAGGCCGAGATCGCCGCGGGCCGGCTGGACCCGCGCAAGCTCGGCACCGGGATCGCCGACCAGATCGCGCTGGCCGCGCACGTGTCGCCGTGGCAGGGATCGCGGCGGCTGAGCATCGCCCGCGCCCTGGCCACCGACCTCCCCCAGACCCGGCGGCTGCTGGCCTCGGGGCGGATCAGCGAGGCGCTGGCCGAGAAGGTGGTCTCCGAGACCAGCCACCTCGACGCCGACGCCCGGCGACTGGTCGACAAGCAGCTCGCCGACGCCGGCCTGGACGAACAAGGGCTGCGCGAGGCCGAGGCAACGGTGAAAAGGACCGCCTACGAGGTGGACCGGGCCGGCTACACCCACCGCGGCCGCACCGCCCGGAAAGACCGCCGGGTCACGCTGCGCCCCGCCCCCGACACCATGGCAGTGCTCTCCGGGTTGCTGCCGGTCGAACAAGGCGTCGCCTGCCTGGCCGCGCTACGCCGCCACGCCGACTCGCTGGTCGCCACCGGCGACACCGACGGTCGCAGCCGCGACCAGGTCATGGCCGACACCCTCGTCGAACGCCTCACCGGACAAGCCCACGCCGAGGATGTGGACGTCGAGGTCGGGATCGTGCTGCCGCTCGACGCGCTGCTCGACCCCGACAGCGCCACCCCCGGCGAGCTGGTCGGGCACGGGCCCCTGCCGGCCGGGATCGTGCGCGACCTGCTGCGCGCCACCGGCGGGAAAAGGTGGTGGCGGCGGCTGTTCGCCCACCCCGCCCACGGCGGCCTGCTCGGCGGTGACCCCCAGAAGCGGCGCTTCGACGGGTTCCTCGCCCGGCTGATCGACCTCCGCGACGGCGGCCGCTGCCGCGACCCCTACTGCGACGCCCCGATACGGCACCACGACCACATCGTCCAGTCCCGCGCCGGCGGCCCCGCCAGCCTCGCCAACGGCCGCGGGGTCTGCGCCCGCGGCAACTACGTCCGCGAGATGCCCGGCTGGGACGTCGAGACCGTCCACGACGGGCACGGCGAGCACCCCCACACCGTGCGCACCACCACCCCGACCGGCCACACCTACACCAGCCGAGCCGGACCCTGAGAGATCGATCCCCGCGAGTACGCTCGCTGCCGTGCCTGCGAGCGGGACACGGATCGCGCTGATCGACTCCGGCCTCGGCATGCTGCCGACCGCGGGCTGGCTGCGGTACCTGCGCCCCGACGTGCACCTCGACCTGTTCATGGACCCCGCCGGGATGCCGTGGGGGGCCCGGGCGGGCGAGTGGATCGTCGACCGCGTGCTCGGCGCGGCCCGCCTGGCCATCGCCCGGGGCGCGGACGCGGTCGTCGTCCCCTGCAACACCGCGAGCGTCACCGCGCTGGTGCCGCTCCGGGCGGAGCTGGAGCCGGACCGACCCGTCGTCGGGACCGTGCCCGCGGTCAAGCCGGCCGCATCCGGCGGCGAGCCCTTCGGCATCTGGGCCACCGAGCGCACCAGCGCGAGCGCGTACCAGGCCGACCTCGTCGCGCTCTTCGCGACGCCGGGCCAGGCGACCGCGGTGCCCTGCCCCGGCCTCGCCGACGCCGTCGAGGCCGCGGACGCCGGGGCCGTCGCCGCGGCGGTCGGGGTCGGGGCGTCGCGTACTCCGGCCGACGCCCGCGGGATCGTGCTCGGCTGCACCCACTACCCGCTGGTCTCCGACGCCATCGCCGCCGCCCTCCCCGGCGTGCGGCTCTACGACAGCTCCCGCGCGGTGGCGGGCCAGGCGCTGCGGCGGCTCGGCCTCGACCCGGCCCCCGACGCCGACCCGGCCGGGCTCTCGGTCCTGCTCTCCGGGGACGAGGGGGACCTGCCGGCGACGGCCCGCGCGTACCCGGTCGGAGCGGCGCTCGCGACCGCCGGTCCGGTCGACGTCGCGCTGCTGCCGCCTCCCGTCCGTGACGACGCCCTGGCGGAGGCGGGCTCGTCCGTCCCCGGACTGTGAGGTCGTCGGCGACCGCTGGTGCAGACCTCCGTCGGAGGTCTTGGATTCGATCCATGACCGAGGGTTCGACCGCCACCGCCCCGTCGGACGACCACGCCGTGCGCACGGAGACCGAGGAGCGCCTCGTCGCGCGCTACACCGAGCACGGCGTCGCTCCCGACACGGTGCGCGGCGCGGTCAGGGAGGCGTGGGACCGGTTGGCCGGGGCCCGCGTCCGGACCTTCGTCCCGATCCTCGTCGAGCGCTCGGTGCGCCTGCGGCTCTCCGGCGCCTGAGACCACGCCCGGCGTTCATCGCCGGCTCCGTACGCTCGGGTGGGTGAGGCCTCCCCGCCGGGTGTCCCGGGTGCTCGTCGCCGCGGTCCTGCTCGTGGCGGCCCTGCTGCTCGCCGCGTGCGCCACCACCGGCGGCACCGGCCGCTCTCCCGGGGGCGCCTCCTCCGGCCCGACCGGCGACGGCGTGCTGTGGCGGTCGGGCTCCGCGGCCGCCACGCTGCTCGATACCTACCGCGACACGCCCTGGAACACCGAGGACGCCGACGACCCGAGAGTGGTCGACAGTCCGGACGTGCCGGGCCGCTCCGCCGTCGCGTACACCGTCCCCTCCGGGGGCACCCGCTCGGAGCTCGAGCCGGCCTACCGCAGCTTCCGCGAGGGCGACGAGTACTGGTTCGGGCTCGCGCTGTACCTCCCGGAGGACTTCCCCACCGACACCTCGGACTGGCAGGTCGTCGCGCAGTGGAAGAACTCGGGCGAGGGCAGCCCGCCGCTCTCGATCCAGGTCCACGACGGCCGGTTCGTGCTCGAGGGCGGGGACGGCATCGGGGAGCACTGGCAGACCGACCTCGGGTCGGCGAAGGCCGGAGCACGCACCGACCTCGTCCTGCGCGTCCACTTCTCGTCCGACCCCGACTCCGGCGCCGTCGACGTCGAGCAGGACGGGCACCAGGTGCTCTCGGACTACCACCCGCGCAGCGGCACCCTCTACCCGGACGACAAGTCGTACCTCAAGACCGGGCTGTACCGGTCCTCGGACATCGACCAGGACGGCACCGTGTACTACGACGACGTGGTCATCGCCTCCGACCGCGACGCCGCCGCCTCGCTCGCCAGCGCCTCCTGACGAGGCGTCAGCGGGTCAGGAACGCTTCGACCGCCAGCCAGATCCCGAAGGCGAAGAACAGCACGGCGGCACCGATCCGGACGGCCCGCTCCGGGAGACTGCGGCCGAGCAGGCGGCCCGCGAGGATCGCGAGCCCGTCGGCGACCACCATCCCGACCGTCGAACCGGCCCACACACCGACGACGCCGCCCCAGCCGTGGTACTGCGTGGCGAGGGTGATCGTCGCGAGCATCGTCTTGTCGCCCAGCTCGGCCAGGAAGAAGGCGACCGACGCGGCGAGGACCGCCGAGCTGCCCGTGCGCTGCGCCTTCTCCTGCTCGGCGGCGGTGAGGTCGTCCCCGCGCAGGGTCCACAGCCCGAACCCGAGGAACGCCACGGCCGCCGCGAGGCTGATCCAGAAGGTGGGGAGGGCGGCGCCGAGCAGGTAGCCGACCCCGACCGACACCGCGTGCACCACGGCCGTGGCGATCGAGATCCCGAGGAGGACCGGCAGCGCGCGGAAGCGCGTCGCGAAGGTCAGGGCCATCAGCTGGCTCTTGTCCCCGAGCTCCGCGACGAAGATGACGCCGAAGCTGACGGCCAGTGCGACCAGGAAGACGCCCACGAAGGTCCCTTCGCTCCCGCGGGCCGGCCGGTGAGGGCGGACGCCTCCCGGTGCGGCCCGCAAATGCTGCGGATCGGCACCGAAGGTCTCGCCCGCCACCGAACACCTCGGGTGGCCGCCGCGACCGGAGCACCACCCGGTCACCGGGCGGCGATCAGTGTGTCGACCGCGGCGTTGGGAGCTACTCCCCTTCGCTCTGGATCGACCGTAGCACGGGCGCCACCGGCCCCCGGCGCGGCGTGGATCACGTCGCTGCGCCGCTCGCCGAGCCGTCACGGCGTGTCCCCGCGACGACATGCCGCCACCCTCTCGGGCGATCTCGCCCCGGGCACCGGTCACCGAGCGGCCACGATCGGGCTACCCGTTGCGCTGGCGACGTGAGCCAGCACACGCCATGATCTGCCGCCACCGCCTCGATCGGAGCAATCGTTCGTCGGTCGGCGGCCGAACGGGGTACCTCGTGCCCTCGCACGACGGAGTGGACGCCCGAGAGGAGGCGTGATGCCGGGACCGACGACGCGTCCGGCGGCACGCACCGCCGCACCCACCACACCTCCCGCGCCCCCCGCGCCTGACGCCCCACCCGCGCCGGCCGGGCCCACCGAGGTCGGCGCCCACGGCCACGTCCCCGACGGCCCGCCCGCCGGACCGATCGCGATCGACGTGCGCACGCGGGTGTTCACCTGGATCACCGACCGCATGGGCGCCATCGCGATCAGCCGGATGAGCGCCGAGGACCTCGCCCGCGCGCGCAGCCGGCGGCTCTCCCACAACGTGGTGACCTCGCGGGTCTTCGGCCCGATGCCCGGGAACGTGTCGCTCACCGACCTGCGCATCGCCACCGACGGCGGCCCGCTGACGCTGCGCCTCTACCGGCCGCACCCCCCGCTGCCGGGCGCCCGCACGGACGACGACCGGCTCCCGATCGTGCTCAACTTCCACGGCGGCGGCGGGTCGCTCGGCAACCTGGACCAGTCCGACTGGCTCTGCGCCCACGTGGCGTCCCGGGTGGGCGCCCTCGTCGTCTCCGTGGACTACCGCCTCGCCCCGGAGCACCCGTACCCCGCCGCCCGCGACGACGGGTACGCCGCGCTGTGCTGGGCGGTGCGCCACGCCGACGCCCTCGGGGGCCGCGCCGACCGGGTCGCCGTCATGGGCGACAGCGCCGGCGGCAACCTCGCGGCGGTGCTCTGCCTGCTCGCGCGGGAGGGCGGGCCGGCCATCGACGCCCAGGTGCTGCTCTACCCCGTCGTCGACCTCGGGCTCGCCGCGCCGTCGACGACGGCGTACGAGCGGGGCCCCCTGCTCACCCGTGCCGACATGGACGTCTTCCGCGCGAACTACCTCGGCGCGGACGGCGACCCGAGCGACCCGTTCTGCTCCCCGCTGCTCGCTCCCGACCACCGCGACCTGCCTCCGGCACTGGTGATCACCGCCGGGGTCGACCCGCTGCACGACGACGGGGTGGCCTACGCCGGGCGCCTCCGCGACGCGGGTGTCCCGACGCGGCACTCCGACCACGCCCGGGCCGTGCACGGCTTCATCTGCTTCCCCGGCATGTGCCGGGCCGCCGGCGAGGCGCTCGAGGAGATCTGCGACGAGCTCTCGACGCGCCTCGCCTGACGGCCCGCCGCCTCAGGCCGACATGACCTCAGGCCGACATGAAGAGCCCGCCGTTGACCGAGTACACCTGCCCGGTGATATAGCCGGAGTCCGGGTCGGCGAGGAACTCGACGACCCGCGCCACCTCGTCCGGCTGGCCCAGCCGGCCGACCGGGACCTGGCCGACGATCTTCTCGAGCGCCGACTCCGGCACGCCCGCGACCATGTCGGTCTCGATGTAGCCCGGCGCCACGCAGTTCGCGGTGATGCCCTTCTTGGCCCCCTCCATCGCCAGCGACATCGTGAGCCCGAACAGGCCCGACTTCGTCGCCGCGTAGTTCGCCTGCCCGGCGTTGCCGCGCTCGCCGATCACCGAGGAGATCGAGACGATGCGCCCGCTCTGGCGCTCGCGCATGTGGTTGAACACCAGGTGGGACATGTAGAAGGTGCCGGAGAGGTTGACCTGGATGACCTTGTCCCAGTCCTCGACCTCCATCTTGTGGAGCATCTTGTCGGCGGTGATCCCCGCGTTGTTGACCAGGATGTCGATGCGCCCGTGCTGGTCGTAGACCTCCTGGACCACGCGCTCGCAGTCCTCGCGGCTGCCGATGTTGCCCTGGTGGATCGTCATGCCCGGGTACTTCTCGGCGAGCTCGGCGGCGCTGTCGCGACCGTTGGCGTACCCGACGGCGACCTTCGCGCCCCGGTTCGCGAGCCGCTCCGAGATCGCCTTCCCGATCCCGCGGGCCCCGCCCGTCACCACCGCCACCTGTCCGGTCATGTCCGCCATCGCCGGCCTCCCGTCGCTGTCGTGCGTCCGCTGGTCCACGGCTCTCCGTGCCGGTCCAGCGTGCCCACCGGTGGCAGGCATCACACCACTTCCGGCGACCTGCGACTCATCCGTGACGGAATCCGTCCAGATGGAGGGGCGCACGTCCCCGACGGGGCCACCCTCGTTGCGAACGATGCCAAGCAGACCTAGCGTTCGTCTCGCAGCCGGCGACGTCGCCGGGGCCCGGTCCCGGGCTCCCGGGCCCCGCAGCGCCGGGCTGCGCGAGGAGGGACCCATGACGGCCGAGGCACCCGCGCCCCACGCCGAGCAGGACGAGCACGACCCCGCAGGCACCCCCGAGGCGCCGAGCCTGGACCCGGTCGACCCCGCGGCCTACCTGCGCTCGTTCCGCGGCGAGACGCTGCGGAAGGCGGCGACCGCGCTCGCCGAGGGCGGCGCCTACGTCACCACCCGGGCACTCGCGCAGGCCGCGACCCCGCACCGCACCGTGTGGGACGCGACCCGCTGGTGGCGCCACGTCCTCGGGCGGCGCCGCCCGTCGTGGTCGACCGAGCACCGGGTGGTCTGGGAGACCCCGATCGCGCGGCTGCGCGACTTCACCGCCGGCGCCACCGACGACGTGGTGCCGACCCTCGTGCTGCCGCCCCAGGCGGGGCACGACTCGTGCATCGTCGACTTCGGGCCCACCCAGTCGCAGATGCAGGTCATCCGGGCCGCGGGCCTGACGCGGGCCCTCACCCTCGACTGGGTCGGCGCCACGCAGGCCACGAAGGGCACGACGGTCGAGGACTACGTGGCCGTGGTCGACCGCGCCGTCGACACCGCCCTCGAGGGCACCGCCCACACCACCGTCAACCTCGTCGGGGACTGCCAGGGCGGCTGGCTCTCGGCGATCTACGCGGCGCTGCACCCGGAGCGTGTCAACACGCTGACCCTTGCCGGGGCGCCCATCGACTTCCACGCCGGCGACACCGCCATCGGGGCGTCGTCGCGGGTGACCTCGCGCCGCTACGGGACCGTGCCCTACCGGGCCATGGTCGCCATGGGCCGGGGCAACATGCCCGGGCAGTTCGTGCTCAACGGCTTCATCGCGATGAGCCCGGACGCCGAGATCGCCAAGCACGTCGACCTGCTGCGCCACCTCGACGACCCGGCCGCCATCGCGCGCTACCAGGCGTTCGAGGACTGGTTCAAGCACACCCAGAACGTGCCGGGCACCTTCTACCTGTGGCTGGTCGAGCACCTCTTCGCCGGCAACGAGCTCATCACCGGTGACCTCGAGGTCGGTGGCCGCCGGGTGGACCTCGGCGCCCTGGAGTGCCCGCTCTTCCTGCTCGGCGGGGCGACCGACCACATCACGCCGCCGGTCCAGGTCTTCCGGGCCGCGGACGCCGTGTCGACCCCGGCGGAGCAGGTGTGGACCCGCACCGCGCCGGGCGGCCACCTCGGGCTGTTCATGGGCAACCAGGCCCTCCGCGAGGAGTGGCCGCCGATCATGGCCGAGGTCGCGCGCTTCTCCGGGGTCGCCGCGCAGGACGCCGCCTGACACCGGGACGGCCGGGTCTTCTGAACCGATCCGCGTGACCCGCACTGCAGGACGGGTGCTGGCGCGAACCCTTCGGTGGGCACCCTCACACGGGTAGGTTCGGGAGTCCGGCGTCCCCGGGACGCGCGGCGGGATCCAGCCGCGGCCCGCCCACATCGAGCACGGCCCGCCGTCGTGCCACGTTCGAGTCACGATCGCCCAGGAGGTCCACATGCCCGGCTCCGTCATCGTCTCCGGCGCCCGCACGCCGATCGGCAAGCTCTCCGGGGCCTATGCCGACCTCTCCGCGCAGCAGCTCGGGAGCACCGCGATCACGAAGGCCCTGGAGCAGGCCGGCATCTCCGGCGACCAGGTCGAGTACCTGATCATGGGCCAGGTCATCCAGGCCGGCGCCGGCCAGAACCCGGCCCGCAAGGCGGGTACCGACGCCGGCATCCCGATGTCGACGCCCTCGTTCACACTCAACAAGGTCTGCCTGTCCGGGCTCGACGCGATCGCGCTCGCCGACCAGATGATCCAGGCCGGCGACTACGACATCGTCGTCGCGGGCGGCATGGAGTCCATGACGGCGGCGCCCTACCTGCTGCCGAAGGCCCGCCGCGGCTACAAGTACGGCGGCGGCCAGATCATCGACGCCACCGAGCACGACGCCCTCACCGACGTCTACGACCACGAGTCCATGGGCGCCTCCACCGAGCGCTACTCCAAGGCGATCGGCCTGACCCGCCAGGCGATGGACGAGTTCGCCGCCCTCTCGCACCAGCGCGCCGCGGACGCGGCCAAGAACGGCCGGTTCGACGCCGAGCTCGCGCCGGTGTCCGTGCCGCAGCGCAAGGGCGACCCCGTCGTCGTCACCGAGGACGAGGGCGTCCGCGGCGACACCACCGCCGAGGGCCTCGGCAAGCTCCGCCCGGCGTTCGACAAGGACGGTGCCATCACCGCGGGCACGGCGTCGCAGATCTCCGACGGCGCCGCGGCCACCGTGGTGATGTCGGAGAAGAAGGCGAAGGAGCTGGGCCTCGAGGTGCTCGCCCGCATCGGGAACCACGGCTGGGTGGCCGGCCCCGACAACTCGCTGCTCTCGCAGCCGTCGCGGTCGATCCTCAAGGCGCTCGAGCGGGAGGGCCTCGACGCCAAGCAGCTCGACCTCATCGAGATCAACGAGGCGTTCGCGGCGGTCGCGCTGCAGTCGATGAACGAGCTCGGCGTCGACTCCGACCTCGTCAACGTCGACGGCGGCGCCATCTCGCTGGGCCACCCGGTCGGCGCGTCCGGCGCCCGCATCGCGATCCACCTGGCCCACGAGCTCAAGCGCCGCGGCGGCGGCGTCGGCGCGGCCGGCCTCTGCGGCGGCGGCGGCCAGGGCTCGGCACTGATCCTGCACGTCTGAGCGTCAGCGGTGTCGCACCGCAGACACTGAACGTCCGGAAAGCCACACCGTCACACGGGCGGCCATCCCCTCGGGGTGGCCGCCCGTGGGCGTTCCGGGGTCCGGATCTCGCGGCCGCTGGGTTGCGTAGTGGCGTGGGACACGTGGAATCCTGCGCATGGGCGCACGGAACACGACACGTACGGGAGGGCGAAGATGCCACAGGAAGTCCGGGGCGTGGTGTCCCGGGAGAAGGGCAAGCCGGTCACCGTCGAGACGATCGTGATCCCCGACCCGGGGCCGGGCGAGGCCGTGGTCGACATCCAGGCCTGCGGGGTCTGCCACACCGATCTGCACTACCGCGAGGGCAACATCGAGGACGCCTACCCCTTCCTGCTCGGCCACGAGGCCGCGGGGAAGGTCGAGGCGCTCGGTGAGGGGGTCGAGGGCCTCGAGGTCGGCGACTTCGTGATCCTCAACTGGCGCGCCGTCTGCGGGGTGTGTCGCGCCTGTCGCAAGGGCAAGCACCACCTCTGCTTCGACACGCACAACGCCGCACAGCCCATGACGCTCAAGGAGACCGGCGAGGAGCTCAAGCCGGCCCTGGGCATCGGCGCGTTCGCCGAGAAGACGCTCGTCCACTCCGGGCAGTGCACCAAGGTGAACCCCGACGTCGACCCGGCCGAGGCCGGGCTCATCGGCTGCGGCGTCATGGCGGGCACCGGCGCCGCGATCAACACCGGCAAGGTGGCGCGCGGCGAGACGGTCGCGGTGATCGGCTGCGGCGGCGTCGGTGACGCCGCCATCGCCGGCGCGGCCCTGGCCGGCGCGACGACGATCATCGCCGTCGACACCGAGGACCGGAAGCTGGAGTGGGCCAAGGGCTTCGGCGCCACCCACGGGATCAACGCCAAGAACACCGACCCGGTCCAGGGCATCCGCGACCTCACCGACGGCTTCGGCGCCGACGTCGTCATCGACGCCGTCGGCATCCCGGCCACCTGGAAGCAGGCCTTCGAGGCCCGCGACCTCGCCGGCCGCCTCGTGCTGGTGGGCGTGCCCTCGCCGGACATGAAGCTCGAGGCCGACTTCCAGCCGTTCTTCTCCCACGGCGGGTCGCTGTCCTCGTCCTGGTACGGCGACTGCCTGCCCAGCCGCGACTTCCCGATGCTCGTGGACCTCGCGCTGCAGGGACGGTTCCCGCTCGACAAGTTCGTCACCGAGCGGATCGCCCTCGACGGCGTCGAGCAGGCCTTCGACAAGATGCACCAGGGCGACGTCCTGCGTTCGGTGGTGGTCTTCTGATGGCGGACGACGGTCCGATCGAGAACGTCGTCACGTCGGGCAAGTTCGAGCTCGACGGCGGGTCGTGGGACGTCGACAACAACGTCTGGCTCCTCGGGGACTCCGACGAGGTCGTCGTCATCGACGCGGCGCACGACGCGCAGGCGATCCGCAAGGCCGTGGGTGACCGCAACGTCACCGCGATCCTGTGCACGCACTCGCACAACGACCACGTCAACGCGGCGCCCGCGCTCTCGGACGCCCTCGACGCGCCGATCCTGCTGCACCCCGACGACCGCGTGGTCTGGGACCTCACCCACTCCGACCGGGAGCCGGACGGGCAGCTCGAGGACGGCGAGACGTTCACCATCGCCGGGATCGACCTCACGCTGATCCACACCCCGGGCCACTCGCCGGGGTCGGTGTGCTTCTACGCGCCGGACCTCGGCACGGTCTTCACCGGCGACACGCTGTTCAACGGCGGGCCGGGGGCGACCGGGCGGTCGTACTCCGACTACGGCGTCATCCTCGACTCGATCGCGGCGAAGCTGTTCACGCTGCCCGACGAGACGGTGGTGCGGACCGGGCACGGCGACGGCACCAAGATCGGCGACGAGGCCCCGCACCTCGAGGAGTGGAAGGCGGCCAAGGAGTAGACGAGGCCCGCCCGGACCAGGACTTCCCGGCCGACCCGTACCCCGGGATCGCGCCGGGGTGGTCCTTCGTCCACGACGACGCGACCGCCCGCCGGCTGACCCCCGACCCGGGGGCGGCCGGCGGCTGGCGTGTCGGGGGCAGGGCGCACGAGGGCAGGGCGCTCGACGCCTGGCTCGCCGCGCGGGGCGCACCGCCGCTGGCCCGGCGCGTGCCGGTGCTCGCCTTCGGCTCCAACCGGTGCCCGTCGAAGATCACCTGGCTGCGCCGCGAGCTCGGGCTGGCCGGTCCCGTGGTGGTGCTGCGGGCCGCGGTGAGCGGGGTCGCGGCGGTCTGGGCCGCGGGCCGGCGGGCCCGGGACGGCGCGCGGCCGGCGACGCTCGCGGTCGTGCCCCCCGACGAGCCGCCCGAGGTCCACGGGGTGTGGCTCGCGACCCCGGAGCAGGTGGCGGTCCTCGACGTCTGCGAGGGCCGCGGCCGGCGCTACGCCCTGGCCCGGGTGCACGCCGCGCGGGTCCGCGGCACCGACGACGGCGTCGCGCTCGACCCGGTGCTCGCCTACTGGCCGGCCGACGCGATCCGCGCGCCGCTGCTCGTCGACGGCGCTCCCGTCCGCTGCCGGGACGTGGCGCAGGAGCGGGCGATCACGCTCGAGGGGGTGCCGGGCGACGTCGCCGACGGCGCCGCCACGGTGATCCCGTCCGGGAGCCCGGATCCCCGCGCGTGGCCGGCGCGCGTGTTCGTCTACGGCACCCTGCAGCCCGGGGCCTCCGCGTGGTGGCGGCTCGCCCCGGCCGCCCGGGAGACGTGGCCGGCCGTCGCGGCGGGACGGGTGCACGACACCGGGCGCGGCTACCCGGCGCTCGTCCGCGACGCCGGCGTGGGCGACGCCCTCGCGCCGGGCCACGTCGTCGAGCTCGCCGACCCGGTCGCCGCGCTCCCCGCGCTCGACGCCTACGAGGGGCCGGGCTACCGGCGCGAGCGCGTCGCCGTGTACCGGGCCGCGAACGCGGCCGACCGCTCGGCGGCCGCCCCGGCGACGGCGGCGTCGGGATCGTCGTCAGAGGCCGAGCTCTGCTGGGCGTGGATCTGGGACGGCCCGGCCGGCGACTGGCCCGTCGTCCACGGGTCGTGGCGGGGCTGACGCGCCACCTCCACCAGCGCGTGCCGCGGTCCCGTCGCCGACGCCGCCGCCGACACCGTGATCCGCCCGCCGACGGGCACGAGCTCGATGTGCTCGCGCCGCGGACGGGGCTCGGTGACGCTCTCGTCGGCCGTCGGCTCCCCGTCGTGGTCCGCGGCCGGGCGCGGCGAGGGCACGACCCGCGCCACCAGGGCGCCCCGCCGCGGACCCACCGGGCGCCCGGCGGGACCGGCGGGACCGGCGAGGGCCGCCCGCCGGCCGAGCGACGTGGCCCGGACCAGGAGCGCCACCCCGGCGACGAGCGCGATCACCGCGATCCCGAACGCCACCACCGCGAGCAGCGGCGAGTGCAGCGGCGGAGCCTGCGAGAGCGCGATCGGCGTCGCGGCGACGAGCAGCGCCACCGTGACCACGAGGACGACCAGCAGCCGCACCGCGTCCCACCCCCCATGCGCCCCTGGCCGGCGCGATCACCGGCACATGCTGCTCCGTCCGGCCGTGCCGGCGGAGCGTCCGTTCGGGGACGGTCACGTCACGATCGGGTGGCGCCGTCCCTCATGGACACGACGCCTCCGGGGCGGGCGAGTGACGCCGCTCGTCCGAGATCGCGATCCGTGGTCGCCGACGCCCGGAGCGTGATCACCCCGGGCCGCGGCGACCTCAGCTCTCGACCAGCTGGGAGCGGACGTCCGCCTTGAGCACCTTCCCGACGGTGGAGCGGGGCAGGTCGTCCCAGAACCAGACCTGCTTGGGAGCCTTGACGCTGCCGATCCGCTCCTTGGTGAACGCGATGAGGTCGTCGGGATCGGCGGAGGCGCCCGGCCGGAGCTGGACCGCGGCCACCACCCGCTCGCCCCACTTCTCGTCGGGCAGGCCGACCACGGCGCAGTCGGCGACCGCGTCGTGGGCCATCAGCGCCTGCTCGACCTCGGCCGAGTACACGTTGAACCCGCCGGTGATGACCATGTCCTTGGCGCGGTCGACGATGAACAGCCAGCCGTCGTCGTCGAGGTAGCCGACGTCGCCGGTGTGGTGCCACCCGTGGGCCGAGACCTCGGCGGTCGCCTCCGGGTCCTCGTGGTACCCGGCCATGACCAGCGAGCTGCGGATGACGATCTCGCCGCGCTCGCCCCGGCCGAGCAGGCTCCCGTCCTGCGCCATGATGGCCACGGTGACCAGCGGCGACGGGCGGCCCGCGGACGCGAACCGCTCGGTGGCGAGCGACCCGTCGGCGTGCCGGTGCTCGGCCGGGCCCATCGTCGAGATCATCATCGGTGCCTCGGACTGCCCGAACAGCTGCGCCATCGGCCCGATCCGCTCGCAGGCGTCCGCCAGCCGCGCCGTCGACATCGGGGCGGCGCCGTACCAGAAGCACTGCAGCGAGCGGAGGTCCGTCGTCGCCAGGTCGGGGTGGTCGAGGACCATGTAGATCAGCGTCGGCGGCAGGAACGTGTGGGTCACGCGGTGCCGTGCGACCAGCCCGAGGAACCCCCCGACGTCGGGCGCGGCCATGACGACGATCTCCCCGCCCTGGGCGAGGATCGGGAAGCAGAGCACCCCGGCCGCGTGCGTCAGCGGCGCGAGCGCGAGGTACACCGGCCGGCGCTCGAGCGGGTAGGCCATGAGCGTGACCGCGGTCATCGTCTCGAGGTTGCGGTCGGTCAGCTGCACGCCCTTGGGCCGGCCCGTGGTGCCGCCGGTGCCCACGAGCGCGACGACCTCGTCCCCGGCCCGGCCCTCGTCGACGACCACGTCGGACCAGGCGGGGTCCTCGGCGGCGGCCGCGAGCCACGCCTCGAGGCCCACGGCGCCCTCGACGGCCGGCTCGGGGTCGTCGAGGCACACCAGCGTGGTGAGCGCGGGCAGCTGCGGGGCGATCTCGGCGACGAGCGGGGCGAAGCTCGCCTGGAAGAGCAGCGCGGTGCAGCCGAAGAGCGCCAGCAGCTCCCGGTTCTCGCCGGCCGCGTTGCGGGGGTTGATCGGGCACCACACCGCCCCGGCGCGCGCGATCCCGAAGACGCAGGTGAACGACGTCGGGTGGTTCGCCGAGAGGATGCCGACCGGGTCCCCGGCGCCGACCCCGCCCCGGCGCAGCGCCCGCGCCACGTCGCGGGAGAGCGCGACGACCTCGTCGTAGGTCCGGGTCTCGCCGTCGAGGGTCAGACAGGGGGCGTCGCCGCCGAGCGACGCCCCCTTGTCCAGGTAGGACGCCAGGGACATCTACATCCCCATGCCGCCGTCGACGGGCAGGCCGGCCCCGTTGACGAAGCGGGAGGCGTCGGAGGCGAGGAAGACCACGGCGTCGGCGATGTCGGAGACCTCGCCGAGGCGTCCCGAGGGCGTCAGCTCGACGACGGCGCCCACGGCCTCCTCGGGGCTGCCGAACAGCCCCAGGCCGGCGGTCTCGACGGCGAGCTTCTGGCCCATCGCGGTGGGGATGAGGCCGGGGTAGACGCAGTTGACGCGCACGCCGTAGCCGAGCTTGCCGGACTCGGCCGCCGCGATCCGGGTGAGCCGGTCGACGCCGGACTTGGTCGCCGAGTAGGCGCCGATGGAGGGGAAGGCGATGGTCGCCGCGACCGAGGAGACGTTGATGACGGCGCCGCCCCCGCCCGCCGGGCCGCCCGGGCGCATCGCGCGGAACGCGTGCTTGATGCCGAGCATGGTGCCGATGAGGTTGACCTCGAGCAGCCGCCGGACGTCGTCGGGCTCGGTGTCGACGAGCAGCTGGGTCACCTCGAGGCCGGCGTTGTTGACCACGACGTCGAGGCCGCCGAGCTCGCTGATCACCTGGCCGATCGCGGTCTCCCAGCCGGCGTCGTCGGTGACATCGAGGGCGACGAAACCGGCCCCCACCGAGGCCGCCGTCTGCTCGCCGAGGTCCTTCGCGACGTCGGCGATGACCACCGAGGCGCCGGCCGCGGTCAGCGCGCGGGCCATGCCCTCGCCCAGCCCCTGGGCCCCGCCGGTGACCAGCACCTTCCGTCCGGTCAGATCGAACGCACCCACCCTCGCTCCTCCCCGCCGGACCCTCGCCGGGCCGGCACCTCGTCGTGCGACGCGGATCACAGTAGGGAGGGTCTTGGACAGTCGTCAAGAAAAACCCTGACGGGTGTCAAGGGATCCGGGTTAGCATCGTCGTCGTCTCGGCAGCCCTCGGGAGACCACCACGTGACCAGCACCGATGCGCGCGGACGCCGCCGGCCGGCCGACAAGTTCGAGGACCGGCGGCGCGAGCTCGCGGACGCCGCCCTCCAGACGCTCGCCACCCTCGGCTACGCCCGCACGAGCCTGCGGGAGATCGCGCAGAACTCCGACTTCAGCCACGGCGTGCTGCACTACTACTTCCGCGACAAGGTCGAGCTGATCACCTACTGCGTGCAGCGGTTCAAGACGCAGTGCGTCGAGCGCTACGACGCCGTCGCCACCCACGCGACGGCGGCCGACGCGCTCGCCCGCGACGCCGGGGACGGGCTCGCGGCGACGCTGGAGAGCGACGCGCTCATGCACCGGCTCTGGTACGACCTGCGGTCGCAATCGATGTTCGAGGAGTCGTTCCGGCTCGACGTGGGCGAGATCGACGCCGGGCTCGAGCGGATGATCTGGCGGATCGTCACCACCTACGCGCACCTGTCCGGCCGAGAGCCGGCGTGCACCAGCGCCACCGCCTACGCGGCCTTCGACGGCCTCTTCCAGCAGGCCCTGCTCCGCCACCTCGCCGCCGACCCGGAGGCCCTGGACGACCTGCGGGCCGGCACCCGGCTCCTGCTCGAGCGCCTGGTGTAGGCCTTCGGCCATGTGAATGGATTTCGTCGTGGGAGCGACGAAATCCACTCACAAGCCGCCAGGTCAGGGCCGCGGCGGGACCTGCTGGTGTGAATGGATTTCGTCGCTCCCACGACGAAATCCATTCACAAGCGCTCGAACCGGCGCAGCGCCTCCTGGCGCTCGGCCTTGTGGTCGACCATCGGGGCCGGGTAGTCCTCGGGCGGGTTCTCCAGCTTCCAGGGCTGGTGGACCTTCTTGCCCTCGAGCCCCTCGACGTCGGCGAGCTCGGGCACCCACCGGCGGACGTAGTCGCCCTGCGGGTCGAACCGCTCCCCCTGGGTCACGGGGTTGAACACGCGGAAGTACGGCGCGGCGTCGGTCCCGGTGCCCGCGGCCCACTGCCAGCCGTGCTGGTTGGAGGAGAGCTCGCCGTCGACGAGCAGGTCCATGAAGTGCCGCGCGCCCCACCACCACGGCAGGTGCAGGTCCTTGACGAGGAACGACGCGACGGCCATCCGCATCCGGTTGTGCATCCAGGCCTCGCCCCGCAACTGGCGCATCGCGGCGTCGATCGCCGGGAAGCCGGTCCGGCCCTCCTGCCACCGCGCGAACTTCTCGTCGGCCTGCTTCCCGGTGTCGAGCTCCATGCGGTCGAACTTCGGGTCGAAGTTCTCGCGGGCCGAGCGGGGCCAGTGCCAGAGCACGTGGGCGTAGAAGTCGCGGAAGCACAGCTCGTTGCGGAACGACGTCGCGCCCTTGCCGTCGCCGCGGGCGTCGGCGAGCAGCGTGCGGGGGTGCACGGTGCCGTACTTCAGGTGCACCGACATGCGCGAGGTGGCCGGTCGGTCGGGCCGGTTGCGCAGCTCGTCGTAGTCCTCGAGGTACTCGTCGACGAACGCGCCCCACTGGTCGTGGGCGGCCTGCTCGCCGGCCTCGGGGAGCTCGGCGTCGACCGCCTCGTCGTCGGGGATCTTCACCGCCCGGGGCCCGCCGTCCTTGTCCGACGGGTCCATCCAGGTCACGGTCTCCGCGTCGGTGTCGACGGGGGCCGCGTCGGCGACGCGCTTCGTCCACTCCCGGGAGAACGGGGTGAACACCTTGTAGGGCTCGCCGTCGGACTTGCTGATCGAGCCCGGCTCGGTGAGCCAGGGCGAGCCGGAGCGGACGAGCTCGACGCCCTTGTCGCCGAGCGCCTTCTCGACGGCCTCGTCGCGGCCCCGGCCGTAGGGGTTGTAGTCCGCGGCGGTGTGGACGCTCGAGGCCTTGACGGCCGCGGCGATGCGCGGCACGACGTCGGCCGGGTCGCCCCTGACCACCAGCAGCCTCCCCCCGAGCGACTCGTCGAGCGCGCGCAGGCAGCGGTAGAGGAACGTCCGGCGACGCGACCCGGAGGGACCGAGCAGCGCCGGGTCGAGCACGAACAGCGCGAGCGCGCGGTCGGCCCGGGCCGCGGCGTCACGCAGGATCGGTTGGTCGTGCACGCGCAGGTCGCGGCGGAACCAGACGACGGCGGTGGAGTCGGGTCGGGTGGAGTCCGCACCGGAGGCCATGCCCAGCAGGTACCCGCGCCCGCCGTCGTCACCCATCCCGGACCGCGCGAGGGGACCCCTCGGCCGTGTAGAGCGACGAAATCCTCCCCTCGCGCGCCGGCGACGGCGGCCGCGAGGGGAGGATCCGGTCGTTCTAGACGCACGAGGGTTCCCCTCGCGCCGGGGGGGGGTGGTGCTACGAGCGCTGGTCCATCGGGACGAAGTCGCGCTCCGACGGGCCGGTGTAGACCTGGCGCGGGCGCCCGATGCGGGTGTCCGGGTCCTCGATCATCTCGCGCCAGTGGGCGATCCAGCCCGGGAGGCGGCCGATGGCGAACAGGACCGTGAACATCTCGGTCGGGAAGCCCATGGCCTGGTAGATCAGGCCGGTGTAGAAGTCGACGTTCGGGTAGAGCTTGCGCTCCACGAAGTAGTCGTCGTTGAGGGCGTAGTCCTCGAGCTTCATCGCGATGTCGAGCAGCTCGTCACCGCCGCCGAGCTTCTCGATGATGCCGCGGGCGGTGTCGCGGACGATCGCCGCGCGCGGGTCGTAGTTCTTGTAGACCCGGTGCCCGAAGCCCATGAGGCGGACGCCGGGCTCCTTGTTCTTGACCTTCGCGACGAAGTCGTCGGTGTTGCCGTGGTTGTCGCGGATGCTCTCGAGCATCGAGAGCACCGCGGCGTTCGCGCCGCCGTGCAGCGGGCCGAACAGCGCGTTGATGCCCGCCGAGATCGACGCGAACAGGTTGGCCTGCGAGGAGCCGACCATGCGCACCGTCGACGTCGAGCAGTTCTGCTCGTGGTCGGCGTGCAGGATGAACAGCATGTCCAGCGCGCGGGCGACCTCGGGGTCGACCTCGTAGGGCTCGGCCGGCAGGCCGAACGTCATCCGCAGGAAGTTCTCCACCAGGTTCAGGTTGTTGTCCGGGTAGAGGAACGGCTGCCCGATGGAGTTCTTGTAGGCGTAGGCCGCGATCGTCGGGACCTTGGCGAGCAGGCGCACCGTCGAGAGGTCGACGTTCGGCTCGTCGAAGGGGTCCAGCGAGCGCTGGTAGAAGGTCGACAGCGCGGAGACCGCGGAGGACAGCACCGGCATCGGGTGCGCGTCCACGGGGAAGCCGTCGAAGAACTTCTTGAGGTCCTCGTGCAGCATGGTGTGCCGCTGGATCTGCTGGGTGAAGTCGTCGAGCTGCTTCTGGTTCGGCAGCTCGTCGTAGATCAGCAGGTAGCTGGTCTCGACGAAGGTGGAGCTCTTCGCCAGCTGCTCGATCGGATAACCGCGGTAGCGCAGGATCCCGGCGTCGCCGTCGATGTAGGTGATGTCGGAGCGACAGGACCCGGTGTTGACGAATCCGGGGTCGAGCGTGATCAGGCCGGTCTCGCCGAGCATCTTCCCGAGCTGGACACCGGAGGCACCCTCGGTGGCCTCGACGATCTCCATGGTGTGCTCGCCACCCGGGTAGGACAGGGTGGCGGTGCGCTTCTCGCCGTCGTCGGCCATGTCGTGCATCCCTCTTCACGCATCTCGTGCGGGAGGGCCACTCGGAGCGGGGGGAGGCGCCCGACCGGTCCCCGGCGGACGGTCGGTCACCCGGGATCGGGAGCGGCGTCCCCCCGAGGCGGAACTCCCGCGGGTGTGGGGCGTCGTACGCAGGGCGAACCGTAGCGCCCGGCGCTCGATCACCGCAGCACGGAGACCGGACACCGACGGAGTGGTCCCCGTCACGATTCAGCCCGACGCGCCCTCGCCGTCGAGCTCGGCCCGCGTCGGCGGCTCGGCACCGGCCCGCGAGACGGTCCAGCTCGCCACCCGGGCCGCGAACCCCAGGGCCGCCCGCCAGCCGTCGTCGTCGAGGGCGGCGAGGCGGTCGGCGGCGAGGAGGTCGTGGGCGTGCAGGTGCGCGAGCAGCGCGGAGTGCACCGAGTCGCCCGCCCCGATGGTGTCGACGACCGGTCGCGAGGTGTCGGCGGCGACGGCCACCGCGCCGCGGCGGGTGTGCGCGACGAGCCCCTCGGCGCCGCGGGTCACGACGACCGCGCCGGCGCCCGCCGCGATCAGGTCGGCCGGGGAGCGGCCCCACCAGGCGGCGTCCTCATCGGAGAGCTTGACCAGGCCCGCGCGGGCGGCGATCGCGTCCAGGCGGGCACGGACCACGTCGGGGTCGTCGACGAGCGCGGGCCGAATATTGGGGTCGAGGCTGACGAACACGCCGGCGTCCGCGGCCCGGCGGGCGAGCCCGGTGTACACCGAGGCGCCCGGCTCCAGCAGCAGCGACAGGGTCCCGACGGCGAGGGCGGCGGTGTCCGCCGGCAGCTCGCCCGGGTCGGCGACGAGGCGGTCCGCCGCGCCCGCCACGTGGAACGAGTACCGGGCGGCGCCCGAGCCGTCCAGCGTGACGACGGCGAGCGTGGAGGGCTCGTCCCCGCGCTGCACGAGCGCGACGTCGACGGCCGAGTCGCGGAGCCGGTCGAGCAGCGCGTCGCCGAACGCGTCGCGGGAGAGCCGGGTGAGCATCCTCGCGGGCGTCCCCAGCCGACCCAGGCCGATCGCGACGTTGTAGGGGCCGCCGCCCAGCCGCGGCGCGAGCGGCGCGAGCGGGCCCTGGTCGACCGGCACCAGGTCGACGAGGGCCTCGCCGCCCACCACGACCCGCCGGCGCGAGGCGGTCACAGCGCCTCCAGCCCCCACCGCACGGTCCACGTCGCCCCGGGCTGGAGCACGACGAGGTCGGTCCCCGAGTTCAGCGCGTCGGGCGGGCACGTCATCGGCTCGACCGCGACCGCCTTCCCGGGCCGGCCGAACGGGCTCTGCGGGGTGAAGGCCTGCACCCAGGCGACGTTGCGGTCGCCCCAGAGCCGGGTGCCGGTGCCGTCGGGGGCACGCAGCTCGGCGAGCACCCCCGCGACGCCGCCGCTCACCCCGAAGCAGGTGTCGAGGTCGAGCTCGGCCACCGGCCGGCCGCGGCGCAGCGACTCCGCCGGGGTGACCTCGCGGGCGGGGCCGGTCGGCACGAGGGCGTCGTCGACGTCGAGCACCGTCGCGGTGGCGACCGTGAGCGTGCACTCGTCGGAGGGGTGGTCCCCGGCGCGCAGGTAGGGGTGGGTGCCGACGCCGGCCGGGACGTCGCCGTCGCCGGTGTTCGTGACCGAGTGGGACACGGTGAGCGACCCGCGCTCGCCGTCCACCGCGTAGGTGGTCTCGACGTGCAGCGGCTGCGGCCAGCCGTGGGCGTCGGCGTCGGCCCCGCCGGGGACCTCGACCGTGAGGGTGACCGCGGCGTCGTCGTGGACGGTGACGGTCCACGGCCGGTGCCGCACCAGCCCGTGGATCGCGTGCCCCCGGGCCGGCTCGGTCACCTCGAGGTCGTGGGTCGCGCCGCGCCAGGTGAACCGGGCGCCCGCGGTGCGGTTCGGCCACGGCAGGAGCACGCAGCCCGCGCCCATCGGCGGGGAGGCGTCCTCGGCGTAGGTCTCGACGTGCTCGGCCCCGTCGACGGTGAAGGCGCGCAGCCCCGCCCCGACCTCGGTGACGACGGCGTGCGCCCGCCCCGAACGGATCTCGTACTGCTGCCCGGTGGGCGCCATGACCGCCGACCGTAGTACGCGCTTGCCTACGCGGCCGTCAGGGCCGCGTACCGACCGTCGGAGGACACCAGGTCGGCGTGGGTGCCGGACTCCACGACGCGGCCGTGGTCGAGCACCGCGATCCGGTCGGCCTCGCGGACCGTGGAGAGCCGGTGGGCGATCGTGATCGTGGTGCGGCCGTGGGCCAGCGTGTCGAAGGCCTCCTGGACGGCCCGCTCCGTGGCGGTGTCCAGGGCGCTCGTGGCCTCGTCGAGCACGAGGACCCGCGGGTCGCGCAGCAGGGTGCGCGCGATCGCGAGCCGCTGCCGCTCGCCGCCGGAGAACCGGTGCCCGCGGGGGCCCACGACGGTGTCGTACCCCTCGGGCAGGTCGGCGATCACGTGGTGGATCTGCGCGCCGCGGGCGGCCGCCTCGATCTCCGCGTCGGTCGCGTCCGGCTTGGCGTAGCGCAGGTTGTCGCGCACCGAGGCGTGCAGCAGGTAGGTGTCCTGGCTGACGACGCCGACGATGCGCGCGAGGTCGGCCAGCCGCAGGTCGCGCAGGTCGACGTCGTCGACGGTGATGCGCCCGGCGTCGGGGTCGTGCAGCCGCGCGACGAGCGAGCCCAGGGTCGACTTGCCCGAGCCGGTCTCGCCGACGACCGCGAGCGTCGAGCCCGCGGGGACGGTGAGGTCGACGTCGTGCAGCGCCTCCCGGTCGGCGCCGGGGTAGGCGAACGTCACGTGCGAGATCCGCAGGTCGCCCCGCGGGGCCGGGAGGTCGACCGGGTGCTCCGGCTCCTCGACGTCGATCGCGGTGTCCTGGTACTCGAAGATCCGCGCGAACAGCGCCAGCGACGCGGAGATCGACACCCCGACGTCGAGCAGCGAGGACAGCGGCCGGAACACCCCCGCCTGCAGCGAGGTGAACGCGACGAGCGTCCCGATCGACAGCGCGCCCGCCGTCCACGGCAGGCCGGCCCCCAGGTAGATCAGGGCGGGGATCGCGGCGAAGACGATGCTCATCGTCGCCATCCACCAGCGCCCGGCGAGCTGGCTGCGCAGCTCGAGGTCGGTCAGGCGCAGCGACGAGTCGGTGAACCGGGACACGAGCGCGTCGCCGGTCCCGAGGGTGCGGGCCAGCGTCACGCCGTCGATCGAGAGGCCCTCCTCGATGGTGACGTTCAGGTCGGCGAGCTCGCGCTGGCGCTCGGCGGTGAGCCGCCGGCGCACGCGCGCGACGCGGCGCGAGAGCAGGACCGAGGGCGGCAGCACGACCAGTGTGACCAGCGAGAGCTGCCAGGACAGCGCCACCATCGCGACGGCGCTCGCGACGACGGTGGTGACGTTCGCCGCGATCGAGGTCGCGGTCGAGGTGACGACGGTCTGCATGCCGCCGATGTCGTTGGTGATCCGCGACTGCACCTCGCCGGTGCGGGTGCGGGTGAAGAACCCCAGCGAGAGGCGCTGGAGGTGGGCGAACACGTCGGTGCGCAGCCGGTGCATGACGAGCTGGCCGACGCGGGTGGAGATCCAGGTCTGGACGACGCCGAACGCGGCCGTCACCGCGGCGACGGCGACCATGCCGGCCGCCAGCCAGACGAGCAGGCGGACGTCGCGGTGGGGCAGCGCGTCGTCGATGACGGCGCGGAGCAGGAACGGCGAGGCCATGCCGACGACGGACGACGCGACGATCACGGCGACGACGACGGCGAGGGAGTGGCGGTGGGGCGCGAAGAGGCGCGCGATCCGGCGCAGCGAGACCTGCTTGGCCTGCTCGCGGTTCCGGGCGCGCTCCTCGCGGCTGACTTCCGGAGTGCGGGGCAAGGGGCGCCTCCTGGGCACGTGGTGACGGAGGTTGCTGAGGCAACCTCATGATGAGGCTACAACACGAGTTCGCGCTACGCTGTTCCCGTGGAGCACGACGAGCCTGCCTCGGTGAGCGACCTGTTCTGGGCGGTCGCCCGGCGGCTGCGCCACGCCTCGCGGGAGTCGCTCGCGCCGTGGGAGGTCACGCCGTCCCAGCTGCGGGCACTCGGCACGCTGATGCGCCACGGCCCGGTCCGGCCGGGCACGCTCGCGGGCCACCTCGGCATCGCGCCGCGCTCGGCCACCGAGGTGGTCGACGCGCTCTCCGAGCGCGGGCTGGTCCGCCGGGAGACCGACCCCGACGACCGCCGGGCCACGCTCGTCGTCGTCACCGACCACGGCACCGAGGTGGCGCGGGCGATCCGGGGGGCCCGGGCCGCGGAGGCCGACCGCCTCTTCGCCGGGCTCGACGACGCCGACCGCGCCGAGCTCGAGCGCCTGCTCCGCCTGCTGCTGGCCGAGCCCGCGCCGGATCAGGACCGGCCGACCGACGCGTCCGCCTCGGCGTCCTCCCCCGCCACCGGCGCGCGGTAGCGCCAGAACGCGGGGAAGGCGAGCACCACGACGACCATCCCGACGATCACGGCGAGGCCCCCGAGGGTCGTCGTGGGTCCCGTCCCGATCGCGTCCGCGGCCCAGCCGTGCCAGAGGTCCGCGACCCGGGGACCGCCCGCGACGACCACCACGAAGACGCCCTGCATCCGGCCGCGCATCTCGTCGGTGGCGACGGTCTGGAGCATCGTCGAGCGGAACACCGAGCTGACCAGGTCCGCCGCGCCGGCCGCGGCGAGCAGCAGGACGGCCAGCCAGAGGACCGATGTCAGCCCGGACAGCGCGACCCCGAGGCCCCACAGGCCCACGGCGATCGTCACCGCCACGCCCTGGCGCGCGATGCCGTGCAACCGCCCGGAGAGCAGGCCGCCCAGCGCCGCCCCGCCCGCGATCGCCGCCGAGAGCAGGCCGTAGGCCGGGCCGCCGCCGTAGGTCTCGACCGCGGCCTGGGGGAACACCGCGCGGGGCATGCCGAAGCCCATCGCCACGAGGTCGGCGAGGAAGCTGACCAGCAGCACCTTCGACATGGCGGCGTAGCGGAAGCCGTCGACCACCGAGCGGAGCCCGGCGCTGCGCCGGATCGCGCGCGCCACCCCCCGGAACCCGCCCGGGTCGTCGTCGCCCACCGGGAGCCTCGGCAGCCGGTAGGCGGCCCAGATCGACGCGAAGAGGCAGACCGTGTCGACGAAGTAGAGGGCCCCGACGTCGACGAAGGCCAGCGCGACCCCGCCCACCAGCGGCCCGGCGAAGGCGCCGAGCTGCTGCACGGTGAACCACAGCGTGTTCGCCGCCGGGAGCTGGTCGACCGGCAGGATGCGCGGCAGGACGGCGGAGCGGGTCGGCTGGTTGACCGCGAGGCAGGCGGTCTGGACGGCGAAGATGACCAGGACGGTCCACGGGCCGCCGAGGTGCGTGACCGCCGTGATGCCGAGCAGCGCCGAGGTCACGGCGATCCCGACGCCCGAGACCACGAGCAGCATCCGCCGGTCGACCGCGTCGGCGATCGCCCCGCCCCAGAGCCCGAACACGATCAGCGGGACCAGCCCGAACAGCCCCGTCAGGCCGACCCAGGCCGACGACCCGGTGAGCTCGTAGAGCTGGAAGGGCACGGCGACGACCGTCAGCTGCGCGCCCACGACGGTGACCACGCCCGCCGTCCAGAGCCGCCGGAACGGCGGGGTCCGCAGCGGGGTCGTGTCGGCGAAGAGGCCGCGGCGCGATCGTTCGCTCACCCAAGGATCGTAGGCGCGGCGCGGGGGTGACCTCCGCGTGAGCCTTCCCTCGTCGTGGTCGCGCTCAGGGGGCCAGCCGCTCCACGACCCACGCCCCCCGGCGCTCGTCGAACCGGAAGCGCAGCCGGTCGTGCAGCCGCGAGGTGCGGCCCTGCCAGAACTCGACGTGGGTGGGGCGCACCCGCCAGCCGCCCCAGTGCGGCGGGGGCGGGATCTCCTCCTCGTCGGCGAACCGGGCCTCGGTGGCGGCGTAGAGGTCCTCCAGGGCGGTGCGGTCGCGCACCGTCGCCGACTGCGGCGACGCCCACGCCCCGAGCTGCGAGGTGCGCGGCCGGGTCCGCCAGTACTCCGCGGTCGCGTCGGCACCGAGCAGCTCGACCGGCCCGACGATCGTCGCCTGCCGCTGCAGCGCGTACCAGGGGAAGGTCAGCGAGGCCTGGCGGGTCTGACGCAGCTGGTGGGACTTCTCCGAGGTGTAGTTGGTGAAGAAGGTGACCCCGCGCTCGTCGATGTCCTTCGCGAGGACGGTGCGGGTGGTCACCCGGTGCTCGTCGTCGGAGGTCGCGAGCACCATCGCGTTCGGGTCGGGCAGCTCGGCCTCGCGGGCGTGCCGCAACCACGCGACGAGCTGCTCGTGCCAGGTCGGGGCCAGGTCGGCGACGTCGAGCTCGCCCGCCCGGTAGTCGACCCGCATGCCCGCCAGGTCGGCGTGCCCGCCCGGGACCGTCACTGGGTTCACCCGCTGTTCTCCTCGGTGTCCGGTGTGCGACAGAGCGCCACCGTAGGTACCGCGGGGGCGGATCGGACACCCCGTGACCCACGACACCCTCCGGATCGTCGAGGGTGACGTGGGCGACAGCAGCCCGGCGGGGCCCTTGGGAGGATGACGGGTGTGACGACGACGAGCGCTGAATCAGTGACGATCCCAGCCGACCTGCTGCCCGCCGACGGGCGCTTCGGCTGCGGCCCCTCGAAGGTGCGGCCCGAGCAGCTGCGCGCGGTGGCCGACGCGGCCGACGTCATGGGGACCTCGCACCGCCAGAAGCCGGTGCGCTCGCTGGTCGGGCGCGTGCGGGCGGGCCTGTCGGAGCTCTTCTCGCTGCCCGAGGGGTACGAGGTCGTCCTCGGCAACGGCGGGACCACGGCGTTCTGGGACGCGGCCGCCGTCGGGCTGATCCGCGAGCGGTCGCTGCACCTGACCTTCGGCGAGTTCTCCGCGAAGTTCGCCGGTGTGGCGACGGGCGCCCCGTTCCTCGCCGACCCGGTCGTCGTGTCCTCCGACCCGGGCACCGCGCCCGAGCCGCGCTCCGACGAGTCCGTCGACCTGATCGGCTGGGCCCACAACGAGACCTCGACCGGCGTCGCGCTGCCGGTCGCCCGCCCCGCGGGCAGCGACGGGAAGCTCGTGGCGATCGACGCGACCTCGGCCGCCGGCGGGCTGCCCGTCGACGTGTCGCAGTGCGACGTCTACTACTTCGCCCCGCAGAAGAACTTCGCCTCCGACGGCGGGCTGTGGATCGCGCTGATGTCGCCGGACGCGCTCGCCCGCGTCGACGAGATCGCCGCGACGGACCGCTGGATCCCGGAGTTCCTCTCGCTGCCGACCGCGATCGACAACTCGCGCAAGGACCAGACCTACAACACGCCCGCCGTCGCGACCCTGATCATGCTCGCCGACCAGATCGAGTGGATGAACGCCCAGGGCGGCCTGTCCTGGACCACCTCGCGGACCAAGGAGTCCTCGGACCGGCTGTACGCGTGGGCGGAGAAGACGCCCTACACGACGCCGTTCGTCGCCGAGCCCGCCCACCGCTCGCAGGTCGTCGGCACCGTCGACTTCACCGACGACGTGGACGCCGCGACCGTCGCGAAGGTGCTGCGCGCCCACGGCGTCGTCGACACCGAGCCCTACCGCAAGCTCGGCCGCAACCAGCTGCGGGTCGGCATGTTCCCCGCCGTCGACCCTGACGACGTCACCAAGCTCACCGAGTGCATCGACCACGTGGTGGGCGCGCTGTCGTGAGGGGCGGGCGGCGTCCCCGCACGGGTGGGCGCTCACGTGGGGTCAGCCACCTCCCGGCGCGCCTCCCTCTTCCGGGGTGGCCGCTCGCCTAGCGTCGTCGTGCGAGGCGGCGCGCCCGGGCAGGGCCGCGGCGCCGAGCAGCGCGGCGACGGGGAGGCCGACCATGCGAGAGCTCCGGGTGGTGGGCCTCGGCGAAGAGACGTCGACGGTGGTCCTCGAGGACCCGATCCGTCACGAGCGCTTCGTCGTGCCCTCCGACGAGCGGCTGCGGGCCGCGGCGA
Source organism: Actinomycetospora sp. TBRC 11914 (assembly GCF_012933465.1). Classification (GTDB taxonomy): domain Bacteria; phylum Actinomycetota; class Actinomycetes; order Mycobacteriales; family Pseudonocardiaceae; genus Actinomycetospora. The sequence goes on from NZ_JABBND010000016.1 coordinate 27,069, forward strand.
GGGGCGACGTGCGCCGGCTGGGCCAGATGGAGATCGCGACGACGAGCCCGCTGCGCCCGCGCGACATCCAGGCGCGGATCCGGGCCGGGGAGTCGGTCGCCGACGTGGCCGCCGGGGCGGGGGTCCCGGCGGCCCACGTCGAGCGGTTCGCCTACCCGGTGCTGCTCGAGCGGTCCCGGGTGGCCGAGATGGCCGGGCGGGGCCACCCGCTCGGCGAGGGCGGCGCGCCCGACCCCCGCTCGCTCCTCGAGATCCTCACGGTGACCTTCGCCGGCCGCGGACAGGACCTCGGCGACGGCTCCTGGGACGCCTGGAAGGGCGAGGACGGCGCCTGGATCGTGTCGCTCGCGTGGCGCACGGGCCACTCCGACCACCTCGCGCACTGGACCTTCACGCCCGGGTCGTCGGGTGGTGCCGTCGCCCCGCGCGACGAGCCGGCGCGCGAACTGCTGGGCCTCGAGCCGGCCTCCGGCCCGCGGCGGGCCGACGGCTCGGCCGCCCGCCCCGCCGCGCCCGACGAGGCGCCGGCGGCCCCGGAGGAGGACGAGGAGCTCGGCCAGGGCGCACTGGCGGTCGGCGGCGGCACCGCGCGGCCCCGGTCGGGCGGCGCGCGGTCGGGCGGCGCCCCGCGGGGCGGCCGCGGCGCGCACACGGTCCCGGACCCACGCACGCCCGACCAGCACGCCTCCGGCGACCGCGCCGGGGCCGCCCGGGACAGCGACCGGCCCGCCGGCGCCGAGAAGCGTCCGGACAAGCGGCCGACCGAGCCGCGCCGCACCGAGGCACGGGCGCCGGAGCGGCGGGCCCGCGACACCGGACGCGCCACGGCCCCGCGGCACCGCGGCGAAGCGACCCGCCCGGAGCCCACGCGGCCGGAGTCGTCCCGCTCCGAGTCGTCCCGCTCCGAATCGTCCCGCTCCGAATCGTCGCGCTCCGAGTCCGCGCGCCCCGACCCCGGCCGCGACGACGGCGGCGGGGACGACCCGGACCGCGCCCGGACCAAGGGCCGCGGCCGCAACCACCCGATCGTCCCGTCCTGGGAGGACGTCCTGCTCGGGGTGCGCTCGCCCCGCTCCTGAGCGCCGCACCGCCTGAGCGAACGGCGCCTTCCTGGCGTCACACGCGAGGAATGTGCCATTGCTGCCAGGTGGCGAGCCCGGCCGCGATGGGTGAACGGCGCCGTCCTCGCGTCCGACGCCAGGAATGTGCCATTGCTGCCACGGACCGGCCGGCGCCTACCCCGCCGGCACCCCCCGCACGGCCACCACGAGCAGCGGCAGCACCGCCACGCCCATCCCGGCGAAGGCGCCCCACACCGCCCACCGCCACGTCGGCACCCGGCGGTTCAGCCACAGGGCGGGCACCAGCCCGGCGACCACCACGAGGTCGATCAGCAGGCCCACGAGGCCCAGGCCGGCCACCATCGGCAGCGCCAGCGTGAGGTTCAGCAGGAGCACCAGGCCCGCGACGAGGGCGGCCAGCGTCAGGCCCGTCGCCCACGGCGTGGGCTCGCCGAAGACGGTGGAGGCCCGCCCGCGCCCACGCCGCCCCCGGCGGGGCAGCGTGACCTCCGGCACCCGGGTGACCGCGCTGACCGCCCGCAGCGGGATGCGGAACCCGGTGACCGGGTCGCAGTAGTCCACGGAGCGCCCCAGGGCCACCGAGACCCGCGCCGCGAGGTGCCGGCCGGTGCGGCTCACCCGCACCGCCTCGCCCGCGCGCGGTCCGGCCCCCGAGCGCGCGACGGCCTCCGCCGCGCGGGCCCACTCGTCGAGCAGCTCGACGAGCTCCACCGGCAGGTCGGCGCCGGGCGCGTAGGCACCCCAGCCGACGTCGGCCCCGTCGTCGTGCCCCACGGCGTGGCCGCCGACCAGCGCCCGCCCCCGCTGCGCCGCGACCTCGAGGACCGTCACGGGGCCCCACCGGGGCCGACGGCGTGGAAGGCGACGGCGGCCGCCGTCGCGACGTTGAGCGAGTCCACCCCCGGGGCCATCGGGATGCCGACGCGGTGGTGGGCGAGCGCGAGGGCCTCGTCGGTCAGGCCGGGCCCCTCGGCGCCGAGCAGCAGGGCCACCCGCGGCGTGCCCGCGAGCGCCTGCGGGGGCGCCTCCCCGGCGGGGGTGAGGGCCGCGAGCACGAACCCGGCCCGCCGCAGCGCGCCGACGAGCGCGGGCCACGTGCCGCCCGCGAACGGCACGCGCAGCACGTGCCCCATCGACACGCGCACGCTGCGCCGGTAGAGCGGGTCGGCGCACCCCGGAGCGAGCAGGACCGCGTCGACGCCGAGCGCGGCCGCGTTGCGGAAGAGCGCGCCCAGGTTCTCGTGGTCGTTGACGGCCTCGAGGACCGCCACCCGGCGGGCGTGCGCGAGCAGGGGGTCGAGGTCGGGGGCCGGGGTCCGGTCGGCGCTGGCGAGGACCCCGCGGTTGAGGTGGAAGCCGACGACCGACGCCATGGTCCCGGCGTCGGTGACGAACGCCGGGACGTCGAGGCCCGCGAGCTCACCGGCGAGCTCGTCGATGCGCCGGGCGACGCCGAGGAGGGCCCGCGGCGGGTAGGGGGAGTCGAGCAGGCGCCGCACCACGACGGTGCCCTCGGCCAGGACGAGCCCGCGGCCGCCGGGCCGGTCCGGGCGGCGGTCGGCGCGCGCGAGGTCGCGGAAGTCCTCCAGGCGGGCCCGGTCGGCTCCCCCGGCGGCCGGCCCGGCCAGCTCGACGATCCGCACCACGCTCCGCATCGTTCCAGACCCGATCCCGCCGGCCGGGCGACACCGGGACGTGCGGGTCGACGACGACGGGTGTGCCGGGGGCGCGCGGGGGGCATGCCCTGCGGACGAGCACCGCCGGGGCGCGGTGCGCGGGGTGTGCGACGGCGACCCGGCAGCGTCGGGCCCTGACGACACGGGCACCGGCTGCCAGGATGGGGTCGCGGAGCCCGACCGACGGACGGGTGCAGCCGCGGGGCACGGGAGGACAGACGTGAGCGAGATGCGGGTGGTCGGCGTTCTGGCCGTCGACGACGCGGCAACGCAACCGGCGTCGGAGACGAACCGGCACCCCGTGGTGCTCCTGCAGGAGACCCAGGGCAAGCGCTGCCTGCAGATCTGGATCGGGCTGGCCGAGGCCGAGGCCATCGCGCTGGAGCAGCAGGGCCGCCTCCCGGAGCGCCCCCTGACCCACGTCCTCATCGCGGACGTCGTGTCCGCCCTCGGGCGGACCCTCGAGCGCATCGAGATCACCGAGGTGCGCGGCGGCACGTTCTACGCCGACCTGGTCTTCGACCGGGGCCTGCGGGTGTCGGCGCGGCCCAGCGACTCGATCGCGATCGCGCTGCACGTCGACGTGCCGATCCACGCGACCGAGGCGGTCCTCGCCGAGGCCGGGGTCCTGGTCGACGACGACGAGTCGGGCGAGGAGGGCTCGGCGAGCGTGCCCGACGAGGAGGAGGTCGACCGGTTCCGGGCGTTCCTCGACAACGTCTCGCCGGAGGACTTCGGCCGGGGCGCCTGACCCGGCCCGCGACGGTTCCGACGCCCGTCACGTGCGACCACTGCGTCTGCACATGCGCCCAGCGGTCGGCTTGATCAACTGGCTCCGCTGAACGGACGCTATGACGAGGCGAACGGTCGTCGCCCCTGGTGTGTGACACACGGCTGTGTCACCGTGAACCAGGTCGTCGGGGGTAACTGAACGCGTCCCCGCCCTACGGCGTTCCGCCGTCAGGTGCGGGTCGAGGAGAGGGAGCCGGGCACTGATGGGTCCGACCGCCGTACCGACCAGCTCGGCGCACGTTCCGGACGATCCGTCGGGCCTGCGGCCCGAGGGCGGCGCGGCCTTCCTCGTCGGCAGCCCACCCTGTCCCCGCCGGAGCTCGGGGGGCGGGAACCGGCTCTGATGGGCCGGGTCGTCTCCCGCACCGACCTCTCCGCTCGCGAGCCGTACCGCACCAAGGTCCACCGCAACCTCGAGGCCCTGCGGCGGATGGTCGCGGAGGGCCGGTTCGCCGCCGACGAGCTGCGCACCGGGGTGGAGCTCGAGCTGGCCCTCGTCGACGAGGGCATGGAGCCGGCGATGCTCAACCACGCCGTGCTCGACCGCTCCGCCTCGGACCTGCTCACCACGGAGCTGGGCCGCTGGAACCTCGAGATCAACCTGCCGCCGCGCACGCTGCCCGGGACGGCCGCCTGCCGCCTCGAGGACGACGTCGTCTCCTCCATCGCGTGCGCGCGCCGCTCGGCGGCCGTCGTCGGGGCCACCCCGGTGACCATCGGCATCCTGCCCACCCTCGGCGCCGAGCACCTCGCCTCCGACAAGCTCACCGACGACCCCCGCTACGACCTGCTCAACCGGCAGATGGTCGACGCGCGCGGGGAGCCGTTCCGGCTCGACATCGCCGCCCCGAGCGGCTCGCGTGACGAGCGCCTCGTCCTCGACGTCGACTCCATCGCCCCCGAGGCGGCCTGCACCTCGCTGCAGCTGCACCTGCAGCTCACCCCGGAGACGTTCCCGGCGCACTGGAACGCCGCGCAGGCGATCGCGGGGGCGCAGGTGGCGCTCGCCGCGAACTCGCCGTTCCTGCTCGGCCACCGGCTCTGGGCCGAGACCCGGGTGCCGCTGTTCGAGCAGGCCGTCGACGTGCGCCCCGTGGAGCTGCGCAACCAGGGCGTCCGCCCGCGGGTGTGGTTCGGCGACCGGTGGGCGTCCTCGGTCACCGACCTGTTCGAGGAGAACGTCCGCTACTTCCCGGCCCTGCTGCCGATGGTCGACGAGGAGGATCCCCTCGCCGAGCTCGAGGCCGGGTCGGCCCCGCAGCTGCACGAGCTGCGGCTGCACTCCGGCACGGTCTGGCGCTGGAACCGTCCGGTGTACGACGTGGCCGACGGCGTGGCGCACCTCCGCCTGGAGAACCGCGTGCTCCCCGCCGGCCCGAGCGCGATCGACGCCGTCGCCAACGCGCTCTTCTTCTACGGCCTGGTCCGCGCGCTCGTCACCCTCGAGCACCCGCCCTGGCGCTCGATGACCTTCGACGCCGCGTACGGCAACTTCGTGGCGGGGGCCCAGCACGGGATGGACGCCCAGCTCTTCTGGCCGGGGATGGGCACCGTCGGGGTCGACCGGCTCGTGCTCGACCGGCTCCTCCCCCTCGCCCGCGAGGGCCTGCGGGCGTGGGACGTCGAGCCGTCGGTCGCCGAGCGCTACCTCTCGGTCATCGAGGCCCGGTGCCGCACCGGGTGCACCGGCGCGTCGTGGCAGACCCAGACCGTGGCGGCCCTGGAGAAGGACGGCTGCCCCCGGCCGGTCGCGCTGCGCCGGATGCTGGACCGCTACATCTCCCACATGGCCGGCAACCAGCCGGTGCACTCGTGGCCGGTGACCTCGGACGCCGCGGGGGTGACCGCCGTCGGGGCGTGACCGACGCCCACCGGCCGGGAGGTCGGGCGGGAAGGGTCAGGCGGCGGCCGCGGGCGCGCGGCGGCGCGCCTGCCACGCGAGCAGGCCACCGGCCACGGCGACCGTCGCCGCGGTGGCGATGCCCCCGATGACCAGCGGGGCACGCCCGCCGAGGACCTCCGCGAGCCAGCCCAGCACCGGCCCGCCGAGCGGGGTCCCGCCGAGCAGCACGAGCATGTAGATGCCCATGACGCGCCCGCGCATGTTCTCGCCGACGCCGAGCTGCACGGCCGCGTTGGCCGCCGTCGTGAACACCAGCTGCCCCAGGCCCGTCGGCACGAGCAGGATCGCGGTGAGCAGGTAGGTCGGCATGAGGCCGGTGAAGAGCTCGGCCACGCCGAAGAACAGCCCCGCGAGCAGGACCGTCCGCAGCCGCGGCCGCCCGACCCGGCGCGCCGCCACGAAGGTCCCGGCCAGGCAGCCCACCGCGAGCGCGGAGGTGAGCAGCCCGTAGGACTCGGCGCCGCGCCCGAAGACGCTGCGCGCGGTGATGGCGAGCGTCATGAAGAAGTTGATGCCGAAGGTGGACACGAAGAAGACCACTGTGAGCAGCAGGATGAGGTCGGGGCGGTGGCGGACCTCGCGCAGGCCCTCGAGCACGGCGCCGAGCGCCCGCCCGGGGCGCTTCTCGTAGGCGAACATGTCGGCCGGGCGCATGAGCGCGAGCCCGGTCAGGACCGCCACGAACGTCGCGGCGTTGACCAGGAACACCCAGCCGGTGCCGATCGCCGCGATCATCAGCCCGGCGACGGCGGGCCCGACGATGCGGGCGGTGTTGAACGTCATCGAGTTCAGCGCCACGGCGTTGGTGAGCGCGCCCGGCCCCACCATCTCGCCGGCGAAGGACTGCCGCACCGGGGCGTCGACGGCCGAGAAGCAGCCGTTGAGGAAGCACAGCACGTAGACGATCGCGAGCGTCGCGGTGCCGGTGACGTCGAGCAGGCCGAGGGTGAGCGCGCAGAGGCCCATCCCGATCTGCACCACGATGAGCAGGCGGCGCTTGTCGTAGCGGTCGGCGAAGGCGCCGCCGAAGAGCGAGAGCAGCAGGGTCGGCCCGAACTGCAGGGCCGCCGCCACGCCGAGCGCGACCGGGCTGCCGCCGGAGAGGTTGAGGACCAGCCAGTCCTGCGCCACCCGCTGCATCCAGGTGCCCACGAGGGACACGACCTGCCCGGCGGCGAAGAGCCGGTAGTTGCGGATGCGCAACGAGGCGAACATCGCGGTCCCGACGGTCACCTCGTCCTCACATGAATTGAGCTTACCCAACTATCTCCCGGGAGGGTCGGCCACGGCGGGGCGCGACCCGCGCCGCCGCCGGGCACCCGCGTCACCTCACGGCTTGGTGTCCTCGAGCGCGAACCCGACCTTGAGCGTGACCTGGTAGTGGCCGATCTCGCCGTTCTCCACGTGCCCGCGGATCTCGGAGACCTCGAACCACCCGATCTGGCGCAGCGTCGCGGCGGCCCGCTTGATGGCTCCCTGGATCGCGTCGTCCACGCTGGTCTCGGACGTGCCGACGATCTCGGTCTTCCGGTAGATGTTGTCCGCCACTGGGCCTCCTCGCTCCGGTGCGCACGCGGCTGCGTGCTCCTGCCGAACCGGTACCCGTTGGCCCCCGGACATCCACACGGGCACCGTGACGACGACCGCCGTCACACGGGCGCGGCGCTGCCGTCCCGAGCCGGGAAGGAGGAACCGTGCCGGAATCCGTCGACGACGAGGCGTCCCCGCGGCGCCCCGATCCCGCCCAGGGGTTCCCGCGGCCGCTCTGGCGCGCCCTCGACCGCATCCCGGTCCCGCCGCCGTTCAGTGCACGGACCTGGCGCAGCCCGCTGCGGGGCCCGTGGCTGACCTCGGTGTTCGGCGCCGTGCTGCTCGTGGGCATGACCGTCGTCATCGTCACCGGGCTGATGTCCTTCGACACCTACGCGCCCTGGTTCGGGCAGGCGGCCCCGGCCGACGTCGGGCCGTTCCACCTCCCCTACTACGACCAGCCGACCTCGCCGTCGTGGCTCTACCGCCTCACGCAGGGGCTGCACGTCGGCGGCGGGCTGGTGCTGGTCCCGGTGGTGCTGGCGAAGTTGTGGTCGGTGGTGCCCAAGCTGTTCGCCTGGCCGCCGGTGCGCTCGCTCGCCCAGCTGCTCGAGCGCGTCTCGCTGCTCGCCCTGGTGGGCGGGGTGCTGTTCGAGATGGTCACCGGCGTCATGAACATCCAGTACGACTACGGGTTCGGCTTCAGCTTCTACACCGGGCACTACTGGGGCGCCTGGGTGTTCATCGCGGGCTTCGTCGTGCACGTACTGCTGAAGTTCCCGACGATGCTGCGGGCGCTGCGCGCGGGAGCCGTCGGGCGGTGGCTGCACGACTCGGCGGCGCAGACCCGGCCCGAGACCGACGACCACGGCACCGGCCTGGTCGCGGTCGCGCCGTCGCCGCCGTCGATGAGCCGCCGGACGCTGGTCGCGGTGGTGGCGGGCGGGTCCGGGCTCATGGCGCTGCACGCCGTCGGGAACACCGTCGACGCCCTGCGGCCGCTGGCGTTCCTCTCACCCCGCGGGCAGTCGTACGGCAGCCCGGACGGTGTCGTGGGCCCCACCGACTTCCAGGTCAACCGGACGGCCTTCGGCGCCGGCATCCGTCCCGACATCGCGGACTCCTGGGCGTTGCGGCTCTCCGGCGGCCGGGCGCCCGTGGTGCTCACCCGGGCCGACCTCGAGGCGATGGGACTGGCGACGGAGACGCTGCCGATCGCGTGCGTGGAGGGCTGGTCGACCACACGGACCTGGACCGGGGTGCGGCTGCGCGACCTCGCGGCGCGGGCGGGGGTCCCCTCGCCGTCGACGGCGGTGGTGCAGTCGCTGGAGGCCGCCGGGCCGTTCGCGCGGGTGGTGCTGCAGGGCTCGCAGGTCCTCGCGCCGCGGTCGCTGCTCGCGCTGCGCGTCGGCGGGGCGGACCTCTCGCTCGACCACGGCTTCCCGGCGCGCGTGATCGTCCCGGCGCTGCCGGGCGTGCACAACACCAAGTGGGTCGGCGCGATCGAGTTCCGGCGATGACGCGGGCCTGGCGGGCGTTCACCCGCTCCTACGGCGCGAACCCGCTGCACCTGCTCGCGCTGCTGGGGTCGTTCGCGCTGGTCGGCGGGGTGCTCTACCACGTCGTGGACGACCCGGACGCCGAGCTCATCGGGATCTGGTTCCTCGGCGCGGTGATCGCGCACGACCTCGTGCTCTACCCGCTCTACGCGCTGGCCGACCGGGGCCTCGCCGCCGGCCGGTGGGCCCGGCGCCGGGTGACCGGGCGGCCGCCGCGGGTGCCGGGCACCAACCACGTCCGGATCCCGGCCATGGGCTCGTTGCTGCTGCTCGGCGTGTTCTGGCCGACCGTCGGCGGGGCCGCCGAGCCCGTGCTCCGCTTCGCCGCGGGGCTGGACACCGCCCCGTTCCTCGACCGTTGGCTGCTCGCGACGGCGGCGCTCTTCCTCGGCTCGGCCGTGGTCTACGCGGTCCGGCTGGGCCGGGCGGCGCGCCGGCCCGTGGGCACGGACCCGCCACCCGGGACGGATCCGCACCCACGCACCGAGGGCTCCTAGGCCTGCGCCAGCTCGCGCTCCGGCAGCGCCGCCTCCATCTCGCGCACGAGCGGCAGGACCTCGCGACCGAACTGCTCGATGTCCTCCTTGACGTGCAGGAAGCACAGCAGGGAGAGGTCGACGCCGAGCTTCTTGTACTCGATCAGCCGCTCGGCGATCTGCTCCGGCGTGCCGATCAGCTTGGTCTTGAAGCCGTCGTTGTACTGGACGAGGTCCTCCCACGAGGACTCCGCCCACATGCCCTTGCCGTCGGACGCCGAGGCGCCGGCCTGCTGGACGGCCTGGCGGAAGCCCTCGACCTGCTCGACGTTCGCCTTGTCGACGATCTCGCGCAGGACGTCCTGGGCCTCCTTCTCGGTGTCACGGATGATCATGAAGCCGTTCAGGCCGAACTTCACCGAGCGGTCGTTCTCCTTGGCCGACGCGTTGACGTCGGCCAGCTGCTCGACGACGCCGTCGTAGTCCTTGCCGTTGGAGAAGTAGAAGTCCGACACCCGGCCGGCCATCTGCCGGGCCGCGGTCGAGTTGCCGCCCTGAAAGATCTCCGGGTGGGGGCGCTCCGGGGTGTTCAGCGGCTTGGGCTTCAGCGTGTAGTCGTGGAAGCGGTAGAAGTCGCCGAGGAACGTGAAGTCGTCGGACTCCCAGATCCCCTTCAGGCACCGGATGAACTCCTCGGTGCGCCGGTAGCGCTCGTCGTGCTCGAGCCACGGCTCGCCGAAGGCCTGGAACTCGCCCTTGAACCAGCCGGAGACGACGTTCGTCGCGAACCGGCCGTTCGTGAGGTGGTCGGCGGTGGCGCCGAAGTTGGCGAACACCCCGGGGTGCCACATGCCGGGGTGCACCGCGGCCATGACCTTGAGCCGCTCGGTCGCCATCATGATCGCGAGGGAGAGCGACGTGGACTCGTGCTGGTACTCGGCCGAGTAGCTCGCCATGTACCGAACCTGCGACAAGGCGTACTCGAAGCCGTTGTTCTCGGCCGCGATCGCGGTCTCGCGGTTGTAGTCCCAGTTCCAGTCGGTGCGCTGCTCGATGCCGCTGGTCACCAGGCCCCCGGAGACGTTGGGGACCCAGTAGGCGAACTTCAGGGGGTCGGAGGGGGTGCCGACGGACACGGTGGGGCCTCCTCGAGGCAGGGGTGGGCCGCGCCCGGCGGACAGGCCGGGGCGGAGCGGGCTGGCGGAGTGGGGGCGTGGGTCAGGGCCGACACGCCTGGGTCGCGAGACGTCCGAAGTCGACGTGCCTGCGGCGCGTCAGCGGAATCCCGGCGAAACCCATCGGGCGCAACCGTTGTGGGCGCCCCCGCGCGTGTCAACCGGTGCGCCGGTCCGCTCACACCCGGGTTTGGGCGGCTCGGGGCTCATCCCCCGAGCGCGGCCCGCAGCGGCCCGACCGCGAAGTACGCGAGGAACGCGACCGCGACGACCCACATCAGGGGGTGGATCGTGCGCGCCCGCCCGGTCGCCGAGTGCAGCACCACCCAGGTGATGAACCCGGCCCCGATCCCGTTGGCGATCGAGTACGTGAACGGCATGACGACGACGGTCAGGAACACCGGCAGCGCGACCGGGAAGTCCGACCACTCGATCTCCGAGATGCCGCCCATCATCAGCGCACCGACGACGACGAGCGCCGGCGCGGCCGCCTCGACCGGCACCACCTGGTAGAGCGGCGTGAAGAACATCGCGGCCAGGAACAGGACGCCGGTGACGACGTTCGCGAGCCCGGTGCGCGCGCCCGAGGCGATCCCCGACGCCGACTCGACGAAGACCGTGTTCGAGCTCGACGACGCCGCGCCCCCGGCCACCGCGCCGACGCCCTCGACCACCAGCGCCCGCCCGATGTTCGGCAGCCGGCTGCGCTCGTCGAGCAGGCCCGCCTGCCGCCCGAGCCCGGTCATCGTGCCCATCGCGTCGAAGAAATTGGCGAGCACGAGGGTGAACACCAGCAGCGTCACCGCGATCGCGGGGAGCCGGGTGAAGGCGCCGAACGAGACGTCGCCGACCAGGGAGAGGTCGGGCAGCGACACGATCGACGACGGCAGGCCCGGGTAGCCGAGGTCCCAGCCGCGCGGGTTGGTCCCGTTCGACGGCCCGGCGTGCACGATCGCCTCGACGACGACCGCGATCACCGTGGTCGCGACGACGCCGATGAGGATGCCGGCCCGCGTCCCGCGGGCGACGAGGACGCCGGTGATCAGCAGGCCGACGCAGAACACCGCGGTCGGCCAGCTCGCGATCGAGCCGTCGATGCCCAGCCCCACCGGCACCGTCGTGTTCGCCGCGTCGGGGATGCGGCGCACGAACCCGGCGTCGACGAGCCCGATGAGCGCGATGAACGCCCCGATCCCCGCCGCGATCGCGATCTTGAGCGGGTCCGGGATCGCGGCGAAGACCGCGGTCCGGAACCCGGTGAGCCCGAGCACCACGATGATCAGACCCTCGACGACGACGAGGCCCATCGCCTCCGGCCAGCTCATCTGCGGGGCGAGCGTGACCGCGACCAGGGTGTTGATGCCCAGGCCGGTGGCCAGCGCGAAGGGGAAGTTCGCGACGAGCCCGAAGAGGATCGTCATCACCCCGGCGACCAGCGCGGTGACGGCCGCGACCTGCGGCACCGACAGCGTCGCCCCGAGCACGTCGCGCTTGGCCGCCGGGCCCGCGCCGTCCATGCTGCCGAGGATCAGCGGGTTGAGCACGACGATGTAGGCCATCGTCACGAACGTGACGACGCCGCCGCGCACCTCGCTGCCCACGGTGGTGCCGCGCTCGTCGAGTCGGAAGAATCGCCGGAACACGGCGCGGAGGGTAGGGATGCGACGCTCCGCGCGCGCGGTGGGCGGGATCGTTAGGGTCCCGGCGTGTCCCTCCCCGACCCCGACGACGGGTGGCAGCCGCCGCCGCTGCCCCGCCGGCTCACCGACGCGGTGCCGGTGATCCTCACCGGCTCGGCGGTGTGGCTCGTGGCGCTCGTCGTGCTCGGCGTGCTCGCGCTGACCGGAACGCGGCCGGCGGACGTGTGGCTCTGGGCCTGCGTGGTCGGTGTCGGGCTCGGCGCGCTCGGCCTGGGGGTCCTCGCGCTGCAACGCCGGGCCGTCGCCCGGGGCGCCCGTGGCGCCCAGAAGCTTTAGGGGGCCCGGAAGCTCTGGGGAGCCAGCGCCCAGGCGGCCAGCAGGCCGCGCACCGGGTCGTCGGTGTGCACCCCGGCGTCGTCCACCCACACCCCGGGGAAGACCACGCGGGGCGGGGCGGTGCGGTCGTCGTCGGCCACCGCCACCCGGAGGCGCTCGTGCACCACGACCTGCCCCGCCGGCAGCGCCCGCCCGACCGCGGCCGCCCAGGCCGCGGCGGCGGGCAGGTCGGCCCACGCGGTCACGACACCGGGTGAGCGGACCTCGCCGTGGTGCCCGGCGGCCGTCGTGGGCAGGTCGAGCAGGTCGGCGAGGGCCGGGGCGCCGCCCACGGCCACGGGGACCACGTCCTCGGGGTCCAGGGCGGCGAGCAGCCACGGCCGGTCGAGCACGGCGGGCGCGGCGCCGCGGTCGGGGTCGGCGTCCACCACGCGCCCGCGGGCCGTGCGCACCCGCGTCGGCGGCTCGACGTCGGCGACCACCACCCGGCGCGCGTCGACCGCCTCGGCGAGCGCGGTGTGCGCGGCGAGCACCCCCGCCGCCGGCACCGGGCGCGCGGGGTCGGCGAGCCGGGCGAGCAGGTCGGTGGCGTCCCGGGCGTCGGCCACCCGCAGGTCGGTGCGGACCCCGACCGCGGCCAGGAACCCCGCGTCGAGCGCCGCGGCGGGCGCCGGGTCGAAGAGCGCGGCGAGGGCGGCCGCGGCACCGGGGTCCTCGTCGGCGGTCTTCGGGAGGCCGGCGTCTTCGGGCAGCCGCCAGTGCCCGGGCTCGTGCCCGGCGAGGCGCCCGTGGTGCGCGAGCCACCACGCCGTGTACGGGACCGGTTCGCCGGGCAGGGCGACCAGCGCCGAGCGCACCGCCCGGTCGCCGGCCAGCAGCGTCCACGCGGCGTCCCACCGGTCGTCCGCGACGAGGTCGAGGTCCCGGACGGCGACCATCGCGCTCGGCGGCCCGGCCGGTTCGTCGTGCCCCGGGCCCCAGCCCGCGGCCGGGTCGACCTCCTCGGCCCACCACGTCTCCTCGTCGTCGAGGTCGTGGTCGGGACCGGCGGGCGAGTCGTCGCGGACCAGGCCGAACCCGTCGAGCACCCCGGCCGCCAGCACCGCGGCGCGCCCGTGCTCGGCGACGGCGGCCTCGGCGAGCACCCCGACCGGCGAGTCGTCGCCCAGCACCGCCCGCAGCGCCCCGTCGGGCAGCACCAGCTCGTCGGCGCGGCGGTGACCACCCTCGGCGTCGGGCAGCGCGAGCGCCCCCCACTCCGGGCCGGCCTCCTCCCCCACCTCGGCGAGCAGGCGCAGCACGAGCCGGGCGAGCCCGTCGACGTCGAGCCCGGCCTCGGCGTCGTCGACCGAGCGGGCCACGCCCTCGACGAGATCCGGTTCCGCGAGCAGGGTCGCGGCGTCGGCCCGCCGGGCGCCGAGGGTCTCCAGCAGCGGGTGCACCGCGGCCGGGTCGACGAGCCGGACCCCGGGGAGCGCGTCGGTGGCCACGGCGTCTCCGAGGTCGGGTTCGGGCAGCAGCGTCCCGCGGGGTCCCGGCACGAGCCGGCCGTCGGCGAGCGGCACCGGGAGCGCCGCGAGCTCCTCGCGTGCGGCCGCGACCGACGGGGTCGCGGCCAGCGCCTCGTAGAGCGCGTGCCACCACGACGGCGGGCGGCGCAGCCCGGCGAGCCGGTCGGCGAGCGCGGCGGGGCCGAGGCGGGTGACGCCCAGCGCGGCGAGCGCCGGCGCGTCCCGCGGCCCCCCGACGACGGCGGCCGCGAGGTCCCCCACCGCCCCGGCCAGCGCCGCGAGCAGGGCGTCGGCCGGGTCGGCGCCGGTGTCGAGGACGACGGCGTGCGCGGGGACGAGGTCGGGTCCCTCGACGGCGGGCAGCCACGGCTCCCGGCGCAGCGCCTCGGTGACCGCGTCGCGCAGGAGCGCGTCGACCTCGGAGGCGGGGAGCGCCGCGGCGGGGACCAGGGCGGTGCGCCTGTCCGGCGGCAGCGCCGCGACGAGGGCGGGGTAGGCCGCGGCGGCGGCGCGGAGCACGTGGGTACTCACGGCACCGGCGCGGACGCGCCGCCGGTCGGGGTCCAGGGGGACGGTGACGACGAGGCGCGCCGGCAGCGTCGTCGTCTCCTCGGTCGGGGTCGGCGCGTGCAGGACGTCGGCCCGGGCGGGTCCGGTGGGCCGGGCGGGTCCGGTGGGCTGGGCGGGGACGAGCCACAGCCCGGACCAGCGGGTGCGCGTCCGGTCCTCGACGGCGAGGCCGGGCCGCCCGTCGTCGTCGAGGATCTCCGGCGGCAGCTCGCCGCCGATCGGCAGCGTCGTCCAGGTCGCCGTGGTCCCGCCCGGCCCCCGCAGCGTGACGGTCGTCGTGCCGCCCGGGCCCGTCTCCGTCCCGCGCCGCACCGTCTCGCCGGCCACGTCCACGCCCGCCAGCCACGGCAGCGCGAGCAGCAGGTCGGGGGCGTCGGCGAGCGCCCGGTCGAGCAGCTCGCTGGCCGGTCGGTCCACCGCGACCCGCACCTCGGTGTCGACGCCGTCGGGCAGCGGGTCGGCCAGGTCGGCGGGGTCGGCCGGCCACACCAGCCGCAGCGCGGGGACCTCGCCGCCGCGGCGCGCCAGCTCCGCGGCGACCGGACCGCCGAGCGCCGTCACCGCCTCGCGGGTCCGCGGGCGGGAGAACGCGACCCCGGCCAGGCCGCCGTCGGCGTCCCGCGTGACGAGCCGGGGCGCGTCACCGAGGGCGAGCACCGCCGCGAACCCCACCCCGAAGCGCCCGACGGTGCCCCCGTCGCGCTTCGCGGAGGCGCGCAGCGAGGCGAGCGCGGCGACCCCGTCGGGGTCCAGCGGGGCGCCCCCGTTCCCGACCCGCAGCTCCGCCGTCCCGTCGGGCCCGGTCACCACCCGCAGCCGCAGGACGGTCGGGCGGCCGGCGCGGGCCGCGGCGTCGGCGGCGTTCTGGGCGAGCTCGACGAGCCACCGGTCGCGGTAGCCGCCGCGGGTCAGGTCCTCCTCGGCGTTCGCGTCCTCGCGGAACCGGGCGGGCGAGGCCGCCCAGGCGTCGAGGACCGCCTCGCGGATCACCGCGGTGCGGAACGGGTCCTGGGGCACGGTCGTCCCGTCCCGCGCGGCGTCGGGCGGCTCAGGACCCGTCGGGGTCCGCGCCCACCGCGACCGGCTCCGCCGGGGCGTCCATGTCCACGCCGTCGTCGTAGACGAGCTCCGCGACCGTGACGACCGACCCGGTGTCGATCTGCAGCTCGGAGTGCCCGCCGCACCCGTACTCGGCGTGCACCACGTGCCCGTCGGCCGGGACGTTGCCGTTGCCGCAGACGCCGAAGGCACCGCGCAGCGACCCGGCCAGCGAGAGGTAGAAGCCGCAGGTGCCGCAGTGCGCCGACGCGGCCCGGGCCATCTCGGCGGTGGGGCCGAAGTCGCCGTCGGACCAGCGGGCGGCCGCGTCGAACCGGCCCTCCGGGCTCATGACGCGGGGGCGCCCGAAGCCGAGCTCGTCGGCGACGCCGCGGACCTGCTCGGGGTCCTCGGCCTCGTCCACCGGGTCGACGTCGTCGTCGAGCGCGGCGTGGGCCGGGACGAGCCGGTCGTCGTCGGAGTCGACGGGCAGCAGGTCGCCCGGCGCGAGGTCCTCGGCGCGGACGCGCTCGTTCCACGGGACCCACTCGGGGGCGACGACGGCGCCCGCGCCCGGCAGCAGCGCGACCTCCCCGACGGTGACGGGGGCCTCCGGGTCCTCGTCCGCGGTCATCACGGTGACCGCCCACGTCCAGCCGCGGTAGCCGGGCTTGGCGGCCGCGAGGTAGTGGGTGGCCGCGGTGACGGGGGCGTCGCCCACGGCGTCCCCGCCGTCCTCGGCGTGGACGGTGAGCGCCTCGCCGACCTGGTCGGCCTCGCCGTCGGCGGCCTCGACCGCCGCGGCGCGCGCGACGTCCACCGCCGCGGCGAGGCGCGGCGGGACGGGCCGTTCGCTGTCGTGCTGCAGGTCGGGGCCGGTGGTGGGTTCGGCGAGGTCGTGCACGGGCCCGATTGTGCCGGACGCCGCGCGGTGCCCCCAGGGCCCGGGCGCGCAGGGGTCGCCCCGGGGCGCCGAGCGGGTCCGGGCGTGCCGCTGTGGCCGGCCGGACCGACGCGTGACGCACACACCCCACCGGCGCCGACATCATCCGCACTCCGGCCAACCGACGCGCCACGCACACACCCCGCCGACGCGGTCATCCGCGCTCTGGCGAACCGACGCGGCACGCACACACCCCGCCCACGCCGACCCCGTGTCGTGGGCGGTCGGGCGGATCAGGGCACGTCCGGGCGAGCCGGGCACGGGGCAGCGCGAAGATCACGGAGCCCCTGCACGTCGATCGGATCTCCCGATGGAGTGCAGCGACTCCTTGATCTTGCCCGCTCGGTGCGCGCACCGACCGCGGCAGGCGCCCCGAGTGCGTCGGGCGCAGGTCCCTCCGCAGCCCTGCCCCTCGCGCCGAGTGTGTGCGCCACGCGCAGGTCCGTGCCGGACCGTCGACCCGTCCGGCTCGCTGTGTGCGCCACGCGCCGGTCCCTGCCGAACCGTCATTGCCGAGCCTTCGGCGCCCTGCGTCCTGTTCGTGTGCGCCACGCGCAGGTCGGTGCCGGACCGTCGACCCGTCCGGCCCCGTGTGTGCGCCACGCGCAGGTCCGTGCGGAACCGTCGGCGCCTCGCCCGCGAGTGTGTGCGCCCCGCGCAGGTCGGTGCCGAACCCGTCACCCCGTCCGGCCCTGTGTGTGCACCGCGCGCAGGTCCCCGGAACCGTCACCGCGTCCCGGCCGTCCGTGTGCGCCACGCGTCGACCTCACGGACACGCGTGGGAACCTTCGCCGCGTGCGGGCGAGGGCGGTGCTGCTGGCGGTGCTCCTCGTCGCGGCGCTGGGGTCCTGCTCCTGGGAGCCGCTGCCGGCGGCCCCGGTCGGCGCGCTCGCCGACCCCCCGCCCGGCGTCGCACGGCTGCACGTCCAGGTGCTCGGCACCGTCCCCCACGACCCGGCCGCGTTCACCGAGGGCCTGGAGCTCGACGGCCGCACGCTCTGGGAGGGCACCGGTCTCACCGGCGCCTCGCAGCTGCGGGCGACCGACCCGGCCACCGGCGCCGTCGAGCGGGCGGTGGACCTGCCGTCGTCGCAGTTCGGCGAGGGGGTGACCGTCCTGCCCGACCGGATCTGGCAGCTGACCTGGAAGGACGGCGTGGTCTACGAGCGCGACCCCGCGACGCTGGCGGTCCGGCGCACCCTGCCCTACGACCGCGAGGGCTGGGGCATGTGCCACACCGCGACCGACGTGGTCACCAGCGACGGCGGCCCCGACCTCGTGCTGCGCGACCCGACGACGTTCGCCGCCCGCCGCACCGTCCCCGTGACCCTCGGCGGGACGCCGCTCGACCAGCTCAACGAGCTCGACTGCGGCGACGGCCGCACGGTCTGGGCCAACGTGTGGAAGACCGACGACCTCGTCGGGATCGACCTCGCGAGCGGCCGGGTCACCGCGGTGGTCGACGCCGCCGCGCTGCGCCCGCCGTCGACGACGGCCGACCCCGACGCGGTGCTCAACGGCGTCACCGCGATCCCGGGTGCCCCCGACGAGTTCCTGCTCACCGGCAAGCGCTGGCCGACGACGTTCCGCGTCCGGTTCGTGGCCGGCTGAGACCCGCGAGGGGACGATCCGGCCGCTCTATCCGGACGAGGGTTCCCCTCGCGCCGGGACCGCGTGCTCGGCCAGCAGTTCGAGCACGTGCCGGTAGGTCTGCCCCGTCGCGCGGCTCATCCCCATCTCGCAGGTCCGGTTGCAGCTCGCGTACTCCTCGGTGGGGTGCGCCGCGACGTCGGCGGCCTCCTCGCGGGTGGCCGAGTCGGTCAGCTCGGGGTGCAGCATCCCCCGGTCGCCGGCGTAGCCGCAGCAGCCCCAGCCGGTCGGCACCACCACCTCGTCGGCCACCGCCTCGGCCACCGTGCGCAGGTCCTCGTCGAGACCCAGGTGGGTGGTCGAGCAGGTCGGGTGCAGCGTCAGCGACGCCGCCTTCGTCGGCACCGCCAGCGACGGCAGGATCTCCCGCACGGTGAACGCGACCGCGTCCGAGATCCGCAGCCGGGCGATGCGCTCGTCGTCGGGCAGCAGGTGGGCGAGGCCCTCCAGACCGTGGGTGCACGACGACGCGTCGACGACGACGGGCAGCGCCCCCTGCTGGGTCGAGGCCCACAGCGCGTCGACCACCCGCGCGGCCATCGCCGCGCCGCCCGCGGTGAACCCCTTGGACTCCCAGGGCGTGCCGCAGCAGAGCCCCTCGATGCCCTCGGGCACCGCGACCGCGATGTCGGCGGCCGCACAGAGCCGCAGGAACGCGTGCGCGGAGCCGGCACCGGACTCGGGCGCGAACACCTGGTGCAGGCACGTCGGGAAGAAGACCACCCGCGGGTCCGGCGGGTAGACCGCCGCGGGCCGGGTGTCCCCACCGGAGGGCACGTCGCGCGACCAGAGCGGCACCAGGTCCTCGGGCAGCACCCGCCGGGCGGCCGCCGACGCCGCCGCGGCCAGCCCGGGCACCGTCGCTGCCGCCCGCAGCGCCACGCGTGCCGTCCCCGACACCCCGCCCCAGTGCTCGGCGACCGCCTTCCCCGCCGCCTGCGCCCGCGGGCCGTGGCGCTCGGCGCGCAGCCGCTTCATGAGGTCGCCGGTGTTGATCCGCACCGGGCAGGCGGTGGCGCACATGCCGTCGGCGGCGCAGGTGTCGACGGCGTCGTAGGGGTAGTCGGCGGCGATCGCCGCGGCGACCGCCGGGTCCTTCGCGGCGGCGCGGCGCAGCACGATGCGCTGCCGCGGCGTCGTCGTGACGTGCCGCGAGGGGCACACCGGCTCGCAGTAGCCGCACTCCACGCAGGAGTCGACCTCCGGATCCACCGTGGGCACCGTCTTGAGGTCGCGCAGGTGGGCGTCGGGCCGGTCGGACAGGATGATCCCCGGGTTGAGCAGGCCCGTCGGGTCGGCGAGCGACTTCAGCTCGCGCATCACGTCGTAGAGCTCGTCGCCGTACTGCCGGCGCACGAACGGCGTCATGATCCGTCCGGTGCCGTGCTCGGCCTTGAGCGTCCCGTCCTGGCCGAGGACGAGGTCGACCATGTCGTCGGTGAAGCGGCGGTAGCGCTCGAGCGAGGCCTCGTCGTCGAAGCGCTCGTTGACCAGGAAGTGGACGTTGCCGTCCTTCGCGTGCCCGAAGATCACCGAGCCCTCGTAGCCGTGCCGGTCGAAGAGGTCGGTGAGCCCGTCGCAGGTCGAGGGCAGCGTGCGCACCGGCACGGACACGTCCTCGAGCAGCGCGGTCGTGCCGGAGGGCCGGGCGGCGGCGACGGCGGTGTAGAGCCCCTTGCGCAGCGCCCACAGCGACGCCCGGGCCGCCGGCTCGCGGGTCAGCCCGGCGTCGCGGGTCAGCGGGAGCCCGGCGAGGACCGGCTCGGCCGCGGCCTGCACCTCGTCGAGCTCGGCCGCGGTCGCGGTCTGGAACTCCACGAGGAGCCCGGCGTGCCCGTCGACGTGCAGCGAGCGCACCGAGTCCGGGGCCCGCGGGTCGGACTGCGCGACGACGAGGGCCCGCGCGTCGAGCAGCTCCAGGGTCTTCGCGCCCGCCTCGAGCAGCGGCGGCAGCGCGTCGGTGGCGTCGGCGGTGTCCGCGAAGACCAGCATCGCCGTGGCGGCCTGCGGCAGGACCGGCAGCGTCGCGAACACGGCCTCGGCGACGAACCCCAGCGTCCCCTCCGAGCCCACCAGCAGGTGGGTGAGCAGGTCGATCGGGCGGGTGTGGTCGAGGAAGGAGTTGAGCCCGTAGCCCATGGTGTTCTTCATCGAGAACAGGTGGCGCAGCCGCTCGACCGACGCCGGGTTCCCCCGCACCCGCTCGCGCAGCCGGTCCAGACCCTCGTGGAGGGCCGGCTCGCGGTGGCGCAGCTCGTCGTCGGCGTCGGGCCGGGCGGAGTCGATGACGGTGCCCGAGGGAAGCACGAACGTCATCGACCGGAGCGTCGCGTAGGTGTTGAACTCGGTCCCGCACGCCATGCCCGACGAGTTGTTCGCGACGACGCCGCCGATGGTGCACGCCGCCGAGCTCGCGGGGTCGGGTCCGATCTTGCGGCCGTACGGGGCGAGGCGGGCGTTGACCTGCGACACGGCCAGGCCGGGCTGGACCCGCACCGCGGCGCCGTCGTCGAGCACCTCGATCCCGCGGAAGTGCTCGCGGGTGTCGACGAGCACGCCGTCGGTCACGCCCTGCCCGGACAGCGACGTGCCCCCGGAGCGGAACGTGAGCGCGAGCCGGTCGCGGGTCGCCAGGCGCAGCAGGTTCGCGACCTCCCGCGCGTCGGCGGGCAGCACCACGGCCTTCGGGTGGAGCAGGTAGTGCGACGCGTCGTTGGCGTGCGCGGCCAGGTCGATCGGGCGGTGCCGGACACGTCCCGGGTCGGCGACCGCCCCACGGAGCGCCTCGACGAGCCGCGGGTCGGCGGCGACACGCCCGCTGCTCGGGGAGGGCTCGGCGGTGTGGGGGCGGGGCGTGGTGGCCGTCACCCTGCCAGCCTGACACCTCGGGCGGCCGGCCGACGAGCGTCCGCCCGGTCGGACGGGCCGCTCACACCCGCCGTGAGACGCTGGGGCCATGCGGCCCCGCACCGGTCCCGACGACCGGCGCTGGTGGGAGGACGGCCCCGACGGCGGGCACGGCCGCCGGGCCGGCCCGCCCGGGCCGCCCGGCCCGCCGCCCCGATATCCGGCGCGGCCCCTGCAGCCACCGCCGACCCGTGTCGAGCGCGCCGGGCCGCCCGGGTGGCACGTCCCGCCGCAGGGCCCGCCCGGACGCTCCCCCGGTGCCCCTCCCGGTACGGGGCGCCGCCGCCCGCCGCGTCGCCTGCGCCTGCCGGGCACCGGAGGCGTCATCGGGGCGCTGGTCGTGGCGGGGATCGCGATCGTCGTGCTCTACCCCGAGGTGCTCGGGCTCGACGACCACGCCCCGTTCGCGCAGGTCGTGGCGGTGCGCCCGCAGCTGGCCGTCCTCGCCGTCGCCGTCGCCGCGCTCGGCGCCCTCGGGGCGTGGACCCGCCGGTCGGGGCCGGACGCGCTCCTCGTCGCCCTCGCGCTGGGACTGGTGGGGGTCGTCGCGCTGGTCGACGTCGGGGCGCGGGCGACGGGCTCGGCCCCGGCGGTCGGCTCCGGCACCTCGGATTCCGCCGACGGGGGCAGCCTCGTCGTCCTGTCGCTGAACACCTACAAGGGCCAGGCCGACCCCGACGCGCTGGCCGACCTCGTGCGGAGCCGCTCGCCCGACCTCGTCGCCCTGCCCGAGGCGCGCGGCGACCTGCGCCGCCGGCTCGCGTCCCGTCTCGACGACGACCAGGGCGGGTCGGGCTACCGCTCGTACTCCGCCGACGACGTCGACGACGCCAGCGGCATGACGGTGTTCGTCCGCTCCTCGCTCGGCCGCCCGACGGTCACCCAGGACCGGTCGGGGACCTACCCCTCGATCGTCGTGGACCTGCCGCGGTCCGCCCCGGGCGTGGCCTCCGGCCTGCGGTTCGTCGCCGTCCACCCCCGCTCGCCCCGGCCGGGCGGCACCGGGAGCTGGGCCCGGGACGTGTCCGGGCTGTCCCGCTGGTGCGCGGCCGGGCGCCCGACGGTCGTGGCCGGGGACATGAACTCCACCGAGGACCACCGCGTGTTCGCCGAGGCGACCGCGCGCTGCACGGACGCGGGGTCGGCCACCGGCGACGGCGTGACCGGGACCTGGCCGTCCTGGCTCCCGGGCATCCTCGGGGCGCAGATCGACCACGTGCTCACCGCCGGCGGCCCGCGCCCCACCGCGTTCGAGGTCGTGCCGGCGGCCGGGACCGACCACCGCGCGATCCTCGCCCGGATCGGCGAGGGCTGAGGTCGGGGTCAGCGCACCGTGCGCGGCGCCGGCGTGGCCGGCACCCCGTACGGGCGCGCGGCCGGCGTGACCGACCGGCCCGGGGACGGGTCGGCGACCCGCCCGTTCCGGCCGACGGTCCGCTGCGCGGGCACCGGACTGTTCGCCGGACGCCGGGCGACCCGCGGCAGGCGGGGCTCGACCTCGGGCTCACGCACCCGCCGCGCGCTCTCCTCGACCGCGTCCCGCGCCCCGGCACGCACCTGACCGAGGAGGTCGTGCATCGCCAGGGACATCGACCGCGGCAGCAACGGTGACCCGGCCACCCGCGCCAGCGGTTCGAGACCCGACGCGGCCTCCCGCAGGAGCGCGCTCACGGCGGCGTCGTCGGTCGGTGGGGCGGCGACGATCTGCGCCCCCAGCACGGTCTGCCACTGGCGGACCCGCTCGCTGAACGCCCCGGACAGCCGTTCCAGGAGCCGCGCCTCGACGTAGGACCCCATGCCCCCGTCGATGGGCGGCAGCCCGGCGGTGTCCCGGTTCTCCCCGCGGCGGAACGCCTCGATCCAGGCGACCCACATCGCGTACCCGCCGCGGCTCCCCGCATCGGGCTCCCTGCGTCCGGCGACACCCCTCGCGTCGGTCCGTTCGCTCTGCACGACCCCACCTCCTGCCACCGGCCCGTCGCCGGCGTCGACACGACGGCTGGGCCACGGCGCCCCGTTCGCTGCCGTGGTCGTCGCTCGGTCGTCGGTCGTTGTTTCCCTACGGTCGAGTAGGGAGCCCGCCGTACCCCCATCGGACGAGCGTCTCCCCCTTCGGCCCCGGCCCGGTCGGGTGAACGGGCGGGGCGAGCGCGGGCGACGGAGTGGCCACGCCGCCCGCGCGCCCTCGTCAGGCGCGGACGACGAGGGTGTGTGCCGCCATGTCCCCGAGGCGCTGCCTCTTCTCGGACGTGACCATGATGATGAGCCCGACGAGCCCGGCGGCGATGCCGTCGACGATGAACAGCAGCCAGCGGATCACGTTCTGGCCGAGCGTCGGCTCGCCGCCGTCCTCCTCGCGGATGATCCGCAGCCCGAGGAACTTCATCCCCGGCGTCTGGCCGCCGTGCGTGGTGGGCCACCACGCGTAGACGACGAACCCGGCGCCGAGCGCGACGACCCAGGCGAAGAACCACAGGATCGCGCCGACCACCGCGAGCACGCCCGTGTAGTCCACCGCGGTGAGCACCATGGCCAGGACCATGAGGACGATCAGCGGAACCACGGTGAGGAGCGCGTCGATGATGTACTGCCCCACCCGCGGGCCGACGACGTCGACCGAGCCCGGCTGGTCGGACGCGAGCCGGGGGGCGGGTGCCGGGGCGTACCCCGGGGCGCCGCCGGGGGGCGGGCCGTACGCGTACGCGCCGCCCGGGGGCGGCGCATACCCCGGCGGCGGCCCGTAGCCGCCGTGACCCGGCACCGGGCCGGCGCCGAGCGGCGGAGCCGCGTAACCGCCCGTGGCGGCGGCGGGCGCTCCGGCCACCGGACCGGCGGCCGCTGCTGGCTGCGAGGAGTAGTCGTGCGGCCCCCTGAAGGGTGCCGCTCCCCCCTGTCCGTCCGCCGGCCCGGGGCCGTACGGAGCGTTCTGTCCACTCATGGGCGGAAGCATGCCAGCAGAGAGTGACACGAGGGAGGTCTCTTTCGAGAACAGCGCCTCCGTGTCACCCGATCGGCTCTACGACGTGAGCGGACGGCGATGACGTGGCAACGTCCACCCTGTTGCCACGTCCGGCTCCCCCGGCCGGAGCATGACACCACGCGCTCCCGAACGTTTGAGTGGTCGATGGATGCGCAGCAGGCGAGCCGGCTCGGGGGTGGAGGCCGGCACGGAGGCGGGTGGGTGACGCCTCAGCCGGAGGGAGGGACGCCCGTGCACCGCACTCCGCACTCGGGCGAGCCCGCCTCGCTGCCCCTGCCCGCCCCCCGGCCGTCCACCGACGGTGCCGCGGGGTCGGGGTGCATCGGCCCGGCGTGGATCGTGCGCGAGGTGACCCACGTGCCCGGCGTCCTGCGGCTCGCGGCGGGGCGGCTCTGCTTCACCTCCAGCCGCGGCCCGGTCTTCGACCTCGACCTGGGCGCGCTGCGCGACACCTCGGGCGCCGACCTCGCGGTCGACCGCCGCCGCGGCTTCCGGGTCACGGTCGGCGGCGAGCGGCTCCACGTGCACGTCGTGCGCCCGCTCGGGGCGGTCGACCCCGGCGCCGCGTTCGTCGACGCGGTGGCCCGCGCCGCGGACCTCCCCGCCACCCGCGGTGACGCCGCGGCCGCCGACACCTGGCGCACGGCGCTGCTCAGCGGGACGGACGACCCCCCGCGTCGGCCGGGGGGACGCTTCGCAGGCCGAGCTCGGCGAGGATCCGCAGGATCAGCGCCACGCACATGACGACGTCGGCGGTCTCGGCCGCCGGCTCCTGACCGGCGGCACCCGCCGCGCAGGCGACCCGCCGGGCCGCCTCGCCCAGCCCGGCCACCAGGTCCGCCGCCGCCCGCAGGACCGTGGCCGCGTCCTCCGCGGGCGCGGGACCCGGCCGGTCCAGCGCCTCGGCCAGGGCGGTCACGCCCGCGGCGAGCCGTCCGACGGCCTCGGCCGTCGGCGGCTCGGTCGACCGGCCGGCGCGGCCCCGGGCGCTGCAGGCGAGGGCGAGGACCTCGAGGGCACGACCGGGGAGTGCCTCCCAGGCGCTCCCGTCGACCCCGACCGGTCCGTCGTCCACGGGCTCCTCCGCTCGTCGGCGCGGCGGGCCGCCGCGCACGGTCCCCTCATCGCCCGGGACGGCGCGGATGTTGCACGGCGCCGCGGCCGCGGGCGGTGACGTGGACGACCTGGACCACCCCGGCGACACGGCGCTCAGCTGCCGGAGCCTCCGGGGGCGGACGCCAGGTCGTCGTCGCGCGACGCCCCGGAGCCGGCGGGAGGGGCACCGCCCGCGGGGTCGTTCTCGGCGCGGGGCGCCGGCGGGCCGCCGGGACCGGTGAACCCCGGACCGGGTGGGCGCGGGGTGCCGACCGGGGGTGAGGGCGGGCCGGGGGCCGGGCGGGGCCGGGCGGCAGCGGGCCGTCCGGGGCCGGGAGGCGGGAAGGGCGGCCGCACCGGCGGTGGGACGAGCAGGTCGAGGAAGGTGCGGACGCACTCGTCGATCACCCGCGCCGTCTCCGCGTGCGCCTCCGGACCGCCGGAGACCGGGTCGGGGACCGCGTCCTCCTCGACCGACACCGCCGGCACCGTGCCGCGGGTGGCCCGGGCGAGCGCCACGAGGGCCCGCGCCCGCTCCACGGGGGGCCGGGGCAGCGTCATGAGCTGCTCGGGGTCGGCCGAGCGCAGGAGCCGCGCGAACTCGCGCAGGGTGAACGTGGTCGGCAGCGCCCGGGGGACGTCGCCGAGCACCGTCGACCGGTGCTCCCGCGTCATCGTGAGGACGAGGTCGGCGAGGAGGACGTCGCGGTCGGGCAGCTGGCGAGCCGCGAACGCGGCGACGTCGGGGTGGTCGCGGCGGGTGCGCAGCTGCGCGCGCGAGTCCTCGTGCATGCCGTGGCCGCGGACGGCCGAGACCCCGGCGCTGTGCACGGCGAAGGCGTGGGCCCACGGCCCGAGGCGGGCCCCGAGCAGGAACCGCGTGTGGAACTGCGCGAACGGCGAGCGGCAGATGTTCCCGGTGCACACGTAGAGCAGCCGGAACACCTCCGGCGACCCTCCCGTGCCCACGCTCATACCCCGATCGTCCCAGCTCCGTGCACCGGATGCGAGTCCGAGCGCCGGAGGTGTGCGCCGCGGGCCGCCGGTCAGTCCGTCCGGCCCTCCTGGCGGGCCCGCTCCATGACCTCGAGGTCGGCGACGACCCCGACCACCCGCAGCGTCGTGGCGACCGAGTCCACCGCCGCCGCGGGACCGTGGCGCTCCTCGGAGTCGAGGCGCTCGAGCAGCGCCGCGGCGCGCTCCTGCAGCCCCTTCGCGGCCTCGGACGTGGCCTGCAGGACCTCGACGTCGAGGCCCTCGTCCGCCGACCACCCGGCCTCCGGCACGCCGTCGGTGGCCCAGGCCGCGATGCGGCACAGCACCTGGTGGGCGTCGTCCTCGCGGTCGCCCTCCACCGTGTCGAGCTCCTCGGCGAGCGCGTCGACCGCGGCGACGAGGTCCTTCGCCGGGGCGTCGGGGTCGGCGTGCAGCGCGGGAGGGGGCACGACGCCCTCGGCGCTGCGCGGCGCGGGCA
Organism: Actinomycetospora sp. TBRC 11914; assembly: GCF_012933465.1. Lineage (GTDB taxonomy): Bacteria > Actinomycetota > Actinomycetes > Mycobacteriales > Pseudonocardiaceae > Actinomycetospora. Next base: position 53,406 of record NZ_JABBND010000016.1, read on the forward strand.
CCGACACCGACGGGGGATCGAGACGAGCCCGGGCCTCCCGCACCCGCTCCGCCAGCGCGGCGTGCGGGGCCACGGTGTCGCCCTCGGGCGCCACGGTGTCGCCCTCGGGCTCGCGGGTGGCCACGTTGCCGGTCACGGACTCTCCTCGTCGACGCGGACGGTGCACGCCGCGCGCGGCGCGGCGACCGGTGCTCCCCGATCGCGGACGCGCGCACGACGACTGGGCCTCCGCCCCGTCGGACGCCCGTCACCCGAGAGGGTAATGGGCACCACGGACCTCAGCTGTCGCAACACGGACCAACGCGCTGGTCCGAGTGCAGCACTACTCAGGGGTTCAGCGCCGAATCGCCGGGCGCAGCGGCACACCGGCGGGCGGCGAGGCCGGCGCCCGGCCCGGGCCGGGCGGGTGCGGGGCGTTCCGGGCGTCCTCCGCGCCGCGGGGAGCCGGCGGACCCAGGGGCGGCCGACCGGCCGGCGCGAGGGCCTCCCGGGGGAGGGGTCCGCTCTGCGCCGGCACCGCACCCTCCGGGGGCGTACGCGGGACCCGGGCGCGGGGGCCGCCCGCCCCGGGTCCCGGCGGCACCGGTGCCGGCTCCGCATCCGGCGTGGCGGTCCGGCTGCGCTCGCGCTCCCGACGCTCCCGACGCGACTCCGAGACGGTGCCCGCGCCGGTCCGCGTGATGAGGGCGCGGCGGGTCTGGGCGGTCGTCGGGCCGCGGAGCCGGCTGGCGATCATCGCGATGGCGAAGGCGACGCCGTTGAGCGTCCCGAGGCCGAGCATCCCGACCTCGAGGACCTCCTCGCTGGTGACCCGGTTGCTCGGGTCGACCTGCTCGAGCGCGCCGCCGTAGGGCCGGGGTCCGGGGTCGCCGCCGGTCTGGGCCGAGGCCGTCCCGCCGAGCAGCGCGACGAGCAGCGCCGTCGCGATCGCGAGCACCGCCGCCACCCCGAGCCCGGCGACGACGCGGCCGCCGACCCGCGGACGGCGCACCCCTCCCGCGCCGGTCCCCGCCATCGCGTCGTGACCGACCATGTCCCCCGCCTCCCGGTTGCCCGATCCCTGCCGGGGGATCGCGCGGGCGCGACACCGTCGTTACCTCGTGGCCATCCGCGACACGACATCGTGACCTCATCGTGACCTGGAGCACGGCGGCAGGGCGACGGCGCACCCGGGGTGTCGCATCGGCTGCTCCGGTCGGGGTCTGGCACAGTTCGGGCGCGAGTGAGGTCGACGTCGAACAGAAGGACGGTGGACGTCGTGGGCGACTACAGGACCGTGACCGTCGGGACCGACGGTTCGTCGTCGGCCCGGAAGGCCGTCGTGCGGGCCGCCGAGGTCGCCGCCGACTCCGGCGCCCGCCTGATGATCATCTGTGCGTACGAGACCCGCGACGCCACCTCGGACCGCAACCAGGCCGAGGCGGAACGGGCCCTCGGCGACGAGGCGTACAAGATCATCGGCGCGAGCCCGGCCGAGGAGACGCTCCGCGCCGCCCGCGACGAGGCGATGCGCACCGGCGTCACGCAGGTCGACACGGTCGCCGTCCAGGGCGACCCGACCGACGCGATCCTCGAGAAGTCCCAGCTCTACAAGTCCGACCTGGTCGTCGTCGGGAACAAGGGCCTCGCGAGCTTCGCCGGACGCCTGCTGGGGTCCGTGCCGCAGGGGGTCTCGCGCCGGTCGAAGTCGGACGTCCTCATCGTCCACACGGTGTAGCCGCCCCCGCGTACCCCCGGCCACCGCCGGGAGCGGGTCAGCGCGGGGGGACGTCGCAGGCCGGGGCGTCGGGGTGCCGGGACACGAGGTCCTCGAGGCGCACCGAGGTGAGCTCGACGGCGATCGCGTGCTCGAGGCAGCGCCGCACCGCGCGGTCGCGCGGCCGGGCCCGCGCCTCGGCGAGCCGGCGGGCGAGGCGTTCCGACCCGGTCAGCAGCGGGGTGATCGTCAGGCGCGCCCGCCCGAGGTCGACGCGGCAGCGCCCCGCGACCGAGTCCCCCTCGCCGACGACGCGGACGTCGCAGTCGAGGTCGCCCACCCCCGGCCCCGGCTCCTCCCGGCAGACCGCGGCGCGGAACACCGCGTTCGTCACGCGGTCGCCCGGGGCCGCGACGAGCTGGTCGAGGACGGCGCGCCCGCCGCGGTCGGCGAGCACCGCGTCGAGCGCGCGCACGTCGAACACCAGCCGGCGCACCCGGAAGTCGCCGGGCCGGGCCACCGTCAGGAGCTCGTCCACGGTGTTCGCGCACGGTCCACCGGGCCGTGCGGCGAGGTGCACCGACGCCACGGCCGGCCCGCGGTCGTTGCGGGGGTCGATCCCCCGCACCGAGACCTCCGGCGCCTGGGCCTCCCCCTCGCCCGCGCAGCCGTGCTCGAGGAACTCCACGGCCGGGAGGGTGTCCGGCGCGGGGACCCGCCGAGGCGCGGGCACCCGGTCGGCGGTCGGCACGGAGCCGAACCGGCGGGGTGCGAGGACGGCGAGCGGATTGCGCATGGATCACCGGACCTTGGACGTGAGCGGGGTCACGTCAGTCTGCCAGAGTGAGCCTCGTCATGTGGATCGTTCCGGTGACGGATGATCTGCGGGCGGTCACCCGGTGGCCGGCGTGACGACCACGCCGCCCAGCAGCCCGCTCCCGGCGCCCACCCCGAGGTAGGCGTCGACGACGCTCGGCGCCGCCCCGGGCGAGGGGTTGCGGTCCCGGCCGGTGTGGGCGTCGACCACGACGGGCCCGTTGACGGTCGTGCCGTAGACCGCGCCGTGCCAGGCGGTCGTCACCTGCGGCGCGACCCGTCCGGCGGCCGGCAGCGACCAGAGGGGCGTGGCCGAGTCGGCGTCCAGGGCGACGGTGCGGTTGGCGCCCGAGCAGACGGTCACGTCGGCCTCGTCCCACACGCACCGGGGGGCGGTGGAGGCGGTGCCCAGGTCGACGTCCCCGCGCGGGGTCCCGTCCGCCGCGAGCACCGTCAGGAAGGCCTGCGCGTTCCCGGCCCGCCGGCCCCCGACGGTGACCGCCGAGGGCCCCGCCCGCGTCACGGTGAGCGCGGTGGCACCGTCGTCGGCGACGAAGCGGCGGGCGCCGGTGAGGACGTCCAGGCCGACCACCGAGGACGGGCTGTAGCCCGAGCCGCCGCCCGCCGGGACCGCGGCGCCGACCACCGTCGCGCCCTGCGACCCGGGCGGCACGACGGCGCCGGGCAGCGGCTCCCCGTCCGGCGCCCGGCCGTCGAGCACCGCCCCGGCCGCGACGCCGTCGGCCACCCAGAGGACGCGCCGGGTGTCCAGGTCGACGGCCAGCGAGGCGCGGTGGGTGCTCGTGGTGGCGCTGAGCACGGCGACGCGGTGCCCGTCGCCCGCCGCCGCGACCCCGACGACGGCGGTCTTCACCGACCGCTGGCCCTCCACCCACGGCAACGGCGCGGCGGCGGTCCAGGCGACCGTGGGGTCCTCGGTCGCGGTGCGGGTGACGGCCAGGAGCTCGAGGGCCAGCCCGGGCGGGGTGGTGCCCGAGCCGGGCACGGTGGTCGCGGAGGCGGCGAGCACGAGCCCCGCGCCGGGCACGGGTGCGGGCGCGCCGGAGACCCATCGGCCCCGGGGCAACGGGATCGCGGTGGTCGAGGCCGACGAGTCGGCCCGCTGCACGCCCCCGGAGTCGGCGAGCCAGACGGTGGTGCCGTCCAGCGCGACGGGGAGCTGGGGCACGGCCCCGTAGACGCCGGTCAGGGTGCTCGACGAGCCGCGCAGCAACGTGCCCGACGGCGGGCCGAACGCCGTCGGGGGGTCGTGGGCCGGCGGTGGCGCGGGTGCGGCGTCACCGCCGGAGCAGCCGGCGAGCAGCGCGGCGACCACGACGAGGAGGCCGACCACGCGGAACGGGCTCGCCACCGGGGCAGCGTCGCACCCCGCGGTGCGCTCCGGCCGGGTGACCCCGACTCAGCGCTCGGTGATCGTGGACCGCTGCGCGGGCGCCGGGTCGGCGAGCGCGTCGGGCGCGGTGCGGGGGTCGATGACCGGCAGCGGGCCGGTGGCCTGGGCGAGCCGGCGCTGCGCACGCTGGATGCGGGCGGCGAGCTCGGCGTCCTCCTGCGCGCGCCGACGGAGCTGCTTGCGCTCCGTACGGCTCAACCGGGGCATCGCGTCCTCGCGTCTGCCACGTCCCCACAGCGCCACGGCGCCCTCGCTCTCGCCCGTGTTCCGGGATCCGTCCCGGACCCCGGGGCCGCACCCCCTGATCACGGCCCGTCGCGATTCTGGGCCCGGCGCGCCGAGACCGTGCTGTGATCCACCCCATCGTGTCGCAACCGTGACCTGACCAGGACGAACCGGACTCCGGCGTCACGCCCGCAGCAGATCGGCCGCCCGCTCGCCGAGCATGAGGGCGGTCGCGGCGGGCCCGCGCCGGGGCACCGTCGGGATCACCGAGGTGTCGACGACGCGCAGCCCCTGGACCCCGTGCACCCGCAGCTGCGGGTCCACCACGGCCGCGGGATCCGTGGCCGGCCCGATCGCCGCGCTGCCGCAGAGGTGCGAGGAGGTCGAGAGCGCGGCGGCGATCCAGGCGTCGAGCTCGGCGTCGGGGGCGCGCGCCGCCGTGGGGATCGCGATGCCGCTCGAGCCGAGCAGGTCGCCGGCGAACCGGACCACCGCCCGCATCCGGGCACGGTCCGTGGCGCCCGCGAGGTAGTGATGGCGCAGGCGGGGGGCCTCGCGGGGATCGGCGCTGCGCAGCACGGCGTCGCCGCGGCTGTCGGGCCGCTGCACCGCGCACATCAGGTGGCGGGCGCCGCCGGGGGCGAAGGGGCGGGCGAAGAGCAGGACCTCGAGGTCGCCGGCCGGGTCGGCGGGCAGGTCCGGGTCGAGGGTCGCCGCGTCGAGGTGGATCGCGGCCTGCGCCGAGACCGCCTCGGGGTGCAGCGGCTCGTCGTAGGCGAAGCCGAGGAAGACCGAAGGGTGGTCGCTCCACCCGTGCCCGACCCCGGGCCGGTCGAGCCGCACCGGGACGCCGACCTCCCGCAGCTCGTCGGCCGGGCCGATCCCGGACAGCGCCAGCAGGTGCGGGCTCGCGATCGCCCCGGCGGCGAGCACGACCTCGCCGGCCTCGATCCGCTCGCCCGCGAGGGTCTCGACGCCGCACGCGCGCCCGCCGTCGAACAGGATCCGCGCGACGGGCGAGTCCCCGCGGACGCCGAGGTTGCGCCGGTCGCGGTGGGGCAGCACGTACGCCATCGCGGCGTTGACCCGCACCCCGCGCGAGACGTTGGCGGGCACCAGGCCGACGCCGGGCGGGGCGTCGCCGTTCTTGTCCGGCTCGGCGGGCACCCCGAGCGCGGCGGCGGCCCGTACCACCCGGGTCGTCAGGCCGGCCAGGAGCTCACCGGCGGGCCGCTCCACCGGGACCGGGCCCTCGTGCCCGTGCCCGGGGCCCGGGACGTCGTGGTCGTCCTCGCCGCGTACGTAGGCGGCGAGGACGTCGTCCCAGCACCAGCCGTGCCAGGCCTCGACGTCGGCCCGGGTGGCCCGGAGGTGGTTGGCCCCGTTGATGGCGCTGGAACCGCCCAGCACGCGGCCGCGGGCGGTCCGCGCGCGGCGGGGGGCGTCGGTCAGCTGCGTGGCGAACGACCAGTTGTAGGGGTGGCCGTCGTCGGCAGCGGCCAGCGAGGAGACGTCGCGCAGCTCGTCGGGGTAGTCGGCGGGCCGACTCGGCGCCGGGCCGGCCTCGAGGACGAGGACCCGGCGTCCGGGGTCCTCGGAGAGCCGCCCCGCCAGCGCGCAGCCGGCGGAGCCACCTCCGACGACCACGACGTCGTGCTCCACCTCCGCAGTGTGGGCCGCCGACCCGTCCCCGCGCTCAGCGCGGGGTGTCGGAGAGCCGGGAGTTCGGCCGGGCGTCCGCCCACTGCGCGACCTTGTCGGTGTTCACCGCGAACCACAGGTCCTGGCCGGCCTGCCGGTCGAGGTACACCACCGACTGGGAGCCCTCCGTCCCCGTCCCGGTGGTCGGCACCGTCAGGTAGGCGATGTTCTGCCCGCGCAGGTCGCGCAGGCCGTAGACCAGCTCGGCGAGGCCGGTGTTGGTCAGCGAGTCGTCGACCCCGACGTGCTGGGTCACCGTGTTGACCAGGTCGTAGGCCCGGGTGGGGCTGGACAGCGTCCCGGACGAGAGCGCCCGGCTGACCAGGGCGCGCAGCGCGTTCTGCTCGCGCCGCACCCGGTCGAAGTCGCCGCCGGGCAGGCTCTTGCGCTCGCGGACGTAGACCAGGGCCTGGGCCCCGTTCAGGTGCTGCGGTCCGGCGGGGACGACGACGCCGTCGCGCTCGGTCGCGGTGCCGACGTTGACGTCGATCCCGCCCGCCGCGTCGGTCATCTGCTGGAAGCCCGCGAAGTCGATCACCGCGAAGTGGTCGATGCGCACCTTGGTGAGCTGCTCGACCGTCTGGATCGCCAGCGACGGCCCGCCGAAGGAGAACGCGGCGTTGATCTTGTTCATGCCGTGCCCGGGGATGTCGACCCAGGAGTCGCGCGGGATGGAGACGACGCTCGCGCTCTTCCCGTCGTCGGCGATCGTCACGACCATCATCACGTCGCTGCGCTGGGCCCCGAACACGAAGTCCGGCGCGGACGCGTCGCTGCCGGTGGTCGGCGCGGTCGAGCGGGAGTCGGTCCCGACGAGCAGGAAGGTCTGCCCGGCCTTGCCCGCGGGGCGGGTCGACTGGTCGATCCCCGCGAAGACCGAGGGGTAGCGCCCGACCTGGTCACCGAGGTGGTTGGTCACCAGGACGATGCCCGCCGCGGCGAGCAGCACGAGGATCACGACCGCGACGAGCACGTAGAGCAGGGCGCGCAGCCCCCGACGGCGGCGCGCGGAGGGCGGCTCGGGCGGCTGGTCGTCGGTGTGCAGCAGGTGGTCGACGCTCATCTCGTGGTTCCCCGCCCGTCCATCTCCCCCGGCTCCCCGGCGAGTGCCGGGTTCGTGACCGCGTGTCGTGCTCGGCGCGGCCGTCGTTACCACACATGACCCGTCCGGCCCACGCTGATCGGGCCAGAGCATGCCGCCGACCGCCGCGCGTGACCAGGCCGTTGCTCCGCGTCGCCCGGACCGCGACCCCGCTGACCAGGCGGTTCACCCTGCTCCTACCCTCGACCGGGTGACGACACCCCGGCACGCCGACGAGGCCTCCCCCGCGGAGATCGGCGTCCCGGAGGCCCTCGGCGTGGTCATCCCGGTCCCGGCCGCACCGGACCGCGAGATGCTCGGCCGCGTCCTCGACGGACTCCGGGAGCTCCCCGAACGACCCACCGCCCGCCCGCCCGCGGCGCCCGCCCCGGACCCGACGGCCGCCGTGCCGCTGCCGCGGCGGAGCCGGACCGAGCGAAGGGCACCGTCGCTCGAGTAGACCGGCCGTGGGCGCCCACCGTCGGAATCCGCCGTGGCCGCCGGCCGGTCGACGGCAGCTCGACAACGCGGCTTTCCTGCCACTGGGTGCAAGCAACGACGCTTCGCTGGCATCCCACCCTCGGCGCCGGTGGCACCCGACGGCCCGCGCGGGGACAGTGGGGCGCACCCGTCCGTGAGGAGGACGCCGTGACGATCCCGCCGTCCACGCCCGGCCGCCGACCCACCTCCGGCCTCGACCCGATGCCGCCCCGCCATCCGCTGCCGCCGCTGCCCGGCGACCCGCCGGACGACCGGCCCGCCCACGAGCTGCCCGACGACGTCCCGGACCCCACCGCGCCGGGCATGCCGTCGCGGCGGCCCGAGGTCCCGACGCCGGGCCGCACGACGCTCGTGGCCGCCGGCCGCGACGACCGGTACCGCCACGTCGTCGAGGTCGCCTGGGGCGACGCGGTCGACCCGCAGGGCCTGCGCGCCTGGTGCGGTGCCGCCGTCGAGGCGGTCGTCCCCGGCCTGGGGGCGGACCAGGCGGACTGCCCCGACTGCCGCGGCCGGCTGGTCACGGCTGCGCGGCCGTGATCCGTCAGCCGGGGGACGGGCTGCCGACCCGCTTGACGAACAGCAGCCGGTCCCCGCGCTCGAGGGCGTCCACGGCCGGCGCGTCGATCTGGTGCACCTGACCGGCCCGGACGACGGCGAGCACGATGTCGCGCAGGTGCCGCGGCGAGCCCCCGATCTCGGACTCGGTGACCTCGCGCTCGGAGAGGCTCATGCCCGCGTCGGGGGTGAGCAGGTCCTCGACGACGGCGACGACGTTGGGGGTGGTCGTCGCGACCCCCAGCAGCCGGCCGGCGGTCTCGGCGGACACGACGACGGAGTCGGCGCCGGACTGGCGCAGCAGGTGCACGTTCTCGGTCTCGCGCACCGCGGCGGTGATCGTGATGCGGGGGGCGAGCTCGCGCGCGGTCAGGGTGACCAGCACCGCGGTGTCGTCCCGGTTCACCGCGACCACCAGCGAGGAGGCGTGGACCAGGCCGGCGGTGCGCAGGACGGAGGACTGGGTCGCGTCCCCGCGGACGGTCACCAGACCCATCGCCGACGCGGCGTCGAGCCGGCCGCGGTCGGTGTCGACCACGACGATGCGCTCCGGGACGGCAGCGAAGTCCGAGTCCCCGAGGAGGGTGTCGACCGCGGCCTTGCCCTTCGTGCCGAAGCCGACCACCACGACGTGGTCTCGCACGCGGGACCTCCAACTCCGGACGCGGAACGCCTGGCGGGAGCGTTCGGTGAGCAGCTCGACCGTGGTACCGACCAGGACGATGAGGAAGAGCACGCGCAGCGGGGTGATCACGAGGATCGTCCACAGCCGCGCGGACTCGGTGACCGGGACGATGTCCCCGTACCCGGTGGTGGAGAGGGACACCGTCGCGTAGTACAGCGCGTCGACGAAGCCGAGCGGCGTGCCGTTGGAGTCACGGTAGGCGTCGCGCTGGACGTAGACGAGCAGCCCGGCCGCGACGAGCGCGCCGAGGGCGACCATCGCCCGGCGGACCAGGGCGACGAGCGGGCCGATGCGCCGGTCGGGCATCACGACGATCGCCCCGGCGCCGTCGGACGGATCGCGCCCCGCGTCGGGTCCTCGGGGCCCGGGGCCCCTGGTCCGCTCCACGGGCGGCAGCGTATCGGCGGTGGGCCGCCCCACCCCGGACCCCGGGGCGTCCCGCATTCGAGTGAACTTTCAACGGTCCATGTCAGGAGTCCTGGGTATCCCTCTCACAGCAGGTGACGGACGTGGGCGACGCCCCCCTTCTGGGCACGGAGGGTCAGGCCGCCGGTCACGGAGAGCAGTACGAGAGGAGCGTGGACCGTCATGGGTGATCGGTTCGCCTGCCACACCGTGGCCGGGTCGGGGATCGAGGGCTGCTCGGTGCGGCCCGAGCCGGGTTCTCCCGACGACGGGGCGGGGCACGACTGGGTCGACACGGTCGCCGCGCTGGACGACTGCGACGGCTACGTCGTGCTCATGGTCGACCCGCAGACCGCCGAGGTCGACGCGCACGGCCCCTTCGGCGGGCCCGACGCCGCGGTGGCCGCCGAGGGCCTGCGCGCCTCGCTCGACGCCGAGGGCCTCGACGACGTCGCGGTTCGCATCGTCCGCCTGCACCTGCCGACCGATCGGCCGACGGGCCCCGCTGTCGCCTGAGCCGGGACCACGGGCCCCTCCGGACCAACGCCGACCACCGGTCGGGCGTAGCCGGTGCGGCGGTGGAAACGTTCCGGGCGCGCCGGACGACGAGCCGGGCATGGGTGACCACGAGCGACACCACCTGCCCCTGCAGGTCGACCGGGACCTCGCCGGCGAGCAGCGGCTCGAGGCGGCCGCCCGGGTGCGCCACCTCGTGGCGGCCCTCGTCCCGGTCCAGCGGTGCGCGCCGACCGACCTGCCCCGTCCCCGCTGAGACCGGGACCTCCCGACACAAGCCGCCGTGACCCGGCCCACCCCTCGGTGTCGACCGGACGAGCGGGATCCGGCCCCGTGAGTGCCGTCGTCCTTCCCCACCGCCCGCCGCCCGGGTAGAACGGCTGATCGTCGGATCCCGGTCCGACGACGGCGGAGCAGGGTGGAGGAACCGCGGATGACCGCGACGGGGCGCTGGCGCGCCCATCTCGACGGTGCCCGGCGTGCGCGCGGGGCACGAGGGACGGACCACGCGCTCGACGCGGCGGAGCCGCCCCGCCTGAGCGAGGTCGACCTCGCCGGCCTGGGGGTCCACCCGCCCCTCCCCGCGCCCGCCTTCGAGCGCGACGCCGACCACCGCGTCGAGGCCGCCGTCGGCGGCGACGACCCCGTGGTGATCGTCGCGGGCCCGCGGCTCGGCGGCGCCACCCACGCGCTCGCGCGGGCCGCCCGCCTCCTGCTCGGCGACCACCGCGTCGTCCGCCCCGACCCGGCCGCGCTCGGCGGGGCCGACCCGCTGGGCTCCCCCGCCGACCCCGCCCTCGTCGCCGCCCTCTCCGGCACCGGCGCCGGCCCGGAGCCCGGCGTGGTCGTCTGGCTGGACGCGGTCGGTCCCGGTCTGCTGGCGGCGCTGCGCCGGGCCCGGCCGCCCGCCGGGGTCCGGGTCCTCGCGACCGTCGACGCGGCCCTGCTGCACCCCGACGTGACCCCGGGCGAGGTGGACCGGGACGTCACGGTCGTGCGCCTGCCCGACGTGCTCTCCGCCGACGAGGCGGCCCGGGCGACCGCGACCGGCCTGTCCGTCGCGGCCGGGGCGCGGCTCGGCGACGTGCTCGTCGACCTCGACCCCCACCGCGCGCTCCTCCTCCCCGGGAGCACCCGGCGGCGGAGCTGGCGGGGCGAGGACCACACCGCCGCGACGGCACGCGCGGCCGTGCTGCGCGCCGCGGTCGACTGGGACCGCCTCGGCGTGCCGCACGCCCTGCCCACGCCGCTGCTCGCCCGGCTCGCCCTCGCCTACGCCCGCGACCTCGCCCGGGACGACGATCCGGACTCCGTCCCCGGGGTGGACGACCTCGGCCGGGCGGTGGAGGCCCTCGTCGCCGAGCGACCCCGCCGGGGAGGGACGCCGGCCCTGCGCCGGCTGCGCCTCGCCGAGGGTGTGCACCACGCACCGGCCCGCCTGCTCACGGCGGTGGCGGACGCCCTCGGCGCCGACGGCTGGGTCCCGCCCGGGCGCCTCGGCGAGGTCGTCGGCGACCTGCTCGACGGCCCGGGTGTGCGGGCCCGGCGCCGCGCGGTCGGCGTCCTGGCCCTGCACCGGCGGTTCGACGACCTCGCCGCGGTGCTCCTGCGCCCGCCCCCGGACCGGGCCGCGCCCGCGTCGACGACCCCCGGCGAGCACTACCGGCTCGGCGTCGCCGCGCTGCAGGCGGGCCGGGCGGCCGACGCCCGCCGGTGGTTCGGGGCCGTCCTCGACGGCACCCCCGACGACGGCACCGAGCGCGCGCTGCGGGCCCGCACGGCGTTCTGGCTGGGCATCGACCGCGACGCCGAGCCGGCCGCGCGCCGCCGCCACCTCGAGCTCGTGGTGCGCGACGGGCCGCCGCGCGACGCCTCCGACGCGGGGCTGCTCCTCGCGGGCCTGGAGCGCGACGCCGGACGCTTCGACGCCCAGCGGGGCTGCCTGCGCGCGGCGGTCGCCGCCGCGCGCGGGGCGGGCGACACGGGCCGCGAGGCCGAGGCCACCCTCGACCTCGCCCACCTCGACCGGCACAGCGGACGGACCGCCGAGGCCCGCTCCGGGTACGACCGGGTCCGTGGGCTCGTCGGCGACGAGACCCCGAACGGCACCGTGGCGGTCCGGGCGCTGGCCGAGCTCGACGCGGCCGAGCAGGCGCCGGCCGACGGGCCGGAGCCCGGGGGTGGCGCCACCCTCGTCCCGGACCCGGTGCCCGAGCAGCGCCAGGGCGAGCCGGCGTCCGACGGACGCCCCGTGGGGCGGTAGGGCTGCGGTAGGGGCTCAGGCCCCGACGCGGCGCGCGTCGTCGGCCGCCGCGCGCGGGGCGGGGACCCCGGCGGCGACGGTCGCGGGCAGCGGCGTGAAGACCGACCCGCCGAGCAGACCGCGCCCGGTACCGGCCGAGGCGAGGAGCGCGTCCTGGGCCCGCCGCGGGAGCGCGGTGACGTCGAGGGCACCGAGGGCGGCGAGCTCGTCGAGGACGCGCTGCGGCCACGACCGCGAGGAACCCCCGGACACCGGGACCCCGCCCCGCGCCGGCGCGCACCGCGCCCCGAGGGCGGCCAGCGCGTCGGCCGGGACCACGCCGCGGGCGGCGTCGAGGAAGACGGTGCCGAGGTGGTCGTGGAGGATCGCGACGTTGTGGGCGGTGGCCGGGAAGCCGGCCCGGGCGAGCAGCGTCGGCGCGTAGCCCGGCGAGAGGCGCGGGGCCGCGGACGTCATCGCCGGGCCGCTGCGCAGGACGAGCACCAGGACCACGGCCGCGAGTCCGGCCAGCACGACGGTGGTGACGACGATCCCCATGACGGCCCCCTCAGCCCGCAGCAGCCGCCCTGGCCACTGCCTGTGACCTGACTCTCGAACGCCGAGACCCCATCGTTACGAGGCCGTAGCCGATACACCCGACCGGGCGAACCGATCCGGCCCGTGGTGACCCGCACCGACACGATGCGTGCCGTGACCGCATCGTGATGTCACTCGTCGCAACCTCCCCGGACATCACCCGATCGGTGCACGGCGCGATGCGGTTCCTCCCCTATGTTGAGTCGCACCGCGACGGCGGGGGCAGGACTCCCCCGGACGCGGGCGCCGGTCGCTCGTGCGATCGGCCGGGGGATCGACGCTCGGTGGGGGAACGCATGCGCGCACCGCTCCGGGATCGCCGCGCCCCCACCACCTCCCGCGGGCGACGTCGTCCGCCGGGTCGGCTGGCCCATCGCCGAAGTCCTACTGCGCCCCGAGGAGTCGTCATGTCGTTCGCCGGGAACGTCGCCCTCGCCGCCGGCTCGTCCGCGGCCGCCTGGCTCGCCGCCCCGCTGGTGAGCGCCGCGGTGCACGGCACCACCGACCAGCGCACGCTCGCGGCCTGGAAGGACGAGACGGGCCCGATCCCGCTGCCGCGGCTCGACGGCCGGGAGTCCGACGGGCACGAGGCCCCCGCGCGACACGCCTGAGGAGAACGTCCCCGATCGGCGGAACCAGCTCGGCCGCCCGGCGGGCGATGGAGAGGGAGAGCTCGCCCGCCCACTTCCGGTCCGCACAGTCCAGGGACGTGATCTGCCGTGTTCCGCAGCACCGCGCGTCGCGCGACCCCGCAGCCCAGCCCGTCCGCCGACCGCGCCGCGCGCGGCCGGCACCACCGTGCGGTCCGCGACCGCGAGACCCGCGACCGGCAGGAGGCGCTGCGCCGGGCCCGGCGCCGGACCAGCCAGGTCGACGCCTACGAGGCGGTGTCCGGCCCGCTGCCGACCGCGACGGCCGCGCAGCGCAGCACCCCGACCCGGCCGGAGCCGCTCGGGCCGCCGCGCATCGACAACACGGTCGCCCGCCGCGACCCCCTCACCGCCCCGTTCCCCGCCGCTCCCCACCTGCCGGGGGCGCGCCGGGCGCCGGACGGCCCGCTGCGCGTGCCGGCCCGGGCCGTGTGACCCCGGCCGGACCGCACCGCGCCGGAGCGGACCCGGCCGGGCCCTACTTGTTCTCCCGCCAGGCGCGCTCGAAGGGGAGCCGCCAGGCGTTGGGCGCGATGAGCTGGTGGATCGCGTTCGGGCCCCAGGAGCCGACCGGGTAGGGCTTGACCGGCGGCGGGTCCGCGAGCAGCGGTTGCGACCGGTCCCAGAGCGACTCGATGCCCTCGGCGGTGGTGAACAGCGTGTGGTCGCCGCGCATGGCGTCGAGGATCAGCCGCTCGTAGGCCTCGAGGACGTCCGCGGCCTCGCCGATCTCCTGCGTGGAGAACTGCATCGAGAGCTTCTGCAGCCGCATCCCGGGTCCGGGCCGCTTCCCGTAGAAGGACAGCGAGACCCGGGAGGAGTCCGCGAGGTCGAAGGTCAGGTGGTCCGGGCCCTGGGCGCCGACGCCCGAGCCCTGCGGGAACATCGTCCGCGGCGCCTCCTTGAACGCGATCGAGATGATCCGCTGGCCCTCGGCGAGCTTCTTGCCGGTGCGCAGGTAGAACGGCACGCCCGCCCACCGCCAGTTGTCGAGGCCGGCGCGCAGCGCGATGAAGGTCTCGGTGTCCGAGTCCGACGCGACCCCGGGCTCCTCGCGGTAGCCGCCGTACTGGCCCCGCACCACGTCGGTCGGGTGGATCGGCAGCAGCGAGCGGAAGACCTTGTTCTTCTCCTCGCTGATCGCCCGGGGCTCCAGCGCCGTCGGCGGCTCCATCGCGACGAAGGCCATGACCTGCATCAGGTGCGTGACGACCATGTCCTTGTAGGCCCCGGTCGCCTCGTAGAAGCTGGCCCGCTGGTCCAGCCCCAGCGACTCGGGGATGTCGATCTGGATGTGGTCGATGAAATTGCGGTTCCAGATCGGCTCGAACAGGCCGTTGGCGAACCGGAACGCCAGGACGTTCTGCGCGGCCTCCTTGCCGAGGAAGTGGTCGATCCGGAAGACCTGCGACTCGTCGAACACCTGGTGCACGAAGTCGTTGAGGCGGACGGCGCTCTCCAGGTCGTACCCGAAGGGCTTCTCCATGATGATCCGCGCCCCGCGGACGAGGTCGGCATCGCGCAGCATCTCGAGCACGGCCTGCGCGGCCTTGGGCGGCACCGAGAGGTAGTGCAGCAACCGGACGCCGTCGGTGGCCCGGCCGGTGCGCTGCGCGGTGTCGCCCACGAGCTGGGACGCGGCCTCCTTGACCGCCGACGCCAGCGCCTCGGGGCCCTCGGTCTGGCCGACGTAGCTCAGCCGGGCGGCGAAGTCGTCCCAGTCGGACTCGGCGAGGCGGTGCATGCCGAAGTTCTGCACCGCGTCGTGCGCGAGGTCCCGGAACTGCTCGGTCGTCAGGTCCTCCATCGCGGTCCCGACGATGCGGATGTCCGGGGCCAGCTCGGACTCGGCGAGGTAGGCCAGGCCCGGGAGCAGCTTGCGCTTCGCGAGGTCCCCGGTGCAGCCGAAGAGCACGATGACGTGCGGCGCGATCGGGTCGAGGTCGCGGCGGAACGGCCGCGAGCCCGGCCCGGGATAGGCGATGTCGGATTTGTCGGGCCGGACCGGGTCGGACATCACGGGTCTCCTCGCACGCAGGCCTGAAGAGCTTCCGGTGACCGTAGCCCGGTCGTGTGGCGGGTGTGTGTCGGCGAACCGTCGAGCCGGTGTGGCCGCCTACCGGATCCAGGCGGGGTGGACGCGGGGGACGTGCGCGAGGGCGTCGAACTCGCGGTCCGGCACGAGCGGGATGCGGCCGCGCAGCTGCCCGGAGTCGACGACGGCGCCGAGCCGCCGCGTCGTCGTCGGGGCGCCGGCCCAGCGCGCGACCGGTCCCCCGGTGTCGCGGGCGGCGCGGAGGTCCACGAGGCGGTCCTCGTCCCCGAGGGCCGTCCGCAGGTCGGCCTCGACGGTGCCGCTCAACCGCGGCAGGCGGAGTGTCTTGGGGCGGGGGCGGACCGCGCCGATCAGCCGGCGCCGCACCGTGGAGGTCCCGCCCTCGCCGACGAGGCCCGCGACCGCGTAGTAGGCCTCGCCCAGGGCGGCCCGCAGATGCCGGCCCACCGTCGTCGGGTCGCCCACCCGTACCTGGTCGTCGTGACCCCAGAAGACCACGGCGGGCGTGCGGCCCGAGGCCTCGGCCGCCCGCCCCACGGCCTCGGCCGCGAGCCGCGCCCGCAGGACCGGCGCGCTCTCGGTCGGGACGGCCTCGGCCTCCTCGGCGTCGCGCGGCTCGCGCACGCGGGGCGCGCAGGCGACCTCCGCGGCCCGGGCGAGGATCCAGGCGTGCTCGAGGGCCTCGCGGTAGCGGGCGGGCGAGGTCTCGGCGACGAGACGTGCCTCCTCGGCGACCATCCGGCCGTGCAGGCCGACCACGGCGTCGCGCACCCTGGCGGGCAGGACGCGGGCGTCGGGGTCGGTGTCGAGCAGGTCGGCCAGGGCGTCCCGGGCGTCGGGCAGCAGGTCGGGCGCGGCGGCCCGCAGGTAGCCGCCCAGGGCCTTGACCGACAGCGCCGGACGGACCGGGTCGACCCCGACCACCCGGATTCGGTCGGTCTCGGGGAGGAGTTCGTTGTGGTCGCGCAGCCGCGAGACGAGGTCGACGACCTCGCGGGTGTCGTACTGCCAGCCCCCGAGCCCGGCCACGGCCTCGCCGGGCGCCCCGACCCCGCGCACCACGGCGTCGAGCCCGGTGGCCCCGGCCTCGCTCGTCCCGAGCGCGACGACCCGGACGCCCAGCTCCTCGACGGCGAACTCCACCAGCCGGCTGCCGGCCTGGAGGAGCTCCCGGGCGCCGTGCGCCGCCGCCCCGACACCGAGCACCCGCACGCCGGTCAGGGCGGGGCGCCACGCCGCGAGCCCGACCTCGTCCAGCGGCACCGCCCGATCGGCCAACCAGCGCGCGACCTCGTCGTCCACGTGGGCGACCCTACGGCCGGGCGGCGGGCCGTCCCGGCCGACCCCGTAGGTCACCCCGCGGAGCGAACGGGTCCGCGCGGCCCAACGCCTGCCGCGTGGCGGGGTGACCCGGCGGCGCCGGGACCGTCCGGGCGAGCCCGCTAGCCTCCTGCGCCGTGCGACGCCTGGTGGTCTGCTGCGACGGCACATGGGAGACCCCGAAGCAGCGGACCAACGTCTCGCTCGTCGCCGACGCCCTCGCGCAGGGCCCCGACCAGGTCGTCCGCTACTTCCCCGGCGTCGGCACCGGCGCCGACCCGGTCACCCGGGTGCTCGAGGGCGGGCTCGGCCTCGGGCTCGACGTCCGCATCCGCGAGGCCTACACCTGGCTCGCCGAGACCTGGCGGCCCGGGGACGTGGTCGTCCTGCTCGGCTTCAGCCGCGGCGCCTTCACCGTCCGCAGCCTCGCCGGGATGCTCGCCGCCTGCGGGCTCGTCGCCGTCGCGCCCGGGGACTCCCGCCGGGCACGCGACCGGCTCGTGCGCCGGGTGTTCCGCGACGGCTACCAGCGCGGCCGCCCCCTCGACGGCCTCGCGTTCCAGCCCGGCTTCGCCCCCGAGGACACCGCGCCCATCGCGCTGGTCGGCGTCTGGGACACCGTCGGCGCGCTCGGCATCCCCCGGACCTTCGGCCTGCTCTCCGCGCTGCTCTCCCGCCGGATCGAGGGCTTCCACGACCTGCGCCTGGCCCGCGACGTCCGGCACGCCCGCCAGGCCCTCGCCCTCGACGAGCGCCGCGGCCCGTTCCAGCCCGCGGTGTGGGCCGAGCCCGCCCCCGGCACCCACGAGTCGTTCGTCCAGCTCTGGTTCGCCGGCACCCACGGCGACGTCGGCGGCTCGCAGGACCAGCCCCGGGGGCTCTCGGACCTGACGCTGCGGTGGATGACCGAGGAGGCGACGGCGGCGGTCGGGCTCACCTGGCGCGACGGCCCACCCGGCGGCGCCGGCGACCCCCTCGGCCACCTCGACCCCGGTCCCGACGGCATGTGGCGCTACCTGGCGCCGCGGCCCCGCACCGTCCCGCGGGTCGCGGAGGGGGCGCCCGACGTCCACCCCTCGGCCGTGGCCCGCCGCGCCGCCGGTCTCGTCCCGCCCTACCGGCCCGGCCGGGTGCCGGAGCCGGGGGTCCCCGTCGACGCCGTCGTCGCCGCCGACGCCCCGTGGGTGGAGACCGGGCTGTACCTGCCCGCGGGCCGCTACACGCTCACGACGGCGGGCTCCTGGTCCGACCACGGCGCGTCCACCGGCCCGGCCGGCTTCGCCCGCTGGCCCTGGCGTGCCTGGCCCGACTACGCGCTCGGCGCGGTCCTCGCCGTCTACCGCCGCGTGGTGCGCCGCTGCACCAGCCGCAGCGCCGACGCCCTCGCCGCCCCCCGCCGCGACACCCGCCGGATGGCCCTCGTGGCCGCGGTCGCGGACGACCTGCGCCACCCCGACGGCTCGCTCGACGAGGGCACCGTCGTGTCCGTCGGACGGGACGGGACGGCGACCCTCGAGCTCTGCCGGCCCGGCTACCTCTACGCGTACGCGAACGACTCGTGGCTCGGCTACGGCCGCAACCGGGGGGCCGCGACCCTCACGGTGACCCGCTCGTGACCGGACCGGGCGCCGACACCGGGCCGATCCGCGTGCGCCGGGGCCCCCGCCGGTCGCGGGTGCTGCTCGGCGTGGTCGTCGTCGCCGTGGTGGCCGTCGTGCTCGTGCCCGACCGGCTCGGGCTCGACGGGGTGCTGCCGGTCGTCGGGTTCGTCCTCGTGCGCGCGCCGGCGACGATCGTGGTGGTGGTCCTCGCGCTGCTGGCGCTCGCGGTGCGCGCGCGGTGGTGGCCCACGGTCGTGCCGGTGCTGCTGGTCGCGGCGGTCTCGGTGGCGACCCTCCTGCCGCGGGTGCTGCCCGACGGTCCCGGCCCCGACCCGGGCCCGGACCTCGTCGTCATGACCCTCAACGTCGACCGCGGCAGCGCCGACGTCACCGCGCTCTCCCGCCTGCTGCACCTGCGCCGGCCCGACGTCGTGGTGCTCCCCGAGGCCGGCGAGCCGTTCCGGGCCCGGCTGGCGCCGCTGGTCGCGGACCTGGGCTACCGGTCGTGGTCGTCGACGCCGGCCGCGCAGGCCGACGCCGAGGGCACGACGATCCTCGCCGGGCCCTCGCTCGGCCCGGTCCGGGCCGACGTCGTGCGCGACGTCCGGTTCCCCTGGCTGCAGATCTCCGGCGGGGCGCTGGGCCCGACGCGGCTCGTGGGCGTGCACGTCGCGTCGCCGGTCCCGACGCTGCTCGAGGCGTGGCCGGCGGAGCTCGGCTCGCTGCAGCGCTGGTGCGGGCCCGGGGTGGGTCCGGCCGCCGTCGTCGGCGACCTCAACGGCACCGCCGACATCGCGGCCTGGCGGCGGGGCACCGCGGGCTGCACCGACGCCGGCGACGCGGCCGGGAAGGGCCTGCTCGCGACGTGGCCGACCGCCACCCCCCGCTGGCTCGGCGCCCAGCTCGACCACGTGCTCGTCGGGGGCGGGGTCGGCGTCGACGGGTTCGACGTGGTCGAGGTGCCGGGGACCGACCACCGCGGCGTGCTCGCCACCATCCATACGGTGGCCTGAGGTCAGCCGGGCAGCAGCGAGGAGACGTCGGCGACCTGGTCGGCGGGCGGGGGCACGACGGCGGGCGCGGAGCCGACGTCGGAGAAGGTGAGGGTGGTCGTCGTCGTGGTCGGGGTGCCGGCGGGCGCGTTCGGCGTCGCGGGGACCGTCACCGTCTGCCCGACCCGCTTGAGCTTGCCGCCGCCGTCGACCCACACGTCGACCGGCAGCAGGTTCGACCCGATCTGGGCCTTGAGCCGGTCGACGCCGGGCTTCGTCGCGGGGTCGGACGCACCCGGGACCTTGTCGAGGTCGACGGCGCCGGCGTAGTGCGTGGTGGCCACGCCGTCGACCTGCTCCGGGCCGACGAGGCGGGTGGTGTCGCTGATGGCGCGCAGGTAGCCCAGCTGCTCGGCCGGGTTGCCGGTGGTCCCGACGCCGAGCGCCCCCAGCGGGGCCCCGTACCCGGACTGCGCGAGCCGGTCCACGTCCACCGACACCCACTGCTTGCCCCCGGCCACCGCGCCGACGACCGCGGCGGCCGCGGGCGGGAGCTGCGCGGCGAGGGTGCCGCCGCTGAACACCACGCGGACGCCCCCGAGCGAGGGCACCTGCAGCGTCAGGTCCGCGGCCTGGTGGGCCGGGTCGACCACCCCGGAGCCGTTCAGCGGGATCGACTGCCCCGCCACCGCGGTCTGCCCGGTGACGACGGCGTGCGACGGCCCGGCCGCCGCGGTGGCGACGACGGCCTCGCGCACGATCTCCGCGGGTGGCCGGCCCACGGTCGGTCCGGTCTGGGCGCAGCCCGCCAGGAGGGCGAGGACGCCGAGGACGGGGACCAGGACCGCGACGAGCCGGGGGGACACATCTCCATGGTCGCTCCCGGACCGTGGGCCGCCGGCGCCGGGCCCGCCGGGGTCGGCCGCCGTGGGCGAACGGCGCCGTCCACGGATCAGATGCGAGGAATGCGCCGTTGCTGCCACGTGGCCCGCGTCGGCTCCACGAGCGAACGGCGCCGTCCACCCACCAGATGCCAGGAATGCGCCATTGCTGCCACGGGGCCGGCGCGCCGCCTCAGCGCCAGCGGTGCGTCCGCCGGCCCTTGATCGTCGTGGCGAGCTGGCGCTGCCAGAGGGCCCAGGTCTCGGGGTCGAGGGTCTGGCCGGCGGGCGGGGTGGCGGTGCGGGTGCGTCCGGTCGACGGGCCCTCCGAAGCGGCGGAGGACCCGCTCGAGTACCCGGTGGAGGACCCGCTCGAGTACCCGGCCGCCGGCCGGCCGGACCGCGCCCCGGCACCGACCGGGGCCGGGAGCGGACCCGACGGGTGGCCGTGGCCGGTGACGTCGGGGCGGAGCACCGGGCCCGAGGTGGGCGCCGCGGGCAACGGGCCCGAGGGGTGGCCGGCCGGTAGCGGGGGCGGCGGGACGACCGCCGGCCGCTCGCCGGTCGGCGCCGGGGCGGGCTGCTGCGCCCCGGCACCGACGGGGATGCGGCCCGAGCCGGGACGCTCGGCCGGGGGGAGCACCGGTCGAGAGTCCACGGCGGGCAGGCCGGACGGCGCCGGGCCGACGACGGCGGCGCGGGAGCGGCCCAGGGCGATCGGCGCCCACGGCCAGAACCGCTCGGCGGACCGCGTCTTGACGAAGCCGAGCCCCATGACCAGCCCGAAGATGAGGTGGCCGATCAGCGAGAGCGTCAGCGTCGTGGGCGTGACCTTGAACATCATCGTCTGGCCCTTCGGGGCGATCCAGACGGTGGCGATCAGCCCGGCCCACACCGGGAAGACCGCGAACGCGACGGCCACGGCGACGACCTGCTTCGCCGGGCGGCGGTGCAGGCCCACGAACGCGGCGCCCACGAAGAACGCCACACCGATCCCGCCGCCGTCACCGAGGTAGCGCCACAGGTAGCCGACCCAGGCGCCGGCCGACTTCGACGCGCCGTCGCCGATGATCCACGTGCCCATGGTGGGGATGAAGTCGGCCCACCAGCCGAGCATGTAGACGGTGTCGAGCCGGAAGACGTCGTAGAGGCCGCAGGCGACGATCCCCCAGAGGAAGCCGTGGAGGATGACCCGGTCCTCGGGGTGGGGATCGAAGATCGAGAGCCCGACGATCACGGCCGCCAGTGGGATCACCAGCAGTGCCGCGCTCGCGTTCATCTCGATCAGGCCGAAGACCTGCGCGGAGATCGCGAGCAGGGGGAGCGCCGAGAGCAGCAGGTGCAGACCGACCCGCAGCAGGCCCCTCCGGCTCACGGGAGCCGTACCCGGGGAGACGTCCGTCGTGTTCATCGGCGAGGAAGTTAGGGGCGCCCCGCCCCGGCCCGACCCCAACCTGAGAGTCCCACACGTCCGACGCGACCACGAGCGATCACGGCGCGCTCACCGGTCGCGTGCCTCGTCCGTCCGGAGCAGTCGACGGCCCCGTGAGGGGCGATGGGTGACCGGTCGGCTCCGGAGGGTTCTCAGCTCGGACGCTCACCGCCCGCGAACGCCCGCACGGCGGCGCCGAGCGGTCACGCCCCGGCGTGTCGCGGTGACGCCCCGCCGACGCCGCCCGTCGTCGCACGGGGACCTGACGATGCCGACCTATCCTCGATCGGTGACCACGACCGGGCGGCCCCTGCGCACCCGGTCCCCCGGTGAGGCGCCGGGACGCGCGGCCGCACGCCGTGCCGTGGTGCTCGCCGTCGCCACCCTGCTCGCCGTCGTGGTCCTCGTCCCGGACACCGTCGGGCTGGACCGGGTGCTGCCGTTCGCGGTCCTCGCCGCGCTGCGCCCGGACCTCGCCGCCGGCCTCGGCGGCGTCGCGCTCGTCCTGCTGGCGTGGCGCCGGCGCTGGTGGCCGGCCCTGGTGCCCGTGCTCGTCGTGGCGGCGGTCGCGGGGGCGGTCGTGGTGCCGCGGGCGGTCGCCGCGCCCGCCCCGCCGCCCGGGGGCACCGCGCTCACGGTGCTCGAGCTGAACGCGTTCGAGGGGCACGCCGACCCCCGCGCGATCGCCGCCCTCGCCCGCTCCCAGGGCGCCGACCTCATCGTGCTGCCGGAGTCCGGGGAGCGGATGCGGGCCCGGCTCGCCCCGCTGCTGCCGGGCTGGCGCACCTGGACGAACGCGCCGCCGTCGGCGCCCGACGTCCGCGGCATCGTCGTCGCCGCCGCGCCCCGCGCCGGCGACGTCACCGCCCGCCGCCTCGACACCGACACGCGCTACCCGTGGGCCGAGGTCACCGGCGGCATCCTCGGCCCGACGCGGCTGGTCGCGGTGCACCTGGTGTCACCGGTCCCGGGCTGGGTCTCCTACTGGCCCGGCGAGCTCGAGATGCTGCGGCAGTGGTGCGCCCCGGGCGGCGACCCGACCCCGGCGATGGTGGTGGGCGACCTCAACGCCACCGGAGACCATTCGGCGTTCCGCGCCGGCACCGCGGGCTGCACCGACGCGGCGACCGCGACCGGCGGCTCGCTCGTGCCCACCTGGCGCTCGAGCTTCCCGCGCTGGTTCGGCGCGCAGATCGACCACGTGCTCACCCGCCCGGGCGCCGACGGCTCCGGCCCGCGGGCCCGGTCGACCGAGGTGGTCGCGGTGCCGGGGAGCGATCACCGCGCCCTGCTGACCCGGCTGCGCCTGTAGCGCCCGTCACCGGGGTCACCGGCCAGGTCACCGGGGGTACACGGCCCGCCCGTAGGCTCTGGTGCCGTGGCACGACCGACGTGGATGCGGGTCCCCCGCTGGCTGCGTCCGCGCCGGGGCAACCCCGACGGCACGATGACGCTGCTCGAGCACATCCACGAGCTGCGCCGGCGCCTCATGATCGGGGTCATCGCGGTCGTCGTCGGGACGATCATCGGCGTCCTCTGGTACCAGTACCGGATCTTCGGGTTGCCGTCGCTGGGCCAGCTGCTCACCGAGCCCTACTGCCGCCTGCCCCCGAGCGCCCGCCTCACCCTGGGCAACCCCAACCAGTGCCAGCTCGTGGCCTTCGCCCCGTTCGAGCAGCTGGCCCTGCTGATCAAGGTGGGCGTCGCGGCGGGCGTCGTGCTCGCCAGTCCGGTGTGGCTCTCCCAGCTCTGGGGCTTCATCACGCCGGGGCTGCACGCGCACGAGCGGCGCTTCGCCCGGATCTTCATCGGCACGGGCACGCTGCTCTTCCTCGCGGGCGCGGTGCTGGCCTACCTGGTGCTCACCCAGGCGCTGTACTTCCTCGTCACCGTCGGCGGCGGCATCCAGATCACCGCGCTGCGGGGCGAGGACTACTTCAGCCTGCTCATCACGCTGCTCGTCATCTTCGGCGTGAGCTTCGAGCTGCCGCTGCTGATGATCATGCTCAACCGCGTCGGGATCTTCCCCTACTCGCGGATCAAGGCGTGGCGGCGCGGCCTGGTCTTCGCGATCTTCGTGTTCGCCGCGATCGCGACGCCGGGCCAGGACCCGTTCTCGATGCTGGCGCTCGGGCTCTCGCTCACCGTGCTGTTCGAGATCGCCGCGCAGGTGTGCCGCGTCCACGACCGGCGGGCGGTGAAGGCGTCGCCGTGGGCGGGCCTCGCCGACGACGAGGCCGGGCCCTCCCCGGTGGCGGGACCGGCGGCGACGGTCGAGCCGGTCCGGGCGTCGGCACCGGTCGCACCCTCGCGCCTCGACGGCCCGGCCGGCAACGGCTCCGGCCCGCCCGACCCGCCGCGCTTCGACGACGTCACCTAGGTGGCCTTCGGCCTCGTGAGCAGAAAGTGTCGCTATACCGGCACTTTCTGCTCACGAGCGCGGAGCGCACCGTGGTGGGCGTGGCGGGGGCGGACCGGACGGCCGTGCCCGTCGTGGTGCCCACCGGGCAGGCCGCACCACGAGCAGTCCGGGCCGGCCGGCCGCGGACCGGGCACGCGCATCAGCGCGTGGTCGGCCTCGCGCACCGGCGCGGGTTCGAGGTCGAGCGCGAGCGGGCGGTAGCGGCGGTGCCACAGCCACCGGGCCAGTACGACGAGCCCTCCCGCGACCAGGGCGACGACCGCCAGCCATTTGAGGAGCAGGACCGCACACAGCGCGATGACGGTGCCCACGAGGGCACTCGGGACGGGGACGCGCAGCGGGCCGGACGACACCCGAACGAGGCTAGGTCGTGGCCGCGCGTGGGCGGCGGCGACGCGCCGGGCGCACAGCTCAGGAGCCCCCCGGAGAGACGACGGCCCGGGCGGACCGCGGGGTCGGGGGTCCCGCGGCCCGTCCGGGCTCGTGGAGGGTGTCGTCGCGGCGCCGCGCGGCGTTACACCGCGTCGGCGACGTCCCCGCCCGCGGCCGCGGCGGCCTCGTCGGACCAGCGCACCGAGCGGGTCGTCACGGCGACGCCGTCGGGTGTCGTGCCCCCGGCCAGCGCTCCGGCGCGGACGCAGCAGTGCACCCACAGCTGGAACTGGATCTCCCGGGCGACGCCGAGGCGGTTGTAGACGAGGTCGGCGAGCAGGTCCCCGGCGCGGGCCCAGGTGGTGATGCTGAACTCGAGGACGTCGTCGGCCACGGCGGTCGCGGCGAACTCGATCTGGCCCGCCTCCACGTGCCCGTCGAGGGTGGCGAGACGGAACGAGGAGCGGGCGTCGTCGTCGGTGCGGTCGACCACGCGCACCGGGCCGTCCCAGGGGCCGGGCATCCGGACGACCATCTCGTCGCCCACGGCGAGGGCGTGCCGGGTGTCGCCGGTGCGGACGAAGCGGGCCACCCCCGGGATCATCGCCTGGTTCATGTCGGCCGCGAGCACCGCGACGAGGGCCCGCGGTCCCAGCCGGGGCGAGAGGACCCGGGTCCGGAAGACGCGGTGCAGCATCGGCCCGTGGCCGACGCCGATCGGCTGGTCGCGCCCGTCGGCGTCGAGCAGCGGCGGCGGCGCGTCCTCGTCGGGGTCGCCGTCGAGGCGCTGGTGGGTCACGCGGACCCCCGGCAGGCCCCAGATGCGTCCGAGGGCGACGAGGCCGCGCGGGAGCTCGGTGAGCATGAGGGCCTCGCGCACGACCTGGCGCGGCCCGGGGACCATCTGCACGAGCGGCGGATACCCCGGTCGTCGTGTCCCTAGCGGGTGCGCTCCGTGACACCGCGGGGGGCGCACCGGCGGCGCAGGCCGTCGGCCAGGCCGTCGAGGTGCGACGCCGCCGTCGTGCCGGTGGCGAGCCCGACGAGGGCCGCCGCCCAGCCGGTGCGCTCGAGGGTGAGCTCCACGACGGAGCCGCCCGGCGGCGACGGCGCGATCCCGACGACGAGGCGCGAGGCCGACCCGAGACCGGTGGCGGTCCAGGTGAACCCCCGGTGCGGGCGGACCTCGCCGACGCGCCACTGGCTCGGCGGCAGGCGCCGGGCCCGCACCCGGACGCCGCCACCGGCCACGTGGGGCGCGCCGTCGAACGGCACGACCTCCTGCAGCGCGGGCGCCCACTCGGGCCAGCGCGCCACGTCGGTCAGCACCGCCCAGACGTAGTCCGGGCACGCGCCGACGCGGACCTCGCGGTGGTGGTGCACTCCGGGGCCTCCCTGCCTCGTCGCCGACCCGAGGGTAAGGAGCGCGGCGGCGCCGGCGGAAGCGGTGGGCGTCAGCGGGGCAGCGCGGCCAGGGCCTCGAGGGCGGGAAGGGCCCGGCGCAGCGCCTCGCGCTGGTCCGGGGCGAGGCGGTCCATCCCGGCCTCGAGCAGCACCGCGCGGTCGACGCGCTCGGCGGCCAGGGCCGCGGTGCCGGTGTCGGTGAGCGCGATCCAGGCCGACCGGGCGTCCGCCGGGTCGGGGACGCGGTGGACGAGCCCCGCGGCCTCGAGGGCGGCCACGGTCCGGCTCATCGTGGGCGCGGTGACGCCCTCGAGCCGGGCGAGGTCGCCGAGGCGCTGCCGGCCGTGGTCGGACAGCGTGGCGAGCGCGGAGGTCTGCAGCGGGTGCAGCCCGGCGCCCGTGACCGCGCGGAGGCGCCGGTTGAGCCGGCCGACGGCCAGCCGGAGGCGGACGGGCACGTCGGCCGAGGGAGACGGGGTGGACGGGGCGCTCACTCGGGCCACCTCCTCTGCCTGGCCTGCCTCCACGGTAGTCCCGGCACGGGGCCGGGTGACGCCGGTCGCTCGCTTGGACAACATCTCTGTGCCAGAGCTAATCTTCGACCGTGACCACCACCATCGGCCTCGCCGAGGGCCTCATGCCCGCGGTCGTCGCCCTGCGCCGCGCGGTCCGGCGGCGCACCCGCGAGCGCATGGGCGTCCCGGCCCTGCCCCCGGCCCAGGTCGAGCTGCTGCGCGCCGTGCAGGACGCCCCGGGCATCGGGGTGGCCGGCGTCGCGCGACGCCTGCGGCTGGCGGACAACTCGGTGAGCACCCTCGTGCGCACCGCCGTCGCCGACGGCCACCTGCGGCGCACCCCGGACCCGGCCGACCGGCGGGCGGCGCGCCTCGAGCTCACCGACGCCGCGCACGAGCGCCTGCGCCGCTGGCGGGCCGTCCGCGGCGAGGTCGTCGACGCGGCCCTGGCCCGGCTCGACCCGGCCGACCACGAGGCGATCGCGGCGGCCCTGCCAGCACTCACCCGGCTCCTCGACGCCGTCGAGGAGCCCGGTCCGCACGAGGAGGAGGGAGCGCGATGACCGACACCGTGCACGCCGTGACCGACCCGGTCCGCACCCGGGGCCTGCGCTACGCCTTCGGCGACCACGTCGCCGTCGACGGGCTGGACCTCGCGCTGCACCCCGGCGAGGTCTTCGGCCTGCTGGGCCCCAACGGGGCGGGGAAGACCACCACGATCCGCGTGATCACGACGCTGCTGCCCGCGCCGCCGGGCACGGTCACCGTCGCCGGGCTCGACGTCGCCCGCCACCGCCGGCAGGTGCGCCGGCTGCTCGGGTACGTGCCCCAGCAGCTCTCCGCCGACGGGTCGCTCACCGGCCGGGAGAACGTCGCGCTCTTCGCGCGCCTCTTCGACCTGCCGCGCCGCGACCGCGCGGGCGCCGTCGACGGCGTCCTCGACGCGATGGGGCTCACCGAGGCCGCCGACCGCACGGCGTCCACCTACTCCGGCGGCATGGTCCGCCGCCTGGAGCTGGCACAGGCCCTGGTCAGCGCCCCGCAGGTGCTGGTGCTCGACGAGCCCACGGTCGGCCTGGACCCGGTCGCCCGCTCCGGGGTGTGGGACCGCATCCACGAGGTCCGCCGCGAGACCGGCATGACGGTGCTCGTCACCACCCACGCCATGGAGGAGGCCGAGCTGCACTGCGACCGCGTCGCCCTGCTGCACCGCGGCACCAAGCGCGCCGAGGGCACCCCGGCCGAGCTGACCGCCGCGCTGGGGAGGGTGGGGGGAGTTCCAGCGACCCTCGACGACGTCTTCCGCCACCACACCGGCGACACCCTCGCCCAGGCCGCCGGAGAAGGGAGCATGCGCGATGTCCGTACTGCCCGCCGCACCGCCCGCCGCGTCGGCTGAGCGGCTCTCGCCCGTCGGCGAGGTGGCGCTGCTCGTCCGCCGCATGGGCGCGATGTGCCTGGTCGAGCTGCAGAAGCTGCGCCACGACCGCACCGAGCTGGTCACCCGCACCATCCAGCCCGCCCTGTGGCTGATCGTGTTCGGGACGACGTTCAGCCGCATCCACGCGATCCCGACCGGGTCGACGCCCTACCTGGACTTCCTGGCCCCCGGCATCCTCGCCCAGTCCGCACTGTTCATCGCGATCTTCTACGGCATCCAGGTCATCTGGGAGCGCGACGCCGGGGTGCTCGCGAAGCTGCTGGTGACGCCGACCCCACGGACGGCGCTGGTCACCTCCAAGGCGTTCGCGGCCGGGATCCGGGCGCTGGTACAGGCCCTCGTCGTCGTCGTGATCGCGCTGCTGCTCGGCGTCGGGATCACGCTGAACCCCGCGAAGTGGGTGGCCGCGGCCGCCGTCGTCGTCCTCGGGTCGGCGTTCTTCTGCTGCCTGTCGATCACGCTCGCGGGGGTCGTGCTCTCCCGCGACCGGCTCATGGGCATCGGCCAGGCGATCACGATGCCGCTGTTCTTCGCCTCGAACGCGCTCTACCCGGTGGAGGTCATGCCGACCTGGCTGCAGTGGATCAACCACGTCAACCCGCTGTCCTACGAGGTGGACGCGCTGCGCGGGCTGCTCGTCGGCACGCCGGCCCGGCTCGGGCTCGACGCGGTGGTGCTCGTGGTGGCCGCCGTCGTGATGATCTCGGTCGCCTCGGCGCTGCTCCCGCGGCTCGCGCGGGGGTGACTCACCCGTCGCCCGAGCCGAGCTCGGCGAACAGGTTCCGGACCCCGACGGCGGGCGGCGCGGTCGCCGCCGGCCGGGGTCCGGGGTCGGCGAGCGTCGTGGTCGCGGTCGCGCCGCCGCCGGGCAGGTCGGCGGGGCGCAGCACCTCGACGACGCGGCGCAGCCGGCCCGCGTCGTCGACCCAGACCTCGACCGGGAGGGCGCTCGTCGCGAGCTCGGCGCGGAAGCGCTCCACCAGCGGCGCGAGCCCCGGGGTGGCCGTGGCGACGGCGGTCAGGTCGACCGTGCCCCGGTAGTGGGTGGTCGGCGTCCCGTCGATCGTCTCGGGCCCGACGAGGGCCGCGTCGTCGCGCAGGCCGGCGAGCAGCGCGGGGAGGTCGGCCGGGTTGCCGGTGGCGCCCGCCCCGAGCTGGACCACCGTGTCGCCGAAGAGCCCGACGTCGACGCGGTCGAGGTCGACCGACACCCACTGGCGGCCGCGGGCGAGGTCGCCCACCGCCCGGGGCGGCAGCGCGGCGTAGGCCGTGCGCCCGACGAGGACCGCGTTCACCGCGCCGAGGCGGGAGACGCGCAGCGCGAGGGTCGCGGTGCCGCCGCGGAAGTCGACGGTGCCGGTGCCGGTCGTCGACGCCGGGCGGCCGCGAGCGGGCCCGGCCGACGCGGTCGTCACGCTCGCGCCGCCGGCGGCGGCCGTCGCGGCAGCGGCGTCCCGGACGGCCCGGGAGGCGGTGGCGGGGTCGGCGGCGCCCGCGTCCTCGCCCGTCGAGCACCCGGCGAGGACGGCCAGGCACAGCAGCGCGGCCAGTGCCGCCAGCCGGCCGCGCCCGGCGTCGTCGGGACCCACGACAACCGTCAACGAGCGGGGACGCCGACGACGGTGCGGTGATCACCCGATCGTGTCGCGCGACCTCAGATGCGGGTGTCCCGCCCGCGCCACCAGGCGTCGCGCAGCTCCCGCTTGAGGATCTTCCCGGCACCGGACTTGGGGAGCGGCCCGTCCTGCAGGTCGATGCCCCGCGGGAGCTTGTAGCCGGCGATCGTGAGGCGGCAGTGCGCCACGAGCTCGTCGCCGGTGACCTCGGTGCGGGTCTGGACCACCGCGTGGACCGCCTCGCCGAACCGGTCGTCGGGGACGCCGAACACCGCCGCCTCCACCACCGCCGGGTGGGAGTACAGCGCGTTCTCCACCTCCGCGGAGTACACGTTCTCGCCGCCCGAGACGATCATGTCCTTGGCCCGATCGACGAGGAACAGGTACCCGGCCTCGTCGAGGTAGCCCAGGTCCCCCGAGGTGAACCAGCCGTCGCGCAGCACCTTCGCGGTCTCCTCGGGCTTGTGCCAGTACCCGGCGGTGACGTTGGCGCCGCGGATCGCGACCTCGCCGACCTCCCCGGGCCCCAGCGGGGTGCGCTCGGTGACGTCGAGGATCGTCACCTCCACCCCGACCGCCGGCCGACCGCACGACATGGCCCGCGGCCCGTCGAGGCGCAGCTGCTCGTCGGGGTGCAGCGTCACGATCGGCGCGGTCTCGGTGAGCCCGTAGATGTGCAGCATCGAGGCCTGCGGGAACGTCGCGTGGGTCCGCCTGAGCAGCTCGCGGGCCGCCGGGCTGGAGCCGTGGGAGAGCCAGCGCAGGCTCGACACGTCCCGCGGGCGCTCGGCCTGCTCGACGGCGAGGGCGTCCATCATCGTGGGCACCACCAGCGTCGCGGTGATCCGCTCGCGCTCGACGACGTCGAGCACCCCGGCCCCGGTGAACGCCGGCACCAGCACCTGGGTGCCGGCCGCCCACGTGGTGGCCAGCGCCCCGATGGTGCCCGCGGCGTGGAACATCGGTGCGACCACCATGAACCGGGTGTCCTCGGTGAACGGCCAGCACGCCATGAAGTGGAAGGCGTTCGCCACGAGGTTCCCGTGGGTGAGCATCACGCCCTTGGCCGCGCCCGTCGTGCCGCCGGTGTAGAAGATGCCGGCCAGGTCGTGCTCGCCGGGCGCGTCCTCGCCGTCGGGCAGGTCGGCGGGCTCGGTGGCGGCGAGGAGGGCGTCGTACTCCCCGACGAGGTCGACCACGCGGACGCCCAGCTCGTCGACGCCGGCGACGGCCCGGTCGGTGAACAGGACCCGCGTGCCCGAGTCGGAGATCGAGTAGCAGCGCTCGGGGTCGGAGTGGCGGGTGTTGAGCGGGACGATGACCAGCCCCGCGATCGGGAGCGCGAGGTGCAGCTCGAGGTAGCGGTGGCAGTTGACCGACAGCACCGCCACCCGGTCACCGCGCCGCAGCCCCAGCCCGCCGAGCGCGGCGACGAGGCGGCGGACGCGCTCGCCGAGCTCGCGGTAGGACTCCGTGGCGAGCGGGCAGACCACCGCGGTGGCGTCGGGCGCGACGGCGAGGGCCCGGCGCAGGGGCGCCGCGATCGTCCGCGTGGCGTTGCGGGCGTCGCCCGCGGGCGCCAGCCCCGTGCCCGCCGGGGACTCCTGGGCCTCCAGCGTCGTCATCGACCTGCCTCCCGCTCGCGCCGAACGATCGTTCGGTGGGTAGAGTAGCAGGCGGCGTGATCGGCAACACCCCTCCGATCGGCCGCGCGCGGGATCGCCCGCGGGCGCCGTGGCGAGCCCACGAGGACGACAGGAGCCCGGCCATGAGCGCGGCACGCGACGTTGTGACGAGCCCGGACGGGGCGACCCGACGCCCGGGCCGCGCGGAGCCCTACACCTTCGACTCGCTGGTCGAGGTCGCCGCCCGGGCGTTCCTCGAGCGGGGGTACGACGCCACCAGCATGGAGGACCTGTCTCGGGCGGCAGGCATCACCAAGTCGTCCTTCTACCACCACGTCTCGGGCAAGGAGGCGCTGCTGCGGGGCGCACTCGACCGGGCGCTCGACGGGCTGTTCGGCGTCCTCGCCGAGCCGCGGGCGCTCGAGGGGCCGCCGGTGGCGCGGCTGCGCCACATCGTGCGCCGCCAGGTCGAGGTCCTCGGGACCGAGCTCCCCTACGTGACGCTGCTCCTGCGGCTGCGCGGCAACACCGAGACCGAGCGGTGGGCGCTTGGCCGGCGCCGCGAGTTCGACCAGGCGGTCGCGGCGCTCGTCCGGGAGGCGACCGACGCGGGCGCGACGCGTCCCGACCTCGACCCCGTGGTCGCGGCCCGCCTGCTCTCGGGGACGGTGAACTCCCTCATCGAGTGGTACCGCCCCGAGCGGCTGGCCCTCGCCGACCTCGTCGACGCCGTCGAGCGCCAGGTGTTCGACGGGCTCCTGGGCGGCTGATCGCCCCCTGACCCCCGCGGGTGATCGTCACCGGGAGAGACTGGGCCCGTGGACCCCGACGACGGCGACGCCGGCGAGCCCGCGACCACCGGCGCCTCCGACCCCGACACCCGCGCCGCCCGCTTCCGCGCCGCCGCGATCCGGGCCGGGCAGCGGGCCCGGGAGCTCGACCGGTCCCCCGGCCTGCAGCGCGCGGTCAAGCGGGTGCGCGACGCGCTGCCCGGCGACGCGCACTTCGGCGACCCCCTCTCCCTCGGCGGCGCCCGCCACACCGAGGCGGCCGGGCGGGCCATCGTCGGGCTCACCGGCGACCGTCCCGGCGTCACCCGCGAGCTCGGCCTCGGCGGGGTCCAGGTGTGGCAGTCGGTGCTCGAGCGGTTCGGGCGCGGCGGCGGCGAGCACGAGCTGGTGCTGGTGTTCACCGACCTCGTCGAGTTCTCCCGCTGGTCGCTCGCGGCCGGCGACGACGCGGTGCTGCGCGTGCTCCGGGAGGTCGGTGACACGTGGGAACCGCCGATGACCGAGCGCGCGGGCACCGTCGTCAAGCGCCTCGGTGACGGCCTCATGGTCGCCTTCGCCGACCCGGCCGCGGCGCTGGCCGCCGTGGTCGAGGCCCGGCGCCGGCTCGGGGAGCTGCGGGTGGAGGGCTGGACGCCCCGGATGCGGGCGGGTCTGCACTCCGGGCACCCGCGGCGGGTCGGCGGCGACTACCTCGGCGTCGCGGTCAACACGGCCGGGCGGCTCGGCGACGCGGGCGGGCCCGGCGAGATCCTCGTCAGCGGCGACCTGCTGCGCCGGCTCGACGCGACGACGGTGAGCGCCCGGCGCAAGCGGCGGGTGCGGCTCAAGGGCGTCGCCGACGACCTCGAGGTGTACGCGGTCGAGCCCCTATAGGTGCGCTTCGCGCTCGTGAGCAGAAAAGGTCGGTATACGGCCCGGAGATCACGCTCCCGGAGAGCACGAACGGCCGGTCGGTGACCTTCGATGGTCACCAACCGGCCGTTCGTGCGTCCCGAGGGACGGTCCTCAGTCGACGACGCCGTCCCCGCGGCGGCCGAGGCCGACGGCGGTGAGGCCGGCGCGGCGCAGCAGGGCCGGGTCGACGACGTTGCGGGTGTCGATCACCAGCGGCCGCTTCATCGCCGCCGCCATCACCGACCAGTCCAGCGCCCGGAACTGCGGCCACTCGGTGAGCACCAGCACCGCCTCCGCGCCCTGCGCCGCCGACACCGCGTCCGCGGCCAGCGGCACCCCCTCGATCTCGGTCGGCGCCGGCTCCCCATCGCGGAACTTCAGCGCGTCCGGGCCGTCCACGAACGCCGGGTCGAACCCCACCAGGTCCGCCCCCGCCTGGCGCAGCAGCGCCGCGATCGCCAGCGCCGGCGAATCCCGCAGGTCGTCGGTGCCCGCCTTGAACGTCAGCCCCAGTAGCGCCAGCCGCACCCGCGACAACGACCCGGTGCGCTTGCCGGTCACCGCCAGGCGCACCTTGTCCACGATCCGCTGCCGCTGCCGGGTGTTGGTGTCGATCGTCGCCCGTAGCAGCCGGAACTCGAAGTCCGCCGCGTCGGCCACCTGCAACAGCGCGTGGGTGTCCTTGGGCAGGCACGACCCGCCCCACCCCGGCCCCGGCGACAGGAACGCCTGCCCGATCCGCCGGTCGTAGCCGATCCCCTCGGTCACGTCACCGATGTCCGCGCCCACCCGCTCGCACAGCTCGGCCATCGCGTTGACGTACGACAGCTTCATCGCCAGGAAGCAGTTCGCCGCGTACTTCATCAGCTCCGCCGACGCCGCATCGGTCAGCACCGTCGGCGCCCCCAACCGCGCGTACAGCGCCGCCACCCGCTCCGCGGCGTCCTGGTTGTCCGACCCCACCACGATCCGGTCCGGCCCCAGGAAGTCCTTGACCGCCGCACCCTCACGCAGGAACTCCGGGTTCGACACCACCGCCACGTCGGTGCGCTCGAGCATCTCCGCGGTCCGCGCCGCCGTCCCCACCGGCACCGTCGACTTGTTCACCACCACCGTGCCCGGCGCCAGCGACGTCCCGATCTCCTCGATCACCGACTCCACCGCCCGCAGGTCGGCCACCCCGCCGGCGCCCATCGGCGTCGGCACGCACAGGAACACCACCTCGGGCGAGCGCCCGTCCTCGAACGACTCCAACGCCACCGAGTTGCCCACCACGAACGACAACCGGCCCGCCGAGGTCTGCTCCGCGACCAGCTCCGCCAGCCCCGGCTCCACGATGTCGACCACCCCGCGGCGCAACCGCTCCACCTTCGCCGCGTCGATGTCCGCGCCCACCACCTCGTGACCCAGCGACGCCAGACACGCCCCCGTGGTCAGCCCGACGTAGCCCGTCCCCACCACCATGACCCGCCGTGCGAACACGTCGGACTCCCCTCTCCGTCCGGCTCCGCCTGGTCGCGGGAGCCCGCCACCGGTGATCAGCGGTCTCGGCCGCCTACGCTGCCAGATCACGGTCGGTGAGCGGACGACCGCGGTCCCCTCGACGTCACGAGGCGCCCGTGACCGCGTTCGCGTAGTCCTGCCGGGTCAGGCCCGACGACGGGTCGTCGAGCACCGCCTCGAAGGCGAGGAAGAAGCCGGCGAGGGCGCAGCCGCGGGCGTAGGCGGGGCTGCGGCGGATCTGGGCGGCCTCGCTGTCCGAGGTCGCGGTGCCGCCGGTCTGGGCGGCGGGCGGCCCCGGGTTCTCCCCGACGGCGGCGAGGCCGGCCCGGGCGGCCTGGGCGCGGGCGAAGCGCAGGTTCGACCACGTGGCGACCGGCGTGCCCGACGCGACGCTGGTCGTGGCGTCGTCGGCGGCGCACATGTCCTGCGCCGGGCTCGCCGCGCGGGCGGCGACGGCGCTCGCGTCGTCCACGCCGGTGAGGTCGACGACGAGGGGCCCGGCGACGTTGCCGGCCAGGACCGGGAACTGGTCGACGTAGTTCAGGCCGCGCCCGAGCGAGCCGTCGCGGTCGCCGGTGCCGTTCAGCAGCGCGTTCGACGCCGTCGTGAGGTCGGCGGGCAGGACGCCCTTGCCGGGCGAGGGGACGTGGACCGCCCCGGCGTAGCCCGCGGCGCGCAGCGCGTCGACCTGGCCCTTGATCGCGTAGGCCAGCGAGCGGGAGTACCAGAGGAACCAGTTGCGGGCCATGGCCGCGGTGACGGTCGTGCCGTTCCAGGTCTTCTGGCCGGGGACCCAGCCGGGCATCGGCGTCGTCGGGGTGCCGGCCGCGATCCCGGTGCCGCGCTGCGGGGCGGCGCCGAAGGCCCACCAGCTCTGCAGGAAGCCGTCGCCGGCCTCGTTCGGGCCGGGGAAGCCGACCTCGCCGGCGGCGCTGGTGCCGACCCGGATGCCGTCGAGGCGGGAGGCGGGCAGGTCGGCGACGAGCCGCGTCAGGTAGTCGGCCTCGGCGCCGCGCACCGCGGACGAGAAGACGGTGTCGATCGCGCCGGTGGCCGGGCTCTTGCCGCGCTGGTCGACCAGCGCCGCGCCGGAGAGCCCGCGCACCCACGACGGCGGGTACTGCGTGCCGGTCCCGACGACGACGCGGATCCCGGCGTCGAGGCACGCGGTGACCCGGTTGCGGAGGTCGGTGACGTAGTCGGCGTTCTCGACGCCGGGCGCCGAGGGCAGGAAGCGGTCCCAGTAGGCCTCGACCTCGACGACGCCGATGCCGACGGCGCGGTTCGCCGCGATGTCGGACGCGCTGCAGGTGGAGTCGACGAGGCCCCAGGCCGGGTCGGTCGCGGCGTGCGCGGCCGGCGGGCGGAGGCCGAGCAGGAGGAGGGGCACGAGGAGCAGGAGCACGACGAGCGCGCTGGTGCGGGAGTGGTCGGACGGACACGAGAGGCGGTTGAGGCGTGACATGCCCGGGGCATCGCCTCGTCCGGCCCCGGATGGCACACCTCGGGGTCAGTCCTGACCGTTCAGCTCAACCGATCCACACGGCTGGCGCAGTAGCACCCTCGTCCTTCCGCCAAGCGACGGATCGCCCGAACAGCCGTACCGGCGCGGCTCAGCCCGCGACCGCGGCCGCGTAGTCACCCGGCACGAGACCGCTGCGCGAGGTGTAGAGGTCGTCCTCGAACGCGAACAGGAACGCCCGCAGGCCACAGGCGCGGGCGTAGTCCGGGGCGTGGCGGAGCTGCTCGCGCTCGCTGTCGGACCCCGCGGTGCCCCCGGTCTGCGGCCCGGGCGGTCCGGGGTTCTCCCCCACCAGGGGCAGGCGGGCGCGGGTCGCGGCCGCCGCCGCGACCCGCTGGTTGGGCCAGGTGTCGAGCGCCGGGGCCTTCGTGGCCACCGCGGCGGCGTCGCCGGGGGCGCAGCGGTCCTGCGGCGGCGCGAGCCCGCGGGCCGCCACCGCGGTCGCGTCGTCGAGGCCGGTCACGTCGACGACCGCCCCGGGCACCGCGGCCGCCAGCGCCGGGAAGCCGCCCACGTAGTCGAGGCCCCGTCGCAGCGCCCCGTCGCGCACCGCGGTCGCGAGCCGCACCGCCACGGCCGCGTCGAGGTCGGCGGGGAGCACGCCCCGGCCGGCGGCGGGGACGTGGACGGGGCCGCCGTACCCGGCGGCGCGCAGGGTCGCCGCCCGCGCCCCCACCGCCCGGACCACCGCGCCGGAGTACCAGGCGAACCAGGCGCGGGCCTGCCCGGCGGACACCGCGCGGCCCCGCCAGGTGGGCTGTCCCGGGATCCACCCGGGCATCGGCGTGGCCGCCTGCCCCCGCGCGAGACCCACCCCGAGCTGCGGCGCGGCACCGAAGGCCCACCAGCTGTCGAAGGCCGC
This sequence comes from Actinomycetospora sp. TBRC 11914, assembly GCF_012933465.1. Classification (GTDB taxonomy): domain Bacteria; phylum Actinomycetota; class Actinomycetes; order Mycobacteriales; family Pseudonocardiaceae; genus Actinomycetospora. The sequence continues at coordinate 89,739 of NZ_JABBND010000016.1, forward strand.
GCCCGAGGCCTCCGGGCCGGGGTAGCCGAGCTCGCCGGCCGTCGAGGTCCCGATCCGGATCCCGGCCAGCCGCCGGGCGGGCACGGCGGCGAGCAGGTGGCGCAGGTGGTCGTCGGCGGCCGTCGCGACCGCGCCGGAGAACACCTCGTCGACGACGCCGGTCGTCGGGGACCGGCCCGCCTGGTCGCGCGGCGCCGCCCCGGGCAGGGCGCGCACCCACGCCGGCGGGTACTGCAGGCCCGACCCGAGGACCACCTGCAGCCCCGCGTCGAGGCAGCGCGTGACGTCCGCGCCGAGCGCGGCCGCGTACCCGGCGTCGACGGCCCCGTGAGCGGGTTCCAGCCGGTCCCAGTGCGCCTCGACGACGACCACGGAGACCCCCGGGATCCGCGCCGCGAGCCGGTCCGGGGCGCACGTCGAGGCGAGGAGCCCCCATACGGGGGTCGACGCAGTGGACGCCGCGACGGCGGGCGCCGCGACCGCGGGCGGGGCGCCCGACGCGGCCAGCAGCCAGACCAGCGCGAGGAGCAGTCCCGCCCGCGCGGTCACGTCGAGGATGACCCGACGGCGCGGTCGGTCCGCTCGTCCACCGAGCGCCGCGGCGCCGTCGCGGGCCGCCGCACGATCCGGCGCATCCACCTCTGGGCCGGCCGCTCGATCAGCCGGTAGGCGAGGACGGCGAGCACGAACGAGCCGAGCAGCAGCAGGAGCGTGCCGACGATTCCCCACGCGCCCGGGAACGTGCGCGGGTTGATGACGAGCGACGCGGCCAGGATCCACGGCACGTGCACGAGGAAGAGCGCGACGCTGTACTCCCCGCCCAGCAGGCTCCACCGGTGCCCGAGGAAGGCGTTCACGGCACCGCGCTCCTGCGCGAGCGCGACCACGACGAGCCCGGCGATCGGCAGCGAGAGCATGCTGGGCCGCCCGGTCGCGGCGAGGACCGCGATCGCGGCGAAGGTCAGGACCACCAGAGGCCCGGTGACGCGGCCCAGCCAGGCCGGGATGCGGGACCCGACGTGGGTGAGCTGGCAGAGCGCGCAGCCGGCGAGGAACGCCCCGAACGCCCGGGGCAGGGGCATCTCGTAGGTGATCGTGGCGTCGTCGAACCCGAGGAACGAGTAGGCGACCAGCGGGATCGCGCAGGCCACCACGTACCCGAGCACGCACGCCCACGTGCTGCGCAGCCGCAGCACCAGCGGCAGCAGGATCGGCAGGACCAGGTAGCAGGCCCACTCCGCGGACAGCGACCAGACCGGGCCGTTCCAGGTCAGCGCGTGCGCCCCGCCCCACCCCGAGGTCAGGGTGATCTGGCGGACGAGGTCCCAGCCCAGGTTGCCGCCGTGCGGGATCTCGTGGCCGACGGCCCGGGAGCCCAGCACCGCGGCGACCATGACGGCCAGCACGGCGAGGTGGATCGGGTAGAACCGCGAGAGCCGGGCCCAGAGGAACTTCCCGAACGTGCCCCACCCCGGCCAGCGGGCGAAGGTCCTGCGGTAGCCGGAGCTGATGACGAACCCGGACAGCACGAAGAACAGGTCCAGCGCGACGTAGCCGTGGTGCCAGACCGCGGTCCAGTACGGCGTCGTCGGCGGCATCATCGCGCTGGCGAACGGGGCCAGGTGCACGGCGACGACGACGAGCGCGAGGTAGCCGCGGATCCCCACCAGGCTCGCGATGAGGCCGCCGGCCGGCGCGGCCGGCTTCCTGGTCGGTGCGGCCGCGGACGCCGTCGCGCCCGGCGCCGGTGTCGAGGTCACGGTGATCCTCCTTGGTCCCTCGGGGGTCTCGGCGGGGCGGCGGGTCACGCCGGCCCGGTCAGCGGAAGAGAGCGGTCGTCGGGCGCGACGGCACGCGTCGTCGAGCCCGGGAGCGGCCGGTCGAGGTCGTAGACGAGCAGGTCGCCGCTGGTGCGCCCGTGCGCCGAGATGACCACGGGGAAGTCGCGGGCCAGCTCCGCGTTCAGCTCCGTCGAGGAGTTCGCGAGGCCCTGGGCCGAGAGCGCGGTCGAGACCATCGCGTAGCGGCAGTCGTTGCGGCGGGCCACGTCGAGCGAGGTCAGCTTGTGCACCCCGAAGCCGGGCATGACGAACTGTGCGGTCTGCTCGCCGAGGCAGATCTGCGCGGAGTGGTCGACCTGCGCGAAGACCTGCGGGATCACGCGGGCGTAGGCGTCGTCGCGCGTCGTGTGGACCTGCCACCAGCCCGCCAGCGACCCCGCGAAGAGGGCGACGACCGCCACCCCGACCAGCACCCGCCACGGCGCCCGCCAGCGGCCGGCCTGCGTGACGAGGAGCCCGATGACCACGGTCGAGGGCACCGCGAGCAGGTAGAACGTCTGCTCCTCGACCTCGCCGAGGGCCCCGGTGTAGAGGATCGCGGCGAGCACGCCCGCGAGCCAGCAGGTGACGAGCGAGAGCGTGGCCTCGGCGGGGTCGGCCGAGACCCGCGGATCCCCCGCGCGGATGCGGCCGTGCGCACCGCCCGCCGGCGCGGCGTGCGCGCCCCTCCTGCGGGTGCGGGGGCTGCGCAGCGTCCGCCACCCGATGAGGAGCAGGTAGAGCGCGTAGCAGACGGCCACACCGATCAGCGCGTACGAGGACGCGAAGAGCGAGAGGTTGGCGAGGATGCGGCTGACGAACCCGGGCGAGTTGCTGTGCGCGGTGAAGCCGGTCTCCTTGATCAGGCCCACCGCGCGGAAGGTCCCGGCGAGGGTCTGGTCGAACCACCAGCCGATGTCGCCCCGCAGCAGGACGATCAGCACGTACACGCCGTAGACGCCGAACTGCAGCCCGAGCACGCCGGCGGCCTCGCGGCGCCGTAGTCCCCACGCGGTGACGATCATGATCATCAGAGGGACGGCGGTGATCAGGCCCGACGTGCTCTTGGTCGTCACGGCCAGCCCGAAGAACACGCCACCGGCCACGAGGAACGCGCGCCGCGCGGGCACCGTCTCGCGCTCGACCGCCACGAGCAGGCACAGCACGCCCGCGAGGACGCAGAACATCATCGGCGCCTCGAGCATCACCCGGCTGTCGAAGCGCACGACGAACGCGTCGAGGGCGTAGACGAGCCCGGAGACCAGCGACGCCCACCGGCCCACCACCCGGCGGGTGACGGCGACGACGAGCAGCGTGTTGACGAACGCGAAGACCAGCAGGGCCGGGCGCAGGCCCAGCACGGCCCCGACGGTCATGTGGTCGACCGGGTGGGTGACGAACAGCGAGAAGTACAGGAAGGCCAGTGGCGGGTGCAGGTAGAACGGCTCGTCGAAGAGCTCCGCGCCCCGTCCGGCGGCGAACGAGTTCGCCACGTCCGCGTACTGGACCTCGTCCATGAACAGCTCGTAGGCCTGCGTCTGGTGGAACGCGCGCAGCCCGACGGCGAGCGCGGCGAGCGCCACCGCGCCGACGACGTAGACCCACTGCCCGGTGCCGCCCGACCCGGGCACCACCCGGCCGATCCGGCGCGCGAGCCCGGAGCCGGCGTCGGTCCGGTCCGACCGGCCGGTCGGGGGCGCGTCGTCGGTGGTCTGGGGGGCGGAGCGGCGGACGAGCCGGGCCACCGAGGAGGACGAGTCACTCACCGGCGCCCCGCCGTCCGCCGTCCGCGGCGGCGTGGTGCGTCGCGGGCCGGTCCTCGGCGACCACGCGCCGGTAGAAGGCGTCCTGGGTGGCCGCGAGGGTGTCCCAGTCGTGCACGCGGGCCATCTCCGGCCCGCGCCGGCACACCACCGCGCGCCACGGGTCGTCACCGGCGACCGAGACCAGCGCCGCGGCGTAGGCCGCGACGTCGAAGCCGTCGTCGGTCGGGCCGTCGCGGGGCACCAGCACCCCGCCCTCGGCGGGCACGACCTCGCGCAGGCAGTCGATGTCGTAGGCGACGACCGGGGTCCCGACGGCGAGGGCCTCGGCCGCGACGATCCCGAACGTCTCGAACCGCGACGGCACCGCCGCGACCCGCGCCCCGGCGACCAGCTCGGCCTTGTCCCGGCCCGCGACCCAGCCGAGGAAGCGCACCCGGTCGGTGATCCCGAGCTCGGCGGCCCGCTCGCGCAGCGCCGCCTCGTCGGGCCCGGCGCCCGCGAGCAGCAGGTCGCCCTCGAGGCGGGGCGCCGCGAGGGCCCACGCGTCGAGCAGCAGGTCCAGACCCTTCTGGGCGATCTCCAGCCGGCCGACGAACACCACGTCCGCGCGCTCGTCCACCGGCCGCGGCGCGACGGTGAAGGCCACCGGGTCGACGCCGTTGCCGATGACGGCGACCTCGGCGCGCGGGGTGAGGGCCTGGGTGGCGGCACCGACGCCGTGGGACACCGCGACGATCCGGCGGTGGGTGCGCACACCCCAGCGCTCCACCCAGTGCACCGGCACGTGGTACTGCCGGGCCTTCTCGCGGGCGTTGAGCCACTGCACGACCCCGACGACGGGCACGCGCGTCCAGGCCGGGATCGCCATCGAGGAGATCGGGGCGAAGAAGTCCTCGACGACGAGGTCGACCGGCCCGGGCCCGGTGTCGTCGCCCGGACGGCGGCGGCCCGCGCGGCGGGCCGCGAGGAACGCCGCGGCCATGTACGGGAGGAGGCGGGTCAGCCGGGTGCGCCCGCGCCCGACGTGCGGGTGGACCCAGGACACCGAGCCGGTGCCGTGCCGCTCCACCCGGTCGGTCGCCCCCGGGTAGCGCCCGGTGAGGACGGTGACGTGGTGGCCCGCGGCGGCGAGCCGGCGGTCGATCTCGGCGGTGCGCAGCGCCCCGCCGCCGGAGCCGGGCATGGCCGGGTCCTCGAAGGCGAGGTGCAGGACGTGCAGCCCCCCGTGGTCCCGGTCGGGCGTCCCGTCGGCCGGCCCGGGCCGGGGCGCGACGCGGCCGCCGAGGACGGGCAGCCCGACGAGCCCGAGGCCGACCACCCCGACGGCGACCACCCAGCCGAGCACCGAGAACGGCCCGGGCAGCAGCCGGACCAGCGCGAGCAGCGCCACGACGACGACCGCGTAGCCCAGCCCCGCGGCCCCGGCGCGCACCAGGCCCGGCTCGGTGCCGACCGGCCGCGGCCGGTGCGTGGCGCCGAGCACCGCGACCAGCGCGGCGCCGGCGGCGGCGCCGAGCGCGGCGCCGGCGGCGAGGCCCCCGGTCGCCCCGGCGGGCACGCCCGGCAGGCCGGCCAGGGCCCCCGTCGCGCCGAGCGCGAGGCCGCCGGTCAGGGCGAGCACGGCCGCGGCGAGCGCCACGGCCAGGGCCCGGCGGGCCCGGACCGCGAGCAGCAGCGTCGCGAGCACCGTCGTCGTCCCCAGCCCGACGCCCATCACCGCGAGCACCGGCAGGAGGGCGACCGACGGGAGGTACGCGGCGGGCAGGACGAGGCCGACGAGCGGGGCGGGCACCGTCGCGACGACCGCGGCGGCGGGCACGACGAGGCGCACGTAGGACCCGAGCGCCTCGCGCAGGCGCAGGTCGCGGGCCGGGCCGGCGGCGACCCGCAGGACGGGGAAGCTGACCAGCGCGGTGCCGACGGCGACGTACACCGGCGCCTTGGCCAGCGTCGACACCGCCTGGTAGCCCGCGGCCGCCGCGGCGTCGGCGGGCGCGGTGACGACGGTGGCCACGACGACGGCGTCGGCGGCGGCGAGCGCGGACAGCACCGCCTGCGCGGCGGCCACCCCGCCGGTCTCCGCCCACCGGGCCCGGTCGAGCAGCGCGGCGCGCACCTCGCGCCACGCGATGCCGCGGAACGGGCCGGCCGCGGGCCGCAGCGACACCGCGAGCACGGCGGCGGCGCCGACGGCGAACCCGCCGACCGCACCCCACGCCCCCGCGCCGAGCACCACCGCGACGACGCTGGCCACGAGCCGGATCGCGACCTCGCCCACGGTGAGCACCGCGTACCGCAGGAAGCGCGACTCGCCCTGGAGGAAGCCCCACACCGGGGCGATCGCGAACAGCGCGAGCCCGGAGACCGCCGCCGCGAGCGCGATCGGCAGGCCGTCGACCGGGGCGACCGGCGCGACGACCAGCCCCAGGACGAGCGCCGCGAGCACGCCGACCAGCACCGACACCCCGACCGCGAACGCGGTGGCCGCCCGGCGCGGGGCCGCGTCCCGCGGGTGGGCGCGCACCACGTGGGCCAGGGGGAAGGGGATGAGCGCCGCCGAGGCGACCCCCGCGGTGCCGACGACGGCGACCGCCGCGGCGAAGGCGGTGTACTCCGCGGCGGGCAGCAGGTGGGCCATGACCAGCGTGACGGCGTAGCTGAGCAGCCCCACCAGCCCGCCCGAGGCGGAGAGCAGGGTCGCGGTGCCGCCGGTGGCCCGCTCCCCCGCGGGCGCGACGGGGGCCGGCGGTACCGGCTCGGCACCGCCCGCGACGGGTGCGGCGGGCAGCAACGAGCCGGCCGCGGTGGGGAGGGTCGGCTCGGGGTCGTCGCGCTCCCGCGACGGGGCGGTCGTCATCGCGCTCCGAGGTCGGCCGCCCCCTCCGTGGCGGCGCTGGTGGGCCCGGGACGCGTGCGGCCGACGGCGACCGCCGTCGGGCCGCCGAGCAGCTCGTGGCGGCTCGCGAGCCGGACGTACGGGTCCTGCGCGCCGATCCGCCCCAGCACCGCGAGGGCGTCGACCTCGTCGCAGCCGCGCAGGAGCGCGACCAGCTCGCCGGGTCCCTCCGACCCGGGCGCCACCCGGACGGCGACCTCGTCGGTGAGGCGCAGCGCCGCGGCCGCGTCCCAGGGCCGGTCGTGGCCGAAGTGGGCCACGGTCGTCATGTCCGAGCGGGCCCGCCGCCGGGTCGCGGCACGGTGCAGCGCCGAGCGGTCGGCGGGCGGGAGGTGCGAGTCCTCCGCGTCGACCCGGTGGAAGGAGCGCATCTCGGAGAGCACCGAGCCGGCCAGCAGCTCGGCCGAGCGGTCCCAGCCGAAGCAGGACGCCCAGTCCCGGCAGGCCTGCGAGATCTCCCGGGCGCGGCCGGGGTCGGCGAGCTCGGCGAGGGTGCGGGGCAGGGCCGCGGCGAAGTCGTCGATGCCGTCGACGAGCCAGCCCGTCACGCCGTCGAGAACCGAGTCACGGATGCCGGTCGCCCGCAGCGCGAGGCAGGGGACGCCGGCGGCGGCGCCCTCGAGCACGACGAGCCCCCAGCCCTCGCCGTCGGAGGTGGAGGTGGTCAGCCACGCCGAGTCCATCAGGGCGTCGCGCTCGGCGTCGGGCAGCCGGCCGTGGAAGCGCACGACGCGGCCCAGGCCCAGCTCGACCGCGGTGCGGCGCAACGAGGTGAGCTCCGGACCGTCGCCGATGATCTCGACCTGGAGGTCGGGAACGTGGGGCAGCGCTGCCCACACCGCGTGCAGCAGCAGGTCGACCCGCTTGTGCGGGACCAGCCGACTGGTCAGCACGATCGTCGGGCGGTCCGCGCGGGTGGCGGTCGGGCCCGTGCGCGGGTGCTGGGTCATGCCGTTGGTGACGACGTCGATGGGCCCGTCGAACTTCAGCCGGCGCCGCAGCTCCTGGCGGGTCGACGCGGAGACGGCCACGGTCCGCTTGCCCGAGTACACCCGCCGGGCGACGCGGCCCTCGAGGAGCCGGCCGACGGCCGCCCCGGTCGGGGAGAACCGCGTGGAGAACTGGTCCTGGTGCACGTGGTGGACCACCTGCACCGTCGGGACGGTGTTGCGGGTGAACAGCGGCGAGAAGAAGGGGATGCCGTTCTGGCAATCGACGACGGCGTCGAACCGCTGGCGCACGCTGCCGCGCAGCAGGCTCAGCGCCGCCCGCGCGTAGACCGACATCGTGGCGCCGGCCCGGCGGATCTCGATGCCGTCGATCTCGTCGTGGGCGGTCTGCCCGGCGTCGCGGGCGGTCAGCCAGGTGACGTGCACGCCGGCCGCCACCCAGCGCTTGGAGATCTCGTGGGCGTAGAGCTCGGCGCCCCCGGCCTGCGAGTGCCGGACGTCGCGCCAGTTGAGGACGAGCACCCGGCAGCCCGCGAGCTGCTCGGTGGCGCGGCCGAGGACGGGGACGGCGACCGGCGTGTCGCCGAGGTCGGTCCCGGGGGTGAGGGTGGAGGTCACGACGCGCTCCCGGAGGTCGCAGGCAGGTCGGTGGGGCCGGGTGCCGTCCCGGCGTCGGCGCGGGAGGGCAGCACCGGCCCGGTCCCGCGGTTGAGCTCACGGTGGAGCTTGGCGACGGCGGTGAACGCGGCCAGGCCGTCGCGGACCGGCCGCAGCGTCGAGCCGGCGGTGTCGGTCCAGGTCACCGGGATCTCCTCGATGCGGCCGCCGTCGTCACGGATGAGGCGCAGCAGCTCGATGTCGAAGGCGAAGCCGGTGGAGCGGGCGCGCCACATCGCGTTCTGCGCGGCGACCCGGTCGAAGAACTTGAAGCCGCACTGGGTGTCGCGGATGCCGGGCACCAGCGGGCGCGACAGCATCCGGAACGCGGTGCCGCCGAGACGGCGGCCGAGCGGCTGCTTGCCGGCGATCGACGCGCCCGGGGCGTGGCGCGACGCGATGGCCGCGGCGGCGCCGCCGTCGAGGGCCGCCATGACCGGGAGGAACGTCTCGAGCGGCGTGGAGAGGTCGGCGTCGGTGAAGCCGACGATGCGCGACCGGCTCGTGCGCAGCCCCCGGTGCACCGCGGCACCCTTCCCGGCCTGGGAGCAGCCGATGGCGATGGCCTCGACGCACCAGCCGGTGGCCACGTTGCAGGCCCGGCCGGTGACGGCGAGGACGGTCGCGGCGGTGTCGTCGACGCTGCCGTTGTCGACGACCACGACCCGCGAGGTCCACGGCTGCTCGGACAGGAACGCCACCATCGCGGCGAGCGTCGCGGGCAGGCGCCCCGACTCGTTGTACGCGGGGATGATCACCTCGAGGTCCACCGGCGAGCGACCGGCGGGGTCCTCGCGGTGCGCCTCCGGGTGCTCGGTGAGCTCTCCCGAGGCGCGCGAGACCGCCCGCGCGACCGCCGAGACCACGGCGTCGTCGACCACGTCGACCAGCTCCGAGCTCCGGACCGCGTCGCCGAGCTCCGTCGGGCGGCGCTCGCCGGCCCCGGTCCGCAGGGCGGGGTGCGGAGCGATGACATCCCCCAGTCCGTCCATCACGTTCTGCACGCCGCCAGCATCGACCGTTCAGCCCAAGAACTAACCCCCTTGCTCCAGGGCCGTTCGGGCTAGCCGGGCGCGTTTCACCTGGTGGAGGCGTGTCTGCCGCTCCATGGAGTCCCGACTGCTCCGGTCGGGTTTTCACACCGGCGGGTGACCGTCCGCCCCGGCGCGTCGACGGCACGCGCGTGTCGGCCCGGGAGTGCGCAGTCGCGGGGAGGGCCGGACAGGGTATGCCGCGGGGACGGCAGCGGGCCGTCGTCGTGCCCGTCGGGGGCGCGTGCTCCGGGCGCCGCGATCACTCCCGGTGAGGCCGTCGTCCACGGTCTCGCCAGGGCCCGGTGCGGCACCGCGGGACCGGCCTCGTCAGGGCCGTCGGGCCGTCCGGGTCGGCTCCCGGAGCCGCTGTGGATCGGGCGTCCGGGGGGCCGCCGGAGGCCGAACCCTGTCGACGTCACCTCGTCGGATCGCTGTGCGCAGCCGGTTCCCGGGTCGCCAGGACGGGGTGGGCCGGTCCCGCCGTCATCGTCGGGACCTCCGCCCGACGTCGGGGTGAAACATCGAGATGCCCACTGTGTCCACCCGGGGAACGTGACCGGTATCTCTTCACGGTTCGGCAACCTTCTCGACGTGGTCCCGAACCCGGCTCCCATCAGGCCCTATCGTCGATGCCCGACGCATTCCGGGTGGTCTTACTGAACCGATCGAGCAACGGAGCGTGACCGACCACGGTGTTCACCGTGCCCGCCCGCCCCTAACGTCTCCTCTCCGGAAGCGTCACCACCCGACGTCCGGAGGGAAACCACCAGATGACGACAGCCGCAGACCGGAGCCCCGACACCGCGGCTGGCCTCGACCCTGAGTACTCCGAGGCCGATGTCCACCAGGAGTTCGGTGAGAACCCGAACGAGGTGCGCGACACGAACCACTACAAGGACGAGTACATCAAGGGATTCGTCGACAAGTGGGACGACTACATCGGCTGGGAGGGACGCGCCGCCAGCGAGGGCTCGTTCTTCATCGACCAGCTGCGCGCCCGCGGCGTGGAGAAGGTCCTCGACGTCGCGACCGGCACCGGGTTCAACTCGGTGCAGCTGCTCGAGGCGGGCTTCGAGACCGTCTCGGCCGACGGCAGCGCCGAGATGCTGGCGCGGGCCTTCGCGAACGGCCGCGAGCGCGGGCACGTGCTGCGGGTGGTCCAGGCCGACTGGCGCTGGCTCAACCGCGACGTCCACGGCGAGTACGACGCGATCATCTGCCTGGGCAACTCCTTCACGCACCTCTTCTCGGAGCGTGACCGCCGCAAGGCGCTGGCGGAGTTCTACGCGATGCTCTCGCACGACGGCGTGCTGATCCTCGACCAGCGCAACTACGACTCGATCCTGGACGAGGGCTTCTCCTCGAAGCACAAGTACTACTACAGCGGCGACACCGTCACCGCCGAGCCCGAGTACCTCGACGACGGCCTCGCGCGCTTCCGGTACACGTTCCACGACGACGGGTCCGTGTACCACCTCAACATGTTCCCGCTGCGCAAGGACTACGTGCGCCGCCTCATGCGCGAGGTCGGGTTCCAGAAGATCGACACCTACGGCGACTTCCAGGACACCTACGGCGAGGACACCCCCGACTTCTGGATCCACGTGGCTGAGAAGACCTACCGCACCGACGAAGAGCTGGCCGACTCGTACTCGACGGCGGTCCACACCGCGCGCGACTACTACAACTCGACCGACGCCGACACCTTCTACCACGAGGTGTGGGGCGGCGAGGACATCCACGTCGGGCTCTACGACAGCCCCGACGAGCCGATCGCGCCCGCCTCGGCGCGCACGGTGGAGCGGATGGCCGAGACCGCGGGCATCACCGCCGACACCCGCGTCCTCGACATGGGCGCCGGCTACGGCGGCGCGGCCCGGCACCTGGCCCGGAAGTACGGCTGCCGGGTGACCTGCCTCAACCTCTCCGAGGTCGAGAACGAGCGGAACCGGGAGAAGACCCGCGAGCAGGGTCTCGACCACCTCGTCGACGTCGTCGACGGCTCGTTCGAGAACATGCCGATCCAGGACAACGCCTACGACCTCGTGTGGTCGCAGGACGCGTTCCTGCACTCCGGCGAGCGGACGACGATCGTCTCCGAGATCGACCGCGTCCTGGTGCCGAGCGGGCAGATCGTGTTCACCGACCCGATGGCCGCCGACGGCGCCGACACCTCGCAGCTCACGCCGATCCTGGCGCGCCTGCACCTGGACTCGCTCGGCTCGCCCGGGTTCTACCGCGAGGAGTTCGCGAAGCACGGGTTCACCGACTACTCCTTCGAGGACCACACCGACCAGCTCACGACGCACTACGGCCGGGTGCTCCAGGAGCTCGAGAAGGCGGAGAAGGCGTTCGCCGGCAAGATCTCCGAGGAGTACATCTCGAACATGAAGACGGGTCTGAAGAACTGGGTCAACGGCGGCAAGTCGGGCCAGCTGTCCTGGGGCATCTTCCGCATCCGCCACTGAGTCCGGGTCCGGTGGGGCTGCTGCTCCCCTGTGTTGCAAGCGAAGCGTCGTTGCTTGCATCCAGTGGCAGAAAAGCCCCGTCGTCGGAACAGTGGTGAGCACGGCACTACTACGGCGGGCGTATCGCGGGTTGGTACGCCCGCCGTAGTCGTCGGTCCACACCCGTCGCGGGATGCCTATCCCTCCCCAGGACGGCCCGCCGCGTTACCGGTCGCGCGCCGACCGGGCCCAGCGTGGCGGCCATGCGACGCAACATCCGGACGGACGACCTGGACCTCCTGAGGGCGCACGCCGTCGACGGCGTCATCGCCGTGTGCGTGCTCGTGGCTCTCGGGATCCCGGAGAGCACCGTGTACCGCCGGTGCCGCGCCCGGGGGCCCTGGCAGCTCCTGGCGCCGGGCGTCGTCCTGCTCAGCACCGGCACACCGACGAGACGCCAGTACCTCCGTGCGGCGCTGCTCCACGGCGGTCGCGGCACGGTGATCACGGGACTCGACGCGGCCCGTGCCCACGGCCTGCGTCGCGGCGAGCTCCCCGAGCACGTCCACGTGCTCATCCCCGGCGCCCGCCAGGTGCGCAGCGTGCGGAACATCGTCGTCGAACGGACCGGACGGCTCTCGCCGAACCCGCTCATCCGTGACGGTCTCCCCGTCGCGCCCGTCGAGCGGTGCGTCCTCGACGCGGTGCGCCGGCTGCGCGACGAGTCGGACATCGCGGCGATCCTGACCGAGCCGGTGCAGCGGCGGATGATCCTCAAGGAGACCCTGGAGGAGGAGCTCGAGGCCGGGTGCCGCAAGGGGTCGGCCACCCCGCGGAAGGTCCTCCACGCGATCCGTGACGGGGTCCGCTCCCCCGCCGAGTTCGACGTCCGCACCTGGTGGCTGTCCCGGCCCGAGCTCGAGCCGGTCCACTTCAACGTCGCCCTCTTCGACGAGGACGGGACGTTCCTGGGCATCGCCGACGCCTACGACGACCAGGTGGGGTTGGTCGTGCCCGTCGACTCCGTCGAACAGCACTTCGCGACCCCGCAGCAGGTGGCCCTCACGGAGCGGCAGCACCGCGCCTACCGGGCGGCTGGGCTCCACGTCCTCGGCATCCGGCCCAGCCGGGTGCGCACCGACCCCGACGGGCTACTCCGCGACGTCCTCGACGCCCTGCGAGTCGCTGCGGCCCTCCCGCCGGCCCGGGTGACCTGGCGCCCCGACGTGGCCGCACGGGCATGATCGCGGGTCGACGACGAGGCCGCACGGGCCTGATCGCGGATCGACGACAACGGGGCTTTTCTGCCACTGGATGCAAGCAACGACGCTCCGCTGGCACCCACGGCGGCGATCACCGGCTCGTCAGCGCCGACACCCCACGCCCGACCACCGAGCGGGCCTTCCGCCAGGTCTTGGACACCACGGTCGAGAGGTCGTCGGTCGGCGTGAGGATCACCCGGCGCATCTCGTAGGGCGACCCCGACGGGCCGGCCAGCCCCGGACGGGTCGTCACCGCGCACCGGTAGCCCAGCTCGGACACCAGCCGGGTGGTGGTCGCGGAGTAGTCGCTCGCCGAGCCGTTGGGGAACGCCAGGGTGTCGATCGGGATACCGAGCCCCGACTCCAGCTCCCGCCGCGAGTCGGCGAGCTCCGCCAGCTGCCCCGCCTCGGTCTCCCGCTCCAGGATCGCGTGCGTCACGGTGTGCGACCCCACCTCGTGGCCGGCCGCGAGCAGCGACTTCGCCCCGCCCCAGTCCATGAAGAGGCCCTCGCCGACGGAGGTCGGCGCCGGGTCGAGCTCCTCGGCCACCCGGGCGACCTCCGCGACCCGGCTCGCGTGGTCGAGGCCCTTCACCGACGCGCGCACCGCCGCGTGGGCGGCCTCCCGCGCGGCCGGCGACGCGAGCTCGTACACCGTGTCCCCGACCGCCAGCCGCGGCGCCCGGGCCCGCTCGAACGCGGCGGAGAGGTCCTCCCACCAGGCGCCGACGGTGCCCGACAGGAAGCCGGGCACGAGGAAGAACGTGGCCGGGAACCCGTGCTCGGCCAGCATCGGCACGCCGAGCTCGAGGTTGTCGAGGTACCCGTCGTCGAACGTCAGCACGACCGCCCGCGGCGGCAGCGGCTCCCCCGCCTCCATCCTGCCCAGCGCGTCGCCGAGGGAGAGCACGTTGGCGAACCGCGCGATCGTCCGCAGCTGCTTCGCGAAGCCCAGCCGGCCCACGCCCGGCGGGTCCGGGAACCCCGGTGTCGGGTCGATGTTGTGCCAGCCGAGCACGAGGAGCCGGTTGCTCATGCGAACCGATCGTAGGCGCCGTCCCGGACGTCCCCGCCCCCGGTGGCGGCGACGGCGTCGGCCACGACGCGGGCCACCGCGGCCCGCCGGGCGGGGTCGGCCCGCAGCGACCGCGAGAGCTCGAGGTGCACGAAGGTCGTGCCGAGGCGCGCGGCGAGCCGCCCCTGGACGTTGCGGGTGCCCGAGAGCCGCTCGCATCCGGGCTCCCCGCCGCCGCGGACCCGTTCGCCCGCCGCGCGCAGGCCCTGCGTCACCTCCGCGAGCAGCGCCGAGCCCGGTCCGGCCCCGGACGAGGCGACGACGTCGAAGTCCGGCCGGTCCCGGCACCCGTGCACCTGCACCTGCGGGGTCCCGTGGGCCGCGACGATCCCCGCGGCGAGCCGGGCGAACACCGAGTCCGGCCGGTGGGAGACGTCGGCCGGGAACTCGGCGCGCCGTCTCGCCCCCGGCGGCGCGCCCGCGTGGCGGTGCGCCCCGGCCTGGAGCAGCAGCGCCCCGTCCAGGCGCGCCAGCACCCCGAGCCCGAGGCGCTCGGTGCGCAGGTCCGAGTGCGGGTGCGGGATCTCGACGACGACCTGCGGGGCGGGGTCCCCGACGACCGCGGGCAGGACGACGAGGCCCCACGCGCGCGGCGTGCGCGGGTCGGCCACGAGCAGGGTGCGCCCGCCGACGCGGCGCACCGCGAAGCCGGCGGCCCGGCCGGCCGCGTCCAGCTCCCGGACGGGCGCCCCCGCGCATGCCGCGAGGACCGCGACGACGAGGCCGTCGACCGCCGGGTCCTCGGCCGGGCGCGGCGGCCGGTAGGGGCCGTCCACGCGCAGGGAGGTCGTGAACCGTTCGACGGCGCGGGCGAGCGGCCCGTCCTCCGCGTCGCCCTCCACCCCCGGAGCCTGCCACGGCCGGCGGCCGGACACCGAGCGGTCGAGCAGCGACCAAGCCGGGTCGTGCTCAGGCGCCGGCCGGGTATGCCGGGCCCCACGCCGGACGTTCGACGCGGCCGGCGGAGCCCTCCACCGGCCCGCCGTAGACCGACCGGGGGCCGCCGCTGGGCGGGTTGCCGAACGGTGGGGTCCCGAACGGCGCCACGTAGAAGTCGAGCGGGCGGCGCGGGGCGTTGAGGAAGGCCGCGGCCTCGGGGTCGGGCTCGAACGGCAGCTCCGCGCCGAACGGGAACACCGACTCCGCGAGGGCCGAGGCCGAGGCCGCCCCGACGGCGGGCGACGCCCACCCGGGCACGGCCGGCTCGCCGTCCGGGCCACCCGCCCAGGACGGCGCGGCCGCCTGGGGACCCGAGGCCGGCCTGAGGGCCACCAGCCGGCGCCGGCCCGCGCGAGGGCCCGCCGACCCCAGTTCCTCCGGACCGCCGTCGTCACTACCCGCGATGCGGGAACCACGCTCCGCCATGTCGACCATTCTCGGAGGCACCCCGTCGACGTCCCGGTCGGGGGACCCGCCTTCGGCCGACCGGGGTTGCACCGGGGCCGCCGGTCCGGCACCGCGTCGCGGGGGGCCCGGGGGGCGCGGCCGATCGGGCCCGTGGACCCGGTGACGCCTCCGTGGTGCGGCCCAACGGAGCCCCGCGAACGGTCACCCTCGGTACTCGATCCGCGGGTGACGTGCCGCCCACCACCGTCACCCCGGGGCGCGGCGACGCGTTGGGCTCTCCGGGACGACGAGCCGCACCGGCCCGCCGCCGACCGCGACGCCGCGGTGCCCCGAGGCCTCCCCCGACCGGTCGACACCGGCGCCGAACCCGGCACCCCGGTGAGGCGCCCGTGAGGTGGTCGCGCAAGATGTGCGCCCAGAGCGAACGATGTTGGTCCTTCTGAGCACACATACGGTCGTTCCACGGACAGGAGGAACTCCTGATGGACTATCCTGGCCCCTCGTTCGCCCGTTCGAATGAACTGCAGAGCCGCCTGCACGACATGGTCCCCGGCGGCGCCCACACCTACGCCCGGGGCGACGACCAGTACCCCGAGGACATGGCGCCGATCATCGAGCGCGGCCTCGGCGCCCGGGTCTGGGACGCCGACGGCAACTGCTTCGTCGAGTACGGCATGGGCCTGCGGGCGGTGACCCTCGGTCACCAGTACGGGCCGGTCGTCGACGCGGTGCGGGACGCACTGACCCGCGGGGTGAGCTTCACCCGCCCCTCGACGCTCGAGGTCGCGGCGGCCGAGGACTTCCTGTCGCTCGTCCCCGGAGCCGAGATGGTCAAGTTCGCGAAGAACGGCTCCGACGCCACCACCGCGGCCCTCCGCCTCGCGCGGGCCGTGACCGGGCGGGACCTGGTGGCCGTCGCCGACCAGCCCTTCTTCTCCACCGACGACTGGTTCATCGGCGCCACCGGCATGCCCGGCGGCATCCCCGTCCCCGCGCGCCACGAGGCCGTCCGCTTCACCTTCAACGACCTCGAGTCGCTGCAGACGGCGGTCGCGGCGCACCCCGGCCGGATCGCGGCGGTGTTCATGGAGGCCGCGACCGGCCTCGTCGCCCCCGACCCGGGCTACCTGCGGGCCGTCCGCGACCTGTGCACCGCCGAGGGCATCGTGCTCGTCTTCGACGAGATGATCACCGGGTTCCGGTGGGCGGCCGGCGGCGCCCAGGAGGTCTACGGCGTCGTGCCCGACCTCTCCACCTGGGGCAAGGCGATGGGCAACGGCTTCTCGATCGCGGCCCTCGCGGGGCGGCGCGAGCTGATGGAGCGCGGCGGCCTGGACACCGACGACGAGCGGGTGTTCCTGCTCTCGACCACGAGCGGGCCGGAGCTCGTCGGGCTCGCCGCGTTCCGGGCGGTCGCGGAGGCCTACCGCACCACCGACCCCGTCGGGACCATGCGCCGCACCGGCGGGCGCCTCGCTGCCGAGGTGAACGCCGTGGTCGACGACGCCGGGCTCTCCGACCACCTCGACGTCGCGGGCGACCCGAGCTGCCTGGTGTTCCGCACGCGCGACGCGCACGGCCTGCCGTCGCAGGAGTACCGCACGCTCTTCCTCGCTGAGCTGCTGCGCGGCGGCGTGCTCGGGCAGTCGTTCGTGGTGTCCGCGGCGCACACCGCCGCCGACGTCGACCTCACCGTCGCGGCCGTGGCGGCCGCCCTGCCGACCTACGCGAAGGCGATCGAGCTGGGGACCACGGACGGGCTGCTCGAGGGCCGCCCGGTGGCGCCCGCCCTGCGCCCGCACGCGACGCCGCGCCGGCGGGCCGCCGTGGTCGGCTGACCCGGGGACGTCAGCCCGGCACGCCCAGCACGGCGACGCCGTCGTAGCGCGCGGCGAGCTCCTCGGGCATCGGCGCGAGGTCCGAGCAGCGGCGGAAGTCGCGCAGCGAGGTCCCCGAGCACTCCGAGTCGACGTTGCGCGACCCGCGCCCGGCCTCGACGTCGTCGATGTCGACCACGCGGAAGTCGATCGAGAAGCGGGTGCGCCCGGAGGTGTTGGGCACCGACGAGTGCAGCTGGTTGCCCGAGAACACCATCATCCCGCCGACCTCGGGCACGACCCGGACCTGCGGGTCCAGCTCGACCGGCTCCTCGGGCTTCGGCTGCTCGCGGGTGTCCTTGCCGATCTGCGAGGCCGCCGAGAACCGGCTGGTGCGGTTCCACTCGGCGTAGTCGTAGCGCCGGGACCCGTTCTTGACACCCTGCGTCATGTACTTCGGGTGGAACGCCATGACGTTGTCGGCGGTCACCGGGTAGACCGGCATCCACCAGTTGGTCTGGCACATCGGCGCCGAGTACCAGGTGTCGCGGTGCGGGTGGAACGCGTACGCGATCCCCGTCGTCAGGTAGTCGTTCGACGTCGAGGTCCGCAGCCGCGGCACGTCGAAGTAGGTCCGCTGCGGGTCGCAGCCGCGCTCGGAGAGCACCGCCGGCAGCAGCTCCTTGCAGCGCGGGTGGTGGATGAAGCGCGGCTTGAGCTCCGCCAGCAGCGCGGCGAACTTCTCGACGTCCATGTGGTGCTGCGCGGTCTCCGGGTCGAGGTCGCCGAACGCCTCCTCGACCAGGCCGCGCGTGAAGTCCACCAGCGCGAGCGTCGCCGGCGAGGCGCCGTACACCATGACGTCGCCGCGGTACAGGTGGTCGCGTCGCGTGGCGTCGTCGAACGACGGGTTCGACAGGACGTTGGTCACCTGGCACTCCTCCCCGCGCCGACTCCCCGTTCGGGGGCCGCCGCCGGTCCGTCCGTTCGATCTCTCGGCAACGTTATGACGTGCTCCCCCCGGAGGGGTTGTCAGGGGGTGGCGAGATCACGGACGGCGCCGTGGTCCGTGTACGGAGAGTTCCCGCGCCCCACGCCCGCCGCAGGCGTCCGTCGCCGGTCGCCTGGTGCCCCACGACGACGTCCGCCCACACATCGCGGCCGAGGCCCCCACCCGAGCGCGCTCAGCCGACCACGCCGCGGACGATGTCCCGCAGCTCGGCGGCCATGTTCGCCGAGGTGAAGCGGGCCTCGACCTCCTTGCGGCCGGCCTGCCCCATCTGGGCTGCGCGGTCGGGGTCGGAGAGCAGCTCGGCGATCGCGTCGGCCATGGCCACCGGGTCGTCCGGGGGGACGAGCAGCCCCGTCCGGCCGTGGTCGACGTAGGTCTCCATCCCCGGGTTGTCGGTCGCGACGACGGGGCGGCCGCTGGCCAGGCCCTCGAGCGCCACCGTGAGCCCCGCCCCGACCGGGTTGGGCCGCAGCGCGATCGCGACGACGGTGGACCGCCGGTAGAGCCCGCGCATCGCCGCGTTCATCCGGCGGGCGTGGACGACGCCCGCCTCGGGCGCGAGCTGCACCGGCAGCGTCGTCGCCAGCTCCAGCCACGCCGGCACCCCGCCGGCGCGCACGCGCTCGACCGCGCCGACGAGCGTGGCGTGGTCGCGGTTGCGGTCGTCACCGACGCTGGTGACGGTGACGCCGCCCGGGTCGCGGCCCTCCCACGGCTGCTCCGGGTAGAACTCCGGGTCGATCCCGAGGGTCACCCCGTGGACCCGGTCCGGGTCGAGGTCCCAGTGCTCCCGCAGGATCGGCACCAGCCCCGGCGACTGCGTGAAGAGCCCGGCCGCGCGGCGCAGCGCGGTCATCGCGACGCGGCGGTGCGTCGGCCGCAGGAGGTCCGGGCGCACGAGCCAGCCCACGCCGGAGACCACGGGCCGGCGCCGGGAGGTGAGCAGCGCGGGGAGGCCGTTGCGCTCGTCCATGCACAGCAGGGCGTCGGCACCACGTCGCTGCGCCGCGCCGGAGACGGCGGTGACGGCCTCGTACATGTCGAGGCGGTCGCGCACCTTGCGGGAGGCGTAGGCGAGCGCGCCGTGGGCGGGGCGGCGGAAGGTGACGACGTCGCCCTCGTCGCCGAGGTGGTGGAGGCCGTAGGGGGTGTGGTCCGGGATCTCGCCACGCGCGTTCCGGAGCCGGTACTCCTCCACGTCGAGCTCTTCGGGCAGCTCCACGTGCACGTGCATGGTCGACCACCTCACCTGACCCGATCGGGCGTATCGCGCACGCTACCGTTGCCCTCGGCGGCGCCCGACGCCCGGATTGCCCGGGTGCGCCCGGCCCCCGCACGCCGGCCCGTCCGCCGCGCGGGGACCCCGTCGTCGCAACCCCGTCACGGCCCGTCGGCCCGCCCGGTGTGACGGGGCGCCCACCTGCTCGTCGGGCGGGTGACGCAACCCCCGGCGGTCACGGAACGTCTTGTGGTCGTCCCGTCGTCCGCGCTCGGAGCAGGGAGGACGGGCACCCCGAGGAACCCCGGGACCACATCGCTACCGTGGTCACCCGACCCGACCGGTCGCCGATCGGATCGCCCCCGGCCCCGACAGGACGGACCCAGGATCTTGCCCGGCAGAGCGCTCATCCTCGTCGAGAACCTCTCGGTGCCGTTCGACCGCCGCGTGTGGCAGGAGGCCACGACGCTGCGCGACCACGGCTGGGACGTCGAGGTGATCTGCCCGCTGGGGACCGAGCGGGACACCGAGCGCGAGGCGGTCGTCGACGGGGTCGCGATCCACCGCTACCCGCTGACGGCGGCGTCCGGCGGCCCGCAGGGCTACCTCAAGGAGTACGCCTCCGCCCTCTACCACTCGATCCGGCTGGCCCGCGCGATCACGCGCCGCGCCCCGGTCGACGTCGTGCACCTGTGCAACCCGCCGGACCTGCTCTTCCTCGTGGCCCTCGTGCTGCGGGTGATCGGGCGCCGGCACGGGGTGCGCACCCGGGTGGTGTTCGACCAGCACGACCTCGTGCCCGAGCTCTACCTCTCCCGGTTCCGCCCCAAGCGCGACGCGCTGTACTGGGGCCTGCGCGTGGTCGAGTTCCTGACCTACCGCACCGCCGACACCGTCATCTCGACCAACGAGAGCTACCGCGCCAAGGCCGTCGGCCGGGGCCGGGTCCGCGGCTCCCGCGCCTTCACGGTGCGCAGCGCGCCCGCCCTGGACCGCTTCAAGCAGGTCCCGCCGGAGCCGGAGCTGGCGAAGGGCCGGGAGCACCTGCTGGTCTACCTCGGCGTCATGGGCCCGCAGGACGGTGTGGACTACGCCGTGCGCGCCCTCTCCCAGCTCGCGGAGCGCCGCGACGACTGGCACGCCGCGTTCCTCGGCGGTGGTGACGCCTACGACGACGTCGTCGACCTGGCGCACCGTCTGGGCCTCGACGACCGCGTGACCTTCACCGGCATGGCCGACACGCCGCTGGTGCGCCGCTACCTCTCGACGGCGTGCCTGGGCATCGCGCCCGACCCGCTGAACCCGCTCAACGACGTGTCCACCATGAACAAGATCATGGAGTACATGGCGATGGGGCTGCCGATGGTCTCCTTCGACCTCACCGAGAGCCGGGTCTCCGCCGGCGACGCGGCGCTGTTCGCCCGCCCCAACGACGTCGACGAGTACGCCGCGCTGGTCTCCGAGCTGCTCGACGACCCGGTGCGCCGCAAGCAGATGGGCGAGGTCGGGCGCGAGCGCGTCGCCGGCGCGCTCTCCTGGACCCGCTCGGAGGAGTCGCTGCTCGCGGCCTACGCGACGGTCGACCCCGACCCGGCGTGCCCCACGACGCCGGCGGTCACCGACCGGTGACCGGCCCGACGGAGCGGCGCGGGGGGGACCGGCTCCGGGTGCTCGTCGTCGGACAGGCGTCGTCGACGCCCGGCGGCATCGCCGCGGTCCAGCGGCTGCACCAGCGGTTCCTCGACGCCCGCGACGACGTCGACGTGCGGGTCGCGATCACCTACGACGAGGTGGGCCCGCTGCGGCGGCTGTGGCTCATGGTCCACGGCATCGCCCGGGCCCTCGCGCTCGTGCTCACCGGCCGCGTCGACGTCGTGCACCTCCACCTCGCCAAGGGCCTCTCCGCGCTGCGCAAGGGCGTCGTCGTCGCGGCCGCCCGGTCCCGCGGCGTGCCGACCGTGCTGCACACCCACGCCGGCGCCTTCGCCGACTGGTTCGACGGCCTGCCCGCGCCGCTGCGGCGGGCGGTGGCCCGGATGCTGCGGGCCGACCGCGTCGTCGCGCTCTCCCCGGGCGCCCGCGAGGTCTACACCTCCCGCCTCGGCCTGCCCGACGACCGCGTCGCCGTGCTCGCCAACCCCGTGGAGTGGCCGGCCGAGGTGCCCGAGCGCGACCCGCGCACCGACACCGTCGAGGCGGTGTTCCTCGGACGGCTCATCGACCGCAAGGGGGTGTTCGACCTCGTCGACGCCCTCGCCGGCCTGGACGCCGCACACCGCGCCCGGCTGCACGTGACGGTCGCCGGCCACGGCGACGCGGACGCCGTGCGGCGTGCGGTGGACCGGCACGGCCTCGACGCCACCGTCGACGTCCGCACCTGGATCGGGCCCGACGAGCGCGACGAGCTCCTGCGCACCGCCCAGATCCTCCTGCTGCCGAGCTGGTGGGAGGGCCTGCCCATGTCGGTGCTCGAGGGCATGGCGTGGGGCCTGTGCCCGGTGGTCACCCCCGTCGGGGGCCTCGCCACGCTGGTGCGCGACGGGGACAACGGCGTCGTCGTGCCCGTCGGGGACCCCCCGGCGCTCACCGCGGCGCTGGACAAGCTCCTCTCGGACGACGAGGTCCGGGTCCACCTCGGGGCGCGCGCCCGCGAGAGCGTCCGCGCCTTCGGCGCCGACGCCTGGGCCGACCGGCTCGTGACCCTCTACCGGGAGCTCGCCGGCTCCCGACCCGACACCACCGCCTGAGAAGAACAGCTCCCCCACCGGAGCGACGACGAAGGAAGGGCTCCCCATGGCCGACCGGAGCGAGCACGGCACCGTGCTGACGTACGACCCGATCGAGTTCCCGTTCGCGACCGTGGTCGCGAAGATCCTGGACACGCCGGACCTCGAGAAGATCCACGACCTCGGTCGGCGGTCCGACGTGGACAACCACGATCAGGACTCCGACGACCACACGATCTTCTACCGCGAGTACGACCAGGTGCGGGACCTCTACGACCGCTTCCTCGTCGAGTGGATCCTCCCGCAGTACGGCGAGGACCTCGCGGTGCAGCGCGTCCCCACCTTCCGCGTGCACCGGCCCGGCTCGGTCGCGGTGAGCGAGTTCCACAAGGACTCCGACTACAACCACCAGCCGGCCACGCTGAACTACTGGCTGCCGCTGACCCGCGCCTACGGCAACAACTCGATGTGGATCGAGGACTCGCCGGGCAGCGACACGTACTCGCCGGTGGTCGTCGACCCGGGCGAGGTGTGGCGCTTCGACGCGGTGAACAACCGCCACGGGAACTACCCCAACGACACCCCGACCTCCCGGGTGAGCTTCGACTTCCGCGCGATCCCGCTGCGCCTCTTCGTCGACGAGGGCAAGTCCACCGTCAACGCCAAGCGCCGGATGGACCTCGAGGGCTACTACCGCAAGCTGGGCGCCGACGGGACGTTCCAGAGCTAGCGCATGTGAACGGATGTGGTCGCCATGACGACCACATCCGTTCACATGACCATCTGGTCTATCCCCCGCGACGCGCGCCAGCCGAGCACGTCCGCGATCCGGGTCGCGTCGGCGACGACGCGGGCCGGGTCGCCGGGGCGCCGCGGCGCCACCCGGTAGGGCACCGGCCGGCCGCGCACCCGCTCGACGGCGCCCACCACCTCGAGCACGCTGGTGGGCTCGTTGCGCCCCACGTTGAGCACCCCCGGCGAGGGAGCGTCGTCGTCGAGCAGCACCTGCGCCGCCGCCACGTGGGCCTCGGCGAGGTCCTCGACGTGGACGTAGTCGCGCAGGCAGGTGCCGTCGGGCGTCGGCCAGTCGTCGCCGAACACGCTCAGCGGCTCGCCCGACTCCGCCGCCCGCGCCACGAGCGGCAGCAGGTTCGTCGCCCCGCGGTCGGCCAGCGCCGCCGACGCCGCACCCGCCACGTTGAAGTAGCGCAGCGCGCACCAGCGCAGCCCCGCGGCCTCGGCGTGGCGGCGCACCGCCCACTCGCCGGCGAGCTTCGTCTCGCCGTACGGGCTCGTCGGCAGCGTCGGGAAGTCCTCGCCCACCGGGTCCGCGCCCGTCTCGCCGTAGACCGCCGCGCTCGAGGAGTACAGGACGCGGCCGATCCCGGCCGCCGTCGCCGCCCGCAGCAGCGCGACGGTGCCCCCGACGTTCTCCTCGTAGTAGTGCAGCGGCACGGCGACCGACTCCGGCACCGACTTCTTCGCGGCGAGGTGCACCACGCCGTCCAGGCGACGCCGGGAGGTGAGGCCGGTGAGCATCGCGGGCAGGTCCGGGTCGAGCAGGCTCGTGCGCACCAGGTGGACGTCGTCGGGCAGGCGCTCCGCCAGTCCGCTCGAGAGGTCGTCGAGCACGACGGCGTCGTGACCCGCGGCCCGCAGGGCGCGCAGGACGTGGGCGCCGATGTAGCCGGCCCCACCGGTCAGCAGCCAGGTGCTCACCGCCCGGACCCTAGTCAGCGGTCCCATCCGTGTCTCCGGGCGCCCGCCGCCGACGGTCGTGCGCCCTCGCACGAGTAGCATCCGAAACGATGAGCACCCGGTCCACGGCGATCGCGCGTGGCGTCGTCATCCAGGTGCTGGCGAAGTTCTCGGCCCTCCCGCTGTCGATGGTGACGATCGCCATCGCGACCCGCTACCTCGGTTCGAACGGCTACGGCGTCATGGCCACCGCCGTCGTCTTCGCGCAGACGTTCGAGGCGTTCACCGAGCTCGGCGTAGGCACGATCGTCGTGCGGCGGGTGACCGGGCACGGCGGGAACCTCGAGCGCCTCGTCGGGATGAACGTCTCCTTCTCGACGCTGTACGCGCTGCCGCTGGCGATCGTCGCGGGCGTCGCGGGGGTCGGGGTCTACTGGGGCGACTGGCAGCAGCAGGCCGCGGTGCTCGTGCTCGCTGGCGGGCTGATCTTCACCACGATCTCCAGCTGCTACGAACCGGTCTTCGACATCAAGGTCCGGTACTCGTCGGCGGCCTCCGCGGAGTTCTTCTCGCGGATCCTGACGCTGTCCTCCGCGGCCGCCGTCGCCTACTTCGACCTGGGCCTGCTCGCGATGTGCGCCGTGCAGATCCTCCCCCAGGCGCTCCGGTTGGTCATCCAGTGGTGGGGCGCGCGGCGCCTGGCCGAGATCCGCTGGGTGGTCGACTGGCGGCGGATGGGCGGCCTGCTCAAGGAGGCCTTCCCGCTCACCGTCATCGCGGTCATCGCGGTGCTCTACTGGCGCGCGGACGGCCTCATCCTCTCCGTGCTCGCCCCGGCCGAGCAGGTCTCGGGCTACTACACGGCCCTGCAGATCGCCTTCACGCTGACGCTCATCTCGCAGGTCTTCGAGAGATCCGTGCTCTCGACGATCAACGAGACGTTCAACACCGACCGACCACGGTTCGCCCGGGCCGTCGACCAGGGCTACCGCTTCCTGCTGCTCGTCGGGGTACCGATCGCGGTGATCGGCTGGCCGCTGGCGCACCGCATGGCCGACATCGTCGGCGGCAAGGGCGGGGTCGGCGCGTTCGCTGGGCCACCGCTGCAGTTCTTCTTCATCGCGGTGGCGATGACGTTCCTGTCCGCGATCGTCTCCGACGGCCTCATCGCGGCCCACGAGCAGCGCTACCTGACGACGATGTCGACGATCAACCTCGTCGTGAACTGCGTCGGCAACGTCCTGCTCGTCCCCCACCTCGGCGCGGTGGCCTGCGGGATCATGCTCCTGGTCACCGAGACCATCGGCGTCACGATGTCGCAGTGGCGCCTGCGCCGGCACGGGGTGCACCCGCTCCCGTTCGGCTACCTGCTGCGGCTGCTGCCCGCGGGCGCGCTGGCGCTGGGCGCGATCTGGCTGACCTACGACCTGCCGCTGATCGTGCCGCTGGCGGCGGGCGGGATCGCCTACTTCGGCGGCGCCCTGCTCGTCGGGGCGATCCCGGCGAGCATGCGCAACGCGCTCCTCGGGGCCCTGCGCCCGCGCAGCCTCGACCGCATGGAGGCGGAGGCGGCCGCCGCGGCCGACCAGGAGGGCCTCGGCGTCGCGCCCTCGGGGCCCACGGTCGGGCCCTTCCCGGACCCGGGCGCGCTGGACGCGGAGACGACGGTGCTGCCCGAGATGGCGCGGGTGCCGGACTCCCGCGCCCCCGCGGACGCGCTCGACGCCGAGACCACCCAGCTGCGGCCCCAGGCGGTGGCCGCCGCCGGTCGCAGCGGTCGGCGCGACCAGGTGCCCGACGTCACGGACGTCCCGACCATGGAGCTCGACCTCGCGGCGCTCCAGACCATCCGGATGCGCCAGCAGGGCAAGTACGTCGACCTGCGGGTCATCCGACGGGGGTGATCCGGCGGGGTAGGAGCCGGGTCACCCGTCGCTGCGTGCCACGATGCGGCGACGCCGCGTCCACGCCCCGGACCGGCCGCTCGGGAAGGGGAGACGCACGAGGTGACCCGTGACCTGGCGGTGCTGATCGTGTCGTACCGGCGGGCGGACCTGCTCGAGGCCGCCCTGCGCAGCGTCGAGAAGCACCTGCCGGACACCCCGGTCCACGTCTGGGACAACGCCTCGTCGGGCTCGGAGCAGGTGCGCGAGCTCGCCCACGCGTGGCCGGAGGTCCACTGGACGTTCTCCGACACCAACGTCGGCTACATCACCGCGATGAACCAGCTCGCGGCGCAGGTGCCCGACGCGGACATGCTCCACCTCAACCCGGACGCCGAGCTGCTCGGGCCGCTCACGGCGGCCCGGGCCGCCCTCGCGCAGCCGCGGGTCGCGGCCGTCTCGCCGACGGTGGTCGACCCGGAGGGGCGGGAGCGGCCGTGGGACGTGGCGCACCGGGCGCCGTCGGTGCTGCGGACCCTGGCCGACGCCGCCGGATACGCCCGCCGGCTCAGCGACCACCGCTGGCTCTCGGGGCTCTCGGACCTCTACCCCCGCCCGCCGCACGAGGTGGACGGCTTCATGGCCGGCTGCTGCCTGCTGATCTCCCGCGAGGCCTGGACGGCGCTGGGTCCGTTCGACGAGCGGTTCTTCGTCTACGGCGAGGACGCGACCTGGCAGCCCTCGGCCCGCCGGGCCGGATGGCGGCTCCTGCTGGTGGACGACGACGGCCCGCAGGTCGTCCACACCCCCGCCGGGACCCAGACCGACGACCCCCTGACCGCGCAGCGCGGCACCGACCTGCTGAAGGCCTCCCAGATCATGTTCCTGGGCAACGCGCACAACCGCGGCCCCGGCACGGTGTTCTCGCTCGGCTCGGCGACCCTGGAGCGGGTGCAGCGCTCGAAGCGGTCCGTGCGCCGCACGCGGCTCACCCTCCAGCGCGACCGCGCCGCGGGCCGGCCCGGGGTCCTCGTGACGACCAACGACCTCGACCTCGGCGGCGCGGAGCGCCAGCGGGTGCTGCTGGCCAACGCCCTGGTCGACCGCGGCCACCCGGTCACCGTGGTGTGCCTGCAGGGACTCGGCCTCTACACCGCGGAGCTCGACCCGCGCGTGCGCCTCGAGTTCTCGCCGTGGTGGCAGCCGGTGGTGGACGTCGCCGGCGACGAGGCCGTCGTCGTCGGGGGCGTGACGAACACCGAGGTCGGCTTCGCGACGACGTGGCGGGCGCTGGGCCGCGGGAACCGCGGCCTCGGTGGGCAGCGGCGCTGGTGGATGCCGGCGACGCACGACCCCGCCGAGCTCGACCGCCCCACGTACTCCGGGGCGCTCGCCGCGGCCCTGCGCCGCGCCGACGGGCTGCTCGTCCTGTCCGCGCAGCACCACACCGACCTGACCCGCCACCAGCGGCTCACCGACCTCGTCCTGACCGCGCCGAACGGCATCCCGGCCGCCGACCCGCGGCCCTTCCGCCCGGCGGCCGACCCGGCGATGCCGGTGCGGTTCGCGATGCTGACCCGCCTCGTCGAGTACAAGAACCCGCTGCTGCTCATCGAGGCCCTCGACGCGCTGGACCGCGAGGACTGGACGCTCGACGTCTTCGGCGACGGGCCCGACCGCGACCGGCTCGTGGCGGCGACGCCCGCGCACCTGCGCGACCGCGTCCGCTGGCCGGGCCAGGTGGCCGGCCCCGACGCCGCGTTCGCCGAGACCGACGTGCTCTGCGTGCCGAGCGGCTTCGAGGCGTTCCCGCTCGTCATGGTCGAGGCGATGACCCGCGCGGTGCCGGTGATGGCGTCCGCGAGCGGGACGGTCCCGGAGATGCTCGACGACGGCGCGGCCGGCGTCGTGGTCCACCCGACCACCGTCGAGGCCTGGACCGCGGCCCTGCGCGGCGTCCTCGACGACCGCGACGGGCTCGCGGCCCTCGGCGAGGCCGGGCGGGTGCGGGCCCTCGCGCACTACACCGACGCCGCGATGGCCGACGCCTACCAGCAGGCCATCGCCCGCCTCGTCGGGCACTCCTTCCCGGGCGCCCCCGACGAGCCCGCCCGGGAGATCGGAGCCGCCCGATGAGGATCCTCTGGCTCTCGCCCTGGCTGCGGACGCTGACGCGGGTACAGGTCGACGCGCTCCGGGCCGCCGGGCACACCGCGCTCGTCGTCACGACCGACCAGCACTACGAGAAGGTCACCGCGCGGCCCGACGAGCGCGTCCTCGACCCGGCCATCAAGGACCCCCGGACGCTGCCCGCGCTGGCGCGGGTCACGGCCGAGGCCCGGCGGTTCGCGCCCGACGTCGTCGTGTCGGAGCTGATGCACGACCCGCGCTGGCTGCCGATGACGCGGCTCGCGCCGCTCGTGCAGGTCGTCCACGACGACCGGCCGCACGGCGCCGACGAGGAGCGGCCCTGGTACCGCGACGCCGTCCTCGACCACCAGACGCGCGCCGCGGCGGCCGTCGTCGCCCCCAGCGCCCACGTGGCGGCCGTCCTGTCCGCGCGCTTCGGGCGCCGGGTCGACGTCGTCCCGCTGACCTCCGACGTGCCGGAGTCGGACCTGCCGCCGGTCCCGGTGCCGGCCGCGGAGCGCCGCGACGTCGTGCTCCTCGGGCGGATGTCGCCCTACAAGAACGTCGACGTGGCGCTCCGGGCGTGGGCGGCGCACACGGCCTCGCCCTCCTACGCGGGCGACCGCCTGCTCCTGCTCGGCGACGGCCCCCTGGACCGGATGGCGCTGCCCGAGCACGTCGAGTGGCGGCGCGAGCGGTTCACCTACGCCGACGTGCTGCCGGTGCTGGCGCGGGCCAAGGCCTCGCTCGCGCACTACCGGCTCGCCACGCAGAGCGGCGTGCAGGTCCTCTCCATGCAGCTCGGTATCCCGACGGTCGTCTCCGACTCCGGCGGGCTCCCCGAGTTCGCGCCGCCCGACCTGCCCCCGCTCGGGATCGACGACGTCGAGGGCCTCACCGCGGTGCTCGGCAAGCTCGCCGACCCGGTGACCGCCGCGGGACTCGGGGCGTCGGCGCGGGAGCACTACGGGCGCCACTTCTCGGCCGACCTGGCGGCGTCGGCGTGGACCGAGGTCTTCACGCGGATGGGGCGGCGCTGACGCGGCGCGGTGTGGCTGGGGTCGGGCCGAGTGGGACACCAGGCAGGCCCACCGTCCGGTGGAGCTGCCCCACGTACTCCTGATCAGCGGCCTGGTCGGGCGCCGCTCGTCGTCCATGCGACGGATCCCGGGCCGGACACACCTCCGCCCGGCCCCGGACCCGCGAGGGCCCGGTGACCGGGCGGTGAGGCGGGGCGGGGGCTCAGCCGTCGCGGGAGCCGCGGTCGGTGTCGGTCGAGGCCGACGAGCCCACGCGGTTCGGGGCGCCGTTGGTGCGGGGCCGCGGTGTGGGGCTCGGGCCGCCCTTGCGGCGCATATCGACGGCGACCGTGTCGGCGTCGAGGCCACCCGGGCGCGCCGGGGGCGTCCCGCCCTTCGGGGCGGGCGTGCCGGCGGGGGTGCCCTTCGGCTTGATCGACACCGGCTTCCCGGGCGCGGGGAACCGCGGGGTCGGCGAGGCGGCGCCCGCCGTCCCGACGGTCGTGGTCGGGGCGTCCGAGCCGGCGGCCGAGGCCGACGAGGCGGCCGGGCCGGGCTTCGCGCCCGGGCTCGGCTTCGCGCCCGGGCTCGGCTTCGCGCCCGGGCTGGGCTTCGCGCCGGGGCTCGGCGCTCCGGTGCGGGACCCGTTCTGCGCGGAGCCGTTGCGGTTCGCCGCCGAGCCGTTCTGGGCCGAGCCGTTCTGGGCCGAGCCGCTCTGGGCCGAGCCGTTCTGGGCCGAGCCGTTCTGCGGGGATCCCTTCTGCGGCGGCCCGTTCTGCGCGGACGCATTCTGGGGCGAGCCGTTCTGCCCCGAGCCGGCCGACGCCGGGCTCTTGGGAGCCGGACCACCCTGCGACGGGCCACCCTGCGACGGACCACCCTGCGACGGGCCCTTGCCCGCGGCGGGGCCCGCCTGGCCCGAGCTCTTCGGCGCGGCGGCCCCCGGCGGCTTCGGCCCGGCCGGCTGTGCCGGGGAGCCGTTCTGCGCGGGCTTGGCGTTGGCGGGGCCGCCGGCGGCGGAACCGCCGCCCGAGGGCCCACCCGTGCTCCGCGCGGCGGCCGCACCCGCGGCACCCGCCGCACCCGCGGCAGCGCCGGCCGCCCCCGCGGCCTTCGCGGGTGCGGACGACGGACCACCCTTCGGCGCACCGGAGCTGCCCGGGCCGGGCGACGGACGGCCGTTCTGGCCCGACGGCGAGGGGCTCGGCTTCGCGGGCCCGGCGGCGGGCTGCGCGCCGGCCGAGCCGGAGGACCCGGAGCCGCTCTGCGGGGTCGGCGAGGAGGGGGTCGGCTTCTGCGCGCCGCCGGCGCCCCCGGAGGACGCGGGCTTCGGGCCCGGCTGCCCGTTCTGCTGTTGGGACCCCTGGCCGGGTCCCGAGCTCGCGGACTTCGCCGCGGCGGCGGCCGCTGCCGCCGCGCCGCCCGCGGTAGCGGCCGCGGCGGCGTCCTTGCCGGAGGTCCCGCCGGGCTTGCCGGCCTGCTGGCCCGACGACTGCCCCGGAGCGTTCGCGGGCTTCGGACCGCTCCCCTGCCCGGAGCCGGAGCCCGGGCCACCCTGGCCCGACCCGCCGGCGTTCGGTCCGGCACCGGACCCGCCCGCCGAGGCACCGGCCGACGCGGCGGCCGCCCCGGACGAGGAGCCCTCGCCGTCGCGCGCCACCCGCTGCGTGGCCTCCGACGACCCCGGACCGCCCGTTCCCAGCGAGCCCAGGGCGACGGGGGTGGTCGGCGTCGGGTCGATCGCGGGCCCGGGAGGCGGCGGCCCCATCGGGCGGGGCGGCGGGGGCAGTGGGCGTCCCGGCGGCGGGTAGTAGCCGGGCGGCGGCGCCATCATCGGGTTCGCGCCCGTGGGCGGTCCGACCACGCGGGGCGCGCTGCCCGGGTCGCTATTGATCCAGGAGCGCACCCGGCCCCAGAGACGGCGCAGGAACGGCGCGAAGAAGAGGGCCACCGCGAGCAGCACGAGCAGCAGCCCGACGACCGCGCCGACCAGCACGAACACCACCGCCGGCGGCATCGGCCGCTCGGTGGGCGTCGACGGGTCGGAGATGACCTGGGTGTTGACGCGCGGCGGCTGCCCCGGGGGCGTCTCGAGCGCGCCGATCGCCTGGGTGAAGGCCTGGGTCTCGGCCTGACCGGCCCGCACCGCGTCCTGGGGGCTCGAGCCCTTGACGCTCAGCGTGATGACGGTGGTGTCGCCGTCGATGCTGCCCGTGACCCGCTGCGCCAGGTCGGTGCTGTCGATGCCGAGCTGCCGGGCGGCGGGGACGACCACCTGGTCGCTCGACGCGAGCTGCGCGTACGTCGACATCCGCTGGTTGATGTACTGGTTGGTGTTGTAGGCGCTGTCCGACGAGTCCGAGGACCCGCCTCCGGAGATCAGCACCTGTGAGCTCGAGGTGTAGTCGGCCCCGGCGAGCCGGAGGTCGACGACGAGCCCGACGACGGCACCGAGCACGGCACCGAGCACGAGCACCCACCACGCCTTGCGCAGTGCGGACGACACGGTCATCGGTGAGCTCACTCCTCCATGGTGCCCGCGCGGGCCGCGGGCCTTCTCGGGGGGCTCGGTACGGGGCCGGACCGGGGTCGGCGATCGGGACCGGGACCGGGACCGCCCGCCCCGACCCCGGGGCGGCGTGGTGCGGGGGCGCCGGGCACGGGCCAGGGCGTCCACGTCGCGAAGGCCGACGCGGCCGCCATGAGCGTGACGACGATGATGATCGACGGCCGGTCCACGAGCATGGTCTGCAGGCTCGCCTGCGCCGCGAGGCACGCGATCCCCATGCCCAGGACCACGACCATCGGCGCGCCCGGTGTCCGGCGTCTCCACGAGGTCACGACCACGGAGAGCACGCGGACCCCGGCGAAGGCGTACGCGAGCAGGCCGAACACGCCCATGTAGAGCCAGATCCGCAGGTACTGGTTGTGGATGTAGGGCCGCGGGTCGACGACGGTGCGGCTGTGCTCGTCGTCGTAGGTGATGAGCTCGCCGCCGTAGTACTGGCCGACGCCGACGCCCAGCCACGGCTGTCTCTCGAGCGTCGCGTACGCGGCGGCGTTTTCCCGCAGCCGGTCCGGGAGGCTGTCCTCGCCGTACGCCTGCCCGGTCACGACACTGGAGGCGCGCAGGGCGATCTGCTTGGCCTGGCCGCCGGCCAGCCCGGTGAGGGCGATGCTGAAGCCGATCGCGCCGATGACGACGAGCACGGCCGCGCGCCGCACCAGGCCCTTGGGCCCGTGGGTGACGGCGGCGACGGCCACGATGAGCAGGACCAGCGGTGCCCAGGTGGACCGGTTGAAGCTCGCGGCCTCGTGCGCGATGCCGATGAGCAGCAGGCCCAGCCAGACCCACCGCGGCTTGCGCGGCATGAGCGCCGAGAGCAGCAGGACGAGCAGCGGGGCCCAGAGGTTCAGGGTCGGGCCGGAGAGCCGGGCGACGTCCGACGTCGACGAGCCGGTGATCACCGAGCTGCGCTCGTCGACCAGCAGCCGGCTCCAGCCCGCGGCCGCCGCGACCAGCACCACCGCGCTGCAGACGCCCGCGAGGTAGAGGAGCACGGACACCAGCTGGTGCGGGCGGCGGGCGAAGGCGAAGTAGACCGGGAAGAACGCCGCCACCATGAGCAGCGCCCGGTAGTTGTCGATCATCAGGCCGAACTCGCCGCCGAGCGCCAGCGCCGCGACCGCGCCGATGGTGGCCGCGACGAGGATCGCACCGGCCGGGCCCGCGAACACCGAGCGCGGGGCGAACCCGACGCTGCGTCCGCGCAGGGTCAGCAGCAGCGCGAGCAGCAGGGCGACCTCGAGCACCGTCGGGGTGACGGGTCCGAGCTTGACGACGTCGACCTTCTCCGGGAACACGCCGACGCCGGTGAACAGCAGGGCGACCGCGGACCAGCGCGGGTCGGCGGTCCGCCACGACCACACCGCCGCGGCCAGCACCGCGAACAGCGGGAACACCATGGAGCCGGTGATGCCGTACCCGGCGATCGCCACGGCGGCGACCCCGACGGTGATCTTGCCCTCGGGACGGCGGAGACCGGCCAGGAGCCCCCGCATCTCGTCGCCCATCACGGTGGCGTTGAGCTCGACCATCCGGCGCCGCGACCGCACGGTGTGCGGCGGGAGGTCGCGTGCCCAGCGCCCGGGGCGCAGCAGGGAGCAGGCCAGCAGCGACACGATGAACCCGGCGACGCCGCCGAGGACGCCCCACCAGCGCGCCTCCTGCACGCCGTGGTCGACCACCGGCCCGCCCGGGTTCACCAGGGTCCCGGCGATCTTCGACTGCTGGGTGCCGGGGTAGCGCTCGCTCGCGACGATGACGTCGATCGTCGCGCGCGCCGCGGTGGTCGCGTCGGCCGCGACCGTCGCCCGGTCGTTCGACGTGGCGGTGACCTGGAGGACCTCGGTGCCCGACAGGTGCTTGCCGGTGACGGTCACGGTGGCCGGGTCGAACGGGGTACCCCCGCCGGTCGCGGCGATCTGGACGGCGCGCTGCGCGACGGCCTCGCTGCCGGCGACGCCCTCCCAGCTGGTGATGCGGTCCTGCACGTACCGCGAGCCCTTCGCGATGTTGTCGTCCGTCGTCATCGTGTTGTTGAAGACGATCTCGGCGGTGCTCTGGTAGTGCCCCACCGTGCTGAGGAAGGCCGCGAAGGTGGCCAGCCCGGCGACGAGGGTGGTGACCACGACGACGAGGGCGGCGACCCGGACGTGCGAGGAGGGGCGTCGCGGGGGCGTGGGCGGATTCCCGCCCGGTCGGCCCGGACCACCGGGACCGGGCTGCGCGCCCGTCGCCCGGGGGGCCTCGACTGCCGTCATGCTGCCCATCCCATCGCTCGCTCGGGGCCATCCTGGTCGTCGCGCGTCCAGGCGCTGTCAGATCCTGCTCCCCGGTCCGGGGTCCTCATCGGATCCCGGGCCTCCACGGTCCCCACGGACGACCACCCGCCCCGGGAGTCTAGGGCGGCCGTCCGACGGCCGAGGCACCCGCCGTCGTCGGGAGCAGTCCCGCCCGTCCACCACAAGACGCCGCGCCGCGTGGCGCGGTGCGCCCCGAGTGAGACGTGCCTCAGCTCACGCCCGTCTCATGGACGGGGTCCGCGACCTTCACCACCGGGTCGACGACGACCCAGCGCCCGCCCGACGATTCCACCTCCGGCATGCGGGAACGCATCTCGCCGAGCAGGTCGGTGACGAACAGGACCACCTCGTCCGGGCGGCGCCGGACGACCTCGTCGGGCGCCACGATCGGCACGCCGACGCCGGGGAAGCGCCTGCCCTGCTTGCCCGGGGAGCCGTCCGCGACGGCGGGCAGCAGGTCGGGGCCGATGCGGGCCCGGTTGAGCAGCGGCACGGCCCGCGAGGCCGCCGCGTACCCGATCACCGACCGGCCCGCCTCCGCGCCCTCGGCGAGGTGCGCGCGGAGCGCGTCGGCGCTGGCGGCGGTGGCCGCATCGAGCCCCGCGACCACGGCGGGGTCGAGCACACCGGCTTCGAGCTCGCGGGTGACGAGCCCCTCGACCGACGGCACGTCGGCGGGGCCCGGCACCCCGCTCCGGCGCGCGGCGAGGAGCACGGTGCCGCCGTAGAGGTCGAACCAGAAGGCGTGGGTGGCCTCGAAGCCGACGGCCGCGAGCATGCGCACCAGCACCGGCGTGGAGTAGTAGGCGAAGTGGCCGTGCCGCAGCGCGTTCCACCCGCCGTCGGCGACGATCGCGGCGAGGCTGTGGAACTGCAGCAGCAGCGTGCCGCCCGGCGCGGTCGCGGCCGCCCGCTCGGCGAGCCCGGCCGTCTGGTCGGCGGCGTGCATCAGCCCGAAGCAGTCGACGACGACGTCGGCCGGCTCGCTCGACGGGGCCTCGGTGAGCCCGACGGCCGCGAGCAGGTCCAGCCACGACCCGCCGTGCGGGCTGCCGAACTCGGTGACGGTGCGCCGTGGCGCACCGTCCGGTCCGGCGAGCAGGCCCGCGGCCTGCACCCGGGCGACGGCGTCGCGGGCCTGCTCGACCATCGCGGCCGGCTCGGCGCCGCGCGGCTCCTCGGGCGTCGTGGGGTCCTCCGCGAGGTTCCCCAGCCCGCACTGCGCGCACAGCCACATCCGGAGCGGGTGCACCGGGTCGGGGCCCGGGTCGTCCGCGGCGGGGAAGTGGTCGGCCGCGGGCTGGTCACCGAGGTCGAGGACGACGCTGCCGTCGGTGCTCCCGCACCAGCGGCAGGTCACGGGCTGGGGGCTCGGCACGGGTCGGGGTCCTCTCGGGCGGTGGTGGGAGGCTTGCGGGCATGGAGGTTCGCACGAGCGCGATCGACGGTGTCCTGGTGTTCGTCCCCACCCCGCACCGCGACGACCGGGGACTGTTCACCCGCACGTTCGACACCGCGATCGCCGCCGAGCACGGCGTCGACCTCGGGCCGGTCGCGCAGGACAGCCAGTCCCGGTCGCGGGCCGGGACGATCCGGGGCATGCACGGCCGCCGCGGAGCCGGCGAGGCGAAGCTGGTGCGGGTGGCGCACGGCGCGGTCCACGACGTCCTCGTCGACGCCCGGCCGACGTCGCCGACGTTCGGCACCGTGGCGGGCTTCCGGCTCGACGACGTCGACTTCCACCACCTCTACGTGCCCGCCGGCCTGCTGCACGGGTTCCAGGCCCTCACCGACGCCGACGTCTGCTACCGGATCGACACCCCGCACGCGCCGGGCGAGGACGTCGGGGTGGCGTACGACGACCCGGACCTCGCGATCTCCTGGCCCCTCGAGGTCACCGCGATCTCCGAGCGCGACCGGACGGCGGGCTCCTGGAAGGACCTGCGGGCCCAGCTCGGCGCCTGACCCGACGCCGCGAGGGGAGGATCCGGCCGCTCTTGTCGACCGAGGGTTCCCCGCGCGCGGCGGGCCGTCAGGAGACCGGGCGCAGCGTGGCGTCGAGCGTCCCCGCCGCCTGGCGGTGGGCCAGCACCGCGAGGCGGGTGAAGCGCTGGTCGAACGCCTCCTGGGTGAGTCCGCGCTCCCGGTACTCCCGCAGCAGCTCGGCGGCGCCGTCGGCCACCGACCACGCGCACCGGAACTCGGGCAGCATCTTCTCGATCTTGGTGAAGTCCACGCGGTAGGAGCGCGGGTCGCCGCCGGTCTCGCCGGTGACCAGCAGCTCCGCCTCCGGTACGACGACCTTGACGGCCTCGGCGATGTCGCGGACCTGCACGTTGTTCTCGGTGCTCCCGACGTTGAACGCCTGCCCGCGCACGACGTCGGCCGGCGCCTCCATGGCGGTGATCGCGGCGGAGACGATGTCGCGGCCGTGGCAGAGCGGGCGCCACGGGGTGCCGTCGCTCATCACCTTGATGACCCCGGAGAGCACCGCGTGCCCGACGAGGTTGTTCAGCACGATGTCGGCGCGCAGTCGCGGCGAGAAGCCGAACGCGGTGGCGTTGCGCATCGACACCGGCACGAAGTCGTCGTCGGCCAGGTCGACCAGGTCGGCCTCCACCCGCACCTTCGACTCCGCGTACGGCGTCACCGGCTTCATCGGCGCGTGCTCGTCGAGGATGTCGTCGGTGCCCGAGGCGCCGTAGACCGAGCACGTCGAGGCGTAGACGAAGCGCCCGACCCCGGCCTCCTTGGCCAGGCGGGCGAGACGCGTCGAGGCGTGGTGGTTGATGTCGTAGGTGTGCTCGGGGGCGAGGGAGCCGAGCGGGTCGTTCGACAGCGCCGCCAGGTGGATCACCGCGTCGAACCCGCGGAGCGCCTCCACGGTGACGTCGCGCAGGTCGACCTCGAGCGCCGGCGGGTCGGGCTGCTCGAGCGACCCGAGGACGCAGTCGGCGTAGAGGCCGGAGTCCAGCCCGGTGACCTCGTGGCCGGCGGCGGCCAGCATCGGCGTGGCGAGCGTGCCCAGGTACCCCTGGTGGCCGGTGAGCAGGACGCGCATGGCGCGGTCTCCCTTCGTCGTGGGCGGTACCAGCGTGGCTCAGGCCGGTGCACCCACGAGCAGGCGGGTCGGGTGGAAGCCCTCGGCGTAGCGGCGGCCGGCCTGGACCCCGCGGATCCGCGCGAGACCGCGGAAGGCCTCGTCGTCGAACCAGGTCCGGCCGGTCTGCGAGGGGTAGTGCGCGTGGAGCAGCCGGATCTTCTCGTCGACGACGTCGGGCTCCAGCGGCCAGAGCACGGCCGGCTGGGCCAGGTCGGGCTCGGCCTTGAGGATCTCGTAGCCGAGCGCGAGGTGGTCGCGGAAGACGGTGGGGACGAGGCGGGCCAGCTCCCGGTGGTCCTGGTGGTCGTCGCCGCGGTGGCCCGCCAGCACGAGGTCGGGCTCGCAGGTCCGCCGGAACGCCTCGAGCGCCTCCTTGGCCCACTCCCAGTGGGTGGGCAGGCGGCCGTCGGGCATGTCGAGCACCGTCACCTCGAGGTCCGCGCCCGGGCAGAACGCCGCCAGCGCGGCGCGTTCCTCGGCCTCGCGCGGGGTGCCGCCGCCGGCGAGCACCAGCGCCCGCACGCGCAGCCCGGGCCGGGCCCGGCACAGGGTCAGCACGGTGCCGCCGGCCCCGATGGGGATGTCGTCGCAGTGCGCGCCGAGCAGGACCAGCTCGTCGAGCCGGGCCGGGACGAGGGCGTGCATCAGCTCAGCAGCTGCTGCTCGACGAGCCGCTCCAGCGGGGCCACGTCGGGCTTCTGCTCCCAGAGCATCCACGGGCGGGTACCGGCGCGGAACGACGCCTCGAGCTCGTTGCGCTCCTTGAGCGTGTCCGCGGGCTGCCAGAAGCCCTCGTGCGGGTAGCCCAGGAGCTTGCCCTCCTTGGCGAGGGCGGTGCAGGCGTCGCCGACGAGGTCGCCGCCCTCGGGGATCCGGTCGATGACCGACGGGCGCAGCACGAAGTAGCCGCCGTTCTCGCGGACGCCCATGTCCGTGACCGGGTGGATCGAGGTGATCCGGTCGTCCGGGCCCGGCTCCACGATGTGGAACACCGCGG
Source organism: Actinomycetospora sp. TBRC 11914 (assembly GCF_012933465.1). Classification (GTDB taxonomy): domain Bacteria; phylum Actinomycetota; class Actinomycetes; order Mycobacteriales; family Pseudonocardiaceae; genus Actinomycetospora. Next base: position 127,463 of record NZ_JABBND010000016.1, read on the forward strand.
TCGGCGACACCGCGAGCAGCGCGGCCTCGGCGTCGGAGGCGGTGAACCGCTTGACCATGTCGTCGAGGGGGGCGTCGGTGAGGACGTCGGCGTAGTTGGCGAGGAACATCTCGTCGCCGTCCACGAGGTGGCGCACCCGGCGCAGCCGCTCACCGATCGGCGACTCGAGGCCGGTGTGGACGAAGTGGATCGTCCAGTCGCCGATGTCCGAGCCGTTGAGCTGGATCTCGCCCTGGCGCAGGACGAAGTCGTTCGACTCGGTCTCGCGGTAGTTGAGGAAGTAGTTCTTGATGTGGTGCGCGCCGTAGCCCAGGCACAGGACGAACTCCTTGTGCCCGAAGTGCGCGTAGTACCGCATCACGTGCCAGATCAGCGGCCGCGGGCCGACCATCTGCATGGGCTTGGGGACGTCGGAGTCCCCCTCGCGCATGCGCATGCCGAAACCACCGCAGAACAGGACGACCTTCACGCCGGATTCCTCACACCATGGGGGACGGGGTCACCGCGCGGCCGTCGCCGCGGGCGAGCCCCCGACGACCGTCCCCGTCGCGGGGTCGACGATCTCGAGGGTCGGGATCGGGAAGACGAGCCGCCCGCCCCACGCGGCCACCGGGGCGAGCTGGGCGGTGATCTCGTCGCGCAGGTTCCACGGCAGCACGAGCACGTGGTCCGGCCGGTCGGCGTCGATGCGCTCCGGCGGGTGGATCGGGATCCGCGTCCCCGGGGTGTAGCGGCCGTGCTTGTAGGGGTTGCGGTCCACCGTGTACGCGAGCAGGTCGGGCCGGATGCCGCAGTAGTTCAGCAGCGTGTTGCCCTTGCCCGGCGCGCCGTACCCGACGACGGTCTCGCCGCGGTCGGCCGCGTCGATGAGGAAGCGCACGAGGTCGTTGCGGATGCGCGAGACGTCGCGGGCGAACCCGGCGTGGCCCTCGACGGTGTCCAGCCCGGCGGCGGCCTCGCGGGCCAGCACGTCGGCGACGGCGGGCGACGCGGGCTCGTGCAGCCCGCTCGGCCGCGCCCACAGCCGGATCGAGCCGCCGTGGGTGGGCACCAGCTCGACGTCGACGAGGTCCAGCCCGCCGGTGGCGAGGGCCCGGATCGCCGTGCCGACCGTGTAGTACTGGAAGTGCTCGTGGTAGATCGTGTCGAACTGGCCCAGCTGCACCAGCGTGAGCAGGTGCTGCACCTCGATCGACACCCAGCCGTCGTCGGCGACCATGGCGCGCAGGCCCCGGGTGAAGCCGACGACGTCGGGGATGTGCGCGTAGACGTTGTTCGCGACGACGAGGTCGGCCGGCCCGTGCTCGGCGCGCACCGCCGCCCCGGTCTCCTCGGAGAGGAACGCGGTGACGGTCGGGACGCCCTTGGCGCGGGCGGCGTCGCCGACGTTGACGCTGGGCTCGACCCCGAGCGCGCGCATGCCGTCGGCGACCACGTGCTGGAGGAGGTAGCCGTCGTTGCTGGCGGCCTCGACGACGAGCGAGTCCGCCGTCAGCCCGGCGCGCTTCGTCGCTGCGGTGACGAACCGGCGCGCGTGCTCCACCCACGAGGTCGAGAACGACGAGAAGTAGGCGTACTCGGTGAACGTCTCGTCGGGGTCGATCAGCGGCGGCAGCTGCACCAGCAGGCAGTTCCGGCAGACCCGTGGGTGCAGCGGGAACGTCGGCTCCGGGGCCTCGAGGGCGTCGGCGGTGAGGAAGAGCTCGCAGGGTGGCGTGGCCCCGAGGTCGACGAAGCTCTCGAGCTCGACCGACCCGCAGAGCCGGCAGGTCAGCGGGGGCGCTCCGGCCATCAGCAGCCTCCCGTCGCTTCGCTCGCCCCCATCAGTAGGCCCCGTCGCCGCGGAAGACGGCCGACACCGTCTTCCACAGGATGACCAGGTCCATGGCGGGCGACCAGTTCTCCACGTAGCGCAGGTCCAACCGGACCGACTCCTCCCACGACAGATCCGAGCGGCCGCTGACCTGCCACAGACCCGTCATGCCCGGCCGCACCAGGAACTTGCGCTTGGCGGCGTCGGAGTAGGCGTCGACCTCTCCGGGCAGCGGCGGGCGGGGCCCGACCAGCGACATCGAGCCCCCGACGACGTTGAACAGCTGCGGGAGCTCGTCCAGAGAGTAGCGGCGCAGCAGCGAGCCGATGCGGGTCACCCGGGGGTCGCGGCGCAGCTTGAACAGCGGGCCGGACCCGTCGTTGCCGGTCGCGACCAGACCGTCGCGCAGCCGGTCGGCGTTCGGCACCATCGAGCGGAACTTGACCATCTCGAAGGTCCGGCCGCGCTGCCCGACGCGGGTCTGCCGGTAGAACACCGGGCCGCCGTCGAGCTTGACGAACAGCGCGACCAGCAGGAACACCGGCGCGAGGCAGAGCACGAGCGTCGCCGAGGCGACGCGGTCGAAGAGCAGCTTCCCGATGCGCGGGACGCCGGACAGGCGCGGCTCGGTGAGGCGCAGCAGCGGCAGCCCGTCGACCGGGGCGACGTGCAGGCGGGGCCCCGCGACCTCCATGAGGCCGGGGTCGACGACGAGCTCGGAGCCGGTGCCCTCGAGGTCCCAGGCCAGGCGGTGCAGGCGCTTCGGGCTCCAGCCCGGGGTGGGCGCCACGGCGACGACGCCGAAGCGGCCGCTGCGCACGCTGGAGGGCAGCGAGTCGAGGTCGCCGAGCACCGGCACGCCGGCCACGTGGCCCTGACCGTCCTCGCCGAGGCCGGTCGGGGTGCAGGCGCCGGTGACGACCCAGCCGATGTGCGGGACGCGGCGGGTGCGCTCGATGAGGTCGCGCACGGACTCCTCGGTGCCGATCGCGAGGACCGGCAGCAGACCCCGGCCGCGCTTGCGGGCCTGGTGCAGCCAGCGGCGCAGCGTGTAGCGGCCGGCCATCGACAGCAGCCCGGCCACGGGCAGGATGCCGAACACCCACGGCCGCACGCCGGTGCGCTCGAGCACGAGGCCGGCGAGGGCGAGCACGATCGCCGCGCTGACGTACGCGCGCATCAGCCGGCTCCACTCCTCGGAGCCCTGGCCGAGCACGCGCGGGTCCCAGGCGCGGGCGGCGCCGATGGCGATCGGCACCAGCAGCATGCAGACGAGGGCGAGGCCCCAGGGGTTGGTCCCGTCGTCGCCGCTGCCGGCCCCGAAGCCGATGAGCGCGCCCAGCAGGGCGCAGACCGCGAGGACGAGCAGGTCGGACGCGGCGACGGCGAGCGCGAACTTGGACTGCCAGCTCGTCGCGACGGCGACGCTGCCGGGCTGGCCCGGGCCCTCGTCGTCCCAGATCCGGATGAAGCCCGGCGCGGTGGGGTCCGGGTCGACGAACGGGGCCGCGTCGGCCTCCGGGGCGCGCCCGGCCGGGGTGCCCGGCGTCGCGGGCGGTACCGAGGCGCGCGACGGGGCCGGCCCGCCGTGCGCCGGGATCTCGCCGGTGTCGCCCGGGTCGGTCCTGCCCTCGAGCTCGGTGCCGCTCACGCGTTCGCCCCTGTTCTGAGCGCTCCGGCGACGTGGCCCTGGGGCCGCGTCCCGGACGCCCGACGTCGCTCGTCGCCCGTACGCGGCAGTGGTCCGGGACGGCTCACGTGCCGCGGAGGGATCTCCGCGGGCCCGGTCGCAGCTCGGTCGACCACTGCCACCTCCCCTCGTACGGCGTCCGCCCGGCGGCGGATCGGCTTCTCCACCACGTTGGACGCGTGCGTCGCGGGCAGGTTGCGTGCCGGTCACGGGTGACACGCAGCACGGCCCCGCCACACGCGCATCCGCCGCACATCCCGACGACGTCCAACGAGGTCGCCGTCACACGGTCACGGGCCGTCCCGGGGGCGCCGGCCCGCCGCCGGGGGTTCGTGCAGGTCGGGGCGCCGGGCGGGCGTCATGTCACCATGGTCGGCAGCGGGACCACCCGCGATCCGCCGTGGTGTAAGGGCAACACCTCGGATTTTGGTTCCGATGATCCAGGTTCGAATCCTGGCGGCGGAGCTCGCCGGCGGCCCGGGGGGAGAGGTCGGTCGGTGGCCAGGGTGCTCGCGGCCGGGGCGGTCGTCCGGGACGCCGCGGGGCGGCTGCTGCTCGTGCAGCGCGGCCACGACCCCGAGGCGGGGCGCTGGACGCTGCCGGGGGGCCGGGTCGAGGCCGGGGAGTCCCCGGCGGAGGCGGTGGTCCGCGAGGTCGCCGAGGAGACCGGGCTCGAGGTGGTGGTCGGCCGCGAGTGGCTGGTGCTCGAACGCCCCGCCGGCGCGGCCTCGGTGTTCGAGATCCACGACTTCGTCGCGGAGCCCGTCGGCGGTCATCTGCGTGCCGGGGACGACGCCGCGGACGCCGGCTGGTTCACCCCCGACGAGCTCGTCGCGCTGCCGCTGACGACGGGGCTGCTCGGTCACCTCGAGACGGCCGGGTTCGTGCCGCCCGCGACGACGCTGCGTGGTCGTCCGGAGGCGCACGGTGAGTCCGCCCCATGACCGCGCCATCCCGTTTACGCTGGGGGGATGACCGCGGCTGAGGTGACCCCGAGCAGCCAGCCCTTCACGATCGACGGGCAGCTGTGCTTCGCGCTGCACTCGGCGTCCCGGGCCATGACGGCCTGTTACCGGCAGGGGCTCGAGGAGCTGGGGCTCACCTACAGCCAGTACGCCGTGATGCTCGTCCTCTGGCAGCAGGACGCCGTGTCCATGGGGTCGCTCTGCGAGCAGCTCCACCTCGACTCCGGGACCCTCTCGCCGCTGCTCAAGCGCCTGGAGAAGCAGGGCCGGGTCACCCGCCGACGCCGCCCCGAGGACGAGCGGACCCTCGAGATCGCCTGTACCGAGCAGGGTCGGGCGCTGCGGGAGCGGGCGCGGGGCGTGCAGCGGGACGTCGAGCTCGCCACCGGGATGGACGGCCCCGAGATCACCGCGCTGCGCGACCAGCTCGCCGGGCTCGCCGAGCGGCTGCGCACCGCGACCGCGCTCGGCGAGGGCCGGCTCTGAGGCATCCCGACGCCGCCGAGGACTTGCCCGGCAGTCCGATTGAGAGCAATCTGATCGGGCACGACACCCGATCCTCCGGACCGGGCCGTCCCCACCTCGCGCCGGGAGCCACCGCCGATGACCCCACCGAGGTGTCGGCGCCCTCCCGCCGCCCGCGCCGCGGCGGCGTCGTGCGCGGTGTGCGGGCGGCCGGTGGCGCCGGACGCCGACGGGACGGTCCGGATCGTCGGGCTGGCGCCGCGCGAGGCGCCGCGGCTGTGGGTGTGGGGGCCGGCGGTGGTGCACGACGAATGCCGGTACGACGTCCGCACTCCCCTGGACGACAGCACCGGTTACCTGCCGGTGGAGCAGCGAATACCGACGACTGGTCCTGCTGCGACGTCGCGAGGAGCCGGCTCCGCCGACTGAACCAGCCCCGACGGGTTTGCCTCCCCCGGGGCAGGGGAACATGGCGAGGTCATCTCGTCGTCGTGTCCGGGAGCGGGTGTCCGTGAGTCCTCACGCTGCGCTCGACCTCGTCGCCGAGGCCGCTCCTCCCCGCGTGGGGGCCTTCCGCCGCTCGCTGCGGCGGTGGCTGGGCGACGCCCTGGAGGCGCGGCAGACGGCGACGGGCGAGGCACCGGACCTGGACGACGAACTCGAGGACCTCGCCGACGACCTCGTGCTCGCGACCAGCGAGGCCCTGGAGAACGTGGTCGACCACGCGTTCGCCGACGCGACGAACCCCGGGACGATGACGCTGCGTGCCGACCTCGTCGACGACGTGGTCACGATCGTGGTCGCCGACGACGGCCGATGGCGCGAGCCGACGACCGGCCCGACCTCCCGCGGACGCGGCCTCACCCTGATGGAGAGCCTCACCGAGGTCGAGGTGGACCACGGACGCACGGGCACGACGGTGACCATGCGCCGCCCGCTGCCCGTGAACGACCGCCGCAGCGCCCAGGCCTGACGCGGGCGCGACCCGGCCCCGGGTCAGGACCTCCCCGGGGTCAGGACCTCCCGGGGTCAGGACGCGGCGCGGAACCGCTGGGTCGGTGCCTCCGCGAGGACGTCGCCGGCGGGCTCCGACGGACCCGTCGCGACGACGTCCCCGACCGCGCCGTCCCCGACCGCGCCCTCCTCGTCGCCCAGCTCCGCGAACGCGTCGACCACCAGGGCCGTCGGGGGCACCACGGCGGCGACGACGCCGAGGGCGCCGAGCACGTCGGTCGGGTAGTGGTAGCCGCGGCCGACCAGGCACACCCCCACCACCACGACGAGCAGGCCGAGGGCCGCGGCGACCGCCCGCCGCAGCCGCACGGCGACGGCGGGCGTCGTGAGCACGAGGATCGCGGCCGTCGCCGCGAGCGAGGCGACCGCGGTGGTGTGGCCGCTCGGGAAGGCCAGCTCGTGGCCCCGGGTGCGCGCGACGATCGGCTTGAGCACCAGTGAGGTGGTGATCATCGCGGCGCCGGGCGCCACGAGCGCCACGGCGAGCCCGCGGCCGCGGCGCCACCACCACCCCGCCGCGGCGAGCGCCGCCATCAGCACCGCCACGGGCACCGGGTCCCCCAGGTCGGAGAACGCCTCGCCGAGGACCGCGACGGGACCGTGGTGCATCGGCACGAGGGCGGCGAGGGTGCCGTCGAGACGCCCGGTGTGAGCGGTCCCCGCGTACCGCACGGCGAGCAGGACGACCAGCGCCGCGCCGGTCAGGACGACCGGGAGGACGAGGCGGCGTCGCGGCCGCGGGACGAGCGGGTCGGCTCCTCGGCCGCGCGTGTCCTCGACTGCTCCCACCGGCGTACCTCCCGACCCGCGACCCGACCCCGAGGGGGCCGCCCGCATCCGCATGTGCAGAATCCCCGTGACGCCCAGCAACGACCTCGGCGCTGCCGGTGACCGACAGTGTGCACACGGGTCGCCCGGGCGGGGCCGTGAGGGGGTGAGGGGTGGGACGACCGGAGCAGCGTGACGACGACGCCGGGCGGGACGGGGTGTCCGCCCGTTCCGCCGGACACGGGCTGATGACGGGCGCGGCGCTGACCCGCCCCGAAGGGGCGCCGCGCGAGACCGTCCTCGCGCTGGCGCGCGCCGCCGCCGCCCGTGCGACGCGGGTACCGCTCGCGGGCGCCGCCGGGCCGGCCGCCGACCTCACCGCGCTGGGCGACCTCGTGGCGCGCACGCGCGCGACGTCCGACCCCGCCACCCGCGCGGTGCTCCTCCGCGAGGCCGCCGCCGCGCACCTGGCCGTCCGGGGTGCCGGGTGCACCCCGGACGGCGTCGAGCCCACGGCCGCCACGGACGGGGCCGAGCGGCTCCTCGACGAGCTCGTCGGGCTCGTCGCCGAGCACGGGCTGACGCTCTTCGCGGTCGACGCCGAGGCCCTGCTGGCCCGGCGGGCGCTGCTCGCCGACGACGAGGAGTCCGCCCTCGCCGCCGCGACCCGGGCGCTCACGCAGCTCGACGAGCAGTCCGTCGTCGACGACGCCCCGACCCAGCGCGAGCACCGCGGCAACCTGCAGGACACCTACCGGCTCGTGGCGGCCACGCTCACCTCGCTGGGGCTCAACGAGGTCGCCCAGCCGCTGCTCACCCGCGCCCGCGTGATCGCCGAGGACGACGGCGACGTCCTCGCGGCCGCCCGCTGCGACCACGAGCACGTGCGGGTGCTCGTCTCCTGGGGCCTGCGCCTGCAGCGCGCCCGGCGCGACGGCCTGCCCCACCTCGACGACGCCGCCCGGCGGGCCGGCTCGCTGCACGCCGAGCCGGCGCTGCTCCCGCCGGACCACCGGCTGCTGCTGCGCGCGGCCGTTTCGCTCGCCCGGCGGCCGGCGGGCACCCCCGACGGCCACGGCCGCGTCCGGGCCCCCGAGGAGGTCGCGTCGCTCGCGCGCGGGGACGCGGAGGCCCTGGGGCCCGACGAGCGGGTGTGCCCGACGCTGGCCGACCACCTGCTCGGGCGCCTCGCCCGGGCGCGCGCCCTCGCCCTCGCCGACCGCGGCGACGAGGCGGCCGCGCTGCTCGACCGCGTCCGCGCCCGACGGCCTCGCGGTGAGCCGAACCTGCTGCTGGCGGTGAGCCGCGAGCTCGCCCACGTGATCGCCGACCGCCGGGGCACCGCGGGACTGGCGGCCCGGCGGGCGCTGCGCGACTACACGAGCGACCTCGAGCACGAGCTGTGGACCCTGCAGCGGGCCCGGGTGCTCTCGCTGACCACGCGCCTGGCGCACGAGCAGCTGCGCCGCGAGCACGGCGAGGCCACCGCCCAGGCGCGGACCGACCCGCTGACCGGGCTGCCGAACCGGCGCGCGCTCGACGACGTGCTCGCCGACCACCTCACGACGCTCGCGGGCCGCGGCGGGACGGCGCTCGCGATCGCCATGGTCGACGTCGACCGCTTCAAGACGATCAACGACCGGATGTCGCACGCCCACGGCGACCACGTGCTGCGCCAGGTCGCCGACACGCTGCGCCGCTGCCTGCGCGCCGACGACGTCGTCGCCCGGTACGGCGGCGACGAGTTCGTCGTGGTGCTGCCCGGCAGCTCCGAGATCGCCGCGCGCGCCGCCCTCGAGCGGGCCGCGCTCGCGGTGGCGGGCGTGCCGGTCGGGGACGGCTCGTGCGTGTCGCTCTCGATCGGGGTGGCCGGCACCGAGCACTCCGGGGTCACCCCGGGGACGCTGCTCGCCCGGGCGGACCGCGCGATGTACGAGGCCAAGCGGTCCGGGGGCGGGGCCGTCGTCCTCGACGCGGGGACCGACACCCCGGCGGAGGGCCTCGCCGTCGGCGGGTGACCTGGCGGTCAAACCCCGCGCACCGCCGGGCCGCCGCGGGTGGGACACTCGCGGTGCACTGTGCGTCCGACGTCGAACCCCGGGAGCGAGAAGAGCCGATGCCGTCGACCCCCACCGCGGTCGTCGTCCTCGCCGCGGGAGAGGGCACCCGCATGCGGTCGGCCACGCCCAAGGTCCTCCACCCGGTCGGCGGCCGCAGCCTGCTCGGGCACGCGCTCCACGCCGCCGCCGGGACCGACCCGGCCCACCTCGTCGTCGTCGTCGGGCACGGGCGCGAGGAGGTCGGCACCCACTGCCAGCAGGTCGGCGCCGAGCTGGGCCGCGCGGTCCGCACCGCCGTGCAGGACCGCCGGCGCGGGACCGGCCACGCGGTCGCGTGCGGGGTCGACGGGCTGCCGACGGACGCCACCGGCACCGTGCTCGTCTCCTACGGCGACGTCCCGCTGCTGGACGCGCCGACGCTGCGCGCGCTGGTCGCCGAGCACGACGACGCCGGGAACGCCGTCACCCTGCTGACCGCCGAGATGGACGACCCCACCGGCTACGGCCGCGTCGTGCGCGACGACGAGGGCGGCGTCACCGCCATCGTCGAGCAGGCCGACGCGTCGCTGCACCAGCTGGCGATCACCGAGGTCAACTCGGGGGTGTACGCCTTCGACCTCGCGGTCCTGCGCGCCGCCCTCGCCGGGCTGGGGACCGACAACGCCCAGGGCGAGCTCTACCTCACCGACGTCGTGGCCACCGCGCACCGCGACGGCCTCCGCGTCGGGGCCGTCGAGCTCGCCGACCCGTGGCTCGTCGCCGGGGTGAACGACCGGGTGCAGCTGGCCGCGATGGGCGCCGAGATCAACCGCCGGGTGCTCGAGCGCTGGATGCGGGCCGGCGTCACCGTCGTCGACCCCCGCTCGACGTGGGTCGACGTCGGGGTGCGCCTGGAGCGCGACGTGACGCTGCTGCCCGGCACGCAGCTGCACGGCACGACCAGCGTGGCCGAGGCGGCCACCGTCGGGCCGGACAGCACGCTGACCGACGTGGCCGTCGGCGCCCGGGCGAGCGTCGTGCGCACGCACGGCAGCAACTCCGTCGTCGGGCCCGAGACCTCGGTCGGCCCCTTCGCGTACCTGCGGCCCGGCGTCGAGCTGGCGGCCCGCGGCAAGATCGGGACGTTCGTCGAGGTCAAGAACTCGCGGATCGGGACCGGCAGCAAAGTGCCGCACCTGACCTACGTCGGCGACGCCACGATCGGCGAGAGCAGCAACATCGGTGCCTCCAGCGTGTTCGTGAACTACGACGGGGTGACCAAGCACCGCAGCGTCGTCGGCGACCACGTGCGCACCGGCAGCGACAACACGTTCGTGGCGCCGGTCACCATCGGGGACGGGGCCTACACGGGAGCGGGCACGGTGGTCCGCGAGGACGTACCGCCTGGTGCGCTCGCCGTGTCCTCGGGCCCGCAGCGGACGATCGAGGGCTGGGTGGCGCGCAAGCGACCGGGCACCGCGGCGGCCGACGCCGCGGCCCGGGCGGCGGGCCCGCCCGACGGGGGCTCAGCCGACGCAGGACGGGACGACGCGCCGCGCTCGTCCGACCGGCGCGACCAGGAGGAGCAGTGACCGTGAGCGCAGTGTCGTCGACCCCCAAGAAGAGCCTCATGCTCTTCTCCGGCCGGGCCCACCCCGAGCTGGCCGAGGAGGTCGCCAAGGAGCTCGACGTCACGATCACCCCGCAGGCGGCCTACGACTTCGCCAACGGCGAGATCTTCGTGCGGTTCGAGGAGTCGGTCCGCGGCTCCGACGCCTTCGTCATCCAGAGCCACACCGCGCCGATCAACCAGTGGCTCATGGAGCAGCTCATCATGATCGACGCCCTCAAGCGGGCGTCGGCCAAGCGGATCACCGCGGTCGTCCCGTTCTACGGGTACGCCCGGCAGGACAAGAAGCACCGCGGCCGCGAGCCGATCTCGGCGCGGCTGGTGGCCGACCTGCTCAAGACGGCCGGCGCGCACCGGATCATGACGATCGACCTGCACACCGACCAGATCCAGGGCTTCTTCGACGGCCCGGTCGACCACCTGCTCGCCAACAAGGTCCTCGCCGAGCACCTGCGCGACGCCTACGCCGGCGAGGACCTCGCCGTCGTCGCCCCCGACTCCGGCCGCGTGCGCGTCGCGGAGAAGTGGGCCGACATGATGGGCGGCGTCCCGCTGGCCTTCATCCACAAGAGCCGCGACAAGACCAAGCCGAACGAGGTCGTCGCCAACCGCGTGGTGGGCGAGGTCGAGGGCCGCTGCTGCATCCTCGTCGACGACATGATCGACACCGGCGGCACCATCGCGAAGGCCACCGAGGCGCTGCTCGCCGACGGTGCCAGCGACGTCGTCATCGCCGCCACGCACGGCGTGCTCTCCGGCCCCGCGGTCGAGCGGCTCTCGACGTGCGGGGCCCGCGAGGTCATCGTCACCAACACCTTGCCGATCCCCGACGAGAAGCGGTTCCCGCAGCTCACGGTGCTCTCGATCGCCCCGGTGATCGCCCGCGCGGTCCGCGAGGTGTTCGAGGACGGCTCGGTCACCAACCTGTTCGACGGCAACGCCTGAGGTTCTCGACGGCCCGCCACCCCTGGTCCGCACGAACGGCCGGTTCGTGACCTTCGATGGTCATGAACCGGCCGTTCGTGCGTCGGGCCGGGCCCGTCGCCGGCGTGGACGGGTGTCTCGGTAGACTCGGCGGCGATCCACTTCGGCGAGGGCGGCCGTTCGCACCGGTTGCCGTGATCGACGCGGTGGGCATCGCGGTGCGACACGCTCCGGGTGCCGGCCGAGCCCTCGCCGACCCGCACCACGCAGGAGAACCCCACCGTCATGGCCGACGTCAAGATCACCGCAGAGCCCCGCACCGAGTTCGGCAAGGGTGCGGCGCGCCGCACCCGGCGCGCGGGCCGCGTCCCCGCCGTCCTCTACGGCCACGGCACCGACCCGGTGCACCTCTCGTTCGACACCGTCGAGTTCGCCGCCGTGATGCGCGAGAACGGCCGCAACGCCGTCCTCACCGTCACCGGCGTCGGCTCCCAGCAGCTCGCGCTCACCAAGAGTGTGGTGCGCGACCCGATCAAGGGCTTCATCGAGCACGTCGACCTCGTGGTCGTCCGCCGCGGCGAGAAGGTCCAGGTCGACGTCCGGGTCGTCACCCTCGGCGAGGCCGCGTCCGGCACGCTGGTCTTCCAGAACGAGGACACGCTGACGATCGAGGCCGACGCGCTGAACATCCCCGAGGAGATCAGCGTCGTCATCGACGGGGCCGAGATCGGCACCCAGTTCCTCGCGGGCGACATCCGGCTGCCCGACGGCGCCGAGCTCGTCTCCGACCCGGAGCTCCTGGTCGTCAACGTCACCGAGGCGCCGACCGAGGAGGCCCTCGAGGAGGAGATCGACACCGAGGGCGCCGGCGTCGAGGAGGACGCGCCGGAGTCCGAGGACGGCGAGGGCTCCGAGCGGGGCGAGGGCTCCGAGGGCGGCGCGCCCGAGGACCCCGAGGCCGCCGCCGAGGGCGAGACCCCCGGCAAGGAGGACTGACGTGTCGGCTCCCGGGTCGCCCGGCACCGGCCCCGTCGTGGTCGCCGGGCTGGGCAACCCGGGGGCCGAGTACGAGGGGACCCGGCACAACGTCGGGTTCGCGGTCGCCGACGTGCTCGCCGGACGCGTCGGCGCCCGGTTCTCCGCGCACCGCAAGTCGGGCGCGGACGTCGCCGAGGGCCGCCTGGCCGGGCGCAAGGCGTACGTGGTCAAGCCGCGCGGCTACATGAACCTCTCCGGCGGCCCGGTCGCGAACGCGCTGCGCTTCTTCTCGGTGCCGGTCGACGACCTCGTCGTGGTGCACGACGACCTCGACCTCGAGTTCGGCGTCGTCCGGCTCAAGCGCTGCGGCGGGGAGGGCGGGCACAACGGCCTGCGCTCGATCTCGAAGTCCCTCGGCACCAAGGACTACCTGCGGGTGCGGTTCGGCATCGGCCGGCCGCCCGGGCGCCAGGACCCCGCCGACTACGTGCTCAAGCGGTGGACCTCGGCCGAGCGCCGGGAGCTGGACGTGTCGCTCGAGCTCGCCGCCGACGCCGTCGAGTCCCTGCTCACCGAGGGCCTGGAGGCGGCGCAGAACCGGGTGCACTAGGTGGCCTCCGGCCTTGTGAGCACTAATCCGTGCTATAGCACCGAAAAGTGCTCACATTCGAGAGGCATGGTGGCGCCGCCAACTGGCGGCTGCTCTGTTGTGAGCACTTTTCGGTGCTATAGCACGGATTAGTGCTCACATGCGCGAAGCGCACCTAGCCACCTCAGGTGGTCCGCCGCCCACTCGTGGTGCAGCGTCGGCAGGTGCTCGGCGAGCAGCTCGGCGGCCTCCGGGCCGACGCCCGTGTCGCGCCACCGGGCCGCCGCGGCCACCAGCGGTGACGCCGGGCCGCGGTGCTCCTCGACGTACCACCGCACCGCGTCGGCGTTGGCGCCCGCGCGCCCGGTGTGCAGCGTCGCGAGGAAGCGCACCGGGAAGAGGACGTTCTTGGTGACGGTGCGGGCGTCGGCGGACGCGAGGGCCGCCGGGTCGCGCAGCGTCGCGAGCCGGGCGTCGTCGTACCAGCCGATCGCGAAGCGGGCCCCGTCGAGCACCAGCTCCTCGTGCGACGGCGGCACCGCCCCGGCCCGGCGGTCCGTGCCCGCGAGCAGCCGGCCGTGCTCGAGGAGGTCCAGCCGGTCGATCGCCGGCAGGCGCACCCCGCCGGACGCGCCGGCCCGCACGTCGCGCCACCGGCCCCAGAACACCGAGAGCCGGTCGGCCGGCCCGGGCCCGCGGCGCCACCGCGTCAGCACGCGCACCGCCCGCATCCGCGCCCGCGACCACGGCCCGGCCGCGCGCACCACCAGCGCCAGGTCGACGTCGCTCACCCCGGGCGCGTAGCCCCCGTGCGCGAGGCTGCCGATCGCGTAGGCGGCCCGGAACCCGCGGCCGAAGAGCCGCCGGGCCCACCGGACGGCCTCGGTGAGCACGGCCTCGGCCTCGTCGGTGCCCGAAGGTTCAGTCGACACTGGCCTCGAGCCACGCCTCTTCGAGCTCGCCGCGCTCGGTCAGCAGCGCCCGCAGCTCGGCGTCGAGCGCCAGGAGGCGGCCGGGGTCGGTCGCGGCGTCGGCGAGCAGCGTGTGCAGCTCGGACTCCCGGGACTCCAGCCGTTCCAGGCGCCGCTCGATCCGCTGCGCCTCCTTCCGCGCCGCCCGCCTGTCGCCCTCGGAGCGCCCCGCCGGTACCGGGCGAGGGGAGGATCCGGTCGCTCTAGCCGCCTGAGGGGTCCCCTCGCGCACGGAGGTGGGGCGGGCGCCCAGAACGGCGTCCTGCTCATCGCGGCGGCGCAGGTACTCCTCGATCCCGCCGGGCAGGTCGGTGATGCGCCCGTCGCCGAAGAGGGCCACCACGCGGTCGCACACCCGCTCGGTGAGGTAGCGGTCGTGACTGACCAGCACCAGCGTGCCCGGCCAGCCGTCGAGCAGGTCCTCGAGCTGCTGGAGGGTGTCGACGTCGAGGTCGTTGGTGGGCTCGTCGAGCAGCAGCACGTTGGGCTCGGTCATGAGCAGGCGCACGAGCTGCAGCCGGCGCCGCTCCCCGCCGGAGAGGTCGGACACCGGCGTCCACTGCCGCGCCGGCGCGAACCCGAAGCGCTCGGCGAGCTGGGAGGCGGTCTGCTCGTAGCGCCCGATCGTCACGCGCTCCGCGATGTCCTCGACGGCCTGGAGGACGCGCCGGTGCATCGGCAGGTCGGACAGGTCCTGCGAGAGGTGCGCCATCCGCACCGTCGTGCCCTGCACCCGCCGGCCGTCGTCGAGCGGCCGCTCCCCCGCCACCGCCCGCAGCAGCGTCGTCTTCCCCGACCCGTTGATCCCGACGATGCCGATCCGGTCGCCGGGGCCGATGCGCCAGGTCTGGCGGTCGACGATCGTGCGGGGCGGGTCCGACGGCACGGTCAGCGTCGCGTCCTCGAGCTCGACGACGGTGCGTCCCAGCCGGTGCTTGGCCATCGTCACCAGCTCGACCGAGTCGCGGGGCTCGGGCACGTCGGCGATCAGCGCCTCGGCCGCCTCCACGCGGTAGCGCGGCTTCGACGTCCGCGCCTGCGGCCCGCGCCGCAACCACGCCAGCTCCTTGCGGGCGAGGTTGCGACGACGCTGCTCGGCGGCGTCCGCGAGCCGCGCCCGCTCCGCCCGGGCGAAGATCCAGTCGTTGTAGCCGCCCTCGTACTGCTCCACGTGCCCGTCCACGACCTCCCAGGTGCGGGACGCGACGGTGTCGAGGAACCACCGGTCGTGGGTCACGACGACGAGGGCGGTCCGCCGGGCGAGCAGGTGCTCGGCCAGCCACCGGACCCCCTCGACGTCGAGGTGGTTGGTCGGCTCGTCGAGCACGAGCAGGTCGAGCTCCTGCACGAGGGCCGCGGCGAGCGCGATGCGCTGCCGCTCCCCGCCCGAGAGCCCCTCCACCGACGCGTCCAGGCCGCGGTCCCCGCCGGGGCGCAGCCCCTCGACGACCGCCCGGGAGCGCGGGTCCGCGGCCCACTCGTGGTCGGGGACGTATCTCGGGGTCGAGCTCCGCTCCGCTTCGTCTCCCGACCATCCGAGGACGCTCTCCCGGACCGTGGCGCCGACCGGCTGCGACTGCTGGGTCACCGACGCCATCCGCAGCCCGCGCACCGGGCTGACGCGCCCGGCGTCGGGCTCGAGCCGCCCCGCGAGGATCGAGACCAGCGTCGACTTCCCCCCGCCGTTGCGCCCGACGACGCCGACGCGGTCGCCGGCGTCGACGCCGAGCGACACCCCGTCGAGCACGGGTCTCGGGCCGCCGAAGGAGATGGCGACGTTCTCGAGGTTGACGAGGTTGGGCACGGCTCTCCGGGGACGACGGGGTCAGGCGTACATGTTCGGGCCGGGGTCGGTGGTCGGGGGACCGCCGGGGCCGCGCGGCGGGCGGGCCGGGTCGCCGTCGATCACCCGCGCACCGGGCACCGGACCGTGGGCGACGCGCACCGTCCGGCACACCCCGGCCCCCGAGAGCTCCGCGGCCACCCGCACCGCGGCGGGCCCGTCGCCGCACAGGAAGACGCAGGTCGGGCCGGAGCCCGACACCACCCCGGCGAGCGCGCCTGCGGCCACCCCGGCGCGCAGGGTGCGGCGCAGGCCGGGGTCGAGGCTCACCGCGGCGGCCTGCAGGTCGTTGCCCAGCAGCAGCGCGAGGGAGCGGGCCTCGCCGGACGCGACGGCCTCGAGGACCGGTTCGACGCTGCCGAGGCGGCGGACGGGGGCCGTTCCGCTCCCGTTCGCCCCGGCCGCGGCCCGGAGCCGGTCGAGCTCGCCGAACACCGACGGCGTCGA
Organism: Actinomycetospora sp. TBRC 11914; assembly: GCF_012933465.1. GTDB lineage: Bacteria > Actinomycetota > Actinomycetes > Mycobacteriales > Pseudonocardiaceae > Actinomycetospora. The sequence goes on from NZ_JABBND010000016.1 coordinate 143,599, forward strand.
GAGCCCGTGGTCCTGCAGCGCGATCACCCAGTGGAACGTGTGCCGGGAGAGCACCGGGACGAGGTTCTCGCCGCGGCCGGTCCCGAGCGCCGTCCCGCCGTGCAGGGCGAACGCCACGTCGCTGCCGACCGTCGCCGCGATCTCCATGAGCGCCTCGCGGCCGAGGTCGAGCCGCCAGAGCGAGGCCAGCGCGAGCAGGGTGCCGGCCGCGTCGGCGCTGCCGCCGGCCATGCCGCCCGCCACCGGGATCGCCTTGCGGAGCCCGATCCGGACGTCCGGTTCCCGCCCCACGGCCTCCGCGAGCGCGACGGCGGCCTTCCACGCCAGGTTGGAGGCGTCGACCGGGACGGCCGCCCGGTCGGCCTCGGTGACGTCGCCGAGCAGCTCCACGCCGGGGGCGCCGGCGCCGATCGTCGCGAGCCGGTCCCGGGGGCCGTTCGCGCGGGCGGTGTGGGCGGAGACGACGGAGACCTCGTCGAACAGGTTGAGGGCCTGGAACACGGTCACGAGGTCGTGGTAGCCGTCCGGGCGGGTGTCCCCCACCGCGAGGTGGAGGTTGATCTTGGCCGGGACGCGGACGGTCACCGGGGGCCCGACGGCGGAGAGCACCCGTCCAGGGTAATGACCACCGCCGTGGTGCCCGGACGGCGAGGTGTCAGGGTGTGGCGGCGATCGCCGCGAAGGTCCCGATGTCGAGCTGCTCGCCCCGCTGTGCGGGGTCGACACCCGCGGCCCGCAGCCGCTCCTCGGCCCGGGCGGGCGAGCCGGCCCAGCCCGCGAGGGCGCCCCGCAGCGACTTGCGGCGCTGGGCGAACGCGGCGTCGACGACGGCGAAGGTGGCACGGCGGGCCGCCTCGTCACCGAGGTCGCCGTCGGGACGGCGGGTGAAGGCCACCAGCGCGGAGTCGACGCCGGGCACGGGCCAGAACACCCCGCGCGGCACCGGGCCGGCCCGGCGGGCCTCGGCGTACCACGCGAGCTTCGCGCTCGGCGCCCCGTAGGCCCGCTCGCCCGGGCGGGCGGCCAACCGGTCGGCGACCTCGGACTGCACCATCACCAGCCCGCGGCGCAGCGCGGGCAGCTCGGCGAGCAGGTGCAGCACGACGGGCACGGCGACGTTGTAGGGCAGGTTGGCGACGAGGGCCGAGGGAGCCGTTCCCGTCGGGGACGCGGGCAGGTCGGCCGGGCGGAGCCGCAGGGCGTCGGCGGTGACGGCGTGCAGGACCCGTCCGGGCGCCCGCTCGGCCGCCGTCGCGGGCAGCCGCGCGGCGAGGACGGGGTCGACCTCGACGGCGACCACGGACCCGTCGGGACCCACCGCGTCGAGCAGGGCCAGCGTGAGCGACCCGAGGCCGGGACCGACCTCGAGCACCGTCTCGCCGGGCTCGACGTCGGCGAGGCGCACGATGCGGCGCACGGTGTTGGCGTCGTGGACGAAGTTCTGGCCGAGCTTCTTCGTCGGCCGCACCCCGAGCTCGTCGGCCAGGGCGCGGACGTCGGAGGCGCCGAACAGACGCACGGGCCCCGGGATCACGTCGTCCATGATCCCAGGGCCCGTGGTGTGCTCCTGCGGGTGCGTCAGCCCTTCGAGCCGCAGACCGGCCAGGCGCCGTAGCCGCCGCGCGAGTCGCGGACCTTCTCCGCGACCGCGATCTGCTCGGCCTTCGAGGCCAGGTCCGGCCGCGGGGCGTACTGGCTGCCGCCGAAGGCGTTCCAGGTCTGCTTGTCGAACTGGATGCCGCCGTAGTAGCCGTTGCCGGTGTTGATCGACCAGTCGCCGCCGGACTCGCACTTGGCGATGGCGTCCCACTTGCTGGTGTCGCCGATGGCCGGCTGGGCCTTCTTGGTGCCCTTGTGGATCACCCCGCCGACGGCGGCCTTGGTGACGGTGGCCGGGCCGAGCGCGGTGCGCCCGACCTCCTTGCCGTTGCTGGTGCTCACCGAGAAGTTCTGCACCTGCTCGCCGGCCTGGCCGGGCTGGACCACCTTCGTCGTGCCCGCGTTCATCGTCGGGTCGCTGACGGTCTGCATCGGCGGCGCGATCGGCGAGGTCTCGCTGACCTGGGTCACCGCGTTGCGGGTGATCGAGATCGTGGCGCCGTTGACGAGGCCGTTGGGCCCGAGCGGAGCGATCGTGTCGGCCGCGCCCATCCCCACACCGTGCTGGGAGAGGAACTGCTGGACCGAGGTGGCGGTCGTCGTCAGCGTCTGCGGCGCGCCGGCACCGTCGATGAACGTCACCGTCTTCGGCAGCTGGACCGAGAGGTTCATCCCGTCCGCGGGGATGAGCGAGCCGGTCGGCACCGAGGACGCGAGCCCGGCCGGCAGGCCGATCTGCGCGAGGGCCTGCCCGACGGTGCTGGCCGTCGTCGTGATGGTCTGCGGCTTGCCGTCGACCATGAGGTTGACCTGCCGCGAGTGGTTCACGACGAGGTGGTCGCCGTCGTGGATCGCGGCAGTCGGCGACGGGGACATCTGGTCGTTCGGGCCGACCTCGATGTCGCCGGAGGAGAGCGCGCCCTCGACGGTGCCGGAGAAGGTGTGCACGGTCTGGTCGACGCCGTCGACGGTGACCGTGACCTCCTTGTCCATCGCGACCGCGGTGCTGCCCCCGGCAGCCACCGCGATCAGCGCCGCGGCGACGCCGCCCTTGACGGCCAGCGAGTAGCGGCCGGTGTCGGTGAGGTCGCGCTCGCGGTAAGTCTCCGGGTCGAGCCCGGCCGGGGCCGGGGCGCCCTCGGGCGCGAGGGCGGTGTCCGTACCGCCGGCGAGCCCGGTGCGCTGCTCGAGGTCGTTCCAGTCGTCGAGGTCGGGGAGCGCGTAGGCGCTCTCGGCGTCGACGGTGCCCGTCCCCCCGGCGCCGTTCGCGGAGCCGGGACCTGCCCAGCCCGGCCCCGCGACCGGCAGCGGGCCGGTGATGTCATCGGCCCAGGTGGGGAGCGGACCAGTCCGGTTCTCGCGGAGGTCGGCGACGGTGGTGCCGTGGCGGCGCGCCTGCCACTCGGCGGTGCTGGCGTCGAGGCCGTCCCAGCCGTCGTCGGTCCAGCGGTTCTCGAGGTCGTCGAACCAGCCGGCGTCGGCCGTGGTGGTCGCGCCGGTGGTCCCGCGCTCGGTGTCGGCGCTCATCGGGTGACCGCCACGCACGCGAGGCCGGTCAGGGAGCGGCGGAACGGGGAGCGTGCCGCTGGGGAGCAGAGCAGAGCCACGAAGGAATCCACATCGTCCGTACCTCCGGGCAGGGACCGCGTCCGGGGGAGCGACCGGCGGGCCCCTGGGGGAGGTCCGATCCGGTCCCGGACGCCGGGGGTGGTCCCATCCCGGCGAGTCACAGCACGGTAACGACCCGGGTGTCAGGACCATCAAGCCGACACGAACGTGGTGCGCCGAGCGGCAGGCCCGCCACGACGAACGCGTTCACCGGACGCACATTCGGGTCACGCTCGGTCACGGTTGAGGCTGCTCGGCCAGTCGGAAGGTCCGCTGGGCGTTCCGGGTGGCGGCGGCGGCGAGCTCGTCCACCGGTTGGTCGCGGAGCTCCGCGAGATCTCGCACCGTGTGGGGGACGCAGTAGGGCTCGTTCGGCCGACCGCGGTACGGGTGCGGTGTCAGGAACGGGGCGTCGGTCTCGGTCAGCACGAGGTCCTCGGGGGCCTCCGCGGCCGCTCTCCGTAGCTCGGCGGCGTTCGCGTTGCGGAAGGTGGCCGTCCCGGAGAACGACATCAGCCAGCCCTCGTCGGCGCAGACGCGGGCGAGGTCGGGCCCGCCGGAGAAGCAGTGGAAGACCACCGTCCCGGGCGCCCCCTCGGCCCGCAGGACGTCGACGATGGCGTCGTGGGCGTCCCGGTCGTGGACCACCAGCGGCAGCCCGGTGCGCCGGGCGAGGTCGATGTGCCAGGCGAAGGCCTCCCGCTGGACGTCCAGCGGCGCGCAGTCGTCCCGGCGGGTGGTCCAGTAGTCGTCGAGGCCGGACTCGCCGATCGCGACGACCCGGGGCCGGGCGGCCAGGGCCTCGATCTCGGCGCGCGCGGCGTCGTCGAGGTCGCGACTGCGGGTGGGGTGCAGCCCGACGGCGGCGAACACCCGGGGGTCCTTCCCGGCGGTGTCCGCCGCCCAGCGCGCGGAGACGAGGTCGTCCGCCGTCGTCACCATCGCCGTGACGCCGGCCGTCGTGGCGCGGTCGAGGACCGCGGCCAGGATGTCCGGGTCGGTCGCCCCGCAGGCGTCGAGGTGGGTGTGGCTGTCGACCACGCCCCCCGGGATCGGCTCCGGGACCGGCGGCGGGACGGCGTGCTTGCTACCCATCGTGGTGGATGGGTGCCCAGGACGGCCCCGTCTCCCCCAGCGAGGTGTCGAGCTTCGCGAACAGCGGCGTGGGGCGCGCGAGCGGCCGCCCGACCGGGACCGGCGTGGACTCCCAGCGGGCCTGCTCGTGCGCGTAGTCGCCGGTGAGGACGCTGTGGGTCGTGCCCAGGCCCGTCGTCCCGGCGTCCTGCCGCTCCGGCTGCGCCGCCCAGACCCCGGTGCCGCCGAGGGCCTCGTGGACCTTCTGCGCGGCGTGGGGCAGGAACGGCGTCAGCAGCGTGTTGGCGTCCTGCACCACCTGCAGCGCGGTGTGCAGGATCGTGTCGCGCCGCGCCACCTTCTCAGCATCGTCCTTCAGCTTCCAGGGCTCCTGCTGGGAGAGATAGGCGTTGGCCGCGCCCACCACGCGCATCGCCTCGCCCGAGGCGGCCTTGAACCGGGAGCGCTGCAGGTGGGCGCCCACGGTGGAGAACGCGGCCCGGGACTGCGCGAGCAGCTCGGCGTCGGCGGCCTCGGGCCGGGTGGGCTCGGGGATCGCGCCGACGTTCTTGGCCGCCAGCGAGATCGAGCGGTTGACGAGGTTGCCCCACTCGTTGGCCAGCTCGAAGTTGGTGCGGCGGACGAACTCGTCCCAGGTGAAGTCGGTGTCCTGGTTCTCGGGCCCGGCGACCGCGATGAAGTACCGCAGCGCGTCCGGACCGAACTCGCGCAGGAAGTCCCCGACGTAGATGACGGTGCCGCGGCTCGTCGAGAACTTCGACCCGGACATCGTCAGGAACTCGCTGGAGACGACCTCCGTCGGGAGGTTCAGCGTCCCGAAGACGCCGGGCTCGCCGCCCTTGTCGCCCGCCCCGTTCTGGCCGAGCAGCATCGCGGGCCAGATGAGCGAGTGGAAGACGATGTTGTCCTTGCCCATGAAGTAGTAGGCGCTCGCCTGCGGGTCGCACCACCACTCCTTCCAGGCGTCGGGCCGCCCGGAGCGCTCGGCCCACTCGACGGAGGCCGACAGGTAGCCGACGACCGCGTCGAACCAGACGTAGAAGCGCTTCATCGGCGCGTCGCGCCAGCCGTCGAGGGGGACCTTGACGCCCCAGTCGAGGTCCCGCGTGATCGCCCGGGGGCGCAGGTCCTCGAGCAGGTTGCGGCTGAAGTTCAGGACGTTCGGCCGCCAGTTCGTGCGGGTGTCGAGCCAGGCGGAGAGGGACTGGGAGAACGCCGGGAGGTCGAGCATGAGGTGCTCGGTCTCGCGGAACTCCGGGATCTCGCCGTTGATGCGGCTGCGAGGGTTGCCCAGGTCGGCCGGGTCGAGCTGGTTCCCGCAGTTGTCGCACTGGTCGCCGCGCGCGTTCGGGTAGCCGCAGATCGGGCACGTGCCCTCGATGTAGCGGTCGGGCAGCGTGCGGCCGGTGGACGGGCTGATCGCCCCGAGGGTCTTCTCGCCGAAGACGTACCCGTTGCGGTGCAGCGCCGTGAACAGGTCCTGGACGACGCGGTGGTGGTTGTCGGTGCTCGTGCGGGTGAAGAGGTCGTAGGAGAGCCCGAGGCCCACCAGGTCGTCCTGGATCACGCGGGAGTAGCGGTCGACGAGCTCGCGGGGAGTGGTGCCCTCGGCGTCGGCCTGGACCTGGATGGGCGTGCCGTGCTCGTCGGTGCCCGAGACCATGAGCACCCGGTTGCCGACCATCCGCTGGTAGCGGGAGAAGACGTCGGAGGGCACACCGAAGCCGGACACGTGGCCGATGTGCCGGGGGCCGTTCGCGTAGGGCCACGCGACGGCGGTCAGCACGGACTCGCTCATGGTGTCCATCATCCCGGTCACGTCGAGGTGCTCCCGCACGGGCTCGTGCGCCTCGCCACGGCCGGGCGCGAGGGGAACCCTCGTGCGGATAGAGCGGCCGAATCTTCCCCTCGCACGGGACGGCAGTTCGGCGCGAGGGGAGGAAACGGTCGCTCTTGGCTGCCGAGGGGTCCCCTCGCGCGGGGAGGCACGCGGGGAGGCACGGGAGGACGACGGCCGACCGCGCTACATCGCGCCGAACTGCCGGTCCCCCGCGTCGCCGAGCCCCGGGACGATGTAGCCGAACTCGTTGAGCCGGTCGTCCACGGTCGCGGTCACCACCCGCACCGTCGGGTGCTGGTCCCCGAGGCGGGCCACGCCCTCCGGGGCCGCGACCACGCACACCGCGGTGACGTCGTCCGCGCCGCGCGCGGCGAGCAGGTCGATGGTGTGGGCCATCGAGCCGCCGGTGGCGAGCATCGGGTCGAGGACGAGGACCGGGCGGCCGGCGAGGTCGGCGGGCAGGGACTCCATGTACGGCGTGGGCTGCAGCGTCTCCTCGTCGCGGGCGACGCCGACGAAGCCCATGAGCGCGCCGGGCACCTGGGCGTGGGCCGCCTCGGCCATCCCCAGGCCGGCGCGCAGCACCGGGACGAGGACCGGCGGCGCCGCGAGCTCGGCGCCCACGGTGTCGGCGACGGGGGTGGTGATCGGGTACTCGGTCACGGGCGCGTCCCGCAGGGCCTCGTAGACGAGCATCGTCGTGAGGTCGGCGACGGCGCCGCGGAACGCGGGGCGGTCGGTCCGGGAGTCGCGCAGGGTGGTCAGCCGAGCCCGGGCGAGCGGATGGTCGACGACGAGCAGCATGTCGGCGGAACCTAGCGGCCCGCGTCGTCTGGCACGCTGCGGCCGTGTTCGACGATGCCTATCGCTCCGGTCACGCCCGTGTCGCCGCGCTGGTGGCGGGGCTCGGTGAGGCCGACCTGGCGCGGACGGTGCCGGCGTGCCCGGAGTGGACGGTGCACGACCTCGTCGCCCACCTCGCCGGGACAGCCGCCGACGTCGCGGCCCGCCACACCGCGGGGATGCCCGGGCCCGCCTGGGCCGCGGCGCAGATCACCCGGCGGGCCGGCCGGACGGTGGCGGAGCTGCTCGCCGAGTGGGACGAGCACGCGGCCGCCACGGCGGCGGCGATCGAGGACCGGCGCGTCCCGGCCCGCGTCCTGCACGACCTGCTGGTGCACGAGGGCGACCTCGTGGAGGCGCTCGGCGCCGAGCAGCCGCCGTGGGACGGCTGGGCGGGTGCCGCGCGGCTCGTCGTGCGCCAGGTGGTGCGTGGGATCCGCGGGCCCCACAGCCTCGTCGTGCGCTCGGCGGGCACCGAGTGGCGCAGTCCCGACGACGCCGGCGAGCGCCGGGGCGCGTCGGCGGCGCCCGCCGCGCAGCGCAGCACGGTGACGGTCGACTTCTACGAGCTCTACCGGGGCCTGCACAGCCGGCGCAGCCGCGCCCAGATGCGCGGATGGCAGTGGGACGGGAGCCCGGAACCGTGGGTGGACGCCCTGCCGATGTTCGGTCCGCGCGATGACGAACAACCGGTGCCCGCGCCCGGCTGAGAACCGTTCCCGACATCGCGGGAATGGCAGCGAAAAAGCCGGTGTCCCGATCCGGCGATGACCGGACCGGGACACCGGCTTCGTCCGTGCGCGCCTGGTGTCAGACCGTCGGGAAGGTCGGCAGCTCGCCCGAGCCGCCGAAGTCCGGGAACTCGGGCAGCTCGCCCCCGGGGAGCGTGAACCCGGTGTCGCCGATGCCGACCGAGATGCCGTTCAGGAGGTGGTTGTCGTTGGCCACGTCGCAGACGTTGACCGGGATGGCGCCGTTGTCGCCGCCGAGGACGTCGATCGGGCCGCGACCCTCGGTCTTCTGGGACTGCTTCACGACGTTCGTGCAGCTGCCGTTGTGCTGGTACGAGTGCTTGCCGTGGGAGTCGTCGCCGTGGTGGGAGGTGTTGGCGAAGGCCGCGCCCGACATCGAGGCCAGGCCGGCCCCCGCGATCGCGACGGTGACGGCGGACTTGCGGAGCATGCTCATGTTCTTCCTGTTCCCCCGATGGGCAGTGACGTCGACCGTGGGCGCGGAATGGTCCCGACCCGGCGGACACACAACCAACGGGAAGTTCTCCGGGGAGGTCACGGGGAAATCACGATGATCGCCCGTTCGTGAATTTCTCTAGAAAGCGACCGCATAGCCGGAACGCGTTGTCGAACGCATTCCACGAAAGAGTCGGGGAGCGGGCCGTCTCATCGACCCCGGACGTGCGACGGCCGGATCACCAGCGCGTCACGCGGACGCGCCGTGATCCGGCCGGCGACGGTCGGCGAGATCAGGGAATGATGCCGTCGAGCGCCGAGACGCTGATGTCGTTCAGCACGTGGTTGTCGTTCAGCACGTGGCAGACGTTGACCGGCACGGCCACGTTGTCGCCACCGGCGACGCTGGCGAGGGAGAACCCGCCGCCCTTGGTCGCGCTCTTCTGGTCGACGGCGTTGAGGCAGCTCGTCGAGCCGCCGTGCGAGTCGTCGTGGCCGTGGCCGTGGCCGCTCTGGGTCGCCATCGCGACGCCGGACGTGGAGGCGAGCCCGGCGCCGAGAACGACGACGCCGACGGCGGCCCTACGGATCTTCGACATGAATCCCCCGATGCAGTGTCGAGTACGGGTCCGGACCGGGATGGCTCCCAGCGTCCGGTTGGTGACACCGCCTCAACGCCCTCAGCGGAACGCGGGTCACGGGACCGTCACGACGTTCGCCCGTTCGGGGACGACGGGCGTGGACGACGACGGCCGGCCCCGGGGCCTCCCACGAGGGGAGGCCGGGGCCGGCCGTGGTGTCGGAGCAGGAACTCAGAGGACCTTGAGGTGGTTGTCGTTGAGCACGTTGTTGTGCGACAGCACGTCGCAGACGTTGAGCCCGATCGCGCCCTGGGCGTCGTTGAGCAGCCCGCCGACGTTCTTCGAGCTGCCGGTCTCGCCCTGGAAGCTGTTGGAGCAGCCCGACGAGTCCTTCGACGCGTGCCACGAGTGGTGGTGCGACGAGGAGGAGTGGCTCTGGTGGTCGCCGCCGTTGCCGCCGTCGCCGGGGTCGTCGCCCGCGAACGCGGCGCCCGCGGTCGAGGCCAGACCGGCGCCGATGATCGCGGTGGTCAGCACGGTCTTACGGATCATGGACACGCTGCGCTTCTTTCTCCTGCTCGCGATAGATGGGTGGTGCTGCCGCCCGTGTCGGGCGGGGCCGCCCCGCCGGCCGGACCTGGGAGGGGTCCGGCCGGCGTGGCGAGCGCTCGAACGTCAGGTCGACGTGCTCCCCGCCACCACGTCCCGGCATCCGGGGGTCGCCGGGGCCTGGTGGCTCGGGGGTCGACCGACGGCGTCGATCAGAGGCCGCCGAGGAGGTCGATCGAGTTGCCGTTCGCGATGTTGTTGTGCGACAGGACGTCGCAGACGTTCGCGCCGATCGCGCCCTGGCTGTCGTTCAGGGCCCCGATGAAGTTCTTCGAGTTGCCGGTCTTGCCCTGGAACGAGTTGCTGCAGCCGCTGCTGCTGCTCTTGTGCTCGCTCTTGTGGCTGTCGTGGCCGCAGTCGGTGGCGAACGCCGAGCCGGCGGTCGTCGCGAGGCCCGCGCCGATGATGGCGGTCGTCAGGACGGTCTTGCGGAAGGTCGACACGCTTACTCCCCTGTGGTCGATCGCGCGATCGGGTCGGATCGCACTGTGCGTCGGTCGCGGCGCACGGGCGGCGGCACGACTCGGTGACATCAACGCCTCGATCGAGTGAAGGTCACGGTCGGGTCGCGGAGTTTGCGTCACCGGCCGACGGAATCGACGCTGAGCAGGAGAAATACGGCAGAGGACCACCCGTTCGGAGCAGTGGGCCGGCCCCGGACACACGAACGGGTCGGTGCACCGGGACGAGGAGTCCCGGCCGCACCGACCCGTGGTGGGGCGTCGGAGCTGCGCTCAGCCCACGCCGCCGGGCAGCTCGGGCGCCGTCGGCGGCGCGGGCAGCGTGGTGGTGCTCCCGCCGACGCGCAGGGTGTTGCCGTTGAGGACGTTGTTGTGGCTCAGCACGTCGCAGACGTTCAGCCCGATCGCGCCCTGGCTGTCGTTGAGGAGGCTGAAGGCGTTCGCCGAGTCGCCGGTCTCGCCGACGAAGGAGTTGCTGCAGCCGCCGCCGGCGGAGTGCGAGGACTTCTCGTGGCCGCCGTGGCTCTCGTGCTGGCTGTCGTGCGCGAGCGCGGAGCCGGCGGTGGAGGCGAGGCCCGCGCCGATGATCGCGGTCGTGAGGACGGTCTTGCGGAAGGTCGACACCTGGGTACCCCCTGATCGGTGGCGCGCGGCCGAATCCACCGCACGCTGCGTCGGTCGGACGCAGTGGTTGCGCCCCGACCCGGTGAGACCAACGGCCCGATCGGGTGAAGGTCACGGCCAGATCACAAAAAAGACGGATCGGGCCGTGCACAGACGACGACGGGCCGGCACCCGCGCGGGACGTCGTGTCCCGTGGGGTGCCGGCCCGTGGTCGGCGTGGGGCGGAGGCCCCGTGACCGTCAGGTCACAGCGGCAGCCCGGCGTCCGGCGTGGACGACAGCAGCGACACGTGGATGTTGTTGAGCAGCTTGTTGTCGTCGAGCACGTGGCAGACGTTGACCGGCACGGCCACGTTGTCGCCGCCGGCGACGTCCGCGAGGGCCCCGCCCTTCGTCGCGCTGAACTGCTTGACGCCGTTGTCGCAGGACGTCGACTTGTCGTGGTCCCACGAGCCGTGGTGGCCGTGGCTGTGGCTGTGGCCGTCGTCCCAGTTGTGGCCGCCGTCGCCCGGGTCGTCGCCCGCGAAGGCGGCGCCCGTCATGGAGCCGAGGCCGGCACCGACGATGGCGGTCGCCAGGACGGTCTTGCGCAACATCGACACGATCTTCTCTCCAGGGGTCCCAGGTGTTCCGGACCCGCGCACGGATCCGACTGTCACGAGGGCCCCAACGGGGCCGTCCGGGGCAGGTCACGGCCGCCGGCGATACTTCATTCGTTCGAGCGGTTCGAGCTGTACGGACTCAAGCATTAGGCCGAATGCCCTAACGGGTGACCCGCCGGACCACCCCGACGACGACCGACGCCAGCTCGCTCCCCGCGTCCTCCTGGAGGAAGTGGCCCGCCCCGCGCAGGACCGCGTGGCCGGGATCGTCACCTCCACCCGCCCCGGCCCCGCGCACGTGCTCGCGCAGCGCGGGCGCCATCGGGCCGGTGATCGGGTCGGAGTCGGAGAACGCCACGACGAAGGGCCGGGGGTAGTCGGCCAGGGCCGCCCATGCCGCCCGGTTGGCCTCGGTCTCCGGGTCGTCGGGGCGCGTGGGGACCAGCAGCGGCATCGCCCGCGGGCCCGCCTTGTACGACTCGTCGGGGAAGGGGGCGTCGTAGGCCGCGCGGGCGCCCGGGGTGAGGCCGCGGGCGCACCCGGCGGCGACGAGACGCCCGACGTCGAGGGTCTCGGCCCGTTCCACGGCGCGGCGGAAGCGCCACCACGGCTCGGGCATGTCGGTGTCGCCGGTCGGCAGCCCGGTGTTGGCCGCGACGACCGCCCGGAAGCGCTCGGGCGCCGACGCCACCAGCCGCAGCCCGATCAGCCCGCCCCAGTCCTGCCCGAGGAGGACGAGGTCGTCGAGACCCAGGCCCTCGAACACGGTCTCGCGCACCCACTCGACGTGGCGGGCGTAGGAGTGGTCGGCGACCTCGGCGGGCTTGTCCGAGCGCCCGAAGCCCACGAGGTCGACCGCGACCGCCCGCACCCCGGCGCCGGCCAGCGCGTCGAGGACGTGGCGGTACAGGTAGGACCACGTCGGCTCGCCGTGGAGCAGCAGCACCGTCGGGCCGGCGTCGGGACCGTCCGGCCCGATCCCGTAGGTGGCCACCCGGAGCCGCTCCGGGCCGCCGTCGGGATCGGCGACCTCGACGTGGCGGGGAGGATGGCCGAAGCCCTCGAGGTCGGAGAACCGCTCGTCCGGGGTCCGCAGCACGCGCACGGGTCGAGCGTGCCAGCCGCGGGCCGCCCGCGCTCCCGGAGACCCGGGCGGGCGTCCCCGAACGGCCTGGTCACCCCGTCACCCCTAGGGTGGGCCGCCCGTACGTGATCACCCGCAGGAGACCCGGAGGCCGACCGTGGCCCAGGACATCGTCCCGATCACCCTCGCGCTCACCGACGGGGACCTGGTCACCCTCTGGGCTCCGCGCTGGCGCGAGGACGGCGAGGAGTGGGAGGCGTTCCTCGGCGACGACGACCACGTCTTCGCCTTCGCCGACGCCGCCGACCTCGCGGCGTGGATCCGCACGAGCGACGCCGACGGGACCCCGCACGACCTCGCCGACCACCCCGCGTGGGCGGTGGTCGGTGGCCTGTCGGTCGACGAGCTGACCCCCGAGGACATCCAGCGCTACGACGTGATCGGCGCCCCCGAGCTCGTCGCCGACGAGCCCGACACCTGGTCGGTCGACGACCTCGCCGAGATCACCGCGATGGTCCGGTCGCTCGCCGACGTGTGCGACCTGACCGCGGTCACCGGGATCCTCGACTCCACCCCGGCGTTCGCCGCCCTGGGCCACGGCGTGGCGGCCTTCGGCGGGCGGGACGGCGCCGCGCTGTGGACCGAGCTCGCGGACGTCGTGGCCGAGCGCTGGGACGACGTGCTCGACGCCCTCGACGCCCTGGTCCGCGTGCCCGAGGTCGACGCCGAGCTGGCCGCGAAGCTGCGGGCGACGGCGACCCCGCCCGAGGAGGGCGACCTCGACGCGGCCACCGACGACACCGCCGGCGACACCGGGGACGAGGACGCCCCGCACTCGGGCAGCCGGGAGGACGCCGAGAACCTCCCCGCCGACCCGGAGGCGGTCGCCACCGACCCGCAGGACTCCGCGGTCGCCGGCCCGCTCGCCGACGCTCCCGACGACGTCCGCGCCGACACGGCGGGCGAGTCGCTGCGCAGCGACCTCGTCGACGCCGACGAGGAGCCGGCACCCGGGTTCTGGGAGGAGGTGGGGATCGACCCCATCTCGATCCTGTCGAACGAGGGCGAGGTCGTCACCCTGCGCTGCTTCCTCGACGACGAGCCGGTCTTCCTCGGCCGCGACGGGCGCATCGACGTCTTCCCCAGCGCCCGCGCCCTGCGCACCTGGATCGCCGGTGACGGCGCCGACGGCCACGACCTCGCCGAGGTGTCGACCTGGTCCGACGTGATGACGGCGGCCGTGGGCGGCGACCTGGAGATCGAGGTCGCCCCGGAGAACACCTACGTGCTGCCCGGGCTCGCCGAGGACCTGCTCGAGGGGCCCGAGGCGGTGGACCCCGGCCAGCTCGAGCTCGCCGTCGAACTGCTCCTCGACGCCGCCGACTGGGCGGGCGACGAGACGACCCGCGACGCGCTCGCCCCGTCGGAGGCGCTCGGGTGGTTGGTCTCGTTCGTCCTGCGCCCCGACCCCAACCGGCTCACCCCGTCACCGCCCTTCCAGCGCGAATCCACCCGCTGGCGTGAGCTCGAGGACCGATTCCTGGGGCGTCTGCGCCATCCGTGACCCGTGTGACGGACGGGGCATCCGGTCGCCTCCTGTTGCCAGGGGCGCGTCCGAACGGGTCATCCGCCCTGGCTAGCCTGCCGGTGCGACGAGTCGGGGTCGACCTCATCGCCACCCCGAACCCGGACCTGGCCGTCCCCGCAGAGAGTGGGCTCCGCGTGATCGACACGAACCAGACCATGTCCTTCGATCGGATGCGCAGCATGCTCGTCCGGGCCGCGGAGGTCAGGGACAGCGAGCAGCAGCAGATCTTCGACTCGCTCGACGAGATCCACGGCCGGCTCGCCGCGCTCGACGCCCTCGGCGCCATGCGCAAGCGGCTCGCCGAGGTGCCGGACCGCACCGAGATGAGCGTGCTCGCCGAGCGGCTGGACGAGACGGTCGCGAAGCTCGACGCGCAGGACTCCGCGGTCTCGTCGCTGGCGCGCCTGGTCGAGGGCCTCGTGGACCGGGTGGCCGACCGGCTCGCCACGCCGTTCGCCCAGCTCGACGGCCGGCTCGACGGCGTCGCGGGGCGCTTCGAGGGTGTGGCCGGGCGCATGGACGGCCTCGAGGACCGCATCGCCGGGCTGCACAAGCGCCTCGACGACCTCGACAACCGCCTCGACCGCCACGAGATGCGCCTCGACCAGCTCCCGGCCTCGATCACCGGCCCGATGCGCGAGCGGCTCGAGTCGACCGAGGCGTCGCTGCGCGGGCAGCTCGAGGAGACCTCGCAGGCGCTCGCCGCCACGACGCGCTCGCTCTCCGAGGAGATCTCGGGATCGCGCGAGGCGGCGCGGACCGACGCCGAGGCGCTGCGCGGGCGGTCCGACGAGGGCCTGCGCGACCTCACCGGCCGGCTCGAGGCGCTGACCGACCGGCTCGACGGTGTCGGCGCCCGCGTCGAGGGCGTCGAGAACTCGCTCACCGGCCGCGTGGACCACGTGCACGGCAGCGTGACCGCCGCCGTCGAGGGGCTGGACACCGCGCTGTCGGGCAAGGTCGAGGGGGTCGAGCGCAGCGTCGCCGGCCTGCAGGCGCGCGTCGACGGCGTCGAGTCCGCCCTCTCCGACCGGGTCTCCACGGTGGCGTCCTCGCTCGAGGCCTCCCTGGACAAGCTGGACGGCACCCTGGTCAACCGGCCCGACCACGAGGCCGTCGTCGCGCTGGTCAACCGCTCCAACGAGGAGTCCGAGCGCCGCCAGGCCGGCCAGCTCGACGAGGCGCTGTCGACCTTCGCCGAGATCATCCTGGGCTCGGGCGGCCAGCAGCAGGGCCCCGCGCCGCGCCCGGCCGCCCGCCGCAGCTCCCGCAAGCCCGCCCTGACCGCGGGGCCCAGCCTCAACGGCCACGAGCACCCCGCCGACGACGAGGGCGCGGACGCCTGAGTCCCCGCGCACGCGCCGAGGGCCCGTCCACCCGACACCGGGTGGGCGGGCCCTCGTCGTCGCGGGGCGGGAGCTGGCTAGTGTCGGTGCCCGATGTCCGCGTCGCTGCGCCTCCCGCTCGCCGTCGTCGTCAGCACGGTGCTGCTGCTCCTCGGCGCGCTCACCGGCGCCGCGAGCGCCTCGGCCGCCCCCGCCGCGCAGGCGTGCCCCGGCGTGGCCGCGCCCGCACCGCCGGTCGACGAGTCCGAGGCCCCGCAGCCGGGGCAGTCCGCCCCGGCGCCGCTGCCCGTGCCCGCCCGTCCCGTCGGGGGCGACGCGATGGGGACGTGCGGCACCGTCGTCCCGAGCGGCGCCCCGGCCCCGCCCGCGGTGGGCGTGCAGTCCTACGTCGTCGCCGACCTCGACTCCGGGGCCGTGCTCGCGGCCCGCGTCCCCCACGCCCGGCTGCGCCCCGCCTCGCTGCTCAAGACCCTGACCGGCCTGCTCGTCGCGCAGGACCTGCCGATGGACCAGGTCGTCGTCGGCACCCAGGACGACGCGAACCAGGAGGGCACGCGGGTCGGGATCGGGCCGCGCGGGCAGTACACGGTCCGCCAGCTGCTCGACGGCATGCTCATGGCCTCCGGCAACGACATCGCGCACGCGCTCGCGCTGCGGCTCACCGGCTCCGTCCCGGCCACCGTCGCCCTCATGAACCGCACCGCCACCCAGATCGGGGCGCTGGACACCCGGGCCGCGACGCCGTCGGGGCTCGACGGGCCGGGCCAGTCCTCGTCGGCCTACGACCTCGCCAGCATCTTCCGGCTCGGCATGCAGCACGAGCCGTTCGCGACGGCGGTCGGCACCCGGCAGATCACGCTGCCCGGCTGGGGGCCGAACCCGCCGTTCGCGGTGGACAACGACAACAAGCTGCTCGGCGCCTACCCCGGCGCCATCGGCGGCAAGACCGGGTTCACCGACGACGCCCGCCACACCTACATCGGCGCGGCCCAGCGCGACGGCCGCCGGCTCGTCGTCGTCCTCATGCACGGCGAGCAGCAGCCCGTGCTCATGTACAAGCAGGGCGAGGCGCTGCTCGACTACGGGTTCTCGCTGCCCCGGGGCGCGTCCGTCGGGCAGCTCACCGCGCCCCCGCCCGGGACGGCCCTGGGATCGACGGCGGCGGCCGCGTCGCCGGCCGGCACCGCCGCGGCCGACGACGGCGCCGCCTCCCCGACCACCGGCACCACGAACTGGGAGACGCCGGTCGCGATCGGCGCCGTCGTCGTGCTCGGCCTGGTCGTCCTCGCCGCCCGCGCCCGCCGCCGCTCCCGCTGAGGACTCAGCGGCGGTTCCGCCGCATCCCGTTGACGCCGAGGATGCTCCCGACGACGCCGAGCACGGCCCCGGCGCCGAGCAGACCGGCCGTCGCCCCCACGCCCGGCGAGCGGCCGACCGTGACCGCGGGCCGTACGACGACCGGCGCGGGCTCGGGGATCTCCTCACGCTCGTTCTCCTTCATCGTGGCCGCCCAGGCGGTGACGAAGAGGATGAACCGCGAGACGAAGTTGGCGAACACCAGCAGCCCGATGATGGGGCCGAACGCGGCGCCGGCCGGCGAGTTGGTGACGCTCGCGATGTAGACCGTCATGACCTGCTGGAGCACGACGAACCCGACCGAGGCGAGGATCGCGGCGCGGCCGGCCGAGCGCAGCGTCACCGGCTCGCGCGGCAGCCGCGCGATCACCCAGAGGAAGACCAGCCAGTTCGCGGCGAGCGTGACGACGATGCCCGCGATCGTCAGGAGCACCTGCACCCAGGCCTGGCCCTCCAGGCCGAGCGCGCGGGCGATGCCGTGCGAGGCGCCGGTCGCGACCGCGGTGATCGCGAAGGAGAGCGCGAGGGCGACGCCCAGGCCGATCATGGCGACGAGGTCGCCGCCGTAGCGCTTGAGCAGCGCCGGCGGGTCGTCGCGCTGGTCCCACTGCTCGGAGAGGGCCTCGCGCAGGTTCGCCATCCAGCCGAGCCCGGAGTACAGCGCGCCGAGCAGGCCGAGGATCCCGACGGCGCCGCGCTGCTCGATCGCCTGCTGGATGACCTTGTTGAGCAGCTCGCCGAGCCCGGGCGGGGCGGCGTTCGTGATGCCCGTCGAGAGCTGGTTGAGCAGGTCCTGGTTGTTCGCCAGCACGAACCCCGCGGCGGCGAACGCGATCATCAGCAGCGGGACCAGCGCGAGGATCGAGAAGTACGTGATGGCCGCGGCGTAGTGGTCGCCGTGCTTCTCGGTGTAGCGCCCGCCGGCCCGCACGAGGTGGTCGAGCCACGGGTGGCGCGCCTTGAGCTGCTCGAACTTCGACGACGGCTCCGCGGTGCCCTCGCTGGTGCCGTCGGCCCTGGTGTCGACGGTGCTGGTGGTCATGGCGCGCTCGCCCCTCTCGCCGCCCCCGGGATTCCCGGCGGACGTGGTCCCCGACGAGGTACTGCTACCCGCGGACCCGGGACGTCACGCCGAGCCGACCTCAGCCGGTGTACGGCGCCGGGTCGAAGCGGGCGTTGCGCTCGCGGAAGGAGCGCGCCGAGCCCGGCCAGAGCAGCGTCAACCGCCCGCTGGTCTCGTCGAGGTACCAGCTGCGGCACCCGCCCGCGAGCCACACGGTGCCGCGGGCGGCGGCGTCGACGTCGCGGACGTAGTCCCGCTCGGCGGCCGCGGTGACCTCCAGCGGCCCCCCGGCCCGGGCGAGGTGGTCCAGCGCGCCCAGGACGTACTCGATCTGGGTCTCGATCATGTAGATCGCGGAGTTGTGCCCGAGGCTCGCGTTCGGCCCGTCGAGCACGAACATGTTGGGGAAGCCGTGCACGCTGGTCGACGCGAAGGCGGTCATCCCGCCCGCCCAGTGGTCGGCGAGGGTGCCCCGGCGGCCCTGGACCCGGGGCGCGTAGGGCTGCCGCGCGGCGTGGAAGCCGGTGGCCAGGACGAGCGCGTCGAGGTCGTGGCGGGCGCCGGAGGCCGCGACGGCGGTGCGCCCCTCGACGCGGGCGAGCGCCGAGCCCTCGAGCTCGACGTCGTCGCGGGCGAGCGCCGGGTAGAGCTCGTCGGAGAGCACGATGCGCTTGCAGCCGATCTCGTAGCCGGGCGCGAGGCGGGCGCGCAGACCGGGGTCGTCGATCTGCTCGTGCAGGTGGCGCCGCGCCCGTTCCCGCAGCTCGTCGATCGCCGGCCGCACCCGCCGCCGGGCGTCGACGGCGCGCTCGGCGTCGTCGAAGATCTCTTCGCGGAGCGCCCGGGCGGCCTCGGGGTGCCGGGCGAGCCGACGGCGCTCGCCGGCGGAGTACGGCCGGTCGCCGCGCGGGACCACCCAGGTCGGGGTCCGCTGGAAGACGACGAGCTCCGCGGCCCGCTCGGCCAGCCGCGGGATCACCTGGGCCGCGGACGCCCCGGTCCCGACGACGCCGACCCGGAGCCCGTCGAGCGCGACGTCGTCGTCCCAGCGCGAGGTGTGCATGACCGGACCGGGGAAGTCGGCGAGGCCCTCGACGTCGGGGATGCGCGGCTCGGTCAGGCGGCCCGCCGCGAGGACGAGGACACGGGCCCACCAGGTGCCCGCCGTCGTCGTCACCTCCCAGCGGCCGTGCGGCGCCGACCAGCGGGTGCGGACCATCTCGGCGCCGTAGCGCACGTGCGGCTCGACGCCCTCCTCGACGGCGGCGCGGCGCAGGTAGTCGTGGATCTCCTCGCCCGGGGCGAACACGCGCGACCACTCCGGCGCCGGGCGGAACGAGTACGAGTAGAGGTGCGAGGGGACGTCGCAGGAGACCCCGGGGTAGCGGTTGTCCCGCCAGGTCCCGCCGACGTCGCCGGCCCGCTCGAGGACGACGAAGTCGGCGCCGCGGCGCGCGAGCCGGATCGCCAGGCCCAGCCCGGCGAAGCCCGCGCCGACGATCGCGACGTCGACGCGCCCGTCGCCGTCGCTCACGACGGGCGCCCCACCGTGACGCGCTCGGCCGGGACCTCCCCGTAGAGCGTGGTCCGCTGGCGCACCGGCCGGCCGAGCGCGGCGGCGATCGCGGTGACGTCGTCCGCGGTCAGCACCCGGCCCGCCTCGGGCCCAGCGTCGGGGTCGAGGGCCCCGTCGAGCAGGAGCCCGCCGAGGTCGTCGGCGCCCCCGCGCAGCACGTCGAGCACCGTGGCGCGGTCGAGCTTGGGCCACGCGGCCTGGACGTGGTCGATCCGGCCGTGCAGCAGGAGGCGGGCGACGGCGTGCAGGGCGCGGGTCTCCCGCCGTGACGCGCCGCGGACCCGGCCGACGAGACCGTCGGGCACGTCGACCAGCGGCATCGCGATGAGCTCGGTGAACCCGCCGGTCCGGTCCTGGACCGCGGCGAGGGCCCGGAGGTGGGCGACCTGCTGGGCGGGGGTCTCGACGTGGCCGTAGACGATCGTGGCGGTCGAGCGCAGCCCCACCTCGTGGGCCGTGGTGACCAGTTCGATCCACCGGGCGGCGGAGATGTCGGTGCCGCCGGTGAGCAGGCGCCGCACGTCGTCGTCGAGGATGCGGGCGGCGGTGCCGGGCACCGAGCCGAGGCCCGCCTCGCGCGCCGCCTCGAGGAACTCCCGCGGCGTCAGGCCCGCACGGGCGGCGGCCTGGGCGACCTCGGCCGGGCGGAAGGCGTGCAGGTGCAGCGGCTGTCGCGCGGTGATGCGGCGGACCAGCTCCAGCGGGGCGTCCGGGCCGGCGTCCTCCGGGACCGGGCCCTGCACGCAGACCTCGGTCGCGCCGAGCTCGAAGGCCTCGTCGACCAGGGCGTCGAGGTGGTCGGGCTCGGCGACGAGGGTCGGGGCGAGGTTGCGGTTCACGACGACGGTCAGCGCCGAGCCCACGGTGTCGCGGCGCAGCGAGTCCGCGAGCGCGCAGAGCGCCTCGAGCTCGTCGTCGGTGGCCCCGAGCAGCTCGACGTAGCCCTCGTCGGGCAGGCCGGCGGGGTCGCGCTCGGCGGCCGACAGGCGCGACCGGACGGCGGCGGGGGCCGGGGCCGGGGCGGTCACCGCGCCCCCACCCGGTCGCGGGACGCCACCAGCCCGTCCGCCCCGGCGAGCGCCTCGACGGCGGGGGCGACGGCCGGGTCGATCCAGTCCGGGTCCCCGACGTAGCGCGGGTAGACGGTGAGCCGCGGCCGCAGCGCGAACCCGGCGCCGGCGGTGACCGCGGCGAGGTCGTCGAGGCCGGGCCACGGGCGCTCGGGGTTGACGTGGTCCGGCGTCACCGGGGAGACGCCGCCCCAGTCGTCGATGCCGGCGCGGAGCAGCAGGGCCTGGTCGTCATGGGCGCTGTGGGCGGTGGCGCCGTCCCCCAGCTCACCCGCCAGGTTCGGCGGCGCCTGGACGCTCACGCCGAGCGGCATGAGCAGGCGCGCGACGGCCACCGCCGCGACGAACTCGTCGAACTCGGCGTCCGGCTCGCCGCGCATCGCGGTGTCCGGTTTGGCCCGGAAGTTCTGCACGATCACCTCCTGGAGGTGGCCGTGCTCCTCGGCGAGGCGGGCGAGCGCGAGCAGCGACTCGGCCCGGTCGCGCCGGGTCTCGCCGATCCCGACGAGGATGCCGCTGGTGAACGGCACGCGGGCCCGGCCGGCGTCGGCGAGCGCGCGCAGCCGCACCGCGGGGTCCTTGTCCGGCGAGCCGAAGTGGGCCCCGCCCGGCGCGATCAGCAGCGAGGACGTCGACTCGAGCATCATCCCCATCGAGGGCGCGACGGGGCGCAGCGCGGCGAGCTCCTCGGGGCTCATGACCCCCGGGTTGAGGTGGGGCAGCAGCCCGGTCTCGGTGAGCACCGCCTGGGCGCCCGCCCGGACGTAGTCGATCGTCGAGACGTAGCCGCGCGCGTCGAGCCACTCCCGCGCGGCGCGCCAGCGGGCCTCCGGCCGGTCGCCGAGGGTGAAGAGCACCTCGGTGCAGCCCTGGGCGGCGCCGTCGCGGGCGATGTCGAGGACCTCGTCGAGCTCCAGGAACGCCGCTGGCAGCCGGCCCGGCACGGTGGCGAAGGTGCAGTAGTGGCACCGGTCGCGGCAGAGCCGGGTGAGCGGGACGAACACCTTGGGGCTGTAGGTCACCACGCCGGGGCGCCCCTGCTCGGCGAGGTGGTCGTCGCGACGGGCGGCGGCGCGGGCGAGCAGGTCGTCGAGCCGCGGGCCCCGGGCGGAGAGCAGGTCGACGAGCGTGTCGGCGTCGGCCACGTGATCAGCCACGGCCCGAACGTACGCCCGGGTCGGCGGGGGCGGCCACGTCCGGCGAACCCGCCCGGGGCAGCCGCACCGTCACCGTCGTCCCCTCGCCCGGCGTGCTGTCGACCGTCACCGTGCCCGCCATCGCCTCCGCCAGCCCGCGGACCAGCGCCAGCCCGAGGCCGGTGCCGGCGTCGTCGGCCCCGTCGAGCTGGGCGAACGGCTCGAAGAGCCGGGGAACCAGCGCGGCCGGGATGCCGGGGCCGCCGTCGCGGACCGCGAGGACGGCCGCGTCGGGGTCGGGCGCGTCGGGGTCGGGTGCGTCGGGGTCGGGCGCGTCGGGGTCGGGCGCGTCGGGGTCGGGCGCGGACTCCACCCGCACCCAGCCGTCGACGTGGTTGTGCCGCACCCCGTTGGTGACGAGGTTGATGAGGACCTGCCGCACCCGGCGGGGGTCGGCGCAGGCCGCCGGGCCGCCGGTGACCGGCAGGTCGGTGCCCAGCCGGATCCCGCGGCGCGCGGCCACCGGCTCGAGCAGGTCGAGCACCTCGTGGACCAGCGGCCCCAGGTCGACCGTGCCCGGCGCCAGCGGCAGCGCCCGCGCCTCGATCCGGGCGAGGTCGAGGACGTCCCCGACCAGGTCGAGCACGTGGCGCGCCGCGGCGTCGATGTGACCGAGCGCCGCCTCCCGGCGCGCGGGCGGCAGCTCGAGGGTGCCGAGGATCTCCGAGAACCCGATGATCGCCTGCAGCGGTGTCCGCAGCTCGTGGCTCAGCGTCGAGAGCAGCTCCGACTTGGCCCGGCTCGCGTCCTCGGCGACCCGCGCGGCCAGCTCGGCCTCGCGCCGCGCGTCCCGGTCGCGCTGCGCCGCCCGCCGCGCGGTGACGTCGACGACGTTGAGGCTCACGTAGCGCCCCTGCCCGCCGCCCACGACGGAGGCCGTCAGCGCGGCCTCGACGGTCCGCCCGTCGCCGCGCACCAGCGCCACCTCGAGCGGCTCGGCCGGTGCGGTCCCGGCCGCGAGGTCGCGCAGCAGCAGGCGGGCACCGAGCCGGTCGTCGGGGCGCAGCACGGTGTCGAGGTCGGCGGCGAGCAGCGCCGCCGCCGGGTGGCCCACCATCGCGGCGAGCGCGTCGTTGACCTTGAGGAACCGCCCCCCGAGGTCGGTGAGCGCCATCCCGACGGCGTTGTCCTCGAACGCCCGGCGGAACCGCTCCTCGCTCTCGGCGAGGGCGCCGTAGAGCCGGTCGTGCTCCAGCGCCACCGCCGCGAGGTCGGTGAACCGCGCGACGAGACGGCGCTCGCGGGCGTCCGGGCGGTGCGGGCGCGCGTGGTAGACCGCGAACGTGCCCAGGACGCCGTCGTGCCCGCGGATCGGGCTCGACCAGCACGAGCCGAGCCCGTGCGGCAGCGCCAGCGTGCGGAACCGGTCCCACCGCGCGTCGGCCGCGATGTCCTCGGCGACGACGGCCTCGTCGAGGTAGGCCGCGGTGCCGCACGACCCGGCGTCGTCGCCGATGGCCAGCCCGTCGATCGCGGCGGAGTACGCGGCGGGCAGCGACGGGGCGGCGCCGTGGTGCAGGGTGCCGCGGGCCTGGTCGAGCACCAGCACCGAGCAGCGGCTGCCCGGGATGAGCTCCTCGAGGGCGAGCGTGACCGCGCCGAGCACCTCCCCGCGGCCGGCCCCGCCCGCCAGGAGCTCCAGGATCCGGTGCTGGCGGTCGAGCAGCCCGGCGGTGTCGGCCGCGCCGAGCGCCTCCTGCGGTGCGTGCGCCTGGGTGGTCACGGGTCGAGCTGGTAGCCCACGCCGCGCACGGTGCGGATCCGCGGCCGGGCCTCCGGGTCGAGGCCGAGCTTGCCGCGCAGCCGGTGGACGTGCTCGGTCACGGTCGCCTCGCCCTGCCAGCCCTCGCTGCGCCACACCTGCGCGAGGAGCTGGGCCCGGCTGAAGACCTGGCGGGGGTGGGCGACCAGGAAGGCGAGCAGGTCGAACTCGCGGGCGGTGAGCTCGACCGGCTCGCCGGCGACGGTGATCTCCCGCGCCGCGGCGTCGAGGGCCAGGTGCCCGCAGACGACCGCCGGGCCGGTGCCCGCGACGGGCCGGGTCCGGCGCAGCACCGACCGGACCCGCGCCGCCAGCTCGCCCGGCGAGAACGGCTTGACCAGGTAGTCGTCGGCGCCCAGGTCGAGGCCCACGATGCGGTCGGTCTCCCCGCTGCGGCCCGAGAGCACGATCACCGGTAGCGCCTCGGTGGCGGTTGCGCCGCGGACGCGGCGGAGGACGTCGAGGCCGCCGACACCGGGCATCGTCAGGTCGAGGACCACGAGGTCGGGCCGGTCGGCGTCGATCGCGGTGAGCGCCTCCTCGCCGTCGCCCGCCTGGTCGACCGCGAAGCCGTCCGACTCGAGCTGCCAGGACGCGAGGGTCCGCACGGCCTCGTCGTCGTCGACGACGAGCACCCTCGGTGCGCTCGGGTCCACGGCGACCCCCTCCCCGGTCACCGGGCATCGTGCCCGCGCCGTGACCCGGCCCACAAGGCCGTGTCCGGCCGAGCACGCTCCGTTGTGCGGCCGTTGAGGGGACGTTGTGGACGTTGTGAGGCGGATCACCCAAGGTGGGCGGGTGCCCGCCGCGCCGTCCGACCGTGTGCAGGACCCGTGTGTCCTCGACCGGGTCCGGGCGGCTGCGGCGACCGGCGGCGCCCGCTGCGCCGCTCCGTGCCGCTGGAGAACAGCACCGACCACGACCCCACGGTCAGGAGGCCCTTCGTGAAGCTCGCTCTCTACCTGCCGAACTTCCGCACGCAGATCACCGTCAAGGAGCTCGAGGACCTCACCGAGCTCGCCGAGGAGCTCGACTTCGACTCGGTCTGGACGCTCGACCGCATCATCGTCCCGGAGGCGTCGGACCGGGAGCAGCTGCAGTACACGTTCGGGATGATGGACGGGCTGCCGCACGCCCTGCCGGTGGAGTCGAGGGGCAACTGGCTGCAGGGCTTCCCGCTGATCCCGTGGCTCGCGGCGAAGACGTCGAAGGTGCGGATCGGGATGAGCATCATCGACACCCCGTTCCGAGCGCCCGGGGTCCTGGCCGCGGAGCTGGCCACGATCGACCACCTGTCGAACGGCCGGCTCAACGTCGGCGTCGGTTCCGGCTGGATGCCCGAGGAGTTCGCGGCCGCGAGCGCCGCGCACATCTTCCCGAAGCGCCACAAGCACGTGCGCGAGTCGATCGAGATCATGCAGGGCATCTGGGCCAACGAGCTCTTCGAGTACCACGGTGAGTTCGCCGACTTCGAGCCCGCGGGCTTCGGCGCGAAGCCGCTCCAGCAGCCGCGCCCGCCGATCTTCATGAGCGGCCTCAAGGACCCGCTGCGCTCGGCGAAGCGCATCACCAAGTACGACCTCGACGGCTGGATCGGGATCCAGGACTCGCCCGAGGGCCTCGCGAAGTGGCGGACGGCCATCGACGAGCAGTTCGAGGAGATCGGGAGCCCGAAGCGGTCGAAGGACCTCGAGATCTGCAGCATGATCTGGACGGTCATCACCGACGAGGAGGTCGACCAGACCGTCAACGGTGTCGCGTCGAACCTGCTGGTGGGCACCGAGAAGCAGCTCACCGACCGGCTCAAGGCCTACAAGGAGGCCGGGATGACGATGCCGCTCATCTGGCCGCCGTTCACCGACGTGCCGACGTCGAAGACGCTGGACGACCTCAAGCGGATCAAGAACGACATCATGCCGCAGGTCGAGGCCTCCTGATCCCGGCCTGACCGCATCCGGGCGGGCTGCCGCGACTGCTGGCAGCCTGCCCGGATGGTCCGGCTCCCCTCCGACGTCCGCGGCCGGGCCCTCGCCGCGCTCTGCGTCACCGAGATCACCAGCTGGGGGTCGCTCTACTACGCGTTCCCGGTGCTGCTCGGCCCGATCTCCGCCCAGACCGGCTGGTCGGCGACGGCGACCGTGGGCGCCTTCTCGACCGGGGCCGTGGTGTCCGCGCTCGCCGGGATCGGCGTGGGGCGGCTGATCGACGCCCGGGGCCCGCGACCCGTGATGACGACCGGATCGATCCTCGGGGTCGCCGCCCTGCTGGCGGTGGCCGCGGCGCCGTCGTTGCCGTGGTTCTACCTCGCGTGGGCACTCGCCGGGGTCGCGCAGGCCGCGACGTTCTACCCGCCGGCCTTCGCGGCGATCACCGGCTGGTACGGCGAGGACCGGCTGCGCCCGCTGACCACGGTGACGCTCGTGGCCGGGTTCGCGTCCACGGTGTTCGCGCCACTGACGGCGGCCCTGGTCTCCCACCTGACGTGGCGTGGCAGCTATGTGGTGCTCGCGCTGCTCCTCGGGGTGGTGACGATCCCGCTGCACCTGCTGCTGCTCACCCCGCCCTGGCGCCCGGCGGGCCGGAGCGAGGTCGAGGGGGCCGACGTCGTGCGGGCCCGGTCGGTGGTGCGCTCGGCCCGATTCGTGGCGCTGGCCGTGGTGATGACCGCGTCCGGGTTCGCCCTGTACGCCGCGACGATCAACCTGGTGCCGCTGCTCGTCGCGCGGGGCGCCTCGTTGTCGACGGCCGCGGTGGGGCTGGGGCTGGTCGGGGTCGGGCAGGTCTCCGGACGGCTGGTGTTCGGCCCGCTCGCGCGCGCGACGTCGCCGGGTGGGCGGGTGGCGCTCGTCGTGGTGGTGGGCGGGGTCGGCGTCGCCGTGCTCGGCCTGCTCCCCGGGCCGGTGGCGCTGCTCGTGGCGGTGGCCGTCGCGGCCGGGGCGGCGCGGGGGCTGCACACGCTGCTGCAGGCGTCCGCGGTCTCCGACCGCTGGGGCGTGGCGTCGTTCGGCCGGATCAACGGCGTGTTCTCCGCGCCGACGACGGTGGCCGTCGCCCTCGCCCCGGCCGGCGGGGTGGTGCTGGCCGGCCTGGTGGGCGGGTTCGGGGCGGCGTTCGTGGTGCTGGGCGCGGTGGCCGTGGTGGTCGGGGTGGTGGCGGTGCGGCTGTAGGTGTCGGCCCGGGCCCCCGACTGGGCTCCCATGGCTGTTGCGCGAACCGTGGAGGTCCACTCGGCCGCGCGGCGACCCGCCCACCCCACCGAGTGGGCTCCCATGGCTGCCGCGCGAACCGTGGAGGCCCACTCGGCCCCGCGGCGACCCGCCCACCCCCGCCGAGTGGGCTTGGAGACCCACTCGGCGACCGGCCTTCCACCCTGCCCCGCCGAGTGGGCTCGCATGGCAGCCGCGGGAACCCTGGACGTCCACTCGGCCCCGCGGCGCCCCGCCCACGCCCGCCGACTGGGCGCCCATGGCAGCCGCGGGAGCCCTCACCGTCCACTCGGCGACCGGATGGAGCCGAACCTCGCCGGGCCGCGTCGGAACGGCATGGAGACCTTCGACGATGGCCGACCCTTCCGCGGCTCCGAGGCGGTGGCGGCGGGGCGGATCACCCGCGGCGCGTTGCGCGGGCCGCATTTCCGGAAGCTCGGCGCCGACACCTACGTCCGCGCCGACGTCCCCGACGATCCCCGCCTCGCCGTCCACGCGGCGGCGGTCCGGGCCGGGCCCGACGCCGTGCTCACCGGGTGGTCCGCCTGCATCTGGTGGGAGTGCGACGTCCTCCCCTGGCCACCACCGCCCGTGGAGCTCGCCGCGCCGGACCGACGCCTTCGGGCGGCACCCGGCGTGACGGTCAACCGGGCCCGGATCCGTGACGACGACATCGTGGTGGAGGACGGCGTCCGGGTCACCACGCCGCTGCGGACGGCCTACGACCTCGCGGTCCGGGAAGACCTCGACACCGCCGTCGTGGCGGCCGACGGTCTCGGCCACCTCGGGAAGTTCTCGGCCTCCGACCTCACGGCGCTGGCCTCGGACCTGGGTCCACGACGCGGGTGCCGACGCGTTCCCGAGGTCGCCGCGCTGATGGACCCGAAGGCCGAGTCCCCCCAGGAGACCCGGGTCCGACTACGGCTCCTCCGCGCCCGGCTCCCGCACCCGATCACGCAGTACGAGGTGTGGGACGGGCCGTGGCAGGTCGCCCGCGTCGACTTCGCGTGGCCGGAACGGAAGCTCGCCCTCGAGTACGACGGCCGGGACCACACGACCGACGACCGGCGCGGCATCGACGTGGACCGCATCGACGAGCTGCGCCGGCTCGGGTGGACGGTGATCGTCGTGACGGGCCGCCAGTACCGGCGCCCGAGATGGATCGAGGGCCGGGTCCGCGAGGAGCTGGGGCTCTGACCGGGCCCGGGCCCCACCGAGTGGGCACCCACGGCTGCACCGGCGACCCTCAAGGCCCACTCGGTCAACGCCACGACCCCCGGGCCCCACCGAGTGGGCGCCTACAGCTGCCACGGCGACCATCAAGGCCCACTCGGCGCCGGTCAGTGCAGCAGCGCCCACACCCGGTCGCGGGTCATGGGCAACCGGTACGGCCGGACCCCGACGGCGTCGCGGATCGCGTTGGCGAGCGCCGGGGCCACCGGGTTGTAGGGCGACTCGCTCATCGACTTCGCGCCGTACGGCCCCAGCGCGTCGACGGTGTCGGCGAAGAACACCTCGGTGCGCGGGACGTCGGCGTACTGGGGCAGGTGGTAGTCGCGCAGCACGCGGGTGGTCACGCGCCCCGAGGAGTCGAGCCGGACCTCCTCGTACAGCGCCGTCCCGATGCCCTGGGCGACCCCGCCCTCGACCTGCCCGCGGCACTGCTGCGGGTTGACCACGACCCCGGCGTCGGCGGCGTGCACCGAGCGCAGGATCCGGACCTCGCCGGTGGCGGTGTCGACGGCCACGCGCACCGCGTGCACGTTGAACGCCACCGACCGGGGCGACCCGTCGTGCGAGCCCTCCCCCCGGGCGCCCGCGAGCTCCACCAGCCCGACCGTCGACCCGTCCGGCGCCACCACCCCGGACGGCCCCAGCCGGCACTCCTCCGGGGCCGCCCCCAGCCGGGCCGCGGCCTTCTCCCGCAGCTCGCGGGCCAGCGCCTCGGCCGCCCGCGCCACGGCCGTCCCCGCCACGACGGTGCCGGTGGACCCGAACGCGCCGGTGTCCAGCGCGACGGCGTCGGTGTCGGCGCCGGTCACGGCGACGCGGTCGAGCGGGGCGGCCAGCGTGGTCGCCGCGATCTGGGCGTGGACCGTCGCGGTCCCGTTGCCGAACTCGGCGGTCCCGACCCGCACCCGGAACGAACCGTCCGGCTCCACCGTGACCGAGGCCCGCGACCGGTGCCCGCGCGGCGGGATCGTCGCGATCATCGCCACCGCCATCCCCTGCCCCACCCGCCAGGAGGGGCCGTCCGGCACCGGGTCGCCGTCACGGGTCACCGCGGCCTGCGCGAGGTCCAGGCACTGCGGCAGGCCGTCGGAGCCGAAGCGCAGGTCGTCGGGGTGCTCGGTGGGGTCGTGGGAGGCGACGAACTCCTCGCCGGGCCGCACGACGGTCTGTCGTCGCAGGTCGAACGGGTCGATCCCCAGCTCGCGGGCGAGGTCGTCGAGGGCGGACTCGATCGCGAACTGCACCTGCCCGAGGCCGTAGCCGCGGAACGCGCCCGACGGGGGCGTCGTGGTGTACACCGCCTCGGCGTCGACCCGCTTGTTCGGGCACCGGTAGAGCGCCATCGACTCGTGGCAGCCGTGGAACATCACGCCCGGCGAGTGGTTGCCGTAGGCCCCGGCGTCGGAGAGCACGTCGATGGCCAGCGCGGTCAGCGCGCCGTCGGGGCCCGCGGCCGCGGTCACCGACACCCGCATGGGGTGGCGGGTCGGGGTCGCGGTGAGCGACTCGGTGCGGGTCAGCTCCCACTGCACCGGCCGCCCCGTGGCCAGGGCCGCCAGCGCCGTCAGGTCCTCGGTCAGCAGCTCCTGCTTCGAGCCGAACCCGCCACCGACGCGGGCCGAGAACACCCGCACCGAGTCCCGTGGCCGGTCGAGCAGCCGGGCGAGCTCGTCGCGCACGAGGAACGGCACCTGCGTCGAGGTCCGCACCACCAGCCGCCCGGCCCCGTCGACCCACGCCCGGCTGGCGTGGGTCTCCAGCGACGTCGGCGCGACCCGCCCGGTGTGCCACGTGCCCGTCACCACCGCCCCGCCCGCGGCGCGCGCGGCCGCGACCCCCGCCGCCACGTCGCCGACGCCGTCGTGGAGCGCGGCGACGACGTTGCGGGCCGGGTCGAGGATGCGGCTCTCCGGCCCCTTGTCGCCGTGGATCGCCGGGGCCTCCCGCGCGGTCTCGGGATCGAGCACCGGGTCCCGCGGCGCGTACTCGACGACGACGGCCCGCGCGCCCGCCTCCGCGGCCGCCAGGTCGATCCCGACGACGGCCGCGACCCGCTGGCCGTGGAAGCGGACGACGTCGTCGAGGACGCGGGTGTCGTCGGGGTCGTCGAGCCGGTTCTCGTGCCGGGCGGTCGAGAAGAGCGTCGCGGGGGTGTTCTCGTGGGTGAGCACGGCGAGCACGCCGGGGACCGCCGACGCCGCCGCGGTGTCGATCCGGACGATCCGCGCGTGGGCGTGGGGGCTGCGGACGACGACGAGGTGAGCGAGGTCGTCCGGCACCGGACCGTCCAGGGTGTAGGGCTCCGCGCCGCGCACGATCCGCGCCGACGCGGGCGCCGCGGCCGGGGTGCCGAGCGCCGGCCCGGAGCCGGGGACACCCGTCGTGACCCGTCCGTCGAGGGCGTCGGCGACGGCGCGGTAGCCGGTGCAGCGGCACAGGTTCCCCTGCAGCGTGCGGGGGCGGGCGGCGGGGTCGGCGAGCCGGTCGGCGAACGCGCTCGCCGTCGTCACCATGCCGGGCGTGCAGAAGCCGCACTGGAAGCCGGCGGCGTCGGCGAAGCGCCGGCCGACGTCGTCGGGCAGCCCGGCCGCCGTCGTCACCTCCGCGTCCGCGGCGCGGACCGCCGGGTAGAGGCAGGAGTGCACCGGCACGCCGTCGACCAGGACGGTGCAGGCGCCGCAGTCGCCGGCGTCGCAGCCCTTCTTGACCGCGTGGTGCCCGTGGTCGCGCAGGTAGGTCCGCAGGCACTGGCCGGGCCGCGGCGCGTCGGGCAGCGGGGTGCCGTCGACGCGGGTCACCGCAGCTCCGTCCGGATCTCCTCGGCGAGGTGGCGGGTCATCGCGTGGCGCCACTCGGGGGTGCCGTGGGGGTCGTCGAACCAGCCGCCGTGGGTGTGGGCGAGCGCGTCGAGGTCGGCGGCCAGCCCGTCGGCGTCTGGGAGGCCGGGCCGGCGCAGCACCGCGGGCCGGGGCAGCGCGGCGGTGACGGCGAGGGTGAACCCGCCGTCGTCGTCCCGGCGGCCGGCCAGGAGCACCGCGGAGCGCCCGAGCGGGGAGAGCGAGGCCTTGCGCAGCGCGGTGCGGCCGCGCAGCGCCGCGGCCGGGAGGTGCACCGAGCGCAGCAGCTCCCCCGGCGCGAGCGTCGTGCGCTGCGCGCCGACGACGAGGTCGGCGACGGGCTCGCGACGCTCCCGACCGGCCGGGTCCCAGATCACCGCGACCCCGTCCAGCGCCGCGGCCAGGGCGATCATCGGCCCGGCGGGCAGGGCGAGGCAGATGTTCCCGCCGACGGTCGCGACGTGCCAGATCTTGCGGGACCCGACGAGTGCCTCGCAGCACGCCGCGAGCAGGGGCAGCGCCGGCCAGTGGGGATGCGCGGCGGGGTCGAGGTCGGCGAGCTCGGCGAGGGTCGCGGTCGCCGCGACGGTGAGGCCGTCGTCGGCGACGGTGAGCGGGGGCCATCGGGTGGCGGTGAGGTCGACCATGCCACGCACGTGCGGCTGGGGCACCGAGAACAGGAAGGTGCCGCCGCCGAGCAGGACGCGGTCGGGGCCGAGTCCCGGCAGCAGCGCGCGGACCTCGTCGTCGCCGGCCGGCCGGTCGAGGGTCTCGACGGTGAGCTGGTCCATCGTCGGCTCCCGGTCAGTAGTGGACGCGGTCGGTCTTCGCGAGCCAGGCGTCGAAGGGGGCGCGCGGGTCGAGCTCGAGCCGGCCGCCCAGCGCCTCCACCCGCATCGGCCAGGTGCCGGGGTCGCGGGCGAAGAGCTCGTAGAACTCCCGGTCATCGAACCCGCCGCGGGCCGCGTCGTGGCGGTCGGCGGCGAACACCACCCGATCGAGCCGGGACCACAGCGACGCCGAGACGCACAGCGGGCAGGGCTCGCAGCTGGCATAGAGCACCGCGCCGGCCAGGGAGAAGTCGCCGCGGCGCCGGCAGGCCTCGCGGATCGCGGTGACCTCGGCGTGCGCGGTGGGGTCGAGGTCGCGGGTGACGCGGTTCTGGCCGCGGGCGAGCTCCTGCCCGTCGGCGACGATCACCGCGCCGAAGGGCCCGCCGCCGTCGGCGACGTTCTGCTGCGCGAGGGCGACGGCCGCGGCGAGCCAGGTCTCGTCGCTCACGACGCACCACCCGCGGCGACCTGGACGCGGGCCGCCTCGCGGTCGGCGGCCGCGTTGAGCGTGCCGCCGCGGCTCCCGGCGAGCTTGGCGGCGAGGTGCTCGCGGACGGTGGTCGGCGGATAGGGCGACGCCCCGGGCAGCGGCAGGGTCTCGACGACGGCGTCGAGGTCGCCGTCGTGGAAGAAGGCGGCGGACCGGCGTCGCCGGATCCGCCCGTCCTCGACCGGCGGCTTCACCCGGTGCAGCGTCGAGCGCCACCGGTCGCCGGTCAGCCGCGCGGTGAGGTCGCCCAGGTTGACCAGCAGCGCGCCCGGCGCCGGCAGCACGTCGTGCCACTCGGCGTCGTCGGGACCCAGGACCTGCAGCCCGGCGACGCGGTCCGCCCAGAGCACCGTGACGATGCCGTAGTCGGTGTGCTCGCCCATGCCGGTGAGGTCGGCGCCCTCCGGGAGGTCCTGCTCGGCCAGCGCGTAGTGGTTCATCCGCAGCACCTCGACGGGGTCGCGGGCGAGGTCCGCGAACGTCCGCCGGGGCACCCCGAGGGCGTCGGCGAACGCCGTCGTCAGCGTGCGGGCCACCCGCTGCGCCTCGGCGAACCAGGCCTCGACCCGCTCCCGGACGCCCGCGACGTCGGGCCAGCGATTGCCGTCGCCGCCGGTCGCCGGCCCGTCGGCCGCGGTCCCGACGTTGAACGCCTCGAAGAAGTCGTTCATCCGGGTGGCCTGCTCGACGCCGAGGCTCCGGCTCACCGACTCGCTGCGCGGCGGGCTGTACCCGCGGTTGGTGCCGCCGGTGACGACGAGGGCCTTCTTCGTCGCCATCGGCAGCGCGAAGACGTCGTCGACGGCGGACGCGAGGCCCGCGACGACGTCGTCGGGCACGCCGTGGCCCACGACCTGCACGAAGCCGACGGCGCGGCACGCGTCGTCGAGGGCGGCGGCCGTCCGCGCGCGGTCCTCGGGGGAACCGGCGGGGTCGACGTAGGGCGCGAGGTCGACGGTCGGGACGGTGAACATCGGCGGGCCTCCGTGGCGGATCGGGCGGTGGTCGGCCACGGTGCCGGTCCGGCGCCCACTCTAGGTCGCGGACGGGCGTCGAGTCAGTGGAGTGCGGCGGCCGCCGCACGCAGCTCGTCGAGGGCCCGGCGGGCGAGGGCGGGGTAGGTGGCCGCGTCATCGTCGGCGTCGACGTCGGTCCAGCGGGTGTAGCCGAGATGGAAGGCCTCGACGCCGAGGTCGGCCGCGAGCCGGGCGGTGGTGTCGGGGACGCCGCGGTCGCGCAGGGCCGCGGCCAGGGCCGCCGCGAGGCCGGCCCGCTTGAACGCCTCGCGCTCCCGCAGCTCGTCGTGGGCCGCGACGACCGCGCGGAGCCGGGGCCCGAACCCGCGCTGCTCGTCGGTGAAGCTCGCCGTCGCATGGTCGAGCGCCGCGGCGACGGCCTCGAGCGGAGTGGCGTCGGGGGGCGCCGCGGTGGCGCCCTCGGCGAGCAGGGTGCTGTGGGCCTCCTGCCCGGCGAAGAGGACCTCGCGCTTGTCGGGGAAGTGCCGGAAGAAGGTCGCCTTGGACAGGCCGGCCCGCGCCGCGATCTGGGCGACGGTGGTGTCGTCATAGCCCTGCTCGGCGAACAGGTCGATCGCGGCGCGCACCAGCCGCAGCCTCGGGTTCGGGTCCCAGCGCGCCACGGCCCCAGCCTAGTGATGAGTCTCGGTCTCGTCCTGGTGCTACGGTGATGAGACAGAGTCTCATCGAGCTTCCGGGAGTGCTGACATGCACGTCTTCGTCACCGGCGGTACCGGCACGATCGGCTCGGCCGTCGTGGCCGAACTGCTCGCCCACGGCCACACCGTGCGGGCGCTCGCCCGTTCCGAGGAGTCGGCGCGGCTCGTCGAGAAGGCCGGCGCCGAGGCACTGCGCGGAGCGGTCTCCGACCTCGACGTCCTGCGGGCCGGCGCCGCGGCGGCCGACGGGGTGGTCCACCTGGCGTTCGGCAGCGACTACTCGAGCGCCGAGGCGCTCGCGCGGTCGATCGCCGAGGACACCGCCGCCCTCGCCGCGCTGGGCGAGGAGCTCGTGGGGACCGACCGCCCGATCGCCGCGGTCTCGGGGACGCCCTGGATCCCGGGGCGCCCCGCCACCGAGTCCGACCCGCTGCCGACCGACGGCCCGGTCGGGGGTCGGGGCCGGGCGGTGAACGCGCTGCTCGCGCTGGCCGGGCGCGGGGTGCGTGCCACGGCCGTGCGCATGCCGCGGACAGTGCACCGCGACGGCGAGGGCGGGTTCGCCGGCCTGCTGACCGACCAGGCGCGCCGGAGCGGGGTGGCCGCGTACCCGGGCGACGGGACCCAGCGCTGGCCGGCCGTGCACGCGCTCGACGCCGCCGTCCTGTTCCGGCTGGCCCTGGAGTCCGCGCCCGCCGGGACGTCCTGGCACGCCGTGGCCGACGAGGGCGACGCGGTGCGCGACATCGCGGCGGTGATCGGCGACCGGCTCGGGCTGCCGGTCGCGTCCCGGCCGGTGGAGGACTTCGGCCCGTTCGGCCGGATCTTCGCCCTGGACCAGCCGGCGACGAGCGCCCACACCCGGGAGACCCTCGGGTGGACCCCGACCCATCCGGCCCTGCTGGAGGACCTGGGTGCGCTGCCGCGCTCGTGAGCACA
>NZ_JABBND010000017.1 GCF_012933465.1 Actinomycetospora sp. TBRC 11914
GGCGACGGGCCGGCGAAGAAAGGAGTCGCACAGCGCTCCATCGACCGGCCCGTCAACGCCACAGCCTACGACCGCGGCTTGACCTCCGTTAGGAACTCAGTCTCGTGGGTCTTCCGCCGAGGTGCGCGAGGCCACCACGTCGGAACGGTTGACGGAGTGGTTGTTGACCAGCAGCCGAGACGCGACGGCGGCTGCAGGTCGGGTCATGATGGCCGGGATGCGGGGGATCTCCGGCGGTGCCGTCGCGACCTACCGCCGGGTGTGGGAGCTGCCGGGGCTGGCCTGGTTGACCGGGGTCGGGTTCGCGGCGCGGCTGCCGGTGACCGCCGTCGGGGTGGTGCTGACGCTGCACATGGTGGTCGGGCTGCACCGTGGATTCGCCGAGGCCGGGCTGGTCGGCGGTGCGGTCACCGCCGGCATCGCGGTGGGGGCTCCGCTGCTGGGCTGCGCGATCGACAGGGTGGGGCTGCGTCCGGTGCTCGCGGTCTGCGCCGTGGCCCAGTCCGGGTTCTGGGGTGCCGCGCCCGCGCTGGGTCCCTCGGTGCTCACGGTCACCGCGTGCGGAGCCGGGCTGCTGACCCCTCCGGCCTTCCCCGTGGTGCGTCAGTCGATGGCCGCCGCGGTCCCGGCCGCCCAGCAGCGACCGGCGTTCGCGCTGGACGCGATGTCGGTGGAAATCACCTACATCCTCGGGCCGGCGCTGGGCACCGCCGCCGTCCTCGCCCTGCCCGCGACGGTGGCGTTGTGGCTGGTCGGCGCGTGGTTCCTCGCCGGGTGCGTCGCGCTCGGCAGGCTCGACCCACCCCTGACCGAGCCGTCCCCGACGAGCTCGGACCTCCGACGGCGTCCGCGGATGTGGTCCGGCCCGATGCTGGCGGCACTGGCCGTCACCGCAGCGGCGATCCTGGTGCTCAGCGCCACCGAGCTCGCGGTGGTGGCCACGCTGACCGGTCGTGGCCAGACCGGGTGGTGGCCGCTGGTCAACGCCGTCTGGGGCGGCGCCTCGCTGCTCGGCGGCGCGGTCTACGGCGCCGCGGCCCGCCCTCGCTCCCCGGCCCTGCTGCTCGGCCTGCTCGCCGCCGGCTCGCTGCCGGTCGCCCTCGGGGGCCCGTGGTGGGTCATGGCACTGCTGCTGGTGCCGGCCGGGGCGTGCTGCGCACCCGCGCTGGCGGCCGCCGCGGAGGCGGTCGGCCGGCTGGCTCCCGACGCTTCCCGGGGTCTGGCCACCGGGCTCCACGGCTCGGCGACCACGGTCGGTGCCACGATCGCCTACCCGCTGTCCGGGATGCTCATCGACGCGATCGCCCCGGCGGCCGCGACCGGCGCGGCGGTCGGCATCGCCGCCGTCGTCGCGCTGCTCGCCGGTCGCTCGGGCCGCCGACCCGGTGGCTCGGGCAGAGCGGCCCGCCGAGCTCCAGCCACGGAGCAGTGAGCACGCCACGGGTCGCGCCCGACGCGGTCTAGACCATCGCGGCGCTGCCGACGTCCGGGTTCGCCCGGAAGAACTCGACCATGGGGCCCACGTGCTCGGCGAACGTCGGGCACCGCACCCCGACCTCGACGAGCAGGGCCGTCGTGGCGGTCGTGTCGTACAGCGTCGGGTGGGTGAGGTACTCGAGGGTGCTCGAGGGGACCTTGAACAGCCGCCCGACCCCGGGCACGTGGTCGATGCCGAACGCGGCGAGCCCGGTCGGCATCGGCACGGCGCGCAGGCGCCGGCCGGCCTGCCGCGCGAAGGCCTCCGACATCTCGACCACGGTCGGCGGGTCGGGCTGGGCGAGCGCGACCGTGCGCCCCAGGGCGGCGTCGTGCCCGGCGAGGGCGGCGATCCCGTCGACGACGAAGTCCGAGGGCACCAGGTTGAACGCGACCCGGTCGGCGCCCCGCGGCAGCGGCATCAGCGCCGTCCCGCGCTGGCGCAGCAGGAGCTGGAGCACGTAGTAGGGCCCGTCGAACTTCTGGGTCCGCCCGGTGGTCGAGTCGCCCACCACGACCGAGGGCCGGTAGATCGTCACCGGCAGCCCCGCGTCGCGGGCCTTCGCGACGACGCGCTCGGCCTCGTGCTTGGTGTGGTCGTAGTGGTTCGAGAACGGCTGGCCGAGCTCGAGGTCGTCCTCGAAGAAGAGGCCGTCGTAGCGCCC
This sequence comes from Actinomycetospora sp. TBRC 11914, assembly GCF_012933465.1. GTDB lineage: Bacteria > Actinomycetota > Actinomycetes > Mycobacteriales > Pseudonocardiaceae > Actinomycetospora. The sequence continues at coordinate 2,142 of NZ_JABBND010000017.1, forward strand.
GGAGACGTAACAGGTGCTCACGTACTGCAGCCGCCGCAGCCCGGCCCCGTCGGCAGCGGCGCGGGCGAGCGCGACGACGTGCCGGGTCCCGTCGACGTTCACCCGCCAGGCGACGTCCGCGGCCACCGACAGGTCGTAGACCGCGGCGAGGTGGAAGATCTCCAGAGGCTCGTCGAGGAGCCGGTCCCGGACGACGTCGTCGAGACCCAGACCGGGCGTCGTGATGTCCCCGACGACGAGGTCGGTCCGCCCGGCGATCGCCGGGTCCCCGCGCTCGATCTCCGCGAGCGCCTCGCGGGCCCGCCCGAGCCAGCGCTCCTGGACCAGGGCGACGGCGCGGGCCTCCGGGTCGCGGCGCAGCGTGCGGGGCAGGAGGGCCGAGCCGAGGAATCCGGGGAACCCGGTGAACAGCACGGCACTCACGAGAGCCTCCCGTCGGCGGTGGGATCGGGCCCCGGACCACCGTGAGTCCGCGCACAGCGGGGCGGTGGGGCGAGGCGAGGGTGTCATTCGGGACGCCCGGGGGCATCTTGCGCCGCAGGAACGGTGATGAACGGCTCGTCGTCACAGTTGACGTCGACAGTGTGACGGGAGGGGCCGGGGATGGCCGCGGAACGGATCGTCGTGGTGGGCGCGGGGTTCGCCGGGCTCGAGTGCGTGAAGCGCCTCGAGAAGCGGCTGCGCCACGAGATCGACCGGGGTGACGTCGAGGTCGTCGTGGTCAGCCCCCACGACTACATGCTCTACCTGCCGCTGCTCCCGCAGGTCGCGGCGGGGGTGATCACCACGCAGGCCGTCACCGTGTCGCTGCCGCGGGCGCTCAAGCGCGCCCACCGGCTGCCGGGCACCGTCGTCGGCGTGGACCTGGAGCGCTCCACCTGCATCGTCCACAAGATCTCCGGCGAGGAGATCGAGCTGCCCTACGACCGGCTGGTCCTCGCGCCGGGCAGCGTCACCCGCAAGTTCGACATCCCCGGGCTCGACGAGCACGCGCTGGGCATGAAGAACCTGGCCGAGGCGGCGTACCTGCGCGACCACGTCATCTCCCAGCTCGAGCTCGCCAACGCCTCGACCGACGACGAGGAGCGCGCCGCCCGGCTGCAGTTCGTGGTCGTCGGCGGCGGCTACGCCGGCACCGAGACGGCGGCCTGCCTGCAGCTGCTCACCGAGTCGGCCCTCAAGCGCTTCCCCCGGCTGGACCCGGGCCTGGTGCGCTGGACGCTCGTCGACATCGCCCCGCGGCTCATGCCCGAGCTCGGGGAGCGCCTCGGCGAGCAGGCGCTGGACCTGCTGCGCCGCCGTGGCATCGAGATCAAGCTCGAGACCGGCGTGCAGGAGGTCACCGACTCGGCGGTGACGTTCACCGACGGCACCACGCTCCCCACGCGCACCCTGGTGTGGACGGCGGGCGTGACCTCCAACCCGCTGGTGAAGAACCTCGACGTCGAGCTCGTCCGCGGCCGGCTGAAGGTCGGGGCGGACTTCCTGCTGCCCGGCCGTTCCGACGTGTTCTCGCTGGGCGACTGCGCCGCGGTGCCCGACCTCACCCAGGACGACCCCGACGCCATCTGCCCGCCGACCGCCCAGCACGCCACGCGGATGGCGGCCACGTGCGCGGACAACGTGGTGGCCTCGCTCCACGGGCAGGCGCTGAAGCAGTACAAGCACCACGACCTCGGCCTCGTCGTGGACCTCGGGGGCACCCAGGCCGTGGCGCACCCGCTCGGCCTCGAGCTCACGGGCGCCACGGCGCAGGTGGTGACCCGCGGGTACCACGTGTTCGCGCTGCCGCTGATGCGCACGCGGCTGCGGGTGATCGCGAACTGGATCCTGCACCTGTTCGGCGGCGACGAGTTCATCCGCATCGGCTTCCTGTCCGGCCGCAAGGGCACCGTCGAGGACTTCGAGGGCGCGGACACCTACCTGTCGGCCGACCAGATCCGTGAGCGCGCCCGGGCGTCGTGATCGCCCGGGCTGGATAGCCTCGACCGATGCCCCGCCTCGACGACGTCGTCGCCCCCGACGGGACCCGCATCCGCTGGTGGGACAACGGCTGCGTCGGCGACGCCGGCGTGCCCGTGGTGATCTCCAACGGCCTCGGGGCCAGCCCGGCCGCCTGGCCCTTCCTCGGTGGGGACGGCCGGCCCGGTCCCGGCACACCGCGCGCGGTCACCTGGCACCACCGCGGTCTCGGGGGCTCCGAGCGCCCGCGCGACCCGTCGCGGATCAGGATCGGTGACCACGTCGACGACATGCTCGCCGTCATGGACGCGGCCGGCATCGAGCGGGCCGCGGTGGTCGGCTGGTCGGTCGGGGTGGCGGTGGCCTTCGAGGCCGCCCGCCGGGCCCCCGACCGGGTGGCGTCGCTGCTGGTGCTCGGCGGGGTGAACGGGGGCGGCTTCCGGGTCGGGCCGCGGTGGACGCCCGCCGTCGTCTCCCGGGGCCTGTCCCGGGCCAGCGCGTGGTCGTTGCGCGTGGTCGGACCGCCGGTGGCGGGCCTGATCTCGCTGCTGCCGCGGGGCCTCGACGCGTCCGGCGTGGCGGCGTGGGCGCCCGGGCCGCTGCAGACCCTCGCGGAGGTCGCGCGGGAGTTCTCTCACCACGACTGGACGTGGTTCTCGACGATGGTGCTGGCGGCGGGGGACGAGCCCCCGATCCCGGTCGACGACCTGCACGTGCCGGTGACGGTCGTGGCCGGCGAGTTCGACACGATGGCGCCGGTCGAGGACATGGTCGCGCTCGCCGACGGCATCCCGGGCGCGCGGCTGGTGCGGCTGCCTGGGACCCACTTCCTGCCGTTGCAGTTCCCCGAGGTGCTGCGCGAGGAGCTCGAGGCCCTCCGGGCCAGGTGAACGGATGTGGTCGCCGGAGCGACCACATCCGTTCACGTGCGCGCAGCGCAGACCCGCAGGGCCAGCTCGTAGCCGAGCGCGCCCGCGCCCGCGATGACCGCCGTCGCCACCGGTGACACGTACGAGTGGTGTCGGAACGGCTCGCGGGTGTGGATGTTCGAGAGATGGACCTCGACGACGGGCACCGGCAGCGCCGCAAGCGCGTCCCGCAGGGCCACCGAGGTGTGGGTGAAGCCGCCCGGGTTGATCACCACCGCGGCGAAGTCGGTCATGGCCTCCTGGACGGCGTCGATCAGCACACCCTCGTGGTTGCTCTGCCGGGCGTCGACCTCGAGCCCCAGCTCAGCGCCCAGATCCCGGCACCGGGCGTCGATGTCGGCCAGCGTCGTGGTCCCGTAGACCTCGGGCTCGCGTCGCCCGAGCAGGTTGAGATTGGGGCCGTGGAGCAGGAGCACCCGACTCGGCCGTTCAGCATCACGATTCTGCGACATGGGTCCTCCGCGCCATCACGGAGCGATAACAACAGGGGTGTCATTCCAGGGTCAAGGTCTCGCCCGGGGACGCCGATGGAAGGACAGCGCCCACCGTGGGCCGCCTGACACATCCGTCGGTCCCGTCCCCGAGCGGGACCGCCACCGGGAACTGGAGTCTGAATGAGGACGGTTCTGATCTGCGACGACCGCCGCAGCGTCCGCGAAGGGCTGACCCGCGTCATGTCGGCCGTGCCCGGCGTGCAGCGCATCGACTGCGTCGCGACCCCGGAGGACCTGCTCGCCCGCTACGCGCGCCAGCCCGTCGACGTCGTCTTCGTCGGCACCCAGCGCGCGGTCAGCTCGGGCGCGGAGGCCACCCGCCGCCTCGTCGCGGCCCACCACCAGGCGAACGTCATCGTCTTCGGGGCCCCCGACGACGCGGGCAGCATCGCCTCCGCCATCGCCGGCGGCGCCCGCGGCTACCTGCGCTGGGACGCCTCGCGGCCCGAGCTGGTCGCCGCGCTCGCGAGCACCACGATGGGCGACGTCTTCCCGACCCAGCGCGCGGCCTCGGAGCCCGGCGCCGGCATCAACCTCACCGAGCGCGAGATGCAGGTCCTGCGCGGGATGAGCCAGGGCAAGAGCAACGGCCAGATCGGGCGGGAGCTCTACCTGTCCGAGGACACCGTCAAGACCCACGCGCGGCGCCTGTTCCGCAAGCTCTCCGCCTCGGACCGCGCGCAGGCGGTGGCCCAGGGCTTCCGCTGCGGTCTCGTCAGCTGAGCCGGCGCACGGTCCACGAGGACACCGGGCCGGGGACGACCCGCCGAGTCGGAGGCGGCGGAGTCGGACGGCGGCCCGGAGGTGCGGACCGGGAACCAGGCGGTGCGGGGGGCGCGGTCGACCGGGCAGGCCGGTCGCGTTCCCCGCGGCGTCAGCCGGCGGCGACGGGGCCCACGGTGGCCGCGATGCGGTCGTCCCGGATCTCGGTGCGTGCCCGGCGGTGCGCGCCGAAGCGGTGCCGGATGCCGTCCGGGCCGGCGAGCCAGCCCTGGTACGCGTCGAGTCGATGGTCCAGGCGCGCGCCGTCGTCGTCGACGACGGTCACGAGGTAGCGGGTGTCGCGCTGGAACCGGTAGCGGGGAGCGGGCCGGGGCTTGGCGGTCATCGAGCTCGATCGTACGTCTACTGACGAGTCACGCGCCGGAGCGACGTGCCCATTGTCGTGGCTGGTCGTGGAGGTCACGTCCTGACCGCCTCCCGCGGGAGGATGGCCGGGTGCTCGAGACGTCCGCCCGCCTGCTGCGCCTGCTCTCGCTGCTCCAGACGCGGCCCGAGTGGTCCGGTCCGGAGCTCGCGGAGCGCCTCGGGGTCTCGGTGCGCACCGTGCGCCGCGACGTCGACAAGCTGCGCGCCCTCGACTACCCCGTCGAGGTCGACCTCGGGCCGACCGGCGGCTACCGCCTCGGCGCCGGGGCCGCGCTCCCGCCGCTGCTGCTCGACGACGAGGAGGCCGTCGCCGTCGCGGTGACGCTGCAGACCGCGGCCGGCTCGGGCGGTGTCGGGGTGGCCGGGCTGGGGGAGGCGGCGGTCCGCGCCCTGGTCAAGCTCGAGCGCATCCTGCCGAGCCGCCTGCGACGACGGGTCGCGGCCGTCCCCGTCACGACCGTCACGCCGTTGCGCGCGACCCCGACCGTCGACCCGGCGGCCCTCGTCGCCGTCGGCGCCGCCTGCCGGGACCGGCGCGTGCTCGACCTCGACTACACCGCGCACGACGGGACCGTGACCCGACGGCGGGTCGAACCGCACCACCTCGTCTCCTGGGGCCGGCGCTGGTACCTGCTCGCCCACGACCTCGGCCGCGACGACTGGCGCACCCTGCGCCTCGACCGCGTCCGCCCGCGGGTCGGGCCCGACGGCCTGGCGACCGGCCCGCGGTTCGAGCCGCGGGAGATCCCCGGCGGAGACCCGGCCGCCTACGTCGCCACGAAGGTCGCCGACGTCCGGTCCTTCCGCTGCCGGGTGCGGGTCCTCGCCCCGCCCGACGTCGTCAAGGCGAACCTGTGGACCGACCACGTGCGGCTCGACGACCTCGGCGACGGGACGTCGCGGTTGCACCTGGCGACCGACGCCGTCGACGGTGCGGTGCTCATGCTCGTCGGCCTCGGGCTGGAGGTCGTCGTCGAGTCCCCGGACGAGCTCACCGCGGCGATGCGCGAGCTCTCGCAGCGCTGCCTGCGGGCCGCGGGTGACGACACGGGGACCCGGGTTGGCGCGCCCGCCGAGTTAGGCTAGGCTCACCTCATCGCGAGATCGACGAGGGTGATCTCGCCGCGGTCCGGCCGCGCGGGTGTTGTGGTGGCGCCCGTGGTGGCGGCGCAAGAGGAGGGCGCCGGGCTCGAGGGACGAGCCCGGCGCCGTCCTCGTCATCGTACCTCCGGGGCGCGATGCCGCCTCGTCGACGACGGTCAGGCCTGCTGCAGCCCCGGAGTCCGATCGGCGACGGTGAACGTCGCCGCGGTGCGGACGGGCGCGCCCGGCGTCGAGACCCGGTCGACGACCCGGACCGCCGCCTGCAGCCGCTCCGGGGTGAACCGCGCGGTGAGGTAGCCGCGCCGGGCGATGCCGTAGCGGATGTGCGGGTTGCGGGCGAGCGCCCCGGCGACCTCGGCCGAGTGGTCGGAGCCGTCGCCCTCGGACGTGATCGAGCTCGACACCAGCTCCGTCCCGACCACCGGCGAGGTCGGGTCGTCGTGGTCGGCGCGGATGTCGGCGACGTAGTGGGTGTGGATGTCCCCGGAGAGGACGACGGCGTTGCGGACCCGGGACCGCTGCCAGCTCGCCACGATGCGGTCGCGCTCCACGGGATAGCCGTCCCAGGCGTCCCCGTTGAACCCGCGCGGCGGGCCGGGCACGAGGTCGAGCTGGGAGAAGAACACCTGCTGGCCCAGCACGTCCCACCGCGCGCGGGAGGTCCGGAAGCCGTCGACGAGCCACCGCTCCTGGGCTCCGCCGGTGATCGTGCGGCGCGGGTCGGCGGCGCCGGGCCCACTCGTCTGGACGTCGCGGTACTGCCGGGTGTCGAGCATGTGGAACGTCGCGGTGGCGCCCCAGGACAGGCGGCGGAAGCACTGGATCGTCGAGCCCCGCGGTCGTTGCGGGAGCCGGACCGGGACGTTCTCGTACCAGGCCCGGAAGGCCGCCGCGCGGCGCGCGAGGAAGTCCCGCTGCGGCGTCTCCGGGTGGTCGCCCGCCCAGTTGTTCTGCACCTCGTGGTCGTCGAACACGGTGATCCACGGCGCGGCGGCGTGGGCGGCCTGCAGGTCGGGGTCGGCGTGGTGCAGGGCGTAGCGGTGCCGGTAGCCCTCGACGGTGGTCGGTTCCGCGTCCCCGTAGCTGCGGGGGTTGCCGGACTTCGCGCGGTAGGTGCCGGCCGCCTCCTCGTAGAGGTAGTCGCCGAGGAAGAGGACGAGGTCGGGCGACTCCTGCGCCAGGTGCCGGTAGGCGGTGAACCAGCCGTGCTCGTAGTTCGCGCACGAGGCGAACGCGATGTCGACGGGGGCCAGCGCGGTCGGGGGTGGGGCGGTCCGGGTGGTGCCGGTCCGCGAGAGCCGGCCCAGCGCCCCGAACCGGTAGAAGAAGGTCCCGCCGGCGGGGAGCCCGCCGACCTCGACGTGGACGGCGTACCCGTCCTGCGGTCCGGTGCGGGTGCGGCCGGCGGCGCGGACGCGGGTGAAGCGCTCGTCGTCGGCGACCTGCCAGTCGACGTCGACGGCGGCCTCGGTCATGCCGCCGTTCCGGCCGTGCGGGTCACGGGCGAGCCGGGTCCAGAGGACGACGCCGTCGGGGGTGGGGTCGCCGGAGGCGACGCCGAGGGTGAAGACGTCGGGCCGGGTCGCCGAGGCGGCGGCCCTCGGCGTCGTGAGGGTGCTCATCGAGGTGGCGGCGAGGGCGGCGGCGCCGCCCAGGAGGACGGCGCGGCGGGACAGGGCGGACGACGGGGGGCGGGGCACGGCGCTCCTCGAGGTGGGCGGCGACGTGCATGGTGATCGTTCCGGACCCCGTTCGTGTGACACGTGGCCGACGGGCAGCGGAGCGTCCGGTGTCGAGTGCGGGAACCGGCGGGCCGGCGCGTCGCAGGCGTCGCCGTGGACGGCACGAACGGCCGGTCCGTCACCGAAGAAGGTGCCGAACCGGCCGTTCGTTCACTCCCCCTTGACGTTCACGACCTGCCGCAGCGTGTGACGGACCTCCACCAGCTCGACGGCGTCGGCCATCACGACGTCCACGTCCTTGTACGCGACGGGGATCTCGTCGAGGAACGCCTCGGTGTCGCGGTACTCGATCCCCGCCATCGCCTCGCGGAGCTCCTCGACGGTGAAGGTCTTGCGGGCCTTCGACCGCGAGTAGGCCCGGCCGGCGCCGTGGGGCGAGCTGTTCAGGCTGGGCGGGAAGCCCTTGCCGCTCACCACGTAGGACGCCGTCCCCATCGAGCCGGGGACGAGGCCCGGCCGGCCCGCCTCGGCGTTGATGGCGCCCTTGCGCGAGACCCAGACCTTCCGGCCGAAGTGGGTCTCCTGCTCGGTGTAGTTGTGGTGACAGTTGACCCGTTCCTGCTCGTCGACCGGGTCACCCAGGTGCTCGGCGAGCCGGCGCACCACCCGGTCCATCATCTCCTCGCGGTTGAGCAGCGCGGAGTGCTGGCTTTTCGGGTGGGTGCCGGGGAGGTGGGGGCGCCCATGATCAGGGAGTCACTGCGTGCCGAAAGGAGATCCGCTCGGCGGGTAGCCACTCCGTCGACGCGTCGGACGAGGGGGCAGGCCACGGCTGAGGCGGCGGCGACAGCACGACGACGACGAGGCCCACGACGAGCGCCGCGTTCGGGCGGCGGGGACGTCCTCGACGGCGAGGGCGTCACCGCGCACGAGGGCCGCGCCCCCGCGACGGCGCGCGAAGTCCTCGGACTCGATGAGCTCCCGCCGGCTCGCCACGGCTCGGATGCTGCCGGGGCGGCCGTCGTCGTGGGTGCGGTTCCGGTCAATCGACGAGGGGGCTTTCCTGCCACTGGATGCATGTAACGACGCTTCGCCGGCATCCCGATCAGGTCACCGGCCGCCGCGCCACCCTCCGGTACACCGGCTCCACCACCCGCGCGCAGACCGGCCCGACGACGGCCATGAGCAGCACGTACGTCGTCGCGAGTGGCGCCAGCCCGGGCGCCACGGCCCCGGAGGTCAGCGCGATCCCCGCGATGACGATCGAGAACTCGCCGCGGGCCACCAGCGTCGCGCCCGCCCGCAGCCGCCCGAGCGACCCCACGCCGAGCTGCCCGGCCGCGAACCAGCCCGCGCCGAGCTTCGTCACCGTCGACACGAGCGCGAGCAGGACCGCCGCGGGCAGCACGCCGGGGATGAGCTCGGGATCGGTGTTGAGCCCGAACACCACGAAGAACACCGCCGCGAACAGGTCCCGCAGCGGCGAGAGCACCCGGGTGGCGTTCTCGGCGGTGTCCTCGGAGATGGCGATACCGAGCAGGAACGCGCCCACCCCCGCCGAGACCTGCAGCTCCGAGGCCACGCCGGCCACCAGCAGCGCCACCCCGAACACCCGGAGCAGGAACACCTCCGACGACGGCGACTCCACGATCGCCGACACGAACCGTCCGTACCGCAGCGCGATCACCAGCACGACGACGAGCAGCGCCAGCGCGATCCCCACGGTCCGCAGGCCGGCGAGGAAGGTCAGCCCGGCCAGGGCCGCCGTCGTCACCGGGAGGTAGACGGCCATGGCGAGGTCCTCCATGACCAGCACCGAGAGCACCGCCGGGGTCTCGCGGTTGCCGAGCCGCCCGAGCTCGTCGAGCAGCTTCGCGGCGATCCCCGACGACGACACCCACGTCACCCCGGCCATCGCGAGCGCCCCGAGCGGGCCCCAGCCCAGGACCAGCGCGGCGATCGCGCCCGGGGCGGCGTTGAGGAGCATGTCGACGATCCCGCCGAGCCAGGACCGGCGCAGCCCGGTGACGAGGTCGCTGGCCGAGTACTCGAGCCCGAGCAGCAGGAGCAGCAGGACGACGCCCACCTCGCTCGCGAGCCCGGTGAACGGCTCGATCCCGGTGAGCGGGAGCAGGCCGCCCTGCCCGAACGCCAGCCCGCCGAGCAGGTAGAGCGGCACGGGGGAGACCCCGATCCGCCCGGCGAGCCGACCGAGCACGCCCAGGGCGAACAGCAGCGCCCCGAGCTCGATCAGGGAGGCGGCGGTGGAGTGCAGGCGCTCAGCCCTCCTCGAGGATCTGCGCCGCGGCCGTCAGGCCCTCGCCGGTCCCGACGATCACGACGAGGTCGCCCGCGGTGAAGACGAAGTCGGGACGCGGCGACGGGGAGACCACGGAGTCGCGGACGACGGCGACGATCGAGGTCGCGGTGCGGGTGCGCATCGCGGTGTCGGCGAGCGGGCGCCCGACGTACGGCGAGCCGACCGAGATCGGGAACTGCGCCGTCGAGATGCCCGCCACCTCCCGCTGCTGGTCCTGCAGCTTCGCGACGAGGTTGGGAGCGCCCAGGAGCGTGCCGAGCGCGTTGCACTCCGGCTCGGACAGCGCGACCGAGATGCCGGTGGCGTCCGGGTCGTCGGCCGAGGAGAGCATCAGCTCGCGGTGCCCGTCGCGGTGGGTGAGCACCCCGAGGCGACGCCCGTCGGCCGTCGTGAACTCCTGCTTGGTGCCGATCCCGGGGAGGCGGGTGATCTCGACGTCCATCGTCGGGAGATCGTAACGAACGGGTCGAGAGAGGACGTTTCCGGACGTTCAGTGTCAGGAACGCCACCTTCCTGACGGTTCCCGGCCTCCTACTAAGGTCAGCCTCACCTGACCGACGGGGGCGAGGAGACGACCGTGCGCGTGGTGCTGTTCGGCTACCAGAAGTGGGGCGCGAGGCTGCTCGCCGACCTGCTGGCGAGCCGGCACGAGGTGGTGCTGTGCGTCAGCCATCCCGAGGAGAGCCCCGAGCCGGCGCCGGTCATCTTCGACGAGTCGATGGGCGACCTCGCCCGCCAGCACGACATCCCCGTCGTCTACCGCGAGAAGGCCGTCGACGACGAGCTCGTCGCCGCGATCACCGACGCCGGCGCCGAGATCGGGGTCGCGTGCAACTGGCGGACCTGGATCGCGCCGAAGGTCTTCTCCGCGCCCAGCCGCGGCACCGTCAACACCCACGACGCGCTGCTGCCGAAGTACGCCGGCTTCTCGCCGCTGAACTGGGCGCTGATCAACGGCGAGTCGCAGGTCGGGATCACCGCGCACTGGATGGACGCGCACCTCGACCGCGGCGACATCATCACCCAGCGCACCGTGCCGGTGACCCCCACCGACACCACCGAGGACCTCTTCCACCGCACCGTCCCGCTCTTCGGGCCGCTGACGGTCGACGCGCTCGACCGCGTCGAGTTCGGCCCGCACGAGTGGCTGCGCCAGGACCCCGAGCACGCGAGCTTCTTCCACAAGCGCGCCGACCCCGACAACCGGATCCCCTGGGACCGGCCCGCGAAGGACCTGGTCAACCTCGTCCGCGCGCAGACCGGGCCCTACCCCAACGCGTGGTGCTTGCACGAGGGCCGGCGCCTGCGCGTCCTCGAGGCGAGCGTCTCGGCCGAGCGGGCCGGCGGCACCCACGGCCGCGTCTTCGCCCGCGAGGGCACCGGCGTGGTCGTGGTGGCGGGTCCCGACGCCTGGCGTGGTCACCAGCACGGCCTCGTCCTGCAGCGGGTGCGCGACGAGGACGACGTCGAGCACGTCGCCGGCGAGTACTTCCGGCGGATGGGCGACTACCTGTCCTGAAACCGCGGTCGTCACCCTGCCACACCATGTGGTGACGCAGCGTCAGGACGGACGGACCTCCCGGTCCCGTCGTCGAGGGACGTGACGGACACGCCCCCTCGGTCCGACCCGGGAGGTCGAGGAAGACCATGACGCGCAATCGCAAGCGGCTCGCCGTGCTCGGCGGCGTCCTGCTGGTCCTGGCGGGCGCGGGCGTCGCGTTCGCCGCCTACCTGTCGAGCGGTGCCGGGTCAGGCACGACCACCGGCAGCGTCGCCGTGAGCTCGACGATCGGGGCGAACGGCACGGGGGCGGCGGCGCTCTACCCGGGCTCGACGACCACCTACAACGTCACGATCAACAACCCGAACCCCTACCCGGTGAAGGTCGTGAGCATCTCCGCGAGCAGCTCGAAGGTCGCGGGCAGCTGCCCGGCGGGCACGGTCACCAGCCCCGCCGTCGCGAACCCGTCCGGCACGATCGCGCCCAGCGGGTCCGGCTCCTACGCGCTCACGGCCACGATGATCAACGATCCGGACAACAACTGTCAGGGTCAGACGTTCGAGATGCCGCTGACCGCGCAGCTCGCCTCCGCGGCCGGGTGAGGGTCGAGTCGCTGCTCCAGCGGGAGGGGCGCGGACCGATCGAGCGGACGGGCCCGATCCCGCTGCCGGGCCGGGGTCCGCGCCACGCGTCGGGTCGGCGGGCGGCCGCGGGCGCGGCGCGTCCGGGTGCCCCGCAGCCGGGTTTCCCGCGGCCGGTCGACCCGGACGCGCCGACCGACCCGCTCCCGACGCCGGCGGCCCGTGCCGCCGCCGCGACCGTGCCGCGCACCCGTGACCCGCGGCCGCCGACACCACCGGCCGGGACCCCCGCGCCGACGCTGTCCCGCGGCAGGCCCGCCCGCCCGGCGGCGCCGCCCCACGGGCCGGCGGCGCCGTCGGCCGCCGCGGCCGACCGCCCTCGGTGGTGGCCCCTGCGCCGCCGGCCGGCGACCGCGCGGCAGCAGCGGGTCGGCCGGATCTCCCGCGCGACGGTGCTCATCGCGATGGCCGCCGTCGCCGCGGCGCTCGCGGCGGCGGGCATCGCGGTGGCCGCCTGGCTGAGCTCGGGATCCGGGAAGTCGGGGGTGTCCGCGGGGAACGCGCTCGCGCCGACGACGAGCACCGTCGCCGGCAGCGCGGTCACCTCCGGGCTGCTCACACCCGGCGCCTCGGGCACCGCGGTCGTCACCGTGACCAACCCGAACCGCTACCCGGTGAAGGTGCTGAGCATCGTCCCGAACGGCGCGGCCACCGCGGCCGGCGGCACCGGGACCTGCGCGATGACCGGCGTGACCTTCACCGCGCAGCAGCCCGGCGTCACCCTCGCGGCCGGCGCGAGCACCACTCTCACGCTCGCGAACGCGGTCGCCATGTCCACGGCCTCGGAGACCGGATGCCAGGGAGCCACCTTCACCGTGCCGGTCACCGTCGCCGTCGCGAGCACGCCGTGAGGCGGCTCGCCGTGACGGCCGTGGCCGCCGTCGTCGGGCTGCTCGTCGCCGGTGGGGTGGCGCTCGCGGCCTGGGCGAGCAGCGGCCCGGGCACCGCGACGGCCCGCGCCGGCACGCTGGGCACGACGACGGCGAGCGCGACCGCCTGGGTGTGCACCGGGCTGCTCGGATCCGCGACCGCCAAGTTCGCGACGGGCGGCGGGGTCGAGGCGCTGCCCGCCCTGCCGCAGGCCACGACGACGACGACCGCGACCGCGCGGCCGTTGGCGGCGACCACCACGACCACCCCCGCGCCGTCGACGACCACGACCACCACGGCCCCGGTGACGACGACCGCGCCGGCGGCCACGACGACGGCGGCGGCCGCGCCCACGACGACCACCCCCGCCACCCCGACGAGCACGACGACGGGGGCGGTCAGCGGGGTCGGGACGGTCGCGTCGACCCTGAGCTGGACGGCCGTGACCGGCGCGACGTCCTACCAGTTCCAGGCGGCGACGACGGCGGACTTCGCGGCGCCCGTCGCGTCCGGGACGACCACGGCCACGTCGAACACCGTGACCGTGCGCGCGCTCACGAAGACGACGGTGTCCCTGCGGGTGCGCGCCGCCGCGGGCGCCTGGACGGGGGCGTGGAGCCCGGTGCTGACGACCTCGGCGGGCCCCTGCCTGCTCTGAGCGCCGCGCCGGTCTCGCCATACTGATCAGGTGGAGATCCCCGACGGCCCCGAGCTCGTGGTGCTCCTCGACGCGGACGGCGCGGCCGTCGGGACGGCGCCCAAGGCCGAGGTGCACCACGCGGACACGCCGTTGCACCTGGCGTTCTCGTGCTACCTCGTCGACGACGCGGGCCGGCTACTCATGACCCGCCGCGCGACGACGAAGCGGACCTTCCCCGGCGTGTGGACCAACAGCTTCTGCGGCCACCCCGCGCCGGGCGAGCCCCTCGACGACGCCGTGCGCCGCCGCGGCCGCCAGGAGCTCGGTGTCGACGTCGGGCCGCCGCGGCTGGTGCTCCCGCGGTTCCGCTACCGCGCCGAGCAGGACGGCGTCGTCGAGCGGGAGATGTGCCCGGTGTTCACCGCACGCGTCACCGGCGAGCCCGCGCCGGACCCGGCCGAGGTCGACGACCTCCGGCCGGTGGCGTGGGAGGACCTCGTCGCGGCGGTGCGGAGGGACACCTGGTCGGGGCTCTCGCCGTGGTGCGTCGAGCAGGTCACCGAGCTGGCCGCGCTCGGCGCCGGCCCCGACGCCTGGCCGGCCGGCGACCCGGCGGCGCTCCCGCCCGCGGCGCGACTCGCCTGAGGTGGGAGCTCAGCGCGCGACCGGGTGCCGCGGCTCGTAGAGCCCGAGCGCCCCGCCGCCGGGCAGCCGGATCACGGGTCCTCCCGGGGTCACTCTCCGAGCTGGGTGAGGAACAGCCAGGCGTTGGCGACCCCGCCGACGATCGCGACCACCGTCGAGAGCACGAGCAGGTAGAGGCCCCACCCGTGCCCGGTGAGCACGACGACGCCGGCCGCGGCGATCAGCAGGAGCGTCGCCACGTTCGGGCTCGCGTAGTCGAGGGTCCGCGCCAGCGCCGGGGTCTGCGCCTCCCGCTTCGCGCGGCGGTCGAGGGCCAGGAGCCCCGCGCCGGCGATGGCGACGAGGACCAGCAGCTCGACGCCGAACGCGCGGAATCCCTGGTCGGGCACCGCGAGGACGATCGAGACCACGAGCGTCACCACGAACAGCACGAGCGTCTGCCCGCCACGGGAGCGCAGGCTGATCGACCGCCCGATCGTCCCGACGTTGATCGAGATGGCCACGAACAGCAGGCCAGTGAGTGCTGCGCTGGCCCCGCCGACGACGACGGCGAAGTCCGTCCACCGCTCGAGCGCCACCGTCTCCACGGGCGCAACCCTGCCAGGGACGATCAGAACTCGACCAGGACGATCCCGGCGGCGACGACGACGGCCGCGAGGACCCGCCCCCGGCCGAACCGCTCGCCGAGGAAGACCGCGCCGATGACGGCCCCGATGACGATGCTCGTCTCGCGCAGCGCCGCGACCGCCGCCGTGGCGCCGCTGGTCTGCGCGACGAGCACCAGCCCGTAGGCCGCGAGCGACACCACCCCGCCCCCGAACCCGGCGGCGAGCACCGACCAGGAGGTCGTACGCAGGCGGCGGCCGCGTCGCGCCAGGGCCACGACCGGCATCACCGGGCCCTGGAGCAGGAACATCCAGGTGGCGTAGACGAGCACCGGGGTGGTGGCCACCGCGGCCGCGTCGATCACCGTGTAGGTCGCGATGAAGATCCCCGTCGCGACCGCGGCACCCAGCGCCGGCAGCGTCGCCCGCGAGGGGCGGCCGCCGTCGAAGGCCAGGACGAGCAGTCCGAGCGAGATCACGACGATCCCGAGCAGTTGCAGGGCCGGCAGGTGGTGGCCGAGCGCCACCTCGACGACCGCCACCAGCCACGGCGCCGTGCCGCGGGCCACCGGGTAGACCTGGCTGAACTCGCCGAGCTGGTAGCTCGCCCAGAGCATCAGGGTGTAGAGGACGTGGGCGAGCGCGGAGGTCAGCACGAACGGCCACGCGGCGGCCGGGGGAAGACCGACGACGAGCGCGGTGCCCCCGCCGATGACGGTGTACGCCGCCCCGATGAGGGCGAAGCCCACGAGGCGGTCCGGGACCGCGTGCGCGACGGCGTTCCACACGGCGTGCAGCACGGCCGC
Organism: Actinomycetospora sp. TBRC 11914; assembly: GCF_012933465.1. Classification (GTDB taxonomy): domain Bacteria; phylum Actinomycetota; class Actinomycetes; order Mycobacteriales; family Pseudonocardiaceae; genus Actinomycetospora. The sequence goes on from NZ_JABBND010000017.1 coordinate 17,490, forward strand.
GACCAGGGTGATCGCGACGACGCCCGCGGACAGGCCGGAGGGGGAGAGGACGGGGAGTGCGGTGGCCACCAGGGAGGCTCCTCGGCGTCGGGCCCACCGTGGAGTGGGCACGTCGAACTGGAGCCCTCGGGGTTTCTCTCCCGTCAGGTGTCGGTCGGGGGGCCCGACCGTGGCGCCGCTCGGTCCAGACCCCGGCCACCCTGGTTGTGGGATGGAAGACGGGCGGCGGACGGAACCCTAGGCGCAAGCGTCGCCCACCCTACGTCGGTCGGACGACTCGATCTACCGGGACCTCGCCGGACGAACGGCCCGTTCATGACCCAAGAAGGTGACGAACGAGCCGTTCGTGCATATCCCAGCCCAGGGATCAGGCCGGGGCGGGGCGCTCGTGTCCGGGGTAGGTCCCGAACTGCCAGTGGTTGCCCTCGGGGTCGAGGAGCGTGCAGTCGTGCGAGCCGTAGTCGGTGTCGTAGGGCTCGGCGACCACCGTCGCGCCGGCCGCCACCGCGCGGGCGAACACCTCGTCGGTGTGCGCGGCGTCGCGGGTCACGACGTAGCCGCCGAAGGAGCCGACCCGGATCGGCCAGTGGCCGTCGGACGTCTCGCGCTCCTGGCCCATCATGAGCCCGCCGCCGAGCGGCCAGGCGAGCTCGGCGTGGACGATCACGCCCGCGTCGTCGGTGTACGCCACCGTCTCGGTGAACCCGAACGCCGCGACGTAGAAGTCGATGAGGGCCCGGGCGTCGCGGGCACGCAGCGTCGGCCACACCTGGGCCGGGGGCGTGGTGGTCGAGTGCGGCTGGGTCACGGTCGTCTCGCTCATGTCGTCGAGGATCGCGGCCGGGGTGCCGCGCCGTCTTGAACGGATCCGAGGCCGGCGCCGGGATCGTCGGCACCGCCCGACATGCCGGTGAGGACCTCCTCGGCGACCCAGCGGCTCGGCGCGCAGCCGGCCAGCGCGCGGAACTCGCGGGTGAGGTGGGCCTGGTCGGCGTAGCCGTGGTCGGCGGCGACGTCGGCGAGCACGAGCGACCCGCCGCCGGCGCGCCGGGCCACGTCGCGCCGCGCGCGGTCGAAGCGCGCCATGCGGGCGGCGACCTTCGGGCCCACGCCGAACTCGGCGCGGAACCGCCGGCCCAGGTGGTCGCCGCTCCAGCCGACCTCGCTGGCGAGGGCGCCGACCCCGCCCGGCTCCGGCCCGGTGAGGACCCGCCAGGCGTGGCGCACCTCGTCGGCCGCCTCCCCGGTGTCGTCGTGGCGGCGCAGCTGGCGGGTCAGGACGTCGTCGAGCGCGGCGTAGCGGGTCTCCCACCCGGCGTCCTCGGTCTCGGCCACCCGCTCGGCGAGCTCGCGGCCCGCGGCGCCCAGGACGTCCTGCGCGTCGACGGTGACCTCCGCGAGCTCGGCGGCCGGCAGGCCGAACAGGACCCGGGCCGCCAGCGGGTGGACGGTCAGGTGCACGCCGGACTGGCGGCCGTCGTGGACGATCCGCTCCGGGGTGTCGTGCAGCCCGCCGACGCAGGCCGCGAACCGGTCGCGCCCGCCGTCGGGACGCTCCAGCTCCAGCCCGGGACCGAAGGTGACGACGAACGTCAGGGACGGCGACGGCAGGCCGCGGTGGCGTCCGGGAGCGTGTCCGCGCAGGTCGTAGCCGTGGTAGGCGACGAGGCCGCGCAGGGCCGGGGCGGGCGCGCGGTGGCCGGGCGGGGCGAGGACGACCGGCGGGCCCATGGCCCCAGTGTCGGCGATGTCCGGTCCGGGCCGCCAGCACTCCGGCACGCCCGCCGCCCGGACGGTGTGCCCGGCGCCACGTCCGTGCCAGGATCGGGTCATGATCTTCATCGCGGTCAAGTGGACCGTCAAGCCGGAGTACGCCGACCGCTTCCCCGAGCTGACGAAGGAGTTCACCGACGCCACCCGGTCCGAGCCCGGCAACATCTTCTTCGAGTGGAACAAGTCCCTCGAGGAGGAGAACACCTACACCCTCGTCGAGGCGTTCCAGGACGACGCGGGCGGCGACCACGTCAACTCCGACCACTTCAAGAAGTTCGTCTCCGAGGCGCCGGACTACGTCGACACCACCCCGCGGATCATCAGCGTCCAGGGCGTCGACGGGAACGGCTGGGGCGAGATGGGCGAGGTGAAGCCCCGCTGAGCGGAGCCGCACCCGCCGTCGTCGTCCCGCCGCTCTGCGAGCTCGGCCTGGTCGACCTCGCGGCGGCGATCGCCGCCCGCGAGGTCTCGTGCCGGGAGGTGGCACGCGCCCACCTCGAGCACGCCGACGCGGTGAACCCGACGGTCAACGCCCTGATCGCGCGCCGCGACGCCGACGACGTCCTGGCCGACGCCGACGCGCGGGACGCCGAGCTGGCGCGCGGTGAGCACCGCGGGCCGCTGCACGGCGTGCCGCAGGCGCTCAAGGACCTCGCCGAGGCCGCCGGGCAGCCGTTCACGGCGGGCTCGCCCGTGTTCGCGGCGCGGGTCGGGGTCACCGACGCGCCGCACGTGGCGCGGATGCGCGCGGCCGGGGCGGTCTTCGTCGGGCGCACCAACACCCCGGAGCTCGGGCTCGGATCCCAGACCCACAACCCGGTCTGGGGTACGACCCGCAACCCCTACGACCGCGCGCGCACCGTCGGGGGCTCGTCCGGCGGAGCGGCGGCCGCTCTGGCCACGCGGATGCTCCCGGCCGCGGACGGCAGCGACTACATGGGCTCGCTGCGCAACCCGGCGGCCTGGGCGAACGTGTACGGGCTGCGGCCCTCGCGCGGTCGCGTCCCGGGGACGCCCGGCTTCGTCGCCCAGCTCGGCGAGGCCGGACCGATGGCCCGGACGGTCACCGACCTCGCCGCGCTGTTCGGGGTGATGACGGCGGGTGGGCCGGTGGGGCCGCTCGACCGCGCGGACCCGCTCGACCTCGCCGACCTGCGCCCGGCCGACCCGGCGGGGCTGCGGGTGGGGTGGCTCGGCGACCTCGGGGGCCGGCTGGCGACCGAGCCCGGCCTGCTCGCGCTCGCGCGCGGCCCGGTCGACGTCCTCGCCGGGCTCGGGGCGGTGGTCGAGGACGTGGTACCGGCGTTCGACCTCGACCGCCTCTGGGACGCCTTCCTGGTCTGGCGCTGGTGGAACTCGGTCGAGATGGCCCCGCTGGTCGCCGATCCCGACCTGCGCGCGCAGCTCAAGCCCGAGCTCGTGTGGGAGATCGAGCACGGGACGGAGCTCTCCGCGCGGCAGGTGTCGTGGGCGGCGGGCGTGCGCGCGGAGTGGTGGGCGGCCGTCGTCGGGCTGTTCGAGCGGTTCGACGTGCTCCTCGCCCCGGCCACCCAGGTCCACCCGTTCCCCGCCGAGGTGTCGTGGCCGGCCGAGATCGCCGGCCGGCCGATGGACACCTACCACCGGTGGATGGAGACGGTGATGCCGTGGTCGATGGCCGGCGTCCCGGTGCTCGGGATGCCGGCGGGGTTCACCGCGGACGGCCTGCCGGTGGGGGTCCAGCTGATCGGGCCGCCCGGCGGGGACCGTCGGGTGCTCGAGGTGGCGCTGACGCACGAGGCGGCGACGGACTGGTCGGCCCGCCGCCCGCCCCTGCTGACTCCGGCAGCAACCGCGACTGCGCCGCCGCCCCGAGGAGCACCAGCGCCGCGACCGCCCCGACCACCGCGAGGGCCGTCGTGAACGACGCGGACGCGGCCGCCACGAGCGACGGCTCGGTCGCCGCGGCGAGCATGCCGCCGAGGGTGTCGCCGGGGACGCCCGCCGGCAGCCCGGCGCGGTAGGCCGCCGCCGCGACGCTGCCCAGCACCGCCACCCCGAGCGCCCCGCCGAGCTCGAAGCCGGTCTCGGAGATCGCCGACGCGGCCGCGGCCCGCTCGGGCGGCGCGTGGGCGAGCACGAGGTCGGTGGTCAGCGGCTCCACCGTCGCGATCGCCATCCCCGCCAGCGCCATCCCGACGACGACGGCCACCGGACCGGCCCCGACGAGCAGCAGCGCGAGCGATCCGAAGCCGGCCGCGGCGACGACGAGCGCCCCGCCGACCAGCCGCCGGACCGTGACCCGACGGGCGAGCCGGCCCGCCACGAGCGCGCCCGCCATCCCGGCGAGGGTGCCCGGCACCAGCCACAGCGCGGCCGTCAGCGGGGACATCCCGGCCACCAGTTGCAGGTACTGCGGCACGAGGACCAGCAGCCCGACCAGGGCGAACACGCTGAGGAGGTTGGTGAGCACCGGGACGGAGAACGCCCGGCGGGAGAAGAGCGCCAGGTCGAGCAGCGGGTCGGCGACGGTCCGCTGCCGGTGCACGAACCACGCGCCCGCGCCGAGCCCGAGCACCCCGGCCACCACGCCCGCCGTCGTGACCCCCTCGGTCGCGAGGGACTTCAGCGCGTAGACCAGCGGCAGCAGCGTCGTGAGCGCCAGCGCCGCCGAGGGCAGGTCGAACCGGCCCGGGCGGGGGTCGCGGCTCTCGGGCAGCAGGAACGGGCCGACGGCGAGCAGCGCGACGCAGATCGGGACGGCGACGAGGAACACCGACCCCCACCAGAAGTGCTCGAGCAGCCACCCGCCGACGACGGGTCCCGCGGCGGCGCCCGCCGAGAACGTGGCCGCCCAGACGCCGATCGCCCGACGGCGGGCCCCGGGCTCCGGGAAGATCGTGCGGATCAGGGAGAGCGTCGAGGGCATGAGGGTCGCCCCGCCGACGCCGAGCAGGGCGCGGGCGGCCACGAGCGCGCCGGCGGTGGGCGCGAAGGCCGCGGCGAGCGAGGCGAGGCCGAACACCGCGGACCCGGCGAGCAGCAGCCGACGACGGCCGAGCCGGTCGCCGAGCCCGCCCGCGACGACGAGCAGGCCGGCGAGCACGAACGAGTAGACGTCGACGATCCACAGCTGCTCGGCCGCGCCGGGACGCAGGTCCTCGGAGATGGCGGGCAGGGCCGCCCCGAGGACGGTCATGTCGAGGGTGATCAGCAGGACGGGGGTGGTCAGGGTCGCGAGGGCGAGTCGGCGCTGGGCCCGGACGGACATGACGGCTCCGTTTCTCAACAGTCCGGACGGTACAGTTACAGATCGAAACTGTACCAGCCGGACGGTGCAGGAACGGGGCGATAGGGTGCCCGCATGCCCCGGCCCTCCCAGCGGGACGCCATCGTCCGGGCGTACGTCGACCACGTCGTCGCCCACGGGCCGGACGCGGTGACCCTCGAGGGGGTCGCGACGCGGGCCGGGGTCTCCAAGGGCGGGCTGCTGTACCACTTCGGCTCGAAGGAGGCCCTGCTCACCGGGTTCCTCGACTGGGTCCGGGAGCTCACCGAGGCCGACATCGCCACCGCGCGCGCGGCCGCGGCGGCGGGGGAGGAGCCGGTGGCGCGCTACTACCTGCGGACCTCGGCCGACGACCCGCAGCGCGACACCGCGATGTTCCGCAGCATGGTCGCGCTGCTGACCCTCGCGGGGGCGGAGGAGGCGGCCGCGGTCGCGGCGCGCGAGGTCATGGCGTCGTGGCGCGACGTGCTCGTCGAGGAGGCGGGCGACACCCTGACCGGCGACCTCGTCGCCGCGCTCGGCGACGGCATCTACCTGCGCGCCATCGCGGGCGAGCCCTCGACGGAGCTCGCCCGCGACTGGGACGCGGTGCTCGCGCGGCTCGGTCCGCGCGGCGGATGAGCCCGTGGTCCGCGCGGCGGGTGAGCCCGGTCAGTCCGCGCGGAGGGTGAACCCGCCGGGCCGCCCCGCGAGGGCGTCGGCGATCCGGCCGCGCACGGTGCCGTCGACGACGGCGAGCGAGCGGACGTGCTTGGCCCGCGGCAGCAGGTCGAGCACCACGCGGTCGAACGGCAGCGCGCCGTCGCGGTCCGCGGCGTCGGGCACGGTCAGCGAGGCGCCCTCGAGCCCGGCGAGCGCCTCGGTGTCGCGCACGTAGGTCAGCGACCGGGCCCCGAACGCGTCGGCGAGCAGGAGCGCGCCCGCGTCGCTGCGGTGCACCGGCAGCCGGCCCCCGGCGGCGGGGAACTCGTGCACGCCGTACGGCGGGTAGCCGGTGGAGACGGCGGCCGGGGCGGCCGCGAGGTGCACGGGCAGCTGGCGGGCGACGGTGCCGCGCGGCAGGTACGAGACGCCGTCGGCGGCCAGCAGCGCCGCGACCAGGTGGCCGTTCTGCTCGGCCTCGGTGGCCGCGAGACCGGCCAGCGCGCCGGCGGGCAGGCCGAGGTCGAGGCCGACCCCGAGCACGTGGCGGGCGCGCACGCCCGCGCCGGTGAGCACGAGCAGCCGGCCGCCGCCGTCGGGCCGGGCGCCGCCGGCGAACGTGGCGCGCAGCTCCTCGACGACGCCGAGCAGCACGTCACCGCCGCGGTCGACGATCGACGAGCCGCCGAGGACCACGACGTCGAGCCAGGGCAGCAGCCGGCGCGGGGGCTGCTCGCGGTGCGGCTCGGCGGCGGCGAGGCGCTCGGGGTCGAGCAGGGTCTGGCGCATGAGCGCCGACGGCACGTCCTTGGGCTGAACGTCCTTGGTGTCCTGGGCCGTCACGACGGCCACCTCCTCGTGGGGTGCGGGGCGATCAGGCCGTGATGAGGGTGCCGACGTGCTCGCCGGCGAGGGCACGGGTCAGCAGGCCGGGCCGCAGTCCGTTGACGACCTGGACCGTGCGGACGTGGCGGGCCGAGCGCATGAGCTCGAGGACGCCGCGCTCGACGACGAGGTCGGGCAGGTCGGCCCGGAGCAGCTCGTCGACGGTGATCCGGGGGATCAGTTCGGCCGACGGGTCGTTCTTCGGGTTCGCCGTGTAGAGGCCGTCCTCGTCCTTGACGTAGATCATCCCGGCGCAGCCGTAGGTCTCGGCGACGAGGTAGCACCCGGCGTCGGTGCGGTAGGGCGGGATGACGCCCGCGTCGGGCACCCGCTGCCACATGTCGTAGGGCGGCATGCCGGCGAAGACGGCCGCGCGCACCTCGGAGAGGCGCAGCGGCAGCGACGCGAGCGCGTCCGGCTCGACCACGGGGATGCCGTGCTTGGCGAGCAGGTAGCCGAGCATCGTCGCGTTCTGCCCGGCGACCGAGGCGCCGAGGTCGGAGAGCACGCCGGTGGGCAGCCCGACGCCGGCCGCGGTCGCGTAGGCGTGGCGGGCGCGGGTCCCGCCCCCGGTGCCGATGAGCAGCCGGTGCGTCGCGGTCGCGGCGACGATCTCCTCCAGCAGGGGGAAGACCGCCTCCCGTCCCCGATCGATGAGACTCTGGCCACCCACCTTGACCACGGTCACGTCCGGGAGGATGCGCTCCTCGGGGGCCGCGGCCACGGCCGCCACCACGTCGGGATCATCGAGTGAACCGCTCGTGAGCAGCGGCGCGAGGTCCATGTCCCCAGTGTGGCCGAACCCCCGGCGGTGCCCGCTTCACCGAGGGTGGCCGACCCCACGGTGTGCACCGGGGGGTCCTGCGGTCACTCTGTGGAGGTGCAGCAGGGTGACCAGGCCGGCGACGACCCCACGGCGGAGAAGGACACGCGTCCCGAACGCTCCCCCATAGACCGGCGGTTCGCCGCGATCGTCGGCGCCCTGCGCGCCGCGGACCCGCGGTTCGCGCGGCGCGTCTCCGAGCCCCGTCGGCTGCGCAGCGGCTCGATCATGATGCTCACCGGGCTCGTCGCCACCGTGCTCGTCGGCATCCTGCCGCTCGCGGTGGGCATCCAGACCCAGGTCGCGGTGCTGCTGACGATCGGCGCGATCGGGATCGCGTGCGCCCCGGTCGTCGTGCCGCCGCTGGTCGGCGTGCTGCTGCACCGCATGCGTCCGGCCTGGTAGGCGCCTACCGGAGGGCCCCCTCGATCCACTCGAGCAGCTCGCCCTCGACCTCGTCGCGGTTCGTCTCGTTGAGGATCTCGTGGCGCCCGCCCGGCCACACCCGGAACGTGACGTCCTTGAGCCCCGCGCCGCGGTAGCGCTCGGAGAGGGCCTGGGCGACGACGACGGGCCCGCCCACCGGGTCGTGCTCGCCGACCGCGATGTACACCGGCAGGTCCGGGCGCATCGCCGCGAGCCGCTCCGGGTCGGCCACCGCCCGCCCGCCCGCGATCATCTCGGAGCCGCCGGCCGGGTCGAGCCCGAAGCCGCACCACGGGTCCGCCACGTAGGCGTCGACCTGGGCCTCGTCGCGGGAGAGCCAGTCGTAGTCGGTGCGCGCGGGGGCGAACGGCGCGTTGAAGGCGGACAGGTCGATCGGGGCCGAGGTGTCGATGGCGCCCTCGATCTGGTCGAGCAGCGTCGTGCCGGTGAGCACGACCGCGTCGACGTCCTCGGAGTGGTCGAGCAGGTACTGCTGCGCGGCGAAGGAGCCCATGCTGTGCCCGAGCAGGACCAGCGGGACCCCCGGGACGTCCTGGCGGCCGAGCTCGACCAGCCGGCCGATGTCCCCGACGAGCTCGCCCCACCCGCCGGGTCCGAGCACGCCGGGCTCGGTCCCGTTCGCCTGCGCGGTGGCGCCGTGGCCGCGGTGGTCCTGGCCCTGCACGACGAAGCCCGCGGCGGTGAGCCGGTCGGCGAGGTGCCCGTAGCGCCGCACGTGCTCGCCCATCCCGTGCGTGAGCTGGACGACGCCCCGCGGATCGCCCGCGGGGAGCCAGCGGAACACCGCGACGGTGTGTCCCCCCGCGGAGGGCAGGTCGATACGGGTGGGCTCCGTCGGCATCGGCGGCTCCTGACGCTCGCGTGGGTCGTCGCCCGGGACGGGCGGGAGGAGTCTGGCCCGCGCGCCCCGTCGTCGGGAAGACCCGCGAGTCGATCAGGTGCCGTGCGGTCCGCGGCGCAGCCGCCGCCACCACGGGCGACGCCCGGCGGGCGCCGGGGGCTCGGGACGCGGCGGCGCCGCGGCCAGGGCCTCCTCGCGCGCCGCCCGCCACCGGGCGACGACGGCGTCGGCCGAGGGCCGCCGGACCGGCACCCGGGGCCCGGACGGGACCCGGAGGAAGTCGACGACCCGGCGATCGAGCTCCGCGACGACCGCCCGCACCTCCGCCTCCGTGCGCAGCTCGCGCACGGCCGCGTCGAGACCCTCGATCTCCTTGCGCAGCCGCAGCGACGGGGGCAGCAGCGCGTCGGTCGGCACCCCCTCGGAGCGCAGCTTCGAGCGGATCCACCAGTTCTCGTCGCCGTGCGCGGGCAGCCTCAGCGGCTTCCCCGCCCCCGGCAGGTCGTCGAACTGTCCCGACTCGATCGCCGTGCGGATCTGCTCGTCGACGATCGACTCGTACCGCCTCCGGAAGGCCTCGCCGTCCCCGCGCACACCTCCACGGTGCCATCGACGGCGGGGCGCCGCCGTCGGTCCAGGGCGCGGCGCGGGCCGCGCCCTGGACCGACGGCCCGGCTCGTCAGTCCGCCTGCAGCACCACCGTCTGGACCGCCCACGGCGCCAGCGGCGCGCTCGGGGTCAGGCTGACCGGGGCCGCCGGGTCGTCGGAGAGCGCCGGCCGGGTGACCAGCGAGGTCGTGGCCTTGACGACATTGTCGACCTTGACCACCCACGCGTCGGAGAGCGGCTCCGGCGGGGTCAGGTCGGCCACCCCGGTGCCGGCCACGAAGTAGAGGACCTGGGTGGAGTGGTCGTCGGGCGCGGGGACCGGGGTGATCGCGCCGCCGCTGCCGGTGGCCTCGCCCGGCGCGGTGACCGCGGCGACGTGCGACCACGCGCCGACGCCGCCCAGCAGCGTGGCCGGGGTGTCGACGGTGAAGGTGGCGGGCCCGCTCGCGTCGGTCGCCGTCGACGTGAACAGCGAGACCGAGCCGGTGCCGCCGGGCAGCGTCGTCGTCCGCAGCACCGTCCAGCCCGCCGACGGGTGGATCTCGCCGGCGCCGGAGCGGAACACCTGCGCGACGAGCACGTCGCCGCTCTTCGCGCCGCCGGGCACGTCGAGGCGCAGCGTGGTGGCGTTGTCGGCGCTGGTGTAGGAGATGGCCCGCGAGAGCGGGAGGTAGGGCACCGTCGTCCCGGCGACGACCCCGAGGACGAGCGCGACGGCGGCCACCACGGCCGCGATGCCCCACAGCGCCGTCGGGGTGGGCGCCGAGCGCGCGGCCGCGACGCCGACGACGACGAGCAGCCCGCCGACGCCGACCAGCAGGCCCAGCAGCGGGGCGCTCGAGGCGGTGCGGTACCCGCGGACGCCGAGCTCGACGATGGCGAGGGCGATGCCGGCGAGCGCGATCAGGGCCCCGAGGGCGACCACGACGCGCTGCACCGCGGGGGTGAGGCTCAACGTGGCGACGGCGGCCGCGGTGGCGACGACGAGCACGGCGGCGGCCGCCCACGCGATCGGGCTGGCCAGCGCCCCCGCGGACACCACGGCCAGCACCGCGACCACGACGGCCGCGATCATGGCGACGGTCTTGCGCACGTCGACCTCTCCTCTCTCCGGGCCGGGTGGCCCTGCTCCGTCCGGCCGAGTGCAGGGTGCACCCGGTATCCGGTCCGAGGAGTGTCGTCGCGCGACGCTCCACCGTTTCGGACGTTCGGGTCACCCGCTCGGACGGTAGGTGAGGTCACGTTCTCATCACGATGTGACGGGTGGGCGTCCGACCCGACCGTGAGCGCACGCGACCGGCCGGGACGGCGTCGCGGCGACCCGCCGGCCGCGGGACCAGCGGCGACGCCGGATCTCCGCTGCGGACCGGGATCGCGGCGCCACCGTCGGTACACCTTTCCGGACGCTGATCGAGGTGACAGTCGGCACCCGGTTAACCGGTTACACGGCTCGAGGTCGTCTCGATGCCACTCCCGAGGGACGTGACGGGGTCGTCCCGGTGACAGGGGGTAGGGAAGGTGCTGCGGGGATACGCGAGGGTCGCGCTCCACGGCGGGGACGCGTCGGACCAGGTCGCCCGCCTGCACGAGGCGGGCGTGGAGCCCGCCCAGGTGTGGGTGGACCACTCCAACGGGACACGCGCGCCGCGCCCGGAGCTCGAGGCGGTGCTGGCCGGGCTGGGCTCCGGGGACGTGCTCGTCGTGACCGCGCTGGACCGGCTGGCGTCGTCGGTGCTGCACCTCGTGACCGTCGGGGTGCGGCTCCGGGCCGCCGGTGCCGATCTGTGGTCGCTCGACGAGGGCGTCGACACCCGGGCGCCGGGCGGGGAGGGGCTGCTCCCGGCGCTGGAGGTGCTCGCGGGGCTGCAGCGCACCCTCACCTCGAGCAGCACGCGGGCGGGTCTGGACGCCGCCCGCTCCCGCGGCCGGCGGGGTGGCCGGCCCCCGCGCCTCGGCCCGGACGCCTCCGCCGAGGCGCGGCGCCTCTACGACGAGGGCCGGTCGGTCACCGAGATCGCCGAGCGCCTCGGGGTGCCGCGCACCACCCTCTACGGGCACCTGCACCGGCCGTCCTGACCGCCCTACCCCGGCTTCACGGTCCGGGGTCTGGGGTGGCGCGGTGCCGGCCCTCCACGTGCTCGCCGCCGCCGTCCCGGGCGCCGGGCTGCCACCGCTGACCCCGGGCCGCGTCCTCACCACCTGGACCGCCCGCCCCGCCGTCCTCGCCGGCGTCGCGGTGCTCGCGGGCGGCTACCTCGCGGGCGTGCGCCGGGCCCGCGTCGTGGGGCTCGCCTGGTCGGCCCGGCGCACCGTCGCGTTCCTCGCCGGGGTCGTGCTGCTGGCGCTGATCGGCGCGTCGGTCGTGGCGGTGTACGACGACACGCTCTTCTGGGCCCGCGCGCTGCAGGGGGTGGTGCTGCTGGTCGTCGCCCCGATGCTCCTCGCGGCCGGGGCGCCGCTGACCCTCGCGCGCGACACCCTGCCCCCGGGCGCGGTCGGCCGGCTCGGGCGGATCCGCCGCTCGGGCGTCGCGCGGGCGGTCGGCTCGCCGGGTATCGCGACGATCGCGCTGATCGCGCCGCCGTTCCTGCTCTACCTCACCGGGCTCTACCCGCTGGAGCTGCGCAGCGGCGTGGTCAGCGGGCTGGTGTCGCTCGGGCTGCTGGCCGCGGGCCTGCTCTACGTCGTCAGCCGGCTGCAGATCGACCCGGTGCCCCGCGAGACGAACCACGGCCTGACCCTCGGGATCGCGATCGCGGAGGTCGTGGCCGACGGCGTGCTGGGGCTCGTGCTCTGGATGGGGCCGCTGCTGGCCGTCGGCCACTACGCCGCGGTGGACCGCACCTGGGGTCCCGACCTGCGCGACGACCAGGCGATCGGCGCCGGGGTGTGGTGGATCGGCGGCGACCTCGCCGGGCTGCCGTTCCTCGGGGCGATCGCGGTGCGCTTCGCGGCCGCCGACGCCCGCGAGGCCCGGCGCGTCGACGCCGAGCTCGACGCCGCGGAGGAGGCGGCGGCCGCGGCGCGGGTCCGGGCGGTCGACGGTGGGGACGGCGAACCCGGGGAAGGCGGGGGCGGGGACGGTGCGGACGGCGGGCGGCCGCGGCTCTGGTGGGAGGACGACCCCCGCTTCGCCGACCGGTTCCGCCGCCGCTGACGCGGGAGCGCGTTCGTCCGGTTGCGGCGTGCTCGTGCCGGGGCACGCAGTCCGCGGGTGCCCGGCCGGACCGCCCGCCGGTGCCAGGCTCGAGGGGTGACGACGGCCCCGACCGCGAGCCCGATCGCCCGGCAGGTGATCGCGGCGCGCCGGGCCGTGGCGGCGACGCTGCGCCGGCCGCTGGCGTCCTGGTACCTCGTCGTCGGCCTCACGGTCGTCCTCGCCGGCCTCGGGCTGGTGATGGTCCTCTCGGCGTCGTCGATCGACTCGCTGCGCAGCACCGGAAGCCCCTACGGCGTGTTCCTCCACCAGCTCGTCTACTGCGCCGTCGGCGGGGTGGCGTTCGTGCTGGTGGGACGGGTGCCGGTGGCACGGTGGCGGGCGGCGAGCCCGTGGCTGCACGGCCTGTCGCTGCTGGCGCTCGCCGCCGTGCTCGTGCCCGGCCTGGGGTCGGCGGTGGCCGGGGCGCAGAAGTGGTTCGTCGTCGCCGGGCTCTCGCTGCAGCCCAGCGAGCCGGCCAAGCTGACCCTCGTCCTGTGGGGCGCGCACGTGCTCCTCGCGCGGCGCGGGCCCGGCTCCGGGCGCCGGGGGTGGGGCTGGCAGGCGCTGCTCCCGGTGGTGCCGGTCGCGCTGCTCACCGCGGGCCTCGTCGTCGTCGAGCCGGACCTCGGATCCGCGCTCGGCATCGTCGTCGTGCTCTTCGCCCTGCTGTGGTTCGCCGGCGTGCCCGGCCGGCTGCTGGGGCTGCTCGGCGGCGGGGCGCTCGGCGCCGTCGCCGTGCTGGCGGTGACGGCGAGCTACCGGCTGGCGCGCCTGACGTCGTTCCTGGGCGGCGGCGGGGACGACTCCCTCGGCGCCGGCTACCAGTCCCAGCAGGCGCTGTACTCGCTCGCCGACGGCGGGCTGCTCGGCGACGGGCTCGGGCAGGGCGCGGCGCAGTGGAGCTACCTGCCCAACGCGTCGAACGACTTCGTCTTCGCGATCCTCGGCGAGGAGCTGGGCCTCGTCGGGTCCGTCGCCGTGCTCGGCCTGTTCGCCCTGCTCGGCTGGGTCGGCCTGCGCATCGCCGCGCGCACCGTCGACCCCTGGAACCGGGTCGTCGTCGCCACCCTGACCGTGTGGCTCGTCGCGCAGGCCGTCATCAACATCGGCTACGTGCTCGGCCTGCTGCCGGTCACCGGGATCACGCTCCCGCTGATCTCCGCCGGCGGCAGCTCGGTGATCGTCAGCATGGTCTCCCTGGGACTGCTCGCCGCCGCCGCCCGCGACGAGCCCGAGGCCCGCGTCGCGCTCGGGCGCGGCGCTAGGGTCGACCGGGCCCCGTGATCACGGGGCGGTCGAGGAGCGGAGGGTGGACGTGGACGTCCTGGCCGGAGCGGACGCGGTGTACCAGGCCAAGGGGCGCGAGCTCGGGCCCGGCGAGTGGTTCACGATCGACCAGCAGCGGGTCGACGGCTTCGCCGACGTCACCGAGGACCACCAGTGGATCCACATCGACCCGGAGCGCGCGAAGGCCGGCCCCTTCGGCGGCCCGATCGCGCACGGCTTCCTGACGCTCTCGCTGGTGCCCTACCTCGCCAACTCGGCCCGCTCGTTCGAGGGCGTGACGATGGGCGTGAACTACGGGCTCAACAAGGTCCGCTTCCCCAAGCCGGTGCGCGTGGGGGACCGGGTGCGGGCGCGGGTGGTCATCGTCGACGTCACCGACCTGCCCGACGGCGGGCTGCAGATCGTCTCCCGGATCACGGTCGACATCGACGGCGACGAGAAGCCCGCCTGCGTCGCCGACATGGTCTCCCGGACGTACTTCTGACGTGGACGGACGTGGTCGTCGGAGCGACCACATCCGTTCACATGCGACCGGAGGGAGCTCGCGCGTGAGCCGCCGCATCCACCTCAACGCCTTCGCCATGATGTGCGCCGGGCACCAGTCCCCGGGGCTGTGGCGCCACCCCGACGACCAGGGCTACCGCTACACCGACCTCGACCACTGGACCTCGCTGGCGCGCCTGCTCGACGACGCCGGGTTCGACGCGCTCTTCCTCGCCGACGTCCTCGGCATCTACGACGTGGCCGGCGGGTCGCGCGACGCCGCGGTCCGGGCCGGCATCCAGGTGCCGCTGGGCGACCCGATGATGCCGGTGTCGGCGATGGCGGCGGTGACCTCGTCGTTGGGCTTCGGGGTGACGGTGTCGACGAGCTACGAGCACCCGTACGCGCTGGCGCGCCGGTTCACGACGCTGGACCACCTGACCAAGGGCCGCATCGGGTGGAACGTCGTCACCGGCTACCTGGAGTCGGCGGCGGCGAACCTGGGGCTGGGCGCGCAGCTCCCGCACGACGAGCGCTACGCGCAGGCCGACGAGTACCTCGAGGTGTGCTCGCGGCTCTGGCGCGACTCGTGGGAGGACGACGCCGTGGTGCGCGACGCCGCCGGCGGCGTCTACACCGACCCGGCCAAGGTGCACGACGTCGAGTTCCACGGCCGCTGGTACGACGTCCCCGGCCCGTTCCTCTGCGAGCCCTCCCCGCAGCGCTCGCCGGTGGTCTTCCAGGCCGGGGCGTCGCCGCGCGGGCTGGCGTTCGCCGGCCGGCACGCCGAGGCGGTGTTCGTCTCCGGGCCGTCGGCGGCCGTCGTCGGGAAGTCCGTGGCCGCGCTGCGCGACGCGGTGTCCGACGCCGGGCGCGACCCGGCGTCGGTGACGGTGTTCGCGCAGCTCGCGCCGGTGGTGGCCGCGTCGTCGGCGGAGGCCGCCGAGCTGTACGCCTCCTACCTGGACGCGTTCTCGCTCGAGGGCGCGCTGGCGCTCTTCGCCGGCTGGACCGGGCTCGACCTCTCGGGCATCGACCCCGACGAGCCGCTGCGCTACGTCGAGTCCGACGCCGGACGGTCGGCGCTCGCCTCCTTCACCACCGACGACCCGTCGCGGGAGTGGACGGTCGGCGAGGTCGCGCGCCACCTCGCCGTCGGGGGCCGCGGGCCGGTGGCGGTGGGGTCGGGTCCGGAGGTGGCCGACGCGATGGAGGCGTGGATCGACGAGACCGGCGCCGACGGGTTCAACCTCGCCTACGCCGTCACGCCGGGCACGTTCGAGCAGGTCGCCCGGTTCGTGGTGCCCGAGCTGCGGCGCCGCGGCCGGATGCCGGCGACGCCGGAGCCCGGGATGCTGCGGGAGCGGCTGGCGCGGCGCTAGAGCAGCGAGGCGTCCAGGCCGCCGTCGAGCACCAGGCCGCTCCCGGTGCAGAACCCGGAGCGGTCGGAGGCGAAGAAGAGCGCCGCGTCGGCGACCTCCTCCGGGGTGCCGTAGCGGCCCTGCTTCTGCTCGATGAGGCCGTCGAACCCACCCGCGGGCAGGCCGAGCAGCTCCTCGAACCCGGGGCGGGCGGCGGTGACGAGGTCGGTGCCCACGAACCCCGGCAGCAGCGCGTTCACCCGCACGTTCTGGGGCCGCAGCTCGGTGGCGGCGGTCTTGGTCAGGTTCACGACGGCGGCCTTCGCCGCCGCGTAGTGACCGATCAGCGGGCTGCCGGTGGTGGCCGTGACCGACGCGAGCGTGACGATGCTGCCGCCGCCGGCGGCGATGATCGCCGGGGCCGCGTAGCGCAGCGTGAGGAACACGCCGTCGAGGTTCACCGACAGGACCGAGCGCCACGCGGCGAGGTCCATCGCGAGCAGCGGGCACGGCGAGCCGACCCCGGCGTTGGGGACCGCGACGTGCAGCGCCCCGTGGTCGGCGACCGTGCGCTCCACCAGACCCTGGACCTGGTCCTCGTCGCGGACGTCGCACGTGATCGCGTGCCCGCGCCCGCCCGGCAGCTCCGCGGCGGCGGCCTGCGCGCCGTCGGCGTCGATGTCGGACACCACGACGGTCGCACCCTCCGCGGCGAAGCGGGTCGCGATCGCCCGGCCCAGGCCCTTCGCGCCCCCGGTGACGAGGGCGACCTTGCCGTCGAGCTCGGTCATGGCGGTTCTCCTCCGACGTACGGCTGTGGTGGGGGCCACAGCGTCCCGGCAGGAGGGGTCGTGATCAAGCCTCGTCAGCCGCGGGCGGCCTTCCCCAGCGCCCCCCGCGCGATGATCACCTGCTGGATCTGGCTGGTGCCCTCGTAGATGCGGAAGAGCCGGACGTCGCGGTAGATCCGCTCGACCGGGACGCCCCGCATGTAGCCCGACCCGCCGTGCACCTGCACCGCCCGGTCCGCGATCCGCCCGACGGCCTCGGAGCAGAAGTACTTCGCGGTCGACGGCCCGGTGACCTTGTCGGACCCGTCGTCGTAGGCGCGCGCCGCCTCGCGGACCAGGGCGCGCCCGGCGTGCCAGTCGGTCACCGAGTCGGCGACGAGACCCTGGACGAGCTGGTAGGTCGCGATCGCGTGCCCGCCCTGCTCGCGGGTCGAGGCGAACTCGACGGTCTCGTGCACCAGACGGGCCGCCATCCCCATGCACAGCGCCGCGATGTGCAGCCGGCCGTGGGCCAGGCACTTCAGGGCCGTGACGTACCCGCGGTGCAGGCCGCCCTGTCCCTCCTCCTGGCTCTCGCCGCCGATCAGGTTGACCGCCGGCACCCGCACGTCGTCGAGGTAGACCTCGCAGGTCCAGGAGCCGCGCTGCCCCATCTTCGCGTCGTGGGGGCTGAACGAGACGCCGGGCGACGACGTCGGGACGAGGAACGTCGAGATGCCGCGCGCGGGGGCCGCGTCGGGATCGGTGCGGGCGAAGACCATGAGGACGTCGGCGAGCGGGGCGTTGGTGATCCAGCGCTTCGTCCCGGAGATGACGAACTCGTCCCCGTCCCGCACCGCCTTCGTCGTCAGCGACGACGGGTCCGACCCGGCGTCGGGCTCGGTGAGCGCGAAGCTCGCCACGACCTCCCCGGACGCGAGCCGCGGCAGCCACTCCGCGCGCTGGGCCTCGGTGCCGCCGGTCAGCAGCACCTGGCCGGCGATCCCGTTGTTGGTGCCGAACAGCGAGCGCAGCGAGGGCGTGGTCCAGCCGAGCTCCATGGCGAGCTCGACCTCCTCGCTCATCGACAGCCCGATCCCGCCGTAGGTCTCGGGGATCGCGAACCCGTAGAGCCCCATCGCCTTGCACGCCTCGCGCAGCGGCTCTCCGACCTCGTCGGCCTCCTCGATCTCGTCCTCGCGCGGGACGACCTGCTCGCGCACGAACTCGCGGACCGACGCGAGGACGTCGGCGAAGTCGGACGGGTCCACGGAACTCCTCCGGGCTCAGTGCAAGCGAAGCGTCGTTGCTTGCAACCAGTGGCAGGAAAGCCCCATCGTCGCGCGGGTTCAGCCCGTCGGCCGGACGACGATCTCGGCGATGTGCGCGTCGGGCGACGCCGTCACCGCGGCCAGTACCGCCGCGGCGACCGACTCCGGACGCAGGTAGCGGTCCGGGTCGTAGGCCCCGCCCTCGTACGCCACGACCGATCGCTGCATGTCGGTGTCCACCCGTCCGGGGTGCACCGAGCAGACCCGCAGCGTCGGCTCCTCGCCGCGCAGCGAGTCCGCGAACGCCCGCAGCGCGAACTTCGACGCCGCGTACGCCCCCCATCCCGGCCGCGCCGCCAGACCGGCGCCGGAGTTCACGCACACGACGGTGCCCCGGGCGGCCCGCAGCGCCGGGAGCAGCAGGCGCGTCAGCTCCGCCACCGCCACGACGTTCACCTCGAACTGCCGCCGCCACGTCTCGGCGTCGAGCTCCTCGACGGTGCCGAGCACACCCACCCCCGCGGAGTGGACCAGGACGTCAAGCTCGTCGATCCGCTCCGTCGCCCCGGCCAGCGCCCCGGCGTCGGTGAGGTCCACCGGCCACGGGAGCGCCCGGGCGCCGAGCCCCTCGGCCACGGCCCCCAGCGCCGCCGCGTCCCGCCCGCCGAGCAGCAGGTCATGGGTGGGGGCGAGCGCCGCCGCGACGGCCGCGCCGATCCCGCGGGACGCGCCCGTGACGAGGGCGAGCGGGCGTGGAGAAGTCACCGACGCACCCTAACGAGACACCCTTCCCGCGACTCACACCTGGAATCGTGCATCCCACCCCACCGGGTGGTGACCGCGCGTGACGCGTCACGGGTCCGCATGTCGCACGTTGGACGGGGCGACACTCCGCAACACGGAGCGTCACGGGCCGGAACCGCGCGACTTTCGTTCCCCAGCTGGGTCGCGCGCCGGCTCGACGGGACCGCCCCGAACGGTCCCGGCGGCACGACGGCCGGCGCCCCGCGAGGACGGCGGGGCGCCGGACCGTCACCGTTGGACGACCACGGTGTCCCCGACGTGCAGAGTGCGGAAGAACGTCCGGGCCGCCGCGTCCGAGAGGTGCACGCAGCCCGCGGACTGCCGGGAGAGGCTCCCGGTGTGGAACGCGATGCCGCCGTCGAAGAACACCGACCACGGCATCGGGGCGTCGTCGAACTCGCGGGAGCGGTGGTCGGCGTCCTTCCAGGTGACGTGGAAGGTGCCCGGCTCGGTCCGCTCGCCGGGGCGGCCGGTGGTGATCGGCGCGGAGTACACGACGTGGCCGTCGCGCACCAGCCACGCCCGCTTCCGCGAGATCGACACGCACGCCCCGTCGGTGATCCCGCAGGGCGAGTCCGACGTCGAGGTGGTCGGGCGGGTCGCGGGCTTCGCCGTCCGGGTGGTGACGCCGTGGGCGGCCGACGGGGCCGCGACGGCGGCCGGCACGACGGCGGGTGCGGCAGGCGCGGCGGGTGCCGGGGCGGCCGTCGTCGGGACCGTGGCGGCGACCGGGCGCGGCGCGGGAGACCCGGCGGCCCCCGGGAGCCCGAGACCCGCCGTCACCCCCAGCGCACCGACCAGTGCGACGGCCGAACCCAGCATCGTCGTCCTCGCCCGCATGGCCGTCCCCGATCCCCCTGGCGGACCCGGGAGGAGCCGCTCGTGTCCTGGTGATCGGTCGGATGGGCCGTCGGTGTTATCCGCCTGCCCCGAAGGGATGACCCGCGGTCGTCGGCGGGGAGACGGCACCCGGGCCGGCGCTGGCTAGGGTCGGCGGCGTGGCGGACTTGGTGGTGGTCGGGGCGTCGTTGGCGGGGCTGCGCGCGGTGGAGGCGGTGCGGGGCGACGGGTTCGAGGGGTCGGTGACGCTGGTCGGCGCCGAGGAGCACCTGCCCTACGACCGCCCGCCCCTGTCGAAGGAGCACCTCGCCGCCGACGACCACGGCGACTCCACCTACCGCGAGCGCGAGAAGCTCGACGAGATCGGGGTGGAGCTGCTGCTGGGCGCCGAGGCGACCGCCCTCGACGTCGGGAACCGCACGGTGACGGTCGGGGACCGCGAGCTGGGCTTCGACGGGCTGGTCATCGCGACCGGCGCGGCCGCGAAGCAGCTCCCGACCTCGCTGTGCGCCCCCGACCTCGCCGGGGTGGTCACGCTGCGGACCCGCGACGACTCGCTGCACCTGCACCAGCTGCTGCGCCGCGGCCACCCGCGCGTGACGGTGATCGGCGCCGGGTTCATCGGCTCGGAGATCGCCGCGGTCGCCCGCAAGCGCGGCCACGAGGTGACGATCGTGGAGGCGCTGCCGGTGCCGCTGGTCCGCGGGGTCGGCGAGCGGATGGGCCGGGCGCTGACCGCGATCCACGAGCGCCACGGCACCCGGGTGCTCACCGGGGCCTCGGTGGCCGAGATCCGCGGGGACGGGGCGGTGGAGGCCGTCGTGCTGGAGGACGGCACCGTGATCGACACCGACGTGCTGGTGGTCGGGATCGGCGCCGCGCCGAACACGGCGTGGCTGGAGGGCTCGGGACTGACGCTCGACGACGGCGTCGTCGCCGACGCGACGCTCGCCGCGGCGCCGGGGGTCTACGTCGCCGGCGACGTGGCGCGCTGGCCCAACGGGCTCTTCGACGACGTCGTCGGGGGCACGATGCGCCTCGAGCACTGGACGGCGGCCTCGGAGCAGGGGGCGCGGGCGGCCCGCAACGCGGTCGACCCGGCCTCGGCGCAGGAGTACACGACGGTGCCCTACTTCTGGTCGGACTGGTACGACAGCCGCATCCAGTTCGTCGGGGTGTCGAGCTCGGGGGAGGGCAGGCCCGACGTCGAGATCGAGGTCGTCATGGGCTCCGAGGACGAGCGGTTCGTCGCGCTGTACCGCTGCGGGGACCGGCTCGCCGGAGCCCTGGCGGTCGACCGGCCCGCCGAGGTCATGCAGTACCGGCGGCTGCTCATGAAGCGCGCGAGCTGGGCGGAGGCCCTCGAGAAGGCCGAGGAGCGCCGGCAGCGGGCCGCGAAGAAGGCGGCGGAGGCGGGGTCCTAGCTCAGCGGAGCAGCCCGACGACGGCGGCCCCGACCAGCCCGCCGCTGGTCAGCGTGAACGACACCAGGCTCGTCACCTGGAACCACCGCCGCGTCGCGGCGCGGGGCGCGAACGCCAGCGGCAGGAACAGCGTCGGGTTCACCCAGGTCCCGACGACGAGCGCCGCGGCGAGCCAGGCGGGCAGGCCCGGCACGGCCAGCCCGACGGCGATCAGGATGACGCCCATGATCACGTAGTCGAGGTGGGCCTGGAGGATGCGCCGGGGCTTGCGCACCCCCACGCGTTCCACCCGGGCGGGCGTGATCATCGACGCCGCGACCGCCCACCCGAGCACCGCCCCGAGCGCGAGCTCCACCAGACCGATCCGCGTGAGCACGTCCACGACGCGTGATCGTGCCGGGCCGCGGCGGTGCTGTGCCAGGTCACACTCAACGTCCGAGAACCCACACCGTCGATCTGAGCTGCCGCTGTCATGAGTGCGGCTTCTCGGACACTCAACGTCTGCGATGCGACACCGCTGACTCTCAGACCCCGTGCGCCGGCCGGATGTGCTCGAAGATCAGGCTGGTGACGGTCCCCGCCACGTCCTGGTGCCCGTTGAGGGTCGCGACGAGGTCCCGCAGCGCCGCGGTGCCCGCCACCGCGACGTGCAGCAGGTAGTCGTCCTCGCCGGCCACGAAGTACACGTCGCGCACCGCGGGCAGGCGCCGCACGAGACCCAGGAACTCGCCGAGACGGCCCCGGGCGTCGCTCTGCAGGCGCACCGAGATCATGGCCTGGAGCGGCAGGCCGACGGCGGCCGGGTCGACGTCGGCGTGGTACCCGCGGATCACCCCGCGCTCGCGCAGCGACCGCACCCGGGCCAGGCACGTGGAGGGCGCGACGCCCACCGCCTCGGCCAGCGCGGCGTTGGTGATCCGGGCGTCGCGGGCGAGGTGGTCGAGCAGGGCGCGGTCGGTGTCGTCGAGCTCGGCGGGCTCCGGTTCGCCCCGCCGCAGAACATTCGGCGCGCCACCCGGCGGGACCCCGGCGTCGTCGTGATGTTCACTCACACGGGCAGGTTACAGAACCTTCTTCAGCGCGGTTCCCACGTTTACGCAGGACGTTCATCATGGTGGCCACCACGACGGTGAACGGAGGAGCAGCCATGAAGGTCGCGGTGCCCGCCGAGGTCAAGGACAACGAGTTCCGGGTGGCCCTCACGCCAGGCGGCGTGCGCGAGCTGGTCGCCCACGGCCACGAGGTCACCGTCGAGCAGGGTGCCGGGGCCGGCTCCGCGTTCGGCGACGACGAGTACAAGGAGGCCGGCGCGCGCATCGTCGCGGACCCGGACGCCGTGTGGGCCGAGGCCGACATGGTCGTCAAGGTCAAGGAGCCGATTGCGTCCGAGTACCACCGCCTGCGCGCCGACCTCACGCTCTTCACCTACCTGCACCTCGCCGCGAGCCGCGAGTGCACCCAGGCCCTCCTCGACGCCGGCACCACGGCGATCGCCTACGAGACCGTCACCCGCGGCGGCCGCCTGCCGCTGCTCGCCCCGATGAGCGAGGTCGCGGGCCGGCTGGCACCGCAGGTCGGCGCCTACCACCTCATGCGCTCCCACGGCGGCCGCGGCCTGCTGCTCGGCGGCGTCCCCGGCGCGCCCGCGGGTCACGTCGTCGTCCTCGGCGGCGGGGTCTCGGGCCGCGCGGCCACCCAGATGGCCGTCGGGATGCACGCGCGCGTCACGGTGCTCGACACCAACCTCGACACGCTGCGCGACCTCGACGCCCAGTACGCGGGCCGGGTCCAGACGCTCTACTCGAACGTCGACAACCTCGAGCGCGCGGTGCTCGACGCCGACCTCGTCGTCGGCGCCGTCCTCATCCCCGGCGCCCGGGCCCCGAAGCTCGTGACCAACGACCTGGTCCGGCGGATGCGTCCCGGCGCGGTCCTCGTCGACATCGCGATCGACCAGGGCGGGTGCTTCGAGGACTCGCACCCGACCACGCACTCCGACCCGACGTTCCGCGTGCACGACACGCTCTTCTACTGCGTCGCGAACATGCCCGGCGCGGTGCCGAACACCTCGACGCACGCGCTGACCCACGCCACGGCCCCGTTCGTCACCGCGCTCGCCGACCTCGGGTGGCGGGACGCGCTGGCCGCCGACGCCGGGCTCGCGGCGGGGCTCGCGACCCACGCCGGCGAGCTCTACAGCGCCACCGTGGGGGAGGCCCACGGGCTGCCGGTCACCTCGCTCTGAACCCGGGCCAGCGCGGCCGCGAGCTCCCGCGCGGCCGCCACGGAGGTGAGGTCGTAGGTGACGGTGCGGCCGGCGACCCGCAGCGTCAGCCGGCCCAGCCGGCCGCCCTCGGCCCGCTCGCGGACCGTCGCCGTGGCCTCGAGCTCGTCGAGCCCGAGCACGTGGTGGCGGCGCCCTTCACGCAGCACGAGCCGGTCGGGCAGGAACGCGACGTCGCGGTGCCCGCTCGCGAGCGCCGGGACGGCGACGTCGGCCCGCAGGTGGCGGGGACCGTCGACCCGGCGGGCCACCGCGTGGTGCACCCCCTGCGGCGCGACCTCCCACACGGCGGGCTCCCAGGCCGCCGCCTGACAAGCCGCGACCCGGTGCCGCTCCCACAGGGCCACCAGCCGCTCGTGGCGGGGCGACGGCGGGCACGCGACGGTGACGGTGCGACGGCTCCGGTCGAGGGCGTGCACGACGACGACCGCGGGCGCGACGAGCAGGGTCACGACGACGGCGAGCACCGGCCCGGCCAGGGCAGCGGTCCCGACGACGGCGAGGGCCGCGGCTGCGGCGAGCGGGGCCCGGCGGCGGGCGCGGGCGGCGTCGTCGAGCCGGTGGGACAGGCCGTCGGCGTCGGGCGCCGCGGCATCGGGCAGGTGCGGCGCGGGGCGGGGCATGTCGAGCGTGGTCACGGTCGGCCTCCTCCGAGGTCGGGCTTCGTGACCGTGTGTCGTCGTTCGCGCCGATTTCGTTACGTCAAGTGATGTCACACGATGGGCTGCCCGGCCGAACGGCGCTGGACGGTGTCCGAGGGGTACGTGGGGCAGCTCGCGGCCCCTCTGAAGCTGCCCCATGTGCCCCTCGCAAGCGAGCGGCACCGCCCGCCCCTCAGACGACCGGGACCCGCCAGCCCCGTGGGTCGGGCACCCGCCCGAACTGCAGGTCGACCAGCTCGGCCCGCAGCGCCAGCGTCCGGGGTCCCGGCTCCCCGCCGCCGACCGTGAACTCCCCGGCCGGCTCGCGGAAGCGCACGATCGGGCTGATCACCGCCGCGGTCCCGGCGGCGAACACCTCGGTGATCGCCCCGGTCCGGGCCCCCTCGCGGAGCTCCTCCACCGACACCGGGCGCTCGACCGGCGTCAGCCCGTGCCCCGCGGCGATCTCGAGCACGCTGCGGCGGGTGACGCCGTCGAGGATCGTCCCCAGCGGCGGCGTCACCAGCTCGCCGTCGGCGGTCACCAGCAGCACGTTCATCGTCCCGGACTCCTCGAGCCACCGGTGCGCCACGGCGTCGAGGAAGAGCACCTGGTCGCAGGCGTGCTCCCGCGCGACCGCCTGGGCGGCGAGCCCGGCCGCGTAGTTCCCGCCGCACTTGGCGTCGCCGGTCCCGCCGGGCGCCGCGCGGGAGAGCTCCGGGTCGATCCAGAGCGTCAGCCCGACCTCGCGACCGGAGAAGTACGGCCCGGCCGGCGAGGCGAGCACCGCGAACCGGGCCTCGGTCGCCGGGCGCACCCCGAGGAACGCCTCGGTGGCGACCGTGTAGGGGCGCAGGTAGAGCGTCGCCGGGGGGTCGGGCACCCAGGCCGCGTCGAGGCGGACCAGCTCGGTGACCGCGGTGAGGAAGTCCTCGGGCGGCAGCTCGGGCAGCGAGAGCCGGCGGGCCGAGCGGGCGAAGCGGGCCGCGTTGAGGTCGGGGCGGAAGAGCGCCACGGACCCGTCCGGCTGCCGGTACGCCTTGAGCCCCTCGAAGATCTCCTGGGCGTAGTGCAGGACGGCCGCCGCCGGGTGCAGCACCAGCGGCTCCGCGCCCCGCACGGCGTCGTCGTGCCAGCCCCGCTCCGCGCTCCACGACGCGACCGCGACGTGGTCGGAGAACACCCGCCCGAACCCCGGGTCCGCCAGCAGGGCCGCGCGCTGGCCGTCGGGCGTCGGCGTCGTGGGCGTGGCAGGGAAGCGCAGGGCGGAGAGACGGGGGCCGGCGACGCTGCTCACCACCGCACCGTGCCACCCCCTCCGGTCGGGCACCAGGCGGTTCCGCCTGCCGGAGCCGGGGTAGTGGCAGGCCGTGACGTCCGCGGGCGCCGCCCCGGACGGCGGCACGGATCCCGACGACGGCATCGTCCCGGACGACGGCGTTCCCGACGACGGCGTGGGCCGGGAGGCGCGGATCGACCGCTGGCTCGTCGGCAAGGCCCGCGACGGCGACCTCGGCGCCTACGAGGAGCTGATCCGCCGCCACCGCGACCGCATCTACCGCATCGCGCTGCGCATCACCGGGGATCCGGCCGACGCCGACGACGTCACCCAGGAGGTCGTCATCCAGCTCTGGACGGCGCTCTCCGGGTTCGTGGGCTCGTCGGCGTTCACCACCTGGCTCTACCGGGTCGTGGTCAACCGCAGCCTCGACCACCAGCGGCGGACGCGCCGGCTCACCGGCGACGAGCCCGGGGACGACGACCTGCTGCCGGTCGCGGCCCCGGAGCGCTCGGTGCTCGCCGCGGCCGAACTGCGGGCGGGCCTGGAGGCGATCGCCCGCCTGCCGGAGAGTCAGCGCGTGCCGTTCGTGCTCTGCCAGATCGAGGGTCTGGGCTACGCGCAGGCCGCCGCGATCACCAAGGTCTCCGAGGCCACCGTGCGCGGCCGGCTCGCCCGCGCCCGGGCCACCCTGCTCGCCGAGATGAGGAGCTGGTCCGCATGACCGGTCCCGCGCTGCCCGACACCCGGCTGCCCTGCGGCCGGTCGACGGGCCCCCTCCTCGAGCAGGTCGCCGAGGGGCGCGCCGGCGAGCTCGACGCCCACCAGCGCACGTGCCCGCACTGCCGCGCCGCGCTCGCCGAGTTCGACCGGCTGTGGGCGCCGGTGCGCGCGGTCGCCGCCGACCGGCCGCAGGCCCCGCCGTCGGTGGTCGAGGCGGCCCTGTTGCGGGTGCGCGGCGCGAGCGCCGGACCGGAGTACGGGCGGATCGACTCCCCGCTGGGACACACCCGGGTCGCCGCCCGGGTGGTCGTGGCCCTCGCGCGGCACCTGGCCGCGCAGGTGCCCGGCGTCGAGGTGGCGCTCGGTGGCCTCGTCACCGACGGTCACCAGGACGCCGGCGAGGTGGTGCCCGACGTCGAGGCCGGGGTCACCGGCGGTTCCACCGCCGTGCAGATCACGCTGGCCGCCGCCTACGGGCAGGATCTCCAGGCACTCGGCGAGCGCATCCGCGCCGTCGTGGCCCGCGGGGTGCGCGAGGTGACCGGGCTGGAGCCGGTCGACGTCACCGTCCACGTCGACGACGTCTGGTAGTCGACCGCCGGGATGCGGAATAGTGCCGGGACGCGGGGAGTTCGCACCCCAGTAGGTGAAGATTCAACCAATGGCCGGGGGGTCGACGTGCCGGGCACCACGACCGTCGACGTGCGCCGCGGAGGCGACCGCGCCGTGACGACCGGCGCCGGGATCGAGACCCGGCACGCGTTCTCCTTCGGGGACCACCACGAGCCCGGGAACACCCACCACGGCCTGCTGCTCGCCCACAACGAGGACCGCCTCGCGCCGGGCGCCGGCTACGACACCCACACCCACCGCGACACCGAGATCGTGACCTGGGTGCTGGCGGGGACGCTCGCCCACGCGGACTCCCTGGGGCACTCCGGGATGCTGCGCCCCGGCGTCGTCGGCGCGATGAGCGCGGGCCGCGGGGTCGAGCACTCCGAGCGGCACGCGGGGGACGGCGGGCCGGTGCACCTGGTGCAGATGTGGCTGGTCCCCGACCGGCCCGGCACCGAGCCCGCCCACGAGCAGCGCGACCTCACCGCGGCGCTCGCCGACGGCGGCCTCGTCGTCGCCGCCTCGGGCCTGGCCCGCGACGCGGGCGGCCCCGGGGCGCCCCTCGGTGTCGCCTCGGCGGCGCTGCACGTGGCCCGCCCGCCGGCGGGCCGCGCGCTCGACCTGCCCGCGGCACCCCACGTGCACGTCCACCTCGCCCGCGGCCGTGCCGCGCTGGCCGTCGGGGACGGGGAGGTGGCGCTCGAGGGCGGCGACGCCGTGCGCCTGACCGACGCCGGGCCGGCGGCCCTGACCGCCGTCACCGACGCCGAGGTCCTCGTGTGGGAGATGCACGAGGGACTCGGCGGCTGAAGCACCCACGGGTCGACGACCGGCCCGTCACCACCTGAGGAGGAGCGAGCGATGACCACCGACGCCACCGTCACCGGAGAACCGACCCGGGCCGACGAGCACGAGGGCGGCGACAAGTCCAGCCTGATCACCGAGGACGAGCGCCGGAGCCTCACCGAGGCCCGCGACCGGATCCGCGCCGAATTCCTCTTCTCGCGCGAGAACCGGCCACGCTCCACGGGCCGCGGCATCCACCACACCGCGCTCATCTGTTCCGACGTCCGAACGACGGTGGACTGGTACCAGAACGTCGCGGGGTTCCCGGTCACCGTGCTGTTCGAGAACCGCGACCTGGCCGGCTCCACGCATTTCTTCTTCGACGTGGGGAACGGGAACCACCTGGCGTTCTTCGACCTCCCCGGCGTCGACCCGTCGCCCTACCAGGAAGTGCTCGGCGGGCTGCACCACCTCGCCATCTCGGTCTCCGAGGAGCACTGGCACCAGATCAAGGCCCGGCTCGACGAGCGGGGTACGGAGTACATGGTGGAGTCCGGCACCTCGATCTACACCACCGATCCCGACGGTGCCCGCATCGAGTTCCTCCACGACCCGCTCGGGCGCATGTACGGGCACGACACGATGTGACCCGTCAGGACACGACCTGGACGGGGTCGCCCGGCTTCAGCGCGTTGTAGAACTGCTGCGACGCGGACCAGGACAGGTGGACGCACCCGTTCGACGGGATGCGGGTGCTGTCCTCGTGGAAGGCGATGCCGGGCTGGAAGAACACCGCGTTGGGCATCGGGGCGTCGAACTCCTTGCTCCAGTAGTTCTTGACCTTCTTCTCGACGGTGAAGGTCCCGACCGGCGTCGGCGCCCTCGACGTCCCGCCGCGGGCGGCGAAGGGACCGGCGACGACGTGGCCGGCGCCGTCGGTGAGCCAGGCCGTCCGCCCGGAGAGGTCCAGGCAGGCCTTGGCGGTCGCGGCGCACGGGGTCCCCGGCGTGGTCGCGGGTGCGGGTGCGGCGGTCGGCTGCGCCGAGGCGGTGCCGAGACCGAGCGCCAGGGTGGCCGCGCACGCGGTCCCGACGGCGCCCAGGCGTGCCGTCCAACGCCCGGGCCGGGGGCGGACGGGGCGGTCCTCGCCGTTCACGATCGATCAGCTCCTCAGGGGTCGGTGATCACCTCTGCTGATCGGTTCCCCGGAGCGTGCGGGCGACATTCCCGCGGATTTCGGCGAAACGGTGGTGATCGAATCACTGCACATATCGTGACCGACTCGTCACCGTGTGCAGGGGTCAGCCGCGCAATTCGTGCCGCAATGCCCGGTGTCGCCGGCGCGCGAGCCGGCCGGCCGCTGCGAGACCCAGCGCCCAGCAGCCGAGCCCCAGCAGGAGCGCGCCGGCGGGCCCGGTGAGACCCACGGCGTGGTCGGCGGCCCCGAGCGCGGGCTCGAGGGCGAGCACGACGACCCACGGGGTGGTCAGGCACACCGCCCAGCGCAGCCAGGTGTGGCGCGCGCGGAGCCGGGCGCGCCAGGGCAGCGGGCGGTAGGGCAGCAGCACCGACAGCACACTGCCGACGCCGAGCCAGCAGAAGACGGCGCCGACGTCGGCGAACGAGGCCCGCTCGAGGTCCGGGGCGTGCCGTGCGAGGAGCTGGGCGCCGAGGGTGACGCCCATCGCGAGGGGCACGATCACCGCCGCGAGCGCGAGGTTCTTGGTCGCGAGGATGCGGGCGGCGCCGCGGCCGCGGGCGAGCTGGTCCGCGACCTCCTCGCCGTCCGCGCCGAGCTGGTTGGTGTTGACGACGTCGGCCATGATCCAGACGACGACGGCCACGCCCAGGTGCGCGGCGGCGAACGCCTCGGGCCGGTTCGGGTGCCAGTGCGACCACCCGACGTAGGCCAGGGCCAGCACCAGGTTCAGCACGACCCCGGCCAGGCGGGCCCGACGGTGCCCGAAGGTCGCGGCCACCTCGGCGAGGACGTCGAGGGCGAACCGGGGTGCGGCGGCGAGTGCCGCCAGGGTGCGGGGCGCCGGGGGCGCGGTGGGCGTCCCGGGGCGTGGTGGGACCGCGACGACGCCGTCCGCACGACGACCCACGAGCACGACGACCTCCACCGGACCCGGCCCGCACCACGACGGCGCGTGTCGACGACGAGATCGACGGTAGCGCCCGGAGCGAAACATCGCCGGTGACCCGCCCGTCCCGCGGCGCGGCCGGGTGACGGCGCCGGGGCGGCCGGGCTACGAGGCGAGCGCCTCCGGCCCCGTCCGCGCCGTGCCCTCGCCGTCGGGTCGGTGGTGGCGCACGACGGTCACGACGACGTCGGTGAGGTCGCCCTCGTCGAGGCCGTGCCGGCGGCGGGCGGCGTCGAGGAGTGCCTCGGTGCCGTCGAAGGGCCCGTAGGAGTCGATCGCGCCGGTCGCGGGGTCGGAGACGAGCACGACGTAGCCGTCGCAGGAGTCCAGCCGGTCCTCCAGCGACTCGGCGTCCTCGAGCACCGCGTCGACCAGGTGGTGCAGGGCCTGCGGGGCCAGCTCGGCGCGAGCGCTCGGCCCGTCGTGCTGGTGGTCAGGGGTGCGGTCGTCCACGAGAGTCGTCCCCCTCGGTGATCCGGCGGCCGGACGTCGGTCACGGCCGTTCCTCCGGACGCGTCCCGACCCCGACATCGTTCGGCATCCTGACAATGACCGGAGCAGGCTAGGGGTGACGGCAGGGACCGCGGAACCGCGGCCGTGAACGATCACGGGCGGGTCACGCGCTGATGTCGACACCCTTGGTGACGCCGTGCCCGAGTCCGGGTGAGCCGCTCGTCCGTCGGGCCGGAAAGGGTGTGCGCACGGCGATGAGGTCGCGGTGCAACCGGGTGCCGGGCCACCCGCTCAGGTGAGTTGCAGATCACACGGCGGTTGCGTTGACAGCGATACGGAGCGCAGTCGGATCGGTCACGATGCGTACCACTGCGCGGCGGCGCCGGGACTCGGCATGGTGGCGGACCGATTGGTCCGCTACTGTGGACGGCATGGCACGCACCCCGGCGCCCGGCACCCGTGAGCGGATCCTGGGCGTCGCGTCCCGGCTGTTCTACGAGAACGGTGTCCGGGCCGTCGGGATGAACCGCATCATCATCGAGGCCGGCACCGGCAAGAACCTGCTGTACCAGCACTTCCCGGCCAAGTCCGACCTGGTGGCCGCCTACCTCGAGGGCGCCCGCGAGCGCCGTGCCCGCACCACCGCCCGGGCGCTCGAGGCCGCGGGGGACGACCCGCGGGAGCAGCTCGTCGCCCTCGTCGCCGAGGTGGCGACGACGGTGCGCCGCCCGGGGTTCCGGGGCTGCGCGTTCCGCAACTACCTCGCCGAGTTCCCCGAGGACGACGGCGACGCGCCCGCCGCCGTGGCCCACGCCCAGCTCGCGGAGACCCGCGCGCAGCTCGCCGAGCTCGTCGGACGGCTCGGCGTCCCCGACCCCGACCGGCTCGTCGAGCAGCTCTGGCTGATCGTCGACGGGCTCTTCCTCCAGGCCGCGTACCGCGACCGGATGGACGACCGCCTCGACCCCGCCGCCGACGCCGCGGTCGACCTGGCCCGCCGCCTCGTCGGCGCCTAGCTCCCGCCCCGGTCGGCTCCATCCCGGCCCTACCGGGACGAACGACCCGTTCGTGCCGGTAGACGCCACGAACGAGTCGTTCGTCCCGCGGGACCCCGCGCGGACCACCCGGGACCGATCGGTCCGTCTCCACTCCTCTGCCACCCTCCGGAAGGAACGCCCGTGAGCACCGCCCGTCCCGGCGCCGTCCTGATCGTCACGTCGGCCGCGGCGTTCCTGTCCAGCCTCGACCTGTTCATCGTGAACATCGCGTTCCCGGACATCCGCGCCGACTTCCCGGGCACCGACCTCGGGCAGATGTCCTGGATCCTCAACGGCTACACGGTGGTGTTCGCGGCGTTCCTCGCCCTCGCCGGGAGGGTCGCCGACCGCTTCGGCCACACCCGCGTGTTCCTCACCGGGCTCGCGGTCTTCACTCTCGCCTCGGCCGCCTGCGCGGCCGCGCCGAGCGTGTGGCTGCTCGTCGGCGCGCGGGCGGTCCAGGCCGTCGGCGCGGCCCTGGTGATGCCGACGTCGCTCTCGTTGCTGCTCGCGGCCTACCCGGCCGAGCGTCGCACCCGCGCCGTCGGGGCCTGGGCCTCGATCGGCGCCGTCGCCGCCGCGCTGGGCCCGCCGCTGGGTGGGCTGCTCGTCGAGCTCTCGTGGCACTGGGTGTTCCTGGTCAACGTGCCCGTCGGGATCGTCGCGTTCGTCGCGGGCCTGCGGGTGCTGCGCGACGGCGAGGTCCCCCGCACCGGGATGCCGGACCTGCTGGGGGCACTCGGGATCGTCGTCGGGGTCGGGGCCCTCGCGTTCGCACTGGTCCGCACCCCCGACTCGGGCTGGGCCGGCCCCGAGGTGCTGACCGGGTTCGCCGTCGCCGTGGTCGGCCTCGTCGTCGTGGTGGCGCGGTCGCTGCGCCACCCGGTCCCGGCGCTCGACCTCGCGGTGCTGCGGGTGCCGGTCGTCGCGCTCGCCGCGCTGGTCATGGTCGCGTTCACCACCGGGTTCGCCGGGATGCTCGTGGTCAACGTGCTCTACATGACCGGCACCTGGGGCTGGTCGCCGCAGCTGGCCGGTCTCGGGCTCGCGGCCGGGCCGCTCGTCGTCGTGGTGGTGTCCCGGCTGGCCGGCCACCTGTCGGCCCGGATCGGCATCGGTCCGGTGGCCCTGCTCGGCACGCTCGCCTTCGCGGCCGGCCCCACGTGGTGGCTGCTGCACCTGGGCCTGACCCCCGACTACGCGGCCGGCATGCTGCCCGGCCAGCTGCTGACCGGGCTCGGGGTCGGGCTGATCCTGCCGACGCTGTCGTCGGTGGTCGGCTCCGCGCTGCCCGCCCCGCAGTGGGGGTCGGGCTCGTCGCTGATCAACACCGCGCGTCAGGTGGGGTCGGTGCTCGGCGTGGCGCTGCTCGTCTCCGTCATCGGCGCGCACACCACCGGCCGACCCTCCGAGTTCGGCTCGGTGCGCGCCGGGTGGACGCTGCTGGTGACGGCGGCCCTGGTCGGGACGGTGCTGGCGGCGGTGCTGTCGGTCGTCGAGCGCCGTCGTCGGTCGGTCACGCCGGCGCCGGCCGACGTCGCGGTGACCGACGCCGTCGTCGACCCGCTCGGCACCGCGCTGCGCGGGACCGTGCGCGACGAGCGGGGGCGCGGCGTCCCGGGTGCGGTGGCGACCGTCATCGACGCGGCCGGGGCGCAGCTCGCCCGGGCGGACACCGCCGACGACGGCGGGTTCGCCGCACCCCTCGACCCGGCGCGGGTGCAGGCGGGCGAGCACGTGATCGTGCTGGTCAGCGCCCCGGGGCACGAGCCGCGGGCGCACCGGGTGCCGCTCGACGACGGGCCCGCGCTCGAGCTCGCCCTCGTCCGCCGGCCGGCGCTCGCCGGCTGATCTCAGAGCAGGAGCCGCATCCGGGACTCCTCGGCCTCGGGCCGGCCCGGTACCGGCTGGCGTTCCCCCGTGGCCTCGAAGCCCACGCGCTCGTAGAACGCGAGGGCCCGGTCGTTGCCGTCGACGACCCACAGCGCCAGGAACTCCGCCCGCTCGCGGCGAGCCCACGCCATGACCCCGGCGACGAGCAGGTCCGACAGGCCGCGCCCGCGGAACGCCGGCTCGACCCACATGCCCACGAGGTGGCGCCCGGACCCGTCGTCGGGCTCGGGGATGCCGCACGCCAGGCCCACCGTCGCCCCGTCGGCGCGGGCGAGGAACCAGGCGTTCGTCGTCACCCGGCGGTGCCACTCGTCGTCGTCGAACCCCTGCTCGCGCTCCAGGGTCGAGGCGAACGCACCGGGAGCCTCGGCGAGGGCGCGCAGCCGGACGTCCCGGGCGTCCTCCCGGTCGTCGGCGCCGGCCCGGACCACCTGGACGTCGGCCACGGGGGGAGCGTGCCACGACCGGGCCGGGAGATCAGCGGTGGACCGTCGCTGACACCCGACGTCAGGATGGAGGCTTCCTCACACGGGCCGCGTGCCACCACGCCCGGGTGACGCGTCACGATGGACTCCGAGCGCGGGAACCAGCCCGCCCGCGGCAGCGACGTGCAGTGCGGCGCGGGAGCCCGCGGGAGGACCGAGGAGACGACGAGCATGGCCGAGCAGGACAGGGGAGCGGGGCGCCACGCGGCGCCCGCGGCAGCGACGGCGGGCACCGGCACGGTGGAGGCCGCCGCCCCGACCGCGCCCTTCGCGAGCGCACCCCCGCAGCCGGGCACGACGACGGCCCGGGGCGCCGCCCCGGCGACCGGACCCGCCGTCGGGACCCCCGCGACGGGCCGCCGCGCGGCGGACGACCCGGAGCCGGCCGCCGTCGACGACCTCGACGACCTCGCCGACGACGACGAGGCCCTCGACCTCGGCGCCCCCGTCCGCGGCGTCGGTTGGGTGCTGCTGATCGGCGGGCTCGTCGGCGCGGTCGTGGCGCTGGTGCTGACGATCGAGAAGCTCGATCTGCTCGAGAACCCGGACTACATCCCGAGCTGCTCGATCGACCCCGTCCTCTCCTGCGGGACGATCATGAAGACCTGGCAGGCGTCGGTGCTCGGGTTCCCGAACCCGGTGATCGGCCTGCTGACCTTCCCGGTGGTGGCGGCGTGCGGCGCGGTCGTCGTCTCCCGCACGGAGCTGCCCCGCTGGGTGTGGCTGGCGCTGCAGGCCGGCTCGTTCGCCGGCGTGCTGTTCATCCACTGGCTGATCGTGCAGAGCCTCGTCGTCATCCACGCCCTGTGCCCGTACTGCATGGTCGCGTGGGTCGCTGTCATCGCGATCTTCTGGTTCACGACGGTGCACAACCTGCGCGAGGGCAACCTCGGCGGTGCGCCCGCGGGCGAGACGCTGGCCCGCCGTCACGGGTGGGGCCTCGCGGGGTGGTACCTGCTCGTCGTCGTCGCGGTGGTCGCCTCGTTCCCGGCCTACTTCGGCGCGATGGTCGGCCTGGGCTGAGAGCCCGCCCGCCGCGCCTGCTCCGGACGGACCAGCCCGGCGACCGCTCGTCCGGCGCGTCCCGCCGGTCGACGGCTCCCGACCCCGCGGTCCTCAGCTCCGGCGGGTGCGACAGGGAGCGCTGCCTACCGTCGGCGCGCCCCGGACCCCGCTCCCCAGGAGTCTCGCGCCGATGACCGTGTCGTCCCCCGCGCCCACCTGCGTCACCGAGCTCGCCGTCACCGGCATGACGTGCGGGGCGTGCACCTCCCGGATCGAGCGGCGCCTCGGCAAGCTCGGCGGCACCACGGCCGAGGTCAACCTCGCGACCGGCCGGGCCCGGGTCACCCACGTCGGCGACCCCGAGGTCCTCGTGCGCACCGTCGAGAAGCTCGGGTTCGGCGCGTCGGTGGTGACGACGACGGCGGGTGCTGCTCCGGACTCGAGCGAAGGGGCCCTTCGCTCGGTAGAGCCGGTCGACGGGGACCCTCGCGCATCGTTGCCCGGCCCGCGAGTTCCGAGCGAGGGGGCCCTTCGCTCGGTAGAGCCGACCGAAGGTGCCCTTCGCCCGAGCGCGCCCGGCTCGGACACGCAGGGGGCCGACGACGACGGGCCGGACCCCGACGCCGACCCCGAGGTCGCCGATCTGCGCCACCGCGCCCTCGTCTGCCTCGCCCTCGCGCTGCCGGTGATCGCGGTCGCGATGACCGAGGCCATCCAGTTCCGGTACTGGCAGTGGTTCTCGCTGGTGCTGGCCACGCCGGTCGTGTTCTGGGGCGGGTGGCGGTTCCACCAGGCGGCGTGGCGCCACCTCCGGCACGCCTCGTTGACCATGGACACGCTGGTCTCGGTGGGCGTGCTCTCGGCGTACGGCTGGTCGGTCGGCACGCTGTTCTACGGTGAGGCGGGCCTCGGCGGGGTCCGGCACGGCCTGACGATCATCCCGACGCCCGACCTCTACGGCGGCACCCGGACGATCTACCTCGAGGCGGCCGTCGCGATCATCACGGCCGTCCTCATCGGGCGCTGGATCGAGATGCGCGGCCGCAAGCAGGCGCTCGCCGCGGGCGGGGCGGGCGCCGGCGAGCCCACGCTGTCCGACGCGGTCCTCGTCGTCGCGGACCGCGCTCTGCGGGTGCCGGTCGGCAACGTGGTCGTCGGCGACCACGTCGTCGTCGCCGAGGGCGCGACGGTGCCGGTGGACGGGGTCGTGGCCGAGGGGGTCGCGACCCTCGACGTCGCCGCGATGACCGGCGAGTCGGTCCCCGCCGAGGCGGCGGTCGGCACCCGCGTGCTGGCGGGCACCCGATGCGTGTCGGGCCGGGTCCTGGTCCGCGCGACCCAGGTCGGCACCGACACCCAGTGGGCCCGCCTGACCCGACGGGTCCAGGACGCCCAGCTCGGCAAGGCGTCGGTCCAGCGGCTGGCGGACAAGATCGCCGGCCGGTTCGTCCCGGTCGTGCTCGTGCTCGCGGCCTACACCTTCGGCTTCTGGTGGTTCGCCGACGCCGACGCGGGCTTCGCGATCGCCGCCGCCATGGCGGTGCTCGTCGTCGCCTGCCCCTGCGCGCTCGGCCTCGCCACCCCGACGGCGCTCGCCGTCGCGGCCGGCCGCGGCCGCCGGCTGGGCATCCTCATCCGCGGCCCGCAGGTGCTCGAGACGTCGCGGAAGGTCGACACCGTGGTGCTCGACAAGACCGGCACCGTGACCACCGGCCGGATGGGCCTGCGCAGCGCACACCTCGGTGCGGGCGTCGACGCCGAGGCGGTCTGGCGCCGCGTCGTCGCGCTCGAGACCGACGTCGACCACCCGGTGGCGCGGGCGCTCGTGGAGGCCGGACGCGCAGCGGAGCGGAGCCGGACCATCGAGACAGCGCCGGTCGCCGGGGTCGGGATCGCCGAGGGGGTCGAGGTCGTCGACGGGCTCGGCGTCCGCGGCACCGTCGACGGGACCACGGCCGTCGTCGGGCGCCGTCGCCTCGTGGAGTCGGCCGGCGCGGACCTGCCCGACGACCTCGACATTGCCCACCGCGACGCGGAGGCCACCGGCGCGACGGCGGTCGTGCTCGCCTGGGCGGGCCCCGACGGGGTCCTCGCCGCCCGGGCCGTGCTCGCGGTCGCCGACACCGTCCGGCCGACGTCGGCGGAGGCGGTCGCTCGGATGCGGTCGATGGGGCTGCGCCCGGTGCTCCTGACCGGCGACAACGCGGCCGCGGCGCACGCGGTGGCCGCCGAGGTCGGGATCGCGGCCGAGGACGTCGTGGCCGAGGTGCTGCCGACCGAGAAGGCCGACGTCGTCGAGCGACTGCGCGGGGAGGGCCGGGTCGTCGCGATGGTCGGCGACGGCGTCAACGACGCGGCCGCCCTGGCCCGTGCCGACCTCGGCCTCGCGATGGGCGGCGGGTCGGCGCTCGCCGTCGACGCCGGGGACCTGACGCTGGTCGGGGACGACCTGCGCGGCGTCACCGACGCCCTGCGCCTCGCCCGCCGCACGCTGTCGACGATCCGCGGGAACCTCTTCTGGGCGTTCGTCTACAACGTCGCGGCGCTGCCGCTGGCCGTGTCCGGACTGCTCAACCCCATGATCGCGGGCGCCGCGATGGGCCTGTCGAGCGTGTTCGTCGTCGGCAACAGCCTGCGGCTGCGCCGCTTCCGGCCGGAGGCCTGACGGACTACCCCGTGACCTGGCTCGGGTGCGGACGCGGCACCGGGCAGGTCATCGGGTAGCCGCGGCCCGCGTAGTCGAAGCCCTCGAGGGCCAACTCGCGGCGGCCCGGGTCGAGCGGGGACGCGTAGTAGGCGCGGATCTCGGCGATGAGCCCGGACCCGGCGTCGAACACGTACCACTCGTCGCCGCGCAGCACCGTGTCCTGCGCGGTCCGGAAGTGGCTCCACTCGATGACGGCCTGGGCGCTCGCGGGGTCGGTGAGGACGCGGTCGACCGTCCACGCCGAGCCGAGCGTCGCGACCCGGTGCGCCCAGTTCTCGGCGATCGTCCGCGCTCCCCGCCACGCCCCGCCGTACATCCCCGGCGGGAAGTAGTGCACCGCGTCGGGGGTGAAGCACGCCGTCATGCCCTCGACGTCGGCGTCGTTGCACCCGTCGAAGTAGCGGCGGATCAGCGACTCCATGTGCTCGGCGGTGAGCATCGGCGCTCCTCGGCTCGGGGCCACCGAGTCTGGCGCCGGCGGCCCGCGGCGGGCGAGGGCAGGGTTCGCCAGGCCGGGACGTGTCAGGAGCTCGCGGGCACCAGCTTGTCGAGGCGCATGTCGCCGGGCTGGAGCAGCGTCCCGTCGAGGACCATCGTCGGGGTGCCGAAGCCGTTCTGGCCCTGCCGGACCAGCTTCGGGTCGTGGGAGGCCGCGGCGAAGTTCGCGGCGACCTCCTTCGCGTGCGCCCCGTTGCGGACGCAGGCCTCGAAGCCGGGCCGGGCGCCGAGGCGCTTGCCGAGGTCGACGACCTGGTCGACGGTCCAGCCCGTCCCGCCCTCGTCGGGCTGCGCGGTGTACAGGCTGACGTGCAGGTCGGGGAAGATCCCGTTCTCGGCGCCGCACATCATCGCGTTGCCGCCGAGGGTGGAGTAGCCCGCCGGCTGGGAGCGCTGGTCGAGCATGTTGAGCAGGTGGTAGCGGATCTTCAGCGTCCCGTTCGCGACCGCCTGGGCCAGCCGCGCGCCGCCGCGGGACTCCAGCGCCTGGCACGCCGGGCACTGGGCGTCCTCGTAGAGGTCGAGGACGTGCGGGGCGGCCTTGCCCTTGGCCGGCTTCGCGGTGGAGCCGGCGACGACGACGCCGTCCACGACGCTCGCCGGGAACTGCACGGCGGCGCGGGTGATCGGGATCGGGCCGACGGTCGAGGAACCCCCGGAGGCGTCGGCGTCGTCACCACGGCTGAACAGGGTGCTGCCGATGACCAGCGCGAGCACCCCGACGACGATGATGCCGACGATCAAGGGCGTGCGGGACCTGCTGCTGGTCTCCTTCACGGCCGAGCGCTTGCCCATCGCTGCCTCCCCGACAGTCGGCGGATGCCTCGTCGGGACCAACGACCCGGCGCGCCGGCCGGGGGCGTGTCCTGCGGGGTGCGGTCGGCGCGCGGCGCCCAGCGGATCTGCCGGGCGGTCCCGCGCGGCCGAACGGACGAATCAGTGCCGACGACGGGCGAGGTCGGCGAGCATCGCGTTGTAGGCGGCGAGCTCGCCGTCGCCGTCCCGGTCGGCGTGGCGGTCGTGCCGCGTGCCCTCCCGGTCGTCGTGGCGCGACCACTGCACGAGCAGCGCGATCACCACGGCGAGCAGCGGGACCTCGCCGGCCGCCCACGCGAGGCCGCCGCCGAGGCTCTGGTCCGCCAGGAGGTCGGGCACCCACGGCAGCGCGAGGTCGCCGAAGAATCGCTGCCCGATCACGGTGTCCGCCCCGAAGATGGCCACGCCGAAGAACGCGTGGAAGGGCATCGAGGCGAGCAGCAGCGCGAGCCGCGCGACGTGCGGCAGCGTCCGCGGGGCCCGGTCCACCCCGATGACCAGCCAGAAGAACAGGTAGCCGGTCACCACGAAGTGCAGGTTCATCAGCTGGTGGGCCCAGTGGTAGGGCAGCGCCGCGCCGTAGAGCGGCGAGAGGTACAGCGCGTAGAAGGAGCCGACGAAGAGCACGAGCGCGACGACGGGGTGGGTCAGGAACCGCGACACCGGCGAGCCGAGCAGCGAGAGCAGCCAGGCGCGGGGCCCGTCGAGCGCCGACCCGTCCTCGCCGGCGGGCGCCGGCGGCACCGCGCGCAGCGCGAGCGTCACCGGCCCGCCGAGCACGAGCAGGATCGGCACCAGCATCGAGAGCAGCATGTGGCTGCCCATGTGCACGCTGAACATCGCCATCGCGTACTCGCCGAGCCCGCTCGTCGTCGTCCACGCGGCCAGGGCGCAGCCGGCGAGCCAGGCGACGGTCCGTCCCGGCGGCCAGGTGTCGCCGCGCCGGCGCAGCCGCAGCACCCCCGCGACGTAGAGCCCGGCGAGCGCCACGCACACCACGTCGGCCAGCACGTTCACCCGTCCCGGCCCGAGCAGTCCGAGCACGGTCGGCGGACCCGGCAGGTCGAACCCGAGCAGCGTCTCCTGCGCGGACGCCGGGCGCAGCAGCCCCGGGGGCAGCCCGCTCGCGGCCAGCCCCGTCGTGACCGCCGCGAGCCCCAGCGCCGTCACCGTCCACCCCACGGGCAGCCGCGGGAGCACCAGCGGCAGCGCGGCCGCGACGACCAGCACGAGCGTGGCGCCCGCGACCAGGCCGTAGAGCGTCGTCCACCCGCCGCGGACCAGGTACAGGTCCACGACGACGAGGCCGGCGAACGCCGCCGGCGCGGCGACGCGGGCGACGTCCCGGGTCCGGCGCGCGACGACCTCGCCGTCGGGACGACGCCGGGCGCGGTGGCGGTCGAGCGCGACGGTGGTCCCGAACCAGGCGGCCAGCGCGACGGCGGTGAGGACCGCCGCGTCGGTGGCGATGTCGTGGCCCGCGCCGACGCTCGCGACGTGGCCGGTGGCGACGGGTGCGACGACGGCGAGCAGGGCGGGGACCAGCGCGCCCACCGCGGTCCGCCAGGAGAACGTGACCCGGCACATCACCGCGACGACGCCGGCGGCCACCGCGGCGACGAGGAAGCCCGCGGGCTCCTCGAGGGCGCCGACCGAGGCGAGGAAGGCTTCGGGGGTCCCGAGGACCCGCGCGTCACCGCCGGTCCCGACGACGACCGTGAGCGGCACCGTGACCGAGGCGGCCAGTGCCCAGAGCGCGGCGGCGGTGCCGGCGCGGCGCACCGCGGCGTAGCCGTCGGCCGACAGGGCGCGGGCCCCGGTGCGGGAGGGGAGCACGCCGACGGCCGCGACGAGGCTCCCGAGCGTCAGGCCCGCCGCGAGGACGACGACGGCCCGGACCAGCGGTAGGGCCACCCGCAGCGCCGTCGCGGGGGCGCTGACGCCGAGGGCGCGGTAGGGCGCCTCGCCCCAGGCGCCGACGGTGAGGACGACGGCGACCACGGCGAGCGCCGTCGCGGCGAGCGCGACGACGACGCGCAGGGCGGCGCGCGGGGGTGCCGGGTCGGGCGCGGGCGCGCGGTCGAGCGGGGGAGCGGTGGTGCTCACGCCACCTCCCGGCCCCGCCGGCGCTCGCGGGCCACCGGCCCGAGACCGTTCCGCCGCGGG
Source organism: Actinomycetospora sp. TBRC 11914 (assembly GCF_012933465.1). Lineage (GTDB taxonomy): Bacteria > Actinomycetota > Actinomycetes > Mycobacteriales > Pseudonocardiaceae > Actinomycetospora. The sequence goes on from NZ_JABBND010000017.1 coordinate 57,752, forward strand.
GGCACCGGCCTCCCGGTCTCGGCCGGGGGCGTGTCGACGACGACGGCGTCGTCGGGGGTCCGCACCGCGCGCGGCGCCGGACCCGGGTCGTGGCGCGCGCGGCCGCGGGCGACCGCGACGGCGAGCACGAACCCGACGAGCAGCACCCCGTGGCTCGCCACCCGGTCGGGCTCGACCCGGCCCGCGGCGAGGTCGAGGCCGCTCAGGACGGCCAGCGCGACGATGAACACCCCGAGCACGGGGAGCAGGCCCGCGAGGTGGCGGGTCCACCAGGCGCCCGCCAGGAAGGCCGCGCCGAGTGCCAGGTTCCAGGCCGCGGTCTCGTGGCCCATGTGCGCCATGTCGGCGCCGCCGAGCATGGCCGAGCCGTCGCCGTGGCCGATGAGCCCGACGAGCGCCGCCACCCCCAGCAGGATCTGGACGACGCCGACCGCGGCGAGCGCCAGCCGCGCCGCCGCCCGCCGTCGGGAAGGCCGGGGCGCGGCCGGGAGCACCCGCGCGACGAGGTCGGGGCCCGCCTCGGCGGGGCCGGTCCGCGTGAGCCGGGTGACGACGGCGGCCTGTTCGCGCCAGTGGGTGCAGGCCGGGCAGCCCGTCAGGTGGGCCGCGACGGCGTACCGCAGCGCCGGGTCGCCCTCGCCGTCGAGCTCGGCCGAGAGCTCCTCACGGCAGGCGGCACAGTCCAGGAGACCCATGCCGGTCAGGTCGTCCGGGAGGCCACGCCGGTTCCCGGCGAGGGGCACGACCCGGCGGGGGCGGTCAGGGTTCACGGGTCGCCGCCTCTCCCGCCGAGGGCTGCTCGAGGGCGTCCACCAGGTCGGCCCGGGCGCGGGCGACCCGCGAGCGGATGGTGCCGACCGGGCAGCCCAGTACCTCGGCCGCCTCGGCGTAGCCGAGCCCGAGCAGCTGGGTGAGCACGAAGGCCTCGCGGCGGTCGGCGGTCAGCGCGTCCACGGCGAGGCGCAGCGCGATGCCCTCGGCCACGTCGCCGGACCGCACGACGCCGACCGGTTCGTCGGCGTCGGCGACCGGGGCGGGAGCCACGGGCCGCCGGGCGCGCCGCCGGAGGTGGTCGGCGGCGACGTGGCGGGCGATGGCCAGCAGCCAGGTGCGCGCCGGCGACTCGGCCCGGTAGCGGCGCAGGGCGCCGAAGGCCCGCTCGTAGGTCTCCTGGGCCAGGTCGGCGGCCGACCCGCGGTCGGCGAGGTGGGCGAGCAGGCGCCACACCTGCTGCTGGGTGAGCTCCACGAACCGTGCCGCGGCCGCCCGGTCACCGTCGCGGGCGGCCAGCGCCGCGGCGGTGATGACGGCGTCGTCCATCGCCTGCCGATCCTCCGCTCCGCCGTCCGGTACGACGGTCTGTCGTGGACCAGTGTCCCCGTTCTCCGCGGCGGTGCACGACGGCGGGGTCGGGCGGTGGCCGCGCGTGTCCGCCCGGGTGCGGAAGATGAGAGAACGCCCTCGGGGCTCCCGATCCGCGGCCCGGTGCTCGTACGGTCTCTCCGAGGCCCCGAGCTCCCCCGACGTCCCCTGGAGGCCCGGCGCATGGTCGACGGCTGGTTCGGCATGACGGTGGCGACCGTCTTCGTGCTCACGACGCTGCTGTGCGCGGTCTCCCTGGCCGCGCACGGGCCGCGCCGCGGGCGCCGCATCGCCGCCGCCGAGGCGAACCACGTCGTCATGGGCGTGGCGATGGTGCTCATGGCGACGCCGGTGACGGCGGGTCTGGTGCCGGCCGCGCTCGGCGCGGCGGTGTTCGCGGCGGCGGGGGCCGGGTGGTTGGCCGTGCTCGTCGTCGCCCGGCGGCGCGGCGAGGCGCTGGGCTCGGCGATCGGCGTCGACCGCTGCACCGCCCACCCGACGCACCTGGCGCTCGTCGACGCGTCGATGGTCGTGATGTACCTCGCGATGGCGCCGGCGGCCCCGGCTTCGTCGGCGACGCCGGAGATGGCGATGCCCGGCATGGACATGACGGAGCACGCGACGCACGGCGCGCCGCCGGTCGGGCTGCTCGTGCTCGCGGCGATGCTCGCCCTCTACCTGGTGGCCCACGCGGTGGCGACCGTCGTCGTGGTCGCCCGCCGAACCCGCGCGGCGCAGGCGCCCGAGCCGGCCACCCTCGCCGTCGGGACCCCGGCGGGCACTGCGGGTGGTGCCGCCGTGGCCGAGGCGCCCGCCCTCCCGCGGGCCGTGTCCGTGCTCGCGCACGGCCCGGTGCAGCTCATCGGCCAGGCGGGGATGAGCCTGGCGATGGCCGTGATGCTCTGTCTCCTGTAGGTGGCCTCCGGCCTCGTGAGCAGAAAATGTCGGTATAGCGGCACTTTCTGCTCACGAGGCCGAAGGCCACCTCGTTGGGCCATTCGGGAGAACCTGGCGGGTAACTCTCACCGTGCGTATTGATGGCGGTCCCCGCCACCAACGCTGCGTGCTGTGGTTGTGTGTCCCGGGTCGTGGGTCGGAGCCGCTGGCGGCGCCGTCGGGGCCCTCGTCGTGAACCGCGTCGGTGCAGGTGGATCGCAGAATTCGCCGGAGCCGACGCCTCACCGCGACCCGGACGGAGAACCCATGCGCACCCGGCTCGACCCGGTTCGATCGCGTTGCTCCATCAGCACGATGCTGGTGGCGGCATCAGCTCTCGTGGTTGCTCTGAGTGTCGGAGCGTGCGGCTCGGCCGCCCCGCCGCCCCCGCAGACCGTGCGCGTGGATCGGACGTCGGTCAGCACCGGGGTGGACTCGACGGGCTCCGTCTCCTCCGTCGGCTCGACCAACCTCGGCTTCCCCACCGGCGGGCAGCTGACCTCGGTGCGGGTGAAGGTGGGCGACCGGGTGACGGCCGGCGAGGTGCTCGCGACGATCGACGATGCCGCGGCCCGTCACGCGCTCCAGCAGGCGCGCGCCCAGCTCGCCGGCCAGCAGGCGCAGTACGACAAGGTCGCGGACAGCACCTCCGTGCAGGGCGCCCAGAACTCGGTCGACGCGGCGGCCTCGGTCGTCTCGGCGACCCAGCGGCAGGTCGACGCGACCCTCGCCGCCGACGACGCCGCGATCGCCGCCGCCGGACAGGCCGGGGCCGGCGGCGCGGGTGCCGGCAGCACCGGCGACGGGGACGCTGCGACCGGTGGCGGAACGGTCGTCGGGACGGTGGCCGGCGCGGCGTCGGGTGCGATGGGTGCCGCCTCCGCCGCGACGGGCGCCGCCACGGGCGCGGTGGGCGCCGCGACCGGTGCCGCCACCCAGCAGTCGGTCGCCCAGGCCCGCGCGAAGCGCCAGGCCGACGCCGCGGCCGGCCAGGTCCAGATCGCCAACGCCCGCCAGGGGCAGGTCACCGCGCAGAACGGCCTCGACTCGGCGAGCGCGGCGCGGCCCGACGACCTCGCCGCGGCACGGGCCGCCGTCGACGGCGCCCGGGCGCAGGTCGCCACCGCCCAGCAGAACCTGGCGAACACCACCCTGCGGGCCCCGGCCGACGCCACCGTCACCGCCCTCAACGGCGTCGTCGGGGAGTTCATCGCGCCCAGCGCCGCCACCACCCCCGTCGCGCCGGGCACCGACGCCGCCATCCCCGGGGCCGCCCAGGCCGCGGGCGCGGCGGGAGCCGGCGCCGCCGCGGCCGCGGGGGGTGCCTCGCCGACACGGCCCGGCGGCACCCAGTTCCTGGTGCTGCAGAACCTCACGCAGTACGCGGTCGTCGTGCCCTTCCAGGAGATCGACGCCGAGAAGATCGCGCCGCAGCAGCACGTCGAGGTCTCCCTGGACGCCGTGCCGGACGGGACGCTCGACGGCACCGTGCTCGCGGTCGCGCCGTCGGGGACTGCGATCTCCGGCAGCATGGAGTACTACGTGACGGTCGGGCTGCCCGACGATCCCCGCCTCCACGACGGGCAATCGGCCCGCGCCACGGTGATCACGGCCGCCTCCGGCCCGACGATCAGCGTCCCGAACTCCGCGCTGCACCGGCAGGGCGGCGCGACCACGGTCACCGTCGTGACCCCGGACGGCCGGCAGGTGCCGACCCCGGTGACGACGGGTCTGGCCGGGCCCGACCGCACCCAGATCACGAGCGGCCTCGCCGAGGGGCAGCAGGTCGTGGTCAGGGCGTCGGGGTGAACCACCCCGACGGCGCGAGCGAGGTGCTGTCGACCCGCGGGGCGTAGAAGTCGTTGACGATCCGCGCGATGAGTTCGCGCCGGCTGCGCACGCCGACCTTCGCGAACACCTGCTTGAGGTGGTCCTGCACGGTGTAGGCGGACAGGTGCAGCGAACGCGCGATGTCGGCGGTGTCGACGCCCTGGAGCACCAGCCCGACGACGTCGCGCTCCCGCCCGGTCAGCCCGTAGGCCGACACCACCAGCGGCACGATCTCCGGGGGACGGGCGTCGTCGATGGTCACGACGACGTCGCGCCCGGTGCCCGAGGCGTCGACGAGCAGGGACGCGTCCGCGACGACCCACCGGCCGTCCTGGGCGCGCAGCCGGGCCCGCGGGTTGACCGAGCCCGGCGTCGTCGCGCTGCGCCGCGCGGCCGCGACGAGGCAGTCGACGACGTGGGGCAGCGGGCCCGCGTCGAGCCGGTCGCAGCCGAGGGCGGCCAGGCGGGCGGCCGCCCCGGCGTTGGCCTGCCGCAGCTCCCCGTCGGTCCCGACGACGAGCACAGCCGGTCCGCTCGGGCCGAGCGCCTCGCCCTGCGTGGCCATCCCGGTGACGATGCCGGCGCGCAGGCCCCGGGCGAAGGCGGGCGCCACCGACGCCACGAACTCCTGCTCGGCGGCGGTGAACGTCCGCGTCCCGTCGTGGAAGAGGGCCAGGCCGCCCCAGGTCGCGTCGTCGATCCGCAGCGTCGCGCGCAGCTCGTCGGTGTAGTCCCAGACGGGCGCGAACAGCTCGGTGTAGCGGCGGGAGCGGCCGACGTCCCCGCTGGTCGTCGTCGCCAGGCCGACCACGCGGGTCCCCGCGGCGGTGAGCGAGCGGAAGTCGTAGAGGTCGTCGGCGACGTACTCGTGGAAGGCCCACTCGGCGTCGTGATCGTCGTCGAGGGCCCCGGTCTTCACCGTCGAGGTGACGATGTGGGTGGCCGGGTCCATCGTCGCGAGGCACGCCGACGCGAACGGCATGCCCTGGCGGAGCACCTCGAGAGCGGTGTTCCCGAAGGTCCGCCAGTCGAGCCCCGCGCCCGCGAGCCCGTCGAGCTGTGCGCGGACGCGATCGGCGGTCATTCCCCCCATGTGACGCAGAGTAGATCACCCTGCTCTGATCGGGTACCCCCAGAAATCTGGGGCACGGAGTCCCCAGATCGCTGGGATGGGCCGCCGGCGTCGGGGCGCGCAGGCTTCTCCCCCATGACGAACACCGAAGTCAACGCCCCGGTCCGCATCAACCCGACCACGTGGAACCTCGGCTTCCACTACGACCAGGCCCAGCTCCGCCCCGCCCCGAGCCAGCTACTCACCGTGGCAGGCCAGGGACCGATCGACGCCGACGGCGCCTTCCTGCACGCCGGCGACGTCGCCGCCCAGATGGCCCTCGCCGTCGCCAACGTCGAGGACCTCCTCGCCCGCGGCGGCATGGACCTGCGCGACGTGCTGCGGCTGACGATCTACGTCACCGACATGGACGCCGCCCTCGGCGCCTACGGCTCGCTCGTCGAGCGGCTCGCCGCCCTCGGCGCCACCCCGCCGGCGACGCTCGTCGAGGTCCGCCGCCTCGCGATCCCCGGCATGGCCGTCGAGATCGACGCCACCGCCGGCCGATGAGCCCCGCTCCCGTGCGGGAGCTCCCGCCCGGGAGCCGTCCGCACTCCCCCGCCACCCCCACCCGCAAGGAGACCCGCCATGTCCGTCGCCCCGTCCACCTCCGCCGGGATCGACTCCCCCGCGACCCTTTCGCCCGCTGACCCCGGGTACGAGGCCGCCGTCGCCGCCTTCAACACCACCGTCACCCCACGCCCGGCCCTGGTCGTGGAGGCCCGCAGTCCCGACGACGTCGTCGCCGCGGTCCGCCGGGCGGCCGCCGAGGGCCTGGCGGTCACCGTCCAGGCCACCGGCCACGGGCTGGTCGACGACCTCGCCGGCTCGCTGCTCGTCTCCACCCGCCACCTCGACACGGTGCGCGTCGATCCCGCGACCGCCACGGCCGTCGTCGGGGGCGGTGCCACCTGGAAGCAGGTCATCGCGGCCGCCGCGCCGCACGGCCTCATGCCGATCTGCGGCTCGTCGTCCGGGGTCGGCGTCGCGGGCTTCCTGCTCGGCGGCGGGCACGGTCCGCTCTCCCGGGAGTTCGGCGTCGGGTCCGACCACCTGCGCCGGGTCCGGATCGTCACCGCCGACGGCGTCGAGCGCGACGTCGACGCCGACCGCGACCCCGAGCTCTTCGCCGCGCTGCGCGGCGGCAAGGCCGGGTTCGGGGTCGTCACCGAGCTCGAGGTCGGGCTCGTCCCGGTGACCCGGTTGTACGCGGGCGGCGTGTTCTTCCCCGGCGAGGCCGCACGGGAGATCCTGCCCGCCTGGCGGGACTGGGTGACGACGCTGCCCGACGAGGCCTCCAGCTCGATCGCGCTGCTGCGCCTGCCCCCGGACCCGTCGCTGCCGCCCCCGCTGCAGGGCCGCTTCGTCGTGCACCTGCGGTTCACGACGACGGCCTCGGCGGAGGAGGGCGCGGCGATGCTCGCCCCGGTGCGGTCGCTCGCCGAGCCGATCGCCGACCTCGTCGCCGAGATGCCGGCTGCCGGGCTGGACGCGGTGCACTCCGACCCCACCGACCCGATGCCGGTGTGGGACGGCTCCGCGCTGCTCTCCGACCTCCCCGACGCCGCTCTGGAAGCGCTCCTCGCGGTGGCCGGACCCGGCGTCGAGACCCCGCTGATCATGGCGGAGCTCCGCGCCCTCGGCGGCGCGATCGACCGGGGCCGCGGCGGGCCCGACTCGGTCGCCGGGCGGGGCGCGGCGTTCGCGCTCTACTCGCTGGCGCCGATGTTCCCGCCGGTGGCCGGGGTCGCGCCCGCGGTCGCGAAGGGCGTGGTCGACGCGCTCGCGCCGTGGGCGGTGGGCGCCCTGCCCAACTTCCGCGGCGCCGACCACGGCGGCGTCCTCGGCCCGCTGTGGGACGACGCGGTGTTCGCGCGGCTGCTGGAGGTCGCGCGCCGGTACGACCCGGAGGGCGTGTTCCGCCGGTCCGGGATCCGGTTGGTCTGACCCCCGCGGCACGCACGACCGGCCGGTTCGTGACCATCGATGGTCACGAACCGGCCGTTCGTGCGTCGCGGCGTCGCCGCAGGACCGCCCGCAGGCGGGCCCGGAGCGCGGCCAGCACCAGCCGGACCGGGCTCGGGCCCGACCGCGGCGCCGGGGCCTCGCCGGTGCGGGCCGCCTCGTCGACCGAGGCCGCGAACTGCTCGAACAGCCGCCGGGACACGTCGCCGGCCAGCGCCCGGCCGAACTGCGCGACGCGGCCGGAGAGGTGCACGTCGGCGCCCGCGCGCAGCGTCGTGCCGCCGTCCTCCCGGCCGTCCGCGGCGAGACGGATGACGGCGTGGGTGCTCGACCCACCCCGGTCGGCGCCCTGGGCCAGCACCCGCATGACGTGCGCGGCGGGGTCGTGCTCGACGACGTGGGCGAGCCCGTCGAAGGCCAGCGACACCGGCCCGAGGGCGACCTTCGCCGCCCCGCGGTAGCGGCCGCCGCCGAGGTCGGCGGTCATCTCGGCGCCGGGCAGGCAGGCGGCGAGGCGTTCGAAGTCGGCGAGCACCGCCCAGACGTCCTCGACGGGCGACGCCAGCGCCTCCTCGACCTCGACGGTCACCGTCGGCGGACCGGACGGGACCGTGATCTCGGCGGGAGCGCCGGCGGCGTCCTCGTCGTGCCCGGACGCCGGTGCCGCGGCGCTCGCGGACCCGGACCGCCCGACGAGGGCCGCGGGGACCGCGGCACGCGGCGCCGGGACGCCCTCGGGGTGGGCCACCGCGACGTCGGCGACGGCCGCGAGGATCCCGCGGTAGCCGGTGCAGCGGCAGAGCACGCCGGACATGTCCTCGGCGAGCGTGGCCTCGTCGTAGGTGCCGCCGGCGAGCAGGTCGTACGACGACATCAGCATCCCGGGCGTGCAGAACCCGCACTGCAGGGCGTGGTGGTGCGAGAACGCCCGCTGCAGCGGGTGCTGGTCGCCCGCGCTGCCGAGACCCTCCACCGTCGTGATCTCCGCGCCCTCGCACTGCACCGCGAAGAGCAGGCAGGCCCGGGCGGCCTCGCCGTCGACGAGCACCGTGCACATCCCGCACACCCCGTGCTCGCACCCGACGTGCGTCCCGGTGAGGCCGAGCCGGTCGCGCAGCACGTCGGAGAGGGTCGTGCGGGGTGCGACGGCGAGGGTGGTCTCCCGGCCGTTGACGGTGAGGGTGAGCTCGGCGGTGGCGTCGGCGGCGATGTGGGTCATGCGAGGGCCTCCCGGTGGGCGCGGGCGAGCTCGCGGGCGGCGAGCACGCCGAGCAGGCGGGCGCGGTAGGCGGTGGAGCCGTGGGCGTCGCCGGCGGTGTCGACCACCTCGGCGGCCAGCGCCGCGGTGGCCGGCCGGAGCTCGGCCTCGGTGGTCGCGTCCGCCAGCAGGTCGGTGACGTCGCGGACGACGGGCCGGTCGGAGACGCCGAACGCGGCCAGCGTCGCGTCCCGCAGTGCCCCCGACGACGAGGCCCGCACCCGCACCGCCACCCCGGCCAGCGCGAAGTCGCCGTGCCGGCGGGCGATCTCGGCGAACCCGAAGCCCTCACCCGGACCCGCCGTCGGGAACCGCACGCCGGTGACGAGCTCGTCGGGGGACACGGCCGTCGTCATCGCGCCCGTGACGAACGACGCGGCGGGCACCTCCCGGTCCCCGTGCGGGCCGGTGACCTCGACGACCGCGCCGAGGCACGCGGCGACGGCGGGCAGCTCGGCCGCGGGGTCGGCGTGGGCGAGGCTCCCGCAGACCGTGCCGCGGCTGCGCAGCTCGCGGTGCCCGACGAAGGGCATCGCGCGCCCGATCAGCGGGACGGCGGCCGTGAGCGGGTCGCGCTCGACGCGGCGCTGGCGCACCGCGGCGCCCAGGCACAGCTCGTCGCCGCGGCGTTCGAGGCGCCCGAGCTCGGACAGCGCGGTGATGTCGACGAGCGTGCCCGGGCGGCCCAGCCGCATCGCGAGCACGGGGACCAGGGACTGGCCGCCGGCGAGCACCTTGGCGTCGCCGGTGGCCAGCGTGTCCACCGCCTCGGCGACGCTGGCGGGGCGGTGGTAGGCGAAGGGCGCGGCCTTCATCGGATCGACTCCAGCACGTCTAGCGCCCCGTGAAGTGCGGCGCGCGCTTCTCGGTGAACGCGGCGACGCCCTCGGCGAAGTCGTGGCTCGAGCGCAGCATCGCGTACGCCTTGCGCTCCAGCTCGATGCCCGAGTACAGCGGCGCGTCCACACCGCGGTCGAGCACCTCCTTCGCGGTGCGCAGCGCCATCGGGGAGAAGCCGAGCAGCTTGTCGAGCAGGGCGTCGGTGGCCTTGTCGAGGGCCTCGCGGTCGGGGTGCAGCTCGGCGACGAGGCCCCAGTCGGCGGCCTCGGCGCCGGTGATCCGCTTCGCGGTCATGACGTGGTGCTTGGCCCGCGACAGCCCGATGAGCCGGGCCAGCCGCTGGGTGCCGCCCGAGCCGGGGATCATCCCGAGGTTCATCTCCGGGAGGGCGAACCGGCTGCGCTCGGTGGCGAGCCGGATGTCGCAGGACAGGACGAGCTCGAGACCGACGCCGAAGCAGTAGCCGTCGACGGCGACGACGACGGGCTTGGGGGAGCGCGACGCGGCCGTCACCTCGTGGCCGAGGTCGGTGAAGTCGATCGGGTCGACCTCCATGAAGCCGGCGATGTCGCCGCCGGAGGAGAAGTGCTCGCCGTCGGAGCGCACCAGCACCACCCGGACGTCGTCGTCCCGGTCGATCTCGGCGAACCGCGCCGCGACCGCGGAGCGCATCTCCCACGTGATCACCGTGTACGGGCCGTGGGACAGCACGAGGTGCGCGACGCGCCCGTCGTGCGAGCGTTCGAGCCGCACCTCGCCGCCGGTCAGTGCCATCAGGGGAGCCCTCCTTCGTCGGGCACGTGAACGGATGTGGTCGCCGGAGCGACCACATCCGTGCACATGCGCTGGAACAGCGCCTCGCCGTGCAGGGGCAGCGAGTCGATCACGACGCCGGCCGGGGCCAGCGCGTCCGCGACCGCGTTGGCGATCGCGACGGGCAGGCTCATCGAGCTGCCCTCCCCGCAGCCCTTCGCGCCGAGCGGGGTCAGCGGCGACGGGGACTCGAGGTGGTCGGAGACGAGGTCGAAGCCGGTCTCGGCGCTCGTCGGGCAGAGGTAGTCCAGGAACGTCGCCGACTGCGGCTGTCCGGCGTCGGAGTACCGGAACTCCTCGTAGAGCGCGCCGCCGAGCCCGTGCACGAGCGCGCCGAGCACCTGGCCCTCGAGCAGCACCGGGTCGAGCACGGTGCCGGCGTCGTGGACGCTCGCGACCCGGTCCAGCGTGATCTCGAGGGTGTCCGGGTCGATCCGCACGCCGACCATCTCGGCGACGAAGCCGTAGCAGAGCGACGAGTTGATCCTGTCCTCCGCGGTGGCCGCGACCGCCTCGGGCGGGCGGAACTCCCCCTCGGCGCTGGTCCTCGCCGGCACCTCGGCCGGGAGCGAGCCCGGGTCCCAGTGGATGAGCCCGGCCGCGTGGCGGAAGCGGCAGGAGGTTCCCGACGACGGGTCCCGCACCTCGCCGTCCGCGAGCTCCAGCCGGGCCGCGGCGTCCGGTGCGAGCCCGAGCAGCACCGTCGCCGCCCCGCGCACCGACTCGGCGAGCCGGTCGACGGCCGCGATCACCGCGCTGGTCACCAGCGGGGCGAACCGGGAGGAGTAGCTCCCGGAGGTGACCGTCCACGGCGTCGTCGCGGTGTCCATCTCGATGCGCGCGCGGACCTGCTCCACCGGCAGGCCGAGCCGGTCGGCGGCGACCCGCCGGGCCACCGTCGCGTGGCCCTGGCCCTGCGGCACCGAGCCGAGCAGCACCGTCACCACGCCCTGGACGTCGACCGAGGCGCGCACGATCTCGGTGGAGCCGGACTTGTCGCGGCCCGGCGTGCGGTCCTGCGCGGGCGTCGCGAGCCCGACGTAGCCGATGTTGGTGCCCGAGGGGTCGACCACCAGCGCGAGCCCGACGCCGTAGTACGCGCCCGCCTCGCGCGCGGCGACCTGCCGGGCCCGCAGCTCGTCGTACCCGCCCTTGGTCACGAGCATCTCGAGGGCGCGGGCGTAGTCGCCGGAGTCGTAGAGCCCGCCGGTCGGGGTGCGGTGGGGGAAGGTCCGGACGAGGTTGCGGCGGCGGACCTCGGCGACGTCGAGACCCGTCGTCGTCGCCACCGCGTCCATCAGCCGTTCGAGCCCGAAGTAGAGCTGTTGGCCGCCGAAGCCGCGGTTGAGCCCGGTCGGGGCGCGGTTGGTGACGACGGCGCGGGCCCGGATGGCGACCGCGGGCACGTCGTAGGCGCCGGTGATGTTGCCGAAGCAGCGGTAGAGCGTGGACGGTTCGGGCGGGCGGAGGTAGGCCCCGACGTCGTCGACGAGGTCGGCCCGGAGGGCCGCGACCCGGCCGTCCTCCGACACCGCCGCCTCGAACGCCATGACCCGTCCGGCGCCGGACGAGCTGGCGAGCAGGTGCTCGATCCGGTCCTCGGTCCAGCGCACGGGTCGCCCGGCGTGCTTCGACGCGAGCGCCATGAGCACGACGTAGGGGTAGATGCCGGACTTGATGCCGAAGCTCCCGCCGATGTCGGCCGGGACGTGCAGGCGGAACCGGCTGGTCGGGAGGCCCAGCGCGCCGGCCGCGACCGGCACCATCGTGAACGGGCCGTGGAAGTTGGCCCACGCCTGGACCGCCGGCCCGTCGGCGTCCTCGCTCCAGCGGGCGACGACGCCGTAGGTCTCCATCGGCACCGACGAGTAGCGCGGGAACGTGTACTCGCCGCGGACGGTGTGGGCGGCGGCGGCGAAGGCGCCCTCGACGTCGCCGAAGGCGAAGGTGCGGTCGGTGGCGACGTTGGTGCCGGCCTCGTCGTGCAGCAGCGGCGCGTCCGGCTCGAGGGCGCGGCGCGTGTCGACGACGACGTCGAGCGGCTCGTAGTCGATGACGACCAGCTCGGCGGCGTCCTCGGCGACGTAGCGGTCGGTCGCGACGACGACGGCGACCGGCTCGCCCACGTAGCGGGCGGTGTCCACGGCGCTGGGGAGGTAGGGCATCGGCGTCGCGGTGGAGAGCGGGAACGGCCGGACGGCGGCGCGCACCTCGTCGGGGCCGATGACGGCGGCGACGCCGGGGTGGTTCCGGGCGCGCTCCAGGTCGGCGCCGCGGACGCGGGCGTGGGGGTGGGGGCTGCGGACGACGGCGGCGACGAGGGTGCCGGGCAGCGGGTCGAGGTCGTCGAGGAACGCGCCGGTGCCGCTGACCAGCGCGGCGTCCTCGTCGCGGGCGGGGGTCCAGGTGGGCTCGCTCATCGGCCGGTCTCCGATGCTTCGGCGCGAGGGGAGGATTCGGCTGCTCTATCCGACCGAGGGTTCCCCTCGCGCGGGGACGGCACGGCGGAGTCGGCCAACGGCGTGTACTCGCCCGCGACGAGGACCCGCCGCAACGTCTTCCCGACCGCCGACCGGGGCACCTCGGACAGCGCCACCACCCGCTTCGGCCGGTGCAGCGAGGGCAGCGCCGACCGTCCCCAGCGGTCCGCCGCCGCCACCGCCGCGTCGGCACCCACCCCGGGCGCCGGCACCACGAACGCCGTCACCGCCTGGCCCCAGCGCTCGTCGGGCAGGCCGGCGACGACGACGTCGGCGAGCTCCGGGCAGCGCACCAGCGCCGCCTCGATCTCGTCGGGGTAGACGTTCTCGCCGCCCGAGTTGATCATGTCGTCGACGCGGCCGGCCACCCACAGGTCGCCGTCGTCGTCGGTCACCGCGAGGTCGCCGGTGAAGTACCAGCCGTCGCGGACGGCCTTCGCGGTCGCGTCGGGCCGGCGCCAGTACCCGGCGAACGCCTCGGGGCTCGCCATCGACACCGCGACCTGGCCCTGCTCGCCCGGCCCGACGAGCGCGTCGGGGGAGGCACCGGGCGTCGGGTCGACCAGCCGCAGCCGGCCGAATACCCCGGCCCGTCCCGCGCAGCCGGGCTTCGCGGCGACGTCCGGGCCGATCGAGAACGTGTAGACCTCGGTGGAGCCGAAGTGGTTGACGAACGACTCCGGCGCCAGCGCCTCCACCAGCCGCTCGGCCAGCGCCGGGGCCATGGCCGCCCCCGCGTAGGCGAGCCGGCGAACCGAGCGGAACCGCGACAGCGTCGGGTCCTCCCGCAGCAGCGACCAGAACATCGTCGGGACGAGGTAGAGCGAGGTGACGCCGTCCGTAGCGACCAGCTCGGCCGCCTCGGCCGCGTCGAACCGGGCCTGGGGCACCCAGGTGCCGGCCGCGAGGACCGTCGCGAGCAGCGTCCGCAGGCCCATCGTGTGGAAGAGCGGCATGACGCCGAGGGTCACCTCGCCGGGCCGCCCGCCGGTCTGGAGGAGGTGCGCGACGGCGGCCGCGTGCTCCGCGGCGTGCGTGCGCGGCACGCCCTTCGGGCGCCCCGTGGTGCCCGAGGTGTAGAGCATGACGCTGACGTCGTCGGGGCGCGGCGCACCGCCGGGTGGCGCGTCGGGCGCCGCCGCCGCCAGCCGCTCGAGGTCGTCGAGGTGGCGGTGGGTGTGCGGGCGCACCCGCTCGTCGGCCGTCGCGGCGGCGACCCGCTCGGCGGTCAGGTCGTCGGAGACGACGACGGTGGGCGCGGCGTCGGCGAGGCAGTGGACCAGCTCGCCGTGGCCCAGCCGGGTCGAGAGCGGCACCGCCACCGCGGCGAGGCGCTGGACGGCCAGGTGCAGCGACGCCGCCGGCTCCCCGCCGGTGAGGACGAGCGCGACCCGGTCGGCGCGGCGCACCCCGAGATCGGCGAGGGCGTGCGCGAGGCGGGCGGTGCGGGCGTCCCACTGCGCCCACGTCATCGGGGCGGGGCCGCCGACGGCGCGCCGGTGGGGGTAGCGCTCGACCGTCCAGCTCCACGCCGTCGCCAGGTCCACCGGGCCGCCTCCACGATCATGCTCCGCTGCATACCGTCCGGATCGGACTGTATGGACCGTAGGGTTCGAAGGCAAGGGTCGGTAGGGTCCGGGAGGTGGCCGAGCGGTTGTCCCCGACCTCCTACGTCGTCCTCGGGACGATCGCGCTGCGGGGACCCTCGACGTCGTACGACCTCAAGCGGGCCGTCGGCCGGTCGATCGGCTACTTCTGGCACTTCCCCCACGCGCAGCTCTACTCCGAGCCGCAGCGGCTGGTCGACCTCGGCCTGCTCGACGCCGAGACCGAGGAGGGCGGCCGGCGACGCCGCACGTTCCGCCTCACCGATGCGGGGCGGGACGAGCTCAAGGCGTGGCTCGCCGAGCCGACGCCCGAGCACTTCCAGATGCGCGACATCGCCGAGCTCAAGCTGTTCTTCAACGAGGTCGGCGACCCCGGCGACGTCGAGCGGCTGGCCCGCGAGCAGGTGGCGGCGCACCGCGAGCGCATCGCGGTGTACGAGGACATGCAGGAGCGCTACTCCTCGCTCGACGCCGTCGCCAAGCGAATGATCACGCTGCGGCTCGGCCTGGAGATGGAGCACGCGGCGCTGCGGTTCTGGTCCTCGCTGCTGGAGGACTGAGTCACCGTCCGGCGCACGCCCGGGCCTGCGCCGTCAGCCAGGCCGTGAAGGCCGCCGCCGACCAGCCGCGGTCGAGCACCAGGCGCCGGTAGAGCGTGCCGTCGTTCAGGGCCCAGAACGCGTCGGCCGCCCGCTCGGCCGTCACGCCGGGCGCGAGGCCGCCGATCGCCGCGAGGTGGGCGGTGAACGCCCGCGCCCCCTCGAGGCGCTCCGTGGCGGCCTTGGTGAGCAGGGCCGCCGCGTCCGCGTCGACGTCCGCGGCCGCCTCGAGGACGCGCCCGATCGGCGCCGCCCGCTCCTCGACCTCCACGGCCATCTCGGCCCAGAGCCGCACCGACTCGTCCGGGTCGGTGCTCGCGCGGATCGCGAGGACCGCCGGGCGGTCGGCCATCGGCACCGGCTCGTCGTCGCCGACCAGCGAGAAGTCCCACGCCAGCGACAGCAGGGCCGCCTTGCCGCCCACGGCGTTGACGACCGTCCGGCGGCTCACCCCCGCGGCCGCGGCCACGGCGTCGAGCGTGGTGTCCGCGTAGCCGCGCGCGACGAACAGCCCGGTGGCCGCCTCCACGACCGCCCGCCGTGTCGCCCGGGCCTGCCGGGTCCGCAGCTCGGACCGGTAGGGGCGCCGCTCGCTCACCGTGTCCTCCCGGTGTCGGGACGAAGTGTGTCTTGACGGCGGCCGCAAATCGACTGCACTCTCGGTGCAACGAACATAGCGGTCAGGAGGACGGGATGCACGTCGCGATCATCGGAGCCGGCCCGACGGGGCTCTTCCTCGGCGCCGCGCTCGCCCGGCGTGGTCACCGGGTCACGGCGGTCGACCGGGACGCCGGCCCGGATCCCGACGGCGGGTGGGCGCGGCGCGGGGTGATGCAGTTCCACCACGCCCACGGGTTCCGCCCACAGGTCGGCGAGGCCCTCCGCGCCGAGCTCCCGGAGGCCCACGGCAGGTGGGTCGCCGCCGGCGCCGAGCCGATCACGTTCACGCTCGACGACGGCCGGACGCTCCCCGGCGGCATGCGTTCGCGGCGGGAGACCTTCGAGCGCGCGCTGCGCGCCGCCGTCGTCGGGACCCCGGGCCTGGACCTGCGCCGCGGCCACGTCGACGGGGTGGTGCTCGACGGGTCGCGCGCCCGCGGGCTGCGCGTCGACGGCGTGGAGCTGCGGGCGGACCTCGTCATCGACGCATCGGGACGGTCGGGCCGCGCGACCCGCGACCTGCGGGCCGCCCCGGCGCTGAGCGGCCACGCGGGTGTCGCCTACGTCGACCGGCAGTACCGGCTGCTCCCGGGCGCCGACCCGGGCCCGATGACGAACCCGCTGGCCTGGCAGGCCGAGTTCGACGGCTACCAGGTGATCGTCTTCCGGCACGAGCAGGGGATCTTCTCGGTGCTGATCGTGCGGCCGACGGCGGACCCCCGCCTCGCCCTGCTGCGGCACGGGCCCGCCTTCGAGGCGGCCTGCCGGGCGATCCCCGGCCTCGACACCTGGACCGACCCGGAGCGCGCCGAGCCGATCACCCCGGTGCTCGTCGGCGGCGCGCTCGTCAACCACTACCGCGGCCAGGCGGCGCCCGACGGCAGCGTCCGACCGAACTTCGTCGCCGTCGGCGACGCGGTGGCCACGACGACGCCGATGTTCGGCCGCGGCATCACGACCTCACTGCTGCAGGCCCGCGAGCTGCTCCGGCGCCTCGACGACGGGGCCGACCCGGCCGACGTCGCCGTCGGCTTCGACGCGTGGTGCGAGACGGCCATGCGGCCGTGGGTGGCCGACCACGTCCGCATGGACGCGGCCATGCTCGACCGGTGGGCGGGCCACGACATCGACCTCGACCAGCGGCTGCCCTCGGACCTGGTGATGGCGGCGGCGGCCGTCGAGCCCGCGATCCGGCCGGCGCTCCCGCCCTACCTCGCGATGCTCGCCGGACCGGAGTGCCTCGACGCGGTGGAGCCGCTCGCCGCCGCGGTCTACCGCGGTGGGTGGCGGCCGCCGCGCGACGAGGGCCCGAGCCGCGACGAGCTCGTCGCCGTCCTGCGGGGCGCGCCGGTGCCGGCCTGACCTACTGGCGGTAGTTCTCGACCGTGGCCGCGTCGCGCTCGTGGGCCTCGGCCTCGTCCTCGCCGGCGTCGCGGCGGCCCTGGCGCTGGCGCTTGAGGTCGTAGAGCCGGTCGCGCTCGATCTCGAGGGTGCGCAGCCGGGCCAGGTCCTCCTCGCTCAGCCCGCCGTGCGCGCCGTTGCGGATCTCGTGCTCCTCCGCGGCGTTGGCGTCGATGCGCTCGGCGATCTCGGCTTCGGTGCGGGGCTCGTCGTCGGTCACGGCGTCCACCCTAGGTGCGCTCCGCGCTCGTGAGCACTTTCTGGTGCTATGGCCCCAGAAAGTGCTCACGAGGCCGGAGGCCACCATGGTCGAGCCGTACAACGCCGTCGGACTGATCCCGACCTTCTGGGGCATCCGGGAGCGCGCCGACATCGCACACAACCTCGAGCACCTGGAGTCGCTGACCACCGCCGCGTTCTGGCTGTCGAACCTCGACATCCCGGTGAAGCTGCTGGTCATCCCCGAGGGCGCACTGCAGGGGTTCAACGACGAGATCCTCGACGTCGACCACGTCGAGTTCGCCCACCACTGCGCGATCGACGTGCCCGGCCCGGAGACCGAGCGGCTCGGGCGCCTCGCCCGCCAGTGGGGCGTGTACGTCATGGCGCAGGCGAAGGTGCGACACCCCGAGTGGCCGGACCTGTTCTTCAACGCCGGCTTCGTGATCTCGCCGGACGAGGAGCTCCTCCTGGTCCACTACAAGCTCAACGCGCTGCTGCCGGTGGAGCGGTCGGTGTCCCCGCACGACGTCTTCGACTGGTGGGTCGAGCGCTACGGCCGCACGCTCGACGCGTTCTGGCCGGTCGCCGACACCCCGATCGGCCGGCTCGGTGTGATGATGGCGATGGAGGGCAGCTACCCGGAGAACGGGCGGGGCCTCGCGCTCAACGGTGCCGAGGTCGTCTACCGCGCCTCGCTGCCGGTGCCGTTCACCGAGAACGACGTCTTCGAGATCTCCAACCGGGCCCGCGCGCTCGAGAACAACTTCTACGTCGTCGCCCCGAACATCGGCGGCTACCACCTCTACCCCGACAGCCCGCACGCGATCGACGCCGGCGGCGGGCGCTCGATGATCGTGAACCACCGCGGGCAGCTGGTCGGCACGCAGTTCGACACCAACGGCTCGACGTTCGTCAGCGGCGTCGTCGACATCGAGGCGCTGCGCCACCACCGGGCGACCGCGCAGATCAGCAACTGGGCCAAGGACATCCGGACCGAGCTCGCCCAGATCGTCTACGAGCGCCCGATCTACCCGAAGAACCTCTACCTCGACCGCAAGCCGCCGCACCACGACGAGTACCGCAGCGAGATCCTCGAGAAGCAGATCGAGCTCATGCACGACCGCGACGTGTGGCGTCGTCCCGGGTCCTGAGCGCGACGGCCAGCGCAGCGGCCGTCGGCGGACGGAGTCATTCCGGCGGCGATCGGCCCAATCGCCGCCGAAACAGGACTCCTGCTGCTCGACCGGGGAATTCCGTGTGCATGAGCGTCGACGACACCGCCAAGAACCGGTCCCGCCAGGTCAAGGGCAAGGCCAAGGAAGTGACCGGGAAGGCCACGGGCAACAAGAAGCTCGAGCGCAGCGGTCAGAAGGACATGGTGGCCGGCGAGGTCAAGGAACGCCTGAACTAGGTGGCCTCCGGCCCCGTGAGCAGAAAATGTCGCTATAGCGGCACTTTCTGCTCACGGGCGCGTCAGCGCACCTATATGCGCTCGCCGTACACCCGCTCCACGGCCATCGTCATGAGCACCCGCCGGTCGGCGACCATCGCCGCCCGGTACTCCTCCCAGTCCGGGTGCTCGCCGGCCGCGGCCCGGTAGTAGGTGACCAGCGCCTCGACCTCGGGGCCGTGGGGGTCGCTGCCCGGTCCGGTGAGCGTGACCGACCCCTCGGCGACGGCCCACTGGCGGCCGTCGGACGAGGTGACCTCGAGTGCGGCCCGGGGGTCGCGGCGCAGGTTCGCGGTCTTCGCGCGGCCCTCGGTCATCGAGACCTGCAGCGTGCCCGCGTCGGCGTCGTAGAAGGGCGTGACGGGGGAGAGCTGCGGCAGCCCGCTGGACTTGATGGTCGCCAGCACACCCAGACGGCTCGTCGCGAGCAGGGCGTCGTGGTCGGCGCGTGAGGTCATGCCGCGATCCTCCTCCGCGTCGGACCTCGACGCCCGGATCCGCGGGCCACCGTGGCTGCGGACGTGACACCGGGCCGGACGGGGTAGTCGCCGGGGTGCGCCTGGCGACCTGGAACGTCCTGCACGGCCGGTCGCACGAGGACGGACTCGTCGACGTCGACCGGTTCGCCGCCGCGGTCGCCACGCTCGACGTCGACGTGCTCGCGCTGCAGGAGGTCGACCGCGGCCAGCCCCGCTCCCACGGGGCCGACCTCACCGCGCTCGCCGCGCAGGCCCTCGGCGCCGGTCACCACCGGTTCGTCCCGACGATGGCCGGCGAGCCCGGCCGGTGGACGCCCGCCGCACCGCCCGTCGGCGCCGACTCCGGCTGGGTGGACGCCGGCACGGCCCCCGCCGTCCCGGACGGCCCGACCTTCGGCGTCGCCCTGCTCTCGCGCCACCCCGTGACCGCCTGGCGGATCCTCCGGCTGGCGCCCGCGCGGGTCGCGCTGCCGCTGCTGCTGGGCCGCCCGCCCCGCCCGGTGCTGGTGCCCGACGAGCCGCGGGTGGCGCTCGCGGCCCGGGTCGCCGCGCCCGGGGGGCCGGTCACGGTCGTCAGCACCCACCTGTCGTTCGCGCCGGGCTGGAACCTCGTCCAGCTGCGGCGGGTCGTCGCGGCGCTCTCGGACGGCGCCGAGGGCGACCGCCTCGTCCTGCTGGGCGACCTCAACGCCGGTGGGTGGCCGGTCCGGATGGCGAGCGGGCTCGCGTCGCTGGCGGCCGAGTCGACGTTCCCGTCGTGGTCGCCGGTGCTGCAGCTCGACCACGCCCTCGGGCGGGGCGTCACCGCGACCGGCTCGACGGTGCACCGGCTGCCGGTGTCCGACCACTGCGCGCTCGCCGTCGGGGTGCGCTGACCTCCGCCACGAGCGGGCGCCGCCAGATCGGCGCGCTGATCGCCAGGTGCGCTCCGCGCCTGTGAGCACTAACTGTCGGTATAGCGACAGTTAGTGCTCACGAGGCCGGAGGCCACCTGGCGGTGATCCCGGCGAGGAACAGGTCGACCCCGGCGAGGAACTGCTCGCGGTCGTCGTGCCCCCGCATCTGGTCGCCGACGACCCGGGTGAACGGGTAGTCCTCCGGGTCGAGTGCCTCCCACACGCGGGCCACGTCGTCGAGGTAGGTGTCGCGGTCGGCGTCGGGCCCGAGCACCTGGGCGTTGGCGGCGTTCTGCGCGGCGGCGCCCAGGATGTACTGCACGAGCACCGAGGTCACGGTGAACCACTCGGCCCGGGGCACCCCCATCGCGCGGACCTGCCGCCCGGTGCTCTCGAGGAGCCGGGGCGTCGTCGTCACCTGCCACGCGCTGGCCGACAGCTGCACGCCGACCCACGGGTGGGCGTCGATCGCGTCGAACAGGGCGAGCGCAACGGCCCGGATGCGCTCCTGCGGTGACGGGTCCGGCGCCGTCCGTGGGGGAGTGGCGGCCAGGGCGGCGGCGACGACGGCGTCGGTGGCTGCGCCGAGCAGCTCGCCCTTGTTCGCCACGTGCCAGTAGATGGCGCCAGGGCCGGTCGCGAGGTGCTCGGACAGCGCGCGGAACGTCAGTCCGCCCTCGCCCGCCGTGTCGAGCACGGCGATCGCGGCGTCGACGATGCGCTCGCGGGAGAGCGCCTCCGTGCGCCGGGCCGACCGGCGCGCCTGCGGTGACACGGCTCCATCTTGACACGTCTGGAACGTCGTTCCAAACTTGGCTGGAACGACATTCCAGAACCCGTGAGGAGCTCACCATGAACGTCACGATCATCGGCGCCGGCCTCGGCGGACTCGTCCTCGCCCGCGTCCTGCACGTCCACGGAATCCCGGTCACGGTCCACGAGGCCGAACCCTCCCCGACCTCGCGCGCCCAAGGGGGGATGCTCGACATCCACACCGAGAACGGACAGCCGGCCCTCGAGGCGGCCGGGCTGACCGAGGAGTTCCGCGCCCTCGTCCTCCCCGGGCGCGAGGCGATGCGGGTCCTGGAGCCGGACGGCACGGTCCTGCTCGACCAGCCCGACGACGGCGGGGGCGAGCGGCCCGAGGTGCAGCGCGCGGACCTGCGCCGGCTGCTGCTCGACGCGCTGCCCGAGGGCACCGTCCGGTGGGGCCACAGGGTCACCGGGGTGCGCGCGCTCGGCGATGGTCGTCACGAGGTGTCCTTCGCCGACGGCTCGACCGTGGTCACCGACCTGCTCGTGGGTGCCGACGGCGCGTGGTCCCGCGTCCGACCGCTGCTCTCCGACGCGGTGCCCGAGTACACGGGGAGGTCCTTCGTCGAGACCTGGCTCCACGACTCCGAGGAGCGGCACCCGGCCGCCGCGGCCGTCGTCGGGGGCGGCTCGCTCATGGCGCTCGCCCCGGGGAAGGGCATCCAGGCCCACCACGAGAGCGGCGGCACCCTGCACGCCTACATCGCCCTGTCCCGGTCCCGGGAGTGGTTCGCGGAGATCGACTTCGAGGACCCGGCGGCGGCGACGTCGCGGGTGGCGGCGGAGTTCGCGGGCTGGGCCCCGGAGCTGACCGCGCTCATCACCGACAGCGACACGCCGCCGGTCCTGCGTCCGCTGCACACCCTCCCCATCGGGCACCGGTGGGAGCGGGCGGCGGGGGTGACCCTCGTCGGCGACGCCGCGCACCTCGCGCCGCCCAACGGCGAGGGCGCCAACCTCGCGATGGAGGACGGCGCCGAGCTCGGCACGGCCCTCGCGGCGCATCCCGACGACGTCGAGGCTGCTCTCGCCGCCTACGAGGAGCCGATGTTCGCGCGGGGCGAGGCCGCCGCGACCGACGGCGTCGAGCTCTACGAGCTCATGTTCGGCGACGATGCGCCGCGGAGCCTGGTGGCTGGGTGGCCTGCGGCCTCGTGAGCACTAACGGTCGGTATAGCGACACTTTGTGCTCACAAGCCGAAGGCACCCAGGTCGTCGTCCTTCGGGCCGTCGTGCTTCGCGCTGGTGTCCTTCGAGCTGGTGTCCTTCGCGCTGTCGTGGCCCTCGGCGTGACCCTGGCCGGAGGACACGGCGAGGCCGCCGAGGACGGCGCCGAGGCCGTGCGACCGGTGCTCGTTCGACCCGGAGGACTTCGACGGCGTCGAGGGCTTCTTCGACGGGGCGGGCGCGGGGTCCTGGCGATCGCTCGACGCGTGGTGCGCGGTGTGGGTCGTGGCGGCGCCCGACGAGCCGCGGCTGGTGGAGGCGGCGTGGGAGGACGAGGACGCGTCGCCGTCGGGGCCGCCGGACGGCTCGCGGTCCGCGGCGTCGGCGACGTGCGAGGTGTCGACGGCGTCCGCCGACCCCGACCCGGTCGACGGCGACGCCGGCCCGGCCGACGCGTCGTCGGGCATCCGGAGGTGCAGCGCGAACGGCGGCGCCGCGGCGGGTGCGGCGGTGGCGAGCGTCGCCCCCGCCGCGCCCGGCTCGGCAGGGGCCGTGCCGGCGGCGGCCAGCCCGACGCCGAGCCCGACGAGACAGCAGGCCGCCGCTGCGAGCCCGACCCGCCGGCCGTGCCGCTCGAGGGTGCTCCGGGCCGCGCGGAGGGGACGGACCGCAGCGGGCACCGTCGTCAACCGCGCCAGCACCTCGTCGAGGGAGGGACGGGCCGCGGGCGACTCGGCGGTCATGTCCGCGAGCAGACCCCGCAGGCCCGGTCGCAGGCCGTGCTCCGGCGCGAGCTCGCCGAGCAGCCGGCCGAGGGCGTACACGTCGGACGCCGGGCCGTGCGGCGCCCCGGTGCGCTGCTCCGGCGCGGGGAACGGCGGCGCGACGGGGACGTCGCCCCAGCGGGCGAGCCAGGGCAGGAGGCCGAAGTCGGCGAGGCTGGTGCCCCGCGGACTCCACGCGACCGTCCCGGCCCCGAGCCCGCCGTGCACCGCACCGTGCTGGTGGCGGGGGAGCAGGGCGGTGGCGACGGCGGTGCCGAGCTCGCGGACGTCGCGCACGTCGAGCCCGCCGGGCGGGGTGGTCTCGGCCAGCGTGGGCTGGTCGGGGTGCTGGGTCACGAGGAACACGCGGTCGCCGTCGCTGCCGGCGTCGTAGAGCTCGGCGACCTCGGGGCCCCGGTCGTGCCACGACTGCGGCGCGAGCGACAACGGCGCCGTCGGGTCCGGCACGCCCGCCACGAGCGTCACGCTCACCGTGCGCTGGAGCAGGCCGTCGTACGCGCGGTGCGCGCAGCACCCGGGGGAGCGGCGCAGGACCGGGCCGAGGCGATAGCGGTCGCCGACGACGTCGGCGTGGTCGTCGCACGGGACGGTCTTGCGGCGCTCGTCGAGCACGAAAGCCCCCATCAGGCGTGACACGGCCCGGACGGAGCCGTCCGGACGGGTGGTGTGGCGGCCGTCGGGTCGACCTCGGGCGGATTGCCCTCCCTCCGTTGCTCGACACCTGTGAGTTCGTCGGGCCGCGGCTGGCGCGGGGGACGTCACACCGCCGAGACTGGGCCGGACATCCACCCCGACGCCGGGAGGCACCGTGGCCGGGCAGACCGAGGCCTACATCGTCGACGCCGTCCGGACGCCGGTCGGGACCCGCAAGGGCGCCCTCGCCGACGTCCACCCCGCCGACCTCGGCGCCCACGCCCTGCGCGCGCTGGTGGAGCGCACCGGCATCGACCCCGGCGCCGTCGACGACGTCCTCATGGGCTGCGTCAGCCAGCTCGGCCCGCAGGCCGGCGTCATCGGGCGCACCGCGTGGCTCTCCGCCGGCTTCCCCGAGCACGTCCCCGGCACCACCATCAACCGCGCCTGCGGCTCCTCCCAGCAGGCGCTGCACTTCGCCGCCCAGGCCGTGCTGTCGGGGACGCAGGACCTGGTCGTCGCGGCCGGCGTCGAGAACATGGCGATCGTCCCGATCGACGCCAACGCCTCGGTGCTCGAGAAGATGGGCACCCGCCGCGAGGGCGCCGGGTGGATCGAGCGCTACGGCGAGCAGGAGATCAGCCAGTTCCGCGGCGCGCAGCTGATCGCGGAGAAGTGGGGCATCACCCGCGAGCGCATGGAGGAGTTCGCGGTCCAGAGCCACCGCCGTGCCGCCGCCGCGACCGACGAGGGCCGGTTCACCTCCCAGCTCGCCCCGCTCAACGGGCTGGACCGCGACGAGGGCATCCGCCCGACCGTCGACCGCGAGAAGATGGCGACGCTGCCCCCGCTGCGGGAGGGCTACGCGCTCACCGCGGCCGTGTCGTCCCAGGTGTCGGTGGGGTCGGCGGCGCTGCTGGTCGCCTCCGAGGACGCGGTGCGGACCCACGGGCTGACGCCGGTCGCGAAGGTCTCCACCCTCGCCGTCGTCGGGGAGGACCCGGTCCTCATGCTCACCGGGCCGATCCCGGCGACGCAGATGGTGCTGAAGCGGGCGGGCCTGTCGATCGACGACATCGACCTGTTCGAGTGCAACGAGGCGTTCGCGCCGGTCGTGCTCGCGTGGGCCGAGGAGACGGGCGCGCCGCTGGAGCGCACCAACGTCAACGGCGGCGCGATCGCGATGGGCCACCCGCTCGGCGCGACCGGCGCGGTGCTCGCCACCAAGCTCGTCCACGAACTGCAGCGCACCGGCGGGACCTACGGGCTGCAGACGATGTGCGAGGGCGGCGGCCAGTCGAACGCGACGATCATCGAGAGGTGCTAGGTGCGACTCCGTCGCATGTGAGCACTTTCGGTCGCTATAGCGACCGAAAGTGCTCACATGCGACGGAGTCGCACCCACTCGACGATCGCGTCCAGCGCCGTCGGGTCGGCCAGCGAGTCCCGGCTCGCGACGTCCTCGGGCGCCGCGCCGCGCAGCAGCCGCTTCACCGGGGTCTCCAGCTTCTTGCCCGACAACGTGCGGGGGAGCGCCTCGACCCACGCGATCTCGTCGGGTACGTGCCGCGGTGACATCTCGCCGCGCAGCCGGCGCACGATCTCGGCCTCGAGCGCCGGCCGGTCGGGCCCGCCGACGAGCAGCAGCACGAGGGTGCCGGCGCCCCCGACCTGGTCCTCCAGGTGCACGACGAGGCTGTCGGCGATCCCGGAGCCATCCTCCAGGCTGACGTCCTCGACCACCGTGTAGAAGTCGGAGGTCCCCAGCCGGACGCCGCCCCGGTTCAGCGTCGCGTCGGAGCGGCCGGTGATGACGCACCCGCCGTCGTCGAACACCGTGATCCAGTCGCCCTGGGTCCACACGCCGGGGAACCGGTCGAACCACGTCGACCGCAGCCGGGACCCGTCGTCGTCACCCCACAGCGCCACCGGCATCGACGGCATCGGCGCGGTGATCACCAGCTCGCCGGGCTCGCCGACCACGTCCCGGCCGTCCTCGTCGAAGGCGTGCACGTCGACCCCGAGCATCGGCCCGGGGATCTCCCCGGCGCGCACCGGCAGCAGCGGCGCCGCGCCCACGAAGCCGCTCGCGACGTCCGTCCCGCCCGAGGTCGAGTTGACGACGACCTCGGGCCCGAACGTCGCCGCCGCCCACCGGAACCCCTCGGCCGGGAGCGGCGAGCCGGTGGAGCCGAGCATCCGCAGCGCGGACAGGTCGTGGTCCTGCCCGGGCTGCAGGCCGGCGTCGCGGCACATCATGAGGAACGACGCCGACGTCCCGAACTGCGTGAGCCGCTCGGACTCGGCCATGGCCCACAGGGCGTCGAGGTCGGGCCAGGCCGGGTTGCCGTCGACGCAGACCACGGTGGCGCCGACGAGCAGCGCCGACACGCCGTAGTTCCACATGATCCAGCCGGTGGTCGAGTACCAGAAGAACCGGTCGCCGGGCCGGACGTCGTTGTGCAGCCCGAGCGTCTTGTGGTGCTCGAGCAGGATGCCGCCGTGCCCGTGGACGATCGGTTTGGGCAGACCGGTGGTGCCCGAGGAGAAGAGCACGTAGAGCGGGTGGTCGAAGGCGACGGCCTCGTGCTCGAGCGGGCCGGGCTCGGCGAGCAGGTCCGCCCACGTCGTCGCGTCGGGCGGTGCCGCGGCGTCCGGGTCGAGGTAGGGCAGGAGCACCGTCGCGCGCAGTGAGGGCAGGGCGGCGCGGATCTCGGCGAGCTCCGCGGACCGGTCGATCGGGCGGTCGCCGTAGCGGGTGCCGTCCACGGCGATCAGCACCGTCGGCTCGACCTGCCCGAGCCGGTCGACCACCGCGCGTGGCCCGAACTCCGGCGGGCACGACAACCACACCGCCCCGAGCGAGGCCGTCGCGAGGAACGCGACGATCGTCTCCGGGACGTGCGGCAGGTACCCGGCCACGCGGTCGCCGGGCCCGACGCCGAGCCGCACCAGCCCGGCGCGCGCCCGCGCGACCCGGTCGCGCAGTTCGTCGTAGGACAGCTCGACCCGCCCCCGTGCCTGCGAGATCCCGACGACGGCGGGTCCGGTCCACTCCTCGCGCAGCGCGTGCGCGGAGTAGGACATCCGCGCGCCCGGCAGCCAGCGCGCGCCCGGCATGCCCGCGTCCGCCAGCACCGTCGTGAGGTCGGCGACGTCCACGTCGAAGAAGGCGATCACCGCCCGCCAGAACGCCTCCGGGTCGTCGACCGACCAGCGGTGCAGCGCCTGGTAGTCCCCCGGGCCCAGGGCGGCGGTGAGGAAGCGGCCCATGCGCGACGCGGTCGCCGCGTCGTCGGGGACGGGCCGGAGGATCTCGCCGCGCTGCGGCTCGTCGGGGCGGGCGCCGGTGCTCACGACCGCCATCCTCTGCTTCCGGAGGTGACCTGGGCCACGCCGCTCTGGTGTGATCGGGACGACACGCGGGCTCCACGCGGGGGGCGCGCGAGACCAATGGAGGTCAGACGGTGTCCACGTTCGACGGGTCCGGCATCGACAAGGTCCTGCAGGCGGCGGTCGACAACCGGGCGGTTCCCCACGTCGCGGCGATCGCGGCCGACCGGGACGGCGTGTTCTACGAGGGGGCGGCCGGTGAGCGCGTCACCGGCAGCGGCGAGCCGGTGTCCACGAGCACCCACTTCCGGATCATGTCGATGACCAAGATGGTCGCGACGACGGCCGCGCTGCAGCAGGTCGAGCAGGGCACGCTCGACCTCGCCGCGCCCGTCGAGGAGTACGTGCCGGAGTTCGGGCAGCTGCAGGTGCTCGACGGCTGGGACGGCGACACCCCGCGGCTGCGGGCGCCGGCGAGCAGGGCGACGGTCAAGCACCTCGTCACCCACACCTCGGGGCTCACGTACTGGTTCTGGAACGCCGACATGGCGCGCTACGAGTCGACGACCGGGCTGCCCAACGTCGTCCCCGGCGACATGGCCGCGTTCGGGGCGCCGCTGGTGGCCGACCCCGGCACCCGCTTCGAGTACGGCATCAACACCGACTGGCTCGGCCGCGTGGTGGAGGCCGTCGCCGGGACCACCCTCGACGTCGTCGTGAAGGACCACATCACCGGCCCGCTGGGCATGGACGACACGATGTTCGCCCTCGACGACGCCCGGCAGGGCAACAAGACCCCGGTGCACGCCAAGGGCGAGGACGGGCAGTGGGCGTCGATCGGGAACGTCCTGCCCGACGACCCGTCCTGGTGGGCCGGCGGCCACGGGCTGCACTCCACGCCGCGCGACTACATCCGCTTCGAGCGGGCGCTGCTGCGCGGCGGTGAGCTCGACGGGGCGCGCATCCTGCGCCAGGAGACCGTCGACGCGGCGTTCTCCGACCAGCTCGACGGCGCCCCGTTCCCGACCGAGATCGCCACCGCCGACCCGGCGACCACCGACACGCTGCACCTCGGACCGGGCTGGACGTGGGGCTACGGGCTGCTGCTCAACACCTCCGACGTCCCGGGCCGTCGCCGGGCGTGGAGCGGGGCGTGGGCGGGCCTGTTCAACACCCACTTCTGGATCGACCGCACCACCGGCATCTGCGCGTCGATCTACACCAACTCGCTGCCGTTCATCACCGAGCACGAGGCGTGGAAGCTCTACGGCGACTTCGAGGAGGCCCTCTACGCGGCCATGTGAACGGATGTGGTCGTCCCGGCGACCACATCCGTTCACATGGCGTCAGCCTCCGTGCGTCGCGGACGACCGGTAGTCGGTGTAGGTGTACGGGTTGTCGAGGACCTTGGTCGTCGGGATCTCCGGGTTCATGCCCTGCGCCCACGCCTCGTCGCCGAGGGTGCCGCGGAGGTGCTCCACGGTCGACTCCACGGTCCGGCGCGCGGCGGCGAGGTCGATCCCGACGAGGCGGTGGTCCCGCTTGACCACGCGCCCGTCGACGATCACGGCCTCGACGTCGCCGCGCTGGGCCTGGAAGGCGACGTGCCCGTAGGGGTGCAGCAGCGGGAACATCACCGGCGATCCCTCGTTGCGGATCAGCACGACGTCGGCCTTCTTGCCGACCTCGAGCGACCCCAGGTCGTCCCGGCCCAGCGCGCGGGCGCCGCCGCGGGTGGCCCAGTCGACGACCTGCTCGGCGCGCAGCGACGCGTGGGTCACCGTCTCGCCCTTGGCGTGGGCCTCGAGGTGCTCGCGGGAGCGGTCGGCGCCCAGCGTCGTGCGCATCGCCGAGAACAGGTCGCCGCTCCACCAGACCGTCGTGTCCATCGAGAGCGACACCGGCAGGTCGTGCGCCCGCAGCGCCCAGGTGGGCGGGTAGCCCTGGCCGGCCGACTGCTCGCTCTCGGTGGACACCGAGATCGACCCGCCGGTCGCGGCGATCCGGTGGTAGGAGTCCGCGGAGAGCGACGCGGCGTGCACGTACACCGTCTCCGGGGTGGCGAACCCGTGGTCGTGCATGAGCCGGATGCCGTCGTCGTTCGTCGCGCCCCACACCCCGGCGTGCGTGGTCACCGGGACGGCGAGCTCCCGGGCCACCTCGAAGGCCGGCTTCTCGGGGAACGACGGGTCGCCGGTGACGTCGAACGCGAGCTGGAAGCCGAGCATGTCGCGGTCGCCGCTCATCCGGCGCTCGACGAAGTCGCGGAAGCCGGGCGACGCGGTCCAGGTGGCCGGGGCGTCCTGGATGTTGCCGTAGGCCAGCACGAACCGGCCGGGGACGGCCTCGAGCGCGTCGGCGGCGGCGTCGGCGTGCTGCGGCGTCTGCAGGCCGTGGGACCAGTCGACGGTGGTGGTGACGCCGGCGTCGACGGCCTCGATCGCGCCGAGCAGGTTCCCGGCGTGCACGTCCTCCGGTCGGAACGCCGTGCCGTGCTCGAGGTAGTACCAGACGAAGTACTGGGTCAGCGTCCAGTCGGCGCCGTACCCGCGCATCGCCGTCTGCCACATGTGGCGGTGCGTGTCGATCATCCCGGGCATGACGATGCCGCCGCGCGCGTCGATCTCCTCGGTGCCCTCGGGCACGGCGAGGTCGGGTCCGACGGCGGCGATGCGGTCGTCGACGACGAGGACGTCGGCGTCCGACAGGACGGTGTGCGCGGCGTCGAGCGTGAGGACGGTGCCCCCACGCAGGACGACGGGACGACGGGCCTCGCCGGCGGACTCGGACATCGGGCACTCCCTCGGACTACGGACGTCTGTCCGAACAGCGGTCGAATGGTGCTCGTCACTCTGCTCAGCGATGGTTTCGCTGTCAACGGTCGACGGGCCTGCGAGTGTCTCTCCGCAACTTCCCGACGAGGTGTCCGCCAGACGGTCAGGACGGGCTACGCTGCGCCCGACGGTGCCCGCCCGACGCGGCGGGCCGGCGGCGGGAGGGTGCACGTGCCACGCGAGGGCGCCGGGCCGGACTTCATCGAGGCGCTGGCGCGCGGGCTCGAGGTGATCGCGGCGTTCGGCCCGGAGCGCCCGACGATGACGCTCGCCGAGGTCGCGACGGCGACCGGGCTGGCCCGGCCCACCGCGCGGCGCATCCTGCTGACGCTCGCCGAGCTCGGCTACGTCCGCAGCGGTGAGCGCGGCTTCGCCCTCACCCCGCGGGTGCTCGACCTGGGCGTCGCCTACGTCGGGTCGATGGGGCTGTGGGACGTGGCCCGACCCCACCTCGAGGCGCTCTCCGCCCGGACCAACGAGTCGTGCTCGATCGCCCAGCTCGACGGCTCCGACATCGTCTACGTCGCCCGCGCCAGCGTCCCCAAGATCGTCTCGCTCGCCGTGCAGATCGGCACCCGGTTCCCGGCGCTCCCGACCTCGCTCGGCAAGGTCCAGCTCGCCGCCCTGCCGCCCGACGAGCTCGACCGCGTCCTCGCCGAGCCGACCCGGTCGGGGCTCGCCGCGCGGTGGCAGCCCTCGCGGGAGGAGCGCGACGCCGCGCTGCGCGAGGTCCGGGCCCGCGGGTGGGCGCTCACCGACGAGCAGCTCACCCTCGGCATCCGCTCGGTGGCCGCCCCGCTGCGCGACGGCACCGGCCGCGTCATCGCCGGGGTCAACGTCAACTGCCACGCCGCGGAGACCTCGGTCGAGCACCTCGTCGAGCACCACCTGCCGCTGCTGCTCGCGACCGCCGGGGAGATCAGCGCGGACTTCGCCCGCCGGGAGGCGCTCCCGCACGTGACGCTGCCGGCGTCGTAGCGGGCAGGGGTGTCAGGAACGACTCGTTCCTGACGCTGGACGTCAGGAACGCGGCGTTCACGATCCGGGCGGCTCGGCACGGGGCTCAGCTCGTGAGGGGCACGTGGGGCAGGGCTGCGGGCTGTGCGCGCTGCGTGGAGTGCTCCTCGTGTGGGCGGCCCTCGGGTCGGTCCGGCCCCGCGCGAGCGAGGGGCACGTGGGCCAGGTCCGGGGGTGGTGCGGGCTGCGTGGAGTGCCCCTCGTGTGGGCGGCCCTCGGGTCGGTCCGGCCCGGCGCGAGCGAGGGGCACGCGGGGCAGGTTCGGGGGCGGCACGCGCGGCGTGGAGTGCTCCTCGTGTGCGCGCCGATCGCTCGGGCGCGGCCGATGTGTGCGGTGCGCGTAGGTCCCCGCAGGACCGGACTCCGTTCCCGTCGGAGTGTGTGCGCGGCGCGTCGGTTCCGCGGCAAGGGATCGCCGCGCTGCGCGGAGTGTGTGCGGCGCGCGCAGGACCGCCCAGGACGGAACGCCGTTCTCGTCGGATCGTCGCCTTCCCGCCCACCGGGATTCGCCGCGCGCCGCACCACCCGGCACGCGCACGCTTGCTCCGCAGGACGACGACGAGGAGGGCGGCCCGGTGCCGGACGAACCGCGCGTGGTGATCGTGGGGGCGGGCCCGGCGGGGCTCGTGCTCGCCTGGCTGCTGCACCACGCCGACGTGCCGTTCCAGCTGGTGGAGCGCCAGCAGCAGGAGCAGATCGGGACCCAGCCGAAGGCGGGGATCGTCGAGTACCGGACCGTCGAGCTCCTGCGCCGGGAGGGCATCGCCGACGTCGCGCTGCACTTCGAGGCCGAGAACCGCCGCGTCGAGTTCCGCACCCCGCAGCTCGCGCACGTCTTCGACTACGCCGACCTCACCGGCGACCGCCCGCACTACGTCTTCCCGCAGCACCGCCTCGTCGCAGAGCTCGCCGCCGCCCTCGTCGTACGCGGCGCGCCGCTGCGCTTCGGCCACCGCGTCCGCGAGGTGGGCACCGACGGCACGCGGCCGCATCTCGTCGTCGAGGGTCCCGACGGTGCCCGCCAGCACCTCACGCCCGACGTCGTCGTCGGGGCGGACGGCGCGTCGAGCGCGGTCGCGCGGGCGATCGCCGGGCACGTCGACGTCCTCGACCGGTCCCTGCCCGCCCGCTGGCTCGTGGTCTCGACGGCGTCCCCGGCGCTCGTCGGGCACACCGTCTACGGCATCCACCCCCGCGGCTACGCCGCCCACCTGCGCCGCGGCCCGCAGGAGACCCGGTTCTACGTCGAGGTCCCGGCCGACGTCGGCGCCGACGACCTCACCCACGACGAGATCCGCACCGAGCTCGCCGAGCGCCTGCGCCTCGACCCGCCCGCCGTCGCCGGGCTCGACATCCGCTCGGTCGACGTCCTCGACCTGCGCACCCGCATGACGGTCCCGATGCAGCACGGTGGCTGCCATCTCGTCGGCGACGCCGCGCACCTGATCACCCCGGCCGGCGGGAAGGGGATGAACCTCGCCATCGCCGACGCCGTCGAGCTCGCCCACGGACTGGTCGAGGCGTTCGGCCCCACGGCCGACCGCAAGCGCCTGGACGCCTACTCCGACACCCGGGTCCCGGCGCTGTGGCGCACCCAGGCGTTCTCCGACTGGTTCCTGCGCATCCTCACCGCGCGCTCCTCCGACGCCGTCGACGACGGGTCGGCGGCGTTCGTGCACGGCCTGCGGGAGGGCTGGGTCGCGGCCCTGCGCGACGACGCCGGGCTCGCTCGCTGGTTCGCCCACGCCTACGCGGGTGCCGAGCCGACCGACCCTTGACGGGACTCCGGCGCCGGTCGAGGATCAAGGTCGGACAAGCGTCCGGCAGACGGACAGGAGATTCCATGGCTGGGACCGGGGGCGGACCGCTCGCCGGGGTGCTGGTGGCCGACTTCAGCCGCATCCTCGCGGGTCCCTACGCGACGATGCTGCTGGCGGACCTCGGCGCCGAGGTCGTCAAGGTCGAGGGCCCGAAGGGTGACGACACCAGGACCTGGATGCCGCCGACCCGCGGCGAGACCTCGACCTACTACCTCGGGGTCAACCGCGGGAAGCGCTCGATCGCGCTCGACCTGCGCGACCCGGAGGACATCGGCGTCGCGAAGGAGCTCGCGCGCCGCGCCGACGTCGTCATCGAGAACCTGCGGCCGGGGGGCATGGCGAAGTACGGGCTGGACTACGAGACGGTCAGCGCCACGAACCCCGGCGTCGTCTACTCGAGCATCTCCGGGTTCGGTTCCGGCGAGGGCGCGCACGTCCCGGGCTACGACCTCATGGTGCAGGCGATCTCCGGGCTGATGGACCTCACCGGCGACCCCGACGGCCCGCCCTACCGCGCCGGCATCTCGGTGTTCGACGTGATGGCCGGCAACCACGCGGTGATCGGCATCCTCGCGGCGCTGCGCCACCGCGACGCCACCGGCGAGGGCCAGCACGTCGAGGTCAACCTGCTCTCCTCGGCACTGACCGGGCTGGTCAACCACTCGAGCGCCTGGGTCGCGGGCGGCGTCGTGCCGCACCGGATGGGCAACGCCCACCCCAGCGTCTTCCCCTACGAGCCGCTCGAGACCGCCGACGACGACCTCATCGTCACCGCCGCGAACGACGGTCAGTTCCGCAAGCTCTGCGAGGTGCTCGGCCTCGACGGCGTCGCCGACGACCCGCGCTTCGCCCGGAACGCGGACCGGACGGCGAACCGTGACGAGCTGCGCCCGATCCTCGTCGGGAAGCTCAAGGAGAAGACCGCGGTCGAGTGGTTCGACCTGCTCGTCGACGCCGGGGTCCCGTGCGGGCCGATCCAGTCGATCGACGGCGGGTTCGCGATGGCGGAGCGGTTCGGGCTGGAGCCGGTCGTCGAGGTCGGCCAGGGCGACCGCGCGGTCCCGACGACGAGGCACCCCATCCGGTTCTCGCAGACCCCGGCGGTCTACGAGCTGCCCCCGCCCGAGCTCGACGAGCACGGCGCCGAGCTGCGGAAGTGGCTGGGCGCTGGTGAGTGACCACGTGTACGAGACCGCGCTCGGCGCGGCGTCGCCGGACAGGATCAGCCTGCTCGGGCACGACCTCGTCGAGGACGTCATGGGGCAGGTCGGGTTCGGCGAGCTGGCGTTCTGGCTGGCCACCCAGCGGCGCCCGACCCCCGGGGAGACCCGCGTCTTCGAGGCGGTGCTGGCGGCGCTGGCCGACCACGGCTACACCCCCACGGCCATCGTCACCCGCCTGACGCACCTGTCGGCGCCGGACTCGGTGCAGGGCGCGCTCGCGGCCGGGCTCCTCGCGGGCGGCAGCCGGTTCCTCGGCGTCACCGAGGACTGCGGCCGGTTCCTGCACGACCAGCTGGTCGCGACCGACGGCGCCCTGCCCACCGACGACGAGGGCTGGGACGCCCTCGCGCTCCGCACCGTGCAGGCCCAGCGCGACGCGAAGCGCTTCGTCCCGGGCCTCGGCCACCACGTGCACAAGCAGGGCGACCCGCGCACCCCGAAGCTCATGGCACTCGCGGCCGAGGAGGGCGTCACCGGCCCGCACCTCGCGCTGTTCGCCGCCATCGGCCGGGTGCACCCGCAGGTGCTCGGGAAGACGCTGCCGCTCAACGGGGCCGGGGTGTGCGGCGCGGTGCTGGCCGACCTCGGGCTGCCGCTGGAACTGCTGCGCGGGTTCGCGCTGCTCGCGCGCACCGCCGGGCTGATCGGCCAGCTCGCCGAGGAGCTCCGGCACCCCGTGGCCAACGAGATCTTCCTGAGCGTCGACCTGAACAACAAGCCGGTCGACCCCGACCCCTACCAACCCCCATCCCTGGACGGAGAAACGCATGGCTGAACTCGTCGCGGTCATCGCGTCCACCCACCACCCGTTCTACTACCGGGCGAGCACCTCGACCGGTGAGGACCGCCCGCCGTTCGCGGACGAATGGGTGACGAAGATCGAGACGTTCCGGGAGACGCTGACCCGGGCCCGTCCCGACGTGCTGGTGATGGTGGGCTCGGACCACTTCCACCAGCTGTGGCTGGACAACATGCCGCAGTTCCTCGTCGGGAAGGCGCCGGTCTACGACGCCAACTGGTACAACGAGGAGCGCGAGTTCGGTCTGCCGAAGATGCGGCTCGCGGGCCAGGAGGACCTGTCGTCGTACATCCTGCGGGAGGGTCTCGACGCCGGGTTCGACCTCGCGTTCTCCAACGAGCTGCGGATCGACCACTCGATCACGTGCCCGATCATCACGCTGCGGCCCGAGGCGGACCTGCCGATCGTGCCGATCTACACGAACATCTTCGCGCCGCCGCTGCCGCGGCCGCAGCGGTTCGTGCAGCTCGGGCGCACGATCCGCGAGCTGGTCGAGTCGTGGCCCTCCGACCAGCGGGTCGCCGTGATCGGCACCGGGCACCTCTCGCTCGAGCTCGGCGGACCACGCCAGTTCGGGCCGCACGGCCCGGACCCGGAGTTCGACCGCAAGGCCGTCGACTGGATCGCCTCCGGCGACGTCGAGGGGTGCCTGGCGGAGGTCACGCTCGACTCGCTGCACGCGCCCGGGAACGCCACGCACGGGTTCATGGACTTCATGCTGATGATGGGTGTCGCGGGGGAGGGGAAGAAGGCCGACCACGTCGACTCGCTCGACCTCTTCCACACGATGGAGGCCTACTTCACCTGGTACCCGAAGGGAGTCCCTACGGCATGAGCAAGTACCTGGTGGACAAGTTCCTCTACACCGTCGACCGGGATCCGGAGCTCGTCGAGCGCTATCGGGAATCGCCGGCGGAATGTGTGGCGGAGTGGGAACGCGAATACGCCAACAAGCTGCTCAACTGCCACACCGGCGAGGCATCGACGTGGCTGGCGTTCGAGCCCGCCGAACGGGAGGCGCTCGCGGCCCACGACCACGTGCGGCTCTTCGAGATGGGCGCGCACCCGTTCCTCACGCTGACGCTGTTCATCGCCATGTTCGAGCGCGACCACGGCCCGCTCGAGTACCAGCTCGCCTACGCGCGGGCCATGGAGCACATCACCCTGCCCTACCCCGACATCGCGACCTGACCTCCGCGCGAGGGGAACCCTCGTGCGGATAGAGCGACCGAATCCTCCCCTCGCGACCCCGGAGAGAGCACCGATGACGCTGCCCCTGCTGCCCACGAGCCTCGTCGGGAGCTACGCCCAGCCCGACTGGCTCATCGACCGCGCCAAGCTGGCCGGCCGCTTCCCGCCGCGGGTTCGTGCGAAGGAGCTGTGGCGGGTCGCCCCCGAGTACCTCGAGCAGGCCCAGGACGACGCGACGCAGCTCGCGATCCGGGCGCAGGAGCGCGCCGGGCTCGACGTCCTCACCGACGGCGAGATGCGCCGCGAGAGCTACTCCAACCACTTCGCCACGGCGCTCGAGGGTGTCGACGTCGACAACCCCGGCACCGCGCTCGACCGCTCCGGGCACCCCAACCCGGTCCCGCGCATCACCGGCCCGATCCGGCGCCCGCGGCCGGTCCAGGTGCGCGACCTGGAGTTCCTGCGCGCGCACACCGACCGCACGATCAAGATGACCGTGCCCGGCCCGTTCACGATGTCGCAGCAGGCGCAGAACGACCACTACCCCGACGCCGAGGCCGCCGCGATGGACTACGCGGCCGCGGTCAACGCCGAGGTGCGCGACCTGCACGCCGCGGGCGCGGACATCGTGCAGATCGACGAGCCCTACATGCAGGCCCGCCCGGACGCGGCGCGCCAGTACGGGCTCGCCGCGCTCAATGCGGCCCTCGACGGCGTCACCGGCACGACCGCCGTGCACATCTGCTTCGGGTACGCGGCGATCATCCACGCCCGGCCCGAGGGCTACTCGTTCCTGCCCGAGCTCGCCGGCTCGCCGGTCGACCAGATCTCGATCGAGACCGCGCAGTCGGGCCTCGACCTCGGCGTGCTCTCCGACCTCACCGACAAGACGATCATCCTCGGCGTCATCGACCTGTCGGACGAGGCCGTGGAGACCGCCGAGACGGTCGCGGCCCGCGTCCGTCGCGCCTACGACCGCATCCCGCGCGAGCAGCTCGTCATCGCCACCGACTGTGGCATGAAGTACCTGCCGCGGGAGTCCGCGGAGGGCAAGATGGCGGCGATGGCCGCTGCAGCGGAGATCCTCCGCGCCGAGTAGGCGGACCCGGCTGGAGCGGTCAAGACCGCTCGGCGCTCCGGGTTTGCGGAGATCATGACGGGGCCGTGTGACGCAGTCCACATGCGCCGTAACGGCTGATTGCTGCAGCCCGTACGCAGGACGACGCTCTCCGACATGCATCAGTGCCCGACGGAGGGGCTGTCATGACCGCGGTCATCATCGTCATCGTGGTGGTCGTCGTGCTCCTGCTGGCCGGCGGCGGTTTCGCCCTGGCCCGGAGACGACGCTCGCAGCAGCTCGAGGAGCAGTTCGGACCGGAGTACGACCGCGCGGTCGAGCGGTCGGGCTCGAAGAGCGAGGCCGAGAAGGAGCTCGCCGACCGGCGCAAGCGCCACGCCGA
This sequence comes from Actinomycetospora sp. TBRC 11914, assembly GCF_012933465.1. Classification (GTDB taxonomy): domain Bacteria; phylum Actinomycetota; class Actinomycetes; order Mycobacteriales; family Pseudonocardiaceae; genus Actinomycetospora. Next base: position 94,736 of record NZ_JABBND010000017.1, read on the forward strand.
GCTCGACCTGCGCCCGCTCGACCCGCAGACCCGGGAGCGCTTCCAGGGCGACTGGAAACAGATCCAGGGTGAGTTCGTCGACGACCCCGGCGGCGCGGTCGAGAAGGCCGACTCGCTGGTCACGACGATCATGCGGGAGCGCGGCTACCCGGTGGAGGACTTCGACCGGCGGGCCGACGACATCTCCGTCGAGCACCCGCGCGTGGTCGAGAACTACCGCGAGGCGCGCCGTGTGCGCGACGGCCACCGCAACGGCAGCGCCGGCACCGAGGACCTGCGGGGCGCGGTCACCTCGTACCGCAGCCTGGTCGACGCCCTGCTCGACGAACGCTCCGCGGACGACCACGGCGGCGGGCCCGGCCGCGACGACGGGGCCCGGGGCGAGGGCCGCCACCGCGAGGGCGACCACCGCGACGGTCCCCGGGGCGACGAGGCCCCGCGCCGTGACGACGGCCCTCACCGCGACGAGCACCTCGGCGACGGTCGGCGGGAGCGGGAGTCGGCCGGCGGGGCGCCGACCGACGGGGCACACGACAACGACGGGAGCCGACGGTGAGCACGGAGACGACGGGCGAGGGGCGTCACGACGGGGGCGTGCGCGACGAGGGCCTGCGCGACGAGGGCCTGCGCGGCGACGCGGATGGTCACGACAGGGGCCCGCGCGACGACGCGGGCCGCCCGGACGACGGGCCGGGCCGGTACACCCGCCAGCACGGCGACCAGCCCGGTCAGCATGACCACGACGCGCCGGGCTCGGACGGGGTCAGCGTCCTCGAGCCGTCGGCGTCGGAGCGGTTGCGCGGGCGCTGGCAGGAGGTCCAGGCCGCCTTCGTCGACGAGCCCCGGCAGGCGGTGACCGAGGCCGACCAGCTCGTCGGCGAGGTGCTCGACGAGGTCAGCCGGGTGTTCCGCGACCAGCGCTCCGAGCTCGAGGCGGAGTGGAGCGGCAACACCGAGCCCGGCACCGAGGAGCTGCGCCAGGCGCTGCGCCGCTACCGGGAGTTCTTCGACCGTCTGCTCTCCCTGTAGGAGACCACTCCCAGGACCGCCCGGGCCGCACACGTCGCGTCCCGGGTGGTCGCTCGTTCGGCGCAGCTGACGTACACGCAGCGCGAGATCTACGCGAGGTGGCCGATGTTCCGGCCGCCGTGATCCCCGACTCTCGGTGCCAGCTCGTCCGCAAGGAGGACGATCGGACACCAGGAGTAGTCGTGGGTTACTTCGCCTTCCAGTGGGCGGTCATCATCATCGGCCTGGCCCTGCACGTCGGGTTCGACCGGTCCCGCTCCCGGCACACGAAGGGACGGATCGCCGAGCTGGCCGCCCTGTGGCTCGTCGTCGGCTTCGGCGCCTGGTCGATCTGGGGCGGCGTGTTCCACGTCGGCCCGACGTCGACCGCGATCGCCGACCAGATCGGCTACGCGCCGTCGATGTTCCAGTGGGAGGTCGGCTGGGCCGACATCGCGTTCGGCGTGCTCGGGGTCCTCTGCGTGGCCAGGCGCTTCCGCGGCGGCTGGACCGACGCCCTGCTCGCGGGCCTCGCGATCTACTTCTACGGCGACGGCATCGGGCACATCATGCAGCTCGTCGCCCACGGCAACACCGCGCCCGACAACGTCTGGGCGCTGCCGGCGGACTTCCTCATCCCCACCCTGAGCATCGTCGCCGTCCTCGTCGCGCGCCGGCTCGGCACCTACAGCCGACCCGCTGTCCCGGCGGCCGCGGGCGGGGCGCACGAGGCGCCCGAGCGCCCCGTCGCCGCCTGAGCCCCGGACCCGCGCCCGGGCACGAGGGTCCCGCGACCGCCCCGGTGCGGGCCTGACCCCGGTGCGCCACGTCAGCGGTGTGCCATCGCAGACACCGGACGTCTGCGATGGCACACCGCTGACGTCGTCAGGCCCTCCGACGGGACAGCTCCGCCGCCAGCTCCACCCGGGAGCGCAGCCCGAGCTTGCGCAGCACGTGGGAGATGTGGGTCTGCACGGTCCGGGGCGAGATGAACAGCCGGGCCCCGACCTGCGGGCTCGTCATCCCCTCGCCGACGAGCTCCGCGATCTGCCGCTCGGTCGGGGTCAGGCTCTCCCAGCCGGTGCTCGGCCGGCTGCGCCGGCCGCGGGCCCCGAGCCGGACACCGCCGTCGCGCAGCCGGGCGGCGAGCCGGCGCTCGACGGTCACCGCGCCGACCGAGGAGGCGAGCGCGGTGGCGCGGGCGCCCGCCGCGCGGGCCTCGTCCACGGCCCCGACGACGACGGCGAGGCACGCCAGCTCCTCGCGGGCGGTCATCTCGTCGGCGACCTGCCCCAGCGACTGCAGCTCGTCGGCGGCGGCCCGGGCGGCGGCGAGGTCGCGGGCGTCGAGCGCGAGCACCAGGCGGGCGACCGGGGCGAGCGCCACCGCCTGGTCGAGCGGGACCGTCGCGGTGTCGCGGGCCACCCGCGCGGCGAGGTCCTCGTCGCCCGCGGCCCGCGCCAGGCGCAGCGTGTCGACGCCGGCGAGCAGCGGCCACACCAGCCGGCCGCCGTCGAGGGCACCGCGCCAGGCCCGCCCGGCGAGCGCCGCGGCCTCGCGGGTCCGGCCGCGGGCGTCCAGGAGCAGCGCCTCGGCGAGGTCGACCACCGGCACCCCGAACTGCTGCGGCACCTCCAGCGCGCGCCACGCGTCGATCGCCGCCTCGGCCGCGTCGAGCTCGCCGCGGTCGACCCGGAGGCGGGCGAGGGTCGCGACCGGCCGCGAGGTCCACGCGGTGCCGGTGAGCCGGGCCGCGTCGAGACATGAGCCGACCTCGGCGAGCGCGTCGTCCCAGGCGCCGGTGGCGTGCAGGATGCCCGCGGCCATCGCGTGGTGGTACGGGGAGAGCCAGAGGTTCCCGGCCCGACGGACCGCGTCGGAGAGCTCCCGGGCACGATGCGGGCCCTCGGCGGCGGCCGCCAGGAAGACCGGCCACAGCGGTGTGCTGGGCCCGCTCGCCCAGGGCGCCGGGTCGAGGTCCTCGCGGAGCGCGGCGGCGGCGCGGGCGCGCGCGTAGCCCTCGGCCGGGCGGGCCAGCAGGTAGAGCTCGATCGCGTCGCTGACGAGGGCGCTGGAACCGGCCGAGGGCTCCGCCGGCGGGTCGGGGCGCTGCCGGCCCCCGAGCACGGCCGCCCACCGGCGCACGTCGGTGAGCGCGGCCCGGGCCTCGGGGGCGGTGACCCGCTCCAGCGCGGTGTCGACCTGGCCGATCGCGGCGTCCACGCGGGCGCTGCTGACCAGGCAGAACACCAGCACGCGCAGCAGGGTGGCGCGCACCGCGGGGTCCCGGGAGAGCGCCAGGCGGCGGCGTGCGACCTCCTCCACGGCGTCGATCTGCCCCGAGGTCGCGAGGGCGGCGACCCGCTCGACGTCCACCGCGGCGGCCTCCGCGGACTCGTCGGGCAGCCGGCGCGCCGCCTCTGCGAGCAGCTCCGCGGCCTGGGCGGGCGCGTGCCGGAGCTCGGTCGCCGCCGCCCGGAGCACCGCGACGGCGTCGGCGCGCCCCGCGTCGGCGGCGTGCCGCGCCACGGCGGGGGCGACGCCACCGGCACGCCGCAGCACCGCCGCGCACGCACCGTGCAGGGCGCGGCGCAGCGGCTCGTCGAGGTCGGCGAGCAGGACGTCGCGGTAGGTGTCGTGGACGAAGGCGACGTGCCCGTCGTCGGTCCAGCCCACGACGCCGGCCTCGACGGCCAGCCCGACCGGCTCGGCCACCGCGACGGGGGCGAGGCCGAGGACCTCGCCGAGCACCGGCAGGTCGGCGGGACCGCCCCAGACCGCCAGGACCCGCAGCAGGTCCCGCGCCCGCGGGTCGACCAGCCGCAGCGCGGCCCGCACGCCCGCCTCGAGCGACCCCGACGTGCCCGGATCGGCCCCCGAGACCTCCACGACGCCGCGGCCGACGGTCAGCGCGTCGTGCCGCTCGAGCTCGTCGAGCAGGCGGTGGGCGCGGAACGGGTTGCCGCCGGTGCCGTCGAGCAGGGCGACCAGCCGCGCCCCGGGGGCGGCGTCGAAGCGGCGCCGGACGAGCAGCGCGTGGCCGGCCGCGTCGAGGCCCTCGACCTCGGCGGTGACGACCTCGGCGCGCCCGGCGAACGCGGTCAGCGCGTCGCGCTCGGGGCTCGGCCGCCGCGCGAGCACGACGGCGACCGGCAGCGCCCGCGCCCGGTCGAGCAGGTGGGTGAGCAGGTCGAGCGTGCCCGCGTCGGCCCGGTGGGCGTCGTCGACGCCGAGGACGACCGGCCCGGAGAGGCAGGCGACGTCGAGCGCCTCGACGACGCGGTCGGCGAGGTCGGGGCGCGGCGGGTAGTCGCGGGGCAGGCCGACGAGGTCGGTGACGGTGGCGAAGGGCTGGTCGCGGCCGAGGTCGTCGGTTCCGACGCTGCGGACGTCCAGCCCTCCGGCGAGCAGCCGACGCCCGAGCGCGCCCAGGACGGTCGACTTCCCGGCGCCGGGCGCGCCGGTGAGGACCATCCCGCGGGCGTCGGTCAGGCCGTCGCCGACGAGCAGACGGGCGAGCCGCTCGGCCTGCGCGGCGCCCGGGACCTCGGCGGCGGGGGTCTCGAGGGGGCGGGAGGCCCACGTCGTCACGGTCTCGCCTCCTCGGCCCCGGAGCGATCCATCACCCTACGTCGTCCCTCGTCCCGTTTCGAGACTCCACTGCTCCGAACGGGTGATGGGGTGGTGCGCGCCGAGCCGCTGGTCACCGGTGCAGCCGCCCGGGCAGGGTGACGCCGTGACCACCGACGGGCCGGCACTGGCCGAGGCGCTCCCCGCCCTGCTCGCCGCGCTCGGCACCGGGCTGGGCGCGCCGTCGACGATCGCCCTGCCGCGGGTGCGGTCCGCCGTCCTGTTCCTCGTCGACGGGCTCGGCCGCGAGCTGCTCACCGAGCACGCCGCGGACGCGCCGTTCCTGGCCGGGATGCACGACGCCGGCCCGCTCACGGTCGGGTTCCCGACGAGCACGCCGATCAGCGTCACCAGCCTCGGGACCGGATTGCCACCCGGCGGCCACGGCACCCTCGGCGTGCGCTTCCGCGTCGACGCCACGCTGCTCGACGCCCTCACGTGGACCCAGGGCACCGACGACCTGCGCGAGCGGCTCGCGCCCGAGGTCGTCCAGCCCCACCCGACGCTCTTCGAGCGCGCCGCCGCGGCCGGCGTGGCCAGCACCGTCGTCTCCGCCCGCGCCTACCGCGAGTCGGGCCTGACGCGGTCCGCGCTGCGCGGGGCGACCTACCGCGGCGTCGGCGCGCTCGGTGACCTGGCGGCCGAGACGCTCACCGCGCTGGCCCGGCCGGGGCTCGTCTACGCCTACCACGCGGACCTCGACCAGCTCGGCCACCTGCACGGGCCCGGCTCGCTCGCCTGGCGCTGGCAGCTGCGCCAGATCGACCACCTGGTCGCGATGCTCGCCGAGGACCTCCCGCCCGGGACGCTGCTCGCGGTCACCGGCGACCACGGGATGGTGGCCGTCGACCGGCGCCACGACGCCGACACCCACCCCGACCTCCTCCTCGCCGAGCCGGTGGTGGGCGGCGACCCCCGGGCCCGGCTGGTGTACGCCCGGCCCGGCAGCGCGCCCGACGTGCTCGCGGCCTGGCGCGCGACCCTGGGCGGCGACGCCACCGTGCTCACCGGGGAGCAGGCGATCGACGACGGGTGGTTCGGGCCGGTCGACGACGCCGTCCGGGACCGTGTCCCCGACGTCGTCGCGGTGACCCGCGGCTCCGCCGCGGTCGTGCGCTCCGAGGGGGAGCCGGTCCTCGCGCGGCTGCCCGGGCAGCACGGCGCGGTGACCGACGCCGAACGGTTCGTCCCGCTGCTCGTCCACGCCGCGGATGCGGCGTCACCCGCCGGCTGACGCCGCAGGCGAGATCATTCCTGGCCAGCGGAAACGACGCTGTGCGCGCCGTCACGCGGCTGGGTTAATGTCCGAGAAGAGGTGTCGGGATGCACGACGGCGTCCCGTGAACCGCGACGAGGGCACGAAGGAGCACGCGTGAGCGTCACGACCCATTCCGGTGGCTCGATCCTGGGGCACGCGGTCAAGCGGACCGAGGACCAGGAACTCATCACGGGGGCCGGGCTGTACACCGGCGACCTCCCCGTCGAGGGGTCGCTGCACGCGGTGTTCGTCCGTTCCCCGATCGCCCACGGCACCCTCGGCGACATCGACGTCGAGGAGGCCAAGGGGATGCCGGGCGTGGTGGCCGTGTACACCCACGCCGACCTCGACGTCGCCGACCGGCCCGGCCTGCCCGGCGTCGTGCCCGACGCCATGGCCCGCCCGCACCTGGCGACGGGCAAGGTGCGCTTCGTCGGCGACATCGTCGCCGTCGTCATCGGCGAGACCGCGGGCCAGGCGCTCGACGCGGCCGAGACCGTCTTCCCCGACATCGACCCGCTGCCCGCGGTCACCGGGATCGAGGAGGCCTACGCCGACGGCGCGCCGCTGCTGTTCGACGAGGTCGGCAGCAACCTGTGCGCCGGCGCCGGCACGGGCGACGTCGAAGGAATCTTCGACGAGGCCGACGTCGTCGTGAGCGGGAAGTTCTACAACCAGAAGCTCGCGGGCGTGCCGATGGAGCCCAACGCCTGCGTCGCGGAGCCGGGCACCCCGGAGGGCGGCATCACCCTCTGGCTGTCCACCCAGACCCCGCACGGCGCACGGGACGCCCTCGCCGGCGACCTCGGCCTCGAGGCCGACCAGGTCCGCGTCGTCGCCCCGCGCGTGGGCGGCGGCTTCGGGCCCAAGGCCACGGCCTACCCCGAGTACACGATCGCCGCGAAGGCGGCGCTGGTGCTCGGTCGCCCGGTCCGCTGGACCGAGACCCGCTCCGAGAACATGCTCTCGATGGTCCACGGCCGCGCCCAGGTCCAGTGGGCCGAGCTCGGCGTCAAGAACGACGGCAAGATCGTCGGGCTCCGCGCGACGGTCATCGGTGACGGCGGGGCCTACCCGGCGGTCGGCGCGATCCTCCCGAGCCTCACGCAGCTCCTGGCCCAGGGCGTCTACGACATCCCGGCCATCGACTTCACCTGGAAGACCGTCGTCACCAACACGACGACCGTCGGCGCGTACCGCGGCGCCGGGCGCCCCGAGGCGACCCAGCTGCTCGAGCGCATCATCGACATGGCGGCCGACGAGATCGGGGTCGACCCGCTCGAGATGCGGCGGCTGAACTACCTGCAGCCCGAGCAGTACCCGATGACCTCGCTGACCGGCGCCGAGTACGACAACGCCGACCACGAGAAGTCCCTCGAGGCGGTCAAGGCGGCCGCCGGCTACGACCAGCTGCTCGCCGAGCAGAAGCGTCGCCGCGACGCGGGGGAGCGGGTCGCGATGGGCATCGGGATCGGCTCCTACGTCGAGGTCACCGCCCCGCTGGGTCTCGACGGCGAGTACGGCTCCGCCCAGGCCCACCCCGACGGCACGTTCACCGTCATGGCCGGCACCAGCGCCCACGGGCAGGGCCACGAGACGGCGTTCGCGCAGCTCGCCTCCTCGGTGCTCGGCGTGCCGATGGACAAGGTGAAGGTCGTGCAGTCCGACACCGCCGTCGTGCGCTCCGGGGCGGGGACGCTGGGCTCGCGCTCGCTGCAGACCGGCGGGAGCGCCATCCACAACGCCTCGCAGGAGCTCGTCTCGCGGGCCCGCGAGATCGCGGCGCACCTGCTCGAGGCCGCCGTCGAGGACATCGAGCACTCCGACGACGGGTTCGGCGTGCGCGGCGTCGCCGGCCACACGGTGAGCTGGTCGCAGATCGCGACCGCGTCCGAGGACGGCACCGGCCTCGAGGACGGCAACGGCCGCGCGCTGCGCGAGGACCTGGACTTCAAGCAGGGCCAGTCCAGCTTCCCGTTCGGCTCGCACATCTCGGTCGTCGACGTGGACCTCGACACCGGCATGGTGACCCCGCGGCGCCACGTCGCGGTCGACGACTGCGGGAAGATCCTCAACCCGATGCTCGTCGCGGGCCAGCAGCACGGCGGGATCGCGCAGGGCATCTCGCAGGCGCTCTTCGAGCGGGTCACCTACGACGAGGACGGCAACCCGACGTCGGGCAACCTGGCGTCGTACACCATCCCGTCGGCCGCCGACCTGTGCTCCTACGAGGCCTCCAACACCGAGACGCCGACCTTCCTCAACCCGATCGGCGCGAAGGGGATCGGGGAGTCCGGGACCATCGGGTCGACCCCGGCGGTGCACAACGCCGTCGTCGACGCCGTGTCCCACCTCGGCGTGCGCCACATCGACATGCCGCTCACCCCGGAGGCGGTGTGGCGGGCGATCCAGGGCGTGTCGGCCTCGGACCCCGCGACCCGGCAGCAGGCCGGCCCGGAGTACGCCGGGATGGCGGGCACCGAGAACTGAGCGTGGTGGCCGGGTCGCGGTCGGTGATGCAGTAGCGCGCTACGGCATCGTCGGCCGCGACCCCGGCGCGATCATCCGTCCGGCTCCCACCACTCCGCCGGAAGGTCGCGCCCGATGACGTCCGTCGTCCCGTTCACCAGCAACCACTCGGACGTCAGCACGAACGAGGGCTACCAGTACGAGTTCCGCTGCCTGCGCTGCGGCAACGGCTTCCGCTCGCGGTTCCGGCACTCGATCAGCGGGACGGGCGGGCGGATCGCCGCCCTCGCCGGCGGGCTCATGGGCGGGGAGTGGGGCGGCCGCATCGAGCAGTTCGGGCTGATGGCCGGCTGGAACCGCAGCAGCACCCGCGGCTCGACGAACGACAAGCACCTGCTCGAGGCCTCGCAGGACGTGGCCGACGAGTTCGTGCAGTGCCGCGGGTGCGGGCAGTGGCTGTGCCGGCAGGTGTGCTGGAACGACGCGGCCGGCTACTGCGTCGGGTGCGTCCCCCGGCAGGCCCCGGTGATCCCGGGCCGCTGCGGGCGCTGCGGGTCCTACGGCGACGGCGCGTACTGCGGTCACTGCGGCGGTCCGCTGCGGGCGACGACGGCGTGCGGGCACTGCGGCACCCAGCTCGGCACCGGCAACTTCTGCCCGGGGTGCGGCACGCCGCGGGGGTGAGGGTCGGGGTGCCGGGGAGGGGCACTGGAGGCAGGTCCGAGGGTCCTCGCGGCTGCGCCCAGTGCTCGTGACCATGGGGCCGCGCCCCCGCGACCGGGGTCCGGCCGTGCCCGATCGGGACCCCGTGCCACGATCGGCCCGGTGAGCGAACCGAGCGCGCGACGCGAGCTGGCGGTCCTGATCGTCTCCTACCGGCGGGCGGACCTGCTCGAGCGCGCCCTGGCCAGCGTCGACAAGTGGATCCCCGACGCGCGGGTCCACATCTGGGACAACGCCTCCAGCGGGACGCCGGCGGTGCGCGAGCTCGCCGAGTCCCGCCCCGACGTCACGTGGACCTTCTCGGACACCAACCTCGGCTACATCGCCGCGATGAACCGGCTCATGGCCCAGGTCCCCGACCACGACGCCCTGCAGCTCAACCCCGACGCCGAGCTGCTCGGCCCGCTCACCCGTGCCCGCGCGGTGCTCGCCGAGCCCGGCGTCGCCGCCGTGTCGCCCACGGTGATCGACCCCGACGGCCGGGACGAGCCGTGGGACGTCGCCCACCGCGAGCAGGGCGTCGTCCGCAACCTCGTCAACGCGGCCGGCTACGCCAAGCGGCTGCGCGGACGGGTGCTGAGCAACCTGTACGAGGGCCCGCACGAGCGGGTCGACGGCTACCTCACCGGCTGCTGCCTGTTCATCTCCCGCGACGCCTGGAACGCCCTCGGGCCGTTCGACGAGTCGTTCTTCGTCTACGGCGAGGACGCGACGTGGCAGCCCGACGCGCGCAAGGCCGGCTGGTCGCTGCGCCTGGTCGACGACCCGGAGCCGCAGGTCCGGCACGCCAGCGGCGGCACCGTCTCCGACGACCCGCTCGCGTCGGTCCGCGGCGACGACCTGCTGCGGGCGGCGCAGGTGATCGCGCTGGGCCTCGAGCACCAGGTGGGGCGCGGCACGCTGTTCTCGGCCGGCGCGACGGTGCTCGAGCGGTTCCAGCGGTCCAAGCGGGGCCCGCGGCAGGCGCGGCTGGCCGCCCTGGCGCAGCAGGCGGCGGGACGCCCCGCCGTCGTCGTCCTCACCCACGGGCTGCGGACCGCCGCCGAGCGGCAGCGGGCCGTGCTGGCGAACCAGCTCGTCGCGCGGGGCCACCCGGTGACGCTGGTGTGCCTGGACCACCTCGGGCCGTCCGTCGCGGAGCTCGACCCGCGGGTGCGGATGCTGCTGCAGCCGTGGTGGCAGCCGGTGGTGGACGTGGCGGACACCGACGAGGCCCTCGTCGTCGGCGGCACCACCGCGCCCGAGATCGGGTTCGCGACGACCTGGCGGACGCTGGGCCGCGCCGTCGGGCAGCGCCGGTACTGGCTCCCGCTCGCGCAGGACCCGGCCGACCCCGACGGGCCCACCTACCCCGACCTCACCGCCCGCGCGCTGCGCACCGCCGACGCGCTGCTCGTGCCCTCCTCGCAGCACCACGTCGACCTCACACGCCACCAGTGGCTGGGCGGCCCGGTCCTGGTCGCGCCGCTCGGCATCTCCCCCGCCGACCCGCGCCCGGCGCGCCCGACGTCGGGTCGGGTGCGGTTCACCGTGGTCACCCGGCTCGAGGAGCGCGGGAACACGACGCTGCTGATCCGGGCCCTGGACGCGCTCGCGCGGCCTGACGAGTGGTCGCTCGACGTCGTCGGCGACGGCCCCGACCGGGCCGTCCTGGAGGCCCAGGTCCCGGCCTACCTGCGCGGGCAGGTCCGCTGGCACACCGACCCGACGGGCCCGGGCGAGGCCCTCGCCGACGCGGACGTGCTGTGCGTCCCGGGCGTCGACGACCCGTTCCCGCTCGTCGCGCTCGAGGCGATGACCCGCGGCGTGCCGGTGGTGGCGTCGGCGACCGGCTCGGTGCCCGAGGTGCTCGACCACGGCGCCGCGGGCGTGGTGGTCGCCCCGGTCTCCGTCCCCGCGTGGACCGAGGCGCTGCGCGGCGTGCTCGACGACCGCGACCGGCTCGCCCTGCTCGCGGCGGCGGGCCGCACGCGGGCGCTGGAGCACTACACGGAGGCCGCGGTGGCCGACGCCCACCAGCGCGCGTTCGTCCGCGTCCTCGGGCACCCGTTCCCGGGGGCGCCCGCCGCCAGCTGAACACCGCCACCTGCTCACATCCCTGAGACGCTCCCGTCATCTGCGTGTCACACTGCGCCGTCCGTGACCCCGCCGCGGAGGGCGCCACCTGTGATCGACACCGGGAGCACGGCCTGGGTGCTCGCGAGCACCGCGCTCGTCATGCTGATGACCCCGGGGCTCGCGCTCTTCTACGGCGGCATGGTCCGCACGAAGGCCGTCCTCAACGTGATGATGACGAGCTTCGTGTGCCTCGCCGTCGTCGGCGTGCTCTGGGTCGTCTACGGCTACTCGCTCGCCTTCGGGTCGGACGCCTTCGCGGGGCTCGTCGGCGGGTTCGGCGACGTCGGGCTGCGCCACCTGGACACCGCCGTCGTCGGGAGCGGGCCGACCGCGATCCCCGCCGGCGTCTACGCGATGTTCGAGCTGATGTTCGCGGTGATCACCGTCGCGCTGCTCGCGGGCGCCGTCGCGGAACGCACCCGGTTCTGGCCGTGGACGCTGTTCGTACTGGTCTGGGTCACGCTGGTGTACCTCCCCGAGGCCCACTGGGTCTTCGCGCTCGACGGCGCCACCGGGCCCGGCTCGGTCGGCGGGTGGATCGCCAACCGGCTGCACGCCCTCGACTTCGCGGGCGGCACGGCGGTCGAGATCAACTCGGGCGCGTCGGCCCTCGCGCTCGTGCTCGTCGTCGGGCGCCGGCGCGGCTGGCCGCGCGACCCGGTCCGGCCGCACAACCTGCCCTCGGTGCTCCTCGGGGCCGGCCTGCTGTGGTTCGGGTGGTTCGGGTTCAACGCGGGCTCCGCGCTGGGCGCGACCCCGGCCGCGGGCACCGCGCTGGTCTCGACGATGACGGCGGGCGCGGCGGCCGTGCTGGCGTGGCTGGTCGTCGAGCAGATCCGGGACGGCAGGCCGACGTCGCTCGGGGCGGCCTCGGGCGCCGTCGCGGGCCTCGTCGGGATCACGCCCGCCTGCGCCTACGTCGAGCCGCTCGGGGCCCTGCTGATCGGGCTCGCCGCCGGGGCGATCTGCGCGAGTGCGGTCCGGCTCAAGTTCCGCTACGGGTTCGACGACTCCCTCGACGTCGTCGCGGTCCACGGCGTCGGCGGCCTCGTCGGGATGCTGCTGCTGGGCCTGCTGGCCTCGGTCGCGACCAACCCGGCCGGCGCCGACGGCCTGTTCTACGGCGGCGGGTTCGGCCAGCTCGGGCGGCAGGCGGTGGCCGTGGTCGCGGTGCTGGCCTGGTCGTTCGTCGTCACGGCGCTGATCGCGTGGGTGATCAACCGGACGATCGGGCTGCGGGTGGACCGGGAGGTCGAGGCCGAGGGCGTCGACGAGGGCGAGCACGCCGAGAGCGGCTACGACTTCTCGACGGTGGTCGTCGGTCACGGCTCGCAGCGCACCGGCTCCCTGCCCGGCAGCACCACGGGGGCGCGGCCCCGCTCCTGAGCGGTGCGCAATCTGCCGATGCCGCTGGATTCTTGATTCATTCCAGTTTGTCGGCCAGACTCGCGGCCGTGCCGACGACGACCGAGTGCGAGCGCACGCTGCGCGAGGCCGGTCTGCGCGTGACGCGTCCCCGTGTCGCGGTGCTGTCGGCGGTGCACGACCACCCGCACCTGGACACGGACACCATCACCGGTCTCGTCCGTGCCGACCTCGGCGCGGTGTCCCACCAGGCCGTCTACGACGTCCTGCGCGCGCTCACCACGGCGGGTCTGCTGCGGCGCATCGAGCCCACGGGTTCGGCGGCGCGGTACGAGGCCCGGGTCGGGGACAACCATCACCACGTCGTGTGCCGGTCCTGTGGGGCGATCGCCGACGTCGACTGCGTCGTCGGCGACGCACCGTGCCTGACCCCCTCGGCCGACCACGGCTTCGTCGTCGACGAGGCCGAGGTCGTGTTCTGGGGCGCCTGTCCCGACTGCTCGACCACCACCTCTCAACCCTCCGGAGGGAACCCCCGTGTCTGAAGGCCACGTCACCCGCGAGACAGAGATGAACACGGCGGACGCGGGCGGCTGCCCGGTCCACGCCGGGCGGCTCGCGCACCCGACCGAGGGCGGCGGCAACGTCGACTGGTGGCCCAACCAGCTCAACCTGCGCGTCCTGCGCACCCACGTCGCGGACTCCAACCCGCAGGACCCCGACTTCGACTACGCGAAGGAGTTCGCGACCGTCGACCTCGACGCGCTCGCGGCGGACGTCGACCACGTCCTCACGACCTCGCAGGACTGGTGGCCCGCCGACTTCGGCCACTACGGCGGCTTCATGATCCGGCTGGCCTGGCACTCCGCGGGTACCTACCGCCTCGCCGACGGCCGCGGCGGCGCCGGCATGGGCATGCAGCGCTTCGCCCCGCTGAACAGCTGGCCGGACAACGGCAACCTCGACAAGGCCCGGCGGCTGCTGTGGCCGGTCAAGCAGAAGTGGGGCAAGAAGGTCTCCTGGGCCGACCTGCTGATCCTCGCCGGGAACCGGGCCCTCGAGACCATGGGCTTCACGACCTTCGGCTTCGCCGGCGGGCGCCCCGACGTGTTCGAGCCCGACAACGAGACCTACTGGGGCCCGGAGAACTACTGGCTCGGCGGCGACCAGCGCTACACCGGTGACCGGCAGCTCGAGCAGCCGCTGGGCGCCTCGCAGATGGGCCTGATCTACGTCAACCCGGAGGGCCCGGACGGCAACCCCGACCCGCTGGCCGCGGCCCGCGACATCCGCGAGACGTTCGGCCGCATGGCGATGAACGACGAGGAGACCGTCGCCCTCATCGCCGGTGGCCACACCTTCGGCAAGACCCACGGCGCGGCCGACCCCGACCAGTACGTCGGCCCCGAGCCCGAGGGCGCCTCCATCGAGGAGCAGGGCCTGGGCTGGCGCCAGGGCTTCGGCAAGGGCAAGGGCCGCGACACCATCACCTCCGGCCTCGAGGTCACCTGGACCTCGACGCCGACGCAGTGGAGCAACGGCTACTTCGACAACCTGTTCGGCTACGAGTGGGAGCTCCACAAGTCGCCGGCCGGGGCGTGGCAGTACCGCCCGGTGAACGGCGGCGGCGCGAACACCGTGCCCGACCCGGAGACCGGTGAGCTCACCCGCCAGCCCACGATGCTGGTCACCGACGTGTCGCTGAAGGTCGACCCGGTCTACAAGGAGATCTCGAAGCGGTTCCACGAGAACCCCGACGAGTTCGCCGACGCCTTCGCCCGCGCGTGGTTCAAGCTGACCCACCGCGACATGGGCCCGATCCAGCGCTACATCGGCCCGTGGGTGCCGCAGGAGACGCTGATCTGGCAGGACCCGGTGCCGAAGCACGAGGGCCCCGTCGTGGGCTCGACCGAGATCGCCGAGCTCAAGAAGCAGATCCTCGACTCGGGCCTGTCGGTCCCCCAGCTCGTCAAGGCGGCCTGGGCGTCGGCCTCGACGTTCCGGATCGGTGACAAGCGCGGTGGCGCCAACGGCGCGCGCGTGCGGCTCGACCCGCAGGTCGACTGGGAGGTCAACGACCCGCAGGAGCTGCGGCGGACGCTCGCGGGCCTCGAGGAGGTCCGGTCGTCGTTCAACGCCTCGGGCACCCAGGTCTCGCTGGCCGACCTGATCGTCCTCGGCGGTGTCGCGGCGATCGAGAAGGCCGCCTCCGACGCCGGCGTCTCCGTGACGGTCCCGTTCACCCCGGGTCGCACCGACGCCTCACAGGAGTGGACCGACGTCGACTCGTTCACCCACCTCGAGCCGTCGGCCGACGGGTTCCGCAACTACCTCGGCAAGGGCCACCGGCTCCCCGCCGAGTACCTGCTGGTCGACCGCGCGAGCCTGCTCGACCTGTCCGCGCCGCAGATGACCGTCCTCGTCGGCGGTCTGCGCGTCCTCGGCGCGAACGCGGGCGGCTCGACCCACGGGGTGTTCACCGAGCGCCCCGGGCAGCTCACGAACGACTTCTTCACCAACCTCCTCGACACGGGCAACACCTGGTCGAAGGTGGCCGAGGAGGAGGGCATCTACGAGGCGCGTGGCGCCGACGGCGAGGTCCGCTGGACCGGCACCCGCAACGACCTGGTGTTCAGCTCGAACTCGGAGCTGCGCGCCGTGGCCGAGATCTACGCGGAGAACGGCTCCGAGGAGAAGTTCGTCCGTGACTTCGTCAAGGCCTGGGACAAGGTGATGAACCTGGACCGGTACGACATCTAGTAGGTGGCCTGCGGCCTCGTGAGCAGTAAGTGTCGGTATACCGACACTTACTGCTCACGAGCGCTCGCGCACCTCGTCGCCCCGGCGGATCACGCCGGGGCGCACCACCTCGGCGTAGGCCCCGGCGCAGGGCAGGACGCCGAACCCCGGCACCTCGACCCGGTTCCCGGTCAGCAGCGGCCGGAGCGCGTCGGGGTTGCGGGGCAGGTCACCGTGCTCGAGCGTCGGCACCGAGCACCGCGGGGTCGGCAGCGTCAGCCGCAGCACGACCTCGCCGACGTGCAGCTCCCGCCCGAGCCAGTCGTTCTCGGCGAACGGCGCCACGTCCGCGGCGATCACCAGGTTCGGCCGGTAGCGCCGGGCCTCGACGCCCAGGTGCTCCAGGGTCGCCGTCGTGATCAGGTGCACCGGCGAGTGGTCGACGAACGTGTCGCCCGCCGTCCCCTGTGAGATCTCCAGCGTCGGCGCCTCGACCTCGGCCTCGACGCCCTGCGCGAGGACCTCCTCGGGGTCCGGGCGCTCCACCGACGACGACGGCGGGCGCCGGTCGTGGATCTCGACGGGCCGGCCGAGGTCGGCAGTGAGGGTCTCGACGAGGCGCGGGTCGTCCGCGTCGAGCGTCTCGCCGCCCGGCGTCGTCACCAGCACGTGGTCGTCCCGGGCGGCCGCCGAGTACTGCAGCAGCCGGCGCCACAGCCGCGGGTGCTTGGCGGTGCACACGTACCCCGTCGCCGGATCCATGAGCGCCCGCCACCGGTCCCGCTCCAGCCCGGTCGTCCCGACGACGGCCTCCTCGACCTGCTGGCCGAGCATCGACTTCACGGGGTAGCGCGTCAGCGTCGACACCTGCACGGCTCCACCATAGGCACGTCCTCCAGCACGTCCCCGGCGCCGAGTGGACTCCTGTGGCTGGTGCGGGAGCCCTGACGGTCCACTCGGCCAGCGTCCGGCCGGCCGCCGACGCCGAGTGGACTCCCACGGTCGCCGCGGCAGCCCTGACGCTCCACTCGGCGCGCAGGGTCCCTACCGGCGCGCGGTCAGCACGGGCTTGAGGTCGACGACGGGCGTGCCGTCGAACGCCTCGAGGGCGTCGACGTGCACCCGCGTGCCGTGGACGGCGAGCACCCGGACCGTGTGCAGCCCCAGCGGGTTGGGCCGCGCCGGGGAGCGGGTGCTGAACACACCGGTCGGTGGCCGCGTGGGGTCGCTGCGCGGGTGCACGACCTGGGTCGATCGGTCGGCCTCGTGCAACCACGTCACGACGACGAGCTCGTCCCCGGCGGCGAGGTCGGCGCACGCGGCGGCGAGCGCGGGGTCGAGCGCCAGCCACGCGTCGGGCGCGCCCTCGTCGGCCTGCTTCGGGACGTCCTCCCCGGCCCGCAGCACCGACTCGACGTGCCCGATCGCCCGCAGCTCGAAGGTCACCCCCGCCCCCCGATCCTCGCGACGACGTCCTCGACACGGCGCAGCAGGTCGAACGACACGGTGCCGCCCCCGGGCGGGGCCACGACGACGTGCAGGCCGGGAGCGTCCGTGGTGACCCCGTCGATGCCCCAGAAGGCGGGCGGCCCGGCGTCGAACTCGTCGGGGACCACGAGCACGTCGAGGTCGCACCGACCGCCGTCGGCCAGCTCCAGACCGGTCGGCCCCACCCGCGCCAGGTCGCCGCGGGGCACGACCGCCACGTCCGGGCGGCCGAACAGCTCGAGCCAGCCGTCGTCCATCGTCACCCGCCCCGCCTCGCCGTCGGGAACCAGCAGCGGCGCGAGGCGCGGGTCGGCGAGCCGGGCCCGCATCGCGTCGCGGTCGGGCACGAGCGGCGCGTCCTCCGGCGCCGAGTCCCGCAGCGCCGCGAACCGCTCCCGGTACGCGTCGCGCTCGCGCCACCCGTAGACGGGGTTGGTGCGGGCGACGACGTCGCGGGGCCCGTCGACGACCAGCACCAGCGCGGCGACGCGCTCGACGATCCACGGCGCGAGCTGGATCGCCGCAGGGGTCGTCCCGAGCACCCCGACCCGCCGTCCGTCCAGGTCGTGCCCGTCCTCGGGCCACGCCGCGGTCCGCACGACGAGGCCGCCGAAGCCGCCCACGTCGTCGTCGGGCTCGACGGGCAGCCGCCCGGTGCAGGCGACCAGGTGCCGGGTGCGCACCGTCGCGCCGTCGGAGGTCCGCACCGTCCACCCGGCGTCGTCGGGCCGGGCCTCGACCACCCGCGTCCGCAGCCGGAGATCGCGCCGCAGGTCGAGCCGGTCGGCCACGAACCGCAGCCACCGCTGCACCTCGTAGCCCGCCGGATGGCGCTCGCTCCAGCCCCAGTCGCGGTAGAGCTCCTCGGAGAAGAAGTACTGGTACAGGTGGCACTCGGTGTCCAGGTGGGAGCCCGGGTACGCGTGCCACCACCAGGTCCCCCCGACGTTGCCCGCCTCGTCGTAGGCGCGCACGCGCAACCCCCGCTCGCGGAGCAGGTGCAGCGCGGCGAGCCCCGAGAACCCCGCGCCGACGACGACGACGTCGAGGTCGGAGGTCACGCCCGCATCCTGCGCCGTCGGGCCCGGCGACGCACGCGTCAGGACACCGTCACCTCGAGCCGCGCCAGTCCGCGCAGCCCGTTGTTGAGCAGCGGCGCCGAGTCGACGACCTCGAAGCGCTCCACCCGGTCGGCGAGCCGGCCCAGCAGCGTCGACATCTCCAGCCGCGCGAGGTGCATCCCGACGCAGACGTGCTCGCCTCGACCGAACGCGAGGTGGTCGGAGGGCTTGCGGGTGATGTCGAAGCGGTCCGGGTCGGGGTACTTGCGCTCGTCGCGGTTGGCCGAGCCGTAGAGCAGCGCGACCCGGCTGCCCGCGGGCAGCGCCACCCCGTCGATCTCGTGGTCCTCGGTGAGCACCCGGGTGAACTGCGGGACCGACGTCTCCACCCGCAGCGCCTCGTTGATCGCGTGCGGGATCAGCGAGCGGTCGGCGCGCAGCATCGCCCACTGGTCGGGGTGGGCCGCGAACAGCGCGATCGTCGCGGTGATCCCGAGGATCGTGGTGTCCAGGCTCGGCGTCACGTAGTCGAGCATCATCACCGGGCACTTCTCGCGGGGCATCTCGCCGCGGTCGGCGGCCTGGTAGAGGTGCGCCGCCCAGCCGTCGGGGTCGATGTTGCCGGGGACGGCCTCGTGCTGGGCGAACCCCAGGAACTCCTCGACCTGCGGCATCGCGGCGTGGAACCGGTCGTTGGCCGGGCCCTGCACGTCCCAGATGGCCGCGGCCCACTCCAGCATCTTCTGCCGGTGGCCCTCTCCGAGCCCGACCAGCTTCGACACCACGGCCAGCGGCAGGTGCTCGGCCAGCTCGGTGGCCGCGTCGAACCGGCCCTTCTCCACGAGCGCGGAGACGATCCGGTCGGCCTCCTCCTCGATGGTCGGCGTGATCTCGCGCATCCGGTCGGGGCGCAGCGGCCGGCCGAGCACCGAGCGCATCATCGTGTGGTCCGGCGGGTCGCTGCACAGCGTGATGCCCTCGAGCTGGGCGTTCATCGTCGGGTCGACGAACACGCTCTTCGCGGACGAGAAGGTCTTCCAGTCCATGAGCGCGGCCCGCACGTCGGCGTAGCGCGAGAGCGCGTAGTGCCCGTGGCGGCGCATCTCGACGACGGGGCCGAGGTCACGCAGGGTGCGGTAGATCGGGTACGGGTCGACGCGGGCGTCGTCGGCGAAGAGGTCGACGTCGCTGACCGGGATGTCCGGCACGGGGCCTCCGAAGGTGGTGGGGATCACCATCGTGCGCCGCCCGGCCGCCGGTCGGAACCGCGTTCCCACGCGGCGGAAGCGCGTCGGGGAGCCGCGCGGCGGGCGGCCGGCGTCGCGGAGCTCGCGCTCCTCGCGGGTGACCGGCCTGCGCGGGATGCGGCGCGGGTGGTTGGTGGTGCTGGGACCTGCGCGTGGCGCACACACGGGGGCGGCGCGGGTGGTCGGCGGGACCTGCGCGTGGCGCACACACGGGGGCGACGCGGGTGGTTGGTGGTGCTGGGACCTGCGCGCGGCGCACACATCCGCGAGCCGTTCACGGTCGCCGGGTCCGCGGGGTGATCGAGGCGGCGTCCCGCGAGGGCAGACCCGCGCGAGGGAGCCGCTGCGCGTCGAACGGATCTCCGCCCGGCGTGCAGGAGCTCCCTGATCTTCGTCCGGATCCCCGGCCGCCGGCGAGCCCTCGGCGGTCGGCGCCCGGGCGGCGAGGCGAGCGACCCGTCCGGAGTGTGTGCGCGACGCGTCGGTCCCCCGGCGCCGGTGTCGGCCGGCTGGTCGAGAGTGTGCGCAACGCGTCGGTTCCCTGGCGGCTCTGTTGACCGGCGAGCGGAGTCTGTGCGCGACGCGTCGGTCTCTCGGCAGCCGGGTCGCAGCTCCGTCGACGCGGACCGCGCAGCTCGACCGGGTGCTCGGCCCGTACCCCGAGCAGATCGCGGTGTGGGCGGTCGGGCTCGGCGTCGGGTCGGTCGCGTCGCGGCTGGGCCGGCTCGCGGCGCTGCGCGGCGACGCCGAGGGCGCCCGCCGCCACCGCGCGCAGGCCCTGGAGATCGAGGAGCGGGCGCAGGCCCCGACCTGGCTCGCGCGCACCCGGGCGGGCTGATCGCGGACGGCTGGTGCGTGCCGCGCGGTCGCCTAGGCTGCGACGTCGGCCGGTGTCCGTGCGGGGAGAGGGTCTGGTGAACGAATCGCTCGGAGTGCTCCTCGCCGTCCTCGTCGGGTCACTGGCGGTGACGGTGCTCGCGCGCAAGCTGCGGGTCTCGCCGCCCCTGGTCCTCGTGGTCGTCTTCCTCGGCGTCTCCTTCGTCCCCGGCATGCCCGAGGTGCGGCTCGACCCCGACCTCGTGCTCCCGCTCGTCCTCGCACCGCTGCTCTACTCGGCGGGCCTGCAGAGCTCGCCGCGCCGGCTGCGCGAGAACCTGCGCCCCATCGGCCTGCTCGCCGTCGGGCTGGTGCTCTTCACCGCGTTCGCGGTCGGGTTCACCGCCTCGTGGTTCCTGCCCGGGCTGCCGCTGGCGAGCGGGCTGGTGCTGGGCGCGATCGTGGCCCCGCCCGACGCCGTCGCCGCCGCCTCGATCGGCCGCCGCCTGGGCCTGCAGCGGCGGGTGATGGCGATCCTCGAGGGCGAGAGCCTGCTCAACGACGCCTCGGCGCTCACGCTGCTGCGGATCTTCCTCGCCGCCGCGGGAGTCGGGGCGGTGACGCCGAGCGTGTGGGTCGGGCTGGGGGAGTTCCTGCTCACCGCGGTCGGCGGGATCGCGGTGGGCGCCGCCATCGGCTGGCTCGTGCACCGGGTGCGGCTGCGGCTGAACGACGCGATCATGGAGAGCGCCCTCGGCCTGCTGATCCCCTTCGCGACCTACGTGCTCGCCGAGGACTTCACCGGCCCGGTCCACGCGTCGGGTGTCCTCGCCGTCGTCGTCGCGGGCCTCTACCTCGGGCACAAGTCGAGCGAGAGCACCTTCGCGTCGCGGCTGCAGGACCAGGCGGTGTGGGCCGGTCTCGACACCGTGCTCGAGGCGTTCGTGTTCGCGCTGATCGGGCTCCAGCTCGCCCCGGTGGTCAACGAACTGCGGGCCGGGCTCGGCACCGTGCTCCTGGCCGCGGTCGCCGTGCTGGTCGCGACGGTGCTGGCCCGCATCGTCTGGGTGTTCCCGATGACCTACGCCTTCCGGCTCGTGCCCCGGATTCGGGCCCACGAGCCGCGGCGGCCGCCGTGGCGGGTGCCCGCGATCATCTCGTGGTCGGGCATGCGCGGCGTGGTCACGCTCGCCGCGGCGTTCGCGGTCCCCGACGACGTCCCCGGCCGCGACGTGATCATCTTCCTGGCCTTCGCGGTCACCGTCGGCACCCTGCTCCTGCACGGGCTGACGCTGCCGTGGCTCATCCGCCGGCTGCGGGTCTACGACACCGGCCAGCAGAGCGACGCGCTCGCCGAGGCCGCCGCCAAGCAGGCCGCCGCGGAGGCCGCGATCACCCGGCTCGACGAGGTCGCCGGGGACGGCACCCCCGACCACATCACCACCCAGCTGCGCTCCTGGGCCGAGCAGCGGGCGAACGGCGCGTGGGAGCGGCTCGGCCGGCCGACCGAGGAGGTCGGGGAGGCGCCGACGGCGACCTTCTCCCGCCTGCGCCGGCAGATGCTCGCCGCGGAGCGGGAGACGTTCGTGCGGTTCCGCGACCAGGGCCGGCTCGAGGACGGGGTGTTCGTGGAGATGCTCCGCGAGATCGACCACGAGGAAGCGATGCTGGACCGGTAGGTGCGCACCGCGCTCGCGCGTCAGCCACCCAGGATCCGGGCCTTCTGCTGCGCGAACTCCTGGTCGGTCAGCACGCCCTGGGCCTTGAGGTCGGCGAGGTCCTTGAGCTGGCTGATGACGTCGTCACCGGCCGGGGCGGGGGCCGGGGGCGCGTAGGCCTGTGGGGGGTAGGGCTCGGCCTGGGCCTGCGCGGCCCACCGGCCCTGCTGGCGGCGGCTCACGCGGTTGGACACGGCGGTGGCCGTGCCGGCGACGACGGCGGTGCGGGCGATCCCGCGGAGGAGGCCGGGCATGGTCGAGTCCCTCGGTCGGTGGGGTGGGGGGAGACGTCAGGCCGGGGTCTCGACGGCCTCGGCGGCGGCGACGAGGTCCTCGACGGACACCCGCCCGCCCGCGACGAGGCGGGCCCCGCCACGGCGCAGCGCGGTGGCGAGCGGGGCGGCCCAGAGGTTCTCGTAGACGATGGCCACGCCGACGGCGCCGGGCTCGAGGACCGAGCCGACCGAGTCGGCGTCGTCGGGTCCGAGCAGGCCCGACGTCGCGCCCTCGAAGAGCCGAAGGTCGGGGACGCCGTCGCCGTCGACGTCGGCGATCTCGGCCACGGTGACCGTGCCGTCCTGGCCCCGGCGGACGACGATGAAGTCGAGGATGCGCACGATCCGGCGGTCGACGAGGTCGAGCAGCAGCGGGAGTCCCTCGCCGGTGCCGCCACCGGCGGGGAACTCGATGACCAGGAAGTCGACCGGGCCGACCTCGACGGTGTCCTCGTCCATGGGTGTCCTCCTCGGTGCCGGCGCCGGTGTCCGCCGTGGTCCCGATGGTGGCCGGGCGCCGCGCGCCCGCCCACGACCGATCGGCCCGCCGCCGCGGGACCTTGGTCCGGCGCTCCCCGGGCTCGTGAGCCCTGTCGGGGGCTACTCCCAGCGCCGGTGGATGCTCGAGCCCCGCCGCGAGACGTCGACCCCGTACACGTGCAGCGAGATCGCCGTGTCGTCGCCGGAGTTGGTCACCCGATGGATGTCACCGGGTGGGAGGAGGCCGGTGACGGTGCCCGGGCCGGCCACCGCGGTGCCGTCGACGACGGGCCGCCCGCCCTCCAGGCGGTAGCGGGTCTCGTGCTCCTCGCCGGTGTGCACGCCGACCACGCACCACGACAGGTGGTCGTGGATCGCGGTGCTCTGTCCCGGCAGCCACACCATCGCCACGAGCGAGAAGGCACCGTCGGGCGCGACGTGCAGCAGGTGCGCGCGGTAGCCGGCCGGGTCACCGTGGCGCTGGTCGTCGGTCAGGAGATCCGGACATCGGACGTGGCGCTCCAGGGCGTCACAGACGGCGTCGACGCGGGGCCGGCCGTCGCGGGTGCGGCGCACGGCGGCGTCGAGGTCGTCGACGAGGGCGGTCAGGGGGCTGGTGGTCAGGATGGCGGTCATGGTCGGTCTCCGGTTCTCGGTGGGTGTCACGCGGCGGTGGTGGTCTCCGCGGCGCGGAGCGAGGCGGTCAGGGTGGTCTCGGGGCCGTTCGTGACGACGTCGACGACCGGCAGCACGGACGCGAGCAGCACCCGCATCCCGGTGTTCTCGGTCAGCACGTCGGCGACGAGGCGGTCGTAACCGGCGGCCCGTCCGCGCGTGGCGACGGCGAGCAGCAGCCGCCGCCCGACCCCGCGGCCCTGCCAGGCGTCGACCACCTCGACGGCGAGCTCGGCGTGGTGCGCGTCGAGGCCGACGAGCCGGGCGATGCCGATCGGGGTGCCGTCCGGCGCGAAGGCCGCGACCGCGAGGTGGGTGTGCCCGTCGACGGCGGCGAGCGCCCGGCGCACCCCCGGCGTCAGCCGGGGCGTCGCGCCGTGGAAGCGCAGGGCCCGGCTCCGCGGCGACAGCCCCGCGAAGACGGCGTCGAGCACGTCGAGCTCGCCGTCGCCGAGCTCGCGCACGGTGACGTCGGGCGGTCGGGGACGGCGGCGGCGCCGGGCCGTCGTCGGGAGCGGGATCACGGTGGCGGTCATGGCGGGTCCTCTCGTCGGGCTCCGGCCGGGCGGTCCGGCCGAGCACGACGAGCGTGGGCGCGGCGCACCCGCCGCCGCGTCGGTGGTCGTGGCCCATGTCGGGCGGCCACGTCGCCCATGCCGGCCGGGACGCGGCCGGGTCGGTAGGCAAGCGCCGTCGAGGTGGGCAACGGGGCCGGCGGGATGGGCACGCGTCGCCGATGCCCGGGGTCCGGCGGTCTTCCTAGCGTTCGGCGTCATCCACTCCCGGACCCACGAAGGGGATGACGACGATGACCGAGGGAACGACGATCGTGATCGGCGCCGGCCAGGCCGGCCTCGCGATGAGCCGCTGCCTGACCGCCCGCGGGATGCACCACGTGGTGCTCGAGAGGGGCCGGATCGGCCAGCGGTGGCGCCACGAACGGTGGGACTCCTTCACCCTGCTCAGCCCGAACTGGCAGACCCGGCTCCCCGGCCGGCGCTACACCGGCGCCGACCCGGACGGCTTCATGACCGGCACCGAGGTCGCCGACATGCTCGAGGGGTACGCCGCGGAGTCGGCGGCGCCGGTGTGCGAGGGCGTCACGGTCCGCTCCGTCGCGCGGATCGGGCGCACCTGGCGGATCCGCACCGACGCGGGGGACCTGTACGCCCCGTCGGTCGTCGTCGCGACCGGCGACCTCGACCGCCCGGCGATCCCCGCCCTCGCCGACTCCCTGCCCGTCGGGATCACCCAGCTGCACACCAGCGGGTACCGCAACCCGGAGCAGCCGGCGCCCGGTGCGGTCCTCGTCGTCGGCGCCGGGCCGTCGGGCCAGCAGATCGCCGACGAGCTCGCCCGGGCCGGGCGCACCGTGCACCTGGCCGTCGGCCGGCACAAGGGCCTGCCGCGGCGCTACCGCGGGCAGGACACCTACTGGTGGATGGACCGCATGGGCACCCTGTCGCGCACCGTCGACTCCCTGCCCGACCCGACCGCCACCCGCACCCCGAACGCGGTGCTCACTGGCGGCACGCGCGACCTCGACCTGCACCGGCTCGTGGCCGACGGGGTCGAGCCGCACGGCCGCCTGGAGTCGGTGCACGGCGGCACGCTGACGTTCGACGACGGGCTCCCGGCGATGCTCGCCGAGGCCGACGACAACGTCGAGCGCTTCCGGACGAAGGTCGACCGCTGGATCGCCGCCCAGGGGCTCGACGTGCCGGAGGACGCGCCGTGGGTCCGCCGGTCCGCGCCCTGGGCCCAGGCGGCGTCGTCGACGCTCGACCTGCGGGCGGCCGGCATCACCACCGTCATCTGGGCCACCGGCTTCCGCCGCGACTTCTCGTGGATCCACGCGCCGGTCCTCGACGCGGCCGGGGAGCCGGTGCACCGGCGCGGTATCACCGACGCCCCGGGCCTGTACTTCCTTGGGCTGAAGTGGCAGTACCGGCGCTCGTCGAGCTTCCTCGACGGCGTGGGTACCGACGCCGAGTACCTGGCGCGCCATCTCGTCCAGGAGCGGACGCAGGACCCCGACGGGCTCTCGGAGCTCGCGGTCGCGGCCTGAGCAGCTTCCGGACGCCGGGCGACGGTCACCGTCGCCCGGCGTCGTCGTGCGTGCGGGCGGGGTGCCGTTTCGAGCGGAGGGCACCATCGCGCGGAAGAGCCGGCGGTGGGCGCCCAGGGCCCGGACCACACGAGCGAGGGAGGCCGTCAGGCGCGGCCGCCGCCCGGTCGTCGTCGCTCCCGACGATGCTCACCGCTGCGCCGCCCCCGGTCGGGAACGGCGCACCTGCGCGCGGCGCACACACGGCAGCGCTGGACCGGTGGTGGTCCGGCCGCATCTGTGTGCGGCGCACGCACGGCGGTCCTGGCCGGGTGGTGGTCTGGCCGCACCTGCGCGCGGCG
Source organism: Actinomycetospora sp. TBRC 11914 (assembly GCF_012933465.1). Classification (GTDB taxonomy): domain Bacteria; phylum Actinomycetota; class Actinomycetes; order Mycobacteriales; family Pseudonocardiaceae; genus Actinomycetospora. The sequence goes on from NZ_JABBND010000017.1 coordinate 120,215, forward strand.
CACACCCGGCGGTCCCGGGCGGGCAGAGGTTCGGCCGTGCCTGCGCGTGGCACACACAGCGGTCCCGGGCCGGCCGCGTCCGGCCACACCTGCGCGCGGCACACACGTCGGCTCCGGGCCGACAGCGTTTCGTCCGCGCCGACGCGCGCACTCACACCGGCCCCGTCGGAGGGCACCTCGGCCGTTCCGCTCTCCATCGCCGCGCGGTCGAGCGCGGACTCGTCGCCCCGCTGTGGCCGGCGATCCGGCCCGGCGCAGCTCCGCGTGTGTGCGCCACGCGCAGGTCTCCGCACGGGCCACCAGCGCCGCTGGCCGACTGTGTGCGCCGCGCGTAGGTCTCTGCACGGGCGATCGGCGTCGCTGCTCGAGTGTGTGTGCCACGCGTAGGTCCCCGCGCGAGCGACCGGCGCCGCTGTCCGACGGTGTGCGCCACGCGCAGGTCCAGCCGCCGGTCCCTCCAGCGAGCGACCCTTCGCTCGACACGCCACGCGGGGAACGGGCACGACGAACACCCGCCCCGGCGGCGGCCGGAGCGGGTGTTGCGGTGCGACGAAGGTCAGGCGGACGAGTGCTCCTGGAGACGCAGCAGCGCGAGCGCGGTGGTGATGCGCCGGCCGAGCCGGCCGTGGTCCCGTGGTCCCGGAGCACCGTCATCCGGCCCTGGACCACCCGGGTCGGCGCGGTCGTGCAGGTCGAGCAGGATCGCGAGGTGCTCCCGCAGCGGCTCGTCGAGCGGCTCGAGGGCCAGGGCCCCGAGGACCTCGCCGGCCGGCGCGGCCGGGTCGAGGCCGACCGCGCGCCAGTGCAGGCCGCGGGCGACGTCGAGCGCCTCGTCCTGGGAGAAGCCGCGCCAGAGGAACGCGGCGGTGGCGTAGCGCTGGATGCGGTCGGTCTCGTCGGCGGCGAGGCTGCCGAGACGGACGTCCAGTTCGGGATCGACGATGGTGATCACGGCGTCACGCCGCCAGCTCGACGGGCCGGTCGAGAGCGCGCAGGGCCTCGACCTCGGGCTGCATCGACCGGCTCAGGGCCGGCAGCAGGTCGCGGAGCTCGGTGAGGTCCCACGCGTACGACGCGAGCCGCTCGGTGATCGCCTCGAGCTCGGCCGAGAGCCGGTCCCGGGTCTCCTGGTAGCCGCGCAGGGCGTCGCGCTGGGCCGCACCCGGTGACGGCGCGGCCAGGACCGCCCGCGCGAGCAGCTCGGCGTCGCGCAGCGCGTCGGTGATGCCGTGGGCGGTCAGCGGGTCCTTGAAGTAGCCGGCGTCGCCGACGAGCGCCCACCCCGGTCCCGCGGCCGTCCGCCGGTGGCCCGGCACGCCACGGAAGCCGCGCACCGGACCCTCCATCCGTCCGCCGGCCATCTCCCCGGCGAGCGCGGGGGCGGCCTCGGCCAACAGGTCCCGGTAGCCGGTGTCGAGCTGTCCGCGCAGCGTGTCGAAGCGGTCGGACGGGGCCCCGGCCCACACGCACGCGCGGCCGTCGTTGGTCGGGACGACGCCGGCGGTGACGCCGGGACCGTAGAACCAGCGGTAGCGGTCGAGCCCGAACCCGGACCAGTAAGCGAGCAGCAGCGCGCCGGAGGCGTGGCCGCGGTGCTCGTACCCGGCGTCGACGGCCTCGGCGATCGTCGAGCGCCGCCCGTCGGCGCCGATCGTGATCGGGGCGAGCGCGGTGCCGGTCGTGCCGGTCCCGCGCTCGGCGTACTCGACGCCGCGCACCCGGCCCGAGGCGTCGCGCACGACGTCGGTGACGCGGGTGGCGCACCGGACGTCGGCGCCGCGGGCCTGGGCCGCGTCGAGCAGGACCGGGTCGAGGACCGTGCGGCGGGGCGCGCGGAGCGGGGTGCTGCCCGGCCGCGCGGCCACGGTGACGGTGTCCTCGCCGTAGTGGAACTCGGTGGCGCGGATCGCCGGGGTCCCGGCCGCGACGATCTCCTCGAGGAGACCCCACCGGTCGAGCTGGACGACGGCGCCCCGCATCAGGGCGTGGGTGGAGAGGGTGTCCGTGCCGCGGCGGCCGGACTCGAGCAGCAGGACGTCGAGGCCGGCCTCGGCGAGCAGCAGGGCGGTGGCGGCGCCGGCACATCGGCCGCCGACCACGACCGCGTCGTGATGGGTCGTACTCATCGTCGATCGGGTCCTTCCCGTGGGGCCGGGGCACCGGCCGGGCTCGCGGCCCGGCCGGTGCCGCAGGGGTCAGTCGGTGACGACGTCCACCGAGACGGGGACACCGCGGGTGACGCTGTCGAAGACCACCGAGCGGTCCACCCCGCGCTGCACGACCTCGCGCAGCTTCTCCTCGGGGGCCTCGCCGGTGATGCGGATCGTCATGCCGATCTGCTCGAACCCGTTGCGGACCTCCCGCGAGAGGCCCATCGCGCCCTGGACGTCGAGGTCGCCCTCGAGCGTCGAGGACACCGAGGTCAGCGGGACCTTGCGGGCGGACGCCGCGTAGACCAGCGACGTCGTCACGCAGGCCGCGAGCGCGTGGAGCAGGAACTCGGCGGGGTTCGGGCCGTCGTCCTCGCCGATGAGGATCGCGGGCTCGCCGGCGTCGAGGGTGAACGGCACGTCGCGGGAGGTGTCCTCGCCGCCCGCGGCGTAGAAGTCCTTGATCGTGCTGCGGTTGTGCGAGCCCCGGATCCACTCGTTGGTCGCCCGGAAGCGGAACCGGGCGAGGTCGGGCTGGGCCTTCAGCGCGTCGAGCGTGGCGAACAGGGTCGTGGTGTCCACGCCGTTGCGGACGGTGTGGGTGACGGTCTCGGTCATGGTGTCTCCTCGGTCGTGTCGGTCTGGCGACGACCGAGACACTCCCGGCGGGGGGTGGTCCCCGACATCGGCAAGCCCTGCCCAACCCGGGCCGCGCCACTGCCCAGGTCGACCCCGCCGGGCACCGTCACCAGGAGATGGGCAGCCCCACCGGTGATGTGGGCACCGGCATCGGTGTCCCGCCGGCTCGCGCGTTCCTAGCCTCGTCCCCGCAGGTCGGAGGAGGGGATGCACCATGACGGGGGCACTGCTGGAGCGCGACGCCGAGCTGGCCGCGCTGGGATCGGCCCTCCGGGACGCCGAGGCCGGCGCCGGCTCGGTGGTGCTGCTCTCGGGCGAGGCGGGGATCGGCAAGACCAGCCTCGTCCGCGCGTTCACCGGCGACGCCGACGACCGCGCCCGCGTGCTGTCCGGGGCGTGCGACGACCTCCTGACCCCCCGCACGCTGGGGCCGCTGCGCGACGCGGCGCGCTCGGGGGCCACCGCCCTCGCCGAGGCCCTGCACGCCGACGACCGCGACGCGATCCTCGCCGCGGCCCGCGCCGAGCTCGCCGGGCCCGGCGGGCCGACGGTGCTCGTCGTGGAGGACCTGCACTGGGCCGACGACGCCACCCTCGACGTCGTGCGCTACCTCGGCCGGCGGATCGCCGACCTGCCGGCGGTGCTCCTGCTGACGTTCCGGGACGAGGAGGTGGGTGCCTCCCTGCGGCGCGTCCTCGGTGCGCTCGGCGGCCCCTCGGTCCACCGGCTGGCCCTCGCGCGGCTCTCCCGCACCGCCGTGGCCCGCTGGTCGGAGGCCACCACCGTCACCTCGGCCGCGCTCTACCAGCTCACCCGCGGCAACCCGTTCTACGTCTCCGAGGTGCTCGCGAGCTCCCCGCCCGGCGACCGTGTCGAGGTGCCCCCGACCGTGGTGGACGCCGTCCTCGCCCGCACCCGCCGCCTCGACGACGACGTCCAGGCCGCGCTCGACCAGCTCTCGGTGGTCCCCGGCGAGGTCGACCTCCCGCTGGCGCGGGCCCTCGTGGGCGACCTCGCCGTGCTCGGCGCGGCCGAGACGGCGCGGGTGCTGGAGGTCCGCGTGGACGCGGTCGCCTTCCGCCACGAGCTGGCCCGCCGGGCCGTGCAGAGCGCGCTCCCGACGACGTCACGGCTGGCGCTGAACGCGCGGGTGCTCGCCGTGCTGGTCGAGCGCCCCGACGTCGACCCCGGCCGGCTCGTCCACCACGCGGTGGGCTCCGGGGACGACGCGGCCGTGGTCCGGTACGGCCCGCGGGCGGCCCGGGAGGCCGAGCGGGTCGGCGCCCACGCCCAGGAGATCGCGACCTACGAGCCGGTGCTGGCGCGCGCGTCCCTGCTCGACCCGGACGAGCACGCGGCGATCCTGCAGCGGTGCTGCGCCGCCCACTTCTCCCTCGACCACCAGGCCGCCGCGCTCGTCGCGGGGGAGGCGGCGGTGCGCCTGCGTGAGGGGCTCGGCGATCCCGCCGCGCTCGGCGGAGCCCTCATCCCGCTCGGCCCGACCCTCTGGGCGCTGACGCGGCCCCGCGAGGCGCTCGCGACCGCGGCGCGCGCCGTGGCCCTCCTCGAGCCCGCCGGCGACTCGCCGGCCCTCGCGGTCGCGATGGCCTACGACGGCCTGCTGCGCTCCACGCTCGACCGCCACGCCGAGGCGCTCGCGCTCGCCGCGGCCGCCCTGCCGATGGCCCTCCGCCTCGGCATCCCCGAGATCGAGGGCCTGGTCCGGGTGCTGTGCGGCCGCCTCCGCGCGCTCGTCGACGACCCGGAAGGGTTCGACGACCTCGCGGACGGCCGCCGCCTCGCCGCCGCCGGCGGGCACCACCTGTGGGTCATGTTCGGCTACGTCCTCGCCGTGCAGGACCTGTGGGAGCTCGGCCGCTGGGCCGAGGCCGTCGAGGTCGGCGACGAGGGCCTGGCGTACGCCTCGGAGCGCGAGCTCGACCTGTTCACCGACCACCTCCTCGCGCACCGGTACCGCTGGCTGGGCCTGCGCGGGGACCGGGAGGCGGCCGAGGCCGGGCTGCGCGGCCTGGTCGGGCACCGCGACGGCGGGGAGACCGCCGGGACCCGCTACTGCCTGCCCGGCCTCGCCCGGCTGCTGGTGCGGCGCGGCGCCGAGGACGCGGACGAGGTGCTCGCGTGGGCGCGGGACTACGCCGACCGGGCGGACAGCCGCTACGAACTGGCGCCCACCGGCCTCGCCGAGATCGAGCACGCCTGGCTGCGCGACGACCACGAGCGGGCGCACCGCGTGGCCGCCCGGCTCGAGGAGCGGCTCGCCGGGCCCGGTCCGGCCCGGCAGCGCGCCGAGCTGCGGCGCTGGCGACGGCGGGCCGGGGAGGACGTCGGTCCGTTCGACGGGTGCCCGGAGCCGTGGGCGGCCGGGCTGCGCGGTGACTGGGAGGCGGCCGCGGCGGCGTGGCGGGAGCAGGGGCTGCGCTACGAGGAGGCCCTGGAGCTCGCCGACTCCGGCGAGGTGGGGCCCACCGTCGAGGCCCTCGCCCTCCTCGACGACCTCGGCGCCGGCCCGGCCGCGGCCCGCGTCCGGCGCCGGTTGCGCGAGCTGGGGGTGACCTCGGTGCCGCGCGGCCCGGTGCCGGCGACGCGGGCCAACCCCTGCGGGCTGACCGACCGGCAGATGGCGGTGCTGCGCGAGCTCGCCGACGGGCGGACCAACGCCGAGATCGCCTCCGGGATGGTGGTGTCGGTCCGCACGGTCGACCACCACGTCTCGGCCGTCCTGGCGAAGCTCGGCGTGTCCAGCCGCAGGGAGGCCGTCGCCGCCGCGGCGCGGCTCGGGGTGACCGCCTGATGTGGGCAGCGGCGGCGCCGAGATGGGCAGCGCTCGCCGACGCCCCGGCCCCGGCGCGCTCCTAGCGTCGGTGCCCACCACGGACGACGGAGGAGGACCGACGTGAGCAGCACACCCGCGACCACACCCCGAGGGGCAGTTCCCCCCGGGCCCCCCGAGCAGCCCGACCTGGTGGCGCGGCTGATGGGCCTGTGGTCCACCCCGCTCCCCGACGACGACGCCGAGGCGCTCGCCGCGTTCGCGGAGATCTACACCGACCCGGTCGAGGTCAACGGCACGGCGATGGCGCTCGTCGACCTGCTCGCCCGCGGGCGGGCGGTGCAGCGGGCCTACGGCGGGATCGGCCACCGACTGATCGACCGGGTCGACGCCCCGGGCCGGCTGGTCGTGGCGTTCCACCTGCTCGCGACGCACACCGGCCCGCTGGAGACACCGCTCGGGACCGTGGCGGCGACGGGACGGCCCGTCGACGTCCGGGTCGTCGACGTCCTCACCCTCACCGACGGGCGGGTCAGCGCGATCACCATGGTCGCCGACGAGCTGACCGCCCTGCACCGGCTCGGCGTGCTGGCGCTCGCCGAGCCAGCCGGGTGACCGACGTGATCACCCGGGCCCCGCGGGTGGGCCAGACCGCGAGCCGCTCCCGGCTGGTGACCCGAGACGACATCGAGCTCTTCACCGCGATCTCGGGGGACCACAACCCGCTGCACTACGACGAGGCGTTCGCCGCGGCCACCCGCTTCGGCGGCATCGTCGTGCAGGGCGGGGTGACCACCGCGGTCCTCAACGCCGTCGTGGCGGAGGACCTCCCGGGGCCGGGCAGCGTCTTCCTGCAGCTCGACCTGCGCTTCCTCGCCCCGGTCCGGCCGGGAGACGTGATCACCGGGACCGCGGTGGTGACCGCGGCGCGCAGCGACAAGCCGATCACCGAGCTGCGCGTCGACGTGTGCCGGGACGACGGGGTCGTCGCCGTCGAGGGCTCGGCGGTGTGCTGGACGGCCGGCGCGGCCTGAGCCCGTCAGGTCAGCTCGAGGCGGGCGGCCACCCGCGCTGCCTCCTGCCGTGAGGGGACCCCGAGCTTCGCGAGCACCGCGGAGACGTGGTGGTCGACGGTCCGCACCGACAGGACCAGCTCGGCGGCGATCTCGGCGTTGGTGCCGCCCCGGGCGAGCAGCCGCAGGATGTCGGCCTGCCGGCGGGTGAGTCCCGCGGGGTTCGCCCGGGTCGCGGTCTGCGCGCCCCGCGGCACCGAGTGCGCCCCGAGCTCCCGGAGACGACGACGGACCAGGGCGGCGGCCGGCGCGCCGAGGCCGTCCAGGATCGCGAGGGCCCGCAGGGTCGGCTCGACCTCGCCGGAGTCGGCCAGCTCGAGCGCCTCCTCGTAGGGCGCGCCCAGGCGCCGGAAGCCCGCGGCGGCGGCCGCCCAGTCGTCGCGCAGGCCGGCCGCGAACTCCGCCGGCCACCACGGGGACACCACCGTCGCCCCGCCCGTCCGGCGCGTCCAGCGGGCGAGCTCGGCGAGGTCGCGCTGGCGGCCGGCCGCCGGGCTCTCCCGGAGCAGCGCGACGGCCGCGGCGTGGGGCGGGGCGCCGCCGGTGAGCCAGGCGTGTTCCAGCTCGGCGGTCAGCAGAGGCGCGGCCAGGACCACGCACGGGGCGCGGTCGACGAGCGCGCGGGCGTCGGCGAGCAGCGCCGGGGCGTCCTCGCGCCCGCGCCGCACCGCGAGGGCGGCGAGGTGGGGCAGGGCGAACCAGTCGACCATCCCGCCGCGGTGGCGGTCGTGGCAGAGCTCGCGCAGACCCTGCTCGGCGGCATCCCAGTCACCGGTGAGGGCGGCCCACCGATGGCGGTTGTCGGCCAGGATGCGCTCGTAGAACGGGAAGTCGCGCTCACGGGCGTAGCGCTCGGCGCCGTCGAGGACCGCTGCCATCTCCTCGAGCCGCCCCGGCTGCCACAGCGCGGAGGTCATGTTGACGTCGGCGAGGATGACGCCCTCGTGGTCGGCGGCGTCCCGGGCCGCGTCCCGCGCCGCCCGGATCTCGTCCAGACCACCCGGGTCGCCGAGCATGAGACGGGCGCGTCCGCGGAAGATCCGTGCGGCGGGGAGGGCGTCCGGGGCGTCCAGCCGGTCGGCGATGGCCAGGGCGGCGTCCAGCGCGGCCAGCGCCTCCTGCTCCCGGTCGGTGCTCACCAGCAGCGACCCCACGACGGTGAGCGGGTAGAGGTGGCGGACGTCGTCGTCGGCGCCCTCGAGCAGCGCGACCGCCTCCCGGGCGGGGGCCAGCCCGCTGTCGGGGTACAGGCTCGACCACTGCCCGAGCGCCAGCGACGCCAGCGCCTGGGCGAGCGCCGCGGTGGCACCGGGGCCGGTCGCGCGCCGGCGCAGCTCGACGGCCCGCTCCCCGGCCCGGACGGCCTCGTCGTACCGGCCGCAGTGGTATAGGGCCGTCGAGTAGCCCTCGTGGGCGAGGGCCAGCGCGTCGTCGTCGAGGAGGTCGGGGCGCACCAGCGCGTGGCGGTACAGCTCGAGGACCTGGTTCTGCGCCCCCGCGCGTGCGGCCTGTCGCGCGGCCTCGGGCGCGTACTCCGCGACGGCGGCGTCGTCGCCCGCGGCGACGGCGTGGTGCACCAGGCGCGCCGGATCCTGGGCGCCGGCCGCGCGCAGGGCGGCGAGGACCCGGGCGTGCAGCTCGATCTGCGCGGTGCGCGGCATCGCCTCCTCGACCGCCCGCCGGGCGAGCTCGTGGCGGAAGGCCACCGACTGCGGGGTCACCTCGACCAGGCCGCGCCGCTCGGCGTCGCCGACCGCCCCGAGGTCGCCGAGCAGCGCGCGGGCCAGCCACAGCTCGACCCGCCCGGGCACGACGGCGAGCTGGTCGAGCGCGTGCCGGGCGGTCTCGCCGAGCGCGTGCGTGCGCGCCAGGACGGCGTCGACGACGGTGGCGGGCACCTCCGCGCCGGAGGCCGCCAGGACCTCGGAGACGAAGAACGGGTTGCCGCCGGTGAGGGTGTAGAGCACCGCGGTGGTCGCGTTGGTCCCGCCCGCCCAGGCCGCGACCGCGGCCCGGGACAGCGGGGCGAGCGCGAGGCGCCGGACCGGGCCGCCCGCCAGCGGGCCCAGCGTCCGGCGCAGGTCGCGGCGGACGTCGAGCTCGTCGTCCCGGTAGGTCAGGACGAGGACCGCGGGGAGGTCCGCGATCCGGCGCCCGAGGTGGCGGACGACGTCGAGGGTGGCGTCGTCGGCCCAGTGCAGGTCCTCGACGACGAGCAGCGTCGGCCGCCCGGGCGCCGACAGCTCGGCGAGCACGGCCGTGTGCACGCCCTCGCGGTCGCCCCCGGCCAGGGCCTCGGACAGCGGCCCGGGGTGACCGACGACCGCGTCGCGCAGCGGGCCCAGCGTCCGGGGCGCGACGAGGTCCTCGCAGGCCCCCGTCAGGACCCGGGCCCGATCCGACACGGCGCGCAGGAACGCCCGGACGACGCTCGTCTTCCCGATCCCCGCCGGGCCCGACAGCAGCACCACCGCACCCGTGCCCGCGGCCGCCGCGTCGAGGGCGGCCCCGAGCGCGTCGAGCTCGGCCCCCCGCTCGCGCAACGCCCCCGTCACCCCAGCGATGCTGAACCTCTCAGGCGGTCCTGACCAGCACAAATGCCCCGAGCGGCTCCAGCGGGACCAATCGGCACCTCAGCACGGAGCAGCGCGGGTGGACGAGACGGCCCTGCCCTGATGTGATGGGGCGATCACATCGAGAGGAGACGTCCATGGACCTGCACGGTGCGGTCGTGGCGATCACCGGGGCGAGTGGCGGGATCGGGGAGGCCACCGCGGTGCTCCTGGGCGGGCGCGGCGCGCGCCTCGTCCTGGGCGCCCGCCGAGCCGGGCAGCTGGACGCGGTGGCCGGGCGGGTGCGCGCCGCCGGCGGGGACGCGGTGACGGTGGTGACCGACGTGCGCCGCCGGGAGGACCTCGCGGCCCTCGTGGGGACGGCGCGGGCGCGGTTCGGGCGGCTCGACGCGCTGGTCGCCAACGCCGGCGTCGGGCTGGTGTCCCCGCTCGACGCACTGCGGGTCGACGACTGGGACGAGATGGTCGACGTCAACGTCCGCGGCGTGCTGCACGGGGTGGCGGCGGCGCTGCCGGTGTTCCGGGAGCAGGGCTCCGGCCACTTCGTGACGGTGGTGTCGACGGCGGGGCTGCGCATCACGCCCGACCAGGTCGTCTACGCCGCGACGAAGAACGCCGTGCGGACGCTCTCCGAGGGGATGCGGCAGGAGGCGGCGCCGGCGCTGCGGGTGACGGCGGTGTCGCCCGGCTTCACCGCGACGGAGTTCGTGGGCGGCATCGCCGACGACGCGATCCGCGAGCGGTACACGCGGACCCGCGACGAGATCGCGATGCCGCCCGAGGCCGTCGCGCGGGCGATCGCCTTCGCGCTGGAGCAGCCGGACGGGGTCGACGTCGGCGAGATCGTCGTCCGCCCGACGGCCCAGGCCTGACGGTCCGGAGATCCACGCGAACCTCTTGTCCGTGCGCTGAGTCACGTCTACCGTAGGCCATACGGGCGAACGAGCTAGTCCGACCAGCCAGGTCGTTGACTCTGTGTCGATCTTTCCCGGCATTCCCACCCCCACGGCGGCACTCCCGCCGGTCGCCGGCGCGCGCCCGCGCCGCCGACACCCCCCGACCGAGAGGGACGGACGATGACCCAGGAAGAGCTGATGGCCGAGGCGTGCCGACTCGCGAAGGAGTCGGTCGACAACGGCTGGGGCGGACCCTTCGGTGCGGTGCTCGCGAAGGACGGCGAGATCGTCGCCCGCGGCCAGAACCGCGTGCTGCTCACCGGCGACGTGACCGCCCACGCCGAGATCGAGACCCTGCGCAAGGCCGCCGCCGTCCTCAACCCGGAGGCGCCGTCGATCGCCGCGAGCCACCGCGACGCCTCGACGCTCGCCCTGGTGGCGCGCCCCGAGGGTTCGGCCGACCCCGTCCCGGAGCGCGCCCGGCAGTTCATGGGCCACGAGATCTACATCAGCGGCGCGCCCTGCCCGATGTGCATGAGCGCCATCTACTGGGCCCGCCTCGACGCCGTCTACTTCGCCAACGACCTCGAGGCCACCCGCGCCATCGGCTTCGACGACGCCTTCCAGTACGAGGACTTCGGCCGCCCGCTGCACGACCGCCGCATCAAGATCGAGCAGTTCCGGCCCGACCTCGGCGACGTGGCCTACGCGGCGTGGTCGTCGAAGGCCGACCGCCACCCCTACTGATCCGCCGCCGTCCGGGAGAGGGGGCACGGAGATGGGCGAGACACAGGTGGAGCCGGCGGTCCGGGGCGGTGCGGCCACCGTCGTCGTCGGGCAGCGGATCCGGCCCGGCCACCACGAGCAGTACCGCCGGTGGCAGGACGGCCTCACCGCCGCGGCCGCGGCGTTCCCCGGGTACCTCGGCACCGACGAGACACCCGCGGACCGCGACGGCGACGCGACGGTCGTGTACCGGTTCGACGCCGTCGAGCACCTGCGGGGATGGCTGGACAGCCCGGTGCGCCGGCGGCTCGTCGAGCAGGGCGCGTCCCTGTTCGACGAGCCGCCCACCCAGCAGGTCCTCGTCGCGGACGGGGAGGCGGCGCGGCCGGCCACGGTCGTCGTCTCACACACCGTCGCGCCCCGCGAGGAGGCGGCGTTCCTGGCGTGGCAGGACCGGATGACCGTGGCCGAGAGCCGGTCGCCGGGGTTCCTCGGCTCGGAGCTCTTCCGGCCGGTGCCGGGGGTGCAGGACGACTGGACCGCGGTCTACCGGTTCGCCTCGGCGGCGGACCTCGAGGCGTGGCTCGCCTCCGACGAGCGGCGGGCCCTCCTGGACGAGGGCTCACGCTTCCGGGACTTCCGGCTCCGGACGGTCGCGGGGGCGTTCGGCAGCTGGATCCCGGGGTCGGGCCGGGGAGGCGCGTCCGACGGCCCGCCGTCGTGGAAGACCGCCCTGTCGGTGCTCGTCGGCCTCTACCCGACGGTCGTGCTGCTCACCCTCGCGCTCAGCGCGGTGTGGCCGTCCGGGCCGCTGTGGGCCGCCCTGCTGGTCGGCAACGTCGCGTCGGTCGCGCTGCTCACGTGGGTCGTGATGCCCGTGGTGACCCGCGCGCTCGCGCCGTGGCTCACGCCGCGCCCCGACGCTCCCCAGCCGCGCACCGACGTCATCGGGACGGTCGCCTCGCTGGCGTTCCTCACCGGGGCGGCGGTCGTCTTCTGGCTCCTCACCGTCCAGATCTGGAGCCTGCCGTGACCGCCGTCGACGTCGCCGACGACCTCGGCGCGGCCTCGGGCGTCCCGGTGCTGACGCCGGGCACGCCCGGCTACGAGGACACGCTGGCGCGCATCTTCTTCCCGGCCGCCGCGCGCCGGCGGCCCCGCGGCGTCGTCGCCCCCCGGACCGTCGAGGAGGTGGCGGCGGTGCTGGCGGCCGCGACCGCGACGGGCACCCGGGTCACGGTGCGCGGCGGGGGCCTGAGCTCGAACTGCGTCGCCGACGACGCGGTCGTCCTCGACCTCTCGGCGCACCTCGGCGGGGCCCGTCCCGACGGCGGGCGCGTCGTCGTCGGCGGCGGGGCGCGGGTCTCGACGATGCTCGACGCGCTCGCGCCCGCCGGGCGCGCGGTGCCCGTCGGCATCGTCGGGCACGCGGGCTTCGGCCTGGTGACCCGAGGCGGCGTCGGCTACCTCACGCGGTCGCTGGGGCTCACCCTCGACCACCTCGTCGAGGTCGAGCTGGTGCTCCCGTCCGGCGAGGTCGTGCGCCTCTCCGACGCGAGCACGGGCGAGGCCGCGGAGCTGTGGTGGGCGGTCCGGGGCGCCGCCCCCGCCGTCGGGGTGGTCACCTCCGCGGTGCTGCGCACCCACGAGGTCGGTCCGGTGTGGGTCGACCGGGCGGTGGTGGGCCTGGACGCGCTCGCCACCTACGTCCGGGTGGCGCCCGAGCTCGGGCGCGACACCTCGATGGGCGCGGTCCTCGGGTGGAGCGACCTCATGCCCGACGAGCCCGTCCTGTTCCTGTACACCGCGTGTGCGGGCGGGAGCGGGATCGCCCGGGCCCGGGCGGCCACCGACGCGGTCGTCGCCGCCGCGGCCTCCCCGCCCCGGTACCGGGCCGAGACGACCGGCCGCTACCTGGCTGGGCTGCCCGAGTTCGCCCTGCCCGGGGCGGCCGGCGCCGAGCCCGACCCGATCCGGCTTCCCCGCCCCGGGGACGGCCCGCGCGGGTCCTTCTTCGGGAAGTCGGTGTTCACCGGGCCGACCCTCGACGCGGCACTCGCGGACGCCCTGGCCGACCGCATCCGGGCGGCGCCCACGCGGGCGTGCCGCATCGACCTCCAGCACACCGGCGGTGCCCTGGCCGACGTCGCCGACTCGGCCACCGCCTTCCGCGGCCGCCGCGCGGAGTGGAACATCCCGCTCAACGCGATCTGGACCGACCCCGCCGACGACGAGGCCTGCCTCGCCTGGGCCCGGTCGACGCTCGCGGTGCTGCGCCCGCACACCCTGGGCGTCTACAGCGTCGAGCTGCGGCCGGGGTTCCCCGAGACCGACGCCGAGATCGGCGAGGCCTACGGCGGGCACCTGCCGCGATTGCGGGCCCTCCGTCGGCGGCACGACCCCGCGGGCGTGCTCGGGGTCCTCGATCTCTGACGGTCCTGGGTTCCGGGGCTGCGCTGCGCCAGGATCACCGCGTGACCATGGGGCGCCTCCTGCGACACCCGATCCACGCCGCCGTCGCGACCCGCGACGACCTCGAGCCGCTGCGGGCCGACAACCGCATGTCGGCCTACGTCTACGGCGACATCCTCGTGCTGGCCGCGACGGCGGGGGTCGACGACACCGCGATCCGCTCCGGCGAGGCGTTGCTGGTGGTGGTCGGCACGATCGTCTCCACCTACGTCGCGCACGTGGTCGCCGACGTCGTCGGGGCGGTGTTCGGCGGGCGCGAGGTGTGGCCGGCGCTGCGGCACGAGCTGCGCGACTCGGTGCCGATCGTGAGCGCCGGCGTCCCGCCGGTGGTCCTCTTCGGCGCGGCGATGCTGGGGTGGCCGTCCCCGGAGTGGGCGCAGGCGGTCGCGTCGGGGCTGCTGGTGGCGCGCCTCGCCACGATCGGCGTCGTCTACCACCACCTCAAGGCGCCCATCGGGTGGGCCCGCGCGGTCTGGTTCGGCCTGGCCGTCGCGGGAGTCGCGGCGGTCGCCGTCGCGGTCAAGCTCGTGCTGACGCATTGAGAGCGGTAAAGAACGCCTGCGCAAAGTTCTGCCCACGGACGATCGTGTCGACCGGTCGGCGATGCTCACCCGTTTCGGGTAACTTCCACAGCCGGCGCTCAGGTACGTAACGATGAATCTCGCCCCGACGCTCATGAGGTCACGAACGCGATCTGCGTTCACGGTCTCGAGGGGGAGCTCACCATGGTCCACGCCAATCTCCGACGCGCAGGTGTCGTCGGCGCCATGACACTCGCGGGGGTCGGTGTCGCGGCGGGTTCGGCATTCGCGGCGCCGTCGATTCCGGGCCTGCCGTCACTGCCCGGCGATCTGCCGATCCTCGGGGGCAACCAGACGCCGCCGAAGAACCAGGCCCCGCCGAAGAACCAGACGCCGCCCAAGCACCAGACGCCGCCCAAGCACCAGACGCCGCCCAAGCACCAGACGCCGCCGAAGAACCACGGCCCGTCGGGCACCCACGGGTCGCCGTCGCACTCGGTGCCGCGGACCCCGATCCACGACATCGACTGGCACCACACCGCGCCGAAGCCCAAGCACTGCCCGCCCCCGCCGCCGAAGCACTGCGCGCCGGTCCACCACCACCACCACCACCGGCACTGCCCGCCGCCGCCGCCGCCGCACCACCACCACCACAAGCACCACCACCACGGCGAGCAGCACCACTAGGTGCGCTTCGCGCCCGTGAGCAGAAAGTGTCGGTATACCGACACTTTCTGCTCACGAGGCCGCAGGCCACCTAGAGGAAACCGAACAGCTGACCGGCCACCCGGCGGATCTGGATTTCCTCGGTCCCCTCGGTGATGCGGTAGCGCCGGTGGTGGCGGTAGATGTGCTCGAACGGTTCGTGGCGGCTGTAGCCGAGCCCGCCGTGGATCTGCATCGCGCGGTCGGCCGCGTCGCACACCAATCGGTTGGCGCGGTAGTTGCACATCGACACGCGGTGCCCGATCGACACCGCGGCCTCGCCCCGGGCGTGGATGTCGTCGAGCTGCGAGGCCGTCTTGTGGATCAGGGTCCGCAGCATCTCGGCCTCGGTGTGCAGTTCGACCAATGGCCACTGCACGGCCTGGCGTGTCGCCAGCGGCCGCCCGAACGTGGCGTGCTCCCGGGCGCGGACCGCCGACCGGTCGATGCAGTACTGCGCCGCCCCCACCCCGGAGGCGGCCTGCCGGATGCGGTTCTCGTGGACGAAGGTCTGCGCGACGTCGAGGGCCTCGCCCTCGGCGCCGAACACCGCGTCGTCGGGGACGCGGACGTCGCGCAGCACGACCTCGGCGTGGTCGGTCGGCATGTTGAACGTCCACCAGTAGAACGGCACCTCGAAGCCGGGCGCGTCGGTCGGCACGAGGAACGCGGTCAGGCCCTTCGCCGAGCCCGGCTCCCCGGAGGTCCGCGCGAACACCAGGTCGTGCGAGGCGGTGTGGATCCCGGTGTTCCAGCGCTTCGCCCCGTTGATCACCCACTCGCCGCCGCGGCGCTCCGCCGTCGTCTCGAGCCAGGTCGCGTCGCTGCCGTGTCCGGGCTCGGACAGGCCGAACCCCAGGCCCCGCTCGCCGGTGATCAGCGGCTCGACGAACTCCTCGCGCTGCGCGGGCGTGCCGAAGCGGTGCAGGAGCTGCACGAAGACGAGGTTCCCGACGATCGAGTGCTCGTTCTGCAGGTCGTTGTGCAGCCCCAGCCCGCGGTGCGCGAGGTGCTCGCGGACCGCGGCCATGCCCAGCTCGGAGCCGTCGCGCCCGCCGAGCCCGGCCGGCAGCGACCACCGGTAGAAGCCCGCCGCGTCGGCGCGCCGGCGGGCCTCGGCGAGCAGCTCCTCCCACTCCGGTCGGGGCAGGCCGCCGCCCTCGAAGTCGGTGCGCGCCCACTCGCGGCGGTGGTCGAAGAAGCGCCGGTTGTCGTCGGCCTCCTCGAGCGGGGCGATCTCGGCGTCGATGAACCGGTCGAGGTCGGCGAGCAGGGTGACGACGTCGTCGGGCAGGTCGAAGTCCACGGGGCTCCTCAGGCGGTCGGCGCGGTCGGCGCGGTCAGCTCGGCCCGCAGCACGTGCTTCTGGACCTTCCCGACGGCGGTGCGCGGCAGCTCGGTGCGGAAGACCACCTCGCTCGGCGTGTTGTAGCCCGCGAGCTCGCGGCGCACGAAGGCCCGCAGCTGGTCGCCCAGCTCGGGACCGGTCCCGACGTCGGGCACCGCGACGACGATCGCGACGACCCGCTCCTCGTACACCGGGTCCGGCAGCCCGATCACCGCGGCGTCGACGACGGCGGGGTGACCGGCGAGGCAGTCCTCGACCTGCTTCGACCACACGTTCTGGCCGCCGGAACGGATCATGTCCTTGGTGCGGTCGACGATGGTGAGGAAGCCGTCGGCGTCGGCGACGGCCACGTCGCCGGTGTGCAGCCACCCGCCGGCGAGGGCCCGGGCGCTGGCCTCCTCATCGCGCCAGTAGCCGCTCATCCGGGGCCCGGTCAGACAGATCTCCCCGGGCTCGCCGGGCGCGACCGGCCTGCCCTCGGGATCGAGCAGGACGACGTCGACACCGGGCATCGGCCGGCCGATCGAGCCCCAGCGCTCGAAGACGTCCTCGGGCGGGCACCAGGTGACGAACGGGCCGGCCTCGGTGAGCCCGTAGGTGTGCGCCATCTGGATGCGGCCCTCGCGCGCCCCGAACGCGGCGGCGGTGCGGTCCATGATCCCGCTCGGGTCGTAGGCGCCGTAGTAGAGCAGGCGGACCGACGAGGTGTCGGTGGCGGCGAAGTCGGGGTGGGTGATGAGCGCGTGCAGCATCGTCGGGACCCCGAGCACCACCGACACCCGCTCGCGCGCGAGCACCTCCAGGACCCGCCCGGCGTCGAACTCGCGCATGATCACCACGGTCGCCCCCATGAGCAGGAACGGCTTCATGTGGTCCCAGTTGCCGACGTGGAACGGCGGGAAGTAGTTCGCGAACACGTCCCGCTCGCGGACCCGCATGACGGCGGCCATCGCGACGGCGTCGTCGACGGTCCGGCGGTGCGCGAGCATCGCGCCCTTCGGCCGGCCCGTGGTGCCCGAGGTGTAGAGGATCATGTGGACGTCGTCCTCGTGCACCGCCGGAGCCGGTCCTGGAACGCCGTCGTGCAGGAACGCGTCCCACTCCGCCCGGTCGTCCTCCGGGCCGGGCAGCCGCAGCGTCGTCGCCCCGGCCGGCAGGGCCGCGCGGGCCGCGTCGAGCACCGGCTCGTAGTCGCGCTCGGCGACGAGCAGCGACGGCTCGGCGTCGGTCACCGCGTGGGCGTGCTCGGGCGCGCGGTGCCAGAAGTTGAGCGGGACGAGGATCGCCCCGAGCGCCGCCGTCGCGAAGTAGAGCTGGACGTACTCGAGGCCGTTCTTGCCCAGCACCGAGACCCGGTCGCCGTGCCCGATGCCGCGGGCCCGCAGCGCCGCGGCGGTCGCGTCGACCAGGGACTGCAGCTCGGCGTAGGTGATCCGGCGCTCCCCGACGACGAGGGCCGTCGAGTCCGGGCGGGAGCGGGCGTGGTGGGCGACGAGATCGCTGACCAGCATCGTCAGTCCCTCCCGAGCAGCCGCAGGGCGTTCTGCCCGAGCCAGCGGTCGGCGACGCCGTCGGGCAGCGGCAGGTCCCGGACCTCGGCGACGAGGATCGCCGGCGGGATCCCGAGCAGGGTCCAGGTGGACGCGAACAGCACCCGGTCGGCGAGCTGGCGGGCGCCGAGCGCGAGCAGCGGCTCCCAGCCCGAGCCGGGGCGGGTGAAGGTGCGGGGCCGGTGGGCCGAGAGGTCGACGTAGACGTGCCGGTGGCGCCAGGCGACCATCAGCATGTCCTGCACCCAGGGCCAGCCGGCGTGCAGCGCGACCAGCCGCAGGTCCGGGAAGGCCGTGGCGACGGCGTCGACGTGCCGGGGGTGCCCGACGTCGTAGGCGGCGTCGAGCGACCAGTTGATCCCGGTGTGCAGCAGCACCGGGACGCCGAGCGCCTCGCAGCGGGCGTAGACGCGCAGCATGCGGGGGTCGTCGGCGCCGAGGCCCTGCTTGAACGGCGAGACGACGACGCCGTGCAGGCCCAGCCCGGAGACCGCGTGGTCCACCACCCGCGGCGCGTCGGCCTCCCAGGGGTCGACGCCGGCGAAGCCGAGCACCCGGTCCGGCGCCCGGGCGACGAAGTCGGCGACGACGTCGTTGCCCGCCGTCGGCACCCCGAGCCGCGACCCGAACGACTCGGTGTACACCCCGGCCAGCCCGATGCCGCCGTCGTCGAGCATCGCGAAGAACTCGTCCGGCGTCGGAGCACGCTTCTCCGCCGCCTCGCGGGCCGACTCCCACCGGGCGCCGACCTCGGCGTGCGTGCGGGCGGGCTCCGGACCGCCGCCGAAGTGCTCGGCGTACCCGCGCAGCCGCCCGAGGGTCACCGCCTCGGACAGGGCGAACGCCTCGGGCTGCGGGACGGCGCCCGCGAGGAGGTCGACGATCACGGGGTGCCTCCGAGGTCGGTGGTCGCGGGGCGCCGCGAGGTGAAGGCCGGACGACGGCCGGCGAGGGCGGCGTCGGAGCCCTCGACGAAGTCGGGGCCGCGGAAGGTCGCGAACGCGGCCCGCTGTTCGTGCGCGTCGAACGGCCGGGCGCCCACCCCGTCCACGCCGTAGGCGCGGTGGACGCCGGCCTTGGTGAACGGCAGCGCGTACGGGGCGAACGCGGCGTAGCGGGCGGTGGCCCGCGCGGTCTCGGCCGCGAGGTCCTCGGCGACCGCGGTGACCAGCCCGAGCTCGAGGGCCTCGGCGGCGGGCAGCAGCCGGCCGCCGTAGAGGATCTCCTTCGCGCGACCCATCCCGACGAGGCGGGCGAGGCGCTGGGCGGGGGAGACGAACCCGACGCGCATCTCGGGCAGCCCGATCCGGGCGGCCGGATCGCAGATCCGGAAGTCGCAGCACAGCGCCATCTCCGCCCCGTTGCCCACGCACGCCCCGGCGACCACGGCCACCGTCACCAGCGGCAGGTCCTCGAGCTCGGCGAAGAGGGTGTACTCGGTGGCGAGGTAGTGGCGGTAGGCGTCGTCGTCGAGCGCGGCGAGGTGGGTGAGGTCGGCGCCGCCGGAGAACACGTCGTCGCGGCCGGTCAGGACGAGCACGCGGACCGCGCGGTCGGCGGCCACCTCGCGGACCCGGTCGAGCAGCGCCTCCAGCGTCTCGGCGTCGAGGACGTTGAGCGGGTGCTCCCCGACGAAGCGCAGGGTGGCGACGGTGCCGTCGTCGGTCCGTTCCAGGGTCACGCTCACCGGCCCTCTCCCGTCATGACGAACCTCCGGTCACGGCCTTCTCCTCGAACAGGGCACGCACGGCCTCGTCGTCGAGGCCGAGCACGTCGGTGAGCACCGTGGCGGTGTCGGCGGCGATCCCGCCGGCCGGACGGCCGGGACGGACCTCGGCGTCGCGGAAGCGGAACGGGGCCACCGGCAGCAGCACCTCGCCGTGACCGGGCTGGTCGACCGGCGCGAGGGTGCCGCGGGCGACGAGGTGCGGATCGTCGAGGTTCTCGCGGACCCCGCGCACCCGCGCCGCCGAGAGCCCGTGGGCGGTGAGGTGCTCGACGAGCGCGTCGGCGGTCGGCCAGCCCGACGCCCAGGCCTCGATGCGGTCGTAGAGCGGGCCGGGATCGGCGACGCGCGCGGCCACCGTCGGGTAGGCCTCGAGCAGGTCCGGCGCGTCCATCGCCAGCGTCAGCCGCTCGAAGAACACGTCCCCGCTCATGCCGTAGGCGAGGTGGCTGCCGTCGGCCGCGGTGGCCACCCCGGAGGGCACGCTGGTGGTGTGGCGGGTGCCGTAGCGCCCCCGCACCGCCTCGCCGCCGGTGAACGCCCCCGCCGCGGGCTGCTGGTCGATCATCGCGAACAGCGAGTCGAACGCGGAGACGTCGACGTGCGTGCCGGTGCCGGTGCGCTCGCGGCGGTACAGCGCGGCGCCGATCGCGGCGAGCCCGTGCACCGCGGAGTTGACGTCGGCGAGCGCGGTCCCGAAGTGCATCGGCCGACCGCCCTCCTCGCCGGTCAGCGACATCAGCCCGGAGTACGCCTCGGCGACCAGGCCGAAGCCGGACAGGTGCGAGTAGGGGCCCTCGGCGCCGAACGTGGAGAGCGAGCACAGGATCGTCGTGGCGTCCCGCGCGTGGAGCACGTCCCAGCCGAGCCCGAGCCGGTCGAGCGCGCCCGGGGAGAAGTTCTCGACGACGACGTCGGCCCAGTCCGCGAGCCGCAGCGCGAGCTCGCGGCCGCGCTCGTGCTTGAGGTCCAGGCCGATCGAGCGCTTGCCGGTGTTGTACTGCACGTAGGCGCTCGAGAGGTGGTCCTCCGGCGGCCCGACCGGCACCGGCAGCGCCCGCATCAGGTCTCCGGACGGCTGCTCGACGCGGACCACGTCGGCGCCCATGTCGGCGAGCATCCGCGTGCAGAACGGCCCCGCGATGACGTGGCTGAGGTCGAACACCCGCAGCCCGGCGTAGGGACCGGCCATGGTCACCCCCACCTCCGTCGGTGCCGCCTGAACGAGCGTTCAGCGCAAGTTATGCCTGTCGAGCTGCGGTGACAACCCCCGCTTGAACAACCGTTCAGCGGCGGGCAGAGTGTGCTGCCGTGACCGGAGCCGTGCGCGGGAGGACCGACCTCCCGCCGACGACGCTCGTCCTGCCCGGGGACGACCCGGTGGCGGCGACGCTGCTCGCCGCCGCCGTCGAGGTGATGGCGGCGCAGGGCTACCACGGCACGTCCGTCCGCGAGATCGCCGCGGCGGCGGGCACCAGCCCCGGGCTGCTCTACCAGTACTTCGCCTCGAAGGCGGCGCTGCTCGAGACGATGCTCGACCGCGGGATGGACGTCCTGATCGCCGCCACCGAGGAGGCGCTCGACGCGGCCGGGGACGACCCGGCGGCCCGGCTGCGCGCGGTGGTCGGGGCACACGTGCGGGTCCACCTCGACTCGCAGCGCGAGAGCCTGCTCGGCAACAGCGAGCTCCGGTCGCTCGCCGGCGGGGCCCGCTCGGGCGTGGTCGCCAAGCGCGACGTCCAGCAGCGCACCTTCGAGCGGGTGGTGCGCGACGGCGTGCGGCGCGGCGCCTTCGCCACCGAGCACCCCCGCGAGGCCGCACGGGCCATCACCACCGCGTGCACCGCGGTCGCGGCCTGGTTCCGGCCCGGCGGGGAGCTCGACGCCGAGGAGATCGTCGCGCGCTACCAGGACGTCGCGCTGGACACCGTGCGGTGGTCCCCGTGACGGCGGAGCTGGCCGCCGCCCTCGAGCACGTCCTGCGCGCCGGCCCAGTCACCGGCCTGCGGCGGCTCACCGCGGGCGCGAGCCGGGAGACGTGGGTGTTCGACGCCGGCGACGTCCCGCTGGTGCTGCGCCGCGACCCGCCGGCGCGTCAGGACCCCGCGGTGATGGCCCGCGAGGCGGCGTGCCTGCGCGCCGCGGCCGCGCACGGGGTCCCGGTGCCCGGGCTGCGCGGCGCGGGCGACGGCACCGACGGTGTCGGCAGCCCCTACCTGGTGATGGACCGCGTCGCGGGGGAGACGCTCGCGCCCCGGCTGCTGCGCGAGGACCGCTACGCCGCGGCCCGGCGCGGGCTGCCCCGTGAGCTCGGCCGGGTCCTCGCACGGATCCACGCCGTCCCGGTCGCCGCCGTCCCCGGCCTCGTGGCGACCGACCGGCTCGCCGAGCTGCGCGCGACCCACGACGGCTTCGGCGAGGCGCGGCCCGCCGTCGAGCTGGCGCTGCGGTGGCTCGCCGACCACCGGCCCGACCCGGTCGGGACGACGCTGGTGCACGGCGATTTCCGCAACGGCAACCTCGTCGTCGGGACCGACGGGCTGCGGGCGGTGCTCGACTGGGAGCTCGCCCGGGCCGGCGATCCCCGCGAGGACCTCGGCTGGCTCTGCGCGAAGGTCTGGCGGTTCGGCGCCGCGGCACCCGTCGGCGGGTTCGGGCCCCGCGAGGAGCTGTTCGACGGCTACGCCGAGGTCGCGGGCGCGCGGCCCGACCCCGTCGCCGTGCACTGGTGGGAGGTGTTCGCCGCCGTGCACTGGGCGGTCATCTGCCGGGTGCAGGCCCAGCGGCACCTGTCCGGCGGCGAGGAGTCGGTGGAGCTCGCGGTCCTCGGCCGGCGCGCGGCCGAGGCGGAGCACGACGCGCTGCTCGCACTCGGGCTCACCGAGGCGGTCCCCGTGCCCGACCCGCTCGCGTCGGACCTCGGGCCGGCGGCCGACGTGCTGGCCGAGCGCCCCACCGCCGACGAGCTGCTCGCCGCCGTGACGACGTTCCTGCGCACCGAGGCCGGCGGCGACGAGCGCACCCGCTACCTCGCGAGGGTCGCGGCCACGGCGGTGGCCGCGGTCCGCCGCGAGCTGCGCGTGGGGGAGACCGAGCGGGCGGCGCACGCCGCGCGCCTGGCCGCGCTGGGGTGCCGCGACGACGCCGAGCTCGCCGCGGGCCTGCGCGACGGCACGCTCGACGCCGGGGCGCCCGCCGTCGTCGAGGCGGTGCGGGCCGCGACGACGGCCCGGGTGACGATGAGCAATCCCCGCTACCTCGCGGCGCCGCCGTGAGGACCGACCGGACAGCCAGGAGGACCACGTGCGTGCGGTACAGGTGACGCGACCGGACGGACCCGGGGCCCTCGAGGTCACCGAGGTCGACGAGCCGGTGCGCGGTGACGACGACGTCCTCGTCGAGGTGCACGCCGTCGGGATCAACTTCCCCGACGTCCTGCTCACCCGCGGCGCCTACCAGTACAAGCCGGAGATGCCGTTCGTGCTCGGCGGCGAGGTCGGCGGTGTCGTGCTCTCCGCGCCCGCGGGCTCGTCGTTCTCCCCGGGCGACCGGGTCGCGGCCACCAGCACGATCGGGGGGCTCGCGGAGCGGGTCACCGCGGCGGAGACGCTCACCTTCCCGCTGCCCGACGCGGTCGACCTCGACGCGGCCGCCTGCCTGCCGATGAACTACCTGACGATGTCGTTCGGCCTCGTCACCCGCGGCGGGTTGCAGGCCGGGGAGACCGTGCTCGTCCACGGCGCCGCCGGCGGGATCGGCACCGCGACGATCCAGCTCGCGGTCGCGCTCGGCGCGCGGGTCATCGCGGTCGCGTCGTCGCCGGACAAGCAGGACCTCGCCCGCCGCGCCGGGGCCCACGAGACCGTGCCCGCCGACGGGTTCAAGGACGCCGTCGCCGAGCTGACCGGCGGGAAGGGCGTCGACGTCGTCGTCGACCCGGTGGGCGGCGACCGGTTCACCGACTCGCTGCGCAGCCTCGCGCCCCTCGGCCGGCTGCTCGTCATCGGCTTCACCGCGGGCGAGATCCCGACGGTGAAGGTGAACCGGCTGCTGCTGAACAACCTCGACGTCCGCGGGGTCGGGTGGGGCGCCTACGCGCTCCCGCGGCCCGGGTACGCGCGGGCGGAGTGGGACCGGCTGTGGCCGATGCTGTCCTCGGGCGCGCTGGCACCGCCGGTCAGCGCCCGCCGCCCCCTCTCCGAGGCCGGGGCGGCCGTCGCGCTGCTCGAGGACCGTCAGGTGCTCGGCCGGGTGGTGGTGACGCCGCGCTGAGCCGGGTTGTCGGTCGCGGCCCGGGGGAATCCCCAGGTCATGTCGGTGTCGCGACGGGTCGACCGCTTCCAGCGGGAGCACCGCTGGGCCGGGTTCCCGCTGGCGGTCGTCTACAAGTTCGTGGACGACCTCGGCAGCTACCAGGCGGCCCTGCTCACCTACTACGCGTTCGTGTCGCTGTTCCCCCTGCTGCTGCTGGCCGTCACGGTCCTCGGGTACCTGCTCGCGGGTGACCCGGCCGCGCAGCAGGCGGTGCTCGGCTCGGCCCTGCGCAACTTCCCGGTCGTCGGTCAGGAGATCGGCGACAACGTCCACGCGCTGCACGGCAACGCGTGGGGCCTGGTGTTCGGCATCGCGGTGAGCGTCTACGGCGGGCTGGGCGTCACGCAGGCCGCCGTCACCACCATGTGCCAGGTGTGGGCGATCCCCGTCGCGGAGCGCCCGGCGCTGCCGGTCGCCTACGGACGCGGTGCCGCGGTGCTGGTCGTCGTCGGCGGCGGCGTCCTGCTGACGACGGCGCTCTCGGGTCTCACCACCGCGGTGGGCGCCTCGGTGCCCGGATGGGCCGCGGGCGCGGTCGGGCGGACGGTGCCGGTGCTCGTCGCCGTCGTCATCAACACCGGGCTCTTCCTCGCCGGCTACCGGCTGCTGACCCCGCGGCGGCTCACCCCGCGCCGGCTCCTGCCCGGTGCCGTCGTCGCGGCCGTGGCGTGGCAGGCGCTGCAGCTCGTGGGCACGTACCTGATCGGGCACCAGCTGCAGGGGTCGAGCGCGAGCTACGGGCTCTTCGGGATCGTGCTCGGGCTGCTGTTCTGGCTCTACCTCGGCGCCGTGATCTTCCTCGTGGGGGCGCAGATCAACGCCGTCCGCGTGCTGCGGCTCGCGCCGCGCAGCCTGCTCTCCATCGCCTTCCCCGACGACCGCGCCGTCACCCGGGCCGACCGCCGCGCCTATCGCGCCTACGCCGCGAGCCAGCGTCGCAAGACGTTCCAGACGGTGGCCGTCGACTTCCACCCCGACCGGGCGACCGGGCCCGGCCCCGGGACGGACACCGGCCAGATGTCGTTCGAGGAACTGCTGGGCGAACGGGACGCGGAGCGGCGCCGGACGCGCCGGCACCCGCGGTGGCTCCCGCACCGTCCGTCAGCGGCGACGCCACCGACGCGCCAGGACTCCTGACCTGGTGGTGCGGGCGGGCCGGTCCTGCGACCGGCGGACCCACTCGGGCATCCGGGCGGCCACGACGCCCTCGACCTCGTCGACCCGCGTCCGCAGCAGCGCCCCGGCCGCGCCGGGCTCGGTGCCGAGCAGGCGGGCGAGCGTGCGCGGCGGGACCTCGGAGCGCAGCACCGGGACGCCGTAGCGCCGGGACAGGACGGCGCGCTGCTCGGTCGGGATGACCGGTCCGGTGACGAGGAAGCGGGGGTAGCCGTGCGAGGCCCGCCACCCGCGCGTGCCTTCGACGACCTGCCCCCACAGCGCGACCGCGCCGAGCACCTCGTGGTCGGACGGTCCCCACTCCAGCACCCGCGGGTCGGCCACCGCGTAGAGGCCGCAGCCGCAGCGGTCGCCGGGCGGTGAGTGGTCCCGCGACCCGCACGAGGCGACCAGGGGACGACGCGCAGGCCACGCCGACCCCGCGAGCGGGGCGATCAGCTCGGCACGGCGCTGCGCGCGCCGCCCGATGCGCCAGGTCCGCCAGCCGAGCACCGCGTCGGGGACGTCCGGGACGGTCGCGCCCTCACGGCGCGGTGCCGCCGGTGGGAGGGGGAGCGTCACGCGTGGTCGGAACGCGCGATCTCGACGGTGTCCCGCTCGGTCGCCGGGGTCCGCGGGGCCCGCTCGGCGGCCGTGGGCTCGTGCGTCGGGGCGGCGTCGCCCGGTACGGGCGAGGTGGCCGGTTCCGCGGTGAAGCGGCGGCGGACGGGACCGATCTGCATGGGAGTCACGCTGCCACCCCAGAGGTCGCGGGACCAGGGTCCGGACGGGCCCCGGCGGCGCGGAGCGCCGGGCGGTCCGGGGGCGCCCGGCGTCGTCTCAGCTGGCGGAATCGGTGACCGAGTCGACGAGGAGCGCGGTCCGGACGGGGACGCCGTCGATCTCGCGGGGCAGGTACCGGGCGTCGGGGTCCGCGGTCGCGATGACGAGCGCGTCGACGGCCGGGTGGGCGGCGTAGCGGCGCAGCCGCTCGGCGAGCGCGGCGGTGACCCCGCCCGGCGCCAGGACGACCCCGACCGACGCCTCGACGCGCGGGAACGGCTCGGCGACGAGCAGCGACAGGCGCTCCCCGCCGTCGAGGGAGAAGTTCGTGAGCGTGACCAGCCCCGCGCCGGCCAGCAGCAGGGCGATCATCCCGAGGACCGAGGCGGAGTCGAGGTGGGTGAATGCCGCGCCCTCGATGAGTTCGACGACCCGCTGGGCCAGTGGTTCCGCGTACATCCGTGCGCCACCACCCTCCACCTGCCGGGACGCGTCCGCCCCGGATCGTCACGCCGTCACTCATTGTGCGTCGAGAAACCCCTGTGGGGGACCGCCTGTCGGTGGAACGTGGCCGCCGGACCTACCCGCCGGAGGTGAGCGCGACGGCCACCTCACCGCCGAGCGCGACGTTGCCGCGGTAGACGGCGAGGTTCACCTCGAGGCTGCGGCCCGCCGTCGAGCGCCGCATCCGTTCGAGGAGGAACGGGGTCGTGGCCTGGCCGGTGACGCCCTCGGTCCCGGCGTCGCCGAGCGCCTCCTCGAGCACCCGGTCGTGCTCGGCGACGTCGAGCTGTGCGTCGGCGTCGACGGGGTTGGCCAGCAGGACGGCGCTGCGCAGCCCCAGCGCGTCGCGGGCCCGGACGACGGCGGCGGCCTCGGCGGGGGTCTCGACGCGGGCGGGCACGCCGAAGCCGGAGTCGCGGACGTAGAACCCGGGGAAGGCGTCGGTGCCGTAGCCGAGCACGGTGACGTTGAGCGTCTCGAGCCGTTCGAGGGTCGCGCCGACGTCGAGGATCGACTTCACGCCGGCGGAGACGACGAGGACCGGCAGCGCGGAGAGCGCGACGAGGTCGGCGGACTCGTCGAACGTCGTCGCGGCGCCGCGGTGTACCCCGCCGAGGCCGCCCGTGGCGAACACGCCGATGCCGGCCCGGACGGCGAGGAACGCGGTGGCGGCGACGGTGGTGCCGCCGTGGCCGCCGTGGCCGCCGTGGCCGCCGCGGGCGAGAGCCACCGGGAGGTCGCGGATGCTGACCTTGGCGACGTCGGGTGTGGTGCTCAGGCGCTCCAGCTCGGGGTCGGTGAGCCCGACCGTGGGGCGGCCGTCGACGACGCCGATCGTGGCGGGGACGACGCCCCGGCTCCGCAGCAGCGCCTCGGCCTCGCGGGCCACCTCGAGGTTGCGGGGCCGGGGGAGACCGTGGGTCAGGATCGTCGACTCGAGCGCGACGACGGGCCGGCCGTCCGCGACGGCCGCGCGGATCTCCTCGGACACGCTCACGGGCGGTGTCACGCGTTCCTCCCCTCCACCGGAATCGTCCCGGGAAACGGCGCGGAAATGCCGGTCGCCGCTCGTCTCCCGATTCCCCCGGAAACGCGTGCGCTCCGCTCGCTCATCGTCGGCAACCTATCTCCTGGTGCGGTCCACCGTCGGGTCGACCGAGGCCGCCACGATCGTTCTCCGGGAGCGGATCCGAGGTCCCCGCGTCCGCTCACCGGAAGAAGATCGTGGCCGCGGCCTGCACCACGCACCGATCGGCCCGGGACGCGGCCGGGGGATCGATCGCGCGGACCGGAGGATGCGCCGCCGACGCCGGGCATCGGGGCGCAGGTGAGACCCGATCCGCCGGTTTCTCCATCAATCACGAATCGGTAACGCACGCGGGATTCCGTGCGATATACGGAGGGAAGAGCGGGCCGCCCTCGCCAGGGGCATGCCCGTCATCGTCGATCTGTTCGGAGGCTCGCGATGAGCCGGCCAACCCTCGCCGCGCCCGCGCCCGCCGTCCGCGGCGGCGCTCCCGACCCGGGTCGCGCCGTGCGGCGGCTGGTGATCACCTCGGTCACGCTGGCCGGGGTCGTCTACCTGCTGGGCTGGGTCGGACCCGAGCCGGAGGTCTTCCGCGTCGCCAACGTGCTCGGCCTGGTCACCGCGGTGTGCGCGCTCGGGCTGGAGAGCGGGGCGTTCCTCGTGGCGGCGGGGGTGGCGTCGAGCGTGGCGGTGGCCGTGGGCCTGGCCGGCCTGTCCCGGCTCGACGGACCCGGCATCCTCGCGGTGATGTGCTCGGTGCCCGCGGCCGCGGCGGTGGCCGGGGCGTGGTTCGCGCGCAGCGGACGCACCGGCTGGTTGCCGCCCACGCTGTTCCCGCCCGCGCGGCGCGCGGCGCCCGCACCCGGCTCGCGCCACCGGTAGACCGACCTGCCCGCGAGCACTCCGCACGTCACTTTCTGAGGAACTCCCGAGATGGACCACCCCCCGACCGAGCACGCCACCGAGCCCGCCGTCGAGCCCGACCTGCCGGGGAGCCCGGCCGCCGAGCGGCAGGGCTGCTGCTGCTCGGTGCTGCTCAACCGCCACACCCGCGACCACGACGGCTTCGTCGACCCGCGCTGCCCGCTGCACGGCTCGGCGGAGCACCGGTCGGAGCTGCCCTCGACGTCATGACGAAGACCGAACCGACCCTGCCCCGGACCTTCCGACCCGCTCCGGCCCCGGCGGTGCCGTCGCTGCGCGACGAGTTCCGCCTCGAGGTGGAGCAGCGGGCCCTCGACGCCGCCGCCGCAGCCGTGCTCCGGAGTGGCTGGCAGCAGGTGCGCCTGGCCGACCTCGCCCGCGAGACCGGGATCTCCCGCGCGACCCTGCACCGTCGCTTCGGCGGCAAGGACGGTCTCGCGGCCGCCCTGCTGACCCGCGAGGGGGAACGGGTGCTCCTGCGGATCGACGGGGTCCTCCACGACGCGCCCAGCTGGGAGTCCGGCCTCAGCGAGGCCCTCGACATCGCCCTGCGCGCCCGGGACGACCACCCCCTCCTGGCGGCCGTGCTCGACGGCCGGCACGGCGACACCACGCTCCTGCCGTTCCTGATCGCCCACGGCCCGATCGTCGCCGACGCCCGCACCCTGCTCGCGGCGTTCCTGCGGGTGCACCGGCCGAAGCTCACCGCCCGCTACCTCGAGGACGTCGCCGACACCCTCGTGCGCGCGGCGATGAGCCACCTCGTGGCGCCGGACGCGGACGACGCCGCCCGCGAGCGGCTGCACCGGCTCGCGGGCCACCTCCTCACCCACCCGCCGAGCGGGGCGATCCGGTCCTAGTACTCGGTCACCCGCACGAGCAGGGAGCCTGTCCCGGCGCCGCTCACGGTCCACGGGGCGGGCCGGCGCGGACACGGTCCTGCGCCCACGCGGCGATGAGGTCGTGCGTGACACGCAGGCCGGGCGCACCGTCGACGGCGTCGAAGGCGTGCCCGACGCCGGGCACCACGACGAGGCTCGCGTCCACCCCGACACCGCGGGCGGCGGTCACGAACCGCGTCAGGCCGTCCCGTGGCACCAGGCGGTCCGCCCCGGCGGCCACCACCAGCGTCGGCGGCGCGAGCGGGCTCAGCGCGGACACTCCCGACACGGCCCGGTAGCGGTCCGGGACCTGGGCCGGGCTGCCGCCGGTGTAGAGGGTCTTGAAGGCGCGGGCATCGGCCCGCGGCAGGCCGTGCTCGTAGCCGTCGACGGGGTCGAGGGCGGGGTACTCGGCCGCGATCGCGCGGGGAACGGGCACCGGGCCACCGCACGCCGAGGGCTGGGTCCCGGTCGCGGCCCGGTACCCGACCGACACCGCCAGCTGCCCTCCCGCCGAGCCGCCGGCGAGGACGATGCGTCCCGGGTCACCGCCGAGCGCCGGGGCGTCCTCGGCCAGCCGACCCAGGGCACAGGCGACCTGCGGGCCGGCCCGGTCCCAGGTCGGGTGGCCGGGGCGGGCGAGCCCGTACTCGACGCTGACCACCAGCCAGCCCGCGCGGGCCCAGCGGCGCAGGTCGGCGGGGCGGTCGAGGTCGCCGCCGGTGATCCACCCGCCGCCGTGGACCCAGACGAGGATCGGTGCGGGGCGCCGCACGTCCCGCGGGAACCACAGCGACGCGTGCAGCGGCCCGTCGTCGGTGGTGAGGAAGACGGTGCGGATGTCGGGCGCCGCCGTCGGGTCGCGGATCAGCTCGGGAGTGCGCGGCACGGCGACCGACCGCCCGCCGAGGGGCTCGTCGGGGGCCGAGGCCCCGGCGAGCAGCGCGGTGGCGATCAGGAGCACCGCCACGAGCGGGATCGTCGTGGCGTGGGCCGCGAGCACCCGTCGTCGTCCCGGACGGGTGCGCACCACGAGGCCATGATGCCCGGGCCGCCGCGGTACTACGAGGACACGGCGGCCGAGGGGGCGTCGGGATCGGTGAGGTCCTCGCCGCGGCCCCCGGCCGGTCCCGCGTTGTCCTCGGCGAGGTCGCCGTACCGGGTGAGGAAGAGGGTGCCGCCGATCGCGACGGCGAAGCCGGCCAGCGCCAGGGGCCCGAGCCCGGGGCGCGTGTGGTCGCCGAGGGCCACGAGTCCGACGACCGCGGGGAAGATCGTCTGCCCGAGGATGGTGCCGGCCGACGCCGCGACGACCGACTCCCGCTGCAGCGCCGTGTTGAGGAACAGCAGGGCGCACAGCCCGGCGGCGGGCATCGCCCACAGCGTCGGCTGGCCGACGAGCAGCGCGGGGGTGAAGCCCGGGAGCACCCGGCTGCACAGGTTGACCAGCCCGAACGCGAAGCCGGCGAGCAGCCCGAGCCCCAGCGCGCTGTAGCGGCCCGGCAGCCGCGCGGCCCCCACTCCGAGCAGCACGAGCGCGCCGACGGCTCCGAGCAGCCCGAAGTGCAGGGCCGAGGTGCCGCGGTCGGGGCTCTGGGGCGCCGCGGACAGCCCGAGCGCGGCGAGGCCGAGGCAGACGCCGACGACCGCGCCGATCTCGGTGCGGCGCAGCCGGGTCCCGAGGATCCGCCACGCCACGAGCGCGGTGACGGCGAGGTTGGCGGCGACCACGGCCTGCACCAGGAACACGGGCAGGACCCGCAGCGCGACCGTGGCGGCCGCGAAGGAGCACAGGTCCAGGCCGATGCCGGCGATGAAGCGCCACTGCCGGAACAGGTCGATGACCAGGCCGGGCCGCAGTCCCCGGCCGGTGTCGGGGATCGATCTCGCGGCAAGGGCCTGCAGCACGGCCGCGCAGCCCGCGCAGACGGACCCGACCAGGACCACCAGCAGGCCCCACCACATGCGGCATCACTTCCCCGAGGACGCCGGCGCGTCCCGCTGGTGCTTCTCCTCGGCCGAGCGGCGCCGGACGGCGTCACCACGACGATGAGCCGATTCCGTGGCCCACGCCACCCGGGCCACGAATCTTCTGTCGGTTCAGACCGCGACGAGGGCCTTCCGGACGAGGCTCTCGCCGGCGGCCACGACGGCGTCCTCCGGGCGGCGGGGCTCCCAACCCAGCACCGCGCTCGCCGTCTCGTGGGAGACCTTCTTGACCTGGCCGAGCTCGGCCGCCACGGACCGGAGCTCCTGCGAGAACAGCGCGCCGGCGCGCACCACGATGTTCGGGATGCGGCGCGTCGGGACCTTGTCCGCGGCCGCCCCGAGGTTCTCCCGGAGCAGCGCGCCGATGTGCCTCATCGCCATGGCGGGTCCGCTCGCGAGCAGGAACCGCCGGCCGGCCGCGCCGTCGGTCGACATCGCCAGCACGTGTGCGCTCGCCACGTCGCGGACGTCGACGATCGGGATGGACATGTCCGGGTAGCCGGGGAGCCGGCCCTGCAGGATGCGTTGCACGAGGTGGTTGGAGCCCGACACGTCGCGGCCCAGCACCGGGCCCATGACGGCCACGGGGAGCATCGTCGTGAGCTCGGTCGAGCCGCCCTCGTCCCGGACGAAGTCCCAGGCGGCCCGCTCGGCCAGCGTCTT
Organism: Actinomycetospora sp. TBRC 11914; assembly: GCF_012933465.1. Lineage (GTDB taxonomy): Bacteria > Actinomycetota > Actinomycetes > Mycobacteriales > Pseudonocardiaceae > Actinomycetospora. Next base: position 151,625 of record NZ_JABBND010000017.1, read on the forward strand.
GCTCCGGCCGTAGGCATCCATGCCCGGCCCATCGAGGACGGACCAGTCGTCCTCGGTGAAGACGTGGTCGGTGTGTGGGTGCCCGAAGCCGACGGCGTGGAACGCCGAGGTGAGCACCACCCGCCGGACGCCCTCGTCCCGCGCTGCGCGCAGGACGCGCAGGGTCCCGTCACGGGCGGGGACGACGAGATCGTCGTCGTCCTCGACGTGTCCGGGCCGGACCGGGGAGGCCACGTGGAGGACCACGTCGCAGTCCCGGACGGCGTCCGGCCACCCGTCGTCGGAGGTGAGGTCGGCGGCGACGAAGGTCAGCGCGTCGCCGTGCACCATGCCCGCGTCGGCGAGCACGGCGCGCACCGCCGCCTCCTTGTCCAGCGAGCGGAGGGTGGCCCGGACGCGGTGGCCGTCCTCGAGGAGCTGGAGGATGCAGTGGCCGGCGATGAAGCCGGACCCGCCGGTGACGAGTACCTGCTGGGTGGTCACGGAGCCTTCCGATCGGCGTGGGGGCAGGGGGACACCGCCATCGTCGGCGGGCGCCGATCCGGCAGCCAGGGAGCGTCGGCCCTCCCCTCGGTCAGGCGTTGCGTCGGAAGCTGATGGCCAGCAGGGTCGGCCGATCGGCGGGGGAGGAGGCCCCGCAGCCGGGCTGGTCGCCGTGTCCCGACGAGCACGAGCCGCAGCCGCCGGAGGCGCACGCACCGCCGAGGTCGTCGACGGTGAGCCGGCCCTTGCGCACCCAGTGGTCCACCATCGCCGAGACCTCGTCGCGGGAGACCCCGACCCGCTCGGCGAGCTGGGTGAGGCTGGCCGCCCGACCCTCCCGGACCTCGGTGAGGACCTGGCGCAGGGGGCTCGGCGCCCGCTCGGTCCCGGTCACGTCAGCAGCACCCCGACCTGGAACACCGCGACCGCCAGGACCCACGCGACGAGGAGCTGCATCGCGATGCCGGCGAGCGTCGCGCGGGTGCCGATCTCGGCGCGCTGGGCCGCGACCGTGGTCATGCACGGGGTGTAGGCCAGGAGGAAGATCATGAACGCGAGCACCGCGGCGACGGTGTGCCCCCCGGACGTCCGCTCGAAGGTGGCGTGCAGGGCGGTGCCCAGCGCACCCGCCTGGTGCACGTCCGACGGTTCCTCGGCCGAGTAGGTCTGCGCGGTCGTCGCGACCACGGCCTCCTTGGCGACGAAGCCGGTCACGAGGGCCGCCGAGGCGTGCCAGTCGTCGAAGCCGGCCGGGGCGAACACCGGGGCGACGGCCCGGGAGACGCCGCCGAACACGCTCTCCGCGGGCGCCACGTGCCCGAACGACGCCGGCTCCGACGGCGCGGCCGCGGCACCCGGCATCGGGATGGAGGAGAGCAGCCACACCGCGGTCACGGTCGCGACGATGATCCCGCTCGCGGTGCGCAGGAAGGCGCGCAGCTTCTGCCACGTCTGCACGCCCATGACGCGCAGCGTGGGCCGGCGGTAGGGAGGGAGCTCGAGCAGCAGCGGGTCGTCGGCGAGATCCCGGAACGCGACGCGGCGCAGCACCCAGCCCATGCCGACGACCAGCACGATCGAGAGCACGTACATCAGGAACACCATCGTGCCGGCCTGGTCGCCGAAGAAGATCCCGGCCAGCAGGACGTACACGGTGAGTCGGGCACTGCAGGAGACGAAGGGGATGAGCAGTCCGAGCAGGAGGCGCTGCCGGGGGTTGCGGAGGATGCGGGTCCCGGCGAGCGCGGGCACGTTGCACCCGAACCCGACGATGATGGGCAGGAAGGCCTTGCCGGGGAGGCCGATGACGCGCATCAGCCGGTCCACCACGAATGCGGCCCGCGCCATGTAGCCGGAGTCCTCGAGCACCGCCAGCAGCACGAACATGATCGCCATCAAGGGCGCGAAGCTCAGCAGCTGCCCCACCCCGGAGACCAGGCCGTCCTGCACGAGCCCGGAGAGCCACTCCGGGGCGGACACGACGCCGAGCACCCATCCGAAGCCGTCGGACACGGGCCCGTCGAACAGGCCCTGCACTGCGTCCTGCAGGGGAGCGGCCACCGTCGTGGTGGCCTCGAAGACGCCCCACATGACGGCGAGGAAGATCGGCAGGCCGAACCACCGCGACGTCAGCACCCGGTCGACGCGGTCGGACCACGTGGTGCGGGAGCCGCGCCGGGTGACGACCTCCCCGAGCACGTCGTGCGCCCAGGCGTAGCGCGCCTCGGCGACCCGCAGCTCGACCTCGTCCGCCGCGTCCTCGTCCGCCCCCGCCTCGTCCGCCCCCGCCTCGTCGGCCCTCGCCTCGTCGGCCCCCGCCTCGTCGCCCCCGGCCTCGTCGGCGAGGAGGTCGGCGGCGCGCCGGCGGGCGACGGCGACGGCCTCGTCGGGACCGTCCCCACCGCCCTCGAGCAGCGCGAGCGCCCGCCACCGCGCGGCCGGGTCGTCGGGTCCGGCGGCGACGAGGGCCGCCGAGACCGCGGACACCGCGTCCTCGAGGTCGGACCCCAGGGCGGCCGGGGTGACCGGCGTCGGCGCGGAGAGGGCGCGGCCCACCACGACGGCGAGCTCGTCGATGCCCTGACCGCTCCGGGGGACCACGGGCACCACCGGGACGCCGAGCGCGTCGGCGAGGGCCCCGGTGTCGAGGTCGAGGCCCCGCGAGCGGGCGACGTCGACCATCGTCAGCGCGACCACCGTGGGGATCCCGGTGTCGGCCAGCTGGGCGGTGAGGTACAGGTTGCGGGTGAGGTTGGAGGCGTCGAGGGCGACGACGACGAGGTCGGGGCGCTCGCCCGGGGCCGCGTCGACCAGGAGCTCGCGGGTCAGCTCCTCGTCCGGTGAGTCGGGGACGAGGCTGTAGGTCCCCGGCAGGTCGACCACCCCGACGTCGGCCTCGCCCGGGCGGCGCCACGTGCCCCGGGCGACCGACACCGTCTTGCCGGGCCAGTTGCCCACGTGCTGGCGGGCCCCGGTGAGGGCGTTGAACAGCGTCGACTTCCCGACGTTGGGGTTGCCGACGAGGACGACCCGGGCCGCACCCGCCTGCGTGGGCGCGTCGTCGGCGCCGTCGGTGCAGCACGGCTTCTCGAGCAGCACCGGAGCGAGGCGGCGGCCGGTGAGGAGACCCTCAGCCACGTGTCGCCTCCTGCACGCGCAGCTCCCGCGCGCCCGCGGCGTCCACGGCCACCCGGGTGTCGGCGTTGACCGCCAGCACCAACCCGCCGACGCCGCCGCGTCCGAGCACCTCGATGGTGGCGCCGGGCACGAACCCGAGCTCGGCGAGCCGCCGCCGGCGCGCGCGGTCGGCCTCGACCCGGCGCAGGACCGACACCGAGCCGACGGGGCGATCACCCAGACTGAGTTCAGCGCCGGCGCTGACCGAGGACGTAGACATCGGCGCAGAGGTTAGCCTCGCCTTTCTCGAATGTTCAATGCCGGTCCGGAACATGTGCGGAACGTGTGGACGGGTGTCGCGGATTCGTCGACATTCCGGGCAAAGCGGCATCGAAGTGACGAATGCCGCACTGTGGGTTCACTCGCCGGAATGGCGGTCCGCCGAGTGTGCCCCGAGGGTCGGGACGACAGCCGTGGAGGTCCACCCGGTGCTCGCCGGACCCGTGTTCACCGACCACACATGATCGGGTCCCGACGATGTCCGCCCATGACGCTCCCCTCGCGAGGTGGTCCGCGGTCCCCGGCGTTGGCTGCTCCCGGACGCCGTGCCGGGCCGGGGACACGGTTCGACGCGACCAAGGTCCCGGAGATCACGCTGTGGTTCTGGGTCGCGAAGCTGCTCACGACCGGCATGGGCGAGACGACGTGGGACTGGTCGGCGAACACGCTGGGCCCGGTGCCGGCGATCGTCCTGAGCGGCCTCGGATTCGTGGTGGCGGTGGCACTGCAACTGCGGCAGCGCTCCTACCGCCCGTGGGCCTACTGGTTCGCGGTGCTGATGGTGAGCGTGTTCGGGACGACATGCGCGGACGCCGTCCACGTCGTGCTCGGCCGTGCCGTACCCAGTGTCGACCGCGGCGTTCCTCGTGGCCGTGCTGGCCGCGTTCGGGATCTGGTTCCGGGTCGAGGGGACGCTCTCGATCCACAGCATCGACACCCGGCGTCGTGAGCTCTTCTACTGGACCGCGGTCATCCTGACCTTCGCGCTCGGCACCGCCCTCGGGGACCTGACCGCCACGACCTGGGGCCTCGGCTACGCCGCCTCGATCCTGCTGTTCGGCGTGCTCTTCCTGCTGCCGTTCCTGGTGCGGTGGGGGACCGGGGTCGGCGAGGTGGGCACCTTCTGGGTCGCGTACGTGATGACGCGACCGTTCGGGGCGTCGGTGGCCGACTGGGCCGGTGTCCCCCCGAGCCGGGGTGGCCTCGGGATCGGGACGGGTCCCGTGTCGGTGGTGGCGCTGTTGGCCATCGTCGCGGTCGTGCTCGGCCTGGAACGGGCGGCCCGGCGCCCGGCCGAGCCGTCGTGACCCTCAGTCGGCCGCGGTGGCGGAGACCAGGGCGCCGTTCGGGGTCTGCGGTTCTCCCGTCACGCGGTGGTGGGGGTGCGGGAGGGTGGGCAGCGGCTCCTTGCGAAGCCGCGCGGACTGCCACGCGACGCCGACGACCAGCAGGACGAGCAGCGTGGTGCTCGCGCCCAGCGTGCCCCACCCGAGGCCGCCCTCGTCGACGGGCTTGGTGAGGAAGTCGCCGCCCGCCGCACCGAGCGGGCGGGTCAGCACGAAGGCCGGCCAGAACAACAGCGCGGCCGGGAGCGCCGTCGTGTAGTGCGCACCGAGCAGGATCAGCAGGACCACCGCGACGAGGCACGCGGCGGCGAGGAACCCGAGACCGGTGTCGTCGGCGAGCCAGTCGCCGCTGGCGGTGCCCAGCGTGTTGGAGACGAGGATGGCGATCCAGTACTGGGCCTCGCCCTGCCGCGTGGCGATGTTCTCCACGTCGTAGGTCTGCCCCGTGCGCCACCAGACCAGGAAGACCGCGGCCAGCAGCGCGAGCAGGATCGTCATGCCCCAGCCGTAGCCGATGCCGTCGGCCGACGAGCTGGCGTGGCCGAGGTAGCCGCGGTCCATGCCGTCGGAGATCTCGGTCCCGACGGCGCTGGTCGAGAGCACCACCGCCCAGAACAGCCAGGGCCGGTACCGGTCCGCGCGCAACTGGGCCGTCACCAGGACCCCGAACACCGCCAGCAGCACCAGGGCGGTCACCAGGTAGCCGACACCCAGCGTGATCCCGAACTCGTCGCCCAAGGTCTCGCCGAGGGTCACAGCAAGGATCTTCAACACCCAGAACAGGGCGGTCACCTGCGGAAGCTTGCGCAGCACCCGCACGGTCACGTCGGCGCGTTCCATCGACTCCCCCGAGCCTCAACATCACGGTCGGCGAGATCGTGACCAGCAGGAGATGTGACCGTGATGTACCAGGAGGCCCAGGTCGTCACCCGATGCGGTGATCGCGGCGGTGGCGCCGGACGAACACGGCCACCGCGGTTCTCATCGTCGTCTCACGGGCGCCGAAGACGATTCCCCGGACCATCCACCGCGCACGGGCGGGCGTGCCCCGAGCCGCCCGCCCGTGCCCGTCCGCTTGTCCGGGAGCTCGTGACGTGCACCAGTTGAGTTGGCTCGAGGCCATCGTGATCGGCGCCCTGCAGGGCGTCTCGGAGCTCTTCCCGGTCTCGAGCCTGGGGCACAGCGTGCTGTTGCCGGCGGTGATCGGGGGGAGCTGGGCGCAGGACCTGGACGTGGGGGCGCCGGAATCGCCGTACCTGGCGTTCATCGTCGGCCTGCACGTGGCCACGGCCCTGGCGCTGATCGTGTTCTTCTGGCGCGACTGGGTCCGCATCGTCCGCGGGCTGGTCACCAGCATCGTGCGCCGGGAGGTCGTGAACTCCGAGCAGCGGCTGGCGTGGCTGCTCGTGCTGGGCACCATCCCCGTCGGGATCGTCGGGCTGCTGCTCGAGCACACCTTCCGCACCGTGCTCTCCCGCCCGGTCCCCACCGCGATCTTCCTGGTGGTCAACGGCCTGGTCCTGCTCGGCGCCGAGGCGTTGCGCCGGCGTGCCGTCGACGCCGCGCCCGTGGCCCGGGTCGGGGCGTCCACCGGGCACGGCGAGGTCGACCCGGCCGCGCGCACGGTGGTGATGCCGGCCGCGGGGGAGGCGACGTCCGGTGGGGAGGCCTCGGACCGGCGGCTGGCGGGGATGCCCGTGCTGCGCGCCGTGGGGATCGGGGCGGCGCAGATCGCGGCGCTGTGTCCGGGGATCAGCCGGTCGGGGGTGACGATGGCGACCGGGCTGCTGCGGGGGCTCTCCCACGAGGACGCCGCGCGGTTCTCGTTCCTGCTCTCGACACCGGTGATCCTGGCCGCGGGCGTGCTGAAGCTCGGGGACCTGGCGGGACCGCTCGGCGACGGGGTGCGCCCGCAGATCCTGGTGGGCAGCGTGCTCTCGTTCGTCGGCGCGTACCTCTCGGTCCGCTTCCTGACGCGGTACTTCGAGAACCGCTCGCTGCGCCCGTTCGGGATCTACTGCATCGCGGTCGGGGTCGCCTGCCTCATCTGGTTCGGCATCCGGTGATCGCCTCCCGCCACGGGCGTCTCGTCGCGTCGGTGGCGCTGCTCGCCGCCGCGCTCGCGGGCTGCGCCGCTGACCCGGCGGCCGCGTCGGGACCGATCGTGCCCTCGGTCCCGGGCGCGCTGCCCCGCCCCGACCACGTCGTGGTGGTCGTCTTCGAGAACAAGGACGACGAGCAGGTCGTCGGCTCGCCGCACGCGCCCTACCTGACGCAGCTGGCCCGCGAGGGCGCGAACCTCACCGACGCGCACGGCGAGACCCACCCGAGCCAGCCGAACTACCTGGCCCTGCTCTCCGGGTCCACCCAGGGGGTCGCGGACGACGCCTGCCCGCAGGACCTGGGTGCCTCCCCGACGCTGGCCAGCCAGCTGATCGGCGCCGGCCGGAGCTTCGCCGGGTACTCGGAGGGGTTGCCGGCCGCGGGCTTCACCGGCTGCCGGAGCCCGGACGGCCGGTACGCCCGCAAGCACGCGCCGTGGGTGGACTTCACCTCGGCCCCGCCGTCGGTGAACGTGCCGCTGAGCGCCCTCCCCGCCGACGACGCGGCCCTGCCCACCGTGGCCGTGGTCATCCCCGACATGTGCCACGACATGCACGACTGCCCGGTCCCGACGGGGGACGCCTGGGCCCGCGACCACCTCCAGGCGTACGTGCAGTGGGCCCGCACCCACGACAGCCTCCTGGTCGTCACCTTCGACGAGGACGACGGGAGCAGCCAGAACCACATCGCGACGATGCTGGTCGGCCCGATGGTCCGCGCCGGCGACGTACCGGTGCGCGCCGACCACTACACCCTGCTGCGCACCCTCGAGGACATGTACGGCCTGCCCCCGCTCGGGGCGGCCGCACACACCGCCCCCCTCACCGGCATCTGGCGCTGACCCTCTGAATCGTTCCGAGCAGTATCGCGAGGGGTCGCGGGCGCCTTCTTACCGTGTTCCGACCCGCACCACGTCGGCACTTCACCCCACTCGATCAACCTCACGTACGGCGCCGCCGACCGGCGGCGACCACGGACCACGAGGAAGGTGCTCGATGCCCTCGACCGGCACATCCACCCCCGCGCGGGTGTCGACGATGCTGAGCAAGGTCCCCGAGATCACCCTGATGTTCTGGGTGGCGAAGCTGCTCACCACGGGCATGGGCGAGACCACCTGGGACGCCCTGGACATCGCGTTCGACCAGTACATCGCGGTCGCGATCACCGGGACGCTGTTCGTGGCGTCGATGGTGATCCAGTTCGTGCGGCGCTCCTACAACGCGTGGGCCTACTGGTTCGCGATCGTCATGGTCAGCGTCTTCGGCACTACGGTGGCCGACCTGGTGCACAACGACCTCGGGGTGCCCTACACCGTCTCGACCTCGGTGCTGCTCGTGCTGGTCGGGCTCACCTTCGCGCTCTGGTACCGCGTCGAGGGGACGCTCTCGATCCACTCGATCACCACCCGGCGTCGGGAGGTCTTCTACTGGGCCGCGGTGCTGCTGACCTTCGCGCTGGGCACGGCGGCCGGTGACTGGACCGCCTCGACGCTGCACCTGGGGTACCTGCCCTCGGGCATCATGTTCGGGGTCCTGTTCCTGCTCCCCGCGATCGCCTACCGGTTCTTCGGGGCGAACGCGATCGCCTGCTTCTGGCTCTCCTACATCCTCACCCGCCCGTTCGGCGCCTCGTTCGCCGACTGGTTCGGTGGCCCTCCCGGCCGCGGCGGGCTCGCGCTGGGCATGGACCGGGTAGCCATCGTCATGACCGTGATCATCGTCGGCGTCATCGCCTACTTCGCGATCTCGAAGGTGGACCGCCCGGGCTCCCCGGACGCCGACACCGTCGGCCTCGGGGCGAGCGCCCGATGACGACCGCGGTCCCGACGCGGCCCGCCCCGGCGTTCGTGACGGGGCTGCGCCACCACGGCGGCCGGACCGCGCTGATCGGCGGCTCCGAGCAGCTCACCTACACGGCGCTGGCCGACCGCGTCGACGACGCCGCGGCCGCGCTGGCCGGGACCCGCCGGCTGGTCCTCGTCCCGGCCACGGCGACCGTCGCCGGGATGGTCGGCTACCTCGGGGCGCTGGCCGCCGGCCACGTGGTCCTGCTCGCCCCGGCCGGGGACCCCGACACCGCCGCCGCGCTGCGGCGCAGCTGGGACCCCGACGTCGTCCTCGGTGCGGACGCGACGGTGCTCGAGGCCCGCGACGCGTCCCGCCACGACCTGCACCCCGACCTCGCCCTGCTGATGGCGACGTCGGGCTCGACCGGCTCGCCGCGGCTGGTCCGGCTCTCGCGGGCCTCGCTGGAGGCCAACGCGGCGGCCATCGCCGACTCCCTCGACATCGAGGCGACCGACCGCGCGGTCACGACGTTGCCGTGGCACTACTGCTACGGCCTCTCCGTCGTGCACTCCAACCTGCTGTCCGGGGCGGCGGTGCTGCTCACCGACGCCTCGGTGACCGACCCGGGCTTCTGGGAGCTGGTCGGCGAGCACCGGGCGACGAGCCTGCACGGGGTGCCGCACACGTTCGCGCTGCTCGACCGCGTGGGGTTCGACGCGATGGAGCTCCCGCACCTGCGCTACGTCACCCAGGCCGGCGGGCGGCTCGAGCCGGCGCAGGTCCGGCGGTGGGCGGGCCTCGGCGCCGCGCAGGGCTGGCGGTTCGTGGTGATGTACGGCCAGACCGAGGCCACCGCGCGGATGGCCTCCCTGCCGCCGGAGCTCGCCGCGGAGGCGCCTGAGGCGATCGGCGTGCCGATCCCGGGCGGCGCGCTGCGCGTCGACGACCCGGACGCCGACGGCGTCGGCGAGCTGGTCTACGCCGGGCCGAACGTCATGCTCGGCTACGCCCACACCGCGTCCGACCTCGCGCTCGGGCGCACCGTGACCGAGCTGCGCACCGGTGACCTGGGCCGGCAGCGCCCGGACGGGCTCTTCCAGGTCACCGGGCGCCGCTCCCGCTTCACCAAGCCCTTCGGGGTCCGCGTCGACCTCGACGCCACCGAGACGCTGCTCGCCGGCGAGGGGCTGATGGCGGCGGTCACCGGCGACGACATTCGGCTGGTCGTCGCCGTCGAGCGTCCCGACGACGGGTCGGACCCGACGGCGGCCGTGCTCGCGCTGCTGACGACGAGGCTGCACCTGCCCGAGGCGGTCGTCGCGGCCGTCGTCGTCGACGCCCTCCCGCGCCGCGCCAACGGCAAGCTCGACCACCCCGCGGTCGCCGCCCTCGTGCCGTCCGCCCCCCCGCGCGACAGCTGGGTGGCGCGGCTGCGGGCGCGGGCCACGCGCCGGGCGGCACCCCCGACGGTGCGCGAGATCTTCGCCCGGACGTTCCCGGGCCAGGTCCTCGACGACGAGGCGTCGTTCGTCGACCTCGGCGGCGACTCGCTGACCTACGTGGGGGTCTCCGCCGACCTCGAGCGCGCCCTCGGGCAGCTCCCCGAGCGGTGGGACACCGTGCCGCTGGGCGAGCTCGCCTCCCGCGCCCCCGCGCCGCGCTCGCGCTGGGCGCGGGTCGAGGCGGTCGTCGTGCTCCGCGCCCTCGCGATCGTGCTGGTCGTCGGCGAGCACGACCACCTCTGGAACTGGCTCGGCGGCGCGCACCTGCTGCTCGCGATGGCCGGCTGGACCTTCTCCCGGTTCGTCCTCGCCGGACCCGACCGGGACGAGGGCGCCGGCCTCCCGCGACGGATCCTCCGCTCGACCGCGCTCATCGCCGTGCCCAGCTCCCTGTGGATCCTGCTGCGGTCGATGATGACCAGCTCCGTGCAGCACCAGGACGCCCTGTTGCTCGGGTCGGTGTTCCACCCGCTGGTGCAGGGCTACTGGTTCGTCGACTCCCTGGTCCAGATCCTCGTCGGCGCGGCCCTGCTGTTCGCGGTCCCCGCGGTGCGCCGGTTCGAGCGCCGGCACCGCTTCGGGCTCCCCGCGCTCGTGCTGGCCGCCTCCCTCGCGCTGTGGCTGGTGCCCAGCTACGACCGGACCGTCCCCTCCGACCTCTACAGCACCCACCTCGTGCTCTGGCTGTTCGCGCTCGGCTGGATGCTGCAGCGCGCGGTGACGCCGGCGCAGCGCTGGGCCACCGCCGCGGCGACCCTGGTGCTCGTGCCCGCCTTCTTCGGGGCCGAGTACGAGCGGGCGGCGATCGTCGCGGGCGGGCTGCTGGTGCTGCTGTGCGTCGCCCGGATCGCGGTGCCCCGTCCGCTCGTCGCGCCGATCACCGCGATCGCCGGGGCGTCGCTGGGCATCTACCTGACCCACTTCGCGCTGCTGCCCCTCGCCGACGTCGGGGTGCCCCCGGCCGTGCTCGTCCTGCTCGGGCTCGCGCTGGGCATCGTCGTGTGGCGGCTCGGCACCGCCGCGGTCCGGCAGGTGGTGCGCGCGCTGGCGCGACGCGGCCTGGTCACCGCGGCGCCGTCGACCGCGCCGTGCTGACGGCGCCTCCCCGGGGTCGTCGCAACGCGTGGACGGACCTGCTGCGGGTCGCGTCGCTGCTGATGGTGGTGCTCTACCACGCGACCTGGATCGGGCCGCTGGTCTACCCGCAGTTCGCCGCCCGGCAGTTCGTCTTCGGCCACCAGATCGGGGCGAGCCTGCTGCTGGTGCTCTCCGCGTCCCTCGCCGCGGCGTCGCTCGCCGATCCCGCCCGCGCGACCGTGCGGTGGTGGTTCTCGCGGATCGCGCGGCTGCTGCCCGGGTTCGTGGTCGGCACGCTCGCCGCGACCCTCGCGCTGGACTGGCTCGCCCCCGCGGGCATGTACCGGGCGGGCATCGGCGACCTGCTCGCCAACCTCGCCATGCTCTGGAACTGGAACGGCTACCACCACTGGGACTACGTCGACGGCTCGTACTGGACGCTGCCGCTGCAGCTCGCGGCGTTCACGCTGGCGCCGTGGGTGCGTCGCACGCGCCTCGGACACGGCCGGGGCCTGCGGGTGCTGCTGTGGGCCGCGGTGCTCGTGCCGCTGGCCCAGTGGCCGCTGGCCCAGTCCGCGGGCGGCCTGTACGACTCGGTCGTCGACGGGTGCGGCCTCTACCGCTGGCACCTGTTCGCCGCCGGCGTCGCCGCCTACCTGGTCAGCACCGGACGGCTGCGGCGCGGGCACGGGCTCGCCCTGCTCGCGTGCTGCGTGGCCGCGCACGCCGTCCAGAACGGGTGGTGGTCGTCGACGGCGGGGCTGGTCACCGACCCCTGGTCGGTGCTCGGGGTCGGCCTCGGCATCGTCGGGCTCCTCCTCGCCGCCCGGCTGGGGGACCGGGGCGTCGAGCCGCCGCGGATCGTCGCGCGGGTCGCCCGGCGTCTCGCCGGCATCTCCTTCGGCGTGTACCTCGTGCACCAGACCCTGGGCTACGTCCTCATGCTGCGCCTGCAGGAGTGGTTCGGCGCCGGCCCCGGGGTGCAGACGGTCGCGATGGTGGTCCAGGCGGTGCTGCTCGGCGCGGCCATGACCCGGTGGGTGGAACGGCCGGCGCACCGGGCGCTGATGCGGGCCTTCGACACGCGCCGGCGACCCCGCCGAACGACACTGTCCGTGCCGGAGCCGGCACCCGCTCCCCGCGAGCTGGTGGGCGCGTCGGCGGCGGGCTGACCCGCGCTCTCACCGGCACCACATCGACGACCCCGGAGGCTGTCCCGTCGTGTCCCCGCCCGACGTCGTCCTCCCACGCCCGGGCGCCACGGCCGGCGCCGTGCTGCTCGCCGCCGCGGTGCTCGCGGTCCTCTGGGTCGGGGTGGCCACCGGCTCGCTGCTGGCCGCCCTGGACCCGGCGATCGACGCCTGGATGGTCGCGGTCCGGCCCGCGGGCGCGGTGACGACGGCGATCGTCGCCAGCGAGGTCGGTCAGCCGGCGGTCGTGATCGGGGTCCTCGTGGTGGTCGCGGGCGCGCTCGGGTGGCGGTCCCGGTCCTGGGCGCCGGTCGTGATCGCGGCGGGCGGGCTGGTGCTGCTCGGCCTGGCCGACCACGGCGTCAAGGCGATCGTCGCCCGGCCCCGCCCGCCCCTGGTGTGGCACGCGATGCCGGCCCAGGGGCTGTCGTTCCCGTCCGGCCACTCGCTCTGGTCGGCGGGGACGATGCTGCTGATCGTGGTGCTGGTCGGGCCCGTCCGGCGGCGCTGGGTCGTGGTGGCGGCCGCCGTGCTCGTCGTCGTGGTCGTCAGCGGGTCGCGCGTCGTGGCCGGCGTGCACTATCCCAGTGACGTCCTCGCCGGCTGGACCCTCGCCGTCGTCGCGGACGGGCTCGTCCTGCTCGCGGCCGGGGCCGTCACCCGTCGGGTGTCCCGGGTCCGGCCGCGCGAGCAGCCACGGTCCTAACCTGACCCCATGTCCTCGGTGATGGAGGGTGGCGGGCACTACAACGCCCACGCGTCGGCCCAGGCGGCCGCCGCCACGTTCGGCCTCGACGTCGTCGCCGCGGCCGCGGCGACCGCTCCCGTCGGTCCGGGCAGCGCCGTCGTCGTGGCCGACTACGGCGCCTCGGAGGGCCGGAACTCGCTGGCGCCCGTCGGCGTCGTCGTCGACGCCGTCCGGCGGGTCCACGGCGAGCAGCAGCCGGTGTGGGTGTTCCACACCGACCTGCCGGACAACGACTTCGCGTCGCTCTTCCGGACCGTCGCGGACGACCCCCACAGCTACCGGCGGCCCGGCGTGTACCCGGCGGCGGTCGGCGGCTCCTTCTACGAGCAGCTGTTCCCGGCCGGGTCGGTCGGTCTGGGCTGGAGCTCGATCGCCGTGCACTGGCTCAGCGCGGCACCCGGCCCGCTCGACGGGTTCTGGTTCACGACCGCGACCGCGGTCCAGTACGAGGTCTGGGCCCGGGCGGGCGCGGCCGACTGGTCGGCCTTCCTGACGGCGAGGGCCGCCGAGATGCTGCCCGGCGCCCGGCTCGTGGTCGTCGTGGGCGCCGCCCACGGCGACGGACCCACCCGCCGGTCCGGCGCCGAACGGTCCATGGACGAGGTCGCCCGCGGCGTGCAGGCCCTCGTCGAGCGCGGCCTCGTCACCGACGCCGAACGGGCCGCGATGGTGATACCGGCGTGGTACCGCACCGAGGCCGAGTGGCGAGCCCCGTTCGGCGCCGGGTCCGACCTGGTGCTCGAGCAGCTCGAGCTCGTCGACATCGGCGACCCGCTGTGGCGCCAGACCCGCGACGACCCCGCCGCCTACCCCGCCACCGTCGCCGCCGCTCTCCGGGTGTCGTTCGGCCCGTCGCTGCTGGCCGGGCTCGACCCGGACCGGCGCGCGACGGTCGCCGCCGAGCTCTTCGACGGGCACCTCGCCCGGGCGATCGCCGCGCAGCCGCCCGAGCCCTGGTTCGACTGGCGGCTCGCCGTCCTGGAGATCGCCAAGCCCCGGTGAGGGCGTGGGTGACTCATCGGGCGTACACGCAGCGCTCGTAGCGTCGATGTCCGTCGCCGGTCACCGGGCGCGCGGAGGCCCACGGTTCTTACCCAGCTCCGACCTGCAGCACGTCGCCGCTTCACCCGTGGAGATCACCGTGGAGTCGCCCCGGCCGGTGCCCACTCCGTCCACGGCGCCCCACCTCGGAGGTCATCACCGTGTCACCGTCGCTCGCGCTCGACGTCCCGCAGCGGCGGCTCGTGCCGCTCGTCGTGGCAGGGTCGTCGGGAGGCAGCGTGCCGCTCGCCTTGGGCGGACGTGTCCTGGTCGTCAGCGCGACCGTCGGCCAGGGCCACGAAGGGGCGGCCCGTGAACTGGCAGGTCGGCTGCGCGCTCGCGGCGTCGACGTCACGGTCCGCGATCACCTCGACGCCCTGCCCGGCGTCGCCCGCCGCATCCTGCGTGACCTCTATCAGCCGACGGTGCAGTACGCCCCCGCGCTGTTCGACACGCTCTTCCACGGACTCGAGCACGACGGGCCGCTCCGGCGGACCGTCGACGCCGTGTGCCGGTGGGCCGAACCGGAGGTCGAGCGCTGGGCCGCGGAAGCCGACGTCGTCGTCACCACCTACCCGCTCGCCGGGCAGACCCTCGGCGCCCTGCGCGAGCAGGGCCGCATCACGGTCCCGACGATGACGTACCTGACCGACCCCGCCGCCCACGCGACCTGGTGCCATCCCGCCGTCGACCACCACCTGACCGTCACGCGGGCCACCGCCCTGGACGCCCGGCGCTACGGCGTCCGCTCCCGGGCCGTCGGGCCGCTGTGCTCGCCGGCGTTCACGCATCCCGGCGAGACCCGCGGGGCGGTGCGCGCCGGGCTCGGCCTGCCCGCGGAAGCGCCGGTCGCGCTGATCAGCGCCGGGTCGCTCGGGATGGGCGCGGTCCCGCAGACGGTGCGCGACCTCCTCACCCATCCGCGGCTGCGGGTCGTGGTGCTCTGCGGACGCAACGCCGGGCTGCGCCGGCGCCTCGGGCGCGACCCGCGGGTCGTGGCGCTCGGGTGGCGCGACGACGTGGCCGCCCTGATGGGGGCCGCCGACGTGCTGGTCCACAACGCCGGCGGGCTCTCCCTGACCGAGGCCCTCGCGGCGGGGCTCCCCGCGATCACCTACCGGCCCATCGCCGGTCACGGCCGCGCGAACGCCGCGGTGCTCGACCGCGCGGGGATCGCGCCGTGGCCGCACGGGGCGGCCGAGCTCGTCCACGCCGTGGACACCGTGATCGGCGAGCCGGGCCGCCGTCGCCGGCGGTGGTGGCCGGCCGGCGCCGACCCGGCGGCCGCCGTCCAGGACGTGCTCGCGGGGCAGCGCCCCGCGCCCGCCCCGACGGGCGCCGCGTCGTGAGCGGCTCGCTGCCCGCGGCACTGTGCGCCGTCGCGGCCGCGAGCGTGCTCGGGACGGCGACGGTCGCGCAGCGGCGGGGGATGGACGGCGACGGGTCGGGCCACCTGGTCGCCGGCCTGGTGCGCAGCCGCTGGTGGTGGGCCGGGACGGCCGCCTCCGTGGGCGGGCTGGGCCTGCAGTTCCTCGCCCTGGCGATCGGCCCGCTGATCGTGGTGCAGACGGTCATGGCGGTGAGCATCGTGGTCACCGCACTGGCCGAGGCGGTCCTCCTGCGACGACGGCCCACGCCTCGCCGGTGGGCGGGCATGGCCCTCACCGCCGCGGGCCTGGCCGTCGTCCTGCTCGCCCTGGCCCCGAGCGCCTCCTCGCTCGTCGTGGTCCCGTCGGCGACGTCGATCATCGCCGTCACCGCGGGCGCGCTCGTCGTCGCGGCGGTCGCGGCATGGCACGCCCGTGTCGCCGCGGCCGGCGGCCTCGCGCTCGCCGCGGCCACCGGTCTCGGGTACGGCGTCACCGCGATCGCGCAGAAGACCGTCGGTGCCGAGCTCGCGCACGGCCCCGTCGCCGTGCTCGTCCATCCCGCCCTGTGGGCGGCGCTCACCGTCGGACCGCTCTCGGTCCTGCTGAGCCAGCACGCCCTGCGCCGGGCCCGGTCGGTCGCCACGGCCGTCTCCGTCATCGTCGTGATCGACCCGCTCGTCGGGCTGCTTGCCGGGACGGTGTGGTTCGGCGAGCACGTGGTCCTGACCCCGTGGTCGGCGTCCGCCGCGGTCGCGGCCGGCGTTGCGGTCGTCATGGGGATCGTGCTCAGCCACACCGAGGGTCGGCCACCCGAGACGGGCCGGGGCTCCTCCGGTGGGGTGCCCGCGCCGGGCTGGGCGGCTCGAGCCGTCGCGTGAGCGGCGCCTCCGTCACCGTCGGGTGGGGCCTGGCCGCCGCCCTGGTCCTGCTCGTCGGCGTCGCGGTGACGGTCTCGCTCGTCGGACGGTTCGGGATCTCGAGGACCCTCGTGATCGCCGCGGCCCGGGCCGTGGTCCAGCTCGCGCTGGTCGCGAGCGTCATCGTGGCCGTCGTGCGGTCGTGGTGGCTCACCGCCGCGTTCGTCCTCGTCATGCTGGCCGTCGCGTCCTGGACGTCGGCCCGGCGGATGACCCCGAGCCGTAGCGGGGTGCTCGCGGCGGTCGCCATCACGGCGGGGGTGGTCCCCGTGCTCGCGGTGACTCTGCTCAGCGGTGCGGTGCCCCTCACGGGCATCTCGGTCGTGCCCGTGGCCGGCATCGTCATCGGGGGTGCGATGACCGCGACGTCCCAGGGCGGCCGCCGCGCGCTCGACGACCTCGACGCCCACCGCGACCAGTACGAAGCAGGCCTCGCCCTCGGCGGCCGCCGACGCGACGCCGCGATGCTCGTGTGCCGCCCGGCCGCGACCCAGGCCCTGGTGCCGCCGATGGACCAGACCCGCACCGTCGGGCTGGTCACCCTGCCCGGGGCCTTCGTCGGCGTGCTGATCGGCAGCGGCAACCCGGTGCAGGCCGCGGCGGCGCAGGTGCTCGTCCTCATCGGCCTGCTCGCCGCCGAGTCCGTCGCGGTCGCGGTCGTCCTCGAGCTCGTCGCCCGCGGCGCGATCACCCGCGCACCCGCGCGGTCGGCGTCGGCCGGCTGACCCGGTCACGTTCCGGGGACGTCGCGACCGTCCTCATCCCGGCTACACGAACCACACCTACCGTCGTCCCCGTGCGGGTGCTGGTGGTCGAGGACGAGGTGCGGATGGCCGCGCTGATCCGTCGCGGGCTCGAGGAGGACGGGTACGCCGTCGATGTCGCGACCAACGGGCCCGACGGCCTGTGGCAGGCCCGGGAGTTCGGCTACGACGCGATCGTGCTCGACGTGATGCTCCCCGGGGCGGACGGGTTCACGGTGTGCCGGCAGCTGCGGGAGTCGGGCCGGTGGTCGCCGATCCTCATGCTGACCGCCCGCGACGCCGTCGACGACCGGATCCGGGGACTCGACGCCGGGGCCGACGACTACCTGACCAAGCCGTTCAGCTTCGGCGAGCTCGCCGCCCGGGTCCGCGCGCTCATCCGCCGGGGCGGGGGCGACCGCCCCACCGTGCTGCGGGTCGGTGCGCTGACGCTCGACCCCGCGAGCCGGCGGGCGTGGCGGGGCGACGACGAGCTCACGCTCTCGACCAAGGAGTTCTCGCTGCTCGAGCTCTTCCTGCGACACCCGGACCGGGTGCTGTCGCGCACGATGATCCTCGAGCACGTGTGGGACTTCGCCTACGACGGCGTCTCCAACATCGTCGACCAGTACGTGTCCTACCTCCGCCGCAAGATCGACAAGCCGTACGGCAGCGAGCTGCTGGAGACGGTGCGCGGGGCGGGGTACCGCCTGCGGGTCGCGGACGCCGACCGCTCCGCGCCCGCCCCCTGATCCCGGGAGGAGCACCCGATGCCGTTGCGCGTCCGCCTGGCGCTGGGCTTCGCCCTCGGCACCGGCCTCCTGATCGCGGTCGTCGGGCTGGGGTTCGTGCTCCAGCTGCGGGCCAGCCTCTACGCCACGCTCGACGTCGGGCTCTCCAGCCGCGCCTCCACCCTCGCCGAGCAGTACACGGCCGGGGGCCTGCCCGCGCTGCAGACGAACCGCGACGAGGAGCCGATGCAGGTCCTGACCGCCGACGGCCGGGTGGTCGCCAGCTCACCCGACCTGGCCGGCACCTCGGTGCTGCGGGCCCGCGAGCTGTCCGCCGTGCTCGCCCGCCGCGTCGACGGGGCCGGCCCGCTGGGCTTCACGGCCGGGGACGAGGACCAGCGCACCCGGTACCTGGCCACCGTGCTCTCCGACCGCGACGGGCTGGTGCTCGTCGTGGGGACGGGCACCGAGATCGCCGACACCGCCGACGAGCACGTCGACACCGGGCTGCTCGTGCTCGGGCCCGTCGCGGTCGTCGCCGCCGGTCTCGGGGCCTGGTGGCTCTCCGGCGCCGCGCTGCGCCCGGTCGAGCGGATGCGGCGGCAGAGCGCCGACCTCGCCCACCACGACGACGGCACCCATCTCGCCGTGCCACGCACCCGCGACGAGATCGCGTCGCTGGCCGCGACGCTGAACGAGCTGCTCGACCGGCAGCGGCAGGCCCTGGCCCAGGAACGCCAGGCGCTCGAGCGCGAGCGCGGCTTCGTCGCCGACGCCGGCCACGAGCTCCGGACACCCCTGGCCACCCTGCGCGCGGAGCTCGAGCTCGCCGGACGGCCGGGACGCGACCGGGAGGAGCTCGCCGACGCGGTCGCGTCCGCCGCCGGCGAGACCGACCGGGTGATCCGGCTGGCCGACGACCTGCTCACCCTCGCCCGCGCCGACGGCACCGAGGGCTTCCTGCGCCGCCGTCCGACCGACCTGTCCGCCGTCGCCGCGGCGGCGGCCCGGGCGGCGTCCGCGGTCGGCGACGTCCGGGACGTCGACGTCGTCGTCGAGTCCCCGCCCCACCTCGAGGCCGAGGTCGACCCCGACCGGCTGCGGCAGGCGCTGGACAACCTGCTCGCGAACGCGCTCCGCCACAGTCCCGAGCACGGCGTCGTCACCCTGACGCTCACCCGCACCGGCGGCCGTGCGGTGTTCACCGTCGCCGACGACGGGCCGGGCTTCCCCGAGGACTTCCTGCCCCACGCCTTCGAGCGGTTCCGGCGTGCCGACACCGCCCGTGCCCGCGCCGACGGGGGGAGCGGGCTCGGGCTGAGCATCGTCGAGACGATCACCCACGCGCACCGCGGCCGGGTGCGGGCCGCGAACCGCCCCGAGGGCGGAGCCGTCGTCGAGATCGACCTGCCGGTGCCCGGCGGTGCCGCCGACGTCGGGACGCCCGGCGCCGTGGTGTCGCGATCGTCGCCCCCGGACTGATCGCCTCGGCCGGGCCCGCCCCACACGTCACCGGGGCGAGGGGCACGTCAGGCGTCCCCGGGGCCG
>NZ_JABBND010000018.1 GCF_012933465.1 Actinomycetospora sp. TBRC 11914
TCCGGGCCGGAGGACCAGGTCGCCGCGGAGGCGCTCGCCGAACGCCCGACACCCACAGGGGGGACCCGCCGGGCCCGGGCGGAAACGGCTTGCGATCCTTCACGCATGCGGGACCTGCTCTGGTCGACCTTCCTGCCCTGGGTCCGCGTGCCGGGCACGCCGACCTACCGTCGGCTGGCCGCCGAGGGCGTGCCGCCGGACCTGCCCGGGTACCGGCTGCACGACGCCGGGCACGAGCCGCCGGGCGCGACCGCCGACGAGACCCGGGCACGGTCGGTGTCGACGCGCATCCTCGCGGCCGAACAGGCCCGGGTCGCTGAGATCACCGCCCTGCTCGACCGGCTCGGGCTCGACCACGGTCCCGACGGCGAGGCCTGGGACGCCATCGGCGCGTGGCTCGCCGGCCGGCCCGCCGACCACGCCACGCCCTCGCTGCAGCTCGACCTCGGGCTGCTCCTCGGCCGGCGCCTCATCGAGGCCCGTCCCGGCGCGGCGTGGGAGGCCGACGACCTCGGCGTCCAGGCCTACCCGTGGGTGGTCCTCGGCACCGAGGTGATCGCGGTGCCGCTGCAGGCCGTCGAGCGCGGCGGCACCGAGCCCGGCGTCGCCCTGCGCCACGCCCTCGACGCGCAGCGGGCCGACCCGGAGGCGGAGTTCGTCGCCCACCTGCGCGAGGTCCTCGACGGCGGGGGAGAGCCCACCGCCGAGGACCTGGAGTGGATGCTCGCCGAGAGCGGGCTGGAGTCGCTGCCCGACCTCCCCGACGACGTCCGTGACCGGCTCCCGGTGCCCGTCGACCCGCCGTCGTGACCCGGCCCGGCATCTGACCCGGCCGGCACCCGACCCCGGAACGCACGAACGGCCGGTTCATGACCATCGAAGGTCACGAACCGGCCGTTCGTGCGGAGCGGAGCTCAGCCCACCACCGGTCAGCCCAGCACTGGTCAGCCCAGCATCTTGCGCAGCACGAACGGCAGGATGCCGCCGTTGAGGTAGTACTGCGCCTCACCGGGAGTGTCGATCCGGAGCCGGGCGTCGAACTCGACCGGGTCGCCGTCGCCGGTGGCCGTCACGTGCACGGTGTCCGGCACGCCGCCGTCGTTGAGCGCCTCGACCCCGGTGATGTCGAAGGTCTCGGTCCCGGTCAGGCCCAGCGAGTCGGCGTTCTGGCCCTCGGGGAACTGCAGCGGCAGCACGCCCATCCCGACGAGGTTCGAGCGGTGGATGCGCTCGTAGCTCTCGGCGATCACGGCGCGGACGCCGAGCAGCGTCGTGCCCTTCGCCGCCCAGTCACGCGACGAGCCGGAGCCGTACTCCTTGCCCGCCAGCACCACCAGCGGGGTGCCCTCGGCGGCGTAGTGCTGCGCCGCGTCGTACACCGCGGCCTGCTTGCCGCCGTCGGTGTAGTCGGCGGTGAAGCCGCCCTGCTCGAGCGAGCCGCCGTCGCCGGTCGGCAGCAGGTTGCGCAGCCGGATGTTGGCGAAGGTGCCGCGGATCATCACCTCGTGGTTCCCGCGCCGGGAGCCGTAGGAGTTGAAGTCCTTGCGGTCGACGCCGTGCTCCTGCAGGTAGCGCCCGGCGGGGGAGTCGGCCTTGATGGAGCCGGCGGGGGAGATGTGGTCGGTGGTGACCGAGTCCCCGAGCTTGAGCAGCACGCGCGCCCCGGAGATGTCCGAGACCGCGGACGGCTCCCGGTCCATGCCCTCGAAGTACGGGGGCTTCCGGACGTAGGTGGAGTCCTCGTCCCAGGTGAAGGTCTCGCCCTCGGGGGTGGGCAGCGAGGTCCACCGCTCGTCCCCGGCGAAGACCTCGGCGTAGCGCGAGGTGAACTGCTCGGCCGACAGCGAGGACTCGATGACCTCCTGGATCTCCTGGGGCGAGGGCCAGATGTCGGCCAGCGTCACCGGGTTGCCCTGGGCGTCGTGGCCGAGCGGCTCGGTGGTGAGGTCGAGGTCCATCGTCCCGGCGAGCGCGTAGGCCACCACGAGGGGCGGGCTGGCCAGGTAGTTCATCTTGACGTCGGGGTTGATGCGGCCCTCGAAGTTCCGGTTGCCCGAGAGGACCGCGGTGACCGCGAGGTCGTTGTCGTTGACCGCGGCGCTGATCTCCTCGGGCAGCGGGCCCGAGTTGCCGATGCACGTGGTGCAGCCGTAGCCGACCAGGTTGAACCCGAGCTTCTCCAGGTAGGGGAGCAGCCCGGAGCGCTCGTAGTAGTCCATGACGACCTTCGAGCCGGGGGCCAGGGAGGTCTTCACCCACGGCCGGCGCTCGAGGCCCTTGTCGACGGCGTTGCGGGCCAGCAGGGCCGCCCCGATCATCACCGACGGGTTCGACGTGTTGGTGCACGAGGTGATCGCGGCGATGGTGACGGCGCCGTGGTCGAGCTCGAGCCGCGTGCCGTCCTCCAGCGTGACCGGCACCGGGTTCGTCGCGCGGCCGCCCGGGTCGGTCGGCTGGCGGTGGACCACGGGCTTGTCGGCGTCGCCGTTGGGGTGCTCGGCGGGCGGGTCGGAGGCCGGGAACGACTCGACGTCGGACTCCTCGGACTGCGACCGCGCGGACCCGTCGTCGTCGACGTAGTCCGGCAGTGACGCGCGGAAGGACTCCTTGGCGGAGTCGAGCTGGATGCGGTCCTGCGGGCGCTTCGGCCCGGCGATGCTCGGCACCACCGTGGACAGGTCCAGCGAGAGCGTCTCGGAGTAGTCGGCCTCGTGCGCCGGGTCGTGCCAGAGGCCCTGCTCCTTGCAGTAGGCCTCGACGAGCGCGACCTGCTCCTCGTCGCGGCCGGTGAAGCGCAGGTAGGTCAGCGTCTCGTCGTCGATCGGGAAGATCGCGCAGGTGGAGCCGAACTCCGGGCTCATGTTGCCGATCGTGGCGCGGTTGGCGAGCGGCACCGCGCCGACGCCCTCGCCGTAGAACTCGACGAACTTCCCGACGACGCCGTGCTCGCGCAGCATCTCGGTGATCGTCAGGACCAGGTCGGTGGCGGTGGCGCCCGCGGGGAGCTCCCCGGAGAGCTGGAAGCCCACGACCTTCGGGATCAGCATCGACACCGGCTGGCCGAGCATCGCGGCCTCGGCCTCGATGCCGCCGACGCCCCAGCCGAGCACACCGAGGCCGTTCACCATCGTGGTGTGGGAGTCGGTCCCGACCAGCGTGTCCGGGTAGGCCTGGCCGCCCCGGGTCATGACGACGCGGGCCAGGTGCTCGATGTTGACCTGGTGGACGATGCCGGTGCCCGGCGGGACGACCTTGAACTCGTTGAACGCGGTCTGGCCCCAGCGCAGGAACTTGTAGCGCTCCTCGTTGCGCTGGTACTCCAGCTCCACGTTGCGCTCGAACGCGTCCGGGGTGCCGAAGAGGTCGGCGACGACGGAGTGGTCGATGACCAGCTCGGCGGGCGCGAGCGGGTTGACGCTGGTCGCGTCGCCGCCGAGCTCGGTGACGGCCTCGCGCATCGTGGCGAGGTCGACGATGCAGGGCACGCCGGTGAAGTCCTGCATCACCACGCGGCCGGGCACGTACTGGATCTCGGAGTCCGGCTCGGCCTGCGGGTCCCAGTGCGCGAGCGCGTTGATCGACTCCTGGGTGGTGACCAGGCCGTCCTCGGTGCGCAGCAGGTTCTCGAGGAGCACCTTGAGGCTGAACGGCAGGCGCTGCGAGCCCTCCACGGCGTCCAGCCGGTAGATCTCGTAGCTGGTCCCGCCGACCTCGAGGGTCCCGCGGGCCCCGAAGCTGTCGACGCTGCTGGCCTCTTCGCTCACGCCTGTCCTCCCTGGTGGGGCGGACCCGTGGTGGGGGCCCGGCCCGCGGCTGCGGTCGGCCCGTGCGTCGTGGGCCGATTCGGGTGTGGGCCGACCGGGGGGTGGTGGTGCGCCGACCGGTCGGTCCGCGGTGCGGGACCGACACCGGGGGTGGCCTTGGTGGTGCACCCTCGCGCGCCGGCTCGCAGCGTGGCCCGCCGGTGCGTCGCGCCGCCGTACCGCGCGGTGACGATCCCGTCCTGCGGGGAGTCTCGCGCACGGCCACCGCTAGCGCACTCGCACCCCCGGACCTGCACCTTCCAGGTTACGACGATCACGTCGCCGGGTCGGGGTGCCGCCGCTCACCCCGGGGCCGGCCCGTCGGTCCGTCGGGGAGCCGCCCCACGGGCCCCTCACGACCCATCCGCCCCGAGGACACGCCCACGCCGGAGTGGTGCCACCGCTGCCGCCGCCCGGGGTGATCCACTCCGGGCGACCGGGCCCACGTCGACGAGGGGGGACGCGGTGGCGCGAGCGGTCGGCCGGACCGTCGCCGGCCTCGTCGTGTGCGTCCTGGCGCTGACGGTGCCGACCGGGGTGCCCGCGCTCGCCCAGACCGCCCCGCCCCCGCCCCCGCCGTCGGGCGCGACGGCGGGGGCGGGGGCCGAGGTCGGCCGGCTCGTCGCCCAGCTCTCGACGCTGCAGAGCCAGCTCGACGACCTCGCCGACCAGGCCGGGGAGCGCCAGGAGCTCGCGAACCGCGCCGTGGCGGACGACTCCGCCGCCCGGGCCCGCGTCGAACGGACCCGCCGCGACGCGGCCGCTGCCCGCGCGTCCGCCGACACCGTCGCCGCGAACGCCGAGGCCGCCCGCACCCGCGTCGACGACTGGGTGGCCGCCCAGTACCAGCAGGCCGACGCCTCGAGCATCGCCGCCGCGCTCGCCGGGACCCACGGGCCGCAGGACGTCGCGGACCGGCTGCAGCTGCAGGGCCTCGTCTCGGCCCAGCAGTCCGTCGCCCTCGAGGGCTACGAGCGCGCCCGGGTCGACGCCGCCAACGCCGACTCGCGGGCCCGCGCCGCCGCGGCGCAGGCCGCCGACGCCGCCGCCAGGGCGTCCGCCGCCCGCGACGCGGCCGCCCGGGCGCTCGCCACGGCCCGCGCCGCCGTCGCGTCGCGCCAGCAGCAGATCGCCACCGTCACCGCCCAGCGCACCGCGGCCCAGGCGCGGCTGAGCCGGCTGGAGGCCTCGGACGCGGCGCTCGCGGCCCAGCGCCGCCGGGCCGAGGCCGCGCAGGCCGCCCAGCAGCAGGCCGCGGCCGCCTCCGACGCGGCGGCGCGTGACGCGGCCCGGGCGCGGCTGGCCAAGGCGCCCGCGCCCGCCGTCAGCACCCCCTCGCCGTCGCCCTCGCCGTCGCCGCCCTCGTCGTCGAGCCCGGGGCAGGCGCCGTCGGGGGACCGCGTCCAGACCGTCATCGACCGGGCGCTCTCCGAGCTGGGCACCACCTACGCGTGGGGCGGGGGCGACGCCGACGGACCCACGCAGGGCATCCACGACGGCGGGGTCGCGGACGCGTTCGGCGACTACGACAAGGTCGGTTTCGACTGCTCCGGGCTGATGGTCTACGCGTTCGCGGGGGTCGGGGTGTCGCTGCCGCACTACAGCGGCTACCAGGTCGACGCCGGCCCGAAGTTCCCGCTCCAGGCGCGCCGGCCCGGCGACCTGCTGTTCTGGGCCGACGGCGACGGGGTCCACCACGTGGCGCTCTACCTCGGCGACGACCAGATGGTGGAGGCGCCGGAGTCGGGGAAGGTCGTGCGGATCGCCCCGGTCCGCTTCGACGACGAGATCCTCCCGACGGTGACCCGGCCGGTCTCGTGAGGCGCCCTCACCGGGGTCTCACCTCGCCGTCCCTCTCCTTGGCGGGGCACGCACGGTGTCGGGCCCGATGGGTACGGTCACGGCCGACAGCGGACACGGATGCGGAGGGCACTCGGTGAGCGAGCAGCAGGCGCCGGACACCCCGGCACACGACGCCGAGCAGCTCGAGCGGACGGTGCTCGAGGTCAAGCGGGTGATCGTCGGGCAGGAGCGCCTGGTCGAGCGGATGCTCGTCGGTCTCCTCGCGCGCGGGCACCTGCTGCTGGAGGGTGTGCCGGGCGTGGCGAAGACGCTCGCCGTCGAGACGTTCGCGCGGGTGGTCGGCGGGTCCTTCGCGCGCATCCAGTTCACGCCGGACCTGGTGCCCTCGGACATCCTCGGCACGCGCATCTACCGGCAGGGCCGCGAGGCGTTCGACGTCGAGCTCGGCCCCGTCGTCTCGAACTTCGTGCTGGCCGACGAGATCAACCGCGCGCCGGCCAAGGTGCAGTCGGCGATGCTCGAGGTGATGGCCGAGCGGCACGTGTCGATCGGCGGCGTGAGCCACCCGATGCCCGACCCGTTCCTCGTGCTCGCCACGCAGAACCCGATCGAGAACGAGGGCGTCTACCCGCTGCCCGAGGCCCAGCGCGACCGGTTCCTCTTCAAGATCCTCGTCGAGTACCCCACGGCCGACGAGGAGCGCGAGATCGTCTACCGGATGGGTGTGCACCCGCCGGAGCCGCACACGGTGCTGGACCCGGCGGAGCTGCGCCGCCTCCAGGAGGTCGCCTCCCAGGTGTTCGTGCACCACGCCCTGGTCGACTACGTGGTGCGCCTGGTCGTCGCCACCCGGGCGCCCGCCGAGCACGGGATGTCCGACGTCGCCGGCTGGGTCGCCTACGGCGCCTCGCCCCGCGCGTCGCTGGGCATCATCTCCGGCGCCCGGGCGCTGGCGCTCGTGCGCGGGCGGGACTACGTACTGCCCCAGGACGTCGTCGACATCGCGCCGGACGTGCTGCGCCACCGTCTCGTGCTGTCCTACGACGCGCTGGCCGACGGGGTACCGGTCGACCACGTGGTCACCCGGCTGCTGCAGACGGTGCCGCTCCCGCAGGTCAGCGCCCGTCCCGTCGCGGTCTCCGGCCCGGCCGGCCAGGCCCCGCAGCACGCCGGCCCGGCGCCCGGGCGCCAGGCGGCGGCCGGCTCGTGAGCAGCGAGGAGCCCCCGGCGCGGACGTCGTGGTGGCCGCGGCTGCTCGGGCGCCTGGGGGTGGCCGAGGACGCTGAACAGGGTGACGACGACGGGTCGGTACGTGCCGGCGCCGCCGGCCCGCCGGGGGATCCCGACGGGGCACCGCGCCGCCCGCCCCGCGAGGGCCGCGGCGCCGAGCCCTTCCCGCCGAGCCTCGCGCCCGGCAGCGAGCACCTCGACGCGGCCCTGCGCACGCTGGAGCTCACCGTGCGGCGGCGCCTCGACGGCCTGCTGCAGGGCAACCACCTCGGACTCGTCCCCGGCCCGGGGTCGGAAGCCGGCGACGCGCGGGTCTACCAGCCGGGCGACGACGTGCGGCGCATGGACTGGTCGGTCACGGCGCGGACCTCCGAGCCCCACATCCGCGAGACGATCGCCGACCGGGAGCTGGAGACCTGGCTCGTCGTCGACCTCTCGCCGAGCCTCGACTTCGGCACCGGCGGCTGCGAGAAGCGGGACCTGGCGGTGGCGGCGTGCGCGGCGGTCGTGCACCTCACCCGCGGCGGCGGCAACCGGGTCGGCGCGATCGTGGCCACCGGACAGGACCTGGTGCGCCTCCCGGCGCGCGGCGGGACCGTCCACGCGCACGCGCTGATGCGCCGCATCGCGGGGACCCCGCGGGCCCCCGAGGGCACCCGGGGCGACCTGCTCGGCGCGCTCGAGGCGCTGCGCAACCCGCCGCGCCGGCGCGGCCTCGCCGTCGTGGTCTCGGACTTCCTCGGCGACGTCGACTGGGACCGGGCGCTGCGCGGGCTGGCGATGCGCCACGACGTCCTCGCGATCGAGGTGGGCGACCGGCGCGACGAGGAGCTGCCCGACGTCGGCACCGTCGTGCTCGCCGACCCGGAGTCCGGGCACTCGCGGGAGGTCACCACCACCCCGACGCTGCGCCGCCGGTTCGCCGCCGAGGCCGCGGCCCACCAGGAGCAGGTCGCCACGGCGCTGCGCGCCGCCGGGGCCGGCCACCTGCGGCTGCGGACCGACCGCGACTGGATCGCCGACGTGGTGCGCTTCGTCGTCGCGCGCAAGCGGGGCTGGTCGGGGCAGGGCTCTGCCCCGGTGCTGACCAGCACCCCGGCCGGGAGGAGCTGACCGCGATGTTCTCGCACCCGTGGTGGTTGCTCGCCCTGCTCGTCGTCGCCGTGCTCGCCGCGGCCTACGTGTGGAACGAGCGCCGCCGGCGTCGCAACACCATGCGCTTCACCAACCTCGGCGTGCTGGAGAAGATCGCGCCGAAGCGCCCGGGCCGGCTGCGGCACGCGCCGGTGGCGCTGATCCTGGTGGCGCTGACCTGCCTCGTCGTCGCCCTCGCCGGGCCGCTGGCCACCGAGCAGGTGCCGCGCAACCGGGCGACGGTGATGCTCGCGATCGACGTGTCGCTCTCCATGCGCGCCACCGACGTGAGCCCCACCCGGCTCCAGACCGCCGAGCAGGCCGCCACCGAGTTCGTCGACCAGCTCCCGCCCGGGATCAACCTCGGGCTGGTCTCGTTCGCGGGCACCGCCACGGTGCTGGTGTCGCCCACGCGCGACCGCGACACCGTCAAGCGCGCCATCTCGACGCTGCAGCTCGCCGAGTCGACGGCCACGGGCGAGGCGATCCAGGCCTGCCTGGCGGCCATCCGGTCGGTGGCCAGCCAGATCCAGGGCCCGGAGCAGCCCCCACCGGGCCGGATCATCCTGCTGTCGGACGGCAAGCAGACCATCCCGTCCGACCTGGAGGCCCCCCGCGGCGCGTTCACCGCGGCCGACCAGGCCAAGCAGCAGGGCGTGCCGATCTCGGCGATCTCGTTCGGCACCGACTACGGCGAGATCGAGATCGAGGGGCGCCCGGTCCCGGTCGCCGTCGCCGACTCCGACATGCAGGAGATCGCCCGCCGTTCCGGCGGCGACTTCTCCAAGGCCGCGAGCCAGCAGGACCTGCGCGCCACCTACGACACGCTGCGCGAGCAGATCGGGTACGAGTCCCAGGAGGTCGACACCGGCGGGGACTGGCTCATGGCCGGCACGATCCTCGTCGTCATCGGTCTGGGTGCCGCGTTCGCCCTCGGTGCCCGGTTGCCGTAAGCCCGACCACTCACTCGCCGCTACCTGTCGGTAGCCGATAGCGTGCGCCCGCCGCCGACGTTGGAGGAGATGCGTGAGCCGGGTCGTGCTCGTGACCGGAGGCAACCGGGGCATCGGCCTCGCCGTCGCACGGGAGCTCGCCACGGCGGGCCACACCGTCGTCGTGACCCACCGCAGCGGTGAACCGCCCGAGGGGCTGCCCGGGGTGCACTGCGACGTGACCGACTCGGCCTCCGTGGACGCCGCCTTCAGCCAGGTGGAGAGCGAGCACGGGCCGGTCGAGGTGGTCGTCGCCAACGCCGGCATCACCCAGGACGGGCTGCTCATGCGCATGCCCGAGGACGCCTTCACCGGCGTGCTCGACGCCAACCTCACGGGCGCCTTCCGGGTCACCCAGCGCGCGACCCGCGGGATGATGAAGGCCCGCTTCGGCCGCCTGATCTACATCTCGAGCGTCGTCGGGCTCATGGGCGCGCCCGGCCAGGTGAACTACGCCGCCTCGAAGGCCGGGCTGGTCGGGCTGGCCCGCTCGGTCGCGCGCGAGCTCGGCGGGCGCGGGGTCACGGCCAACGTCGTCGCCCCCGGCTACGTCGACACCGACATGACCGCCGACCTGTCCGACAAACGGCGCGAGGAGATCCTGGCCGCCGTCCCGGTCGGCCGGACGGCGAAGCCCGAGGAGATCGCCAAGGCCGTCGCGTTCCTCGCCTCCGACGACGCCGCCTACATCACCGGCGCCGTGCTGCCCGTCGACGGCGGCGTCGGCATGGGCCACTAGGTGCGCTTCGCGCTCGTGAGCACTCAAGGTCGGTATAGCGACCATTAGTGCTCACGGGCCCGGAGGGCACCTCACCACCGAACCGGAAGGAACCCCCGTGGGACTGCTCGACGGCAAGCGCATCCTGGTCACCGGGATCATCACCGACGCGTCGATCGCGTTCCACGTCGCCAAGGCGGCGCAGGAGGCCGGGGCGACGGTGGTGCTCACCGGGTTCGGCCGGCTCTCGCTGGTCAAGCGGGTCGCGCAGCGGCTGCCGCAGGAGGCGCCGGTGATCGAGCTCGACGTGCAGAACCAGGAGCACCTCGACGGCCTCGCCGACCAGGTCCGTGAGCACGTCGACGGCCTCGACGGCGTGCTGCACTCGATCGCGTTCGCCCCGGCGGGCGCGCTGGGGGAGGGCGCCTTCCTCTCCGCGCCCTGGTCCGACGTCTCGACGGCGATCGAGGTGTCGGCCTACTCGCTGAAGTCGCTCGCCGTCGCGTGCCGCCCGCTGCTGACCCGCGGGTCGTCGATCGTCGGGATGGACTTCGACAACACCGTCGCCTGGCCCGCCTACGACTGGATGGGCGTCGCGAAGTCCGCCCTCGAGTCGACCACCCGCTACCTCGCCCGGGACCTCGGCCCCGACGGCATCCGGGTCAACCTCGTCGCCGCCGGCCCGCTCAAGACGATGGCCGCGAAGTCGATCCCCGGGTTCCAGTCGTTCGAGCAGGCCTGGACCGATCGCGCACCGCTCGGGTGGGACCTCTCCGACCCCACCCCGGTCGCGAAGACCGCCTGCGCGCTGCTCTCCGACTGGCTCCCGACGACGACCGGCGAGATGCTCCACGCCGACGGCGGGTTCCACGCGGTCGGCGTCTGAGCGACCCTCACGAGCTCGCCACGAGCCGGGCCAGCTGGGCCCGGCTCGTGACCCCGAGCTTCCGGAAGACGTTGCCGAGGTGGTACTCGACGGTCTTGCGGGACAGGAACAGCGCCGCACCGACCTCCTTGTTCGACGCGCCGTCGGCGACGGCCAGGCAGATCTGCAGTTCCCGGTCGGTGAGCGCACCGAGGTCCGGGGCGGCCGGGGCCGCCGCCCGGCCGCCCGCGGCGCGCAGCTCGGCCTCCGCGCGGCGCGCCCACGGCACCACCCCGAGCCCGGCGAACGTGGCGGCGGCCGCCGCGAGGGGTTCGCGGGCGTCGCGGACGCGTCCCCGCCGGCGTCGGTGCTCACCCAGGAAGAGCTGCGTCCGGGCCTGCTCCAGCGGCATCCCGGCCTGGGCGTCCACGGCCTGTGCGAGCAGGTCGTCGGCCCGGTCATCGGGGGCGACGCGCGCCTCGGTGCCGAGCGCGACCGCGCGGGACCAGGCGCTGTCGCAGCGTTCCGCGTCCGCCACGAGCCCGGCGGAGACCGCCGCCGCCTCGGCGTGCCGGCCGGCCCCGAGCAGGGCCTCCACGTGGTCGGCGTGCCACGGGACGATCTTGGGGTGCTGGGATCCGAGGTCGGCGGCGGTCGCCCGCACGAGGTCGAGGTGTCGCGCCGCGTCCTCGGGGCGGCCGAGCCCGAGCTCGAGGAGCCCGAGGGTGTGGTGGGCGTAGAGCAGGATCGGCCGCAGGCCGCTCGACCGCGCGGTCTCCAGCGCCGACTCCGCCTCGCCGCGGGCCAGCGGCTCGTCGCCCTCGAGCGCCGCGGCCCGCCCGTGCATCGCGTGCGCGTAGCCGGCGAGCACGCCCTGGCCCGTCTCCTCGCAGAGCCCGATCGCCTCGGTCAGGTCGGCCCGGGCGCGGGCCACCTCCCCGGTCTCGAAGCGGAGGTCGGCCCGGAGCATCAGCGGATGGGGGAGCAGCGTCGTCGCCATCCGACGCCTGAGGAACGCGACCTGCTCGTCGACCTCGCGGAGGCCGGCCGCGCCGTGATCGGCGAGACGCCACCAGTGGTGGAGCCCGGTGTAGTACAGGGGGAACCGCCGCAGGAGCTCGTCGCGGTGGGCCGCGGGGTCGGTGCGCCGCAGTAGCTCGCGGGTCGGGCCGGGATCGCCCGCGCTGAGGGTGAAGAGCGCGCACGCGAAGTCCGCGAGGTGACGGATGGCCGGGTCGGTGATCGGGAGCTCCCGGACGCGTCGGGCCAGCCCGGTGCCCGACCGGATCTGCCCGGTGCTCCACATCGCGACGACGAGCTGCACCCCGAGGAGGGCCGCCAGGTCCGGCGCCGGTCCGACGAGCCGCTCGATGACCGGCATGACGACGAGGTGGGCCTCGCCCGCCTCGACGGTCCACACCCGCAGCGACGCGTCGAGGGCGAGTGCCTGGTCGCGGAGGCCGGCGACGACCCCGGAGTCCGGCTCCTCGGCCAGCACCGCCGTGACGAGCTCGTGGGCGAGGTCGCGGCGCCCGGCCAGGTAGGCGGCCTCGGCCGCCCGCAGCCGTCGTCGGGCGCGCTCGGTCGGCTCCGGCGAGAACTGGGCGGCCCGCACGAGGGCATCCACCCCGGCGGCCACGCCGCCGCGCTCGACCGCGACGTCGGCCGCCCGTTCGAGCGTGGCCGCGACCTCCTCCGACACCCCGACCGTCGCCCCCGCGAGGTGGTGGGCTCGCCGCACCACCGGGACGCCCTCGAGGCCCGCCCAGGCCGCGTGAGCCCGCCGTCGTGCCTGCGGGCCGGCCTGGGTGACCACGGCCGAGCGCAGCAACGGGTGGACGAAGCGGGGGAGCCCGGCCTCCCAGCGGACGACGCCCCGGCGCTCGGCGTCCTCGAGCGCCGTCGGGTCGAGCCCGCGAGCGGCCAGGGCTCGGGCGTGGTCGGGCAGCTCGCCCTCCCCGGCCACGGCGAGGACGGCGAGGGCCTCGAGGTCGCCGGGTGCGAGCTCCGCCAGCCGTCGCCCCGCCGCGGCCGTCCCCCGGGGACCGAGGGGCACCGGGTCGGGCAGCGCGGCCGCGCCCGTCCGCTGCTCCGCCGAGAGGCCGCGCAC
The DNA here is from genome assembly GCF_012933465.1 of Actinomycetospora sp. TBRC 11914. Taxonomy (GTDB): domain Bacteria; phylum Actinomycetota; class Actinomycetes; order Mycobacteriales; family Pseudonocardiaceae; genus Actinomycetospora. The sequence goes on from NZ_JABBND010000018.1 coordinate 12,656, forward strand.
GACCTCGAGGAGCGCCAACGGGTTCCCGCCGCAGGCCGTGCAGAGCGTCGTGGCGACGTCGGGCGTCACGTCGTGCCCGGCCAGGAGCCGGACCGCCTGGTCCGGCTCGAGCCCACCGAGCTCGGTCCAGGACCAGCTCCCCGGGATCGGACAGGGCCGGTCGTCCGCGCCCTGCGGGTCGCGGCAGGCCAGGACCACCGCGACGGCGTCGCGCGCCAGCCGCCGGAACGCGAAGGCCATGGCGTGGCCCGAGACCTCGTCGACCCACTGCGCGTCGTCGACGACGACGAGGACCGGTTCCTTCTCGGCGGCGACGGCGAGCAGCGCGAGGCAGGTGGCGCCGAGGGTGAACGGGTCGGCGCCGTCCTGCGTGCCGACGCCGTCGAGCAGGGCCCGGGCGACGGCGCGGGGGGCGTCCGGGAGGTCGTCCACGCGGTCGTCGAGGGGGCGCAGGAGCGCGAGGAGCGCCGCCAGCGGGAGGTCGCGCTCGCTCTCGGTCCCGCACACGACGAGCACCGTCATGCCGGTGGCGGCGTCGATCGCGTCGTCACACAGCGTCGTCTTCCCCGAGCCCGCGGACCCGCGGAGGCCGAGGACGCCGGCGCGGGAGTCGCGGGCCGCGTCGAGCAGACGACGGACCTCCCGGCGCTCGTCCTCGCGTCCCTCCACGCGCCACCATCCTAGGTGCTCCCCTGCCGCCCGGACCCGGGGATTCCCCGGATCCCCCACGTGTCGCACGCGGTGATCCTCGTGGCCGGGCACAGATCGGGACGGACCACCGTCCCGGCCCGGGCAGGGGGGACCGCGCGATGCCACGACAGCGTCCGGGGTGGACGGCATGACCGTCACGACGGAGCTGTGGGCGCGGGGCGCGGCGATCACGCGGAGTCTGGTCCCGCGGCCCCGCGCCGAGCACGGACGGTCGCCGTCGGTCGTCGGCGGCGTCCCGCCAGCGGCGATCGTCCGGTGCCGGAGCGTCGAGCAGGTCGTCACGGGCCTGGGGATCGCACGGCGGTCGGGCCTGCGCGTCCGGGTCGGCTGTGCGGGCCATGGCGACGGTGGGGTCGCGTCGCGTGGTGCGGGGCCGCTGGTGATCGATCTGTGCGCCGTGGGGGAGGTGGCCGTCGACGCGCGCGCACGGACGGCGCGGGTGGGGGCGGCCGCGTCGTTCGCCGCCGTCGACGCCGCCACGGCCGCGCACGGACTCGGCGAGCCCCGGCTGGTCGGTGCCGAGATCGTCACGGCCGACGGCCTGGTCCGCCGGGTCGGCCCGGAGTCCGATCCCGACCTGTTCGCAGCGCTGCTCGGGGGAGGGACCGGGCTCGGGACCGTGACACGGGTCGACCTGGCGCTGCGTCCGCGCCGGGTGGGCCGCCGGCCCCACCCGGGCCTCGACGTGCTCACCGCCGTGGCGGATCGCCGCGCCCTCACCGGACGCGAGCGGGAGCGTCGGGAGATCGTCCGGCGCGCGTACGACCCCGAGGGGTTGTTCGCGCCGGTCTAGACGTCGGGGGACGGGACCGGTCCGGCCGGGGCGGGGGGCGTCGGCCGGGCCGGTTCGGGTTTTCTCGCGACCGCACGGACGGGCGCGCCCGGCCACCGACGGCGGCGTCGGGCCGGCTCGACGGTGCCGGCACGACCGAGTCGCGAGGACCCGGTCGTCCCGGGGTCGTGACGACGAGGCCGACCAGGTCCTCGGAGCGGTCACGCTCCGCCGTGACCGAGTCACGGGGACCCGGTCACGACGCGGTGGTGCCCCGATTCAGGCGGGCCCGTCGAAGGGCCAGACCCCGGCGGGCCACGCGGTGCCGGTGAACAGCAGCCGCCCGCCGGCGTAGAGGCAGACGAGCGCGACCGTGATCCAGAACGACTTCCAGACGATCGTCGGGATCCACGTGCTGCGGGACAGCCGTCCCGCGTCGGACGTGGGGCTGCGGCCCATGATCACGGCGGAGCGCACGCCCCCAATCAGGAGCCACCAGACGACGGCGGCGGCGAGCGTGATCTGCACCAGCGGACCGCCGAGCCAGAGGACGAGGACGACCGTCGTGAGGGCGACGAGGGTCACGACGAAGGCGAGTGCGTTCTCGCTGTAGAGGAAGGCGACGAACAGGAGCACGACGGAGGCGGCCAAGATCGCCCAGGCGTTGCCGTGCACGAGGATGGCGGCGCCTCCGAGGCCGAGCAGGGGCGGGGTCAGATAGCCCACCACCACGGTGAGCAGATAGCCGATGCCCCAGCTCTGGTCCTTGACGGAGGTGCCGCCTCCCCCACCGTCGGCCAGCCCGAAGCCGTCGAAGCCGCGGAAGGTCACGACGGACATGAACATGTGCCCGCCCTCGTGGGCGACCGTCACGATCGAGCCCGCCCACGACCCGGTGAACACCACGAGCAGGAGGGCGAGGAACCCGGCTGCGTACACCACGGGCTGCCCGACCACGGGCACACCGATGAGATCGTCCATCCCGCATCCCCCCAACGGCGCAGAGCCCCCTCGCGCCGTGAAGGAAAGGTAAAGCCGATCACTCGCCCGAGCGATCGGCCGTTCGGAGCAGTTCGGGGTCACAGGTGGCAGGTGGGCCCGGGCGGGGAACCATGACCGGGTGAGCACGAACCCTGCCGGACCCGTCGACGCGGTCCTGCTCCTGTCCTTCGGCGGACCGGAGGCCCCGGACGAGGTCCGGCCCTTCCTCGAGAACGTCACCCGCGGTCGCGGCGTCCCGCCCGAGCGGCTCGACGCCGTCGAGGAGCACTACCACCACTTCGGCGGCCGCTCGCCCATCAACGACCTCAACCGCGAGATCATCGCCGCGCTCCGCCGCGAGCTCGCGGCCGCCGGGTACGACCTCCCGGTCTACTTCGGCAACCGCAACTGGCACCCGTTCGCCGAGGACACCGTCACCGAGATGGCCCGCGACGGCGTCCGGAACGCGCTGGTGTTCGCGACCAGCGCCTACGGCGGCTACTCGGCCTGCCGGCAGTACCACGACGACATCGCCCGGGCCCGGGCCGCGGCCGCCGAGCGCCTGGGCGACGAGGCCCTGGTCCCGGACCTGACCAAGCTGCGGCACTTCTACGACCACCCGCTGTTCGTCGAGGCGGTCGCCGACGGGGCGCGGGCCGCGAGGGAGACCCTCGACGCCGGGCACGACGCCCGTCTGGTCTTCACCGCGCACTCGATCCCCGTGTCGGCCGACGAGACGGCCGGGCCGCCCGAGGAGGGCGGGCACCGCTACTCGCGGCAGGTCGGCGAGGCGGCGCGGCTCGTGGCGGCGGAGCTCGGGGTCGCCGAGCACGACCAGGTGTGGCAGTCGCGGTCCGGGCCGCCGCAGATCCCGTGGCTGGACCCCCAGATCGAGGACCACCTCGACGCGCTGGCCGTGGCGGGCGTCGAGGACGTCGTGGTCAGCCCCGTCGGGTTCGTCTCCGACCACATCGAGGTGGTCTTCGACCTCGACACCGAGCTCGCCGAGCAGGCCGACAAGCTCGGCGTCCGGATGGCGCGCGCCGCCACCGCCGGGTCCGACCCCCGCTTCATCCGCATGATCGTCGAGCTGATCGCCGAGCAGGTGGAGGGCGCGGCGCCGCGGGAGCTGGGGAACGGCCCGCGGGGTGGGGTCGGCTGCAACGGGTCGTTGTGCGCCCCCGGCTGCTGCGAGCCCCCGGCCCGCCGTCGATCCGCGTCCTCCTGAGTCGGTCCGAGCGGCCCCCGCCCCGGTGATCAGGAGCACGTGGGGCAGGTCTCGCGGCTGGTCCGGGTGCGCGATGTGCCCCTCGTCGTCGGCGCGGCCGGCTCGGCCCGCGCCCCCGCGCACCACCCCGGGAGCACGAGCGGCCGGTTCGTGACCATCGAAGGTCATCAACCGGCCGTTCGTCCGTTCCAGGGACGGGTCCACTGCCGCCCGCGACGCCACGGGCCGGTCAGGCCGCCGTCAGGACCCGCACCGTCTCGGCGACCGCCGCCACCCGCGCCGCCCGCACCGCCGTCGCGAGCGGGCGCAGCGCGTCGGTCCGCGCCAGGGCGGCCGCCGAGGTGAGCGCGCCGCCGGGGTCGTCACCGGAGGCCGCGAGGAGGATCGCCTCGACCTCGTCGGCGTGCTGCAGCACCCGCAGCGGACGCCCGGGCGTCCCGGCGGGCCAGGACGGCTGGGGGCGACGACGCAGCGACGCGGCGATCTCCTCCCGGACCCCGGCCCGCGGCCGCGCGACGTCCATCTCCGCCAGCGTGGTCGCCGCGTCCCGGACGCCGGTCCGCAGGTCGTGCTCGGCGTCGGCGAGGCTCGGGTGCGCCTGCGGCGGGACCTCCCCGACGACGTGGGCGGTCCAGCGCAGCACGCCGTCGGCCACCACCGCGGGGACCACCGCCAGCCCCGCCCCCGGGAAGACCGCGCACTCGCCCGCCGCCATCGCCGCCGTCCGCAGCGCGTCGGGCCCCGGCAGCCCCCGGACGTCCCCGGCCACGGGGAGCACCACCCGGGCGTCGAGGTCGCCGCCGGCGTCCCGCTGCCGCAGCAGCACCAGCAGCGCGGCGAGACCGGCACCGGCGCGGTCGGGCGTCGGCAGGTCGGTCTCCGCGGCGACGCCCGCGTCGGCCGCGACCACGTCGTGGGCCTCCGACCACGGGGCGAGCGCGTCGAGGACGTCGTCGGCGGCGGCCGCACCGGCGATCCACGCCGCGCTCCACACCGCCAGGGACGCGCTCGCAGCAGGCATGTTCTCCAGCCTAGGCAGACGTTCCGCGGGCCCACCAACGCGGCCGGGGCAGCGCGCGTGTCGGAGCCCCGTCCGGCCACGGATCGCCACTACCGTCGTCGGGCGTGGCGAGGACGCAGGGCCGCGGCATGAACGGCTCCTCCGGGGAGGCCGGGTTCCGGACGACGGGCGGGCTCGGTCGTCCGTCGATGGGGGCGCGGTCCGGCGGGCCGTCGAGCGGCGCGGGCCGCTCCGGCGGGCTCCCGGGCCTGACGAGCCACCGGCCCACCCAGGAGATCCTGACCGTCGAGGCCGAGCCCGGCCTCGTCGTCGAGGACGCGACCGGCTCCTTCTGCGGCGCGGTGATCCGCGCCGACGTCCGGGAGGTCGTGCTCGAGGACGCCGCCGGCCGTCGTCGGCTCTTCCCGATGAAGCCCGCGTCGTTCCTGTTCGAGGGCCGTCTCGCCACGCTCACGCCGCCCCGGCCGCGGGAGAGCCCGGAGCAGCAGCGCTCGGCGTCGGGCTCCGTGCGCGGCGACGACCGGCGGGCGAAGGTCGCGAGCCCGCACCGCATCTGGGTCGAGGGCGTGCACGACGCCGCCATCGTCGAGCGGGTCTGGGGTCACGACCTGCGGGTCGAGGGCGTCGTCGTCGAGCCGCTGCACGGCGCGGACGTGCTCGTCGAGGCCGCGCACGAGTTCGGGCCCGGCCCGGACCGCAAGCTCGGCGTCCTCGTCGACCACCTGGTCACCGGCTCGAAGGAGACCCGGATCGCCGAGGGCCTGCGCCGCGACCTCGGGCCGGCGAGCGAGCACGTGCTGGTCCTCGGCCACCCCTACGTCGACATCTGGGAGGCCGTGAAGCCGGCCGCGGTCGGCATCCGGGAGTGGCCGACGGTGCCGCGCGGGATCGAGTGGAAGAAGGGCGTGTGCGCCGCGCTCGGGTGGGGCGACGAGCGCGACGGCGCCCGCCGCGTGCTCGGTGCGGTCTCGACCTGGAACGACCTGCAGACCCCGCTGATCACCGCGATGGAGCAGCTGATCGATTTCGTCACCACGTGACACCCGGCGGGGGCACACTGGTCGTGTGATCCCGCTCATCTGGGCGATCGCGGGAGTGGTGCTCGTCGTCGCCGAGGTCCTCACCGGTGGCCTCGTGCTGCTCATGCTCGGGGCGGCCGCCCTCGGCACCGCGGCGGTCGCCGCGGCCGGGGCCCCCCTCGGCCCCGACCTGGCGGTCTTCGCCCTGCTCGCGGGGCTGTTCGTCCTGGTCGCGCGGCCCGCCGTCCGTCGGCGGATGCAGATCCACGACCCGGTGAACACCGGTACGCGGGGGCTGCTCGGGTCCCGCGGCGAGGTCGTCGAGCCCGTGGGCGTGGGCGCGGGGACGGTGCGGCTGGCCGGGTCGTTGTGGTCCGCGCGCTCGCTGCACGAGGACGACCTCCCGGCCGGGACGCCGGTCGTCGTCGTCGAGATCTCCGGGGCGACCGCCGTCGTCACCGCGACCGGGTCCGTCAACCCAGTGGAGGAGTGATGGACGTGTCCATCGTCGTCACCGTGCTCGCCGTGCTCGTGGTGATCCTCGTGGTCACCACGATCGCGAAGAGCGTCACGGTCGTCCGCCAGGCCGAGGCCGCCGTCATCGAGCGCCTCGGCCGCTACCAGCGCACGGCCGAACCGGGCCTGACGCTGCTCGTGCCGTTCATCGACCGCATCCGCGAGCGGGTGGCGCTCTGGGAGCAGGTCGTCTCGTTCCCGCCCCAGCCCGTGATCACCCAGGACAACCTCACGGTGTCCATCGACACCGTCGTCTACTACCAGGTCACCGAGCCCCGCAACGCCGTCTACGAGATCAACGACTACATCAACGGCGTCCAGCAGCTCACCACGACCACCCTGCGCGACGTCGTCGGCGGCATGAGCCTCGAGCAGGCGCTGACCTCGCGGGAGACCATCAACACCGGCCTGCGGCGCGCCCTCGACGACGCCACGGGTCCCTGGGGCCTGCGGGTGGTCCGGGTGGAGCTCAAGGCGATCGACCCGCCCCCGTCGATCCAGGACTCCATGGAGAAGCAGATGCGCGCCGACCGGGAGAAGCGCGCGATGATCCTCACCGCCGAGGGGCACCGCGAGGCGTCGGTGGCCGAGGCGCAGGGCAACAAGCAGGCCGCGATCCTCAACGCCGAGGGCGCCAAGCAGGCGGCGATCCTGTCCGCCGAGGCCGACCGCCAGTCCCGGATGCTGCGGGCGCAGGGCGAGCGGGCGGCGCGCTTCTACCAGGCGCAGGGCCAGGCCAAGGCGATCGAGAAGGTCTTCGCCGCGATCAAGGCGGGCAAGCCGACCCCGGAGCTGCTGGCCTACCAGTACCTGCAGACGCTGCCGCAGATGGCGCAGGGCGACGCCAACAAGATGTGGGTGGTGCCCAGCGACTTCGGCAAGGCCCTCGAGGGCTTCACGCGCATGCTCGGCGCCCCCGGCGAGGACGGCGTCTTCCGCTTCCAGCCCTCGCCGGTCGACGACGAGGTCGTGGCCCGGCGCCCGGGCGACCCCGACGACGACGTCGCCGACTGGTTCGACACCTCGACCGACCCCGAGATCGCGAAGGCGGTCGCGCACGCGGAGTCGATCGCCACCCAGGGGGTCGCGGACGCGGCGCCCGGCGCGGGCCCGGGCTCCAACGGCGCCGGGCGGCACGCCGGGGGAGAGGACGGTCCCTCGTAGGATCGGGTCCGTGCTGGATCGCGCCGCCGTCGACTCGCTGTTCCCCTCCGACCTGCCCGAGACCGAGGAGTGGGAGCAGCGGTACCCGGCGCGTGACGTGCCGGACGGGGCGTTCGTGACCCGCTTCGGGCCCAGCCCCACCGGGTTCGTACACATCGGCGGGATCTACACGGCGATGGTGTCGCGCGACCTCGCGCACTCCTCGGGCGGCGTGTACTACCTGCGCATCGAGGACACCGACCAGGCGCGGGAGGTCGCCGGGGCGGACGCGCAGTTCGCCCGCGCCTTCGACGCGTTCGACCTCCGTCCCGACGAGGGCCCTACCTCCTCGACCGGCGACGGCGGGCCGTACGCCCCCTACCGCCAGTCCGAGCGCAGCACGATCTACCTCTCGTACGTCCGTGAGCTGATGCGCCGGGGCCGCGCCTACCCGGACTTCGCTACCAAGGACGAGCTCGCCGAGATCTCCGAGCGCCAGCGCACCCTCAAGCTGCCCACCGGCTACTACGGCCGCTGGGCCCCGTGGCGGGACGCCGACGACGCCGAGGTGCTCCGCCGGCTCGAGGCCGGCGACCCGTACGTGGTCCGGCTCCGCTCGGAGGGGAAGGTCGGCGAGCGGGTCGGGTTCACCGACCGGCTGCGCGGGCGCGTCGAGGCCGAGGACAACCACAACGACGTCGTGATCCTCAAGACCTCGGCCACCGAACCGCGGCTGCCCACCTACCACTTCGCCCACGCCGTCGACGACCACCTGATGCGGACCTCGCTGGTGGTGCGCGGCGACGAGTGGCTCTCCTCGGTCCCGACCCACCTGCAGCTCTTCGCCGCGCTCGGCTTCTCCCAGGTCGAGTACGCCCACCTCGCCCCGCTGATGAAGCAGGAGGGCAGCTCGCGGCGCAAGCTCTCCAAGCGCAAGGACGCCGAGGCCTCCGTCGACTTCTACCTCGAGGCCGGCTACCCCACCCCCGCCGTGCTGGCCTACCTGCGCGGGCTGGCGAACTCGCCGCTGGCCGAGCTCGGAGTCCCCGAGGCCCTGACGACCCCGCTGCGCCTCGACGAGTTCCAGTCGGCGGGCCCGCTGGTCGACACCGTCAAGCTCGCCGACATCTGCGCGGACCACGTCGCCACGCTCCCGGCGCCCGAGGTGCTCGCCGGCGTGCGCGCGTGGGCGCGGACCTACGACCCCGAGCTCGTCGAGGTGCTCGACGAGCACGAGGCGCTCGCGCTGGCCGCGATCGACGTCGAGCGGGTCGGGGTGGAGAACCCGCGCAAGGACCTCGCGCGCTGGTCGGACTTCCGGACCGCGTACGGCTTCTTCTTCCCGGCGCTGTTCACCGATGTCACCGACCCCGCCGACGAGCGCTTCGGCGGCCTCGCGCCCGAGATCGTGTACGCGCTCGCCGCCGACCTCGCGGCGGTCTACACCCACGAGGGCGACCAGCCCACCTGGTTCCAGCAGATCCGCGACCTCGCCGAGCGGCACGGGTTCGCGCCCAACCCGAAGACGTACAAGAAGGACCCCGACGCCTACGCGGGCATGCTGCGCGACGCCGCGAACGTCGTGCGGGTCCTCGTCACGGGCGCGCAGCGCAGCCCCGACCTCTACGAGGTGACCCGGGTGCTCGGCGCGGAGGAGGTCGTGCGGCGCCTGGAGGCACTGGAGCGCCCGTGAGCAGCGCCGCTTCGTGACGGGCCGCTTCGTGACGGATGTCCCCGATGACCGGATGATGGGGTTCCGGACGTCACGAGGGGATCCGCCGTGCCCACGACCCGCACCACGCTGCACCTCGCCGAGCACACCCACACCTACGGGCTGAGCCTCTCCGGGCTCGCCGTCTCCGGCGACACCATGCTGCTCGCCCCCGACGAGGGCGCCGCGCTGGTCCGCCTCACCCGCCTCGCCGACGGCAGCTGGGGCGACCCGGTGGAGCTGCCGCTGGCCGACGCCGTGGACCTCCCGGGGGATCCCGACGACGAGGTCGACGTCGAGGGGATCGACGTCCAGGGCTCGCTGCGCGACGGACTGCTGTGGGTCACCGGCTCGCACTCGGTTCGGCGGAAGCGGGTCAAGCGGCACACGCCCCCGTCGGAGGTGCTGGACCGCCTGGCCCGGCTCTCCGCCGAGAAGCCCCGCCGGGTGCTCGCGCGGCTGCCGATCGCCGACGGGCGCCCGGTACTCGGGGCGGGCGCGCGCCTGCCGTCGGGGAAGCGCGGCCTGGTCGGGGCCCTCGCCGACGACGAGCACCTCGGTCCCTTCCTGCGCATCCCCGGCAAGGACAACGGGTTCGACGTCGAGGGGCTCGCCGCCCTGGGCGACCCGGCGGAGGTCACGACGGTGCTGCTGGGCCTGCGGGGCCCCGTCCTGCGGGGCTGGGCGGTGCTCCTGCGGCTCGAGCTCGGCCCGGGGGAGGACCCGGGGGAGCTCGCGCTGCGCTCCGTCGCCAAGCACGTGGTCGACCTCGGCGGGCTCGGCGTCCGCGACCTGGCCCGCGACGGCGACGACCTGCTCGTGCTGGCCGGACCGACGATGGTCCTCTCCCGGCCCGCCCGGGTGCTCCGGCTCCGCGGCGCCGCCGTCCCCGGCGCGCTGCCCGAGGTCGTGTTCGCCCGCGACCTCGACACCGTGTGCGAGCTCGCGCCCGGCGACGGTGAGGACCACCCGGAGGCGATCGCGATCGTCGGGGAGGACTCGCTGCTGGTCCTGCACGACAGCCCGGCCCCGGACCGGGTCGGGGCCCACTCGGTGCAGGGGGACCTGCTGACCGGGCTGGGGCGCGGCGCGGCGCCGGCCGCCCGCTTCGTCGTGTGAGGTCTCAGAGCGTCAGCAGCCCGCGCACCACGGTCGCCGCCGCGCCCGCCGTCGCGACCGCGAGCAGGAGGCGCCGCCCGGCCACCGGCCCGAGCCGACGCGAGACCGGACCGCCGGCCGCCACGCCGATCACCAGTGCGGCCGCGCCCACGGTCCAGGTCGCGGCGTCGAGGTCCGGGAGGCCCTTGAGCAGCAGCGAGACGACGTTGATCGCCAGCAGCACCACCTGGGCGGTGGGGACGAGCACCGTGCGGTCCCACTGCTGCGCGATGCCGTAGGCCGAGACGAGCGGCCCGCCGACCCCGGCCGCGGCGTTGACGAAGCCCGCCGCGAGCCCCGAACCGACCGCGCCCGGGAACCCCCGCAGCACCGCACCGGCCTGCGGCAGCACCGCGAGCCCGATGCCGACCAGGGCGAGCAGCCCGACGACGATCTCCAGGGGCGCGGCGGGCAGAGCATCGACGAGCAGCGCGCCCGCCGGCACGCCGACCGCGGCGCCGAGCAGGAGCGCGCCCGCCGCGCCCCACCGGGTGGCCCGCCAGGTCCCGGCGAGCACCAGGAGGCAGAGCACGGTCTGCAGCGCGTTCCCGAAGGAGACCCCGTCCTGCGGTCCGAGCGCCGCGACGAGGAACGGGGCGCCGACGAGGGCCAGGCCGAGCCCGGTGGTGCGCTGCAGGGCCGCCCCACCGGCGACCGGGATCCCGACCAGCAGGGCGGTCAGGACCGGGTTCACGCCCGGCATCGTCCCGTGCGCCGCGCACACGGGTTGGACCCGGGGACGACGACGGCCCCCGGCACCGCCGCGGGTGCCGAGGGCCGTCGGGGCCGGATCGCCTGTGTCAGCCGCCGGAGGTCGAGCTCCCGCTGCCGGAACCGCTGCCCGAGCTGCTCCCGGAGCCCGACGAGCCGCCCGACGAGCCGCTGCTCCCGGTCGAGCCGCTGCCGGTCGAGCCGCTGCCGCCGCCGCTCGTGCTGGTCCCGGTGCCCGAGCTCGTGGACGAGCCCTCGGTCGACGTGCCGGTCGTGCCGGTTCCCTCCTTCGGCGCCGGGCACGCCGGGGTCACCGGGTCACCGGGCTTGCAGACCGTCACGTTCGACGCCGGCGGGCAGGCGTTGTCGGCGACCGCGCCGGCGGGGACGGCGCAGTTCGGCTGGCCCGGCTGGCCGGGCTGCCCCGGCTGGGCCGGCGTGCCCTGGCCGGTCTGGCCCTGACCCGTCGTGCCGGTCTGACCCGTCTGGCCGTTCTGCGCCACCTCGCCGCCGACCGTGCCGTTCGCGTTCTTGAACGTCTCGTCGATCTTGGCGTCCGGCGGTGGCGTGTTGTTGCCGTTCTGGTCGACCTTCCCGCCGTTCGGCAGGGGGACGTCGCCGCGCGGCGTGCCGTTCGGGTTGAACACCTGGGTGCTCGGCGGCTGGGTGAACGACCCGTCCGGCCCGACGACGGCGCCCGGCGGGATCGTCGTGGTGGACCGCGGCGTCCCGTTCGGGTTCAGGATCTGGACCTTGCCGTTCTGTCCCGGCGTCACGAGGGTCACGGAGCCGTCGTAGTTGAAGACGACCAGCTGCCCGTTGTTGAGCACCTTCGTCTGGCCGTCCACCACCTGACCGTTGATGACGATCGGGGTCCGCGTGGTGCCGTCGACGTTGAGGATCGTGCCGTTGGGCAGCTTGTGCCCGCCGTCGGGCAACGTCTGCGTGCCCGGCGGCAGCTGCGCCACCACCTTCGGCGGGACGACCTTGCCGTTGGCGTCGATGATGCGGCCGTCGGAGAGAGTGACCGTGCCGTCGTAGTTGCGCGTGCCGGTCAGGACCAGCTGGCCGCCCTCGGTCGTCGGCGGGCCCGGGTTCTTCTTCGGGTCCGGGTTCGGCGGCATCGGCTTCGGGCCCGGGGTGTTCGTGCCGGGGTTGACCACGACGATCTGGGTGATCGGCGCCGGGGCCGGTGTCACGATGATCGTGCGCTCCTTGGCCCAGCCGTTCCACGGGACGCCGACATAGGAGCCCGAGTCGTTCGACGCGGTCGGCGCGCCCAGCGGGTCGCCGTTGTAGCACTTGACCGTCGGCTCGCCGTAGCTGTTGACCAGCGTCGCGGTGCCCGCCTGAAGCACCGCGGGGTAGGGCTGGAACTGCCCGTCGGCGTACCCGTACTCGGTCACCGCGGTGTCGGCGCGCAGCGTGACCGCGGCGAGGGTGTTGACGAACCCGCCGATGCCGCCCGCGTCGATGCCCAGCGGCTTCGCCCACGCCGAAGCCCGGGCCGGGTCGGCGGTGAGCTGGTTGACCAGCGAGGCGGTGTCACACGAGGCCTTCGCCGGGTCCTGGGCGTAGAGGCCGCCGGTGTTGCCGGGCTGCGTGCCCTGGGCGTTGGCCGGGGCGACCACGCCGGCGGTGTCCTGGCCCACCGGCGCCGTGAACGGCGAGGGACCGGCCGTGGAGGTCGCCTCGAGCTGCACCTGGGCGGCCTGGGCGCTGGAGGTCCCGGCCAGCGCGAACCAGGCGACCCCGCCGACGACCAGCAGCGCGACCACGCCGACGGCGATCCAGATCCGCGTCCGCGACGACCCCGACCGCGGGCGCTTCCCACCGAGCGACGGGGGAGGGGAGCCCGCGCCCGGGGGCGGCGGGACCCCGGGCCCCCCGGGACCCGGGAACCCGCCGCTCGGCGGTCCCCACTGCTGGGGGACCGGCGGGGCGGAGTGCGGGGCAGTGGCCGAGGACGCCGAGCCGAACCCCCCGGTCGTCGGGGGTGGCGTCGGTGCCCCGCCGCCCCCCAGCGGCGAGTACCTCGGCGTCCATCCCGACGGATCCACCCCGCCCGGCGACGAGTCCTGACCCATCCCGGCCCTCCCCACGCTGCTCCGGCGCCAGGTGACACACGTCACCGGTCGCCGCGCAGGATGCCGGTCCGGTTCGTCCCCGTATGCCGTAGTGGACTACTGCACTTCGGAGTGGATCACCGTGACCACGCAGCGTGATCGGTTGGGACGGCTACACGTTCATCGCGACGTACTTGATCTCGAGGTACTCGTCGATCCCGACGTCGCCGCCCTCGCGGCCGAGGCCGGACTGCTTCCAGCCGCCGAACGGGGCGCCCGCGTTGGAGACCATGCCCTGGTTGAGGCCCACCATGCCCGCCTCGAGGCGCTCGGAGAGCCGGACCGCCCGCTGCAGGTCCCTGGTGTAGAGGTAGCTGACCAGCCCGAACTCGGTGTCGTTGGCCGCGCGCACCGCCTCGTCGTCGTCGGTGAAGGTGAACACGGGCGCCACCGGCCCGAAGATCTCCTCCTTCACCAGGCGGGCCGAGGTGGGCACGTCGGCGAGCACCGTGGGCGGGTAGAAGTAGCCCGCGCCCGAGGGCACCTCGCCGCCGGTGCGGACCTTCGCGCCCTTCTGCACGGCGTCGTCGACGAGCTCGGCGACCTTGTCGCGCTGGTCGGCCTCCACGAGCGGACCGACCTCCACCCCCTCGTCCACGCCGCGGCCGATCGTCATCGACCCCATGCGGTCGGTCAGCTTCTTGGTGAACTCCTCGGCGACGTCGGAGTGCACGTAGAACCGGTTGGCCGCGGTGCAGGCCTCGCCGATGTTGCGCATCTTGGCGAGCATCGCGCCCTCGACCGCAGCGTCCACGTCGGCGTCCGCGCACACGATGAAGGGCGCGTTCCCGCCGAGCTCCATGGAGGTCTTCAGCACCTGCTGCGCCGACTGCTCGATGAGCTTCCGGCCCACCTCGGTGGAGCCGGTGAACGACAGCTTGCGGATGCGGCCGTCGGCGATCAGCGGGCCCATGACCTTGCCGGTCGACTTCGTCGTGATGACGTTGAGGACGCCCTCGGGGAGGCCCGCCTGGGCGAGGATGTCGGCGAGCTTGAGGATCGTCAGCGGGGTGAGGGCCGCCGGCTTGATCACCATGGTGCAGCCGGCCGCGATCGCCGGGCCGATCTTGCGGGTGCCCATCGCCAGCGGGAAGTTCCACGGGGTGATCAGCAGGCACGGCCCGATCGGCTGGCGCATGACCAGCACCCGGCCGTTGCCGGTCGCGTTGACCTTCCACTCGCCGGAGATCCGCACGGCCTCCTCGGAGAACCAGCGGAAGAACTCGGCGGCGTAGGTGATCTCGGCCTTCGACTCCGCGAGCGGCTTGCCCATCTCCAGGGTCATGAGCACCGCGATGTCGTCGGCCTGCTCGGTGATCATCTCGAAGGCGCGCCGGAGGATCTCGCCGCGCTCGCGGGGGGCCGTGGCGGCCCAGTCGGCCTGGGCCTTCTGCGCCGCGTCCAGGGCGGCCATGCCGTCGTCGGGGGAGGCGTCGGCCACGTCGCAGAGGATCTCGCCGGTGGACGGGTCCTCGACCGGGAAGGTCCTGCCCTCCGCCGCGTCACGCTCCCGGCCGCCGATCAGCAGCTTCTTCGGGACGTCCTCGATGATGCGGCGCTCCCGTGCGGCGTCAGCCATGGCGTGCTCCAGCTCCCCTCGACCGCCCCCGGCCCGCCCGGGGCGTCCGGCCGGTGAGGTGCCCCGTCGGCCGGTCCTCCACACCGGGCCGGGGCCGCGCGGCGCGCCGATCCCGCGGGTCCTGCCTAGGCTCGGCGGGTGTTCTCCCCGCGCGTCGTCGTCCCTGGCCGCCCCGACCTGCCCTCCCGTGTCCCCGAGGACGCCGGGACGGCCGTCGTCGTCGGGGGCGGGATCGCGGGGATCAGCGCGGCGCTGGTGCTGGCCGAGCGCGGCGTGCCCGTGGAGATCCTCGAGGCCGCGCCGGCGCTGGGTGGCCGGTTGGGGACGTGGCCGCGGACCCTGCCCGACGGCACCACGGTCACCGTCGAGCACGGGTACCACGGGTTCTTCCGGCAGTACTACAACCTCCGGGCGATCCTGCGCCGGCTCGACCCCGAGCTCGGCTTCCTGCGCGACGTCGGCGGCTACCCCATCGAGGGCCGGGACCCGGAGTGGGCGCCGGAGGACTTCACCGACCTGCCCCGGGTGCCGCTGGCGAACCTCGCCGCCCTGGTGTGGCGCTCGCCGAGCTTCCGGCTGCGCGACCTGCGCCGGGTCGACGGCCGGGAGGCGCTCGAGATGCTGCGCTACGACCCGGTGACGACCTTCGCGAAGCACGACCACCGCACCACCGCCGACCTCCTGGACTCCCTCGGCTTCTCCGAGCGCGGCCGGGCGATGCTCTTCGAGGTCTTCGCGCACTCCTTCTTCAACACCGAGCAGCGCTACTCGGCGGCCGAGTTCCTCGCGATGTGCCACTTCTACTTCACGGGCAACCCCGAGGGCCTCGCGATGGACGCCCCCCGCGACCAGTACGCGACCACGCTCTGGGAACCCTTCACCCGCCTGCTCGAGAAGCACGGGGTGACGGTCACGACGGGGGCCCGCGCGACCGTCGTCGTCAGCGGCCCGTCCGGATGGTCGGTCGGGGTCGAGGGAGGCCCGACGCGGACCGCGCGCCACCTCGTCGTCGCCACCGACGTGCCGGGCACGCGGGCGCTGTTCGAGCGCTCGCCGGGCTTCCCGACGACGGCGCCCCGCCTCGCCGGGCAGGTGGCCGAGCTGCCGGGCGGCGAGCCGTACGTGGTGGCGCGGCTGTGGTGCCGCGGCGACGTCGACGCCTCGCACGCCCCGTTCACCGGCGTGACCCGCGAGCGGGTGCTCGACTCGGTGACGCTGTTCCACCGGCTCGAGGCCGAGTCCGCGGCGTGGGCGCGGGAGGCGGGCGGGTCGGTCATCGAGCTGCACTCCTACGCGTGCCCCCCGGAGGCGTCGCTGGAGGAGCTCGTCGCGGCCATGCGCACCGAGCTCACCGCGCTGTGGCCCGAGTTCGCGGGCCTCGAGGTGCTCGACGTCGACACCCACCGCTATACCAACGCGCCCGGCTTCGACCCGGGGTTCCACCCGCGGCGGCCCGGGGTGCTCACCGATGCCCGCGGTCTGCGCCTCGCCGGGGACTGGGTGGCCAGCGACGTGCCGTCCGCGCTCATGGAGCGGGCGGCCCTCACCGGGGTGCTGGCCGCGAACGACGTCCTGCGCGAGGAGGGCGCCGGCCCGGAACCGGTGTGGTCGATCGCGCCACGCGGCATCCTTGCGGGACGCACCCGGACGTGATCACCACCAGGCGCTAGGGTGCTCGCGCACCGGCGGACGAGCGACGAGGAGAGAACTGGCGTGCGAACCCGACGGACGGTGTCCTGGGCCAGGGCGGGAGCCGCGGCGGTCGTGGCGGCCGCGGCGGCCACCGTGCTCGCGGGCTGCACCTACTCGGCCGAGCCGGCGCCGGACCAGCCGTCGAGCCCGGCCGGCTACTCCACGTCCGGTTTCCCGGCGCCCGGCCCCGCCCCGGTGCCCGGCCGGATCACCCCGGCCCCGGTGGCGCCGCCCCAGCCGGCGAACCTGCCGAAGCCGGCGTCGGTCCCGGAGCCCACGCGCGGCCCGGCCGAGACCGGCACCCCCGCCCCGGAGCCCTCGGGCGGCTGATCAGGCCTGAGGGTCACGAGCCCGACCCGGGCGGGCGCAGGCGCGGCCTGACGTGCTGACGATCATCCGGGCGCGTCGGGCTCGGGCGCCTCGTCCGGACCGGGCGTCCGGCGGCGTCCGCGCGCCGAGACGATGACGCCGATCGCCCCCAGGGTCCCCGTCACCAGCAGGATCACGATCATCGCGGGCGACGTTCCGCCGGTGACCGCGTCGCCGAGCAGCACGACGACGGCCGTCCCCGGTACGAGCCCGACGAGCGTGCCGACCACGTAGGCCGGCCAGCCGACGCTCGTCACGCCCAGGGTGTAGTTCAGCGGCGCGAACGGGATCCCGACCAACCGGGTCGAGGTCACCGTCAGCAGCTCCCGCTCGCAGAGCCGTTCCTCCAGTGCCCGGACCCGGTGCGGGCCGAGCCGGGCGATCGCCCGGCCGCCGAGCCGGCGGGCGATCGCGAAGCCGAGCAGCGCGGACACCAACGACGCCCCGACGGCGAGCGCCAGCCCCCACACCGGCCCGAACATCAGGCCCGCCGCGAGCGTGAAGGCGGTGCGGGGGACGGGGGTCGTGGTGATGATCGCGTGGGCGAGGAAGAACACCAGCGGCGCGGTCGGCCCGAGCCGGACCGCCCAGTCCCGGAGCTCGAGCGGCGAGGGCAGCGGGACGGTGAAGGCGACGACGAGGGCAGCCGCCAGCACCGCGAGCAACAGCAGCGCGCGCGTCCGGTTCCGCACGTGGAGCCAGCCTAGTCAGGCGACCCGGGCGAACAGGCCCTGGTACTCACGGACGATGCCGCGTGGATCGACGGTGAACAGGAAGGAACCGTAGGTCGGGTCGGCGTACACGTACCGCTGGCCGGCGTCGTCGTCGGGCTCGCGCCGGTAGGTCTGGGTGACCCGCGCGACCGCGAGGGACGGGACGTCGAGCCAGGCGACGTCCACGCTGCGCTCCTCGCCGACGTCGAGCCCGAGGCGCGCCACGACCAGGGTGTTCGTCAGCGGGGAGATGGAGACGTCGACGTCGACACAGCCCTCGAGGTCGGCCCAGTCCCGCCCGTCGAGCGTCCAGTGGCCCAGGGCGTCCGCGGTGAGGGTCACCCGGTCGAGACCGTCGGCGCCGAGGACCTCCACGAAGCAGGAACGGGTCTGCCACCGGGAGTCGACCACCACGGAGAAGCGGGTCGACCACGGCCGCGGCGCCTCCTGCTCGCCGATCGGACCCGTGTCCTCCCCGGCGTCCGTCCCGATCGCCGCGCCGTCGAGGAGGAAGGCGCCGTCGGGGTGGTCCGGGGTGGGCTCGAGCTCGGAGATCGCGCCGTGGACGAGGCCGTGGGGTTCGTCGAGGCGGCGCCACAGTGCGGAGATCGGGGCCACCGCGACATGGTGGCACGATCGGGACGGGGCCAGACGCGCACCGGCGACCACGGGCGCGGGGACAGGAAGGTGGCGTGGTGAGCGAGCCGGAGGACCGTCGTCGCGACGACGGGGGCACCGACCCGGAGCCCGGTGCGGTACCGCCCTGGGACCCGTCCCGGGGCAGGGGCGCCCCCGCGAGCGGGCCCGCGTCCGGCGGTTGGCAGAGCCCCGGCTCCGTCCCGAGCAGCCCGAACGGCCCCAGCGGCCCGACCGGCCCCAGCGGCCCGACCGGCCCCAGCGGCCCGACCGGCTCCGGCGGCCTGACCGGCCCGTCCGGTCCGCCTCCCGGAGGGCCAGCCCACCGACCCGGCCGGCCCGGCGACCCGTGGGGCTTCGGCGGCCCGTTGGCCGCGCCCCGCCCCGGGATCGTGCCGCTGCGGCCCCTCGCCCTCGGCGAGCTCCTCGACGGCGCCTTCCAGTACATCCGGGCGCACCCGCGGGTCGTGCTCGGCATCGCCGCCGTCGTCGCCGTCGTCACGGTGCTGATCCAGGCGCCGTTCCAGGCCTCCTTCGGGAGCTCGCTCGAGGCGTTCGTGGCCACGAACGGGAACAGCGCCCCCGACCTCGACCAGCTCGGCGGGGTGCTGGGCGGGGCCGTCACCCTCGCCGGCATCGGGGTGCTGATCAGCCTGCTGGCGAACACGGTGCTGACCGGGCTGCTCGTCGTCGTGCTCTCCCGGTCGGTGCTCGGCGCGCCGATCGTCGCGCGCGACTGCTGGGAGGCGGCCCGCCCGCGGCTGCCGGGCCTGCTCGGCGTCGTCGTCCTCGTGGCGCTGGCGACCGTGCTCGCGTTCCTCGTCCCGCTGGTGCCCGCCGGGCTGCTGGCGCTCTTCGGCGCCCCGGCCGGGCTGGCGGCGGGGCTCGCCGTCCTCGGGCTGCTCGTCGGGATCGTCCTGGCCGTCGTCGTGGCGGTCGGGCTGGCGCTCGCCGCGCCCGCCTACGTGCTCGAGGGCGTCGGGGTGGTCGCGGCGCTGCGGCGGTCGCGCTCGCTCGTGACCGGGCGGTTCTGGCCCGTCCTGGGGATCCTGGTGCTCAGCGCGATCATCGTCACGGTGGTCGCCGGGCTCGTCGGGATCCCGTTCAGCCTGGTCGCGACCGGGGTCGGTCGGGCCATCGGCGAACCCAACCCCTACGCGCCGCTGCCGCTGCTGATCACCTCGATCGGCACCGTCGTCGGCGCGACCCTCACCACGCCGTTCCAGGCCGGGGTCACCGGCCTGCTCTACATCGACCAGCGGATGCGCCGCGAGGGCTTCGACCTCGAGCTGCAGCGGGCCGCCCGCGAGCAGGGCTAGGCCCGGTGCCCCCCGTGCCACCCGGGCCACCGGTGACGGTGGGGGCCGACGAGGCCCGTCGGCTCGCCGCGCAGGAACTGGCGAAGCCCGCTTACCGGGCGGCCGAGCCGGGCGTCCTCGCGCGGGCGGGACGGTGGCTGCTCGACCGCGTCGGGGACCTCGTCGCGCTGCTCACCGGCACCCGTGCCGGCGGGGCGGGCGGGGTGCTCGTCGTGGTGGCCCTCGTCGTCGTGCTGGTGCTCGTCGTCCGGTGGCGCCTGGGACGGGCCGCCCGGACGGCCCGCCGTCGCGCCGCCCCGCTCGACCCGACCGGGACCAGCGCCGAGGCCCACCGCCGCCGCGCGGCCGAGCACGAGGCGGCCGGCAGGCCCGACGACGCCGTCCGCGAGTGGATGCGCGCCCTCGTCCGGGGCCTCGAGGAGCGCGACCTGCTCGCCGCCCGCGCCGGGTGCACCGCCGGGGAGGCCGCCCGCGAGGTCACGACGACGCTGCCCGGCGCGGCCGGGGCCGTCACCGACGCGGCCCGCTGCTTCGACGAGGTCGTCTACGGCGGCCGCGCCGCCGACCCCGACGCCGTGGCCCGGATACGGGGCGCGGACGAGGCCGCGCGGGCCACCCGCCCGGTGGCCGCGTGAGGGCAGCCCTCGCGACCCGCCTGCGCCGGGCCCGCGCGCCGCTGGCCGTCGCCGCGCTGGTGCTCGCGGCCGCCGTGGTGCTCACCGTGCTCGGCACCCGCGCCGACCGGGGCCTGCTCGACCCCGACTCCGCCGACCCCGCGGGCTCGGCCGCCCTCGCGGCGCTGCTGCGCGGGCAGGGGGTCACGGTCACCCCGGCCGACCGCCCGGAGGCGCTCGGCACGCTCGACGCCGCCAGCACCGTGCTCGTCACCGTCCCGGACCGGCTGCGCCGCGCCGACCTCGCCACGCTCGCCCGCTCGGGGGCGCGCGTGGTGCTCGTCGCGCCCGGACCGGCGGCGCTCGAGGCGCTGGCGCCCGGTGTCCGGCCGGGCGAGGCGCCGCCGGGCCTGCTCGACACCGAGACCCCGCCGCCCGCCTGCGGGATCCCCGCGGCCCTCGCCGCCGGCCCCGTCGACCTCGACGGCGCCGTCTACACGACCACCCCGCCGGCCGTCGGCTGCTACCCGCGCGGGACGACGACCGGTCTGGCGGTGAGTGGGCGCACCACCGTCGTCGGGGCCGCCACCCCGTTCACCAACGAGGCACTGGACCGCGCCGGGAACGCCGCCCTGACCCTGCAGCTCCTCGGCGCGACGCCCCGGCTGCTCTGGTACGTGCCGCCGGTGCTGCCCGACGCCGGCGGGACGACGCCGCTCGTGCGCCTCGTCCCGCCCGGCTGGCTCTGGGGCGCGGTGACCCTGCTGCTCGCCGGCGTCGTGACCGCGTGGTGGCGCGGCCGGCGGCTCGGCCCGCCGGTGGCCGAGCGGCTCCCCGTGCGGGTGCCCGCCGCGGAGACCACCCGGGGCCGCGCCGGGCTCTACCGCCGGCTCGGCGCGCGGGGACGGGCCGCGGACGTGCTCCGCGACGACGCCCGCCGGCGGCTGGCGGCCCGACTCGGGCTCGGACCGGGCGGGTCGGGGGACGCCCTGGTCGCCGCGGTCGCGGGCGCAGCGCCCGGATACGACCCGGCCGCCGTCGCCGACCTGCTCCACGGCGCGGCGCCCGTCGACGACGCCGCCCTCGTCGCGCTCGCCGACGCGCTCGACGCGCTGCGGGCCGCCGTCGGGACCACGTCGGGCCGGGTGCCGGCCGGGGGAGAGGGGGATCCGGGGTGAGCAGCGAGCAGGCGCCCGGCGGCGTCGGTCCGCAGGAGGCGCGCGCGGCCCTGACCGCGCTGCGCGGGGAGGTGGCCAAGGCCGTCGTCGGGCACGACGCGGCCGTCACCGGGCTGGTCATCGCGCTGCTCTGCCGGCGGCACGTGCTGCTCGAGGGCGTGCCCGGCGTCGCGAAGACCCTGCTGGTCCGCGCGGTCGCCGCGGCGTCGTCGCTGGAGGACCGCCGGGTGCAGTTCACGCCCGACCTGATGCCCGGCGACGTCACCGGCTCCCTCGTCTACGACGCCCGCACCGCCGCGTTCGACTTCCGCCCGGGCCCGGTGTTCACCAACCTGCTGCTCGCCGACGAGATCAACCGGACCCCGCCCAAGACGCAAGCGTCGCTGCTGGAGGCCATGGAGGAGTTCCAGGTCTCGGTCGACGGGACGCCGCGCCCGCTGCCGGACCCGTTCGTCGTCGCCGCCACCCAGAACCCGGTCGAGTACGAGGGCACCTACCCGCTGCCCGAGGCCCAGCTCGACCGGTTCCTGCTCAAGCTCGTCCTGCCGCTGCCCCCGCGCGACGACGAGATCGCGGTGCTCGTCCGGCACGCGTCCGGCTTCGACCCGCGGGACCTCGCGGCGGCGGGGGTGCGCCCGGTCGCGGGCGCCGAGCACCTGGCGGCGGGGCGCGCGGCGGTGGCCGCGGTGTCGGCGCGCCCCGAGGTCCTGGCCTACGTGGTCGACGTGTGCCGGGCGACGCGGTCGTCGCCGTCGGTCTCGCTCGGCGCCTCCCCACGGGGTGCGACGGCGCTGCTGCTCGCCGCCCGCGCGTGGGCGTGGCTCTCGGGCCGGGACTACGTGACCCCCGACGACGTCAAGGCCCTCGCCCTGCCCGTGCTGCGCCACCGGCTGGCGCTGCGTCCCGAGGCGGAGCTCGAGGGCGTGACCGCCGACGGCGTCGTGTCCGGGGTGCTCGACACGGTGCCGGTGCCGCGGTGAGGGCCCCGGCCGTCGGCGGGCGCCTCGCGCTGCTGACGGTCGCGAGTGCGGTGCTCGTCGGGCTGCTCGCGCCCAGCGCGGTCGGGGTGCTGGGCGTGGTCGCCGTCCTGCTCGTCGGCGTCGGGGTGGACCTCGCGCGGGCCGGTTCCCCGCGGGCGCTGCAGATCACCCGCGCCGAGGACGTGGTCCAGGGCCGGCTGGGGGAGCCCGTCGAGGTCGGCCTGCGCGTGGTGAACGGCAGCGCCCGGCGGGTCCGCGGGGTGCTGCGGGACGCGTGGCCCCCGTCGTGCGCGGCGACGCCGGAGACGTCGGCGCTCGACGTGCCGGCCGGCGAGGGACGGCGGGTGACGACGACGCTGGTGCCCTCCCGGCGCGGCGAGCAGGCGGCGGACCGGGTGACCGTGCGCTCGTGGGGGCCGTGGGGGCTGGCCGCCCGGCAGTGCTCGGTGGACGTCGGGGGCCGGGTGCGGGTCCTCCCCGCGTTCGCCTCCCGCCGCCACCTGCCGTCGCGCCTGGCCCGGCTGCGCGAGCTCGACGGCCGGCGGGCGGTGCAGGTGCGCGGCGCCGGCACCGAGTTCGACTCGCTGCGGGAGTACGTCGACGGCGACGACGTGCGCTCGATCGACTGGCGGGCCTCGGCGCGCTCGACGGCGACGGTGGTCCGCACCTGGCGGCCCGAGCGCGACCGGCACGTGCTGATCGTCCTCGACACCGGCCGGACGGCGGCCGGGCTCGTGGGGAGCGGCGCGGAGGCGGTGCCGCGGCTGGACGCCGCCCTCGACGCGGCCCTGCTTCTCGCGGCGCTGGCCACCCGCGGCGGCGACCGGGTGGACCTGCTCGCCCACGACCGGGTGCCGCGGGCCTCCGTGTTCGGCGCCCGCGACCCGCTGCCGGCGATGACCACCGCCGTGTCCGGGGTGGAGGCCGCGCTGGTCGAGACCGACATGCGGGCCCTGACGGCGACGGTGCTGCGGCGCGCGTCGCGGCGCTCGCTGGTGGTGCTGCTCACCGGGCTCGACGAGGCCGTGCTCGCCGAGGGCCTCGACCCGGTGCTCGGCCCGCTGCTGCACCGGCACACGCTGCTCGTGGCCGGGGTCGCCGACCCGGAGGTGGCCGCCATGGCCGCCGGCCGGGGCGACGCGGCGGCGGTGTACGACGCGGCCGCGGCCGGGGTGGCGCTGGCGGAGCGGCGGGAGGTCGCGGCCCGGCTGGCCCGGCGGGGGGTGGAGGTCGTGGACGCCGGGCCCGACGAGCTCGCCCCGGCGCTCGCCGACCGCTACCTCGCCCTCAAGGCCCGCGGTCGGCTCTAGCGGGGGCGTCCCCGACGACGGAGGACCCGGCGGCCGTGCAGGACGTAGGCGACGAAGCCGAGCTCGGCGAGCACCCCGAGCCCGATCCGCGCCCACGTCGGGAGCCCGGACGGCGTCACGAACGCCTCGATCACCCCCGACACCAGCAGGACACCGGCGAGACCGAGCGCCAGGCCCGCCGTCGTCCGGCCCTGCCGCGCCAGCGCCTGCGCGCGGGTCTCCCGCCCGGGGTCGATCCACGTCCAACCCAGGCGCAGCCCGGCGCCCGCCGCGACGAACACCGCGGTGAGCTCGAGCAGCCCGTGCGGGACGATCAGCCCCAGGAAGAGGTCCAGCCGCCCGTTGGCGGTGAGGATCCCGCCGACGACGGCGACGTTCGCGACGTTCTGCAGCAGCACCCAGAGCACCGGCAGCAGCAGCACCCCGGTGACGAGGCAGGTGGCGGCGACCAGCGCGTTGTTCGTCCAGACCTGGGCGGCGAAGGAGCCCGCCGGGTTCGACGAGTAGTACGACGCGAACTCCTGGTCCACCAGCCGCCGCGTCTGCTCGGGGGTGGAGATCGCGGCGGCCACGCCCGGCGTCGTCGCGACCCACCACCCGAGGACCACCATCACCACCAGCGAGCACAGCGCCGTCGTCACCCACCACCGCGCCGAGGCGGCGAGCGCCGCGGGGAACTCCTCGGTGACGAACCGCAGGGGGTCGCGCCAGGACCAGGTCGGGGCCCCGGTGACCGCGGCCCGCGCCCGGGCCACCAGCGACGACAGCCGCGAGACCAGCGCCGGGTCGGGCGTCGAGGAGCGGACCACCGAGAGGGCGGTGGCGGCGCGGCGGTAGAGCACCAGGGCCTCGTCGGCCTCCTCGACGCTCCAGCGGCGGCGCCGCAGCAGCGCCTCGAGGCGCTCCCAGTCGGCCCGGTGGGCGTCGGACCAGGCGTCGACGTCCACGCGGTGCCCTCACCTCCCTGGCAGCATGGCCGGCCGTGACCCCCTCGCAGCGCGACCCGGGCGTCGTCGTCGGCGAGGCGGTCGAGCTGGAGCTGGTGCCCGCCAAGCTACCGACGCGGGCGCTGGCGTTCGCCCTGGACGCGGTGCTCGTCGGGCTGCTGCTGGTGGCCGTGGTCGTCGTCGTGGTGGTCGCCGGCGTGGAGATCGACCCGGCGCTGGCGACGGCGCTGACGGTCGTGCTGGTGGTGCTCGGGCTGGTGGCGTGGCCGACGGCCTGGGAGACGACGACGCGGGGCCGCAGCCCGGGCAAGGCCGCGTTCGGGCTGCGGGTGGTGCGCGACGACGGTGGCCCGATCCGGTTCCGGCACGCGCTGGTCCGGGCGCTCGCCGGTCTGTTCGTCGACTTCGGGCTGCTCTCCGGGGTGGTCGCGATGGTGGTCTCGGCGTGCTCCCCGCGGGCGCAGCGGGTGGGCGACCTGCTCGCGGGCACGATCGTGCTGCGCGAGCGGATGCCGCGCTCGACCCGCGCC
Source organism: Actinomycetospora sp. TBRC 11914 (assembly GCF_012933465.1). Taxonomy (GTDB): domain Bacteria; phylum Actinomycetota; class Actinomycetes; order Mycobacteriales; family Pseudonocardiaceae; genus Actinomycetospora. Next base: position 37,620 of record NZ_JABBND010000018.1, read on the forward strand.
CGGGACCTGCCGCCGCCGGACCCGGCGCTGGCCGGGTGGGCGTCGTCGCTGCAGCTCGCGGCGCTGCCCGACGACCTCGCGCTGGCCGCGCGGCAGTTCCTCGGACGGACCCGCGAGCTCGACCCGGCCGTCCGGCGCTCGCTGGGGGAGCGGCTGGCCTCCGACGTGGCCGCGCGGGTGGCCCCGCCGCCGCCGCCCGGCGTCACCGCCGAGGCCTACCTCACCGCCGTGCTGGCGGAGCGCCGCCGGCGCACGTGAACAGTTGTGGTCGCCGGGACGACCACATCCGTTCACATGCGGCGCAGCCGCACGCTCGACGACACCACCAGCACGCTCGACAGCGCCATCGCCAGCCCGGAGATGAGCGGGCTGAGCAGGCCGAACGCGGCCAGCGGGATCGCGGCGACGTTGTAGCCGAAGGCCCAGGCGAGGTTGCGCCGGATCGTGGTGGCGGTCCGGCGGGCGAGCTCGAGGGCGTCGGGGACCGCGGCGAGGTCGTCGCGCACGAGGATGACGTCGGCCGCCTCCAGCGCCACGTCGGTACCGGCGCCGACGGCGAGGCCGAGGTCGGCGGCCGCGAGGGCGGGACCGTCGTTGATGCCGTCGCCGACCATCGCGACGCGCGCGCCGCCCGCCTGCCGCTCGGTGATCGCGGCGACCTTGTCGGCCGGGAGGACCTCGGCGACGACCTCGTCCACTCCGATCGCCGCGCCGACGGCCCGGGCCGCGCCGGCGCGGTCGCCCGACAGCAGCACCGTCCGCAGCCCGGCCGCGCGCAGCCGGGCGACGGCGGGCGCCGCGGAAGGCTTGACCTCGTCGGCGAGCTCGAGGACCGCCACCGCCACGTCGTCGGTCTCGACCACCACGAGCGTCGAGTCCGCCGCCGGCTCCGGCGCCCACCCCGGCAGGTCACCGGAGGGCCGGCCGAGCCGCACGACCACCCCCTCGACGGTGCCGCGGGCCCCCAGGCCCGGCAGCGCCGCGAAGTCGCCGACCTCGGGCAGCACGCCGACCTCGTCGCGGGCCCGGGCCGCGACCGCCCGCGCGACCGCGTGCTCCGAGGAGTCCTCCACCGCGCCGGCGAGCCGCAGCACCCGCGCCCGGTCCGCCTCGGGGGCCACGTGCACCGTGCGCACGGTCATCGCGCCGGTGGTGACGGTGCCGGTCTTGTCGAGCACGACGGTGTCGACGGTGCGGCTGGACTCGAGTGCCTGGTGGCTCTTGAGGAAGATGCCCTCACGGGCGCCGCGGCCGGAGGCGACGAGCATCGCCGTCGGGGTCGCGAGACCGAGCGCGCAGGGGCAGGCGATGACCAGCACCGACAGCGACGCGGAGAAGACCGCGCCGGCGTCGCCGCCCGCCAGCCACCAGCCGAGCGCGGTGAGCACCGCGAGCCCGATCACCACCGGGACGAACACCGAGGAGATGCGGTCGACGAGCCGCTGCACCGACGCCTTCGACGCCTGCGCCGACTCGACCAGCCGGATCATCCCGGCGAGCTGGGTGGCCGAGCCGACCGCGCTCGCCGTCACCACCAGGCGTCCGCCGGTGGCGACGGTGCCGCCGGTGACGGGGTCCCCGGCCGCGACCTCGACGGGCACCGTCTCCCCGGTGAGCATCGACCGGTCGACCGCGGACGTCCCGGACTCGACGACGCCGTCGGTCGCGATCTTCTCCCCGGGCCGCACCACGAAGCGGGTCCCGACGGCGAGGGCGGACGCCGGCACGCGGGTCTCGGTGCCGTCGGGGAGCAGGACGGCGACGTCGCGGGCGGCGAGCGCGGCGAGGGCCGCCAGCGCGTCGCCGGCGGAGCGCTTGGCGCGGGCCTCGACGTAGCGCCCGGCGAGCACGAACGTCGTCACCGCCGCGGCGACCTCGAGGTAGAGCGGGCCCACCGGGTCGAGGAACACCGACAGGGCGCCGCCGGCGGCCGGATCCGGCAGGTGACCCAGCAGGATCGAGCCGAGCGACCACACCGTCGCGGCCGTGATGCCGAGCGAGATCAGCGTGTCCATCGACGACGCGCCGTGCCGGGCGTTGATCACCGCCGCCCGGTGCAGCGGCCAGGCCGACCACCCGACGACGGGCGCCGCGAGCGCCACGACCACCCACTCCCAGCCGGGGAACCGGGCGGCGGGCAGCACCGAGAGCACCAGGGGCAGGTCGACCAGCGGGATGAACAGCACCGCGGCGACCACGAGGCGGCGCCAGAGGTCGGCGACGCGGTCGTCGCGGGACGGGACCCGGGCCGTGTCGTCGGGGTCGTGGGGACCCTCCTCCGGCGCGCGCAGCGGCGTGGCGCCGTAGCCGAGCTTCGCGACGACGTCGACGACGGTGCGCCGGTCCACCGCGGGGTCGCGGAGCACCGTGGCCCGCTCGGTGGCGTAGTTGACCGTGGCCGTGACGCCCTCGACCTTGTTGAGCCGGCGCTCGATGCGGGAGGCGCACGCTGCACAGGTCATGCCGGTGAGCAGGAAGTCCTCGCCCGCTCCGTGCCCGTCCGCACGGTCCTCGGCGGCGACGGCGATCGCCGTCGAATCGGTCATGCCCCGATGGTGCGCCCCCGGCGCGGGTGCGCGCACAGCGGGTGTCACCATCGAGCCGTGACCAGCACCAGCGCGTCGGGGTCGGGAGGGACGTCCCCGGTCGAGTCGGAGGAGCCCGCCGAGGTTCCCGCACCGGGTCACGACGACGAGGCCCCGTCCCCCGCCGGGGCCACCGGCGCGGCGACGTTCGCGCTGGTCGTCGCGGTGATGGCGCTGGTCAGCTCCTGGACCGGCTGGGGCGGGATGGTCCTCGGCCTGGTCGCGCTCGTCGCGGCGCTGGTGGCCCTCATGCGGGTGCGCTCGGGCCGCGCGGTGGGCCGGGCGAAGCCGGTCGCGGCGCTCGTCGTCGCGCTCGTGGCGTTCGTCATCGGCACCGCGGTGGAGTGGCCGACGCTGGAGAGCGCGGTGACCTACCTGCACGCCTCGCAGGCCCGGACGCTCGACGAGTGCATGCGCCAGGCCATCAACGAGAAGGAACAGCACGTCTGCAAGACCCAGCACCTCGCCGAGTACCGGGCCCGGTACCCCGGACGCCTCGACCCGTGATCCGCCGGCTCGTCCCTGCGGGGGTCGCGGGCGCGGTGACGGTGCTGATGGCGGCGCTCCTGCTGGGGCGCTCGGCCTACCCGGTCCTGGGGCTGGCCGACCCCGGCGAGCTGGTCCGGCTCGGGCTGCCCGTGGTGCGGGTGGCGGCGGCGGGCGCGGCGGCGGTGGCCCTCGGGGTGCTGACCCGCGCGGTGGTGCTGGCCGACGGCGCGGACGGCCCCTCGGCGGGGGAGCGGTCGGCCGGGTCCGCGGCGGCGTGGACGTGGGCGGTGCTGTCGCTGGCCGCGGCCGTGCTGACGGTCGCCGACGTGTCCGGGGGCCTCGCCGCGCCGGGGCCGGACCTGGTGGTGCAGCTCGTGGTGCGCGCCGCGCCGGTGGGCTGGCTCGCGACGGCGGCGGGCGCCGCGGTCGTCGCGGTGTGGGTGCGCGAGGCCCGGTCGTGGTCCTCGACGCTCGGGGCGGGGCTCCTCGCGTGTGTGGCGCTGCTCGGTCCGGTGGTGACCGGGCACGCGATCGACGGGGTCGGCAAGGACCTCGGCACCCCCGCCGTCGGGCTGCACGTGGTGGCGGCGACGGTGTGGCTGGGGACGATCGGGGCGCTGCTGGTGGCGGTTCCCGACGACGAGGCCGTCCGAGCCCGGTTCGTCGCGCGGGCCGGGGCGGTGGCGACGGTATGCGCGGTGGTCACGGTGCTGAGCGGGGTGCTCGCGGCCGCGGTCCTGGTGCCGTCGGTCGGGGAGCTGGCCACCGCCTACGGGGTGCTGGTGCTCCTCGCGGCGGCGGTGACGGTAGTGGTGCTCGGGGTGCTGGTCCGGCGCCGGCTGGCGATTCGACGACGCGGCTTTCCTGCCACTGGATGCACGCCCTATCGGCGTGCTCCCCTTGATCGCTCCGCTGGCACGTACGCCTCGCTCGAGCTCGTCCTGCTCGCCGTCGTCACCGGGCTCTCGGTGGCCATGACCCGCGCCGTCCCGCCGGTGCAGGCGCCGTTCCACACGACGCCGACGGAGGCCGTGCTGGGGTTCGGCATCCCCGACCAGCCCTCGGTGGGCACCCTGGTCGGCGCGTGGCGGCCCGACGTCGTGCTCGTGACCCTCGCCGTCGTGCTCGCGGGGGTCTACGGACGGTGGCTGCGGCGGGTCGCGGGCTGGCCGACGGGGCGCGCGGTCGCGTGGTTCGCGGGGTGCGCCGTGCTCGTCCTCGCCAGCTCGTCCGGGCTCGGCCGCTACGCCGACGCCCTGTTCAGCGCGCACGTCGCCGAGCACATGCTGCTGAGCATCGTCGTGCCGGTCCTGCTCGTGCTCGGCGGTCCCGTGACGCTGGCCCGCCGCGCGCTGCCGGAGGAGGGGGACACGCAGCGGAGCGGAGCATCGAGACAGGACGCCCGCGACCGGCTCGAGGCCCTGCTCGACGCCCCCGCCCTGCGGCTGCTGGCCCACCCCGCCGTCGCCGCGGTGCTCGTCGTCGGCTCGCCGTTCCTGCTCTACCTCACGCCGGCGTTCTCGCTGCTGCAGCCGCTGGGCTGGCTGATGCCGGCGATCTCGCTGTGGTTCCTCGGCGTGGGGTACCTCTTCTTCTGGGTGCTCGTCGGCGTCGACCCGGCGCCCGGGCCCCGGCTGCCGCACGTGGCGCGGCTGGCCGTGCTCGTCGCGTCGATGCCGTTCCACGCCCTGTTCGGTGTGATCCTGCTCGCCGCGGACCGGCCGGTGGCCCAGATCCCGTCGACGCTCGCCGCCGACGGCGGGGGCGGCCAGGTGTTCGTCACCGACTTCTACTCCCACCTGCGCCTGCCCTGGGCGGTCGACCTGCTCGCCGACCAGCACGTCGCCGCCCTGCTCGCGTGGGGGATGGGCGACGTGCCGTTGCTCGCCGTCGTCGTCGTGCTGCTCGTGCAGTGGCACCGCGAGGGCGCCGCCGAGGATGCCGCGACCCGGGATCTGCTGGCCCGGACCTGATTCTCACGATGTGGGACGTGTCTCGCATTCTGGCGGCTCCTGAGGCATGCTGACGACTCGTGAGCGCCGACCCGGACACCGACGAGGCCCCTCCCGCCGCGAGCCGCCCCCGCCGCCGGTGGGCGATCCTCGCCGTCGGGGTCCTGGCCCAGACCGCGGCGTCGTCGTTCGTCTACGGCGTCCCGTTCCTCGTCCCGACGCTGCGTGACGAGCGGGGCCTCTCGCTGGCGCAGGTCGGGGTGCTCGTCGCCGCCCCGACGACGGGCCTGCTGCTGACGCTGGTCGCGTGGGGGTTCGTGGTGGACCGCGTGGGGGAGCGGTTCCCGATGGCGGTCGGTCTCGGGCTGGCCGGCGTCGTCGTGGGTGGGGTGGCGCTGTCCCCGCCGTCGTCGCTGGTCGCGATCGCCCTGCTGCTCGGGGTCGGCGGGATGGGCGCGGCGTCGGTGAACGCGGCGAGCGGACGGCTGATCATGGGCTGGTTCGCCGTCGACGAGCGCGGTGTCGCCATGGGCATCCGCCAGACCGCGCAGCCGCTCGGGGTGGCCGTCGCCGCGCTGGTCCTGCCGGTGCTCGCGGGCGTCGAGGGCCCGTTCGTCGCCCTGGGCTGGACCGGGCTGGCGTGTCTCGGGGCCGCGGTGCTCGTCGTCCTCGTCGCCCAGGACGCGCCCCGCCGCGCGCCGGCCGCGCACGAGCCGACCGGCAACCCCTACCGCGTCCCCACGCTCTACCGTCTGCACGCCGCATCGGCGCTGCTGGTGCTCCCGCAGTTCGCGATCTCGGCGTTCGCGCTGGAGTACCTGGTGCGCGAACAGCACTGGCAGGCCGGGATCGCGGGGGTGTTCGTCGCGGTCGCCCAGATCCTCGGCGCGGCCGGGCGGATCGCGACGGGCTGGTGGTCGGACCGGGTGGGCTCGCGGCTGCGCCCGATGCGCCAGCTCGCGGTCGGCTCGGCGGTGGTGATGCTGGGGTTCGCGCTCGGGTCGGCGTGGGTGCCCCTGATCGCGGTGGCGGCGATCGTGGTCGGGGCGATCGTGACCGTGGCCGACAACGGGCTCGCGTTCACCTCGACCGCCGAGATCGCCGGTCAGGCGTGGTCGGGCCGGGCCCTCGGCGTGCAGAACACCACCCAGAACGTGGTCGCCTCGGCGGCGCCGCCGGTGCTGGGCGCGCTGATCGGCGGGACCAGCTACGCGATCGGGTTCACGGTCGCGGCGCTGGCCCCGCTGCTCGCCGTGGTCGTCACCCCGGTCCGCGCCGAGGGGCCTCCGGCCCGGGAGCGGTGACAGGGGCTCCGAGTGGGCCTCCACGGCTCGCGCGGCAGCCCTCCGGGTCCACTCGGCAGGGGTCGAGGCCGGGGACCGGCGGCGTCGAGTGGGCCTCCACGGCTCGCGCGGCAGCTCTGGTGGTCCACTCGGTGCGTGCGCGGGGCCGCGGCGTCCTACACGAGGAACCGGAACGCCGGCGAGCCCGGCTCGAGCGCCTCGATCTGCAGCGGGGAGCGGGCCATCCGCTCCAGCAGCGGCTCGTAGTCCTCGCGCTGTCCGATCTCGACCCCGACGAGCGCCGGGCCGGACTCGCGGTTGTCGCGCTTGACGTACTCGAAGCGCGTGATGTCGTCGTCGGGGCCGAGGACCTCGTCGAGGAACCGGCGCAGCGCCCCGGGCTCCTGCGGGAACTCGACGAGGAAGTAGTGCTTCAGCCCCTGGTGGCGCAGCGAGCGCTCGATGACCTCGGCGTAGCGGGAGACGTCGTTGTTGCCGCCGGAGAGGATCGCGACGACGGTCTCGCCCGGCGTCAGGTCGAGCTCCGGGCCGTCCGCGCGCAGCGCCGCGCCGGCCAGCGCGCCCGCGGGCTCGGCGATGATCCCCTCGGTCTGGTAGAGCGCCAGCATCTCGGTGCAGACCAGGCCCTCGTCGACCGCGATGAGCTGTGCGCCCGACCGCCGGATCAGCGGGAACGTCACGGCGCCCGCCTTGCGGACCGCGGCACCGTCGACGAAGCGGTCGAACCCGTCCTCCTCGAGCACCACCGGGCTGCCCGCGTGGAGGGCGGCGGCGACGTTGCGCGCCCCGGCCGGCTCCACCCCGATCACCCGGGTGCGGGGGTAGGCGGACTGCAGCCAGGTGGCCGTCCCCGCCAGCAGCCCGCCCCCGCCGACCGGCACGACGACGACGTCGGGCGCGTGCCCGAGCTGCTCCACGACCTCCGCGATCACCGTGGCCTGCCCGGCGACGGTGCGGCTGTCGTCGAAGGCGGGCACGAGCGTCGCGCCGGTCTCCTCGGCGAACGCGGTGGCCGCCGCGGAGGCCTCGTCGTAGGTGTCGCCCTGCACCACGAGGTCGACCACCTCGCCGCCGAGCGCCGCGATCCGCTCCCGCTTCTGCCGCGGGGTGGTGCTCGGGATGAGGACCCGGCCGCGCACACCGTGGGCCCGGCAGGCGAACGCGAACCCCTGGGCGTGGTTGCCGGCGCTCGCGCAGACCACCCCGGCCGCGCGGGCCTCGTCGTCGAGCTGGGAGATGAGGTTGTAGGCGCCGCGCAGCTTGTAGGAGCGGCCGACCTGCAGGTCCTCCCGCTTGAACCACACGTTGGTGCCGGAGGCGGCCGAGAGGCGGGGGTTCTGCTGGAGCGGGGTCAGTTCGGCGATGCCGGTGAGACGCTCCGCGGCCTCGAGCACCTGCTTCTCGAACGCCGTCCCGTCCCCGCCCGCCATCGCGCCGCTCCCTGCTGATCCCGATCGTCTGGTCCGAACGGCTCATGGTAGGTGGCCGGACTCGAGGGCGGTCCGAGCGCCCCGTCCAGGGGGCAGGGAGAACCGGACGAACGGGACCCGAGGCTGATCGATTTCCTGGCGATGGTCGCGGCCGACTGTCCGATCGGGGTGATCGTCGAGCGACGGCTGGACGTGCTGCAGGTGCGGTCGCTGCCCGTGAGCTGCCGGGATGAGCGGGGCCGGAGGGGAACGCCCTCGAGAAGTGGTCGCCACGGTCGTCCGAGAGGGCTGTCGGCGGTCCCGTTTATCGTGGTGCCCGGACCCGCCGACCGCACGCGAGAGGACGCAGTTCTGCGATGACCGAGACGATCGAGTTCCAGGCCGAGGCCCGTCAGCTGCTCCAGCTGATGATCCACTCGATCTATTCCGACAAGGACGTGTTCCTGCGGGAGCTGATCTCCAACGCCTCGGACGCGCTGGACAAGCTGCGGATGGAGTCCTACCGGGACAAGGACCTCGGGGTCGACACCTCGGACCTGCACGTCGAGCTGCGCACCGACGCCACGAACCGGTCGCTGACGATCACCGACAACGGCATCGGGATGAGCCGTGACGACGTCGTGAGCCTGATCGGCACCATCGCGAAGTCGGGCACCGCCGAGACGCTGGCCAAGCTCCGGGACGCGCAGGCCGCGGGGAGCGAGGAGGTCACCGCGGAGCTGATCGGCCAGTTCGGCATCGGCTTCTACTCCAGCTTCATGGTGGCCGACCGGGTCGAGATGACCACCCGGCGCGCGGGCACCGAGGGCGGGGTGCACTGGGAGTCGGCCGGCGAGGGCACCTACGAGCTCTCCGAGGTCCCCGACGCGCCGCAGGGCACCAGCATCACGGTGCACCTCAAGGCCGAGGACGCCGAGGACGCCCTGCACGACTACGCCGACCCGGCCGTCGTGAAGCGCATCGTCAAGCGCTACTCGGACTTCATCACCTGGCCGATCCTGCTGAACCCCGGCGACGGCACCGTGGTGGAGGGCGCCGAGGAGGAGTCCGAGCCGGAGTCCTCGAACGAGCCCATCAACTCCCGCAAGGCGCTCTGGGCGCGGCCGCGCTCCGAGGTGACCGACGAGGAGTACGCCGAGTTCTACCGCCACGTCTCGCACGACTGGCAGGAGCCGCTCGAGACGATGCGGTTCACCGGCGAGGGCACCTTCGAGTACCAGGCGCTGCTGTTCCTCCCGAGCCACGCGCCGATGGACCTCTACTACCGCGACGCGAAGCGCGGCGTGCAGCTCTACGTCAAGCGCGTGTTCGTCATGGAGGACTGCGAGGCGCTCGTCCCCGAGTACCTGCGGTTCGTCAAGGGCGTCGTGGACGCGCAGGACCTCTCGCTCAACGTCTCCCGCGAGATCCTCCAGCAGGACCGCCAGATCCAGCTGATCCGCAAGCGCCTGGTCAAGCGGGTGCTGCAGACGATCACGACGATGCGCGGCGAGAGCCCGGAGAAGTACGACACCTTCTGGTCCGAGTGCGGCCGGGCGCTCAAGGAGGGGCTGCTCACCGACGCCGAGAACGCCCAGGCGGTCCTCGAGGCGTCGGTCTTCCCCTCCACGCACGACCCGGAGAAGCCGACCACGCTGGCCGACTACGTCGCGCGGATGCCGGAGGGCCAGGAGTCGATCTACTACGTCACCGGGGACTCGCGGGCGAGCGTGGAGAACTCGCCGCACCTCGAGGCGTTCCGCGCCAAGGGCTACGAGGTCCTGCTGCTCACCGACCAGGTCGACGAGGTCTGGGTCGGCGTGGTCCCGTCGTACGGCACGGGGGACGACGCGACGCCGTTCGCCTCGGTGTCGCAGGGCGACGTCGACCTCTCCGACTCCGCCGACAAGCCCGAGGGGTTCGACGACCTGCTCTCCTGGATGACGACGACGCTCGCCGACGACGTCGCGGAGGTCCGGCTCTCGACCCGCCTGACCACCTCGCCGGCCTGTCTCGTGGGCGAGGTCGGGGCCATCCCGCCGCAGCTCGAGCAGATGATGCGGCAGATGGGTCAGGAGATCCCGGTCCAGAAGCGGACGCTCGAGCTCAACCCCGGGCACCCGCTGGTGGAGAACCTCCGGGCCGCCCACGAGGCGAAGCCCGACGACGCCGGGGTCGCCGAGACCGCCTCCCTGCTCTACGACATGGCGCTGATCGCCGAGGGCGGGGAGCTCAAGGAGCCCTCGGCCTTCGTCGGGAAGCTCGCCCAGCGGCTGGCGGCGACCCTCTCGTGAAGATCGGCGTCGACAGCTTCGTCGCCAAGGTCACCGACCCCGACACCGAGCGGGTCGTCGGGCCGGTCGAGCGCTTCGCCCAGCTGCTCGAGGAGATCGAGACGGCCGACCGGGCCGGGCTCTACTCCTACGGCATCGGCGAGCACCACCGCAGCGAGTACTACGACGCGGCACCCGCGGTGATCCTCGCGGCGGCCGCCGCCCGCACCGAGCGGATCCGGATGCGCTCGGCCGTCACGGTGCTGTCCGCGGCCGACCCGGTGCGGGTGTTCCAGGAGTACGCGACCGTCGACCTCATCAGCGGCGGGCGGGTGGAGCTCGTCGTCGGGCGCGGGTCGTTCATCGAGGCGTTCCCGCTGTTCGGGCTCGCGTTCGAGGACTACGACGAGCTCTTCACCGAGAAGCTCGACCTGCTCCTGGCGATCCGCGACCACGAGCGGGTCACGTGGTCGGGGAAGCACCGCCCGGCCCTGCGCGACCAGCCGGTCTACCCGCGGCCGGCGCAGGACCCGTTCCCGATCTGGGTCGGGGTCGGGGGCTCGCCGGAGTCGTTCGTGCGGGCGGGGGTGCTCGGCCTGCCGCTCATGGTCGCGATCATCGGCGGGGAGCCCCGGCAGTTCGCGCCGCTGATCGACCTCTACCGGCGGGCGGGGCGGGAGGCGGGCCACGACCCGGAGCAGCTGAAGGTCGGCCTGCACTGCTTCGGTTTCCTCGGCGACGACGTCGCGAAGGCCACCAACGCGTTCTGGCCCGGCTGGCAGGACATGTTCACGACGATCGCCGCCGAGCGCGGCGGCATGCCGCCGACCCGGCGGCAGTTCGACGCGACCCGCGGGCCGGACGGCGCGTACTTCGTCGGGGATCCCGACACCGTCGTCGCGAAGGCCCGACGGGTGTCCGAGCAGCTCGGCGGGGTCGACCGCATCAACCTGCAGATGACCAACCCGCGGCTGCGCCACGCCGACCTGCTGCACTCCATCGAGCTGCTCGGCACCGAGGTGGCGCCCAAGCTGGCCGATGCCTGAGCTGCACGCGGTCGTCACCGCGCTCGACGAGCGCCCGGGCACGACGGGGCCGCTCGCCGGGTGGCGGGTCGGCGTCAAGGACAACGTCGCGGTCGCGGGGGTCCGCTCCACCCGGGCGTCGGCGTTCTTCGCCGAGCACGTCGCGGCGGCCGACGCCACGGTGGTGACGCGGCTCCGTGCCGCCGGGGCGGCGATCACCGCGACGCTGAACATGGCCGAGTTCGCGCTCGGGGTGACGTCGCAGAACTCGGTGCACGGCGGCGTGGTCAACCCGTGGGACCCGGACCGGATCCCCGGTGGGTCGAGCGGCGGGTCGGGTGCCGCGGTGGCGGCCGGCCTCGTCGACGCGGCGCTGGGCACCGACACCGGCGGCTCGGTGCGGCTCCCGGCGTCGATGTGCGGCGTCACCGGGCTGCGCCCGACCTACGGCACCGTGCCCGAGGACGGCGTCTTCCCGTGCTGCCCGGAGACCGACGCCACCGGCCCGCTGACCCGCACCGCCCGCGACGCCGCGCTGGTCACCGCGGTCCTCGCCGGGCGGGAGCCGGTCGCCCCGGAGCCGCACCGGCCCGCCGTCGTCGGGATCCTCACCCTGCCCGGTGACGTCGACCCGGCGGTCACGGCGAGCGTCGAGGCGGCCGTCCGGGTCTTCGCCGACGGCGGCGCAACGCTTTGGGAGGTCACGGTGCCGCGGCTCGGGGAGGTCCGCGAGGATCTCTACACGGTCGTCTACCACGACCTCGCGGCCCGGCACGCGCAGCGGCTGCGCGAGGCCCCGGAGCGCTTCCACCCGGACACGCTCACCCGGCTGCGTCTCGGGCTCGGGCTCACCACCGACGACCGCGAGCGGGCGCTCGAGCGGCTCGCCACGTTCCGCGCGGGGGTGGAGGACGCGCTGGCCGGGGCCGACGTCCTCGTGTCCCCGACGGTGCCGGTCGACGTGCCCCGGGTCGGCGCCGAGCCCGACGTCGTCGCCCTGACCAAGCGGGTCGGCGAGCTGACCGCGCCGTGGGCGGTCCACCGCGGGCCGACGCTCTCGGTCCCGGTGGGGCCGCACCCGGCGTCGGGCATGCCGGTCGGGATGCAGCTCACCGGCCGGCCGGGCGCCGACGACGCGGTGTGTGCGGCGGGGGCGTGGTTCCAGGAGCGCACCGACTGGCACGCGCAGCGTCCACCGTCACTCCCGTCGACGCCCTCGGCCGGGTCGGCGGTGTGATCAGATGGGGTCCGTGATGGACCCGACCGCCCTGCCCCCGGGCTTCGCCGACCAGCTGGCGGACTACACCGCGCGGGCCGCCGCACCGGTCGAGGCGAAGGTCGCGGCGTCGACGATCCTGCTGCGCGACGGCGCGGCCGGCGTCGAGGCCTTCCTGCTGCGCCGGCGCACGCAGATGGCGTTCGCGGGCGGGATGGTCGTCTTCCCCGGCGGCGGGGTGGACCCCCGCGACGCGACCGACGACGTCGGGTGGGCCGGCCCGCCGCCGTCGACGTGGGCGCAGCGCCTGGGTCTCGACGACGCCGCGGCCCGCGCCGTGGTGTGCGCGGCGATCCGGGAGACGTTCGAGGAGTCCGGGGTGCTGCTCGCCGGGCCGGACGAGGCCTCCGTCGTCGACGACACCTCCGGGGACGCCTGGGCCGAGGCCCGGCGGGCGCTGGAGGCGCGGGAGACCGCGTTCACCGACGTGCTGCGCGACCGGTCGCTGGTCCTGCGCACCGACCTGCTCCGGCCGTGGACCTGCTGGATCACCCCGGAGTTCGAGCCGCGGCGCTACCGCACCTTCTTCTTCGTGACGGCGAGCCCGGCCGGGCAGCACGCCGTGGCCGGCTCCACCGAGTCGGACGCGGCCGGGTGGCTGGGGGTCGGGGAGGCGCTCGACTCCGCGGGCGAGAGCGTCGCGATGCTCCCGCCGCAGTACTGCACGTTCCTCGAGCTCGGGCAGTACGCGACGGTGAGCGACGTCCTCGACGCGGCGGACCGGCCGATCCCCGACCCCGTCATGCCCGGCCTGGACACCGCGGCCGAGCCGGTCCGGCTGCTCCTGCCCGAGCGCTACGCCGCGCTGAACCGGACGGCCTGACCCCTCCTCACCACGTCACGGGCAACGTCTCCACGCCGTGGATCAGCGCGTCGTGGCGGTACTCGAGCTCGGCCGGGTCCGCCGCGAGCGCGAGGTCCGGGAAGCGCCGCAGCAGCGCCGAGAACGCGATCCGCAGCTCGATGCGGGCGAGCGGGGCGCCGAGGCAGTGGTGGATGCCGTAGCCGAACGCGACGTGGGGGAGCGGCTCCCGGGCCAGGTCGAGGTGCTCCAGGTCGCCCGCCGCCAGCGCGGGGTCGCGGTTGGCGGCGCACAGCGACGCGGTCACCATCGTGCCGGCCGGAATCTCGTGGGTCCCGACGACGACGTCGCGGGTCGCCATCCGCGGGAACCCGGCGGACACCGGGGAGACCAGCCGCAGCAGTTCCTCGACCGCCCGGGACAGCGGTGCCGGGTCCGGGGCGTCGACGGCGGCGCGCATCAGGGCCATCTGGGCCGGGTCGCGCAGCAGTTCGAGGGCGCCGAGGGCGATGACGTTGGACGTGGTCTCGTGGCCGGCCACCAGGAGCAGGTTGGCGAGCCCGGCGAGCTCCTCGTCGTCGATGCCGCCCTCGGCCGCGGGCCGGTCGCCGTGCTCGCGGACGAGCATCCCGATGAGGTCGTCGCCGGGGTCGCGCCGGGCCCGTGCCACCAGCGTCCCCATGTAGGCCCGGGAGGCGATGATGACCTCGGAGCGCTCGGTGGGGGTGAGGTCGGAGCGCAGCGTGCGGAACGCCCGCTCCTGGAACCCGTCGCGGTCGGCGTAGGGCACGCCGAGCAGCTCGCAGATCACCAGCGACGGGACCGGCAGGGCGAAGCCGGCGACGAGGTCCGCCGGGGGACCGACGGCCGCCATGGCGGTGAGGGCGTCGTCGACGATCGCCGTGACCCGCGGTTCGAGCGCCCGCATCGCCCGCACCGTGAACCGGCGGGTGAGCATGCGGCGCAGCCGGGTGTGGTCCGGCGGGTCGAGCGCGAGCAGCATCCCGCTGCGTCGCCGGTGCATCTCGGCGGGGGTGAGCTCCGCGGCGAAGCCGGGCGGCGGTGGCACCGCCTCGAAGCCGAAGGCGGGGTCGCCGTGGACGGCGCGGGCGTCCTCGAACCCCGCGACCAGCTGGGCCCGGTGACCGGCGAGCGTCGTCACCGGGCAGACGTCGTCGTGCTCCCGCAGGGCCGTGACCGCCGGGTCCGGGTCGAGCCCGTCCCGGCGCAGGCCGAGCGGGGGCGGGGCGGGGGCGACGTCCGGCTCGGTGGTCACCCCGCGACCCTGCTCCATCCACCCCGGGGAACGGAAGAGCACTCCCGGCTCATGCTCCCCGGAAGACGGGACGGCGCTTCTCGAAGAACGCGTCGTTGCCCTCGGCGAAGTCGGCGGTCTCGAAGAGCCCGACCTGGACGGCCTCCTCGGCGTGCAGGGTGTCGGCCAGGGTCGCCGGCGGGTCCGCCAGCAGCCGCTTGGTGGCCGCCAGCGCCAGCGGCGCGGCGGTGGCGAGCTCCGCGGCCACCGCGTGGGCCGCCGCGAGGGCCCCGCCGTCGTCGGCGAGCTCGTCGACGAGCCCGAGGGCGTGGGCCTCCTCGGCGCCGACGAGGGCGCCCCGCAGCAGCAGGCGGCGGGCCGGTCCCGGCCCGACCCGGCGGGGGAGCGTCCAGTGCAGGCCCGAGTCGGCCACCAGGCCGATGCGCCCGAAGATCGCCCCGAACCGCGCGGAGCGACCCGCGACGACGTAGTCGCAGGCCGCCGCGAGCGAGGTGCCGGCGCCGACCGCGGCACCCTCGACGGCGGCCACCACCGGCAGCGGGCCCTCGACGAGCAGCGAGATGACGTCCGCGACGAGGTGGAGCCGGTCGCGGGCGTCGGCCCGGTCGTTCCGCGGCATCGAGGCCAGGTCACCGCCCGAGCTGAAGGCCGTCCCGGCACCGGTGACGACGAGCGCGCGGCACGTCGGGTCGGCGTGGGCGGCCTCGAGGGCGGCCCGCAGCTCGCGACGCAGCGGCACACTCAGCGGGTTGCGCCGGCCCGGCTCGTTGAGCGTGAACGTCCGGACCGGGCCGTCGTCGTCGACGAGGACGAACGGGCCGGACGGCATGCGGTCGGTCATGGCGTCATCATCGCGCCCGTCCCGATCTCCGGCCCGGTCACTCGGGAGCGCTGCGGCCCTCCCGCAGGTGCTCGAGCGAGGTGCCGTAGCGCTCCAGCACGGCCGCCCGGACGTCCGGGTCGTTGCGGGGCACCGGCTCGATGAAGACCTGGTCCAGGTCGTGGAAACGGTCGTGCAGTTCGTTGTCGAGGCGCACGCAGGCACGCTCCAGGTCGCCGGCCGACAGGTCGTCGACGAAGTCGACCCGGGCGCAGAGCAGCACCGAGTCGGTGCCGGTGAGCATGGACTGCAGATCCACGACGGACACCACCTCCGGGGCGGAGTCGAGGTGGTCGAACACCGCGCGCAGCACCCGCGGCTCCGCGGAGCGCCCGATGAGCAGCGCCTTGTTGGAGCTGCCCAGCGAGTAGGCGACCCCGGCCAGCAGCAGCCCGATCATGATGGAGGCGATGCCGTCCCACACCGACGAGCCGGTCATCCGGTGCAGCGCGACCCCGATCGCCGCGAACGCCAGGCCGATGAGGGCCGCGCTGTCCTCGAAGAGCACGCTCTTGACGGTGGGGTCGTCGGAGAGCGCGAGGTAGCGGCGCAGCGAGAGTCGCAGCTCCCGCTTCTCCCGCCACACCTGACGGACCGCCTGTTGCCAGGAGGTGCCCTCGATCAGCGCCGAGAGCCCGAGGACCGCGAACGCCACCCACGCGTACTGCTCCTCGGCCGGGTCCGGCGGGTTCTCGATGATCGTCCGGATGCCCTCGTAGATCGAGTAGGTGGCGCCGGTGACGAAGACCGAGACCGCGGCGATCATCGACCAGAAGAAGCGCTCCTTGCCGTAGCCGAAGGGGTGCGCGCGGTCGGGACGGCGCACCGAGCGGCGCAGCGCGGTGAACAGGAGCACCTCGGTGGTGCAGTCCGCCACCGAGTGCGCGGCCTCGGCGAGCATCGCCGACGACCCCGTGAGCAGCCCCGCCACGAGCTTGAGCGCGCCGACCAGGGCGTTGGCGGCGAAGGCGAGGACGACCGAGAGGGTGCTCTGCCCCGACGACGACTCCTCCTCGTCGCGACCCTCGTCGGTGGGGTCCTCCGGCTCGGGCCCGGTGGTGGCCTCCTCGTCGGTCTGGGACTTCGGGGGGCCGACGGCCATGGGTGTTCTCCTCCTGTCCGGGGCGTTCGTCCGCGGAGACCGCTCTACCCGTTGCCGGCGGGGCGCACGCGGCCGCGAGGAAACGTCTCGGTCGGCCTTGACGCAACCGCACGGTTGCCATAATTTGAGTAGCAACCCGATAGTTGCTACCGGAGGTTCTGATGGGGTTCCCCGACCGGATCGAACGGACGATGGAGCTCGCCCATCCGCCATCGCGGGTGTGGGCCGCGCTGACCACCGCCGAGGGCCTCGCCGCCTGGTTCGGGGACCGGGCCGAGATCGACCTGCGCCCCGGCGGCGCGGGCACCCTGACCTGGACCGCCGAGGGCCACCGCCAGGACCTGCGGATCGAGCGGGTCGAGGAGCCCCGGGTCTTCGGCTTCACGTGGCGCATCGACGGCCTGCCCGAGGACGACCCGCGGCGGACCTACGTCGAGTTCGTCCTCGAGCCGACCCCGACCGGCACCCGGCTTCACCTCACCGAGAGCGGCTTCGCCCAGCTCGGTCCCGACGAGCACGGCGCGCACGCGGGCAACACCCGGGGCTGGGCCCACGAGCTCGGCGAGCTCGCCGCGCACCTCGACGCCGTCCATGCCGCCTGAGCCGACCGACCACGGCGGGTCCGGCGACGGCGAGGCGCTCGCCGCCGCGGTCTTCGCCGCGCTCGCCGACCCTACGCGGCGCGCCATTCTCGCCGACCTCGCCGTCCACGGTCCGTCGACGGCCACCGACCTCGCCGGTCGTCTCCCGATCTCCCGCCAGGCGGTGACCAAGCACCTCGACCGGCTGGCGGAGACCGGCCTCGTCACCGTCGAGCCGGGGGAGCGCCGCCGGATCCGCCACCGCGTCGACTCGCGCCCGATGCGGGTCGCCCAGCGCTGGCTCGCCGCGCTCGCCCGCGACTGGGACGGCCCGCTCGCCGCCCTGTCCGACCACCTCGACCAGACCCACCATCTCGACCAGGAGGAGCCATGACCCTGCCGATCGTCGTCGACGCCGCCGAGTGGGAACGCGCCCGCGCCGACCTGCTCGCCGCCGAGAAGGAGCTCACCCGGGCCCGCGACGCGCTCGCCGCCCGACGTCGTCGCCTCCCGATGACGCCGTTCCCCGCCCACCAGGTCTTCACCACGCCGGACGGTCCGCGGACGCTGGTCGACCTCTTCGAGGGCCGGGGGATCCTGGTCGTCTACCAGTTCATGGACCGGGGGCCCGACCGGTACTGCGGGGGCTGCACCTGGTTCACCGACAACGTCCCCGCCAGTGCCCCCCGGCTGCTGGCCGAGCACGACGCCACCTGGTGGCACATCACCGACATGCCCCTCGAGCAGGCGCAGCACTACTGGCGGGAGCGGGGCTGGACGCTCCCGGTGGCGTCGTCGCGGGGCACGTCCTTCTCGGCCGACACCGGGGCCGGCGAGGGCTTCGGCTTCTCGGTGTTCGTGCGCGACGGCGACGCGGTGTACCGCAGCTACGCGACCACCGGGCGGGGCATCGAGCACCTCGCGTTCGTGACGAGCCTGCTCGACCTCACCCCGAACGGCCGTGGGGAGGACTGGGAGGACTCGCCGCCGGGTCGTCCGCAGGTCCCGGCGGTGGTGATGCCGAACGTGCTGACGACCGACGACGTGGCGACCAGCTTCGGCCGCTTCCGGCGGGCGGGCGCACCCACGGGAGCGTGATCAGCGCCCACACCCCGACGACGAGGGCCGCCTCGGCGAGCAGGTACCAGGGCCACGGCCCGAGCAGGTCGAGCAGCGACGCCGTCTCGGGCTTGTGGTCCAGGTAGCCGTAGTTCGCGCCGGCGAGCACGTTGACGACCTGGGCCGGCACCGCCCAGCACACCGTCGCGAGCAGCGCGAACCGGTAGTCGTGCCACGTCGGGTGCCGCCGCAGGCCCCAGGTCAGGAGGACCGCGATCCACACGACGAGGACGTGGTCGGCGAAGAACACCAGGAACGACGGCGCCGGGAAGTCGCCGCCGCCCAGGGCCGGCGTGAGCAGGGCCTGGACGGAGAGCGTGAGCCCCCAGTAGTAGGTCAGCGCCGTCGCCCACCGGTGCCCGGAGACGACCGCCCACGCCGCGGCGTAGGGCGCGAGATCCGAGAGCTGCAGCGGCAGGGTGGTGCCCGGGTGGGCCGGGTCGAACGCCACGACCTGGTAGCCGAGGGTCACGAGCGCGAGCGCCCCGGCGAGGACGAGCCCGGACGCCCGGACCGTCCGCGCGTCGCCGCGGCGAGCGAGCTCGACGAGGCCGATCGCGCCGAGGACCGTCAGGGTCAGGACGGTCAGGTGCGAGGTCCCCCACGGCAGGAAGACGCTGGTGGCAGGGGGCACGGCGGCGTGCACACGGGGCATCGTCCTCGCCCCGCGCCCCCGAGGGGAAGGCGGCCGAGTTTCACTCGTCCGGCCCAGTGCCGGATGTCTGGATCCGGCCGTGACTGTCGGGGGGTCGAACTAGTGTTCGATGCATGGCGGTGGTGGTGGACGAAGCGGTGCTCGGCGGGCTCGACGCCCTGCCGGCCGGCCCCGCGCTGGCCGCCGAGGTCGGCGCGGCCGACCCCGCCGCGCTGACCGGGGACGAGGCCGCGGCGTGGCTGCGGGCCGGGTTCCGACAGCGCAACCACGCCGACTGGCAGCTGCTGGTCGCGCTGCGCGAGGCCTGCTCCGCGCGGGCCGGGACCACGGTGCGGGTCGGTCTCGACGAGTTCGCCCCGAAGATCGCCGCGGCCAACCTGGGCTGGTCTCCCGCCGCGGCCGGTCGCAAGCTCGACCTCGCGGTCGGGGTCCTGGAGCGGATGCCCGCGCTCGGGGAGCGGATGCGCCGCGGGAGCCTGGAGCTGGCCAAGGCCGCCGCGTTCGTCACCGGCCTGGACGGGCTCACCGACGCCCAGTGCGCCGAGGTCCTCGACAAGCTGCTCGACGAGGCGGCCGAGCTGCCGTTGGGGCAGTTACGCGACCGGATCCTGGCCGCCGGGTACGCGGTGGACCCGGTGTGGGGCGCCAACCGGCTCGCCGCGGCCACCGCCCGGGCCCGGGTCTCGACCGAGACCAACCCCTCCGGGGCGGTGAACGTGTGCGGCCGCGATCTGGATCCGGCGCTGGCCCAGGACGCCGCGCGCCGGCTGCGAACCCTCGCGCTCGCCGTCCGGCGCCGGCTGCGCTCCGCGGGATGCCGCCGGGCGCTGGGGTTCATCGAGGCCCGGGTGTTCATCCGGCTCCTCGACGGCACCCTCGCCGCCGCCGACGACACCACGCTCATCGACGCCCTCACCACCGAACTCACCCACCTCCCCGACCACCCCAGCCACCCCGACGACGACGGCCCGGACGACCGCGGCCCGGACGACCGCGGCCCCTCGGATGCCGGCGACCCCTGGGATGACGGCGGCCCGGACGACCGCGGCCCGAACGACCGCGGTCCCTCGGATGACGGCCCGTGGGATGACGGCGGCCCCTCGGATGACGGCCCCTCGGATGAGGGTGGCCCGGACGACCGCGGCCCGGACGACCGCGGGCCGGACGGGAGCGGGCCGGACGACGACGGCCCGGATGACGACGGCCCGGACGACGGCGGCCCGGATGACCGCGGCCCGGACGACGGCGGCCCCTGGGATGACGGCGGCCGGCCGCCATCGGGCGACGGCCGCGACGACGGCGTCCTTGGCTGCCGCTGGGACGGCGACCATGCCGACGGTGGCTCCGGGGTCGGGCGCGGTGCTGCCTGCGGTTCGGGGTCGTCGGTGGTGTTCGTCCCCGGGATCGCGGTCCGCCTCGAGCTGTCCACCCTGCTGGGCCTCGACGAGCACCCCGGGGTGCTGCCCGGGCTCGGCCCGGTTCCCGCCGCCACCGCCCGTCGCGCCGCACTGGCCCGGGGTGCGGCGCAGTGGCAGGTCCTGGTCCACGACCGTGACGGGCACCTGACCCACCTGCTGACCCTGCGGGCCCCACCGCAGGCCGTCCGCGACCCCCGCCACCGCCGCCAGAGCGTGCAGATCACGGCCCCGGCGGCGCTGCTGGGTGCCCTCGACCCGAGCGGGGAGGCAGCTCTCGAGCTCCCGGGGGTCGGGCCGGTGGTGCTCGACGCGGCCACCACCGCGTGGCTGCGCCGCGCCCGCGACGCCCTGATCGCCTCCCGGACCGCCGATCCCGAGGCCCACCCGGCCAGCACCACCCGCGAGCGCGATCGCCGCTTCCCCAGCGCCCGCCTCGCGGCGTGGGTCCAGGCTCGCGACCAGACCTGCGTGGCGCCCGGCTGCCCCCGCCCGGCCGAGACCTGCGACGTCGACCACACCCTCGACTGGCTGCTCGGAGGCCGCACCGAAGCCCGGGGCCTCGAGGCGCTGTGCCGCCACGACCACCGCGCCAAACACGAAGGCGGCTGGCACTACCAGCAACCCGAACCCGGCCAGTTCGTGATCACCGACCCCACCGGCACCCGCCACCGGGTGGAGAGCCGCGTGGTCCACCCCCTGCCCGACCCCGTCGAGCCCGGCCACGGGATCGCCCCCGACCCCGGCCCACCACCCGCTCCCGGCGACTGGGCGATCCGGCGCACCCCCGACGGACGCATCACCCCGAAAGCCCGCGACACCGCAGCCCAGCTCGCCACCCGCGACGGGGCCCACCGACGGCAGCCACCCAGCCGCTACGACCACGACCCCGACTTCTGACCACGGACGATCACCGGGCTCAGGCGGCCAGCGGGACCGGGTCCTCCCCGCGTGGCGCGGTCGACGGCACCGGGACGCCCGCCACCACCGCCCACGCCGCGAACGGCACGGCGACCGCCCCGAGGGTGAGGTCGGCGCCCCAGACCGCGCCGGTCTCGAACAGCGCCCGGGCCAGCGAGAGCAGCGACGGTGCCGCCAGCACCGCGGCGCAGAACCAGCCCACCGCGATATCCGACGTCGGCCGCACCCGCCACAGGGCGGCGCCGAGCAGTACGGCGGCCACCAGCGCGATCGCGACGATGGCGGGCGAGAGCCCCCGCTCGTCGGTCACCTTGGCCGCCACGTGCAACGGCGAGAAGCGGGCGGACCCGCCCAGCAGGAACGGCACGATCAGCACCACCCACGCCGTCGCCGCGACACCGCCGACCAGCAGCCCCCGGTTCCGTCCCGCCCGCAGTCCGACGGCCGCCGCGACGATCACGACGACGAGGGCGAGGTGCGGTCGGGTGCAGGTCGTCACCCCGAGGGCGACCGCGGCCGCGGTCAGGACCCGCACCGACCCGCCGTCGTCGGGACGGGCGGCGCGCAGCGTCCAGATGACCGCGGCGAGGGCCGGCACGGCGCCGCTGACGAGGTCGTCGCCGACGAGGAACTCGCGCCACACCTCGAGCCCACCGGCGACGGTGAGCAGCCACAGCAGCGTCGGGCCCGCCCGCAGCCGCCACCCCCCGTTCAGCAGGGGCAGCAGCAGCGCGGTCCACACCACGTTCTGCCAGGCCGCCGTCCCCGCCAGGAACCGGAACGGGGCGGCGAGCAGCAACGCGCCCGGCAGCGGGGTGATCGGGTTCCCGAGGTAGGTGGTCGCGGTGTAGGGGTAGCGGCCCGCCGCGAGTTCGCCCAGGGCCACGTCGAGGGCGTTCGCGCGGTCGCTCCCGACGCCGAGGACCAGGTCGGCGCTCCTCGGGACGCCGACGACGAACACCACCGTGAGCGTCGCCAGGCACGCGACGGCGACGGCGGGCAGCACCCAGGACGGGGTGCGCTCCAGCAGCCCGATCGCCGGCGGGAGCAGCAGCGCCACCACCCCCGCCGCCATCGCGTACGCGACGACGGCGGGCGGCCCGCCGAGGTTCATCGCCGTGTGGACGGACACGACCACGAGGAGGGTGGCGAAGGCGGCGGCCGCGACGACGCCGAGGCCGCCCGCCGTCCTACATGAAGCTCGCGTCACCGTCGTACTCGGACGGGTCCCAGACGTCCGGGTGCGCCAACGTGTCGGCGAGGTCCGGGTCGGTGGTCCGGTAGTAGAAGGACCAGGCGGCCTTGGTGATCCGGTAGGGAGCCACCTCGTCGAACCCGGCCATCTTCGGGATGTCGCAGCCGTTGTGCTCGAGCATCCCGATGCGGGCCCCCGCGCAGCGGGCGGCCGCCGCGCGGGCGAGGCCGGGCAGCAGGTCGACCGAGGGCTCGACGCTCTGGAAGTCCACGATCTTCATGCTGCGCATCCCCGACGGGCGCGTGTACTCCCGCACCACGCAGAACGCTCGGATCCGCCCGCCCTGCTCGGCGGTGTAGACCCACAGCCGCCCGGCCCGCAGCGGGATGCCGTAGTGCCACTCGAGGGTGGCACGGTCCCGCACGGCCAGGAGCACGTCGGGCTGCTGGGCGCGCAGCTCCTCCCAGAACGCGTCGAACCGGTCGTCGAACCCGCGACCCTTGACGACCTCGAAGCCCTCCGGGGCCGGGGCGAGCTTCCGGGAGGTGAACCCCTCCTTCACCGCGAGCCCCGCCGCACCGGGCACGGCGAGGGCCCCGGCCAGCGGGATGCCCTTCATCGCCAGCACCTCGCGGGTGAACGAGCGGCGGTTGGTGACCACGTAGGCGGCCCGGGCCCAGTCCCCGCGCGGCACCCGGGTGCCGTAGGCCTGCCAGATCGTGGTGGCGCCGACCCCGACGTTGGAGCTGATGACGAAGTCGGCCTCGTCCTGCTCGAAGTACTCGTCCATGAGCAGCGCCGCGTAGCCGCGGTGCTCCTCGGTGACCGCCCAGGCCAGGCCGTTGCCGGCGATCTTCTCCTCGCCGTGCAGGACGTAGGGCGACGGGACGTTGGTGACCGCGCCGACGATCGACCCGTCGCCGTCCTCGAGGACCCAGCCCACCGTCCAGCGGTCGGCCAGCCGGGGCCAGAGCGGGTTCTCCTCGAACAGCGCCCGCCGCTGGTCGGGCGTGAAGATGTTCGTCAGGAACCGCGACTCCAGGCGGTGCATGGCCGGGAAGTCGTCGAAGGTCGCCGGCCGCAGCTCGGGCGGCTCGACGAAGGCCGCCGGCGCGGCCGCCGTCGGGGTGGACTCCGCGCTCACGTGCCGGACACCTGCAGCGGGAGTGCGGTGAGGCCGCGCAGGCCGAGGTTCTCGCGCCAGGTCAGCGGCTCGTCGACGAGCTCGATGGTGGGCAGACGCCGCAGCAGGGTCCCGAAGCCGATGCGGCCCTCGAGGCGGGCCAGGGGGGCGCCGAAGCAGAAGTGCGCGCCCCAGGCGAAGGCGACGTGGCGGTTGTCCTGGCGGGCGATGTCGAGCCGGTCGGGGTCGTGGAAGCGCTGCGGGTCGCGGTTGGCCGACCCCATCACCGCGATCACGGCCTGCTTCTGCCCGATCTGCTTCCCGCCGAGCTCCAGGTCCTTGGGCGCGAGGCGGGCGGTGTGCTGGCTCGGGCTCTCGAAGCGCAGCAGCTCCTCGACCGCGGAGTCCATCAGCTCGGGGTGGGCGCGCAGCCGGGCCAGGGCCTCCGGGTCGCGCAGCAGCGCGAGCAGGCCGTTGCCGAACAGGTTGGTCGTGGTCTCCAGACCGCCGACCATGGTGACGATGCAGTTGGCGACGATCTCCTCGGTGGTGAACCGGTCGCCGTCGACCTCGGCGTTGATGTAGGCCGAGACGAGCCCGTCGACCGGCTTCTCGCGCTGCGCCTCGACCTCCTTGGTGAAGTAGGAGACGAGGTTCTGCACGGCCTCGAGCACGCCGCCGAGCCGCTCGGGGTTGTGCTGGAAGTTGCCCAGCATCTCCGCGAACGTCGTCGACCACCGCTTGAGGTCCATGTGGTCCTCGACCGGGACGCCGAGCAGGTCGGTGGTGACCATGGCCGGCAGCGGGTCGGCGAAGTCCGCCATGAGGTCCATGCGGCCGTCGCCGCGGGCCAGGACGGCGTCGATCAGCTGCTCGCCGATCTCGGCGATGCGCTGGTCGAGCACCGCCACCCGCCCGGGGGTGAACGCCGCGCTGGCCAGCCGGCGGACCCGGGGGTGCTCCGGCGCGTCCATGAACAGCATCATCCGGACCATCAGCTCGGCGACCGGCGCGACCTCGGGGACCCCGAGCAGCTCGAAGTACTCCGGGGGCGGGGTGCGCCGCGCCGAGAAGCGCTTCAGCACCGTCGTCACGTCGTCGTAGCCGGTGACGATCCACGCGTGCAGGTACGGGTCCCAGTGCACCGGGTCGGTGGTGCGCAGGTTCTTGTACAGCGGGTACGGGTCGGCCAGGACCTCGGGGTCGAGCAGCTCGGCGTAGCTGCGCGTCTCCTCCTCGAGCTCCGGGTCGACGGTGCTCTGCTCGGTCATGCGCTCGCCTCCTGCTGCTGCTGCGCGACCTCGGCGGCGATCGCCGAGACCGTGGGGCCGCGGAAGAGCTGCCGCAGCGTCATCTTGACCCCGTAGCGCTGCCGGACCCTCGAGACCACCTGCATGGCCAGCATGGAGTGGCCGCCGAGCAGGAAGATATTGTCGTCCTCGCCGACCTGCGGGAGGTTGAGCAGCTCGGCGATCAGCGCACCGAGCCAGACCTTGACGTCGTCGGTGCTCTCGCCCGCCGGGGACGCCGCGGGCGCCTCGGCGACGACGGGCCGGGGGAGGGCGGCCCGGTCGAGCTTGCCGTTGGGGGTCGTGGGCAGCGCGTCGAGGGTGACGACGTGGGCCGGGACCATGTACTCGGGCAGCTGCGCGGCCAGGAAGGCCCGCACGTCCGCCGCGGCCGGGGCCTCGTTGCCCGACGGGACGACGTAGGCGACCAGCTCGCGCTCGCCCTCCCCGGACTCGTCGCCGACGACGGTGACGGTGCCGGCGCCGACGCCCGGGGCCTGGGTGAGCCAGCTGGTGATCTCGGCCGGCTCGATGCGGTAGCCGCGGACCTTGACCTGGTCGTCGAGGCGGCCGAGGAAGAGCAGCCGGCCGTCGTCGAGGCGGCGCACGCGGTCGCCGGTGCGGTAGGCGCGCACCGGGACGTCGTCCTCGGTGCGCACGGCGACGAACCGCTCGGAGGTGCGCTTCGGGTCCCCCCGGTAGCCGCGGCCGACGTGCGGGCCGGCGAGCACGAGCTCGCCCGGCTCGCCCTCACGGACCGGGCGCAGGGCCTCGTCGAGCACCAGGGCCACGGTGCCCGGCAGTGGCCGGCCGATCGAGGGCGGGCCGGGGTGGTCGCCCTCCGGGGCCACCTCACCGGAGGTGGCGACGACGGTGCACTCGGTCGGGCCGTAGTTGTTGACCAGGGTGAACGGGAGCCCGGGCAGCGGCCGGCGGTTCAGCCGCTCCGCGCCCGTCAGCAGGGTGCGCAGCGCGGTGCCGGCCGGCCACTCGGCCGCCATGAGCTGCTCGGCGAGCAGCGTGGGCGCGAACGCGACCGTGATCTGCTTCTCGACCAGCCAGTCCTGCAGCAGCTGCGGCGAGCGGTGGGTCGCGTCGTCGGCGACGTGCAGCGCGGCGCCGGCGGCCAGCGGCGGCCAGATCTCCCAGACCGCCGCGTCGAACCCGAGCCCGGCGACCTGCGAGCTGCGGTCGGCGGCGGTGAGGCCGAACGCGTCGTTGTGCCAGTCGACGAGCGACGCGAGGTTGCCGTGGGTGATCTCGACGCCCTTCGGGCGGCCGGTGGACCCCGAGGTGTAGATGACGTAGGCGAGGCTGTCGGCGTCGGTGCGCGGGTCCGACGGCGTCTGCGGGGCCGGGGTGAGGCTGCGCGGCTCGTCGAGGTCGAGCACCGTCCAGGGGCCCCGCGGGACCGCGCCGGCCCGGGACGCGTCGGTCAGCACGACCGCCGTCCGGGAGTCGCCGAGGATGTACTCGACCCGGTCGGGCGGGGTGGCGGGGTCGAGCGGCAGGTAGGCCGCGCCGGCCTTCATCACCGCGGCGGCCGCGAGGACGTAGCGGGCCGACCGCGGGAGCATGACGGCCACGCACGACCCGGGGCCGGCGCCGGCGGCCTGCAGGGCCGCCGCGAGCCGGTCCGCCCGGTCGTCGAGCTCCCCGTAGGTCAACGTCACGTCCGGGCCCGCGACCGCGACGCGGTCGGCGGCGCTCGCGCCGTGGGCGGCGATGCGCGTGGGCACCGGGACGAACGTGGCGGGCGCCGGTGCCCCCGAGCGGGCCGGCGGCTCGACGGTGTCTGCCCTCATCAGTCTCCGATCACACAGGTCGGTCCGAGTGCGTGGCGGGCCCGATCACGGTCGGCGGCACCGCCGACGGCAAGGGCACCCGCTCGGATGAATCGATCCAGGGGTGCAAGGTGGAGACGGTGTGCGGGGGAACCCTCTGCTCCCGCTGTTGACACGCCTACTCCTTTTGACCAACCCGAACTCTAACAACGTGACGTGTGGCCCCCGTCCGAGGTTGTCCCGATGCGACGGGGTCGTTCCCGGGCCGGTGGCGCACTCCCCATCACCAACGGCGCCGGCCCCACCGGGACACGGGGCGACATCCGACCGTGCCACGATGCTCCCGGCATGGTCGTCGAACCGAGGAGCCGCGAAGCGTGTCCACGGGCCCCCGTGAGCCGGCGGTACTGATCGTCTCGCACCGTCGGGTGGATGCCCTCGACCGGGCCCTGGCGAGCGTCGAGAAATGGCTGCCCGAGGCACCCGTCCTGGTCTGGGACAACCGGTCCCCGCAGTCGCCGGCGGTGGCCGAGCTCGCCGCCCGCCGGCCGGGCGTGCAGTGGACGCTCTCCGAGTCCAACGTCGGGTACGCGATCGCGGTGAACCGGCTCGTGGCGCAGGTCCCCGGCCGCGACCTCCTGCTGCTCCACCCCGACGCCGAGCTGCTCGGCCCGCTGACCCGCGCCCGGGAGGTGCTCGCCGAGCCCGGCGTCGCGGTCGTCGCCCCGACGGCGGAGGACCTCGGGGAGCCCTGGGACGCCGCGCGCCGCGCCCAGACCGTGGTGCGCGACCTGACCACCGTCGCGGGCCTCGAGGCGACGCTGCGGGGTCGCGCGCCGAGCGACCTCTACCCCGCCGCGCCCCGGGAGGTCGACGGCTACCTGACCGGGGGCTGCCTGCTGCTGGCCCGCCGCGCGTGGGAGGCCGTCGGCGAGCTCGACGACTGGTTCTTCGCCGGGGGCGAGGACGCGGCGTGGCAGCGCGAGGCCCGGGCGGCCGGGTGGTCGCTGCGCCTCGTCGACGACGACGGGCCGCAGGTCCGGCGCACCGTCACCGCGCCCACGGTGGACGACCCCTGGGAGGGGAGGCGCGAGGACCTGCGCCGCGCGTCCCAGGCGCTCGTGCTGGGCACCGGCGCCGACCACGGGCCCGGGGGCAACTTCGGGCGGGGCCGGGTGTTCTCGGCCGGCGCGCTGACCCTCGACCGGCTCCAGGCCGCCCGGCGGGGACGGCGCCGTGAGCGCCGGGCCGTGGAGGCCCGCCGCGCCGAGGGCCGCCCGACGATCGTCGTCGCCACGAACGGTGTCGCGCTCGGCGGCGCCGAGCGCCAGCGCGTCCAGCTCGCCAACGAGCTGGTCGCCCGCGGGCACCCCGTCGTCGTCGTGTGCATGCAGCACCTCGGGATCCTCCTCGGCGAGCTCGATCCGCGGGTGCGCCTGGTGTTCCAGCCGTTCTGGCAGCCGGTGGTCGACGTCGGGACCGACGACGCGATCGTGATCGCCGGCGGCACCCGCACCGAGATCGCGTTCGCGCTTGGGTGGCGGGCCCAGGCCCGCGTCGCCGGGGGGCGGCGGTGGTGGCTGCCGGCGCTGCACGACCCGGCGGAGCCCGACCGGCCGACGTTCTCCGACCTCCAGGCCCGGGCGCTGCGCTCCGCGGACGCGATGCTCGTGCTCTCCGCGCAGCACCACCGCGACCTGACCCGCCACCAGCGCCTGCACGACACGGTGATGGTCGCGCCGAACGGCCTCCCCGCCGCCCCGGCGCTGCCGTTCCGCGCCGATCCTGCGGGCCCGCTGCGATTCGGGATGCTGTCGCGGATCAAGGAGTACAAGAACCCGATGCTGCTGATCCACGCGCTCGACGCGCTGGGCGCCGGGCGGCGGCGGGAGTGGACGCTCGACATCTTCGGGGAGGGCCCCGACCGGGAACGGCTCACCGCGGAGACCCCCGAGCACCTGCGCGACCGGGTGCGCTGGCGCGGCCCGTCGCCGGGGCCGGACCACGCGTTCGCGGAGTTCGACGTGCTGTGCCTGCCCAGCGGCTTCGAGGCCTTCCCGCTGGCGATCGTGGAGGCGATGCTGCGCGGCATGCCGGTGATGGCGTCGGCGAGCGGCAGCGTCGCCGAGATGCTCGACCACGGCCGGGCCGGCGTCGTCGTCGACCCGGTCACCCGGGAGGCGTGGACGGCCGCGCTCGAGGGCGTGCTCGCCGACCGCGACCGCACCGCGGCGCTCGGTGAACAGGGGCGGCGGTGGGCGCAGGAGCACTACACCGTCTCGGCGATGACCGATGCGTACCAGCGGGCGTTCGCGCGGGTGCTCGGGCGACCGATCCCGGGAGGCCCGGAGGGCGCCGCCGCGGTGCTGTGACCCCGCGAGGGATCGCAGGGCTGCCGCACCGTCCTCCGGGGCCCAGCCTTGCGGTGCCGCTTCGCGTGCCGGGGTCCGTGCCGGGGGCGGGCACGCCGCGGAGGATCGAGCGGCAGACGTTCCCGTCCCGATCTCCGAGGTTCCCATGGCCAGCACGTCGTGCCGCGTGACCCTCCCGTCCGGCGAGGCCGTCCCCGCACTGGGTCAGGGCACATGGCACCTCGCCGAGAAGCCCGCTCGCCGCTCCGACGAGATCGCCGCGCTCCGACTCGGGCTCGACCTCGAGCTGACCCTGGTCGACACCGCCGAGATGTACGCCGACGGGGCGGCCGAAGTGCTGGTGGGCGAGGCGATCGCGGGCCGTCGTGACGAGGTGTTCCTCGTCGACAAGGTGCTTCCGCACCACGCGACGCGCAGCGGCACCGTCCGGGCCTGCCAGGCCAGCCTCGCGCGGCTGGCCGTCGACCACATCGACCTCTACCTGCTGCACTGGCGCGGCCGGGTCCCGCTGGCCGAGACCGTCGCGGGCTTCGCCGACCTGCAGGCCGCAGGGCTGATCCGCCACTGGGGGGTGAGCAACCTCGACGTCGACGACCTGATCGAGCTGACCGCCCTGCCGGGCGGGGACCAGGTGCAGACCGACCAGATCCTCTACAACCTCGTCCGTCGCGGACCGGAGTACGCCCTGCTGCCGTGGCTCTCCGCCCGCCGCATCCCCGCGATGGCGTACTCGCCGATCGAGCAGGGCCGTCTGCTGCGCCACCCGGCGCTCATCGAGGTCGCGCAGCGGCACTCCGCCACGGCCGCCCAGATCGCACTGGCATGGGTACTGGCCCACGACGGTGTCAGCGCCATCCCGCGCACCGGAGAACCCGACCACGTCCGGGTCAACGCCGAGGCGCGGGGGATCGGTCTCGGCGGCGACGACCTCTCCCTGCTCGACCAGGCGTTCCCGCCGCCGGTCCGGCCGCGCAGGCTGGAAACGCTCTGACCGGGGGCTGCGCCGTCGGGCCGAGTCCGATCCGTCGATTTCAGCCCCCCGGACCGGGGATCGACGCGGGCGACACGGCCGAGAGTGGAGTCCCGGACGTCAGTGGGAGGGGCGCATGACTCCTGTGGTCGATCCGTGTGCGCCCGGCCCGCACGTCCTGGTCGTCCTCGGGGCGACGGGCGACCTGGCGCGGCGCAAGCTCTTCCCCGCGCTCTATCGCCTCCACCAGCTCGACCTGCTCCCGCGAGGCTTCCGCATGGTGTGCTCGGGGCGCACCGCGCCGGACACCACGGGTGAGTTCCTCGGAACGGTGCGCGTGGCGGTCGAGCGGCGCCACGGCCCGGTCGACCCGCAGACGTGGGTCGGCTTCGAACAGCGGATCACGTTCGTGCCCGTGTCCGAGGACCGGGGCGCGGCGCTCGAGGAGGCCGTTGCCTCCGCCGCCGCTGCACTCGGCTCGAACGTCCAGCGCTGCTACTACCTCGCAGTACCGCCTGCCGCGACTGAATCCGTCGTTCGCATGCTCGGGTCCTTCACGGTGGGCCGACCGTCGAAGATCGTTCTGGAGAAGCCGTTCGGACGCGACCTGGCCTCGGCCCGGCGGTTGAACGCCGTCCTGCACTCGGTCGTCGACGAGCGGCACATCTACCGGATCGACCACTTCCTGGGCAAGGAGGCGGTGCAGAACATCCTGGCCTTCCGCTTCGCCAACGGACTCTTCGAACCGGTCTGGAACCACCGGCACGTGTGCTACGTGCAGATCGACGTGCCGGAGGAGATCGACATCCAGGGACGGTCGGAGTTCATGGAGTCGACGGGGACGCTCCGCGACATGATCTCGACGCACCTGTTCCAGCTGCTCGGGCTCGTGGCCATCGAGCCCCCGTCGCGCATGGACGGCGACTCCCTCAACCACGAGATGACGAAGGTCTTCCGCGCTGTCCGCCCCGTGGATCCGGACCGCGTGGTGTTCGGGCAGTACGAGGGCTACCGCGAGGAGCCTGGTGTGGACCGGGGGTCGGAGGTGGAGACGTTCGTCGCGATGGAGGTCTACGTCGACGACTGGACGTGGATCGGTGTGCCCTTCTACCTGCGGACCGGCAAGGCGCTCGCCGAAGGCAGACGCACCATCACGATCGGCTTCCGCGAGCCGCCGCTCAAGGTCTTCCCCGGCGACGTCGACGACACCTGCAACGAGCTGGTGATCGAGCTGAGCGAGGACCCGCGGATCTTCGCCGACGTCCGGTCCAAGGTCCCCGGCCCCGACTTCCGGCTGGCCCGCGCCCGGATGCGACTCGACCTGTTGGAGTCCTTCCCCGAGGCCGAGCCGCTCGAGGCCTACGAGCGGCTGCTGCTCGACGTCCTCCGGGGCGACACCACCCTGTTCCTGCAGACGGAGGCGACGGAGCTGCTCTGGCGGCTGTTCGACCCGCTGCTCCGCCATCCGCCGGAGACGATCCCCTATCCCCGGCATTCCTGGGGGCCCAGCGAGGCCGTGCGCCTCCCCGGCCGGCGCGGCTGGCGGCTGCCGGAGACGAACGCTGGGACAGACGGGGAGACCGACGCGAAGGGCGACGGCGGAGCCTGATCGAGCCGCGAGGACACGTCGGCCGGAACCGGGGCGCCTGGACCGCCCGACCGGGTCGACACCTCATCACCGTGCCCTGGGAGACCGAGCGGTGGCGGGTCGATTCACGCTGCGGAGCCGAAGCCGACAGAGGTGCCGGCGGGCGAGCGTGGACACCATGACGACGGCGCAGGCCACCAGACGACGACACGGAACGTGGAGGAGGATCCTCGGATCGGGTCTGCTGCTCTGGGTCCTCGCGGCGTTCGTCACCGCGATCACGGCGAACCCGCTCCTCGTGCCCACGCTCGTCATGTTGGGCAGCTTCCTGGTCCCGGTCACCTTCGTCGCGTGGGCCTTCGAACGCCGGCGTTCGGATCAGGTCACGACGGAGCTGCTGTTCAGGACGTTCGTCGTCGGCGGCGTCCTCGGCGTGCTCGCCGCGTCGGTCGCCGAGAGCTACCTGCTCCAGCCCTCGCCCTGGATGTTCTTCGGGGTCGGCCTCCTCGAGGAGGCGGCCAAGCTCGGTGCGCTGGCCTACTGCACCCGGCACCTGAGCGTCCGGTCCGCCCAGGACGGCGCCATCCTCGGTGCCACGGTCGGTCTCGGCTTCGCAGCCTTCGAGTCCGCGGGATACGCGCTGGTGGCTTCGCTCACCGTGCACGGACTGTCCTTGACCGACCTGGTCGAGACGGAGCTGCTGCGGGGGCTGCTCAGCCCCTTCGGCCACGGCGTGTGGACGGCCATCCTCGGCGCCGTGCTGTTCTCCACGGCAGGCCGCAGCGGATTCCGGGTGACCGGTCGACTCGTCGGCGCCTACCTCGGCGTGTCGATCCTGCACGGGCTGTGGGACTCCATGGACAGCATCGCCGTGACGGTGACGTACCTGCTCACGGGCCAGACGTGGCGCTACCGGCTCCTCGACGAGGGCTACCTCCCGGAGCCGACGGCGATTCAGGTGCAGTTCTTCACGATCCTCAGCTGGACGGGCCTCCTCGTGATCGCCGTGACGGGCGTGGTGTTCCTCGTGCTGCTCCTGCGCAGGCGGGCGGCGGAGCATGGATGAGGTCCCGGGTACCGCCTTCGATCTCGATCCGGACCTGGTGGCGGCATTCTGCGCGGGCACGCTCGACGTCGAGGAGGTCGCGCGCCTGGCCGACCAGGTCTCCCGCGTGCTGCCCTTCGGCCGCGAACTGCCGATCCCGCTCGCGGCGAGCCTGGTCCGCGTGGCCGAGTGCGTCGGTGGGGACGAGGCGCTGCTGCCGTGGCTGGACGGCTTTCCCGGACGGCCACGTCTCACCGCACGGCTGTTCCGGGTGATCGATGTCCTGGACCGCTACTCGGCCGCGGCCGGCGTCCTCGAGGCGCTCGGCGAGCTACGAGCCCGCGACCCGTTCCCGCACGGGCTCGCGGGGCACCTCGTGCCGGACACCGCGTCGTACACGTTGTCGAGCCTCGGTGAGGAGATCCAGGAACTGCTCGGGCGGGACCGACTCGCGGACGCCGGGAACCTGGCGCTCCGGGCACTGGCCCTGCTGTCGGACATCGCGCCTCGGGCGGCCGAGCTCGATCGGCATGCGGCAGATCTCGGGCCCGCGGTCCGGAACCTGTGGGATCGACTCCGCCCCCTCGTCGAGCCTGACCGACCCGTGGGGACGGTGTCTCCTGATCACCTCGACGACGGAGGGCGCGCGGGGTGAGGGCCGTGGAGAGAACGGGCTGCACATGACCAGCCACGACGAGCGGCACGCGCTCCTGGACGAGCTGGACCTCCTCCGGGCCCGCCGGGCGGAGCTGGAGGCGACCTTCGCCGCCGACGACCATCCGCACGACATGGGTGAGCAGTCCGAGGCGACCCAGCGCCGGGACGAGCTGACCTGGGTCGACGGCAGGATCCGCGACATCACGTACCTGCTCGATGCCGCGGCTCGGGCAGGCAACGGCCTGCCGGGCCGGGTCTGCGTCGGCAGCGTGGTGGCGCTCCGCTACCCGGACGGGCGATCCGAGCGCCTCAAGGTCACCCGCGTCCCGGACGACGACTTCCCCACCGTCACGCCCGAGAGCCCACTCGGGCGCGCGCTCCTCGGCGCGGGCGTCGGCGACGAGATCGAGTGGGCGGCGCCGGAGGGTCGGTTGCGCGCCCGCGTGGAGAGCGTCGACTCCGACGTCGGCGGGGAGCGGTGACGGATCGACCGCACCGTCCGCGCAGCGCCCGGTCCACCCCGACGGGCCGAGGCCGATGCGGCACGTCCCGCCCCGCGGGCCGATCCGGGCCGGCGGCGGGCTTGTCAGGGTGGAGCCGGAGGAGGGCGGCACGGCCCATCCCCGCCGGGCTCGTCCCGCGGCACGCGGCCTGCGGGGTCGCCACCGCTCCCGGCTGATCCCGCCGACCAGGAAGGCATCACGATGACTGCTCAGCCCGACGTCCCGACGAAGGAGCGCGACCTGATCGCGCGATGCGTGGCCGAGGCGTACGAGACGCTGGATCTCATTCCCGGCGTGGACCCGAACGGACCTGCTCTGGTCTGGCTGGCCGAGCAGTACCGGCAGCTTCGTACCGCGACATCGGACGGCTGACCCCTGCGCGGACCCACCGCGCGTCGAACGGCCCTGCGTCGATGGAGTGTGTCCGAGGGGGGACTTGAACCCCCACCCCCTACTCGGGGACTAGCACCTCAAGCTAGCGCGTCTGCCATTCCGCCACTCGGACCTGCGGGGACACAGCTTACGCGACCCGTCCACCGACGATCACACGGGGTGCGGGTCCGGGCCCGGGTGGCAGGATGCGCCGCATGGGTGCCGCCGAGGACGAGGTCGTGCAGCTCACGAGCGAGCTGATCCAGATCGACAGCAGCAACACCGGCGAGCTCGAGACCACCACGGGGGAGGCCGAGGCCGCCGCGTACGTCGACGCCAAGCTCCGCGAGGCGGGCTACGAGACCGAGGTCGTCGAGTCCGGGGCGCCGGGCCGGCAGAACGTCTTCGCGCGGCTCGCGGGCGCCGACCCGAGCCGCCCGCCGCTGCTCGTCCACGGCCACCTCGACGTCGTGCCGTTCACCGCCGAGGACTGGTCGGTGCACCCGCTCTCGGGCGCGGTGCAGGACGGCTACGTGTGGGGCCGCGGCGCGGTCGACATGAAGGACATGGACGCGATGATCCTGGCGCTCGCGCGCCAGTTCCGCCGGGAGGGCACCGTCCCGCCGCGCGACCTCGTGTTCGCATTCCTCGCCGACGAGGAGGCCGGCGGCGCCTACGGCTCGCACTGGCTCGCCGAGCACCGCCCGGACCTCTTCGCGGGCTGCACCGAGGCGCTGGGCGAGGTCGGCGGGTTCTCGGTCACCCTCGGCGAGGACGTCCGCGTCTACCCGGTGATGACCGCGGAGAAGTCGATCGCCTGGATGAAGCTGCGGGTGCGCTCCCGCCCCGGGCACGGCTCGATGGTCCACGACGAGAACGCCGTGACCGTCCTCTCCGAGGCGGTCGCCCGCCTGGGGCGCCACCGGTTCCCGCTGGTGCTGACCGAGTCGGTCCAGGGGTTCTTCTCCGAGATCACCGAGCTCACCGGGATCGAGTTCCCGACCGACTCGGCGGCGGCGCTCGACGGCGCGGTCCAGAAGCTGGGTGGGGTGGCCCGCGTCGTGGGGGCGACCACCCGCGACACCGCCAACCCGACGATGCTCACCGCGGGCTACAAGGCCAACGTCATCCCCGCGGTCGCGGAGGCCACCGTCGACTGCCGGGTGCTGCCCGGGCGCCAGGAGGCGTTCGAGCGCGAGCTCGACGAGATCCTCGGTCCCGACGTCGAGCGGGAGTGGATCCGCAACCTGCCCGCGGTGGAGACGGACTTCTCCGGCGACCTGGTCGACACGATGACGGCGGCGGTCCAGGCCGAGGACCCGGGCTCCCACACGCTGCCCTACATGATGTCCGGCGGCACCGACGCCAAGGCGTTCGAGAAGCTCGGGATGCGCTGCTTCGGGTTCGCGCCGCTGCGCCTGCCCCCGGACCTCGACTTCACGGCGCTCTTCCACGGCACCGACGAGCGGGTGCCGGTGGACGCGCTGCACTTCGGCACCCGCGTGCTCGAGAGGATCTTCCGGACGTGCTGATCACGGAGAACACCGTCGCCCTGGTGACCGGCGGTGCCTCGGGCATCGGGGAGGCCGTGGCCCGCCGGCTGGCGGGGGCCGGTGCCAAGGTGGCCGTCGTCGACCGGGACGCGGCCGCGGCCACGCGGGTCGCCGACGAGCTGCGGGGCCTGGCCGTCGCCTGCGACGTCACGTCCGACACCGCGATGGGCGCCGCCGTCGCCGAGGCCGAGACCTGGGGCGGGCGCCTCGACGTCGTGCACCTCAACGCCGGGTCGGTCGGCGGGCAGTCCGGGATCACCGACCTCGACGTCGCGGCCTACCGCCGCGTCGTCGGGGTCAACGTCGACCACGTCGTGTTCGGCCTGACGGCGGCCGTGCCCGCGCTGCGCCGCGCCGGCGGCGGGACGGTCATCGCGACGTCGTCGCTGGCCGGGCTCGTGCCGCTGCCCGGCGACGCGATCTACACCCTCACCAAGCACGCCGTCGTCGGCTACGTCCGCTCGGCGGCGGCGACGCTCGCCACCGAGGACATCCGGGTGATGGCGCTGTGCCCCGGCTTCGCCGACACCGCGCTGATCGCCCACCTGCGCGAGCAGTTCGCCGGGTTCCCGCTGCTGACCGCCGAGGACGTGGCCGACGGGGTGGAACGGATGCTCGCCGACGGCGCGCCCGGGGAGTGCTGGTACGTCCAGCCCGGGCGCGAGCCGGGTCCCTACGGCTTCCGCGGGGTCCCCGGCCCGAAGGGCGGCGAGGCCCCGCCGCGACTGGCCTGGGAGGGCTGAGGAGTGCGCGGCTGGACGGTGCCGCGGTTCGGCGAGCCGCGCGACGTGCTGGAGCTCACCGAGCTGCCCGAGCCGGTGGCCGGCGACGGCCGGCGGGTGGTCCGCGTCGAGGCCGCCTCGGTGAACTTCGCGGACATCCTGTACTGCCGCGGGACCTACCAGGAGAAGCCCCCGCTGCCGTTCACCCCGGGCCTGGAGGTCGCCGGGACCGACGTCCTGACCGGCGAGCGGGTGTTCGGTCCGGCCGTGGTGCCGCACGGCGGGTACGCGGAGCAGGCCGTCGTCGGGACGTCGTACCCGTGGCCCGACGGCATGACGCCCGCGCAGGCCTCCGGGTTCTTCGTCGCCTACCAGACCGGGTGGTGCGCGCTGCACCACCGGACGTCGCTGCGCAGCGGGGAGACGCTGCTCGTGCACGCCGCGGCGGGTGGGGTCGGAGCGGCCGCGGTGCAGCTGGGGCTCGCGGCCGGGGCGCGGGTGATCGCGACGGTCGGGTCGGCGGACAAGGCCGCGGTCGCCCGTCGCCTGGGCGCGCACGAGGTGATCGTGTTGGACGGCCCGGTGGCCGACGTGCTGGTCCCGGCGGTCAAGGAGCTGACCGACGGGCGCGGCGCCGACGTCGTCTACGACCCCGTCGGCGGCGACACCTTCGACGCCTCCCGGCGCGTGACCGCCTGGGAGGGGCGCCTCCTCGTCATCGGCTTCGCCGGGGGACGGATCGCCGACGCGCCCACGAACCACGCGCTGGTGAAGAACTACGACGTCGTCGGCGTGCACTGGGCGGCGTACCGGCAGCGGGCGCCGGAGCTGGTCGAGGCCTGGCAG
Source organism: Actinomycetospora sp. TBRC 11914 (assembly GCF_012933465.1). GTDB lineage: Bacteria > Actinomycetota > Actinomycetes > Mycobacteriales > Pseudonocardiaceae > Actinomycetospora. The sequence goes on from NZ_JABBND010000018.1 coordinate 74,703, forward strand.
CGCGAGCTCGAGGCGCTGTGGGCGCGGCGGCTCATCGACCCGCTGGTCGGGGCGGAGTACGCGCTCGCGGATCTGCCGGACGCCCTCGACGCCATCGCGGCCCGCACGACGACGGGGCGCGTGGTCGTCACGCCCTGACCGGTCGCGCCGATCGCCGCGTCGCGCACCCACTCCGGCGGCGCGGGCGGTCGGTCCGGGCGGGACCGGCGCGTCGCGCACACGCTCCGGCACCGCGCCGATCCGACCCCGGAGAGACCGACGCGCGGCGCACACACTCCGACAGCCGGCGCATCCGGTCCGTCTGGACCGACGCGTCGCGCACACATCCGGGTGCGCTCTCGACGCGAGGGAGTCAGTGCGCCTCGAGCGGATCTCCGTCTACCGCGCAGGGGCTCCTTGATCATGCTCCACCCCGGACCCGGCGCCGGCCCAGCCGTGCGCCCGCCCGCGACGTGTGCGCTGCGGTCACCGGCGCTGGTGTGCATGCCGGGGCGGCCGGCGTCGACGCAGGTCGCCCGCGAGACCGGGCAGCTCTGACCCGGAGTGTGTGCGGCGCGCGTCGGTCTCCCCAGAGGCCTACCGTCGTGGCGGCGGAGTGTGTGCGGCGCGCGTCGGTCTCCCCAGGGACCCACCGGCGTGGCGGCGGAGTGTGTGCGGCGCGCGTCGGTCTCCCCAGGGACCTACCGGTGTGGCGGCGGGGTGTGCGCCGCGCGCACGACGTCGCGCGGCTCAGACCGCGATGGTCTCCCGCATCCGCGAGATCTTGCGCCGCAGCCACACCTTGCGGGTGCCGTCGGCGTAGAGCAGCGTCCGCGCGAGCTCCCACCCGCCGAACTGCGAGCGCAGTCCGAGCTCCGCGCTCGCCGAGAGGCGGGACACGTCCGGGGGCAGACGCACCGGCTGGTACTCCCAGTCGCCCTCGACCACACCGGGCTCGAGGGCGGGCACGTGTTCGGGATCGGGCGCCGTCGCGTCGCTCACCGGCAACCTCCTGGTCGCAGTCCGGCAACCACCGTACGTCGTCTCCGCCCCCGCGTCAGGCTCCGTGAGTCAGGTCCACGGCGCGGGTTCGTCGTCGATCACGACCCCGTCCGGCCCCACGGCGGTCGGCACCGGCACGAGGGGGGAGGAGGAGACGTCGTCGAGGGCCCCACGGATCGCCGGCGGGAGGGTCAGCTCCTCCGCGGCCAGGGAGCCCAGCAGTTGGGCGCCGTCGCGGGCGCCCACCACCGGGGCCACCACGCCGGGCCGGTCGCGCACCCACGCGAGCGCGACCGCGAGCGGCGAGGTGCCGAGCCCGTGCGCGGCGGTGACGACGGCCTGCACGATCCGGGCGGCCCGGTCGGTGCGGTGGTGCCCGACGTAGGCGCCGAGGTGGGCCGACGCGCCCCGGGAGTCGTGCGGGGTGCCGTCGCGGTACTTGCCGGTGAGCACACCGCGCCCGAGCGGGCCCCACGGCAGCAGCCCCATCCCGTGGTACGACGCGGCCGGCAGCACCTCGTCCTCGACGCCCCGGTCGAGCAGCGAGTACTCGGACTGGACGCTCACCAGCGGCAGGCCCGCCGAGCGGGCGGCCGCCGCGACCTGCCAGCCGGCGTAGTTCGCGACCCCGGCGTAGCGCACGCGCCCGGAGGACACCGCGAGGTCCACCGCTGAGAGGGTCTCGTCGAGCGGCACCTCGGGATCCCAGGCATGGAGCTGCCAGAGGTCGACGTAGTCGGTGCCCATCCGCTCCAGCGAGGCGTCGAGCGAGGCGAGCAGTGACGAGCGGGAGGCCCCGCCGCCGAACGGGCCGTCCTCGCGGCGCGCCCCGGCCTTCGTCGCGAGCACGACCTCGGTGCGGGGGATCACGTCGGCGAAGAGCCCGCCGAGGATCGCCTCGGCCTCGCCGTCGGCGTAGACGTCGGCGGTGTCGACGAGCGTGCCGCCGGCGTCGAGGAAGGCCAGCAGCGACGCGCCCGCCTCGTCGGCGTCGGTGTCCCGACCCCAGGTCATCGTGCCGAGCGCGAGGCGCGAGACCCGCAGCCCGCTGGCACCGACGCGTCGCTGTTCCACGGCAGGTCAGGATAGGGGGCGCCGCCGCGCCGACCGTGGACGCCGGGCCGCGCCGGGCCGCGACCCACCCGGTCCGGGCACCCGAACCGCCACCCCGGCGCAACCGCGACGTACCGGTCATCGCGTAGCGTGCCGTCCCCGTGCAGATGAGCTGGCTCGAGGCCCTCGTCCTCGGACTCGTCCAGGGCCTGACCGAGTTCCTGCCCATCTCCTCCTCGGCGCACCTGCGGATCGTCGCCGGGGTGTTCTTCGGCAACGACGCCGGCGCCCCGTTCACCGCGGTCACCCAGCTGGGCACCGAGGCCGCCGTCCTCATCTACTTCTGGCCCGACATCTGGCGGCTGGTGACGGCCTGGGTCCTGGGCCTCCTGGGACGGCGCGAACGCGGCCTGGACTACCGCCTCGCCTGGTACGTGATCATCGGCACGCTGCCGATCAGCATCCTCGGCGTGCTGTTCAAGGACGCGATCGAGGGGCCCGCCCGCAACCTGTGGCTCATCGGCGCGTCGCTGGTGCTCTTCGGCGTGGTCCTCGGGGCCGCCGAGAAGTACGGCCGCCAGCGCCGCCCGGTCGAGGACCTGACCCTGCGCGACGGCGTGCTCATGGGCTGCGCACAGGCGCTCGCCCTGCTGCCCGGGGTGTCCCGCTCGGGCGGCACCGTCTCGGCCGGGCTCTTCCTCGGCCTGCAGCGCCCGGCCGCGGTCCGCTTCAGCTTCCTGCTGGCCATCCCGGCCGTCACGGCCGCGGGACTGTTCTCGCTGCCCGACATCGCCGACACCTCGGGCCCGGGCGCCCAGCCCTCGCCGGCGCAGATGGTGGTGGCGACGCTCGTCGCCTTCGCCGTCGGGTACGCCTCGATCGCCTGGCTGCTGCGCTACGTCGAGCAGCACACCGTGTACCTCTTCGTCTGGTACCGCGTGATCCTCGGGCTGCTGGTGCTGCTCGCGGTGTCCGGAGGGATGATCTCCGCGACCTGAGCGGGCCGGTTAGGGTGGGCGGACGTGACGACGGTGATCCTCCTGCGGCACGGCCGCTCGACCGCGAACGTGTCGCGTGTGCTGGCCGGCCGATCCGAGGGCGTCGGTCTCGACGACCACGGCCGCACCCAGGCCAAGGGCCTCGTCGACCGGCTCGCCGCCCTGCCGCTCGCCGCCGTGGTCCGCTCGCCGCTGCAGCGCTGCGAGGAGACCGTCGCCCCGCTGCTCGAGGCGCGGGGCCTGGAGGCCGTCGTCGAGGACGACCTGTCCGAGGTCGACTACGGCGACTGGACGGGCAAGACCCTCGGCGAGCTCGGCAAGGAGGACCTCTGGAAGGTCGTCCAGGCCCACCCGTCGGCCGCCGTCTTCCCCGGCGGCGAGGGGCTGGCGTCCATGCAGCACCGCAGCGTCGCGGCCGTCCGCCGGCACGCCGCGCGGATCACCGAGGAGCACGGACCGAAGGCGCTGTGGGTGGTGTGCAGCCACGGCGACGTGATCAAGTCCGTGGTCGCCGACGCGCTCGGTCTGCACCTCGACTCGTTCCAGCGCATCTCGGTCGACCCCTGCTCGATCAGTGTGATCAGCTACACCCCGACCCGGCCGTTCGTCGTGCGGGTCAACGACACCGGCGGGGACCTGTCGTCGCTGGTCCCGAAGCCGGACGAGGAGAAGCCCGAGGGTGAGGGGGAGGACGCCACCGACGCCGCGGGGGACGGCTCCGAGGCGGTGGTCGGAGGGTCGACCGGCGTAAACTGAGCCGGTCATCAGTCCCGTCGGGGGCCGCGTGCCTCCCGGCCCGAACAGCACGACACGATCGAGGGGCCATGCCCAGGGTGATCCACGTCTTCCGCCAGCCCGACCGGTTCGTCGCCGGCACGGTCGGCGAGCCCGGCGACCGCTCGTTCTACCTGCAGGCCAGCGAGTCGGCCCGCCGCGTGTCGGTGCTGCTCGAGAAGCAGCAGGTGTCGGTGCTCTCGGAGCGCATCGGGACGCTGCTCGAAGAGGTCTCCCGCCGGTTCGGCGCCGACGTCCCGCCGTCCACCCCGGAGAACGACGTCGACACCTCGCCGCTCGAGGTCCCGGTGGAGGAGGAGTTCCGCGTCGGGACGATGGGCCTCGGCTGGGACGCCGAGTCTCGCAGCGTCGTCGTCGAGCTCCTCGCCGTCACCGAGGAGGAGGTCGACGAGTCGGTGGTCCTCGACGACACCGACGAGGGCCCCGACGCGCTGCGCGTGTTCCTCTCCCCGGAGCGGGCCCGCGCGTTCGCCACCCGCGCCGAGCGGGTCGTCTCCGCCGGCCGCCGCCTGTGCCCGCTGTGCACCCAGCCCCTGGACGCCGCCGGGCACGTGTGCCCGCGGCAGAACGGGTTCCGCCGGGTCGCCGCGGAGTCGTGAGAGGGGATCGACGCCGCGCGTGACCAGTCCCGGGAAGCACGAGGACACGGCAGACGACGACGGCACCGACGCTGTCGCGGACCTGACCATCGACCAGGTCGAGGACCTGCTCCGGCGCGGCACCCTCGAGGTGCAGGGGCGCATCACCGAGGCGTCCAACGCGACGCTGCTCTGCACGGTGGCCCTCGACGGCGTCGAGGGGCTCTGCGTCTACAAGCCGGTGCGCGGCGAGCGCCCGCTGTGGGACTTCCCGGACGGCACGCTGGCCGGCCGTGAGGTCGCGACCTACCTGATCAGCAAGGCGGCCGGCTTCGACGTCGTGCCGGCGACGGTGCTGCGCGACGGCCCTTTCGGGCCGGGCATGGTCCAGCGCTGGATCGAGCTCGACGAGGAGCGCGAGCTCGTCGACATCCTGGCGCCGAAGGACGTCGGCCCGCACTGGCGCACGGTGCTGCGCGCCCGCGGCGACGACGGCGAGCCGGCGCTGCTCGTGCACGCGGACGACCCCGCGCTGCGGGCGATGGCCGCCCTCGACGTCGTCGCGAACAACGCCGACCGCAAGGGCGGGCACGTGCTGGCCGGCGCCGACGGCCGCGTCTACGGCGTCGACCACGGCATCTGCCTGCACCAGGAGACCAAGCTGCGCACCGTGCTCTGGGGCTGGGTGGGCGAGGCGCTCGACGAGCAGGTGACGTCGGGCCTGCAGCGGCTGCGCGCGGCGCTGTCGCCGGGGAACCGCGCCGGATCTCGTGGGCCTGCGCTCGCCGACGAGCTCGACGACCACGTGACCCGCTCCGAGGTCAAGGCGCTGCGCTCGCGGGTCGACCGCCTGCTGCACGCCGGGGAGCTGCCGGCGCCGACGGGCGGCTGGCCGCCGATCCCGTGGCCCGCCTTCTGAGCGGGCGGTCGGGGGAGCGCGCGCCCGCGGACTTCCGTCACCGGCTCGACTCGCACCTGCTCGGCCCGCTCGGGGCCCTGCAGCTGTGGTGGTCGTTCCCGCGCGACGAGGTCGCGCGCCGCGACGCGCTCGGCGTCCCCATCACCCCGGGCGCGCCGTTGCCCGAGCCGGCGGCCGGGACCCTCGGGGTCACCTGGCTCGGGCACGCGTCGGCGCTGCTGTGGGTGGACGGGGTCACGGTGCTCGTCGACCCGGTGCTCTCGGCCGGCATCCCGGGCGCTGCGAAGCGGCTGACCCCACCGGGACGCGCCGTCGACGAGCTGCCCGCCCTCGACGCGGTGCTGCTGTCCCACGACCACTACGACCACCTCGACGTGCGCACCCTCGCCCGGCTCCCGCGCGGCACCCGGGTGCTCGCGGGGCTGAACACGGGGCCGTTCCTGCGCGCCCGCGGGTTCACCGACGTCACCGAGCTCGACTGGTGGGAGTCGGTGACGCTGCCGGGACGCTCCGGCCCGGTGTCGGTCGAGTTCGTCCCGGCCCGGCACTGGTCGCGCCGGACGGCGACCGACACCTGCCGTCGGCTCTGGGGCGGCTGGGTGCTGACGGCGGCCGACGGCCGGGCCGTGTACCACGCCGGCGACACCGCCACCGGGCCGTTCCTGCACCGCATCGCCGCCCGCCACCGGCGCCTCGAGATCGCGGCGCTGCCGGTCGGCGCCTACCGGCCCCGGTCGCTCCTGCGCAGCGTCCACATGGACCCGACGGAGGCCGTGCGCGCCGCCGAGACCCTCGGGGCGCGGCGGATGGTGCCGGTGCACTGGGGCACGTTCGTGCTGTCCGGCGAGCCGGTGCTCGAGCCGCTGGAGCAGACCCGGCGGGAGTGGCGGCGCACCGGGCGCGACCGCGCCGACCTGTGGGATCTGCCGATCGGGGGCTCCCGGCTCCTCGGCCCCACCGATCCCTCGGACTGATCCCCTGACGTAGCCTTCCGTCAAGTGGTGCGGCTGCTCGTGTGGGGAACCGCGGTCGTCGCGTACGTGCTGGCCGTGGTGGGGCGCTCGGCCCTCGCGGCCACGGGCGTGACGGCCGCCCAGCGCTTCGACGTCTCGGCGGCGACGCTCTCGTTGCTCGCCGTCCTCTCCCTCGCCGTCTACGCGGCGCTCCAGATCCCCGCGGGCGTGCTCGTCGACCGCTTCGGCGCGCGGCGGCTCATCGCCGGCGGAGCGGTGCTGGTCGCGGTCGGCCAGGCCGTGCTCGCGCTGGCGCCCACGTTCCCGCTCGCCGTGTGCGGCCGCGTCCTCGCCGGCGCCGGGGACGCGGTGACGTTCGTCAGCATCCTGCGCCTGGTCCCGACGTGGTTCGCCCCCCGACGGGTGCCGCTGGTCAACCAGCTCTCCGGGATCCTCGGCCAGCTCGGGCAGGCGGTCTCGGCGATCCCGCTCGCGGCGCTCGTGGTCTCCGACGGCTGGACCGCCGCCTACCTCTCCGCGGCCGGCGTCACCGGGCTGGTCGCGGCGACGGCGGCCCTGGTCCTGCGCGACGGACCGCGGGCGGTGCCGCCCGCCCCGGACGAGGGCTCGGCCGGGCTCGGCGACGTCGTGCGCTCGCCCGGGGCGCGGCTCGGGTTCTGGTGCCACCTCGCGTCGCCGTTCGGGGGCAACGTGTTCGGCCTGCTGTGGGGCTTCCCGTTCCTCGCGGCGGCCGAGCACGTCCCCGGCGGGGTGGCCCGGGTGCTGACCAGCGGCGTCGTCGTCGTGAACGTCGTCATCGGGCCGGTCTTCGGGCTGCTCTCCGGACGGTTCCCGCACCGCCGCGTCGCGCTGATCGCCGGGTCGGTGACGGCGCAGGTCGTGGCGTGGGTGGTCGTGCTGTCCTGGCCGGGCGACGTGCCGTGGGCGGTCCTCGTGGCGCTGGTGGTGGTGCTTGGCAGCGGGGGTTCGGCGTCGTTGGTCGCCTTCGACGTGGCCCGCTCGGCGGTGGCCCCGTCGCAGGTTGGGCGGGCGTCGGGGGTGGTGAACGTCGGCGGGTTCACCTCGTCGCTGCTGGTGGTGGCCCTCGTCGGGATCCTGCTCGACGCGCAGGGCGCGGGTGCCCCGGCGGACTGGACGACGACGGCATTCCGGGTCGCGATGGCGGTGCACGTGCCGGTGGCGCTCGTGGGGCTGGCGGGGATGTGGTTCGCGGCGCGGCGGGTGCGTGCCGCGGGCGGTTCGGCGGTCGGGGCCGAGCTCCTGGCGGCCCGTTCGAGCTGAAACGGGCGGACACCGTCGCCGAACGACCGGGTCGCGGCGACCCGGTCGTCTCGAGGCGGATCCGGGTGGTCGGTACCCGGATCCGCCCGGGAGGGCGACGAGGTCGCCCGGCGACTCAGCGCCGGGCGGCCGAGCGCCCGCGGCGCGCCACGCCCAGGCCGGCGAGGGCCGCGAAGCCCGCGAGGAGCCCGCCGCCGACCCACCACCAGGGGTGGCCCGCGGTGCTGCCGTCGCCGGTCTCGGCGCCGCCCTGCGGCACCACCGCGACCTGATCGGACGACGAGCCCGCGGCGTTGCTCGAGGTGTCGGACGAATCCGAGGAATTCGAGCTGCTCGTGTCGTCGGACCCCTGGCTGCTCCCGATCGTCCCGCTGCCGCCGTGCACCTCGCAGGCCACGCCGTCGTGGTCCTCGTCGAGGGCGGGGCGGTAGCCGGGCTCGCCGCGGTGGATGTTCGACGCGCCGGCGGCCTCGGCCGCGGTGCAGTTCGGGTAGTAGGTGGCGGCGGTGGCGGTGCCCGCCACGGCGACCGGGGCGAGCAGGACGGCCGCGGTGAGGGTGACGGCGGTCGCGGTGCGCTTCATGGGTGGGTCTCCTCCGGTGGTGGACGGGCGATCAGGGACGGGTCGGCGACCAGCCGTCGTACGTCGCGAAGACGATGACGTTGTCCTGGTAGCGGTGGGCGCTGCGGTCGAGCGCGCCGCCGCAGGTGATGAGCCGGAGCTCGGCGTCGGGCGTGTTGCCGTAGACGGCCGTCGTCGGGAAGGCGTCCTTGTCGGCCTGGACCACCTGCGAGACGGTGAAGAACGCGGTCCGGCCGTCGCGCCGGGACACCGCGACCCGGTCCCCGGCCCCGACGTCGTCGAGGTCGGCGAAGACGCCCTCCTGCCCGTCGCCGTTGATGTGCCCGACGACGACCGCCGGGCCGAGCGCGCCCGGCGTGGGCCCGAGGCGGTACCAGCCCGCCTGCTGCGGCGTGTGCACCGACGGCACCGCGATGCGCCGCTCGTCGTCCAGCCCGACGGGCAGCAGGGTCGAGCACGCGTCGATCGAGCCGACGGTCAGCGCGACCGGGTCGGACGCGGGCAGGGGAGTGCGGTCGGGGTACTGCGGGGTCGCCACCGGCGCGCAGTGCGGCGTGGCCGGTGGCCGCACGACGACGACGGCGAGACCCAGCAGCACGGCGGCGACCAGCGCGAGCACGATCGTCGCCCGCGGCGGCGGGGTCGCCACGACGGCGTCGACGGTCCGGAGCAGCCGCTCGGTCGGCCGGGGCGGGGTCTCCTGCAGGAGGGTCACGACGGTCCCTGGGTGGTCGGAGGGACACCGGCCGGGTGCCGCCCGTGGTCCTCACGGGGCGGCACCCGGCAGCGGTGCGGGATCAGGGACGCGAGGTCGCCCGGCGGACCCAGACGGCGAGGCCGCCCAGCAGCGCCAGCACCGCGCCGCCCGCGAGCGCCGTCCCGGTCACGGTCCCGGCGGTGCTGCCGTCGCCGGTCTCCGCGCCGCCCTGCGGCACCACCGCGACCTGCGACGACGCGTCGACCTCGTCCACCTGGCCGTCGCCGTCGTCGTCGACGCCGTCGGCCTTCTCCGGCTGCCCGTCGCCGTCCTCGTCCGTGTAGCCGCTCCCGGGCTCCAGCGCCGCCGAGCAGTCGTCCGCCGCCTGCGGCAGCGCGGCCCGACCGGCGGCGAACTGCCGGTTCCCGGGACGCGTGGCCGACCCCGAGGGCGCGGATCCGGTGGTGGTCGTCGTCCCCGTCGTCGGCTGCGGCGAGGTGGTGCCGCCCGGCCGGCCGTGCCCGGACTGGCCGTCGTGGCTCCCGGACGGGTCGTGCTGGCCGGAGTCGCCGTGCTGCCCGTTCTGCCCGTGCTGACCGGACTGCCCGTGCTGACCGGACTGCCCGTGGTGCCCGGACTGGTCGTCGCTGCCCGTCGTGTCGACCGGGTCGGCGTGCGACCCGCCGTCGGGATCCGTCGCGCAGGACCCGTCCGCCGTCACGAGCCCCGTCGGGACCTCCTCCACCAGGCTCGCCGCCGACGCGCTGCCCGGCACCACCACCAACGCCACCGCCACACCCGCGGCCGCCAGAGTCCTCTTCATCCGTTCCCCCCGGAACTCGTCCTGCCCGGCCCGTACGGCCGGGTAGGGGAGTCAACTCGTGTGGGTGTCGAGGGTCGGAGATCTTCGGGGTCGGCACGCCGCACACGTCCGGGTGGTCCGTCCGGGCGAGAGCCGGGGACCGCTGGTCCCACGATCGGGGCGGCACGACCGAGGATGCCGTCGTAGCGTGGCGGAGGTGAGCTCTCCTCGTTCCACCCCGGCAGCCGCCCACACCGCAGGCACCCCGGCCCCGCCGGAGGGCCTCCCCACGACACTCGGTGAGCTCCGCGCGAGCGACCACCCCGCGAGGACCGCGCGCGGCGTCCGCGACGAGCTGCGCGACAACCTGCTGGCCACGCTGCGGGCCGGCGAGAACCCCTGGCCCGGCATCGTCGGGTTCGAGCGCACCGTGCTCCCGCAGTTCGAGCGGGCGATCCTCGCCGGCCACGACGTCGTCCTGCTCGGCGAGCGGGGTCAGGGCAAGACCCGCCTGCTGCGCAGCCTCGTCGCGCTGCTCGACGAGTGGACCCCGGTGATCGCGGGCTCCGAGCTCGGCGAGCACCCCGAGCAGCCGATCATCCCCGCGAGCATCCGCCGCGCCGCCGTCGAGGGGGATTCCCTCCCGGTCGCCTGGCGGCACCGCTCCGAGCGCTACGCCGAGAAGCTCGCGACGCCGGACACGTCGGTCGCGGACCTCATCGGCGACGTCGACCCCGTCAAGGTCGCCGAGGGCCGCAGCCTCGGTGACCCGGAGACGATCCACTACGGGCTCGTCCCGCGGGCGCACCGCGGCATCGTCACCGTCAACGAGCTGCCCGACCTCGCCGAGCGGATCCAGGTCGCGCTGCTGAACGTGATGGAGGAGCGGGACATCCAGGTCCGCGGCTACACGCTGCGCCTCCCGCTCGACATCCTCCTGGTCGCGAGCGCGAACCCGGAGGACTACACCAACCGCGGGCGGATCATCACCCCGCTCAAGGACCGGTTCGGCGCCGAGGTGCGCACCCACTACCCGCTGGAGGTCGCCGGCGAGGTCGCGCTGGTCCGCCAGGAGGCGCACACCGTGGCCGAGGTGCCCGACCACCTCGTCGAGGTCATCGCCCGGTTCACCCGCAATCTGCGGGGCGCCTCGGCGATCGACCAGCGCTCCGGTGTCTCCGCGCGCTTCTCCGTGGCCGCCGCCGAGACGGTGGCCGCCGCGGCGCTGCGCCGGGCCGCCGTCACCGGCGAGGACGCGCCGGTCGCCCGGCCGGTCGACCTCGAGGCGGTGCCGCCGGTGCTGCGCGGCAAGCTCGAGTTCGAGTCCGGCGAGGAGGGGCGCGAGGAGGAGCTGCTGACCCACCTGCTGCGCCGCGCGATCGCCGAGACCGCCCGCAAGCGGCTCGCCGGGGTCGACCTCGGCCCGCTCGCGGACGCCGTCGCCGAGGGGCGCCGGGTGGTGACGGGCGAGCGCGTGCCGGCCCGCGAGGTCGTCGCGACGCTGCCCCCGGTCCCGGTGGTTCGTGCGGTCGCCGAGCGGCTCGGCGCGGGCGACACCGAGGCGCCCGGCCCGCTGGCCAGCGCCGTCGAGCTGGCGCTCGAGCACCTCTACCTGACGCGCAAGCTCGCGAAGGACGACGACGAGGATGCCGGGACGGTGGCCTATGGCGGCTGACGAGGGTGGGATCGGGGACGCTGGTGGCGCGCGCGGCCCCGTCGGCCCCCGCTCCGGGCGGTACACCTACGGCCGGTTCTACGACGGGCCGGACCCGCTCGCGCCGCCGTTCGACGTCCGCGAGGCGATGGACGCCCTCGGGCGCGACGTCATGGAGGGCACCAGCCCGCGGCAGGCGATGCGCGAGCTGATGCGCCGCGGGCTGCGCGACCAGCAGGGTCTCGACGACCTGCAGCGTCGCCTGCACGAGCAGCGGCGCCGGCTGCAGCGCGAGAACCGGATCGACGGGACGCTGCAGGAGATCCGGGAGCTGCTCGACCAGGCCCTCGAGGCCGAGCGGAACTCGCTGCAGGCCGAGGACTCCGACGACGCCCGCTTCCGGGAGATGAGCCTCGACGCGCTGCCGGACTCGACGGCGGGCGCGGTCAACGAGCTGGCGAACTACGACTGGCGCAACGCCGACGCGCGCCAGGCCTACCAGCAAATCCAGGACCTCATGGGCCGGGAGGCGCTCGACCAGCGCTTCCAGGGCATGAAGGAGGCGATGGAGAACGCGACGCCCGAGGACGTCGAGCGGGTCCGCGAGATGCTCTCCGACCTCAACGACCTCCTCGACGCCCACGGTCGCGGCGAGGACACCACCGAGCAGTTCTCGCAGTTCATGGAGAAGCACGGCGACTACTTCCCGGAGAACCCGGGCAACGTCGAGGAACTGATCGACATCCTCGCGCAACGGTCCGCGGCCGCTCAGCGGATGATGAACTCGCTCTCGGCCGAGCAGCGCGCCGAGCTCGAGGGCCTCATGCAGTCCGCGTTCGGGGACCCGCGCCTGGCCGAGCAGCTCGCCCGCCTGGACTCCCAGCTGCAGGCCATGCGGCCGGGGGAGGACTGGGACGGCGAGGGCCGCTTCCGCGGCGAGAACCCGATGGGCATGGGCGAGGCGACGCGGGCCATGGAACAGCTCGCCCAGCTCGACTCGCTCTCCGAGCAGCTCTCCCAGAGCTATCCCGGCGCGCGCATGGAGGACATCGACTTCGAGGCCCTCGAGGCGTCGCTCGGCCGGCAGGCGCGCGTCGACGCGCAGCGGCTCGCGGAGCTCGAGCGCGAGCTCGAGAACCAGGGCGTGTTCGAGCGTGGGCCCGACGGGTCGCTGATGCTCTCGCCGAAGGCGCTGCGCCAGCTCGGGCAGTCCGCGCTGCGCGACGTCGTCGGATCGTTGTCGACCCGCCGGGGCGAGCGCGAGACCCAGCGGGCCGGCGCGGCGGGGGAGGCGAGCGGCGCGACACGGCCGTGGGCGTTCGGGGACACCGAGCGCTGGGACGTGTCCCGGACGCTGCTCAACGCCGAGATGCGGCACGCGTCGGGGGACGAGCGGACCCTCGACGTCACCGACGTGGAGATCGTCGAGACCGAGCAGCGCACCCGCGCGGCGGTGGCGCTATGTGTGGACACGTCGTGGTCGATGGTCGCCGACGGCCGGTGGGTGCCGATGAAGCGCACGGCGCTGGCGCTGCACCACCTCGTCTCGACCCGCTTCCGCGGCGACGCGCTGCAGATCATCACCTTCGGGCGGCACGCGAAGACGGTGGAGCTCGGGGAGCTCACCGGGCTCGAGGGCGCCTGGGAGCAGGGCACCAACCTGCACCACGCCCTGCTGCTCGCCGGCCGGCACCTCCGGAAGAACTCCGACGCCGCGCCCGTGGTGCTCGTCGTCACCGACGGGGAGCCGACCGCGCACCTCGAGCCGGACGGGCACGCCGTCTTCGACTACCCGCCGAGCCCGGAGACCCTCCGGGCGACGCTGAACGAGGTCGACGCGATCGCCCGGCTCAAGGCGGCGCTGACGGTGTTCATGCTCGGGGAGGACCCGCGGCTCGAGGAGTTCGTCGACCTGGTCGCCCGTCGCAGCGGCGGCCGGGTGGTGGCGCCGGACCTCGACGGGCTGGGGGCCGCGGTGGTGAGCGACTACCTCTCCAGCCGACGGCGCTGAATTCAACGATGAGACATTCGATCTTCTCGTGGCTCAGCGTGATCGCTGTGCGGGAACAAACCGTCCCCCAGCGGCGTGATCCACCCGAACGGAGCTAGCGGTGCGTTACTCTGGGCGTAGGCCGGAGTCGAACCCCCCGCGACTCCTGCCGCCCCGGCCGGGCCCTTCCGCTACGAACGGGGCCGTCGTGCTCGCCCGCGACGGCTCCGTGGCAGGACCCGGCCGGGTCCCACAGGGGGTTTCGCTCCGGGCGGAGAACCGGTTCGGTGCGCCACGGTTCGCCTCCTGAGGGGCACCCCGGGGGCTTAGGGTCGGGGCATGCGCTCGTGGTCTTCGGTCGAGGTCCCCCAGGTGCCCGGCACCCCGCCACCGTTGCGGCTCTTCGACACCTCGAGCGGTGAGGTCCGGCCCACCGCGCCGGGCGTCGACGGCGCCAAGATGTACGTCTGCGGCATCACGCCCTACGACGCCACCCACCTCGGGCACGCCGCGACCTACCTCGCCTTCGACCTCATCAACCGCAGCTGGCGCGACGCGGGCCACGACGTCCACTACGTCCAGAACGTCACCGACATCGACGACCCACTGCTCGAGCGCGCCGAGCGCGACTCGTTCGACTGGGTGGTCCTGGGGATGCGGGAGACCGCGCTCTTCCGCGAGGACATGGAGTCGCTGCGGGTGCTGGCGCCGCGCGACTACATCGGCGCCGTCGAGGCGGTCGACGAGATCTCCGAGCTCGTCGGGAAGCTCCTCGCCTCCGGCGCGGCCTACCGGGCCGACGACCCCGAGTTCCCCGACGTGTACTTCGACCACACCGCCACCGCCGACTTCGGGTACGTCTCGCGCTACTCCGAGGCGCAGATGATCGAGGTGTTCCCCGAGCGGGGCGGCGACCCCGACCGGCGCGGCAAGCGCCACCCGCTCGACGCGCTGCTGTGGCGGATGGCGCGCGAGGGGGAGCCGTCGTGGCCCTCCGACCTCGGCGACGGTCGCCCCGGCTGGCACGTCGAGTGCACCGCGATCGCGCTGAACCGGCTCGGGGACACCTACGACGTGCAGGGCGGCGGTTCGGACCTCGCCTTCCCCCACCACGAGTTCGGGTCGGCCCACGGCGAGGCGCTGACCGGGGCCCACCCGATGGCGCGGCACTACTGCCACGCCGGGATGATCGGGCTCGACGGCGAGAAGATGTCGAAGTCGAAGGGCAACCTCGTCTTCGTCTCCCGGCTGCGCGGCGACCGCGTGGACCCGATGGCCGTCCGCCTGGCCCTGCTCTCCGGGCACTGGCGCACCGACCGCTCCTGGACCGCGGACCTGCTCACCACCGGGCAGGCCCGGCTGCACCGCTGGCGCGAGGCCGCCGCGCTCGGCTCCGGGCCGGATCCGGCCGACCTCGTCGACCGCGTGCGGCTCCACCTCGCCGACGACCTCGACAGCCCCGGCGCGCTCGCCGCGGTGGACGCGTGGGCCGACGAGGCGCTCCGGCGCCCGGGCTCGGGCACCGTCGCCGACGCCGGGGCGCAGGTGGCGACGGCGGTCGACGCCCTGCTCGGCGTGACCCTGCGCTGAGCCCCGGGCCGGCACGGGCATGGGCGCGCGGGGCGAAGGCGGACTGCGGGCCGCTCCGCCGACCCCGTCGCGGGTGCACGCCCAACGGGTCGTCACCCGGCGCCTGGAGTCCGCGCTCGTCGGCCGCGACCCGCACGCCGACCCCGCGGGCGGCGACCCGGGGCGGACCCGGCGCCGGGCCCTCGTCGTCGGGGCCCTGCTCGGGGCACTCGCCCTCGGGGCGGCCGCGGTCGTCGGGCTGGTGCGCGGCGACACCGACTGGCGGGCGGCCGCGATCGTGCGCGGCACCCCGTCGGGGACGCTCTACGTCGTCGCCCACGGCCCGGACCGGCTGGTCCCGACGACGGACCTCGCCTCGGCCCGGCTGCTCGCCGCCGGGGTCGACCCGGCCCGCGCCGACCCGTCGTCGGGCGAGGGTCCGGTGACCCCGACGCCCGTGCGCGACGACGCCCTCCTCGCCGCCCCGCGCACCGCCCCGGCCGGCCTCGCGGGCGCCCCGGCGGAGCTGCCGGACACCGATGCGGCGCCTGTCGCCGACGCCTGGGCGGTCTGCGACGCGGTGCGCGGACCGGGCGACCCGCAGGCCGGTCGGCGCGCGACGGCGGTGCTGGGTGGCTTCCCCGCGCTCGGCCGGCCGCTCGCGGGGGAGGAGGCGGTGCTGGCGCGCGGCGACGACGGCGTGACCTGGCTCGTCACCGACGGTCACCGCGCGGCGCTCGACCCCGGCCAGGGCGCGGTGGTGCGCGCCCTGGGCATCGCCGGCGAGCCCGCCCGCCCCGCGGGGGCCGCACTGCTCGGCAGCCTCCCGCTCGGCGCCCCGCTCGTCCCGCCGCGGGTGCCCGGGGCCGGCCTGTCGCCGACCGACCCGGCGACCCGCGCGATGGGCCTCGCCGTCGGGTCGGTGGCCACGGTGGCGCCGGGCGGGCGGTCGGTCCTCGTCCTCGACCGCGGGGTCCAGGAGGTCCCCGACGTCGTCGCGCAGCTGGTGCGGTTCGCGGACCCGACCCCGGGCGCCGACCCGGGGATCGCGACGATCCCGGCGTCCACCCTCGACCGGCTGCCCCGCGCGGTGGGGGTCGACCTCGCGGCCTACCCGCGGGCGTTCCCGCGGCTGCTGGGCGTGGACGAGGCGCCGGTGGTGTGCGCGCGCCCGTCGGCGCAGGGCGGCGGCACCGCGGTCACCGTCGCGGGCACGCTGCCCACCCCGGTCCCGCCGACCCCGGCGTCCGACCCGACGATCCCCGGACCCCGGGCCGTCGATGCCGTGCGGATCGCCGGGTCGGGGGCCTACGTCGTCCCGGTCGGGCCGGGGGAGGCGCCCGACGCGGGCCGCGGCGTCGTCGTCGACCCGGTCGGGCGGGTGTTCGCCGTCCCGGGGGTGCGCGCCGCGACCGCGCTCGGGCTCGGCGCGCCCCGGCCGGCGCCCCGCAGCGTCGTCGGGCTGCTCCCGCGCGGGCCCGCGCTCGACCTGGATGCGGCCCGGACGCTGCGGTGAGCCCGGCGCGCCTACCGCTCCCAGGGACCGCCGAGGTTCGGGCCGCCCGCGATGCCGCCGGGACCGCTGCCCGGGTCGCGCCGCCGCAGGTAGCGCTCGAAGTCGGCGGCGATCTCCTCGCCGCTGGCCTCGGTGAGGTCGCTCTCGGCGTCGCCGGCCTCCTCGAGGGCCTTGACGTACTCACGGACCTCGTCGTCCTCGTCGGCCATCTCCGAGACGGTGCGCTCCCACTTCTCGGCCTGGTCGGGCAGCCCGCCGAGCGGGACCTCGACGTCGAGGACCTCCTCGACCCGCTGCAGCAGCGCGATCGTCGCCTTCGGCGCCGGCGGCTGCGACACGTAGTGCGGGACCGCGGCCCAGAACGAGATCGCCGGGATACCGGCCTGCACGCACGCGTCCTGCAGCACCCCCGTGATGCCGGTCGGGCCCTGGTAGCGGGACCGGGAGAGGCCGTAGCGGGCGGCCGACGACTTGTCGAACGACGAACCGGTCACCGGTACCGGGCGGGTGTGGGGGGTGTCGGCGAGCAGCGCGCCGAGGGTGATCACCGTGGTGACGCCGAGCTCCTCGGCCTTCGCGATGATCTCGGCGACGAAGCCGCGCCAGCGCATGTTGGGCTCGATCCCGCGCACGAGCACGAGGTCGCGCTCGGACCCGGGCGGGCGGCAGAGGGTGAAGCGGGTGGTCGGCCAGTCGATCGCGCGGCTGATGCCGTCGACGAGACGGACCGTCGGGCGCGAGACCTGGAAGTCGTAGTAGTCCTCGGGGTCGATCGCGCCCAGCTCGCTCGCGTCCCAGTTCAGGGCGAGGTGCTCCACGGCGGTGCTGGCCGCGTCACCAGCGTCGTTCCAGCCCTCGAACGCGCAGAGCATGACCGGGTCGGACAGCTCGCGCGGGGGGTCGAGGTGATCGGAGTCGGACACCTGCGCCAGCTTACGGGTCGTGACGAGGCTCGCAGGAGAACCGGTTGACCACGCCCGTCACGTTACGATCGTGTGATGGCAACCGAGAGTGAGTCACCGTTCCTGACCGCACTCCACGAGCGTGTCCTCATCGGCGATGGTGCCATGGGCACCGCGCTGCAGGACCAGGACCTCACCCTCGACGACTTCGAGAACCTCGAGGGTTGCAACGAGATCCTGAACGTCTCCCGTCCCGACGCCGTGCTCGCCGTGCACCACGGGCACCTCGACGCCGGCGCGGACGTCATCGAGACGAACACCTTCGGCACCAACTGGCCGAACCTCAACGAGTACGACATCGCGGACCGCATCCGCGAGCTGTCGCTCGAGGGCACCAAGATCGCCCGCCGGGCCGCCGACGAGTACTCCACCCCGGAGCGTCCGCGCTTCGTCTTCGGGTCCAACGGGCCGGGGACGAAGCTGCCGACCCTGGGGCACGCGCCCTACGCGAAGCTGCGCGACGCCTACATCGAGTCCGTGCTCGGGCAGCTCGAGGGCGGCGCCGACGCGATCCTCGTCGAGACGTGCCAGGACCTGCTGCAGTCGAAGGCCGCGATCCTGGGCGCCTACCGCGCCATGGAGCAGTATGGGCGCCGCGTCCCCGTCATCTGCCACGTGACCGTCGAGCTGACCGGCACGATGCTGGTCGGCTCCGAGATCACGGCGGCGCTCACGGCGCTGGAGCCGCTGGGCATCGACGGCATCGGCCTGAACTGCGCGACCGGCCCGGCCGAGATGAGCGAGCACCTGCGCGCCCTCTCCCGCCAGTCGCGCATCCCGGTCACCGTCATGCCCAACGCCGGCCTGCCCGAGCTCGGCCCGAACGGTCCCGAGTACCCGCTGCAGCCCGACGAGCTGGCGGACTACTGCGCCTCGTTCATCACCGACTACGGGCTCCAGCTCGTCGGCGGCTGCTGCGGCACCACGAACGACCACGTGCGCGCGCTCGCCGAGAAGTGCCGCGACCTCACCCCGGCGCAGCGGAACCCGCAGCCGGAGCCGGGCATCTCCTCGATGTACCAGTCGGTGCCGTTCCGCCAGGACGTCGGCCTGCTGATGATCGGCGAGCGCTCGAACGCCAACGGCTCGAAGGCGTTCCGCGAGGCGATGGTCGAGGACGACTACGAGAAGTGCGTCGACATCGCCAAGGCGCAGACCCGCGAGGGCGCGCACTGGATGGACCTGTGCATCGACTACGTCGGGCGTGACGGCACCGCGGACATGGACCGCCTGGCCCACGACGTGTCGACCGCCTCGACGCTGCCCGTGGTGCTCGACTCGACCGAGCCCGAGGTGCTGCAGACCGGCCTCGAGCAGCTCGGCGGGCGCTGCGCGATCAACTCGGTGAACTACGAGGACGGCGACGGGCCGGACTCGCGGTTCCAGAAGATCATGCGGATCGCGAAGGAGCACGGCGCCGCCGTCGTCGGGCTCTGCATCGACGAGGAGGGCCAGGCCCGCACCGCGGAGTGGAAGACCCGGGTGGCCTTCCGCCTCATCGAGGACCTCACCGAGAACTGGGGCATGCGGGTCGAGGACATCATCATCGACTGCCTGACCTTCCCGATCTCCACCGGCCAGGAGGAGGTCCGCAAGGACGGCATCGAGACGATCAACGCGATCAAGCAGCTCAAGGAGCGCTACCCCGAGGTCCAGACCACGCTCGGGCTCTCGAACATCTCGTTCGGCCTCAACCCGGCCGCCCGCCAGGTCCTCAACTCGGTGTTCCTCAACGAGTGCGTCGACGCCGGCCTCGACACCGCGATCCTGAACGCCTCGAAGATCCTGCCGTTCTCGCAGATCGACGAGGAGCAGCGCGAGGCCGCCCTCGACCTGGTCTACGACCGGCGGGAGGAGCACGACCCGCTGCAGCACTTCATGAACCTCTTCGAGGGCGTGTCGGCGCAGTCGTCGAAGGACCAGCGCGCCGAGGAGCTCGCGGCCATGCCGCTGTTCGAGCGCCTCGCGCAGCGCATCGTCGACGGCAACCGCAACGGCCTCGAGGAGGACCTCGACGCGGGCATGCAGGAGAAGGACCCGCTCGAGATCATCAACACCGACCTCCTCGGCGGCATGAAGACCGTCGGTGAGCTCTTCGGCGCCGGCAAGATGCAGCTGCCGTTCGTGCTCGCCTCGGCCGAGGTCATGAAGGCCGCGGTGGCCCACCTCGAGCCGCACATGGAGGCGACCGAGAACTCCGGCAAGGGCAAGATCCTGCTGGCGACGGTCAAGGGCGACGTCCACGACATCGGCAAGAACCTCGTCGACATCATCCTGTCCAACAACGGCTACGACGTGGTCAACATCGGCATCAAGCAGCCGATCAACGCCATCCTCGAGGCGGCCGACGAGAACAAGGTCGACGCGATCGGGATGTCCGGGCTGCTGGTGAAGTCCACCGTGGTCATGAAGGACAACCTGCAGGAGATGAACGACCGCGGCGTCGCCGACAAGTACCCGGTGCTCCTCGGCGGCGCGGCGCTGACCCGCTCCTTCGTCGAGAACGACCTCGGCGAGCTCTACCAGGGCGACGTCCGGTACGCGAAGGACGCGTTCGAGGGGCTGCGGCTCATGGACTCGGTGATGACCGGGGAGGGCCCCTCGGAGGAGGAGAAGGAGAAGGCCGCCGAGCGGAAGGAGCGCCGGGAGCGCTCCGAGCGCATCAAGGCCAAGCGCGAGGCTGAAAGCGAGGCGGCGGGCGACGTTCCGGACCCCGACGCGATCTCCGACGTCGCCCGGCGTATCGAGGTCCCGGCGCCCCCGTTCTGGGGCACCCGCGTGGTGCGCGGCATCCGGCTGGCCGACTTCGCGTCGCTGCTCGACGAGCGCGCGACGTTCTTCGGGCAGTGGGGCCTGCGCGGCTCCAAGGGCGGCGACGGCCCCTCCTACGAGGAGCTCGTCGAGACCGAGGGCCGGCCGCGGCTGCGCTACTGGCTCGACCGGCTGCAGTCCGAGGGCATCCTCGCGCACGCCGCGGTGGTCGCCGGCTACTTCCCGGTGATCTCCGAGGGCCAGGACGTCGTCGTGCTCGACGAGGCCAAGCCGGACGCGAACGAGCTGCACCGCTTCTCGTTCCCGCGCCAGAAGCGCGACCGGCGCCTGTGCCTCGCGGACTTCTTCCGCACCCGCGACGAGGCCCGCGAGCTCGGCGGGGTCGACGTCATGCCGATGAACCTCGTGACGATGGGTCAGCCGATCGCCGACTTCGCCAACACGCTGTTCGCGGACAACGCCTACCGGGACTACCTCGAGGTGCACGGTCTGGGCGTGCAGCTCACCGAGGCGCTGGCCGAGTACTGGCACCGCCGCGTCCGCGAGGAGCTGACGTTCGCGGACGGGTCGTGCATGGCCGACCAGGACCCGGCCGACGTGCACGAGTACTTCAAGCTCGGCTACCGGGGCGCCCGGTACTCGCTGGGCTACGGGGCCTGCCCGAACGTCGAGGACCGCGCGAAGATCGTGGAGCTGCTCGACCCGAGCCGCATCGGCGTCGAGCTCTCCGACGAGGACCAGCTCCACCCGGAGCAGTCCACCGACGCGATGGTCGTGCACCACCCGGAGGCGAAGTACTTCAACGCATGACGTCCTCGGGGCCGGTCGGTCTGTCGGCCGTCCTGTGGGACATGGACGGCACCCTGGTCGACTCGGAGAGCCTCTGGTCGATCTCGATGGCCGAGCTCGCCGCCCACCTGGGCGGCGAGCTCTCGGCCCCGACCCGCGAGGCGCTCACCGGGTCCAGCCTGCGGCGCACCGTCGTGACGGTGCGCCGCGAGGTCGGCTGCGCGGACCCGGAGGACGCCGACGGGGTGGCCCGGGACGGCCGCTGGCTGCTCGACCGCACCTTCACACTGTTCGCGGCCGGGCTCCCGTGGCGTCCCGGCGCCCGGGAGGCCCTCCGGGAGGTCCGCGCGGCCGGGCTGCGCACCGCGCTGGTGACCAGCACGTACCGCGAGCTCACCGAGGTCGCGCTGGACACCATCGGACGGGACTTCTTCGACGTCACCGTCTGCGGCGACGAGGTGGCGGCCACCAAGCCGGACCCGGCGCCCTACCTGCGGGCGGCGGAGCTGCTCGGCGTCGAGCCGTCCCGCTGTGTCGCGGTCGAGGACTCGGCGGCCGGGTCGGCGTCGGCCGCCGCGGCCGGGGCGACGGTGCTCGTGGTGCCGGCGGGCGTCGAGGTCCCGCCGGGGGAGCGGCGCACCTTCCGGGACACGCTCGAGGGGTTGCGGGTCGACGACCTGAGAACGCTCGTCTCCCCGCGCGCGGCTTAGCCCGTTCGGCCCAGCGTTCGGCCGCCGGGCGCGTTGCGCCTACCGACCGCCGCCGACCGCTTGCGGCGCGATGACCCGATCGGCGCGCGCGTCCGACACCCGTGGTGCGACCATCATGTGACGTGAAGACGTTCGACGGGCTCTTCGAGGAGCTCAGCACCAAGGCACGGGAGCGGCCGGCGGGATCGGGCACGGTCGCCGCGCTCGATGCCGGTGTGCACGCGCAGGGCAAGAAGGTGCTCGAGGAGGCTGGTGAAGTGTGGCTGGCCGCCGAGCACGAGACCGACGACAAGCTCGCGGAGGAGATATCCCAGCTCCTCTACCGGCTCCAGGTGATCATGCTCGGCCGCGGGCTCTCGCTCGCGGACGTCTACGAGTACCTCTGACCGTTATCCACCACCCGTGACTGCCGGGCGCGAGCCTGATCGCGTCCACCAGGAGAGAGAGCCATGCTCCGCGTCGCCGTCCCGAACAAGGGATCCCTCGCCGAGGAGGCGTCGCGCATGCTGCGCGACGCCGGCTACCGGCAGCGGTCGGACAACCGCGACCTGTCCCTGACCGACGAGGCCAACGGGGTGCAGTTCTTCTACCTGCGCCCCAAGGACATCGCGACCTACGTCTCCGAGGGCCAGCTGCACCTCGGCATCACCGGTCACGACCTGACCGAGGAGTCCTCGGCCTCGGTGAACGAGGTGCTCCAACTCGGGTTCGGGCAGTCGCAGTTCCGCTACGCCGCGCCGGCGGGCAACGCCTGGACCATCCAGGACCTGGCCGGCAAGCGGATCGCCACGTCGTTCCCGCGGCTGGTGCGGGCGAACCTCGCCCAGCAGCGGATCGCCGCCAAGGACGTGATCCGCCTCGACGGGGCCGTGGAGGTCTCGATCGAGCTGGAGGTGGCCGACGCGATCGCCGACGTCGTGTCCACCGGGCGCACCCTGGCCCAGCACGGTCTGGAGACGATCGGTGACCCGATCCTCGCCTCGCAGGCCGTGGTGGTGGACCGCAACGCGAAGTTCGACCAGCAACCCGACCCGGAGGACATCACCAAGGCCAAGTACCGCTTCGTGGAGCGGCTGCGCGGCGTGGTGTTCGCCCGGCAGTACGTGATGCTCGACTACGACTGCCCGGAGGCCGTCCAGGACGCCGCGGTCGAGGTGACCCCGGGCGTGCAGTCCCCGACCGTGGCGCCGTTGTCCCTCGACGGCTGGGTCGCGGTGCGGTCCATGGTGCGCCGCAGCCGCGTCAACGACGTGATGGACGAGCTCGCCGACCTCGGCTGCACCGGCATCGTCACCTCGTCGCTGCAGTCGTGCCGGGCGGTGCTTCCCGGGCACGGCGGGGTCAGCTCCCTCCCGGGGGCGACGCCGCCGCCCGCGGAGGCGCCGTCGTCCGGCTCGTCGACGGGCCGGCTGGGCGTCGCGGGGCGCTGAGGCCCTGCGTCAGCGGGGGCGCACCGTGAGGGCCTGCGCGGCCCGCCCGACGGGGCCCGCCTCGTCGTGCAGGACCGAGTACGCCGTCCCGGTGCCCTCCGGGCCGATGACGCTGTCGGCGTCGAGTCCCGTCCACTCGCCCCGCGGGGCGCGGTGGAGGTGCAGCGTCAGGTCGGTGTTGACGAACAGCCACTGCCGCAGGTCGAGGCGGGACGCGGCCCCGTTGGTGGAGTCGGCGACCGCGGCCAGCCGCTGGACCGGCGACGGCTCCTCGCCGGCCACGACCTGGGTGAGCACGCGACCCCACGCCCGCCCGGGCCCGAGCTCGTCGAGCCCGCCGTCGACCCAGCGCCAGTCGACCGAGGTCAGGTAGCCGGGCAGCCAGCCCTCCGGGATCGCCCGGGGACGCCCCTCCTCACGGCCGGGGAGGGCCGGCATGGTCGCGCCCGGGACGGTGGCCACGCCGGCGGTGTCGACCACGCCGTGGAACCAGCCCGTCGCCCGGGCCACGGCGCGGGTGGCCCCGGAGGCGGGGTCGGGCGCGGCGAGCTCGGCGGTGACGAGCTCGATGGTGCGGCCCGCGCGGGCGACCCGGGAGCGCAGCTCCAGGGAGCCGACCGGCACCTTGCCGAGCACTTCGACGGTCACCCGGGCGAGCCGGACGTCGTCGCGCCCGGACTCGTTCTCCAGCGCGCGGACCAGGAGCGCGCTCGGCGGGCCCATGTGCTGGGCGTCGGGGAACCACGGGCCCGCGGTGGACCCGGAGGCCTCGACGCGGGTGACGGACCCGTCCTGGTCCTTGTCCTCCTCGACGACGCGGAAGTACGGCTCGGGTGCGGGGGAGCTCACGGGTCCGCAGTCTCCCCCGGCGCGGGCGCCGGATCACCGTGACGCTCGTCGGGCCAGCCGGGGTAGGCCGGCGGGGTGCCGCCGAAGGCCGGGCAGGCCGCCTGGTGGGAGCACCAGGCGCACATCCGGCCGGGGCTCGGGCGGAAGTCGCCGGTCGGCGCCGCGCGCAGCACCGCCTGCCACAGCGCCACGAGGGTGCGCTCGAACCGCTCCAGCTCCTCCCGCCCGGGGCGCAGGCTCAGGCTCTCGCCGTCGCCGAGGTACATCAGCCGCAGCTGGTCGGGCAGGACGCCGCGGCTGCGCAGCAGGACGAGCGCGTAGAACTTCAGCTGGAAGAGCGCCCGGGCCTCGAACACGGCGCGGGGCGCGGCCCCGGTCTTGTAGTCCACGATCCGCACCTCGCCGCCGGCCCCGACGTCGAGCCGGTCGACGTAGCCGCGCAGCCCGACCCCGGACTCCAGCTCGGCCTCCAGGAACACCTCGCAGGCCTCGGGGGACAGCCGCGTCGGGTCCTCCATCGCGAAGTAGGCATCGACGAGCCGCGCTGCGTCGGCCGTGTCGAGCAGCGCGCGGTCCTCCGCCGTGAGCTCGGCGGCGACCTCGGCGAGCAGCGCGTGGGCACGGGCCGGGACCCGGTCCGTGGCGGGGAGCCCGAAGAGCCGCTCGAGCACCGCGTGCACGACGATGCCGCGGACCTGGGCGGGCGAGCGCTGCTCGGGCAGCCGGTCGACCACGCGGAACCGGTAGAGCAGCGGGCACTGCTTGAAGTCGGCCGCGCGGGACGGCGAGAGGGCCGGCCGGCGGCGTGGGCGCTCCTCGTCGAGCCGGCGCGGGGTGACCGGCCGCGACCCGTCCGGGGCCGGCCGGGGGAGGGGCACCGCGAGCTGCCCGGCGCCGTGCTCGGTCTCGATCATGTCCGGGACGCTACGACGACCCCCCGACAGCCACGGCCCGGTTCGCGCCGGCCGGCGTCGAGGGGTACGTGGGGCAGGGGAACGCGCCCGTGGGGCTGCCTGGTGTGCCTTTCGTGATCCGGTGGGACGGTCGGCCGGCGTCGAGGGGTACGTGGGGCAGGGAAACGCGCCCGTGGGGCTGCCTGGTGTGCCTCTCGTGATCCGGTGGGACGGTCGGCCGGCGTCGAGGGGTACGTGGGGCAGGAGAACCCGCCCGCGGGGCTGCCTGGTGTGCCCTTCGTGATCCCGCCGGACGGCGGGGGACCGGGCGCGCGGCGACCACGGGTGTCCCGCCTAGGCTAGCCCGCCGTGCAGGACGAGGTGACCGGCCCCCAGGACGCGGCCGACGCGACCGACGCGGACGCGACCGAGCTGCCGGCCGACGCCCCGTCGCCAGTCGTACCCCACGGCCCGACCCCCGACGACCACGACGACGTCCCCCGCGGCCCCGCCCGCAGCGGGCCGTTCCTGCCGGGCGACCGGGTGCAGCTCACCGACCCGAAGGGCCGCCACTTCAGCCTCGTCCTCGAGCCCGGGCAGACCTACCACACCCACCGCGGCGCGATCGCCCACGACAAGCTCATCGGCGCCCCCGAGGGGTCCGTCGTCCACTCCGCCGCCAACACCCCGTACCTGGCGCTGCGCCCGCTCCTGCCCGACTACGTGCTCGCCATGCCCCGCGGCGCGCAGGTGATCTACCCGAAGGACGCCGCCCAGATCGTGACCTGGGGCGACGTCTTCCCCGGCGCGCGGGTGCTCGAGGCGGGCGCCGGGTCCGGCGCGCTCACCCTGAGCCTGCTGCGGGCGGTCGGGCCGGAGGGCACGGTCACGTCGTACGAGATCCGCGACGACCACCTCGACCACGCCGAGCGCAACGTGGAGCGCTTCCTCGGCGAGCACCCCCCGAACTGGACGCTGCACCTCGGGGACGTCCAGGCCGCCGAGGGCACCTACGACCGCGTCGTGCTCGACATGCTCTCCCCGTGGGAGGTGCTCGGGACGGTGCGCCGGGTGCTCGTGCCCGGCGGGGTCCTCGTCGGCTACGTCGCCACCACCACCCAGCTCTCGACCCTCACCGAGGCGCTGCGCGAGCAGGCCTGCTGGACCGAGCCGCAGGCGTGGGAGTCGCTGGTGCGGCCGTGGCACAGCGTGGGCCTCGCGGTGCGCCCGGAGCACCGGATGATCGCCCACACCGCGTTCCTGGTGACCGCTCGGCGCTTGGCCGACGGCGTCGTCCCACCCCGGGTGCAGCGCCGGCCCAGCCGCGGATAGCGACTGGTCAGACACCCTGAGTGATCATCTTGACAGGTAAGAACCACCGCCGGTGACCTGGCGCAAGTACGCGTCGCGAGAAGTCCGTCACCGGCTCGCTACTCCACGGACACCCGGATCGCCGGGTACGGTTGCGCCACGGAGTAGCGGGAGGAGGGCGCCGTGAGCATGAACGACGACCCCAGGGGCCGATCCGACCAGGGCCGCGACCGAGGCGCGGCGGACACGGCGGCACAGGTGCGGTTCCTCGAAGAAGAGGTCGCCCTGCTGCGTCGCAAGCTGACCGAGTCACCGCGCCACACCAGGATCCTCGAGCAGCGGCTCGCGGACTCCGCGGCGCGGGTGTCCCAACTGACCGAGCGCAACGACAAGCTCACCGAGACCCTCAAGGAGGCGCGGGCGCAGCTCGTGTCGCTCCGCGAGGAGGTGGACCGTCTCGCGCAGCCGCCGTCGAGCTACGGCGTCTTCCTGACCGTGCACGAGGACCAGACCGTCGACGTCTTCACGTCGGGCCGCCGCATGCGGGTCGCCGTGTCGCCGGCGGTCGAGGCCGCTGACCTCACCCGTGGCCAGTCGGTGCGTCTCAACGAGGCCCTGACCGTCGTCGAGGCCGGCGAGTACGAGCGCATCGGCGAGGTCTGCTCGCTGCGGGAGGTGCTCGTCGACGAGGACGGGACCCGCAACCGGGCCCTGATCATCGGGCACGCCGACGAGGAACGGGTCATCCACCTGGCCGACTCGCTGCTCGACGAGAACGCCCCGGAGCTCAAGCCGGGCGACTCGCTGATGGTCGACACCAAGGTGGGCTACGCCTACGAGAAGGTGCCGAAGGCCGAGGTCGAGGAGCTCGTCCTCGAGGAGGTCCCCGACGTCGCCTACACCGACATCGGCGGCCTCTCGCGGCAGATCGACTCCATCCGCGACGCGGTGGAGCTGCCGTTCCTGCACGCGGACCTGTTCCGCACCTACCAGCTGCGCCCGCCGAAGGGCGTCCTGCTCTACGGCCCGCCCGGCTGCGGCAAGACGCTCATCGCCAAGGCGGTCGCGAACTCGCTGGCGAAGAAGGTCGCGGAGACCCGCGGCGAGGACAGCCGCGACGTCAAGGCGCACTTCCTCAACATCAAGGGCCCGGAGCTGCTCAACAAGTTCGTCGGCGAGACCGAGCGGCACATCCGGATGATCTTCCAGCGGGCGCGCGAGAAGGCGTCCGAGGGCACCCCGGTGATCGTGTTCTTCGACGAGATGGACTCGATCTTCCGCACCCGCGGGTCCGGCGTGTCCAGCGACGTCGAGACGACGATCGTGCCCCAGCTGCTCAGCGAGATCGACGGCGTCGAGGGGCTCGAGAACGTCATCGTCATCGGCGCGTCGAACCGCGAGGACATGATCGACCCGGCGATCCTGCGCCCGGGCCGCCTCGACGTGAAGATCAAGATCGAGCGCCCCGACGCCGAGGCCGCGATCGACATCTTCGGCAAGTACCTCATCGACGGGCTGCCCGTGAACGAGGAGGACGTCGAGGAGTTCGGCGGCAACCGCCAGGCGTGCCTGGACGGCATGATCGAGCGGGTCGTCGAGCGGATGTACGCCGAGACCGACGAGAACCGCTTCCTCGAGGTCACCTACGCCAACGGGGACAAGGAGGTCCTGTACTTCAAGGACTTCAACTCCGGCGCGGTGATTGAGAACATCGTGGGCCGGGCCAAGAAGGCGGCGATCAAGTCCCACCTGGAGACCAAGCAGTCCGGTCTCCGCGTCCAGCACCTGCTCGACGCCGTGGTGGACGAGTTCGCCGAGTCCGAGGACCTGCCGAACACGACCAACCCCGACGACTGGGCCCGCATCTCGGGCAAGAAGGGCGAGCGGATCGTCTACATCCGCACGCTCGTCACCGGCAAGGGGTCGACCCAGGGCAAGGAGATCGACACCGCGTCCAACACGGGTCAGTACCTGTAGTACCGGGTACCGTCGGCGGCATGACCGCCGACGAGGCCCCCGACGACCACCGGCCGTCCCCCGCTCCTCGCAACGAGGTCCGGGGGGCGGCCGGTGTCGCGTCCGAGGCCGTCGACATCGTGTCGCGCCCCGTCGAGGGCACCCACCGCGCGATCTCCGACGCGGTCTTCGCCGCGCTGCGCAAGGTGGGCCTGGGCCCGGCGTCGAGACCCGTGCAGGTGGTCCACGACGGCATCGCCGGCGGGGTCTACACCGCGGTGCGCGGGATCGGGCACGCCGCGGGCACCGGGGCGGGCCTGGCCGCCGAGCTGTACCGCACCGCGTCCGGGCGCGCCGACTGGACGCCCATCACGTCGCGTCCCGCCGGAGCGGTGCTCACGGGGGCGGTGAACGGCCTGGTCGGCGACCACATGGTCGCGCTGCACAACGACCTCGCCGTCCCGATGGCGCTCTACACCTCGACGACCGACGCCGAGGGCGAGGCCCGCCACGCCGAGCTCCCGATCGCGTCGACGGCGGCCATCCGCGCGCTCGTCGCCGACCACCCCGAGCGCGACCTGGGCCACGTCGTGCTCTTCGTCCACGGCCTCGGCGAGACCGAGCACGCGTGGCGGCTGGCCGACTCCGACAGCGCGGGGGAGGGCTACGCCGAGCGCATCGCCTCGAGCGTCGGCGCCGTGCCCCTGCTGCTGCGCTACAACACCGGCATGCGGATCGCCCACAACGGCGCCGCGCTGTCGGTCCTGCTGGCCGAGCTCGCCGAGCGCTGGCCGGTGCCGATCCGGCGGCTCGACCTCGTCGGGCACTCCATGGGCGGGCTGGTGCTCCGCCACGCCTGCCACGCCGCGGTGGTGGCCGGCGAGCCGTGGGTGCACACGGTCCGCCGCATGGTCTACCTCGGCTCGCCCCACCGCGGCGCGCCGCTGGCCCACCGGGTCGACCAGCTGGCGACCCGGCTCGCGAAGTACGCGCAGTCGCGCACGTGGGGCGAGTTCCTCGACCGCCGCTCGGCCGGCATCCGCGACCTCGTCGCCGGCGTCGCCGACACCGACGTGCCGCTGCTCGCGCACTCCACCCACCACGGCGTCGCCGCCTCGGTGACCGCCAGCGAGCACCACCCGCTGGCGAACATCCTCGGCGACCTGCTGGTGCCGGTGGACTCGGCGCGGGGTGCGGTCACCGACGTCGAGACGCTCCCCTCGTCGCACCACTTCCACCTGCTCAACGACCCCCGCATCCACGCCCACCTGCTGCGGTGGCTGGCCCCCGACGAGCCCGGCGACGAGCACGACGAGAAGCCCCTCGACGACGCGCACGACGGCGAGGGGTGAGCGGCCCGCCCGGACGCCTGCGGCGGGTCGCCCGCACGGCGGTGCTGGGCGGCCTGACCGGCGTCGCCCCGCTCTCGATCGACACCTACCTGCCCGCGCTGCCGGGCGTCACCCGTGACCTGCGCGCCTCCGCGCCGCTGGTCGCGCTCACCCTGACCGCGGTCGTCGTCGGGCTCGCCGTCGGCCAGCTCGTCGCGGGGCCGCTCTCGGACGTCCTCGGGCGCCGCGGCCCGCTGCTGGCCGGCGCGGTCGGGTTCGCCGTCCTGTCGGGAGCGTGTGCCCTGGCGCCCGACGTCGGGACCCTGGTCGTGCTGCGGCTCGGCCAGGGACTGCTCGGGGCGGTCGGGATCGTGCTGGCCCGGGCCGTCGTCCGGGACCTCTACGACGGCCCGGCGGCCGCGCGGGGGTTCGCGGCGCTGATGCTCGTCTCCGGGGTCGCGCCGATCGTCGCGCCGGTGGTCGGCGGCCAGCTGCTGCGCGTCACGTCCTGGCGCGGGGTCTTCGTCGTGCTCGCCGTGCTCGGCGCGGTGCTCGCCGTCGGGGTGCTCGCCGCGGTGCCCGAGACGCTGCCGCGCGCGGCGCGGGCGCGCGGGGACGGGGCCGGGGGAGCGGCGGCGGGGCTGCGGACCACGGCGACGGCGTTCCGGATCCTGCTCGCCGACCGGCGCGTCCTGGCGTGCGTGTCCGCCGCCGGGCTCGGCTTCGCCGCCATGTTCGCCTACATCTCGGGCTCCACCTTCGTCCTGCAGGGCCTCTACGGGCTGAGCCCGCAGGCGTTCAGCGGGGTGTTCGCGGTGAACTCGGTGGGGATCGTCGCGGCCACCCAGGTCGCGGGGCGCCTCGTCGCCGCCGGGCGGCTCGCCCCGGCGCGGGCGGTCGCGATCGGCCTGGTCACGGCGTGTACCGGCTCGACCGCCGTCCTCGTCGGCGCGCTGACCCCCGCCGGGCCGTGGGCGCTGGTCCCGGGCCTGTTCGTCACCGTGTGCGGGGTCGGGTTCGTGCTGCCCTCCGCGACGACCCTCGCGCTCGCCGGGCACCCGTCGCGCGCCGGGAGCGCGTCGGCGCTGCTCGGGACCTCGCAGTTCCTGGTGGGCGGGTTCACCTCGCCGCTGGTCGGCATCGGCGGCGGGCGCAGCGCGGTCCCGATGGGCACGACGATGGTCGTGGCCGCCGTGCTCGGGCTCGTGGTGTTCGCGCTGGTGTGGCGGCGGGCACCGTCCGTCGATCCCGACGCACCCGATCCCGCCGGGTCCGCCCGGGCCACGGCGGTGCAACCCTCCGACAACTAGGGTCGAGGGCATGACTGCGCGCCGCATCATGGGCACCGAGATCGAGTACGGGATCTCCGTCCCGGGTGACCCGACGGCGAACCCCGTCATCACCTCCACGCAGGTCGTCCTGGCCTACGCCGCGGCGGCCGAGGTCCCGCGCGCCCGGCGGGCCCGCTGGGACTACGAGGTGGAGTCGCCGCTGCGAGACGCGCGGGGCTTCGACCTGGGCCCCAGCGCCGGCCCGCCGCCGGACACCGGGGACCTCGACGACCTCGGGGCCGCCAACGTCATCCTCACCAACGGGGCCCGGCTCTACGTCGACCACGCGCACCCGGAGTTCTCCGCGCCCGAGGTCACCACCCCGCGCGGCGCCGTCATCTGGGACAAGGCCGGCGAGCGGGTGATGGAGGACGCCGCCGAGCGCGCGGCCACCGTCCCGGGCACCGGCCGCATCCAGCTCTACAAGAACAACATCGACGGCAAGGGCGCCTCGTACGGCTCCCACGAGAACTACCTGTGCGCCCGCCAGACGCCGTTCCCGGCGATCATCACGGGGCTCACGCCGTTCTTCGTCTCGCGCCAGGTCGTGACGGGCGCCGGCCGCGTCGGCCTGGGCGCCTCCGGCGACGAGCCCGGCTACCAGCTCTCGCAGCGCGCGGACTACATCGAGGTCGAGGTCGGCCTGGAGACCACGCTCAAGCGCGGCATCATCAACACCCGCGACGAGCCGCACGCCGACGCCGACAAGTACCGGCGCCTGCACGTCATCATCGGCGACGCCAACCTCTCCGAGTACTCGACGTTCCTCAAGGTGGGGACGACGGCGCTGGTGCTCTCGATGATCGAGGACGGCATCCGCTTCGACGACCTGCGCCTGCTCGAGCCGGTGCGCTCGGTGCACCGCATCAGCCACGACCCGACCCTGCAGACCACGGTCGAGCTGGCGAACGGCAGCACGATGACCGCCCTGGAGCTCCAGCGGCAGTACTTCGAGCGCGCCTGGAAGCACGAGGAGGAGACCCAGGGCGGCGAGGTCGACGAGATGACCCGGGAGGTCCTCGACGTCTGGGGCCAGGCCCTCGACGACCTCGAGCAGGACCCGATGCGCTGCGCCGACCGGCTGGACTGGGTGGCCAAGCTCAAGCTCCTGCAGAGCTACCGCGACCGCGACAACCTGCCCTGGGACTCGCCGAAGCTCTCGCTGATCGACCTGCAGTACTCCGACGTGCGGCAGGCCAAGGGGCTCTACAACCGGCTGGTCACCCGCGGGTCGATCAAGCGGCTGGTCAGCGAGGACGACGTCCGCGCGGCGGTCACGGAGCCGCCGGAGGACACCCGGGCCTACTTCCGCGGCCGCTGCCTGGAGCGCTACCCGACCGAGGTCGCGGCCGCGTCGTGGGACTCGGTCATCTTCGACCTCGGGCGGGAGTCGCTGGTGCGGATCCCCACCCTGGAGCCGTTGCGCGGCACCCGGCGCCACGTCGGGGAGCTCATCGACAACTCCTCGAACGCGACCGCCCTCGTCGAGGCCCTCACCCGGGGCTGACGCGGACCCGGTGATGTTCGTCCCGCGACGCGGGCCCACGGCCGGGTAGGGTTCTACACGGCAACACCTTGCACACCGGGAGGCAGCCATGGCGCAGGAACAGACCCAGCGGCAGGGCGGTGGCGACGACGGCGACGGCGGCGAGGACACCACCGCCGCCGGCCAGGAGCGCCGGGAGAAGCTCGGCGAGGACACCGACACGATCCTCGACGAGATCGACGACGTGCTCGAGGAGAACGCCGAGGACTTCGTGCGTGCCTACGTGCAGAAGGGTGGGCAGTGACCCCACTCCCCGCGCCCTGACGGCGCGGTGAGTCGGCAGTGCGGGCGCGGCGGGCCGGGACTAGGGTTCCGGCCCGCCGTGTCTCGTCGGGGCACGTCCACCGCAGGACTGGTCTTCACGAGAAGAGGAGCGACGACCGCCGATGGAGCACTCGACGTCCCGGCTCAGCCCGGGGCTCCCCGCCGCGTACTTCGACGCCGGCACGTCGTCGTTCGTCGACTTCCTCTCGTCGGTCCGGCCCGACCTGCTGCCCTCCTCGGACGGGCGCGGGCTGACCCCGGAGGGCGTCGCCACGGTGCCCCACGGCACCACGATCGTCGCGGCCGTCTACTCCGGCGGCGTCGTCATCGCCGGTGACCGGCGCGCCACCATGGGCAACCTGATTTCCCAGCGCGACATGGAGAAGGTCTACGTCACCGACGACTGGTCCGCGGCCGGGATCGCCGGCACCGCGGGCCTGGCCGTCGACGCGATCCGGCTCTTCACCGTCGAGCTGCAGCACTACGAGAAGCTCGAGGGCGTCCCGCTCACCTTCGACGGCAAGTCGAACAAGCTGGCCTCGATGATCCGCGGCAACCTCGGCGCCGCGATGCAGGGTCTGTCGTTCGTGCCGCTGTTCGCGGGCTACGACCCCGACGCGACCGACCCGGCGCGGGCCGGCCGGATCGTGTCGTTCGACGTGGTCGGCGGGCGGTACGAGGAGCACGACGGGTACGCCTCGGTCGGCTCCGGGTCGCTGTTCGCGCGGTCGTCGCTGAAGAAGGTGCACGACCCGGACGGCGACCGCGACGCGTGCGTGCGCGCCGTCGTCGAGTCGCTCTACGACGCCGCCGACGACGACTCCGCGACGGGCGGGCCGGACTCGGTGCGCCACATCTACCCCATCGTCGTCGCCATCGACGCCGAGGGCGCCGTGCGGCTGCCGCACGAGGAGGTC
Source organism: Actinomycetospora sp. TBRC 11914 (assembly GCF_012933465.1). Taxonomy (GTDB): domain Bacteria; phylum Actinomycetota; class Actinomycetes; order Mycobacteriales; family Pseudonocardiaceae; genus Actinomycetospora. Next base: position 108,154 of record NZ_JABBND010000018.1, read on the forward strand.
CAGACGGTCGCCGAGGCCGTCATCGCCGGCCGTCGTGAGCGCCGCGGCGGCTGACGCCCGACGCACCGCACCCCACCCGACACCCGCACCACCTCGGCAGAGGAGCCCGCCCGCCATGACGATGCCGTTCTACGCGTCGGTCGACCAGCTGATGCGCGACCGCTCGGAGCTCGCCCGCAAGGGCATCTCCCGCGGGCGCAGCGTGGTGGTGCTGACGTGCGCCGACGGCGTGCTGTTCGTCGCGGAGAACCGCTCGAAGTCGCTGCGCAAGGTCTCCGAGATCTACGACCAGCTCGGGTTCGCCGCGGTCGGGCGCTACAACGAGTTCGAGAACCTCCGCCGCGCCGGCATCCGCTACGCCGACGTGCAGGGCTACTCCTACGACCGGCGCGACGTCTCCGGCCGCGCCCTGGCCAACGCCTACGCCCAGATCCTCGGCGCGAGCTTCATCGAGCAGCAGAAGCCCTTCGAGGTGGAGCTGTGCGTCGCGGCGGTCGGGGAGACCCCGGACCGCGACCAGCTCTTCCGCATCACCTACGACGGCTCGATCTCCGACGAGCCGCAGTTCGTGGTAATGGGCGGGACCACCGAGCCGGTCTCGGCCGCGCTGCGCTCGTCCTACGAGGACGGGCTGGACACCCGCGCCGCCCTGCGGATCGCCCTCGACGCCCTGCAGGCCCAGAACGGCTCGTCCTCGTCGTCCGAGGAGCGCAACCTCGGCGTCGACGCCCTCGAGGTCGCGCTGCTCGACCGGACCCGGCGCCCGCGGCGGGCCTTCCGCCGGCTCTCCGGGACCGCGCTCGCCGACCTGCTGCCCGACGGTGCCGCCGCGGCGGACGCGTCGGAGGCCCCGGCCGAGGACACCGGCGCGGGCGACGAGGTGTCGGGCGCCGGCGGCGCGGACGCCTGACGCCCGGGGGCGTTCCCGGCCCCGCGCGGGAGCAATGGCGCATTCCTGCCGTCGAGCGCGAGGACGGCGCCGTTCGCCCACCGAGCGGGCCGGCCCCCGCCCCGCGGTCACCAGGCGGCGGTGCGGTCCGGCCAGCGGGTCTCGTCGCGCCGGTAGACCGGCACCGGGTGCTGGGCCACCGAGAAGCACAGTCGCTCGCCGGAGACCATCACCTCGCCGTCGGTCGCGACCTCGACCGGGCCCTCGAGCAGCTCGACGTCGAGCGTGGTCGCGGTGTGCTCGACGTAGGTCCGGATGTGGCCGAGGGTGCCCAGCAGCAGCCCGACGATCGCCCGGGCCCGCGAGAAGCGGCGGTCGGCGCGCAGGTAGCGGACCTCGAGCAGCCCGGTGTCCAGGCGCGGCCGGTAGGACGGCGTCATGCCCGACGGGGCGTAGGGCCCGTTGCCGACGAAGAGCATCCACACCGGGGTCTCGACGCCGTCGATGCGGCACCGGATCGGCCGGGCGCGCCACAGCGTGAGGATCAGCGCGGCCGACGCGGCGGGCCACTTGCCCCAGCGGTCCTGCCACTGCTCGCGCAGCCGGACCATCTCGGGGTAGCCGCCGAAGGACGCCGTGTTGACGAACACGGTGCGCTCGCCGCCGTCGGGGCCGGTGGACGCCGAGTAGGCGTGCAGCTCGGCGATGTCGACCGCGACCGCCTCCCCGGCGCCGGTGGCGTCGACGACCTCCTGCAGGTCGTACACCCCGACGTCCCGGCCGAAGTGATTGAGCGTCCCGGCCGGCATGACGGCCAGCGGGAGGTCGAGGTCCTCGGCGATCCGGGCCGCGGCGGCCACCGACCCGTCGCCCCCGGCGATGCCGAGCGCCCGGGTGTCGGGGTGGCCGGCCGCCTCCTTGAGCAGGGCGATGAGGTCGTCGCCCGGGTCGAGGCGGACCAGGTGGGCCTTCGGGAGCCGGTCGGCGATCTCCTCGACCGGGTCGGTGCCCGGGCGCCCGGACCCGGAGTTGACGACCATCGAGAGCCCCTCGCCGTCGACCAGCTCCGGGGCGTCGGCCCACGGCCGGGCGACCGCCTCGTCGATCGGGCGCCGGGGCAGCCAGCGCTGGGTGACCAGGGCGACGCCGGCACCGAGCGCCGAGCCCACCGCGACGTCGCTGGTCCAGTGCACCCCGACGTGGATCCGGGAGTACGCGACGGTGGCCGCGAGAGGCGCGAGCACGGCTCCGGTCTTCGGGCTCTCCAGCGCCACCCCGACGGCGAAGGCCATCGCCGAGGCCGAGTGCCCGGAGGGGAACGACGACGAGGTGGGCCGGTCCGGGAGGGCGCGCACCGAGGGCAGCAGGTCCGCGGCCGGGCGGCGGCGGGGCACCAGCGGCTTGAGGACGACGTTCGCGGCCAGGCTCGCCAGGCCGATCCCCATCACCCCGCGGGTGGCCCCGCGACGGGTGCGGCGGGTGCCGGCGGCGAGCACACAGGCCGTCGCGAACCACAGCCAGCTGTGGTTGGCCGAGCGGGTGAGGGCGAGCAGCGCGTCGTCGGCGGCGGTGGGGGGCAGGCGGCCGATCGCGGTGGTGATGCGGCGGTCGAGCCGGCCGACCGGGCGCAGCGTCCGGCGGCTGCGTCGCAGTCCGGCGCGCGCCCCGGCCGTGATGGTCTGGGGGAGGACCGCCTCGGCGGCCCCCCGCGCGCGGCGCACGCGCCGCCCTCGAAGCATGTGACGGCACCCTAGACCCCGGTGTCCGGTTCACCGACGCACCGTCGTCGAGGCTGCGCGAAGGGGCTCACGAACGCCGTCGGTCGCTTAGGCTGGAGGGCATGCAGCGGCGGATCTACGGGGTCGAGACCGAGTTCGGGGTGACCTGCACCTTCCACGGTCAGCGTCGCCTCTCGCCGGACGAGGTGGCCCGCTACCTGTTCCGGCGGGTGGTCTCCTGGGGTCGTTCGTCCAACGTGTTCCTGCGCAACGGCTCGCGGCTCTACCTCGACGTGGGCTCGCACCCGGAGTACGCCACCGCGGAGTGCGACTCGCTCGAGCAGCTCGTGGCGCACGACAAGGCGGGGGAGCGGATCCTCGAGGACCTGCTCCTCGACGCCGAGCGGCGCCTGGCCGACGAGGGCATCGGCGGCGACATCTTCCTGTTCAAGAACAACACCGACTCGGCGGGCAACTCCTACGGCTGCCACGAGAACTACCTCGTCGGGCGCTCCGGCGAGTTCTCCCGCATCGCGGACGTGCTGCTGCCGTTCCTGGTCACCCGCCAGCTCATCGCCGGCGCCGGGAAGGTGCTCCAGACCCCGCGCGGCGCGGTCTACTGCCTGTCCCAGCGCGCCGAGCACATCTGGGAGGGCGTCTCCTCCGCGACCACCCGCAGCCGCCCGATCATCAACACCCGCGACGAGCCGCACGCCGACGCCGAGCGCTACCGCCGCCTGCACGTCATCGTCGGCGACTCGAACATGTCCGAGGTGACGACGCTGCTCAAGGTCGGCACCACGCACCTCGTGCTCGAGATGATCGAGCAGGGCATCCAGTTCCGGGACTTCACCCTGGACAACCCGATCCGCGCGATCCGCGAGATCAGCCACGACCTCACCGGCCGCCGCCCGGTGCGCCTCGCGGGCGGCCGCGAGGCCGGGGCGCTCGACATCCAGCGCGAGTACCACGCGCGGGCCGTCGAGCACGTCGCCCGGCGGGGGAGCGACCCGGTGACCGACCGGGTGCTCGAGCTGTGGGGCCGCACGCTCGACGCCGTCGAGCGCCAGGACCTCTCGCTCATCGACCGCGAGATCGACTGGGCGATCAAGCACAAGCTCGTCGAGCGCTACCGATCCCGCAGCGACCTCGGCCTCTCCAGCCCCCGCATCGCCCAGCTCGACCTCGCCTACCACGACATCCGCCGCGGCCGGGGCGTGTTCGACCTGCTGCAGCGCAAGGACCTGGTGGACCGGGTGACCGACGACGGCGAGATCGAGGCGGCCAAGGACACCCCGCCGCAGACCACCCGCGCGAAGCTGCGGGGCGACTTCATCGCCGCGGCCCAGAACGCCGGTCGCGATTTCACCGTGGATTGGGTCCACCTCAAACTGAACGACCAGGCCCAGCGAACCGTCCTGTGCAAGGACCCCTTCCGTGCGGTGGACGAACGGGTGGACCGGCTGATCGCGACGCTGTAGCGATCGTCACGCCGTCGGTGTGATCGGCCGGTCCGTCGGGGACCCGGCGTCGCGGATCTCCTCCGGACGTCGACCACTGCAGGATCCGAGCACCGAGGACGGCACCAGCACCATGGACCACCAGGACCGGACGTCCCGGGTGTCCCCTCCGGGACCCCCGGGCGGACCGTCGAGCACCCTCCACGACCGCGAGCCGGCCGAGCCGGACCCGCGGGTCGAGGGCACGCTGCTCGGCGGGCGCTACCGGGTGCAGGAGTGCATCGGTGCGGGCGCCATGGGCGTGGTCTGGACGGCGTGGGACCGGCGGCTGGCCCGCACGGTCGCGGTCAAGCAGCTGACCCCGCCGCGCGACGGCGACCCGGTCGAGGTCCGCACGGCCCGCAGCCGGGCGATGCGCGAGGGCCGGATCGCGGCCCGCGTCGTGCACCCGCGCGCCATCGCGGTGTTCGACGTCGTGATCCACAGCTCGATGCCCTGGCTGGTCATGGAGTACCTGCCGTCGCGGTCGCTCGCCGCCGTCCTGGCTGAGCGCGGCCCGCTGCCGCCGCCCGAGGTGGCCCGCATCGGCGCGCAGATCGCCGACGCGCTCTCCGCGGTCCACGAGGCGGGGATCGTCCACGGCGACGTCAAGCCCGGCAACGTGCTGCTCACCGACGACGGCGTCGCCAAGCTCACCGACTTCGGCGTCTCCCGGGCCTCCTGGGACACCTCGGCGACCGGCGGGGGCGTCGTCGCGGGCACCCCCGGCTATTTCGCGCCCGAGGTCGCCCGCGGCGGGGACCCGACGCCCGCCTCCGACGTGTTCTCCCTGGGCGCCACGCTCTACGCCGCGGTGGAGAACGAGCTGGTCTGCGGCCGGATGGACAACACCCTCGCCGTGCTCCACGCGATGGCCGAGGGGCGGCTGCGGCCCGCGACCCGGGCGGGGGTGCTCGGCCGCCCGCTCTCGGCGATGCTGCGCCTCGACCCCTCGCACCGGCCCGACACCGCCCTCGTGCGCGCCGCGCTGGAGGCCCGCGCGGCGCGCGGTGCCCCGACGGCGGGCGTCGGCGCGGTCCCGCCCGCCGTCGCGAGCCCGGACACCCCGGCCACGAGCACCCCGGCCGCCGACGCGGCGCCCGACGACCCCTCCACCGCCGACGTCCGCGGCCCGGCGGTGACGTCGGGCCCCCCGACCGCCCCGTGGGTGGGCGTCGCCGGCGGCCCGGCCGACGAGGCGGCCGACCCGCCCCACGACCCCGAGGACGACCTCGTCCCCGGTGGGCTGCGCGCCGCGGCCCCCACCCCGGGGCCCGGCGCCCGCCGACGGCGCCGCCGCGTGCTGGCCGTGGCGGCCGCGTCCGCCGTCGTGCTCGCCGCCGGGGTCGGCGCCGCGGTCGCCGCGGTCGACCCACCCCACGCGGACCGCGCCGCCCTCAACGCCGCGGCGCCCCCACCCGACCTGGTGCCGACCACGGCCGCGCCGCCGCCGACGGCCGTACCGTCCGAGACCGTCCCGCCGGTCGCCGGGGCACCGCTGTCCCCGGGCAGCTCGACCAGCGCCGCGCCCGACGGCCTCGACGGGGCTCCTGGCGACCCGGTCAGCGAGGACGACGTGCGCCGCACCGTCTCGACCTACTACGGGAGCCTCCCCGGGGACATCCCCGGCGCGTGGACGCTGCTCTCCGGCGACGCCCAGGACGCGTCCGGCGGCTACGACGGCTACCAGCGGTTCTGGAGCGGGATCACCTCGGTGAGCGCCGACGACGTGCAGGTCGACGGCAGCTCGGCGCGGGCCGACCTCCGGTTCGTCACCACGAGCGGGCGCACCTCGCACGAGGCCTACACGTTCGAGGTCGACCGCAACGCCCAGGGCCGACTGGAGATCCGGTCGGCGTCGCGGGGCGGCGCCGACTCGGCCTGACGCGCCGGAGATCCGGGATGTCGAACACCCGGTCGATCGCGCGGCCCCGACATCCCCCGTCGCTCCGCTCGCCCCCAGTACCCTCGCGTCTGTGCCGCCCCCGACCGCGCGCGCCGAGCGCCTGGTGAACCTCGTGCTGGCGCTGCTCTCGACGCGACAGTTCCTCACCGCCGAGCGCATCCGCACCACGGTCGCCGGCTACGAGGAGGCCCGCACCGACGACGCCTTCTACCGCATGTTCGAGCGGGACAAGGCCGAGCTGCGCGAGCTCGGCGTCCCGCTGGAGACCGGGAAGCAGTCGGTGTTCGACGTCGTCGACGGCTACCGGATCGCCCGGGGCGACTACGAGCTGGCCGCCGTCGACCTCGCGCCCGACGAGGCCACCGCGGTGGCCCTCGCCGCCCGCCTCTGGGACTCCCCGCAGCTCGCGGGTGCGGCGCGCACCGCGGTGACGAAGCTGCGGGCCGCCGGGGTGGAGGTGGACCCGGCGGCGGCGTCGGAGGTCCAGCCCCGGGTGCGCACCACCGAGCCGGCGTTCGCCCCGCTGCTCGCGGCCGCGCGGGCCGGGCGGGTGGTGCGGTTCTCCCACCGCTCGCACCCGGCCGCCGAGGCCCGCACCCGCACCGTCGAGCCCTGGGGGGTCGTGTCCTACCGCGGCCGCTGGTACCTGGTGGGCCACGACCGCGACCGCGACGATGTCCGCTGCTTCCGGCTCTCGCGCATCGCCGACGACGTCACCGCCGTCGGCCCGCGCGGCGCGGTGACCCGCCCGGCCGACGTCGACCTGCTCGAGCTCGTGGCCCGCTCGGCGGGGCCGCCGCCCGCCACCGGCACCGCTCGCGTGCGCCTCGAGCCCGGCCGCGCCGCCGGGCTGCGCCGGGCCGGGCGACCCGACCCGCAGGGCGAGGAGGACGTCGTCGAGCTCGACCTCTCCCGCGTCGACCAGGCCGCCCGCTGGATCGCCGGCCACGGCCCGGACGCGGTGGTGCTCTCCCCGCCGGAGCTGCGCGACGCCGTCGTCGCGATCCTGCGCGCCGCCCGCGACACCGACACCGCCGGCGCGTCGGCGGGGGTGGCGCGGTGACCACCGAGGGCGTCACCGACCGGCTGCCGCGCCTGCTGACCCTGGTGCCCTGGCTCCTGGCGCGCCCGGGGGTGCCGGTGGCCGAGGCGGCCGCGGAGTTCGGGATCACCGAGACCCAGCTGCGCCGCGACCTCGAGCTGCTGTGGATGTGCGGGCTGCCCGGCTACGGCCCCGGCGACCTGGTGGACCTCTCGTTCGAGGGCGACACCGTCACCGTCGTCTACGACGCCGGGCTCTCGCGGCCGCTGCGCCTGTCCGGGCCCGAGGCGGCCACCCTCGCCGTCGCGCTGCGCGCGCTCGCCGACGCGCCCGGCGTCGCCGACACCGACGCCGTCCAGCGCGCGCTCGCGAAGATCGAGCAGGCCTCCGGGCAGCCCGCGGACGCGCCGGTGGACGACGCGGTCGCCGTCGGCCTCGGGCGCGCCCCCGGCAACGCCGCCGCCGAGGCCACGGTGCGTGACGGCGTGGCCCGGCACCGGGCGCTGCGCCTGACCTACTACTCGGCCTCCCGCGACGCCGTCGGGCGGCGCGTGGTCGACCCGATGCGGCTGCTGCTGGTGGACGGCAGCACCTACCTGGAGGCCTGGTGCCGCCGGGCCGAGGGCGTGCGGATGTTCCGGCTCGACCGGGTCGACGACGCCGAGGTCCTCGACGAGCCGTCGTCGCCCCCGGAGTCCGCGACCCCCCGCGAGGTGCCGACCGACGCGGCGGGGCTCCTGACGCCCGACGACGGCCAGCAGCTCGCGGCGCTGCGCCTCGCGCCGGCCGCCCGGTGGGTCGCGGAGTACTACCCGATGGAGGACGTCGTCGCCGACGACGACGGCGGGGCACGGGTGCGGATGCGCTACGGCGACCGGGCGTGGATGGTGCGGCTGCTGCTGGGGCTCGGCGAGGCCGTCGAGGTGCTCTGGCCCGCGGAGCTCGCCGCCGCCCGCGCCGACCGGGCGGCCCGGGCGCTCGCGGCCTACGACGCCGGCTGACCCCGACCGTTACGCTCCGGCCCGTGTCGTTCGGCCCCCTCGTCTGGAGCATCGTCGCCGTCCTGGTGGCCCTCGTGGTGCTCGCCCTGCTCGTGCTCACCGCGGTGCGCGCCGCCGGGCGGACCAACGCCGTCCTCGCCGCGTTCTCGGCGCTGGTCGCCGACCGCACCGGGATGCTGCGCGCCCGGGTGGCGGCGTTGCGGGTCCGGGTGGCCCTGATGCGCGGAACGGGGTCTTCGTCCGGTTCGCCCCGGGTAGGGTCGGGGGAGCCGGTCCCGGGGGGAGCTCTCGGTCCGGGCGAGCGGAGCGACGGGAGAAGTGCGTGAGCGAATGGATCATCGTCGCGGTCGTGGGCGTCGTGCTGCTGTTCAGCGCGAAGAAGCTGCCGGACATGGCGCGCGGCCTCGGGCAGTCGATGCGAATCTTCAAGGCCGAGACGCGGGGGCTCAGGCAGGACGACGACCGGACCCGCGAGGGGCACGAGGCCGCCCAGGCCGCTCCGGAGCCCTCCCGCCGCCCCGAGTGACGACCGTCCTCCTCCCGCGCAGGCGGGACACCCTCCCGGTGTGACACGGTGGGGAGGTGGCCATGCGCTCTCCCGCCGAGGCCTATGCGCAGGCGCGCACCCGCGCCGCGCACCCCGAGCTCGGCACCTTCACCTCCACCCTGAGCTTCGAGCTCGACGACTTCCAGCGCCGTGCCTGCCTCGCGCTGGAGGAGGGGCACGGCGTGCTGGTGTGCGCGCCGACCGGGGCGGGCAAGACGGTCGTCGGCGAGTTCGCCGTGCACCTGGCCCTCGCCCGCGGCCAGAAGTGCTTCTACACCACGCCGATCAAGGCGCTGTCCAACCAGAAGTACGCCGACCTCGTCGCCCGCCACGGCGCCGACGCCGTCGGCCTGCTCACCGGGGACACCGCGGTCAACGGCTCGGCACCCGTCGTCGTCATGACGACCGAGGTGCTGCGCAACATGCTCTACGCCGAGGCCCCGGCGCTCGACGGGCTGGCCCACGTCGTCATGGACGAGGTGCACTACCTGGCCGACCGCTTCCGCGGGGCGGTGTGGGAGGAGGTCATCCTCCACCTGCCCGACCACGTGCAGCTCGCGTCGCTCTCGGCGACGGTCAGCAACGCCGAGGAGTTCGGGGACTGGCTGGTCGAGGTCCGGGGCGACACCACGGTCGTCGTCGACGAGACCCGGCCGGTGCCGCTGTGGCAGCACATGGTGGTCGGGCCGCGGATGTTCGACCTGTTCGCCGAGGAGAAGCGCGGGGCTCATGCCCACGAGGTGACGGTCGACCCGACGCTGGCGAAGGCCGTCGCCGAGGTCGACCGCGACGGGGGTGGGCACCGGCGGGGCCGGTCCGGCCCGCCGCCCCGGCGCGGGCGGGACGGCGGGCGACGCCGCGACGACCGCGGCTCCGGGCCGGGGCGCGGCAACGGTCGCTCCGCGCCGTACCGACCACCCTCGCGGGTCGACGTGATCGAGCGGCTCGACGCGGCCGGCCTGCTGCCCGCCATCACGTTCATCTTCAGCCGCGCCGGCTGCGACGCCGCGGTGACCCAGTGCGTGCGCTCGGGGCTGCGGCTCACCGACGCCGCCGAGGTCGAGGAGATCCGGGCGATCGTCGACCGCCGCACGTCGGCGCTGCCCGACGCCGACCTCGACGTCCTGGGCTACTGGGAGTGGCGCGAGGGCCTCGAGCGCGGCGTCGCGGCGCACCACGCGGGGATGCTCCCGGCGTTCAAGGAGACCGTCGAGGAGCTCTTCGTCCGGGGCCTGGTGCGCGCGGTGTTCGCCACCGAGACGCTGGCGCTGGGGATCAACATGCCGGCGCGCACCGTCGTGCTGGAGAAGCTGGTCAAGTACAACGGCGAGTCCCACGTCGAGCTGACCCCGGGGGAGTACACCCAGCTCACCGGGCGCGCGGGGCGGCGGGGGATCGACGTCGAGGGGCACGCGGTGGTGCTCTGGGCGCCGGGGATGGACCCGGCGCAGGTCGCGGGCCTCGCCTCGACCCGCACGTACCCGCTGCGCTCGTCGTTCCGGCCCGGCTACAACATGGCGGTCAACCTGGTCGACCGGCTCGGGGTCGCCGAGGCCCGCGAGCTGCTCGAGCAGTCGTTCGCCCAGTTCCAGGCCGACCGGTCGGTGGTGCACCTGGCCAAGCGGGTGGAGCGCAACCGCGAGGCGCTCGAAGGCTACGCGGAGGCCATGGCGGGCGAGGAGGGCACCGAGGAGGCGCTCGCCGGGTTCGCCGAGTACATGGACCTGCGGCGGCGGCTCTCCGAGCGCGAGAAGCAGCTCGCCCGGCAGGGCCGGTCGGACGCCAAGGCCGAGGCGTCGGCGTCGTTGGAGGCGCTGCGCACCGGTGACGTGATCGCCGTGCCGGCCGGCAAGCGCGCCGGGCTCGCCGTCGTGCTCGACCCGGGGGTGGACCGCTCCGGGCGCGGGATGGACCCCCGCCCGCTGGTGCTCACCGAGGACCGCTGGGCCGGGCGGCTGTCCACCAGCGACTTCCCCGACCCGGTGCGCGCGCTGGGGACGATGAAGCTCCCCAAGCGGGTCGACCACCGCGTCCCCCGCGTGCGACGCGACCTCGCGAACGCGCTGCGCGACACCGGGATCGAGGCACCGACGCGGCAGGGGACGCGGCGCCGGCGGGGCGCCGAGAACGAGGACCCGGAGCTCGCGTCGCTGCGCCGCGCGCTGCGCGCCCATCCGATGCACGGCCGCGCCGACCGCGACGACCGCGCCCGCTGGGCCGAGCGCCACGCCAAGCTCACCCGCGAGACCGAGCAGCTCGAGCAGCGGGTCCGCTCCACGACGCACTCGCTGGCGCGGACCTTCGACCGCATCCGCGGGCTGCTCACCGAGCGGGAGTACCTGGTGGACCGGGCCGAGCACGGCTCCTCCGGCGACCCCGGTGGCTCCGGCGACGACGGCGGCGACGGCGGTGCGCTCACGCCCGACGGGCACCGGCTGTCGCGGCTGTGGGGCGAGTCGGACCTGCTCGTCGCCGAGTGCCTGCGCCACCGGGTGTGGGACGGCCTGGGCCCGGCCGATCTGGCCGCGGTGGCGTCCTCGCTGGTGTATGACTCGCGCCGCGACGACGGCGGCATCCCGCGGGTCCCCGACACCGCCCAGGCCGCCGTCGACGCCACCGTGGCGCTCTGGCAGGACCTCGTGGCCGACGAGCGCCGGCACCACCTCGAGCGCACCCGCGAGCCGGACCTGGGGTTCGCCTGGCCCGTGCACCGGTGGGCCCGCGGCGAGGCGCTCTCCCAGGTGCTGTCGACCGCCCGCGCGCACGGCAACGAGCTCTCCGCCGGCGACTTCGTCCGCTGGTGCCGCCAGGTGCTCGACCTGCTCGACCAGATCCGCGCGGTGTGCGGCGGCGAGGACGCGGTGGGCCGGGCCGCGGCCGACGCCGGGCGGGCGATCCGGCGCGGGGTCGTGGCGGTGGGGGAGAGCTGAGGTAACCGGGCCGCTGGCTGAGGTCCGGTCCGGGTCGCGAGCGAGGGGCACTGGAGGCAGCCCGAGATACGGATGTCGCTGCGTCACGTGCCCCTCGGCGGGGGCACGCCAGGACTTCGCCGCTCCGAGTCGGTGATCACGAGCACTGGGCGCAACCCGATCGGCTCGAACGAAGCCTGGTGTGCCACTCGCCGAGCGGCCGTCGGCCGGTTCCGGCGCTCCCGTGAGAGCCTGGCGCGGTGACGAGCCCGAGCACCCCGGAGGAGCCGGGCCACGACCGGGCGCCGGGCGCAGACGCCGGGGACCCGTCCGTCTCGACGACCGCCGAGCCCGCCGGGCACGCTGAGCCCGCCCGGTCCGCCGACCAGGCCGAGCCGGCCCGGTCCGCCGAGCCCATCGAGCCTGCCGAGCAAGCCCAGTTCTCGGAGCCGGGTGCGGTCGCCGGAGCGCCCGAGGCGCCCGACGACGCCCCGGCCCACGGCCCGGCCGAGCCCGGGCGCGAGCCGGCGGAGGCCCGCCCCGCCACCGGCATCCGCTGGGGCGACCGCGGCCACGAGACGCCCGCAGCGGACGACGACGCGACCCCGCCGTCGGGCTTCCACGTCCCACCGGCGCCGGGCGAGGTCGTCCCCGACCGCACCACCGGCGCCGCACCCAGCCCGCCGCCCGGCGCGGCCTGGCCCCACCCGGGCTACCAGCAGGGCGCGCCGCCGACGTGGCCGCCGACCGCGCCCGCGTGGGCCCCCGCACCCCCGCCCCGCGACCCGGCCCGCCGTCGCCGCATCCGCCGGCTCGTCCTGCTGGGCCTGCTCGCGCTCCTTGTCGTGGCCGCCGTCGTGGTCCTGCTGCTCGCGTTCCTCGTCGGTCCCCGGTTCGCCCGCTACGACGTGCTCGACCACGCGGCCGTCGAGCGCGGGGTCACCGACGTCGTCACCCGCGACTGGCACCGGCAGATCACGGGCGTGTCCTGCCCCGACGGCGAGCGGGTCCGGCCCGGCACCTCGTTCACCTGCGCCGCGACGGTCGACGGCAAGCCGCAGCAGGTGCCGGTCGACGTCGTGGACGAGAACGGCACCTACGAGGTCGGCCAGCCGCGCTAGCGTTCCCGGGCATGGCGACCTGGGAGGACGTGCGCCGCCACGCGACGGCGCTGCCCGGCGTGGCGGAGACGGCCAGCTACGGCGGGACCACGTCCTGGAAGGTCCGGGGCAAGGGGTTCGTGTGGGAGCGGCCGCTGCGCCCCCGCGACCTGGCCGACCTGGGCTGGAGCGAGCAGCCCGGCCCGGTGCTCGGCGCCCGCGTGCCCGACCTCGGGGCGAAGGAGGCGCTCCTGGCCGAGGACGGCGGGGTCTACTTCACCACCCCGCACTTCGACGGCCACGCCAGCGTCCTGGTGCACCTCGAGCGCATCGCCGACGACGAGCTGGGCGAGCTCGTCACCGAGGCCTGGATCGCCCGCGCCCCGGTCACCCTCGCCCGCACGGTGCCCCGACCCGGTTAGCCCTCCCGCCCGGCGAGCGCGGCCGAGAGCCGGTCGACCGAGCCGGTGAGGCTCCAGCGCTGCGCGAGCTCCGCCAGCCGGTCGGCGTCGACGGCCTCGTGGGGCAGCGACCGCGTGGAGCCGGTCCAGTCGATCGGGGCGTCGGCGGCCACGCGCACCACCCCGGGCGCCACCGTGAGGTACTGGGCGGCCTTGACCAGCTTCGCGCGCACCGCCGACGACAGCCGCGGGTCCCCGCCCTCGACGACGGCGCCGACGAGGTCGGCCCACGAGTCGAACTTCGACACCACCTGCGACGCGGTCTTCTCGCCGACCCCCGGCACCCCGGGCAGCCCGTCCGACGGGTCGCCCCGCAGCATCGCCATCTCCGCGTAGCCGTCGCCGGCCCGCGACACCGGCACGCCGTAGCGGGCGGCGACCTCCTCGGGCCCGTACACCTCGTACTTCGCGACGCCCCGCGCGATGTAGACGATGCGGGTGGGCGCCGGCTCGTCGCGCACCAGCTGGAGCAGGTCGCGGTCGCCGGACACCACCTCGATCGGCTGCGAGGCCTCCGTCGCGCACAGCGTGCCGATGACGTCGTCCGCCTCGTACCCCTCGGCGCCCGCCGTCGGGATCCCCGCCGCGGCGAGGACGTCGAGGATGATCGGGACCTGCACCCCGAGCTCCGGCGGCGCGGCCTCGGCGTCGGGGCCGCCGCCGACCGTGGGGTCGGACGGGTCGACCCCGCTCGAGGTGTCCACACGGTGCGCCTTGTACGACGGGATCGCCCGGACCCGGAACGCCGGCCGCCAGTCCCGGTCGAGGCACGCGACGACCGACGACGGCTGCCGGGCCCGCACCAGCCGCGCCACCATGTCGCAGAACCCGCGGACGGCGTTGACCGGCGTGCCGTCCTGGGCGGTCAGCGAGGACGGCACACCGTAGAACGCGCGGAACCACAGGCTCGCGGAGTCCAGCAGCATCAGCGGACCCTCACCCATGGTCCAGCTCCGCTCCGCTGCGTGTCCCGTCACCCATGCCCGGAGACCTTGCCAGGCCCCTCCGACACCGTCTCCCCGGCACTGACCCATCGGGCGTACCGGATGCCCGCCACGAGCAGCACCAGCCCGGCGCCGAGGAACACCGCGACCCGCGCCAGCCCGTCGAGGGCCACCAGGTCGAAGAGGATCAGCTTCGCCACCGCGGCCACGACGAGCACCCCGCCGAGCACCCGGGGGAGGCTCACCGACGCCTGGCGGGGACCGCGCACCAGCAGGACGAGGGCCAGGGCGGTCCACGAGATCGTCACCAGCACGTGCCCGACGAGGAAGCCGGTCCGCGTCGGCGACACCGCCAGCGCCACCGTGACGACGAGACCGGCGGCGCCGTAGAGGCCCAGCAGGCCCAGCACCGCCGTCGCCACCGCGGAGCGGTTCCGCGTCGCCAGGTGCCCGAGGCGTCCCAGGGCGAGCAGCAGCGACGCCGCGGTGGTCACGAGCAGGAGGCCGACCACGGCCATCCCGAGCATCGTCGCGCGGTCGCCGGGCAGGCCGTCGACGACGACGTCGACCGACAGGTCCCGCACGAGCGCCAGCACCGCGCCGACCAGCCCGAACGCCCCGGCGGCCACCAGCACCCCGGTCCGTCGGGTGGCGCGGGCGACGACGGCGAGCACCGTCGCGACGCCGAGGAAGACCCCGCCCTGGGCGGCGCCGGAGAGCGCCAGCGGGACGGCCTGGATCCCGACGACGGCGGCCGCCGCGGCGGCGACCGTCGCGAGCGGCGGCGTGGCGGCGACCCGCCCCACCCCGCGCTCGGCCACCGCGCCGACGGCGAGCAGGACGACGACCGCGACGACGTCGGCGATCGCCCCGCCCGGGCGGGGCAGGACGCCGGCGAGCGCGAGCACCGGGGGCACCGCCAGCGCGAGCACGACACCGGCGACGACGACGGCGTGGCGCGGGCGCCCGCCGTCCGCCCCCGTGTCCGCCTCCGTGTCCGCCACCGGGGCGGCGACGAGGACGACCGCCCCCACGGCGGCGGCGATCACCAGGCCACCGACCGAGGCGGTGAGCGCCCACGCGGGGGCGCCGCCGGTCGCGGCGGCCGCCACGAGACCCGCGAGCGCCGCTCCGGCGACCGCGACGGCGACGAGCGAGGACCAGCCCCGGCGCGCGGCGACCGGCAGCGTGACGACCACGAGGACCACGAACAGCGCGACGAGCAGGGCGCCGGCCGACGCGACGACGAAGGGCAGGAGCAGGCCGGCGCCGACGACGACGCCGAGGGCGAGGCCGTGGCGGCGCCAGCGGTCGGCGAGCACCAGCCCCCCGCCCGCCACGAGCAGGGCCAGCACGAGCGCGACCGGGGTGGGCAGCAGGCCGTAGAGCGACGTGGCGGCCACGACGGTCAGGTAGAGCGCGGTGACCCCGGTGGCGACGAGCGACACCGGCCCCGGGTCGGCGAGGGGGACAGTGCGGCCGTCGCCGGTCCGGCGCCGCTGCAGGGCCACGCCTGCCCCGACGAGGACGAGCCCCACGACGCCGCCGGCCACCACCCGGGCCTCCGGGCCGAACCAGCCCCGGGAGGCGGCCAGGACGAGCAGCAGGACCACCCCGAGCAGGGTCACGGCCGCGCCGGTGACCGCGAGGAGCCGGGCGCCGGTGAGCCGCGGGAGGCGGGGACCGGGACGCGCGACCGGCGGTCGCGGGGGCGGGGCGGGGCGTGGCGGCGGGGCGACGGGGACGGGAGGAGGGGGCGTCGGCACCCACGGGGACCACGCGCCGGGCCCGGCGGGCAGCGGGACCGGCGGCGCCTGGGGGACGGCGGACCGGAGCGCGCCGAGCTCACCGCGGACCCGGGCGAGGCGGGCACCGAGGTCGGCGAGCTCGCCGTCGAGCCGGTCGAGCAGGACGTTCCGGTCAGCGGGGCTGTTCATGGACGTCAGCCTGTCGGGCGGCGGCGGGCCGGGGGAGAGGGGTTCTACCTACTACCCTCGGTGGCACGCACGGGCCCGACGAGCCCCGCCCGCGCCGAGGAGGAGCCCGTGACCGCTGAGGCACCGCCGGCCGACGGCGGCGAGCTCGGCGCCCGGAGCCTGGTCGAGCTGGTCGTCGCCCGGATCCGGGCCGACATCCTGCGGGGCGCCTTCGCGCCCGGGGAGCGGCTCGTCGAGGAACAGCTGACGCGGCGGTTCGGGACGAGCCGGGCCCCCCTGCGCGAGGCCCTGCGCCTGCTGGGCCAGCAGGGGCTCGTCGAGCACCTCCCGAGGCGCGGGGTGCGGGTCACCGAGCTCTCGGCCCGCGACATGGACGAGCTGTTCGGCCTGCGGGACGCGCTCGAGCGGTTCGCGCTGCAGACCGCGCTCGCCGACGGGGTGCTCGTCCCGGAGCGGCTGGCCGCGCTGGAGCGCGCCGTCGTCGGGATCGAGCGCGCGGGCGAGTCCAGCGAGGGCCGGTCCGAGGCGCACCGGGAGTTCCACCTCGCGCTCGTGGGCCTCGCCGGGCACCGGCACCTGCTGCGGGTCTACGAACCGGTGCTGCTCCAGCTCCAGCTCTACATGGCGACCAACATGCGCCGCGAGGCCGAGGTCCGGACCCCGGAGGAAGGGGCGCGACGCCACCGCGCCCTCTACGAGGCGATCGCCTCGGGCGACCCCGGGGCCGCGCTCGCCGCGCTCCAGGGGCACGGAGCCCGCGCCTACCTCGTCCCGGAGCTCGGCGACGCGGCGCGGTAGGGACCCCGCTTCACACATCCGTAACAACCGGAGTCGTTCCCGGACATCAAACGGTCGACAATCGACGGAGTGCAGCGCGCAACCACCACACGGGTCCGGGGCGTGGACGACCTCCGAACGGGCTACCGCGACGGAACGCTCCGTGTGCACGACGTGGTGGCGGACGTCGTCGCGCGGCTCGCGGAGCGGGGCGACGACGCGGTGTGGATCGCCACCACGCCGGCGGCGGAGCTGTACGCCCGCGCGGCCGAGCTCGACGCGCTCAGCCCGGGGGAGCGGGGCCCGCTGCACGGGGTGCCCGTGGCCGTCAAGGACAACATCGACGTCGCGGGAGCGGCGACGACCGCCGCGTGCCCGGCGTTCGCGTACCGGCCACCCCTCGACGCCGGGTCGGTGCGGCGGCTTCGCGACGCCGGGGCCGTCGTCGTCGGGAAGACCAACCTCGACCAGTTCGCGACCGGCCTGAACGGCACCCGCTCGCCCTACGGCGCGCCGGAGAGCGTGTTCGGCGGCGACCTGATCTCCGGCGGCTCCAGTTCGGGCAGCGCCGTGGCGGTGGCCGCGGGAGTCGTGACCCTCGCGCTCGGCACCGACACCGCCGGGTCGGGTCGCGTCCCCGCCGCGATGAACGGGGTGGTCGGGCTCAAGCCCACCCGCGGCCTCGTCGGCACCTCCGGCGTCGTCCCGGCCTGCCGTTCCCTGGACTGCGTGAGCGTCTTCGCCCGCGACCCGGCCGACGCGGCGGCCGCCCTCGCCGTGCTCGCGGGCCCCGACCCCGACGACCCGTGGTCGCGGGCACCCCGCAGCCTCCCGGTCCCGGACGAGCTCACCCTCGCGGTGCCGGGCGACCTCGACGTCGACGACGCCTTCGCCGGCGACGCCGCCATGGCCGCCGCCTTCGCGATGGTGGCCGAGCGCGCCACCGCGCGGGCCACCGCGGTGACCACCACCCCGACGGGGCCGCTGCGGGAGGCCGGCGACCTCCTCTACACCGGCCCGTGGGTCGCCGAGCGGCTCGCGGGCCTGGAGGGCTTCCTCCGCGAGCACCCCGAGGCGGTCCACCCCGCCGTCCGGGCGGTCGTCGGACGCGGGAGCGAGGTCACCGGCGTCGAGACCTTCCGGGCCCGCCACCGGCTCCAGGAGCTGCGGGCCTGGGCCGGCCGGCTGTTCGCCCGCGCCGACGTCCTGCTCCTCCCGACGGTCCCGACGACGTTCACCCGCGCGGAGCTCGCCGCGGACCCCCTCGCCCCCAACCTCGTGCTGGGTCGCTGGACCCAGGCCACGAACCTGCTCGACCTCTCCGCCCTGGCCCTGCCCGCGGGCACCACCGCCGACGGCCGCCCCCTGGGGGTGACCCTCGTCGGCCCCGCGTTCGCCGAGGCCCGGCTGCTCGCCGCCGCTCCGCTCGTGTCCCCGCCCGCCAGCACCCAGGAGGCCCCGTGACCCTCGCCGAGTCCCGATCCCAGGCACCCCCCACCCCGGCGTCGCCGACCCCCGCCACGCTCGGACCGGTCGACGCGGCGCCGTACGCGTGGCCCTTCGACGGCACCGTCCCCACCTCGCGCACGGCGCTGATCTGCATCGACTGGCAGGTCGACTTCTGCGGTCCGGGCGGCTACGTCGACCGGATGGGCTACGACATCGGGCTCACCCGCGCCGGGCTGGAGCCCACCGCGCGCATGCTCGCGCTCGCCCGAGAGACCGGGATGCTCGTCGTGCACACCCGCGAGGGCCACGCCCCGGACCTCTCCGACCTGCCCGCCAACAAGCGCTGGCGCTCCGCGCAGATCGACGCGGAGATCGGCAGCGCCGGTCCGACCGGCCGGATCCTGGTCCGCGGCGAACCGGGATGGGAGATCGTCCCCGAGGTGGCGCCGTGGCCCGGCGAGGTCCTCATCGACAAGCCGGGCAAGGGCGCCTTCTACGCCACGCAGCTCGACCTCGTGCTCCGCACGAACGGGATCACGCACATGGTCCTGACCGGCATCACGACCGACGTCTGCGTGCACACGACGATGCGCGAGGCCAACGACCGCGGCTACGAGTGCCTCATCCTCTCCGACGCCACGGGCGCCACGGACCCGTCCAACCACGCCGCGGCGCTGCACATGGTGACGATGCAGGGCGGCGTGTTCGGGGCGGTCGCCACGTCCGACGCCGTGCTCGCGGCGACGGCCACCCCGACCGACGGACGGGCCTCGTGAGCGCCCCGGCGCCCCTGCCCGAGGGTGCGGTGCGCGTGCCCGCCGAGCCGGGGGAGTTCACCCTCGACGTCGCGACGACGGCGCTGGTCATCATCGACATGCAGCGGGACTTCTGCGAGCCCGGCGGCTTCGGCGAGACGCTCGGCAACGACGTCTCGCGGCTGCGCACGACGATCCCGCCGCTGCAGCGGGTGCTCGCCGCTGCCCGCGCGGTGGGGATGACGGTGATCCACACCCGGGAGGGGCACCTCCCGGACCTCTCGGACTGCCCGGCCGCGAAGCTCCACCGCGGCTCGCCGTCGCTGCGCATCGGCGACCCGGGCCCGATGGGCCGCATCCTCGTCCGCGGCGAGTACGGCCAGGGCATCGTCGACGAGCTCACCCCCGCCCCCGGTGAGGTCGTCATCGACAAGCCCGGCAAGGGCGCCTTCCACGCCACCTCGTTCGGCGACGAACTGGCCGCCCGCGGCATCACCCGGCTCGTGGTCGGTGGCGTCACGACCGAGGTGTGCGTGCACACCACCGTCCGCGAGGCCAACGACCGCGGCTACGAGTGCCTCGTCCTCGCCGACGGCGTCGGCTCCTACTTCCCCGAGTTCCAGCGGGTCGGCCTCGAGATGATCACCGCGCAGGGCGGGATCTTCGGCTGGGTCGCCCCCTCGACCGCCCTGCTCTCCGCCCTCGCCCCGACTCCCGCCCTCGAGGGGACCCCGTCATGACCCATGCATCGTCCGAGGCGCCGCCGGTGAAGCTCCCGTGGTGGGTCGCCGGCGACACCAACGCCTTCTTCGGGCTCGGCTTCAACACGATCGTCAACGTGCTGGTGCTCTCCGGCCTCTGCCTCACCGTGGTCAAGATCCCGGGCGCCGAGGTGTTCGGGGTGATCCTGCCGGCGCTGGGCGTGCAGCTGCTGCTCGGCAACGTCTACTACACCTACCTCGCGCGGCGCCTGGCCCGGCGGGAGGGGCGCGACGACGTGTGCGCGATGCCCTACGGGCCGTCCGTGCCGCACATGTTCATCGTCGTCTTCGTGATCATGCTGCCGATCTACCTGAAGACCCAGAGCCCGCTGGTCGCGTGGGCCGCGGGGCTCGCGTGGAGCTTCATCATCGGGCTGATCGTGCTCGTCGGGGCGTTCGTCGGGCCCTGGATCCGGCGCTTCACCCCGCAGGCGGCGATGCTCGGCACGCTGGCCGGTGTCTCCATCGCGTTCATCTCGATGCGCCCGGCCGCGCAGATGTTCGAGGCGCTGTGGATCGCGCTGCCGGTCATGATGATCATCCTGATCGGCTTCTTCACCGACCTGAAGCTGCCCGGGAACATCCCGGTCGGTCTCGCCGCGCTGCTCGTCGGCACCGCGATCGGCTGGATCGGCGGGTACATGTCGGTGCCCGACGTCGTCGCCGCCGCCCAGGATGTCGCCGTCTCCCTCCCGACGGCGGACTTCGGTCGCCTGGGCGCGGGCCTCGCCGACGTCGCGCCGCTGCTCGCCACCGCCATCCCGCTCGGCATCTACAACTTCACCGAGGGCATGACCAACGTGGAGTCCGCCTCGGTCGCGGGCGACTCCTACAACCTGCGGGCGGTGCTGCTCGCCGACGGCACCGGGGCGGTCGTCGGGTCGGTGCTCGGCTGCCCGTTCCCGCCCGCGGTCTACATCGGCCACCCCGGCTGGAAGGCCGCGGGCGGCCGCACGACCTACTCGCTGGCCTCGGGCATCGTCGTCGCCCTGATGTGCTTCCTCGGCCTGTTCTCGCTGCTCGGGGCGCTGCTGCCGATGCCCGCGATCGTGCCGATCCTGCTCTACATCGGGCTCCTGATCGGGGCGCAGGCCTTCCGGGAGACCCCGGCCCGCCACGCCGTCGCCGTCGTCTTCGCGATCATCCCCAACATCGCCTCGTGGGCCTCGGGACAGATCGACGACGCGCTCTCGGCCGCCGGGACGACCGCGGACAAGGTCGGCGAGGACGCCCTGACCAACGCCGGCCTGGTCTACCACGGGCTCGCGCTGCTCGGCGGCGGCGCGATCCTCGCCGGGCTCGTCCTCGGGTCGATCACCGCGTTCGTCATCGACAAGCGCTTCTTCGCCGCCGCGGCCTACAGCGCCGCCGGCGCCGTGCTCGGGTTCATCGGCCTCATCCACGCGCCGTCGGTGGGCTGGGCCGTCGGCGGGCAGATCGCGCTCGGCTACCTCTTCGCGGCGATCGTGCTGCTGGCCTTCGGGCTGGTGGAGCGGCAACGGGGGAGCGCCCAGGACGCGACCCCCGAGCCGGTCGACGGGGAGACCGAGGACGCGGACGCCGAGGAGGCGACCGTGCCCGGGCCCCGCGCGGAGACCACCCCGTCGGCCGCCACGCCCGAGCCCGCGTGACCGCCTCGGAGATCCGCGCCGTCGCCCCGTCGTCACCCGGCGACGGGGCGGTGGCGGCCGAGGTGCGCGAGGTGTTCGACCGCTACGAGCGTGCCCTGCGGGAGGCCGACGTGGCGGTCCTGACGGAGCTCTTCTGGGACGACCCCCGCTGCGTGCGCTACGGGGTGGCCGACCGGCAGCAGGGCGCGGCGGAGATCGCGACGTGGCGGCGCGAGCACCCCGGGGTGCCGCCGGGGCGGACGCTGCGCGACACGGTCGTGCTCGCGCTCGGGCCCGACGCGGCCGTGGTCAGCACCCTCTTCGGCTACCCCGGCGTGGCCGCGGAGGGGCGCCAGACCCAGACCTGGGCGCGGACGCGGGAGGGCTGGCGGATCGTGGCCGCACACGTGAGCGAGGTGGGGTTCGCCTAGGCTCTCGGCCATGGGGTCCTCGCTCGCCGACCAGGTCTCGTCCCGTCTCGACCGGGCCCGCCGGCTGGCCGCCGAGGCCGGTGTCGACGCCCTCGTCGTGACCCCCGGGCCGGATCTCCAGTACCTCGCCGGGGTCGTCAAGCACTCCCACGAGCGGCTGTCCGCGCTGGTGCTGCCCACGCGGGACGAGGCGGCCTTCGTCGTGCCGCGCCTCGAGCGGCCCGGGCTCGACGGGTCCGGGGTCGACCAGGCCGGTATCAACGTCCTCGACTGGGTCGACGGCGAGGACCCCCACGGCCTCGTCGCCGCCTGCCTCGACGGCGTGAAGCGGGTCGCGCTGGCCTCGGACATGCCCGCGCTGCACGTCCTGGGGCTGCGCGACGCGCTGCCGCTGGCCACCCAGGAGCTCGCCACCCCGGTGCTGCGCGAGCTGCGGATGCGCAAGGACGCCGACGAGGTCGAGTACCTCCGCCGGGCCGGCGCGGCCATCGACGCCGTCCACGCCCAGGTCCCCGGGTGGCTGCGGCCCGGGCGGACCGAGGCCGAGGTGGGCCAGGACATCACCGCGGCCATCGTCGCGGCGGGCCACACGGAGGCCGCGTTCGTCATCGTCGGGTCCGGCCCGAACGGCGCGAGCCCCCACCACGAGGTCTCCGAGCGCGTGATCGAGGCGGGCGACGTCGTCGTCGTCGACATCGGCGGCCCGCTCCCGGAGGGCTACAACTCCGACTGCACCCGCACCTACGTCGTCGGCGGCCCGACCGACGAGGTCACCGACGTCTACGCGGTGCTGCAGCGTGCCCAGGCCGCCGCGGTGGCCGCGGCCCGGCCCGGGGTGAGCGCCGAGAGCGTCGACGAGGCCGCCCGCGCGATCATCCGCGACGCCGGGTACGGCGAGTTCTTCGTCCACCGCACCGGGCACGGCATCGGGCTCGAGGTGCACGAGGAGCCCTACATCGTGGCCGGGAACGCCCTGACCCTCGAGCCCGGCATGGCGTTCTCGATCGAGCCCGGCATCTACTTCCCCGAGCGCTGGGGCGCGCGGATCGAGGACATCGTCGTGGTCACCGACGACGGGTGCGAGCCGGTGAACACCCGCCCGCACGAGCTGCTCTCGTGCTGAAGGCCGGCGTCGCGCTCCGCGTCGTCGGGGCGGTCCTCGCCGGGCTCGGGCTCTACGCGGCGTTCCCGCCGCTGGGCTGGTGGTGGGCGGCCCCGCTCGGGATCGCGCTGCTGCTCGCGGTGGTCGACGGCCGGCGGGTGCGGGCGGCGTTCGGGTGGGGCGTCCTGGCCGCGCTGGCCTACCAGTACCCGCTGCTGCACTGGACCGGGACCTACGTCGGCGCGGTCTGGTTCGGCGCGCTCGCGGTCGTGGTGCTGGCCGTCGCGATCCCGGTGGCGCTGTTCCCGCTGGTCCGGGGGCTGCCCGCGGCGCCGCTGTGGGTGGCGTGCCTGTGGGTGGCGGGGGAAGCCGTGATCGAGCGGGTGCCCTGGGGCGGGTTCCCCTGGGCGAAGGTGGCGTTCGGCCAGGCCGGGGGCGCGTACGCGAAGCTCGCCTCGCTCGGCGGTGCGCCGCTGGTGAGCTTCGGGGTGGTGCTGTCCGGGGCGGGCCTGTGGTGGCTGCTGTCAGCGGTGTCGCATCGCAGACATCCAGTGTCCGGGAAGCCACACCGTCGCCGCGCGCTCGCCGTCGTGGGCGCCGTGGTCGCCCTCCTGCTCGGACCCGTCGTCGGGCTCCTCACCCCGGCCCACGCGGCCACCGAGCCCGGCGACCGGACGATCACCGTCGCGGCCGTCCAGGGCAACGTGCCCCGCGCCGGGCTGGACTTCGCGAGCCAGCGCCGCGCGGTGCTCGACAACCACGTCCGCGAGACCCGCCTGCTCGCCGCCCAGGTCGCCGCCGGGCAGCGACCGCGTCCGGACCTGGTGATCTGGCCCGAGAACTCCTCGGACATCGACCCGTTCGCCAACGCCGATGCCCGTGCCGAGATCCAGGCGGTGACCGACGAGATCGGGGTGCCGGTGGTCGTGGGCGCGGTGCTGCGTCCGCAGGTCGACGCGGACGACACCGCGATCGTCGAGGGTCCCCGCAACGCCGCCGTCGTGTGGACCCCCCGCGTGGGGCCGACCGACCAGTACGTCAAGCGCCACCTGCTGCCGTTCGGGGAGTACATCCCGCTGCGCGGGCTGGCGTCGTTCTTCTCCGACGACGTCGCCCGCGTCACCGACTTCGTGCCGGGCACCGGCGCGCCGACCCTCGACGCCGGGCCGGCCCGCCTCGGCGTCGCCACCTGCTACGAGGTGGTGTTCGACGACGACGTTCGCGACGCCGTCACCGGGGGCGCCGACCTGCTGACCGTCCCGACCAACAACGCCACGTTCGGCGAGACGGACATGACCTACCAGCAGCAGGGGATGAGCCGGCTGCGCGCGGTCGAGCACGACCGGGCCGTCGTCATCGCCGCGACCAGCGGGCAGAGCGCGGTGATCGCCCCGGACGGCACCGTCGTGGACCGGACCGGCGCGCTCTTCACCCCCGGCGTCCTCGTCGACCGGGTGCCGCTGCGCACGACGACGACCCTCGCCACCCGGCTCGGCGCGGTGCCGGAGTGGGTGCTCGCCGCCCTCGGCGTCGGGGCCGCGGTGGCCGGCGGGGTCCGGGGTGTGCGGGCCCGCCGGCGGACGGGAGGACCGACCCGGGCGGTGGAGACGCCGGCGGTCACCGGATGAGCGGAGGCGACCCCCACCCCGACGGGACCGGGGTGCTCGTCGTCGTCCCGACCTACGACGAGCGCGAGAACCTGGCTCCCCTCGTGGAGCGGGTGCTGACGACGCTGCCCGGCGCCCGCCTGCTCGTGGTGGACGACGGGAGCCCGGACGGCACCGGCGAGCTCGCCGAGGAGCTCGCGGCGGCCGACGCCCGGCTCGCGGTGCTGCACCACCGACCGAAGCGGGGGCTCGGGGCGGCCTACGTCGACGCGTTCGCCCACGTGGTCGAGACGCACCCCAGCGTCGAGGTGGGGTGGGTGGTCCAGATGGACGCCGATGGCTCCCACGCACCCGAGGACCTGCCGGCACTGCTCGCGAGCGCGCGGAGCGACGGCGCCGACCTCGTGCTCGGGTCGCGCTACGTGCCCGGCGGGCGCGTGGTCGACTGGCCCTGGTACCGCAACGCGCTGTCCCGGGCGGCGAACGTGTACTCGCGGATCGCGCTGCGTCTCCCGGTGCGCGACGTGACCGGGGGGTTCCGGCTCTTCCGGCGGGCGGTGCTCGAGGAGATCACCCGCGCGCCGGTCTCGTCGCAGGGGTACTGCTTCCAGGTCGACCTCGCGTTCCGGGTGCACCGCGGCGGGTTCGTGGTGCGCGAGGTGCCCATCACCTTCACCGAGCGCAGCGCCGGCGCCTCGAAGATGAGCGGCGCCGTCGTCCGCGAGGCCCTGTGGCGGATCACCGCGTGGGCGGTGCGGGACCGGCTGCGGACACGAAGAGACCCCGTCACCCTGCGGGGGTGACGGGGTCTGTCCGTCGGGCTCACGCGCTCTCGGAGCGGCGCTCCTTGAGCAGGCCGAGGCGCTCGTCGAGGAGCTCCTCGAGCTCGGGCACCGAACGGCGCTCGAGCAGCATGTCCCAGTGGGTACGCGGCGGCTTGGTCTTCTTCTGCTCGGGCTCCGTGCCGTCGATGCGCTTGCCCTCCTCGCCGTGGAGGCGGCACTCCCAGGTCACCGGCGCCTCGGCATCGTCCGAGAACGGCACCTCGAAGTCGTGACCCTTCGGGCAGCGGTAGGCGAAGGAGCGGCGGGGGGCGAGGTCGTGGTCGCGGTCGGTCTCGTAGCTGACGGCTCCGAGGCGGCTTCCACGGAGGACGCGGTCGGCCATGGTTGCTGTCCTTTCCTCGACTGCATGCGCGTCGCACGGGCCACACTCCCGCGACGACGCTCCAGGTCCCAACGCCCGGCGGTGCCGGTTCGTTCCCGCGACACCTGACGGACACGTGGTCGTGACCCGTCTCACGCCTCCCGGCGCGCGGACGATCCCGACCCCTGGCACACATCGATGTGTTCATCCAGGTGTTACCCGAGGTCAGGACAGATCACACCGCCGGCGGCGCGCCCTCCCACGCGCCGCGCACCGCGAGGACGTCGCGGAGCAGGTCCGGCCGGTCGGTCATCAGGCCGTCGACGCCCAGGTCGAGGAGCCGGTGCATCTCCGCGGCCCGGTCGATGGTCCAGACGTGGATCTCGAGTCCGGCCTCGTGGGCGGCCCGCACGCTGGTGGCGTCGACGACCGGCAGCCCGCCGAACCGGACCGGCAGCTGGGCGAGGTCACCGGCGACCGGGACGCGGCGGGAGAGCGGCCCCGGGAGCACCGAGCGGGTGCGCAGCGAGAGGGCGGCACGGGCGGACACGCCGGTGACGACCCGGTCGCCGAACCGCCGCCGCACCGCCCGCAGCCGTCCCTCGTCGGTGCTCGCCACGGCGACCCGCTCCGCGACGTCGTCGCGCTCGAGGAGCTCGAGCATCGGCCGCAGCGTGCCCGGCGACTTGAGGTCGACGTTGAACCGCGTGTCCGGCAGGGCCTCGAGCGCCTCCTCCAGACGGGGCAGCTTCTCCCGGCCGCGCACCCGCACCGGCGCGAGCTCGGCCCAGTCCATCGCGCGGAGCACGCCCGGGTGACCCGCCACCCGGCGCAGCGTCGCGTCGTGGTGGACGACGAGCACCCCGTCCCGCGTGGCGTGCACGTCGGTCTCGACGTAGGCGTAGCCCTCGTCGCGCGCGCGGAGGAACGCCGCCAGGGTGTTCTCCAGTCCCGCGAGCTCGCCGACGTGCCAGCCCCGGTGCGCGAAGGCCCGGGGTCGAGGGGCGGCCAGGTACGGATGGGTGCGCGCCACCGGGATCACGAGCCGCAGTGTGCATGACGACGGCGTCGCGCGGGTCGCCACGCCGCGGCCGTCACGCGATCCCGGACTCCGCTCCGCAGCAGCGCGGCCGCCGTCCGGGGGAGATCCCGTCGCCCGTTCGCCAGGGCACGGTGACGACACGCCGTGATCACGGGGACACCACGGTGATCAGGCGTCACCCGCCGGCCACCTTGGGGGGATACGTACACATGGAGTAGTGTCCGTTCGGTCACGAGCCAAGGTGGACACGGGGGACGGATGGCGCGGTCGCGGCACGGGCGCACGGGGGGTGGGTCCTCGCCGGCCGGCTCCGGGCTGCCCTCGTGGGCCCAGCGCCACCTCGACGAGGCCGGCGAGCCCGGCCTCGACGCCGCCGCCGCCGCCCCGAGGCACCACCGCCGGGCCGCGGCCGAGCCGAGTCGGCTGCGCGGCTGGGGCGTCGCGATCGTCTCCGTGGCGGCCGCCGTGGGCGCGGTGCCGCTGGCGATCTCGTCGCTGGCCAACGACCACTCGGACGACCCACTCCCCAAGGTCGACACCTACACGGCCGGCTCGCCGGGCCCGTTGCAGGTCGGTGGGGGAGCCGCGCGCCCCGACCGCGGCCGGCCGGCGCCCGACCGGGCCGGGACCGACCCGTCGACCGCCGGGGTGCTCGACGCCCCGCCCGCGGCTCCGGCCGGTGGTGCGCAGGGCGCGGCCGCTCCGGCGTTCGCCGCCCCGCTGCCCGCGGCCGTGGTCCGGCCGACCCCGCGGGTCCTCCCGCCGACCACCACGACGACCACCACGAAGACGACGACGCCGACGACCGAGGGCCGCTCGGCCACCAAGCCGCCGACGAAGCCGACGAAGTCGTCCTCGAACCCGCCGAAGTCCTCCTCGAAGCCGCCGAAGTCCTCCGGGGGCGGGTCCGACGACGACGGCGGGTCGCAGCAGTCCGGAGGCCTGCTCACCAACACGGTCAAGGGCGTCGGCAACACGGTCACCGGGGTGACGGGTTCGCTCGGTCTCTGACGCGTCGGCCCGGGGGAACGGCCACCGAGTGGACCCCGAGGGCTCGCCCGGCAGCCGTGGAGGTCCACTCGGCGAGGCTCAGGGGAGCGGTGCCCCCTCCTGCAGGGCCGCCGCGTACAGGTCCCCGTGCTCGGCGATCCGCGCGAGGACCTCCTCGGGCGAGAACACCAGCTCGTCCGGGTCGGTGCATGTCTCGACCTCGGCCCACGTCAGCGGGGTGGAGACCGTGGGCGCGCCGTGGGCCGACCGCGCGCGCAACGAGTAGGGCGCGACCGTGGTCTTGGCGGTGTTGTTCTGGCTCCAGTCGACGAACACCTTGCCGGGCCGGCGGTCCTTGGCCATCACCGCGGTGACGGCGTCCGGGGTCTCGCGGGCGAGTGCCTCGGCGAGCCGCTTGGCGTAGGCCGAGGTCGCCGCCGGGTCGCCGTCGGGGCCGAGCGCGACCGGCGCCGTCATCTGCATGCCCTTGGAGCCGCTGGTCTTCACGCTCGCCACGAGCCCGTCGGCGTCGAACCGGTCGCGGATGCGGCAGGCCACGGCGGCGCACTCGAGCAGCCCGGTGCCGGGGCCCGGGTCCAGGTCGACCACGAGCTCGTCGGGCGGGAGCGGGTGGTCCTCGGCGTCGACGCGCCACTGCGGCACGTGCAGCTCGAGCACGGCGAGGTTGGCGAGGTACACCAGCGCCGCGAGCTCCTCGACGACGACGAACGACGCGCTGGAGCTCCCGCGCGAGGAACCGGGGGTGGGGACGACGACGGTCCGCAACCAGGACGGGGCGTTGCGGCCCGCGTTCTTCTCGTAGAAGGACTCGCCGTCGATGCCGTCGGGGAAGCGGCGCAGCGTGAGCGGCCGGCCGGCGAGGTGGGGGAGCAGGGTGTCGGCGACGCGGGCGTAGTAGTCGACGACGGCGTTCTTCGGCGTCCCCGGGTAGAGCTCCTTGTCGAGGTTGGAGAGCTTGAGGGTCCGGCCGCCCACCGAGACCCGCGGGGACTGGACGTCGCGGGCCGACCGCTCCGTCGGCGTGGTCCCGTCGTCGACCCGACGGGTGACGAGCCAGTCCTTGGGGTCTTCGTTGCGGGCCGGCCGGAAGAACACGAAGCGCCCGTCGACCCGCTCACCCCGCAGGGTGACCGCGACCTCGTCGTCGCTCCACTTCTCCGTCTCGTAGGTCCCGGAGTCCCAGACGGTCATGCTGCCGCCGCCGTACTCGCCCTGCGGGATGTCGCCGTGGAAGTCGAGGTACTCGAGCGGGTGGTCCTCGGTGTGCACGGCCAGGCGCGGGGTCCCGGGCCGCTCGGGCAGCCCCTTGGGCACCGCCCAGCACACCAGGACCCCACCGCGCTCGAGGCGCACGTCGTAGTGCAGGCGCCGGGCGTGGTGCTCCTGGACCACGAAGCGCCCGCCGGCGTCGGTGTCGGATCCGCCGACTTCGCCGAACGGCTCCGGCGTGCGCCCGGGATCGCGTTTCGCCCGGTACGTCCCGAGTTCGCCCATCCGGTTCCTCCCGTCGGTGTCCGCCGTGTGCCCTCACGGTGAAGGATCCCACTGCCGAGCCCGGTGCCACCCGTCCGACACGGGCATACGCTGCTGACCCGGACGGCCGAACGGCGCCGGGGTACCGACGCCACGTGAGCGAGGGGTGTCGGGGATGACGGTGGCTCGCAGCGCCGCACACGAGCAGGCCGTGGCGGCGGCGCGCGCGCGGCTGGCGGCGCTCCCGTCCGACGCCCCGGTACGGCTGAAGAAGCGCACGTCGAACCTGTTCCGGTTCCGCGACGGACGCGGCGGGCTGGAGGTCGATGGGCTCGACCGCGTGCTGCACGTCGACCCGGAGGCGCGCACCGCCGACGTCGGGGGCATGACCACCTACGAGGACCTCGTCGCGGCCACGCTGCCGCACGGGCTGATGCCGCTCGTGGTCCCGCAGCTCAAGACGATCACCCTCGGCGGCGCCGTCGTCGGCCTGGGGATCGAGTCGACGTCGTTCCGGGACGGCCTCCCGCACGAGTCGGTGCTCTCGGCCGACGTCCTCACCGGCGCGGGCGAGATCGTCACGGCGGCCCCGGACAACGACGCGGCCGACCTCTGGGCCGGGCTCGCCAACTCCTACGGGACGTTGGGCTACGCGGTGGCCCTGCGCATCGAGCTCGCGCCCGTGCAGCCGTTCGTGCGGCTGCGCCACGTCCGGTTCGACGACGCGGCCTCGCTCGCCAAGGCCGTCGAGGTCATCGCCGTCGAGCACGCCTACGACGGCGAGGCGGTCGACGTCGTCGACGGCACCGTCTTCGGCCCCACCGAGACCGCCTCCGGGCGGGCCGAGCAGTACCTCACCCTCGGCCGGATGGTCTCCGAGGCCCCGTCGCTCTCGGACTACACCGGCCAGGACGTCTACTACCGCTCGATCCCGCGGCTGGCCGACGCCGCCCCGGACGGCGTCGGCGTCGACCACCTGAGCATCCACGACTACCTCTGGCGCTGGGACACCGACTGGTTCTGGTGCTCCCGCGCCCTCGGCGCCCAGCACCCCGCGGTGCGCCGGCTGTGGCCCGGGCGGTACCGCCGCTCGGACGTCTACCGCCGCCTCGTCGCGCTCGACCGGCGCCTCGGGCTCTCCGAGCGCATCCAGACCCGGGTGACCGGTGCGGCGGGCGTGGAGCCGATCATCCAGGACGTCGAGGTGCCGGTGGAGCGGCTGGCGGAGTTCCTCGACTTCTTCCACCGTGAGATCGGCATCTCGCCGGTGTGGGTGTGCCCGCTGCGGCTGCGCGGGCACCAGACCTGGCCGCTCTACCCGCTCGAGCCGGACCGGACGTACGTCAACGTCGGGTTCTGGTCGGACGCCCTCCTGCAGCCCGGGATGGCGCGCGACCACCACAACCGGCTCATCGAGCGGACGCTCATGGAGCTCGAGGGGCACAAATCGCTGTACTCCACGGCGAGCTACACCCGCGAGGAGTTCGACGCCCTCTACGGCGGAGCGGCGTACCGCGGGCTCAAGGCCCGCTACGACCCGGCGGGACGCCTACCGGATCTCTACACCAAGTGCGTCACCGGCTGACGCCGTCCATCACGAGCAAGGAGGAGTCGTGGGAGTCGCCGAGCTGTTCCGGCCGGTGCTGGGCCCGGAAGCCCCGATCACCGTCCACGCCTACGACGGGAGCGTCTCGGAGCCGGCCGGCGGCGGCTCCGTCGCGACCGTCGACATCCGCAGCGAGACCGCGCTGGCCTACCTCGCCGGGTCGCCCAACACCCTGGGGCTGGCGCGGGCGTACGTGTCCGGGCACCTCGACGTCGACGGTGACCTCTACGAGGCGCTGACCGCGATGGGCGAGCTGACGGTCTCCGACGTGTCGGCCGCGACCCTGGCGAGGACCGCGCTGCGCCTGGCTCCGGTCCGCTTCCGCCACCGCCACCTCGCGCCGCCGCCCCAGGAGCACCGCCAGCACGGCTGGATGCACTCGAAGGCCCGCGACGCCGACGCGATCGCCCACCACTACGACGTCTCGAACCGCTTCTACGAGCTGGTGCTCGGCCCGTCGATGGCCTACACCTGCGCGGCCTACCCCGGCGAGACGTCGTCGCTGGAGGAGGCGCAGTTCGCCAAGCACGCGCTGGTCGCCGACAAGCTGGCCCTGGAGCCGGGGATGCGCCTGCTCGACGTCGGGTGCGGCTGGGGACAGATGTCGATGCACGCCGCCGAGCAGCACGGGGTGCGGGCCCTCGGCGTCACGCTGTCGCGGGACCAGGCGCTCTGGGCGCAGAAGGAGGTCGCGCGCCGGGGCCTGTCCGACCTCGTCGAGATCCGGCACGGCGACTACCGCGACGTCACCGAGGACGGGTTCGACGCGGTGAGCTCGATCGGCCTCACCGAGCACATCGGGCGCTCGCAGCTGAAGTCGTACTTCTCGTTCCTCTACGCGAAGCTGCGCCCCGGCGGCCGGCTGCTCAACCACTGCATCACCCGGCCCGACGCCCACCACCGCGCGCACGCCGACCCGTTCATCAACCGCTACGTGTTCCCCGACGGCGAGCTGCTCCCGATCGGGCACCTCGTCTCGCGGATGAACGGGGCGGGCTTCGAGATCCGCCACGAGGAGAACCTCCGCGAGCACTACTCGAAGACGCTCAAGGCGTGGACGGCCAACCTCGAGGCCAACTGGGACGAGTGCGTCGCCGAGGCCGGGGAGGGCCGGGCGCGCGTCTGGAAGCTGTACATGCCGGCCTGCGCGGTCGGGTTCGACATGGACAACATCCAGCTCCACCAGGTGCTCGGCGTGAAGCTCGACGACCTCGGCCGGTCCGGGTTCCCGCTGCGCCCCGCCTACTGAGGTCCCGGGCCGCCGACGACGACTCGGCCTACTGGGAGCCACGGCCGCCGCGGTGGTTCCGCGCGGCCACGGCCATGCGCGCGTCCTCGGCGTCGAGCCGGCGCTGGTGCTCCGCGCGGTCGGTGACGCCGACCGGCCCCGAGCGGGGGTCGGTGTCGCCGCCGCGGGCGACGACCTCGACGTGGGCGTCGGCCATCGCGAGCAGGCGGTCCAGCACCACGTCCCCGGTGCGCGGGGCCGCCTGCCAGTCGGGCGCCGCCGGTCCCTCGGGGGGCGGGGCCGGGGCGCGACGGGGGCCGCGCGCGCCGCCACGGCGCCGGGGCGCCTCCTCGGCGGGAGCGGGCGGCGCGCCGCCCCGCTCGGTGATCAGCTGCCGCAGCCGGCCGAGGGCGCGGTGCTGGGCGACGCGGACGGCCCCGGCGGTCGACCCGACGGCCTCGGCGGTCTCCTCGGCGGAGAGGCCGACCACGACGCGCAGCCGCAGGATCTCCTGCTGCTTCTCCGGCAGCTCGGCCATGAGCGCCGCCATCTCGGTGGACTCGGCGAGGGCCATCGCGTGCTGCTCGGGCCCGTCGCGGAGGTCCTCGCTCTCGGGCACGTCGTCGGTGGGGTCCGAGCGGTCCCGGCCGGCGGCGCGGTGGGCGTCGACCACCTTGTGCTGGGCGATGCCGTAGACGAACGCGAGGAACGGCCGGCCCTGGTCCTGGTAGCCCGGCAGGGCCCGCAGCACCGCGACGCAGACCTCCTGGGCGACGTCGTCGGGGGAGGCGTTGACCCGCTCGTAGCCGCCGAGCCGGCTGCGGCAGTACCGCACGACGAGGGGCCGCAGGATGCGCAGCAGGGTGTCCATCGCGCCGCGCTCGCCGGCGAGGGCGGAGGCGACGAGCCGGTCGAGGTCGCGGGGGTCGTTCCCCGGGGCGTCGCTCACCGGGCGTGCCTCCCGTCCGACCCGGGGTCGGGGTCGGCCGCCGCGGCGGCCTCGACGACCGCCGCCCACTGCCGCATCGCGTCGACGAGCCGCGGGGTCAGCTCGGCCTCGCCGAGGCCGAGCTCGGGGGCGACCTGCGCGTCGGGGACGCCGAGCCAGCGCAGGACGGCGAGGTCGCGGGCGAGCGGGTCGAGGTGCACGAGGGCCCGCAACGGGCGCGCCTCGTCGGCGGCGAGCAGCCGCCACGGGTCCGGGTGGCGCCAGGCGGGCTCGAACGAGCGCGCGGCCAGCACCGAGCGGGCGGCGGGCGGCTGGGCCGGGCGGGCGCGGCGGTCCCGCTCCGGGCCGTGGCTGCCGAGACCGCGGGCGGTCCGCGTCACCTGCAGCGTCAGCTCCACCACGCGCACGTCCTCGCCGGCCGGGCCGAACGTCGCCCAGCGATCGTGCATCGAGGCCCGGGTGAGCAGGAACAGGTCGTGCGGCGGGGCCCCGTAGGCGTGGCCGAGGACGGTGACGAGCACCTGGAGGAAGGCGTCGTGGCGGCGGAGGAACTCGACCGCCGGGTGCTCCTCCGGGTCGGCGTGCTGAGAGGTCACGCCGCCCCCCGGCGGCGCGCCGGCGACGCCGACGATCCCGTGTCCTGTTCCACCCGTCCGACCACCCGTTGCCCCGACCCCCCCAGACGTGATCACCTGCTGCGGACCGCACGGCCCGCGGTGATCACTCGACGTCGACGGCGGGCCCCGATCGGACGTGTCGCCCGCGGAGCAGCCGCCACGCCGTCGTGTGACCCCACCGTGACCGAGCGGGGCGCGGTTCGGGAAGGCCCCCGTCGACCGGCGGCCCGTCGCGTCGCCTCAGTGGCGCCTCCAGCGGCCGGTCGGGTGGTCCCGCGCCATGCGACCGGTCACCGCGTCACGACGAACGGTGGGCGGTCCGCCCGAACACCACGATCAGCACAGCCCGGACGGTGTCCCAGATTAGGCTGTTCGGCGTAACGCGACGGCTCCAGCAGCCCGGATCTCCCGGAACGGCCACGACGGGGGAGGGCCGCGCCCCAGGATCCCCGGGAGAGGGAGGTGCCATGCCACGACCGGGCCGGCCGCGCGGTGCGGCGCTCCTGCTGACCGCGCTGCTCGCGGCGCTCGTCGTCGCCGGCGTCGTCCTCGGGGTGGTGGACGCCCGGGCCGCCGCCCGCGGCGCCGACGAGGCCACCGCGGTGGACGCGGTGCGCACCCACCTCACCGAGCTCGTCGCGGCCCCTTCCTCGTCGACCGCCCGCACCCAGGCCCTCGACGGCGCGACGGGGGCGTGGCGGGCGCGCCTGGAGCAGGGTGGGGTCCCGGCCGCGTCGTCCGTCGTCGTGCGCGCCGTCGGCCTGGAGTCCCTCGACGGCGACACCGCCCGCGTGGTCGCCGCGGCGCGACTGGACGACGGGAGCGGGCAGCGGGCCTGGCGGGTCGACGCGGCGCTCGTCCGGCAGGACGGCCGGTGGCTGGTCGACGACCTGGCGGAGGTCCCGTGACCCGGGCCGTGGTCGGCCGGCGGCGCACCGTCCTCGTCGTGCTCGGCGTCCTCGCGATCGCGGCGGCGGTCGTCGTCGGGCAGCTCGCGCACCGCGCGGTCGTCGCGGGGGAGACCGACGTGGCCGCGCGGGACGGCGCGGCGGCCGCGGCGGCACTCACCCCGGTGCTGCTGGGCTACGACTGGCGGACCGTCGACGCCGACGCCGAGCGCATCGACTCGGTCACCACCGGCCCCTTCGCCGCGCAGAACCACGCGATCGTCGCCGGCCTCGTCGTGCCGGCGGCGGTCGACGGGCACGCGACGTCCTCGGCCACGGTGTCCCGGGTCGGGGTGGTCACGGCGACCCCGGACCACGTCGAGACCGTCGTCCTCTACACCCAGACCACCGGCCGCGAGGGTGACCCGGCGCCGCGGCGCGACGCCCGCAGCGCGCGGGTGGTGCTCGAGCCCGGTGGCGACGGCCGGTGGCTCATCGCGGGGTTCGACGCCCTCTAGAGCCCGGTGCCGCCTCGTCGAGGAAGGCCGCGACCACCTCGGCGACCCGGTCGGGCGCCTCGAGCGGCAGGAAGTGGCCGGCCCCCGGGATCGCCACGACGCGCCCGGGCGGCAACAGTTCGGCGGCGAGCGCGCTCACCTCCGGGCGCACGCACCCGTCGTCGGTGCCGTAGAGGTAGAGCAGCGGGTGGGTCGGCAGGCCGAGCACCGCCCGCTCCTCGCGGCGGTACCGGGGCAGCTGCCGCCAGCGCTGGAGCCACGCGCGGTAGTAGCGCAGCGCGGCGGTGCGCCGGGCGGGGGAGTCGAGCGCGGCGAGGACGCGGGGCACCTCGGCGGAGGCGTCGTAGCCGGGGGACCAGTCGGCCCAGAGCCGCGGGACGAGCCGGGGGAGCGCCGCCTCGGAGACCCCGGGCAGCTGCTGGAAGAGCATGTACCAGCTCGCCCGCAGCTGGCGGGCGACGAGACCGACCCGCCGTCGCCGCAGCGCGACGGCCGCGAAGCCCAGCGGGGGCACGGCCATCGTCACCACCCGCGACCACAGCGCCGGGGCGTGGACCGCGGCGCCGTAGGCGGCCACGGCGCCCCAGTCGTGCCCGACCAGCAGCGCGGGGCGCCCGTCGCCGAGCGCGCGGCGCAGCGCCACGGCGTCGGCGACGAGCGCCCCGGACTGGTAGCTGCCGTCCGGGGCCAGCCCGGTGGGGGCGTAGCCGCGCAGGAACGGCGCGACCACCCGGTACCCGCGGTCGGCGAGGACGGGCGCGAGGTGGCGCCAGGACCACGCCGTGTCCGGGTAGCCGTGCAGCAGGACCGCGAGCGGCCCGTCGTCGGGACCCGTCGTCAGGTACGCGACGTCGAGCCCGCCCAGCCGGAGGTGCTGCGTGTCCACCCGGACACCTGATCACTCCCGGCCGGAGGAGATCCAGTCGTCGGCGGAGAAGCTGAAGTTCCGGCTCCCGACGACGAGGTCGGCGGCGGCGTCGAGCCGGGCCTTCTGGTCGGCGGACAGGGCGAGCCCGACGGCCCCGGCGTTCTCGACGACGCGCTCCGCGGAGCGGGTGCCGGGGATCGGCACCGTCGGGACGCCGAAGGCCGCGCCCTGGGCGTACACCCACGCCAGGGCGACCTGGGCGGGCGTCGCACCGAGCTCGCCGGCGACCTCCCGGACGACCTCGACGACCTTCTGGTTGGCGTCGAAGTGCTCGGTGAACCGGGGCTGGCGGGCGAGGGCCGTCGAGGCGACGCGCTCCGCGGTCACGGTGCCGGTGAGGAAGCCGCGGCCGAGCGGGCTGTAGGGCACGAACCCGACGCCGAGCTGGACCGCGCGCGGCACGACGTTCGCCTCGACGTCGCGGGACCAGATGCTCCACTCGCTCTGCACCGCGGCGATCGGGTGCACCGCGGCGGCCTCGGCGAGCTCGGGCCCGGTGACCTCGGAGAGCCCGAGGTGGCGGACCTTGCCCTCCGCGACGAGCTCGCCCATCGCGGCGACGGTCTCGGTGATCGGCAGGTCGAGCTGGCGGCGGTGCATGTAGTAGAGGTCGATGGTCTCGACGCCGAGGCGGCGCAGCGAGGCCTCGCAGGCGGCGCGGACGTACTCGCGGTCGCCGCGGGTCCCCGCGCCGGCGCCGACGACGCCGGTGATGCCGAACTTGGTGGCGAGCTGCACCTCGTCGCGGCGGTCGGCCAGGACGCGGGCGAGCAGCTCCTCGTTGGTGCCCGACGGGCCGGTCGTGCCCTCACGGGGCGTGCCGTAGACGTCGGCGGTGTCGAGGAAGGTGACGCCGGCGTCGAGCGCGGCGTGCAGCGTGCGCACGGCCTGGTCGGGGTCGGTGGTGCCGTAGACGTCGGAGAGCGCCATGGCGCCGAAGCCGAGGGCGCTGACGTCGAGCCCGTCACCCAGGGCGACGGTCGGGAGGCTGGTCATGGGACCGACGCTAGGGATTCGAGCGCGCTCGAACGCAAGCACGACGCCGCCCGGGTCGTCACACTCGGGGGATGGACACCCTGCACCACTGGGCCGGCGGCGCTGCGCTGAAGTCGACGGGGGATCGGTACGGCGACGTCACCGACCCGGCCACGGGCGAGGTCCGGCGCCAGGTGGCGTTCGCGACCGAGGCCGACGTCGAGGCGGTGATCACCGCGGCGGCCCGCGCCTGGCCGTCCTGGCGTGAGACGTCGCTGACCGCGCGCACGCAGATCCTGTTCCGGTTCCGGGAGCTGCTCAACGCCCGGGCCTCCGAGCTCGCGGAGATCCTCACCGCGGAGCACGGCAAGGTCCTCTCCGACGCCGCGGGGGAGGTGGCGCGGGGGCAGGAGGTGGTGGAGTTCGCGTGCGGGATGCCGCACCTGCTCAAGGGCTCGGCCACCGAGAACGCCTCCACCGGGATCGACGTGTCC
>NZ_JABBND010000019.1 GCF_012933465.1 Actinomycetospora sp. TBRC 11914
GTGCGCTCCGCGCTCGTGAGCAGAAAGTGTCGCTATAGCAGCACTTTCTGCTCACGAGCGCGGAGCGCACCTACAGCGGCGGGTCGGCGTCGACTCCACGGTCCCGGAGCGCGGCCTCGACCCGCGCGACGACGGTGCGCACGACGTCGACCCGGGCCCAGCGCTTGTCCTCGGCCGCGACCACGTGCCACGGCGCGACGGGCGACTCGGTCCGGCGCAGCATCTCCTCGATCGCGGCCTCGTAGTCGGCCCGCCGGTCGCGGTTGCGCCAGTCCTCCGCGGTGAGCTTCCAGGCCCGGTACGGATCCTGCGCCCGCGCCTCGAAGCGGCGCAGCTGCTCGTCGGGCGAGAGGTGCAGGAAGAACTTCACGACGATGGTGCCCTCGGCCGCGAGCGTCGTCTCCAGGTCGACGATCTCGGAGTAGGCCCGCTCCCAGGCCGACTCCGCGGCGAACCCCTCGACCCGCTCGACGAGGACACGGCCGTACCAGGTGCGGTCGAGCACGGCCATGCCGCCCCACCCGGGCAGCGTCGGCCAGAACCGCCACAGGAAGTGGTGGCGCTTCTCGTCGTGCGACGGGGCCGCGAACTGGACCACACGCACGTGGCGGGGGTCGAGGGGGCTCACGAGCCGCTTGATCGCGCCGCCCTTGCCGGAGGCGTCCCAGCCCTCGAAGAGCACGAGCAGCGGGGGCCCGATCTCGCCCGGCCCGATCTGTCCGCCGAGCAGCAGCCGCAGGTGCACCAGACGCTCCTGGGCCGCGGCCAACTGCCGGGCGCCCTGCTCCTTGGACAGCCGCACGGACAGGTCCACCTCGTCCAACCGACCCACGCGGGTCACCCTGGCAGGGCGTCTACCCCCACCGCCAGGCCGCGGCGTCCACCACGTCGATCTCCAGCCCCTCGGCCGCTCGCCGGACCGGTTCGCTCGCCGCGACGACGAGCGCCATCCAGATCGGGTAGCGCTCCCGCTGGCGCAGCGCGACCTGCTCCTGGCCGGCGATGAGCAGCCCGGGCTTGGGCGGGCGGCACCAGCAGCGGGCGAGGTCGGGGGTGGGGGCGTCGGGGTCGTGCGGGCAGTGGACGAGGGTGTCGAACGCGTTGCCCGCCCGCTCGTGCAGCGTCCACAGCACCCGGACGGCCGTCTCCTCGGCCAGCTCCCCGCGGGCCACCTCGGGGAGGTGCGCGAAGCCGACGATCCGCCCGCCGGCCTCGCGCCACAGGCGCATCCGCTCGACGGCGTCGAGGTGCACCTCGATGTCCATCGGTCCCCGCAGGGGCCGGCCGAGGTCCGCCGCCGAGCGCCGGACCGCGTCGAGCTCGACGAAGAGCATCGGCACCTGTGGTGGGGTCAGCACACTCACGGGCTCATCGCAGCAGACGTCCCGCTCAGCCGCCTCGGGACCGGAGCTCACCCACGGCGGTGTCGAGGTCGACGACGTCGGCGTACTTGGCGTCGAGGTCGGCGAGGTTCTGGCGGTGCAGCGCCGCGGTGCGGTCGCCGCAGGCCTCGTCGACGACGACGGGGCGGAACCCGGCGGCGAGCGCGTCGGTCGCGGTGGCGCGCACGCAGCCCGACGTCGAGACCCCCGCGACGACGACGGTGTCCACGCCCCGGGAGCGCAGCGTCGCGGCGAGCGAGGTGCCGGCGAAGGACGACGCGTGCTGCTTGACCAGCAGCGCGTCGGCGGCCGCCGGCGCGAGCGACAGCTCGCCCCACCCGCCGTCGGCCCCCTCGGCGAAGCAGGCGAGCGCGGGCACCTTGACGGCGAAGAACCCGGCGTCGGCCAGGTCGGGCGCGTAGCGGACGACGGTCCACACCACGGGGACGTCGATCGACCGGGCGGCCGCGACGACCGCGGCGCACGCGTCGAGCACGCGTCCCGGCGTCGCCGGGTCCTCCCCGCCGAGGAAGAACGGCCCGCCCGGCTCGGTGTAGGCGCGCACCAGGTCCACGACGACGACGGCGGGGCGCGCGCCCCAGCCCAGGCGCCGGGCGAAGCCCGTCCCGTGCGGGTTCGTCACCGGGTCACCACCGCGGCGCGGGCGTTGCCGAGGTGGCTGCGCATCACCGCGGACGCCCAGTCGGCGTCGCCGGCCCGCAGCGCGGCGACCAGCTCGGCGTGGTGGGCGAGGCTGCGGGCGAGCGAGGCCGGGTCGTAGGCGTGGAAGGTGCGCAGCACGACCGGGGCGTGCACGACGTTGGCCAGCGCGGCCGACAGGGCCGGCGCGTCGGCCGCGGCGAGCAGCCGGGCGTGGAAGTCGCGGTTGAGGCCGACGAGGGCGTCGAGGTCCTGGTCGGCGCCCGGCGCGCCGACGGCGAGCATCCGCCGGGCGAGGTCCTCGAGGGCGTCGAGGTCGTCGGCGGTGACCCGCGTGGCCGCCCGTGCCGTGGCCCGGGGCTCGAGGGCGAGGCGGACGTCGAAGAGGCCGTCGAGGTCGTCGGCGGAGAACGACACCACCCGGGCGCCGCGGTGGGCGTGCGCCTCGACGAGCCCCTCCGCCGCGAGCCGGGAGAGGGCCTCGCGGACCGGGGTGCGCGAGACGCCGAGCCGCTCGGCGAGATCGACCTCGCCGAGGTGGGCCCCGGGGGCGAGCTCACCGCGCAGGATCGCGTCGCGCAGGGCCGTCTGGGCGCGCTCGGAGGCGCGACCCGCCGT
The DNA here is from genome assembly GCF_012933465.1 of Actinomycetospora sp. TBRC 11914. Lineage (GTDB taxonomy): Bacteria > Actinomycetota > Actinomycetes > Mycobacteriales > Pseudonocardiaceae > Actinomycetospora. Next base: position 2,661 of record NZ_JABBND010000019.1, read on the forward strand.
CGTCGTCGTCACCCCGGACACCTCCCCTCGCCGTTGTGTGCAACGTAGGGTGACGAGCCGTCGTCGACAAGCCCGCACCGGCGCGGCGGCCCCGGGTTGTACACACTGCGAAGGGACTCCCGTGATGGCCGATCTGCTCAGCCACCCCCGCGACCGCCGGGCCCGCCTGCGGGCCCTGCTCGACGGCGACGGACCCGTCGTCGCCCCCGGGGCCTACGACGCGCTCTCGGCGCGGCTCGTCGAGCAGGCCGGGTTCGACGTCGTCTACATGACCGGGTTCGGCACCACCGCCTCCCTGCTCGGCCGCCCGGACGTGGGCCTGCTCGGGCAGGCGGAGATGGTCGACAACGCGCGGCGGATGGTCGGGGTGCTCGACGTCCCGCTGATCGCGGACGCCGACACCGGCTACGGCAACCCGATCAACGTCATCCGCACCATCCGCGAGTACGAGCAGGCCGGCGTCGCGGGACTGCACCTCGAGGACCAGGTGATGCCGAAGAAGTGCGGGCACCTCGCGGGCAAGGAGGTCGTGCCGCTGCCGGAGATGGTCGCGAAGATCCGGGCGGCGGTGGACGCGCGCACCGACCCGGACCTCGTGCTGATCGCGCGCACCGACGTGGCGCAGCAGTACGGCATCGACGCCGCGATCGAGCGGGCGCGGGCCTTCGCGGACGCCGGCGCGGACCTGCTGTTCGTCGAGGCGCCGACGTCGGACGAGGCGCTGGAGCAGGTCGCGACCGCGCTCGAGGGGCACCGGCTCGTGTTCAACGGGGCCGAGGGCGGCCGCACCCCGCTCCCGCCCCTTAAGACGCTGCGCGAGCTCGGGTTCGCGCTGGTGCTCTACCCGGTCTCGACGCTGCTCGCGGCGGCCTCGGGCGTGCGGGCGATGCTCGGGCGGCTGCACGAGGAGGGCTCGCCGACCGCCGCGCTCGGCGACCTCGGCGCCGCACCCGGTGGGATCGGCGGGCTGGACGCGTTCACCCAGGTCGTGGGGATCGAGGAGATCCGCGCGCTGGAGGAGCGGTACCGCATGTGAACGGATGTGGTCGTCCCGGCGACCACATCCGTGCACATGGCGTCAGCCTCGGCGGCCCCGCAGCAGCGCCACGGCGAGCAGCAGCAGCGCGACGACGGCGAGCACCAGGGCGATGATGCCGATCACCAGCGCCGGGGTGGACGACGAGCCGGAGTCGGACGAGGCCGGGGTCGCCCCGGAGTCCGGGCTCGCGGGCCCGATCGTCAGCGTGGGCGACGGGTGCTCCGGCTCCGGGGCACCCGGCGCCGCGGACTGGTTCCAGGCGACGACGGAGCCGTCGCTGTAGGTCTGGTTGGCCGGGAAGGCGAGCGAGGGCACGTTCGGCAGGGGCCCGACGAGCAGCGAGAACTGGTCGAACTGCTGCGGCGCGATCGCGGTCTGCGGGCTCTGCGCGGTGAAGACGACGTCGCTGACGACCTGGCTGACCGGCCCGTCGTCGGTCTGCAGCGGCTGCGGCAGGGTCTTCTGGTGGACCTCGACGGTCCAGCCCGGGTGCGGCTGGACCGACACCGACGCGAGCGGCTGGTCGGCGGGCAGGAAGATCTGCACCGCCGTGGTCGACGCGTTGTCCTTCTCGGTCGGCACCCGGAACGCGAGCTGCGCGTAGGAGCCGGCCGCGGCGCCGCCGTCGGCGGAGACACGGATGTGCGCGGACGCGGGGAGCGCGCCGAGGGCGAGCAGCGTCGCGCCGACGGCGAGCAGGACGCCGAGGCGCGCGGCGCCGCGGCGGCGGGGTCGACGGTCGATGGGGACGAGCTTCACGGGGGGCTCCTCGGTCGGGGACGGCGGACGACGGGTCAGTGGACGGGGACCGTGACCCGGAAGAGGGTGGGCGGGGCGGCGGGGCTCGCGACGGTGACGTCGAGCGCCCACCGCCCCGGCACCGGGAACGAGAGCGGCGCGCTCGCGCCGCCGGGGCCGGGGGTGACCGGCAGCGGCCCGATGCCCTGGTCGGGCAGGGTCAGCGAGGCCTCCACGACGGACACCGCCACCGGGCGGCCCGCGGCGTCGGCGCCGGTCAGGTGCACGGTGGTCGCGCCGGTGTGGGCGGCGTCGACGCGGGCGGTGAGCGCGAGCGCACCGGCGTGCTCGGTGGTGGCGAACGGGGGCGCGTAGGTCTCGACGGCGCGCGGGGACCCGACGAGCACCGCGGTCACGGCGAGCACGACGACGGCGACCGCGGCCTCCGCGAGCAGGCCGCGGCGCAGCGCGGCGCGCGAGGGCACGTCCAGGCCGGGCGGCTCCCCGGCGGGCACGGGCGGGTCCTCCACGGGGCTCTCCGCGACCGCCGTCTCGGAGGTGGCGGGTGCGGCGCCGAGCGAGAGCGCGAAGGTCCGCGGCCGGGAGGGCGTCGGGCGCGGCACCGGCGGGACCACGAGGCGCCGGGCGACGAGCCGGCGGGCCCGGTCACCGAGCACCAGCAGCACGACGACGCCCGCGACCTTGCCCAGCAGCAGCCAGCCGTAGGTGGTCGTGACGAGGGCGCCGGGCTCGCCGACGTCGCGCCAGGTCTGGTAGAGCCCGGTCGCGACGATCACCCCCACCGCGACCTGCGCCCCGCGCGAGAACCCCGGGAGCACCGCCGCGACGGGCGCCGGCGACGCCGGGCGGACCAGGGCGAGCAGCAGCACCACCAGCCCGCCGATCCACAGCGACATCGCCGCCAGGTGCGCGAGGTCGGCGGCCAGGCCGAGCACGACGGGCGCGTCCACCCCCGCGTGCCCCGCGGCCGAGAACGTCGCCGCCGCGGCGAGCGCCGCCACCGCGGTGCCGACGGCCCGGTCCCCCGTCGGCGACGCCGCGTCGACCGGCGCCACGAGACGCCGCCCGAGGAGCCCCACGAGGAGCACGAGCACCACCCGGGCGGCGAGGAGCAGCCCGGCGGGCGAGCCGAGCGTCGTCGCGAGGACCGCGGGGTCGAGCGTCGAGCCCGGCCCGACCCCGGCGGCGTCGGGACCCTGCAGGAGGAACGCGAGCACGCTGCCGACCAGCAGCGCCCACCACCCGGCGGCGACCGCCCGGCGGCCGCGCCGCAGCACCGCCACCTCGGCGCCGGCCCGGCGCAGCGCGACGAGCGCGACGGCGCCGCCCAGCACCGCCAGCCCCGCGTACTCGACGAACCGGGCGACGGCGAGGAGTCCGCCGACGGCCCCGTCGCCGGGGTCGGCCGCCGGCGGCGGCGCCGCGCTGGGACCGGGATGGCCGACCGAGAAGCGGAAGCCGCCCGAGACGGGGTGGGAGTCGGCCGAGACCACCCGCCAGGTGACGGTGTACGTGCCGGGGGCGAGATCGGGGGCGAGGGCCACGCCGGCGGAGGTCGGGTCGCCGGCCGGGTGGGTCGCGGCGCCGCTGTCGACCTCGTGCAGCGCGCCGTCGTAGACCCGCACCGCGCCGGGCACGAGGGTCACGGCCTCGCTGAAGGTGACCGTCACGTCGGTCGGGGCGTGGGCGACGACGCTGTCCGCGCCCGGCGTCGTGCGCTCGAGCACGGCGTGGGCGGACGCCGGCACGGCGGTGCCGAGCGCCAGCAGCGCGCCGAGCAGCGCGACGGCCACCGCCGCCACCCCGCGCCGCGCCACCTCGCCCAGCCCTCGCACGTGTGTCGGGTCGTCGTGAGGCCGTGTCCGGTTCCCGAGGGTTCGCTCGGTCACACCGGGGGCGCGTGGCGTCACCCGCGGGCGAGCAGACCCCGCATCCGGTCGATCTCGGCCTGCTGGGCCACGAGCAGCGTGCGGGAGAACTCCGCGAGCGCCGACGCCGACGCCGCTCCCCCGGTCGCGGCGAGGTGCCGGCGGGCCATCGCGAGCGCGCCCTCGTGGTGGGTGGTCATGGTCTGCAGCCAGAGCCGGTCGAAGGCGGGCCCGAAGAGGGTGCGCAGCCGGTCGAGCGTCGCCGTGGCCGCCATCCCGTCCATCACCGCCATCGCCGGGCCCGGGTCCGCCGGGGCGCCGCGGGCGCGCAGGAACCCCTGCAGCTGCCCGACCTCCTCGACCTGGGCCCGGTCGATGCGGAACGCGAGGTCGGCGACGTCGGGCGACGACGACCGCCCGGGCACCAGCGCCGCCAGCGCGAGCGCCTGCTCGTGGTGGCCGACCATCGTTCGGGCGTAGTCGGTGTCGACGGCGGCGACGTCGGGTGGTGCGGCCGGGGGCGGGGTGTCGGCGCAGCCGCCCAGCACGACGACGAGGACCGCACCGATCACCACCACGGCCCAGTGGATCACCCAGTGCGTCGCCCTCGCCGGGACGCCATGGGCCGTGTGGGCGCCGTTCACCGGAAGATCCTGGTCACGAGCGCGCTGGTGGTGTACTCACCGTGACATGACCTCCTCGATCGTCGACCAGCCGGACATCGCCCGCCGGTGGGGCTGGATCCTCGCCGACGGGATCCTCGCCGTGATCGTCGGCCTCTTCGCCCTCGTCTTCCCCGGGGCCACCGTCATCCTGCTGGCCCTCTTCCTCGGGGTCGGCCTGCTCATCTCGGGCATCATCGAGATCACCGCGGCCCTCCGCGTGCAGCACGGCGCACCGGGTCGCTGGTGGGTGATCATCTTCGGGGTGATCACGGTGCTGGCCGGCATCTTCGTGATCTTCCGGCCGGGGGCGGGTGTCGCGATCCTCGTCGTCGGGCTGCTGCTGTGGTTCCTGTTCGCCGGGATCAACGACCTCTTCGTCGCCGCCCGCTCGACCGAGCACCGGGGCTGGAACATCGCGATGGGGGTGCTGGCGCTGCTCGCGTTCGTCATCCTGCTGTTCAACCTCGCCGCGGCCATCGGCACGATCGCGCTGCTCGCCGGTCTGGGCTTCCTGCTGCGCGGCGCCTCGGAGATCGGGCTCGCGCTGAGCCTCCGTCGCTCGCGGTGATCACTCGTTCGGGCCGGTTCCCGGTACCGCCCCGGACTGCTTACGGTCCTCGCGCCACCCCCACGAGGAGGACGCGATGGACCCCGCCACCGGACTGCAGCACGTCGCCACGTTCTGCGGGCAGTGCAACTGCGGCTGCCCCGAGCTTCACCTGGACCCCGCCGCCCCGGAGGAGCGCCGCGTCGTGATCACCGACGACTTCGGCCAGCGCATCCAGATGAGCCTGGGCCAGCTCGCCGACCTCGTCGCCGACGCCCGCAACGGCGTGCTCGACGAGGTCCTCGCGTCGGCCTCCTGACCGCCGCGTCCCGAGCCGCACGAACGGCCGGTTCGTGACCTTCGAGGGTCACGAACCGGCCGTTCGTGCGTTCCGGGGGTGCGCCGCACGGGGCACTCAGCTCCCCCGCAGCTCCCGGCGCAGCAACTTCCCGGTCACCGTCTTCGGCAGCTCGTCGCGGAGCTCGACCTGCCGCGGGTACTTGTAGGCCGACATCCGCTCCTTGCAGAACGCGATGAGCTCGTCGGGCGTCGCCGAGGACCCCGGCCGCAGCGAGACGAACGCCTTCACCGTCTCGCCGCGGTACTCGTCCGGGATCCCGACGACGGCGGCCTCGCGCACCGCGGAGTGCTCGTAGAGCACGTCCTCGACCTCGCGCGGCCAGACCTTGTAGCCGCCGGCGTTGATCTGGTCCTTCTTGCGGTCGACGACGTAGAACCAGCCCTCGGCGTCCATGTAGCCGACGTCGCCGGTGCGCAGCTCGACGATCCCGCCGGGCCCGCGCAACGCCTTCTCGGTCTCCTCGGGCTTGCCCCAGTAGGCCGGCACCACCTGCGGCCCGCGTGTGGTGATCTCCCCGACCTCGCCGACGTCGGCCTCGGTCCCGTCGTCGCGCACGATCCGCACCACGGTGTCGAACACCGGCACGCCCACCGACAGCGCGCCGGACGCCTCGTCCACCGGGGCCGTCGAGCCCAGCGGCACCCCGTGGGAGGGCGAGTTGGTCTCGGTGAGCCCGTAGAAGTTGTGGATGTAGTGCCCGAACTGGTCCTGGAAGGCCTTCACCGTCGACGGCGGGATCGGGGCGCCCCCCGAGTACACCTTGACCATCGACGACAGCGCGTCCCGGTCGGCGTTCGGCGCGTTCATCATCGCGATGAACACCGTGATCGAGCCGATGGAGAACGTCGGGCGGTGCTCGCGGATCGCGTCGACGACGACACCGGGCTCGAACCGGTAGGCCAGCACCAGTGGGCAGGGCAGCAGCAGCGCGATCGCCATGTGCCCGACGACGCCGGTGATGTGGAACAGCGGTGCGACGCCGAACACCGAGTCGTCGCGCCCGAGCTGGATCCAGTCCCGGTAGGTCTGGGCGTTGAACACGATGTTGCGGTGGGTGTTCATCGCGCCCTTGGGCGGGCCGGTGGTGCCCGAGGTGTAGCCGAGGAACGCGACGTCGTCGCCACCCAGCTCGACCGGGTCCGGACGGCGGCCGCGGGCAGCGTCGAGCACCGTCGTGAGGTCCTCGGCACCGTCGCACGCGCTGCGCTGCATGCTGCCGAACAGGCGCTCGTCGTGGCGCGTCTGGTGCTCGAGCGGCGAGGTCGAGAACGCGATCCGCACGCTCGTGTTCGGGATGACCTCGCTGGCGATCCCCCACAGGTCCTCCTGGGAGACGATCGCCGTCGCCTCGCAGTCGGTGAGGATCGTGGTCAGCTCGCGCTGGCGCGACATCGGGTTGACCGACACGACGATGCCGCCGGCCTTCCAGGTCCCGACGACGACCACGAGGACCTGCGGGATGTTCTGCAGGTAGGTGGCCAGCCGGTCGCCGTGGGCGAACCCGCGGTCGGCGAGCGCGACGGCGATCGCGTCGGAGAGCTCGTCGAGCTCGCGCATCGTCATCGTGCCGTCGAAGTAGCGGACGATCTGGCAGTCCGGGTCGCGCTCCACGGCGGCGCTGAACATCGCCAGCGCGCTCGGGTACTCGACGGTGACCTCGCCGTGGTTGTAGTCGTCGCGGTATCGGGCGAGCCACGGCTTGGACTCGTAGACCGACCGGGTCGTCGTCACCGGATCACCACCTGCGCCGATGGGGCGTCCGCCATCGTGTCCTCCTCGCCGTCGAGAGCGTGACCTGGCTCTCAGCCTCACGGGCGTGGGCGGTGGCAGCAACCCCTGGGGTCAGCGCGAGGCCCCGGCGTCGTCGCGCAGCGCGGCGAGCAGCGGGATCGCCGCGATCTTCGCCTCGGTGAGCTCGTCCCACACGACGCGCGCCGGGTGACGCGGCGCCCGGCTGCAGGTGATCGTCCGCTCGGCGGTGACGATGAGGTCGAGGTGGACGTCGTGGTCCACGGTCGGGATCTCGCCGTCGGCGACCACCTGGTCCTCGTGCACGGTCGTCACCACCGGGGTGTCGGCGGCGACGAGCCCGGCCTGCGCGGCGACGGCGAACTCCAGGTCCGAGAACCCCCCGCCCTTGCCGAGCCGGGAACCGTCGGGACTCACCGCCACGCACCCGGCGACGACGAGGTCGACCGGCTCGAGGTCCGCGACGGCGACGGTGCGCCCGGCCGCCGACGCGCCCTTGATCGAGGAGGCCTGGCGCGGGGTGCGGTCGCCGAGGTCGTCGGGGTCCAGCAGGAAGAAGGGGTCGGGGCCGGCGAGGCGCGGCACCGCCATGTAGACGGTCTTGCCATCCTCGAGCGCCCGCTGGCGCACCGGCCACTGGGCGGCGTCGGGATTGCACTTGAGGGTGCGGGCGCGGCGCCAGACGTCGGTGTCGCGCAGCCGTTCGGCGGCCGCCTCCGCGCCGGTGACGTTCGGGATGCGGTGGCGGGCGCCGGGGAAGCGGGCGTGGCCGCGCTCGGTGAGCGTCGACCAGATCCGTTCGCGCAGCTCCTGCTTGGCGGCCAGGAGCTCCGGGGAGCCGCCGGCGTCGGCGTCGTGACGGGCGATGGTGACCTCCAGGGTGGCCTTCGGCCTCGTGAGCACTTTCTGGTGTCATCGCACCAGAAAGTGCTCACGGGCGCGGAGCGCACCTACCGAGCGGTAACCGGACGTGGTGGAATCGCGGCCATGGCGCCCACCCACGTCGTGACCAACCAGGTGCCCGAGCTCGTCGACCACGACCTCGCCGCCGACCCGCCGCTGCTCGAGGCGCTCGAGCGCGAGGGCGCGGGGTGGGCCCTGGATGAGCTGCACGACACCGGGCGCCGCGCGGGCTCGGCACAGGTCCGCGGCTGGGCCGACGCCGCCCACCGCAACGAACCGCGGCTGCGGGCGTTCGACCGGGTCGGGAACCGGGTCGACGAGGTGGACTACGACCCGGGCTACCACGCGCTGCTCGGGGAGGCGGTCGGCCGCGGCTTCGCCGGCGCCGTGTGGGCCGGCCCCGGCGGGTTCGGCTCCGACCCCCGCCCCGGCCAGCACGTCGCCCGGGCCGCCGGGTTCCTCGTGTGGTCGCAGGCCGAGGCCGGCCACGGCTGCCCGGTCTCGATGAGCCACGCCGTCCTCCCCGCGCTCGCCCACGCCCCCGAGCTGCTCGCCCGCTACGGGCCCGGCCTCGTCTCCACCGCCTACGAGCCCGGCCTCGCCGAGCCGACGACGAAGGCCGGCCTGCTCGCCGGGATGGGCATGACCGAGAAGCAGGGCGGCTCGGACGTGCGCGCCAACTCGACGACCGCGACCCCCAACCGCGACGGCAGCTACACCCTCACCGGCCACAAGTGGTTCACCAGCGCCCCGATGTGCGACCTGTTCCTCGTCCTGGCCCGGACGGCCGTCGGGGCGAGCGGAGCGCCGGGGGGTGGGGACGCCGGGATCACCTGCTTCCTCGTGCCGCGGATCCTTCCCGACGGTGCCCGCAACCCCTTCGCGATCCAGCGGCTCAAGGACAAGCTCGGCAACCGCTCGAACGCCTCGTCGGAGCCGGAGTTCGACGGCACGATCGGGTTCCGGGTCGGCGACGAGGGCCGCGGCGTGCGGACGATCATCGAGATGGTCGCCTGCACCCGGCTGGACAACGCGCTGGGCTCGGCGGCCGGCATGCGCGACGCCGTCCGCCGGGCGGCCTGGCACGCGACGTACCGGCACGCGTTCGGCTCGGCGCTGATCGACAAGCCGCTGATGCGGGCGGTGCTCGCCGACCTCACGGTCGAGTCCGAGGCGGCGGTGACCCTCGCGCTCCGGCTGGCCGGCGCGCAGGACCGGTCGGCGTCGGACGAGCACGAGGCCGCGTTCCGGCGGATCGGCGTCACGCTCGGCAAGTACTGGATCTGCAAGCGGCAGACCGCGGTGGTCGGTGAAGCGCTCGAGTGCCTCGGCGGGAACGGCTTCGTCGAGGAGTCCGGGATGCCGCGCCTGTTCCGCGAGTCGCCGCTGAACTCGATCTGGGAGGGCTCGGGCAACGTCAACGCCCTGGACCTGCTGCGCGTGCTCGGCCGCGAGCCGGCCGCCGTCGAGGCCTACCGGGCCGAGGTGGAGGCCGCGTCGGGCGCCGACCACCGCCTCGACGCCGCGTGGAAGACCATCCTCGACGAGCTCCGCGACCCCACCGAGGAGCGCGCCCGCTGGTTGGCCGAGCGGATGGCCGTGGTGCTGCAGGGCTCGCTGCTGGTGCGGCACGCGCCGGCCGCCGTCGCCGACGCCTTCGTCGGGTCGCGGGTGGCGGGCGATCACGGCCAGGCGCTGGGCACCCTGCCGCGCGGGGTCGACGTCGACGGGATCCTGGAGCGCCTGCCGCTGGGCTGAGGCCCGGGGCGGGGGCGCGACCTGCGCGCCCCCGCACACACTCCCGGCCCGACGACGGGCGGGCTCGCCGGCACCCGCGCGCGGCGCACACACTCCCGGCCCGACGACGGGCGGACTCGCCGGCATCTGGGCGCCCCGCACACACTCGCCGATCGGTTCGTCCCGCACCGGGGGCCGCCGATCGCGGCGACCACGAGCTGCCGTGCATCCGCTGCGTGTGCGCCGCGCGCAGGTCCGCCCGGAACCGATCCGCCCCGCACCGGCAGCGTGTGCGCCGCGCAGGTCGAGAGCACCGTGGGCCATTCCCCGGATCGCGACGTCGCACTAGCGTCCCGCCCACCATGAGCGACCTCCTGCCCGGCGTCGAGGCCGGCACCGTCGACGCGCGCATCCGCCTCCACCACCTCACCTCCGGGCCGCCCGGCGGCGAGCCGGTCGTGCTCGTGCACGGGAACCTGTCCACCGGACGGTTCTTCGAGCACCTCATGAGCCCGGCGAGCGCGCGCTTCCGGTTCCTCGCGCCGGACATGCGCGGGTTCGGCCGCACCGAGACCGCCCCGATCGACGCGACGCGGGGACTGGGCGACTGGGCCGACGACCTCGTCTCCTACCTGCAGGTCCTCGGGATCGAGCGTCCGCACCTCGTCGGGTGGTCGACGGCGGGCGCGGCGATCGCGCTGGTCGCGCGCGCGGTCCCCGTCGCCAGCCTGACCTTCCTCGACCCCGTCTCCCCCTACGGCTACGGCGGCACGTTCCCCGACGGCAAGCCGTGCTCCGACGACCACGCCGGCACCGGGGCGGGCGTGGCGAACCCCCGGTTCGTCGAGCTGCTGCGCGCCGGTGACCGCGGTGCCGACGAGCCGGTCAGCCCGCGCAACGTCATGAACGGCACCTACTGGGCACCGGACTTCCGCCTCCCGCCGGAACGGGAGGACCTCCTGCTCGACGAGATCCTGCTCTCGCGGATCGGCGACGACGGCTACCCGGGCGACGCCACGACCTCCGAGCACTGGCCCGGCTCCGCCCCCGGCACCCGCGGGCTGCTCAACGCGCTCTCCCCGAAGTACTGCTCGTGGGCCTGGCTGCCCGAGCTCGACCCGAAGCCGCCGGTGCTCTGGACCCACGGCGGCAAGGACCTCGTCGTCGCCGACGGCTCGTTCCTCGAGCTGGGCACGCTCGGGCAGGCGGGCATCGTGGCGGGCTGGCCGGGCGCCGAGGTCTTCCCGCCGCAGCAGATGGTGGCCCAGATCCGCGGCGTCCTGCGCCGCTACGAGCAGGCGGGCGGGCAGGTGCGCACCGAGGTCTTCACCGCGTCCGGGCACGGGCCGCACCTCGACGACGCGCACCGGTGGCTGGGCGTGGCCACCGACTTCTGGGAGTCGGCCACGGTGGGCTGACTCAGCCGAGCCGGCGGCCCAGGTAGCCGCCCACCATCGCGGTGAGCTCGTCGAGGATCGCCTCGCGCCCGACGTCGGGCGCCTCGAGCACCCAGGAGATCGTCACGTGCTCGACCGTGCGCACCAGCATCCACGCGACCGCGTCCACCGGGACGTCGCCGGCGTCGGGGTGCTCGGCCAGGAGCGCCCCCGCGACCAGCGCGTCGATACGGCGGGCGAACCCGACACGGCGGCGCCCGACGGTGCGGGGCCGGTCCTGCGAGAGCACCCGCACCAGGTCGGCCTCGTCGGTCAGCGCGTCGAGGAGGGCCTCGAGGTGACCGCGGACGGCGTCGTCACCCGCGCGCAGGCTCGCGAGGAACGCGCGCGTGATGCGAGCTTCCAGGTCGTCCACCGCACGCTCCACGACCCGCTCGAGGATCGCCTCCTTGTCCGGGAAGTACTGGTACAGCGTCCCCGGACCGACCCCGGCCGCCGCGGCGATCCGATTGGTGCTCGCCCCCTCGAAACCGCGGGTGAGCAGCACGGACCGCCCGGCGTCGAGGATCCGCTCGACCGTCGCCCGGGATCGTTCCTGGGTCGGGCGGCGCCGCATCGCGCGGGGCTCGTCGGCGGGCACCGGGCACCTCCTGGCAGCGGACGGGAAACGCGAGTTGAACCCGAGTGATTGCTCGTGTCAGCGTTCTCGTCATGGTGGCAGAGACCGTGACGGCTCCCCAGGTCGAGCTCCCCGAGTTCCCGGCACGCTTCCGCGGCGCGCCGGCCCGCAACGCGGCCATCGCCCGACCGCTGGCGCTCCTGGGCCGGGTCCGCCACCGCGACGAGGCCCTCGTCGACGAGATCGGGCGCCGGATGTTCGCCCGCGACGAGGTCGGCGCCGAGCTCGCGGCCGCGATGAGCCGCGACGCGGTCCCCCGCGTCACCACGACGGCGCTGCACCGCGCGATCGCCGAGGGCGCCCACGACGACGACCCGCCCGCCCTGCGCCGGTTCGTCGCCGCCATCGAGCGCGAGCCCGACTGGCTCGACCGCGACCTGCTCGAGCGGGGCGCCCGCGCCTACCGGCGGCTGGGGCGCAGCCGCGACGACGTCCTGCTGGCCCTCTCGCTGATCGGCGGGTACCGCTACGTCGGCCCGGCCGACCTGCTCGTCGCCACCGGCGGACTCACCGGCACCACCGCGATGCGCCGCCTCGGCGAGACGACCGCCTGGGGCTACGCCGTCTCCCGGCCCGGCGGGATGGCCCGCGACGGCGAGGGCTTCCGGGTCACCGCCCACGTGCGCGCCATGCACGCGCTGGTCGACGACCGCTTCTCCCGGCGCGACGACTGGGACACCGCCGCGCTCGGCCTCCCGGTCAACCGCAGCGACCTCGCCGGCACGCTCGCCCTGTTCAGCGCCACCGCGATGCTCGGGGTGCGCGTCCTGGGGCGCCGGGTCCCGCGGCAGGACGGGCACGCGATCATGCACCTCTGGCGCTACGTCGGGTTCCTCATGGGCGTCGACGAGGACTGGCTCTTCGCCGACGAGCGCGCCCAGCACGCGTTCGACCACCACCTGTTGCACGCCCAGGGCGGCCCGACGCCGGCCGGGGCCGCGCTCACGACGGCGCTGGTCGAGGGCACCCGGCGCAGCCACGACGAGCACGGGCACCGGGGGTGGTGGGCGCGACGGCGGCTGCTCTCCCACCTGCGGCTCTTCCTCGGCGCGCAGGGCTGCCGCGACCTCGGGCAGCCGGTGCTCCCACCGTGGACCGTCCTGCCGGAGGTGGCCCGCAACGTCGTCGAGTCGTGGGTCATCGGCGCCGTGGCGCCGGGCCGGCGCTGGCTCGAGCGCCGCAGCGACGCCGGCGTCGAGGCCGACCTCGAGCGGCTGCTCGGCGAGCGGCCCCGCCGCCCGGCGGATCTCCCCGTGTGACCGCTCCCCCACCCTGCGCGCACGAACGGCCGGTTCGTGACCTTCGATGGTCACGAACCGGCCGTTCGTGCGGTCCGGGGAAGCCTCAGCGACCCGTGAAGCGCGGCTCCCGGCGCTCACCGAACGCGGTGAACGCCTCGGCGAGGTCGGCGCTGGGCAGGAACGCGGCGTTCCAGGCCCCGACGTAGCGCAGGCCGGCCTCGACACGGGGACCCCGCTCGGCGTCGAGCACGTCCTTGATGCCGCGGGTGACCAGCGGCGAGTTCGCCGCCATCCGGCCCGCGAGCTCGAACGCGGCGGCCCGCAGCGCCTCGCCGGACTCGAGCACGCGGTTGACCAGGCCGATCCGCTCGGCGTGGGCGGCGTCGACGTCGGCGCCGGTGAGCGCCAGCTCGCGCAGGTGCCCGTCGCCGATGATCCCGACGAGGCGCTGCAGCGACCCGAGGTCGGCCACCATCGCCATGCGCACCTCGCGCACGGAGAACAGCGCGTCGGCGCCGGCCAGGCGGACGTCGCAGGCGGTGATGAGGTCGACCCCGCCGCCGACGCACCAGCCCTCCACGGCCGCCACCACGGGGGTGCGGCAGGACGCCACCGCGGTGATCGAGGCCTGCAGGTCCCGCAGGTGCCCGAGGAACTGCTCGCGGGCGCCGGCGGTCGGGTCGGTGAGCACGCTGCCCAGCGACTCGGTGGCGGCGCGCAGGTCGAGGCCGTAGGAGAAGCGGCCCTCGGCGCCGGTGACGACGATCGCGCGCACGTCCGGGTCCGCGTCGAGGGCGGCGACGACGGCGGGCAGCTCCGCGAAGAACGCGGGCGACATCGCCCGGGCGGTCATCGACACCTCGGCCACGTGCGCGGCGGGGGTCTCGCGGGAGACGGCGAGGGTCTCGAGGTGCTCGGGCAGGGCGGCGGTGCCGTTCGCGGCCACGGACGTCATGGCCCGACTAGATCACCCGTGCGACCGGGCGTCCAGCTCGCCCGTCGGGCCCGCCTCGCGGAGCACGCGGTCGAGGCCGGTGAGGCGCAGCGCCCGCTGCGGCTGGCCGTGCAGCCCGCGCAGTCCGAAGGTGCCGCCGGCCCCGGTGACGCGCTGCGAGGCGCCGAGCAGGACGCGCATGCCGCACGAGTCGCAGTAGGGCACCGCGGCGAGGTCGACGACGAGCCGCGTCGGCCCGTCCTGCTCCGCCAGGCGGTGCTCGATCGCGGCCTCGAGCTCGCGGAAGTGGGTGTAGTCGATGTCCCCGCTCACCACGACGACGACCGCCCCGTCCGCCGACTCACCGCTGCGGACCGTGAAGTCGAGCGCCTCGTACTGCCCCCCGCTGTCGGGGACCCGGGTGCTCACGCCGATCCCTCCGTCGTCCCCTCCCGGAGCCCGGCGCAGGCCTCGCGCACGGCGTCGGAACGGATCAGGGCGGTGGTCCGCGGCGAGTCCCCGAGGCGGGTCGCCAGCTCGTCGAGCGCACGCCCGACCTCGTCCCCCGTCAGCCCCCCGGGCACGACGACCGACCCGATCCAGCGCACGAACCGGGCGAGCAGCCCGGCGTCGTCGACGTAGACCGCGGCCGCGAGGAAGTCGACCAGGTGCCCGAGGTCGTCGGTGAGCTCCTCGGAGGGCTCGTCGCGCAGGCGGCTCGCGACGCCGGCCACCAGCTCGCCGCGGCGGCCCTGGAGCAGGGCCTGCTCCTCACGGGAGGTGTCATCGACGGTGACCGCGTCCTGGTCGCCCGTGAGCGACGGCGAGTCGAGCAGGGCGACCGCGGCCCGGGCGTCGGGGGCCCAGCCGTCGGCGCCCACGGACCGGGCCCACTCGCCGTCGGGACCGAAGGCGGGGCCGCCCGCGAGGACCGGTGTGCCGGTCGCGCGGCAGGCCTCCACCACGCGGCGCGCCGCCGGCAGGCGGGAGGGCAGCGAGCTGGACACCGCGACGACGTCGGGGCCGGCCGCGTTGAGGTGCATCGCGACCTGGGCGGCCGGGACGCTCGACCCGAGGTAGCTGACCTCCCAGCCGTGGCGGACGAGCACCTCGGCCAGCAGCCGGGCGGGCAGGCCGTGCCACTCGCCGTCCAGGCAGGCGACCGCGATGCGTCCGACGCCCGTCGGCCCGCCGGCCGGGCGGTGCCGGCTCACGGCGGCCACGACACGCTCGGAGATGTGGGTCGCGATGTGCTCCTGCACGACGCTCCACGTCCCGGCGGCCCAGCGCTCCCCCACCTCGCGCTGTGCCTCGGCGATGACGTCGAGCAGGACGTCCTCGGTGTCGTGTCCCGCATCGACCGCGGCGAGCGCGACCGCGACCGCGCCCTGTTCGTCGGAGGCCGCCAGCCGGTCGAGGTAGTCCTCCCGGACGGCGGCCAGATCGGCGGCCCCGGCCAGGGGCGCGGGATCGGCGGGTGCGCTCACGCGCGCGCTCCTTCCTGGGTCCTCGCGGTCACGGGGAAGTCCCCGACCTGCGGTGACCTTCTCACGCGGCCTCCGTGCGGCCGCCACCACCGGCGCTCCCGGCGTCGCGGACCAGGCCCAGCCGGGGAGCGCTCACCTCACCCCCGCGCGCCGGCCCGGCCGGGGCCTGCAGGGCGAGCAGGGCCACGTCGTCGTGGTCCTGGCCGGCGAGCCACTCGGTGAGCAGCTGCAGCACGCGCTCGCAGATCACCGGCGCCGGGGCGCCCGCGCAGCCCGCGAGGGCGCTCTCCAGGCGCTCCTCGCCGAAGAAGTCCCGCCCGCGCGGCCCGCCGCGGGCCTCGGTGACGCCGTCGCTGTAGAGCAGGCACGTGTCGCCGGGCCCGAGGACCACCTCGGTGCCGCCGAAGTCGGCGTCGCGCAGCGCCCCCACGAGGGTGCCGCTCACCGGGACCTCCTCGACGGTGCCGTCGGCGCGCAGCACGTAGGGCGGCGGGTGGCCCCCGGTGGCCAGCCGCAGCCGCACCGAACCGTCGGGGGCCGGCAGCGCGTCGCCGAGCACCATCGTCGCGAACCGCGGGACGGAGGGCGCCCCGGCGGCGTCGAGGTCGGCCGCGTCGAGCAGCGCCTCGTTGAGCAGGGCGAGCAGCACGGCGGGGTCGCGCTCCACCAGCCGCAGCGCGTGCAGCGACTGCCGCACCCGCCCGGACAGCACGGCCGCCTCGATGCCCTTCCCGCAGACGTCGCCGAGCAGGAACGGGGTCTGGCCGGCCGTCGTCACCGGCAGCACCTCGTAGAAGTCGCCCCCGACGCGCAGGCTCTCCCGCGCGGGCCGGTAGGCGCTGCCGAGGACGAGCCCGTCGACGCCCTGCGGCAGCGGCGGCGGCTCCAGGCTGCCCTGGAGCACCTCGCCCAGGTGGGCCTGCTCGCGGTAGAGCGCCGCGGCCGAGAGCGCGGTGCCGACCCGCACGGCGTACTCCTGGGCGAGCGGCCACCGGTCATCGTCGGCACCGTCGGGGGCGTCGGAGGCATCGTCCACGAGGACCAGCACGCCACGCACGATCGTGCCGGGCACCGGGACGACCGTGATCGGTCCGTCCGGGGTCGCGCCGCCCCAGACCGGCAGGTCGGTGAGCTCTAGGGTGACCCACGGATCGACCGGGACGTCGTCGCTCAGCGCCTCGGCCAGGCGGGGGGCCGCCCGGAGCTCGGTGCGCGGGAGCTTGCCGGACACCGCGCGCGTCCCGTCCTGGGCGCGGACCCACCGCACCGTGTCGGAGCCGTCGGAGAGCAGCACCAGGACGGTGGGGGCGAGCACGCCGGCCGCCAGGGTCACGGCGGTGCGGAGCGTGCGGTCGAGGTGCAGGACCCCGTGCAGGGCGCGGCCGGCCTCGGCGAGGAACTGGGCCCGGGCCTGGGCCCGGTGCAGCGACCGCGACCCGAGACGCTCCTCGGTGACGTCGCGCAGGTACCAGCAGGTCAGGACGTCGCCGGTGCGCGGGTCGTCGAGGACCTGCGCCCGGGCGGCGAGGCTGCGGCCGTGGACGACGGCCTCGAACGACGCGGCGCCCCCGACCACCGCGGCGGTGAACTCGTCGTGTCCCGCGTGCTCGACCGGACGGCCGGCGACGAGGCCGGGCAGCAGCCGCTCCCCCGCCGGGTTGACGGCGTGCACGATCTGCCGGGTGCCGCCCGGGCTGGCGGTCCCGGTGACGACGACGGCCTCGCTGAGGCCCTCGAGCACACGGGCCGACAGGCTGCGCATGCCCGACGGAGGTGTCGGCAGGGGCGCGCCTGCCGGCATCGTCGAGTCCATGCGTCCCCCTGTGGGTCGGCGGCGTGGGCCCAGGCTAACGTCTCGAGCTCCCGCGGGACGGACGGGCGAAGACGGTGCGCTCGCCGCGCCCCCGTGGGCCGCCGGTGGTAGGCAGCGCCGCATGAGCGCCCTGACCTACTCCCACGCCAGCACCATCGTCGCCGCCGCCCTCGACCACGGCCGGCAGGCCGGCTACAAGCCACTGACCGTCGCGGTCCTCGACACCGGCGGTCACCTGGTCGCGCTGGGCCGGGCCGACGGGTCGGGGTTCCTGCGCCCGGACGTCGCGATCGCCAAGGCGCACGGGGTGATCGGGCTCATGATGGACAGCCGCGCGATCGCCGCGCGCGCGGCCGACTCGCCGGAGTTCTTCACCTCGGTGGCCGCGCTGGCCGGCGGGAAGGTGTTCTCGGTGCCCGGCGGGGTCTTCGTCTGCAACGCCGAGGGGGAGGTCATCGGCGCGGCCGGGGCCTCCGGGGACGCGTCGACCGCCGACGAGGAGGCGGTCGTGGCGGGGATCGAGGCCGCGGGGCTGGTGGCGCGTACCGGGGCCTGACGGCCGGGGGCCGTCGCCGGGTGGGTGAACGGCGCCGTCCTCGCGCCCGATGCCAGGAATGCGCCATTGGTGCCGTGCGGGGCCGGCCCGGGTCGGTGAGCGAACGGCGCCGTTCTCGCGTCCAGCGCCAGGAATGCGCCATCGGTGCCGTCCGGGGCCGGCCTGCCCGATGGGCGAACGGCGCCGTTCTCGCGCCCAGCGCCAGGAATGCGCCATTGGTGCCGCGCGGAGCGGGGCCCACCAACCCCGCGACCCCACCCTGCTACGCTTGTATCTATGTCCGACACCAGTGGTATCTCGGCTGCGGAGGCCGTCTACCGCCACGTGAAGGACCGCGTGCTCACCGGCGAGCTCGAGGGCGGCCGGATGGTCAGCGAGGGCGAGGTGTCGGGCGCCCTGGGCGTCAGCCGCACCCCCGTCCGCGAGGCGTTCCTGCGCCTCGAGGTCGAGGGGTGGCTGCGCCTGTTCCCGAAGCGCGGCGCCCTGGTCGTGCCGGTCGCCCCGCACGAGATCGACGAGGTGCTCGACGCCCGCGCGCTGCTCGAGGGGCACGCGGCGGCCGACGTCGTCACCCGCCCCGCCGACCTCGCCGCCCTCGTCGACGCCCTCGACGCGGTGATCGGGGCGCAACGGGCGTCACACGACGCGGGCGATCTCCGCGGGTACACCGAGGCCGACGTCGAGTTCCACCGGCTCGTCGCCGACGCCGGGCGCAACTCCCTGCTCGCCGGCTTCCACCGGACGCTGCGCGAGCGCCAGCAGCGCATGACCGCCGAGTCGGTCCGGGGCCGCACCGCCGCGGCCCGGACCGTCCTCGACGAGCACCGCGCGCTGCGCGACCTCCTCGCGGCCGGCGACGCCGCCGGCTTCGGCCGCGCCCTCGTCACGCACCTGGACAACACCCACCGAGGAGGACGGACCCGATGACCGCCACCCTGCACGCGCGTGAAACGCGGGCCACCGGCACGAGGGCATCGGCCTGGCTCCCGGTGGGCCTCGCGCTCTTCACCGTCGCGTGGGGCGGCAACCAGTTCACCCCGCTCATGGTCATGTATCGCGAGCTGGGCGGGTTCTCGACGGCGGTCGTCGACGTCCTGCTCGGCGCGTATGTGCTCGGGATCGTGCCCGGGATGCTCGTCGGGGGGCCGCTCTCCGACCGGCTCGGCCGCAAGCCGCTCATGCTCGCGGCACCGCCGATCGCGATCGTCGGCAGCCTCGTCCTCGCCGTCGGCGGCGACCTGGTGCCGGTGCTCTTCCTCGGCCGGGTCCTGGCCGGGCTCGCGCTGGGGATCGGCATGGCGGTCGGGTCGACCTGGATCAGCGAGCTCTCGGCCCGGCACGGCGACACGGCGGGCGGGGCCTCCCGCGCGGCGATGTCGCTGACCCTGGGCTTCCTGCTCGGCCCGGTGGCCGCCGGGCTGCTCGCCCAGTGGGCGCCGTGGCCGGAGGTGCTCTCCTACGCCGTGCACGTCGTCGTCGGGATCCCGCTCGGCCTGCTCGCGCTGCGGACCGCCGAGACGCTCGACCGGGGCGCGGCGCCCACCCGCCGGCTCCGCGACGACCTGCGCATCCCGCTCGGTGAGCACCGGGAGTTCCGGACGGTCATCGCGCCGGTCGCGCCGTGGGTGTTCACGTGCGCCGGCGTCGCCTACGCCGTGCTCCCCTCGCTCGTGGCGAAGGCCGTGCCCGGTGGGGCGATCGCCTTCGCGGCCGTCATGACCGCGGTGACGCTGGTGGCCGGGTTCGCCGCGCAGACCGCGGCGAAGCGGCTGCGGCTCACCGACGCCCGCGGCGGGATGCTCGGCCAGGCCTTCGCCGCCGCCGGGATGGCGCTCGCGGCGGTGACGGCGGCGTCGCCGGGCGTGGTGCTCGCGCTGGTGTCGGCGACGGTGCTCGGGGTCGGGTACGGCTTCGCGCTGGTCAGCGGGCTGGCCGAGGTCCAGCGGATCGCGCCGCCGCGCCACCTCGCGGGGCTGACCGCCGTGTTCTACGCGCTGGCCTACCTCGGCTTCGTCGTCCCGACGGTGCTGGCGCTGCTCGCGCCCGTCGTCTCCTACACGGTCCTCTTCGCCGCCCTCGGCGTGGTCGCCCTGGCGTGTCTCGCCGTCGTCGCGCGGGCTCGGCGCGGCGGCTGAGACCGGGGTCGGTGCCGAGGGGCACGTGAGGCATCCCGGGACCGCCCCCGACCTGCCCCACGTGCCCCTGGTCACCAGCCGCACGCCGGCTCCGCCGTCAGCCGTACGTCGGGTGGACCACGGCCTTGAGCGCCAGCGGGTCCCGGCGCGCCGCGAGCAGCGCCCCCACGGCGTCCTCGAGCGGGTGGTGCGAGGTGACCATCGCGTCGAGCCGGATGCGTCCGCACGCGGCCAGCCCGATCGCCGCCGGGTAGACGTGGGCGTAGCGGAAGGTCCCCTTGACGACGAGCTCGCGGGCCTGCACGACGTCGAGCGGCAGCGTCACCGACGCGCCCGTCCCGACGAGCACCACCGTCGCCGCGGGCGCCGTCGCCGCGACCGCGAGGTCGACCGCGGGCTGGACCCCGGTGCACTCGAGCACGACGTCGGCCTGGCCCAGCACGTCGCCGACCGCCGTGAGCGCGGTGTCGTGGTCGTTGGCGTCCACGGTCGCGGTCGCGCCGTACTCGGCGGCCACCTCGCGGCGCAGCGCCATGACGTCGGTGACGACCACCGCGGACGCGCCGCGGGCGAGCGCCACCTGCAGGCACAGCAGCCCGACCGGTCCGGCGCCGCTCACCAGCACCCGCGTGCCCGGGCCGATGTCGGCCTTCCCCGCGGCGTGCAGCGCCACGGAGAGCGGTTCGACGAGGGCCGCGGCCTCGTCGGAGAGCGAGTCCGGCACCGGGTGCGCGCGGTGCGCGGGGATGACGACGTACTGGGCGAAGGAGCCGTCGACCGGCGGCGTCGCGAAGAACGCGATGTCCGGGCACAGGTGGTAGCGCCCGCGGCGGCACTGCTCGCAGCGCCCGCACTCGGCCTGCGGCTCGACGGCGACCCGCGTCCCGACGGCCGGTGCCGCCACCCCCGGCCCGACCGCCGACACCACCCCGGAGGTCTCGTGACCGAGCACGAGCGGGCCGTGCATGACGAAGCCCCCGATGCGGCCGTGGTCGTAGTAGTGCACGTCGGACCCGCAGACGCTCACGGCACGCACCGCGACCTGGACCTGGCCGGGACCCGGCTCGGGGACCTCGCGCTCCTCCAGCTCCACGTGGTCGGGCTCGGTCAGGACGGCGACGCGCTGCATGGGGTCGAGTGTGCCCACTCTGGCCCACAATGGATCCCGTGACCGCCACGACCAGCGCCCCCGTCGTCGCGGACCTGCGGGCCGCGCTGCCGGCCGACCGGATCGTCGACGACCCGGACGTCCTGGCCTCCTACGCCCACGACGACGCCGAGTGGGCGCCGTGGGAGCTCCCGGCTGCCGTGGTCCGGCCGCTCGACGCCGAGCAGTGCCGGGCGGTCGTCCTGGCCTGCCTGCGCCACGGCGTGCCCGTCGTCCCCCGCGGTGCGGGCACCGGTCTGTCGGGCGGGGCCAACGCGACCACGGGCAGCGTCGTCGTCTCCCTCGAGCAGATGACGCGCATCCACGAGATCGACCCGGCCGAGCGCCTCGCCGTCGTCGAGCCCGGCGTCGTCAACGACGACCTGCGCGCGGCCTGCGCCGCGCAGGGCCTCTGGTACCCGCCCGACCCGGCGAGCTCGCCGTGGTCGACGATCGGCGGCAACGTCGCCACCAATGCCGGCGGCGTGTGCTGCGTGAAGTACGGCGTCACCCGCGACTACGTGCTCGGCGTGCAGGTGGTCAACGGGCTCGGCGAGCTCGTGCGGCTGGGCCGGCGCACCGCCAAGGGCGTGGCCGGGCTCGACCTGGCCGGGCTGATGGTCGGGTCGGAGGGCACGCTCGGGCTGATCACCGAGGTCACCGTCAAGCTCCGCCCGGCCCGCGCGCCGGAGCACACCGTCGCCGGCTACTTCGCGAGCATCGTCGACGCCGGCCGCGCCGTCGCCGCCATCACCGCCGACGGGCTGACCCCGAGTGCGCTCGAGCTGGTCGACCGCACCTGCCTCGAGGCCGTCGACGCCTGGAAGAACATGGGCCTGTCCGCCGAGGCCGACGTCGTCCTGCTCGGCCGCTCCGACGCCCCCGGCGCGGCCGGCACCGCCGAGGCCGACGCGATGCTCGCCCACTTCGACGCGGCCGGGGCGACGTTCAGCGCGCGGGCCGCGGACGCCGAGGAGGCCGACGCGCTCTTCGCCGCCCGCCGCCTGGCCTACCCCGCCCTCGAGCGGCTCGGCCCGGTGCTCACCGAGGACGTGTGCGTGCCCCGCGCCGCGGTGCCCGAGATGCTCGCCCGGATCCAGGCCACCGGCGAGCGGTACGGGACGACGATCGCCAACATCGCCCACGCCGGCGACGGCAACCTGCACCCGCTGCTGATCACCCCGGTCGGCGACGAGCCCGCCCGCGTGCGCGCCCAGGCCGCGTTCGAGCAGATCCTCACCGACGCGCTCGACCTCGGCGGCACCGTCACCGGCGAGCACGGCGTCGGGCTGCTCAAGCGGCACGGCCTCGAGGCCGAGCAGTCCCCCGAGGTCCTCGCGATGCAGCGCGCCGTCAAGGCGTCCCTCGACCCGCACGGCATCCTCAACCCGGGCAAGATCGTCTGACGTGACCCCGAGACGCGTCCTGCTCGTCCTCGCCGGTGTGCTCGGCGTCGTCCTGCCGGTCGGGGCGCTCCGCACCCGCCGTGCCGTCGCCCGCGTCGCGCCCGAGCTGCGCAGCCCGCGCCTGTTCGTGTCGTTCGGGTGGCTGCCGCTGGGCCTGCTCTCGCTGCTGCGCAGCCGGCTGCGCCAGGACACCCCGATCGGCCCGGGCGTGGCGGTCCGGCGCCGGGCGGTCACCTCGCCGGAGGGCGCGACGGTGGACGTCGTCGTCTACGACGGCGGGTCGCGCCCCACCGCCACCGGGGCGCTGCTGTGGATCCACGGCGGCGGCCACCTCGTCGGCGACCCGGGTGTCGACCACGCGTGGTGCAGCCGCGTCGTCACCGAGGTCGGCGTGCCGGTGGTGAGCGTCGACTACCGCCTCGCGCCCGAGGACCCGTACCCGGCGGACCTCGACGACTGCTGGGCCGCGCTGCGCTGGCTGCAGACCCACACCGACGAGCTCGGGGTCGACCCGGCGCGGATCGCGGTCGGCGGCGGGAGCGCGGGCGGCGGGCTCGCCGCGGCCCTGGTGCAGCGCGCCCACGACGCCGGCCACCCGGTGGCGTTCCAGCTGCTCCAGTACCCGATGCTCGACGACCGGACGGCACTGGCCGACGACCACGCCGGCCGCGGCCGGTTCGTCTGGACCCCGCGCATGAACCGCCGGGCGTGGACGGCCTACCTCGGGCGGCCCGCCGGCGCCGAGGACGTGCTGCCCGGGGCGGCGCCCGCGCGGCGGATCGACCTGGCCGGGCTCCCGCCGGCGTGGATCGGGGTCGGCGACCAGGACCTCTTCCACGACGAGGACCTCGCCTACGCCCGCCGGCTGCGGACCGCGGGCGTGCCGTGCGCGCTGCACGTCGAACCGGCGATGTACCACGGCGCCGACGCGGTCGTCCCGGACGCGCCGTCGATGGTCGCCTTCCGCGGACGCATGGTCACGGCGCTGCGGGCCGCGCTGGGCTGACCGAGCCCCACCGCCGTCAGGCCCGGGCCGGCGACCCCGGTGCCTCGACCCGCGTGGCCATCCACGGCAGCACGTCGGAGAACGCCGTCGACGCGAACTGCCACGAGTGCCGACCCGGCTGCGTCGCCACGGTGCAGGCGATCGACCGCGTCCGGGCCTGCGCGCACAGCGCCTGGGCCTCCGGGAGCTCCTGGCCGGTCGCTCCCCCGCCGCCGCGGCCGCCGATCCCGGCGTTCGCGCCGTTCGGGCCGCCGTTCCCGCCGGGCGGGCGCTGCCCCGGCCCTCGCCCACCCGGGCGCGCCCCCGCAGGACGATGTCCGGCGAACCCCCCGGCCGCGTCGGAGGAGTCGTCGAACCAGCCCGCGGTGTCCGCGTACGGGGCGTGGGTCGAGAGCACCGTCGCCGGGTCGTACCGCGCCCACGCCGCGGCGTTCCCGCCGTAGAGCCGGTCGATCGTCTGCTGCTTGGTCCCGACCTCCGGACCGGCGTCGCCGGCGATGTCGTCGAAGGAGTCGACGAGCTCCGGGTGCATGACGGCGAGGTCGACCGCGCAGGTCCCGCCCATCGACCACCCGACGACGCCCCACGCCCGCGGATCCCGCGACACCCCGTAGGTCTGCTCGACGAACGGGATGACGTCGCGCGTCAGGTGCGACGCCGCGTTGCCCCGGGGCCCGTCGACGCACTCCGTGTCGTTGTTGAAGGTGCCGCCGGCGTCGGCGAAGACCAGCACCGGTGCCGTCCCGCCGTGCGCGGCCGCGTACTGGTCGGCGATCTGGACGGCGTTCCCGATCCGGATCCAGTCGCCCGGGGTGTTGAACTCCCCCGCGATCATCATGATCGCCGGCAGCACCGGGCGCGGACCGGGCGCGAACCACGCCGGCGGCAGCCAGACGTTCTCGGTGCGGTGGGCGAAGCCGCTGGCGGTGTCGGGGATCGAGACGCTCACGACGGCCCCCGTGGCCCGGGGCTTCCCGATCAGCGAGGGCAGCGCGGCGGCGTCGACCTGGTCCGGGAACGCGCCGGCGGTGACCTCGCCCCACCCCTCCTGGACGGTGGTCACGTAGCCCACCCACTGGTTGAGCACCAGCGCGACGCACACCAGGCAGCACGGCACGACGAGGACCGCGAGCACGCGCCGCCACCAGCGCGCCGGGCCGAGCACGACGACGACGGTCACCACCGCCGCGACCGTCAGCCCCACCCACACCCAGAGCAGGACCGGCGCCGGGTCCGAGGCGAGCCCGCTCCCCTGGAACGCCCAGTACGCCGCGAACGCCCCCGCGACCCCGAGCACCACCACCGCGGCGAGCCGCAGCAGCGGGCGCCGCACCGACCGCCGTCGTCGCGACCAGGACGCGGGCCAGGGCACCAGCACGGCGAGCACCACGACCAGCAGCAGCGCGACGAACGCCTGCACCGCCCACGGCAGCCAGCCGTCGAGCAGGGAGAGTCCTCGCTGGTAGCCCATCACCGGACGGCTCCCGCCATGCGTCGCTGCACGACGACGAGCGTGCTCACCCGGCGTGATCGCGCGGTGTGCTGGCGTGCCCGGCGAGCTGTGCGTGTGCTGTGGATGTCGGCCGGGTAGCTCCTCGCGTGCCGCCGACGACCGAGCGTTCCCGGGCCACCGAGGACGTCACCCGGACCCTGTCCCACGGATGGTGGGACATCCTCAGGTCTGCCGTGTCCAAGGGTCTCGACGACGAGGTCGGCCTCATGGCCGGCGGCGTCGCGTTCTTCGCGATCCTGGCCATCGCGCCCGCGCTGATCGCGGCGGTCGCGCTGTTCGGCCTCGTCACCGACCCCTCCCAGATGGCGGCGGTGGCCGGCTGGCTCTCCGACGTCGTTCCGGAGACGGCGCGCCCGCTCGTGCTCCAACAGCTCCAGAGCGTGGCCGGCGGCGGGTCCGGCAGCCTCACGACGGCGTGCGTGGTCGCGGCCGGCACCGCCCTCTGGAGCGGCTCGAGCGCCACCCAGAAGCTGCTGACGTCCATCCAGTCGATCTACGAGCGACCCGAGACCCGGGGGATCACGCGCCTCTACCCCCTCGCCGTCGCGCTCGCGATCGGCGCCGGGGTGTTCGTCGTCGTGGCGGTCGCGCTGCTGGTCGGGATGCCGGCGGTCGCCGGGCACCTCGGGACCGGCGGCCGGCTCCTCGCCGAGGTGGTGCGCTGGGTGGCGCTGCTCGTGCTCGTCGTGGTCGCGCTCGGGATCGTCTACCGGGTGGCCCCCGACCGTCCCGGGCCCCCCGTGCGGTGGATCAGCCTCGGGTCGGTGTCGGCCGCCGTCGTCTGGCTGATCGGCAGCGTGCTCTTCAGCATCTACGTCGACCACTTCTCGAGCTACAACCAGACCTACGGCGCGCTCGCCGGCGTCGTCGTGCTCATGCTCTGGCTCTACCTCACCGCCTACGTGGTGCTCATGGGCGCCGAGGTCAACGTCGAGGCCGAACGGCGCGCCGCGGCGGACTGACGCGTCCGCCCACCATCCCGCCGTGCACACCCTGCTGTCGGTCCTCGCCGCTGCCCTGGGCGGGGCCATCGTCGTCGCGACGGTGCTCTCGGCGGCCCAGACCCTGATCGTGCCCCGCGCGACGCCGGTGTGGATCACGCGCTGGGTGTTCGTGGCGGTCGGGCTCGCGTTCGCCCCGGCCCGCCGGATGCGCGACTACCGTCGCCGCGACCGCGCGCTGGCCCGCTACGCCCCGCTCTCGCTCATGTGCCTGCCCCTGGTGTGGCTCGCGCTGGTGCTGATCGGGTTCGCGCTGGTCTACGTCGCCCTGGGCCAGGGGTGGGAGGACGCGGTCGTCGAGAGCGGCTCGTCGCTGTTCACCCTCGGCGTGCGGGTGCCGCCGGGGACCGGGGCCGCGGTGCTCGTCTTCGTCGAGGCGTCGCTCGGGCTGGGCCTGGTCGCGCTGCTCGTCTCCTACCTGCCGTCGATCTACGGCTCGTACTCCCGGCGGGAGGTGATGGTCACCGCGCTCGAGACCCAGGCCGGGACTCCCCCGAGCGCGGTCGAGCTGCTCGGCCGGCTCGCCGAGATCGAGGGGCTCGACCAGCTCGACGGGTTCTGGGCGGAGTGGACGCGGTGGTTCGCCGACATCGAGGAGACCCACTGCTCGGCGCCCGGCCTCGCGCTGTTCCGCTCGCCGCAGCCCGACCGTTCGTGGGTCACGGCCGCCGGGACCGTGCTCGACGCGGCCGCGCTCGTCTCCTCGGCGCTCGACCTGGGCCCGCGGCCTGCCGCGGAGCTGTGCCTGCGCTCGGGCTACCTGGCGCTGCGGCGCATCGCCGACTCCTACGAGATGCCCTACGACGACGCGCCCCGCCCGGACGACCCGATCGCGGTCCGCCGCGAGGAGTTCGACGAGGCCCGGGCCGCGCTGGCGGGCGCGGGCGCCCCGGTGCGTCCCGACGCCGAGCGGGCCTGGCGGGACTTCGCCGGCTGGCGGGTGACCTACGACGCCGTCCTGCTGCGCTTCGCGGGCCTGACGCACGCGCCGAGCGCCCCGTGGTCGGGCGACCGGCCGCTGCCGTTCCGCCGGCCGGCCCTGCCCCGCCGGCGCGGCCGCTGAGCACGCGACCGGAGGGGCCCTGCGGGGCGGTGGCGGCGGCGCGGGACGATGGCGCCCATGGACGGGGGTCGGGGAATCTTCGCCCGCCTGCTGGCGGTGCTCGTGGTGGCCGCGGGCGCCTCGGGGCTGGCCGGGGCGCTGGTGCTCGACGGGGCGGCGGGCGCGCAGGCACAGACGGCGCTGCTCGCGGCGGTGCGGCCGGCCGCCGCGCCGGCGCCCGCCGTCGCACCAGCGCCCGCCGCACCAGCACCCGCCGCACCAGCGCCCGCCGTCGCACCCGCGCCCGCCGTCGCACCCGCCCCCGCCGCGGCCCCCGCTGTCCCGCCGCGCCTCGCGAGCCTGCCCGCGTCGACCACCCAGGCGATCCTCGTCGACGCGCCCTCCCCCGGCTCGACCACCGCCACCGTCTCGGCGTGGACGCGTTCCCCGGGCGGCTGGACCGCGTTCCTCCCGCCGACGCCGTCGTTCCTCGGCACCGACGGGATCGGGCCCTCGAGCGAGCAGGCGGCCCGTACCCCGGCCGGCACCTTCACGATCACCCAGGCCTTCGGCCGGCTCGCCGACCCCGGCACCGCCCTGCCCTACGCCCACGTCGGCCCCGACGACTGGTGGGTCGGCGACACCGCGAGCCGCGAGTACAACACCCACCAGGTCTGCGCCCCGGGCCGCTGCCCGTTCGACGAGCGCGCCTCGGAGAACCTCGAGGCCGCGGGCCACGCCTACGACCACGCGATCGTCATCGACGCCAACACCGACCCGGTCCGCCCGGGCGCCGGCTCGGCCTACTTCCTGCACATCGGGGACCACCCGACGGCGGGCTGCGTGGCCACCGACGAGGGCACCGTCGTGCGGCTGCTGCGCTGGCTGACGCCGGCCGCGCACCCGATGATCAGCCTGGCGTCCCGCTGACCACGGCCGTCGTCGCGGCCCCCACGCACGGCGGACCCCAGAGCCCCCGGCCGGCCGCGCGCGCCCGGTCGGACGCGGCCCGGACCGCGGGCATGCGCTCGGGCGGCGCGTCCACGGAGTAGCTGCTGACCACGCCGGCCTCGGCCGCGAGCACCGCGTAGTCGTCGCCCTCGGAGACCGTGACCCACGCCAGCGCGCGGGAGAACCGGTCGGAGCGGCCGTCCCCGGCCAGGGTGACCGCCCGCCCGGCGAGGGTCCGGACCGCGAACTGCTCGGCCTGGTCGGCGTAGCAGCGCTCCGGGGGCTGGATGCCCAGGGCCCGCACGCGCAGCACGCGACCGTCCTCCAGGCGCACGTCCATCGTCACCGGGTCGGCGACGGCGAGGACGGTCGCCGGCGTCCCGCCGGCGGGATCGGGGGCGACGACGGGTGCCCCGGTCTGCGCGTCCGGCGACGCCTGGGGCGGGGTGGGCGTGTCGGGGCCGACGCGCACCGCCCCGGTGAGCACCGCGACGGCCGCGATCAGACCGACCAGGCACGCCGCCCCGAGGACGATCCGGGCCGGCGCTCCTGGGTTCACGCACGTCAGTGTGACGCACGGTGAGAAGATCCTTGCAGCAGGTCACCCCTGGTGACGTGGGGTGCCACGCACGGGCAGGTTCCGGACCCCCAGGACCCCCCGGGGGTAGGGCCGGAGGGCGTCCGCGGTGTGCGCGGCGGGGGCGAGCGCGGCGTAGCGGGCGGTCAGCTCCTCCAGCGCGACACGTCCCTCCAGGCGGGCCAGCGGGGCGCCCAGGCAGAAGTGCACCCCGTGACCGAACGCCGTCTGCGCTGCACCCCCGGTGGCAGCTCCGCAGGCTCCGTGCCCAGGCCTCCCGATCCCCCGGTCCAGGACGAACGCCTCGGGGTCGGCGAACGCCCGCTCGTCGTGGTTGGCCGAGAGCAGCGAGGGCAGCACGAACCGGTCGGCGGGGATCGTCACCCCCGCCACCTCGACGGGCCGGGTGGTCACCCGGCCGGTCTGCGTGAACGGGCTGCGCAGCCGCAGCACCTCCTCGAGCGCCGCGGGGATCGTCGTCGGGTCCTCGGCGAGGACCGTCCAGGGGTCGCGCCCGTCGGGGAGCGGGTGGTCGGCGAAGGTCCGCACCGCGTTCCCGAGCAGCACCGTCGTCGTGATGTGGCCCGCGAGCAGCAGGAGGAGCGAGAAGTTGGCCGCCTCCTCGTCGTCGAGCGTGACCGGGGAGCCGTCGGTGACGACCTCGGCGGCGACCAGGGCGGTGATGAGGTCGTCGCCGGCGGTGCCGTCCGCGACGGCGGCCCGCCGCTCCTGGACCGCGGCCACCAGGTAGGCGCGGATGTCGGCCATCGCGGCGTCGACGCGGGGACCGAGCTCGGGGTCGGTCGGGTCGTCGACCTGCATGGAGAACAACCGGTCGGCCCAGCCGCGGAAGGTGGCGTGGTCGGAAGCGGGCAGCCCGAGCATCTCGGCGATCACGGTGACCGGGAGCGGGAACGCGAGCGCGTCGACGAGGTCGAACTCCTCGGCGGCGCCGGCCTCCCGATCCGACGGTCCGGCTCCGCTGCGCCGTGCGGACTCCGCGAGATCGTCGAGCAGGCTGTGGGTGATCGCCCGGATCCGCGGCTCGAGCGCGGCGACCCGCTTCGGGGTGAACGCCGAGGAGACGACGGCCCGCATCCGGCGGTGCTCGGGTGGGTCGAGCTGGGTGAGCATCCCGCGGTTGACCTTCCTCGTCGCCGGCGCGAGCCGGCCGGTGTCCGAGGAGAAGGTCGCCGGGTCGCGCAGCGCGGCGTGCACGTCGGCGTGCCGGAACAGGTGGTACATCCCGAAGCGGTCGCGCCAGACGGGCGACTCGTCGCGCATCCGCGCGAGCCAGGCGAGCAGCGCGGGCTCGTCGGCGGTGTCGGGGGCGGCGTGGTCGGCGGGGGCGAGCTCGGTGGTGGTGTCGCTCATGACCCCTCCTGCGGGGACGACAGATGATCGAGTGGGGGCAGGGACCGGCCCATCTCGGCGAGCAGGCCGGAGTACTCGGCGTCGACCTCCGCGGCCGCGACGGCGAGCGCGTCGCGCGGCGGGAGCTCGGCGGGTTCGAAGGCGCGGCGGACGACGAGGCCGAGGGCGGCGGCCCGCTCGGTCAGGTCCGCGCCGCCGGCGAGGTCGTCGCCGAGGAAGAAGCCCAGGCTGGTGGCGGCCAGCCGGTAGTAGAGCGACGGGTCCTCGGCCGGGTCGTCGGCGAGCAGCCCGTGGCGGTGGAGCAGCTCGAGGTGGCGCGGCTGGTGCGCGGCGGCGCCCACGGCCACCGAGCGGCCGATCTTGGTGTCCGACGCGAGCGCGCCCAGCAGGGACGCGTCGCCGGTGTAGAGCGCCCGCGCGAGGGGCCGGCGCATGATCACCAGGAACATGTCGGCGAGGGTGCGGTGCAGCGCCACGTGCTCCGGGTCGGCGCGCAGGGCGGCGAGGTGCTCCCGCCCGAGGGCGATCCCCTCCCGTACGAGCACCGCCCCGAACAGCTCGAGTTTGCTCGACCAGTGCAGGTAGACGGTGCCCTTCCCGACGCCGGCCCGCTCCGCGACGTCGGCGATCGTCACCCGGCGGTAGCCGTGGGCCACGAGCAGGTCGCCGGCCGCGTCGAGGACCCGGTGGGCGCGCGCGTCGCTCATGCCGGGCCTCCTCGCCCTCGTCGTGACCCGATGTCGAATCGGGTCACGCGGTCACGGTAGACCCGCGGTGCCCCTCCGGGAAGAGGGTGCGGAGCCCGGTGCGCCGGCGGCATGATCACGACCCATGGCGAGGACGGTGCGGTTCTCCGAGCTGGGCGACCCGGACGTGCTGCGGGTCGAGGAGGCGCCCGACCCGGCCCCCGGGCCGGGCGAGCTCGTCGTCGACGTCGCGGCCATCGGGCTCAACCGCGCGGAGTCGATGTTCCGGCGGGGCACCTACATCGAGGCGCCGACGCTCCCGGCCGGGCTGGGCTACGAGTGCAGCGGCACCGTCTCGGCCGTCGGGCCGGAGGTGACCCGCTTCGGGGTCGGGGACCGGGTCAGCGTGGTGCCCGGGTTCTCCATGAACGACTACCCGGTCTACGCCGACCGCGCCCTGGTGCCCGCCCGCGCCGTCGTCCCCCTCCCAGACACGACGAGCTGGGTGGACGGCGCCGCGGTGTGGATGCCGTTCCTCGTCGGCTACGGCGGCCTGGTCGAGACCGGCGGGCTGCGCGCCGGCGACCACGTGGTGATCACCGCGGCGACCTCGAGCGTCGGGCTCGCCGCGATCGCGGTGGCGAACCGCGTCGGGGCGGTCCCGATCGCGACCACGCGGTCGTCGTCGAAGGCGCAGCCCCTGCGCGACGCGGGCGCGGCCCACGTCGTCGCCACCGCCGAGGAGGACCTCGTGGCCCGCGTCCTGGAGATCACCGGCGGCCGCGGCGCCGAGCACGTGTTCGACGCGGTGGCCGGCTCCGGCGTGGCGGACCTGGCCCGGGCGACCGCCCGCGGCGGGGTGATCACCATCCACGGGCTGCTCTCGGGCGAGCCGACGATCTTCCCCACCGAGACGCTCCCGGATCTCTGGATGCGGAGCTATACGCTCTTCGCGATGACGCACGACGAGGAGCGGCTACGGCGGGCAGGGGCGTTCGTGGGCTCGGGACTGCGGTCGGGGGACTTCCGACCCCAGGTCGACCGGGTGTTCGCGGGGCTCGACACGATCGTCGAGGCGCACACGTACCTGGAGTCCAACGCGCAGGTCGGGAAGATCGTGGTGACGCCGTGAGCGCGCCGGGGATCTCGGGCGACTCCGGGGTGCCGGACGCCGCGGTTGCGTGGTTCCGGGCGAACGTCCCGGGTCTGTCCGGCGAGCCGGTCTTCCGCCGGATCACCGGCGGGCGGTCCAACCTGACGTACCAGGTGACCGACGACGCCGGGACCACCTGGGCGCTGCGCCGCCCGCCGCTGGGCGGCGTGCTGGAGACCGCGCACGACATGGGCCGCGAGTGGCGCTTCCTCACCGCGCTCGCGCCGACCGACGTGCCGGTGCCGCAGCCGGTGGCGTTCTGCGACGACCACGACGTGGCCGGCGTCGACTTCTACGTCATGGACTTCGCCCCGGGCCGGGTGCTGAACAGCCCGGAGGACGCGGACTGGGTGACGTCGACCGAGGTGAAGACCCGGATCGGCGAGTCGACGATGGACGTGCTCGCGGCGCTGCACGCCGTCGAGCCCGCCGAGGTCGGTCTCGACGACCTCGCCCGCCCCGGCAACTTCGTCGAGCGCCAGCTCCGGCGCTGGCACCGGCAGGCGCACGCGTCGGCGCTGGAGGACTTCACCGCGATCGACGAGGCCCACGCCGCGCTCTCCGAGCGCATCCCCGAGGCCCCGGCGAACCGGATCGCCCACGGCGACTTCCGCAGCGGCAACATCTCCTACGCCGACGACGGCCGCGCGGTCGCGGTCTTCGACTGGGAGCTCGCCACGATCGGCGACCCGTACTGCGACCTCGGGCACGTGCTCGTGTCCTGGTCGCAGCCCGGGGACACGGTGCCCGCGGCGCTGCCCAACCCGACCGAGGCCGGCGGGTTCCCTACCCGGGAGGACCTGCTCGCCCGCTACGAGAAGGCCTCCGGCGCGAAGCTCCCGGACATCGACTTCTACATCGCGTTCGCCCGGTGGCGGGCGGCGTGCATCCACGCCGGGGTGTGGACCCGCTACCAGGCCGGCGACATGGGCGACGCGGCGGACGCCGACGAGGTCACCGGGCCCGAGGCGATCGAGGCGCAGGCCCGGTCGGCGCTGGACCAGCTACGCATGTGAACGGATGTGGTCGTTCGGGCGACCACGTTCGTTCACGTGGGCCTCGCCCTCCGCGATGCGGTGGGCGATGTAGGTCAGCAGGCCCAGGCTGAGCACCGCGAGGACGACGTAGGCGACCACGCCGCCGAGGCTGTCCCACGCGGTGTGCAGGGCCACCGCGACGATGTACGCGAGCACGAAGCGCCCGACGGCCCGGCCGTGGTGCACCGCGCCCGGGACCGCGTAGAGCGCCGCGGCGGTGATCCCGGTCCAGGCCATGTGGCCGGCCGGGCTCATCAGCCCGCGCAGCATGAGCACGTCGACGGTGCTGACGACGCTGCCGTGGGACTCGAGCAGAGTCACGAAGCCGTAGCCCATGGTCTCCAGCGCGGCGAAGCCCGCGCCGCAGGCGACGCCGAGCAGCAGGCCGTCGGCCGGTCCGAACCGGTGGCGCAGCACCAGCAGCAGCACGAGCGGCACGAGCAGCTTGGCGCCCTCCTCGATGACCGCGACGCCGATCATGGGCAGGGCACCGAGGCGCTGCTCGACGTCGAACTCGAGGGTCCCGGCGACGATCGTGCCGAGCACGCCCCCGAAGAAGGCCGCCGACGCGAGCAGCCCGCCCGACACGGCGTAGGGCAGCCGGCGGCCCTTGATGAACGTGACGAACGTGAAGGGCACGACCGCGGACCCGAGCAGGATCGCCGAGGGCACGAAGTTCGGGTTCCGGGTGGCCACCATGGTGCGCTCGTCGAGCACGAACAGGGCGACGCCGATCACGAGCACGAGCAGCCACGCGTGGCGCAGCAGGCGGCTGGTGGCGGCCACGCGGGTCACTTCCCGTCGTCGGTACGAGCGAGCGCCAGGAGCTCCTTGACCCCGGCGTCGGGCAGGTACGCCCGCCCGAT
The DNA here is from genome assembly GCF_012933465.1 of Actinomycetospora sp. TBRC 11914. GTDB lineage: Bacteria > Actinomycetota > Actinomycetes > Mycobacteriales > Pseudonocardiaceae > Actinomycetospora. The sequence continues at coordinate 36,290 of NZ_JABBND010000019.1, forward strand.
GCCGATCCCGACCCGCGGCAGGTCCCCCTCGTCCCGGTAGACCAGGTACATCGGCTCGTGGCGCGGGCGGAACTTCGCCTTGAACTGGTGCAGCGACCGGAAGCCGTAGTAGGGCTCCAGCAGGGCGCCGAGCTGGTCGAGGACGCGGTCGAGCACCGGCTCGGCGGCCTCCGGATCGCGGTCGGAGCGGGCCAGCGGGGCCCCGGAGAGCGAGACGAAGCGCGCGCCCTCGGCCTGGAACGTCAGGCACGCCGAGGCGATGAGGTACTCGACGACCGCGCGGAACCCGTCCGGGCGGCGCCGCATGACGTCGAGCGTCCAGCCCACGACCTCCCGCTCCGGCCCGTACACCGGCAGCCAGGAGGTGACGCCGTGGACGGTGCCCTCGGCGTCGATCGCGAGCCCGGTGCGGACCTCGGAGTCGAGCGCCTCCTCGACGCCGCCGAGGGTGAAGCCCATCTCGGGCAGCCCCTTGTCCCCGACCCACTCCTCCGAGATGGCCCGGACCTGCGCGACGACGGCCCGGGGCTCCTCGGCGAGGTGCACCATCTCGTGGGTGATGCCGGCCTTGCCGGCCCGGTTGAAGGCGCTGCGCACCGCCTGCCAGGGCTTGCCCTTGAACTCCAGCCCGTCGAGGTCGATCAGCGTGTCCTCGGCGACCTGCAGGGCACGCCAGCCCTGCGCCCGCGCGGCCTCGGCGAGGCCGGCCGTCGCCGAGAACAGGCACGGCACCCAGCCGGAGCGCTCGGCGAGCGTCCGGAAACCGGTGAGGGCCTCGCCGAACCGCTCGGGCTCGACGACCGGGTCGCCGAGCGCGACCGCGACCCCGGCGTGCACCCGGTAGGCGACGATCCCGTCGGCGGTCGCGAGGTAGCGGTTCTCCGGCCAGGTGGTCATCCACGAGATCGTCGAGCCGCCGTGGGTGTGCAGGGCGGTGCGCGCGGCGCGCGGGCCCTCCACCGGTCCGTCGGGGCCGCGGCGGCGCAGCGCGCGGCGCGAGGGCACCGCGAACGCCGAGCGCCCGACGACGAGCCACACCAGCAGCGCCGCCCAGAGCACCGCGTTGGGGACGAAGATCGCGAGGCCGATGAGCTCGAGCTGGTCCACCTGGTGCGTGATGTGCGCGTACACCACGGCGACGACCACGACGAGGCCCAGCAGCGTGTAGAACCCGCCGATGACCAGACCCGCCCACCACGCGGGCCGCCGACCGCGGCGCAGCCCCTCGGCGATCAGCAGGGAGATGACGACCGAGATGGTCACCTCCAGGACGCTGGACTCGTCCTTGGTGTCCCCGAGCGGCCCGATCACGGGCACGACGACGGTGATGACGCGGATGGCCGCGATGACGACGAGCCCGACCGCGGCGACCAGCCGGCGCTCCCGGCGGCCGACCCGCCCCGACGTCGGGGCCGGCGCGGCGGTGGGCCCCGCGAGCCGCCGGGCGAGCGGGAGCGCGAGGGCCAGGGCGATGGCGTGCTCGACGTCGGCGAGCCCGCCGAGGAAGAGCAGCCCGACGACGGCCACGCCCACCAGCACCAGGCGCAGCCGGAACCGCCAGGGGGCGTGGAGGGTCGCCGCGCCCATCGCCAGCGCCGCGAACATCCCCGCGGAGAACCCGGTGTCGAGGTCCCCCGCGAGCCGGGCCGCCCAGGCCCACGGCGTGGCGGCCAGCGCGAGGACGAGCGCCGCGGTGAGCAGCACCGCCGCCAGCTGGAACGCGACGGTGACCAGCGCGGTGCGCCGGGTGCCGCAGCGGATCTCCACCCAGCCGACGGCGACGGCGAACAGCCCGAGGATGAGCACGTAGAGCACGGGGTGCCCGGCGAGCAGGGCCCCGGTGACGAGCGTCCAGACGTGCCCGGCGAGCAGCGCGGGCGGGCCGTAGGCGAGGTCGATCGCGTCCGGCCGGCCGGACAGCGGCGACCAGAACGCGCCGGTGACGAGGCCGCCGACGACCATGAGCACCACGACGGTGGCCGTGAACGGCACCCGGCGCACGAGGCCTGCGAAGGACCGGCCGCGGGCCGCCCACGCCTCCCGCCGTGCGGACCCGGAGGTCTCCTCCGGCGCCGTGGTCACCGACATGTCCGCCCCCTCGGGACTCACCCAGTGCGATCACACTGGTCCGATCGAGGATCAGCGTGAGCCCAGTCTCCGAGATCCCCCGCGGGAAGACAACGCCCGGTGACCAGGCGATGCAGCTCACGCGGTGCGGGCCGTCACGAAGCGGTCGGCGGGAGGCCCGCAGCGGGCAACCATCCGGGTACGACCGGGTCCACCGCCGCGCCCGGGCCGGTCCGCCCCGCTCGCGCCCGCGCGACCCGTCCGCCGGAGGTCACCCGATGTTCGGCAGCTGCTCGTTCTGCTTCGCCCTGCGCCCCGGCCGCCTCGCGCCGGTCGCCCACACCGAGGAGTGCCCCGTCGGCACCCACCCTCCGGCGTTCCTCGACCACGACGAGGGGTTCTTCTTCCGACACCCCGACCTGGTCGAGCTCGACCTCGCGACGGCCGCCTGGTGGCCTTCGGCCTCGTGAGCACTAACTGTCGCTATGACGACACTTTCTGCTCACGAGCCCGAAGGGCACCGGCCGCCAGCTCCCGCACGAGGAACCGCTGGACCTTGCCCGTCGCCGTCCGCGGCACGGCGTCGATCTCCAGGACGTGGCTCGGCTTCTTGAACGACGCGAGCCCCTCCCGGCACCACGCGATGAGCGCCTCCGGGTCCACCACGGCGCCCTCCGCGGGCACGACACACGCGACCGTCCGGTCGAGGCCGTCGTCGTCGGGGACGCCCACGACGACCACCTCCCCCACCGACGGGTGCAGCACGAGCCGCTCCTCGACCTCCATCGGCGTGACCCAGATGCCGCCGACCTTGAGCACGTCGTCGGTCCGGCCCAGGCACTGGTAGGTGCCGTCGGGGTTGCGGACGTAGGTGTCGCCGGTGCGCATCCACTCGCCCTCGAACACCCGGCGGTTGACGTCGGTGCGGCACCAGTAGCCGGTGCACAGCGAGTCGGCCCGCAGGTAGAGCGTGCCCTTCGTGCCGTCCGGGACCACCGACCCGTCGTCGTCGCGGATCTCGACCTCGTAGCCGGGCACCGGCACCCCCGAGGTGCCGGGGACGACCTCGCCGGGCTTGTTCGACAGGTAGATGTGCAGCGCCTCGGTGGAGCCGATGCCGTCGAGCACCTCGACCCCGAACCGGTCGCGCATCCCGACGACCATCCGCGCCGGCAGCGCCTCGCCGGCGCTGACGCCCTGACGGACCCGGGCGAACGTGTCGTCGGGCAGGTCGCTCGCGAGCAGCGGCCCGTAGACGCTCGGGCTGCCGTAGAAGAGGGTCACCGGGTGGGTCGTGACGACCTCGGCGATCGCGGCCGGGGACGGGCGCCCGGGCGCCAGCACCGACGAGGCCCCGGCCGCGAGCGGGAAGAACATCGAGTTCCCGATGCCGTAGGCGAAGAACAGCTTGGCGACCGAGAAGCACACGTCGTCGGCGTGGATCCCGAGGACCTGGGCGCCGTAGGTCTCGCAGACCGTTCGGATGTCGGCGTGGCGGTGCATCGCCGCCTTCGGGGTCCCCGTCGTGCCGCTGGTGTAGAGCCAGAGCGCCGGCGACTCGTCCCAGGTGGGGTACGGCGAGTCGTCCCCGCCCGCGCCGGCCGCGACGAGGTCGGCCCAGCTGCGGGTGCGCACCGGGTAGCCGGCCAGCGGGTCGGGGTCCGTCACGGGCACGGCGGCGGGGGCCACGACGACGTCGAACAGGTCCGGTCGGTCCTCGGTCGCCAGGGCCACGGCGTGGCGGGTGACCTCCCCGAACTCCGGCGAGCAGAGCAGGACCGGCGCGCGGGAGTCGATGACGAGCTTGGCGAGCTCGGTGCCGCGCAGCATGGTCGACACCGGGACCGCGACCGCCCCGATGCGCATCGCGGCGAGGATGGCGGTGAAGAGCTCGACGCCGTCCGAGCAGCACATGAGCACCCGCTGCTCGGGCCGCACCCCGAGCGCGCGCAGCCCGGCGGCGACGCTCGCGACCTCGCCGGCGAGGGTGTCGTAGTCGAGCTCGCGGACGCCGCCCGGGACGATCGCGCGGACCGCCGGGCGGCCGCCGGCGCCGGGGGTGGCCAGGTGCCGGTCGACGAGGTACTGCGACGCGTTGAACTGCTGGTGGTGGGACAGCACATCAACCGCCTTCGCGGACGAGGTGCGCTCCGCGCTCGTGAGCACTAACTGTCGCTATACCGACACTCAGTGCTCACGAGCCGCAGGCACCTAGTGGAAGTGGACGTACTCGTAGTCCACCGGCTTGTCGTTGATACCGGTCGAGGGCGGCGCGATCCAGCCCGCGATCTTCCCGGGCTCGAGCACCGGGTGCATGAGGCTGCGGACGTGGGTCTTGTCGACCTCGGTGGGCAGCCACTGGTCCTTCTGCGCCATCCACTCGGACTCGGGGATCACCCGGCCCTCGGGGGTGATGTGCGCGCCCGCGAAGGCTCCCACCTGGCGGTTGAACCCGACGTGGGGCAGCGTCAGCTCGGCGTCGATCCCGGCCTTGGCCAGGATGCGGTTCCAGCGCTTGAGACCCGTCCTGCAGTCGTTGATGTACTCGTGGCGCAGGTCCTGGTTGAGCGCCAGCAGCGCCGGCACCTCGTTGTGCGTGACCTGCCCGTCCTTGTACGCGTCGACGTGCCCGGCATCGTCGGTGAGCTGGTGGTCGTCCTCGCGCCGCTCCTCCTGCCACCGGCCCTTGAGGCCCGCGGTGAAGTAGTTGGCGGCGTTGGTCGAGGACTCGTTGCCGAACAGATCCAGCGACACCGTGTAGTGGAAGTTGATGTACTTCTGGATCATCGTCAGCGGGATGCCGCCGGCGCCGGCGACCTCCTCGGTGTCGTGGTCGGCCATCAGCTCCGCGGTCCGGCGCACCACGCGGTCGATGCCGGTGGTGCCCACGAACATGTGGTGGGCCTCCTCCTTGAGCATGAACTCGCAGGTGCGGGAGAGCGGGTCGAAGCCCGACTCCTTCAGCGTCCCGAGCTGGTACTTCCCGTCGCGGTCGGTGAAGTAGGTGAACATGAAGAACGACAGCCAGTCCGGGGTCTCCTCGTTGAAGGCCCCGAGGATGCGCGGCGAGTCGTCCGACCCGGAGTTGCGCGCCAGCAGCTGGTCGGCCTCCTCGCGCCCGGCCCGGCCGAAGTAGGCGTGCAGCAGGTAGACCATCGCCCAGAGGTGGCGGCCCTCCTCGACGTTGACCTGGAACAGGTTGCGCATGTCGTACAACGACGGCGCCGTCGCGCCCAGGAAGCGCTGCTGCTCCACCGACGCCGGCTCGGTGTCGCCCTGGATCACGATGAGCCGCTGCAGGTCGGCCCGGTACTCGCCTGGCACCTCCTGCCAGACCGGCTCCCCCTTGTGCTCGCCGAAGGCGATCCGCCGGTCCGGGTCGTGCTCGGAGAGGAAGACCCCCCAGCGGTACTCGTTCATCGGGACGTGGTCGAAGTGGGCCCAGCCGTCGCGGCCGACGTCGACCGCGGTGCGCAGGTAGACGTCCTTGGTGTCGACGGCGGGCCCCATGTCGGCCCACCAGTCGAGGAAGTTGGGCTGCCAGCGCTCGAGGGCCCGCTGGAGCTTGCGGTCGCCGGCGAGGTCGACGTTGTTCGGGATCTTCGCGTCGAAGTCGATCTTCGGGCGTGCGGACGTCATGTGGTGCGAGCCCCCTGTTGCTCTTACACGCGCTTCTGGTCGAAGTCGGCCTTGCGGCCGGTGCCGTACTTGCGCAGCGCGCCCTCGGGGCCGCTGGCGTTGGGTCGGATGAAGATCCAGTTCTGCCACGCGGTGAGCCGCCCGAAGATCCTGGTCTCCATGGTCTCGGGTCCGACGAACCGGTGGTTGGCCTCCATCCCGGTCAGCGCGTCCGGGGACAGCGACGCTCGCTCCTCGAGCAGGATGCGGATCTCGTCGGTCCAGTCGATGTCGTCCGGGGCGTCGGTGACCAGGCCGAGGTCGTCGGCGTCGCCGCCGGTCAGCTCCTCGCCGCGCCGCGCCCGAATCGTCTCGAGCGCTCCGCCTTCGCCGTCGTCGCCGTAGAAGCGGGAGCCGAGCCGGGTCAGGCCGTTGCCCATCGGGAAGGTGCCGAACTGGGCGTCGGTGACGACGACGACCGCCGGCTCCTCCGCCGCGGCGCCGCTGGGCAGCGTGGCGTCCTCGTCCTCCTCGAAGGTGCCCTCGAGCATGTACTGCCGGTCGCAGGCCAGCGCGAGCTCCAGGAACGGCCCGGCGAAGCAGCTGCCGGGCTCGATCAGCGCGATGAGGCTGCGGCTGGTGACGTCGAGGCGCTTGAGGACCCGCCGGAGGTAGCGCGTGGTCTCGGCGACCAGCCAGTCGTCCTGGTGCCCGGCGAGCAGCCGGTCCGCGGCCAGGGCGTGCTCCGTCGAGCCCTCGGTGAGCAGCAGCCAGGTGCCGATCTCGAGCTCGTTGGTGCGCAGCCGCAGGATCGCGTCGTCGAGCTCCCGGACGATCGCCAGCAGCGGATGCGCGGCCCCCTGGTCGTGCAGCGCCGCCGGGTCGTCGGTCATCTCGGGCACGGCGACGACGACGGTGGCCGTGCGCGCCTCGCGGTCGAGGGTCACGCGCACGTGGTCGTAGGTGAGGGCACCGTCAGCCTCGGTGCGCTGCAGCGGCGGCAGGGAGATGCCCTGCGCGTCGGCCGGCCTGGTGGATGCCCCGGCCGCCTCCGCCGCGCGCTCCGCCACGACGCGGTCCCACTCCCGACGCGGCACGGCCTCGTCGACGAGCTTCCACTCGACGGCCTTGCGCCCGCCGAAGCCCTCGGAGCGCGTCGCGAAGACGTCGGCGCGGTCCTTGCGCACCCGGCGCTTGTCGATCACCCGCGTGAGCCCGCCGGTGCCCGGCAGCACACCCAGCAGCGGCACCTCGGGGAGGCTCACCGCGGACGACCGGTCGTCGACGAGCAGGATGCGGTCGCACGCCAGGGCCATCTCGTAGCCGCCGCCGGCCGCGGTGCCGTTGAGCGCGGCGATCCAGGTCTGGCCCGCGTCGGTCATGTCCTCGATGCCGTTGCGGGTCTCGTTGGTGAACTTGCAGAAGTTCACCTTCCACGGGTGGCTCGACCCGGCGAGCATCCGGATGTTCGCGCCCGCGCAGAAGTTCGTGTCCTTGCCGCTGGTCAGCACGACGCTGCGGACCTGCGGGTGCTCGAAGCGCAGCCGCTGGGTGAGGTCGTAGAGCTCGATGTCGACGCCGAGGTCGTACGAGTTCAGCTTCAGCTCGTAGCCGGGGACGATCCCGCCGTCCTCGGCCACGTCGAGGTACACCCACGCCGTCGGGCCGTCGACGGTGAACCGCCAGTGCCGGTAGCGCTCCGGGCCGGTGTCGAAGTCGACGTGCGGCACGGCCTCCGATCGGGCCGACTCCGCGGTGTCGGCCGCGACGTCGTTGACCGGCTCCTCCAGGACCGTCACCGTGAGACCTCCTCTTGTCGTCCGGCCCACATTCTACGAGACTATGACGACGAGGGGAAGAGCAGTAGACATTCGAGGAGGCCGCGCGGTGACCCAGCAGACGGACGACGCACCGGAGCTGACCTGGACCGCGGAGCCCACCCCGACCTGGGACACGGACAAGGCGGCGGCCTTCTCCCCGGCGGGACCGACCGTGCACGGGCTCGGCACGCCGGCCGAGGGCGACGCGCTCGGTGACGCCTGGTGGCGCGCGGAGACCGGCGACGGCGAGGTCGCCGCGTTCGGCCGGCTCGACGACACCTGGGGCGACGCGGAGGTGCTGGTCGCCGTGGTGCCGGCCTTCCGCGGGCGGGGCGTGGGCGCCTGGGCGATGGACCGGCTCGCCGAGGAGGCCGCGGCCCGCTCGCTGAACTACGTCTACAACGTCGTCCCGGTCGGCCACCCCGACCGCGAGGCCGTCGCCGCGTGGCTCGCCGGCCAGGGCTTCGACGCCCGCGACACCGGGGAGCTCCGCCGCCGGGTCACCACCCGCGCGGCGACGACGGCGCCCTCGCAGTAGCGCGGGTCAGCCCATCGTCTTCGCCCCGTCGAGGGCCTCCCGGACGATGTCGGCGTGCCCCGCGTGCTGGGCGGTCTCGGCGATGACGTGCAGCAGCACCCGGCGCACCGACCGCGAGGCGCCCGGCTCGAACCACGGCGCCTCGGGCAGCGGGTGGGAGACGTCGAGGTCGGCCTCGACGACGAACGCGTCGGTCGCGGCCGCCACCTGCGCGTAGTGGGCCAGCACCCCCTCGAGGGTCTCGTCGCCGACGAGGTTGAACTCGTCGTGCCGGATGTCGCCGTCGGCGAGGCGCTGCTGGATCACCGGGTCGTCCCAGTCGATCTCCCAGCCGGCGCCGCCCACCCCGGCGGAGTCGCCCTGCGCGAAGCGCAGCCACCCGGCCTCGGTGTCGGCGACGTGCTTGATCAGCCCCGCGACGTTGAGCACCGACACCGTGGTCCGGCGCGTCGCCTGCTCCTGGTCGAGCCCCTGCACCGTCTGCAGCAGGAACCCCCGGTGGACCCGCAGGGTCTCGACGATGTCCCGGCGCTCGCCGGTGAGCGAGTCGAGGTCGACGGTGGGGGTGTGGGTCGCGTTCACGGTGTCCTCCCTCGGTTCCTGCTGGTGAGGACCACGATAGGGAGGGAGGCGGTCAGCTACCGTCCTCATCGCCCACCGGGTTCCCGCGCGGCCGGCCGAGTGGACCCGTATGGCTCCCGGGGCAGCCATGGGCGCCCACTCGACACCGCGCCGCCCACCCAGTGGACCCACACGGCTCCCGGGGCATCCATGGACGCCCACTCGACGCCCCGGACCGGGCTCAGCCCAACGCCGGCAGCAGCACCGCCGCCACCTGCTCCCCCAGCTCGCGCGGCGAGAGCGGACCCGCCGGGTCGTACCACTTGTAGACCCAGTTGGCCGCGCCCAGGCAGGTGTTGACGAACGCCTTGGGCGCCATCGGCAGCTCGCTCCCGGTCGCGGCGAGGTCCGCCAGGACGGCCTCGAGCACCACCGCCTCGTAGGCCCGGCGACGTTCGAGGATCGGCTCCGCGAGCTCGGGCGGCAGCTCCGACTCCTCCTCGAAGCAGATCTTCAGCAGGTCCTGGTGCTCGCACGTGTACGCGACCCGCTCGACGATCAGCCCGCGCACCGCATCCCGGGGCGACGACGCCGCCGCGACGATCTCCCGCGCGCCCGCCAGGCTCTCGTCCAGCACCTCCTCGTAGACCCGGACGAGCAGGTCCTGCTTGGTGCGCACGTAGTGGTACAGCGCGGGCTTCGAGAGGTCGACCCGGGTGGCGATGTCGTTCATCGAGGCGGCCCGGTAGCCGCGGCGGCTGAAGACCTCGACGGCCGCCGCGAGGATGCGACGACGCTGCTCCTCGGCCCGGCTCCCGGCGGCCGCACCTGCGTCCCGAGCGGCCACCGCAGCACCCCTTCCTCGACGTCGGACCCCGGTGTTGACGCCCGGCTGTGACTCAGCCTACTTTCGTCCGACCGGTCGGTCGAACATCAGGGAACCAGGAGAGCGCATGGCCTTCGAGCTGGACGAGGTGCACGAGGACTTCCGGGCGAGCGTCCGGGCCTTCACCGACCAGCGCGTCCGTCCCGTGGTCGACGAGGCCGAACGGGCCGGGCACCCCCCGGAACGGCTGTGGAAGGAGATGGGCGACGCCGGCCTCCTGGGCCTGCTCACTCCCTCGGACCTCGGCGGCTCGGCCGGCGACGGCGGCGAGGCCACTGCGGTCACGGTGCTCGCGGAGGAGCTCTCCCGCGCCTGCGGCGGGATCGCGGTCAGCGCGCTGGTCAGCGCCTACATGGCCGCGCCGCACCTGGTCCGCAACGGCACCCCCGAGCAGCAGCAGCACTGGGTGCCCGCCCTCGCGGCGGGCACCGCGATCGCCGCCATCGCCGTCACCGAGCCGGGCGCGGGCTCCGACGTCGCGGGCATCACGACGAAGGCCCGCCACACCGACACCGGCTGGGTGATCGACGGCCGCAAGATGTTCATCACCAACGCCGGGCTCGCCGACGTGATCGTCGTCGGCGCCAAGACCTCCCCCGACGCCGGGCACCGCGGGATCACCACGTTCGTCGTCCCCGCCGACACCCCGGGCCTGTCCCTCGGCGCGCCGCTGCAGAAGCTGGGCTGGCACTCCTCGGACACCCGCGAGGTGGTCCTGGACGGCGTCACCGTCGGAGACGACGCCGTGCTCGGCGCCGTCGACCGCGGCTTCTACCAGATCATGGCCGCCTTCCAGCTCGAGCGGGTCGTGCTCGCCGCGATGGGCATCGGCCACGCGGCCGAGGCGATCGCCCAGGTCACCGCGTACGTCCGCGACCGCGAGGTCGCCGGGGCGCCGCTGACCGGCCTCCAGACGATCCGGCACCGGATCGCCGCGATGGAGGTCGAGCTCGACGCGGCCCGGGCGATCACCTACCAGGCCGCCGACCGGCTGGACCGCGACCACCCCGAGGCCGCGCGCTCCGTCGCGGCCGCCAAGTACTTCGCCGCCAAGGCCGCCGCGTGGATCGTCGACGAGGCGCTCCAGCTCTTCGGCGGCGCCGGCTACCTCGAGGAGACGCCGATCGTGCGCCACCAGCGCGACGTCCGGATCCTGCGCATCGGCGGCGGCACGGACGAGATCCAGCTCGAGATCCTCTCGAAGCGGCTGATCCCGTGACGGCGAACGGCACCCGTCCGCCGAGGGAGGTACCGGCGCCCAGCCCCCCTGGGGCGCCGGTGCCTCCCTCGGCGGACGACCTCCTGCGCGCCGCCGACGCGGCCCGGGCCGGGGGCGACACCAGCCGCTACCCGGGGACGCTCACGGCCCGGGAGCGCCTCGCCGTCCTGCTCGACGAGGGCAGCTTCGTCGAGGACGGGCTGCTGGCCGGGTCGCTGCCGGCCGACGGGGTGGTCACCGGGGTCGGCACCGTCGAGGGCCGGCCGGTCGCGGTGATCGCCCACGACTTCGGGGTCAAGGCCGGGTCCTGGGGCGAGCTGACCTGCGAGAAGCAGATCCGGATCCTCGAGCGGGCCGACCGTGACCTGCTGCCGGTCTTCTACCTCGTCGACTCCGCCGGCGGCCGGCTCACCGAGCAGATGGGCTTCTTCCCGGGACGCCGCGGCGCGAGCGCGATCTTCCGGCTCCAGGTCGCGCTGTCCGGCCGCGTCCCCCAGATCTGCTGCCTGCACGGCCCGTCGGCCGCGGGCGGGGCCTACATGCCGGCGTTCACCGACTGGGTCGGGATGGTCGAGGGTCGCGCGTCGATGTTCCTCGCGAGCCCGCGGGTGGCCGAGAAGGTCACCGGCGAGCGCACGACCGAGGAGGAGATGGGCGGCGCGCGCATGCACGCCGAGGTGTCCGGCTGCGGCGACGCCGTGTTCTCCCACGACTGGCAGGCCGTCGCCGCGGCCCGCCTGCTCTTCTCCTACCTGCCCGACGACTGGACCGGGCGGCCCGCGGTCGTCGCACCCGTCGAGCCCGAGGAGACCGACTGGACCGGCGTCATCCCCGACGACCCGGTGACCGGCTACGACGTCGTCGAGGTCATCGACCGGCTCGTCGACGCCGGCACGTTCTTCGAGGTCAAGCCGGACTGGGCGCCGGAGATCGTCGTCGGGCTGGCCCGGCTCGAGGGCCGCGTCGTCGGGATCGTCGCGAACCAGCCCGGCGCGAAGTCCGGCGCGATCCACGTCGACTCCGCCGACAAGGCCGCCCGGTTCGTCTCCTGGTGCGACGCCTTCAACGTCCCGCTGGTGTTCCTGCAGGACGTGCCCGGCTTCATGGTCGGCGTCGCGGTCGAGCGCCAGGGCATCATCCGCCACGGCGCGAAGCTGATCGCCGCGATGGCGTCGGCCGAGGTCCCGAAGTTCTCGGTGATCCTGCGCAAGGCCTACGCCGCCGGCTTCTACGCGATGTGCGCGCCGGGCTTCGAGCCGCGCGCCACCATCGCGCTGCCGAGCGCGTTCATCGGCGCGATGGGCCCGGAGGCGTCGGTCAACGCGGTGTACGCCCGCAAGATCGCCGACATCGCCGACGACGACGAGCGCGCGGCCTTCGTCGCCGCCCGCGTCGAGGAGCACCGCGCCGAGATCAACCTGCTGCGGATGGCCTCCGAGCTCGTCGTCGACACCGTGGTGCCCGGCGAGGAACTGCGCGCCGAGCTCGCCGTCCGCCTGCGCCACGCGGAGCACTGGAGCCGCGGCGCGCCCCGTCGTCACCACCTCGTCAGCCCCGTCTGAGCCAGCCCCGTCCGAGCCAGCCCCGTCCGAGCCAGCCCCGGTCAAAGGAAGTCGATCATGGATGATCGCGACACCCTCGGCGCCCTGATCTCGGCGCCCCTGCTCCCCCTGGACGCCGGGCACCGCTCGGCGCGCTACGCCGACGAGATCGCCGCCGCCCGCGCGCTGCACGACCGCGACCCCGACGACTACTGGGCCTGGGTCGCCGAGCAGCACCGGTGGCTCGCGCCGTACGACACCGTCCGCACCGGCGAGCTCGGCGACTTCCGCTACTTCGACGGCGGGCGCATCAACGTCGCCGACAACTGCGTCGACCGGTGGGCGGAGTCGACCCCGGACCGCCACGCGGTGGTCTGGGAGGGCGAGCCCGGCGACAGCCGCACGCTGACCTACGCCGAGCTCGCCGACGAGGTCTCCCGCCTCGGCGCCGGCCTCACCGCGCTCGGGGTGGAGAAGGGCGACGTCGTCGCGATCTACATGCCCAACCTCGTCGAGGCGTTCACCGCCATCCACGCCTGCAACCGCATCGGCGCGATCTACACCGTGCTCTTCTCCGGGTTCGGCCGCGACGCCGTGGCCTCCCGGTTGGCGGCGGCGCGGGCGAAGGTCGTCGTGGTCGCCGACGCGATCTACCGCCGCGGCAGGCCGGTGACGCTGCTGGAGACCCTCCGGGCCGCCCGCCCGGACACCCCGACGCTGCAGCACACCGTGGTGGTCGACCGCACCGGGGACGGCGTCCCGCTCACCGAGGGCGAGACCTCCTACCGCGAGCTCGTCGACGCCCACCCCGAGGGCAGCGAGGTCGTCGGGCTCGACGCCAACGAGCCGGCGTTCCTCATCTTCACCAGCGGCACCGAGTCGCGGCCGAAGGGCGTGGTGCACTCGGTCGGCGGGTTCCTGCTCGGGACCTGGGCGAACGCCCACTGGCAGGCCGCCCTGACCGACGACGACGTGTACTGGGTGGCTGCCGACGTCGGGTGGCTGACGTTCCCGATCCAGGCCGTCATCGGCGGGCTGGCGAACGGCGCGACGATCGCCTGCTACGAGGGCGCGCTCGACACGCCGGGCCCGTCGCGGTTCTACGACATCTGCGAGAAGCACGGCGTGACGAAGGTGCTGTGCGCCCCCACGGTGCTGCGGATGCTGCGCAAGTTCGGCGACGACCTCGTCCGCGAGCACCCGCTGCCGGACCTCGAGCTGATCACGGTGCAGGGCGAGCCCCTCGACGGCGAGACGTTCACGTGGGCGACGACGACGCTCGGCGTCCCGGTCGTCAACGCCTACGGCCAGACCGAGACCGGCTCCACGTGGACCTACCCCGTCGCCGGGGTGGACGACCTCAAGGCCGGGTCGGCGGGCACGACGCTGCCCGGGCACGCCTGCGAGGTCGTCGACGACGAAGGCCACCCGGTGCCGGCCGGGGTGAAGGGCAACCTCGTCATGACCCGCCCGTTCCCGACGCTGGCGCGCACCGTCTGGGACGACCACGACCGCTACCTGTCGACCTACTTCTCCCGCTTCCCCGGGAAGTACGCCACGAACGACGAGGCCGTGGTCGACCACGACGGGCACCTGTGGGTCCTGGGACGGGCCGACGACGTCATCAACGTCGCCGCGCACCGGCTCTCGACGATGGAGATCGAGGCCGTGGTGGGATCGCACCCGCGGGTGATGGAGGCTGCGGTCGTCGGGGTCCCCGACGAGACGAAGGGGACGGTGCCGGTGGCGTTCGTGACGGTGTCGGCGGGTTCCGCGGACGGCGTGCCCGACGAGGTGAAGAAGCTGGTGGGCGACACCATCGGCGGCATCGCCCGGCCCGACCGCGTCATCGTCACGGCCGCGATGCCCAAGACCCGCACCGGCAAGATCATGCGCCGGCTGATGCGCGAGGTGCTGCTGCACGGCGAGGCCCGCAGCGACACCAGCGCGCTCGAGGACCCGTCGTCGCTGGACGTGGTGGCCGCGGCGGTGCGGACGGCGTGAGCGGACTGTGGTTCGAGGACCTCACCGAGGGCCTCGTCGTCGAGCACGCCACCCGGCGCACGGTCACCGAGACCGACAACGTCCTGTTCACCACGATGACGATGAACCCGGCGCCGCTGCACCTCGACCACGACTACGCGTCGCGCACCGAGTTCGGGCGCCCGCTGGTCAACAGCATGTTCACGCTCGCGCTGGTCGTCGGGCTCAGCGTGCCCGAGCTGACGCTGGGGACCATCGTCGCGCAGCTCGGGCTCACCGACTGCACCTTCCCCGCCCCGGTGTTCCACGGCGACACGATCCGGGTCGAGACCGAGGTGGTCGAGGCGCGGGAGTCGCGGTCGCGCCCGGACGCCGGGATCGTGGTGTTCGCGCACCGCGCGCGCAACCAGCGGAACGACCTGGTCTGCTCCGTCCGGCGGACCGGCCTGATGCACCGGAGGCCCGCCTCGTGACCGTGCCGCGCTCCCTGCTGTTCGTGCCCGGTGGACGCGCGGACATGGTCGCGAAGGCGCCGCGCTCGGCGCCGGACGCGATCGCGGTCGACCTCGAGGACGCGGTGGCGGCCGACGACAAGGACACCGCCCGCCCGACCGCGGTCGGCGCGGTCCGCGACCTCCCCGTCGACGCTGCGCTGGTCCTGGTCCGCGTCAACCCGCCGGGCACGCCCTGGCACGACGACGACGTCGAGGCCGTCAGCGGCACCCGGGCCGGGGTGGTGCTGCCCAAGTACGAGGACCCGGAGCAGCTCCGGGACCTGCGAGCGCGGCTCGGCGACCGGCCCGTCGTCGTCGGGCTCGAGACAGCCCGCGGGGTGGCGCGGGCGCGGGACCTGCTGGCCGGGTCCGACGTCACCGCCGCCTACTTCGGGGCCGAGGACTTCATCGCCTCGGTCGGGGGCCGGCGGACGCCGTCGAGCCGCGAGGTGCTGTACGCGCGTTCGGAGGTGCTGCTCGCGGCGCGGTTGGCCGGCGTCGGGGCGCTCGACCAGACCGTGGTGAACGTCCGCGACGCCGAGCTCTTCCGCGCCGATGCCGCCGAGGGCCGCGACCTCGGCTACGACGGCAAGATCTGCATCCACCCGGCGCAGGTCACGCTCGCCCACGAGGTGTTCACGCCCTCCGACGAGGAGATCGCGCACGCCCGCGACGTCGTCGCGGCCGGGCGGGCCGGGGTGGGCGTGGTGAACGGCGAGATGGTCGACGACGTGCACCTCCGGATGGCGGCCGCCGTCCTCGCCCGGGCGGGAGCGGAGGTGTGAGGGTCGGGCTGATGCTGCCGCCGACGGCGGACCCGGGCGAGATCCCGACGCTGGCCGCGCGGGCCGAGCAGCTCGGGTTCGACCTGGTCGCCGCCGGCGAGCACGTCCTGTTCGGCAGCCCCACCTCGAACGCGTTCGTCACGCTCGCGGCGGCCGCCGCGGCCACCAGCCGGGTGCGGCTGGTCTCCGCGGTGACGCTGCTGCCGCTGTACCCGGCGGTCCTCGCGGCGAAGCTGGCGGCGACGCTGGACCGGGTGTCCGCCGGGCGGTTCGAGCTCGGCGTCGGGGTGGGGGGCGAGAACCCGGCGGAGTTCGCGGCGTGCGGGGTGCCGGTGAGCGCCCGGGGCCGGCGGACCGACGAGGCGCTCCCCGTCGTACGGGCCTACCTGGCCGGGGAGACCGTGACCGTCGAGGGCGAGCCGACCCGGCTCGACCCGCTGCCCGTCGGGCCCGTGCCGGTCTGGGTCGGCGGGCGCTCGGAGGCGGCGATGCGCCGGGCCGGCCGCGCCGGCGAGGTGTGGATGCCGTACCTGTGCAGCCCCGACCGCGTGCGCCGCGGCCTGCGGCTCGCGAACGACGTCGCGGCCGAGCAGGGCCGGCCGCCCGTGACCGGGGGCCTGCTGGCGTGGTCGGCGGTGGCGCCCACCCGCGCCGCGGCGCGCACCCTCGCCGTCGGGACCCTGCAGCGGATCTACGGCCAGGACATGGACCGCCTCGTCGACGCGTGCGTGCCGCACGGCACCGCCGACGACGTCGTCGCGCGGTTCGCGGACTACGCCGAGGCCGGGGCGGAGTCGATCCTCTTCGCGCCGCTGTGCGCCGCGGGCGGGCACACCGCGGCGATCGAGGAGGTCGGCGCGGCGCTCGCCACGTCCCGCGCCTGATTGCGGCCCGGCAGGCCGCGGGCACTCGGGCGGATGAGCGAGGACGGTGCCGACACGAGGGTCCTGGACCCGGAGGAGTTCTACCGCAACGGCGCGACGCCGTTCGTCGCGTGCCAGGCCGACCAGCGCTTCAGCTACGCGCTGCACGTCCCCGGGACGCACCGCACCACGACCTCCCCGCTCCCGCTGCTGGTCGTGGTGCACGGCACCGCCCGCACCGCCGAGCGCTACCGCGACGCCCTGGCCGGGTTCGCCGAGACGCACGGGTGCGTGGTGCTCGCGCCGCTCTTCCCCGCGGGCATCGGGGACCCGGACGACCTGCACCGCTTCAAGTTCCTCGTCCACGACGACCTGCGGTTCGACCGCGTCCTGCTGGCGATGGTCGACGAGGTCGCGGCGCGCTACCGGGTGGACGCCGACCGGTTCCTGCTCCACGGCTTCTCCGGCGGCGGCCAGTTCACCCACCGCTTCCTCTACCTGCACCCGGAGCGGCTGGCCGCCGCGTCGGTCGGGGCCCCGGGCCGGGTGACGATGCTCGATCCGGCCCGTCCCTGGTGGATCGGCACCGCCGACGTCGCCGACCGCTTCGGCCGGGAGATCGACCTCGACGCGCTGCGGCGCGTGGCGGTGCAGCTCGTGGTCGGCGCGGACGACGTGGAGACCTGGGAGATCAACAACCCCGGGGGCCGGAACTGGATGCCCGGCGCCGACGCGGCCGGCACCACGCGCGTGGCGCGGCTGCGGGCCCTGCACGCCAACCTCGCCGCCCACGGCGTCGACGCCCGCCTCGACCTCGTGCCCGGGGTCGGGCACCAGGGCGCGCGGGTCCTGCCGACGGTCGAACGCTTCTTCGCCGACGTGCTCGCGGCCCGCTGACCGCCGGTTCGGCCGACGTGGAGGAGGCCACATCCGGGCGGCCCGCCGTTCGGCCGGCGGGCGCCCGCGGGTAGCGCTGACGGCGGGGCCGGCGGAGCGAGCCGACCGGCGCCGACGGACCACGGGGGAGACGACGATGAGGGAACACCTCTCGGGCATCGAGGCCCGGGACCGCGGGATCACCGAGCTCTGCGCACAGATCGCGCCCGCCGGGCACCGCGTCGTGATCACCCACACCACCGAGCCGGTCGAGGACCTCGGCGCGCGCCTCACCCCGGACGGCCCGGTCGACGACGGCGGCCGGCCGCTGTGGATCTACGGGTCGACGCTGCCGCGGGAGCTGATCGAGCGCTCCTCCAAGGTGCAGGTGCACGAGCCGCTCCCCGACGACGAGGCCCCGGCCTGGTTCGACCGCCGCTTCCCCCGCCACATCCGGGGCACGACGGTGCCCGGGTACAGCTGCTTCTCCCGCGACGCCGTGGTGCGGGCCGTCCACGACCTGCTGGAGACCTACGTCGGGGTCCGGCTGAAGGACCCGAACGGCAACAGCGGGGTGGGCCAGTCGTCGCTGCACGCGGTCGAGGAGATCGACCGGGAGCTCGGGGCCGTCGCCGACCGCGTCCGCGAGGGGTCCGGGTCGGGGCTGGCGGAGTACCTGGCGACCTACGGCTACGTCGTCGAGGCCGAGGTCGCCGACGTCGAGGCCTACAGCGTCACCGTCACCCGGACCCCCGAGGAGCACTACAGCTCGTTCGGCCGGCTGCTCGAGCCGACGGTGGCCACCGAGGACCTGGGCGTGATCAACGCCTACGGCGGCACGTCGGTCGTGGTGGTCCGGGGGGAGCCCGAGGCGCTGGCGCAGCTGCCGGAGGACGGCGTCGTCGTCGACGACCCGGTCCTGGCGGGCGGCACGCTGCGCCTGTCCCCCACGCCCGGGATCGTGCACGCAGCCCAGCGCTACATCGAGGGCATCCGCCTGTGGGAGGCCGACGGCGGCTTCGAGACGCGGGCCAACGTCGACGTCATCACGGGCACGCTGGTCAAGCGCAGCGGCGCCCGCCAGCACATCACCGCGTCGGTCGAGGAGTCCGGCCGGGTGGGCGGGGCCTCCCCCGCCGAGCTGCTGGGGATCCTGGCCCTGCAGGCCGACCCGGACCTGCCCTACGCCGTGCGCAGCACCCGGCACAGCTTCGACGACGCGGCCCGGACGTACGCACGGCACGCCTCGACCGTCCCCGGCAGCCGGGTGTTCTGGGACGGCGTCGACGAGGGCTGGGACGGCAAGTACGTGTTCATCGGCGCGTTCTGACCCCGCTCTCAGCGGGCCGCCCGCAGCGTCGGGGAGGCCCCCTCCAGGGCTTCCCGCAGCCCCGTGGCCACCCGGTCGACGTCGGCGGCCGGGCCCTCGAGGGCCTGCACGGCGTCGCCGACCGCGGAGAGCAGCATGCGGCAGTGCTGCGCCTGCCGCGCCAGCTCGGCCTGGACCGTCCAGAGGTCGGCGAACACCTCGACCTTGGACCGCAGCACCCACGGGGAGAGCGGCTTGACCATGTAGTCGACCGCCCCGGCCCGGTACCCGCGCAGGGCGGACCCGGAGTCGCTGTCCGCCGCGGTGAGGAACAGGATCGGGATGTGGCGCGTCTTCTCGCGCTCCTTGATGTGCTCGGCGGTCTCGTAGCCGCTCATCCCGGGCATGTGCGCGTCGAGCACGATGAGCGCGTAGTCGTGGGTCAGCAGCCGCTTGAGCGCCTCCTCCCCGCCGATCACCGTGTCGACCTCGACCGGTGTGTCGGCGAGGATCGCCTCGAGCGCGACCAGGTTCTCCCGCCGGTCGTCCACGGCGAGGACCCGGGGTGTCGGCACCGATCTCATCGCGCCTCCCTCGCGTCGTCCGGTCCCGGGGGCGACACCCACGACGCCATCGTCGTGAGCAGCGCCTCGAGGTCGACCGGCTTGGTGATGTAGTCGCTGGCCCCCGACGCGAGGCTGGCCTGCCGGTCCTCGGGCATGGCCTTCGCGGTGAGGAAGAGGATCGGCACCTCGGCACCGCCCGGCCCGGCCCGCATGCGGCGCGTCGTCTCGTAGCCGTCGAGGTCCGGCATCATCGCGTCCATCAGCACCACCCGGACCTCGGGGTGCTCGGCCAGCAGCCGGATGCCGTCGGCGCCGTTGTCGGCGTAGAGGACGTCGATGCCGTGGCGCTCCAGCGCACTGGTCAGCGCGAAGACGTTGCGGACGTCGTCGTCGACGATCAGCACGGTGGTGTCGCGCAGCGCGGCGTCGTGCGGCCCGGCGGCCTCGTGGGCCGCCGGCCGGATGATCGGGACCTGCGGCGGGACGGGAGCGGCGTCCGCGGCGGGGGCGGTCAGCACGGCGAACGGGTCCGGCGGCGGGGCCGCGTCGGGGACGATCGTCGGCAGGTAGAGCGTGAAGGTCGAGCCCGCGCCGACCCGGGACGACACCGTGATCACCCCGCCGAGCAGCCGAGCCAGCTCCCGGCTGATCGAGAGTCCGAGGCCGGTGCCGCCGAAGCGCCGGCTGGTGGTGCCGTCGGCCTGCTGGAACGCCTCGAAGATCATCTCCAGTTTCTCCGGCGCGATGCCGATCCCCGTGTCCCGCACGACGAACCGGACCACGTCCTCGACCCCGACCAGGCCGGCCTCCTCGTAGCCCGAGCCCGGCTCCGCCGGCTCGATGAGCAGCTCGACCGACCCGGTGCTGGTGAACTTGACCGCGTTCGCGAGCAGGTTGCGCAGGATCTGCCGCAGCCGCTGGATGTCGGTGACGATGGACCGGGTCTGCGGCATCACCCGGAGGCTCAGCTCCAGCCCCTTCTCCTCGGCCTGTGCCCGGAACACGGTGTCGAGGTACTCGGGCACCCCGGCGAGGTCCACCGGGGTCGGGAAGACGTCCACCCGGCCCGCCTCGATCTTCGACAGGTCGAGGATGTCGTTGATCAGGTCGAGCAGGTCGGACCCGGCGTCGTGGATGGTCGAGGCGAACTCGATCTGCTTCACCGTGAGGTTCTGGTCGGGGTTGTCCGCGAGCATGCGCGAGAGCAGCAGCAGCGAGTTCAGCGGGTTGCGCAGCTCGTGGCTCATGTTCGCCAGGAAGTCCGACTTGTACTGGCTGGCCAGCGCGAGCTGCTGGGCCTTCTCCTCGACGCCGCGCCGGGCGGCGTCGATCTCCAGGTTCTTGATCTCGATCTTGCGGTTGCGGTCCGAGAGGAGCTCCGCCTTCTCCTCCAGCTCGGCGTTCGTGCGCTGCAGCTCGGCCGACTGCTCCTGCAGCTCGAGGGTGAGCCGCTGGGACTCCGAGAGCAGCGACTCGGTGCGGCGGCTCGCACGGATGGTCTTCACGGTGACACCGATGGCCCCGACCAGCCGCTCGAGGAAGATCCGGTGCAGGTCGGAGAACGGCATGAGCGACCCGAGCTCGATGACCCCGTGCGACTCCCCCTCGAAGGTCACCGGCAGGAGGATCACCTCGACCGGCGTGATGTCGCCGAGGCCGGACCGGATCGCGAACAGGTCCGGGGCGATGTCCCGGACGACGACCGTCTGCTTGGTCGTCCCGACCTGCCCGACGAGGCCCTCCCGCGCGCCGAACACCGTCGGGGGGTCGAGGTCGAGCAGCGACCCGCCCACCCCGTGGCCCGCCGAGAGCCGCCAGCCGACGGGGTGGGTGCTGTCGACCTCGCCGTCGGGGAACTCGGCGAGGAAGAACGCGCCGAGCTGGGCCCCGGTCAGCGGGACGACCTCCCGCAGGATCATCTGGGTCACGTCGGAGAGGTCGTGCTGGCCCTGCAGCAGCCCCCCGATGCGGGCGAGGTTCGAGTCCAGCCACCCCTGCTCGGCGTTCGCGTTGGTGGTGTCGAGCAGGGTCGCGATCATCAGGTTGAGGGTGTCCTTGAGCTGCGCCACCTCGCCCTGGGCCCGGACCCCGATCCGCTGGGTCAGGTCGCCGCGGGTGACGGCGGTCGACACCTCGGCGATCGCCCGCAGCTGGGTGGTGAGCGTGGAGGCGAGCTGGTTGACGCTCTCGGTGAGGTCGCGCCAGGTCCCGGCGACGTCGCGCACCTGCGCCTGGCCGCCGAGCTCGCCCTCGGTGCCGACCTCGCGGGCGACGCGGGTGACCTCGTCGGCGAACGAGGACAGCTGGTCGACCATCGTGTTCACGGTGTCCTTGAGCTCGAGGATCTCC
Source organism: Actinomycetospora sp. TBRC 11914 (assembly GCF_012933465.1). GTDB lineage: Bacteria > Actinomycetota > Actinomycetes > Mycobacteriales > Pseudonocardiaceae > Actinomycetospora. The sequence goes on from NZ_JABBND010000019.1 coordinate 57,765, forward strand.
CCCCGGGCGTCCACCGTGATCTTCTGGCTCAGGTCCCCGCGGGCCACCGCGGTCGTCACCTGCGCGATGTTGCGGACCTGGCCGGTGAGGTTCGAGGCCATGTAGTTGACGTTGTCGGTGAGGTCGCGCCAGGTGCCCGACACGTGCGGGACGGCGGCCTGGCCGCCCAGCCGTCCCTCGGTGCCGACCTCGCGGGCCACCCGGGTGACCTCGTCGGCGAACGACGAGAGCTGGTCGACCATCGTGTTCACGGTGCTCTTCAGCTCGAGGATCTCGCCGCGGGCGTCCACCGTGATCTTCTGGCTCAGGTCCCCGCGGGCCACCGCGGTCGTCACCTGCGCGATGTTGCGGACCTGGTTGGTGAGGTTGCCGGCGAGGTGGTTGACGCTCTCGGTGAGGTCGCGCCAGGTGCCCGACACGTGCGGGACGGCGGCCTGGCCGCCCAGCCGTCCCTCGGTGCCGACCTCGCGGGCCACCCGGGTCACCTCGTCGGCGAACGACGAGAGCTGGTCGACCATCGTGTTCACGGTGCTCTTCAGCTCGAGGATCTCGCCGCGGGCATCGACCGTGATCTTCTGGCTCAGGTCCCCGCGGGCCACCGCGGTCGTCACCTGCGCGATGTTGCGGACCTGGTTGGTGAGGTTGCCGGCGAGGTGGTTGACGCTCTCGGTGAGGTCGCGCCAGGTCCCGGCGACGTCGCGCACCTGCGCCTGACCGCCGAGCTCGCCCTCGGTGCCGACCTCGCGGGCCACCCGGGTGACCTCGTCGGCGAACGACGAGAGCTGGTCGACCATCGTGTTCACGGTGCTCTTCAGCTCGAGGATCTCGCCGCGGGCATCCACCGTGATCTTCTGGCTCAGGTCACCGCGGGCCACCGCCGTCGTCACCTGCGCGATGTTGCGGACCTGGTCGGTCAGGTTGGTGGCCATGAGGTTCACCGCGTCGGTGAGGTCCTTCCAGGTGCCGGCGACGTTCGGGACCTGGGCCTGGCCGCCCAGCCGGCCCTCGGTGCCGACCTCGCGGGCCACCCGGGTCACCTCGTCGGCGAACGAGGACAGCTGGTCGACCATCGTGTTCACGGTGCTCTTCAGCTCGAGGATCTCCCCCCGCGCGTCCACCGTGATCTTCTGACTGAGGTCGCCGCGGGCCACGGCGGTGGAGACCTGGGCGATCCCCCGGACCTGGTCGGTCAGGTTGGTGGCCATGAGGTTCACCGCGTCGGTGAGGTCCTTCCAGGTGCCGGCGACGTCCGGGACCTGGGCCTGGCCGCCCAGCCGGCCCTCGGTGCCCACCTCGCGCGCCACCCGGGTGACCTCGTCGGCGAACAGCCGGAGGGTGTCGGTCAGGGAGTTGATCGTGTCGGCGAGCTCGGCGACCTCGCCGCGGGCGCTGACCGTGATCTTGCGGGAGAGGTCGCCGTCGGCGATGGCGGTGGCGGCCGAGGAGATCGACCGGACCTGGTTCGTCAGGTTGCTCGCCATCGTGTTCACCGAGTCGGTGAGCGCGCGCCAGGTCCCCGCGACCCCGCGGACGTCGGCCTGGCCGCCCAGCTCGCCCTCGGTGCCCACCTCGCGGGCGACGCGCGTGACCTCGTCGGCGAACGAGGAGAGCTGGTCGACCATGGTGTTCACGGTGCGGCCGATCCGCAGGAACTCCCCGCGCAGCGGGCGTCCCTCGATCTCGAGCGCCATGTGCTCGGACAGGTCGCCCTCGGCGACGGCCTCGATGACGCGGGCGATCTCGGCCGTGGGCCGGGCGAGGTCGTCGATGAGCGAGTTGATCGCGCGCGCGGCGCTCGCCCAGGAGCCGTCGGCCGCCTCCTCGTCGAGGCGCTCGAGCATGCGGCCCTCGCGGCCGACCACGCGGCTGATCCGCAGCAGGTCCCGGTTGCGCCGCTCGTAGACCCGCACCATCTCGTTGAAGCGGTCGACGACGTCGCCGCCCACCCCTTCCCGGCGGGACAGCCGGACGTCGAACTCGCCGCGACGGACCTTCTCCATCGCGTCCGCGAGGTCGCTCAGCACGTCCTCGACGTCGTCGGCGACCGCCACGGATCCCGACTCGCCACCTCCCGACACGGTCCCGGAGCCCGGGTCGGACATCGCGCACTCCTCTCGCGGTGCGGAAATCCCCCGGTCGGAAGGTGTACACGGGTCCCCGCCACGGCGGCACCACCATCTGCCCGCCGTTCTCAGGCCCGCCGGGCGGTCGCACGGGCGAGGTGTGATCCGTTCCATCGCCGTACCGAATAGTAGGACTTCCGAGTAACCGGCCGGGCGCGCGACCGTGGGGTGGTCCCCCTCCTCCGACGCACGTCCGCGAGGCTTCCTTGGGCCACCCCGCCGTCCTGACCGCCGGTCATCCCGCGACGATGCTGGGACTCGGGGCCTACCGCCCCCGGCGCGCCGTCACCAACGACGAGGTGTGCGCCCACCTCGACGTCGACCCCGACTGGGTGCTGGCCCGCTCCGGCATCCGCACGCGCCGCTTCGCCGGACCGGACGAGACCGTCGTCGCGATGGGCGCCAGCGCCGCCCGCGACGCGCTGGCGGCGGCCGGGGTCGATCCCGCCGACGTCGGGGCCGTGCTCGTCGCGACGATGTCCGCGGACGCCGCGTCGCCGCAGGTCGCGACCCGGGTCGCGCACGAGGTCGGCGCGGTGCACGGGGCGGCGATGGACCTCGGCGCCGCGTGCGCCGGGTTCTGCTACGCGCTGGAGGTGGCGGGTGCGCTCGTCGGCGCCGGGCACGGCGCGGTCCTGGTGGTCGGGGTCGAGCGGATGACCGACATCGTCGAGCCCACCGACCGCTCGACGGCGTTCCTCTTCGGCGACGGTGCGGGCGCCGCCGTGGTCGGTCCGAGCGGGACGCCGGGGATCGGGACGGTGGCGTGGGGCGCGGACGGGTCGCAGGCCGACCTCATCGTGCAGTCGCCGTCGTTCGTCGAGCACGCCCGCGGTCTCGACGACCGCATGCCGGCGCTCCGAATGCAGGGGCCGGCGGTCTTCCGGTGGGCCACCACCCGGATGCCCCCGCTCGCCCAGCAGGCCCTCGTGCGCGCCGGCACGAAGGCCGAACAGCTCGACGCGTTCGTCCCCCACCAGGCCAACGCCCGGATCACCGACGGCATCGTCCGGGCGCTCGGCGTGCCCGAGCACGTCGCGGTGGCCCGCGACGTGGAGACGGCGGGGAACACCTCGGCGGCCTCGGTACCGCTCGCGATGCACGCGCTGCTCACGTCGGGCGCGTCGCGGCCCGGCGACCAGGCCCTGCTCCTCGGCTTCGGGGCCGGCCTGACGTTCGCCTCCCAGGTGGCGACGCTGCCGCCCGCGGTGTGAGGCACGAGATAACCGGAGTCACTCCGAAATCGGAGTGACTTCGAGTATCGTCATGGGCGTGGCTGAGGCGCAGGGCGGGCGACGGGAGCGCCGTAAGGCGGCCACCCGGGCCGCGATCGCCGACGCCGCCCTCACGCTGTTCCTCGAGCGCGGGTTCGACGACGTGACCGTCACCGAGATCGCCGCGGCCGCCGACGTCGCCCCGTCCACGGTGTTCAGCCACTTCCCCACCAAGGAGGCCCTCGTCTTCGACGAGGACACCGACCGCGAGGCCGCGCTGGTGCGGGCCGTCGCCGACCGCGAGCCCGGCCTCGGGGTGGTCGAGGCGCTGCACCGCCACCTGCGCGCCGTCCTCGACGAGCGCGTGCCCGGCGACGACGACCGCCTGGCGCGCTTCACCGCGCTGGTCGCGGCCACCCCGGCCCTGCGCGACCACGGGCACCGCATGTGGTCCCGCCACGAGCGGGCCCTCGCCGACGCCCTCGCCGCCGACGCCGGGGTGGAGCCCGACCACCCGGCCACCCGGGCGCTGGCCCACCTCGTGGTGGAGACCCACGCGCTGCTCGACCTCCCCGGCGTCGACCCCCGTGCGGCCCTCGACGCCGCCTTCGCCGTGCTCGCCCACGGCTGGGACGCCGCCGCGCCGCACTGAGCGCCCCGCCTCTTCCGCTGTCGTTCCCCGGTCGTCCCGAGCGGCCGGCCTCCCCGTTCCCGGAGGGACCCATGACCACCCCAGCCGACGCCCGGATCGCCGTCGTCGGCGCCGGGCCGGGCGGCCTGACGTGCGCCCGCGTCCTGCAGCGCCACGGCCTCCCCGTCACCGTCTACGACCACGAGCCCGACGCCCACTCCCGCGACCAGGGCGGGTCGCTCGACCTGCACGACGACGACGGCCAGGTCGCCCTCCGCGAGGCCGGCCTGCTCGACGACTTCTTCGCCCTCGCCCGCTTCGACGGGCAGGAGATGCGCCGGCTCGACCCCGCCGGCCGCCTGCTGGCCCACCACCTGCCGGCCGAGGGCGAGACCAGCAGCCCGGAGATCGACCGCGGCCGGCTCCGCGACCTGCTGCTGCGCTCGCTGGAACCCGGCACGGTCCGGTGGGGTCGCACGCTCGCCGCGGTCTCCGGACCGGACGACGGGCCCCGCACCCTGGAGTTCACCGACGGCGGCACCGTCGAGAGCGACCTCGTGATCGGCGCCGACGGCGCCCACTCCCGCATCCGGGCCGCCCTGTCGGGCGCCCGCCCCGGGTACACCGGCGTGGGCTTCCTCGAGGCCTGGTTCGACGACGTCGACACCGCGCACCCGGAGCTGGCCGAGCTCGTCGGCCGGGGCAGCGCGGCGGCCGCCGACGGCACCCGCGGCGTGTTCGCCCAGCGCAACGGCGGCGGCCACCTGCGCGTCTACGTCGTCCAGGGCGTCCCCGCCGACTGGCTCGCGGCGAACGGCCTGTCGACCGCCGACACCGCGGGGATCCGCGCGTACCTGCGCCGCGAGTTCGCCGCCTGGTCGCCGGAGATGGTCCGGCTGGTCACCGAGAACGACGGCCCGTACGTCGACCGCCCCATCCACGCGCTGCCGGTGCCCCACACCTGGGAGCCCTCGGCCACCCTCACCCTGCTCGGCGACGCCGCCCACCTCATGCCGCCGCTGGGAGTCGGGGTCAACCTCGCGATGCTCGACGGCGCCGAGCTGGCGCTCGCCGTCGCCGGCGCGGCCACCGTCGAGGAGGGGCTGCGCGCCTACGAGGCGACGATGCTGCCGCGCTCGGGCGAGACCGCGCGGGCGCTCGAGGGCCGGGCCATCGACCTCACCAGGTGACTTCGTCCCGTGAGCACTTTCTGGTGCCATGACACCAGAAAGTGCTCACGAGGCCGAAGGCCACCTACCTGTGGCCGGCGATCCCCCGCGGCGCGTAGGTCTCGCCGAGCTCGGTGAGCTCGTGCTCGTCGAGCTGCAGGTCCACCGCGGCCACGGCGTCGTGCAGGTGCTCGAGCTTCGTCGCGCCGATGATGGGCGCGTCCACGACGGGGTTCGCCAGCACCCAGGCCAGCGCGACCTGGGCGCGGCTGACCCCGCGCTTCTCGGCGATCTCGGCGACCTTCTCGACGATGTGGCGGTCGGAGTCCTGGTAGAGGGTCTTGCCGAACTCGTCGGTCTCGCCGCGGGTGGTCGACTCATCCCAGTCGCGGGTGAGCTTGCCGCGCGCGAGCGGGCTCCACGGGATCGACCCGACGCCCTCGTCCGCGCAGAGCGGCAGCATCTCCCGCTCCTCCTCGCGGTAGAGCAGGTTGTAGTGGTCCTGCATCGTCACGAACCGGGCCCAGCCGTTCGCGTCCTGCAGGTGCAGCGCCTTCGCGAACTGCCACGCGAACATCGACGACGCCCCGATGTAGCGGGCCTTGCCCGACTTCACGACGTCGTGCAGCGCCTCGAGCGTCTCCTCGAGCGGCGTCTCGGGGTCGAAGCGGTGGATCTGGTAGAGGTCGACGTAGTCCATGCCCAGGCGGGACAGCGAGTGGTCGATCCCGGTCATGATCGCCTTGCGGGAGAGCCCCGCACCGTTCGGGCCCGGCCGCATCCGGTTGAAGACCTTGGTCGCGACGACCATCTCGTCGCGGTCGCCCATCTGGTTCAGCCAGCGGCCGGTGATCTCCTCGGAGGTCCCCTGCGAGTAGACGTCGGCGGTGTCGAAGAAGTTGATCCCGGCGTCGAGCGCCGCGGAGAAGAAGGGCTTGGCCTCGTCGGACGGCAGCGCCCAGGGCCAGCGGTCGTTCGCCTCGCCGTAGCTCATGGTGCCCAGACAGATCCGGGAGACGTCCAGGCCGGTCGAGCCGAGCTTCGTGTACTCCATGGTGTCGGTCTACCCCGCTCCCGCGCGCCCCGCACCCGTCGTCGTCGTGATGACCGAAGGGCCCCTTCGCTCGACTAGATCGAGCGAAGAGGCCCTTCGGTCAGTTCGTGTCCGCGCGCCCGATTCCGGCGAAGGGCGCCCCTGGCCCGTCTATCCGAGCGAAGGTGCCCTTCGCTCGAGACCCGCCGGGGAGCCGGCTACTCCGCGTGGTGCGAGGGCTGAAGGCCGTACACCGGGGTGTCGATGCCCTCCTGCCGGGCCTTGAGCTGCAGCGCCAGGTAGAGCGAGTAGTGGCGGCTCTGGTGCAGGTTGCCGCCGTGGAACCACAGGTTGGGCTGCTGGGTGGGCTTCCACATGTTGCGCTGCTCGCCCTCCCACGGACCCGGGTCCTTGGTGGTGTCGGAGCCCAGACCCCACACCTTCCCGACCCGGTTCGCCATGTCCGCCCCGATGATGTCGGCCACCGAGGTGATCATCGAGCGGTAGCCGGTCGCGAGCACCACCAGGTCGGCCTCGAGCTCGGTGCCGTCGTCGAGGCGCACGCCGGTCTCGGTGAACTCGGCGACCTGCCCCTTGACCAGCTTCACCTTGCCCTCGGCGACGAGGTCGGCCGCGCCGACGTCGATGTAGTAGCCCGAGCCGCGTCGCAGGTACTTCATGAACAGGCCGGACTCGTCGTCGCCGAAGTCGAGGTCGAACCCGGCGTCGCGCAGCCGCTGGTAGAAGTCGGCGTCGCGGACCTTGGCCTCGTCGTACGCCGGCTTCTGGAAGTCGGCCATGATCCGGTAGGGAAGCGACGCGAAGGTGAGGTCCGCGGTCCGGGTGGTGACGCCGGAGCGCACCGCCTCCTCGGAGTACAGCCCGCCGAGCGCGAGCTCCATCAGCGTGTCCGACTTGATGATGTGCGTCGACGAGCGCTGCACCATCGTCACGTCGGCGCCGGCCTCCCAGGCCGCCCCGCAGATGTCGAACGCGGAGTTGTTCGACCCGACGACGACGACCTTCCTGCCCTCGTAGCCCTCCGGCCCGGGGTGCTCCGACGAGTGCTGGATCTCGCCGCGGAAGCGGTCCATCCCCGGGAACTCGGGCTTGTTCGGCTTGCCCGAGACGCCCATCGCGAAGACCAGCTGCCGCGGGCGGAGCACGACCTCCTCGGGCCCGTCGCCGCGGTCGCGCTGGACCCTCACCGTCCACCGGCCCTCGGCCTCGTCGAACTCGGCGGACTCCGCCGTCGTCGAGCCCCAGTAGTTGATCTCCATGACCCGCGTGTACATCTCGAGCCAGTCGCCGATCTTGTCCTTCGGCGCGAACACCGGCCAGTTGTCCGGGAACGGTAGGTAGGGCAGGTGGTCGTACCAGACCGGGTCGTGCAGGGCGAGGCTCTTGTACCGCTTGCGCCAGGAGTCGCCGGGCCGCGCGTTGCGCTCCACGACGATCGTCTCGACGCCGAGCTGGCGCAGCCGGGCGGCCAGGGCGATCCCGCCCTGCCCGCCGCCGATGATCACCACCTCGGGCTGGCGGGAGTACCCCAGCTCGGCGGCCTCGCGCTCGCGGCCCTCCTTCCACGTCTCGCGGTCGGGGTCGGCGCCGTGGAACGTGCCCTTCGGGCGGCGCTCGCGCTGGTTCTCCTCGTGGCCCTTGAGCTCGTCGAGGCTGGTCAGCAGCGTCCACGCCTTGCCGTCGCGCAGCCGCAGGTGACCGGTGCCGCGCCCCACCGCGGTCTCGAACGTCAGCCACGCCTCGTCGACGCCGTCGGTGGAGGTCGCCTCGCCGCTCACCGCGAAGCCGGTGGGGTCGACCCGGTCGAGGACGGTCCGCAGCAGGTCGGCGACCTCGTCGGTGCCCTCGACGGTCGTGATGTTCCAGGTGAAGGAGACCAGGTCGCGCCAGTAGCAGTCGGTGTTGAACAGCGCCACCGCGGCCTCGACGTCGCGGGCCGACAGCGCGTCCTGGAACGCCGACACCCACTGCCCGACGCGGGCCCCCACCTCGCTCCCGGGACGGTCCAGAGTCTGGGTCACCGCACACCTCTCCCTCGCTCGTGCGGGCCCGGCGGGCCCCGCGTGCTTCGGTGACCACGGTCACGTGCGCACGCGCGCGCGGCAAGGGTTGCAGCGGTGTTGCGATGCCGGGCAGGGCCGGGCGTCCCGGATCACACTGGACGTGGAGTGCACTTCAGGTCATAGCGTGGAGTGCGTGACCGACTCCGCACCATCCCCCGTCGCTTCGCTCGCCCCGGCGCGACGGTGGTGGATCCTCGCCGTCATCGGCGTGGCCCAGCTGATGGTCATCCTCGACAACTCCATCGTGAACATCGCGCTGCCCTCGGCGCAGGCCGACCTCGGCTTCACCGACGCGCAGCGGCAGTGGGTGGTCACCGCCTACGCGCTGGCCTTCGGCAGCCTGCTGCTGCTCGGCGGGCGGCTCTCCGACCTGTTCGGGCGCAAGGCGGCGTTCATCACCGGCCTCGTCGGGTTCGCCCTCGCCTCGGGCCTCGGGGGCCTCGCCCCGGGCTTCGGGCTGCTGGTCGGTGCCCGCGCGCTGCAGGGCGCGTTCGGCGCGCTCCTCGCCCCCGCGGCCCTCTCGCTGCTCACGACGACGTTCCCGTCCGGCCGCGACCGTGCCCGCGCGTTCGGCGTCTTCGCGACGCTGGCCGGGTCCGGCGCCGCGATCGGGCTCCTGCTGGGCGGCGCGCTCACCGAGTACGTCGACTGGCGCTGGTGCATGTACGTCAACGTCGTCTTCGCGGTCGTCGCCCTCGTCGGGGCGCTGGTCCTGCTGCCCGCGCACCCGGCGCAGCACCGTCCGCGCCTCGACCTCGCCGGCACCCTCACCGCGTCCGGCGGGCTGTTCTGCATCGTCTTCGGGTTCGCGACGGCGGAGACCAGCGGCTGGACGTCGTGGGTCGTCTACGTCTTCCTCGCTGCCGGCGTCGTGCTGCTCGCGGCATTCGTCGCGATCCAGCGGACGGTGACCGCCCCGCTCCTGCCGCTGCGGGTGCTGCTCGACCGGCACCGCGGCGGCTCGTTCCTGACGATCCTCGTGCTCACCACCGGCATGTTCGGGGTCACGCTCTTCCTGGCCTACGTGCTGCAGCAGGACCTCGGCTTCTCCCCGGTGATGACGGGCGTGGCGATGCTGCCGATGGTCGCGGCGATCATGTCCGTGTCGACCTCGGCGCCCGCGCTGCTGCTGCCGCGGATCGGCCCGAAGCCGCTGATCTTCACCGGGCTGCTGCTCGGGGCCGGCGCGCTGTTCTGGTTCTCGTTCCTCTCCCCCGGCTCCTCGTACGCCGGCAGCGTGCTCGGCCCGCTGATCGTCATGGGCCTGGGCATGGGCACCGCGATGTCGACCTCGATCAACACCGCGACGCTCGGCGTGGACCCGCGGGACGCGGGCGTGGCGTCGGCGAGCGTGAACACGATGCAGCAGGTCGGCGGGTCGGTCGGCACCGCGCTGCTGTCCTCCATCGCGGGCACGGCCACCGCCGCCTCGCTCGCGATCGCCGGCACCTCGCCGCGGACCGCCGCCCTCGCCGGGTACGACCGGGCCTTCGTCGTCGCCTCGCTCATCTTCCTCGTCGGCGCGGTGGTGTGCGGGCTGCTGGTGCCCGCCGGCCGGCCGCACGCGACGCCGGCCGCCACGCGCGCCGGGGACGGTGCCCGCGCGCTGCCCAGTACGGCGGACGACTCCTGGGGCGGCCCGGACAGCGTCCCGACCCCGACCCCGGTCACCGCGCGCACCGGCGAGGGCGGCCTGGTCGGACGGGTGCTCGACGGCTCCCCCGCCGGCCGGGGCCCGGTCGCGGCCACCGTGACGCTGATCGACGCCAGCGACGGCGCCCAGGTCGGGCGGGCCCGGACCGCCGCCGACGGCTCCTACTCCCTGTCGGTGCCGCGTCCCGGCGACTACCTGCTCGTCTGCGCGGCACCGGGCGCCCGGCCGGTGGCCGAGCGGGTGCGCGTGGCGGCGACGGACCTCGCGATCTCCCGCGACCTCTGGGCCCCCGCCGGTTGAGGCACTACTCCGGGTCGTTCGGGGTGTCCGCGCCGGCCCGGTAGGGCGTCGTCACGCCCTCGTACATGAGGTGCGCGACGAGGCCCTGCTTCGGGTGGGCGAGGTTGTGGCAGTGGTCCATCCACAGCCCCGGGTTGTCGGCGACGAACGCGACGTCGTAGGTCGCGCCGTCGGGCACGTCGAGCGAGTCGATCCACCACGGGCTGCCGGTGGCGGGGACGCCGTCGCGGGCGAGCACGACGGCGTGGTGGCCGTGCAGGTGCATCGGGTGGACCTCACCGGAGGTGTTGCTGATGCGCATCCGCACCACGTCGCCCTCGCGGACCATGAACATGGGCACGTCGGGGTAGAGGTGGCCGTTGATCGTCCAGTAGAGCCCCGGCACCCCGTCGACGAATCCGGGCCGCCGGCCGATGGCGTAGTCGAAGACCCGGGTCGGGACGGTCGGGTCGAAGCCGACCGTCACGGGGGTGAGCGGGGTCGGGGTCCCGTAGTGGAGCAGGTCGACGACCGGGGTCGGCGGCGGCGCCGGCGGCGTCGGCGCTGCTCCTGGCCGCGGGTTCCCGACGACGACCGCCACCCCGCCCAGCTCGACCCGCGCCGGGGCGGTGACCTCGAGGTCGGCCCGCCCGCCCGCGGTCACCTGGGTGGCGGCGCCGGTGACCGGGGTCGGTCCGCGGACGTCGGTCCCGTCGACGGCGAGGACGCGGTAGGGGGACGCGGACCACGCCCGCATCGGGCCGGTGTCGGTGTTGGTCACCCGCACCCGGACGACGCTGCCCGGTGCGGCCGGGACCGCGAGGTCGCCGTCGACCCCGGCCACGGTGCGCCGGCCGTCGTAGAGGTGCACGAGCGCGGAGACGTCGCTGGCTGACGGCACCGCGGACGTGCCTCGCGGCACGACCACGAACGACCCGAACAGCCCGCCGCGGACCTGGTCGTCGGCGACCTGGTGGGAGTGGTACCAGAAGCTGCCGGCCTGGTCGGCCCGGAAGCGGTAGACGAACTGCCCGCCGGGCAGCACCGCGTCCTGGGTGACCCCGGCGACGCCGTCGTCGCCGTTCGGGACGTCGAGGCCGTGCCAGTGCAGGGTCACCCCGCGGGGCACGTCGGCGTTCACCAGCCGGACCCGCACCGTCTGGCCCTGCACGGCGCGGATCTCGGGGCCCGGGGTGGTGCCGTTCAGGGTGTAGCCGGTGACGGTCCGCCCGCCCGCGAGCCGCACCGTCTGGGCGCGGGCGACGAGGGTGACGTCGACGTCGGCGGGGCCATCGGGCAGGCGCAGGGTGTCGACCGGGCGCCCCGTGCCGGCCATCCCCGCCATCCCGTGGTCGGGCATCAGCGGCGGACCACCGCCGTCGTCGGGGTAGCCCATGTCGGTCACCGACCAGGTGCCCGACGGCAGGCTGGCCGCCCAGGACCAGACGATCGGGGCGAGGACCGCCAGCGCGGCCAGGACGGCGACGAGGGTGCGCCGGCGGCTCCGTCGCACCGGGGCGGGAGGGGGTGCGAGCGGGGGCCCGCCCTCGGGGCGGGCCTCGTCCGTCTCGAGCACGACCGTCCTCCCGCCCCGCGCCGAGTCGACCTGGCCGGTCAGACCTTCGCGGCGTGGGCGCCGGTCGCGGGCTCGTCGTCCATCGCGGAGGGGGCGCCGGAGGACTTGCGGGCCGCGACGAGCGCGACGACGAGGAGCACGAGGGCGACGACGCCGTGGAGGATGCCGAGCGACGGGACCGAGTGCGCGAAGATCCCGAGCGCGACCTGGACGATCACCGCGGCGAACGCCGCGCCGGCCCACGCGACCGCGCCCGGGAACCGGGCGAAGAACGACACGACGAACAGCAGCAGCCCGATCACGGGGACGATCATCTGGCCGTTGAGGCCGTGGACGGCGAACCCGAGGACGCCGTCGAAGGCGGTCCCGTCGCTCTCCATCTGCGCCTTGTCGAGCACGCCGCCGTTCTCGATCCAGGTCGAGAGGCCGAACACGGCCCAGGCGATGGCCGCCGCCTGCACGACGACCTCGAGGGCCAGCAGGTAGGCCAGGACACGGTAGGTGGCGCGCATCGGGACTCCCCCAGATCTCACATGCGGTGGTGATGGCGAGGCCGCCGTGGGTCCTCTGGCCCAGCGCCACAGGGACGTCCTCGCGCGATAGTTACTCTAAGTCCCCGATGTGGCGCAGGTCTTACCTCTTTCGAGTGAGTCGCCTGGTTCTCGGTGTCGGCGCGCGATCAGTGACGTGTGCCGCCCCGGGCGGGCACCGCCCGTGGGCGCCGGACGGGATGGGTACCGTCGGGGCATGGCCGACAGCCTCACCGACACGACCTCGGTCCCGGATCTCGTCGGGCTCGCCGCGGCGGACGCCCACGATGCCGCGCTCGACGCGCGTCTCCTGGCCGTCCCGCAGAACGCCGCCCACACGGGGGCCGGGCGCAGCACCGTCACCAATCAGCGTCCGCGCGCGGGAGCCTCCGCCACCCCGGGCGACACCATCTCGATCTGGGTCGACGACCCAGCGGCCGGTCCCTCCTCGGACGAGGGTCCCGACGACGACGGCTCGGGCGGCGGGGGCGGCGGCTCGCGCGTCCCCGACGGCCCGAAGCCGACCCCGACGGCGGGCGCCGCCTAGTAGGTGGCCTTCGGCCTCGTGAGCACTAAGTGCCGCTATACCGACATTTAGTGCTCACGGGCCGGAGGCACCTAGTGGGCGAACTGCACCGCCGTCCGCGTCGCGATCCGCGGCGCGATGTGCTCGGCGATGATCGACCGGTGCTCCGGGTCGTCCCGGTAGCGCTCGTAGGCATCCTGGTCGGTGAACGTGGCCGACACCGCGAACGCGGCGTTCCCGTCCGCCAGGCCCAGGTCGGTCCCCGCCTGCCAGGCGACCAACCCCTCGAGCTCCCCCTTGTCGATCCAGGTCTGCAGCCGGGTCCGGATGTCCTCGACGGTCTCCGGCGCGGTGCCCTCGACCCAGCTGAACGTGACGACGTGCGTGACGGCCATGGTCGTCATCCTGCCAGTGACGTCACCCCGGACACCGGTCCCTCGAGGGCGGAGAGCTCCGCGTCGACGAGGATCCGGGCGAGCTCGGGCACGAACGTGCGCGGACGCCAGCCCAGCGCCGCCGCCGCGCCCGACGGGTCGCCGACCAGCGCGTCCACCTCGGCCGGCCGCACCAGGCGCTCGTCGAACCGGACGTGCCGCGTCCAGTCGAGGCCGACGTGGGCGAAGCAGGCCCGTGCGACGTCCTCGACGGTGTGCGCGGTCCCGGTCGCGAGGACGTGGTCCCGCGGTTCGTCCGCCTGCAGCATCGCCCACATCCCCTCGACGTACTCGGGCGCGAAGCCCCAGTCCCGGACGGCGTCGAGATTCCCGAGCGTCACGTGGCGCTCGCGGCCCAGGGCGATCCGGGCCGCCGCGCGGGCGATCCGCCGGGTCACGAACGCCTCCCCGCGTCGCGGCGACTCGTGGTTGAACAGGATGCCGTTGACCGCGTGGGTGCCGTAGGTCTCGCGGTGGGTGCGCACCGCCCAGTACGCGGTGAGCTTGGCCAGCGCGTGCGGTGAGCGGGGCCGCATCGGGCCGTCCTCGTGCTGCGGCGGCGGGGTGTCGCCGAACATCTGGGCCGACGCGGCGTGGAACACCCGGACGTCGAGGTCGATCAGCCGCACCGCCTCGAGCAGGCGGACGGTGCCCAGCCCGGTGACGTCCGCGGCCGCCTCGGGCTGCCGGAACGACGCGGCCACGTCGGTCTGCGCGGCGAGGTGGTAGACCTCGTCGGGCGCGATCTCGGAGAGCAGCGCGACGAGCCGCGAGGAGTCGGTGACGTCGCCCTCGTGGAGCACGAGCCCCGGGCGCCCCTCGTAGGGATCGGCCAGCACGTGCTCGACGTGCGCGGTGGACGCCGGCGACACCCGCCGCGCCAGGCCGTGGACCTCGTAGCCCTTGGCGAGCAGGAGCTCGGCGAGGTACGAGCCGTCCTGGCCGGTCACGCCGGTGATCAGGGCGGTCCGCGCGTGCAGCGGGGCGCTCACGTCGGCTCCTCTCTCCCGTGGATACCTCTCGCGGGACGCGGACCGGCCGGCGCCGTGTCGCCACGACCACGGCGATTCACCCGATGCGGGGGTCACGCGCCCAGGAACGAGCCATTGCCACCGCCGAGGCGGCCGGCCCGTCCCGCCCGGCCCACGACCGAGCGGCGCCGTCCCCCCGTCCGACGCCAGGAATGTGCCATTGCCACCGTCGAGCTGGCCGGCCCGTCCCGCCCGGCCCACGGGCGAGCGGCGCCGTCCTCCCGTCCGACGCCAGGAATGTGCCATCGGCGCCGCGGGCCGGGGCGGGACCGACCGACGGCTGGTCAGCTCGACGGGGCCGCCGGTGGCGCCGCGACCTTCCCGGTCGAGGACACCAGCGAGATCGTCTGCCCCTGAATCGCCTGGCCGCTGCCACCCGCCGGCGTCTGCCCGACGACGGTGCCCGCCGGGGCCCGGCTGTCGACCGTCGACGTGGTCACCACGAACCCGGCGTCGCGCAGGTCCGAGGTGGCCTGGGCGAGGGGCCGGCCGATCTCCTGCGGCACCGAGATGCGGTTGCCGCCGGTCACGTAGCGGGGGTCGGTCGGCGGCAGCGGCAGCACCGGCTGACCCGCCAGGTACTGGTTCATCGCCTGGTAGAAGGTCTGCGCCGGGGTGTTGCCACCGAACAGGTTCCCGGTGGAGCACGACGTCGGCGGGGTGCCGTTGCAGATCGGGCGGGGACTCGACGAGTCGTCGAAGACGATCGAGGCGGCCGAGACCTGCGGGGTCGCGCCGACGAACGCCCCCGACTCCGAGGTCTCGGTGGTCCCCGTCTTCGCCGCCGTCGGGCGGTTCCAGCCCGCGGCCGCGGCGGCCGCCGCCGAGGTGCCCCCGGGCTGGTCGTCCTTGGACATCCCCGTCATGAGGGTGTCGGCGAGCGGGGCGGGCAGCGCCTGGTGGCAGGCCGTCGCCGGGATCGTCACCGGGGAGCCGGTGGCGTCGGTGACCGAGAGGATCGGGTTCGGTGGGCACCACGTGCCGTTCGAGGCCAGCGTGGCGTCGACGTTGGCGAGCTCGAGCGGGCTCGTCGGCGTCGGGCCGAGGGTGAACGACGCCTGGTTCTGGGCCTTCATGGTGTCCGCCAGCGACGGGCCACCGGGGGTCTCCGGCTTCGCGAGCGACGTCATGCCCAGGTTCACGGCCATGTCGACGACCGGCGCCACGCCCGTCGTCTCCTCCAGCTTGACGAACGCGGTGTTGGGCGACTGCGCGAGGGCGTCCTGCAGGGACAGCTGGCCGGGGTAGTTGCCGTCGTTCTTCACGACGAAGCCGGGGGTCAGCGGCGAGGCGTACCCCGACGGCGGGACCGGCAGGATGTTGGAGATGCCGCCGCCGCCCATGAGGTAGGTGGCCGAGGTGAAGATCTTGTAGACCGAGCCGGCGCCGAGGTTCTCGGGCTCGGCGGGCAGGTCGTAGGTCGTCTGGCCCTGCGAGGCGTCCAGCCCGTAGCCGCGGTTCGCGGCGAGCGCGAGGACGGGGTGGCTGGTCGCCCCGGGCTGCACGACGGCGAGGGTGTCGGCCACGTGCGGCTGGGTCGGTGGGACCTGCGCGTCGACGGCCTGCTTGGCGGCGGCCATCGCGGCCGGGTTCAGCGTGGTGCGCACCGTGTAGCCGCCGGAGCGCAGCTGCTCCGGGGTGATGCCGGCCTGGTCGAGGTAGTCGAGGACGTAGGCGCAGAAGAACCCGTCGTCGCCGGCGCCGACGCAGCCGTTGGAGACCCCGTGCAGCGGCGCCTGCACCCCCAGCGGCGCGGCCTGCGCGGCCGCGGCCTGCTCGGGGCTGAGCTCGCCCTGCTGGCGCATCTGGTCGATGACGACGTTGCGCCGGCCGGTGGCGGCCTGCGGGTGGTTCACCGGGTCGTACGCCGACGGGCTCTGCACCATCCCGGCGAGGAGCGCCGCCTCCGGCACCGTCAGGCGGTCCGGGGTGGTGTTGAAGTAGGTGCGCGCGGCCGCGGCGACCCCGAACGACTGGTTCCCCAGGTACACCACGTTGAGGTAGCGGGTGAGGATCTCGTCCTTGGACAGCGTGTGGTCGAGCTGCTCGGCGACGCGCGCCTCCCGCAGCTTGCGGCCGAACGTCGCCTCGGTGGCCTTGAGCTGCTCCGCCGGCGTCTTGGCCGCGACGTACTCGTCGTAGTTCTTGACGTACTGCTCGGTGAGCGTCGAGGCGCCCTGGGTCGAACCGCCCGAGCCGTTGTTGACGACGGCCCGCACGATGCTGCGCGGGTCGAGCCCGGATTCGGAGAAGAACCGCCGGTCCTCGATGGCGACGATGGCCGCCTTCATCGTCACCGAGATCTGCTGGGACGGGACGATCTGCCGATTCTGGTCATAGAGGTACGCAATGGGAGCACCCGCGTCGTCGGTGATCGTCGTGATCGAGGGCATGTCGCCGCCCAGCACCCCCGGGGAGGTGTCCTGCGCGCCCTCGATGGCCTGGTTGGACAGGAGTCCCAGGCCTCCGACCAGCGGAAAGGTGATCCCCGCGATGAGGATCCCCGCGATCACCGTCACGGCCAGCAGCCGCACCTTCGCCGTCATCGACCCCAGACCCGCTCGAACCGGACAATTCCTGCAGCGGCTTGTTCCGCGTACCGCTCCAGTGTCCCCGCCCGTCGGGAAAGCACTCGTGAGGGCCCGGTGGCGTGTTCCTCACCGCAACCCGTCGGGCCCCCGCGCGTCACCAGCGCACGGGCAGTTCGTGCACCCCGTAGACGGCCATCGTGTCGCGGAACGGGATGTCCTCGACGGCGGCGTCGACGCGCAGGTCCGGGAAACGGCGCAGCAGGGCCGGGTAGGCGGCCTGCAGTTCGACCCGGGCGAGCTGCTGGCCGAGGCACTGGTGGACGCCGTGCCCGAAGGCGACGTGGTGGTTCGGGCTGCGCTCGACGTCGAGGGTGTCCGGCGCCGGGAACGCCTCGGGGTCGCGGTTGGCGATCTCGCCGGCCGCGATGACGCCCTCGCCGGCCCGGATGAGCACGCCACCGACCTCGACGTCCTCGGTCGCCGCCCGCCGCCGCCCGATGTGGGTCACGGTGAGCAGCCGCAGCAGCTCCTCGACGGCACCGTCCACGGCGTCACCGGAGCGCACCCGGGCCGCCTGTTCGGGGTCCCGCAGCAGCACGAGGGTGCCGAGCGCGATCATGTTGGCGGTGGTCTCGTGGCCCGCGACCAGCAGCAGCAGCCCCATCGACCCGGCCTGCTCGCGCGTGATCTCCCCCGTCAGCACGTGGCGCGCGGCCAGCCGCCCGAGCAGGTCGACCGGCTCCCACCCCGTGCCGGCCTCCTCCCCCGCCCGCGCCTGCTCCTCCCGCTGCGCCACCAGCCCCTCGAGGTACCGCCGCAGCTCCTCGGACGCGGTCCTCGAGGCCTCCGGGCTGGACGTGGTGTCGACGATCGTGTGCGAACGGCTCTGGAAGAACGGGTGGTCCGCGTAGGGCACCCCGAGCATGCGGCAGATCACGAGGGAGGGCAGCGGCAGGGCGAAGGCCTCGACGAGGTCCGCCGGCTGCGGACCCGCCGCCATCGCGTCGAGCAGCTCCTCGACCGTCTCGTCGATCATCGGGCGCAGCCGCTTCACGGCCTTGACGCTGAACTCGCTGATGAGCATGCGCCGGAAGAAGGCGTGGTCGGGGTCGTCCATGGCGATGAACGACGGCGAGTCCCGGCGGCGCGCGAGCAGGCCCGGCGACGACGGCGGGTACCCGGGAGAGTCCGTGTCGGCGGAGAAGCGCTGGTCGGCGAGCACCGCCCGGACGTCGGCGTGCCGGGTGACCAGCCACGGGCGGCTGCCGTCCCACAGCGCCACCCGCCGCACCGGCTCCTCGGCCTGCAGCTCCGCCAGCTCCGCCGGCGGGTCGAACGGGCACTGCCGGGCCATCGGGTAGGTCGGGTCCTGCGCCTCGCCGTTCTCCAGCACCGTCGTCACGGCCGCCACCTCCGTTGTTCGTTGCTTGGGCTAACGATACGAGTGCGGCTTTCTAGACGCCAGCGGAGCGTCGTTGCTTGCATCCAGTGGCAGGAAAGCCCCGTCGTCGCACGGGCGCTCGCCCGCCGTCGTCGCCCGGACGGCCGTACCGCCCGGCGAGCTCCCCCGTTCGTGCAGCTCGACGCGGTCCCGCCGACTGCGTGAGATCGCAGGGGCCGCCCGACACCGGAGGCGGCGCGACGGGGGTGGGGGACGGTGGCGGCTGGACGGTGCTCGCGCTGCGGCGCGGCGCGGACCGAGGGCTGGGCGTTCTGTCGAGCCTGCGGCGCGGTCGACATCCCCGCCCCCAGGGCGGCCGCCGACGCCGCGATCCCGGCGCGCGAGCGGCGCGTCGCGACGGCGCACGGCTCCGCGACATCGGCCCAGACCCCGGCGGCGACCCCGACCCCGGCCGCGACTCCGACTCCGACCCCGACTCCGCGCTCGGGCGCGACTCCGGCCCCGACTCCGCGCCCGACCCCGACTTCGCGCCCCGCCCGAACCACCGCACCCGGACGCCCCGCACCCCGGCCCGGCCCGCGTCCCGCCGCCGGGCCCCGACGGGTCCCGCTGCGCGACGACGCCACCGACCGCCGTGCCCTCCGCGGCGCCATCCCGACCCTCACAGCCGGCACCCCCCGCGACTGGCTCGCCGCCTTTCTCGCCGCCGCCGCGACCCTCGCCGTGCTGGCGGTCCCCGGGGCCGTGCTCGCCCTCGTCGCCGGCACCGAGTCGCCGACCGGCGGCGCGGTGTCCCCGCTGGTGCTGGTGCCCGTCTCCGTCGCCCTCGGGGTCGGCGGCTCGGTCGCGGTGCAGCTCGACCTCGGACTGCTCGGCGGCGTGCACAGCGTGGTCGCCGGCACCCCGCTGCTCGCGACCGGTGTCGCCGTCGCCACCGGCGCCTCGCTCGTCGTCGGCGACGCCCGGCCCGCGGCCGACGTCCCCGCCCAGGCGCTGCGCGCACTCGTGGCGTTCCTGCTCGGCCTGGCCGGCATCGCGCTCACCGGGCACGCCGTCGCGACCGGCGGCGCGATCAGCGTCGCGGTCCTGCCGACCCTGCTCGGCGGCGCGCTGTGGTTCTCCGGCGCGCTGGCCTTCGCGCTGGCCTGGCGCCGCCCGGACACCCTGCCGCCCGGGCTGCGCCGCGCCCGCGACGTGCTCGCCGGACCCACCGCCGGAGCGGGCGCCGTGCTCGGCTCCTGCTGGCTCGGTGGGCTGGCCCTGGTGGTGGCCGGGGCGCTCGCGCGGGCGGGACGCGGGACGGGGACGGCGGGTCTGCTGCCGGGCGGCTGGTCGGACGCGGCCGGGTCCTCCCCGACGGCGGGCCTCGTCGCGGTCGTCGCGCTCGTCGTGTTCGCCCCGACGGCGCTGCTGGCCGCGTTCGCGTTCTGCCTCGGGGTGCCGCTGGTCGGGCACGGGCCGACGGGTGACGCCGAGGTCGGCCTGGTCCACCTGCTCGGGTCGGGTCCGTCGTGGTGGCTGGCGCCGCTGGTGGGGACGATCGTGTGCGCGCTCGGCGGCATGGTCGCGGCGCTGCACGCGCCGTCCCCCGACGCGGCCGTCCGCCGCGGCTGGGCGCTGGGCCCGGCCCTGGCCGTAGGGCTCGGCCTCCTCACGGTGGTCACCGCGCTGTCCGCGGGGCCGTTCGGCGTCGAGCTCGACCTCGCGCCGGCCGTGGTGCTCGGGCTGGGCTGGGGCGCGGTCGGCGGGCTCCTCGGCGCCGTGGTGGCGCCCGGTCTGCCGCCCGCCCTGCGGCAGGGTCGGCTGGGCGGCTCCCCCACCGGCCAGGTGGTCGGCGTGCTCGTCGTCGTGGGCTTCCTCGGCGCCGCGCTCGTGATCGGCTTCGCCGCGGCGGCCAACATCACCTGAGTTCCTCGTCCGTTCGGGTGGTCCTCGTAACGGCCGGATGCCGCAGGGCGACGACCGGGGCGACACGCTTCGTCGGGGAGCGTCGAGGTTCTCGGGGGAAACCATGATCAGCACCGTCGTCGTCGGGACCGCCGCGCTGGGCGCCTGGCTCGTCGCACCATTCGTCGCGATGGCCCGCCAGGGCACGCTGGACGACCAGACCCGCGCCGCGATGCGCGAGGAGGGCCTGCGCGCCGAGGCGATCCGCCGGGCGCGTCACCGCGAGGCGCTCGTCGCCGCCGCCGCCCTCGAGATCCCCGCTCCGCGCGGGGCCGAGCATGACGCCCTGCCGCGGCGCAGCGCCCTCGTCGGCGTCTGACCGCGGCACTCCCCGCCCGGGAAGACCGCGCCCCAAGGAGGCGCACCGCGCCCCGAGGGGAGGTCCGCGGTGGTGACGCGGGACGGAGGGGGATGATCGAGGGCGATGCGTGCTGACCTGGTTCTCGAGGGCGGCGGGGTGAAGGGGATCGGCCTCGCCGGGGCCGTCGCGGCGGTCACCGACGCCGGCTACGTCCCGCAGCGCATCTCCGGGACGTCGGCCGGCGCACTGGTCGGCGCGATCGCGGCGGCGGGGGCGCGCGGGACGGAGCTCGGCGAGATCCTGCGCCGGCTCGACTTCCGGGCGGTCGCCGACCGGCACGGCCTCGGCCTCGTGCCGCTGATCGGCCCCGGGCTCGCGCTGCTCTCGGGCTCCGGGCTCTACCGCGGTGGGTACCTGCTGGACTGGATCACCGACGAGCTCGCGGCGCTGGGCGTGCACACGTGGCGCGACCTGCGCCTCGACGACCCGTCGCTGCCGCCCGAGCAGCGCTACCGCCTCGTCGTCACCTGCTCGGACCTCACCCTGGGGCAGCTCGTCCGCTTCCCGTGGGACTACCGCAGCGTCTACGGGCTCGACCCCGACTCGCAGCCGGTCGCCGACGCCGTCCGCGCCTCGATGGCCATCCCCTTCCTCTTCGAGCCGACGACGCTGACCCACGCCGACCCCGCGGTGACCTCCACGCTGGTCGACGGCGGGCTGCTCTCGAACTTCCCCATCGACTCGCTCGACCGCACCGACGGCGCGGCCCCCGCCTGGCCGACGTTCGGGGTGACGATCACGACGGCGCCCAAGCCCGGCATCGGCGACCGGGTCGCCCTCTTCCACACCCGGATGTTCGACTGGCCGCAGCCCACGGCGCTCCGGCTGCTCGAGCAGCTCCTGACGACCATGATCCTCGGCCGCGACCAGGCCTACCTGAACCGGCCGTGGGTGCAGGCCCGCACGATCCACGTCGAGGCGGGCGAGGTCGGCCTGCTCGACTTCGGGATCACGCAGGCGCGCCGCGACGCCCTCTACCAGCGGGGGTACGACGCGGCCTCGGGCTTCCTGGCGGCCTTCGACTGGGACGCGTACCGCGAGCGGTTCCGGGGCGAGGTGCCCGCGGCGGGGTAGTCCCCGCAGTCGCGGGCGGCCAGGTCACCGGCGCTCCGACGTCCGGTCCTAGCGCGGCGCAGCCGAGTGCGCCCCGATGACCGAGAGCAGCTGCAGCCTCTCGTGGCTCTCGCTGCCCGGGACCGCCGTGTAGACGAACAGGCGGTGGGACTGGTCGGGGTCGAGCAGCGTCTGGCAGTGGAGCTCGAGCGCGCCGACCTCGGGATGCACGAAACGCTTCACCTCGTGCGGGTGGATGCCGATCTCATGGGCGTCCCACAGCTCGCGGAACTCCTCGCTCCGGGCCAGGAGGAGCTCGGCGTAGTGCGCCGCCCTCGACCCCGGGCCGCGCAGCGTGGCGAGGCTGCGCAGGCCCGAGGCGTACATCCGGGAGAGGAAGGCGTGCTCCTCGGGCGCGTGGATCGACCGGCTCGCGGGGTCGGCGAACCACCGGTAGCCGCGGCTGCGGGCCGGACCGGTGTGGTGGCCGGCGTCGCCGACGAGCGCGACGCCCAGCGGGGTCTGGCGCAGCGTCTCGCCGAGCTCGGTGACGATCTCCGCGGGCGTGTCGGCGAGGCGGTCGAGGATCCGCAGGAGGCCCGGGCTGATGTGCTCACTGTCCACGCCGCGGGCCGGCGGGTGCTGGCCGGCGAGCCGGTAGAGGTGGTCGCGCTCGTCGAGCGACAGGTGCAGCCCCTGCGCGATCGAGGCGATCATCTGCTCCGAGGGATGCGGCCCTCGCTCACGCTCGAGGCGCGCGTAGTAGTCGGTCGACATGTGGCAGAGCGCCGCCACCTCCTCGCGCCGCAGCCCCGTGGTCCGCCGGCGCCGCCCGCGCGGGAGGCCGACGTCCTCCGGCTGCAACGACTCCCGGCGCCGTCGCAGGAACTCCGCCAGCCCGGCCCGATCGATCATCGCCCCTCGCCCTCTCCCCGGTCTCCTCCGTTCCTACCGCCGCCGCGTGGGTGGCAGCCACGACCTGCCGATCCCCCCGTCGTGATCCGCGGAAGGGGGGATCGGCATGCCGTGGCTGTCCTCGCGGCGCGCGGTGAGTGTCGGTGTCGCCGGGCCCCGACGTGGAGCCCTCCGGGACTCCGTCCCCGCAGTCGCCCGACACGCACCACCGAGGAGGAGCCATGCCCCGCACCCCCGCCATCACCGTCCCCGACCTCACCGACACGCGCGCCGTCGTCACCGGCGCCTCCGACGGCATCGGCCTCGGCATCGCCCGGCGCCTCGCCGCTGCGGGCGCGGAGGTCGTGCTCCCGGTCCGTGACCCGCGCAAGGGTGAGGCCGCCGCCGCCGCGATCCGGGAGGACGTCCCCGGTGCCGCGGTGCTGCTGCGCACCCTCGACCTGTCCTCGCTCGCGTCCGTCGCCGCCCTCGGCGCGGCCCTGCGCGAGGAGGCCCGCCCGATCCACCTGCTGATCAACAATGCGGGCGTCATGACCCCGCCCGACCGCCGGACGACTGCCGACGGATTCGAGCTCCAGCTCGGCACCAACCACCTCGGCCACGTGGCCCTCGTCGCGCATCTGATGCCGCTGCTGCGCGCCGGTCGCGCCCGCGTGACCTCCCAGGTGAGCATCGCCGCCCGCAGCGGCTCGATCGACTGGGACGATCTCCAGGGGGAGCGCGCCTACGACGGCATGCGCGCCTACCGCCAGTCGAAGATCGCGCTCGGGCTCTTCGGACTGGAGCTCGACCGACGCAGCCGGGCCGGCGGCTGGGGCATCAGCAGCAACCTCGCCCACCCGGGCGTCGCCCCGACCAGCCTGCTCGCCGCGCGCGCCGAGCTGGGTCGTGACGAGCCCGCCCGGGGCCGCCGACTCATCGGGACCCTCTCCGCGTGGGGCATCCTGGTCGGCACCGCCGAGAGCGCCGGGCTCCCCGCCCTCCACGCCGCGACCTCCCCGACCGCGGGCGGCGGGCGCTTCTACGGACCCCGGGGGCTCGGCCACCTCGGCGGCCCGCCCGCCGAGCAGGAGCCCTTCCCGCCGATGCGCAGCACCGACGACGCGCAGCGCATCTGGGCGATCTCCGAGCAGCTGACCGGGACGTCCTTCGGCGACCCCACCGGACACGTCGCTCCGGCGTCGCCGTCGACGGGCTGATCGGGCGAGCTCGTACCGCGCCGGACCTCACGGGCGCGGCGCGAGGTGCCTGCGGCTCGTGAGCACCAAGTGTCGGTATAGCGACACTGAGTGCTCACGAGCCCGAAGGGCACCTCGGCTGGTCGTCGGTCCGCAGGCCGAACACGGTGAGCGGCTCCAGCCACGGCTCGGGGTCGCCGTCCCACGCCCACCCGCGCATCTGGGCGGCACTGCGGCGGCTGAACACGCCGCGGAAGCACTCCCACGGAGCCACCTCGACCGCGGCCGTCGGGCCCTCGCCGCCCGACCCGCCGGTCCACTCGTCGTCCCCGCTGCGCACGGTGAGCGTGCCCGCGCCGTCGAGACCCCGGACCTTCCCCCGGCACAGCAGCCGCGCGGCGTCGCGCCAGCCGTCCTCCGGGGGCACCGGGTCGGCGAGCGCCTCCGCGATGTCCCCCTCGTGGACGAGCACGTCCGCCGCGGCGGGCGGCGGGATCGTCCGCGTGTCCAGGCCCTCGGCGATCGTCGCCACCTGCGGCGCCCAGGCGTCGAGCACCTCCTCGACCGGCACCCCGAGACACCGGTCGACCTGGCCCGCGGTCCATTCGTCGTCGGGGATGCCGCGCAGTCGACCGCCGACGATGTCGTCCGCGAGCCCGGCGAGGTGCGAGACCACGCTGTGCACCGTCCAGCCCGGGCACGCCGGGACCTGCGCGCCCAACGACGCCGGGTCGGTGGCGGCGAGGGAGCGCAGGCGGGAGTCGAGGCGCGTGTACGCGCCGCGGTAGGCGTCGCCCAGGGAGACCGGCATGGCGCGGAGCATGCCAGCCCGACCCCGGACGCCCCGCCTCAGACGGACTGCGGCACCGACGACCGCAGCGCCGGCGCCACCTCCCGCGCGAGCAGCTCCACCGAGCGGCGGGCGTGCTCGACCGGCGTCCCCGGCCAGTCGGTCCGCAGCACGAAGTGGTCGATGCCCAGGTCGAGCCAGCCCGACAGCGCCGCGGTGCAGTCGTCGGGCGTGCCGATGACGAAGCGGTCGTCGGCCAGCTCCTCGAACCCCATGCGGAACGACTCCCGGTCGGGCATCACCCGGTCCTGGCCCCAGTCGGCGTAGACCGCGTACTTGCTCTCCAGGTACGGCCGGGCCCGTTCGAGCGCCTGCTCCCGGGTGTCGGCGCAGAACACCTCGCGCATGAGTGGCCGCGCGCCCGCCGGCCCGAGGCCGTGCTCGGCGCGCTCGGCGTCGAAGAGCTCGAGCTGGCGGCGCACCGTCGCCGCGGTCGCGTGCGGGTTGATCATCCAGGCGTCGGCGAGGCGGGCAGCCCGCCGGACGGCGTTGTCGGCGTTGGCCGTGATCCAGATCGGCGGCCGCGGCCGCGCGACGGGGCGCTGCACCAGCCGCGCCCCGTCGAGCCGGGTCCACGGCAGGTCCCGCGTCACCGACTCGCCGCGCCACAGTGCGTCGACGATCGCGAGGTTCTCGGTGAACCGGCGCACCTTCTCGCGGGCCGGCACACCGAACGCGGCGTACTCCTCCTCGCGGTAGCCCAGGCCGACGGCCAGCACCGAGCGGCCGCGGCAGACGACGTCGAGGCTCGCGTACGCCTCGGCGGTGTCCACCGGGTTGTGCACGGCCAGCAGGTGGCAGCCGGTGCCGACCGTCATCTCGCCGGCCTCGGCAGCGAGCCGGGCCAGCCAGGGCAGCGGCTGGATGTGGGCGAACGACTCCGCCAGGTGGTGCTGGCCCGCGAACACCGAGTCGAGGCCCTCGTCGCGCGCGAGCCGCACCAGCCCGAGCTGCTCGTCGAGGGTGGTGACCGGGTCCTGCTCGGGCCGGCGCTGGTGGGTCAGGTGGAGCCCGACGCGGACCGTGCCCGGCTCAGCCACGGCAGGCCTCGGCGAACTCCCGCGCCGGGGTGTCGTCGCCGAGGGAGAGCACCGCGGTGCGCACCCGGTCGGCGGTGGCGGCGTCGGCGACGGTACCGATGCTCTGCGCGTACTTCGCGGCGATCTCGTCGTTGGTGAGCGGGCGCTCGTCGTGGCCGCGGTTGACCTGCTCGCGGCGGGACACGCGGCGCCCGTCGGCGAGCTCGAGCTCGACGTACCCGGAGTAGGCCCGCGGGAAGGCACCCTCGTGGTCCTCGACCACCTCGACCCGCCGGGTCAGCTCCAGCGTCGCCGGGTCGCCCAGGGCGTCGTCGGCGAGTTCCTCGAGCCCGAACCGGCCGCGGCGCAGTGCGGTGGCGACCACGTACGGGAGGGAGAACTTGGCGTCGTACTCGTCCCGCGGCGCCCACTTGTTCGCCGCGGGCTCGCACACCACCTTGCCGGGCACCGGGTGGATCGCGCAGCGGATCGAGCGCACGTCGTCGGCGGCCAGGCCGTGCTCGGTGCGCAGGGCCAGGGCCGCGTCGGCGAAGGCGTGGATGAAGTGGCAGATCGGATAGGGCTTGACCGCGGTGCGCATCAGCTCCCACCGCTCCCCCAGCCCGTCGGCCACCGCCGACGGGTCGCTCTCCCGCTGCTGCAGGTGCGTCGCGTACAGCCCGAACCGGCCTTCGTACACCGCCGCGGGCCCCGACCAGCCCTCGTCGGCGAACGCGGCCGCGGTCAGCCCGGAGCTCGCGGCCCATCCCGGGTGCAGCCGCTTGGTCCACGAACCGTCCTCGAGGAACTCCAGCAGCCCCGCGGACATCGACCCGACGACGCCCTGTGCCGCGGTGATCGCCGCGGCGTCCAGTCCCCAGAGCTTGCCCGCCGCCACGGTGGCGCCGAAGGCACCGGCGACGGCCGTGGGGTGGAACCCGACGTCGTGGAAGCCACCGGCCCCGCCCAGCCCGACCCGCGCGGACACCTCGACCCCGAGCACGTAGGCCAGGAGCAGGTCACGGGTGGTGGCGCCCGCCGTGGTCGCCGCCGAGATCGCCGCGGGCAGCGCCGCCGCCGACACGTGCGTGACGGCCGGGATGTGGGTGTCGTCGAAGTCCATGCCGTGCACCAGGACGCCGTTGAGGGTGGCGGCGTCGCGCGGGGAGAGCCGGTCGGGCATGCCCAGCACCGGGTGCTCGCCGGACCCGAGGCGCGCGAGGGCGTCGCGGGCCGTCGTCGGGAAGGAGTACGCGGTCGAGGCGAACGCCAGGCCCACGGCGTCGAGGACGAGGTACCGGGCGCGCTCGAGCACCTCGTCGGGGACGTCGGCGGGACCCGCCCCGGCGACGAAGTGCCCGACGGCGGCGGCGAGCGAGGTGCGGGGCGGGCTGTCGATCGACATGGAAGTTCCTCCGGGTGGCCTCCGGCCTCGTGAGCAGAAAGTGTCGGTATAGCGGCACTTTCTGCTCACCAGCGCGAAAGCGCACCTATCCCAGTAGCGGCTTGACCTTGGTGCCGAAGTCGTGGACGCCCTGCTCGAATTCGTCGAAGGTGAACATCATTCCCTCGACGCCGGGCATGCCCGCGACCTGGTCGATCTGACGGGCCACCGTCTCGTAGGACCCCACGAGGGTGGCCATGTTGAAGTTGACCGCGCCCTCGGGGAGGTTGATCGTGCGCGCGGTGCCCGAGGAGTCGGCCGTGGTGTCCGCGCTGCCCTCGTCGGACATGTAGCCCAGGGCGGCGAGGTCGGCCCCCTCCCGGTAGGAGTCCCACTTCGCGCGGGCCTCCTCGTCGGTCTCGGCCATGATCGCCATGAACAGCGGGAGCGCCTTGACGTCGCGACCGGTGGCCGACGCGGCCTTCGCGAGCCGCTCGGTGGGCTCCCGGTAGACCTCCGGGTCGTTGATGCCGGGCGAGAGGATGAAGTTGTAGTCGCCGTACTCGGCGCAGAACCGCATCCCGCGCTCCGACTGGCCGGCGCACACGATGTCGACCTTCCCCGAGGGCTGCGGGGAGAGCACGCAGTCGTCCATGTGGAAGTACTGCCCGTCGAGGTCGCAACGGCCGGTCTCCCACAGATCCCGCAGCACCTTCACGTACTCGGTGGAGTAGTCGTAGCGGTAGCCGAAGTACTCGTCGCCGGGCCACAGGCCCATCTGGTCGTACTCGTTCTTGGCCCACCCGGAGACGATGTTGACCCCGAAGCGGCCCGGGGCGATCGAGTCGATCGTGGACGCCATGCGGGCCACGAGCGCCGGCGGCAGCGTGAGCACCGCCGTCGAGGCGTAGAGCTTGATCCGCTCGGTGACCGCGGCCAGGCCGGCCATGAGCGTGAACGACTCGAGGTTGTGGTCCCAGAACTCGGTCTTCCCGCCGAACCCACGGAGCTTGATCATCGAGAGCGCGAAGGCGAAGCCCTGGGCCTCGGCCTCCTGGACCACGCGCCGGTTCAGGTCGAACGAGGGCTTGTACTGCGGGGCGTTCTCCGAGATCAGCCAGCCGTTGTTGCCGATCGGGATGAAGACACCGAAGTCCACGGGGGATCACACCTTCTCGCGCGGAGGGAGCCCGACGGCGGCGCCGTCGTGGTGGCCGGGGCCACAGGAAGATACGTCGGAGGTATGACCGGCGGAAGTCCCCGCGGTTAGCCGACGGTTGCCTTGCCCGCGAGCAACGACTTCGCCACGACCGTCCGGAGCACGTCGTTGGTGCCCTCGCCGATCGACATCAACGGGGCGTCGCGGTAGAGCCGCTCGACCTCGAACTCCGTCGAGTAGCCGTAGCCGCCGTGGATGCGCATGGCGTCGGTGGCGCACTGCAGCGCCGTCTCCGAGGCGAAGATCTTGGCCATACCGGACTCGGTGTCCATGCGGACCCCGTCGTCCATCCGCGACGCGGCCCAGTAGGTCATCAACCGGGCCGCCTGCAGCTGCACCGCGATCTCGGCCAGGCGCAGCTGGACGGCCTGGAAGTCGCCGATCGCCTGGCCGAACGCCGTCCGGTCGCGGGCGTAGGACAGCGCCTCGTCGTAGGCGCGCTGGGCGATGCCGACCGAGCGCGCGGCGATGTTGATGCGCCCGGTCTCCAGCGACGACAGCGCCTGCTGCAGGCCGCGGCCCTCGACCCCGCCGAGCAGCTGTGACGACGGGACCCGCACGCCGTCGAGGACGACCTCGCAGGACTCGGTGCCCTTGTAGCCGAGCTTGCCGATGTCCTGGGTGACCTGCAGGCCGGGGGTGTCGGCGTCGACGAGCAGGATGCTCATCCCGCGGTGCGCGGGCTCGGCCCGCGGGTCGGTCTTGACGAGCACCGGGAGCGGGTTCGCGTACCGGGCGTTGGTGATCCACATCTTGGTGCCGTCGATGACGTAGTCGTCCCCGTCGCGGCGGGCCACCGTCGTGATGCCCTGCAGGTCGGTCCCGGCGCCGGGCTCGGTGAGGGCGATCCCGGTGCGCCGCTCCCCCGTGGCCAGCTCGGGCAGGTACCGGTCCTTCTGGTCCGGCGTGCCGTGGTGGGCGAGCATCCACGACGAGACCGAGTGGCTGCCGAGGATGCCGGCGATGCCCATCCACCCGCGGGAGATCTCCTCGAAGGTCAGCGCGAAGGACACGGTGTCGGCGGCCAGCCCGCCGTACTCCTCGGGGATCGCCAGGCCGAACAGGCCCAGCTTCTTCATGCTCTCGACGATCTCGGTCGGGTAGCGCCCGGAGTGCTCCCAGTCGCGGGCGACGGGGACGATCTCCGAGTCGACGAAGTCGCGCAGCGAGTCGCGGTAGAGCCGCTGCTCGTCGGACAGCTGGAAGTCCATCGATGTCTCTCCCTCAGCGGGCCGGCGCCGAGGGCGCCTCGGGGACGGCGGTGTGGTCGACGCCGGAGCCGACCTCGGACAGCGGACGGGCGGCCTCGTCGGGATCCGGCGGCGGCCCGAACGCCCCGGCGGCGCGCAGGGAGGCGACGCGCCCGGCGTCGTATCCGAGCCCGGTGAGGACGTCGTCGGTGTCGCGGCCCATCGGCGGGCCGCCGCGGGCGGGGGCCACGTCCGCGCCGGGCGGCCCGACGCGGACCGGCGAGCGCAGCGAGCGCACGGTGCCGAAGCGGGGGTGCTCGGTCTCGACGATCAGCGCCCGGGCCAGGGTGTGCGGGTCAGCCAGCGCGCCCTCGACCTCGTGGATCGGCGCGCACGGGATGCGGGCCGCGTACAGCGGCTCCAGCCACTCGTCGACGGTCCGGGTCCGGAAGAGGTCCTCGAGCAGCGGGACGAGCACGTCGCGGTGCCGGTCGCGGTCGGCGAACGTGGCGAAGCGCGGGTCGGCCGCGAGGTCGGGCCGCCCCAGCACCTCGGTCAGCCGCTGCCAGAACTTCTCCTTGGCGCACCCGACGACGAGCCAGCCGTCGGCGGCCTCGAACGCCTGGAACGGCACGAGGGAGGGGTGGGCCGAGTGGTGGGTGCGCGCCGGCGTGTAGCCCTCGGTGAGGTGCCAGGTGGCCGGGTAGGTCAGCAGGCTGATCGCGGTGTCGTAGAGCGAGAGGTCGCAGTCGGTGCCCACGCCGTCGCGCCGGGCCTGGTGGATGCCCGCGAGCAGCGCGATCGCCGCGACGAACCCGCCGCTGTAGTCCACGAGCGACAGGCCCGCCTTCTGCGGGGCGCCGCCGGGCTCGCCGGTCACCGACATCCAGCCGCCGAGGGCCTGCAGCACGTAGTCGTAGCCGGGCTCGTCGGAGCGCGGCCCCGTCATGCCGAACCCGGTGAGCGAGCAGCAGACGATCCGCGGGTTGACCACCTTCAGGTCCTCGTAGCGGATGCCGAGCTTGGCCGGGACGTCGCCGCGCAGGTTGGAGTACACCGCGTCGGCGGAGCGGACGAGGTCGTGGAAGACCTCGCGGCCCGCGGGCGTCCGGATGTCGAGCACCATCGAGGACTTGTTCTTGTTGAAGGACTCGAAGAACAGCGAGTCCTCGCCGCCGGCGTAGGGCGGGACGTAGCGGCCCACGTCGCCGCCGGAGCCCGGGTCCTCGATCTTGATGACCTCGGCACCCAGGTCGGCGAGGTGCATCGAGCCGAACGGCCCCGCGCCGTACTGCTCGAGCGAGATGATGCGGACGTCCTCGAGCGGCCTCACGCGGACACCCCCTCGCTCTCCAGCGACAGCGGCGTCGCCGCCTGCGGGAAGAGCGAGGCCGCGCCCGCGGAGTCCCGACGGTGCACGTAGAAGGTGCGCTTGAAGGTGAGCACCTCGACGGCGTCCTGGTTCAGCGTCCGGGTGCGGATGGTGACGATGCCGGCGTGCGGGCGGCTCGTCGACCCGCGCACCTCGAGCACGATGCTCTCCGACCAGATGGTGTCCCCGACGAACACCGGCGCGGTCAGCCGCAGGTCGTCCATCCCGAGGTTCGCGAACGCGTTCTGGGTGGTGTCGGTGACCGACTGCCCCACCGCGATCGCGATCGTCAGCGGCGAGACCACCAGCCGCCGCCCGAACTCCGAGGACTCCCCGACCTGGGCGTTGAAGTGCGCCTGGTTGGTGTTCATCGTCAGGAGGGTGAACCAGGTGTTGTCGCTCTCGCTGATCGTGCGCCCGAGCGGGTGCTGGTAGACGTCGCCCACCTCGAAGTCCTCGAGGAACCGTCCGCGCCAGCCGTCCTGCACCGTCATCGTGCTCCCTCCGTCGTTCCTGACGCTAAACGTCTGATGTTTCCCCGGCAAGGGCGTCCGCCGAGATTTCCTCGACCCACGGTCGCTGGTGCACGCCCCGACGAGGAGCAGGACGGGGCCGCGCGGTGGCCGCCGGGTGGACATGGACCGCGACCGTGCCGAGCCCCGTGGAGATCGCGGCGACGAGCACCCCGCCGACGACGCCGGCCGACCGCCCCGCTCCGTTCGCGATCCCCGACCCCAACCCCCGCAGCCCCAGCGGGAAGACCTCGGCGACGTCGGTGGAGAGCACCACGGCGCGCGGGCGCGACCCGTCGTGGACGGGCACCCCGGAAGGCTGGTCCGATGTCGACAGGACCACGCGTGGGGCAAAACATCAGATGTTTCGGGAACGGACGGGGTGGTGTTGCCGTGGGCTGCGATGGCCGTGCTCCGCAGCGACGGGCACGCTGCGCAGCCCTGGACACCCCCCGCGACTGCCCCACGTACCCCTCATCGGGCGGGCTCCGAGCGGACCCCACGCCCGAAGGGCACACTCCGCAGCCCGGACCGCCCTGGAGCCTGCCCGACGCGCCCGGCGCGGCCCCGAGCCCGGCGACATCGGAGTCGGACGAGGCGGGGCACGAGCAGGACGGTGGACGCCGCGCGGAGACGCTCGGACATCGTCGCCATCGTCCGAACGTTTGATGTCTGAGGTTTTCTTGTCAAGAGTGGCCGGACGACCTCGGACGACGCGTAGGGTTAGCCGGGCCCGATGCCACGGGCACCGCGCCGGGCACCCCGACGACGACGCGACCCATCACCGCGGAGCGTGATCGACCGCCATGCCTGCCTCCCGCCCCCCCGCCGCCGGCGCCTCGTCCGACACGGGGAGCGGCGTCCCCGAGCGGCCCTCCCGGGCCGTGCCCGCCGCGCACCTGCGCGTCCAGCGCGTGCGCCCGGCCTACCGTCAGGTGGCCGACGAGCTGCGGGCCCAGATCGTGGGTGGCACCCTCGCGGCGGGCGAACGGCTCCCGAACGAGGCCGACCTCTCGCGGGCGTTCGGCGTCAGCCGCAGCACCGTGCGGGAGGCGCTGCGCGTGCTCGCCAGCCAGCACCTCGTCGAGACCCTGCGCGGGGTGCAGGGCGGCTCGTTCGTCGCCTCCCCCGATCCCTCGCAGGTCGTCGAGGACGTCGGCGGCGCGCTCGGCGTGCTCGTCATGACCCCGCAGCTGCGGCTGCACGACCTGCTCGAGGCGCGCCTGCTGCTCGAGCCCTCGGCGGCGCGGCTCGCGGCGCAGCGGGCGGACGCCGAGACCGTCGAGGCGATCCAGACCGCGGCCGGGGGACGGCGTGATCCGCGGGACCCGAGCGGGTTCGTCGGCCACCTCGACTTCCACACCACCGTGCTCATGGCCACCGGCAACCTGATGATCACGATGATGGGGCAGCCGGCGAACGACGTGCTGCGCACCCGGCTGCGCCGCGTCGGGGTCGAGGCCGAGGAGTGGGACCGGGTCGACGAGTGGCACCGCACGATCGCCGGCCACATCGCGGCCGGCGAGGCGGAGGCCGCCGAGGAGGCGATGCGCGACCACCTCATCGCGCTGCGCCCGCTCTACGAACGTGACGGGCTGTGGACCGAGGACCCGCTGGGGCGCTGAATCCTGGTCACCCTCCGTGCCTACCGCGGGGTAACGAGTGAACCTCGGGCTTCGCGGGACACGGACGGCCGTTCCGGCTCGAAGATCCCCGGCGCCGCGACGCAGAATGCGGGCACGACGTCGGGGGACGGACGGACGGGAGCCACTCGATGACGGTGGACGCCGGCCCGCGACCCGACGCGGGCTCGCCCCGCGCGCACGTGCTGCAGGTCGCGGACAACGACCACGCGCGCCGCGTCGGCGCGGCCGCGTGGGTCGACCGGGAGCTCGCCTTCGGCGCCAAGGTGTTCTACAAGGGCTGGCTCGGTGACGACGGCCGCGTCGAGAAGCACTGGATCGCCGGCCCGGAGGGCACCCGCCGCACGCGGGAGGCGCTGCGGTCGGGCCAGCTGGAGTTCCTCGACTTCCCCACGCTGATCGCCCGGTGCGAGGACGCGTCCGAGGGATTCACCGCGGGGCTGCACCGGATCCAGACCGAAGAACTGGACCGCGCCCTGGCCGAGGGCTGGCCGTCGGTGGCCATGACGCAGGAGAGCCCGCGCCGCGAGCTCGCCGACGACGCCGAGGTGGCCGAGTTCGCCCGCCAGGAGGGCGGCTACGACGCGCTGGTCGCCCGGGCCCCGCTGCGGGTGCTGTGCCAGCTGGACACCACGGTGGAGAACGAGGTCCACGTCTTCGAGTCGCTCGGGGTGCACCACCGCCACGTCGTCGACACCGGGTGGGACGTGGCCCTCGACGACGGCCGCTGGCGGTTGCGGGGCGACCTCGACGCGCACGTCGCGCGACGGTTCGGGGGTGCCCTCGCCGGCGCGCTGCGCGAGAAGTCCACGGGTGCGGACCTCCACGTCGATCTCGCCGACGTCGGCTTCGTGGACGTCGCCTGCGCCCAGCTGCTGGTCCACGCGGCGCGGGCCGAGCCGGAGTGCCGACGGATCGTCCTGCACGACCCGCCCCGGCTGCTGCGCCGCCTGCTCGACGTCCTGCAGCGTCCGGCGTCGCTCGTCGTCGTCGACGGGGACCGGTCGTGACCGCGGACGTCGCCGAGGACGGGGCCGGACTCCTGCACGCCGCCGTGCTCTGCGGCGACCCCGACGAGCTCGCCCACCGGCTCGACCCGCGGATCCGGGGCACGCTCGACACCGGGGGCGCCGTGCGGATCGTGCTCGGCCGCCGCGGGGTGCGCGCCGTCCGCGACGTCCTCGGCGACGCCGGTGACCGCGTCGACTTCCCCGTCCCCGCCGAGGTCGCGGCGACGCCCCCGGCGCACCGCCTCGCGGGACTCGACGGGGAGGACCGGAGCCTGCTCGTGGGCCGGGTGTGCGCGGACGACCCGGGTCCCGACGGCGAGGTCGGCGAGGAGGCCATCACCCTCCTGCTCGCCGATGCCCCGGCCACGGTGCTCTGCGTGTACGACCCCGACGACCCCGACGAGCACGCCCGCGCGCTGCGCACCCACCCGTGGCTCCTCACCGACGACGGCCTGCACCGCAACCCCGACTTCCGGCCCCCGAGCAGCACCTCGCCCGTGCCGGTGGGCCTGCTCGGCTCCTCGGTCGCGACGCTGCCGGTGCCCGACGGCGCCGCGCTGTCCACCCTGCGCGAGCGGGTGGCCGCGGTCGCGCGCGAGGCCGGGCTCGACCCCGAGCGGACCGAGGCGATCGTCCTCGCCGCGCACGAGGCGATGCTGCTCGCGTCCGGCGCCGACCTGCGCTCCGACCTGCTGCCCGGCGAGCACGTGCTCGACGTGCGGATCACCCCCGCCGCCCTCGTCACCGAGTGCCGGGGCACGCCGCCGTCCGGGACCTCGTCGGTGCCGCTCGTGCCGGGCGACGACCCGCGCTTCGCGCACCTGCGGCGGTTCTGCGACCACGCCACGGCGCACGCCGACCGCGACGGCCGGCTCGTGCGCGTGCTCACCGGCACCCCCTGACCGACCGTGCGGCTCCGGGTGGTCGGCGCCGGTGTCCTGCTCGGCCTCGCCGCCGCGGCCGTGGTGCTGGCGGTCGTGCCGCCGGAGGCCGAGGTGCGCCAGCTCCACCACCCGGTCGCCGGGCTCGACCCGGTCCGCCTCGCGGCGTCCCCGGGCCTGGACGCCGACGCCTCCGCGCTGCTCGGCGGGCGGCCGGACCCGGGCGGCGTCGCACGCTCGGTCGACGTCGAGCCCGGCACGGGGGTCCTCGAGGTCCGCGCCCGCGCGGAGACCGCCGCCGACGCCGGGGTGGTGGCCGAGGCGGTCGGCACGGTGCTGTCCCGGCGGGCGTCGACGCAGGCCGGAGGGGTGGCGGGCACGACCGGGCTCACCACCGGCCCGCTCGAGGACCTCGGCTCCCGGCCGCCCCCGGGCACCGTGCTCGCCGTCGGCGGCGCGGTGGGCCTGGCGGTGGGGCTCGCGGTGGGCGGTGTGGGCTCCCGCCGCGTCGCCTCGGCCGAGGTGCTGGGCCGCCGGGGTGGTCGGCCGGTCCTGGGCGTGGTCCCGGCGGGCCCGGCGCGCGACCCCGCCGTGCTCGCGCGCGCTCCCGACCACGCCCGCCGTCGTCACCCGGTACGTCGCCGGGCCGCGGCCGTGCGGGAGCTGGCCGGGGCGGTCCGGACTGCGGCCGGCGCGGCCCGCGTCGTCGTCGTGCTCGCCGTCGAACCGCAGGCGACGACGGTGGCCGTGGCGACCGACCTCGCCGTCGCGCTCGCGGGGGACGGTGAGCGGGTCCTGCTCGTGGAGAGCGGGCCCGGGTCGGCGGGGTCGCCGGTGCAGCGGGTCGCGGACCCCACGCCGGGGGTGCGCGAGGTCCTCGCCGGGTCGGCCGAGCTGGGGCGGACGGTGCAGCGGTGGTCGCGCGGCGGGCTAGACGTGCTGCCGGCGGGCACCGCGGCGCACCGCGGGGCCGCGCCGCTCGAGGGGTCCGACGTGGCCGCGGTCCTGGCCCGGGTGCGCGCCCACTACGACCGCGTGGTCGTCGACGCGCCCGGCGAACCGGGCGCCCGGGCCGCCGTCGAGCTCGCCCGGGCCGGCGACGTGACGGTGGTCGTCGTGCCCCGCGGCGCGCCGGCCGCGGCGGTGACGACGACGCTCGCCGCGCTCGACGACGCCGGGGTCGAGGTCAGCGGGACGGTCCTCGCGGGAGGCTGAGGCACCCATCGCCTCGGCCTCGGCCTTGTCGGCGCGGACGGCGAGCACGGCGTCCAACAGCGCTTCCGGCATGCCCGGCGTGTCACCGTGCCCGCCCAGGACGCCGCGAGCTCCGCGCTGGCCGCGGAGAGCGGGTTGGTGGCGGCGACCACGGGGCCGGCCCGCCGCGACGTAGGACGTGAGCTTGGAGGGCCCGCACATCTCGGCGACGCCGGGGCGCTCGTGCAGCAGCAGGACGTCGGTCGCGGCGAGCAGTTCGCTGGGAAGATCTTTTCTCCCCGCGTGGCTCTCCGTACGTCGGGCGCTACTCCGGGTATCGGTATCGAAGCTCGTGTCCTGTTCGAGATTGAGTCGTGACCGTTCTTCTCGCGTCTACCGAGAGAGGTGAGCCCGCTTCTCCGAAGCTACGAGCGGGGAGTACCTTCCCCGGAACCGCCGAGCGACAGCCACAACGCACGCCCGCCCGGCGGAGCGGATCGCCGGGCGAAGTCTCACGAGGACGCGTCACGACACCACATGATGTCGATGCGAAGTTCTGTGCAAGGACGTGACGGGTCGAGAGGCATTGATTGCTGGAATCCACCGGTGAATAACCGGTCTCGATCCTCACGGATTCGATCGACATCATCGTCTGATCGACACGTTGCAGCCACTACCTCGAAGGCCCGAAACTCGACTGAAGGAGATCCCTTCGTGCCCATCACCTTGGACCGCAACCTCATCCTCCTCGTCATCGGTCTCGGCTGTGCATACCTCGTGAGCCCGATGTTGGCCGGAGTGCTCGCCGCGATCATCGTGCTCGGCGCTATACCGATCCGACTTCGCTGAGCCGCGAGCTACCCGAATCCCTCGATGCGCTCGACCGTCGACCGGTGCCCTGACCATCGACCGGTGCTCCGACCGGTGCGTCGTGAGGCGCGACCCCGCCGGGCGACCGACTGGGCAGAGCGCCTTCCTTCGGATGCGGAAGTCTCGGCGAGAACGCTTCCAGGACGGTCGCCGGGTCGGACCCAGCAGTCGAGTGCGGGCGGACCCGCCGTAGGCGCGGCATGCCGCTTCCAGTACCTTCCGCCACAGCGCGGCCCAACCTTCCCAGCCGCGACGTGGTGGGTCCTGGGCCTCACGAGGGCACCGGTTGCCACCGAAGAGTGAGATGACGGGCAGACCGTCGCTCGGACGCGCGCAGATCACTCACCTCCGCGTCTGAGTGGTCCGACTGCGGTAGGAAATGACCGACACCGGGCACCGACCGCCCGGCACCGTCAGGAGCAGGCGAAACAGGGGGAAGCCGACGTGCGCATGTCGGGTGCAGGAAGCATGGGGCGTCGTGCCCTTCCGCCGACAATGCGGCGCTCGATGCCGGCGCTACGTCCCGTAGGACCTGAAGTCCTGCCCGGCGCGGGTGTCGTCACCGCACCCGGTGGCGGCGGAGCTGTCCGGCTTCCCAGTGGCAGTGGAGCCATCACCCTCCCAGGTGGAGGAGGAGCGGTCGACGCTCCCGGCGGCGGGGGCGCCGCCGTCTGAACGCGCCCACCGCGGCCGCCGTATCAGAGCTCTTTGAAGGGGCGCCACATCAGCGCCACCCCGTGCCCCGGCAGCATCCAGCTGCGCAGCGGCAGGTCGCTCGGACTGGCGCCACTCACCCAGGTCGACGGCGAGCCTGCACTCGAGATGGCGAACGGCTTCGCGTGGAAGAACACTTCCGGACTGTTGGGTAGGTGCAATTCGGTGGTGTCGAAGTGCATCGACTCGACGAAGCAGGGGTACGGGGCCTGCCAGTAGCAGAAGCCATCGCTGACGAGCTGCAGGGTGGTGGACCGGATCGTCAGCCTCAGGATCGTCTCGATCACCGCGCCGTCGCCTGCGAGCGCGGGCAGTTCGATCTCGAAGATTCGAAGACTGTCCATGTAATCGACCCGATTCAAGACCGCGCCGTCCTCCGGACCGTCCGCGCGGAAGAAGTCGAGGTAGCGACCCCAGTCGCGCAGCTTCACCTCTCGCAGGTGGCGCCCGGGGTGTCGGGCCTCGACGTCGTGGATGCGTCCCTGGTCGTCGGCGAACTGCATGCCCATGCGAACGGAGTCGCGCATCCCTTCGACCGAGTCCTCGAAGCGAGGCTCGTCCGGGTCTTCACGGACGAACCACAATTCGAACAGCGGTAGCCGGCAGCCCGAGATGATCGTGTCCCTCAACCGGGGCGCCGAGGTCGCGAAGATGACGAACGTCGAGGTCGGGATGCGATTGCGGAACGAGTACCGCTGCTCCATGACGAGCTGGTAGCTGCGGTCGTCCACGCTGTCCAGGCGGAAGTCGATCTCGGTGTGCTCACTGATGGTGAGGTCGCCGCCGTTCGACACCCGGCCTTCACCGCCGAGCAGCGCCGTGGCGACCTCACGGTTGGAGGCCGACTCACCATAGATGCGCTCGAGCAGCCGGTCCGCGATCCGACCCGGCGGCAGAACTTCGACCACGCCGCGTTCTACCACCTCGTTGACGAACGCGACGTGCCGGAGTAGTTCGCGCCGGACCGTTGCCCCGATCGCGGCCGTGGCGAAGGTGAGTGATCCGAACAGGACCAGGACCGATCCCACCACGGTTGCGGCGCGCCCGGCGGGCAGGAGCGCGAGGACGAGGACGCCGATGACGGCCGCCGCTCCCCCCGCCACCCCCCACCGTTTCAGGTGCCACGGCACCACATCCCGTTGTCCGTTCCCCCCAGCCACACCCCACATCTTGTGTGGCAGGAGTGGCGTGAGACAACAGTTCGAGGACGGACGACGAGTCAGTCCGACTCCTGCCCGTCCTCCCACGTCGGCTCGTTCTCCATGTCGAGGTAGGTGGAGAGCCCGGCGATCGGGCGGTGTCCGCTGCCGGATTCGGCGCGTTGGGAGCGGGCCACGCCGGTGTACAGACCGAGCAGGTGCGTCGTCATGGCCAGGCGGGCGCCCACGTCGTCCTGGCGACGGATCTGCACCGCGACCTGCATGTGGTCGAGAGCCGACCGGTCGTGCACGTGCGCGCTCGTGAAGCTGTTGCGGCGCCAGGCGGCGACCAGGGGCGTCACCATCTCGTACAGCGCCTTGAGGTAGTCGTTACCGGCGGCCTCCACGACGGCCCCGTGGAATGCCTCGTCGGCAGCCAGGAGCGCGGCCGAGTCCTCGGGGTCGGTGGCCTGGTCGATCTTGCTGAGCTTGAGGATGTCGTCCCGCTGCCCAGCAGAAGCGCGCGTGGCGGCCAGGCCGGCGGCGGCCTGCTCGAGGGCGATCCGGACCTCCATCACCTCGGTGACGTCGTAGTCCCGCGACGCCAGGCGCTCCTGCATGAGGTCCGCCGCGTCACGCGAGCCCGACGCGGAGACGAACCAGCCACGTCCGCGCTCGACCGCGACGACGCCCTGCGCCTGGAGCCGTTGGAGGCCGGACCGCACCGAGCTGCGAGCGACCCCGA
Organism: Actinomycetospora sp. TBRC 11914; assembly: GCF_012933465.1. Classification (GTDB taxonomy): domain Bacteria; phylum Actinomycetota; class Actinomycetes; order Mycobacteriales; family Pseudonocardiaceae; genus Actinomycetospora. The sequence continues at coordinate 97,178 of NZ_JABBND010000019.1, forward strand.
AACGTCGGGCCACCTCGGGCTCGGTGGGCAGCCGCTCCCCCGGTGGGATCACTCCCGCCCGGACCAGCTCGAGGACCCGGTCCGCGACGAGGTCCGGGACCGGCCGGCGCGAATCGGGCAGGGTCCAGGGGTCCTCGTTGTCGGACGACGTGCCGTCCTGCTCATCCGCGACCATGACCCGACCTCGTGACGCTGGCGGTTCTCCCAGCCCGTCACCCGGACGTCGGACGGCGGACAGCACACCGTAGCACGGCAGGACAAGTGTTGTCCGACAGCAGAACGCTGTTGACAGACAACAGTCTGCCACGCACGCTCCTCCTTGTCCGACAACGACATCCCGGGGGACGACATGGCGGGAGTGACGGCAGGGCAGCTGGTCACGGTCCTGGTGATCGTGATCTTCCTGATCATCGTGTTCTGGCGCATCGCGATCCCGCTCCTGGCGGCGTTCGTGCTGGCCAAGGTCGTGGTGGCCGTGATGGGCACCATGGCGGCGATCCACGGGACCGCAGGGCCGACAGCGGCGGTGTTCCTCCCCCTGCTGCTGTAGGGGGTTGTCCGACAACTCAGCTGTGACCCGCCATCACCTCGACGAGCCCGGCCGAGCCGGCGGCGCCGAATGCGATCTCGAGGTTCGCCGCCGACTCCCCCGCCGCGGCCGCCGCGCGCGGGACCATCGCGGTCTCGTGCTCGGCGAGCGCCGCCGCGACGGCCGCCGGCTCCTCGATGCCGTGCGCCACCAGCGCGGCGGCGAGCTCGGCACCGTCCTGCATCGCGAGGTTGGCGCCCTCCCCCGCGAAGGGCGACATCAGGTGCGCGGCATCGCCGATCAGCGTGACGCCCGGCCTGCGCGGCCAGGCATGACCGACCGGCAGCACGTGCAGGGGCCGCGGGACGAGGGGGTCGTCGGCCTCGGCGACCAGCGCCCGCAGCTCCGGGGCCCACCCGGCGAACGCGTCGAGGAGGAATCCACGGAGATCCTCGGTCCCGAGGGCGGCCTGATCGGTGCGCAGCGCCGCGTACACCTCGATCGTCGCGCCGGGCTCGCGGTGGGCGAGCAACCCCTGCCCGCCGGCGAGCGCGAAGAGCATCCCGCCCCCGACCGCCGCGGCCGCCTCCGGGTGCGCCTGGTCGACGTCGTGCAGGCGCGTGGTCACGAACGAGATCCCGGTGTACGCCGGGACGGCGCCCGAGAGCAGTGGGCGCACCCGCGACCAGGCGCCGTCCGCACCGACGAGCACCGTCGAGATCACGACGCCGCCGTCCGCGAACGTCAGCTCGTGCCACCCGCCGCGGACCGGGCGCACCCCGACGAGCTTGCGGCCCCACCGCACCGTGCCCGGCGCCAGCGACTCGAGCAGCAGGCGTCGCAGGTCGTCGCGCTGGATCTCCGGCCGGCCGCCGTCGCCGTCGTCGTCCTCGGTCCGGAGCACCCGGCCGTCACGGTCGAGGACGCGGAGGGCCTCACCGCCGGGGAGGACGTGGGCGCGGAAGGCGTCCTCGAGCCCCGCGGCGCGCAGCGCGGCCTGGCCCGACTCCTCGTGCACGTCGAGCATCCCGCCCTGGGCGCGGGCGTCCGGTCCCGCGTCGAGGTCGTACACGACGACGCCGACGCCCTGCCGCTGGAGCACGCGCGCCAGGGTCAGACCGCCCAGGCCGGCGCCGATCACGGTGACCGTGCTCATCGGGTCTCCTTCGCGGGGCGGGAGGTGGTGCGGGCGCCGGCGACCAGGACGTCGACGAACCACCGGGTGCGATCGGGGCCGCTGCCCGAGAGCAGGTCGGCGCCGAGGGCGGCGATGTGGGGGTGGACGGCCGGATCGGCGTCGGAGAGCGCGGCCGCGAACTCGTCGTCCTCGGCGGCGGCCGTCGACGGAGCGGCGTCGCGGGTGCCGTGCTCCGCGGCGGTCGCCGTCGCGACGAGGAGCAGGACGTCGACCGCCCAGGCCGCCCGGTCCGGTGGGACGCCCGCGGCGTCGAGCAGCGCGAGCAGGCCGTCGACGAGCGCGAGGTAGTGCGGCCCGCTCGGGTGGGTCACCAGGGCGGTGCGGGCCAGGCCGGGGCGCGCGTAGAGCACCTCGGTGTAGGACGAGAGGACGGCCCGGAGCCGGTCGCGCGGGTCGCCGCCCGACGCGGTCACCGGCGCGAGGTCGACCTCGCCGAGGAAGACGTCGAGCACCGCTGCGTGCAGGGAGGCGGTGTCGCGGACGTAGACGTAGAGCGATGCGGGGCCGGTGTCGAGCTCCTGGGCGAGGCGGCGCATCGTCACCCGTTCCGTGCCGTGGGCGCGGACGAGCTCGACGGCGGCCGCGACGACGGCCTCGCGACTGAGCGCGGGCTTGGCCGGGCGGTCCCGACGGCTCACGGGGGCGGTCCTGGGCACACCCCGACGATACACGAACATGTTCGTCACGAACGTGTTCGCCGCCGTATTCGTCCACTAGTGGTTGACGTAGCGACCATCGTCAACCCACAGTGGACGCCATGACCGCGCCTCTCCCCATCCCGCCCCCCGTCCGGCTCGACGACCTCATCCGCGCCATCACCGCCGTCCACGACGACGCCCTCGACCAGCTCACCGACGCCGTGCTCGCCGGCGAGCACCTCGGCGAGGTCGCCGACCACCTCATCGGCCACTTCGTCGACCAGGCCCGGCGTTCCGGGGCCTCGTGGACCGAGATCGGCAAGAGCATGGGCGTCACGAAGCAGGCCGCGCAGAAGCGGTTCGTGCCGAAGGGCAGCACGCCCGACCTCGACCCGGAACAGGGCTTCAGCCGGTTCACCCCGCGGGCGCGCAAGGTCGTCGTGGCCTCACAGTCCGAGGCCCGCGCCGCGGGCAACACCGAGATCACCCCCGCCCACGTCGCGCTCGGGCTGCTCGCTGAGCCCGAGGGACTCGCGCTCCGCATGGTGACCGCCCAGGGCGTCTCGCCCGACACCTTCCGACGGCGGGTCGCCGCGACGCTGCCCGCGGCCGACGGGACGCCGCCGCCCGAGCTCATCCCCTTCGACGCGGCCGCCAAGAAGGTCTTCGAGCTGACCTTCCGCCAGGCGCTCCGGCTCGGGCACAACTACGTCGGCACCGAGCACATCCTGCTCGCGCTGCTCGACCACGAGGACGGCGACGGGGTGCTGACCGGTCTCGGGCTCGACCAGCAGGCCGCGGAGACCACCCTCGCCGCGCTCCTCGCGCAGGTCACCGCGCCGGCGTCGTCGGAGGACTGAGCCGAGCGAGGACGTCCCGGACGGCGGTGGCGACGACCGCGGGCGCCTCGTACACCGGGGTGTGACCACAGTCGGCCCAGTGCAGCGACGCGGCCGGCAGCAGCGCGGCGAGCTCCTCGGCCTCGGCGGTCGAGCGGGCGCGGTCGTGGACGCCGTGGACGACCACGGCCAGGCAGCGGACGCCGCGCAGCGCGGCCGTGAGGTCGAGGTCGCGCTGGCTCTCGAGCACCTCGACGGCCGCCCCCGGCACGGTCCACGGGTCCGGTGCGGTCATCCACGAGACGGCTCGGCGACGACCTCGGTGCGCAGCTCGGCGAGCGTCGGACCGAAGACGGCCGGGGAGCAGATCGTGCCCGGGAGCGCCACCAGCGGCAGGACCATGCGGCCATCCTGCCGTGACTCAGCCGGCCGCTCCGTCGGAGGGCGCGTGGCCGTTGCGGCGCCCCGGCTCGCCGTCGCGCGAGGGCCCTGCGGAGCGCATGCCCCGCAGGTCGAAGACCGGCCGCCCGGTGTCCCGGGATCGGGAGGCGTCCCCGCTCTGCGCGTCCTCGTCGCCCGGCGCCGCGTCCGGCACCGCGTCCGATGAAGGGTCCGATGTGGACCCCTCGGCGACGACGGCGGCCGCCCCCTCGCCGTCCGACCGGCCCTCCCCACCTTGCGGGCCCGCGGACGCGCTGGTGTGCGGGGTCGCGTCGATCCGCAGGCGCGGGAGCTGGACCGCGTCGGCCGGGGCGCCGCCGCGGCGCCGGAACCAGCGGCCGGGTGCCCCGTCGTCCGCGCCCTCCCCCGAGCCCGCCGAGTCGGCCGCCCACGCGGCCAGGGAGCGCGTGTCCGAGAGGGTGATCTCGTCGCCGGTCAGGGTGGTCGGGGCCCGCTCGGCGTGCGCGGGGTGGCCGAGCGCGAGGTGCAGGTCGTCGAGCGGGAGCGGGCGGGCCACGGTCACCGTCGTCGCGACCTTGGCGGACAGGTCGACGTTCGGGTAGCCCCCGGAGAACAGCTCGAGCTGCTCGGCGGCGGCCGCCGCGACGCGGTGCAGGTGGGACGTCGAGGCCCCGGGCACGATCAGGGCGAACTCGCGCTCGGAGAGCCGGACGGCCGCGTCGACCGGACCGAGGGGCTCCGTGAGCGCGGACGCGGCCTGGCGGGCGGCGTGGTAGGCGGCCCGGCGGCCGTGGGCGCCCTCGGCATGGCCGAGCCCGGCGACGTCGAACACCGCGATCCCGATCGGGAGTGCCGAGACCCGGCCGTCGGTGCCCGCCCACCGGCCGAGGAAGTCGGGCGTCGGGAGGCCGGACTGCGGCTCGAGGTGGGCCTGCGCGCGCGCCTCCGCCGCCGCCTGGGCGTCCGCGAGCTGGGCGCGCAGCAACCGGCTGCCGGCACGCGCGTGGTGCATCCGGGCGGTCACCCGCTGCAGGGACGCGGTCGCCCACTGCTCGCCCGTGGTCCCGCGCGACGCCGCCACGGCCCCGCCCTGGGGCATGATCCGCGCCAGCAGCTCGTCGATCGTGCGCCGCGTGTCGGGCCGCAGGCGCTCGCCGAGCGCGATCCGCATCCGCGCCAGCTCGTTGGCGGCCTGCACCCGCGAGTAGCCCCAGCGGCCCAGGAACCAGCGGCCGGCCTCGAGCGTGTACTCGGTGGGGTCGATCTCGCCGGTGTCGGTGGCCACGAGGAAGGCGCCGGCCTCGGGCCCGACCGCGATGACGCTCCACTCCTCGGCGAGCGGCTCGGACGGGTCGAGCAGGACGACCTCGACCGTCTCGCCGACGTCGTGCTGCTCGCCGTCGCTGAACCCCACGACGACGTGGATGCCGGACCGGGCGAGCTCCTCGTAGACCGCCCGCTCCCGGGTGAAGTACGCCATCCGCTGGAACAGCGCGACCACGACGGTCGGCTCGTCGCGCGGGCCCTGCGCGACCGCCGACTCGATCGCGTGGGAGATCGCCACCAGCGAGCGCTTCGAGGCCGGCGCGGGCACGTCGGGCGCGCGAACGGCCTCGTCACGACCCTGGCGCGCTGCGATCCTCGTCGTCCCTGCCATCGGGCACCCCCGGCCGCTGCCGACACTGAGTCACGACGTCGAGCGAGTTGGTTCACTCGGACAGTCGCCAGGGCATCCCCCGGACAGGGGTGTCGTCGACCGGCGGGCAGGTAGAGGTGCGCCCGATGGTTGTAACAATGCGGTGAACGGGCGATCGGCCGCGTCCGATCAGTGGGCGAGGGCCCCGTCCGGCACCGTCCCGACGAGGCCGGTCGCGAACCGGGCGAGGTCCCGGCGCGACGCGGCCGCGGTCCGGCCCACGAGCCGGCGGCCGGCCTCGGACGCCTCCAGCCAGGAGGCGGGCTCCTCGGCGAAGCGCCGCAGCGCCGCGACCGCGGGCCCGACGAAGTCCTCCCCGCCGGCGATCACCACCCCCGCGGCCCCGACCGCCACGTCGGTCAGGCACCCGGCCTCGTGGGCGATCACCGGCGCCCCGCGGCCCATCGCCTCCCAGGCCGCGAGCCCGAAGGACTCGTGGACGTGCCGGGACGGGAAGAGCAGCACGTCGACCTCGTCGAGGAACGCGTCGCGGGCCGGGCCCGACAGGGCACCGACGCACTCCACCTCGGGCCGGTCGGCGAGCAGCCGGGCGGCCTCGGGATCGATGACGGGCCCCGCGACCCGCAGTCGGACGGTCATCCCCGCGCGGGCGGCCGCGTCCACCGTCTCCAGCGCCGTCCCGATCCCCTTGTCGACGGTGACGTTGCCGAGGAAGCCGACGACCAGGGGCGCGTGCGGGCGCGTGCGCGGCGACCCGACGGTCAGCCCGCCCGCGATGCCGACCACGCGCGCCCGGATCCCGGGATGACGGGCCCGGAGGTCGTCGCGCATGCGCGGGCAGCTCACCAGGTGCTCACAGCCGGGCCCGGCGACGCGGACGAGCAGGCCCAGCAGCCGCGAGGGGCGGGTCAGGTACGCGTAGGAGTGGTGCTGGAGGTGGCGTCGGTAGCCCAGCAGCCGCGCCGTCCCGAGCAGGGCGACCCCGTAGACCATCCCGGCCCCGGCGTCGCAGGTGAACACCGCCGTGGCGGTCCGTCGTCGCTCGGCCACCAGCACGGCGAGCGCGCGGAGCACCCGCAGGACCCGCACCAGGTGGTAGTGCGGCGACCGGACCAGCGAGGGCGCGGCGACGCTGACCCGCCTCACCGTGGTGACCTCCTCGATCGCCGCGGTGAGGCGGCCCACGGCGACGGCCATGCCGTGCACGGGCGGGGCGAAGTGGGCGACGACGAGCACCCGCGATGCCCGACCCTGCGGCCCGAGGAGCACCGTCACGACGTCGACCCGTCTTCGGTCTCGTCCGGGCCCTGCTCGGCCGCCCGGGCCCCGTAGGCCTGGTCGAACCACCCGGGCTGCGCGCGCCCGACCGGCGGCGACGCCGTCGGCGCGTCACGCTCGACCGTCGGCCACGGACGTGGCCGGGAGGGCTCGGCGTCGTCGGGGCGCACCTCGTCCGGGCGCACCTCGTCGGGGTGCACCTCGTCGGCCCGCACCTCGGTAGCCGTCGCCCCCGCCGCCTCCGCCGGCTCGGGGGCGACCGCGGTGGGCGCGGACGCCGGCCGCGCGTGCCCGTTCGTGTGGGGGTTCGCGTGACCGTTCGTGGCGGGCTGCTCGTGGCGGACCTGCTCGGCCGGCCGCGCCGCGGCGATCGGGACGCTCGCCGGGGCCCCGGTGACGACCCAACCGCGCGGGAGCGCCGAGACCGTCACCGGGCGCGGGACCGGCGACGCCGGGTCGGGCTGGGCCGCCGGCGGATCGGGCCGGGCCGCCGGCGGATCGGGCCGGGCCGCGGGCGGACCGGACGCCCGCCCGGACGACGACGACCCCTCCGGCGCCGAGGAAGCCCCGGGGCCCGGCGAGGGCGCAGCCGAGGGCGAGGGGCGGGGAGGCGAACGACGCGGGATCGGCTGCGGGGCCACCGGCCGCGGCGGCGCGCTCGGGCGTGCGGTGTAGGCGTCGCAGTCGGTCCCCCGGGCCGGCTCGGGCGCCATCGTGAGCACGACCCCCAGGACACGCGCCCCGACCGCGGCGAGCGCCTCCCGGGCCTCGTCGAGACGGGCCCGCACGGTCCGGCCGTGGCGGCACAGCAGCAGCGCCCCGTCGGCGAGGCTCGCGAGGACCGCCCCGTCGGCGACGGGCGCCAGCGGCGGTCCGTCGAGGATCACCACGTCGTAGTGGGACCGCAGCTGGGCGACGAGGTCGCGCATCTGCCGGGAGGACAGCAGCTCGCTCGGGTTCGGCGGGACGGTGCCGCACACGAGGACGTCCGCCCCGGACGGGTGCCAGCGCTGCACGGCGGCGGCGAGGCCCGTCCGGCGGGTCAGGACGTCGGTCAGCCCGACGCCGTCGACGAGGCCGAGACGGGCGGCGACGGTGGGCCGGCGCAGGTCGGCCTCGACGACCACGACGCGGGCGTTCTGCGCGAACGCCGCGGCCAGGGCGCAGCTCAGCGTCGTCTTGCCCTCGGCGGGCATCGAGCTGGTCACCGCGAGGACCGACGGCGGGTCGTCGACGTCGGCGAAGAGCAGGTTCGTGCGGACGCGGCGCACCGCCTCGCCGTACCGGCCCTCGAGCGGCGGAGCCCCCTCGGTCAGCCCGGGGACGAGCGGGAGCGAGCCGAACGAGGTGATGCCGGTCCGCTCGGTCAGCTCCGCGGAGGAGCGGACCGTGGTGTCGAGCGCGCCGCGCAGCACGGCGGCCGCCAGCCCCACCACGAGTCCCACGACGAACCCGATCACCAGGTTCGCCGTGATCCGGGGGCTGACCGGGGTGGTGTCGACCTTCGCCGGGTCGACGACGCTGGCCGTGACCGCGGGGGCAGCGTTCGGGCCCTTCGGGCGCTCGATCTGGGCGACGACGTTCGCGAAGCTGCTGCCGATCCCGCCCGTGATCGCGGCGGCCTTCTGCGGGTCCGGGTACGTGACCGTCACCGTGATGATCGTCGACGCGGTCGTCGAGGACACCGACACGTCGTCGGCCAGCTCGGTGGTGGTCTCCGGGAGCCCGAGGTCCGCGACCACGGGCGCGAGGACCCGGTCGGAGACCATCAGCTCGGAGTACGACTTGATGCGCTGCTGCGAGAGCAGGCCGCCCTGGTAGGCCGAAGCGGCGTTCTGGGTGTCGGCGGCCGCGACGTAGAGGCTCGTCGACGACCCGTAGCTGCGCGGCATGAACGCGGTGACGGCCGCCGCGAGCGCGAGCCCGGCGAGCACCGCGGCCACCAGGAGGATCCAGCGGTCCCGCAGGACGCGCAGCAGGGACGGGAGGGTCATGCGCGGGGTCCTTCCGCGGCAGCCGCCGCGAGCACGGCGGGAGCGTCGGGCGCCGGGGCGGCGCGGGCTGGGAGCGGCTCGGGGTCGTCGGCGGGCACGGCCGCGCGCAGCGCCGCGAGGAGGGCGAGGGGCACGTAGAGGAACAGGTCGGTCAGGTGGTTCTCGATCGAGCACACGACCAGCCAGGTGGCCACCGCGAGCGCGAGCGCGGCCACGAGTCCGGGCGGCACGGCCGGGTCGGGGTGGCGCAGGAGCGTGCGCACGTCGACCCCGAGCAGGACGAGCGCCGCGAGGAAGCCGAGCAGCAGCAGCGCGCCGCCGCTGGCGAGCAGCTGCAGGTAGATGTCGTGGCCCTGCAGCGCGACCTCGAGGCCGATCCCGTGCAGCGGGGAGACGAGGAAGTCCTGCCACGCCTGCGCCCCGATGCCGGCCCGCACGGCGTCGCTGGCGTCCGCGCTCGCTGCGTCGGCGAACCGCAGCCGCTCGCCGACGTCGCCGAGCAGGGCGGGGACCGCCGCGAGCGCCAGCACGACCGCGAGCGCTGCCGCCCCGAGCAGCGCGAGCGCGAGCCGGCGGGTGCGCGCGGAGCACAGGAGCACGGCCAGGGCGGCGAGGACCGCGCCGACGAGCGCGCCCCGGGACGCCGAGACCACCAGCCCGCCCGCGTCGGCGCCGAGGCACACGGCCGCGGCGACCCGGGGCGCGACCGGCCCGGTCCGCACCAGCCGCCACACGGCCCAGGGCACGGTGATCGCGGCCGCGACCGCGACGTGGTTCGGCTGCACCGAGAGGCCGGCCTGCCGACCCCCGACGTCGACGTAGGGCAGGATCGCGGCGGAGAGGTGGCTCAGCCCGAGCTCGTCGGTCACCGCGACGCCGGCGCTGATCGACGCCCCGAGGGTCCAGGCGTCCGCGAGACGCGCGACGAGCCAAAGGCGCCCGTGGCAGGCGGCGGCCACCACGACCGGAAGCACCACCGCGGCCACCAGCCACTGCAGGCCCTGCACGGCGCTGATCCCGCCGACCTCCGAGATCGGGGGCGAGGCGAAGGCCCCGTCCCCGACGTAGCGCGACGCGAAGTAGGCCCCGTCCGGCGGCAGGAACCAGGTGAGGACCGCGACGAGCGCGATGCTCCCCCCGAGGACCACCACCCACGGCCGCATCCGCAGCGGCGTGCGCCCGGCCAGCACCGGCACCGCCAGGAGCGCGGTGGCGCCGAGGAGGAGGGCCGGCGCGAGCTTGATCCCGGCGACCGACACCGCGTTCCACGGTGCGGTCCCCACCGCCGCGAGCAGGAGCAGCACCCCGAGCTCCTCGGGACCACGCAGCACGCCGAGCACGACGAGCGCACCGAGCGCGACGACGCCGACGGCGACCGTCCCCACGCCCACGCCGCCGAGGGCGGCGAGCAGGACGGCGGCGGGGCAGATCACGGCGGTCACCGCGACCACGGCCGCCGGACCGCGGATCACCCCTCGTCACCCCGCTTGCGCAGGAACACGAGGTGCATCGAGCGCACGGGCGGCGGGGTCAGCGCGGCGAGCCCGGACAGCAGCGACCACGCGACGCGGGAGCCGCCCGCGTAGGCGGGCTCGCTCTCGTGGGTGTAGCCGTGGTGGTCGAAGCGCGACGTCGGGAACGCCCGCCGCAGCGCCGCGGGGGTGTTCATCCGGTAGCGCGTCGGGAACGTGTCCCGCTCCTGCTTCGTCGGCTGGACCCGGGCGAGGACGGCGTCGTGCAGGCGGTTCGGCACCAGGCGGGCGGGCACCGCGATGGCCCCCCACCGGTTCGGGGTCCGCGCGCAGATCCAGCCGCCCGGGCGCAGCACGCGGTCGAGCTCGGCCCCGGCCCACGCCGGGTCGTCCACGTGCTCGAAGGTGAAGTCCGAGACGACGAGGTCCACCGACGCGTCCGCGACGGGCAGCGCCTCGCCCGAGGTGATCACGTGGGCCTCGTCGACGGCGGGGTTCTCGAGGACCACCGGGTCGACGTCGAGGCCGATGACCCGCGCGGCCTTGCCCCGCAGGTCCTGGAGGTCCCGCCGGAAGGGCAGCTCCTCCTCCCGGAACCGGCCGCGGCCCGCGCCGAGGTCGACGACGACGTCGTCGGGCGCGAGCAGGGCGTTGACCCGCAGGTAGAACTCGACGGTGCCGTCGAGGCGGGAGTAGCCGCCGGCGGCGATCTCCGGCCAGAGCCGGCGACGGTGACGTTGCAGGGCCTGGGACACGTCAGGGACCGACCTCTCCGAGCAGCGCGGGCGTCGCGGTAGGCGCCGCGTCCAGGACGGCGTCCAGGGCGTCCGCCACGGTCCGCGGCGCGAACGCGGCGGCGTTCACCACGCAGGCGACGTGCAGCACGTCGCCGAGCCGGGTGAGGTGGACCCCGATCCGGTGGCCCCAGACCGGGACGAGGCCGGCCGCGACGCGGCGGGGCCCGACGCCCCACGGCAGGTCCTCCCACTCGCCGACCCGGCCGCGGTCGGACCACCCCAGGGTCGGCCAGCCCTCGCGCAGCGCCGTCGGGGCCACGGTCCGGACGTGGCCGCGGGCGCGTCCGGCGAGGTAGCGCACGAGCGGTTCGCCGCCGTCGACGGCGAGGCGCCGTTCCCGGTCCAGCACCGCCGGGTCCGGGTCGGGCGTGAGGCGGAGCAGGGCCACGAGGTTCCCGCCCTGCCGGTGCTCGCCCAGGTAGCGGCGCAGATCGACCGGCATCGACACCACCTCCGGCCCGATGCCGCGCGCGCCGAGCTCGCCGACCAGCCCCGCCAGCAGGACGGCGGAGAGGGTGACCCCGGGGTGGTCACGGTCGCGCCGCGCGCGCAGCGCCCCCACCGGCACCGCCCGGGTGAGCAGGACCGGCGCGTCCGGGGTGGGCGCCGGGTCGCCCGGTCCGGCCGGGCGCGGGTCGGGCCGGCGCAGCGCGGAGACCAGCCGCCGGGGGTGTCGGCCCCAGCAGGCGGCGGCCGCCCGGACGACGCGCAGCCGGGGCGCGGGGCGCAGGCCCGGCAGGAGGAACGGGGAGCCCCCGGGCGCCAGCAGGTCGTGCACGAGCGCCCGGGAGGTGCGGGCGTCCCCGATGCCGTGGCTGTGCACCACCGCGACGTCCCGCGGCCCCACCAGGACCCGGACCGGCGGACCCGACCACGGCCGTCCGCCCGCCTCCAGGGCCGCCGCGGTGAGGTCGTCGTCGACGACGGTCGTGACCGGCCCGGGCCGGTCGCGCCACCACGAGCCGGGAGGCATCGCCTCCAGCAGGGCGGTGTGGCGGCGCTCGACGTCGTCGGGGTCGGGCGCGAGCGGGCCCAGCACGGTGGTGACCTGCGCGCCCGCCCAGCAGGGGTCGAAGGCGGGTCCCCGCTCAGATCGCACCGCGACGCTCCCGGGGCACGAGCAGTACGTCGCGGTCGCGCGGGGCGGTGAGCTCCGCGGGCGACATCTCCGGGAGGTCGCCGGTGGGGTGGACCGCGGTCCAGCCGTCGGCGAGGAGCTCCGCGATGACCCGGTGGAGCCGGGCCGCGCCGGCCAGCACCTCGACCAGGACGATCGGCCGGCTGCGCCGTACCTCGTCGGCGGCCGCCTCCAGCACCGTGGCCTCGGAGCCCTCGATGTCGAGCTTGACCAGGTCGCGGCCGGCGAACAGCTCGGCCGCGGGCACCGTCGGCACCCGCACCGACGTCGTGGCCGCCCGGTGCCCGACCTGCTCGGTGCCCTCCCGCAGGAAGGAGCCGGTCGGCGCGGTCTGGTGCGACTCCTGGTCGGGGAAGGCGAGCTCGACCTCGTCGGGCCCGTGGGCGCCGACGACGGCGGCCTCGACGACATCGACCCCGGAGAGCCCGTTCAGCGCGAGGTTGTGCCGGGCGACGGCGGCCGCCTCGGGGGCCGGCTCGACCGCGGTGTAGCGCCCGGGGCAGGCGCGCGCCCCCACCACCGAGTAGTAGCCCACATTCGCGCCGAGCTCGAGGACGTCGCGCGCCCCGGCGCACAGCCTGCGCCAGCACTGCGCCTCGGCCTGCTCGTAGCCGGCCTCGCCGTACCACCACAGCACGCGCTCCAGTCGGGTGCCGGCGACGACGAGCCGCTCCCCCTCGCCCCCGGGCACCTCGACCCACTCGGCGTCGAGCGACCGGTAGTAGAGCACCCGCGCCGGCACCCGCCACGTCGGCGACCGGACCCCGTCGGCGTCGATCCACCGGTCGTGCACCAGGGCGACGGCCTTGTCCGGCACCACCCGCAGGCCCGCGTCGAGCGAGCGGCGCGCGAGCACGCGCGCCCGCCGCAGGGGCCCCAGCCGCTGCGGGGTGTTCAGGAAATCGATCACGGGGCCTCCTGGCGGACGGCGCGGCGGGCCACGATCTGGGCCCCGGCCAGCGCGACCGCGGTCGCGCCGGCGAGCCCCCAGGCGACACCGGTCACGCCGCCGCAGAGCAGCCCGAGCACCGCGCCGACGACGAGCATCACCATGCGAACGAGCTGGACCACGAAGACGGTGCGCCCGCGCCGCAGACCGCGGAGCAGGGCCTGGGCCGGGACCGTCAGCGCGGTGAGGACGCCCTGCACGGCGACGGGCACGACGAGCGGGGCGAACGCGGTGAACTGGCCGAAGAACACCGCCATGAGGGGTCCGTGCAGCGCGGCGACCAGCACGAGCCCGACGACGACCGGGCTGACCGCGACGAGCACCCGCACCGACGCCGCGCGGAGCGCGGCGGACGAGGCGCGGGCCCGCACCATCACCGGGGTCACCAGCACGAGCAGCGCGCCGAGCACGACCAGGGCGGGCTGGTAGGCGAGCAGCTGGGCGGCCCGCAGCCCCCCGGCGTCCGTCGCGCCGAGGACCGACCCGGTGAGCAGCAGCACGAGGAACACCTCGGCCGAGCCGAGGACGGCGACCACCGTGAACCACCCGGCGACGTCCCGGGTCGCGTGCACCCAGGGTCCCGGGCGGCGGGGGCGCACGTCGGCCGTGAGGACGAGCAGCGCCACCCCGGCGAGCGCGCCCGCGCCCCAGGACACGGCCAGTGCGCCGATACCGACCGGGGGCCCCAGCCAGAGCCACAGACCCAGGACCGCGAGCTGCACCAGCGCCCACGCGACGTCGAGCAGCAGCGCCGAGCCGGGCCGGCGGTCGGCGAGGAAGACGTAGCGGCCGGCGTCCTGCAGCAGCGCGCCCGTGAGCCACGGCGCGAACACCCGCAGCTCGGGCGGGCCGACGAGCGCCGCCGCGGCGCTGAGCACCAGGCCGATGACGAGCGTGAAGCCGATCGCCGAGCGCACGAGGGCGGCCCGGCGTTCGTCGTCGAGGGTCGGGAGGTGGACGAGCATCGTCGACCCGATGAGCCCGCGACCCGCGGCGAGCACGAGCGTCACCCCGGCGAACGCGAGCACGAACGCCCCGAAGGCGTCCGGGTGCAGCAGCTGGGCGGCCAGGTAGGCGGTGACGACGTTGGTGGCGGCGTTGAGGCCCTGGCCCGTGATGCCGAACACCGGGCCGCGGACGCGCGAGAGCCGGGTGGCGACCGGTGTCGCCGACACGACCTGCTCCCCCGCGGCCACTGGTGACGTGCCCTCCCCCCGGGGCGGGGACGGCTGGTGGCGCGTCGCGTTCCCCCGGAGGGAGGGTGCGCGCCGGGGCCGTCCGGCCCCGTCGGCGAGGAGTATGCCGAGGCGTCGTGACGCCCTGAGCACCACCCGTCACCGCCCGCGACCGCACCGCCGTCCCCGGGCGGCTCGTCGCAGCCCGGTCGCGTGGTAGTACGGTCCGCCCACTCGTCGGCTCGAGGGGGGATCGTGCGACGCCGGGTCATCACCTTCGGGACGTTCGACCTGTTCCACGTCGGCCACCTGCTCCTGCTCGAGCGGGCCGCCGCCCGGGGTGACGAGCTCGTCGTCGGCGTCGCGACCGACGCGCAGACGCGCCGGCGCAAGGGCCGCGACCCGGTGTTCCCGCAGGACCACCGGATGGCGATCGTGGCGGCGGTCCGGTGCGTCGCCGCGGTCTTCCCGGAGCACCGGTTCGAGGACAAGCACCGCCACATCGCCGACCGGGGCGCCTCCGTGCTGGTGATGGGCGACGATTGGGCCGGCCACTTCGACCACCTCGCGCGGCTCTGCGAGGTGGTCTACGTCCCTCGCACTCCCGCGATCTCGACGACGGCGACCATCGCGGCCATCGCCGAGCGCGGCCTCGCCCCCGGCAGTGCCCCCGAGGTCCCGGTCGCGGGGGTGGTCGCGCGGTGACGGCGGGCGGCCTGCTGGCCCGTCGGCGCCGGTCGGGCACGCCCGGCGGCGGGTCCGAGCCGCGCGGGCGGCGGCTCGCGGCCCGCGTCGTTCGCGTCCTCAACCGGCTCGTGCCGTCGGCGGCCGACCGCTGGGCCCTGGTCGGGGTGCCCGACGTCGAGGACGGGCTGGTCGCGGTGGCCGCCGACCTGGTGTCGCGGGGGCTGTCCGTCACCCTGCTCACGGCTGCCGACGCGGTGCCCGCCGGGCACCACCCGCCCGAGGTGCGGATGGTGCGGCGCGACCGCCTCGCGGGGCTGTGGGCCTTCGTGCGCGCCGGCGTCGTCGTCACCACCCACGGCGTCTACGACCACACGCCCGCCGGGCGGGGGCAGACGCTCGTGTACACGTGGCACGGGGAGTCGCTCGGCAAGCGCGCCGAGTGCCTCCTCGGGCTGCCCGCGAAGCCCGACGGTCTCGCCCCGGTCCTCTCCGACCTCGGCGCGCTCGAGCGGTGCGCCGAGTTCGGCCTCCCCCCGGCGCGGGTGCCGGTGATCGGCGCCCCCCGCAACGACCGCATGCTGCGCGCGGCCCGGCGGCCCGCCTCGCCGTGGCGGAAGCGCCTGACCGGCGCGCGCACCGTACTGATGTGGATGCCGACCTTCCGGGCCGGGCGGTCCGGGTGGCGCGAGCGCGTCGACGGCACCCGCGGCGACGCCGGCATGCCGTTCACCGCCGAGGAGCTGCGCCGGCTCGACGACCTCCTCCTCGCCCGCGACGCCTGCCTGCTGGTCAAGCTGCACCCGGTGGCGGCGGAGGGCTACGGGCTGGACACCCGCGCGATCGTGCCGGTCACCGACGCCGACCTGCTCTCCCAGGGGCTTACCGTCTACACCGCGCTGCCGCTGGTCGACGGGCTGGTCACCGACGTGTCGTCGATCTGGGTGGACCACCTGCTGCTCGACCGGCCGCAGGTCTTCGCCTTCCCCGACCTCGACGAGTACCGCGCGACCCGCGGGTTCGTGCTCGAGCCGTACGAGGCGTGGCTGCCCGGACCGGTCACGCGGACCGTGGAGGAGCTCGCGGACGCGGTCGGCGAGCTCGCGGCCGGCCGCGACCCGCACGCGGCGGCCCGGCGGGACGCCCGCCGCCGACTGCACCGCTTCACCGACGACGGCGCCGCGACCCGTCTGGTCGATCTCGTGCTCGACACGCAGCGGGAGACGGGGAGCCGGCCCGGCCCGGGCTACTGTCCGCCCCGATGCTGAGCCGACGCGGTGCGCTCGGGGCGCTGGCCGCCTCGGTCGGGCCCGCCGCACTGCTCACCGCGCCGGCGGCCTGCGCCCAGGAGAGCGACGCGACGCCGACCGGGGCGCCCACCGTCCTCGCCCCGGCTCCCTCGGGCGGAGACGACCTGCGGGCGCTGTCCGCCGCGCTCCCCCGCGCCGGGATCCTCGTCCTGCAGGCGGGCACGTACCGGATCAGCGGGCGCCTGGCGCTCGGCTCGATGCAGGACCTCGTCGGCGCCGGCGGCAACCTCACCGGCGGCGCGGCGACCACGGTGCGCTGCACGGCGGCCGGGGCGGGGCTCGACATCACCGAGAGCGCCGGGATCTCCGGCAACCTGCTGGTCGACGGCGCCGGCGTCGCCACGGCCCCCGTCGTGCGCTCCCTGGGGACCAGTGGCGCCCAGCGCACGTTCCTCAACCTCGCCGTCCTGGCCAGCGCGGGCGACGGCCTCGCCGTGCACGGCGCCCAGAACGACACGTGGCTCGGCTGCGACGTCCAGGACTCGGCCCGCGACAACCTCGTGCTCGACCAGGGCGCGGGCGGTCACGCGTTCCTGCGCTGCGAGTTCAACGCGGCCGGGCGGTACGGCCTGCGCAGCGACGCGACGCTGCCCGGCGGGCCGTACGCCGTCCCCACCGACAACACCTTCGACCACTGCCTCTTCGAGCGGGAGCACTCGGGCACCCGCACCGCGGTGAGCAGCGCCTACCTGGCCGCCTGCGACGCGCTGACGTTCACCGCGTGCAGCTTCTACGCCACCGCGGCCTCGACCGGGCCGCGGCTCGACGTCCGCAGCCCCGGCACCGTCACCGTCTCGGGCGGGCGGGTGCAGGGCGAGTCCGCGCAGGCCGGGGGGACCGGGCTGCGGGTGGTCGACGGGGCCCACGTCGTGCTCACCAACCAGGTGCGGTTCGAGAACCTGGCCACCGGCGTCGAGATCGTCTCCGGGAACCCGACCCTCGACGTCCTCGGCAACGTCTTCTGGAACGGCGTCGGCGCCCGCTACGGCGGCGGCGGCAACGCCGACGTGTCGGTCTCCTCGCCGGTCGACTCGTCGGTGCGCATCCGCCGGCAGGTCGCGGCCGGGGCCGCACTCGGGGTGTACGTCGAGGGTGAGCGCGGGCTGCGGCTGCAGCTGGGTTCCGACGGGAGCCTCGGGCTCGGCGACGGGTCGGGATACGTACCGAAGGCCGAGCTCCGCGCGGGCGGACCCGGCGTGCTCTCGATGCCGCCCGGCCAGGTGGTGCAGACCGGCCGCGGGCCCTCGCCCGCCCGCCCGCCGGCGGCCGCCGTCGGGGCCGGTGCGCTCTTCTACGACACGACGCTGCGCCGCCCGGTCTGGTCCAACGGGACCGCGTGGACCGACGCGCTGGGCAACCCCGTATAGGGGTTCCGAGCGATGGGCCCCATCGCTCGCTCTATCCGAGCGAAGGTGCCCCTCGCTCGACGGAGTCGCGGTCCCGGAACCTCAGCCCGCCACCCGGTCGTCCCGCGCGGTGCGGAACGACCGGCGGTACTGCTGCGGCGTGGTGCCCATCCGCCGGCCGAAGTGCTTGCGCAGCCCGGCCGCCGTCGCGAACCCGCAGCGCGCCGCCACCGCCTCGACCGGCAGGTCGGTGTCCTCGAGGAGCTCCTGGGCCCGCCGGACGCGCTCCGCGGCGAGCCATTGCACCGGGGTCTCGCCGGTGACGTCGCGGAAGCGGCGGGCGAACGTCCGCGGGCTCGTGCCCGCGGCCTCCGCCCACTCCCGCACCTCGATCGGCGCGTCGAGCCGCTCCCGCGCCCAGTCGAGCCAGGCACCGAACGGCGTCGACGACGGCTCCGGCACCGGCGTCGGCACGAACTGCGCCTGCCCGCCGTCGCGGTGCGGCGGGACGACGCTCCACCGCGCCGTCATGCCCGCGACGCGGCTGCCGTGGTCGAGCCGCACGAGGTGCAGGCACAGGTCGAGCCCGGCGGCCGAGCCCGCCGAGGTGAGGACATCCCCGTCGTCGACGTAGAGCACGGCCGGCTGCACCGCGACCGCCGGGTGCCGCCGGCGCAGCTCCTCGAGCGAGTTCCAGTGCGTGATCGCCGGCCGGCCGTCGAGCAGGCCCGCCGCCGCGAGGACGAACGCGCCGGTGCAGATCGACGCGATCCGCGCTCCCCGGGCGTGAGCGCGGCGCAGCGCCTCGAGCAGGTCCGCCGGGAAGTCCTCCCGCCCGTCGCGCGGCGGGGGCACGAGGACCGTGTCGGCGTCGTCGAGCGCCTCGAGCCCGTACGGGGAATCGAGTGTGCCCCACTCCCCCAGCCGCACCGGTCCGTCCTCACCGGCGCAGATCCGCAGGTCGTACCAGGGGATCCCGAGGGACTCGCCGCGGGAGGCGCCGAATACCTCGACGATGGTCGACAGCTCGAACAGCGGCGCGCGGTCGGTCACGGGCGCGGCGACGACGTGCATGGCAGGAATGTATCCGAACGCGACGTTCCTGCCACTCGTGGTGCGGTGGGCGGCGCCCGACGATGAGTGCCATGACGCGGATCGGGACGGCACTCCGGAGCTGGTGGGACGAGCAGCAGCACGTGTGGGACACGTTCCTGCGCCTGCAGCGGCCGTGGGAGCAGGAGGGGCCGCTGCGCTGGGAGCAGCGCCTCGGCAACGGGTGGGAGCTGCACGGGTCGACGCTGCCGGTGGACGAGCCGGCGGCCGGACCGCGCTAGACCCGGGAGGACCCGTCGAGGAGCGCGTCGAGGGACGCGACAGGGCGGTCGGCGTCGTCCTCGGTGGAGTGTCGGCCCGTCCGACGCCGGTCGACGGCCTCGCACCCTGACCGGGGTCAGCGGTGCCGGGTGCTCCAGAGCAGTCCGAGAGCCACCAGGACGAGGACGACGGAGAGCAGGTCGGCGGTCGTGACCGCGTGGCTGCGCGAGAGCACCAGTAACTTCGGGCCCTCCACCGCCTTGTTGAGCGGCAGCCAGAGGAGCGCCGCCGCGACCAGTACCGCCGCCAGCACCCGACGTGCCGATCTGCCCACGCCGACCACTCCACCACGAGCCCCCTGTCTGGGGGTGAGCGGGCCGCGGTCCGCTGGCCTTCGGTCCGCCGGCGATCTGGCGAGGCAGCGGCCGGACGAGGCTGTCTAACCCCACGGTCGGCCGGCGCGCACTCAGACGGATGACAACATCCACAAGCAGGGGCCGTCACGTCACCGACGCCCGACGAGGTGGAACTGCGGGCTGCGCTGACCCGCACGGCCGACCGGGGCGGGCCCAGCGGCAGGTCCGAGGTGGCCCGACGGTTGACGTCGATCAATCACGGCGGACGTCGGGTTGCTGACGCACCAGGGCCACCGCCTCGAGCTGTGAGCTCACCTCGAGCTTGGTGAGGATCGAGCGGATCTGCGTACGGACCGTCGGCATGCTGACGACGAGACGGTCCGAGATGGCCGCCGCCCGTAAGCCCTCCACCAGGAGTTCGAGGACCTCACGCTCCCGACGGCTGAGTCGGCCGAGCCGGCGGGAGAGCTCACGTTCGCGGGCAAGGTAGCGGCGGTGGCGATCCACCCATTCCCGGTGTTCGACCTCGCTCATGACGGGTTCGCCCCGTGCTGCGTTGGTGATCGTCCTCAGCAGCACGTCGAACGAGCTGGACTTGGGTACAGAACCGATCGCTCCCGCAGCGATGGCGGCGGCCACGCCCGGCTGGTCGACGCTCCCGCTGACGACGAGCACCGACCAGTTCCGCTCGCGCAGGCGCCCGACGAAGTCGGCACCGTGCCGGTAGATGCCCTCGTCATCGCGGCCGAGGTCGAGATCGAGCACCACGAGTCCGGCGTGGGTCGGACGACCCCGGGCGAGCGCGATCAGGTCGCCGACGGGGATACGGCGAGCGTCCAGCCCGCGGGAGCGCAGCGCCATCGTCAAAGTCGTGCTGAACAGCTCGTGGTCGTCGATGACGAGGACCGGGTACTGCCCGTCGTTCGACGGGACGTCGACGGGGATCATGCCGTCCGGCACCCGTCGCACTCACCACCACGATTTCCCTGACCGGCTCGCTCGCCCGCCTTGAGCTGGAGCACCACGACGCATCCGGGAGACCGCGGGTCCGACGGAAGGACCTCGATGGTGGCGTCCTCGGCGGACAGCAGCGTGCGGCAGACGTGCAGTCCAAGACCCAGACCGCCCGCTCGGCGGTCTCGGGTGCCGGGCTCGAGGACCGCTTGCTCGCGACCAGCGGCAATCCCAGGCCCGAAATCCCGGACCCGGACCTCGACCCTCTGCCCTCGCTGGACCACCGCGATCCGCACCGGGCTCCCAGGGGCGTGCCGCTCAGCGTTGGAGAGGAGGTTCGTCATGACCTGGGCGAGCGTGCCCGGCGCGCCGACCGCGTGCACGCCCGGTTCCACGTCCGCCCGCACGTCCATCCCCGCGCTGCGTCGCAGCAGCACGAGCCCGTCGATCGCCGGGCGCACGGCGTACGAGCGGTCGGGGTCGTCGACCTCGTTCGCCGACCCTTGTAGCAGGCACTCGAGACGACGTAGTTCCCCGGCGACGACCCGGCTCAGCTCCCCCGACTCCGAGCCGCCGCCCAGGACGGCGGTAGCTCCGGCCAGCCCGGCCAGCCCGTTGCGTAGGTCGTGGTCCCGCTCGGCGGCACGTGCCAGCCTGATCTCCGCGCTGCGGAGCTCCTTCTCGTGGAGGGCCTGCTCGAGGTCCAGGAGGAGCATCGCGCGGCGGAGGACCCGAAGAGCGCCGCACAGCACCACGGCGAGCGCCACTACACGGAGCCCGGCGAGCGTCGGCGCCGGCTCTGCGACCGCCGCAACCGACCGCCCGGCCTGCAGAGCCCCCAGCATCGCGAGCCCCGCACCGACCACCACCAGACCCAGGCCCCGTTCCACGGTTGCGCGGGCGACGACGACGAGACCGCCCACGATCCACGCCAGCGCCACCACCACCCACCAGAGCCGGGAGCCCCCCACCTCTACCGCGACGGCCGGCGCCACCGCGGCCCACACCACGCTCGCTGCCGCGGCCGCAGCAACCACCCCGGCCAGCCCGACGAGCAATCGGGTGGCTGCCGGCGGCGCCGGCGCGAGCAGGACGAGCCCCCAGAGCACCACCCCGACGGCCGCGACCACGACCACACCTGCGGCCGCGGTCGGGTCCTGCCACGACTCGAACCCGCGGACGGTCGAAGCCGGGACGCCGAACAGGCTGTACCACCCCACGGCGAGCCCGACCCAGGTGACACGAGCATCCCCGTTCAGACGCCCCGCGAACACCATCATCAACGCGGCCGCGCTGCCTCCGCCGACCGCGAGGACCGCCAGGAGGAGCACGAGCGCCGGCGTGGCCTTGGTTTCTGGCTCGCCCGCCAGACCCAGCAGCGCCAGCGCGGCCCCGACCAGCGTCAGAACCGTGATCAGGTTCAGCACGAGCCGCCGGGTGACTCGTGCGCGCCGAACCGCAGCGCGGGTCCTGTTGATGCGCGTCAGGCGCACCGTCACCGCGTCGACCAGCGGCCGACCATTCCGTTCCCCGTTGAACGTGTCCGTCATCCAAGTTCCCCCGCAGCCCCGGCAGCGCTTCTCCTCGACCTTTCGAGGCGGGGTGTAGCCCGAAAGGATCTCTCGCGTGCAAAGATATCAGCAGCGCGTGAGAAAAGCCCTCGTTCAAAGGGCACAACCGAGTGGCATGCGGGTGGCATCACTCTGCGTGGGATTACCCAGTGAGTACAGTATTCGATGTCAACAAAACGCAAAATCAATGTCCGGTGAACGACGATCAATTCAGCGAGACCGTCTGACCTGTTGGGGAGGAGGCCGACCGGATCGTCGAGACCGCGGTCGTGTACGCCGCGTGCACGGTGATCGTCGTCCGCGGCTGAGCCCTCCCCGGTCGACCGCGCCCTCCCGGTCAGCCCCGCAGCGCGCGCACGACGGCGGCCGGGTCCGGCGCCGTCGTGATCGCCGAGCTGACCGCCAGGCCCGCCACCCCGGTCGCCCGCACCGCGGCGGCGTTGTCGGGCGTGATGCCGCCGATGGCGACCACCGGCAGCGTCCCCTCGACGAGGCCGACCAGTGCGGCGAGCCCCTCCAGCCCGATCCCCTCCCCCGCGTCCGGCTTGGTCGCGGTCGTGAACACCGGGCCGGCGCCCAGCAGGTCGACCGTGCCCGCGGGCAGGCCGCGGGCCTTCTCGACGTGCTCGGGCACCGTCACCGAGAGCCCGATCGAGAGTCCGGGCCCGGCGAGCCGCCGGGCGGCCTCGACCGGGAGGTCGCGCTGCCCGAGGTGCACGCCGTCCGCGCCGGCGGCGAGCGCGACGTCGACGCGGTCGTCGACGACGAGCGCGACCCCGGACCCGTCGAGCAGGTGGCGTGCCGCCACGGCCGCGCCGTGCAGCTCCCGGGTGCTCGCCGCCGGGGAGCGCACCTGGACGGCGGTGACCCCGGCCGCGACGGCCTCCCGGAGCAGGTCCGCGACGCGCCGCGGGCCGTGCACCGGGTCGAGGACGAGGTACAGGGTCGGGTCGACGGGAGCCACGGGTGCAGTGCTACCCGCGCGGCCCCGGGCGTCAGTCGGGATCGGGGCACAGTGGCGCGTAGACGAACCCGTCGTGCTCGGCGACGTCCCCGACGACGACGTCCACCGGACGCGCGAACCCCGGCCCGTCGGTGACGAAGGTGTGGAACTCCCCGTTCTCGCCGCACGGGTCGACGCCGTCGGGGAGCTCGCGCAGCAGGTCGGCGTCCCAGGGGCGGCCCGCGAGCGACGCCGGGGCCTGGGCGGGATCCACGCACACGACGACGGCCCGCAGCCCGGCGGCGAGCATCCCGGCGGCCAGGTCGCCGGTCGGGCGCTCCCACAGCGGGAAGCGGGCCGCGACGCCGGTCCCGTCGAGCGACCGCTCGCGGTAGGCGCGGACGTCGGCCAGGAACAGGTCGCCGAAGACGACCTCGTCGGCGCCGTCGCGGCGCAGCTGCGCCCAGGCGGCTCCGGTGCGTTCCTCGTAGACCTCGTTCGGGCACGGCCAGGGCAGCTCGACGAGGTGGAGCGGCAGGTCGAGCGCCGCGGCCTGGCGTCGCAGCAGCTCGGTGGGGACCCGGCTCATCGCGACCTCGCCGGCGGACGCGTCGAGGGTGGTCATCAGGCCCGCGACGTCGACGTCGCCACGGGCGCGCGTCTCGGCGAGGGCGAACGCCCCGTCCTTGCCGCAGGACCAGCTGCCCCACGCCCGCCGTCGTGCCATGGCGGGCACGGTAGGACGGGTCCGCGGCGCGATGCGCGACCGGGCGACCGCGTCGCGGCGACCCGGTCGTCCCGCAGCACACCCGCCTCGGGCGGACGGGTCCGCGGCGCGATCCGCGACCGGGCGACCGCGTCGCGGCGACCCGGTCGCTCGAGACCCCGACGGTCGAGGACCGACCGTCCCCCACGGCCCGGAGATCGGCGTCCCGGCTCAGAGCGCGGCCCGCATCACCGCGCGCCCCTCGGCCCGCCGCTGCGCCCGGCCTTCCCGCGCGTACCAGGCGCTCATCACCGCCGCGGCCATCGCGAGCTCGACCAGGTCGCCGCCGGCGAACATCACCTGCGCGCCGAGCTCGACGCCGGGCACGGCCGGCAGCCCGTGCGCGTACATCAGCTTCGCGAGCACGCCGTGCGCCGCACCGGCGAGCAGGAGCACCAGCAACGTCCCCGGCAGTCGCGGCCGGTGCGGGAGCGGGTCGCGTCCGGCGACCACGGTGCTGAACAACCAGCCCCCGAGGACCATGTGGGTGCGCACCCCGAGGTCGACCCACGCGTGCTCGTGGGCCAGGCCGAACAGCGGGGTGAGGTAGAAGGCGTACATCCCGCCGACCTCGAGCAGCAGCGCCACCGGGGCCCACGTCAGCAGCCGGGCCGCGCGGCTGTGCACGACGGCCAGCACCCGCCGTCGCGCGGGCATCGGCACGGTGCGCAGCAGCAGGGTGAGCGGCGCCGACAGCGCGAAGAGCAGCGGGGCGGCCATCGCCATCAGCAGGTGGCCCACGGCGTGGACCGCGAACACGTCGGGGTGCGACGCCACCGGCGGCACCAGTGCGGCGCCGAGCACCGCCAGCCCTCCCACGGCCGCCGTCGTGCGGGCCACCGGCCACCGGTCCCCACGCCGGAGCAGGCGCCGCACGCCGGCGAGGTAGAGCGCCGCCACGACCGCGATCGGCACGAGCGGCAACCACGACGCCGCCGAGGCGCCGGCCGGCGCCATACCGGGCATCGGGCTCACGACGAGCCGTGGCGCTCGGCGATCGGGTGGGCCGGACCGAACAGCAGCGCGATCCCGACGACGACACCGAGGGCCCCGGAGAGGTCCCACGCGAGGTCGTAGGGCAGGAGGTCCACCCCGTAGCGGATCTGGTGCAGACCCATCGCCTTGTGCTGGACGAGCCCGTCGTAGACCTGGAAGGCGCCCCAACCGATCAGCCCGCCGGCCCACACGCGGCGGGGGACGGTCGTGCGGCGGCGCTGCAGGTCGGCGAACCAGAACAGGCCGACGACGATGGCCAGCCAGCCGCCGGCGTGGAAGAACCCGTCCGAGACGAGACCGACGTCGGAGGTGGAGCGGTCGTAGAAGTGGTGCCAGTGCAGGATCTGGTGGAACACGGTCTCGTCGAGGAACGAAGCCACCCCGATGCCGAGGAGCACGCCCGCGCCGACCGACCGTCCGGGCATCGCCCGCCGATCCTGCGCACGGGCCTCGGTGCTCACCATGACCGGTGCTTCCCGAGCGTCACCGCCGGCGAAACCAGACGACCCCCAGCCGCTGCACCGCCTCGGGCACCCGCAGGAACCCCGCCGCCGTCCTCCCGGGACCTCGTCGTCCGTCGGATCTCCGGCGCAGGTACCCAGGAGCGCCGCGCCGAGTCGGCGGCTTCAGGGGGTGCCGAAGTCCTGCAGCACCCGCTCCAGCGGGGCCGGGTCGACGGCGACCTCGCCGGCGAAGGGGTGGTCGATCGCGACCGACACGAAGAGCAGCACCCCGATCAGGGCGGTGAGGCTCGCGATCATGAAGCTGTGGAGCAGGGTGCTGCTCATCCCGAAGATCATGGCGAACCCGATGGTCACCACGGCGCCGACGATCAGCGCCACCCACAGCACCCCGGGCACGCCCTGCTCGACGTAGTCGAGGCGCTGCGAGCGGGCCGTCACCAGGTCGTTGAACCGGTCGGCCTCCACCGAGACGTACTGCTGCTCGGCGGGCGTCGTCGCGGGCAGGGCGGCCAGGTCCCGGGAGAAGGTGTCGAGCACGGCGGCCACCTCGGGGTCGCCCTGCACCCCGCGGTTCATCGCCGGCCACTCCCGCTCGACGGCCACGTGGGCGTAGTCGTTGACGTCGGTTCGCAGGCGTTCCCGGACCTCGGGCGGGAAGACCGTGCTGTCGCGGTAGACGTTGCGCAGCGCGCTGGCCTCCTGCCCGACGACGCCCTCGGCGCCGCTGAAGTTCTCCCAGCTGACGATGACGACGAAGGCCAGCAGCACGGCGTAGATCACGCCGACGACGGCGATGATGAACCCCGCGACGTCGTTGTGGTCGCCCTCGCGCAGGGCCGCGAAGCGGTGCCGGAGGGCGACCTGGATCCCGACGGCGACCGCCGGCAGGACGACGATCAGCAGCACGGCGCTGACCCAGATCGGCAGCGTGGTCATCCCGCCTGACCTTGCTCGGGGTACTGGCACCGCGCATCGTCCATCCGGGGCAACATCAGCACCCGCGGTGATGACGATCGCGGCATCCGGGGCTGCTCTACCGTCGCGGCCATGTCCCGCTCGACGCCGTCCTCCCCCGCACCCCCGCCCGACGACGACCTGCGGCGCACCGTCGAGGCGGTCCTCCCCGACGCCCGGCGCGACCTCGAGGCGCTGGTGCGCATCCCGAGCATCTGGGCCGATCCCGCCCACGCCGAGGACACCCGCCGGTCCGCCGACGCCGTCGCGACGCTCGCCCGCGGCGCGGGCGCGGCCGACGTCTCGGTGGTCGCCGCCGCGGGCGGGGCACCCGCCGTCGTCGCGCACTGGCCCGCTCCGGACGGCGCGCCCACGGTCATGCTCTACGCCCACCACGACGTCCAGCCGACCGGCGGGGACGAGCTGTGGACCAACCCGCCGTTCGAGCCGACCGAGCGCGACGGGCGCCTGCATGGCCGCGGGGCCGCCGACGACAAGGCCGGCGTCATGACCCACCTCGCGACGCTGCGCGCGTTCGACGGCTGCCCGCCGGTCGGGGTGGTGCTATTCGTGGAGGGCGAGGAGGAGTCGGGGTCGCCGACGCTGCCGGCGCTGCTCGCCGAGCACGCCGACGCGCTCGCGGCTGACGTCATCGTCATCGCCGACGCCGCGAACCCCGCCGTCGACGTCCCCGCGCTCACCACCAGCCTGCGCGGGCTGGCCAACGTCGTCGTCGAGGTCTCGGTGCTCGAGCGGGCCGTGCACTCCGGCATGCTCGGCGGGCCGGCCGGGGACGCGCTCACCGTGCTGTGCCGGCTGCTCGCGACGCTGCACGACGACAAGGGCGACGTCGCCGTCGCGGGCCTGGTGCGCGGCGCGTCCGACGCGCCCGACACCGCGGAGGAGACCTTCCGCGGCGACGCCGGGCTGCTCGACGGCGTGGAGCTCCTCGGCACCGGCACCATCACCGAGCGGCTCACCCACCGGCCGGCGATCGCCGTGCTGGGCATCGACGCGCCCGCCGTCGACGGCGCGGCCAACGTGCTGCTCCCCCGCGCCCGGGCGATGGTCAGCGTCCGGCTCGCCCCCGGCGACGCCGCCCCCGACGCGCTCGCGGCGCTCACCGAGCACCTGCACCGTCACGTGCCCTGGGGCGCGCACCTCGACGTCACACTCGCCGCCTCCGGGGAGCCCTTTGCGCTCGAGCCCGCCGGCACCGTCTACGACCTCGCCCGGGCGGCCCTCTCGTCGGCGTTCGGGCACACCGCGGTGGAGATGGGCATGGGCGGCACCGTCCCCTTCATCGCCGAGTTCGCCCGCACCTTCCCGGGCGCCACGGTGCTGGTGACCGGCGTGGGCGACCCCGCCAGCCGCTGGCACGGCATCGACGAGAGCCTGCACCTCGAGATGTTCGGACGGTGCGTGCTCGCCGAGACGACGCTGCTGCGCTCCCTGGCGGAGCGACGTCCCGACGATGCTGCTTGACCGGTGCAGGCGCGTGTCGGGATCGGCACGTCCTGCCGATCGCCTTCACGTACGCCGGGTGCGGATTCGCAGGACGAATCGCGGTCGAGCCCGAGCGCCCGTTCGTCTTCCCGAGTGAACGATTCGGATTTCAACGAACACTCCGCGACTGGACCGATCATCACGGTGGGTTGTGTCGTGTCAGACAAGATCGCCGTACCGGGCGGTAGGAGTCCATACTCGCCCGCATTCCCGACGCGATGAACGGAGCCTTCATGACGATGATCGGCAGCCCCTGGGACGTGGAGACGGGGACCGAGTGGAGTGCCGAGCAGCCGCAGCGTCCGGAGTGGTTCGACGAGCTCGTGGAGCTCCACGTCCTGAGTGCCCACGGCGACGACCACGCCGCCCGTGACATGGCGCAATGGTCCGCGCAGGACCCCCAGGTCGCGCTCTTCTCCACCCAGCTCCACGCCACCCACCGGAGCATCTCCGGGGACTGATCGCGGCCCCTCAGCCCTCCGCCGGACCCGTCGCCCGGGCTTCTCGGGTGACGGGTCCGACGTCTGTCCGGCCCCTTTTCCGGGGCTCCCACACGGATCTCGACGAGGCATCACCGACCGTGAGGACAATTCTCCCGACGGGATCTTCGGGTGTCTCTCGGCGCCACCCGCCCAGGCCAGTCCGATCGACCAGGGTGTTCGGCCGACGACGTCGCGCCGCGGCGGGCGCCGGTGCGGCGAGCGGCGCGTGTCGTGAGGTGTCCGCATGCGTCCGCCACGAGGAGGCAGGGCGGGCACACCGCCCACCGCACGCGCCTCCCTGCCCGCCGTCGCACCCCGTGTGCGCCCGGCTCGCCGCCGCCGATCTCCCTAGCCTGCTGGGCAGACCTCCGCTCCCCAGCACAGGCCCTCGGCACACCCGATGTCGGGGCCCGAGGACCGACAGATGCTCAAAGGCTTCAAGGACTTCCTGTTCCGCGGGAACGTGATCGACCTGTCGGTCGCGGTCGTGATCGGCGCGGCCTTCACCGACGTGGTCACCGCCGTGACGAACTCGTTCCTCAAGCCGCTCATCCAGCTGCTTTCCCCCGGCGACGTGGGCGAGATCGCCGGCACCGTCCGCGTGGACGGCGTGGTGTTCGACTACGCGACCGTCATCAACCAGACGATCACGTTCGTCATCACCGCGGCGGTCGTCTACTTCTGCGTGGTGGCGCCGATGAAGGCGATCCAGACGCGTCGCCTGCGTGGGGAGGAGTCGGGACCCACGCAGCCCACCGACGTCGAGCTCCTCACCGAGATCCGCGACCTGATGCTGAGCCAGGCCACCGCCTCGGGGGCCCCGATCCCCGCGAGCGTCGGGTCCGACCCCGACGACGTGGCCTCGCTCGGGCCACGCTCGCCCGTCGACCCGCTCCCGGCGATCGGCGCTGACGCCGCCGGGACGTCCCCGGTCCTCCCGCGTGCCCAAGCCCCCGCGCCGTCGGGCCTGCCCCGGTGGGCGCAGGACGTCCGCCCCGCCCCGCCGAACCCCGCCCCGCCGCAGCCCGCGGCTCCGAGGCCCTCAGCGCCGCGGCCCTACGCCGAGGCAGCCGCCGGGCACGCGCCGGAGGGCCGCTCTCGCCACAGCCGGACCTGACCGGGCGACGGTGAGCGCGCGCCTCAGCCGAGCCGGACGCGCGCGAGCACGGCGCGGTGGTCGCTGCCGGGGAGATCGAGGACCGTCATGTCCACCGGCTCGGGGCCGCCGCCCGTGAGCACGTGGTCGATCTGCGCGCCGGCCCACCAGGGCCAGGCCGCGTTCCAGGTCCCGACGAGGCCCTGGCCGCTGACCACGCCCGCGTCCTGGCAGCCGCGCGTCCCGTCGCGGAAGAAGCGGTGGTCGAGCGTCGCGTTGAAGTCGCCCGCGAGGACCACCGGGCCGGCGCCCGGGCGGCACCACGTCTGGAGCTGCGGGAGCTCGCGGGCCCAGCTCCCGATCTTCTGCGGTACCGGGGCGGAGACGTGTACCGCGACCAGTCGCAGCGCTCCCAGCCGTCCGTCCGAGAGTTCGAGCCACGGGTCGAACCGGCCCTGCTCGATCACGCGACCCGCCACCGGGCCCAGGGAGGCCGCGGTGAGGACGGTGACGCCGGCGACGTCGGGCGCCCCGGGACGGGCGGCGACGGACGACCGGTAACCCAGGTCGGGGATCGCCGCAGTGACCAGCGCGGAGTACCGCGTAGCCGACTCTGGGAGGACGACGACGTCAGGCCGGACCCGCCGGACGACCTCGGCCAGGGACTGGACGTCCGCCTCACCCCGGTCGACGTTGAACGAGAGCACCGTCAGCGTCGGGGCGGTCGACGGCGACGGGGGTCGCGCCACTCCGCGCGGCACGACGAGTGCGAGGGCCACCACGCTCACCGCCAGGAGCGCGACTGCCGCCGTCCGCATGCGTCGGTATGCGAGTGCCGCCAGTGCGAGCACGGTCGTGACGACGGCCAGCTGCGGCCGGAACGCGATCGAGTCCGCGAGTGGCACCACCCCGTCGAGCCCGAGCCGGTCCGGCAGGAGCACGAGCACACCGATGACCGCTGCCACCGCCGCCCCCACGGGGCGTCCCGCCGACCGGGGGCACCGGCGAGGCGGTGGCGTCTCGCCGGCCGTGCGCGCCATGCGCCCAGCACACCAGGTCCTGCTTGAGATTCACGTCTCGGAGACCGTCCCCGGCGGCCGAGCGAGACCGCCCGGGTGGGATCGTCGGCTGTGATCACCCGACCCGAGGAGGGATGGTCGATGACACCCCACGAGCCCGCCGTCGTGGCGGTCACCGGAGCCACGGGTGCCCTCGGGTCCCGCGTGGCCCGTCAGCTCGCGGAGCACGCCGTCCCGCAGCTGCTGGTGGCGCGCGACCCGCGCCGCCTCCCCCGCTACCCGGGCACCGAGCACCGTGGTCCCGCCGCGTACGACGACCGCGCCGCGATGCGCGATGCCGTGGCCGGCGCGACGACGGTGGTCCTCGTGTCGGGCCGGCCGACCGGCCGGCGGCTCGAGGAGCACGCCACCGTCGTCGAGGCCGCGGTCGAGGCCGGCGTCGAGCGGGTGCTCTACGTGTCGCTGCTCGGGGCGGCTCCCGACGCCACGTACCGCAACGCGCGCGACCACTGGCTCACCGAGCAGTACCTCGCCGCCGCGCCGATCCGCCACACCGTGGTCCGCGCCGGCATCTACGCCTCGACCCCGGCCTCCCTGGCCGACCACGAGCTCGTCGTGCGCGGCCCCGGCGGCTCCGGGCGGGCGGCGTTCGTGGCGCACGAGGACCTCGCCGCAGTGATCACCGCCCTCGCCCTCGACGAGCACGGCGACGAGCACGACGGCGCGGTCCTCGAGGTCACCGGGCCGGAGGCGCTGACCCTCGAGGAGGCGGTCGAGGAGATCGCGCGCGCCAGCGGCAAGCCCTACCGCTACGTCCGCGAGACCCCCGAGGAGGCGTTCACCCGCCGGCTGGAGCTGGGGCTGTCCGGCGAGCAGATCGAGGCCTGGATCTCCTGGTACCTCGCGATCGCCGACGGCGGGCTCGCGACCGTCACCGACGTCGTCCCCCGCCTCACCGGCGACCCCGCGACACCGGTGTCCGAGATCGACTGGTGGCCGGCCCCGGGGCGGGCGAGCTGAGGGCGCCGGTCAGGGTGGCGGCGCGTCGGCGTCGCGCAGCCGGGTGTGCTGCAGGGACACCCCGTACGACCGGTACTGCGACATCGTGAACCAGATGTCGGGCCCGTCGTTCCAGCGCGGGAGCAGATAGGGCGCGTACGCCTCGGGGTGCGCGCGGGTGGTGGTGACGACCTGGGGCGCGCTCCACGGCCCGGTCGGCGACGGGGCCGTGCGCAGTACGATCTGCCCGGTCGGGTCGACGAGCGTCGTCATCAGCCAGGTGCGGTAGTACGAGTTCCACCGCACCGAGAGCTCCCCGGCCGGGCCGCGGAGCACCGGCACGGAGTCGCCCTCGGTCGGCGACCAGCCGTGCCCAGTCCAGTACCGGTAGGCCGTGCGGTCGAGCAGCCGGTCGGCCGGGACGCGGGCGAGGGACACGTCGCCGTAGCGCCCGCCCGGGATCCCGTAGACGTAGACCCACGGGTCAGGCGCGCCCGGGAGCGGGGACACGTCGCGGAACAGGCCGGGCACCGCGTCGGGGTGCGGGGCGAAGGGGTCGTCGGCGCCGCCGGGGCGCACGTAGGCGACCTGCCCGAACCGGGTGTCCCCCGGCCACAGCGCCTCCGGCGGCCGGTGCCAGGTCTGCCCGCCGTCGTCGGAGTACGCCACCCCGGCGTCGTTCAGCGGCCAGCGGCCGGGAGGCGTGGCGAAGGAGCGCACCGACATGTAGTGGAGATACATCCGCCGCCCCACGGCGATCCCGTAGGTCGGGATGACGGTCCACTCCGCGCCGTCCACCTTGCGGGACCCCAGGATCTCGGCGGCGTGGCCCGGCCGGTCGGAGATCATCCGGCTGAGCGCGAGACCGTGGTCCGGGGAGGCGGGCGGGTCGACGAAGCCCAGCACGTTGCTGCGCCAGTCCGGATGCGGGGCGGAGAAGAAGTGGTCGGTCGACACGCCGCCGTAGGTGTCCCCGAAGGCGACCGCCAGGCGGCCGTCGACGGTGAACATGTGGCCCAGGTCGGTCCCGGCGATCCCGAAGCGCGCCGCGGTGTCGCCCCCGGCCGCCCGCGGGCCGACGAGGTCGGCGACCGAGCGGGTCGCCGCCGGGTCGACCACCCAGCGCGGCGGCGCCGGCCGCGGTGGTGGCGGGGCGGTCGGCGGGGGCGGCGGGGCCGGGCCGCCGTCGGAGAGCACGGCGACGACGGCGACCACGGTGACGACGGCGAGGCTGATCGCCACGCCGAGCCGGGTGGGCGGGGGCCCCGGGGCGCGCGGGGCCGCGTGACGTGGTCCGGCGCGCGGGCGGGCACTCGTAGTGATCACGGCCCGGCATCGTAGGAACCGGGCTCCCCCGCCCCCGCCGCCGGGCGAGGACCGAAGGCCCAGGTCAGCGACCCGAAACCGGCCCCCCGAGCAAGATCAGGTGGCGATCCTCACGACGCCGGCGCGGGCTGCTCCCAGCGGGGGTCGCGGCCGATGAAGGCGAGCATCCGGGTCTGGACGTCGGCGTCCTCGGGCACGTCGACCTTCGGACCGTACTGCCCGCTCGCACGCAGCAGGTCGTCGAGCGGCTCCATCCCCGCCAGCATCACCGCGCAGCGCTGCGGGTCGAGGGTCTCGTCCTGCCCGGTGGCGCGCGCGAGGTCCCAGGTGTGCATGAAGACATCGGCGGTGAAGAACCGCGAGACGGCCTCGGGAAGCGCGACCTCGCCGATGTGCGGGTTGGTCAGGACCTTCCCGGCCGAGGCCGGGTCGTCGAGGACGGCCTGCAGGCCGTCGCTCATCGTGCGCCACGCACCGACCGGGTCGGCGTCGACGTCCGGTCCCGGTGGCAGCTCCACGCCCGTGCCGCCGGCCAGGAACGGCGGGAACCACTCGACGAGGTGGCGCACGACGTCGCGCGCGGTCCACCCGGGCACCGGGGCCAGGCGCTCCCAGGTGGCGTCGTCGGGCACTCCCTCGACGTGGGCGGTGAAGCGGCCGGCGATCTCCCGGTACTCGTCGGCTGCGGTCTGGTTCTCGATCACGGCGTGACCTCCTCGGGGCCTGGGTGTCACCCCGACGTCGATCCTGCCGTGCCGTCTTCGACACCGGGCCGCCGGTGTTCGCGGCGACCGGGTCGCGGCGACTCGGTTTACGCGGTCGCTCCCAGCGGGGACTTGGTCCAGCCGTAGCACTCTGGTCGAGAAGTGCTACCTTCGGCCGCGTGGGGGACACCATCGGTCAGCGCGAGCTACGGAACGACAGCGGCGCGATCATGCGTCGCGTCGAGCAGGGCGAGAGCTTCGTGGTCACCCGCAACGGCCGTCCGGTCGCGGACCTCGTGCCACACGCACGTCCCCACGACGAGCCCCGCCGGACCCTCGGCGAGCTCCAGCACCTGTTCCGGGAGCTTCCCCCGGTCGACGCCGCGCGGTGGCGCGCCGAGCGCACGGAGGCCGACGAGCTCCTGGGCGACGACGATCCGATCACCTGATGACCGGGAGCGAGCGGGTCCTCCTCGACACCTCGGTGATCATCGACCTCGAGGGTCTCGACCTGGGCGGGACCGCCGGCGCGCACCCCGCGGTCAGTGCGGTCACCATCGCCGAGCTCGCCTTCGGGCTCGACGTCGAGGACCTGCTGGAACGGCAGGCCCGGACCGACCGGTTCTACACCGTCCTGCGCGAGATTCCGGTCCTGCCGTTCGACGTCGCGGCTGCCCGGCTCTACGGCACCCTCGCGGCGACCGTGCGGCGCTCGGGCCGCAATCCGCGTCCGCGACGGATGGACCTGCAGATCGCCGCCACCGCCGGAGCGCACGCGATCCCGCTCGTCACCCGGAATCCCGCCGACTTCGTCGGGGTCGAGCAACTCGTGCAGATCGTCGCCGCCTGACCGGCCGCACCGGGCTCGGGGCGTCCGGGCTCAGGGCGTCCGGCCGACGTCGAGCACGGTCACGGTGCCGTCGTCGAGGTTCGTGACGTAGGCCTGCCGCCCGTCGGGCGCGACGGCCACACTCGTCGGCCCTGCGCCGACAGGCACGGTCGCCGTGACCTGCAGCGTCGTCGTGTCCAGCACCTGCACCACGTTCGCATCGACGGCGGCGAGGTAGACGTAGCGGCCGTCGGCGGAGAGCGTGAGGTCCTGCGGGTGGTGGGCGGTCGGGACCGTCGCGACGACCTTGCCGATGCCGACGTCGGTCACGGAGACGGTGTCGGCGTCGTAGTCGGCGTCGAAGAGGAGCGGTGTCGTCCGCTGCCGGACGAGCGAGTGCGGGCTCCGGCCCACGGGCACCGTCCCGACGACCGCGTCGGTCCCCGTGTCGATGATGCTGAGCAGGTTCGACTCGTGGTCGGCGGCGTAGAGCCGCGTGCCGTCCGGGGACACGTCCAGCCAGTGCGGGTTGGGGGCGACCGGGATGGTGCCGGTGACGGCGTTCGTCGCCGCGTCGACCACGGTGATCGAGCTCGAGTCGTGGTTCGGGACGTAGACGCGCGAGCCGTCGGGGCTGACGATCAGCGCGAACGGGCGCTTCCCGGTGGGCACCCGCGCGACGAACGCGCCGGTCCGGGTGTCGACCACGCCCATCTCGTTCACGGTGAAGGCCGGGTCGGAGATGCTCACGTAGGCGCGGGCGCCGTCGGGTGAGAACGCGACGAACTGCGGGCCGCCGTCGGGCACCGGGATGGTGCCGGTGACGGCGTTCCGGGTGGTGTCGAGGACGGTGAGCACGTTCGCCGTCCGGTTGGCGACGTAGGCGAAGCGGCCGCCGGGCGCGACCTCCATGTACCCCGGGGTGGGCCCGACCGGGACCGTCGTCACGGCGGTGGGAACGGCGACGGCAGCCGCGACCGGCAGGTGCGCCGGGGGCGGGAGCTCGTCCGCCGGCTCCGGGGCCGGGGCGGCCGGCGCTGGGGCGCCGGAGCCACGGGTGAGCACCACGGTGAAACCGACGACCGCGACGACGGCGAGGACGACGATGACCGCGATCAGCGTCCGGGTGAGGTTCCGGCCTGGCTGCGCTGCGGAGCCGTCGACCCAGGCGGGAATGCGGGGTGGTGGAGCAAGCGCTCGTGGCGGGCCGTCCCGCTCGAAGCGCTTCATGCTGTCCCCCGCAGCCCCGACACCGACACTCCCGCCGTGTCACGACCGAGACCGCCGGCGATGCTACAAGCTTCGGACCCCCGGGTGACGACACGACTGGCGGGTCACTGCCCGAACGCGGAGATCCAGACCGTGGGTGTTGCCGACATCAGCACCGCCGGAAGACGGGCCGCACCGGCCGCCCACCCATCCACGGAGACGGGTCCCCGGCGTCGAGAGCCTCGCGGTAGACGACGCAAGCCTGTTCGACCACCTCGATCGTCTTGTCGATGTCTGCCTCGGTGAGCGCACTGCTCACCGCGAACGACGGGGCGAGGACCCCCCCGATGAGGAGTTGGCGCAGGAACAGTGTCCGGTAACTCTGTGACGCCTGGCAGTTCCCGTCGAGGGTGGCGAACACGAGGTTGCTCGGATGGCCACGAAGAACGACGTGGTCCTGTACCCCGACGCCGGCCGCAACCTGACGAACACCGTCGGAAAGCCGTGTTCCGAGCGCGTGCAGCCGCGCCGCGATCCCCTCCTCGCTGTACGTCGCCATCACCGCCGTGGCAGCGGCCAATGCGTGCGTCTCCGCGCCGTGCGTCGTGGACAACAGGAAGACCTGCTGTCCGTGATCACGCAACCGTCCCAACTCCATGAGCTCACGCCGGCCAGCCAGCGCGGAGACCGCGAACCCGTTGCCCAGCGCTTTGCCGAACGTCGACAGATCCGGAACAACGCCGTAAATCGCCTGCGCGCCGGACTCCGACCACCGGAAGCCAGTGATGATCTCGTCGAACACGAGCAGACAGCCGTACCGGTCCGCGAGCTCGCGCAAGCCGGCCAGATACCCAACAGGGGGTTCGCTGTGGGTGGCGGCCTCGAGGATCAGGCAGGCGATCTGCCCGTCGTGCCGCCTCAGCAACTGCTCCGTCTCCGCGAGGTTGCCGTAGGCAAAGCCCACGGTGAGGTCGGCCACCACGCCGGGCACTCCGCCGGACAGGGGCGTCGTGCCGATGAACCAGTCATCGGTGGAGAAGAACGGATGGTCGGTACAGATGGCGACCAGCGGCCGACCGGTGGCTGCCCGGGCCAGGCGCACCGCGGCCGTGGTGACGTCCGACCCGTTCTTCGCGAACTTGACCATCTCCGCGGTCGAAACCGTATCCAGGAACCGTTCGGCCGTCGCGACCTCGATGACACTCGGTCGGACGAAGTTCGTGCCGCGCCCGATCTCATGTCGCACGGCTGACAGCACGCGTGGGTGGGCATGGCCGAGGCTCACCGAGCGCAAGCCAGAGCCGTACTCGATGTATTCGTTCCCGTCGACGTCCCACACGTGTGCGCCGTACCCGCGAGAAATCACCGGAGCGATGT
The DNA here is from genome assembly GCF_012933465.1 of Actinomycetospora sp. TBRC 11914. Classification (GTDB taxonomy): domain Bacteria; phylum Actinomycetota; class Actinomycetes; order Mycobacteriales; family Pseudonocardiaceae; genus Actinomycetospora. Next base: position 133,449 of record NZ_JABBND010000019.1, read on the forward strand.
CCTCAGGGTACTGCTCATCACCTTTGGCATAGGTGTGGGCGCCGCCCGGAACCACGGCGTGCAACCGTTGGTTCGCCTGACGAGACCCGCACGACCGGCTGGGCGTGCTCATGCGGGTGGACCTCGACCGGCCAACGGCGTCGGGTGTGGGAGCGTCCTTCGGCGTCGACCGTTCGAGCAGCGCAGCAGCCGCGGCCCGCGGACCGCCGTCTCCGGGTTCCCGGGGACCACCAGGACGTCCTCGCAGCAGGAACTTGTCCAGTCGTTCGGGCAAGGTGACGCGCATCAGCTGACCTCCGCCGAGATCAGGGCTTGCAGTGGAGTGCGCTCGCCCCGCTGGTCCCACAGCATCCACGGACGATGGCCTGACTGATAGGAGGCCTCGAGCGCAGCCCTCTCTTTGACCGTGTCGGCGGACTGCCAGAAGCCGCGGTACGGATACGCCATCAGCTCGCCGCGCTTGGCGAGCTCCGCGCACGCATCACCGACCAGGTCTCCGTTCTCCGGCAGGTGGTCGAGAACCTCCGGCCGTAGCACGAAGTACCCGCCGTTCTCCCACAGCGGCATGGTGTTCACACCGACGATCTCATTGACGCGGCACTGTTCGCCGAGCTGGACACAGTGAAACGCGGCCTGAGGTGGCACGGCGAGCAACGAGGCAGTGGCGTCCGCCTCCCGGAATTGCGCGATCTGGTCGTCGAGAGGTGCGTCGGTGAGCACGTCGGCGTAATTTGCCAGGAACATCTCTTCCCCGGCGACGTGCTCGCGCACTCGCCGGAGACGCTCGCCGATCGGGGTGTCCAGGCCGGTGTGCACGAAGGTGATACGCCAGCTCTCCAGGTCCGTCGAGAGCATCTCGACGTGCCCTCCATGCAACACGAAGTCGTTGGAGACGGTTTCCGAGTACTGCAGGAAAAAATCCTTGATATGGCGAGCCCCGTGACCGAGACAGAGAACGAAGTCGGTGTGACCAAAATGCGCGTAGTACCGCATCACGTGCCACAGCAGCGGACGAGGGCCGACGGACACCATCGGTTTAGGCAGATCAGAGGCGCCATCACGCATCCGCATACCGTAGCCGCCACAGAACAGAACCACTTTCATGGTCGCATCACCTCAGTCAACGGGTCGAAAACACCAGCCACTCCCATTACCAGTGACGGCGAACTCGGAGCGCAGATCGCGCGGCAGCGCGGACAGGGGTCCGGCGGTCGGAGCGGGTGCGGGCGTTACCAGTGCCCGGCTCCTCGCTCGGCCGCGTTGGCGGCGAGCAGATACGGCGGCTCCTGCCGGGCACGCTCCCACGACCGCGCCCGCAGCCCGCGTTGATCTGCCACGCGCCTCCGGGGGGACCACATCGACCATCGTCGATCCAGCGGACGCCAGCGCGAAGGCGGCGGTTCGGCAACTCGCCATCGCATAGCGCCTGGCCGACGGGTGCGTCGCGCCCAGCAGCTTGACTACCGTCACCCGACACCCCGCTTCCATCGTCTTGGCCACGCGGACCCACGCCGAACAGCGCGCACACAGCCTGTGAAGGTTCACCCGCTCGAACTGGGGGCGCATCGTCAAGGCTGATTAAGGAGGTCGGCCAACTCAAGCCTGTCGGACTCCGTCGTCCGCGGGCACCGGTGGGCGCAGAGCTGGCTTCGGATGGAGCGGTGCCCGCAGCGGTGTACCGGGGCCGGATCGCCTCCGCGCCGGGGCCGCTGGGTTATTGACTGGGCAATGGGCCCGGGGGATGGTCACGTGTAACTGAGGGAATGCGGATCACGAATACGATCCTCGAGCTCTGCGAGTCGTTCCGGGTGCGAGACCGGCGTTGTCGTCACTGCCGACACCAAGAAACCGTTATGTAGTTGCGGGGTGAATTTCGAGGGGGCGAGCTGGTTCTGGATGCATGAGGTCACGATTCCGACGCGGAAGGTGTTGATGCTGCACGCGAGCCGCCCGTGCGTGGTGCGCGCCCGAGCGCACCCCACAATCGTGATCGGCGACCTCGA
>NZ_JABBND010000002.1 GCF_012933465.1 Actinomycetospora sp. TBRC 11914
ACCACGCGTGGAACATCTCGAGAGCGCACAGCGCGGTCGCTGACCGCGTGACACACCGGGGCAGGACGATCACCGTCCTGCCCCGTTTCGTCGTGTCAGGAGGACGATCGGTGACCGTGGACCCGCAGGACGGCCGACCCGACCGCTCGTCCTCGACGCGGCACGACTCGCGTCCTGACCAGGGACCGCGCGGAGGCGACTCCCGCGGCCGGTCCCAGGGGGCGGCGGGAGGCGGTGGCCCCCGCCGCGGCGGCGACCGCAACGGCCCGCGGGACGACCGCGGCGGCCGGCCCCGCGGCGGCCCCGATGATCGGGGGCGCGACGGTGGTCGGCGCGATGCGCCCGGCGGCGGCCGGGGTCAGGCCGGCGGTGGCCGGCCGAACCGCTTCGGCGGCGACCGTCCCCGCGACGAGGGCGGCAGTGGCGGCCCTCGTCGGGGCGGCGAGCGCGGCGGCGCGGGACGACCCGGCGGATACCGCGACGGTCCGTCCGGCGATCGCGGCCGAGGCCCGCGTGACGACGATCGGAACCGTGGGCGCGCCCCCGGAGGCCAGGGCGGCCGGCGCGACGACGGTCCCCGGGGCGAGCGGTCGCGGGACGATCGCAGCGACCGGCCACGCGGAGACCGCCCGTACGGCGATCGGTCGCGTGACGACAGGCCACGTGGCGACCGTCCCCGCGACGACCGCCCGCGGGGCGACCGTCCCCGCGACGACCGCCCGCGGGACGACCGCCCGCGTGATGACCGTCCGCGGGGCGACCGCCCGCGCGATGACCGTCCGCGGAGCGACCGTCCCCGGGAGGACCGCCCGCGCGACGATCGGCCGCGCGACGGCCGGTCCGGTGGCGGGCGGGATGATCGCCGGACCGGATCGGGTCGTGACCAGCGGCCGGGCGGACGGGCGGCGGGTCGTGACGACCGTCAGGGCGGCGGGCGATCCGGTGGGACCGGCCGCCCGTCGGATCGTGGGCGGCCGGACCGTCACGACCGTCCGGACCGACGCGGCGCCGACGACCGTCGGGACCGTCGCGTCGGAGGCGCCGAGCCGTCCGGTCAGCGACCCCGTGCCGAGGACCGCCCGGTGCGCCGGCACCAGGACGCGGCGCCGCGTCCCGTCGAGCCCGGGCTACCGGAGGACGTGACGCCGGAGCTGCTCGACCAGGAGGTCCGCCGGGATCTGCGGGGCCTCCCGAAGGACCTCGCCGACAACGTGGCGCGCCACCTCGTCGCCGTCGGGGAGCTCATCGACGACGATCCGGAGGCGGCGCTCCGGCACGCCCGGTTCGCGCGGCACCGGGCCTCGCGGGTCGCGGTCGTGCGCGAGGCGTCCGGGCTGGCCGCTTACCACGCCGGTGAGTGGGCCGAGGCCCTGTCCGAGCTGCGCGCCAGCCGGCGGATGGGGGGTGCGGCGCACGTGGCGGTGATGGCCGACGCCGAGCGCGCCCTCGGTCGCCCCGAGCGGGCGCTGGAGATCGCGCGCAGCCCGGAGTCGGGAGACCTGCCCCGCGACGAGGCCATGGAGCTGCTGATCGTCACGTCCGGGGCGCGGCGCGATCTCGGGGAGCACGCGGCCGCCGTCGTGGGTCTGCAGGTGCCCGAGCTCGACGTGCGCCGCGAGGACCCGTGGACCCCGCGGCTCTTCTACGCCTACGGCGAAGCCCTCCTCGGCGCGGGCCGCCGCGACGACGCCGTGCGGGCGTTCCTCGACGCCGCCCAGACCGACGCCGAGGGCGAGACCGACGCGGAGGAGCGGGCGGCGCTGGTCGCGGCCGGCATCGACACGCCGCCCGGCGAGCTCGACGACGCGACCGAGGCGGACGACGCGGCGGGTGCGGCCGACGGAGAGGCGGCCGCCGGCGGCGACGACCTGGCCGGCGACACCGAGCCGGGCGACGACACCGACCTGGCCGGCGACACCGAGCCGGGCGACGACACCGAGCCGGGCGACGACACCGACGTCGCCGACGACGCGGCCGAGGCCGACGACGACGTGGCCGAGGCCGAGGCCGACCACGACGTGGCCGCCCATGACGAGGTGGCCGACGCCGACCCAGCGGTGAACGTCGGCGCCGACGGCCTGGCCGGCGAGGTGGCCGACCCGACGGTGGACACCGGCGACGACCCGCCCGCCGACGCGGACGACTCGCCTACCGGCACCGCGTCCGGCGACTCGGGGGACGCGTCCCGATGACCCGGTACGACGCGCTGCTGGTCGACCTCGACGGCACCGTCTACGCCGGTCCCGACGCCATCCCCGGCGCGGTCGAGGCCCTCGAGGCCGCCCGCGACGGGGGCCTGTCCGTCTCCTACGTCACCAACAACGCCTCGCGCTCCCCGGCCGAGGTGGCCGAGCACCTCGCGCGGCTCGGGCTGACGCTCACCACCGACGACGTCGTCACCAGCGCCCAGGCCGGCGCCGCCGTCCTCGCCGAGCAGTGCGACCCGGGCGCGAAGGTGCTGATCGTCGGCACCGAGGCGCTGGCCGACGAGGTGCGCGGGGTGGGGCTGGAGCCGGTGCGCTCGGCCGACGACGACCCGGTCGCCGTCGTGCAGGGCCACAACCCGGACACCGGCTGGCGCCAGCTCGCCGAGGCCTCGCTCGCCCTCGGGCGCGGCGCGACGTGGGTGGCGACGAACATCGACCCCACCCTCCCCAGCGACCGCGGGATCATGCTCGGCAACGGGTCGATGGTCGCGGCGCTGCGCTGGGCCACCCACCGCGAGCCGCAGGTCGCGGGCAAGCCGGCCGCGCCGCTGCTGCGCCAGGCCGTCGAGCGGGCCGGCGCGTCGACGCCGCTGGTGGTCGGGGACCGGCTCGACACCGACGTCGCGGGCGGCCACGCCGTGGGGGCCGACACCCTGGTGGTCCTCACCGGTGTCTCGACCCCCGCCGACGTCCTCACCGCCCCGACCGAGCAGCGCCCGACCCACGTCGGACCCGACCTGGGCGCCCTCGCCGACGTCGAGGCGGTCCGCGTCGACGTCGAGAACGGGTGGCGGGTGACGCTCGACGACGGCGTCCTCGAGCTGACCGCTCCCGACGACGGCGCCGCCCCCGACGACCGCTCCGCCCAGATCGCGGCGCTGCGCGCGCTCTGCCGCGCGTGGTGGTCCTCCGGCGCCGACCCCGAGTCGGCCGGACCTCCCACCGTGCGCCCGTGCGACGACGGCGCCGACGCGGTGGTGGCCGCGCTCGCGCTGCCCCGCGCCCCGACGGGTTAGCGTGGGGGCGTGGATCACGAGGGCCCGGACCCGTTGACGCGGCTGCGCGCGGCCGCGGCCGCCGTCGCGGATCTGGACGCGCCCGACGAGGCCCCGGCGCACGACCCGGCCAACGACCCCGGTCGCGACCCGGCCCCCGACGCCGCCCACGGCACGGCGACGGGCTTCGACGCCACGGCCCACGCGGACCGCTTCTCCGAGCTGCACGACGCGCTGGTGTCCGTGCTCGCCGACGTCGACCGGGGCTGAGCCGGTGGCCCGCACGACGAGCCGCCGCCTGCGCCTCGACGCCGAGCTGGTGCGGCGCGGCCTGGCCCGCTCCCGGGAGCAGGCCGCGGCCCTGATCGCCGACGGCCGCGTCACGGTCGGCGGGACGGTCGCCCACAAGCCGGCGACCGCGGTCGAGACCGCGGCCGCCGTCGTCGTGGCCCCCGAGCCCGACGGCACCGTCGACGACTGGGCCAGCCGCGGCGCCCACAAGCTACTCGGCGCGCTCGAGGCGTTCGGCGACGTCGTCGTCGAGGGCAGGCGCTGCCTCGACGCGGGCGCGTCCACCGGCGGGTTCACCGATGTCCTGCTGCGCGGCGGCGCGCGGGAGGTGGTGGCGGCCGACGTCGGGTACGGGCAGCTGGTGTGGTCTCTGCGGACCGACGCGCGGGTGACCGTGCTCGACCGCACGAACGTCCGCACCCTCACCCCGGAGGCGATCGGCGGTCCGGTGGACCTCGTCGTCGCCGACCTGTCCTTCATCTCGCTGCGCCTCGTGCTCGACGCGCTCGCGGCGTGCACCACCGAGGGCGGGGAGCTGCTGCCGATGGTCAAGCCCCAGTTCGAGGTGGGCAAGGACCGGCTGGGCGTCGGCGGGGTGGTCCGCGACCCCGCGCTGCGCGCCGAGGCGGTCGAGGGCGTCGTCGCGGCCGCCCGGGAGCGCGGCCTCGGCCTCGTGGACGTGACCGCGAGCCCGCTGCCGGGACCGTCGGGCAACGTCGAGTACTTCCTGCGGTTGCGACGCGGCACCGACACCACGCCCGACGACGCCGCGCGCTGGGTAGCCCGTGCGGTGGAGGAAGGCCCCTCATGACGGGAGACACCGTGGCCCGGGACGCGCTGCTCGTCGTCCACACCGGTCGGGAGGCCACGCGGAAGGTCGCCTCGACCGTCGCGACGCGGCTGCACGCCGCCGGTTTCACGCTCCGGGTGATGCCCGACGAGTACTCCACGGACGCCCACCTGTTCGACGACCTGACGCCCGACGAGCGGCCGGTGCGCATCGACCCCGACGACGACGCCGCGAACGGCGCGGAGATCGTCATCGTGCTCGGCGGCGACGGCACGCTGCTGCGCGCGGCCGAGCTCGCCCGGGCGGCGCGGGTGCCGCTGCTCGGGATCAACCTCGGCCGGGTCGGGTTCCTCGCGGAGGCGGACCTGGACGACGTCGACGAGGTCATCGACGCCGTCGTCGCGGGCAGCTACCGCGTCGAGGAACGGATGACGGTGGACGTCCTCGCCCGGTCCGACGGGCAGGTGCTGGGGCAGACCTGGGCGCTGAACGAGGCCATCGTCGAGAAGACGAACTGGGCGAAGCTGCTCGACGTCGTCCTCGAGGTCGACGACCGCCCGGTCTCCGAGTTCGCCTGCGACGGCGTGCTCTGCGCGACGCCGACCGGCTCCACCGCCTACGCCTACTCGGCGGGCGGACCCGTGGTGTGGCCCGAGGTGCAGGCGATGCTGCTGGTCCCGTCGAACGCGCACGCCCTGTTCGCGCGGCCGCTGGTGGTGTCCCCGGAGTCGCGGGTGGCGCTCGAGGTGTCCCAGCGCGGCGACTCCGGCGTGCTGGTGTGCGACGGGCGCCGGACGATGGACCTGCCGCCCGGTTCGCGGGTGGAGATCGTGCGCGGCACGACGCCGGTGATGCTGGTGCGGCTGCGCCGGCAGCCCTTCACCGACCGGCTGGTGCGCAAGTTCGAGCTGCCGGTCCAGGGTTGGCGCGGCCGGCGCCGGGACTGACCACTCCGCTCGCCGAGCACCGACCACCGTTCGACCATGTGTTCGACTCGGATCGGCGTGTTCGGCCTCGGGTGTCGGACCTCGTCGTTACAGTGGCCGCCGTGCTCTCCGAGCTGAGAATCCAGGGCCTCGGCGTGATCGAGGACGCCACCCTGGAGCTGCACCCGGGCCTCACCGCGGTGACCGGCGAGACCGGCGCCGGGAAGACCATGGTGATCACCGGGCTGCACCTCCTGGGCGGCGGCCGCGCCGACTCGTCGCGCGTGCGGCGCGGGGCCTCCCGCGCGGTCGTCGAGGGGCGCTACGTGCTGCCCGGGGCCGCCGAGGAGGACGCCGCCCCCGACGACGAGGCGGATCCCGACGACGGGTCCGGCGAGGGATCCGGGGGCGAGGGATCCGGGGGCGAGGAATCCGGGGAGGACGCGCGCGACGCCGCCCGCGTGGCGCGCGACGCGGGTGCGGCGCTGGACGACGACGGGTCGCTCATCGCGGCCCGCACCGTCTCCGCCGACGGCCGGTCGCGCGCGCACCTCGGCGGCCGGTCGGTGCCCCTCGGCGTGCTCTCCGACGTCGCCGACGCCTCGCTCGCCGTCCACGGCCAGCACGAGGCGCTGCGGCTCCTGCGTCCCGGCGAACAGCGCGCGGTGCTCGACCGGTTCGCCGGCGCGGCCGCGGCGGAGGCGCTCGCCCGCTACCGGGACACCCGCGGGCGGTGGCGCACCGCGGTCACCGAGCTCGCCGAGCGTCGCGAGCACACGCGGGAGATGGCCCGCGAGGCCGACCTGCTGCGCCACGGGCTCACCGAGATCGAGTCCCTCGACCCGCAGCCGGCCGAGGACGCCGAGCTCGTCGCCGAGGCCCGGCGCCTGGCCGATGTGGACGACCTGCGCTCGGCCGCCCTCACCGCGCTCGCCGCCGTCGCGGGCCCGCCCGACGGCACCGGCGACGAGCCCGACGCCACCGCGATGGTCGGCGAGGCCCGCCGCTCGCTCTCCGGCACCGAGGACCCCCGCCTCACCGCGCTCGAGCCGCGGCTCGCGGAGGTGTCGACGCTGCTCACCGACGTGGCCGCCGAGCTCTCGGGCTACCTCGACGGGCTCGAGGCCGACCCGGAGCGGCTCGCCCAGGTGCTCGAGCGCCAGGCCGCGCTCAAGGGACTCACCCGCAAGTACGCCGCCGACGTCGACGGCGTGCTCGCCTGGGCCGCGACCGCGCGCGAGCGGCTCGAGTCCCTCGACGTGTCCGACGAGGCGCTGGCCGCGCTGGCCGCGGAGGCCGACCGGCTCGCGGGCGAGCTGGCCGAGCGGGCGGCCGCGCTGACCGCCGTCCGCGGCGAGGCCGCCGAGCGTCTCGCCGGGGCGGTGACCGCCGAGCTCGACGGGCTCGCCATGGCGGCCGCCGCGGTGAGCGTAGTCGTGGGGCAGAAGGGCGCCTCCGCCACCGACCCGGCGGGTCTCGACGTGCCCGGGGTCGGTCGCGTGGTCGCCGGCCCGGACGGCGTCGACGAGGTGGAGCTGCTGCTCGCCCCGCACGCCGGGGCGCCGCCGCTGCCGATCGCGAAGGGCGCGTCGGGCGGCGAGCTCTCGCGGGTGATGCTCGCGGTCGAGGTGGTCCTCGCGGGCGCCGACACGGTGCCCACCCTGGTGTTCGACGAGGTCGACGCCGGGGTCGGCGGGCACGCGGCGGTGGAGATCGGGCGGCGGCTCGCGCGGCTCGCCGAGACCCACCAGGTCGTCGTCGTCACCCACCTCGCCCAGGTCGCCGCCTACGCCGACCGGCAGCTCATGGTGGACAAGGGCGCCGTCAGCGAGGGGGTCACCCGCAGCTCGGTGCGCACCCTGGACGACTCGGAGCGGGTCGTCGAGCTCGCCCGGATGCTCGCCGGGACCGAGGAGACCGAGACGGGCCGGGCGCACGCCGAGGAGCTCCTCGCGGCGGCGGCGCAGGACAAGGGCGGCGGGCCGCCGCCCACCCCGATCACCAAGGGGGTCACCAAGGTCCGCCGGCGCGGCGAGCGCCGGTCCGGCCGCCGCGCCGGCTGAGTCCCGGGGCGCGAGCCCCCGACCGGCCGAATCCCGGTACCCGTGTGACGGATGGGGCCACCGGGCCGGGTGAGGTGCACGGGGTCCGTCGGCGTGGCGTCGTGGCGTCGACGGCCTCGGCCGCCACCATCGGGCCCATGCGATGGCCAGGTCGAGGAGCGCGCACGACGGAGGCGCCGCCCGGCGTCAGCGGCACGGCCCGCCTGAGCCGGAGCGGGGCGGGGAGCGCCGGCCCGGCGTACCTGCGCCGGCTCGGGCCGGGGGACGTCGCCGTCATCGACCAGGTCGACCTCGACCGCGCGACGGCGACGGCGCTGCTCGACGCCGGGGTGGTCGGCGTGGTCAACGCGGCCCCCTCCATCTCGGGGCGCTACCCGAACCTCGGCCCGGAGATCCTCGTCGAGGCCGGCGTCGTGCTGGTCGACGACTGCGGGACCGGGGTGTTCAGCGAGCTCGCCGACGGCGCGACGGTGCGGTTGCACGACGGCGCCGTCCACGTCGCCGACCGTGAGGTGCTGCGCGGGTTCGCCCAGGACCGTGACACCGTCGCCGACCTGCTCGACGAGGCCCGCGGCGGCATGTCCGCGCAGCTCGAGGCGTTCTCGGCGAACACCAGCGAGTTCCTGGGCCGGGAGCGGGCGCTGCTCGTCGACGGGCTGGGCGTGCCCGCGGTCGCGACGGCCATGCGCGAGAAGCACGTCGTGGTGGTGGCGGGCGGCGCCGAGGCGCTGGCCGAGCTCCGCTCGATCGCGGGCTACCTGCGCGAGCACAAGCCGGTCCTCGTCGGCGTCGGGGAGGGCGCGGTGACGCTGCGCGACGCCGGGCACACCCCGGCCGTCGTGCTGGGCACCGTCGCGGAGCTGGACCCGCGCCTCGCCCGCCGCGCGACCGACGTCGTCGTGCCCGCCGACAGCGACGGGCACATCGCGGGTCTCGCCCGGCTGCAGGACCTCGGGGTCGACCCGGCCCCGTTCGCCTCCTCGGCCAACCCCGAGGACATGGCGCTGCTGCTCGCTCACGCCCACGGCGCCTCCCTCGTGGTCGCCGTCGGGTTCGACGCGAGCCTGGGCGGCTTCCTCGACCGCGGCCGCTCCGGGTCGATCCCGTCGACGTTCCTCACCCGGCTGCGGCTGGGCACGACGTTGGTCGACGCGCCCGCGGTGGCCGCGCTGCACCGCACCCGCGGCTCGGCCACCGTGCTCGCGCTGCTGCTCGCCTCGGTGCTCGCGGCGGCCGTCGTCGCGGCCGTCGCGCTGGGGGCGGGTCCCTCGCTGCTGGTGCTGCTCGAGACCTGGGGCCGTGCGATCGGGTCCTGGGCGGCCGACGTCTTTCGGAGCGTCGTCGGGTGATCTCCTTCCGCTACCACGTGGTGTCCGTCTGCGCGGTGCTGCTGGCGCTCGGCCTCGGCGTCGTGCTCGGGGCGTCGTCGCTCTCGCAGCCCGTCCTCGGGGCCCTGCGCTCCGACCGCGCCGACCTGTCCGGCCAGGTGGGCACCCTCACCGCCGACCGGGACGCCGCCCGGGCCCAGCAGACGCAGTCCGACCGGGCGCTGGCCGCCGCGGCGCCGGCCCTCGTCGCCGGGCACCTCCAGGACCGCAGCGTCGTCCTCCTGGCCGCCCCCGACGCCGTCCCCGCCGACCTCGACGCCGTGTCCGGCCTCGTCGCACAGGCCGGCGGCCGCGTCACCGGGCACCTCGGCCTCACCGACGCCGCGCTCGCCCCCGACCGGGCCGACGCGCTGCGCACCCTGGTCACCCGCGTCCTGCCCGCCGGGGTGCAGCTCCCGCCGACCACCGACGCCGGCACCCTCGCCGGCGCGCTGCTGGGCTCCCTCGTCACGGCCGGCAAGGGCCCGGCGAGCAGCCCGGCCGAGGTCGGGACGGCCTTCACGGCGCTCGCCGACGGCGGGTTCCTCGCTCCGGGCGCGGCGCCCGCCCCCGCCCAGGTGGCGCTCGTCGTCACCGGCGACGGTCCCGGGGCGACGCCCGACGCGGCCGGCCGCGCGAGCACCCTGGCCCACCTCGCCGGCGCCGTGCACGACGGCGGCGCGGGCACCGTCGTGGCCTCCCGCGCCGTCTCGGGCGAGGTGGCCGCGGTGCGGGCCGACCACGGGCTGGCCGAGGTGTCGACGGTCGACGGGGTCGGCACGACGGCGGGCCGGATCGCGACGGTGCTGGCCGCGGGCGAGCAGCTCCAGGGCCGGTCCGGCAGCTACGGCAGCGCGCCGGGGGCGGCGCCGCTGCCGGGTGCGGTGGCGGCCCCGGCCTGACGCCTCCCCGCCCGGCGTCCGGAACGACTCGTTCCAGACGTTGAGCGTCCGGGAACCGTCGTCGATCACCGGCCCCCGGGTCCGGGGAGTCGGGCCAGGTCAGCCCGGCGGCGGTGTTACGGTGGGGTCCCGTGGACCGGTGCCCGAACGCCCGATACCCCCGGATCGATCCCCTCCCCGTGACGCGCACGGCCCGCGCGGCGACCGGAGGGACGCGCTGATGCAGCACTCGCGCACCACCAAGCACGTGTTCGTCACCGGCGGCGTCGCGTCGTCGCTGGGCAAGGGCCTCACCGCCTCGAGCCTGGGGCAGCTGCTCACCAGCCGGGGCCTGCGGGTGACGATGCAGAAGCTCGACCCGTACCTCAACGTCGACCCCGGGACGATGAACCCGTTCCAGCACGGCGAGGTCTTCGTGACCGAGGATGGCGCCGAGACCGACCTCGACATCGGGCACTACGAGCGGTTCCTCGACCGCGACCTCAACGCCCGCGCCAACGTCACCACCGGCCAGGTGTACTCCGACGTGATCGCCAAGGAACGCCGCGGCGAGTACCTCGGCGACACCGTCCAGGTCATCCCGCACATCACCGACGAGATCAAGTCGCGGGTGCTGGCGATGCGGGAGTCGGGTGCCGGCCAGTCGGGCCCCGACGTCGTCATCACCGAGATCGGCGGCACCGTCGGCGACATCGAGTCGCTGCCCTTCCTCGAGGCCGCGCGCCAGCTGCGCCACGAGATCGGCCGCGACAACTGCTTCTTCCTGCACGTCTCGCTGGTGCCGTTCCTCGCGCCCTCGGGGGAGCTGAAGACCAAGCCGACCCAGCACTCGGTGGCCGCGCTGCGCAACATCGGTATCCAGCCCGACGGGCTGGTGCTGCGCGCCGACCGGCACATCCCCGAGGAGATGACCCGGAAGATCTCCCTGATGTGCGACGTCGAGGACGACGGCGTCGTGGCCTGCCCGGACGCGCCGTCGATCTACGACATCCCGAAGGTGCTGCACTCCGAGGGACTCGACGCGTACGTGGTGCGCCGCCTCGGGCTGCCGTTCCGCGACGTCGACTGGACGGTGTGGGGCGACCTCCTCGAACGGGTGCACCAGCCCTCCGAGACGGTGACCATCGCCGTCGTCGGGAAGTACGTCGACCTGCCCGACGCGTACCTGTCGGTCAGCGAGGCGGTCCGGGCCGGCGGGTTCGCGCACCGCGCCAAGGTCGAGATCCGGTGGGTGCCCTCCGACGACTGCGCCACGCCGTCCGGCGCGGCGGCCGCCCTGGCCGGCGTGCACGGGGTCCTCGTGCCCGGCGGGTTCGGCATCCGCGGCATCGAGGGCAAGATCGGCGCGCTCGACCACGCCCGCCGTCACGGCGTCCCCGCCCTGGGCCTGTGCCTCGGCCTGCAGTGCATGGTCATCCACGCCGCCCGGGCGCTCGCGGGGATCGAGGACGCCAACTCCGCGGAGTTCGACCCCGCGACCCCCAACCCGGTGATCTCGACGATGGCCGAGCAGACCGACGTCGTCGCCGGCGAGCGCGACATGGGCGGCACGATGCGCCTCGGCGCCTACCCCGCCGTCCTCGCCCCCGACACGATCACCCGGGCCGCGTACGGCACCGGCAAGGTGTCCGAGCGCCACCGGCACCGCTACGAGGTCAACAACGCCTACCGCGAGCGGCTCGCCGAGGCCGGGCTGGTGTTCTCGGGGACCTCGCCGGAGGGCACTCTCGTCGAGTTCGTCGAGCTGCCGCGCGCGATCCACCCGTTCTTCGTCGGCACCCAGGCCCACCCGGAGCTCAAGTCGCGCCCGACCCGGGCGCACCCGCTGTTCGCCGCCTTCGTCGCGGCGGCGCTGCGCCACGACGCGTCGTCGCGGCTCTTCGGGCCCGAGCACGAGGACCGCGGCACCGCGTCCACCGCCGACCACGCTGCCGACGACGGCCTCGGGTCCCACGACGACGACGACGCGGGCGCCGACGGCGTGCGCGTGCACCAGACGGCGGCGCGGTGAGCGGGGCGGGGTCCTCGGGGAGCGGGCCGCGGGAGCCGCGCACGCCGGACACCCTCGTCGACCCGCACCACGGGCACCCGCCGCACACGTTCGAGGTCGTCTCCTCGGAGACGATCTACGAGGGCGCGATCTTCGCCCTGCGCGGCGACAAGGTCCGGATGCCCGGCGGGCGCATCGCGACCCGCGAGAAGGTCGAGCACTTCGGCGCGGTCGCGGTCGCGGCGCTCGACGACGCCGACCGGCTCGTCATGATCTACCAGTACCGCCCGGCCATCGGGCGACGGATCTGGGAGATGCCCGCCGGCCTGCTCGACGGCGGGTCGGACGAGGAGCCCGTGGAGGCGGCGAAGCGCGAGCTGGTCGAGGAGGTCGGGGTCACCGCGGACGACTGGTCGACGCTCGTCGACGTCGTCGGCTGTCCCGGCTTCGCCGACGAGTCGGTGCGGGTGTACCTCGCCCGCGGGCTGCACAGCGTCGACCGTCCCGAGGTCGCCGACGACGAGGAGGCCGACCTGGTCATCCGCCGGGTGCCGCTGCCCGACCTGGTCACGGGTGCGATGTCCGGGGACCTGGTGAACGGGCCGTGCATCGCCGGGGTGTTCGCGGCCGCCGAGGTCGCGGCCGGCCGGTTCACGCCCCGGCCGGTGGACGCGCCGTGGATCGACCGGCCGACGGACTACTCCCGGCGTCGGCAGGGCTGAGGACGCCGTTCCGCGTCCGCCCGCGTCCGCCCGCGTGGCGAGGGGCACGTGAGGCATGCGGGCGGGCCGGCCGGAATGCCTGACGTGCCCGTGATCATGGCGGTTCACCCGGAGCGTCGTGCCGACGACGCCGAGCCGGGGCGGGTTACCGTTCGAGCGTGGACCCGGCGGACGTGGTCGCGACCTACCTCGACCACCTCGACGTCGAGCGCGGCATGTCCCCCCACACGCTGTCGAACTACCGCCGGGACCTGCGTCGGTACGTCGAGCACCTCGCCCGCGCCGACCGCGACGATCTCGGCGGGGTGACCGAGGCCGACGTCGGGTCCTTCCTCGTGGCCCTGCGCCGGGGCGACGACGAGCACCCGCCGCTGGCGGCGTCGTCGGCGTCGCGCGCGGTGGTCGCGGTGCGCGGGCTGCACCGCTTCGCGCTGGCCGAGGGGCTCGTCGCGCGGGACGTCGCGGCCGAGGTCCACCCGCCCCAGGCGGCCAAGCGGCTGCCGAAGGCGCTCGACGTCACCACGGTCGAGCGGCTGCTGACCGCGCCTCCCGAGGACGATCCGCGCGGCGTCCGCGACCGGGCCCTGCTCGAGCTCCTCTACTCCACCGGCGCGCGGATCACCGAGGTCACCGACCTCGACGTCGACGACGTGGACGCCGAGCAGCGCACCGTCGTGCTCACCGGCAAGGGCGGCAAGCAGCGCCTGGTGCCGGTCGGGCGGCCGGCGCTCGCCGCGCTGGAGGCCTACCGGGTGCGGGCGCGGCCGGGGTTCGCGGTCCGGGGCCGGGGAACGCCGGCGCTCTTCCTCAACGCCCGCGGGGCCCGGCTCTCGCGGCAGAGCGCCTGGAACGTGCTGCGCGAGGCGGCCGAGCGGGCCGGGATCACGCAGGCCATCTCGCCGCACACGCTGCGGCACTCGTTCGCGACCCACCTGCTCGACGGCGGGGCCGACCTGCGCGTCGTGCAGGAGTTGCTCGGGCACGCGTCGGTGACGACGACGCAGATCTACACCCTGGTCACGGTGGACACGCTGCGCGAGGTGTTCGCGACGTCGCATCCCCGGGCCCGAGGGACCGGCACGCCAGGTCGGTGAGGGCGAGGTCGGCACCCGGCGCCGCGACCGCGGAGAGCCCCACCGGTGCCCCGTCGACGGTCAGGAGCGGCATCGACACCGCGGGCGCCCCGGCGAGCCCGGCGAGCACCGTCAGGCCGAGGGTCGCGGCGCGGGCGGCCTCGATCGTCGGGTCGCCGGGGGCGGCGGCCCGAGTCGGTGCCGGGGAGGACGTGGCGGGGAGGAGCAGCGCCACGCCGTCGCCGAGCAGGCCGCACAACCGCTCACGCGCCCGGCCCGCCACCACCCGCGCCGCGGCGGCCTGTTCGTCGGTGACCGCGGCCGCCGTCGCGAACCGGGCGGCGACGTCGGGCCCGAGCGCGTCCGGGTGGGCGGAGACCCAGGCGCCGTCGGCGGCCCACGCCTCGTGCCCCTGCACGGTGCGGAAGGCGGCGGCCCAGGACGCGAGGTCGTCCGCGGCGATGTCGACGGTGTCCACCTCGTCGAGGTCGAGGCGGGCCACGGCCCCGTCGAACGCCGCTCGCACCGCGGGATCGGCCCGGGCCACGAGAGCGGGCACGACGACGCCGCGGCGCAGCACGGCGTCCGGGGCCGCCGGCAGCAGCGCCGTCGCGACCCGGTCGAGCGTGGCGGCGGCGTGGGTCAGCCAGCCGACGGTGTCGAAGCTCGGCGCCAGGGGCAGCATCCCGGCCCGCGACACCACGCCGTGGGTGGTCCGCAGTCCGACGAGCCCGCAGTAGGAGGCGGGCACGCGGATCGAGCCCGCGGTGTCGGTCCCGAGCCCGACGTCGACCTGCCCCGTGGCCACCGCGGCGGCCGGGCCGCTGCTGGACCCGCCGGGGATCCGGTTCGGGGCGGCGGGGTTGGGCGGGGTGCCGTCGTGGGCGTTGGTGCCGGCCAGGCTGTAGGCGAACTCGTCGGTGCGGGCGATGCCGGTGACGTCGGCGCCGGCGGCGAGGAGGGCGGCGACGGCGTCGGCGTGCCGTGCTTCCGGGCCGGCCCCGGCGAGCCAGGTCGGGTTGCCGGCGCCGATCGGGTGCCCACGGACCGCGAACAGGTCCTTCACCGCGACCGTCAGACCGGCGAGCGGACCCGACGGCGCCCCGGCCACCAGCGGCGCGCCGACCTCCCGCCAGATCGTGCGGTCGACGGCCGGTGCGGGCCTCACCCGAAGTCGGCCTTGCGGATGGCGCCGTGCACACCCTTGGTGCCGTCGACGACCTGCGAGACGGCGTAGTGGGTGGCCACGGACAGGTAGCCGTAGGCCTGGCGCCGGTCCATGCCGTAGCGGTGACCGAGCAGGTCGAGCGAGCGGCGCACGGCGTTGCGCATCGCCTCGTCGAGGTCGGGGTCCAGGCCGATGGGGATCCACAGCTCCGGCGTCTCGCCCAGCGGGCCGGTCAGGGTCCCGAACCGCTCGGGGACCTCGTCGGCGGGGACGAGGTCGAGGCGGAGCGTGGCGCGCAGGGGCGCCTCGAACGCGGTGAGCGCGACCTCGCCGTCGCCCTGGGCGAAGTGCGGGTCCCCGACGCCGAGCAGCCCGCCCGGCGCCGCGACCGGCAGGTGCACCGTCGAGCCGACCCCGAGCAGCCGCACGTCGATGTTGCCGCCGTGCGGGCCGGGCGCCACCGAGTGGATCCGCTCCGGGCCGGCGACCCCGACGAATCCCAGGAACGGGGCGAGCGGGAAGCGCGCGCGGCGCTCGGGGTCGTCCCCGCGCAGCGCGATCGACCCGACACCGTCCTCGACGAGGCAGAACGCGCTGAACACCGGGTCGTCGCCGATGACCTCGCCGGGCAGGGCCCCGAGCCCGTGGCGGGTGGAGACGATGCCGTAGGGCACCCGGGGCACGAGGTCGAGCACGGTGACCGACAGGACGTCCCCGGGTCGGGCGCCGGCCACCGCGACCGGCCCGGCCACGACGTGCGGGCCGTCGACGCGCGGGTCGTGGGGCAGGTCGCCGCGGGCGATCGCGGCGGCGTCGGAGAGCACCGCCTCGGGCGGGACCCCGAAGCCGCCGAAGAACCGGACCGGGTCGCGGCCCTGGTCGCCGAGGATGCCCTCGTGGCTGACGGTGTCGACGGTGACGACGTCGCCCGGGGCCACCTCGAGCACGGCCCCGTCGCCCGCGGCGGGCATCCAGCCCCAGGAGACGGTGTCCGGGGTGGAGGCCAGGTGGGGTCCGGCGGCCTCCGCCGTGTCCAGCACGGGAACGGCGGCGAGGGCCTTCGCGATCCGGTCCGGGTTCATGCCAGGGGTGCTCCTTCGTCGGTGGCGAGCCGGGTGAGGGCGGCGACGGCGTCGAGGTGGTCGGCCATCGCCCGGCGGGCCGCCTCACCGTCGCGGGCCCGGACGGCGGCGAGGATCGCGCGGTGGCCCGCCACCGAGATGCGACGGGCCCGCCGGGTGGTGTGCGAGCGTCGTCGCACGTCGGGGGTCCACGAGCAGGCCAGGGTGTTCACCGTGGCGAGCAGCGGGTTCTGGCTCGCCCGGGCGAGCGCGGCGTGGAACTCCACGTCCAGCCGCACCGACTCGGCGGTCACCAGGCCCTCGTGGGAGCGCTCGAGGAGGTCCTCGAGCTGCAACAGGTCCGAGGCGGTGGCCCGCAGCGCCGCGAACTCGGCGATGCGGGGCTCCACCACGGCGCGCAGCTCGGCGACGTCGGAGAGCTCCTTCTCGGTCTCGTCGAGGCCGGCGTAGAGCTCACCGACCCGTGCGGGCGGGAGGCACACCACGGTCCCCCGTCCCTGCACCCGCTCGACGAGGCTCTTCGACTCCAGGTGGCCCAGCGCCTCGCGCACCGAGCCCCGCGAGACCGCGAAGGACTCGGCGAGCTCCCGTTCGGCGGGGAGCCGCGCCCCCGGGGCCAGCTCGCCGGTGGCGATGAGGCGCTCGAGGTGGGCGGCGATCTCGACCCCCACGCCAGGGCGGCGGTGGGGGAGCGGGGGCACGGGCACGCGATCTCCTGGCGGGACGGCGGGTACGACGGCGGGTGGGCGGTCCCGCGCGTCAGTGCTGCGGAGCCGTGCTCCCCGACGATGCCGCAGTCGCCGCCTCGTCGGTAGCGGACCCGCGGGCGGCCAGGGCGTGGGCGACGAGCGCGAACACCGGGCCGAGCGCGTTGCAGACGAGCACCGACACCCACGCCGCCCACGGGTTCTGCGGCGCGAAGCCGAAGCCGCCGAACACCGTCGCGAAGTAGGACGCGAATCCCAGGAACATGCCGGGGATCAGCCCGAGCACCCGGGTACGGCCGGCGTACATCAGCGCGGTGTTGACCACGAGGATGATCACGGCGAGCACGGCGTCCTGGGCGAGCGCTCCGGAGGCCGGCTTGAGCGCACCGTCGAGCAGGACGATGACGAGCGCGAACGTCGATCCGGCGGCCATCGTCGGCCAGAGCCGGCGCAGGGTGTCTCGGCGCGGGCCGCCGGCCAGGAACGTCGCGGCCCAGCCGATGAAGATGCCCCACACCGGGAGGTTCAGGGCGTTGCCGCCGATGAAGGCGGTGGTGGCGGCGAGGACGGAGGAGACGATCTCGTTCGGGAGTCGCAGTCGCATGGGGATCTCCGGCGGCGGTTCGGGTCAGCGGCCTCGGTGCAGCTGCACGGTGTGCTCGGTGGTGGCGACGACCCGGCCGCGCTTCACGACCGCGCGGCGGTGGGCCCGGGAGAGCAGCGCCTCGGTGGCGCTGGGGGCCGCGAGGACCACGAGGTCGGCCTCGGCGCCGACCCGCAGGCCGTGGCGGTCGCCGTGGCCGACGATGGCCGCGGCGTCGTCGGTGACCATCGCGACGAGGCGGGCGAGGTCGTGCGGGCTCGCGAGGTGCGAGGTCTGGGCGAGGAAGAGCGCGACGTCGAGGACGTCGGCCACCCCGTACGGGGTGAAGGCGTTCCGGACGTTGTTCGACGACAGCCCGGTCCGGACGCCGGCGTCGAGCAGGTCGGAGACCGGCGCGATCCCCCGACGGACGTTCGCCTCGTCGTGCCGCCCGCCGAGGTGCATGTCGGTCATGGGGAGGACGACGACGGCGACGCCGGCGTCGGCGAGCTCGCCCAGCACCCGCTTGCGCGTGTCGGGGGCCAGGCTCGCCAGCGAGGTCATGTGCCCGACCGTCACGTGCCCGCCCATCCCGTGGGCGCGGGTCCGGTCGGCGATGTGGCCGGCGAGGGCGAACCGCGGGTCGGCGGTGTCGTCGGCGAGGTCGGCGTGGATGTCCACGGGCACCCCGAACCGCTCGGCCAGGGCGAACACGCGGTCCACGTGCGCGCGGCAGTCCTCGGTCGTCGCCTCCTGGTAGCTGCAGCCCCCGACGACGTCGGCCCCCTGCCGCAGCGCCTCGACCAGCAGGTCCTCGGTGCCCGGGGCGCGCAGCAGACCCTCCTGCGGGAAGGCCACGATCTGCAGGTCCACGAGGTCGGCGTACGCGGCGCGCAGGTCGAGCATCGCCTCGAAGCCGGTGAGCCCGACGATCGGGTCGACGTCGGGCTGGGCGCGGATCAGCGTGGTGCCGTGGCCGACGGCCTGCTCGAGCACGCGGCCCGCGCGCGCCCGGACCGACTCGCGGGTGAACGCGGCCTTGAGACGCCCGGTCACCGCGATCGCGTCGGCGAGGGTGCCGTCCGACGGCGGGGCCTCGGCGTCGAGCATGGCCTTGTCCAGGTGCAGGTGCGGTTCGACGAGGCCGGGGATGACGGCGTCGCCCGCGCAGTCGATCACCGCGGCGGCCCCGGAGGGTCCGGCTCCCGGCCGCCCGATCGCGGCGATGCGACCGCCGGCCACGGCGATGTCGACCGGGCCGGCACCGTCGGGCAGGCGCGCGTCGCGCAGCAGCAGGTCGGTCACGGGGTCACCACCGGGAGCCGGTCGGCCCACGGCGCGGCCTGCTCGTAGGCGGCCGCGGCCCGCAGCACGTCGGCGTCGGCCAGGTGGCGGCCCACGATCTGCAGGCCCACGGGGAGCCCGTCGCGGGTGACGCCGGCGGGGACGCTGATCGCGGGCTGGCCGGTCATGTTCATCGGCTGGGTGAAGCCCAGCCAGGCCGAGGACGGCACCATCCGGCCGTCGACCTCCTCCGGTCCCTGCATCGCCACCGGGAACGGCGGCACGGTCAGGGTCGGGGTCAGCAGCAGGTCGTAGGAGCGCATGAACCGCCACATCCGGTTCACCACGTGCTTGCGCGTCACCTGGGCGTCGGTGAGCTTCTCGGCGGTCCAGGGCCGGGTGATGAGGTCCACCAGGTGCGGGGACATCCGCGCGCCGTGCTCGGCGACCATGGCCCGCATGCCGGTCAGGTCGGTGTCGCCGATGACCATGGCCCAGAACGCGCCGGAGGGGTCGTCCCAGCCGGGGTCGGCCTCGGTCACCTCGCACCCGAGGTCGCGGGCGAACACCGCGGCCGCCGTCGCCACGACCTCGCGGACCTGCGGGTCGACCGCGAGGTAGCCCCAGTCGGCGCTGTAGGCCACGCGCAGCCCCCGCACACCGCCGCGGGGGGCGTCGACCCAGGAGACGTCGCCGGCGGGGAGGGAGTGCCGGTCGCGCGGGTCCGGGCCGGCGAGCACGGACATGAGCAGGGCGGCGTCGTCGACGGTGCGGGTCATCGGCCCGATGTGCTCGAGGCTCTCCCAGCTCGAGACGCCCGGGTAGCGCTCGTCGCGGCACCCCGGGTAGGCGGGGACGCGGCCCATCGAGGCCTTGAACCCCACGATGCCGCAGTGCGCGGCCGGGATCCGCACCGAGCCGCCGCCGTCGCTGCCCAGCGCCAGCGGGGCCATCCCGGTGGCCACCGCGACGCCGGAGCCGGCACTCGAGCCGCCCGGCGTCAGGGAGGGATTCCACGGGTTGCGGGCGGTCGGGGAGATCGGGTTGTGCCCGACGGCGCTGTAGCCGAACTCGGGCACCGTGGTCTTGCCCAGGATCACCGCCCCGGCGTCGCGGACCCGCTCGACGACCACGTCGTCCTCGTCGGGCACGAAGTGCTCGTAGGCGGGGGACCCGCTGCGGGTGGGGATCCCGGCGGTCGCGATGAGGTCCTTCACCGCGATCGGCACCCCGGCGAGCGGGCCGGGATCGTCGCCCCGGGCCAGGGCGTCCGCGACCGAGCGGGCCGTCGCGCGGGCGTGCTCGGCGGTGAGCTCGCAGAAGGCGTGCAGCGTGGGGTCGAGCGCCTCGATCCGGGCGAGGGCGGCCTCGGTGGCCTCCACGGGGGAGAGCGCTCCGCCGCGGATCGCCGCCGCCATCGCGGTGGCGGTCATGCCGGTGACGTCGGTGGCGGTGGTCATCGGGCCTCCGCCCCCTCGGCGTCGTCGGCGTCCTCGGCGTCCGCGGCGTCCTCGGCGATCGTCGTGCCCGCGGCGGCCGCGCCCGGCCCCCGGGCCGGGAGCAGCGAGAGCAGTGCGGCGGCGACGGCGGCGACGGCGAGCCCGACGAGCGCCTCCGACAGGGCCGGGGCCAGCACGTGGACCAGGGCGGCCGCGACCGAGCCGAGGGCCCAGGCGACGAACGGCGCCACCCGCCAGTGGGGGATCGTCGTCGAGCGCGCGGCGAGCCGCCGCACCCCGAACTGGTCGATGATCAGCACGGCGCCGATCGGCGGCACGACGATGCCGAGGAGGTTCAGCCAGCCGGAGAAGTGCTCCCACACCCCGGCCAGGGCCGCGGCGACCCCGACGGCGCCGAGCACGATCGTCAGGACCCGCATCCGCGTGCCGGTGATCTGGCTCCAGCCGACCGCGCCGTTGTAGAGGCAGTGCGCGCAGACCGAGCCGAGGTTGACGAACACGAACACCACCGCGACGGCCGAGAGCAGCGCGCCGTGCGAGGTGAGGACGGGGAGGAAGTCGCCGCCGCTCCCCGCGGGGTCGGCGGACGCCCCGATGGCGACGACGAGCCCGCCGACGAGCAGGGACACCGCGTTCGCGACCGGGAAGGCCGAGAACGCGGCGAGGACCGCCTCCCGGCCGGTGCGCGACCACCGGGTGAAGTCCGCCGTCATCGTGCCGGAGTCCGCGAAGCCGGCGACGACGATGGTGATCGCGGCGCCGATCGAGAGCACCGACGCACCCGGTCCGCCGCCGGCGTAGGCCGACGCCGCCCCGAGTGCTCCGGGGCGGGCCGCGAGGGCCAGGGCGACGACCGCGAGGACCACGAACAGCGGCGCGGCGGCCATCCCGACGACGGTGAGCGCCCGCACGCCGACGAAGGTGATCCCGATGTAGAGGACCCCGGCGATGAGGATCACCACGGCCTCGTTCCACCCCAGCGCCTCGTGGAGGGTGGCCCCGGTCAGTCCGGTCTGGAAGGCGAACCAGCCGATCACGACGGTCGAGAGGAACCCGGCGGCGACGGTGGTGCCCCGCCGGCCGAACGTGCGGGCCGCGGTGAGGGCGAAGTTCTCGCCGGTACGCCCGGCTAGGTAGCTCAGGGCGCCGACGTAGCAGAACAGCACGAGGTTGCCGGCGAGGATCGCCGCCATGCCCGGCCAGAAGCCGAGGCCGTAGACGATCGTGCCGCCGAAGACGGCGTTCGTGAACACCATCGGGAAGCCGAACCACACCGCCGAGACCGAGCGCAGCGACCGGCGGTGCGTGGTGGGCACGGGTTCGTGCTCGAACTCCGACTCGAGCCGGTGCCGTGCGTCCGGCGCGGCGGTCGAGGTGGTCGTCATGGGTTCCCCAGGTGGTCCGAGTGGTCATGTGGTCCGACCAATGCGGGGACCGAGTCAGCCACGCGGCGAGGCGTCGGAGAAGGGCGGTACCCCGACGTTCACGAGACGGTGACACCGGCCCGGAGCCAGGACCCACGACCGTCACACGGTGGTGACGTGGCGGGCCGTGCTCAGCCGAGCAGCGAGCAGACGGCGACCAGCGGGGTGTCCCGGTCGGCGAGCCCGGGCACGACGTCGTCGAGCAGCCCGCCCAGCTCGCCCGCCGTCGCGACCCGCCGGGCCGGGCAGCCCAGGGCGGTCGCGAGCCCGGCCACGTCGACCTCGGCGAAGCCGGGCCACGGCCCCTTCCCGCCGGCCTCGGCGGCCAGCCGGTCCATGATCGCGTAGCGGCCGTTGTCGAGGACGACGACGAGCACGCCGACGCCGTAGTGCGCGGCCGACCACAGCGCCTGGACCCCGTAGAGCGTGGAGCCGTCGCCGACGACGGCCACCACGGGCCGCGTCGGGGCCCCCATCCGCACCCCGATCGCCGCGGGCACCCCGAACCCGAGCCCGCCCTGGGCGGCGGAGAGGAACCCGAGCGGCGCGCGGGCCGGGACGAGGCGGTGCAGGTCGGGCCGCGACGACGGGGTCTCCTCGACGACGACGGCGTCCGCGGGCAGGCGGGCGGCCAGCGCGCGGAAGACGGTCGGCGGGTCGAGCGGCGCGTCGTCGGCGGCGCGAGGGGAGGATCCGGTCGCTCTACCCGGCCGAGGGGTCCCCTCGCGCGGGACGGCAGGGCCCAGCGCGGCCGTCAGGGTGGCCACCGTCAGGGCCGGGTCGGCGAGCACCGCGAGGTCGGCGCGGCTGTGGTGGAGGTCCTCGGCGTCGTCGGTGACCAGCGCGATCGTCGTGCCCGGCTCGACGAGGTCGCCGGGGGAGTACTGGTACTGCCGGAACACCGGCGCGCCGACCACGAGCAGCAGGTCGTGCCCGCCCAGCGCCGCCCGCAGCGCCGCGCGCTCCGGGGGCAGGTGCCCGGCGAAGAGCGGGTGGTCCTGCGGGAACCCGGCGCGGGCCGCGAACGCCTCCTGCCACACCGGGACGCCGAGGCGCTCGGCCAGCCCGACGAGCGCCTCCCACGCGGCCGGCCCGTCGGCGTCCGCCCCGACGACGACCGCGGGGCGCCGGGCGGCCCCGACCGTCGCGGCCAGCTCGGCGACCGCGCCGGGCCCCGGGGCCCGACCGCGGCGGACGACGACCGGGCTCGGCAGCACCCGCGGATCGGCCGCGGCGTCCCAGTCGTCGCTGGGGACGGTCACGACGGCCGGCCCGCGGGCGGTCGTCGCCTCGTGGAAGGCCCGGTCGAGCGCGGCGGGCACGTCCTGCGGCCGCGCCGGCGCCGAGGTCCAGACCGGGTAGGAGCCCGCGAGTCCCTCGAGGTCGCCGGTGAGGAACGGCCGCGACGTGAGGTGGCGCCGGTCCTGCTGCCCGACGAGCACCACCAGCGGCGTCCGGTTGACCCGGGCCGTGGCCAGCGCGCCGACCGCGTTGCCCAGGCCCGCCGTCGTGTGCAGGACGACGAGGGCCGCCCGGTCGGTGGCGGTGGCGTAGCCGGTCGCGAGGCCCACGACGGCGCCCTCGTGCAGGGCGAGGACGAAGTCGAGGTCGTCGGGGAGGTCGGTGAGCAACCGGATCTCGGTGGACCCGGGATTGGCGAAGATCCGGTCGAGGCCGCGGCGACGGAGGACGTCGAAGGCCGCGTCGCGCACCGTCGGGTCGGTCCCCGGCTCCACCGGCTCCCCCTCGTGCGGTCGGGTCGGGTCGGGCGGGGCGTCAGCTCGCGGTGCCCTCGGCCGGCGCCGCCGGTACCTCGGCGTCGGCGGGTGTGGCCCCGGGACCCCGGCCGACCGCCGCCACGGCGAGGGCGCCGAGGGCGGCGACCAGCGCGAACGCGTAGAAGCCCCACGGGTAGGCCAGCCCGGCGGTGAGCAGCGCGCCCCCGAGGGCCGGGCCGGTGATGGCGCCGAGCCGCCCGACCCCGCTCGCCGCGCCGAGCGCGGTCCCACGGGCCGCCGCCGGGTAGTACCGGCCGACCCAGGCGTACACGAGGACCTGGGCGGAGAAGACGAAGATCCCCGCCAGCAGGACGATCGCGTACACACCGACGCCGGGCAGGCGGACCGAGAGCAGCGCCAGGAACACCGCGCCCAGCACGAACCAGGTGATCGTCGCGGTGCGCACCCCGATCCGGTCGGCGACCGGGCCGCCCACGAGCAGCCCGAGGACGGCGCCCACGTTGAGGGTGAGCAGCAGCGCGAGGGCCGCGCCCAGCGGGTAACCGGCGCTGCGCATGATCTCGGGCAGCCACGTGTTGAGGCCGTAGACGAGCAGCAGGCCCATGAACGAGGCCACCCAGAACGCGATCGTCGCCCGGGCGCGCCCGTCGCGGAACAGCTCCCGCACGGGGTTCGCGCCCTCCCGGGCGGCCGGCCCGGCGGGCCGGCCCCGCCCGCCGTCGCGCGGCAGGTGGGTGAGCATCAGCGGCGCGAGCAGCAGCGCGGGCACCGCGCCCAGCGCGAACATCACCGGCCAGCCGAGCCGCGGGATCAGTGCGATCCCTAGCAGCGCGGCCGCGACCGCGCCCACGTGGTAGCCGGTCATCATGATCGTCGTCGCCGCGTTCCCCCGGCGGGGCGGTGCGTGCTCGGCGACCGTCGCGAGCGCCACCGGCAGCACACCCCCGAGGCCGATCCCGGCCAGGAAGCGCAGCACGGCCAGCGACGTCGGCCCGACGGCGGCCGCGCAGGCCAGGCTCAGGACCGAGAACAGGACCACGGTCGCGACGAGGGTGCGCCGCCGCCCGACCAGGTCCGACACCGGACCGACGGACAGCGCGCCCACCATGACGCCGACCAGGCCCACGGTGGCCACGACCGAGGCGCTCGCCGGCGTCAGCCCCCACGCGGGGTCGCGCAGCAGCACGGGGAGGACCACGCCGAGCACGACGAGGTCGTAGCCCTCCAGCGCGACCGCGGACCAGCACAGTCCCCGCACCCAGCCCGAGGCCGGGGCGTCCGTCGTCGTGTTCGACATGGGCCACCTCCCGGACGGGACGTGACCTCGGCGTCACGACCCGTGCTCGGGAGTATGTGAGACCGGCGTCACGGCGTCAGCCGCTCCTCTCACCGAGCGGAAGAGGCGCCGTGTCCGTTTCCGCCCCGGAAGCCGAGGCGGCGGGACGTGGCCGTCGCCGCCATGCGCACGGCCGGCACGAACGGCGGCAGGGGAGCCGCGGCCGGGACGACGACGGCGAGGGCCGCCACGACGCGGCCCGTGCTGTCGCGGACCGGAGCGGCGACCGACGAGGCGCCCTCGGTCATCTCCTCGTGCGACAGGCAGTACCCGGTGCGCCGGATGTCGTCCAGCACCGCGCGCAGCGTGCCGGGGTCGGTGATCGTGCCCGGCGCCAGCCGGGGGAGGCCGTGGCCGATCACCTCGTCGACGAACGCGGCCGGGGCGTGGGCGAGGAGCACCTTCCCGGGCCCGCTGGCGTGCAGCGGCAGGTCGCGGCCCACCCGGGAGCGCACCGTGACGGCGTCCTCGCCGCCCGCGAGGCGCTCCACGAACAGCGCCCGGTGCCCGTCGAGGACGACCAGGTGCACGACGTGGCCGGTGGCCGCGGCGAGGTCCTGCAGCGGCGGCAGGGCCGCCTCGCGGAGGTTGCGGGCCGACGGGGCGAGCGCGCCGACGCGCCACAACCGCATCCCGATGCGGTACCGGCCGCGGCCGACCCGCTCGAGCGCGCCCCAGGCGACGAGCTCGGCGACGATGCGGTGGGCGGTGGCGGGCGGCAGCGACGTCGCGGCGACGATGTCGCCGAGGGCGAGCTCCGGGGACGCGTCGGAGAACGCGGCGAGCACGCCGAGTGCCCGGCCCAGCACCGAGCGCGGAGCATCGGCCGCGCTCGGTGTGGTGACGCTGGTCATCGCACCTGATGCCCGGGAGGCGATCTGCCCACACCCGGCGAGTCGTGATGGCTCCCGTAGGACCCGCCTCCTAGCCTGATCGGCGACGAGGGCGGCGGCATGTCCGCGACGCGGCGGGGCGAGCGGCGGCCGCGGAGCCCGAGTCGGACGGGACGGGGAGGAGGCGCGGGCATGTCGGCACCACTCTTCGACGCCGACTCCCTGCACATGGGGCCACCCGAGCCGGGGCGGCCCGAGGCGTCGACCGGTGGGGCCGCCGACCCCGTCGACCCCGCGGTGCGGCCCCGGCGCGCGGTCCCCGAGCCCACCCCGCTGGGCTCCCACGGGCCGGCGACGGTGCTCGCGATGTGCAACCAGAAGGGCGGCGTCGGCAAGACCACCTCGACGATCAACCTCGGCGCGGCGCTCGCGGAGTACGGCCGCCGGGTGCTGCTGGTGGACTTCGACCCGCAGGGCGCGCTGTCGGTGGGTCTGGGCGTGCAGCCCCACGAGCTCGACACCACGATCTACAACCTGATCATGGAGCGGTCGGTCACGATCGACGACGTCATCCGCCCGACGACCGTCGAGGGCCTCGACCTCCTGCCGTCCAACATCGACCTGTCGGCCGCCGAGGTGCAGCTGGTCACCGAGGTCGGGCGCGAGCAGACCCTCGGGCGCACCATCGCACCCGCGATCGAGCGCTACGACTACGTGCTCGTCGACTGCCAGCCGTCGCTCGGCCTGCTCACCGTCAACGCGCTGGCCTGCGCGGACGGGGTGCTCATCCCCCTCGAGTGCGAGTTCTTCTCGCTGCGCGGGGTGGCGCTGCTCATGGACACGATCGAGAAGGTGCAGGACCGGCTGAACCCCAAGCTCGAGATCACCGGCATCCTGGCCACCATGTACGACCCGCGCACCCTGCACACCCGCGAGGTGATGGCCCGCGTCGTGGAGGCCTTCGGCGAGCTCGTGTTCGACACCGTCATCAACCGCACCGTGCGGTTCCCGGAGACCACCGTGGCCGGCGAGCCGATCACCCGGTGGGCCTCGAAGTCGGCGGGGGCGGAGGCCTACCGGGCGCTGGCGCGCGAGGTCATCGCCCGGTGACGGCGCTCGAGGAGGCCCCGGAGCGCACCGGGTTCCAGGTGCGGCTGGAGAACTTCACCGGCCCGTTCGACCTGCTGCTGCAGCTGATCGGGCGCCACGAGCTCGACGTCACCGAGGTCGCGCTGCACCGGGTGACCGACGACTTCATCGCCTACACCGCCTCGCTCGGCGGAGCGACCGACCTCGAGGAGACCACCGGCTTCCTCGTCGTCGCGGCGACGCTGCTCGACCTCAAGGCCGCGCGCCTGCTGCCGGCAGCCGAGGTGGAGGACGAGGAGGACCTCGCGCTGCTCGAGGCCCGCGACGTGCTGTTCGCGCGGCTGCTGCAGTACCGGGCCTACCAGCAGGTCGCGGCGCTCTTCCGCGAGCTCGAGGGCTCCGCGCGGCGGCGCTACCCACGGGCGGTGTCGCTGCCCGAGGAGCTCACCGCGCTGCTGCCGCCGGTCGACCTCGGGGTCGACGCCGCCGGGTTCGCCGAGATCGCCGCGGCGGTGTTCCGCCCGGCGCCGCCCCCGACCGTCGGCCTGGACCACCTGCACGCCCCGTCGGTCTCGGTGCCCGAGCAGGTGGAGATCATGACCGGGCGGCTGCGCGACGCCGGGCGGCTGACGTTCGCGCAGCTGTGCGCGGACGCGACGCACGGCGTCGAGGTCGTGGGGCGGTTCCTCGGCGTGCTGGAGATGTACCGGTCGCGCCAGGTCGCGCTCGACCAGGACGAGGCGTTCGCCGAGCTCGCCGTCCGCTGGGCCCCCGACTCCGACGACCGGGGGAGCGCCGCGCTCGACCCGGCCGCTCCGGTCGACGAGGCGCCGTGAGCGCGCCCGACGAGGACCTCCCGGCGCTCACCGACGACGCCGAGCTGGACGCCGCGATCGAGTCGGTCCTCATGGTCGTCGACGCGCCGGTGCCGGCGGGCCAGCTCGCCGAGGTGCTCGAGGAGCCGGTCGCGCGGGTCACGGCCGCGCTGCAGCGCCTGGCCGCGTCCTACGCGGACCGGGGCTTCGAGCTGCGGGTCACCGACGAGGGCTGGCGCTACGCGTCGCGGGCCCGGTTCGCGCCGTGGGTCGAGCGCTTCGTGCTCGACGGCCAGCGGGCCCGGCTGACGCGCGCCGCCCTGGAGACCCTCGCCGTCGTCGCCTACCGGCAGCCGGTGACGCGCTCCCGGGTGGCGGCGGTGCGCGGGGTCAACGTCGACGGCGTGATGCGCACGCTGTCCGCGCGGGGGCTGATCGTCGAGGCGGGGCTGGACGCGTCCAGCGGTGGCACCCTGTACCGGACGACGGAGCTCTTCCTCGAGCGCCTCGGGCTGTCCTCCCTCGACGAGCTGCCGCCGATCGCCCCGCTGCTGCCCGAGGTCGACGACATCGACGAGCTGTGATCGCCTCGACGCCAGCGGAGCGTCGTTGCTTGCATCCAGTGGCAGGAAAGCCCCGTCGTCGGAGGAGCCCACGAGCCGGGTGAGCTCGACCAGGCCACGGTGTTGGAGACCTACGCGGTCAACGTCGTCGGGGCGATCACGACGGCGGCCGAGCTGCTGCCGCGCATGCCCGCCGGGACGTTCGTCGTCACCTCCGGGATGCCGACGCCGGACCCGGCGCTCACGAGCCTGTCACTCGGCAAGGTCGGGGTCCGGGGCCTCGTCGAGCTGCTCACGGCGTGGCAGGACCGGGTCCACATCGCGTCGGTGACCGTCGGCGGCCCCGTCGAGCCCGGCACCGCGTACGACCCCGACGACATCGCGGAGCACTACTGGCGCCTCCACACCGGCGAGCTCACCGACCACGAGGTCCGGCACGGCTGCGCAGCCGGGGCGACGACTACCCTGGGGCACCGTGACCGAGGGTGAGCAGGGAATCCGCCTGCAGAAGGTGCTCGCGGAGGCCGGCGTGGCCTCGCGGCGGCAGGCCGAGATCCTGATGCGCCAGGGTCGGGTGGAGGTCGACGGCGAGGTCGTCAAGGAGATGGGCCGCCGCGTCGACCCGACGGTGAACGTCATCCACGTCGACGGCAGCCGCGTCGTCACCGACGTCGAGACCGTGCACCTCGCGCTGAACAAGCCCGAGGGGATGCTCTCGACGATGTGGGACGAGCACGGCCGCCGCTGCGTCGGCGACGTCGTGCTGGAGAAGGCGGGGAGCACCAAGGGGCTCTTCCACGTCGGGCGCCTCGACGCCGCGACCGAGGGCCTGCTGCTGCTGACCAACGACGGCGAGCTCGCCAACCGGCTCATGCACCCGTCCTACGAGATCCCCAAGACCTACCTCGCCGAGATCCGCACGCCGATCGCGAAGGACCTCGGCCGCACGCTGCGGGCCGGGGTGGAGCTCGACGACGGGCCGGCGGCGGTCGACAGCTTCCGGGTGATCGACCGGTCGGGCGCGCGGGTGATGGTCGAGGTGGTCCTGCACGAGGGGCGCAACCGGATCGTGCGCCGCATCTTCGAGGCGGTCGACAAGCCCGTGGAGCGCCTCGTGCGCACCGCCGTCGGTGACGTGCACCTCGGCAACCAGCGGGCCGGGACCCTGCGCAAGCTGGGGCGCGACGAGGTGGGGTCGCTCTACAAGGCGGTCGGGCTGTAGCGCAGCCGCACCTGGCACAATGGAGTCCCGGCAGGGTGTCGATGTCGCTGGGAGGCGTGCCGTGGACCGGCCGGAGATGGTGCTCCAGGGTGTCGTGGCGGTCGACGGGCCCTCCGGCACCGGCAAGTCCACCACCGCGCGGGGCCTGGCTCTTCGCCTCGGTGCCCGCTACCTCGACACCGGGGCCATGTACCGCGCGGCCACCCTCGCGGTGATGCGGGCGGGGCTGGCGCTCGATGCCTCCCGCACCGACGCGGACGGGCACGACGAGGCCGTGGCGGTCGCCGTCCGCGCCGCGCTGGTGATGTCCACCGACCCCGCCGAGCCGCGCGTGCTGCTCGCCGGGGAGGACGTCGGCGCCGAGATCCGCGGCACCGAGGTCACCCGCAACGTCTCGGCGGTGTCCGCGCTGACCAAGGTCCGCGAGCACCTCGTGGCCGAGCAGCGCCGCATCGTCGACGAGACGGTCGCCGACGGGGCGGGGATCGTCGTCGAGGGCCGCGACATCGGCACCGTCGTCGTCCCCGACGCTCCCCTGAAGATCTACCTGGTCGCCTCGGACACCGTCCGCGCCGGCCGCCGGAACGCCGAGGACACCTCGGCCGGGCGGACCGCCGACGCGGCGAGCACCGGCGCCGACCTCGCGCGCCGCGACCGCCTGGACTCCTCGCGCTCGTCGTCGCCGCTGCGGGCGGCGCCCGACGCCGTCGAGGTCGACACCTCGGCGCTCGACGTTGACGCCGTGCTCGACCGCCTCGAGGGTCTCGCCGCCGAGCGCGGCATGCTCACCCCCGCCCTGGCGCACGCCGGGCGGGGGATCACGAACGAAGGATGATCACGTGACGCAGGAACTCCCCGCCGACCTGGGCGCGGAGGCACTGCCCGACGATGCGCGTCCGGCCCAGCCGGTGCTCGCCGTCGTCGGGCGGCCCAACGTCGGCAAGTCGACGCTGGTCAACCGCATCATCGGCCGCCGGGAGGCGGTCGTGCAGGACGTCCCCGGGGTGACCCGGGACCGCGTCACCTACGACGCGCTCTGGAACGGCCGCCGGTTCACCCTCGTCGACACCGGCGGCTGGGTGCCCGACGCCAAGGGCATGCAGGCCCGGATCTCGGCCCAGGCCGAGACCGCGATGCGCACGGCCGACGCGATCCTGCTCGTCGTCGACGGGCAGGTCGGCGCGACGACGGTCGACGAGGCCGTCGCCCGCACGCTGCGCCGCTCCGACCGCCCGGTGCTGCTCGCGGCGACCAAGGTCGACGACGAGCGCGGGATGGGCGAGATCGCCGCGCTGTGGCGGCTCGGGCTCGGCGAGCCGCACCCGGTGTCGGGCCTGCACGGCCGCGGTTCGGGCGACCTGCTCGACGCCGTGCTCGACGTGCTGCCCACCTCGCCCCGCGACGACGTCGACCTCGAGGGCGGCCCGCGGCGCGTCGCGCTGGTCGGGAAGCCGAACGTCGGCAAGTCCAGCCTGCTCAACCAGCTCACCGGCGAGGACCGCTCGGTCGTCGACGCCACCGCGGGCACGACGACCGACCCGGTCGACTCGCTCGTCGAGATCGACGGCGAGACCTGGCAGCTCGTGGACACCGCGGGCCTGCGGCGCAAGGTCAATCAGGCCTCCGGGATGGAGTACTACGCGAGCCTGCGCACGAAGGCGGCGATCGAGGCCGCCGAGGTGACGGTGCTGCTGCTCGACGCGTCCGAGCCGATCGCCGAGCAGGACCTGCGGGTGGCCTCGCAGGTCGTCGAGGCCGGCCGGGCGCTGGTGCTCGCGATGAACAAGTGGGACCTCGTCGACGAGGACCGCCGCCAGGCGATGAAGCGCGAGCTCGAGCGGGCGCTGGTCCGGTTCCCGTGGGTGGAGCGGGTCAACATCTCCGCCCACACCGGTCGTGCCGTGCAGAAGCTCGCCCCCGCGATGCGCACCGCGCTGGAGAACTGGGACCGCCGGGTGCCGACGGGGCAGCTCAACCAGTGGCTCTCCGACGTCGTCGCCGCGACCCCGCCGCCGGTCCGCGGCGGGAAGCAGCCGAAGATCCTCTACGCGACGCAGGCGCAGAACCGGCCGCCGACGTTCGTCCTGTTCACCTCGGGCTTCCTCGAGGCCGGCTACCGCCGGTTCCTGGAGCGCAAGCTGCGCGAGACGTTCCCGCTCACGGGTACGCCGGTGCAGATCAACGTGCGGGTGCGGGAGAAGCGGGGCCGCAAGCGCTGACGCTTCCTACGGGGACGCCACTGCGCCGGTGACCGACTCCGTGTGGCTGCCGTCCGGGTGGTCGGCGATCGTGTACCAGGAGCCGTCGGCCCGGCGGTAGGACTGCGTGAACGTGCCGTCGGGGGCGCGGTGGACGACGACCGACGTCCCGGTGCCGTCGTCGTGGACGCAGTCGTAGGACCCGTCGGCGTGGTTGGTCGTCACGGCGGACGTCCCGTCGGGCTCGCCGTAGCCGTCGGTGGTGGTGCCGCGGCCGTCGTCGGTGGTGAGGGTCCAGCTGCCGTCGGGCGCGGTGTCCCGCCGGGTGGTGGCGCCGTCGGGGCCCGTCCCGTGCTCGATCCGGTGCCCGTCCGGGGTCTCGATGACCGTGATGACGATGCCGTGGGCACACCCGTCCCGGCTCTGGTCCATGTCGTGCACCCCCGAGTGCTCCACGCCGGCGGCCATGGTGACAACGCCGAGGGCCCGGGGGATGCAGTAGGCGCTACTGCAATTCGCGGGCCTGGGTCCGCAGGCGTGGCGGGACCAGCGCCTCGATGAGGGCCGCGCGGTCGCTGAGCCCGAGCCGGCTGCAGGCCCGGTAGATGTGGCTCTCGACGGTGCGCACCGAGACGTGCAGCTGGTCGGCGATCTGGCGGTTGGTCAGCCCGCGGGCGGCCTGGTGGATGACCTCCCGTTCGCGGTCGCTGACCCGCAACGGCGAGACCGACGCGACGAGGGCCGGGGTGCGGGCGTTCTCGCACCGTTCCGCGAGGTCGGCCGCCCGACCGCCGGCGGTGGCGGCCTCGGCCGTGCGGCCGGCCTCGCGGGCGAGGACCGACGCCTGCGCCGCCGCCTCGGCGGCGGGGATGAGCAGCTCGGCGTCCTCGAGCCGCCGCGAGACCTCCAGGAGGCCCTCGGTGTCGCGGCGGGCGACGGCGAGGGCGTGCGCGTGGGCGAGGTCGGCGCGCCGGCCGTCGACGATCCGGGTGAGCTCGGCGAGCCGGCCCGCCTGGGTGCGGTCGCCGAAGCCGACCGCGGTGTGGCGCGCGAGCACCTCCATCGCGAACTGGCCTGCGGCACGCGCACTCGCGGCGGCCCCCGTCGCCCGGGCGATGGCCTCGGCGAGCCTGCCCTCCGCGGTGCACAGCAGGCCGCGCGCCAGCTCGAGCTCGGGATCGAAGACCACGACGCCGGGGTGCGCCGCCTTGTCCGCGTGATCCAGTGCCGTCCGCGCGCCGTCGGCGTCGCCCATCATCGCGAGGCCCTCGGCGACGATCGTGTGGAGCAGCTTCGTCCATCCACCGCCCAGCCCGGGGAAGTACGGGATGACGCTCTCCATGAGCCGGACGGCCGTGGCCGGCCGCCCGGTCTCCAGCGCGATCCGTCCCTCGTAGAGCGCGACGAAGGGCGCCGCGAACGGCCCCGGTTGTTCCCGCAGCCAGTCGACCCGTGCGCGGGCCCGGTCGAAGTCGGCGCACAGCGACGCGTCGAGCACGTCGGCGTACCCGAGGTTCATCTGCCACGTGGCCGCGTCGGCGGTCCGGCGGGCGGCATCGATGCCCATCCGGATCCGGGGAGCGACCGGGTCGCCCACCCCCGTCACGGCGCGCCGGAGGCCGTCCGCCCAGCACGCCCAGATGAGCGCGAGGGGCGGGGTGTCGGGCACGGCGAGGGCGTCCTCGGCCGCGGCGCGGCCCTCGTCGAGCCGGTTCTCGGCGACGGCCTGGGTGGCGCGCGCGGCGCGGAAGGTCGCGCGGGCGCCGACGGAGGTGGTGCTCGCCTCGGCCTCGTCGAGGACGGTCCGCGCGTCCTGCGGGCGCCCCAGCACGAAGTGCAGGAGCGAGAACCGCGTCGCGGCGGCCTGCGCCCGCTGGTCGTCGTCGACAGTGGCCGCGCTGGCGGCGGCGAGCTCGGCCTCGGCCTCGTCGGGCCGCATCAGCCAGGTCATGATCTGGGCGAGCCCGATGTGCGCCGCGAACCCGGCGCCGGCGTCGCGCGCGGCCCGGAAGAGCCGCTCGGCGAGCTCCACGTCGGCGAGCGAGGCGGCCTGCGACGCGGCCTTGAGCAGCATGTCCGGGTCGGGCGCGCCGTCGCCGCCCAGGGCGAGCACCGCCCGACGCAGCTCGTCGCCCGACCTGCGCCCGCCGGTGGCCCCCAGCGCCTCGGAGAGCTCGCTCCGCAGGCGTCGACCCCGGATGGGACTCATCCGGCCCCGGAGCACCTCGCCGTAGAGCGGGTGCGCGAGCCGGAGCTCGCTGCGGGCCCCGTCGCGCTCCAGCGTGACGAGCGAGCGTTCGGCGAGCGCCTCGAGGTCCTCGGCCGGCACCAGCCGCTCCAGCAGCGACAGCCCCAGCGGCTCGCCGAGCGCGAGCAGTTCGAGCGCGCGCCGTTCGGCGTCCGAGAGCCGTCCGAGTCGGGCGGCGACCAGCTCGTCGAGGGCCGGAGAGATCGTCGGGGGCCGGTCGAGCTTCCACGCCTCGGCATCGCGCACGAGGCGCCCCGCCGCGCGCTCGGACTCGACGAGGTGACGGAGCCACAGGACGTTGCCGCCGCTCGTGGCGTGCAGGCGGCGCTCCGTCGCGGCCTCCACGGGCCCGCCGAGGGCGGCCCGCACGAGGGCCC
This sequence comes from Actinomycetospora sp. TBRC 11914, assembly GCF_012933465.1. GTDB lineage: Bacteria > Actinomycetota > Actinomycetes > Mycobacteriales > Pseudonocardiaceae > Actinomycetospora. Next base: position 33,455 of record NZ_JABBND010000002.1, read on the forward strand.
GCGTCTGCTCCGCGTCGAGGGGTGCGAGCTCGATGCGCTCGGCGAGGTCGTCCTTCCACAGCGCGGTGACGGCGTCCGGCGCCGGCTCGCCGGTCCGGACCGTGACCACGAGGCGGACGGCGCGGCGCAGGGCCAGCTGGTGCAGGACCGTCGCGGACACGCCGTCGAGCAGGTGGGCGTCGTCGACGCCCAGGACGTACGACGCGCCGTGGGCCTCCAGGGCCTCCGTCGCGCCCTGGATCGTCGTGACGTCGGGCGCGTGCGGCGCGTGGACGCGCAGCCACGGTGCGAACGCCCCCAGCGGCACGTCGCGGGCGGACTCCGTCGCGACCGCGATCCCGGACCCGGCGGCGTCGGCGGCCCGCGCGACGACCTCCCGGGCGAGTCGGCTCTTCCCCACGCCCGACGCCCCGGCGATCACCACGACGCCGTGTCCGCTCAGTGCGCGGGTGACTACGTTGAGTTCCGTCGTCCGGCCCGAGAACGGCCACTTCCCGGCCGAAAGGCTCATGGCGGACCTCCGCTTCGGGGAACGGACGGTCGTAGTCTTCCTCAACAGGGTTGTCGGTCAATGCCCGGGATCAGCACGGTCGGCGTACGGCAGTCGTGAGATGCGGCCGAGCAGCGCGCCTGGTGGGATGTGTGCCAGACCACAGGAGGCCCGGATGCACGACTTCTTCCCCGCCACGGCCGCGGCGGCCCGCGTCGTCGCCCTCGTGACCGACGAGCACCTGGACCTGCCGACGCCGTGCGAGGCCTGGCCGGTCCGGTCGCTGATCGAGCACATGGCGGGCTTCACGGCGCACTTCGCGGCGGTCGCCCGCCGCGAGGAGCTGACGGGGGAGCCGCCGGCCTCGGGCCTGCCGGAGGGCTGGCGGGAGCTGCTCGCCGAGTCGTTCAAGGACCTCTCCGACGCGTGGCGCAAGCCCGAGGCCTGGGAGGGTCAGGACGAGGCCGGGGGCATGACGATGCCGCGGGCGGCGCTCGGCGTCGTCGCGCTCGACGAGGTCGTGCTCCACGGCTGGGACCTCGCCACCGCCATCGGCGCCCCGTTCACGGTCACCACCGAGGACGTCGAGGTCTGCCTGCCCTTCGCCGAGCAGTTCGCCGGCATGCCCGGCGGCCCCTTCGGAGCACCGCTCCCGGACGCCGAGGAGGCCTCCGGAGTGGACCGGCTGCTGAAGCTGTCGGGGCGCGACCCGGCGAGCGGGCCGGGCGACGGCGTGGGGTAGTGTCGTCGCTGCTGCAGCGGTCGGGCAGCGGTTCGGGACGTGGCGCAGCTTGGTAGCGCACTTGACTGGGGGTCAAGGGGTCGCAGGTTCAAATCCTGTCGTCCCGACGCAGCTCACAGGCCGATGGATCTCCGTTGGCCTGTGAGCGTGACATCACACGTGGTGCGAGAGGCGCTAGCCTCCCCTCATGCCCACGGAGCAGGCTGCTCGTCGCCGCCAACGAGGCACGATCACGACGTTGCCCAGCGGGGCGCTCAGAGTCCGCGTCTACGCCGGTCTCGACCCTGTGACACAGCGGCGTCACTACCTCGCGGAGACCGTGCCTGCCGGGTCCGGCGCCGCGGCCCAGGCAGAGAAGGTCCGGACTCGCCTCCTCGCTGACGTCGAAAAGCTCCACGCCCCCGTGACCGCGTGAACTCAGCAACCCGACTCCACCAGACCCGGGGCACATCAAGCCTCTCCGGACTCGCCGGGGCGGTTCAGCCGGGCTGCTCCTCACGGGATGGGAGGTCACCGAGCGGCACGACTTGTCGCCCGTAGCTGTGCCTACTCAAGCCGGCGGCGGCCAGGTGGAGCGCTTGGACGGCGAGGAGGATGCCGGTGATTCCACCTATTCGTATGAGGACGGTGTGCGCGCCGCCGTTCCCGGCGCCGAGGACGATCAAGGTCACCACGAGATTGCCGAGCGCGAGCACCGTCGCCCGGTTGGTACGCAGGGAGGCGAGGAGGAACGTGGCGGCGACAACTGCGAACGTGTACAGCAGCAGGGCGGTGGCCTCGCCGCGTTGAGCGCTGGGAACGTCGGCTGAAAACCATTCCAGATACGCGGCCAGCAGCAGCCAGAGGCTGGCAAACGTGGAGAACATGGCGCCGTTGAGGGTGTCGCCGTTGCTTACCTGGATGAGTCCGCCGACGAGTTGGGTGAACCCGGCGAAGATCAGCCCGGTGCTGATGACCACCGGTAACACCGACTGCGAGACCCCACCGGCGTTGATGAGGCTGAACATGAAGGTCACGACGGCGAAAGCGAGCAAACACAACGGGGTCGCGTCAACAGCTCGTGCGGCGGGCGTCGAGGTCCTCGCTGCTGCAGTCGCGATTCCGGTATCGCTGGGCACCGCCGTCGGAGAATCATCGTCGGTCGGGCTTGATTCAAGAGTGCCGTGACCGACCCGCGCCTCAGGCTGAGTCTGCATCTGGCGGTCCTTCCGAGGGTTGTAGCCGCGGGTCTGGCAGGCCCGCTTGCCGGTGGGCGCCGACGACGGGCGGCCCTGCCCCCATCGACCGGGAGGCCCCGGCCCGTGTTCGCCTTCCGCGTGGGCGTCACGAGCCGAGGCCTGGCCGGCCAGGAGTCCAGCATGGGCTGTCGGTTCAGGCGCCGGCGACACCGTCGCCGATCATGGTGAGCGGGTCGACGACGGAGTCGAAGGTCTGCTCGTCGACGTGGCCGGATGCCAGGGCGGCTGCTTTGAGCGTCTGACCGTTGGCGAGCGCTGCTTCGGCGATATGGGCCGCGTTCTGGTAGCCGATCACGGGGCTGAGTGCGGTGACGAGCATGAGGCTCTCGTTGACGTACTGGTTGATCTTGTCGTGGTTGAGCTCCGTTCCGGCGACCGAGAAGGTGCGGAACTTCTGCATGCCATCGGCGAGGATGCGCGCGGAGTGCAGGAAGTTGTTGATGATCACCGGGCGCATCGCGTTGAGTTCGAAGTTCCCCTGGCTGCCGGCGACGGCGACCGCGGTGTCGAGTCCGATCACCTGGATAGCGATCATCACGATCGCTTCGCATTGAGTTGGGTTGACTTTCCCTGGCATGATCGAGGAACCTGGCTCGTTCTGGGGCAGCAGGAGTTCGGCGAACCCGGTGCGGGGCCCGGATGCGAGCCACCGCATGTCGTTCGCGATCTTGGTCAAGGCAACGGCCAGGCCGCGCAGTGCTCCGTGGGCGCGGACCATCGCGTCGAGGGAGCCTTGCGCCATGAACTTGTTCGGTGCGGTGACGAAGGACTTCCCGGTCAGGCCGGCGATCGAGGCGGCCACGTCGCGGCTGAAGCCCTTCGGGGCGTTCAGTCCGGTGCCGACCGCGGTGCCGCCGAGCGCGAGCGGCAGAAGGTCCTCGCGACAGTGCTCGATCTCGGCGATACAGGCGCGCAGTTGCGCGCCGTAGCCCGACCACTCCTGTCCGACCGTCAGGGGGACGGCGTCCTCGAGGTGCGTCCGTCCGATCTTGACGACGTTTTCCCACTGGTCGGCTTTGGCTTCGATGGCGGTGGCGAGCTCTCGGGCTTGTGGCAGGAGGTGATCGTCGATCTCCTGGACTGCGGCCAGGTGCATGGCGGTCGGGAAGCTGTCGTTGCTGGACTGGCCCATGTTGACGTCGTCGTTGGGCGCGACTGGTCTCTGGGTGCCGAGGGCACCGCCGAGGAGCTGTGAGGCGCGGTTCGCGATGACCTCGTTGACGTTCATGTTGCTCTGCGTGCCCGAACCGGTCTGCCAGACGTAGAGCGGGTACTCGGCATCGAGGGCCCCGGTGATGGTTTCCTCGGCGGCTTGGACGATCGCCTGGGTCTTTATGTCGGACAGTCGGCCGGCGGCGTTGTTGACCAGAGCTGCGGCCTTCTTCACGTACCCGTAGGCGTGGTAGACCTCTTTCGGCATGCGGTCGTTCGCGATCGAGAAGTGGATCAGCGATCGCTGGGTCTGCGCGCCCCAGTAGTGGTCCGCGGGTACCTCGATGGTCCCCATGCTGTCGAACTCGGTTCGAGTGCCGGTGGCGTCAGTGCCGATCGGCACCTGTTCAAGCCCGGCGGGGTTCTTCGTGTCCTCGCTCATCGCAGACTCGTCCCGTCGGTGGCGGGCAGTCCATCCGGATAGACCGGCCACCACATGGCGTCTTCGACGGCCTGGACGAGGTTGTCGTGCGATCGGGTGGCCACGCCGTCGTCGGCGGCGGCCTTGGCCACGGCGACGGCGACGGTCGCGGACGATGCGCGCAGGTTGGCCACCGGCGGCAAGAGTGACGCGCCGGGCTGGGAGACGTCGACCTGGCTCGCGACCGCCTCGGCGGCGGCGAGCAGCATGTGGTCGGTCACGTGCCGAGCACCGGAGACGATGGTTCCGAGGCCGAGCCCCGGGTAGAGCAGGGCGTTGTTGGCCTGGCCGATGGTGTAGGTGACGTCGCCGTACTCCACCGGTGCGACCGGAATCCCCACCGCGATCAGCGCTCGGCCCTGGGTCCAGGGCACTGCGTCGGAGGGCAGCACCTCGATCCGGCTGGTCGGGTTGGACAGCGGTAGCAGGATGGGACGGTCGACGCCTTTGGCCAGTGCCGTGACGACCTCCTCGGTGAACGCGCCGGCGGCTGTGGAGGTGCCGATGAGGATGGTCGGGCTGACGTGTTCGATGGTGGTCAGGAGGTCGATCTCGCCGTCGGCCCAGGCGCTCACCTCCGACTTCGGCCGGGCGTAGCGCTGCTGGTAATCCGGGAGCCCCGCCATGTCGTCGGTGACGAGCCCGTCGATGTCGATCATCCAGATGTTCGCCTTGGCCTGCTCCGCGGTAGCCCCGTCCCGCAGCATCGCGGCGTAGATCTGGTCGGCCATCCCGCTGCCGGCGGTCCCGGCGCCGAAGACGACCAGCCGCTGCTCGGCCCAGCGGGTCTTGGTCACCTTCAGCGCGGAGAAGACAGAGGCCATGACGATGGCCGCCGTGCCCTGGATGTCGTCGTTGAAGATGCGGTACGTGCCGGCGTTGCCTTCGAGGATTCGGCGGGCGTTGGACGGCCCGAAGTCCTCGAAGTGGAGCAGGGCGTTCGGGAAGAGCTTCGCGGCGGTCTCGAGGTAGCGCGCGACGAAGTCGTCGTATCGTTCGCCGGTGATGCGCGCGTGACGGTTGCCGAGGTAGGTCGGGCTGTTGAGCAGTTGCTCGTTGTCGGTTCCGACATCGAGGTTGACCGCGATCACGCGGTTGGGGTCGATCCCGGCGGCGGCGGTGTACACCGCGAGCTTGCCGATGGAGATGTCCGTGCCGTTCACGCCCCAGTCGCCGATCCCGAGGATCTCCTGGGCGTCGGAGACGACGATCAGGTCGACATCGTCGGCACCGAGGCCGAGCGACTGAAAGGACGCTTCCATGTCCTCGGGCCGGTCGATGGACAAATACACTGCCCGAGAGTCGCGGTAGTCGGCCGACCACTGTTCGATCGCGTCGCCGACCGTGGGGTCATAGACGACCGGAAGCAGCTCGGCGAGGTGGTCGCCGAGCACCTTGAAGTACAATACCTGGTTTCGGTCGTGAACCTGGTTGAGGTAGATGTACTTGTGCAGATCGGTGGGTTGCTGTCGCAACTGGGCGTAGGCTCGCTCGGCTTGCTGGTCGAGGGATTCGACCGCGGTCGGGAGTCGACCGATGATACCCAGCGCGGTCCGCTGCTCGAGGTCGAAAGCGGTCCCGCGATTACGGTAGCGGTCCTGCAGGATGCTGATCTTGGCAGGCACGAGATCCTCCATCGTCATGGTGTGGGTTGTTCAGCAGCCCGGCGCGCTGGCCAGGCGGACATGTCCGTTAGACAGGCAGCGGTTCCTGGTCGGAGCGCAGCACCTCGGGATGCATGTCGAAGGCGTGCTGGATGGCCTCGGGTCGGGTGCCGAGGCCGTCGGTGGTCTTCTTGTGCCACGGGGCGTCGATGAGCCTCTTGGTCTCCTCGAGCATCGAGGTGGGCTCGAGGTTGCGGTAAGTGTCGACCTCGCCGGCGGCGACAGCGGTCATGGTGGCGTAGACGGCCTCGGGGTTGAACTGCGCTCGGGGGAAGGCGAGCTTCGTGTAGTCGTAGAGCCGCTCGGTCGGATCGTCCTCCCAGCTCTCCCAGGTCTGGAAGATTCGGTCGTTGAAACCGGTCAGGAACGGACCCGGGTTGACGGTCGCGACTTCCACCCCGAACTCCTGCAGTTCATCCTTCATGCTTTCCGCGATCGCCTCGACGGCGTGCTTCGAGGCGGAGTAGATGCCGGTGAACGGGTTGACGTTGAGCCCCTCCCGCGAGGACACCCACACGATTCGACCTTGTCGGCGCTTGGCCATCTGCTTCGCGATCACCTGGGTCAGCAGCAGCGGCCCGGTGACGTTGACCTCGAACTGATGGCGGATGTTGGCGGCCGGGATATCGATCGTCGACCCGCCCTCACCGACCCCGGCGTTATTGATGAGGATTTCCACATTCCAGGCCAGCGCCTTGCGGCGGTCACCCTCATTGGTGACATCCAACTTCTCGACCTGCAGCATCACTCCCCGCTCGGCCGCCTGACGCTTGAGTGTCTGCACCTGGCCGTAGATCTCTACCGCGGCGATGACGTCGAATCCTTTCTCGGAAAGACGCATCGCGACCTCGTGCCCGAAGCCGGTGCCGGCCCCCGTGATCAGAACCTTCCGCATCCTCTGCTCCTTTGATCGACTCCTACCTGTTGTCTTCCACGCTAGGTAGGACGACTTTCAGATCAGTGGACGAACAGTGAACGGGAACGCGCGGTCGCCGATCCACGGCGAGCCCCGTCGTGCCGGGGTCGGTGCGGCGCGCGGCGGCGGCCGGGTCGGGTCGAGCAGCTGGGCGACCGGGCTGCGCTGCCGTTCGTCGGGACGGCAGGTGGGTACGGTGTCGTCACCGGCGGCCCGGTCGGGTGCGTTCCGGCGGGCCGCCCCAGGGGGTCGTGAGGTGTGGTCTCGTCAGGTGCGGACGTCAGCTGGCCGCTGCGAGCTGCGCGGCATACGCCCGGACAAGGACGTGGCATTCGAAGTGGCCCGGGTCGTGCTCCTCGAGCAGGCCGACCTCGGAGAGCTCGTCGAGCACGCCGTGGATGTCAGGCGCAGGACGAGTCATTGCGGCGGCCGTGTGATCGACAGTCGCGCGGGTTCCGGGCGTGAGGGTGGGCGCCACGGTCCGGAAGACTTCCGCGGCGCGGGCGCTGAGCTGGTGATACGAACTGGCGAAAGCCTGGTGCGCTGCGATCTCGGCGTGGTCGACAGCCTCGATCCGCACCTGAACAAGGGACTGACCGCCTGCGACGCGGGCGCCGGCGTAGGCGAGCGCGAGCGGTAGACGTCCGCATCGTTCGATCACGACGTCGAGGGTGCGCGCGTCGGTTGGGGCGGGGAGTCCACCCAGGTGCCCGATCAGGCACGCCCGTGCCTCTTGGCGGCTCGGGAGGCCCACCTTCATCAGATGCGCTCCCGCTGCTGCGCGCAGCGCCGTGAGCCGTTGCCTGCCGGTGACCAGGGCGATGCAGCCCTCGGAGGCGGGAACGAGGTCGATGACCTGCTCGGCGGTGCGCACGTTGTCGAGCATCACGAGCACCCGCTGGCCACTCAGCAGCGAGCGGTAGAGACCGGCCATCGCTTGCCGACCCTCTGGAACCGACTGTGTCGGTACGCCGAGCCCGGTGAGCAGCTCGCGGAGTGCCTGTTCTGCGGTGAGCGGGTCGGTTCCGTCGGCGAACCCGCGCAAGTCGAGGTGCAGTTGCCCGTCGGGGTAGTTCGCCGCGATGCAATGGGCCAAGTGGACCGCGACGGCACTCTTGCCCACGCCGGGCATGCCGTGGAGCGCGATGACCTTTGGTGGGTCAACCACGGCTAGCACTCGGCTCAGTTCGGCGAGGATTTCAGTACGACCGACGAAGAACGGCAGATCAGCGGGTAACTGAGCCGGCCGGGTGATGGGCCACGGACCGGCGGGCGAATGCTTCTCGGGTGCGCCGGTGGTGGTGTCGGCCGTGACCCGGCGGTAGGCCAGTGCGAGCTCTGGACCCGGCTCGATGCCGAGTTCGCGTCGAAGCCGGTCCCGCACGCCCTGGAAGGCCGCGACGGCTTCGGCGCGCTGGCCGGCGAGAGCGAGGTTTGCCACCAGCTCAGCGTGCAGTGGCTCGTGGAACGGGCCGATCTCGGCAGCAGCCCAGATCACCTCGAGGACAGACCGCGAGCGACCGTGGCGGCGCGCGAGCTGTGCCGCCGTGGTGGCCAACGCGAGATAGGACCGGTCGAGAGCGGCGAACATGGTCTGTGCTGACACGGTGTCGGCGATGCCGCTGCCGCTCGGGCCGCGCCAGAGTCGTAGGGCCGCCACGCAGTGCCGCAGGGCCGCCTCCTGGTCGCTTTCGCTCAGGGCCCGCCGGAACGATCCCTCAGCCTGGTGGTAGGCCGCGAGGTCGAGTACCGCGGGGTCGGCGATGAACCGGTAACCGTGCCCATGACCCAACAGCCACTGACCGCTGGCCCGGGGCGCCAGGTCGGGCTCCAGCACGCGGCGCAACGCTCCGATGTACTTGTGGATCGTGTTGATCGCGCTGGTCGGAGGCCGGTCCTCCCAGATCAGGTCGATCATCTCCGACATCGTCACCGGACTGCCGGCATGCGCGAGGAGAACAGCAAGGAGTTGGCGCTGCAGGCGAGGGCCGGCCGAGACCTCCGCGCCATCGCGCCAGACCCGCAGCGGGCCGAGGACCCGCAGCTCCAACGGCGCCGGCGACGACACGACAGGTCCGAATGCAGGCTCGTCCAGCACCGACGTCATGATCCACCCTCCCCGGTGCCCGGCCGGAGCAGGAGGCCCCCTCAGCTCGGGTTCGTGAACTGGAGTCCGACTCTAGCCTCCAGAGACTAGCTTGAACAAGCCAACTCTGGCTGGAGTCGGTATTGTCCAGCTATGGACAGCACCGACCACCGGCCGCGCCGCGAGGAGTACGCCGATCAGACGAAGGCGGCCGTGCTCGCCGCGGCCCGCCAGCTGTTCTCTGACAACGGTTACTTTCAGACCAAGGTCGAGCAGATCGCGAAGATGAGCCGCGTCTCGCCTGCCACCGTCTATGCGCAGTGTGGTGGCAAGCAGGGGCTGCTGCGGTCCCTGATGGACGGCTTCACCCAGTCGACCGAGGTCGACGAGTCCTTCGAGGGCTCGCTCGTCGGCGCCGAACCGGCCGTCGTGATGGTCGCGCTGACCACCGGGTACCTCGAGATCACCAAGGAATGGGGCGACGTCATCACGGTCGTCCTCGATGTCGCACCTCACGACCCGGAGTCCGGCGCCGTGCTCGCGACGGCCCAGGAGCGACACGACCACAACTTGATGGCGATCTGCCGCCACCTCGAACAGATGAACGCCCTCCGCGACGGCATCGACGCGTCGACCGCGACCCGGATCATCACGTACTTCTACGGCATCGACGGACTCCTGCGAGCCCACAAAGTGCTCGGTTGGCCACTCGAGCGCTGTAACGAATGGTTGCTGGCACGGACCGCCGCCGAGGTCCTGACGGCCCCCGAAACGCTCGCGCCCGCATCGTGAGCCCGATGCGCTCGGGGTGCGACCATCGTTGATGACCTGCCGAGCGTGGTCCGGCGCCCTCACCCGCAGGGACCTGCGCGTGAGGGCGCCGATGTCACTGGTGCGGCGCCGCCGTCACTCTCGGATGAACGCCAGTAGGTCTGCGTTGATCGTCTCGGCGTGGGTGGTCGGCATGCCGTGGGGGAATCCCGCGTAGGTCTTGAGGACTCCGTTCTTCAGCAGGGCAACGGCTCGGGGCCCGGAGCTCTCGTACGGGACGATCTGGTCGCCGTCACCGTTCATGACCAGGACCGGAACCGAGATCCGCTCAAGGTCGTCGCTGAAGTCCTCGCGGATGAAGGCGTTGACGCATTCGTACTGGCCGTGCGCCCCGCCCATCATCCCCTGGCGCCACCAATTCGCGATGACGGCCTCCGAAGCCTCCACATCCGGCTTGTTGAAGTTGTAGAACGGCCCTGCCGGCACCTCGCGGTAGAACTCGGACCTGTTGGCCGCCAGCCCCTGCTGAAGGCCTTCGAAACCAGCCAACGGCGTACCGGCCGGGTTGGCTTCGGTCTGCAGCACCGAGGGGGTCACCGCGCTCATCAACACGGCCTTCGCGACACGCTCCTCCCCGTGGCGTCCGAGGTAACGCGCAACCTCACCACCACCGGCGGAATGCCCGACGTGGACCGCTTCGCGCAGGTCGAGATGCTGCACCAGTTCGGCGAGATCGTCGGCGTAATGATCCATGTCGTTGCCCTGCGTCGGCTGGGAGGACCGCCCGTGCCCACGCCTGTCATGAGCGACAACTCGGTAACCGTGGTGCAGAAAGAACATCATCTGCGCGTCCCAGTCATCCGAGGACAGAGGCCAACCATGGCTGAAGACAATCGGCTGCCCGATGCCCCAGTCCTTGTAGAAGATCGATGTTCCATCGGTTGTCGTGAATTCGGGCATCGCAACCTCGCCTCGCTCGCTCGGGTGGACGGCAGGCCGGACGCCGTGCACGCCCGGCCCGAGTAGCTGTAAGCACTCCGACTTGACGGGCCGTGGACAGGTTGTGGAGTGAGACGCCTGCCAACCGCACGGGCGGCTCCGCGGGCAGCGCCGCCACCGGCGGCTCGCCGAGCGCGTCGCACACCTCCACGGGCACCGGACGCAACGGCGGCCGCGGCGGCACTGGGGCCACGGGGCGGACGGCGCCGGCGAGGGCGGTCTGGAGGGTCCGGCGGAACAGGGGCCGGGGATGCCCTCGAGATGGTCAGTGGCCGAGGGCGCGCAGCCTGTCCTGGGCCACCTCGACGCGCCCGGTGGACGACGTGACATGACCAGATCTCCTCAGACGGTCTGGTCTCCGGACTCGCCGGGGCGGTTCAACTCTTCCGGCCTAGGGCCGCGAGCCCGGATCAGCGGTTGAAGCGCACCCAGCTCTCAGCCCGATGCTTGCCAGGTCATCGCTCCGCAATAGGAGCGCCGGAGATGAGCCGACCTCCGTCGGGCGGACGGGCGAGGCCGGCGACGGTCGACGATGTGGAGCGGGTCGGGGACGCGCCGCCGATTAACCCTGGCAGGCGGACCGCTCCTCAGCCCACGCGACGAGGTCAAGGAGTGGCTGGGCCCGCATGCCGTGGTACGGATCGTGGTGCGAACGACCGACTACGAGCGGCTCCTGGAGGACCTTGAAGACACTCGAGCGACACCACAGGCCCTGGTAGAAGCTGTAGGACACGCCGTCCGACACTCTGGCGTCAAGGGGTCGCAGGTTCAAATCCTGTCGTCCCGACCACGACGGCGAGCCCCGTCGACATGGGTGAAAGTCCAGGTCGGCGGGGTTTTCGTGTTCGGCACTATGGTGGACGTTCTCTGCTCGATCTCAGAAGTCAGAGAACAGTGGAATGTCGGCGAGATTCAGATGGTCCGGGGCTGCGAGAGACGAAATTCTCTCCAGCTCGATGTCGACAACACACAGTCCATCGGTGTCCGCACACGCAGGACCACTTGTCCGCCCTCCCGGAGTTCGAGGCGTCGTCGGCACGAGCCCGACAACCGGCCGAACACCCAGCGACGAAGTCCTCACGGCGGCGGCTACTCCGTGGCGGGCAGGACGAGCGGCTCGGCGACGACGGCGGCACGAACCGCGGCGTGCAGGTTCAGCCGGGTGTCGGCGTTCGCGAGGTCGTGTCCCGAGAGTTCCCGGATGCGTTGCAGTCGGTACCGCAGCGTGGAGCGGTGGATGTGCAGTGCGGCGGCGGTGGCGTCGTAGTCGCCGCCCCGGTCGAGGTAGACCCCCAGGGTGTGCACCAGGCCGGTCTGCCGACGCGCGTCGTAGGCGAGCAGGCTGCCCAGCCAGTCCTCAACGAACGCACGTGCCTCTCGGCGGCTCTCGTTCGTGGCGTGGCGCCGGTGGAGACCGAGATCCTCGAACGTGATCAGACCCTGGGGCTCGGCCTGACCGGTGCTCACCGTCAGGGCCTGCATCGCCTCGCGGTAGGAGCGGGGGAGGTGTTCGGGCCGCTCGACGAAGCCGCCGACCCCGATCGCGGGGGCGCCTTGCAAGACATCGGTGAACGCGTCGTGGACGACCCGCCACGCCGCCTTGGAGCGCACGTGGCGTCCGCGACCGTCCTCGGACCCGTTGCGCCCGGCGGCACGGTCCGACCACGGGGCCATCGCGGAGCCGTCCCCGTCCAGCCACAGGCTGGGGGTCCCGCACACGAGGACGGCGGTCTGCCCCCGCAGGGTGCCCAGGAAGGACATGTCCAGGGTGCGCGCGGCGTGCTCCAACAGATCGCCCACGGCCTCGCCGTCGGGCCAGGGCCCGGGCCGGGGTCGGACGGCCAGCACGCGGTGGGGGCCGGTGAGGTCGTGACTGAGGGCCGACGCCCAGGCGACCTGGCGCTCGACCTCCGCCTCGAGGTCATCGGGGTGGCACTCGACCAGCACCGTCTCCACGAGGTCGTGGCGCAGCCGCAGTTCGGTCCTGGCCAGGATGCGGCGGTGACGCAAGTGCAGGGTGAGCGCGCTGGTCGTCAGACTGATCGCGTGGAGGGCCCCGGCCCGGGGGTTTCCGGGTTGGTCGCCGGATTCCGGATCGGACTCGTCGGAGGGTTCGAGGATGTCCTCCGGATCGAGGACGACGATCACGCCGAGGACGGTGCCGCGGGAGGCGGCCACGCTGGCCAGCCGTTCCCCGGCCCGCAGCGGCCCCGACGCGCGCAGCGCCGCGTCGAGAAGGTGGTCGCGCTGCGCGCGGGTCACCCGCGGGTACGGTGCGCCTTCGTCATCGCCGGCCCGGGCCAGCACGCGCCCGGAGGAATCCTCCACGACCACGGCCAGGCCGAGGCGCTCGTGGAGTACCTCGGCGAGACCCTGCTCCGGCACGTCGGTGCGCAGCGCCTGGCCGAGCGCATCCTGGAACCGGTACTCGCGGGCCAAGGCGGCCTCGACCTCGGCCCGGGCCTGCCGTTCGCGCACGAGCTGCGGGTCGGGCGACGCGCGGTCGTTCGCCATCGGATTGCTCCACTACTTTTTGAGTGTCGGGATAGACCGGACCGCGACGCCCTCTCCGTGTCAAGGGCCCGGGTCCGACTGCTCGTTAGCCGGACCCTGGATCGGGGGAACGAATGCGCCGACGCCGGTCGAAGGGCTCGCAGCGGCCGTCGCGGCGCCTTCCCCGATGAGGGGCGCGCCTCGAGCGACGAGCCATGAGGCGACATCGTAGAGCCCGATGTCGGTGGTCTTCAGAGGCGCATCGCAGGCGCGCGAACGCATCGGTCGGGTCGGTCACCTGCCCCCGGAGGCGGGAGGGTGACCGGGGTGGCGACGCGATGGTGGCCCGCCCCCGTCGGGTCGTAGGGCTGCGTCGAGGCTGGGAAAGATCTCGAACAGGCTCTCGTCGTCGAGGACGGCCCGGATCACCTCGGGGGCTCCCGGAGCACGGACGATGCGGAGGTCGACGTCCGCGTCGCCGGCCTCGTAGGCCAGTTCGCGCAGCACGCTGGAGGCGGCGGCAGGCTCGGCCGCGCGGACGGCGGTGAGGTCGACCACGACCGGGTCGGCGGAGCGTGCGAGCAGGGCCCTGGCCTCGCGCCGCAGCTCAGCCGCGGCTGCTGAGTCGAGGGTGGCGCCGGCCCTGAGCAGGCGGGCGCCCGGCGGCGAGTCCGGGGTGGACGTCCTCGGTCGGTCGGGCCCTGGGTCGGGGTCCTCGCCGATGGGAGGAGGGTTCAACTGGTCGTCATCGGTCTGCATCGAACAGGCCCCCCGTCATACCGCCATCGAGGGCCCGTCGTCGGGGATGGTCGTGCCGCGGTCGGTGGTCATGGCTCGCTCTCGGTGCCGTCGAGAGCCGCGGCCAACGGGCTCCCGACCTGGATGCTCGGTGGACGCCATGAGACATACCGGGCGCGAGTTCCGCCGTCCACCCACCGATGGAAACTCTCGCCTCGACGGCGCGACGCACCGGCGTCCGGCTCCGGCACCGCGACGCGCGTCCCAGCGTGTCCCGCCACCGGTGGTCGGTGGCCTGGACGAAACCGGCGATCACGTCTCCTGCAGCGGCGCGGCGATCATCGGAGGGGACAGCACGCTCGGCGTGGTGCGGGCCGGGTCGCACAGCACGAGAAACAATGACGGCGATGCGAATCCGCAAGAATTGACAGTTGCCGACTCCGTGCGTTCGCGACCACGTGGGGCAAAGCTGTTCCATGTGCTCGATCCAACCGACCCTAGTAGACCTGCTCGGAGGCGAGCCGGTAGCCCTCGCCGCTCCTGACAGCAGCCCCGCCGACCAGCTCCTCGGCACGCCAAGCCCACGCCTCGGATGGGAGGGCGATTCTGCTGTCCTGGTGCTGCTCGGCGATCTCCTCATCCGTCGTCGGATGGTCAGTGCTTCACGCCGAGCGCAGATCAGAACGCGAACACCTCCTCGTGCAGGTGCCGGCGCGGGAGCCCGGCGGCCCGCAGGCCCGAGCGGACCGCCGCCGAGAGCCCGGGCGACGCGCACAGGTAGACGTCGCGGCCGGCCACGTCGGGGACGAGCCGGCGCAGGGTGTCGCCCGTCATCTGCAGGTCCGGCCGTGACGACGGTCCGACCAGCCACAGGATCTCGGCCCCACGGTGACGGGCGATCTGCTCGAGCTCGTGGCGGAAGACGACGTCCTCCGGACGGGAGGCGCGGTAGAGCAAGGTCACCCGACCGCCTCGCGCGTCGAGGGACTCGAACAGGGCCCGCATCGGCGTGATGCCCACACCCCCGGCGATCAGCAGCACCGAGCGACGGGTGCGCCGAGCTGCCGTCAACGCCCCTGAGGGACCCTCGGCGAGCACGAGGGTTCCCGGGCTGACCGCGTGAATCAGGCGGCTCCCGTTCCCGAGCGCCTTCACCGTGATCCGCAGCAGGTCCCCCTGCGGCACCGCCGACAGCGAGAACGGGTGGGCGCTCGCCCACGTCGCGGGCGTGAGGAACCGCCAGCGGAAGAACTGTCCGGCCTGGATGCCGAGCTCGTCGACGTGGCGACCTCGCATGATCACGCTGACGACGCCGTGGGCTTCGGGGACGACGGCCTGCACGCGGAGGCGGTGGCGCCACACGATCTCCAGCGGCCCGAGGACGCGATAGCGCAGGACCAGCGCGAAGGCCCAGGCGTGCAGCAGCGTCCACGCCACCTGGAGCAGGGGTCGCCCGGCGAGGTTCGGGCCGGCGAGCTCGTGGACGAACGACAACGCAATGGCGCCGTAGGTCAGGAGGTGGACGAGGTGCCAGGCCTCGTAGGAGATCCGCCGTCGGGCGATCCAGAGGGAGACCCCCACGACGGCCACGAAGAGGGCGGTCCCGACCGTGGCCTCGAGCAGGCCGGGAAGTCCGAGCACGTTGACGGTCGCCGTGACGGGATCCTGGCCTCGCGTCGTGGCCCAGGCCGCGACCGCGGCACCCGCGTGGACGAGGACGAGGGCCACGAACAGGCGCCCTCCGAACGCGTGCCACCGGGCGAGGACGTCGGACCCGACCCGACGTTCGATCACCGGCCAGCGGGACATGAGCCCCACCATCACCGTCGAGGAGTAGCCGGCGAGCATCCCCGCGACGTGGGCGATGAACCCGGCGTCGATCAGCGGGGCCCCGGGCGGGCTGCCGACCAGCGCCACCGCCGCCGCCGCGAGGGCGCCGAGCCACAGCGCGAGCAGCACGGGCCGGGACGAGGACGGCGCGGTCATCGGTGACGATGCCCGTGTCCGTGGGGACCGTCGGCAGGCGCGGGCACGTCGACCGGCGCCGGCACATCGGCGGCCGCGGCTGGCGTGGCGACGGGGGAGGTCTGGGCCCCCTGCACACCGATCACGACCCCGACCGCGGTCGCCGTCAGGAAGACGCCCGTCGTGACGGCACGGCGGACGCGCTGCCATGTCGACCGTGCCATCGGAGGCGGCGGGACGGGGTGGGCGCGGTGGCGCCCGGTGTCGCGTCCGGGACCCTCGTCGTCGATCACGCCCCCACGCTGTCCCCGCCGGGTGAAGCCCCGACGTGACCGGCACCGGAGACGGGTAAGAAGCGGTCCCACGCGGCAGTACCGTCGTCGGGGTGACGACGACGGGCGGCGTGGGCGCCCACGAGTGGCAGGTGAGCGGGACGCTCGAGGCCTGGTACGTCTGGCTGTGCCGCTGTGGCGAGCGGTCCGGGCTCCCGCACCGCTCGGAGCAGGCGGCGGCCGCCGAGGCGACCGCGCACGTCCGGGACCGCGAGCGCGGTCCGAGCAGGGCCTGAGCGGCGGCCGGGGGGACCGTCGTTTCACCGCCCGCACCGGTGGGGGACAGGTGCCCATGACGGGCGCGCAGCGGGACGTCGGGACGGGCGCGGGCGCGGGCTCCCGTCCCCGGGTGGTCGTGGTCGGCAGCGGGTTCGCCGGGTACCACGCGTGCCGGTCGTTGGCCCGGAGGATGGGCGACGCGGTCGACATCGTGCTGGTCAGCCCGACCAACTACTTCCTCTACCTGCCGCTGCTGCCCGAGGTCGCCGGCGGAGTGCTGGAGCCCCGACGCATCTCGGTGTCGCTGACCACCACGCTGCCGCCGAACGTGCGGCACGCCCACGGCGAGGTGGACGAGCTCGACCTCGCCCGGCGGACGGCCCGGTGGATGGACCCGGAGGGCCGGCACCACACCTCGTCCTACGACCGGCTCGTGCTCGCCGTGGGCAGCGTCCACAAGCTGATGCCGGTCCCCGGCCTCAGCGAGTTCGCCCATGGGTTCCGCGGCATCCCCGAAGCCCTCTACCTGCGGGACCACCTGATCCGCCAGATCGAGCTCGCCGCCGGGACCGACGACCCCGACGAGCGCCGCGCCCGCTGCACGTTCGTCGTGGTCGGCGCCGGCTACACCGGCACCGAGGTCGTCGCGCAGGGCCAGCTCCTCACCCGGGAGCTGGCCCGGTCCGCGCGGCTGGGCGAGGACGCCGTGCGCTGGCTGCTGGTCAGCCGCAGCGAGGTCCTCCACGGCCTCGACGAGCACCTCGGGCAGACCGCCGACCGGGTCCTGCGCGAGCGCGGGGTCGAGGTGCGCACCGGCGACACCGTCGACGAGGTGACGGCGGACGGGGTCCGGCTGCACAGCGGCGAGCAGGTGCCGACCCGCACCCTCGTCTGGTGCGTCGGCGTCCGGCCCGACCCGCTGATCGAGAGCGTCGGGCTCGAGCTCGCCGAGGGCCGCCTCGTGGTCGACCGGACCCTGACGGTGCCCGGCCACCCCGAGGTGTTCGCGTGCGGCGACGCGGCCGCCGTGCCCGACCCGGCGAAGCCCGGCCGGTACACGGCGATGACCGCCCAGCACGCCGAGCGGCAGGGCAGGCTCGCCGGCCGCAACGTGGCGGCGTCACTGGGGCGCGGCCGCACGCGTCGCTACCGCCACCGCGACCTCGGGTTCCTCGTCGACCTCGGCGGCACCGACGCCGCGGCGAACCCGCTGCACCTGCACCTGTCCGGTCTGCCGGCCAAGACGATCACCCGCGGCTACCACCTGCTCTCCATGCCCGGCAACCGGCTGCGCACCGCCACCGACTGGCTCCTCGTCGCCGTCCTCACGCGCCAGACGACCCAGCTCGGCCTGGTCCGCTCGGCGTCGGTGCCCCTCGACACCTCCTCGCCCGAGGTGCCGCACCACCCGCGGATGGCGTTCCCGCCCGAACGGTCACCGGGGGACCCGGAGGGAGCAGGCTGACGCGCCCCGCTCAGCCGTCGTCGTCCCCGTCCTTCGGCTGTGGAGCAGCCGGGGCCACCGGGACGTGCGCCGGCGCCTGGACCTGACCGGCGGGCGGAGGCGCCGCGGGCGTGTCACCGGTGTCGCCGTGCCCGGCACCGCTGAACACCAGCACGAGCCCGACGACGGCGGCCGCCACCGCCAGCGCGTTCCCGATGCGGTTCTTCGTCACCATCAAGCAGTCGCCTCCCGCCGGCGGCCCCACCCCGAGTGATGCCGACCACAGCGTCGGGGTCCGGGCGGAGATCCGTCAACCGATCAGGAATCGAGAAGCACCGCGCGACCCGGTCCTCCTAGCGTGGTCGCGCACCGTGACCACACCCGGAACCCCGACATACTGGACGGGGCCGCGACGGAGGGGGACGCGCATGAGCACCGCGACGGGGACCGGCACGGCGAGGGGGACCGGCGCCGCGGCGCCCGACGCCGCGGCGCCCGAAGCCACGGCCGCGAGCGGGCACGCCGCCGACGGGCACGACCTCATCCGCGTGATCGGCGCCCGCGAGAACAACCTGCGCGACATCAACGTCGAGCTGCCCAAGCGCCGGCTCACGGTCTTCACCGGCGTCTCCGGGTCGGGCAAGAGCTCCCTGGTGTTCTCGACGATCGCCGCCGAGTCGCAGCGGCTGATCAACGAGACCTACAGCGCCTTCGTGCAGGGCTTCATGCCGACGCTGGGCCGCCCCGACGTCGACGTCCTCGACGGGCTGACGACGGCGATCATCGTCGGCCAGGAGCGGATGGGCGGCGACCGGCGGTCCACCGTCGGCACCGCCACCGACGCCGGGGCGCTGCTCCGGATCCTCTTCAGCCGGCTCGGCGACCCGCACATCGGCTCGCCGCAGGCGTTCTCGTTCAACGTCGCCTCGATCAGCGGCGCCGGCGCGGTGACCCTCGAGAAGGGCGGGCGTCAGGTCAAGGAACGCCGCGAGTTCTCGATCACCGGCGGGATGTGCCCCCGCTGCGAGGGCCGCGGGTCGGTGTCGGACTTCGACCTGACCGCCCTCTACGACGAGGACAAGTCCCTCGACGAGGGCGCCCTCACGATCCCCGGCTACAGCATGGACGGCTGGTTCGGCCGCATCTTCAAGGGCTCCGGCTACTTCGACCCGGCCAAGCCGATCCGCGAGTACACCCGGCGGGAGCTCGACGACCTCCTCCACCGCGAACCCACGAAGATCAAGGTCGACGGGATCAACCTCACCTACGAGGGGCTGATCCCGAAGATTCAGAAGTCGATGCTGTCGAAGGACGTCGACTCGATGCAGCCGCACATCCGGGCGTTCGTCGACCGCGCGGTCGTGTTCGCGACGTGCCCGGAGTGCGACGGCACCCGCCTCACCGAGGCGGCGCGGTCGTCCCGGATCGGCGGGGTGAACATCGCCGACGCCTCGGCCATGCAGATCAGCGACCTCGCCGACTGGGTCGGCGCCCTGGACGAGCCGTCCCTCGCGCCGCTGCTCACGACGCTGCGCGACACCCTCGACTCCTTCGTCGAGATCGGCCTGGGCTACCTGGCGCTCGACCGGCCGGCGGGCACGCTGTCCGGCGGCGAGGCCCAGCGCGTGAAGATGGTCGGCCACCTCGGCTCCTCGCTCACCGACGTCACCTACGTCTTCGACGAGCCCACCATCGGCCTGCACCCCCACGACATCGCGCGGATGAACGGCCTGCTCCTGCGGCTGCGCGACAAGGGCAACACCGTGCTCGTCGTCGAGCACAAGCCCGAGACGATCGCGATCGCCGACCACGTCGTCGATCTCGGTCCCGGCGCGGGCACCGAGGGCGGGACGGTGCAGTTCGAGGGCGACGTCGAGGGCCTGCGGCGCAGCGGTACGACCACCGGGCGCCACCTCGACGACCGCGCGAGCACCAAGCCGGGCGTGCGGACGCCGTCGGGAGCGCTCGAGGTCCGTGGCGCCACGACGCACAACCTGCAGGGCGTCGACGTCGACATCCCGCTCGGCGTGCTCGTCGCGATCACCGGCGTGGCCGGCTCGGGCAAGAGCTCGCTGGTCATGGGCTCGGTGGCCGGGCGCGACGGCGTCGTGGTCGTCGACCAGGCCCCGATCAAGGGTTCTCGGCGCAGCAACCCCGCGACCTACACCGGGCTCCTCGACCCGGTCCGCAAGGCGTTCGCCAAGGCCAACGGCGTGAAGCCCGCCCTGTTCAGCGCCAACTCCGAGGGGGCGTGCCCGAACTGCCACGGCGCCGGCGTCGTCTACACCGACCTCGCGATCATGGCGGGCGTCGCGACGACGTGCGAGGTCTGCGACGGGAAGCGCTTCTCCGCCGACGTGCTCGAGTACACCTTCGGTGGCCGCGACATCAGCGAGGTGCTCGCGATGCCGGTGGCCGAGGCGGCGGAGTTCTTCGGGGCGGGGGAGGCGAAGACACCGGCAGCGGCCACGATCCTGCGCCGGCTCGTCGACGTCGGGCTCGGCTACGTCCGGCTCGGCCAGCCGCTCACCACGCTCTCGGGCGGCGAGCGCCAGCGGCTCAAGCTCGCCACCCACCTCTCGGAGAAGGCCGGCACCTACGTCCTCGACGAACCCACCACCGGCCTGCACCTGGCCGACGTCGAACAGCTCCTCGGCCTGCTCGACCGACTCGTCGACGCGGGGAGGTCGGTGATCGTCATCGAGCACCACCAGGCGGTGATGGCGCACGCCGACTGGATCGTCGACCTCGGGCCCGGCGCGGGTCACGACGGCGGGCGGGTCGTCTTCGAGGGCACCCCCGCCGACCTCGTCGCGGCCCGGTCGACCCTGACCGGCGAGCACCTCGCGGACTACGTCGCGGCGGCCCCCGCCGGCGCGTGAGCCTGACGCCGGAGCCACTCCGCGGCGAGCGGGCCCAGCGTGTCGAGCTCCTTGTAGGCCGAGGTCCCGGGCGCCAAGGTCTCCAGCACCGACGCCAGGCGCCCGGCCCACCCCGGCACCGTCGCGACCCGCCCGAGGGACAGTGGCCGGACCCCGATGAGGAACAGCACGCTGCCGGTGAGGGGGAGCTTCACCAGGTGCTGCACCTCGGTGCGCAGGAACACCTCGCGCCCGGGGTCGACGACGTCGAGGGCGGCCCGCCGCGGTCCCCACGCCGGGAAGGCGTCCAGGGACAGGTCCGCCTCGTCGTCGAGCTGCAGCCCCCAGTTGAGCCGCCGCCACGCCTCGCCCGGGTGCAACCGCAGCAGGAACCGCTCCGCCCGCTCGAACACCCGGCGGGCCTCGTCGCCGGGCACCGGGCGGTGCAGCTCGGCGAAGCTCATCCCGGCGTCGAACGCCAGCGACCAGACCGACGCGGCGGTCACCAGGCCGGCGTCGAGCCACAGCGCGTCGCCGCGGTCGCCGAGGACGACGACGTCCTCCTCGACCTGCGCGGCCGCGAACGCCAGCGGGTGCTCGGGCAGCGACGCGTCGTCGCCGACGACGAACTCCGCCTCGACGCCGAGGCGGTGGTTGCGCCAGCGGCGGCGGGCGCCGTCGCCCTCGAGCTGCGCCTCGCCCGGGCGCTCGCGGGCCATCCGCTCGAGCAGCCAGAGCATCGCGTCCCACGACGCGGCGCGGGCGTGGGGCGCGGCGACGAAGCGACGCGGTTCCCGGCCGAAGATCGTCCGACGTCGGACGATCGCCTCGGCGTGGTCCGGCCCCACGTGCAGCATCGTCGAGCCCCACGCGCCGGCCTCCGTGGCCCGCTCGACGCCGGCCTCCTCGACGTTCGCGCTGATCCGGTAGGTGTCGTGGGGGAGCGGGAACGGATAGCTCGCGACGTCTTCCGGGACGGTCACAGCTGCAGCTCCACGGTCTCCCCGACGGCGGCCCGGGAGACGCACAGCGCCATGTGCCCGTCCCGTTCGTCGTCGCCGAGCACGGTGTCGCGGTGCTCGACCCGCCCCGCGGCCACCTCCGTCACGCACTCGCCGCACACCCCCTGCCGGCAGAGCCGGGGAGCGGCGACGCCGGCGCGGTCGAGCGCGTCGAGCAGCGACTCGCCGGCGCCGACCGCGACCTCCCGCCCGCTGCGGCGCAGCACCGCGGTGAACGGCGTGCCCGTCGCGGGAGCGTGGACGAACGGCTCGGCGTGGACGCGGTCGGCCACCCAGTGCGCCCGCCTCGCCGTCGCCGCCACCGCGGCGATCAGCCCGGGTGGCCCGCAGGTGTAGACGTGGCTGTTCCACGGGGCACCGCGCAGCGCCTCGTCGAGGAGCGCCGGCACCGCGGTGCGGTCCGTCGCCCGTGCGAGCCGATCCCCGGCGAGCGCGCGCAGGTCCGCCGCGTGCGGGGTCACCCCGGGACGCTGCACCAGCAGCACCTCGAAGGAGTTCCCCCAGAACGCGTGCCAGGCCGCGTGGGCGAGCACCGGGGTGACCCCGATGCCGCCCGCGACGAGCACGTGGTGCGCCGCGGTCCCGACCGGCGGGAACGACGAGCGGGGCGGGGTCGCCCGCACCCGGTCGCCGGGCGCGAGGGCGTGCACCCGGCGGGACCCGCCCTCGCCGTCGGGACGCAGCGCGATGGAGAGGTGGTACTCCTCGGGGTCGAGGCCCGGCGGGAGGTCGCGGGGGGTCGGGCCGCGCGGGCTCGGCGTCGGCGTGAGCGAGTAGGGGTTGAGCCGCCCCGGCGCCCACTCGAGCCCGACGTGCGCGCCGGGTGGGTACGACGGGAGCGGCCCGTCGCCGACGAGGGTCACCGACCGCACCCCCGCGCACGGCGTGGCGACGTCGGCGACGCGCAGCTCGAGCATCACGCGCGCGGCACCCCGAGGACGGCGCCGTGCACCCGCGACTCCTGGTCGGAGACCGCGAGTGCGGTCCCGCACGCGGGGCAGGCCGCCAGGGCGTCGCGGCGGCTCTCCCCTTGGTGGTGGCAGACGCCGCAGTGGACCCGGACCCGCCAGGAGTCGTCGAGCGGCCACACCGTGACCTCCTCGCCGAGGGCGCCCCGCGCGAGCGCGGCGGCGCGCACGGCCGCGGCGTCCGCGGTGGTCCCGACACCGACGATCCGCCACCCGGTGGTCAGCCGGGGGAGCTCGGCGTCGAGGACGGTCGCGGCGTCGTCCGCGGACACGACGACGCGGACCCGGTCGCGGGCGGCGCAGCGCTCGGCCGCAGCGGCTCCGGCCCGCTCGCCGACGGCGAGCACGAGCCGTGGAGGCGGTCCGGAAACGTCCGGTCCCGGCATCCGTGCGCTCCCTCCCGACCGATGGTGGTCCCGGTCATAGTGGCGTTCACCTGCACGAACCCCGCTCGCGACCGTCGAGGGCGGTCCGGGAGGCCCTGCTCGACAGTAGGCTCGCCGTGTGAAGGTCCTACTGCTGGAGAACATTCACCCGACCGCCGCCGACGCCTTCCGCCGGGCCGGCCTCGAGGTCGAGGAGCGGCCCGGCTCCCTCGCCGGCGACGAGCTGACCGAGGCCCTGGCGGGCGTGTCCCTGCTCGGCATCCGGTCCAACACCAAGATCACGGCCGAGGTGCTCGACGCGGGCAAGGACCTCCTGGCCGTCGGGTGCTTCTGCATCGGCACCAACCAGGTCGACCTGACCGGCGCCGCCGAACGCGGCATCGCCGTCTTCAACGCCCCCTTCTCCAACACCCGCAGCGTGGTCGAGCTGGTGCTCGGCGAGATCATCGCGCTGACCCGCCGGCTGGTCGAGAAGACCCAGCGGATGCACGAGGGCATCTGGGACAAGTCGGCCCGGGGCAGCCACGAGTTCCGCGGCCGCACCCTCGGCATCGTCGGCTACGGGAACATCGGCACGCAGCTGTCGAACATGGCCGAGGCGGTCGGGCTGCACGTCATCTTCTACGACACCGCCGACCGCCTGGCCCACGGCAACGCCCGCAAGGTCGACTCGCTCGACGAGCTGCTCGCCGAGGCCGACGTCGTCACCCTCCACGTGGACGGCCGGCCCGGGAACGCCGGACTGTTCGGCGCCGAGCAGTTCGCCAAGATGAAACCGCGGTCGATCTTCATCAACGCCTCGCGCGGGATGGTCATCGACGACGACGCGCTGCGCGAGAACATCCTGTCCGGCCACATCGCCGGCGCGGCCATCGACGTGTTCCCGATCGAGCCGAAGGCCCAGGGCGACCCGTTCGAGTCCCCGCTGCGCGGCCTCGACAATGTCATCCTCACCCCGCACGTCGGTGGCTCCACCCAGGAGGCGCAGGAGGAGATCGGCGGGTTCGTCTCGACGAAGCTGCTGTCCTTCGTGGCCACCGGCGGCACCGCGCTGTCGGTGAACCTGCCCGAGGTCGCCACGCCGCTGGCACCGGACTCGCACCGCCTGGCCTACCTGCACACCAACCAGCCGGGCGTGCTCGCGCACATCAACCAGCTGCTGCACGAGATCGGCGTCAACGTCGTCGGGCAGGCGCTGTCCACCCGGGGCGACCTCGGCTACGTCGTCGTCGACACCGACGCGCCGATCCCGGACGAGGCGCTGTCCGACCTGCGCCGCTCCCCGCAGACGGTCTGGCTGCGCACCTGGGCGCCCTGAGGCGCCGAGCTCCCGAGCACGTCCGACGACCACCCACCTCCGGGTCGCGACCCGGAGGCGGGTGGTCGTCGTCGTTCTGGACGGTCGGTGATCGTCGGGTGGCGGACGGTGAGCAGAGTGCTGTCCAACTATGGTATCGATCACATACATTCTGTATTCTGAATTCGATCACCGTGCCCGAGAGAACGCCGAGGTTCGCTCATGTCGACGATCCACGAGTCCGATCCAGGGACCGCGACGCAGGGGAGGAAGGGCCTGCCGTGGTGGGCGTTCGGGATCGCGAACGTCGTCATCGTGCTGGTCGTCTCGGTCCTGCTGTGGTGGCTGCTGGTCGACCCGCAGTGGAGCCCGGTCGGCTCCTACCCGCAGCCCTTCGAGGCCGCGCTCTTCTGGTCGGTCATCGCGACGGTCTGGATCGCGTTCAACTGCGGCTGGACGGGGCCGGCGTCGTTGCCCCAGCCGACGCGCGGCCTCGTCGGCATCGTCGTGGTGCTCGTGGTCGCGGCGCTGGTGACGGTGCTGCTGGCCTTCGGGTGGGGTGCGATCGACCCGAGCTTCGCGGCGTCCCGCGCCGAGGGCGCGGGATTCACCATGGGCCAGCTCATCGTGCTGTTCGCGTTCTTCTTCTACGTGACGGCAGCGATCAACTGGATGCACTGGCCGTGGGCGGGGCGTCTCGAGCAGCCCTGGCTCGGCCTCGCCGAGATCGGCGCGCTCGTCCTGCCGACGCTCGTCGTCTACGGGGTGCTCGCCGTCCCGAACGTCGCGACCTGGGCCGACAAGGGCACCGCGCTCATCGAGACGACCACGCTCATCGGCTGGTTCTACTCGCTGATCGTGAGTGTCGTCATCACCGGTCTGCTGTGGGAGAACCGGCCGTGGTCGCTCGCCGGCACGCCCGGGCGGGTCGCGGCCCTCTCCTTCGTCGGCAACATCGTGTTCGGCACGGTCCTGTACTTCGTCGTCGGCGGGCTCGCGCGGCTGCTCATGGGACCGGCCAACGTCGCCGCCCTCGGTGACGGGGTCACCGAGTACGCGGCCGAGCTCGGGGTCTGCTGGGTGTTCTGGATGATCGCCTGGGGCAACGTCTTCGGCAACAAGCCCACCCACCTCGGGGCGGTCGCGAACGACGCGGTGCGCTTCGTCGTCACCCTCGTGCTCGGCGCGCTGACGTTCCTCGCGTACTACTTCTCCTTCGCCGGCACGGTGCTGCACGAGCCGGCGGCCGGGACGTCGCTGCACGGGGACGCGCTGGGCTTCATGGACCTCGCCGTGCTGATCACGCTCTTCTACGTGTTGTTCCTCGGGTCGGCCGGCCTCCCCGCCCCGGACGCTGACGCCGCGGAGGCCGACGCCGAGACGATCGCCGTCGAGACCGGGGAGGCCGCGAAGGCCGACGCGCGGGCCGAGGCCCGCCACCGGACGGTCACGTAATCAGCGCAGCTGCGCACCTGGGCGCCCTGAGCTCAGCCGGTGTCGGGACGGGTGCGACGCCACTCGTTGGGCGTCATTCCGTAGGCCCGTTTGAAGGCCCGCCCGAAGTGGGACGGGTCGACGAAGCCCCAGCGGCTCCCGATGATCGCGACGGCGAGGTGGGCCTGCGTCGGGTCCCGGAGCGCCCGTGCGCACCCGTCGAGGCGCTGCTCCTGGATCGTCGCGTGCAGGCCCACCCCCTCCCGGGCCAGGACCGCGTACAGGTGGCGCAGCGATACGTGGTGGGCGGCGGCGATCCGCCCGGGCGTGAGGTCGCGCTCGGTGAGGTGATCGGCCACGTACCGGCGCACCCGCGCCACGAGTGAGCCCTCCAGCGCGGCCGGGGCCGTGTCGTCGTCGCCCGCCTGGACCGCGAGGAGCGCCCGGACGAGGTCGATGCCGGGGCCCGCGACCGCCCGGGCGGCGTCCGGCCGGTCGAGGGCGGAGGTCGCCGCGAGCGTGGTGAAGAACGACCCGACGGCGGCGGCGAGCGGGTTGGTGTCGGGGCCCATCCGGACGCCGAGCAGCGGCTCGAGCCGTCGGGACGGGAGCGCGAGGGCGTCGCGCGGGATCCGCACGTAGTGCAGTTCGGTGAGCTCGCGGTTCTCGACCGAGTAGGGGCGCGTGCTGTCGTAGACCACCATGTCCCCGGGGCGGAGGACGGCCTGGCTCCCGGCCTGGCTCACGACGGTCGTCCCGGTGGTCTGGACCGCGAGGAAGAGCTGGGGCACGTGGTCGCGGCGCACCAGGGCCGGGGTCCGGTACAGCGCGTTGGCGCTCGACCGGGCCGACGACAGGTTGATCGGACCTGCCTCGGTGACCCGGAACTCGACGTCGATGTCCACGGGATCCGGGGTGAACGTCATCTCGACCGGGAGGACGTTGTTCCAGACGGTGTCGTACAGGAAATCGACGCGATCACGCGCGGCGACGTCGGCGATGCTCAGCGTCAGGGCCACGGCGTCGTCTCCTCACGGTGCGCACCCGAATACGTACGAAACGTCGATGGGTGGCGAGATCGGCACGATCCGCACAGCGCCGTGCAGGGACAGTCCACCCGGAAAGGGCCGCTCTGTCCATGGTCGGGGCACTGATCCCGATTCCTCCGGAGGAGCGACCGATGAGCGAGCCGTACACGGCCCCCACCACCGGCGAACAGCAGGAGATCGACCGCGCCAACGCATCCGGCAAGCAGCCCGTCGTGTTCGTGCACGGGCTCTGGCTGCTCGACAGCAGCTGGGACCGGTGGGCGGCGTTGTTCGAGGACGCCGGCTACGTCGCGGTCACCCCGGGATGGCCCGACGACCCGGGCTCGGTGGAGGAGGCCCACGCGAACCCGGAGGTCTTCGCGGGCAAGAGCGTCGGTGACGTCGCCGCCTACCAGCAGATGATCATCGAGCGCCTCGACCGGAAGCCGGCCCTCGTCGGCCACTCCTTCGGCGGGGTCCTGGTCCAGATCCTCGCCGGCCGTGGGCTGTCCGCGGCGACCTGTTCGGTCGACCCCGCACCCTCCCGGGGGGTGCTGCCGCTCCCGGTGGCGGCGCTGAAGGCCGGGGCACCGGTGCTGGCCAATCCCGCCAACCGTCACCGCGCGGTGACGCTCACGTTCGACCAGTTCCGCTACGGGTTCGCCAACGCGGTGAGCGAGGAGGAGGCCCGGGAACTGTACGAGCAGTACCACGTCGCGGGTTCCGGGATCCCGCTCTTCCAGGCCGCGTTCGCCAATCTCAACCCGGCCACGGAGGTCCGGGCCGAGAAGACCGGGAGCGACCGGGGCCCCATGCTCGTGGTCTCCGGGGAGCTGGACCACCAGGCGCCGCACGCGATCGCGTGGGCCACCTACGAGGCGCAGAAGCGCAACACGCACGTCGAGACGGAGTTCACCGAGATTCCCGGTCGCGGCCATTCCCTGACGATCGACTCCGGGTGGGAGGAGGTCGCCCGCACCTGCCTCGAGTTCATCTCGCGCTTCGTGAAGTGACCGGCCGGACCCGGCCTCCGCGCTCTCACTTGATCAGCTTCTGCACCTCGCGGAAGGCCGGGTTCCGGCTGGTCCCCAGCCACTCGAACACGACCATCTCCGTGGTCACCACGTCGACGCCGTGGTCGCGCATCCGCGCCACGGCGGCGTCGCGGTCCGCCGGCGAGCGACTGCCGACCGCGTCGGCGACCACGGCCACGCCGTGACCCGAGGCGCGCAGCGCGAGCACCGTGGACTGCACGCAGACGTGGGCCTCGCAGCCGCAGACGACCACCGTCGTTGGGGTCGTCGTCGGGGTCGCCGTCGGGAAGGACAGGTCCGCGGCGAACGTCGACTTCGCGACGGCGGGTGCCGGCAGCAGGGCCGCCAGCGGTCCGACGGTGGGTCCGAGCTTGTCCGGGTCCTGCTCGGTGGTCGTCACGGGGACCTCGAGGCGCGTCGCGGCGCGGATCAGCCGTGAGCACTGCTCGACGACGTCGGCCGCGCCCGCGATGGCCGGCATGAGGCGTTCCTGCAGGTCGATCACCAGCAGGACCGAGGACCCGGCGGAGAGCAGCGGCACGGGCCTAGGTTACGAACCATGACGAGCGTAGCGGGGCTCACCGACCGCGTCGAGCACTACCGGGAGCGGTTCGCCACCTTCCTGACCGTCGAGGTGGGTCCCGCGGAGGAGGAACTGGCGCGCCTCGACGTCGGGACGCCGTACAACCCGCGCCTCGACGAGGACGGGCGGATGCACCCGGCCGTGTGGGAGGCGCGCCGCGAGGTCCAGCGGCGCTCGGCCAAGGCCGGGCTCTACGCCCCGCACGTCTCCGAGGCGTGCGGCGGCGGGGGGTTCACCCGCGCGGAGATGCAGCACGTCGAGGAGTTCGTCTACCACCGCAGCGGCCTGGGGCTCGGGCTCGCCGCGCTGGGCTGGACCGAGGGCCCCAACGCGGCGATCGAGCACTGCTCACCCGCCGCCCGGCAGCACTGGCTCGAGCCCCTGGTGGCCGGCGAGATCACGGCGGCGTTCGCGAACACCGAGATCTCGGTGGGCACCGACGTGCTGGCGATGGAGACGCACGCGCGCCGCGACGGGGACTCGTGGGTGCTCGACGGCCGCAAGGCGTGGATCACCAACGCCCACTTCGCCGACGTCCTGCAGGTCACCGCCGTGACCGAGCCCGGCGCGGGCACCCGCTCGCTGACGATGTTCCTGGTCGACGCGGACGCCCCCGGCGTCACCCGCGGCCGCGACATCCCGACGATGCTCGACGACGGCCTCACCGGCGAGCTGCACTTCGACGGGGTGCGGATCCCGGCCGAGGACGTCGTCGGCGAGCCCGGGGACGGGTTCGCGCTGGCCATGGCGTGGATCAACTGGCGGCGGATGTGCCGGGGCGGGATGTGCGCGGGGTGGGGGGCGTGGCTCCTGGAGCGCGCGCTCGACCGCGCGGCCACCCGGACCTCGGGCGGGAAGCCGATCGCGGAGCTGCAGGCGGTGCAGCACATGCTCGCCGACATGGACGCCGACGTGTACACCGCGCGGGCCGCGTCGCTGCGGGCGCAGGTCGAGCTCGACGAGCTGCCCGGGGGGCCCTACGGGATGCCGCTGCACCCGGAGGCCCCCCGCCTGATGAGCCTCATCAAGGTGATCAACGACGAGGCGTTCTTCCGGGTCGCCGACCGGGCGGTCCAGGTGCACGGCGGCACCGGCCTGCGGCTCGGCTCCCCGGAGGAGAAGCTCTTCCGGCTCGCGCGCAACCTCAGGATCCCCGCGGGCACCGTCGAGATCCAGCGCAACGCGATCGCGCGGGGACTGTTGCGCCGGGACCACCGATGAGCCTGGCGGCGGTCACCGGGCGCTTCCAGCCGGTGCACGGCCAGCACCTCGAGCTGTTCGCGCACGCCCTGCGCCACCACGACGAGCTCGTCGTCGCCGTCACCAACCCCGACACCGGCGCCCGCCGCGAGGAGGCGACGTCCGCGCACCGCCACACCGACGCCGCCAACCCCTTCACCTACTTCGAGCGGCTGCGCCTGCTCACCGCCGCGCTCACCGGCGCGGGGATGGCCGACCGCGCCGTCGTCGTCCCCTTCGACCTCACCCGCCCGCACCTCTGGCCGGAGTACGTCCCGCGCCACGCGCGCCACTACGTGCGCGCCTACTCGCCCTGGGAGAAGGACAAGGCGGCACGGCTCGAGGCGGGCGGGTACGCGGTCACGGTGCTCGACGGCGACCCGGCGGCCAAGCTCGACGCCGCCGCGATCCGGGCCGGGTTCGACGACGGGTCCTGGGTCACCATGGTCCCGACGACGACCGTGCCGGTGCTGCGGGCGCTGCTGGCGGAGCGGTGAGCGCGCCGGGATCGCGGCCCCCGGGATGGGGGGAGACGCAGCCCCGCCTGGTCGACGACCGGCTGCCGGTCGTGCTCGTCGTGCTCGACGGCCTGGGGGACCGGCCGGTGCCGGAGCTCGGCGGCCGGACCCCGGCCGAGGCGGCGCACACCCCGGCGCTCGACGCGCTCGCCGCCCGCGGCTGCTCGGGCTGGCACCTGCCGTTCGGGTGGGGCCGGGCGCCGGCGTCGGAGCTGGCGCACTGGGCGATGTTCGGGTTCGCCGAGGTGCCCTTCCCCGGGCGGGCGGTGCTCGAGGCGCTGGGGGCCGGGGTCGACGTGCCGCGGGGGACGGCGGTGACGCACGCGGCGCTGCGGTCGTCGACGGTCGGCGACGACGGGCGGGTGTGGATCACCGGGCGGGTCGCGTCGGACGCCCGGGACGCGGCCGACGCGGCGGCGCTGCTCGAGGTGCTCGCGCCGGTGGTCGCCCGCCACGGCGCGGAGCTGGTGCCACTCGGCGGCCGGGGTGAGGCGCTGCTCGTCCTGCACGGGCACGCCGACGGCGCCGTCACCGACTCCGACCCGTTCTTCGAGGACCGTCATCCGTGGTTGCGGGTGCTGGCCTGCTCCCCGGAGTCGGGGCCCGGTGGCGGCGCCGGCGGCGGTGCCGATTCGAGCGCCGAGGTGCTGAACGCGCTGCTCCACGACACCCGCGACGCCCTGCGGGACCACCCGGTGAACCGGGCCCGGTGGGCGCGCCCGCCGCTGGACGTCCTGACGACGAAGTGGTCGGGCACGCGCGCGGAGGTCCCGGGCTTCGTCGACCGGAGCGGGGTCGCGGGTGCGGCGGTGACGAGCACCCGGCTCTACCGGGGCCTGGCGCGACTCCTCGGGATGGCGGCCCGGCACCTCGCGCCGGTCGCCGACGCGGGGGAGGACCTGGCCGCGCGACTGGCGAGCGCCGAGGACCTGATCGCGGCCGGCGCGCGGTTCGTCCACGTCCACACCAAGGCCACCGACGACGCCGGCCACACCAAGGAGCCCCGCGCCAAGCTGGAGGTCCTCGAGGCGGCCGACCCGGGGCTCGCCGGGCTGCTCGACCTCGCCGACCGCGCCGTCGTCGCCGTCACCGGGGACCACGCCACGCCGTCGACGGGCGGCGTGCTGCACACCGGCGATCCGACCCCGCTCGTCGTCGCCGGCCCGACCGTGCGCCCGGACCCGGTGACGGCGTTCGGCGAGGGTCCGGCCGCGTCGGGCTGGTACGGCACGGTGCGCGCGGCCGAGCTGCTGCCGCTCCTGTTCGGCCACGCCAACCGGCCGGTCTTCCTCGGTCACCGCGCGACCGCCCGGCGGACGCTCGCGCTGCCCGACGACCCCGAGCCGATGCTCGGAGCCGATGTTCCGGGGGCGGTGACCGGAGCGCCGGGGACTAGCGCGGGATCGTCGGCTGGAGCACCGCCTCGGTGAGCGCCTCGGTGCGCAGGTGCGTGCCCTCCTGGTAGCCGGGGTCGCGCACCATGTCCGAGAAGGCCCGGCGGCTCGGGTAGGAGACGAGCAGCACCGCGTCCCACTCCTGGCCGGGCTCGGCGACGACCGCCCGGGCCCCGTGCCCGAAGTAGACGATGCTGGCGCCGACTTTCTCCGCGAATGTCCGGAAATGGGCGATGTACTCGTCGTAGCGTTCGGCGCCGCGGTCGGCGAACCGCAGCAGGTTCAGCATGACGATCGGCTGGTCCGGATTCTCGGCGAGAAATGCCTTCATGTCCGGTCCGGAGGGGTTCACGGCCATACCCCGGGACCTTACGGAGGTGTGCGAGGGCTCGACCGGGCCCGCGCTCGGGTTTGGTCCGGGTGAATCGGTGTCACAATTCTCTGGTGACGACCACACCGACGGCTCCGGGTACCACCCTCACCGAGCCGGCCGAGCAGGACGTCAGGACCGCGCCCCCGCAGGCGCCCGCCCCTCCGGCCCCGCCGCCGACCCCGTCGGGATCGCCGGTCCGGTCCCGGGCCGCGTCGACGCCGTGGATCATCTCGCTGCTCGTCCTGGTCACCGGGATGTTCATGTCGGTGCTGGACGTCAGCATCGTCAACGTCGCGATCCCGTCCATGCAGAAGGACTTCGGGGTCACCACCGACGACATCCAGTGGGTCTCGACGGCGTACTCGCTCGCCCTGGGCGTCATCGTGCCGGTCAGCGCATGGCTGGGGGAGCGGCTCGGGCTCGGCCGGGCCTACGTGATGTCGCTGATCGGGTTCGGGCTCGGGTCCGCGCTGTGCGGGCTCGCCTGGGACCTCAACTCGATGATCGTGTTCCGCATCCTGCAGGCGATCCCGGGCGGGATCATCCCGGTCGTCGCGCTCTCGATGGTGTACCAGCTCGTCCCGCGGGAGCGGATCGGCGCGGCGATGGGGCTCTACGGGCTGGGCATCGTGTTCGCCCCGGCCGTCGGGCCCACCCTGGGTGGCTACCTCGTCGAGTACGTCGACTGGCGGCTGATCTTCTTCATCAACGTCCCGGTCGGCATCGTCGGCGCGATCGCGGCGCTCTTCCTCCTGCCGTTGCCGAAGGGCACCAAGGGCAAGAAGTTCGACGTCCTCGGCTTCGTCGCGATCGCCAGCGGGCTCTTCTCGCTGCTCCTGGCGCTCTCCGAGGGCGAGTCCTGGGGCTGGACGTCCTACCGCGTGATGATCCTCTTCACCTACGGGGCGCTCGCGCTCGCCACGTTCGTCGTCATCGAGCTCGAGGTCGACCAGCCGCTGCTCAACGTCCGGGTGTTCAAGTACTGGGCGTTCACCAACTCGCTGCTGCTGATCACCGTCCTCTCGGTGGGCCTGTTCGGCGTGCTGTTCTTCATCCCGCTGTTCCTGCAGCAGACCCAGGACCTGGGCGCGTTCGACACCGGTCTGCTGTTGCTCCCGCAGGCGCTCGTCATGGGCGTCCTCATGCCGATCGCCGGCCGGATCTACGACCGCTTCGGCCCACGGATACCGGCGGTGGTCGGGCTGACCATCCTCGCCATCGGGACCTGGATGCTGCACGACCTGTCCACGACGACCCCGTGGAGCGACCTGCGGTGGATCCTCATGTTCCGCGCCTGCGGCATGGGGCTCGCGATGATGCCGATCATGACCGGGGGGATCTCCGCGGTCCCGCCCGAGCACGTCACCGGGGCGTCGGCGTTCAACAACGTCACGCAGCGGACCGCGTCCG
This sequence comes from Actinomycetospora sp. TBRC 11914, assembly GCF_012933465.1. Classification (GTDB taxonomy): domain Bacteria; phylum Actinomycetota; class Actinomycetes; order Mycobacteriales; family Pseudonocardiaceae; genus Actinomycetospora. Next base: position 66,732 of record NZ_JABBND010000002.1, read on the forward strand.
CGATGGGGCTCGCGGCGCTCACCGCCCTGCTGAGCAGCAAGGAGGCCCAGCAGGCCGCCGACGTCGGCGGCATGATGGGGCTGCGCTCGCCGTCGTCGGGGGCGGCGTCCTCCACGGCGTCCGCGGCGTCCTCGGCGGCCTCGGGGGCGTCCAGCGGCGGGATGTCGCCGATGCTCCAGCAGTACATGTCCTACACGCAGGTGCAGTCGGACGCGTTCGTGACGGGGCTGGACAACCTCATGATCGTGACCGCCGCGCTCACCGCGGTCGGTGTCGTGCTGGCCCTGTTCCTGCGCAACGGACCCGCGAAGTCGAGCGGAGGGCCGGCCGTCGTCGAGGCCTGAGTGCGGCGTGCCCCGCTCAGGCCGCCCGCGGCGGCCGGAGGTGGCGGACCTCGTCGACGACGGCGGCGCGCGCCTCCCGCAGGAGCCGGCGCCGCTCGCCGGGCCGGTGCAGCAGCGCTCCACCGAGGGCGCCGAGGGCGAGCGGCGCGGTGAGGAGATCGCCCGGCGGCACGTCGTGGTTGAGCACCCGGAGCAGGGTCCGGCAGCGGCGGGGATCGGCGGCCACCCGTCGCATCACCTCACGGGTGAGCAGCGGGACCGGGCCCGCGGCACCGAGGTCGCGGGCGAACCAGTACATCGCCCAGGCGTCGCGATCGCGCCACGTCCACCAGCGGCGGAGTCCGGCGTCGAGGTCGGCGTCGTCGTCGCCGTCCGCGAGGCCGGCGACGACGGCGGGGGCGAGCGCCGTGGTCTGGCGCAGCGCGTCGGCGATGCCCTGGCCCGGCGTCGGGTCCTTGACGTGCCCGGCGTCCCCGACCAGCACCCAGCCGGGTCCCGCCGAGCGGCGGAAGAACCCGTCGCGGTCCGGGACGGTGTGCAGGGGGCCCGTCCGGCGTCCCCCGGCGACCACGGCCTCGAGCTCCGGCCAGCTCCGGAGCCCTTCGGCGAACGCCCCGGGTCGGTCGGAGAGCACCTCGGCCCGACGCCGGCGCGAGGCGGCGACGACGGCCAGGAACGCGCCGCCGTCGGTCGGGCTGGCCAGGTAGCCGTGGTCGCCGATCCGCCCGAGCCACACGTGGCCGGGCGGGTGGTCGGTGTCCTCGAAGTAGCCCCAGAGGAAGACCCGCTCGGCGGGCGTGCGGCAGTACTCCCCGGCGCCCACGAGCCGCGCGACCGTCGAGCCGGCCCCGTCGGCGCCAACCACCAACCGGGCGGGCACCGGGCCGTCGGGCGTCACGACTCCGGCGACCCGCCCGCGCTCGTGGCGCAGCCCTGTCACCACGGTGCGGGTCCGGACCTCCGCGCCGGCCGCCCGGGCCGCGTCGAGGAGCACCGCGTCGAGGACGCCGCGGCGCACGTTCAGCATCGGCGCACCGAGGAGCTCGTCGCCGCGGTCGAACTCGATGCGGGCGTCGTCGACGACGACGGTTCCCCGCACGATCGGGTCGGTGCGCGCCGCCAGGGTGTCGAAGCACCCGAGCTCGCGCAGGATCGTCGCTCCGGCCGGCTGGATGCCGTGGGTCGAGGGGACGTCGCTGGGGAAGCGGGCGCGGTCGAGCACACAGACCCGGAGGCCCGCGCGGGCCAGCCGGATCGCCAGAGAGGCGCCCGCGCACCGGCCGCCCACGATCGCCACGTCGTACTCGTCCTGCACGACTGTCCTCCTCTGGACTGCTAAAACACTGTTATGACGGCATCATGGCGGTGCCGTCCCGGTAGGGCAAGGGTCGGCGCAACGCTGCTATAACGACGTCATGACCAGGAGCGCGGTCCAGGCCGAGCTACGGGAGCGGCTCGTGGCGGTGGCAGTGCGGTCGGTGGCGGACCACGGGGTGGAGGCGTTGCGGGCGCGCGAGGTCTGCGCGGAGGTCGGGACGTCGACCCAGGCCCTCTACACCCTGTTCGGCGGGATGCCCGGCCTCATCGAGGCGGCGGTCGCGGCGGGCTTCGTCGGGCTGGCGGGCCACGTCGACGCCGTCCCCGAGAGCGACGACCCGGTCGCCGACCACCTGGTCAAGGGGTGGGCCTACACGGACTGGGCGCTCGCCCGGCCGTCGCTCTACCGCGCGATGTTCGGGGTCACCGATCCGTCGCTGCGCCACCACGTGCCGGTGGAGACGACAATGGCCGCCACCCACCTCGCCGTCGGGGACGGGCGCACGGCGCTCGACGTCCTCGTGCGCTCGGTGTCGCGGATGGTGGACGCGGGCCGGCTGCGGCCGGCGGAGCCGCTCCCCGTGGCCCGGCAGTTCCTCAGCGCGACCCACGGCTACGTCCTGCTCGAGCTCGCGGGCGCGTTCGGGGAGCCGGGCGGCGGGCTCGCGACGATGGCGGAGCTCGCCGTCACGCTGCTCGTCGGGCTGGGGGACGCCCGGGAGGACGCCGAGCGGTCGCTGCTCGCCGCCGTCGCGGCGCACCAGCGGCTCGTGGCCGGGGAACCGTCGTCATGAGGGGTATCCACTCGGCATGTTCGAGGTCATCGGCATCCTGAAGCGCCCCGAGGGCACGTCCTTCGAGGACTTCCGCCGGTGGTGGTTCGAGGAGCACGCGCCGAAGGTGAAGCGGTGGCCCGGTGTGGTCGGCTACCACATCACCATGGCTGTCTCCGAGGACGAGGAGTTCGACGGGGTCGCCGAGGTCTGGTTCGACTCCGAGCGTTCGGCGCGGGACGTGTTCTCGACGGCGGAGGGCGCGACCGCCCGCGAGTCCGCGATCGGCGGAGCGGGCCGCAGCGTCATCTTCGTCGCCGAGGAGACGGTGATGGTGCCGCTGACGGAGCCGCCGAGGTGGAGCGCTAGCGGGCCGCGTCCGGGGCTGTTGCGTCCGGGCCGGCCGCGTCCGGGGCTGTTGCGTCCGGGCCGGCCGCGTCCGGAGCTGCTGCGTCCGGACCGGCCGGGGCCAGGCCGGCCGCGACCAGGCGCGCGCCGGTGCGGGCGACCGCGGCGCGCAGCTGCGGCTCGGCCCCGTCGAGGAACCGCGTGACGGCGTGGTCCGGCCCGTAGCGGCGACGGATCTCGGTCCACCGGTCGTCCGGCGTCGTCGGGTCGCCGGTGGGTCCGCACACCGCGGCGCACCACCAGAGGGCGTCGCGGGTCGGGGTGGCCTCGTCGTCGTACCGTCTGAGCTCGTGGTCGAGCCCCCGTACGCGGGCCTCGACGGCGGCGGCGCTGTGGTGGGCGACGACGGCGGTGCAGCGCGCGTCGTAGCCCCGCGTCCGCAGGAACCGGGCACCGTCGAGCGGGTGGAAGCCGGTGCGGGCGACGACCGGGGAGTATCCGACGTCGTGCAGCACGGCGGCCACGAGCAGCGGCTCCCGGTCGACCTCCGGGAGTGCGCTGAGCCGCACCGCCTCCCGGACGACCGCCTGCGTGTGCCGCCACCGGTCCGGGAGGTGCTCGGCGAGCGTCAGCTCGGCCAGTGCCCTGGCCTCGGCGAACGACGGCACGGCGTCGACGGTAGGTGACCGGTCGACCGCCGGCAGGTCCGCGGTGTGCTCCTCGAGCAGTCGGCCGAGCTCGACCCGGACGCGCTCGCGGCTCGTCGTGACGTCCACCCGGGCCTCGGGGCTCGTCAATCCCGGCTCGACGCCGCGCGGCGTCGGCGTTCGGCGACGGCGGTGTCGAGGGCGCTCACCGTGAAGAAGAGCGTCATCGTCAGGACGACGCCGCCGACCCAGGCACCCCAACCGGCGGCGCCGACGCCGATCGCGGTCCAGCCGGCGTGGTCGACGGCGTGGTGGGCGACCCACGCGCCGAGGAGCACGGAGGCTGCCAGTCCGCCGAGTCCCGCGAGCTGCAGGACGCCGTGGCGCAACAGCGGGCCGCACCGGGGATCGTCGTTGGCCATCGCGAAGGGGATGAGCGCGTAGAGCGTGAACAGTCCGCCGACGCCGAGCAGGGCAACGACGTTGATCCAGGTCAGGACGGTGGCCACGGTCTGGGACCTTGCCGGGACGTGCCCGGGCTCGGGAGCGGGGAACTACTCAGCTCCGGGCCGGGATGGCGTCGTCGTCCCGCGAGGCGCCTCGTGGGCGGCAGGACGTGATCTTGGATCTCCTGCTGCGATCGACGACTCCGACGTGGATCGCCGTGGTCGTGCCCGGGTCGAGGATGATCCATTCGCCGAGATCGAATTGCGCCGTCTGTCGGCTTCCCTCGTTCGAACACGTGTTCGATACTGGGTGCGTGGCCGCTCCTGCTGAGCCTCCCGGATGGGAGGACGACATCCCGGACTCGGTGCTCGACGCCGAGCTCGCGGCCTTCGACGCCTCGCTGCGCGGCCCGCTGCCCGAAGAGGAATGGGGTGGCTGGATCGACGACGAGCTCTCCGCGTTGATCGACGCCGAGCTCGACCGCTCCGAAGGCCCCGACCCCGATCCCGGGTGGGTGGTGCCGGGGGTGTCCGCGGCCGACGACGATGACGGCGGGGTGTCGGCGGCGTCGCGGGCGGTGCTCGCCGAGCTGTCGGCGGCGTGGACGGTGCTGCGGCACGCCCACGCCCGCTGCTACCGGGCGCTGACGGCGCTGGCGGCGTCGGACGCGCTGGCCGAGTCCGGCTACCGGTACGCCTCCCGGCTGCTGGAGGACCAGCTGCGCATCGACCCAGCCGAAGCCACCCGCCTGGCCCGCCACGCCCGGGTGTTGACGGCGTCGGTGTCACCGTCCGGGGCGGTGGTGGCGGCGGAGCTGCCCGCGACCGCCGAACAGGTGGGGGCCGGGGTGATCGGGCCCGGCCACGTCGAGGTGATCCGCCGGAGCATGGACCGCCTCGGGCTCGTGCAACCCGCCCTGCCCGCCGAGGTGCTGGCCACCACCGAGACCGAGCTCGCGGCGCTGGCGGCCACCCACAGCCCCGCCGCGCTGGCCCAGGCCGCGACCGCGATCCTGGCGTTGCTCGACCCCGATGGCACCGCCCCCACCGACACCCCGGCCCCGGACAACGAGCTGCACTACCTGCGGCGGCGCAACGGCAGTCTGGTCGGCCGGTTCACCTACCGCGACCCCGCCGCCGCCGAAGCCCTGCACACCGCGCTGACCGCGGCGACCCCACCACCGGACCAGGTCCCCGACGACCACCCCGCCCCCAACACCGCAATCAGCGGCGGCACCGGCACGGGCACCGGCGCCGGGCCGCGGGGCTACAGCGCCGACGAGGCCGCGCTGCGCACCCTGCCCGCCCGCCGCGCCCACGCCCTGCTCGACCTCGCCACCGAAGCCCTCACCCGCGGCCTCAACACCCCCGACCAGCCCGACCAGCCCGGCCAGCCCGGCCAGCCCGGCCAGCCCGGCCAGCCCGGCCAGCCCGGCCAGCCCGGCCAGCCCGGCCAGCCCGGCCAGCCCGGCCAGCCCGGCCAGCCCGGCCAGCCCGGCCAGCCCGGCCAGCCCAACTATGGCGAGCCGGAGGGCACCACCGACGCCGGGATCTTCCCCGACCTCGACGCCGACCCCGGTGAGCGCGAGGACCCCGACGAGGCAGCCGCCGACATCGACGACAGCGCCGTCGAAGGCTCCGCCGACGAAGGCTGCGCCGGCCAAGGCTGCGCCGACGACAGCGAGGACACCGATGCGGCAGGCGCCGACGACGTCCCCGCTGCCCCGCGCGCCGGCGGGGACGCCACGCCACCTGGTGAGGGGGCGCCGCCAGGTCAGGGCCCGCCGCGCTGGACCCGCGCCGACGTCGAAGGTGGGGAACGGGTCGCGCTCACCCTCACCCTGAACTACCAAACCCTGCGCCAGGCCCTGTCGAGCCTGCCCGAGGCCACCACCAGCCCCGGCGACGGCCACACCGGCCGACTCGCCCTGCTCGGCGAGAACACCTGGATCCGCCCCGACACCGCCCGACGACTGGCCTGCGACGCCGAACTGATCCCCCTCGTCCTGGGCACCCAGGGCGAACCCCTCGATCTGGGCCGCAGCCACCGCCTGGTCACCCGCGCCCTGCGCCGCGCCGTAATCGCCCGCGACCGCCACTGCGCCCACCCCGGCTGCCGCCGCCGCGCCCGCCGCTGCCAGGTCCACCACATCCGCCACTGGGCCGACGACGGCGACACCAGCCTCGACAACTGCGTGCTGCTCTGCAGCTACCACCACAGCCTGATCCACCACTCCGGCTGGCACGTCGACATGGTCGACGGGCTGCCCTGGTTCACCCCACCCGCCTACATCGACCCCCAGCAAAGACCACGCCACAACCGCCCCTGGCAGACCGTCAGCGACGCGGCCTGATGTCGCTCGGCGGGTGCAGACTGCGCGCCATGGACGTGCTCGATCCCCGTCGGGAGCTGCGCAGGGCGGTGGCGCGAGGCGACGGGCCCGCGGTCGTCGTCGTGCTCCGGGAGTTCCCACCGGGCGGCTGGCTACAGGTCGCTGGCGACGGCCTGCTCCTCGCGCTCCACCAGGGCTCGTCGGGAGCGGTGGAGGTGGCCCGCCCCCGGGTCGTGGAGCTTCGCGAACGCGGTTGGATGGGGGACGCCGAATCGGCCGAGCTGGGGCTCTGACCGGGCCCGGGGCGCCACCGAGTGGGCGTCCACGGCTGCTCTGGCAACCCTCAGGGCCCACTCGGTCACCACGACAGCCGCCCGGGCCTGGCTCGCGGATGCTCCGGCTACCGCCCGGCCCCGCGGGGCGAGCAGCCGACGTCCTGAGCGGTCCGCCTCACTCCGTGGGGTGGAGGTGGTGGATGTCGAAGGGCTTGTTGGTGATGAACAGGAAGGTGCAGTCGGCGTCGTCGGTGGCGCCGTGCTCCATCGAGCCGCCCTCGGGGAACCACACGAAGCTGCCCGGGCCGTAGGTGCCCTGGTGGGTGTTCAGCGTCCCCGAGAGCACGTAGATCCCGTGGCCGCAGGGATGGGTGTGCCAGGGGTTCGTGAACCCGGCCCGGTACACCATCTTGATCACCTGCATGCCGGTGTCCGGGTCGTCGAGGAGCGGCACGTGCTCGAGCACCGCCCCGATCGCCGGCACGGGGAAGTCCTGCCACTCGGCGGTGGTCGTGTCGGTGACGGCGAGCTGGACGGGATCGGGTGCGGTACTGGTCATGGCGCCGAAGCGTCGGTCACCGGCGTTGCCGTCCGGTGTCGACCGGACGACGACGAGGTCACCGTGATCAGCGGCCGGTCCAGACGGGCGAACGCTTCTCGGCGAACGCCCGAGGGCCCTCCTTCGCGTCCTCGCTGGAGAAGATCCGGCCCATGACGGCGGCGTTGTCGTCCCAGATGGCGTCGTCGTCCTCGTCGGCGTGCACGGCGCGCAGCATCAGCGCCCGCGACTCCCGCACGGCCAGGGGTGCGTTGGCGGCGATCGTGGCGGCCATGGCCCGCGCCCCGTCGAGGGCGGTCCCGGCCGGCGCGACCCGGTTCACGAGGCCCAGCTCGTAGGCCCGCGCCGCGCTGATCGGCGCGCCCGTCATCGCGATCTCCAGCGCGACCACCCGCGGGATGCGCTGCGGCAGGCGCACCAGCCCGCCCGCGCCCGCGGCCAGCCCGCGGGTCACCTCGGGGAGGCCGAACCGGGCGTCCTCGTCGGCGATCGCGAGGTCGCAGAAGAGCATGAGCTCCAGGCCGCCGCCGAAGGCCAGGCCGTTGACGGCGGCGATCGTCGGCGTCGAGAGCGGGTGCCGGGTGAACCCGCCGAAGCCCCACTCCGGGTGGTCGGGGTCGGTGAGCGAGTCGCCCTGCGCGACGGCCTTGAGGTCGGCGCCGGCGCTGAAGGCCCGGCCCGTCCCGGTCACGACGATCGCCCGCACCGCCTCGTCCTGCTCCGCGGCCTCCAGCGCCCCGCCGAGCGCGACGGCGACCGCCGAGTTCAGGGCGTTGAGCGCCTGCGGGCGGTCGAGGGTGATGACCGTGACCCCGCCGTCCGTCTCGACGTGCACCGATTCGTCGTCAGACACCCGCTGTCTCCCCTCGGACACCCGTGATCTCCGCGCGTGCGGCCTCGTCGTCGGCACCCTGCACCACCGCGGCCAGGGTCCGCAGGGTCTTCCGGTCGGCCTCGTGGTGCTCCGGGTCGGGGCTGACCGCGATCGAGAACTCGACGTCGGTCACCACGCCCGAGTACCGCTCCAGCAGCCGCTCGCCGATGTCGTCGTAGGTGCCGATGACGGCGAACCGGTCGAGGGTCGCGTCGTCGATCATCGCGGGCAGCTCCTCCCAGCGCTGGGCCCTGGAGAGCTCCTTGGCGTCGGTGGCGAGGTCGCCCAGGCCCAGGTGGTCGAACGCCGCGCGGTAGCCCGGGGTGGAGGCGTAGAAGGCGATCCGGGCGCGGGCGTCGCGGATCTTGACCTGCAGCTCCTCCTCGGTCCGGGCGGACGCCACGAGGGGTTTCATGGCGACGCGGAACCCGTCGAGTGACCGGCCCGAGCGGGCGGCGCCGCGCCGGACCGCCGGGAGCATGACCTCGGCGATGTAGCTCGGCGTGCACACCGGGTGGGGCCGGATGCCGTCCGCGACCTCCCCGGCCACGGCGCACATGTTGGTGTTCACCGCGGCCAGGTGCACCGGGATCCCCGGGTGCTCGATCGGGCCGGCGTCGAAGAGCGGCACCATGAGGTCGAGGTCGTAGTGCTCGCCGTGGTGGTCGAGCCGCTCCCCGGTCTGCCAGGTGTGCCACACGGCCCGCACCGCCCGGACGTAGTCGCGCATCCACGGGGCCGGCGGGTGCCACTCCAGGCCGTAGCGCCGCCGGATGTGCCCGCGGACCTGGGTGCCGAGCCCGAGGGTGAACCGGCCGCCGGAGAGCTTCTGCTGGGTCCAGGCGTGCAGGGCCGTCGTCGTGGGGCTGCGGGGGAAGGCGATGGCGACGGCGGTGGTGAGCCGCAGGCGCCGCGTCGCCGCGGCCGCGAGGGCGAGCACGACGAACGGGTCGTCCTTGGTCTCCTCGACGGCGAGCCCGCCGTAGCCGATCTCCTCGAGGAACGCCGCGGTCGCCGCGACGCCGCCGAGGTCCAGGGGCGCCTCCGGGGCCCGCAGCCCCGGGTCGACCTTCCCCAGCGGCAGCAGGGTCTCCAGACGCATCGTCCGCCTCCTCGTCGCGTGCAGCGCCACCGGGACCGCGGCGGATCGAGTCTGGCAGCCGACCCGTCCGGGCGCGCAGGATCGTCGTCGTGAGCGTGGAGCGGACCGAGTACGAGCCCGAGGGCGGCGACCCCGTCTGCTGGATGCACCTGCTCTGCCCGTCCTGCGGGGCGATGCCGGATCCCGACGACGACGGGGCCGCGCCGGACCGGTGCCCCCGCTGCGGCGAGGAGCGGGAGGAGGTGGGCGGGGGATGAGCACCGAGCGAGGCACCCGGCCCCTGGAGTCCGGGATCGTCCGGGACTTCACCGGGAACCTGTCGTACGGCCGCTACCTGCACCTCGACGAGCTGCTGGCGGCCCAGCACCCGCTCTCGCGCCCGGAGCACCACGACGAGCTGCTGTTCGTCATCCAGCACCAGACCTCGGAGCTCTGGCTCAAGCTCGCCCTGCACGAGCTGACCACCGCCTGCGACGACCTCGCCCGCGACGACCTGCCGCTCGCGCTCAAGCGGCTGGCCCGGGTCAAGCACGTGCAGCGCCAGCTCATCGAGCAGTGGTCGGTGCTCGCCACGCTGACGCCGAGCGAGTACGGGCAGTTCCGGGGGTTCCTCGGGACGTCGTCGGGGTTCCAGAGCTACCAGTACCGCGCGGTGGAGTTCGTGCTCGGCAACAAGAACGAGGCCATGCTCGAGCTGTTCGCCGACGACGAGACGGCTCGCCGGATCCTCACCGAGGCCCTCGACCGCCCCAGCCTGTACGACGAGTTCCTCCGGCTGCTCGCACGTCGCGGCCACCCCGTGCCCGACGAGCTGCTGCAGCGCGACGTGCGCGCGGCCCACGTCGAGCACCCCGGCCTCGTCGAGGTGTTCCGCGCGATCTACGCCGACCCCGACCGGTACTGGGACGTCTACGAGACCTGCGAGGAGCTCGTCGACATCGAGGAGAACATCCAGCTCTGGCGCTTCCGGCACCTCAAGACCGTCGAGCGGACGATCGGGTTCCGCACCGGCACCGGCGGCTCGAGCGGAGCGGACTTCCTGCGCCGGGCCCTCGAGCTCACCTTCTTCCCGGAGCTCTACTCCGTCCGGACGGCGCTCTGAGGCTTCCCGACAGTTTCCGACGGTTCCCGACGCGCCGGGTGAGAGGAGTTCCGGCCCGGTGCCCTCGGCGCTAGCGTCCGTCCTGACCAGCACGTTGACGACACAGCGGGGAGGCAGGCGCATGTCTGGGAAGTTCGAGGTCTACGAGGACCGCTCCGGGAAGTTCCGGTTCCGCCTCAAGGCGAGCAACGGGCAGATCGTCGCGTCGGGCGAGGCCTACGAGTCCAAGGCCGCCGCCAAGAAGGGCTGCGAGTCGGTCCAGAAGGCCGCCGAGGGCGCGCCGGTCGTCGACGCCTGAGCCGCGGGCGGACCCGGTGGGGCGCCTCCGGGTCGCCCCGCCGGGTCGTGCCCCGTGCGCGGCGGCCCGTAGGTGGCGGCGACGGTCGGAATCCCCGGGAGGTGCGGGCGGTTGTGCCGGAGAGCACACCCGAGACCCGGAGGACGCCCGATGACCGTCACCGAGGACCACCGGACGCTGCAGGCGGACTGGCAGCGCTGGCACGACGAGCGCGAGGCTACGCTGCGCGAGCCCCACGGCTGGCTCTCCCTCACCGCGCTCGAGTGGCTCGACGAGACCCCGCGGGCCATCGCCGACCTGCCGGGCACGTGGCGCGCGCCCGGCGACGGCACCGTCGAGATCACGGCGTCGGCCGACGACGGCGTCTCGGTCGACGGCGAGCCGGTCGACGGCACCCGCAGCGTGTCGCCCGTCGACGGCGCGCCCGGGGTCCTCGTCGCGGTGGGGGAGCGGGTGGTCGAGCTCGCCCGGCGCACCGACTCCTACGCGCTGCGCGTCCGTGACCCGCGCGCCACCACGCGCGCCGCGTTCGACGGCGTCCCGCACTTCCCCGTCGACCCGCGATGGGTGGTCACCGGTCGCTTCGAGGCCTACGACACGCCGCAGCGGATCACGGTCGGGGCCGTGGTCGACGGCCTGCAGCACTTCCCGACGGCGATCGGGACGGTGACCTTCGACGTGGCCGGCTCCCCACGCCGCCTCGTGGCCCTCGCCGGCAAGGGCGGCGGGCTCTCGCTGCACTTCCGCGACGCGACCAACGGCTCCACGACCTACGGCGGCGGCCGCATCCTGCGCACGGACGACCCGGCGCCCGACGGCACGGTGGTGGTCGACCTCAACCGCACCGTCAACCTGCCGTGCGCCCTCACCGCGTACGCGACCTGCCCGCTGCCGCCGGCGGACAACGTGCTCGACGTCGCCGTGGAGGCCGGCGAGAAGCTCCCCGGAGCGGCCTGACCCGGCTGTCCCGCCGCTGCGCCCGGCGAACGCTGAACGACGGATGAGAGAACACGCCGGGGCCTTGTGGTCGGGCGGCGTGCGTGCTGTGTGAGCCCCCGCGGAGCGGGTAAGAACTCCTCGACTCGTGACCTGGACGAGACCTGGCCCCATGAGAACGGGCCGGACGAGACGGGGAGGACTGTCATGACGCGAGGGACCGTGACCCGCGCCGGGATGGTGGTCGCGGCGGCGACGCTGTCGGTCGGCGCGCTCGCTGCGTGCTCGAGCGGGGCGACGCCGCCACCGCCGCCCAGCAGCACCGCGGGCACCAGCACCGCGGGGGGTGGGACGGCCGGCGGCAGCACCGCCGCGACCGCGGGCGGCAGCACCGCCGGTGGTGCGACCGCTGGTGGCGCGACGGCGGGTGGCAGCACGGCCGGTGGCGCGACCGCTGGTGGCGCGACGGCGGGTGGCAGCACGGCGGGTGGCGCGACGGCGGGCGGCAGCACGGCCGGTGGCGCGACCGCCGGCGGCAGCACGTCCGGGACGTCCGGGACGTCCGGCGGCAGCACGTCCGGGACGTCGGGCTCCGGCTCGACCACCGGCGGTGCCCCCAGCCAGACGCCATCCGGTGGCGTGCAGACCGGTGCGGGCAGCACCGCGGGCGTCGAGCACGGCGAGCTGCTCGGCGTCGGCGGGGTGGCGCTGGTGGCCGCGGGCGGCATCGCGGTCGTCGCGACCCGCCGTCGTCGCACGCAGGACTGAGCACGGGAACGACCCCGGACGGCGCCGAGGCCCCGGCCCCGGCGCCGTCCGACCCCCCACCGGGCGAGCCCGCCGCCCGGCCCTCCGGCCGGACCCGTCGGGCGCTCCTGGTGCTCGCGGGGGTGCTGGCCCTGGTCGGGATCGGCGCGATCGTGGCCGCGCTGCTCGGCCAGCAGCACGCGCCCGCCGAGCACGACGCGGGCGCGCTGCCCGCGCCGGCCCCCGCCACGACCGCGCCCCCGCACCCGACCACTCCCGCCGGGCCGCCGCCGTCCCCGCCCGCGCGCATCGTCATCGGGAAGATCGGCGTCGACTCGCGGGTGGCCTCCGTCGGGCTGAACCCGGACCACACCATGGAGGTCCCGGCCAAGGGCCCGCTCTACGACCTGGCCGCCTGGTACCGCTACTCGGTCACCCCGGGGCAGCAGGGGCCGTCGGTGATCATCGGGCACATCGACTCGGCCGAGAACGGCCCCTCGGTGTTCTTCCGGCTCGGCGCCCTCGCCCCCGGCGACACCGTCACCGTCACCCGCGACGACGGCCGGACCGTACCGTTCATCGTCTACGCCACGCGCTCGTTCCCGAAGGACGCGTTCCCGACCGCCGACGTCTACGCCGGCACCGCCGGCCCGGAACTGCGGCTGATCACCTGCAGCGGGTCGTTCGACGCGAGCGTGCGGTCCTACCGCGACAACACCGTCGTCTTCCTCCGGGAGAGCGGGCCACCGACCTAGCGGTCGCGCGCGGCCAGGGCAGCCAGCGCGTCGCCATCGACGCGGTGGGTGGTCCAGCCGTCCTGCGGGGTCGAGGAGAGGGTGGCGTAGAAGTCGAGCGCCGGGGTGTTCCAGTCGAGCACCGCCCACTCCAGCCGGGCCCACCCGCGGGCGGCGCAGGTCGCGGCGAGGCGGGCCAGCAGCGCCCGGGCGATGCCGAAGCGCCGGTGCGAGGGCGAGACGTAGAGGTCCTCGAGGTGCATCCCGTGCACCCCGGTCCACGTCGAGAACGTCATGAACCACAGGGCCGTGCCGGCGACGACGCCGTCGACCTCGGCGACGTGCCCGAAGACCGCCGGCCGGTCGCCGAACAGCGCGGCGTGCAGCTGCTGCTCGGTCAGCAGGCACGACTCCGGCTCACGCTCGTACTCGGCGAGCTCGTGGACGAACCGGACCAGCGTGGGCACGTCCTCGGGGCGGACGTCGCGGACGGTCACGGCGGGGCGGGCGTCGGCGTTCACCGCGGTCGCGGCGGGTCGGGGATCCACGGGACCATCATCGTCGTCCGGTCGACGACGACGGTGCGGAGGACCTCATGACGGCGCTGGTGACGGGGGGCGGAACGGGCATCGGGCGGGCCGTCGCGGAAGCGCTCGCCGGGCTCGGCCACCCGGTGGCCGTCGTCTACAGCCGCTCGGCCGACGACGCCGCCGCCACCGTCGACGGCATCCGCGCCGCGGGCGGCACCGCCGGGGCGTTCCGGGCCGACGTCACCGACGACACCGCGGTGCGCGGCCTGCTCGACGACGTCCGCGCGGACCTCGGGCCGGTGTCGGTGCTGGTCAACAACGCGGGCGGGACCGAGCACATCGCGCTGGACGACCTCGAGGGCGCCACCGACGAGGTCTTCGAGCGGCTCTTCCGGCTGAACACGCTCTCGGCCTGGCACTGCGCGCGGGCCGCGGCGGAGGACCTGCGCGCCGCCGACGACGGCTGCGTGGTCAACGTGGGCAGCGCGTCGGTCTCGTCGGGGCGCGGCTCGTCGGTGCCCTACGTCGTGTCCAAGGCGGCCCTGTCGGGGCTCACGCGCGCGCTCGCCAACGCGCTCGCGCCGGTCCGGGTCAACGAGGTGTGGCCGGGCCTGGTCATGACGCGCTGGTGGGCCGGCAAGGAGGAGCAGGGGCACCGGCTCGCCGCGAACGCGATCGTCGGGCGGGAGACGACGGTCGACGACGTCGCCGCGGCCGTCGTCGGGCTGGTGACGTCCCGGGCGATCACCGGCCAGACGATCACCATCGACGGCGGCCAGACGCTGTGATGATCTCGTGAAACCCGGACGCAGGAAGATCACGCCTTCGGGTGGCGTCGGACCGGCGCCGTCCGGTCGCGCAGTGCTCCGTCGCGGGCCCGGCGCTCGACCGTTCGGGGACCCGCCGTCACCGGCGACGGCGTGGCGGACGAGGACCCGCCGCGCGGGCCGGGCCGGGCCGCGACGCCGCGTGAGCCGATCAGCGGCGTGATCGGCGACCGGGGGAGCGCTGCGCCACGGTCGGCCCTTCCACCGCGTCCGGGGGCAGGCTCAAGACCGCGCGCGGCGCCGCCGTCGATGGACCCGTGACCATCTCCGACGATCTCCGCCCCGCCGTCGCCCTCGTCCCGGCGCAGGCCACCGCCGTCCCCGCTCCAGCCTCGATCCCGGCCCCGGCCGGCTCGCCCGAGGTCGACGTCGCGGCCCGCGTCCGCGACGCCGTCCAGTCGCTGCGCCGGGCCCTGGCCGACGGCACGGTCCACCAGCACCGGTGCGCCGGCGTCCCGGAGAGCTGGACGGCGCTCGGCGTGGAGGTCGTGCGCGCGTGGACGTCCGGTCTCGACCTCGACGCCCAGCGCCGCGTCTGCCGGACCTGCGCGCCCTGACCCCACGAGCCGGCTCAGCGTCGAGCCGGCTCAGAGACCGACCAGCTCACAGGAGGCTCGGCTCAGAGGCCGAGCAGCGCCTCGGCGTTGCCGTGGGCGATGCGCTCGCGATCGGCCTCGTCGAGGGCGGCGTCGGTCAGGAACGACGTCGCCTCCCGCGAGTCGGCGAACGGGTGGTCGACCGAGAACAGGATCCGCTCCGGGCCGAACGTCGCGAGCGCGCACACCAGCGGCGGCGCGGTGGTGTAGCCCGCCGTCGTGATCACCACCTGGTCGAGGACGGTGCGCCACACCGACCGCTCGCCCCGGCTGGCGTGGTTCAGCCGCTCGTCGGCCCGGGCGAGGGAGAACGGCAGGTTCTCGCCCATGTGCCCGACGACGATCCGCAGGTCCGGGTGGGCGTCGAACGTGCCGGTCACCACGAGGCGCAGCACGTGCATCCCGGTCTCGGCGTGCCAGCCCCAGCCGGCCGTCGCCAGCGTCGGTCCGGCGCCCTCCGGGAGCCGGGCGTAGTACACGTCGGCGACGGCGGGCGGGGGCGGCGCCGGGTGCAGGTAGAGGGGCACGCCGAGCTCGGCGCAGGCAGCGAGGACGGGCGCGAACTCGGGGTCGTCGAGGAAGCGCCCGTGGGTCTGGCCGAACAGCATCGTCCCGACGAAGCCGGCCTCGCCGACGGTGCGCCGCAGTTCCTCGACGGCGGCCGCCGGGTCGCCCAGGGGCAGCGTGGCGAAGGCGGCGAACCGGCCGGGGTGCTCGCGCACGGCGGCCGCGAGCCGGTCGTTCGCCGCCCGGGCGAATCCGACCCCCGCCGCGCCGGCTTCCTGGATGCCGTGGCCGAGCACCGAGAGGACCTGGACGTCGACCCCCGCCGCGTCCATCACCGCGACCCGGCCCTCGCCGAGGTCGTCGAGCTCGTCGAGCACGCCGGGCATGCCCGAGCCCATCCCGCCGGGGAGGTCCAGGTCCTTCGGGAAGGCGTGCTCCTCGATCGCGATGATCCGCATGCCCCCAGCCTGACCCCGCGTCAGACCAGCGGCATGCCGAGCCGGCGACGCAGGCGCACGTCGGCAAGGTAGGCGTTGTACGGGAAGCGACGCAACGCGCCGGGCGTCCGGTTCAGCACGGCGCCGATCCGGCGCATCACCGTCTCGAACCGCTGCTGGTCGTCCGCGGACCAGTCGAAGCCCATCAGCGAGCGGAACGGCTCGCGCAGGAAGCCGGCGGTGAGGAACCGGCTCACCGGGGACAGGGCGGGGCGCAGCGGGGCCGGCAGGAACTCCTGGTCGACCAGCCCCCAGAGGTAGCCCCGCACGGTGTCGTCCAGCCCGACGTGCCCGAGCTGGGCGTCCCACCAGCGCTCGAACGCCGCGCGGTCCTCCGGCCACTGCTCGGGGCGGACCTGCAGCCCGGTGCCCAGCGGGGCGCAGGCGCGGTAGACGTCGTCGGGCAGCCACGCGCCGGGCCGGCCGGCCAGCAGCGCCCAGGTGTCCTCGAAGGCGCGGACGAGGCAGCCGGCGACCCACATCTGCAGCTCGCGGTCGAAGGCGTCGTAGGCGACCGGGCTGGCGTCGGTGGAGCGCACCTGCGCGTGCGAGCGCCCGACGGCGCGGCGGTAGGCCCGCACGTCGCGCTCGTCGCCGAGCATCGTGACGGCGAGGTAGGTGCTCGTCGTCCGGAGCCGGTGCCACGGGTGGAGCATGAGGTTGCCGCTGTCGACCCGGCTCTCCACCACGCCGTACCCGACGCCCGGCCGGGCCAGCTGCATGATCACGTTGGCGGTGGCGCCCAGCGCGACGGCGCCGCTCACGGTGTCCGCGGGCTGGTGCGGCCGGTCCGTCGCCTCGACCATGTGTCGATCCTATATCCGATAGGATAACGTGGCGCCATGACCTCCGGGACGGGACGCGCCGCGGCCCCGCTCGGGGACGGGGTGGCGCTGCCGGACCGCGTCGCCCTGCTGCTGCGCGACCGGATCCTCTCCGGGGAGCTGGCGCCCGGGACGTTCCTGCGGGTCGACCGGCTGGGCGAGGAGCTCGGCGTCAGCCAGACCCCGGTGCGCGAGGCGCTGCAGTCGCTGCGCGCGGACGACATGGTGCGGGCGCTGCCGCGCCGCGGCTACGTCGTCGCCGAGATGACCCGCGGCGACGTCGCGGACCTGTTCGCCGCCCAGGCCCACCTCACCGGCGAGCTCGCCGCCCGCGCGGCGGTCGCGGTCGGGTCCACCGCTCCGGGGCACCTCGCGACGCTGCGGGAGCACGACGCCGAGGTCGGCCGGCTCCTCGCGGTCTGCGACGGCCAGGACGGGGGGCCGCTCGAGACCGGCCTGGCCCTCGCGCACGCCGAGCACGGGTTCCACGCGGCGGTGAACCGTGCGGCCGGCTCCCGCAAGCTGGCCTGGCTCGCCGGGTGCGCCGAGCGCTACCTCCCGCCGCGCTTCTACACGGCCAGCGCCGCGTGGCGCTCGGCCACGCGGCGCTCCCACGCCACCCTGCTCGACGCGCTCGCGGCCGGCGACGCCGAGGCGGCCCGCGAAGCCATGTCCCGCCACGTCCTCGACGGCCGGGACCTGCTCCTGGCCCACCTCGACACCATCGCCTTCTGGCCAGGTGACAGTTCCACCGACCCGACCGAGGAGTCCTGACATGCCCGTCACGCTCACCGAGGAGCAGGACGCCCTCGCGGGCGCCATCGCCGAGTTCGCCCGCCGTGAGATCCCGGACAAGGCGGCCCGCGACCGGCTCACCGCCGACGGCCCGCACTCCGACGAGATCTACCGGAAGATGGCCGACCTCGGCTGGCTCGGCATCGCGCTGCCGGAGGCCTACGGCGGCGCCGACGGCTCCATGACCGATCTGCTGGTCTTCCTCGAGGAGACCGCCTACCAGCAGGCGCCGATCGGCGGGTTCGGCACGACGATCATCACCGCGGAGGCGATCAAGAAGTTCGGGTCCGAGGAGCAGAAGACCGCGCTGCTCGGCGGGATGATCCGCGGCGACGTCCTGTCGATCTCGATGTCCGAGCCGGGCGCGGGCTCCGACGTGGGCGGGCTGACCTGCAAGGCGGTCAAGACCGAGGACGGCTGGGTGGTCGACGGCCAGAAGACCTGGTGCTCGAACGCCCACATCGCCTCCCACATCCTGCTCGTGGCGCGCACCTCGACCGCGGGCGGCAAGCACGACGGCCTGACGATGTTCGTCGTCCCCACCGACGCCGACGGCCTCGAGATCCGCGGCATCGAGACGATGGGCGGCAAGGAGGTCAACGACCTCTACTTCACCGACTGCCACCTGCCCGCGGACGCCGTCGTCGGCACCGAGGGGCAGGGCTGGCGCCAGCTCATGGCCGGGCTGAACCTGGAGCGGATGATCCTCGCCGGGCTGATGCTCGGCCTCGGGCGCCGGGCGTTCGACGACACGCTGGCCTACGTCAAGGAGCGGCAGCAGTTCGGTCGGCCGGTCGGCAGCTTCCAGGCGATGCGCCACCGGATCGCCGACAACGCCACCGAGCTCGCCGCGACGAAGCTGCTCGTGCACGACACCGCGCGCACCATCGACGCGCACCCGGAGGCGCTGTTCCCGAAGGAGGCGTCGATGGCGAAGCTCAAGGCCACCGAGCTCGCCAAGCACCTCTCGCTCGAGGGCATGCAGATGCTGGGCGGCTACGGCTACGCCACCGAGTACGGGATGGAGCGGCTGCTGCGGCAGTCGGTCGTCTCGACGGTGTACGGCGGCACCAGCGAGATCCAGCGCGACATCATCGGGAAGACGCTGGGCCTGTAGCGGGAGCGGGGTCAGGTCAACCCTGCGCGACCCCGTGGCGCCAGGCCCACGCCACCAGCGCGGGCCGGCCGTCCACGCCGAGCTTCGAGATCAGGTGGTTGACGTGGGTCTTCACGGTGGCCTCGCTGACGAAGAGCTTGGAGGCGACCTGCTGGTTGGAGAGCCCCTCGGCCACCAGGCGCAGCGTGTCGACCTCCCGGGCGGTGAGGCCCTCGGGGATCTCCGGCCCCATGGCTGATGACCGGGCCGGGGCCGGGGCCGGGGCCCCGGCGAGGTCGACCAGGCGGCGCTGCACGGCCGCGTCGAGGACCGACCCGCCGGCCGCCACGGTGCGGATCGCCGAGACCAGCGCCTCCCCGGTGGTGTCCTTGGTGAGGTAGCCGGCGGCGCCCGCGCGCAGGGCGGGCAGGACGGCGTCGTCGTCGGCGAAGGTCGTGAGGATCAGGACCCGGACCTCGGGCGCGGCGCGGCGCACGGCCGCCGTCACCTCGGCGCCGTCGAGGCCGGGCATGCGCAGGTCCACCAGGGCCACGTCGGGACGCCGCGCGAGCACGACCTCGACGGCGGCGGTGCCGTCGGCGGCGGTGCCGACGACCTCGAGGTCGTCGGCGGCCGAGAGCAGCATGCCGAGGCCGTCGCGGACCACGGCCTGGTCGTCGGCGAGCACGACGCGCACGGGCGGGGTGGTCACCCGGTCACCCTGCCCGACACCGGGTCGCCCGCGGGCAGCGGGACGTGCAGGGCCACGCGCCAGCCCCCGTCGTGAGGGCCGCACCACAGCGTCCCGCCGACGAGGGCCGCCCGTTCGCGCAGCCCGACGAGGCCCTGGCCGCCGCCGACGTCGCCGCGGGCGCCGGCCGGGGCGGCGTCGGGGCCGGGCCCGTCGTCGGTCACCCGGACCGCCACGGCGTCGGTGACCGTCACCGACACGGCGGCGGCGGCGCCCGGCGCGTGCCGGCCGACGTTCGTGAGCGCCTCGCGCACCGTCGCGAACACCGTCTCCCGCACCCGCGGGGACAGGGCGTCGACGTCGCCGGACACGTCCAGAGCGGCCCCGTGCTCCGCCGCGAGCGCCCGGAGGTCGGGGAGCCCGGGAGCGGACGCGCCGGCGTCCTCGCGCAGCGCGGCGACGGCCTCCTTCGCCTCGGCGAGCCCGGTGCGGGCGAGCTCGGCGGCCCGGTCGACGGACGTGATGACCGGGTCGTCGGCACCCAGCCGCTTCGCCGCCACCGCCCGGATCCCCTGCAGGTGCAGCGAGAGCCCCGAGAGGGTGTGGGCGAGGACGTCGTGCAGGTCGCGGGCGATCCGGGCGCGCTCCTGCCCGGCCGCCGCCGCGAGCTCGACCTCGCGCAGCGCGTCCCGCTCGGTGAGCAGCGCGAGGACCCGGGCGTGCTCGCGGTGCAGCCGCGCCCGGTCGAGCGACCGCGACGCGAGGGCCGGCACGGCCAGCCCGATCAGCAGGGCCCACGGCGACCCCAGCCGCAGCGCCATCGCCACGCCGACGGCGATCCCGGCGCCGGCGGAGAACCCCCAGACGAGCCGGGGATCGATGACGATGCGCCCGATCAGCGCGCCGCTCGCGAGCGCGCACGCGTAGCCGGCCCCGCGCGGCTCGAGGACGATCGCGGCGAGCCCGGCGACGGTGCAGAGCGAGAGCAGGAGCGTGCGCCACCGCGCGCCCTCGCCGGTGACCGAGGGGATGCGCGGGTCGCGCGCCGCGATCACCGCACACACCGCCCCGGCCATGGTGAGGACGGCCGCGACGATCGCGGCGGGGGTCAGCGGCCACACCGTCCCGACGGCCACCGCCAGCCAGAGCGCCGGGCGCCCGGCCTGGACCAGCGAGGCCCACGGCGAGGCGCTGCGCGGCGGCGGCACCCCGGCGGTCTGGAACGCGGGCCGGGGAGCAGGTTCGCGCCGGGCGGGGCCGGGCACGGCGGTCTCCGGGCCCGCCGTCGGGCCTGCCCCCTCGTCCCGCGCCCCCTCGTCCCACGCCGCGTCGCTCCGCACCGTCACGTCACGAGTCTGGACCCCCGCCCGCCGTCGCACACCCGTTCTCCACCCGGCCTCCACCCGCGGGTGGAGGCCCGCAGCCCCGCCCCGTGACGACGCTGATCACCACGCCGGGCCGCACGGGCCGGGCACGCGGGGAGGGCGGGTCGGATGAGCGGGCCGGTGCAGGTCGTCGTCGGGGTCCTGGTGCTGGGGTGGATCCTGTGGAACCAGCTGCGGGTGCGGCAGTTCTCGCCGCGCCGGCTGCGGGTGGCGGCGGTCCTCGGGGTCGTCGGCGTCGTCGAGGTCGTCTCGACCGCCGGGGCGCACCCGGTGTCGGTGACCGGGTGGGCACTGCTGGTCGTCGGGCTCCTGATCGGCGCGGCGCTCGGGCTGGTCCGGGCCGCGACGGTGCGGCTCTGGGTCCGCGACGGCGCGGTCTGGACGCAGGGACACGCGCTGACGGCGGCGCTGTGGATCGTCGGGATCGCCGCGCACCTCGGCCTCGACCTGCTGGCCCGGGCGGTCGCGCCCTCGGCCGACGCGGTGAACGCGTCCAGCGTGCTGCTGTTCATCGCGGTCAGCCTGGGCGTGCAGGGCCTGATGACGCTGCGGCGGGCGCAGTCGCTGCCGGGGGCGCCGGACCTGACCGGGGTGCGGTCGTGAGCGGCGGGGGAGGGGTCGGATTCGTCCGAGCCCGGGCCGGCCGCCGTCGGGGAGGCTCGAGGCGGCCGATGATCTGATGGAGCCGTGCGGACACTGATCACGGGAGCCAGCTCGGGACTCGGCGCGGGCATGGCCCGGGAGCTCGCCGGGCGGGGCCACGACCTCGCGCTCGTCGCGCGGCGGACCGACCGCCTGGAGGCCCTGGCCGCGGAGCTGACCGCCCGGCCCGGGGCGCCGGCGGTGCACACGGCCGCCCTCGACGTCACCGACGACGAGGCCGTCGCCCGGGTGGTCCCGGCGATGCGGGACGCGCTGGGCGGGCTGGACCGGGTGGTCGTCAACGCGGGCGCCGGCGGAGGACGCCCGATCGGCAGTGGGCGACCGGGCGCCAACCTCGCGACCGCGCGGACCAACTTCGTCGGCGCGATCGCGACGTGCGAGGCGGCCATGGAGATCTTCCGGGCGCAGGGCTCGGGACACCTGGTGGTCGTCACCTCGGTGGCCGCCGACCGCGGGCTGCGCGGGGCCTCGACCGTGTACGCCGCGACGAAGGCCGGCCTGCACACGTTCGTGGAGGGCCTGCAGGCCGACGTCGTCGGCACCCCGATCGCGGTCACCGAGCTCGCGCCGGGATTCATCCGGACCGACCTCAACGAGGGCATGACGATGCCGTTCGCGGTGGACCTGACCCCGGGTGTGGTGGCGATGGTCGAGGCGATCGAGCGCCGGCCGGCCCACGCCTACGTACCCCGGTGGCCGTGGGCGGTGCTCGGGCGGGCGCTGCGGGTCATGCCGATGCCGCTGCTGCGTCGGATCACCTGAGGGCGCCCTGGCGTGACCGTCCTGACCCGGCCGATCTGACCTAGGGTGGGGGCGTGCTCAAGGAGAGGCTGCGCAGCGACCTGACCGCCGCCATGAAGGCCCGCGACGAGGTCCGGGTCGCGACGCTGCGGATGGCGCTGACCGCGGTGACCACCGCCGAGACCTCCGGCGACACGCACCACGACCTGTCCGACGACGACGTCCTGGGCGTCCTCTCACGCGAGACCAAGAAGCGCCGGGAGTCCGCCGAGGCGTTCGACGGGGCGGGCCGCTCCGAACTGGCCGAGCGCGAGCGGGCCGAGGAGAAGGTCCTCGCCGAGTACCTCCCGCAGCCGCTCTCCGACGACGAGCTCGCCGCCCTGGTGGCGGCGGCGATCGCCGAGACCGGGGCGGACTCGCCGCGGCAGATGGGGCAGGTCATGAAGGTGGTCCAGCCGCAGGTGGGGCAGCGCGCGGACGGCAAGCGGGTGTCGACCGAGGTGAAGCGGCAGCTGTCCGAAGCCTGACCGCCCGGGTTCTGACGCTTCGGGGCTCAGCCCCGCACGGCGTCGACGAAGAGCACCACCGCGAGGACGAGTCCGGCGACGGCGATGCCGACCCGCAGCACCGTCGGCGGCAGCCGTCGGGCGATCGCCGGGCCGGTGTAGTTCCCGACGAGCAGGCCGGCCGTCAGCGGGAGCGCCGCGCTCCACGCCACGTGCCCGAGCACGATGAACCCGATCGCCGCCACCGCGTTCGACGCGCCCAGCAGCACGTTCTTCACCGCGTTGACGCGGACCAGGGTGTCGGCGAGCAGGCGCGAGAGCAGCGCGAGCATGAGCACGCCGGCTGCCGCGCCGAAGTAGCCGGAGTAGACCCCGATCGCGATGGCGCCGAGCACCGTCGCGGGACCCGGGCGGCCGGGGGACCGGGCCGCGCGCGCCGTGCCCGGCTCCGCGGGCCGCGGTGGGCGCAGGAGCACGAGCGAGGCCCCGCCGACGAGGAAGGGGACGATCAGCGCGAACGTCTCGGACGGGGTGACGAGCACCAGCGCGCCGCCGATCACCCCGCCGAGCACCGTCAGCGGGAGCAGTCGGAGCACGCGGGCCCGCTGACCGCGCAGCTCCGGGCGGGAGCTGACGATGGAGCCGATGCTGGAGGTCGCGAGCGCGATCGTGTTGGTCTGGTTCGCGACCGTGGGTGGGAGACCGACGGCGAGCAGGGCGGGGTAGGAGAAGAGCGACGCGAGGCCGGCCATGGAGCCCGAGAGCCCGGCGCCCACGCCGGCGAGGACGAGCAGGACGGGCGCCGGGAGCACGACCGTCATCCGAGCAGACCGCCACAGGAGGGAGCACCGGTGGGTGCAGGGACGCCGATCCGGGACGTGGACGTCCGGGGGACGATCCGCCTCGGCCAGTTCCTCAAGCTGTCGGGCCTGGTCGAGCAGGGCGCCGACGCCAAGGACGTGGTGGCCGCGGGGGAGGTGACGGTCAACGGGCGGGCCGAGACGCGCCGCGGACGCCAGCTCGCGCCCGGCGACGTCGTCGCCTGCGGCGGGGAGCGCGCCCGGGTGGCCGCGGAGACGTGAGCAGGGCTCGTCAGACCGGCTCGTCGGACGGGATCGTGAGCAGGCGCAACGAAACCCGGAGTCGCCGTCCCGGCGGACCGGGTGGAACGACGACGACCCCGGGTTCCGCCGAGATGAGCCCTGCCGAGAGGTCAGAGGCAGAGCCACGGTCAGCTTAGTCCGAGGGCTCGTGCAGCGGTGGTGAGGGCCACTCCCATCACCGGAACGGCGCACTCCCGGAGTCCTGTCTCATCGACCAGGGAGCCGAAGGCCCGGCTGTCGCAGCGTCGTCGCCCGTTCGGCCCTGGCCGGTGCTGCGACACGTGACCCGCTCCACGGAGGGTGATGCTCGTCGCGGTCGACCCCGTACGGTGATCCTGCCCGTTCGTGTTCGGGCGACCGATGTCACTCGCGGATGGGAAGCAGACACACAGCGTGACTGACGACGACGGCGAGCGCCCGGAGCGCGGGCGCCCGCGCCGCCGACAGGGTGTCGGCCGCACGGGTGCACGGTTTCCCCGACCCGCCGAGGACGTCGTGGTGGTCGGGCACGAGCCGCCGGAGTTGCCGGACCTGCCCGACCTGCCCGCCGCCGATCCGCTGGTCGGGCGGACGGGGGCCCGCTTCGCCTCCCACGCGCGGCGCGCCCGGCGCGAGGCCGCGCGGCGCGCCGCGGAGGACGCCGTCGTCCCGGAGCAGGCCGGCCCGGTGGTCCGCCGCGGACGGCCCGCGGCCGACGACCCCGACCTCCGCGCTCTCACCGCGGCCGACCCGTGGCCGCGCCCGGCCCTGACCGACGACGCCGACGACGCGCCGACCGCCCCGCTGCACCTCGCGGAGCTGCGCAACCGCGCGGAGGGGATCGAGTCCCGGGTCTCGGTGCGGCCCTACGTCCGCACGCGGGGGCGCACCCACGCGCGGGCGGACCTGCGCGTCGAGACCCTGGTGTCGGTGCCGTCGCCGCGCCGGCCGCTGGAGGACCCGGAGCACCGCGCGATCAGCGACCTCTGCGACGGCCCGCGCTCGGTCGCCGAGCTCGCCGCGCTGCTGCGCCTCCCGCTCGGCGTCGCGCGCATCCTCATCGACGACATGGCCGAGGACGGGACGCTCACCGTGCACCCGACGGCCGACCGGCTCAGCCCCGGACGCGGTCCGGACCGCGAGGTCATGGCCCGCGTGCTCCGGGGCCTGCACCGCCTGTAGAGCCGCACCGCCGGGAGAGCTGCACCAGCGGCGGACCGGGGCGCAGGATGGTCGGCATGAGCACCGCCACCCCGACCCGACTGACCGGCTACGCCCACGGCGGGGGGTGCGCCTGCAAGATCCCGCCCGGCGAGCTCGAGTCGGTGGTCCGGGGGCTGGCGCCGTCGCCGTCCACGCCGCGCACCGGGGAGCTCCTCGTCGGTCTCGAGGACGGTGACGACGCGGCAGCGGTGACCCTCCGCGACGGCCTCGCGCTCATCGCGACCACCGACTTCTTCACGCCGGTGGTCGACGACCCCTACGACTGGGGCCGCATCGCCGCCGCCAACGCCCTCTCCGACGTCTACGCGATGGGCGGGCGGCCCGTGGTGGCGCTCAACCTGCTCTGCTGGCCGCGGGACCTGCTGCCCCTCGAGCTCGCCGCCGAGGTGCTCCGCGGCGGGCTCGCCGTCGCCGACACCGCGGGCTGCCACGTCGCCGGGGGGCACTCGGTGGACGACCCCGAGCCCAAGTACGGCATGGCGGTCACCGGCACCGCGGACCCGTCGCAGCTCATCCGCAACGACGCCGGGCGCGCGGGCCTGCCGCTCTCGCTCACCAAGCCGCTGGGCCTCGGCGTCCTCAACAACCGGCACAAGGTCACCGGCGAGGTCTTCGGCCACGCCGTCGAGACCATGGCGACGCTCAACGCCGAGGCTTCGGCCGCCGCGGTGGCGGCGGGCATCGTCGCGGGCACCGACGTGACCGGGTTCGGGCTGCTCGGGCACGCCTTCAAGCTGGCCCGCGCGTCGGGGGTGACCGCGGTGATCGACAGCGCGGCCGTGCCCTACCTCGACGGTGCCCGCGAGGCGGTGCGGGACGGGTTCGTCTCCGGCGGCACGCGCCGCAACCTCGACTGGGTCGCGCCGGAGACCGACGCCGGGTCGGTGGGGGAGGAGGACCGGCTGCTGCTCGCGGACGCGCAGACCTCGGGCGGGCTGCTGCTCGTCGGGGAGATCCCCGGCGCCCCGGTGATCGGCGAACTGGTCCCGGCGGAGGGGAAGAGCCTTCGGCTCAGGTGAACGATCCTGGTCGCCCGGGCGACCACAATCGTTCACATGCGCAGCTACATCACCGACCCCGACGCGCCCCGCGGGCTCCGGCTCGACGAGGACGCGCCCGAGCCGCAGCCGGCCCCCGACGAGGCCGTGCTCGCCGTCGAGGCGTTCGGGGTGAACCGGGGCGAGCTCGCCCTCCTCGCGGTCCGTGACCGCGACTGGCGCCCGGGCCAGGACGTGGCGGGCACGGTGGTGACCGCCGCCGCCGACGGGACCGGGCCGGGCGTCGGGACCCGCGTCGTCGCGATCGTCGACGGCGGCGGCTGGTCGGAGCGCGTCGCGTGCCCCACGAACCGGCTCGCCCCGCTCGACGACGCCGTGTCCGCCACCGACGCCGCCGCCCTGCCCATCGCCGGGCTCACCGCGCTGCGCGCGCTGCGCGAGGGCGGGTCGCTGCTGGGCGAGCGGGTGCTGGTGACGGCGGCGACGGGGGCGGTGGGCCAGTTCGCGATCCAGCTCGCCCGGGCCGCCGGCGCGCAGGTCACCGCGCTGGTGAGCCGCCCGGAGTCGACGGACGAGGCCCGGGCGGTGGGCGCCGACGTCGTCGTCGCCGACCTCGAGGACGGCCCGGGCGGCTACCGGCTGGTGACCGACGGCGCCGGCGGGGACGTGCTGCGGCAGGCGCTGCACCACCTCGCGCCGCACGGGGTGATCGCGACCTACGGTGCGATGGCCGGGAGGACCGAGCTCGGGCTGCGCGACCTGCTGTCGGTCGCCAACCCGCGCATCGTCGGGCTCGTGCACTCCGAACCGCCGGGCACCCGCGGCGCCGACCTCGGCGTGCTCGCCGGGCTCGTGGCGTCCGGGGCGCTGCGCCCGCGGATCGGGCTCACCGGTGACTGGACCGAGGTCCGCGACGCCCTCGACGCGATGGCCGACCACCGGGTGCGGGGGAAGGTCGTCCTCACGACGTGACGGCGGTCGGGGCCTCCCGGCGGGCGTGGGCGGTCAGGAAGGGGTCGAGCGCCGCGTTGAGCTCGTCGGGGCGCTCCAGCCACACCAGGTGCCCGGCGTCCGTGATCGTCTCGAGCCGCGCCCCGGGGACCGCCTCGGCGACCGCGCGGTTGTACCAGGGCAGCGTGATGAGGTCCTGGTCGCCGTGCACCACCAGGCACGGCGTGGTGATCGACGCCAGCCGGTCGCGGGTCTCGTGGGACAGGTCGGCCCGGAAGTGGGCGGCCGTCCCGGCGGTGTCCCGCGAGGTGTGGGCGGCGAGCAGCGACTCGACGCGGGCCTGCCGGTCCGGCTCGCGGTCGACCACCGCGGGCGCGGACATCCAGAAGGCGAACTGCGCGAACACATCGAGCGGACCGTGCTCCAGCGCGTAGACCCGCGAGGCGAAGTGGCGGCGGATGTGGTGCTCGCGCGCGGTGGACGACCAGGTCGCGACGAGGCCGAGCGCGGCGACGAGGTCCGGCCGGGCCAGGGCGAGCTCCTGCGCGACGGCCGACCCCAGCGAGAGACCGACCACGGCGGCCGGCCCGACGCCCAGGTCGTCCATCCACCCCGCGACGTCGGCGGCGAGCCGGGCGACGGTCAGGCCGGCGAGGTCCCCGGTGGATCCGGCGCCGCGCAGGTCCACGGTGAGGCAGCGGAAGCGGTCGGCGAAGTGGGCCACCTGCGGGGCCCAGCTGCTGCCGCGCAGCCCGGTCCCGGGGATCCAGACGATCGGCGGCCCGTCCCCGGTCTCCTCGTGGTGGACCGTGACCGGGTCCGACTGCGCGCCGCAGGATGTGGTGGGCACGACGTCCTCCGTCCGTCTCGGGGACGGTGACGGTAACGCGGGCGTTGCACGTCGCCGGGAGACTGCGTGAACGTCGGCGAAACGGGGGCCAGCGGGGGCGGGACCGGGAGGAGCCGTGGTGGACAGTCCGGAGTGGGTCATCCAGCGCAAGATCGTGCCCCCGCGCCCGGACACGACGGCGACACCCCGGCCGCGGGTGTCCGCGCTGCTGGCCCGGCTGCTCGAGGCCCACCGGCTGGTGTTCGTCTACGCCTCGGCCGGCGCGGGCAAGACGACCGCGGTGCTGCACGCCGCGGCGCAGATCGGGCGGCCGCTCGCCTGGCTGGACCTCGACACCACCGACGTCGCCACCGGGCGCCTGCTGGTCTACCTCGAGGCCGCGCTGGCGCGGCAGGTGCCGACGGTGCGCGGCATCGCGAGCGGCGCGCTCGCCGCGAACCTCGCCCACCCCGAGGTGGCCGGCCTGCTCGCCGAGGCGGTCGGCGACAGCGAGGTCATGGTCGTGGTCGACGACGCCGAGCGGCTCGCCGACTCCCCGGCGGCGCTCGCCGTCCTCGGGGCGTTCGCCCGCTACCTCCCCGAGTCCGCGCGGCTCGTGCTGCTCAGCCGTGTCGAGCTGCGCTTCTCCACCGTGCTCGACACCTCCCCGTGGGTCGCCGCGGTGGGGGAGGAGGACCTGGCCCTCACCGTCGGGGAGGCGACGGCGGCCCTCGCCCGCACCGGACGCACCGACGTCGACCCGGTCGAGGCCCTCATCGAGACCGGCGGCTGGCTCACCGGGGTGCTGTTCGAGGCGTGGCGCTCGCAGGACCACGTCATCGGGCTCGGCGGCGAGGCCGACCCGCTGCACGGCTACCTGTCGACCCAGATCCTCGGCCAGCTCGACGAGGCGGACCGGGAGTTCCTGGTGACCACCGCCGTGCTGGAGGAGGTCACCGCGGCCCACGCCGAGGCGCTGGGCCTCGCCGCGGCGTCGTCGCGTCTGCACGCGCTGCGCGGTCGGCGCCTGCCGGTGAGCTGGGACGGGGCGGGCACCCGGCTGCGCTGCCACCCGCGGTTCCGGGAGTTCCTCCTGCGCCGGCTGGCGTGGCGCGGGGAGGACGAGCTGCGCCGGCTGCGTCGGGCCCACGCGGAGCTCCTGCTGGCCGCCGGCCACGACGAGGAGGCGGTCGAGGAGCTGCTCGCCGCGCAGTGCCTCGAGCGGGCCGTCGCGGTCGTCTCCCCGGTCCTCGAGCGCCTCATCGAGCGCACCGACTTCCGGCTGGCCGAGCGGTGGCTGGCCCGGCTCGACCCGGTGCGCCGCGAGCACCACGGGGAGCTGGCGGGCGCCGAGCTCATGCTGGCCGTGGTCCGCGAGGACTTCGCGGCCGGGGTGCGCCTGGCCGACCGGCTCGCCGCGAGCGGGCACCGCGACGAGCTGGCGAAGAGCTCCGGCCGGGCCGCGGCGCTGATGGCGTGGTGCTACCTGCACGCGGGCCGCCCGGCCGACATGCAGGCGGTCATCGAGTCCGCCGTCCCCGGGCCGGACGTCGACGCGGCGCGCTACGCGATGCGCCTGGTCGACACCGAGCGCAGCTCCTCGGACGAGGTCGATCCCTCCCTCGGCGCGCTGACCGGTGGCCCGATGGACGCGCTGGTGATGCGGGCGCACTTCGACCTCGGACGGCTGGGGGACATGGGCAGCCGGCCCGCCTCGCCCTGGGCGGTCCGGGCCGCCGAGTCCTGGCGGGTCAGCGGGCTGCTCGCGACCGGCCGGACCGCCGAGGCCTTCGAGCTCTACCACCGCCTCGTCGACACCGGTGCCGGCGGCTCGGGGGAGCACAGCGTCTGGCTCGAGGGGCTCGTCGGGCCGCGGTTGATGGCCGAGATCGGCGAGCCCGACGCGGCGTGGCGGCTGCTGCGCGAGGGCCGCGCCCGCATCGCCGCGACCGGCTCGGCGCTGTTCGAGGTCTACAGCCGGGGCATCGAGGTCGAGCTCGAGCTGCGGCTGCACGACGACCCGGCGGCGGCGCGGCGGGCGCTGCACCAGGTCGCCGAGCACCCGATCGGGCGGGGCTACGCGCTCGTGGCCGAGCACGTGGAGATGCTGCGCGGCCGGATCGCGCTGGCCGAGCGGGAGCCGGCCGCCGCGGCGGTCCGCCTGCGCCGTGCGGTGGCGGGGATGCGGCACGGCGGGCGGCTGCTCTACCTCCCCGCGGCCGCGGTCTACCTCGCCGAGGCCGCCTGGCGCAGCGGCGACGAGGACGGCGCCGACGCCGCGGCCGACGTCGCGCTCGCCGCCGCCCGCGGGCAGGGGTCGGTGCACGGGCTGCTGTCGGCCCTCGCCGAGTTCCCCGACGTCCTCGCCCGCCGTCTCGACCTCGAGGTCGACGCGGACTCGCCCTGGCACGAGCTCGGCCGCGCCCTGCGCACCCGGGTCGAGGGACTGGACGACCTCATCGGGTCGGCGGTGCACGTCGCCGAGTTCGGGCGGACGGCGATCACCCTCGACGGCCGCGAGGTCAAGCCGCGGCTGGCCAAGAGCGTCGAGCTGCTCGCCCACCTCGCCACCCGGGGCGACGCCGAAGCCGTCGGCCGGCCCGAGCTGCTCGGCGCCCTGTTCGAGGGAAGGCGCGACGAGTCGGCCACCTCCTACCTGCGCCAGGCGATCCTGCACCTGCGCAAGGTGCTCCCGGACGTCGTCGGGACGGTGGACGGCTCGCCCGGGGCGCTGCGCCTGTGTCCCGGGGTCCGGGTCACCACGGAGTCCCGCCGCGTCGTCGCCCTCGTCGCCCAGGCCACCACGCGACGCGGCGAGGAGCGGCTGCGCCTGCTGCTCGACGCGCTGGAGCTGGTGGACCGCGGCCCGTACCTGCCGGGCCTGCGCTCGGCGTGGGTGGAGGAGCGGCGGCTGCAGCTGGCCGAGATCACCAAGGACGTGCGCTTCGAGGCCGCCGAGGCGGCCTTCGCGACCGGGGGGCTGCGCCGGGCCGAGGAGCTGCTCGACGAGGTCCTGCGGGCCGACCCCGCCCGGGAGGCCGGCTGGCGGCTGCGGATGCGGCTGGCCCACGCCCACGGCGACCCGGACCGGGTGCTCGCGGCCTACCGCTCCTGCGAGCGGGCCCTCGGGGAGCTCGGGGCGCAGCCCTCGGCCACCACCGTCGCCCTCCTGCGGGACCTGCGACGCTGATCACGCCCCCGGCGGGTTTCGGTGGTTTCGGCGCCGTTCACGGCCGTCCTTCCGGCGCCCGGCCCCGGCCGGTCAGTCTCCTCGGCGACATCCGCGACCGACCGGAGCCGCGGACCGATCCCGGGGAGCACCGCGCATGCCGTCCACCTGGCTGCTCATCGCGAACGGCACCGTCGTCGACGGCGCCGGCAACCCGCCCGTGCCGAACGCCTCGGTGCTGGTGCGCGACGGACGCATCCACGACGTCGGCCCCCACGTCACCCGCGACGCGGTGCCGCGGGGCGAGACCCTCCGCGAGCTCGACGCCACCGGGAAGACCGTGATGCCCGGCCTCGTCGACGCCCACTGCCACATGACCTACGGCGAGAGCCGGTCCGAGGAGGAGATCGACCTCTACACCAGCCCCGAGTCGCGCACCCTCAAGGCGGCGTTCCACGCCCAGAAGGTGCTGCGCTCCGGCGTCACCGGCATCTCCCAGCCCGGCGGCAGCTACTACATCGGGGTGGCGCTGCGCGAGGCGATCGCCGACGGCATCGTCCAAGGCCCGCGCATGACCTCGGCCGGGCGCTACCTCTCGACGAGCAACGGCCTCACCGACTGGTACCCCGACGGGGTCGGCGTCCCCGAGGGCTCGATCGGGATCGTCCACAACCGGCTCGACGACATGATCGACGAGGTCCGCCACCAGGCCAAGAACGGCGTCGACCTCATCAAGCTGGCCGACAGCCCCTACGGCGACTTCCAGGCGTTCACCACCCACGAGATGACGGTGCTCGCCGACCTCGCCCACCAGCTCGGCAAGAAGATCACCATCCACGCCCGCGGCTCGGCGGAGGTCGACGCCGCCGTCACCGCCGGCATGGACTGGATCATGCACGGCAACATCATGGACGAGGCCACCGTCGACCACCTGGCCGCGTCGGGCATCCCGCTGGTGCCGACCCTGCTGCTGCTGGCCAACGCCGGCGACTGGGGCCACCTCGTCGGCGCGCCCGTGCCGCTGCGCGACGGGATGAAGCGCATGCTCGAGGTCTCGGCGGACTCGCTGCACCGGGCCCACGCGGCCGGCGTCCCGATGGTGCTCGGCACCGACAGCGGCTTCTCCCTCAGCCCGTACGGCGTCTGGCACGCCCGCGAGCTGGACCTGCTCATGCGCTACGCCGGGCTCACCGCGCTCGAGGCCATCCAGGCCGGGACGAGCAACGGCGCGCAGATGCTGGGGCTCGCCGGCGAGATCGGCACCGTCGCGCCGGGCATGATCGCCGACCTGCTGGTGGTCGACGGCGACCCGGTCGCCGACATCACCGTCCTGCAGCGGCGCGAGGCCATCGAGACCGTGATCCAGGACGGCGCGGTGGTGACCTTCGACGAGGAGGCCATCGCCCGCTCCTGGCCCCACGAGCGCGGCATCGGCTACTCGGTCACCGACCTCACCTACGACGTCGTGCACGGCGCCGATCCCCGCGATCTCCCCGCCCCGGACCAGTTCCGCTACTCCGCCGAGCAGGCCGGAGACCTCGTCTCCGACATGCGCCGCCGCGAGCGCTCCGTCCAGACCTCCTGACCCTCCCCGAACAGCGCCGTTCCCCGCTCGTCCCACCACCCCTGCGCGACCACGAGAGAGGTACGACATGTCCACCAGCGAGGAACTGTCGGAGGAGGGGCTCGAGGACATCGAGCTCGTCGACGAGAAACCGTTGTCGTGGTTCGACGTCTCGGCCATCGGCACCGGCGAGATGCTGTTCACCGCGGGGTGGGCGTGGATCGTCTACACCGCGTCGTCCTACGGGATCCTCTGGACGCTGCTGGGCTTCCTCGGCGGCGTCGTGGTCATCCACACCGCCTGGTGGCTCTACCGCGAGATGATCACCGCGGTGCCCGAGCCCGGCTCGCTCCAGTCCTACGCCCGCGAGGCGGGCGTGTTCTCCCTCGGGACGTCCTACCTCATCCTCTACGCCCCGGTGTACGGCGCGTTCATGTGGCTCGAGCTGCTGATCGCCGACGAGCTGCTGGCGCTGCTGTTCCCGGCGGTGCCCTCCGGGATCTGGCCCTACGTCGTGCTCGTGCCGGTCATGGCGCTCAACCTGCTCGGCCACCAGATCACCGGCAAGGTGCAGTCGGCGCTCGTCGTCATCACCCTCGTCGCCGACATCGTGCTCGCGGTCGCCGTCGGCGTCCTCATCGCCAACACCGACTCGTTCGCGCTGAACTGGCCCTCGCCGACCCCCATCGACTTCTGGACGTTCTTCACCGTCACCGGGCTCTGGCTCGGGATCATGGCCGGGATCATGGAGGTGCAGCAGGTCCTCGTCGACGAGTGGCGGGACTTCGGCCGCTCCCGCGACGTCGGGCTGCTCTCGGCCGCCTGGCAGCTGTGGATCCGCCAGATCCCGCTCGCGGTCGGGGTGCTCTCCAGCCTCCCGCTCGCCGCGCTCGCCGTCATGCCGGTCCCGACCATCGGCGTCGTCGAGGCCAAGTTCGGCCACAGCGCGCTGTTCTACCTGGCGCTGTTCGCGATGCTCGTCGCCACCTACACCACGCTGTCGGTCTACTTCATGGGCATGGGTCGGATCCTGGCCCTCTACTCCCAGCAGGGCGCGCTGCCGCGGGCCGTCGGGCGGTACTCCCGGCGCTCGGTGCCCTGGGTGGCGATCATCGTCCTGGGTCTCTTCGCCCTCATCGGTGCCTACGTCTCGGACTTCACCTTCGTGTCCCACGTGCTGTCGACCTGGTCGACGACGCTCTACTTCGTGGTCGCGCTGGTCTACCTCCTCCTGCGGCGGCGCACCGACCTCGACCGGCCGCTGGTCGCCCGCTTCGGCACTCCGCTGGCCGTGTTCCTCCTGGTGCTCACCGCGCTCATCGGGATCGCCATCGCCATGACCGACTGGGCCGCCGCGCTCACCTGGGTGGCGCTGGTGGTGGTCCTCGTCCTCTACGACCGGTTCGTCGTGCCCCGGACCAAGCGCGGCTCCTTCTACCGCGAGCAGGTGCTGCGCCGCCGCACCTCGGCCGCCCGGCTCTGACCGGCGCCACCCCACGACGACCCCCACACGCACCGGAAGGGAACCCATGGGCAAGGCCAGGCACGCGGAGATCGCGGGCGCCGGGCTCGGCGGGCTGGCCGTCGCGATCGCGCTCGCCCAGCACGGGTGGAGCGTCCGCGTCCACGAGCGGTCGGACCAGCTGCGCATGTTCGGCGCCGGCATCTGGCTCTGGGAGAACGGGCTCCGCTCGCTGGACGCCCTCGGCGTCGAGGCCGCGGCGACCAAGCGGGCGCAGCGCATCGAGTCGATGGTCGCCCGCGACCAGGAGGGCCGCCCGCTGCTGCACCGCTCGTTCGCCACGGGCGACCGGCTGCTCCTCCCGCCGCGGGCCGACCTGTACGACGCGCTGATCGCCCGGGCCGAGGAGCTGCACGTCGAGGTCGCCCTGCGGTCCACGGCCGTGGCGGCCACGGCGCACGGGGAGCTCGAGCTCGAGGACGGCACCCGCCACCGCGGCGACCTCGTGGTGGCCGCCGACGGGGTCTTCTCCCGGCTGCGGGAGACGCTGCTGCTGACCCGCCGGGTGGACTACCTCGAGGAGGGCTACACCCGGCTGCTCATCCCGCGCCTCCCGGAGGACTCGCCGACCGAGATCACCGAGTACTGGAGCGGCTCGCGGCGGCTGCTCTACGACCCGTGCACCGACGAGGTCAACTACGTCTGCCTCTGCTGCCCGGTCGGCGACGAGGCCGGCCGCCGCGTGCCGGTGGACAAGGCCGGCTGGCTGGAGTCCTTCCCGACGCTCGGCGGGATCATCGAGCGGATCGCCGACGGCGGCCGCTGGGACCGGGGGATGCGGGTCACGACCCGGGCGTGGTCGTCGGGCGTCGCCGCCGTCGTGGGCGACGCCGCCCACGCCCAGCCGCCCAACCTCGGCCAGGGCGCCAACCTCACCTTCCAGAACGCGCTCTCGCTGGCCGAGTACCTCGAGCGCGCACCCGACGTGGCCGCGGGCCTCGCCCGCTGGGAGCGGGCCGAGCGCCCGCTGACCGACCACATCCAGCGCTGGACCGACCTCTACGGCCGGGTCGCGAGCGCCTGGCCCGACCGCTTCGCCCACCGGCGCAGCCAGGTCCTGGAGACCGTCACCCGCATCCCGTGGGTGGACCGGCAGATGAACAAGGCGGCCCGGCACCGGCCGGTCGGCGCCCGGTGACCCACGACGTGCAGGAGGCAGCGATGACCGATCAGCGGGACCGGGCGACGGGGTATCTGCCGCGCCCGGAGACGATCACCCCGGAGTACATGCGCGACGTGCTCGACGAGTACTACGCGACGAAGTGGAACGCCAACCCGGACACCGTGGCCGCCGTCGCGAGCTGGCGGAACTGGCCGCTGGTCGTGCGCATGCCCGACCTCAAGCAGGACTTCACCGTGCTCATCGACGCGGGCGTGGTCCAGCAGGTCTCGATCGGTCTCCCGGAACGTCCCCGCATCCTCACCGTGATGCTGGCCGACACGATGCAGCGGATCTACTACGACGAGACGACGTCGGCGATCGAGTCGATCTCCGGTCGCATCAAGATCCGTGGCAACGAGGTGGAGCGACGCCGGCTCCTCGCCGCCATCTCCTTCCTCACCTGGTGATCCGCGGACACCGCCCGCCCGCTCCCGCGCGAAAGGCACGCCCGTGACCGAAGCCCCACCCCGCACCGCCGGTCCCGGACCGGCGGCGACCGGCCCCCGCCTCGTCGGCACCTCGGTGCCGCGCAAGGAGGACCTCGCGCTGCTGACCGGCACCGCCCGGTTCATCGACGACATCCGGCTCCCCGGGATGGTCCACGCGACGATCCTGCGCAGCACCGTCGCCCACGCGCGCGTCCGCTCGATCGACACCGCTCCCGCGCGTGCCGTCCCCGGCGTGCTCGACGTCCTGGCCGGCGCCGAGCTCGTCGGCAAGGTCAAGCCGTGGGGCGACCTCATGCAGGACCTGCTGGTCGGCGACCACTTCCCGTTCGCCACCGACAAGGTCCTCTACGAGGGCCAGGAACTGGCGGCGGTGGTCGCGGGGACGCGCTACCAGGCGCTGGACGGCTGCGAGGCCGTCGCGGTGGACCTGGAGGAGCTGCCCGCCGTCGTCGATCCCGAGCAGGCGCTGCGCCCGGACGCCCCGCTCGTCCAGGAACGGATCGTCTACGAGTTCGGCGAGGGCAACGTCTTCGACCGCTACCGGGTCCGGGTCGGGGACTTCGCGGCGGCGGAGCGGGACGCGGCCGTGGTGGTCCGCCAGCGGTTCACCACCAACAAGCAGGCCGGCGCGGCCCTGGATCCGCACGGGTGCGTGGCGAGCCACGACCCGTTCACCGGGGTGCTGACCCTCTGGTCCTCCACCCAGTCGGTGTACATGGTCCGCGACGTGCTGGCCGACGTCCTCCAGATCCCGCGCACCAAGGTGCGGGTGATGGTGCCCGAGGTCGGTGCCGGGTTCGGCTCCAAGGCCCAGATGTTCGGCCACGAGGTGATCGCGGCTCTGTTCTCGATGCGGCTGGGGCGCCCGGTGAAGCTGGTGCTGCGCCGGGACGAGATCTTCCGGGCGGGCACCACGCGCAACTCGCAGGTGCGCTACGCCGAGCTGGCCATGGCGGCGGACGGCGAGATCACCGGCTACCGCGACTACGTGGTGCACAACACCGGCGCCATGTCGGTGTGGGGCAACCAGGTGGTCCACATCGGCACCAACGTCGGGATGCTGCCCTACCCGATCCCGAACGTGCACGTGGACTCGGACATCGTGCACACCACGACCGCCCCGGGCGGCCCGCTGCGCGGCTTCGGCATCCCGCAGACGGTGTGGGCCAAGGAGCAGCTCGTCGACATGGCCGCGCGCGAGCTCGGTCTCGACCCGCTGGCGGTCCGCGAGCGCAACGTCGTCGACCCCGCGACCTTCCCCTACCGGACCCCCATGGGGCAGGTCATCGACTCGACGTCGATCAAGCAGTGCCTGACCGCCTGCGCCGAGGCCATCGACTGGGCCGCCAAGCGCGCGGCGCCGGTGCCCCACGAGGGTCTGGGGCTGGCGGTGTCGATGAAGTACACGAGCTGTCGCCACCCCTCGTTGGACACCGACCTGTCCGCGGTGCGGCTGCGCCTCGAGACCGACGGCACGGTGACGATCTACTCCAGCGACGTCTCCCACGGCCAGAGCCACGCCACGATGCTGTCCCAGATCGTCGCCGACGGGCTCGGCGTCGGCATCGAGAAGGTCACCCTGGCGCCGCCGGACAGCATGACCGCGCCGTTCGGGCTGGGCACCTACGCCAGCCGCGGCGCCGCCGTGCTGGGGACCGCCTGCCGGCTGGCCACCGAGCGGCTGCGCGACAAGGTCCTCGCGATCGCCGCCCACGTGCTCGAGGTCGGACCGGGCGACCTCGACACCGGCAACGACCGCGTGTTCGTCAAGGGCCTCCCGGACAGCGGCATCTACCTGGAGATCCTCGCGGCCACCGCGGCCTACCGCACCCACCAGCTGCCGCCGGACTTCGAGCCGACGCTGGAGACCGTCGCGACCTACGACACGCCCACCGAGCGGGAGGCCTCCGACGGCTCGGGGAACCTCAGCGTCACCTACTCCGGCGCCGCCCACGCCGCCCACGTGCGGGTGGACCCGGAGACCGGGCGGGTCACCGTCGTCGACTACGCGATGGTCCACGACACCGGCACGGTGATCAATCCGCTCGTCGTCGAGGGCCAGCACCAGGGCGGCTTCCTCATGGGCATGGGGATGGCGCTCTCCGAGGACTACGTCTACGACGAGAACGGCCACCAGCTCAACGCGAGCTTCAAGGACTACCTCGCGGTCACCGCCCCCGAGGTCCCGGAGCTGACCAGGATGTCGGAGATCCCGGCGCCGTCGACGACGATCCCGGGCGGCCAGAAGGGCGCGGGGGAGTCGGGCACCGGGCCGGTGCCCGCCGCCATCGGCAACGCGGTCCTCGACGCGACCGGGATCCGGTTCACCGCCCTGCCCATCACCCCGCAGCGGATGCTGACGGCGCTGCGGGAGAAGGAGCGCCGGGGCGTCGAGACGCTGCGCTACCCCGACGACATGCCCGACTTCACCGGACCGCGCTGCCCCGACGAGTGGCCGTCGCCGACCGCCGCCGAGGCGGACGACTTCGACTTCGACTTCGACTTCGACCTCGACCCGGAGGAGGGCGCGTGAGGGCGTTCACCTGGCTCGAGCCGGGGACCACCACCGACGCCGTCGCGCTCCTGCGCGAGCACGCGCCCGGGGCCCGGCTGATCGCCGGCGGGCAGAGCCTGCTGCTGGCGATGAAGGACCGCACGGCGGGCCCGACGCACCTGGTGTCGCTGGCCGGCGTCGAGGGCCTCGCGGGGGTGCGGACCGCCGACGACGGCTCCCTGGTCGTCGGCGCCGCCACGACCTACACGGCCCTGACCCGGCTCGACGCCACCGCCCTGGGCGGCTGGCACGGCGTGCTGGGCGCGGTGGCCGGTGACCTCGCGGACCGGCCGGTGCGCAACCGCGGCACCGTCGGCGGCTCGCTGTGCACCGGCGACCCGCGCTACGACGTCCCCGTCCTCGCCGCCGGCGTCGACGCCACCCTGCGCATCACCGGCGCCGGCGGCGACCGGGAGGTGCCCGCCACCGGGTTCGCCCAGGGCCCCGGCCTCGTCGCGCTGCGCCCTGACGAGGTGCTCACCGCGCTGGTGCTGCCGCCGCGGCCGCGGTGGGACGCCGTGGCCTTCGAGAAGTTCCGCCACCGGGTGTTCGACGCCGCCATCGTGTCGGTGACCTGCGCCCTGCGCGCGGGTGCGGACGGAGTGGCCGAGGCCCGGCTCACCGTCGGCGGGGCCACCCCGGCACCCACCCCCGTGCCCGGCGCCGCCGCGCGGCTCGTCGGGCCGCTGCCCGACCCCGACGCCGTCGCGGCCGCAGCCGACGCGGCCGCCGAGGAGGTCCTGCCCGGCGGCGCCACCGCCGGCGAGGCCGTCCGGTACCGCCACGAGCTCGTCCGCACCCTCGTCCGCCGCGCGGTCACCCGCGCCGCCGCCGACCTCCGGAGGTCGTGATGCAGCAGGTCACCCTGACCGTCAACGGCCGCGAGGTCACCGCCGAGATCGACGAGCGGACCCTGTTGCTGGAGTTCGTGCGCGAGGTCGCGGGCTTCACCGGCGCCCACAACGGCTGCCTCGAGGCGCGCTGCGGCTGCTGCGCGATCGAGGTCGACGGCGAGATCACCAAGTCCTGCAACGTGCTCGCGGTGCAGGTCGACGGGGCCGAGGTCACGACCGTCGAGGGCCTCGCGCCGCAGCGGCTCGCCCCCGTCGAGCACGTGACCACGCAGAGCCTGGCGGGCATGTACGCGCCGCTGGAGGCGGTGCGGACCCGCGCCGAGGACCTGCACCCGCTGCAGGAGGCGTTCCACCGCTGCCACGCCCTGCAGTGCGGGTTCTGCACGCCCGGGATGCTGATGGTGCTCAAGGGCCACCTCGAGGAGAACCCGGAGCCGACGCGCGACGGCGTGCGGCACGCCATCGCCGGCAACCTCTGCCGCTGCACCGGCTACCAGCACATCGTCGACGCGGCCATGGAGGCCGCCGAGGTGATGCGGGGCGACGCCCCGGTCCCCGCCGATGGCTGAGGCGGGCCATCCGGTCACCGACCCGGACCCGGTCGCCGCCCTGGTGGCGGACCTGGCGGCCACCGGGTACGTCGCGGACCGGTCGCTGGCGACGGTGCTGCGGCTGGCCGGGGCGCTCGAGCTGCCGGTGCTGCTCGAGGGCGAGCCGGGGGTGGGCAAGACCGCCGTCGCCGAGGCGCTCGCCGAGGCCACCGGGGCCCGGCTGGTGCGGCTGCAGTGCTACGAGGGGCTGGCCGCCCACCACGCGCTCTACGAGTGGGACTACCCCCGTCAGCTGCTGGCGATCCGGCTGGCGGAGGCCCGGGGTGCGGCGGGGGAGGATCTGGAGCGCACGATCTTCTCCGAGGCCTTCCTGCTGCGTCGTCCGCTGCTCGAGGCGATCAGCCCGAGCCACGACGACCGCCCCGTCGTGCTGCTGGTCGACGAGGTCGACCGGGCCGACGAGGAGTTCGAGGCGCTGCTGCTCGAGGTGCTCGGGCAGTTCCAGGTGACGGTGCCCGAGCTCGGCACGATCACCGCGACCCGCCGGCCCCGGATCGTGCTCACCGCGAACCGGTCCCGCCCGCTGTCGGACGCGCTGCGGCGCCGCTGCCTCTATCATTGGCTGCCCTACCCGGACACCGGGCGCGAGACCGAGATCGTGGCGGCGCGCGTGCCCGGCGCCCCGGAGGCCCTGGTCCGCCGGGTGTGCGAGCTCGTCGCCCGGGTGCGGGCGGGGTCCTACCGCAAGACGCCCGGCGTCTCGGAGACCGTCGACTGGGTCCGTGCCCTCGCGCTCAGCGGCGACGGCGGGCTCGACGCGACCACCGTCGACGAGACCCTGGGCTGCCTGCTCAAGGACGGCACCGACCTCGCCCGGTTCCGCGGCGAGGACGGCCGCCGCGCCCTGCGCGAGGCGGGCGTGGCGTGACCGCCGGCGATCTGCGGCGCCCGGTCGACCGGGCCGGCGCCCGCGACGCGCTCCTCGCGCGGGCCCGGGCGGCCCGCCGCCGGCGGACCGGGCACCCGGCGCAGGACGTGGTGCTCTTCGCCGAGCTGCTGCGCGACTGCGGAGCCACGGTGCCCGGCGGTGCCCCGGTGCGCGCGGTCCGGGCCCTCGGCCTCGTCGACGTGGCCCGCCGCGACGACGTCCGCGACGCGCTGCGCGCCACGCTCGCCGGTGACCGGGCCGCCCAGCGCCTGGTCGACCTGCTGTTCGGGGTCTTCTGGAGCGCGCGCGACGACGCCACCACCCGCACCGGTGCCGACGCGGCGCCCGCGCCCGACGCCCCGGGCACGACCGGAGGGGCAGCGCGCGAGTCTCCCGGGCCCGACGACGAGGCCCGGTCCGGTCAGCGGCGCAGCCCCCGGGCGACCCGCGGCCGCGGCGCCGGACGCCGGGTGCCCGTCGACGACCTCGGCGCCCTCGACGCCCGCGAGGTCGACGAGCTGGCCCGCCGCGTCGTCGTCGCCCTGCGCCGGGACCCGGGCCGGCGGCGCCGGACCGCGGCGCACGGTGACGCCGTCGACGCCCGGGCCGGGCTGCGCCACGCGCTCGCCACCGGCGGGGAGCCGCTGGTGCTCCCTCGCACCGCGCCCCGCCCCCGCCGCACGCGCGTGGTGGTGCTCTGCGACGTCAGCTCGTCGATGGCCGCGGTGACCCCGTTGTTCCTCACCTTCGTCCACGCCCTGGCGCGGCACGCCCGGCTGGTC
Organism: Actinomycetospora sp. TBRC 11914; assembly: GCF_012933465.1. Classification (GTDB taxonomy): domain Bacteria; phylum Actinomycetota; class Actinomycetes; order Mycobacteriales; family Pseudonocardiaceae; genus Actinomycetospora. The sequence goes on from NZ_JABBND010000002.1 coordinate 107,844, forward strand.
GAGCTCGGCGTGTTCAACGTCGAGCTCACCCTGGTCGGGGAGCCGTTCCGTCGCCGTGACCGCGCCGCGGCGCTGCGCTGGCTGCACGCCCAGGAGCACGCGCTCGCCGGCGGCACCCGCATCGGTCACTGCCTGCGCGCCTTCCTCGACGCCGCCGGGGACCGGATCACCGCCGATACCGTCGCGTTCGTCCTCAGCGACGGGTGGGACGTCGGCGAGCCCGACCTGCTGACCGAGCAGATGCACCGGCTGCGCGACCGCGTGCGCCGGATCGTCTGGTGCGACCCGCACGCCGCCGCGTCCGGCCACGACCCGCAGGTGCGCGGGATGCGTGACGTCGTCCCCCTCGTCGACGACCACGTCGACCTGTCCGGCCCGCCGGCGCTGCGGGCCCTGGCCGACCACCTCGAACACCACCCCACGACCCCCCGGAGGTCCGCATGACCGCCCCTGCCCGCCCGGTCCGTGAGGAGCTCGACGTCCCGGGGCTCCCGCCCGCGGTGTCGCACTACACCGACGCCGTCCGCTTCGGCGACCTGCTGTTCGTCTCCGGCATGGTCGCGTTCGACGAGGACGGCGGCGTCGTCGGCGCGGGCGACGTCGCCGCCCAGGCCCGCCGGGTGCACGAGCACCTGGCGGCGGTCTTCGCCCACGTCGGGGCCTCGTTCGCCGACGTGCTCAAGGTGACCGTCTTCCTCCGCGACGTCCGCGACCGGGCCGCGGTCAACGAGGTGCGCCGGGAGTTCTTCGGGCCGGCGCTGCCGGCGAGCACGCTCGTCGAGGTGAGCGCGCTCGTGCACCCCGAGCTCCTCGTCGAGGTCGAGGCCGTCGTGGGGGTGCCGGCGTGACCGGCTTCTGCCGGCTGGGGGAGCCCGGCCGGGAACGCCCCGCCGTCGTCGTCGACGACGTCACCTACGACCTCTCCGACCTGACCGACGACATCGACGGCGCGTTCCTCGCCGCCGGCGGCCTCGAGCGCGCCCGGGACGCGGCCCGCGCCGGGCGCCTGCCGGTGCTCGACGGCGCCGACCGGCTGCGGACCGGGCCACCGGTCGCCCGGCCCGCCGCGGTGCTGTGCATCGGCCAGAACTACGCCGCGCACGCGGCCGAGTCCGGAAGCGCCGTCCCGGAGCACCCGATCCTCTTCCTCAAGCACCCCAACACCGTCGTCGGCCCGGACGACGACGTGCACCTGCCCGCCGGCTCGGAGCGCGGCGACTGGGAGGTCGAGCTCGTGGCGGTGATCGGTCGCCGCGCGTGGGCGCTGGACTCGGACGAGGACGCGCTCGCCCACGTCGCCGGCTACGCGGTCGGCAACGACGTCTCCGAGCGCACCCACCAGTTCGACCTCTCCGGCGGGCAGTGGTCGACCGGGAAGACGTTCCCCACCTTCGCCCCGCTGGGACCCCTGCTGGTGCCCGCCGACGAGGTCGACCCGCAGGGGCTGCGGCTGCGGTCGCACGTCAACGGCGAGCCCCGGCAGGACTCCTCCACGAAGGACATGGTGTTCGGGGTGGGCGCGCTGGTCCGCGTGCTCTCGCGGCGGATGGTGCTCGAGGCGGGCGACCTGGTGTTCACGGGCACCCCCGAGGGCGTCGCGCTCTCCGGGCGCTTCCCCTACCTGCGGGACGCCGACGTCGTCGAGCTCGAGATCGACGGGCTCGGCCGGCAGCGCCAGCGGGTGGTGGCCGGCGGCTAGACCCCGACCTGGGCCCACAGCTCGGTCGCGGCCTCGACGACGTCCTCGACCGGTACGTCGTGGGTGGCCGAGGCGCCGTGCCCGCACCAGCCCTCGAGCACCCGCAGCCCGCACACCTGGCAGCCGCCGTGCCACGACACCAGCACCCGGTGCCAGACGCGGGTGAGCGGCGCGACGTCGGCGAGGTTGGCGTAGGTGAAGACGGCGACGGTCGGCGTCCCCACCGCGCCGGCGAGGTGGCGCGGGCCGGAGTCGTTGCCGACCACCATGTCCGCGCGGGCGAGCAGCCCGACGAGGCCGGGCAGCGACAGCGTGCCGACCGCGGTCTCGGGGTCGCGCCCGGTCGCGGCGCGGTAGCCCTCGGCGACCCGCCCGACCCGGTCGGCCTCGTCCGGCCCGCCCACGACGACGACGCGGGCTCCGGACAGGGCGGCCGCGACCGTCCCGAGCCGGTCCTCCGGGTAGCAGCGGCGGGCGTCGGTGGCGCCCGGGTGCACGACCACGAGGGGCTCGTCGGCGGCGGGGACGACGTCGAGGGAGGCGGCGAGGTCGTCGGCGGTCACCGCGAGGCGCGGCTCGACGCGGTCCGCGCGGGCCCCGACGGCGGCCGCGAGCTCGTTCCAGCGCAGCGTGTCGTGCTGGTAGGGGGTGTAGGGCACCCAGCGGTCGGGCCGCGGGGCGTCCGGGGCCGCGGTGCCCGCCGTCACGCGCGCGCCCAGGCGGTCGATGAGCCGGTTCGAGTTGCCGCCACCGCCGTGCATCTGGATCGCGAGGTCGTAGCCGTACTCCCGCAGCGGCGCGACCCACGCCTCGAGCTCGGCCTCGGAGACGTCCGGGACCGAGTGCGGGTAGGCCCGGACCCCGTGCACCGGAGGCACCACGACGACCCGGTCGACCGGGAACGGGCGCCCCGCCAGCAGCGCCTCGTGGTGCGGGGCGCCCAGCAGCGTGATCTCCGCGTCCGGGTAGGCGGCGCGCACGGCCGAGAGCGCCGGCTCGGCGACGACCAGGTCGCCCAGGCCGTTGGCGCGCAGCACCGCGAGGCGCCGGACGTCGGGCACCGTCGGGACCGGGTCCGCGGGGACGCCGAGCGCGGGGGCGGATGGTGCCGGGGTGGCCGGTGCGGGGGCGGCTGAGGTGGGGGCGGCTGGGGTGCGGGTGGCAGGGGTGCCGGTCGCGGGCGGGGCGTCCACGTCGCGTGATGCTGGCAGCTCCGCGGTGACCTCGCCGCCCGGCGGCCGCCCGGCCGGGAGTGGGGGCGCTCTTCCGCCCGGCGTCCCCGCGACCTACGGTCGGCGACCGTGAGTGAACGCGCCGCCCTCGTCACCGGCTCGGCCAGCGGCATCGGCCGCGCCGTCGTCGAACGCCTCGTCTCCGACGGCTGGCAGGTCCTCGGGGTGGACCTCGAGGAACCGGACCTCAAGGGCGCGGAGGGCCTGGGCGCCGACCTCACGACGCGCGAGGGCAACCGCGCCGCCGTCGACACCGCGCTCGGGCGCTTCGGCCGCCTCGACCTCGTCGTGCCCAACGCCGGGTTCCAGCACGTCTCGCCGATCGAGGACTTCCCCGAGGAGCGCTGGGACGCGCTGCTCGCCATCCTGCTGACCAGCCCGTTCCTGCTCGCGAAGTACGCGTGGGACGCGCTGCGTGCCGCCCCGGAGGGTGGCCGGTTCATCCCGATCGCCTCGGCCCACGCCCTCGCGGCGAGCCCGTACAAGGCGGGCTACGTGTCGGCGAAGCACGGCGTGCTGGGCCTGGTGAAGACCCTCGCGCTCGAGGGCGCGACCGACGGCATCACCGCCGCCGCCGTCTGCCCCGGCTACGTGCGCACGCCGCTGGTGGAGAAGCAGATCGCCGACCAGGCGAAGGCCCACGGCATCAGCGAGGACCGGGTGCTCGAGGAGGTCATCCTCACCCCGCACGTCCGCAAGGCCCTCATCGAGCCGAGCGACGTGGCCGACGTCGTCGCGTTCCTCACCACCCCGGCGGGCCGCACCTTCACCGGGGGCCCGGTGACGATGGACATGGGGTGGACCGCGCGCTGAGCGCGCGAGGGCCACCCTGGTCCACACTCCCCGCCGTGACGATCCGCGAGATCGCCGCCGAGCGGTGGCTGACGGTGCCCAACCTGCTGTCGGTGATCCGGCTCGCGGGCGTGCCGGTGTTCCTGTGGCTGCTGCTCGGCCCGCGCGCCGACGGGTGGGCGCTGATCGTGCTGGTGATCTCCGGGATCACCGACTGGCTCGACGGCAAGATCGCCCGCTGGCTCGACCAGTACAGCCGGCTCGGCGAGGCCCTGGACCCGCTCGCCGACCGGATGTACACCCTCGCGGCGCTGGTGGCCTTCGTCGTGCGCGACATCGTGCCGTGGTGGGTGGTGGTGCTCATCGTCGGCCGCGACGTCGTCGTCTCCGCCGCCCTGCCGCTGCTCCGGCGCAAGGGCTACCTCGCCTTCCCCGTGCTCTACATCGGCAAGGCCGCCACGCTCTGCCTGCTCTACGCCTTCCCGCTGCTGCTGCTCGCCCAGATGGACTGGCCCGGCGCCGACGCCGCGCGGCCGTTCGCCTACGCGTTCACGGTGTGGGGCATCGCGCTGCACCTCTACTCCGGAGCGTTGTACGTCACGCAGCTGGTCCGGACCCCGGCCCGGACGCTCGATTGCCCGTCCTGAACGGGGCCCTCTACGCTCGCCGCCGCCGTTCGACGATCACCGTCGGGCGCCGTGAGCACCGCACCGAGAGACGAGGGAGTCGAGCGTGGTCCCCGAGGGTCTGCACTACACCGCCGAGCACGAGTGGGTCGCGACGGCGGAGGACGAGGGGACGGTGCGGGTCGGCATCACCGACTACGCCCAGGAGCAGCTCGGCGACGTGGTCTTCGTGCAGCTGCCGACGGTCGGCGACACCGTCTCGGGCGGCGACTCGATCGCCGAGGTGGAGTCCACCAAGTCGGTCTCCGAGATCTACGCGCCGCTCGCCGGGGAGATCACCGCGGTGAACGACTCGCTCGGCGACACCCCGGAGCAGCTCAACTCCGACCCGTACGGCTCGGGGTGGATGTTCGAGCTGCGGCTCTCCGACCCGGGAGCGCGCTCGGAGCTCCTGGACGCCTCGGCGTACCAGGCGCTGATCGACGGGGAGTAGATCCCCGGCCCGGCCTGCGCGGGAACGTCGAGTCGGGACCGCAACACGGGCCGGTGGTGACGCACGGTACCGTGACCACCACCTCGTCGCGGCGCCCCGAGCGGGGCGTATCGCGGGACGCGGCACCCGCTCCCGGGCTCGGCTCGGTGAGGCCCCGAACGGCAGTGGCAGGCGAGCATCGACGGAGGAGCACGGTGAGCACAGGCGGTCCGGTCCCCCCCGAGCGTCAGGGCGAGACGACGTCGGTCTTCCGGGCCGACTTCCTCGCCGAGTCCGATGCGGACACCCGCGGCGGCGGGGGCGTCTCCGGCGTCGACTCGCTGCCCGCCGGGTCCGCGCTGCTGGTGGTCAAGCGGGGCCCGAACGCGGGGTCGCGCTTCCTGCTCGACCGCGACACCACGAGCGCGGGCCGGCACCCCGACAGCGACATCTTCCTCGACGACGTGACGGTGTCGCGCCGCCACGCCGAGTTCCGGCGGGACGGGGCGGAGTTCGTCGTCGTCGACGTCGGCAGCCTCAACGGCACCTACGTGAACCGGGAGCCGGTGGACACCGCCGTGCTCGCCAACGGCGACGAGGTGCAGATCGGCAAGTTCCGCCTGGTCTTCCTGACCGGGCCGCGCGACGCCGGCTCCGCCGGTCAGGGGGCCGGACTGGAGTACTCGTGAGCCCGGCGAGTGCACAGACGGGTCCGACGACGGCGAGGGGGGATCGGTGACGGCGGCCGGGCTCTCGCACGGTGACCGCGCCGGTCGGGGCGCGCTCTCCATCGGCTCGGTCCTCGACGCCCTGCGCGAGGACTTCCCCGAGATCACGATCTCCAAGATTCGGTTTCTCGAGTCGGAGGGCCTGATCTCGCCGGCGCGGACGCCGTCGGGCTACCGGCAGTTCTCCCACGCCGACATCCGGCGGCTGCGCTTCGTGCTGTCGGCGCAGCGGGACCACTACCTGCCGCTCAAGGTCATCCGGGCGAAGCTCGACGAGTTCGACCGCGACCCGACCCCCGACGGCCCCGTCCTCACCGCCTCCGCGGACCCGGTCAGCCCGACCGACGCGCTGGTCGGCACCGGCGGCCCGGGCGGGGGCGGCGGCGACGGCGGGGACGGGTCGCGCGGGCAGGCCGACGCCCGGCCGACGCGGCCCCGCGGGCTCACCGCGGTGGGCCCGCCGGCGGACCCGGAGCTCGCCGACCAGGACCCGGAGCGGGCGGTGCCCGCGGACGCGGGCGCGGGTCCCGACGACGTCGAGGGCGTCGAGCGGGAGGCCGTGCTCGCCGAGGACGGCGTCGACGAGGCGCTGCTGACCTCGCTGGAGCACCACGGGATCCTGCGGCCCGACGTCACCGGGCGTTACGAGCCGGAGGCGCCGGTGATCGCGCGGACCGCGGCCGCGCTGGCCGCGCTCGGCGTCGAGCCCCGGCTGCTGCGGGGCCTGCGGGCGGGCGCCGACCGGGAGGTCGGGCTGCTCACCCAGCTCGTCACCCCGGTGGCGCGCAGCCGGGCCCCCGAGGCCTCGCGGCGTGCCCGGGAGCTGTCCGGGGAGCTGGCCGGTCTCTCGGGCCGGCTGCACGCCCTGCTCGTCGGCGCCGGGCTGCGCCACGGCCTCCGCCGCTGAGCGACCCGCCGTGCCGGGCCCCGAACCCGGCTCGCGTCACCGCCCCTGGACCCGCGTGAGCGTGTAGCGTTCCCGGGGTCGACGGGGTCGCCCCACCCACCTCGTGGGGGCGTCGGGAGCGACCGTCGTCCGACCGGGATCCGACGGTGCGGGGACGCGCCACGTGGGAAACAGGGAGGCGACGCATGAGCGAGATGCGTGTCGTGGGGGTGCGGGTCGAGCTGCCCGCGAACCAGCCGATCCTCCTGCTGCGGGAGTCCGACGGGGACCGCTACCTGCCGATCTGGATCGGGTCGGTCGAGGCCACCGCGATCGCCCTCGAGCAGCAGGGCGTCAAGCCGGCGCGGCCGCTCACCCACGACCTCCTCAAGGACGTGCTCGGCGCGCTGGACCGCCGGCTCGAGCAGGTGCGGATCACCGACCTGCAGGAGGGCACCTTCTACGCCGAGCTGGTCTTCGACGGCGACGTCCGCGTCTCGGCCCGCCCCAGCGACTCGGTGGCCCTGGCGCTGCGGGTCGGGGTGCCGATCCACGCCGAGGAGGGGGTCCTCTCCGAGGCCGGGCTGGTCATCCCGGACGAGCAGGAGGACGAGGTCGAGAAGTTCCGCGAGTTCCTCGACACGGTCTCCCCGGAGGACTTCGCGGGGACCTGATCGGTCTGACCCTGAAGTCGAGGTGCAGAGTTCGCCGCGCGTCGCGTTGACCCCCGTGGACGCCCCTCGTACGGTCGTCTGACCAGGGCCGGGAGCAGGCTCTGCAGAAGTCTCGAGGAGGCAGGTGTGGCGGGAGCCGGAGAGCGGCCCGGAGCACGGGACGCGGCTGCCCAGAACCCGTCTCCCCAGAACTCGTCTCCCTCGGCACCGTCCTCGTCGGCGCCGGACGCGGCGGTCCTCCAGCCGCTCGGGCCGGCGGGCGAGCAGGGGTCGCTGTTCCCCGACGAGCTGTTCGGGGAGAGCCCGAACGACGAGGTCCTCGGGTACCGCGGGCCGGCGGCCTGCCAGATCGTCGGGATCACCTACCGGCAGCTGGACTACTGGGCCCGGACCAAGCTCGTCGTCCCCAGCATCCGCACCGCGACCGGGTCGGGCTCGCAGCGGCTGTACTCCTTCAAGGACCTCGCGGTGCTCAAGGTGGTCAAGAACCTCCTCGACACCGGGGTCTCGCTGAACAACATCCGCACCGCCGTCGAGCAGCTGCGCCGCCACGGGGTGCGCGACCTCGCGAAGATCACGCTGTTCTCCGACGGCGTCACGGTCTACGAGTGCACCTCGCCCGAGGAGGTCGTCGACCTGCTCCAGGGCGGCCAGGGTGTCTTCGGCATCGCGGTCGGCGGGGCGATGCGCGAGCTGTCGGGCTCCATCGCGCACTTCCCGGCCGAGCGGGCCGGGGCGGGTGCCGCCGTCATGGACCACGCCCCCGAGGACGAGCTCGCCTCGCGGCGTCACCGGGGCGCGCGCTCGGCCGGGTGAGTCACGCCCGGGCGGCGTGACGTGGCCCTCGCTCGGGGCTGACACCGGATGCCGGTGCCGGTATCGTGCGCCGCGTCGGTCTACGACTCCACGCGGGAGAGACCTGCAGTCAGAAGCCTCTGGACGCAGGCGCCGAAGGAGCAACTCCTCCCCGGAATCTCTCAGGCATCGGGTACCGCGTGGGCGAGACGACCTCTGGAAAGTGGTGCGATCCCCCCGGGGCCAGGTCCCGAGGGGCGAGTACCCGCCGATGGTGCAAGCCGGCCCGAGAAGTCGGGGTTGAGGTCCGGTGAAGCTCTCAGGCGCCCGTGCAGGTGGCGGGCAGCGGCAGAGGGGGAGGGACCCGGCGCGTCCGTCGAGGCACGCGTCGGGGCGACCCTGACCGAGACCGGTCGCGGCCGGCACACCCCCGGCCCACCGGCAGCCACCGGGAGGCCCCGCGTGAGCTCTTCAGACCGCCACTCGCTCGCCGCGCTCGAGCACGGCGTGCCCTTCACCGAGCGGCACATCGGCCCGGACGCCGGCGAGCTCGCCCGCATGCTGGAGACGATCGGCGTCGGCTCGCTCGACGAGCTCGCCGACCGGGCGATGCCGACGTCGATCCGGTCGGACCCGGCCGACTGGGAGACCAGTGGTTCCCGGGACCAGGCACCGCCGCCCGCCGCCACCGAGCCCCAGGTCCTCGACGAGCTGCGCGCTCTGGCGGCCTCGAACACCGTGCTCACCCCGATGCTCGGGCTGGGCTACCACGGCACCGTCACCCCGCCGGTGATCCGGCGCAACGTGCTCGAGGCCCCGGCCTGGTACACCGCCTACACGCCCTACCAGCCCGAGATCTCCCAGGGCCGCCTCGAGGCGCTGCTGAACTTCCAGACCGTCGTCACCGACCTGACCGGCCTCGACATCGCCGGTGCCTCGATGCTCGACGAGTCCACCGCAGCCGCCGAGGCCATGCTGCTGCTGCGCCGGGTCGACAAGAGCTCGAGCGACGTCTTCCTGGTCGACTCCGACACGCTGCCGCAGACGATCGCGGTCCTGCGGACCCGGGCGGAGTCGCTGGGCATCCGGATCGAGCTCGTGGACCCCACGGCCGACCTGCCCGGGGAGGACTTCTTCGGGCTGCTGCTGGCCGCCCCCGGCGCCTCCGGGGCACTGCGCGACCACACCGCCGTCATCGACGCGGCGCACCAGCGGGGCTCGAAGGTCGTCGTCGCGTGCGACCTGCTCGCGGCCACCGTCGTCACCCCGCCCGGCGAGCAGGGCGCCGACGTCGCCGTCGGCTCCACCCAGCGCTTCGGGGTGCCGCTCGGGTTCGGGGGCCCGCACGCCGGGTTCCTCGCCGTGCGCCAGGCGCTCGCGCGCCAGCTGCCGGGACGCCTCGTCGGGACCTCCGTCGACGCCGACGGCGCGCCCGCCCACCGGCTCGCGCTGCAGACCCGCGAGCAGCACATCCGCCGCGACAAGGCCACCAGCAACATCTGCACCGCGCAGGTGCTGCTCGCCGTCATCGCCTCGATGTACGCCGTCTACCACGGCCCGGCGGGCCTGGCGGGGATCGCGCGGCGCACCCACCGCATGGCCGCGGTGCTCGCCGCCGGCCTGGTCAAGGGCGGCGTCGAGGTCGTGCACCGGGAGTTCTTCGACACCGTGCTCGCCCGCGTGCCCGGCGGCGCGGCCGACGTCGTCGCGCGGTGTCGCGAGGAGGGCCTGCTCGTCCGCGAGGTCGACGCCGACCACGTCGGCCTCTCCTGCTCGGAGGTCACCACCCGCGAGCACCTCACCGCGGCGTGGCGGGCCTTCGGCATCGACGGCCTCGGCCGCGAGACCACCGCCGACCTCGACGCCGCCACCGGGGACGCCGTCCCCGCCGCGCTCGCGCGCAGCTCGCGCTACCTGACCAACCCGGTCTTCCACACCCACCGCAGCGAGACCGGGCTGCTGCGCTACCTGCGGGTCCTGTCCGACAAGGACGTGGCGCTGGACCGGAGCATGATCCCGCTGGGGTCCTGCACGATGAAGCTCAACGCCACCGCGGAGATGGAGCCCATCACCTACCCGGGCTTCGCCGAGCTGCACCCGTTCGCGCCGGAGTCCGACGCGCCGGGGATGCTCCGGGTGATCCGGGACCTCGAGGCGTGGCTGGTCCACCTCACCGGCTACCACGCGGTCTCGCTGCAGCCGAACGCCGGCTCGCAGGGCGAGCTCGCGGGGCTGCTCGCGATCCGCGCCTACCACCACTCGCGCGGGGACACCCACCGCGACGTGTGCGTCATCCCCGCCTCGGCGCACGGCACCAACGCCGCGTCGGCGATCTCGGCGGGGATGCGGGTCAAGGTCGTCTCGACCACCGACCGCGGCGACGTCGACCTCGAGGACCTGCGGCGCGTGATCGGCGACGTCGGGGACGCCCTCTCGGCCATCATGATCACCTACCCGTCGACCCACGGCGTGTACGAGCCCGGAGTCCGCAAGGTGCTCGCGGCCGTCCACGACGCCGGCGGCCAGGTCTACGTCGACGGCGCCAACCTCAACGCGCTGGTCGGGCTCGCCCGCCCGGGCCGCTTCGGGGCCGACGTCAGCCACCTCAACCTGCACAAGACCTTCTGCATCCCGCACGGAGGGGGCGGGCCCGGCGTCGGGCCGATCGGTGTCGCCGAGCACCTCGCGCCGTTCCTGCCCAACCACCCCGCGCAGCCCTCGGCGGGGCCGTCGACCGGGGTCGGCCCGGTGGCCGGGGCGCCGTGGGGCTCGGCGTCGATCCTGCCGATCTCCTGGGCCTACATCCGGCTCATGGGCGTCGACGGGCTGCGCCGCGCGACGCTGACCGCGGTGGCGGCGGCGAACTACGTGGCCGCGCGGCTGCGCCCGTCGTACCCGGTGCTCTACGCGGGCGCGAGCGGCCTCGTCGCGCACGAGTGCATCCTCGACCTGCGGCCGCTGACGAAGTCCTCGGGCATCACCGTCGACGACGTCGCCAAGCGGCTGGCCGACTACGGCTTCCACGCACCGACGATGTCGTTCCCGGTGGCGGGCACGCTCATGGTCGAGCCGACCGAGTCCGAGGACCTCGCCGAGATCGACCGGTTCTGCGACGCGATGATCGCCATCCGTGCGGAGGCGGCCAAGGTCGAGGCGGGGGAGTGGCCGGCCGACGACAACCCGCTGGTCCACGCCCCGTTCACGGCGCGCTCGGTGACCGTGGCCGAGTGGGACCACGCGTACACCCGTGAGGAGGCGGCGTTCCCCGCGGCGGGCCGGCCGGACAAGATCTGGGTGCCGGTGCGGCGGATCGACTCGGCCCACGGCGACCGGCACCTGGTCTGCTCCTGCCCGCCCCTGGAGGAGCTGGCCTCGTAGTCGCGCCTCACCCGCACGAGGGGAACCCTCGTGCGCCTCCAGCGACCGGATCCTCCCCTCGCGTGTCGACCCGCCGACCGCGAGGGGAGGATGCCGTCGCTCTAGACGGTCGAGGGTTCCCCTCGCGCAAGGGACGGGTCACGCTACGCCCGGACGATCACCGCGGGCACCGGCGCCGCCTGCAGGATGGCGCCCACCCGGTCGCCGAGGAACCAGCGGGTGGCCGCGCCGGGGGAGCCGCCGACGACGAGCAGGTCGCCCGGGCCCCAGTCGGCGGCGTGCACGGCCTCGTCCCACGTGGCGCCCGCGTGGACGCCGGTCTCGGCCTCCCGCCCGAGCAGCGCCAGCTCCTCGGCCTGGGCCGCCGCGATCTGCTCCGACCAGGCCAGCACCACCGCGGCCCGCGGGGAGTCCGCCCGACGGACCGCGAACGACGCCACCCGCAGGGTCGCCGACGACCGCTCGGCCAGCGCCGCGGCCGCGGCCAGCACGCCCGGGGCGGCGGCGGTCCCGTCGAACGCGCAGGTCACACGGGTGATCGGCAGGCCGGGGTGGGCCACGGCCCCGCGGGCGAGCACCACGGGCACCGGGGAGCTGCGGGCGACGCGGACGGCGATCCGGCCCGAGCGGTCGGGGTCGGTGCCCAGCACGACGGCGGTGACTCCCGCGGCGCCGGCGGCCTCCAGGAGCGCCTCCGCGACCGACCGGCCGCGCACGGTCTCCCACTGCACGGTGCGCCCGGTGTCGGACAGCAGGCCCGCCACCGCCGCCCGCGCCGCGGTGCCGTCCGGGTGGCGGGAGCCCGGGGTGACGACCACCGCGACCCGCAGGTCCTCGTCCCACGCGAGCGCGAGGCGCACGGCGAGCCCGATCGCGCCGCCGGCGTCGTCCCGGGCGTCGGGGGAGAGGCCCACCAGCAGGGTCACGGCCGCACCCTAACCGGGTGCGGCCCGGATGATCAGCAGCTGACGCGCGCGGCGAGGGCCCGCCCGAGCAGCGTCCCCGACCGCCACGCGGTCTCGACCTTCGGGCTGCCCCACGCGTCGCCGACGACGGCGAGGAGGTCGTCGTCGAGGTGGTACGCCGCGTCGTGGGGCTGCGCCGGGCTCGCGTAGGTCCAGCGGTGCGCGTGGGTCCAGGCCGGTCGGCCCTCGAGCCCGAGCAGCTCGCCGACCGCGTCGACGACCGTCGGTACGACGGCGTCGGGGTCGTCGAGGTGGCGGCGCGCGAGGTCGCCGGTGGTGTGCGCGACGAGCACCGGCGCGCGGTCGCCGCGGCGGGCCCCGTCGTCGGCGATCAGGGAGAGGTCGGGGTGGCCGTTGACGAAGGCGGCGGTGAAGTCGTCGCGCCAGCCCCGCTCCCCGTAGCCCAGCGCCACCGCGATCACCGGCTCCCACTCCCGGCCCGCCAGGACCCCGGCGGCCCGCAGCGGCGGTTCCACCAGCCGCGCGGCCTGCGGGTCGGGCATCGCGAGCACCACCGCGCAGGCCGCCTCGTCGTCGACGGCGGGCCCGGGCGTCACCCGGGTGACCGTCCGGTGCGTCTCCACCCGCAGCCCCCGAGCGAGGTCGGCGACCAGCGAGCGCAGCCCGCCCGGCGCCGCCCAGCGCTGCGGGCCCCGCTTCGGCTCCCAGGTGCCGTCGCCGTCGCGGGCGGCGAGCGTGTCGGTCCACGGCCGGGCGAGGCCGCGGGCGTCCCAGTCGGAGACGAGCGCGGCGAACTCGGGCGCGCCGGGCTCGTCGGAGCCCGAGACCGTGAAGTAGGCGGCGCCGAGGTCGACCGGGCGGGCGGACCCGGCACCCTCACCGCGGGGCAGGTCGGGGCTGGCGAGCCGCCCGCCCACGTGCCCGGCCCGCTCGAGGACGCGCACCGCCACGCCGGCCTCGGTCAGGGCCCGGGCGCAGGCGATCCCGCTGATCCCGGCACCCACGACGAGGACGTCGGTGCGGTGGGGGGCACCGGAAGGATCCGCGGGGGACACACCCGAGTCGGCGACCATGCCCGACAGGTCCCCCCGCGCGCCCGATTCCATGCGGCGCCCGCGTCAGGCGCCGCCCCGGGAGCGGGCCACGTGGGTGCTGTCGCGGACGGTGCCGACGTACTCCTCGACGAGGTCCTCCAGGGCGACGACGCCGACCGTGCTCCCGTCGCCGTCCACCGCCCGCGCGAGGTGGGAGCCCTCGCGGCGCATGGTGGCGAGGGCCTCGTCGACCGGCGCGTCGACCGAGAGCCGGGGGAGCGCGCGCACCCGCTCGGCGGGCACGACGTCGTCCGGGTCGCCGTCCAGGTCGAGCACGTCCTTGATGTGCAGGTAGCCGTCGAGCTCCACGCTCGGCGCGACCCCGGTGCGGTGGGGCAGGACGGGGTCGGTGCCCGGCTCGAGCGGGTCGGTGTCGAGGCGGGGATGGGCGTCCGGCGCCTCGGGCGCCTGGACCGGGTAGCGGGAGAACCCGGTCCGGGCCACCGCCTCCTCGAGGGCGCCCACGGTGGGGTGCGCGGGGAGCACCGTGAGCCGCTCCCGGGGGATCAGGACGTCGGCGACGGTCCGCTCGGCGGTGTGCAGCGCCTGCGTGAGACGCCGGGTCTGGGAGGCGTCGAGCAGGCCCTCGCGGCGGGACTCCGAGAGCATCTCGGCGAGCTCGGACGGCGTGTACGCGGACTCCTTCTCGTCGCGGGGCTCGACGCCGAGGAGCTTCAGCACGTGGTTGGCGATCCAGTTCAGCAGCGCGATCACCGGGCGCGTGATCCGGGCGAACCACACCAGCGGCGGCACCAGCCAGACCGCGGTGCGCTCCGGCCCGGCGATCGCGATGTTCTTCGGGACCATCTCGCCGATGACGATGTGCAGGACGGTGACGGCGAGCAGGGCGATCACGAACGCGATCGGGTGCACCACGGCGTCGGGCACCCCGAGCGGGCCGAACACCTCCTCGAGCAGGTGGGCCACCGCCGGCTCGCCCAGCGCGCCGAGGGCGAGCGAGCAGATCGTGATCCCCAGCTGCGCCGCGGCGAGCATCATCGACAGGTGCTCGCTGGCCCGCAGCACGGTCCCGGCGCCGGAGGTGCCGGCGTCGACCATCGTCTCCAGCCGGTCGCGCCGGGCCGAGATCAGCGCGAACTCGCCGCCGACGAAGAACGCGTTGAGCAGCAGCAGCGCGACCATCACGAGCAGCGCGACCCCGTCGCTCACGAGCCCACCCCCGTCGGCCGGGCGTCGGCCGGGTCCGGCGCGGTGATCCGCACGTCGGCGATCCGGCGCCGGTCCATGCGGGTCACCACGAGGGTGCGGCCGTCGTGGGTCACGCGGTCCCCGACCGAGGGGATGCGGCCCAGCTCGGCGAGCAGGAACCCGGCCAGCGTCTCGTAGACCTCGGAGTCGGGGAACGACCAGCCGACGAGGTCGGCGAGCTCGTCGGGGCGCAGCGTCCCCGACACCACCCAGCTGTCCGGCCCGGCGTCGCGGAACCGCGCCGCCTCGCCGCGGTCGTGCTCGTCGCGGACGTCGCCGACGATCTCCTCCACGAGGTCCTCGAGCGTGACGATCCCGGCCGTGCCGCCGTACTCGTCGACGACGACGGCCATCTGGAAGCCCGCGCCGCGCAGCCGGTCGAGCAGCTCGTCGCCGTCGAGGGAGTCGGGGACGGTGGTGGGGGTGCGCATGAGGTTGCGGACCAGGGTGTTCCCCCGGCGCGCCCGCGGCTCGGCGAACGCCTGCTTGACGTGCACGACGCCGCGGACGTCGTCGAGGTCGCCCTCCACCACCGGGAACCGCGAGAGCCCGGTGCGCACCGCGGCGGCGAGCAGGTCGTCCACGGTGTCGTCGATCGCGAGGGTCTCCACCCGGACCCGCGGGGTCATCAGCTCGTCCGCGGTGCGCTCGCCGACCCGCAGCGAGCGGGTGAGGACGGCGGCCGTGCCCTCGTCGATCGTGCCCTGCTCGGCGCTCGTGGCCACCAGCGAGCCCAGCTCCTGGGGGGAGCGGGCCGAGCGCAGCTCCTCGGCGGGCTCCACGCCGAGCCGGCGCACGATCCAGTTGGCGGCGCCGTTGAGCCCGGAGATGAACCACGACAGCACCCGCGAGAACGCGGCCTGGAGCCCGGCGACGGCGCGCGCGGTCCGCAGCGGCACCGCGATCGCGAGGTTCTTCGGCACCAGCTCGCCGAACACCATCGACAGCGCGGTCGCGAGGACCAGCGCGATCACCGCCGCCGTCCCGGTCGCGGCGCCCTCGGACAGCCCGACGTCGGCCAGCAGCGGGGAGATGAGCGTCGCGATCGCCGGCTGCGCCATGTAGCCGGTGACCAGCGTGGTGATCGTGATCCCCAGCTGGGCCCCGGAGAGCTCGAAGGAGAGGTTGCGGTGGGCCTTCGCGACGGCCCGGGCCCGCCGGTCACCGACCTCGGCGACGTGGTGGTCGACCTGGCTGCGCTCGAGCGTGGTCAGCGAGAACTCGGCCGCGACGAACACCGCCGTGCCGAGCGTGACCGCGAGGACCCCGACGAGGCCGAGCACGGAGAGCAGGACGTCCATCGGGACCGGGGTGTCCTCTCAGTCGGACTGGAGCCGTGCCGGGAAGCCGCCGGTGGCGATCGGGCCCCAGCGCTCGACCGAGAGGCGCACCAGGCACTTGCCCTGCGACGCCATCGCCTCCTTGTACTCGTCCCAGTCCGGGTGCTCGCCGGAGATGGACCGGAAGTACTCGCACAGCGGGTCGAGGGCCTCGGGGAGGTCGAGGACCTCGGCGGTGCCCTCGACGTGCACCCACGGGCCGTCGAAGTCGTCCGAGAGCACGCACATCGCGACGGCCGGGTCGCGGCGGATGTTGTGGACCTTGGCGCGCTCCGGGTAGGTCGAGACGAGCAGCCGGCCCTGGGCGTCGATCCCCAGGGTCACCGGGGAGGTCTGCTCGCCGCCGTCCTTGCGCCGGGTCACCACGATCGCGTGGTGCCGGGTGCGCAGGAACTCCGTGAGCTCCTCGCGCTCGACCCGGTCGTTCGTCGCCGTCTTCGCCACGGCCCCAGGGTACGGGCCGGGTCCGACACCCTCCGCACCGATGATCACTCCGGGGGCGAACCGGGGCGGCGTGACCAGCGGCGCGCCGGGGTGCTGAATCGAGACCGCGACGTGACGTCCGGGACAGCCGGTGGCGGGCGGCGGGGTGGGCCCCGCCAGAATGGGACCCCATGAGCGGGTCCCCGTTCGTCGACTTCGACCGTTCCGCCTGGGCCGAGCTGCGGGACGAGTCCGGCGACCTCCCCCTGACCGCGGACGAGCTCGAGGAGCTCCGCTCCCTCGGCGACCCGGTGGACCTCGACGAGGTCCGGGACGTCTACCTGCCCGTCTCCCGGCTGCTCGACCTGCACGTGCGCGCCTCGGCCGGGCTGCTCGAGGCGTACCGGACGTTCCTGCGCCAGGACGAGGAGCGCACCCCGTTCGTCATCGGGATCGCCGGGTCGGTGTCGGTCGGCAAGTCGACCACCGCCCGGCTGCTGCGCCTGCTGCTCGCGCGCTGGGACGACCACCCGGACGTCGCGCTGGTGACCACCGACGGGTTCCTCTACCCCAACGCCGAGCTCGAGCGGCGGGGGATCATGACCCGCAAGGGGTTCCCGGAGTCCTACGACCGGCGGGCGCTGCTGCGGTTCGTCTCCGACGTCAAGGCGGGCAAGCCCGAGGTCCCGGCGCCGGTCTACTCCCACCTCGTCTACGACGTGCTCGACGAGCAGCGCCCGGTGGCGCGGCCGGACATCCTCGTGCTCGAGGGGCTCAACGTGCTGCAGCCGGCGCCGCAGACCGGGGAACGGGCGAGCGCGCTCGCGGTCAGCGACCTCATCGACTTCTCGATCTACGTCGACGCCCACCCCGCGGACGTCCGCCGCTGGTACATCGAGCGCTTCCTCGCGCTGCGCGAGACCGCGTTCCGCGACCCGGCGTCGTACTTCCGCCGCTACGCCGAGATGGACACCGAGGCGGCCCGGGCCCGCGCCGCGCAGCTCTGGGACGAGATCAACGGCCCGAACCTGCGGGAGAACATCGCGCCCACCCGGTCGCGGGCCGGGCTCGTGCTGACGAAGGGTCCTGATCACTCCGTGCGACGGATCCGGCTCCGCAAGCTCTGAGCTGCCCCCGGACGGCCGTACCGCTGGCCGGAAACAGGACGAAAGCGGCCGGAAACACCCCGCCCGGTGGTGTGTGCGGAGGCTAAGTAGTGCGACGATGAGGTATGGCCGCCTCTTCGTCCGCCACCACCACCGAGCCGGGCACGCCGACGATCGACGACCCGATGCTCCCCGCCCGCCTGCGCCTCGCGATCGGCCGGCTGAACCGCCGCATCCGCGTGGACTCCGCCGCGGTGCTGCCCCCGCTGCAGACCTCGGTGCTCGTCACGCTCGAGGAGCACGAGCCGCTGCGCCTCTCCGAGCTCGCCCGCCGCGAGGCGGTCACCCCGCCGACCATGAGCCGCGTCCTCGCCGCGCTCGACGACGCCGGGCTCCTGGTCCGCACGCCGGACCCGCAGGACGCGCGGTCGGCGCTCGTCGAGCTCTCGCCCGAGGGCCGCGCCATGATCGAGCAGCTGCGCACCGAGCGGACCGCGGTCCTCGCCGAGCGCCTGGAGCGGCTCGCCCCCGAGCACCGGGAGGCGCTCGCCGCGGCCGTGCCCGCGCTCGAGGCGCTGGTCACGATGCCCTCGGACTGAGTCCCCGTGCGGGCCCGACCCCCGATAGCGGCTTGTCGCGGACGGGTCGGGCAGGCATGCTCCCTCGTTGCCCCTTGTGGGAGGGCGCCCCGCGGGGGTGGCGCCGCGCGCCCGCACCGGCCGACCCCGGGACGAGAGTGACCTTCGACGAGCAGCACGGCCGTGACCCCGACGCACCGGGGCACGACGACGGCGACACCGGCCCCGTGGCCTTCCGCGCTCCCGTCCGACGCCGGCATCCCCCCGAGGTGGCCGACGAGCGCGAGGCCCTCGAGGGCTGGCTCGACTACTTCCGCAGCCAGGTGGTCCTGGCGCTCGACGGCCTGCCCCCGGCGGCCCTGCGCCGCCGGGTCCCGGAGACCGGCGCCAGCCTCACCGGCATCGTCCGGCACCTCACCGAGCTCGAGCGGATCTGGCTCGTCGAGCGCTGGGGCGAGCGCGGCGGCCGCGCGTCGTACTCGTTCAGCTACGTCGACGACTCCGACGAGGCCTTCCGCGTGAGCGGCCTCGAGGACCCGGCGATGTTGGTCGGCGACTACCAGGAGGTCTGCGAGAAAGGACGCGACGCGCTGGCCGGCGCCGAGTCCCTCGACGACACGGTCCGCGACGACCGGCGCGGCCACATCGAGCTCCGGTGGATCCTGCTGCACCTGATCACGGAGACGGCACGGCGCGCGGGGCAGGCGCAGGCGCTGCGCGAGGTGCTGCTGGCCGCGGAGGGCTGACGGCGGCCCGCCGCGGCGACGCCTCAGCTCGCCGCGACGACCGCCCGGCGTCAGCGTGCCGCGACGACGGAGAAGTCGTCGGTGAAGCAGACCTTGCCGGCGATGCCGCGGGACTCGTCGCGGGGCGCCTCGTAGGACCACGCGCCATCGACGATCTCGGTGCTGCCCGCCTGGACCGCCCAGTAGCTCGCGACACCCTTGTAGGGGCACACCGTCGTCGTGCCGCTGGGGCGCAGCTCGGCGTGGACGTCGGCGCGGTCGACGTAGAAGCGGACGTCGAGGCCGGTCTCGTCGAGCAGGACGGCGTGCGTGGTCCGCGCGACGACGGTGCCGTCGGGGGCGGTGACGGTGACCTCGCGGCTGGTCGGGCGCAGGTCGACGCGGTGGTAGGGGTCGGTGAGGTGCCCGAGCACCTCCTCGTCCTCGTCGAGCCAGCGGTCGGCGGCGCTCATCGGGAGGGCGACGAGCCCGGCCAGCCAGGACGCGTCGGGCTTCGGGTCGGGGTAGGACCACACGGCGTTCTCGATCGTGCGGGAACCGACGGTGAGGTGCTGGTAGCTCGCGTCGCCCTTGAACGGACAGTGCGTCGAGTGGTCGCTGGGGGACAGGAGCTCGGCCCGGACGTCCTCGGCGGGCAGGTAGAGCTGCGGGCCGAGACCGGTCTCGTGCAGCAGCGCGCCCCGGACGGTGTCGAGCACGACCACCTCGTTGCCCTCGCCGTCGTCGACCAGGGCACGGACCCGCCGCCGGAACGGCTCGAGCAGCAGCGAGTGGGCCGGGCCCTCGACGGTGAACGTCCGGGTCTCGGGCAGGGATCGGGAGAGCGGTCCGCCGAAGCGCGTCAGTGCCATGTCGGTGCGAGCGCCGGGCGCATGGCGGCGTATTCCGTCCGGGGGCGCCGTTCAGCGACGCGTGGCACTCACCCCGAAGACGGGGTCGCCGGCCGAGGGCCGCGTCTCGACCACCGGCTCGGCGAACGCGCCCGACGCGCGGAAGTAGGCGGCGACGATGCGCTGGTGCCCGGCGTCGTCGGTCGCGAGCCAGCCGCGCACGGCCTTCGTCGGGAAGCAGCGGTTCGAGAAGGCCAGCGCGAAGCGGCCGCCCGAGCGCAGCACCCGCGCGACGTCGCGGAACACCGCGACCGGGCTCGTCAGGTAGTCGACCGAGACGGTGCAGACCACGGTGTCGAAGGACGCGTCGGGGAAGGGCAGGCGCGGGTCGGCGTTGAGGTCGTGCACCACGCGCTCGTGCGCCCAGGTGTTGGAGCCCAGCTCGGCGGCGTTCATGCCGAGGACCGTGAGGTGCCGCGGCGGCGTCGAGAGGTGCGAGACCCACGACGACATGAGGTCCAGGACGTCGCCGTCGACGCCGACCTCGTCGTACCAGGCGGACACCGCGGCCACCGCCGCGTCGTCGATGTGCTGCACGAGCCGGGGCGGACCGTAGAACTCGGCGTCGTCGCGCTCGTCGGAGCGGTCGAAGAACCCCGGCGGGAAGGTGGACCCGATGGCGGGGCCGGCGGTGTCGGACACGTCCCCGGGTGCCCGCGCGTGGGACCGCGCACTCCGGGGCACGTCAGTGCGGTGAGCGCACCCGCCGTCGAACCCGTCACCGTGCACGCGCCCGGCTACTCCGGGCCGACGATGATGACGCAGTCCTGGCGCGACGCCGGGTTCCTGCACTGGGCCGTGGACCCCGCCGACGTGGCGCCGCTGCTGCCGCGCGGGGTGCACCCCGACGTCGCCGACGGCGCCACCTACGTCGGGCTCGTGCCGTTCCGCATGGTCGGCGCCGGCGTCGCCCGCGGGCCGTCGGTGCCCTGGTTCGGGACGTTCCTCGAGACCAACGTCCGGCTCTACACCGTCGACGACACCGGCCGCCGCGGCATCGTGTTCCGCAGCCTCGACGCCTCGCGGCTCGCGGTGGTCCTCGGCGCGCAGGCCGCGTTCGGGCTGCCCTACCGGTGGGCGCGGATGGCGTTCTCCCACACCGACGGCACGGTCTGCTACCGGACGGTCACGCGCACCGGCGGGCACCGCAGCGTCGTGGCCCTGCGCCTCGGGGAGCCCGTCGCGGGCGACCCGCTCGCGGACTTCCTCACCGCGCGCTGGGGGCTGCACGAGGCGCACGCGGGCGTGACCTGGTACGTCCCCAACGTCCACGAGCCGTGGCCGTTGCGTCGGGCCGAGCTCCTGACCTGCGACGACGAGCTCGTCGCGGCGGCAGGCTTCCCCGCGCTCGCCGGGCGGCCGCCGGACCTCGTGCACTTCTCGACGGGCGTGACGGTGCGGTTCGGGTTCCCGCGCCCGGCCCTGCACGCGTCGCGCTGACGCATCACAGGGTGACCGGTCAGGGGTTCGCCAGCCAGGCCGACCACTGGGCGGCGAACCGTTCCGCGACCTCCGCCGCCGTGTCGCCGTAGAGCACCGCGCGGACCTCGTGGACGGGGTCGGTCCCGGTCGTGGCGAGGGTGGCGACGCCGGGCGCGGGCGCGTCGAGCAGGAGCAGCGCGGCACTGTGGTGGTGGCCGGCCCGGCGCTCCAGGCAGGTGCCCGCGAACGGCGGGACGCCGCGGAACGCGGTGACCGGCTGTCGGGGGACGAGGACGCCGACCTGGGAGAGGAAGCGGGCGTGCGCGCGCTCGTGGCCGCTGTCGGCGGAGCGCCCCCGCGACGGCCCCCAGGCGTGGACGGCGGCGCCCGTCCCGACCCGGTCACCGAAGTGCCGGAGGTGCACGGCGAGCGCGGACAGCGCCGTCGCCGCCCGCTCGCGCAGCGCGGTGCCCGGCTCGCGGGCGGCCGCGGCGCCCAGGCCCGTCGTCGCCACCCGCACCGCGGTGGTCCCGGCGCCGTGCGGCGCGACGGTCCAGGTGGTGGTGAGCACGGCGTGCTCGCCGGCGACGACGACGTCGGCCTCGGTCACCAGCCGGTGCCCGGGCTCCCGGGCGACGACCCGCACGGCGTCCTCGCCCCCGGTGGCGACCGCGATCGTGCCGTCGGCCCGCGACTCGACGTGCGCCGGCTCCAGCCAGGCCCGCACGTCGGGGAGGGCGACGACGGCGTCCCAGGCCAGCTCCGGCGTGGCCGGGACCGCGACGGCGACCTCGACGGCGTCGGTGGTGGACGCGTCCGTGGACGGCTCGGTCATCCTCAGCCGACCGCCGTGCCCACGAGGGACCCGATGCCGTAGGTGACCGCGAGGCCGAGCGCGCCGCCGATCACCACGCGCAGCACTGCCTTGCGGACCGAGCTGCCGCCCAGGGTCGCCGAGATCCACCCGGCGAGGCCGAGCGCGACGAGCACGGCCACGAACGTCACCGGCACCCGCCAGCCCGCGGGCGGGAGCAGGATCGCGAGCATCGGCAGGATGCCGCCGAGGGTGAACGCCAGCGCCGAGGCGCCCGCCGCCTGCCACGGGCTGGAGAGCTCCTCGGGGTCGATGCCGAGCTCGGCCTCGACGTGCGCGGCGAACGCGTCGTGGTCGGTCAGCTCGCGGGCGACCTGCTCGGCGGTCTCGGGCGAGAGTCCCTTGCCCTCGTAGATCGCGGTCAGCTCGGCGAGCTCGTCCTCGGGGTCCTCGGCGAGCTCCCGGCGCTCCTTGGCGAGCATCGAGCGCTGCGAGTCGCGCTGACTGGACACCGACACGTACTCGCCGAGGGCCATCGACACCGCCCCCGCGACGAGGCCGGCGACCCCGGCGGTGAGGATCGGCGCGCGCTCGGCGGTCGCCCCGGCGACGCCGAGCACGATGCCGGCGACGGACACGATGCCGTCGTTGGCGCCGAGCACCCCGGCGCGCAGCCAGTTGAGGCGGGCGTCGCTGGCCTCGGTGTGGGGCTCGTGCTCGTGGGTGGGGAGCACCGCGCGGTCGTCGGTCACGACCGGGGAGCACACCACGAACCGGGCACGACGACCACTTCCGCGCAGCCCGCCATCACCGGTGCCCCCGCGAGGGGAGCCTTGCCTGGGCCGGGCCACGGGCACCGCGGTGGCCCCCGTCGGAGCGGGTCCGGACGGTCCCGGGCGGCCCACTGAGGTACGGCTGCCCTCGCCCGGGCACGCCGGCGGCGAGACGGACACCACCCCGACGGCCCAGTCCGGCCGAAGGGCGCCCTTGGTCGGGCCCGGCCCGCCGGGGGAGAAGGGCCGGTGGTCCCGCCGCGGCAGGACCGCCGCCCCCTCGCGTCCCGGCCGGGCGACCTCCAGCCTGGGTGCGCAGGGCGAGCCCCGCCCGGGCTCGGAAGGGGTGGAGCATGGCCGTCGAGCTGTCCGAGGCCCAGGCCGGAGCGGTCGCGGTGTTCCTGGCGGGGCACCTGGGCGACCTGTCCGCCGAGATCGCCGCCACCGAGAACCCGTCCTACCGGCGGGAGCTCCTCGAGCGCCGGGAGCTCCTGCGCGCGGCGCTGTCCGCGCTGTCGCGGTCCCCGGTGCCTCCCGAGGAGGCCGGCGGGGTCCCGGTCTGAGGCGTCACGGGCGCTCCCGAGGAGGAATCGATGACCATCGTCGGCCGCAGGATCGGCACGCGCGCGGCGCGGGAGGGCAGGCGGGTGCGCCCCGTCCGGGCCCGTGACGACGGGCGGACGGCGGCGCCGGGACCGGAGGGCCCGCCGCCGGGCTGGTGGTGGACCGGCGGCGGGACGGCCGCCGCGCCCCGGTCCCTCGGGGACGACACCCCGGTGCGCCCCCGGCCCTGAGTCGACCTCGGGTCCGGCGACTCCCCGTGACCGGGTCTTCGGACCCTCGCGGCGGCTCCCCGGCCTGCCGACGCTGGTCACGGACCGCCGGCGGACCGACGAGGAGGAGCCATGACCGACTACAGCACCGAACCGCGCACCGACACCCGGGCCGGGACGCGACCACCCGGTGCCCCGATGCCCACCGGCGTCCGCGAGCCCGCCATGAGCGGCTGGGTGCGCTTCGCCGGGATCATCATGGTCGTCGTCGGCGTCTTCGGGGTGATCGAGGGTCTCTACGCCCTGTTCACCCCCACCTACTACGTGTCCGTCAACGGCGTGCTCGTCGCCTTCGGACTCGGCACCTGGGCCTGGATCCACCTCATCGTCGGCGCCGTGACGGCCCTGGTCGGCGCCGGGATCCTCAGCGGTGACCAGCCCTGGGCCCGCGTGGCGGGGATGGTGATCGTCGGCATCCACGCGCTCGTGCAGCTGGTGTGGCTGCCGGCGGCGCCGCTGTGGTCCATCCTCCTGATCGCCCTCGACGTCGCGATCCTGGCCGCCCTGGCGGGGGCCGGGCAGCGGGACCGATCAGAGATCTGAGGGTCCGATGATCTCCCAGGAGCACGACGGGAGGACCGCGGAGGTCCCGGACGGCCTGCCGGTCCTCTCGGTCGGGAGGCACCGGGCCCCGGACCGGGGCTCGTGCGTGATGGAGTACGTCTCGGTGCTGGCGGGCGAGCCGTGGAGCGACCACCCGCGCTGCACCGACCGCGCGCTGGGCGAGCTCGCGCGCCGCGTCAACGACGACGTCCGGGCGCCCGCGCGGCCCGCGCTGGCGCTGCTCGCGCCCCGGCTGGCCGGGGCGGTGGGGCCGGGCGTCGCGACGGACGTGGTGGTGCGGGCGGTGGCGCGCGCCGGCCTGCAGCACGCACCGGAGGACCCGGTGCTGCGGCGGGTGCACCGCCGCGCGGCCCGGCGGCTCGCGCGCGACGACGGGTCGTGGTCCGGGCACCTGCGGGTCGCCCTGGTGCGCTGGGGCCGGGCGGTGACCGGGGCCGGCGTCGGCGACGTCTATCACCGGTTCTGCTGCGTGCAGCAGGGGCTCCCGCGGGCGGCGCGGGACGCGGCCCGCGTCCGCGCCCTCGCCCTCGCGACCGAGGACGTGCGCCGTTGGCTGGCGGTGCCCGAGACGCCCGATCCGTGCGACCCGGACCTGCCGGGCCGCGGGGCACGCCGGACCGGGACGACGCAGCCGGCCTCCTCCTGACGGCGGTGCCGGGCCCTCACCGGGGCGGACCCCATGTCCCGGGCCCGGAGGGACCTTCGGCCCTGATGGGCCCGGCGCCGCGCGCGGACCGTTCCCCCTCCCGGCCGACGAGGGCCGGAGCGGGAGGGAGGTCCTCATGGTCACCTACGCGTATCGCTGTCCCGAGTGCGGGTCGGTGGACCTGACCTTCCCCCTGGGGCGGGCGCCCGAGCACGCGTCGTGTCCCCGCTGCGGGACCTGGACGCGCCGCCGGTGGACGGCGCCCGCCCTGGCACGGCTGCCCCGCGGGATCCGTGAGGCCCACGCCCGCGAGGAGCGCAGCCGTGACGAGCCCGAGGTCGTCTCGCGACCCGGTCCGGGCCGTCGGCTGTAGGCCGGGCCGGCTCCGAGGGGGCTGCCGGACGCGTCCCGACGTCGCGTCCGGGTGGGGGGTCGATCCGGGCCCGGGCCGTGCCCGGGCCTCCGGCCAGTGAGAGGGGGACGTCGCCATGGCGTCCGTGGGACTGTTCTACGTCGGGGCCGTGCTGTTCATGAACGGCCTCTTGTTGCTGGGGTGGGTCGAGGCCAAGGCCGCCGCCATCCTGAACCTCTTCGTCGGCACGCTCCAGGTGGTCACGCCGACCTATCTGATCTTCACGGCGAACGGTGACACCTCGACGATCCTGCAGGCGTCGGGGCTCTACCTCTTCGGGTTCACCTATCTGTACGTGGGGATTGGCCTCCTCGCCGACCTCGACACGACCGGGGTCGGCTGGTTCTCGCTGTTCGTGGCCATCGCGGCGCTCGGTTTCTCGGCGCTGAACTTCGGCCAGCTCGCCAACCAGCCGTTCGGGGTTATCTGGCTCTACTGGTCGCTGCTGTGGGCGTTGTTCTTCGTGCTGCTCGGCCTCAAGCGGGAGCGGTTGACGAGGTACACCGGCTGGGTCGCGCTCATCGAGGGATGGGTGACGGCCGCCGTGCCCGGCTTCCTGCTGCTCGCCGGCTACTGGCAGAACCGGGGGCTCACCGCGATCGTGCTCGCCGTCGTCGGCGTGGTGATGGTCGTCGCCCTGCTGCCGACCCTGCGCGGCGCGGGTCCGCGGCACGCCGTCGAGGAGCCCGAGCCGACGCCGACCCCCACCGCGCCCGAGCCCGAGCCCAGCCCGGACCGGCCGCTCTCGCGGACCTGAGGGTCCGCCGCCGCCTGGAGGGCGGGCCGCGTGCGGCCCGCCCTCCAGGCCCCTCCGGCCCGTCGCGGGCCGGGTCCCGGCCGGCCGGTGCCGGCCCCGTCACAAAGGAGTGATCCCCGTGCCCGAGACCGTCTTCGAGGTCGACCAGTCCAAGTCCATGCGCGACCAGGCCGTGCCCGGCCACAACCGGTGGCACCCGGATATCCCGCTGGCCGCGATGGTCCGCCCCGGGTCCGAGTTCCGGGTGGAGTGCCGGGAGTGGACCGACGCGCAGCTCGGCAACAACGACTCGGCCAACGACGTCCGCGACGTCGACCTGACCCACGCGCACATGCTGTCCGGCCCCATCGGCGTCGAGGGTGCGGAGCCCGGCGACCTGCTCGTCGTCGACATCCTCGACCTCGGGCCGTGCCAGGCGCCCCAGGAGAAGGGCGACGCCCCCGGCCAGGGCTGGGGCTACACCGGGATCTTCGCCAAGACCAACGGCGGCGGGTTCCTCACCGACTTCTACCCGGACGCGGCCAAGGCGATCTGGGACTTCCGCGGGCAGGTCGCGACCTCGCGGCACCTGCCCGGCATCCGCTACACCGGCATCACCCACCCCGGCCTGTTCGGCACCGCGCCCTCGGCCGACCTGCTCGCGCGCTGGAACCGCCGGGAGCAGGCCCTCATCGACCGCGACCCGGACCGGGTGCCGGCGCTGGCGCTCCCGCCGCTGACCGAGAACTCCCTCGGCGGGCAGGCGACCGGGTCGCTCGCCGACCAGATCGCGCGGGAGGGCGCCCGGACGGTGCCGGCCCGCGAGAACGGCGGGAACCACGACATCAAGAACTTCACCCGCGGCAGCCGGGTCTACTACCCGGTGCACGTCGACGGGGCCAAGCTCTCCGGCGGCGACCTGCACTTCAGCCAGGGCGACGGCGAGATCACCTTCTGCGGCGCCATCGAGATGGGCGGCTTCATCGACTTCGGCGTCGACCTCATCAAGGGCGGGATGGAGACCTACGGGGTGACCACCAACCCGATCTTCATGCCGGGCAACGTGGAGCCGCGCTACTCGGAGTTCCTGACCTTCATCGGCATCTCGGTAGACCACGAGACCGACACCAACGAGTACCTCGACGCGACGCTGGCCTACCGGCGGGCGTGCCTCAACGCCGTCGAGTACCTCAAGAAGTTCGGGTACACGGGCGAGCAGGCCTACCTGCTGCTCGGTTCCGCGCCGATCGAGGGCCGGATCAGCGGCGTGGTGGACATCCCCAACGCCTGCTGCTCGCTCTACCTGCCCACGGCGATCTTCGACTTCGACGTCCGCCCGTCCGCCGCGGGCCCCGCCACGGCCGACCGGGGCATGTGCGCCGTGACGAGCTGATGCCCGACGGTGCCGAGCAGGACGCCCCGGGGGAGGAGCGGGAGTTCACGCCGCCGTCGAAGCACGTCGCGGCGGACCGCTTCGCCACCGGGGCGATCCGCTCGGCGCAGGCGATCACCGACGGCCTCGCCGAGGCGGGGACCCCCGACGAGGACCCGGTGGTGATCGACCGGCGCGGCCCGCGGCACTCGCTGGCGGCGCTGGACCGGTTGCTCTCCTCGGCCCTGGAGGTCGAGGCCGAGGCGGGGGCAGACGCCCGGGCCGAGGCCGGGGCCGAGGAGAGCGCCGGGACCGCCGACGGGGAGATCAGTCCGGAGGACCCACCGCCGGCCGGGCGGTGACGGTCACGCCGCGCCGCCCGCAGCTCCAGCACGCGGGGTCGGGGTCCGGGTCGCGGCCGGCGACGTCGCAGCTCACGCAGTGCCACTGGGTGAGGATGCGGGCCGTGTCCGGGGTGGGTCCGGGTCTGATCGGGGTCTCCTCGCTCGACGGTCGCCCCCGACGGTAGAGGCGAGGGTCCCGTCCTCGACCCGGTCGTCCGGAGGGGCCGCGCGGAATGATCCGGGGACGGAGTATTACGACGACCGAAACGAGCGGCCCCCGACCGGGGCGGCGGGACGCGGCGGCGCGGGCGCTGGCCGCCGCGGTCCGCGAGCTGGTCGTGGCCGAGGAGATCCACCGGCGCGCGGTCGCCGCCGCCCTGGCCGTCACCCCGGTCGAGGCGACGGCGCTCGAGTTCCTGCTGCACCACGGCGCGCGTCCGCCGAGCCTGATCGCCGCGCGCACCGGGCTCTCCCGGACGAGCACGACGGCGCTGGTCGACCGGCTCGCCGCGGCGGGCTGGGTCAGCCGCCGGCCTCATCTGCAGGACCGGCGCAGCGTGCTCGTCGAGCTGACCGACCTGGGGTTCGCGGTGGCGCTGGCCGCGCACCGGGTCTTCGTCGCCGACGTCGAGGCCGCGCTCGACCGGGCCGACCCGCGGTTGCGGGACGACCCGGGGTGGCGCCGGGCCGTGGGCGGGTTCGTCGCCCTGACGGCGGCCGCCCTGCGCCGGCGGGCGGGGGACGTGCTCGGGGTGGAGACCGCGCTGGGCCCCCACGTGGCGTCGTCCGCGGATCAGCCGGACCGACGGTGACGGTCGTCGTCGCCGACCTCCCCCGCCGCCTCGTCGTCGGGCCCGTCGGGCCGGCCGGCCTCGTCGGTCCCGGGGCCGGGTGCCTCGTGGGCCTCCGCGAGGGCCTCCTCGATGCCCCGCCGGTCGCCGCTGCGCTCGCGCAGCGCGGCGGCCATCCGCCCCAGCAGGTCGGTGAGGGCCTCGCGGAGCTCGGGCTCCTCCCGGAGCCGGGGATCGGCCTGGTCCAGGGCGGCGTCGATGTCGATGGCGAACATCGTGTACATCTCCTCCACCCCGGAGCGCCCGAGGTCGGTGAGCTCGACGAGCACGCTGCGCCGGTCGTGCGGGTTGGGCATCCGGCGGACCAGCTGGGCGCCGGCGAGCCGGTCGAGCAGCGCCGTGGTGCTCGCCGGGGTGAGTCCGACGCGCGCGGCGATGACCGACGGCGTCTGCCGCCCGTTGTGCAGCAGGTGCCCCAGCACCGCGGACTCGCTGATCCCGATGCGCAGCCCCGCGGCCATCGTCTGCCGGTAGTGGTCCGACGCGACGATGAGCTCGCGGACCTGGCGGGCGAGTCGTTCCACCGTCCACCTCCTCGGCGGGGACCGCAGCATCCGCCGATGTTGCGCTGCCCGGACAGGGCCGGAGGGCCCGCATCGTCGGCCGGGGACGAGCGACCCGGTCGATCCCGGGACCGTCGGCCCTCCTGGCGACCCTCGCCCCGCCGCCATGCTCCCCGGGGCACGCCACGACCCCGGGGAGGTGGGCCGACGATGACCGGAGCAGGGCGGCGGCGCGGGTCCGCGGCGGACCGGGCGTACACGGCGTTCGTGCCGCGGCGCAGCGCCCTGCGCCGGCCCTCGGACCGCTGGGAGACCGCGGCCCGGTGGGGCGCGCTGGCCGTGCTGCTCCTCCTGGTGCCCGTCGTGCTCACGCTCGGCGACGCGCGGGCGCGGGCCATGCGCGAGGGGGCGGCGGAGGTCCGCGCGACGGGGCACCCGGTCACGGCCACCGTGGTCACGGTGTCGCCCCGCGACGCGGGCGTGGGCGCGGGCACGACCGTCGCCCTCACCGTCGCCTGGGCCGAGCCGGACGGGTCGGTCCACACGCTGCCGCGGGTGGGCTACGACGGGGACGACGTGACCGTGGGCTCGCCCTACCCGATGTGGGTCGACCGCGGGTTCCGGGCGGTGGCGCCCCCGAGCACCGAGCAGGACGCGGTCCTGCAGGGCTGGGTCGCCGACGTCGGCGGGTTCGGCGCCGTCCTGGTCACGCTCCTCGCCGGGCTCGCGCTGCTCCGGCGCGTGCTCGACCGCCGCCGCCTGCGGCAGTGGGAGGAGGACTGGGCGGCGTTCCGGCGCCCGCCCGACCGTGGCGCCGCCGGCTGAGGCCTCCCGGGACGCGGGCCGCGGAGATCACCGGAGGACCTTCGGCCCTGGCGTTCGCCGCCGCCCCGGTCGAGGATGGCGCGCAGCGGGTGTGCGCCCGCGCGGAGCGACGACGACGTGGGGGCGACCATCCCGGAGACGACACGCGGGCTCCGGCTCGACCGGCGTGGCGGGAGCACGGACGCGTCGTCGCCGTCGGGGCCCCCGCGGGCCGACCGGCTCCTGCGGTCGATGGTGGCGGTCGCCGAGGGACTCGACCTCGAGGAGACCCTGCCGCGGATCGTCCGCGAGGCCGTCGACCTGGTCGACGCTCGGTACGGCGCGCTCGGGCTGCTCGACGACGAGGGCACCGCGCTGGCCCGCTTCGTCACCGTCGGCCTCGACGAGGCCACCCGGGCGGGCCTCGGTCCGCCGCCGACCGGCCACGGGCTGCTCGGCGAGCTCATCCGCCACCCCGTCCCCCTGCGGCTGGACGACCTGCGGAACCACCCGGCCTCGGTCGGCGTGCCCCCCGGCCACCCGCCGATGGGCTCGTTCCTCGGCGTCCCGGTGCGGGTCGGGACGCGGGCGGTCGGCAACCTCTACCTCACCGACAAGCGCGGCGGCTCCTTCACCGCGGCCGACGAGGAGGTCACGACGTCGCTCGCGGCGGCGGCGGGCATCGCCGTCCAGAACGCCCGGCTCCACACCCGCACGCGCCACCTGGTGGCGGAGACCCGGCTGCGCCAGCGCTGGCTGGAGGCCGCGGGGGAGATCACCACGACGCTGCTCGCCGGTACCGACCCCGGGGAGGCCCTCGCGCTCGTCGCGCAGCGGGCCGCGGAGCTCATCGGCGCCTCGGGGGCGCTCATCACCACACCTCCCCGCGTCACCGACGACGGCGACGAGCCGCCGGTGCGGGTCACCGTGGCGGTCGGGCTGGAGGGCCGCTTCCCGGTGGGCACCCGGTTGCCGACCCGGGGCACCGTCCTCGGCGCCGTCGCGCACACCGGCAGCCCGCAGGCCGTCGACGCGTTGGTCCTCCGCGAGGGCGACGGCGAGGGGGCGCCGGGGCTCGCCGTGCCGATGCGCAGCGGCGAGGAGATCAGCGGCGTGCTCGTGGTCGTCGGGATCGACGGGTGGGTCGACGCCGCCGGCGACGACGGCCTGTCGATCCTCGCCTCCTTCGCCGACCAGGCGGCCCTCGTGCTGCGCCACGCCGAGTCCCAGCGGGCCCGCCGCCAGCTCGACGTCGTCAGCGACCGGGAGCGCATCGCGGCCGACCTGCACGACCACGTGCTGCAGCGGCTCTTCGCCCTCGGCCTCGGCCTGCAGGCGGCGCACGCCCGGCTGCCGGAGTCGGACGCGGCGCGGCGGGTGGACGACGCCGTGGACCAGATCGACGCGATCATCCGCGACATCCGCACCTCGATCTTCGACCTCCACACGGCCCGCGGCGGCGGCGCGCTGATCACGCGGGTCCGGGCGGCGGCGCGGGAGATGGCCGCCGACACCGACGTCGACCCGGTGGTGCGGGTCTCCGGCCACGTCGAGGACCTCGCCGAGGACCTGGCGGTGGCGGTCGAGGCGGTGGTGCGCGAGGGCGTCAGCAACGCGGTGCGCCACGCCGCGCCCTCCCAGGTCACGGTCACCGTCTCGGCGGACTCCGTCCTGGCCGTGGAGGTCGTCGACGACGGGATCGGCATCCCGGAGACCGTCGCGCGCAGCGGCCTGGCCAACCTGACCGGCCGTGCCCGCGCCGCCGGTGGGGACGCCCGGGTCGCGCGGCGCCCGGTCGGCCCCGGGACCCGCCTGACCTGGTGGGTGCCCCTCGATCCCACCAAGCCCGACACGGTCGACGCCTGAGCCGGCCGACCCAGCACGGAAGAGAGCGGACCATGACGACGGTGTTCCTGGTCGACGACCACGAGGTCGTCCGGCGGGGGGTGGCCGACCTGCTCGGAGCCCACGACGACCTCCGGGTCATCGGGGACGCCGGGAGCGTGGCCGAGGCCCTCGCGCGCATCCCGGCGCTCGAGCCCGAGGTCGCGGTGCTCGACGTGCGGCTCCCCGACGGCAGCGGGGTGGAGCTGTGCCGCGACCTGCGCTCGCGGATGCCCGACCTGCGGTGCCTGATGCTGACCTCCTACACCGACGAGCAGGCGATGTTCGACGCCGTGCTCGCCGGCGCGAGCGGGTTCGTCATCAAGGACGTCCGCGGGAACGACATCGTCAACGCCGTGCGCGAGGTCGGCGCGGGCCGCTCCCTGCTCGACGGCCGGGCCGCGACCGCGCTGATGAGCCGGCTGCGGGACCGCACCGAGGCGGTCGACCCGCTCGCGGAGCTCACCGAGAAGGAGCGCGAGGTGCTCGCCTACATCGGGGAGGGGCTGACCAACCGCGAGATCGGCCAGCGCATGTTCCTCGCGGAGAAGACCGTCAAGAACTACGTGTCCGCGCTGCTCGCGAAGCTCGGGATGCAACGGCGGGTGCAGGCGGCCGTGCTCGCGAACCAGGTCAAGGGGCAGTCGCCCGGGCGCTGAGCAGGTCGGGACCTTCGGCCCTGTCGGGCGCCGCCGCCGGCGGGTCATCGTGCGCCCCGGGCCCCACGAGGCCACGGTCGACGCGGAGGAGAAGCGCCGGCTCCCCTCGGCCGGGCCCACCCGGAGCCCGGGCGGCCACGCGGAGATCGACCCGCGGGGTCGGTGCCGTGGATCTTCGTGTCCCCGCCGGACGCCGGCGTGGCACGGGGGCCCGCTCGGACGGCGCCACGCCTGGTCACCCACGGCTCCGGACGGCCGGACGGCGGTACCCGTCCGCCCCCCAAGGGCGGGACCGGCGTCCGGCTCGTCGGCGTGCCTGTTTCGAGGATCGCGCTACTCGGCCACCGGATCATCGCGACGGGTTGGCCCGTGCGGGCCCTGCGCGCCCGCCCGCGGTCCCTCTAGCGTCACAGGGGCCGTCGGGTCCGCTCCCCTTCCGCGGGACCGGGGGTCGGTCGCCGGCCGGGCCGTTGGTGGTGCGGCTGTTCTCCTCCGGCCGGCGACCCCTTCGACGCATCCCGGGAGTACCCATGTCCGACGACAGGCACGACCCCGACGGCGGGCTCGACCCGACGGTGCCCGCGCTCTGCGAACGCTGCTGGTTCCCGATCCTCCCCGGTCAGACCGCCCGGCGGACCCCGGTGCAGGTCACCGGGCCCGCCTTCAGCGCGAGCCTGATCTCGTTCGTCCACTGCGCACCGTCGTGCACGGCCCAGGAGGACGAGGACCCCGGCTCCGAGGCGGCCTGAACCGGCCCGGAAACCGGCCCGGAAGCGGCTCAGGGGCCGGCCCCGCCGTAGGTCCGCATCATGTCGGCGACGACGTCCACGGTCCGCGAGCCGCCGACGTCGGGCCTCTGGGCGAGCGCGGTGACCACGAGCCGCGGGGCGCCGGCCGGGGCGGCGGCGGTCATCCAGTCGTCGACGCCGCCGCCGGGCACCGACGGGTCCTCGGCGGTGCCGGACTTCGCCGCCACCGGGACCCCCACGCCGGCCAGGGCCGTCCCGGTCCCCGAGGTGACCATGGTCCGCATGCCGTCGCGCACCGGCCCGAGCCGGTCGGCGAAGGGCAGCGGGGCCGGTGTCGGGTGGGGGAGCGCGGTCGCTCCCGGGCCGGTGCCGACCGCCATCCCGAGGTGGGGCGTCACCAGGGCGCCGGTCTGGACCGCCGCGGTCCAGCGGGCGTCCTGCAGCGGCGTGACCTGGATGGCGCCCTGGCCGATGCCGAGGATGACCGTGGTGCCGGGGTACCAGGTGCCGCCGTCCGCGGCGACGCTCGCGGGGGTGCCGAGGTAGCCGGCGCTCTCGCCGGGCAGGTCGATCCCGGTGGCGCTCCCCACCCCGAGGGCGTGGGCGGTGTCGATCATGTTCTCCGGGCCCAGCGCGACCGCGAGCTTGTAAAAGTACACGTCGTTCGACCAGGCGATCGCGTCGACGAGGTCCTGCGGCGGCAGCACCCGCCAGTTGCCGAACGTGTGGTCGCCGTAGGTGAAGCTGCCGCCGGTCGGCACCACCAGGTCCGGCGGGACGACCGGGTGGACCATGTCGGCCGCGGCGTTGACGAGCTTGTACGTCGAGCCCGGCGGGACCGCCGAGGCGATGGCGTGGTTGATCATGGGGTCGCCGGGGCCGCTGGACACCTGCTCCAGGGCGGCGGCGTCCAGCGGGGGTCCGTAGAGCCCGTTGTCGTGGCTGGGCCAGCTCGCCAGGGCGAGCACGGAACCGTCGCGGGGATCCATCGCGACCCCGGCCCCGACGGCGCCGCGGGGGCTGCCCCCCAGTGACGCGGCCACGTCGGCGACGAGCCGCCGCTGCATGCCGAGGTCGATCGTGAGCGCCAGCGTGGCGCCGGGCACGGGGTCCCGGCGGGCCCCCGGGGCCACCGGGCGCCCGGCCGGGTCGACCCAGTAGCACTGCTCGCCCGGCACGCCGCGCAGGACCGCGTCGTAGCTCTGCTCGATCCCGGACCGCCCGGTGGTGCCCCGTGGATCCAGGTCGGCCTGCCGGGCGGTCTCGACCGGGGTCGCGGCGCCGACCCAGCCCAGCACGGGCCCGAGGACCGGGCCGGTGGGGTAGCTGCGCCGCGGGGCCGGGACGACGACGACGCCGGGCAGCGCGGCGCGGGTCACGGTGTCGCCGGTCGGGCCGGGCACCACGCCGGCGTCGAGGTCCACCGTCGTCGCGGGGGCGCGGTCGACCAGCGCGTGGACCGCGGCCGGGGGCTTCCCGAGGAGACCGGCCAGGCGGTCGACGGCGCCCGGGTCGGCGCGCAGCAGGGCGGGGGCGAGCCGGACGTCGCGGTCCCCGGCGTCGGCGGCGAGCAGCGCCCCGTGGCGGTCGACGATGGCGCCCCGCGGCGCCGGGACCACCACGCACCGGGTCATCTGGTCGACGCCGGCGGCGAGGGCCACCGGGTCCCGGACGAGGCCCACCCCGTACCCGGCGAAGACCGCCAGCACCACGGTGACGGCGACGACGGCGGTCCGGGCGAGCCGGGGGCGGGTGCGGGCCGCCGGGGCCCACAACGCCCGCCGGGCACCGTCGCGGCGGCCGCCGAGGACCAGGCCGAGCGCGGCGAGGTGGACGACGGTGGCGGTGCCGCCGGCGGAGAGGATCGGGAAGGGGACGCCCGCGACCGGCAGCAGGCCCAGGTTGCCGCCCGTCGACACGACCAGCTCCACGCCGAGCAGCACCGCGAACCCCGCGCAGAGCAGGCGGCCGATGGCGCTGCGCGGTGAGCGCGCCCCGAGCACGCACCGCCACACGATCACCAGACCGGCGACGACGGCGAGCGCGGCCGCGGCGGCCCCCCAGCCCGACGCGAGCGAGGCGAGCGCCAGGTCGGTCTCGCGCTCGGGCAGGTACCCCGCCGCCAGGGTGTGCACCGGGTCGGTGCGGTCGCCGAACCACCCGCCGCGGGCGATCGCGAGCCGGGCCTGCCGCACGGCCCAGCCGGGGCCCTCGGCCGACTGCGACCCGGTGAGGAAGGTGCCGAGGCGGGCGAGCTGGTAGTCGTGCAGGAGGCCCAGCGTCAGCGGCGCGGCGACCGCGGCGGCCGCGAGCACGGGCAGCAGGTACCGCGCCGGGACGCGGGCGACGACGACGACCGCCGCCGCGGTCAGCGTGAGCAGCGTGGCGGTGGAGAGGTCGGGCTGGTCCGCGACGAGCACGATCGGCACGCCGGCCAGCGGCAGCGCGAGCGCGAACCGGCGCCAGCTGGGTCGGCCGGTGGCGAGCACGGCGGCGAGGACGAGCGGGACGGCGAGCTTCGCCAGCTCCGAGGGCTGCAGGGTCAGGGTCCCGCCGCCCAGCCACCGGCGGGCGCCGTTGACCTCGAGGCCGGCGACGAGCACCGCGAGCAGCAGGAGCACCGTGAGGCCGTAGACGGACCAGGCCAGCGCGGGGGTCACCGGGCGGCGCCGGGCCGAGACCAGGAGCAGCAGCACCAGCCCGACGCCACCGGTGACGAGCTTGGTGACCGCCGCGTCCGGTTCCCCGGCCGCGAGCAGGTTCGCCGCGCCGAGGCCGACCAGGACCACGGCGGCGAGGATCGCGGCCGCGTCGGCGAGCGCGGCGCGCCGCGGCTCGGCGCCGCGTTCCTCGCGGGCCCGCGCCCGGGACCGGCGCCGCGCCGCGCGGTCCTCGCGCGCGGCCCCACCGAGCCCACCGCGCGCGCCGAACCGGCGGGCGGTCCTCCGGCGCAGGCGCGCGAGGGGCCGGCGCCGTCCGCCGTCCCACTCCCCGCCGGGCTCCGGCCGGCGGCGCGGGACGTCGTCCCAGCCCCCGCTCTCGCCGCTCAGCACGGTCCCGCCCCGATCAGCACCGGGGCGGCGGCGGCGCGGGACGGGGCCGCGGTGACGGCGACCAGGGCGAGGGCGCGACCCGGCGGGAGTGGCACCGTCGCGAGGCCCCAGGCCCCGGGGGCCGCCGGGGTGGTGCCCGCCCCGAGGTCCGTGGTGGTGCCGTGGCAGCGGTCGACGACGAGGGCCCGCCACGCGACCGGCGCCGCGGGCGTCCCGGCCCGGCGGTCGACCGCGACGACGACGGTGCAGGCGGCGCCCGGGGTGCACGGCGGGTCGAGGGGCCGGGCCCGGACGCCCGCGACGTCGCCGGCCGCGGCGGGCGCCGCGACGGGGACGGGCGGGAGCGGGACCGTCGGGGCGGTCGCCGGGGGCCGCGGGGCACCGCCGGCCTCGTGCAGGCGCGCGAGGTCGGCGCGGAGCCGGCCCTGCAGCAGGACCAGCTCGGTGACGACGACGAGCGCGACGACCGCGAGCGCGGCCAGCCAGGGCCACAGCCGTCGCCACGCCCGGGCCGCGGCCACGCGGCCGTCGCGGGGGCGCCGGGGCGGCGGGAAGGGAGGGGTGGGCAGGACCCGGTCGGGCCCCGGGGACGTGGGGGCGGGGTTCATCGCGGGCTCCGGACGGGCTCGAGGGCGGAGCGGGACGTGGGGTGCGGGGGCGGGACGTGCGGTGCGGGGGTCGGGGTGCGGGACCGGCGGTCAGGCGGGGCGGGCCCGCAGCTCGGGCCGTCCGCCGGCCAGCGCCAGGCCCTCGGCGATGCACGTCCGCGGGCGTTCGGGCACCTTGACCGGGAAGCCCAGGGCCGCCTCGAGCTCCTCCTGCAGGTGGAGCGCGAGGGAGGCGCCGCCGACGAGCACCACGCCGCCGGCGAGCAGGTCGGGGACCCCCGCCACCGGCAGGTCGTCGAGGCAGTCGGCCAGGGCCACCACCAGGCGCCGCACGACCGGTGCGACGGCCGCCTCGACGTCGCCGGGCTCCACGGTCGTGACCTTGGGGCGCCCCGACACGACGTCGCGGCCCTCGGCGACCACCGCCTCGCGGGACGTGCAGGAACGGACCTTGACCGCGTCGGCCGCCGGCGCCGAGAGGTGCAGGCCGTGCTCGTCGCGCAGGTGCCCGCGCAGGGCGGCGGTCATCTCGTCACCGGCGTGCCGGCAGGAGCGGTCGGTGAGCACGACGCCGCGGCAGAACATCGCGATCTCGGCGGTGCCGGCCCCGACGTCGACGACGGCCTGGACCCGGGAGTCGGTGAGGTCGAGGCCGCAGCCGAGGGCGGCCGCGAGGGGGGCGGCCAGCAGGTCGACGTGCCCGAACCCGGCCTCCTCGGCCGACTCCAGCAGCGCCCGCCGCTCGAGCGGCGTGGCGTCGACGGGGCAGGAGAGGACCGCGTGCGGCCGGCGGAGGCGCCACCGGCCGCGCGCGGTCCGGCGCTGCAGCTGGTGGAGGTAGGTGCGGACCAGGCCGAGGTCGGTGACGGCGCCGCCGCGCAGCGGGTGCCCGATGCGCGCGCCCGGGGGCGTCCGGCCCTCGATCGCCGCGGCCTCGTCGCCGAGCAGCAGCTCCCGGCCGCGGCGGGCCGGCCATTCCACGAGCAACGTCGGTTCGTCGTGCACCACGCCGTCGCGTGGGTGGCAGACCACCGTCGTCGCCGTGCCCAGATCGATGCCGATGTCCGCCATCGCCGACCCCCTCGTGCCCCGCCGACCGCCCTTGCCGGCAGCAGGAGGGTAGGAGCGCGACGGCCCGGTGCTTCAGGGTCGATCCGCCTCCCGGCGGCGTCCGAAGGTCCCGGGCCCCGCCGCCCGGGTGCGGGGACCGGTCAGGCGGCGGCGGGTGTGCCGGCGGGGGCCTCGGCGGGGGTGCCGGCGACGGCGTCGGTCTCGAGGGACAGCCCCGCGACCGTGAGGACGCCCCGGCGCACGTTGAGCCGGGCCTGCGCCTGCCCGAGGACGGGCAGCAGGTCGTCGTGCAGCCCGGTGGCGCCGCGCGCGTCCAGTCGGACGTGGCGGGCGCCTGCCACCAGGAGCGACCGCAGGTGCTCGCCGACCCGGCGGGCCGCGCCGGCCCCCTGCGCGCCCCGCACCACCAGCAGCCCCTCGTCGCCCTCCAGCAGCGACCCGACGAACCCTGCCCGTGCCCCGAAGTCCTCCATGATCCGACCCCCGGTCCTGACCCTCCGTGCTCGTGATGTCCGCGTCACAGCCTGGTGACCGCTTCGTGGCGCAGGGAGGGCCATTGGTCCCGAATCATCCGGGACGGGGGAGGCGGCGCGGGTCGATCTCGGTGTCGGGACCTCCGGCCCTGCCGGTCTGGCCGGATTGCGAGAAGCCTCGCCGCCGTGACCCAGGGACACGAGGTGGGACCGCGGACGCTCCCGGGATCGGCCGAGCGAGGTGGTGCGTCCGTCGGGCCCGCGCCGGCCGACCGGGTCGGGAGGGACCGGGCGCGCAGCGTCCGGGTGTTCGCCCCGACCGACCGTTCCCGGCGCCGGGTGCTGCGCTGGGCGACCCGGCACGCGGCGCGCACGGGGGGCTCGCTGCAGGTGCTCGTCGACCCCGCGGACCCGCCGCCGGAGCCGGGACCGGCGACGACCCTGGTGCAGCTCCTGGCGCGCACGGCGGGCGACGTGGTCTCGCGGGTCCTGTCCCCCCTGCGCCGGTCGTCGGCGTGCGCCCTCGCGCGGGAGCTCGCGGCCGCCGTGGCCGGCGCCCGCCTGCTGGTGGTGCCGCAGTCGCTCCCGCAGCTGCCGGCCCTCGTGGACATGCTCACCGAGCCCCTCGTCGCCGTCCCCGACCGCCCGCTGCCGCGGCCGGACGCGTGCGTGGTGCTCGCGCTCGCGCCCTGGACCGGGCCCGAGGTGATCGGCTCCGCCTTCGAGACGGCGGCCCGGTACGGGGTGGACCTGCGGGCCGTCCGGGCCGTCGAGGGGCTCGGCGACGCCGACGCGGCGGAGCGCAGCTGCGAGGACGACCTCGCCGTCTGGCGGATCACCCGGCCGGAGGTGGGGGTCGACGTCGAGGTCGTCGACCGGGAGCCGCTGGACGCGCTGGTGCACGGCAGCCGGGACGCCCAGCTGGTCGTGGCCGGGCGCCCGGCGCGCGGACGGGCCCGGGACCTGCTCGCGCCCTCGCCCACGGCCGACCTGCTCCGCCTCTCGGCGTGCCCGGTGCTCGTGGTGCCGCCGCCCGGGCCGCCGCGGCACGCCTGGTCGGCGCGGCCCGGCTGGGGATCCCCGCACTGACGTCCGACGGCCGCCGCAGGGTCACCGGACCCCGGGCCCGGGGGTCGGGCGGCCCTGGCCGGGGCCCGGCACCCGTCCGACGGTGCCCCGCAACCGAACCGAGGAGGGCGCCGTGCAGGCACAGGTGGGCACGTGGGTGGTGGTCGAGGGGCCCGACGAGCGGACCCCGCGCAAGGAGGGCCGGGTCGTGGCACTGACGCACGCCGACGGCTCGCCGCCCTACTGGGTGCAGTGGCTCGACCAGCACCGCAGCCTGGTGTTCCCCGGCGCCGACTGCCGCCTGCTGGACGAGGCGCCGCACGCCCGGGCGTAGAGCGGTCCGAGAGGAGACATCCGTGACCACCGCTCCCCATCCCGTCGTCGTCGGGGTCGACGGCCGCCCCGCCGCGCTGCGCGCGGTGGCCTGGGCGGCGCGCGAGGCCGACCGCCGCGCCCTCCCCGTGGACCTCGTCGCGGCCGTCCCCGACGACGCCGACCCGGTCGACGGCGCCCGCCGGGCCCACGCCGACCTCGCGGCGGCCCGGCGCGCCGCCCTGGCGAGCGCCGCGGTGGTCACCGCGACCCGGATCGTCACGGGGCGGCCGGGCCCGGCCCTCGCCGCGGCCGGCCGCGACGCGTCGCTGGTGGTCGTGGGCAGCGACGGTGAGGAGCCGGGGGAGCCCGCGGCCGTGCCGCTGAGCTCGTCCCTGGTGGTCGACTGCGCCTGCCCGGTCGTCGTCGTCCCCGCCCGGTGGGATGCCGAGCGCCACCTGGGCGAGGTCGTCGTCGCGGTCGACCCGAACGAGCCGGACGAGCTCCGGCACGCCTCGGTCGGGCTGGCCGCCGCGGTGGCGTGGTCCTGGCAGCGGCCGCTGCTGGTCGTCGTCGTGCTCCCCGGGGCGCACACCGCCCCGGCCGTCGCCGGTGCCCGTCGCGTCTTCGACGCCTGCCCCGCGGACGTGGGGTCGGGCGTGGACGTCCACGAGGTCCTCGGCCACGGCGATCCGGCCGAGCAGCTGCTCGACCTCGTCGGACCGTCCACCGGGCTGCTCGTGCTGGGCACCGGCGGTCTCGGGCCGGGGCCCTCGGACGCCGTGGGCCGGGCGGTGCTGCGGCGGGCCCGGTGCCCGGTCGCGCTCGTCCCCGGCGATCCCGCGGCCGTCCGCCCCCTCGTGGCCGCCCGGACCGGTGCCGTCGCCGCGTCGGCGTGAGGCACCGTGAGGCACCGTGACCGGCGCGGGGGGACCATGGCCGCGGTGACCACCACCATGCGGGCCTTCCGCGTGACCCGCCCCGGCCCGGCGGCGTCGTTCCCCCTCGCGCCCGTGGACACGCCGGTCCCGGAGCCGGCCGCCGACGAGGTCGCGGTCCGAGTGCTCGCCTGCGGGGTGTGCCGCACGGACCTGCACGTGGCCGAGGGCGACCTGCCGGTGCACCGGGTCGGCGTGGTGCCCGGGCACGAGGTCGTCGGGGAGGTCGAGGGCCTCGGCGCCGGGGTGACCGACCTCGCCGTCGGGGACCGCGTCGGCATCGCCTGGCTGCGCCACACCTGCGGGCGCTGCCGCTTCTGCCGCCGGGGCGCGGAGAACCTCTGCCCGGAGTCCCGGTACACCGGGTGGGACGCCGACGGCGGCTACGCCGAGCACGCGGTCGCCCCGGCCGCGTACGTGCACCGGCTGCCGACGGGCTACTCCGACGTCGAGCTCGCCCCGCTGCTCTGCGCGGGCATCATCGGGTTCCGCGCGCTGCGCCGGTCGGGTCTGCCCGAGGGCGGGCGGCTCGGCGTCTACGGGTTCGGCGGCAGCGCCCACCTCGCCGCGCAGGTGGCGCTGGCCGAGGGCGCCACGGTCCACGTGATGACCCGGAGCCGGGAGGCGCGGGAGCTCGCGCTCGCGCTCGGCGCGGCCTCCGCGCAGGGGGCCACCGACCCGCCGCCCGAGCCCCTCGACGCCGCGGTCCTCTTCGCCCCGGTCGGTGACCTCGTGCCGCCGGCCCTCGAGGCGCTCGACCGGGGCGGCACCCTCGCCGTCGCCGGAATCCACCTCTCGGACATCCCGGTGCTCGACTACCAGCGGCACCTCTTCTGGGAGCGGACGCTGCGCAGCGTCACGTCGAACACCCGCGCCGACGCCCGCGAGTTCCTGGCGGTCGCCGGACGCCACCACCTCGAGGTCACGACGATGCCCTACGCGCTCGACGACGCCGGGCGCGCGCTCGCCGACCTCGCCGCCGACCGGGTGACCGGCGCCGCGGTGCTCGTGCCCTGAGTCGCGAGGTCAGCCGACGATGGCCGCGACGCCCACCTCGGAGAGCGTGACGAGCGCGCCGATCGTGCGGCCGTCGTCGTCGAAGCGGGTGGAGACCAGCGTGTCGAACGCGCGCGGCCGGCCCGGGGCCGGGCAGGAGATCACGGTGCGGGCCGGGATCGGGAGAGCGCCACGGACCGCGGTTCGGATGGAGCGGGCCAGGTCGGCGCTGGTGGCGTCACCGGCGTCGTCGCAGATCCCGACGTAGGACCGGCCGACCCCGGCGTATCGGGGGTCGCCGCCGTTGTCCCGGCAGAAGTCGTCCCAGGCCCGGTTCGTCCAGACGATGACGCCCTTGCGGTCGAGCAGGGCGACCTCGACGCGGCCGTCCTCCTCCTCCGGCTCGGTCTCCGGCGCGGGGCAGGTCGTCGGATGGTCCCGGAAGAACATGTCGCGCACGTTCTGGACCGCGGCGTCGAGCTGCTCGACCTGGGCGAGCAGGACGTCCCGGCCGGGCGGGTCGGCGAACGAGGCGAGCGCCATCAGCCGGAGCGAGACCTTCATGACGCGGTCGAGCGACCCGGTGTGGATCTCGCGGACGAGGCCTTCGACGACGTCGATGCGGATGTCGTCGTGGCGGGCCGGCGGCGCGGACCGTCCGTTCTGCCCTTCCGCCATCGGTGCCACCTCACCCGCACCAGAACGCCACTCCGACCACTCGAGCCTACTCGGCGTGGCAATCGACGATCCGGCTCCCGCGTCGTGCGACACGTGGCCGACGGGCTGCCACAGGACCGTTCGCCGCAGCGTCAGGAGCGCCGTTCCGGGGACAGATCCCGCGAGGGTTCACGGGCCCGGTCCGGACCGGACGCGGAGCCCGGTGGCGGCCAGCAGGACGGTGGCGAGTGCCAGCACGAGGGGCTGGAGCGGGTCGTAGCGGTGCATCAGCAGCAGCTGTGCGGCGATCCAGCCCACCTGCAGGAGCCCGGCGGTGGCCGAGATCGCCGTGGCGACGGCCCAGCCCCGGACCT
The DNA here is from genome assembly GCF_012933465.1 of Actinomycetospora sp. TBRC 11914. Classification (GTDB taxonomy): domain Bacteria; phylum Actinomycetota; class Actinomycetes; order Mycobacteriales; family Pseudonocardiaceae; genus Actinomycetospora. The sequence goes on from NZ_JABBND010000002.1 coordinate 150,354, forward strand.
CGGACACGGCCGCGGTGAGCATGGGCACCGCCACGACGAGCAGCAGCGCGACGCCGGGGACGAGCCACGACCCGAACGGGGTCTCCTCCAGCCAGGTGTCGGGCACCCCGATGGTGCCGGTGAGCAGGCCGATGCCCCCGTAGACCGCGCTGAGGCCGAGCACCAGCTCGATGCCGATGGTGACGGCGCGCAGCAGGACCGGTGCGGTGCGGACGGGGGCGACCACCGGTCAGCCCGCCCGCACGGGGGAGACGGCCCGCCGGGCCGCGCGGCTGCCCGCCGGGACGTGCGGGTCACGGTCGATCACGCCCGCAGTCCAATCCGCGGCGGAGCGCGCCGGTACGGCCGAAGGGCCCCGCGTCCGGGGTCGACGGTCGACCCGGCGGCGGGACCGCCGTGTCGCGGGTCAGGGGTCCTCGGTGAGCACCGCGTGCAGGGGGCGGCGCGGGGTCGGGGGGATCGTCGCGGCGCCCGGCAGCCGCCGGCCGACCCGCAGCGCGATCACCGGGATGCGGTGCGCCCCGATCCCGAGGTGCCGGATGCGCGCCTCGACGGCCGGCTCCTCGAACGGCGCGGTGAAGGGCGTCACCGCGAGCCCGAGGGCCTCGGCCTCGAGCAGGACCGCGCTGAGGGCCTCCCCGGCCCGCACCAGCGAGACGGTGTCGGCGGACGGCGCGGCGAGCAGGAGGATCTGCGAGGCGTCCCGGGCGCCGGGGCCGGCGCGCGGCCGGTCGAGCGTGCCCGGCGGCATCCACCGCATCTCCACGTCGCCGTAGGCCACGGCGGGGGTGTCGGGCCGGGAGCTGGCCGGGATGCCGTCGTGGGCGCCGGCGTAGCGCCGGGTCCAGTGCTGCATCTCGGCGGCGTAGTCCAGGCGTGCGCGCATCGCACGGTCGGCCTCGGCGGCGGCCTCGACGATGGCCCGGCGCACCGAGCCCGTCGCGAGGAACAGCGTGCCGCCGCAGCTGCGCGCCGCCTCGGCCAGCGCCTCCACGACCTCCGGGCCCACCTCCTGGCCGGAGAACCGCCGCCGGTCGGTGCGGCGTCCCGGCATCGCGCCGAACCACCGGCGCGTGCGGGGGTCGGGGGTCGTCGGCCCGCCGAGGCGCACCCGGGCGAGGGGGTGCTCCGGGTCCTCGTCGTTCCCGCGCCGGACGTCGGCCTCCCGGCCGGCCGCGGCGAGCGCGACCCGGAGGTGGTGCAGCGCGCAGCCGCACCCGAGCAGCAGGTTGTGGGCCGCTTCGTCCGTGGCCGGCAGCCGCCGGGTGCGGTCGGCCCGCAGGTCCAGGACGGCGCCGTGCAGCCGGAAGCGCCACGGCTGGGCGTTGTGCTCGGACGGGGCCAGCAGCGCGTGCCGGGCGGCCTCGCGCAGCACCTCCCGGGCCCGGGGTTCCTGGGTCACGGGGTCCTCCTCTCTGCCCCGGGAAGGCTCGTCGTCAGCCCCCGGGGAGCTCGGTGTCCGGGTCACCGGGGACCGGCAGGACGGTGGTGGTCAGGGAGCTGGTCGGAACGGTCCGCGCGTGCGACCGGCGCGGCGCCGGGTGGCGCCGGGGCGGCACGGTGCGCTGGGAGACGGTGCGCTGGGGGACGGTGCGCTGGGGGACGGTGCGCTGGGGGACCGGGTGTGTGGTGATCCGCGGAGCGGCGTTCGCGTCCGGCGCGCTGCGCTGGTCCGCCGGCGCCACCGTTCGGCGCGTCGGTGCCGGGTCCTGCGGGCGCGGCACGGCGGAGCGGCGGGCGGCGGTCCCGGGACCCTCGAGCGAGGGGTCCGCGACGGTGCGGCGCGGGGCCGAGCGGGCGGGGGTGGTGCCGGGGTCCGCCGTCCGGCGGCCGCTGGTGTCGATGCCGGTGCCGGTGCCGGTGGTGCCGCGGCTCCCGCGCTTCGCCGAGGTGGCATGCGTGTCGTTCCCGACCTGCGGCTCCGCCACCTGCGTCTCCGTGATCCGCGGCTCCGGCGCCTGCCTCGGCGTCGCCCGCGGCTCCGTCGCCTGCGTCGGCGTCACCCGCGGCTGCGCCGACTGCGCCGAGTGCGGCACCCGCGGCTGCGCCGACTGCGCCGAGTGCGGCACCCGCGTCTCCGTGATCCGCGGCCGGGTCGCCTGCGTCCCGGTGATCCGGGGCGCCGCCACCCGGGCGTTCGACACCCGCGCCTCCGTCACGCCATCCGCCTCGCCCGGGCGGCTCCCGCCCTCGTCGCCGGACGAACCGGGGTCGGCGGGGGCATGGGCGGGTGGCCGGTCGGCCACCCGCGAGGGCGACGAGGGCCAGCCGAGGGTGGCGCCCCCCAGGAGCCCTGACGGGCCCATGTGTGCGGCGAGGCCGCCCACGGCGAGGGCGCCCGCGAGCGCGAGGGTGGAGAGCGTCCCCGCCAGGGCCCGGCCGGGCCCGGCGGGTTCGTCGTCCGCTCCCGGGCGCCTCCGGCCCCCGAGCAGGTCGATCACGGCCCGGGTGTCGGGGCGGGAGGTGGGATCACGCGCCGTCATCGCGCGGAGCACCGCACGCAACGGTTCCGACCGCGGGAGCCGCCCCGCCGCGGCGCCGAGGAGTCGGCCGAGGGCGTAGACGTCGGTCGCGGGGGAGATCGGGGAGCGCGCCGCCCGCTGCTCCGGCGCGGGATGGGGCGGGTCGCACCGCTGATGGGCCCAGCGACGTAGCCATTCCTCGACCCCGAGGCCGGCCACGGTGACGCCGGACGGCCCTCGGGTCACCAGTTGCGCCCCGAGCGCGCCGTGCGCGTACCCGTGGCGGTGGACCGGCAGCAGGACCCGCGCGATCTGCACGCCGAGCGCGCGGACCTCGGGCACCGGCAGCGGGCCCGCGGCGAGGTCGTCCGCGAGACACGCACCCTCGGCCCGCGCCACCACGAGGTAGAGGACGCCGTCCTCCCCGCCGCCGTCGTACACCTCGGCCAGGCCGGGGCCGTGCTCGGTGCGGGCGCTGATCGGCAGCGTCACGGCGTCGGGTAGCGGTTCCGGGCTGGCCGGCTCCGCGATCACCGTCGTGACCGTGCGGCGCAGGAGCTCGTCGTGCGCGCGGTGCTCGCACCGCCCGGGCCCGCACCGGAGCACCTGCTCCAGCCGGTACCGGCCTCCCACGACCGCACCGTGGCGGTGCCCGCACGTGACGACCTCGTCCATCGGGTGCCCCGTCGTGGCCGTCAGGGGTGCTCGAGTACGTGACGGCGGCCCACGGCCCCGTCCACGCCGTGATCACCGGCCCAGCCCCACCCCATGTCGTCCTCCCTCGCCGACGCCCGACGCCGAGCGTGGGCGCCCTCCGGCCCGGGGGTTCAGGGGCGAACGGTCACCGTCCCCGGGGCCGAGGGACCTGCTCGGATCGCGACGGCGTCACGGCGGCCGTGCCCCCGGCGCCCGGTGGGCTCCGCCAGACCGCCCGCCGCAGCTCCCGCACGAGGTCGTCCAGCTCGTCGACCTGGGCGAGGACCCGGTCCCGCGTCGCGCCGTCCGCGGCCGAGGCGGCGCTCGACAGCGCGGTGCCGACCTTCAGCAGCCGCTGCAGGACCCGGGTGTTGAGGTCGGCGACGAGGAGCTCCCGGTCCTCGACCCGCCGCAGCGCCTCCCGGTCGGCGCGGCTGCGGGCCACCGCGAGGGTCGTCGAGGCCTGCGCGGCGAGCCCCTCGACGAGGTCGACGTCGTCCTCCTCGAAGGACCGCCGCCCTCCGTCGCGCACCAGGAGCAGCACCGAGTGGGTCCCGTCGCCCGCGATGCCGTCGGACAGGCGCATCGCCAGCGCGCTCGCGACGCTCGGCGCCGCCTCCACCAGCTGGGAGCCCCGCCCGTCCGCGGTGACCGAGCTGACGACGATCGCCCGCCCGGACTCCAGCGCCGCCGCGGTGATGGTGTCGTCCTCGGGGTAGCGGCGGCCCTCGAGGCTCCCGAGGAGCCCCGTCGCGCAGGGGACCGTGACCGACGACGGGTCCCGGTCCTCGACCGTCGTGAGGACCGCCCCCTGGCTGTCGCTGAGCACGAGGGCCTCGTCGAGCAGGTGCCGCAGACCCTCGGTGGGGTCGAGGGACCCCGCCAGCAGACGGCGGCTCAGCTCGGCGGCCGCGGACTCCCAGCGGGCCCGCCGACGCGCGCCGTCGAGCAACCGCGCGTTCTCGATCGCGACGCCCGCCGCGCCGGCCAGCGTCGTCACCAGTTCCTCGTCGTCCCGGCTGAACTCCGTCGCGCCGCGCTTGTCGAGCAGGTGGAGGGCGCCGTACACGGCACCGCCCACGCGCAGCGGGACGCCCAGGTAGGGGTGGGCCTCGTCGCCGTCGAGGGTGGCCAGGCGCAGCGGGACCTCGTCGACGAGGAGCGGCCGGAGGACGCCGTCACCGGTGGCGAGCCGCCCCAGCTCCGCGACGTCGCCGTCGGCCGCGCCCGAGGTGACGGCGGCCGGGTGGTCGCCCCGCACCAGCGCCAGGACCGCGGCCCGGGCGTCGACGAGGCCGCGGGCGCTGTCGACCACCCGTTGGTGCAGCTCACCGACGTCGAGCCGAGGGGCGATGTGGTGGGTGGCCGCCAGCAGCTTGCGCAACCGGCCCTGCACGGTCTTCAGCTCGCTCGCGCGCTCGATCACCTGGTCGAGCAGCTCGTCGAGCTCGAGGCGGACCGCGCCGGGGAAGGCCAGCCCGGCCGGCACGTCGGGCGGCCCCGGAGGTGTTCCGGGTGCGGTGTCGTCCACCCGGACCATCGTGGACCCGGCCGGGGGAGTGTCAAGCGCACTCGGCCACGGAACGAACGCTCAGCAGGTGCCGTCGGTCCGCCGGCGGGGTGGGGGTGGTACCGCCCGGCGGCGCACGCCGAGGCGGAGCACCACCTGCGGCCAGAGGGCGCCGCCGAGCAGCCGCCGGAGCTCCGCCCGCGTCTCGCCCACCTCGACGGGCGGGGCCACGAACGAGGCCGCCAGCCCGCTGACGGTCGCGAGGAGCAGGACGTGCTGGAGCGCCTGCCCGGCGTCGAGGTGGGCGATCGGCTGGTCGAGGGTGGTGGCGAGCACCAGGAGTGCCGGGTCGTCGGGCGCGGCCGGGGGGCGCTCGTCGTCGGGGTCGGCCGAGGCGGCGAAGTCGCGGAGGCGCCAGGTGCAGTCCGGTCGCGGTGCCCGCCGCGCGAGCTCCCGGGGCAGGCCCGCCCCGTCCCCGTCGCCGCCGCCGACCCACCTGTCCCACTCCGCGCGGAACGCCGGGTCGGACTGCTGCCGCTCGTGGGCGCGGACGGTGAGCTCCCGCAGTGCGCGCCGCTCCGGCACCCCGTCGACGAAGATCGCCCACGACCGCCCGCGCTGGGCGGCTCGCCGGATCTCCTCGCGGACCCGGGGCCCGACGCCGTCGCCGGCCAGCGGGGAGCGGTCGGTCCGGCGGCGCGGGATGGCGTGCGCGAGGGCCTCCTCGGCCGAGGTGGCGGGGAGCGGGCCCCCGACGGTGATCGTGGCGAGGAACCAGGGGTCGTCGGGGTCGGGGAGGAGCCGGACGTGGGCCCGCCGCCCCTGGGCACGCAGGGCCAGCCGCACGTTCGCGGTCGCGGCGCCACAGGCCAGCCGGAGCTCGCGGTGCCCGGGATCGCACACCGGGAGCGCCCGCGCGGGGTCGGCGTGGACCTCCACGGCGCCCCCGCGCCAGCGCAGGTCCCAGGGCTGGGCGTTGTGGCTCGAGGGGGCGAGGGCGCCCGCGGCGAGCAGCGCGGCCACGTCGAGGCCGCCGAGGGCGCCGTCGAGGGTGGGTCCGCGGGTGCTCATGGGGACACCTCCTCCTGCGCGTCCGCGCCAGCGTCGATCACGGCGGCCGGTCGTCCCAGGGGCGCTGGGCCCGGCGGGCCCGGGCCGTCCGGACGTGATCGGGCGTGGAGCCGGGCCCAACGACTCCCGGCCCCGAGCCCCTCGCCCCTGCCGCCGGCCGCGGCGCGCGGCCGACGCTGTGAGGGCACCCGCAGGGGGGTCGTCGGGACCCGCGCGGGTCGGGAGGTACCCGTGACCACGACACGCGCGGCCCGCGCCGGGGTGGGGACGTGGACGCCGGCCGAGCTCGGGGTCCTGCTGCAGGCCGTGGAGCCGGTCGCCGGACCGAGCGCGCCGGCGGGGTCGGTCACCGTGCGCGGGCGGGCGGTCGAGGTGGTCCCGTGCTCCGACGGCACCGGGCCGCGTCACGGGGACCTCCTGGCCTGCGGGCGGCTCGTGGCCCGCCTGGAGACCGCGATCCGCAGTGTCGGCTGGGAGCCGCGCCGCGAGGTCGCCGAGGACGCGGCCGCCGAGCCGCTCGTGACGGTGGAGGCGGTCCGGCGCCGTCCGGCGATCCCCCTGGCGCTGGCGCGCCACCGGGTCGACCGGCGGCTGCGCGAGGGCTTCCCGGCGGGGCGGGACCGCCCGGAGCTCTCGCAGGTCGTCGACGTGGTCCGCGGCGCCTCGACCACCCGGTCGTGGCTCGTGCTGTCCAACGGCCCCACGCAGGACGGTGCGCCCGCGTGGCACGGGCCGGGCGCCCCGATCCCCGAGGCCGAAGGGGTCGACCTGCCGTGGCGGTGGGACCCGGTGCTGGCCGTGTGCACCCACGGCGACGGGGCGCGCGACCACGTCGCGGGGGGCATCGCGTCGCACCGCGCGGTCGTGACGGCGGGGCTGCGGGGGCTGCGCGCGGACGTGCACACCGCACCACTCGACGGCGCCGCCGACCGCGCGGCCTGGGGTCGCCGTCTCGACCCCCGGGCCGGGTGCGTCCAGGCCCTCGTCCACCTGTACCCGTGACCACCACCGCACCGGGGAGGAGGTCGCCGTGTCCGTCCTGATCCCGCCCGCCGCGCCGGCGGACCCCGCGGTCGACCCGCTGGTCGCGCGTTACCTCGCGGTGGCGTTGCGTCCCGGTGCGGAGCCCGCCGCCGCGGGCGAGATCCGGGTGCGCGGAACCGTTCGCGTCGGACGGACGTGGGTGCCGCTGCGCGCCGTCGCCACCGTGGCGCCGCGCGCGGGCCTCGTCCTGCGTGCCCGCGTCCTCGGGGTGCGCCGCCTGGTCGAGCAGGAGCACGGCGGGGACGCGCTGCGGCGGACGACCTCCGGGCAGGCGACCGAGGAGGACGACGGCGTCGGCGCCGCCCGGCGGGCGCACACCCACCGCGCCCTCGCCGCCCTGTGGGTCCCCGGCGCGCTGCGCCCGGAGACCGGGGCCACCTGGCAGCGCCTCGACCGGAACCGCCTGCGCGTGGTGGCCGGCGACCTCGACCTGCGGCTCCGCGTCCACCCGCACGGCCACGTCCTCGGGGTCCGCACGCAGGGGTGGGGCGACCCGTACGGCATCGGACGGTCGCGCTGGGCCGAGATCGGCTACGAGGTCCACGCGTGGCGCTCGTTCGGCGCGGTCCGCGTCCCGTCGACGGCGACCGTGGCCTGGTTCCCCGGCACCACCTACGGACGGGAGATCGCCCGCCTGCGGCTGACGTCGTGGGAGCCCCGGGCGGCGCTCCCCACCACCGTCAGGACGGCCCCGCGGCGGACGTGAGGTCCACGTCGGCCAGGCCGCCGACGACGTCGGTCGCGGTGACGATCCCGACGACCACCCCGTCGTCCACCACGAGCGCCGCGTCCATCCCGCCGTCGACGATCGCGCGGGCCGTGGCGGGGGCGTCGGCGTCGAGCCCGACGGTGGGCACCGGGTGGCGCGCGAGCGGCCCGACCTCGCCCGCGCGCCCGTCGACGGCGGCGGCGACGAGGTCGACGTCGACGAGGACCCCCACGCAGCGCCCACGCCGCACCACCGGCAGGTGTCGCAGGTGCGCGCGGTGCATGACCAGCAGTGCCTCGGCGACGGTCGTCGTGTCGTGGACGATCCGCACCGGGCGGCTCAGGTCGACCTTGTCCGGTGGGTGGCTGACGGTGACGTCCACGGTGCCCCTCCCGGTGTCGGGTGTGGTGGGTCCAGCCCAGCGTGTGGCGGGCGCGGGCGCCCGGGCCGGAGGACCCCCGTGGGCGGTGGCCTTCGGCCCGGTCAGCGTGCTCCGGCGGCGAGCCGCGGCGGCTGCGGGCCGTACGCGTTGGCGCGCGCGGCCCTCGCTCGCACCGGCGGCAGGCGGCTGAGGACGGCGAGCGCCCGCGGGGGCGTGATCGGGCGGCCCCGCTCCCGCGCCGCCGCCGTACTGCGCTCGATGCGCACCTGTTGGGCCTGCACGCGGCGGACGGCGGGCTCGCGGTCGTCCTGGACCGCGGCGAGCGTGCCGTCGGGCACGGGGCCGGGGCCGCGGAGGGCGGGGACGAGGTGGTTGGCGGCGGCGACGGCGTCCTGCAGGGCCATGAGGATGCCGTTCCCACCGACCGGGGAGATGACGTGCGCGGCGTCGCCGAGGAGGAGCAGTCCGGGGCGCCACCAGCGGTCGGCCCGCGCGATCTCCACCGAGAGCAGGGTGGTCTGCGAGAAGTCGGTCAGTTCCCCGACCCGGTCCGCCAGCCACGGGATCCGGTCGGCGACGAACCGGCGGACGGGCTCGACCCCGGCCTCGCGCGCGGCGGCGTACCCGCCCTTGGGCAGGCTGTAGCCGACCTGCCAGCCCGCGGTGCCGGCCAGCAGCCCGACGTAGTGGTCGCGGCCGAAGAACAGGTCGACGTCGGCGTCCGGCGGGTCGTCCGGGCGCGAGGGGAGCCGGAACCAGAGCAGGTCGGTGGTGGCCCCCAGCGGCCGGACCGGGACGTCGGCGAGGCGGCGCACCCGGGAGAACCGGCCGTCGGCGCCGATCACCACGCGGGCCGGGACGTCGAGGGTCCCGGTGTCGGTCCGGGCCCGGACCCCGCGGACGGCAGCGTCGGGCCCGGTGAGCAGGTCGACCACCCGCGCCCCGGTCCGGACCTCGGCGTGGGGGAGGGCCCGCACCCGCTCGGCGAGGAAGTCGAGGAACCGGGCCTGGGGCATCAGGGCGACGTACGGGTGGGGCGAGGCGAGGCGCCCGTAGTCGGCCGTCGTGACGGTGCCGCGGGGGGTGTGGAGGCGGAACCAGCGCGCCCGGTGGTGGGGGAGCTCGAGCACGTCGGAGAGCCCGAGCTCGTCGAGCAGCTCGAGGGTCCAGGGGTGCAGCGAGTCCCCGCGGAAGTCGCGGTCGAAGTCGTGGTGCGCCTCGAGCAGCGTCACCCGCAGGCCGGCCCGGCCGAGGAGGAGGGCCAGCAGCATCCCGCCGGGGCCGCCGCCCACGACCACGGCGTCCCGCTCGTCCGTCGTCGTCATCCGGGCCACCCCGATCACTAGACGTTCTACCCACCGCCGACGGTACATGTCGCTCGATTGTCTAGCCACTAGAGTGATCGCGTGGCCGGGGAGCGGGAGCGGGACGACGTCGCGACGGCGTTGCGCCGGCTGCTGCAGGCGGGTCGGGAGATGCACACCGCGATGGCCCACCGCCTCGACCTGCGCATGATCGACCTCCAGGCGATCGACCACGTCGTGACCGCCGAGGAGTCGCTCGGACCCGTCGAGCTGGCGCGCCGGCTCGGCATCCGCTCGGCGTCGGCCAGCGTGCTGGTCGACCGGCTCGTCGACGCGGGTCACCTGGCGCGGGTCCCGGACCCCGACGACGGCCGGCGCACCCGGCTCGTCGCGACCGACCACGCCCGGCGCGAGGCCCGGCGGGCCCTGACGCCCCTGCTGACCGAGCTCACCGCGCTCACCAGCGACCTCGACGCCCACGACGAGGCCGTCGTCGTGGACTTCCTGCGGCGGGCGACCGCCGCCATGCGCCGGGCGTCGGCCCCCGGCTGACCCGAATCCAGCTCCTCGCGGAACCCGGACGAACGGGACCTCCGGAGCGGGCCTCCCGGCCCTGCCCGCACCGAGGGCGGCGCCGCACCGTGCCGCGCATGACCGAGAACCCCACGCCTCCGCCCTCGCCGATCCGCGTGACGGGGCGCTTCGACCCCGAGCTCTCGCGGGGCCTCTGGCTCGTGAAGTGGCTCCTGCTGATCCCGCACCTGATCGTGCTCGCCGTGCTGGGCGTGGTCTTCTGGGTGCTCACCGTGGTCGCGTTCTTCGCGATCCTCGTCACCGGGCGCTACCCGCGCGCGCTCTTCGAGTTCGACGTGGGCGTGCTGCGCTGGGCCTGGCGGGTGGCCTTCTACGGCTACGGCGCCAACGGCACCGACCGCTATCCGCCGTTCACGCTCGCCGACGTGCCGGACTACCCGGCCCGGCTGGAGATCGACCACCCGGCGCACCTGTCCCGCGGGCTCGTGCTGGTCAAGTGGTGGCTCCTGGTCCTGCCGCACTACCTGGTGCTCGTCCTGCTCCTCGGGTCGGGCGGCACCGTGGCCGCCCAGGGTGGGCCCGGGGCGGCGTTCGCGTCCGGCGCCGGCCTGATCGCGCTGCTGGTGCTCTTCGCCGTCGTGGCGCTGCTGTTCACGCGCCGCTACCCGCGGGGGATCGCCGACCTCGTCGTCGGACTCGACCGCTGGGTCCTGCGGGTGGTGGCCTACGCCTCGCTGATGACCGACGACTACCCGCCGTTCCGCCTCGACCAGGGCGAGGACGAGCCCCGGGGCCCCGAGCCGGGGCCCGACGACCTGGCCGGGCCGGGGACCGCGGCGGTCCCGGAGCAGAGGACGGCGCCCGGGACGGAGGCGACCGCGACCGCCCAGGACCCGTCGTCGGCGGCTCCCGGGCGCTGACGCCGCGGTCGGGGATCGGCGCCTCAGGGGCTCCCCGGGGGCGCCGCGTGCATCTCGGGCTGCTGCGGGGTGCACAGCTGCCCGGCGTGCTCGAAGCCGATGAGGACGACCTCGTCGTCGGGTGTCGTCCGTTGCCGGACCGGCTCGTGGCCCTCGATGGGGAACCAGCAGCGTTCGCAGAGGGGCGGGGTCAGGTCCGGGCCGCTCACGCCGCGACCCCGAGAGGCACGGGCCGAGGGCGGGGACGGGGCGGGGCGGGGGCGGCGACGCGGGGGAGCACGGTGGGCCGGCGGTCCGCGGCGGGGGTCGGGCAGCAGCACGGCCAGGTGCGGTCGTCGGCCCAGAAGTCGACGGCCCGGCCGCAGAAGGCGCAGCCGATGCCGTACATGGCGAAGTCCATGGGGGGTCCTGTCGGGAGGTCGCGCGCTCCCGGGGAACGGTGAGCGCGGTGCCGCGGTGCCGGGTCAAGGGCCGAACGTCCCGCGACGGTTCGACGGTAGGTCCCGGCGTGGGGGACCGACAGGCGCCGACCGGCCGGTCCTCGCGGACCTTTACGCCTCCGGGATTCTGCGGTGACGCGACGATGCGGGCTCCGAGAAGTCCGTCGGTCGAAGGAAACCGGGCCCCGACCGGGTATACTTCGACGGTCTGACAGCCAGCTCTCCGAGAGAGTTCCGATGCAGCACCTCGCCGAGCAGGTCCGCGAGCTGATCGTGGCCTCCGACAGCTTCCGCCGCACCATGGCCGCCGGGATCGACCTGTCGGTGGTCGAGTCGGCCGTCCTCGGCCAGCTCCTCCACGACGGGCGCCAGACACCGACGGTCATCGCGGCGCGGGCCGGCCTCACCCCGGCGGCGGCGACCTCGATGATCGACCGGCTGGAGAGCGCGGGCCACGTGCGCCGCGGCCCCCACCCGCACGACCGCCGGAGCCTGCTCGTCGAGCTGACCGACCGCGGCCGCGCCGCCGTCGTCGCCCAGTTCGCCATGTTCTCCGACGACCTGCGGGACGCCCTCGAGCGGGCGGATCCGCGCCTGCAGGAGGACCCGACGCTGCGGCGGGCCCTGACCGACCTGCTCGCCGGCATGGCCGCCGCGCTGCGCACCCGGGCCGGCGACGCCGCCGGGGTGCGGTCGGCCCTCCAGGCCGCCGTCTCGACCATGTCCGAGAGCCGCACCACCGAGGCCGGCTGAGTCAGTCGCGGCGCTCCGGGGGCTCCTCGTCGGGGCCGGACGGGTCCGGACCGGGCCCCTCGGGCGGGTCCCCGATCGCGGCGGCCAGGGCGTCGGGGTCGAGGCGGTCGAGGTGGGTGCGGAAGTCCGCCACCACCTGGTCGATGTCCTCCTCGGCGGGCTGCTCGGCCAGGACCGTACCCGCCTCGTCGAGCACGTCCTCGCTCACGTAGAGCGGCGCACCCACGCGGACGGCCAGCGCGATGCCGTCGGAGGGCCGCGCGTCCAGGCGCCGCGGCCCGTCCGGTCCGGAGACCGCGAGCTCGGCGAGGAACGCGCCGTCGCGCAGGGCCGTCACCTCGACCCGGTCGAGCTGTGCCCCGAGGCCGGCGACGAGCGCGACCATGAGGTCGTGGGTCAGCGGTCGCGGGGGTCGCTGCCCGCTCAGGGCCACCGCGATCGAGGCGGCCTCGGCGCCCCCGACGAAGATCGGGACCACGCGGTGCGGCGCGTCGTGCTCCCGCACGATCACCACGGGCGAGCCGGACATCGCCTCGACGTGGAGGCCCACGAGGTCGACGGGTTTCACCCGGGCAGCGTGGTCCGGGTCGCGACGCCCGCCCAGGGCCGGGCGGCCCTGCCGTTCGGCCCTGCCCCCTCCCCGGGGCCGCCGGACAGGCTCGGGCCCGACCCGGACGAGAGAGGACCCGATCATGGCCGCGACGAAGGGATCGCCCACCGACCGGCTCTGGACGGCGTTCGTGCCGCGCCGCAGCACCCTGCGGCGCCGCTCGGACCGGGTGGAGACCGCGGCGCGGTGGGCGGCGCTCGCCCTGCTCGTGGTGCTCGTGCCGTTCCTGCTCGCCCTCGGCAGCGCCCGGGCCCAGCACGTCCGTGACCAGGCGGACCTCGTCCGGGCCACCGCGCACCCCGTCGCCGCGACGATCACGCGGGTGGTCCCGCACCTGACCCCGGCGGGCGGTCCGCCGACCGGCTCGCTCGACGTGACCGCCTCGTGGACCGCGCCGGACGGCACCGTCCGCCCGGTCACCGGGATCGAGCTGCACCCCGTCCACGTCGGCGACCGGTGGTCGGCCTGGGTCGACGCGGCCGGCCACCAGGTGCGGCCGCCCATGAGCGACGGCCAGGCGGCGCTCGAGGGCCTGGCGCTCGCGCTCTGGGCCTTCCTGACCACCGGGCTCGGCCTGGTCGGGCTCCTCGCCGTGCTCCACCGGGTCCTCGACCGGCGGCGGATGGCGGACTGGGACGAGGCCTGGGCGCTGTTCGAGATCGGCCGCGGCCGCGGCGTGGCCGGCTGAGCCCGCCGGTGGTCCTCAGAGCTCCAGCCGGGAGCCCATCACCACGGTCCGGTGGATCGGCAGCTTGAAGGACATCGAGGGCGAGGCCGCGTTGTGGGCCAGCCCCACGAACAGCCGTTTGCGCCACGCGCTCATGCCCGGTCCGTCGCCGCGCTCGATGGTGATGCGCGAGAGGTAGTAGGAGGCCGTCTCGGGGTCGGTGCGCTCGCTCAGCTCGGGGGAGAGCTCGCGGGCCTGGCGCAGGACGTCGGGCAGGTCCTGCGGGTCCTGGAAGCCGAAGCGGGCGCTGATGTGCACGATGCCGTCGTCGCGGTGCCCGAGGTCGTCGACCGTCAGGCGCTGCTCCCGCGGCACGTGGGGGACCGTGGTCGGCACCAGCGAGACGATCACGTTCTGCTCGTGCAGCACGTGGTTGAACTCGACGTTGGCCCGCAGCGCGAGAGGCGCGGTCTCGTCGGTGGGGTGGGGGAACACCGCCGTGCCCGGGACGCGGACCGTCCCCTCCGGCAGCGAGTCGACGAAGTCGCGCAGCGAGCCCTCCAGGGCGGTTCGCCGGCTCGTCACCAGCCGGCGCCCCCGCTGCCAGGTCGTCATCACCGTGATGACGAACGCGGCGACGAGCAGCGGCAGCCAGCCGCCGCTGACGATCTTGGTGAGGTTGGCGGCGAAGTAGACGAGCTCGGTCCCGCCGATCACCACCCCGGTGAGGACGAGCTTCCACGTCGCCCAGTGCCACGCCATCGCGGCGTACACCAGGAAGAGCGTGGTCGACAGCAGCAGGGTGCCGGTGACCGCGAGGCCGTACGCGGTCGCCAGGCTCGACGACGAGCGGAAGGTCGCGAGGAGCACGAGCACGCCGCCGAAGAGCAGCCAGTTCACGGCCGGGACGTAGACCTGCCCGCTCTCGCGCTGCGAGGTGTGCTTGACGGTCAGCCGCGGCAGGTAGCCGAGGCGCATCGCCTGCTGCGAGACCGAGAACGCCCCGGAGATCACGGCCTGCGACGCGATGACCGTCGCCGCGGTCGCCAGGACGACCAGCGGCAGCTGCGCCCACCCGGGAGCCATCAGGTAGAAGGGGCTCGACACCGCGCGCGGGTCGTGGAGGATCAGCGCCGCCTGCCCCAGGTAGTCGATGATCAGCGCGGGGAACACCAGCGCGAACCAGGACAGCCGGATCGGGCGGCGCCCGAAGTGGCCCATGTCCGCGTAGAGGGCCTCGGCGCCGGTGATCGAGAGCACCACGGCACCCATCGCGAGGAACGCGGTGTAGGGGTGGTCGACGACGAACGACCCGATGTAGGTGGGGGACAGCCCCGCCAGCACCTCCGGGTGGGCGATGAGGTGCGGCAGCCCCAGCACGGCGAGCGTGAGGAACCACAGGAGCATCACGGGCCCGAAGAGCCGCCCGACGAGGTGCGTGCCGAAGCGCTGGACGACGAAGAGCAGCGTGAGGATCACCGCACCGATCGGCAGCACCGCCTCGCTGAGCTCGGGCTGCGCGACGGTCAGGCCCTCGACGGCGGACAGCACCGAGATGGCGGGCGTGATGAGCGAGTCGCCGTAGAACAGCGCCGCCCCCAGCACCCCGAGGGCGAGCGCGAACGCCGGCAGCCGCCGGCCCCGGACGGTGCGGCGGACGAGCGCGGCCAGGGCCATCACCCCGCCCTCGCCGTCGTTGTCGGCGCGCAGCATGAACGTCACGTACTTGACCGAGACGATCAGCGTGACCGACCAGAAGATCAGGGAGACGACGCCGTAGACGTCGCCCGGTGTCGGGCTCACCGCGTGGTCGTCGATCGAGAACACCGTCTGCATCGCGTAGAGCGGGCTCGTGCCGATGTCGCCGAACACCACCCCGAGCGCCCCGAGCGCGAGGCCGGCGGCGCCCTTGCCCAGCGCCGACGGGTGCTCCCGGGGGCCGCGGGAGGTCGAGCCGTGGCGCACCGGGGTCGGCTCGGTCCCCGCGGGCGGCGCCGGCGTCGACGGCTGGTCGGGCATGACACCCAGTCTGGACCTGATCACTCCCCGGCGCCGGTGAACGCCCGCGGCCCATGATCACGGGCACGTCAGGCAGGAAACCGACCCGCGGAACCTGCCCGACGTGCCCCTTGCTGTCGGCGTCACGGCCGACGTCGCACGCCTGACTCCCGGTCACCGAAACCGGCCCGGCGCCCAGGGTCACTTGTCGACCAGGACGGCCCGAACGGCCCTGCCCGCTCGACCGTCAGGAAGGTTGTGTGATCCACCGACCCCGCCGGGAGGATCCACGAGGAGTCGCTGGTGACGTCTCCACAGCCGCAGGACCGCTACCTCTCGGCGACCACCCTGCACGAGGCGGCGGCCGTCCTGCGGGGGCTCGCCGGTCTCCTCGAGCGGGTCGACGGGGTCTTCGCCGAGGACGCCGCGGCGGACGCCGCCCACCTGCGGAACCTCGCCGACACCCTCGCGGAGTGGTGGCCCCACCCCGCGCTCGCGATGGGGAACGGCGCCGGCCCCGGCCTGCAGCCGACGTGGGACGACGTGCTCGCCGTCTACGTCACCCACGGCCTGCGGACCCCCTGATCCTCGCGAGACCCGCCCCGAGCACGACCCCGAGGAGCCGACCCATGACCACCGACACCACCGGGAACACCGGAGCCCCGACCGCCTCGCTGCCGGCTCCCCGGGTCGTCCACCGGCCCACGCCGGGCGGGGTCGTCGTCGGCATCGACGGCTCCGACGGCAGCCGCGCCGCCGTCGAGGCCGCGTGCGACGAGGCCGCGCGGCGCGGCCTGCCGCTCGCCGCCGTGGTGGCCTGGACGGCTCCCGAGGTGTGGGTGACGCCCTACCCGCTGGTCCCTTCCGCGCAGGACATGCAGGCCGCGGCGGTCGGCCTCGCGACGCGGCAGATCGGGGAGGTGCTCGCCGCGCGCGCCGCGCGGGGCGCCTCGACCCCCACGGTCGAGCTGGTGGCCGCGTCCGGCCCGGCCCCGGTCGTGCTCGAGCGGCTCTCTGCCGACGCCGCCCTGCTCGTCGTCGGGCACCGCGGCCGTGGCGCCGTCGCCAGCCGCCTCATCGGCTCGGTGGGTCTGAGCACGGTGGTGCACGCCCACTGCAGCGTCCTCGTCGTCCGCGCGCCGCAGGAGGGCCGGACCGAGGGCGACGAGCACGAGAGCCACGCGACCTGATCCCCGAGGCCGAGGGACCCGGGCCGGTCGGGTCCCGCCCGGTGGCGTCCTCGACGGGCGCGGCGAGCGAACCGGCGGGTCGGGATGCGAAGGATCTCGGTCGGGCCGCCGCCGCCGTGCACCGGGTTGGGCCGTTCGGACGGTGCCCGCCCCGCGACCCGCGGCCGGACACTCGACGGTCCGTGTCGCCACACCGCAGCGGGGGTGTCCACGGTGATCACCGTCTTCCTGGTCGACGGTCACGAGGTGATCCGGCGTGGACTCCGACGGATCTTCGCCGAGCATGACGACATCCGCGTCGTCGGCGAGGCCGAGGGCGTCGCCGCCGCCCGCGCCCGGCTCCCGACCCTGGCACCGACCGTCGTCGTCCTCGAGGCGCGCCTGCCCGACGGGACCGGCGCCGAGCTGTGCGCCGACCTGGTGGCCCGGGTCCCGGGACTGCACTGCGTGGTGTTCACCGCGATCACCGACGAGCAGGTCATGTTCGACGCGGTGCTGGCGGGCGCGCGGGGGTTCCTGATCAAGGACGCCCGCGGCGAGGAGATCGTGCAGGCGGTGCGCGATGCGGCGGTCGGGCGGTCGCTGCTCGACGGCCGGGCCGCGGCGGCGCTGATGGCACGGATGGTCCGCGAGGAGTCCCGGCCGCCCGACCCGCTCGCCTCGGTGACGCTCCGGGAACGGGACGTGCTGGCCTACGTCGGGCAGGGGCTGACGAACCGCGAGATCGGCGCGCGGATGTTCCTGGCCGAGAAGACGGTCAAGAACTACGTCTCGGAACTGCTCACCAAGTTCGGCATGAGCAGCCGGATCCAGCTGGCCGTCCTGGCGGTGGAGCAGCACCTGGACACCCCGGCCGCGTGAGCCGCGGGGCCGCCCGTCCGACGAGCGCCCACCGTCCCGAATCCGGGGTGACCTCGGGCCCTGTCGGTCGCGCCCGGCTCGGCGCACCGTGGTGGACACGGACCGCGACCGGGGGAGGTGACGATGGTCTTCGAGGACGTCGTCATGACGCGCCCGGCCGTCGACGTCGGGACGCCCGGGTGACGTCGCCGCCCCGGGACCGGGTCGCGGCCACGCCGGGGAACGCAGGACGGGACGACATCACGGTGGGCTCACCGTCGGCGTACGGCCGCTCGTCCGTCCGGGGACCGACGACCGTTGCCCGGGACGCTTCCCGGTGGGACGCTGTCCCGCTTACCGCTCTCCGTCGACGCCGAGGGGGTGTCGGGGTGACACGAGCGGCGTTCCTCGAGCCGGGGCCCCCGGTGCCCGTGGCGCGGCGGTCGGCGACGACGACGGACTTCGGCCGCGCCCAGGACGTCCTCACCGATCTGTACGGCGACCACCGGTCCCGGCTGCTCGGCAGTGGCCGGCGCTACGTCCTCGACGTCGCCTCGGTCGACCTCGGCGTCGTCACCGGCCCGACCGGGACGCTCGGGCTGGACCGGCTCTATCACGGCTCGGAGGTGGCGAGCACCTACGCCCCGCCCGACGAGCGCCTCGTGATCGGGCAGGTGGTCGCCGGTCGGCTCCAGCTCGACGACGGCGTCGACACGACCGGGTTCGGACCCGGCGGGCTGTACCTGCTCTCCCACGAGCGCGAGTACCACACCCGTTCGCTCGACCTCGCCGTCCGCGTCGTGCGGCTCGACGTCTCGGCACTGGCCCGCGTGGCGGCGGAGACGACGGGGGTCGCCCCCGAGGCGATGCGCTTCCACGGCACCACGCCGGTCTCGGACCGGGTGGCCCGCCACTGGGCGTCGACCCTGCGCGACATCGCCCACGGCGTGCTGCTCGACGACGAGCTCCTCGGCCACCCGCTGGTCCGGGCCCAGACGATCCAGGCGGTGGCGCTCGCCGCGCTCGCCGTCTTCCCCAACACCGCCCTGGACGCGGCGACCGATCCGACGCGCGTCCCGGCCGGCCCCGCCGGCCCCACGCCGGTCCGCCGCGCGATCGCGTTCGTCGACGCCCACGCCCACGAGCCGGTCACCCTCAGCGACATCGCGAACGCCGCCCACGTCGGGCCGCGGGCGCTGCAGCTCGCCTTCCGCCGCCACCGCGACCAGACCCCGCTGGAGTACCTGCGCGAGGTCCGCCTGCACCGGGTCCGGAACGACCTGCACGACGGTGACCCGACGCAGGGGGACACCGTCGCCGCGATCGCCGCCCGCTGGGGCTTCACCCACCGCGGGCGGTTCTCCGTGGCCTACCGGCAGGCCTACGGGGAGAGCCCCGCACGCACACTGGACCGCTGAGCCCCTCAGCGCCGGGAGGCGTCCCGGCGCTCGAGGAGGCGCTGCCGCGCGAGACGCTCGACGAGCTCGGGGAGCGCGCCGGGCGGCGCGCCGGCCAGGTCCCGACGGCAGGCGGTGACCACGGGTTCGATCGGGGCGGGGGAGCGACCGGCGAACTCGGTGGTGAGCCGCTCGATCGCGGAGACCACGGACTCGTCGGTGACGGTGGGGGTGGCGGAAGGCATGGATCCTCGGGTCCTCGACGGCGTCTGCCGGCGAGCACCGTCGCCCGGCGGACGTGATCGCGACCAGGGCCGAACGTCCCGACGTGGCTCCCGGCGCCGGTGACGTCCGCGTCAGTCGGTCCCCCGCGGGGGCGGGGTGTCCAGGGTGTAGCGGGGGTGGCAGCCGAAGACCCGGCGGTACAGGCCGGCGAACCGGCCGGGGTGCGCGAACCCCCACCGGGCCGCGACCTCGGCCACCGTCCCTCCCTCCGCCGGGTCGGTGGCGGCCAGGTCGGCGTGGGCGCGTTCGAGCCGCACGCCGCGCAGGAAGCGGGTGGGGGTGGTGTCGCGCTCCGTCCGGAACACCTCCTGCAGCCGGCGGGCCCCCACGCCGGCCGCGGCACCGATGTCCTCGACGCCGATGTCCTCCGCGGCGTGGGCCACGACGAACGCGACGGCCCGTTCGACGACCTGCTCGGTCGAGGTCAGGGTGTCGTCCCCGTCCGCGTCGGGCCGCACGGACTCCTCTGCTCCTGACTCCGGCGCCGACGACGTCGAGGGCGTGCGGTCCGGGGGCCGGGCCCGCAGCTCGCGCGCCCGGCGCGCCATCGCGGCCGCCCGCGCCCGCACCTGGGTGAGCTCCTCGCGCAGTTCGCGGGCGCCGTGGGCGGCCAGCTGCGCGTAGGCGAGCCGGATCGCCCGGTTCTCCTCGGCACCCGCGGCGCTGCCCGCCAGGGCCGTGGTCGCCGCCCCGTCGACGTCGAGCACGTCCAGCGAGCGCTGGGCCTCGCGCAGCGCATCGCCGAGCTCCTCCAGGGCCGACTCGATGCCGCGCATCGGGTCGCCATGGGCGGTCCCGTCCGGCCGCGCGCCCGGAGCGGACGGCGGCGGATCGCCGGGCTGCACGATCGCACCCCTCCCGACCCGTTCGAGGAGCGTCGCCGACCTCGGCCGCGGGGTCGAGCCCGGCCGGCGCCGCGGCTCAGTCTCCGCCTCGGCCGGGTGGTGGGCAACGTCGGACGGTCGGCGGCGGATGACTGCCTCGTGACCATCGCGTCCGGTGCGCGGATTGGCTACCGTAGCCGTTCGCCGCGCAGTCGGGGAAAAGCGTGCCGGGGAGCGAGCGCCCGGTGCCGTGCGCGACCGGTCGGCGTCGGGGACATCGCGATCGGAGCGGGACGGTCATGCAGCAGGGCAGGCGTGCGGCGGGGCAGCCGCGCCGACGAGGGCCGGCACGGCGATGATCACGAGTCGTGACCTCGCCGTCGTCCCGCGGGAGGCGGCGCGCCGGCTCCTCGGCGCGGGTCGGCTCCTGCCGGACGGTCGGGTACGGGCCGACGCCGCCGACCGCTCCGCCGACACGTTGGTGCTCGTGCGGGAGGACCTGTCGCCGCGGCTCCGGCGGGTCGCCCACGAGCTCGTCGCGAACGGCCACGCGCTCGTCGTCGACGAGCGCGACGCGCCGCCGGTGTCCTGGGCGGTGGGCCACGGCCTGCGGCTGGGCGGCTACGCCGGGGCGCTGAACAGCAGCACGGTCCGCGCGGTCGTCGCGGCGGCCATCGACGACGGCTGCGCCGTCTTCCGGCTCGACGTCGAGCGGCTGGGCCTGTTCCTCGCCGGCTGGGTGGCCATCACCGCCGCCACCCACGTCTTCCGGCACGGCGGCGGCGTGCTGCAGGTGCAGGCGGGCCACCAGACCCGGGTGATGTCGCACGCCTGGGCCCCGGCCGTGCCCGATCAGCGCAACGTCGCCTTCGTCCCGGCGTGAGGTCGGCGTATCACCCGTCCGGGTGGCTCGTTATCGATCCGTGACCAACGAGGCCCGGCCGCGACACCCCGCACCGCAGCGACGGCCCGGGCCGGGCGTGCCGCGCATCGTCCTGACCGCGCTCGGTGTCTTCCTGCTCGCCCTGCTCCTGGTGACCGGCGCCGAGCTGGTGATCGGCCACCCGATGTCGGGCGGGCCCGTCGGGGAGACCACGATGACCGCCCTGTTCCTCGACCCCTCCAGCTGAGACCTCTCCCGCCGACAATCTAGGGACGGCGCCCCAGCTCGACGACCGCGGTGACGTCGGCGTCGGCCCAACCCTCGTCCGCGACGCGGCGGTAGGCGTCGCGCGCCCCCGCCGTGACCGGGAACGGGGCGCCGTCGGCGGCGAGCCCGAGCGCGTGCGTGAGGTCCTTCGCGCCGAGCGGGGTGGCGAACCAGCCGGCGTGCTCCGGGTCGACCAGGCCGTCGACCCGGTTGAGCAGTCCCGGCGGGAGCATGGGTGACCCGTGCAGCAGGTCGGTGAGCGCGTCGTCCCCGACGCCCGCCGCCCGTCCGAGGCGAACGGTCTCCGCCACCACGGCGAGCCCGGCGAGGAGCATCTGGTTGCTCAGCAGCTTGAGTACCGCCGCCCGCTCGGGGGCCGTGCCCGCGACCGTCGTCGTCGCGAACGCCGCCCACAGCGGGGTCAGCGCCTCGCGGGCGTCGTCGGGCCCTCCGACCATCCACCGCGCCTGCCCGGTCCGCACCGCCTGCGGCGCCCCGAGGATCGGCGCGGCCACGAAGCGGTCGCCGTAGGCCTCGGCGAGCTCGGCCTCGGTCGCCGGCGCCACGGTGGCGGTGTTGACGACGAGGCGGTCGGTCCAGGCCGCGCGCGGCCGACCGTCGGGTCGCGCGACCGCCGTGACGCTCGCGTCGTCGGCGAGGCTGAGGACGACGACGTCCGCCCCCACCGCGTCCGGGTCCCCGAGCACCCGCGCACGCGGCGCGAACGGCGCCGAGCGCTCCGTCGAGCGGTTCCAGACCTCGAGCTCGTGGCCCTCGTCGAGCAGCCGCTCGGCCAGGGCGCTGCCCATGCCGCCGAGCCCGATCACTGCGATGCGCATGCCTCCATCGTCCCCGCCGGACGGTGTTCACGACGGTGCCGTGCGGTCCTTCCACGGCGTGCCGCGCCCGAGGTGGTGGCGCCGCGCGGAGTCGACGGTCATGGCGGCGTAGAGCGCGGCGACCGCGGGCAGCGCGACGCCGCGCCAGCGGGAGAGCCCGTAGAGCCGCAGGACGGGGCCCTGCGTCACCGCCATGGCCGTCCACGCGCCGAGCCCGAGCAGCGCCGGCCGGGGCCGACGCCCGGCCAGCCCGGCGACCGCGGCGGCCGGCGGGACGAGGTAGACCAGACCGAGCCCGACGACGGTGCCCGCGAGCAGCGCCGGCGAGCGGCGCAGCTGCACGTAGGCGCTGCGGGCGACCATGTCCCAGAGGGAGCGGAGGTCGGGGTAGGCCCGGACGCTGCGCACCTCGGGGTCGGGACCGGCCACCCCGAGCCAGGTCCGTGCCCCGGCCCGCTTGACCAGCCGGCCGAGGGCGACGTCGTCGATCAAGGCTCCCCGGACGGCCGCCGGGCCGCCGGCGCGCTCGAGGGCGTCGCGGGCCACCAGCACGCACCCGCCCGCGGCCGCGGCGGTCCGCGACGACGGCCGCGCCACGCGCGGGAACGGGTAGAGCTGGGCGAAGAAGTAGACGAACGCCGGCACGAGCGCCCGCTCCCAGGCCGTCTCGGTGCGCAGCCGGGCCATCACCGACACCAGCTCGCGCCGGTCGGCCAGGGCGTGGGCCACCAGACGGCGCAGCGAGCCCGGGTGGTGGGCGATGTCGGCGTCGGTGAACAGCACCCACCCGCCGTCGTCGTGCCCCGGCGCCCGGAGGCCGTGGTGCAGGGCGTGGACCTTGCCGGCCCAGCCGGGCGGGGGCGGCGGCGCGGCGAGCAGGTGCAGCGGGACCCGGGCGGCGCACCCGTCCGCGACCGCCCGCGCCGTCGTCGTGGTGCCGTCGGTGCTGCCGTCGTCGACGAGCCACACCCCGAGCCGGCCGGGGTAGTCCTGGGCGAGCAGCGTCGGCAGCGTGCGGGGGAGCACCGCCGCCTCGTCGCGGGCGGGCACGACCACGGCCACCGGCGGCCACGCGCTCGGTTCCCGGGGGTGGGCGGGGAGCCGGCTGCCGAAGCGCCAGAAGCCCCCGTGCCCCGCCACCAGGTACGCCCACACGGCCGCCGCCCCCGCGGCCGCGACGTCGATTGCCCTCACCGGGGCAGTCCAGCACTCAGCCGGGGAGGACGAAGGAGTACCCCTGCGCGCGCAGCCACGGGATCAGTTGTGCGACCGCCTGCACGGTCTGGTCCCGGGGGCCGCCGCCGTCGTGGAGGAGGATGACCGACCCGGGACGCACGTGGGTCGCGACGGTGCGGACGATGGCCGCGGTCCCGGGGCGGCTCCAGTCGCGCGGGTCGACCGTCCAGCCGAGGGGCTGCATCCCGTCCCGGGCGGAGAGGCGCACGAGGTTCGGGGTCCAGTTGCCGTCGGGGGCGCGGAAGTAGTCGACGTCGGTCTTCCCCGCGGTGGCCAGGACGTCGCGGCTCGCCCGGAGCTGCTGGTCGATCACCGCCGGCGTGTGGGTCCCGACGGTCGGGTCGTGGGTGATGGTGTGGTCGCAGAGACGGTGCCCGCCGGCGACGACGCGGCGGACGAGCGCCGGTTGGGCGCGGGCCTGCTGGCCGATCTCGCAGAACGTCGCCGTGACGTGGTTGCGCGCGAGCAGCGCGAGGATCTGCGGGGTGTAGCGCGCCGTCGGGCCGTCGTCGAAGGTCAGCGCGACGACCTTCCCCGGGGCGCGGGTGGTGGTCAGCACGGTGGGGGTCACCCGGGGCCGGGCCGGCGCCGACCCCGTGCCGGCCCGCGCCGGGGGTGCGGCGACGCCGGCCGATGCTGCGCCCAGCCCCACGGTGAGGACGACGGCGACGGTCACCCCGAGCAGTACCCGCACTCCGGAGCGGGTGGACCCCACGCGCCGTCGGGGCCGGTCCGACCGCCGCTCGATGACTCCCCGTCGCGTCTCACCCGTCCCACCGGTCACAAGCGTCACACGGTAGGGCGAGCCGATCGCGGGGCAAGCGGGCGCGCCGGTCATCCGGCGCCGGGTGCGGGGCGCCGTGTCCCGCACCACCGAATCCGGGCGGAGACGGACGTGGAACCGGCGCCCGGGACGGGCAGCCCCCTCCGTTCCACCCCGACCGGCGAGGGAGCCCCCGATGTCCGACCGCCACGTGAAGCCCACCGACGAGGGCTGGGCCGTCACGGCCGCCGCCGACGACCACGTCACGGCGCGGACCGCCACCGAGGTCGAGGCGGTGGAGCGCGCGGTGAACATCGTGGCCGACCAGGGCGGTGGGCAGGTCGTCGTGCACGACGCCGAGGGTCAGGTCGTCGAGACCCACCACGTCGACGCCGGGACCGCCGACATCAGCCGCACCGCCGCCGAGATCGCGGAGAGCGCCGGTGTCGAGGGCGCCGTCGAGGCGGTGGAGGCCGTGGTCGGCGACGACGACGAGGGTGTCACCGACGCCGCCGAGGTCCTCGCCGCCGAGCAGGTCGGCCAGGCCCCGGAGTCCGAGACGGTCGGCGGGGCCGACCGGGCCCACGAGGCGGTGGGTGACACCGACGTGCCGGCCACGCTCGAGAACGCCTCCACCGCCCTCGCCGAGCGCACCGGCCACACCCCCGAGGCCGTCCACGCGGTGGGCGGGACCGACGACGCCGACGCGGTGCGCGAGGTCGGGGAGGACGTCGCGGCCGGGGCCGACCGGCTCGCCGGCGTCGGCGCGCGGATCGGTGACGAGGCCGAGGACGCGGCCGACGACCTCGGCCGCCGGGTCCACGACTACACCGAGGCGGCCGCCGCGCCGCTCGACCACCTCGCCCACGCGCTCAACCCGGTCCGCGTCTGCGGCCGTGTCGTCGGTGTCCTCGTCGCCGCCGGCACCTACCTGTTCGGCGTCGGCGCCTCCCGCGGCACCGCGGCCGCCCAGCAGGGCGCCCACCGCGTCGCCGGCCGTTGACCGACCCGTTCCCGACGATCCGATCCTCGTCCCGATCCCTAGGAGGGACCGCATGACCCGGCCCGACGCCACGTCGTACGCCTCGGCCACCGCCGTGGCGGTGGTGGCGAGCAGCATCCCCGGCGAGTTCCTGCTGCCCGACCTCGTCGAGGCGTTCACCGTCGAGCACCCGGAGCTGTCGGTCGACACCGTCGTCGCCGACTCGGCGGCGGTCTTCGCCGCCCTGCGCGACGGGAGCGCCGAGGTCGGGTTCTCGGGGGCGGAGCCCGACGGCGACGACCTCGACGCCGAGGTCGTCGCCGCCGACGAGATCGTCCTCGCGGTACCCCGCGGGCACGCGCTCGACGGACCGGGCCCCGTGACCGTCGACCAGCTGGCCGCGACGCCGCTGGTCGAGCGCGAGGAGGGCTCCGGCACCCGGCGCTCCTTCACCGACGCCCTCGCCGCGCGGGGCACCCCGTTGATCACCGACCAGGAGTGGACGGTCCGCGACTCCAACGAGGGGCTCATCGAGGCGGTGGCCGCGGGGGACGGGGTCGGCGTCGTCAGCTCGTGGGCCCTCGGGCGCCACGGGCGCGACGACGTCCGCGAGGTGCGGCTCGACGGCGACCCCCTCACCCGCTGCCTCTACCTCGTGCTCCGGCACGACGACTCCCTCGGCCCGGCGGCGACCACGTTCGTCGCGCTCGCGCGGGCCCGGGCGCGGCCCCATGGGGTCTGACGGGCCTGAACGGTCAGCGGAACGTCGACGCGGTGGCGCTGCAGCACAGCCGACCGTGCTCGTCCACCAGCTCGGCGCGCCCGACGCGGTGGCGCCGGCCGTCGTGGTCGACGGCGATGCGGCACAGGAGGGGCTCGTCGACCCGGGTCACCGGGCGGACGAAGCTGATCGCGAAGTCCTCGGGGACCATGTCGAAGGCGTAGGAGAGCCCGCGCGCCGCCAGGCCCGCCAGCGCTCCACCCTGGACGAAGCCGGCCGAGTTCAACGACGTCGAGTCGGGCCGGGCGAGCAGCGACGTGCCGCCGTGCGACGGCGGCTCACCGCGGTGGGGCATCAGCAGGCGCCACGGGATCGGGCGGGTGGTGCGGGTCGGGGTGCGTCGGGGGCGGACCTGCACCGCGTCGGCCCGCAGCCCGGCATGTCTCCCGACGCAGCGCGCGACCGGCCGGCCCTGCCGGTCGGTGACCATCGCCGAGCTCAGCCCGACGGCCGGTGAGGCCTGGTCGACCCGGGCGGTGGCGACGAGGTCCTCCCCGGACGAGGGCCGGCCGAGCAGGGCGACCCCCAGGCGCAGGGTCGCGACGTGGTCGCTGGCCGGCAGGGTGCTGAAGTAGGACAGCCCGAGCGCGAAGTCGGTGAGCACGAGCAGGGACTCGAGCAGGCCGTCGCCGCGCAGCGTCGGCATCCGGGCGGTGCAGCCGCCGTGCTCGACGGCGACGAGCTCGGCGTGCGTCGCGGCGTCGACCGGGGCGAGGGGGGTCCCGTCGCTCACGAGCCGGTCCATCACGGCGAGACCGCTCACCTCCTGCGTCACCACCGCGCGATCATCCCTCGCGCGACCAGATTGGGCGCTCCCGGGTGGGACCCTCGCGACCGCCCGACCGCTCCGGCTCCCTTGACGCGTGATCCGCGTGACACCTACCGTCTGTCCTCACAAGGGAACAACTGTTTCGTAGAACGGAACAGGTGCGGACGGCGAGGGAGCCGACATGACCGCCGAGGAACAACGCACACCACCCGTCACCACGGTCGCCGACGCCCCGCGGCCCGTCCCGGACCGCATGACCGGCTACCTGTGGCTGGTCCTCGCCTCGGCGTTCCTCGCCTGGATGTTCGACTCGATCGCGCTGAACGTCTTCAACCTGATCCTCACGCCCAGCATGTCGGAGCTGCTGCACACGCAGTCCCGGACCGTCATCGCGGGCGCCGGCGGGCTGATCGTCGCGATCAAGCTCGTGGCCTGGGGCATCGGCGGGACGTTCTTCGGGGTCCTCACCGACCGCTTCGGCCGGGCCCGGATCATGCTCGTCACGATCGTGATCTACGCGGTGTTCACCGGCCTGAGCGCCGCCGCCCAGAACTGGGGTCAGCTGGCCGTCTGCCAGGGACTCGCCGGCCTGGGGATCGGCGGTGAGTGGTCGGCGGGCGCGGCGCTCCTGGCCGAGAGCCTGCCCGAGCGGCTCCGCTCCCGCCTCATGATCGTCATGCAGCTGGCGTTCTCCGTCGGCTACTTCTTCGCCGCTCTGGTCAACCTCTGGGTCGGGGCGAACTGGCGCTGGGTGCTCGTCTGGTGCGCGGTGCCCGCCGTCGTCGTCATCGTCCTGCGACTGTTCGTCAAGGAGCCCGAGCGCTGGGTCCGGACGACGCGGGCCAGGACCCGGGCACTGGGCAGCTTGCGCCGGCTGTTCGAGCCCGACCTGCGGCGCCGCACCCTCGGCGGCCTGCTCAGCGCGATGTTCCTCATGGTCGGCTCCTTCGCCGCCACGACGTTCGGCCCGTCCTGGATCGTCGAGCTCCTCGGCCCGGGCGCGGCCGCGTCGGCCAGTCACTACGCGAGCTACTTCGCGATGCTGCTCAACGGCGGCGCCGCGCTCGGGTACGTCCTGCTGATCTGGATGACCGACGCGGTGGGGCGCCGCTGGTCCTACTTCGTGTTCGCCCTCGGCTCCCTCGTCACGGCGATCGCCATGTTCACGCTGGTGCACTCCGTCACGGCCGTGCTCGTCGTCGCGCCGATCGCGGGCTTCTTCATGCTGGGCGGCTTCGGGGTGTTCGCGGTCTACCTGCCAGAGCTCTTCCCGACCGAGGTCCGGGCGACCGGACAGGGGCTGTGCTTCAACTTCGCCCGCATCATCACCGGCGTCGGCACCCTGGCCACCGGGCTGCTGGTGGGCACGCTCGGCTCGTACCCCGCGGCGGGCCTCCTGGTCTCGCTCGCGTTCGGGATCGGGCTCTTCACCATCTGGATCGGCCCGGAGACCCGGGGGTGGGGGCTGCGGGACACGTGAGGACGACGACGAGGAGAGGCGGTAGTCGATGACGGGGCAGCTCGTGCGCTACGAGGTCGAGCAGCGGGTCGCGCGGATCCGGTTCACCCGGCCCGAGGAGGCCAACCGCATCACCAGCACGATGATGCGCGAGTTCGCCGACGCACTGGCCCGGGCGGGCGCCGACGGGGCCGATCTCCTGGTCCTCACCGCGGAGGGCCCGGACTTCTCGGTGGGGCGCGACCAGCACGAGGTGCTGCCCCCGGGCACGACCCCGATGGACAACATCGGCCTCATCGTGGAGGCGAACCGGCTCCTCACCGGTTTCCGGGGGGTGACGGTCTGTGCGGCGCAGGGGCGCGCGCTCGGCTTCGGGTGCGGGGTGGTGGTCCAGTGCGACCTCTCGCTGGTCGCCGACACCGCCCTGCTGGGGTTCGACGAGATCCACCACGGGCGGGCACCGTCGTTCGTGATGTCCTACCTCGAGGACTACGTCGGTCCGAAGCGGGCCCTCGACCTGGTCGTCACCGGGCGGCGCGTGTCGGCCGAGGAGGCGGAGCGCTGGGGCATGGTCTCTCGGATCGTGCCCGAGGACCTCCTCGCCGCCTCGACCGAGGCCCTCGTCGAGGGACTGCTGGGCTCACCGGGGGAACTGCTCGCACGCTGCAAGCGCTACCTGCGCGAGGTGCGCACGGTCGACCCGGCGGACCGCCTGGACCACGCGCTCGCGACGTTCCGGCCGCGCGTCGGGGGTCAGTCGGCCCAGCCGAACACCGCGAGCACGCCCGCCAGCAGCCGGTAGTAGCCGACCAGGACCACGAGCTCGAAGAGCTGGTCGGTGCCGAGCAGGCGCGTCGCGTCGTCCGCCACGTCGTCGGGCAGCGCGCCCTCGTCGAGCAGGGCGTGCGCGGCCCGGACGACGACCCGGTCCGCCGCGTCGGCGAGGCGGGGGCTCGGGGTGCGCAGGGAGTCGATCTCCTCCTGGGTCAGCCCGGCGGCCCGGCCGTGGCCGCTGTGGGTCCGCCATTCGTAGGCGCTGTCGCAGCGGTGGGCGACCGTCAACGTGGCGATCTCGCGCCGGCGCGCCGGGAGCACGCCGCGGTAGCGCAGCGCCGCGCCGAGCTCCTGCAGCGGGGTCCCGACGGCGGGCGCGAGGAGCATGGCGTCGAAGGGGCCCCGCAGCGACCCGTCGGGTCCGGCGAGCGCGCCGGAGGCGGCGCGCGGCCCGGAGACGACGGCGTCGTAGAGGCGGCGCTGCGCTTCATCGAGGTCCTCGCGGGTCAGCCGGGGGCGGGACGCCGCCATCAGCGCTCCCCGGCCGGTCCGCCGAGGCGGTAGCCGGCCGAGGTGAGCAGCCCTGACAGGTCCTCGGCGGCCGAGCGGAGTGCCTTGGCGTAGCGGTGCTCGTCGGCCTCGCGGAACCGGTTGTCGGGCATGGTCAGGCAGAGGTCGCCGGCGACGCGCCCGTCGGCGTCGTGGACGGGGACCGCCATGCCCACCGCGCCCGGCGTCCGTTGCCCGTGGGTCAGCGCGTACCCCTGCTCGCGCGCCCGGGCGCAGAACCCCTCGATCGCGTCGACGGTCGTCAGCGTGCCCGGCGTGACGGCGCGCAGTTCGGTGGCCGCGAGGAGCCGCGCGCGTTCCTCGGCGTCGAGGAAGGCGAGGATGCCGAGCCCGACCGCGCCGGCGACGAGCGGGCGCCACGTGTCGAGCTCGACGACGTAGCGCACCGGGTGCGTCGTCTGGACGGCGTCGGTCACCATGACCTCGCCGCGTGTCGGGTCGTAGATCCCCAGCATCGAGGTCTCGTCGACCTCGGCGGCGAGTCGCTCGAGCACCGGGCGCGCCGTGGAGCCGACGGAGAACCGCCCGGCCAGCCGGCCGAGGCGTACGAGCTCGAGGCCGCCGCGATAGGCCCCGTGCTCGTCGCGCCGGACCAGCGCCCGCTCCTCGAAGGTCTGCAGGAGCCGGTGCACGCTGCTCGGGGGCAGTCCTGTCGACCGCGCGATCTCCCGCACGCCGAGCGCGCGTCCGCCGCCGTGCTCGGCCAGCCAGGAGAGCAGGTCGAGCGCGCGGCCGACCGGGTCGCGGGCCTTGCTGGCGGTCATGGAGCCCCGTCCACGTCATCGGATCCCGGACTGGGTGTCCCGCCCAGCGGCTCACCTGTTCGGCTCAAGGAACGCTAGGCCGGGGTCGGGAATCGGTCAAGGACACCACGCCGCCGGCGTGGACGTGGGGATTCCGTGCTTGACACGGGTCACAACGGCGGACGAGCATCGGTTGCGTCAGCGAAACAGGTGTTTCGCTCGACGGAACACCGCTCTCGGCGGTGTCCGCCATCCACCAGGACGACCGGGCGCGGCGCGACGCTCCGCCCGCCCTCGGGAGGCACGTGTGAAGCCACCGGCGTTCGCGTACCACCGGCCGGAGACGGTCGGGGAGGCGCTGGACCTGCTCGCCGAGCTCGGGGAGGAGGCGAAGATCCTGGCGGGCGGGCAGAGCCTCGTCCCGCTGATGAACTTCCGGCTGGCCGTGCCGGCCCACGTCGTCGACGTCAACGGACTGACCGAGCTCACGCTGTCCGCCCAGAGGGGCGGGGTGCTGCGCCTCGGCGCCCTCACCCGCCACCGCGAGCTGGAGCGCTCGCCGCTGGTGGCCGGAGCCGCCCCGCTCCTGGCGGCCGCGGCGCCCTTCATCGGCCACCCGCAGATCCGCTCGATGGGCACCCTCGGCGGGAGCCTCTCGCACGCCGACCCGTCCGCGGAGCTCCCCGGCTGCGTCCTCGCCCTCGACGCGACCGTCGTCGCGGCCAGCGCCCGGGGCGAGCGCCGCATCCCCGCCGGCGAGTTCTTCGCGTCGCACTTCACGACCACCCTCGAGAGCGACGAGCTCCTGGTCGCCGTCGAGGTGCCGGTGCCGGCGGGGCGCGTCGGGTGCGCGTTCACCGAGGTGGCCGCCCGGCACGGCGACTTCGCGCTCGCCGGCGCCGCGGCCGTGGTCACGCTGGACGACGCCGGCGTGGTCACGGACGCCCGGGTGGTGTGTGCGGCCGTCGCCCCCACCCCGGTGCGCGTCGCCGCGGCGGAGAAGCTCCTGACGGCGGGCCTGCCCGGCGGGCTGACCGAGGTGGAGACGGCGGTGCAGGACTCCCTCGACCCGACCCCCGAGCTCAAGGTCTCGGCCCGGTACAAGCGGCGGACCGCGGGCGTGCTGGCCCGCCGGGCCGTCGAGGCCGCCCTGGCGGACGCGGAAGGACGCGCGGCATGACGACGAGCACCACGACCCACACCATCGACCTCACCGTCAACGGCATCCCGCGGCAGGTGACCGTCGAACCCCGCACCCTGCTGGCGGACACGTTGCGCACCCAGCTGCGGCTCACCGGCACCCACCTCGGCTGCGAGCACGGGGTCTGCGGCGCGTGCACCGTCCTGGTCGACGGCGAGCCCGCCCGCTCGTGCCTGCTGTTCACCGTCTCCCTCGTGGGGCGGTCGGTGGAGACGGTGGAGTCGCTCGAGGAGCCCGGCGGCCGGCTCAACCCCCTGCAGCAGAGCTTCCAGGACCACCACGGCCTGCAGTGCGGCTTCTGCACCCCCGGCATCCTCATGTCGCTGACCGCGCTGCTCCGCGACGAGCCGCACCCCGACGAGGGCCGGGTGCGCGACCAGGTGCAGGGCCACATCTGCCGCTGCACCGGCTACCAGCAGCTCGTCGACGCGGCGCTGGCCGTCTCCGACGAGGACGCGGAGGTGGCCCCGTGATCGGCCAGAGCACGAAGCGCCGGGAGGACCTGCGCCTGCTGCGGGGCCGCGGGCAGTACGTCGACGACCTCGACCTGCCCGGTGTGGCGTCCATGGCGGTGGTGCGGAGCACCCAGCCCCACGCCCGCATCCTCGGCATCGACACCGCCGAGGCGGCGGCCGCGCCCGGTGTCGTCGGGGTCTTCACCGCGGCGGACCTGGCCGAGATCAACCAGCCGTGGCCGGTGCACCTGTCCAACGCGGCGCTGCGCCCGAACGAGCAGCGGACCCTGCCGGTGGACAAGGTGCGCTACGTCGGCGAGCTGGTGGCCGTGGTCGTCGCGGAGACCCGCTACCAGGCCGAGGACGCGTGCGAGCTGGTCGCCGTCGACTACGAGCCGCTGCCGGGCTCCGGGCACCTGTCGGTGTCCCGCGACCTCCCGGTGCCCATCCACGAGGACCTCGGCGACAACGTGGCGGCGCACGCCGTGCAGACCACCGGCGACGTCGACGCCGCGCTGGCCGGGGCGCCCCGGGTGCTGCGCGAGACCTTCTCGATCAACCGGGGCGGCGGGCACTCGATGGAGGGCCGGGCCGTCGCCGCACGCTACGACCGCGCCCTGGGCCAGTTCCTCGTCTGGGACGCCACCCAGGTCCCGCACCAGGCGCGGGCGCTCATGGCCGAGCTCTACGGCGTGCCCCAGGACCGGGTCCGGGTGATCGCCCCGCCCGACGTCGGCGGTGGTTTCGGGCCGAAGGCGGGCAAGTACCCCGAGGAGATCCTCGTCCCCTGGCTCGCCAAGCTGCTCGACCGGCCGGTGAAGTTCGTCGAGGACCGCTACGAGCACTTCGTGTCCTGCACCCAGGAGCACCTCCAGCTCCACCGCGTCGAGGTCGCCTACGACGACGACGGGATGCTGCTGGGCCTGCGGGACGTCTTCGAGCACGACACCGGCGCCTACGCGAGCTCGTTGATCGTCCCGCTCATCGCCGGGACCACCGTGCCCGGCCCCTACCGCATCCCGGCCCTGCACATCGAGTTCACCTCGTGGTTCACGAACAAGGTGCCCTCCAGCGCCGTCCGCGGAGCGGGCCGCCCCCAGGGGGTGTTCGTGATGGAGCGGGTGATGGACCGCATCGCCGACGACCTCGGCCTCGACCCCGCCGAGGTCCGGGCCCGCAACCTCATCCCGGCCGACGCCTTCCCCTACCCGGTCGGGCTGACCTTCCGCGACGGGAGCCCGCTGACCTACGACAGCGGCAACTACCCGGGCCTGCTCGAGAAGGGCATGGCGGAGATCGACTACGCCGGCCAGCGCGAGCGGCAGGCGCAGCGCCGGCGCGAGGGCGCGCTGCGGGGGATCGGCGTCTCGGTCGCGGTGGAGGGCGTCGGGCTGGGCCCGTTCGAGGGCGCCACCGTCCGCATGGAGTCGACCGGGCGGGTGACCGTCGTCCTCGGCGCCCCGCCGCAGGGGCAGGGCTTCGAGACCACCTACGCGCAGATCTGCGCCGACGCCCTGGGCGTCGACCAGGACACCGTCGACGTCGTCACCGGCGACACCGGGACGATCGCCTACGGCGTGGGGACGTTCGCCAGCCGGGTGATGGCCACGGCCGGGCCGGCCACCGCCGCCGGGGCCCGGGAGGTGCGCGACAAGCTGTTCCGCTCGGTGGCCGCGGTGCTGGAGGCCTCGCCGGAGGACCTCGAGATCCGCGACGGCGCCGTGGCGGTCCGCGGCACCGACGTCGCGATGCCCCTCGCGCAGGCGGCGCGGATGTCGAACGTCGGTGCGCCTGGGGTCACCATGCCGGCCGGCACGGTCGCCGGGCTGACCGCCACCGCGTACTTCAACCCCGCGAGCGCGGGCTACTCCAGCAGCGTCCAGATCTGCGTGGTCGAGGTCGACGCGGAGACCGGCGAGGTCGAGATCGTCGACTGGGTGGTCGGCCACGACTGCGGCACCGTCATCAACCCGCTCCTCGTGGAGGGCCAGGTCCTCGGGGGCGTCGCCCACGGCCTGAGCAACGCGCTGTACGAGGAGTCGCTCTACACCGACGAGGGCGTCCCGGTCACCACGTCGTTCCTCGACTACCCGATCCCGTCGGCCCGCGAGCTGCCACGGATCCGGCTCTACGACCAGCAGACCCCGAGCCCGCTGAACCCGCTGGGGGTCAAGGGCGCCGGCGAGGCCGGGACGCTCGGGGTGCCCGCGGTGATCGTCTCGGCGGTCGAGGACGCGCTGCGGCCGCACGGCGTCCGGATCGACACCTGCCCCCTCTCGCCCGGGCTGCTGGGCGACCTGATCTCCGATGCACAGACCGATGCACAGAACGAGGCACGGACCGAGGCACGAACCGACACCGCCGCGACGGCGGGGATCTGAGCGGGAGGCGGACGCCATGGTGCACAGCGACGACACCAGCGGTCCGACGCGGACCCCGGGACCGGCGGCGGACCCGCCGGGCCCGGGCGGCGCGACGGCGACGGAGCCGACGGGGCCGACGGAGCCGGCGGGGGAGACCGTCCCGCCCTCCGTGCTCGAGGTGCCCTTCGACGGCCGCGTCGGTCCGGTGCAGACCGGCGTCATGGCGATCCAGAACGTGTTCGCCATCGTCGGGATGTTCCTGTTCCCCGCGGTGCTCGGCACCAGCCTGGGACTGCGTCCCGACGCGATCGCCGCACTCTACGGCGCGACGTTCGTCGTCACGGGGCTCGGTACCGTGCTCCAGGCGGTGATGGGGCTGCGGCTCCCGATCGTGCTGGGCCCCTGGGCCGCGACGCTCGCCGGCCTCGTCGCCGCGGGGAAGGTCGCCGGGCCCGGCGCGGCGTTCGGCTCGCTCTTCGTCGCGGCGCTGGTCTGGGTGGTGCTCTCCCTGCCGGTGCGGGGCATCTCGGTCGTCGGCTACCTGGGCCGGTCGTTCCGCGACCCGATGCTCTACGGCGGCGTCGTGCTCATCGCGATGACCAGCCTGACCACGGTCACCGTCACCAACTGGCTGGGCACCCCGGGGCGGCCCGGCTTCGGGCCGGCGGCCTGGGTCGGCGGCGCGGTCGCCCTGCTCGTCAGCTTCGCGATCCTCGCGCTGGTCCGCGGGCCGTTGCGGTCGATGGCGATGCTGTGCGGGATCGCGCTCGGCACGATCGTCTACGCGTTCTTCACCCCGATCTCGTTCGCCCGCGTCGCCTCCTCCCCGTGGGTGTTCACCCCGCACCTGTTCCCGTTCGGGCTCTCGGTGAGCCCGCTGCTCGTGGTGCTGTTCTTCCTCCTGCTGATGACCGGCGTGACCAACTCGCTGGCCCTCTACAACGTCGCCGCGGAGTGGGGCGGGGTGGCGCTGCGCGGTCGGCGGATGGCCTGGGGCATCTTCGGCCAGAGCATCGCCACGGCCGTCGGCGCCGTCCTGGGCACCTTCTCCACGACCGTCTACCCGGACAACCTCGCCATCGTGCGGACCAGCCGGATCGGCAGCCGGTGGGTGACGTTCTGGGCCGGGCTGATCCTCCTCGTCGGCGGCTTCGTCTCGAAGTTCGACGAGATCTTCGTCAGCCTCCCGAGCAACGTCATCGCGGCCGCCGCGGTCGTCCTGTTCGGTGTCATCGCCGCCTCGGGGCTGGAGTCGATGAGCCGCGTGCGGTGGGACCAGCTCAACTTCCTCGTGTTCGGGCCCGCGTTCCTGCTCTCGATCGGCGGGCTGTTCATCAGCGAGCCGACCCTCGCCGCGTTCCCGCTGGTGGTGCGCCAGATCCTCACCCAGCCGCTGTTCACCGGGCCGGTGCTGCTGTTCGCGTCGTACCTGCTGGTCGAGAAGCTGATCCGCCCGCGTCAGGCCGCCCGTGCGGCCCGCCGCGCCGGCCGGCCGGAGGTCACCGTGCCCGCCGGCGAGGAGAGGATGACCCCGGCGTGAGCACCCTCTACCTCCACGCCGTCGGCCTCGACGGCCACGTGTGGGACGACGTCACCGCCGCCCTGGCCGACCACGACGCGCTCGTGCCGGACCTCCCCGGGCACGGTGCGGAACCGGCCCTGCCCGGGCCGGTCACGCTCGCCGCGCTCGTCGACCACCTCGCCGCGCTGGTGGACGCGCACGGCGACGGTCCGGTCGACGTCGTCGGGCTCTCGCTGGGCAGCATGCTCGCCCAGCAGCTCGCCGTGCACCGCCCGGACCGTGTCCGTTCCCTCGTGCTGGCCTGCGGCGGCATGGCCACCGATCCGGAGGTCTCGCGGGGGCGGGCGGCCACCACCCGCGAGGAGGGGATGGCGCCGACGGTGCCCACGACGCTGCGGCGGTGGTTCAGCCCCGAGGCGCTGGCCACCCCCGACCATCCCGGGGTGGCCTACGCGCGGCGGCGGCTGCTGACCGACGACCCCCGCGTGGTCGCGGAGTGCTGGGACGCCATGGCCTCCCACGACCTGCGGGAGGCCCTCGGCGGCATCCACGCCCCCACCACCGTCGTCGCCGCGTCCGGCGACGCCTCCGTGCCCCCGGCCGCGATGCGGGCGGTCGCGGAGCGCGTCCCCGACGCCCGGTACGTCGAGATCGCGGGCCCGCACATCGTCGTCCTCGAGAACGCCGCCGCCTTCGCCCGGGTGCTCGAGGAGCACCGGTCGCGGGTCGGGGCGCGGGTGGGGTCGGGCCGCCATGGATCGTGATCCCGTCGGTAAGGCGCTGACGGTGCTGCTCGCGCTCGCCGACCGGCCCACCGCGCCGTGGAGCGTCCGGCAGTTCGCCCGCGAGCTCGACACGTCGCCCGCGACGATCCACCGGATCTTCTCGACGTTCGAGACGCGCGACCTGCTGGCCCGCGACGACGACGGCGCCTACCGGCCCGGCGCGGGGCTCTTCCGGCTGTGTCGCGCGGTGCAGGACAACCTGTCGCCGGTGGGCCTCGCCCACCGGCACCTCGAGGCGCTGGCGCGCGACTCCGGGGAGGCCGCGCTGTTCGGCGCCTACGAGCCGACCCGGCACGAGATGATGTTCGTCGACGTCGTGCAGTCGACGCATCCCCTGCACTACGACGTCGGGGTCTACCGCTGGATCCCCGTCCACGCGGGCGCGACGGGGCTCGCGATCCTGGCGTTCCTGCCCGAGGCCGAGCGGGCCGAGGTGTACCGCCATGGGCTGCCGTCGGTCACGGCGGCCACGCTGACCTCCGAGGAGGCCGTGGAGCGGGAGTGCGCCCGCATCCGCGAGCGCGGCTACGCGATCTCGGCGGGCCAGCGTCTCGGCGGGGCCGTCGGGATCGCCGCGCCGGTCTTCGAGGGCCCCGGCCGGGTCCTCGGCGACATCGCCGTCACCGTCCCGGACCAGCGCTTCGAGCCCTCGTGGGAGGAACCGCTGGCCGAGGCGGTGCTGGCGACGGCGAGCCGGGTCGGCGAGGAGCTGCAGAGGGGCGACGACCGTGGTTGAGCGTCCGCACACGTCGGGAGGACACGTGGTCGATCCATCAGCCGGTCCGGAGGGCTCCGGTCCGCTCCGGGGCATCGTCGTGGTCGACCTGACCCAGCACCTGGCCGGGCCGTTCGCCACCCAGATCCTCGGTGACCTCGGGGCCCGCGTCATCAAGGTCGAGCCGCCCTCCGGCGACCCGACCCGGTTCATCGGGCCGCACTTCGTCGACGGCGACAGCGCCTACTACCTCAGCGTCAACCGCAACAAGGAGAGCGTCGTCATCGACCTCAAGACCGAGGCGGGCCGGGACTCCCTGCTCCGCCTGGTCGACGCGGCCGACGCGGTGGTGGAGAACTTCCGGCCCGGCACGCTCGAGAAGCTCGGCGTCGGCGCCGACCTGCTGCGCGCCCGCAACCCGCGGTTGGTCGTCACCTCGCTGACCGGGTTCGGGCTCGACGGCCCGTACCGCGACCGGCCCGCGTTCGACATGATCGTGCAGGCGCTCGGCGGCGGCATGTCGCTCACCGGCGAGATCGGGGGCAGCCCGGTGCGCTCCGGGCTCCCCATCGGCGACCTGTGCGCCGGCATGAACGCCGCGCTGGTCACCCTGGCCGGTCTGCTGCGTGCCGAGCGGGCGGACGAGGGCTCGCGCGCGGACGTCGCCATGCTCGACACCCAGGTCTCCCTGCTGAGCTACGTGGCCAGCTACTACCTGGCCGGCGGGGAGGTCCCCGGCCTCCAGGGTCGCCAGCACATGAGCATCCCGACCTACCGGGCCCTGCAGTGCGCCGACCGCGACATCGTCATCACCGCCAACACCCCGCGCATGTGGGTCGGGCTGTGCCGGGCGCTGGACCTCCCCGCCCTGCCCGACGACCCCCGGTTCGCCACCAACGACGACCGACGGGCACACCGCGTCGAGCTGGCGGCCCTCCTGGAGCCCGCCGCCCGGCGACTCACCGCCGCGGAGCTGCTGGCACGACTGGCGGCAGAGGGCGTCCCGTCGGCGCCGATCAACACCGTCGACGCCACCCTCGCCGACCCCCAGGTCCGGGCCCGCGGCATGGTCGTCGAGCAGCCCCGGGGCGACGCGACCCTGCGTGCCGTGGGGAACCCACTCAAGATCTCCGACGGACGTCGGGAGCACCGGGCGCCGCCGCGCCTCGGCGAGGACACCGACGAGGTCCTCGGCACGCTCGCGGGACGACCCGCGCGGAGCGCGTCGTGAGCGGACCGGCGACGAACGGCCGGCCCGAGCGGCTCGTCGTCGGCATCTCCGGGTCCAGCGCGCCCCAGCTCGGGGCCACTGTGCTCCGCGCCCTGCAGGCCGTCCCCTCGGTCGAGACCCACCTGGTGCTCTCGGCCGGCGCGCGCCGCAGCATCCCCGCCGAGATGGGCGTGGGCCCGGAGGCCCTCGAGGCCATGGCCGACGTCGTCCACCGCCCGGAGGACCTGGGTGCGGCCGTCTCCTCCGGGTCGTTCCGGACGCTCGGGATGGTCATCGTGCCCTGCTCGATGCGCACCCTGGCGGCGGTCGCGACCGGCAACACGACCGACCTGCTCACCCGGGCCGCCGACGTCTGCCTCAAGGAGCGCCGCCGGCTGGTGCTGGTCACCCGGGAGACGCCGCTGAACCTCGTGCACCTGCGCAACATGGAGACCGTCACGCTCGCGGGCGGGGTCGTGCTGCCGCCCGTCCCCGCGTTCTACCACCAGCCGCGGACGATCCAGGACCTCCTGGACCACACCGCCGGCAAGGTCCTCGACCTGTTCGACCTGCCCCACGTCCTCTACCGCCGGTGGACCGGCACGCCGGAATCGGCGGAGGTCCGGGAAGGCGTGGCGGATGCTCCCCGATGAGGTCCTCGCGCTGCTCGCCGGCCGACCGGTCCCCGGCCGGTGGGACCCGGTGATCCCGCTGCTCACCACCGACCCCGACGGCGTCCCCCGGATCTGTCTGCTGTCCCGCGCCGAGCTCGACGTGGGACGGCACGTCGTGCGGTGCGCGGTCCGGAGCCGGCGGACCTCGGCGAACCTGCGGCGCGGCGGCCCCGCGGTGCTGCTGGTGGTGGGCGCGACGACGAGCTTCTCGGTGCGGGCCCGCGTGGGGCGCACCGTCCACGACGACGGCGGTCTCGGTGCCGAGCTCGTCGTCACCGAGGTCGAGGCGGACAGCCTCGGCATCCCCCTGAGGTCCATGGGCTTCCAGGTCGACGAGGGCCTCGCCCGCGCCGAGCGCTGGGACGACAACGAGGCGCTGTTCGCGCGGCTGGCCACCCCGGAGGCGGCCGCGCTCGGCGGAGAGGAGACGTCGGCATGAGCACCACCACGGAGTCCCCGACGCGCGGCGCGGTCGCCGTCGTCGGGGTCGGCAGCACCGCGCAGGGACAGTTCCCCGGCCGGTCGGCCAACGAGATCGCCGTCGAGGCGATCGAGCTGGCGCTCGCCGACGCCGGCCTCGAGAAGTCCGACGTCGACGGTCTGATCACGTGCCAGAACCTGCGGTCGCGGGCCGGTACGGACGAGCAGATCGGCCTGCTCGCCGGCCTGAACCCCGCCTTCAGCGCCACCCTCGACTACGGGACCGGCAACTTCTCGCTCCACCTCGCCGTCATGGCCGTGACCTCGGGTCTCGCCTCGACGATCGTGCTCTGCTACGGGACCAACCAGCGCTCGGCGAAGGCCGACTTCGGCGTGGCGGTCGGCGGCGGCGCCGACTTCGCCACGCTCAGCGGCCTGGTGCACGTGGCCGGGCCGGCCGCGATGGCCTTCCGGCGCCACCAGCACCTCTACGGCACGACCGAGGAGCAGCTGGCCCACGTGGCCGTCGCGCAGCGGGAGTGGGCGCAGCGCAACCCGGCGGCCATCTTCCGGGACCCGCTGACCGTCGAGGACTACCTGGCCTCGCCCTACCTGGTCGCGCCGCTGCGGCGGCCCGACCTCACGATGATCTCCGACGGCGGTGCCGCCCTCGTCGTAACCAGTGCCGACCGGGCCCGCGACCGTCCGAAGTCCCCCGTCTACGTGCTCGGCATGGCCGAGCAGACGGCGCTGCGCGGGGACGCGAACCCGGACAACCTGACGCGGCCGTGGCTGGGCGACGTGGCGGGTCGGCTGTGGTCGTCCTCGGGCGTGCGGCCCGACGACGTCGACCTCCTCTACATCCAGGACGCCACGTCGGTCTGGGTGCTGCAGATGCTCGAGTGGTACGGCTTCTGCAAGCTCGGGGAGGGCGGCCCGTTCCTGGCCGAGGGCCGCACGCGCCCGGGTGGCTCCCTGCCCGTCAACACCAACGGCGGCCAGCTCTCGGAGAGCTACATGTGGGGGTGGCTGCACCTCTGCGAGGCAGTCCGTCAGCTGCGCGGCGAGTGCGGCGACCGGCAGGTCGCGTCGCCGAGCATCGCCGTCGACTGCTCGTCCCACGACTTCCTGAAGGGAGCGGCGTCGATCCTCTCGACGCACCAGTGATGACCACCGACTACGCCGGGCCCCTGCCCGACACCACCGATCCCCTCACCGGCCCGCACTGGGCAGCCGCGCGCGACGGCCGGCTCGCCGCCCAGTGCTGCGCCCGCTGCGGCGCCCTGCGCTGGCAGCCGGCCCCGATCTGCCCCGAGTGCCTCCAGGCCGGTGGCGACTGGGTCGACCTCGCGGGCACCGGCACGATCTGGAGCTTCGCGGTCTACCACCGGGCAATGGGCCCGGCCTTCCGTGACGCGGTGCCCTACACCGTCGCCATGGTCGAGCTCGACGAGGGCCCGCGCATGGTCGGCATGCTCACCGACGCCGCCGACGACGGCTCGGACGTCACCATCGGCCAGCGGGTCCGGGCCTCCTACGAGCCGGTCACCGACGACGTCACCCTGGTGCGCTGGGTGCGCGCCTGACCCTGCGGCGAGGAGGCCGAGAGCATGGAGTTCCGCGACTACCGCGCCTATCTCGACGAGGTCGAGCGGGCCGGCGAGCTGCGCGTCGTGCGCGGCGCCGATCTCAAGACCGACGTCGGCGGCATCACGGAGATCACGGCGTGGTCGCCCGAGCACCCGGTGGTCCTGTTCGACGAGATCGACGGCTACCCGGCGGGCAGGCGCATCGCCGTCCACTCCTTCGACTCCTACCGGCGCATGCAGCTCGTCTACGGCTTCCCGGACGGGCTGCGCGGCCGCGCCCTCACCGAGTGGTGGGCCGACCGGCTCGACGTCGCGGCGTCGTCCCCGCCGGTCACGCCGGTCGAGGTGGAGACCGGGCCGGTCATGGAGAACGTCCTCACCGGCGACGACGTCGACCTGCACCTGTTCCCCGCCCCGATGTGGCACGAGCTCGACGGCGGGCCCTACCTCGCCACCGGCGGTGCCTCGGTGCTGCGCGATCCCGACACCGGGGCCCTCAACGCCGGGTGCTACCGCGGCATGGTCTACGACCGCCACACCATCGGGCACCACCTCGCCGGCGGGCACCACGGGCAGGTCATCCGCGACAAGTACTTCGAGCGCGGCGAGAACTGCCCGATCGTCATCAGCCTGGGCAACGATCCGTCGTTCACCCTCGCGGCCGCCGAGAACGTCGGGTTCGGGCAGGACGAGCTGGAGTTCGGGGGCTTCCTGCGGGGCGCGCCCTACGAGGTGGTCCGCGGCCCGCTGACCGGCCTGCCGTTCCCGGCCGGCGCCGAGGCCGTCCTCGAGGGCGAGATCCTCCACCCGGAC
This sequence comes from Actinomycetospora sp. TBRC 11914, assembly GCF_012933465.1. GTDB lineage: Bacteria > Actinomycetota > Actinomycetes > Mycobacteriales > Pseudonocardiaceae > Actinomycetospora. The sequence goes on from NZ_JABBND010000002.1 coordinate 191,803, forward strand.
GCGGAGCCGAAGCGCTCCGAGGGCCCGTGGGGGGAGGGCCTGGGGTACTACGCCGCCGCGTTCGACCAGCCCGCCGTCCGCGTGCACGCGATCTACCACCGCGACGATCCGATCGTCCTCGGCGAGCCGACCCTGCGGTTCCGGAACCGGGGTGGGGCCGGAGGCTTCGCCCAGACCGCGCGCCGCCTGCACATGCTGCGCCGCTCCGGCCTCGAGGGAATCCGGGGCGTGGGGCAGGTCGGCCCCTTCCTCGTCATCTCGCTCAAGCAGCACTATGCGGGGCACGTCATGCGCGTGGCCGACTACGCCATGGCGGGCCTCGCCGACCGGCCGCCGCGCTACCTGGTCATGGTCGACGACGACATCGACCCGACGAACCCCACGCTGGTCAACTGGGCGATCTCCACGCGCGTCGACCCCGCCGCCCAGATCCACATCGAGCGGGAGAGGTGGTGCAACGTCATCAACCCCGCCGGGCTCACCCCGGAGAAGCGCCGCATCGAGGACTACACCCTCGGCACCACGATCATCGACGCCTGCAAGCCCTTCCGGTGGCGCCGGCACTGGGACGCCATGTTCCACCGCAGCGACATCGACGAGGACCTGCGCGTCCGCCTCGCGACCCGGTGGGAGAGCGAGCTCGGGGACCTCGTCACCGCGCCCCGACCGATCTGAGTCTCCCGGAGGGGGTCAGAGCTCGGCGTCGTCCGCGGGCGCGACGAGGGCCAGGGCCAGCAGCAGGCGGTCGCGGGCGTCGGCGAGACGGCGGCCGGTGAGGGACTCGAGGCGGGAGAGCCGGTACATCACGGTGTTGCGGTGGCAGAAGAGGACGCCGGCCGCGCGCGACGGCGAGCCGTCGGCGTCGAGCACCGCCCGCAGCGTCGCCAGCAGGGTGTCGCGCTCGGGCTCCGGCAGGTCGAGCAGGCCACCCAGCGCCGCGCGGCGCAGCCGGGGCACGAGGTCCGGCGCCTCGGCGAGGAGGGCCTCGGGGAGCCGGTCGTCGAGCCCGGCCGCCCCGCCGGTCCCGGCCGGCAGCGTCCGGGCCGCCAGGCGGGCCCACCGGTGCGCGACGTGCAGCCGGGCCAGCCCGCGGACCGGCGGCGACACCCCGACCGGCACCGAGGTCCGCCGGGCGAGGGCGTCGACGACGGCCGGGAGGGCCGCGGCGGCGTCCTCGGGGGGCACGACCACGCCGACGACCTCGGCCGAGCGCACGTGCCACAGCGACGGGGCGATCCCCGCGAGCGCCTCGGCGGGACCCGGGAGCGGGTCGTCGACGGTCTCGCCGGTCGGCGCGACGACGCAGAGCAGCTCGGCGTCCTCGGGCACGTCGAGCAGGCGGGCGGCGTCGCGGGCGAGCGCCGGCTCGTGACCCCGCCCGGCGAGCAGCGCCTCGAGCACCGACCAGCGGCGGCCGAGCTCGAGCCCGCGCAGGCGTGTCTCCTCGCGGCGGTAGGAGTCGACGAGGCGGTCGGAGCTGGCGTCGAGGATCCGCCACACGTCGTCGGCCACCACCAGCAGCGCCGCGTCGTGGGCCCCGGCGAACCGGGTGCGCGAGACCTCCCGCATCCGCTCCCACACCAGCCGCCCGCACTGGCGGTAGGCGCGCAGCACCACCTCGAGGGGCACGCCCTGGCGGGCCCGGCGCCGACCGGTGTCGACGGTGAGGGCCGCGGCGTCGGCGCCGGCCGGCAGGTCGCCGGCGAGCTGGGTGAGCAGCCGCTCGAGGCTCGCCCGGCAGGTGGCCCGGAGATCGTCGCGGACGTCGAGCAGCTCGTAGACGTCCTCGCGCTCCAGGATGCGCGCGGCCAGCCGGTCGGCGAGGTCGTCGACGTCCTCCAGGAGCGCCCGGCACAGGACCGTCAGCGCCTGCCGGGGAGAGCCCGTCGGGACGGTCGGGACGGCCATCCGGGAAGCATGCCGTGCTACGCGCTGTGCGGTCCACGTCACATGTTGTGCTCCGCGCCCATACCGCGGGCGGGCTCCTCCGACGAGGCTGGGCGGGTCCCGATCGGCCCACCAGGGCCCCGCAGCGCCGCGGGGGGAAGGAACCGGACATGGCAACGACCAGAGCGGGGACCGACGGGGCGGAGGCGGTGCTCGACCGCCGGGAGGTGCGCCGGACCTCGCTGGTGAGCCTGCTCGGCTCGACGATCGAGTGGTACGACTTCTTCATCTACGGGACCGCCGCCGCGCTGGTCCTCAACACCGCGTTCTTCCCGACCGCCGACCCGTTCGTCGGCACGCTCGCGGCGTTCAGCTCGTTCGCGGTCGGGTTCATCGCGCGCCCCGTCGGCGGGATCATCTGGGGCCACTACGGCGACCGCATCGGCCGCAAGAAGGCCCTGGTCTCCGCGCTGTTCCTCATGGGCGCCTCGACGACGCTGGTGGGTCTGCTCCCCAGCTACGCGACCATCGGGGTCGCCGCCCCGGTGCTGCTGTTCGTCCTGCGCATCGTGCAGGGCCTCGCGGTGGGCGGGCAGTGGGGCGGCGCCGTCCTCATCGCCACCGAGTACGCGCCGCCGCACCGCAAGGGCTGGTACGGCAGCTTCCCGCAGCTGGGCGTGCCCATCGCCGTCATCGTCTCCAACGGGATCTTCCTCGGCCTCGAGGCCGGGCTCGGCGAGGAGGCGTTCACCTCCTGGGGCTGGCGGGTGCCGTTCCTGCTGTCGGTCCTGCTCATCGGGGTCGCGCTCTACGCCCAGCTGCGCCTCGAGGACACCCCGGCCTTCCGGCAGGTCCAGGCGCAGGCCGGGGCGCGGCGGCGCTCGCCGGTGATCGAGGTGCTCCGCTCGCACCCGAAGCAGGTGCTGCTCGCCGCGGGCTCGTTCATCGCCGTCAACGGCGGCTTCTACATCTACGTCGTCTACGTGCTCTCCTACGGCGCGAAGGCGCTCCACCTGCCCGAGTCGGTCCTGCTGATCGGCATCCTGGGGTCGAGCGCGGTCAACCTGGCGGCGATCCCGCTGTTCGCGCTGCTCTCCGACCGTGTCGGGCGCCGGCCGGTCTACCTCGCGGGCGCGATCGGGACGGTGGTCGCGGCGTTCCCGGTGTTCTGGCTGATCGACACCCGGTCGACGTTCCTGATCTTCCTCGGGCTGCTGATCGGCGGGGTCGCGAACTCGGCGATGTACGGCCCGCAGGCCGCGTTCTTCGCGGAGCTCTTCAGTGCCGAGGTTCGCTACTCGGGGGCGTCGCTGGGCTACCAGATCGGCGCCGTCCTGGGCGGCGGGCTCGCCCCGCTCATCGCCGCGTCGCTCTACCAGGCCACCGGGACCTCGGCGTCGACCTCGGCGTACCTGCTGGTGATGGGGGTCGTGACGGCGGTCTGTGCGTGGTTGCTGCACGAGACGCACCGGGGCGCTCGGGCTCGTGAGCAGGAGGTGTCGCCCTAGCGCCACGTTCTGCTCAGCGGCGCGGAGCGCACCAGGATGACCCCGTGGATCTGGAGCTGACCGGGCGGGTCGCGCTGGTGACCGGTGGGAGCCGCGGGCTGGGCCTGGCGACGGCCCGCCGCCTGCGCGACGAGGGCGCGACGGTGCACCTGTGCGGGCGCGACGCCGGGGCCGGCCGCGCCGCGCTCGACGAGCTGGGCGCGGGCACCGGCTGGAGCACCTGCGACGTCGCCGACGACGCGGCCGTGGCCGCGATGGTCTCCGACGTCCTCGGCCGGCACGGCCGGCTCGACGTCGTGGTCAACAACGCCGGGCGCTTCGGCGGCGGTCCGCTGGCCGGGATCGACGACGCCGGCTGGCGCGACGGCTTCGACACCAAGGTCCTCGGCGCGACCCACACCGTGCGCCACGCCCGGGACGCGCTCATCGCCTCCGGCCGGGGCCGCGTCGTGAACGTCTCCGGCGTGACCGCGGCTCTGGCGGTGCCGAACGTGGCCGTCACCGGGGTGGCGAACGCGGCGCTGATCGCGCTCACCGCGTACCAGGCCCAGGACCTGCGGGCGCACGGCGCGACGGTCAACTGCGTCGTGCCCGGCTACACCACGAGCGGGGTGTGGCAGGACCGCATCGACGCCCGGGCGGCGGCCGACGGCACCGACGGGCCGACCGCCCGCGCGGCGATCCTCGCCGAGCGTGGGTTCGGGGCGGGAGCCCGCTGGGGGACCCCCGACGAGCTCGCCGCGGTGGTCGCCTTCCTCGCCTCCGGCCCGGCGAGCTACGTCAGCGGCGCCACCCTCCGGGTCGACGGGGCGCAGCTCCCCGCCGTCTCCCACCCCTGACCGGCCCGGCTCACCGCCGGGAACGGCACGTGTCGTCGGCGCCGGTCAGGAGAGGGTCAGGTGCGGGAGCGGGAGGCGCTGCGACGGTCCGGCGGCGGGGTCGGGGAGCAGGCGCGGCGGGGCCCACGAGAGCGGGCCGACCGTCGGGTCGGTGAAGGTGAGCTCCAGGTCGACGGCGAGCGCGGGGACCCCCACCCCGTCCTGGGTGAGGTGCAGGACGAGCTCCCCGGCGAGCTCCCGGGCGGGGAACGCGACGACCTCGAGGGCGTAGGCCGCGGCCTCCCCGGGCCGCCACGCCTGGTCGGCGCCGAACTCCCCGCCGCTGGCCACGACGACCGGGATCCGCTCGAAGACCGTTGACGTCAGCGAGACCGACACCGTCGGCCCGGAGGGCTTGGCGGCGTCACCGACGACGGTGAAGGTGACGCGGCCGGCCGTGAGGACGCTCGCGTCCGACATGGGAGACCTCCGAACGGGGCGGCGCGGTGCTCGCGGCTCACAGCGACTGGGTCAGGCCGCCGTCGATGATGACCTCGGTGCCCGTCAGGTTGGGCAGCGTCCCGCCCGCGAGGAGGGCGACGAGGTCGGCGACCTCCTCGGGGCGGGTGAACCGCCGGGTCGCGGTCCCGGCGACGGCCTGGTCGGCCACGGCCTCGGGGTCGGCGCCGACCGCGCCGCCCACCACCTCGGCCACGCCGCCGCCGCCGAGCCACAGATCGGTGGCGACCGGGCCGGGGCTCACCGTCGTGACCCGGACGCCGCGGGGACCGAACTCCTTCGACAGCGACTTGCCGCAGTTGGTCAGGGCGGCCTTCGCCGCGCTGTAGTCGACGACGAGCGGATCGGGCAGCGACGCGTTGACCGAGCTGACGGTGACGACGGCGGAGGACTCGTGCTCCAGCAGGTGGGGCAGGGCCGCGCGGCATGTCCGGACCGCAACCATCAGATTGGTCTGCCAGGCCGCCTCCCAGTCGGCGTCGGTGACGGCCAGGAAGCCGTCGACCCGGGGCCGGACCGCGCCGACGTTGTTGACCACCACGTCGATCCCGCCGAACGCGGCGACGGCCTCGGCGACCAGCTCGGCGGGCGCCTGGGGCCCCGACAGGTCGACCGCGACGGGGTGGACGGGGTACTCGCCGGCGAGGGCCTCGAGCTCCTTGCTGATCGTGCGGGAGCCGGCCACCACCGAGGCTCCCTCGCGGGCGAGCGCCGTGGAGACCGCGAGCCCGATGCCGCGCCCGGCGCCGGTGACGACGGCGACCTTCCCGGACAGTCCGAGGTCCACGGCGCTCAGAGCCCCTGCTCGGCGAGCCACGACAGGGACGCGTCGGCGACGTCGCGCCAGCCGTGGTCGATGGTCAGGGAGTGCCCGCGGTCGGGGAACTCCCGGAGCTCGGTCACGGCGTCGCTGTGGCGGTACTGCTTGAGCGTCGCCTTCGTGACCGCCTCCGGGACCGTGTGGTCCTGCCCGCCCGTGATCAGCAGGAGCGGGCCGCGCGACGCGTTGCGGGTGTCGACGGCGGCGGGGGACCGGGGGCTGAAGTTCGCCGCGGCGGCCTCGAAGAGCGGCTTGCCCGGCGCCGGGATGGTCCAGCGCTCGTACAGCGCGTCGGACTCCTCGGGGGCCAGCGTGTTGCCGAAGGCGTACCGGAACTGGTCGGGGGTCAGGGAGACGGCCCGGTGCCGGTTGGCGGGGTTCTTGAAGACCGGCAACGTCGAGCGCAGCGCCGAGAGGGGCAGCGGCAGCACGCCCTTGATCTGGGCGGCGTCGATCGCGACGGCGCCGGCGGCGAGGTCGAGCCCGAGCAGCTTCTGGGCGATCATGCCGCCGAAGGAGTGCCCGACGACCACCGGCCGGGTGTCGAGGCCCGCGATGATCTCGGCGTAGTGGTCGACGACGTCGTCGATGCCGTGGTCGGCGATGCGCTCGGGGGCGGCCCGCGCCTCCTCGACGGTGTCGGGGTCGCCGGGCCACCCCGGCGCCGAGGCGGTGTAGCCCTTCTCGGAGAAGAGCTCGATCCACGGGGCCCACGAGGTGGCGTGCAGCCAGAGGCCGTGGATGAACAGGACGGGGGGTGCGCTGGGCATGAGGGGCTCCTGGGTGAACCGACCGTTCTACCTACCTCGGTGGGAACATAGCGACGACGCGGAGGGAGGGCAACGATGGCGGGGCACGGAGCGGGGTCGACGACTCGTCCGTCGGCCGCGAGGGAACGCATCCTCGCTGCGGTGGACCGGTTGTTCTACCGCGAGGGCATCCACGCGGTCGGGATCCACCGGATCCTCGACGAGGCCCGGGTGACCCGGGTGACGCTCTACCGGCACTTCCCCTCGAAGGACGACCTCATCGTCGCCTATCTCGACCAGCGGGCCCTCCGCGGCGAGGAGCAGCTCGAGGAACTGGCCGGCCGCTACGACGACCCGGTCCAGGCGCTGCTCGCGATCGGCAGGCTGCTCGCCGAGGAAGGGCTCGACGCCGAGTACCGGGGCTGCGCCTTCATCAACGCCGCCGCCGAGTTCGGCGACCCCTCCCACCCGGCCCTCGCGATCGTCAGCCGCCACCGCGCGTGGGTGCGCCGGCAGACCGCGGGGCTCCTCGTCCGCGCGGGACGCCCGGAGCCCGAGCGGACGGCCGAGGCCCTGTTGATGGTGCGCACCGGCGCCGTCGTGGGGAACTCCCTCGACCACTCCCCGGACATCGACCAGACGTTCCTGCGCCTGTGGCACGACGTGGTCACCGCGGCCTGACACCGTGCGCGAGCCGGAACCGGGACGATGGCGCGATGGGACGCCACGACGGCCGGGCGGTGCTGATCACCGGCGGGACGAGCGGCATCGGCCTGGCCACCGCGCGACTGCTGGGCGACGAGGGGGCGCGGGTCGTCGTCACCGGCCACCGGCCCGACTCGCTCGGGGCCGCCCGGGAGGCGCTGGGCCCGGACGCCACGGTGCTGGCCGCCGACGTGGCCGACCCCGCCGCGCTCGACGCCCTCGCCGTCGCGGTGCGCGACGCCGTGGGCCCGCTCGACCTGCTCTTCCTCAACGCCGGGATCACCGGGTTCGGCGGGGTCGCCGAGGTGACCGCGCAGGAGTACGACCACCTGTTCGCCGTGAACGTCGGCGGTGTGTACTTCGGAGCGCAGAAGCTCGCGCCGCTGCTGCGCGACGGGGGCGCGATCGTGGTCACCACCTCGATCGCGGACGTCGAGGGCATCGCCGGCTTCAGCGTGTACGCCGCGACGAAGGCCGCCGTGCGGTCGATGGTGCGCTCGCTGGCCCGCGAGCTGCTGCCCCGGGGCATCCGGGTCAACGCGGTGAGCCCCGGCCCCGTCGACACCGGCATCATCGAGCGCACCCTGCCCGCCGACGCGGCCGCGGCCACCCGCGACCAGCTCCGGGCGGGCAACCCGATGCAGCGGTTCGGGCGGCCCGAGGAGGTCGCGGCCGCCGTCGCGTTCCTCGGGTTCGACGCCACGTTCACCACCGGCGCCGAGCTGGCCGTCGACGGCGGGGCGTCCCAGCTCTGATGCCTCGCGCGCCGGGCGCGTCGGGCGCACGATGGGGGCGGGAGCGCGGCCCCGGTGGGGAGCCCGCCCCACCCGCGAGGGGAAGCCTCCGATGAACGTCGTCGTGATCATCGTCGTCGTGGCCGTCCTGCTGGCGATCATCGTGTCGTCCATGACGTTCCGCCTGGTCCAGCAGTACGAGCGCGGGGTCGTCCTGCGCTTCGGCCGGCTGTTGCCCGCCGTCCGCCAGCCGGGACTGCGGGCGATCGTCCCCGTGGCCGACCGGATGCGGAAGGTGTCGATCCAGACCGTGGTGCTCGACGTGCCCTCGCAGGGCACGATCACCCGGGACAACGTGACGATCGGGGTCGACGCCGTCGTCTACTTCCGCGTCGACGACCCGGTCCGCGCCGTGATCAACGTGGAGAGCTACGTGCAGGCGACCTCGCAGGTCGCCCAGACCTCGCTGCGGTCGGTGATCGGCCGCTCCGACCTGGACACCCTGCTCTCCGACCGGGCGCGGATCAACGCGGAGCTGCGGGACGTCATCGACGCCCCGACCGAGGACTGGGGCATCGTCGTCGAGCGCGTGGAGATCAAGGACATCTCGCTGCCCGAGGGCATGCGCCGCTCGATGTCGCGTCAGGCCGAGGCGGAGCGGGACCGGCGGGCGCGGGTCATCGCCGCGGACGGCGAGCTGCAGGCCTCGAGCAAGCTCTCCGAGGCCGCGGAGACGATGAGCGGGACGCCGGGGGCGCTGCAGCTGCGGTTGCTGCAGACCGTGACCGACGTGGCCGCGGAGAAGAACAGCACCCTGGTCATGCCGTTCCCCGTCGAGCTGCTGCGCTTCTTCGAGCGGGTCACCGACCGCACCCCGGACCGCGCCGTGCCGGCGGCGGACCAGGTGCCGGAGAGGGCGCCGGGGGAAGCGATCGGGGAGGCGCCGGAGGTCGGGGAACCGTCGCTCACCACAGCCGACCCGGCAGATCGTCGATCAGCTCCGCCAATTCCTCCCGGCTGATCGCGGAATAGGTCGCGGCCACCCGCTCGTCGTACTCGGCGAGGCTCAGGCGGCCGTGCTCGAGGGCGCGGGTCAGCCGTGCGATCACCAGCGCACGCTCCCGATCGGAAGCGCGGACCCCGCGGCGTTCCGCGTCCACCCTGCTCGCCGTCCCGTCGTCGGCCCGACACCACCTGCCGGACAGCCTACGAGCCGGGCCGTGCTCCCCGGGGCCGCCGGACGACCGGCGGCCCCGGGGTCACGGGTCAGAAGTACGTCTTGCGCCCGATCGGCCGACCGACCGCGCCGAGCAGGGTGAGGATCAGGCCGACGATCAGCAGGATCCACCCGATGGTCACGATGATGCTGGGCACGGGCGCGACATAGCCCAGGACGATGAGGATGATTCCGAGGACGATCACGGGTTCTTGCCTCCGAACGGTCGGGGGAGCGGTTTCCGGTGCCGGCCCGAATCGTTCTCCCGGGCCGGCCCCGTCACCCCGGAGAACGAGATCGGGGGCGCCGCGGTGCGAGCCGCGGCCTGTTCTCGGCGCGATTGCGCCACTCGCGCCGACCCGGCCCGCACCCGGCCGAACGAGTTCAGGACCGGTAGCAGTACGAGTCGGACGACGCGTCCCCGCCCTGCAGTCGCACCTGGTGCACCCGGCGGCCGCGGAACTCGTCGCCGTGGGGGAAGAAGCGGGCGTCGGGGGTCAGCCCGCCCTGCGGCCCGACGTCGAGCTTGGCCATCCACGCGCCGACGCCGTCGGGGTAGAACTGGTCGTCCCAGGCGCCGTAGAGCGAGTTGGTCACGTAGACCCGCCGTCCGTCGCGGCTGACCTCCACCATCTGCGGGCCCCCCGCCAGTGGCAGGTCGGGTGCGGCCGGGTGCGGCCGGCGGCCGACGATGCCGCCCAGGCGCACCGACCCCACCTCGCGGGGGTGCGCCGGGTCGGTGACGTCGAACTGCTTGAGCTCGCCGGTGCCCCAGCAGGAGACGTAGAGGAAGCGGTCGTCGACGGAGAGGTCGATGTCCGAGACCAGCGGGGGGACCGCGCCGAACGGCGCGAGGGCCGGCGGGAGGGCCGTGGCGTCCGCAGGCTCGGCGGGGATGGTGATGACCTTCTCCACCTCGAAGGGCGCGTCCGGGCGCGGCCGGTGCCACCGCCACACCGACGCGGACAGGTCGGCCGTGGAGATGACGACGCCGACGAAGCCCCACGTCGCCTCCGGGTCGTGCGACGGCCGGACCTCGAGGACCATCTGCTGCTCGGCGCCGAGGTCGACGCTCTGCTGGTGCACGCCCTTCGCGAGGTCCCAGAAGTGCAGGTGGTGGCCGTAGCGGCCGCCGAGGAGCAGGTCCGGGACGAGCCCGTCCTCGATCATCGACGGGCTGCCCCACTCGCTGGAGACGAGGACGTTCTGGGCGAGGTGCCACCAGGCGTCGTAGGCGAAGTGCTGCGGGCCGCGGTCGGTCTCCCAGGGGTGCAGGACGTCGAAGGTCGAGTGGTCGAGCACGGCGATCCCGCCGGGACCGTCGGGGTCGTCGAGCGGCCCGCCGAGGCAGGTGAGGAAGACGCCGTCGGGTCCGCAGTGCAGCGTGTGCGGACGGGAGTAGCCGGCCTGGGAGGAGAGCTCCGCCGCGCTGATCGTCTTGACCAGCCGGGGCACGCGCGGGTCGGGGACGGTGTCGAGGACGGCGACGTCGGAGGAGCGCAGCCCCGGCACCAGGAGGTACCGGCGCGCCAGCCCCGTCATGTCGTGGCCCTCGTGCAGGAGGGCGCTGCTGCAGGCGTTCCAGCCGAAGTGGTGGAGCTCGGCGCCGGTGCCGACGTCGGTCCACCCGACGACCCGCCCGTACTGCCCCGACCCGGGGTCGACGTCGACGACGGTCATGGCGTCGGGCGCCCGGCCGGCCCGGTCGAAGGCCACCACGTACGCGAGGGTCTCCGCCGGGGCCGCCGCCGCCTCGGCGGGCGAGCGGTAGAACGTCGGGTCGATGGTCGAGGTCATGAGGGTCTCCTCGGGCGGCGACGGAGGTGTCCTCAGCGTCACATTCGTCCCGAGATCAGGGACAGGGGTCGCGCGTCCCTACCGCCGGGCCCCTCCGGTCCTTGCGCCCACGGTGGGCCGTCCGTGGCCGATCACGCTCGGCGAGGTCCCTCTTCGGAGTATGCCCCGGTCCCCGGATGGGCAGATCTGCGGCGACACGGGCGAGGGGGAGGAGTACGGGGTGGCGCAGGACGACCAGCTCATCGCCGGGCGCTACCGACTCGGCGTCCAGGTCGGCAGCGGCGCGATGGGCGTGGTGTGGCGGGCCGAGGACGAGGTGCTGCGCCGCACGGTGGCCCTCAAACAGGTCCGGCTGCCCGGCGGCATCGACGACGAGTCCCGGGAGAAGGCCCGTCGGCGGGTGATGCGCGAGGGCCGGCTCTCCGCGCGCCTGCACCATCCCCACGCGATCGCGGTGTTCGACGTCGTCGACCACGACGAGCAGCCGTGGCTGGTCATGGAGTACCTGCCCTCGGAGAGCCTGGCCGAGGTCGTCGCCACCCGCGGGGTGCTGACGCCCCACGCCGTCGCCGGGGTCGGCCACCAGGTCGCCGCGGCGCTGACCGCCGCCCACACCGCCGGGATCGTGCACCGCGACGTCAAGCCCGGGAACGTCCTGCTCGGGGACGACGGCGTGGTCAAGGTGACCGACTTCGGCGTCTCCCGGGCGATCGACGAGGCCACCATCACCTCCTCGGGGATGATGGCCGGGACGCCCGCGTACCTCGCCCCCGAGGTCGCGCGCGGCGCCGAGGCCGACTTCCGCTCGGACGTGTACTCGCTGGGGTCGACGATCTACGCCGCGCTCGAGGGCCGGCCGCCGTTCGGCCGGGACGAGAACGCCCTCGCGCAGCTGCACCGGGTGGCCACCGGCGACTACGTGCCCCCGCGCCACGCGGGCCCGCTGGCCTCCCTGCTGGAGCGCGTGCTCGCCGCGGACCCGGCGCGGCGCCCGGAGATGCACCAGGTGCGCGACGAGCTCGGGCGCCTCGCGGCGGTCGAGGCCGAGACCGACGAGTGGACCGGGGACCACCGCGAGCCGACCGGCCCGACAGCGCCGGTCACGCCGGTCGTGCCGGTCGCCGTCCGGGCACCGTCGGAGCCGACGCTGGTCTCGACGACGGCCCCGGTGGCGCCCGAGGCCGGTGTGCCCGACGCCGAGGCGGCGCCGGGACCCGGTGCCGGCCGCCGTCGTCGCCACCTCGTCGGGGCCGGTGTCGCCGTGCTGCTGGTGGGCGCCGTCGTCGTCGCCGCGCTCGTCCTGGCGACGAGGAGCGGCAGCCAGGCCGGAGTCGCCTCGAGCCCGGCGCCCACCTCCACGGGGCAGCCCGGCGGCAGCGGGTCCGCGTCCGACGGCGACCAGGCGACGGCGTCCGGTGGGGGAGCGGCGGCGTCCGGCGGGGGAGCGGCGGCGGCCCCCGTCCAGGGCTCGCCGGACCAGGTCGCCCAGCAGCAGGCGGTCATCGACTACTACCGCCTCATCCCCGACGACCTGTCGCAGGGCTGGCAGCACCTCACGCCCTCCTACCAGCGCGGCACCGCCGGCGGGTTCGCCGGCTACAGCGGTTTCTGGAGCGCGATCCGCCGGGTCGACGTCCGCGGGGTGTCGCCCGGCGCCGGCGACACCGTCGACGCCACCGTCACCTACGTGCACCCGAATGGCAGCACCAGCGAGGAGCGGACGCTGTTCCGGATGGTCCAGCAGGACGGGACCTGGAAGATCGACGGGAGCCAGGTCCTCTCGAGCCGCTGACGACGCCGCGGTCAGCGCCGCGTCCCGCGACCGAGACGCAGCGCCGAGATCCCGAAGAAGACGCCGCCGAGCAGGGCGTAGCCGGCCAGGGCCCGCAGCGACGGGTCCGGCCCGGCGGCCTGGAGGACGAACGCGACCCCGGCGAACACCGAGATGCCGCCGCTCGCGATCATCGCCCACTGACCACCGAGCGCCCGCCGCCGCAGGGCCACGACCAGTTGGACGAGCCCGGCCACCGCCGCCCAGACGCCCCACACCCGCAGCACGGCCGGCGTGCCGGAGCCCACGGCGAGCACCAGGCCGACGGCGGCGAGCGTGCTGATCGCGATGTTCGCGGCGAGGGCCGGCGCCCAGGCACGAGCCCGGGACGTGCCGGCGTCGACCACGGCGGCCGCGACGTCGAACAGCGGGTAGAGCACGAGCAGGACCGCGGCGAGCGGACCCACGGCCGGCCCGCTGAGGAACAGCGCCACCGCCCACACCAGGGCGAACCCGAACCGGACGAGGTAGAGCCGGCGGAGCGCGGACGCGAGCGGCGCCCCGGTGGACTCGGTGGAGGTCGTGGAGTCGGTGGTCATGGTGGTTCCCTTCGAGGAGTCGCTCAGGGAGAAAGACCGTTCTCTCTGTTGCGGGAGGCAGCGTCGCACGGTGCGGCCCACGGCCGCAAGACCGATCGTTCTTTCTTGTATGGTGGACGCATGGCGACGACGTCCGGGGCGCGGGAGCGGCTGCTGACCACCGCCAGCGAGCTGTTCTACCGGGACGGCATCCGCGCGGTCGGGGTCGAGCGGATCCTCGCCGAGGCCCCCGCGACGCGGGCGACGTTCTACCGGCACTTCCCCTCGAAGGAAGACCTCGTGGTGGCCTACCTGCGGGGCGTCGACGCCACGACGCGCGCCGACGTGCAGGCCGTCACCGAGGCCGCGTCGTCACCCGCCGACGCGGTGCGCGCGGTCGGCGCCGCCCTCGTCGACGGCCTGTCCTCGCCGGGGTTCCACGGCTGCGCGTTCCTCAAGGCCGCGGCCGAGTACCCCGGTCCCGACGACCCCGTGCGCCGGGCGGTCGTGGAGCACCGGGCCTGGTACCTCGCCACGCTGACCGACCTGTTCGCGCAGGTCGTCGGCTCCGAGGAGTCGCCGGAGCCACCGCGCGCGGCGGCGCACTTCCTCATGATGCGCGACGGCGCGATGTCGGGCGCCCACCTCGACGGCCCCGAGCACGTCGGTGAGGCGTTCCGGCGCGGCGTCGAGGGGCTGCTCACCGCCGTCCACGGGTGAGGTCGTCGCCGTGCCCCGACGACGGGTCATCCGCGCCAGGTGATGTGCGACCCCGCGCCGGCCGCGCATCGTGGGGCGGCCACAACCGGAACGGAGGTCGGCGGATGTCGGAGAACTCCTCGGACCGCAGGTTCGACACACGGCTCTTCCTCGGCGGGGCGGTGCTCACCGCCCTGGGGAGCCTGCTCGCCACGCTGGGTGTCGCCCTGGGCAGCGTCGCGGTGGTCCAGGCCGGGCGGCGGTGGCAGCAGGGCACGGAGATGACCCCGGCGCAGCTCGCCCGGCACGCCCTCGGCAGTGCCCAGGCCGCGACCACCGCGGGCGCGCAGGCCTGGCGGGCACCGAGGGACGGGGCCAGGCTCGGGGTCGCCTCGCCGGACGGCCGGCCGCAGCCCGTGCCGTGACGCCCCGCGGTGCCTCACCCCCGCGGGATGAGGCGCCGGCCGGTCAGGAGTCCCGGGGTGCCCTCCGCGGCCGCGTCCCGCCCGCCGACGGACGTGCGGATGCGGGTGCGGTGGTGCTCCTCGGCGAGGTCGGCGAGCCGCCCGTCGAGCAGGTGCTCCACGGTCACGATCCCGACCAGCCGTGGCGGCCCGTCCGGGCACGCGGTCACCACCGGGGCCGCCGTGATGGCGTAGGCGGCGAACCGCTCCCGGACGGTCCGGAGCGTGTCGTCGGGCCCGACGGTGACGGGGGACGGGGTGAGCAGGTCGGCGACGGTGCCGGCGTCGGCCCGCACGAGCTGGTCGCGGCTCACGATCCCGCGGAACGTGCCCACGGCGTCGACGACGGGGAACAGGCGCTGGCGCACGACGATCCCGCTCGGTGCGTCGTCCGGCCCGCCGGCGCCGGCCGAGGGCACCGCGACCGGGAAGACCGGGTCGCGCCCGGCGCGGGGGACGACCGACGCGAGGACCTCCGCGGGGACCGGCAGGGCGTCGCCCGGGGCGAGCACGGTCGGCCCGGCGTGCATGACCTCGTCGACGAAGACCACCTCGAGCGGGTCGACGTCGTACTCCCGCGAGAGGTGGTGGCCGCGTCGGGCGATCTTCTCGGTGAGCACCGAGCGCCGCAGCAGCAGCGCCGACACCAGGTAGGCGGCGCTCGACGCGATGAGCAGGGGCAGCAGCGCGGGCCAGGCGTGGGTGAGCTCGAGGGAGAACACCACCCCGGTCAGCGGGGAGCGCATCACCCCGCCGACCACGGCGGCGAGCCCGACGAGCGCCCAGAACCCGGCGCCCACGCCCGGCAGGACGTGCGCCTCGAGGCCCCCGAGGGCCGCACCGATCATGAACACCGGGGCGAGGACGCCGCCCGAGGTGCCCGAGCCCAGCGAGAGCCCCCAGACGAGGCTCTTGACCACGAGGATGCCGACGATCAGCGCGAGGGTGGCGCGACCGGTCAGCAGCTGGTCGATGACGTCGTACCCGACGCCGAGCGCCCGGGGCTCCACCAGCCCGCCCAGGCCGATGACCACGCCGCCGAGGGCGGGCCACCACATCCAGTGCAGACCGAGCCGTCGTCCCCGGAACCGGAAGGACCCGAGCCGGGTGAAGCCGTCCTCCGAGAGATAGACCAGCGCCGTGACCACGATGGCGAGCAGGCCCCCGACGGCGCCCGCGAGCACGCACAGCACCTCGGCCCCGGCGCCGATGTGCCACGAGCCGGTGTCGACGGGGAAGATCGGGTCGCCCCCGAGCAGCGGGACGCGGACCAGGGTGGCGACGGCGACCGCGGTCGCGACGGGCAGGAAGCTGCGGGGCCGCCACTCGAAGAGCAGCAGCTCGACGGCGAGCAGCACCGACGCCAGGGGCGCGTTGAAGGTCGCCGACATGCCCGCGGCGGCCCCGGCGACCATGAGCGCCTTGCGCTCGTCGGCCGACAGACGCAGGTGCTGGGCGAGGATCGACCCGAGTGCGCCGCCGGTCATGATGATCGGGCCCTCGGCGCCGAACGGCCCGCCGGTCCCGATGCTGACGGCGGCGGACACCGGCTTCAGCACCGCCACCTTCGGCTCGACCCGGCTGCCCCGGGTCAGGATCGCCTCGATGGCCTCGGGCATCCCGTGGCCGCGGATCCTCTCCGAGCCGTAGCGGGCCATGACCCCGACGACGAGGCCGCCCGCCACCGGCGCGCCGAGGACCAGCCACCAGGGATGGGGCGCGGCCCCGGGGGAGACCAGCTCGGCGGAGAACCGGCCGAAGAAGACGACCTGGGTGATCAGGCCGATCAGGCGCAGCAGCACCCACGCGGCGCCCGCGCCGACGACCCCGACCGGGACGGCCCACGCGCAGATCAGCAGGACCCGCAGGGTGACGGTGAAGTCTCCCAGCCGGCCGGGGCGGCGCCTCGGGGACCCGGGCTCATCGGCCGGCGCCTGCTCGTCGGTCACAGCGCCTGCAGCTCGATCGGCCCGGCGTGCCCGTACTCGGCCCCGGCGGCGTCGCCGAGGGCCTCGAGCGCGCGGGCGACGTCGGGGACGACGTCCGCGGCGAGGCGGTCCACCAGCGCGGTGAGCTCCCGACGGCGGCCCTCCTCGACCCGGGTGACGAGGTCGTGCCCGGCCGGCGTGAGCTCGAGACGGACCACGCTCCGGTTGGGGCGCTCGCGGCGGCGCACCAGGTGCCCGGAGTCCTCGAGCCTGTCGGCGAGGCGGGTGACCGAGGACGCCGCGGACCCGAGGCGCTCGGCCACCACCGCGCTGGGGCTCTCGCCCAGCTCGGCGAGGACGCGCAGCAGGCGGAACTGGGTCAGGGAGACCTCGGCGCCGAGGGCTTCCAGGGCTCGCGAGGCCACGCCGACCAGCACTGGGGTGGCGGCGAGCAGGGCCTCGACGGCGCGCGACGCGGCGTCGCCGTCCGGTCTACTCTTCACATGCGCAAGTCTTGCACAACGCAGGACTTGCTGCCTGACGCGCGACGACCTGACGGCGGCCGCACAGCCGGAGGGGTCACGTGGGGGCCGCCGGTGGACGGGCGACCGCGCCGGGAGATTCGGGAGGAGAACAGGTGACCCAGCACGACGCACAGACCGCCGCCGAGGTCCTCGGGACGGCGACGGAGACCGCAACGGAGACCGCGACGGCGACCGGGGTGGTGGTCGGGGTGGACGACTCGGCCAGCGCCCGGGCCGCGGTGGCCTGGGCGGCGGCGGCCGCCGTCCGTCGGGACGTGGCCCTGCACCTGGTGGAGGTGCTGCCGGGCCCCGCCGACCCGGCGGACGCGGTCGGCGGAGCCGGGCCCGCCGCGCCGCGCGGGCGCGCCCGGGCCCTGCTGTCCCGCGCCCGGGACATCGCCCTGGCGACCTCCCCGGGGCTCACCGTCACCATGCACACGCGCTCCGGGCGCGTCGGCACCGCGCTCGTCGAGCACGCCGCCGACGCCGCCCTGCTGGTGCTCGGCTCCAACGGGCCCGGCGGCCCCATCCCGCTCTCGCTCGGCTCGGTGCTGGCGGAGACGACCCGGCACTGCTCCTGCCCCGTGGTGCTGGTGCCGCCCGCGACCCGTCGCCGGGCCCCGTCGGGGGAGGAGCCCGTGCTCGTGGCCCTCGAGGACAGCCCGGACGGCGAGAAGGCCCTGGCCTTCGCGGCCGACGTGGCGGCGCGGCGCGGCGCGGCGCTGACCGTCCTGGGCGGGCCGGCCGAGGCCGGCACCGCGGGCGAACCCGCGGCGCTGGGCCGTCTCCGCGAGCGCCGCCCCGACCTCACGATCCGGTACCGGACGATCAGCGCGCCCCTGGCGGACGCCCTGCTCGCCGCCGACACCGACGCCGGGCTGCTCGTCACCCCGCCGCTGCGGCGGCGCGCGAGCCGCGAGCACCCGGTGGCCGGGTGGACGGCGCACTTCCTGCCGGTGCTGAGCACCTGCCCGGTCGCGGTCGTGTCGGCCCACAGCCGGTGGTCGACGGCCCTGTAGGTGTCGGTGGCCTGCGGCCTCGTGAGCAGAAAGTGCCGCTATAGCGACACTTTGTGCTCACGGGGCCGGAGGCCACCTCACGAGGCCGGAGGCCACCTCACCGGGCCGGAGGCCGCTTCGAGGGCGTGCACCGCGCCGTCCGCCGGGAGTCGGCGTAGCGCTGGGCGATGCGGGCCGCGTGCGACCGGTCGATCGGGCGCGGCAGGCCGGCCTGCTGGGGGTCGTTCCACCCGCCCAGGCCGCCGTCGGGGTCGGCGGCCCGGTAGCGGGTGAACCACACCTCCCGGCCGGGCAGATATGCGACCTCGTGCTGTCCCAGCCGCGTGAACCATTGCCAGCGCCACGACGTGGCCGAGTGCGCCGCCTGGAGATCGTTCTTCGTCGCCGTTCCCGGCGGATCCGCCGGCTCGGTGCCGGCGCGGATGTCGGTCATGATCGGTACTTCTTCCCGGCGCGGACCACACGGTGCGCCTCTCCCTGGATGGGCGCTGCCGGTGCCTCGTCAATCAGGGCAGAAGGCCGCATTCGAGCACCTGCTCGGCCTAGTGGCCCTCGCCGATCTGTGAGCACTGCTGACCTGCGACGACGAGGCCGAGGGGATTTACGGCGCCCATGCGACCGAGCGGCTTTCCGGGCCTCCGCCGTTCGGCGTCACGGCGTCCGCGCAGACGGGCGGAGGAATGGGCAGGATCCGTCGACGGTGTCCGTGGCGCGCACATTCGTTGACCCCGCTCCACCTGCCGGAGCGACAATCGGCGACGGCTGACCCACACGCCCGGAAAGACCCAGGAGCGGATCATGAAGAAGCTTCTCAACGACCCGGCCGACCTCGTCGCGGAATCGTTGCGCGGGGTGGAGCGCGCCCACCCCGAGCTGCGCGTCGACCACGAGCAGCGGATCCTCTACCGCGCCGACGCCCCCGTGCGCGGCAAGGTGGGTCTGCTCTCGGGCGGCGGCTCCGGCCACGAGCCCGCGCACGCCGGCTTCATCGGCCCCGGGATGCTCGACGCGGTCTGTGCCGGCGAGGTCTTCACCTCGCCCGTGCCCGACCAGATGGCGGAGGCCACCAAGCAGATCGACGGCGGCGCCGGCGTCCTGCACCTCGTGTGGAACTACACCGGCGACGTCATGAACTTCGACATGGCCGCCGAGCTCGCCGCCGCGGAGACCGACACGACGGTCGAGGCCGTCGTCATGAACGACGACGTCGCGGTCGAGGACAGCCTGTTCACCGCCGGGCGCCGGGGGACCGGCGCCGCGATCGCCGTCGAGAAGATCGTCGGCGCCGCCGCCGAGCAGGGCCGCGGCCTGTCCGAGCTGGCCGACCTGGCCCGCCGGGTCAACGACGCCTCCCGCAGCATGGGGATGGCGCTGACCTCCTGCACGGTGCCGGCCAAGGGCAGCCCGACCTTCGACCTGCCCGACGACGAGATCGAGATCGGGATCGGCATCCACGGCGAGCCGGGGCGGCGCCGGGTCCCGCTGGCCTCCGCCCACGACATCGCCGGGATGCTCGTCGACCCGATCCTGGCCGACCGCGACTTCACCGGCGGCGAGGGCGTGCTCGTGTTCGTCAACGGCATGGGCGCGACCCCCGCGCTCGAGCTGTACCTGATGTACAACGAGGTCGCCGCCCTCCTCGACAAGGCGGGCGTCGTCCCGGTCCGCACCCTGGTCGGGCCCTACGTCACCAGCCTGGACATGGCGGGGTGCTCGGTCAGCATCACGCGGCTCGACGACGAGCTGCTGCGGCTCTGGGACGCCCCGGTCGCCACCTCCGCCCTGCGCTGGGGCATGTGATGGCGGATGTCGACGTCCTCGACCTCACCGTCCTCGACCGCTGGCTGCGGCTCTTCGCCGCTTCCGTGGCCGAGCAGAAGGACACCCTGACCGCGCTGGACGCCGCGATCGGGGACGCCGACCACGGGGCGAACATGCACCGCGGCATGACCGCGGTCGTCGAGGCCCTGGACGCCACGCCCCCGGCCGACCCCGCAGCGCTGTTCAAGCAGACCGGCATGGTGCTCGTCCGATCCGTCGGCGGGGCGAGCGGTCCGCTGTACGGCACCTTCTTCCTGCGGATGGCGCCGGCGACGGGCGGGGCCGGTGCGCTCGAGCCCGAGACGTTCGCGAAGGCCCTGCGCGCCGGGGTCGAGGGCGTGGTCGCCCGCGGGAAGGCCGAGCCCGGCGACAAGACGATGCTCGACGCCCTGGCCCCCGCCCTCGACGCGCTCGACGCGGCCCTGGCCGCCGGCGAGTCCCTGGCGGCCGCATTGCGGCAGGCGTCGACGGCGGCCGACGAGGGCCGCGACGCCACGACCCCGCTGGTCGCGCGCAAGGGCCGCGCGAGCTACCTCGGCGAGCGCAGCGCCGACCACCAGGACCCGGGCGCGACGTCCGCCGCCCTGCTCGTCGGCGCGGCGGCCGCCGCCGTCGCGGGACCGTGACCGTCGGGATCGTCGTCGTCTCCCACAGCCGGGCCCTCGCCGACGCGGCCGTGGGCCTGGCGGGGGAGATGGTCCGGGACGGCGGTCCCGTCGAGGTCGCCGCCGGCCTCGACGACGGCGGCTTCGGCACCGACGCGGTCGCCATCGCCGACGCGCTCGCCCGCGCCGAGCAGGGCGACGGGGTCGTGGTCCTGATGGACCTGGGCAGCGCCGTCCTCTCGGCCGAGCTCGCCCTCGAGCTGCTCGACGACGCCGCCGCCGAGCGGGTCGTGCTCTGCCCCGCCCCGCTGGTCGAAGGGCTGGTCGTCGCCGCGGTGAGCGCCGCCGGGGGCGCCCCGGCCGCGGAGGTGGCCGCCGAGGCGGCCGACGCGCTGGAGGCCAAGACGACGCACCTGGCCCCGCCCGGCACCGGGCCCGGGCCCGCACCCGAGGCGGCGACCGGCGACGAGGAGCGGGGGGTGTTCACGGTCCGCACCGCGCACGGGGTGCACGCCCGGCCGGCGGCCCGGCTCGTCGGGGCGCTGCGGGGCCTCGACGCCGACGTCCGGCTGCGCAACCTGACCCTCGACGGCCCCGAGGTGTCCGCCGCGAGCATGTCGAAGGTCGCGACCCTCGGCGCCCTCGAGGGCCACGAGGTCGCCGTCCGGGCCCGCGGCGCCGAGGCGGGCGAGGCCGTCCGCCGCCTGCTCGCCGTCGCCGACGACGACTTCGGCGAGGCCCCCGAGGCCACCGCCGCCGCCGCGCCGTCGCCGCCCGCGGCCGCCCCCGCGGGCGGCCCGCTCCCGGCCTCGCCGGGCATCGGGGTCGGGCCGGTCCGCGCCGTGCGCGCCGTGCCGGTGGACGTGCCCCCGGCCCGGCCCGGCACGCCGGCCGAGCAGCGTGCTCGCCTGGACGGCGCCCGGGCCGCGGTGCGCGACGACCTGCGGGCCGTGCGCGACCGGGCGGCCCGCGAGATCGGCGAGGCCGAGGCCGCCGTCTTCGACGCCCAGCTGCTGCTGCTCGACGACCCGGACGTGCTCACCGACGCGACTGCACGCACCGACGCGGGCGCCGACGCCGCCCGGGCCTGGGCCGACGTCCTCGACGAGGTCGAGGCCCGGTTCGCGGGCGCCGCGGACGAGTACCTGCGGGCCCGTGCCCGCGACGTGCGGGACGTCCGCGACCGGGTGCTGCGCGCCCTCGGCGGCGTCGAGCACCCCGGGGCGGGCGGCGAGGGGATCCTCGTCGCCGACGACCTCACCCCCGCCGACGCCGCGGCCCTCGACCCGGCCCGCACACCCGCGGTGGTCCTCGCGGGCAGCAGCCCCACCGCCCACGCCGCGATCCTGCTGCGGGCACGCGGTGTCCCCGCGGTGGTCGGGGCCGGTGCCGCCCTGATCACCCGGGCCCGGCAGGCCGCCGTCGTCGCCGTCGACGGGACGACCGGCGAGGTCGTCGTCGACCCCGACCCGGCGACCCTGGCGGCCTTCCGGGACCGGGCAGGAGCCCTGGAGCGGCGGCGGGAGGCCGCGCGGCGACGCGCCCACGAGCCCGCCGTCACCCGCGACGGGACCCGGGTGCTCGTCGGCGCGAACGTCGGCGGGCCCGGCGACGCGCGGGCCGCGGTCGGGGCCGACCTGGCGGGTCTGGTCCGCACCGAGTTCTGCTTCCTCGACCGGCACCGCGCCCCGGACGTCGACGAGCAGGAGACGGCCTACCGCGCGATCGCCGAGGCCATGGGCGGGCGGGTCACCCTGCGCACCCTCGACGTCGGCGGCGACAAGCCGCTGGACTACCTGCCGCTGCCCCCGGAGCCCAACCCGTTCCTGGGGGTGCGCGGCATCCGGCTCGCCCTCGCCCGCCCGCGGCTGCTCGCCGACCAGCTCGAGGCGATCGTGCGGGTCGCCCACGACCACCCGGTCGACGTCATGTTCCCGATGGTCGCGACCGTCGACGAGCTCGTCGCCGCCCGCCGCGCGCTCGACGACGCCGTCGGGGCCGTCGGTCGGGGGCGGCCCCCCGACCTGCGGGTCGGGATCATGGTCGAGATCCCGGCGACCGCGCTCAAGGCGGCGGCCTTCGCGCCGCTGGTGGACTTCCTCTCGATCGGCACCAACGACCTCACCCAGTACGCGCTGGCCGCCGAGCGCGGGAACGACGCCGTCGCCGCGCTCGGCGACGCCCTCGACCCCGGGGTCCTCGCGCTGGTCGCCGCCACCGCCGACGGCGCCCGATCCGGCGACGACGTGCTGGTCGCGGTGTGCGGGGAGCTGGCCGGCGACGAGCAGGCCGCGGCGCTGCTGGTCGGCCTCGGGGTCCGCGAGCTCAGCGTCGCTCCCACCGCCGTGGCCGCCGTCAAGCAGGCGGTCCGGGACGTCGACCTGGCATCCGCGCGGGAGCTCGCCGCGGCGGCGTTGCGGTGCCCGGACGCCGAGGCGGTCCGCGGGCTCCTGCGCTGACCGACCGGGAGCTCAGTCCCCTCCGGTCACCGCGGATTCGATCAGAGCGTGGCGCCGCAGGCGATCGCGGCGGCGAGGGCGTGACCGATCTCCGGCCCGCGGACGTCGCCGTGGTCGTGGACGAAGGCGTCGGCGAGGAGGTTGTGCACCCGCCGGGGGACGAGGTGGTACGGCTCGCCGACGGGGCGCAGCCGCGGCTCGTCGGGTGTCACCTCGGGGGTGAGCTGCGCGCCGTTGCTGCCCAGCCCGCCGTAGGGGTCGCCCGGGCCGCCGAGCGCCGACCCGATCTGGTCGCGGAACCGCGATGCGAGCGCGTAGGCGAGGCCCACCGCCTCGTCGTTGCGGGTGTGGCTGACCAGCATCGGCCCGACCAGGCCCCCCTGGGTCAGCAGGCCCCGGAAGCTGCCCGCCTGTCCCGGGTCGCCCCACTTCTCGGCGAAGGCGTAGTGGGAGAACGCCGCCTGGAGGAGGGAGAGGGAGTGGGTGACCGCGGAGGACCGGTGACCCGGTGCGGACAGCGCGGCCGCGGTGACGAGCCGGGCGCCGAAGCTGTGCCCCACGAGGTGCAGGCGTGGACCGTCGGCGGGGAGTCGCTCGGCCAGGAACGGCCCCACGCCCTGCTCGCCCACCACCCCTGCCCGGTCCTTCATGACGTAGAACGTGGCGAGGTTCGCGAGCTGCACCGCGCCCCCGAGCAGCGAGTCGGCGCCGAAGAGCCCGGCCGCCGCCGCCTCGGGCACCGTCGCGACGGCACCGTGCGGCACGCCCTCCGGGGGTGGATCGAGGTCCGTGGGCCGGACCCCCGCCGCGGTCCGCAACGTCGACCCCTCGGCCAGCAGCGGCACGGCCGGCTCGTCGAGGCCCGTGCGCGCGCCGATGACGTCGACGAGGCGGGAGGCGAAGGCGTCCCGCCCGTCGGCGGTGTCCAGGGCCGGCACCTGGGCCCCCGCTGCCGCCAGCGCGTCGCGGTCGGCGGGTGCCGCCGTGGCGGCGACGGCGCCCAGGTGCTCCTGCAGCTGCTGCGGCGTCGTCGTCGCGGGCAGCGCGAACTGCTGGGACGGCCAGATGACCCCCAGGGTCGCGACCCGCCGGACGGTCGGGGCAGGGACCGCGTCCAGCGCGTCGGCGAGGCGCGCGCGCCACGCCTCGAAGAGCGAGCGGGCCGCGGCCGCATCGTTGTTCCAGCCGTGGGCCATGACGACGACGTCGCTCGTGCCCGCCGGGACGATCTCGGGAGGCGCGGTCTCGACGGCGCCGTCCGCCCGGAACACGATCTCGGCGTGGTCGATCTCCATGGCCGTCTCCTCGCGCTGGGGGCCGGGTGTGCTTCGCGAAACGAATCCTCAGCGTGATCCCGACGCGGAGTCAGAGGCCATTCGGGTCGTCGTGGGTTCTGCCCCCGAGATGTACGTAGAACTACGTACGCGATCTGCGCACCATTGCTCGGAAGGCTCATTGTGTCCGGCGGGTGGAGCGGCCACGGTGGAGATCGCACCGATTCGGTCGACGCTCCAGGGGGAACCGAACATGGCCGACGAGGACGACCTGAGATCCACATTGCTCGCCGTCGCCGATCTGGCGAGGTCCGCCGCGGAGAAGCTGGACGGTGGTCGGGGCGCGACGGGGAACGGTCACCGTCCCGAGGAGCCCCTGACGTGCACGCCGCGGGCGCTCCCGGACCGGCTGCTGGTCGCGGCGGCGCAGACGGCGGCCCGGGTCAACCCCATGAACAGCCCGGTCGTGAGCGGCTCGGCGTCCGCCGTCGGCGCCTCGACCGACGCCGTCGAGCCGCTGCGGATCGCGGTCATGACCTCGAAGTACTGGAGGCCGGTGCCGCGCACCCTGACCGTCAGCTTCCTCGAGGCGGCGGACGCGGATCTGCGGGCCCGCATCCTCGAGCACATGAACGCGTGGGCGACCCGCGGATGCATCCGTTTCGCCGAGACCGCCGTCGACGGCGAGGTGCGCATCTCCCGGGAAGGCGACGGATTCTGGTCGTTCCTCGGGACCGACATCCTCCACGTCCCGGCCGGACGGCCCACGCTCAACCTCGAAGGGTTCACGATGGCGACCCCGGAGAGCGAGTACAAGCGGGTTGTCCGCCACGAGGCCGGGCACACCCTCGGATTCCCGCACGAGCACATGCGGCGGGAACTGATCGCGCGCATCGACCGGGAGAAGGCCTACCTGTTCTTCGCGCGCACCCAGGGCTGGAGCCGGGCCATGGTCGACGCCCAGGTCCTCACACCGCTCGACGACGCCGACCTCATCGCGACGCGGTCCGACGAGAACTCGATCATGTGTTACCAGCTGCCGGGATCCATCACCCTCGACGGGCGTCCGATCCTCGGCGGCCTCGACATCGACGAGACCGACTTCTCCTTCGTCGAGATGGTCTACCCGCCGACGCCCGCCCCGGGCTCGGTGGCGGTCCTGTCGACGCTGCCGACGCCCCGGGCGGCGGCGCCGGCCGACGAGCTGTGGCCGACGACGGAGGACGTGCTCGTCCCGATGTCCTCCTGACGGCAGGCTGACCGGGTGCCGCTGCTCGTCGACCTCCCCGCGTCCGCCGAGCTGCCCGCCGCGGTGAGCGCCACGGTCGGCGACGTGATCGGCCTCGCCGCGACGGGCGTGCTCGTGCCGGACGGCGGTGTCGTCGAGGTCCTCGGGCCGTTCCTCCCGGGGGCGCTCGACCACGACGGCCGGCTCACCGGCGCCCAGGGCGTCCCGGGCCGGGCGCTGCTCGTCGCCCGCGGGCCCGGCACCGCCGTCGTCGAGGTCATCCGCTCCCGGGGGCTGGCGGGGCCGTCGACGACCACGTCCCTCGTCGTGGAGGTGGCGGCGGCCGGGTGAGGCCCCGGCCGCGTGCCGCCCGCGCGCCCGGACACCGCCCCGCCGCGGGGCCGGTCCCTCTCCTGTTCCACCGCACCGTCCGCACGACCACCACTCTGGGAGCAACCATGACGAACGCCGTCCCCGGCACCCGTACCGCCGACCTGACGAGCGACTTCACCTGGGGGCAGGTGCCGCCGCAGCCGGCACCGGGCGCCGTCGGCGCGCTCGCCACGCCCCAGCCCCTGCCGCCGCTCGGTCCCCTCACCGAGCTCGCCGGCACCACGTTCCGGGGCCGGGGCTTCAACACCATCTTCCGGCCGCAGAACTTCGCGAAGACCCCGACGCCGTTGCCGGTCCCGCCCGACCGCAACGCCAACCCCGACGACAACATCCTGGAGCTCAACATCACCGAGGAGACCCTGGAGTTCTCCTCACCGCTCGGGTCGGTCCCCAACCGCGGGTTCGTCCAGGGCGACATCGCCCTCAACGGCCTGCCCTATGTCCAGAAGATCAACGACGTCACCATCCCGGGCCGGACCGTCGGCATCCACTTCGAGCCCGGGGTCTTCCTGAACGTCCCGGCGACCGACGACCCGGCCGAAGGTCCGACGGTGGTGCGGATGGGGTCGATCCCGCACGGCACCACGATCGAGGCCCAGGGACCGTCCTTCACCGCGCCGGCCCCGAGGATCGACCCGGTCGACATCACCCCGTTCCCGATCGGCCAGCCCACGCAGAGGATCCCGTTCCCGAGCCAGGACCCCAGCAACAACGCGACGTTCCGCATCCCGCAGGACCTGGCGCCGTTCGTGGCGAACGGCTCGATCACCAAGGCGATCCTGGACGATCCGAGCAGCATCCTCCGCGACCGCATCGCGGCCCAGGACATCACCGGCACCACCGTGATCGTCCTGAACTCGGACGCGAACACCCCCCTGCTCGGCACCCCCGCCGACGCCGCGCTGGTGGGCGGGGGCACGGACAACATCGCGTTCCTGGAGGGCGCCCAGTCCGGACCCAACGCCGACGCCGCGCGGATGAGCTCGATCTTCTGGGTGGAGACGGTGGCCGACCACATCACCGTGCCCGCCCTGCAGCCCGGCGAGTCGGTCACCGTGGCGGGCACCGACAGCGCCGCCGACGGCCTGGTCCCCAGCTTCACGGTGACCGCGACGGCGGCCATCGCGGACGGCACCGTCCTCGACGTCTCCTACGTCCAGGTCCAGTACACGCAGCTCGTGCACCTGAACTTCAACGGCCTGACATGGCCGCACGTCTCGGTGGCGACGCTGATCCCGGCCGACCCGATCGCGGTCGGGTGACACCGCCGGCCCGCCGGACGAGGTGACGGGGGTCGGACGCCGACCGAGCGAGTGGTGGCGTCCGACCCGGTCCGCGGCCTCGAGCCGTCGTCCGTGGGTTTGCCGGCCCGGCGCGATCGCCGAACACCGCCGGCGTGAGCGACGACGACTACGTGCACTGGCAGGACGTCACGACCCGCTGGAACGACGACGACATCTACGGGCACCTCAACAACGTGGTGCACCACGACATCATGGACAGCGTCGTGAACCGCTGGATGATCGAGCACGGGTGCCTCGACCCGCACCACGGCGACACCGTCGGTCTGGTGAAGCAGGTGCACTGCGAGTACCGGGCGCAGGCCGGGTTCCCCGACGTCGTGTCGGTGGGCCTGCGGGTCGGCGAGCTCGGGCGCACGAGCGTGCGCTTCGAGCTCGGGATGCGCCGCGGCGACGGCGAGCTGTTCTTCGAGGGCACTTTCACCCAGGCGTTCGTCGACCGCGCGAGCGAGGAGACGGTGCCGATCGAGGGGGAGCGCCGCGCCGCCCTGGAGACCCTCCTGGTCAGCCCCTCGTAGGGCGCGCCGGACGAGATCCCCCGGTCACGTGGAGGCCGGCTCGTACGGCGGGCCGAATTCCAGGTCCTGGTGCGCGCGCCACATCTCGACCACGGACGCGTGCCGGGGAGATCCCACGACCCAGTCGACGAACGACGAGAGCGGCGGGTCCAGCGCTTCGTTCTCGCTCGGGATGATGGCGGACCTCCACCAGAGCGCATGCCTCCCGAGCAACTGGAAGAGCAGACGCTCGTCCGTGACGCCGGCCGTCCGCATCGCCTCGACCCGTTCGAAGAGCCGGAAGATGGTGTTGACGTCCTCGATGGGCGTGTGCCCCTCGTCCCCGGAATAGGAGGCGAGGTCGCCGGTGCGCAGATCGCGGAAACGGGAGCGCGCACACTCGGGTCGGCCCACGGTCGGCTTGAGGTGCGTCCACAACCGGATCCGCGCTTCGTGGACGGGCCCGTCGATCAGCTCCCGGTGGAGTCCGATCGTCCGATCCACCCGGCGGTCGCGGGTGTCGGAGCGCACGGCGGCGACGGCGGCGAGGAGAGCCAGCACCACGCCGAAGGCCTGGACCGCACTTCCGTAGCCCTGGTACTGGTCCGCCGTGAGGAACGTGGCCGGCCCGACCAGGGCGAGGAGCAGGAGCGCCGTGACCGTACCGATGATGACGGCGTAGAGCCGGGAGACATTGGATCGGTCCACACGAGGTCCCTCGGCTCGCAGGCGGGCAGTACCTCCGCCGTCATCGGCGGTCCGTGCGGACGCGTTACGCGGCCCGGACGGCGGCGCAGAAGTCAGCGAACCGTCGGCTCGGCGAGGGCCACCCGCGGATCGATCTCGAAGTGGACCGTCGACCACGGATCCGTCGGGCGGCCGTCGAAGATCTCGGCCGCGCCCGGGAAAGCGCGCCAGAACGCGAGCGCTCCGGGGATCGAGGCGTTCGTGTGGAGGCAGACGGGGGAGTAGCCGTACTCGGTCGCCCAGCGGACTCCGGCGAGGGCCAGGGCACGGCCCACCCCCCGTCGGCGGTGGTGCGGATCGACCCAGACCCGGCCGATCTGTCCTGTCGGCGCCTCCTCGTAGCGCTGCCACAACCATCGCGGCACCCACTCGGCCGCCGGGCCTCCCGGCCGCACGGTCGCCGTGCCGAGCACCACCGTGCCGGCGTCCGGATCGTGATCGGCACAGACGAGCAGCGCTCGCCCCGGCGTCTCGAGGTAGTACCCCCGGAGATCGTCCACGTCGGCGTGGAGCGCGGGGTCGTACCCGCCGAGCTCCCCGGCGAGCATCCTGCGCATGTGCGCCTCGATCGCCGGGAGGTCGGCCTCCGACGCAGGCCGGGCGACCGGACGACCGATCGGTGGCCGGGTCGGTCGGGGCTGGCCGGTCACCCCGACACCCTCGCAACCAGGTCCTGGGCCCGCAACGAGGGGCGGGTGCGCGTGGGCCGTCTCGCGACGCCGGGTTCCCGGATGTGGTCGAGCGGTGACGTCGAAAATCGTCGCGGGGGATTCCCAGAATGTGCCCCCGGTGGGATTCGAACCCACACTGTACGGATTTTGAGTCCGCTGTCTCTGCCGATTGGACTACGGGGGCTTAGTCCTTCTGGACTCGACCTACACGGCGAGTCTAGCCAACCGCCGAACCACGAGCGTGACCGGTCGGTCGACTCCGGGAAGGATGTCGGTGGCCGGTTGCACACTGCGGCTCGTGCACACCGAGGCCACCGTCGACACCGCGCTGGAGCTCGCGGCTGCCGGGCTCCACGCGACGGAGATCGGTCGCAGGCTGGGGGTCCCGAAGAGCACGGTGCAGTACTGGTGTCGCGGTGGCCGGCGCCTCGAGCCGGCCGCGGACCGTTGCCGGCCGTGCCCGAGGTGCCACGGGGCACCGCTCGCGGCGGCTGCGTACGCGTACCTCCTCGGTACGTACCTCGGGGACGGGCACATCACGGAGCCGAGCGCGACCACCGAGGTCCTGGCGATCTACTGCTCCGACGACTGGCCCGGCATCTCGGCGGAGTCCGAGCACGCGATGCGGGCCGTCCTGCCCCGGAGCAACGTGTCGCGCGCGCCGCGGTCCGGCTCCCACGCCCTGCGGAGCCATTCGCGGCACTGGCTCTGCCTGTTCCCCCAGCACGGTCCGGGGACCAAGCACACGCGATCGATCGTGCTGGAACCGTGGCAACGCAGCATCGTCGGTGAGAATCCCGGCCTGCTTCTCCGCGGGCTGTTCCATTCCGACGGGTGCCGCAACCTCAACTGGACGCAGAAACGAACCGAGAAGGGGGTCGTCCGCTACGAATATGCCCGCTACCTGTTCTCCAACAAGTCCGAGGACATCCTCGCGATCTGCGAGGCCGCACTGGACAGCCTCGACATCGCCCATCGGCGGGCCCGGTGGGACGTCGTCTCCGTCGCGCGCCGTGCTGCCGTCGCCCGGCTCGACGAGTTCGTCGGTCCGAAGTACTGAGCCGGCCGGCTGTTAGCTCGTGCACACCGTGGCGCTCGTCGCCGCCGGTTCCGCAGGTCAGCCCGGTAGGGTCACGACTGAATCGAACCGGCCCGGTGCGGGGACCGGCGGGTGCCGGGCCGTGACCCGGTCGGCACCGGCTGTACGGCCGGACGCAGCGACGCGCACAGGAGGACCGGCATGAGCCAGCAGGCCGAGGAGATCGCCCTGGCGGCCGACCAGGCCGTCGCGGTGCCCGAGGAGCCGGCGCCCCGCGAGCCGTTGCGGGTGCTGGTGGCCGAGGACGAGGCCCTGATCCGGATGGACCTCGTGGAGATGCTCCGCGAGGAGGGCTACGAGGTCGTCGGCGAGGCCGGCGACGGCGCGCAGGCCGTCGAGCTGGCCCGCGAGCTCAAGCCCGGCCTCGTGATGATGGACATCAAGATGCCCGGCACCGACGGGCTCGAGGCCGCGACCACCATCGCGCGGGAGCGCATCGCCCCCGTCGTCATGCTCACCGCGTTCAGCCAGCGCGAGCTCGTCGACTCCGCGCGCGACGCGGGCGCCATGGCCTACCTGGTCAAGCCCTTCAGCAAGACCGACGTCGTCCCCGCCATCGAGGTGGCCGCGAGCCGGTTCTCGGAGATCACCGCGCTCGAGGACGAGGTCGCCGGGCTGACCGAGCGCCTCGAGACCCGCAAGGCCGTCGAGCGGGCCAAGGGCCTGCTGATGAGCAAGAAGAAGATGACCGAGCCGGACGCGTTCCGCTGGATCCAGCGCACCGCCATGGACCGCCGCACGACGATGAAGGTCGTCGCCGACGCCGTCGTCGAGACCTTCGGGTGAGCCGCGCAGCACGTTGATCACGAGCACGGCGCGCACCCGGAGAGCCGGCGGACGTGCCGGATGTGCTGGTGATCAGCCGCGGCCGGGTCGCGACGCAGGCCCGCACCCCGGTCCCACCACCCCGGGGCACGCGGCGCACCTCGTCGGGGCCGGGCCGCCCCGTCCGGCGTCCTCCTGATCACCGACGGGCGGCCACCGTTCCCCACCCGCCACCGGTCCGTCCCACCCCGGATCACCTGTTCGCTCCTGTCGCTCACCGAGACGACTACCGTGACGGTGCGTGAGGCGGCCGCGTGGGGGAACGCGTCGCTGACCAGCACCGACGGACCCACCCGCTGAAAGACGTCACGCGATCGTGACCTACGGTCGATCCGCTCGATGTCGTCGGTGGGTCCGGAGGTCGCGGTGGGTGGTGGGCGGGTCAGCGCGCGGGTGGGCGATCGGCGCCGCGCGACCGGCGCAGGCATGGCCTCCGCGCGCCGGACGACGGGCCTCCTGACGGTCGCCGTCGTCGCCGCCGCGCTCGCCCTCGCCGGGTGCTCCTCGGCGGGCGGCGCGGGCGGTGACTGCGACACCGACAAGGGCACCCTCGCCGTCGGGCTCATCGCCCCGCTGTCCGGTCCGCTGGCCAACATCGGCCTCGGCATGCGCGACTCCGCCGACCTCGCCGTGCGCCAGGCCAACGAGCGGTGCGCCATCCCGGGCTACCGCCTCGAGCTGCAGAGCCGCGACGACCGCGGCGACCCGCCCACCGGGGCCGCCGCCGCGAAGGACCTCGTCGCGGACCCCGACCTGATCGGCGTCGTCGGGACCTACAACTCCTCGACCGCGCAGACCGTCCAGCCGGTGCTCGGCGACGCCGGCGTCGTGCAGGTCTCCCCGGGCAACACGAACGTCTCGCTGACCCGCGGCGCGAACCCGGTGACCGCCCCGCTGCGGCAGTACCAGACGTACTTCCGCGTGGTGGCCTCGGACGCCGTGCAGGGCCCGGCCGCGGCCGACCACCTCGCGGCGCTGGGCCGCACCCGCGTCGCCGTGGTCAGCGACGGTCAGACCTACGGCGAGGGCATCGCCGACGAGTTCACCAAGCAGTTCGCGACCCGCGGGGGAGACGTCGTCCTCCGGACGACGCTGCCCGCGGGGTCGTCGCCCACGGCCGCCGTCGCCGCCATCGGGCGCAGCAACCCGCAGGCGGTCTTCTACGGCGGTGAGTACCCCGACGGCGCACCCCTCTCGCGGGCGCTGGCCGGCCTCGGCGTCCCGCTCATGGGCGGGGACGGCATCGTCGACCCGGACTACGCCACGGAGGGGGGTCGCGACGGCGATCTCGGCACCTCCGTCGGGCCCCCGACCGAGACGCTGCCCGGCGCGAAGGCCTTCCTCGACGCCTACCGCGCGGCCGGCTACCGCGAGGGGTACGGCCAGTACGGGGCGTTCAGCTTCGACGCCGCCAACGTCGTGCTCGGGTCGGCCGGCACCGTCGTGGCCAACCGCGGTGGCGGAGAGTGGTCGACGGCGCTGCGACCGGCCGTCGTCCAGGCGGTCCAGGCGTACGACGCCGACGGGATCACCGGGCCCATCTCGTTCGACCGGTTCGGCGACGTCGGTTCGGACGCGGTGACCATGTATCGCCTGGTCGGCGGCCGTTGGATCCCCGACCGCGCGCAGCCCTGACACCACCTCGCCAACCCGGTCCCGTCGTGACCGGACGGTGACGACACACCGCGCACTCCCACTGGACTGCACCTGTTCATGGCAGGGATTTGGGTCTATCTTTCCCACCCGACCGGACGAGTTTGGAACTTCGTCGGTCGCTCTGCGAGCACATGCACAGGAGGTTCGTTCAGTGGTCCGACGTCGGCTCGCCGCCGCGGGTGCCCTGGTCGCGGCAGCGGCCCTGGTGCTCTCCGGCTGCGCCAACCAGGGCGGAGGTGGCGCTGCGCAGACGAGCCAGGCCCCCGCCCCCGCCCAGCCCAACAATGCCGCCCTCCCCGCGGGCAACGGCCAGGGCAAGTGCGCGCCCGGCACCTCGATCGCCTACGTCGGCACCCTGGCCGGCCAGAACGCCGCCCTCGGGCAGGCGATCGCGAACGCCACCGAGCTGGCGGTCAACCAGCACAACCAGGCCAACCCGGGCTGCCAGGTCACGCTGGTCAAGTCCGACTCGGGCGGCACGCCCGACACGGCCGTCGGCCCGACGCAGGCCGTGATCAACAACCCGGCCGTCCTCGGCATCGTCGGGCTGCCGTTCTCCGGCGAGTCGAAGGCCGTCGGCCCGGCGCTCAACGCCGCGGGCCTGGTCAACATCACCCCGTCGGCCACGAACCCGAGCCTGACCACCAACGGCTGGACGAACTTCTTCCGCGGTCTGGGCAACGACGCGGTGCAGGGTCCGGCCGCGGCCAAGTGGATCAAGACGAAGTTCAACCCGCAGTCGGTCTGCGTCATCAAGGACGACTCGGACTACGGCATCGGGCTCGCGACGGCCGTGACCCAGGCGCTCGGCCCGGCCGCGGCGTGCCAGGGCAACGTCAAGACGAACCAGAAGGAGTTCTCCGCGACGGTCGGCCAGGTCCAGCAGGCCAACCCGCAGGTGATCTTCTACGCGGGCTACTACAACGAGGCCTCGCCGCTGGTCCAGCAGCTGCGTGACGCCGGCGTACAGACCACGTTCGTCGCGCCGGACGGCGTCAAGGACCCCGAGTTCGTCAAGAACGCCGCCGGGGCCGCCAACGGCGCGTACCTGACCTGCCCGTGCGTGCCGCAGGAGGGCTTCACCGCCTTCACCCAGGCCTACCAGCAGGCCTACGGCACCCCGCCGCAGACCTACTCGGCCGAGGCCTACGACGCCACGACGATCCTGCTGTCCGGGATCGACAAGGGGATCAACAGCCGGCCGGCGCTGCTGAACTACGTCAAGACCTACAACGGCCAGGGTCTGACGAAGAAGTTCGCGTGGCAGCCCAACGGGGAGCTCACCGACACCCCGGTCTACGTCTACCGCGTGGACGGGCAGAACATCGTCACGGACTCGCCGATCTAGCCGATCTCCCACGACGACGGCCGCGCCCGGTCACCCCGGGCGCGGCCGTCGTACGTCATCCCGGTCCGCACCGACCGCCCGGCCCGGCCGCCCACCCCCGCGGCCCCCGGCGCCCCCAGGGAGCGCGTCATCCACACCGTCATCGCCGTCACGGACCTGCTCACGCAGGACACCGGGCCGTGGATCAACTTCGACGTCGGGTTGTTCCTCGACCGGTTCTGGGCCAACACGATCAACGGCCTGGCCTACGGGAGCATCTACGCCCTCATCGCGATCGGCTACACCCTCGTCTACGGGGTCCTGCAGCTGATCAACTTCGCCCACTCCGAGATCTTCGTGATCGGGGTGTTCGGCGTGTACTTCACGTTCCTCGCCCTGGGCTTCCAGCCCGGCGCGGCACCGAACCTCCCGATCGGCGGCATCATCGCCGACCTCCTCCTCGCCGGCGTCGTGGGCATGGTCCTCGCGGGCGCGGCGGCGGTGGTGCTCGAGCGCGTCGCCTACCGCCCGCTGCGGCGGCGCAACGCGCCCCGCCTGGCGTTCCTGATCACCGCGATCGGGGCGTCGTTCGTCGTCCAGCAGCTCTTCCGGATCTTCCGCGGGTCCAACCCCGAGGGCACCATCCGGCTCCTCCAGCCCGAGCCGGTGTTCCGGGTCTTCGACGCGCCGGTGACCAACCTGCAGATCATCATCGTGCTCGCGTCGATCGCGATGTTCTTCGCCGCCGACGGGTTCGTGAACCGCACCCGCCTCGGCCGGGGCGTGCGCGCCGTGGCGCAGGACCCGGCGACGGCGACGCTCATGGGCGTCAACCGCGAGCGGGTCATCGTCATCACGTTCCTGCTCGGCGGCGTGCTCGCCGGCGCGGCCGCGCTGTTCTACCTCATGACGATCCCGCAGGGCGCCGTGTTCAACGGCGGCTTCCTGCTCGGGATCAAGGCCTTCGCGGCCGCCGTCCTCGGCGGGATCGGCAACCTGCGGGGCGCCCTGCTCGGCGGGCTGATCCTCGGGGTCGTGGAGAACTACGGTCAGTCGCTGTTCGGGGGCGACTGGCGCGACGTCGTCGCGTTCGTCCTGCTGGTCGGCGTCCTGATGTTCCGTCCCACGGGGATCCTGGGCGAGTCGCTCGGGAAGGCGCGGGTATGACGACGACCATCCGGACCCGCCGTGGCCCGTCGTCGGGATCCTCCGGGTCGACGATGCGGGACCGCTGGGCGGAGGTCTCCCGCTGGTGGAACGCCCGCAGCCGCCCCGAGCAGTGGGGCCTGCTCGTGCCGGTCGTGGTGCTCATCTACTTCCTGCCGGTGATCAACCCGCCGATCATCACGACGGAGCCGGCCACCGACTTCTCCATCGCGCTCTTCAACGCGGCGGTGTTCGCCCTGATCGCGATCGGGCTGAACGTGGTCATCGGCCAGGCGGGCCTGCTGGACCTCGGCTACGTCGGGTTCTTCGCGATCGGGGCCTACTGCGCGGCGCTGCTGTCCTCGCCGGACTCCGAGCTCGGCGTCCGGTTCCCGTGGCTGGCCATCGTCCCGATCGCCATGGTCATCACGATGATCTCCGGGGTCATCCTGGGGACGCCGACGCTGCGCCTGCGCGGCGACTACCTCGCGATCGTCACCCTCGGGTTCGGTGAGCTCGTCCGGCTGCTGGCCGACAACATCGACCCGCTGCGCGGCAACCGCGGCTTCCAGGACATCGCCCGGCCCGGCGGCAGCTACCCCGACGGCACCCCGCTCTTCACCCAGACCGACGCCCAGGGCTTCTACTGGCTCGCCGTCACGATCATCATCATCGTGCTGTTCCTCATGGGGAACCTCGAGCGGTCCCGGGTGGGGCGCGCCTGGATCGCGGTGCGCGAGGACGAGGACGCCGCCGAGCTCACCGGCGTCCCGACCTATCGCTTCAAGATCTGGGCGTTCGCGATCGGGGCCGCGGTGGGCGGACTCTCGGGCACGCTCTTCGCCGCGCAGGTCGGCTTCGTCAACAACCAGCGCTTCGACGTCACCACCTCGATCCTCTACCTCGCGGCGGTCGTCCTCGGCGGGCAGGGGAACAAGGTCGGCGTCATCGTCGGCGCCTTCCTCGTCTCCTACATCCCGGACCGGTTCCAGTTCGAGCCCGAGTACCGTTTCCTGGTCTTCGGGCTCGCGCTGATCATCCTGATGATCTTCCGGCCGCAGGGGCTCCTCGGGATGCGCCAGCACCTGCTGGCCTACGGTCGGCAGGCCTACCAGAAGCTGTTCGGGGCCGGCACCGGCGTCGCGCCGACCGGGCTCACGGCCTCGTCCCGTGGTCGGGGCGACCCGTCGGAGACGACGCCCGACGACCACGCCGGCACCTCGCCGCGGGGAGGTGGCGAATGACGACGCCCGACGAGGGCCTGCTCGAGGCCCTCGACCAGATGGACGAGTCGGCGCGGGCCGAGCACGAGGCCGCCGTCGAGGCGACCGTCGCGCCCGACCGGGAGTTCGCGGCGTCGGCCGGCGAGACGCTGCTCTCCGTCGACCACCTGACGGTGCGCTTCGGTGGGCTGACCGCGCTCGACGACGTCTCCTTCGACGTCCGGCGAGGCGAGATCCTCGGCCTGATCGGCCCGAACGGGGCGGGGAAGACGACCTGCTTCAACATCATGACCGGGGTGTACCGCCCGTCCGAGGGCGACGTCCGCCTCGACGGCGAGTCGCTCGCGCGCATGAAGCGCTACCGCATCATCCGCGCCGGTGTCGCCCGGACCTTCCAGAACATCCGGCTCTTCGGCGCCATGACCGCGCTGGAGAACGTCGTCGTCGGCGCCGACGCGCGGCACCGCACCTCGGTGCCCGGCGCGCTGCTGCGGTTGCCGCGGCACCGTCGGGAGGAGCGCGAGGCGACCGACAAGGCCATGGCCCTGCTCGAGTTCGTCGGGATCGCCCACCGCGCCGCGGACAAGGCGACGGCCCTGCCCTACGGCGACCAGCGCCGGCTCGAGATCGCCCGCGCGCTCGCGACGGAGCCCAAGCTGCTCTGCCTCGACGAGCCCGCGGCCGGGTTCTCGGCCGTGGAGAAGGACGCGCTGTCCGAGCTCATCCTCAAGATCCGCGACGACGGCTACACGGTGGTGCTCGTCGAGCACGACATGCGGGTGGTGCTCGGGGTGACCGACCGGCTCGTCGTGCTGGACTTCGGTCGCAAGATCGCCGACGGCGAGCCCGACGTGGTGCGCCGGGACCCCGCCGTCGTCGCGGCCTACCTGGGAGGGGCGGTGGAGGAGTGAGCCTGCTCGAGCTCTCCGACGTCAACGTCGCCTACGGGCGCATCCAGGCGCTGCGCGGGATCACGCTCTCGGTCCAGGAGGGCCAGATCGTCTCGCTGATCGGGGCCAACGGCGCCGGCAAGACGACGACGATGAAGACGATCTCCGGGCTGCTGGGCCTGCAGTCCGGGCGCATGACCTTCGACGGCGAGGACCTGACGAAGGTCCGGGCCGACCTGCGCGTGCGCCGCGGCATCTGCCAGGTGCCAGAGGGCCGGGGGATCTTCCCGGGCATGACGGTGCTCGAGAACCTGGACATGGGCGGGTTCGTGCGCAGCGACCGGCGCTCGCCGGAGTTCGCCGCGGACCTGGAGCGGGCGTTCACGCTCTTCCCGCGGCTCGCGGAGCGGCGCACCCAGGTCGGGGGGACGCTCTCCGGCGGCGAGCAGCAGATGCTGGCCATCGGGCGGGCCCTCATGGCCCGGCCCCGGCTACTGCTGCTCGACGAGCCCTCCATGGGGCTCGCGCCGCAGTTCATCGCGCAGATCTTCCGGGTGATCGAGGAGATCAACGCGGAGGGCGTGACGGTGCTGCTCGTGGAGCAGAACGCCACCCAGGCCCTCGGGCTGGCCCACCAGGCCTACGTGCTCGAGACCGGGGAGGTCACCCGCTCCGGGCCGGGCTCGGAGCTGCTGGCGGACCCGTCGATCCAGGACGCGTACCTCGGCGTCTCGTAGGGCGGGTCGGGGGAGCGAGGCAATGGCACGTTCCTGTCATGGGACGCGAGGACGGTGCCGTTCGCTCGTGGCGGTGCGGCCGGCCCCGGGCGGAGGCAATGGCACGTTCCTGTCATGGGACGCGAGGACGGCGCCGTTCGCCCGTCGCGGTACGGCCGGCCCCGGGCGGGGGCAATGGCACGTTCCTGTCATGGGACGCGAGGACGGTGCCGCTCGCCCGTCGCGGTGCGGCTCCGTCCGGCCGAGCGCGGCACGTCGGGCGGCCACCCTCCGAGCCGCGACCCTGGGGGTCCGATCGCCCGGGCTCGAGTGGACCTCCGCGGTCGTTGCGGCAGCCCTGAGGGTCCACTGGGTGGGCGCCGGGTTCGGCACCCGCGTCGAGTGGGCTCCGGTGGTCGTTGCGACAGCCCTGGAGGTCCACTGGGTGGGCGCGGGGTTCGGCCCCGGTGTCGACTGGGCTCCCACGGCTGCGGCCACAGCCCTCTGGGTCCACTCGGCGAAGGCCCCTACGTCAGCGGCGTGCTCGACCGGTAGAGACAGGTGAGCTTGGCCGTGCAGACGCGCCGCCCGTCGTCGTCGGAGATCACGATCTCGAAGGTCCCGACGGTCCGGCCCACCGACAGCGGCGTGCACACCGCGGTGACGTGGCCCGAGGTCGCGGAGCGGTGGTGGGTGCAGGAGAGCTCGAGCCCGACGGGGCGCAGGTCGTCCTTGCGGT
Source organism: Actinomycetospora sp. TBRC 11914 (assembly GCF_012933465.1). Classification (GTDB taxonomy): domain Bacteria; phylum Actinomycetota; class Actinomycetes; order Mycobacteriales; family Pseudonocardiaceae; genus Actinomycetospora. The sequence goes on from NZ_JABBND010000002.1 coordinate 230,156, forward strand.
TCAGGTAGGCCGCGGTGGAGCCCAGGGTCTCGGCCAATACCCCGTTGGCCCCGCCGTGCAGCAGGCCGAACGGCTGCCGGTTCCCGGCGACGGGCATCGTCGCGACCATCCGCTCCGGCGCCCACTCGGTGACCTCGATGCCCATCCGCACCGCGAGCTGCTCGTCGGGGTAGGCCACCGAGAGATCGGGGACCGCGGTCTGCTCGGGTGCGTCTGCCACGGCGATCATGCTAGGGGACCGGCCCGGAAGCGCCGGGGAGACTGTCGGACCCCCCTGGCAGACTCGGGTCCGTGGTGGCGACGACGCAGGACCGGTCGGCTGGAAGCAAGCGGAAGACCCAGGGTGCTCCCGGTGAGGAGGCCGGCGGCGCGCGCCTGCTGCTGCTCGACGGGCACTCGCTCGCGTACCGGGCGTTCTTCGCGCTGCCCACCGAGAACTTCACGACGACGTCGGGCCAGACCACCAACGCCGTCTACGGCTTCACGTCGATGCTGATCAACCTGCTGCGCGACGAGGCGCCCACGCACGTCTGCGTGGCCTTCGACGTGTCCCGGCAGAGCTTCCGCGCGGAGACCTACGCGGCGTACAAGGCGAACCGCAGCTCCACGCCCGACGAGTTCCGCGGCCAGATCGACCTCATCAAGGACATCCTGGCCACGCTGAACATCCCGGTGGTCAGCCGCGAGGGCTTCGAGGCGGACGACGTCATCGCCACCCTCACCACGCAGGCCACCGCGGAGGGCATGCAGGTCTCGATCTGCACCGGGGACCGTGACGCCTTCCAGCTCGTCACCGACCAGGTGACGGTGCTCTACCCGCGCAAAGGCGTGTCGGACCTCGTGCGCTACACCCCCGAGGCGGTCGAGGAGCGCTACACCCTCACCCCGGAGCAGTACCCGGACTTCGCGGCGCTGCGGGGCGACCCCAGCGACAACCTGCCCAGCATCCCGGGGGTCGGGGAGAAGACCGCGCAGAAGTGGATCCGTGAGTTCGGCTCCCTCGACGCGCTGGTCGAGCGGGTCGACGAGGTCCGCGGCAAGGCCGGGGACGCGCTGCGCGAGCACCTGTCCTCGGTGGTGCTCAACCGGCAGCTCACCGAGCTGGTGCGCGACGTCGAGCTCGAGGTCGCGCCCGCCGAGCTCGAGGTCCGCTCCTGGGACCGCGACGCGGTGCACCGGCTGTTCGACGAGCTCGAGTTCCGGGTCCTGCGCGAGCGCCTCTTCTCCACCCTCACCGCCGCCGAGCCCGAGGCCGAGGAGGGCTTCGAGCTGCACGGGGTGGTGCTGGAGCCCGGCTCGGTCGGCGACTGGCTCGACGCGCACGCCCGCGACGGCGGCCGGGTCGGCATCTCCTTCCGCGGCACGTGGGGGCAGGGCACCGGCGACCTGGCGGGGGTGGCGCTCGCGGCGGCCGACGGCGAGGCGGCGTCGGTGGACGTGCGCGCGCTCAGCCCGGAGGACGAGACCGCGCTCGCGGCCTGGCTCGCCGACCCCGAGCTGCCCAAGGCCGGCCACGAGGTCAAGGGCCCGAGCCACGCGGTGCGTGCCCGGGGCTGGCAGCTCGAGGGCGTCACCAGCGACACCGCGCTCGCGGCCTACCTGGCCCGCCCGGGCGAGCGCAGCTTCGACCTCGCCGACCTCGTGCTGCGCTACCTGCGCCGCGAGCTGCGGGCCGAGGAGGCCGACGCCGGCGGGGAGCAGCTCACCCTCGACGGCGGCGAGGAGGAGGCCGACGAGACGGCGGCGCAGACCGAGATGCTGCGGGCCCGGGCCGTGGCCGACCTCGCGGACGCCCTCGACGCCGACCTCGCCGAGCGCGGCGGCACCGCGCTGCTGACCGAGCTCGAGCTGCCGCTCCTGCGCGTGCTGGCCGACCTCGAGGCCGCGGGCGTGGCGGTCGACATCAGCGCGCTGCACGAGCTCGAGGCGGAGTTCGGCGGGCGGGTGTCCTCGGCGGCGCAGTCGGCGTACGACGTGATCGGCAAGGAGATCAACCTCGGGTCGCCGAAGCAGCTGCAGGTCGTGCTGTTCGACGAGCTGCAGATGCCGAAGACCAAGCGCACGAAGACCGGCTACACCACCGACGCCGACGCGCTGCAGACGCTGAACGAGTCCAACCCGCACCCCTTCCTCGAGCACCTGCTCGAGCACCGCGACGCCACGCGGCTGCGGGTCACGGTGAAGGGGCTGCTCGACAGCGTCACCGACGACGGGCGCATCCACACCACCTTCAACCAGACGATCGCGCGCACCGGCCGGCTCTCGTCCACCGAGCCGAACCTGCAGAACATCCCGGTCCGCACCGAGGCCGGGCGGCGGATCCGCGACACCTTCGTCGTCGGGGCCGACTCCGCGGACGGCGCCTACGCCGAGCTGATGACCGCGGACTACTCGCAGATCGAGATGCGGATCATGGCCCACCTCTCGGTGGACGCCGAGCTCATCGACGCCTTCAAGAGCGGCGTCGACTTCCACTCCGCCACGGCGGCCCGGGTGTTCGGGTGCGCCGAGAACGAGGTCAGCCAGGGGCAGCGCGCCAAGATCAAGGCGATGAACTACGGCCTGGCCTACGGCCTGTCCGCCTACGGGCTCTCCGCGCAGCTGCGCACCTCCACCGAGGAGGCGAAGGAGCTCATGGAGGAGTACTTCGCCCGGTTCGGCGGGGTGCGGGACTACCTGCGGCAGGTCGTCGACCAGGCCCGCAAGGACGGCTACACCAGCTCGATCCTCGGCCGCCGCCGCTACCTGCCGGACCTCACCACCGACAACCGGCAGCGGCGCGAGATGGCGGAGCGGATGGCGCTCAACGCGCCGATCCAGGGCAGCGCCGCCGACATCGTCAAGGTCGCGATGCTCGGGGTGCACGCCGCGCTGCGCGAGGAGGGGCTGCGCAGCCGGATGCTGCTCCAGGTGCACGACGAGCTGGTGCTCGAGCTAGCCCCGGGCGAGCGGGAGCAGGTGACCGAGCTGGTGCGCCGTGAGATGGGGGCGGCGTTCGCGCTCGACGTGCCGCTCGAGGTCTCCGTGGGGTACGGCCGCTCCTGGGACCAGGCGGCGCACTGACGCCCGAGCCGGTGACACCCACGACGAGGGCTGGTACGTCGCGGTACCGGACGGTAGGCTGGTACGTATGAGTACCGATGTGGGCGTGCCGGCCGGGGCGACGGGGACCGACCACGGGGGCGAGCCGGAGCACCTCGACGTCGTCATCGTCGGAGCCGGGCTGTCGGGCATCGGCACCGCCTGCCACCTCGAGCGGGAGCAGCCGGGGCACTCCTACGCGCTCCTCGAGGCCCGCGACGACCTCGGCGGCACCTGGAGTCTGTTCCGCTACCCGGGCATCCGCTCCGACTCCGACATGCACACGCTCGGGTTCGCCTTCCGGCCGTGGCCGGACACCGTCGCGCTCGCCGACGGGCCGTCCATCCTGGAGTACGTGCGCGACACCGCGCGGGAGTACGGCGTCGACCAGCACATCCGCTACGGCACCCGCGTGACCCACGCCGCCTGGTCGAGCGAGGACCAGCGCTGGACGCTCACCCTCACCACGGCGGCGGGAGAGCGGCACCTGACCTGCTCGTTCCTGCTCTGGTGCTCCGGCTACTACCGCTACGACGAGGGCTACACCCCGCAGCTGCCCGGGATCGAGCAGTACGGCGGCACCGTCGTGCACCCGCAGCACTGGGACCCCGAGCTCGACTACGCCGGCAAGCGCGTGGTGGTCATCGGCTCCGGGGCCACCGCGGTCACGCTCGTCCCGGCCATGACCCAGGGCGAGGGTCGCGCCGCCCACGTCACCCAGCTGCAGCGCACGCCGAGCTACGTGCTCTCGATCGGGCGCACCGACCCGGTCGCGGAGTTCCTCGGCCGGTTCCTCCCGGCCCGCGTGGCCGACCCGATCGTCCGCGCCAAGAACATCACCCAGCTCATCGCGCTCTACCAGATCTCGCAGCGGTTCCCGCGCTTCATGAAGGGCGTCCTGCGCAAGGCCGCAGCCGCGCAGCTGCCCGAGGGCTACGAGGTCGACACCCACTTCAACCCGCCGTACGACCCGTGGGACCAGCGCATGTGCATGGTCCCCGACGGCGACCTCTTCAAGGCCATCCGCCGCGGCGACGCCGACATCGTCACCGACGGCATCGAGACCTTCACCGAGACCGGCATCCGGCTGCGGTCGGGTCGGGAGCTCGAGGCCGACATCGTGGTCACGGCGACGGGGCTCAACCTGCAGATGTTCGGTGGGGCCGGCCTGGAGGTCGACGGCGAGCCCGTCCACCTGCCCGACACCATGGCCTACCGCGGCATGATGCTCTCGGGTGTGCCGAACCTGGTCTTCATGATCGGGTACACCAACGCCTCCTGGACGCTCAAGGTCGACCTGGTCGCCGAGTACTTCTGCCGGCTGCTCGGCTGGATGGAGGCCCACGGGCAGGGGGCTGCCGTGCCGCAGCGCGACCCGTCGGTGGGGGAGCGCCCGCTGCTCGACTTCGACGCCGGCTACGTGCAGCGCTCCATCCACGAGCTGCCCAAGGGCGGGGACCGCGCCCCGTGGACGCTCGCGATGAACTACGCCATCGACGCGGTCGCCCTGCGCCGCGCCAAGGTGGACGAGGGGATGCGGTTCGAGCCCGCCCGCACCCGCGCCCGGGCGTGACGTGACGACCGTCGGGGTCGTCGCCCCCGGCGCGATGGGTGTCGCCCTCGGGCGTTGCTTCGCCGCCGGGGGGCACGACGTGCTCATGACGGCGGCCGGTCGCTCGGCGGCGACGGCCCGTCGCCTCGCGGAGGCGGGGATCGACGACGCCGGGTCGATCGACGCGGTCACCGGGGGAGCATCGGTCGTCATCAGCGTCGTCCCGCCCGCGCAGGCCCGGGCGACCGCGGAGGACATCGCGGCCGGCGCCCGCCGCACCGGCGCCCACCCGCTCCTGCTGGAGGCGAACGCGGTCGCGCCGGCGACGGTGGCGGACGTCGCCGCGACCGTCGGGGCCGCTGATCTGGACGTGGTCGACGCCGCGATCTCGGGGCCGCCGCCCCGTCCCGACGCCGAGCAGCCCACGAGGATCTTCCTGGCCGGTCCGCGGGCGCACGAGATCGGCGCGCTCGGGGTCCCCGGGGTGCGCTGGGTCGGGCTCGCCGCCGACCTCGGCGCCGCGAGCGCTGCCAAGATGTGCACCGCCTCGGTGCGCAAGGGGCACCAGGCGCTGCTCGCGCACGCCCTGCTCACCGCCGAGCACCACGGCGTCCTCGCGACGGTGCTCACCGACCTCCAGCTCGACTTCCCGCACGACGACGTCCCGCACGCCGCCGCCGCGGCGACCAAGGCGTGGCGCTTCGTCGACGAGATGACCGAGATCGCCGCGACCCAGGCCGGCGCCGAGCTGACCCCGGAGCTGTTCGCCGCGATGGCCGAGGTCTACCGCCGCCTCGCGACGTCGGAGTGGGGGGCGCGGCGCCCGGAGGACGTGCCCGCCGACCTCGCCTCGCCCGCCGGGCTGCGTCCGCGTCCGGCCGGCGACTGACCCGCCGGACGCGGGACCCGTTCCCGCACGGAGCGCGAAATGCTCCGAACAGACAGCGTTCACGTCCGGACGGCCTATTCTTGGCGCCCGGGCCGCGCATTCATCCCACCCGGTATCGGCGACCTGCCGCGCCGGAGCACGGCCGTTTTCCGGTGATCGCCACCGGCTGATCACCGCCGTGACGGACGATGCGGCACGAATTGCCGACGGTCCCGTTCCCGGGCGGTGAGGGGTCTGCGGATGTCCTCCGAACGAGGTGTACGTTGCCGCTCGACCATTCCGGTGTGGGGGATTCCGCCGGTTTCGGCGAATGGTCCCGCGCGGGGTCCGCGTTCGGGGCAGGACGATGCAGAGGACGGTGTGATCCCCCGATGGACCGGGTGCTCGACCACCTGCCGCACGGAGATCTCGTCGACGACGAGCAGTGGGGCCGGCGCCACCAGTTCCTGCTCTGGGTGCTCGCGTCGCTGTGTCCCGCGCTCCTCGTCTTCGGGTTCGCGGTCGGCAACGGACCGGCGCTGACGCTCGGGGTCGCGCTGGTCCCGGCGCTCACGGCGCTGGGCGGCCGGCTCACGCGCGGGAACCGCACCGCGGGCTCACTGTTCGTCGCCGTCGGGCTCTCCGCGTCCAGCGCCGGTCTGGTGATCCTCTCCGGCGGCTACATCGAGGCGCACTTCGCGTTCTTCGTGATCATCGGGTTCCTGGCGCTCTACCAGAACTGGCTCCCGTTCGTCGTCACCATCGCCGTCACCACGCTGAGCCACGGCCTCGGCTCCCTGCTGGTGCCGGGCCTCATGTTCAACCACCACATGGGACAGGCCGACCCGTGGCTGTGGTCGTTCATCCACGGCGCGGCCGTACTCCTCGCCTGCGTCGGCGTGTCCGTCTTCTGTCGGATCACCGAGGACGAGCAGCGGGCCCGGGCCGAGCTGACGAAGGAGCTCGCGGCCGCCGAGGTGGAGCAGCAGCAGTTCACCTCGGACCTGCTGCTGAACCTGGCCCGCCGCAACCAGAGCATGTTCCACCGCCAGCTCGAGATCATCAACGACCTCGAGGAGCGCGAGCGCGACCCCGACGCGCTCGCCGACCTCTTCCGGCTCGACCACCTCGCCACGCGCGTGCGGCGCAACGCCGAGAGCCTCCTCGTGCTCTCCGGCGAGCAGCCGGCGCGCGTCTGGTCGGCGCCGGTGCCGCTGCGCGACGTCGTCCGCGCGGGCATCGCCGAGACCGAGGACCTCGAGCGGGTCTCCTTCGCGATCGACGAGGGCCCGCGGCTGGTCGGCGTCGTGGTCGCCGACCTCACGCACATGATCGCGGAGCTGACCGAGAACGCGGTGCGCTCGTCGCCGCCCACCACGACGGTCACCATCCACAGCCGCGCCTACCACCGCGCCCGCGGCGCCCACCTGCTGATCATCGAGGACAGCGGCGTCGGGATGCCCTACGACGAGCTCGGGGCCGCCAACCGGTTGCTGGCCGGCCCGCAGGAGGTCGACGTGTCGGCCTCCCGGCGCCTCGGCTTCCACGTGGTCGCGCGCCTCGCCGCGCGCCACGGCATCGGGGTGTCGCTGACCCCGACACCGGGCTGCGGCCTGACCGCGGTGATCGTCCTCCCGGCGGCGCTGTTCGCCGACCCGGTCGAGCCCGCGCCGGCGCCCGGGTCGCACCGCGGCCCCGTCCCGGCGCCCCGCGACTGCGCCCGGCCGCCGGTGGCGGGAGGCGCCGCCGACGGCCGCCACTCCTGGCCGGGGCGCGCCTCGGGCGGGGTCGAGGGCGGGGCCGGTGTCGAGGGCGGGGCCCGGGTCGAGATCGGGGCCGGACGGGCCGCCACCCTGGTCGACGAGACCGGTCCGGACACCGTGCCCGGCCTCGCGACGACGCCGCGCCACGCGGATCCGGACCCGGACCCGGCCCCCGCACCCGTCCCCGCCGCCCTCCGGCGGACTTCCACCCTCATCCACCCGACCGTCGTGCCTGCCCCCGGCGGCGCGGTGCCCTCGGCCATGCCCTCGCCGTCGCCTGCCACCCGCGCCGAGGGCGGCGCGCCCGCACCGCGCAGCCCCCACTCCTCGGAGCTGCCGGTGCTCACGCGCCGCGTCCCGCAGACCCACCTCGCGCGCGAGCTCGTCCGCCCCCGGCCCGCTCCCGACCCCGACGTCCCCGTGAGCAACGGCGACGTCGGGACCGGCGCCGGTGGGACGGCCGACGGCCACCCCGCCCCGGGAGCGGGGGGCGCGCCCAGTGCTGTCGGTGCCCTCGGGGCGCTCTCGCAGTACCAGGCGAGCCGGCGGGCCGCCCACGACGCCCTGGCCCGGGACCCCGTCGGGGACGCGAGCGCCCCCGACCACCCCGACCACCCCGACGGAGGACGCTCGTGACCGCTCCGACCGGAGCCCTCGACTGGCTCGTCTCCGACTTCGCCGCCTCGACGCCGGGGGTGCGTCACGTCCTGGTGGTGTCCGCCGACGGGCTGCGCCTCGCGGTCAGCCAGGGCGTCGGCCCGGAGCTCGCCGACCAGCTGTGCGCCGCCACCTCCGGGCTGGTCAGCCTGGCCCGCGGGACCGCGGCGCTGCTCGAGGCGGAGCCGGTGAGCCAGACCATCGTCGAGATGGCGGGCTGCTTCCTGTTCGCCACCGCGATCAGCCTGGGATCGACCCTCGCCGTCGTGACCGACCGGTCCGCCGACCTGGGGCTGGTCGGGTACGAGACGACCATGCTGGCCGCGCGGGTCGGCCACGCCCTGACCCCGGACGCCCGGGCGCGGGTCGAGGGATGACACCGGACCGCCGCGCGGGTCCATCCCCGAGGGACGGCGGACGGGTCGTGCCGAACTACGCGCTCACCGCCGGGCGCACCCGGTCCGCGCGGATGGATCTTCCGATCGAGGCGCTGGTGACGGTCACCGAGCTCGGCCTCGCGCAGCGCCCCGGCCTGTCACCGGAGCAGCGGACCATCCTCGACGCGGCCGCCGAACCGCTGTCGCTGGCCGAGATCGGCAGCCTGCTCGGCGTCCCGATCGGGGTGGCCCGCGTGCTGGTCGGCGACCTCGCCGCCGACGACTACCTCGCCGTCCACCTCCCGCTGGTGGGGACCGACGGCCGCCCCCGCCGCGAACTCCTGGAGAGGCTGCTCGATGGACTCCGCGCCCGCTGAGCGTGCGCCCGCCCCGGCCGCCGCCCGCGACGGGCTGCTCCCGCTGAAGATCCTCGTCTCCGGGGGGTTCGGCGTCGGCAAGACGACCCTGGTGCGCTCGCTGTCGGAGGTCGCGCCGCTGTCGACCGAGGAGGGCATGACCAGCCTGTCCGACGGCGTCGACGACACGCGCGTCGTCCCCGGGAAGTCGACGACCACCGTGGCCATGGACTTCGGTCGCATCACCGTCGACGACCGGATCGTGCTCTACCTCTTCGGCACGCCCGGCCAGTCCCGCTTCTGGTTCATGTGGGACGAGCTGGCCCGCGGCGCGGTGGGAGCGGTGATCCTGGTCGACCTGCGCCGGATCGGCGACTGCTTCGCCGCGATCGACTACTTCGAGAACCGCGGCCTGCCCTTCGTGGTCGCCGTGAACGACTTCCCGGGCACCGCCGGCGTCGACGACGACACGGTGCGGGACGCGCTGGCGCTCCCGGCGGACGCGCCGCTGACCCGGGTCGACGCCCGCGACGGCGGGTCGTGCACCGCCGCGCTGGTCACGCTCGTGGAGTACGCCCTGGCCCGCAGCGGCTGAGGCCGCCGGTCAGCGCAGCCCGCCGGCGGGACGGACCTCCCAGAGCGTCCACAGCGGCGCGTAGCCGGCCCGCGGCCAGAACACCGAGGACAGCGGGTTGGGCGGGTTGTAGTAGAGGTAGGTGCCGCGCACCGGCCCGCCCGACGTGCCCGCCTCGAGCGCCGCGATCGCGGTCGCCGCGAGGTGCGCGCCCACCCCGCTGCCGCGCTCGGCCGCCGTCACCGACGCGCAGTTGACGTACCCCCACCGCCCGGCCGGCAGGAGGTTCGCCAGCCACGTGCCCGGAGCGGCGTCCGCGTGGCCGCACTCGATCATCCCGACGACGGCCCCGTCCCGCTCGGCGAGCCACGTCGGCTCGCCGCGGCCCAGCCGGTCGCGCAACATCGTGCGCTTGACCGCCTCGGCGTCGGGCCGCACCAGGGAGCCCCCGACCTGGCTCGAGTAGGCCAGCTCCTCGAGCGCGAGCCGCACGCACGCGTCGAGGTCGGCCGGCTCGGCCCGCCGCAGCACGAGCCCCCGGTCCGGCGCGGGCGTGCGCACCGCGGCGAGGCCGCGCACCGCCAGCACGGCGAGGGGCAGCAGACCGTGGTCGAGGAAGACCCGGGTGGCGACGACGTCGCGGCTCGGCCAGGTCACGACGGCCGCGGAGTCGTCGTCGCGGAGCACGGCGGGCAGGACGTGGCCCCGCCACGCCTCGACGAGCGCGTGCAGCGGCCCGTGCCCGGCGGCGCCGACCACCGGGTGCAGCTCGGTGACCTGCGCGGCCGACCACAGCAGCGGGCCGCTGCCCGCCGGCCACGCGTGGTGGGTCACGACGCCGGCCGCGCGGTGCGGCGGGGTCCCGACGACGAGCACGTCGCCGGGCGGCGGGGCCGCGGCGGGCGGCAGGCGCGGGTCGAGGGCGGCGAACCGGCGACGCTGGACCTCCAGCAGGTCGGCGAGGACCTGCGCGGGGGAGTCCGGGAGCGCGGCCCGCGGCCCGCCGGTCACGGCCGGCGCCCCGCCCCGGCGACCGGGCCCCACCCGTCGTCGGGACCCGGTCCGGGCTTGCGGCACCGGAAGATCGCGGTCCCGGGGAACAGGGCGCCGCGCAGCGGCGACCACTGGCCCCACACGTCGTCGAGGTCCGGCGGCCACTCCGGCTCGACCAGGCCCTCGAGGACCAGCCCGGCCCCGACGACGTCGGCGACGCGGTCGCCGAGCGTGCGGTGGTGCTCGACGTAGGTGATGCGGCCCTCGTCGTCGGCCTCGGCGTAGGGCGACCGGTCGAAGTAGGACTGGGTGACGTGCAGGCCGTCCTCGCCGGGGTCGTCCGGGAAGATCCAGCGCATGGGGTGGTTCACCGCGAACACCCACCGCCCGCCCGGGCGCAGCACACGGGCGACCTCGGCGGTGAGCGCCGCGGTGTCGGCCACGAAGGGCACGGCGCCGAAGGCCGAGCAGGCGAGGTCGAAGGTCGCGTCGGGGAAGGGGAGCCGGGAGGCGTCGGCCTGGACGAGGGGGACGGCGACCCCGGAGCGGGCGTCGGCGGCGCGGGCCTCACGGAGCATGCCGGCGGAGAGGTCGAGGCCCACCGCGTCGGCGCCGCGGTCGACCAGCCAGCGTGAGCAGGACGCCGCGCCGCACCCGACCTCGAGCACGCGGGCGCCGACGAGCGCCGCCGGCGGGCCGAGCAGCGCGGCGTCGGCCTCCCGGAGCCGCTCCGGACACCAGACGAAGTCGACGTCGCCGAGGAAGGCCCCGTGCTCGGCCTGGTACCCGGCGGCCTCGTCGTCCCACCACGACCGCGAGGCGGCCACCGACTCCGCCGGCCCGACCGGCCACGCGACGGTGCCGGGGACGCCCGCCGGGCCCTCCGGCCCGGGCGGCGGCATCGCGGCGCCGGCGCTCATGCGGGGCATCCTGACACGCCGCGCGAGGAGGGCCGACAGCCGCCGACACGGTCCGCGACACGCCGGGCGAGGGCGCGGTCTGCCCCGTTTGCCGGACGCGATCGACGATGGATACGATGGAGGTCCACGTCAGTGGTCTCGCCCTGTCCGGATCTCCTCCGGTGGGCAGCGATCCCCTCGGTCCCCCCGGGTGCCGATCACGCGTCAGGACGACGTCCGCCCTCGTGGGAAGCGCCCACCCGACCGAGACCTGCCCATTCCCGGAGCCGTCCACCGTATGTCCATCGACACCCACACCGCCCCGAACACGACCAGCCCTCAGGTGGCTGTGAACGACATCGGGTCGGAAGAGGACTTCCTCGCTGCCATCGACAAGACGATCAAGTACTTCAACGATGGCGACATCGTCGAAGGCACCATCGTCAAGGTCGACCGCGACGAGGTCCTCCTCGACATCGGCTACAAGACCGAGGGCGTCATCCCCTCGCGTGAGCTGTCCATCAAGCACGATGTCGATCCCCACGAAGTCGTCGCCGTCGGCGACGAGGTCGAAGCCCTCGTCCTCCAGAAGGAGGACAAGGAGGGCCGGCTGATCCTGTCCAAGAAGCGCGCCCAGTACGAGCGCGCCTGGGGCACGATCGAGCAGCTCAAGGACAACGACGAGCCGGTCAAGGGCACCGTCATCGAGGTCGTCAAGGGTGGTCTCATCCTCGACATCGGCCTCCGCGGCTTCCTCCCCGCCTCCCTGGTCGAGATGCGCCGCGTCCGCGATCTCCAGCCGTACGTCGGCAAGGAGATCGAGGCCAAGATCATCGAGCTCGACAAGAACCGCAACAACGTGGTCCTGTCGCGTCGTGCCTGGCTGGAGCAGACCCAGTCGGCGGTCCGCAGCGAGTTCCTCAACCAGCTCGCGAAGGGCCAGATCCGCAAGGGTCAGGTCTCGTCGATCGTCAACTTCGGTGCGTTCGTCGACCTCGGCGGGGTCGACGGTCTGGTCCACGTCTCCGAGCTCTCCTGGAAGCACATCGACCACCCGAGCGAGGTCGTCGAGGTGGGCCAGGAGGTCACGGTCGAGGTCCTCGACGTCGACCTGGACCGCGAGCGGGTCTCGCTGTCGCTGAAGGCGACGCAGGAGGACCCGTGGCGCCAGTTCGCCCGGACCCACCAGATCGGCCAGATCGTGCCCGGCAAGGTCACCAAGCTGGTGCCGTTCGGTGCGTTCGTCCGCGTCGACGAGGGCATCGAGGGCCTGGTCCACATCTCGGAGCTGGCCGAGCGCCACGTCGAGGTGCCCGAGCAGGTCGTCCAGGTCGGCAACGACGTCATGGTCAAGGTCATCGACATCGACCTCGACCGTCGCCGCATCTCGCTCTCGCTGAAGCAGGCGAACGAGGGCATGACGCCGGAGACCGAGTTCGACCCGGCCCTGTACGGCATGGGCGCCGAGTACGACGACGCCGGCAACTACATCTACCCGGAGGGCTTCGACCCCGACTCCGGGGAGTGGCGCGAGGGCTTCGAGTCCCAGCGCGAGGAGTGGGAGCGCCAGTACCAGGCGGCCTACGCCCGCTACCAGCAGCACATCGCGCAGCTGCAGCGCACCGCGGAGCAGGAGGCGGAGGCCGCCGAGGCGGCCCCGGCCAACTACTCCTCGGGCGGTCCGGCCTCGGCCTCCGAGGACGGCGACGAGGACGACGAGGCCGCGGCCGCGTCGTCGAACGACCCGGGTCAGGGCCCGCCGTCCGCCTCCGGCGGCGGCGCGCTCGCCAGCGACGCCCAGCTCGCCGCGCTGCGGGAGAAGCTCTCGGGCAACTGAGTCCGGCACGTACCGACGGGCCCTCACCCCTCCCGGGGTGGGGGCCCGTCGTCGTTCCGGGCGGGACCGGCCCGACGCGCCGCGAGCCGCGTTGACCACAGACACCACATCGTTATCCTGCGTCACACCAGCACCACGGACGCGGGGGGATGAGATGGCCTGGGGACGACGTCGTCACGGGGGTCGGCACCGTCTGGGAGCCGCCGGACTGACCTGGTGCGGCGAGTACGTCACGGTAGCCACCACCCTCGGCGGTCCGGCGGTCGCTCGCCGGGGACTGTTCGAGACGCTCTTCGCGACCGCGCGGCACGCGGTCGGCGCCCCCGCCTGATCCGCGGCCCCGGTCGTCATCCGGCAGACTGCGCGCCGTGCTGCGCGTGGGACTGACCGGTGGGATCGGGGCGGGCAAGTCGACGGTCGCGGCGGAGCTCTCGCGGCTCGGCGCCGTCGTCGTGGACGCGGACGCGATCGCGCGCGAGGTCGTCGAGCCGGGGACCGACGGGCTCGCCGAGGTCGTGGCGGCGTTCGGCGAGGAGGTGCTCGACGACGAGGGCCGGCTGGACCGGCCCGCGCTCGGCCGGGTCGTGTTCGCCGACGACGAGGCCCGCACCCGCCTCAACGGCATCCTGCACCCGCGCATCGGCGCCCGGACCGCCGAGCTGATCGCGGGCGCGCCGGACGACGCCGTCGTCGTGCACGACGTCCCGCTGCTCGTCGAGAACGGCATGGGCGCGGCGTTCGCGCTGGTGGTGGTGGTCGACGCCCCCGAGGACGTGCGCGTGCAGCGGCTCGCCGAGACCCGCGGGATGGGCGAGGACGACGCCCGGGCCCGCATTCGCGCCCAGGCGAGCGAGGAGGACCGCCGGGCCGCCGCCGACGTGTGGATCGACAACGTCGGCGACGTCGAGGAGGTCCGCGACGAGGTGCGGGCGCTGTGGTCGGACCGGATCGTGCCGTTCGAGACCGGCGTGCGCGAGGGCCGGGCCGTGCCGTGGCCCGACGAGGACGTCGACCCGGACCCGACGTGGCCGGCGCAGGCGCAGCGGGTGGCGGCCCGGGTGGAGGTGGCGGGGGAGGGTCGCGTCACCGGGGTGGAGCACGTGGGGCCGACCGCCGAGGGGCGGCCCGCGCCCGATGTCCTGGACCTGGTGGTGCGCACCCGGCGCGGGGACCGGACCGGGGAGCTCGCGGCGGCACTGGCCGGGGCCGGGTTCCCGCGGGTGGACGACGGCCTGCACGGCAGCGCGGATCCGGGGCGGCCGGTGCGCCTGGAGATCTCCAAGGCCACCTAGATCCAGTCCAGCACCACCCCACGCGTGGCCAGCCAGGCGTCGAGGTCGTGCCCGTGCTCGGCGATGCCCGCGTGCACCGTCGACGCCGTCGTGAGGGCGCGCTCCGCGGCGTCCGGGGCGAGCACACCCGCGGCGACCGCCTCGACGTACTCGTCGACATCGAGCAGCTCGGTGCGCTGCCCGGTGTGCACCACGAGGTCGAGGTAGTGGTCGACGGTGGTCCAGACGGCGCCGTCGCGGTGCACGTCGGCGATGTCGACGTAGTAGTCCTGCCGCCGCTCGTGGCCGGGCCGGAACCGGAAGTCGGTGACGCGGATGCCGAGCCCCGGGAGCAGCCACGACCGCATGTGGTCGAGCGTCGGGTGGTTCGGCATCGGGCGGGACAGGTAGAGGCCGAACGGTTCCTCGCGGTAGAGGTCGACGGCCCGGACGAAGCCCTTCGGGTCGGTGTTCGTGCCCTCGTCCACGGCGAAGGTCTCGACCTTCGGGGGATGCAGCGCCACGGCCCGGGACCCTAACCAGCGGGGCCGCCCGCGGCCGAGGTGTCGGCGGGCGGCGCGCCGGGGTCGCTCCGGCAGGGACCGGTGGGGTAGCCCGAACGGCCGCTGGCCGGACACGGAGGGCGACGACGATCATGGCGCGGTGTTCGGGTTCCTCCGTCCTTGTCGGCATCACCTCGCCCCCGAGCTGCACGCGCGGTGGTCGGCGCACCTCTGCGGGCTGTGCCTCACCCTGCGTGACGAGGCCGGCCAGCTCGCCCGGACGACGACCCACGTCGACGCCCTCGTGGTGTCGGTCCTGGCCGAGGCCCAGGGGGTCGGCGGCCGGCGCCGGGCCGGGCCCTGTCCGCTGCGCGGGATGCGGCCGGCGGCGGTCGTCACCGGCGACGGTGCCCGGCTCGCCGCCTCCACCGCGCTGCTGCTGGCCGCGGACGCGGTGAGCGACCACGTCGAGGACGGCGACGGCGTGTTCGCCCGGCGCCCGGTGGCGTCCGCGGGGTCGCGGGTGGCGACGACGTGGGCCCGCGCCGGGAGCACGACGGCGTCCGTGGTCGGCTTCGACCCGGTCGACCTGCTCGCCGTGCCCGCCCGGCAGCGGGCGGCGGAGTCGGTGCCGGGCGCGTCGCTCACGGCGGCGACGGCGCCAACGGAGGCGGCGGTCGGCTCGGCGCTCGCCCACACCGCCGTGCTCGCGGGCCGGCCGGGCAACGTCGCGCCGCTCGACGAGGCGGGTCGCCTGCTGGGGCGCCTGGCGCACCTGCTCGACGCGGTCACCGACCTCGACGACGACGCCGCCCGCGGCCGGTGGAACCCGCTGACGGCGACCGGCACGGGCCGGGCGGGGGCGCTCGCGGCCTGCCGCGCCGCCGTGGCCGGAATCCGGGGGGCGCTGGGCCGGGTGTCGTTCGACGACGGGGCGGGGACCGCGCGCCGGCTGGTGCACCAGCTGCTGGTGCACGAGGCCGGGCGGGCGGTGGACCGGGCGGCGGGGACGGGCCCGGGGGAGCGGCCGCTGCCGCCGTGGGACCCGGCGACGCCGGTGGGGGACCCGGACGAGGACGAGGAGCCGGACGAGACCGAGCACGACGAGCCCGAGGACGACGGCCCGGCGCGGCCGTCGCACCCGTCCCGGGGGCTGCTCGGTGGGTGCGTCGCGGCCGTGGGGCTGTGCTGCACCGGCCAGGTGTGCTGCACCGACGAGTTCGTCGGGCCGTGGTCGGGGAAGCCGCGCCAGACCTGGTGCGGGACGTGCACCGACGGCTGCGAGTGCGGGTGCGACTGCTGTGACTGCTGCTCGGACTGTGACGGGTGCTGCGACTGCGGCTCCTGATCGCGGGCGGTCCTGAGCTGGGGATCCGCGACCGGGAACAGACTGTCGGGGGGTCGGGTTAGCCTCGGTGACATGGCGTTCGCGACCGAGGTCCCCGGTGCTGCCCGTGATGCCCACGAGGCCCACCCGGGCACGCTGCTGGACAACCCCGAGGGCCTCCCGGACGACGCGCTGGCCGAGTCCGAGTTCCGGCCGATCAGCGAGATCGAGCGCACGGGCGAGCCGTTCAAGGTCGTCAGCCCGTACCAGCCGGCGGGTGACCAGCCCGCGGCCATCGACGAGCTCGAGCGCCGGGTCAAGGCGGGGGAGCACGACATCGTGCTGCTCGGCGCCACCGGCACCGGCAAGTCGGCCACCGCGGCGTGGCTCATCGAGCGGGTGCAGCGGCCGACGCTCGTGATGGCCCCGAACAAGACGCTCGCCGCGCAGCTGGCCAACGAGCTGCGGGAGCTGCTGCCGAACAACTCCGTCGAGTACTTCGTCTCGTACTACGACTACTACCAGCCCGAGGCGTACATCGCGCAGACCGACACCTACATCGAGAAGGACTCCTCGATCAACGAGGACGTCGAGCGGCTGCGTCACTCGGCCACGTCGAACCTGCTGCTGCGCCGGGACACCGTCGTGGTCGCCTCGGTGTCGTGCATCTACGGCCTGGGTACGCCGCAGTCCTACCTCGACCGCTCGGTGAAGCTCGAGGTCGGCGAGGAGATCGACCGCGACCAGCTGCTGCGGGCGCTCGTCGACGTGCAGTACACCCGCAACGACATGGCGTTCGCCCGCGGCACGTTCCGGGTGCGCGGGGACACCGTCGAGATCATCCCGGCGTACGAGGAACTGGCGATCCGCATCGAGTTCTTCGGTGACGAGATCGAGGCGCTCTACTACCTGAACCCGCTCACCGGTGACGTGGTCAACCAGGTCGAGGACGTGCGCATCTTCCCGGCGACGCACTACGTGGCCGGCCCGGAGCGCATGGAGAAGGCGATCAAGGGCATCGAGCAGGAGCTCGAGGAGCGCCTCGCGGAGCTGGAGAACCAGGGCAAGCTGCTCGAGGCGCAGCGGCTGCGCATGCGCACGAGCTACGACATCGAGATGATGCGCCAGGTCGGGTTCTGCTCGGGCATCGAGAACTACTCGCGCCACATCGACGGCCGTGGCCCCGGCACCGCCCCGGCCACGCTGATCGACTACTTCCCGAACGACTTCCTGCTGGTCATCGACGAGTCGCACGTGACGGTGCCGCAGATCGGCGGCATGTACGAGGGCGACATGTCGCGCAAGCGCAACCTCGTCGAGTACGGCTTCCGGCTCCCGTCGGCCACCGACAACCGGCCGCTGACCTGGGAGGAGTTCGCCGACCGCATCGGGCAGACCGTGTACCTGTCGGCGACGCCGGGCGACTACGAGATGCGCCAGGCCGGCGGCGAGTTCGTCGAGCAGGTCATCCGGCCGACGGGCCTGGTCGACCCCGAGGTGGTCGTCAAGCCGACGAAGGGCCAGATCGACGACCTCGTCGCCGAGATCCGCGCCCGCGTCGAGAAGGACGAGCGCACGCTGGTCACCACGCTGACCAAGAAGATGGCCGAGGACCTCACCGACTACCTGCTCGAGCTCGGGATCAAGGTCCGCTACCTGCACTCCGAGGTCGACACCCTGCGCCGCGTCGAGCTGCTGCGCCAGCTGCGCTCGGGCGAGTACGACGTCCTGGTCGGCATCAACCTGCTCCGCGAGGGCCTCGACCTGCCCGAGGTGTCGCTGGTCGCGATCCTCGACGCGGACAAGGAGGGGTTCCTGCGCAGCGAGCGGTCGCTGATCCAGACGATCGGCCGCGCGGCCCGCAACGTGTCCGGTCAGGTGCACATGTACGCGGACACGGTCACCGAGTCGATGCAGTACGCCATCGACGAGACCAACCGGCGTCGCGAGAAGCAGATCGCGTACAACACCGAGCGCGGGGTCGACCCGCAGCCGCTGCGCAAGAACATCAACGACATCCTCGACCGCGTCTACCGCGAGGCCGAGGACACCGAGGTCGAGATCGCCGGTTCCGCGCGCAACGCCTCCCGCGGGCGCCGGGCCGCCGGCGAGGCGGGCGGCACCCGGGGCCACTCGGGTGTGGTGGAGCACCGCGACACCAGCGGCATGGCCCGCGCCGAGCTCGCCGACCTCATCCAGCAGCTCACCGACCAGATGATGGCCGCGGCCCGCGACCTGCAGTTCGAGCTCGCCGGGCGGCTGCGCGACGAGATCGCCGACCTCAAGAAGGAGATGCGCGGGATGGACGCGGCCGGCGTGAGCTGACTGCTCCGTCGAGGAGCTCAGTCGAGGAGCTGCGCGGCGGTGCGGAGGTCCTCGACGAAGCCGGCGCGCATCTCGTCGGCGTCCTGCCCGCGGTCGGGGTCGGCGCGCAGGATCGCCGACGGATGGATCGTCGGGACCAGCGTCGAGCCCTCCCACGGGCGGGGCTGGCCGCGCTCGGCGGTGATGCGGAACGACGAGCCGAGCAGCGCCTTGCCCGCGGTTGCCCCGAGAGTGACGAGCACGTGCGGGCGCACCAGGGCGAGCTCGCCGTCCAGCCACGGCCGGCAGGCGCGGATGTGCCCGGCCTTGGGCGTCTGGTGGATGCGGCGGTTGCCCTGCCGGCGGAACGAGAAGTGCTTGACGGCGTTCGTGACGTAGGCGTCCTCGCGGGCGATGCCCGCCTCCACCAGCGCCTCGTCGAGCAGGCGACCGGCCGGCCCCACGAACGGCTCCAGCTTCCGGTCCTCCTGGTCGCCGGGCTGCTCGCCGACGAACATGACGCGCGCGGTGGTCGGGCCGACCCCGAAGACCGTGCCGGTCGTGCCCTCGTGGAGCTCGCAGGCGGTGCACGCGGCGGCGCGCTCGCGCAGCGTCTCGAGGTCCGGGGCCTCGGTGGGGGCGGTGGCGTCGGCGACGGTGCCCGGGGTGTCGGCGTCGTCGGTGGTGGAGAAGAGGTCGAGCGGTTCGGTCACGGGCGGGGGTGCCCGGGAACCCGTCGAGCGACCCCACCTCGGACGGCGCTCGTGGCCCGGCGCCGAGTGGACCCGGACGGCTGCTCGGCCGACCGTAGGAGTCCACTCGGGGTTGGCCGAGACGTCGAGTGGACCCGGACGGCTGCTCGGCCGACCGTAGGAGTCCACTCGGAGTCGTGCGGGTCGAGGGTGAGCCCGCGAGGGGCACGTGGGGCAGAACCGCGCGACGCTGGGCTGCCTGCAGTGCTCGTGATCATGACCCGGCCACCCCGAGCCCTCCACGAGTTCTGCCGACGGCGGCCCTCCCCGCCGGGTTATGCTCCCGGTCACAGGGAGGGCGGCCCTGGCGGAGGTGCGCGTGGTGGACGACGACGTCTGCGCGGTGACGCGGACGACGGACCTGCGCCGACACGCGCGCCTGCTCCACCAGGCCCACGACGCGCGGCTGTCCGGCTCACGGCCCCAGGCGTCGCTGCGCCGCGTCGTCAGCCGCTCCTGGGACCGGGTCCTCTCCTACGGCGTCGCCCCGGACGGCCGCACCCTCGACGACCCGGCCCGGCCCGACGTCATCGAGCGCCGACGTGCGCAGTCGCCCATCGCCAACGTCCTGCCCCAGCTGCGGGCCAGCCTCACCGCGGTGGCCGAGGACGCCGAGCACATCATGGTGATCACCGCCGCCGACGGGTTCGTGCTGTGGCGCGAGGGTGCGGTCAGGGTCGGGCGGCTGGCCGACGACCTGGGGTTCCTCCCCGGCGCGGACTGGACCGAGGCCGCCGTCGGGACCAACGCCATCGGGACCGCCCTGGCCGAGCACGCCTCGGTCCAGCTCTTCTCCGCCGAGCACTTCGTGCGGGCCCAGCACCCGTGGACGTGCACGGCCAGCCCGATCCACGACCCACGCACCGGCGAGATGCTCGGCGTCGTCGACCTCTCCGGGCCCGCCCCGACGGTGCACCCGACCACCGTCGCGCTCGTCCAGACCGCGGTGCGGCTCGCCGAGTCCGGGCTGTGGACCCAGCACGAGGCCCGGCTCGACGGGCTGCGCGCGGTCGCCGCCCCGCTGCTGGCGCGCGAGCGCGGCCCGGCCCTCGTCGTGGACGACCACGGGTGGGTCGCCGCCCTGACCGGACTCGCGCCCCGCGAGCGGGTCGCGGTCCCGGCCGCGGGGGAGGCCCTCCTGGTGCACGGGCTCGGGGCCTGCCTGCCCGAGCGCGTGCCGGGCGGCTGGATGCTGCGCCCGAGCACCGCGGGCGAGGGTGTCACGCGACTGCGCCTGGACCCCGACGGCGACCCACCGGGCGCCGTCGTCGAGGCCCGCGAGCAGTGGCGCCACGCGCTCTCGCTGCGCCACCAGCAGATCCTCGCCCTGCTCCTGTGCGCCGGCTCCGCCGGGCTCGACGCCGCCTCGCTGTCCCGGGCGCTGTACGACGACGCCGACCACCTCGTCACCGTCCGGGCCGAGCTCTCCCGGATGCGGCGGGTGCTCGGCGGCCTGATCGCCGCCCGGCCCTACCGCATCGCCCCCGGCGTCGAGGCCGTCCCGCCGGACCGCGAGGTGCTCACGCGCCTCCTCGGCCCTGCAACACCGCTGCAACCCTGGCCGTGACCGGCCTCACTCCCGTGGGATGGGGTCCTCCGAGCCCAGGGAGGACCCATGAAGGCCGCGCGCTTCCACGGACGGGGTGACGTCCGCATCGAGGATCTCCCCGAGCCCCACCCGGGGCCGGGTCAGGTCCAGATCGCCGTGCAGTGGTGCGGCATCTGCGGCACCGACCTGCACGAGTTCCTCGACGGCCCGATCTTCGCGCCCACCCCCGCCAGCCCGCACCCGCTCACCGGCGGCGGCGTTCCCATCACCCTCGGGCACGAGTTCTCCGGGGTGGTCGCCGAGCTCGGCCAGGGGGTGACCGGGCTGTCCGAGGGCGACCGCGTGGTGGTCGAGCCCTACGACGTGTGCGGCGAGTGCACCGCCTGCCGCGACGGCCGCTACAACATCTGCCGCAAGCTCGGGTTCATCGGGCTGGACGGTGACCAGGGCGGCTTCGCCGAGCGGATGGTCGTCGACCAGCGCTGGGTCCACCGCATCGACGGCCTGACCCCGGAGCAGGGCGCGCTCGTCGAGCCGCTCGCCGTCGGCTACCACGCGACGAAGCTCTCGGGGCTGCCCGAGGGCGGGACGGCGGCCGTGTTCGGCTCCGGCCCGATCGGGCTCGTCACCGCGGCCGCGCTGCGGGCCACCGGGGCGGGCCAGGTGATCGTCGTCGAGCCCGCCGACGCCCGGAAGGCCAAGGCCCCCGGCGCCGGCGCCGACCACGTCCTCGACCCCACCGAGGTCGACGTGCCCGACGCCATCCGGGAGCTCACCGGCGGCCGCGGCGCCGACGTGACCTTCGAGTGCGCCGGGGTGGACGAGGTGCTCGCGGCTGCCGTGGCCAGCACCCGGCCCGGCGGCACCTGCGTCAACGTCTCGATCTGGGGCCACCCCGCGACCTTCGACGTCAACTCGCTCGTGTTCTCCGAGATCTTCCTCGTCGGGTCGCTCGCCTACGCGAACCGGCACGAGGAGGTGATCGAGCTGATCCGGTCCGGCACGGTCGACGTCGACCAGTTCATCACCGGCCGCATCGGGCTCGACGACATCGTGGACCGGGGCTTCCGCGAGCTCATCGACCACAAGGAGTCCAACGTCAAGATCCTGGTGCAGCCGTGAGCCGGACGGGTGGAGGGTCGACGCAGCGGCGGGATCGCCGTGGTCCGGGGGTGTCCGCTTGCGCTCCCGGGTGCCCTGGGTAACATCGTCGACATGATCGCGCGCCTCGGAGAGGTAGTACCCCGGCGCGTCGGGTGAGCCAGGCTCCCGGCGCGCAGCGGCACCTCGCGCGACCGTGGGCCACGCACGACCCCCGAGACCTGGCTCGGATTCCACCCCGCGGATCCAGTTCCACCAGGAGTACGTCGTGACCACGCTCGAGCCCGCCCGCACCGCCACCCCCTCGACGGCCGACGTCGAGCGCGCCGTCAACGGGCCGGGCCGCCGCCCCTCCCGCCTGCCCCGCCCGTGGACGATCGTCACCACCGGCGGTATGCCCGGCGTGATGACGCTGGCCTCGTCGCTGTGCGAGCTCGGCTACCGGGTCCCCGACTTCTCGGTCGACGTCCACGAGGGCGTCTCCTGCTCCAGCGTCTCCTGCACGGTCGCGCTCACGACGGGCGAGTGCAGCGAGTTCGCCGAGCAGCTCCGCCTGCTCCCGGGCGTCCTGTCCGTCGAGCCGTACTGACGGCGGCCGGACCGACCGAGACCGGAACGACCGAGACCGGAACGACCGACACCTCGGCGTCACGCCCCGGAAACCGGTCGCGCCGCCGCACGGCCGGCGCCTAGCGTCGGGCGCGTGATCCCACGCCCCGATTCTTGAGTCCCGCCGCGACAGGACCCGCGACGCCCCTACCCGGCGCCCTCGCTCCGCTTGCCCGCGCGACCGACGCCGGGCGGCTTCCTGCGCGCGATCCTGCGCGCGCGCCCGTGGCTCGCCACGGCCACCGTCGTCGTCGGGACGCTGTGGCTGGCGCCCGCCGCGGTGATCCCGCTGGTCGCCGGGGCGGCCGTCGACGCCGGGGTGTCGCGCGGCGACACCGGCGCGCTCCTGCGCGACGTCGCGGTGATCCTCGCCCTCGGCCTCGCGCAGATGGCGAGCGGTGGGCTGCTGGACTTCCTGGGGCACGCCCTGTGGCTGCACGCCGCGTCGGCGACCCAGCGGACCGTCAGCGCCCACGTGCTGGGCCTGGGCGCGTCGCTCGCGCCGCAGGCCGAGTCCGGCGACGTCACCGCGGTCACGACCTCGGACGTCGGCCGGATCGGCAACCTGTTCGAGACCGCCGGTCGCCTGGTCGGCTCCGTGGTCGCGTTCGGGGTGGTCGGGGCGGGCCTCGTGGCCCGGTCGCCGCTGCTCGGCGCGATCGCGCTCGTCGGGGTGCCGCTGGCGGTCGTCGGGATCGGCCCGCTGGTCGCGCCACTGCAGCGGCACCTCGACGACCAGCGCCGGGAGCTGACCGCGGTGAACGCGCTCGCGGCCGACATCGTCGCCGGGCTGCGGATCCTCCGCGGGGTCGGCGGCGAGGCCCGTTTCGCCGCCCGGGTCGGCGACGCCACCCAGCGCGTGCGCCGCGCGGGCGTCCGTGTCGCGCGCAGCACCGCCGCGCTCGCGGCCGCCGAGGTGCTGCTGCCCGGCGCGGTCCTGGTCACCCTGACCTGGCTGGGCGCGCGGCTCGCCGTCGCCGGCACCATCACCGCCGGCGAGCTGGTGGCGGTCTACGGGGCCTCGGCGTTCCTCGTCGTCCCGGTCAGCACCGCGACGGAGACGGTCGGGTCGCTCGCCGCGGCCCGGGCGGCCGCCCGCCGGGTGGTGCGGCTCCTCGCCCTGCGCCCGGTGCTGACCTCGCCGGCCGACCCGGTCCCGGTCCCGCCCGGCGCCCCGGACCTGCACGACCCGGTCACCGGCCTCCACGCGCCCGCGGGCGCGCTCACGGTGGTCGACGCCGGACCGGCCGCGTCCGCGCTGGCCGTGCGCCTGACGCGGTCGGTCGGTCCCGACGACGGCGAGGCGGTGCGGGTGGGCGGGGTCCCGGTCGACCGGGTCGAGCTCGCCGCGCTGCGCCGGCGGGTCGTCCACGCCCACCCCGAGGACCTGTGGTTCTCCGGCCGGCTGGGCGACGAGCTCGTGGTGCACGGCGCCCTCGACGTCGCCGCGGCCCTCGAGGCGGCGGCCGCCACCGAGATCGTCGACGGGTTCCCGGCCGGTCTCGACGAGGTGCTGGGGGAGCGCGGCCGGGAGGTCTCGGGCGGGCAGCGGCAGCGGCTGGGGCTGGCCCGGGTGCTGCTCACCGACGCCGACGTCCTGGTGCTCTCCGAGCCGACCTCCGCGGTGGACGCGCACACCGAGGCGTGGATCGCCGCCCGCGTCGCGGTGCTGCGCCGCGGCCGCACCACGGTCGTCCTGTCGCAGGGACCGCCGTGGCGCCACGTCGCCGACCACGTCGTCGACCTGACCCGGAGTCCCGAAGACAGCCTGGAGAGGAGCCCGTCGTGACCGCCGTCCTCGGCTACGCCACCCCGCGCGAGGCGTGGGCGTGGTCGCGGGGAGTGCTGCGCGCGCACCGCGGCCAGGTCGCGGTGACCTCGGCCTGCTTCCTCGCCGCCACCGGCGCGGGCCTGGTCGGGCCGCAGCTGCTCGGGATGCTCGTCGACGAGGTCGCGGGCGGCGGGCGCTCCACCACCCGCATCGACCTGCTCGCCCTCGCGTTCCTGGGCGCGCTCGTCGTGACGGCGGTCCTGCGCCGGTCCGCCCGGTGGCGGGCCGGGGTGCTGGGCGAGGAGCTGCTCGCCGCCAACCGCACCGGCCTCGTCACGCGGGCCCTGGCCCTGCCGCTCGCGACGGTCGAGGCGGTCGGCACCGGTCCGCTGCTCTCCCGCGCCACGACCGACCTCGACCGCGTCGACCACGCGCTGCGCCAGGGCGTCCCCGAGGTCCTCACCGCGGCGGTGACGGTCGCGCTCACCGTCGTCGCGATGGTGGTGACGTCGCCGCTGCTCGCGGCGGCGCTGCTGGTCGCGGTCCCGACGGTCGTCCTCCCCACCCGCTGGCTGTGGCGCCGGCTTCCGGGGGCGATGCAGCGCATGCTCGACGCCTGGGCCGCCCTCACCGCCCGGGTGCACGAGTCGACGGCGGGCGCCCGGACGCTCGAGTCGCTCGGCCTCGTCGAGCGCCGGACCGCGGGCGACGACGCGGCCCTCGTCGCCGCGGTGGACCGCGAACGGGACCTGCGCGCGCTGCACGTCCGCTGGACGCCGTGGCTGGAGATCTCCCACGTGCTGCCGGTGGCCGCGACCCTCCTGCTCGGGGCGTGGGCCCACGGCGCCGGGCTGGCCTCGCTGGGGGAGGTCACGACGATGGTCGTCTACGTCCAGGCCCTCGCCACCCCGGTGGACGAGGCGCTGTGGTGGGTGGAGGACCTCGTGGTCGCCGTCGTCGCGCTGCGCCGCGTGCTCGGGGTCCGGGCGCCCGACGGGGTCCGCGCCGAGCCGCTGCCCGCCGTCGCCGACGAGCGGGGACTGCACCTCGAGGCCGTCCGGTTCGCCTACCGCGCCGACCGGCCCGTGCTGCGCGGGGTCGACCTCCACGTCCCACCCGGCGAGCGGCTCGCCGTCGTCGGCGGATCGGGAGCCGGGAAGTCGACGCTGGCGCGGCTCGTCGCCGGGATCTCGGCGCCGTCGTCGGGGTCGGTCCGCCTCGACGGCCGCGAGGTCGGCACGCTCGACGACGACGTGCTGCGCGGCGAGGTGCTGCTGCTCACCCAGGAGCACCACGTGTTCACCGGCACCGTCCGCGACAACCTGCTGCTGCCCGCCGTCGACGTCGGCGACGACGACCTGCGGGGGGCGCTCGCGCTGGTCGGGCTCGGCGACTGGCTCGCGGGCCTGCCCGACGGGCTCGCGACGGCGGTCGGGTCCGGGGCGCTGACGGTGCCGGCGGCGGTGGCCCAGCAGCTCGCGCTCGCCCGCGTGGTGCTCGCCGACCCGGGCACCGTCGTGCTCGACGAGGCCACCTCGCTGCTCGACACCGCCGCGGCGCGGCGGGCCGAGGGCGCGCTCGACCGGGTGCTCGCGGGCCGGACCGTCATCGCGATCGCGCACCGGCTGCACACCGCGGCCGGGGCCGACCGGGTGGCGGTGATGGCGGACGGCGAGATCGTCGAGCTGGGGCCGCCGGCCGAGCTCCTGCGCGCCGGCGGGCCCTACGCGCGGTTGGTGGCGGCGGCGGCCTGACCGGACGGGCACGACCGGCGTCGCGCGGGCACTCTGGAGGACACCACTTCTCCAGGAGGTCACGTGCCCGACCCCCACGACGAGGACCGCGACCGGCCCGCGTCCTCCCTGCTCGACGGGATCGTCGGCCGGCTCGTCGACCTCGACCTCGGGCTGCTCTTCGGCGAGCCCGACGACGCCCGCCGCGACGAGCGGGACGCGCGCCGCGACCCGCCGTCGGGACCCGGTGAGGGACAGGGGCAGGGGCAGCGCACCGGCACCGCCTCGTCGTCGGGACCCTCCCGCCCGCCGCGGCGGACTCCGACCCTCGACCGCCACGGCCACGACCTCACCGCGGACGCCCGGGCGGGGCGGCTCGACCCGGTGATCGGGCGGGACCCGGAGATCGCGCAGGTCGTCGAGGTGCTCGCGCGCCGGAGCAAGAACAACCCGGTGCTGCTGGGCGAGCCCGGCGTCGGGAAGACCGCCGTGGTCGAGGGCATCGCGGCTCGCGTCGTCGAGGGGACGGTGCCCGAGGCGCTGCGCGGGGTGCGGGTCGTCGCGGTCGACCTGGCCGGGATGGTGGCGGGAACGAAGTACCGCGGCGAGTTCGAGGAGCGGCTGACCGCGGTGCTCCGGGAGGCGGCGCACCCCGACGTCGTGCTGTTCGTCGACGAGCTCCACCTGATCGTCGGGGCGGGCGCGGGCCACGAGGGCACGATGGACGCGGCGTCGATGCTCAAGCCGGCGCTCGCCCGCGGGGAGCTGCGGCTGGTCGGCGCGACGACCACGGCCGAGTACCGCCGCCACGTGGAGCCCGACGCCGCGCTCGCCCGCCGGCTGGCGCCGATCACCGTCGAGGAGCCGACACCGGAGCAGGCGCTCGCCGTGCTCGACGGGGTCGTGGGCCGGTACGAGGCGCACCACCGCGTCGTCCTCCCGCCGGCGACCCGCCGCGCGGCCGTCGACCTCACGTCCCGGCACGTCCACGACCGCCGGCTGCCCGACAAGGCGCTCGACGCGCTGGACCGGGCGGCGGCCCGGGTCCGGACCCGGATCTCGGGGGACGAGGCGGCCCCGACGGTGACCCCGGCCGACGTCGCGCAGGTGGTCGCCGACACCACCGGCATCCCGGTCGCCGACCTCACCGACGACGACCGCGCCCGCCTGGGGACCCTCGACGCGACGCTGCGGGCGCGGGTCGTCGGGCAGGACCCGGCGGTGGCGACGGTGGTCGACGCGGTCCTGGCCGGGCGGGCGGGCCTCGCCGACCCGGGCCGGCCGCTGGCGTCGTTGCTGTTCGTGGGCCCGACCGGGGTGGGGAAGACCGAGCTGGCGCGGGCGCTGGCGTCGGCGGTGCACGGGTCGGACGAGCACCTGGTGCGGTTCGACATGGCCGAGTTCGCCGAGGCGCACACGGTCTCGCGGCTCACCGGCGCGCCGCCGGGCTACGTCGGGCACGACCGGCCGGGGGAGCTCACCGAGGCGGTGCGGCGGCGGCCGTCGAGCGTGGTGCTGTTCGACGAGATCGAGAAGGCGCACGCCGACGTGGTGGCGGTGCTGCTCGGGGTCCTCGACGCGGGCCGGCTCACCGACACCCACGGCCGGACGGCGTCGTTCACCGACACCGTGGTGATCATGACGTCGAACCTGGCGGCGGCCGAGCTGAAGGTCGCGGGGGAGGACGTCGAGGCCGCGCGGGAGCCGGTGATGGCGGTGCTGCGGCGCGCGCTGCGCCCGGAGCTGCTGGGCCGCATCGACGATGTCGTGCTCTTCCGGCCGCTGTCGAGCGAGCGGCTCGGGGAGGTGGTGGAGCTGCAGCTGTCCGCGACGAGGCAGCGGCTGGCCGAGCGCGACGTCGCGCTGCGGGTGACTCCGGCCGCGGTGGCGCTGCTCGCGGGGCGGGCCGACCGGCGCTCCGGCGCGCGGGGCCTGCGCCAGGTGGTGGCCCGCGAGGTGGAGCGTCCGATCGCGCGGCGGATCGTGGCCGGGGCGGTGCCGAGCGGGTCGGAGGTCGTGGTGGACGCGCACGGCGAGACGGTGACGTTCGAGGTAGGTGGCTTCGCCTCGTGAGCAGAAAGTGCCGCTATAGTGGCATGTGCTGTCTCAGCACATCCAAGACAGGTCTGTCTCAGCGCATCGGAGACAGGTTGGTGGTCCGCTGGTAGCGGACGCTGCGGTCGAGGGTAAGGCTGGCGGCGACGGCGTCATCGATGAGAACGGTGACGCGGTCGCCTTGCCAGAACACCCCGGCGGTGGCGCCGGCGTGGCGTCGCCCGAGGCCGATGGAGGCGCCGCTGAAGCGGATCACGCCGGTGGCTGAGACGGTGCGGGTCAGGTGCCCGGCGATGCGCGGGGCGGGTCCGACGGGGCGGGCGCGGTCGCTGGCGTGGAAGCGCTGGTAGGGGGTGTCACCGCCGAGGGCCTGGTGGCGCCGGTGGTTGTAGCCCTGCCGGTAGGCATCGAGCAGCGTCTGCAGCTCGGCCAGGGTGCCCGGGGCGGGGCGGGCCGTGAGCCACTGCTGCAGGGTCAGGTGGGCGCGTTCGTTTTTCCCGCAGGTCTGGGGGTGTCCGATCGAGGACACGATGGTGGTGATCCCGAGCTGGGCCAGGCCTCGTTCCATCTCGACCAACGGCCAGTGGCGGCGCTTGCCGGAGAACGCGGTGCCGTTGTCGGAGAGCACGCAGGCCGGGTGGCCGTAGTCGGCGAAGCCGGCGCACAGCGCCGCCCACACGTCGTGGCTGTTCTCGCTGCGCGCTGCCCGGCAGGCGATATCGAGGCGGGAGTGGTCGTCGAGGATCTGCACGACGGTGACCCGGGTGCCATCGGCGAGCTCGAGGTCGGTGCCGTCGATCTGCCAGACCGCGTTCGGGGACGGGTGCACGAACCGTCGCCCGGGCTTGGGGCGCTTGCGCGGCTGCGGGGTGACCTGGCCGCGCGCGACGAGCAGGCGGTGGATGGTGGCCCGCGAGGGCACCACCGCCAGCTCGAGTACCGGCCCGCCGGTGGGGTGCACGCCGCTGCGGGCGATGTCGAGCAGCCGCCAACGGATCGACTGCGCCCCGTTGTCCCAGCCCTCATCGGCGAGCTCCTTGCGGGCCCGCACCACCGCCTCGCCGACATGGTCGGGGGTGCGGGTCGGGTGGGAGTGCGGGGCCCGCGAGCGCGGCGCCAGCCCCGCGCTGCCCTCGGCCTGGAACCGGGCGAGCTTGACGTAGAACCCAGCCCGGGACACCCCCGTCTCCCGGCACACCCGACTGACGTTGATCTTCTCGCCGGCGGCGGCCCGTGCGACCGCGGCAACCAGCACTGGATCCATCTCGAACCCTGTCCTGCCCACACCCGAGCAGGCTGGTCACCACCGTGACCAGCCCACCCGGCGGGCCTGCTCAGTGTCCGCGATGTGCTGAGACAGGAACTGTCTACGAAGTCCTGAGCACAGACATGCCGCTATAGCGGCACTTTCTGCTCACGAGGCCGCAGGCCACCTATTCGACCGTCACCGACTTCGCCAGGTTCCGCGGCTTGTCGATGTCGCGTCCGAGCGCGGCCGCGCAGTGGTAGGCCAGCATCTGCAGCGGGACGCCGAGCAGGATCGGGTCGAGCTCGGGCTCCAGGCGCGGCACCCGCAGCACGGCGTCGGCGAGGCCGTCGGGGAGGTCGGCGTTGGTCACCACGATCACCGGGCCGCCGCGGGCCTTGACCTGCTCGATCGTCGAGATGTTCTTCGCGACGAGCTCGTCGTCGGGCACCACCACCACGCAGGGCATGCTCGCGTCGACCAGCGCCAGCGGGCCGTGCTTGAGCTCGGCCGAGGGGTACGCCTCGGCGTGCACGTAGGAGATCTCCTTGAGCTTCTGCGCGCCCTCCCGCGCGACCGCCGACCCCCGCACCCGACCGAGGTAGAACATCGACCGCGCGTCGGCGTACTTCCGTGCGACCGCCGCCACCTCGTCCTCGCCGGCCAGGGTGTGCTCCACCGCGTCGGGCAGCCGCCGCAGCCCGTCGACCAGCCGCGTCCCGTGCGCCGCCGAGAGGTCCCGGACCCGTCCCAGCAGGAGGGCGAGCAGCGCGAACGAGGTCACCATCGAGCTGAACGCCTTGGTCGAGGCCACCGAGACCTCCGGCCCGGCGTGCAGGAACATGCCGGCCCCGCACTGGCGGGCGATCGCCGAGCCGATGACGTTGACGCAGCCGACCACCCGCCCGCCCTTGCGCTGCAGCTCCTCGACCGCCGCGAGCGTGTCGATGGTCTCGCCGGACTGGCTGACCGCGACGTAGAGCGTGTCCGGGTCGACCAGCGGGTTGCGGTAGCGGAACTCGCTGGCCTGCTCGGCGTCGGCGGGGACCCGGGCCAGCTCCTCCACCAGCGCCGCGCCCATCTGGCCGGCGTAGAGCGCGGAGCCGCAGCCCAGGAACGTCACCCGCCGGATGCTGCGCAGCTCGCGCGGGTCGAGGCGCAGCCCGTCCAGGCGCGCCGTCGCGAACCGGGTGTCGAGACGTCCGGCGAGCACCCGCCGCAGCGCCGCGGGCTGCTCGTGGATCTCCTTGGAGAGGAAGTCGGGGTGGCCGTCGAGGGCGTAGTCGTCGTCCTCGACGTCGACCGTAGTCGGCGGGCTGAGCCGGGACCCCTCGTAGCCGGTGGCGGTGATGGTGGCGAGCTCGCCGTCGGCGAGGAACACCACCTGGCGGGTGTGCCGGACCAGGGCGGCCACGTCGGAGGCGACGAACATCTCGCCGTCGCCGAGCCCGAGCACGATCGGGCTGCCGTTGCGGGCGACGACGAGCTCGTCCGGACGACGGGCGTCGAGCACGACGAGCCCGTAGGTCCCCTCGACCACTCGCAGCGCCTCGCGCACCGCCTCCTCCAGCGAGCGCGACTCGTCCTCGGCGGCCGCCCGGGCGATGAGGTGGGGGAGGACCTCGGTGTCGGTGTCGCTGGCGAAGGTCACGCCGTCCGCGGTCAGCTTGGCCCGCAGCTCCTCGGCGTTCTCGACGATGCCGTTGTGCACCACCGCGATCCGGCCGGCGGTGTCGGTGTGCGGGTGGGCGTTGCGCTCGCTGGGCTCGCCGTGGGTGGCCCAGCGGGTGTGGGCGATCCCGATCCGGCCGGCGCCGGGCTCGTCGCCGATCGCCGCCCGGAGGTCGTCGACGCGGCCCACGGCCCGCGTCGTGCGCAGCGCCTTGCGGTGCGCCACCGCGAGACCGGCGCTGTCGTACCCCCGGTACTCGAGCCTCGCGAGCCCCTCGACCAGGATCCTCGACGCCGGACGGTTCCCGACGTACCCCACGATGCCGCACATGGCCTGCCCCTTCAGCCGTAGACGATGCGTCGCAGGCGCCGCTCGCTGACCGGTCCGGACGCGACGGGTCGCCGGGTGAGCTCGTCGGCGATCACGGTCCAGATCTCGGCGTTGCGCTTCTCGCGGGCCTGCAGCTCCCGGTGGCGCCGGCGCACGTACTCCTCGGTGGTCTCGGAGAAGTACGCGACGACGTCGGCCACCACCCGCGCGGCGACCGGTCCGGGCAGACCCGTCGACGTCGCGACGTGGGCGACGAGCTCGGGGTCCATGACGGCGAGCCTGCCCGGCGGCGACGATTCGGGCCAGTTTCCTGCCCGCGGGCGGGCAGGATCGGCGGGTTGGAAGCGGCGAACGGCGCGTTCCGGGGGCTGCGGTCCTTCGTCGCACGAGGGGAACCCTCGGGTGCCTAGAGCGGCGACATCTTCCCCTCGCCGCGATCAGCGCGGTGCGCGAGGGGAACATCCGGTCGCTCTAGTGGCACGAGGGTTCCCCTCGCGCGGGGGATGGACGGTCCCTACGACGGCGACGGACCCACGTAGCGCGCCGAAGGCCGGATGATCGTCGACGAGCCCGCCTGCTCCAGCACGTGCGCGCACCACCCCACGACCCGGCTCACCGCGAACGTCGGCGTGAACATCTCCCGCGGGATGCCGGCGAGCAGCATCACCACGCCCGCCCAGAACTCGACGTTGACCCGCAGGTCGCGCCCGGGCCGGTACTCGGCGAGCAGGGCCTCGGTGCGCTCCTGCACGGTCTCGGCGAGCCCGACGATCTCCCCGCCCGGCCGGTCCCGCAGCTCCCGCGCCACCTCGCGCAGCAGGCCCGCGCGGGGGTCGGCGGTGCGGTACACCGCGTGCCCGAAGCCCATGATCCGGTCGCCGGCCGCGAGCTTGGCGCGGACGTAGTCGTCGACCCGCTCCGGCGAGCCGATCTCGTCGACCGCCTCCAGGGCGCGGTCGGGCGCTCCGCCGTGCAGCGGGCCGGCGAACGTGCCGAGTGCCGCGACGACCGCGGACGCCACGTCGGTGCCGGCCGAGGCCGCCACCCGCGCCGTGAAGGTCGAGGCGTTGAACCCGTGGTCGATGGTGGCGACGAGGTAGCGCTCGACGGCGGCCGCGGCCTGCGGCTCGGGCTCGGAGCCGGTGAGCAGGTGGAGCCAGGCGGCGCCGCCGTGCAGGTCGTCGCGGGGCGCCACCGGCTCCAGGCCGTGCCGCAACCGGTGGAGGGCGGCGAGGATCGTCGGGGTCGCGGCGACGACCCGCAGCGCGTCGGCCCGCCGGTCCCGCGGGGCGGCGCCCCAGGTCGGCGCGAAGCCGTCGGCGGCGCCCAGCGTGGACAGGGCGGCCCGGAGCCCGGCGAGCGCGGCGAACTCGGTGCCCGCCGTCGCGAGGGTGGGGAGCACGGCGTGCACGGCGGCGGGGAGCTCACGGCGGTCCGCGAGCTCGGCGCGGAACCGCGCCCGGCCGACGTCGTCGGGGAGCTCGCCGTCGAGGACGAGCGCGGCGGCGTCGTCGAACGTGGCGGTGCGGGCCAGCTCGACCGCCGAGCGACCCCGGTAGTGGTAGTAGCCCTCGGTCCCGAGGACGTCCCCGATGGCGGTGTCGCTGACGGCCACCCCGCGCAGGCCGGCGGGGACGGTGTCGATGGTCATGGCCCGACGATGCGCGCAGCCGATCAATGCAGTCAATCTTGATACAGTCAACCTCGTGCCACGACGGTCGAGCCGGATGACGACGGCGGAGGCGGCGGCGCGTCTCGGGGTGAAGGCGGAGACGCTCTACGCCTACGTGAGCCGCGGCCTGCTCACCTCCGAGCGCGGCACCGGCGGCCGGGCCAGCACCTTCGACGCCGCCGAGGTCGAGGCCCTCGTCGCGACCCGGGGCGCCACCCGGCGCCCGACCGGCGTCGCGGAGACGATCACGACGCGGCTCACGCTCCTGGCCGACGACGAGGTGTACTACCGCGGGCTCCGCGCGACCGACCTCGCGCGGACCGAGACCCCCGAGCGCGTCGCCGCGCTGCTCTGGCTCGGCGACCGCGACGCCGGCATCGACGAGCCGGACCTCGGGGGCGTCGTCGAGCCGGTCCGGGAGATCGTGGCGCACCTGCCCGGGCGACCGCGCCCCACCGACCGGCTCCGGGTCGCCGTCGCCACCCTCGCCGCCCTCGACCCGTGGCGGTTCGACCTCGAGCCCGCGGCCGTCGTCGCGACCGCGATGCGGTGCTGGCGGGGGATGGTCGGTGCCCTGGGCGAGGGTGGGCTGTGGCCGGCGCTCGCCGACGACCCGACGACACCCGAGCCGCCGGAGGTGCTGCGGACCGCCCTGGTGCTGCTCGCCGACCACGGGCTCGCGGCCTCCACGATGGCCGCGCGGGTGGCGGCGAGCGCGCGGGCCCATCCGTACGCGGTGGTGTCGGCGGGGCTGGGCGCCCTCGACGGGCCGGTGCACGGGACGGCGAGCACCGCGGCGCACCGGTTCCTCGGCGAGGCGCTGCGCGATCCCGAGGCCGCGGTGGCCGAGCGGCTGCGCGCCGGGGAGCGGCTGCCGGGCTTCGGGCACTCGATCTACCGCGAGCGCGATCCGCGCGCGGCGGTCCTGCTGGCGCTGATCCCGGGCAGCGAGGAGGCGGCCGTCGTCGAGCGGCTGGCGGCGGCGGTGGCGGGCCGGCCGGGCGTCTTCCCGAACGTCGACCTGGCCATGGCGGCGGTGCAGCGCGTGTACGGCCTCCGCGCCGAGGCGGGGGAGGCGATCTTCGCCGTGGCGCGCACCGTCGGATGGATCGCGCACGCGCTGGAGCAGTACGCGGACCCCGGGCTGCGGTTCCGGGTGGAGGGCGCCTATGTGGGCCTTCGGCCCTCGTGAGCACTAAGTGTCGCTATACCGACCTTTAGTGCTCACGAGGCCGAAGGCCACCTAGGAGATGTCCTTCCGCCGGAACCACCACACGGCCGTCACCCCGAACGCCGTCGCCCACACCAGACCGGCCAGCACGCCGCGCACCACGTCGGTCGCGTCGACGTCGACCGTGAGCAGGTCCGACCAGGCGAAGGCGTAGTGGGTCGGCAGCGCGTCGCGGACCGAGCCGAGCGCGTCGATCGAGTCGAGGATCTGCGACAGGATCGAGATCAGGACCGCCCCGCCGACGGCGCCGAGCGGCGCGTCGGTGGCCACCGAGAGCAGCGTCGAGACCCCCGCGACCCACGCCAGGTACAGCGCGAGGTAGACCACGCAGAGCAGCAGCCGCACGATCGCCGCGCCGTAGGGCAGCGTCTCCCCGGTCGGCGAGCTGTACGCCCCGTCGCCGTAGACCAGCGTCCCGAGCGCCAGCGACACCAGCGGCAGCACGACGAGCGCCGCGGCCGACAGGATGCCGGCGACGATCACCTTCTGGCGCAGCAGCCGCACCCGCGGCACGGGGATCGCGAGCAGGTAGCGCAGCGAGGACCACGACGCCTCGCTCGCGACGGTGTCGCCGAAGAACAGCGCCACGAGCACCACGAACAGGAAGCTCGCCGAGGAGAACAGCGCGAACGCGGTGAAGTTCGGCCCCGAGGTCTGCGCCAGGTCGGTCAGCGACACCCCGGCCTGCCCCGGTGGCGAGGACCGCCCGACGGAGAACGCGATCCACAGCACGAACGGGAGCACGACGGCGAGCCCGAGCGTGATATGCGTCCGACGGCGCCGCAGCTGGCGCAGCAGCTCGACCCGCACCGGCAGCGTCGCCCCGGGCGACGCGAGCCGC
This sequence comes from Actinomycetospora sp. TBRC 11914, assembly GCF_012933465.1. Classification (GTDB taxonomy): domain Bacteria; phylum Actinomycetota; class Actinomycetes; order Mycobacteriales; family Pseudonocardiaceae; genus Actinomycetospora. The sequence continues at coordinate 265,080 of NZ_JABBND010000002.1, forward strand.
GGCCCGAGCCGGTGGTCCTGCAGGCTCACGACGGGCCCCCTTCCTCCCCGATCAGCGCCAGGAACGCGTCTTCCAGGCGGCGCCGCGGCCCGACCCCGACGACGTCGATCCCGGCGTCCACCAGCGCCCGCACCACCGCGGAGCGCTCGGCGGGCCCGGCGTCGCGGCCCACGTCGACCACGACGACGTCGTCGCGCTCGCGGTCGGCCTCGGCGGCGTGCTCACCGGCGGCGACCACCGCCACCGCCCGGTCCCGCTGCGCCGGCGGCACCGTGACCGCCAGCTGCCCGCCGGCGACCAGCTCCGCCACCTCGCCGGTGGCCACCACCTCGCCGTGGTGCATGACGACGACGTGGCTGCAGGTCTGCTCGACCTCGGCCAGCAGGTGGCTCGACACCAGGACGGTCCTGCGTGACCCACCGTCCGGGCTCTCCGCCGCGTACCGCCGCAGCACCTCCCGCATCGCGTGGATCTGCGGCGGGTCGAGCCCGTTGGTCGGCTCGTCGAGCACCAGCAGGTCGGGCATCCCCAGCATCGCCTGGGCGATCGCCAACCGCTGGCGCATCCCCTGCGAGTAGGTCTTCACCACCCGGTCGATCGCCGTCCCCAGCCCCGCGATCTCCATCGCCTCGTCCATCCGGGCCTCGGGCAGCGGCCGCCCGGTCGCGGCCCAGTACAGCTCCAGGTTGGACCGGCCGGACAGGTGCGGCAGGAACCCGGGGCCCTCGACGAACGACCCGAGCCGCCCCAGCACCGGCGCCCCCGGCACCACCCGCACCCCGAACACCCGCAGCTCGCCCGCGGTCGGGCGGACGAGGCCCATGAGCATCCGCAGCGTCGTCGTCTTCCCCGCCCCGTTGGGGCCGAGCAGCCCGAGCACCTGCCCGCGCTCGACGCGGAAGGACACGTCGCGGACCGCCACGAACCCGTTGCGGTAGGTCTTCGCGAGGTCGCGCACCACCAGCGGGACGTCGACGAGCTCCGGGTCCACCGCGAGGTCGCCGCCGGGTTCGAGGTCCCGACGACGACGGCGGGCGGCCACCAGCCGCCCGACGACCACCGCCACGACGACGGCCGCCAGCAGCAGCCCGATCGCGACGACCGGCCCGAGCGGCACGCTGGTCCCGCCCGTCTCGGTGCCGGCCACGGAGGGCAGCGAGAGCGCCGCCGGGACCGAGCGGTCGAGGTCCACGCGGTAGACGGCCGGGTCGGGCGGGGACGCGAAGCCCTGGTCGGTCGTCGCGAGCGCGACCTCGAGCCGGTGCCCGGCCGCGACCGTGGCGACGACGCCGGGCAGCGTCACCGTCACCGCGACCGGCGACCCGTCGCCGGGCAGCGCGGGCAGGCGCACCGGCGCGACGGCCGAGCCCAGCAGCGTCCGGGTGGGCGGGGCGCCGTTCTGCCCGGGCGCGACGTCGTAGACCTTGCCGAAGAGCACCGGCGACGTCGTCGGGCTCGTGACGCCGGGCTGCGTCGCCGTCGGGGGCGCGGCCACCGTCACGCGGACCTGCGGCGAGCCCGAGACGACGGTGCGGGTGGCCATCGGATCGGTGGTGAAGGTGGCGGCCTGGCCGGGCAGGTCGGAGGCCAGCCGGCCGAGCAGCGCCGACGCACCGCCGGACCCCGACCCGGAGGATCCCGAGGACCCGGACGATCCCGACGACCCCGAGGAGCCGGCCGCGCCCCCCGCGAGCGCGGTCAGCCCCGGCACGCTCGAGATCGACCCCGGCACCCCGCCGGCGGGGGAGACCACGGTCTGCGCGGCCCCCGAGAGCGGCAGCGACGTCCGCGGGGTGGGCGCGGCGCCGGACAGGCCGGGGTAGGCGGGGGCGGTCGCGAGCCGCGACGTGGGCGTGGCGCGGCTGCGCACCCCGGAGGGCAGCACGTAGGTGAAGGTGGTGGGCGGCACCGATCCGACGCCCTGCAGGTAGTGGTCCAGCCACCCCGCGATCCGCGCGTTCGTGCGCTGGTCCGGGGACCCGCCGTCGTGCCCGCCGTTGAACCAGGCGACGGCGACGGTGCCGCCCCCGGCCGCGATCTGCCGGGCGGTGGCGTCGGCCTGGTCCAGCCCGAAGAGGGTGTCGTTCTCGCCCTGCACGAGCAGCGTCGGGGCGGTGATGCGGGAGGCCACCGACGCGGGGGAGGCGCGCGCGAGGAACGCGGCGAGCGCCGGCGGTTCGCGCCCGGTGCGCACCGCGTCGACGTAGCCCGCGCAGACCTCGGGGAGGAACCGGCCGCACACGTCGGGACCCTGCCGGGGCGCGTTCTGCCCGATCCCGAAGAACAGCGAGGCCCAGGAGCGCTTGAACACCCCGTCGGCGCCGCCCGCGCCGGGGGCGGGGGTCCCCGCGCTCACCGGGGTCGCGGACCCGTCGTTCGGGAACAGCGCCTGGCCGAGGTCGTTCCAGGTGATCAGCGGGACGGTGGCGTCGACGCGGTGGTCGTAGGCCGCGAGCAGCAGGGACAGCGCCCCGCCGTAGGAGCCGCCGGTGACCCCGACGCGCGGGTCGCCGGGGCCGTCGAGGCGGACCTCGGGGCGGGTGGCGAGCCAGTCGACGAGCTGGGAGGCGTCGGCGACCTCGTAGTCCGGGCTGTCGAGCGCGATCTGCCCGGTGCTCGCCCCGAAGCCCCGCGCCGACCAGGCGAGCACCACGTACCCGCGGGCGGCGAACGAGCGAGCCTCGTCGGCCACCGAGTCCTTCGTCTGCCCGAACCCGTGCGCGAGCAGCACCGCCGGGGCCGGGGTGCGCGCGGGCAGGTAGAGCGTGGCGTCCAGCGACTGCGGCTGGGTGCGGCCCGGCCCGTCGCGGACGTCGATGCGCAGGGCCTGTTCGCGCGTGCCCCCGGAGTCCTGGGCGGACGCGGCCGGGGCGGCGGGGACCCCGAGCAGCAGCAGCGCCACGAGGGACACCACGGCGGCCGCGAGGGCACGGGGGCGCGTCACCCGCGAAACCCTAGGTCGGCGCGGTGTGCTCGGCGTGCGGAGCGGCCCGTGACCACGCTGGGGGTGGGATGGGACACGCGTAGTGAACGCCTGTGCCATGATGCCCCGCGGAGGGGAGTATCCCCAGACGGCCTGCGGGCGCCTCGTCAGCACGACAGCGGAAAGATGTCCGGGGCGCCCAGGCGCCACCGCCCGTTCCCGGGCCGGTGGCGCCGGGAGAGACCTCCGGTGTGGATGAGAGCTACCCACCGGAGGAGAAGTGCGCCTCGTGCTCCCCGCAGCGCCCCCCGTGCCCCCGCCGCCCCTGCCCGGTTCGGCCCTGCCCGCCCCGAGCCTGCCGACGTCCGGCGGCGAACCGTTCTGGCTGTGGGGGCTGACCCTCGTCGGCCTGGTCGCGATCTTCGCGGTCGACCTGTGGTCGGGACGACGACCCCGTGAGGTCACGCTGCGCGACGCCTGGCGGGGTGTGGCGATCTACGTCGGGCTCGCGGTGCTGTTCGCGGCGGGCCTGATGGTGTTCGGGGGACGGCACGAGGCGACGGCGTTCATCGCGGGCTACGTCACCGAGTACTCGCTCTCGGTCGACAACCTGTTCGTCTTCCTGCTGATCATGACGGCGTTCGCGGTGCCCAAGGAGTTCCAGCACCGCGTGCTGCTGGTCGGCATCCTCGTCGCGCTGGTGATGCGCGGCGGGTTCATCCTCGCCGGGGCGGCCGTCGTGTCCCGGTTCTCGTGGGTGTTCTACCTCTTCGGCGCGTTCCTGCTGCTCACCGCGTGGCGGGTGTTCCGGGGCGACGACGACGGCGAGTACCGCGAGAACGTCCTGGTGCGCGCGCTGCGCCGGGTCCTGCGCGTGACGGACGAGTTCCACGGGGAGCGCCTGACCGTCGTGCAGGGCGGCCGGCGGATGGTCACCCCGATGCTCATGGTGATGCTCGCGCTCGGCCTCACCGACCTGTTCTTCGCGCTCGACTCGATCCCCGCGATCCTCGGGCTGACCAAGGACGCGTACATCGTGTTCACCGCCAACGCGTTCGCGCTGCTGGGGCTGCGCCAGCTCTACTTCCTGCTCGACGGCCTGCTCTCGCGGCTGGTGTACCTGCAGTACGGCCTGGCGGTGATCCTCGGCTTCATCGGCCTCAAGCTGGTGCTCGAGGCGCTGCACACGAACACGGTGCCGTTCGTCAACGGCGGCGCCCCGGTGCCGGTGCCGTTGATCGGCATCGAGCTCTCGCTGGGGGTCATCGTGGGTGTGCTGGTGGTCACCACGGTGGCGAGCCTGCTGCGCACGCGCCTGCGCGGCGGCGCCGCGGTCTGAGACCCCACGCCGCGTTCACGGCGCTCCCGCGTCCGCGCTGGCACCCTCGACGGGGAGGTCCGGGGCAGGCGGGCCGTCGGCGGCACGAACGGAGCGCGGGTGGCAGCTGTTCTCGATCGGCCCCCGTCGGCGCCCCCACCGGGCCCGTCGCCGATCGCGGCCGTGCGGCGGCGCCGCTGGGCCGTCGTCGCGGGCGTGCTGGCGCTCGTCCTCGCGATCCCGGTGGTCATCGCGTCGTGGCCGGTCGACCCGGCCCCGGCGCTGACCCCGGCGCAGCTGCGTGACCGGGTCACCGCGTCCGCCGACGTGCCCTGGAGCGGCTACGCCGAGGCGTCCGGTGGGCTCAACCTCCCCGACGTCGCCCAGTTCTCCGACGTCACGACGCTGCTCTCGGGCACCTCGCGGCTGCGGGTCTTCTATGCCGCCCCGGACACCAGCCGGGTCGACCAGCTCTACCCGACCGGCGAGCGCAGCCGCTACGTCCTGCCGACCGGCCAGGCGGTGTGGGACTACGGCGCCCAGCTGCTCACCTACGTGCGGCGCGACCCGACGGTGCGCCTGCCGCGGCCCGACGACCTCCCGCCCCCGCAGCTGGCCCGCCGCCTGCTCTCCGGCACCGCGCCCGACGACGCCCTGACGCCCCTGCCCGCGCGGCGCCTCGCCGGGGTCGACGCCGCCGGGTTCCGCGTCACGGTCGCCGACCCGCGCACCAGCGTCGGCGCCCTCGACGTGTGGGCCGACCCCGCGAGCGGGCTGCCGGTGGCGGTGGAGGTCCGCACCAAGGACGCGGCCGGGCGCCTGGCCGCCGGACCCGTCGTCGTGAGCACGATGCTGGAGCTCGAGCAGGCCGGCCCCGACCCGTCCCTGTTCGTCCCGCGGGCCGGTCCGGGCGCGGGGGTCACGCGCAGCCCCACCTCCGACCTGTTCGGTGTCCTCGGGCGGGGCAGCCCGTCCTCGGTGCCCGACCGGATCGACGGCGTCGGCCGGGAGCGCCCGCAGCGCGGCTTCGCCGCGATCGGCCAGTACGGCACCTCGCTGTCCCAGCTCGTGGTGGTGCCGCTGCCGCCCGACCTCGCGACCTCGCTGCTCGCCAACATCGGCCGCGCGGGGTCGGCGAGCCGCACGATCGCCGTCTCGGCCCCGTCCGCGGCCCTCGGCCGGGCCGGCAGCGCGCAGGCCGGCGCGCTGCAGTCGCCGCTGCTCCAGCTGGCGATCGTCCGGGTCGGCGGGCGCGCGTGGGCGGTCGGCGGGCTGGTCCCCGACGCGGTGCTCGACCGCGCCGTCACCGACGTCGCCCGGAGCGCCCGGTGAGCGCCCACCACGAGGCCGCCGCCGACGAGGTCCCCGGTGTCGCCGAGCCGCTGCCCGCCCCGCGTCGGCCCGGTCCGCGCCCGGTCGCGGCGCCGGCGGCCGGCGAGCCGCTGGTCATCGAGACCCGCGGGCTGACCAAGCGCTTCGGGTCGCGCACCGCCGTGGACGACGTCGACCTGCACGTCGCGCGCGGCGACCGCTACGGCTTCCTCGGCCCCAACGGCTCCGGGAAGACGACGCTGGTCCGGATGCTGCTCGGGCTCGTCTACGCCACCCGCGGCGAGATCCGGGTGCTCGGCCACGAGGTCCCGCGGCACGTCCACCAGGTGCTGCCCGCGATCGGGGCGATGGTCGAGGGCCCGGCCGCCTACGGCCACCTGTCCGGGCGGGCCAACCTCGACCTGCTCGACGCCTCGGGCCCCGGCCGCCGCGCCGGGCGGCGGCACCGGGTGGGCGAGGCCCTGGAGCGGGTCGGGCTCGGCGGCATCGACCGCCGGCCGGTGCGCACCTACTCGCTGGGGATGCGCCAGCGCCTGGGGCTCGCGGGCGCCCTGCTGACCACGCCCGAGCTGCTGGTCCTCGACGAGCCCACCAACGGCCTCGACCCGCACGGCATCCGCGAGATCCGCGAGCTGCTGGTGGAGCTGAACGAGGCGGGCACCACGGTGTTCCTCTCCAGCCACCTGCTCGCCGAGATCGAGGCGCTGTGCACCCGGGTCGGGGTGGTCGACCACGGCCGGCTCGTGCTCGAGGAGCCGCTCGACGCCGTGCGGCGCGCCACCGGCCGCATCGTCGTCACCACCCCCGACGTCGAGCGCGCGCTCACCGTCCTCGGCCGGGCGGTCGTGGACCGCACCGACGACGGCGGGCTCGTCGTCGTGCCCGCCGACGGCGACGGCCCCCGCGGGCTCGCCCGCCACCTCGTCGCCCACGACGTCCGGCTCGACGCCCTCGAGCCGGAGCGGGTGAGCCTGGAGGACGTCGTCGTCGACCTGACCGGGCCGGGGAACGACAGTGCCACGGGCCCCCGCGGGAGCCGCCGGTGATCGTCGTCGAGCTCCGCAAGCTCTTCCGGCGCCCCCGCACGTGGGTGACGATCGGGCTGCTGTGCCTGCTGCCCGCGATCGTCGCGGCGTTCCTGGCCTCGACCCGGATCGCCCCGCCGCCCGGGCAGGGCGCCGCGTTCCTGTCCGCGGTGCTGCAGTCCGGATCGCTCTACCCGGCCGCGGCGCTCGCGCTGGTGCTGCCGATCTTCCTGCCGGTCGCGGTCGCCGTCGTCGCCGGGGACGCGGTGGCGGGGGAGTCGGGCGCGGGGACGCTGCGCTACCTGCTGGTGCGCCCGGTCCGCCGGACGGCGCTGCTGGGCGCGAAGCTCGTCTCGGTCATCGTGTTCGTGGTGGTGACGGTCGCGGCGGTGGCCGGGTCGTCGTACGTCGTGGGGGTGGCGCTGTTCGGGGCGGGTGACCCGGTCGCCGTCGTGAACGCGATCCCGCAGATCAGCGGGCCGGGCGGTGGCGGGAGCGGGGACGCGGGCTCATCGGGCTCGGCGGGGTCGTCGGGGACCGCGAACGGCCCGGCGGCGGCCGCGCCGGCGGCGCCCGGGGCGTCGCCGCCCGCGTCGGGGACGCCGGGCACCGGCTCGACCACCACGAGCGACCCGACCGAGGCCCGCGACCGGGCGCAGGACTCGGTGTCGTCCCTGTCCGGGGCGCCGCTCTCGCCGGGCGACCTGGCGCTGCGGCTGCTCGGCGCGATGGGCTACATCACGATCTCGATGCTGGGCGTCGGGGCGATCGCGCTGTTCCTCTCGACGGTGACGGCGTCCTCGCTGGGGGCCACGCTCGGGGCGCTCGCCGCGCTGATCACGTCGCAGGTGCTGGTCACCCTGGACGCCGCCGCGTCGGTGACCCCCTACCTCCCGACCCGCTACTGGCTGGCCTGGATCGACTTCTTCCGCGACCCCATCTTCCTGCGCGACATCCGCGCCGGGGTGCTCGTGCAGCTCGCCTACGTCGTGGTGCTCATGGCCGCGGCGTGGGCCAACTTCACGACGAAGGACGTAGGTGCCTGACGGCATGTGAGCAGAAAGTGCCGCTATAACAGCACTTACTGCTCACGAGACCGGAGGTCACCTTGGCCATCGTCCAGTCCGGCATCCTCGCGCTCGGGACGTCGTCCCACGCCTACCTCGAGTTCGACCGGCGGCCCGGCACCGACGACGCCGCGCTCGTCGCGGCGGTCGCCGAGCTCGCGGCCACGGTCAAGACGACGGGCGCGACGGGGCTCGTCGTCGGGCTGCGCCCCGAGCTGTGGGCGGCGGTGGTCCCCGAGGAGGCCCCCGTCGTGCACGGCTACGACGAGGCCGTCGTCGGCCCGGACGGGTTCACCATGCCCGCCACGCAGCACGACGTCGGGATCTGGCTGACCGGCGGCGGCCGCTCGATCGTCTTCGACGCCACCACGCACGCCGTGTCGACGCTGGCCCCGGTCGCCGCGCTCGCCGACGAGACCGTCGCCTGGTCGCACCACCACGACCGCGACCTCACCGGGTTCGAGGACGGCACCGAGAACCCGCCCGCGGCCGAGGCGGTCCGCGTCGTCGCGGTCCCCGACGGCCGGCCGGGCGCGGGCGGCTCGGTGCTGCTGCTGCAGAAGTGGGTGCACGACAGCGCGCAGTGGGACGCGCTGGACCGCGGCACCCAGGAGGACGTCATCGGCCGGACCAAGCCCGACAGCGTCGAGCTCGACCCGAAGCCCGAGGACGCCCACGCCGCCCGCACCGACCAGGACACCTACGGCCACGTGTTCCGGCGCAACACCGCGTGGGGAGACACGTCCGCGCACGGGACGATGTTCGTCGGCTTCTGCGCCGAGCAGGGCCCGCTCGCGGCGATGCTCGACGCGATGGCCGGCAAGGACGGCCCGCGGGACGCCCTGACCCGCTACACCCGGGCGCTGACCGGGGCCTACTACGTGGTGCCGCCCGCCGACGCCCTCGCGGGACTCGCGCCCGCGGCGGGCTGACGCCTCGCGGGTGGCTAGGAGGTGCCCGTCAGCACCGGTCGGCCGACGCCCTCGGCCTGCAGCTTCGAGCAGTCGCCGGGGACGGGGACCGGGAGCGGCCTGGTCCCCAGCGCCCGCAGCACCAGCCCGTCCGTCAGACCCGCCGTCGGGATCTGCCCGTGGTTGATCAGGATGCCGTCGCACACCGACTGGAGCCGGATCGAGTGCACGCCGGGCAGGGCCGCGGACTGCGGCGGGGTGACGACGTCGTCCTGGTCGGTCCACAGCGAGAGCCACGGGATGTCCGGGCGCGGGCCGGCGTCGAGCCGGGTGAGCAGGGCACTGCCCGGCGCGAGCTCCTGACAGGCGCGGGGGCACGCGCCGGGGACGAGCGCCCCGCCCGCGGCGGCGATGTCGGCGCCCTGGAGCGGGGACCCCAGGGTGACGAGGCGGCGGATCGCCGGGGCGGTCGTCCCGGTCTCCAGGTAGAGCCACGACGCCACCCCGCCGGCGGAGTAGCCGACGAGGTCGACGCTGCGGGCCCCGTTGTGGCGGATGAGGTCGCGGACGGCGTCGTCGATGGCCGCGGCCTGGCCGGAGAAGTCGCCGGTCCCGCCGTCGGGGAGGGTCACGACGACGGCCGGGCGCCCGATGACGCGCAGCCGCAGCGCGAGCGCCTGCAGCGCCTGGGTGTTGCCGCCGAAGCCGGGGACGAGGACGACCGGCCCCATCTGGTTCGGGTCGGCCTTCGGTGGGACGGCGTACTCCCGGGCCACCGACACGGCCACCAGCGCCGAGACCGCCAGCACGGCCGCGGCCACCACCAGCACGAACAGCCGGCGGCGGGGGGCGAGACCGCCGAGCGGGGCGCGGTCGGGCCAGCGGGTCACCGTCCCAGTGTGCCCGCGGGCGGCTGGGGGAGGCGTTAGCGTGCGCGGCGTGGAGCCCGCTGTGATCGACCCCCCGGCCGTGTCCCGCCTCGCGCGCCGCCTCGAGCCCCTGCACTCGATGATCTACTTCGCGCCGGAGGTGGGTTCCGAGCTCGGCGAGCTCGGCATCGGGCACCCGCGGGCGCAGTACTTCGCGCAGCGGTCGGCCGCGATGGGCGCGGTCGGGCCCGGGGTCGTGGCGGCGACCTACTACAACTTCAACCCAGCGCTGATCGCGCGCTTCGTGCCGATGGTGTGGACGGCGGCGGCGCCCGCCGACGTGCTCAACGCCCGGCTGCGGGCCGCCGACGGGGCGCTGCGCCGGCTGCTCGGCTCCGAGGTGTCCTCGCGGGGGTGCGAGCGCGCGTCGGTGCTGGCCCGCCGGGCGACCGAGGCGTGCCGCCCGGAGGACCGCGCGCTCTACGCCGCGCACGCCGACCTCCCCTGGCCCGACGAGCCGCACCTGGCGCTCTGGCACGCCGCGACGCTGCTGCGCGAGTACCGCGGCGACGGCCACCTGCACGCGCTGCTGGGCGCCGGGGTCACCGGGCTCGAGGCGCTCGTCCTGCACACGGCCACCGGGAAGGGGTTCGTCGTGGAGGTGGCGCAGAAGACGCGCGGCTGGTCGCCGGAGCAGTGGGGGGAGGCGTCGGCCCGGCTGCGCGAGCGCGGGCTGCTCACCGCCGACGGCGGGCTCACCGACGCCGGCGCCGCGTTCCGGGACGGGACCGAGGCGGAGACGAACCGGCTGTCGACGGCGCCCTACGCCTCGCTGGGCGACGACGACGCCGCCGAGCTCGCGGAGCTGGCCGGAGGTCTCACGCGGACGATCCTCGCGGCGGGCGCGTTCCCGGATGGAGTGTTCGCGTCGGGGTCGGATCGGGCGACGGCGCGGGGCTGACCGTCAGGAACGCCTCGTTGCAGACACTGGACGTCCGGACACCGGCGTTGATCTTCGACCGCGTCGGGGGCGGTGCGCGGATTCAGCGGCGCCGCGCCGACGGGGCGATGCGACGCGCCACCGACATCGACCGCGGGCGGGGGCGAGCCGTGCGGCGCGCCGACCCGCTGCGCCGCCACCGAGTCGCCGCGACGCGGTCACTCCGAAGTGGTCGCGGTCCGGGCCCCGAGGGTCGGCGCACCCAGGGAGTCACTGTGCGTCGAGCGGATCTCCGTCGGGCGTGCAGTGACTCCCTGATCGTGCTGGCCGTCTGACCGGCGGCATCAACGCGAGGCGGGCTGGCGAGCCAGGTACACGAGGTCGCGCGCTATGGCGTCCCGGTAGGGATCATCACGGATGTAGCAGGCCGCCTGATCCGCACCGCGGATGCACGCCAGGATGTCCGCCTGTGCCGAGTCGCCCAGCCGGTTCCAGCCGGAGCGGGCAGCAAGGAGGGCGTAGTACTGCTCGTTGCCGTTCGCGGAGTCGAGCACGCTCTGCACGACGACGTCCGGGTCCGTGAGCTCGGGGTGGCCGATCATCGCGGCAAGTGCGACGACCCGGCCGGTGTCGCCGCTCGCCACCAGGTCCTCGACATCTGCGTTGGTGAGCCGCAGTCCAGGGCCCCGGTGGATCAGGGGCGCAAGGGCGTCGTCCATCGCGGCGATCCTCTCCGGGCCGGGTGACGACTCCCGGGAACGGGCCAGATCGTCGACCGCATCAGCAAGGCCGACGCGCAGCTCCCGCACCGAGTGTTCGAGGGCCTGCTGGAGATAGAAGAGCGGTGCCACGAGCAGGAGCGTCGTACCGACGTTGACCAGGACGCTCTGGCCCCAGTCGTCGGGCACGAAGTACGCCCACACCACGAGCGCTACGCCGACGGCCGCCGCACTCGACGTGATCGTCACTCGATGGCGCACGAGAAAGTCCGACATCAGCTCAGCCCCCCGACCGGCCGCGAGAGGCCGGAGCGGCCCTCGTCACGGAGAGAGTGTGCCGAACGGGGGTAGGAGTACGGCCATCCGCTGAACGGGCGTTCCCTGCTCATGCCTCGATGTCGTGTTGGCGCCCGCTGATGTTGCGACGGCTCCTCTGACCGACTCCGCGCGGCACCGAGGGAGTCACTGTGCGTCGAGCGGATCTCCGTCGGGCGTGCAGTGACTCCCTGATCTCCGCCGCGCGCCGCGCCTGCCCACGCTCACGGCAGCCGCTGCGCCTCGTCGGAGGACCCCACCTCCCCGCGCGACCCGGCCCGCTTGGCGAGCCAGATGCCGCCGCCGATCACGAGCGCTCCCGCGATCACCCACCCGAGCGCCCCGAGCAGGAAGTGCACGAGCGGGATCACGACCCCGCCGAGCAGCACGAGCGCACCGATACCGACCAGGACCCACACCACGATCTTCATGACGTCGAGCGTGCTCGCGCTGCCGGGCCGCGACATCGGGGTGCACCCTGATTTCCGGCTCAGGGAACTCCGACCCGGGGAGGGTCATGAAGGTCACCGTCGTCGGCGCCGGCATCGTCGGGCTCGCGACGGCGGACGCGCTCGTCCGCCGCGGTCACGACGTCATCGTGCTCGAGGCCGACCGGCCGATGGGCGCCCGCAGCGCCGGCTCGTCGCGGATCTTCCGGCTCGCCCACGGCGACCCGGCCCTCGTCGCGGCGGCGGCGACGGCGCGGGACCTCTGGGAGGGGTGGTCGCAGCGCGCCGGCCGCCCGCTCGTGGGGACCGAGGGCACCGTCGTGTCCGGGCCGCGGGTCCCGCAGTGGGCCGAGGCGATGGCGGCCGCGGAGGTCGGGCACCGGGTCGGCGAGCCCCCCGCCGGGCTCCTGGGCAAGGTCGACGGCCCGGTGCTCGTCGACCCCGGCGGCGGCGCCCTCGACCTCGCCGGCGCCGGCCGGATGCTCACCGAGGCGCTGCGCGCGAACCTGCGGCCGGGCCGCGTCGTCGACGTCGACGAGCTCCTCGGCGACGCGGTGGTCGTGACGGCGGGCGCGGGCACGGCGGAGCTCGTCGCCCCGCTCGGGATCGAGGTCCCGCACCGGCTCTGCCACCACCTGCGGTTCTCGTTCCGCCTGCGCACCGCCCCGGGCACGGTCCCGCCCACCCACCTCGACGGCACCCTCGGACCGGCGCTCGGGTCCACCTACCAGCACCGCACGCCCGAGGGGCACTGGGCGATCGGCGGCCACCTGCCCGACGAGCTGACCACCACCGACCACCCCTTCGACGAGGTCCGGCGCCGCTCCCGCGAGGCCGTCACCGCCCACGTTGCCGAGCGGATCCCCGAGCTGGATTTGGAACCGGTCGGCGAGCTGCCCTGCACCCCGACGGCCGGGGGAGCCGACGGCGTGCACACCGCCCGCGTCGGGAACGTCCACGTCCTCTGGGGCGAGAACCTCGCGAAACTGGCGCCGCTCCTCGGTGAACGGTTGGCGGACGCCGTCGAGATGTGAGCGGTCGAACGCGAGGCGAGGCACTCCTCCGGCACGGGCCGCGGATCACGGTCGGTAAACTGGAGGAGACCATCACCTCGGCAGGAAGCACCCTCCACGTGACCACGACCGCACCCGAGCGGCCCGGGTCCGCCGATCGCACGCTGCGCACCGACCTGCGCAACATCGCGATCGTCGCCCACGTCGACCACGGCAAGACCACCCTCGTCGACGCCATGCTCCGCCAGTCGGGAGCCTTCTCCGCGCGCGCCGAACTCGTCGACCGGGTCATGGACTCGGGCGACCTCGAGCGCGAGAAGGGCATCACGATCCTGGCGAAGAACACCGCCGTGCACCGCGACGGCGTCACGTTCAACATCATCGACACCCCCGGCCACGCCGACTTCGGCGGCGAGGTCGAGCGCGGGCTGTCGATGGTCGACGGGGTCGTGCTGCTCGTGGACGCCTCCGAGGGCCCGCTGCCGCAGACGCGGTTCGTGCTGCGCAAGGCGCTCGCGGCCCGCCTGCCGGTGATCCTCGTGGTCAACAAGACCGACCGGGCCGACGCGCGCACCGCCGAGGTCGTCGACGAGTCGCTGGAGCTGCTGCTCGAGCTCGCCACCGACCTGGGTCTCGACGACGACGCGGTGGGCGAGCTGCTCGAGCTGCCCGTCGTCTACGCCAGCGCCCGCGCCGGCAAGGCCTCCCTGGAGCGGCCCGCCGACGGCGAGGTGCCCGACTCCGAGGACCTCACGCCGCTGTTCGACCTGCTGCTCACCCAGGTGCCGCCGCCCGCGGACGACCCCGAGGGCACGCTCCAGGCGCACGTCACCAACCTCGACGCGAGCTCCTACCTGGGCCGCATCGCGCTCTGCCGCATCCGCTCCGGGCGCCTGCGCCGGGGCCAGCAGGTCGGCTGGTGCCGCGAGGACGGCAGCGTCACCCGCGTCAAGATCACCGAGCTGCTGCGCACCGAGGCGCTCGAGCGGGTCTCGACGGAGCTGGCCGAGGCCGGCGACATCGTCGCCGTCGCCGGGATCGCCGAGGTCACCATCGGCGACACCCTCGCCGACCCGGACGACCCGCACCCGCTCCCGCGGATCACCGTCGACGAGCCCGCCATCGCGATGACGATCGGCATCAACACCTCGCCGCTGGCCGGCCGTGACCCGAAGCCGGGCAGCAAGCTCACCGCGCGCCTGCTGAAGAACCGGCTCGACGCCGAGCTGGTCGGCAACGTGTCGATCCGCGTGCTGCCCACCGAGCGCCCGGACGCCTGGGAGGTCCAGGGCCGCGGCGAGCTCGCGCTGGCCGTGCTCGTCGAGACGATGCGCCGCGAAGGCTTCGAGCTGACCGTCGGCAAGCCCGAGGTCGTCACGAAGACGGTCGACGGCAAGCTCCACGAGCCGTTCGAGCGGCTCTCGGTCGACGTCCCCGACGAGCACCTCGGCGCGGTCACCCAGCTCCTCGCCGCCCGCAAGGGCGAGATGCTCGAGATGGTGCACTCGCCGTCGTCGGGACACGTGCGCATGGAGTTCCGGGTGCCCTCGCGCGGGCTCATCGGGTTCCGCACCGAGTTCCTCACCGAGACCCGCGGCACCGGCATCGCCAACCAGCTCTTCGACGGCTACGGCCCGTGGGTCGGCGAGCTGCGCGCGCGGATCACCGGCTCGCTCATCGCCGACCGCTCCGGCCCCGTGACGCCCTACGCGGTCGGGCTGCTCTCCGAGCGCGGCGAGCTCTTCGTCGGGCCGACCACGCAGGTCTACGCGGGCATGATCGTCGGCGAGAACGCGCGTGCCGACGACATGGAGGTCAACATCGTCCGCGAGAAGAAGCTGACCAACATGCGCTCGTCCACCGGTGACGAGCTCGTGCGGCTGACCCCGCCGCGGATCCTGTCCCTGGAGCAGTCGCTGGAGTTCTGCGCCGAGGACGAGTGCGTCGAGGTGACGCCCTCGGCAGTGCGGATCCGCAAGGTCGAGCTCGACTCGCACCTGCGCAACCGGCAGCGGATCCGGGCCAAGCAGGGCCGGGCCTAGCCCCGGGGCCGGACCTCCACCGGCATCGTCGCCAGCACGTCCAGCGCCCGCATCTCCCGCTTGGCGGGGGAGCGGGCGAAGAACAGCAGGTCGAGCGGGTACCACAGCCCGATCCAGGCGATGACGAGGAAGACGCCGTTGCCGAGGACGTCCTGCAGGAACTGCGGGACGTCGGGGTCGAGGAAGTTCGTCGAGAGCACCAGCCCGACGACGAACAGCGCCACGCCGCCCCGCAGCGACCACAGGCCCTGACGCCACAGCGACCGGCTCTCGCGCTCGACGCGCTCGGTGCGGGCCGCGCACCAGCGCCGCAGGCCGGCCTCGAGCCGCGCGGCGACGCCGTCGTCGGCGAGGGCGGCGGGGGGCAGCGTGAGGACCACGCGGCGTGGCCGACGGATGCGGGGCCGGCCGAGGAGCTCGCCGAGGAGCTCGTCGACGCCGGGCATCCCGCGCACCTTCTCGCCGGGGGCCGCGTGGAGCGGGGCGAGCGGGTCGACGGCGAGCAGCTCGTCGGGCGCGCCCAGGTGGACCACGATCTCCTCGCGCGGTCCTGCTGTGGTCGCGGTGTCGGTCGTGCTCATCGGGCCCACCTCGGATCTCTCGTGAAGGCGACGACGACGGAGCGCTCGTGGCCGAGCGCGGCGAGTCGGTCGTGCAGGTCGGCGCGCACCTCGTCGCAGTCGGCCACGGTCTGCACCGTCGAGGAGTCGTCGACCACGAAGTCGACCTCGACGTCGACCCGGGACCCGACCTGCGACGCGCGCACGAGGCCCTCGGGCATCCGGTAGCGCTCGCGGACCGCGTCGACGGCGTCCTGCAGGGCGGTCATCGTCTCCTCGGGCGGCGACATCGCCAGCAGTTCGCGCATCCCGCGCGCCACCAGTCCGGCCGGCACCCGCAGGAACAGCAGCGACACGAGCACGACCATGCCGGGGTCGACGTAGGCGGCGAGGTCGGCGCGGCCGGCGGCGACCAGGCCGGCGGCGATCCCGAACCCGGCGAGGACCCCGACCGAGAGCAGCGTGTCGCCCTGCCACTCGGCGGCCTCCGCCCGGACGAGGCCGCCCTGACCGCCGCGGCGCAGTACGAGGGTGACGACGGTGCCGCCGAGGGTCGCGACGACGGCGTAGGCCAGGGCCCAGCCCGTGGCGACCTCCCGACCACCGGCGAGCAGGTCGGTGACCCCGCCGACGACGGCGTAGACCGACAGCGCGCCCAGGGCCAGGGCCTTCACGACGACGGCGACCGGCTCCACCTCCTCGCGTCCCCACGGGTGGGCGTCGTCGGGTCCCCGTCGGGAGATCCGCAGCGCGGCCACCGCGAGCAGCGACAGACCGATGGAGGCGAACGAGTACAGGCCGTCGAAGACGATCATGGACGAGCCGGTGAAGACCCCCCACACGCAGGAGACGACGGCGAACGCGGCCGAGGCCCACACCGAGACCAGCAGCAGCCGGTGATCACGCCTCGTGTCCTCCGTCATCGGCACACAGGTGATCGTGGCGGTTCCGTGCGCGGAGGTCGAGAGCGATCAATCCGTGACCTGCAACGATCTCGCGTCCGCGCGCCACGTCGGTCACCCTGGGTCGTCGACGACCTGGAGGGCCCCCGGATGGACGTGAACCTCGACTTCGGCGTGGACGACACGCGTCTCACCGCGGCCTGGATGCTCGGGTCGTTCCTCGTGGTCTTCCTGGTGACCCGGGTGATCACCCGGCTCATCCGCGCTGGTCACGGGCCGTTCCGCGACACCAAGGTCGGCGGCGTGCACGTCCACCACCTCGTCCACGGGATCGTGCTCATGCTGCTCGCGGGCTTCGGCGAGTTCCTCTACCGGCCCGAGGGGGTGTGGCAGGTCGTGCTCGCCGTGGGGTTCGGGGCGGGGGCGGCGCTGACGCTCGACGAGTTCGCCCTGTGGCTGCGCCTCGAGGACGTGTACTGGACCGAGAAGGGGCGGGCCTCGGTCGACGTGGTGCTCGTCGTCGCGGCGGTCGGCGGACTGCTCGTGCTCGGGCTGAACCCGTTCGGCGCCGCGGGTGAGGACGACGCGCCGACGGTGCTCGGGCTGGCCGCCGTGACGGTGGCGTTCGCGGTGGTCGCCGCGATCAAGGGGAAGCCGATCCTGGCCGTGCTCGGCCTGGTGGTGCTGCCGTGTGCCGTCGTCGGGGCCATCCGGCTCGCCCGACCGGGCTCGCCGTGGGCGAACCGGCGCTACCGGGAGGGGTCGAGCAAAGACGTCCGGGCCCGGGCCCGGTTCCCGGAGGGCAGGCGCACCCGGTGGGACGCGCTCGTCGACGCGGTCGGTGGGGTGCCCCGAGGTGCCTCCGGCTCGTGAGGCGCGCTCGGGCCGACCGCCGCGCCGAGTGGACCGCCACGGCGGCCGGGGCAGCCCCGGAGGCCCACTCGACGGCGGGTCCGGCCACCGGGCCCCGTCGAGTGGACACTCCTGGCCGCCGGAGGAGCCGTGGAGGCCCACTCGAAGGCCGGTCGGGCACCTACGCCTCGGACTCCGCCCGGTCGTCCGTCGCCCACGCGGTGTGGAAGGTCCCGGCCTTGTCGACGCGCCGGTAGGTGTGCGCGCCGAAGAAGTCCCGCTGGCCCTGCACCAGGGCGGCGGGCAGGCGCTCGGCCCGGATCCCGTCGTAGTACGACAGCGCCGAGGAGAAGCCCGGCGTCGGGATCCCCAGCTGCGCCGACGACGCGACCACACGGCGCCAGGAGTCCTGCGCCCCGCCGATGGCCTCCGTGAACGAGGGGTCGGTGAGCAGCGTCGTCAGGCCCGGCTCGCGCTCGTAGGCGGCGGTGATCTCGTTGAGGAACTTCGCGCGGATGATGCAGCCGCCGCGCCAGATCTTCGCGACCTGCCCGAGGTCGATCGACCAGTCGTACTCGGTCGCCCCGGCCTGGATCTCGTTGAACCCCTGCGCGTAGGCCACGATCTTCGACGCGTAGAGCGCCTGCTCGATGTCGTCGACGAAGCCCTCGGCGGCGGCGCCCTCGAGCTTGGCGCGCGACACGCCGGGCAGGCCGCGGGCGGCGTCGCGCAACGTGCGGTTGCCCGAGAGCGAGCGGGCGAAGGTCGCCTCGGCGATGCCGGTGACCGGGACGCCGAGGTCGAGCGCGGCCTGGACGGTCCAGCGACCGGTGCCCTTCTGCTCGGCCTCGTCGGCGACGACGTCGACGAACGGCCTGCCCGTCGCGGCGTCGTCGTGCGCCAGCACCTGCGCGGTGATCTCGATGAGGTAGGAGTCCAGCCGGCCCCGGTTCCAGGTCGTGAAGACGTCCGCGATCGCGGCCGGATCCATGCCCAGTCCCGACCGCAGCAGGTCGTACGCCTCGGCGATGAGCTGCATGTCGGCGTACTCGATGCCGTTGTGGACCATCTTGACGAAGTGGCCCGCGCCGTCGGCGCCGATGTGGGTGCAGCACGGGTCGCCGTCGACGTGCGCCGAGATGTCCTCGAGGAGCGGTCCCAGCGACGCGTAGGCCTCGTCGGGACCCCCGGGCATGATCGAGGGCCCGTTGAGGGCTCCCTCCTCGCCGCCCGAGACGCCCATACCGACGAAGTTGAGGCCCGCCTCGCGCAGCGCCTTCTCCCGACGGCGGGTGTCGGCGAAGTGCGCGTTGCCGGCGTCGATGATCACGTCGCCCTGCTCGAGGAGCGGGGTGAACTCGTCGATGACGGCGTCGGTGGCCTTCCCGGCCGGCACCATGAGCACGATCCGGCGGGGCCGCTCCAACGAGCGAACGAAGTCCTCGGCCGAATAGCTGGGTACGAACGTGCCCTCGTCGGAGAACTGGTCGACCAGATCCTTCGTGCGCTTCTCGGTCCGGTTGTGCAGCGCGACGGCGTGGCCGTGGCGCGCCAGGTTGCGTGCGAGGTTCCGGCCCATCGTGGCGAGGCCGCTGACGCCGATCTCCGCTGTCTGACTCACGGGCACAGCATGCCCGACGTCCGGGGGCTGCCCACCCTCGACGGAGTGACTTTCCGGCCCGCGTGCTAACGACTGCGTCACCCCCCGCGAGGAACGGACCGAACCGCCGCGGCGCTCCGCCCCGGCGCAGGTCACGGGGGGAACGACGAGATCATGACGGACCAGACGAGTGTCGTCGGGGGACGGGCCGCGGTGCGCCGGGCGGCCGCCCGCGCGACCCGCCGGACGCGGTACCTGGTCGCGGCCGGGATGGCGGTGGCGGTCACACTGGGCACGGTGCTGGTCGGCAACGCGGTGTCCTCGGCGGCGACCGCACCGACGGCGCCCACCTACGCGCAGATCTGTGACCAGTTCGGGTCGGCGCCCGTCGCGGCCGGCAAGTACCTCGTGCAGAACGACCGCTGGGGCGCGACGACGACGCAGTGCATCACGCCGTTCGACACCGGCTTCAACGTCGACACCGCGCTGCACACGAACAACACGGGCCCGGCGGGCTACCCGTCGATCCTGCGCGGCTGCAACTACGGCTACTGCACCGCCGCCTCGCCGTTCCCCGCGCAGGTGTCCTCGCTGGGCACGGTGCGCTCGAGCTGGTCGACGAAGGGCCCCACGGCGGGCGGCACGCAGCAGTACAACACCGCCTACGACATCTGGTTCGACCCGACGAAGACCAACACCGGCCGCAACACCGGCGCCGAGATGATGATCTGGCTGAACCGCACCTCGTGGGTCCAGCCGATCGGCAAGCCCTACTACGACGTCAGCATCGGCGGGACGACCTGGACCGTCTGGTACGGCAAGACCGACCTACCGGTCATCTCCTACGTCCGCAAGACCGCGACGACGTCGGTGACCAACCTGCCGATCGAGGCGTTCACCCGCGACGCGATGCTGCGCGGGGTCGTGAAGTCCAGCTGGTACCTCACGAGCGTGCAGGCCGGCTTCGAGCCCTGGACCGGCGGCACCGGGCTGCGCACCAACTCGTTCTCGGTGACGCGCAACGGGGCCTGACGTCCGGGTGCCCCCGTGCCCCGTGCCAGCGGAGCGTCGTTGCTTGCGTCCCACGCAAGCAACGACGCTTCGCTGGCATCCCGGGACTGGCATCCCGAGGCCGGCACCCCGTGGCTCAGCGCGACCCGCGCAGCCCCAGGATCTCCAGCCACGACGAGAGCCCGTCGAGGGCGGCCTTCGCGCCGGCCTCGGTCTCCGGGGCGGCGTCGAAGATCCGCGCCTCGCCCTCGCCGGAGACCCGCTGGCCCGCGAACGGGATCGGCACCGTGCCGGCGACCACCATCTGCAGCCCCACCACCACGGGGACCAGCGCCTCGGTGGCCCGGGCGCCCGCGGCGACGCCGCCGTACCCGATCAGCACGACCGGCTTGCGGGCCCACTCCTGGTTGAGGTGGTCGAGGGCGTTCTTGATGGCGGCGTTGTAGCTGTGGTTGTACTCGGGGTGGACGATCGCGAACGCGTCGGCGCGGGCGATCGTCGCGCTGAACGCCTTCGTCGAGTCCAGCGTGTAGCGGCCCAGCCGCGGGTGCTCCGGCTCGGCGAACATCGGCAGGTCCACCTCGGCGAGGTCGACGATCTCGACGTCGAACGCCTCGGAGGACCGCGCGTAGTCGGCGAACCAGTGCGCGATCGGCTCCCCGACCCGCCCGGGCCGGGTGCTGGCCACGATGATCTGCAGGAGGGGGCGGCGTACGGGCTCCGTCATGGGGCTCCTCGGCTCGGATGGTTAGTTGTTCTCACAACCATCGTGCCCCCGACGACGGCTCCTCCGCTGTCGGGGAGCCCGTTTAGGCTGGTCCCCGTGGCCGAGACGACACCCCTGCTGACGCGATCCGACCTGCGGGACGGCGTGCCCGCCGCCGCGGCGCTGCGCGCGATGCTGCCGCGGGCGGAGATGGACGTCGACGCGGTCGTCGAGCGGGTCCGCCCGATCCTCGACGCCGTGCGCGAGCGCGGGGTGGAGGCGGTCCTGGAGTACGGCGAGCGGTTCGACGGGGTGCGCTCGGAGTCGGTGCGGGTCCCGACGGCGGCCCTGCGCGAGGCCCTCGACGGGGTCGACCCCCAGGTGCGGGCCGCGCTGGAGACCTCCATCGAGCGGGCGCGCGCCGTGCACGCCGACCAGCGACGCACCGACACCACCACGCAGGTCGTCCCCGGCGGCACCGTCACCGAGCGGTGGGTCCCGGTGTCCCGGGTCGGGCTGTACGCGCCGGGCGGGCTCGCCGTCTACCCCTCCAGCGTCGTCATGAACGTGGTCCCGGCGCAGGCCGCCGGGGTCGAGGGCCTCGTCGTCTGCTCGCCGCCGCAGCGGGAGTTCGGCGGGCGGCCGCACCCGCTGATCCTCGCGGCCGCCGCGCTGCTCGACGTCGACGAGGTGTGGGCGGTCGGCGGGGCCCAGGCCGTGGCGCTGCTGGCGTACGGCGGCACCGACACCGACGGCGCCGAGCTCGAGCCGGTCGACATGGTCACCGGCCCCGGCAACGTCTACGTCACCGCCGCGAAGCGCAGCCTGCGCGGGCGCATCGGCATCGACTCCGAGGCGGGCACCACCGAGATCGCGATCCTCGCCGACGCCTCGGCCGACCCGGTGCACGTCGCGGCCGACCTCATCAGCCAGGCCGAACACGACCCGGCGGCCGCCTCGGTGCTGGTGACCACGAGCCCGGAGCTGGCCGACGCGGTCGACGCCGAGCTCACCACCCAGGTCGGCACGACGAAGCACGACGAGCGCATCCGCACCGCCCTCGCCGGCCCGCAGTCCGGGACGATCCTCGTGGCCGACCTCGACGCCGGGGTGCGCGTGGTCGACGCCTACGCCGCCGAGCACCTGGAGATCCAGACGGCGGACGCGGCGGGTGTGGCGGCGCGGATCCGCAACGCCGGCGCGGTCTTCGTGGGGCCGCACAGCCCGGTCTCGCTCGGCGACTACTGCGCCGGGTCCAACCACGTGCTGCCGACGGGCGGCTGCGCCCGGCACTCCAGCGGGCTGTCGGTGCAGACGTTCCTGCGCGGCATCCACGTCGTCGACTACTCGGCCGACGCGTTGCGCGAGGTGGCCGACCGCGTCGTGGCGCTCGCCGACGCCGAGGACCTGCCGGCGCACGGGCAGGCGGTCGCCGCCCGGTTCGGGGCCCGGCGCGAGTACCCGGGGACCGGCGCATGACCGACGCCGTCGAGCCGGCCCGGGCCACCATCGGCGCGGGCGTCACCCTCGACGCCCTGCCGCTGCGCGACGACCTCCGCGGCCGCAGTCCCTACGGCGCACCGCAGCTGGCCGTGCCGGTGGCGCTCAACACCAACGAGAACCCGTTCCCGCCGCCGCCCGCGCTCGTCGACGACGTCGCCACGGCCACCCGCGAGGCCGCGGCGAGCCTGCACCGCTACCCGGACCGCGACCACGTCGCCCTCCGGACGGCGCTCGCCGACTACCTCACGCGCGCGACCGGCGTGCCCCTCGCGACGGAGAACCTGTGGGCGGCCAACGGGTCGAACGAGGTGCTCCAGCAGCTGCTGCAGGCCTTCGGCGGGCCCGGCCGGCTCGCTCTGGGCTTCGAGCCGAGCTACTCGATGCACCCGATCCTCGCCGCGGGCACCCGCACCGAGTGGGTGCCGGCTCCCCGCCGGGACGACTTCTCGCTCGACGCGGCCGCCGCGGTCGACGTCGTGCGCGAGCGCCGGCCCGACGTGCTCTTCGTGACCACGCCGAACAACCCCACCGGCCAGTCGATCGAGCTCGCCGAGCTCGCCGTGATCGCCGACGCCGCGCCCGGCCTCGTCGTCGTCGACGAGGCCTACGTCGAGTTCTCCTCCGGCCCGTCCGCGTGCGAGCTCCTCGAGACCCACGGCCACAAGCTGGTGGTGAGCCGCACGATGTCGAAGGCGTTCGCGTTCGCCGGAGGTCGGCTGGGCTACCTGGCCGCCGCCCCCGCCGTCGTCGACGCCCTCATGCTCGTCCGGCTGCCCTACCACCTCTCGGCGCTGACCCAGGCGGCCGCGCTCGCCGCCCTGCGCCACGCCGACGAGACGCTCGCCCTGGTCGACACGCTGTCCAAGGAGCGGGACCGGATCGCCGCGGCGCTCGACTCGATGGGCTACGCCGTCGTCCCGAGCACCGCGAACTTCCTGCTCTACGGCGGCTTCCCGGAGCGCTTCGCCGACGCGCACGCGGTGTGGCAGGCCTACCTCGACGAGGGCGTGCTGATCCGAGACGTCGGGATCCCGGGGCACCTGCGGGCCACCGTCGGGACCCCCGAGGAGAACGACCGGTTCCTCGAGGTGAGCCGGCAGCTCCGCTAGGAGCCCGAGCGGGTCCGGACGTGGGCCCGCTCGCCCTGCGGGCCGAAGAGGTTGAGGATCTCGGCGGGCTGCGCGAAGGGGTTGGTGACCGCGTGGGGGAGGTGGGTGTCGAACTCCACCACCTCGCCGGGCACCAGCACCGTCTCCTGGTCGCCCAGCAGCAGCCGGACCTTCCCGGAGAGCACGTACATCCACTCGTAGCCCTCGTGGGTCTGCGGCTCGACCTCCCGGTGCGGGTAGCCGGCCGGCAGGATCTGCTTGAACGCCTGCACCCCGCCCGGGCGCCGGGTGAGCGGCACGAACGTCGCGCCGCCGCGGACGAACGAGGGCATCCGCACCCGCGGGTCACCGGTCGGCGGGGCGTCGACGAGCTCGTCGAGCGCCACCTGGAAGGCCTGGGCGAGGGGCAGCAGCAGCTCGAGGGTCGGCTTGCGCTGCCCGGACTCGAGCCGGGAGAGCGTGGAGAGCGAGATCCCGGTGGAGCCGGCCAGGTCGGTCAGCGTGAGGTTCCGGGCGGTGCGCAGGGCCCGCAGCCGGGGACCGACGCCGTCGAGCACCGCCGCGACGTCGTCCATGAGCGCCATCTTGCCACTTCGGCAAGATGGTTTGCCACCTTGGCTCTCCTCGACGCACGGTGGGCGCCATGAGCGGACAGACGTGGGACGTGGTGGTCGTGGGTGGCGGGGCGGGCGG
This sequence comes from Actinomycetospora sp. TBRC 11914, assembly GCF_012933465.1. Lineage (GTDB taxonomy): Bacteria > Actinomycetota > Actinomycetes > Mycobacteriales > Pseudonocardiaceae > Actinomycetospora. The sequence goes on from NZ_JABBND010000002.1 coordinate 288,939, forward strand.
GCTGGCGGCGGCGCTGACCCTGGCGCGATCCCGACGGCGGGTGCTGGTGGTCGACGCGGGGGAGCCGCGCAACGCCCCGGCGGCGGGCGTGCACAACTACCTCGGCCGGGAGGGCACCCCGCCGGCCGAGCTGACGGCGATCGGCCGCGCCGAGGTCGAGGCCTACGGGGGCGTGGTGCGGACGGGGCGCGTGGTGTCGGCCTCGTCGTCGGCCGACGGCGGGTTCGCGCTCGGCCTCGACGTCGGCGAGGCGCTGCGGACCCGGCGCGTGGTCCTCGCGACGGGCGCGGTGGACGAACTGCCCGCCGTCGCGGGGCTGGCGCAGCGGTGGGGCCGCGACGTGCTGCACTGCCCGTACTGCCACGGCTGGGAGGTGCGGGACCGCCGCGTGGGGGTGCTCGCGGCGGGCCCGACGGCGATGCACCACGTCGGGCTGATGCGCCAGCTCACCGAGGACGTCGTGCTCCTGACGGCCGACGCGTTCGTCCCCGACCGCCCGGCGGCCGACGAGCTGGCGGCGTGGGGCGTGGAGGTCGTGACCGGGGCGGTGTCGGCCGTCGAGGTCGCCGACGACGCCCTGACCGGGGTCCGGCTGGCCGACGGCACCGTCGTGGGCCTGGAGGCCCTGCTGGTGCCGACCGTGGGCCGCGCCCGCGCGGAGGTGGCGAGCATGCTCGGCGTCGCCACCACCGAGCAGCGCCTGGGGGAGGTGCTCGTCGGGGAGGTGCTCGAGGTCGACCCGCGCGGCGCGACGACGGTGCCCGGCGTGTTCGCCGTGGGCAACGCGACCGACGTCTCCGCCACCGTGATCGCCGCGGCCGCCGGCGGGATGAAGACCGGGGCCGTGGTCAACGCCGACCTCGTCGCCGAGGACGGACGCCTCGCGGTCATGGCCGCACGTGATGGGAGCCCTCGGTTCTGGGAGCGCTTCTACGCCGAGCGGGACCAGGTGTGGAGCGGGCGCCCCAACCCGGTCCTCGCCGCCACCGCCGCCGACCTCGCTCCGGGGACGGCCCTCGACCTCGGCGCCGGCGAGGGCGGCGACGTGCTGTGGCTCGCGGGCCGGGGCTGGAAGGTGACCGCGGTCGACGTCGCGCAGACCGCGTGCGACCGGATCGCCGACCGGGCCGGAGAGCTGCCGGTGCGCACCGAGCGCCACGACCTCACCGCGACGTTCCCCGAGGGGACCTACGACCTGGTCAGCGCCCAGTACCTGCACTCGCCGGCCCCGGACTTCCCCCGCGCGGCGATCCTGCGCCGCGCGGCGGAGGCGGTCGCGCCGGGCGGGACGCTGCTGGTGGTGGGGCACGGGCGGCTCGCGCCGTGGTCGTGGGACCCGTCGCTGCGGATGCCGACGGCACCCGAGGTGCTGGCGTCGCTGGAGCTCGACGACGCGGCCTGGGACGTCGTGCGCTGCGACTCGCTCGAGCGCGCCGCCACCGGCCCGGACGGGCAGGAGGCGACGATCACCGACGAGATCCTCCAGGTGCGGCTCCGCCGCTCGTGAGCACTCGATGCCGGTATAGCGGCACTGAGTGCTCACGAGCCGGAGGCACCTAGAGTGGACGCATGAGCCGGACCGGACGCGTGGAGCGGGTGACCAAGGAGTCGAGCGTCCTCGTCGAGGTCGACCTCGACGGGAGCGGGCGCACCGAGGTCGCCACCGGCGTGCCGTTCTTCGACCACATGCTGGACGCGCTGGGCAAGCACGCGTCGTTCGACCTCGTCGTCCGCGCCACCGGCGACGTCGCGATCGACGCCCACCACACCGTCGAGGACGTCGCGATCGTGCTCGGGCAGGCCCTCAGGCAGGCCCTCGGCGACAAGTCGGGGATCCGCCGGTTCGGCGACGCCTGGATCCCGATGGACGAGGCCCTGGCGCAGGCGGTCGTCGACGTCTCCGGCCGGCCCTACTGCGTGCACACCGGCGAGCCGGAGACGATGGCCGGGTTCGTCGTCGGGGGGAACTACCCGACGGTGCTCAACCGGCACGTCTTCGAGTCGATCGCCTTCCACGCCGGCATCGCGCTGCACGTGCGCGTCACCGGTGGCCGCGACCCGCACCACATCACCGAGGCCGAGTACAAGGCGATCGCCCGGGCGCTGCGGGCCGCGACCGAGACCGACGCGCGGCTCGCGGGCGGGACGGCCTCCACCAAGGGCGTCCTGGAGTCGTGAGCGGCGCCGAGCTGCTGGGGCTCGGGCTGCTGGTGCTCGGCGGGTTCCTCGTCGGCGGTGTGATCTCCTTCGCCCGCGACCGGCGCTGGATCCCGGCGACGGTCATCGCGCTGCTCGCCGCGCTCGCCCTCGTCGCCGGCGTCCTCCGGCTGATCCCCACCTGACCGGCCAGGACGTCGGGTGGCCCACGGTTGAGAGACTCCCGGCGGGGAACCACCGTGGCGACCGGCGGGCGGGAGTGGTGGTGGCGGACCGACAGGGCGGGACGGCGACGTGGACGGCGCGGGCCCACGCCCTCGCGACGGCACCGGAAGCGCGTGAGCTCTACGACGCGTGGGCCCCGACCTACGACGACGACGTCACCGGGCCCCACGGCGACGACTACCCGCTGCCCACCACGGTCGCCGAGGTCGTGGCCCGCCTCGGCGGACCCGGCACCGACGTCCTCGACGCCGCCTGTGGCACCGGCCTCGTCGGCGAGGCGCTCGCGCGCCTCGGCTTCCGCTCGATCGACGGCCTCGACCTCTCCCCGAAGATGCTCGCCCGTGCCCGCACCCGCGGCGTCTACCACGACCTCGGACCGGCCGACCTGAGCCAGCGCCTCCCCGGCGCCGGCGACAAGTTCGGCGTCGTGACCTGTGTCAACGCGTTCGAGCCCGGGCACCTGCCACGCTCGGCGCTCGTCGAGTTCGCCCGGGTCGTGCATCGGGGCGGGCACCTCGTGCTCACCGTCGGGGCGCAGCGGCGCGCCGAGATCGAGCGGTACCTCGAGCAGCTCGCCCGGCGCCAGATCGTGCGCGTCGCCGAGACCTTCGAGGCGCTGCTGCACCCGTCCACCGGGGAGTGCCACCTCGTCGCCGTCCTCGAGGTCGCCGCGACGACCTCACCGAGGGGGCCGCGGCAGTGACGGCCGTGCTGCGTCCCGCGCCGCCTCGGTAGCGTGGGCGGTATGCCGGGAACCCCTTCGGTCGTCGTGCTCGACTACGGCTCGGGCAACCTGCGCTCCGCCGAGCGCGCCCTCGAGCGCGCCGGCGCGAAGGTCGAGGTGACCGCCGACGCCCGCGCGGCGCAGGAGGCCGACGGCCTCGTCGTGCCCGGGGTCGGCGCGTTCGCCGCGTGCGCCGCCGGGCTGCGCGCCGTCGGCGGCGAGCGGATCCTCGAGCAGCGCCTGGCCGGGGGCCGGCCGGTGCTCGGCATCTGCGTCGGGATGCAGGTCCTCTTCGAGCGCGGTGTCGAGTTCGGCGAGGAGGCCGAGGGCGCGGGCCAGTGGCCCGGCACCGTCGAGAAGCTGCACGCCGAGGTGCTCCCGCACATGGGCTGGAACACCGTCCGCGCGCCGGCCGACTCGGTGCTCTTCGCCGACATGCCCGACGACGAGCGGTTCTACTTCGTGCACTCCTTCGGCGCCCGCCGGTGGGAGCTCGACCGCGGCGAGCCGTTCCTCCCCGCGAAGGTCACGTGGGCCCACCACGGCGAGGACTTCGTCGCCGCGGTCGAGGACGGGCCGCTCGCGGCCACCCAGTTCCACCCCGAGAAGTCCGGCGAGGCCGGCCGGCGGCTGCTGGTGAACTGGCTCGAGAGCCTCTAGAAAATCCCCGGGCGCGGTGTCGAAGACCGCCGACCCCGTTCGACGCGCTGGTGACGGCCGGGGAGGAGCCCCGGCCCCGCAGACCCCGGGAGGGTCCGATGCGCTACATGATGATCATGCAGGCCCCCGAGACGATGAACGTCGGCGCGGCCGACGGCCCGCCGCCGGAGGAGGTCTTCGAGGCGATGGGCCGCTTCAACACCGACCTCGTCGAGGCCGGCGTCCTGCTCGCCGCCGAGGGGCTGGCCCCGTCGTCGGAGGGGTTCGAGCTCACCACCGACGGCGAGACCCCGACGGTCACCGACGGCCCGTTCGCCGAGGCCCGGGAGCTGGTCGCCGGGTTCTGGATCCTCGACGTCGCGACGCGCGCCGAGGCCGAGCAGTGGGCGCGCCGCTGCCCGATCGGGCCCGGGGTGCGGCTGGAGGTGCGGCGGATCCCCGACATGCGCGAGTTCGAGGGGGTCGCGCCGGCGGAGGTGCTCGACGCCGAGGCCGCGCTGCGGGCCCGCGTCGCCGAGCGTGCGGCCCAGTACGAGCGTTCCTGACGGGGGAGTGGAGACGATGGCGCGGTACATGCTGGTCCTGACCTACGACGAGGCCACGGCGCTCGCGACGCCGCCCGACCCGGCGGTGTTCGAGGAGATGGGCCGCTTCAACGCGGCGATGGTCGACGCCGGGGTGCTGCTCGCGGGCGAGGGGCTCGCGCCGAGCTCCCAGGGCGCCGTCCTCACCTTCCCCGACGGCGAGGGCGACGGCGACGGGCCCACCGTCAGCGACGGGCCCTTCACCGAGGCGCGCGAGCTGATCGGCGGGTTCTGGATCCTGAAGGTCGACTCGCTGGCGGAGGCCGTCTCCTGGGCGCGCCGGGCGCCGTTCCGGCAGGGCGAGCGCATCGAGGTCCGGCGCGTCACCGAGGCCGAGGACTTCGAGGGTCTCGCCCCCGAGGGGGTGCTCGAGCAGGAGGCCGAGCTGCGCGAGCGGGCCGCGCAGCAGCACGGCGGCTGATCGTCCGGGGCGAGCGGAGCGACGGGAGGGAGCGCCGTGGCCGACGCCTTCGCCGTCCTCGACGCCGTCTGGCGGGCCGAGTCGGCGCGGATCGTGGCCGGCGTCGCGCGGGTGGTGCGCGACGTCGGCCGCGCCGAGGAGCTCGCCCACGACGCGCTGGTCGCCGCGCTCGAGCAGTGGCCGGCCGAGGGCGTCCCGGACAACCCGGGGGCCTGGCTCGCGGCCACCGCCCGCCGTCGGGCGATCGACCTGGTCCGCCGCGAGCAGACCTTCGCGCGGAAGGCCGAGCAGGTGGGCCACGAGGAGTCCACGCGCACGGCCCCGGACGCCGCGGAGGTGGTGGCCGACCCGGTCCGGGCGGTCGGTGACGACGTCCTCGCGCTGCTGTTCGCGACGTGCCACCCGCTGCTCGCGCGGGAGTCGCGGGTGGCCCTGACGCTGCGGCTCTTCGGCGGCCTCACCACCGACGAGATCGCCCGGGCGCTGCTGATCCGGTCGACCACGGTCGGCCAGCGGATCTCGCGCGCTAAGAAGCGGCTCTCGGCGGCGGGGGTGGACCTCGAGATCCCGGCGGGGGACGAGCTGGAGGGCCGGCTCGGCGCGGTCCTCGAGGTGGTCTACCTGGTGTTCAACGAGGGCTACGCGGCGACGACGGGTGCCGACTGGGTCCGCGTCGACCTCTGCGACGAGGCCATGCGCCTGGGCCGGCGGCTGGCGGCGCTGCTGCCGGAGCGCCCCGAGGTGCACGGGCTGCTCGCGCTGATGGAGCTGCAGGCCTCCCGGCTGCGGGCCCGGGTGGGTCCCGACGGCGAGCCGGTGCTGCTCGCCGACCAGGACCGCGGGCGCTGGGACCACCTGCTCGTGCGCCGCGGGCTCGCGGGGCTGGCGCGGGCGGAGGCCGCGGTGCCGCCCGGTCGTCGTCGGGACCACTACACGCTGCAGGCCGGGATCGCGGCCTGCCACGCGCGGGCCGGCTCGGTGGAGGACACCGACTGGGCGGCGATGGCCGCCCTCTACGCCGAGCTCGCCGTCGTGACCCCGTCGCCGGTGGTGGAGCTGAACCGGGCCGTCGTCGTGGGGCGGGCCGAGGGCCCGGCGGCCGGGCTCGCCGTGGTCGACGCGGTCCGCGACGACCCCGCGCTCGCCCGCTACCACCTGGTCCCCGCGGTCCGGGCGGACCTGCTGCTGCGGCTCGGCCGGCGGGACGAGGCGGCCGCCGAGCTGGAGCGGGCCGCCGCGATGGCGACGAACGAGGCCGAGCGGGCGCTGCTGCACCGTCGGCTGGAGGACCTGCGGGAGGCCGCCCTCGGCCGGGGGTGACCCACCGGCCCTACGATCGGGCCCGTGAGCTTCGACCTGCTGCCCGCCGTGGACGTCGTCGACGGCCAGGCCGTGCGCCTCGTCCAGGGCGAGGCCGGCACCGAGACCGGCTACGGCGACCCGCTGGACGCCGCCCGCGCCTGGGTCGACGACGGCGCCGAGTGGATCCACCTGGTCGACCTCGACGCGGCCTTCCGGCGCGGCTCGAACGCCGCGCTGCTGGCGTCGCTGGTCGAGAGCGTGCCGATCAAGGTCGAGCTCTCCGGCGGCATCCGCGACGACGACTCGCTGCGCCGGGCCCTGGACACCGGGTGCGCCAGGGTCAACATCGGGACGGCCGCGCTCGAGGACCCGGCGTGGTGCGCGAAGGCCATCGCCGAGTTCGGCGACCGCGTGGCGGTCGGCCTCGACGTGAAGATCCGCGACGGCGAGCACCGGCTCGCGGCGCGCGGCTGGGTCTCCGACGGCGGCGACCTCTGGGAGGTCCTGGCCCGCCTCGACGAGGAGGGCTGCGCGCGCTACGTGGTGACCGACGTCGGCCGCGACGGCACCCTGACCGGCCCCAACACCGACCTGCTCACCGCCGTGTGCGAGCGGACGTCGGCCCCCGTCGTCGCCAGCGGCGGCGTCGCGACGCTCGACGACGTCCGCGCGCTCGCGGCGCTCGCCCCCGCCGGGGTGGAGGGCGCGATCATCGGCAAGGCGCTCTACGCGGGTGCCTTCACGCTGCCGCAAGCGCTCGAGGCCGCGGCCCGGCCCGCTCAGTAGGCTGACCGGCATGGGAGTGGCCGTCCGCGTGATCCCCTGCCTGGACGTCGACGCCGGGCGGGTGGTCAAGGGCGTCAACTTCGTCGACCTCCGCGACGCGGGCGACCCGGTGGAGATGGCCCGGCTCTACGACGCCGAGGGCGCGGACGAGCTCACCTTCCTCGACGTCAGCGCCTCCTCCGGCGAGCGGGAGACCACCTACGACGTGGTCCGTCGCACGGCCGAGCAGGTGTTCATCCCGCTGACCGTCGGCGGCGGGGTGCGCACCAACGAGGACATCGACAAGCTGCTGCGGGCCGGGGCGGACAAGGTCGGGATCAACACCGCAGCGATCGCCCGCCCGGAGTTCCTCGCCGAGTCCAGCCGCCGGTTCGGCTCGCAGTGCATCGTGCTGTCGGTCGACGCCCGACGGGTGCCGGCGGACGGGCAGCCCACCCCGAGCGGCTTCGAGGTCACCACCCACGGCGGCCGGCGCGGTACCGGCATCGACGCGCTGGAGTGGGCACAGCGCGGCGCCGAGCTCGGCGTCGGGGAGATCCTGCTGAACTCGATGGACGCCGACGGCACCAAGAACGGCTTCGACCTGGAGATGCTGCGGAAGGTGCGCGCGCTCGTCGACGTCCCGGTGATCGCGAGCGGTGGTGCGGGCGCCGTCGAGCACTTCGCCCCGGCGGTCGAGGCGGGGGCCGACGCGGTGCTCGCGGCGAGCGTGTTCCACTTCGGGATCATGCGGATCGGCGAGGTCAAGGACGCGCTGCGCGCGACGGGGGTGGAGGTCCGGTGACGGGGGAGACGCAGCGGAACGGAGCTCGACCGTGACGACCGCCCCGGTGCTGGATCCCGCGCTCGCCGCCCGGCTCACGCGCACCCCCGACGGGCTGGTGTGCGCGGTGGTGCAGCAGTACGACACCCGCGAGGTGCTCATGGTCGCGTGGATGTCCGACGAGGCCCTCGCCCGCACGCTCGCCACCCGCGAGGCCACCTACTGGTCGCGCTCCCGGCAGGAGCTCTGGATCAAGGGCGCCACCAGCGGGCACACGCAGGCCGTCCGCGAGGTCCGGCTCGACTGCGACGGCGACACCCTGCTGGTCCTCGTCGACCAGCAGGGCGCGGCCTGCCACACCGGCGACCACACCTGCTTCGACGCGGACGTGCTGCTCTCCGCGGGCGGGGCGTCCTGAGCCGGACGGCCGGGGCGCAGGACGCGGGACGAGGAGGTCGCATGGCGTCGTACGAGTACAAGGTGGTCGAGCTCCGCGAGGGCCTGATGGGCGGGAAGATGTCCGGCAGCAAGCTGGAGAAGATCCTCAACGAGCACGCGGGCCAGGGCTGGCAGCTCAAGGCCATCACCGGGGTCGAGGTGAAGGGCCGCATCGGTCCCGGTGGCGTGGACGGCGTGCTCGTGACCTTCGAGCGACCGCGGGCCTGAGCGACCGCGGGGCTGAGCGACCGCGGGGCTGAGCGACCGCGGGGCTGAGCGACCGCGCCGGACCTGCGCGCCGCGCACACACCTCGTCCGGGGTGGCTCACGTGCCCCGGCCGACCGACGCGCCGCGCACACACTCCGTCGACGCGGCCCTTCCTCGTGTCCGGGTCCGGCCGGTGATCGGTTTCCGGTAGCGCATCCGAGGCCAGGGCGGCCGGATCCGCCACCGGAAGAAGATCATGGACCGAGGGGGAGCCGGACGGGCGCGGGGCTCCGTCCGACCCCCGTGAGCGTTCGACGGTTCCTGGCCACGCGGGGACGCCGCACACGCCGGGCGCTCCGGGGCTCCCGCGTCCACGAGCCCGGTATCGGGTCGTCGTGTGTGGCGCGCGCAGGTCCCGCCAGGTCCGGATGCGTCGCCCGGGGTGTGTGTGGCGGGCGCAGGTCCCACCCCGGGAGCACCTGACGGCCGCTCCCGCGGCGGCGGCAGGACACGTTCTAGGCGGAGGCGACCGGCGTCCGGGGTGGGATCCGGGCGTCGGCCGTGGCCCGGAACGCCCGCACGGCCGCCCGGACGGCCGGCGTCTCGCGGTCGGTGCGCCAGACCGCGTCGACGGTGCGGGCGAGCACCGGTTCCGTCGCGACCATGCGCACGCCGGTCGGGATCGCGGGCCGGGCGAGCCGCGGGATCATCGCGGCGAGGCCCGCGCCCGCCACGAGCTCCAGGTGGATGGCGAACCCGCAGATCAGGCACGTCACGCGGGGCTCGACGCCCTCCCGGCGGAGGCGCTCGACCAGCCAGTCGTGGGCCCGCGTGCTGCTGGTGTCGGCGACCCAGGTGAGGTCGGCGCCGACCAGGTCGGAGAGCGCGACCGTGCCCGACGCCGCCAGCGGGTGCTCGCGGGGGAGGGCGAGGTCGAGGATGTCGTCACAGAGCTGGGTGCGGCTGGTCCGGGCGGGCACCGGCGCCGGGAGGCCGTCCCAGTTCTCGACGACGGCCAGGTCCAGGTCCCCGTTCACGAGCGCGGGGAGGGTCTGCTCGGCCTCGCCGTCCTCGAGCAGCACCACGAGGTCCGGGTGGGCCTGCCGGAGCCGGGCCAGGCTCGCCGGGGCGAGGGCGTGCACCGTCGTCGGGATCGCGCCGATCCGCAGCGGACCGACGACGTCGTCGTCGAGGCGGTCGAGGTCGCGGCGCGCGGTGGCGAGGCGGTCGAGGACGGCCGCGGCGTGGTCGGTGAGCACCAGCCCGGCGGGGGTCAGCCGGATCCCGCGGCCCGCCGGCTCGGTGAGCGCCGTCCCCGCCTCCCGCTCGAGCGCGGCGAGCTGCTGCGACACCGCCGACGGCGTGAGGTGCAGGCTCGCGGCGGCCCTCCCGACGGTGCCGTGGGTGGCGACGGCGTGCAGCGCCTGCAGGCGCCCGGTCCCGAACACATCAGAGAACCTAACGGTTCCCGGCCAGAACAAGTCGCTGGTCCTGAACGATCGGCGGCTTCACGCTGGAGCGCGTGACGATGTCCGCCTCCACCGACGCCTCCGCCACCACCGGCCGTCGCCAGGTCGACCCGCGGCTCCTCGCCGTCGCCGGCAGCCTGTGCATCGCACTCTCGCCGATCCTCATCGCGCTCTCCGGGACCTCGCCGGGCACCGCGACGTTCTTCCGCTGCCTGCTCGGGCTCCCCGTGCTCGTCCCCATGGCGCTGCTCGAACGGCGGCGGCTCCGCCCGGTGGACGGCCTCGGCGGGGTGCCGCGCGGCCGCCCCTGGCTGATCGTCGTCGGCGGTCTGCTGCTGGGGTTCGACATGACGCTGTGGACCGGCGCGATCCACGCGGTCGGCGCCGGGGTGTCGACGGTGCTGGTCAACGTGCAGGTCGTGATCCTGCCGCTGCTCGCGTTCCTGGTCCTGCGGGAGCGGGTGCGGCCGTCGTTCCTGCTGGCGGTGCCGGTGATGCTCGGCGGGGTCGCGCTCGCCGGCGGGCTCGCCGACGGCGGAGGGGGCGCCGCCCACCCCGTCCTCGGCACCGTGCTGGCCCTGCTCGCGGCGTGCGCCTACGCGGGCTACCTGCTGTTCCTGCGGATCGGGTCGGCACCCGGTCAGAAGTCGGGGCCCGTCGCCCTCGCGACCGCGGCGGCCGCGGTGAGCTCCTTCGTCCTCGGCAGCTTCTGGGAGGGCGTCGACCTGACGCCGGGCTGGGAGGCGCTGGGGTGGCTCGCGCTGCTGGCGCTGATCGGGCAGTGCATGGGGTGGGTGCTGATCGCGGGCGGCATGGCGCGGCTCCCGTCCTCGACCGGCGCGTCGATCCTGCTCCTGCAGCCGGTCGGCGCGGTGCTGCTCGGGATGCTCGTGCTGGGCCAGTTCCCGACGACGTGGCAGCTGGCCGGCTGCGTCGTCGTCATCGGGGCGGTGGCGTTCGCGGCGCGCACGCGGGCCGAGCCGGCACCGGAGGAGGCCGTGACGTCCTGAGGCCGCCGGACGACGCTGTCGGTGGGGGCGTCCACAATGGGCGGCGTGTCCGTGACCGACCAGCCGATCAGCCTCGGGACGGTGTTCCCCGACCGGGCGCGCTTCCACGAGCTCGCCGCCCACCACCGCGTCATCCCCGTCGTGCGGCGCCTGCTGGCCGACGACGAGACGCCGGTCGGGGTCTACCGCAAGCTCGCGGGGCGGCGGACGGGGACGTTCCTGCTCGAGTCCGCCGCCCACGGTGAGTCCTGGTCGCGGTTCTCGTTCGTCGGCGCGCACAGCGCGGCGGCGCTCACCGAGCGCGGCGGCCGGGCGCACTGGACGGGCACGCCGCCGGTCGGCCTGCCCGGGACGGCGGACGACCCGACGGACGATCCGCTGGTCGCGCTGCGCGAGACGCTCGAGCGGCTGCGCACCGATCCGCTGCCGGGCCTGCCGCCGCTCACCGGGGGGCTGGTCGGCTACGTGGGGTACGACGCGGTGCGTCGCCTGGAGCGCCTTCCCGAGCACGCCGAGGACGACCTCGCGATCCCCGAGCTCGTGATGCTGCTGGCCACCGACCTCGCGGTGCTCGACCACCACGAGGGCACCGTCACGCTCATCGCCAACGCGGTGAACTGGGACGACAGCCCCGAGCGCGCCGACGCCGCGTACGACGACGCCCTCGCCCGGCTCGACCGGATGACCGCGGAGCTCGGGGCGCCGGCGGAGTCCACGGTCGCGTCGTACGACCCGCTGGCCGGGCGCTCGCCGACGGTCCGGCGCCGGTTCGACCGCGACCGCTACCTCGCCGCCGTCGAGACCGCCAAGGAGCGGATCCGGGCCGGCGACGCGTTCCAGGTCGTCGTCAGCCAGCGCTTCGAGTCGGAGACCGCGGCCGACGCCCTCGACGTCTACCGCGTCCTGCGGGCCACCAACCCGAGCCCGTACATGTACCTGCTGCGCCTCGCCGACGCCGAGGAACGCCCGTTCGAGATCGTCGGCTCCTCGCCGGAGGCGCTGGTGACGGTGCGCGACGGCGTCGCCACCACGCACCCGATCGCCGGGACGCGCTGGCGGGGCGCCGACGCCGAGGAGGACGTCCTGCTGGAGAAGGACCTCCTCGCCGACGAGAAGGAGCGTGCCGAGCACCTCATGCTCGTCGACCTCGGGCGCAACGACCTGGGCCGGGTCTGCGCGCCGGGCACGGTGAAGGTGCACCGCTTCTTCGACATCGAGCGCTACAGCCACGTCATGCACCTGGTCTCGACGGTGTCCGGGCGCCTCGCCGAGGGCCGCACCGCGTTCGACGCCGTGGCCGCCTGCTTCCCCGCGGGGACGCTCTCCGGGGCGCCCAAGCCGAAGGCCATGGAGATCATCGAGGAGCTGGAACCGACCCGCCGGGGGCTCTACGGCGGCATCGTCGGCTACCTCGACTTCGCGGGCGACGCCGACACCGCGATCGCCATCCGCACCGGCCTGCTGCGCGACGGGGTCGCGCACGTGCAGGCGGGCGGCGGGATCGTCGCCGACTCCGACCCGGCGGCGGAGGACACCGAGGCCACCAACAAGGCCCGCGCCGTCCTCGCGGCCGTCGCCACCGCCGGCACGCTCGCGCCACCCGAGGGCGTGTCGGGCGACCGGGACGTCCCGTGAGCGGCCCCGCGGCCGCCGAGCGGGCTCCCCGCCGGCCGGGCTCGCGGCTGCTCGGCCTCGCCGTCGTCGGGCTGGTGCTGGCGGCGGCGTCGCTGTGGGGGGCCTCGCGCGGGACGTGGCTGACGGCGACCTGGGACGTGCCGCTGCGCGGCCGGGTGGTGGCGACGGCGGTCGGCGCCGACACCGAACCGGTGCTGGTGCCGTGGGCGCTGCTCGCCCTCGCCGCGATCGGCGGGCTCTTCGCGACGTCCGGCTGGGGCCGGCGCGCGGTCGGCGTCGTCGTCGGGGTGGCCGGGCTGTGGGCGCTGCTGCGGGCGGTGTCCGGGCTGGCCGCGCCCGCGCCGTCCCAGCTGCCCGCGTCCGCCCAGCAGGCGGGCCGGGCGCTCGGCGTCCAGGTCACCCTCGCGTGGCCGCTGCTGGCCGCGCTGGGCGCCGTGCTCCTGCTCGCGGTGGGCGTGCTCGTGGCGGTCCGGGGCTCGGTCATGCCCCGCCTCGGGGCGCGCTACGACGCGCCCGGCGCCCGGCCCCGCGACCGTCCGGCCGACGACGAGCGCGGCCTCTGGGAGGCCCTCGACGCGGGGGAGGACCCCACAGCGGCCCCGCGTGCGGACGAGCCCTCCGCCGAGGGTCCGGACGCCGGGCGAGAGGGCCCGCGGGGGCCCGCCGCGGGGAGGGCGCCGGACCGGGCCGAGGGAGGACGGGGTTAACATGGAGCGAACTCGGCCCACGGGACCGGGCCGGAGTCCGGGGGCCCGGTGAGCACGACCGACGATCGCCCGAGGAACGGGGGCAGCAGCCGCGTGAGCGTCCTGGAGAAGATCCTCGAGGGGGTCCGAGCCGACCTCGCGGACCGCGAGGCCGCCGTCCCGTTCGACCAGGTCAAGGCCGCCGCGGCCGCGGCGCCGCCGCCCAAGGACGCGCTCGCCGCGCTGCAGGGCCAGGGCATCGGCGTCATCGCGGAGGTCAAGCGGGCCTCGCCCTCGCGGGGCCACATGGTCGACATCCCCGACCCGGCCAAGCTCGCCCGCCAGTACGTCGAGGGCGGCGCGCGGGTGATCAGCGTCCTCACCGAGCAGCGCCTGTTCGAGGGGTCGCTGACCGACCTCGACGAGGTCCGCGCCGCGGTGGACATCCCCGTGCTGCGCAAGGACTTCGTCGTCGGGACCTACCAGGTGCACGAGGCCCGCGCGCACGGCGCGGACCTGGTGCTGCTGATGTGCTCGGTGCTCGAGCAGAACGCCCTCGACGCCCTGGTCGACCGTGTCCACTCGCTCGGGATGACGGCGCTGGTCGAGATCCACGACGAGTTCGAGGCCGACATGGCGCTGCAGGCGGGCGCCAAGCTGGTCGGCATCAACGCGCGGGACCTCAAGACCCTCGAGGTCGACCGCACCGTCTTCAGCCGGCTCGCCCCGGGCCTGCCCGGCGAGGTGCTGCGCGTGGCCGAGTCCGGGGTGCGCGGGCCGGGCGACCTCATGACCTACGCGGGGCTGGGCGCCGATGCGGTGCTGGTCGGGGAGTCGATGGCCACGGCCGAGGACCCCCGCGCCGCCGTGCGCCAGCTGGTGACGGCCGGGTCGCACCCGGCGTGCCCGAAGCCCGCCCGCTGACGGCGCGCCACCGGAGAGGGACCCCAGCATGAGCACCACCCCCGGCGGACTGCCCCCCGCGAGCGCCGGTCTCGCCGAGCACGGGCACAACCCGGACGCCGGCGGCCACTTCGGCCGCTACGGCGGACGGTTCATGCCCGAGGCGCTGATCGCCGCGGTCGACGAGGTGGCCGCGGAGTACGACAAGGCCCGCCACGACCCGGAGTTCCTCGCCGAGCTCGACCGGCTGCAGCGTGACTACGCGGGACGGCCCAGCCCCGTCACCGACGCGCGCCGGCTCTCCGAGCACGCGGGCGGTGCCCGCGTCCTGCTCAAGCGCGAGGACCTCAACCACACCGGCTCCCACAAGATCAACAACGTGCTGGGCCAGGCGCTGCTCACCAAGCGCATGGGCAAGACGCGGGTGATCGCCGAGACCGGCGCGGGCCAGCACGGCGTCGCGACCGCGACCGCCGCGGCGCTGCTCGGTCTCGACTGCGTGGTCTACATGGGCGAGGTCGACACCGAGCGGCAGGCCCTCAACGTGGCCCGGATGCGGCTGCTCGGCGCCGAGGTCGTCCCGGTCACCACCGGCTCGCGGACCCTCAAGGACGCGCTCAACGAGGCCTACCGCGACTGGGTCGCGAGCGTCGAGCACACCCACTACGTGCTCGGCACCGCCGCCGGTCCGCACCCGTTCCCGATGATGGTCCGCGACTTCCACCGGGTGATCGGGCTCGAGGCGCGGGCCCAGGTCCTCGAGCAGTACGGCCGGCTCCCCGACGCGGTGCTCGCCTGCGTGGGCGGCGGGTCGAACGCCATCGGCATCTTCCACCCGTTCCTCGACGACACCGCGGTGCGCCTCGTGGGGTGCGAGGCCGCCGGTGACGGCGTCGACACCGGCCGCCACGCGGCCTCGATCACCGGCGGCAGCGTCGGCGCGCTCCACGGCGCGCTCACCTACGTGCTGCAGGACGAGGACGGGCAGACCATCGAGTCGCACTCGATCTCGGCGGGCCTCGACTATCCCGGCGTCGGGCCGGAGCACTCGTTCCTGCGCGACGTCGGGCGCGCGGAGTACGTCCCGGTCACCGACGCCGAGGCGATGGACGCGTTCCGGCTGCTCTGCCGGACCGAGGGCATCATCCCCGCGATCGAGTCGGCGCACGCCGTCGCCGGCGCCGTCCGGCTCGGCCGGGAGCTCGGCCCCGACGCGACGCTGCTGGTGAACCTCTCGGGCCGCGGCGACAAGGACGTCGACACCGCCGCCCGGTGGTTCGACGTCGTCGACCCGGCGTCGCTGCCGACCGAGGAGCCGCCCGCGGACGACGCCGGCGCGGGGGAGCGGGAGCTGTGACCGTCACCCAGCCGGGCGGCAGCACCGGGCTCACCGTCCTCGACGAGGTCTTCACGACGGCGCGGGCCGAGTCCCGCGCCGCGCTCATCGCCTACCTGCCCGCCGGCTACCCGACGGTGGCCGGCTCCACCGGGCTGCTCACGCAGGCCCTCGACGCCGGCGCGGACCTCGTCGAGGTCGGCCTGCCCTACTCCGACCCGGTACTCGACGGCCCGGTGATCCAGCACGCGGTCGACACCGCCCTGCGCGGGGGGGTGCGCGTGCGCGACACGCTCTCCGTGGTCGAGACCCTCGCCGCCCGGGGCGGACGCGCGGTCGTCATGACCTACTGGAACCCGGTGCTGCGCTACGGGCCCGAGGCGTTCGCGCGCGACCTCGCGGCGGCCGGCGGGCTCGGGGTCATCACCCCCGACCTGGTGCCCGACGAGGAGCACGGCTGGCTCGCGGCGACCGAGGCCCACGGGATCGCCCCGATCTTCCTGATCGCGCCGTCCTCCACCGAGCAGCGGATCGCCTCCACGACGGCGGTGACCCGCGGGTTCCTCTACGCGGCGTCGACGATGGGTGTCACGGGCGCGCGCGACGCCGTCTCCGACACCGCCCGCACGCTGGTGGAGCGGGCGCGGCGGCACACCGACCTGCCGGTGGGGGTGGGGCTCGGCGTGCGGTCGGGCGGCCAGGCCGCCGAGGTCGCGTCGTTCGCGGACGGGGTGATCGTCGGGTCGGCGCTGGTGTCGGCGGCCGAGCACGGGCGGGCCGCGGTGGCCCGGCTGACCAGCGAGCTCGCCGCCGGGGTGCGGGGCAACCACACCGGCCGCTGAGCGGGGACTCGGTCCCGCCCACCCGCCCTCGATCAGGAGCTCGGGAGGCACCTCCGGGCGGCGCGTGACCTGCGTGTTGTGCCCCTCGCGGCCCGGACACCGAGGCAGGCCGCCCCGCACGCCCGGCCGCCCCGCCGACCCCGCCTCACCGCGGATGTCGGGGTGCCCCGATAGCCTCGGGCCGTGCTCGCAGCGATGCTCCCGGCGACGATCCCCAGCCCGCCCCAGGGCGTGTGGCACGTCGGCCCCGTCCCGCTGCGGGCCTACGCGCTCTGCATCATCGTCGGGATCCTCGTCGCGGTCTGGCTGACCGACCGGCGGTTCGTCGCCCGCGGGGGCGCGCCCGGCTTCGTCGTCGACGTGGCGGTGTGGGCGGTGCCGTTCGGGCTGATCGGCGGGCGGCTCTACCACCTCGCGACCGACTGGCGCACCTACTTCGGCCCGGGCGGTGACCCGGTCGCCGCGCTCTACGTCTGGAACGGCGGCCTCGGGATCTGGGGCGCGATCGCGCTCGGCGCCGTAGGTGCCTGGATCGCCTGCCGGCGCCGCGGGGTGCCGCTCACGGCCTTCGCCGACGCGGCCGCGCCCGGGATCGTGCTGGCGCAGGGGATCGGTCGACTGGGGAACTGGTTCAACCAGGAGCTCTACGGCGCCCCGACCACCCTGCCGTGGGGCCTGGAGATCTACCGCCGGGTCGACCCGGTCACCGGGGCGCCGGACAACCTCGGCGGCGTCGCGCTCGACCGCACGCCCGTCGAGATCGTGCAGCCGACCTTCCTCTACGAGCTCGTCTGGGACGTCCTCGTGGCGATCCTCGTCGTGGTGCTCGACCGTCGCCTCACACTCTCCCGCGGCCGCGCCTTCGCGCTGTACGTCGCGGGCTACACCGCCGGGCGCTTCGTCATCGAGCTGCTGCGCACCGATCCCGCCACCCGGGTGTTCGGCGACGTGCGGATCAACGTCGTGGTCGCCGGGGTCGTGTTCGTCGTGGCCCTGGTCTACCTGCTCGTCGTCCGCGGCCCGCGGGAGGACCTGTCCGCGTCGATGGGGCCGGAACCCGGTTCGGCGTCCGGGGGGTCGGGTACGCCCGGGCATGTGAGCGCCGACCACCAGCACGCCGGGCCCGAGACCGATGACCGCCGCGGACCCGACGACGCGCAGAGCGCTCGGGAGAACCGGCAGGACGCCGCGGCGCCGGACAAGGACACCAGCCACGGCGCGGGGGAACCCTCCGGGGTCGACGCCGAGCCCGAGGGGACCATGGACCAGGAGGACGCCCCGGCCGAGCCACCGTCGGCCGCCCGCGGCTGACCCCGCGGAACACCCCCGGGACGCGGAGGTCACGCTCCGCGTCCGGGCCCTCCGGGCTCCCGGAGGGCTAGACTCGATCGACGGTGCGGAACGTCGGGGTCCCGCACCGATCCCGCCGGTGTCCGGGTCCTCGAGGACCCGTTCCGCCGCGGCGTCTCCAGGGCCATCGTCGTCCCCGGGCACCCGTCGAGCCAGACCACCTCCCGGCTCGCCGTCCCACCACCGGCTCGCGACGACCGTGGCGGACCGAGCTCCGCCCTGCTCCCACCGAGGAGGCGCCCACCGTGCTGTTCTCCACCAACCCCGGCCCGCAGGGGCTGTACGACCCGGCGTTCGAGCACGACGCGTGCGGGGTCGGCGCGGTCGCGAGCACGACGGGGCGTCGCAGCCACGCGATCGTGGCCGACGCCCTGCAGGTGCTGCACAACCTGGACCACCGGGGGGCCGCCGGCAGCGAGCCCACCAGCGGTGACGGCGCGGGCATCCTGGTGCAGCTCCCCGACGAGCTGCTGCGCGCGACCGTCGGGTGCGCCCTGCCCGAGCCGCGCCCCAGCGAGGACGGCGGCGCCCCGGTGCACGCCTACGCCGCCGGCGTGGTCTTCCTCCCGGCCGACGACGACGGGCACGCCAAGGCGGTCTCGCTGTTCGAGCGGATCACCGCCGAGGAGGGCCTCGAGGTCCTGTGCTGGCGGGACGTGCCGACCGACCCCGAGGGCGCCGACGTCGGCTCCGTCGCCCGGTCGGCGATGCCCCGCTTCGCCCAGGTCCTGGTCGCGCACCCCGAGCGGGCGCTCGCCGGCATCGAGCTCGACCGCATCGCCTACCTCGTGCGCAAGCGCGCCGAGCGCGAGTCCGGCGAGCAGGGCTGCGGGCTCTACGTCGCGTCGCTGTCCAGCCGGACGATGACCTACAAGGGCATGCTGACGACCGACCAGCTGCCGCTGTTCTTCCCGGACCTGCGCGACGAGCGGCTGGTCAGCGCGATCGCCGTCGTGCACAGCCGGTTCTCGACCAACACCTTCCCGAGCTGGCCGCTGGCGCACCCGTACCGGACCATGGCGCACAACGGCGAGATCAACACCGTCCGCGGCAACCGGAACCGGATGCGGGCCCGCGAGGCGCTGCTGGGCACCGACCTCTTCCCCGGCGATCTGCAGCGGGCGATGCCGGTGTGCCCGGAGGACGCCTCCGACTCGGCGAGCTTCGACGAGGTGCTCGAGCTGCTCTCGCTGGGCGGGCGCACGCTGCCGCACGCGGTGATGATGATGATGCCCGAGGCGTGGGAGAACCACGCCGAGATGCCCACCGACCAGCGGGACTTCTACCGGTTCCACTCCAGCCTCATGGAGCCGTGGGACGGGCCGGCGGCGGTGGTGTTCAGCGATGGCACGCTGCTGGGCGCCACCCTCGATCGCAACGGCCTGCGCCCGTGCCGCTGGTGGCACCTGGCCGACGACCGCGTCGTGCTCGCCAGCGAGTCCGGCGTGCTCGACGTCGAGCCCGCGCAGGTCGTGGCCAAGGGCCGCCTGCGCCCGGGCCGGATGTTCCTGGTCGACACGCGGGCCGGCGGCATCGTCGACGATGACGCCTACAAGTCCGAGCTGGCCGCCGAGCACCCCTACGGCGAGTGGCTGCACGCCGGTCTCGTGCGCCTCGAGGAGCTCCGCGAGCGCGAGCACGTGGTGCACACCCACGAGTCGGTGGTGCGCCGCCAGCAGACCTTCGGCTACACCGAGGAGGAGATGCGGATCCTCCTCGCGCCGATGGCCACCACCGGCGCCGAGCCGCTCGGCTCGATGGGCACCGACACCCCCACCGCCGCGCTCTCCCGGCGCTCCCGGCTGCTCTACGACTACTTCGTCCAGCTGTTCGCGCAGGTCACCAACCCGCCCCTGGACGCGATCCGCGAGGAGCTCGTCACCTGTATGGCGCGCCCCATCGGCGCGGAACAGAACCTCTTCCACCCGGGCCCGGCGTCGTGCCGCCAGATCGTGATGCCCTCCCCGGTCATCGACAACGACGAGCTCGCGAAGCTCATCCACATCGACGACGACGGCGACATGCCCGGCTTCGCCGCGACGGTCATCTCGGGGCTCTTCGAGGTCGACGGCGGCGCCGACGCCCTGGGCGAGGCGCTGGACCGGGTGCGCCGCGAGGCGAGCGAGGCGATCGCGGCGGGCAAGCGGATCCTGGTCCTCTCCGATCGCGACTCCGACGTCCGGCGGGCGCCCATCCCGGCCCTGCTGCTGGTCTCGGCGGTGCACCACCACCTCGTCGCGACCCGGGAGCGCACCCAGGTCGCGCTCGTCGTCGAGTCCGGCGACGCCCGCGAGGTCCACCACATGGCGCTGCTGCTCTCGTTCGGGGCCGCCGCGATCAACCCCTACCTCGCGTTCGAGTCGATCGAGGACATGATCACCTCGGGACAGCTGGAGCATCTCGAGGTGGACCAGGCGATCCGGAACTACGTGAAGGCCTGCGTCAAGGGCGTGCTCAAGGTGATGTCCAAGATGGGCATCTCCACCGTCTCGGGCTACACCGCCGCGCAGGTCTTCGAGGCCGTCGGGCTCTCCCAGGAGTTCGTCGACGAGTACTTCACCGGCACCGCCTCGAAGCTGGGCGGGGGCGGCCTCGACGTCGTCGCCGAGGAGGCGGCGATCCGGCACCGGACGGCCTACCCGCCCAACCCGAGCGAGCGGGCGCACCGCGGGCTCGACGTCGGCGGGGAGTACGCCTACCGGCGCGAGGGCGAGCAGCACCTGTTCACCCCGGAGACGGTGTTCCTGCTCCAGCACTCCACGCGGACCAGGCAGCGCGACGTGTTCCGCCGCTACACCGCCGAGTGCGACCGCATCGCCGCGGAGGGCGGCCAGCTGCGGGGACTGCTGCGGTTCCGCTACGAGGACCGCACGCCGATCGACATCGACGAGGTCGAGCCGGCCACCGAGATCGTCAAACGGTTCGCCACCGGCGCGATGAGCTACGGCTCGATCTCCGCCGAGGCGCACACCGACCTCGCGATCGCGATGAACAACATCGGCGGCAAGTCGAACACCGGCGAGGGCGGCGAGGACCCGGTCCGGCTGTACGACCCGTCGAAGCGCTCCGCGATCAAGCAGGTCGCCTCGGGCCGTTTCGGGGTCACCAGCGAGTACCTCGTCAACGCCGACGACCTGCAGATCAAGATGGCGCAGGGCGCGAAGCCGGGCGAGGGCGGCCAACTGGCAGGCAAGAAGGTGTACCCGTGGATCGCCGAGGTCCGGTACTCGACGCCGGGCGTCGGGCTGATCTCCCCGCCACCGCACCACGACATCTACTCCATCGAGGACCTCAAGCAGCTCATCCACGACCTCAAGAACGCCAACGACCGCGCCCGGGTCCACGTCAAGCTGGTCAGCTCGGTCGGGGTCGGGACGGTGGCCGCCGGGGTGAGCAAGGCCCACGCCGACGTCGTGCTCATCTCCGGCTGGGACGGCGGGACGGGCGCCGCCCCGCTGACGAGCCTCAAGCACGCCGGGGCGCCGTGGGAGATCGGGCTCGCCGACACCCAGCAGACGCTCATGCTCAACGGCCTGCGCGACCGCATCTCGGTGCAGGTCGACGGCGGCATGAAGACCGGGCGCGACGTCCTCGTCGGGATGCTGCTCGGCGCCGAGGAGTACGGTTTCTCGACCGCGCCCCTGGTGGTCAACGGCTGCATCATGATGCGCGTCTGCCACCTCGACACCTGCCCGGTCGGCGTGGCCACGCAGAACCCCGAGCTGCGCAAGCGCTACACCGGCAAGCCGGAGTTCGTCGAGAACTTCTTCTGGTTCGTCGCCGAGGAGGTCCGCGAATACCTCGCGGCGCTCGGCTTCCGCACCGTCGACGAGGCGATCGGCCACACCGAGCTCATCGACGCCGGGCAGGCGGTCGACAACTGGAAGGCCAAGGGCATCGACCTGGCGCCGCTCTTCACGGTGCCCGAGGTCCCCGAGGGCGCCTCGACCGACCGGCGCCGGACGAAGTCCCAGGACCACGGCCTGGACAAGGCGCTCGACCGCACGCTGATCCAGCTGGCGGAGGGCGCGCTGGACGACGCGGTCCCGGTGCGCCTGGAGATGCCGGTCCGCAACGTCAACCGCACCGTCGGGACCCTGCTCGGATCCGAGGTGACGCGCCGCTACGGCCGGGAGGGGCTCGCGGAGGACACGATCCACGTCGAGCTGACGGGGTCGGCCGGCCAGTCGTTCGGCGCGTTCCTCCCGCCCGGGATCACCCTGGACCTCGTCGGCGACGCCAACGACTACCTCGCCAAGGGCCTCTCCGGCGGCCGGGTGATCGTCCGGCCGCCCGAGGGCGCCCCCTTCACCAGGACGTCGAGCACCGGGACGTTCGAGGAGCTCGGGCACGACGAGGCGCACACCATCGCCGGCAACGTCATCGCCTACGGCGCCACCGGGGGCGAGGTCTTCCTGCGCGGCCAGGTGGGGGAGCGGTTCTGCGTCCGGAACTCGGGCGCGCTGGCCGTCGTCGAGGGCGTCGGCGACCACGCCTGCGAGTACATGACCGGCGGCCGGGTCGTCGTGCTGGGGGCGACGGGGCGCAACCTCGCCGCCGGCATGTCCGGGGGCATCGCGTTCGTCCACGACCTCCCGGAGGTCCGGGTGAACGCCGAGATGGTCGACCTGCTCGAGGTCGACGGCGAGGACGCCGAATGGCTGCGGCACGTCGTCGAGCGCCACCTCGAGTACACCGACTCGCCCAAGGCGGCCCGGCTGCTCGACGACTGGGACACCCAGGTCCGGCACTTCACCAAGGTCATGCCGACCGACTTCCAGCGCGTCCTCGACGCGACCCAGCGCGCCCAGACCGAGGGCCGCGACCCCAACGAGGTGATCATGGAGGTGGCGGGTGGCTGACCCCCGCGGGTTCCTCACCCACGAGCGCGAGGACAACCCCAAGCGGCCCGTCGAGGAGCGCCGCGCCGACTGGCACGAGGTCTACGCGCCGGTCACCGACCCCGACGTCGAGGCCGAGACGCGCCGGCAGGCGGCGCGCTGCATGGACTGCGGCATCCCGTTCTGCCACTCCGGCTCGGCGGGCTGCCCGCTGGGCAACCTCATCCCCGAGTGGAACGACTTCGTCCGGCTCGGTGAGTGGGGCCGGGCCTCGGAGCGGCTGCACGCCACCAACAACTTCCCGGAGTTCACCGGCGCGCTGTGCCCGGCGCCCTGCCAGGAGGCGTGCGTCCTCTCGATCACCGAGCAGCCCGGGTCGGTGGCGATCAAGCGGGTCGAGTGGTCGATCGCCGAGGTCGCGTGGCGTGACGGCCACGTCGCCCCGCAGCCGGCCACGGAAGCGTCGGGCAAGCGGGTCGCCGTCGTCGGATCCGGCCCGGCCGGGCTCGCGGCGGCGCAGCAGCTCACCCGCGCCGGTCACGAGGTGACGGTGTACGAGCGCGACGACCGCCTCGGCGGCCTGATGCGCTACGGCATCCCCGAGTTCAAGTTCGAGAAGTGGGAGCTCGACCGGCGGCTGGAGCAGATGCGTGCCGAGGGCACCCGCTTCGTCGTGAACTGCGAGGTCGGCGGCGACGGGGCGTCGGCCCTGCCCGTGGAGCGGCTGCGCGCCGAGTACGACGCGGTGGTGCTCGCCGTCGGCTCGCTGGCCGGGCGCGACGACCGCACGATCGAGGGCCGCGACCTCGAGGGCATCCACCTCGCGATGGACTACCTGACGCCGGCCAACCGCGAGTGCGAGGGTGACGGCCCGTCCTCGATCACCGCGCGCGGCAAGAACGTCGTCGTCATCGGCGGCGGCGACACCGGCGCCGACTGCTACGGCACGGCGACCCGCCAGGGGGCGATCGGGGTCCACCAGCTCGACCAGTACCCGGCGCCGCCGGTCCTGCGGGACCCCTCGACGTCGCCGTGGCCGACCTGGCCCTACGTGTTCCGCACCCCGCCCGCGCTCGAGGAGGGCGGTGAGCGCCTGTTCGCGACCGCGGTGCGCCGCTTCGTCGGCGACACCCGCGGTCACGTCCGGTCGGTCGAGCTCGTCTCGGTCGAGGTGCGCAAGAACGACGACGGCTCCCGCGAGGTCGTGCCGACCTCGGAGGAGATCCACGAGGTGCCGGCCGACCTGGTGCTGTTCTCGATCGGGTTCACCGGACCCGACGACATGGCGCTGATCCCCGGGCTCGGGATCGAGCGCACGAAGAAGAACACGATCGGGTGCGGCTCGGACTGGCAGACCGACGCGCCCGGCGTCTTCGTCTGCGGCGACGCCCACCGCGGCGCCTCGCTCATCGTGTGGGCGATCGCCGAGGGCCGCTCCGCCGCGGCCGCCGTCGACACCTACCTCTCGCCGGACGGGCGGACCGACCTGCCGGCGCCGGTGCACCCGGGGGCGCTGCCGCTGAGCGCCGCGGGGGCGTCCGCGACCTGAGCCGCCTGGTCCGTGCCGTCAGCCCTGGACCTGGGCCTGGGTGATCTGCACCGGGAGCTTCGGCTTGCCGTCGCCGTCGCCGTTGGAGTTGTCGCTCCCGGCGGCGGCGACCTTGTCGAGCACCGCGAGCCCGGCGTCGCTGATCCGCCCGACGACGGTGTACTGCGGCGGCAGCGCGGAGTCGGCGTACACGAGGAAGAACTGGCTGCCCGTCGTGTCGGGCTGCGAGGTCTTGGCCATGGCGACGAGCCCGCGGGAGTAGTCCGAGGCGCCCTGGCCCTGCGGCGACGGCGGCAGGTTCGTCGGCGGCTCCTCGGCGTAGCGGAAGCCGGGGCCGCCCGAGCCCGAGCCCGTCGGGTCTCCGCACTGCAGGACCTTGAGGCCCTCGCCGGTGGTGAGCCGGTGGCACGGGGTGTCGTTGTAGAAGCCCTGCTGGGCCAGCGACGTCACGGCGTTGACCGCGCACGGGGCCTGCGCCCGGTCCAGGGTCATCGGGATCGCGCCCTGCGAGGTCTGGAGCGTGACGTTGACGGTGCCGGTGCGGGCCGGGTTCGCGTCGGGGGCCTGGACGGGCTTGGAGGCCTGCCCGTCGGGGATGTACTGGCAGGCGCCCGACGCCGCCGCCGGCGCGGCCTCGGAGGTGGACGGCCGCGTCGCGAGGTAGATCCCGACGGCGGCCGCGACCACCACGACGACGGCGACCACCGCGCCGATCGTCAGTCGCTGCCGACGACGGCGGGCGCGCTCGGCACGCCGCTCGATCTGCCGCTCCAGCTTGCGCTTGGCCGCCTTCCGGCGCTGCTCGTTCGTCGGCACGGCGGCATCCTAGGAAGTCAACGCGAGGTGAGTTCGGGCAGGTCAGGTCCGGGCGCGGGTGACCCTCGGTGCGCGGGGCCGCACGGACCGCGAGATCGCCTCCGCCGGCGCTGTCGCCTGGGTCGGCGACAACCAGCGACCACTAGGGTGGTCGGGACGCCCACCCGAGGGAGGACTGAGGACGTGCTGGTCGCCGGGTTCCCGGCCGGGAGCTTCCAGACGAACTGCTTCGTGGTCGCACCCGAG
Source organism: Actinomycetospora sp. TBRC 11914 (assembly GCF_012933465.1). Taxonomy (GTDB): domain Bacteria; phylum Actinomycetota; class Actinomycetes; order Mycobacteriales; family Pseudonocardiaceae; genus Actinomycetospora. The sequence continues at coordinate 313,890 of NZ_JABBND010000002.1, forward strand.
GAGGGCGGCCCGTGCGTGGTCGTCGACCCCGGGCAGGACGCCGAGGAGCCGCTGCGACAGGTCCTGGCGCAGCGGCGGCTGACGCCGGTCGCGGTGCTGCTGACCCACGGCCACCTCGACCACATGTGGTCGGTGACCCCGGTCTGCGACGGCGACGACATCCCCGCCTGGATCCACCCGGAGGACCGCTTCATGCTCGCCGACCCGCTCCGGGCGGTCGGCGAGATGGGCGCCCAGCTCGCGGCGATGTACCCCGGGCTGGAGTTCCGCGAGCCGGGGCGGGTCGAGACCCTCGACGACGGCGCCACCCTCGAGCTCGCGGGCCTGGAGCTCACCGTCGACCACACCCCGGGGCACACCCGCGGCTCCGTCGTCTTCCGCAGCGCCACCGACGAGGGGGCGCCGTTCGTGCTCGCCGGGGACACCCTCTTCCAGGGCAGCATCGGGCGCACCGACCTCCCCGGCGGCTCGCTGCAGGAGATGATGACGAGCCTGCGCGACAAGCTCCTCGTGCTGCCCGACGAGACGGCGGTGCTGCCCGGGCACGGGCAGCCGACCACGATCGGCGACGAGCGCCACACCAACCCGTTCCTGCAGGGCACGCCGAACGCGCCCGGCCGGAACCTGTAAGAGGACACATGGCCGAGATTCCGCAGGGCGGGTTCACCGCCCCGAAGGGCATCCCCGAGTACGTCGGGCCCGAGTTCACCGCGGTGCGCGACACCCTCGTCCGCGAGGCCGACCGCGCCGGCTACGCCCACCTCGAGCTGCCGGTGTTCGAGGACACCGCGCTCTACGCCCGGGGCGTCGGCGAGTCCACCGACGTCGTGTCGAAGGAGATGTACACCTTCGCCGACCGCGGCGGCCGCACCGTGACGCTGCGGCCGGAGGGGACCGCCGGCGTCGTGCGCAGCGTCATCGAGCACGGGATGGACCGCGGGACGCTGCCGGTCAAGCTGCGCTACCAGGGGCCCTTCTTCCGCTACGAGCGCCCGCAGGCCGGCCGGTACCGCCAGCTGCAGCAGGTCGGGATCGAGGCGATCGGGGTGGACGACCCCGCACTCGACGCCGAGGTCCTCGCCGTGGCCGACGCCGGGTTCCGCGCGCTCGGCCTGACCGGCTACCGCCTGGAGATCACCAGCCTGGGCGACGCGACGACCCGGCCGGCCTACCGCGCCGAGCTGCAGCGGTTCCTCGAGAAGCTCGACCTCGACGAGGACACCCGCGAGCGGGCCCGCATCAACCCGCTGCGGGTGCTCGACGACAAGCGGCCCGAGGTGCGCGAACAGCTCGCCGGGGCGCCGCTCATGGTCGACCACCTGTCCGACGAGGCCGCGGCCCACCACCGCAAGGTGCTGGGCTACCTCGACGACCTCGGGGTCGCCTACACCGAGAACCCGTGGATGGTCCGCGGCCTGGACTACTACACGAAGACGACCTTCGAGTTCGTCCACCCGGGGCTCGGCTCGCAGTCCGGGATCGGCGGCGGCGGGCGCTACGACGGGCTCATGGCCGAGCTGGGCGGCCCGGCGCTCTCCGGGGTGGGCTTCGGCATCGGTGTCGACCGCACCCTCATGGCCTGCCACGCCGAGGGGCTGGAGGTCGCGCCGGCGCGGCGGGTCGAGGTCTTCGGGGTGCCGCTGGGGGAGGCGGCCCGGGACCGGCTCGTCGGGATCGTCGGGCAGCTGCGCCGCGGCGGCATCCGCGCCGACCTCGCCTACGGCGGGCGGGGGCTCAAGGGGGCGATGAAGGCGGCCGACCGGTCCGGGGCGCGCTACGCGCTGGTGCTGGGCGAGCGCGACCTCGACGGGGGCGTGGTCCAGCTCAAGGACCTCTCCGACGGCTCGCAGACCGAGGTGCCGCTCGACGGTGCCGTCGCCGCCGTCGACCGGGCCCTCGGCTCCTGACCCGCGGCTAGCTCCGCCGCGGGTACTCCTCGGGCGGGGTGACCCGGATCGGCGTCGTGCGGTCGTCGGCGGGGGAGCCCGCCGAGGTCACCCGCATGGGGACCGGTGACGGCTTCCGGGTCGGGGCCGCGGACCGCTCGACCGCCTCGCGCGCCGCCCGCTCCGTCGCCGCCTGCAGCGTGCGGGCCATGACGCGCCGCGCGAGCAGTACGCACAGGTGGCAGAGCGCGACGTAGGCCAGGAACTTCACGACGTCCTCGGCGTGCCCGAGGAACGTCGCGAGCGGCGGGATGCGGTCCTCGAAGAAGTCCTCGGCCTCGTCCCCCACGAGCGACCCGCCCAGCAGCGCGAGCCCCGCCAGGAAGGTCAGGCCCAGCCGCTCGCGCCGCAGCGGGCCGAACGCCCACGCGACCAGCGCGATGCCGACCACCGCGTACACCGCGAGCCCGGCGGTCTCCGGGATGCCCATCCCGGGGAGCACGGCGTCGTGGACCATCATCATGTCGTCGAAGCCGAGCCAGACGCAGAGGATCGCGACGGCCAGCCCCGCGGTCTGGGCGGGCGACGTCGCACCCTCGTCCCCGGTGTGCCGCGACCACGCGCGGGACACGACGAGCGAGCCGATCGCGATCCCGGCGCAGACCATGAGCGCGCTCGAGAACATGATCGTGAAGAGCCCGGAGTACTCGGAGTCCTCCGGGAAGCGGTCCTGCAGCACGATCGTCAGGTCGTGCCCGGTGCCGCCGTAGACGGCCAGCGCCAGGCACAGCAGCACCCCGGCGGGGAGGACCGAGCGCAGGAGCATCCGCCCCGCCTCGGCCAGGTCGGTCCGTTCGGCCGGCACCGGACCGGCCGGGTGGTCGGTGCTCGGTGCCGCGCGTGTCGTGGTCGGTGTCGTCACAGTGGTCAGGCCCCCTGCCCGCGTCACGTGCCGGAGCGGCCCTGTCGCCCCCAACAAGGCCCGTCGCTGCGGCAACGATGAAGTGAACGGGAGGGTAATGAGGACCCCACGGAAGAGCGATGTCGGGTCGTGACCTCGACGTTTTCGGACAGATCCCGTGCGCCTGGTGGACAGCGCCGGCCGGTCGGGGCAGGCCGGCGCCGTCACGCCCCTAGGATCGCGGCCCCGGACCGGAGCGGCCGGGCGCCGACCCCGATCCGGAGATCCCCGTTGACCGTGCCCCGGCCCGTGCGCCACGCGGCGCTCGCCGTCGTCGTCACCGGGGCCCTCGCCGCGTGCGCGGGCCCGGTGCCCGCGGCCGACGTCGCGCCCGTCGCCACGTCGGCCGTCACGACGACGCCCGCGCCGCCCCGGCCCACGACCACCCCGCCGCGGCCCGCGCCGCCACCGCGGCTGCGCATCCTGCTCACCGACGACGACGGGTACGACGCCGGCGGCATCCGGGCGGTCCGGGCCGCGCTCACCCGGGCCGGCCACGACGTCGTCGAGGTCGCGCCGGAGGACAACCGCAGCGGGGCGGGCGCCGACACCAGCGGCGAGCAGGACCTCCGGGACACCGACGACCCGGGCGTGCGCACCGTGTCCGGCACCCCGGCCGACGCCGTGCTCGCGGGGCTCGCCGCGATGCGCGCGGACGGCGGAGGACCCGACCTCGTCGTCTCCGGGACCAACCTCGGCCGCAACACCGGCTCGGGGATCACCGAGTCGGGCACCGTCGGGGCGGCGGTGACCGCGGCGCACGCCGGGGTCCCCGCCGTCGCGGTGTCCACCGACCGGGCCCACGACGAGGACGACTGCGCGTCGACGGCGCAGTTCGTGGCCCGGCTCGTCGGCGCGCTGGCGACGACCCGCCCGCCGTTCGCGGCGGGCCTCGTGCTCAACGTCAACCACCCGGCCGGCCGCTCGTCGGGCCTGGAGTGGCTGCCCCCGGCGGACATCTCGCTCGACGGTGACCGGATGGACCTCGACGGCGACGTCGGGGACGACGACGGCGGCCTCGGTCGCGGCCGGACCACGATCACCGAGCTCCACCTCGACGGCAGCTCCCCGGCGTCGGTCCGCGACCGCCTCGCGGATCTCGCCCCCTGACGGGAGCGGGGTCCGGGAGGCACGCTGTCCGGGTCACCGAGGAGCACCGGCCGGGAGGACGGCGATGGAGCCCAGCCAGATACTCAGCGACCCGCTGCGCACCAAGGGCACCGCGTTCACCGAGGAGGAACGCCGGGACCTGGGCCTGCTCGGGCTCCTGCCCCACGCGGTGACCAGCCTCGACACCCAGGTCCGGCGCTCCTGGAACGAGGTCCACCGCATGGCGACCGACCTGGACCGCTACGTCTACCTGCGCTCGCTGCAGGACCGGAACGAGCACCTCTTCTACTCGGTGCTCGCCGCGGACGTCCCCACCGCGCTGCCGCTGGTCTACACCCCGACGGTCGCCGAGGGCTGCCGGCGGTTCTCCGAGATCTGGCGGCGCCCGCGCGGGCTGTACCTGTCGTACCCGGACCGCGCCGACCTGCGCGCGATGCTGCGCAACCGCCCGCACACCGAGGTCGACGTCATCGTCGTCACCGACGGGCAGCGCATCCTGGGCATCGGCGACCAGGGCGTCGGCGGGATGGGCATCCCCGTCGGGAAGCTCTCGCTCTACACCCTGATCGGCGGGATCGACCCGGCCCGCACGCTGCCGATCCTGCTCGACGTCGGGACCGACAACGCCGACCTGCTCGACGACCCCTTCTACCTCGGCTGGCGCCACCGTCGCATCCCCGACGACGAGTACTTCGCCTTCGTGGAGGACTTCGTCGCCGCCGTCGCGGCCGAGCTCCCGGACGTGCTGCTGCAGTGGGAGGACTTCGCGACGCCCCACGCCGCCCCGATCCTCGCCCGCTACCGCGACCGGCTGCTGACTTTCAACGACGACATCCAGGGCACCGCCGCGGTCGCCCTCGGCGCGCTGCAGGGTGCCACGGCCGTCGCCGGCACGCGGCTGCGCGACCAGCACGTCGTCATGCTCGGCGCGGGGTCCGCCGGCATCGGGGTCATGGAGATGGTCCGCCAGGAGATGGTCGACGAGGGCGCTTCCGACGACGAGGCCCGCGCGCGCTGCTGGGTGGTCGACGTCCGGGGGCTGCTCACCACCGACCGCGAGGACCTGGCCGACGACCAGCGGGCGTTCGCGCACGACCCGGCCGACGTGGAGGGCTGGAAGGTCAGCCATGAGGAGGGCAGGACGAGCCTGCCGGGCCTGGCGGACGTCGTCGAGCACCTCGACGTGGGGGTGCTGCTCGGGCTGTCCACCGCGCAGGGCGCGTTCACCGAGGAGATCGTGCGGACCATGGCCGGCAAGGTCGACCGGCCGATCGTCTTCCCGCTGTCCAACCCGACGGCCAACGCCGAGGCGCGTCCCGCCGACATCGACGGCTGGACCGACGGCCGGGCCCTCATCGCCACCGGCTCGCCGTTCCCGCCGCTGGCGCGGGAGGACGGCGAGGACATCCCGGTGGCGCAGTGCAACAACGTCTACGTCTTCCCAGCCGTCGGGCTCGCCGTGACCGCCGCCCGGGCCACCCGGGTCACCGACGCGATGATGCGCGCCGCCGCCCGGGCCCTCGGGAGCGCCTCGCCCGCGCTGCGCGACCCGCGCGCCCCGCTGCTCCCGTCCTGGGCCGACGTCCGCGACGTCGCCGACGACCTCGCGGTCGCGGTGGCGGTGCAGGCGGTGGCGGACGGGGTGGCCCCGGAGGCGGGCGAGGACGAGCTCCGCGCCGCGGTCCACCGGACCCGCTGGACGCCGGGGTACCGGGCGTGACCTCGCCGTCACCCATGCGGCGCCGCCGGGCGCCAGGCTGGCCACCATGAGCTGGACGGCCACCGTCGGCGGGCACTCGTACCGCTTCACCGACCTGCGCGACCTGCTCGCCAAGGCCTCGCCCGCGCGCTCGGGGGACGTCCTGGCCGGCTGCGCGGCGGGCTCGGCCGCCGAGCGCGTGGCGGCCCGCACGGCGCTCGCGGACCTGCCGTTGGCGCACTTCCTCGACGAGGCCGTCGTCGCGTACGAGGACGACGACGTGACCCGGCTGATCGTGGACACCCACGACGCCGACGCGTTCGCCCCGGTGCGCTCGCTGACGGTCGGCGGGTTCCGGGACTGGCTGCTCTCGTGGGAGGCCGACACCGCCGCGCTCACCGCGCTCGCGCCCGGCCTCACCCCGGAGATGGTCGCGGCGGTCTCGAAGACCTGCCGGGTCGCCGACCTCGTCGCGATCGCCGCGAAGACGCGCGTTGTCACCGGGTTCCGCACGACCCTCGGCCTGCCCGGCCGGCTCGCGACCCGGCTGCAGCCCAACCACCCGACCGACGATCCCGTCGGCATCACCGCGAGCATCGTCGACGGCCTGCTCCACGGGTCCGGGGACGCCGTCGTCGGGATCAACCCCGCGACCGACCGGCCGTCGACCGTCCGCGGCCTGCTCGAGCTGCTCGACGACGCGCGGCAGCGCCTCGACGCGCCGATCCAGTCCTGCGTGCTCACCCACGTGACGACCACGCTCGAGCTCCTCGAGCAGGGCGCCCCGGTCGACCTGGTGTTCCAGTCCGTGGCCGGCACGCAGGCGGCCAACCGCGGGTTCGGCGTCACCCTCGAGCAGCTCCGCGACGCCCGGGAGGCGGCGCTCGCCCTCGGCCGGGGCACCGTCGGGAACCAGGTGACCTACTTCGAGACCGGGCAGGGCTCGGCGCTCTCCGCCGACGCCCACCACGGGGTCGGCGGCCCCGTCGACCAGCAGACCCTCGAGGCCCGCGCCTACGCGGTGTGCCGGGCGTTCGACCCGCTGCTGGTCAACACCGTCGTCGGGTTCATCGGCCCGGAGTACCTCTACGACGGCAAGCAGATCCTGCGCGCCGGCCTGGAGGACCACGTCTGCGGCAAGCTCCTCGGCGTCCCGATGGGCGTCGACGTCTGCTACACCAACCACGCCGAGGCCGACGCCGACGACATGGACACCCTGCTCACGATGCTCGCGGCGGCCGGGTGCTCGTTCGTCATCTGCGTGCCGGGCGGGGACGACGTGATGCTGGCCTACCAGTCGCTGTCGTTCACCGACGTCCTCGGCGTCCGTGCGGTTCTCGGGCTGCGGCCCGCGCCGGAGTTCGAGGCGTGGCTCGCGTCGGTGGGGCTGCTCGACGACGCCGGGCGCGTCCCGCCGCTCGACCCCGGCGCCCTGCCGGCGCTGACCACCGGGATGGGCGCGTGAGCACCGCCGACGCCTGGCGGGTGCTGCGCGAGGCGACCCAGGCCCGCGTCGGGCTCGGGCGGGCCGGCGACGCGCTGCCCACCGCGGAGATCCTGCGCCTCGACGCCGCCCACGCACTGGCCCGCGACGCCGTGCACGCGCCGCTCGACGTCGAGGCCCTCGTGACGGACCTGCGCGGGGCGACCGGGCTCGACGTCGTGCGCGTGGCGAGCGAGGCCGGCGACCGGACGGAGTACCTGCAGCGCCCGGACCTCGGGCGGCGGCTCGCCGACGGTGCCGAGCTGACGGCGGGGGAGTGGGACCTCGCCGTCGTCGTCGCCGACGGCCTGTCCGCCCGGGCGGTGCAGGCGCACGCCGCCGGCCTGCTCGCCGCGCTGCTGGCGCGGCTGGAGGGCTGGGCCGTCGCGCCGCCCGTCGTCGCGACCCAGGCCCGGGTGGCGCTCGGCGACGACGTCGGGTCCCGGCTCGGCGCGGCCCTGGTGCTGGTGCTCATCGGGGAGCGCCCGGGCATGTCCGCGCCGGACTCGCTCGGCGCCTACCTGACGTGGGGCCCGCGGCGCGGGCGGGCCGACGCGGAGCGCAACTGCGTGTCGAACGTCCGCCCGCCGCACGGCCTGTCGTACGAGCGGGCCGCCGACGTGCTCGCCGCGCTGCTGACCGAGTCCCGCCGCCGGCAGCTGTCCGGGGTCGGGCTCAAGGACACCGGGGAGGCGCTGCCGCCGGCGGACTAGCCCTCGACGGCCTTGGCGGACCGGCGGCCGGCCGGGAGCCGGTCGACCAGCCGGCCGAGGCGCTCGGTCGTGCCCTGCAGCGGCGCGAGGGCGTCCGCGAGGACCTTGATCTGCCCGTCGAGCTCCTCGATGCGCCCGGCGACGGTGCGCAGGTCCGGGGCGACCTTGACCAGCTCCGTCGCCGCGACGGAGAGCTGCTGGTCGAGGCTGTCGAGCCGCGGGGGCAGGTCGGGGAAGGTCGTGTCGGCGTGGCGGGCGAGCACCTCGACGTGCCCGATGGCCCCGGTGAGCTTCTCGACCTCGGGCACGGCCTCGACCAGCGACCGGATCAACGGCACCCCGTCGGCGATCTGCTGCGCGGTCGGGACGGCGTCGGCGAGGCGCTCGAGGGTGGGCACGGCCGCCGCGAGGTCCTCGACGGTGCCGGTGGCGTCGGCGATGCGCTGCACGACGGGGACCGCGGCCGCGATCTGTTCGACGGTCCCGACGGCGCCGGCGATCCGCTCGATGGTCGGCACGGCTGCCGCGATCTGTTCGACGGTGCCGACGGCCTCGGCGATCCGCTCGACCGTCGGGACCGCGGCGGCGATCTGCTCGAGCGTGCCGAGGGCGCCGGCGATGGTGCTGACGTCGGCGGTGGCGGCGGCGAGGCGCTCGAGGTCGTCGACGGCGCCGGCGAGCCGGCCGAGGGACTCGACGGCCCCGGTGAGCTCGCGGATGTCGCCCGCGGCGCCCCCGATCTGCTGGAGGGCCGGGACCGCGTCGCGCAGGGCGTGGATGTCGTCGGCGGCCGCGCCGAGCTGCTGGAGGGCGGGGACGGCGGCGGTGAGCGCGTGGATGTCGTCGGCCGCGCCGCCGAGCTGTCGGAGGGCGGGGACGGCGGCGGTGAGCGCGTGGATGTCCTCGGCCGCCCCGCCGAGCTGCTGCAGCGCCGGGACGGCCTCGGCGAGCGCGTGGATGTCCGGGGCGGCGGAGGCGAGCGCGTCGAGGGAGCGCTGGAGGTTCTGGGCGAGCGGGAGCAGCGACTCGAGGACGACGGCCACCCGCGGGACGGCCCGGAGCGCGTCGACGACCAGCGGGCTGAGCTCGACGGTCGCGGTCCGGGCGGCCGAGGCGATGCCGCGCACGATCTGGGGGCCGTTGAGGGTGAGCTCGACGGCGGTGCGGGCCGACGCGGCGGCGAGGGCGTAGACGGTGTCCAGCACGCCGCCCGGCGCGGCCGGTCCGGTGCCGGACGACGCGGGGGCGGGCGGCCTCGACGTCGAGGACTCCGTCATGGGCTGCACCTCGGGCTCGGACCGGCGGCGGACTCGGGGGACGACCCTAGAGGGTCGCCGCCCGCGCCGCCCCGTGTGATCACCGTCCCGGGGACGCGAGCCGGCCGCCGAGCTCCAGGACGGACTGGGGGGCGTGCTTCGCGAGCTTCATGAACACCTCGCCGGCCCGGGCGCGGGCGAGCGACCCGTGCCCGAAGCGGCGGGAGAGCCCGCCGTGGTCGCCCGGGAGCTGGTGGTGCTGCGGGCCCTTGGCGGCCTCGGTGGCGAGGGTCCGCCCGATCACCATCCGCTGGATCTCGCTGGTCCCCTCGAAGATCGTGTAGAGCTTCGCGTCGCGGTACCACTTCTCGACGGGCAGGTCGGACACGTAGCCCCAGCCGCCGCAGACCTGCACGGCCTGCTCGGCGGCGCGCACCGCGACCTCCGAGGCCTTGAGCTTCGACATCGAGCCCTCGGCGAGGTGGAAGGGGACGCCGTTCGCCGCCATCCAGGAGGCGCGCCAGCAGAGCAGGCGGGCCGCGTCGATGTCCGCGGCGAGGTCGGCGAGCGGGAACGCGACGCCCTGGTTCTCGATGATCGGGCCGCCGAAGGCCTCCCGGCGCGAGGCGTAGTCGCAGGCGTACTCGAACGACGCGCGGGCCACGCCGAGCGCCATGGCCGCGACCATCGGCCGGGTCTGCTCGAAGGTCCCCAGCGCCGCCGAGTCGCCCTCGCCGCGGCGGGCCTTGTCGAGCTTGTGCTCGAGCTTGTCGTCGCCGCCGAGCAGGTTCGCGCCCGGGATGCGGCAGTCGGTGAACGAGAGCTCGGCGGTGTGCGACGCCCGGTGGCCGAGCTTGTCCAGACGCCGCACCTGCTCCATGCCCGGCGTGCCCCGGGGGACGACGAACATGGCCTGGCCCTTGGTGCCGAGGTCGGGGTCGACGACGGCGTTCACCACGGTCACGTCCGCGATCCCGCCGTTGCCGATCCAGATCTTCGTGCCGTCCAGCACCCAGTCGCCGCCGTCGCGGCGCGCCCGGGTCTGCAGGTTCGCGACGTCGGAGCCGCCCTGCGGCTCGGAGACCGCCAGCGCGGCGAGCTTGATGTCGCCGGGCTCGCCGAACATCTCCGGGGCCCACGTGGCGATCTGCTCGGGGGTGCCCGCCTGGTTCAGCGCGGAGAGGGCGAGCGCGGGCAGCACCGTCGTCAGCCCGATCCCCGCGCAGCCCCAGAAGATCTCCTCGAGGAACAGCGGGAGGGAGAGGCCGGTGGGGTCGGCGATGAGGTCGGCGTAGAACAGCGCGTTGTAGAAGCCCGCCCGGGCCGCCTCGTCGACGACGTCCCAGGGGCACTCCTGGAGCTGGTCGTACTTCGGTGCCGCCGGGCGGATCACGTCCTCGGCGAACGCGTGGGCCCGCCGGACGAGCTCATGGTGCGCCGGGGTCAGTTCCAGGGTGAAGCTGCTCATCGGTCACGTCCTCCTGCCGCAGAACCTGTGACAGCCATTACCGCGTACCGACGGTACCGAAACCTCGGGTACCGCGGTTGCCTCTCATGCGAACACGTGTTCGAATGAAGGGCATGCGATGGGCCGGGCAGCAGGTGGACGACGACGGGGCGCTCCCCGGGATGCCCGCGCTGAAGGGCCTCGTCCGCAGCGTGCGGACGCCGGAGTTCGCGGGGGTGACCTTCCACGAGGTCCGGGCCCGCTCGGTGCTCAACCGGGTGCCCGGCGCCTCGCCGATGCCGTTCTCCTGGACCGTCAACCCGTACCGGGGCTGCTCGCACGCGTGCACCTACTGCCTCGTCGGGTCCACGCCCGTCCTGCGCGCCGACGGCGGCACGACGCTGATGGCGCAGCTGCGGGTGGGCGACGCGGTGGTGGGCAGCGTCGTCGAGGACGGCCTGCGGCGGCTGGTGCGCACCACGGTCACCGCCCACTGGTCGCGCACCGTGCCGGTGGTGCGGGTGCGCCTCGCCGACGGCACCGCGGTCGACGCCGGCCCCGAGCACCGGGTGCTCACCACGGTCGGCTGGCGCCACGTCGTGCGCGAGGGCTGCGCCGGCGACGACGGGGTGTGGCTGGTCCCCGGCGACGTGCTCGTCGGCGCCGAGACGCTGCCCGCCCCCGGCCTCGCGGGGGTGCGCGACGTGCTGGCCGACTCGCGCGGCGCCGACCGCACCGTGGTCTCGGTGGAACCGGCGGGCCGGGAGACGGTGTACGACGTCACCACCGGCACCGGGGACTACGTGGCCGCCGGGCTGCTCCACCACAACTGCTTCGCCCGCAACACCCACACCTACCTCGACCTCGACGCGGGCGAGGACTTCGACCGCCAGGTGGTCGTCAAGCTCAACGCCCCCGAGGTGCTCGCCCGCGAGCTGCGCTCACCGCGGTGGACCCGCGAGCACGTGGCGATGGGCACCAACACCGATCCCTACCAGCGGGCCGAGGGCCGCTACCGGCTGATGCCGGGGATCGTGCGGGCGCTGCGCGGGTCGGGCACGCCGTTCTCGATCCTCACCAAGGGCACGCTGCTCGCCCGCGACCTCCCGGAGCTCGTCGCCGCGGGTGCCGACGTGCCGGTCGGGGTCGGCGTCTCGCTCGCGCTGCTCGACCCCGACCTGCACCGCTCGGTCGAGCCGGGCACCCCGACACCCCGGGCGCGGCTGGACCTGGTGCGCCGGATCGCCGACGCGGGCCTGCCCGTCGGGGTCTTCGTGGCGCCGGTCCTGCCCGGCCTCACCGACTCCGACGCGGCCCTCGACGCGCTCCTCGGCGAGATCGCCGCCGCCGGCGCGGCCGGGGCCACCGTGCTCGCGCTCCACCTGCGGCCCGGCACCCGCGAGTGGTTCCACGGGTGGCTCTCCCGCGAGCATCCCGAGCTGCTCGAGCGCTACGCCGAGCTCTACCGCCGGGGGGCGTACGTGCAGAAGGCCTACCGGGAGGACCTCACGGCGCGGGTGCGCCCGCTGCTGCGGCGGCACGGCCTCGACGGCGGCGGACACCACATGGGTGGCCGGTCCGGCGGGCGGGCGGGGACACCGGAGCCGGAGGCGAACCCGGAACCGTGGCCGGCGGGGGCGCTGCCGCGGCTGCCCGAGCGGGTGGTCACGGAGACCACCGCGGAGCAGCTCTCCCTCCTCTGACGCCTGTCCGGGCAACAGGTTGCTTCTCGTGCGCACCCGATGTCCGACGAACGCACCAACTTCCGATCCGGGCGGGCCGCCGGTGCGGACGCCTGGTCGTGAGCGCATCGACCGATCCGGACGTGGACCCCCTGGCGGCGCTGCCCCTGCTGCGCGAGGCCGGCGTGAGCGTGTCCTGGCAGGCCCTCGACGGGCGTACCGCGTGGGTGGCCGACCCGGCCACCCGGCAGGTGTGGATCTCGCGCAGCGTGCCGCGGGAGCTCCTGCTGCACTGTCTGGTCGAGGCCCTGGGGGTGCTCGACGCGGCGGAGCCGGCCCCGCCCGCGCCGCGTCGGGCCCCGCTCCGGCTGGTCCACGCGGGACCGGGGGACGGCGGGCCCCCGGACCGGAGCCGGAGTCGCGGGGCCGCGCTGCGGGTGCTCGACGGCGGCTGAGGACCCGGTCGTGGCCGGTCGATAGCCTGGTGTCCGGTGTCGGATCCAGGCACCGGACGGCGACGACCAGGAGATCCACCCCCGATGATGCGCACGCACCCCGCCGGCACGCTGCGCGCCGAGCACGTCGGCGCCACCGTCACCCTCGCCGGATGGGTGGCCCGCCGCCGCGACCACGGCGGCGTGGTGTTCATCGACCTGCGCGACGCGTCCGGCGTCGTCCAGGTGGTGTTCCGGTCCGGGGACGTCGCCGAGGCCAGCCACCGGCTGCGCTCGGAGTACTGCGTGCAGGTCACCGGCACCGTCGAGGCACGTCCGTCGGGCAGCGAGAACACCGAGCTGGCCACCGGCGCGGTCGAGATCAGCGCCACCGAGCTGACGGTGCTCTCGGAGTCGGCGCCGCTGCCGTTCCAGATGGACGAGACGCCCGGCGAGGACGTCCGGCTGCGCTACCGCTACCTCGACCTGCGCCGCGAGGGACCCGCGCACGCCATCCGGCTGCGCAGCGACGCGAACAAGATCGCGCGGGACACCCTGCACGACCGGGGGTTCGTCGAGATCGAGACCCCGACGCTGACCCGCTCCACCCCCGAGGGCGCTCGCGACTTCCTCGTCCCCGCCCGCCTGCGCCCGGGCAGCTGGTACGCCCTGCCGCAGTCGCCGCAGCTGTTCAAGCAGCTGCTCATGGTCGCGGGCATGGAGCGCTACTTCCAGATCGCGCGCTGCTACCGCGACGAGGACTTCCGCGCCGACCGGCAGCCCGAGTTCACCCAGCTCGACATCGAGGCGAGCTTCGTCGACCAGGACGACGTCATCGCGCTCGGCGAGGCCGTCGTCACCGCGCTGTGGTCGCGGCTGGCGGGCCACGAGATCACCACCCCGATCCCGCGGATGACCTACGCCGACGCGATGGCCCGCTACGGGTCGGACAAGCCGGACCTGCGGTTCGGCCTCGAGCTCACCGAGCTGACCGACTACTTCGCCGACACGCCGTTCCGGGTGTTCCGGGCGCCCTACGTCGGCGCGGTGGTCATGCCCGGCGGCGCCTCCCAGGCCCGCCGCACGTTCGACGGCTGGCAGGAGTGGGCCAAGCAGCGCGGCGCGCGCGGGCTGGCCTACGTCCTCGTCGGCGACGACGGGCAGGTCGGGATGGGCGGCCCGGTCGCGAAGAACCTCTCCGACGCCGAGCGCGAGGGCCTCGCCAAGGCCGTCGGCGCGAACCCGGGCGACTGCGTCTTCTTCGCCGCCGGTCCCCGCAGCGAGGCGCGGGCCCTGCTCGGCGCGGCCCGCGGCGAGATCGCCCGGCGCCTCGACCTCATCGAGCCCGGCTCCTGGTCCTTCGTGTGGATCGTCGACGCGCCGCTGTTCGAGGCCGCCGACGAGGCCACCGCGGCGGGCGACGTCGCGGTCGGCTCGGGCCAGTGGACGGCGGTCCACCACGCCTTCACCTCGCCGACCCCGGAGTGGGTCGACCGGTTCGAGGAGGACCCGGCCCACGCGCTCGCCTACGCCTACGACCTCGTCTGCAACGGCAACGAGATCGGCGGCGGGTCCATCCGTATCCACCGCCAGGACGTCCAGGAGCGGGTGTTCGCGCTCATGGGGCTCTCGCCGGCCGAGCAGCGGGAGAAGTTCGGGTTCCTGCTCGACGCGTTCTCGTACGGGCCGCCGCCGCACGGCGGGATCGCGTTCGGCTGGGACCGCATCTGCGCGCTGCTCTCCGGGGTGGACTCGATCCGCGACGTCATCGCCTTCCCGAAGACCGGCGGCGGCTACGACCCGCTGACCGGCGCGCCCGCGCCGATCACGGCGCTGCAGCGCAAGGAGGCCGGCGTGGACACCCCCGACAAGCCGGCGAACCCGGTGAAGCCGCAGGAGCGCCCGGTCGACGACCCGGGCGACGGGGCGGGCGGCACGGGCTCGGGGTGAGCCCGTGATCCGCGTCCGGACGCTCTGCCCGACGCACCGGACCGGTGACGTCGTCGAGCTGCTGCGCGCGGAGCCGGGCGCGACCCACGTCGTCGTGCTGCCCGGGGCGGCGGTCGAGCCGGCCGGCGACCTCGTCGAGGCCGACGTCGCGCGGGAGTCCGTCGACGGCCTCGTCGAGGCGCTGCGGGCCCTCGGCATCGAGCGCGACGGCGGGATCGAGCTGGCCCTGCTGGAGACGGTCCTCTCGCGGGCGGCCGACCGGGCCGAGGAGGAGGCGCCCGGCGAGGCCGCGGACGCCGTCGTCTGGCAGGAGCTGCTGGCCCGCACCGGGCAGGAGGCGCGGCTGACCGTGACCTTCACGGTGATGCTGACGATCGCCTGCGTGCTGGGCGCCGTCGGGGTGGTCACCGACTCCACGGTCACCGTGGTCGGCGCGATGGTGCTCGGTCCCGAGTTCGGGCCGCTCGCGGCGCTCGCCGTCGCCGCGGTGCGCCGCCGCCCGGCCCTCGCGCGCGAGGCCGCCGCGGCGCTCGTCGTCGGGTTCGCGGTCGCGCTGCTGGTGACGACGGCGGGCGCGGCGGTCGGGCGGGCGGTCGGCGCGATCAGCGGGACGGCGCTGAGGGACCTGGACCAGACCGCCTTCGTCTACCAGGTCGGTCCGGTCAACCTCCTCGTCGCGCTGCTCGCCGGGGTGGCCGGGATGGTGGCGCTGCTCGCCGGATCGGGCACCGGGGTGCTCGTCGGCGTGTTCATCTCGGTGACGACGGTGCCCGCGGCCGGGTTCGCCGCGGTGGCGGTGGTGCTCGGGGCGTGGCCGCAGGCCCTGGGGTCGCTCGCCCAGCTGGCCGTCAACGTCGTCTGCATCGTCGCCGCGGGGATCGCCGTCCTGCTCCTCGCGGACCGCCGGAGGCGCGCCGCGGCGGCCCGGATCCGGCCGCAGAAGCCGCACGCTGGGTGATCGCGCACGATCGGACCGTGGCCGACAGGACTCGGTCGTGCATCGATTCCGACTCCGTCACGTTCCGGCTACTCGCGGGTAGTGAACCTGGCGACGGGTAGGGTCCAACGTCTGATGACCCCGCTCACGGCCGACGACTCCGACGTCCCGTCCCCGCTCGACGACTCCTCGCACCCCCGCGGTGAGGACGAGGTCGACCGGACGGTGGCCCTCGCCGAGGACCTCCTCACCCGCCGCAGCGGGGCGCGGGTACGGCTCGCCGACGCCGAGGATCTCGGCGGCAGCACCCGCTCGCGGGTGGTGCGCGTCCGGGTCGCCGAGAACCCGTTCTCGCTGCCCCGCACGCTCGTCGTCAAGCACTACCTCGCGCCGCCGGACACCGATGCCGACCGGCCCGAGCGCGTCGACCCGTTCCCGTACGAGGCCGCGAGCTGCCAGCTGTTCACGGCGCTGCCGGCCGAGGACCGGGCGACGCCGACGCTCTACGCGAACGACCCCGAGCAGCGCCTCCTCGTCCTCGAGGACCTCGGGCGCTGCGCGAGCCTGGCGGACAAGCTCGACGGCGACGACCCCAAGGCCGCCGAGCGCGCGCTGCTCGGCGCCGCCCGCGCGCTGGGGAACCTGCAGGCGGTCACGGCGGCCCGGGAGGGCGACTTCGGGGCGCTGCTGCGCCGCTCCGGGGTGCGCCACTGGCGCGACCCGCTCGCCGACGACGCCCGCTCGGCCCTCGCCGAGATCCCCGACCTGCTCGCGCACCTGCTGCGGGTGGAGGCCGCGCCCGCGGCGGTCTCGCACGCCCGCTCGGCGGCCGGCCTGCTCGGCGGGACCCACTACCGTGCGTTCAGCCCGTCCGAGGTGTCCCCGGAGAACTGCCTGCTCACGGGGGCCGGGGCCCGCTTCCTCGACTTCGAGTGGGGATGCTTCCGCGACGTCGCCCTGACCGCCGCCTCGGTCCGGTTGCCGTTCCCCGGCTGGGGACGCCCCGCCGTCCTGCCGTCGGGCATGGCCGAGGCGATGACCGCGGCGTGGCAGTCGGCGGTCGCCGGGGTGTGGCCCGAGCTGGCCGACCTCGCCGTCTCCGGTCCACGTCACCTGGCCGCGACGACGCTGTGGGTGTGGGTCTGCACGCGGTCGCTGCTGCCCGGCGTCGTCGGGAAGGGCAACGGGCCGGAGCAGGTCGTCGTCGGGCGCCCGCCGCAGCACGCGGCGGCGGTGCTCGCGAGCTACTGGCGCCGCCTGCGCACCGACGCCGAGCGCCAGCGCGAGGAGGCGACGGCCGAGCTGGCCGACGCCGTCGTCGCCGCCCTCGAGCCCTACGGCGGCGACGAGCCGCTGCCGTTCTTCCCGGCGTTCTCCACCTGCCGGCGCGGTCAGGAGGCCTGACCGCGCGCGGCGGCGCTGACCCGGCCCAGTGAGCGGTCGGCCAGGGTGACCACGACGAACAGCGCGGCCGCCCCGAGCATGAACCACGCGAGGTCGTGCATGCCCGGGGTGTCCGCGCGCGGGGTGAGGAAGACCCCGCCGGCCGTCGACGCGACGATCGCGCCGAGGTAGTAGAAGGTCCGCAGCAGCCCGGCCGACGACCCGATCCGCTCGGGCGTGGCCTGGTGGTACACCGCGTTCTGGTTCGCCAGGTTGTTGAGTCCCTGCGGCACGCCCGCGACGAGGGCGACCACGACGACGAGCCAGAGCGCGCTCGTCGCGTCCAGCGTCAGCAGCAGCAGCGCCACCACGACCTGCGTCACCGCCCCGACCAGCAGCTTGCCGCGGATCTCCGGTCGGCGGCCGGTGAGGGTGGAGACGAGGATGCCGGTGCCGAACACCGGGAGCAGGACCAGCCCCGCGACCGAGGGGTCGAGACCCCGTCCCTCCTCGAGCCACTGCGTGTAGCCGTAGAGCAGCGCGTACGACGACACCGCGGTGAGGAGCGACCGGGCGTAGGTGGCGAGCAGCGGGCCGTTGCCGCCGAGCAGGCGCAGGTCGAGGAACGGCGACGACGCCCGCAGCTCCCACCACACGAGCGCGGCGCCCGCGGCGACCGCGAGCACGGGCAGGAACCACAGCCGCGCCTCGGGGTGGACGAGGAAGAGCAGCAGCGCCACCAGGGTCGCGGTGAAGAGCACGATCCCGGCGAGGTCGATCCGCGTCGCGAGCCCGGTCCGGGCGCTGCGCTCGGCGAGCGGCGCGCGCGGCAGCCGCCACGCCCCGAGCGCCAGGCACGCGAGGGCCAGCGGGACGTTGACCGCGAACGTCGCGTGCCAGCCCCCGACGGCGATGAGCAGCCCGCCGAGCGTCGGCCCGATGACGGCCACGGTCTGGGTGGAGACGGCGAGGACCGTGAGGATCGTCTGCGGGCTGTCCCGGCCGGTGCGCTCCGCCTCGCTGCGGATGAGGTGCATCGCCGCCGGATAGCCCGAGCAGGTGCCGAAACCGATGAGGACGCGGGCGACGACGAGGACGCCGAGCCCGGGCGCGAGGGTGCCCAGCACCCCGCCGACGCCGATGAGCACCGCGCCCACGAGGTAGAGCCGCCGCGGGCCGTACAGGTCGATGAGCCGGCCGACCACGGGCTGGCCGACGGCGGTCGCGAGGTAGAGGCCCGTGACCAGCCACGACGTCTCCGACGCCGGGGCCCCGAACGCGATCCCGATCGGCACCAGCGCGACGGCGAGCATCGTCGAGTTGATCGGGTTGAGGATCGCGCCGAGGATCATCGGCACGATCAGGCGGCGGTCGAAGGCCTCGTCGGGCCGGTCGGTCGCACGCCGCCGCAGGAAGGCGGTCATCGGGTGGGGCTCCCCACCGGGGTCGCCCGGTCGCGGCCGGTCGCCCCACGTCGTTGTCCAGAGCAACGATCCTAGGGGCGATCCGCCCGGTCGACACCGTGACGCGGGCGACCGCGTCAGGCGATGAAGCGGGCGATCCGCTCGAGGGCCTGCTCGAGCTGGGGGAGCGCGGTGGCGTAGGAGCACCGGACGTGGCCGTCCCCGGAGGGGCCGAAGACGTCGCCGGGCACGACGGCGACCTTCTCCTGCTCCAGCAGCCCCTCGGCGAACTCCTGCGAGGTCATCCCGGTCGAGCGGATCGAGGGGAAGACGTAGAAGGCGCCGCCCGGCTCGGGGCAGGTGAGGCCGAGCTCGTCGAGCCCCTTGGCGAACAGGCGACGGCGACGGTCGTAGTCGGCGACCATCTCCTCGACGTCGTCCTGCGCGGTGCGCATCGCCTCCAGCGCCGCGACCTGGGACATGTGGGGGGCGCAGAGCATCGTGTACTGGTGGATGCGGTGCATGAGCTGGGCCAGGGGCTCCGGGGCGCAGACGTAGCCCACGCGCCAGCCGGTCATCGCGTACGACTTCGAGAACCCGCCGAGCAGCACCGTCCGCTCCCAGGCGCCCGGCGCGGCGGAGGCCGGCGTGTGGGTGCCGTGGTAGGTCAGCCGGTCGTAGATCTCGTCGGAGAGCAGCCACAGGTCGTGGGAGACGGCGAGGGCGGCCATCGCCGCGAGGTCGCTCGCGCTCTGCGCGGAGCCGGTGGGGTTCGACGGCGAGCCGAACAGCACCGCCTTCGTCCGCTCGGTGACCGCCGCGCCGATGCGCACCGGGTCGAGCCGGTACGCCTCGGCCGGGTCCAGCGCGACCGGCACGGGGGTCCCGCCCGCGAACGCCACGCACGGCGCGTAGGCGACGTAGCAGGGCTCCGGGACGATCACCTCGTCGCCGGGGTTGAGCAGCGCCCGCAGCGTGAGGTCGAGGCCCTCGGAGACCCCGGACGTGATCAGGCACTCGTCCTCGGCGCGGTAGCGCACGCCGTAGCGGTCGGCGAGGTCGGTGCACACCGCCTCGCGCAGCGCGAGCAGGCCCGAGTTGGACGTGTAGGTCGTCGCGCCGTGCTCGAGGGCGTGGATCGCGGCTTCCCGGGCGCTCCACGGCGTCGGGAAGTCGGGCTCGCCGACGCCGAGCGAGATGACCCCCTGCATGCCCTGGGCGAGGTCGAAGAACTTGCGGATCCCCGACGGCGGGACGGCCCGGACGATCTCGGAGAACGGCTTGAGCGGCGGCATCAGGGGGACACCGCCAGCCGCTGGTCGGGCTCGGGGTCGGTGAGGAGCTGCCCGTCGTCCTTGTAGCGGCGCAGCAGGAAGTGGGTGTCGGTCGCCGTGACGCGGTCGATGCCGGAGAGCTTCTGCGCGACGAAGTCGGCGACCTCCTTCATCGACGCCCCCTCCACCTCGACCCGCAGGTCCTGCGCGCCCGAGACCAGGTGGACGTTCCGGATCTCGCGGAACCGGGCGATGCGCTCGGCGACGTCGTCGAACCCGCGCCCGCGCTCCGGCGCGACGGTGACGTCGACGAACGCGGTCACCCGCTCGTCGCCGAACCGGTCCCAGTCGACCACGGTCTTGTAGCGGCGGATCACCCCCGACGCCTCCCACGCCGCGATCTGCTCCCGCACCGCGGCCTCGTCGAGCCCGGTCAGGGTCGCGATGCGCTCGACGCTCGCGTGCGCGTCGGACTCCAGCACCGTGAGGATCTCCCGCATGGTCATCGACCCTATCCGGCGGTGCGGCCCGAATCCGGCGCGAGGGGAACCCCCGGTCGCCTAGAGCGACGCGATCCTCCCCTCGCGCGGGCGGGGGCGTGTGGCGGGCCGCCTGGGGGGATTCGCGCGAGGGGAACCCCCGGTCGCATAGAGCGACGCGATCCTCCCCTCGCGCGGACGGGGGCGTGTGGCGGGCCGGTCCGTCGCGGTTTCGAGCGAAGGGCACCCTCGCTCGGGTAGATCGGCCGTGGGCGCCCCACGCCGGGGTCGGCGCCGTCCCGGCCCGGCCGCTCCCATGATCACCACGAGTGTGACGGACCGTTCGGTCCCCGCCTGCCTCCGTCACACCGTTCGTGATCACGAGCCCCACGACGCCCGGTGGACCCGGCGTGTCGGTGGTGGGCAGTAGCGTCGGGGGTGTGAGCGAGGGCAGCCCGGGGGAGGACTTCAGCCTGTTCGAGGTCGCGGCCCCGGAGCCGGAGCGGCCCGCGGGGGAGGACCTGCGGCCGGTGACCCGCGGCGTCGTCGAGGACCGGTGGGAGACGCAGCGCAGCGGAGCCCGACCCTCGGACGGGGCGCCCCACGGCGACGTCCGGCCCCCGCTCGCCGTCCGGATGCGCCCGGCGAGCCTCGACGAGGTCGTCGGCCAGGACCACCTGCTCGCCCCCGGCGCCCCGCTGCGGCGGCTCGTCGAGGGCGCCGCCCCCGCCTCGGTGCTGCTCCACGGCCCGCCCGGTACCGGCAAGACCACCCTGGCGCGGCTCATCTCCCAGGCCACCGGCCGGGCGTTCGAGGCCCTGTCGGCCCTGTCCGCCGGCGTCAAGGAGGTCCGCGGGGTCATCGAGGTCGCCCGTCGGCGCCTGGCCGCGGCCGAGCCGCGGCGCACCGTGCTGTTCATCGACGAGATCCACCGGTTCAGCCGCACCCAGCAGGACGCGCTGCTCGGCGCCGTGGAGGACCGCGTCGTCCTGCTCGTGGGCGCCACCACCGAGAACCCCAGCTTCTCGGTCGTCGCGCCGCTGCTGTCCCGCAGCCTCGTCCTGGGCCTGCACGCGCTCGACGACGAGGCGGTCGGCACGCTGCTCGACCGCGCGGTCGCCGACCCCCGCGGCCTCGCCGGCGCCGTCACCCTCACCGCCGAGGCCCGCGAGCACCTGGTGCGGCTCGCGGCGGGCGACGGGCGGCGCAGCCTCACCGCGCTCGAGGCGGCCGCCGACGCCGTGGACGATCACGGCGAGATCACCCTCGCCGTCGTCGAGCAGGTCGTCGACGAGGTCGCGGTGCGCTACGACCGGGCGGGCGACCAGCACTACGACGTCATCTCGGCGTTCATCAAGTCGATCCGCGGGTCCGACCCGGACGCCGCGCTGCACTACCTGGCCCGCATGATCGTCGCGGGGGAGGACCCGCGGTTCATCGCGCGGCGGCTGGTGGTGCACGCGAGCGAGGACGTCGGGCTGGCCGACCCCACCGCGCTGCAGGCCGCCACCGCCGCGGCCCAGGCCGTGCAGCTCATCGGCCTGCCCGAGTGCCGGATCGCGCTGGCCCAGGCGACGATCCACCTCGCCACCGCGCCGAAGTCGAACGCCGTGATCACCGCCATCGACGCCGCGATGTCCGACGTCCGGCAGGGCGCCGCCGGCCCGGTCCCGCCGCACCTGCGCGACGGGCACTACGCGGGCGCGGAGAAGCTGGGCAACGCGGTGGGCTACCGCTACCCGCACGACGACCGCGCCGCCGTCGTCGCCCAGCAGTACCCGCCGGACGAGCTCGTGGGCCGGAACTACTACGAGCCGTCGGGGCGCGGCGAGGAGCGGGCGATCGCCGAACGGCTGGCCCGGCTGCGGGACGTGGTGCGGGGCTGAACGGACCCCGGGGCCCGGCGCGGCGATCATGGTCATCCGGGTAGCCTTCCGCCACCGCGCGGCGCGTCCGGTCCGTCCCGGCCCTCGTCAGCGGAAGACCATCGACCCCAGCCGAAGGGGAAGTGACCGTGTCGGTCGGGCAGATCGCGGCGATCGTCGCCGCGGTGGCGTTCGTGATCCTGGTGCTGCTGCTCGCGGTGCCCCTGCTCAAGCTCGGGCGCACGCTCGACGAGGCGACGATCGCCATCCGCAAGGCGCACGAGGGCTCGGCCCCGCTGCTGGACGACGCCCAGGTCACGCTGACCACGGTGAACACCCAGCTCGAGCGGGTCGACGGCGTCACCGCCAGCGCCCAGGCCGTCGCCGCGAACACCCGCGCGCTGAGCTCGCTGTTCACCGCGACGCTCGGCGGCCCGCTGGTCAAGGCGGCGGCGCTGTCCTACGGGCTGCGGAAGGCGAGCCAGGCCCGGAGACTGAAGAACGCACCGCCGGCGAAGCGGTCCAACGGCAAGCGGAGTGCGCGCGGATGAAGCGACTGTTCTGGATGGGGATCGGCGTCGCGGTCGGTGTCGGCGCCACCCGCAAGGTGTCCCAGGCCGCCCACCGCGCGAGCCCGGCGGGGGTCGGCGCGAGCCTCGGCGAGGGCCTGCGCGAGCTCGGCGCCGGGCTCGGTGCCTTCGGCGCCGAGGTGCGCGCGGGAATGGCCGAGCGCGAGGACGAGCTGTACTCCTACGTGGAGGACACGACCCGGATCCCGGTGCGGCCCGCGGCGCCCGCGGCCCTGCCGGTCGCCGACGACGCGCACCCGGGTCGGCACGCGCGAGCGCCCCGGCGGGGGTCCGCGCGCCGCTGAGCCCCGCTCGGCGGCCGTCGCGGCGGCGCCCCGCACCCCAGCCTGGAGGAGACACCCCGGAGCCGGTCGGGCCCGACCGCTTCCCGACACCCACGAGCAGGACTCCACGTGCAGACCCACGAGATCCGCCGACGCTTCCTCGCCCACTTCGAGGACGCCGGCCACACCCCCGTCCCCAGCGCCTCGCTGATCCTCGACGACCCGACGCTGCTGTTCGTCAACGCCGGGATGGTGCAGTTCAAGCCGTACTTCCTCGGCGAGGCCCCGCCGCCCTACGCCACGGCCACCTCCATCCAGAAGTGCGTGCGCACCGGCGACATCGAGAACGTCGGGCACACCACCCGCCACAACACGTTCTTCCAGATGGCGGGCAACTTCTCCTTCGGCGACTACTTCAAGGAAGGCGCGATCCGGCACGCCTGGTCGCTGGTCACCGGCTCCCAGGACGACGGCGGGTTCGGCTTCGACCCGGAGCGCATCTGGGTCACCGTCTACGAGAACGACGACGAGGCCGAGCGCCTGTGGCAGGAGGTCGCCGGGCTGCCGCCCGAGCGCATCCAGCGCCGCGACGGCCGCGACAACTACTGGGACATGGGCATCCCCGGTCCCGGCGGGCCGTGCTCGGAGATCTATTACGACCGGGGCCCGGAGTACGGCGTCGAGGGCGGGCCGGTCGCCGACGAGGACCGCTACCTCGAGATCTGGAACCTCGTCTTCATGCAGGACGTCCGCGGGGAGCAGAGCCCGAAGTACGGGGCGTCCCCGATCGGTGAGCTCCCGCAGAAGAACATCGACACCGGCCTCGGCGTCGAGCGCGTCGCCTTCCTGCTCCAGGGCGTCGACAACGTCTACGAGACCGACCTGCTGCGCCCGACGATCGACCGGGTGCAGGAGCTGTCGGGCCGCTCCTACGACGAGGGCTCCGAGGAGGACGGCGTCCGCTTCCGCGTCATCGCCGACCACGTGCGCACCGGAGCGATGCTCATCGGCGACGGCGTGGTGCCCGGCAACGAGGGCCGCGGCTACGTGCTGCGCCGGCTGCTGCGCCGGGTGATCCGCAACGCCCGCCTGCTCGGGATCACCGAGCCGGTGCTGGTCGATCTCGTCGGCGTGGTCCGCGACGCGATGAGCCCGTCGTACCCGGAGATCGCGACGAGCTACGAGCGGATCGCCGCCGTGGTGCGCCGCGAGGAGGAGGCCTTCCTCGCCACGCTGGCCACCGGCTCGCGGATCTTCGAGTCGGCCGTCGCGGAGACCCGCGCCGCGGGGTCGACGACCCTGCCCGGCGAGAGCGCCTTCGCGCTGCACGACACCTACGGCTTCCCGATCGACCTCACCCTGGAGATGGCCTCCGAGGCCGGGCTCGCGGTCGACGAGGGCGCCTTCCGGCTGCTCATGGACGAGCAGCGGGCCCGCGCCAAGGCCGACGCCGCCGCCCGCAAGCACGGCGGCGCCGATGCCACCGCCTACCGCGAGATCCTCGAACGGGCCGGCCTCACCGACTTCCTCGGCTACACCGACCAGCGCGCCGACGCGACGGTGGTCGGGCTCGTCGTCGACGGGGTCGGGGTGCCGGCCGCGACCGAGGGCGACGACGTGGAGGTCATGCTCGACCGCACGCCCTTCTACGCCGAGGGCGGCGGCCAGCAGGCCGACACCGGCCGGCTGTTCGGGGACGGCTTCACCGTCGACGTCACCGACGTGCAGACGCCGGTGCCCGGGCTCTCGGTGCACCGCGGCCGCGTCGTGCACGGCGAGATCACCCGCGACGCCCCGGTGTCCGCGCAGATCGACATGGAGCGCCGGGCCGCCATCTCGCGCTCGCACACCGCCACCCACCTCGTGCACGCCGGCATGCGCAAGGCCCTGGGCGATTCCGCCGCCCAGGCCGGGTCGCTCAACGCCCCGGGGCGGCTGCGGTTCGACTTCACCTCGCCCGAGGGCGCCGTCCCCACGACGGTGCTCGCGGACGTCGAGGACGAGGTCAACGCGGTGCTCCTCGGCGACGACGAGGTCCGCGCCTTCGTCACGAGCATGGACGAGGCCCGCAAGCTCGGCGCCATCGCGCTGTTCGGCGAGAAGTACGGCGACGCGGTGCGCATCGTCGAGGTCGGCGACTACTCCCGCGAGCTCTGCGGCGGCACCCACGTGGGCCGGGCCGGGCAGCTCGGGCTGGTGAAGCTCCTCTCCGAGGGCTCCATCGGGTCGGGGGTGCGGCGCGTCGAGGCGCTCGTCGGGATGGACGCCTTCCGGTTCCTGGCCCGCGAGCACGTGCTGGTCAACCAGCTCGCCGAGCAGTTCCGCGCCCAGCCCGAGGAGCTGCCCGAGCGCATCGCCGGGGTCGTGGACCGGCTGCGCGCCGCGGAGAAGGAGCTCGAGAACGTGCGGGCCCGCGAGGTGCTCGCCTCGGCCGGGGCGCTCGCCGAGGGCGCCGACGACGTCGCCGGGATCGCCCTGGTGGCCTCCCGCACCCCTGACGGCGTCGGCGGCGGCGACCTGCGCACGCTCGCCTCCGACGTCCGCGGCCGGCTCGGTGACCGGCCGGGTGTGGTCGCGCTGTTCGCCCCGGACGGCGACAAGCTCTCGTTCGTCGTCGCGACCACCGCCGCGGCCCGCGACCGGGGCCTCGCCGCCGGCGACCTCGTCAAGGCCTTCGCGCCGGCCGTGGGCGGCCGGGGCGGCGGCAAGGCCGACCTCGCGCAGGGCGGCGGCTCGCCCGCGGGTGGGCCGGCCGGGATGGACGTCGGGATCGGTGCCGCCATCGACGCCCTGCGCGCGCAGGTCGCCGGGACGGCGGGCGCCTGACCGTGGGGTCCGGCCCGGAGGCCGGCCGGGCCCCGTCGGGCCGGGTCCTGGGGGTCGACGTCGGCGCGGTGCGCGTCGGCGTCGCCCTCTCCGATCCCGCGGGGACCCTCGCGACCCCCCTCGTTACCCTCGATCGCGACGAGACGACGTGGTCCGACCTGGACCGGCTGGTGGAGCTCGTCACCGAGCACGAGGTGGTCGAGGTGGTCGTGGGACTACCCCGCACCCTCGCCGGGCGCGAGGGGCCGGCGGCCCAGGCGGCGCGGGCCTACGTCGAGGACCTGCGCGAGGTGCTCGCCGAGCACTCCGAGCCCTCGCTGGCCGCCCTGCCGGTCACCCTGGCCGACGAGCGGCTCTCCACCGTCACCGCCACCCGCATGCTCTCCGACCGCGGGGTGAAGGGCCGGGCGCAGCGCCGCGTCATCGACCAGGCCGCCGCCGTCGAGATCCTCCAGACGTGGCTCGACGCCCGCCGCGGCCCTGCCCCCGACCCCCTGGCGGGCCCGTGACGGGGACCGACCGCCGCGACGGCGGCAGGCGCCTCGTGCCGATGGCGACGGTCGCGGTGCGCAAGGGGTCCGGTGGGGCCGCCCAGCGCTCGGGGGACCAGCACCCGGGGGCCCAGCACCCGGCCGAGGGCGAGCGGTCCGCCGCCGTCCCCCGCCGGACCCGGGGCCTGCGGCGCCCGCCCGGCGACGGGGACCGCCCGACGACGACCGCGGGCGGCCGGGGACGGACCGGCGTCGCCGGGCACGAGGACGCGGTCACCGACACCCTGCACCGCGGCGACGCCGTCACCGACACGATGCACCGCGACGCCGCGGTCACCGGCCTGCCCACCACGCCGTCCCGCATCCCCCTGCCCGAGCCCGCGGCGCGCTCGGCGTCCCGCCCCGGCGACGGCGCACGGCCGGAGTCCAGGCCGGTGGCGAGGCCGGAGTCGAGGCCGGAGTCGAGGCCGGAGTCGAGGCCGGACGCGGGGCCGCCGCCCCCGCGCCGTCCCGACCCGCAGCCCGCCCCGCCGACCACCCCCACCTCGGCCGCGCGGACGGCTGCGGAGCCGGCGCGCCCGCCGTCGTCGGGACCCGCACCGGAGGAACCGGAGGACCCCGACGACGGGGCGCTCGGTGGGCTCCTGCCCGTCGGGTCGGGCGAGCCGGCGGCCGCCGGGGAGGACACCCGCCGCCGTCGCCGCCTGGTGTGGCCCGTCGTGGCCGGCGTGCTGGTGCTCGCCCTGGCCGGCGGGGCGTTCTTCGCCCGCGACCTCTGGGGCGTGTTCTTCCCGCCGGACTTCGCGGGGCCGGCCTCCGGTCACGTCGTCGTCCAGGTCGCCGACGGCGACTCGACCCGCGACATCGGCGAGACGCTGGCCGCCGACGGCGTGGTCGCCTCGGCGCGCGGGTTCGGCGACGCGGCCGAGGACGACCCGCGCGGCCGCGGCATCCAGCCGGGCTTCTACGACATGCAGCGCGGGATGCCGGCGGCCGACGCGGTGACCCGGATGCTCGACCCGGCGAACCGTCTCGGGCGCCTCGACGTCCGCGGCGGCACCCAGCTCGACGACACCGCGGGCGCCGGCACGGCCCGCGTCCCCGGTGTGCTCAGCCTCGTCGCGCAGGCCACCTGCGTGGTGGGGGACTCCGGGCAGCGACGGTGCATCTCGGTCGACGACCTGCGCCGCACCATGGCGACGACCGACCCGGCCCAGCTCGGCGTCCCCGACTGGGCGCTCGCCGACGTCCGCAAGGCCGCGCCCGAGCGGCGGCTCGAGGGCCTGATCGCCCCCGGCACCTACGACATCACCCCCGGCACCGACGCCCGGACGGCGCTGGCCACCGTGGTGCGGACCTCGACGGGGCGGCTGGAGGCGACCGGGCTGGTCAGCGGCGCCGCGGCGAACAACGTGAGCCCGTACCAGGCGCTCGTCGTGGGGTCGCTGGCCGAGCGGGAGGGCGTCGAGCAGGACTTCGGGAAGATCGCGCGGGTCGTCTACAACCGGCTCCCGATCCCGATGCGCCTCCAGCTCGACTCGACGATCAACTACCCGCTCGACCGGCAGACGCTGCTCACCACGCCCGCCGACCGCGCGGCACCCGGGCCGTACAACACCTACCTCGACTTCGGGCTGCCGCCGACGCCGATCGGCGCGGTGTCGACGCCGGCGCTGCAGGCCGCGCTGTCGCCGACGCCCGGGGGCTGGGTCTACTTCGTCAAGTGCGAGCCGGACGGCGCCTCGTGCTTCGCGGTGACCCCCGAGGAGCACGACGCGAACCGGCGGCTCGCCCAGCAGCGCGGGGTCTACTGAGTGGGCGGTGACGGGGCGGGCGGTGACGGGCCACGCCGGGCCGCCGTGCTCGGGTCGCCGGTCGCCCACTCGCTCTCGCCGGTGCTGCACGGCGCGGCGTACGCCGCGCTCGGGCTCGACGGCTGGACCTACGAGCGGGTGGAGTGCGACGCCGACGCGCTGCCCGGGCTCGTCGGGGGCCTCGGCGAGGAGTGGGTCGGGCTGTCGGTGACGATGCCGGGGAAGCGCGCGGCGCTGGCGGTGGCGTCGTCGGCCTCGGAGCGGGCGCGGCGCCTCGGCGTGGCGAACACGCTGGTCCGGGCCGGCGGCGGGTGGCGCGCCGACTGCACCGACGTCGACGGCGTCGCGGGGGCCCTGCGAGCGGCGGGGGTGCGGTCGGTCCCGGGCGGGACGGCCGACGCCGTCCTGCTCGGCGCGGGCGGTACCGCCTCGGCGGCCGTGGGGGCGCTCCACGACCTCGGCAGCGAGGCGGTGACCGTGGTCGTCCGGGACCCGGCCCGGGCCGCGGCCACGCTCGAGGTGGCCGGGTCGTACGGGATGGCGCATCGGGCGGTCCGTTTCGACGAGGTGCGCGAGGAGGACCTCGCGCGAGCGGGTGCGCTGGTGAACACCACCCCCTCGGGGTCGGTGGACGGGGAGCTCGCGGCGCGCCTGGTCGGGGCGCTGCCGCCGTGGGCGGTGGTGCTGGACGCGGTTTACCACCCGTGGCCGACACCGTTGGCCGCCGCGGCAGCGGAGCGGGTCCTCGCCGTCGCGACCGGGCTGGACATGCTGCTCCACCAGGCGTTCGGGCAGGTCGAACAGTTCACCGGCCGGTCGGCCCCGCGGGCGGCGATGCACGCGGCGCTGGTCCGCGCGACCGGGTTCGAGGTCCGTTCGCCGTAGCGCCCTGTCCACACCGGCAGCGCGGCACCGGGTCGTCCCCAGGGCCGCGACGTGGTCGGTGACGGGGTGGGGGCGGGCCGCGCAGGCTCGGCGTCGTGACCGGAGACCTCCCGCTCGGTGTCCTGCTGGGCGTCCTGCTGCCGCTGGCCGGCGGAGCCCTGCTCGGGGCGGGCGTGCGGGCCGGGCTCGCCCGGGGGCGGCGCCCGGTGCTCCTCCCGTGGGCCTGGTGCGTGGTGGGGACCGCCTGCGGGTGCGGCATGGTGGCGACGGCGGCCGTGGTCGGCGGGGCGGCGGCGTCCCGGGTGCCGGTGCTGCTGGTGGTCACGGTGCTCGCGGTGGCGGGGTCGGCCACCGACGCCGTGGCGGGCCGGCTGCCCGACGTCCTCACCGTCCCGGCGCTCGTGCTCGGCCTGGCGGCGCTGGTGCCGTCGG
Source organism: Actinomycetospora sp. TBRC 11914 (assembly GCF_012933465.1). GTDB lineage: Bacteria > Actinomycetota > Actinomycetes > Mycobacteriales > Pseudonocardiaceae > Actinomycetospora. Next base: position 343,153 of record NZ_JABBND010000002.1, read on the forward strand.
GGGCCCTGCCCGCGGGGCTGGCGGGGGCGGTGGTGCTCGGCGGGCTGCACGCGGGGGTGGCGTTCGCCGCGCCGGCGGCCCTCGGCGGCGGGGACGTCAAGCTCGCCGCGGCGCTCGGTGGGCCGCTCGCCGCGGCCGGGTGGTGGGCCCTGGCGGCGGCGCCCGCCCTGGCCGCGGCGGTGCTGGTGGCCGTGGCGTGGCGGCTGCGGCGGCGGGCCGTGCCGCTGGGTCCGGCGCTGCTGGGGGTGACCTGGATCCTGCTGCTGGTGCCGACCTGAGCCGTCTGCACGAGGGCCGCGCGGGCGACGTGGAACGATGGCGGGGTGCTGCGGTGGTTGACGGCGGGTGAGTCGCACGGTCCGGCCCTGATGGCGGTGCTCGAGGGCATGGTCGCGGGGGTGTCGGTGTCCTCGAAGGAGGTCTCCGCCGAGCTCGCGCGCCGGCGCCTCGGGTACGGGCGCGGTGCCCGCATGAGCTTCGAGGCGGACGAGCTCGAGATCCTCGGCGGTGTCCGGCACGGCCTGACCCAGGGCGGGCCGGTGGCGATGCGCATCGGCAACTCCGAGTGGCCGAAGTGGGAGACCGTGATGGCCGCGGACCCCGTCGACCCGGAGCTGATCGAGGGGCGCGCCCGCAACGCCCCGCTGACCCGGCCCCGGCCCGGGCACGCCGACCTGGCGGGGATGACGAAGTACGGGTTCGAGGAGTCCCGGCCCGTGCTCGAGCGGGCGTCGGCCCGCGAGACCGCCGCCAAGGTGGCCCTCGGCGCGGTCGCGAAGGCGTTCCTGGCGCAGGCCCTGGGGGTGGAGGTGCTCTCCCACGTGGTCTCGCTGGGCACCGCGGACGCCACCGAGGGCGCGATCCCGCTGCCGGGCGACGGCGAGCGCATCGACGCCTCCCCGGTGCGCGCGGTCGATGAGGCCTCGACCGCGGCGATGGTCGCCGAGGTCGACGCCGCCAAGGACGACGGCGACACCCTCGGCGGGGTGGTGGAGGTCGTGGCCCACGGCCTCCCGGTCGGGCTCGGCTCCTACGTGCAGGCCGACCGGCGCCTCGACGCCCGCCTCGCCGGGGCGCTCATGGGCATCCAGGCGATGAAGGGCGTCGAGATCGGCGACGGCTTCACGACCGCCCGCCGCCGCGGGTCGGCCGCGCACGACGAGATCGACCCGGGCGACCCCACCGGCATCGAGCGGGCGTCCAACCGCGCCGGCGGCATCGAGGGCGGCATGACCAACGGCGAGCCGCTGCGGGCCCGGGTGGCCATGAAGCCGATCTCGACGGTGCCGAAGGCGCTGCGCACCGTCGACCTCGCGACCGGCGAGGCCGCGACCGCCCACCACCAGCGCTCCGACGTCTGCGCGGTCCCCGCGGCCGGGGTCGTGGCCGAGGCGCTGGTCGCGCTCGTGCTCGCGGACGCCGCACTGGAGAAGTTCGGCGGGGACTCGCTCGCCGAGACCCGCCGCAACGCCGACGCCTACCGCGCCGCGATCGACCCGTTGCGGACGGTGGACCGGTGAGCCCCGCCGCCGTGCTGATCGGCCCGCCGGGGGCGGGCAAGACGACCGTCGGGACGCTGCTCGCGGCGCGGCTCGGGGTGGACTTCGCCGACACCGACGACCTCGTGGAGGCCCGCGCGGGCCGGGTGATCGCCGACATCTTCACCAGCGACGGCGAGCCCGCGTTCCGGGCCCTCGAGCGCGCCGCGGTGGCGGAGGCGCTCGGGTCGCACACCGGGGTGCTGGCCCTCGGTGGGGGCGCGGTGCTGGCCGAGGAGACCCAGGCGGTCCTGCGGGGCCACCCGGTCGTGCTCCTGACCGTGGGGCTCGCCGCGGGCGTCCGGCGCACCGGGCTGTCGACGGCGCGGCCGCTGCTGGCCGGGGTCAACCCGCGGGCGACGTTCGCCGCGCTGCTCGCCGAGCGGCTCCCGATCTACCGCGCGGTCGCCGTGCACGAGGTCGCGACGGACGACCGCACCGCCGAGGAGGTCACCGACGCGGTGCACGCCGCCCTGACCGCCGACGTCCCCGCCGGCTCGGCAGGCCGGCGTGGCTGAGACGACCACGGTCCGCGTCGCCTCGGGGAGCCCCTACGACGTCGTCGTCGGGCGCGGCATCACCGGCGCGGTCGCGGCGTCGCTGGGCGACGGCGGGGCGCTCGCGGGGGCGTCCCGGGTCGCGGTGCTGCACCAGCCGGCCGTGGAGCCGGTCGCCCGCGCGGTCACCGAGGGCCTCCAGGCCGCCGGCACCGACGTGCACCGGGTGGAGCTGCCCGACGGCGAGGACGGCAAGAACCTCGCCACCGCCGGGTTCTGCTGGGAGGTGCTCGGGCGGATCGGGCTCACCCGCTCCGACGCGGTCGTCGCGGTCGGCGGGGGAGCGGCCACCGACCTCGGCGGGTTCGTCGCGGCCGGCTGGATGCGCGGCGTCCGCGTGGTCCACGTCCCGACGACGCTGCTCGCGATGGTGGACGCCGCGGTCGGCGGCAAGACCGGGATCAACACGGGGGCAGGCAAGAACCTCGTCGGCGCCTTCCACGAGCCGGCCGCGGTGATCGCCGACCTCGACAGCCTCACCACGGTCGGCGGCGAGGAGATCGCCGCGGGCATGGCCGAGGTCGTCAAGACCGGCTTCATCGCCGACCCCGAGATCCTCACACTCGTCGAGGCCGACCCGAAGGCGGCGCTCGACCCGTCCGGGCCGGTGCTCGCCGAGCTCGTGGTCCGCTCCGTGCGGGTCAAGGCCGAGGTCGTGGCCGCCGACCTCCGTGAATCGCACCTCCGGGAGATCCTCAACTACGGGCACACCCTCGGCCACGCCGTGGAGCGCCGGGAGGACTACCGGTGGCGCCACGGCGAGGCGGTCGCCGTCGGGCTGGTCTTCGCGGCCGAGCTGGCCCGCCGCGCCGGGCGGCTGGACGACGCCACCGCCGACCGGCACCGCGACGTCCTCGCCGCGGTCGGGCTGCCGACCCGCTACGAGCCCGGCGTCCTGCCCGAGCTGGTCGAGTACATGAAGGTCGACAAGAAGAGCCGGGGGGCGCTGCTGCGGTTCGTCGTCCTCGACGGGCTCGCGCGGCCGGGCCGGCTCGAGGGGCCGAGCGGGGACGACCTCGCCGCGGCCTACGCCGCCCTCTCCGGCTGAGGCTGTAGGCCGACGGGACGCGTGGCGGCGGCCGATGATCGGGTAGGCCGTCGACCATGCGACACCAGGAGTTCCTCCGCGGGGTGGCCACCCGCGCCGGCCTCGAGCACACCGACGACGCCCGGCTCGGCGCCACCGCCGCGCTGGCGGCCCTCGCCGAGCACCTGCCCGCCGACGACCGCGAGGCCCTCGCCGCGGCGCTCCCCACCCTGCTCGAGCACGAGTCGGGACTCGACGGCGGCTCCGGCGGGACCTCGGCCGCGGCCGGTCCGGGCGGGCTCATCGACGGTGTCGTCCGCCGCACCGGGTGGGCCCCGGAGCGCGCCCGCTACGTGCTCGCCGCGGTCGCGAACCAGCTCGCGGCCGAGGACGAGGACCTGGCCCGCCGCATCCGCGCCGCCCTGCCGTCCGACGTCGCCGTGAGCGGCGGGCCCGCCCTGCCGCCCGACGCCGCCTCGGAGGGGGCCCAGGGCCGCCCGCAACCGCTGGGGGCCGAGGGTGTCGACCGCGCCCTGTCGCGCCTCACCGACTGGAGCGGCGACGTCACCGGCATCGAGCGCACGATCGCCCTCCCGCCCGAACGGATCGACCTCGTGCTCGACCGGGTGCACGGCGCCGAGCGCGAGCTCGCCCACCGGGTGCACGTCGTCGACCGCACGCCCACCTCGCTGACGGTGCGCGCCCGCACCGAGAGCCTCCAGGTGGTCACCGAGCTCGACATCGCGCTCGCCGAGCGGTTCGACGACGCCGTCGCCGCGGTGGGCGCCGGCGGCTGAGCCCCGCCGGTCGGTGCGATGCTGACCGGATGCGGGTCTCGGTGGTGTCCGTGCCGGTGAGCGACCAGGAACGCGCCCGGGCGTTCTACGTCGACGTGCTCGGGTTCGAGACCGTCGCCGACGCGACCTTCGGGCCGGGTATGCGGTGGGTGCAGGTCGCACCGCCCGGGTCGACGACGACGTTCGCGCTGGTCACGTGGTTCGAGGAGATGCCCGCGGGCAGCCTGCGCGGCCTGGTCCTCGACACCGACGACCTCGACGCCACCCGCCGCGCCCTCCTCGCCCGCGGCGCCGAGGTCTCCGAGCCGTCCGACCAGCCGGGCGGCCGCTTCTGCTTCCTCGCCGACCCGGACGGCAACGTCGTCTCGCTGCACCAGGCATAGGACGGCCGGACCGGCCCCGCGGTGATCACGGGCACAGAGCGCACTGCCATGGGCTCGATGGGCTGCCTGCTGTGCCCGTCGCGGGACGCCGGTCAGGACGATGCCCGGCCCGCCCCGGCCGCGACCCCGGCATCCAGCGGCGCGTCCGGCGTCTCCTCGCGACCACCGGTCCGGGCCGCGCCGATGCCCGCCGTCACCACCAGCACGATCCCGACGATGCCGAGGACCTTCGGCAGCTGGCCGAGCACCACGGCGCCGACGATCAGCGCGATGGCCGGCTCGAGCGCCATCAGCGTGCCGAACGCACCGGTGTTCAACCGCCGCAGCGCCAGCATCTCCAGGGCGAAGGGCACCACCGGCAGCAGCAGCCCGAGCCCGAGCCCCGCGAGCAGCACCGTCGGGGTCAGCGCCGGCACCAGACCGGGCACCGTCACGCCCGCCACCAGCGCGCTGACCAGCCCCGCCACCGGCATCGACACTGCGAGCCCCTGCAGGCCGGTGACCTGGTCGCCGACCCGCTGGGTCAGCAGGATGTAGCCCGCCCAGCACCCGGCCGCGGCGAGCGCGAAGCCCAGCCCGAGCGGGTCCACCCCGGCCTGCCACGGTTCGGTCAGCAGCACCACCCCGCCTGCCGCGAGGACCGGCCACACCAGGCCCCGGCCCCGCCCGCGGACCACGGCCACCCCCAACGGACCCAGGAACTCGACCGCGCTCGCCGTGCCCAGCGGGATCCGGGCTACGGCGGCCATGAACAGCATCGTCAGGCCCGCGGTCACCACGCCGAGCACCGCGGCGGCGCCGAGGCTCGACCGCGTGAACGACGACGGCCGGGGTCGGACGATCACCAGCAGGATCAGGCCCGCCCACACCAGCCGCAGGGCCGCCACGCCCTCGGCCGGGAGGCGGGTGAACAGGTCGACCGACGCGGCGAGACCGAGCTGGACGCAGGACATGGACCCGAGGGCGAGCGCCGCACCGGTGCGGGCACGAGGGATGGACACGCCCGGCAGTCAACGCCGCCGGACCGTCCGCGTCCACGTGTGAATCATGGACACACCGTCCACGGATGCCGGACGATGCCGAGGTGGACACCCGCCGCCTGCTCTACCTCGTCGAGCTCGCGCGGCTGGGCTCGATGCGGGCGGTCGCCGACCGCCTGCACACCTCGACGTCGTCGGTGTCCCAGCAGATCGCGACGCTGGCCCGCGAGGCCGGGGCCCCGCTCGTCGAGCCCGACGGCCGGCGGGTCCGCCTGACCCCGGCCGGCCGGCGCCTCGCCGAGCACGCCCAGGAGATCCTCGCGGCCGTCGACGCGGCGCGGCACGACCTCGACCCCCACGGCGAGCCGGCGGGCACGGTCCGGGTCGCGGGCTTCGCGACGGCCGTGCGGCGCTCGCTCATGCCGGTCGTCGCGGCCTTCGCCGACGAGCACCCCCACGTCCGGCTCACCATCCGCGAGCACGAGCCGACCGAGGCGCTGGGCCTGCTCGCCGACGACGCCGTCGACCTCGCGCTGGTCTACGACTACGACCTCGCGCCGGCAGCGATCCCGGTGCCCGCGGTCGCCCTCACCGAGGCCCCGCTGTGGGAGGCGCGCTGGGGTCTCGGGGTGCCCGACGACGACCGCGCGCGGGCGGTCGCGGACGCGGCGGGCCCGGCGGCCGCCGTCGTCGGCGCCTACGCCGGGGCCGACTGGATCGGGAACTCGCGCAACCGTGCCGACGAGGACGTGGTGCGCCTGCTCGCGTCGACCGCGGGCTTCGGCCCGCGGATGACCCACGAGGCCGACAGCCTCGACCTGGTCGAGGACCTGGTGGTCGGCGGCCTCGGGGTCGGGCTGCTGCCCGTCGAACGCGCGCTGCGCGCGGGGGTCCGCCTGCTGGAGCTGCGCGATCCGCAGGTCCGGCTGCGGTGCCGGTGGGTCGCGCGCCGCGGGCGGACCTCGTGGCCGCCGCTCGCGCTGGTGCTCGGCGTGCTGCGCTGATTCTCAGCGCTCGGCGTCGGACTCCCCGGAGGCGTCGGGCCCGGGGGAGGGGCGGCGGAGGCCGAACCGCCGCCTGCTCCCGCGGTGGTGGTCGTCGGCCTCGGCGTCGTCGGCGCCGGAGCCGGTCGCCTGCTCGCCCGGGGTGGGGAGCGGCGCCACGGGCGGCAGCACGGCGACGACGGGGGAGGCGTACCCGGAGCCGGTGGCGGGTGCGGCCGGGGTGGGCGAAGACGGCGGGTCGCCGAAGGGGCCGCCGCCGAACGGGACCCGGACCGGGTCGTCGTCGGGGGAGGCGGATCGGGCCGCCGGGGCCGGTGACGGGGACGGCGCGTGGCCCGACTCGCGGGCCTCGCGCTCGGAGAGGCGCCGGGCGCGCCGCGCGGCCACCCGCTCGGCCGTCGAGGCCGGGAGCACCGGGGCCTCCGCGGGCTCGCCGGCCCGCGTCGTCGGGAGGGCCAGCGCGTCCTCGCCCGGGGCGTCGACGTCGGCGCCCGGGTCGCGCTCGGCCCGCGGGTCGCCCGAGCGGCGCAGGGAGAGCCACCCGAACCACGAGCCCAGCGACACCGACGTGAGCACGAGCAGCACCGTGAACGCCGCCCGCCCCACGAGCGCGGAGCCGAGGTCCTCGACGCCGACCGAGTCCACGAAAACGGTCAGCAGGATCCAGTTGAGCAGGCCGGCGGCCGGTCCGGTGGTGAGCGAGGCCTTGACCCAGGTCCACTCGGGCGGGACCCGGTCGGCGATCACCTCGGCACCGCCCCAGACGAGACCGACGAGCAGCAGGAGGCCGAGCAGCAGGACCGTCCACCACAGGGTCTGGTCGACGAACCGCGACGAGAGCGCGACGAACGCCGTCTGCCCCACCCCGTAGAGCAGCGTCATGACCAGAGCCCGCAGCACCCAGGGACGCACGGCGCCCACCGTACGGTGCGCCTCGTCACCACCCGTCGGCACCGTCGGTCCTAGGCTCGCCGGGTGACCCCGCGCAGCTCCCTCACCCCCACCGCGCACCCGGCCGGGGCCCGCCGTCGGGAAGCGCTGCGGGCGGCCCTGCGCGCGGCCGACCTCGACGCGCTCCTGGTCACCGACCTGGTGAACGTGCGCTACCTGGCGGGGTTCACCGGGTCGAACGCGGCGCTGCTCGTGGACGCCGCCGACGCGCCGGGCGACGAGGGCCGCACGGTGCTCGCCACCGACGGCCGCTACACCACCCAGGCGTCCGCCGAGACCCCCGAGCTGCCGCTGCTCGTGGAGCGCGAGTGCGGGCCGGCCCTGCTGCACGCGCTCGCGTCGGGGGTGGTCGGGTTCGACAGCGCGCAGGTCACCGTCGACGCCCTGGACACCCTCACCGCGGCCACCGGGGCGGAGCTGCGGCGGGCCCCCGGGCTCGTGGAGCGGCTGCGTGCGGTCAAGGACGACGACGAGGTCGACGCGCTGCGCCTGGCCTGCGCGGCCGCCGACGCGGCGCTGGCGGGGGCGATCGCCGCCGGGGTGCTCGCGCCCGGGCGGACCGAACGGGACGTGGCGCGCGAGCTGGAGGAGCGCATGGTCGCCCACGGCGCGTCCGGACCGAGCTTCGAGACGATCGTGGCCGCGGGCGGCAACTCGGCCATCCCGCACCACCGGCCCTCCGACGCGCCGCTCGCGGCCGGCGACCTGGTCACCATGGACTTCGGCGCGCTCGTCGACGGCTACCACTCGGACATGACGCGCACCGTGCTCCTCGGGCCGGCGGGCGCCGTCGCCGACTGGCAGCGCGAGATCTACGCCCTGGTCGACGCGGCGGCGGCGGCCGGGCGGGCGGCCCTGCGGCCCGGCGTCGCGACCAGCGAGGTCGACGGCGCGGCTCGCGAGGTCATCACCGCCGCGGGGTACGGCGAGCAGTTCGTGCACCCGGTCGGGCACGGCGTCGGGCTCGTCATCCACGAGGCTCCGGCGATGGGCGCGACGGCGACCGCTACCCTGGAGGCGGGCATGACGGTCACCGTCGAGCCGGGCGTGTACCTCCCCGGTCGCGGCGGCGTGCGGATCGAGGACACCCTGGTCGTGACCGGGTCCGGGGCCGAACCGCTGACCGCGTCGCCGCGGGATCTGCTGGTCCTGGGCTGACACGGGGACCGACCGGCATCCGGCGACGACATCGAGCACAGGAGACGACGCGGCAGTGGCGACGACGAACGACCTGAAGAACGGCATGGTGCTGCGGATCGACGGCAACCTCTGGTCCGTCACCGAGTTCCAGCACGTCAAGCCGGGCAAGGGCGGCGCCTTCGTCCGGACGACGCTGAAGAACGTGATGACCGGCAAGGTCGTCGACAAGACCTTCAACGCGGGCACGAAGGTGGAGACGGCCAACGTCGACCGCCGGGACATGACCTACCTGTACCGCGACGGCGACGACTTCGTGTTCATGGACGCGAACGACTACGAGCAGATCCCGGTGCCGGGGGCGACCGTGGGCGACACGGCGCGCTTCCTCCTGGAGAACCAGGAGGTGCAGGTGTCCTTCAACGACGGCGTGCCGCTGTTCGTCGAGATGCCGGCCTCGGTCGAGCTGGAGATCACCCACACCGACCCGGGCGTGCAGGGCGACCGGTCGACCGGCGGCACCAAGCCGGCGACGGTGTCGACGGGCGCGGAGATCCAGGTCCCGCTGTTCCTGGAGACCGGCACCAAGGTCAAGGTCGACACCCGGGACGGCCGCTACCTCGGCCGCGTCTCCTCCTAGTGGGAGACGCAGCGCAGCGGAGCTCGACCCGTCCGGGGAAGCCGTCGAGGGAGGCTCCGGTCCGGAAGGGCTCGCGGTCGAAGGCCCGCAAGCGCGCGCTGGACATCCTCTTCGAGTCCGAGGCCCGCGGCGAGGACCCCCTCGACGTGCTGCGGCGACGGATCGCGGGGGCGGACGCGCCGCCGGTCTCGGACTTCGCGCAGACCCTGGTCGAGGGCGTCGTCGCCCACCGCGACCACATCGATGCCTCGCTGGGCGAGATGGCCCGCGGGTGGTCGGTGGAGCGGATGGCGGCCGTCGACCGCGCGATCCTGCGGATCGGGGCGTTCGAGGTGCTCTTCACCGACGACGTCGACGACGCGGTCGCCATCGACGAGGCGATCCTGCTGGCGCGCGAGCTCTCGACCGACGACTCGCCGCGCTTCGTCAACGGGGTGCTGGCCGGCCTGGCCTCGGGGCGGCGCGAACCGGTGACCGCCCCCGAGCGGGAGCGCGTGGAGGTGCCGGCGGACGCGGAGCTCGCTGCGCCCTCGGCGGCCGATGAACCGGCGCCAGGGGACCCCTCGGCCGACTAGAACGACGCGATCCTCCCCTCGCGGGCCGACCCGTCGGGGCGTGAGGGGAGGATCCGGTCGCTCTACCCGCACGGGGGTTCCCCTCGCGCGGGTGGGACGACGGGTCAGTCCTCGCGGACGACCCGCGCCTCGGGCGGCAGCACGCCCCACTCGACGAGCTGCTCGGACAGGTCGCCCGGCGTCATGTCGTAGATGATCGCGAGCGAGCGCAGGTCCTCGTTGCGGATCGAGAGGACCTTGCCGTTGTAGTCGCCGCGCTGGCTCTGGATGGCGGCGGCGTAGCGGGCGAGCGGGCCCGCCTTGTCGGCCGGCAGCGCCTGCAGGCGCTCCAGGTTGATGACGATCTTGGCGGCCGGCTCGGAGCCCGAGGGGATGCGGCCCTCCGGGAGCAGCTCGGCCACCGGGACCCCGTAGAAGTCCGCGAGCTCGGCGAGCTTCTGGACGGTCACGGCGCGGTCACCACGTTCGTAGGACCCGACGACGACGGCCTTCCAGCGTCCGCCCGACTTCTGCTCGACCCCGTGCAGCGAGAGCCCCTGCTGCTGCCGGATCCCCCGAAGCTTGGCGCCCAGCGCCTTCGCGTAGTCGCCCATGTGACGGCACCCCGTTCCCGACGCGTCGGTCGGACGACCGACCGACGCTCCCTGCTGAAGTCGATACGGAGAGTGATGATGACCCTCCGCGATCACGAGGTCAAGCCGGGGTCCGAACGCTGGTCGTCCGGTGTGTCGCGCGGCACGCCGATCCGGTCGGGTGGTCCGCGTCTCCGTTGCTCCGACGCCCACCGTGATCGTCCGCCTGCGGAGCGCCCGCCGTCCGGGGTCGGCGGTGGCGCGGGCGGCTCGGACGATCGCGTTCCGTGGCTGATAACCTCGACATCGAACCCCACCGACGTCCTTTAAGAGCCGTCCCGCGAGGCGGAGAAGGAGGTCCCCGAGTGCCCACGCGGCGCCGGGGTGGTCCCGAACCGGGTGGAGCGACGAACGCCGAGGGTGAGCGCGAGCTGCTCTCCTCGGCGGACCTCGCCCGCACGGTGGCCCGGATCGCCCACGAGATCCTCGAGAAGACCGCGGACTCCGGAGCACGGGTCGTGCTCCTCGGACTCCCCACCCGCGGTGTCCACCTCGCGAACCGCCTCGCAGAACGGATCCGCGCGATCGGCGGAGCCGGCGACGGCGGGTCGACCACGGTCGACGTCGGGACCCTGGATCCCACGCTCTACCGCGACGACCTGCGCCGCCAGCCGACGCGGCCGCTCGCCGAGACCGACATCCCCGCCGCCGGGATCGACGACGTCACCGTGGTGCTCGTCGACGACGTGCTGATGTCGGGCCGCACCGTGCGGGCGGCCCTCGACGCGCTGCGCGACCACGGCCGGCCCCGCGCGGTGCAGCTCGCCGTCCTCGTCGACCGCGGGCACCGCGAGCTGCCGATCCGCGCCGACTACGTCGGGAAGAACGTCCCGACCAACCGCGGGGAGGACGTGGCGGTGTCGCTGGTCGAGTCCGACGGCCACGACGGGGTGACGCTGCGGTGAGCGCCCCCCACGACGACGGGCAGGGCCCCGACGGGTCCCCGATCGGCCTGCGCCACCTGCTCTCCACCGAGCACCTGCGCCGCGACCAGGCGGACGCCCTGCTCGCGACGGCGGCGAACATGGAGCAGGCCCTCACCGGGCGGGCGGTGCGCAAGCTCCCGACGCTGCGCGGGCGGACCGTCGTGACCCTGTTCTACGAGAACTCGACGCGCACGCGGGTGTCGTTCGAGGTCGCCGGCAAGTGGATGAGCGCGGACACCATCAACGTCAGCGCCTCCGGCTCGAGCGTCGGCAAGGGCGAGTCGCTGCGGGACACCGCCGCGACCCTCGCCGCCGCCGGCGCCGACGCGATCGTCGTCCGGCACCCGGCCTCCGGGGCGCCGCACCGGATCGCGGGGTGGCTCGACGAGGTGGGCCACTCCCACACCGACGGGCACGTCGCGGTGGTCAACGCGGGCGACGGCACCCACGAGCACCCCACCCAGGCCCTGCTCGACGCCGCGACCCTGCGCCGGCGCCTCGGCCCGGACCTCGACGGGCGCCGGGTCGCGATCGTCGGGGACGTCCTGCACAGCCGGGTGGCGCGCTCCAACGCCCACCTGCTCGCGACCCTCGGTGCCGAGGTGACGCTGGTGTCCCCGCCGACGCTGCTGCCCCCGGGCGTCGAGGCCTGGCCGGTGTCGATCACCCACGACCTCGACGCCCACCTCGCCACGGGGCCCGACGCGGTGATGATGCTGCGGGTCCAGGCCGAGCGGATGCACGGCGCCTTCTTCCCGTCGGCCCGCGAGTACGCGGTGCGCTTCGGGCTCTCGCAGCGCCGCGCCGACACGCTGCCCGACCACACCGTCGTCCTGCACCCCGGCCCGGCGGTGCGCGGCATGGAGATCGCCAGCTCGGTGGCCGACTCCGACCGCGCCGCGATCGCCGAGCAGGTCACCGCCGGGGTGCACGTGCGGATGGCGGTCCTGTACCACCTGCTCGCGGGGGAGGACGTGGCATGACGGGAGACGCAGCGCAGCGGAGCTCGACCCGGGGACGCAGCACGCTGATCAGGAACGTCCGGCCCTACGGCGAGGACCCGACGGACCTCCACGTCGCCGACGGCCGGCTCGTCGATCACCTCGACGACCCCGACGAGACCGTCGACGCCGACGGCCTGATCGCCCTCCCGGGCCTGGTCGACCTCCACACCCACCTGCGCGAACCCGGTGGGGAGGAGGCCGAGACGATCGCCACGGGCTCGGCCGCGGCCGCGCTCGGCGGCTACACCGCGGTGTTCGCGATGCCGAACACCGACCCCACCCAGGACTCGCCCGTCGTCGTCGAGCACGTGTGGCGCCGCGGCCGCGAGGTCGGGCTGGTCGACGTCCACCCGGTCGGCGCGGTCACCGTCGGGCTCGGCGGGGAGCGCCTCGCCGAGATGGGGATGATGGCCGCCTCGGCCGCCGGGGTGCGGGTGTTCTCCGACGACGGCCGGTGCGTGAACGACCCGCTGGTCATGCGGCGGGCGCTCGAGTACGCCCGCTCGCTGGACGCCGTGGTCGCCCAGCACGCCGAGGACCACCGGCTGACCGTCGGCGCGCAGGCCCACGAGGGCCCGGTCGCCGCCCGGCTGGGCCTGACCGGCTGGCCCGCGACCGCGGAGGAGTCGATCGTCGCCCGCGACGCGATGCTCGCCGCCGCGGCGGGCGCGCGCCTGCACGTCTGCCACCTCTCGACGGCGGGCTCGGTGGAGGTCCTGCGGTGGGCGCGGGCGAGTCTCGGTGCGCGGGCGGGAGACGGAGCGGAGCGGAGCTCGACCCAGCGACGCGGCTTCGTGCTCTCCGCCGAGGTGACGCCGCACCACCTGCTGCTCACCGACACCGCGGCCGAGGACTACGACCCGGTGCACAAGGTCAACCCGCCGCTGCGCCCGGAGGCCGACACCCGGGCGCTGCGCCGGGCGCTGGCCGAGGGCGTCGTGGACTGCGTCGCCACCGACCACGCCCCCCACGCCGTCGAGGCCAAGGACTGCGAGTGGTCGAACGCACGCCCCGGGATGCTCGGTCTGCAGACCGCGTTGTCGGTCGTCGGGGCCACCATGGTCGAGGGGGGTCTCCTGGACTGGCGCGGGGTCGCGCGCGTGTGCAGCGAGGCGCCCGCACGGATCGCGGGCCTGCCCGACCAGGGCCGGCCGATCGCGCCCGGGGAGCCGGCGAACCTGGTGCTCGTCGACCCCGCGGCGCGGTGGACGGTGCGCGGCGCGGGGCTCGCGAGCATCGCGGACAACACCCCGTACGAGGGCATGGAGCTGCCGGTGTCGGTGGTCCACACCATGCTGCGGGGACGATGGACGGTTCGAGACGGGAAGGTCGGGCAGTGAACGGGCGCGACACGAAGCATCCAGGGGCGCACGCCGACAGCGGAGCGGGCGCCGGGGTGGGCGAGGCGTTGCTGGTGCTGGAGGACGGGACGGTCCACCGCGGCGAGCCGTTCGGGGCGCGCGGGCGCACGCTCGGGGAGGCCGTGTTCACCACCGGGATGACCGGTTATCAGGAGACCCTCACCGACCCGAGCTACCACCGCCAGATCGTCGTCTCCACCGCGCCGCACATCGGCAACACCGGCTGGAACGACGAGGACGACGAGTCCGCGCGCATCCAGGTCGCCGGGTACGTGGTGCGCGACCCGGCGCGGCTGCCCTCCAACTGGCGCTCCCGCCGCGGTCTGGGCGAGGAGCTCGAGCGCCAGGGCGTCGTCGGGGTGTCCGGCGTCGACACCCGCGCGATCACCCGGCGGCTGCGCGAGTCGGGCTCGATGCGCGCGGGCCTTTTCTCCGGCGACGCGCTGGGCACCGCGGCCGAGATGCTCGACGCGGTCCGCGCCAGCCCGCCGATGACGGGGGCCGACCTCGCCGGGGCCGTCACCACCCGCGAGCCCTACGTGGTGCCCGCCGACGGGGAGCGGCGCTTCTCGGTCGCCGCGCTGGACCTCGGGATCAAGGCGAACACGCCCCGGATGCTCGCCGCCCGCGGCATCGAGACCCGGGTGCTGCCCAGCACCGCGACGATCGACGAACTGCTCGACGGCTCGCCCGACGGGGTGTTCCTCTCCAACGGCCCCGGGGACCCGGCCACCGCCGAGCACGCGGTGGCGCTGACCGCCGAGGTCCTGCGCCGCGGCGTGCCGCTGTTCGGCATCTGCTTCGGCAACCAGATCCTCGGCCGTGCCCTCGGGCTCGGCACCTTCAAGCTGCGCTACGGGCACCGGGGCCTCAACGTCCCGGTCGTCGACCACACCACGGGCACGGTGGCGATCACGAGCCAGAACCACGGGTTCGCGGTCGCGGGGACGCCGGGCGAGCACGTCGACTCCCCGCACGGCGACGTCCACCTCTCGCACGGCTGCCCCAACGACGACGTCGTCGAGGGCCTGACCTGCAGCGACGTCCCGGCGTTCTCCGTGCAGTACCACCCCGAGGCGGCCGCCGGACCCCACGACGCCGCCGACCTGTTCGACCGCTTCGCCACCCTGATGGGAGGGCGCTGAGCAGATGCCGCGCCGCGACGACATCCACCACGTCCTGGTCATCGGCTCCGGCCCGATCGTCATCGGGCAGGCCGCGGAGTTCGACTACTCCGGCACCCAGGCCTGCCGGGTGCTGCGCGAGGAGGGCCTGCGGGTCAGCCTCGTCAATTCCAACCCGGCGACGATCATGACCGACCCGGAGTACGCCGACGCGACCTACGTCGAGCCGATCACCGTCGAGCACGTCACGAAGGTCATCGAGGCCGAGCGCCCGGACGCGCTGCTCGCCACCCTCGGCGGCCAGACCGCGCTGAACACCGCGATCGCGCTGCACGACGCGGGTGTCCTCGAGCGCTACGGCGTCGAGCTGATCGGCGCCGACGTCGACGCCATCCAGCGCGGCGAGGACCGGTTGAAGTTCAAGGAGATCGTCCGCTCGCTCGGCGGCGACGTCCCCCGCTCCGAGGTCTGCCACTCGATGGCCGAGGTGAAGGCCACGGTCGCCGAGGTCGGGCTGCCCGTCGTCATCCGGCCGAGCTTCACCATGGGCGGCCTGGGCTCCGGACTGGCCTACACCGACGAGGAGCTCGAGCGCCTCGCCGGCACCGGGCTCGCCGCCAGCCCCGTGCACGAGGTGCTCATCGAGGAGTCGGTGCTCGGCTGGAAGGAGTACGAGCTCGAGCTGATGCGCGACGGCAAGGACAACGTCGTCGTGGTCTGCTCGATCGAGAACGTCGACCCGATGGGCGTCCACACCGGCGACTCGGTGACCGTCGCCCCGGCGATGACGCTGACCGACCGCGAGTACCAGGTCATGCGCGACACCGGCATCGCCGTGCTGCGCGAGGTCGGCGTCGAGACCGGCGGCTGCAACATCCAGTTCGCGGTGCACCCGGAGAGCGGCCGCCTGGTCGTCATCGAGATGAACCCGCGGGTCTCCCGGTCGAGCGCGCTGGCCTCGAAGGCCACCGGTTTCCCGATCGCGAAGATCGCCGCCCGGCTCGCCGTCGGCTACACCCTCGACGAGATCTCCAACGACATCACCGGCGAGACCCCGGCGAGCTTCGAGCCGACGCTGGACTACGTCGTGGTCAAGGTCCCGCGGTTCGCGTTCGAGAAGTTCCCGGGCGCCGACCCCACGCTGACGACGACGATGAAGTCGGTCGGCGAGGCGATGGCGCTCGGCCGCTCGTTCCCGGAGGCGCTGAACAAGGCGCTGCGCTCCACCGAGACGGCGGACGCGTCCTTCGGCACCCGGCCGGACCCGGAGGGCCTGACGGCGGCCGACGCGCTGCACCTCGCGTCGCTACCGCGCGACGGCCGGCTGTACGCCGTCGAGCGGGCGCTGCGGTGCGGCAACACTGTCGCCCAGGTCAGCGAGGCCTCGGGGATCGACCCCTGGTTCGTCGAGCAGATCGAAGGCCTCGTCGAGCTGCGCCGCGAGATCGCCGACGCGCCGGTGCTCGACGCGCTGCTGCTGCGCCGGGCCAAGCGGGCCGGCCTCTCGGACCTCCAGATCGCCGGCGTCCGCCCGGAGCTCGCCGGTGAGGCGGGGGTGCGCGCGCTGCGCCACCGCCTCGGCGTCCGGCCGGTCTACAAGACCGTCGACACCTGCGCCGCCGAGTTCGAGGCGCGCACGCCCTACCACTACTCGGCCTACGAGTCGGACCCCGCGGCGGAGTCCGAGATCGCCCCGCAGACCGAGCGGCCCAAGGTCATCATCCTGGGCTCCGGGCCGAACCGGATCGGGCAGGGCATCGAGTTCGACTACTCCTGCGTCCACGCGGCCCGGAGCCTGCGCGCCGCCGGGTTCGAGTCCGTGATGCTCAACTGCAACCCCGAGACGGTGTCCACCGACTACGACACCGCCGACCGGCTGTACTTCGAGCCGCTCACCGAGGAGGACGTGCTCGAGGTGGTCCACGCGGAGCGGCTGTCCGGGGGAGGCGACAGCGTCCGGCACCCGGACGGCACCCGCACCGCGGGCCTCGCGGGCGTGGTGGTCCAGCTCGGCGGCCAGACCCCGCTCAAGCTCGCCGCCGCGCTCGAGGCCGCCGGGGTCCCCATCGTCGGCACCCCGCCCGCCGCGATCGACCTCGCCGAGGAGCGGGGCGCCTTCGGGCAGGTCCTGGCCGACGCCGGGCTGCCCGCGCCGCCCTACGGCACGGCCACCAGCTTCGACGGGGCCCGCGAGATCGCCGCGACGGTCGGCTACCCGGTGCTCGTCCGGCCCTCCTACGTGCTCGGCGGGCGCGGCATGGAGATCGTCTACGACGACGAGACGCTCGCGGACTACATCGCGCGCGCCACCGAGGTCACCCCGGACCACCCGGTCCTCGTCGACCGCTTCCTCGACGACGCGATCGAGATCGACGTCGACGCGCTGTGCGACGCCACCGGCGAGGTCTACCTCGGCGGGATCATGGAGCACATCGAGGAGGCCGGCGTCCACTCCGGCGACTCGTCGTGCACGCTGCCGCCGATCACCCTCGGGCTCTCCGAGATCGAGACGGTGCGCGCGTCGACCGTGGCGCTGGCCCGCCGCCTCGGGGTGCTGGGGCTGATGAACGTGCAGTACGCGCTCAAGGACGACGTGCTCTACGTCCTCGAGGCCAACCCGCGCGCCAGCCGCACCGTCCCGTTCGTCGCGAAGGCCACCGGGGTCCCGTTGGCCTCCGCGGCCGCCCGCGTGATGCTCGGCGCGACGATCTCCGGCCTGCGTCGCGAGGGCATCCTGCCGGCGGCGGGCGACGGCGGGCACCTGCCCGCCGAGCACCCCGTGGCGGTCAAGGAGGCCGTGCTGCCCTTCCACCGGTTCCGCCGGCCGGACGGGCGCGGGGTGGACTCGCTGCTCGGCCCGGAGATGAAGTCCACCGGCGAGGTCATGGGCATCGACGTGGCTTTCTCGACGGCGTTCGCGAAGGCCCAGGCGGCCGCGTCCGGCCCGCTGCCGACCTCGGGCAAGGTGTTCGTGTCGGTGGCCAACCGGGACAAGCGGTCGCTGATCTTCCCGGTGAAGCGGCTCGCCGACCTCGGGTTCGAGATCCTCGCGACGGCCGGCACCGCGAGCGTCCTCGAGCGCAACGGCATCCCCTGTCGCGTGGTCCGCAAGCACTTCGAGGGCCCCGACAACATCGTCGACGCGATCCAGGCCGGCGGGGTCGACCTCATCGTCAACACCCCGGTCGGCCACGCCGGTCCCCGCGTCGACGGCTACGAGATCCGGGCGGCGGCGCTCAACGTCGGCGTCCCGTGCGTGACGACGGTGCAGGGCGCGGCCGCGGCCGTGCAGGCGATCGAGTCGGTGATCGGCGGGCACGTCGCGGTCACCCCGCTGCAGGTGCTGCACGAGCGCCTGGCCAAGGCCCGCGCCGAGACGGCGGGGGCGGAGACGTCGGGCGTCGAGCCGGCGGGAGCGGTCCCGGCGTGAGCGGGGTCCAGGCCCGGGCGCCCTTCCGTGACCGCCTCACCGCGGCCGTCGCCGACCACGGCCCGCTGTGCGTGGGCATCGACCCGCACCCGGGGCTGCTGGCGCGGTGGGGGCACGAGGACGACGCCGCGGGCGTGGAGCGCTTCGGGCGCGACGCGGTCGCGGCGCTCGCCGGCCACGTCGCGGTGGTCAAGCCCCAGGTGGCGCTCTTCGAGGTCCACGGCAGCGGCGGGGTGCGGGCGCTCGAGCGGGTGCTCGCCGACGCCCGGGCCGCGGGCCTGCTCACGATCGCCGACGCGAAGCGGGGCGACATCGGCTCGACGATGACCGCCTACGCGTCGGCCTGGCTCGCGGACACCTCCCCGCTCGCCGCGGACGCGGTGACGCTCTCGCCCTACCTCGGGGTCGGCTCGCTCACCCCGGCGATCGACCTCGCCGCGGCCACCGGGCGCGGGGTGTTCGTCCTGGCCCGCACCTCGAACCCCGAGGCCCCGGCCGTGCAGTCCGCCCAGGCCTGGACCCTCGACCCGTCGGCGCTCGCGGACGGCGGGGGGTACCGCGGGATGCGGGAGGTCGCCCAGAGCGTCGTCGACTCCTGCGCCGCGGTGAACGCCCGGCACCCGGGCGTGGCGGGCGTCGTCGTTGGGGCCACCGCCGGGACCACCGGGCGGGCGCACGGGCTCGACCTGTCCCGGCTCGACGGCGCCGTGCTCGTGCCGGGCCTCGGGGCCCAGGGCGCCACCCCGGCCGATCTCGCGGAGGCCTTCGCGAGCGGTGCCGGGCCGGTGATCCCGTCGAGCTCCCGCGAGGTCCTCGCCGCGGGCCCCGACCCGGATGCGCTGCACGAGGCCTGTGCGGCGCTGAACGGCTCGCTGCGGGATCTGCACCTGCCGGCCGGACCGGTCGGCGCATGACATGCGACGCGGGGCGCATCGGCCCGCCGGGCGCCGCGCATCCGGGCCGACGAGGTGGGCCGTCCGCGCGACGGACGCCGGCCTCGTCGTCGACCCGGCGCCGGACGACCGCCCGCCCGGGCGACGGCGTTCACACGCCGGACACCCGCGGACTGTGTCCCGGCCCCGCAGACGGTACGTTCGCCTGCGACGAGGTCCGCCCGACCAGCTCCCCGTGGGCCGGTCGAGGACGGCTCGGCGAGACCTCACCACCGACCGCGTGAACCGGAGGAGATCGTGGCACTTCCCGAGCTGACCGAGGAGCAGCGGGCGGCCGCGCTGGAGAAGGCAGCCGCCGCCCGTCGCGCCCGGGCCGAGCTCAAGGAGCGGCTCAAGCGGGGCGGCACCACCCTCGGTGACGTCCTCGACCAGGCCGATTCCGACGAGGTGCTGGGCAAGATGAAGGTCTCGGCGCTGCTCGAGGCACTGCCCGGCGTCGGCAAGGTCCGGGCCCAGCAGATCATGGAGCGGCTGGAGATCGCCCCCAGCCGCCGCCTGCGCGGCCTGGGGGAGCGCCAGCGCAAGGCCCTGCTCGCGGAGTTCGACGGCGAGTGATGGTGTGAGCCCCGAGCCCGCCTCTCGCCGCGGTCGGCTGATCGTCCTCGCCGGGCCCTCCGGGGTGGGGAAGAGCACCGTCGTGGCCGAGCTGCGGCGCACGGACGCCCCGCTCTGGTTCAGCGTCTCGGCGACCACCCGGGCCGCCCGCCCGGGCGAGGTCGACGGCCGCGAGTACCGCTTCGTCTCCGACGAGGAGTTCGACCGCATGGTGGCGGCGGGGGACATGCTCGAGTGGGCCTCGATCCATCGGGGCCTGCACCGCTCGGGCACCCCGGCCGCCCCCGTCGAGGACCACCTCGCGGCGGGTGAGCCGGTCCTGCTGGAGCTCGACCTCGCGGGGGCCCGGGCGGTGCGCGAGCGCCGGCCGGAC
This sequence comes from Actinomycetospora sp. TBRC 11914, assembly GCF_012933465.1. GTDB lineage: Bacteria > Actinomycetota > Actinomycetes > Mycobacteriales > Pseudonocardiaceae > Actinomycetospora. Next base: position 363,100 of record NZ_JABBND010000002.1, read on the forward strand.
GCGCTGCTGGTCTTCCTGGAGCCGCCGTCGTGGGAGGAGCTGGTCTCCCGGCTGACCGGACGGGGCACCGAGCCGGCGGAGGTCGTCGAGCGCCGGCTGGCCACGGCCCGCGTCGAACTGGCGGCCCGCCGCGAGTTCGACGTGGCGCTGGTGAACCACGACGTCCGGGAGACCGCGCGGCGATTGGTAGACTTGGCCCATCCCTCCGACGCCTCTGCCTGCGGTGATGCACACGCCGGCGCCGTCGGACCCAGAGGCGCCGGTTCCCCAGGAAGAGGAATAGCTGAATGAGCATCTCCACCAGTCGCGTCACCGGTGGCTTCCACGACGTGCCCGAGGGCATCACCAACCCGCCGATCGACGAGCTGCTGGAGACCGTCAGCTCGAAGTACGCGCTGGTGATCTACGCGGCCAAGCGGGCGCGGCAGATCAACGACTACTACGCGCAGCTCGGTGAGGGCCTGCTCGAGTACGTCGGCCCGCTCGTCGAGCCCGGTCCGCGCGAGAAGCCGCTCTCGATCGCCATGCGCGAGATCCACGGCCGGATGCTCGAGCACACCGAGGGCGAATAGCCCCCGTGTCCGAGGGTGGCCCTGCGGCCCCGAAGGAGATCGTCCTCGGGGTCTCCGGCGGCATCGCCGCCTACAAGGCCTGCGAGCTGCTGCGGCGGCTGCGCGAGGCCGGCAACCACGTCCAGGTGGTGGCCACCCCCAACGCGCTGACCTTCGTCGGCGCTGCGACCTTCGAGGCGCTCTCCGGGCGTGAGGTGCTGTCCGGCGTGTTCGAGCACGTCCCCGACGTCACCCACGTCGCGCTCGGCCGCCGGGCCGACCTCGTCGTCTGCGCCCCGGCGACGGCGGACCTGCTCGCGCGGATGGCCGCCGGCCGGGCCGACGACCTGCTCACCTCGACGCTGCTCACGGCGCGATGTCCGGTGCTCGTCGTCCCCGCGATGCACACCGAGATGTGGGACCACCCGGCCACCCGGGACAACGTCGCCACCCTGCGCCGCCGCGGCACCGTCGTCCTCGAGCCCGCCTCCGGGCGCCTGACCGGCGCCGACTCCGGGCCCGGCCGCCTCCCCGAGCCCGTCGAGATCGCCGAGTTCGCCCGCCTGCTGCTCGAGGACACGAGCGCGCTGCCCCGCGACCTCGAGGGCCGCCACGTCGTCGTCTCCGCCGGGGGCACCGCCGAGCCGCTGGACCCCGTGCGCACCCTCGGCAACCGCTCGTCCGGGCGGCAGGGCTTCGCGCTCGCCCGGGTCGCCGTGCAGCGCGGCGCGCACGTCACCCTCGTCGCCGGCACCACCGCCGACCTCGAGCCGCCCGCGGCCGTGGAGGTCGTGCACGTGCGGACCACGGAGGAGATGCGCCGGGCCGTCGTCGACGCCGGCAAGGACGCCGACGCGGTCGTCATGGCCGCCGCCGTCGCCGACTTCCGGCCCGCCGCCGTGTCCGGTTTCAAGATCAAGAAGGGCGATACGGAGCCGAACGCGATCCCTCTCACACGCAACCCCGACATCCTCGCCGAGCTCGTGGCCGAGCAGGTCCCCGGACGCCTCGTCGTGGGCTTCGCCGCGGAGACCGGGGACGAGACGCACGACGTGCTCTCGTTCGGCCGGGAGAAGCTCGCCCGCAAGGGGTGCGACATGCTTGTCGTCAACGCCGTCGGTGCAGGCGGGAGCGGGGGCCACTCCGCGTTCGAGGGGGCGGACAACGAGGGCTGGCTGCTCGGCTCCGACGGGTCCTCGGTGCAGCTGCCGATGGGGTCGAAGGCCGCGCTCGCGGCCCGCGTCTGGGACGCGATCGCCGCCCGGCTCTCCTGAACGCAGCGTGGTCGTGCGGCCACGGACCGTGGTCGGGCGCCGTCGAAACGCCCTTCCCACACGACGTCGCCGAGCGCAACAGCCATGTGACCGGCTGCGCAAAAGGGCCGGTCAGGGCCCTGCCAGGGGCGCCGGGAGCCGTTAGGGTTGCCAGGTCCCACTGTCGAGGCAGGGAGAGATTGTGCCCGCTAGGCGTTTGTTCACCTCCGAGTCCGTCACCGAGGGCCACCCGGACAAGATCTGTGACGCCATCTCCGACGGGATTCTGGACGCCCTGCTGGCGCAGGACCCGAAGAGCCGCGTCGCCGTCGAGTCGATGGTGACCACCGGACAGGTGCACGTGGCCGGCGAGGTGACCACCAACGCGTGGGTCAACTACGTCGACGTCGTCCGCAAGACCATCCTGGACATCGGCTACGACTCGTCCGCCAAGGGCTTCGACGGCGAGAGCTGCGGCGTCTCGATCTCCATCGGCGCGCAGTCCAAGGACATCGCGCAGGGTGTCGACACCGCCCACGAGGCACGCGTCGAGGGCTCCGAGGACGAGATCGCGAAGCAGGGCGCCGGCGACCAGGGCCTCATGTTCGGCTACGCCGACGCCGACACCCCCGAGCTCATGCCGCTGCCGATCGGCCTCGCGCACCGCCTGGCCCGCAAGCTGACCGCGGTCCGCCGCGACGGCACGCTGCCCTACCTGCGCCCGGACGGGAAGACGCAGGTCACCATCGCGTACGAGGACGACAAGCCGGTCGCGGTCGACACCGTGGTCCTGTCCACCCAGCACGCGGCGGACATCGACCTGGACAACATGCTGGCCCCCGACATCCGGTCGAAGGTCATCGAGCCCACGCTCGAGGGCATCGACCTGGACTCGTCGAACACCCGCGTCCTGGTCAACCCGACCGGCCGCTTCGTCACCGGCGGCCCCATGGGCGACGCCGGCCTGACCGGCCGCAAGATCATCGTCGACACCTACGGCGGCTACGCCCGCCACGGCGGCGGCGCCTTCTCGGGCAAGGACCCGTCGAAGGTCGACCGCTCGGCCGCCTACGCCGGCCGCTGGGTGGCGAAGAACGTCGTCGCCGCCGGGCTCGCCAAGCGCGCCGAGGTCCAGCTCGCCTACGCGATCGGCAAGGCCGAGCCCGTGGGTGTCTTCCTGGAGACCTTCGGCACCGCCAACGTCGACCCGGCCAAGATCGAGAAGGCCATGCGCGAGGTGTTCGACCTGCGCCCCGGCGCGATCGTGCGCGACCTCGAGCTGCTGCGCCCGATCTACCAGCCGACGGCCGCCTACGGCCACTTCGGCCGGGACGACCTCGACCTGCCCTGGGAGCGCACCAACCGCGCCGACCAGCTGAAGTCGATCGCCAGCTGACGCTCCCCGGCGTCCCTCGACCGCGGCCCGGCCGCCTCCGGTGTGGAGGTGGTCGGGCCGTCGTCGTCCCCGGCGTTGGGTGCAAGCGAAGCGTCGTTGCTGGCGTCCAGTGGCAGAAAAGCCCCGTCGTGAGGTCAGCCGTGGTCCCCTATCGGCGTGCTCGATCGGATGCTCACACCTGACGTCAGGGTGGCGCCGTCCTGACATCCCGGCGGCCCGCCCGCCCGACGACGGCGAGGGGCACGTCCGGCAGGTCCGTCCGGCCCGCGGCGTGGCTGGTGTGCTCGTGATCATGTGGCCGGGGTGGGCCGCCGGTGCCGCGCCCGGCGAGGGGCACGTCCGGCAGGTCCCGGTGCCGATTCGGCTGCCGGGTGTGCTCGTGATCATGACGGGCCGCGGGTGATCCCCGGACCGCGCCCGGGGTGTCCGCGCCCTCTGGTAGACCGGCGACCGTGACGGGGAGGGCCGGGACCGGCGGGCACGAGGCGCTCGCACTGCCCGGCATGCCCGAGGACCCGCCCCCCGCGAAGGCCCCACCCGCACCGAAGAGGCCCAAGCACAACGAGCGGCTGCCCGCGCCGAGCCGATCGGTCGCGAAGGTCGCCGTCGACGTCTCGCTGCCCCACCTCGACCGGACCTTCGACTACCGGGTGCCGGTCCAGCTCGACGAGAGCGCGGTCGTCGGGGCCCGGGTCCGGGTGCGGTTCGCCGGGCGCACCGTCGACGGCTTCGTCCTGGAGCGCGCCGACACCTCCGACCACGACGGCCGCCTCGGCTGGCTGGACAAGGTCGTCTCACCCGAGCCGGTGCTCTCCCCGGAGCTCGCGGCGCTCTGCCGGACGGTGGCCGACCGCTACGCCGGCACGCTCGCCGACGTGCTCCGGCTGGCCGTCCCGCCGCGGCACGCGCGGGTCGAGCAGGAGACCCCGCCAGGCCGCCCCGACCAGCCCGCGCCCGACGAGGCCGCTCCCGACGAGGCCGCGCCCCCCGCCGAGCCCGCTCCCGACGACGAGGCCGTTCCCGACGAGGCCGTTCCCGACGAGGCCGTTCCCGACGAGGCCGCTCCTGCCGGCGGGACCCGGGACGACGACCCCGGCTGGTCGGTCTACCCCCGCGGGCCCGCCTTCCTCGACGCCCTCGCCCGCCGCCAGGGGGCCCACGCGGTGTGGCAGGCCCTGCCGGGGGAGGACTGGGCCCGCCGCCTGGCCGAGGCCGCCCGTGCCGCGATCGGCGCCGGCCACGGGGCGGTGATCGTCGTCCCCGACCGGCGCGACCTCGACCGGCTCCACGCGGCCTGCGTCGACGTCCTCGGCGAGCACGAGGTGGCCGCGCTCGCCGCCGACCTCGGCCCCGCCGAGCGCTACCGGCGCTGGCTGGCCGTCGCCCGCGGCCACAAGCGCCTCGCGATCGGCACCCGCGCGGCCGCGTTCGCCCCGGTCCACGACCCCGGGCTGCTCGCGATCTGGGACGACGGCGACGACAGCCACGCCGAGCCCCGCGCGCCCTACCCGCACGCCCGCGACGTCCTGCTCGACCGCGCCCACGCCACCGGCGCCGCGCTCCTCGTCGCCGGCACCACCCGCACGGCCGAGGCCGAGGTGCTCGTCCGGACCCGGTGGGCCCACCCGGTCGTCGCCGAACGGGCCACCGTCCGGGCGCGGGCCCCGCGGGTCACCGCCATCGGCGAGGACGACCGCCAGCTCCTGCGCGACCCGACCGCCCGCGCGGCCCGCGTCCCCGGCGTCGCGTTCGAGGCCGCCCGCCAGGCGCTCGCGGCCCACCGGCCCGTGCTCGTGCAGGTCCCGCGTCGCGGCTACCTGCCCGCCGTCGCCTGCGCCCGGTGCCGCGAGCCGGCCCGCTGCCGGCACTGCCACGGCCCCCTCGGCATCCCGGCCGGCACCGAGGACACCCCCAGCCCGCCCACCTGCCGCTGGTGCGGGCGCCCCGACCCCACCTACCGGTGCCCGGCGTGCGCGTCGCCGCGGCTGCGGGCCACCGTCGTCGGCAGCGGCCGGACCTCCGAGGAGCTCGGACGCGCCTTCCCGCAGACGGTCGTGCGCACCTCCGGCGGCGGCGCCCCGATCCTCGACGACGTCCCGGCGGCGCCGGCCCTCGTCGTCGCCACCCCGGGGGCCGAGCCGGTCGCCGAGGGCGGCTACGGCGCGGCGCTGCTCCTCGACGGCGCCGCGCTGCTCGCCCGCCCCGAGCTGCGCGCCGCGGAGGAGACGGTCCGGCGGTGGTTCGCGGCGGCGGCGCTGGTGCGCCCGGCTCCCGACGGCGGGCGGGTCGTCGTGGTCGCGGAGTCCGGCGTCCCGGCGGTGCAGGCGCTGGTGCGCTGGGACCCCGCCGCCCACGCCGGCGCCGAGCTCGACGCCCGCACCGAGCTGGGCCTGCCGCCCGCGGTGCGGATGGCCGCCCTCGACGGCGACCCGGACGCGCTGCACGGGCTGCTCGACGTCCTGCACCTGCCCGACACCGGCGAGGGCGAGCCGGACGCCGAGGTGCTCGGGCCGGTCGAGCTCCCGCCCGGCACGCGGCTGCCGGGCGGCGACGAGCGCACCGAGCGCGCGGAACGCTGCCTCGTTCGGGTGCCCCGCCGGGCCGGCCGGGCGCTCGCCGCCGCCCTCGCGGCCGCCGTCGCCACCCGCTCCGCGCGGCGCGACACCGACCCGGTGCGGGTGGTGCTCGACCCCGCGGACCCGCTGTGACGCCTCACCGGATCCCCACGGTCGAGCTCCGCTCCGCTCCGTCTCCGTAGACTCGACGATCGTGACCGTCCAGCCCGTCCGCTTCTTCGGAGATCCCGTCCTGCGCGAGCGCGCCACCGAGGTGACGACGTTCGACAAGGAGCTGCGCACCCTGGTCGACGACCTGCACGAGACGATGCTCGAGCAGGGCGGCGCCGGGCTCGCCGCACCCCAGATCGGTGTCGGGCTGCGCGTGTTCGTCTTCCGCGCCGACGGCGTCGAGGGCCACCTGGTCAACCCGGAGTGGACGGTGCTCGACGAGACCGAGCAGGTCGGGCCCGAGGGCTGCCTGTCGATCCCCGGGTTCCGCTGGGACTGCCGCCGCTGGGACCACGTGGTGGCGCGCGGGTGGGACCTGCACGGCGAGCCGCAGGAGATCGAGGGCACCGCGATGCTCGCGCGCGCCATCCAGCACGAGACCGACCACCTCGACGGCGTGCTCTTCCTCGACAAGCTCGATCCGGCCACCCGCAAGCAGGCGATGGCCGAGATCCGGCAGGCCGAGTGGTTCGACCCGGCCGCGCCCCCGCGGGTCAAGGTGAGCCCGCACGCCCCCACCCACGGCCCGGTCAACCCGCTCTTCGGGGGAGTCCGCTAGCGATGCGGCTGGTCTTCGCCGGTACCCCCGAGCCCGCCGTCGTGTCGCTGCGGCGGCTCCTCGAGGCGGACGCGCACGAGGTGGTCGCCGTCGTGACCCGCCCCGACGCACCCGCCGGACGCCGCCGCACGCTGCAGCGCTCGCCGGTCGGGGCGCTCGCCGACGAGGCCGGGATCGAGGTGCTCACCCCGGCGAAGGCGTCCGACCCGGAGTTCCTCGACCGGCTGCGCGCGATCGGCCCGGACTGCTGCCCCGTCGTCGCCTACGGCAACCTGCTGCGCCCGGCCGCCCTCGCGATCCCCGAGCACGGCTGGGTCAACCTGCACTTCTCGCTGCTGCCGGCCTGGCGGGGCGCCGCGCCGGTGCAGGCCGCGATCCGCGCCGGCGACGAGATCACCGGGGCCACCACGTTCCGGCTCGAGGAAGGCATGGACACCGGGCCGGTGTTCGGCACCGTCACCGAGAAGATCGCCGACGACGACACGGCGGGCTCGCTGCTCGAGCGGCTCGCCACGTCGGGCGCGGGCCTGCTCGCGGCGACCCTCGACGGCATCGCCGACGGGACCCTCGGTGCGGTGCCGCAGCCGTCCGAGGGCGTCTCGATCGCCCCGAAGGTGACCGTGGACGACGCCCGGGTCCGGTGGACCGACCCGGCCCTCGCGGTCGACCGGCTGGTCCGGTCGGTGACCCCCGCGCCGGGGGCCTGGACCGAGTTCCGCGGGCAACGCGTGAAGATCGGGCCCGTGACGACGACCGGGTTCGACGACCTGCCACCCGGGGAGCTGCGCGTCGAGAAGCGTCGGGTGCTGGTGGGGACCGCGGGCGCGCCGGTCGCGCTCGGCACCGTCCAGCCCGCGGGCAAGCCGGCGATGCCCGCCGTCGACTGGACCCGCGGCGCCCAGCCCAAGCCGGGGGAGCGGTTCGCGTGACCGGGGCGAGCGGAGCGACGGGGGCCGCATGACCGACAGCTCCGTCCCGCCCGGCGGCCACCGCTCGGGGCGCGGCCCGCGCCGCCGCCCGGGCCGCCCGCACCGCACCGGCCCGCCCCGCGGCCGCTCCGGGCCCGACCGGCCGCCGCAGGGCGACCCGGCCCGCGAGGCCGCGCTCGACACCCTGCGGGCGGTCCGCGAGGACGACGCCTACGCCAACCTGACGCTGCCGCGCCTCCTGCGCGAACGCCGCATCTCCGGCCGCGACGCCGCCCTGGCCACCGACCTCGCCTACGGCGCCTGCCGCGCCCAGGGCCTGCTCGACGCCGTGCTCGGCGCCTGCGTCGACCGCCCCCTCGACCGGCTCGACGGGGTCGTGCTCGACGCGCTGCGGCTGGGGACCCAGCAGCTGCTGCGCACCCGCATCCCGGCCCACGCCGCCGTCGGGGCCACCGTCGAGCTCGTCCGCTCCCGCGCCGGGTCGAAGCCGACCGGCTTCGTCAACGCCGTCCTGCGCCGGGTGGGCGAGCGCGACGAGGCCGCCTGGGTGGCCGAGCTCGCCCCCGACGCCGCGCAGGACCCGCTCGGGCACCTCGCCTTCGTCCACGCCCACCCCCGGTGGATCGCCGAGGTGTTCCGCGACGCCCTGGGCCCGGCGGCCGAGGCCGAGCTCGACGCCGCCCTCGCCGCCGACGACGCCCGGCCGGCGGTCCACCTGGCCGCCCGCCCCGGCGAGATCAGCGCCGAGGAGCTCGCCGCGGTCACCGGCGGCGACGAGGCACCGTGGTCGCCCTACGGGGTGCACCTCACCGAGGGCGGCGACCCCGGCGAGCTGGAGCCGGTCCGCGAGGGACTGGCCGTCGTGCAGGACGAGGGCAGCCAGCTCGTCGCCCTCGCCGCGTCGCGCGCGGAGCTGCGCGGCGACGACGGGCCCGGCCGCGACGAGCTCTGGCTCGACCTGTGCGCCGGCCCCGGCGGGAAGGCCGTGATGCTCGGCGCCCTCGCGGCGATCGAGGGCGCCACGCTCGACGCCGTCGACCGCGCCCCGCACCGCGCGGCCCTCGTCGAGAAGGCCGTCGAGGGCCTGCCGGTGCGGGTCCACACCGGTGACGCCCGCGAGGTGGCGCTCCCGGAGGCCGCGTACGACCGGGTGCTCGTCGACGCCCCCTGCACCGGGCTGGGCGCGCTGCGACGCCGCCCCGAAGCCCGCTGGCGGCGCCGCGCCGAGGACGTCGAGGAGCTCACCGAGCTGCAGCGCAGCCTGCTGCTCAACGGGCTCGAGCGGGTGCGCCCGGGCGGCGTCGTCACCTACGCGACCTGCTCGCCGCACCCCGCCGAGACGGTGGAGGTGGTGCGGGCGGTCGTCGAGAAGACCGGCGCGGAGCTGCTGGACACCGCGGCGCTGCTGCCGGGCCTGCCCGACGCCGCCGTCCCGGACGGGCCCGGCGTCCAGCTCTGGCCGCACCGCCACGGCACCGACGCCATGTACTGCGCGACGCTGCGCCGGGTGCGCTAGGCGACGCACCCCGGAGGCCGTGCGCCACAATGGCCGGCGTGCCCGCCCCGCTGATCGCGCCCAGCATCCTCTCGGCCGACTTCTCCCGGCTGGCCGACGAGGCGGCGGCCGTCGAGGGTTCGGACTGGTTGCACGTCGACGTCATGGACGCCCACTTCGTGCCCAACCTGACGATCGGGCTCCCCGTCGTCGAGAGCCTCCTGCAGGCCACCGACATCCCCCTCGACTGCCACCTGATGATCGAGGACCCGGACCGGTGGGCCCCGCCCTACGCCGAGGCCGGCGCCCACAACGTCACCGTCCACGCGGAGGCCGCGCGCGACCCGCGCCGGATCGCGAAGGACCTGCGGGCCGCCGGCGCGCGGGCGGGGCTGTCGGTGAAGCCGAACACGCCGCTCGAGGACTGGCTCGAGGTCCTGCGGGACTACGACACGCTGCTCGTCATGAGCGTCGAGCCGGGCTTCGGCGGGCAGAGCTTCATGCCCGAGGTGCTCGACAAGGTCCGCACCGCCCGCCGGCTCGTCGACACCGGGCACCTCACCGTGCTCGTGGAGATCGACGGCGGGATCGGGACCGACACCGTCGAGCAGGCCGCCGAGGCGGGCGTGGACTGCTTCGTCGCGGGCAGCGCGGTCTACGGCGCCGAGGACCCCGGCCGGGCCGTCGAGGCGCTGCGCGGGCAGGCCGCCCACGCGTCGCCCCACCGCCGGGAGACGACGAGGGAGTAGTGGCCGGTCTCACCGCGCGTGCCGCCCGGGGCAGCGGCACGGGTGGGGGAGGTCGAGGATGATGCAGGCATCGACCGTCGTTGTGCGTGGTAGTCGATCAGGCAGGAGCGCCGTGTTCACCGGGATCGTGGAAGAGGTCGGCGAGATCGTCGACGTCACCCCGCAGGAGGACGCCGCACGCCTGCGCATCCGCGGTCCGCTGGTGACCTCCGACGCCCGCCCCGGCGACTCGATCGCCGTCAACGGCGTCTGCCTCACGGTGGTCGACCCGTCCGACGGCAGCTTCGGCGTCGACGTCATGGGGGAGACGCTGCGGCGCTCCAGCCTCGCCGGCGCGTCACCCGGCACGACGGTGAACCTGGAGCGCGCCCTGTCCGCGTCCGCCCGGCTGGGCGGGCACATCGTGCAGGGCCACGTCGACGGGACCGCCACGCTCGCCGGGCTCGAGCCCTCGGAGCACTGGACGGCGGTGCGGTTCAGCACGCCGCGGGAGCCCGACGGCGGCGTCGGGCTGGCCCGCTACATCGTGGAGAAGGGGTCGATCGCGGTCGACGGCGTGAGCCTCACCGTCACCGGGGTCGACGACGACGGATTCTCGGTCGGGCTCATCCCGACCACGCTGGCGGAGACCACACTGGGGTCCCGGCAGGTCGGGGCGACGGTGAACCTCGAGGTGGACGTCCTGGCGAAGTACGTCGAGCGCCTCCTCAGCGCGAACGCCGCGGGAGCGGGAGCAGGCATGGAGGGGTCGGGAGCGTGAAGCACGTGGACGGCTTCGAGCACATCGAACGTGCGGTCGCGGACATCGCGGCGGGCAAGGCCGTCGTCGTCGTCGACGACGAGGACCGCGAGAACGAGGGCGACCTGGTCTTCGCCGCCGAGAAGGCGACGCCGGAGCTCGTCTCCTTCATGGTCCGGTACACGTCCGGATACATCTGTGTGCCGCTGACCGGCGAGTCCTGCGACCGGCTGGACCTGCCCCCGGCGCACTCGATCAACCAGGACCGCCACGGCACCGCCTACACGGTCTCGGTCGACGCCCGCGAGGGCATCGGCACCGGGATCTCGGGCACCGACCGGGCGCGCACCATCCGCGTGCTCTCGGACCCGGCCTCGACCGCCACCGACCTGTCGCGCCCCGGCCACGTCGTGCCCCTGCGGGCCCGCGAGGGTGGCGTGCTGCGCCGGCCCGGCCACACCGAGGCGGCGGTCGACCTGGCCCGCCTCGCCGGGCTGTCCCCGGCCGGCGCGATCTGCGAGATCGTCTCGCAGAAGGACGACGGCGACATGGCCCGCTACGACGAGCTCGCCGTCTTCGCCGACGAGCACGACCTCGCGATCATCACCATCAAGGACCTCATCGCGTACCGGCGCCGCTCGGAGAAGCAGGTCGCCCAGGTCGCCCACGCCCGGATCCCCACCGACCACGGCGTGTTCACCGCCTACGGCTACGACTCGCTCCTCGACGGCATCGAGCACATCGCGCTCGTGTACGGCGACCTCGGCGACGGCGACGACGTCCTGGTCCGCGTGCACTCCGAGTGCCTCACCGGCGACGTGCTCCGGTCCCGCCGCTGCGACTGCGGGCCGCAGCTCGACGCCGCCATGGCCGCGGTCGCCGAGGAGGGCCGCGGCGTGGTGCTCTACGTGCGCGGGCACGAGGGCCGAGGGATCGGGCTGATCCACAAGCTGCAGGCCTACCAGCTGCAGGACGCGGGGGCGGACACCGTCGACGCCAACCTCGCGCTCGGCATGCCCGCCGACGCGCGCGACTACGGCACCGGTGCCCAGATCCTCGCCGACCTCGGCATCCGCTCGATGCGCCTGCTCACCAACAACCCGGAGAAGCGCGCCGGGCTCGAGGGCTACGGTCTGGAGATCCTAGGCCGGGTGGCGCTGCCGGCCCGGGCCACGCCCGAGAACCTGCGCTACCTGCGCACCAAGCGCGACCGCATGGGCCACGATCTCGAGGGCCTCGACGCCTACGAGGACGGGCTGGTCAACAGCGAGGGGACGAGGTCGGGCGCATGAGCACCCAGGGACGGCCCGAGATCGAGACACCCGACGCCACCGGCCTGCGCCTCGGCATCGCCGCCACGCGGTGGAACGCCGACATCGTCGACACCCTCCTCGAGCGCGCCCGGCTCGCCGCCGACCGCGCCGGGGTCGTGGAGCCGACGGTCGTCCGCGTGGCCGGCGCGATGGAGCTCCCGGTCGTCTGCCAGGGCCTCGCGGCGGGGCACGACGCGGTGGTCGGGCTCGGCGTCGTGATCCGGGGCGCCACCCCGCACTTCGACTACGTCTGCGACGCGGTCACCGCCGGGCTGCTGCGCGTCGGGCTCGACGAGCGCACCCCGGTCGGCAACGGCGTGCTCACCGTCGAGACCGTCGAGCAGGCCTGGGAGCGCGCCGGCACCCCGGAGTCGAGCGAGGACAAGGGCTTCGAGGCCGTCGTCGCGGCCCTCGACTCCGCGCTCACCCTCGGGGTGCTCCGGGACGGCGCCCGCCGCACGCCGGTGGGGTTCGCGCGGTGAGCACGCCCGGGGGCGAGGCGCTGCGCTCCGTCGTCGTGCCGCCGGAGGACCTCGACCTCGGGCCCGTCGAGCTCGAGATCCGGCCCCGCCGCATCCGGTGGGTGGCGTGGATCGTCGCGGTGCTGGTCTTCGCGTTCTTCACCACCGGCGCGCTGCTGGTCTACGTCAAGTCGGCCGGCTTCAACTTCCGCCCGGCCGACCAGGTCGCGATGGTCGTCCTCGGGCTGCTCCTGGCGGGTGCGACGCTGCTGCTCACCCGGCCGCGGCTGCGCGCCGGCCGCGGCGGCGTCGAGGTGCGCGCCACGATCCTGACCCGCCGGGTCGCGTGGGCCGACGTCGTCGCGGTGAGCTTCCCCGACGGCGCCCAGTTCGCCCGGCTCGACATCCCCGACGACGAGTACCTCGTGGTCTCCGCGATCCAGGCCGTCGACAAAGAGCACGCCGCGCGGGACATCGGCCGGCTGCGGGAGCTGCACGCGCGGTACGGGACGCCGCTGTCGTGATCCCCTCCCGGCCGTGACGCTGTACGACGCGCTGTTCCGCCACGTGGCCGTCCGGGTCCCCGCCGAGCGGACCCACCGGATCGGGCTGCGGGCCCTGCGGGCGGCGACGCCCGTCCTGCCGCACCGTGTGCCGGGGCCCGCGCTCGCGGTGTCCGCGATGGGCCTCGAGTTCGCCTCGCCGCTCGGGGTCGCGGCCGGCTACGACAAGGACGCCGAGGGGGTCCGCGGGCTGGCCCGGCTGGGCTTCGGCGCCGTCGAGATCGGCACGGTCACCGCCCGGCCGCAGCCCGGCAACCCCCGCCCACGGCTCTTCCGGCTGCCCGCCGACCGGGCGCTGGTGAACCGCATGGGCTTCAACAACGCCGGGGCCGACGCGGTCGCGGCCCGGCTCGCCGCCCTGCGTCGTGAGGGGCCCCTGGGCACCGTGCTCGGCGTCAACATCGGCAAGTCGAAGGCCGCGACCGGGCCCGACGAGACCCTCGCCGACTACCGCTGGTCCGCCCGCACGCTCGGGCCGTACGCCGACTACGTCGTCGTCAACGTCTCCTCCCCGAACACCCCCGGCCTGCGCGACCTGCAGGGCGTCGACGCCCTCGAGCCGCTGCTCGCCGCGGTGCGCGAGGAGATCGGCCCGACGCCGCTGCTGGTCAAGATCACCGCGGATCTCGACGACGACGGCGTGGACGCGGTCGCCGACCTCGCCGTCGGCTCCGGCCTCGACGGCATCGTCGCGACGAACACGACGGTCTCGCGGGCCGGGCTCGCGTCCCCGGCCGAGGTGGTCGACGCCGCCGGTGCCGGGGGGCTGTCCGGCGCGCCGCTCGTCGAGCCCGCGCGGGCGGTGCTGGCGCGGCTCGTGGAGCGGGTCGGCGGGCGGCTGTGCCTGGTGTCGGTCGGCGGGATCGACTCGGCGGCCGAGGCCCGGCGCCGGCTCGAGGCGGGGGCGACGCTCGTGCAGTCCTACACCGGCTTCGTCTACGGCGGCCCCGCGTGGCCGGGGCGGGTCAACGCGGAGCTCGCCGCGGGCTGAGTCGTGCGGCCGGGGCCGGGTGTGTGCGTCCCGCGGTCAGGTCCCGCGGTCGGCACGCGGCCGCCGACGCGCCGCCGGGCCCCACGCCCGGCACGATGGGCAACCGTGACCGCGCCCCAGATCGCCCCGGCCCGGCGTCCGAAGGTCGTGCTCTTCGACCTGTTCGAGACCTGCCTGCAGCTCGAGGGCCTGCGCCCCCGCTTCACCGCGCTCGGGCGTCCCGGGACCGACCTCGAGCTGTTCTTCGCCCGGCTGCTGCACCAGGGGATGGCGATGACGCTGGCGGGGGAGGCGCCGCCGTTCCGGACCGTCGCCACCGACATGCTCCGGCGCACCAGCGGTCGCGACCTCACCGACGACCAGGTCGGCTCCGTGCTCGACGGGTTCCGCGAGCTGCCGGCGCACGACGACGTCCGGGACGCGTTCACGCTGCTGCGCGACGCCGGCGTGCCCGCCTACGGCTTCACCCACGGCTCGGCCGCGACCGCGTCGGCCGCGCTCGAGGGCGCCGGCGTCCGGGACCTGCTCGTCGACGTGTTCTCGTGCGAGGAGATCGCGTCGTTCAAGCCGCCGCGAAGGGTGTACGACTTCGCGGTCCAGCGGGTCGGCGGCGAACCGGCCCGGACCGCGCTCGTGGCGGTGCACTCCTGGGACGTGCACGGCGCGCTCGCGGCGGGGCTGCTCGGCGGGTTCTGCGAGCGGCTCGAGGGCCGGGTCCCCGCCGCCGTGCTCCGCCCGCACGTCGTGGCCCCGGCGCTCGACGACGTCGTCGCGGGCCTGCTCGCCCTGCCGGAGTAGCGTCGGGAGCCTCTCGGGTGCCTGACCGGCGCCCCATGCCCGTCGAGGACGATCGGCGGGGTCCGTCACGCCCCGCCCGAACCACGGAGGTCCCTCCCCGTGACCCGTGAGACCCCGTCCAGCCCCGCCCCCGCCCCGGACGTCGCGGCCGGGCCCGGCCTGACCCGTCGTCGGGCGCTGTGCGGCCTCGTCGTCGCGCTCGCGGCGCCGGGCGTGCTCGCCGCGTGCTCGTCCGACGGCGGCGCCTCGGCGCCCGCGCCGCCCCCCGGCGGGACGCCGGTGTCGTCGATCCCGGTCGGCGGCGGCACCGTCGTGCAGGGCCCGAACGGCCCGGTCCTGCTCGTGCAGCCCACGGCGGGCACCGTCAAGGCCTACAGCGCGGTGTGCCCGCACCAGGGCGTCACCGTCGACCCGCCCGTCGACGGCACGATCACCTGCCCAGGCCACGGCAGCCAGTTCGCGGCGGCCACCGGCGCGCTCGAGAAGGGCCCGGCCGAGACCGGGCTGACCCCGGTGTCGACGCGGGTGGTCAACGGCGCGGTGCAGTTCGCCTGACCATGCTCGCTCTGCACGCCGCGTGGTCGCCGGGCCGGGGGATCTGCCTCTGGGCCGAGGACCCGGCGCGCGGCGTGCGAGGCACGAGCCGGGCCCGGGGAGCGCGGCCGCACCCGTTCGCGGCCGACCACGGGCAGCTGCACGGGGTCGCGGCGGCGCTCGGGGCGACCGGGGCGGAGGGCCAGGCGGTCCTGCACCTGCCCTCGACCGGCGGTCCCGACGCGGCCGATCGGGCGCCACGGCCCTCGGCCGCGCTGGTCGACGACGCGGATTTCCTGCCACTGGATGCAAGCAACGACGCTTCGCTGGCAACGGGACCGGCATCCAGCCCGGCGGCCCTCGCCCCGTGGACCGTCCCCGTCCTCGAGCTCGACGCCAGGGCGCTCCTGCGCGCCGAGCCGCTCCCCGGTGAGGGCGCGGAGCTCGAGGTGCTGCGCGCGCTCGGCCGGTTCGCCGCCGACCTCGTCACCCGCGGCCGCGTCCTGCCCGCCCCCGACCCCGACCACCCCGACGACCCCCTCGGCTGGCGACCCGTTCTGCAGGGCCGCGACCTCGTCGCCGCCGACGCCTTCGCCGCCGCCCTCCCCCCGGCGGTCCGCGCCGAGGCCCTCGACGGTCGCCCGCTGCGGGACGGGGCCGGGCCCGACCCCGTCGAGGTCGTCACCGAGGCGCTCACCGCGTTCGTCGACGCCGAGGCCCGCCACCGCGCGGCCGGCATCGACGTGCCCGCCGACCTGCGCGACGCCGCCGCCGGCGGGGCGCTCGACGCCGGGCTGGCCCGCTGGGAGGTCGTCGGCGCCCCGCACGCGGGACCGGCGCGGGGGACGTTCCGGCTCACCGAGATCGTCGTCGACCACCTGGGCCACGCGGTCGAGGGCGAGGCCCGCTTCTGGCTGGAGTTCTCGCTGCAGTCCACCCAGGACCCGAGCCTGCGCGTGACCGCCGAGTCGATCTGGCGCGACGCCGGGGCGCTGCGCCGCTGGCTCGAGGACCCCAGCGAGCTGCTGCTCGCGGAGCTGGGCCGGGCGGCGAGCCTGTACCCCGAGCTCACCGACGCGCTGCGCGTCCCGCGCCCCACCGGCATGGAGCTCGACCGCGAGGGCACCCACCGCTTCCTGCTCGACGTCGCCGCCGACCTCGACCGCGCCGGGTTCGGGGTGCTGCTGCCGAGCTGGTGGTCGAGGCCCGCCCGGCTCGGTCTCACCGCGAACGCCGAGGGCACCGCGACGCCCGACGGGGTCGTCGCCACCCCGGGCCGGCTGCGCCGCGAGGAGCTCGTCGGGTTCTCGTGGCGGCTCGCGGTGGACGGCGAGCCCCTCTCCGACGAGGAGATGCGCGCCCTCGTGCACGCGAAGGCCCCGCTGGTGCACCTGCGCGGGCAGTGGGTGGCGGTCGACCGGGAGCGGCTGCGCGCCGGTCTGGAGTTCCTCGACCGGGCGCCCGCCGAGGCCACCGTCGGCGACGTCCTGGCTCTCCACTCGACCTATCACGACGACCTGCCCCCCGAGTGGGCCGCGCCGCTGCCGGTCGAGGACGTCACCGCCGGGGGCGCGCTGGGCGAGCTGCTCTCCGGCGCCGCCGAGTCGCACCTCGCGCTGCTCGACGACCCGCCCTCCCTCGAGGCCACGCTGCGCCCCTACCAGCGGCGCGGGGTGTCGTGGCTGGCGTTCCTGGCCGGGCTGCGCGTCGGCGGGGTGCTCGCCGACGACATGGGGCTCGGCAAGACGCTGCAGGTGCTGGCCCTGGAGGCGCACGAGCGGGGTCCCGACGGTGCCGCGGCCCACCCGCCGCCCGACCGCCCGACGCTGCTCGTCGCGCCCACGTCCGTCGTCGGGACCTGGCAGCGGGAGGCCGCGCGGTTCGCCCCCGGGCTGCGGGTCACGGTGCACCACGGCGCGGGGCGCGCGAAGGGCGACCTGACCGAGCTCCTCGCCGACGCCGACCTCGTCGTCACCTCCTACGGCACCCTGACCCGCGACATCGCGGCGCTGTCGGGCTCGCGGTACCACCGCCTCGTGCTCGACGAGGCCCAGCTGGTCAAGAACAACCGCTCCCGGGCCGCGCGGGCGGTGCGGGCGATCGACGCCGAGCACCGGCTCGCCCTGACCGGCACGCCCGTCGAGAACCGGCTGGCCGAGCTCTGGTCGATCATGGACGCCGTCAACCCGGGCCTGCTGGGCACCGTCACCGCGTTCCGCGACCGGTACGCCGTCCCCATCGAGCGCCACGGTCGCACCGACGTCGCGCTGCGCCTGCAGACAGCGGTGCGGCCGTTCCTGCTGCGCCGGGTCAAGACCGACCCCGCCGTCGTCGACGACCTCCCGGACAAGATCGAGACGATCGAGCGCTGCCCGCTGACCGCGGAGCAGGCGTCGCTCTACCAGGTCGTCGTCGACGAGATGACCGAGACGCTGCACGGCATGGAGACCGCGGGGAAGGACATCGAGCGACGCGGCAAGGTCCTCGCGGCGCTGACGAAGCTCAAGCAGGTCTGCGACCACCCCGCCCTGCTGCTGCACGACGGGTCCCCGCTCGCCCGCCGCTCCGGCAAGCTCGCCCGGGTCGAGGAGATCGTCGCCGAGATCCTCGCGGCCGGCGAGAAGGCACTGCTGTTCACGCAGTTCACCGAGTTCGGGGACATGCTGGCGCCGCACCTCGCCGCACGGTTCGGGGTCGAGGTGCTCTGGCTGCACGGCGGCACGTCGCGGCGCGCCCGGGACCGGATGGTCGAGGCGTTCCAGGACCCGTCGGGCGGCCCGGACGGCGGTGGGGGCCCGCCGCTCTTCCTGCTCTCGCTCAAGGCGGGCGGGACGGGCCTCACGCTCACGGCGGCCCAGCACGTCGTGCACCTGGACCGCTGGTGGAACCCGGCCGTCGAGGACCAGGCCACCGACCGCGCGTTCCGCATCGGCCAGAAGCGCACCGTGAACGTCCGCAAGCTGATGTGCGGCGGCACCGTCGAGGAGCGCATCGACGACCTCATCGCCGGCAAGCGCGTGCTCGCCGGCCAGGTCATCGGCTCGGGCGGCGACGACCCGGACTGGCTCACCGGCCTGTCCACCGACGAGCTCCGCCGCATGGTCGCCCTCGACGACCCCGCCGGGGAATCCGAGGACGAGGCGGACGACGAGGCCGACGAGGCCGGGGCCGACCTCGACGGGGAGGAGGATCCCGGTGCCGCTTGAGCCCCCACCGCGGCGGCAGCCGTTCCGGGAGAAGTTCGCCGACCCCGACGACGGCCCGCGCGACTTCTCCGAGTACGGCAAGCGCATCGCCGTCGAGGGCGGGCTGGCCGCGAAGAGCCGGCGCGGGGCGATCGGGGAGTCGTGGTGGTCGGGCCGCTTCCTGGCGGTGCTCGAGAAGCTCGGGGTCGGCGGCCGCCTCACTCGCGGGAAGACCTACGCGCGGGCCGGCCAGGTCATCGACCTCGCGATCGATCCCGGCGAGATCGTCGCGACGGTGCAGGGCAGCCGGGCCGAGCCCTACCGCGCGCGGATCGGGCTCAAGCGCTTCGCCGACGAGGCCTGGCAGGCGGTGGAGGAGGCCTTCGCCCGCGACTCCTGGTACGCCGCCTCCCTGCTCGGCGGCACCGTGCCCGACGACCTCGAGGACGTCTTCGCCTCCGTCGGCCTCTCGCTCTTCCCGACGGGGGCCCGCGAGATGCCGATGGACTGCTCCTGCCCCGACTGGTCCGTGCCCTGCAAGCACCTCGCGGCGGTCGCCTACCTGGTCGCGGAGCGGTTCGACGACGACCCGTTCCTCATCCTGCGCTGGCGGGGCCGGGACCGGGCGACGCTGCTCGCGGGTATCCGGTCCCACCGCGACGACGTCGAGCCCACGGTGACCCCGCTCGCCGGGGTCCTCGACCGGTACTTCGCCACGGCCGGGCCCCTGCCCGACACGGTCACCGCCGCCGCCGACCCCGGCCGTTCCGAGGCGCTGCTCGACGAGATGCCGCCGCTCGGGGTCCTGGTCGCCGAGGACGGCGCCGACGGGATCGACGCCCGCGAGGCGCTCCGGCCGATCTACCGCCGGTTCGGCGCGACGAACGGGTAGAAACGACCCCGTGGCCCGCATCCTCATGATCGCCGCGCACCCGGACGACATCGACTTCGCCAGCGGCGGCTCGGTGGCCCGGTGGGTGTCCGAGGGCGACACCGTCGACTACTGCATCTGCACCGACGGCGACGCCGGCGGGTACGACGAGTCCGTCGGGCGCGTCGAGATGGCGGAGCTGCGGCACAAGGAGCAGCGGGACGCGGCCGACGTCTACGGCGTCTCCGAGATCGACTGGCTCGGCCACCCCGACGGCCGGCTCTACGTCACCCACGAGCTCCGCCGCGACATCAGCCGCTCGATCCGGAAGCACCGCCCGGACCGCGTCGTCATCCCCTCGCCGACCCGCCAGCTGCGCAACCTCTACGGCAGCCACCCCGACCACATCGCCGCCGGCGAGGCGGCCATGTGCGCGGTCTACCCCGACGCCCGCAACCCGTTCGCCCACCCCGAGCTCCTCGCCGAGGAGGGCCTCGAGGCGTGGACGGTCCCCGAGACGTGGATCTCCAGCCCGGGCGAGGGCGCGGACACCTACGTCGACATCACCGACTTCATCGACGCCAAGGTCCGCGCGCTCAAGGCCCACGTCAGCCAGACCGCGCACATGGCCGACCTCGCCGAGCGCATGCAGATGTGGGGATACGCGCAGGCGAAGGCGGCCGGCTGGTGCGAGGACGGGACCCCGGAGGACGAGCGCCGCTTCGCCGAGGGGTTCATCGTCCTCGACACGAAGTAGGTCGACCTCGCGGGTGAGTGCGGCGGCCGCACGCGACCTGCGCGCACTCCACCCTGGCCCCGGCCTTCGGTCCCGCCGGAACCTGCGCGCGGCGCACACATTGCGACCGCAGCCGCGCGTGGCGCGCACACGGCCTCGACTCGGGGGCACGGTGCGCGCAGGTGCTCGAGCGCGATGCGGTAGAGGCGGCGAGGTGCGGGACGTCGTCGAAGCCCAGGGCGGGCCCGGGTCGATGACGATCAGTGTCCACGTCGGCTGGTGGACGTCGGGCATCCGCGAGGGTCAGGGGTCGGCCGGCACCTGCGCGCGGCGGGCACGGTGCGCGGGCCGTCTCCTGGGTCCGCCGAGCCCCACGGGTCGCTCGGCGCCCCCCTCGCGAGCCGCTGCCGTGCGAGGGAGTCGCTGCGCGTCGAGCGGATCTCCGTGCGGCGGATGAGGACTCCTTGGTCATCGTCGGGCTCCACCCGCCGGCCTCGGTGCGCGGGCCGTCTCCCGGGTCCGCCGAGCCCCACGGGTCGCTCGGCGCCCCCCTCGCGAGCCGCTCCCGGGCGTGGGAGTCGCTGCGCGTCGAGCGGATCTCCGTGCGGCGGATGAGGACTCCTTGGTCATCGTCGGGCTCCACCCGCCGGCCTCGGTGCGCGGGCCGTCTCCTGAGTCGGCCGAGTTTCCGAGGGTCGCTCGGCGCCCCCTCGCGGGCCGTTCCCGTGTGGGAGTCGCTGCGCGTCGAGCGGATCTCCCTGAGGCGTGTGGCGGCTCCCTGATCATCGTCGGGGCCCCACTCGACGGGCACGATGCGGGGGCCGTCTCCTGAGTCGGCCGAGTTTCCGAGGGTCGCTCGGCGCCCCCCTCGCGAGCCGCTGCCGTGCGAGGGAGTCGCTGCGTGTCGAGCGGATCTCCATGAGGCGTGTGACGACTCCCTGATCATCGTCGGGCCCCCACGCGCCGGCCACGTCCAGCACCAGCTCCGAATTCGAGGACCCGGCGTCGGTAGTCCCCCAACAGCCGACCCACCGGGCGCTGGCTGCCGGCGGTGGACGTCGTGCGGGGCTGGTCGGGTGTGTTCGACGGCCGGCCCGGTGTGTGCGTGGCGCGCGGGTCCCCCGGGGACCGTGCTCCCGCGGCGGCGGAGTGTGTGCGCGCTGCGTCGGTGTGCTGGAGGGCTTGCTCGTCGCCTGGCCGAGTGTGTGCGTGGCGCGCGGGTCCCCTGGGGGCGGTGCGCGGCCGGCGGCGGAGTGTGTGCGCGGCGCGTCGGTGTGCTGGAGGGCTTGCTCGGCGGCCGGCCCGGTGTGTGCGTGGCGCGCTGGTCTCCTGGGGGCGGTGCCCGGCCGGCGGCGGAGTGTGTGCGCGCCGCGTCGGTGCGCCCGGGACCGAGCCCGACGAGTGACGGGTGCGTTCCACGGACCCCGTCCACGCGGAAATCCCCGAACCGCGCACGACGACCCTTGTCGATCTCTACCGTCGCGGGTGTGGGAGAGGTCGACGCGGAGCGGCAGGCCGCGAAGGACCGCGCGGAGAACGCGGAGTTCGCGACCGCCGTGGTGGACCGGCTGCTGGGGCTGGTCGGGGAGTTCCTGCGGGCGGATGCGGCGGAGCTCGGGCTGGACCCCTCGATGCTCGCGGTCCTGGACGTCCTCGGGATCGTCTCGCCGGTGTCGGTCGCGACGCTGGCGGGCCGGTGTTCCCTGAGCCACGCGGCGACGGCGCGGGCGGTGGCGCGGCTCGTCGAGCAGGGGTACGCCGAGCGGGTCACCGACGAGGGCGACGGACGCAGCACCTGGTGGGTCGGGCGCACCGCCCGGGGCGACGAGACCCTCAGGTCCGGCCGGGCGCGGCTGCGCAGTGATCTCGAGTACCTGGCGGCACAGCTCCCGTCCGCCGACCGGCTCGCGGTCCTGCACGCCCTGCCGCTGATCGAGGCCGTGCTGGTCCGGCACACACACCGTCGGCAGGAGTCGCGGTGGCGCGAGACGCAGTACCGGCGATGGCAGGAGCGCCGGCGCGAGCGGGCGTGAGATGTCGAGCCGACACGCCGTGATGCAAGTGTTTCCGCACGAGACACGCCGAACGACACGCCGATACCACTCGCATGGGTGCACGCCGACACGCTGAGCGGACACGCCTACGCTGGGCCTCGCCATGGCCGATCCGAGTACCTACCGCCCCGCCCCGGGAACCATCCCGGAGGCGCCTGGTGTCTACCGGTTCTCCGACGCGGACGGCCGCGTGATCTACGTCGGCAAGGCCAAGAACCTCCGCTCGCGCCTGAACTCCTACTTCGCCGACCTCGCCGGGCTCCACCCGCGGACGCGGCGCATGGTGACGAGTGCGTCGGCGGTGCAGTGGACGGTCGTCGGCACCGAGGTCGAGGCCCTCCAGCTCGAGTACAACTGGATCAAGGAGTACGACCCGCGGTTCAACGTCCGCTACCGCGACGACAAGACCTACCCGGTGCTCGCGGTGACCCTCAACGAGGAGTACCCGCAGCTCAAGGTCTACCGCGGCCCGCGTCGCAAGGGGGTCCGGTACTTCGGCCCCTACGCCCACGCCTGGGCGATCCGCGAGACGCTGAAGCTGCTCACCCGGGTGTTCCCGGCCCGCGTGTGCTCGCCCGGCGTGTTCAAGCGGCACGGGCAGATCGGCCGGCCGTGCATGTTCGGCTACATCGGCAAGTGCGCCGCACCGTGCGTCGGCCGGGTGTCCGCCGAGGAGCACCGCGCGATCGTCAACGACTTCTGCGACTTCCTCGCCGGCCACACCGACCAGCTCATCGACCGCATCGAGAAAGAGATGCAGGCCGCATCGGCCGACATGGACTTCGAGCGGGCGGCGCGGCTGCGGGACGACGCCGGGGCGCTCAAGCGGGTCGTCGAGAAGCAGGCGGTGGTGCTCGGCGACGGGACCGACGCCGACGTCGTCGCCTTCGCGCTCGACCCGCTCGAGGCCGCCGTCCAGGTCTTCCACGTGCGCGGCGGCCGCGTGCGCGGGCAGCGCGGCTGGGTGGTCGAGCGGGGCGAGGAGGACGACCTCCAGGTCCTCGTGGGGCAGTTCCTCTCGCAGTTCTACGGCGAGCAGGCGGCCCTGGCGGGCTCGGCCGACGACGCGGTGCAGCCGGTGCCCCGCGAGGTGCTGGTCCCCGCACTGCCCGAGGACCACGCGGCGCTGACGCAGTGGCTGTCCGGGCTGCGGGGGAGCCGGGTCAGCGTCCGGGTCGC
Source organism: Actinomycetospora sp. TBRC 11914 (assembly GCF_012933465.1). Classification (GTDB taxonomy): domain Bacteria; phylum Actinomycetota; class Actinomycetes; order Mycobacteriales; family Pseudonocardiaceae; genus Actinomycetospora. The sequence continues at coordinate 386,242 of NZ_JABBND010000002.1, forward strand.
ACAGCGCGGCGACAAGCGCACCCTCGCCGAGACCGTCGAGCGCAACGCCAAGGAGGCGCTCACCCAGCACAAGCTCAAGCGCGCCGGGGACCTCACCGCCCGCAGCGCCGCCCTCGAGGAGATCCAGGAGTACCTGGAGCTGGACTCGGCGCCGCTGCGCATCGAGTGCACCGACGTCAGCCACGTCCAGGGCTCCGACGTCGTCGCGAGCCTCGTGGTGTTCGAGGACGGCCTGCCGAAGAAGTCGGACTACCGGCGGTTCGCGATCCGCGGCGGGGCCGAGGGCGGCGACGTCGCGGCGATCGCGGAGGTCGTCCGCCGACGGTTCGCGCGCTACCTGCGGGAGACCGCGGAGGAGGACGCGCACGACCCGACCGAGACGTCCTGCGCGGGGGAGACGGCCGATGGCTCGCCGGCCTCGGGCGAGCTCGACCCGGCGCAGATCGACGGCCCGCTCCCGGGCATCGACCCGACGACCGGGCGCCCCCGCAAGTTCGCGTACGCGCCGAACCTCCTCGTCGTCGACGGCGGGGCGCCGCAGGTCGCGGCGGCGCAGGAGGTGCTGTCGGAGCTCGGGATCACCGACGTCGCGGTGTGCGGTCTCGCGAAGCGGCTCGAGGAGGTGTGGCTGCCCGGGGAGGAGGCCCCCGCGATCCTGCCGCGCACCTCGGAGGCGCTCTACCTGCTGCAGCGCGTGCGCGACGAGGCCCACCGCTTCGCGATCACCTACCACCGCCAGAAGCGGTCGACGCGGATGACGGCGTCCGCGCTCGACGGCGTCCCCGGGCTCGGCGAGACCCGGCGCACGGCGCTGCTCAAGCACTTCGGGTCGGTGAAGAAGCTGCGGGCGGCGTCGGTCGAACAGATCACCGAGGTGCCGGGCGTCGGCCGGCGCACCGCCGAAGCGGTGCTCGCGGCGCTGGGCGAGGAGACGACGAGCCAGGGAGAGGCATCGTGAGCGCTGCGAGGCGGGGGGCCCGCGGATGAGCGCACCCGACGAGACCGAGGGGCCGGAGGGGGGCGTCGAGGTCGCGATCGTCACCGGCGTGTCCGGGGCGGGTCGCAGCACCGCGGCGAAGGTGCTCGAGGACCTCGGCTGGTTCGTCGTGGACAACCTGCCCCCGGAACTGCTGGAGACCGTCGTCGACCTCGGTGCCCGTTCGAAGGGGCAGGTGACCCGGATCGCGGTCGTCATGGACGTCCGCAGCCGGGCCTTCACCGCCGACCTGGGCGCCGCGCTCAAGGAGCTCGACACCCGGGGCGCCCGCCCGCGGGTGGTCTTCCTCGACGCCGACGACGCCGTGCTCATCCGCCGCTTCGAGTCCAACCGCCGCTCGCACCCGCTGCAGGGCGACGGCCGGCTCGTCGACGGCATCGACGCCGAGCGGGAGCTGCTGGCCCCGCTGCGCGACCTCGCCGACCTCGTCGTCGACACCTCGAACCGCTCGGTGCACGAGCTGCGCAAGGCCGTCGAGGAGGCGTTCCACGAGAGCGCCGCCGCGGTCGGCTCCACGGTCACGGTGCTCTCGTTCGGGTACAAGCACGGGCTGCCCGCCGACGCCGACCTCGTCGTCGACGTGCGCTTCCTGCCCAACCCGCACTGGATCCCCGAGCTGCGCGAGCACGACGGGCGCGAGGCCGTCGTCAGCGACTACGTGCTCTCCCAGGAGGGCGCCGAGGAGTTCCTGGAGGCCTACCTCGCCCTGCTGCGCCTGGTCGGGGTCGGGTACCGCCGCGAGGGCAAGCGCTACCTCACCGTCGCCGTCGGCTGCACCGGCGGCAAGCACCGCAGCGTCGCGATCGCCGAGGAGCTGGCGCGGCGGATGGCCGGCGAGGACGGGGTGCGGGTGACGGTGTCGCACCGGGACGTGGGGCGCGAGTGACGGGGGGAGACGAAGCGGAGCGGAGCTCGGCCGGTCGAAGGGGAGACGAAGCGGAGCGGAGCTCGACCGGTCGACGGGGAGACGAAGCGGAGCGGAGCTCGACCCGTCGGCCGTCGAACGGGGCCAACGGCTCCGCCGTCCCGGAGGACCCCGGCTCGCCGTTCCGGGCGACCGCGCTCGGCGGCGGCCACGGCCTGCACGCCACCCTGCGGGCCCTGCGCCGGCTCACCGACGACGTCACCGCCGTGGTGACCGTCGGCGACGACGGCGGGTCGTCCGGCCGGATCCGCCGCGAGCTGGACATCCTGCCGCTCGGGGACCTGCGGATGGCGCTGGATGCCCTCGCCGAGCGCGAGCACCCGGGCCCGACCGACCCGTCGAGGTGGCGGAAGGCCTTCGAGCACCGCTTCGGCGGCACCGGGGCGCTCGCGGGGCACGCCGTCGGCAACCTCGTGCTGGCCGGCCTGCTCGACGTCCTCGGCGACCCGGTCGCCGCCCTCGACGAGGCCTGCCGGCTGCTGGGGCTACGGGGACGGGTGCTGCCGATGAGCCCGGTGCCGGTCGACATCGAGGCCGACGTCACCGGGCTGGGCATCTCGGCGAGCGCGGGCGGGAGCGGCGGCGACGCCGACGGCGACGTCGCGCACCGGATCCGCGGCCAGGTGGCCGTCGCGACGACGCCGGGGCGGGTGCGGCAGGTGCGCCTCGTCCCGCGCCGGCCGAAGGCGTGCCCCGAGGCCGTGGCGGCGATCCGCACGGCCGACGTCGTCACCCTGGGGCCCGGCTCGTGGTTCACCAGCGTGATGCCGCACCTGCTGGTGCCGGAGCTGTTCACGGCGCTGACCGAGACCGAGGCGCGCCGGGTGCTGGTGCTCAACCTCGCGCCGCAGCCCGGCGAGACGGCGGGCTTCTCGCCCGAGCAGCACCTCGACGCGCTGGCCGAGCACGCGCCGCGGCTGCGCCTGGACCTCGTGGTCGCCGACCCGGAGGCCACCCCCGAGCCGGACCGCCTGCGCCGCGGCGCCGAGGCGTTCGGCGCCGAGATCTTGTTCACCGCCGTCGGCGAGCCCGGCGGCGCCCCGCGCCACGACCCCGTGGCCCTGGCCGGGGCACTGCGCGAGGCGGCGGGCAGTGCCGCCTCGCGTGACCGCGTTCCACCGGACGAGTGGGACGCGCGTGTCGACGAGTGGGGGAGCGGCGCCCGGCGCCGCTTCGGGGCCGGAGACGTGTTCTTCACCCCGACCGGCGACGCGCGACGCTACGAGGAGGAGGATCTCCGGTGGCCATGACCGCTGCGGTGAAGGACGAGCTGAGTCGGCTGTCCGTCACCAAGACCTGCTGCCGGCGGGCCGAGGTGTCGGCCCTGCTGCGCTTCGGGGGTGGGCTGCACATCGTCAACGGGCGGGTCGTCGTCGAGGCGGAGCTCGACACCGGCAACGCGGCCCGGCGGCTCCGTCGGGAGATCCACGAGCTGTACGGGCACCAGCCCGAGGTCCACGTGCTCTCCCAGGGCAACCTGCGCAAGGGCACGCGGTACGTCGTGCGGGTGGCCACCGACGGTGACTCGCTGGCCCGCCAGACGGGCCTCCTCGACCCGCGGGGCCGCCCGGTGCGCGGGCTGCCACCGCAGGTCGTGTCCGGCGGCGTGTGCGACGCCGAGGCGGCGTGGCGCGGCGCGTTCCTCGCGCACGGCTCGCTGACCGAGCCCGGTCGCTCGTCGGCGCTGGAGATCACCTGCCCGGGCATGGAGGCGGCGATGGCGCTGGTCGGCGCCGCCCGGCGTCTCGGGGTGGCCGCGAAGGCGCGGGAGGTGCGCGGGGCCGACCGGGTGGTGGTCCGCGACGGCGACGCCATCGGTGCGCTCCTCACCCGCATCGGCGCCCACTCGTCGGTGCTGCAGTGGGAGGAGCGCCGGATGCGGCGCGAGGTCCGCGCGACCGCGAACCGCCTGGCCAACTTCGACGACGCCAACCTGCGCCGGTCGGTGAAGGCCGCCGTGACCGCGTCCGCCCGGGTCAACCGGGCCCTGGAGCTGCTCGGCGACGAGGTGCCCGACCACCTCATCACCGCCGGCCGGCTGCGGGTGCAGCACGAGCAGGCGTCCCTCGAGGAGCTCGGCCAGCTCGCCGACCCGCCGATGACGAAGGACGCGGTCGCCGGGCGGATCCGCCGCCTGCTCGCGATGGCCGACAAGAAGGCCAAGGACATGCGCGTCCCCGACACCTCCAGCGCCGTGACCGCGGAGATGGAGGAGATGGTCGAGGTCCCGGCCGGACGGGAGTAACGCGGCTCACGGTCACGGTCCAGACGCCGGGAGCGGTGCCGCACACCACCCGTCGTCGCCTCGGCGAGGGACGTCCGCTTCGTTAGGGTCGCGTCGCCGGTGGGAACGTGGCTGCACGAGGCGCAGCCCCGATGCCGCGGCGGCGAAGCAGACCACGAGAGAAGGACGCGCCCTGTGACCATCAAGATCGGGATCAACGGCTTCGGGCGGATCGGCCGGAACGTGTTCCGCGCGCTGGAGAAGCAGCGGGCGGAGGGCACCGCCGACATCGAGGTGCTCGCGGTCAACGACATCACCGACAACGCCACCCTCGCGCACCTGCTGCGCTACGACTCGGTGCTGGGCCGGTTCGACGGCACCGTCGAGGTGGGTGACGACGAGCTCATCGTCAACGGCAAGCACGTCAAGGCCCTCGAGGAGCGCGACCCGGCGAACCTGCCGTGGGGCGACCTCGGCGTCGACGTCGTCATCGAGTCCTCGGGGATCTTCACCGACGCCGACTCGGCCGGGAAGCACCTCAAGGCGGGCGCCAAGAAGGTCGTCATCTCCGCCCCGGCCAAGGGCGAGGACCTCACGGTCGTCATGGGGATCAACGACTCGTCCTACGACGGCACCCAGAGCATCCTGTCCAACGCCTCCTGCACCACGAACTGCGTCGCCCCCATGGCGAAGGTGCTGCACGACGCGTTCGGCCTGCAGACCGGCTTCATGACCACGGTGCACGCCTACACCGGCGACCAGCGCGTCCACGACGCCCCGCACAAGGACCTGCGCCGGGCCCGCGCCGCCGCCGTCAATATCATCCCGACGACGACGGGTGCGGCCCAGGCGACCGCCCTGGCGCTGCCCGCGCTCGAGGGCAAGCTCAACGGCGTCGCGATGCGCGTGCCGGTGCCCGACGGCTCCGTCACCGACCTCACCGCGACGCTCGAGCAGGACGTCACCGTCGAGCAGGTCAACGAGGCGTTCAAGAAGGCCGCCGAGGGCGAGCTGAAGAACGTGCTCGTCTACACCGAGGACCCGATCGTCTCCACCGACATCGTCGGCTCGCCCGCGTCGTGCACCTTCGACGCCGGCATGACGAAGGTGCTGAACGGCAACACCGTGAAGATCATCGGCTGGTACGACAACGAGTGGGGCTACTCGAACCGCGTCGTGGACCTGACGACGCTGGTGGGTTCGAAGCTCTCGTGAAGACCGTCGACGACCTGCTGGCCGAGGGCGTGCAGGACCGGTTCGTGCTCCTGCGGGCCGACTTCAACGTGCCGCTCGACGGCTACACGATCACCGACGACGGCCGCATCCGCGCGGCGCTGCCGACGATCACCAAGCTCGTCGGCGGCGGCGCGAAGCTGCTGATCCTGGCGCACCTCGGCCGGCCGAAGGAGACCGAGCAGTTCGGGCGGGACCCGAAGGCGACGCTCTCGCCGGTGGCGGCCCGGCTGGGCCAGCTGCTCGACCAGCGGGTCTCGCTGGCCGAGGACGTGGTGGGGCAGTCGGCGCACAGCATCGCCGGGGCGCTGCTGCCCGGCGGGGTCGGCCTGCTGGCCAACGTGCGCTGCGACGCCCGCGAGACCGGGACGCCCGCGGAGCGAGACGCGCTGGCGACCGAGCTCGTCGACCTCGTCACCGGCGGCGACGGGCCGCCCGCGGCGTTCGTGTCCGATGGCTTCGGGGTGGTGCACCGCGAGCAGGCCTCGGTGGTCGAGATCGCCCGCAAGCTCCCGGCCTACGGTGGCGACCTCGTCGCCCGCGAGACCGAGGTGCTGCGGCGCCTGACCGGCGACCCGGCCCGGCCGTACGTCGTGATCCTCGGCGGGTCGAAGGTCTCCGACAAGCTCGCCGTGCTGACCAACCTGCTGCCGAAGGTCGACACGCTGCTGGTCGGCGGCGCGATGTGCTTCACCTTCCTCGCCGCGCAGGGTCACGACGTGGGCGGCTCCAAGCTGGAGTCCGACCAGGTCGAGACGTGCCGCGACCTCCTCGGGAAGTACGCCGACACGCTCGTGCTGCCGACCGACGTCGTCGTGGCCTCGGAGTTCTCCGCCGACGCCGAGACGCGCACGGTGTCGGTGGGGGAGATTCCCGAGGGCTGGATGGGCCTCGACGTCGGGCCGGAGACGGTGTCGCTCTTCGCGTCGAAGCTCGGCGACGCGGCCACGGTCTTCTGGAACGGGCCGATGGGCGTGTTCGAGCTGGCGCCGTTCGCGGCCGGCACCACCGGGGTCGCCGAGGCCGTCGCAGACAGCCCGGCGTTCAGCGTCATCGGCGGCGGCGACTCGGCGTCGGCGATCCGCGCGGCGGGCCTCGACGAGGAGCGGTTCGGCCACATCTCCACGGGCGGGGGAGCGTCGTTGGAGTTCCTCGAGGGCAAGGAACTTCCCGGCATCGCCGTTCTCGAGGAGGCCTAGTGGCGCGCAAGCCGCTCATCGCCGGCAACTGGAAGATGAACCTGAACCACCTCGAGGCCATCGGGGTCGTCCAGAAGCTCTACTTCGCGCTGCCGAGCAAGTACTACGACCACGTCGACGTCGCCGTGTGCCCCCCGTTCACCGACCTGCGCAGCGTGCAGACGGTGATCGACGCCGACTCGATGCCCATCACCTACGGCGGGCAGGACCTCTCGCCGGAGGAGTCGGGCGCGTTCACCGGGGACGTCTCGGGGGCGATGCTCGCGAAGCTCGGGTGCACCTACGTCATCGCCGGGCACTCCGAGCGGCGCACGATCCACGGCGAGGACGACGCGCTGGTCGCGCGGAAGGTGTCGGCCGCCCTGAGGAACGGGCTGACGGCGATCCTGTGCCTCGGCGAGGGGGAGGACGTCCGGGAGGCCGGCGCCCACGTCGGGCACTGCACCGGGCAGCTCGACGGCTCGCTCGCCGGGCTCTCCGCCGACGACGTCGCGAAGGTCGTCGTCGCCTACGAGCCGGTGTGGGCCATCGGCACCGGGAAGACCGCGACCACGCAGGACGCGCAGGAGGTCTGCCACGCGCTGCGCGAGCGGCTGCGCGAGGTCCACGGGCCCGCGGTGGCCGAGGCCGTGCGGATCCTCTACGGCGGGTCGGTGAAGTCGAACAACGTCAAGGAGCTCGTCGGGGAGGCCGACATCGACGGCGCCCTGGTGGGCGGGGCGTCGCTCGACCCCGAGGGGTTCGCGGAGCTGTGCGCGCTCGCGGCGGGCGGGCCGCTGTAGGGCCCTGCTCGTGTGCTGACCGAGGGGCCCCTTCGCGCGACTAGATCGAGCGAGGGGGCCCTTCGCTCGTTCCAGGTCCCGGCCGGCTGGCAGCCGACAATGGGGCTTTTCTGCCACTGGATCTGCACGCGATCAAGACGAGCACGCCGATAGGGACGCTTCGCTTCCACCGAGCCGGAGATCCGTCGTCACCCGGGAGTGACCTGCGGCGCGGGTGATCGTTGAGTCCGACGAGGCCCGCGCCCGCCAGGGTGTGACCCGGGGCCCTCCCGCCGGGAGCGCCGGGTAGTGTGACGCATGGACGCCCGCCCCGCAGGCCGGAGAGCCGCGGGGCACGGAATACGGAGGTCACGGAGCCCGAGATGCGACTGTTCCTCGACATCCTGCTCATCGTCTCCAGCGTGCTGCTGGTGCTGCTGGTGCTGTTGCACCGCGGACGGGGCGGTGGTCTCTCGTCGCTGTTCGGCGGCGGGGTGCAGTCGAGCCTCGCGGGCTCCAGCGTGGTCGAGAAGAACCTCGACCGCCTCACCCTGTTCGTCGGCGCGATCTGGCTGATCGCGATCGTCGGGACGGGCCTGCTCATCAAGATCGAGGGTTGACGGCCGGCCCGGACCGCCGCGCCGGGCCTGACGATGCGGAGGTAGCACCGACATGGCCACTGGCAACGCGATCCGGGGAACCCGAGTCGGATCAGGCCCGATGGGCGAGTCCGAGCGCGGGGAGAGCGCGGCCCGCATCGTGGTCTCGTTCTGGTGCTCGAACGGCCACGAGACCACTCCGTCGTTCGCCCACGACGCCGAGCTCCCCACCACCTGGGACTGCCCGCGCTGCGGCCTGCCCGCGAACACCGACATGAAGAACCCGCCGCCGGCGCGGCGCACCGAGCCGTACAAGACGCACCTGGCCTACGTGAAGGAGCGCCGCTCGGACGCCGACGGCGAGGCGCTCCTCGAGGAGGCCCTCGCCAAGCTCCGGGCCCGCCGCGGCGAGAACTGAGCGTTCCCACGCGGCCGCCCGGGTGACAAGGTGTCGCCGTGGCCGCACCGACCGATCCGCGGGGAACCGCCGACACCCGCTTCTCCCTGAGCCAGGCCGACATCCCGACCGCCTGGTTCAACGTCGCTCCGCACCTCGCGAGCCCGCTCGACCCGCCGTTGCACCCGGCGACGCGCGAGCCCGTGGGCCCCGACGACCTCGCCCCGCTCTTCGCGGCCGAGCTCATCGGCCAGGAGATGTCGGCGGACCCGTGGATCGACATCCCGGGCGAGGTCCTCGACGTGCTGCGCCTGTGGCGCCCCACGCCGCTGATCCGCGCCCGTCGCCTGGAGCAGGCGCTGGGCACGACGGCGAGGATCTACTTCAAGGACGAGTCCGTCTCGCCCGCCGGGTCCCACAAGCCGAACTCCGCGGTCCCGCAGGCGTTCTACAACGCCCGCGAGGGGATCACCCGCCTCGCCACGGAGACCGGCGCCGGCCAGTGGGGGACCGCGCTGGCGTTCGCGTGCGCGCAGTACGACCTCGAGTGCGCGGTCTACATGGTCCGCAAGAGCTTCGAGCAGAAGCCCTACCGCAAGGTGATCATGGAGACGTGGGGCGGCAGCGTCGTCGCGTCCCCCATCGACGACCCGGACAACGCCGGCTCCCTCGGCGCCGCGATCTCCGACGCGGTGCGTGACGCCGTCGGGCGGGAGGACACCCACTACGCCCTCGGCTCGGTGCTCAACCACGTGCTGCTGCACCAGACCGTCATCGGGCTCGAGGCCCAGCAGCAGCTCGCGCTCGCCGGCGAGACCCGGCCCGACGTCGTCATCGCGCCGTGCGGCGGCGGCTCGAACCTCGGCGGGGTGGCCCTGCCGTTCCTGCCCGACCCGACGGTGCGCCTGCTCGCGGCCGAGCCCGCCTCGTGCCCGACGCTGACCCAGGGCACCTACGAGTACGACTTCGGCGACACCGCCGGTCTCACGCCGCTGATGAACATGTACACGCTGGGCCACGACTTCATGCCGCCCGGCATCCACGCCGGCGGGCTGCGCTACCACGGCGACTCGCCGATCATCTCCAAGCTGGTCCACGAGGGCCGCATGGAGGCGGTCGCGCACCGCCAGCGCACGGTCTTCGAGGCCAACGTGCTGTTCGCCCGCGTCGAGGGGAAGCTTCCCGCGCCGGAGGCGGGCCACGGGATCGCGTCGGTCATCGCCGAGGCGAACGACGCGACCGCCAAGGGCGAGGACCGGGTCATCCTCTTCAACTACTGCGGCCACGGCCTGCTCGACCTCTCGGCCTACTCCGACCACCTGGCCGGGACCTTGCCCGACGAGCCCTAGCCCGAGGAGCCCTGGCCCGGGGAGCCCTGGCCCGAGGAGCCCTGGATCACCCGTCCGAGGGCACCTGCGCCGACCGCCCTGGTGCGGGTGCCGCCGGACGACGCAGCATCCGGAGCGCGCCGTCGTCGTCCCCGGCGCCGAGGGGTGGGTCGGTGGCCGTCGTCCTGGGCTTCGTCCCGTGGATCCTCTACTGGGTCCTCGTCGGCAACGCGCCGTTCCGGGTCGCGGTGCTCGCCGCGCTCGGGGTGGCCGCGCTCGGTGTCGCGGTCGGCGCCGCGCGGGGCACCCGCCCGACGGCGTTCGACCTCGGCAACGTCGGGGTGTTCGCGCTGCTCGCGGTGGCCGCCTTCGTCGTGCCGGACGCCCTGCTCGCGCGCTGGCTGCAGCCGCTGGGCAACGCCGGACTGCTGCTGGTCGCGCTCGTCGGGGTCCTCGCCGGGCATCCGTTCGTCCGGGACTACGCCGTGGCGTCGGTCGACGCGGCGACCGCCCGCTCCGACGGCTTCCGGGTCGTGACGACGGCGATGACGTGGCTGTGGGTCGGGGCGTTCGCCGCGATGACGGTGGTCTCCGCGGTCCCCCCGCTCCTCGACGGCGACGCGACCCTGCGCGACGCGGGGGACCCGCTCTCGGTCGTCTGCTACTGGGTGGTGCCGTTCGTGCTGCTCGGGCTCGCCGGCCTGGTCAGCGGGCTCTTCCCGCCGTGGTTCGACCGCGCGACGGCGGCCGTGGACGCGCGCACCGCCCACGACCCGCCGCCCGCGACCCAGCCTGTGCCGGTGCCGCCGGCCGCGTCAGGGCTCGTCGTCGAGGCCCCGGCGGACTCCCGCCACGACGAACCGTTCGCGCTGGTGGTCCGGGGTGCCGCGGCCGGCGCGACCGTCCGGGTCACGACCGAGGGCGTCGACCTCGCCGGCCGGCCCTGGCGGTCCGTCGCGGACCTCGTCGCGGGCGCGGACGGCGCCGTGGACGCCGCGGTGACCGCCCCGGTGGCCGGTGACTGGGACGGCGCCGACCCCGACGCGGCGCTGTGGGCGATGCGGTTCGCCGCGACCGGGGAGGTGCCCGACCTGTTCGTGCCTCCCGACCCGTGGCTGGTGACGGTGCGCGCCGCCGTCGCCGACGGCCCGTCCGGTGGCGTCGTGGTGCGGCGGCGGGCCGCGGACCCCGACGTGCGGACGCAGCCGTTCCCGGTGGAGGGCCGCCCGGGGCTCCTCGCCCTGCCCGCGGGCCCGCCCCCGGCCGGCGGGTGGCCGGGCGTGGTCTGTTTCGGGGGCTCCGAGGGCGGCCACGAGTCGCAGATCGGGTCCGCGCTCCTGTACGCCTCGCACGGGTATGCCGCGCTCGCCGCGACCTGGGTCGAGGCCGGGCCCGACGGCGAGGTCGTCGTCGCCCACGTGCCCCTGGAGCGCTTCACCACCGCGATCACCGCCCTCGCCGCCCACGCCGACGTCGACGCCGCGCGGATCGTCGCGACGGGCATCTCCCGCGGCGCCGAGGGCCTCCTCGCCGCGTGCGCGCAGCCCGCGACGCCCGCGCCGGCCGGGGTGGTGCTGCTCAGCCCGAGCAGCGTGGCGTGGCAGGCCGTGGGCGGTGACGGCGAGGTCCCCGGAACCGGGTCGTGGACGACGGGCGGCCGGCCGGTCCCGTGGCGACCGCTGCCCGCCGGGGCGCTCATGCCCCAGATCGTCCGCAACGCGTGGCGGCTCGGCGCCGACGAGCGCGCCCACCGGCCGAGCCTGCTGCGGCTGCGGCCCGCCTACGCCGCCGGCCTCGCGGCAGACGGACCGGGCGCGATCGACGCCGGGCGGGTGGCGGCGCCGGTGCTGCTGATCGCCGGCGACGACGACGCCGTCTGGCCCGGCGGTCCCATGGCCCGGGAGCTGGCCGACCGGCGGTGGCGGCCCGACGACGAACTCGTCATCCACCCCGGCGCGGGGCACCTGACGCGGCTCGGGACGCTGCCCACCGACGCGCCCTGGACCGGCGGCATCGCGCTCGGGGGCGAGCGGGCCGCCCAGGCCGCGGCGAACCGCGACGCCACGGCCCGCGTGCTCGCCTTCCTCGCCCGGGTCTGCGCCCCCGCGTCAGCCCGCGATGCCGACCGGCCGGGGCTCCACCAGTGACGTCTTGATCACCGAGGTGACCGTCGAGCCCCGGTCGATCCAGAGCTCGAGCACGCGGTCGAGGTCGGCCACGTCGCGCACCTGGATGCGGACGAGCAGGCAGTCCTCCCCGGTGATGCGGTGCGCCTCGACGACCTCGGGCTGGCGCGCGACGAGCTGCTCCACCGCCTTGCCCTGCCCGAGCGCGGGCCGCACCCGGACCCAGGCACCGATCGGGAAGCCGACGGCCGCCGGGTCGATGTCGAGCCGGTAGCCGCGGATCACCCCCGCGCGCTCGAGACGCTGCACCCGCTCGGTCACCGCGGGCGCGGACATCCCGACGCGGCGGGCGAGCGCGCTCATCGACGCCCGCGGGTCGTCGGCGAGGGCCCGCAGGATGGCCCGGTTGACGTCGTCCAGGAGGCCCTTGTCGTTCTCCAGGCCGTGGGCCGTCCCGGCTTCGCGAACTGCAGTCACCTGGCCACTATGACCGTGGTTCCGCCATGGAGTCCAGCCCTCCGGCTTCGGAGGATGGAGGCCTCGGTGACGGAGGTGGGACGCGGTGACCAGGTCAGACGACGGGCGCGAGCATCGCCGGAGCACCGACCCCGAGCGTCTCCCACGCGGTGGCGAGGCGGGCCACGGCGTCGTCGAGCACGTCGACGGGGTGGGTGTAGGGCACCCGCAGGAACCCCTCGAACGCGCCGCCGGTGCCGAACCGCGGCCCCGCCGCGAGGTGCAGCCCGTGCCGTGCGGCCGCCTCGACGAGCACGCTCGAGCGGGGCGCGCCGAGGTCGACCCACAGGCTGAGCCCGCCGCCCGGCCGCGGGGCGTGCCAGTCGGGCAGGGCGCGCGCGAGCGCGGTGAGCAGGTGGTCGCGGCGCGCGGCCATGACCGCGCGGCGTTCGGGCAGCAGGTCGTCGAGCCGGCGCAGCAGGGCCGCCGCCACGAGCTGCTCGAGCACCGGCGAGGCGATGTCGTCGGAGGCCCGGCTGGTGGCGACCCGGCGCAGCACCGCCCGCGGCCCGCGCAGCCAGCCGATCCGCACGCCACCCCACACCGACTTGGAGAGGGACCCGAGGGTCAGCACCGGCGCCTCGCCGGGCACCGTCGCCCAGGACCCGAGCGGCGGCGGCACGGGGTCGTCGAGCCACAGGTCGCGCAGGCAGTCGTCGACCACCAGCGGCACCCCGTGGCGGCGGGCGGCCGCGGCGACGCCGCCCCGGGCCTCGGCGTCCATCACGCCGCCGGTGGGGTTGTGGTGGTCGGGGACGAGGTAGGCCAGCGCCGGGGACGACTCCCGCAGTCCCGCGGCGAACGCGGCGACGTCCCAGCGGGCCCGCCCGGCGGCGTCGCGGTCGAGGGCCATCGGTACCGGGCGCGCCGAGGCGTGGCGGACCAGGTCGATCGCGTTGGGGTAGGTGGGCTGCTCGAGCAGCACCCGGTCCCCGGGCCGGACCAGGGCGCGCACGACGAGCGCGTGGGCGTGCTGGGAGCCCGCTGTCACCATCACCTCGTCCGGCGTGGTCGGCAGGCCCTGCGCGGTGAGCCGGTCCGCGACGAGCCCGCGCAGGACGGGCAGGCCGAGCAGGTCGTACCCGGGCCCGACGAGGTGGCCCGGCAGCTCGGCGAGGGCCTCCTGTCCGGCCTCGGCCATCGCGTCGGCGGGCGCCGCGGGGGCGGCGTGGGCGAGGTCGATGACGTCCGAGGCGATCCCCGAGGGGCTGGCGCTGGTGGGCGCGAAGGGGACGACGGGGGTCGACGACGAGCCCTCGCCCGGCAGCGCCGTCCAGGTGCCCGAACCGCGTCGCCGCGCGAGGTGCCCGCTGCCGCGCAGGTCGTCGTAGGCGGCGGCCACCGTGCCCCGCCCGATGCCGAGCGCGGCGGCGAGCTCGCGCTCGCTGGGGACGCGGGTCCCGACGGCGAGGCGGCCGTCGGAGAGCAGCGTGCGCACCCGGTCCGCCAGCGCCGCGTACCCGGCCCGCCCGTCGGCCGAGAGGTCCCCGAGGTGGCGCACGAAGGCCGACCCGTTCAGCTGCTGCTCCATGGTGCGCCTGCCACTTCTGCCACTGTTCCTGCCACTCGGCTGCCACTGGCGGTGTCGCCACCTGCCACTGGGGGCCACTGTAGACCCAGAACCTGCCACCGGAGGAGAACCACCATGCTCACCGTGCTCGGAGCCCTCGTCGTCCTCGCCGTCCTCGCGGTCGCCCGCTACGGCGCCGACACCCGCTTCGACAGCGGGCCCGATCCGCGCGATCCGGCCCGCCCGCGGGGACCGCAGTACGCGCACACCCCGGCGGCCGACCTCCGGCTGCTGGCCGCGTTCGGCCGGCGCGTGGCCGCCCACCGGCACCTGTGGGACGCCCACGACCGGGCGCTGCGCCCCTGGGAGCGCGAGCGCGCCGGCGCTCGGCCGCGCGTCAGGGGCTGAGGTTCGGTGCCGGCGCCGAGTGGGCTCCCACGGCTGCCCGGGGAGCCGTGAGGGTCCACTGGGCCGGGCCGCCGGTGCCGAGCGGGCTCCCAAGGTTGTCGAGGGAGCCGTGTGGGTCCACTGGGCCGGGCCGGCGATGCCGAGTGGGCTCCCACGGCTGTCGGGGGAGCCGTGAGGGCCCACTGGGCCGGGCCACCTATCCCGAGTGGGCGCCCACGGCTGTTCGGGGAGCCCTGAGGGCCCACTCGGCCGGCTCGACAACCGGCCGGCCGGTCCCGAGTGGACTCCTACAGCTGCCCGCCGAGGACGGCGGACCGGGGGTCAGAGCTGCGACGCGGCCTCGCGGTCCAGCAGCCACAGCGTGTGCTCGGACCCGGCGAGCCCGGCGAGCGGGACCTCGACCTCGCTCGCTCCCCGCGCGGCCCGGCCCAGCGCCTCGGCCTTGGCGGAGCCCGTCGCGAGGAGCCAGACGTCGCGGGCGGCCCGCGACGCGGCGAGGGTCAGCGTGATGCGCGTCGGTGGCGGCTTCGGGCAGTCCCGGACCGCCACCACGCCGGCCGCGGTGGCGTGCACGGCGGGGGAGTGGGGGAAGACCGAGAGCGTGTGGCCCTCGGGCCCGCACCCGGCGAGGAGCACGTCGAACGCCGGCACCCCGGGCACCCCGGGGGCCTCGCCGAGCCGCGCGGCGGCCGCCGTCAGGACCTGTGCGTAGGCCTCGGCGCCCTGGTCGGGGTCGGCCGTGCCGTGCAGCTCGACGTCCCCCGCGTCCTGCGCGGCGTGCCCCGGGGACGAGGACGCCATCGGGTGCACCCGGGCGGGGTCGAGCGGCAGCGAGTCGAGCAGGGCCTCCCGGGCCTGGGCGTCGTTGCGCTCGGGGTCCCCGGCCGGCACGAAGCGCTCGTCACCCCAGAAGACGTCGACCCGCGACCAGTCCACCTGGTCCCGGCCCGCCGTGGTGGCGACGGCGCGCAGCATCGCGATGCCGATGCCGCCGCCGGTGAGCACCACCGACGCGACCCCGCGCGCGGCCTGCGCCTGCGCGAGCGCGGCCACCAGCCGCGCGGCGCCGTCGGCCGCGACCTCCTGCTCGTCGTCGTGCACGACCACCTCGCGGCCCGCCACGACCCGTCCGCCGGTGCTCATGCCTTCACCTTCGCACGCGACGACCGCCTGCCGTGCGACCGCGGCACGTTCTCGAGCGCCTCGCGGAAGATCTCGTCCGGGTCGAGGCGCCGCAGCTCCTCGGCCAGGCACTCCCGCACCGTGCGGCGCGCCAGCGCCACGCGACGGGTCGGCTGACCGGGCTGGGAGAGGCGGGCGGTCTTGCTGTCGATGCGGCGGAGCTCCACCGGCCCGGAGGGACGCTCGAGGCGCACCGAGCCGATGCCACCACCCGGCACGTCGGCGACGGTGACCTCGACGGGCGCCCCGAGCCGGGACGAGAGCCATCCGGCCAGCAGGTCCGCCGAGGCGGAGTCCGCCTCGCCGGACACCTCGATGCGGGTGACGTCCTCGTGCGGCGGCTCGTCGAGCGCCGCGGCGAGCAGGCCCCGCCAGGAGGTGACGCGGGTCCAGGCGAGGTCGGTGTCGCCGGGCCGGTAGTTCCCGCCGACCTTGGCGAGGGTCTTCGACGGCGAGCGCGTGGTGGACACGTCGGTGATCCGCCGCCCGGCGACCGACCCGATCGGGTCCTCGGCCGGCGCGGCCGGCGGCTCGCCGGGCCACCACGTGACGATCGGGGCGTCGGGGAGCAGCAGCGGCACGATGATGCTGCCGCCCTGGTCGGAGAGCGGCCCGTACATCCGCAGCACGATGACCTCGCTCGCGCCGGCGTCGCCGCCGATGCGGATCTGGGCGTCGAGCCGGGAGGCCGCCCGCCGCTGACCCCGCGCGAGCACGAGCACGCGGCACGGATGCTCGCGCGAGGCGTCGTTGGCGGCCTGGATGGCGCTCTCGGCGCCGGACCCGTCCTCGGTGGAGATGACGAGCGTGAGCACCCGGCCCAGCGCCACCGCGCCCGCGCTCTCGCGCAGCTCCACCATCTTGCGGTTGACCGCCGACGTGTCGGTCGACGGGAGGTCGACGATCATCTACGGACGCCTCCAGACGCGGCCGGTGCGCGAGAGCATCTCGTCGGCGGACTTCGGGCCCCAGGTACCCGCCGGGTAGGCGTCGGGGGAGCCCTCGCGGTGCCACTTCTCGATCACGGGATCGAGGATCCGCCAGGACAGCTCGACCTCGGTGTTGGTGGGGAAGAGCGACGGCTCGCCGAGCAGGACGTCGAGCAGCAGGCGCTCGTAGGCCTCGGGGGAGGCCTCGGTGAACGCGGTGCCGTACCCGAAGTCCATCGTCACATCGCGGACCTCCATCCCCGACCCGGGGACCTTGGAGCCGAACCGCAGCGTCACGCCCTCGTCGGGCTGCACCCGCACGACCAGCGCGTTCTGACCGAGCTCCTCGGTCATCGTCTGGTCGAACGGCAGGTGCGGGGCGCGCTTGAACACCACCGCGATCTCGGTGACGCGGCGCCCGAGCCGCTTGCCGGTGCGCAGGTAGAACGGCACCCCGGCCCAGCGGCGGGTGTCGACGGTGCAGGTGATGGCCGCGTAGGTCTCGGTGACCGAGTCCGGCGGGAAGCCCTCCTCCTGCTGCAGGCCCTTGACCTCGGTCGAGCCCTGCCACCCGGCGGTGTACTGCCCGCGGGCGGTGGTCTCGTCCAGCGGCTCGGCGAGCTTCGTCGCCGAGAGGACCTTGATCTTCTCCTCGCGCAGGTCGTGCGGGGAGAACGACAGCGGCTCCTCCATCGCGGTGAGCGCGAGCAGCTGCAGCAGGTGGTTCTGGATGACGTCGCGGGCCGCGCCGATGCCGTCGTAGTAGCCGGCCCGGCCGCCCACCCCGATGTCCTCGGCCATCGTGATCTGCACGTGGTCGACATGGTGGGAGTTCCAGATCGGCTCGAACAGCTCGTTGGCGAAGCGCAGCGCCAGCAGGTTCTGCACCGTCTCCTTGCCGAGGTAGTGATCGATGCGGAACACCGACTCCTCGGGGAAGACGTCGTTGACGATCTCGTTGAGCTCCCGCGCGGAGGCAAGGTCGTGCCCGAACGGCTTCTCGATGACCACCCGGCGCCAGGCGTCCTCCGTGGAGTCCGCGAGGCCCGACCGGGAGAGCTGCTTGCACACCGTCGGGAACGCGTCCGGCGGGATGGAGAGGTAGAACGCGTGGTTGCCGTTGGTGCCGCGGCTCTCGTCGAGCTCGTGCACGCACGCGGCGAGCGTGTCGAACGCGTCGTCGTCGTCGAAGGTGCCCTGCACGAAGCGCAGGCCCTCGGCGAGCCGGTCCCACACCTCCGAGCGGAACGGCGTCCGCGCGTGCTCGCGCACCGCGTCGTGCACCACCTCGGCGAAGTCCTCGTCCGCCCAGTCCCGCCGGGCGAACCCGACCAGCGCGAAGCCCGGCGGCAGCAGGCCCCGGTTCGCCAGGTCGTAGATCGCCGGCATGAGCTTCTTGCGCGCGAGGTCGCCGGTCACGCCGAACAGCACCAGCCCGCTCGGGCCGGCGATGCGTGGCAGCCGCTTGTCCCGCGGGTCGCGCAGGGGGTTGTTCCAGCCGTCGGTCGGGGAGCCGTCACGGCTCACCGCGTCACCTCCGTGACCGCGTTCGCGAGGGCCACCAACCCGGCCGCCCGGTCGGCCAGGTGCACGCGCAGCACGGGACGCCCGTGGTCGGTGAGGACCTGGGCGTCGCCCGCCGCCTGGGCGTGCTGGAGCTGGCCGAACGTGAAGGGCTGGTCGGGGATGGCCAGGTCGTCGGCCACCGAACCCGTGATCTGCAGGAACACGCCGTTCTGGTGGCCGCCCTTGTGGTACTGCCCGGTGGAGTGCAGGAAGCGCGGACCCCAGCCGAACGTCGTCTGCAGGTGGGTCCGCTCCGCGACCTCGGGGCGCAGCACCCCGGCCGAGGCGTCGTCGAGCCGGTCGAGATAGGCCTGCACGGCGACGTAGCCGTGGTCGGGCGCGGCGTCGATCAGCGCCTGCAGGGCCTGGGCGAGCGTGCCCGGCGAGCCGAGCCAGTCCCCGCCGCGCACCTCGACGGGTCCCTCGACGAGCACCGGGGGCTCGTCCTGCGCCGGGCCCGAGCCGGAGCCGGCCGCCGCGAGCAGGTCACGCGTGGCCTGCTTGGCCGACTCGACGTCGGGCTGGTCGAACGGGTTGATCCCGATGAGCCGCCCGGCCAGCGCGATGGCCGTCTCCCACAGCAGGAACTGGCCGCCGAGGGTGCCCTCGGCCGCGATCTGGGCGTTCCCGACGGCGGGCCCGATCGTCACCACGGTCGCGTCGCTGCCGTGGTCGGCGAAGCCCGGGGCCTCGGGCGACTCGACGACGACGGGCAGCAGCCCGAGGCCCTGCTTGCCCGTCGACTCCGCGATCAGCTGCTCGGCCCAGTCACCGAAGCCGATCAGGCCGGAGCCGGAGTCGGCCAGCACGACCTTCTCGGCGCCCGCGTTGTGGGCGGCGGCCAGCGCCGCACCGAGCAGGACCGCCGGGTTGTCGGCGCTGTCGGCCTGCAGCGCGGGCGCCGCGGCCGCGGCCTCGTCGAGCAGCTGCCCGACGTCGACCCCGGCGAGCGCGGACGGCACGAGCCCGAACGCGGTGAGCGCCGAGTAGCGCCCGCCCACCTCGGGGTCGGCCTCGATCGTGGCGCGGTAGCCCAGCTCGGAGGCGAGCTGCTCGAGCTTCGTGCCCGGGTCGGTCACGACGACCATGCGGCTCGCCGCGTCGATGCCGTTGGCCTCGAAGACCTGGGTGAACGTGCGCCGCTGGCTGTCGGTCTCGACGGTGCCGCCGGACTTCGAGCTCACCACCAGCACCGTGCGCGACAGGTCCCCGGCGAGCGCGTCGGAGACCTGGCCGGGGTCGGTGGTGTCGAGCACCGTGATCGGGTGCGCGCCCCCGACCGCGGAGCCGGAGCGGGTGTGGCAGATGACCTCGGGGGCGAGCGACGAGCCGCCCATGCCGGCGAGGACCACCCGGTCGACGCCCTCGGCGTGCAGGTCACCGCGCAGGGCGGAGAGCCGCTCGACCAGCGGGCGCGACGTCTCGTGCAGCGACACCCAGCTCAGGCGCTTGGACGCCTCGCTCTGCGCGTCCGGCCCCCACAGCGTGGGGTCCTGGCGGGCCAGGGCCGACGGCACGGCGTCGCCGACGAGCTTCTCGACGAGCGCCGCGGCGGCGTCGGCCAGCTGCGGGTCGACCAGGGAGACCGAGACGCCGCTGCCCCCCGCTCCATGGGTCGAGCTCCGCTGCGCTCCGTCTCCCGCCGCGCTCACGCCTGCTCCGGGCTGCGCCGCGTCAGCTGCTCGGACACGGTCTCGAGCAGCTCCTTCCAGGCGTCGTCGAACTTCTGGACGCCCTCGTCCTCGAGGACCTGGTAGACGTCGTCGACGTCGATGCCCACCTCGGAGAGCGCGGCGAAGACCTCGGCCGCGGCGTCCGCCGTGCCCGACACCGCGTCCCCGTGCAGCTCGCCGTGGTCGGCGAACGCCTCGAGGGTGGCCTCGGGCATGGTGTTGACCGTGTTCGGGGCGACCAGCTCGGTCACGTACATCGTGTCCGGGTAGGCCTTGTTCTTGACGCCGGTGGAGGCCCAGAGCGGGCGCTGCGGGTTGGCGCCCGCCCCCTGCAGCGTCGCCCACCGCTCGGTGCCGAACACGTCCAGGTAGGCCTGGTAGGCGAGGCGGGCGTTCGCGACGGCGGCCGTGCCCCGCAGCGCGAGCGCCGCGTCGGTGCCGATCTTCTCGAGCCGCTTGTCGACCTCGCTGTCCACGCGCGAGACGAAGAACGAGGCGACCGAGGCCATGCCCGAGATGTCGTGGCCGTTGGCCTTGGCCTGCTCCATCCCGGCGAGGAAGGCGTCCATGACGGCGCGGTAGCGGTCGACCGAGAAGATCAGCGTGACGTTCACGCTGATGCCCTCGGCGAGCGTCCGCGTGATCGCCGGGATGCCCTCGGGCGTCGCCGGGATCTTGATCATCAGGTTGGGGCGGTCGACCGTCTTCCACAGGTCGACGGCCTCGTCGACGGTGGCGTCGGTCTTGTGGGCGTTGCGCGGGTCGACCTCGAGGGAGACCCGACCGTCCTTGCCGCCGGTCTCCGTCCAGACCCCGCGGAAGATGTCGCACGCGTGCCGGACGTCGTCGGTGGTGATCTCGCGGACCGCCTCGTCGACGTCGGCGCCGCGGCGGGCGAGGTCGTCGAGCTGCTCGGCGTAGTAACTGGCGTCGGCCAGGGCGTTCTGGAAGATCGACGGGTTCGAGGTGACCCCGACGACGTGCTTCTGCTCGATCAGCGTCTTGAGGTTGCCGCTCATGATCCGCTGACGGGAGAGGTCGTCGAGCCAGATGGAGACGCCGGCGGCCGAGAGGTCGGCCAGGGGGGTGGTGCTCATGGTGTCCTCCGGATGGGACGTTGGTGGCCGGTCAGGACGTCGCGCGGGCCAGTGTGCGGCGCGCCGCGTCCACGACGGCCTCGGCGGTGAAGCCGAACTTCTCGAACAGGGTCTTGTAGTCCGCGCTCGCGCCGAAGTGCTCGATGGAGACGGGCTCGCCGACGGCGCCGAGGTGGCGGAACCACGGCTGGGCGACGCCGGCCTCGACGGAGACGCGGGCGGTCACGGAGGAGGGCAGCACGCTCTCCCGGTAGTCGTCGTCCTGGTTCTCGAACCAGTCGAGGCAGGGCACCGAGACCACGCGGGTCGGCACGCCGTCGGCCTCCAGCGTGGTGCGGGCCTCGACCGCGAGCTGCACCTCGGAGCCGGTGGCCATGATGATCACCTGCGGGGTGCCGCCACCCGCCTCGGCGAGCACGTAGGCGCCCTTCGCGACGCCCTCGGCCGAGGTGCCCTCGAGCACCGGCAGGTTCTGGCGGGTGAGCGCGAGGCCGGCCGGTCCCGTGGGGTTGTCGAGGATCGCCTTGAACGCGTGGGCGGTCTCGTTCGGGTCGGCCGGGCGGACCACGGACATCCGCGGGATCGCCCGCAGGCTCGCCAGCTGCTCGATCGGCTGGTGGGTCGGCCCGTCCTCGCCGAGCCCGATCGAGTCGTGGGTCCAGATGTAGAGGGTGTTGAGGTTCATCAGGGCCGCGAGGCGGACCGGCGGGCGCATGTAGTCGGAGAAGATGAGGAAGGTCCCGCCGAACGGGCGGGTGCCGCCGTGCAGCGTGATGCCGTTGAGGATCGAGCCCATGGCGTGCTCGCGGACCCCGAAGTGCAGGACCCGGCCGTAGGGGCTCATCTGGCCCCACATGTTCGTCTTCACCGTCGACGGCCCGAACGACGGCGAGTCCGGGATCGTCGTGTTGTTGCTCTCGGCGAGGTCGGCCGAGCCGCCCCAGAGCTCGGGGAGCGCGGGACCCACGGCGCCGAGGATCGCCTGCAGCGCCTTGCGGGTGGCGAGCGGCTTGTCGTCGGTGCTCCAGGTGGGCAGGTTCTCCGCCCATCCGGCGGGCAGCTCGCGCTTGGCCATGCGGTCGAAGAGCTCGCGACGCTCCGGGTTGGCCGAGGCCCAGTCGTCGAACTGCTTGTTCCAGGCCTCGTGGGCCTCGCGCCCGCGGTCCTTCACCTTGCGGGCGTGGGAGAGCACCTCGTCGGAGACCTCGAACGACTTGTCCGGGTCGAAGCCGAGGATCTTCTTGACGGCCGCGACCTCGTCGGCGCCGAGTGCGGCGCCGTGTGCCGTGCCGGTGTTCATCTTGTCCGGCGCCGGATAGCCGATCACGGTCCGCAGCGCGATGAAGCTCGGCCGGTCGGTGACCGCCTTGGCGTTGTCGATCGCCTCGCGGATCCCGACGACGTTCTCGCCGCCGCGCACCACCTGGGTGTGCCAGCCGTAGGCCTCGTAGCGGCCGACGACGTCCTCGGAGAGCGCGACGGTGGTGTCGTCCTCGATCGAGATGTGGTTGTCGTCGTAGAAGACGATGAGGTTGCCGAGCTGCTGGCGGCCGGCGATCGAGCTGGCCTCCGCCGTCACGCCCTCCTCGATGTCCCCGTCCGAGGCGATGACGTAGATGAAGTGGTCGAAGGGGCTCTCCCCGGGCGCGGCGTCCGGGTCCCAGAGGCCGCGCTCCCGGCGGGCCGCCATCGCCATGCCGACCGACGAGGCCAGGCCCTGGCCCAGCGGGCCGGTGGTGATCTCGACGCCGGTGGTGTAGCCGTGCTCGGGGTGCCCCGGGGTGCGGGAGCCCCAGGTGCGCAGCTGCTCGAGGTCCTGCAGCTCCAGGCCGTACCCGGAGAGGAAGAGCTGGATGTAGAGCGTGAGGCTCGAGTGGCCGGCGGAGAGGACGAAGCGGTCCCGGCCGGGCCAGTCGGCGTCGGTGGGGTCGTGCCGCATCGTGTGCTGGAACAGCGTGTAGGCCAGCGGGGCCAGGGCCATCGCCGTGCCGGGGTGGCCGTTGCCGACCTTCTGCACCGCGTCGGCGGCCAGCACCCGGATGGTGTCGACCGTGCGGTCGTCGATCTCGGACCAGTCGTCCGGCCGGTGCGGGGTGGTGAGGGCCGCGATCTCGTCGGGCGATTCACTCGCCGGGTGGGTGCCTTCCACGTCGGTCGTCGTCACGAACGTGCTCTCCCTGCTCTCGCGTGGTGAGCCGCGGTGCGGCGCCCGCAGCTCCGTTTCCTCCGGACCCACCGGCGGGCCGTTCGGGGTCTGACCTGCTGGTCGGCCGGCTGGATCGATCCCGAACTCCCGTCGAGACCATCGTGCCACGCCGAGGTGGCACCTGGCTGCACCCTCGGATGCCGGTTCGCATCTACCCGTTCCCGCGTGCGCGGACACGCGCGCCTACGATCGGTGCCCGCTCCCGCGGATGCGCCTGCGTGTGGACCGGCCCGCACCTCCACCGCCGGACCGGGGGCCGGGCGAGCGCGACCGGCGCCCGGGGTGCAGACTGCACCGACGACAGCGTGTAGGAGGCGGCGGTCCGGGACGCTCCGGACGCCGCCGGTGGACGCGGGAGAGGACCGGGTGATCGGGTGAGCACGGCGGTCGGTCCGGCGCCGACGGGGGACCGGACCAGGCTCGGCGGGCTGTGGGCCCGCGCAGTGGCCACCGTCCGGGCCTACCTGGCGCTGACCAAGGCCCGGATCATCGAGCAGCTGCTCGTGGTCACGGTCCCGGCGATGATGCTCGCCCAGCGCGCCGTGCCGTCCCTGTGGCTCGTGCTCGCCGTCCTGCTCGGCGGGGCGGCCGCGGCGGCCAGCGCCCACGCGCTCAACTGCGTCATCGACGCCGACATCGACGCGAAGATGGCCCGCACCCGCAAGCGGCCGCTGGCCCGTGACGCGGTGCCGCGCTCGCACGCGCTCGTCTTCGGGCTGGTGCTCGGAGCCGCGTCCGCGGTGTGGCTGGGGCTGACCGCGAACTGGGTGGCCGCCGGGCTCTCGGTCGCCGCGATCGCCTTCTACATCGTGGTCTACACACTGGTCCTCAAGCGCCGGACCTCGCAGAACATCGTCTGGGGCGGCGCCGCGGGCTGCATGCCGGTGGTGATCGGCTGGGCGGCGGTGACCGGCTCGGTCGGCTGGCCCGCCCTCGTGCTGTTCGGGATCATCTTCTTCTGGACGCCGCCGCACTTCTGGGCGCTCGCGATGCGCTACCGCGACGAGTACGCCGCGGCCGGGGTCCCGATGCTGCCGGTCGTCGCCGCGCCGCAGCGGGTGAGCCGCCAGATCGTCCTGTACTCGTGGGCGATGGTGGCGTGGTCGGCCCTGCTGATCCCGGCGACGTCGTGGATCTACCTGGCCACGGCCGTCGTCGGCGGGGTGTGGTTCCTCGTGGCCGCGCACCGTCTCGACCGGGCCGTCCATCGCGACGAGGTCGTCAACTCGATGCGCCTGTTCCACCTGTCGAACACCTACCTGACCGGGTTGTTCGTGGCCGTGGCGGTGGACTCGGCGTTCGGCTGGCCCGCCCTCGGGTGGCCGTTCTAGGACGTCGCTCCTGCTCGGGGTCCGCGATTCCGAGGGGCCACTGAGCGCAGCTCGGTCGGGCTCCGGGTCTGCCTCGTGTGCTCGTGATCAACGTCCCCGGGTGGACAGGGCCGCCTTCACCCGCACGGCGAACGCGTGCGGGAAGCGCAGGTCGAGGGCCGTGCACGGGAGCACGAGCCACCCGGCCGCCGCAAGCGCCGCGAACCGGGCCTGGTCGCGCCTCCACTGCTCGCGGTCGGTGCGGTGGTGGTCGCCCTGGTAGTCCGCGGCCACCTCGACCTCCTCCCAGCCGAGATCCACCCGCCCGACGAACCAGCCGTCGTCGTCGAACACCTGCACCTGGGGCACCGCCGGCGGGACGCCCTCGTCCGTGAGGCCGAGGCGCATCCGCGTCTCCGGAGGTGATCCCGCGCGGGGGTCGGCACGCGCCACGGCAGGGGCGACGCGGCGCCATCCGCGGCTGCCGGGCCGGCTCTCCCCGAGCACCAGCAACTCCTCCGGGGCGAAGCCGCCGACGCGTGCCAGTGCGTCGAGCGCGACGACCCGCTCGACCGGGTCCCCGAGCCTCCGGACCAGGTCCCAGGCCGTCCGTAGCGCCGAGGTGACCAGGACGTCCTCGACGGCCACCACCTCGTCGGCGGCGAGCACGTCCTGGTGCAGCCGCAGGCCCGGGCGCGGACGGAGGCGCCGGCGCCCGACGACGAGGTCGACGGGCACCGTCGCCGGCCCACAGCCCGCGCCGAGGAGCTCGGCCGCGGCGTGCCCGCCGACGACCGGCGGCTCGCCCCGGACGTAGAGGACCGCCTCACGCGCCCGGCCCGCGAGGTCGTCCGCCGCGGCGACCTGTCCGGCGAGGGCGTGCACGTTCGGGAAGAGACGCCGCACGCCGGGACCCGCCACGCGACCGCGCGTGATCCGCCCGGCCCGGACCGCCTCGCTCGCCCGGAACGGCCCCGCGATGTCCTCCACACCTCTTCGAGTCCGCGGACGGCCTCCGGGTTCCACCCTTCCGCGAGGGGTACAACAGGCAGCTCCAGCGGCCGCGGGACCTGCCCCACGTGCTCGTGATCATGAGCAGGGGAGCCGCGCTCACGGGATGAGCAGCAGCTTCCCCGTCGTCGTCCGGCCCTCGAGGTCGCGGTGCGCCTGGGCGGCGTCGTCGAGCGGGTAGCGCCCGCCGACGCGGATCGGCAGCGACCCGTCGGCGACCATCGCGAACACGGCCGCCGCCCGCTCCCGCAGCGCCGCCGTCGTCATGACGTGCCACCCCAACGAGGGCCGCGTCAGGTACAGCGACCCCCCGGAGTTCAGCCGCTGCGGGTCCACCGGCGGCACCGGCCCGGACGCCGCCCCGTAGAGCGCCAGCACGCCGCGCACCCGGAGCGAGGCGAGGGAGCCGTCGAACGTCGTCGCGCCCACGCCGTCGTAGACGACCGCCACGCCCCGGCCCTCGGTGAGCTCGCGGACCCGGTCGGCGAACCCCTCGTAGCGCAGCACGTGGTGCGCGCCGGCCTGCCGGGCGAGCTCGCCCTTGGCCTCGGTGGAGGTGGTGGTGATGACCGTGGCGCCGAGCGCCGACGCCATCCGGCACAGCAGCAGGCCCATCCCGCCCGCCCCGGCGTGGACGAGGACGGCGTCGCCGGCCGCGACGGGATGCGTGTCGTGCACCAGGTAGTGCGCCGTCATGCCCTGCAGGAGCGACGCCGCGGCCAGCTCGGTGGGCACCGCGTCGGGGATCGGCACCACCCGGGCCGCCGGGATCACCGCCCGCTGCGCGTAGCTGCCGGGACCGTCGGCGAAGGCCACCCGGTCGCCCACGGCCACGTCGGTCACCCCGGGCCCGACCGCGGTGACCGTCCCGGCGCCCTCGAGGCCCGGCGTCGTGGGCAGCGTCGCGGGGTAGATGCCCTGGCGCAGGTAGGTGTCGATGTAGTTGATCCCGACCGCGCCCACCTCGACGAGGACCTCACCGTCCCCCGGCGAGGGGTCGGGGACGTCCTCCGGCACCAGGACCTCGGGCCCGCCGTGGGCATCCACCCGGACGGCTCGCATCGCCGCTCCCTCTCCGCTCCTCGGCAACCGGCAGCTCGTCGGCAACCGGCACCCCGACGAGAGGATGCCCTACGACGCCGACAACGCGGGCGACGCGACCGCCCCGGTCCCGCCCGAGGGCTCGCGCGGCACGGGCGCCGTCGTCGCCGCCCAGAGCCACGCCGTGGTCGCCGTCGTCAGCATCGCCCCGAGCACGTGCAGCGCCACGAGGACCTCCGGCACCCCGAGCGCGTACTGGACGCCCCCGAGCGCGCCCTGGGCGAGCGTGATCAGCACGAGGACGCGGAAGCGCACCACGACCGGGCGCGGCGCCCCCACGGCGTGCAGGAGGAACCCGAGGCCCACGAGCAGGCCGAGGAAGACGCAGAGCAGGTCCGCGTGCAGCGTCGCGAGCTGCGGGACGGTGAGGGCGTCCAGCCGCGGCGTGGCCGCGTCGCCGGCGTGCGGGCCGGCGGAGGTCACCAGCGTCCCGGCCACGAGCAGCGCGACCAGCACCACCCCGGTGACGACGAGGAGCCCGCGGACCGCGCGCGGCACCGTCGTCACCCGGGACTCCCCGGCGCGGCCGAGCGCCCAGGCGTCGCGGGCGAGCAGCACCGCGAGCCACACCAGCGGCACGGACACCAGGAAGTGCGCCGCGACGGTGTACCAGGCCAGTCCGGTCAGCACGGTGATCCCGCCGAGGACGGCCTGCGCGACGACGCCGAGCGGCATCGCCGCCGCCAGCCAGCGCAGCCGGCGCCGACGGGGCCGGACGAACACCGCCGCGACCACGCACGCCGCGACGACGACCACCAGGGCGATCGTCAGCAGGCGGTTGGAGAACTCGACCCACTGGTGCAGCGTCGCGACCTCGGGGTTCGGGGTGGGGACGAGGCTGCCGGGGAAGCACTCGGGCCACGTCGGGCAGCCGAGACCGGAGCCGGTCACGCGCACGACGGCCCCGGTGACGGCGATGCCGCCCTGCCCGACGACGGCGAGCACGGCCAGCACGCGCATCAGCACCGGGGGCGTGGACCACCGTGTCGTCACGTCGCCCAGCCTACGACAGCCGGTAGGAGAGCCACGGGGTCAGTCCCAGCGCAGGGTCCGCGCCGCCGCGGTCCCGGCGACGAGGGTCCACACGAGGAGCACCACGATCTGCGAGAGCGCGGGCGTGCCGCCCAGCAGGACGGTGCGCAGGCCCTCGGCGAGCGCCCCGCTCGGGAGCAGCGCGACGACGGCCCCGAGCGGGCCGGGGAGCTGCGCGGCGGGCACCACGATCCCGCCGACGAACAGCAGGACGAACCAGACGACGTTCGCGATGACGAGCACGAGGTCGGCGCGGACGGCCCCGCCGAGCAGCAGCCCGCAGGCCCCGAACGCGGCGGCGCCGAGCACCACGAACAGCAGCGCCCAGCCGACCGCCGCCCCGTCCGGGCGCCACCCCAGCAGCAGCGCGACCCCGCCCAGCACGACGACCTGGATGACGACGACGGCCGCCGTCCCGCCGAGGCGCCCGGTGACCACGAGCCAGCGGGGGATCGCGGTGGCGGCGAGCCGGCGCATCAGCCCGTAGCGGCGGTCGAACCCGAGGGCGATGGCCTGGCTGGTGAAGCCGGTGGACATCATCGCCAGCGCGAGCACGGTGCCCAGGGCGGCGTTCACCCGCGGGTCGGGCAGCGCGACGAGCCCGCGCAGCAGCGTCAGGCCGACGAGCAGCGCCAGCGGGATGACCAGGGTGAGCAGCAGCTGCTCGGAGTGGCGCAGCGCGAGCACCGTCTCGGTGCGGGTGTGGACGGCGAGCATGCGGGCCCGCGAGCCGATCCCCGGGTCGGGGGTGAAGGTGCCGCCCGGGAACGGCGTGGTGGGGGTGCTCACGAGCGCAGCTCCCGTCCGGTGAGGTCGAGGAAGACGTCCTCGAGGCTGCGGCGGCCGACGCGGACGTCGTCGGCGAGCACGCCCTGGCGCGCGCACCACGCGGTGACCGCGGCGAGCACCTGGGGGTCGATCGCGCCCTCGACGGTGTAGTGCCCGGGCGGTCCCTCGGAGCTGGCGTGGCCCTCCGGGAGCACCTCGGTGAGCAGGCCGAGGTCCATCCCCGGCGCCGCGCGGAACCGCATCCGCTGCTCGGAGCCGGAGGCGGTGAGCTCGTCGGGCGAGCCGGCGGCGACGACCCTGCCGTGGTCGACGATGACGACGTCGTCGGCGAGCGCCTCCGCCTCCTGCATGAGGTGCGTGGTGAGCAGCACCGCGACGCCGTCCGCGCGCAGGGCGCGCACGAGGTCCCAGACGAGGTGGCGGCCCTGGGGGTCGAGGCTGGCGGTGGGCTCGTCGAGGAACACCAGCTCCGGGCGCCCGACGACCGCGCACGCCAGGCTGAGGCGCTGCTGCTGGCCGCCGGAGAGCCGCTTGTAGGGGAGCCGGGCGCACGACTCCAGCCCCAGCGTGCGCACCAGCCAGCCGGTGTCGAGGGGCCGGGCGGAGCAGGCCGCGACCAGGTCGAGCATCTCGCGCACCCGCACCATCGGGTACGCGCCGCCGCCCTGCGGCATCACGCCCATCCGCGCCCGCAGGGCTTCGGGGGCGCCGGCGGGGTCGGCCCCGAGCACCCGGACGGTCCCCGAGGTGCGCTCCCGGAAGCCCTCGCACACCTCGACGGTCGTCGTCTTGCCCGCGCCGTTCGGGCCGAGCAGGGCGAGGACGCGGCCGTGGTGCAGGTCGAGGTCCAGCCCGTCGACGGCGGTGGTGGTGCCGTAGCGCACGACGAGGTCGCGGACCTCGACGGCCGGTTCCGTCCCCACGGCGCCCAGCCTAGGTCCCGCAGAGCCGGACGGCCGGGCACGGGTGGGGCCGGGCGGGTGCCCGCTCAGGAGACCTCCTCGGGCTCCGGCGCGACCGGTGCCGGGTCGCGGCGGGGCGGGATCCGGGGGATGTTGCCGCGCGCGGCGAGCAGCGGGACCACGGCGACCGCCAGCGCGGCGAAGATCGCCATCGGGAGCTGGTAGGCCCGGAACGTGAAGTCGTTGCCGGTGGGCGGGACGAGCAGCGCCACCGCGGCGCAGATCGCGACGGCGGCCCCGCGGATGCGCGGCGCGGTGACCGAGGCGGCCAGCGGCACCATCAGCCACAGCAGGTACCAGGGGTGCAGCACCGGCCCGGCGAGGAACACCGCGCCGAACCCGTACGCGACGCCCGCCACCGGGTGCAGCCGCCCGCGCACCACGGCGAGCACCAGCAGCGCGCACACCAGCGCCGACACACCGAGCCCGGCGGACCGGGTGAGCGAGAGGACCGCGTCGGTGTGGTCGCCCAGCCCCAGCGCGATCCCGATCTGGCCGCCGAGCACGCCGAGGTCGGTGGTGACCGACAGCCAGCTGCGCAGCAGGTTGGGCACGGACAGCGCGGCGATCCACCCGAAGCCCAGCCCGGAGAGCACCGACACCGCGACGACCACGCCGAGCCCGGTGGCCGTCACCAGCGCACCCCACCCGACGAGCGCGACCAGGCCGTCCCGCCCGCGGGGGTCGCGGCCGGCCGCCAGGCAGCGCTCCCGGGCGACGTGCGCGGCGAGGAACGCCAGCGCCAGGATCGCCGGGATCTTCCCGGAGGCGCCCAGCCCGATGATCAGCGCGCCGAGGAACCAGCCCTTGCGGAAGCCCATCTCCAGGCCGAAGAAGACGACGCCGAGCATGATCGCGTCGTTGTGGATGCCCGAGACCAGGTGGAAGAGCACCAGCGGGCTGACCGCGAGCCACAGGGCGGCGATGGGCTCCACCCCGGCGCGGCGCGCCAGGTGGGGCGCCGCCCAGATCACCAGGCCGATGCCGACGAGCGCCAGCACGCGGTGCAGGTAGACGCCGAGCACGATGTCGTCGCCCGCGATCGCGGTGACCAGCCGGCCGAAGGTGAGGAAGCCGGGGCCGTAGGGCGACGGGGTGGTCCGCCAGATCGTCGGGATCGAGGCGACCAGGGGATCGTCGAGACCCAGCGCCTGCGCTGCGCCGTAGACGTAGGGGTCGAAGCCCCGGGAGACCACCTCGGACTGCGAGAGGTAGCCGTACACGTCGGTGGAGAACAGCGGGGGTGCGACGGCGAGCGGCGCGGCCCACATGACGAGGATGCGGGTGAGCTGGCGGACCGACAGGCGCACACGTCCCGGCCAGGCCAGCCGGCCGAGCCAGAGCCACGCCAGCACGACCATCCCCATGCCGACGTAGGCGAGCGTCAGCGAGACCGTCGGCAGCCGGGCGGGGAGGCCGAGCACGCGGACCCCGAGCACCGGGTTGTAGGCCGAGGCCGGGGCGGCGCCGCACCCGAGCGCGCCGACCGCCATGAGGAGCGAGCCGGTGAACCCGAAGCGCCGGCAGAAGCGCAGCCGTCGGCGCTCGTCGGGGGTGGCGGGCGCCTCGGGCCCCGTGATCTCGCCGGGCCCGCCCGCGCCCGGCGCGGCGGTGCCCGACGGCGGGGGCTCCTCCGGGGGCGCCGTCGGGGCCGTGGCCGTCACTCCGGGAACGATACCGAGGGGCTGATCGGCCTCCGGCCGGACCCGGCCGGGTGAGGCGCGACACGCCCCCGGGCACCGACTTTGCCGCCCGTCGCCATATAAGCAAGACTGGTGTTGTCAAAAGCGGCGGTGCGGGGTCATGATCGGCCCCGGTGATCGCGGCGACGCGACGCGACGCACTCGCGGGACGGGAGGTGACGACGTGACGGGGTCCACGCAGAAGACGGCGGGGCACGGTCCGGCCCACGCCGAGCACGCCCGTTCCGCGGCGGACGGGCGGACCCGGGACGCCGTCGTGCGCCTGCTCCTCGAGCAGGGCCCGACGACGGCGGCCGGGCTGGCCGAGGCGCTGAACCTGTCGGGGCCCGGCGTGCGGCGCCACCTCGACGCGCTGGTCGCCGAGGGCACCGTCGCCACCCGGGACGCTCCGCAGCCCGGGGGGCGCAAGCGTGGCCGGCCCGCGCGGCAGTTCCTCCTCACCGCGTCCGGGCGTGCCCGGGCCGGCCGGGAGGAGCACGGCTCGGCCGAGCTCGCGGTGGCGGCGCTGCGCCGCCTCGGCGAGGCGGCCGGCGAGGACGCGGTGCGGGCCTTCGCCCGGGACCGGGCGCTGGCCATGGTGGGGGAGCACCGCGAGCACGTGCTCGCGGGCGCCGACCGCGGCGAGCGCGCCGCCCGGCTCGCGGGGGCGCTCACCGCCGAGGGCTACGCCGCGACGACGCGGGGGGCCGGGTCGCACGACGGCCTGGACGCCCGGGTCACCGGCGAGCAGCTCTGCCAGCACCACTGCCCGGTCGCCGACGTGGCGGCCGAGTTCCCGGCGCTGTGCGAGGCGGAGGCCGAGGTCTTCGCCGAGCTCCTGGGCACCCACGTCCAGCGGCTCGCCACCATCGCGCGTGGTGACGCCGCGTGCACCACCCACGTCCCGGCGCAGCAGGCGCGCGGGGCGGAGCAGGACCAGCACGACGAGCACGACGAGCAGACGGGCACCATCCCCGCCGTCACCACCGGTGCGGGGCCCGACGTCAAGGGAAGGCAGGTCGTATGACCACCGCCGCGGAGCGGACCACCCCGCAGGAGAGCCCCCAGAAGGAGGCCCTCAGCCAGGAGGAGACCCTCGCCTCCCTGGGGAGCTACCAGTTCGGCTGGCACGACAGCGACGTCGCGGGCGCCAGCGCCCAGCGTGGGCTCAACGAGGCCGTGGTGCGCGACATCTCGGCCAAGAAGGACGAGCCGGACTGGATGCTCCAGCTGCGCCTCAAGGCGCTGGGCATGTTCGAGAAGAAGCCGATGCCGCAGTGGGGCTCGGACCTCTCGGGCATCCACTTCGACAACATCAAGTACTTCGTCCGCTCGACGGAGAAGCAGGCCGCCTCCTGGGAGGACCTGCCCGACGACATCAAGGCGACCTACGACAAGCTCGGCATCCCCGAGGCCGAGAAGGAGCGCCTGGTCGCGGGCGTCGCGGCGCAGTACGAGTCCGAGGTCGTCTACCACCAGATCCGCGAGGACCTCGAGCAGCAGGGTGTCATCTTCATGGACACCGACACCGGGCTGCGCGAGCACCCGGAGCTGTTCGAGGAGTACTTCGGCTCGGTGATCCCGGCCGGCGACAACAAGTTCTCCGCGCTGAACTCGGCGGTCTGGTCCGGCGGCTCGTTCATCTACGTGCCCAAGGGTGTCCACGTGGACATCCCGCTGCAGGCGTACTTCCGGATCAACACCGAGAACATGGGCCAGTTCGAGCGGACGCTGATCATCGTCGACGAGGACGCCTACGTCCACTACGTCGAGGGCTGCACGGCGCCGATCTACTCGAGCGACTCGCTGCACTCCGCGGTCGTCGAGATCGTCGTGAAGAAGGGCGGCCGCTGCCGCTACACGACCATCCAGAACTGGTCGAACAACGTCTACAACCTGGTCACCAAGCGCGCCAAGGCCGAAGAGGGCGCGACGATGGAGTGGGTCGACGGCAACATCGGCTCCAAGGTGACCATGAAGTACCCGGCCGTCTGGCTGACCGGGCCGCACGCCAAGGGCGAGGTGCTCTCGGTGGCGTTCTCCGGCGAGGGCCAGCACCAGGACGCCGGCGCCAAGATGGTGCACCTCGCGCCGCACACGTCGTCGACGATCATCTCGAAGTCGGTGGCCCGCGGCGGCGGCCGGACCTCCTACCGCGGGCTGGTCCGGGTCAACAAGGGTGCGCACCACTCGCGGTCGACGGTGAAGTGCGACGCGCTGCTGGTCGACACGATCAGCCGCTCGGACACCTATCCCTACGTCGACGTCCGCGAGGACGACGTGACGATGGGCCACGAGGCGACCGTCTCGAAGGTCAGCGAGGACCAGCTCTTCTACCTGATGTCCCGCGGCCTCACCGAGGACGAGGCCATGGCCATGATCGTGCGCGGGTTCGTCGAGCCCATCGCGCGCGAGCTGCCCATGGAGTACGCGCTCGAGCTCAACCGCCTGATCGAGCTGCAGATGGAGGGTGCTGTCGGATGACCGAGCCGGTGGCTCAGTCGGGTGGCGGGATCGTCGACGCACCGGGTGCCCCGGTGCTCGACGTCGACCCCGGCATCAGGACCGCGGGGCCGGTCACGGCCCCGTGGGAGGAGCGTTTCACCTCCTACGACGTCGAGGCCTTCGAGGTCCCGCGCGGGCGCGAGGAGCAGTGGCGGTTCACGCCGCTGCGGCGCCTGCGCGGGCTGCACGACGCCTCGGCACACGTCGACGGGGCCGTCGACGTGTCGGTGCGCGCCGGCTTCGGCGAGGACGCCGGCGAGCTGACGGGCAGCGGGGTGCGCCTCGAGACCGTCGGCCGCGACGATCCGCGGATCGGCGACGGCGGCATCCCCGCCGACCGGGTCGCGGCCCAGGCGTGGTCGGCCTTCGAGCAGGCCCACGTGGTGACGGTGAACGAGGCACGGTCCGACGACGACCCGCTGACGATCACCGTGACGGGCCCCGGCGAGGGCGCCACGGCGTACGCGCACCTGCAGCTGCGCCTCTCCCACCACGCTGAGGCTGTGGTGGTCCTCGACCACCGGGGCTCGGGCACGGTCGCGGCGAACACCGAGTTCGTCGTGTCCGACGGCGCCAAGCTGGTGGTCGTCGAGGTGCACGACTGGGCCGACGACGCCGTGTACGTCGGCGCCCAGCACCTCTCGGTGGGCCGCGACGCGACGATCCGGCACACCTCGGTGACCCTCGGCGGCGACCTGGTCCGGCTCTCGCCGGTGGTCAACTACCGGGCGCCCGGCGGCGACGCCGAGCTCGACGGGCTGTACTTCGCCGACGGCGGGCAGCACTTCGAGCAGCGCCTCCTCGTCGACCACTCGGTGCCGAACTGCCGCTCCCGCGTCATGTACAAGGGCGCGCTGCAGGGGGCCGAGGGCGACAAGGCCGCGCACACCGTGTGGGTCGGCGACGTGCTCATCCGCAAGGCGGCCGAGGGCACCGACACCTACGAGCTCAACCGCAACCTGCTGCTCACCGACAACGCCCGCGCCGACTCGGTGCCGAACCTCGAGATCGAGACCGGCGAGATCCTCGGGGCGGGGCACGCGTCGGCGACGGGACGGTTCGACGACGAGCAGCTGTTCTACCTGATGGCGCGCGGGATCCCCGAGGTCGCCGCCCGCCGGCTCGTCGTGCGCGGGTTCTTCGGCGAGGTCATCCAGAAGATCCGCGTCCCCGCGCTGCGCGACCGGCTCGAGGCCGCCGTCGAGACCGAGCTCGAGGCGATCGGATCGTGATCAATGGTCGGCTCGTGAGCCGGCCGCCGTTCCCCACCACCACCGCTCTGTGCTGAAAGAGGCTTGATGTCCACCCTCGAGATCCGCGACCTGCACGTCGAGGTCGAGACCGAGTCGGGCCCCAAGGAGATCCTGCGCGGCGTCGACCTGACGGTGAACTCGAACGAGACCCACGCGATCATGGGTCCGAACGGGTCCGGCAAGTCGACGCTGGCCTACTCCATCGCGGGCCACCCGAAGTACACCGTCACGAAGGGCCAGGTGCTCCTCGACGGCGAGGACGTCCTGGAGATGGCCGTCGACGAGCGCGCCCGCGCCGGGCTCTTCCTCGCGATGCAGTACCCCGTCGAGGTGCCCGGCGTCTCGATGTCGAACTTCCTGCGATCCGCCGCCACGGCCACCCGCGGCGAGGCGCCGAAGGTGCGCCATTGGGTCAAGGAGGTCAAGAACGCGATGACCGACCTCGAGATCGACCCGTCGTTCGCCGAGCGCTCGGTCAACGAGGGCTTCTCCGGCGGTGAGAAGAAGCGCCACGAGGTGCTCCAGCTCTCGCTGCTCAAGCCCCGGTTCGCCGTCCTCGACGAGACCGACTCCGGCCTCGACGTCGACGCCCTGCGCGTCGTGTCGAAGGGCGTGAACGACTACAAGGCGTCCTCGGACGTGGGGATCCTGCTGATCACCCACTACACCCGCATCCTGCGCTACATCGCGCCGGACAAGGTGCACGTGTTCGTGAACGGCCGGGTCGCCGAGTCCGGGGGCCCCGAGCTCGCCGAGGAGCTCGAGGAGAACGGCTACGAGCGCTTCACGGGCACCAAGGAGGAGCAGCCGGCATGACCACGTTCGCATCCGCTCCCACCACGGCGGGTGCGACCCTGGATGTCGAGAAGATCCGCGCGGACTTCCCCATCCTGAGCCGCACCGTCCGGGACGGGAAGCCCCTGGTCTACCTGGACTCGGGCGCCACCTCGCAGCGTCCGCGCCAGGTGCTCGACGCCGAGCGGACGTTCCTCGAGACGTCCAATGCCGCCGTGCACCGCGGCGCGCACGCGCTCTCCGAGGAGGCGACCGACGCCTACGAGTCGGCGCGCTCCCGGATCGCCGCGTTCATCGGCGCCGAGCCCGACATCGAGACCTCGGAGATCGTGTTCACGAAGAACGCGACCGAGGCGCTGAACCTCGTCGCGTACTCGATGTCGAACGCGACGTCCTCGGACGACCCGGCCGCCCGGCGCTTCCGGGTCGGGCCCGGCGACGAGGTCGTCGTCACCGAGATGGAGCACCACGCGAACCTCGTGCCCTGGCAGGAGCTCTGCCGGCGCACCGGGGCCACGCTGCGCTGGTTCTCCGTCCAGCGCGACGGGCGTCTGGACCTCGACTCGCCCGAGGCGCAGTCGGTCATCAACGAGCGCACGAAGATCGTCGCCTTCACCCACCAGTCCAACGTGCTGGGCACCGTCCCGCCGGTGGCCGCGCTGGTGGAGCGGGCGAGGGCCGTCGGGGCGTACACCGTGCTCGACGCGTGCCAGTCGGTGCCGCACACCCCGGTCGACGTGCACGCCCTCGGCGTGGACTTCGCGGCGTTCTCCGGGCACAAGATGCTCGGCCCCTCGGGGATCGGCGTGCTCTACGGGCGGCGCGAGCTGCTCGAGGCGATGCCGCCGTTCCTGACCGGTGGGTCGATGATCGAGCTGGTGCGCATGGAGGGCTCCACCTACGCGGCGCCGCCGGCCCGGTTCGAGGCCGGCGTGCCCATGACCTCGCAGGCCGTCGGACTCGGCGCCGCCGTGGACTACCTCTCGGCCATCGGCATGGAGAACGTCCACGCCCACGAGACCGCGCTGACCGCCGCGGCCCTCGAGGGGCTGCAGGCCATCGACGGCGTCACGATCATCGGGCCCCGCACCACCGAGGCGCGCGGGGGAGCGGTGTCGTTCGAGATCGACGGCGTGCACCCGCACGACGCGTCGCAGGTGCTGGACGACTCCGGCATCGCGGTCCGCGTCGGCCACCACTGCGCGTGGCCGCTGCACCGCGCGTTCGGCGTCCAGAGCTCCATCCGCGCGAGCTTCCACGTGTACAACACGCTCGACGAGGTGCAGGCCCTGCTCGACGGGGTACGCCGCGTGCAGGACTTTTTCTCCGGTGGCGGCGTTGCTCTCTAGGGAGGTGCCGTGAAGCTCGAATCGATGTACCAGGAGATTATCCTGGACCACTACCGCAACCCGCACGGCCACGGCCTGCGCGACCCGTTCGACGCCGAGGTCCACCACGTGAACCCGACGTGCGGCGACGAGGTGACGCTGCGGGTGCACCTCGACGGGTCCGGGCGCGACGCCAAAGTCGTCGACGTCTCCTACGACGCGCTGGGCTGCTCGATCAGCCAGGCCGCGACGTCGGTGCTGAACGACCTCGTCGTCGGGCACACCGTCGGGGAGTCGTTCGACGTGCTGGCCGAGTACCAGAAGATGGTGCAGGGCCGGGGCAAGGTCGAGCCCGACGAGGACGTCCTGGACGATGCGGTGGCGTTCGCCGGCGTGGCCGCCTACCCGGCGCGGGTGAAGTGCGCGCTGCTGGGCTGGTTGGCGTTCAAGGACGCGGTGGCCCAGGCTGACCAGAACGCTCCGGAGCTGGAGGGGCAGGCATGACCGAGACCGAGACCGACACCACCCGCGGTGCCGAGGGGATGCCCGACGCGCCCGCGCCGACGGCGGAGACGCCGTCGATCGACGACCTCGAGGAGGCCATGCGCGACGTCGTCGACCCCGAGCTGGGGATCAACGTCGTCGACCTCGGCCTGCTCTACGGCATCGACGTGCACCACGAGGACACCGGCACGGTCGCGACGCTCGACCTGACGCTGACCTCGGCGGCGTGCCCGCTGACCGACGTCATCGAGGACCAGTCCCGCGCGGCGCTCACCCGCGGTCCGGGCGGCGGGCTCGTCGACGACGTGCGCATCAACTGGGTCTGGATGCCCCCGTGGGGCCCGGACAAGATCACCGACGACGGCCGCGAGCAGCTGCGGGCACTCGGCTTCACCGTCTAGGTGGCCTTCGGCCTGGTGAGCAGAAAGTGTCGGTATACCGACACTTTCTGCTCACGAGCGCGTGCGCCCCTCACGCACCACGTGCGGCTTGAGGTGCTTGTAGCCGCGGACGTTCAGCGGCGGGACGGAGCGCAGCTCCACGTCGAGGCCCTGCTCGCGGACGGCGGCGGTCAGCTCGTCGTCCAGCAACGTCGTGCCCGGCCGGGCGTGCGACGTCAGCCGGCTCGCGATGTTCACCACCGGCCCGTAGACGTCGCCGTAGCGGGGGAGCACCTCGCCGTGGGCCAGGCCGATCCGCAGCGCGAGGCGGCCCTCGTCGTCGGGGACCTCGCGGTGCAGGTCGGCCGCGATCCCGAGCGCGCCCGCGACGTCGGGGCAGACGAACAGCACCTCGTCGCCCAGCGTCTTGACGATCCGCCCGCCGCGGCGTGACACGACGTCGGTGCTGACGCTCTCGAAGCGCTCCAGCAGCGACCGCAGCTCGTCGGCGTCGACGGCGCGGGACAGCGCGGTGAAGCCGACGAGGTCGGCGAACCCGACCGTCGTCGTCGTGGTGCGCCCGTCGCCGTCGTCGTCGGCCTCCGCCTCCGCGATGGCGGACAGCATGCGGCCCGCGGTCACCGTGAGGTGCCGCCGCCACGTGTAGGCCTGGAGCTTCTCGAGCAGCGGCACCAGGGTCCGGACGGAGTCCACGACGGCGTCCGGGTCGTCGACGTCCCCGCGGTCGGCGATCGTGCGCCGCAGCAGGTTGGCCTGCCACTCGGCGAGCCGGGCCATGCTCTGTCCGAGGGTCCGGGCGATCGCGAGCGCCTCGGCCTCGTCGAGCGCCTCGTCACCGAGGAGCTCCTCCACCAGGGCCAGCGCGTCGAGGTCGGCCTGGGCGAACGCGGCCACGTCGTCGGGGACCCGCGGGAAGCCGAGCGCGCTCCACAGCCGCGCGGTCTGCTCGAGGCCGACCCCGGCGCGCTCCGCGACGTCCCCACGCCGCAGCGTGCGCTCACCGCCGAGGAGGAAGTCCTCGACCTCGCGCTGCGCCTCGCCCCAGCGACCCGACGGGTCCTCCGACGACGGGCTCACGTGGTGTGGACGATGAGGACG
The DNA here is from genome assembly GCF_012933465.1 of Actinomycetospora sp. TBRC 11914. Classification (GTDB taxonomy): domain Bacteria; phylum Actinomycetota; class Actinomycetes; order Mycobacteriales; family Pseudonocardiaceae; genus Actinomycetospora. The sequence goes on from NZ_JABBND010000002.1 coordinate 424,889, forward strand.
TCCGTCGGCGCCTTCCGCGAGATGCCCTGCGGGACGGAGCCGAGCAGCCGGCCCGACAGGCTGTTGAGGCCGCGGTTGCCGATGACGAGGAGGTCCGCCTTGCGGTCGGTGACGACGTCGGTGACGACCTCGATGGGGTCGCCCTCGACGGCCACGGTCTCGACGCTGCCGGCGCCCTTCGCGGAGGCGCGCTCCTTGGCGTCCCGCAGGGTCTCCTCGGCCGGGGTGGACCCGACGACGTGGTAGGCGGCGTCCTCGCCGAGCTGCTGCTCGGCCTGGCCGGTGTTCCGGGCCGGGTGGTACGCGCAGATGATCAGCAGGGTGGCCGAGGAGTCGGCGGCGACGGTGGCCGCGCGGTCGACGGCGCGGTAGGAGGACTCGGACCCGTCGGTCCCGACGGCGACGAGCTGGTAGGCGCCCATGGCGTGCTCCGATCTCAGGGCTCTGGTCCGGACGTCAGTGGAACGAACGTGTACCGGAGGGGCCGCATGCTAGCGCGATGACCCGGACGGAGGCATTCGACCCCCCGGTCGGCGGCGGTCAGGGGCGTTGCGCCTCACCCGGTCCACACAGCGTTCCGGCGACGAGGTGCCCACGGAGGCGGGGGTTCAGTCGTGCGAACACACACAGCATCGCCCGCATCGCCTCGGCGACGTCCTCGTCCGACCCGTCCGACCCCAGGTACGCGCGCCGGTGCGGGGCGGGCAGCGAGAAGAAGCGGTCGAAGAACTCCGGCACCTCACCTGCGGGGAGTCGCAGGAGGACGTCGAGTCCGCGGCGCCGCATGCCGTGCACGACGCGGGCCGACCGGCTCCGTGCGGCACGCCGCGCGCGGGTCGCTCGACTCGCGGCGTCGACGCCCGCACGATCGTCCGATCGAGCGACGACGGCGTCAGCCAGTCGAGTGGCGACCCGCAGTGAACGTGCCACCGAGAAGCCGGACGCGGGGTGGACCAGGGGAGCCGCGGCACCGAGCGCGACGACACCGTCCGGGGAGCGGTGCGACGGGGTGTCGACCGGGAACCGGACGTGCTCGACGCGCCCCGGGTCGTCGAGGGGGACCTCGGCGTCGCGCAGCCCGGCCGCGCGCAGCCGCCGGCGGAGGCGCTCGGCGAGCTCGGGCAGCGGCAGACCCGGCCGGCGGGCCAGCGAGGTCTCCTCGAGCAGCACCCGGCCGTCCCCGAGCGGCACCGCGTACAGGAACGTCGGCCAGCCCGGCAGGCCGTGCAGCGGTCGCCAGTCCATGAACAGCAGCCGCCCGTCGGTCACGCGGGCCGCCGTGGCCGCGTCGACGACGACGCCGAGCGCGGTCTGTTCGGCGCGCCGCCCGCCCCGGGCGCCGGTCGACAGCGCCTGGACGGCGCCGGTCGCGTCGGCGACCACGTCCGCGGCGAGCTCGGTGCCGTCGGCGAGCACCGCCCGGCCCCGCCCGGCCGCGACCACCCGCCCCCGGTGCACCCGCACCCCGTCGTGGTGCAGCGCCCGCTGGAGCCCCGGCGTGTCGAGGATCGCGTACTCGTCGTCGAGCCGGTGGGCGTGCGTCGCGATCGCCCACCCGACGTCGTGCGCGGCGACCACCCCGGGGGGCAGCGGGTCCGGTCCGGCGGGCAGCTCGTGGCACCACGCGCCGTAGGTGTGGCGCCAGGTGCGGTCGGGCCGGGGGTCGACGAGGACGACGTCGAGCCCCTGACGTGCGCAGGCGCGCGCGGCCGACCAGCCGGCGGGTCCGCCGCCGGCGACCAGCAGGTCGGCCCCCGTCAGTCCCGGTCGGTGCCCATCTCGCGGTCCCACGCGCGCAGCGTCTCGCGATCACGCTTGGCCCGCGCGTTCCAGTCCCGCATCGTCTGGGGGTAGCCGGTCACCGTCACGTCGTAGATCGGCACGCCGCACTTGCGGGCGAGGCGCTCGGCCGCCCGCGGGGTGCCGACGCGACGGCGGGTCCACTCACCGTCGACCGCCACGGCCACGACGGTGGTGTCGGTCGCGGTGGTCTCCGGCTCGACGAAGAACTCCACGCCGCCCCGAGACCGGGCGAACGAGCGCAGGTGCTCCAGGTCGGCCGGGCCGCCCTCGCGGTCGAGGACCTGGCGCCGGCCGTCGGCGCCCACCCCGCCGCCGCCCGATGCGCCGCCGCGCAACCAGCTGAACAGGCCCATGACGCCCAGTGTCCACGATCTCGGGCGGGAGGGGTGTGAAGCGACCCCTATCCGGCGGCCAGCGTGCCGCCGTCGATGCGCACCGTCTCCCCGGTGATCCACGACGCGGCGTCGGTGCAGAGGAACCCCACGAGCGCGGCGACGTCGGCGGGGTCGCCGAGCCGCTTGAGGGGATAGCCGTCCGCGACCCCCTGCTCGTCGGCGGTGTAGAGCGCCTCGGCGAAGCGGGTCCGGACGATGGCCGGGGCCACGGCGTTCACGCGGATCCGCGGACCCAGCTCCGCGGCGAGCTCCTCGGTGAGGCGGATGAGCGCGGCCTTGGACGCGCCGTAGGCGGCGATGGCCCGGGTCGACCGCAGCCCGGCCACCGAGGCGATGTTGACGACGCTGCCGCCGTGCTCGCCCATCCACGCCGCGTGGGCCTGCTGGAGGAAGCCGAGGGCCGCGACCACGTTGACGTCGAAGATCTTCGAGACGGCGCCGAGGTCGGCCTGCATCAGCGGCCCGTACACCGGGTTGACCCCGGTGTTGTTCACCAGCACGTCCAGGCGCCCGAAGCGCTCGACGGTCCCCGCGACGGCGGCGGCGCGCGCCTCGGCGTCCCCGGCGTTGCCGGGGTGGGCGAGCACCCGGTCCGGCGCCCCGAGGCCCTCGGCGGCCGTGTGGAGCACGTCGGGCTTGCGGGCCGTGATCGTGACGCTGGCGCCGCGCGCGAGCAGGTCGGCGGCGATGGCGAGCCCGATGCCGCGGCTCGCCCCCGTGACCAGCGCGACCTTCCCGTCGAGGCGGTCGCGCGGGCCGCCGGGGGAGGGCGCGGTGGTGGGCTCGCCGCCCGCGGTGACGCTCATGACAGGCGACCCTAGCCACGTCGCGGGGCGCGGGGCCGGGGGCCGCCGACGAGGCTCACCTACACTGGGGTGGAACACCAGCGGCGTGGTGTCCGCACCTCGGCGTCCCCTGTGGCCCGTCGCGACCGCCGCCTGCGTCGCCGCCGACGCGACGCGAACCCCGACCCCGGGATGAGGCCCCCTGTGATCACCGCGTCCGATCTCGAGCTGCGTGCCGGCTCCCGTGTCCTGCTCGCGGGGGTCACCCTGCGCGTGCAGCCGGGGGACCGCATCGGCCTCGTCGGGCGCAACGGGGCCGGCAAGACCACCTCGCTGCGCGCGCTGGCCGGCGAGTCCGAGCCCTACGGCGGCACCGTCCGCTCGACGGGCCCGGTCGGCTACCTCCCCCAGGACCCCCGCGAGGGCGACCTGTCGGTGCTCGCGCGGGACCGGGTGCTCTCCGCCCGGGGGCTCGACCAGATCCTGCGGGACATGGAGAAGGCCCAGACCGCGATGGCCGAGCTCGCCGACGACGCCGAGCGCGACAAGGCGGTCGCGCGCTACGGCAAGCTCGAGACCCGGTTCGCCGACCTCGGCGGCTACGCGGCCGAGAGCGAGGCCGGCCGCATCTGCTCCAACCTCGGGCTGCCCGACCGGGTGCTCGCCCAGCCGCTCGAGACGCTCTCCGGCGGGCAGCGCCGCCGCGTGGAGCTCGCGCGCATCCTCTTCGCCGCCTCCGGCGACGGCGGCAACGCCGGGACGACGCTGCTCCTCGACGAGCCGACGAACCACCTCGACGCCGACTCGATCTCCTGGCTGCGCAGCTTCCTGCGGGCCCACGAGGGCGGGGTCGTGGTGATCAGCCACGACACCGACCTGCTGGCCGACGTCGTCAACAAGGTCTGGTTCCTCGACGCCACCCGCGGCGAGCTCGACGGCTACAACATGACCTGGAAGAACTACTTGCGGGCACGCTCCGACGACGAGGCACGGCGCCGGCGGGAGCGGGCCAACGCCGAGAAGAAGGCCTCGGCGCTGCAGACCCAGGCCGCGAAGATGGGGGCCAAGGCGACGAAGGCCGTGGCCGCCAAGCAGATGCAGCGTCGGGCGAACGCCCTGCTGGAGGGGCTCGACGAGGAGCGGGTGTCCGACCGGGTGGCCGCCATCCGGTTCCCGACCCCGCAGGCCTGCGGCCGGACCCCGCTCACCGCCGCCGGGCTCTCGAAGAGCTACGGCTCGCTCGAGGTGTTCACCGGGGTCGACCTGGCCGTCGACCGCGGCTCGCGGGTGGTGATCCTCGGGCTCAACGGCGCGGGGAAGACGACGCTGCTGCGCATCCTCGCGGGGGTGGAGCACCCCGACACCGGCGAGGTGGTCCCGGGACACGGACTGCGCACCGGGTACTTCGCTCAGGAGCACGACACCCTCGACATGGGCCGCAGCGTCTGGCAGAACGCCCGCTCGGCGGCGCCCGACACCCCGGAGCAGCAGCTGCGGACGCTGCTGGGGGCCTTCCAGTTCTCCGGCGAGCAGCTCGAGCAGCCGGCGGGCACGCTCTCCGGCGGCGAGCGGACCCGGCTGGCGCTCGCCGGCCTGGTGTCCTCGGCCGCGAACGTGCTGCTCCTGGACGAGCCGACCAACAACCTCGACCCGGCGTCGCGGGAGAAGGTGCTCGACGCGCTGCGCCACTACGAGGGCGCCGTGGTCCTCGTGACGCACGATCCCGGCGCGGTCGAGGCGCTCGAGCCCGAGCGCGTCATCCTCCTGCCCGACGGCACCGAGGACCACTTCTCGGCCGACCACCTCGAGCTCGTCGAGCTCGCCTGAGGACTCGGCCGTTCGGCCCAACCTCGCGGCGTAGGGCCTTCGTGAGCTGGAACGATCGAGCGATGGGCCGCCTGGGCGGATCTCGATCCGATCGGCGCAACCGCTCACCGATCATGTGAAATGTGCCGTGGCGCACACCGGCTCTCACGATCATCATGGGTCCACCGGGCACCGTCCGGGAGAGGGGTGGACCGAACCATGGCCGATCTGAAGAAGGGCGCCCGCATCACGGGTGACCAGCGGGACAAGCTCGCCACGGATCTCAAGAAGAAGTACGAGAAGGGCGCGAGCATCCGCTCGCTCGCCGAGTCCACGGGTCGCTCGTACGGCTTCGTGCACCGGGTGCTCTCCGAGTCCGGCGTCACGCTGCGCGGGCGTGGTGGGGCCACCCGCACCAAGAAGTCCTGACGACGCACTCCTCGCGAACCGGGCCTCGACCGCACGGGGTCCGGACGAGGGGCACAGCACGCATGCCCAGCGGGCTGTCGGGCTGCCCCACGTGCTCCTGATCACGGGCGCGCACGCCGATCGTCGCGTCCGCCTGTGCTCACGGCGAACACGGCGCGCGCACGCGAGCGCGATCACCTGCGCTCGCGGATACTCGGGCGCGGACCGGCGGACCACCACCCGCCGGACGTGACCCGCGCCCGCTCGTCCGCTTGACCTCAACAATCGTCGAGGTCGCACGCTCGGCGCCGAGGTCCGAGCGAACGGGGTGAGCGGCGTGGAGAACGCCTGGATGCTGATGATGTCGATGTCGCGCGGGGAGTCGCTCCCGCGCTCGGTGCCCCGCGGCACGCTCCGTCGCATCTGGCGCTTCGCCGGCGCGCACCACCGGATGCTCTACGGCTTCCTCGCGCTCACCACGCTCTCCGCCGTGATCGCGGTGCTGGTGCCGGTGCTGGCCGGGCGCGTCGTGGACGCGATCGTCCACCGGACCGCGCTCGGCACCGTGGTGACCATTGCGCTGGCCATCGCCGCGCTCGCCGTCGTCGACTCGCTGTCGGGCCTGGCCGAGCGGTGGATGAGCTCGCGGATCGGCGAGGGGCTGATCTACGACCTGCGCCGGGCCGTGTTCTCCCACGTCCAGGCGATGCCGGTCGCGTTCTTCACCCGCACCCGGACCGGGTCGCTGGTCAGCCGGCTCAACAACGACGTCATCGGCGCCCAGCGGGCCTTCACCTCGACCCTCTCCGGGCTGGTCACCAACGTCATCCAGCTCGTCCTGACCGTCGCGGTGATGATCACCCTCGCGTGGCAGGTGACGCTGCTCGCGCTCGTCCTGCTCCCGATCTTCATCCTCCCCGCGCGGCGGATGGGCCGGACGATCGCCGCCCTCCAGCGCGAGTCCGCGAACCTCAACGCGGCGATGACCGGCCAGATGACCGAGCGGTTCTCCGCCGGGGGCGCCACGCTGGTCAAGCTTCTCGGCCGTCCGGAGGCCGAGGCGGAGGAGTTCGGGGACCGGGCGGACCGGGTGCGCGCCATCGGGGTGCGCACCGCGATGGCGAACCGGGTGTTCATGACCAGCCTGACGCTGGTCAGCTCGCTGGCGCAGGCGATGGTCTACGGCGTCGGCGGCTGGCTCGCGTTCACCGGGCGGATCGACGCGGGCACCGTCGTGAGCCTCGCGCTCCTGCTCACGCGCCTCTACGGCCCGCTCACCCAGCTCGCGAACGCCCGGGTCGACGTCATGAGCGCGCTGGTGAGCTTCGAGCGGGTCTTCGAGGTGCTCGACCTGCGCCCGTCCATCGTCGAGCGGCCCGACCCGACGCCGCTGCCGGCCCGGGAGCCGGTCGGGGTGCGCCTGCGCGGGGTGCGCTTCACCTACCCCAGCGCGGACGAGGTCTCGCTGGCCAGCCTGGAGGAGGTCGCGACCCTCGACCACGCCGAGAACGCGGAGGTGCTGCACGGGGTGGACCTGGAGGTCGGCCCCGGGCAGATGCTCGCGCTGGTCGGGCCGTCCGGGGCGGGCAAGTCGACGATCGCCTCGCTGGTGCCCCGCCTCTACGACGTGGACGCCGGGGCGGTGGAGGTGGGCGGGCCGGGCGCGTGGACCGACGTGCGCGACGTGACCTTCGCGGACCTGCGGGGCACGGTCGGCGTCGTCACCCAGGACGGCCACCTGTTCCACGACACCGTGGCCGGCAACCTGCGCTACGCGAAGCCGGAGGCGACCGACGCCGAGCTGCTCACCGCGCTCGAGCGCGCCCGCCTCGGCCCCCTCCTGCGCCAGCTGCCCGAGGGCCTCGACACCGTGATCGGCGAGCGGGGCTACCGGCTCTCCGGCGGGGAGCGCCAGCGCCTGACGATCGCGCGCCTGCTGCTGGCCGCGCCGCGGGTCGTGATCCTCGACGAGGCCACGGCGCACCTCGACTCGGAGTCGGAGGTCGCGGTGCAGGAGGCGCTGGCCGAGGCGCTCGTGGGGCGCACGGCCATCGTCATCGCCCACCGCCTCTCGACCATCCGCAGCGCCGACACGATCGCCGTCGTCGAGGACGGCCGGGTGGTCGAGCAGGGCCCGCACGAGCTCCTGCTCGGCCGCGGGGGGCGCTACGCCGACCTGCACCACACCCAGTTCGCGCCCGCCGCGTGACCCGCTGTTGATCACGGCGGGTCACGGTGTCGGGGGTCAGTGATACGACGAACACCGTCACGGCGAACCCCTGCACGGGCCCTGGGCCGCGTGTAGCGTCGATCGCCGTGCTTCCCGGGGCTCCTGGGGCGGGCGGGGCGCATGACCCCCGATCTGCCGACGGAGCACGGGACGCGCACCACGTTCGGTGACCCGCCCGGTGCGGGTACGAGATCCGTACGCGGCAGGACGACGGCGTCCGCCGAGGAGAGGGGTGGGCATGGCTGCTCCTGTGGTCGAACTCGACCCCGCGGCGCCGGTCCCGGACCGTGCGGCCGCGGCGGCCTACGTGGCCTCGATCTGCTTCAAGCACGGCCCGCCGCGCTACGTCGGCGCCGAGCTCGAGTGGCTCGTGCGCTCCGCGACCCGTCCCGCCGATCGTCTCGACCCCGCGGTCCTGCTCCGTGCCCTCGGCCCCCACGCGCCGGGCACGCTCCGCTCCTCGGTCCCCCCGGGGCCCGGGGCCGCACCGCCGCCCCTGACCCCCGACACTCCGGTCCCGCTCCCCGCCGGGAGCACGGTGACCGTCGAGCCCGGGGGACAGGTGGAGATCGCCACCCCGCCGCTCGAGGGCCTCGCCGCCGTCGTCGACGCCGTCCGCATCGACAGCGACGCGATCCGGTCCCTGCTCGCGGAGGAGGACCTCGTCCTCCTCGACCGGGCCTCGGATCCGCTGCGCCCGCCCCGCCGGATCCTCCGCGTCCCGCGCTACGCCGCGATGGAGGCGGCCTTCGACCGCGTGGGTCCGCACGGCCGCACGATGATGTGCTCGACGACGGCCGTCCAGGTCTGCCTCGACGCCGGCGAGGGATCCGCGGTCACCGACCGGTGGCAGGCCCTGCACGAGCTCGGGCCCACGCTGGTGGCGACCTTCGCGAACTCGCCCGCCGTGCACGGCCGACGCACCGGCTGGAAGTCCTCGCGCATGGCGAGCTGGCTCGCGCTCGACCCCGAGCGCACCCGCCCGCCCGCCGTCCTGGGCCCCGACCCGGCGGCCGAGTGGGCCGAGCGGGCCCTGGACACCAGCCTGCTCTGCGTCCGGCGCGACGGCACGTGGAGCGCGCCGCCCGCGGTGACGTTCGGCGACTGGATCGACGGCCACGGCGGGCTGGACATCCGGCCGACCCGCGAGGACCTCGACTACCACCTGACCACGCTGTTCCCGCCGGTCCGCCCGCACGGCCACGTCGAGGTCCGCTACCTCGACCAGCAGCCCGGCGACGAGTGGGCGGTGCCGATCGCGGTGGTCACCGCGCTGCTCGAGGACCCGCCCACCCTCGACCGCGCTCGCGAGGCCGTCGCCCCCGCCACCGACCGGTGGGCCGCGGCGGCCCGCCACGGGCTGGAGGACGGTGTGCTGCGCCGGGCGGCCGGCCGGGTCGTCGAGCTCGCCCACCAGCGCCTGCTCACCACCGACCCCGCCCTCGCGGGCCTCGTCGCGGACGTCGCGGAGCGCCGGGTCCTGCGGGGGCTCTGCCCCGCGGACACCGGAGTCGGCGAGCCCGGCGAGGACGAGCTGCGCCCCGCCGAGGAGAACCCGTACCCCGACGACACCACGCCCGGAGAACCCGGAGGCGATCACGCATGACCAGCGACCTGTCCGCCCAGCCCGCCGCCCGCTACCCGGACGCGCTGCGCCACCGCCTCGCCGAGGACCTGCGCACCGCGCGGCGCCGCACGCAGGCGCTCACCGACGCCGTCGACGACGCCGAGCTCACGCGGCAGCACTCCCCGCTGATGTCGCCGCTGCACTGGGACGTGGCGCACATCGCCAACATGGAGGACCTCTGGCTCGTGCGCCGGGCCACGCCGGGCGACGAGCCGACGCCGGGGGTGCGCGAGGACCTCGACCACCTCTACGACGCCTTCACCAACCCCCGCGCCGGCCGGCCGGCCCTCCCGCTGCTCGACCCGGTCGAGGCGCGGGCCTACGGGGCGACGGTGCGCGAGCGTGCCCTCGCGATCCTCGAGCAGGCGGGCCCCGACGGCCGCGCGCTGCTCGACGACGGGTTCGTCTACGGCATGATCGCCCAGCACGAGCAGCAGCACGTGGAGACGATGCTCGCCACCCACCAGCTGCGCGTCGGGCCGCGGGCCCTCCACGCGCCGCCGCCCCCGGCGTCGTCGCTGGCCCGCGAGCTGGTCGGCACCGAGGTGCTCCACCCCGCCGGCACCTTCGCGATGGGCACCGACGCCACCGGGCCCGACCGGTACGCGCTGGACAACGAGCGCCCGGCCCACCGCGTCGAGGTCGCCGCCTTCCACCTCGACGCCGTGCCGGTCACCAACGCCGAGTACGCCCGCTTCCTCGACGACGGCGGGTACTCGCGGCGGGAGCTGTGGTCGGAGGCCGGTTCGCAGCACATCACCGACGAGGGCTGGACCGCGCCGATGACGTGGGAGCGTCTCGACGGCGCCTGGCACCGCACCTCGTTCGGGGAGCGGCAGCCGATCGCCGACGTCGCCGACCAGCCGGTCCTGCACGTGAGCTTCCACGAGGCCCTGGCCTACGCCACCTGGGCCGGCAAGCGGCTGCCCACCGAGGTGGAGTGGGAGTACGCGGCCCGGTACGACCCGGCGTCGGGGGAGACCCGCCGGTTCCCGTGGGGCGACGACGACCCGACCCCGGAGCGCGCCAACCTCGACCAGCGCCACCTCCAGCCGGCACCGGTGGGCGCCTACCCGGCCGGGGCGTCCCCGCTCGGGGTGCACCAGCTCGTCGGGGACGTCTGGGAGTGGTGCGACTCGGGCTTCGAGGGCTACCCGGGCTTCGCGCCGTTCCCGTACAAGGAGTACTCGGAGGTGTTCTTCGGCGGCGACTTCCGGATGCTGCGGGGCTCGTCGTTCGGGGTCGGCACGGTCAACGCCCGCACGACCTTCCGGAACTGGGACCTGCCGATCCGCCGGCAGATCTTCTCCGGCTTCCGCTGCGCACGGGACGCCTGACCCCGATGTGCCGCCACCTGGCCCACGTGGGCCCGCGGCCGGTGACCCTCGCCTCGCGGGTCACCGAGCCGCCGCACTCCCTGCTCGTCCAGGCGTACGCGCCGGCCGACATGCGCGGCGGCGGGACCGTGAACGCCGACGGCTTCGGTGTCGGCTGGTACGCCGCCGACGGCTCGCCGCACTCCTACCGCGCACCCGTCCCGATGTGGACCGACGCCTCGTTCCTCGACCTCGCGACGACGGTGCAGAGCGCGGCGTTCGTGGCGGCGGTCCGCTCGGCCACCGTCGGGATGCCGGTGTCGGTGGGGGCGTGCGCGCCGTTCCGCGACCGCGATCGGGTCTTCAGCCACAACGGCGTCGTGCGGGGCTGGCCGGGGAGCCTGGCCGACCTCGCGGGCGAGCTCGACACCGAGACGTTGATGACCCTCGAGGCCCCGACCGACTCGGCGGTGCTGTGGGCGCTCGTCCGCCGCCACCTCGACGCCGGCAAGGACCCGGTCGACGCCGTGCTCGACGTCGTCACCCGCGCCCTCGCCGCCGCGCCCGGCTCGCGGCTGAACCTCCTGCTCCTCACCGCCGACGCGGCCGGCGAGCCGACGCTGGTCGCGACGGCCGTCGACCACGCGCTGTCGTACCGCTCCGGCCCGGACGGCACGACGATCGCCTCCGAGCCGCTCGACGCCGACCCGGACTGGACGGCGGTGCCGGACCTGTCCGCCGTCGTCGTGCGCGGCGTGACCGCCACCCCCGAGGTCCTCCCGCTGACCTGACCCGCGCGGCCGCCGTGCCGCCCTCCGACGACGTTCCCGACGCCGTGAACCAGGCCTGCCCCTGCCCCGGGGGATGCCGCAACCGATCGGACGTGACCCCCCGCCGTGAACACCCCTGGCACCCTGCCGGAGCTCGACGTGCACCTCACCGAGGCGGACGCCGACGCCGCGCTGCGCGAGGACGCGCGCCGCGGCCTGACCTCGACCCCGAAGGTGCTGCGCCCGCAGTGGCTCTACGACGCCCGCGGCTCGGAGCTCTTCGAGGAGATCACCGCCCAGCCGGAGTACTACCCGTTCGCCGCCGAGCGCGAGGCGCTCACGATCGGTGCCGACGAGATCGCGCGCCTGTCCGGGGCCGACACGTTCGTCGAGCTGGGGTCGGGGTCGTCGACCAAGTCGACGCTGCTGCTCGACGCCCTGTCGCGCACCGGGACGCTGCGCCACTACGTGCCGGTCGACGTGTCCGCCGCCGCCCTCGAGGAGGCGGTGCCCGGCCTCGTCGCGAACTACCCCGACCTCGCCGTGCACGGCGTGGTCGGCGACTTCATCGCCGACCTGCGCAGCGTCCCGAAGGTCGGCCGGCGGCTCGTCGTGCTGCTCGGCGGGACCGTCGGCAACTTCGAGCCCGACGACCGCCGACGCTTCCTCGCCGCGCTCGCCGACACCCTCGACGAGGGCGAGCACTTCCTCGTCGGGACCGACCTGGTCAAGGACGAGGAGACGCTCGTCGCGGCCTACGACGACGCCGCCGGGGTCACGGCGACCTTCGAGCTCAACGCGCTGACCGTCCTCAACCGCGTGCTCGGGGCGGACTTCGACGTCGACGGCTTCTCCTACGTCGCGGCGTGGGTGCCGCAGGCGAGCCGGATCGAGATGCGGCTGCGGGCCCGCCGGGACATGACCGTGTCGGTCCCGGCGCTCGACCTGATCGTCGAGTTCGCCGAGGGCGAGGAGATGCGCACCGAGATCTCGACGAAGTTCACGCGCGAGGGGATCGCCGGCGAGCTCGACGCGGCCGGGTTCGACGTCGCGCACTGGCTCACCGACCCGGCCGGCCGCTTCGGGCTGACGCTGGCGCGGCGCCGCTGACATGGCCGACGCGGACCGGGAGCGCTGGGACCGGCGGTTCGCGACCGTCGGACCCGGCACGCCCGGTCCGCCGTCGGCGCTGGTCGGGCGCGAGGACCTGGTCCCGACGACCGGTGCCGCGCTCGACCTCGCCTGCGGGCGCGGCACCGTCGCGGTGTGGTTCGCCGGGCGGGGCCTGACGACGACGGCGGTGGACGTCTCGCCGGAGGCGCTGCGGCTCACGGCCGCGCTCGCGGAGGCGCGCGGCGTGGCGGTGACGACGGTCCGGGCGGACCTCGACGACGGCCTGTCGGTGACGGGACCGTTCGACGTCGTCGTCTGCCAACGGTTCCGCGATCCCCGGCTGTACGCGGGGTTGATCGAGCTGCTCGTGCCCGGCGGGCTCCTCGTCGTCTCGGTGCTCTCGACGGCCGGGGACGAGGGAGGGTCCTATCGCGCCGGGCCGGGCGAGCTCCGGTCGGCGTTCGGGCACCTCGACGTGCTCGTCGACGAGGAGGGGAACGGCGAGGCCCACCTGGTCGCCCGCGTGCCGTGAGGGCCGGGACTCCAGCGTCGTGACACATTCCTATGCCTCGTGTCAGCTATCGTGGACCTGTGTCACACGACTCGGGGAGCGAGACGACCGTGACCCCGCAGGGTCGCGTGACCATCCCGGCGCAGCTGCGGCGCGAGGCCGGCATCGAGGTCGGCGACACCGTGGTCGTGCACGTCGAGGACGGCCGGGTGGTCGTCGAGACCCGCGCCCAGCTCGCGGCGCGGACCCGGCGGGACGTCGCCCGCGCCGCGGGCGGCGGGTCGGCCGTCGACGAGCTCCTCGCCGAGCGTCGGGCCGAGGCGGCGCGCGAGCAGGAGGGATGACGGGTCCGGAGGTCGTCGTCCTCGACGCCTCGGCCCTGCTCGCGTGGCTCTTCGAGGAGCGGGGCGCCGACGTCGTCGAATCGCTGCTGCCCGCGGCGGTCCTCTCGACGGTGAACCTCGCCGAGGTCCGGCAGAAGCTCGATCACCGCGGCGTGGACGCCGACCGCACGGTGCGTCGGCTCCGCCTCCTCGGCCTGCGCACCGCACCGTTCTCCGACGACGATGCGGCGCGGGCGGCGGGACTGTGGCAGGCAGGTCGTCGGATCGGCCTCTCGCTCGCGGATCGGTGCTGCCTCGCCGTGGCCGGCCGCCTCGGTGTGCCGGCCGTGACCGCCGACCGGTCGTGGGGCGGGATCGACCTGCCGGTGGAGGTCCGGGTGCTCCGCTGAGCGTCCGACCATGACCACCCCGACGTCGTGGTCGTCCCGCGTCGCGCCCGCGGCCGTGACGTCCCGGTGACCACGACGGCGCCGGTCCCCGCCGCACCCCACCCTTGACAGTCTCGGCACTTCCGTCGAACAATCCACGCATCCGTCAAATGCGTGGCCCGGGTCACGCTCTGCCTCAGCGAGGAGTGTGGTCATGGCCTACGTGATCGGCGTCGACGTGGGCGGGACGTTCACCGACGCGGTGCTCGATGACGACTCCGGGTCCGTCATCGCCGCGAAGGCCCCGTCGACCCCGCCGGACTACTCGCAGGGTGTGCTCGACGTGCTCGAGCAGCTCGCCGAGCAGCTCGGCCGCACCGTCGAGGAGATGCTCGCGGAGACCCACCACGTCGCCCACGGGACCACCTCGAGCCTGAACGCGCTGGTCATGCGCCGGGTGCCCGACGTCGGGTTCCTCACCACCAAGGGCCACCGCGACTCGATCTTCATCATGAACGTCGAGGGCCGCTACCTCGGCCGGAGCCCGCACGAGCTCCAGCACGTCCTCGCCCAGGACAAGGACCACCACCTGCTGCCCAAGCGGCACGCGCTCGAGGTCACCGAGCGCGTCGACCGCGACGGCAACGTGATCGTCGCGCTCGACGAGGACGGGGTCCGCCGCCAGGTCGAGACCCTGCGGGCCGACGGCATCCGGGCCATCGCGGTCTCCCTGCTCTGGGCCTTCCGCAACCCCGTCCACGAGCGACGGATCCGCGAGATCGTCCACGAGATCGACCCCGACATCTACGTCGCGCTCTCCAGCGAGGTCAGCCCCCGCATCCGCGAGTTCGCCCGCAACTCGACGACGATCATGAGCACCCAGGTCGGCCCCGGCCTGCGGGACTACCTGACCAACCTCGAGTCGGGCCTCAAGGCGCGGGGACTGGCCGGCCCGTTGCTCGTCATGCAGTCCAACGGGGGAGCGGTCGCCGCCTCCGAGGCCCCGCAGCAGGCCATCTCCACCGTCGGGTCGGTCCTGACCGGCGGCGTCGTCGGCTCGGGCCAGCTGGGCCGCCGGCTCGGTCACCGCAACATCATCTCCACCGACGTCGGCGGCACCACGTTCCTCGTCGGGCTCATCGTCGACGGCGAGCCCGAGCGCGACACCACGACCGTCATCAACCACCACCCGATCAACGTCCCGACCCTGCGCGTCCACGCGATCGGCTCCGGCGGCGGGGCGATCGCGTGGGTCGACGCCGGCGGCAACCTGCGCATCGGGCCGCACAGCGCGCAGGCCGACCCCGGCCCCGCCTGTTACGACCAGGGCGGGACCGAGCCCACCAACACCGACGCCAACCTGGTCCTCGGCATCCTCCCGACGACGGGTCTGCTCGGCGGTCGCAAGGTGCTCGACCTGGAGAAGGCCCGCGAGGCCATCCGCACCAGGATCGCCGAGCCGCTGGGTCTGTCCGTCGAGGACGCCGCGGCCGCCGTCCACGCCGCCCAGAACGCGCAGACCGGGGACCTGCTGCGCAAGAGCGTCGTCGAGGCCGGCCACGACCCCCGCGACTTCGTCCTCTACGCCTTCGGCGGCTCCGGCCCGGCGTTCTGCGCGAAGTACGCGACGCACCTCGGGGTCTCCGAGGTCGTCGTCCCGCTCGGGCCGGTCGCCTCCGCGTTCTCCGCCTACGGCCTCGCGGCGTCCGACATCGCCCTCGCCCAGGAGCTCTCGGACCCCGCCCAGCTCCCGGTCGACCCGGTGCGCGCGGAGAAGAACTTCGCGCAGCTCGAGGACCAGGTCCGCCAGGGCCTCGACCGGCAGGGCCTGAAGTTCGACCGCGTCGAGATCGTCCGCGAGGTCGACATGCGCTACGCCATGCAGCTCGCCGAGGTCACCGTCGCGGTCGGCGACGGCCCGCTCGACGCGAGCGCGATGCAGGCCGCCGCGGACCGGTTCGAGGCCAGGTACGCCGAGCTCTTCGGCCAGGGCTCCGGGTTCAGCGCCGCCGGCATCCAGGCGATCACCTACCGCGTGCGCGGCCGGGGCGTCCTTCCGTTCAGCCCCGAGCTGCCGCCGCTCGAGCGGGCCACCGGCGACCCGGAGCCCCACGGCCGACGCCCCGTCCACCTCGAGATCGGCCAGGGCTTCGTCGACACCCCGATCTACGACTACGCGGCCCTGCGCGCGGGCCACGTGATCACCGGGCCGGCGGTCATCGAGGTCCCGACGACGACGGTGGTCGTCCCGGAGGGACGCACCGGCACCGTCGACGAGCTCGGCAACCTCCACATCACCCACGATGAGAAGCACGGAGCCTGAGACATGACGATGGCCGTCCCCGGCTCCGAGAGGTTCTCGAGCCGCCCGATCGACCCGGATACCCTCGCCGCCACGCTGCCGGCGAGCCTCCCGGTGCACACCGTCACCCAGGAGCAGATCGACGCGCTCGACCCGCTGACCTACGAGGTCGTCCGCCACCGCCTCTGGTCGGTCACCGACGAGATGGGCGAGGCGCTCAAGCGCATGTCCGGCTCGCCGATCGTCACCGACGCGAACGACTTCGACTTCGCCGTCTCCGACGAGCTCGGCCAGGAGGTGCAGGTCGGGCTCTACAACACGATGCTCGTCGGCGCCGTCGACCTCGCCATCTACTGGACCCTGCAGCACCGCGCGACCAACCCCGGCATCGCCGAGGGCGACATGTTCCTCACCAACGACCCGTGGGTCGGCGGCGGGCTGCACCAGAACGACGCGATGGTCTACCAGCCCGTCTTCTGGGAGGGGAAGCTCTTCGGCTGGACCTCCGCGATCGCCCACCAGCCCGACCTCGGCGGCGTCGGCCTCGGCTCGTTCTCCCCGGCCGCGCAGGACGTGTTCTCCGAGTCGCTGCCCACCCCGCCGATCAAGGTGGTGCGCGACGGCGTGCTGCAGGACGACGTCGCCGACGTCTGGGTCCGCCGCTCCCGGGTGCCGATGATGATCGGGCTCGACCTGCGGGCCAAGGTCGGCGCCAACACCGTCGGCCGCGACCGCCTGCTCGCGGTGATCGAGCAGTACGGCGCCGACACCGTCAAGGCCGTGATGAAGCGGATGATGTCCGACGCCGAGTCGCGGCTGCGGGGCAAGCTGCGCGGCCTGCCCGACGGCACCTGGCGGGCGACCGGCTACCAGGACCAGTCGCACACCGGCGACCGGGAGCTCCACAGGATCACGGTCGCGATGACGAAGACCGACGACCACATCGCCTTCGACTTCACCGGCACCGACCCGCAGTCCGGCGTCGTCAACTGCACCTACGCCGGCATGCGCGGCGGGGTCATGCTCGCGCTGCTGCCGATCCTCGCCGGCGACATCCCCTGGTCGGCGGGCGGGCTGATGCGCTGCTTCGACCTGGTCGCCGAGGAGGGCACGATCAACAACGCCAGCTTCCCGGCCGCGGTCGGGCGCGGGCCGATCGGGCCGGCCTGGTTGACCGGCAACCTCGTCGCCGAGTGCCTCTCCCAGATGCTGGACCAGTCGCCGGCTCTGGACGCCCACGTCCAGGCCACGTGCTGCGGCACCTGGGACACCGCCGTGATCGCCGGGCTCGACCAGCGCGGCGCGGTACCGACCCCGTTCCTCTCGATCATCATGGACCCGATGGCCGGCGGGTACGGCGCCCAGCCCCAGGCCGACGGCATGGACACCGGCGGGCTGTTCTGCATCCCGTTGGGCCGCGTCCCCGACGTCGAGATGACCGAGTTCCTCTACCCGGTCCTCGCGCTCTGGCGCCGCGAGGAGCCCGACTCGGGCGGCCCGGGCCGGCGGCGCGGCGGGGTCGGCGCGTCGATCGCGATCACCCCGCACGGCACGAGCTTCCCGATCGGCCTCGTCCTGGCCTCCAACGGCAAGGCGGTCAGCCAGAACAACGGCCTGGCGGGGGGCTACCCCGGCAACACCGGCGTCGAGTGGATCTCCCGGGGGAGCGACGTCACGACGATGCTCGGCGCGGGGACGCTCCCCGGCGACCTCGACGACGTCGGCGGCGCCCCCGAGCTGCAGCCCTGCTACGGCGAGACCTACGTCGCCCCCGGCGAGGTGTTCACGATGTTCTGGCAGGGCGGCGGCGGCTACGGCGACCCGCTGGTCCGCGAGCCCGAGGACGTCGCCCGCGACGTGCGCGAGGGCAAGGTCAGCGCCGGGCAGGCGGACGCGGGCTACGGCGTCGTCCTCGACGGCGCCGGCGCGGTCGACGCCGCGGCGACCGGGACCCGTCGTCGGGACCTGCGGGAGGCGCGGCGCGCCCGCAGCGGGAACCAGGAGCCACGGCCCACGATCGACGTCGCCGACGGCCGGCGGCTGGACGACAACCTCGTCGCGGTCGGCGCCGAGGTCGCGTGCCGGCACTGCGCGACGCTGCTCGGGTCGGGCGCGGTCGGCGAGCTCGACCTCGTCCGCCTCGAGGGCCCGGTGTCCGACGCGGGCCCGCAGGTCGTCGACGGCGCCGGCGAGTACGTCGACCGCGAGGTGCACTTCCGCCAGTACTGCTGCCCGGGGTGCTTCACCGCGATCTCGACCGCCGTCGTGCCGGTCGACCACGTCGACGACGTCACCAGGACCAGCCGCGTGCTGGCGGACGCGAGGGCCTGAATGGACCTCCGACGAGTCGCCGTGCTCGGCGGGGGACCGGGAGGTCTCTACGCCGCACGGCTCCTGAAGCTGGCGCGGCCGGACTGCGAGGTCGTCGTGCACGAGCAGGGCGTCCCCGACGAGACCTTCGGGTTCGGCGTCGGGCTCGCCGCCCGGACCCAGCGCCGTCTCGCCGAGGCCGACCCGGCGTCGCTCGACGACATCCTGGCGAGCTCCTGGTCGCACGACATGCGGATGCGCGTCGGCGGCCGGGAGGCCGGGATGAGCGTGTCGAGCCTGGTCGCGATCGGGCGGGCCGAGCTGCTCGCCGTGCTGCGGCGCCACGCCGAGGACGCCGGGGTGAAGCTCGAGTTCGGGGCCCGCCGGGGCGCTGACGACCTCGACGCCGACCTGGTCGTCGCCGCCGACGGCGTCGGGAGCGCGACGCGCGCCGCGGGCGACTTCGGCGCCGAGGTCGAGACCGGGTCGGGCTGGTACCTGTGGGCCGGCACCGACGTCGCGCTCGACCACGCGCTGTTCGCGCCGGAGCGCACCGAGCACGGCGTGTTCGTCACCCACGCCTACCCCTACGCGGCGGAGCGCAGCACGTTCCTCGTCGAGACCTCGGAGGCGACGTGGCGGGCGGCCGGGTTCGACCGGAGCACCGCCGCCACGCCCGCCGACGCCTCGGACGAGACCGCACTCGACCACCTCTCCGACGTGTTCGCCCCGCACCTCGGCGGACACCGGCTGATCGGCAACCGCACCCGCTGGCTGCGGTTCCGGACGGTGCGGTGCGCGCGCTGGCACCGGGGACGGACCGTCCTGCTCGGCGACGCCGCGCACACCGCGCACTACTCGGTGGGCTCGGGGACGAAGCTCGCCATGGAGGACGCGATCGCCCTGGTCGCGGCCCTGGGGGAGGCGGACGACCTCGGGACGGCGCTCACCGCGTACACCACGGCCCGCCGGCCGGCGGTCGCCCGGATCCAGGACATCGCGGAGCGGTCCCGCCGGTGGTGGGAGACGTTCCCGGAGCGCCTGGACCTGCCGGTGGAGCAACTGCTCGTGGCCTACATGAGCCGGGCGGGCAACGTGCCGCTCGACCGGTTCGCGGCCGGCTCGCCGGAGGTCGTGCACGCGGCGCTGACCCAGTGGGCGGGGGAGGAGCCGCCGGCCCCGCGTCAGGAAAGCCACGTTCCGGACACTGGACGTCCGGAAACCGGCGTTGATCATGCGCTGTCGGAGTGGGTGCTCGAGCGGCCCCTGCGGCCGTCGACGCCCGGGCAGGAGCCCGTGGCCGACGACGACCCCGTCGGGCCCCGCGGCTTCGACACCCGCATCGTCCCCGACGACCCGGCCGCGCTCGGGGCCACCGTGCTCGACGTCGGCACCGACGCCTCGCCCGCCGGCTCCGAGGCGGCCGTCGAGGACGCGGTGCGCCGCGGGTCGGCGGTGACCGGCCGCGTGTGGCTCACCGGCGGCGACGACCGGGCGAGCCTGCTCACCCGGCTCGAGGTCGCCGAGCGCCTCTGCCGCCGCAGCGACTCCCTCGTCGTCGTCGCCGGTCCCGCGCAGCTCCGCGCCGACCTCGCCGACGGCCTCGCGGCCGACCGCACCCACCTGGTCGCGCTGCGCGGCGACGGGGGGTCGCCCCGATGACCGCCACCCGCCCCGCCCGGTTCCCGGACGACGTCGTCGGCACCTACCGCGACGCCGGACTGTGGGGACGCAGGACGATCGCCGAGGAGTTCCACGCGGTCGCGGTCGCCCACCCCGACCACGACGCCGTCGTCGCCGCCGAGGGCCGCCTGACCTACGCCGAGCTCGACGCCCGCACCGACCGCCTCGCCGTCGGGCTGGCCGACCTCGGCCTGGAGCCGGGCGACCCGGTGATCGTCCAGGTCACCAACCGGCTCGAGACGGTCGTCGCCTGGTACGCGCTGCTCAAGGCCGGGCTCGTCCCGGTGGCCACGCTCGCGGCCCACCGCGGCCACGAGATCGCCCACATCAGCCGCGCGGTCGGCGCGCGGGCCCACCTGGTCGAGGCCGATACCCGCGGCGCCGATCTCGTCGCGTTCGCCCACGACCAGGCCCGCGACCACCCGACGATGCGCCACGTGCTGGTCCTCGGGGACCTGCCGGCGGCGGAGCTCGACCCCGACGCGGCGCGCGAGCGCGTCGCGGGGATCCAGCGGGGGATCGACCCCGACGACGTCGCGGTGTTCCAGCTCTCCGGCGGGACCACCGGGGTCCCGAAGCTGATCCCGCGCCTGCACGCCGAGTACTGGTACAACGCCCGCGCCTACGCGGCGGTCCTGGGCTGGACCGCCGCCGACCGCGTCGGGCACCTCATCCCGATCGTCCACAACGCCGGCATCGTCTGCGGGGTCCACGCCCCCCACAGCGTCGGCGCGACGCTGGTGCTCACCGACCACGACCTCGACACCGCGATGCCGCTGCTCGTCGCCGAGGGCACCACCTCCGTGCTCTTCGGGCACGTGCACTACCGCGCGCCCGCGCACCCGCACTACGACGAGCTCGCGGCGACCCTGCGGGTCGTCCTGCTCTCCGGGGCGAAGGTCTCCGAGGAGCTGTTCGCGGCGACCGGTCGCGGCGGGGCACGGGTGGGCCAGCTCTTCGGGATGGCCGAGGGCATGTTCCTGGTGACCCCGCTCGACGCGTCGCCCGAGCTGCGGCGCACCACGGTCGGGGTGCCGATCTCGCCGCTCGACGAGATCCGGGTGCTCGAGCCGGGCACCGAGGAGGAGGTCCCCGACGGCGAGGTGGGGGAGCTGTGCTGCCGGGGGCCGTACACCCTCCGGGGCTACTTCGGTGAGGACCGCCCGCAGGCGTTCACCTCGGAGGGCTTCTACCGCACGGGCGACCTGGCCGCGGTGCGGCTGCTCGACGGGCACCGGGCCCTCTCGGTCGAGGGCCGTATCAAGGACCTCATCAACCGCGGCGGCGAGAAGATCAACGCCGAGGAGGTCGAGCTCCTGCTGCTCTCCCACCCGCGCGTCGTGGAGGTCGCGCTCGTCGCGATGCCCGACCCGCGGCTGGGCGAGCGGGGGTGCGCCTTCGTCGTCGGCGACGGCGCCCCGCTGACGCTCGACGACGTGCGCGAGCACCTGCGCGCCCTCGACGTCGCGAAGTACAAATGGCCCGAGCGGGTCGAGGTCGTGCCTTCCCTGGCGCGCACGAAGGTCGGGAAACTGGACAAGAAGGCCATGGCCGCCGAGATCACCGAGACCCTGCGCTCCGAAGGAGTCGTCCCGTGACCTACCACCGCGTCGGGATGATCGTCCCGAGCTCCAACGTCACCGTCGAGACGGAGGTGCCGGCGCTGCTCGCCCGCCACCCCGACGCGACCTTCTCCTTCCACGGCAGCCGGATGCGGATGCACACGGTCTCGCCCGAGGAACTGGCCGCGATGAACGCCCAGCGCGGGCGGTGCGTGGACGAGCTGGCCGACGCCGGGGTCGACGCGCTGCTCTACGCGTGCCTGGTGGCGGTGATGGCGGCCGGGCCCGGCGAGCACCGTCGGGTGGAGGAGGCGGTGGCGGCGCAGCTGGCGGAGCGCGGGGTGTCGGCGGGCCTGACGTCCAGCGCGGGCGCCCTGGTCGACGCGCTCGCCGCGGTGCCGGCCCGCCGGATCGCGCTGGTGACGCCCTACGTGCGGCCGCTGGCCGAGCAGGTCGTCGGCTACCTGGAGGCCGAGGGCCTCGAGGTCGTCGACTGGGTCGCGCTCGAGGTGCCCGACAACGCCGACGTCGGCTGCATTCCCGGCGACCGGGTGATGGCGGCGGCCCGCGGGCTCGACCTCACCGGCGCCGACGCCCTCGTCATCTCCGCCTGCGTGCAGATGCCGTCGCTGCCCCTGATCCCGCGCGCCGAGGCCGAGTTCGGCCTGCCGGTGCTCTCGGCGGCGACGGCGGGCGCGTACTGCCTGTTGCGCTCGCTCGGCCTGCCCACCGAACTGCCCGACGCCGGGTCCCTGCTGCGGGGGCGCTCCGCCGCACCGGCGGGCTGAGCCGGCGTCGGTATCGTCGCCGCTCATGAGCTCGCCCGAACCCGCTGCTGCGAACGGCCGCGCCTCGGCGCGCCGCGAGCTCGTCGAGGCCCAGATCTACGAGCAGGCCACGCGGCTCTTCGCCGAGCGCGGGTTCGCCGGGACGAGCCTGCAGGACGTCGCCGACGCGATGGGCATGACGCGCTCGGCGCTCTACTACTACGTGAAGAACAAGGACCAGCTGCTCGCCCAGCTCGTCACCGAGATCACCGAGGGGCCGGCCGAGGAGGCGGCGGAGATCGCGGGCCGGGACCTCGACGCCCCGGAGAAGCTCCGCACCCTCGTCCGGCTCATCGCGGGGCGCCAGGCCCACCACCCGGCCCGCTTCCGGCTGGTCATCCGGTCGGAGTCCGAGCTGCCGCCCGAGCTCGCCGCCGCCCACGAGTCGGCGAAGCGCCGCGTGCTCGACGGGTTCGTCCGCGTCATCGACCAGGGCGTCCGCAGCGGGGAGTTCCGGCCGCGGCCGGTGCGCACGACGGCGCTCGCGCTCATCGGCATGTGCAACTGGGTCGCCTGGTGGTTCCGGCCGGGCGGCGCGCAGTCGGCCGACGAGGTCGCCGACCAGATGGCCGAGATGGCGCTGTCGCTGGTCGCCCAGACCCCGGACCGGACGCCGGACTCGCCGCGCCCCGACGACCCGGCGGCCGCGCTGCGGCTGCTGCGCCAGGACCTGGACTACCTCGAGCACGTCCTCGGCTCCTCGGCGCCACCGTCGAAAGATTGACGCGAGCGTCGAGCGCACCTAGTCTGGCCGTCGTCAGGACGAGTCGCGCGACGACGCAGGAGGTCGACGACATGCCCCTCGAGCCCCTCGAGCACAAGGTCCGCGGGGTGGACCACGCCGCGTTCCCGACCTTCGACCCCGTGGCGACGGTGCGCTTCTACCGCGACACCCTCGGCTTCCCGGTGGTGCACTCGATCTGCGCCGCGGGCTGGGGTCCGGAGGACCACCCGGACTTCATCCACTTCTTCTTCGACATCGGCAACGACGACCGGATCGCGTTCTTCTACTACTTCGGCCTCGAGCCGGTGCACGAGGCGCCGCGCGGCGACGCCTACGCCGGGTTCGGGCCCGACACCCCGGAGTTCTTCGTCCGGTCGCGCCACCTCGCCATCCACGTCGACGACCAGGACGACCTGCTGGAGTACCGCCGCCGGCTCGACGCGTCCTCGTGGCCGGTCGAGATGCAGATCCAGCACGAGACGATCGAGTCGATCTACACGCACGACCCCAACGGCTACATGGTCGAGTTCACCCGCGCGATGCGGCCGGTGACGCCGCAGGAGGACCTCGACGCGACCCTGACGATCGACGCGCTGCTCGACGTGGTCGGCGCGCCGGAGCCGAGCTTCGGCAAACTGCTGGCCCGCAAGGCCGAGCTCATCGTCGAGCGGGCGGCCGCCTGGGAGCTGGAGCAGAGCCGGTGACCGCGCTCTACGTCCTCGACGTCCCGGAGAACACGGCCGTGGCCAAGGTCGCCGGACAGGACCCCGACGTCGCCGTCGCGAAGCTCGGCCCGTATTTCGAGATCACGGCCGACGGCGCGATCGTCGTCGACCGGCGCGCCACGGGCTGCCGGCACGCGGTCTGGTACAGCTGCGTCGCCGGGGTCGGCGGCGGGGAGATCGTCCAGCACGACAAGGACGCCCTGCGGGTCGAGCCGCGGTGAGCGCGCCGACCCGCGGCCTCGGGGCCGGGCGCCACATCGTCGCCGACGGGCGCCCGGCGTCGACCACCATGAGCGTCCACGAGCTGACGACGGCGGACGGTGCCACGGTGCGCGGGGTGCTGGCGACGGTGCCCGGTGCGCGCACGGTCGTGTGCCTCGGGCACCCGCGGCAGGACCTCACGCACCACCCGCTCGTGCCGGCCCTGCTCGCCGCGGGGGCGGCGGTGTGGACGCAGCACACCCGCTCGGTCAACAACGACCTCGCCCTCGTGCACGAGCAGGCCCTGCTCGACGTCGCCGCCGGGATGGTGTTCCTGCGCGAGCAGGGGTTCGACGCGATCGTCCCGCTGGGCCACTCGGGGGGCGGGACCCTGTTCGCCTACTACCTCGAGCAGGCGGCGCTCCCGGGGCCCGACCGCGTCGCGACCACCCCGGGTGGCCGGCCCACGAAGCTCGCGGACGCCGCGATGCCGGTAACCGACGGCGTCGTCTTCCTCGCCCCGCACCCCGGCCAGGGCCGGCTGCTGCTGGGCTGCATCGACCCGTCGGTGTCCGACGAGCGCGACCCGCTGGCCGCGGTCGGAGAGCTGGACGCCTTCGACCCGGCCAACGGCTTCGCCGAGCCGCCGGCGAGCTCCTCGTACTCCGCCGAGTTCCTCGCCCGCTACCGGGCCGCCCAACGGGACCGGGTCGCCCGCCTCGACGCGACCGCCCGCGCCCTGGTGGCCCGCGCGGCGGAGGCCCGCGCCGCCCACCGGCGCACCGGCGACGCGGCCGACCGCCGCCGTGCGCTGGCCCCGCAGATCCTCACCGTCTACCGGACCGACGCCGACCCGCGCACCGTCGACCTCTCGATCGACCCGAGCGAGCGGCCCTACGGCTCGCTGTTCGGCGCCCGTCCCGACCTCATCAACTACGGCCAGGTCGGCTTCGGCCGGTTGACGACCCCGGAGGCGTGGCTCTCGACCTGGTCGGGGCTGTCGTCGTACGCCGACTTCGAGCGGTGTGCCCCGGGGGTGCGGGTGCCGACGCTGTTCGTCGAGCTGACCGGCGACCAGGCGGCCTTCCCGGAGGACTCCCGCCGGATGGTCGGGGCGCTCGGCGCCGCCGACCTCACGCACCTCGCCGTGCGCGGCACCCACTTCGGCGGAGCGATCGCGCCGGGGGAGCCGACCGGCAACCAGCTCGCCGCCGGGCGGATCACCGGCTGGCTGGCCGAGCGGGTCGAGCTGGCCCCGCCGGGCTGAGTCCCGCGCGGACGGTACGAACGGCCGGTTCGTGACCTTCTTCGGTCACGGATCGGCCGTTCGTGCTCTCCGGGTGGGAGCGCCGCCGATCAGGGCGCCGCGCAGACCGCGTCCTGGCCGGGCGCGCTGACGGTCTGCGTGGCCACGACCTGGCCGTCGACGCTGATGCGGCACGTGAGCCGGGAGTTCGGCGGCACCCCGACCAGCGACACCTGCATCTTGGGCTGGGGCGAGTAGCCCACCGGCATCGTCCGGTCGAACGGCACCGCGGCGAAGGTGATCTCCTGGTTGCTGCCCAGCTGCCCGACCGTCACGTAGCGGCCGAACGCGGTGCCGGCCGCCGAGGACGTGGCGGTGAACTGGATCGTGTGCTGCTCGCCGGGCGGCGGCGGGTCGCTCGAGCACGCCGCGGCCAGCAGGGCCACCGTCGCACCGGCGACCGCAGCCGCCGTCCGGACCCAGCCCCTGCGCCCCATGCGCCCTCCCGGTGCGACGACCGGCGGCCCCCGCCGGTGTGAGCGGATCGTAGGGCACCGTGCCGCGGCGCCTGGCGCGTGCCCGGGGTGGCGCCCGGAGTCGCGTTGGGGGGCTTCCGTCCGGGCCCGGAGGTGACATCATCGTGAGCCGATGGTGCCCAAACCGGGCAGACGGGTGACAACGGGCGGGGGAGCGAGCGCGTGGGGCAGCTCTACATCGACGGAGCGTGGGCCGACGCGGCCGAGGGCGGCACGCGCGAAATCCGGTCCCCGGCGGACGGTCACCTCGTCGCGGAGGTCAGCGAGGCGACCGCGAAGGACACCGAGCGCGCGATCGGCGCCGCCCGCGCCGCCTTCGACGACGGCCGCTGGTCGAACGTCCCGGCGGCCGAGCGCGGGCTGCTGCTCCTGCGCGTCGCGGACCTGCTCCAGCGCGACCGCGACCGGCTCGCGCGGGCCGAGACCGACGACACGGGCAAGCGGGTCGTCGAGTCCGAGATCGACATGGACGACATCACGAACTGCTTCCGCTGGTTCGGGCACCTCGCGGCCGCCGCCGACGGCCGGCTGGTCGAGACCGGGGTGCCGGACGCGCGGAGCAAGGTCGTCCACGAGCCCGTCGGCGTGTGCTCGCTGATCACCCCGTGGAACTACCCGCTGCTGCAGACGGCGTGGAAGGTCGCCCCCGCGCTCGGGGCCGGCTGCACGTTCGTCCTCAAGCCGAGCGAGCTGACCCCGCACACCGCGATCATCCTCATGGAGCTGCTCGCCGAGGCCGGGGTCCCCGACGGCGTCGCCAACCTCGTCCTGGGTGCGGGGGCGACGGCGGGCGGCCCGCTGTCGACCGACCCGCGCGTCGACCTCGTCAGCTTCACCGGCGGCCTCGCCACCGGGAAGGTCCTCATGGCGAACGCGGCGGCCACGGTGAAGAAGGTCGCGCTCGAGCTCGGCGGGAAGAACCCGTTCGTCTGCTTCGCCGACGCGGACCACGAGACCGCGGTGGACAACATCCTCACCGGGATCTTCCTCCACTCCGGGCAGGTGTGCTCGGCCGGCGCGCGCCTCGTCGTCGAGGAGACCGCCCACGACCGGATCGTCGACGACCTCGTCGAGCGCGCGCGGCGGATCCGCCTCGGCGGGCCGGACGAGGAGGGCACCGAGACCGGTGCGCTGATCTCGGAGGCGCACCGCGACAAGGTCGAGGCCTACGTGGCGCGCGGGGTCGCCGAGGGGGCGGTGCTGCGCTGCGGCGGGGAGCGGCCCACCGAGGAGCGGCTCGCGAACGGCTGGTTCTACCCGCCGACGATCCTCGACCGCTGCACGCGGGACATGTCCGTGGTGCACGACGAGTCGTTCGGCCCGGTGCTGACCGTCGAGACCTTCACCGACCTCGACGAGGCCGTGGCGATCGGCAACGACACCGAGTACGGGCTGTCCGGTGCGGTGTTCTCCGCCGACACCGGCGTGTGCGAGGAGGTCGCCGCGCGCCTCCGGCACGGCACCGTCTGGATCAACGACTTCGGCCCGTACGTCCCCGCCGCCGAGTGGGGCGGCTACGGCCACTCCGGCGTCGGGCGCGAGCTCGGCCGGGCGGGCCTGGCCGAGTACCAGGAGACCAAGCACATCTGGACCAACACCCGGCCCGGACCGACCGGGTGGTTCCCCTCATCGACTTCCACACCAGGGAGTGGTTCATGAGCTCGAGCCACGAGAAGGCACATCCGCAGGCGAGCGCCACCGACGCCGAGGACATCGACGAGTTCGGCTACCGACCGAGCCTCGTCCGCTCGCTCGGCAGCTTCCACACCTTCGCCGCGGGGATCAGCTACATCTCGATCCTCACCGGCACGTTCCAGCTGTTCTACCTCGGGCTCGGCACGGGAGGCCCGGCGTACTGGTGGTCGTGGCCGCTGGTGTTCGTCGGGCAGCTCATGGTCGCGCTGTGCTTCTGCGAGCTCGCCGCCCGCTTCCCGGTGGCGGGGTCGATCTACAACTGGAGCAAGCGGCTCTCGCACCACGGCGTCTCGTGGCTGGCCGGGTGGACGATGCTCACGGCGTCGATCGTGTCGATCGCCGCGGTGGCCCTCGCCCTGCAGGCGACGCTGCCGCAGATCTGGTCGGGCTTCCAGTTCATCCCCGCGGAAGCCACCAACTCCGAGGCGCTGAACGGCGTCATCCTGGCCGCGGCCCTCATCGTGTTCACCACGCTGATCAACGCGTTCGGCACCAAGCTCATGGCCCAGATCAACTCGACCGGGGTGTTCATCGAGCTGATCGCCGCATGCGTCCTGATCGTCCTGCTGGCGATCAACATCGTGCGCGGACCACAGATCGTGCTCAGCACGGGCGGCATCGACACCAGCGGGAGGCCGCTCGGCTACGCCGGGGCCTTCCTCGTGGCCATGTTCGCCTCGCTCTACGTGATGTACGGCTTCGACACGGCGAGCTCGCTGGCCGAGGAGTCGCACGACCCGCGGCGCAACGCCCCCAAGGCCATCCTGCGCGCGCTCTTCTTCTCCTTCCTGCTCGGCGGGCTCATCCTGCTGTTCGCGATCATGTCGGCGCCGGACCTCGCCGATCCCGCCTTCAGCCAGCTCGGCGGCCTGCAGGCGCTGGTCCTCGCCGTCCTCGGCCGGGGCGGCGGCACCGTGATCCTCATCGCCGTCGCGGTGGCCGTCGTGGTCTGCGCGCTCGCCGTGCACGCCGCCGCGATCCGCCTGGCGTTCGCGATGAGCCGGGACAACAACCTGCCCGCCGGCTCGAAGCTGTGCACGATCAGCCCGCGGTTCGGTACCCCGGTCGTCTCGTCGGTGACGATCGGGGTCATCGCGATCGTGCTGCTGCTCGTGACCTTCAGCCCGCAGATCTACACCGTGGTCACCTCCATCGCGATCATCATGATCTACACGGCGTACCTGCTCGTGACGGTGCCGATGCTCGTCCAGCGCCTGCGAGGGACCTGGCACCCCCGGCCCGACGGGTTCTCGCTGGGGCGGTGGGGCCTGCCGGTGAACATCCTCGCGATCCTCTGGGGCGGGGCGATGACCGTGAACCTCGCCTGGCCGCGGCGGGAGATCTACAACGCCTCCGAGCCGTTCCACTGGTACCTGCAATGGGGCGGTGTGCTGCTGCCCGGAATCATCCTCGGCGCGGGGTTCGCCTATTACTGGACCGTGCAGCGCCACAAGACCGGCGTCGTCGCTGAGCACGCGCGCGTCGGGACACCCATCGACGAGCCCGTCCAGGAGGCGTGATGGCCGAGAACGAATTCGACTACGTCGTCGTGGGCGGCGGCACCGCCGGGTGTGCCGTGGCGTCCCGGCTCTCCGAGGACCCCGACGTCACGGTGTGCCTCGTCGAGGCGGGCCCGTCGGACGTCGGCGACGACGCGATCCTCGACCTGTCCCGCTGGATGGAGCTGCTCGAGTCCGGCTACGACTGGGACTACCCGATCGAGCCGCAGGAGTTCGGCAACTCGTTCATGCGCCACGCCCGGGCCAAGGTGCTCGGCGGGTGCTCGTCACACAACTCGGCGATCGCGTTCTGGGCGCCGCGGGAGAACCTCGACGACTGGGCGGCGTCGGGGGCCACCGGCTGGTCCGCCGACGAGTGCTACTCCTTCTACCGCAAGCTCGAGACCGCGCTCGACGGCGGCGAGCACGCCGAGGCCCCGGGCCGCGGCACCGACGGCCCGGTGACGATCCGCTCGATCGCCCCGCGCGACCCGTGCGGGCGGGCGCTGCTCGAGGCGTGCGAGCAGGTCGGACTGCCGGTGACGCCGTTCAACACCGGCCGCACCGTGCTGCGCGGGTCCAACTGGTTCCAGGTCAACGCCAACCCCGACGGGTCCCGCAGCTCGGCGTCGGCGGCGTACATCCACCCGAACCTGGGGCGGTCGAACCTCACCGTCCTCACCGGGTACCGCGCCGAGCGCCTGACCTTCGACGACTCCGGGGCGCGGCCGCGCGCCACCGGCGTCGCGCTGCGCACCCCGGACACCCGCTGGACGGTCGAGGTCACGGCGCGCCGCGAGACGATCCTGTCCGCCGGCGCCATCGACGGGCCGAAGCTGCTGATGCTCTCGGGCATCGGCCCGGCCGACCACCTGCGCAGCGTGGGCATCGACGTCCGCGTCGACGCGCCCGGGGTGGGCGAGAACCTGCAGGACCACCCCGAGGGCCTCGTCCAGTGGGAGGCCCTGCAGACCATGCCCACCGAGTCGGTGCAGTGGTGGGAGATCGGCATCTTCGCCGGCGCCGAGGGCCGCACGACACCCGACCTGATGTTCCACTACGGGTCGGTGCCGTTCGACCTCAACCTGCTGCGCTGGGGCTACCCGTCGTCGGAGAACACGTTCTGCCTGACGCCGAACGTGACCGGCGCGCAGTCGAAGGGCACCGTCCGGCTGCGCACCCGCGACTTCCGCGACAAGCCCGCCGTCGACCCCCGCTACTTCACCCATGAGCACGACCGCGAGGTCATGATCCGCGGCGTCCGCGTCGCCCGCGAGATCGCGGCGGCGCCCGCGCTCAAGGAGTGGGTGGGCAAGGAGCAGGCCCCCGGGGAGGACGCCCAGACCGACGAGGAGATCTTCGACTACATCCGGAAGACCCACAACACCGTCTACCACCCGTCCTGCACGGTGAAGATGGGTGCCGACGACGACCCGCTCGCGCCGGTCACGCCGACGCTGAAGCTGCGGGGCGTGGACGGGCTGCGGGTCGCCGACGGGTCGGTGATGCCGGACCTCATCACGGTCAACCCGTGCATCACGACGATGATGATCGGCGAGCGCTGCGCGGACTTCATCCGTCGCGGCGTCTGACCGGGCCTGCCCGTCCGGCGGGGCGGGCTCCCGGCCCGCGGTTGATCACCCCTAGGGTCGCCCCTGCGGGAGAGGGGGCTGGCGTGGGCTCGGACGTGATCGACGGCGTGGTGGACACCGGCCGCTACCCCCTCGACCATCCCGGAGCACCGGGATGGTCGAGGACCGTCGGCCGGGCCCGGGAGGAGCTGCGTGCCCTCGGGGCGACGGTGCTGCGCGACGTGGTGCGCCCGGAGCTGCGGGACCGGTTGCGGGCCGAGGGCGACGCCGTCGCGCCCGACGCACACACCGCGTCCGCCCGGGTGAACGTCTACAACACCGACCCGGACCCGACGCTG
This sequence comes from Actinomycetospora sp. TBRC 11914, assembly GCF_012933465.1. GTDB lineage: Bacteria > Actinomycetota > Actinomycetes > Mycobacteriales > Pseudonocardiaceae > Actinomycetospora. The sequence goes on from NZ_JABBND010000002.1 coordinate 455,605, forward strand.
CCCGCCACCCACCCGGCGCGCGTCGCCCTGACCCGGCGCAACGCGTTCGTGGCCCGCGACCGGATCCCGGCCGACCACCTGGTCCAGCGGCTCTACGCGCACGCCGGGTTCCGACGCCTGCTGGCCGCGTGCTTCGAGCTCGACGACGTCCACCCGCTCGCCGACCCGTACTCCGGGCTGACCCTCAACGTCGTCGCGCCCGGGGACGACCACCCCTGGCACTTCGACACCAACGAGATCGCCGTCAGCCTGCTCACCCGGGAGCCCGAGGCCGGCGGGACCTTCGAGTTCTGCCCGGGGATCCGGGCGCCCGGCGACGAGAACCTCGCCGGGGTGCGGGCGGTGCTCGACGGCGACCGGACCCCCGTCCGCTCCCTCGAGCTGAGGCCCGGCGACCTGCAGCTCTTCCGCGGCCGGTTCGCGCTGCACCGGGTCACCCCGGTGGCCGGCGCCTCCGCGCGGCACACCGCGATCTTCGCCTACAGCGACCGGCCCGGGGTGATCGGTTCCCCGACCCGGACCCGCCAGCTCTTCGGCCGCGTCGACGCCCTGCACCTGGGCGCGGCGTCGGTGCGCTCCGACACGCTGCTCGACTGACCCCGCCCCCGACCCCCGAGGACACCATGAGCGACGCTGCCGGACCCGGCACGCTCGGCACCTTCGACGCCGAGGACGACCTGCCCCGCGTGCCCGTGCCGACCCTGGCCGCGAGCGCCGAGGGTTTCCTCGAGTGGTCCGCCCCGCTGCTCGACGCCGAACAGCTCCGCGAGACCCGCGCGGCGGCCGAGGAGCTCCTGCGCCCCGACGGGCCCGGCCCGGTGCTGCAGGCCGCGCTGGAGGACTACGACGCGGCGCCGACCACCCACAGCTGGCTCGACGACTTCTGGGAGTCCCGCTACCTCGGCCGGCGCGACCGCATCGCCCTCAACGCCAACTTCTTCTTCCTCTTCGAGGCGCCGACCGACCCCGCCGAGCAGGACCAGGCCGGCCGGGCGGCCGCGCTCGTGCTGGGCGCCCTGGACCACAAGCACCGGGTCGACACCGGGACGCTCCCGCCGGCCACCCGCCGCGGCGCGCCGATGACGATGGAGCAGCACAAGTTCCTGTTCTCGGCCACCCGCATCCCCGGCGAGGCGCAGGACACCGCCCGCACGCCCTGGACCGAGGACTGGCCGGGCCCCTCGACCGAGCGGCACGTCGTCGTGCTCGTCCGCGGGCACGCGTTCCGGCTCGACGTGCTCGGCCCGGACGGCGCGCCGCACACCGCCGCGGAGATCGCCGAGGCGCTGCGGTCGCTGCGGGCGGGGGTCGACGCGCCCGGGCCCGGCGTCGGGGCGCTCACCACGAAGGCCCGCGCGGCGTGGGCGACGAGCCGGCAGGCCCTGCGCGACGAGCACCCGGACAACGCGGCCGCCCTCGAGGACATCGAGACGGCGCTCTTCTGCGTCGCGCTCGAGGACGTCGCGCCCACCGAGGACCTCGCCCGCGGCAAGCAGCTGCTCGCCGGGGACAGCGGCAACCGCTGGTTCGACAAGGCCGTCACGTTCGTCGTCTTCGCCGACGGGGCGGCGGGCATCAACACCGAGCACTGCCGGCTGGACGGCACGACGGTCCTGGCCCTGGTGGACGGGATCTTCGCGGAGACCACGGCGGCCCACGCCGAGCGGCTGGGCGCCCGGTCGCAGGGCGAGCCGGCCGCGCGGGAGCTGTCGTTCGTCCTCACCGACGAGCGGGCCGCCGACGTCCGGGACGCCGCACACGACTTCACCGCCTTCGCGGACGCGGTGGCCACCCAGGTGGTCGCGTTCGACCAGCACGGCAGCGACCGGGCGAAGCAGCTCGGCGTCTCACCGGACGCGTTCGCGCAGCTGGCCTACCAGCTCGCGCACCGGCGGGCGAAGGGCTTCACCGGGGCGACCTACGAGTCGATCGCGACCCTGCAGTTCCACCACGGGCGCACCGAGGCGATGCGGGTGGTGACCCCGGAGATCCTCGCGTTCGTCGCCGCGATGGACGACCCGGAGGCCGACCCTGATACCCGCCGCGCCGCCTTCGAGGCGGCCGCGCAGGCCCACGGCCAGCGGGCCCGGGCGTGCCAGGCGGGCCAGGCCCCCGAGCAGCACCTGTGGGAGCTCTCGCTCATCCAGCAGCGCCGCGGGGCCGAGCTCGGCGCGACGGAGCCGCTCGCCGTCGTCGACTCCCCGGGCTGGCGCGTCATGCGCGACGACTACCTGTCGACCAGCTCGGCCCCCTCCGTGAACGTGCGGCTCTTCGGGTTCGGGTCCACGAGCACGCACTGCATCGGCGTCGCCTACGTCCTGCTGCCCGACCGCTGGATCGTGCACCTGAGCACCCCCGCCGAGGTGGGGGAGGAGATGGAGCGGTTCGCCTCGGAGCTGCGCCGGGCCGTCGACGAGCTGACGGCGCTGCTCTCGGGCCGGTGACCGGGGCCCGGAGGCGGGTCGGCGCGTCGCGGGCCGGGCCGGACCCGGGCCCGCAGCGCCGACGAGGCCGTCCCGGCCGGTGAGGACGGCTCGCGGCACGCCGTCGCCCACGACGAGGCCATGCCGGTGGCGTGGACCCGCACCTTCCTCGCCGACCCCGCCCGGCTGGTGGCCGAGCTGCTGGACGACGAGCCCGGGCAGCTCTGAACCACCCGGCACGGTTCGACGGTGGGCGTCGCTTGCCCATGCCGCCGCGGAGCGAAGCCGGACCCGACCTTCGAGGGCGCCCGGCTCGACGTCCCGGACGGTGGCGGCCGGGCGAGTGGTGAGCCTGCGCCTGCTGAGCCGATCAGGAACCGGCGCCGGTCGACGGTCCGAGGGACCGACCGACCGCGTGGAACCGCCCGTGCAGACCGCGGCGCCACCGCCCCTGCCGGAGGACGCCGGTCTCGATGCCCTGTCCGTCGTCGCCCTCGACCGACCCTCAGCGCCCGCCGGGTGTCGGCGTGCGGAGAACCAGCCGTCCTGTTCGGCGCCTGTCCTCCGGGTGCGGCGCCGAGATGCGCCTGTCCGGCGGTCCCGGTGGCCAGATCGTCCCGCCGGGACTCGTCGGGCCGGGACTCGTCGGGCCGGGAATCGTCGGGCTGGGAATCGTCGGGCTGGGGATCGGCCGGGGCGGGACCGCAGTGCACCGTCGTACCGACCGGAGCGGCGAGCACCTCGTCGATGTGCGCCGCGACCGCGGCGAGCCCCTCGATCGGCACCGTCCCGGCCGCGGCGACGAGCAGCTCCTCGGCCCGCGCGATCACCGCGGCGTCCCGATCGAGCTCGGCCAGCCCCTCCAGCGCCTGCGAGACCAGGAAGAAGCGCCCGCCGTCGAGCACGCCCTCCAGCACGGCGCGCGCCATCACCGGATGATCGGCCCCGACGATCTCCGCGACCATCCGGCGGGCCTCCACCACCTCGGGCGGCGCGCTCTCCAGCTCCATGATCGAGAAGCTAGCGC
>NZ_JABBND010000020.1 GCF_012933465.1 Actinomycetospora sp. TBRC 11914
GCGGCACTTTGTGCTCACGAGCCGGAGGCACCTCTTGACCACCGGTGCAACATCGTCGCCGTGACGCGGCGCGCGCGGTGGGGGCGGTGGACGGCGGCGCTGGTGCCCACCGTCGTCGGGGTGCTGGTGCTGGCGGGGTGCTCGTCGGGGTCCTCCGACTCCGACGCGGGACCCGCGGCCCCGCCGCCGCAGGCGCCCGCCACGGTCGCGCCCTACCCGGCGCCGAGCGTGCCGGCGTCGGGCGCCGGGCTCGTCCTGCCGGCGGTGGCCGGGGCGCCCGCCCCGCCGCCGACCCCCACCGGCGGGGTGCGCGCCGGGGCCGACTGGACGACCTACCACGGGGACGCCACCCGCGCCGGCTACGTGGCCGCCGGACCCGACCCCGCCAACCCCGGGCTCGCCTGGCAGACCCCGCTCGACGGGAAGGTCTACGGGAGCCCGGTCGTCGTCGCCGGCGAGGTCGTCGCCGCCACCGAGGGCGGGTCGGTCTACGGGCTCGACGCGGTCACCGGCGCGGTCCGGTGGCGCACCCACCTCGCCGATCCCCTGCCCGGCTCGGCGCTGCCCTGCGGCAACATCGACCCGATCGGCATCACCGGCTCGCCCGCGCTCGACCCGGCCAGCGGACAGGTGTTCGTCGCGACCACCGAGGCCGGCGTGCGCCACCAGCTCTACGGCATCGACCCGGCGAACGGCGGCGTCCGCAGCAAGCGCGACGCCGACGTGCCCGGCGTCGACCCCGCCACCCACCTGCAGCGCGGCGCGCTGCTCGTCGACGCCGGCACGGTCTACGTCCCCTACGGCGGCAACTACGGCGACTGCGGGCAGTACCGGGGCAGCGTCGTCGGGCTCCCGACGACGGGCACCGGCCCGGCGAAGACCTTCGTCGTCCCCACCTCACGCGAAGCCGGGATCTGGGCCGCGTCCGGACCGGCCGCCCTCCCCAACGGCGACGTCATCGTCACCACCGGCAACGGCGAGGCCACGTCCGGGACCTGGGACCACAGCGACTCGGTGCTGCGGCTGTCGTCCGCGCTGGCGCTCGTCGACGGGTTCGCCCCGCAGCAGTGGGCGGAGGAGAACTCGGCCGACGCCGACCTCGGCTCGATGGGCCCCGTCCTGATGCCCGGCACGCACTACGTGGTCACGGCGGGCAAGGGCGGCAACGTGTTCCTCGTCGACCTCGCCGGGATGGGCGGGGTCGGCGGGCAGAAGGGCGAGGTCGACGGGTGCGAGGCCTACGGCGGCGGGGCGGCGGCCCCGGTGCAGGGCGGCGGCGCGGTGGCGTACCTGCCGTGCTCGTCGGGGCTGCTGCAGGTGCGCGTGGGCACCGACGGCCGGCTGGTCAAGGGCTGGCAGGCGCCGTCGCAGGTGACGGGCTCGCCGTTGATCGTCGGGACGACGGTGTGGTCGCTCCAGCAGGACGGCGCGCTCATCGGGCTCGACGCGGCGACCGGGACCGAGCGGGCGCGGGTGTCGGTCGGCGACTCGACCCGGTTCGCCACGCCCGCGCTGAGCGGCAACGCGCTGTTCCTCCCGACGAACCACGGGATTTCCGCGGTCCGGATAGGTGGCTGACGCCTCGTGAGCACTAACTGTCGGTATAGCGACAATTAGTGCTCACGAGGCCGCAGGCCACCCAGGGCCTGGAACAGCTCCGCCCGGCTCTCCGCCCCGACCCGGCGCCGGATGCGCGAGACGTGGTGCTCCACCGTCTTCGCGGACAGGTAGAGCCGGCCCGCGATCTCGCGGTAGGTGAGCCCCTCGAGCACGAGGTCGGCGATGTCGCGCTCCCGCTCGGTCAGCGCCGCCGCGCCCGCGCGCCGGGCCCGCACCGTGGCGGCCGCGCGCGCCGAGGCCTCGGTCGTCGGGTCGGGGGGCCCAGGGATCGCGGGCGCCTGGGCGGTGGCGACCGGCGCGACCGGGGTCCGCCCGGCCTGCAGGGTGCGGGCGCACGCGAGCAGGGCGGTGGAGGCGGCCCGGTCGGTCGTGCGGATCGCGGCCTCGCCGGCCAGCCGCGTCCCGTCCCAGCCGAGCCCGACCGCGCGCAGCCCGGCGGCGGCCTGCGCGACCTCCTCGGCGTCGACCGCCCCGTCGAGCACCGCGAGCCACACCCGGGCGGCCCGGGCGGGGGCCGCGGCGCGGTCGTTGAGGACGACGGCGGCCTCCAGCGCCCCGGCGTGCGCCGCGGCGGCCGCGCGGTCCTCGGCGGTGATCGCCGCGTGCAGGCCCGCCCAGTGCCACGACGTGCTCCACGACGCCGGCCGCCCCAGCGCCTCGAGCAGCACGTCGGCCTCGGCGAGGTGCGGCTCGACCCAGCGGGTCTCGCCCAGCCGGGCGGCGGCCACGGCGAGCTCGCCCACGGGGAGCAGGCAGTAGAGGTCCACGGGGTGGCGCAGCAGGGCCTGGCGGGCGCGGGACCACAGGTCGAGCAGCCCACGGGTGTCCCCGGCCCGCCGGGCGAGGGCGACCTCCAGGGCGACCCCGGTGAGCTCGTCGCGCGGCTCCGGCGCGCCGGGCAGGTCGGCGGCCGCGCCGAGGGCCGTGCGGGCCGCGTCCTCGTCGTCGCGCAGCAGCGCCACCCAGCCCCGCAGCAGCAGGTGCCGGCGGCGCAGGCCCGGCCCGCCGAGGTCGGTGTCGACGGCGAGGTCCAGCAGCGGGTCGGCGAGCTCCGGCTCGCCGCGGTGCAGGGCCAGCAGGGCGCCGAGCGCGGCCGGGGAGTCGCCCATCGGGGACCGCTCCACCGCCGACGCCAGCGCCGTCGTCGCGCGGACCAGCAGCGAGAGCGCCGTGCCCGCCGAGCCCTCGACCGACGCGAGCAGCCCCTGCGCGGTCAGCGTCTCCGCGGTGTCGCGCAGTCCCGGCAGCCCGCCGCCGCACGCAGCGGCCTGCTGGCCCTCGGCGAGCGCCCCGGACCCCAGCAGCGCGACGGCGGCCCCCGCCGCGGGACGGCCCCGACGCCCGGCGAGCCAGCGATGCACCTCCGCCGCCCGCGCGAGGAGCCCCCGCTGGGGCAGCACCGCTGCGAGCACCACCGCGCCGGCGTCCTGCTCCCGCGGGTCGTCGGCCTGCAGCGCGGCGTCGGCGCCGCGCAGGGCGGCGTCCAGGTCGCCGTCCTGGGCGGCACGGGCCGCGGCGGCGGCGTCGGGACCGGGCCCGGGACGGACGGGGTCGGCGGTCACGAGCCGGCCCCGGGGACCGGCGTCGGCGTGCTCGTCGAGGCGGCGGCGGGTTCGACGGCGGCGCTCGTCGCCGTCGGCGCGGGCGCGGCCGGAGTCGGTGCGGCGGTGGCTGCCGGGGCTCCCGACGACGGGTCCGGGGCGGCGGTCGGCGCGGGCGCGGCGGCCGGGGCGAACGCGGCGGGGGAGGCCTTGGTGCGCGTGGCGGCCGGGTGGGAGGCGGTCGAGTGCCGGGTCCCCGACGAACCTCTGGACGAGCTGCCCGACGAGCCGCTGCCCGACGAACTGCTGCCCGACGAACTGCTGCCCGACGACGATCCGCTCCCGGAGGACGCCGTCCCCGATCCCGACGACGACGGGTCGGCGCCCGTCGTCGGGGTCGGTGCGGTCGGCGCCGGGGCCACCGGCGTGGGGGAGGGGCTCGCGGAGGGCGGGGCCGGGCTGGTCGCCGTCGTCGCGGGAGTCGGCGCGGGCTCGGCGGCCCGCGACGCGGTGAGGCCCGGGATCGGGACCGCCGCCGCGACCGCGCCGAGCACCACCACCGTGAGCCCGGCGAGGAGCCAGGACCGGTACCGGCGCAGCGGCCCGGGCTCGGCGTGCGGCCCGACCGGGGCCATCGCGGTGTGCACCGGTGGCCGGGGCACGTCGTCGGCGGCGGTGCGCGGCCGTTCCAGCAGCGCCGTCGCGGATCGGCCAGCGGCGAGCGCGCCGCCCCCGCCGGTCCCGGGCGGCTCGTCGAGGTCCTCGCGGAGGGCGTGGTGCCCGGCGCTCGCGCCGGTCGCGTAGGCCGCCGTCATCGCCGCGGTGGCGGCGGCGCCCGCACGCGCCGCCGCCGCCCCCACGGGCACGGCGTCGGAGTCGGGGTCGGGGTCGGGGTCGGGGTCGGGGTCCGGGGCGCGGTGCCGCGCCCCACCCGACGTCGGCACCGGCCCGGGACGAGACCCACCCAGCCCTGGCTCGCCCAGCCCCGCCTCGCGCCGGCGCGCGGCGGCGTGCTGCGCCGCGGCCAGGGCGGCGCCCTGGGCCACCACCGTCACCGGGTCGGCGGCCGGGTGGACCGGGCGCCCGAGCTCTTCGGCGAGCAGCCGGGCCACGAGCGGGATGCGGGACGACCCGCCGACGAGCACGACGTCGTCGAGCGGCACCCCGGCCGCGTCGACGGTGCTCGCGAACGACTCGACCGTCGCGGCCACCAGCGGCGTGATCCGGGCCTCGAGGTCGGCGCGCGTGATCCGCACGGTGGTGTGCAGCGCGCCGAGGGAGACCATCACCGACGCCTCGGTCTCGGCCGAGAGCTGCTCCTTGGCGGCGTGCGCCGCGTCGCGCAGCGTCGCCAGGCCGCGCCGGGCCTCGTCGTCGGGAAGCTCCTCGATCGCGGCGCCGAGGTCGTCGCCGAGCTGCTCGCGGACCAGGGCGAGCACGGCCGCGTCGACGTCGGTGCCGCCGGCGCGGTCCGGGGCCCCGGAGTCGGTGAGGACCTCCGTGCCACCCGCCCGGCCCCGGCGCACGACGGCGGCGCGGAAGCTGCGGCCGCCGAGGTCGTAGACGCCGGCGACGGTGCCGTGGGCCCCGGCCAGCGCGGCGGCGCGGGACTCGGCGATCAGCGTGGCGTGCCCCAGGCCGACGCGGACCAGGGCGCGGCGCAGCGTCCGCTCGCGGTGCGGGCCCCAGCCCGCCGGGTGCGTGACGGCGAGGGCGCGCGCCGCGCCGCCCTCGCGCGCGGCGACCCGCCGGACGGCCGCGAGGACGATCTCGGCGGCGACGTCGTCGGCCCGCCACGGCTCGCCCCCGACGACCAGCGGGACCTCGTCGCCGAGCCGCGCGGTCACGTCGCGGACGACGCCGTCCGGCTCGACGACGGCGCGCTCCTCGGCGTCCTCGCCGGTGCGGACCGTGCCGTCGCTCCCGCGGTGCGCGGTCGCCGGGACCGTCAGCGCCCCCGCCTCCCCGATCGCCACCGGTTCGGGCTGCCCGCCGGCCCAGCGCAGGACCGCCGCGACGACCGTCGTCCCGCCCAGGTCGATGCCGAGGTCGTAACCCACCGTGCTCCCCCCGTCACCCGCTCGACCGCACATCGTCACTAGGCAGTCAAGGCCAACATACTGAGCCAATCGGAGTATTCGCGGTGGAGGTTGAGGCGATCCCCCCAAGTGGGTGTCGATGCTCGCGTCGGGTGAGCGCGCAGCGTGCGCGTGCCGGTCGGAGGGTTCGTTCCGCGGCCGACGGCGGGTGGGCCGGCCGATGAGCGAGCGGCGCCGTTCTGGCGTCAGGTGCGAGGAATGTGCCGTTGCCGGCGCGGGCCGCGCGAGCCGGAGATGGGTGAGTGGCCCCGTCCTGGCGTCTGGTGGCAGGAATGTGCCATTGCCGGCATCGGGGTCCGGGGAGGGACGGGAGGGGGTGGTCGGATCCCCCTCCCCGGCGCCCCGGGGACGCGGGAGAAACACCGATGGCAGGGCCGGTCGGCGTCCCTAGCGTTCACCTCGACGCCGGAGCCCGCTGCTCCGGAGAGCCGAGAGATTCCCGCTCACCGAGGAGCCACCGATGCCCGCCACCGAGGCCAAGACCATCCTGCAGTTCCTGCTCGACCTGCTGCGCGACCCGTCGGCGCAGGCCGCCTTCGCCCAGGACCCCCAGGGCACCCTCGCGGCCGCCGGCCTGGACAACCTGTGCTTCGCCGACACCCGCGACGCGCTGCCGCTGGTCATGGACCACGCCCCCGCCGCGGTCGCCGCCCGCTACGACGACGACGTCCGCGCCGCCACCGCCTCCACCGCGGCCGTGGTCTCCGACCCCGACCACCACTGGACCCCCGACTGGCATCACGAGCCGGCCCACCACTGGCACCCGGCGCCCGAGCCCCACGAGCACCACCACGAGATCGACCGCGTCGTGCAGCACCTGAACTGGGTCACGAACAACTACGCGTTCGACTCCCACGACGCGAACTTCACGACCGACCTCAACCAGCACATCATCGCCAACGGCGACGTCACCACGACCGTCGACACCCACCCGCAGATCGCGTCCGGCGACGGGGCCGTGGCCGTCGGCGGCAACCTCGCTGCCCCGGTCGCGACCGGTGCGGGCTCCGTGGCCGGCGAGGGCAACATGGTCAACCACGGCGGCACCGCGGCCTTCGGCGACGGGGACGCCACCTCCGTCGGCGGCTCGGTCGGCGCGTCCCACGGCGGCGCGGTCTCGCTGCACGACCCGGCGACGGGCACCGAGGAGAACTCGGCGGCGACGTCGTTCGGCGCCGGCGACGCCACCTCGGCCTCGGGTGCCTCGACGGCCACCCCGACCCACAACCCCACCACGACGGTCACCGCCACCGACACCAGCCAGCACGACAGCAACAACACCGACAACTCGACCCACGACGCCACCTCGACCGGCCCCGGCGACGCCGACGCCGGCACCCGGGACGCGGGCCCGCTCTTCGCCCACGACACCGCCACCCCGGACCTGCACGACGACGGCGTCCTCGCCGCCCACGAGGCGCACACCCACGAGGTCGTCGCGCACTGAGCCACCCCCATCCGGTCGTGGCGACCGCGCCCGCCGCGACCGGCCGAACAGCCGGGCCCCTCCACGTCGGGGCCCGGCTGTTCGCGCGTCCGCGCTCGTGCGTGCGTTCCCGTGTCCTGACACGGGAACGCACGCACGAGGCCGGAGGCCCAAGGTCCACCGTCCGTGCCGCTGCGCGCGGCGGTTCTCCGAGACCACTCCCGGTTAGGGTCCGGATACGGCCGAACGGAGCAGTCCGCTCGGCGCGGGGTCACGACGTGGCGGGGGGTGCGGGTGAGCGCGGAGCCAGGACCGGATCACGACGAGGCCCGCGCGGTCGCCGCCCTCGCGGTCCGCGCCGCCACCGCCTACGGCCGGCCCGACCTCGCCGCCGCGCTCGGCGCCGCCCGCGACCGGCTCGCCGACACCGGGGCCCGGGTCCTCGTCGTCGGGGACTTCAAGCAGGGCAAGAGTGCGCTGGTCGGCGAGCTCGTCGGCACCCCGGTCTGCCCGGTGCACGACGACGTCGCCACCCGGCTCCCGACGGTCGTGCGCCACGGCCCGGAGACGACGGCCACGCTCGTGGGGACGACCGGTGACGACGAGGTCCGGCGACCGGTCGGCGCGGCCGACCTCTCCCGGGCCGTCACCGGCGACCCGCCCGACGACGCCACCACCTGGACCGCCGCCGAGGTCACCGTGCCGGACGGGCTGGTGGCCGACGGGCTCGTGCTCGTCGACACCCCGGGCGAGAGCGGCCCGCGCTCGGCCCGCGGGCTCGCGGTGCGGGCGGGCTTCCCGGAGGCGCACGCGGTCGTCGTCGTCAGCGACGCCTCCCGCGAGCTCACCGCCCCCGAGATCGCGCTGGTCCGGGCGGCCACCGAGCAGTGCGGCACCGTCGTCGTCGCGCTCACCAAGGTCGACCTGCACCCGCGCTGGCGCGAGGTCCGCGACCTCGACCGCCGCCACCTCGCCGCCCACGGCCTCGAGGCCGACGTGCTGCCGATCTCGGCCACGCTCGCCGCCCACGCCCGCCGCCTGGCCGAGCGGGGTGAGCCGACCGCGCCCGCCGTCGCCGACGAGTCGGGGCTCCCGGCGCTCGCCGCGCTGCTGCGGGACCGGGTGGCCGACCCCGCCGGGGCCGGGGTCGCGCTCGGGGTCCTCGACCAGGTCGCCGGGGCGGTCGCGGAGCTGGGCGCGGCGCTGGAGGCCGAGCGGGTCGGGCTCGAGGACCCGGAGCGGGCCCGCGAGGTCGCCGCCGACCTCACCGCCGCCCGCGACCGCGCCGCCGAGCTCAAGGAGCGCAGCGCGCGTTGGCAGCAGACGCTCGCCGACGGCGTCTCCGACCTCGTCTCCGACATCGACTGGGACCTGCGCGACCGGATGCGCCACGTCGTGCGCGCCGCCGAGGAGGCCCTCGACGCGGCCGACCCGGGCGCCTCGTGGGACACCTTCGCGCCGTGGCTGACCGAGGAGGTCGCCGAGGCGGTCGCGACGACGTTCGTGTGGGCGGGGGAGCGCACCTGGCGGCTCGCCGAGCGGGTGGCCGAGCACTTCGCGCTCTCCGGCGACGACGTCCGCGGCCGGCTGCCCGGGGCCTCGACGGGGGCCCTGGTGGCGGCGCACGAGGTCGAGCCCGAGAGCCCGGTCGAGCAGACCATGCCCGGTGGGGTGCTGGTGCGCGCCGAGCTGCCGCGGGTCCCCGACATCGAGGTGCCCGAGCTGGAGCGCATCGGGTGGGCCAACGGGCTCGTCGTCGGGATGCGCGGGTCCTACGGCGGCGTGCTGATGGTCGGGATGGTGACGACGTTGTCGGGGCTCGCGCTGATCAACCCGTTCTCGGTGGGCGCGGGGGTGCTGCTGGGCTCGAAGACGATCCGCGACGAGCGGAAACGCGCCCTGCAGCGTCGTCGGGCGGAGGCCAAGCAGGCGGTGCGCAAGCACGCCGAGGAGGTGCTGCACCTGGCCGGCAAGCGCTCCCGCGACCTGTTGCGCGACGTCCAGCGGACGCTGCGCGACCACTTCACCGGCCAGGCCGAGATCCTCGCCCGGTCGGTGGCCGAGGCGGTGACGGCGGCCGCGGCGGCGCAGGAGGTCGCGACGGGTGCCCGGGACCGGCGGCTGCGCGACGTGCGGGCCGAGCTGGGGCGGGTCGAGCTGCTCGCGGAGCGGGTGGCGGCCTGCCGGGCGGGGTTCGCAGCGGTGGCGCGCTCCTCCCCGGCTTCGAGCGAAGGGCCCGTTCGGTCGGGGAGATCGAGCGATGGGGCCCCTCGCTCGGAACCTGGGGCCCGCATCCACGCCGGGACGGCCGCCCCGTGAGCGCCCTGCTGGACTCGGCCCGCGGCGTGCTCGACCGCGCCACCGAGGTGTTCGCCGCCGACCCCGACGCCCTCGCCCTGCTCGACGCCCACCGCGGCCGGCTCGGCGGGCCGCTGCGGGTGGCGCTCGCGGGGTCGGTGAAGTCGGGAAAGTCGACGCTGCTCAACGCGCTGGTCGGCGAGCAGATCGCCCCGACCGGGGTGGGGGAGTGCACCCGCCTGGTCACCCACTACGCCGACGCGCCCAGCCCCCGCATCGGCGTCGTCTACCGCGGCGCGCGCCGTCCGGCCGACCCCGCCGAGCTGCCGGCGCTGCACCGTCGGGGGTCGCTGGTGCTCGACCTCGAGCGGCTCCCGCTCGACCGCGTCGCCGCCCTGCACGTCGACTGGCCCTCCCAGCACCTGCGCGAGCTCACCCTCGTCGACACCCCCGGCGTCGACTCGGCCGCGCTCGAGGGCCGGCCGCGGCCGTGGGTCGGCCACGGGCAGGACGGCGCCGGGGACGACGAGCACGGCGGCTGGGGCGCCGACGTCGTCGTGCACCTGGTGCGCCACCTGCACGAGCCCGACGTCGCCTTCCTCGAGGCCTACGGCGACCGGGTCGCGGCCGGGGTCGGGGCCGCGGGGACGCTGGTGGTGCTCTCGCGGGCCGACGAGGTCGGCGGCGGCCGGGTCGACGCGGTGATGGCCGCGGGCCAGGTCGCGCGGCGCTACCGCAGCGACCCGGCGCTGCGCCCGTGGTGCGCCACGACGACGACGGTGGCCGGGCTGCTCGCCGAGACCGCCCGCACGCTGCGCGGCGTCGAGTTCACCGCGCTGCGCACGCTCGCCCGCCTCGAGCGCGCCGAGCTCGACGAGCAGCTGCTCACCGCCGACCGGTTCGTCGCCGCCGGGAGCGGGCCGGACGCGGCCGGGCTCCCCGAGGGCACGCGGCTCGCGCTGCTCGACCGGTTCGGGGTGTTCGGGGTGCGGCTCGCGACCTCGCTGCTGCGCCGCGGCGTCGACGACTCGGCCGCGCTCGCCGCCGAGCTCGCCCGCCGCAGCGGCCTCGACGAGCTCCGCGGGGTGCTCGGCGAGCGCTTCCTCGCCCGGAGGGACGTCTTCCAGGCCCGCGCCGCCCTGCTCGCCGTCGACCGGCTGGTGCGGCGGGCCCGCGCGGAGGAACCGGCGGCGCCGCGGCGGCCCTCGCCGGTGCCGCGGCCGGCGACGGGTCCGGGCGCGGCGGCGCTCACCGCCCTCGCCGCCGAGCTGGAGCGGGCCCGCTCGGGCGCCCACGAGATCGTCGAACTGGATCTCCTGACGACGCTGCGGCGCCGCCCGCTGGCGGCCGCGCGCCGCGGTTCCGGCGCGGAGCTCACCGAGGAGGCCGAGCGCCTGCTCGGCGACCGCGGCCCGTCGGCGGCGGCCCGACTGGGGCTCGACGAGGCCACCGGCGACGGGGAGCTGCGGGCCGTGGCGCTCGCCACGCTGGCCCGCTGGCGTGCCCGCGCCGAGGACCCGTTCGCCGACCGCGACACCACCGAGACCGCCCGCGTCGTCGTGCGCAGCGTCGAGGGGCTGCTCGCGGCGCGCCCGGTGCCCGTCGGGGCCGGCTGAGCGGACCGTCGTCCGCGGACCTGAGCGACCCCGACTCACACACGTCCGACCGGGTGGGCACGTCTCGCCTAGGATGGAGAGTCGGATCGCCACGACCGGCGGGAGGAGGTCCGACGTCGATGAACGCCGAGGAACGCCGCATCGCGGTACTGCGCGCGATCGTCGCGGACTTCGTGGCCACCAACGAACCGGTGGGCTCCAAGGCGATCGTCGACCGGCACAACCTCGGGGTCTCCTCCGCCACGGTCCGCAACGACATGGCGGCGCTGGAGGACGAGGGCTACATCATCCAGCCCCACACCAGCGCGGGCCGGATCCCGACCGACAAGGGCTACCGCCTCTTCGTCGACCGGCTCTCGCAGATCAAGCCGCTCTCGGCGGCCGAGAAGCGGGCCATCGCGACCTTCCTCGACGGCGCCGTCGACCTCGACGACGTGCTGCGCCGCAGCGTGCGGCTGCTCGCCCAGCTCACCCGCCAGGTCGCCGTCGTGCAGTACCCGACGCTCTCCCGCTCGACGGTGCGCCACCTCGAGGTCGTCCCGCTCACCCCGGCCCGGCTGATGCTCGTGCTGATCACCGACACCGGCCGGGTGGACCAGCGGGTGGTCGACCTCGGTGACGTGCTGACCGACGACGACGTCGGGCTCCTGCGCGGCCTGCTCAACACCGTGCTCGTCGGGCAGCCGCTCACCACCGCGGCGGCCCGCGTGGCGGCGCTCCCCGAGGACGGCCCCGACCACCTGCGCCACGTCCTGACGACGCTGGCCTCGGTGCTGGTGGAGTCGCTGGTCGAGCACCCCGAGGAGCGCCTGGTCCTCGGCGGCACGGCGAACCTCGCCCGCCAGGGCGCCGACGCCACCTCGCTGCGCGGCGTCCTCGAGGCGCTCGAGGAGCAGGTGGTCGTGCTGCGGCTGCTGACCGCGTCGAGCGACCCGGCACAGGTCACGGTGCGCATCGGCGAGGAGAACGAGGCCGAGGAGATGTGGGCGACCTCCACGATCTCCATCGGCTACGGGCCGCTGTCCACGCCCGGCGAGGCGCTGGGCGGCATGGGCGTCGTCGGCCCGACCCGCATGGACTATCCGAGCACGATCGCGGCGGTCCGGGCCGTCGCGCGCTATGTGGGGGAGATCGTGGGCGGACGCTGACGACGGGCGCTCCCCACCCCCACCGATCCGCGGGTACCCCGACACCCGCACGACGACGAAGGACGACGAGGACACACGAGCGTGGCCACGGACTACTACGACATCCTCGGCGTGAGCCGGGAGGCCGACGAGGCGGAGATCCGCCGGGCGTACCGCAAGCTCGCCCGCGAGCTCCACCCCGACGTCAACCCCGAGGCCGCGGAGCGCTTCCAGCAGGTCAAGAGCGCCTACGAGGTGCTCTCCGACCCGGAGAAGCGCCGCATCGTCGACCTCGGCGGCGACCCGCTGGCCACCGCGGGCAGCAGCGGCGGCGGGGGCTTCGGCGGCGGGTTCGGCAGCGCCGGCTTCGGCGGGCTCGGCGACATCATGGACGCGTTCTTCGGCGCCGCCGGGGGCGGTTCCGGTCGCGGGCCGCGCGGGCGCGTCCAGCCCGGCGAGGACGCGCTGATCCGTATCGACCTCACCCTCGAGGAGTGCGCGGCCGGCGTGGCCCGCGAGCTCACCGTCGACACCGCGGTGCTCTGCGAGCGCTGCCACGGCAGCGGCGCGGAGGAGGGCTCGCACCCGATCCCCTGCGACACCTGCGGCGGGCGCGGCGAGATCCAGAACGTGCAGCGCTCGTTCATCGGGCAGGTCGTCACCGCGCGGCCCTGCCCGGTGTGCCGCGGGCTCGGCGAGATCATCCCCAACCCCTGCCAGCAGTGCGGCGGCGACGGCCGCGTCCGGGCCCGGCGCACCGTGACCGTGCAGGTCCCGCCCGGCGTCGGCGACGGGATGCGCATCCGGATGGCCGGCCAGGGCGAGGTCGGGCCCGGCGGCGGCCCGGCCGGCAACCTCTACGTCGAGGTCTCCGAAGAGCCCCACGACTACTTCGAGCGCGACGGCGTCGACCTGCACTGCCACGTGACGCTGCCGATGACGGCGGCCGCGCTCGGCACGACGCTGCAGCAGCGGACCCTCGAGGGCGACGAGGAGCTGCACGTCGAGCCCGGCACGCAGCCCGGCACCGTCTACACGCTGCGCGGCAAGGGGATGCCGCGGCTGCGCTCGTCCGGGCGCACCGAGGGGCGGGGCGACCTGCTGGTGCACCTCGACGTCGGGGTGCCCGAGAAGCTCGACGCCCGCCAGACCGAGCTCCTGCGCGAGCTGGCGGCCCTGCGCGGGGAGGAGCAGCCCGAGTACGCGGGGCAGCACCGCAACGGGCTGTTCGGCCGACGGAAGACGGCCGGTCGGGGGCGGTGAGCGCTCCGGCCTGGTGCGCGGCTCCGGCCTGGTGCGCGGCTCCGGCCTCGTGCCAGCAATGGCGCATTCCTGCCGTGGGACGCGACGACGGCGCCGTTCGCTCGTCGCGGGGTCGGCCGGCCCCATGGGAGCAATGGCACATTGCTCGCGTCCGGCGCGAGGACGGCGCCGCTCGCGCGTGGCGCGCTCGGCCGGTTCCGGGGCAGTACCGGCCCGCCGCTGACCTCGGCCGACCGTGACCGACGATCTCGAGGCCTGGTCGCGCCCGGCGTTGTTCCTCGTCGACGAGGTCCCGACGTCCGGCGTGGTCACCCTGGGCGGCCCCGAGGGCCGGCACGCGGCCGACGTCAAGCGGGTCACGCCCGGCGAGGTGATCCTGCTCGGCGACGGCGCCGGGACCCGCGCCCGCGCCGAGGTCACCTCGACCGCGAAGGGCAGCGTCACCGCGACGATCCGGGAGCGCCGCCACGACGAACCCCCGGCCGTGGTGATCACCCTCGTCCAGGCCCTCGCGAAGGGCGACCGCGGCGAGCTGGCCGTCGAGCTGGCCACGGAGGCCGGGGTCGACGCCGTCGTGCCCTGGCGCGCCGAGCGGTGCGTGACCCGGTGGGACGACGGGCCCCGCGGTGCCAAGGCCCTCGCCCGCTGGCGCGCCACCGCGACCGAGGCCGCCAAGCAGGCCCGGCGTCCGCGCGTCCCGCGGGTCGACGACCCGGTGACGACGCCGCAGCTCGCCGGGCGGCTCGGCGGCACCACCCCGCTGCTGCTCGAGGCCGCGGCCGAGGAGTCGCTCGCGACCGTGGCGCTGCCCGAGGCCGGCGAGGTCGTCCTCGTCGTCGGGCCCGAGGGCGGGGTCACCGAGGCGGAGACGGCCCGGCTGGTCGAGGCCGGCGCGACGCCGGTCCGGCTCGGCCCCGACGTCCTGCGGACGTCGTCGGCGGGGGCCGTCGCGCTGGGGGCTCTGGGGGTCCGCACCGGCCGGTGGACCCGGTGATGACCCGCCGCTCCGTCCTCGCCACGCTCGCCGCCGCCGCGACCGGCCTGCTCGCCGCGTGCAGCACCGTCGGGAGCGGCGTCGGCGGGGCCACCCCGGCCGCCCGCCCCGGCACCCCCGGGCCCACGACCCTGCGCTACGGCCCCGACCCCGCCCAGTACGCGGTGCTCCACCTGCCGCCCCCGGGGGCGCCCGGTCCGCTGCCGGTCGTCGTCGTGCTCCACGGGGGCTACTGGCGGGCGCAGTACGGCCTGGAGCTGGGGGAGCCGCTCGCGGTCGACCTCACCAACGCCGGCGTCGCGGCGTTGAACGTCGAGTACCGGCGAGTGGGCGCGGGCGGCGGGTTCCCGACGACGCTGGACGACGTCGCGGCCGCCGTCGACCTCCTCGCCGGGACGGCGGCCGAAGCGGCCCGGGGAGCCGGGCAGGCCCTGGACCCCGGCCGCGTCGTCCTGCTCGGCCACTCCGCCGGCGGGCAGCTCGCGGCGTGGGCCGGGTCGAGGTCACGGCTGCAGCGACCCTCGCCCGGCGCAGCCCCGCGGGTCGCGCCGCGCGGGGTGGTGACACAGGCCGGGGTGCTCGACCTCGTGGCGGGCGCCGACCAGGGGCTCGGGGCCGGCGCCGTCGTCGACCTCCTCGGCGGACCCCCGACGACCCAGGCCGCCCGCTACGCCGTGGCCTCGCCGGCCGCGCTCGTGCCCGCGCCGTGCCCCGTCGTGGCGGTGCACGGGACGGCCGACGCGACGGTGCCGATCGACCAGTCCCGGCGCTACGTCGCGGCCGCGACCGCCGCCCGCGGGCAGGCCCGCCTCGTCGAGCTGCCCGGGGTCGACCACTTCCAGCTCATCGACCCGGCGACGGCGGCCTGGCGCTCCGTCCGGGACGAGGTCATGGGCCTGCTCGGGTAACGGGGGAGGCGCCGGTCCTTGATCGCGATTTCGGTGGCGACACGCCCAACCGTCGCGAGGACACGCCGCCGAAGACGTGATCTCGCGGGTCGGGGCCGGGTGGCCCGGCGGAAACCCCGTTGACCAGCCCGGTCCCCCCGGTATCGTCGAGCGCACCATGGAGCTCTGACGACGTCCCGACCACCGGCCGCGGCCCACCTGCGCGCCCGCCGGGGTCACCCCTCCGCCTCCCGGAGACGTCGCCCATGGCTGCCCCCACGACCACCGCTGCGCCGCTCGTCGCCCGCGGCCTCACCCGCACGTTCGCCGACCGCCGGGTCCTCGACGGCGTCGACCTCGTCGCCGCCCCCGGCACCCGCGTCGGGCTGATCGGGGAGAACGGCACGGGCAAGTCCACGCTGCTGCGCCTGCTCGCCGGCCGGGACGCCCCTGACGCCGGGTCGGTGCAGGTCCCCGACGACCTCGTGTACCTGCCGCAGGAGCCCGCCCCCGGCGCCGAGGGCACCGTCGGGGAGCTGCTCGACGACGCCCTGCGCCCGCTGCACGACGCCGTCGCGCGGCTCGAGCACCTCGCCGGGCAACTCTCCGCCGGCACGGACGTCGCCGTCGCGTACGACGACGTCCTCGCGTGGGCGGTCGGGCACGACGCCTGGGACGCTGACCGGCGCGCGGAGATCACCGCCGCCGCGCTCGGCGTCGCCGACCTCGACCGCGACCGTCCGGTCGCCACGCTCTCCGGCGGTGAGCGCACCCGGCTCGCCCTCGCGGCGGCCCTCGTGCGCCGCCCGGCCTGCCTGCTGCTCGACGAGCCCACCAACCACCTCGACGACGAGGCCCTCGACCTGCTGGAACGGTCCCTGGTGGACCTGCCCGGCGTCGTCGTCGCGGCCAGCCACGACCGGACCTTCCTCGACCGCGTGGCCACCGAGCTGGTCGACCTCGACGCCGGCGCCCTCGGGACCGACGGCGCGGGCGGGCGCCGCTTCGGCGGCACGTTCTCCGCCTACCTCGACCACCAGGCCCGCAGTCGGCGCCGGTGGGAGGAGACCTGGGCCGCGCAGCAGGAGGAGATCGCGCGGCTGCGGGAGAGGACCCGGACCGACCTGCGCTCGATCGCGGCGGGGCGCGGGCCGACGGACAACGACAAGTTCGTCCACGCGTTCAAGGGCGCGGGAGTCGAGCGGGCGCGGGCCCGACGCGTGCACGACGCCGAGCGCCGGCTCGAGGCCGCCGAGCGCGACGCGCTCCCGAAGCCGCCCGCGCCGCTGCGCTTCCGGGGCCCGCTGACCGGCGACGACGACGGCGGGTCCGGGCTCGCGGTGAGCGTGCGGGGCCTGCGGGTCGACGGGGTGCCGGGGGCGCCCCCGCGGGTGGCGGTCGACCGGCTCGACGTGCCGGTGGGGGAGGAGCTGCTGGTCACGGGGCCGAACGGGTCGGGGAAGTCGACGCTGCTCGCCGTGCTGGCGGGCCGGCTCGCCCCCGACGCCGGGCGGGTGGACGTCGGGGCGCGGCGGGTCGCGCTGCTGGAGCAGGATCCCGACGTCGGGCCCCTCGACCGGACCGCCGGCGCCGCCTACGCCGCGCTGGTGGGAGCGGTCACCGCCGAGGAGGTGCCCCTGCGCACCCTCGGCCTGCTCCACCAGCGGGAGCACGGCACGCCGGTCGGCGGGCTGTCGGTGGGCCAGCGGCGACGGCTCGCGCTCGCCGTCGCCGTCGCGGCCGGCCCCGACCTGCTGCTGCTCGACGAACCGACCAACCACGTCTCGCTGCGGCTCGCCTCCGAGCTGGAGGAGGCGCTCGGGCAGGCGCCCGGCACCGTCGTCGTGACCTCGCACGACCGGTGGCTGCGCGCTCGGTGGGAGGGCCCGGTGCTGCCACTCGGCGGCGCCCGACCCGCCTCACGCGGGCAGAACGGTGTCGGGGGTGGCGGCTAGAGTGGTTGTCGGTAGCCAGAGGGATAGCCGTACGGGTGTCTCCAACGACGACGCGGGGAGCGGAGGCCGCTCCCAGGCAGGAAGCAGGACCGATCTGCACGTGACCGGCCAGGGACCCACGCCAGACCCCACGCCCGGGAGCGCGACCACGTCCGGCGAATCACGCATCGTCGTCCCCGAGTCCGCCCTGCTAGCGCTGCTCGGCAAGCGCGACGAGAACCTCCGCGAGGCCGAGGACCTGCTGGACGCGGACGTCCACGTCCGCGGCAACGAGCTGACGCTGACCGGGGACCCGGCCGACGTCGGGTTCGCCGAGCGGGTGTTCGCCGAGCTCGTCGTGCTCGCGAGCCGCGGCCAGCAGATCGATCCGGACGCGGTACGCCGCACGGTGCGGATGCTCGCTGACGACGGGGCGGCGGAGGGCGCTTCTCCCGCGGAGGTGCTCAGCCTGGACATCCTGTCCCGGCGCGGGCGCACCATCCGGCCGAAGACGCTGAACCAGAAGCGCTACGTCGACGCGATCGACGTCAACACGATCGTCTTCGGGATCGGCCCGGCCGGCACCGGCAAGACCTACCTGGCCATGGCCAAGGCGGTCCAGGCGCTGCAGGCCAAGCAGGTCACCCGGATCATCCTCACCCGCCCGGCCGTCGAGGCGGGGGAGCGGCTCGGGTTCCTGCCCGGCACGCTCTCCGAGAAGATCGACCCGTACCTGCGCCCGCTCTACGACGCGCTGCACGACATGCTCGACCAGGAGTCCGTGCCGAAGCTGATGGCGGCCGGAACAATCGAAATTGCGCCACTAGCGTACATGCGCGGGAGAACTCTTAATAACGCGTTCATCATTCTCGACGAAGCCCAGAATACCACTCCGGAACAGATGAAGATGTTCCTGACGCGCCTGGGCTTCGAGTCGAAGATCGTCGTGACCGGCGACGTGACCCAGGTCGACCTGCCGGGCGGCCAGATGTCGGGCCTGCAGGTGGTGCGTCAGATCCTCGACGGCGTCGACGACGTGCACTTCGCCGAGCTGACCAGCTCCGACGTGGTCCGCCACCGGCTCGTCGCCGACATCATCGACGCCTACGGGCGCTGGGACGCGCGGAACACCGGCGGTCCGAAGGCGGTGCCGAGCGCCCCGCGGAACGGGCCGCCGCAGAACCGTCGCGAGCGGCGGGGACGCTGAGCGCGATGAGCATCGAGATCGCCAACGAGTCCGGGGTCGACGTCGACGAGGCGCCGATCGTCGACGTCGCCCGCTACGCCCTCGAGCAGATGGGGGTGAGCCCGCTGGCGGAGCTCTCGATCCTGCTCGTGGAGCTCGAGCCGATGTCGGAGCTGCACGAGCGGTGGCTCGAGGAGCCGGGGCCGACCGACGTCATGAGCTTCCCGATGGACGAGCTCGACACCGCCAAGCGCCCCGACGCGCCGCCGTCGGGCCCCAGCCTGCTCGGGGACATCGTGCTGTGCCCGGCGTTCGCGCGGGACCAGGCCGCGTCGGCCGGGCACTCGCTCGACGACGAGCTCCACCTCCTCACCGTGCACGGCGTGCTCCACCTGCTGGGCTACGACCACGCCGAGCCGGACGAGGAGAAGGAGATGTTCGGCCTGCAGGGCGAGCTGCTCTCCGGGTGGCGCACCGAGGTGGCCGAGCGGGCCCGCGCCGAGCGGGAGCGGCTCACCCGCGAGCGCCAGCGCGCCGCGGACGCGAAGCTGCTGGGCACCGTCGGCCTGGACGATCCCCCCGGCGGACCGGACCCGTCGTGACCGGGGCCCAGGCCGCCGAGCTGGTCGTGGCGCTGCTGCTGGTGCCGTTGGCCGGGGTGTTCGCGGCCGCGGACGCGGCGATCACCACGATGTCGCCGGCCCGGGTCGACCAGCTGGTGCGCGAGGGCCGGACCGGGGCGCGGGCGCTGGCGGCGGTGGTGGCGGACAAGCCCCGCCACCTCAACCTGCTGCTCCTGCTGCGGCTGTCCTGCGAGGCCGTCGCGACGGTGCTCGGCGCGTACGTCGCGCTGCAGTTCGTGCAGGTCGACGGCCTGGCGGTGACGATCGCGGCCGTCGTCGTCATCGTCGTGTCGTACGTGCTCATCGGGGTCGGCCCCCGCACCCTCGGGCTGCAGCACCCCTACGGCATCGGGCTCGCGGTCGCCCTGCCGATCCGCGCGCTCGTGCGGCTGCTCGGCCCGCTGGCCACGCTCCTGATCTGGATCGGCAACGCGATCACGCCCGGGCGCGGCTTCCGCGAGGGACCGTTCAGCCACGAGGTGGAGCTGCGCGAGCTGGTCGACATGGCGGAGGCCCGGGGCCTCGTCGACGACGACGAGCGCTCGATGATCCAGTCGGTGTTCGAGCTCGACGACACCCTGGTGCGCGAGGTGATGGTCCCGCGCACCGAGATGGTGTGGATCGAGCGGGAGAAGACCGTCCGCCAGGCGCTCGCGCTCGCGCTGCGCTCGGG
This sequence comes from Actinomycetospora sp. TBRC 11914, assembly GCF_012933465.1. Lineage (GTDB taxonomy): Bacteria > Actinomycetota > Actinomycetes > Mycobacteriales > Pseudonocardiaceae > Actinomycetospora. Next base: position 19,288 of record NZ_JABBND010000020.1, read on the forward strand.
CTACTCCCGGATCCCGGTGATCGGGGAGAACGTCGACGACACCGTCGGCGTCCTCTACCTCAAGGACATGGTCCGGTTCACCACGGCGCAGGCGAACGACCCGGAGCACGCCGCGACCGACCACCCCGGGGCCGTCGCCGAGATCATGCGCCCGGCGGCGTTCGTCCCGGACTCCAAGCAGGCCGACGAACTGCTCCGCGAGATGCAGCGGACCCGCAACCACATGGCCCTCGTCGTCGACGAGTACGGCGGCACCGCCGGGCTGGTGACGATCGAGGACATCCTCGAGGAGATCGTCGGCGAGATCACCGACGAGTACGACACCGCCGAGCACCGCCCGCTGGAGCGTCTCGACGACGGGTCGCTGCGGGTCTCCGCTCGCCTCCCGGTCGAGGACCTCGAGGAGGCGACCGGCGTGGAGTTCGACACCGAGGACGTCGACACCGTCGGCGGGCTCCTCGCCCAGCGCCTCGGCCGGGTGCCGCTGCCCGGCGCGGAGGCCGAGGTCGGGGGCCTGCGGCTGCGCGCCGAGGGCGGTGAGGACGCCCGCGGCCGGATGCGGATCGTGTCGGTGCTCGTGTGGGACCCGCAGGGAGACGACGCGCAGCGGAGCCCGACCCGCGCGAACCCGCCCCCCGAGGCCGACGGCGAGGCCGACGACCGGCATGGTGGGGAGGCCGGGGAGAAGCAGGAGACCCACGAGTCCGGGCTGGTCGGAGCCCGGGGGGAGGAGCACCGTGGCTGACGCGCCGCGCGCAGGGACCGGATCCGTGCCGGGCCCGAGCCCGCGCCACGACGTCGTCGTCGTGGGGGGCGGCATCGTCGGGCTCGCCGTCGTCACCGCGCTGCTCGACGCGGGCCACACCTCGGTGGCGCTGGTCGAGCGGGAGTCCTCGCTCGCCGCCCACCAGACCGGCCGCAACTCCAACGTCATCCACTCCGGGCTCTACTACGCGCCCGGCTCGCTCAAGGCCCGGCTCGCCGTCACCGGGTGCGCGGAGACCAAGGCGTTCTGCGCGGAGCAGGGGCTGCCCTACGCGGAGTGCGGCAAGGTCGTCGTCGCCACCGACGACTCCGAACGGGGCCGGATGGCCGAGCTCGTCCGGCGGGGCCGCGCGAACGGCGTCGAGGTGCACGAGCTCGACGCCGCCGGCGTGCGCGACCGGGAGCCCGCCGTCTCGGCGGTGGCCGGGCTGTGGGTGCCCTCGACCGGGATCTGCGACTACGAGGCGATCACCCGCCGGCTCGCCGAGCTGGCGGTCGCCCGCGGGGCGACGCTGCACACCGGACGGGCGGTGCGCTCGGCCGTGCGCCGGCGCCGGGACGTCGTCGTGCACACCGACGCCGGTGACCTGCTGGCCGGGCAGGTCGTGGTCTGCGCGGGCCTGCGCTCCGACGAGATCGCCCGCGCCTCGGGCTTCGACCCCGGGGTGCGCACCGTGCCGTTCCGCGGCGAGTACTCCGACCTGCGCGGGCCGAAGGCCGACGCGGTGCGCGGCCTGGTCTACCCGGTGCCCGACCCGGCGTTCCCGTTCCTCGGGGTGCACGCCACCCGCGGCGTCGACGGCTCGGTGCACGTGGGGCCGAATGCGGTGCTCGCGCTGGCCCGCGAGGGCTACGACTGGCGGACGCTGCGGGCGCGCGAGCTCGCCGGGACGCTGACCGATCCGGGGTTCCTGTCGCTCGCGGCCCGGCAGTGGCGCTACGGGCTCGGCGAGATGCACCGGTCGGTGTCGAAGGCGGCGATGGCCCGGGCGGTGTCGAAGATGCTGCCCGGCACGACCGCGGCCGACCTGCACCCGCCGCACGACGTCATGCGCCGCGCCGGGGTGCGCGCCCAGGCGGTGCGTCCCGACGGCTCGCTGGTCGACGACTTCCTGTTCGTGCAGGACGGCTCGACGGCGGCCGCGGCGGCCGACGAGCCGACGGTGCTGCACGTGCTCAACGCGCCCTCGCCGGCGGCGACGGCGGCCCTGCCCATCGGGCGGGAGATCGTCGCGCGGCTCGAGGGCAAGGCTGTGGACACAGCGGTCGCGTCGTGACCTGGCCCGAGGGCTTCCGTTCCGGGTTCGCCTGCTTCGTCGGGCGGCCGAACGTCGGGAAGTCGACGCTGACGAACGCGCTGGTCGGGCAGAAGGTGGCGATCACCTCGTCGCGCCCGCAGACCACCCGGCACGCCATCCGCGGGATCGTGCACCGCGACGACGGGCAGCTCGTGCTCGTCGACACCCCGGGGCTGCACAAGCCGCGGACGCTGCTGGGGGAGCGGCTCAACGACGTGGTGCGCACGACGTGGGCCGAGGTCGACGTCGTCGGGTTCTGCGTGCCGGCCGACCAGGAGATCGGGCCCGGCGACCGGTTCATCGTCTCCGAGCTGCGCAAGGTCGCCGACCGCACGCCGCTGATCGGCATCCTCACCAAGACCGACCTGGTGAGCCGGGACGTGATCGCCGAGCGGCTGATGGCGCTCTCGCAGGTGGCCGAGTTCGCCGAGATCGTGCCGGTGTCGGCGACGAAGGGCGACCAGGTCTCGCTGCTGGCCGACCTGCTGCTCGCCCAGATGCCGCCCGGCCCGCCGCTCTATCCGGAGGGGGAGCTCTCCGACGAGCCGGAGACGACGATGATCGCCGAGTTCGTCCGCGAGGCCGCTCTCGAGGGGGTCCGGGACGAGCTGCCGCACTCGCTCGCCGTCGTCGTCGAGGAGATGACCGAGGGGAAGACGCTGCAGATCCGCGCCGAGATCTTCGTGGAGCGGCAGTCGCAGAAGGCGATCGTCATCGGGCGCGGCGGGTCGCGGCTCAAGGACGTCGGGACGCGGGCCCGCCAGCAGATCGAGGCGATGCTCGGCACGAAGGTCCACCTCGACCTGTTCGTCAAGGTGGCCAAGGACTGGCAGCGGGATCCGCGGCAGTTGCGGCGGTTGGGGTTCTAGGTGGCTGGCGAGTGGACCATCAGGGCTGGGGCGGCAGCCGTGGAGGTCCACTCGGCGCGGCCCTCGGCGGTCGAGTGGACCTCCACGGCTCCGGGGGCAGCCATGGCCGCCCACTCGGCCCCGAACGGCGCTCGCTACCCACCCACCGAGTAGGAGAAGCTCCCGCCCCCGGCGATGATCGCGGTCCAGAACAGGATCCAGCCCAGGCACCCGAGGCCGCCGATCACGAGGGCGGTGATCGCGAGCGGCTTGCCCTGCTCGCCGGTCCGGGCGATCTGCCGGACCGACACCCACCCCAGCACCACCGCGACCAGCGGGAGGAAGAACGCCGTGATCAGCGCGACGATCGACGTGGTGTTCCACCGCGCGGCCGGGAGGTGGCCCGGCGGGCCGTACAGGGGCTGGGCCGGGGGTGGGGTGGGCGACCAGGCGTCGTAGCCGGTGGGTTGCTGCTGCGGAGTGGTCATGGAGGTTCCTCCTCGGCTTGATGTGACGGAGAGTGACGTTAGTCCGCCGACGAATCGGACACGTAGGGCCGGACGGGTGATGCGCCTGGCGTCGGGAAACCGGCCCGACGAAGTGTCAGGATGGACGCGTGAGCTTCTACCGCGACACCGGCGTGGTGCTGCGGTGTCAGAAGCTCGGTGAGGCCGACCGCATCGTCACGCTGCTGACCCACCGCCACGGCAAGGTGCGTGCCACCGCCAAGGGGGTCCGCCGCACCACTTCGCGGTTCGGGGCCCGGCTGGAGCCCTTCGGGCACGTCGACCTGCAGCTGCACACCGGCCGCAGCCTCGACATCGTCACGCAGGTGCAGACGATCGACGCGTTCGGCGGGGACCTCGTCGTCGACTACCCGCGCTACACCGCCGGCTGCGCGCTGCTCGAGACCGCCGACCGGCTCACCCCCGAGGAGGGGGAGCCGGCCCGGGAGCTCTTCCTGCTGCTGGTGGGGGCGCTGCGGGGTCTCGCGGGCGGTCGTCGGGACCCGCACCTGGTGCTCGACGCGTACCTGCTGCGCGCGATGGTCATCGCCGGGTACGCCCCGGCGATCACCGAGTGTGCGCGCTGCGGGACGGAGCCGGAGACGCCCCTCGATGCGCCCGAGGGCACGCACGGGTTCCACCACCGGTTCGCGGTCGCGGCGGGCGGGGCGGTGTGCGACGCGTGCCGTCCGGGCGGCGCCGTCGTGCCGTCGTGGTGGACGTGGCGGCTGCTCGAGGCGCTGCGCGACGGCGACTGGGACGTCGCGGAGGAGAGCCCGCCCGACGCCCGGCGCGACGCCGCGGGCCTCGTCGCCGCCCACCTGCAGTGGCACCTGGAGCGTCGGCTGCGCTCGCTGCCGCTGGTGGACCGCCGCGGGGTGCCGCGGGTGGATCTCGAGGCCGGGATGCCCGACGACCTCCCGCACGAGGGGAACCCTCATGCGGAAAGAGCGACCGGATCGTCCCCTCGCGGCGGTGACGAGCGGGTGCCCGCGGGACGCGAGGGGAACATCCGGTCGCTAGAACCGGCCGAGGGTTCCCCTCGCGCGGAAGAACAGGACGAACGCACCCCCGACGACGCCGGAGCCCTCCCGTGAGCCCCCTCCGTCAGCGTCCCGACCGCACCGGCACCGGCCGCTCCGGCCGCCCGCTGCGCGGCCCCGGCGACCCGACGATCATGCCGCCGACCCCGCACCCGAGCGGCGCCACCGCCCCGCCGATCCCGCCGGACCTCGTCCCGAACCACGTCGCGCTCGTCATGGACGGCAACGGCCGGTGGGCCAACCAGCGGGGCCTGCCGCGGATCGAGGGGCACCGGAAGGGCGAGGGGCAGCTGCTCGACGTCGTCCGCGGCTGCATCGACCTCGGCGTCAAGTGGATCAGCGCGTACGCGTTCTCCACCGAGAACTGGCGGCGCAGTCCCGAGGAGGTCCGCTTCCTGCTCGGGTTCAACCGCGACGTCATCCGCCGCCGCCGCGACGAGATGCACGCGATGGGGGTGCGGGTGCGCTGGTCGGGGCAGCGGCCGCGGCTGTGGCGCAGCGTCATCTCCGAGCTCGAGAAGGCCGAGGAGCTGACGCGCGACAACGACGTCGTCACCCTCACCATGTGCGTCAACTACGGCGGGCGCGCGGAGATCGTGCAGGCCGCCCGCGAGCTCGCGAGGAGGGCCGCCCGCGGCGAGATCGACCCGGACCGCATCGACGAGCGCGCGATCGCCCGCCACCTCGACGAGCCCGACATGCCCGACGTCGACCTGTTCGTGCGCAGCTCCGGGGAGCAGCGCACCTCGAACTTCCTGCTCTGGCAGTCCGCCTACGCCGAGATGGTCTTCCTCGACACGCTCTTCCCGGACTTCGACCGCCGCCACCTCTGGCAGGCCTGCGAGATCTACGCCAGCCGCGACCGCCGCTACGGCGGCGCCGCCGACGCCCCCACCGCGAACGGCGCGACCGACCCCGAGGAGAACCCGTGAGCCGCGAGGCCGCGACCACCGCCACGCTGCTCATCACCGCCCGGGAGGCGCTGGAGAAGTTCGTCGAGGTGCGGGTCGACGACGACGGCGCGCTGTCCTTCCGCCACGGCGACGTGCCGTGCGCGGTGCAGGGGATCGAGCTGGTCGAGGGGCTGGCCGTGCTGTCGCTGACCTGCGTCGTCGCGTGGGACCTCGTCGGCGACGAGATCCCCCGCCAGATCGCCGAGCGGGCCGGGCAGGGGCTCTTCGGCACGCTCGGCGCGATCGCCACCGACGACGGGTGGGACGTGACCCTGCGCTACGCGTTCCCCGCCGAGGGCCTCGCCCCCGACCCGCTCGGGACGCTGCTCATGCTCGTCGTCTCCACCGCCTCGCAGGTCCGCGCGGACCTCGTCGGCACCTCCTGAGGGCGGTCCCGACGACGGGTGCCGGGCCCGTCAGGCCCGGCAGGTCGCGCACACCCCGAGGATCTCCACGGTGTGGTCGATCTGGGCGAAGCCGTGCTCGGCGGCGACCTTCTCCGCCCAGTGCTCGACGGCGGGTCCCTCCACCTCGACGGTGCGCCCGCAGCTGCGGCACACCAGGTGGTGGTGGTGGGTGTCCGAGCAGCGCCGGTAGGACGCCTCGCCCGCGGCGGTGCGCAGCACGTCGATCTCCCCGGCCTCGGCCAGCGCCTGCAGCGTGCGGTACACCGTCGTCAGCCCGATGCCCTCCCCGCGGCGGCGCAGCTCCTCGTGGATGTCCTGGGCCGAGCGGAAGTCGTCGAGCTGGTCGAGCAGGTCGCCGATCGCAGCCCGCTGGCGCGTCGCCCGCTGGCCGGGCACGACGGTGGGACGGGCCCCGTCCGTGCTCACGCGTCCTCCTCGGCGTGCTCGACGGCGTCGACGACGATGTGGGCGAGGTGGTCGTCGACCAGCCGGTAGACGACCTCGCGGCCCCGGCGCTCACCGCGCACCACGCCGGCCGCCTTGAGCACCCGCAGGTGCTGGCTGATCAGTGGCTGGGTGACGCCGAGGGCGTCGACCAGCTCGTGCACGCAGCGCGGGGAGGTGCGCAGCTGGAGCACCACGGCGATCCGCACCGGCGCGGCGAGGGCGCGCAGCAGCTCGCCGGCCGCGGCCAGCGTCTCGGTGGGCGGCGGGGCGGGGGCGTCGGCGGGCAGGTGGGGGGCCTCGTCGGGCGCCTGGATCTGGACGGCGTTCACCGCAGCGCCACCCCGATCGTCACTGCCACGAGCACGGCCAGCACCAGCACGCGGGCGAGGCGCTCGGGCGGCGTGAGCCGCGGCCACGTGGTGGCGAGCAGCACGGCGACCCCGACGGCGAGCAGCGCCAGCAGCAGCGCCCCGATCAGCCCCCCGACGATCGCGCCCACGGCGAACACCGCGACCACGACCAGGAACGCCAGGATCGGCGACACCCCGGCCAGCGGCCCCGATCCGGGCAGCAGCGGGCGCCTCGTGTCGCCCCGGCGCAGCCCTCGGCGGGCACCCTGCCCGCCGCCTCGCGTCGGCACCGTCCTCCACCGCCCTCGTCGTCGTCCCGGCCTGTGTCCTCCAGTGTCCCACCTCCTCCCGATACTGACACCCGGTGTCGATAAGGTCGGTGCCGTGCTGCTGGTGTGCCGGTTCGACGAGGCCGGGGACGACTTCCTCGACCGCGCGCGGCGCGCCGTGGGGCTCCTGGCCGCGCAGCCCGGGTGCGAGCGGGTCGAGTTCGGCAGCGCCGTGGAGGCGCCGGGGGAGTGGGTGCTCGTCGCGGTGTTCGCCTCGCTCACCGCCTACCGCCGCGCGCTGGCGCCCTTCGACGTCCGCGAGCACGTGGTGCCGTTCCTCTCCGCGGCCCGCACCGACGAGGCCGCGACCTTCGAGCGCCGGCTGACCGCCCCGGCGGCCGATGGCGGGGTCGAGGAGCGCCCGAGCATCCTCGGGTGAACCGGTGGATCGAGCGGCCGGCCGAGCCTCGCTACGCTGGGTAGGCCAGACGACCAGCGAGTCCGGCGGGCCGCGCGGCCCGCCGTCGGGAGAACAGAAGTGCCGACCCCCACCGGAAGCGCCCGCATCGAGACCGTGGTGAACCTGTGCAAGCGCCGCGGGTTCGTCTTCCCCTCGGGGGAGATCTACGGCGGTACCCGGTCGGCCTGGGACTACGGTCCCCTCGGCGTCGAGCTCAAGGACAACATCAAGCGCCAGTGGTGGCGGACGATGGTGACCGGTCGCGACGACGTCGTCGGGCTCGACTCGAGCGTCATCCTGCCCAAGCAGGTGTGGGTGGCCTCCGGCCACGTGGACGTGTTCACCGACCCGCTCGTCGAGTGCACGAACTGCCACCGCCGGTTCCGCGCCGACCAGCTCGCCGAGGACTTCTCCGAGCGCACCGGCGGCCCGTCGCTGGAGTCCACCGACTCCGAGGGCCACGTGTCCTACGACCTCTCGACGGTGCCCTGCCCGAACTGCGGAGTCCGCGGCTCCTACACCCCGCCGCGCGAGTTCAACATGATGCTCAAGACCTACCTCGGGCCGGTCGAGTCCGAGGAGGGCCTGCACTACCTGCGCCCGGAGACCGCGCAGGGCATCTTCGTCAACTTCGCGAACGTCATGTCGACGGCGCGGAAGAAGCCGCCGTTCGGCATCGGCCAGATCGGCAAGAGCTTCCGCAACGAGATCACGCCCGGGAACTTCATCTTCCGCACGCGCGAGTTCGAGCAGATGGAGATGGAGTACTTCGTCGAGCCGGGCTCGGACGAGGAGTGGCACCAGTACTGGATCGACGAGCGGACCCGCTGGTACACCGGGCTCGGGATCGCGCGGGACCACCTGCGCCACTACGAGCACCCCAAGGAGAAGCTCTCCCACTACTCGAAGCGCACGGTCGACATCGAGTACCGCTACGAGTTCAACGCCGGGCAGGAGTGGGGTGAGCTCGAGGGCATCGCGAACCGCACCGACTTCGACCTCACGACGCACTCGAACCACAGCGGCGTCGACCTGAGCTACTACGACCAGGCCACCGACTCCCGGTACAAGCCCTACGTCATCGAGCCCGCGGCCGGCGTCGGGCGGCCGATGATGGCGTTCCTGCTCGAGGCCTACACCGAGGACGAGGCGCCGAACGCCAAGGGCGGCGTCGACAAGCGCACCGTCCTCAAGCTCGACCCGCGCCTCGCGCCGGTGAAAGCGGCCGTGCTGCCGCTGTCGCGCAACGCCGACCTCTCGCCGGTGGCGCGCGACGTCGCGGCGAAGCTCCGGCAGCACTGGAACGTCGACTTCGACGACGCCGGGGCCATCGGTCGCCGCTACCGGCGCCAGGACGAGATCGGGACGCCGTACTGCGTCACGATCGACTTCGACTCACTCAACGACCAGGCGGCGACGGTGCGCCACCGGGACGCGATGACCCAGGAGCGTGTGGCGCTCGACCAGCTCGAGGGCTACCTGGCGGCGCGGCTCATCGGCTGTTAGGTGCCTCCGGCTCGTGAGCACTAACTGTCGCTATACCGGCATTTAGTGCTCACGAGCGCGGAGCGCACCGGACAGCCGCGCGAACCCCTCGTCCAGCGACACCCGCGGCTCGTAGCCGAGGTCGCGGCGGGCGGCCGAGATGTCGAACCAGTGCGCCGTGGCGAGCTGGCGGGCGAGGAAGCGGGTCATCGGCGGGTCGCCGACGTCGCCGAGGAACGGGACCCGGTCCAGCACCCGCCACACCGATTCCACCGCCGCGCCGGCCGCGACGGCGACCCCCACCGGCACGGTGCCGCGCACCGGCTCCAGCCCGCCGGCGACGACGATGCCGTTGACGAGCTCGCGGACCGGGCGCGGGTCGCCGGAGGTGATGAAGTACGGCCGTCCGGCGCACGCGGCGCCCGGGGCGAGCCGGTCGGCGGCGTCGAGGTGGGCCCGGGCCGCGTCGTCGACGTAGGTGGTGTCGATGACCGCCGACCCGTCGCCGACGAAGCGCAGCCGCCCCGCCCGGGCCCGCGCCAGGATCCGCGGGACCAGCTGGGTGTCGCCCGGGCCCCACACGAGGTGCGGGCGCAGCGCGACCGTCGCGAGGTCGGGGCCGTTCGCGGCCAGCACCAGCCGCTCGGCCTCGGCCTTCGTCTCCGGGTAGGCCGCGTCGAAGTGCGTCGCGTAGGGCAGCGACTCGTCGCCGCCGGCGATGTCGCCGCCGGTGTGCACGACCGACGGCGTGCTGGTGAACACGAACCGCCGCACGCCCGCCGCGCGGCACGCGTCGAGCAGCACCCGGGTGCCCTCGACGTTGCTGTGCCGGAACTGCGCGACGGTGCCCCGGATGCCGGCCCGGGCGGCGACGTGGAAGACGGTGTCGCACCCGACGAGGGCCTCCCGCACGGCGACCGGGTCGGTGAGGTCCCCGCGCACCGTGGTCACCCCGCGCTCGCGCAGCGCCGGGTAGTCGCCGCGCGCGAGGCTCACGACCGGCTCGCCGCGGGCTAGCAGCGCGTCGACGACGGCACCCCCGACGAAGCCCCCGCCCCCGGTGACCAGCGCCGTCACGCCAGCTCCCGCGCGGCCCACCGGCCGAGTGCCTCGCGGTCGATCTTCGAGTTGTGGCGCGGGTCGACGGGCAGACCGGGGTGGGCGAGGAACACCTCGATCGTCGCCGTGCGCGGGTCGGCCGCCGCGAGCGCCCGCAGCTCCCCGGCCACCTCGGAGTCCAGCCGGTGGCCGGGGAGCATCTCCACGACGACGACGGGGCTGCGCGCCGCCGCCGGCCCCACCCCGACCAGCGCGCAGCGGCGCACCGCCGGGTGGTGGTTGAGCACCTCCTCGCACGGCACGCTGTGCAGCGGGCCGTCCGCGGTGTGCACGACGTGGGTGACGCGGCCGGCGAACCAGAGCCGGCCGTCGTCGTCGCGGGAGGCCAGGTCGCCCGTGCGGTGCGCGAGCCGGCCGTCCCAGCGCACCTTGGCGGCGGCCGTCGCGTCCGGGCGGTCGGCATAGGCGGGGCTCACGACGGGGCCGCGGACCACGACCTCCCCGACCTCGCCGGCGCCCACCAGGCGGTCGGGGGTCAGCGCCGCCACCGGCCCGTCGGCCGGGCGCATCAGCGCGACGTCGACGCCGGGGACCGGGCGCCCCACGCAGATGCCGTCGTCGGGCAGGGCGAGCAGTTCGTCGCTCGCGATCGTCGTCACCGGCAGCGCCTCGGTGGCGCCGTACGGGGTGTGGACCCGGGCGCCCGGGCCCAGCAGCGCGAGTACCCGCCGCTGGGTGTCGCGGGGGACCGGCGCCCCCGCCGAGACGACCTGGCGCAGGGCGGGCAGCGTCGTGCCGGCGGGGGCGCCGCGGCCGAGCCGGTCGAGCACGGCGGGGGAGCCGAACATGACCGTCGCCCCGCTGCGCCGCGCGGCCGTCACCAGCCGCGCGGGCACCACCTTCGCCGGCCGCGTCGGGTCCATCCGCGGCACCACCGTCGTCATCCCGAGCGCCGGCCCGAAGAGCGCGAACGGCGGGAAGGTGGCGAGGCTGACGTCGCCGGGGCCGAGGCCATAGAGGTCGCGGATCAGGCCGGCCTGGGCGAGCAGCCCGTCCTCGTGGTGCTCGACGCCCTTGGGCGGGCCGGTCGACCCGCTGGTGAACAGGATCGCGGCCGGGACCCCGTCGGGGCGGGGGAGCGGTGCCCGCGGCCCGCGTCGGGACCCCTCCCGCTCGACGCGGCGCAGCGACACGGTGCCCGGCACCGGCACCGGGCCGGCGGTCACCGCGACCCGCGCGGACGGGCACCAGCCCAGGGCGCGCCGGGCGAGGTGCGCCGTCGCGATCCCGACGAAGGCCTCCGGCGCCGCCTCGCCCAGGCAGTCCCGCACCCGGCCGAGCCCGATGCCCGGGTCCACGACGACCGGCACCGCCCGCACCCGCACCAGCGCGTAGGCGAGCACGAAGAAGTCGGCGGTCGGGGGCACGAGCAGGGCGACGCGGGTGCCCGGGCCGATGCCGGCGGCGAGCAGTCCCGACGCGGCCGCGGTCACCCGCCGCGCCAGCGCGCCGAAGGAGACCGTGCGCGTCGAGCCGCCGAACCCCGGCAGCACCAGCGCGGCGTCGTCGGGGCGGGCCGCCCCGTGCTCGGCGAGCAGGCCGTCGAGGGTCGTCGTCGGGGTCGCGGTGCTCATCGACCGGCCGCCAGGAACCGCCGCACCCGCGGCACGATCTCGTCCGCGGCGTCCTCGAGGACGTAGTGGCCGGCGCCGGGGTAGCGGTGCACCTCGGCGTGGGGCAGGTAGCCGAGCAGGTGGCGCAGGATCGACGCGTCGAACACCGGGTCCTTCATGCCCCAGTGCACCGCCACCGGCTTCTCCCCGAGCAGCGGGAGCCGCTCGGCGAGGCGCACGAGCACCGGGTGGGCGGGGTCGGCGGGCCCGGTCGGGATGTCCTGGACGAAGGCGTGCACGGCCACGCGGTGCTCGGGACGGTCGTAGGGGGCGAGCAGGCCGCGGCGGGCCTCGGCGCCGAGCCAGGGCCGGCCGGAGCCGAGGACGAGCGCGCCGAGGGAGAAGGCGTTGAACCGGCGGACCGCGACGTCGCCGACGACGGGCAGCCGCGCCGCCTGCAGCGTCCACGGGATCCGCTTGTCGGCGGGCAGCGGGAACGCGGCGGTGTTGAGCACGACGACCCGGTCGACGCGCTCGGGGTGCTCGACGGCCCACGAGAGACCGATCGGGCCGCCCCAGTCGTGCACGACGAGGCAGAGCGGCCCGTCGAGGTCGAGGGCGTCGACGAACTCGGTCAGGTCCGCGACCCGGCGCGCCAGCGTGTGGGGGTACTCGGCGCGGGACGGCTTGTCGGAGCGGCCCATCCCGATGTGGTCCGGCGCGATCACCCGGAAGCCGTCGGCGGGCAGCGTCGTGAGCAGGGAGCGCCAGTAGAACGACCACGTCGGGTTCCCGTGGACGTGCAGGACGGGCGGCCCCGACCCCTCGTCGACGTAGGCCATGGTGTGGCCGCCGACGGTCAGGGTGCGGGAGGCGAGCGCCTCGGTGCTCACCACAGCACCTCCGCGGCCGCAGCGTTGATCCCGCTGCCCACGCCCATGAGCATCACGCGCGAGCCGTCGGTGACGACGCCGTCCTCGACGGCCTTCGACAGCACCGTCGGGACCCCGGCCGGGCCGATGTTGCCGAAGAGCGGGAACTGCGACGGGAACCGGTCGTGGTCGAGGCCGAGCTGGTCGGACACCGCGCGGGTGTGGACCTTGCTGACCTGGTGGAGGCAGTACACGTCGTAGCTTGCGGCGTCCCACCCGAACGCCGCGACGGCCTCCTTCCAGGCGCGCCCGGCGAGCTCCATGCCGGCGGCCAGCAGCCCGGAGCTGTCGGTGCGCATCTCGTCGGCCTGCCCGACGCACAGCGCGGAGTTCCCGACGGTGCTGGCCCGGCCCAGCCCGCCGAGGTAGCGGTGCCCGCCGGGGCCGTCGGCGCGGGAGAGCACCATCGCGACCGCGCCCGACCCGACGGTCAGCGTCGCGAACTGCTCGTGGAACATCGCGCGGGTGGCCTCGTCGCCCGCGAGCCGGGCGAGGGTGGATTCCATCGCGAATCGGCTCGTCTCCCCGGCGACGACGAGTCCGTGGTCGATCTCGCCGCGCTCGATCATCGTCGAGACGAGGTTCATCCCGTTGAGGAATCCGAGGCAGGCGTTGCCCAGATCGAAGTTCACGGCTTCCGGCGGCAATTCCATGCGACCGTGCACGATGCTCGCGGTGGACGGCTCGAGGTGGTCGCGGCTCACGGAGGTGTTGATGAGCGCGCCGATCTCGTGGCGCGGGACGCCGCTGCGGGCGAGGGCGTCCTCCCCGGCCCGCGCGGCCACCTCGCTCGGCATGGTGCCCTCGTCCCACACCCGGCGCTCGGCGATGCCCGACAGCTTCTCGAGCAGGCCGGGCGTGATCCGCAGGCGCCCCAGGGTCCCGGCGATCCGGTCCTCGAGCTCGCGGGAGGTGACCCGGTGCGGCGCGTCGACGTGCGCCAGTCCGGTGATCACCACGTCGTCGTACCGCTGTGCCGCCCTCATGGCCGAAAGAATGCGGGTCGCGCGCAGTTCCCACCAGTTCGTCGTGCGGTACCGCGGGATCTCCGAACGCATTGTTCGTGCTACCGGAGATCATAGGAAACGACGGGTAACAGGAAAATCCCCGGGATCCCGTACGCCGAACGGGCGAGGAATTCGGGGCACCGATGCGGGCGGCGCACGGTACGGCACTACTCGTGCGTACGACGGCGGGTGTCGCCCGCCGCTCCCGGGATCTCGCGGCGGAGACGACGGGTGTGACGTCGGTCACCGCCAGCCCGGCCCGGCGGGCGCGCCCGCCGGGCGGGGACCGTCGGGGGGCTCGCCTACCCTGAGGGTGTGAGCCAGCTGAGCGACGTCCTCGCCGGAGGAGACGATCCGGCTGCTCCCGTCAGCGTCGTGCGCGTCCTCGCGCGGCACGGGTTCGGCACCGTCGAGCCGGGCCAGCTGCTGGCGGCGCGCGGCACGCTGCTCGGCGAGGTCGTGACCGCGGGCGACCTGCTGCGGGGCGCGCTCGACGCCCCGGCGGTCGACCTCGCCCGCAGCGCCCTCTCCGCCCCGGGCACCACCGAGGCCCACGTGGCGGAGGACGACGCCGTGGCCGCCGGGCTGGCCTGCGCGGGCGGGGCCACCCTGCTCGCGCACCCCCTCGCGGCCGATCCGGCGGGTGCGCTCGCCCGGGCCTTCGCCGCGGGCGTCCCCGCCGCGCTGGCGTCCACCGCGGACGGGGCCGCGGCCCTCGCCGTCGTCGGGACCGACCTCGGGGAGGTCCACGGCTCGCTCGGCGCCGCGGAGCTCGACGAGGCCGTCGTCGCGCACGTCCGGGGCCTCGCGCGCCGCGGCGCCACCGCCACCGACCGCACCGAGCTCGCCGGCGCCGACGTCCTGGTCGACCTGTGGGTGCCGGTGCCGTCCCTGCTGGTGGTGGGTGCGGGAGCGATCGCCGACGCGCTCGAGGCCCAGGCCGGCGTGCTCGGGTGGGGCTCCCGCCGGCTCGCCGGGCGGGAGGAGACCACGGCCGCCGTCGCCGCGTTCACCGACGCCGACGTGCTCGTCCTGCTCGACCACGACCCGGGGTTCGACGACGCGCTGCTCGCCGGCCTGCGCCACGGGCACGGCTTCCTCGGGGCGCTCGGCTCGCGGCGCACCCAGGCAGCCCGCCGGGAGCGCCTGCTGGCCGCAGGGGTCACCGAGGCGGACCTCGCGCGCATCCACGGCCCGGTCGGTCTCGACCTCGGGGCGCGGACCCCGGCCGAGACCGCGGTGTCGATCGTCGCCGAGGTGATCGCCGCCCGGAGCGGCCGCGAGCCCGGGGCGCTCTCGGCCGGGCGGGGGCAGATCGGCGCATGACCCGGAGCGGACCCGCCCCGACCCGCACCCGCAGGACCGGAAGATCGGCTTCGCCGCGGGCCCGCCCCCGCGCCGCCCTGACCTGGGCGCCCCGCGTCGTCGTGGGCGCGATCGTCATCGGGCTGCTGCTCGTCGGCGGCACCGCGTTCCGGGTCTGGGAGCTCGGCCGCGTCGACGAGCGCACGCCCACCGACATGATCCTGGTGCTCGGCGCCGCCCAGTACGACGGCCGGCCGTCGCCGGTGCTCGAGGCCCGGCTCGAGCACGCGCTGACGCTCTACCAGCAGGGGGTGGCGCCGCGGATCGTCACGGTGGGCGGCGCGGCCCGCGGCGACCAGTTCTCCGAGGCCGAGAGCGGCGACCGGTGGCTCACCGAGCACGGCGTGCCCAACCGCGACGTCCTCCCGATCGACGAGGGCCGGGACACGCTCGGCAGCTTCGAGGCGGTCGGGTCGGTCGCGGCGCAGCACGGCTGGGCGTCGGCGGTGATCGTCAGCGACCCCTGGCACTCGCTGCGGTCGCGGACGATGGCCCGCGACGTCGGCCTCGACGCCACCACCTCGCCGGCCAAGGGCGGCCCGGTGTCCCAGACCCGGCGCACCCAGTTCTTCTACATCGTCCGCGAGACCGCGGGGCTGCTCTACTACCACCTCGCGCACGCCTCGTCGGACTTCGCCGACCCGAGCCTGCAGTGAGCACCACCAGGGACCCGCGCGAGCGGTTCTTCCCCGAGGAGCCCAAGGGCGGGCGGGACCGGCGCTCGCCGTTCGCGCGCGACCGCGGCCGGGTGCTGCACTCCGCGGCGCTGCGCCGCCTCGCGGGCAAGACGCAGGTGGTGGGCCCGGGGGAGGACGCCGAGGTCACCGGCGTGCCCCGCACCCGCCTCACGCACTCCCTCGAGGTCGCGCAGATCGGCCGGGGGATGGCCGAGGACCTGGGCCTCGACCCGGACGTCGTCGACACCGCCGGCCTCGCCCACGACATCGGCCACCCGCCGTTCGGGCACAACGGCGAGCGCGCGCTCGACGAGGTCATGGCCGACGCCGGCGGCTTCGAGGGCAACGCCCAGACGCTGCGGCTGCTCACCCGCCTCGAGCCCAAGACCCTCGACGACGAGCGCTGCCGCGGCCTCAACCTCACCCGCGCAACCCTCGACGCCTGCCTGAAGTACCCCTGGCGGCGCCGGGACGGCGTCCGCAAGTTCGGGGTCTACGACGACGACGCCGAGGTGTTCACCTGGGTGCGGGCGGGCCTGCCCGAGGACCGCACGGGAGTGCCCAGCCTCGAGGCGCAGACGATGGACTGGGCCGACGACGTGGCCTACTCGGTCCACGACGTCGAGGACGCCGTGCTGGCCGGCCGCATCGACCCCGGCCACCTCGCCCGTCCCGACGACGGCCTCGTCGCGCTCGCCGCGGCCGCGTTCGGGGCCGCCACCGCCGACCTCGAGGCCGCGGCCGGCCGCCTCGCCGACCACCCCCCGCTGCGCACGGTGGCGCGCGAGGCGGGACGCCGCGGAGAGCCGGGCACGCTCGCCGCGCAGGTCGCGCTCAAGCGCCTGACCAGCGACCTCGTCGGCCGGTTCGTTACGGCCGCCGTGGAGGGGACGCTCGCGGAGACGGGCGACGCGCCGGGTCCCGACGACGACCTCGTGGTCCCCTCGTGGGCCCGCGCGGAGGTGACGCTGCTGAAGGCGGCCGCCGTGCGCTGGGTGATGTCCGACCCCGCCCGGCTGGCCGCGCAGGAGCGGGAGCGGGCGCTGCTGCGCGACCTCGTCGGGCGGTTGCACGACGGCGCGCCGCACGCGCTCGACCCGGCCTTCCGTCCCGCGTGGGACGCTGCGGGGGACGCCGCCGCGCGGCTGCGGGTCGTCGTCGACCAGGTCGCGGTCCTCACCGACGCGCAGGCCCGCTCGTGGTCGGCCCGGCTCGCCCCCGACGGGGCCGGGCCGCGGCGGCTGGTCCCGGGATGACGGCGGGGGGAGGACGGGTGACGGCCGAGACGGCGCAGCCCGGGGCCGCGCAGGCCCCGGGGACGACGCGGCGCTCCGGGCTCCCCGCCGCGACGCGCGCGGTCGGGCTGACCGGCGACCTCGCCCGCCGCGCCCGGCGCCGCCCGGTGACGACGACGGCGGTCCTGCTCGGCCTCGCCGTCGTGGGAGACCTCGTGCTGATCTGGCAGCGGCGCTGGATGTCGGACGACGGGCTGATCTTCCTGCGCACCGTGCGGCAGATCCTCGCCGGGCACGGGCCGGTGTTCAACGTCGGCGAGCGGGTGGAGACCAACACCTCGACGCTGTGGACCGTCGTCCTGCTGGGGCTCTCCTGGCTGCCCGTCCGGCTGGAGTACGTCGCGGTCGGCGCCGGGATGGTGCTCTCGGCCGCCGCGCTCGGCCTCGCGCTCGACGCCGCCCGCCGGCTGACCGGGCTCGGGCGCGTCGTGGTGCCCGCGGGCGGGCTCGTCGTGCTCGCGATGCCGCCGTTCTGGGACTTCGGCACCTCGGGCCTCGAGACGGGGCTGTCGTTCTGCTGGCTCGCCTTCACCTGGTGGCTGCTCGTGCGGCGCTCCCAGCGCGAGCCCCGGCTCTTCGCGCCGCGGGGCGCCCGCCGCCGGCCCGGGCCCGCCTGGCCCACGGCCCTCGTCATCGGGCTCGGCCCGCTCGTGCGCCCCGACCTCGCGCTCGTGTCGGTCGCGGCCGGGCTCGCGCTCGCCGTCCTCGAGCAGCCCCGCGACCGGCGCGGCTGGCTGCGGGTGGTCGGGCTCGGCGCGCTGTGCGCGGCGCCGGCCGCCGGCTACGAGGTGTTCCGCGCTGGGTACTACGGCCTGCTCGTGCCCTCCGCGGCGCTGGCGAAGGAGGCCGGGGTCGCGCTGTGGGGGCGCGGCTACTCCTACCTGCGCGACACCGTCGCCACGTACTGGCTGCTCGTCGCGGCGCTGTGCCTGCTGGCGGCCGCGGCCGGGGTCGTGGGGCCCCGGCTGGCGCGCAGCGAGTGGTGGGCCCGGCGGCGGGGCCGCTCCGCCCCTCCCGACGGGGCGGGGCCCCTCGAGCCCCTCGAGCCCCTCGACCCCGCCGTCCGCGCGACCCGGGCCTGGGACCGGGCCGGGACGGCCGCCGTCGCACTGGCACCGGTCGTGGGCGGGCTCGCCGACGTGCTGTACGTCGTGCGGGTCGGCGGCGACTTCATGCACGCCCGGATGCTGCTGCCGTCGGTGTTCTGCCTGCTCCTCCCGGTGATGGCACTGCCGGTCCGCCGGCGCACCGTGCTGCCGCTCGCGGCCCTGCTCCTGTGGGGCCTCGTCGTCGGGGCCCACGCGCGGCCCGGCTACGACGGGATCTCCGCGTCGGGCATCGCCGACGAGCGCGACTTCTACGTCCAGCTGCTGGGGACGCCGCACCCGCTCACCGCCAACGACTACCGCAACCACCCCTACGTCGCCGGCGGCGCCAAGCTCATCGCCCAGAGCCCGGTGCACGTGCTCGCCCTCCAGGCCCGTGGCAAGGGCCCCGCCGGGCCGGAGTGGGAGACGATCCCGCTGGCGCCGGGCCGGCCCAGCGGGATGGTGTTCCTCAACCTCGGGGCGGCCGGGGCGCTCAACTCGCTCGACGTGCGGGTGACCGACACCGTCGGGCTGGCGGAGCCCCTGGCGGCCCACACGGTGATGGTCCCCGACGGCCGTGTCGGGCACGACAAGAACCTCCCCGCGGCGTGGTCGGTGGCCCAGGGCGGCGGTGTGCCGCCGGACGACCGCGCGGTGCGGGCCGACGACGTGGCGGCCGCGACGCGGGCCCTGCAGTGCCCGGCGATCCGCGAGCTCGAGGACTCGGTGTCGGCCCCGATGACGTGGTCGCGGTTCCGCGAGAACCTCCTCGGCGCCCCCGCGCGGACCGCGCTGCGCTTCCCGCGCGACCCCGTGCTCACCGAAGTCGGTTGTACACAGTCGATCCGCTGACGGAACCGACTGTCCGCCGAACGTGCTCGATCGACCGGTCGGCCGTCGCACGATCGCGACGAGTGGAGGTTCTCGACGCGGCGAACGGTTGTTCGTCGTTGGGCCGAACCGGTGCACTTCGCGATCGGTTCAGGGTCGTCTCCCTGAGCTTCTACGTCCGCTCGGCGGTGTTGCAGCGGCTGTTCGGTTCAGACCAGCTTGGCCTTTTCGGCAGGCTCCAGCCGCTGGTCGGCAGACAGGGGTGACGCCCGGACGCTGATCATCCGCGTACGGACGGACTAGTGCCCCGGCGTGTCGCCTACCGACACGAAGCAGGAACGCTCGGTCATGTCCTCCTCGGGGGAATGGTCCCTCGATGGGCTGAACGGAGCCGTTGCCGGTCACGGGGGGCGATCCTTACCGTTCCCCGGTCCAGGACCCCGGGAGCAGTGAGGGATGGCGTTGGTCGCACACGGGTGGGCGGCACCGGCCGCCGTCGATCCCGAGAGCGCGTCCGCCCCGGAACCGGCCACGGGTCTCGTCGAGGGCCTCGCCGCGCTGCCCGGCGCCGAGTACGTCCTCGCGGTCGACGCCGGGGGCGACCGTGTGCGCGGCGAGTCCGGGGGGCCGCCCGGCCCGGCCATGGCGATCGTCGACTGGGCGCGCCGCGTCGCCGACATCTCCCACGAGCGCCACCACGACCTCGAGGACCTCGTCCTGACGACGGACGACGCCTTCCACCTGGTCCGCCTCGTCACGACCGACCCCGCCGACCGCGGGCCGCTGTGGGTGACCGTGCGCATCGACCGGGCGCGGGGCAACCTCGCCTGGTCGCGCCGGGCCCTCGCGGGGCTCGGGTCGCCGGTGTCGCTGCCCGGCCCCCGCGCGCTGGGACCGGCCCCGTCCGCGCCGGCGCGTCCGTCCCACCCGCTGGAGCCGGCCGCGCCGCTGCCCGCGTCGTCGGCGCCCGTGGGACCTGCCCGGTCCTCCTGGCCGACCTCGCCCGGGCCGACCGGGCCGACGATGCCCGCGGCGCCGGCGGCCGCCTCGGCCCCGTGGCCCGGGCCGTCCGCCTCGGGCGGGTCCGCCATGCCGACCCTCGCCGGGTCCTCCCCGACGTCCTCGGGGCCCGCCGCGCCGCCGTCGTCGACCGGCCCCGAGGCTCCCCGGCGCTCCTGGTTCACCCCCTCGGCGTCGTCGGCGTCGTCCCCGGCCGAGGCGCGCCGGGCGTGGGCGCCCCGGCGGCCGGATCCGGAGGCCGCGTCGTCGTGGTTCTCCCCGTCGACGTCCGCGGCCCCCTGGCCGTCCCCCGCGCCCGGGACACCGGAGGGCCCCGCCGCCGCGTCCCCGGGCACCGGCCCCGTCGCCATGCCGGCGCCCGCGCGCCCGGCCGAGGACCGGCCCGTCGACGTGCCGGGCCCGCGCGACGAGCAGCCCCCGGTCGCCCGCACCGGCCAGGACCGCGCCATCACCCAGCTGCCCCGCCCCGAGCGGGGACCGACGGGGAAGAAGGGCACCGCGGACGCGCGGTCGTCCCGGCGCCTGCCGCTCACCGTGCGCGAGGGCGTGTGGTGGTCGGGTCGCACCGAGCGGCCGGACATGCCCGAGCTCGGCCCGCCCACCGGCCCGACGCCGGTCGTCTCGGCGACGGGCGTCGTCGGGCCGACCGTGCCGGCGGCGCGCACCTCGGCCGAGGACCCGCCCGCGCCCCCGGTGCCGGCGCCGCGCGACCCGAACAACCTGTTCGCGCCCGTCGTCGTCGTGCCGCCGCCGCCCTCGCCCGTGCCCGAGGACGACACCACCGAGATGCCGGCCCCGATGCCCGCGCCGGTCATCCACGCGGTGCCCCTCGAGGTCGCGCGGCCGGAGCCCGCGGAGGAGCCCGACGCAGCCCCCGACGACGCGGCTCCCGACGAGGCGGGTCCCGACGACGCGGCTCCCGACGCCGAGACCACCGACGACGCGGTCCCGGCCGGCGAGGAGACCGCCGAGGCCGGCGACGAGCCCGTCGTCGAGGAGCTGCCGGACCTGCCGCGGCGGCGGCCCGGGTCCCACCTCCCGGCGGGTCTGCCCGCCACCCCCCGAAGCGTCCCGGCGGTCCGCCCAGCGGCCGCCGTGGCAGGCACCGCGGCGTTCACCACTGAGCCCTCGGTGCTGAGACGGCTGATCGACGGACTACGTCGTCTGTCCTGACCCCCGTCGTCCACACGATCCAAGCCACCCCGATGGAGACACAGAACCCCATGGCTGACATCGATTACGTCCTGAACGCCGCGACCAACATCAAGGGAGCCTTCGCGGTCGCGATCGTCGACTACGAGAGCGGCATGACCCTCGGCTCACGCGGCGGCAGCGCCGAGTTCGACCTGGACGTCGCCGCCCCCGGCAACTCCGAGGTCGTCCGCGCCAAGTTCGACGTCATGCAGAAGCTCGGCCTGCGGGAGACGATCGAGGACATCCTGATCACCCTCGACACCCAGTACCACCTGATCCGGCCGGTCTACTCGCGCAACGACGAGGACAAGGTGTTCTTCTACCTCGTCCTCAACCGGCAGCAGGCGAACCTCGCCATGGCCCGCCGCGACCTCCGCATGATCGCCCAGCGCTTCACCATGGAGGGCCCCGACGCCGGTCCGAGCGCGGTCGACCAGGGGTACTACCAGCAGGCCGGCCGTCGCTGACCGCCTGACGTGGGACGGCACCGTCACATCACGTGCGTCCGCGCCGACGGGCTCTCGACGGTGCTGGCGACGCTGCTCGAGGATCGGCGGGTGGTCGCGGCGACCCTCGTCGACCTCGGGAGCGGCCTGGTCCTCGACGCCTGCTCGCGGGACGGGGACCTGACCGACCTCGAGCTCCTCGGGGCCGGCCACGCCGACCTGGCCCGCGCCGCCACGGCGGTGAGCGGGTCGAGGCCGGCGTTCGAGGCGACCACGACCGTCGAGACCCCCGACGGCCGCGTGCACCTGCTCCGGGAGGTCCCCGACCCCCACGGCGACCGGCTCGTGCTGGCCGTCGTGGTCGCCGGGACCTCGCGGTCCGTGGCACGGGCCCGCCAGAAGATGGCGGCCGTGCCCGTCGAGGCGCTCACCGCGGGTCCGACCCTGCAGCGCCGCCCCGTCGACGGGCGGTGGCTGATCGGGCCCGTCGCACCCGAGGTGCCCGCCGTGGCACCCGAAGGCCTGCCCGGCCTCGAGCCGGTGCACCCGACGGCGGGTCCGCCCCGCCCGGAGGGGCTGGCGGGCCTCGAGCCCGTGGTCCCGAAGGGTCCGGCGCGGCCGGAGGGGCTGCCGGGGCTCGAGCCCGTGGTCTCGAAGGGTCCGGCGCGGCCGGAGGGGCTGCCGGGTCTCGAGCCGGTGGTCCCCAAGGCCCACCGCGTCGAGCCCGAGTCGACGGTCGCGGACGAGCCGGCCCCGCCGCCGGCGATGGTGCCCGTCGTCGTCACCTTCGCCCCCGACCCGGCCCGCTGGGCGGGGGAGACCCCGGAGGACCGGGCCGACGAGGCGGTCGACGACGAGACGGCCGACGACGCGGCGGACGCCGAAATCCCCGCGCCGCGCGAGGAGCCGGCCGGCGCCGACGTCTGAGGTCGGCCGGCGTCGACCCGTTGATCACGGGCACAGCAGGCAGGTCCACCCGCCGTCGGGCCTGCCCCCTGTGCTCGTGATCGACGAGCCCGCGGTGGCCGGCGGCTGCAGCGGTCCCGGCCTGGTTCGATGTCGGTCATGGACTCGCTGCTCGTCACCGTCGACGGTCACGCCCCGCAGGTCGACCCCTCCGCCTGGATCGCGCCGGGCGCCGTGGTGGCGGGTCGCGCGAGCATCGGGCCCGAGGTCGGCGTCTGGTACGGCGCGGTCGTCCGGGCCGACAACGACGCGATCACCATCGGCGCCGGCTCCAATATCCAGGACGGCTCGGTCCTGCACGCCGACCCGGGCTTCCCGTGCACGGTGGGGGAGAACGTCACCGTCGGGCACCGGGCCGTGGTGCACGGCTGCACGGTCGAGGACGAGGTCCTCGTCGGGATGGGCGCCGTGATCATGAACGGCGCGACCGTCGGGCGGGGCTCGGTGGTGGCCGCGGGCGCGGTGATCTCCCAGGGCGTGACGGTGCCGCCCGGCTCATTGGTCGCGGGGGTCCCCGGGAAGGTGCGCCGCGAGACCAGCGCCGAGGAGCAGGGCTTCAACCAGATGAGCGCGGCCGCCTACCGCCACCTGCTCGGGGTGCACCGGGGTGCCGTCGGCTCGTGAGCACAAAGTGCCGCCATAGCGGCACTTTCTGCTCACGAGCGCGAAGCGCACCTAGCGCACCTACCCCATCGCGTCGAGGATCAGCTGCTCGCCGTGCTCGGCGTGCCGGCGGGACAGGGCCTCGGCGGCGTCGCCGTCCCGGTCGCGGATGGCCTCGAGGATGGCGGTGTGGTCCTCCCAGATCCAGGCGGGCGCCCCGCCCTGGAAGAGCACCTCGCCCATCACCCGCTGCACGTTGCGCCACATGACTCCGGCGCTCTCCACGAGCAGCGGGTTGCCGGAGGCCTCGACGACGGTGCGGTGGAACTCGACGTCGCCGCGGATCATCTGGGCGAACGCGCGGTCGGCGAACGCCTGGTTGCCGGACGCGACGACGCCGTCGGCGTGGGCCAGCCACTCGTCGCTGCGCCGCGCGGCCGCCAGCCGGGCGGCCTGGCCGTCGAGGACGGCCCGCAGCTCGTAGAGGTGGCTGACGAACTCGGGCTCCAGCGGCGCGACCTCCAGGCCGCGCCGCCCGAACTCGCGGACGAGGCCCTGGTTGCGCAGCAGGAGCAGCGCCTGCTGGATCGGCTGGCGGGACACGCCGAACCGCTCCGCGAGCTGCTCCTGGCGCAGCGGTGTCCCCGGGGTCAGACGACCGGTACAGATGTCGTCGACGATCGCCTCGAAGACCTGGTCGGTCCTCGACGGCAGCTGCGGTAGCGCGCTCATCCCATCCCTCCGGGCCCTGACTACCGGACCCGAGACCGGTCGACGCCCTTTCCCACACGTGGCGTGCTTCACATCACCCACCTCGGGGTAGCCACACGGTATCGCGCGCTCCGCCGGTCGCGAGCCGTCGCGAGTCGATCACCTGCAGCTATTGACTTCTGAATTCAGAATGCGCCATGGTCGTGACAGCGGTCACCGTAGACCGCGTGCCGGAGATCACCTCGACGGGGAGGCCCGATGGCGGACGCCCAGGCAGAAGGTCAGCAGTCGGTGCAGGTCGCCGAGGTCGTGGCGCGGTTCCTCACCGAGCACGGCGTCGACCGCGTGTTCGGGCTGCAGGGCGGCCACATCCAGCCGATCTGGGACCAGCTCGCGCGGCGGGGCGTGCGCATCGTCGACGTCCGCGACGAGGGCTCCGCGGTGCACATGGCGCACGCCCACACCGAGCTCACCGGGCAGACGGCCGTCGCCCTGGTGACCGCCGGGCCGGGCGTCACGAACACCGTCACGGCCGTCGCGAACGCCTCCGTCTCGCGCATCCCGCTGCTGGTCATCGGCGGCTGCCCGCCGATCCCGCAGTCGAACATGGGCCCGCTGCAGGACATCCCGCACACCGCGATCCTGGAGCCGGTCACGCGGGTCTCCCGCACGCTGCGCAGCGCCGACCAGGTGCTCCGGGAGTTCGACGAGGCCTGGGCCCGCGCCTCCGGGGACCGCGGCGAGCCCGGTCCGGTCTACCTCGAGATCCCCACCGACGTGCTGCGCCGCGAGGTGCCGCCGGCCCTCGTCCTCGACGAGCACCTGCGGGCGAAGCCGAAGCGCCGCCCACAGCCCCACCCCGACGACGTGGCCGCGGTGGCCGCGCTGATCCGGGCCGCGTCGAGGCCGGCGGTCATCTCCGGCCGCGGCGCGCGCACCACGGATGGCACCGAGCTCGTCCGGCTGCTCGACGCGAGCGGCGCCGCGTACCTCGACACGCAGGAGAGCCGCGGGCTCGTGCCCGACGCGCACCCGGCCGCCGTCGGGAGCGCCCGGTCCGCGGTCATGCGCGACACCGACCTGCTCATCACCGTCGGGCGCCAGCTCGACTACCAGCTCGGGATGGGCTCGCCGGCGGTCTTCCGGCACGCGAAGATCGTCCGGATCGCCGACACCGCGAGCGAGCTGATCGACAACCGCCGCGGCGAGGTCGAGATCCTCGCCGAGCCGGGCGCCGCGCTCGGGGCGATCGCCGACGCGCTGAAGGACCACGCGCCCGACACCGCGTGGCGCGACGAGCTCAAGGCGAAGCACCGGAAGCGCGCCGAGGACTACCGGCAGGCCCTGCACACCACCGAGAACGGCGCCGACGGGCACATCCACCCGAACCGCATCTTCGGCGCCCTCGACGCCCTCGACGGCGACGCCCTCGACCTCGGCGAGACCATCATGATCGCCGACGGCGGGGACCTGCTGTCGTTCGCGCGGCTCGGCATCACCCGGTGCGCCCGCTACCTCGACGTCGGCGCGTTCGGCTGCCTCGGCGTCGCGACCCCGTTCGGCATCGCGGCGTCGCTCGCGTACCCGGAGCGACCCGTCGTCGCCGTCACCGGCGACGGTGCCTTCGGGATCACCGCGACCGAGGTCGACACCGCGGTGCGGCACGGCGCGAAGGTCGTCGTGATCGTCTCGAACAACCGCGCCTGGAACATCGAGCGCTACGACCAGGCCGAGAACTACGGCCTCGTCGCGGGGACCGAGCTCGGCGACGCCGACTTCGCGGCGATGGCCCGGGCGTTCGGGGCGTACGGCGTGCGCGTCACCGACCCGGCCGACCTCGCCGACGCGATCCGGGGGGCGCTGGAGCACGCGCCCGCCGTCGTCGACGTCGTCACCAGCCAGGACGCGCCGTCGCCGGACTCGGGCAAGGGCCTCGGGTTCGTGCCCGACTACCAGGCGCTCACGCCGTGGAACGACGCCGAGGTCGAGCGTCGGAAGGGAGAGCAGAGCTGATGGCCGGCATGGAGGAGTGGGCGTTCCCCACCCGCTACGACCAGGACTACCTGCCCGACCCGTCGTCGCCGTACTGGTTCCCGCACCGGGAGACCATGGACCCCGAGGAGCGCGACGCCGCGGTCCTCGTGCGGCTGCGCGAGGTCATGGAGTACGCGTACTCGACGTCGACCTTCTACAAGACCAAGTGGGACGCGGCCGGGCTGAAGCCCGCCGACATCACCTCCTTCGAGGCGTTCGAGCAGGTCCCGGTGGTCACGAAGGCCGAGATGCGGGAGTCCCAGGCGAACCACCCGCCGTTCGGGGACTACCTGTGCTGCGACGAGTCGGAGATCCACCACATCCACGGCACGAGCGGGACGACGGGGGCCCCGACGGCCTTCGCCCTCGGGCGCCGGGACTGGGAGGTCATCGCCGACAACCACGCCCGCATCCTGTGGGGGATGGGCGTGCGGCCCGGGGACACGGTGTTCGTCGCCGCGCTGTTCAGCCTCTACCTCGGCTCGTGGGGCGCGATGTCGGGCGCCGAGCGGCTGCGCTGCCGGGTGCTGCCCTTCGGCGCGGGCGCCCAGGGCATGACGGCGCGGGCGGTCACCTGGCTGGCGCGCACCCAGCCGGCCGCGTTCTACGCGACGCCGTCGTACGCGTTGCGCCTGGCCGAGGTGGCCGAGTCCGAGGGGATCGACCCCCGCGAGTTCGGGCTGAAGGTCATGTTCTTCTCCGGCGAGCCGGGCGCCTCGGTGCCCGCCGTCCGGAAGGCCATCGAGGACTCGTTCGGCGCCACGGTGATCGACTGCGGGACGATGGCCGAGATGACGCCGTTCATGTCGGCGTCGGCCACCAAGGAGACCCCGGACGGGATGCTCCTGTGGCAGGACATCGTCTGGCACGAGGTCTGCGACCCGGACACCTTCCGCACGGTGCCGTACGGCTCCGAGGGCACACCGGTCTACACCCACCTCGAGCGCACCTCCCAGCCGATGATCCGGCTCGCCTCCAACGACCTCACGCGCTGGGTCATGGAGGACAACCCCTGCGGGCGCACCTACCCGAAGCTGCCCGAGGGCGTGTACGGCCGGATCGACGACATGATCCACATCCGCGGCGAGAACGTGTATCCGATCGAGGTCGACAACTACCTGCGCGGCGTCGACGGCTACGGCGGCGAGCACCAGATCATCGTGCGCCGCACCGGCTCGATGGACGAGATGATCGTCCGGGCCGAGACCACCCACCCGGCCGGGCAGCGCGACGAGTTCGAGCGCTCCACCGGGTCGGGCCTGCAGTCCTTCCTGGGCGTCCGCGTGACCTTCGAGTCCGTCGACGCCAACACCCTCGAGCGCGCCGAGCACAAGTCGCGCCGCGTGGTCGACGAGCGACAGCTGCGCAGGTGAACGGATGTGGTCGCTCCGGCGACCGGAAGTATTCACATGGACCGGAGGTCCTCCGCATGTCCCTGACCCTTGACCCCACGGCCCGCAGGGCCGACGACGCCCGGATGTTCATCGGCGGCGAGTGGACGGCCGCCGGGGCCGGCGGCACGTTCCCGACGATCGACCCGAACACCGGCGAGACGATCGGCCAGGTCCCGCGCGGCGACTCGACGGACGTCGACAAGGCCGTCGCGGCGGCCAGGGAGGTCGCCGTCGAGTGGCAGTTCACCGACGCCCTCGGCCGCGCCGCCCTCCTGCGTGCGCTCGCCGAGAAGGTCACCGAGAACGCCGACGAGCTCGCCCGCCTCGAGGCGCTCGACTCCGGGCACTACCTCGCGAAGGCCCAGGAGCTGGTCGGCGCGATCCCGATCTGGCTCGACTACTTCGCGAGCATCGCGGACAAGGTCGGCGGGCGCACCATCGAGGTGCCGGGCAACAAGCTCTCGTTCACGCTGCTCGAGCCGCTCGGCGTCACCGCGCACATCATCCCGTGGAACTACCCGCTGCTGATCCTCGTCCGCTCCTGCGCGCCCGCGCTCGCGCTGGGCAACACCTGCGTGGTCAAGCCGGCCGAGGACACGTCGCTGTCGTCGCTGAAGTTCGCCGAGCTGGTCAAGGAGGCGGGCTTCCCCGACGGCGTGTTCAACGTCGTCACCGGCTACGGCGCGGAGGCGGGTGCCGCGCTGGCCGCGCACCCCGACGTCGCGGGCATCACCTTCACCGGCTCCACCGAGACCGGCAAGCAGATCTCCAAGCTGGCCGCCGACCACGTCGCGCAGGTGACCCTGGAGCTCGGCGGGAAGAGCCCGACGATCGTCTACCCCGACGCCGACCTCGACGAGGCCGTCGAGGTCGCGGTGCAGGGCTTCTGCTCGCACACCGGGCAGGTCTGCGTCGCCGGCACGCGGCTCTTCGTGCACCGCGACGTCCAGGACGAGTTCCTGGGCAAGCTCACCGCGCGCCTGGACCAGACCCAGGTCGGTGACGGGTTTGCGGATGGCACCCAGATGGGCCCGCTCGTGTCGAAGAAGCAGTTCGACCGGGTCACCGAGTACATCGAGATCGGCAAGTCCGAGGCCACGCTGTACTACGGCGGCGGCCGTCCGGCGGGCACCCCCGAGGGCGGCTACTTCGTGGAGCCGACGGTCTTCACCGACGTCGACAACTCCGCGCGCATCGCCAAGGAGGAGATCTTCGGGCCGGTGGCGTCGGTGCACCCGTGGTCGACCGAGGACGAGCTCGTCGAGGCGGTCAACGACTCGATCTACGGGCTCTTCGCGGTGCTCCTCGGCAAGGACATCACGACGCTGCTCTCGACGGCCCGCCGCCTCCAGGTCGGCGGCGTGATGATCAACGACTGGTTCGGCGAGCTCCCGATGACCCCGCACGGCGGCCACAAGCAGAGCGGCACCGGCCGGGACGAGGGCCTCGAGGCCGTCCACAACTACACGCAGATCAAGCACGTCACCGTGAACCTCGACCCGCTGCGCGCGGCCACCGACTGGGCCGGCGCCCCGCTGTAGCCCCCACACCCCTCACGCCGAGAGAGGAGATCCCTCGTGAACAACGCCCTGGGAGAGAAGCCGGCGCCGTTCGGCGCCCCCGAGACCACGGCCACGCCCGGCGAGGCGGGTGGCTTCTTCGAGAGCGGCCGCCCGCGCCTGGGTGGGCTGCAGAACCCGGTCCGCTTCGACGACACGCAGGCCGCCGTCATCAACGCGGCCGCGGACACGATCATCCCGCCGCACCCGGACTGGCCGACCGCCAGCGAGCTCGACCTGGTGACGTTCGTGGGCCGCTACACCACGCCGAGCGGCTTCCAGAACAAGCACTTCCCGTTCGCAGGAGAGGACGAGCTCAAGGCCGGCCTCGACCGGCTCGGGCGGTCGTTCGTCGACGGCGACACGACGGCCAGGACCGAGGCGATCGCCGCCCTGGAGAAGGCCGGGGACCCGCTGTTCGAGCAGCTGCGCGCGCTCGTCTACTACGGCTACTACTCGCGCCCGGTCGTCACGCAGGCGATCAACCGCAACCTCCCGGCCGGCCGCGACTACCACGGGCCGCCGCTGCCCTACGGCTACCTGCAGACCACGGAGCCCTGGGACGAGGACCTTCTGACGCAGGCGCAGGAGAACGGCTCCTACCTGGAGACCTCCGACGTCGTCCGCGTCGACCTGTCCCAGCTGTCCTGGACGAAGTGAGGAGCGCACCATGGCTACGTACGAGGAGACCGACGTCCTGATCATCGGGGCGGGCCCCGGCGGGGCGGGCAACGCGCTCAAGCTCGCCAAGGCCGGCATGAAGGTGGTCTGCCTGGAGCAGGGCCCGTGGGTCAAGCCGACCGACCACCCGCACTACCACGACGAGTGGGAGCTCGAGAAGCAGCGCGGCTGGGCCTACGACCCGAACGTCCGCCAGCTGCCCGAGGACTATCCGGTCACCGGCACCACGACGCCGTACATGATGAACAACGTCGGCGGCTCGACGGTCCACTACGCCGGCCACTGGCCGCGCTACAAGCCGGTCGATTTCCGCAAGGGCACCGAGCACGGCCTCGAGGGCACGATCGACTGGCCGATCTCCTACGAGGACCTCGCCCCGTTCTACGACGAGAACGACGAGATCTACGGCATCTCGGGCCGGATCGGCGACCCGTCGTACCCGGACCGCAAGCAGGCCGTGCGCGACCCCGAGGTCCTGCCCGGCAAGCTCGGCCTGAAGTACGCCAAGGCGTCGAAGGACCTGGGCTGGCACTGGTGGCCGTCCGACAACGCGATCATCACCGTGCCGCGGGAGAACCGCGAGGCCGACCAGGCCATGGGCAACGAGCTCTCCGGCAGCCCGACGGGGTCGCTGTCCACGCCGGCGAACGCGCACTGGCCCTACGCCATCCGCTACGGGGCCGACCTGCGCACGATGGCCCGCGTCGAGACGATCAACGCCGAGAACGGGCGCGCGACCGGGGCCACCTACATCGACCGGAACACCGGGGAGCGGCACGAGGTCCGGGCGAAGATCGTCATCCTCGCGGCGAACGGCATCGGGTCGCCGAGGCTGCTGCTGCAGAGCGCGCAGAAGGACTTCCCGAACGGGCTGGCCAACTCGAACGGCATCGTCGGGAAGTACCTGATGCACCACGTGTTCGCGTTCTGCGACTCGTGGTTCGACGAGCCGATCGAGGGATACAAGGGTTCGTTCGGCGCGCCCCTGTACTCGCACGAGTTCTACCACACCGATGTCAGCCGCGGATTCGTCAACGGATTCGGCATGCAGGTGGCGCGCTCGTTCGGCCCGGCCTACGCGGCGATGGGCACCCACACCGGGTACACCGCGCCGTGGGGCGAGAAGCACCGCGAGTTCTTCGACGGGCACTTCGCGAACCACCTCATGGTCTTCATGTTCGGCGAGGACCTGCCGGTCGAGTCGAACACGGTCACGCTCGACCCCGACGTCACGGACTCGTCGGGCCTGCCGGCCGCCCACGTGAACTACGAGCTGCACCAGAACGACATCGCGCTCGCCGAGTACGGGATCGACAAGATCTTCGAGGCGACGCGCGCGGTCGGCGCGGTCGAGACGAACGACACCGGCGTGCTCTACCCGCCGCCGGCCTGGCACCTGATGGGCACCTGCCGGATGGGCAACACGCCCGACGACTCGGTGCTCAACAAGTGGTGCCAGACCTGGGATCTGCCGAACCTGTTCGTCGTCGACGGCAGCACACTGACGACCGGGGCCGCGGTCAACCCGACGTCCACGATCGGGGCACTCGCCTGCCGCAGTGCCGAGTACATCACCCGGAACTTCCACGACATCACGTCGCAGAAGACGACGCCGAGCAATGCGGATGCGCCTTCCATGTAGGTGGGCGGAGCCCTCGTGAGCATTAAGTGTCGCTATACCGACACTTAGTGCTCACGAGCCGCAGGCCCCTATGATGCCGCGATGCTCCACGACGTGACCGACGAGGACACCGCGATCGCGCTCGGCAGCGGTGACGTGGCCGTGCTGGGCACCCCACGGCTGGTGGCCTGGCTCGAGGCCGCCACCGTGGCCACCGCGGAACCGCTGCTCGACGAGGGCCGCACCACCGTGGGTACCGCCGTGCGGGTCAAGCACCGCCGGCCCACGCTGGTCGGCGGCACCATCGGGTGCACCGCCGAGGTCACCTCCGGGCCCGACGAGAAGGGCCGCATCACCTTCGCCGTCCGCGCCGTCGACGGCGAGGGTCAGGTGGCGGGGGAGGGCGAGATCGACCGGGTCGTCGTCGACCGAGGTGCCTTCGGCACGTGAGCAGAAAGTGTCGGTATACCGACACTTTCTGCTCACGAGCGCGCAGCGCACCCAACGCACCTCCGTGCCGTCTCCACCAGGCTCGCCGTCGCCTCGTCGGGGTCGAGCCCGCACAGGTCGAGCAGCGTGAACAACGACTCCGCGCTGATCACGACGGCGAGCGCGCGCACCAGCGCCTCCCGCTCCGGGCCCTCGGGCACCGGGGCGAGCGCGTGGTCGATCACCTCGAACCGGTGCGCCGGGCGCTCCTCGCTCGCGCCCGTCAGCGACGCCGCCACGAGCGCCCGCACCGCCCGCTCGCGGCGCAGCGTCCGCCCGCAGAACACGCGCGTCGCCCGGGCCACGCGCTCGCCGACGTCGTCGACCCCGTCCAGCTCGGCCCGCAGCTGCTCGTCGGGGGCGGGCCAGGTGTCGGTGATGGCGTCGCGCAGCAGCGTCACGAGGTCGGGGAAGTAGCGGTAGGCCGTCGCCTCCGAGACCCCGGCGTGCGACGCCACGACGGGCATCGTCACCTCGCCCCCCGCGTCCACCAGTTCGCGCGCCGCCTCGGCGATCGCCCGCCGGGTGCGCTCCTTCTGCTGGACCCGCCCGACCATCGCCGCCTCCTGACACTCGACTCTCGTCGTGAGAGCTTACTTGCACGACGAGGCCGGGCGCGACTACCGTCCTTTCGTGACAGCCAACTCTCACGAACGAGGAGGGGTCACGATGACCCTGGTGTCGATCGTCGGACCACAGGCCGGCGAGATCATGCTCGGCGGCGCGGTGACCATGCGCATCCTCGAGGACGGGTCGACCACCGGGCACCGGCTGGGGATCGGCGAGATCACCGTCGCGCCGCACACCGACGGCCCGCCGCAGCACCGTCACGCCCGGCACGACGAGGGCTTCTACGTCGTCTCGGGCACGGCGCGCTTCACCGTCGGATCCGACGTCCACGACGCCCCCGCCGGCTCGCTCGTCATGGTCCCGCCCGGTGCCCCGCACACCTTCGCGAACCCGGGCGACGAGCCCGCCGTCCTGCTCAACACCTTCACGCCCGACCTCTACGTGCAGTACTTCCGCGACCTGCGCGCCATGGTCGAGGGCGGTACGCCGATGACCCCCGACTCGGTGGCCGGCGTGATGGCCCGCTACGCGACGACACCCTCGACGGAGTACACGCCCGCCTACGACGACCGCGGTACCGGCCGCCCGGTCATGGTCCTGCACGGCGGCGGGGGACCGGCGTCGGTGCTCGGGCTCTCGGCGGCCCTGGCCGCGGATCACCGGGTCCTGACGCCGACCATCCCCGGCTTCGAGGGCACGCCGCGGCCCGACGACTGCCGCACGGTCGCCGACGTCGCCCGCCGCTACCTCGACCTGCTCGTCGAGCGGGACCTGCACGACGTCGTCGTGGTCGGCAGCTCGGTCGGGGGCTGGATCGCGGCGGAAATGGCGCTGCAGTCCGGCGCCGACGGGCCCGTCGGCGGGATCGTGCTGGTCAACGCCGTCGGGATCGAGGTCCCCGACCATCCCGTCACCGACATCTCCGGGCTGCCCCTCGACCGCATCGCCGACTTCTCCTACGCCGACCCGGACCGCTTCCGGATCGACCCGACGACGTTGCCCGCGGCCCGGCAGGAGGCGATGGCCGCCAACGCCGCGGTGTTCGCCGACTACGCCGGCGACCCCTACATGCTCGACCCGACGCTGCTCGGGCGGCTCCCGGCCGTGACCGTCCCGGCCGCGGTCGTCTGGGGCGAGGCCGACGGGATCGTCGACGTCGCCTACGGCCGGGCCTACGCCGAGGCGCTCGGTGCCCCGTTCACCCTCGTCGAGGGCGCCGGGCACCTCCCGCACGTCGAGCAGCCCGAGCGCACCGTCGCCGCCGTCGAGGTGTTCCTGGGCGCGTCGGTCCCGACGTCCACCGCGAGGTGACCGGAGGGCGCCCGCCGCCCGCGCCCGGCGTCGTAAACTCACCGCCGTGGCAGGGCGGATCCGGGACTCCGACATCGCGGAGGTGCGCGACCGGAACCGGATCGACGAGGTGGTCAGCGAGTACGTCGCCCTCCGCCCCGCCGGGCCCGGCTCGCAGAAGGGGCTCTGCCCGTTCCACGACGAGAAGAGCCCGTCGTTCCAGGTCCGCACCAGCCACAACACGTACCACTGCTTCGGCTGCGGGGCGCACGGCAGCGTCATCGACTTCCTCATGCAGATCGACCAGCTGGGGTTCGTGGAGGCCGTCGAGAAGCTGGCCGACCGCGTCGGGTTCCGGCTGACCTACGAGGGCGGCGGGTCGAGCGTCCAGCGTGACCGGGGCACGCGGTCGCGGCTGCTCGCGGCCAACAAGCTGGCGGCCGAGTTCTACGCCGAGCAGCTCCGGGCGCCGGGGGAGGCGAACACGGCGCGGCAGTTCCTCGCCGAGCGCGGGTTCGACCAGGCGGCCGCCGAGTCCTTCGGCTGCGGGTTCGCGCCGGGCGGCTGGGAGAAGCTGACCAAGCATCTGCTCGCGCAGGGCTTCACGCTCGACGAGCTGGAGAAGGCGGGCCTGTCGGTCCCCGGCCAGCGCGGCCACCGCGACCGGTTCCAGCGCCGTCTGCTGTGGCCGATCCGGGACCTGGGCGGCGACGTCGTCGGGTTCGGCGCGCGCCGGCTCTTCGACGACGACCGCATCGAGGCCAAGTACCTCAACACCCCCGAGACGCCCGTCTACCACAAGTCGAAGGTGCTCTTCGGCCTCGACAAGGCCAAGCGCGACATCGCGAAGACCCGCCAGGCGGTCATCGTCGAGGGCTACACCGACGTCATGGCGATGCACCTCGCCGGGGTCCCGACGGCGGTCGCGAGCTGCGGCACCGCCTTCGGCGACGACCACGTGGCCGTCCTGCGCCGCCTGCTCATGGACGACTCGTTCGACCGCGGCGAGGTCATCTACGTCTTCGACGGCGACGCCGCGGGTCAGGCGGCCGCGCTCAAGGCCTTCGACGGCGACCAGCAGTTCTCCGCGCAGACCTACATCGCCACCGCGCCCGACGGCATGGACCCGTGCGAGCTGCGCCAGGCGCGCGGCGACGTCGCGGTGCGCGACCTCGTGGCCCAGCGCTCGCCGCTGTTCACCTTCGCGATCCGCTCGATCCTCGACGCCTACGACCTCTCCACCGTCGAGGGGCAGACCGCGGCGCTGCAGCGCACCGTCCCGCTGGTGGCCCAGATCCGCCGCGTGGAGCTCCGCGACGGGTACGCCCGTCGTCTCGCGGGCTGGACCGGCTGGGCCGACGAGGCGCAGGTGGTGCGGCGGGTGCGCGAGACCGCCGGGCAGCCGGCCGACTCCCGGCAGCAGCAGGGGTCCCGACGACGGCAGGTGCGGCCCGTCGCGCCGTCGGGCGGCGGTGGCGAGGGCCCGCCGATGCCGGCGCGGGACGATCCGCGGCTGCGCGTGCAGCGGGAGGTCCTCAAGGCGGCGCTGCAGGTGCCCGGTCTGGCCGGGCCCGTCTACGACACGCTGCCCGAGGACGCGTTCAGCCATGACGCCTACCTCGCGGTGCACCGCGCGATCCTCGCCGCGGGCGGCACGGCGAGCGGGTACTCCGGGTCGAGCTGGGTCTCGGCGGTCACCGGTGAGGTCACCCCGCCCGGGTACGGGCGGCTGGTGGCGGAGCTCGCCGTCGAGCCGATGCAGTCGCGCGAGGCCGACGACCACCGCTACGTCTCCTCGATGCTCACCGCGCTGCAGGGCGCGCTGGTGGAACGGCAGGTCGCGGAGATCAAGTCGCGGCTGCAGCGGATCTCCCCGGTCACCGACGCGGACGAGTACCACGAGCTGTTCGGGGACCTCGTCGCGCTCGAGCAGTACAAGAAGGCGCTGCGCGACCAGGCGATCGGGGGCCAGTGGTCGGCCTAGGGGCCCGGATCGCGGCGCTGCTCACCGGGCGGGAGATCACGCCCGAGGGCTTCACCGGGACCCTGGAGCCCGATGAGCACGTGCTGGCCGACTCGCGGACCCGGCGCGGGGAGGTCGTGCTCGCCACCGACCGGGGGCTCTGGGTCGACGACCACCGCGTCCCCTGGCACCTGGTCTCGAAGGCGACCTGGGCCTCGGGGGCGCTCGAGGTGATCGAGGCGCGCGAGGTCGAGCACCTCGAGGGCGGGGTGGTGGTGCTGGCCGACGCGGTGCCGGTGACGCTGCCCCTGCCCGACCCGGGACGCATCCCCGAGACCGTGCACCGCCGCGTCACCGGCGCCATCCACTCCCGTCAGCACCACGACCTGCCCAGCGGCGGCGCGTGGTTCGTCCAGCGCCGCACCCCGGCCGGTGTCGTGCTGCACGTGCGCCCGGACGCGGGGACCGACCCCGATGAGGTCCGGACGCTCGCGGCCGGGGTGGGGGAGAAGCTGGGCCGGGCGCGCGGGTCCGCCTGAGCGTCGGGAAAGCCACGTTCCCGGACGTGGGCTGACGGGGGTGGGGGGCTCCGCCTGCGCGGTTGCAGGAGGCCGAACGCGCCTGTGCGGGACGCACACACTCCAGCCGCCCGACTGCAGGAGACCGGACGCTCCTGCGCGGGACGCACACACTCCAGCCGCCCGACTGCAGGAGACCGAACGCACCTGCGCGCGACGCACACACTCCGCCCGCGCACGGGGTGGTCGGCGCACTGCTCGGGGTGCGCGGGGCCGGCTCGGACGGTGATCAGGGAGCCGCTGCACGGCGAATGGAGATCCGCTCGACGCGCACCGACTCCCTCGCCGTTCCGAGGCGGGCGACCATTCGGCCGCGCCGTGCTCGTAGGGGGAATCAGTGTGCGGCGCGCGTCGGTGCTGCCCGGACCGACAGCGCCCGGGCCCGATCAGTGTGCGGCGCGCGTCGGTGCTGCCCCGAACCGACAGCGCCCCGGGACCGATGTGTGTGCGGCACGCGTCGATACCGCCAGGACCCGACCCCGAGTCGGCCGGGGGGTGTCACGCTCGGTCAACGAGGCCGCCACACGCTCGCCGACGACGTCGTGCGCTGACACCCCGACCGCCAGCAACGGCGCGTTCCTGGGTCACCACGGTTCGCGCGTGATCGGCCGACCCCCGGATCAACGAACGGCGCCGCGGACCGAGGGAGGGTCCGCGACGCCGCGCGTCTCGACGTCGGCCGAGCGTCTCAGGCGACGATGATGTAGAGCCCGTAGAGCACGATCAGGGCGGCCACCACGAGGCAGGTCGCCCCGACCGCCGTACCCGCCGCCGGCGAGAGCGCCGGCTCGGGCCCGTCCGGGCGCGGCGACCGCGCCGCGAGCCCGACGATCCCGAACGACACCAGCGCCGTCACCACCA
Source organism: Actinomycetospora sp. TBRC 11914 (assembly GCF_012933465.1). GTDB lineage: Bacteria > Actinomycetota > Actinomycetes > Mycobacteriales > Pseudonocardiaceae > Actinomycetospora. Next base: position 55,966 of record NZ_JABBND010000020.1, read on the forward strand.
CCGCGGCGGCGAAGGACACGATGGCCACGAGGCCCAGGGAACCCCACGCGATGCTCATGCCTGCACCACCCCGTCCTTGGTCCTGATCTCGTCGGGCGCCACCGGCGACTCGACGTCGTTGACGTTCTCCGCGGTGACCGGGGTGCGGCGCGAGGCCGCGTAGATGCCGATCCCGACCGCGATGGCGACGACCGCGACGAGGACCGTCCCGACGACGCCCTGGGAGGCGGCGAACGCGGCGACCGCGCCGACGATGGCCGCGGCTGGCAGCGTCAGGATCCAGGCGACGGCCATCTGGCCGGCGACGCCCCACTGCACGCCGGCGATCCGGCGGCCGGCGCCGGCGCCGAAGATGGAGCCGGTGGCGACCTGCGTCGTCGAGAGCGCGAAGCCCAGGTGCGACGAGGCGAGGATGACGGCCGTCGTCGCCGTCTCCGCGGCGAACCCCTGCGGGGTCTCGATGTCGCTGACGCGCTTGCCGAGGGTGCGGATGATGCGCCAGCCGCCGAGGTAGGTGCCGAGGCCGATCGCGAGGCCGGCGGCGAGGATCACCCAGACGGGCGGGCCGGCGTTCGGGGCGAGGACGCCCGCGGTGATGAGGACCAGCGTGATGACGCCCATCGTCTTCTGGGCGTCCGAGGTGCCGTGGGCCAGCGAGACCATCGAGGCCGAGGCGATCTGGCCGAGCTTGAAGCCACGCTTGGTGCTCTCGCTGTCGGACTTCGCCGTGCTCCGGTAGGCGATCACCGTGCCGACCAGCGCGATGACGCCGGCCAGGATCGGCGAGATCACCGCCGGGAGGATGATCTTCGAGATCAGGGTGCTGAAGTGCACTGCGCCGGCGCCGGCCGCGACGATCACGGCGCCGATGAGCCCGCCGAAGAGCGCATGCGACGAGCTCGACGGCAGGCCGAGCAGCCACGTCAGCAGGTTCCACAGGATGGCGCCGATCAGGCCCGCGAAGATGATGTACGGGTTGATCTTGGTCTCGTCGACGAGCCCGCTGGAGATCGTCTTCGCGACCTCCACCGAGAGGAAGGCGCCGACGATGTTGAGGACGCCGGAGATGAGAACCGCGACCTTGGGCTTCAGCGCCCCGGTCGCGATCGACGTCGCCATGGCGTTCGCGGTGTCGTGGAAGCCGTTGGTGAAGTCGAACGCCAACGCCGTCACGATCACGACGACGACGATCAGGGAGATGCCCATGGGCCGCCCGGTTCCCCTTCGATGGAGTGCGCACGCCGGGTGACGGGTCGTCCTGCCCGGTCGTGTCAGACGGCCGCGACGTTACGGAGCGTTCGCGTCCCGGCTCGCCACACGAAGGAGAACAGCGGTTGAACAGGGATCATCCGTGAGGTGAAGCACGCCGGGATGATCCCTGTTCGTCCGGATCGCTAGCGGGCCGTGCCGTTCCCGGTCGCGGACCGGCCGGGCGCAGCCGGCTCGTGACCCGTGTTGGACGACGGCGAGACCCTGTCCTTGGCGACCGCGACGCCGGCCTGCACGGCCTCCCCGGCCTTCGCCCGCGCGACCCCGGCGGCCGCCTGCACCTGCGGGTTGTCCGCCACCCGGCGGTAGGCCTTCGACAGCTGCTCGTAGCGCTCACGTCCCGCCCTGGTCCCGAGGACGTATCCCACGCCCATACCCAGCAGGAACGGCAGTGCCTTCATGATCGAACCTCCCGACGACGGCGTGGGCCCATCCTGCCGCACGGCCCCCGGAGCCCGTCGGGTACGGTCTACGACGAGCCCGGCAGGCACGGGTTCACGACGGTCCTCCGTAGCTCAATCGGCAGAGCATGCGACTGTTAATCGCAGGGTTACTGGTTCGAGTCCAGTCGGAGGAGCCCTTCCTCCAGGTCACCGCGTTGACCTGAGAAGTGCGGCCCGCCGCCAGCCATGACTTACCCATGGTTTTCGTTCACCTCGTGCCAGGCGCCGACGGCGTCCGCGGCTGCCGGGTTCACGATCCGACGGCCGAAGCAAAAGCTCTGCGTCATCGACACCTGGGGGTGGCCGAGCTGGTCCGGGTCGGCGGGTCAAGCGGTCGCCACGGGCGACGAGTTCCTACTCGTGGGTCGCGCCGTTCCCCTCGAGGAGGTTCTTGAGGGTCAGCAGGTCTTTCGCGTTGGCTCGACGCATCGCAGCGGACATGAGCGGCGCGCTGAGGCCGGCGAAACCGGAGGGTTCCCCTCTGTTGCGCAAGGTCATCCGAGTCTCGCCCTCGGCGGTGTCCTCCCACGTGTAGGTGGTCTCCATGGGGAACGGCCCATGGGCGGTGCTCATGACGAACCGGCGCGCCGGCTCCAGCTCCCGGACCTCGTAGGTGTAGGCGAGCCGCCGGCCGAGGAAGTGGGCGACGAACGCGATCCGTGAGCCGGGCTGCACCGGCCGAGGTGTCTCCCACTCGACGGACTCGATGTTCCTGTACCACCGCGTGGCGTTGTCCGGGTCGCTCGCGAACGCCGCCACCACGGCCCGGGGACGTTGAATGGCGATCGTGCTCTGAACGTCGACCCGTCCCATGCGCAGAGGATGTCAGCGGCCTGACCGTCGTGGGGAGATGCCGCATCCACGCGCCGCGAGGGTCGAGGTCGATGCGCGATCCAGGCCGGGGGTGTGCGTGCGGCGGTAGGTGAATGTGCAACCATCTGTGTCCGGTCGGGGCTCTTGCCCCCCAGGAGCTCCGGCTGGGCCTCGCCGTCCGAGCCCCCCTCGGGCGGCGAGGCCGCCACCCTCCGGCCCCGCCTCATGCCGCGCCGACCAGGTGCGTCCCGCCGCGGGGTCGAGCCCCCGGTCAGCGAGAGGTCTCTCGTAGCTGGTCGCGGGCGGTGAGTAGGGCGAAGTAGGCGTCGGTGAGGTCGCCGGCGGCGAGATGGGCGCAGGCGACCCGGGCAGCGGCGCGCCCGTGCGCTGCGGGCCCCTCGGCGCTGAGCGCGGTCCGCAGGCGATGTTCGACGTTGCCGGCCTCGAGGACGCCGTGGACGAGCGCGAGGTTGCGCAGGCACTCCAGGCCGGCATCCACGGCGGTGGGCAACGAGTCGGTGGTGCCCGGGACCCGCCCGGTGCTGGCCTGGGGGCGGGGTCCGGCGGTGGCGACCGCTGCCGGGTCGGACTGGTCGAGCATCGGGAGTTCCTCTCTGGCCAGCGCGTCGTGAGCCCGGAGATGTCCGGGGTCGTGACCGGCCGGCGCGGCAGTGGAAAGAGGGCCGGTAGCTGGGGGGTGGCCGAGCCGTCACCGGCTACGGCCGCGGTACGGAATCGGCCCGCCCCGGCTCGGCGAGTCCCTGTCACCTCGTGACGGGGCTGGTACCGACGACGGCTGAGAAGAGAGCAGGTGCCGACGAATCACGCGTGGCCACCCCCGACGCTGCGAGGGTGGCCACGGTGGAGGACTGGCCGGAGATGTGCGCGGCACCCGGTCGCAGCTGTGGATGCCCACCTGGTCCCGAGGAGCCGGCCCGGCGGCCCCGGCGATCTCACCGAGCACCTGTGGTGGGCAGGTCCGGGTCAGCCGGCGGGTGTCGCTGTTCCTGCGACCGCGTGGCAGCACGGCCGCTCACCGATCCTGGATCAGCGCGAATCGCGGCCGAACAGGCGCTGCAGGAGGCCCGGCTTGCGCTCCTCGTTGTCGGTGTCCTCCGATCTCTGTCCGTCCGGATAGTCCTGTCCGTAGTGCTCGTACAGTTGGCGCTCCTGCTCGCCCGAGAGGTCGTCGTCGGCCTGGGTCCTGGGTGCGTCACGGACCGTGTCGCCGTCGACGGAGACCTGTAGGCCCTGTCCGTCGTCGGCGCGACGGGCGTCACGCATCGGGACGTAGGAGCGTGTCGCGGGCTCCGCCTCGTTGATGACGACGGCCCAGGCCGGCGGGCCGTCGTCGGTCTCGACGAAGAACTCCTCGATGCTGCCGATGACGTTCCCGTCCTCGTCGTAGAGGGGTGCACCCCGGTAGGCGACCCACTCCAGCGCTTGCGTCATGCGATTCTCCACGTGTCGGCTTCCGCCGGCCCTGCGCGCGGCGGTCCGGGCGAAGCGGGATCAGCAACCCTCGAGGGTCGCGTCGGCAGGTCGCCGTCGCCATGGTGGCGTCGACCGGTACGGACCGGACGCACTGCCCACTGCGGTGTTGCCGAACCACCCTTCTTCGCCTCGCCGACGACGATCGCAGCCGGGTGGGGCCGGCAGCGTCGATCCGGGAGGCCGAAAACGCGGCCTGCCCCTCGTGCCGCAGGGGCGATCCACGATCTTGGCGATGGACATCGTCGAGCCGGCACTCACGGCCGGGCCGGCCTCCCTGCCTCCTGCCTCCGGCCCGACGGCCGGCGCGCACACTCCCGGCCGCCGGGGACCAGAACCGGTGACGACGTACACCCGCGAGGCGGGATCAGGGTGAGACAGCGTCCTCGGCCAGGACCTCAGCGGCCACCCTCATGATCAGGTCGCTGCCGAGCAGATGGCCGAAGACCATCCACGAGAGGAGCTCCTGGCTGAGCAGCTCACCGACCGCGCCCGGATAGCGCGCCTCGGCCGCCCTCGCGGCTCCGAGCAGGAACGCCTTCGTGGGTGAGTCCATCAACGATCCGACCACGGTCGTGTCGGTGTTCTCGTCCACGGCGTGTCAGGCCCCCTTGTGTGGGCGCGGCCGACGACGGCCTTGTTCTCGTCCGTCGACACAGTGCATGTCCATTCTCGCTCGTGGTCGTACCTGTGGGCATCGCCGAGGTCTCGACGGCGCATCAGGAGTCCGCCTGGTCGGGACGTCGGAGCGAGGCAGCCCTCAGCGCATCGGCGGTCATTCGGCATTCGTCTCTGGACAAGGGCACGAACACCCCGCGCACCGTCATCACGACGTAGGGATCGAAGTCGTCGACGGCTACCGAGAGCACCTCTTGTTCCGTTCCGCTGCACAGGATCACATGAGCTTTCACTCTGGAACTCCCGAAAGGTGTCGTCGAAGCGGCAGTCGAACACGGGGTCCCTGTTCAGTCCCGGTCCTCGTCCGTGGCCGTTCGGTAGCGCCACCGCATGCCGCTGCCCGGAATCGGGACAGCGGGGAGGTGGTCGTATCCGCCCCGCGACGGGAGCGGACTCCAGGTCTCCATCGTCTGCATCGCCCGCACCAGGCGGGGTGCGAGGTCGAAGGGTTCGTGTCGCCTACCGTCGACGACGTACTCTTCGATCCTCGCCGTGATGAGGTCCCCGACCGGGCCCGGATATGCCTGCGACGCGTATCGGGCCGATCGCAGGGCCGAAGCCCGTTCGACCGTCGTGAGATCGCGTTCTGCCGGCGAGTCCTTCGGCGGTGGCGGGGTGTTCTCCATCCCCTCGTGGTCAGCGCTCCAGGCCGCAGCATGCGAGACGAGCGTTGCCGTCTGATCACGGTTCTCGTTGCGATCGCTCATGCCCCGTCGAACCCCGACGGGGTCGGTCGCGTTGCGGCGGCCCGACCTTTCTCGTCGGTGACGCTGGAACTCGCGGGATCACTGGTCCGGGTCCGGCCGGAGGAGCCCTCGCCAGGTCGGGGCGGGTGGGTCGCTCTACGCCTCACCCGCCGACCATGACTCGTCCAGGATGGGCGCGGCGGTGAGTTCGGCCAAGAGTCCTCGGACCCGCTGGTCGATGTCGTCGCGGATGGGGCGGACGTGCTCGGGCGGCAGGCCGGCGGGGTCGTCGAGCTGCCAGTCGAGGTAGCGCTTGCCGGGGAGGACCGGACAGGCGTCGCCGCAGCCCATGGTGACCACGACGTCGGCGGCGTCGACGTCGTCGGTGGACAGCTTGGTGGGCACCTCGTGGGACAGGTCGATGCCGAGCTCGTCCATGACCTGGCGGACGGCGGAGTTGACCTCGTCGGCGGGGGTGGAGCCGGCGGAGCGCACCGCGACCCGGCCGGCGGCGTGGTGGGCGAGCAGCGCGGCGGCCATCTGGGAGCGGCCGGCGTTGTGGACGCAGACGAACAGCACCTCGGGGACGTGGTCAGTCATGGCGGGCTTCCTCGAGCGGCGCGGGGGTGGTGGGGAAGAGCCGGCGGCGCAGCCGCAGGGAGACGTAGACCAGCGCGACGAGGACGGGGACCTCGATGAGCGGTCCGACGACCCCGGCGAGGGCCTGGCCGCTGATCGCGCCCCAGGTGGCGATGGCGACGGCGATGGCGAGTTCGAAGTTGTTGCCCGCGGCGGTGAACGCCAGTGTGGTGGTGCGCTGGTAGCCGAGCCCGACGCCGCGGCCGAGGGCGTAGGACCCGGCCCACATGATCGCGAAGTAGGCGAACAGCGGCAGCGCGATGCGGGCGACGTCGAGGGGCTGGGAGGTGATCGCGTCGCCCTGCAGGGCGAAGAGGACCACGATGGTGAACAGCAGCCCGTAGAGCGCCCAGGGCCCGAGGCGGGGCAGCAGTCGGGTCTCGTACCAGTCGCGGCCCCGGGCGCGCTCGCCGAGGCGGCGGGTGAGGTAGCCGGCCAGCAGCGGGATGCCGAGGAAGATGAGCACCGAGCGGACGATGGCCCACGGGGAGACGTCGAGGCCGGTGGTCGGGAGGCCGAGCCAGCCGGGCAGGACGGAGAGGTAGAACCAGCCCAGGGCGCCGAAGGCGATGACCTGGAACACCGAGTTGAGCGCGACGAGCACGGCGGCGGCTTCGCGGTCGCCACAGGCGAGGTCGTTCCAGATGATGACCATGGCGATGCAGCGGGCGAGCCCGACGACGATCAGCCCGGTGCGGTAGGCGGGCAGGTCCGGGAGCAGCAGCCAGGCCAGGGCGAACATCAGCGCCGGCCCGATCAGCCAGTTCAGCACCAGCGACGAGATGAGCAGCCGGCGGTCGCCGGTGACGGTGTCGAGGCGGTCGTAGCGGACCTTGGCCAGCACCGGGTACATCATCACGAGCAGACCGAGCGCGATCGGCAGCGAGACCCCGTCGACCGCGACCGCGCCGAGGGCCTGGCCCAGCCCGGGAACGAGCCGGCCGGCCAGGAGCCCGACGGCCATCGCGGCGAGAATCCACACCGGCAGGAACCGGTCGAGCGTGGAGAGCTTCGCGACCACCCCGGCCTCGGCCGGGTCGCGGACCTCGCTGTGCGGAATGCTCACGCCTCCACCACCGGCAGGGCCTCGCGGTCGCCGGGCATCGCGGCCGGGCTGTCGGGGGCGGCGGGCACGAGGACCGCGGACACCTGGGCGAGCACGTCGGGGTGCACCCGGTAGTACACCCACGTCCCGCGCCGCTCGCCGCTGATCAGGCCGGCCTCGCGCAGCACCTTCAGGTGGTGCGAGATCGTCGGGCCGGACAGGTCGAACACGTCGGTCAGGTCGCACACGCAGGCCTCGCCGCCGGCGTGGGAGGCGATCAGCGAGAGCAGCCGCAGTCGCACCGGGTCGCCCATGGCCTTGAACACCCGCGCCAGCTCCACCGACTGCGCGGCCGACAACGGCTCGCGGGCCAGCGGCGAGCAGCACCCCACGACCTCGGCGAGCGCGTGCTCTTCGGTCCCGCCCTGCTTCGACATCCGTCTACCTTGACGCCTGTCGAAGCAGGGGGCAACCTCTGGTTCGACCGACGTCGAACCAGGCGTCAGCGGAGTCGAGGAGGACCACCATGTCCCGTGTGCAGCTCGCCCTGCGGGTCTCCGACCTCGAGGGGTCGATCCGCTTCTACCGCCGGCTCTTCGGGGTCGAGCCGGCCAAGCGCCGGCCCGGGTACGCCAACTTCGCCGTCGCCGAGCCCCCGCTCAAGCTCGTCCTGCTCGAGGGCGAGGCCGACCGTCCCACCGTGATGGACCACCTCGGCGTCGAGGTCGGGACCACCGCCGAGGTGGACGACGCCACCGCGCGCCTCGACGAGCTCGGGCTGTTCACCCAGGTCGAGGACGACACCACCTGCTGCTACGCCCGCCAGGACAAGGTCTGGGTCCACGGGCCCGGCAACGAGCCCTGGGAGGTCTACACCGTGAAGGAGGACTCCCCGGAGTACGGCACGGACGGCGTCGTCAGCCGGCCCATGGGCTCCTGCGCCACCGCCGACGACCGCGCCTCCTGCTGCGCGGGGACGACCGCCGGTGGGGGTGCCGCGGTCTGAGCCGTCCGACGGCGAACCGCTCCGTCGGTTGGCGCGAACACGAGGCACCTGTCTGGGCTGGTTCAGCAGCGAGCCGACCCGGCAGGCCATGCTCGGCGACCCGACCCCGGGGGAGCCGTGGGCGCGGCCCGGCGTCGCGGGTGGTTACGTGGTCGCCGTGCCCCCAAGAAGCCGGATCGACCTCGACGCGCTCGCCGCGATCGACGTGCACGTCCACGTCCAGGCCGACCTGCACGGCCACCTCGCCCTCGACGACGAGCTCGCCGCCGCGGCCGCGAAGTACTTCAAGGGCGACCCGTACGACCCGACGGTGCCCCAGATCGCCGCTGACTACCGGGCCCTGAACATGGCGGCCGTCATCTTCACCGTCGACGCGGAGGCCGCCACCGGGCAGGCGGCGCTGTCGAACGAGGAGATCGCCGCCGCGGCCGCCGAGCACCCCGACGTGCTCATCCCGTTCGGGTCCATCGACCCGCACCGGGGTGTCGCCGGGGTCCGCGCCGCCCGGCGGCTCGTGGAGGACCACGGCGTCCGGGGCTTCAAGTTCCACCCCAGCCTGCAGGACTTCGTGCCCCACGACCGCGCGGCCTATCCCCTCTACGAGCAGCTGCAGGACCTCGGGGTGCCGGCGTTGTTCCACACCGGCCAGACCGGCATCGGCTCGGGGCTGCCGGGCGGGCGGGGCATCAAGCTGCGCTACTCGGATCCGATGCTGCTCGACGACGTGGCCGCCGACTTCCCCGACCTGACGATCATCATGGCCCACCCGTCGGTGCCCTGGCAGGACTCCGCGATCGCCGTCGCCCAGCACAAGGCCAACGTCTACATCGACCTCTCGGGATGGTCACCGAAGTACTTCCCGCCGCAGCTGGTCCACGCCGCCAACACCCTGCTGAAGGAGAAGGTGCTCTTCGGCTCGGACTACCCCCTGATCCGGCCCGAGCGCTGGATCCGCGACTTCGAGGCGCTGGAGATCCGCGACGAGGTCCGCCCGCTGATCATGAAGCAGAACGCGGTACGTGCCCTCGGACTGTGACACGGCGGCGCGGCCGGCACCCGCTCGGAGGGTGCCGGCCGGTGGCGTTCAGACGGCGACCATGCCGTGGGGGTCGATGACGAACTTCTTCGCGACACCCGAGTCGAACTGGGCGTAGCCCTGCGGGGCGTCGTCGAGGCTGATCGTCGTGGCGTTGACGGCCTTCGCGATCTGCACCTTGTCACGCAGGATCGCGTTCATGAGCTGGCGGTGGTAGCGCATGACCGGGCACTGGCCGGTGGTGAACGAGTGCGACTTCGCCCAGCCCAGCCCGATGCGGATCGACAGACTGCCGTGCTTCGCGGCCTCGTCGGAGGCGCCCGGGTCGCCGGTGACGTAGAGGCCGGGGATGCCGAGCTTCCCGGCCGCACGGGTCACCTCCATGATCGAGTTGAGGACGGTGGCCGGGTGCTCGGTGCCGGCCTCCTTGCCGTATCCGCGCGCCTCGAAGCCCACGGCGTCGACGGAGGCGTCGACGACCGGTTCGCCGACGATCTGCTCGATCTTGTCGGGCAGCTCGCCCTCCTCGGACAGGTCGACGGTCTCGGCCCCGATGGCATCGCGGGCGTGGGCCAGGCGCTCGGCGTTCATGTCCCCGACGATGACCGCGGCGGCCCCGAGCAGTTGGGCCGAGGCGGCGGCCGCGAGACCGACCGGGCCGGCGCCGGCGATGTAGACCGTGGAGCCGGTGGTGACCCCGGCCGTGACGCAGCCGTGGTAGCCGGTCGGGAAGATGTCCGAGAGCATCGTCAGGTCGAGGATCTTCTCCAGGGCCTGCTCGCGGTCCGGGAACGGCAGCAGGTTCCAGTCCGCGTAGGGCACCATCACGTACTCGGCCTGGCCGCCCTGCCACCCGCCCATGTCGACGTAGCCGTAGGCCGAGCCGGGCCGGTCGGGGTTGACGTTGAGGCACACCCCGGTGTGGCCCTCCTTGCACATGCGGCAGCGGCCGCAGGCGATGTTGAACGGCACCGAGCACAGGTCGCCCTGCCGGATGAACTCGACGTCGCGCCCGACCTCGACGACCTCTCCGGTGATCTCGTGACCGAGGATGAGGCCGGGTGGCGCGGTGGTGCGGCCGCGGACCATGTGCTGGTCGGAGCCGCAGATGTTGGTCGAGACGCAGCGCACGATCACGCCGTGCGGACACTGCCGTCCCACGTTCGCCGGGTTCACCCCGGGTCCGTCCTTGAGCTCGAGGCCCGGGTACTCGATGTCCTGGACCTCGACCTTCATGGGCTCGATGTAGGCCACGGCCTTCATGCAGGCGCTCCTTCGGGTCGGCGGACACCGACGACCCCGCTGCCCCCGGCGTCCGCCCCCACCGTGGGCACGCCACGGCGCCCTCGACAGGGGCCGACCGGACCCCCGTTGGTCCCGAGGCCCTGGAACAGCCCGCGGGTCACGGCCGCCCGGAGGGCGCCGGGCGGGGCGGCACGTTGTGGTTGATCCGGAAGACGTTGTCCGGGTCCCAGGCCGTCTTGATCTCGACGAGCCGGTCCCAACGGTCGGGTTCCCACGCGGCGCGGACGTCGGCGGGCGTCACGTGCGGGCCGGCGAGGAAGTTGACCAGCGCGCCGCCGTCGCTCCAGGGACGCAGGTCGTCGAGCAACGCCTGCCTCCCGGACCGCCTCGACGCTGGTGAGCGGCGGTGAGCGGGGGCAACGGTCGGATCAGGTCTCGAGCAGGTCGGGAGCGAAGACCTCCTCGACCGTCCAGCGGCGCGCCGAGAGACCCTGCTCGTGGTGGTAACGGAGGAACGTCTCCAGCGCCGTGCGGTTCGCGGAGATCCCGTAGGGCCACCAGTCGTCGCCGAGCAAGGCCTCGTTCCGCTCCACCAACGGATTGAGCCAGGGCACCATGACCGGTGTCTCGTAGAGGCGGCGGAACCGCCGGTAGCGCTCGGCGCCGACCTCCTTCGCGTCGCGGAACGCGGTGTACAGCGCGCGGCCGAGCCCGGGGTGGTCCGCCAGCAAGTCCCGGCGGACCACCACCGTGTGCATGATCGGGAAGATCCCGGTCCGGCGGAACCAGTCCCGTTCGAGCGGCTCGTAGTCGACGAACAGCCGGGTGATGTGCGGCGAGCCGTCCAGGAACGGTTGCGGGACGTTCGCCGTGAACAGCGCGTCGATCTCCCCGGCGTCGAGCATGCCCGACAGGGTCCTGCCCTCCGGGACCGTCGTGACGTCGAGCCCCTCGGGATGCGGGTGGCTGGTGAACGCGAACGGCGGGGCGGGGTGGTCGAGCCCGCCGATCACCCACCGGTTGCGTTCCGGCCGGAAGCCGTACTCCTCGGCGAGGACGCCCTTCATCCAGACGCCGGGGTCCTGGCCGTACACGCCGAACTCGCCGATCGTCCGATCGACCAGGTCGGCGGGTCCGCTGATGCCGCTGTCGGCGTGGACGAAGACGGCCGAGTGGCGGAACGCCCGGCAGGGGAAGGCCGGGATCGCGACGAACGGTACGCCCTGGTCCAGGGCCCGCAGCAGGAACGTCATCCCGAACTCCGAGACGTCCAGGTCGCCCCGCGCCATCTGCGTGAAGACGTCGGGCAGCGTCGCCGCGGTCGACATCGTCGTGCCGACCCCGTCCACCGTCACCGATCCGTCGAACAGCGCCTCCGTCGTGTCGTAGCGGAAGCTCCCGATGCGCAGGTCCATGGCTCCTCCTCGATCGCGGGCTCGTCGAGCGTCGCGATCGGGGACCGGGAGCCGCCAACACCTTCCCGGTCGACCCGATACCCGATCGGTATGGTCCGGCGGGTGGAGCTGCGGGTGCTGCGCTACTTCGTCGCCGTCGCCGAGGAACGCCACGTCGGCCGCGCCGCCGCCCGGCTCCACATGACCCAGCCGCCGCTGAGCCGGGCGGTGCACCGGCTCGAGACCGACCTCGGCACGGCGCTGCTCGTGCGGACCCCGGCCGGGGTCGAGCTGACCGCGGCCGGCCAGGGCCTCTACGACGACGCCCGTTCCCTGCTCGACCACGCCGACCGCGTCGAGGTCCGGGCCCGCTCCCGGGCCGGGCGCGCCACCCTCGCCGTCGGGTCGTTGGCCGACGCCGCCGAGCTCGTGGGCGGCCGGCTCGTCTCGGCGTTCCGCGCGCGCCATCCCGACGTCTCCGTACGCGTGCACGAGGCCGACCTCGGCGATCCCAGCGCCGGGCTGCGGGCCGGGCTGGTGGACGTCGCGCTCACCCGGCTGCCGTTCACCGACGACGGCCTGCGCTGCCGGGTCCTGCACTCCGAGCCGGTCGGGCTGGTGGTGCGCGACGACGACCCGCTCGCCGCGCAGCCGTCGGTGCGGCTCGCGGAGCTGCCCGACCGGCGCTGGGTGCGACTTCCACCGGACACCGACCCGGTCTGGACCGCCTACTGGACGGCCGGGACCCGCGGGGACCGGGACGACGCCCCGATGCGCACCATCCAGGAGTGCCTGCAGGCGGTGCTGTGGGACGGCCGGTCGGCGTTGGCCCCGCTGGACCAGCTGACACCCGCGGGGCTGGTCATCGTCCCCGTCGCCGACCGCCCACCGAGCCGGCTGGTGCTCGCCTGGCCGGCGACCGAGCCCTCCCCGCTGGTCCGTTCGTTCGTGCGGATCGCGGCCGAGGCGTACCACCGCCCGGGCTGACCGCGCGGTCGACGATCCACCCGGTCAGCGGGCGTAGCGCTCCTTCGCCCGCTCCCGCGCCTTCTGCGCCTCCACCTCGCGGTTCTTCGGCGGCGCGGTGGTGACCAGCTCGTCGAGGAGCACGCGGGTGGTGGCCGTGACCTCGGCGACGGCCCGGGCGAACGCCTCCTCGTTGGCCTTCGACGGTCGGGCCGAGCCGCTGATCTTGCGGACGTACTGCAGCGCGGCCTCGTGCACCTCGTCGCGGGTGGCCGGGGGCTCGAAGTTGTGCAGGACCCGGATGTTGCGGCACATGCGGCGATCGTGCCCCACCGACCGGTGCCGGTGGGAGGGGCGGCCGCCCGGACTCGCCGCGTTTGACTTCGAGCGCGCTCGAACTCCTACCGTCGCGGACGTGAGTCCTCCGAACGGCAGGATCTGGTTCATCACGGGCACCTCGCGCGGCTTCGGCCGCGAGTGGGCGCTCGCCGCCCTCGAGCGTGGCGACTCCGTCGCCGCGACCGCACGCGACGCGAGCTCGCTCGACGACGTCGTCGCGCAGTACGGCGACCGGGTGCTCGCCCTCACCCTCGACGTGACCGACCGGGCCGCCTGCTTCGACGCGGTGGCGCGGGCGCACGAGCACTTCGGCCGGCTCGACATCGTGGTCAACAACGCCGGCTACGGGCACTTCGGCATGATCGAGGAGCTCACCGAGGAGGAGTTCCGGGCCCAGATCGAGACGAACGTCTTCGGGGCCATGTGGGTCACCCAGGCGGCCCTGCCGATCATGCGGGAGCAGGGCTCGGGCCACCTGCTGCAGGTGTCGTCGATCGGCGGTATCTCCGCGTTCCAGACCGTCGGCGCCTACCACGCCTCGAAGTGGGCGCTCGAGGGCTTCAGCCAGGCGCTGGCCCAGGAGGTCGCGGACTTCGGCATCCACGTCACCCTCATCGAGCCCGGCGGCTTCTCGACCGACTGGGGCGGCTCCTCGGCCCGCCACTCCACGCCGTTACCGGCCTACGACGGCGTCCGCGAGCAGGCGGCGGCGTCCCGCCGGCAGCGCACGGCGTCCCCGGGGGACCCGGCGGCCAGCGCGAAGGCCGTCATGGAGATCGTCGACGCGGAGCAGCCGCCGCTGCGGGTGTTCTTCGGCGACGCGCCGCTCGGGATCGCGGAGGCCGACTACGCCTCCCGCCTGGAGACCTGGCGCGCCTGGCAGCACGTCGCCCACCTCGCGCAGGGCTGAGCCGAGGGGCCGGGGCCGCGGTGACGGCGGCCCCGGCCCGCGGGGCTACCGACGCCGTGGGCGCGCCCGGCCCCGTCCTCGGCGAACCGGGACCGTTCGGCCCTGGCCGACGCCGCTGCCGGGCTCCGACCCTCCGTCCGGGGAGTGGGTGCCGGGAGGCCGGGTTGATCGACCAGGACGGACGGCGGGCCGGAGCACCGTCCGGCCCCCTGCTAGGCCGAGGCGAGGACCGTCGCCGCCGCATTCTTGACCAGGTCCGCGACGACGTCGGGGCGGGACACGTAGATCGAGTGGCTGCCCGGCACCTCGGTCACCGTCGCGCCGGCCCGCTCGGCCATGGCGCGCTGGGCCGGCGGCGGGATCATGCGGTCCTCGGTGGCGACGAGGTACCAGCTGGGCCGGGATCGCCAGGCCGGGTCGGTCACGCTGCCCTCGAGCGCGCCGGTGCCCCAGGGCACCTGCGAGTCGGCCATGAACCGCGCCTCGTCGGTAGGGAGGTCGGCGGCGAAGGACGCCGCGAACCGCTCCCGGTCCAGGAACAGGGAGCCGTCGCGGGGCGGCAGGATCGGCGGCACCGGCGCGCCGGGGGGCGGGTCCGCGATGAGGGTGTTGACCGACTCGCCGGTGTCCGGGGCGAAGGCCGCGATGTAGACCAGGGCACTGACCCGCTCGTCGGTGCCGGCTTCGGTGATGACGGCTCCGCCGTAGGAATGGCCCACCAGGACGACGGGCCCGTCGAGGTCGTCGAGGACCTGCCGGGTGGCGTCGACGTCGCCCGCCAGCGTCACCGTCGGGTTCTGGACCACCGCGACCCGGTAGCCCTCGTCGACGAGGAGCCCGTGGACGCCGCGCCAGCCCGAGCCGTCGACGAAGCCGCCGTGGACCAGGACGACGTTCGGGAGGGTGTCGGTGGACATGATCGGTTTCCTTCCGTCGTGGGCCGCGTCCGCCGGGACCGCCCCGGGGATGCCCGCCCACCGTGCGGAGCTGTGCCGGCGGGGTCTCGGATGACGGTGCACACCGACCAGGACCGCGGTGCACACCTGGGTCGGAGGTCGCCGTGCCCGTCGTCGTGAGCTTCGAGGGGACAGACGCCCGCGACGGCGCGGAGTTCTGGTACGAGGCGTGCACCGGGACGTTCGTGGGCGTCGAGGTCGACGCGACGTCCGGCGAGCCGCTCGAGGGCAGCGTCCGCGCCCACGACCTCGGCGAGCTGGTCGTGGGGGAGATCGACGCGTCGCCGCAGCGGATGATCCGCACGCCGCGTCTGATCGACCGGGCCGACCAGCAGTACCTCCTGCTCACGATGCCCGGTCGCGGATCGGGGTGTGTGGCACAAGCCGGCCGCCGGGCGCTGGTGCGTCCCGGAGACGCCGCGCTGGTCGAGTCCCACCGCCCGTTCGAGCTCGGGTTCGACGAGGCCTTCGACCTCTGGGTCTTCGCCTTCCCCCGCGACCTGGTCCGGCTCGGGGAGCGCGATCGAGCGCGTCTGTCCGCTCGGCGCGTCGATCTCCGCTCCGGCCTGGCAGGCGTGGCCGGGCGGGCGCTGCTGGATCTCGCGCGTCACGGGGAGCAGCTGGGCGACCCGTCGGACGGCGGTGCGCTCGCCCTCGCCAACGATCTCCTGACGACGCTGCTCCACGTGCCCCTGGCCGAGGACCGACGCCTCGCGGACGCGTTGCACCGGACGTTGCCGTTGCGCATCCGGGACCACGTCAACCAGCGTCTCGCCGATCCGGCCCTGTCTCCCGCCCGGGTGGCAGCCGCGTTCGGCATCTCGGTCCGCTACCTGCACAAGCTCTTCGAGGGTGAGGACGTGACGGTCGCCCACTACATCCGCGAGCGGCGCCTCGAGCGGTGCCGGCTGCGCCTGCTGGACCCGCGGTACTCCCACCAGTCGATCGCGACCCTGGCCTTCGAGGCGGGCTTCGGAGACCTCAGCGGGTTCAACCGCGCCTTCAGGGCGAGGTACGGGCTCAGCCCCCGCACGCTCCGGCGCCGCGGCGGGGTGCCTGCACCGCGGCGTGGCCGGGACCTCGGGGCCCCGGCGCCGGGACCGACGGCTCTCCTGCCGGCGCCTCGCAGCGGCTGATCGTCGGGCTGCGCCCACTCGGCAGGTGGTGAGGACGATGGCCGGCGGTAGGGACGGCCGGCACTCCGGCGACGCGTCCGGGCCGGTCGGGTGGTCGGGCCACCACCGGTTGGTGGCCCAGCCGCACGGGTCCGCGGAAGGCGTGGTCGCCGAGGCCGAAGCCACTGCCGCGGCGCTGGTGACCCCGGACCATCCGCTGGGGACGGTCGGTGCCCCGAGCGACCGGCGCGCACCGTTCACCGTGGGGTTCCGGGCGGCGGCGGGGGCGCTGGTGGCGGTCGGGCTGGCGGTGCTGGCCTGGCTCGCGCTCGAGGTCCTGATCCTCATCGGTCTGGCCCTGGTGCTCGCCCTCGGGTTCGAACCGGTGGTGTCGGTGCTGGTGGGCCGTGGGTGGCGACGAGGGGTCGCGGTGTGCGCCGTCTGTCTCGGGCTCGTGGTCGCGGCGGCGGGTTTCCTGGCGATCGTGATCCCGCCGCTGGTCACCCAGGTCGGCTCGCTCTCGAACGAGACGCGACTGGTGCTGACCGAGGTGCAGAACCAGAACTCCGCGTGGGGCCGGTGGGCCGGGCAGCTGCACCTGCAGGAGCGCGTGACCTCCTACGTCGAGGCGAACACGGGCTCGATCGCCGACGGGCTGGTGGGCTTCGGCATGCAGGTGTTCGGGGCGTTGAGCGGCGCGGTGATCGTGCTGGTGCTCACGGTGTACTTCCTCGCGGCGCTGCCGAGCCTGCGGGCCGGCGCCTACCGCCTCGTGCCGCACTCCCGCCGGCCCCGCGTGATCCTGGTGGGCGACAGCATCGTCGCCAAGGTGGGCGCGTACCTGCTGGCGAACCTGTTCACCTCGGTGGTCATCGCGGTGGTGACCTTCATCTGGTTGCTGGTGATGAAGGTGCCGTACGCGCTCGCGCTCGCGGTGCTCGTGGGCCTCCTCGACCTCATCCCCACCATCGGTTCCATCATCGCGGGAGGCCTGGTCGCCCTGGCGGCGTTGGCGGTCTCCTGGCCGGTCGCGGTGGCCACCCTCGGGTTCTACGTGGTCTACAAGGTCTTCGAGGACTACCTGTTGTGGCCGCGGGTCGCGAGCCGAGCGGTCCAGGTGCCGGCCTGGCTGACCATCGTCGCGGTGCTCGTCGGCGGCGCCCTGCTCGGTGTCCTCGGGGCCTTCCTCGCGATCCCCGTCGCCGCGGCCGCGCTCGTCGTCGTCCGCGAGGTGGTCCATCCACGCCAGGACACCCGCTGAGAGCGAACGGCGACCCCTCCGAGTGCGGGACCTCCGTCCCCGGCCGGCGACCCGAAGGTCCTTGTCGCCGGGGAGGCGGCGTCCGACGGTGGCGTCCGGCAGTGCCGTGCCGAGGCACACCGACCCGAGGGAGCGATCATGCAGCCAGACACCTCCGTGCCCGAGGGGCCGGCGGCCCAGTTGCTGCGCCGCGAGGCGGCGCGGTGGTGGTGGGCGCCCCTCGTCGCCGGGATCCTCTGGTTCGCGATCGCCTGGGCGGTGCTCCGCGTGGACGTGGTCTCGCTGGCGACGGTCGGGATCCTCGTCGGGATCGTCTTCCTGCTCGCCGCGGTCGCGGAGGCCGGGATGGCGGGCCTGGCGATGGGTGGCTGGAAGGCCGTCCACATCGTGCTCGCGGTGGTGTTCCTGCTGGGCGCGCTGTGGGCCTTCATCCGGCCGATCAACACCTTCTTCGCGCTGGCCTCGGTGCTGGGCCTGTTGCTGCTCATCCAGGGTGTCTTCTACATCGCCCGGGCCGCAGCGGCCCGCGAGGTGAGCCCCTACTGGTGGGTGGGGATGGTCTGTGGCGTGCTGGTCCTGCTGCTCGGCATCTGGGTGTCGACGTCCGACCGGGCGTGGGACCTGGCGGCCCGCGCCGTGTTCGTGCTGCTCTTCGTCGGCTTCTACGCGGTCTTCCGCGGGATCAACGACCTCGTGCTCGCGTTCGAGCTGCGCCGTGTCGGCCGGGAGGACCGGAGGAGCGAGCCCGGACCCGCCGGTGAGGCGCCGTCCGTGCCCTCGCAGGACCGGCGGTCGATGGCGGGAGGTGTCGAGCCGGAGCCGCGGTCCCACACGACGCCGAGCGTGTGACGGTGCCGCGGCCCCGTCCGGGTCAGCTCGACGCCTTCTCCGTCGCGCCCGCGGTCCCGGCGGCCGGTGCCGTCGTCGAGAACTCGACGAGCAGGCGCGTGACGCGGTCGGGCGCGTCGTGGTGCACCCAGTGCGAGGCGTCGGGGATCCGCTCGACGTGGTCCAGGTGCGGCACGTCGTCGTGCTCGGGCTCCGCGAGCTCGCCGCCGAGGTAGCGGTCGCGGTCGCCCCAGATGACCAGGGTGGGCGCCTGGATCGGGCGGATGGCGGCGTCGGCCTCCCGCGGGGGTGTCCGGACGGAGGCGCGGTAGTAGTTGATCATGCCGGTGGCCGCGCCGGGTCGGGACCAGGCCGCGACGTAGCGATCGGCGACGTCCGCGGTGAAGGCCGGGTCGGCGTCGCGGAGGAAGTGCCGGAAGAAGTGCCACCCGTTGGCGTGGACGACGGCCTCCGGCAGCTCGGGGAGGTCGAAGAAGAAGAAGTACCAGGACCGGCGCAGCTGGGCGGGGTGGTGCAGTCCCTGCGACAGCTTCCGGGGATGGGCCGCGTTGAGGATCGCGAGGCGGTCCACGACCTCGGGGTGGACCATCGCGGTGGCCCACGCGACGCTCCCGCCCCAGTCGTGCCCGACCAGCGTCGCGGACTCGGCACCGCGCTCGTGGACGAGGTCGCGGATGTCGGCGGCCAGCAGTTCGGTGCCGTAGGCCGTGACCTCCGGCGGCCGGGACGACAGGTTGTAGCCCCGCATGTCCGGCGCCACGACCCGGAAGCCGGCCGCGGCGAGCGGTGCCATCTGCTCCCGCCACGCGTACCAGAACTCGGGGAAGCCGTGCAGGAGGAGGACCAGCGGGCCCTCGCCGGCCTCGACGTAGTGCAGCCGCTGGTCGCCGAGCTCGGCGTAGCCCTCGCGGAGGGGGATCGATCGGCTGGTGAACCGGTCGACGAACCCGGGCGGCAGGTCCGACGCCTCGGCGTCGGGAACGGGGCTCTCGGGAGCGGTGGACGACGGGGGCATGGGGCCTCCCCTCTCCGGCAGCGGTACACCGACGATCGCCCCTCGGCCCGGGTGTCGAGCCGGTGCCGGTCCCTGGTCGTCGCGCGGGTCGTGCGCGGGGCGCCGCCCAGGGGCCAGGGCCCCGGCGGGCCGGCGAGGACCAGGGCCGGTCACGGGCGCGCCGTGCGCGTGCTCGTCGCCCCGTCCGACGAAGCGGCGGCCCGCCGACTCCTGTCCGCGGTGGGTGTCGACGAGGGAAGCCTCAGAGCCACGCGGAGACGATGATTTCCCGGAGGTCACGGTCGGGGTGCTCGCGGGCGCCGTACAGGATGTTCGCGCCGATCCACAGGATCGTCCGCCCGAGGTGGTCCGGGTAGCGCGCGATCTTCGCGTCGAAGAAGTCGACGGCCCCGTGCTGGGTGTCCAGGAGCTCCTCGGCGTCGTCGAGGTATTCCCGGGTCTCCGCGATGGTGCGGACGGCGTCGTCGTCGCGCCGGCTGTCCTGGTGGCCGGCGACGATGTGCCGGGGCCGGAGCGACTCCACCGTGTCGATCGCCTGGCGCCATGGCCCGAAGCCGCCGTTGACGGCGATCTGCGCGAGGTAGAGGTGCACGCCGGTGTAGATGACGTCCCCGGCGACGACGAGGTCGAGATCGGGCACGTGCAGGACCGTGGTGTCGTCGCTGTCGGTGGAGCCGACCTCGACGATCGCGAGGTCGTGGCCCTCGAGCGTGACGCGGTTGTCCGGCGCCGTCACCGCGGTGACCGGGGTGGGCGGGATGCCGGTGTAGATCCTGTCCCAGAGCAGGGGCCTCGTGGCGACGTTGCCGTGCATCTGGGCGATGGTCCCGGCCGAGGCGACCACTCGGGCCCCGAACCGCTCGACCAGCGGGCCGGCGGCGAACCAGTGGTCGCCGTGGCCGTGGGTGACCACGATGTCCGTCAGGTTCCGATCCTTGGAGGCGATCCAGTCGCCGAGCACGCGCGCCTGGTCGGTGGTCAGCGGTGGGTCGGTCAGGATCGCGTCCTCGCGGCCGTAGATCAGGGTGCTCGCCTGGGGCGAGAACCGTTTCGGCTCTCCGTTGGGGAGTACGCCGTCCTGGGGCGCCGGCTCGTTGATGAAGACCTCGTAGCTCAGGGTCCTGGTGGCGGTGCTGGTCATGCCGGGACGCTCTCGCCGGTCGCGGTCGGGTCGCGCCCGGTGGGATCCCTGGCCTCGACCCCTGCGCGCCCGGGTCAGGTGAACTGTTGGCCGCCGTCGATGTCGTAGGTGGCGCCGGTCAGGGCGGTGTTGGTCATGAGGTGCACGGCGAGTGCGGCGACGTCGGCCGGTGTGACGACGCGACCGATGGGCAGCGTGTGTCGGAGCTCGGCGCGGCGGTCCTCGAGCTGGTCGCCGAGCAGCGAGGCCGACAGCCCGGTGTCGACGAAGCCGGGGGCGATCAGGTTGACGCGCACCGGGGCGAGCTCGAGCGCCAGCGCCGCGACGAACGGAGGGAACGCCGCGGTCGCGGCGGTCGCGATCCCGAGGCCGGGCGCGACGCGCCGGGCGCCGGTGCCGCCGACGAAGACCAGCGTCCCTCCGGGGCGCATGAGCCCGGGGGCGTGTCGGGCGACCTCGAGCGCCACCACGATGTGCTCGCTGAGCGCGTCGCGCACGGCGGCCGCGTCCATCTCCAGCAGCGGTCCGTAGTGCGGACCGCCGGCGGTCACCATGACGTGGTCGACGGGCGAGGAGAGCTCTTCGAAGAAGGCCGCCACGGAGGCGGGGTCGGTGGCGTCGAAGGCGGCGGTCGTCCGGGCGTCGACTTCCTGGGCGGCGCGCTCGAGCCGGCCCGGGCTGCGGGCGGTCAGGACGACCTCGGCGCCCGCCTTCCGGGCCCGTCGAGCGGTCTCGAGGCCGATGCCGGCGCTGCCGCCGACGACGACGACGGTCTGTCCGACCAACGCGGGTCCCTGATGGCCCGTCGCGGGCGCGGGTGTGGTGGTCATGGCATGTTCCGCTCGTGTGGGGATGGTCGTCGGGTTCCTCACCGGATCGCGCGAGGGTGGTCGCGCGTGGGCTAGCCGAAGGTGAAGACGTAGGCCTCGGCGCCCGCGTCGTCGAAGGTGATGTCGACCGTCCTGCTGGTGATGCGGCCGGGCTGCCGGATGAGCTGATAGAGGCGCGCGTCGGTCACCGTGCCGCGTCCGCCGTCGTCGACGTCGAGCCCGTGCGCCGGACCGGGTGGTGCGCCGTCGAGCCGGACCGTGACGCGCACCGGCCCGTCCCGGGCCCCCATCACCAGGTTGACGTCGCGGGCGTGTCCGCGGTGCGAGAGGCGCCCGCCGGGCTCGTCGAGGGTCGCGTGTCGGGGCCCGACGGTCCACGCGCCGGACAGTGACCATCGGTCGAGGCCGAGCCGGCGGGGCTGGGCGTAGACCTGGCTGTGGTCGCGTCGGACCCCGCCGGGCGAGGCGAAGCCGCTGGCGCGGGCGTAGCCGACGTAGGTCTCGGGGGACCCGAGGGTGTCCAGGTCCGCCGGCAGCGAGACGCCCCGGGGGGCGACCGCGACGCGCTGGTCCCCGACGACGCTGCCCGCCTCGGCGAGCAGGTCCCGGATGACAGTCTCGGAGCGCTCGTAGTCCTCCTCCCCGAAGTGGTGGTGCCGGAGCCGTCCTTCCGCGTCCGCGAAGTACAGCGCCGGCCAGTACCGGTTCCCGAAGGCCTCCCAGACCGCGAAGTCGTTGTCGAGCGCGACCGGGTACGTGATGCCGAGACCGGCGAGCGCCTGCCGGACCCGCCCGACGTCCTCCTCGAACGGGAACTCCGGGGAGTGGATGCCGACCACGACCAGCCCGTCGTCGCGGTACCGGTCCGCCCACGCCGTCACGTAGGGCACGGTGCGCAGCCAGTTGACGCAGGAGAACGTGCAGAACTGGGCCACCACCACCCGGCCGCGGAGTCCGGCCGGGCTGAGCGGCTCGGAGTGGAGCCAGCTGGTCGCCCCGCCCAGGCCGGGGAGGTCACCCTCGACCGGCAGCCGGGCCGTCGTCGTCACCGCAACGACCGGAAGGTCGCCCGGATCTCCCGGGAGAAGGTCTCGGGCTGCTCCCACGCCGCGAAGTGCCCGCCCTCGTCGACCTCGGCGAAGTGGATGAGCCGGGGGTAGGCCCGCTCGGCCCAGCTCCGCGGCGCCCGGTAGAGCTCGTCCGGGAAGACCGTCACCCCGACCGGGATCTCCACGCCCTTCGTGTCGAAGAAGGCGAGGGTGCTCTCCCAGTACAGGCGGGCCGAGGAGACGGCGGTGTTCGTCAGCCAGTAGTGGGTGACGTTGTCGAGCACGTCGTCGCGGGAGAGGCCCCCGGGGTTCCCCGCGAATGCGCGGGCGATCAGCTCGTAGCTCGCGACGTCGTGGTCCAGCATCCAGGCCGCGAGCCCCACCGGGGAGTCCGCGATGGCGTAGAGCGTCTGGGGGCGGTTGCCCATCTCCCCGGCGTAGCCGGTGCCGGTCGCGAAGAAGTGGACGAGCACGTCGAACGCGCTCTGCTCCTCGGCGGTGAGGCCCGGGGGCGCGGGGTCGCCGCGCGAGATCGCCCGGGAGACCTCGGGCGGGACCGTGGCGGGCATGTTCGTGTGGATACCGAGCAGCCCCGACGGCTTCAGGAGAGCCATCTGCTCGGTGACGGCGTTGCCCCAGTCGCCGCCCTGGGCGACGAACCGCCGGTAGCCGAGCCGGTCCATCAGCTCGACCCAGGCGCGCGCGATCCGCTGCGGGTCCCAGCCGGTCCCGGTCGGCTTGCCCGAGAACCCGTAGCCGGGCAGTGACGGGACGACCAGGTGGAACGCGTCCGACGCGGGGGCGCCGTGGGCGGTGGGGTCGGTCAGCGGCTCGAGGATCTTCAGTTGCTCGACCGTCGACCCTGGCCAGCCGTGGGTGACGATGAGCGGCAGCGCGTCCTCGTGCCGCGAGCGGACGTGGATGGCGTGGATGTCCACCCCGTCGATCGTGGTGACGACGTGGGGGAGGGCCGCGAACCGTCGCTCGAAGCGGCGCCAGTCGTACTCGCCGGCCCAGTAGTCGGCGAGGGCGCGGATGGTGTCGAGGCGCACGCCCTGGGACGGGTCGGTCTCCCGATCGGGCCACCTGGTGGCCTCGATGCGCCGGCGCAGGTCGGCGAGCTGGTCGTCGGACACGTCGAACGTGAACGGGCGCACGTCCGGCGAGGTCGTGGTGGTGGCTGACATCTGGTCCTCCTGGTCGGGGCTCGGGAGCCGGGCACTCAGCGCAGGCCCCGGAAGGCGGCGCGGACTTCCTCGGCGAAGACCTGCGGCTCCTCCCAGGCCGCGAAGTGGCCACCCGCCGCGGCCTCGTGGAAGGTCGCGAGGGTCGGGTAGGACTCCGCCACCCAACGGTGGGGGGCGCGGAAGATCTCGCCGGGGAAGGTCGTGAAGCCGACGGGGACCGTGACCGGCGGCGGGGCCGACGCGGCGGCGCGGGCCCTCTCCCAGTAGGCCCGGGCGGCCGAGGCGCCGGTGCCGGTCAGCCAGTACACGGTGATGTTGTCGAGCACGTGGTCGCGCGTGAGGTTGCCCGCCGGCCGCTGCTCGAGGAAGGCGCGGGAGATCTTCCGGTAGCTGTCGGTGTCGTGGTCGAGCATCCAGGCGGCCAGGGCGACCGGGGAGTCGAGCAGGGCGTAGCCGATCGTCTGGGGCCGGGTGGCCTGCTCGAGGAAGTAGCCGTTGCCGGTGGTCCGGAAGGTGTGCAGCGCCTCGGCCGCCGCTCGCTCCTCGTCGGAACGCGGCTCGGCAGGGCCGCCTCCCAGTGCCGTCACGAGCAGGTTCAGGTGGATGCCGGCGAGGCCCTGGGGCGCCTGGCGACCCAGCGCGTCGGTGACGGCGGCGCCGACGTCGCCGCCCTGCGCGACCCAGCGGCGGTAGCCGAGCCGGCGCATCAGCTCGGCCCACGCGCGGGCGATCCGCTGGGGCCCCCACCCCAGTTCGGCCGGGACGCCGGAGTACCCGTAGCCGGGCAGCGAGGGCAGGACGAGGTGGAACGCGTCGGTGGGGTGCCCCCCGTGGGCGGTCGGGTCGGTGAGGGGGCCGACGACCTCGAGGAGCTCGATGACCGAGCCGGGCCAGCCGTGGGTCATGACGAGCGGCATCGCGTCCGCGTGGGGCGACCTCACGTGGAGGAAGTGGATGTGCACGCCGTCGATCTCGGTCGTGAACTGGGGTACCGCGTTGAGCCTCGCCTCGCAGCGCCGCCAGTCGTACTCGTCGGTCCAGTAGCGCGCGAGCTCCTGCAGCATCGCGAGCTGCACCCCCTGGGAGCGGTCGTCGACGAGCTCCCGGTTCGGCCAGCGCGTGGCGGCGACCCGCTGCCGGAGGTCGGCCAGCTGCGCTGCGGGCACCTCCACCCGGAAGGGTCGGACCTGCTCGCGCGGGTCGGCGGTGGTCGTGGCTCCCGTCGGTGCCGACATGCAGGCTCCCCTCACTCGCCCCGCGGTGTCGGTCCACCGTCGAGCGGGAGCCCGGGCGGGCGCGCCCGGGGGATCCCCTGGCCGCAGCCCTGGTCGGCGGCCCGGACCCTCGCCGCGACCGAGAGCCTCGAGGAGGACGAGGCGTACGCCGCCGTCGGCGCCGCCCACGGAGCGGGGGCCGACGGCCGGTCCCGAGCACCCGCGTCACGGGATCCCGGGGGAGGGCCCAGGGAGACCGACGGGCGCGAACCCGGCGACGGGCTGTCCAGCGTGGGCACGGCCGAGGGCTGAGCAACGCGACCGGAACGAGCCGATCGGAGCAGGACATGGGCAGCACAGACGGCCGCGGCCATGCGGTCGTCCAACAGGCACCGGGCCTGACCCGCACCGATCTCCAGCGCGGCGACCTGAGCGTCGACGGACGTGAGATGGTCCAGTCGCGGGTGGACATCGGGCCGGAAGCCCCGGCCGTCAGGCACACCCACCCGGGCGAGGAGATCATCTACGTCCTCGACGGGGAGCTCCGCTACGAGATCGACGGGCAGCCGCCCCGGACCTACCGCGCGGGAGACGTCCTGACCGTCCCGGCCGGCGCCGCCCACTCCGTGCGGAACGTCGGTGGCCGGAACGCCGCCGAGCTCGCCACCTACGTGGTCGAGAAGGGGAAGCCGCTGCTCACCGTCGTCGAGTGACGACCGGTGCGAGGCCGCCGCCTTCGACGGCGGTCCGGCCGGACGTGCGTCCCGTGCGCCCGTGTGGGCCCTGGTCCGACCCGGAACGTCCCCTGGCCGGGCACCCGGTCACGGGGCGGAGCACCAGGGCGATCCGACAAGCGAAGTGACGCACAGTGAGAGATGTGGTCGCATTCACGCGCTCGGGCTACTCTTCGAGGCCCGGTTGCGGTGCGCGCGATGACACGTTGTCGATGTGCTGACGGGTGGCACACGAGGGGACGGCGTTCGCCGGCGGGATGACGCGGTCCTCGCGCGGAGCGGTGGCCCGGCCTGCACGGGCGGTGATCGCGGCCGGCGGAGGTGGCCACGTGAGCACACGCATCGAGGACGTGTCCGCCGGACACCCGACGGCGACGGGATCGGCGTGCGCGATCTCCCCGGCGCCCGGCGAGTCGTGGGCCGCCGTGCCCGGCCGGGCCCGGGCCGTGGCACCGTCCGCCCGGGGCCGCCGTCGCGGGGCAGCACTCACCGACCGACGCGTCGAGTGCGAGCTGCTCGCGCGCCTGGCGGACGCCGTGCGCGGCGGGGAGAGCCGGACGCTGGTGCTCCGCGGCGAGCCGGGCGCGGGCAAGACGGCCTTGCTCGACCGTCTCGTCGAGGCCGCTCGCGGGGTCCGCGTGGCGCGGGTCGCCGGCGTGCTCGCGGAGAGGGAGCTCGCGTTCGCGGGCCTGCACCAGTTGTGCGCGCGGTTCTCCGCACACCTCACCGAGCTGCCGGGCCGCCAGCGGGAGGCGCTCTCGACGGCGATCGGTGTCGGCGCCGGCCCGGCACCCGACCCCCTCGCGGTGGGGCTCGCGGTACTGGGGCTCCTGTCGGCGGCCGCCGCGGAGCAGCCGCTCCTGTGCGTGGTCGACGACGAGCAGTGGCTCGATCGCGAGTCGGCGCGCACGCTCGGCTTCGTGGCCCGTCGTCTCGGATCCGAAGCCGTGGGGCTGGTGGTGGCGACCCGGGCCGGCGGTGATCACCTGGCCGGCGTGCCGGAGCTCGGCGTGGACGGCCTACCGGAGGGCGAGGCGCGCGCGCTGCTGGACGCCGCGTTCCCGGGCCCGCTCGACGAGCGGGCGCGAGACGTGATCGTGGCGGAGACGAGCGGCAACCCCGCCGCGCTGCTCGAGCTGCCGTCCCCGCTCGAGCTGGCCGGGGGCTTCCGGCTGCCCGGCGCGATGCCGGCGGCGCCCCGGATCGAGGACGGCCTCCGTCGTCGTCTCGCGGCGTTGCCGTCCCCGGCGCACCGGCTGGTGGAGCTGGCGGCCACCGACCCGACCGGCGACCCGGTGCTGGTGCGCCGGGCGGCGGAGCGGCTGGGCATCCCGCACCAGGCGGCCGGCGCGGCGTCCGAGTCCGGCCTCGTGCACTTCGGCATCCGGCTGCGGTTCCGGCACCCGCTGGCGCGGTCGGTGACCTACCGCTCGGCGTCGGTGCACCACCGCACCCGGGCGCACGCGGCGCTGGCGGAGGTCACCGATCCGGTGGCGGACGCGGATCGCCGCGCCTGGCACCGCGCCCACGCGGTCGTGGCACCCGACGAGGGCGTCGCGGCGGACCTGGAGCGCTCCTCCGGCCGCGCCCAGGTCCGAGGCGGGCTGCCCGCGGCGGCGGCCTTCCTCGAGCGCTCGGTCGCGCTCACCGAGGACCCCGCCCGCCACGCGGAGCGGATCCTGACGGCGGCCCGGACGAACCTGCGGGCCGGAGCCTTCGCGACGGCTATCGAGCTGCTCACCGCGCTCGAGGTGGTGGCGTGCGACGAGTCGGTCCGCGCCCGGGCGGACCTGCTCCGGGGCCAGGTCGAGTTCGCCGCGCACCTCGGCCACGAGGCTCCCTCCCGGTTGCTCGCGGCGGCCCGGAGGCTCGAGCCCGTCGACCTCGAGCTGGCCCGCCGGACCTACGTCGACGCGTGGGTCGCTGCCTCGGCGGCCGGACACCTGGCGGACGTCGACCCGGTCGAGATCGCCCTCGCCGCGAGGTCGCTCCCACGGTGCGGGTCCGCCCGCCGTGGGAGCGAGGTGCTCCTCGACGGCCTCGTGCAGCTCGCGACCGAGGGTCCGACCGCCGCCGCGCCCGCCCTCCGCGCGGCCGTCGCGGTCCTCGTCGACGGCGACCCCGACCGGGACGAGGGGCTGCGGTGGGGACGGGTGGCGGCGACCGCGCTGTGGGACGTCGACGCGGCACGCACCATGACGAGCCGGCAGGTCCGGTCGGCCCGCGCGGCCGGCGCTCTCGGAGCGCTCCCCGTCGACCTCACCGCGCTCGCCATCGACGAGGCGGGTCGCGGCGACCTGGGGGCCGCCGCCGCCCTCGTCGCGGAGATCGACACGGTGACCGGGGTGACCGGGAGCCGGATCGCGCCCTGTGCGGCCCTGTACCTCGCCGCGCTGCGGGGTGACCAGGAGGAGGTCACCGCGCTGGTCGCGGCCGCCGCCACCGACGCCGCCGTCGGCGGGCAGGGGGTCGCGGGGACGTGCGCGCAGTGGGCCGCCGCGATCCTGCACAACGGTCACGGCCGGTACGCCGACGCCTTCGCGGCCGCGGAGCATGCCGTCGCGGACGATCATGTGTCCGTGTCGCGGTGGGCTCTTCCCGAGCTGGTCGAAGCCGCCGCCCGGACGGGGAACCGCAAGGCGGCCGACGAGGCGCTCGCCCGGCTGGGCGAGACCGTGCACGCCGGGGCCGCGGAGTTCGGCCTCGGTCTCGAAGCGCGCTCGCGGGCCCTGGTGAGCGAGGGAACCGCGGCCGAGACCGCCCACCGCGACGCGATCGACCACCTCGACACCGGGGGCGCGCATCCCGCCCTGGCCCGGAGCCACCTGCTCTACGGGGAGTGGCTGCGGCGGGAGACCCGTCGGGTCGATGCCCGCCGACACCTGCGGACCGCGCACGAGATGCTCCAGGCGATCGGCATGACCGCGTTCGCCGAGCGCGCCCGTCGCGAGCTGCTCGCCACGGGCGAGTCCGTGCGTCGGCGGGCGCTCCAGACGCCGTCGGAGCTGACCTCGCAGGAGGCCTCGATCGCCCGGCTCGCCGCCGACGGACAGACCAACGCCGAGATCGGGGCGCAACTGTTCCTCAGCGCCCGGACCATCGAGTGGCACCTGCGGAAGGTGTTCACGAAGCTGGGCGTCGGATCCCGCCGGGAGCTACGCCTCGGGCTGTCCGGCGCACCGGCTGGTCCGCCGGGGCGAGCCGAGTACTCGCGGGGCACGCTCGGGCTCGCCCCTCGGCGGTCTTGACCGGGCCGCGATGCTGGAGAGGTCCGCTGTCCGCAGCGGACCCTCGTGGTGTCGGGAGGTGCCTGCGGTGACGGTGGCTCGGTCGGGCGCAGGCAGGGTCCAGCACTCGCCGCAGGGCGGCCTGGCCGAGGTCCTCGACCTCGTCCTCGACAAGGGCCTGGTCATCGATGCGTTCATCAAGGTGTCCCTGGTCGGCATCGAGATCCTCACCATCGACGCCCGGGTCGTCGTGGCCAGCGTCGACACCTACCTGCGCTTCGCCGAGGCCACCAACCGTCTCGACCTCCACGCCAAGGGCGGGAAGGGTCTTCCCGACCTCCTCGGCGGCGGCGGGCGCGCGGCCGCCGAAGGAGCGACCTACCGTGCCGCGAAGAGCAAGACCACCGGCGTGCTCGAGGCCGGCAAGGAGAAGTGGGACGAGATCCGCGGCAAGGACCAGCAGCGTGCCCCGGGGAGGCGCCGTCGCTGAGCCGGAGGCCGTCGCGGCGCGGCCGCGCCGATCTCGGGATTCCCCCACCTCCCGCGGCCTGCGAGGGTGTCGGCGATGTGGAACACCGACCCTGACCTGGCGCCGACGTGACCCACGGCGGCCCGCGGCGTCTCGCCCTCGCCTGCCAGGGTGGAGGCAGCCACACCGCGTTCAGCGCCGGCGCACTCAGCCGCTTCTTCGGTTCCGGCGCCGTCGCGGCAGCAGACGTCGTCGGGATCAGCGGCACCTCCGGCGGCGCCGTCAACGCGCTGATCGCCTGGTCGTGCCTGGTGCACGGCCGACCGGACGAGATCGGGCCGGCGTTGGCGGACTTCTGGGCCGACAACGCGGCCACGGGCCCGCTGCAGCGTCTGGTCAACCTCGTGACGGTCGGGGCCGGGGTCGGGCAGAACCTCGGGCTGGTGCCGCCGCTGAATCCCTACCTGGTGCCGCCGGCGCTCGACGGCCGGGAGGAGTTCCGGCGCCTCCTGCGCCGCCACGTCGACTTCGACGCGCTGCCCGTCGACAGCGAGGGCCGGTACCCGCGCCTGGTGCTGGGGGCCGTCGAGGTCCTCACCGGCGAGTTCCGGGCCTTCGACAGCCGCCGTGACCGGATCACTCCCGACACCGTGCTCGCCTCGGCCGCGATCCCGACGCTGTTCCGCGCGATCCCGGTCGACGGAGGTGTCTATTGGGACGGCCTGTTCTCCCAGAACCCGCCCGTCTCCCAGCTCGCCGATGACCACCCCGACGAGCTGTGGGTCCTGCAGATCAACCCGAGTCGCATCGACCGGGAGCCGCGCACCACCTCGGACATCGCCGAGCGTCGCAACGAGCTCGCCGGGAACCTCTCCCTCAACCAGGAGCTGCACGGCATCGAGCGCACCGACCAGCTGCTCGAGTCCGGGGCACTCACCGAGACCAGCGGTTATCGCCCGATCATGGTCCGCGTCCTGGAGATGCCGCGTGCGCCCTGGTCCGACCTGCTCGGGGCGGCGTCCAAGCTCAACCGCGACCCGGCGTTCCTCGCCCGGCTGCAGCGCGAGGGGGCCGAGCAGGCCGACCGCTTCCTCGTCGGCCTCGCCCTCGAACGGGCCTGGCTCGACCGTGACGCGTCGACCGTGGCGGGCCTGCTCCGCGGCGCGCGCGTCACGGCGGAGGCACCGTTCGCCCCGTTGTCCGGGGATCCGGTGACCGCGGTCGCCGAGCTGCTGGCGCGCGACGTCGCCGTCGACCTCACCCGCAAGCAGGTCGCCGGGGCCGAGATCACCTGGCGGGTCCGCCTCGTCCGGCCCGACCGGACGACCGCCGAGGGCACGGCCACCGCGACCGTCGACGCGGGCCGGATCCGGACCCTGGCCCTCGGTCCCGCCTCCTGAACGTCTCGACGCTCCCTGCCCTGGATGGACGCACGACGCCCACCTACCAGCCCCACTTCGTGACGAGCGGTAACGGTGGAGGCCCGGGCGAGCGAGGCCAGGGTGGACGCACCGTCGACTCGGGGACACGCGGTGAGCACACTCTTACTGGTCGTAGCCAGCACGCTCTCACACGTCACGGTGGGAGCCCTGATGTACGCGGTCGGCCACCGGGCCGGCGCGCGCCGACGACCTCCACAGCGAGTGCGCGTCGAGCTGCCGATCCGTCAGCCCACGCCCACCTCCCGGACCGGACGGGACGGGGCTCGCCGCTGAGGTCCGGCCTCCGGTGGCCGACGGTCACACTCGGGGCGGCCCGTTCGTCACATCGAGGAGAGGGCAGGGACGAGCGGAGGGCGGACGCGGTGGACCGTACGGAGAGCTTCGAGGCGGAACGGCCGCGCCTGGTGGGCCTGGCCACCCGGGTGCTGGCCGATCACGCCGAGGCCGAGGACGTCGTCCAGCAGGCCTGGCTGCGGCTCACGGGGACGGACACCGACCCCGAGAGCCTTCCCGCCTGGCTGACGACGGTGACCACCCGGCTGTGCCTGGACCGGTTGCGGTCCCGGACCCCGGTCCCGGCGGCCGAGATCGAGGTGCCCGACGTCGCGCCCGACGTGGCCGAGGAGGTCGCCCTCGCCGACACGGTCGGCGTCGCGCTCCAGGTGGTCCTGGACCGGCTGTCGCCCCAGGAGCGGGTCGCGTTCGTGCTGCACGACAGCTTCGGCTTCGACTTCCCGGCCATCGCCGGCGTCCTGGACACCACCCCGGTGGCGGCCCGCAAGCTCGCCTCTCGGGCACGGGCCAAGGTGCGTCAGCCCTCGCCGGACGACGAACTGGCCGACCGGGAGGTCGTCGACGCCTTCATGGCCGCGGCCCGCCACGGCGAGTTCGACCGGTTGATGCGGTTACTGGCCCCGGACGCCGCGGTGACGGCCGACGACGCCGCGATCCGGGCCGGCACGCCGGCGCGGATCGACGGAGCACACGCGGTGGCGACGTTCTTCGACGGCAGCGCGCAGTCGGCGCTCGCGGTCTCCGTCGACGACCGGCCGGCGGCAGCCTGGTTCCTCCGGGGTGAGGCCAAGGTGCTGTTCGACTTCACCGTCGTCGACGGCCTGGTCGAGCGCATCACCTTCCGTGCCGAGCCGGAGGTCCTGGCGCGAGTGACGCGGCGTTGAGCGCCGGGGCCCTACCGAGAGCCGGTCACACCCGCGGCGCCGCGAACGTCACAGGGGTGAACGACCACACCACGGACGAGAGGGAACGAGATGAAGACCATGACCTGCCGCCAGCTCGGGGGACCCTGCGAGCTCGAGCACCGGGGCGAGACCGCCGACGACGTCATCAAGGCCCAGGACCGCCACCTCAAGGACGCCGAGAAGGCCGGTGACGGCACCCACCGGGAGGCGCGCGAGGCGATGAAGGGGCGCTGGCGGCACCCGAAGAAGTCGATGGACTGGTACCGGGACGTCAAGCAGGCCTTCGCCGACCTGCCCCAGGACCAGCCGGACCCCCGACACTGAGCGCGCCGGGCTCGGCCGGCGACGCCTCGAC
This sequence comes from Actinomycetospora sp. TBRC 11914, assembly GCF_012933465.1. Taxonomy (GTDB): domain Bacteria; phylum Actinomycetota; class Actinomycetes; order Mycobacteriales; family Pseudonocardiaceae; genus Actinomycetospora. The sequence continues at coordinate 87,969 of NZ_JABBND010000020.1, forward strand.
GACCGCGCTCGACCGCATCTACTGGTAGTAGAGGATGCACCAGCAGAGGCTGTCGCCGGTGGTGCAGGCGGGTTCGGTCAGCGCGGTCATGGTCGCCGAGGTGGTGAAGGGGACGCCGCCCCATTTCGACATGAAGTCGGTGGCCATGCCCGCGACGTACTGGTTCGGGGCGGCCGGCTGGTCGGTGCCGATGTAGGAGTGCACACCGGCCTCGAAGTCCTTCCAGCCGTTGAAGTACCAGGCGCTGTCGAACCAGTCCTCCGTGCCGGTGGACACGATCGACGGGGTGGCCTCGCCGTCGACGGCGATCTGCACGTTGCGCTCCAGCCAGGACAGGTTCGTCGCACCCACCCCGCACACCTGCGAGTGGTACACGATCCACCCCGGCCCACCGGTGATCGTCGCGAGCGTGGTGGTCTGGGACGCGGTCCGCGCCACCCGCTGGTCGAGCCAGCGGGCGCCCTGCTGTCGCAGCCGGGTCCCGTTGGCCCGGTCGGTGGGGGTCAACGCGTACGCGACCATCGAGTAGATGGTCGCCGGCTGGGTGGTGCTCGCGTTGTAGTACGCGAGCCGGATCCGCGCCCCGAACGGCATCGGGAACGTCACCAGGAATCCGGTGTTGACGTTGTTGCTGTTGATCTCGACGTGCACGTGGGCCAGCGTGTGCGACCCGGCCACTGAGCCCGCGCCGAAGTGCGTCGCGAGGAGCGTGCCCATGTCGATGTCGACCGCAGGGGTCGCGGCGCCGTCGTAGTACACGCGCAGGCGGGCGTCGAGGGCAGGACCGTTGCCGCCACCGAGGGCCATCCACAGTGACTTCACGCTGCCGGGGCCGGTGAGATCGGCCAGCGTCCGCTCGGTCCTGGTCGCGACCGTCACGTTCTCGACCTTGACCATACGTAGTTTGTCGCTGCTCAACGAGGCGAGAGGCGAGGACATCGACGCGCCCTCCTGGAGGTGGGCCGGGGACCGACGGGGGACTCCGATCCAAGGCCAGGTGCCTCCGCGCCGTCACCCACCACCGGGCGGCGTCACCCGCTCGGACACGACGGAACACCTGGACGGCCTCCTCGCCGTCCGGTCGGCCGCACCACGGACCGGTTCGGCCGGGCCACGGTGACTCCCTGGCCGCCGCCGGTAGACATCTGATGTCTGTCTCTGTCACGGTAGGAAATGGGCTGTGATCCACCCGACAGCCGCACAGGAATCGACGACAGATCAGATGTCGAGGCTCCGGGAGCGCCATGGACGCGGTGATCGTCGACGTGGAGACCGTCGACCTCCGGTTCCCGACGTCGCGGGAGCTCGACGGCTCCGACGCCATGAACGAGGCGCCGGACTACTCGGCGGCCTACGTCGTGCTGCACACCGACGGCCCCGACGGCCTCTCCGGGCACGGGTTCACCTTCACCATCGGGCGCGGCAACGAGCTTGCCGTCGAGGCGGCGGCCGCGATCGGTCGCCGGGCCCGCGGCTGGTCGGTGGCCGAGCTGGTCGCCGACCCCGGCGCGTTCTCCCGCCACCTGCAGGGCGACAGCCAGCTGCGCTGGCTCGGCCCGGCCAAGGGCACCATCCAGCTCGGGCTGGCCGCGGTCGTCAACGCGGCCTGGGACCTCATCGGGCGGGCCACCGGCAGGCCGGTGTGGAAGGTGCTCGCCGACATGACGCCCCGCCAGCTGGTCGACCTCGTCGACTGGCGCTACCTGCGCGACACCCTCACCCCCGAGGCCGCCCTCGAGCTGCTCGAGAAGCAGGTCCCGGGGCGCGCCGAGCGCGAGGCGCTGCTGCGCGAGGAGGGCTACCCCGCCTACACCACCAGCGCCGGCTGGCTCGGCTACGACGACGAGAAGCTCGTCCGACGCTGCCGGGAGGCGGTCGCCGCGGGCTGGGAGTCGATCAAGCTGAAGGTCGGGGCCGACCTCGACGCCGACGTGCGCCGCTGCGGCCTCGCCCGCGACGTCCTCGGGCCCGGTCGGCGGCTCATGATCGACGCCAACCAGACCCTGGGCGCCGCCGACGCGATCCGGTGGATGGAGGCCCTCGCGCCCTGCGACATCTGGTGGTTCGAGGAGCCGACGAGTCCGGACGACGTGCTCGCCCACGCCGCGATCGCCCGGGCCATCGCGCCGACCCGGGTCGCCACCGGCGAGCACGCGCACAACGCGGTGATGTTCAAGCAGTTCCTGGCCGCGGGCGCGATGGGCGTCTGCCAGCTCGACGCGGCCCGCCCCGGCGGGGTCGACGAGGCCGTGGCCGTGCTGCTGCTGGCCGCCGCCCACGACGTGCCCGTCTGCCCCCACGCCGGCGGCGTCGGGCTGTGCGAGCTCGTGCAGCACCTGTCGATGTTCGACTTCGTGGCGGTCAGCGGCACCCGCGTGGACCGGATGATCGAGTACGTCGACCACCTGCACGAGCACTTCGCCGACCCGGTCCGGATGCGCGGCACGTCCTACCTGCCGCCGACGGCCCCGGGCTACAGCGCGGAGATCCGGGCGGCGACGCGCGAGGCGTACGCCTTCCCGGACGGCGCGGTGTGGGCGGAGCCGGGCCGATGAGCACGGACGTGGCCGGGGCGCCCCCCGATCGGCCCGACAGCGTCGTCGACCGGGTGATCGGGGCGCTCGTCGCGCGGATCGAGACCGGGGAGTTCTCGGCGGGGGAGCGGCTGCCGCCCGAGGCGGACCTGGCCGCGGACCTCGCCGTCTCCCGGCTCTCGCTGCGCGAGGCCGTCCGCGCCCTGGCCGGCGCCGGGGTCCTCGAGGTGCGCCGCGGGACCGGCACGTTCGTCACCGACCTGCGCCCCGACCGGCTCGTGCGGGCCTCGGGGACGTTCCTCGACCTCGTCGGCGAGCAGGGCGTCGCGGAGCTCTTCGAGTGCCGCCGCATCCTCGAGCCGGGCGTCACCGCGCTGGCGGCGACCCGCATCGACGACGCCGGCCTCGTCGACCTCCGGGCCCGCCTCGAGCGGATGCGCGACCTCACCGAGCCCGAGCGCCTCGTCGCCGAGGACCTCGACTTCCACGCGGCGATCGCGACGGCGGCCGGCAACGCCACGCTCGCCTCCCTGACCGGCGCCGTCGCCGGGCGCACCGCCCGCGTGCGGATCTGGCGCGCGGTCGTCGAGCAGGACGTCCTGTCGTGGACCCACGACCAGCACACGGCGATCCTGCGCGCCCTGCGCGCCCGCGACTCGCTCGCCGCCTGGACGGCCGCCACCACTCACGTCACCGAGGTCGAGGAGTGGGTGCGCGCCCACCTCGACGGACCGCACGACACCAACGGCACCGACGGCACCGACGAAGGAAGTGGTCGACGATGACCGCCACAGCACCCCCGATCGGCCGGGCGCGATGGGTCCGCCTCATCCCCGTCGCCGTGATCGTCTACGTCATCTCGTACATGGACCGGACGAACATCAGCTTCGCGTTCGGCGGGCTGGGCCAGGACCTGCACCTCGACAAGGCCCAGCAGGGCCTGGCCGGCGGCGTGTTCTTCCTGGGCTACCTCGTCCTGCAGATCCCCGGCGGGCACCTGGCCGAGCGGTGGAGCGCGAAGAAGTTCGTCGCCATCATGATCGTCGCCTGGGGCGTCTTCGCGCTGCTCTCCGGCGCGGTGCAGTCCTTCGGGCAGCTGCTGGTGGTCCGCCTGCTGCTCGGGGTGGCCGAGGGCGGCATCTGGCCCGCGATCCTGGTGCTGATCAGCCACTGGTTCCCGCGCCGCGAACGGGCCCGCGCGTTCGGGGTGTGGATGATGAACATCCCGATCTCGTCGATCATCACGGCGCCGCTGTCGGGCTGGATCCTCTCGTTCTCCGACTGGCGCGCGCTGTTCTTCATCCAGGGCGCGCTGCCGTTCCTCATCGCGCTGCCGCTGTGGTGGTTCATGGTCTCCGACCGGCCGTCGCAGGCGTCGTGGGTGTCGCCCGCCGAGCGGGACTGGATCGAGGACTCCCTCGCCGACGACGAGCGGGACGCGCCGGCCTTCGCCGGCTACGGCGAGGTGTTCCGGTCCAGCGTGGTCTGGCGCCTCGTCGGTGTGTACTTCCTCATCCAGGTCGGCTTCTACGGCCTGACGCTGTGGCTGCCGACGCTGCTCAAGGCCACCACCGGCGGCAACTCCACGCTCGTCGGCTGGTTGACGGCGATCCCGTACGTCGTCGCCGCGGTCGCGATGTACCTCAACGGGCGGGCCGCCGACCGCACCCGGCGCTACGGCCTGCACGTGCTGGTGTCGCTCGCCATCGGGGCGGTCACCCTGGTGGCCTCGGTCGCCCTCGGCAACCTGGCCGCGCTCTCGATCGCGCTGGTCAGCGTGGCGATGGCCGGCGCCCTGGCCTACGACGGACCGTTCTGGGCGAGCGCGTCGCTCGCCGTGCCGGTCACCCTGGCCGGCGGCGCCATGGGTCTGGTGAACGCGCTGGGCAACCTCGGCGGGTTCGTCGGGCCCTACCTGGGCGGCTACCTGCAGGACGTCTCCGGCAGCTTCCTGTCCACGTCGGTCGTGCTGGCGATCGCGCTCCTGCTCGGCGGCCTCGTCATGATCACGGTGCGGGGGCGGGCGAACCCGGGCCGGGCGGCGGTCGACGCCGAGCGCGCGACGACGACGTCGGGCGGTGCGGCGTGAGCGGGCCCGAGTCCCACTGATCCCCCTGCGAGGAGGTCCTGACGATGGATCCCGTCTTCACCGGCATCGGCGTCGCCCTGGTGACGCTGTTCGACGCCCGGGGCGAGCTCGATGCCGACGCCACCGCCGGTCTGGCTGTCCAGCTGGTCGAGCTCGGCGTCGACGCGCTCGTCGTCGCGGGCACCACCGGCGAGGCCGACGCGCTCGACGACGACGAGCGCCTGCGGCTGTTCACCGCGGTGCGCTCGGCGGTGGGCGACACCGTCGTGGTCGGCGGCACCGGCGCGGCCTCGACCCACCAGGCGGCGCAGCTGACCGCCCGCGCCCGCGACACCGGGGTGGACGCGGTGATCGCCCGCACCCCGCGCGGGCTCGTCGACCCGACCGGCTACTACGAGGCCGTCGCCGCCGCCGCGGGACCGACCCCGGTGCTCTCGTACCACTTCCCGGCGGTCTCCCCGCCGGGGATCCCGGTCGACCTGCTGCGGTCGCTGCCCGTCGCGGGCACCAAGGACTCCTCGGGCGACCCGACGCGGCTGCTCGCCACGGTCGCGTCCTACTCCGGCCCCGTCTGGACCGGGAACCCGGCCCTGATCCACCAGGCCGGGGCGCTCGGGTGCGCCGGCGGCATCCTCGCGCTGGCCAACGTCGCCCCGGAGCTCTGCGCGGCGGCGTTCGCCGGCGACGCCGAGGCCGTGCGCGCGTTCACCCCGACCCACCTGGCCTGCGAGCACGACTTCCCGCGCGGGGTGAAGCAGCTGGTGGCGAAGCGCTTCGGCACGTCGGACGTCGTGCGGATGGGGTGAGACCACCGATCCACGCGTGGCGGCCCGCGGCCGGTGGGTATGCGGGGCCGTCGGTCGTGGGTGCCCGACCAGAGCGGCCCCCGTGGTTGCCGGCTCGAGCCGCGATCAGGGTGGATCACATGGTGGAGGGTGGAGGCGGACCCCCGGTGGGGAGCGTCCGACCGCCGGAAGGGTCCGGCGCGCGCGATCTCGCGCACGTGCGCCGCGCGATGGAGTTCATCGAGCGCCACGCGCAGGACGACATCACCATCGCGGAGATCGCGGGTGCGTCGCGCGTCGGCCCGCGGGCGCTGCAGGTCGCGTTCCGGCGCCACCGCGACCAGACCCCCGTCGAGTACCTGCGGTGGGTGCGGTTGGAGAGCGCCCACCGCGACCTGGTGGCCGCCGACCGGGCGCGGGGCGACTCCGTGGCTGCCATCGCCACCCGGTGGCGGTTCCACCACCTCGGCCGGTTCGCCGAGCAGTACCGCCGCCGCTACGGGGCGCGACCGGGCACGACGCTGCGGGAGCCCCGGGCCGGGCGCGACGGGCGCGTCGAGGTCGCCCTGCTGGACACGGCGGGTCGGGTGGTGTGGGTGAACCAGGCCTGGGACGACTTCTGCGTGGCGAACGGCGGCGACCCGACGCGGGCCGGGGTCGGCCGCTCCTATCTCGCGCTCTGCGACCCCGCCGCGCACGACCCGCCGAGCGTGACCGTCGGGGCCTCGATCCGCGCCGCCGTGCACGGCGAGCTGCCCGCGCCCGCCCGCACCGCCGTGCCCTGCCCCGGGCGGGGCCGCGTCTTCGACGTCCTCGTCGCCACGCGGCGGGACGACGACGGGCGCGTCCTCGGCGCCACCCTCACGCTCAGCGAGTCGGGCCCGGTGCCGGGCGGTGGCGCCGGGTCCCCGTGATCCGCTCGGGGTGCGCGACCGCCCGCGACACGGTGTGATGCCGCGATGCGCAGCCTCGCCCTGGACACGATGCGGAGCGCGGCGTCCCTGGTGATCGATCCGGTGGAGGCGACGGTCGCCGCGGCCGGGGCGGGCGTGGCCGGGCTCCGCGACCAGGTCTCGAGGGCCGTGGGCGGGTTGCTCGACGTCGGCTCGGGGCGCCGCCGGCGGCACGTCTGGACGCGGCCGGGCCACGCCCACATCGAGGTCCGGGGCCTCACCGGGCACGGCACCACCCACCGCCGCGTGGCCCACGCGGCCGAGACCGCGGTCGGGCGGCTGCGCGGGGTGCGCTGGGCCGACGTCAACGGGGTGACGGGGCAGCTGCTGGTGGCGTTCGACCCCGACGCGGTGACGCTCGAACGGTTGGTCGCGGTGGTGGAGGCCTCCGAGCAGGCGGTGTCCACCGACGACGAGGAGTTCCCGTGGTCGCGCCCCAACCATCCGGCCGACCCGGCCCCGCTGGTCGCGTCCTCGGTGGCGCTGGCCGGGGACGTGCTGGGGATGGGGGCCGCGACCGCGATGTGGCTGGCCCGGGCGCCGGCGCTGCCGAACGGGGTGCGGGCCGTGGTCGGGGTGCTGCAGGCCCAGCCGCGGCTCCGACGGCAGCTCGAGCGCTGGCTGGGGCCGCCCGGGACCGAGTTCCTCCTGGGCGTCGCCGACGCCGTGGTCCAGGCCGGCACCCAGGACCCCGGGACCCTGGCCGTCGACGCGGTGCACCGCGTGATGATCATCGCCGAGGTGTCGGCCCGGCGGGCGGTCTGGGCCGCGTGGGAGCCCACCGTCGAGCTCAGCGCCTTCCCGCCACCGCCGGAAGCGCCGGTGGTGCCCGGGCGGGACGAGGAGCTGCCCGCCGGGGCGGTGGAGACCTACGCCGAGCTCGCCGCCGCGGGGTCGCTGCTGGCATCGACCGCGGCCACGCTCCTGGGGCGTCCGGGGCTCGGGGCGCAGGTGTCGCTGGTCGGGATGCCCCGGGCGGCCCGGCTCGGGCGGGAGGCGTTCGCCGCCACGCTCGCCCGCGGTCTGACCGACCGCGGCATGGTGCCCCTCGACGGCAGCGCCTACCGGCGGCTGGACCGCATCACCCACGTCGTCCTCGACCTGCGGGTCCTGCCCGAGGCGGCGCCGGGGCGCGCCGCCGGCGCCGAGGCCCTCGAGGCCGTCATGGAGGCCGCCCAGCACGCCGGCACCGAGGTCAGCGTGGTCGCCCCGACGACCGACCCGGAGGGCCTCGAACTCTCGTTGGCCACCCGGGTGCGGCAGTTGCAGGCCGACGGGCACGGCGTGCTGCTGCTCGCGGCCGCCGACGACGCCGCGCTCGAGGCCGCCGACGTCGCCGTGGCGATCTGGCGGGAGCACAACCCGGTGTGCTGGGCGGCCGACCTGATCAGCGACGGCCTGGAGCCGGCGATCGCGCTGCTGGGCGCCCTCCCCGCGGCCCGCCGCGCGAGCCGGCGCGGGGTCGCCCTGGCCCTGGCGGGGTCGTCGACCGGTCTCCTCAGCGCCGTGCTGCTCCCGGGACCCGGCTCCACGACGCGGGCCCTGCTCCCGGTGCACGTCGCCGGTCTGGCCGCGCTGGTCAGCGGTCACCGCACGGCTGCCCTCCCGCGCGGGTGACGTTTCGGCGTCCGCGGCGCCGGGGCACCCGCGGGGCCGCCCCACCCCCGCCCGGTCCGGGCAGCGGGGTGTCCCGGTCGAGCCGACGGCCGTGGTTCGAGGAGCCGCGACCCGAGGTCACCCGACGGTCCTCGCAGAGCCAGGAGGAACGGCCATGGACACCGGCAACGACGAGCGCCTCGTCATCGCCCTGCGCACGGCGGTGAACGACCTCACCGGCCACCGCAGCATCCGTGACCTCGAGCAGGTCCTCGGGCAGGTCGTGGCCTCGGCGGTGGAGACGATCCCCGCCGTCGATGCGGGGAGCATCTCGATGATCGAGCAGGGCCACGTCGAGACGCGCCACCCCACGAGCGACCTGATCGGCCGGCTCGACGACACCCAGAGCGAGCTCGGCGAGGGGCCCTGCCTCAGCGCCATCGAGGACCCGCCCGAGAGCGGGCTCGTGGTGGCCCAGGACCTCGGCGGCGACGACGCCCACCGGTGGCCGAAGTTCTCGGCCGCCGCCGTCGAGATGGGGTTCCGCGGCCTGATGTCGACCCAGCTGACCACCGAGGGCGGCATGCGCGGCGCGCTGAACCTCTACGCCCGGGAGCCGCACGCGTTCGACGAGCACTCCCGGACCCTCGCGGGGCTCTTCGGCGTCCAGGCCGCGCTGCTGCTCTACGGCGCGAGCCAGGCCCGGCACCTGCAGCGGGCCGTCGACAGCCGCGACCTGATCGGGCGGGCCAAGGGCATCCTCGCCGAGCGTTTCGGCGTCGACGACGACACCGCGTTCCAGATGCTGGTCAAGTCCTCGCAGGACACCAACATGAAGCTCACCGCCGTGGCGCAGTGGCTCACCGAGAACACCGGCGGAGCCCGCGTCCGGCCGGGCACCGCCGACTGATCCGGTCCCGGAGCGTGTCCGGCCGGTACAGTCGCGGCCCGTAGACCCCGGGAGGGGCCACGTCGGGGGGTGAACTCCCGCGCGGGCCCACAGGCTCGCGAGGTGGTGCGCGGTGGACGTCCTGGACCTCGAGAGCTACATCGAGCGGTGGTCGCGGGCGCACGGTGGCTACGACGTCCGGTCCTCCCGGCCGACGCTGGCGTGGTTGCGGCTGGCCCACCGGTGCGCGAGCCCGCTGGCGCGCCGGCGCGTCCCGCCGACCGCGGTGACCTACACCGGCGGGGTGCTCGCGGTCGCCGTCGGGGCCGTCGCCGCGCTCGGCGGCCGGTGGCCGCTGCTCGCGGCGGTCCTCGTGCTCGTCGTCGCGGTCCTCGACGGCGTCGACGGCGCCCTCGCCGAGATGACCGACACTGCGACGGCCTGGGGCCGGATCCTCGACCAGCTGGTCGACCGTGTCGGCGACGTCGCCATGCTCGTCGGGCTCTGGGCCCTCGGCGCCCCCGGCCCGGTGTGCGCCGCCGCGGCGGTCCTGACCGTGTTCGACGAGGCCGTCCGCGCGAGCGCGGGCGCGGAGGGTGTGGTGGAGGTCGGCCTCGTCAGCGTCCCCGAGCGCCCCACCCGGTTGGTGCTCGGCAGCCTCTCGCTGCTCGGGGCGGGCGCCGTCCCGTCGGTGGCCCCGCTCGTCGTCACCGGCGGCGCGACCGCGTGGGCCGTGCTGGCGCTCGCCGCCACCCTGCAGCTCGTGGTCAACGTCCGACGACTGCTGCACGGTCTGCCGCGCAACGTGGCCCGGGCCGACGACGGCGACGCGGACCCGACGCCGGCCGAGGGCTGAACGCGACCGCGTCGGAAACGCGCCGGAAACTGAGACACAATTCGGGGCGTGTCCGTCTGTTCGTGCTCGGATGGAGCTGGGACGATCACGGCACGTCGGGGCCTCTTGCCCCCCAGGAGGGCCGGCGAGGTCCCGCTGCCCGGTCCCCCTCGGGCAGCGGGACCGTCCGAGCCCCCGCCGCGCGACACTGGCGACCATGGCGCTCGCCCTCTTCGCCGGACTGCTCGTCTCCGAGCACGACGCCGTCGTCGGGTGGTACTCCCGCCTGTTCGGGTCGGAGCCGTCGTTCGCCGCCTCCGACACCGAGTCGGTGTGGCGGCTCGCCGACGACCGCTGGGTCTACGTCCAGCAGAACCCGGCCCACGCGGGCCACGGCGCGCTGATGGTGCTCGTCGACGACCTCGAGGGCACGCTCGCCGGGATCGCCGGTCGCGGCCTCACGCCGGCCCGCCGCGAGGACTACCCGGGCGGCATGCAGAAGGCGGTCTTCGGCGACGCGGACGGCAACGAGGTCGGGTTCGGCGGGATCGTCGTCAGCCCTCCACCACACGCTTGACCGCCGCGAGCGTCTCCGGGATCCCGGCGCGCGCATCGGCCTGCCGGATCGCGATCTCGGTGTCCGCGGCCTCGCCGTAGCGCTGCCGGAAGAACTCCCGGCCCTCCGGCGGGAACTCCCACGTCTCGGTCAGGCGCGTGCCCTCGCCGTCGGGAACCATCTCGAACCCCCAGAACACCCGGCCGCCGTTGACCGACCAGCGGAACACCCGGCCGGTCTCGGCGGCGACCACCTCGCTGCGCGTCTCCCACTCGCGGTCGGGCTTGACGTTGTAGCCGGTGAAGTGCGCGCCGACGTGCGGCCCGTCGCCCGGGTCCCACTCGCAGCGCGCGCAGATCGGGCTCCACTCGCCGGTGCGGGTGACGTCCGAGACGACGTCCCACACCGCCCGCGGGTCGGCGTCGACGTGGATCGACTCGGCATGGGTGAACTCGTCCACCCGATCATGATGGCGGCTCGGGCGCGGGAACGGGATCCGGGATGCGCGGGGGGCGGGCCCGGCGAGAGGGTGGGCGCCGTGATCGACGACGCCGCGCTGCGCCCGACGGAGATCGTCCCCGAGCTGGTGCGCGGGGCGCTCGACCTCGACCGGGGCCGGTTCGGGATCCGGCCGCACCGCCTGCCGTCGTGGGCGCGGGCCCGGGCCGACCAGCAGCTGCTCGCCGCGCAGTCGCACCCCTCGGGCGTCCGGCTGGTGTTCCGCACCGCCGCCACCCGCCTCGAGCTGGACGCGCACCGGACGACGCTCGCGTTCGCCGGCGTCCCGCCCCGCCCCGCCGGCGTGTACGACCTGCTGGTCGACGGCTCGCTGGTGGACCAGCAGGTCTCCTCCGGGGGCACCGCCGTCGTCACCGACCTCGCGACGGGGGCGACGGAGGTCCGCGAGGGCCCGGCGGCGACGATCGCCTTCGAGGGGCTCCCGGCCGCCGACAAGCACGTCGAGCTCTGGCTGCCCCACCACGAGACGATCGAGCTCGTGGCGCTGCGTGCCGACGCGCCGCTGGAACCGGTGGGGGCCGGCACGCGTCCGGTCTGGCTGCACCACGGCAGCTCGATCAGTCAGGGCTCGAACGCGGCGAGCCCGACGACGACGTGGCCGGCGCTCGCCGCGGCCGCCGGCGGGGTCGAGCTGGTCAACCTGGGGTTCAGCGGCAGCATGATGCTCGACCCGTTCGTCGCGCGCGTGATGCGCGACCGGCCGGCCGACCTGCTCAGCGTCAAGATCGGGATCAACCTGGCCAATGCCGACGCGATGCGGATGCGCGCCTTCGTCCCGGCGGTGCACGGCTTCCTCGACACGCTCCGCGACGGCCACCCCCGGACGCCGCTGCTGGTGATCACCCCGCTGCTCTGCCCGATCCACGAGGACACCCCGGGGCCCGGGGCCGCGGACCTCGCCGACGGCGCCGTCCGCTTCCGCGCGACGGGCGATCCGGCCGACGTCGCCGCCGGACGGCTCAGCCTGCGGACGATCCGGCAGGAGCTCACGCGGCTGGTCACCGAGCGGGCGGCCGACGACCCACACCTGCACCTGCTCGACGGGCTCGCGCTCTACGGCGAGGCCGACGCCGCCGAGCACCCGCTGCCCGACCGCCTCCACCCCGACGCCGCGACCCACCGGCTGGTGGGGGAGCGGTTCGCGCGCGCGGTCTTCGGTCCCGGGGGTCCGTTCAGTTCCCGCTAGGGGTCACGACGACGCGCGTGCAGCGGGCAGACCGGGTCGACGAAGGAGCGCTCCCCGGGGGCGCCCGCACGGTAGGCGGCGTTGGCCAGCACGGAGCAGGTGCAGCCGCGGTCGACGGCGGCGCGGCCGCCGGGTGCCTGGCCCGGGTCGGTGTCCGTCCGGTCCGCCCGCTCGTCGTCGATGTGCTCGACCATCCCAACTCCTGCGGCGGTGACGGCAACAACCCTCGGCCCCCTGGGCGACCGTAGCGCAGAGGTTCACACCACTGGCGATCTGGTTGTGCGCCATCGACGCCGTGGTCCGCCCGGCCTCGGGTTCCCGTTCGGCCGAGGCGCCAGACCTTCCCGGGCGGGTCCTCGGCCTCCGAGCTCGAAGATCCCGATCCCGGTCGCGAGTCGTGGCACCGGGTGGGCGTGTCGCCCCCGGGATCGAGATCTCCGGGGTGGCCCGGCCGCCCCATGATCGACGCCGGTGTCCGGACGTCCAGCGTCCGGAACGTGGCTTTCCTGACAGCCGTCCGGCCTCAGCCCGGGACGAGCTCCCCGCCCTCGTGCCCGACCGCGGCCGCCGCGGTGGCGCCCCGCAGCGCGACCAGCGCCCGCCGTCGGGCCCCGAGCGAGGTGAGCACGAGGTGCGCGAGCGACGGCTCGCCGCCCTCCTCGAGGAGCTGACCCAGGACGCCGAGGTCGGTCGGGGCGTCGGTGCCGGCGGACGCGCGGCGCAGGAGGGCGCCCACCCGCGGCGAGACCGAGACCCGCTCGACCGGGACCGGGTGCGGACGCGCCCCGACCCCGGTGATGCCCTGCAGGGCGGCCACCACCGCGGGGGTGTCGGCGCCGGCGCCGCGCAGCACTGTCCCGGACTCGACGGCCTCCCGCCGCAGGAGGGCCAGGAGCACGTGCTGGGTGCCCACCGAGCTGGCGCCCTGGGCGGCCGCGTGCTCACGCGCCGCGGTCAGCCCGGCCCAGGAGCCGGCGGCGGAGCGGTCGATGGGCACATCCCCAGGATCGCCCGCCGAGCCCGGTTCGTGACCCTCGATCCCGGAATCGATCGGGTCACGACGCCGGGCGTGGCCGCCCGACCGCGCGCGGTGACGGTCCGGTGCGCGGCGGCGAGTCCGTGCGCCGACACATTCGACACACGCCCGTGGTCCGCGCGACACCACCGTGGAACAGAAACCTCCGTGGCGAGCCGGAGCAGTTACGTGGGCCACCGGGAATCGTCGGAAAATGTCAGGGACATGCCATCCGGAAAACGTTGCATGACGCTCCCGGGGACGCATTGTGGCGATTCGTCCCGCCCCGGCACGCTGCTATTCGACGGTTCTCGCTCGGCCACCCGGCGCAGCGTGGCTCCCTCGGAAGGACTCCTGCAGTGAAACTCCCCGTTGCCCTCGCGCTCGTGATCGGTGTCCTCGGCGGCATCCTGACCTGGCTCTACGTCGGCCCCCTGGCCGCGCTGGGGCTCTTCGTGCCCGCCACGTTCATGGGCGCCGCGCTCTACTTCGCCGCGGGTGGCGACGTGGCCGCGCTCAAGAAGTCGCTCCCGGCCACGGTCTGGGGTGTGGTCATGGGGACGGTCACCCTGATCGTGGCCGGAACGGTGTCGGGGGCGGCGCTGACCGGCGTCGTCGTCGGGGCCGGCACGGCGGTGCTGATCCTGGGCGCGCTCGTGCCGCTGCTCGACTTCGTCCCCGGTGCGGTGGTCGCCTTCGCGATGACCGTCGGGTGGGGGCTGCTCACCTCGGCGTCGGGCACCGACTTCGCGGTCGCGACCGGCCCCTTCACCGTCATGCTCATCTCGTTCGTGGTCGGCGGGCTCTACGGCTGGGTCGGCAGCATCCTCGTCGGCCGGCTCGCGGGCCTGGGGTCGCGGTCCTCGGCGCCGGCTCCCGCGGCGGAGGCCGCCGCGTAGGCGCGCGCCGCGCTCGTCGAGCACCGGCCCGCACGGCGCCGGCCGGTGCTCGCGAGTCGGGGGCACCTCGGGGGGCCGCTGCGTGCCGCGGCCCGGAGGAGTAAGCAGGGCACCCCACGGGGCGCCGCCGAACGCCCCCGACCGAGGAGCCGCGATGGCGCAGGTGAGGGCGACCGCCCGCCGCACGATCACCGCCGACCCCGAGAAGGTGCTGGCGGCGCTGGCCGACTACCGCGAGGTGCGGCCCGCGATCCTGACCGAGCACTACCGCGACTACCAGGTGGAGGCGGGCGGCGAGGGGTCCGGCACCGTCGTGCACTGGGTGCTGCAGGCGACCTCGAAGCGGCAGCGCGACCAGCGCGTCGAGGTCTCCACCGCGCCCGGGGGCGGGGTCGTCGAGACCGACCGCAACTCGAGCATGGTCACCACCTGGCGGGTCCGTCCCGAGGGTCAGGCGGCCGCGACGGTGGAGGTCGACACCACCTGGGACGGCGCCGGCGGGGTCGGTGGGTTCTTCGAGCGGCTGTTCGCCCCGAAGGGCCTGCAGCGCATCCACGACGGCGTGCTCGCGAACCTCGAGCGCCGCCTCGCGACCACCGGCGGTTGACCCTCAGGCGAGCTCGGCGCCGAAGTACACCTGCGTCTCGACGACCTGCCCGTCCCGCACCGTGAGCACCTCGGTGTTGCGGTGCCGCGCGCCGGTGTGCAGCTCGTAGACGTAGCGCACGAACACCTCGCCGGGGGAGACCTCGACGACGTCGACCAGCTCCTGGGAGCGCATCCGGTCCGCCGTCGGGAAGCAGCGGCGCAGCCACTCGTCGCGCCCGATGGGCTCGTCCTGCGGGCTGGTGAACACGAAGTCGTCGGCGAGCAGTGCCGTAGCGGCGGGGGCGTCCTGGTCGCGGTAGGCGGCGAAGAGTGCCCGCACGACGTCGGCCGCCGTCTGCGGCGCGATCGGCTCGACCAGGGTGACCTGGGTGCCCTCGGGGTCGGCGAACGTCACCGCGTGGATGAACTCCGGCACCGTCCACACCTCGGGGACGGTGACGCCGGCCTGGACGAGGCGGTCGCGCTCGGCGCGGACGTCGTCGACCAGCAGGCTCACCGACGATGCCCCGGCCCGGCCCGCGTCCTCGACCAGCTGCAGGAACCCGCCTCCGGCCACGTGCCACTCGGCGCACCCGTGCATCGGCACCTCGTCCGGCCGCCGGCCGAACACCGTCGTCCAGAAGTCCTGTGCGGCGGCCCAGTCCTTGACCAGGACACCGGCGAGCACGGTCCTCGTCGTCATGTCGGCCTCCTCGTGGTTGA
Organism: Actinomycetospora sp. TBRC 11914; assembly: GCF_012933465.1. Taxonomy (GTDB): domain Bacteria; phylum Actinomycetota; class Actinomycetes; order Mycobacteriales; family Pseudonocardiaceae; genus Actinomycetospora. Next base: position 103,136 of record NZ_JABBND010000020.1, read on the forward strand.
AGTTCGGAAAACGTACCAAAGAGTCCTGGGGTAGGGTCAACCCTGGCGATCCCGTACGCTGGCGCGCATGGTGGAGCGGCTCGCGGCGAGGCTCGGCGTCTCGGAGATGCGTCTTCTGATCGGCGGCTGGGTCCTGGCCGCAGTCCTGCTGCTGGCCGGCCTCGCGCTCGTGCTCACCGGCTCGACGATCGTCGGGGCCGTCGTGTTCTTCCTCGGCGTGATCACCTCGATGACCGTCGCCGTCAACCTCTTGCGTCTCCGGGCCGGCGAGCACGCGGTCAAGCGCCCGAAATAGACACTCCAGTGGGTGAACTCGTGTGGTGATCGAGGGTTCCCGCTGGACGCGGAGTACCCGCGTGCTTCACCGTTGTCTCACCGACGGACGGTTGGTGTCGGTGTTCGGGGAACACCGACGGCCGAGGGTCGGCGACGGTCGCTGGGGAGCGGACCGTCGCCGGCCCCGGCTCTCCCTCCCGCCGCTCACATCCCGGTCACCCGGTAGAGGCGCTGCGCCCCCCGGATGCCCTTGAAGCGCCGGGGCGCCGCCACCCGCCACCGGAACTCCGCCTCGCCGACCTGCTCGACCACCGCGTCGTGCACCGCCGCCGTCACCACCACCTGGCCGGGCCGCGCCGTCGTCGTCACCCGGGAGGCGAGGTTGACCGGCGGGCCGAACCAGTCGCCGGCGTGCGGCACGCCGGTGCCGATGGCGAGCCCGATGCGCACGTCGGGTCGCCCGTCGTCGGCCCGCGCCCAGCGGCCCGCCAGGTCGACCGCGGCGCGGAGCAGTGCGACGGGGTCGGAGGAGACGAGCATGACGGCGTCGCCGATGGTCTTGGCGAGCCGCACCGGCCGGGACGCCACCTCGGTGGCGCACTCCGCGAGCTGCTCGGCGACCTCCGAGAGCTCCGCCGCGGAGATGTTCTCCCCGAGGTCGGTGAACCCCACGAGGTCGGCGAAGCACACCGACACCTCCTGGGCGCCCTGGAGCCGGCCGGCCGACGACTCCTCGATCGCGACCGCGTGCGAGCGGATGCGGTCCGCGAGGGCGACCGCGACGAGGTGGGTCAGGTGCAGCGCGTCGTGCTCGGCGAATCGGCGGGCCTCGATCGCGTAGCGCAGCGCCGTCTCCGGCTCGGGCTCGCCGGCGGCCAGCAGGGCCTCGCCGATCAGCGAGCCCAGCGCGTCGGCCATGTTGAGCACCCCGCGCCCGATCGCGCGGACCACCGGCAGCATCTCGTCGTCGCTGAACCCGAGCGCGCGGTATCCCTCGATCCGCTCGGCGATCTCGGCGTCCTCGTCGGTGTAGATCTCCTCGTCGGGGTCGGTCGAGACCGGGCGCCCCAGGGCCCGGAACCACTTGGCGATGATCTCGGGGTCCTGCCCCGTGTGCTCGCAGATCGAGGTCATCGACCAGCCGTCCTCGGGGTTCAGCGTGCGCTCGAGCAGCAGCAGACCGAGCCGATCGCGGTCGATGGCATCCCGCATCGTCGTCGTGCTCACCCCGTCGGCGGCGAGGGCGGTGAGCACGTCCACGCGGGTGCGCCGCGCCTGCCCGGTCAGCCCGTCGAGGAGCCCCTCGCGCTCGAACTCGGTCTCCGCCATCGCGGATCGCAGGCGGCGCGGGATCGGCAGCGACGTGTGACGGGGCGGCACGAGGTCATCGTGACAAACACGGCGGGCGACGGCGCGCGAAAGGTGCCCCGTCGAGCGCAGGTCACGGTGACTATCGTGGGCGGCCGATGGCTCCCCGGCTGCTCGCCACCAGCGACCTCCACGTCAACCGTTCCGAGAACGAGGCGGTCGTGGACGACCTGCACCCGTCCGACCCCGGCGACTGGCTGATCGTCGCCGGCGACGTCGGCGACCGCCTCGAGCATCTGCACCGGACGATGGGGGTCCTCGCCGACCGCTTCGCCCGGGTGATCTGGGTGCCGGGCAACCACGAGCTGTGGACCCCGGGGGGCGAGGAGCCCGACGACGTCGGGACGGCCCGGTACGCGCGGCTCGTCGAGGTGTGCCGCTCGCTCGGGGTGCTCACCCCCGAGGACGAGTGGCCGGTGTGGGAGGGCGAGGGCGGCCCGGCCCTGGTCTGCCCGCTGTTCCTGCTCTACGACTACTCGTGGCGGGTGCGCCCGGACATGGTCGGGCTCGACGAGGAGGCCGCTCTCGACCTCGCCCGCGACGCCGGCGTGGTGTGCACCGACGAGTTCCTGATGTCGTCGGATCCTCATCCCGGACCGGCGGCCTGGTGCGCGGAGCGGCTGGCGATCTCCCGGGCGCGGCTGGCGGCGCGGCCCGCCGGGATGCCGACGGTGCTGGTCAGCCACTGGCCGCTGACGTCGCTCCCGCTGCAGGTGCTCCGCCATCCCGAGTTCGCGCTGTGGTGCGGGTCGACCGAGACGGCACGCTGGCACGTGGAGTACGACGCGGCCGCGGTCGTCTACGGGCACCTGCACCTGCCGCGCACCACGTGGGAGGACGGCGTGCGCTTCGAGGAGGTGTCGGTCGGCTACCCGCGCGAGTGGCAGCGCCACAACCTCGTGCGCGGCCCGCTGCGCCAGATCCTCCCGGCGCCGCCGGTGCAGGAGCGCGACCCGTTCACGGCCTGGGCCGCCGCCCGGGGGGCGCCGTGGAGCCGGTAGCGCTGCTCTCGTCGGTCCTGCCGCCGTCGGTGGTGGCGGTGGCGCGACTCGCCGACGACGACGCCGGCCCGCTGCACGCCAGCGAGGAGACCGCGGTGGCGCGGGCGGTCGAGACCCGGCGGGCGGAGTTCACGACCGGCCGGACCTGCGCGCGGGAGGCGCTGTCGTCGTTGGGGGCGCCGGCCGAGGCGGTGCCGGTGGGGGAGCAGCGGGCCCCGGTGTGGCCGGACGGGGTGGTCGGGTCGATCACCCACACCCGGGGGTTCCGGGGTGCGGCGGTGGCGTGGCGGTCGGCGGTGCGCTCGGTCGGGATCGACGCCGAGGTGCATGACGCCGTGCCCGACGGGGTGCTCGACGTGGTCTCCTCCCCGGGCGAGCGGGCCGTGCTGGATCGCTTGTCGGCGGAGCGCCCGGACGTCGCGTGGGACCGGCTGCTGTTCTCCGCGAAGGAGTCGGTCTACAAGGCCTGGTTTCCGCTCACGGGGCGCTGGCTGGGGTTCGAGGACGCGGAGCTCGAGCCGGCGGTGGACGGGACGTTCGTGGCGCGGCTGCTGGTGGAGGGGCCGACCGTGGACGGGGTGGTGGTGTCGTCGTTCGCGGGCCGGTGGGCCGTGGGTGGCGGGATCCTGGTGACGGGGATCGCGCTCGCCGCTCGGGGTGCTTGATCAGGGGCACGTGGGGCAGGTTCCGCGGCCTGTGGGCTCAGGGGGTGGTCGCAACACCTGTGGTTTGGTGGGTCTTCGCGCGAGGGGCACATGGGGCAGGCGATCCGGCTCGCGGGGCTTCCTCATGTGCTCGTGATCTCAGAAGCGGAGTACCAGCCCAGGGCACGCCTGCGGCGCCTGGGTCGGCGTCACCGACGACGGGGCTTTTCTGCCACTGGATGCAAGCAACGACGCTTCGCTGGAACCATCGGGGTCGCGAGGGGCACGTGGGGCAGGTTGGGCGGCCTGTGGGGCTGCCGAGTGTGCTCGTGATCAACGAGCCAGGCCTCAGCCCACGTCGCGCAGCGGGTCGTCCGTCGGGGCGGCCGGCTCGGCCGACGTCTCCTCGGCCGGCGTCTCCTCGACCGGAGCGGGGGAGGGCACGGCCGTGGGCGGGGGCAGCGAGGGGGAGAGCGCGACGGTGCGCGCGGCGCCGACCCCGCGGTAGCGCGCCGGGCTGCAGGTGAGCACGACGACCTGGTGCGTGGTCCCCGTGGTCGCCGCGGTGAACACGGCCGCGAGGCGCTCGAGACGGCCCGGATCGGAGTGGCCGAGGGCGTCGTCGATCATCACCGGCACGCCGTCCTCGGCGTCGACGAGCGCCGCGACCGCCAGCCGCGCGCACAGCCCGAGCTGCTCCTTCGCCCCGCTGGACAGCGCCTCGAACGGCACCGTCACCCCGTGCAGGGTCCGCGCGACGATGCGCAGGCCCTGGTCGACCTCGAGCGCGAGCGTCGGGCCGAACACGATGCGGGCGAGGCGCTCCACCTCGCGGCGGAACGGCGCGACGTAGGCCTGCCGGACCTCGTCGCGGTGCCGCGCGAGCGTCGTGTGCAGCCGGACAGCGGCCGCGGCGCGGCGGGAGACCGAGGCGTGCTCGCGCTCCGCGGCGGCGAGCTCGTCGCGGGCGGCGGCCAACCGGTCGTGGCGGCCCTCGCCCCCGGCCACCTGCAGCCGGCCGGTCACCTCGGCGCGGCGGCGCTCGACCTCGGCGCTGCGGGTGGTCAGCGACTCGGTGGCCCGGCGGGCGGACACCACGAGCGCCTCGACGGTGTCCGGATCGTCCGCGGCGAGGGCGGCGGCACGCTGCTCGTGGTCGGCCTCGGTGCGGCGGGCCCGCGCGAGGGTGTCGGTGGCCTCGGCGTCGAGGGCGGCGTCGGGGGAGCCCGCGCGGGCCTCGGCGAGCTCGGCCGCGAGCCGGTCGGCGTCGTTGCGGGCGACGGCCCCGGCGGTGCGCGCCGCGGCGACCTCCGACTCGGCGTCGCGCACCGCGTCGTCGGCGCGCCGCCACGCCTGCTCGGCCTCCTCGGCGACGCGTCGGGCGGCGGCCGCGGCGTCGCGTGTCGCGGCGGCCGCGCGTCGCAACCCGTCCAGTTCGGCCGCGCGGGCGGCCCGGGCCTCCTCGTCGGGGGCCTCCGGGTCTTCCACGAGGGCCGGGTCGTCGAACAGCGCGGGGCCGTCGGGCTGCCCGCGCGCCCTCCGCTTCGCGGGCGGTTTCGCGTCGGGCTCGGGGCGCAGCCGCTCGGCGAGCCGATCGACCTCGGTGCGGACCTCGGCCGTGGACCGCCCGCCCAGCTCGCGGGCCACCACCGCGGACAGCTCCCGGACCCGAGCCGCCGCGTCCTCACCGGCGTGCCGGGCCGCCCGCGCCGCCGCCAGGTCGGCCACTCCGAGCGCCGCGCAGGCGTGGTCGCGCTCCTCGCGGGCGCGCTCCACCCGGCGCCGGGCCTCCGCGCCGTCGAGCCCCGGCCGCACCCGGACCTCGACCACCCCGGGTACCGCGACGGTCACCGGGCCGGCCACGGGCACCGTCCGCGTCTCGCCCGGCGGCACCGCCTCGCCGTCGGCGGTCAGCCCGGCGGCACCCTCGTGCGCGACGACCTCGACGGTGCCCGCGCCCGCGGCGAGCTCGGCCTCGGCGCGCACCAGGCGCCGGTCGAGCTCCTCGAGCTCCTCGAGCGCGGCGGCGTCGACCCGCGGCCCGGCGGCGGCCCGTTCCACCTCGCGGCGCGTGGCCTCCGCGGCCTCGGCGCGCCGCAGGCGCCCGGAGAGGTCGGCGAGCTCGCCCCGGTCACGGGCGGTGGCCAGCGCGTCGTCGGCGGCGCGGGACGCGGCGTCGGCCTCAGTGGCCGCGGCCCGGGCGGCTTCCCAGGCCGCGCGGCGCTCGTCGCGGTCGGCCCGCCGGGCGGCGTCGCGCTCCTCCTGCGCCGCGATCGTGGTGTCGGCGGCGTCGGCGGCCTGCGCCGTCCCGGCCGCGCGGGACACCAGGCGGGCCCGCTCGGCCTGCCGGTCGGTGGCCCGGCGGGCGCGTTCCCGGGCGGCCTCGGCCCGCTCGGCCGCCGCGGCGACCTCGAGCCGGCGGGACTCGAACGCCGACCAGCGGTCCTCCAGCTCCCGGGCCCGCTCGGCCTGGCCCTGCCGTTCGACGGTGAGCGTGGAGACCTCACGGTCGAGGTCGGCGCGCAGCGCGACGTCCCGCTCGACCTCCGCCACCGACGCCTCGGCCGCCTCCACCTCGGCGCGGGCGGCGGCGAGCCGGTCGATCGCCTCGCGCAGCGGACCGACCGGCCGGTGGTGCCCGCCGTGGTAGCGCCGGACCTCGGCGACGGCCCGGTCGACCAGGTCCTCCGCGGCCGCGTCGGCTCCCGGGACGGTGCCGCCGGCGCCCGAGGCCCCCGAGGCCGCCCGGTCGAGTGCCCGGGTCAGCGCGTCCTGCCCCCCGAGGTCGGCCTGCCCCAGCGGGGTGTGCTGCTCCACCCGCAGCGCGCGCCACAGGCTGAGGTCCATGGTCTCGTCGAGGATGGCGAGCACCCGCTCGTGGGCCTCGCGGCCGGTGAGCTGCTCCGGGCGCGGCGCGAGGACGGAGAGCTCGGTGAGCTTCCGGCGCAGCCACCGCTTGCGGTAGACGAGGCGGTAGGGCCCGGTGACGATCTCGGCCTCGACCTCGGGGCCGGCGTCGCGGCCCGCGGGGGCGGCCGCGCGGACCTCGGCTGCGGTGGAGCTGTCACGGAAGTCGACGAGGAGGTCCAGCGCCGCCACCGTCGACGTCTTCCCGACCTCGTTCTCGCCCTCGAGCACCGTCACGCCCTGCTCGGCGAGGTGGACCTCGCGGTCGTGCACCCCGCGGAAGTCCGTCAGGCGGATGCGCAGCAGCCTCATCGCTCACCCCCGGTGCCGGCGAGCCGGTGGAGCAGGCCGAGCGCGTCGAGGGCCTCGGCGTCGGCGGCGTCCGCCGCCAGCTCCGCCGCGGCCGACGCGGCGAACCCCGACAGGCCCAGGGCCTCGACGTCGGCGTCGTCGGGGCGGGTGACGAGCTCGGTGGTGTCGACCTCCAGCGCGGCGAGCACCGGGACGTGGGCGGCGAGCACGTCGTCGAGCCGGGCCCGCTGGCGCAGCGTCAGGGTGCCCTCGCAGAGCAGCCGCAGCGCCGTGCGCTCCGGGGCGGCGAGTGCGGACAGCCGCGCGTCGAGGGCCGCGAGGTCGGCGTCGGAGTCGAGCGTGGCGTGGTCGCGCGTGAAGGCCCAGCGGCCGACCCGCACCGGCCGGACCACGGCACCGTCGGGACCCGCGTCGACGACGAGGACGTTGCCCGGGTCGGTCTCGTCGTGCGAGGTGACCTCGGGCGCGCCGGAGTAGCCGATGCGTGACTCGCCCGGGAGCGCCCAGGTGGAGTGCCGGTCGCCCAGCGCGACGTAGTGCACCCGCCCGTCAGCGAGCGCCGCCCGGCAGAGGTCGGTGTGCACGACCGCGGGATCGTGCGCGTCGGGCGAGAGCACGTCGACCGCGCCGTGACCCGCCAGGACCCGCACGACGCCCGAGGGCGCCGGGTCGAGTGCGCGCAGCTGGTCGGCCACGAGGTCGGACAGTGGGCGCTTCGAGGTCCACGGAGCGGCCACCACCTCGATCCCGGGCGCGACCTCGTGGACCCCCGCCCGGTCGAGCACCGTGACGTGCGGTGGGCACCGCCGCGCGAAGTCGGCCCGGCGGGTGACCAGGGCGGCGTCCGCCGGATCGTGGTTCCCGGGCAGGAGCAGGACCGGCACGGTGAACCCGCGCAGTGCCTCGCAGGCGCGGCCGACGACGTCGGGCCCCACGAGGTTCGACTCGAACACGTCGCCGCACACGACGACGAACGCCGCGCCTTCGTCGGTGGCCACCCGGCCGAGCGCCACCACCGCGTCGAGGCGGGCCTGCGCGAACCGGGCCTGGGCCTCCCCGGCCGCCTGACCGGGGCGCCCCGCGCCGAGGAACCGCCGCGTCATGCCCAGCTGCCAGTCGGCGGTGTGGACGAAGCGCATGCTCACCTCCCCCGGTCGGCACGACGGTAGGCCGTCGGCCCCGACGACCCGACGGCGACACCCCGGCCGCCGTCGTGATCAAGCAGAGCACGACCCCCCGACAGCCTCGCGGGCACGGTGGCGCCCGACGGGCCCGAGCGGCAGGGTCCGGGGCGTGAGCACCCCACCTGTGCGCGTCGAGACCGGCACCGATCCCGAGCTCGCCGTCGTGACGATCAACCACCCGCCGCTCAACCTCTACGACCGCGACCTGCACACCGCCCTGCTCGAGGCGGTCACGGCGCTGGAGACGCAGCGCCCGCGCGGGGCGCTCTTCCGGGCCGAGGGGAAGGTCGTGTCCGGCGGGGTCGACGTCCGCGACGCGTTCCTGCCGCTGGCGCAGAACTCCGACGTCGAGGCCGGCCGCCGCTACTTCGCCGAGCTGGTGGAGCTCGGCGAGCGCGTGCACCTGCTGCCGTTCCCGACGGTGTTCGCCGCCCACGGCCTCACCCTGACGTGGGCGTTCGAGCTCGCGCTGGCCTGCGACCTCATCGTCGCCGGCGAGTCCGCGAGCTTCGGGCTGATCGAGGCCACGGTCGGGCTGACGCCGGCGATGGGCGGGACCCAGCGGCTGGCCGAGCGCGTCGGGCAGGGCCGGGCGAAGTACTTCGTCATGACGGCGGGCCGCTTCGGCGCCGCTGAGATGGAGCGGTGGGGCGCGGTGGACCGGATGGTCCCCGACGACGAGGTCGACGCCACCTCGCGCGAGCTCGCCCGGTCCCTGGCGGCGGGCCCGACGAGGGCCCACGCGGCCACCAAGGAGATCCTGCGCGAGCTCGCCGTCGGGGGGCTCGGCGAGGCCAACGCGCACACGGCGGAGATCGCCGGCGCGCTGTTCGGCACCGAGGATCTCCGCGGGGCGATGGAGTCGTTCGTCGAGCAGGGGCACGGGAAAGCGACGTTCCGCGGGCGCTGAGCGTCGGCCCGTGATCCGCGCGAGGGGACCCTTCGGTCGGCTAGAGCGAGCGAGGGGCCCCCTCGCCCAGATCGGCGAGCCGCACCGGACTCCGCGCGAGGGGACCCTTCGGTCGACTAGAGCGAGCGAAGGGTCCCCTCGCGCAAGTCGGCGTCAGGCCCAGGCGACGACCTCGTCCGCGTCGAGGCGCGGGAGCCGGTCGAACCACGGGTCGGAGCCGGGGTGGCCGATGTTGACGACGAGGCTCGACCGGAAGCGGCCGTCGGGGAAGAACTCCCGGTCGATGGCCTCGGCGTCGAACCCGGCCATCGGTCCCGCGGCCAGCCCCTGCGCGCGGACGGCGAGGATGAAGTAGGCGACCTGCAGCGTCGTGCCGTAGGTCGACATGTGCTCGCGCATGCCCTCGTTCTCCTCGAGCATCTCGCGCATCTCGGGGCGGAACGGCAGGACGGTCGGCACGTGCTCGTGGAAGCGGGTGTCCCGGGCGAGGATCGCGGTGGCCGGCGCCTGCGCGGTCTTCTGCTGGTTCCCCTCGGCCATCAGCGGCACGAGCCGCGCCTTGCCCTCCTCGCGGCGCACGAACACCACGCGCAGCGGCTGGGTGTTCGCCGCGGTGGGCGCCCAGCGGGCCAGGTCCCAGACGCCCGCGAGCTCGGCGTCGGTGACGGGCGTGTCGGCGAAGGTGTTCGCCGTGCGTGCCTCGGTGAACAGCAGCGCCCGCCCGGCGTCGTCGAGGCGGGGGAGCGTTCGGGCGTGGTCGTCGACGACGGTCATGGTGCTCGCCTTCTCCTTGTTGCTCGCTTTTTCGAAGTACGTAGCCGGAGACTAGCACCGAGTAGGCTGAGGGTGTGGCGGAGGCGGCGCTCCCGGAGCACTCGGCGTGTGACGCCGCCCTCACGCGTGCGTTCCAGTTCCTCGGCAAGCGCTGGAACGGGGTGCTGCTCGGCACCCTGGCGGCCGGCCCGATGACGTTCTCGCAGCTGCGGCGCTCGCTCGACGGCATCTCCGACTCGGTGCTCTCGGCCCGCCTGGGTGAGCTGGGCAGTGCGGGGCTCGTCCAGCGCACCGTCGACGAGGGCCCGCCGATCAGCGTCAGCTACGCGCTGACGCGCCAGGGGAAGGCGCTCACCCCGGTGCTGCGCGAGCTCACCGCGTGGGCCGCGGTGCACCTCTCCCCGGAGGCGTGCTCGCGCGCCGACGGCGGTCGCCGGCCGGCCTGAGCCCGCTCCGCGCGAGGGGCACCTTCGCTCGGGTGGATCGGCAGGGCGGCCCCGGTCGGACCGTCGGCTGGACGGCCGTTCCGGGCGAGGGGCACGTAGGGCAGGTCCGACCGCCCGCCGAGCTGCCTGACGTGCTGATGATCAACGGGCCTGGGCGGCCGTTCCGGGCGAGGGGCACGTGGGGCAGGTCCGAGCGCCCGTCGAGCTGCCTCATGTGCTGGTGATCAACGGAGCTGGGCGACCAGCCCCGGGCGACGGCCGCACGCCTCATCGGCGATGGGCACCACTGGCCCGTCTTGTCGAGCGATGGGACCCTTCGCTCGTGCCGTGCCGACCGGTAACACGAACACGTGGTCCGTGTTACCTCAGGTTTCAGTTACCGGAGGTCGTGGATATATTCGTGTCGTCAGCCGATGACACATGGGGAGATGACAGACGTGAGCACCCCGACGACGACCCGACCGGCCGCTTCCCGCACCAGCGCCGATGTCTCGGCCCGGTTGCTCAGGTCCGCGGCGAAGAAGTCCTACGACCCCGCCGTCGACATCGACTGGGACGCGCCGCTGGACCCGCAGAAGACCTGGACCCCCGCGCACCGCGTCTCGCTCTACGGCACCGAGCTCTGGGACGCCCTCGACGAGGACCAGCGTCGGGAGCTCGCCAAGCACGAGGCGTGCAGCGTCGCGGGAGCCGGGGTGTGGTTCGAGACGCTGCTCATGCAGCGCCTGCTCAAGGACTTCTACGACGACGACCCCACGAGCGACCGCGCGCAGTGGGCCCTCACCGAGGTCGCCGACGAGTGCCGACACTCGCAGATGTTCGCGCGGATGACGCAGGTCGCGGGCGTCCCGAGCTACGGCCCGGTGCCGTGGGTCCGCGCCATGTCGAAGCTCTACAGCCTCGTCACCTGGGGCCCGTCGGCCTACGCGACGATCCTCGTCGCCGAGGAGGTCCTCGACCGGCTCCAGCGCGAGCAGGCCGACGACCCGGACGTCCAGCCGCTGATGCGCCAGGTCAACAAGATCCACATCATGGAGGAGGCGCGGCACGTCTCCTTCGCCCGCGCCGAGGTCGCCGACGGCATGGCCGCCCGGTCCCGGCCCGCCCGCGCCTACCACCGCTTCGCGACGGCCTTCGTCAGCTTCTTCATCGTGCGCAGCCTGATCCACCCCGGCGTGTACTCGTCGGTGGGGATCGATCCGAAGCGGGGGCGCAAGGCCGCGCTGGCCAACCCGCACTACCAGGAGATGATCCGGTGGGCGGGGGAGAAGATCGTGGGCTTCCTCGACGAGGCCGGCATGGTCAAGGGCCCCGGCAAGCCGCTGCTGCGCCGCGCGTTCCTGCTGCCGCGCCGCGCCCGACGTCGGGCCCCGCTCGCCCGATGAGCGAATGGCGCCGTGCTCGCGTCGGATGGGAGGAATGCGCCATTGCTGCAGCGGGGCAGGGGCACTGCGGGCCGAACGACTACGTCAGCGGCAGCTCGACGACGGGGTCCAGCGTGCCGTCCCGCCCGGAGCGCTCGAAGCGCACCCGGGCGGCACGGCCGTGGATCTCCAGCGTGGCCACCGCGTTGCCGAACCACGGCCCGCCGATCGGGTCCCACGCCACCGGTTCCTCGGGCACGCCCCACCAGCGCCCGACCCGGCGGACGAGCCCGACGACCGGGCGCATCCACCCGGCGTCGAACACGTACTCCATGAACCACGGGACGCCGTTGCGCACCGGGGAGCAGGTGAGCTGGTAGATCCGCGAGCGGGTCGGCGTCGCGAACCGGGCGCGGGCGGCGTAGCTGTGGTGGACGTCGCCGGAGAGCACGCATACCGTCTGCGGCGCCGACGACGACGCCCCGACCCGCTCGACGAGCCGGGCGAGCCGGTCGAACGAGGCGCGGAACGCCGGCCAGTGCTCGAGGTCGACGGCCTGGCGCAGCTTCTCGGCCAGGCGCGAGCCCGCGGCCGCCGAGCGCTCGTTCATCGCCTGGACCTGGGCCGCCGCCGGCGGCATCAGCCACGGGATCGACGAGCCGATGAGCAGGTGGTCGACGTGCTCGGGGTCCTCGACGGCCTGCTGCTCGATCCACGTGAACGTCTCGTCGTTGATCATCAGGCGTTCCGAGGCGTTGAGGACCCGCCCGCAGCGCGAGTCGACCATGAGGAGCCGTGTCCGCCCGAGATCCCACCGGTAGCTCCACCGGACCCCCTCCGGCTGCCCGACGGCGGCGTCCGCGCGGGCCGCGTACGCCTCGAGCAGCGGCCAGGCGTCGCCGTCGGCGGCCGTGACCGACTTGTACAGCTCGTCGGCGGCGAGCGTGTCGGGGTCGAGGTTCCCGACGTGCTGGTACACCCAGTACGACGCCAGGGCCGCCCGGATCCGCCTCGGCCACCACGGCTGCCGCGCCATCTCCTCGCGCCAGGCCAGCGAGGTGTTCCAGTCGTCGCGGACGTCGTGGTCGTCGAAGATCATCGATGTGGGCACCGTCGAGAACAGCCAGCGCAGCTCGGGGTCCGTCCAGCTCTCGGCGTAGAGGTGGGCGTACTCGGTGTAGTCGGCGATCTCGAGGCCCGGGCCGGTGTCGGCGCCGCGCCGGGCGCGGATCCACTCCTGGGTGCGCGGGGTGGGCTCGTCGGCGTAGATCTGGTCGCCGAGCAGGCAGAGGGCATCGGGGAGCTCGGCCGCGGCGGCCGCGTCATCGACGGCGTCGCGCACCCGGGCGAGCAGCCGCTCCGCGTACGCGTCGAGCGCGTCCCGGCCGTACTCGCGCTCCAGCTCCTCGTCGTCGGTCGGGGGGTAGCGGCAGGAGCCGAACACGATCCGTTGACGTGACGGGTCGGCGACGACGGCGGTGGTGGCGCGGGTGCGGATCCGGCTCGCCGGCGTCCCCGTGCCCTCCAGCGGCCACACCCGCCCGCCGTCGAGGTGCACCTCGTAGGTCCGGGCGGTACCGGGGTCGAGATCCCGGACGACGACGAGCGCGTAGTGGTGGCCGTGCACGGTGAAGGTGCGTGCGGCGTGGCCGAGCACCTCGACCTCGCCCGGCGCCGCGGTCTCGACCCAGACCGACGCCGTCGTCGTCCCCACGTGCCGCAGGATGGGACCGAGCAGGAGGCCGCCGTGATCACCCGTCACGCCGCCATCTCTACCGCACGCGGACGCGCGGTGGGGGCTACGGCTGGTCGGTGAGCCGTCCGAGGCGGCGCTGGAGCTCGTCGAGGCGGGCCTGCAGCAGGGTGACCTCGGCGGTCAGCAGCGGGATCTCGGCTTCGGGGCTCGGGGCCGTCGGCGCGTCAGCGGTGTCGCATCGCAGACGTCCAGTGTCCGGAAAGCCACTCTCACCGAGCGGGGCGAGCGGCGCCATCGCCGAGTACCCGCTGCCCTCGTCGACGCTCACCGGCACCCCGGACAGCGCGCCGAACGTCGCCAGCGAGAGCACCGCGCGGCGGCCGGCGCACTCCCGGCACACCGGCTCGAGCCGTCGCCACCCGACGACCCCGCCCCCGACGTCGTCGAGCGCGGCCGCCGTCCGCCCGCACCGGCAGCGGCCGACCCGCACCGAGCGCACCGTCTGGCGCTGGTAGCGCAGGCCGAGCTCGTAGGACACATAGCGCCCGGAGGCGAGCACCTCGAGCAGGACGCTGCGCTCGTACTGCTCGTCGCAGGCCAGGGCGCGGGCCTGCTCGGCGTCGTGGAAGCAGTAGAACCCGCAGTCGCACCACGTCGACGGGCAGCGGTGCCGCGAGGACTGCACGCACACCGCCTCCGCGACGGTGCCGTAGACCTGGCTGCGCCCGAGCGCGACACCGTTGAAGCCGACGGCCGAGCCGTCGGCGGAGAGCATCGGGTACGCGATCTTCCACCCGGGCAGCGCCGGCCGGTCGGCCGGCACCTCGGGCTCCGCGCGGTCGGCCCGGCGCCCGAACAGGGCGCCGAACGCGCTCAGCTCAGCCCCCGGAGACGGCCGGGTCGGGGGTGCGCTCCGGCGCCGGGGTCTCGACGGCGGGTGGGGTCACCTCGACCGTCTCGGTGGGCACCTCCGCGGCGGGAGTCGGCGCGGGCGGGTCCTCGGCGATCCCGGCGGAGAGTCGGCGGCCCAGTCGCATGTCTGCCTCCCGTGGGTGCGATGCCCCCTGATGGTCGGCCGCGGATCGCGGTCCTGTCCAGAGCGGAGGACGTCTCGTCACGAGATCGTCGCGCGGCGACCCGGCCGCCGGGCGTCGTCGTGCGGACGGTCGTGAGGGCCCGGCCGGACCCGGGGAGCGGTCCGGCCGGGCCCACCGCGGCGTTCCCTACTCGGCGGCCTCGAGGCCGACGCTGTCCAGCGCCCCGCCGACCTCGTGCTCGGTGTCGGAGACGTTGTGGTCGACGTACTTCGCGACCGGCGTGAGCTCGGCGGCGTTCGCGGCGGGCGCGGCGATCCCGACGGCGAGGGCCGGTCCGGCGACCGCGGCGAAGGCGAAGCGGAGGGTGCGGGCGGAGAGCTGGGGCATGGGGGGTCCTTCCCGAGCAGGACGGTCGGCGTCCGGGAGCGGTTGCTCCGGACGACACCGCGGACGGTGTCGGTCGGCGCAACGACCGGTCACGCAGCGGGATCACGGCGCCGGTCGATCGGTAACGCAAAGATCATCGGCGCCGTCGGCGGATCCGCTGCCGCCGCGGAGGACACGCCCTGCTCATGGCGGGATACGCCCGTTTCAGCACGTTCGCGTGTTCCGTCATCTCGGCGTGTCCGCGGGGAAACGCGCCGTTGACGGGGGTGACCGGCGTCGCCGTGCCCGAGGGTCAGGATTCCGCGGGTGACCCGACGCTCGCCGGGGCGTCCTCGGCGTCGGGCACGTGGCCGCGCGTGCGCAGCATCGCCCACCCGACGAGGGCCGCGGCGACCACCGTGAGCACGACGCCGGCGACCGTGACCGCCTCGGAGAACTCCGCGGCCTGCGTCGCGTCCCAGTGCGGTGCCGCGACGGAGCCGGTGAACAGCGCCGCGAGGATCGTGCCGCCGATCGCGATCCCGGCGCCGGAGCTGACCTCGGTGGCGGTGTCGGTGAGCGCGGCGCCGATCGAGGTGCGGTTCCGCGGCAGCCCGCGCAGCACGTTGACCGCGGCGACGACCCCGGACACCCGGAGCCCGGCGGCCACCAGCGCGAGCGCGACCGCGACGCACGGGTAGCCGAGCACGCCCGACGCGCAGGACACGGCCAGCCCGACGACGATGGCCGCCGCCCCCAGCCAGCCGGCCCGGGCGAGACCGACCTTCTCGACGAACGGATTCACGAACGGGCCCGCCGCGATCAGGACCACGACCTGGGGCAGCATGCCGAGGGCCGCGAGCGCGGGTGGCCAGCCCCAGGCCAGCTGCAGCTGCAGCGTCACCAGGTAGCCCAGGCCCGCCGTCGCCACCCCGGCCGCGGCCTTGTAGGCCAGCCCGCCCGAGACCAGCGGACGGGCGACGAGCGCCGGGTCGAGCAGCGGGTGGCGCGCGGCGCGCTCGCGCCGGACGAACAGGACCGCGGCCACGACGACGGCGCCGGTGGTCGTCCACGGCGCCCACGAGCCGGTGCCCTCGTCGACGAACAGCGTCGGGGCGACGAGCGCGAGCACGATCGCCGCGGTGCCCAGCACGGCGCCGAGCAGGTCCACGGGGACGCGGTGGAGGTCGGCGGGGTCGTCGGGGGCGATCCCGGCGCGGATGCCGAGGATCGCGAGCAGCGCGATCGGCACGTTGACCAGCAGCAGGACCTGCCACGGGGCGACCGCGAGCACGAGGCCGCCGACCGTCGGCCCGACCGCGAGCCCGACCAGCCCCACGGTGGAGATGAGGGTCATCGCCTTCACCCGCAGCCCGTCGTCGTCGAACAGCCGGAACGCGAGCGCGATCGACCCGGGCGTCGTCATCGCGGCCGCGACGCCCATCACCGCGCGGACCGCGATCAGCTCCGGCGCGCTGGTGACGAACGCGGTCGCCAGGCTCGCGACCGCCAGCAGCGCGAGGCCGACGACCATGACGCGACGCCGGCCGGAGCGGTCGGCCACGGCGCCGAACACGAGCATGAGACCGCCGAACACGACTCCGTAGGCGCCGGTCACCCACTGCAGCGCGGTGGTGGAGGCGTGCAGGTCTCGCCCGATGGTCGGCAGCGCGACGGTGAGGACCGAGTTGTCGAGCATCTCGAACAGGAACACCGCGGAGAGCCCGGCGAGGGCCACCCGGGCGTCCCGGAGCGAGCGGCGAGTCGTGGTCACGAACACTGTTCTAGTTACGAACAACGTTCGCGTCAAGCTAGGGTGGCGACGTGGACGCGAGAGAGCGCCGCGCGGCTCGTCACCGGTCGCCGGCAGCCGGGAACGACGTCGGGTCGCGGCGCCGGCGGGCGCCGATCACGCCGGAGCAGGTCGTCGACGCGGCCCTCGGCGTCGTCGCCGCCGAGGGCTACGAGGCGCTGACGATGCGGCGACTGGCCACCGCGCTCGACACCGGGCCCGCGTCGCTCTACGCCCACGTCGTCAACAAGGCCGACCTCGACGAGCTGCTCATCGGGCGGCTCTGCGCCGAGCTCGTCCTCCCCGAGCCCGACCCGACGACGTGGCGCGACCAGCTCCGGGGGGTGCTCGCCCAGATGCGGGACCAGTACCTGCGCTACCCCGGCATCTCCCGGGCCGGGCTCGCGCTGGCGCCGACCGACCGGGAGATCGCCCGTGTCAGCGAAGGGGTGCTGTCGATCCTGCTCACCGGCGGTGTCGCCCCGCAGGCCGCGGCGTGGGCCGCGGACGCCCTCCTGCTCTACACCGCCGCCTACTGCCTCGAGGTGTCGATCGTCCGGCAGCGCGCGACCGAGGACGACGCCGTCTGGGTCCTCGACCGCGAGGAGATGCGGGGCCGGCTGGCCGCGCTGCCCGCGGCCACGTTCCCGAACACGGTCCGGTACGCCGGCGAGCTCACCGCGGGGGAGGGGCACGACCGGTTCGACTTCACCGTCGGCCTGGTGCTCGACGGGCTGGCGCACCGGTAGCCGGAGGCGGCCCGTAGGCTCCCGCGCGCGGCGCACGACCGGGTGAGGCGGCGGGGTCGGGCCGCGCGGGGGCAGTAGCTCAGCTGGTCAGAGCAGCGGACTCATAATCCGTCAGGTCGTCGGTTCGAACCCGACCTGCCCCACCACACCCGCAGGTCACAAGCCTGTCGGGCTGTGGCTTGAAGATCCGTTGGACACTTTACGGCCACTATTCGCTCTCCTCGTCCGGACCCCACACGGCGTCGAAGGCGTCGGCTGCCTGGCGCCCAGCGGAGCGCTTGTCCATGTAGACGTCCTGCGTGATCGAGGGCCGGGCGTGCCCGATGTGGCCGGCGATCGCGCGGGCCGAGAGCCCGGCCTGGTCGAGGACGGTGGCCGCGGTCTTGCGGAAGGCGTGGCTGGTGACCCAGCCGTAGCCGGCGCGGTCCAGGGCAGTCCGCAGCCGGGCGCCGGTGTTGTGCGGGTCGCGCCAGGAACCGCGGCCCAACGCGTGGCCCCGAGAGTTCGGGAAGACCATCGAGGTCGGGAGCACGTCGTCGGGACGCCGCTCGGCAAGCGTCGTGCGGACGAAGGTGGGCAGTGGAAGGACTCGCTGGGCGGAGAAGGTCTTGCCGCTATGGCGGACGAGCCCGACCTGCTTGACGCGGACGATGTTGGCGACGACGGCCACGGTGCCGCGCTGCCAATCGATGGCGTCGTCCTGAACGGCGATGACCTCGCCGATGCGGCAGCCGGTGCCGAGCATGAAGCGCACCAGGTCCGGTACGTCGAACCGGTAGGCCTCCTCGTCGTCGTCGAGGCGGGCGAGGAGGTCGACCCGCTCTCTTCGGGTCAGTGCCCGGACGTCCTTCTTGGTGCCCTCGATGCGCCCGACGTCGCGGACAGGGTTGGTCGGGATCGCGCCGAGGCGGGCGGCGTAGGAGAACGAGCCGGAGACGACGGTGCGGATGCTGCGGACGGTGTTGGGAGAGAGGTGGCCTTCGCAGGTGCGGAAGAAGCCGTCGAGGCGGGCGACGGTGGCCTCACGGATGCGCAGTTGTCCGAGCGCCGGGACGACGGTGTGGTGGGCGTGGAAGGCGTAGGTGTCGTAGGTGGTGCCTCGGCGTCGGCGCTTGGTCTCCTCGAGGAACAGTTCCACGAGAGCGGCGACCTTGGTGTCTCCGGTGACCGGCGAGCCGCTGTTCGGCTGGCGGTCCTGGATCGCCTTCTTGAGATTCCGCTCTGCAGCGGCCTTGGTCTTCCCGCTGCGCTTGACGGTGCGCACGACCCCGTCGAGGTCGCGGAATTTCGTGGTGACGACCCAGCCCGACACGCCGCCCGACTCGTAGGGGTAGTGGCGGAGCTTGCCGTGCGAGCCGATCGGCATCGGCGGCCGGCCCATCGCTAGGCCACCTCGTCGGTGAGGCCGTCGAACCAGGACTCGACCTCAGCCGGGTCGAACCGCACGTGGCGCCCGACCTTCTTGCCCTTCGGGCCGTAGCCCTGGGAACGCCAGGCGTAGATCGTGCGCGCGGGGACGTCGAGGAAGTCGGCGAGTTCCTGGACGGTCCAGAGCTTTGAGAGTCGCGGGTTCATGGCTCGGTTCTCCGCTTCATTTGTTGACGTCGGCGGCGCGGTCGGTGGCCGCGCCGAGTTGGTGGGCGAACGCGCCGGCCCCGGAGGAGACGGCGGGTCCGAGGGCGGGGAAGGCGGCGAAGAGCAGGCACAGCGTGACGACGCCGGAGACGACGGCGGCCCCGGCGCGGCGGCTCTTCGCCAGTAGCACGGTGATGAGGAAGGCGATGACGACGATCGCGGCCAGGCTCATGCCGCCCACCCCTGTCCCTCGGCCGGGTCTAGGCGGCGGCCGTGGCGGGCGATGCGGTCGCAGTACTCGCCGTAGGACCCCAGGTACGGGACCCGGAGGCGGACGAGCTCGTGGCCGGGGGTGGAGAGGTAGGCGATGCCGGGTTCGGCGTTGGCGTGGGTGGGGCCGAGCTTGCGGGCGTCTTCGCCGTGCAGCATCACCAGCGACTCACCCGGCACCCGGAACGACAGGCGCAGGGCGAACTGGTCGCGGGCGTAGCCGCCGCCGACCGCGTTGGCCTCGAACCGTTGGGCGAGCATCAGGACCCGGAACGCGGCCTTGCGGCCCTCGGACACCAGCCGCAGCACGGTGGAGGTGATCCGCTCGGCGAGCTTCTTGTCTTTCGCCTGGGCGGCTCGTAGCAGGCCGGGAAACTCTTCGAGCACGACCAGGACCAGTGGGTTCTGCACGGTGGGCTGGACCTTGTCCTGGCGCGGTGGCATGGCGTCGAGGCGGCGGTCCATCTCGGCGGCCAGCGCGTCGAGCATGACGGCGTGGGCTTCCAGGTCCTTGGTGCCGACCGCTTGCCAGGGGCGGTGGGCGGTGCCGTCCCAGGCGCGGCCGAGCAGCAGCCCGGTGATGTCTGAACCGGTGACGAGGATGTCGGCGGCGCCAGCGACCTGGGAGAGGATGCCGTAGCACCACGCGGACTTGCCGCCACCGTTCTGGCCTTGGATGGCGAGCTGGACGGCTTCGGCCAGGACGTGGAAGAGGTCGCGGCCGTCCTCGGTGCGGCCGAGCAGGACCGGCTGGTCGGCCCGGGAGATCGTGAGTGCCGGGAGCCGGAACGGTTCGCGCAGTGGGTCGCATGGCAGCAGCACGACCCGGACCCAGCGGCCGGCGAGGGGTTCGACGCGTAGGCCGTGGCCGCCAAGGGTGTGGGCGAGCCGGTCGGCGTGCTTGATGATGTCGTCGGGTTCGCCGCCGGGGAGTAGTTCGACGGAGAACGCCACCCCGGGCCGGTTCCGGAGGGCTCCGAAGCGGGGGGTGCGAATGGTGACCCCGGTGGGCATGGGGATGTACTGGCACAACCCGACGCCGGTGCAGGCTTCTCGCCACAGGCTGCGGAGGTCTTCTTCGAGGCGGCGATGGTCTTCGAGGCGGCGCTGCTCGGCCCACCGGTCACGCAGCCGCCCCAACAGCCCACGAGAGGCCCGGTGGTCGTGTCGGTGGGTGCGGGTGGCGGGGGAGTGGTCGGTGGGCATCAGGCGGCCCTGCGTTCTTGGCAGCGGGTGCAGAGTTCGCCGTCGACGGCGGGCATCGGGAACAGCAGCGCGCAGCCGGGGCACATGGGGTCGTCGTCGGCGACCGGGTCGGGGATGCCGGCGGCGCGGGCGCGGCGGATGGCGCGGCGGTCGGTGGGGGTGGTTACCGCCCACAGGCCGTGCCCCTGGCCGGTGTCGAGTGCCCACCGCAGGCATTCGGTCGAGACGGGGCAGGCGCCGCAGATCGGTGCCACCGCCATGCGGTGGCGGGCGACGATCACGGAGGTGTCGTCGTCGCAGGGTGGGAAGAACAGTTCGGGGTCGGTGTCGCGGCACGCCGCGTAGCGCTGCCAGCTCACGGTCAGGCCGCCTCAGCAGTCGTGTCGGCCGAGCGGCGGCCGGTGGCGCGCTGCGGGCCGGCGGGGCGGATGGCTTCGGCGGTGAAGGCGACGTCGACGCCCTTGCCGCCGTTGCGGGCCTGACGGACCTTGGCGACCAGCCCGACGAGCTCGACTTGCGAGTACGGGGCCAGCTCCGGGGCCTCGTGGGAGATGACGCGGACGCCGTGCATCTCGTGGCGGCCGTCGCGGCCGGTGGGGAGCATGACGTCGTAGATGCGCACCGGGGCGCCGGTGGCCTCGTCGAGCAGCGGTTCACCGGAAGAGCGCCGGCCGTTGGGGCCGTCCTCCCAGCGCTCCATGGTCTGCGCGTGCCCGGTGGCGACGGCCTGCATCTGGTCGGTGTCGATGGGTGCGTTGAACTCGAACATGCATCAACCGTGCGGCCGGCCGCTGGTCGTCTCGTAGTCCGCGCTACACGTCCCGGACTAGTCCCGAAACTAGTCTCTAGGATCTTGTCGATCATTTATGCTGGATCCGAAGTGCCCAAGACTGACGGTGGTGAGTGCTACGTGTCGAGCATCGAGGGCCAGTCGGCGCTCAGGGACCTTCGACGCCAACGTCGCTGGACGCAACGATTTGTAGCGGAACAGCTTCAGTCGCTCGCGTTCCACAAGTACGGGGATCGTTCCTCGGCAGTGAACGCAGACATGGTCTCTAAGTGGGAACGCGGAGAGAAAGGTGTAAGCTCGTTCTACTGCGACCTACTCTGCATACTGTTCGAGGCAGACGCCCGGGCGCTGGGCCTGGCCATCGCGGCACCGCCCCCGGTCTCCTCGGCTAGGGTTGCCGACGAGCACAGCGCGGACGTCGACCTGGCCGGCGCGATACACGAGACCTCGGTCTTGCTGTCGCAGCTGGGCCCGGCGGCCGCGCTCCTCGAACGGAGGATGGTCGACGTGTGGAGGAACGAGGCAATGCGCCGCAGGACGCTGATGAAACTCATGGGGCTCGCCCCGGTGGCGCCGGCGGTCTCCAACCTCGGAGGCGACCGTCCTTCACCGCGTATTCCCTCCATTCGTGATCTCGACGATCTAGCTGATCGCTACCAGACGCTTTACCATTCCGCCAATCCTGGCGTTCTCATACGTCCAGTTCTTGCGCACCTAAACACCGTCACTGACGCGATCCGAAGTGCTCGTGATGGAGTTTCGCGCACCAAGCTCTTGGCCAACCGGGCTCGGGTCTCGCTGTTGGCTGGGCGGCTCTCATTCTTCGACCTCAACGACCCCATGACAGCGCGAGGCCACTACACACTTTCGGTCGAGGCCGCCTCCGAGGCGGGAGACCATCACCAAGCCGCAGCCGCCCTCGGGCACATGGCGTTCATTCCAGCGGCGGACTACAGCATGTCTGCTGCGTTGCAATACCTCGACGGTGCGAAGTCTCAGGCGGAGCGCGACCCCCACGGCCCCCTGAGCTCTTGGGTACACGCAGTGGAGTCTGAGTTTCACTCCCAAGTTGGTAATCACGCGGCGGCGTTGCGAGCCGTGGAAGCTGCAAAGACCGCGTACGTGTCTACTGCGCTGCAGAGCGATCTACGTTGGTTCGACTACTTCGACGAGAACCGGCTGGCTGGCTTCGCCGGTTACGCCAACCTGCGAGCAGGCCGGTACGACGACGCGGCCGCCGAGCTAGACGATGCGCTAGACCTCCCAATGTCCGCCATCAAGCAGCGGTCGGTGTTCCTCGCCGATCTGGCGACAGTCCGTTTCCACGCCGGCGATCTGGAACATGCTTGCCAGATCGCGAGCGATGCCACGGACGAGCTTCGGCGCGCCGGCTACGCGACGGGAGTCGGTCGTCTCCGTGAGTTTCATGATCTAGTCTCTCCGCGCAGCTCCACGCCCGCTGTGCGGGTCTTCTCCGAACGGCTCGCGGCCCTGCAGCTCCAGGAGGCATAGATGCCCATCCGTGCTGTGTGGTTCGACGTCGGTGAGGCGCTGATCGACGAGACTCGCGAGTACGGCACGTGGGCTGACTGGCTCGGCGTCCCCCGTCACACTTTTTCCGCGGTCTTCGGCGCGGTGCTTGCCCGGGGTGGTGACTACCGTGAGGTATTCCAGTACTTCAAGCCTGGGTTCGATCTCGCGGTGGAGCGGGAGAGGCGCTTCGAGGCTGGGCTGGGCGAGTACCTGAATGCCAATGATCTCTACCCGGATGTCCGACCCTGCTTTGATGCACTCCATGCGCGGGGTCTGTTCGTCGGCGTCGCGGGCAATCAGACCGTGCGCGCGGGGCAGTTCCTCCGCGAGCTGCATCTGAACGTCGACGTCCTGGCTACATCGGACGATTGGGGCGTGAGCAAACCGGACGATGCGTTCTTTGAGAAGCTGATCTCGGTTTCTGGGCACGACCCGTCCGAGATCGCCTATGTCGGAGACCGTCGAGACAACGACATAGCGCCGGCGGCGCGCGCTGGCTTATATACG
This sequence comes from Actinomycetospora sp. TBRC 11914, assembly GCF_012933465.1. Taxonomy (GTDB): domain Bacteria; phylum Actinomycetota; class Actinomycetes; order Mycobacteriales; family Pseudonocardiaceae; genus Actinomycetospora. The sequence continues at coordinate 125,843 of NZ_JABBND010000020.1, forward strand.
ATCCTGGTGCGACGGGGGCCGTGGGGATTCATCCTCGCGGAGGGTGATTTCCTCCCGAGCCCGGACGTTGTTGTGGGTGGCCTCTCGGAGATTCCGGACTTTCTCGGCCACTAAATCCGGCGCGAGCATCTGGTCACGCGTCGGGTCGTAGACGACGTTTCCGATCGCACGGCCGAGCGCCACGCACCGCGCTGCTCCCGGCATCAATCACCGTCTCTGTCCCGCCGAACTCGTGGGTGGTCCACACAGAGACGCAGGTGGCGGCGACGAGAAGGCGCTGCTCACAGCCGACGAAGCGGACGGTCGGCAGGCGTGCAGCGCTTGATGTCGGTCAGGCGCCGCCCGCGGTCACGATCATGTCGGTGACGAATCCGATCGCTAGGCCGGCGAACACTCCGAGATAGAGGGCGTTGCGGTGGCCGCCGCGGCTGGCCAACCCGATCAGTTGTAGCACCACGTAGAGGATCGACCCGGCGGCGAGGGTGAGGAAGAGGACGCTGAGGGCGTCGCTGGTGAACTGGTGGCCCACGATGGTGCCCAGCACGGTGGGGCCGCCCCCGATGAGGCCCATGAGCAGGAGGAACCCCCACCCGGGTCGATCTTCGGCGGCTGCCAGTGGGGCAACGATGCCGAAGCCTTCGGTGCCGTTGTGCAGCGCGAAGCCGATGACGAGCAGCACGGCCAGCCCGATCTCGCCGGTGGCGGCGCTGCCGCCGATCGCGAGGCCTTCTCCGAAGTTGTGCAGCCCGATCCCGACTGCGATCAGCAGGGCGAGCCGTCGCGCCGGGGACCACGTCGTGGTCCGGGTCGGCGTGTCGGTGGCGGCCATTGCCCCGGGGCCGCCCGCGCGTCCCGCCGGCCGGGCCGCGGGGTGACCGTCGTCGCCCGACGGACCGGTGTCGGTGCGGCCCAGCCAGTGTTCGTAGGCGATCAGCGACCCGAAGCCCACCGCCAGTCCCAGGAGGAACAGCACCCCGTACCCGAGGACTGGACCGAGCCCGCCCGAACCGTCGTGCAGGGCGCCGAGGGCAGTGTCGACTGGTTCGAACGCGTGGCTGAGGACGTCCCAGAGCAGAAAGATCAAGATCCCTACCGCGACGGCGTTGAGCCCGACGCGGGTGCCTGGAGACGGCGAGCGGAGCCGCCCGAGTGGCAGGCCCAGCAGGATCGTCGCCCCCGCGATGAAGCCCAGCAGCAGCGTCTGTCCCTCGCCCATGCGCCCCTTCGCTCCCAACACCATGGGCGTGGCCCGCCCGAGTATGGGCAGGCTCACCTAATCAAGGGTGAGTGTCAATGGCCCCCGCAGAGACGAACCACCCTGCAGGCAGCGCCCGCGGTGTCCTCCGCGATCGTTCAAGCCTCGCGCCCCTGACCCGACCAGCCCACACTGCACACGTGGACCGGCAGACCGTCCATCAGGACATGGAGCGCACGCGAGCGAGCTTCCATGACCTGCACGCCCACGCGACGCCGGCCGAGCTGCGACGGCGTTCCACCGGCACCCGCTGGACCAACCAGCAGCTGCTGTTCCACATGCTGCTCGGCTACCTGATCATGCGGGCGCTGATAAATCTGGTGCGGGTGTTCGGCCGGCTGCCGCCGCGCACCAGCCGGGCGTTCGCAGCCGTGCTCAATACCGGAACACGGCCCTTCGACGTCGCCAACTACCTCGGCTCCTGGGCCGGTGGCACCGCGCTCGGGCCCCGCGCTCAGAGCGTGTTGTTCGACCGTGTCATCGCCGCACTCCACCGCAGGCTCGACGCCGAGACCGACGCCGACCTCGGCCGCGGCATGTACTACCCGACCCGGTGGGACCCGTTCTTCCAGCAGTACATGACCCTCGCAGACCTCTACCGTTTCCCGACCCAGCATTACGACTTCCACCGCCGCCAACTCACCTTGAAACAGGGGAGCCGCTGGCATCCGCCATCGCCCACATCGTGATCGGCGCCCGGCGTCTGGACGTGAGTCGGTTCAACGAGGTGCAGCGCTACTCACCTATCGCCCGGTGGGTGGTGAGCACCCAGCCGCGTGTCCCCATTCCAGGCCGTGGGCGCCCAACCAGGCCGAGGCCGCATCGATCCCGCCGCGCTCCGCGGCGGCCAGCACGGCACACGCACGTCCCGAGGCGTCCAGCAGGCGCCACACGTCGGCCGGGAGGGTCAGTCGGACGTCGGCGTCCTCGTCTTCCTCGGCGATCTCCTCGTCGCTGGCCTCCCGGCCCAGGCCAGCGAGGGCGCGCAGGTCGCGGCGCCCGGTGGACCAGGTCAATTGCCGCCGGCCGTCGGAAGCCGCCTCCCACTCCCACCAGCGCGCCATCGCGGACTCTTCGTAGGTCTCGACGGCGTCGGCAAGCACCTGCATCGGGGTGCGGCCACCGCGGGCGCGGCCTTCCTTGCGATGTCCGCCGGTCACCTCGTGAGCCATCTTCGTGAAGTAGTCGGCCAGGTCCCCGTCGCCGAGTTGAGCCCGGCGCAGGTCCCACCCGTGCTCCTCCGACGCCGAGAACCCCTTTCGTTCCAGCGCCCGCCGCCAGCGGCCGAACAGTCGCAGGCCGAGAGCGGCGCGAGCGAGGTCGGCGGAGACCTCTTCGCGGAAGCAGAGCAGGACATGGAGGTGGACGTGCCAGCCGTTGTCGCCGTCGGTGACCTCCACCGCGCGGGCCCACCCGAGCAGCCCGCCGAACCGCTCAGAGTCCTCCTGCCAGGAGGACCCGGAGGTGACCCGCTGCCAGGCATAGGAAAGGACGTCCCAGCAGCCTTCCTGGGCCTTGAGAGAGTCGAGTTCGATGGCGTCGGCCTCGGCCTGGCGCTCGTCGACGTCCCAGCCATTGGCCTCGGCGACCTGGACGTCGGCCAGGCGCTCCTCGAGCCGGTTGCGGCGGGCCCGCTGCTCGGACGTTAACCCGAGGCGGTCGCCACGCTCGTGGCGCATCGTCAACGTCAGCAGGAAGGCTGACCCGCCGAGGCCGTCGACCGCGCGCACCACGGTGGCGAGGTCGTCGGCGCGGCGGGTGGCGATCTTCGCCGCGCACACCGGGCAGCACCACACTGACCCGCAGGTCTTGAGCCCGCCGTAGGCGGCGGAGCGGGTGCCGTCGCGGTTCTCGATCACCCCGAGCGTCACGCCGGCCTCCGGGTTCATGGTGTGCCCGCAGTACTTGATCCGCTTGAGCCGGGAGATGCGCCGTAGCTGGGCGCGGCGTGACCACCGGTTCGCCCGGCGCTCCTGGGCCCCGGCGACCTGCTCCGCGGTCCTTGGTTGGGCGTGTTCGCGGCGGCGGTGCTTCCCGGGCTGGGTGGCCGATCGAAGAGTTGTTGCCCCTTTACCGAGAGCGGGCGCGGTCATCGGGCACCACCAACGCGGATCGGGGCCGGCGCTGGCGCGCCGGCCGTGCCCGGCCCCTGCGGGCCGGGCACGCTTCCCCTCCTGTCTTCGACCCGGGGCGCGCGCCCTGCCCGGGGGCCTGGCACCAGCACGGCAGTGGCAGCGACGACCAGCACCGCGACGAGCGGCGCCAGGACGACGAGCCCACCTCGAGCAGCGGCCACACGGTCGAGCCGGCCATCCCGATCCGTGGGGCAGCTCAGGGCCGCGCGGCCACGCCAAGGAAAGCGGAACCGGCTTCGCCGGGCAGCCGTGTCGGCGGCGGCCGAGTTTGACCGGCCGTCCCTCCCCAGCAAGGGCCGCAAACCATCTTCACCGCCCGCACCAGCAGCACACCCCCGACCCGTCGAGGGCCGGTGAAGATCGTTTGCTTCCTCCCTTGCCGGCGAGCCTCCGACGGCCGAACGGGCCGCAGGCGCGGTGGAGCCGGGGACGGCCCCACCCACAGCGCCCGCCGCCGACACGGCCAACCACCGGAGGCCCCCATGACCAACCTCGCCGCACTCCTCGACACCTGGCAGACCTGGTCGGCCCGCGAGGTCATGACCCGCGCGACCGGTTACGCACCCGACGAGGAACTGACCGTGAGCACTCTGGATGCCCTGTGCGCCAGCACCGAGCTCGTCGACGTGCTGACCGGCTCGCGGTGGCAGGCCATCCACGCAGCGCGGGTCGAGGGAGCGAGCTGGGAGCAGATCGGCATCGCGACCGGCACCATCGCCGAGGACGCGCGAACCACTTACGCGGCCGTCCTCGAAGCCCAGAGGAGCGTGCTCGGTCGGGACGTGAGCCTCTACCGACACGTGCTCTGAGGGCCGGACCATGAACCGAGGAGAGGTCGCCGAGACGTCTCTCCAGGGTTTCCCGCCAGCAGTCGGCCAGGCACCGCAGGGGCTGCGGTTCACCCCTGTTGCCGATTCTTGGTCCGACCACCAGCCGAGCAACTCCAGGGGAGCACCATTGTCCGACGGAGAGCCGCCCGATCCGCGGCTGGTGCGCGAAGAGGCGCAGGAGACCAGCGCGGCAGCCCGTGCCGCCCGAGAGCGCAGCGAGGAGATCAGGATCGAGCTGGACCTGCTCCGGGAGCGCTCCAAGGCCGAGCCGGTCGAGATCGAACCCGAGGTCGAGGGGGTGCTGCGGGCACACCTGGTCCACCCGCCACCGCCAGCGCCGTAGTGCGGTCGCCGGGCGGTCGCTGGTGACAGGGCCACCGTCCTGACCTGCAGCGAGCCGCCCCGCCCTTGCTGGTCGCTGTTACGGTGGGGCCCGGTCCACCACAGGGCCGACGTCAGGACGCGGGGCGCGTCCCTCTTCCGGGGTCGCGTCCGACAGTCCCGTTGTTCATGTGCGTCCTCTTCCACCGAGATGCGGTGGGGGGCAGAGCGCAGCGCATGCCGCTTCGGTTCTGCCTTGCTGGCACGCGGTATCCGTGCGCTGTCGCCGTCACCCCCCGGTATCGGTGGAGGTGAGCCTTCTCCGTGGAAACGTCCGATGTGTTGCTGCCGACGCTGCGTCGAGCGGCCCAGGACCTGGTCGCCCAGCGGACCATCCGTGACCTCGAGCTGACGCTGGACGCGATCGTCAACGCTGCTGTGCAGACCGTGCCCGGCGCGGACGATGGCGGTGTTTCGTTCACCGACGGCGGCACGGTCACCTCCCGTAGCCCCACCAGCGATGCGGTGAACAGGCTCGACCGGCTGCAGAGCGAGCTTCACGAGGGCCCGTGCATCAGTGCTATCGACGACGCCCCCGAGGACGGCATCGTCCTGGCCGGCGACCTCGACGGCGACGACGCGCACCGGTGGCCTCGCTTCGCCCCGCAGGCGGTCGAGGCCGGGTACGGCTCGATCCTCTCGGTTGGGCTCGACGCTGGACCGGGAGCGCGGGCGGCGCTCAATCTCTACAGCGCCCAGCCCCACGCCTTCGCCGTCGACGCCCGGATCACCGCCGGGTTGTTCGGGGTCCAGGCGGCGCTGCTGCTCTACGGCAGCACCCAAGCCGGTGTCCTGGTGCGAGCGGTCGACAGCCGGGACGTGATCGGCCAGGCCAAGGGCATCTTGATGGAGCGCTTCGGCGTTGACGACGACGAGGCCTTCCAGATGCTGGTCCGCTCGTCCCAGGACATCAACATGAAGCTCGTCGACTGCGCCCGCTGGTTGCAGAAGGAAGCGATCGAGCACCGACGGAGGAGTCGGGAGACGACCGACAACATCGACAACGACAACTGAGCGGACAACATTATGGATTCCGACGGAGCCCGCGACATCTCCGCGATACTCGCCCGCGCCCGAGCGGCACAGCACCGGGCCGATTTGCTGTACGACTTGGCTTGCGAAGCAGCGGTGGACGCCATGCTGTCGCAGTACCGCGTCGAACAGGTGCAGTTCTCCCCGGTGGTCGAGGCCACGCTGCACCTGCTCCTCGGCAAGGATTCGCCGCAGCTCCACGACCCACGAGGGCACCGACAGGCACCACCGCACGGCACCCACGAGATCATCGACGAGGACACCGCCCCGCAGGGCGCCGACGGCCCGCCCTCGCTGGCATGACGAGGGAAGGGCGGAACCCGAGGTGAACCTCAAGCCCCCATGGTCGCGCGTGCCCGGCTCAGCGGCCCTTCCGCTGGACACCCGTCCGTGCGAGAGGCATGGTCGTGAGCCGTGAAGACGCTCAGGACGTGGCTCGCTCTTCGTCGTGAGGGGCGCGGCCTGAGCCTCTACGCCGTCGCCCGCGGCTGGAGCTGACCCAAGATCGTTCCCCCACTTTTCTCCCACGGAATGGTCGAGCCGAAGCCGCCGAGACCGTAGGCAGCCGGTGAGGCTCGCGCGGCGTTTCCGCAGCTCAGGAGTCTCCTCCGCGAGCAGCCGCAGCAGACGGACACACACCGACCAGAACCCGTCAGGCTCGTGGCCATCCATCCCGCGCACCCGCAGCGCCGACCCTGCGAAGCCGATCTTCGGGCCATGATCCTTGTTGACAGATCGTTCGAGGTCGGAGGACCGTAGACGCGTCGCTGACCGGACAGCCCGTTCGGCAGTGGATGTAACGATTCGTTGGTGAGGCGCCCGGAACACTGGGTCCGGCGTCTCGACAGATCGTCCTTCATGCGCGTCCTCGATCGCCGGGCCACGGTGAGAGGCAGAACGCAGCCCATGTCGCTTCGTCTCTGCCTCGGACGCGCGCCCCCGTCGCGCGCCGACCATCGCTCCCAGCGGACGGAAGCGGCCGCCATGACCACCAGAGAATCCAGCAGCGCGAGCGCGACCACACCGCGGGTGCACGTCGAGGCGCCGGCCTCGCGGGCGTTCACGGCGCTTGCCGCCGACCGAGCTCGGGCCCAGAGACGCCAGGCAGCCGCCGTTCGCGAGCGCGTGCGACGACAACTCGGGCAGATGTTGAACTCGTGGGCCGCTGCCCACGGACTGGCCTCGACCGCGGGCGCGCTGCAGTACCACGACGTGCTCGAGCTCGTCCTCCAAGCGGGCGCCGCGCTCTACGGCGACTGCCGATCGGTCAGCCTGACCAGCATCGATCAGCTCTCCGGCGATCAGAACCCGTACACCACGGCCGCGGCGACCGGCGGATCGAGCGTCATCGACGCAGCTCAGCACCGGCTGAATGAAGGTCCCTGTATCGAGGCCACCGAGATGGACCTGCTCACAGCGGTGTACGCCGACGACCTGGCCACCGCCGACGCGCACGGCTGCTGGCCCCGCTTCTCCGAGGCCGCCGGCACGTTGGGGGTGCGCTCGTCGCTGTCTGTCGCGCTGCCCTGGAGCGCCTTCCGCGTCGGTCTGCAGGCCGACCAGCGTGCGATCGGGAGCATCAACTTCTACAGCTCCGAGGCGCACGCGTTCGACCAGTCGGAAGTCAAGGCGATGATGTTCGGTGCCTGGGTCGGCTCGATCTTGACCGGCAAGACGCCTGCCGAGGTCTACGAGGGCTGCTTCTAGCGATCGCTCACCCTGAGCTCGCCGCTCGACCCGCGCGCGGGCGGAGGACGCTCTGGTTAGCGCACCTCGCCTTGGCTTCCCGCACACGCCTCGAGGAGGTCCTTGAGGGCCGACAGGTCTTTGGCGTTGGCCCGGCGCATCGCTGCCGACATGAACGGCGCGCCGAGACTGGAAAAGCCAGAGGGCTCGCCACGGTTGCGCAGGACCATTCGAGTCCCGCCGTCGGTCGTGTCCTCCCAGGAGTAGGTCGTCTCCATGGGGAACGGTCCTTGAACGGTGGTCATGACGAACCGATGCGAAGGCTCCAGCTCGCGTACCTCGTAGGAGTAAGCGAGCCGCCGACCGAGGAAGTGGGCGACGAACGCGATCCGCGAGCCCGGGCGCACCGGACGAGATGTCTCCCACTCCACAGAGTTGATGTTCTGGCACCACCGGGTCGCGTTGTCGGGGTCGCTTGCGAAAGCCGCGACCTCGGCGCGGGGCCGCTGGATCGTGATGGTGCTTTGTACGTCGACCCGGGTCACGCGCCGAGGATGTCAGGCTGGTCGTCGTCGTGGCGAGACGCCGTGCCCCAGTCCCCAGGGCAAGATCAATGCAGCATGCAGGCAGCGCGAGGCCTGGGAGTCGGGTCCGCAGCGCTGGACGCGGCAGCACGAAACAGCAGGTCAGGCCGCATGCGACGGCCCCGGGGGATACCCCGGAATCGAACCCAGGCCCGTTCACGCGGAAGAGGCCTACGGCGCGCGGTCGCCCTTTGGTACTCGCGTCGCACACGCGTTCGATAGACAGCGCGCGAAGCAACCGGCACCGTCCGAGGTTATGAAGACGATCAGGACTTGGCTCGTACTTCGTCGTCAGGGCCGCGGCCTCAGCCTCCACGCGGTCGCGCGCGGCTGGTCCTGACCGCGAGCCGTCATGATCATTTGGGCACTTTACGGGCACAGAACGACGCGGGACCGGCCGTCGGGGCCGTAGGTGGCCAGTCACGGCCAGGCGTGGTTCCCGCAGCTCAGAGGCTGGTTCGAGGCTTAGAGCGTGGGCTTCAGATGGCCCCGAGAACGATCCGTCAGGTCGTCGGTTCGAACCCGACCTGCCCCACGAGCTGAGGCCGATCCGTCCGGCCGTGCGAGCTGATCGCCGGGCCGAGCCCACGGTTGACCGCCGTGCCCGAGTGGGCGGACAGTGAGGGTCGTCGGGACTCGGACAGCCTGTCCGATCGCGGCGTGAACGGTTCGATGGTGAGACGTCCGGAGCACTGGGTCCGGCGCCTCGACAGATCGTCCTTCATGTGCGTCCTCGATCGCCGGGCCACGGCGAGAGGCAGAACGCAGCGCATGTCGCTTCGGCTCTGCCTTCGACGCGCGCCCCCTCTGCGCGCCGATCACCGCTCCCAGCGGACGGAGACGGTCGCCATGACCACCGGCACAGCCGGCACCGCAAGTCCGGTCGGTCCCGGCGCCCAGGCCACGATGAAGGCCGGGCGCGCCATCGCAACAGCCGCTATCGAGCGAGCTCGCGCCCAGCAGCGACACGCCGCTACTGCGCAACGGTATGCACGACAGCAATGCCGTGAGGTGCTGAACGCCTGGCCTGCCCTCCACGGGCTGGCCTCGCACCTCGACTTGCGCCGGTACCCCGACGTCCTCGGGCTGGTCCTCGAAGCGGCCAGCGCGCTGTACCGCGGCTGCCGATCGATCAGCCTGACCAGCGTGGATCAGCTCTCCGGGGATGAGTGCCCGTACTCCACGGTCGCGTCGACCGGCGAATCGAGCGCGGTCGACGACGCCCAGTACCGGCTGGAGGAAGGTCCCTGCATCGACGCCACCGCGATGGACCTGCTCACGTCGGTGTGCGCCGACGACCTGACCACCGAAGTGGCGTGCTGGCCCCGCTTCTGCGAGGCCGCGGGCGCGCTGGGGGTGCGCTCGACGCTGTCCATCTCGTTGCCCTGGAGCGCGTTCCGCCTCGGCCTGCAGGCCGAGCAGCATGCGGTCGGGGCCATCAACTTCTACAGCGCCGAGGTGCACGCCTTCGATCGTTCGGAGGTCAAGGCGGTGATGTTCGGCTCCTGGGCCGGCTCGATGTTGACCGGTAGGCGGCCCGCCGAGGTCTACGAGAGCTGCTT
>NZ_JABBND010000021.1 GCF_012933465.1 Actinomycetospora sp. TBRC 11914
GACCAACAACACCACCCCAGCCGCAGCTTGACCCCTTAGGGCCGTGGGATGTCTAGGACGGCAGCGGCTTCCCCTTCGTCTCCGGCCCGGCGATCAGCGCAAACACGAGGCCGAGCACGTAGATCGACCCGATGGTCAGGCCGGCCGCGGCGATGCCTCCCAGCCCGGCGACGATCGAGCCGGCGAGCACCGCGCCGACGGCCGCCACCACCCGGCTCGCGTTGAACACGGTCGTGATGGCGCTGCCGCGCACGGCGGTCGGGAACAGCTCGGCCGGGTAGGTCGCCATCCACCCCATCTGCCCGAGGGTGAAGATCCCGTTGACGAACACGACGGCGGTGAGGGCACCGAGCGAGTGCCACGAGAGCCCGAAGAGGACCCAGGTCATCACCAGCGCGCCGGCGAAGTAGCCCCACAGCGTCCACCGGCGTCCGATCGCGTCGGCGAGCACGCCCCACGCGAGCCAGCCGAGCACGCCGCCGACGTTGTAGGCGAGCACGATCAGGGTGACCGTCGACGTGCTCGCCCCGGCCGCCTTCACTGCGGCGCCCGCGAACTGCGGGATCCAGGTCGAGACCGCCCACCAGCCGACGAGGCTCGCGGTCGAGAGCGCGAGCAGGCGCAGCATCCGGGAGCGCGACGTCGGGTCGGCGAAGATCCGGCGCAGCGTGAACACCGTCAGCGCGCGCTCCTCGGCGTCGAGCGCCTCGCCGGCCCGGGCGCGGCGGGATGCGTCCCGACGGCGGGCGTCGCTCGAGCGCCACAGCTCGGTCTCGTCGACCGAGCGCCGGACCAGCAGCACCAGCAGCGCGGGCACCGCGCCGATCAGCAGCATCCAGCGCCAGGTGTCCGGCCCGGCGTCGCGCAGCAGGAAGAACACCCCGGTCGCGACGAGGAAGCCGACCCCGAACGCCGACTGCAGCAGCGCGACGCCCTTGCCGCGCGAGCGGTCGGCCCACGTCTCGGCCACGAGCGCGCTGCCCGGCCCCCACTCGGCGCCCATCCCGAGACCCGCGAAGACCCGCAGCACCAGGAAGACCGCGAAGTTCGGCGATAGCGCCGCGAGCCCGGTCGCGACCGCGTACAGCAGGATCGAGAACATCAGCACCCGACGCCGGCCGAAGTAGTCGATGAGCACGCCCGAGGCGAGCCCACCGACCGCCCAGGCCAGGAGCTGCACCGCCAGGACGACGCCGAACCAGATCGGCGACGCCTTCGGCCCGATGAGGTCGGTGACGACGAGGCTGCCGACCAGCACGATCGCGTAGGTCTCGAACCCGTCGAGCATCCACCCGAGCCAGGCCGAGGCGAAGGCGCTCCGGCGCTGTCGCCGCGCGGAGTCGGGGGGCGGGGCAGTCGACGACGGGGCGGTGGTCTCGGTGCTCATGCGCGGGCTCCTGTGCGGTTCTCGATCCAGGCGACGAGGCGGGCGACGGCGTCGTCGCCGGCCGCTCGGGTGGGGGCGGTGGCCTTGTGCTCGCGCCCGACGTCCTTGAGCAGGCGCAGCGCGGAGGGGTCGCGGCCGGCGAGCTCGGCGACGGTGCGCTCGACGACGGCCTCGAGGTCCGGCTCTGCGACGACGCGCGAGACCAGGCCGAGGTCGCGGGCCTCGGCGGCGCCGACGCGGCGGCCGGTGAGCACGAGGTCGTCGGCGACCTTCGGGGCGACGTGGCGGTAGAGGTAGGTGAGGACGACCAGCGGGGGCAGGCCGTGGGCGAGCTCGTCGAAGCCGAGGACGGCGGTGTCGGCGGCCAGTGCCAGGTCGGCGTGCAGCGCGAGCCCGGTGCCGAAGCCGAGGGCGCGGCCCCGGACGACGGCGACGCTGATCCCGGGGAAGGCGCTCAACGCCTCGTTGGCCCGCAGGATCAGCGACAGGTTCTCCTGCCGGGTCACCCCGGGGACCTGCTCGTGCTTGGCGCGCCCGACGGTGAGGTCGCCGCCCGCGCCGGCGACGACGAGGACCGTCGCCCCCGAGTCGCGCGCGGCCTCGAGGGCGTCGACGAAGGCGGTCATGGCGGCGTAGGTGAGGGTGTTGCCGTCCCCGGTGTCCAGCACGATGCGCGCGACGGGGCCGTCGACGCTCGTGTGCACGGGGGCGGTGGTGGGCGGGGCGGACATACGGGCTCCGGGGGAGGTCGAGGGGGATCCGGCGGGCAGTGATCAGGTCGGCAGGGGCAGGCCGAGGTGCTCGCGCAGGGTCGAGCCGGCGTACTCGGCGGGGAAGCGGCCGCGCTTGCGCAGCCGCGGGACGACCTCGTCGACGATCGCCGCGAGCCCGTCGGGCACCACGTCGACCATGAGGTTGAAGCCGTCGGCGGCGCCGGCGTCGACCCAGGTCTCGACGACGTCGGCGACGCGGTCGGGGGTGCCGACCACCTGCAGGTGGCCGCCGCCGTTCTCGGCGAGCAGCTCCCGGACGGTCAGCCCGCGGCGCACGGCGAGCTCGACGGCCGCGTCGCGGAACCCGTGCGAGCCGCGGAAGCCCGCGTCCGCGCGGATCCGCTCGACCGGCAGCGGCTCGTCGAGCGCGAGCTCGGCCACCGGTACCCCGACCCGCAGCGCGAGCTTCTCCAGCTCCGGCGCGATCCCGCGGGCCTCGTCCAGCGCGGTCTTGCGGGCCGCCGCGGCCTCGTCGGTGTCGCCCAGCACCGGGGTGAGCCCGGGCAGGACGAGCAGCGTGTCCGGGTCGCGGCCGAGCGCGGCGGCCCGCGCGCGCAGGTCCGCGCGGAACGCCCGGGCCGCCTCCAGGGTGTTCTGGGCGGTGAAGACGACGTCGGCGTACCGGGCGGCGAGGTCGCGTCCCGGGCCGGACGACCCGGCCTGGAAGATCACCGGCCGGCCCTGGGCCGACCCGGGCAGCGGAGCGGGGCCCGCGACGCTGAAGTGCTCGCCGCGGTGGTGCAGCGGGTGGACGTGGTCGGCGTCGACGTAGCGCCCGGTCGCCTTGTCCCCGACCAGGGCGTCGTCGTCCCAGCTGTCCCAGAGCCCGGTGACGACGTCGAGGAACTCCGCCGCGCGGGCGTACCGGGCGGCGTGGTCCGGGAGCGGGGCGTCGCCGAACTGGGCCGCGGCGGTGGGCACGAACGTCGTCACCGCGTTCCAGCCCGCGCGCCCGCCGCTGATCCGGTCGAGGCTCGCGAAGCGCCGCGCCAGGTTGTAGGGCTCGTTGAAGCTGGTCGACGAGGTGGCGACCAGCCCGATCCGCTCGGTGACCGCGGCGGCCGCGGCGAGCACGACCACCGGGTCGAGCGCGCCGAGCGAGGGGCGGGCGTAGCGCTCCTCGGCGCCGTCGAGGGTGTCGGCGAGGAAGAGCGCGTGCAGCCCGCCGGCCTCGGCGAGCCGGGCGATCTCGAGGTGGTGGTCCAGGCGCAGGTGGTCGAACGGGTCGCCGTCGCGGAACCGCCACGCGCCCTGGTGCATCCCCAGGCCGAGCACCGTGGCGGTGAGGACGAGGCCGCAGCTCATCCCCGCAGCCCCCGCTTCTCCAGGAGCGGCAGCACGGCGTCGACGAACTGCTCGAGGTCGGGGGAGTAGTCGTAGAAGCCGAGCTGGACGCCGTCGAACCCGGCGTCGTGCAGGCGCTCCAACGACTCGGCGACCTTCTCCGGGCCGCCGACGATCTGCAGGTGCCCGCCGAGCGCGCGGTCGGCGAGCACGTGCTGCGGCCAGGCCTGGCTGTCGCCGCCGGTGTGGCGGGCGTGGTAGTTGACCAGCGACCCGTGGTCGGCGTGGGCGACGATCGCGTCGCGGTAGGCCGCCGCCTCGGCGTCGGTCTCCCGGCACACCACCAGCGGGAAGATGATGACCTTCACCTCGCGGCCCTGCGCGCGGGCGGCCCGCTTGATCGTCGCGACGTGGTCGGGAAGCGCGTCGATCGCGCCGTCGAAGTCCGCCCCGGCCGGGCTCGAGGTGAACACGATGTCGGCGTGGCGCCCGGCGAAGGCGTACCCGGCGGGGGAGCCGCTGGCGGCGACCAGGATCGGGCGGCCGTGGGTCGGGCGCGGCGAGACGTAGGCGCCGTCCAGCCGGTAGAACTCGCCGTCGTACGTCAGCTCGGAGTTCCCGGCCCAGAGGTCCTCCATGATCGAGACGAACTCGTCGGCCTGCTCGTAGCGCCGGTCGTGGTCGATGCGCTCCATGCCGAACATCCGCGGCTCGTTCTCCGCGTACCCGGTGACGATGTTGAGCCCGTAGCGCCCGCCGGAGAGGTGGTCGGCGGTCACGGCGAAGCGGGCGAGGTGCAGCGGGTGCCAGTTGCCGTAGAGCACGTGCACCGTCGAGAGGGAGAGGATCGACGTCGTCGTCGCGGCCAGCGCGACGGTGGAGATGAACGGGTCGAGGAAGTTCTCCCGGTAGGCCATCTCGCCGCCGAAGCCGCCCTGCCCGACCCACTGCTGCAGGCCGAAGACGAACTCGAACCCGGCCTGTTCGGCGCGGGCGGTGAGGGCGCGGTTGTACTCGAAGTCCCAGCGGGTGCCGCGCGGCAGCGTCGACTGGGAGAACGCGCCGGTCTGCAGCGGCAGGAAGAGCCCGAGCATCAGCGGTGCGGCGGCGGCGCGGGAGAGCGGGCTGGTGGGGTCGTCGAGCGGGCCGGCGGGCCGGTCCAGGGGGCGGGTCACGAGTCGATCTCCTCGGCGACGATGCGGGCCGGACCGGCGTCCCCGCCGCGCACGGCGAGCGGGAACGCGCGCAGCGCCACGTGCCGGCCGGCGAGCGGGGCGAGCCCGGTGAGGTTCTCGGCGATGAGGACGTCCGCGCCGAGCAGCGTCCGGTGCACGCCGAAGTCGAAGTCCGGGCCGCGGCGGTGCACCGGCAGGTCGGGGGTGATCATGTCGACGCCGACGAACGGGATGCCGCGCTCGACCGCCCACGCCGCCAGCTCGACCGACAGGCTCGGGTGATCGCCGTAGTCCTCGGAGGTGAACCGCTCGCCCCAGCCCGTGTGCAGCAGCAGGAAGTCGCCGCGCCGCGGCTCGGGGCCGCCGGCGAGGACGTCGTCGACGGTGATCTCCTCGCCGGGCTTGCGGTCGACGGCGGCGACGACGGCGCGGCCGTGGAAGCGCTCGATCGGCACCCGGTCGATCGGGGTGCCGCCGGGCACGACGTGGGACGGGGCGTCGACGTGGGTGCCGACGTGCAGCGCGAGCGTGATCGAGGAGATGTCCAGCGGGGCGCCGTCGGCGATCGCGGTGATCTGGTGGCGCTCCACCTCGGGCAGGACCGGGATCTTGGGCATGCCGGCCCAGAGCGGGTGGCTGAGGTCGTGGAGGGTCATCGCGGGGCGTCCTTCGTGGCGAAGTGGTCGAGCAGGTCCCACTTGGCGAGGTGGGCGGCCAGGTCGGCGCGGGCGGTCTCGTCGAGCCCCGACCACGGCCAGAGCGGCCCGCCGAGGTCGCAGCCCATGAGCGCGGCGGCCGCCTTGACCGCGGGCAGGAACCCGAGGCCGTTCCAGCGGCTGGGGAAGTCGGCGAAGAACAGGGCGTCGGCGGCGGCGCGCCGGTGGTCGCCGTCGCGGACCGCCGCGACGATGCGCGCGGCGATCGGCACGCCCGGCGTCGGGAGCATCGCGCCCGCGCCGCCGAGGACGAGCGTGGCGAGCAGCATCTCCATGTTCGTGAACACGGCGGCGTGCTCGGCGACCCGCGCGATGAGGCCGAGCAGCTTGGCCTCGTCGCGGGAGGTCTCCTTGATCCCGGCCACCTGCGGGTGGCTGCAGATGCGGGCCATGGTGTCGACGGAGAGGTCCACGCCGAGGCGCGGGTTGTTGTAGAGCATCAGCGGGATCGGGCTCGCGTCGGCGAGCAGCGAGAACCAGCGGTGGGCCTCGTCGGGGGTCGGGGCGGCGCCCCAGGGCTTCGGCGAGGCGACGGCGAGCGCCAGCGAGGCGCCGCGGCGGGCGGCCTCCCTGGTGAGCGCGATCGACTCGGCCAGCGACGGGCTGGAGACCCCGGCCACCACCGGGACGCCGGGGGCCGCCGCGACGACGGTGTCGAGCATCGCGAGCCGGGTGCGCCGCGCGAGGACCTGGAACTCCTGGCTCTCGACGGCGCCGACGCTGATCGCCGACGGCGCGTAGCCGGCGACCGCGGTCACCTGGTCGGCCAGCCGGGCCTGGTCCACCCGCACCGAGTCGCCGCGGAAGGTCGTGAGGGCGGCGACGACGAGGCCGGGCGCGAGCGTCGGCTCGACGGCGTGGGGGACGGCGGGGGGCATCGCGGCTCCAGGGGCGGGCAGGCGTGCGCCGGCGCCGGCGGTGCAGGCCGGACGTCGGGCGACGCGGGGTGACGGACGACGGGTCCTCCGCGTCGTCACGACGCGCGGGGCCGGACGTCACGGGGACGTCGGGTGCGGGTCGGGGCGGGCCGCCGTCGGGGGAGTGCCGCGCTCAGGCGCGGCGGGAGCACGGACGACAGCTGCGGCAGCCGCGGTCACCACGGGTGTCGCGGGGGTGGGAGAGCACGTCGCGCTGGCAGGTCACGTCGCGTCCCTCCTCGCCGTCGTCGTCGGTGCGCGTCCGACGCTAGGCGACGGGCAACGTCCCGCGCAAGCACGTGGTGACGCGTGTAGACGCACGTCACCACAGCAGGCTGCACGCCGTGGTCGCGCTGACGCGTGCCGTACTGTTCGGCCCGGTCGCGCAGCGCGGCCGGACGAGCTCGGGGAGGACCCATGACCGGCGCCGCCTCGACGTCGAGCGCGGGGGACACCGCCCACGAGCGGTTGCTCGAGGAGCTGACCTCCGGGGCGCTGCTCCCCGGTTCCCCGGTGCTCGAGACCGCGGTGGCGGCCCGCTACGGGCTCGGCCGGGCGCCGGTGCGCGAGGCCATCCTGCGCCTGGAGTGCGACGGGCTGATCGTGCGCGGCGCGCGCGGCCCGGTGGTGCGGACCCTGACCCCTTCCGAGGTCGTCGACATCTACCAGGCCCGCATCGCCCTCGAGGCCGAGGCGGCGGCGTCGGCGGCCCGGCACCGCTCGAGCCTCGACCTGGCGCGCCTGCAGCACGTGCACGAGCAGTCCCGCGCGGCCACCGACCCGGAGGAGGCCCGGCGGTTGCACGGCCGGTGGCACCAGGTGCTGCGCCGCTCCTCCCGCAACGACACGATCACCGAGGTCCTCGAGCAGCTCGCCCGCCGGCTCGCGCTGCACGACACCGGCGACATGACCCGCTCGGCCAACCTCGAGTCGACCGACGACGAGCACCAGGTGGTGCTCGACGCGATCGTCGCCGGCGACGAGGACACCGCCCGCAAGGCCCTGCGCGAGCACCTCGAGCGCACCCGCGACGTCCGCATCGCCGCGCTCGTGCGGGACGAGGGCGGTGTCGGCGCCTTCGGTTCCTGAGGTGCGCTGCGCGCCCGTGAGCACTTTCTGGTGCCATGGCACCAGAAAGTGCTCACGAGCGACGGAGTCGCACCTCATGGCACCACGAGCGGTCTGGAGCGGGGCGATCACCTTCGGCCTCGTGACCATCCCGGTCGGGCTCTACAGCGCGACCGAGGACCACACCATCCACTTCCACCAGTACGTCCGCGGCACCTCCGACCGCGTGCGCATCCAGCGCGTGGACGAGCGCACCGGCGACGTCGTGCCGACCTCCGACGTGGTCAAGGGGCGTGAGGTGGACGGCGAGGTCGTCGTCGTGGAGCCCGACGAGCTGCGCGAGATCGCCCCCGGCCGGTCGCAGACCATCGACGTCGTCGAGTTCGTGGACCTCGCCGAGATCGACCCGGTCTACTTCGACCGCACCTACTGGGTCGCGCCGAGCGACGAGCGCTACGCGCACTCCTACGGCCTGCTCTGCCGGGCGCTGGCCGAGACCGACCGCGCCGGCATCGCCACGGTCACCATGCACGGCCGCGAGCACCTCACCGCGCTGCGCGCCGACGGCGACGTGCTGGCGCTGCAGACGCTGTTCTG
The DNA here is from genome assembly GCF_012933465.1 of Actinomycetospora sp. TBRC 11914. Classification (GTDB taxonomy): domain Bacteria; phylum Actinomycetota; class Actinomycetes; order Mycobacteriales; family Pseudonocardiaceae; genus Actinomycetospora. Next base: position 7,918 of record NZ_JABBND010000021.1, read on the forward strand.
GCACGACGAGGTCCGCGACCCCACCGAGCAGCTCGACGTGCTCCCCGTGCACACCGACATCCGTCCCCAGGAACTGGACACCGCCAAGGAGCTCGTCGGCGCGATGACGTCGACGTGGAAGCCCGACCAGTACGAGGACACCTACACCGCGCGGGTCGACCAGCTCGTCGCGGACAAGCGCGAGGGCCGCGAGGTGGTCCCGGCCGAGGAGCCGGACGAGGGCACGGAGGTCGGCGGCCTGCTCGAGGCCCTGCGGCGCAGCGTCGAGGCGGCCGGCGGGAACGCGGCGGCCTCCTGACGGGGGATACGGCCTCGTGAGGTCGGTCACCGCGCCGCGCGCGCTCCCCGGTGTCGATCACCTGCTCAGGGTCCGGCACCCCTCGAGGATCCACCGATCGGGGGACACGTCGACGGTGGTCGCGAATCACGCCGTTTTTGACTCGTGGCGATTCCGCTGCGAGCTTCTCCCTCGTGCGCAACCGACTCGTCCTCGCCGTCCGGCGACACGTCGACCTGCTGCGCACGAACAGCGCTCTCTGTCGCTGATCCGCCGACGTCGGGCCGACCACGTCCGCGTCCCCGCGGTCGTCCTCCGGCGACTCTCCGGGGTGTTCCACCCGGACCCCGGAGATGCGTGGTCCTCCGCCGCTCCTCCCCCGGTGCGGCGTTCCCGTCGCACGTCGTCCCGCTCGCGCCGAACCCGGGCGCGGTGGGCCGTCGTGTCGGCTCCCCGCAAGCTCCCCACCTCGTGCGCCGGTCGCCGCGCGCCCGGCCACGACCACCCCCGAAGGACTCCCCAGATGACCAGGTACCGCTGGGTCGCGATCGCCGCGGCCTCGCTCGTGTTCCCCCTGGCGGCGGCGGGCGCCACGGCCTCCGCCGCGCCCGCGACGCCCGCGATCGCGCACGCGGCCCCGGTCGCGGCTGCCCCTCCGCTCCCGCCGACCGACCCGACCAAGCCCGTGACCCTCTGCAATGGCCTGCAGGGCGGGACGTGCACGGGCGGCCCCGGCAACGACACCCTCATCGGCGGTCAGAAGATCGACCACATCTTCGGCGCCGGCGGCGACGACGACATCGAGCAGAACCTCGTCTTCCTGCAGGGCAGCAGCGACGACGCCCACGGCGGCCCGGGTCGGGACTGCATCGACGGCGGCGGCGGCGACTCGCAGCAGTTCGGCGACGACGGCGACGACAACGTGCCCTGCGAGTTCACCGCCTTCGTCGACCCGGAGGCCGCGCTGACCAGCGGGCCGGGCGACGACACCATCCACGGTGGCAACGGCAACGACTCCATGGACGGCATCTTCGACAGCGACACGATGTACGGCGACGCCGGCAACGACCTCATCAACGACCCGTACCCGAACGACCAGGACAAGGAGTACGGCGGGCCGGGCGACGACGTCCTCAACGCCTCCGACGCCGGCAACGACGACCTCGTCGACGGTGGCCCCGGCAACGACACGTGCATCGGCGACCCCGGTGACACGTTCGTCAACTGCGAGCACATCATCCGCTTCTTCGGACCGCTGCTCGTGAACCCGGCCGGGCTGCCCGTCCCGCTGCCCCGGGCCCTCGGGGTCGACCCCAACGCCGTGGTGCCGACGCTGCCGCCGGCCACGACGAGCTAGGAGGTGCGCTCCGCGCCTGTGAGCACTAGATGTCGGTATACCGACATTTAGTGCTCACATGGCCGGAGGCCACCTAGAAGTAGCCGTTGACCGGCAGCGGCTCGCCGGCGATGTGCCACCGGCCCAGGGCGGTCGCCTTGTACGACGCCGGGTTGTGCAGCGTGATCGTCCGGATGTTGCGCCAGTGCCGGTCGAGGTTGCGGGCCCGGCCGGAGGCGGACGCGCCGCCGACGTCGAACAGCGCCGTCGCCGCGTCGGTCGCCACGCGGTCCAGGTGCACCTTCACCGCGCTGATCGCGTACGACGCGGTCCGGCCCACCTCCGCGGTCGGCGCCCCGGCCCGCACGGCGTCCTCGGCGGCCTGCACCGCGTCCGCCGCCGTCCCGACCGCCGCCTCCGCGACCCACGCCGTGGCCGCCAGCCGCCCGACCGTCTCCTGCAGGATGGGGTCGTCGACCGGCTGCGGCGACGGGGCGTGGTCGAAGGTCCGGGTCCGGCTGCGCACCAGCGCCGCGGCGTCGGTGACCACGCCGCGGAGGATCCCGGCGATCACCGCGTGCAGGTAGAGCTGCAGGAACGGCACGTCGCCGGCCGGCCGCGGCGCCACCCGGTCGCGCACCACGAGCACGTCCTCGGGTCCGACCGCGACGTCGGTGAACGACGTCGTGCCCGTCCCGGTCCGGCGCTGGCCCATCGAGTCCCAGTCGTCGATCACCGAGACGCCCTCGCGGTCGACCGGGACCATCACCGTCGCCAGCTGATCAGTCCCCTCCTGGCTACCCTCCACCCGGGCCGCCACCGCGATCCAGTCCGAGTACAGCGTGCCGGTGCTGTAGTACTTCACCCCGTTCAGCACCCAGCGCCCGCCGCCGACCTCCTCCAGCCGCGTCGTGAACTCGTGCGACCCCGCCGACACCGAGCCGGTCTCGCTGATCGCGTTGCCGAACACCTTCCCGGCGCGGACCTCGTCGAGCCAGCGGCGGCGCACGTCGGGATCGGGCAGGCGCAGGAACCCGAGCACCTGGCTGTAGTGGGTGCGCAGCACGTGGGCGACGATCGGGTCGGCCTCGGCGAGGTCGGTGACGAAGCCGAGCAGCTCGCGGATCGAGCAGCCCGGCCCGCCCTCGGACTCCGGCAGCGACAGCCGCCCCAGCCCGGCGGCCGCCACGGCCGCAACCTGCGCGAACGGGCTCTCGTCGAGCCGTTCCCGCTCGGCGGCGCCCGCGGCGATCTCCGCGAGCAGGGTCCCGACGGCGGGTGTGCCCGGGCGGGCGGGCACGGTCGCGGCGCTCATGTCGCGGCAGTCTGCAACGTCCGCTCCTCGCGGCGCGACGGGTCCGGCGCGAGCAGCGCCGCCGTCGTCGTCAGGACCGAGAGGCCCGCGAAGGCGACGACGATCCACCACGGGCTCCCGCCGCCGGCCACCAGCAGGGCGGCCGCGGCGAGCGGGGCGAACCCGCCGGAGAGCACCGACCCGATCTGGTAGCCCAGCGAGGCGCCGCTGTAGCGCACCCGGACGTCGAACACCTCGGCGAACCAGGCCGCCTGCGGCCCGTACATCGAGTCGTGCAGCAGGTTCACCGCGATCACCGCCGCCAGCACGATCAGCAGCGTCGACCCGGCGTCGACGGCGAGGAAGAACAGCGCCAGCCCGACGGTGCCCCCGATCGACCCGAACAGGTACGGCCGCCGTCGTCCGACCCGGTCGGAGAGCAGCGCCCAGAGCGGCGTCGTCGCCAGCCCGATCGCCGAGACGACGACGACGGCGAGCAGTCCCGCCGACGAGGCCTTGCCCAGCTTCTGCGCGACGTAGGTCAGCCCGTAGGTGGTGATCAGCGTGTAGAGGCCGATCTGGGAGAGCCGCAGCCCGGTGGTCAGCAGCACCTCGCGCGGGGCGGTGCGCAGGACCTCGACGACGGGCATCCGCACGACCTCGTTCTTCTCGCGCAGCGCGACGAACTCCGGGGCGTCCTCGAGCCGCAGCCGGATGACCAGCCCGACCGCGACGAGCAGCGCGCTCGCGAGGAACGGGATCCGCCAGCCCCAGGCGAGGAACGACTCGGAGGTGGTCAGCGCCCGGACCAGGGAGAGCGACCCGGTGGCGAGCAGCATCCCGGCCGGCGACCCGATCTGGGTGAAGCTGCCGAACCAGCCGCGGCGCCGCGGCGGCGCGTGCTCGGTGGACAGCACCGCCGCGCCGCCCCACTCGCCGCCGACCGCGAACCCCTGCAGCAGCCGCAGCACCACGAGCAGCGTCGGGGCGAGCGCACCGATGCTCGCGTACCCGGGCAGCACGCCGATGAGCGTGGTGGCGCTGCCCATGAGGACCAGCGCGCCGACCAGCACGGCCTTGCGCCCGACCCGGTCGCCGATGTGCCCGGCGACGATCGCGCCGATGGGCCGGGCGCCGAAGCCGGCCGCGTAGGTCGCGAACGCGGCGAGGGTGCCCGCCGTCGGGCTGATCGAGGGGAAGAACAGCGTGTTGAACACCAGCGCGGTGGCGGTGGCGTAGAGGTAGAAGTCGTACCACTCGATCGCGGTGCCGACGGCGCTCGCGAGCGCCACCCGTCGCGGGGTGGTGGGTGGGGTCGGGCTCGTCGTGGCGGTCACGCGCGGATCTCCTCGGTGGGGTGGGGCGTGCGGTGGGCGAGCTCGGTGCGGACGAGCGGGAGCAGGTCGCGGCCGTAGGCGACGGCGTCGTCGATCGGGTCGTAGCCGCGGATGAGCAGCGTCGTGACGCCGAGGTCGACGTAGTCGAGCAGCGCGGCCGCCACGGTCTCGGGGGTCCCGACGAGGGCCGTGGAGTTGCCGGCCGCGCCGGTCGCGGCCGCCGTCGGGGTCCAGAGCGCGCGGTCGTGCCGTTCGCCGCGCGCCGCCGCGGCGAGCAGGCGCTGGGACCCGACGTTGGCCGGGGTCGCGTCGTGCATCCGCTTGCCGGTGAAGCTGCCGGCGCCGCCGCCGGCCGCGGTGATGCGGTCGAGGACGCGGTGGGCGCGCTCCCAGGCCTGCTCCTCGGTGGTGCCGAGGATCGGGCGGAACGAGACGCTGATGCGAGGCATCGTGGTGCGCCCGGCGTCCCGCGCGGCCGCGTGCACCGCGGCGATCTGCTCGGCGGTCTGGGCGAGCGGCTCGCCCCAGAGCGCGTGGACGTCGGCGTGCCGGCCGCCGACCCGGTAGGCGTCGGCCGAGGAGCCGCCGACGTAGATCGGGATGCGGGGCTGCTGCCGGGGGCGGACCTGGGGTGCGACGTCCTCGACGTCGTAGAACTCGCCGTGGTGGTCGAACGGCGTCGGGCTGGTCCAGGTGCGGTCCAGGACCTCGAGGTACTCGTCGGTGCGCCGGTAACGGGCCGCCTTGTCGAGGTGGTCGCCGTCGCGGCGCTGGTCGGCGTCGCTGCCGCCGGAGATGACGTGCACCGCGACCCGGCCGCCGGAGAACTGGTCGAGCGTGGCGAAGGTGCGCGCGGCCAGCGTCGGGGCGACGAACCCGGGCCGGTGCGCGACGAGGAACCCGAGCCGGTCGGAGTGGGCGGCGCCGTACGAGGCGACCTGCAGCCCGTCCGGGGTCGACGCCGAGTGCCCGACCAGCACCTTGTCGAAGCCGCCCTGCTCGTGGGCATCGACGAACCGGCGGACGACCGCCGGGTCGACCGGCGGGTCGGACGGCGGGTGGATCTCGGAGACCAGCCGGGTGCCGATCATGCCGATGAACTCGACGGTCATGGGGGGTGCTCCCTGGGGAGGTACGGCGTGGTGACGCGGGCCGTGGCGCGGCGTGACGGGGACGGGCCGTCGGGCGCTGGGAAGACGGGCGCGGGGGAGACGGGCGCTGGGGAGACGGGCGCGACACGTCTCCGGAGGGGATCAGCGGCTCCGGGATCAGCGACAGAGCGCGGAGGCGACCCGGAGCAGGTCGATGTGCTCGCGCACGACGAGCCGCGTCCCGGTCATGGTCGGCGACGCTATGGGGGCCGGTGGCCGAGGACAACCGCCTGGGACCGTCGTCTCAGGGCGTGGGTCGCTTGCGCCCGCTCGGCGGAGTGCGATCGAATGATGCGCATGTGCGCGTGCGGCCGCGAGTTCTTCTGGCCGAGCCGCCGCGCGCACGAGTTCGACGAGTGGTGTCGCCGGGCCGCGTGAGCCGCGCGCCCTCACGCCCTTTCCGCGCGCCCTCCGCGGCCGGTCCGTGCCGTGTCCCGACCACCCCGAACTCCCGACGTCCCGGAAGGACGCACCCCACCATGTCGGTCACCGACGAGTACCTGCAGAACAACGAGCGCTACGCCGCCGGTTTCTCCGGCCCCCTCCCGCTGCCGCCGGCGCGCAAGACCGCGGTCGTCGCGTGCATGGACGCCCGCATCAACGTCTACGGCGTGCTCGGGCTGCAGGAGGGCGACTCGCACGTCATCCGCAACGCCGGCGGCATCGTCGCCGACGACACCATCCGCTCCCTGGCGATCAGCCAGCACCTCCTCGGCACCGAGGAGATCGTGCTGATCCACCACACCGACTGCGGCATGCTGACCTTCTCCGACGAGCAGTTCGCCGAGATCCTCGAGAAGGAGTCGGGGGAGCGGCCGTCGTGGAGCGCCAACTCCTTCCCCGACCTCGAGGGCGACGTGCGCGACTCCATCAAGCGCATCACCGACAGCCCGTTCGTGAAGAACAAGTCCTCGGTGCGCGGGTTCGTCTTCGACGTGGCGACCGGGAAGCTGAACGAGGTCCAATAGGTGCGACTTCGTCGCTCGTGAGCAGAAAGTGTCGGTATACCGACACTTTCTGCTCACGAGCGCGTCAGCGCACCTGCCACCTCCCGCGCGGCGTCCAGGCCCGCGGTCGTCCCCTCCCACCCGCGGCGCGCGACGGCGCCCTCGAGCAGCAGGAACAGGTGGTCGGCCAGGGCGTCGTCGCCGACCAGCCGCCCAATCTCCGCGCGGACCGCCTGCTTGTGCGCCGTGATGACCGCCCGCCCCGGGTGGTCGTCGGGCAGCTCCGCCGCGGCGCGCTGGAACGCGCAGCCGCGGCCGGTGTCGAACCACGGGTGCGCGAGGTAGGCGTCGAAGAGCGTCAGCACCGACGGGTCCTCGGCGAGCCGCTCCTGCAGGTGCGCCCACCAGAGGTCGTGGCGCCGCTGCAGGTAGGCCGTGACGAGCGCGGCCTTCGACCCGAAGCAGTCGTAGAGGGTCTTCTTGGTGACGCCGGCCGCGTCGGCGATGCCCGCCACGCCCACCGCGGTGATGCCCTGCCCGTAGAACAGCTCGGACGCGCGCTCGAGGAGCACGCGGCCCGCCGGTGTCGTCATGTCCGGCACTATACCGACCGGTGGGTTGACTTCCATGGGCACGGTCGTGTTCCCTCAGCGCTATACCGACTGGTTTACCTGCGAGGGAGAACGATGCGAGCCGTGCTGCTCACCCGCCACGGCGGGCCGGACGCGCTGGAGTACCGCGAGGACGTGCCCGACCCGGAGCCCGGGCCGGGGGAGGTCCGCATCCGGGTGCGGGCCGCCGCACTCAACAACACCGATCTCTGGACCCGCGAGGGGGCCTACGGCGCGCCCGACGACCCCGACGCGGTCCACGGCTGGCGCCGCGAGGCGTTCGTGTTCCCCCGCATCCAGGGCGCCGACGTCGCGGGCGGGATCGACGCGGTCGGTCCCGGGGTCCCGGCGACGCGGATCGGCGAGCGGGTCCTCGTCGACCCGATGCTCTACGACGGCGACGAGCGCGCCCTCGTCGACACCGACTACCTGGGCAGCGAGCGCGACGGCGGGTTCGCCGAGCTGGTGACCGTGCCCGCGGCGAACGCGCACGCGGTTCGCAGTGACCTCGACGACGCCGAGCTCGCGAGCCTCCCGACCGCGGCCACCACCGCGATGCGCATGCTCGGCCGCGCCGGGCTCGCCGCGGGGGAGACCGTGCTCGTGACGGGGGCCTCGGGCGGGGTCGGGTCGGCCGCGGTGCAGATCGCGAAGGACCGGGGCGCCGTCGTCGTGGCCGTCGCCGGCGCCGCGAAGCACGAGGCGATCCGGGCGCTGGGCGCCGACGTCGTCGTCGACCGTGAGGCCGACCTGCTCGGGGCGCTGCACGCCGCGGGGATCGACTCCGTCGACGTCGTCGCCGACGTGGTGGCGGGGCCGTCGTTCGGCGCCCTGCTGCGCGCGCTCGCGCCGCTCGGGCGCTACGTCGTCGCCGGGGCAATCGCGGGCCCCGTCGTCGAGACCGACCTGCGGACGATCTACCTGCGCCAGCTCACGGTCGTCGGGTCGTCGTTCGGCACCCATGCCGACTTCGCCGCCGTCGTGGACCTCGCGGCCCGCGGCGCGCTCCGCCCGCTGGTGGCCGGCCGCTACCCGCTCGCGGAGCTCGGCCGCGCGCAGGCGGACTTCGTCGCCAAGGGCTTCGTCGGGAAGCTGGTGGTGCTGCCGTGATCGACCTCGGTGGGATCCGGGCCCTCACCTTCGACGTCGTCGGGACGCTCATCGACTTCGAGACCGGCATCCTGCGGTGCGTGCGCACCGTCGCGTCCGAGGGTCCCGACGACGAGGGTCCCGACGACGAGGCGGTGCTCGCGGCGTTCGGCGCCGCGGAGGGGGAGCAGCAGCGACTCACCCCGGAGACGCCGTTCACCGCGATGCTCGACCCGATCTCGACGCGGCTGGCGCGCGAGCTGGGGCTGCCGGGTCTCGACGGTGGCTCGGGTCCCTCGCCGCTGCGGCGCTCCATCGGGTCGTGGCCGGCGTTCCCGGACGCGGTCGACGCGCTGGCGCGGCTCCGGGAGCGCTTCGTGCTCGTGGCGGTGACGAACGCCGACCGCGCGGCGCTCGACGCGATGGCGTCCACCGTCGGCGAGCCGTTCGCCGACGGGGTCACCGTGGACGAGGTCGGCGTCAACAAGCCGGACCCGCGGATGTTCGAGGCGGGCCTCGCGAGGCTCGCGGCGGTCGGGATCGGGCGCGACGAGGTCCTGCACGTGGCCCAGAGCCAGTACCACGACATCGGCGCCGCCCGGCGGCTCGGCCTCGCGACGTGCTGGGTGGAGCGGCGTCGCGGCCGGGTCGGGTCGGGCGCGACGCCGTCGGCGGCGGCCGTCACCGAGCCCGACCTGCACGTCGGCTCGATGGCCGAGCTGGCCGGGGCGCTCATGGCAGTCGCTTGACCGATGCGGGCACCGGGAGCACCGGGACACGATCGAGGCACCTGTCTTCGACCGCACGGAGAAGCCCTCATGCCCTTCAACACCGCTCCCGACGGCGCCCAGACCTTCTACAAGGACTGGGGCAGCGGCCAGCCCGTGGTGTTCAGCCACGGGTGGCCGCTGACCTCGGACGCGTGGGACGTCGAGCTCAAGCTGGTCGCCGACCACGGCTTCCGCGGGATCGCCCACGACCGTCGCGGCCACGGCCGGTCCTCCCAGACCTGGGAGGGCAACGACATGGACACCTACGTCGCCGACCTGGCGTCGCTCATCGAGGCCCTCGACCTGCGCGACGTGATCCTCGTGGGCCACTCGACGGGCGGGGGCGAGGTGGTGCGCTACGCCGCGCAGCGCGCGAACGGCCGCGTCGCGAAGGTCTTCACGGCGGGCGCGATCCCGCCCGTCATGATCAAGTCCGACAAGAACCCCGACGGTCTCCCGAAGGAGGCCTTCGACGACATCCGCAACGGCGTCCTGAAGGACCGGTCGCAGTTCTACCAGGACCTCTCCGCGGCGTTCTACGGCACCAACCGCGAGGGCAGCCAGATCTCCCAGGGCGCCCGCGACGACTTCTGGCGGCAGGGCATGACCGTCGGCCTCAAGGCCGCCTACGACTGCGTCGCGGCGTTCTCGGAGACCGACTTCACCGAGGACCTCAAGGCCCTCGACGTCCCGATCCTCATCGCGCACGGCGACGACGACCAGATCGTCCCCATCCACGACGCCGCGTACAAGTCGGTCGAGCTGGTGAAGAACGGCGAGCTCAAGGTGTTCTCGGGCGCCCCGCACGGCATCGCGGGCCCGTACCAGGACGCGCTGGACAAGGAACTGCTGACCTTCATAGGTGCCTGACGGCTCGTGAGCACTTTCTGGTGCCATGACACCAGAAAGTGCTCACGAGCGCGGAGCGCACATCCCGGCGGCGAGCGTGTCCCCGGCCTGCGGGTCGATGACGAGGAACGAGCCGGTGGCGGCCACCCGCTCGTAGTCGTCGAGCGGCAGCGGCTCGGCCACGGTGATCGAGACGTTGCCGATGTCGTTGATCTCGAGGTTCTCCGGGCCCGGCACCCGCTCGAGCGTCTGCACGTCGAGCCGGTCCGCCACCTCGGTGATCATGGCCTGCACGGTGTGGGTGCCGTGCTTGACCAGCAGCCGGCGTCCGGGCACCAGCGGCTTCTCGTGCAGCCAGGCCAGGGTCGCGGTGAACTCGGTGACCGGTTCCGGGGCGTCGTCGGCGGCCGCGATCACCGCGCCGCGGGCGACGCCGAGGTCGTCGGCCAGGCGCAGCACCACGCTCTCGCCGGCGCTCGCCCGCTCCTGCGGGCCCTCGAAGCGGTCGATGCCCTCGATCGTCGTGCGCTGCCCGTCCGGCAGCACGACGACGGGGTCGCCCACCCGGACCGTGCCTGCCCCGACGAGGCCCGCGTAGCCCCGGTAGTCGGGGAACTCGGCGGTGCGCGGGCGGATCACGGTCTGCACCGGGAACCGGAACGGCGCCGCCGCGTCGGGCCCGTCGACCGGGACCGACTCGAGGTGGTCGAGCAGCGTCGGGCCGTCGTACCAGGGGGTGTTCTCGGAGGCCAGGACGACGTTGTCGCCCCGCTTGGCCGAGACCGGGATGGCGACGACGGCCTCGTCGTCGTACCCCAGTCGTTCCGCGATCTCGTGGAACTCCTTGGCGATCGTGGAGAAGGTCGGCTCGTCGTACTCGACCAGGTCGATCTTGTTGACGGCGAGCACGAGGCGCGGCACCCGCAGCAGCGCCATCACCGCGGCGTGGCGCCGGGTCTGCTCGACGACGCCGTGGCGCGCGTCCACGAGCAGCACGGCCAGCTGCGCGGTCGAGGCGCCGGTGACGGTGTTGCGGGTGTACTGGACGTGGCCGGGGGTGTCGGCGAGGACGAACGAGCGGTTCGGCGTCGCGAAGTAGCGGTAGGCCACGTCGATCGTGATGCCCTGCTCGCGCTCGCTGCGCAGCCCGTCGACCAGCAGCGACAGGTCGGGGTCGCCGCCGCCCTGGGTGGCGCGCTCGACGGCCTCGAGCTGGTCGGCGAGCACCGACTTGGTGTCGTAGAGCAGGCGCCCGACGAGCGTGGACTTGCCGTCGTCGACCGAACCCGCCGTCGCCAACCGCAGAAGATCGGTGGTCACTAGAAGTAGCCCTCCTTCTTGCGGTCCTCCATGGCGGCCTCGGAGAGCCGGTCGTCCGCACGCGTCGCGCCGCGCTCGGTCAACCGGGACTCGCGGACCTCGACCAGCACCTCGTCCAGCGTCGTGGCGGTCGACTCGACGGCGCCGGTGCACGACCCGTCCCCGACGGTGCGGTAGCGCACCGTCTTCGTGACGACCTCCTCGCCGTCACGCGGGCCGCCCCACGGGCCGCTGGTGAGCCACATGCCGTCGCGGGCGAACACGTCGCGGGTGTGCGCGTAGTAGATCGAGGGCAGCTCGATCTCCTCGCGGGCGATGTAGCGCCACACGTCGAGCTCGGTCCAGTTCGACAGCGGGAACACGCGCACGTGCTCGCCCGCCTTGTGGCGGCCGTTGTAGAGGTTCCACAGCTCGGGGCGCTGCCGCGAGGGGTCCCAGGCGCCGAACGCGGTGCGCAGGCTGAAGATGCGCTCCTTGGCCCGGGCACGCTCCTCGTCCCGGCGGCCGCCGCCGAAGACCGCGTCGTGGCGGTGCTCGGTGATCGCGTCGAGCAGGGGCGTGGTCTGCAGCGGGTTGCGGGTGCCGTCGGCGCGCTCGGAGAGCCGGCCGTCGTCGATGTACTCCTGGACGCTCGCGACCTCGAGGGTCAGCCCGTACCGCTCGACCACGGCGTCGCGGAAGTCGATGACCTCGTCGAAGTTGTGCCCGGTGTCCACGTGCAGCACCGGGAACGGCACCGGCGCGGGCCAGAACGCCTTGCGCGCGAGGTGCACCAGCAGCATCGAGTCCTTGCCGCCGGAGAAGAGGATGACCGGCCGGTCGAACTCGCCGGCGACCTCCCGGATGATGTGGATCGCCTCGGACTCGAGGGCGTCGAGCTCGTCGGTCGTCGTCAGCGGTGTCGCATCGCTGTCACTGGACGTCTGGAAATCCACACCCACGTCGGCGCTCATCCGTGCAGCCCGCACTCGGTCTTGGTGAAGCCCGCCCAGCGGCCGCTGCGCGGGTCGGCGCCGGGCGCCGGCTTGGCGGTGCAGGGCCGGCAGCCGATCGACGGGTAGCCCTCGGCCACCAGCGGGTTGACCAGCACCGCGTGCTCGGCGATGTAGGCGTCCATCTGCTCGTCGGACCAGTGGGCGATCGGGTTGACCTTGACCAGCCCGTGCCGCTCGTCCCAGGTGACCAGCGGCGTCGCGGCCCGCGTCGGGGCCTCCACCCGGCGCACCCCGGTGACCCACGCGTCGTAGTCCGCCAGCGTGTTCTGGAGGGGGACGACCTTGCGCAGGTTGCAGCACTGACCGGGGTCGGTCGCGAAGAGGTCCTTGCCCAGCAGCGCGTCCTGCTCGGCGACGGTGTGCTCGGGCTGGGCCTCGACGATGCGCACGCCGTAGGTCTGCGCGACCGCGTCGCGCGTCCCGAGGGTCTCGGCGAAGTGGTAGCCGGTCTCGAGGAAGAGCACGTCGACGCCGGGGCGCGCATCGGCGCCGAGCTTCACGAGCACCGCGTCCTGCATGTTCGACGCGACGATCAGGCCCGCGCCGTAGGTCTCAGCGGCCCACGCGAGGATCTGCTCGGTGAGCGCGCGGTGGTCCGTGGTCGCCTCGAGGGCGGCGAAGTGCTCGCCGGCCTCGAGGGCCTCGGCGCGACGGGCATCGACGGCCGTCCCGGAAACGCTGGTCATGCTGGGCCTCCCACCGGGCTCGGGGCCCGTGTGACGACGAAGGTGCTGCGGCAGTCGGCGCACTCCCACGCGCCCTCCGGGGTGTCCCGGGGGCGCAGGTCCTGCTCCCCGCAGTACGGGCAGTACTGGACCGGGAACGACCTCACGACAACTGGCCCTCCTCGGCGCGCACGACCCACTGGGCGAAGCGCTCGCCGTCCTCGCGGTGTTCCACGAACGACCGCACCACCCGCTCGACGTAGGGCCCGAGCTCGTCGGAGAGGACCTTGTGCCCGCGCAGCTTGCGCCCGAAGCCCGAGTCGAGCCCCAGCCCGCCGCCCAGGTGGACCTGGAAGCCCGCCGCCGGGTTGCCCTCGGCGTCGTTGACGATCTGGCCCTTGAGCCCGATGTCGGCGACCTGCACCCGCGCGCAGGAGTTGGGGCAGCCGTTGAGGTGGATCGAGATCGGCGTCTCGAGCTCCGGGGCGACCTCGGCGAGGCGCTGCTCGAGGTCCTCGACCAGGGTGCGGGCCCGCTCCTTGGTGTCGACGAACGCGAGCTTGCAGAACTCGATGCCGGTGCAGGCCATCGTCGCGCGCCGGAAGACGCTGGGCCGCGCGGGCAGCCCCAGGTGGTCGAGCGCGGCCGTCAGCGTGTCGAGCTGCTCGGACGGCACGTCCAGCACGAGGATCTTCTGGTAGGGGGTGAGCCGGACCCGCGTCGACCCGGCGTCCTCCGCGGCCTTGGCCACGCCCACCAGCGTCGACCCCGACGTCCGGCCCGCCGGCGGCGCGACCCCGACGTAGGACTTGCCGTCGACCTGGTCGTGGACCCCGACGTGGTCGATGGTCCCGGCGATCGGGTCGGGCGCCGGACCGTCGACCAGCTTGCGGCCCAGGTACTCGTCCTCGAGGACCTGCCGGAACTTCTCCGGGCCCCAGTCGGCGATGAGGAACTTCAGGCGGGCCCGGGTCCGCAGCCGGCGGTAGCCGTAGTCGCGGAACACCTGGGTCACGCCGTGCCATACGTCAGGGACTTCGTCGAGCGGCACCCATGCCCCGAGCCGCACCGCGAGCTTCGGGTTGGTGGACAGCCCGCCGCCGACGTGCAGGTCGAAGCCCGGCCCGTGCTCGGGGTGGACCACACCGACGAAGGAGATGTCGTTGACCTCGTGCGCGACGTCCTGCTGCCCGGAGATCGCGGTCTTGTACTTGCGGGGGAGGTTCGCGAGCGAGCGGTCGCCGATGAAGCGCTCGACGATCTCCGCGATCGCCGGCGAGCCGTCGATGACCTCATCGGCGCTGATCCCGGCCACCGGCGAGCCCAGGACCACGCGCGGGCAGTCACCGCAGGCCTCGGTGGTGTACAGCCCGACCGCCTCGAGCCGGCGCCAGATCTCCGGGACGTCCTCGACGCGGATCCAGTGCAGCTGGATGTTCTCGCGGTCGGTGACGTCGGCGGTGTCCCGCGCGAAGGTCTGGCTGATCTCGCCGATGACGCGCAGCTGCTCGGTGGTCAGCGCCCCGCCGTCGACCCGCACGCGCATCATGAAGTGCCGCGCGTCGAGCTCCTCCTCCTCGAGGTGCCCGGTGTCGGTGCCCGGAATCCCCTCGGCGCGCTGGGTGTAGAGCCCCATCCAGCGGAAGCGGCCGCGCAGGTCGGCCGGGTCGATCGAGTCGAACCCGCGGTGGGCGTAGATGTTCTCGATCCGCGCCCTGACGTTCAGCGGGTGGTCGTCCTTCTTCGACTGCTCGTTCTTGTTGAGCGGCTCGCGGTAGCCCAGCTTCCACTGGCCCTCGGCCTTGCCCTTGCGGGCCCGCGGCTTCTTGGGCACCACCGGCTTGTCGTCGGGGACGTCCCGGACGCCGAGCGGGGTGGTCTCGGCGTAGGACTCCTCGGGCGTCGAGGCGCCTTCACTGGACGGAGCGCTGGTCATCGGTGGTGCGTCCTCCGGTGAGCAGGCGCACGCGGTCGGACCCGCGCGGCACCTGCTGACGATCGTGGTGGTGGGTGCCCGCGGGGCGGGCGTCAGCGGCGCTGCTCAGCAGGCCGGGCAGAGTGCGCTGGACACACGCCCGAGGTCGACGTGGGGTCGACCGACGAGCATCGGGTCCAGGGAACGCACGGCGACCAGCGTGCCATGTGCGCCTGCCCGATTCCACCGGCTGTGGCGCCCACGGCATCTTGTCCGGACTTTTCCGCCCTCCGGGCCCGGGGGTCCGTGCCGCAGGCACAATCGGGACGTGCCCTCCGTGCCCCCCGGCGGCGACCCCGCCCCGGCCGACGGCGCGCTCCCCGCCGCCGCGCTCGACGGGCTGGGGACGCGCCCGTTCGGCGTCTACGTCCACGTGCCGTTCTGCGCCACGCGCTGCGGCTACTGCGACTTCAACACCTACACCGCCTCGGACCTCGGGCTGTCGCCCACCAGCACCGACGACCCCGCCTCGCCCGCCTCCTGGCTGGAGGGCCTGCGCCGCGAGCTCGACCTGGCGGCGCGGGTGCTGGGGGAGCCGCCGCGCGCCGACACCGTCTTCCTCGGCGGCGGCACCCCCTCCCTGCTGGGCGCGGACGGGCTGACGGCGGTGCTGGACGCGGTCCGGTCGTCGTTCGGGCTCGCGCCGGGCGCCGAGGTCACCACCGAGGCCAACCCGGAGTCGACGACGCCGGCCCTGCTCGCGGCCATCGCCGACGCCGGCTACACCCGGCTGTCGCTGGGGATGCAGTCCGACGTCGACCACGTCCTCGCCGTCCTCGACCGTCGGCACACGCCGGGCGCGGCGGTGCGGGTGGCGACGGCGGCCCGGGAGGCCGGGCTGGAGCACGTCAACCTCGACCTCATCTACGGCACTCCCACCGAGACCGACGACGACCTCCGCCGCTCGCTCGACGCGGTGCTCGCCTCGGGCGCCGACCACGTCTCCGCGTACTCGCTGATCGTGGAGGAGGGGACGGCGCTGGCCCGTCGTGTGGCCCGCGGCGAGCTGCCGATGCCCGACGACGACGTCCTCGCCGACCGCTACGAGATCGTCGACGACGTCCTCGCGGCGGCCGGGTTCGACTGGTACGAGGTGTCGAACTGGGCGCGGTCGGCCTCGGCGCGCTGCCGCCACAACCTGGGCTACTGGTCCGGCGGCGACTGGTGGGGCGCCGGGCCGGGCGCGCACTCGCACGTCGGTGGCGTGCGCTGGTGGAACGTCCGCCACCCGGCGCGGTACTCGAAGCTGCTGGCGGCGGGGTCCTCGCCCGCCGAGGCGCGGGAGCTGCTCGGGCCGGGCGAACGGCACGTCGAGCAGGTGCTGCTCGAGCTGCGCACCGTCGACGGCCTGGCGGTGACGGCCCTCGACGACGACGGCCGCGCGGCCGGCGCGCAGGCCGCGGCGGACGGGCTGCTGTCCGGCCCGGCCTGGCAGGGTGGCCGCGCCGTGCTCACCCGGCGCGGCCGGCTGCTCGCCGACGGCGTCGCCATCGCGCTGACGGGGGCCTGATGACCGGGACGACGCCGCCCGAGCCGACCCGGGTGGCGCTGCCCGCCATCACGCTCTCGGTGCACGACGTGGGCGACGGTCCGGCGGTGCTGCTGCTGCACGGCTTCCCCGACCGGGCGACGCTCTGGTCCGTGCAGATCGCGCGCCTCGCCGACGCCGGCTACCGCGTGATCGCCCCCGACCTGCGCGGGTTCGGCGACAGCGACCGTCCCGACGACGTCGAGGCCTACCGGCTCCGGCACTCCGTGGCCGACATGGTGGCGCTCCTCGGCGCGTTGGAGATCGAGCGGGTCGTGGTGGTCGGGCACGACTACGGGGCCGCGGTCGGGTGGGCGCTGGCCATGCGCAGCGCATCGGTGCGCGGCTACGTCGCCCTGTCCGTCGGGCACCCCAACGCCTTCCGGGCAGCGGGCCTCGCCCAGCGGGCCCTGTCCTGGTACATGCTCTGGTTCCTCCACCCCGGGGCCGCCGAGGCGGTGCTGCCCGCCGACGGCTGGGCGTTCTACCGCCGCTGGGCCCACCCGGGCACCGAGGACGACGACCTCGTCGAGACCCAGATCCGCGACCTCTCCCGGCCGGGAGCACTGACCGCGGGGCTGTCCTGGTACCGCGCCAACGTCGACCCGACGACGTTCGTCGACGAGCACCCCGTCGAGCTCCCGCCGGTGACGTGCCCGGTACTGGGCCTGATCGGCGAGGACGACGTCGCGCTGACCGAGGCGCAGATGGCCGGGTCGGCCGCGTTCGTCAGCGGCCCCTTCGAGTGCGTGACGCTGCCCGGGGCGGGGCACTGGCTCCCGGCGCGGCACGCCGACGCCGTCGACGAGCACCTGCTGGCGTTCCTCGACCGCCTCGACTGACGGCGCACCCGACCTGGGCCATGCGCGTGACGCATCGATGCAGCGGAGAAGGCATTTCTGTGGGGCGGCCCCGGTGCCTAGCGTCGCGGGCGAGCCGAGCGTCCGAAGGAGAGACACGATGAGCGCCGCCCCGTCCACCGCCGCCCCCGACGTCCACTCGGGCTACGTGGTCGACGACATCGGCCGGTTCGCCGCGGCGGCCGTCCCCGCCGACATCCCGCCCGCGGCCCTGACCGCGCTGAAGCGCAACGTGCTCGACGGTCTCGGCGCCGCGATCGCCGCACTCGAGGGCGAGCTGATCACCGGCCTGCGCCACCACGTCGGGACCGTCGACGGCCACCCCGTGGCCACGCTGATCGGTGGCGGCCGGGCGACCCTCACCCAGGCCATGCTGGTCAACTCGGTGCTGGTGCGCTACGTCGACCAGCTCGACACCTACCTGACCCCCGGCGGACTGTGCCATCCCGCGGACAACCTCGGCGCCGTGCTCGCCGCCGCGGAGTCCCGTGACGCGAGCGGCGAGGAGTTCCTGACCGCGCTCGCGGTGGCCTACGAACTGGGCTGCCGGTTCTCCGCGCAGGTGCCGGTGATGGCGCTGGGCCTCAACCACGCGCTGCAGCTGGCGATCTCGGTCGCCGCCGCCGGCGGACGGCTGCTCGGCCTGGACGCCACCCGGATCGCCCACGCCGTCGCGGCCGCCGCGGTCGACAACGTGTCGCTCTCCGCGGTGCACTCCGAGCCGGTGTCGATGTGGAAGGGCATCTCACCGGCCGTCACGGCGCAGCGCGCGGTCGAGGCCGCGGCCCTGGCCGCCCACGGCGTCACCGGCCCCCGGGGCCTGTTCGAGGGCCCCAACGGGCTCCACCAGCTGTTCGGGCAGACCGTGGACCTGCGCCTCGACGACCGGGACCTCGGCGTCGCCGAGCACACCCACCTCAAGAAGTACTGTGCGCTCATCCACGGCCAACCGGTGATCGAGAGCGTGCTCCACCTCGCGGCGGCGCACCAGCTGCGGCCCGAGCAGATCGACCACGTCCGCCTCGAGGTCTTCCAGACCGCCTACGACATCGCCGGCGGTGGCCGGTTCGGCGCCAAGGACGTCGTCGTCACCAAGGAACAGGCCGACTACAACCTGGCCTACCTGACCGCGGCCGCCCTGCTCGACGGGCAGGTCGGGCCCGAGCAGCTCCGGGAGGAGCGGATCCGCCGGGACGACGTCCAGGCCCTGATGCGCCGCGTCGAGGCCCGCCCCGACGACACCCTGACGGCGGGCTACCCCGGGACGACCCCGGTCCGGGTCCACCTCGTCCTCGCCGACGGCCGGGAGCTCTCGCGCGAGCAGACCGACCACGAGGGCGCGCCGACCCGGCCGCTGAGCTGGGACCGCGTCGTCGAGAAGTTCTCGTGGCTGGCCGAGCCCTTCGTCGATCCCGGCCTGGCGCGGGACATCGTCGACGCCGTCGGCGGGCTGGAGGGCATCGGGGTCCGCGAGCTCACCGGGCTGCTCGCCCGGGTGTCGCCCACCCCCCGCCGGTCGCGCACCCGGCGGCTCTGAGGATCCCCCGCGCAGCCGGTTCCCGACGACCCGAGGAGCAGCGGTGACCACACCCCCACCCATCACCGGGGAGGACCTCGACCCCGCCACCAGGGCGGTGCGCTACGAGCTCACCACTCTGCACTTCCGCCTGCTCGACGCACCCGCCGCCCTGGCCGGGGTGCAGCCCTGGGTCACCGCGCCCGAGGCACACGGCGAGCTCCTGGGCTGCTGGACCGCCGAGCACGGCCGCCTCGGCCGCGCCTACGTCCTGCGGGCCTTCGACGACGACGCCGAGCTGGCCGCCGAACGGGCGCGGGCCGCCGCCGACCGCCACCCCTTCGGCGCCGACGGTCAGCTCACCGACCTCGCGATGCAGGGCTTCGCGCCGTTCCCGTTCGTGCCCCGCGTCCGGCCCGGCCGCTACGGCAGCGTGTACGAGATCCGCGACTACCACCTGGTCCCCGGTGGGCTCCCGGCGACGATCGACGGCTGGCGCCGGCGCCTGCCCGGGCGGCACGTGGTCGACCCCGTCACCGTGGTCATGTACGCCCTCGACGGGCCCGCCCGCATCGTCCACATCTGGCCGTTCGCCGGCCTGGACGAACGCGTCGAGATCCGTCGGGACCTCTACACCACCGACCGGTGGCCCCCGCCCGGCGGCCCGGAGCACATCCTCGAGGCCGACTCGATCATGGCCTGGCCGGCCGACTTCTCCCCACTGGCCTGACGAGGCCGGGCGTGGACATCGAGCTCCGGCACCTCCGGGCGTTCGTGGCGGTGGCCGACCGGTCCTCGTTCACCCAGGCCGCGGACGCGCTGGCGATCACGCAGCCGCAGCTGAGCCGGACCGTGCGCCAGCTCGAGAACGCGCTGCGCGTCACGCTGCTCGACCGCAGCTCCCGCCACGTCGAGCTCACCGCGGTCGGGCGGCGGTTCTACGACCAGACCCGCACGGTGCTCGCGGAGCTCGACCGGGCGGTGGACGCGGTGCGGGCGCAGAGCACCCTGCGGCTCGGGTTCAGCTGGCTGCTGCCCGACCCCTGGGCGCAGCAGACCTTCGCCGCCTTCGAGGGCACGACCGGGGCCACGGTGGCCCTGGTGCGCTGTGACGACCCGATGGATGCGCTGACCGGCGCCGTCGTCGACGTCGTGCTGGTCCGCGGCCGCGTCACGCCGGCGAGCGGGGCCGCGGTGCAGCTGGTGCACCTGTTCGACGAGGCGCGGGTCGCGGTCTGCTCGACACACTCGGCCCTCGCGGAGCAGCCCGAGATCGCGTGGACGGACGTGCCCGGCTGGCCGCTGGTGGTCAACACCGTCTCCGGCACCACCACCGCGTCGTCCTGGCCGGCCGGGCACGGCCCCGCGAGGACCATCGAGACCTCGAACTTCGACGAGTGGATCGAGACCGTCGCGGCGGACCGCGGCATCGGCGTCGTGCCCGAGGTCGCGACGCGCCGCGGCATCCACCCCGCCGTGCGCTTCGTCCCCCTCACCGGCGCGCCGCCGAGCCCTGTGTCACTGGCTTTCCTGCCCCACGTGCAGGAGCCCCTGATGCGGACCTTCGTCGAGTGCGCCGTCCGGGCGGGGCAGCCAGACGGCCGGTGAGCTGCCCAGCGCCGGGGTGGTGGTCGACCAGCGCGGTGGGGTCTCGGACATGCGGATCACCGGGCCGAGGCTCTTGAGGTCCCCGTACGCGGTCGCGTCGTCGGTCACGGCGTAGGACTCGAACTCGTCGGGACGCAGTCGCCCCTCGGCGCGGGCGAACCCACCGAGGAGACCCTGTCGCTGCACCAGCATGGCGGCCTGGCACAGCGAGACCTCGACGCGGTAGCTGCCCCCGTCGCGGGCGCGGCGGGCCAGCGCGACCATCGCGCCGAAGCCGCCGAGGAATCCGGTGAGGAAGTCGCAGAGGTACACCGGGGTGAGCGCCGGGCGCCCGGCTCCCGCCGCCCGTCCCTGGACGTCGCACATCCCGGTCACGGCCTGCGCGACCTGATCCCATCCGGCCCGGTCCGCGAACGGTCCGCCGGAGCCGAAGCAGTTCACGGTCACCGACACCAGGCCGGGCCGGCGCGCGGCGAGCGCCTCGGGGCCGAAGCCGTGGGCCGCCAACCGGTGGGGCCGGTAGCCCTCGACGAACACGTCGGCCTCGTCGACGAGCGCGTGCAGCCGGTCGGCCTGTCCGGACCGCGTGTAGTCCAGGTAGGTGCTGCGCTTGCCGTGGCTGGTGTCGCGGACGAACGGCGGCACCTGCGGGAGGTGCGGTGCGGTCACCATGAGGGTGTCGGCGCCGTGCTCGGCGAGGCTCAGCCCCGCGGTGGGTCCGGCGAGGATGCGGGTCAGGTCCAGGACCCGGATCCCGGACAGCGGCTGCTCGCCGCCGCGCGGGAGCGGCTCGGGCGCGCTGTCGCCGATCCTGGTGATCTCGACGACGGGCCGGTGGCGAGGTAGGCGCCCTGGGGGTGCTCGAGCCACTCCCGCGGGGTGCGGACGACGCCACCGCACGCCCCGACGGCGGCGAGGGCGTCCTCGAGGTCGGCGGCCTTCCATCGAGCCACCGCGGCCCCGACCGACACCGGGTCCGGCCGGCAACCCAGCACGTCGCGCACCCGCCGTTCGAGGTGGGGGAGGTTGAAGTGCGGGACGAACCAGCGCCCGTCGGCCGTGGGCCACGGCTGGGTCAGCGAGACCATGTGCTCGACGTCCGGCGAGATCGGGGCGGGTCGGTAGGTCCCGTCCTCGCCGCGGACCCGGGTCATGTCCTCGCCGCCGAGGGCCGTCGCCGCCGCGGCCCGCCGGTCGACCCGGATGCGCTGGCGGCGGCCGGTCCTCGACTCCCACAGATCGTTCGCCGCGACCGCCCGTGCCGCGAGCGCGTCGGCGAGGACCCCGCCGACCCGGAACGGCGTGGGGAACAGGGGATCGTCGCCGGTGATCTCGAGCTCCCCGGGAACGAGGGGCGGCCCTCCTCGCACGGCCAGCAGTTCCCCGAGTGCGGTCGGGAGCGTCTCCGCGTCCATCCTCTCCTCCGATCCGTGGCGGGTGTCCGTCGCGGATCGGATCCGATCGAATTCGTGTCCGCGAGCCCGTGCCCGACACCGACGTTAGGAAGGGTGGATCGCCGGGAGAAATGCTCCTTCCTCGTCGTCGATGCGCCGCGTGCATCGACCCGCGTCGCACCTGCGGTTCCGGCCACCGACCCTCGCGCCGAGACCGCAACGGGCCGGAGATGCCGCTGTGCCCGCAGGGTGCCCGTCGGCCGAGGAGGGTCCGCGGCGCACGGCGACGACCGGGGACCGAAGGGAAGCCAGCATGTCCCCACCCACAGCATCGCGGCGATCACCGACCGGTCGCCGTAGCCGGGCCGATCAGCGTCACGGCGCCTTCCACGCGGTACCTCCGCCCGAACCTCGTGGACCGACTCCGGCACACCACCCCCGAGCCGACGGTCCCCATCCCGCCCAGCGCGGAGAGGGCACGGTGACGACGGGCGCCCCGCTCGCAGCGTGGGAAGCCTCGGCGGAGGCTGCGGCGGAAGCCGCCGCCGAGCTGCTGCTCAGCGTGGTGGCGCTGGCCGCCGACACCCTGGCCGCGGTGTTCTCACCCGCTGAGCTCGCCGCCGAGGTGATGACGCGTGCCACGGGCTGCCACCGCGGCCACGAGCGCGAGGGGATCACCACGGCCGAGCCCGGTCCGCGACCTCCGGGCCGGGAATGATCCCGACAGCGGGCAGGGCCACCGACGACCGCTTGTCCGCGACCCCGGAGGGGGTTGCGCGTTCCGATACCGTCAGTGCACGCACAAACCGTAGAACACCCATGCGGGCCCTCGTGTCGTCGAGGAGGTTCGGTGGGATGATCGATGCTCCGTCGGTGCTGCATCGTCGGGTCAGCACCCGCGATCCGGACGAGGCCCTCCAGTACGAACAGGCCTATACCCGGTTCCGGGTGCAGCCGTTCGACGCGGCAGGGTTCCGGTTCAGCCTGGCCGTGGCGGCGGTGGGCGCGTTGAGCGTGGGCCACCTGCTGCACACCGCTCGCGTCGACGCCCAGGCGGAGCCGCCGGCGCAGCTCACCGTCGTCGAGGCCGACAGCCCGATGCGGCTGGTCGACCGGGGCGGGGATCGGGCCTCCCGGCTGATGCTCACGCCGCACTGGTCGCCCCACACCGCCGCCTGGGCCGGCGGTCGCGTCCGGGTCACCACGGTCCACCTCGCCGAGGTCGGGCGGGTCGCCGCCGAGGTCGCCGATCTCGGCCGGGCCGGCGTGGAGTTCGGGGTGACGACTCCGCGCTCGCCGGGGCACGCCCGGTACTGGAACGCCCTGATCAGCCACCTGGATCGGGAGCTGCTCGCCGAGGACGATCTGATGGCCCAGCCGATCCTCTACGGCGAGGCGCTGCGCCAGCTCGTCCTCGGCGCGCTGGCGGTGTTCCCGAACAGCACCCTCGACCGCCAGCACACCGCCGGCCCGAACAGCGCCGAACCGGGCACCGTGCGCCGGGCCGTGGACTACATCGACGCCCACGCCGGCGAGCAGACCACTCTCACCGAGATCGCCGACGCCGCCCGGATCGGCCCCCGCGCCCTGCAGCTCGCGTTCCGCAAGCACCGCAACCAGCCTCCCCTGGCCTATCTGCGGCGGGTGCGCCTCGAGCGCGCCCACCGCGACCTCCAGGCCGGTGACCCCACCCGCGGCGACACCGTCGTCGCGATCGCCGCCCGCTGGGGCTTCGCCCACCCCGGCCGATTCGCCGGCGAGTACCGGCACTTCTACGGCCGCCCGCCCAGCGAGACCCTGCGCTCGTGAGCGTCCCGACCGCAGTCCGCTCATCGCCGAGACCCAGTCCGTTCATCCCAGGGAAGGTGAGGACGTGGCGCACGACCCCCGCTACGACCTGCACGAGGACCGGTTCGTCACCGGCGACCCCCAGCAGGCCGAGGAACAGGTCCGCACCAGCTACAAGGTGAGCGGGGGCGTGCGGATGTCCGGCGACACCGACGACTTCCGGTTCTCCCAGCACGTCCTGGCCAGCCGCGGGTTCGCGATCACCCGGTTCCAGTGCACGATCGCCGTGGGCTACCACGGCCCCCTCGACGATCTGCTCTGCGTCGAGCAGGTCCACGCCGGCCGTCTCTCGTTCGACACCGCCCACACCGAGCTGCGCACCGGAGCCGGCGACATCTGTCTGGTCCCCCCGCACGAGCCGTGGCGGGCCACCACCGACGGGGTCGACCTCGCCCCGCTCATCCTCGACCCCGCCGCGGTGGCCGACCACGCGGCCGCGACCTGTCCCATCGAGCCCGAGCAGCTGCGCTTCACCGGCCTCGAGCCGATCTCCCCGGCGCACGCCGGGCGATGGAACGCCACCGTCGCGCACGTCCGCGACGACATCCTGGGCAACCCCACCGTCGCCGAGAACCCCATCCTGGTCGAGGGCGCCTTCCGTCAGCTGGCCGCCAGCCTGCTCTCCACCTTCCCCAACACCGCACTCGACGCCCTCTCCGGCCCCACCTCACCCGCGCGACCCGGCACGGTGACCGAGGCGACGCTGCGGGAGGTGGTGGACTACCTGCACAGCCAGGCGGCGCAGCCCCTCGGCCCGGCCGACGTCGCCGCGGTCGCCGGCGTCCCCGCCCGGGACGTCGACGACACCCTGCGGCGCCACCGCAACACCAGCTGGGCCCTCGAACTGTGGCGCGCCCGGATGCAGGGCGCCCATCGCGACCTCCACGACGGCGACCCCGAGGCCGGCGACACCGTCGCCGCGATCGCTGCCCGCTGGGGATTCACCGACCCGGCCACCTTCGCGGTCGCCTACACGCTCGCCAGCGGCGGCGAGTCTCCCGAGCACACCCTCCGCCGCTGACCGCGACGATCTGTTTCGGTCGTCCAGGCCGTCAGGTAGCCCTGTCCACCGCGGCTGCGTAGTCGGTCAACGGAACGACTCGCGGAAGATGATCGTCGCTGGCGGGTGCGGCGCGGGCCCGACAGCGTGGGAGAAGGAAAACACGATGAACGCACCGGCCGACCAGACACACGATCAGACCGGGGGGCCGACTTCCGGTCATTCGTCCTCGGGTCAGGGTTCCTCTGGCGGCACCCCGATGGAGCGTCTGACGGAGCTGACTCGTCGTAGTGAGCAGACGATGAGTGAGGCGTGGGAGCAGTGGAGCGAAGAGGCCCGGGAACTGCTCGGGGAGGTCCGCGAGCGTGGTCGGCACGCGCGGGCCAACCCCGAGGAGGTCCTCGATGCCATGTTCGATTTCGGTGAGCGGCTCCTCGCCCGGCAGCGCGGCTTCGCCAAGGACGTCCTGGCTGCGGCGAGCCGCGTCCGACACTCCGCGGGGGACACCGCCCGCTCGACCGCCGACCTGGCGGACCACGCAGCCGATCAGGCCACCAACCCCCGCCAGTAGCACTCCGTGCTCTCCGGCCCGTCTTCGGTCGCCGGGCAGCGCTGGCGCCCGGCTCCCGAGGTCGGCCGGCCTCGTGTTCGGCCACCGACACCTCAGGTCGTCCTGCGACACCTCACCCGTTCCCGGGGACGGGGGTGAGGGGGAGGGATGCTGTGCAGGTCGGTCAGTCTCGAGCTTCTCGCCGGTCTCCGACCTCGCGGACCCGCGTGAAGTAGTCCGCGCGCGACCCCGCCGTCAGAAGCGCTGCGCTTCGACCGGATCGCGGCCTTCGACCTCGGCGACCTTGGCGGCGGCCCACCGTAGTGCCGGCTTCCTCGACGCCCAGGACCGCAGGAGGCCTCGCCGGTGGGGGTCGGCCCGGTCGGGTCGGCGCCGCTCGCGCCATTCGAGGAACGCGGCGAGCGCGGTGCTGAGACCAGCGGTGGTGCCGAGCAGCAGCACCACGCCGGCGACGACGGCGACCGCGACGAGTGCGGCGATGATGAGCAGGAACAGCAGCGTGGCGGCAGCGGTCGTCATGGCGGCCTTCCCTCACGTACCCGCGTGCAGGACGGCCCCTCGAGCTGGCTGGTCAACCGAGAGGCCTGGTCGGGCGGTCCGGCCTCGGGGGCGAGCAGCGCCCGACTCGCTGCACCTACCCCGTTGATCTCCACGGCCACACGCCGTCTCGCTGTGGCGGTCTGGCCGGAGGCTCGTAGGGCGTGCGGTCCCTCGGCGAGCGCAGCGGCTGCCTAGCCCAGCTCGGCGGCGACCCCGTCCAACAGGGCCGTCATGCCCTTGTCGACCTCGGCGTCGGGGACGAACCGGCGCTCGTCCCCGTCGCCCTCGAGGAACTGGAAGATCATGGGGATCGGCGCGAACGCCACGGGTCGCATCCCGAGGGCCAGGAGGACGGGTTCGAGGGCGACCGCGGCGCGGGCGCCGGCCGCGACGCCGCCGTAGCTCACCAATCCGACGGGCTTGCCCCGCCATTCCAGGCTGAGGTGGTCCAGCGCGTTCTTCAGCGCGGCGTTGTAGCTGTGGTTGTACTCCGGGAAGACGAACACGAAGGCGCTGGCGCGACCGATGATCGCGCTGAAACGCCGGGTGTGGGACAACGCGTAGTCCCCGAGACGCGGGTGCTTCGGTTCGGCGAACATGGGGAGATCGATCTCGGCGAGATCGACGACCTCGACGTCGAACCCGGCGTGCTCCTCCGCGCGCTGCGCGACCCATCGCCCGGTGGGCTCGCCCACGCGGCCGGGCCGGGTGCTGGCGATGAGGACCTGCAGGAGCGGGCGGTCGGTGCTGGACATGGGACTCCTCGGTGACGGGGGATCGACGGGGCGGAGGGGGACGGGTCACGGCATCCCGAGGGGGTGGCCGAGCTCCTCGCGGATGGCGTGCAGGCCGGTCAGCGGCCCGTCGACCTGCATGAGCCGGCCCATCACCAGGGGGCCCAGGTCGACGGGCGCGTACCCGAACCCGTCGGCGACGGCGCGGAAACGGCGCTTCGAGGGCTCGTCGTCACCGGCGTAGAAGAGGACCCGGCGTCCCGTCGGCGTGATCGGGTCCTCGGCGATCTTCGGGCCGTACATGTTGTCGAAGGCCTTGATCACGTGGGCGTCCGGCACGAGCGACGCGACGAACTCGCTGCCGCCGACCGACAGGGAGGTGTCGACCACGGCCGCGGGCGGCGGCTCCACCCACTGGTTGGTGGCGTCGACCAGGATCCGTCCGGGCCGCGGTGGCAACGCGGCCAGGGCGTCGGGGACCTGGGTCCAGTTGACGGCGAGGACGACGATGTCGGTCCCGCCGACGTCGTCGATGGTGCCCGCGGAGGCGTTCGGCCCGAGTCGGGCGACCAGGTCGGCCAAGCTGTCCGGCCCGCGACGGTTGCTGAAGACGACCTCGTGACCGGTGTCGAGGGCGTGGCTCGCGATCGCCTGCGCCAGCGTCCCGGCCCCGATCATCCCGAATCTCACGGCAGGTCCCACTCCCTCTGGTTGACGTGTGAACCGGACCGTAGGCAGGCGATGGTTAATGTGTCAACCGACGCCGTAGGATGGGCTCGTGGGTGACGGGTGGCTCGACGAGCGCGAGCAGCGGGCCTGGCGCGGCCTGATGGCGATGCAGGCCGACGTGACCCAGTACGTCGAGCGGACGTTGCGGAACCGCAGTGGGCTCTCGCGGGCCGACTACGAGGTGCTGGTCCTGCTGTCCGAGGCGCCGCCGGAGCGGCTGCGTGCCTTCGAGATCGGTCGGGCGCTGCGCTGGGAGAAGAGCCGGCTCTCCCAGCACCTGACCCGCATGGAACGTCGGGGTCTCGTGCGCCGGGAGAAGTGCGCGAGCGACCAGCGGGGCCACCACGTCGTGCTCACCCCGCACGGACGGCAGGTCATCGAGGCCGCCGCCGGACCCCACGTCGCCGCGGTCCGGGCGCTCCTGCTCGACCACGTGACGCCCGAGCAGCTGGACACCATCTGCGAGCTCGCCCGGCTCGTGCGCGCACGGGTCGAGGCGCTCGACGACGGCCGGTCGGACGACCCGTCGGACGCGGTACCCGGCGGCGCGGGTCACGAGGAGACGGCGGAGTGACCGGTCGGGGTGGCGACGCTGCGGGCGCCGTGCACCGCGTCGTGGCGCTGGCGCTGCCGTCGGTCGTGGCGTTCGACCTGTCGATCGCGGCCCAGGTCTTCGGTCACCGCGACGAGCGGTCGCGGTACGCCTTCACGGTCTGCTCGCTCGCCGCCGGCGCGGTGCCCTCGTCGACCGGGTTCGACATCGACGTCCCCCGCGGGCTCGACGTCCTCGCCGAGGCCGACACCGTCGTGGTGCCGGGCTTCCACCCGGTGGACTCGCCCGATCCCGCGGGTCTGGCCGCCCTGCGCGAGGCCGCCGGACGCGGGACGCGGATCGCGTCGGTGTGCGTCGGCGCCTTCGCCCTCGCCCGGGCCGGTCTGCTCGACGGCCGCGCCGCGACGACGCACTGGCAGTACGCCGACGAGTTCCGCGCGCTGTTCCCGGGGGTGCGGCTCAACCCCGACGTGCTCTTCGTCGACGAGGGCCAGGTGCTCACCAGCGCGGGCATCTCGGCGGGGATCGACCTCTGTCTGCACCTGGTGCGCCGCGACCACGGGCAGGCCGTCGCCGGCGAGGTCGCGCGGCGCATGGTCGTGGCCTCGCAGCGGACCGGGGGCCAGGCCCAGTACGCGCAGCGGCCGCTCCCGCCCGACGGCGGGCTGGGCGCCACCCGCGAGTGGGCCATCGCCCAGATGCAGCGTCCATTGACGGTGAACCACCTGGCCCGCCACGCGGGGATGCCGGTGCGGTCGTTCACCCGCCAGTTCCAGGACGAGGCCGGGCTGAGCCCGATGCGGTGGTTGACCGGCCAGCGCGTCCTCGAGGCGCAACGGCTGCTCGAGGCCACCCGGCTCGGCATCGACGAGATCGCCGAGCTCTGCGGCTTCGGCAGCGCCGCGACGTTGCGCGTGCACTTCGCCCGGCAGGTGGGCTCCACCCCGACCGCCTATCGGCACGCCCGGCACCCGGCCGCGGGCTGACCACGTGGGGGTTGGCCGAACCCCGACGTTCCCCGGCCGTCGTGCCCCTCATCCCCGAGGCCGTCCCGGAGCACGCTGGGGGCATGTCCGATCTCGACGAGCTCCTCACCGCCAACCGCCGTTTCGCCGCCACCGACGCCAAGGACCGGGTCCCCGCGATCCCGTTCCTCCCCACCAAGCAGGTCTACCTGCTGACCTGCATCGACCCGCGGGTCGACCCCGCCGCGCTGTTCGAGCTCGACCTCGGCGACGCGATCGTGGCGCGGACCGTCGGCGGGCGGGTGACCGACGCCGTGCTCGACGACCTGGCGTGGATCAGCTACCTGCACGAGGTGAAGACCCCGGACGCGCCCTGGTTCGAGTTCGCCGTCATGCACCACACCGACTGCGGGTCGGGCCTGATGGCCGACCCCGACCTGCGCGCGGGCTTCGTCGCCCGGGGTTTCGACGACGCGGTCCTGCAGCGCACCGCGGTGACCGACCCGGCCCGCACCGTCCCCGGCGACGTGGCGCGGATCCTCGACGCGAAGACGGTGTCCGGCGACATCGCCGTCTCGGGCTACGCCTACGACGTCGCGACCGGCCTGGTCACGCAGGTCGTCCCGCCGAGCTCGCGGAACGCCGCGCAGTCCGGCTGACCGCGGCCCCGGGCGCGCGCCGTCACCCGGCGCGCCGCCTCGGCGGCCGTCGGGCTCAGCGGGTGATGCCGAAGGACATGTACTTGTGCCCGCGCAGCGCCATGCTCAGCAGTACGCCGCCCAGGGCGAGCAGGACCAGCCCGACCACGCCGTAGCCCAGGACGAGACTGGTCAGGGCGCCCGCGAAGACGGCCTCGATCAGGACGTCCCGAATGACCCGCATCGACCGCCGACCTCCCGTGATCAGAACCGAGACGTCGGACAGTAGTCGGCCGGTCCGCCCCGGTGCGGCGACCCGCGAGGCCGTTCCGCCGAAGGGGTCACGGACCTCCGGCCAGGCCGCCGTCGCCGGCCGCGTAGTCGTGGGCGGACCCCCGCAGCGCGTCGCCGAGCGAGCGCACCGCCCGCGCCTCGTGGTCGACCGCCGCCGTGGCCTCGGCGACCTCCGGGTCGTACTGCGCGGCGAACGCTCGGCCCTGCTCGTCGCCGCCGACGTAGTCACCGAGGCCGTCGAGGGTGGTGCGGAGCGCGGCGAGCGCCTCGGCGACGACGCCGGCGGCCTCGTCGAACGGCCCGGCCGCCGCGGCCAGCTCGCCCGGGTGCGTGGCGAACCCGTCGTCCATTGCGGCGCCTCCCTAGGGGAACCAGATGCTGTGGTCGTCGAACACGAACCGCACCGAGTCGGGCGGTTCGTGACCCTGGCCGAGCACGCGGGTGATGGCGGCCAGGAGGCCCTGCCCGGCGGTGTCGACGTCGAGGCCGGTGCCGCGCGCGTCGATGACGATGTCCCCGCTGCCGTTGCGGGCGAGCCGGCCGTTGGCCTCGAGGATGGCGTGCTCGACGGCGGCGCTGGTCGGCTGCTCGGGGCGCAGCAGCTCCGTCAGTCGTCCGCCGTCACCGGGGGAGGAGCGGACGAGCGCGGCCGGGTCGGTGCGGGCGTGCACGCTCCTGCCCTCGGACTCGAGCAGCCGGGCCGCGGGGAGCTGGGCGGGGGTGAGCCTCGCCGTCGGGGTCTCGTGGATCCCGGGTCGGAAGAGCGGGCCGAGGGCGCCGCGGGTGGCGGGGTCGAGGGCGGCGCTGATGCGGCTGTCGAGCTCGCCGAGGTCGTCGGCGGCGCTGGTCGGGGCGGGTGCCTGCCCCGGCCGGCCCGGCGATCGCAGCCCCGCGGGGAGGGCCGGTGCGATCCCGCCCAGCAGCCCGCTGAGCAGGCCACCGCGGCCGGCGGCGGTGCCCACCTCGGTGGCCGAGTACCCGCCGTCGTGGAAGGCCTCGACCCGCAGCGGCTGGGCGACCGCCATGTCGACGACGGCGCCCTCCACGGCGCCGAACGCGACCCCGACGAGTGCCCCGCCGATGATCGTCGCCGCCGTCGCGGAGAGCTCGACCCCGATCGCGCTCGCCGCCGCCACCAGCCCGGCGCTCACCCCGGCCGCCGCCGCGGCCGAGGTGCCGAACGTCAGCCACGCGAGCCCGACACCCGCGGCGATCGTCGCGCCCGCGGTCACCGCCAGCTCCTCGACGCGGCGCTTGGCGTCGGCGACGGCGTCCGCGTAGCGCGCCAGGGCGTCGCCGAGCGCGCGGGCGCCCGCGGCATCGTCGTGCAGCGCCGCCTCGTGCTGCCGCCACGCCCGGTCGAAGCGCCCGGCCGCGTCGCCGGTCCAGCCGGCGAGGGCCCGGGCGTGCCCGGCCCGGCCCACGTCGACGGCGTGGTCGAGCGCGCCCGCGAGCCTCACCCATGCCTGCGACGCCGTCCGCAGCCCGTCCTCGTCCGCCGCGGGCCACCACAGCCCGACCTCGGAGACGACCTCGTCGACGCCCACCGCCTCAGCCCTCCCGTCCCCTCGTCCCGTGGCGATCGACGGTAGGAGAGCCCGTGTCGGGCCGGGGGCGGTTCGGGGAAAGTGCTGGGCAGGAGTATCGGTAAGTGCTAGCTTACGGTTCGTCATGACGAACGCTTCCGCGATGCTCACCGCCCTCGGCGACCCGACGAGGCAGTCGATCGTCGATGCCCTCTCCCGGGAGCCGCTGGCGGTCGGCGAGCTCGCCCGCGTGCTGCCGATCAGCCGCCCGGCGGTGTCGCAGCACCTCAAGGTGCTCAAGGACGTCGGTCTCGTCCTGGATCGCCAGGAGGGGACCCGGCGGCTCTACCGCGTCGACCCGGACGCCCTGGCCGAGGTGCGGCGGCACCTCGACGCGTTCTGGGAGCGGTCGCTGGCGGCGTTCGAGCACCGGACCCGATCCGAGGAGGACCACAGTGACCGACACGACCAGCACGATCCCGGCGATCCGGCGTGAGGTGACCGTCGACGTCGGCCGATCCCGCGCCTTCGAGATCTTCACGGCGGACATGACGAGCTGGTGGCCGCCGGCCCACCACATCGGGTCGGCGCCCATCGCGGAGATCGTCGTCGAACCGTTCGCGGGCGGGCGCTGGTACACCCGCCACGAGGACGGCACCGAGACCTCGACCGGTGCGGTCACCGCGTGGGAGCCGCCCGAGCGGCTGGCCGTGACGTGGCAGATCGGCGCGGACTGGCGGTTCCACGACGACCTCGTGACCACGGTCGAGGTCCGGTTCGTCGAGCTGGGCCCGGAGAGCACCCGGGTCGAGCTCGAGCACCGCGACCTCGAGGCGTTCGGCGAGGCCGCCGAGGCGATGCGGGGGACGTTCGAGTCGGACGGCGCGTGGACGGCGACCCTGCAGGCCTACGCCGCGGTGGCCGGGGCAGCGTCGTGAAGTACGTCCTGTTCTACGAGGCGGCTCCCGACGCGGCGTCCACGGCCCCCCTGCACTGGTCCGAGCACGAGAAGCTGCTCGGCGAGTTCCACGGCCGCGGCGACCTGCTCATGGTCGGGACGTTCACCGACCTCGCCGGCCGCGGGGCGATGGCGATCTTCACCAACGCGGCGGCGGCCGAGGAGTTCGCCGGGCGGGACCCGTTCGTGGCGCACGGCGTGGTCGTGCGTCACGAGGTCTGCGAGTGGAACGAGGTCCTCGCCTGATCAGCCGGTCCGCACGACCAGCGCGGTGATCCGGACCCAGGACGGCGTCGTCGGGGTCGACCCGAAGCCGAACCGCACGGGTGGGTCGACGTCGGTCATGCGGCCCTGGTCGTCGCCACCGACGTGGACGGTCGCCTCGGTGATGCGGTGCAGGTCGCGGGCGCCGTAGTACTCGGTGCGGCCGTGCCCGGCGGAGCCGACCGTGCGCACGCCGGGAAGGACGCGCCGGGCGATCGCGTCGATGGTGGCGATCCACCGGGGTGCGGTGGCGAGCATCGTCGGGACGGCGCGCAGGAGGAGGCCGAGAGGGGTGCGGCGGCCGAGCGTGAGGGTCGCGGTGAGGTCGCCGGCGGCGAGGTGGGCGGTGTGCGTGTCGACGTCCATCGCGACGGGGACGAGGCGGACCTCGTCGAAGGTGTAGGTGGTGGACACGAAGTCGGCGACCTGCTGGGTGGGGGCGAGCAGGACCCGGTGACCGTCGGGGCGCTCGAGCATCACGTCGGTGAACGGGCCGTAGGGCGAGCGCGGCCAGTGCCCGACGACGACCCGCAGGCCGGCGCTGGTGCCGAGGCCGCCGATCCAGCCGTCGAAGCGCTCCGTGGACGTGGTCATCGGGCCCGGGGGAGGCAGCACTTCTTGTACTTGGTCCCCGAGCCGCACCAGCACGGGTCGTTCCGTCCGGGTGGCCACTCGAGGAGCGGTCCGGCTCCGACCTCGATGACGTCCCCGTCGGCGAGCGCGGCCTGGAGCAGTTCCGGGGTCGCGACCTCGACCGGCAGCCAGCCCTCCTCCTGGAAGGCCCGCTCGAGCTGCGCTCGGTGCTCGTCCCACGTGGCGCCGAGGACGTCCGCCCGATCCGGGAACGCCGTGAGCAGGGCGCCGAACGCGGTCTCGGGCCAGAACACCGTCTGGATGTCGGGCGCGTCGTCGTCGAGCTCGTCCAGTGCGAGGTCCAGCTCGTCGGGCGACAGCCCGAGGTCACGCCGCACGGCGCGGCGCTTGCGGGCGAGGCCGTACTCGATCTCCTGCGCCTCCTCGGCGGAGTCGGAGTCCTCCTCGGCGCGTTCGACGATGTCGGAAGCCGTGGCGAGCGCCGCGGTCAGCCACTCGACGGCGAGCTCGGCGTGGCCGTTCTCGGTGAGCGCCTCGACCACGTAGATCGTGGCCATCCCGTCGCGGGTGAGCAGGGGCCGGAGCTCACGGAGCAGGCGCATGCCCTCGTCCTCGTGCCCGAACTGCATCAGGAGGTCCGCGTGCCGCCCGCGGCTCCAGTTCTCCTCGGACGGGTTCTGCGCCGTGTCGACGGCCCGCCGCGAGAGCGCGAGCGCCCGGTCGCCGTCCCGGGCTCCCTCGGCGAGGTCGGCGGCCAGGCCGAACGCGTAGGAGGTGTCGGCCTCGTCGGCCAGCCGGCCCTCCTCGACCGCGGCCACCAGCTCGGTGATCGCCCACCCGGGGTCGTCGGTGTCGAGGGCCTCGTGGGCGATCTCCGTGAGGTCGTCTTCGGTCAGGTCCGTGGCCACGTCGTCGAACGGTAGCCGTCGGGGGGCCACGGGGAGGTCGGACGGCTGCGAACCGCTGTCGGACGACCGGGTCCTCACGACTCGCCCCGACGGTCTTCCGGCGCTCACCGGCCCTCGAGCAGCGCCTCCGGGATGTCGACGACGCGGCTGCGCAGGTACTCGCCGAGACCCTTGGCCTGCGGGTCGGGACGGGTCGACGAGGCCACGCCGTCGCCGAGGATTCCGTGCACGACGACGTTGAGCGCCCGCAGGTTCGGCAGCTCGTAGAGGTCGATGTCGAGCTCCGCCGCCTCGGGGCCGATCAGCTCCCGGGCCCGGTCGACCGTGAGGAACCCGCGCAGCCACGCGTAGGCCTCGTCGGTACGGGCCCAGACGCCGATGTTGGCGTCACCGCCCTTGTCGCCCGAGCGCGCGCCGACGACGGTGCCGAGCGGGGCCCGCGTCGTCGGGCCGGACGGCGGTTCCGACGGTGTGGCTTTCCTGCCACTGGATGCAAGCAACGACGCTTCGCTTGTATCGACGAGAGGATCGGCCACCACCCGGCGCTCCCCGCCCGGCAGCACGACCGTGTGCGTCACGGCCTCCCGCGGCACCGCGGCCGGCCGGTAGACGCCGAAGGCGGACTCGGCCGAGGGGGGCGTCGTGGTGTGGAAGCCGGCGTAGCCGCCGAGGGCCAGCTCCATCGTCGCGTTGGAGAACGAGCGGCCGACCACGCGCGGGTCGGGGTCCTTGACGGTGATCCGCAGGTGGGCGGTGGCCTCGGCGTTCGAGGGGGCGTCGGGGTGGTCGAAGCGCAGCAGCCGGACGTCGACGTCGGCGAACCGGTCCCGCCCGCCGAGCACCTCGAACAGCAGCGACTCGGCGTGGGCGGCCTTGGCCTCGATGTCGAGCCCGGTCAGCACCAGGGTCATCGAGTTGCGGTAGCCGCCGGCGTCGTTGAGGGCGACCTTCAGCGTCGGCGGCGGCGCCGACCCGCGGACCCCGCTGATCCGCACCCGGTGCTCGCCGTCGTCGGAGAGCGCGATCGTGTCGAAGTGCGTGGTGCAGTCGGGGCCCAGGTAGGCGGGCGCGGCGATCTCGTACAGCAGCTGCGCGGTGACGGTGCCGACCGAGACGAGCCCGCCGGTCCCGGGGTGCTTGGTGATCACCGACGAGCCGTCGGCCGCGACCTCGGCGATCGGGAAGCCGGGGTAGCGCCGGTCGGTGACCTCGGACAGGAACGAGTAGTTCCCGCCGGTCGCCTGTGGCCCGCACTCGATGACGTGGCCCGCGACGACGGCGCCGGCGAGCGCATCGAGGTCCGCGCGCGACCACCCGTGCCACCACGCCGCGGGACCGACCACCAGCGACGCGTCCGTGACCCGCCCGGTCACGACGACGTCCGCGCCCGCGGCCAGGGCCTCGGCGATGCCCCAGCCACCGAGGTAGGCGTTGGCCGACACCGGCTTCCCGGTGACGGCGGGTGTGATCGCCTCGAGCGATCCCCGCAGGTCGTCGCCCTCGACGTACGCGACCTTCGCGCCGGTCCCGAGCTCGTCGATCGCCGCCGCCAGCCCGGCCGGGTTCAGCCCACCCGCGTTGGAGACGACCTTGACGCCGCGGGCGACGCAGTCGGCGAGCACGGCGCGCATCTGGGTCAGGAACGTCCTGGCGTACCCGGCGTCGGGGTCCTTGGCCTGCGCCTTGGCGAGGATGAGCATCGTCAGCTCGGCGAGGTAGTCGCCGCACAGCACGTCGACCGGCCCGCCGTCGAGCATCTCGCGCGCGGCGTCCATCCGATCGCCGTAGAAGCCGGAGATGTTGCCGATCCGCACGGCCCGCGTCCGGCGAGGGGAGGATTCGGCCGCTCTATCCGCCTCAGGGTTCCCCTCGTGCGGGACGACGGGGCCGCTCACGAGAACGCCCCCGGCTTGCGGCCGGTCCCCGGCTCGCCCGCGAACGCCTGCCCGATATCGACCCACTCGGTCGCCGCGTCGCCCACCACCGTCAGCGCCAGGTCGTCCCGGTGTCGGCGCTGGGTGATGAGCAGCGCGAAGTCCAGCGCCGGGCCACTGATGCGGTCGGCCGCGTCCTCCGGGCCCCACGCCCACGTCGACCCGTCCGGCGCGGTCAGCTCCACCCGGATCGGCGCGTCGGGCATCTCCCGCCCGTGGGCGAGGTAGCTGAACGCCCGCGCCCCGACCCCGATGTGCGCGACGTGCCGCAGCCGCGCCGACGGCTCGTGGACCGCCCCCACGCTGTCGTAGACGTCCTGCGCGTGCGCCCAGGTCTCCATGATCCGGGCGGTCAACGACGACGCCGCGCTCATCGCCGGCCCGAACCACGGCACCCGCGTCGCCGGGTCGATACCCCGGAACTCCGCGATCAACCGGCCGCGGGCGTCGTCGAACCAGGTCAGCAGCTCGCCGCCGGTCAGCTCACGGAACCGCTCCGCGATCGTGTCCGGGTCGACCCCGCCCTCGGCGTCCATCTGCGCCTTCTCCGCCGCGAACGCCTCGGGGTCGGTCGCCGAGCGCAGGGCCACGTCGTCGAAGTAGGCCAGGTGCGAGACCTGGTCGCCGATCGTCCAGCCCGCGGCGGGCGTCTCCCGCTGCCAGTCGTCCTCGGACAGCCCGGCCAGCACGCGCCGCAGCTCGGCGGACTCGGCCGCCAGGTCGTCGCACAGCGCCGCCATCGACACCGGCATCGTCGCTACCTCCCCGTCCAGACCGGCGTGCGCTTGTCGCGGAACGCCGCCGGGCCCTCCTGTGCGTCCGCCGAGCGGTACACCGGTGCCCAGAGCTCCTCGGCCCGCGCGTACGCCTCGTCGCGATCGTGCTCCGCCGACAGGTACGCCGTGCGCTTGGCCGCCCGCACCGACAGCGGCGCGTTCGCGGCGATCCTCGCGGCCAGCTCCTGGGCGCGCTCGCGGAGGTCGCCGGCCGGGACGACGCGGTTGACCAGGCCCACCTCGAGCGCCCGCCGGGCGTCCAGCGGGTCGCCGGTCAGGAGGATCTCCAGGGCCACCCGCGGCGGGACCAGCCACGACAGTGGCGCCGCCCACGGCGACCCGCGCCCGACCTTCACCTCGCTCACCGCGAACCGCGCGTGCTCGGCGGCGACGACGAGGTCGCACTGCTGGGCCAGCAGGAACCCGCCCGCGTAGGCCACGCCGTTGACGGCGGCGATGGTCGGCTTCTCGATCTCGATGTTGCGCCCGAACTGCGGCAGGAAGTCCGGCGGCGGGATCTCCAGCGAGGTCTCGGCCATTTCCTTCAGATCGCCGCCCGCGCAGAACGCCTTGTCGCCGGCGCCGGTGAGGACGAGGACGGCGGCGGAGTCGTCGGCGACGAAGCGGCGCGCGCCCTCCCAGAGCCCGTCGCGCACGTCCTTGCTCAGCGCGTTCCGGGCCTCGGGCCGGTTGATGGTCAGCCAGGCGACGCCGTCGACGACGTCGTAGGTGACGACCTCACTCAAGGGAAGATCCTCCGCAGTTCGGGCCGGTTGAGCTTGCCGCTGCCGGTGCGGGGCAGCGCCTCGACGATCTCGATGCGCCGGGGCCGGTGCATGCCGGTCAGGTCGGGGTGGGTCCGGCACCACTCGTCGAGCGCCTCGACGGTGACCCCGGGCCGGTTGGGGACGACGACCGCGGTCACCTGCTCCACCCACCGCTCGTGCGCGGTGCCGATGACGGCGACCTCGGCCAGGTCGGGGTGGCCCGCCAGGTGCTCCTCGACCATCTGCGGGAACACGTTCTCGCCGCCGGAGACGATCATGTCGTCGATGCGGTCGACGTAGTAGCAGTAGCCGTCGGCGTCGCGGGACATGAGGTCGCCGGTGCGGAACCAGCGGCGCCCGTCGTCGTCGACGGCCCACTTCTCCGGCGCCTCGAGGTGCCAGTACCCCGGCGTCACCGCGTCGCCGTGCACCCACAGCTCCCCGACGCCGGGGTCGCCCGGCTCGAGGTCCGGGTCGCCGTCGACCGGCACCAGGCGCGTCGCGACGATCTGGTCGAGGGGCCGGCCCATCGAGTCCGGCCGCCGCTTCTCCCCGGGGCGGTAGGTGACGACGAGGCCGTTCTGCTCGGTCTGGCCGTAGATCTCCGTCCCGGGGATGCCGGTCCCGCGCTCGAGCCGCTCGATGGCCGCCGTCGGGGTCCGGGAGCCGCCGAACATGCAGAAGCGGAAGGAGTCCAACCGGACCGGATCGCGGGCGGTCCGGTTGCCGACGTCGATCATCATCGTCGAGATGAGCCCGCCGACGGTGGGCCGCAGCCGCTGCGCCAGGTCGAGCCAGACCTCGACGTCCCACCGCGGCATCAGAGTGATCTGCCCGCCCCGCAGCAGCAACGGCAGCGACGCGAGCTGCAATCCGCCGACGTGGAAGATCGGCATGCAGTTGAGGACGTGGTCGTCGCCGGTGATGCCGTAGCACTCGATCGCGCCGTCCACCTCGGCGACGACGTTGCGGTGCGTCTGCCGCACGCCCTTCGGCACCCCGGTGGAGCCCGAGGTGTACATGAGCAGGGCGTCGTCGCCGTCGAGCCGGGGGACGACCTCGTTGGTGGGATCGTGCGCCGCCACCGCCCGCGCGAACGAGCCCTCGGCACCCGTCGTCAGGAGCTGCGGCGTGGCGCCCTCGAGCACCGACTCCACCCGCTCGACCTCGCCGGGCGGGACGACGAGGATGCGCGCGCCGGAGTCGGTGACGGCGTGGCGCAGCGGCGCGTCCGGGAAGAGGGCGTTGAGCGGCACCCCGACCGCGCCGGCCTGCCACGTCCCGAGCAGCCCGACGAGGTACTCGACGACGTTGGGCAGCAGGAACCCGACCCGCTCGCCGGGCGCGACACCCGACGCCCGCAGGAACGCGGCGAACCGGCTCGCGCGCTCGGCGACCTGCGCGTAGGTGAGCTCGAGGTCGTCGAGCCGCAGCGCGACGTCGTCCGCGTGGTCGGCCGCCGCCCGACGCAGCAGCACGGCGATGTTCATGCCTGGGCCTCTTTCCGTCGGAACGCCTCGAAGGCCTCGGTGGCCGGCCGGGCCCGCAGGGCGGCGGCCTGGGTGACGGCCTCGCGCTCGAGCGAGCCGCGCAGGTCGTCGGCGCTGGAGTGGTTGATCAGCTTCTTCGACAGCGCGACGGTGTAGGGCGGCAGCGTCGCGAGCTGCTCGGCGAGCGCGACCGCCCGTTCGAGCGCGGCCTCGGCGTCGGGCTCGACGGCGTTGGCCAGCCCCAGCCGCTCGGCGTGCCGGGCGTCGATCTCCGGGCCGAGCAGCATGAGCTCCTTGGCCCGCTGCATCCCGACGAGGCGGGGGAGCAGCCAGGCGCCGCCGACGTCGGGCACGACGCCGCGGTGCACGAACACCTGGCACAGCCGCGCGTCCTCGGACAGGACGACGAGGTCGCACGCCAGCGCGAGGTTCACCCCGCCGCCGTAGGCGACGCCGGACACCGCCGCGACCACCGGCAGCCGCGACTCCCAGATCTCGACGACGAGGCGGTGGAAGGCCCGCATCAGCGCCAGCAGCTCCGGGTCCTCGCCGCCGACATGCTCGAGGATCGACTCGGCGTCGCCGCCGGCCGAGAAGTGCCCGCCGGTGCCCGTGAGCACGACGGCGTGGACGGCGTCGTCGTCGGCCGCCGCCCGCAGCGCGAGCTCGAGGGCCTCGGCGGTCGCGGTGCCCATCGCGTTGCGGCGGCCCGGGCGGTCGATGGTCAGGATGCGGACCGACCCGCGGTCGGCGGTGGCGATGCCGCAGGTGCCGGTCACCGGACGCGCTCCGACTCGGTCGCGCCACGGGCGGCGAGGACGTGGCGCTGCAGCTTGCCGGTGGTGCTGCGGGGGATGTCGGCCGCGTCGAGGAACGCGACGTAGCGCGGGATCTTGAAGCCGGCGAGCCGGGCGCGGCAGCGCTCGACGACGTCGTCGGCGGTGAGGGTCGCGCCGGGGGCCCGCACGACGGCGACCTTCACCGTCTCGCCCCAACGCTCGTCGGGCACGCCGTACGCGCAGACCTCCTGGACGCCGGGGTGGCCGGCGATCGCGTGCTCGACCTCGGCCGGGTACACGTTCTCCCCGCCAGTCTTGATCAGGTACTTGACGCGGTCGACGAAGGAGAGCGTCCCGTCGTCGTTGCGTCGCAGGACGTCCCCGGTGTGCAGCCAGCCGCCGTGGAAGGCCTCGTCGGTGGCCTGCGGGTCGTCGAGGTAGCCGGACATGAGGCCCGGCCCGCGCACCACGCACTCGCCGGGTGTGCCGTCGGGGACCTCGACCATCTCCGGGCTGTCCCCGTCCCCCGTCGCTCCGCTCGCCTCGACGAGGCGGACGT
Organism: Actinomycetospora sp. TBRC 11914; assembly: GCF_012933465.1. GTDB lineage: Bacteria > Actinomycetota > Actinomycetes > Mycobacteriales > Pseudonocardiaceae > Actinomycetospora. The sequence goes on from NZ_JABBND010000021.1 coordinate 47,867, forward strand.
CGACGAGCGGCGTCGGCGTCTTGTGCAGGTGCGGCGTCTCGCCCGGCCCGGAGAAGCCGTGGGCGAGGACGTAGCTGGTCTCGGTCTGGCCGAACGCGTCGCAGAAGCGGATGCCGTACTTGGCGGTGAGCTGCGCGACGACCGTCGGCATCATGTTCGCGTAACCGATCGCGAAGCGGAACGACTCCAGGTTCCGCGCGCCGACCGGCTCCGCGAGCACGTCGGTGATGACACCGGGCAGGAGCAGGGTCCAGGAGAGCCGGTCGCGCTCGATCAGGTCGAGGATGCGCGCCGGGTCGGCGCGGCGCAGGCAGGCGAACCGCCCGCCGGTGAGCAGCGTGCCGTAGAGCGACTCGTCGCCCGCGCAGTGGAACATCGGGAGCCAGCCGACGAACCCGTCGTCGGGACCCAGCCCGAACCACTGCGCGAGGCGCAGCCCGCGGATCGCGGCGGCCTGCTGGGTGATCATCGCGCCCTTGGGCGGGCCGGTGGTGCCGGAGGTGTAGAGGACGACGTGGAGGTCGTTGGGCTGCGCGGCGGGCTCCGGGGGCGGGGCGTCGGAGCGGGGGAGAGGCGCGAAGCCGGGCGGCTCGTCGAAGGACCACCAGGCGGTGACGGACGGGGAGCGGTCGCGGAGGGCGTCGGCGCTGGGGGCGAAGGTGCCGGAGGTGACCAGCGCGGTCGGGGCGGCGGACGCGACGATCACGGCGAGCTCGTCGGGGTGCAGCCGGACGTTGAGGGTGATCAGCGCGACGCCGAGCCGGGCGGCTGCGGTGTAGAGCTCCACGTACGCGGGCCGGGTCTCGGACAGGACGGCGAGCCGGTCGCCGCGGCGCAGCCCGGCGGCGTGCAGGCCGGCGGCGAGCCGGTCGGTGCGCTCGCCGAGCTCGCGGTAGGTCCACGCCGGCTCGTCGGGCTGGTCGGAGGTGATCGCGACCCGGTCGGCGAACACCCGGAACGCGCGGCGGAAGAGCGCGTCGACGGTGGTGCCGGTGGCCCGGTCGACGACGGCCGACCGTGTGCGCGGCGCGTCGGTCGCCACGGAAGCGACCGTGGGCGCCGCGGGAATGTGTGCCTCCCGCACACCGACCGGGTCCGCCGGCGCGCTCACGACGCGGCCTCCGCCGCGTCCTCCACGACGGCGAGCACCTGCCGCGTCTCGACCTGGTCGCCCGGCGCGACGTGCAGCTCCCCGACGATCCCGTCGACCGGCGCCGCGACGGTGTGCTCCATCTTCATCGCCTCGAGCACCACCAGGGCCGCGCCGGCCGTCACCGTGTCGCCTGCCGCGGCGAGCACCCGCACGACCGTGCCCGGCATCGGCGCGAGCAGCGAACCGGCGTGGGCGACGGCGTTGGGGTCGGCGAAGCGGGGGACGTCGGCGAAGGCGCTGGAGCCGTCGGGCCCGTCGACGAACGTCCAGCCGGCGATCCGGTGGACGGCATAGGTGCGGCGCACACCGCCGACTTCCAGGGTCACGCGATGCGGCTCCGCCGCATGTGAACGAATGTGGTCGTCCAGGCGACCAGATCCGTTCACCTGGGCCTGCGGCCCTCCCCGGCGGTAGGCGTACGTCACCTCGAGCGTGCGGTCGCCGACGGAGTACGCCACGGACTGCGCCGGCCCCCCGACGTTCCGCCACCCCGACGGCAGCCCCCGCAGCACCGGCGCCCCCGCCCGGTGCTGGGCCTGCAGGGCGAGCGCGGCCGCCACGGCCCGGACGCCCTCGCCGTCGTCGGGCTGGGGGTTCACGAGCTCGGGGTGGCGCGGCAGGTAGCCGGTGTCGGTCCCGCCGGCGAGGAACTCCTGGTCGCGGAGGATGCCGACCAGCAGGTCCCGGTTCGTCGTCACCCCGTGGATCTCCGCCCGCGCCAGGGCGCGCGCGAGGGTCCGGGCCGCCTCGGCCCGCGTCGTGCCGTGGGCGATGATCTTGGCGAGCATCGGGTCGTAGTGCGGGCTCACGACGCTGCCGTCGGTCACCCCGGCGTCGACGCGGATGCCGGGCAGCTCCGGCACGGAGAAGCGGTGCAGCGTCCCCGTGGCCGGCAGGTACCCGGCGGGCACGTCCTCGGCGTACAGCCGGACCTCGATCGCCGCCCCGTCGATCCGGGCGCCCGTCACCTCGGCCGGCAGCGGGTGGCCCTCGGCGATCCGTAGCTGCAGCGCCACGAGGTCCAGGCCGGTGACCAGCTCCGTCACCGGGTGCTCGACCTGCAGCCGGGTGTTGACCTCGAGGAAGAAGAACTCCGCCGGGCGGGACACGGAGCCTGCGGAGCTGGACCCGGAAGCACCGTCGAGGACGAACTCGACCGTCCCGGCGCCGGTGTAGCCGATGGCCTTCCCGGCGGCGACGGCGGCCGACCCCAGCCGGTCGCGCAGCGCCTCGTCCACCGCCGGCGACGGGCTCTCCTCGACGATCTTCTGGTACCGGCGCTGGATGGAGCACTCGCGCTCGAAGAGGTGGACGACCTCGCCGGCGGAGTCGCCGACGATCTGCACCTCGACGTGCCGCGGGTCCTCGACGAACCGCTCGAGGAACACCGTCCCGTCACCGAACGCCGACGCGGCCTCGCGGCGGGCCCCGTCGACGGCGTCGTGCAGGTCGGCGACCGACCGCACGATCCGCATCCCGCGCCCGCCGCCGCCGAACGCGGCCTTGACCAGGACCGGGAAGCCGATGCGCTCCGCCTCGGCGTCGAGGTCGGTGTCGTCGGTGACCGTGGCGCCGGGCAGCACCGGCACCCCGGCCGCCGCCATCAGCGCCTTCGCCTCGAGCTTCGAGCCCATCGACGCGATCGCCTCGGGCGTCGGGCCGACGAAGGTCAGCCCGGCCGCCGCGCAGTCGCGGGCGAACCCGGCGTTCTCGGAGAGGAACCCGTACCCGGGGTGGACCGCGTCGGCCCCCGTCGCCCGCGCCGCCGCGATGACGAGGTCGGACCGCAGGTAGGTCTCCGTCGGCGACGCCCCCGGCAGGCGCACCGCCTCGTCGGCGAGCGCGACGAACGGGGCGTCGGCGTCGGGGTCCGAGTGGACCGCGACGGTGGAGATGCCGAGCGCGTGGGCGGTGCGCATGACGCGGGCGGCGATCTCACCGCGGTTGGCGACGAGCAGCTTGCTGATCGTCCGGGGCGAGCGCAGCGACGGGGAAGGGATCATGGCGCTCACATCCGGAACGTGCCGAAGCCACGGCGGCCGGCGACGGTGTTGGAGTGCACGGCCGAGAGCGACATGCCGAGCACGGTGCGGGTGTCGCGGGGGTCGACGATGCCGTCGTCGTAGAGCTTCCCCGAGATGTAGAAGGAGTGGGACTCGGCCTCGATCTGTGCCTCGATGGCGCGGGTCCGGGCGGCGTCGGCCTCCTCGTCGAACGGCTTGCCCTGCGACGACGCCGAGGCCCGCCCGACGATCGACATCACCCCGGCGAGCTGCGCCGCGCCCATCACGGCGAGCTTGGCGCCGGGCCAGGCGAACATCAGCCGCGGGTCGTAGGCGCGGCCCGACATGCCGTAGTTCCCGGCCCCGAACGACGACGCCATGTTGATCGTGACGTGGGGGACGCCGCTGTTGGTCACGGCGTTGATCATCTTGGCGCCGTCCTTGATGATCCCGCCCTGCTCGTAGTCGGTGCCGACCATGTAGCCGGTCGTGTTCTGCAGGAAGACCAGCGGCGTGTCGGTCTGGTTGGCGAGCAGGATGAACTCGCTGGCCTTCTTGGCCTCCTCGCTGAACAGCACGCCGCGGTGGTTCGCGAGCACCCCGACGGGAAAGCCGTGGATCGACGCCCACCCGGTGACCAGCGAGGTCCCGTAGAGCGGCTTGTACTCGTCGAACTCCGAGCCGTCGACGGTGCGGGCGAGGACCTCGCGCGGGTCGAACGGCACCTTGGTGTCCGGCGGGAGGATCCCGAGGATCTCCTCCGGGTCGTAGTGCGGTTCCGGCGCGTGCGACGACGGCGCCGGGCCCAGCTTGTGCCAGTGGAACCGGGAGACGATCTCGCGGCCCAGCCGGATCGCGTCGCGCTCGTCCGTGGCGAAGTAGTCGGAGAGCCCGGAGACGCGGGAGTGCATGTCGGCGCCGCCGAGGGACTCGTCGTCGGCGGTCTCGCCGGTCGCCATCTTCACCAGCGGCGGGCCGCCCAGGAACACCTTCGCTTGGCGGTCGACGAGGACCGCGTAGTCGCACATGCCGGGGACGTACGCCCCGCCGGCGGTGGAGTTGCCGAAGACGAGCGCGATCGTCGGGATCGCCATCGAGGAGAGCTCGGTGAGCTCGTGGAAGATGCGCCCGGCGGGGACGAAGAGGTCGGCCTGCGTCGGGAGGTCGGCGCCGCCCGACTCGACGAGGTTGATCACCGGCAGCCGGTTGAGGCGCGCGATCTCCAGCGCCCGCAGCGTCTTGCGCAGCGAGTACGGGTTCATCGCGCCGCCGCGCACCGTCGGGTCGTGCCCGATGACCAGGCACTCGACCCCGGAGACGACCCCGATCCCCGTCAGGATCGACGCCCCGACGGTGAAGTCGGTGCCCCACGCCGCGAGCGCGGAGAGCTCGAGGAACGGCGAGTCCGGGTCGAGGAGCAGCGCGAGCCGCTCGCGGACGGGGAGCTTGCCCCGGTCGCGGTGGCGCTGCATGTAGCGCTCGCCGCCGCCGGCGACGACGAGCTCCAGCTGCTCGTCGAGCGCGGCGACCAGCTCGAGCTGGTTCTTGCGGTTGCTGACGTAGCTCTCCGACGAGGTGTCCAGCATGGAGCGCAGGACAGCCATCAACGTCCTCCGTAGTGGTCGGTGTGGAGGTCCCGGACGACGTTCTTCTGGATCTTGCCGGTGGAGGTCCGCGGCAGTTCGTCGGCGACGATCACCGACTTCGGCACCTTGTAGCCGTCGAGGCGGTCCTTCAGCGCGGCGATCAGCTTGTCGGGCTCGAGCCGGACGCCGGGCTTGGGCACGACGACGGCCGTGATCGCCTCGCTCCACCGCGCGTGCGGGAGGCCCACGACGACGACCTCGGCGACGTCGGGCTCGGCGTCGTACACCGCCCGCTCCACCTCGATCGACGCGACGTTCTCACCGCCGGTCTTGATGACGTCCTTGGAGCGGTCGGCGAACCAGAGGACGCCGTCGTCGCCGAACCACCCGACGTCGCCGGAGTGGAACCAGCCGTGCGCGAACGCGACGTCGGTGGCCTCGGGATCGTGCAGGTACTCCTGCATCGTCGAGGGCCCGCGGTAGACGATCTCGCCCTGCTGACCGGGCGGCAGCAGCTCCCTATCGGCGTGCTCAGTTGCATTGTCGGGAATCCGCATGATCCCGACCTGCACGCCGGTCAGCGGCGTCCCGACCGACCCGACGTGCGTGAGCTGGTGCTCGGGCCGGAACAGGGTCGTGATCGGCGACATCTCGGTCTGGCCGAAGAGCAGCGCGAAGTCGCAGCCGTACCCGTCGAGGCACGCCTTGATCTGGGCCTCGGGCATGGGCGCCATGGCGTAGACGGCGCGCCTCAGGCTCGACAGGTCGCGGCGGGCGAAGTCGGCGTGGTCGAGCGCCGCCCGGTACATCATCGGCAGCCCGAAGACCTGGGTGATCCGTTCCTGCTCGATGGTCTCGAGGAACCGCGCCGGGTCGAACCCGCGGTGCACGACGATCGTCGCGCCGACCGTGATCGCGGGCGTGCAGAACGCGTTGAGCTGCGCGGTGTGGAACATCGGCATCATCGCGATGAACCGGTCGTCGGCGTGCCACCCGGAGTCGAGCGCGGCGGACATCGACTCGAGGTGGATCGCGAGGTGGGTCCCGACGACGCCCTTGGGGAACGACGTGGTGCCCGACGTGTACAGGTAGGAGAGCGGCGCGCGGTCGTCGATCGCGATCTCGGGGGGTGAGTCGTCGCTGGTCTCGAGCTCCTCGAGTGCCAGCAATGGCGCATTCCTTGCAGTGGATGCGAGGCCGGCGCCGTTCACCCATGGCTCGCCCCCGACCCCCGATGCCAGCAATGGCGCATTCCTTGCAGTGGACGCGAGGCCGGCGCCGTTCGCGCGTGATCCCTCGGTGCCCGGCGCGACCACCACGTCGGCCACCCCCGGCGCCTCGGCCAGCGCCTCGACGATCGTCGGCACCAACTGGGTCTCGACGACGACGCCCCGCGCCCCCGAGTGCCGCAGCACGTACGCGATCTCGTGCGGCCGCCACCCGAGGTTGACCGGCACGCACACGACGCCGGCCTTCGCGCAGGCGTAGTAGACCGCCAGGAACTCGGCGCTGTTGCCGGCCGCCAGCGCCAGCGCGTCCCCGACGGCGTACCCCCGCCCGACCAGCCCGTGCGCGAGCCGGTTCACCCACGCGTCGAACTCCGCGTAGGTCAGCCGCCGGGTCTGCACGTCCCCCCTCGCTCCGCTCGCCGGGGTGTCCACCACCGCCAGCTGGCCGGGCCGCGCCGCCGCCGACCGCGTCAGGGCGTCGCCGACGTTGATCCGTTGCGCCAGATTCCGCTGCAGGTCCACGACGACCTCCTCAGTAGGACCGCGGCAGGCCCAGGCCGTGCTGGGCGACGAAGTTGAGGATCATCTCCCGGTTCACCGGGGCGATCCGGAGCAGCCGGGCCAGGCCCCAGTAGGGGAGGAGCCCGAACTCGGAGGCCACGCCGTTGCCGCCGTGGGTCTGCATCGCGGCGTCGACGGCGGCGAGCGCGGCCTCGGCGGCCGCGTACTTCGCCATGTTCGACTCCTCGCCCGCCGGCAGCCCCCGGTCGTGCAGCCAGGCGGCCTTGCGCGTCATCAGCGCGGCCAGCTCGGTCTCGACGCGGGCCTTGGCCAGCGGGTGCGCGACCCCCTGGTGCGAGCCGATCGGCCTGCCCCACACCTCGCGCTCGTTCGCGTACCGCGCCGCGCGGGCCAGCGCGTAGCGGGCGATCCCGACGCAGAGCGCCGCCCCGGTGATCCGCTCCGGGTTCAGCCCGTGGAACACCTGCCGGAACCCCTGGCCCTCGTCGCCGACCAGCGCCGTCGCCGGCAGCCGCACCTCGTCGAACCGCAGCGTGAACTGCTTCTCCGGCAGCATGACGTCGACCGGCAGCGGCACCTTCTGGAGCCCCTCCGCGTCGGTGGGCACGAGGAAGAGCGAGAGCTGGGCGTTGCCGCGCGGGTCGGTGCCCGTCCTCGCCACCAGCAGCAGCGCCTCGGCCTCGTCGACCCCGGAGATGTAGTACTTCTCGCCGCGGACCACCCACTCCTCGCCCTCGCGCCGGGCCGTCGTCGCGAGCTGGTGGGTGTTCGATCCGGCGCCGGGCTCGGTGATCGCGAAGACGACCTTCTCCCGGCCGCTCGCCAGCCCCGGCAGCCACTCCTTGCGCTGCTCCTCGGTGCCGTACTCGGCGATCACCGCGGCCGAGATCGCGTGCGTGACCAGCAACAACAGCATCGGCGCGCCGGCGGCCGCGGTCTCCTCGCACACCAGCGCCAGCTCGACGAGCCCGCCGCCCCCGCCGCCGTACTCCTCGGGGACCGACACCCCGACGAAGCCGGCGTCGCCGAGCGCGTGCCAGAGCTCGGTGCACTCCTCGCCGCGGCGCGCGTGGTCGACGTAGTAGTCGCCGCCGAACGGGGCGGCGATCCGGCCGACGGCGGCCCGCAGGTCGCGGTGCTCGTCGGTCTCCACGAAGTCCACGCCGACTCCTCGAGGCTCTGTGACTCATCGTTCACTCGACCCGGACCGTAGCGGCTCCGCGACCACGTGACCAGAGGCACAGCGGCGCGGATCGGCTACGCTTCCCGACGACGACGGGTGCCGCGACCTGCGGAAGTCGTGCGGCAACGGCTACGCCCGCCGGCCCCGCGACACTTAGTGCACGACATTCACCACCGCGAGGGGAGGGGCCGTGAGCGAGGCTCATGTGGACGATGTCGGTCGTCCGGACGACCACATCCGTGCACATGCGAAGCGTGGTCGCCGGGACCCCGCCCGCAAGGACCGCATCCTCGCCGCGGCCGCCGAGCTCGTCGCCAAGCACGGCTACCACGCCGTCGGGATGGCCGACATCGGTGCGGCCGCGGGCATCGTCGGGTCCGGGATCTACCGGCACTTCGACTCCAAGGCAGCCCTGCTCTCGGCCCTCCTCGAGCGGCTCATGGACGAGATGACGCGGGCCGCGGCGGCCGCCGTCGCCGAGGCCACCGACGACCGCGACGCGCTCCATCGCCTGGTCAGCACCCACGTCCGGTTCGCGATCGAGGAGCGCCGGCTGCTGCAGGTGTACTACCGCGAGGCGCACCACCTGCCCGAGGAGGCGCTGCGCGGGCTGCGGCGCGCGCAGCGGCACTACATCGAGGAGTGGGTGATCGTGCTCGCGCCACAGCGTCGCGAGCTGTCCGACGCCGAGCTCCGCGTCGTCGTGCACGCTGCGCTCGGCACCACCCAGGCCGTGCTCTTCCACCACAGCGGCCTCGCGCCCGACCGGCTCGCCGAGCTGCTCGAGTCGATGGGCCGCCGCTGCCTGGGGCTCGACGACGGGCCCGAGTGAATCGTCGGTGACTCGGCCCTTGCGCCGACCACCCCGCCCTGGGAATGCTGCAGGTCACACCGCGCCCGGGCAGGGAGGCACCGCGTGGACCTCAGCACGACGACCTTCGACGTCACGAGTCTGCGCGGCCGCCGCGCCGTGCACCGGTGGGAGCGCACGTCCGTCGGTGACGTCTTCGAGCGGATGACCTGGAGCTACCCCGACCAGGTCGCGATCATCGGCCGGCCCGGCGCCTGGTCCGCCGACCGCTTCCGACGCGTCACCTACCGCGACGCCGACCGCATCGCCAACCAGGTCGCCCACGGCCTGCTCGCCCGCGGCCTCGAACCGGCCGCCCGCGTGCTGCTGTTCTGCGAGAATTCCGTCGAGGCCTGGCTCGCGAAGATCGGCATCGCCAAGGCCGGCCTGGTCGCGATGCCGCTCAACCCCAACCTCGCGCCCGACGTCGTCGAGCACCTTATCCGCCACGCCGAGCCGTCGTTCGCGATCGTCGACGCCGAGACCTGGCCGAAGGCCGCCGACGCCTTCGGCCGCGCCGGGCTGGCCCCCGCGGTCACCATCGAGATCGGCGGCGCGCCCGTCGGCGCGCCCGTCGACGGGACCGTGGGCTTCGCCGCCTTCGTCGATGCCCAGGACGACACCGAGCCCGACGTCGAGATCCACGGCGACGACATCTGGGAAATGCTGTTCACGTCCGGGACGACCGCCATGCCCAAGGGCGTGATGATCTCCCACTCGGCCAGCCACGTCGCCGCGATGAGCTTCGCGCTCTCGCTGACCCGCGGGACCGGGCTGGAGAACGAGCTCCGCGTCGGGACCTTCCTGCCGATGATCTACCACGTCGGCGAGCTGATCTTCGCGCTCGGCGCGTTCGTCTCCGGCGGCTCGCTGGTCATCGGCCGGCGTCCGGCGCCGGCCGACGTGGCGCTGATGGTCGCCGAGGAGCGGGTGACGGCGCTGTGGGCCGGGTCGCCGCAGTTCGTCGGGGCGGTGTCGAAGGAGGTCGACGCCCAAGGGCTCGACATCCGCTGCCTCGACGTCCTCGTCTACGGCTGGGGCGCGCTGCCGCCGGCGACCTACGAGCGGCTGCTCGAGCAGGCCGGCGACTCGCTCGTCGTGCTCGGCATCTTCGGCCAGACCGAGGCGATCACGTGCCACCGGTTCTGGCCGCGCCGCTGGTCGGAGACCTACCGGGCCACGGCCCCCGTCGTGAACTACGTGGGCCTCCCGAGCCCGCTGCTCGCGTCGGACGTGTTCGACGACGACGGCGTCTCGCTGCGCGACCGCCCCGGCGTCCCGGGTGAGGTCGTGTACCGCACCCCGACGGTCACCGCCGGCTACTACAAGGACGAGGCCGCGACCCGCGAGGCGTTCCGCACCGGCTGGTTCCACTCCGGCGACAGCGCCGCGTTCGACGAGGACGGCCTGCGCGTGGTGGTCGACCGCATCAAGGACATCGTCAAGACCGGCGGCGAGAACGTGTCCAGCCTGCGGGTGGAGGCCGCGCTGTACGAGCACCCGGGCGTCGCCCGGGCCGCCGTCATCGGCCTGCCACACGACCACTGGGGCGAGGCGGTGACGGCCGTCGTCGTGCCGTCATCCGAGGTCACCGCCGACGAGCTCATCGCCCACTGCCGCGAGCGGCTCGGCGGGTACGAGACGCCGAAGGCCGTCGTGTTCACCGACGGGCTTCCGGAGACCGTCGGCGGGAAGATCCTCAAGTACAAGCTGCGCGCGGCGTACGCGGACCTGTACGCGGTGAAGGCCTGAGGCCATGCGGATCGGGGTCAACGCCGGGCACTTCGTCGGGACGCCGCCGGCCGACTTCGCGGCGCGGGTCACGGCGCTCGACGACGCCGGGTTCGCGTCGCTGTGGTTCGCCGAGGCGTACGGGTCGGACGTGTTCACCCCGATGGCGTTCTCGGCGGCGCTGACCAAGCGGATCCGGCTCGGCGCGGCGGTCGCGCAGGTCCCGGCGCGGACCCCGACGGCGACCGCGATGGCGGCGATGACGCTGGACCACCTGTCCGGTGGGCGGGTGGTGCTGGGGCTCGGGGCGTCGGGGCCGCAGGTCTCGGAGGGCTGGCACGGGGTCTCCTACGCGCAGCCGTTGGCGCGGACGCGGGAGTACGTGACGGTCGTGCGGTCGGCGCTGGCCCGGGAGGAGCCGGTGGCGTTCGCGGGGGAGCACATCGCGCTGCCGTCGCCGGGGTCGGAGCTGGGGAAGCCGTTGCGGTCGTCGTTGCACCCGCTGCGGCCCGACCTGCCGGTGTACCTGGGGGCGGAGGGGCCGAACAACGTGGCGCTGGCCGCGGAGGTCGCCGACGGGTGGCAGGCGATGTTCTTCTCCCCGACGTTCGATTCGTTCTACCGCTCGGCGCTGGACGAGGGCTTCGCGCGGCGGCCGGGCGGGCGGCCGGCGGGGTTCGAGGTGGTGGCGAGCGTGCCGGTGGTGCTGTCGCCGGACGTGGACGCGGCGGCCGACCTGTTGCGACCGGAGCTCGCGCTCTACATCGGCGGGATGGGGGCGCGCGGCGCGAACTTCCACCACGACGTGTTCGTGCGGATGGGGTACGACGACGTCGCGGCGCGGGTGCAGGAGCTGTACCTGTCCGGCCGGAAGGACGAGGCCGCGGCGGCGATCCCGACGGAGCTGGTGGAGCAGGTCTCGCTGATCGGCCCGGTGGAGAAGGTGCGGCAGGAGCTCGACGTCTGGGACGGGACCGTCGTGGACGAGATCGCGATCCAGGGCCTTCCCGACGACGTCGAGGCGGTGGCGCGGCTGCTGTGACGGCCCAGGAGCGTGTGGCACCGCGAGCCGCCCCAAGGCACGTGATCACGGAACCCGCGCCCTCGTGGTCGTGCCGGTACTCCGGCGGCCGCGAGGGCGCCGTGGGTTCCGCGGGGACCTGCGCGCGCGCACACAGTCGGCTCCAGCGCGCTGACTGTTCGGCAGAGACCTGCGCGTGCCACACACCGGCCGCGGCGCGCCGGCCGGTCCTCGAGGACTCCGGCGCGAGCCGCGGGCGGTGCGTCCGCGGGCAAGATCAGGGAGTCGCTGCGTCTCCGGTGAAGACCCGGTCGACGTGCAAGGAACCTCTGGAGCTCCGTGGCGGCCGCCCGGCCCGACCGGCCGGGACCGCAGCGCACGAGCGTCGACGACACGGCGCCCGCGCCACGACCAGTGCCTCGGTACCGGGGCCGCGGTTGACGGTCGTACCGCCGGGTAGCCCCGGTCTACGACAAACCGTAGGAGGTGTTCGTCGTGGCCGATGTGTCCCGACTGCCGGTTCCCGTGGTGGCCCACTGGGACTGGCAACGCCACGCCGCATGCCGCGACATGGACCTCGAGACCTTCTTCCATCCCGAGGGCGAGCGGGACCCGGCCCGCAGCCGGCGCGTGGCCCGGGCGAGGGCGATCTGCGCCGGATGCCCGGTGCAGGCCGCCTGCCGGGGCTGGGCCCACCGCGTTGAGGAGCCCTACGGCATCTGGGGCGGCGAGAGCGAGGACGAGCGCCGCGCGGCCCTGCGCCGACGTCGGAGCCCCCGCACGGCCGCCTGACGGACCACGGAGCCCGACGAGTTCCACCAAACGGCACCCAGGCGCGTCGCCGGTTTCCTACCGTCCCCGATCGAGGGGGTGGTGGGCGTGCCGATGCCGGGCGACCCGGCGGCCGTCGAGGCCGGGGCGACGTCGCTGACGGCGATGGCCGAGCAGTTCACCGGCGCCGGCGAGGACATCCGGGCCGCCGGCGGCGCGATGGGTGGCGCGTGGACCGGTGACGCCGCCCAGGCGGCGACCGGCCAGATCACCGCGATCGGCGCGAGGGCGTCGATCGGTGCCGATGTCTCGCGGCTGGTCGGGCAGGCCGGTGCACCCCGTCGTCTGCTCGCGCTATGACCATTGTCATAGCGCCTCGCCGCCAGACCCTCCTGCACTATGACGCGCGTCATGGTTGCCCGGGAGGAGGCGCAGGTGTCCGACAACCCAGCTCGACGCATGTGGCAGCTGTTCGAGCCGCTGCACGCGGTCAGCTACTTCACCCCGGAGGCGCGTGCCGCGTCGGACGCCCTCGGCCTGCGCGGGTTCTGGATGGGCTACACGGCACAACGGATCGCGCCCCTGGGGCCGGTGGGCGCGGAGATCGCGACGGCGGCCTTCTTCGGATTCCACCTCTCGCGCATCGCCCGTGCTCTCCCGGACGCCTGGCGGTTCACGACGCCGACGGACGCTCTGCAGGCCCGCCTGGCCGGAGTGGACGCGGCCCTGCGGCGACTGTGGGGCGAGGAGGTGCTGAGCTCGCCGGAGCTGGTCGAGGCGGCCGGGCTCGCGTGGCGGGCCGCGGCCGGCGCCGACTGCGCGGGACGCGTCCTCGCGGCCGCCAACCAGGCCCTGCCCCGTCCCGAACCTGCCCACCTGGCCCTGTGGCAGGCCTCCACCACGTTGCGGGAGCATCGCGGCGAGGGGCACGTCGCCGTGCTGGTCGCCCGCAGGCTCACCCCCGTCCAGGCCCATCTGATCAAGGCGGCGGCTGGGGAGGCCGAGCCGGACGTCCTCCAGGAGGGCCGCCGGTTCGACGACGCTGCCTGGCAGCAGGGAATCGCCGAGCTCCAGCAGGCGGGACTCCTCGACGCCGACCGTCGCCTCACCGCCGCGGGTCGTGATCTCCACGCCGACATCGAGTGCGCCACCGACGCGGCCGCGTCCTCGCCGTGGCGGCACCTCGGCGACGCCACGGACACCCTGGCCACTCTGCTGGCGCCGCTCACGGCGAGCCTGGTGGCGACGACGTTTCCGGTCCCGAACGCGATCGGCCTCCTCCTGGACGCGTCGTGACGCCCGTCGGCTTCCTCGGCCTGGGCCTGATGGGCCAGCCGATGGCACTCAACCTCGCCCGCGCGGGCCTCCCGCTGGTGGTGTGGAACCGGACCGCGGCGCGGACGGAGCCGCTGCGCGCGCTGGGTGCGACGGTGGCCGCAACGCCGGCCCAGGTGTTCGACCAGGCGCCGGTCGTGCTCCTGATGCTCGCCGACGCGAGCGCCGTCGACACCGTGCTCGAGCGCGGCACACCGGCGTTCGGCCGGCTCGTGGCGGGCCACACCCTGGTGCACCTGGGGACGACGTCGCCGACCTACTCGCGCGGACTGGCCGACGACCTCGCCGCCGTCGGAGCGGCCTACGTCGAAGCGCCCGTCTCCGGCTCGCGCGTCCCGGCCGAGCAGGGGCAGCTCGTCGCCATGCTCGCCGGCCACGACGAGACCGTGTCCAGCGTCCGTCCCCTGCTGGCACCGATGTGCGCGCAGACCGTCGTCTGCGGCGCGGTGCTGGGCGCGCTGCTGACCAAGCTCGCGATCAACCACTTCCTCATCACGACGGTGACCGGCCTGGTCGAGTCGTTCACGTTCGCCCGCCGGCACGGCCTCGACCTCGACGCGTTCCGCCAGGTCGTCGAAGGAGGCCAACTCGCGAGTCCCGTCGCCCACGTGAAGATCGCCAAGCTGCTGGCCGGCGACCTCAGCGCGCAGGCCGCGGCGCGCGACGTCCTCACCAACAACGAGCTGGTCGCCGACGCCGCGCGGGCCGCGGGACTCGCCACGCCGGTGCTCGACGCCTGCCACGCCCTGTTCGCCGAGACGGTCGCCGCGGGTCACGGGGCCGAGGACATGATCGCCGTCCTGCACTCCCTCGACGCCAGGTCCGGATCGAGGTGAGGCTGTTCGACGCTGCGTGTGCCGGTACGGCCGCGGTCGTCGTCGGTCAGGAGGCGCTGAGCAGCAGGTCGATCTCGGTGGCGACCGCGTCGAGGGGCTCCATGTCGTGGCGCGCCCGCGACATGATCAAGGCGCCCTCCACCGCGCTGATCACCAGCAGGGCGACCCGCGACGCCCGGGCCTGCTCCATGCCGCCCCGCGCGAGGGCGCGCTCGAGCGGCCCGGTCCAGCGTCGGAAGGCGTTCGCCGTGGCGAGCGCGACGGCGTCGCTGGCCGACCCGGCGTCGACGACGGCCGCGGCGATCGAGCACCCGGCCCGGTAGTCGGTCATCCTCAGGAGCTTGCGAAAGCGGTCGAAGAGTTCGGCGACGACCTGACGCGGCGGGGGAGCCGGGTCCGCCTCCAGGCTCGCCTCCAACGGCTCCGCCGCCTTGCCGGCGATCCATTCGACGGCCTCGACGACCAGCTGCTCCTTCCCACCGGGGAAGTGGTGCTGGAGCGACCCTCGGGGGGCCTGCGCGTGCTCGACGATCTGCCGCATCCCGGTCGCGTCGACTCCGCGTTCGCGGAACAGCAGCGCAGCGCTCCGGACGGTGCGCTCGCGGGAGTCTCGGGTGGTCATGGTGCAGCCAGCCTAGGCCCTGCGTATGACGCCGGGCATACCAGGACCCGAGCGCTATGACGAGCGTCATATTCACTCAGCACTCAAGAGTCCGTACAACCAGGAACCATGACAGCTGTCATAGCGCCCGGGGTCGGCGAGCCGGCCGTTCCACCGGCGTTCGTGATCACTCCCGCGACCCGGGCGACGGTCGACGAGCTCGTCCGCACCTGCTCGCCCGAGTCGCTGCGCCGACGGTTCCTCCGGCCGGCACCGCTCGACCCCGAAGCGGTCCTCGAGCGCTACCGGCGGTATCTCCTCGTCGGGCCGCCGGCCGGTGCGGCCGCCGTCGCGCTCGCCGGATCCACTCCGGTGGGGTTGCTCAACCTCGTCGTGGAGCGCGACGGAGAGGTCGAGGCCAGCCTCCTCGTGGCCGATGCGTGGCAGCACCGGCACGTCGCCACCAGCCTGCTCACCGTCGAGCTCGGCCGGCCGCGCTGGGTCGGCTGGACGGTGTCGGCCACCGTGGAGCCGGGCAACCTTCCCGTCCGGCAGCTCCTGGCTCGGCAGCGGCTCGGCCCGTGTCGACTGGTGGGTCGTGACCCCTCGGCCTGGGACTACGCCATCCACCTCGGCGAGCCGACGGCGTCCTCGGGGTGACGAGGGCCCCCGCCACCGTCGCACGAGGGATCAGACCAGCCACGCCTCGAGGTCCGGGTGGGCGGCGAGGCGTTCCCCGCTCGCGAGGGCCTCGGCGTACACGGCCTCGCCGAGCTGCTCCCTCACGGTCGCCAGGCGCTCCACAGTTCCGGGGTGGCGCGGCCACGACCGACCGAGACGGGTGTGCATCGCCCGCGCGGCGCCGTAGCAGCGGGCGGCCTCGAGGGGCTCGCCGGCGTTGAGGTGGTGCCCGGCGCGCTGCTCGAGGGTGTCGCCGTGGTCGCGGGCACCCGAGTGGCGCTGGATGCGCAGGATCTCGCTCGACCACCGCAATCCGGCGGCCGGGTCGCCCTCGAGGAGCGCGGCCACGGCGTGGGTCAGGGCCACGAAGAGCGCGACGAGGTCGTTGCCGACCCCCGCGTTGTCCTCGCCGACGACGACCGCCGCCTCCCGAGCCGCGGCGGGCCCGTCCAGGAACAGGCCGGTCGCCGCCTGCACGGCCCGCGCGACGAGCACGACGTGGGAGTCGGAGCCCAGCGTGCGGGCGGCCTCGGCGAGGCGGCGGGCCAGCGCGTAGTCGTCGCCGACCCACGCGCCGGCGGCGGCGCCGACGAGGACCTCGGCGGCGTCGGGTCGCCGATCGGGCGGGCAGGAGGTCAGCGCTTCGAGGCCGGCCACGAGGCCGGGCCACGCGGCGGTCATGTCCTGGTGGAGCGCGAGCCAGGTGCTGTGGGTGGTGGCGGCGCAGACGGCGTCGAACGGGTCGACCCCGCCGTCGACCCCGCCGGAACGGGCGACCGCCGTCGCGCGGGGCAGCCAGATCGCCGCGTCCGCGCTGCGCTCGCGCTGGTACCAGTAGGTGGCGAGGCGACCGACGGCCCGGAGGCCCTCCGCGCTCGCCCCGGGCACGACGCCCCCAGACTCCGGGAGGGCGTCGGCGAGGACCGCGGCGACGGTGCTCCAGTGCCGGTCGAGCCAGTCGTAGAACCGGGCCTGACCCGGGCGGCCGAGGCGGGGCCCGGCGGCGATCGCGTCGAACACCCACCGGTCGCGGGCGTTCCGGACCTGGCGCTCCTCGCCGGGGTCGCGGCGCAGGGCGTCGTCGGCATGCGCGCGCAGTGGCGTGAGCTGGTGGAAGCGCGTCGGCTCCCCGGCGCTCGTCGGGGGCGTCGTCGTGAGCAGGGACCGGCGAACGAGGCCCGCGAGCAGGTCGGGGACCCGGTCGCCGCTCAGTGGCGGGAGCCCGCAGACGGCGGTGGCGGCCTCGCGGGTGAAGCGCCCGGGGAGGACGGCGAGCCGGCGGTGGACGATGCGTTCGTCGGGGGTGGCGAGACGGTGGTTGTCCTCGATCGCTGCGCGCAGGCTCGCGTGGCGCGGGTCCGCGCGGGCCGGGTCGGCGAGGGCGATCGGGTGCGCGGCCAGCATCTCCGCGATCTCGGGGAGGGAGTACACGCGGGCGCGGGCGGCGGCGAGCTCGAGCGCGAGGGGGAGCCCGCCGGTGAGCCGGCACGTCTCGGCGACCGCACGGCGGTCGTCGTCGGGAAGCGCCGTGGGGTCGGGGGCCAGGGTGAGGCGGGCGAGGAACAGCGCGACCGCGGGGCTCGCCGCCAGCTCGAGGACCTCCGCTGTCTCGGGAACGGCGAGGGGCGCGACCTCCCGGACGTGCTCCCCCTCGACGTCGAGCAGCTCCCGGCCGGTCGTGAGCACCGTGAGCGAGGGGTCGCGCTCGAGGAGCTCGTCGACGAGCCCGGCGACCGCCGACCTCAGGTGCTCGCCGTTGTCGAGGACGACGAGGGTGGGGCGTCCCCGGGCGACCGCGGCCAGGGCGTCGACCGCGCCGGTGCCGGGGACGACCTCCACCCCGACCGCGCCGGCGACGTGGCCCGCGAGCTGCGCGGGCTCGCTGATCGTCGCGAGGTCGACGAACCACACAGTGAACCGGTCCGCGACCTCCTCGGCGACGGCGACGGCGAGCCGGCTCTTCCCCGACCCGACGGGACCGGTCAGGGTCACGACGGCACCGGGCGCGAGCAGCTTCGCGGTGGCGAGCCGGTCCTCGTCCCGCCCGACGAGGACGGGCCGTCGCCGGGCGAGGCGGAGCGGCGGGGCGGTGGGCCGGGCGTCGAGGGTCGGGTCGTGGTCGAGGACCCGGCGGTGGAGCGCCACGAGCGCGGGGCCGGGGTCGACCCCGAGCTCGGAGCCGAGGAGGCGCCGGGCGTCGTCGAACGCCTCGAGGGCGGCGGCCTGGCGCCCGGCGCGGTAGAGCCCGAGCATCCGCTGTTCCCACAGCCGCTCCCGGAACGGGTGGGCGTCGAGCAGCGGCCGGAGGTCGCTGACGGCCCGTTCGGGCTGGCCGAGCCCGAGCAGGGCCTCGATGCGGTGCTGCTGGAGATCGACGTGGAGCTCCGCGAGCCGCGCCCGAGCGGGTTCCCAGCCCTCCCAGCTCGAGAGGCCGTCGTAGGGCCGGCCGCGCCAGGCACCGAGGGCGCGGTCGCTGGTCTCCAGCGCACGCCCGGCGTCGTCGTCGGCGAGTGCGTCCGTGACGGTGGCGGTGGCGGCGGCGAAAGCGCGGGAGTCGACGTCGTGGTCGTCGACCGCGAGGCGGTAGCCGCGGTCCTCGCTCAGGAGCACCGCGGACGGGGCGCGGGGGGCGCGGTCGGGTTCGAGGACGCGCCGTAGCCGCCACAGCAGCGAGTCCAGCGAGGCGAGGGCGCGAGACGGGGGCTGCGGCCCCCAGACCGCCTCGACGATCGTCGACGGGGGCACGGCCTCGCCGAGGCGCACGAGGAGCACCCCGACGACGGCCTCGAGGCGGGTCCCGCCCACCGGGCGCGGCAGACCGTCCTGCTCGATCCACAGGGGTCCGAGGTCCCGGAACCGCATGTGTGGAGCGTAGGTGCCTCGTCCACCCACGCCGGGTGCTCGTCGTCGTGTGAGACCGGTGTGAGTGAGGGTGGCGACCCTGGTCCGGCACCCGCCCGGCGACCCGAAGGACCCTCCCATGTCCACTGCCACCGCGACACCCGCCGCCCCTCCCTTCAGCACCGGCGACGACGCCTTCGACGCCCAGCTCCAGCGGTCCCTGACGGCGGCCATGCGTAGCTGTGCCGACCTCGGCGAGGTGCGGTCGGTCGCGACTCGGATCCAGCCCCGCGACTTCGACTCGTGGGCCCGGGAATGGCGGGCGCTCGCCGACGCGGTCGTCGCCGACGGCGACGAGAGCCTGGGTCGCGACGACGCCGTCAGCGCGCGCCGCTGCTACCTCCGGGCCGTCGAGTACTACCGCCAGGCGTTCTTCTTCGAGCGCGACGACCTCACCCGTGCCGAGCTGCACGCCGACTACCGCGCCCACGTCGCCGCGTTCCGCGCCGCCATGCCGCTGCTGACGACGCCGTGCACGCCGATGGAGCTCGAGCGCGACGGCGTCGCGGCCTCCGGCTACCTGCTGCGGCCGGCGGCGGACGACACGCCCCGGCCCACCGTCATCGCCCCCGCCGGCTACGACTCCACCGCCGAGGGCGGCTACGCCGAGGAGGCCGTGAGCGCGCTCGAGTACGGGATGAACTGCCTCGTCGTCGAGGGACCGGGGCAGGGCGGGGTGCTGTACGACCGCGGCCAGACGTTGCGCCCGGACTTCGAGACGGTGCTGCGTCCGGTGCTCGACTGGGTCGTCACGCAGCCCGGCATCGACCCCGCCGCGCTCGTGCTGTTCGGCCGCAGCTTCGCGGGCTACCTGGCCCCGCGCGGGGCGGCAGGGGAGTCGCGGATCGCGGCGCTGGTCGCCGACCCCGCCCAGTACGACTTCGGCGCCGCCCTGCACGCGCGCCTCGGCGACGTGATGTGGCGGCGTGTCGAGCAGCGCGACCCCACCCTGGACGCCGACCTGGCGGGGATGCTCGCCGACCCCCAGCAGCGCAACGACTACCAGTGCCGCATGGCCACCCACGGCGTCACGACGCTGAGCGACTACTTCTGGGCGCTGAGCCAGTTCTCCCTCGAGGGGCTCGCGGGGCGCATCACCTGCCCGACCCTCGCGCTCGAGGCGGAGGGCGACTTCGCCGGGACCGGTCAGCTCGACGTGTTCGCGAAGGCCGTCGGTGGCCCGGTCACGACCCACCACTTCACCGCCGCGGAGGGCGCCGGCGGGCACTGCGAGGGGCTCGGCCAGCAACGTCTCGACCGCGTCGTGTACGGCTGGCTGGCCACCGTGCTCCCGACTGGACGGTGAACGCCTACGACTCCGAGCCGTGGCGTGACTTCGCCGTCGGCACGGCCGGGGCCTCCGCCGCGCTCGTCGGGCTGCTGTTCGTGGCCATCTCGATCAACCTGCAGGCCATCATCAAGCTGCCGCACATCCCGAACCGGGCCGGCCACGCGCTCGTCGTCCTGGCCACGCCCGTCTTCCTGTCGGTCGTCCTGCTCGTCCCGCAGGGCGCCGTCCCGCTGGGCACCGAGTTGATCGTGTTGGCGGTCGTCGCGGGCCCGTTGCTCGGCTGGCTCGCCGCGCCGAGGCGCCGCTCGCGGGAAACGCCGGTGGTGGCGTGGGCGCTGTTGGTGGTCGGGCCGGCGGTGGCGTTGGCGCTCGGCCCGCTGCTGGCCGGGATCGGGGTGCTGACGACATCGATCGGCGGGCTCTACTGGGTCCCCGTCGCGATGGTGATTGCGCTGCTCGGCGGCCTCTGCAACGCGTGGGTCCTCATGATCGAGATCATCCGGTGAGTCGCGGTGGCAGTCGGCCTGCTCGAGCATGACGTCGGTGAACGAGCCGTAGGGGCTGCTCGGCGACGAGCCGCAGCCCCGACGCCGTCCCGAGCCCGCCGATCCAGCCGTCGAAGCGTTCTCCCTGAGTCATCACCAGGGAGTGTCGGACCTCGGGTCCATGCTCCGCGTGTTCGACAGGGAGGGGCGACGGTCAGTCCGCGCGAGTCCTCGCGACGATTCCGCCGGTGCCGAGCTCGAGCTCGGTGGTGCGGGGGTCGACGCGGCTCACCTGCTGGTCGATCTGTTCGATGATCCGCTGCAACGCAGCTTCGCGATCCTCGGCCCTCCGCATCTGGTCGCGAAGCACCGCGGATGATATGCGCAGTCGGAGTGGCGCGGCAAAGGCGTGTCCGTCGATGTGGTACAAGGTGAGGACGTCGTTCCCGATACCGATCTCGAGTTCTCCGCGGTCGGCGTAGTACTGGATGAGCCGCTCGTAGTACTCGTTCAGCTCGATGTACTCCTGGACCTCGGGCGGAAACGGGGTCCGGGTCCCGTCGGGCCGGACGGAGTCGACCCCGCCGCGGCCCAGCCTCAGCTCGGTCTCTCCAGGCCGGGCGGTTGCGACGGCTTCGTCGAGGTGGACGAGGAACAAGCCCCACGCGGCGTCGGTCGGGTCGGCGTCGGGTCGGAGGTACTGCGCGTCGGCACCCATCTCCCGCAACCGGTTACCGAACTCCGGAGCCGTGAGGTGGAGGCGAAGCGGCTGGTCGAGCCGCCGGTGGTCGTACTCCTCGATGATGACGATCCCGGGCTCGGTGTCCTCGACGATCGAGCCCTGTGCCGCGAGGTAGCCGAGGAGCTGGTCGTACATCTCCTGGTCGGTGGGCTCCACGAGGCTCCTACTTCGGGTCGCGGGTGGGGAAGCTCGTGATGATCCTGCCGTCTCGGGAGGCGACGGCCACGATCGGCCAGAAGGTCGTGCGGACGTTGCCCTGCTGGTCCTTGATCTGCAGCGGTGCCTTGTAGGTCCAGGTGTCGTTCTTGGCGTTGTAGGCCGGGTAGCCAGGCTGCGGGGTGGTCAAGGTCTGTCGGATCGCGAAGTCGGCGAGGTCTCTCCAGTTGCCGCCCGTGTATGCGGCAAGAGCCTCCCAGTCGCGGCCGTGTCCGTTCGCGATGTGCCGACGGCGCTGGCCGTGCAGTTCGCTCAAGCACATGATGGTGCGGACCGACGACGGTGCAATACGCGACCCGTTCGTCGACATCTCATCGTTCATGGTGTGCGTCGACCGCACCGTGAGCTACGGCTTCCCTGGGCGTGGTACGGGTCCGGGAAACACTCGACTCGTCTACCCGTACATCGGAACAGCTCGTAGCGCTTCGGTCGTGGTCGACGATTCTGGTGAGATCGTCACCATCTACACCGATCCGGCAGACGACTGGGCGACCTGTGCACGATGGGCACCATGACCCGACGACATCCCGCTCTCGCTCACGTCTACCAGCTCCAGGACGAGGAGCGGCAGCGTCGGGCAACGCGTCCGGACCTCTCGCTGCGCCACGCGGTCGTCGATCTCGTGTCGGGCTGTGCGACTCAGTACTACGCCGACCATGCCTTGAGCGAGGACCTGCAGCGGCTGGATCGAGCGCACTCCCTTCTAGGCGCCGAAGACCAGCATCACTCGGGGAGCCGGTTCGAGGCCCTCAGCCTGGACACGGTCGACCAACTGCTGGCGGCGGCGAGGCCGCGGCGCGGGGAATTGGACGACCTGGACGCCTACGACGAGTTGCGCGGTCTCGTGATCAGCGTGCCCACACGCGTGATCCTGGGCCGGGAGGACGACGAGGCGCCAGCCGACCTCCTGTGCTGGAACGAGGCAAGTTGCCTGCTCGAAGACGTCACCGGGCCGTACCGATGTGCGTCGGCGGTCTCGGGGCTCGCCTTCCTTGGCGCCGCGGACCGCTACCACTTCATCGATCCACTGGTCGACCTGAAGCGACGCTATGAGGCCGATCCGCAGGCGCGACCCGAGCTCGATGACGAGATCAGAAACGTATCGGCGACTTTCGTGGAATGGTTCGGCAGGCTGCACGGTCTCGTATGACGGCTCAGGGATCGTAACGACGTGTCGACGGCCGCGCACTGCTCGTCCTTCCGTCTGCCGATCCCTGAAGGACTTGTCGTCGGCGCCCCGACGGCGGCTGCACGTGATCCGAGGGGATGTCCGTGTTGAGCCACGCGGAGGCCGATGAGTACATGGCGACCGCTGTTGCCACGGCTGTCGGGGGCGTGTCCGAGACTTTGGCGCGGCGCGTCGGCAGCTTGATCGGACACGACGTGTGGTCCGACGAGCACGGCCATTGGCTGCGTGGCGCGGCACGCTCGAGGCCTACCCCGACACGGAGATCCGGTACGCGAGGGTCATCCTCGGTCCTACCGACCCGGACATGGGAGCGGAAGGCGAGGCCACGATCTTCAGCTCCGCGTTCGAGGAGGGTCTCGACACCCGCCTCCACCGGACCGTGCTTGTGGACGGCGTCATCACGCTGTGATGGTCAGGTCGTGCGGCGACCGCGTCGGCCCGCCGATCGTCGACGAAGAGCGCTCGGCGGGGAGCGAGGACGGGCCTCGGGACCTGGGCGAGGCAGGCCAGTGCCTGCCCCGCCTCGGCCGAGGCCTGTTGCCAGCGGGCGTTCTACACCTCGTGGAGCAGTTCCAGCGGCGAACGCCCGGCCGAGCGAACTCGTTGACGAGGTGGCGTGCCTGGGTCGTCGTCGAACCACCGATCAACGCCTGCAGCGCCGGGAGCGCGCACCCCAGCCGCTCAGGCTAGGCGAGCACGACGTAGTCAACGGCTGACCTTGGCCACATCCGCCGACAGCGAGGTCCCCTCCGCGCCGCGCAGACCGCCCGCCCCGTCAGCGTCGTGCCGCCCACCGGTGAGAGTCTGTGCCCCAACCATCGACGCTTGGGGGAGTGGGATGGGTTTCGGCGTGAGCGTGAAGATCATGCCCGGGGTCAGGATCAGGGCCTCGTCACGGGGCCTGCGCGCGAGTGTCGGTCCGCGCATCGCGCGCGTCCACGTCGGTGGTGGTCGCTCGAGCGTCTCGAGTGGGATCGGCCCCTTCACGGTCTCGTCCGGTGGTGGCGGTCGCCGCAGGACCCGCTCCGGCGCCCGTCGTCAGAGTGTCCCGTCGCTCGCTCAGCTCGAACGGCAGGCGAGAGTCGCCGCCCGCGACGAGGAGATCGCCCGGCTGGAGGCCATCGAGCGCGACCTGACCTCGGTCCACCATGATCAGTTCGAGCCGGCCGCAGCCCCTGTTGCTCCACCGCCCGAGCCGGTCGACGAGCGCGCGATTCGACGCCGATGTGAGCAGCAGGAGGTGCGAGGCCTGTCGTTCCTGGCCCGACGTGAGCGCCGAGCGGCGCGAGAACGGGCAGACGTCACAGCCCAGCGAGAGATCGAGCGCGAGACTGCTGCCCGTGCGACGGCCCGCGCCCAAGCACAGAGGAGCCTCGACGTCGGATGGCAGGCGCTCGTGTCGCACGACCCTGGCGCCGTGCACGCTGCCCTCGAAGAAGCGTTCGAGGACAACCAATCACCGGCAACCTGCATCGACGTCGACCACGACGGCCGTCGACGCTTCGCGACGGTGGTGATCGTGTTCGGCGACGTCGAACAGGTCCCTGAGAAGGAACCCGCAACGACCCCGACCGGTCGGCCGACGATCAAGAAGCGCACCAAGACCGCTCGCAACCAGCTCTATGTAAAGGCGATGGGCTCCGCAGTGCTTGCGACGGTCAAGGAGGGATTCGCGGTGGCTCCGAGCGTCGACGAGTTCCGCGTGGTGGTGGTCGCGCACGGTCAAGGGCGGGCCGAGGCCGTGTTCACGGGCAGCTTCGAGAGGCGGGCCACGGAGCGCCTGCGCTGGGAGCAACTCGATCCTGAACAGACGGTCATGGCAGCGCCGGGCGCGACGATGCGACGGCAGGGTCAAGCGCTCAACGTCGCACCCCTCGACCTCGCCGAGGACCCGGATCTCCTGGCCATCATGAGCGAGGTCGCCCCGGCTCTCGGTTGTCCTCCTCCTGCCCGTCCGCGTGCCCCTCGTGGCGGGAGTGCGGGCCGACACCGTCGACCGGTCGACTAGGCACCTGAGTTCCGAGCGTCGGCTCTTCTTCACTCGCGTACGTGCATGGAGCCGTTCTCGCGGAGCTCGATGTCCGTCGCACCAGCATCGATCTTCGCCGTGAGCTCCGAGACCAGCACCGCCCACTCAGCGTCCGGCGCGCCATCGCGTCGCAGGCGAGCGGTCGTCGCGCGGTACGGGAGACGAACGCGTACGGGGCGTGCCAGCAGCCGACCGTCTCGCTCCCGGAGGACGAGGGTGTGGGCTTCCCACTCGACCTCCACACGCCCGCTCTCGGTGAAGTGCTCGATCAGCCGGTCGTATCGCTGCTGGTCCTCGCGGTTCTCCTCCTGCTCCGGCGTGATGGGGGCTCGAGTCATGTCGGCGCGCAGGGACGCGATGCCGGTCGTCGTCGGCAGGAGTTCGGTCTCGTTCGGCCTCGCGGTCTTAATCGCCTCGTCGAGGTGGACGAGGAACAACCGCCACGCTGCTTCGAGGGGCTCGACGTCGGGAAACGCCCCGGCCGAATCGGCGGCCGCATCACGCAGAACCCGACCGAACGAGTCTGGGGTGATGCGGAGGCGCATCGGCCAGGGGAGCCGACGTCCCCCGACGGCGGTCAGAACGACCCCGTCCGTGGTCTCGGTCCCTGCCCCGTCCGCTCCGATGGCGTCCATCAGTCGGGCGTAGAGGACCCGATCCTCCGCGGCGTTCACGTCCGTCACCTCGGATCGCGGGTGTAGAAGCCGGTCAGGACCTTGCCATCTTGGGCGGCGACGCCGACCACGACCCAGTATGTCGCGCGGACCTGGCCCTCCTGATCTTTGATCTGGAGGGGCGACTTGTAGGTCCACGTGTTCCTGTCCGGGGCGAACTGCGGGTAGCCGGGCTGCGGCACGGTGAGGGTCTGCGTGATGGCGAAGTCCGCGAGGCTCTGCCACGGGCCTCCGGTCAGCACAGCCAGGTCGGCCCACTCCTGGCCGTGCTTCCCGGCGATGTGTCGATAGCCGAACCTGTCGTTCCCACACTGGAGTACGGCGAAGGTGCGCGTCGGTCCTCCGACCGGCGGTAGTACCGGATAGGTCTTGGCTGGCTTCCTCTCCGGGTCGGTGCGTCCGCACGCCGCCCAGGGCGGTGCGCCTGTTTGTGCCTCGGCGGTAGTCGCTCCCAGCAGGCCGACGAGCACAACGAACGCGACGAGGAGAGCGCGACAGGGGACGGTCATGATCAGCTCCCGTGACGGCGACAGGGCCCTTCGCGGGCTTGGACCGTCGGCGGAGTCGATCGGTTCCAGAATCCTCAGGACCTCCGAAGAAGCGGTTCGGGCAGGCGGAGATCCGGCTGCTGCCCCCGCGTGACAGGCTGCGGTCGTGCCTGGGGGAGTGGACGAGGGGCTGTACGAGTCGCTGCACACCGCGAGCCTGGAGCGACGGCTCCGGTCACTCCCCGCCGGCGCGGCGAGGTTCGACTCCATCGACGCCGCAGCCGCTCCCGAGGTCCTCGCCCGCCACGTCGCCGAGGTCGTCCGCCGCGCGGTCAGCGGTCAGAGCGACGAGACCCGTCGTCAGGAACTCGTCAACGGCGTGGTGGGGCTGCTCGAGGCCGGTGATGACGACGCGGTCGTCAAGCTCGAGCAGCTCCTCGCGATCTCCGTCGCGCCGGGCGTCCACCGGGTCGTTCGTCCCGCAACACCGCTGTCCGAGACCGCGCTCCTGACCAACACCCCCGACGAGCCCTCCCTCGGCGCCGAGCTGCGCGCCGAGATGGCCTCGGCCGACCGCGTCGACCTGCTCTGCGCGTTCGTCAAATGGCACGGGATGCGCCTGCTGTCCGACGAGCTCGCCGAGCTCCACCGACGTGGCACGCCCTTCCGAGTCATCACCACGACGTACCTCGGCGGCACAGAGCGCCGCGCCCTCGACGAGCTCGTCCGCCGCTACGGCGCCGAGGTCCGCATCCGCTACGAAGGCGACGCCACCCGCTTGCACGCGAAGGCCTGGCTCTTCCGCCGCAACTCGGGCTTCGACACCGGCTACGTCGGCAGCTCCAACCTCTCCAAGGCCGCGCTCGTCGACGGCCTGGAGTGGAACGTCCGCATCTCCTCGGTCGCGACCCCGGCCCTCGTCCGCAAGTTCGAAGCCACCTTCGACACGTACTGGAACAACCCGGAGTTCCGCCCCTACGACCCCGACCGCGACGCCCAGCTCCTCGACCGCGCCCTCGGTGCCCAGGCCGGCGGGAACACGAGCGTCCTCGAGCTGTCTGGCCTCGAGGTCCGCCCGCGCCCTCACCAGGAACGCATCCTCGAAGCCCTCGACGCCGAGCGGGCCCACGGCCACCACCGCAACCTCGTCGTCGCCGCAACCGGCACCGGGAAGACCGTCGTCGCCGCCCTCGACTATCGCCGCATCGGTGGCGCCGAGAAGTCCCTGCTGTTCGTCGCGCACCGAAAGGAACTGCTCGAACAAGCCCGTCGTACCTACCGCGAGGTCCTCGGCGACGGCACGTTCGGCGAACTGCTCGTCGCCGGCCAGTACCCATCGAGCTGGCGCCACGTCTTCGCGTCCGTGCAGTCGCTGCGCAACGCGGATCTAGCGGCCTTCGACGTTGTCGTCATCGACGAGTTCCACCACGCCGAGGCGCCGTCGTACCGTCACCTCCTCGGCCGCCTCCAGGCGACTGAGCTCCTCGGCCTCACCGCGACCTCCGACCGCGCGGACGGGGTCGACGTGCGCGCCTTCTTCGACAACCGCGTCGCCGTCGAGATCGGCCTGGGCGAAGCGCTCGAGCAGGACCTGCTCTGCCCGTTTCACTACTTCGGCGTCGCCGACAACACCGACCTCACCGCCATCGAGTGGAAGCGCGGCTCCTACGACGCGAACGCCCTCGACCGCCTCTACACCGGCAACGACGCCCGAACCCGCATCGTCCTCAACGCCCTGACCGACCGGATCAGCGACGTCACGACGATGCGCGCGCTCGGCTTCTGTGTCTCGGTCGCGCACGCGACCTACATGGCGGAGAAGTTCACGACGGCGGGTATCCCGGCTCGTGCCGTCACGGGCGAGTCGTCGGCGGCCGACCGCGCCAGTGCCGCCGCCGACCTGCGCGACCGCCGCGTCGTGTGCCTCTTCACCGTCGACCTCTACAACGAGGGCGTCGACCTGCCCTTCGTCGATACCGTGCTCTTCCTGCGCCCGACGCAGAGCGCGACGATCTTCCTGCAGCAGCTCGGCCGCGGATTGCGTCGGGCTCCGGACAAGGCCGTCCTGACGGTGCTCGACTTCATCGGTCAGCATCGCCGCGAGTTCCGCTTCGACGTCCGCTACCGGGCGCTGACCGGTTCGAGCCGGTCCGGACTCGTCCGGGATATCGAGCAGGGCTTCCCGTACTTGCCCTCGGGGTGTCGGCTGATCCTGGACCGCGTGGCGCAGGAGGTCGTGCTCGCCAACGTCAAACAAGGACTACGCGGAGGCCGGAAGGCGCTGGTCGAGGATGTGAAGGCGCACGGCGACCTCCCGCTCGTCAGCTACCTCGCGGAGAGCGGGCACGAGCTGGCCGACATCTACAGCCGCGCCGGCGAGAGCTGGACCGCTCTGCGTCGCGACGCGGGCTTCCCGACGGCAGGTGCGGGGCCCCGAGAAGCCGAGCTCCTGAAGAGGGCGAGCAGCCTGATCCACGTCGACGACGTCGAGCGGGCGTCGCTCTACATGCGCCTGATGCTGCCGGGAGGGCCGCGGCTCGTGGACTTGTCAGCCGACGACCGCGTGATGGCGCACATGCTCGTCTACACGATCTGGCCCGACCTCGGTGGACACTCCTCGATCGACGACGCCCTCGACACCCTGCGCGCCCACCCGGCGTTCCTCGCCGAGGCGATGACGTTGATGAGGTTGGGCGCCGACGAGGCACGCGTGGTGCCGGGCGACCTCGGCATCCCAGGCGTTGCGCTGCGCTCCCACTGCACTTACCGGCGGGACGAGATTCTCGCGGGCATCGGCTGGGCGGACGGTGTGCGCAAGACTCGAGGTCAGGCGGCTGGTGTCGTGTACTGCGAGGCGACCAACGTCGACGCGCTCCTAGTGACGCTGCACAAGGAGGAGAAGGAGTTCGCGCCGTCTACCCGGTACCGCGACTACCCGATCTCTGCGGACCTCTTTCACTGGGAGTCGCAGAACTCGACCACCCAGGACTCGAAGGTCGGCCGCCGCTACCTGGACGGCACGAGCCACGTGGTGCTGTTCGCTCGGGCGGCTCGTGACGACGAGTTCGGGGGAGGCGCGCCGTTCGTCTGCCTTGGCACTGCGACCGCCGTCGAGCATCACGGTGAGCGGCCAATCTCGATCACCTGGCGTCTCGACCGATCGATGCCGCAACGCGTGATGCAGGTGGGTGCCCTCGACGCCGCGTAGGAGTGTATGGGGCACTCCAAGCTGGATGCCGCGATACGGGGCTTATAGCGGCATCGGCGTAGTCGTAAGCCTAACGCGAAGACCAAGGCCATGAGCCACCGGGCAGCCCTTGACGGCCTTGGTCGCGGACGACCGCCGGAGCCACCGCCACGTCCGAGTTCGACCCGGGCCCAAGAAAGATCAATTCGAATCCCGCCATGACCTCACTCCGATGGCGCTGCATGCCCTAACGCGTCTATCGGAGGACACCCTCGCGGCGAGCCTACTACCGCCTGATACTGCGACCTATGGTGGCAGTTTCAGGGCTATCCCTTTAGCTCTCGCTGATCGCGGACGCGGGTTTCCCGACGGCGCGCGAAGTATGCACTCAAGAACCGCTCCACGGATACGCCGAGGAACCCAGTGGTAAGCCCGAAGGCAACCGTTGCCCAGAGCACGAAGTTCTGGTCTTTCACCTCGTCGGTGATGTCGACGTAGCTGACCACAAACGCGGGAGGTAGGTCTTGAGGTAGACGATTGGCACTCCAAAGCGCTTGGCCAAGTGCGACGGGCTCACTGTTCGCGTAGTCAATTCGGATCACGGGGCGTGCGGGAGCTACATCCACGGTTGTGGCGACCTCTCCAAAGCGAGAAGGGCATGAGGCGACGGTACGGGCGACGTCGTTCCCGGGGTCGAACGGAGACGCGTGGGGGTTGTCGACGCCAGGTAGGACTGCGGTCGTCCGTGCGTTGTCGCGACGGATGGCGTTGCGCTGTAGAGCAGCCTTAACGATCACTCAAGTGACCGGAATAGGTCCAGCGATGACCTGCACGACTTGCTGGTTGTTGACGCTGCGAATCATCACGTGAGCGATCGCATTCGCTGGCACAACTTGCTCGACTTTAAGGGTGTTCGGCTGAATGTAGGCACCGTTGCTAAGCGTATATAGAGGACGACGGTGCCGGTCACGCCAGGGCGGTCCGGGAAACCGGGAACTTCGCTGTTCAGTGAGACAACGTCACTATCCTCCGTGCCGGTCCGCTCGCGGTTTGCGGCGTAGATGATGTAGCTATTGCGCATTGACGAGGCCGGATAGTAGATCGTTATTCTTCCTGCGTCTGCCACCGGCGAGGGCTCGGGGTTTCCCGGAGCACCGAGGTGATAAAGGAAGCCTCCGATCAGAAGAACCAGCACGGACGCTGCCAGAAACACCCACCCGGTAACCACTGCCCCTCGCTCGGTCTTTGTCGAGGTCGTAATTCGAGTGGGCTCCGAGCTCGTCACAAAAGCTCCTATCGAGGAGTGATAGGCCTGGGTCGCTCACGCAACCTGGCGCCGGCCAGATTGCGCTCAGCACCCGAATGTCGCGTTCTAGAGGTACCGCGTTAGCCGATGTCACCCCCGAACGGCCGTATGACGGGCGCACTGATACTTGAAGCACCCCGCTACGAGGTCGACAACTGGCGATGGAGATTCGTCCGCTTAGTACTTCATTAGAGCCTGAAGGGAGCCGGAAATCTACTATGGCCGCGGAACCGTCGTCATAGGAGGACACGCGTCGACGCAGAGCAGTCGCTTGACTTTCGATCACTACTCCACCTCACGGGGCGTTGGAGGCTCCCGCGGCATGTAGGCGACGATTACCGAAGGTCAACGCCCTCCCTCATTGTCGAGATAACTGGGCTTAGCGCGGCATCGCGGTCAAGTTCGATCTCCCCGGCGATGGCGGGACCCTCTGCCCGGCCGCCTCCGGTGGGAGGCGCAGCCCAGAACGCACCGACCGAGCGGCGGCACCTGAGCGGGACGTGGGCCATGCGCTCCGAGCGCCTTCCGGTCCTGGGCCGGACGACAGTCCGTGCTCACGCCGAACCGCGGCGACGGCGCCGCGGGAGGCGGTAGTGGCACGGTGTCCACGCAGCTGGTCCCGAAACTCACCGAGACGACAACGCGCCGGCACGACCTCCAGCACTGCCCTCGGCTCCCGGACGCGATCGTGACTTCGACGAGCACACCTTCTCGCAGCCGCAGATGTCAACCCTCTTCTGTATGAGCGAGAGCAGCGTCTAAATCGTCGAGGAGCGATAGGTAGTCCTTGAGCGACTCTTCCATATTGGACACGGCGGAGGAGATCCGTAGTGCGGTTCGCATGCTCACGCGGTCCCTGTTCCCACGCACGCTAACGTTGTAGTTGGACTCTGCCTCCCGCACCGGCCCGGGTGGCAAGTGCGTTAAGCGTGGCAGTATAGAAAGCTCCCGCCCTGTCGCAATAGGCCCGATAGCGCTAATGCTTCGGTTAAGGCGGTACTGAAGATCCTCAGGCATTGGCTCGAGGCCAGCGAGTCGAGCTTGCGGCAGTGCGCTAGTGGCGACGAATGTCCAGCGAACCTGAACCATGGCCCAATCGTCCCGGGTTGTGAAGTCAGATAAACGAAGCTCGGTCAGCTCGTCGCGGATTGCATCCAGCATGCCTTGCACGTGGCGAACGTGCGATGGAACTTCGCTTACCACGGCGTCATCGAGCAAGTCCCCAGAAGCTTCGATAGAATTCATCTGGGATAGTCCGAGGTCTAGAATCTCAATATGCTCCACGCAGCGCTCTATGGAGAATCGATCGCCATCGACGACCGTCACCACGGCGGACTTTAGGTCTCTCAAACTTGTGCGGATAGTCTGCTGCAACCTCATCTTGTGTTCGGCGTCCTCGCGAACCCCAAGGAGGCGCTGCAGGATGAAGAACGCGACGGGAACGCCAAAACATGCTGCGGTTAACCCTGAGGCCAGATTGACGATGAACCCTTTCGGGTCCCACCAGCCGTCAGGCAGACCACCGAACACCCCCAGGCCAACCAGCACCAGGACAATCCCAAGCACCGGCAGCAGGCGGAGCACCCACGTGAGAAGACGTGACACGGCTGTAAGTCTGCCACCGGCCCGTTGCGGCTAGGCAAGTAGTCCGTGGCGTGGACTCCAAGCCGCCCCGGGCCCTAGAGCCCTAGGCCAGCGCGGCTCCGCGCTAGTCCGGATGAAGGGAAACTAGGTCTAGCACCGATATTCTCCTGGTCGAGCGTGAGACTCGAGAGGGAAGGGGAATGTCGGTCGAATCGCAAGAGGTCGCCGGTTTCCGGATAGTGGACCACGAGCCGGTCTATCTGTACCGGCTTCGTGACCTAGTCTGTTCGGAGAAGCACGATGGGTGATCCTGAGCTGAAGTTCTACTAGATGTCGATTAGGAATCGGCAAGCGTGGTTGGAGTAAGAGTTTGCCCGTACCGCTAAGCCGGAGAACAGTCCCGGGGTGAAACGGCGGGCGATCGGTTTCCCGATGGGCCCCACCAAAGCTCAGCGGTGGTCCACGCGTGAGGGTGCTGTGAGTTGCTAGAGGTCACTAGCTAGCTAGGACTGGTGTCCGAGTGAAGCTTTGGCTGACTGGTTCTGCTGCGCTTCTTCTAATATCGGCTCCCAGCCTTCGGGGTCGGACAGCCAGGGGGCGTCGGGTTCTCCTCGCCCGGTCGCTGCTTGATTTTCGATGAACTCGGTAAACCACTTCATGTGAACAATGAGCGCTGGGGTTCGATCGTCCTCGATACTGGGGGGTCCTCGTCCCTAAGCTTACGAGTAAGGTTTGAGATGGCCGTGGGCGCTCTTTTTGATTGACCCATAGACGTCCAGTCGGATCGCGGGTCTCTAACCTCAACTTCGCGAGAGAATCGAGCATCTCCTGACGACTAGCCTCGTTCGGAACCCTTACTCGATGGAAGGGCGAGAGGATTTTCACTCGCACATACGAGTCGTCGTGCTCCTTCTGTCGGGCAGCCTGAACTTGATTGCGCTCTGTTCTGCGCCAAAGCACAACTGTGACGACCGAGCTTAGTGATATTAGCGCGGAGAAGATGGAGATAATGGTAGCCCCATCCTGTGTTCCGACGACGTGCATCATATCCACGGTTCCCCCTCTGTGTCCGCGAGAACCAAGGTAGGGGGCTGCGACCGAGCCTGTCACGCTGGGCACTTGGCTTCGGCCGTCTCCTTGACTCTCAAGCCCCTTCGGCCGTCCCCAGGGTGCGCGCTACGGCGCTGGGCCATCCGACCCAATCCCACATTGGTGTTCAACTATGTCTGGGTGTGCACACCGTGTACACCTCAGTGCGACGCGATCTACGCCGGAGAAGCACTAAGCGACCCTCCTCGTCCTGCTAAGGCCCTTAAAGCCCACTACCAAGATGTTCAGCGAGCAAGCGTGAGCCGACGACGCCGCAGAGCGGTGAAAGCGACCGGGTCGAGCAGCGACGAGCGACGCCTTAGGCGCTCATCGAGGTGCGGGTCGAGTGGACCACGACGAAGCGGGTCGCGGTCTTCGACCCGTCGTCGGTCGTGGTCGAATGGAAGCGCCCCTAGGAAGGCAGATACGTCGCGGTGTCGTCGCCCCGGGCGAGCTCCCGGGCGCACAGCTCGCCATAGGTCGTTACCTGCCACTGGGTCGCGCGGGACGACAGGCCGGGGCCCTGGGCACTCGTGATGACGCCCGCTCCCTCGAGTCGTGCCAGGACCGCGTCCAGTACGGGCGCAAGATCGGGAAGCTCCTCGTCGAGGACATTCGGAGTCCCCTCGTTCTTCGGGTACCGGGTGCGCTGCCAGCTCTTGTTGGGCCGCTCGGCCATATAGACCATCGCCCGGAGGTCGGCCCGATCGAAGCTCGCTAGGGTCGCGAAGACGCGAGCTGTCTGGTCGACCACCGCGTCCTCCTCGGCGAGGACACCCATCGCCGCGAGCCGCCCGAAGGAGCGGACCCGATATTCGTCGGCCTCGCGGGCCGCCGCGTTGAAGGCGTTGACGAACAGGTCCAGCCGACGTTCGTCGTCCTGGTCCAGCGCACGCGCGAAGAGCTCGTGAGGCTTCCAGCCGCCGGACTCCTCCTCGGCCGCGGTGAAGGCGTGGAGGAGGCGCTCCTGGCGGCGGAGGAGCAATCGCCGGCCCCCTTCGAGGATGGTCTCCTTCGCCATCTCGCCGACGGAGCCGCCGGTCATCGCCGCCACCATCGGGTCCGCGCCCTGGACGAGGAGGAAGCCCTCGACCGCCTTCCCTGTCAGGCCGTTGATGCCCGCGGCGAAGTAGCGGAGGAGCGCCGGGACCTCGTCCTCGTCCTCCTCGTTCACGGCCCGTCCGGGCGAGCGGGGATCGGGAGGCCGCGGTCACGAAGGCGCTGAAGGGCTTCGTGAGCGGCTGTCTCGATTGACTGACCGGCGGTCACGTAGCGGATTGCGTTGACCACGGTCGCGTGAAGGCCGGCGTATTCCTCAGCTGAGGAGTCGTACCTGGGGGAAGTCATGCCGATCACGGTGCCATAAACGTACGACAGCCCGCTGCCGCCCGCATCTTGCCTGCTCAGCGGCCACGGATGGGATCCTGAAACTGGCTCCCTGGTGGCGGTCGGTCGGGGTGTCGCGGCCGGCAGCCGGGCCGTGGCCGTGCCGACCCGCACGGCGCCCTTCGTCACCCCTGGGCCGGAGGGCCGGCGGAAGGCGCTCCCCCACGGCAGGCCCCGGCGGCGAGGGAGTCGGCGCGTCAGCGTCCGCGTAGTCCCCGACACCTCCCGACTCCCGGGAGAGATAAAGAAGGCCCTCTCGAAGGTCGAGGCCAGGGCGAAGATCAGAGTCAAGACTGGCCAAGCATCGGCAGGACGGGCGCGAGGCCGGCCAGCATGCCCACGAAGGCCCTGCGAGAGCCCGGGCGGCGCGGGCGAGGGCCGTCAGGGCCTGCCTTGGCCGAGGGCAGGTCGTCGCGCTCGCTGGCGGGAGCTCTCCGGGCCGCACAGGGGGCACTGAGCGGCCCGGAGACGCGCCGAAGGCCCCCGTCGGTGGATGATCGGGTAGGGGCCTTCGGAGGCGGTCAGGTTCCGGCGCGGCCCTGGGTCTCGTGGTAGCCGATCGCTTCGAGCGCGACCAGGTCGCCGTTGGCGTCGTGATCGCGGAGGTCGCGGTCGTCCGGGGAGTCGATCTCGCTCGGTCCGCTCTGGGCGTCGTCGACTTCGGCGATCCGGTCGCGGAGCGCCGGACGTCGGTGAGCCGTCGGGGCGGTCGAGCTCGTCGAGCAGGCGGAGGGCCAGGTCGATCAGGGTCGTGGTCATGCTCGGGTCTCCTTCGTAGTCGAGGGCACGGATGGCGGGCCTCGACGGCGCGGCTCGTCGCCGTCGGGCCCGCGACGTCAGCGCCGGCAGACCCGGTAGGCCGGGACGTCCTTCGTGAGCTCGGCCGGGTCGTGACACGACAGCCGGGTACGGACTCCCAGCGAGGAAGACTGCTATTCGTCGATCCTGTCGCTGAGCAGCGCCGACGCCGATGGCGGACCACCGAAGCGCACGGGAACCCCGTCCTATGGGATCGAGCACCCCATGCTGCGATGACCGGGCATATCGCGGCGTCTGCTGCGAGCCTCCGCGCGAGGTCATCTGTCGATGGCCCCGCCGACCTCGCTCGCTACCAAGAGGGCGACGGAACTCGCCATCGCTCCGTCCTTGGCCTCGCCCCGCCGTCGACCGCCGCTCTGCCTGCCCGAGACTTGTGGCTAGACGGTATGAGGCGTGTGGCCGCCATACCGTCTAGTCCAGCTGCCCGAGGACGAGCCCGTGACGGCCACTCAGCCATCTGGCCCCCTTCCACACATTGTCCAAAACGACCTTGATTTGACTCCCTAGGTCCGACCAGACTTATACTATCCGTCATGCCTCCGTCCGGTGATCTAGATGCCCCCGTCTCTGGTCTCCCTGCGCAGAGAGCTCTTTATCGCGGGCAGGCCAGCGCGGTGCCCGGCCTCCTCGGCGGCAAAGCGGTCTGGCTTCCGCTCGTTCTCGAATTAGTCAGACTCGTGGGCGAGGGGCGAGCGACCAACCTTGATTCCGCCGCCGACTTGTCCTTCGAAATATCGGGTACGGAGCCACGCTCGGGCGGGGCGGCACCAAAACGCGAGCCAGCGACTTGGCGAGAGTACTACGGATTTCTGAGAGGGCTCAGGCTCGCGGAAAGCACCGCTGGCGGTCTGCGCCTCACTACCTGCGGATTGAGTCTCTATTCCGAACCAACTGCTGCGCGCCTGTCCGAGATCTTCGCAGACCGCGTCAGACTCTTTGCTGAGACTCTCTCGATGCTCGCGCATGAGGCGCTCACGGTAGATGAGGTTGACGATAAAGTGCGATACCTCTATGAGCAAACGTGGCGAAGCAGGGGTAACACCCGGATTCGGATGGACTGGCAGGAGATCCTCGGACTGATCGAAGGCGTCGGAAATCGGCGTTGGCAAGCCACCGAGGCGGGAAGAGAACTACTCAGCGGCCGCATAGTAGTGACGCCAGAGGCGTTTGCTTCGGGCGACAACGATCCAGCTGAGATTTCGAAGGCTCCGGCCGAAATCGCTACCATCCTAGACGAACTCCGGACGGCGGCGCGAACACACGAGTCGCGCAGTACCTACAACATCTGGGTCCCGAGCCCGCCATCGAATCCGAACAAGGTCGAGAATCTTAGGATCATCGTTAATGCGGCCTTCGAAAAGATTGAACGCGAGGAACTCTTCTCGTTCATATGCCAGAGATTCGATCTGGCGCGTAGCAGCGTCAACTCGATGCTGCCTTTCATGAGAGCCTCCGGAGTACTCTCTGAGGTTGGTCGCGGGGTATTTGAAGCGACGCCACCTGCACGGGCATGGATCGACTCGGGCGACGACCTCAATTTCATTCGGATTCTGCATGCAAATATGCGCTTCATCGGTGAAATGATTCGAAGCGTGGAGAGCGACGTACCTCGGAAGGCTATGTATGCGGAGGCTAAGAATTATGGGGTCAATGTAGATAAGTGCCGGTGGATCGCCAGCTTTCTCGT
The DNA here is from genome assembly GCF_012933465.1 of Actinomycetospora sp. TBRC 11914. Classification (GTDB taxonomy): domain Bacteria; phylum Actinomycetota; class Actinomycetes; order Mycobacteriales; family Pseudonocardiaceae; genus Actinomycetospora. Next base: position 84,442 of record NZ_JABBND010000021.1, read on the forward strand.
TGATGCGGGCCTGATTGAGGAATCTCGCTACGGTAGCCTGCGCGCCACTTCTCTCGGAAGCGCGTTGGCTGCAGAGCTACCCTTAGCTGACGTGTCACCAACGCAAATGCCGGCGACCGACGGCCGCCACGCAGATGATGGCGGGGCGCATTCGAATAAGGCCGCGAACTTGAGAGAACAACTGAATAGGCTGTCCCTAGAGCCGTTTACTAAAGGTCAGCCGTCCGGCCGCGGGCTAGAGGTAGCTATTCGAGACCTTTTCCATGAGGTGGGGTTTGAGGCTCGCACGGTAGGGGGCTCGGGGGATACGGACATCTTATTGCAATGGGCGGGCCCCGACGGTTCGCAGTCAAGCGCCATTGTCGAGGCGAAGGCGCGGTCATCGGGGTCGGTAAGCCACACCGATATTAGCGACGTTGGTATCGAGACTCACAAAGAACGTCATCAGACGCATCATGTCGCGATCGTAGGTCCCAGCTTCAGCGGTGACACGATCAAGAACATGGCTGAGCGTAAGCAGTGGGTTCTCTTAGAGGCTGACCGACTGGGCGCTATAGCTGAGGCCGCCAAGTCGATTGGGCTACGGCCTTGTGAGGTCGGAGTCATGTTCCAGATGCCCAACGGCTTGACCGCTATTGAGGACCTCCTCGCAGCTAGAGGCAGAGAGCTAGCAATTATCTCGTTCGTGATCGCCAAGCTCGTCGAAGAAGCCAATGATTCTAAAGAGGCAATTTCGGCGCGAGACATCTCGAGAGACGGTCGTCGAACTGACCTCTCGCCGAGTGTCGACGAAGTTGTCGCCGCTATTACTACCTTATCGGGCCTACAGATTTCAGCGCTGCGACAGGTTGATAAAGCCGACGACCCGAAGTTCTCCACCTACGTGGTGAGCGACGTATCGGCTGGTGCAGCTCAGCTTCGTGCACTTGCGGACTCAATCGAAAGCGGAGCTGCTTCTGTAGCAAATACGTAATTCAAGGCAGAGAATGCACGGCTGCGGAGAGGAGGGTCTGCAGCTGCACTCTCTGCGCTTGCCGCTGCCGGAGATTGAGGGCTTTTGGTCATCGGCGGAAACGGATTGACCTGGGCCGACGCTCGGAACGGCGCGACCCGCGAGGCGCGCCGCCGATGTCGTCTAAGTCGTTCGGGACGGCGGAGCGATGCCGCGATAATCGGGGTTATCGCGGCATGGGTGCTGCCAATCGTGGAGTTCATGAGGGATGAAGACATCTTGGCAGGAGCGACTCGTCCAGGACGGTCACTGACGGGTGGCAGCCGACCTGGCATGGTCCGCCTAGAGTGCGTCTCACCGGCGATACGGTCCAGTCGTGGACGAGGTCGGCATGTGCGATCTGCGCGACGCCGGCGATGAGGTGCTCTCGCGGGTCGCACGGGGCGAGTCGCTGAAGGTGACCCGCGACGGCGAGCCCGTGGGCGAGGTGCACCCGGTGTCCCGCCCACGCCTGACCCGCGACGCGCTGCTGTCCCGGTGGCGTGCGGTGCCCGCTGTGGACCCGACCGCCTTCCGCTCCGACGTCGACGACCTGCTCGACGGGTCCTTGTGACGGGTGCGGCCGCCGGGCTGCCGGACACGAGCGTGGTCATCGCGCTCCCGACGTTGACCGACGGGACGTACCTGCTGTCACACCGTTCATCAGCGCCGTCAGGCTCGCGGAACTCTCAGTGGGCCCACTCGTGGCGCGGACGGATGCCGAACGGCCGCCCGGCAGGTGGTGCTGGAGCAGGCCGAGGCGGATTTCGACCCGTTGCCGTTCGATGCGCAGCTGCTCGATCATTCGGCCGGGGGCGGCAGCGCTGCGGCAGGCCGGCCGCAGGCCCGCGGCTCGCAGCTACGACGCGATAATCGCCGGTGTCGCTGTGGCGCGGACTCCCGCTCCACACGGCCAACCCGGGGCGACTTCCCGGAACTGGACGAGCTCGAGGTCGTTGCCGTCCCGCTGACCTGACGGACCGCCGGTCAGCGCGACGTGGCGTGAGCCCGACGTCGTCGGCACTCAGTCGACGGTGCGGCTGCGCAGCTTTGCGTGGTGAGGCTCGACGTCGAGGTCACCGGGCTCGAGGCCGATGCTGAGGATGCGGGTCGGGTGCAGACGGATGATCGGGCTGCCGCTCATTTGGTCGGACGCGTCGCCTGGCTCGGTGATCGCCTCCGCGTGCCCTCGGATCTCGAGGAAGCGCACGCGCCACGGGTCGGTCGAGTAGACGTCGTCGAGGACGAAGGCGGCTTGGCCGTTCGCGGCGACGTTCCGGAACTTGCGGCTGCGGGCCATGTTGTAGCCGCCGATGTCGATCGTCCCCAACTCCTTGTTGACGCCGAAGCCGACCGGGTTGTTCTGCAGGGTGCCGTCGGGCTGGCTGGTGGCCAGACGCCCGATCCGCTGGCTCTCCAGGTACGCGAGCTCCTCGTCCGTGAACATGAGTCGGACCGTAGGACCTGAAGTTTGGTCGAGGTCAAGCGGGCCGTGGTCGGTTCCCGACGGCGAGCGCGGGGGCGCGACTGAGTCACCGTGACTCGGTCGGCCCAGCGGGCTGTCGGACTCGGACCGTCGTCGTGCTCGTCGGTTGTCAGCGATGTGGAACCGTCGTCGCGCGGGGTCAGTCCAAGGGGCATGAGCTCCGATCGCCTCCTCGTTCCCGGTGTGCTCGATGTCCCGACGGACCCTGACCCGTCGCTCTACTGTCGCCTGCTGCGCGACGCCCGGCGGTCGCGACGCAGTCCGATCCTCCTCGGGCACCGGGCGACCGGTCTCGCCGGCGAGCCGCCGATGCCGACCGACCCGATGGCGGACCTCGAGGCCGCCGATGCGATGGACGTGCTCGAGACCTGGTGGCCCGGTCCCTGCCCGTCGGAGTGTCACTGCCTCGAACCGGTTGAGGATGCGTTCCCGCGGAGCTCCTCAGCCGCGACCGATGTCGACTGGTCGCGCCGTTCCTCGACCGCCGCGGCCGCGGCGGATCTCGCGGGCGACCTCTCCGAGGTCGCGACCCTCGCCGTCGTCGACGCGGGCCGCCCGGCGGACATCCCGATTGCCCTCGGTTGGGCCGGCATGTGCAACTACCGGGACCGCGATCTGGTCGGCCTCTGCGCGGTGCTCCGCAGCTGGGAGGAACGGTTCGGCGCGATGCTGGTGGCGATGACCTTCTCGACGCTCGTGCTCGCCGTCGCGCACCCGCCACGGTCGCAGGCGGACGCCGAGCGGGTCGCCGCCGAGCACTTCGCGTTCTGCCCGGACCAGCAAGACCCGCAGAACGGCATCGTCTACACGCCGAGGACCTACGGGCGCACGATCCGAGGGGCGAGCAGGTGGCGGTTCTGGTGGGACTGACGTGCGAGTCGAGGTCGAGGGACGGTTGACCTGAAGAGCGGTCGAGGTCCTACTTTCGATCGGGTCGATGCGACCGAGGAGGACGACGATGACTGTCGAGCTGAACCACACGATCGTCCCGAGTCGTGACCAGCGGGCCGCGGCGAAGGACCTGGCCGACCTACTCGGGTTGGAGGTGACGAAGGCCGGCCACTTCGATGCCGTGCACCTGGGCAACGGGGTGAGCCTGGACTTCATGGACGTCGACGAGGTCCCGGGGTCGATGCACCTCGCGTTCCTCGTCTCCGAGGACACGTTCGACGAGGTGTTCGGGCGGCTCCAGGAGCGCGACCTGCCGTACTGGGGGGACCCGATGCGCTCCCGGCCTCAGCAATTCAGCGCGTACTTCGGCGGGCGCGGCTTCTACTGGGACAGCCCCGACGGTCACAACCTCGAGGTCCTGACCCGCGCCTCCTGACGGCGGGTCGGTAGGCGCTTGCAGTCCGCCACCACCCTGCTATCGTCCCGCACGACCGATTGCAGGTTGCAACCACTGGGGGCTGCTCGTGTCCGACACGACCTGTCACATGTCGATCTCGCTCGACGGCTTCGCCGCCGGACCGGACCAGAGCCGGGACGACCCGTTGGGCAAGCGGGGCAAGGAGCTGCACGGCTGGCACATCGGCGACCCGCGCGCGACCGAGGCCGACAAGCAGGCCGTCGAGTGGCTCATGCGTCCGCGTGGTGCGTACGTGATGGGGCGGAACATGTACGGCCCGATCCGCGGGGACTGGGACGAGGAGTGGAGCGGCTGGTGGGGCCCGGAGCCGCCCTACCACGCGCCGGTGTTCGTGCTGACCCATCACGCCCACGACCCGATCGAGATGGAGGGCGGCACGACGTTCCACTTCGTCACCGGTGGGTTCGACGAGGCCTACGCGGCGGCCCGTGAGACCGCCGGCGACAAGGGCGTGGACATCGCCGGCGGGGCCTCGACCGTTCGCCAGGCCCTGAAGGCCGGGGTGATCGACGAGTTCGCCCTCGACATCGCGCCCGTCGTGCTCGGGTCGGGGGAGAGCCTCTTCGAGGGGATCGGGTCCTTCGACTTCGAGCCGGTCGAGGTCCTGCACTCGCCGCTCTCCACCCACATCCGCTACCGACGCGTCCGCTGACCCGGTTCACGGTGCCTGGTCCCGGCCGCGGCAGGGGACTCATGAGGCTGTGACGTCGGGCGGGTGACGGACGGACTCGAGCTTCGGGTCGGTCTCGACGGCGTGGACGACCTCGGGGGAGCCGGCGATGCGCGTCCCCCAGAGGTCGTAGTCGGTGGTGAGCAACCAGTTTCGGTCGATGGGCCAGATGTTGTCCGGGGTGACGGTGTCGCGCGTCGAGAACCGGGCAGCGTCGAGCACCGAGACGAGAGGGCCGCTCAGGGTCAGCTGCGACCATTCGCCGAACGGCCACCCGGCACCGGAGTAGTAGGCGATGCAGGGCGCGTCCAGGCCACCTTCGGTCACCTCGGCGAGCACCGAGATGAGCCGGTTGCCGGTAGGGGCGTCCAGGCTGCCCTCGTTCGGCTGGATCATGGTCGCCGGCCACGAGGAGTACGGGAACCAGTGGTGGCACGGCGGCACGGGCTTGCCGCGACTGGAGCCGCACATCGGCACGCCCAGGCGATCGGCCAACTCGTGCCATCGCACCCGGCGCCAGCCCGGCGGAGGCGAGGCGAAGCCGGTGACTTCCGAGCAGAAGAGCCCGGTCCTCTCCCGGAGCTCAGGATCGAGCGAATCCGCGGGCCCGTGCTCGGGGTCCTCCCAGATGCCGTGGAGCACCCACGTCTCGGCCGGCCACGCGTGCGGCATGAAGCTGATCGATGCGGCGGGCTCGAGCTCGCGCAGCCAGTCGACCTCGTCCGGGTCGGCGATCCGTAGTCCGCGCATCGAGATGGCGTCGTCCACGTCGCGATGGTGCCGTCCATCGGCCCGACGCCGCGGGTGTTTGCCGACATCGGCAGGGCCTTTCACGGGCGACTGAATGAGCTGACTGGCTGCGAGCGCCCCGGCAGTTCACAGGTGTGGCTCCCATGGAAGGGCCTGAGCCCACCTCTCCTCTCACCCCTCCGGACGCGAGGTCATCCCCGCGTCCGCCAACTGCTCGGCGAGGACCTCTCCTGCCGGTGTGTTGGCGAACCACACGCCGTGGAAGGGCGAGATGTCCTCGAACGGTTCCTCCCAGCGTCGGTCGATCTCCTTCACCGCGTCATCGTCTGAGAGCTGCCAGGGGCGGAATTCTTCGGACACATCCCCGACGATCATCAGTTTCTCTCGAAGGAGGTCGGCGAGCAGGGCCAGCGTCTCTCGCTTCCACGCCACCGGGTCGACCGGTTGCTCGTCACGAACGATCCACGCGGCCTCCGACAAGCTCACCCAGTCGTCGGTGGCGCTCCACAGGATCTCCGCTCGCGGGTCGTAGCTACTGGCCTTCACGGTGGACCTTCCTCGGGGGCTGTCCGGGGATGCGAACGTCGACACTAGAACCTGGGGCACTGGAGGAAGAGTCGCGAAGACCGACTCTCGTCCCGTCAGGGAACTCGACCACCCGCCCGCCGTAATCGGGCCATTCGGCCGGGGTGCCGCCCTCCGACAGCTCGTCGTAGAGCGCGCGGACCTCTTCCTCGGTCTCGACGACGCGGACGCGCTTGTTCTTTCCCGGTTTCCCGACGGTGCGAGCCCGCTCATCGATGCGTGACGCGTCCGTCTCCTGGTCGACCTGGAACGGCGCGACGCTGCTGTCGGTGGCGGCGTGCGTAGCGAGGTCGACGAGGCCCGCACCGGCGATGCCGACCCCGGCCGCCACCCCTGCGGCCGCGGCTCCTCCCACCGGTAACCCGGCTATCAGGCCGACACCGGTGGCGTCGAGCGCGACGCTCCCGGCCGCGACCGCTCCGCTGACGGCGGCCAATGCCCCGCCGCCCACCACCGCCGCCAGGTCGAGCGGGTGATCGAGCGCGGCCATCCCGACCGACGCGACGGCGTTCCCCACCTCGGCCAGCGGGGACGTCGTGGCTGCAGCCGGGGGAGTCGGCGGCGGGGCGATGCCCGCGAGCGACGACGACGCCGCATCCAGCGCACGAGCCGCCGCCTCGTTGGCGAAACGGGCGCGCTCCTCGGCAGCGCGCATCAGCGCGCCGCCGCCGTCCAGAGTCGGATCTTGCCCTGACCCGAGAGCCGATGTCGCGGCCTGGCCCTGGGCGAGCAACGCTTCACCCCGCGCGTAGTCCTGCTGCGCCGCCCGGAGCTCCTCGGCATACCGCGCGAGCGGCCCGACCGCGGCGCGCACGGCCTCGGCCACCCGCTGCGCGTTCCTCGCGTCCTGCTGTGTCCGGGCGAGGGCCAGCGGCGCCGCGAGGCCGGTCCAGTCGGCGGTGGTCGCCCGCCCGTGACCCGCCACCGCCTCGCCCCCGGTCTCCACCGCCGTCGCCGCGGCCGCCAACCCCCGGCAGGCCTCCTCGATCGCCTCGGGATCGCCGGGAAGCGGCATCAGCGTGGACCGCCGAGCCCGGGGGTGACGACGCCGGCCTGACCGTCGGCCGTCACGTACTGCGCACTCGAGGCCTCCAGCGCGCCGGCGCAGTCCGTGAGGCTCCCGACGATCGCCTGGACCGCCCGGTCGAGCTGCGACGAGAACGCCGACGCCGCCCCAGCGAGCGGGCCCGCCCCGGCTGCCGCCGCGACGTCGTCCACGGCCACCCCGGCCTGCAGCGCCGCGTCGTCGAGCCCGTCGGCATCCGCGCGCAGGTCGGCGGCGCCGCGACGCAGCTGCTCGGGGCGCACGTCGAACCCGTCCGGCACGTCGGGGATCCTGACGCAGAGCCGACGCCGCTGGGGTCGGTTCGGAGAAGTCGGGAGAGGGAGGGCGCGCGTGGCGGTGCCATCGGACGCGGTGCGACGGGTCTCGGCGGTCGCCGACGACGCGCTGGGTGACGACGATGCCGTCGGGCTCGCCGCCCGGCTGCGACGGCGCGAGGTGTCACCCGACGAGGTCCGGCAGGCCGCCGCCCGGAGGACCCGGAAGATCGACCCCACCCTCCACGGCCTCACCCTCGACCGCTTCGACGAGCCCGTCGCGGGCAATAACGATGGGCCCCTCGCAGACGTCCCGATGCTGGTCAAGGAGAACACCGACGTCGCCGGCCGGCCGACCACCAACGGCAGCTCCGCCTACACCGCCCGGCCCGCCCCCGCCCACGCCGAGGTCACGCAGCAGCTCCTCGACCTCGGCGTCGCACTCCTCGGCAGCACCCGCATGCCGGAGTTCGGGCTCAACGCCAGCACCGAGTTCGTCGACGCCGAGCCCACCCGCAACCCGTGGAATTCCGCCTACTCCGCCGGCGCCTCCTCCGGCGGATCGGCCGCCCTCGTCGCGGCCGGAGCCGTCCCGCTCGCGCACGCCAACGACGGCGGGGGCTCGATCCGCATCCCGGCCGCCGCGTGCGGGCTCGTCGGGCTCAAGCCCTCCCGCGGCCGCACCGCACTCAACGCCCAGGGCGCGCAGATGCCGATCAACCTGGTCAGCGACGGCGTCGTCACCAGGACGGTCCGGGACACCGCCGCCGTCCTCGGCCACCTCGACCGAGGCCGCAGAAACCCACACCTTCCCCCGATCGGCCTCATCGACGGACCGAGTCGGCGCAGGCTCCGCATCGGCCTCGTCCTCGAGAGCCCCGCCGCGGGCACCGTCGACGACGAGACGCGCCGAGCCGTGCTCGATACAGCCGCGACCCTCGAGAAGCAGGGACACCAGGTCGAGCCGCACACCCTCGGCGTCGGGAAGCAGTTCGTCGACGACTTCCTGGTCTACTGGGGGCTGCTCGCGGTCGGGATCGTGGCCGGCGGGCGGTTCGGGTTCCCGGAGTTCGACGCGTCGCGGCTCGACCCGCTCACCCACGGCCTGTACCGGCACTTCCTGACGACGGCGCCGCGGCGGCCCGGGTTCCTGCGGCGGCTCAAGCGGATCGCCCACACCTACGACGACGAGTTCGTCCACCACGACGTCCTGCTCTCGCCGGTCCTCGCGCACCGCACGCCGCCGCTGGGCCACCTCCATCCCGCGGTGCCGTTCGAGGAGCTCAAGGACCGGCTGATCAACTACGTCGGGTTCACGCCGCTGCAGAACGTCGCGGGCGCGCCGGCGATCGCGGTGCCGGGTGGCCAGGACAGCCACGGCCTCCCGATCGGCGTCCAGCTCGCCGGGTCCACCGGCGACGAGCGCACCCTGATCGAGCTCGCCTACCTCCTCGAGGCCGAACGCCCCTGGCCGCGCCTGGGCCAGTCCTGAGTGCCCGGGTCGGGTCACACGACGACGAGGTTCTCCGGTCCTGCGCTCGGCACGGCGTCCGTGGGGATGCGCTGATCGAAGGTGACGAAACGTCCCTGGCGGTCGGTCGCCAGCGCGAGCAGATAGGCGTCGGTGAGCCGGCGGGGACCGTGGATGCGACTCGTCGTCAGGAAGTCCGGGTCGAGCGCGCTGCGGTCGCACGCCCAGAACTCGTGGTCCGAGCCGTCGCGGGACTCACGGAGGAGGTCCGCGGCGCGATGGGGGCTGACCGGGCTCGGGTACCGCGGCTGGCTGATGATGCGGACGAACCCGTTCTCGGTGATCGCGCACGACGCCCAGCCGTGGACGAGTTCGCCGTCGGCCCACTGCCAGGCGCGCTCGTGGTCGATGTGGTCGGCGTCGAGCAGGGCGAGCAGGACGTTGATGTCGAGCAGGGCTCGGGTCACGCGCCTTCCTCGTCGCGCAGCTCATCGACGAGCGTGTTCGAGACGGCGGGTCCCCGGCGGGGGAGTGGACGGAACCCGTGGCGAACGGTCCCGGATTCCCGGGGTGTGGGCACGTCCCCCGTCAGCGCTGCGCGCGCCAGCTCGGAGAGGACCTCTCCGACCGTGCGCTTCTCGCGCGCGGCGCGCTCCTTCGCCGCGAGCAGCACGTCGTCGTCGATCGTCAGAGTGGTGCGCACGCACATGATGCTAATGCATCAACGGCGGAGGCACGCGTCTCCGGAGTCGGCCGATGTCGAATGGACGGGACCGTGTTCGTCGTCGTGGTGAAGGCCCACCCCGGAACGAGAGGCTCCCGCCATGACCGCCACCACCCGCCGCCTGTTCGAGCTCCTCGAGCCGATCTGCCTGGTCACCTTCTTCGAGGACGAGAGCAACGAGGAGCTGGCGGCGCTCGGCCACCGCACCTACTGGGACGGGTACTTCGCCAGCCGGGCCGCGTCGCTGGGGCGGGTGCCGGCGGAGGTGGTGCACGCCGCGTTCTACAACTTCGCCGACGGCGAGGCCGCGCGGCACATCCCGAGCGCCTGGGAGACGATCCCGCCCGAGGCGTCGTTCGCCGCCCGGGAGCGGGGGAGCGCGGCCTCGCTGCGGCGCCTCCTCGGCGAGGACCTGTCCTCCTCGAGAGGACTCACCCGCGCCGCCGACCTGGCGACGAAGGCCGCCGAGAGCGTCCCGACGACGGGCCGGGTCAACTTCGCCGGGATGCGCGCGATGCCGGTGCCCGGCGACCCGGTCGCCCGGCTGTGGCACTCCGCGACCATGCTGCGCGAGCACCGCGGCGACGGGCACATCGCCGCCCTGCTCGCCGCGGGCATCGGCGGCACCGAGTCCCACGTGCTCTCCGCGCTGGACATGGGCATCCACCCGGCCGAGTCGTTCGGGCGCATCCACCACCTGCCGAAGCAGCGACTCGCCGCGGTCATGGCCGGCCTGCGCGAGCGCGGGCTGATCGACGACGACGGCCGCTTCACCGACGCCGGCCGGGCGACCAAGCAGCGCATCGAGGACCTGACCGACGAGCTCGCCGCCCCGCCCTTCGACGCCCTGCCCGATGCCGAGCTCGACGAGCTGGTCCGCGATCTCGAGCCCCTGACCACGACGCTGGTCGCGGCCGGGATCCCGTCGCCGGTCCGCGGCTGAGACCCGTGGTGGTCGTCACTCCCGACGGCCCAGCGCGTTGTGCCACTCGGACGAGTCGGAACCAACGGTGGCGGTGCAGATGAGCGGCGCGGGCAAGGGCGATCTGGAACTCGTGATCGCGGTGGTCGGCTTCGTGATCACCGCCGTCCTCCTGGCGGTCACGATCGTGCTCGCGGCCACCAGGCGCGGAGGCGCCCGGGGCTGGTTCACCGGCGCCGCCGCGGCCCTCGTCGCGACCGTCGGGCTCCTGTCCTTCATTTGACCCGGGCTACGGCCGCGGTCGTCGGGAAGGATCCCGACGACGGCGGGTGCGGCGGCAGCGAGACGCGGCTCACGTCTCCGTGCCGATCACCGCCGACGCGCCGCCGCCCACCCACGCCGGGCAGCCGCCCGTCGTGGGTCGCCCGAATGCTCGCTGCCCGGTCGGGATCGCGTGCCCACACTCGTGTCCATGGACGGTCACGACCATCCGACCCCCGCGCCGACCCGGATGTGGTTCTCACTGCTCCGGCGTCTCGGCCGGGGGATCTCGGGGCGGCGCATCGCCGTGCGCGACACCGCGGCCACCGTCGTCGCGATGCACGGCAAGCCCGACCTGCGTGGGTGGTCGTTCGGGCGGGCCCGCGACGTGCAGGTGGTGCTCCGCGACGTCACCGCCCCGGAGCTCGAGGCGCGGGAGCTCGTCGTCGAGTGCGACACCCTCGTCGTCGGGCCGACCATCACCGCCACCGGGGTGCGGGTCACCGCCACGATGACGCCCGAGGCGCTCGCGGCGTACGGCGACCAGGACGAGCCGGGCCCGCGGGTCGACGTCGTCGACGGCGAGTTCCGCAGCCCGTGGTGCCCGGGCATCGAGCTCGTCCTGCGCCCCGAGGTCGTCGGCGACGACCTCCGGTTCACCCCGACCGCCGTCATCACCCCGCTGGGGCGCTGGTCGTCGTGGGGGATCCTGCCCTCGGGCAGCGCGCCCTCGCCCGACCTGCCTGGCGGGTTGCGGATCACCGAGATCACGACGGCCGACGACGCCGTCGTCGTCCGCTCCACCATCGACCGCTGGAGCGCGAGCCCGGCCGACCGGCCCCGCCTGCGGGAGCTGCTCGCCGCGACCACCGACGACCCCCAGGTGCCGGCGGTCTAGCCGGAGCGTCGGAGGAGGCCCTCACCCTCCGCCGCGCGAGGCGGTCCGCCGGGAGAACTGCTCGGCGACCCCGTCGACGGCGCGGTCGAACGCGTGACGGAAGTCCTCGCCGTCGGGGGCGGCCCAGCGGGCGAACGCGGTCTCGAGCACCGCGACGCCGATCCGGGCCACGAGATGGGCGGTGTCGACGTCGACTCCGCCCCGGCTCGCGGCGGCGTTCCCGGCGCTGGAGCGGTCGGTGGCGGCCGGCTCGAGCGAGTTCACCGCGGACGCCGCCGCCGCGGTCGCGCTCGGCCTCGCGGAAGGCCGCGCACGGGTGGGCGCCCACACCCCCGTGCAGGCGCTCGGTCTCGACCTGATCACCCGCGTCGGAGCGGAGCTGATCCCGCCACGATGACGCCGCCGCGGTGCCGGAGCGCCGTGCGCCCCGTGGCGGCGGTCTAGCCGGGGTTGGTCCCGACGATCCAGGTGACGCCGAAGCGGTCGGTGACCATGCCGTAGGGCGCGCCCCACGGCGTGGGCGCGAGCGACTGGATGACACGCCCGCCGTCGGCGAGCTTCGTCCAGAACCCGGTGACCTCCTCGAGAGTGTCACCGTTCAGCAGGACGAACAGCGATTCCTCGTGCAGCAGCGCGTCGGCGCGCCCGGGTCCGCCGGACCCGGCGAGGCCACCACCCTTGGCGTCGAACACGTCGTAGGCGGAGATGCGGAAGCCGTTCTCGGCCACGACGATCCCGAAGCCGACGAGGTTGGCGTTCGGCGAGTCCGCCGGCACCGGGGCGAACGTGACCTGCTCGGAGTCGGGGGAGTCCTGCGGCACGCCGCCCTCGCCGTAGGTCCCGATCATGAGCTGTCCGCCGAAGACGGAGTGGTAGAACTCGAGCGCCCGGCGCGCGTCGCCGGTGAAGTTCAGGTGCGTGACAGTGCTGATCGCCATGGGGAGCTCCTCGGTGCCGGGGTCGTTCCGCGTCGTGCAGGACCCACTCTCCTGGGATGGCGGTCAGGTTCCGTCCTCCACTCGTCATCGTGGATCAGACGTGTACGACCCCGGCGATCTGGCTGTTGAACGGGACGAACGGGGTGTGCAGCCGGTAGGGCTCGACGTCGACGCGGGCGAACCCGGCGGCCCGCACCGCCGCCTCCAGGTCCCGCTCGCACGAGCAGCCTTCGAACGTCCACGCCCACGGACGGCGCAGGACGCGCTGCAGCCACCGCGTAGGGGTGCCGGGGCGGGCCGCGACGTGCTCGACGAACCGGTACGTGCCGCCCGGCCGCAGGATGCGCCGGACCTCGGCGAGGACGGCGTCGGGATCGGGGACGGTGCAGAGGACGAGCGAGGAGATGACGGCGTCGACGCTCGCGTCGGGCAGGCCGGTGTCCTCGGCGACCCGCTCCCGCAGGTCCAGCCGGACCCCGCGACGCTCGGCCGCTGCCCGGAGCCGACGGTGCATCGGCGGGTTGGGCTCGACGGCGACCAGCGTCGAGCCCGGCGCCAGGTAGGGCAGGTTGGCGCCGACCCCGGAGCCGAGCTCGACGACGCTGCCCGGCAGGTCGGCGAACACGCGGCGTTTGTGCCGGCGCAGGTTCCACTCCAGGTTCGGGCCCATCACGGTGAAGAACGCGGCGTTGAAGGCGCCCCGGGCGGGGTGCACCTCGAAGGTGGTCGTGCGCTCGGTCATCGTCATGCCTCGCACTCTGCGCCGGGACCCGCGTCGGATCAGGCGTAGAACTACCTCACCTCGCCGAACCAGGCGGCGATCTGCGCCCGCGATCGGAACCCGAGCCGCAGCCGGATCCGCTCGACGTGGCCCTCGGCCGAGCGCTCGTCGATGCCGAGCCGCGCCGCGATCTCGCGGTTCGTGCAGCCCTCGCTCACCAGCGCCGCCACCTCGCGCTGGCGGGGTGTCAGCCCGCCGCGTCGTCCCAACGGGAGGCCGAGGAAGCGTCGGACGACCCGCACCAGCTCGTCCCGGTCGCCCGCGTACGGCAGGTGCGACCGGCCCGCCAGCAGCACCAGCTCGGCGTCGTCGATGCCCGCGGCCAGGGCGTGCGCCTGCGCGACGGGGGCGGCGCGGTCGCCGGTGCGGTGCACCACCAGCGTCGGGGCGCGCACCTCGCCGAGGAGGTCGGTGACGTCGAGCTCGTAGGACAGCGCGAGCAGCGCCCGGGCTGTCGCGGCGGGGGAGCAGGCGCGCTGGTAGCGGGCGGCGCCGTCGCGGGTGGCGCGGTCGGCGTCGGGGGCGAAGATGTCGGTGAGCACCTCGGAGCCCAGCCCCCAGTGCGACTCGACCAGCCCCAGTACGTGGTCGCGCACCGCCGGCGGGGACAGCTCCTCGCCGCGGGCCCAGCCGCCGTAGAGGACCAGGCGTCGGACCAGCTCCGGGTGCGCGGCGGCGTAGGCCACGGCGACCGGCGCGCCCATCGAGGTGCCCATGAGGTCGAACGGCGCGTCCAGCGTCGTCGCGATCGCGTCCAGCTGTTCCAGTTCGGCGGCCAACGACGGCGCGGGCTCCGCCGCCGCGGAGAGCCCGCACCCGGCGCGGTCGTAGCGCACCAGCCGGCAGCCCTGCCCGAGCGCCTCGTAGAGCGCGCGCTCGGCCGGCTGCTCCCAGCTCAGCTCGAGGTGGGAGAGCCAGCCCGTGACGTAGACCAGCGGCCGGCCGGAGCCGACCGAGGCGTGGGCGAGGACGCTCCCGTCGGCCAGCTCCACCCGGCCGAGCCGCTGCTCCACGGCGCGATTGTCGAGGACGCGTCACGCCGGGTCACGCCGCCAGGTGGAAGGTGTCGGCGAACCGGTCGAGGAGGTCGCCCGGTCCGCGCAGGACCTCGACGACGCCGGTCTCGATGGCCCGGGCCGGCGCGAGCTCGCCGGAGATGACGCGCCGGATGCCCGGGCCGACGGTGAAGGCGACGTCGGCCGGGCCGTCGCCGCGGGTCACGTCGAGGGCGGTGCCATCGACCCGGATGAACAGGTCCGCCGAGTCCAGGCGGGCCGCGTAGGCGGTCGCGGGCAGGCCCGCCGCGACCTGCGGCCGGAAGGCGGTGCGCAGCGAGATCGTCATCGCGTCGGGGGTGAGCACCTGTTCCTCCCGCGGGTCGCCCAGGGCCTTGAAGCCCCAGGCGCCGAGCGCGAGGACGACGGGCTCGAGCTCGCGGCCGAAGGGGGTGAGCTCGTAGATGACGATGCGCGAACGCGGCGCGCGGCGGATGATCCCCGCCGCCTGCAGCTCCTTGAGCCGCGCCGCGAGGATGTTGCTCGGGATGCGGGGGAGGCCCGCGGCGAGCTCGCCGTTGCGGCGCGGCCCGACGAGCAGGTCGCGGACGATGAGCATCGCCCAGCGTTCGCCCACCAGCTCCATGGCTCGGGTGACGCCGTCGTACTGGCCGTACTCGCGGGGGGCCACCCGCTCAGCCCTGCTGGGCCGCAACCGCCTCCGGGCCGTGCTCGGCGGCGACGGGGTCCATCCAGCCGAACTCGATGATGTTGCCGTCCGGGTCGGTGAGCTGCCGCTGGTACATGAAGCCGTAGTCCGCGGGCGCGCCCGGCTCCGAGCCGCCCGCCGCGAGGCCGGCGGACACCGTCGCGTCGACCTGCTCACGGCTGTCGAGGAAGATCGCGGTCGCCGCGGTGGGGCTCTCCGTGGGGTCGCCGAGGGGCAGCTCGGTGAAGGTCTGGAAGAACTCGCGCGTGAGGATCATGAAGAACGCGTGGTCCTCCTCGACGACGACGCAGGCCGCGTTGTGGTCGGTGAAGAGCGGGTTGATCGTGAAGCCGACCGCCTCGTAGAAGGCCTTCGCACGGTCCAGGTCGGTCACCGGCAGGTTGACGAACATCCGCTTCATCGGGCTCTCCCTCGCGTGGGTCCTGCGTGCGAGGAGAAGACTTGCAAAAAACAAGTGGACGGTCAAGGCCGTCGACCGGGGCCATCGGTTCAGCCGTAGGTGCGGACCGGCGTCCGCGGCGCGATGGTCGCGGCGATCCGCGCCGGCACGGTGTCCCCGACCGTGATCAGGTCCTTCCACTCCTCGGACGTCATCGTCACCGTGCCCGCCTGCCCGGTGGCGAAGTTCGCGCACAGGAACTGGTGCTGGCCGCTCGCGCCGAGGCTGTAGTCCTCGACGTCGCCGGCCGCCGACCCGCGCCAGAGGGCCCAGGTGTTCGGCGTGGCGTAGCCGACCTGCGGGTCGTCGTCGATGGTGAGGTCACACATGCGCTCCGCCAGCGCCTGCTGCGTGCAGTAGGGCGAGGTCATCGTGACCCGCGACGCGCTCCCGGCTGACGCGTCGTAGACGTCGCAGCCCAGGGGAGTGGTCCCGAGGTAGCCGTTCGAGGTCGACGACGAGCTGCTCGACGTCGTCGTCGGGTGCGTCGACGCGTCCTCGACGGCGCCACACACCGCCTGCGTGACCGCGAGCCCGACGACGGCGGCCACGACCCCGCCGGAGACCGGCAGGCGGTGGACGAACTTCTCGAGACGCGACGGGCGGCCGACGGCGGGGGTGCTCACCACGGCCTCGAGGACCTCCGTGGGCGCGTCGAGGCTGGGCGCGTCGAGGACGGATCCGTCGAGGCCGGCTGCTCCGGCGGCGTGCCGACCGGCGCTGACCTGCGGCCGGCGCATCCCGAGGCGGGTCTCGGAGCGGTGGTGCGGTGCCGCGTGGCGCATGTGGTCCCCCCGACCTGGTGCGACCGGCCCTCTGGTTCGGCCGTTCGTCGTCACCGTTATCGCGATCAGGGCGTGACCGTTACGTGACGCTCCTCGGCACCCAGAAGCGCAATCAGTCGTCGCGCATCGCGGCCCTCAGGCGACCTCGGGCTCCTCGGGCAGCGCGACCAGGGGCTCGTCGAGCACGCCGGCGTCGGTCACCGCGGGACGACGCGCCCGCACGACGACGAGCTCCTCCGTCCGCTGCCCCGGCGCGATCAGCCCGCGCTGCTCCAGCATCGCCGCCCGGGCCGTGAACACCGGGCCGAACGGGTGGGTGCAGCGGGCCTCGACGTCGGCGTCGAGCCCGTGCGCGCGCAGCCGCCGCAGCGTCTCGGAGACCCCGTTGATCGCCGAGTGCACCATCAGCAGCCGCCCGCCGGGCGCGAGCACCGCGGGCGCCTCCTCGCAGACGCGGTCGAGCACGACCCGGCCGTCACGGCCGCCGTCGAACGCCCGCATCACGCCGCGGGTCGGCACCGCGTCATCGGGCGCGGGCACGTACGGCGGGTTCGCGACGACGAGGTCGTAATGCTTCCCGACGACGGGTGCGGTCAGGTCGCCGTGGCGCACGCGGATCCGGCGGCCGGTGCGGCGGGCGTTGATCCAGGCGCAGGTCAGGGCCTTGCGCGAGCAGTCGACGGCGGTCACGTCGGTGCCGGGGAACCCGGCCGCGACGAGCGCCAGCGCGCCCGCGCCGGAGCACAGCTCGAGCACGCGGCGCGGGGGGACGGGGGAGTCCAGGAACTCGCGGCGCAGGACGTCGGCGAGCAACCACGTGTCGCGCTGCGCCGGGTAGACCCCGGGGCCGCAGAGCACGGGCAGGTGGGGGCGGCTCCCGTCCGCGGGTTCGGTGGTGACAGCGGCGGAGGCAGGCAGGCGTGCAATGGTCACAGCGGTGCTCCTCGCTCGGGCGGAAACGGGAGGGGGGACGGGCACACTCAGCGGGTGCCACGCGTCCCCGAGAAGCAGCTGGACCCTCAACCGGCGGGGACGATCTCCGGCTCGTGTTACCCGGAGGTTGCGGCACCCACGCGCTCGTGGCGCGGTGACGTGGCCCTCGGGTCCGCGCGGTGTCGGTCGGGTAACCGGTTTCCTCGCCGCGGCCTCACCCGTCGCCGGCGCCCCTGACCGGCACCCACGCCGAGGAGAGACCGTGCTCGACGTCCACACGCCCGAGCGTCGTGCGACCACCGACGCCGTCGACACCACTGCCCTGCCGCACGCCCGCGGACCCGTCTCGAGTGCGGTCCTCGAGGTGCTCGCCGACGACCGCGCGGCGGGCGACCTGCCGCACCCGTCGTCGTCGGGACTCGATCCCTACGGCGACGACCTCCAGCTCGCGCTCTATCTCTGCTACGAGCTGCACTACCGCGGCTTCCCGGGCGTCGACCCGGAGCTCGAGTGGGACCCCGACCTGCTCGCCCTGCGCCGGGCGCTCGAGCAGGTGTTCGTGGCGGCGCTGCAGCGCGACGTCGAGGGCGGTGACGACGTCGAGGCGGCGGTGGACGCGCTGCTCGTCGAGCCGGTCGAGGGCACCGGCCCGTCGTGGAAGCTCGCCGAGGACGGCGAGCTCTGGCAGCTGCGCGAGTACGTCGTGCAGCGTTCGATCTACCACCTCAAGGAGGCCGACCCGCAGGCGTGGGTGATCCCGCGCCTCGACGGCCAGGCCAAGGCGTCGCTGGTGACGGTGGAGCACGACGAGTTCGGGGCCGGCCACGCCGACCGGGTCCACGCCCGGATCTTCGCCGACATGATGGACGAGCTCGGGCTCGACTCGACCTACCACGCCTACCTCGACGTGGCGCCGGCCCTGACCCTGGCGACGGTCAACGTGATGTCGCTGTTCGGGCTGCACCGCAGGTGGCGGGGCGCGTCGGTGGGGCAGTTCGCGCTGGTGGAGGTGACGTCGTCACCGGGTTCCGCGCGGCTGGTCAAGGCGATGCAGCGGCTCGGCCTCCCGGTGGCGGCGCAGGCCTTCTACGAGGAGCACATCGAGGCCGACGCGGTGCACGAGCAGCTGGTCCGTCGCGGCCTGCTGGCGGACCTCACCGCGCGGGAGCCGTCGCTGGCGGCCGACATCGTGTTCGGCATCCAGGCGTCGAGCTTCCTCGAGGACCGGCTGGCCGATCACCTCGTGCGGTCCTGGGACGCGGGCTCCTCGTCGTTGCTGCGCGCCGCGGTCTGACGGACCTTCCGGCGGTGGCTGGTGTCGCAGAAGGGGTAGCGCTTGCTGCGACGGCAGGCGCACACCGCGACGACCGGCCGCTCGGAGCGCACGACCTCGCCGTCGGGGGTCTCGAGCTCGACCGGCCCCTCGACCAGGATCGGCCCGCCCTCGGTGAGGGTGACGCGGGGGGTGTCGGGGAGACGGGTCATGCCGCAGGGCTACCCGCCGCGGCCCGCCGTCAGAGGTGGTGTGTGTCCCGACGGCGGGTCGGTGCGGGGTGCCGGTCGGTCACCTCACCGACGTCAGGACCTGGTCGAGACGCGGTTCGACGCGCAGGTGACGGTCGAGTCCGGTGATCTCGAGGGGGCGACGTACCCGTCGGCCGGGTGCGACGACGCGCAGCCCGACGCTGCGATGTTGGACCTCTTCGGCGATCTCGACGAGGACGTCGAGGCCCGAGGCGCCGAGGAAGCTCACCGGGGACAGGTCGCAGACCAGTTCCGGGACGCGTCCGGGCGTGACCGGGGTCGACTCGAGGTCGTCGGCGGCGGCGTGGAGCGCGCGCCGCCACGCCGGCGCTGTGAGGAGGTCGATCTCCCCGATCGCGCGGACCACCACAGTGGCGGGACCCGGAGCCGTCGTCGCGACGGCCAGCGATCCGTCGGCGAGCTCGGCGGGACCGGGCCAGGGGGCCGCGGACCCGTGGTCGCCGGTGGCGCAGCCGGCGCAGGAGCAGCTGGACGGGGCGGGACGTGAGGCTGGAGAGAGCACGTGCGGAGCCCTTCGGGAGGCCGTTCCCGGGTGAGACCGGGGCAGGGCGCGCTCGTCCGCACCAGGTGTGGGCGGAGGCGCGCGGGGCAGTCAGCGCGGGGGAGTCGCCGGAGGCGGAACCTGATCACGGCTGAACGCGTCAACCGGCCGTGCATCCAGCGTGACACGACCGGGTGGGGCCCGACAAGGAGATCGGGGGTCGGGTGTGCGACCCGGATCCGCGCTCAGCCGAGGGCCGGGAGGACGCCCGCGCCCTGCAGCCAGCCCAGCCAGTCGCCGAAGTGCCAGACCTCGACGGGGTGGCCGTCGCGCCAGTGGACGACGTGGGTGCCGGTCGCGCGGGTCTGCCGGTTCGTCGGCTCCCCGGGGATGGCGCCGCCGCCGCCGGAGAAGGTCCCGGTGCAGCTCCACCGGTGCGCGCTGCTGTCTCCGTCGACGAGGTCCTCCTCCACCGTCACCGAGAAGTCTGGGAACGACTGGTGGAAGCCGGCCATGAACTGCTTGAGCCCGTCCCGGTCCAGATCCGGGAACCCGGCGAGGTGGTAGACGACGTCCGCCGGGAGGATCTCGTCGACGTCCTCGACGCGCCCGGTCGCCCACGGCTCCACGAGCTGCCTGATCACCTTCGCCTGGTCGGGCATCCTCGGCCTCCCTCATCGACTGTGGTGACCGAGGGTGAGGGTGACCGACGAGTAGTTCCAAGCAGTGCCACCTGAGCGGCCCAAAGTCTTACGCGGGATATGAACCGATGGTGGTCACGCGGGCGCGGCGGGTGTGGAGGTACCGACCAAGATCGCGAATTCGTAGCGGATTCGGCCGCCCAGCGCCCGAAACCGCTACGTCTTCGCGACCATGGAGAAGATCCGCCCCGCCGCGACCTCATCGGCAATCCCGGGCCAGACGATCGTCTACGCCGCGAAGGTCTGACCGGACGACCGAGTCGTCGCGACTCGGTCGCTCGGCAACGGCTCGTGCCGGGGGGCCCGGACGGGATCGCGAGCACGGCCCGGCGGCATGATCACGATTCGGGTGGCGACACGCCCAACGCTCGCCAGGACGCGCCGCCGACATCGTGATCACCGACCCGGGGTCGCGGCGGATCGACGCTCAGCGGCTGGCGGCGCGGCGGTACTGGGCCGCCGCGAGCGGGGCGAACACCGCCACCACGGCCACCGACCAGATCAGCGTGTAGAGCTGGGCGTGCTCGAGGGACCAGGCGGTCGACACCGCGGCCGACGGGTTGGGCGACGGGTTGCCGAACAGCTCGCGGGCGGCCTGGGTGACCGAGGAGACCGGGTTCCACTCGGCGAACACCCGGAGCGGGCCGGGCAGCGTGTCGAGCGGGACGAAGGTGTTCGCCACGAAGGTCAGCGGGAAGATGACGATGAACGAGGCATTGTTGATCACCTCGGGGCTCGGGATCAGCAGGCCGAGCCACGCCATGATCCACGAGATCGCGTAGGCGAAGATCAGCAGCAGGACGAAGCCCCACAGTGCCTCGAGCGGCCCGGTGTGGATGCGCCACCCGACGATCAACCCGGTGATCGACATGACGACCAGGACGATCACGTTGTTGACGACGTCGGACAGCGTCCGCCCGGTGAGCACCGCCGACGGCGCCATCGGCAGCGAGCGGAAGCGGTCGACGATGCCCTTCTTGACGTCGTCGGCCAGCCCGGCGCCGGTGTTCGTCGCCCCGAAGACCACGGTCTGGGCGAAGATCCCGGCGATGAGGAACTCGCGGTAGGCCGCGCCGCCGCCGCTCGGGTCGATCGCGCCACCGAACACGTAGGCGAACAGCAGCACGAACATGATCGGCGAGAGGGTCGTGAAGACCAGCAGGTCGGGCACCCGCTTGATCTTGATGAGGTTGCGCTTGGCGACGACGGCCGCGTCGCTCACCACGTCGACGGTGGTCACGCCGCGCCGACCTCCTCGGTCTGCTCGGCCTCGTCGTCGCGGGTGGTGCTGCCGGTGAGGGTGAGGAAGACGTCGTCGAGGGTCGGGCGGCGCACGCCGGCGTCGTCGACCTCCAGTCCCGCGGCCTCCAGCAGGTCGAGTGCCTGGCGCAGCGCCTTCACCCCGCCCGTGACCGGCATCGTCAGGGACCGGCGGTGCTCGTCGGCGACCGGCGGCGCGACGCCGAGCGGGGTCACGAGGTCGACGGCGCCGCCGAGCCGGCCCGCGTCGCTCACGGTCAGCTCGAGGCGCTCGCCGCCGATCTGGGCCTTGAGCTGGTCGGACGTCCCGCGCGCGATGGCGCGGCCGTGGTCGATGACGACGATGTCGTCGGCGAGCACGTCGGCCTCCTCGAGGTACTGCGTGGTGAGCAGCAGCGTGGTGCCGTCGGCCACGAGCCGCTGGATGACGCCCCACATCTCGGTGCGGCTGCGGGGGTCGAGGCCCGTGGTCGGCTCGTCGAGGAAGAGCACCGGCGGCGCGGCGACGAGGGCGCCGGCGAGGTCGAGACGGCGACGCATGCCCCCGGAGTAGGTGCGGGTCGGCCGGTCTCCCGCGTCGGTGAGGCTGAACTGGGCGAGGAGCTCGCGGGCCCGCTCCCGGCTCCGCCGCCGGCCCAGGTGGTACAGCCGGCCGATCATGTCGAGGTTCTCGAAGCCGGTGAGGTACTCGTCGACCGCGGCGTACTGGCCGGAGAGACCGAGGCGCTTGCGCACCTCGCGGGGGTTCGCGAGTACGTCGACACCGTCGATGGTCGCGCGGCCCGCGTCGGGCTGCAGGAGGGTGGTCAGGATGCGCACGATGGTCGTCTTGCCGGCGCCGTTCGGGCCGAGGAGCCCGAGCACCGTGCCGCGGGGAACCTGCAGGTCGACCCCGTCGAGGGCGGTGAGATCGCCGTAGCGCTTGACCAGTCCGGCGACCTCGATCGCCACGTCCATGCGTGCTCCCGGCACTCGTGCGGTGGGACGGACGCGAGGGTACTGACGGGGTCCGACAACGGCCCGCCGATTTCGTCCGGTTCCGGTCGGGCGCACCCGGCTCCCGACTCGCCGGGAGCGGACCGCTTCGCGACGACCGAGTCGTCGTGACCCGGTCGTTCGGCAGCGGTTGCCCTCGAGGCCCGATCACGTGGCCGCTACTGCGCGGTGCTCGGAAGTCGGTGCTGGGGGTCGGCAGTACCGCGAGGGCCGGGGGCTCGTTCTCACGGGCAACCGGGCGAACCGCGGCGCGTCCATACGACGCACGGCATGACGACGAGGGGGCGACATGGGACGAGGACGGCGCAGGGCCGTGAAGCGGGTGGGGGTCGTGGTGGCCGGGGTGCTGCTCGCCGGGCTGGTGGCGACCGGAGTGGCGACCGCGGAGGACGCACCGTCACCGGCGCCGCTGCCCGTGGTCGGGAACGCCCTCGACTCCCTGTCCGGTGCCTCGGGCTCGAGCAGCTCCTCGTCGACGTCGACCACCGGTGGGGCATCGGACCTGGTCCCGCAGCTGTCCGGGTCGACCAGCTCCACGTCCTCGTCCTCCTCGACCAGCTCGACCTCGTCGACCAGCTCCACGAGCTCGACGTCGACCAGCAGCACCCAGGACGGGTCCAACGGGACCTACACGATCTCCTTCCCGCCGACCCTGCCGCCCGGGTACGGCTCCCGGGACGGCGGACACCGCTACTTCGGCCGGTACTGGGACGCGGCCGCCAACTGCTGGCGCTACGCCTCCCCGGGCTACGTCGCGCCGGTCGTCGTCGCGAGCCAGGTGGTGTCCGTGCCCAAGGGCGGGGTCGACACCGGGGACGGCTCGTTCCGCTGAGCCACCCACCCGGTGTCCCGCCGCTGACCACCGAGGACCACGTCTGCCCGACGTGCCCGATGGACTTCGCGGCGACCACCCCCGACGACGTCCGCCGCCTCGTCACCGGCGTCCCGCCGCGCGCCCGCGCGCTGGTGGAGGCCCACGGCGACGCGGCCTGGCGCGTCCCGGGTGCGGGCGGCTCCTGGTCCGCCGCCGAGTACCTCTGCCACCTCCGCGACGTCTACGCCGTCTTCACCATTCGGCTCCACCGCGCCCGCACCGAGGACGATCCGCCGCTGGAGCCGATGTTCAACGACCTGCGCGCCCGCCGCTTCGGCTACGGCCGCGCGGCGCTCGCGCCGGCGGTCGACCAGCTCGGCGACCACGTCACCGGGTTCCTCGCCGAGCTGGGGAGGCTCGACGACGCCGGGTGGGATCGGGTCGTGCACCGCTACCCCGGCGAGCAGCGCAGCACCCGGTGG
Source organism: Actinomycetospora sp. TBRC 11914 (assembly GCF_012933465.1). Classification (GTDB taxonomy): domain Bacteria; phylum Actinomycetota; class Actinomycetes; order Mycobacteriales; family Pseudonocardiaceae; genus Actinomycetospora. The sequence continues at coordinate 107,769 of NZ_JABBND010000021.1, forward strand.
CTGGCCCGACAGGCCGCCCACGAGGGCACCCACCACCTCCGGGACATCGCCGAGCGGTTAGGCGCCCAGGCCTGACTCAGTCCGCCCGGCTCGCGAGCACGAACCGGGGAGCGGACCCGTCGTCGGGACTGACGGCGTCGAGGCTGCGGTCGCCGACGGCGGCCGCGAGGGCGCGGTCGACGAGGACAACGACCCCCTCGGCGGCGATCGCGACGTCGCCGGGCCGGTGGTCGGAGTCGGCCTCGACCTCGACGGGCAGCGGTTGCCCGGCGCCGACGGTGCGCACCCGGACGCTGGGCTCGCGGCCGGTCGCGGCGCACACCAGGCGCAGGGCGCGGGTGGCTTCCTCGGTCACGGTGATCATCGGTAGTCGTCCTCCTCGGAGGTCGTCGGCACGGTGATCGGTCGGGAACGTCGCGGCTACCCGGTCGGGTCGCGGTCGCGAACCCCCGGGCCTCGTCGCGCTCGCGACGTGCGGGGTCGCGCTCCTCGCGCGCGATGGGCCGGCACCGCGGACACGCCGAACGGGGCGGGTCCTCACGACCCGCCCCGCCCGGCTCCTCCGGTTCGGTCTCCTCACGAGCCGGCCCTCGCGGGCACGGTCCCGGTCATCGTGGTCCTCGGACGGACGGGGACACCACCTCCTCGATCCCGGCTCCGATGGGGCGTCGTGGTGGCCTCAGCCGTTCGACTCCGCGTGCTCCTCCCGGTGCTCGTCGGCGCCGAGGGCCGTGTCGATGGTGCGCGGGGTCCCGGCGTGCTCGACCTGCACGCGGCGCGGCTTCGCGCGCTCGGCGACCGGGATCGTCAACGACAGCACGCCGTCCACGTACGAGGCGTGCAACTGGTCGAGGTCCAGGTCGCGGCCCAGCGTCAACCGGCGGCCGTACCGACCGCGGGGTCGCTCGGCGATCAGCCACTCGCCGGCGTCGCCCGGGGCGCTGCGCACGGCGCTGACGGTGACCGTGTTGCCCTCGACGGAGATGTCGATCGATCCGGGGTCGACGCCGGGCACGTCGAAGGTGGAGACCACGTGGTCCCCGGCCCGGTAGAGGTCCATCGGCATCCCGGTGCCCGGCTGGCCGTGCGAACCGGTCAGGCGGTCGAGCGAGCGGAACGCGTCGAAGGGGTCGTAGTTCAGCAGCACGATCGGTCACTCCTTCCACTACCGCACTGCTACCTCCAACTGACTGACGCGGATAGTTATAGCTCGACCTAGAGGTATGTGCAAATACGGAGTTCACGTTCCCGACGGCGGGGCGGGCTGAGTAGGACGCCGGGGTCCTGTCCGGGATTCCGAGTACGTGCCTACTCATGTGGGGACGGAGCGCCTGCCGGAGAGTCGCTCGCCGGGGGCCGAGCCGCGGGCCCGCGGCGTGAGGGGAGCAGGCGATGAGCGAGTCGACGGGGCCGGAGGGGCGCCGCGGGGACGTGGGCCCCGGCGAGCACGGGGCGGCGTACGACCCGACGCTCGTGGGCCCGCCCGAGATTCGCGAGGTGCCGCCGAACATCATCGAAGACCCCGGGTACTCGCCCGACCTGCGCGGCCTCGTCGGCCACATCGACCGGACGGTGACCGTGTGGGAGGACGCCGGCCCGATCCACCCCGGACCGGGTGAGGTCGTCGAGATCGCCGGGCCGGTCGACGAGGACCCCGGCGGCGAGGTCATCAACATCCACCACGAGCCGGGCGGGGTCGTCGAGATCGCGGGGCCGGTCGGGGGCACGCCGACCGTCTGGGAGGACGCCGGTCCGGTCCACGGCCACCCCGAGGTCGTGGAGTTCGCCGGCCCGGATCCGCATCCGGGTGGCGTGGTGGAGTTCGCGGGCCCGGACCCGCAGCCGGGTGGGGTGGTCGAGTTCGCCGGCCCGGATCCGCATCCGGGTGGCGTGGTGGAGTTCGCGGGGCCGGACCCGCATCCGGGTGGGGTGGTGGAGTTCGCGGGGCCGGATCCGCATCCGGGTGGTGTGGTGGAGTTCGCGGGCCCGGACCCGCATCCGGGTGGGGTGGTGGAGTTCGCCGGCCCGGTGCACGGCGACCCCGGCGGCGTCGCGGAGGTCGACGGACCGCCGCGCCACGACCCGGGCGGGGTCTTCGAGATCGCCGGGCCCGTCCGCCAGGACCCCGGGCACGACCCCGGCCACTTCGGCGGATCGCAGGGCCAGGGCGCCGGAACCCACTTCGGCCGCCCCGAGCACCACGGGCGCGGCGGCGACGAGCAGCACCACCGGGGCTCCCAGCACGACGACCCGCCCCTGTTCCAGAGCCACGGCTCCGGCGAGGGACACCACGGCGGCTCCGGCGAGGGCCACCACGACCCGCACTCCGGCAGCTCCCACGAGCACGGCTCGGAGTCCTCCCACGAGCAGCAGCACCACGGCGACCACGGCGGTCAGGACCACCACTCGGAGGCACACCACGACGGCGGGCATGGCCACCTCGGCTGAGCTCGGGACGCCGTCGTTCACCCCGGCCGATCGCGAGCTGCTCCGCGCGCGGTTGTGCCGCGAGGGCTTCCTCCGCCGGGAGGACGGGGTCGCCCTGCGCGGCGCCGACGGCAGCGCCCGCGCCTGGATGCTCTACACCTGGGCGCTCAGCGCCACCGGGTCCGGCGCGCGACTGATCGGGCGGGCGCTGCTCGACCAGCTCGCCGACTTCCGCGCCGGCCACCTGGCCGCGTTCGGGCTCACCGCGGCTCCGCTCGTGTCGGCGTGCGTCGTGCTCGACGACCGCTACGCCGGCCTGGCCGTGCGCTCCCGGCCCAAGGGGCACGGCCCGGGGTGGCGCGTCGACGGCGACCGCGGGCCGGACGCCGCCGGCCGGCGCGTCGTGGTCGTCGACGACTCGCTGAGCTCCGGCCGGGCCTTCCTCACCGCCGCGACGATCCTCGAGCGCGAGGGCTTCGAGGTGGAGGGGCTCGTGGCGCTGGTCGAGTTCCCGGGCCGCGGCGGCCGGGAGCGCCTCGAGGGACGGGGCTACCGCGTCCGCACCGTCTTCGACGTCTGGACCGACCTCGCGGCCCCCGGACCGCCGCCCTTCCCCAGCTTCCGCGGCGTCGACGTCACCTGGTCCGACGTCCCCACCCCCGAGGCCCTGCACCCCGCCGCGGCCGCGCGGTTCGTGCTCGAGCAGCTGGCGGCCACCGGCACCACCCCGCTGCCGCCCACCCGGCTCGCCGTCCCCGTCGACGGCCGTGGCGGGGTGTTCGTCAGCGTCCGCCGCCGCGCCGACGACCGCCGCCTCGCCCGCAGCGGGTTCTGGCACTTCGACGCCGACGACGCCGACCCGGCGCGCGACCTCGTCCTGGCCGCCACCGCCACCGCGACGCGGCTCGGCGCCACCCTGACGTCGACGCTGCTCGACGACGTCAAGATCGCCGTCAGCTTCCTCGGCCCGCTCGAGCCGACCACCCCCGCCGAGCTCGACTTCGACCGCTACGGGGTGGTCGTCCGCAGCCGCGCGTGGACCGCCAAGCTCGGCGGGGCGCTGCCCAACACCCAGTACTTCACCAGCACCTTCGAGCAGTACCTGCACGCGAGGTCGACCAACGCGCAGGTCGACGAGCTCGAGCCCCACGACGTCTTCCGGCACACCGTCGCCAAGTACGCCGAGCCGGGGGAGACGTGGCCGCCCTACGGCGTCGAGCCGACCGAGACCTGGCCCGCCGACCTCGCGCTCGGTGCCCGCCTGACCGCCCGGGTCCGCGACGCCCTGGCCGGCGGTCGGTCCACCGACGACCACACCACGGTCGACGACGACCTCGTCCCCGTCCCCGTCGAGGCGGTCGCGCTGAGCCTGTACTCCGCCGACGCGCCCCACCGCGTCGTCGGGCACGCCCTGGCCCGGACCGCCGAGGCCGGGTCGCTCGACGCGGCCCTGGTCGCGGCCACCGAGGCGGCCGAGGCGGCCACGGACCGGACGGACACCACCGTCTGCGTGAGCCTCCTGCACCACCCTGAGACCCTCGCCCCGGGCGACGCGCCCCGGGCGATGCGCCGCGGGCGCGACGCCGTGGAGGCCCGGGAGGGCGACCGGCACGGGCTGCTCACCGAGTACGCGGTCGCCCACCACGAGCTGGCCGCCCGGGACGTCGCCACGACCCTCACCCGGATGACCGGGACCACGGCGCCGACCTGGACGGCCCACCAGGCGGCGACCTGGGTGCACCGCGCCGGCGACGACGCGCGCCGGCTCGCCCTCGGCTACGTCGACCGCCCCGGCGGCCGGATCACCACCGACGACGTCGGTCTGCTCGCGACCCACGTCCGCCGTCGTGCGGACGCCGACGGGTGGCCGTCGTACGCCTACGACCCCCGCACCGGTCGCGAGCAGCGGTCCGGGACGGCGGCGCGGTGCGTGCACGGGCTGCGGGTCCTCCTCGAGGCCGGCACCGCGCTCGACCGGCCGGACTGGCAGGACGACGCCCGTCGCGGCCTCGCCGTGGCGCGCCGCCTCCTCGACCCCGCCGACGGTCAGCTGCACGTGCCGGAGCACCTGCCGAGCGGCATGGCCTCGGCGGGCCTGCTCGCGACGGTCGAGCCGGGCGTCGACGACGGGGCCTGGGCGGACGGCCTGGCGCGCCACCTCGCCGGGTGGGTCCGCGCCGACGGCTCGGTGCGTGAGCCCGGCGTGGTCCCCACCCGTTCCGAACCGGACTACATGCCGGGAGCGGTGGTGCTGGCGCTGGCCCGCTACCACCGGGCCGGGCGGCTCGGGGTGGACGTGGACGCCGACCAGGTCCTCGCGTTCCACCGACGACGCTTCCGCTGCCTGCGGCCGTGGAGCCTCGCCTCCTGGCAGGCCCAGGGGTGGGCCGAGTGGCACCGCAGCGGCGCCCCCGGCGCGCACGCCGCGCCGGAGTTCGTCTTCGAGCTGGCCGACTGGATGGTGGACCGGCAGCTGCGGGTGGACGGCAGCTACCTCGTCGACCTGGGGTCGCGCGCGCCCACGGTGCTCACCGGGTTCGTCGCCGAGGGCGTCGGGGCGGCCTGGCGCCTGGCCGAGGACCTCGGGGAGTCGGCCCGCGCCCGGTGCTACGCCGACTCCCACCGCGCGGCCATGGGCTTCCTCGACCGCCTGCTGGTCCGCCGGGAGGACACGTTCTGGATGGCCGAGCCCGAGCGGGCGCTCGGCGGAGTGCGGGCCGCCCTCGCCATGGCCGAGGTCCGGATCGACTACCCGGCCCACACCCTGGGGGCGCTGCTGCACGCCGTGCAGTAAGACACATCGCGCAAACTTGCACGGCGTGCATGAACGAGTAGCGTGGACGTCAGTCGCCCACCCCTCGTGAAAGCCGGGATCCATGACCGCGCCCGCACCCACCGGCAAGCGCGCCGTGCTCGTGCCGCTCTCGGGCCTGCTGATGGCCCTCTTCGTCGCGATCCTGTCGTCGACGATCGTGTCCAACGCCCTGCCGCGCATCATCGGCGACCTCGGCGGCACGCAGGCCCAGTACACGTGGGTCGTCACCGCGTCGCTGCTGGCCATGACGGCGTCCACCCCGATCTGGGGCAAGCTCGCCGACCTCTTCTCCAAGAAGCTGCTCGTCCAGCTCGCGATCACGGTGTTCATCGTCGGGACGATGCTCGCCGGCCTGTCGACGAGCACGCCCGAGCTCATCGGGTTCCGCGTCCTGCAGGGCCTGGGCATGGGCGGGCTGACCGCGCTGGCGCAGGTCGTGATCGCGGCGATCATCCCGCCGCGCGAGCGTGGCCGGTACTCCGGCTACCTCGGCGCGATCATGGCGGTGGCGACCGTCGGCGGCCCGCTGATCGGCGGCGTCATCGTCGACACCATCGGCTGGCGCTGGTGCTTCTACGTCACCGTCCCGATCGCCGTCATCGCCCTCGTCGTCCTGCAGCGGACCCTCACGGTGCCCACCGTGAAGCGTGAGGTGCACATCGACTACCTCGGCGCGCTGCTCGTGGCCGGCGGTGTCTCCGCGCTGCTGATCTGGATCTCGCTCGGCGGCAAGAACTTCGCCTGGATCTCCTGGGCCTCGCTCGCCTGGCTGGCCGCCGGGACCGTCGCGCTGGTGCTCGCCGTCGTCGTCGAGTCCCGCGCCGAGGAGCCGATCATCCCGCTGACGCTCTTCGGCAACCGCACCGTCGCCCTCGCGACCGTCGCCGCGCTGTTCGTCGGCGTCGCGATGTTCGGCTCGTCGGTGTTCCTGTCGCAGTTCTTCCAGCTCGCCCGCGGCGCCAGCGCCACCGAGGCCGGGCTGCTGACCCTGCCGATGATCGCCGGGCTGTTCGTCGCGTCCACCGTCGTCGGGCAGCTGATCTCGCGGTACGGGCGGTGGAAGCCGTACCTCGTCGGCGGTGGCGTGCTGCTGGTCGCCGGGCTGCTGCTCCAGGGCCTCGTCATGGGCGCCGACACCCCGTACTGGGAGCTCGCCGTCGCCATGGTGATGGTCGGGGTCGGCGTCGGGTCCACTCAGCAGAACCTCGTGCTCGCCGTCCAGAACCAGGTGGCGCTGCGCGACATGGGCGCGGCCAGCTCGACCGTCGCGTTCTTCCGCTCGCTCGGCGGCGCCGCCGGTGTCGCGGCCCTCGGGGCGGTGCTGTCCGGCCACGTCTCCTCGGCGATCACCACCGGGCTGACCGCGGCCGGCATCCCGGCGTCGGCGACCTCGTCGGCGGGCGGGCAGATCCCGAACCTGGCGACGCTGCCCGCGGCGATCCGCGCGATCGTCGAGCACGCCTACGGCGACTCGGTCGCGATGATCTTCCTGGTCGCGGCGCCGATGGCGCTCGTCGCCCTGCTCGCGATCCTGTTCCTGCGCGAGGTGCCGCTGCGCACGACGATCGACATGGCCGAGACTGCCGAGACTGCCGAGACTGCCGAGACTGCCGACGCGCCGACCCGGATCGCGGCGGAGCCGGCGCGCGAGGACGTGGCTGTCGAGGGCACCGTCCTCGAGGGCACGGTGCGCGAGCACGGCCGGCCGGCGGCCGGCGCGGTGCTCACGCTGATCGACCACGGCGGGCACCAGCTCGCCCGGACCGTCGCCGACGACGACGGCCGCTACCGGGTCGCCGTCGCGGGCCCCGGGATGCCGCACCTGCTCGTCGCGCAGTGGCGGGGCACCCCGCACGTCGAGCTGCTCGGCGGCACCGTCGGCCCGCAGCGCCGTGACGTCGCCCTCGCCGGCGACGCCCCCACCGGACGGCACCGCGCGATCACCGACACGACGGTGCTCGACGCGACCACCGAGGTCCTCCCCGCGGTGACCCGATGAGTGCCCTCACGGCCCGTCGACCGGCCACCGGGGACACTGCCCCGGTGGCGGTCGGTCGGCGGGAGCGCAAGAAGCAGGCCACCCGGGCGGCGCTCTCGGAGGCGGCGGTGCGGCTCTCGCTCGAGCACGGCGTCGAGAACGTCACCGTCGAGCAGATCGCCGACGCCGCCGACGTCTCCCTGCGGACCTTCTTCAACTACTTCTCCAGCAAGGAGGAGGCCGTCGTCGCCGGCGACTCGGCCCGCGCGGAGATGCTCGTCGAGGAGTTCCTGTCGCGGCCCGCGTCGGAGGACCCGCTGACCGCGCTGCAGGCGGCGGTGCTCGTCTTCGTCGACGACGTCGTCTCCGGTGACCGCCGCGAGGCGCTGCAGATGATGCGGCGCAGCCCGGCGCTGCTGCCGCACCAGCTCGCGGCCTACGCCGCGGCCGAGCGGGCGCTGGCGGAGGCGGTCGCCGAGCGCGTGGGCGAGGAGGTCCCCGCCGCCGACGACGAGGGATCGGAGCGTCCCGTCGGGCTGTACCCCGCCCTGGTCGCTGCGGTGACGATGGCCGGGGTGCGGGTGGCGGTGCAGCGCTGGTCCGACACCGGGTCGCGCGACCTCGCGGCGCTGCACGAGGTGGTCGGCGAGGTGTTCGACCACCTGGGTGCGCTTCGCGCTCGTGAGCACTAACTGTCGGTATACCGACAGTTAGTGCTCACGGGCGACGGAGTCGCACCTAGGATCGCGTGCTTGGACCTCCTCGCCGCCGGGCTCGCGCTCCTCGCCGCCCTGCTGTTCGCGGTCGCCTCGGTGGCGCAGCGCGGAGCCGCCGCCGAGGTCCCCGACGACGCGGCCCGCGGCGTCCGGCTGGTGCTCCGCCTGGTCCGGTCCCGGCGCTGGTGGGCGGGCACGGTCGGCGACACGGCGGCTTACGTCGTGCAGGCCGCCGCGCTCGGCCTCGGCTCGGTCCTGCTGGTGCAACCCCTGCTGGTCACCAGCCTGCTGTTCGCGCTCCCGCTCGAGGCCCGCCGGTCCGGGCGGCGGGTGCCCGCCCCGGCGCGGCGCTGGTCCGCCGCGCTCGTGGTGGCGCTGGCGCTGTTCGTCGTGGTCGGCGGCCCGACGGCGGGCGCGGACCGGAGCCCGCCGTCGGCGTGGCTGCTCCCCGGCGCGGTGCTCGTCGTGCTCACGGTGGCGTGCGTGCTCGGCGCCGGCCGCCGCCGCGGCGCCCGGCGGGCCGCGCTGCTCGCCGCGGCGGCCGGCCTCTGCTACGGGCTCGTCGGGGTGCTCACCAAGTCGATGGTCTCGCTGCTCACCACGGGCCTGGTGCCGGTGCTGACGGGCTGGGAGACCTGGGTGCTCGTCGTCGCCGTCACGGTGGGCACCTACCTGCAGCAGACGGCGTACGGCGCCGGCCCGCTGTCCGCGTCGCTGCCCGCCGTCGCCGTCGGGGAGCCGCTCGCCGCCTCGGTGCTCGGCGTGGTGGTGCTCGGGGAGGACATCCGGGCGAGCGGACCGGTCCTGGTCCTCATCGGCGTCCTCGTCGCGGTCATGGTCGTCGCGACCGCCGCCCTCGCCCGCGGCGCCGCGGCCGGGGCGCCCGGGGTCAGGCGGCCAGCGCGGACATCGTGACCCACTGGTCCCACGGCACCGTCCAGTCCGCGATGTCGCCGTCGGCCAGCCGGAGCGGGACCGGGCTGTTCGTGACCTCGACGGGATCGCCGAAGATCGCGGTGTCGAAGTACTGCTGGGCGTTCTCGGTGGAGAGGTTCACGCAGCCGTGGGTGACGTTCTCCGAGCCCTGCACGCCGTCGGTGAGCGGGTTCGCGTGGATGAACTCGCCGTTGTTCTCGATCCGTACGGCCCAGTGCTCGGGCACGTTGTTGTACCCGTACTTCGGGTTGGACATCAGCACGGTCTGCGCCTTGCTCATCACGACGTGGATGCCGTTGGTCGTGTTCCGGTTCGGGTCCGAGCCCAGCCCGTAGCTGGCGGGGAAGTCCATGACGACCTTGCCGTCGCGCACCACGATCATCTCGTGGCTGTTCACGTCGGCCTTGACGATCTGGGCGCGGCCGACGGTGAAGTGGCTGGAGACGTCCTGCGCACCCCAGATCCCGCCGCCGTCGTCGACCCCGAACTGGTGCACGGCGACGGAGACCTGGGTGCCCGCCGCCCAGTAGCCCTGCGGGCGCCAGTGGGCGCGTGAGCCGCCGTTGTCGTCGTCGAGCCAGGCCCAGGAACCCGTCGTCGGGATCGAGGTCTGCACCGTCATGGCGCGCTCGGCGGCGGCCTTGTCCGCGACGTGGTGGTCGAACTGCACGATGATCGGCGCCGCGATCCCGACGGTCTCACCGTCGTCGATGTTGATCTGCGCCTGCGTGGTCCGCGCGGGGTCGACGGTGCTGAACGAGCCGGTGACCGGCACGGTCCCGCCGTCGCCGACCGCCTGCCCGCTCCAGGTGTACGTGGTGCCGTACTGCAGCGGCGCCTGCGCCCGCCAGCTCCGGCCGTCGGGGCTCGTCGTCCCGGCGACCGGGCCACCGCCGGACGCCTGCAGCACCACGGCCGCCAAGCGGGCGTGGTCGGCGGTGAGGGTGACCGGCTGGTTCGGCGGGACGTCGGTCGCCCCGGCCCGCGGCGAGGTCCCGACGACGGGTGCCGGGGCTGCTGCCGCGGCCTCCGCCCCGTGCCCCGACGGGGCGCCCACGGCCAGGCCGTACGTCCCGCACCCGAGGAGGAACGCGAGCACGGCGATCATCAGACCGACGAACCCGCGCTGCCAGACACCCGCCGGTACGACCTGTTCCCGCTGCAAATCCCGTTGCCTTCCTGCCCCTGACGGCGAGACCACACGCCGGAGGAGAGACGGTCGGCGCGCCCGCCAGGTTGCCCGACCGCGAGCCGGCCCGCCTCACAGGCCGGTGGCGCTGGTGTTCGAGGTCCAGCCGTAGATCGAGGACGGCGGGCTGGGGCGCAGCCAGCGGCGGAACAGCCACATGACCACCCGGCCCGCCACGAGCAGGAGCAGCCCCACCACGAGGTTGCCGAGGACCAGTCCGGTCAGGCCGGCGGCGAACAGGAGCCCGACCGCGAGCTCGCTGAGGAATCGCATCATCGCCTCGCCGCCCCTCACCGGTCCCCCGATGAGTCGACGCCCGGACGCCCCCCGTGACCAGGGCCGAACGGTCCGACTCCCGGTCAGGTTCCGGGCCGGTCGGTCTCAGCTCGCCAGGGCGTCCCGCAGGTCGGCGAACAGGCCGGTGCGCGACTCGGAGCCCAGGCGCTGGCGCATCCGCCCCACGTGGTGCTCGACCGTCTTCGCGCTGATGAAGAGCCGGTCGCCGATCTCGCGATAGGTCATGCCGTCGAGCAGGAGCTCGGCGACCTCCCGCTCGCGCTCGGAGAGCACGGCGGGTCGCGACGGCGGGCGTGGCCCGGTCTCGGGGGCCGCGGGCTCGGGCACCGTCGGCGTGGCCGCCGGGGTGGGGTCCTCCGCCGACGACGGGCCCGCGAGCAGCCCGCGGGCGAGGCCGAGCATGGCCGAGAGGACCCGCTTGTCGGTCGTGCGGACCGCGGCCTCCTTGGCGAGGCGGGCACCGTCGTAGGCCATGCCGGCGCCGGCGAGGGCGGTCGTCGCCGCGGTGACCTCGTCGAGGTCGACCTCGCCGGCGAGCACGTGCAGCCACACCCGCGCGGCCCGGGCGAGGACGGTCGCGAGGGAGCCGGCCTGCGCGGCCGGGTCGGAGGCGGCGTCCGCGAGGTGGGCGGCGTGGCGCTGGGCGGCCGGGGGATCGTCGGCGGCGACCGCGGCGAGGAACGCGCACCAGTCCCAGGGCGCGGCCCAGAGGACCGGGCGGTCGAGGGCGGCGAGCAGTTCGTCGACCGACTCCGCGTGCGGGGCGAGCCAGGTCTGCTGCCCGAGCCGGCCGGCGACGACGACGAGCTCACCGATCGCGAGCAGCGACCACAGGTCCACCGCGTGGTGCAGGACGGCCTCGCGGGCCCGGGTCCAGAGCGCGAGCAGGCCGCGGGTGTCCCCGGCGCGGCGCACGAGGCCCGCCTCGAGGGCGACGGCGACGAGCTCGTCGCGGGCGTGGACCGGCTCGGGGCGGGCCGCGGCGGTCTCGAGCCCGGCGTGGGCGGCGCCGAGGTCGCCGCCCGCCATGTCGGCCCACGCGCGCAGGAGCAGGTGGCGACGACGATGGGGCGCGCCGCCGAGATCGGCGGCGACGGCGCGGTCGGTCAGGGAGCGCGCCAGGTCGGGCTCGCCGCGGTGCAGGGCGACGAGGGCGCCCAGGGCGGCGGGGGAGTCGTCGAGCAGCACCGCCCCGCCGCGGCACTCGAGGACCGCCGCGGCGCGGGTGAGCTCGGAGAGCGCGGCGGCCGAACCGCCCGGGCGGACGCTCGCGGTCACCGCGCGCCCGACGAGGCCCTCGGCGCCCGCGCGCAGGGTCGGCGGTGCGGGCCGGCCCGCGGCCGACGCGGGCTCGACGGGCGCCCGCCCGGTGCCGACCAGCGCGACGGCGGCCGCCGGCGAGGCCGAGCCCGGGACGGCGGCGGCGACCCAGGCGTGCAGGTCGGCGGCGTCGGCGAGCAGGCCGCGGTGGGCGTGGACGGCGGCGAGCACGTGGGCCGCGCGGGCGAGTCGGCACGGCTCGGCGTCCGGCTCGGCGAGGACGGCGTCGGCGCAGCGCGCGGCCTCCACCAGCTCGCCGGCCACCACGGCCCGCTCGGCCTCGTCGACCAGGTCGAGGTCGGCGTCGAGCGTCCGGTGCTCGTCGAGCACGGTCATACCGTCGGGCCCGGAGCGGCCGCGCCGGCGGCCGGGGCCGTGCCCCCGGTGGACGGTGTCCCGGCCGGCGGGTTCGCCGTGGACGACGGCGGGGTCGACGAGGGCGGCGTCTGCGACTTGCCCTCGTTCGGGTCGGTCGTGGTGGTGCCGGGGGTGGTCGTCCCGCCCGTCGTGGCCGGCGGGGTCGTCGCGGGCTTCTGGGCGACCGGCACGGCGGCCGGGGCGGGTGCGGCCGCGACCGGCGCGGCGGGCCGCGGGGCCGTCACCGGCGAGGCGGGCCGGGCGACCCGCGACGCGGGGGCGCGGGTCGCGGCAGGGGAGGTGCTGTCCGCGGTGGTCGTCCCGGAGGAGGCGTCGGTGGCCGCGGGGAGGGTGCCGGCCGGGAGGGTTCCGGCGTCGGCGGTGACGGGCCGGGCCGGGGCGGGGGCGCCCGGCGTCGGGGCGGCCACCGTCGCGCTCGACGTGCTGGTGTTGTCGATCATCGGCACGGTCACGGCGACCGCCCCGCCGACCACCAGCACCGCCGCGGCCCCGGCGCCGAGCGCGATCCGGCGCCGGCGGGTGTCGGGCGTGCCCGGAGGCTCCAGCGGACGCTCGGCGGGGGCGGCGGAGAACGCGGTCGGGCGTGCCGGGGGGACGGGGGACGCGATCGGGGCGGTCACCGGCTCGACGGCGCCGTGGGCGGTGCGGAGGTCGAGGCGGACCGGCGTCGTCATGGGGTCGGCCGGGTCGGCGGCGCGGGCGTGCGCGAGCAGGGCCGCCTCGCGGCCGATCAGCTCCGTGCGCGGCTCGTCGTCGCCGGGCACGCCCGGGTACGGGACCGCCGCGAACGGGCCGGAGCCCGGCGTCGGGAACGGCACCGAGGCCGGCGTCGGGAAGCCGCCCGTGCCCGGCGTCGGGAAGCCGCCCGTGCCCGGCGTCGGGAAGCCGCCCGTGCCCGGCGTCGGGAAGCCGCCCGTGCGCGGCCGCGGGAAGCCGCCCGTGCCCGGCGTCGGGAAGGGGCCGGAGAGCGGGCCGGCGGGGCGGATCGCGCCGCTCGCCGCGGCGGCGGCCCAGGTGGCGCCGCGGGCGACGACGGTGGTCGGGTCCGGGTCGACCGCGACAGGGCGGCCGAGCTCGGCGGAGAGCATGCGCGCGACGAGCGGGATGCGGGACGAGCCGCCGACGAGCAGCACGCCGTCGAGGTCACGGGCCGCGACGCGGGCCGAGTCGAGCACCTCGCCGAGCACGTCGACGGTCTGGCGCAGCGCCGGCTCGATCATCTCCTCGAACTCCCCGCGGGTGATGCGCACCCGGGTGGTGACGTTCGGCAGGCGCACGTCGACGACGGCCTCGGTGTCGACCGAGAGCGTCTCCTTCGCCGCGACGCAGGCCCGCCGGAGGCCGGCGACGGCGCGGACGGTGTCGGGGTCGGCCGGGTCGAGCGCGGCGACGGCGCCGCCGAGCTCGGAGCAGACGTGCCAGAAGAGGGCCTCGTCGAAGTCGATGCCGCCCAGGGCCTCGAGCCCCTGGCCCCGGCCGAGGACCTTCAGCCCGACCGGATAGGACGGGGACGCTGCGACCCCATGGACCACGGCGGCGTCGAAGGTGCCGCCCCCCAGGTCGTAGACGGCGACGGTGCGGCCGAGCGGCAGCCGGCCGGCGGCGGCGTGGGCGGCCGCGGCGGCCTCGGGCTCGGTGAGCAGGACGACGTCGTGCAGACCGACCTCGGCGAGGGCCTCGGTGAACACCCGGCGGCGGTACGCACCCCACCCGGCGGGGTGCGCGACGGCGAGGCGGCGCGGCTCGGCGCCGTGGGTCTCGGCGACGCGGTCGGCGGTCCAGCGGACCATCTCGGCGGCCACGCCGTCGGCGGAGAAGCTCTCGCCGCCGACGACGATCGGGGTGTCGTCGCCGAGGCGGCGCTTGAACTCGCGGACCACGCGCTGCGGGGCGGAGGGAGCGCGCTCCTCGGCGTCGGCGCCGACGCGCAGCGCCCCGTCGTCGTCGACGAGCAGGACCGAGGGCACCTGGACGGTGCCGTGCTCGAGACCGACGACCCGCACCCCGGACTCGGGGGCCCCGGGGCGGGGCTCGCAGCGGACGGCGGCCGCGGTGAAGGTGGTGCCGAGGTCGATCCCCAGGTCGTAGGGGGTGCCGACGACGGCGTCCCCGTGCTGCGGCGCGGGCGGCCACGGCGCCCATCCCTGGTGCGGTCCCGGCATCTGCTGCACTCCCAGCTCCCCCGTCCTGGGCGCCCCGGGGGACACCCTGCAACCGCTCCCGGCGCCCCCTCGCCCGAGGCGGCGCACGTCGCTGTTCCGTGGTCATCATCGACCCCTCGGAGAGCGTCGTTACACAGTTGTAGCTCGTTCGAGTGGCGACATCGCACGGGTCGGGGAGTACTGGCACCGTCCGTGACAGCCGGCCCCGGGGGTCGGTGCCGGGGGTGGCCCCGAACCCCCTAGGGGCCCCGGACGCGAACCCGGAGTGAGCCCCGATGGCCGGCCGGCCCCCGGGCGGCACGGTGGTGACCACGCCGCCCCGGCAGCACCGCCGAGGGCGCCACGGACACCGCGATCACCGGGGGCACACGCCATGAGCGAGCACAAGACGCTGCTGCAGTTCCTGCTGGACCTGCTGAACGACAAGGAGGCGCTGGCCGACTTCCAGCGCGACCCGCAGGGCGCCCTGCACGCCGCGGGCCTGCAGAACGTCTGCGTCGACGACATCAAGGACCTCATGCCGGTGGTCCTCGAGAAGGTCGACCCGCAGAAGTGCGCGCAGTACGAGGACGACTGCGACCACGGTCGCGACCACGACCGCGACCACGATGCGCCGCACCACCACGGCGACCACCACCACGACGGCGGGCACGACGACGACCACCGGTGGCACGACCACGACAACGAGATCGACAAGGTCGTCACGCACCTCAACTACGTGACGAACAACTACTCGTTCGACTCCCACGACACGATCTACAACACCAACAACATCACCAAGATCTGGGCCGACCACGGCGCGGACGTCGAGGTGCACAACGACACCCACAACGTGGGCGCGGGCGGCGTGAGCATCGAGGGCGACAACAACGCCCCGGTCGCGACCGGCGGGCACAACCAGATCGGCAACGGCAACGAGCAGTCCGGCGACGGCTCGACGACCGCCTTCGGCTCGGGCAACGCGACCTCGCTCGACCACGTCGGCACCGGCCAGGGCGGCGTCATCAGCACCGGCTCCGGCACGGTGAACAGCTCGAACGCCTTCGGTCACGGCAACCAGGTCTCCGGCGCCAACGGGACCAACACCGACTCCCACGCCGAGACGAACTCGCACAACGCGACCGACAACCACGCGATCACCGACTCGCAGAACCACACGTCGACCGACTCGCACGACACCGACAACTCGGACCACTCGACCGACAACTCGATCGACACCGACACGTCGCACAGCGGGAACACGTTCTCCCACGACGACAACTCGGTCGACAACTCCACCAGCGCCGACCACGGCGGCCACGTCGACAGCCACCTCTTCCCGGTGGCCTGAGGTCCTCCGGCCGGCGCGCGGGTCACGGCCGCGTAACGTCGGCCGGGTGACGACACAGCCGGGGCACGGCGCGGACGCGCCGTGCCCCGGCTGTCGTCGTCGAGGGGGCTTCGAGCAGGGGGACCACGCATGACCGACCAGCCGACCGGCGCCGAGCTCACCGAGCTCGTCGCCCTGGCCCGCCGGGCGGCGACCGCCTACGACCGACCGGATCTGGAGCGTCGGCTCGCCGTCGTGGCCCGGGCCGTCGAGGACGACCGGGCCCGCGTGCTCGTCGTCGGGGAGTTCAAGGCGGGCAAGACCGAGCTGGTGAACGCGCTGCTGGGCGGCCGGGCGCTGCCGACGGACGCGCACCGGGCCACGACGGTGCCGACGGTGTGCGGGCACGGCGAGCAGGCCGGGGTCGTGCTCGTCCGCGGGGTCGAGAGCCCGGAGGGGTCGGGCCCGAGCGTGGAGCACCAGTCGATCTCGCCGGGTGCGCTCGCCGAGCACGTCACCGAGAACGGCAACCCGGACAACCGGGCCGGCTGGTCGCACGCCGAGGCGACGCTGCCGCGCCCGGTCCTCGAGGGCCTGCGGCTGGTCGACACCCCGGGAGCGGGCGGGCTCGCGTCGCCGGCGGCGGTGTCGACGATGGCCGAGCTGCCCGGGGCGGACGCCGTCCTCGTCGTCGCCGACGCCGGCCGGGAGCTCACCGCGCCGGAGCTCGCGCTGGTCCGCACCGCCGCGGCGGTGAGCCCGGCGGTCGTCGTCGTGCTGACCCGCACCGACCTGCACCCGCACTGGCGGCGCATCGCCGACATCGACCGCGGCCACCTGGACCGGACCGGGCACGACGCGCTCCGCGCCGTCCGGGTGCTCCCGACGTCGGCCGCGCTCGCGCTGCACGCCGCCGAGGACGGCGACCTGCCGCCGGAGACGGCCCGGGCCCTCGCCGAGGAGTCCGGCGTCGAGGAGCTACGCCACCTGCTCTCGGAGGTCGCGCAGCGGCGGCAGGACCGCCGGGTGCGGCTGGCGACCGACGAGGTGCTCGTGGCCTGCGAGCAGTTCGCGACGACCTTCCGCGCCGAGCGCGACGCCCTGGCCGACCCGGCCCGCGCCCAGCGGATCGCCGCCGAGGTCGAGCGCGCCCGGAACCGCGCCGCGGGCCTGCGCGACCGGGCCGCCCGCTGGCAGCAGACCCTCAACGACGGCGTCGCCGACCTCGTCTCCGACATCGAGTACGACCTGCGCGACCGGCTCCGCGCGGTGATCACCGACGCCGAGGCCGCGCTCGACGACACCGATCCCGGCAAGACGTGGGAGCAGTTCGCGCCGTGGCTGCACCAGCAGGTCTCGGCCGGGGTGTCGACGAACGTGGTGTGGGCCGAGGAGCGGACCCGCTGGCTCGCCGAGAAGGTCGCGACCCACTTCGCCGAGGACGGCGAGGGCGTGCTGCCGCCGGTCACCGTCGGGGCGTCGCCGGACGGTGCGGGGCTCGCGGCCGACCCGGTCGCGATGCTCGCCGCGCCCGACCACGAGAAGTTCGGGGTCGCGCAGTCGCTCATGATCGGGATGCGCGGGTCCTACGGAGGCGTGCTGATGATCGGCATGCTGACGACCATCGCGGGCATGGCGCTGCTCAACCCGTTCTCGGTGGGCGCCGGGCTGCTGCTGGGGTCGAAGACGCTCGTCGACGAGCGGAAACGGGCGCTGCGACGGCGGCAGGCCGAGGCCAAGCAGGCGGTGCGCCGCCACGTCGACGACGTCATCTTCCAGGCCGGCAAGAACTCCCGGGACATGCTCCGCGAGGTCCAGCGAACCCTCCGCGACCACTTCACGACGACGGCCGAGGAGCTCGAGCGCTCCCTGTCCGCGACCGCCGACGCGGCCCGCGCGGTCGAGGCCGACGGCGCGAAGCGCGCGGCGCGGCTGGCCGACGTCGAGGCCGAGCTCGAGCGCGTGGCGGCCCTCGCCGAGCGGGCGCGCCGCGAACGCGCCCGGCGCTCGCCGTCGTCGTCGCGCCCGTCGCGGCTGGTCGGGGCGTGACCGCGCCCGATCCCAGCGGGCTCGTCGGCGCGGCCCGCCACGTCGTCGACGGCGCGCTGCGGCTCTACGGCACCGGGCCCGCCGACCCGCCGACGGCGTGGGCCCGCGCGGTGCTGCACGACGCCCGGGCCCGGCTCGACGAGCCGCTGCGGGTCGCGCTGGCCGGGACGCTCAAGGCGGGGAAGTCGACGCTGCTCAACGCGCTGGTCGGGGAGCGGGTCGCGGCCACCGACGCGGGGGAGTGCACCCGCCTGGTGACCTGGTACCGCGACGCGCCCAGCGCCGCCGTCGTGCGGGAGGACGTCGACGGGCGTCGCGCGGCCGTCCCGTTCACCCGCGACGCCGAGGGCCTGCGGATCGACCTCGGCGGGATCGGCGACCCGGGCCGCGTCGGACGGTTGTTGGTGGACTGGCCCTCGCGCGGGCTCGCGGAGGCGACCCTCGTGGACACCCCCGGGCTCGACTCGATCCGCGAGACGAACTCGCGGCGGACGCTGTCGTTCGTGACGCCCGACGACCGGCCTTCCGGGGCGGACGCCGTCGTCTACCTGATGCGGCACGCGCACCGCAACGACGTCGGGTTCCTCGAGGCGTTCGCCGACCTCGCCCAGGGCGGCGCCGGCGGGCTCGGCGCGGTGGGGGCGTCGGGGACGATCGTGGTGCTGTCGCGGGCCGACGAGGTCGGTGGCGGCGGGCTCGACGCGGTGACGACGGCCGGGCAGGTCGCGCAGGCCTATCGCGAGGACCCGGCGCTGCGGCCGCTGTGCCAGACGGTGGTGGCGGTCGACGGGCTGCTCGCGGAGACCGCGCGGACGCTGCGCCAGGCGGAGTTCAGCGCGCTGCGGGCGCTGGCGCGGGCACCGCGGGCCGAGGTCGACGCGCTGCTGCTCTCCGCGGACCGGTTCACCGCCGCCGAGCCGCCCGCCGTCGTCGCCGAGGCCCTCGCCTCGGACCCGGACGGGGTGCGCCTGGACGAGCCCGCCCGGCGTCGTCTCATGGAGCGGTTCGGGGTGTTCGGCATCCGGTCGGCGACGACGGTGCTGCGCCGCGGCGCGCGGACCGGCCGCGGGGTGGTCGACTCGCCGTCGCTGGCCGAGGAGCTGATCCGTCGCAGCGGGCTGGGGGAGCTGCGCGACACGCTGACCTCGCGGGTGCTCGGGCGCCGCGACGTGCACCAGGCGCGGTCGGCGCTGCTCGCGGTCGACCTCGTGCTGGGGCGGGCGCCGCGTCCCGACGCCGGGCCGGTGGCGGCCGAGCTGGAGCGGCTCCTGACCGGGGCGCACGCGTTCACCGAGCAGCGGCTGCTCGCGGCCCTGCGCCAGGGGCAGGTGACGATGCCCGAGGGGACGGCGGCCGAGGCGGAGCGGCTGCTGGGCGGCGACGGCCCGGGCGTGGCGGAGCGGCTCGGTCTCGAACCCGGCGCCGACGTGCGGGCGGCCGCGCTCGAGGCGCTCGACCGGTGGCGGACGCGGGCGGAGAGCCCGCTGACGTCGCGGGCGGCCGCCGAGGTGGCGCGGGCGGTGGTGCGGTCCTGCGAAGGGGCGCTTCGCGCTCGTGAGCACTAAGTGTCGCTATAGCGACCTTTGGTGCTCACAAGGCCGAAGGCCACCTTTCGTGTGCACGAGGTGCGTCTGTCCGGCTACGGTGCGCTCTCGGACGGCGCGTCCCGCGCGTCCGGTCTGTGACGCGACGATGCGGACACGAGAGGACGACCCCGGTGACTGCTTCGATCCTGAGCCGCGAACGCTCGATCGCCCCGCCGGGCTGGAGCCGCTGGCTCGTCCCGCCGGCGGCGCTCGCGATCCACCTGTCCATCGGCCAGGCCTACGCGTGGAGCGTCCTGAAGACCCCGGTGCAGAACTCGCTGCACACGACGGCGGTCGGGTCGGCGCTACCGTTCCAGGTCGCCATCCTCGTGCTCGGGCTCTCCGCGGCGTTCGGCGGCACCACCGTCGAGCGGCGAGGCCCGCGCTGGTCGATGGTCGTCGCCGCGCTGTTCTGGGGCGCCGGCTTCCTGGTGGCCGCGCTGGGCATCGTCGCGGGCCAGCTCTGGCTCGTCGTGCTCGGCTACGGCGTGATCGGCGGGATCGGGCTGGGCATCGGCTACATCGCGCCGGTCTCCACGCTGATCAAGTGGTTCCCCGACCGGCCGGGGCTCGCCACCGGGCTGGCGATCATGGGCTTCGGCGGCGGCGCGCTGGTGGCGTCGCCACTGTCGACGGCGCTGCTGGCGGGCTTCGGGAAGACCGGCGGCGGGCTGGCGATGGTGTTCGTCGTGCTCGGCCTGATCTACCTGGTCTGGATGCTGCTCGGCGCCGCGCTCGTGCGGCTGCCGCGCGGGGTGCAGGGCGCGGCCGCCGAGGCCGGCGAGGTCGCCGTGCCGCAGGGCGGCGTCCCGGCCGCCGCGGCGCTGCGGACCCCGCAGTTCTGGCTGCTCTGGGTGGTGCTCTGCTTCAACGTCACCGCCGGCATCGGCGTCCTCGAGCGGGCCGCCCCGCTCTACCAGGACTTCTTCGCCGGGTCCTCGCCCGCGACGGTGCTCGCGGCCGCCGGCGCCGCGTTCGTCTCGGTGCTCTCGCTGGCCAACATGCTGGGCCGGTTCCTGTGGTCGACCGCGTCGGACGTGATCGGGCGCAAGAACATGTACCGCGTCTACCTCGGCGTCGGGGCGGTCATGTACCTGCTCCTGCTGCTGATCGGACCCGGCAACAAGGCGGTGTTCCTCATCGCGACGCTGCTGATCCTGTCCTTCTACGGCGCCGGCTTCGCGACGCTTCCCGCCTACCTCAAGGACCTCTTCGGGGTCTACCAGGTCGGGGCGATCCACGGCCGGCTGCTCACCGCGTGGTCGGTCGCCGGGGTGCTCGGGCCGCTGATCGTCGACGGGGTGGTCGACGCGAACAGCGGCACGGGAGGCACCCTCGCCAGCCACTACACGGTCGCGTTCGTGATCATGATCGCGCTGCTCGTCGTGGCGTTCGTCTGCAACGAGCTCGTCCGGCCCGTGGCCCGGCGCCACTTCGTGGACGGCGCGGAGAGCCCCGCCGCCGCGGTCGAGGAAGGAGCGTCCCGATGACCGCCCCCGACGACACCCCCACCACGTCCGGACCCGCCCGCACCGGGCTGCTCGTGGTCTCCTGGCTCGTCCTCGCGATCCTCCCGCTGCTCTACGGGCTCGTGGAACTGGTCGCGAAGCTCGGCGCCCTGGGCGGCTGAGTCCTTACGGCCGAATGGACGCTGCGGGGGGTACAGATGGGCGCTGACCTGCAGAAATAGTGTCTCAAGGGGTGTTCCGGAACCGGGCACCGGCGTCATCATCAACCAATGTTTCGGGTCATCGGGTGGATCGTGGGGATCCTGATCCTCTACGCCATCATCTCCCAGCCGACCCAGGCCGCCGCCACCACGAACAACCTGGCGTCGGGGCTCGCGAGCGCCGGCCAGCAGGTCGTGGTGTTCGTCCAGTCCGTCGTCGGGTCGACGACCAGCTACACGCAGGTGCACGGCCAGCCCTCGTACGTCGGGGTCGAGACCGGGGACGGCAGCTACCCCTAGGTGGCCTCCGGCCTCGTGAGCACTAAAGGTCGCTATAGCGACAGTTAGTGCTCACGAGGCCGGAGGCCACCAGGTCCAGCAACCGCCCGAGCCGGGCCCGGTCGTCCGACCCCTGGGTGGCCAGGAGGACCCCCACCAGCAGGGTGACGACGTCGTCGGGCTCCACGTCGGCGCGCAGCGTCCCCGCCCGCGCGCCCGCGGCCAGCAGCGTCCCGACGGCGGCGTCGATCGACTCCCGCGTCCGGAGCGCGACGACGGTGCCGTCGGCCACCATCGCCCGGAAGGTCTCGGCCATCCCGCGCTTGGTGGTCACGAACTCCGCGTAGCGGTCCATCCACGCCCGCAGCGCCGCCGCGGGCTCGTGCGCCGCGAGCAGCTCCTCGGCGCTCTCGCAGACCGCTGCCAGCTCGGTGCGGTAGACCGCCTCGACGAGCGCCTCGCGGGTCGGGAAGTGCCGGTAGAGCGTCCCGATCCCGACCCCGGCGTCTTGGGCGATCTTCTCGAGCGTCGGGTCGTCCCCGGCGGTGAACCCGGCGGCGGCCGCGCGCAGCAGCGCGTCCCGGTTGCGGCGGGCGTCCGCGCGCAGGCGGGGGGCAGCGTCGTCGGCCATGTTGTCGGCCATGGAAGCGGAGGTACCTCCGGTTGGCGTGCTAGCGTCGTCCTCGTGAACGGAGGTGCCTCCGTTTCGACGACGAGTGTGCCATCGCGCGAGGAGGACCACCATGACCAGGACCGATGCCCGCCCCCACCCGGGCGGCCTCGCCGACCTCGCCGGACGCCGCGTCGCCCGCGTCGGCTACGGCGCCATGCAGCTGCGCTGGGCCGGGACCGACGACGAGCCCGTCGGCGTGCTGCGCCGCGCCGTCGAGCTCGGCGTCGACCACCTCGACACCGCCGAGTTCTACGGCGACGGCGTCGTCAACCGGCGGATCCGCGCCGCGCTCGCGCCCTACGACGAGCACCTCGTCGTCGTCACCAAGGTCGGGGCCACCCCGGACCCGGGCGGGGAGCACGCCCTGCGGCTCGCCCAGAAGCCCGAGGAGCTGCGCGCGCAGGTGGAGGACAACCTGCGCTCGCTCGGTGCCGAGCGCCTCGACGTCGTCAACCTGCGCCGGGCCGACGTCGAACCCGGTCTGGTCGCCGCGGGCGACCAGGTGGTGCCCTTCGACGACCAGCTGGCGACCATGACCGCGCTGCGCGACGAGGGCAAGATCGGCGCGATCGGGCTCTCCCACGTGTCGGCCGAGCAGCTGCGGCACGCGCTGGGGGTCGGCGTCGTGTGCGTGCAGAACGCCTACAGCCTCGTCGACCGCGGCAGCGAGCCGGTACTCGACGTCTGCCGCGAGCAGGGCATCGCGTGGATGCCGTACTTCCCGCTGGGCGGCGGGTGGCCGGGGCAGCGGCAGGTGACCGACCTGCCCGCCGTCGTCGAGGTCGCGGGCCGGCTCGGGGTGACGCCGGCGCAGGTGGCGCTGGCGTGGCTGTTGGCCCACGCGCGGGAGACGATGCTCATCCCGGGCACGCGCAGCGTCGCGCACCTCGAGCAGAACCTGGCCGCGGGCGACGTCGAGCTCGACGCGGCGGCGATGGCGGCCCTCGAGGGCTGACCGTGTCGATCCCGCGGGTCCGGTGACGACACCAGGGTGACCCCCACCGACAGGAGAACCCCGTGACGACCTTCGTCCTCGTCCACGGCGCGTCCTCGGACCACCGCTACTGGTCCCGGGTGGCGCCGTGGATCACCGCCGCCGGCCACGTCGTCGTCACCCCCGACCTGCCCATCGGCGACGAGACCGCCGGGTGGGACGAGTACACCGACGCCGTCGTCGCCGCGGTGGGGGAGCGCCCGGACCCGGTGGTGCTCGTGGGCCAGTCGATGGGCGCGTTCACGGTGCCGCTGGTGGCCCGGCGGGTCCCGACGACGCTGCTGGTCCTGCTCGCGCCGATGATCCCCGCGCCGCGGGAGACCGCGGGGGCCTGGTGGGACGCGACGCGGCACCGGGCGGCGGTCGGGGCCCTGGCCGTCGAGCTGGGTCTCGACCCCGCCCGGCTCGACCCGGTGCACGACCCGCGCACCACCTTCTTCCACGACCTGCCCACCGACCTCGTCGCCGAGCTCGAGGCCGCCGGGCCGCCGCTGCAGGCCGCGACGATCTTCTCCGTGCCCTACCCGCTGCCGCGCTGGCCCGACGTCCCGACCCGCGTCGTCGCCGCCCGCGACGACCGCCTCTTCCCGCTGCCCTTCGTGCGGCGGCTGGCCTCGGAACGGCTGGGCGTGGAGGCGGAGGTCGTCCCGGGCGGGCACCTGGCGGCGCTCGGGCGTCCCCGCGAGGTGGCGACGACGCTGCTGCGGCTGGCCGGGGAGGTCGGGCACGGGTGACGCGTGGCACCGTGGGGCCGTGGCTGCGGCGGACACGGACCAGGAGCAGATCGAGCGGGCGCGGGACCTGATCGCGGGGGCGCGGCGGGTCACGGTGCTGACCGGCGCCGGCGTCTCCACCGACTCCGGCATCCCGGACTTCCGCGGGCCGCAGGGCGTGTGGACGAAGAACCCGGCGGCGGAGCGGATCTGGACCTTCGACCACTACCGCGACGACGTCGAGGTCCGGCGGGCGGCCTGGCAGGAGCGCGTCGAGCACCCGATGTGGTCGGCGCGGCCGGGGGCGGCGCACGACGCGCTCGTCGCCCTCGAGCGCTCCGGGAAGCTCGTCGCGCTGCTCACCCAGAACATCGACGAGCTCCACCAGGCGGCGGGCTCCTCGCCCGACTCGGTGCTCGAGCTGCACGGCACCAACCACCACACGGTGTGCCTGACCTGCGGTGCGGTCACGCCGATGGCCGAGGCGCTCGACCGCGTCCGGGCCGGCGAGGACGACCCGCGCTGCCCGAACTGCGGCGGCGTCCTCAAGGCGACGACGATCATGTTCGGCGAGATGCTCGACGTCGGGGTGCTGCAGCGGGCCCGCGACGCGGCGCTGGGCTGCGACCTCTTCCTCGCCGTCGGGACCTCGCTCGGCGTGCACCCGGCGGCCGGGCTGGTCGACGTCGCGGCCATGGCGGGCGCGGACGTGATCATCGTCAACGCGGAGCCGACGCCGTACGACGGGGTCGCGAGCGTCGTGCTGCGCGGCGGGATCTCCGAGGTGCTGCCGGCGATCGTGCCGGGGGCCTGACGTCAGCGGTGTCGCATCGCAGACGTTGAGTGTCTGCGATGCGACACCGCTGACAGCGCACCGATCACCGGAGCTTGCGTTCGAGCGCACTCGAAGGCCTAACGTCGCCGCCGTGCCTGGTTCGATCCTCGGAACGTCCGTCCGCCGCGTCGAGGACCCGGAGCTGATCCGCGGTCGCGGGACCTACGTCGACAACACCGTCCCCGACGGGGCGCTGCACGTGCACTTCGTCCGCTCCCCCCTCGCCCACGCCCGGCTCGGCGAGGTCGACGCCCAGAAGGCCCGCGAGGCGCCCGGCGTCGTCGCCGTCCTGACCGGCGCCGACCTCGCCGACGTCCCCGACCACCGCCCGTTCATGGTGCTCAACGACGCCTGCGCCCGGCCCCTGCTCGCCCGCGGGAAGGTGCGGTTCGTCGGGGACATGGTCGCCGCCGTCGTCGCCACCACCCGCGCCGACGCCGTCGACGCCGCCGAGCTCGTCGAGGTCGACTACGACCCGCTCGACGCCGTCGTCGACCCCGAGGCCGCCCTCGCCGACGGCGCCCCGCTGCAGTTCGAGGAGCTCGACTCCAACCTCGCCGCCGGGTTCCGCGACCCCGACGACGTGCAGCCGCTCGAGGGCGCCGACGTCGTCGTCCGCGCGCGCATCGTCAACCAGCGCCTCGCCGTCGCGCCCATGGAGGGCAACGCCGTCACCGCGACGCCGGGCGGCCCCGACCAGCCCTACGACATGACCGTCCACGTCTCGACCCAGATGCCCCACGGTCTGCGCGGGCAGGTCGCCGCGCAGTGGGGCTGGGAGCCCGAGCGGGTGCGGGTCGTCGCCCCGCACGTCGGCGGCGGGTTCGGCGGCAAGGCCGGGATGGCCCCGGAGCACGCGGTCGTCATCGAGACCGCCCGCCGGCTGGGTCGCCCCGTGACCTGGGCGGAGACCCGCAGCGAGAACCTCACGGCGATGCCCCACGGCCGCGGGCAGGTGCAGTACGCCGAGCTCGGACTGCGGCGCGACGGGACGATCGTCGGGCTGCGCGCCCGCGTCGTCGGCGACGCCGGCGCCTACGCCGGGTTCGGTGGCGCGCTCGCCCTCGGCCCGACGCGCAACATGGCCCAGGGCGTCTACCGCATCCCGACGATCGCCTTCGACGCGGCCGCCGCCCTCACGACGACGACGCCGATGGGTGCCTTCCGCGGCGCCGGCCGGCCCGAGGCCGCGGCCATGCTCGAGCGCATGATGGATCTCGGCGCGACGGAGCTGGGCATGGACCCGGCCGAGATCCGTCGCCGGAACTTCCTGCGCCCCGACGAGTTCCCGCTGACCACGGTGACCGGCTCGCTCTACGACTCCGGTGAGTACGCCAAGTCCCTCGACAAGGCCCTGGAGCTCGCCGGGTACGACGACCTGCGGGCCGAGCAGGCCCGGCGTCGGGAGCGCGGCGACCGGGTCGCCCTCGGCATCGGCCTCGCCGTCTACGTCGAGGTCACCGCCGGCGGCGCGGCGCAGGAGTACGGGAAGGTGACGGTCGACGACGACGGCGGGGCCACGGTCGCCGTCGGGACCTCCGGGCACGGGCAGGGGCACGCGACGTCGTTCGCGATGATCGTCGCCGACCGGCTCGGCATCCCGATGGAGCAGATCCGGTTCGTGCAGTCGGACACCGCGGCGGTGCCGCACGGCGGCGGGACGGGCGGGTCGCGGTCGCTGCAGCTGGCCGGGTCGAGCGTGCTGGTCGCGGCCGACACGGTGCTGGAGCGGGCCCGCGAGGTGGTGGCCTCGGCGCTGGAGGCCTCGCCCGACGACGTCGTGGTCACCGACGACGGCGCGCTCGGGATCGCCGGCGTGCCCGACCGGACGCTGTCGTGGCGCGAGGTCGCGGCGGCCGCCCACGAGCAGGGGGTGTCGCTGGCCGAGTCCCGCGACGAGTCCCAGCCCGGGGCGACCTACCCGTTCGGCGCGCACGTCTCGGTGGTCGAGGTGGACCTCGACACCGGGCGCGTGACGCCGCTGCGCCACGTCGCGGTCGACGACTGCGGGCGCGTGCTCAACCCGACCCTGGTGGCCGGCCAGCAGCACGGCGGCCTCGCCCAGGGCATCTCGCAGGCGCTGTGGGAGGGCTTCTCCTACGACGAGGACGGCAACCCGACCACCGGCTCCTTCGCCGCCTACCTGCTGCCGACCGCGGTCGAGGTCCCGGCCTTCGAGGCCGCCAGCACCGAGACCCCGACGCCCTACAACCCGCTGGGCGCCAAGGGGATCGGCGAGGCGGCGACGGTCGGGTCGACGCCCGCGGTGCAGAACGCGGTCCTCGACGCGCTCTCCCCGCTCGGGATCCGCCACCTCGACATGCCGCTGACCCCCGACCGGGTGTGGCGCGCGGTCCGCGACGCCGAGGCCGGCACCGTCGCCGACCCGTGGGTCGAGCCCCCGGCGTTCTTCGCGTCGCTGCCGGTGCGCGGGGCGTCCGCGGACCCGGAGGCGGCGTCGGTGGACGTGTAGGTGGCCTCCGGCCTCGTGAGCAGAAAATGTCGG
>NZ_JABBND010000022.1 GCF_012933465.1 Actinomycetospora sp. TBRC 11914
AGCCCGTGGACCTGCCTGGCGTACCCCTGGCCACCGGAGCCCGCGACCACCGAGCGACCCGTCGGGTCGGGACCGGCGTGGGTGTCGGTGCGAGCGGGCAGACTGTCCGACGTGGAGCTCCTCGACGACTACACCGGACACGTCGACCCGGAGGGTCCCGCCGCGCGGCGGGACCTCGACGCCGTGACGATCACCAAGGTCTCGGTCGGGCCGATGGACAACAACGCGTACGTGCTGGTCGACAAGGCCACCGGCCGCACGCTGCTCATCGACGCCGCGAACGAGGCCGACCGCCTGCTGGACACCGTGGACACGGTGGGCTCGCGCGACCAGCTCAAGGACCTCGTCACCACCCACCAGCACTGGGACCACGTCCAGGCGCTGGACGAGGTCACGAAGGCGGTCTCCCCCACCACCTACGCCCACCCGCTCGACGGGCCCGAGCTCCCGGTGGCGCCCGACCGCACGGTCGGCGACGACGACCAGGTCCGCTTCGGGGACTCGTTCGTCGAGGTCATCCACCTCGACGGGCACACCCCGGGCTCGATCGCGCTGTACTACAAGGACCCGCGGGGCACGGGCCACATCTTCACCGGTGACAGCCTCTTCCCGGGCGGCCACGGCAAGACGGCCACCCGCGAGCACCACGACGCGCTGATGGACGACCTGGAGCGCAAGGTGTTCGGCCGCTTCGACGACGACACCTGGGTCTACCCGGGCCACGGCGACGACACCACGCTCGGCACCGAGCGCCCGAGCCTGCCGGAGTGGCGCGAGCGCGGCTGGTAGGACCCGGGAGCCCGCTCAGGTGCCCGGCATCTCCGCCCCGGGCGCCGGCACGGTCCGGCTCATCAGCGAGCGCGCGACCTCGAGCACCAGGTCGCGCTCGTGCACCACGGTGTACTCCATCTCGCCGGTGCCGCAGGGCCGAGCCACGAGCGCGGCCGCGACGTGCGGCCCCACGACGGCCACGTCCCACTCGCCGCGCAGCGGGTCGGCCTCGCCGAGGGTCGCCCCGCGCACGCCGGGCGGCAGCGCCGTGGTGGCGCCGAGCAGCGTCACGAGGGCCGAGTGCTCGGCGACCGCGGCGAAGCGCCGTGCGCGCTCCCCGCAGGGCGCACCGTCGGGACCCACCGTGGCCAGCAGTACCGTCGGGCCCTCGGCGCTCTGGGCCCGCTGCTCGAGCACGTCGGCCGCGACCCGCACCTCGTCCACGGGCCCGCGGCGCAGCGGACGGGCCCGGGCCACGGCGGCCAGCGGGCTCACGCGGGTCGGGCCCTCGGGCGCCCGGGCCCGCGGGGCGCCGGGCCCGGCGGGCGGCGGCGTCCCGGCGGCGGGCTCGAGCGCGGCCGGGCGGCCGAAGCGGTAGCCCTGGCCGAGCGTCGCCCCGAGGGCCCGGGCGGTGCGCTCGTGCTCGGCGGTCTCGATGCCCTCGGCGAGCACGACCGCGTCGTTCCGCTCGGCGTAGGCGCCCACCGCCGCCGCGACGCGGGCGGCGTCCTCGTCGAGGGGCCCCTGGACCAGGCGCTGGTCGAGCTTGACCACCTCGGGCCGCAGGAACGGCATGAGCGCGAGGGAGTCCGGGTGGCTCCCGACGTCGTCGAGCGCCACCGCGATGCCGACGTGGCGCAGGCGGGTCGCGAACCACTGCAGCCGGGCCGGGTCGCCGGTCAGGGCGCGCTCGGTGAACTCCAGGACGATCCGGCCGCCGCGCTCCAGGAACGTCACCGCCGCGGGAGGGGGCGGCCCGAGGGGGATGCCGTCCGGCTCGATGTTGAGGAAGAGGGCCGACGGTCCGGCGGCTCCGGCCTCCAGCGCCGTCGCGAGCGCGAGCTGGCGGCAGTGCTCGTCGAGCTCGGCGAGCCGGCCCTGGCCGCGGGCGTGACGGAACAACCTCTCCGGGCAGCGCCACGCGCCCGCCGGGCCCCGCGTGAGGCCCTCGTGGGCGACGACGGCACCCGACGTGAGGTCGACGATCGGCTGGAACACCGTCTGCAACCGAGACAGGTCGGGCTCGGTGTCGACCACGCGCAGCGCGTCGGCCACGTACCACCTCGATCCGCTCCGGGGCGCTCCCGCGGCGCCCCGCCGCACAACCTTCAGCACACGGAGCGTACCTGGGTGGACCGAACGAGCTAGGCGTCGGGCACCGACGCCACCCCCACGGACGACACCAGTGGCACCCCCACCTGCTCAGCGTCGTCGTGCGGGTCGGGGTGGTCGGCGTCGACGGGCACGGTCCGCGCGAGCAGCGAGCGCGCGACGTCCAGGACCAGCGCGCGGTCGTGGGTGAGCACGTAGTCGAAGGAGCGGTCGAGGTCGGAGGAGGCGCTCGGTGTGGCGGGGTCGAGGTCGCGGGAGACGAGGGCCGCGGCGAAGTGCGGGCCGACGACCGCCACGATCCACTCCTGGCGCACCGGGTCGTCGGGGGCGAGGTCGGCCCCGCGCACGCCGGGCTCGGGCTCGGCGGCCATCCCCGCCCCGAGGACACCGACGTAGGCGGCGCTGCGGGCGAGCTCGCGGTAGCGCGCGCGGGTGGCGCGGGTGAAGTGTGGAGCACGCTCGAAGGCCGCGACGACGACGGCGAGCTCCCCCATCTCGGCGGCCTGCCGTTCGAGGAAGCGGCTCATCGACAGCAGCAGCGGCGACGTCGCGCGGCGCGGGGTGCGGGCCCGGGCCACCGTCGCGAAGGGACTGGCCCGCGGGACCGGCGGGACGGGCCGCTGCCAGGCCGGCGCGCGCCGGGGCGACGGGAGACCGGGCAGGATCTCGGCGGCGCGCCCCCCGGCGCCGAACCACCAGCCCTGGCCGAGCGTCGCGCCCAGGCTGCGCGCGGTCGCGAAGTGGTCGGGGTTCTCGACGCCCTCGGCCAGGACCAGGGCGCCACTCTGCTCGGCGTAGGCCGCGACCGCCGACATGATCTCGGCGACCTCGGGTCCCGGCCGCGCCTGCACGAGGCGCAGGTCGAGCTTGACCACCTCGGGCCGCAGGAACGGCATGAGGGCGAGCGAGGCCGGGTGCGCCCCGACGTCGTCGAGGGCGATGTGGAAGCCGTGGGCGCGGACCTGGTCGGCGAAGGCGAACAGCCGGGCGGGGTCGGCCGTGAGGTCACGCTCGGTGAACTCGGCCACGACGTGCACGCCGCGCTCGGCGAGGTCCCCCGAGGCCGTGAACGGCACGAGACGGGTGGCGACGGTCAGCGGTTCGACGTTGACGAACAGGGCCAGCGGCCCGGCGAGGCCCGCGTCGTAGGCGTCCTGGACGGCGCGGCCCCGGCACAGCGAGTCGAGCTCCGCGAGCCGCCCGGCCGCCCGGGCCGCCGCGAAGAGCGCGTCCGGCCGCTCGAGCGGCCCGCCCAGCGGACCCCGGGCGAGCGCCTCGAGGCCGACCACGTCGCCCGTGTCGAGGTCGACGATCGGCTGGTAGACCGGGTCGACGGCGCGTTCGCGCAACAGCGCGTCGAGGCGGTCGCGCGCGATCTCGTCGGACACGGACGCTCCTTCCGACGGCGCGTCACCGGCAAAGGTACCCGACTCCCCCGCAAGGAGGGCATCGGCGCCGGATCGGACCCGCGACGCATACCGTGCGTGAGCGCCGATACCGGTGCTGCGTCCCCGGGAGAAGGGGCAGACTGGCCGCGATGGACTCCACCCGCGTCGACCGCTGGCTGTGGGCGGTGCGCCTGTCGAAGACCCGCGCGGACGCCGCGACCGCGTGCCGCGGCGGTCACGTGCGGGTCAACGACAAGCCCGCGAAACCGTCGACGGCGGTGCGTCCCGGCGACACCGTGCGCACGCGCCTCTACGACATCCCCCGGGTCGTCGAGGTCGGGCGCGTCATCGAGAAGCGCGTGGGCGCCCCCGAGGCCGTGACCTGCTACGTCGACCACACCCCTCCCCCGCCGCCGAAGGAGACCGTCGCCCCGGTGGCGACGCGCGAGCGCGGCGCCGGCCGCCCGACCAAGCGCGACCGGCGCCGGATGGAGGCCTTCGAGCGGGCCTCCCTCGTCCACGCCGTGGACCACGAGCTCGAGGACTGACGCGCTACTGGCCGTTCCGCGTCACCGAGAAGTTCGTCGTGGCCAGCCCGGTCCCGCCGATCCACGGCTCGAACCCGGCCTGCACGCTCGTCATGTACCAGCCCGGCTTCGCCACCCCCCGCTTCGTCGCGTCGGTGACGAAGGTCGGGATCGACAGGTTGGTGACGCTGTTCGTGGCCTGCTTGCGGACGTAGGAGATCGTCGTGACGTCGGCCTTGCCCTGCCACACCTCGTAGGGCACGCCGTCGAGCGTGGTCTCGCCGACCTTCTTGCCGATCGGGTTGACGCGGTCGGTGTGCTTGAGCCAGATCATCAGCTCGAGGCCGGTGGGGCGGCCGGTCTTGCGCGCGGTCGGGTCGAGCCAGATGTCGTAGGAGACGTTGTAGTCGCCCTTGGCCGGCGTCGTGGTCGCCCAGGTCGTCCGCAGGTCGCCGAGGTCGGAGATGGGCCGCGGGAACGGGGTGCCCTTGGTGCAGTTGCCGTAATTGCAGCCGAAGACGATCGAGGGGTACGACGCGGGCCCGCTGGACTTGTTGTGGTTGGCCTCCACGCGGAAGCCGGTGTCGAACGCGATGACGCACTGCGACGTGCTCGCGCCCCAGAGGTCGTTCTGCACCTCGTAGCGCCCGTTCGCCACCGGGGTCGACCCGAACTTGTCGCAGACCTTCTTCTCGTTCGGCTCCCGCGGGGTGGAGTGGGTGCTCGTCGTCGTGGCCACCGCCGCCGGTACGGGGGCGCCCGTGGCCCCCTGCGGCACGACAGTGGTGATCACGACGAGCGCGACGAGGCCGAGCCCGCCGACGAGGGCCCGCAGTGCCTCGGACCGCCGGCGCGGGACCACGTCACAGCGCCGGTGACGCCCGACCCGTCGTCGAGCACGCAGCCGTCCTGCGCCATCGTTCGTCGTCGACCACCGACCGTTCATCCCGCGCGTCCTCCCCGTTGGACCGTTCAGCGCGCCGGAACGTACGTTCGGCGCAGCTCGCCACGCCAGGTGAGGTCAGCCGTTCGAGCACACGGGGACGCGGATGCCACCCACACGGGTGGCGCGTCGGGGAGCTACACGCCGTTGCGCGTCGCGTTGAAGGCGTCGGTCGACAGGCCGCTGCCGCCGACCCAGGGCTCGAAGCCGGCCTGCAGGTTGGTGAGGTACCACTGCGGCTGCACGACGCCCTGCCGCGTGGCGTCGCGCACGAAGTCGGTGATCGGCAGGTCGAGGACCTGGCGCACCGACTGCTGGCGCACGTAGGAGATCACCGGGACGCCGTTGTTCTGGCCCTCGTAGACGTCCCAGGCGGTCCCGGCGAGGTTCGTCGTCCCGGCCTTCTGCCCGATGGGGTCGATCCCGCCGACCCGCGCCATCCAGATCATCAGCTCGGCGCCGGTGTTGTCGCCGTCGCGGCGGGGTGTCGGGTCGAGCCAGATGTCGTAGGAGGCGTTGTAGCGGCCGCTGTCGGGGCTGGAGATCGACCAGCTCGAGCGCACGTCACCGAGGTCGGAGAGCGGCCGCGGGAACGGGGTGCCCCTGGTGCAGGTGCCGTGGTTGCAGCCCCAGACGATCGACGGGTACGCGGCGGGCCCGTCGTTCTTGTCGTGGTTCGCCTGCACGCTGAAGCCGGTGTCGAACGCCGTCGTGCACTGCGGGGTGGAGGCGCCCCAGGCGTCGTTCTGGACCTCGAATCGCCCGCCGGCGACGGGGACGGACCCGAATTTCGCGCACACCTGCGGGCCGACCCGGCTGCCGATCGGCGAGAGCGGCGCGAGCAGCTGGGGCACGAGCGGCACCGCGGCGGGCGCCGACGCCGGCGCCGGCGCGGCCTGCGGCAGCGGCGCCGACCCGGCCACGTTCTGCTCGGTGGCCGCGTGGTTCACCGTGATCGGTGGGACGCCGGGTTCCTGGACGCCGCAGGCGGTGCCCAGCAGGGCCAGCACGGCGACGACGGCGGCGAGGAGGACGCGCGGTGCACGCGTGGGTTCGCCCACGCGGGTGAGGCTAGAGGATGCGCCGAACGCTGTAGTGGTCGGCCTCGACCCCGTGTCGCCGCAGGTCGGCGGGCACGTCCTCGCCGAGGACGACGGCCCGGGCGAGCGCGGCGGCGGCCGGCGCGGTCTCGATCCCCGACCCGCCCTGGCCCGCGAACACCGCCAGACCCGGCAGGCGCTCCCCGACCGCGAGGACGCGACTCGGCGCGAACGTCCGCTGGCCGGCCCAGCTGGTGACCACCGAGCGCAGGCCGAGCGTGGTCACCGCGTTGACCCGCTCGAGGGCGAGCGCGACGTCGAGCTCGTCTGGCCGCGCGTCGCCGGGCTCCTGGGGCGTCTCCTCCGACGGCGACACGAGCAGGTGCTGCCCCTCGGGCTTGGCGTACCAGTGGTCGGCGGCGGACACGGCGAAGGGGTCGTCGGGGTGCACCGGGGCACCGTCCGGGATCCGGACGATCGCGATCGTGCGCCGGTAGGCGGTGAGCCCGAGCGGGGTCGCTCCGGCGAGGGCGAGGACCCGGTCGGTCCAGGCACCGGCGGCGAGCACGACACGGTCGGTGTCGACCGACTCGCCGTCGTCGGTGGTGACCCGCCACCCGGGGCCGCGCGGCGCCAGCCCGACGACGCGCGCGCCGGACCGGATCTCGCCGCCCAGCGCCCGGAACCGCTGCCGGTAGTGCTGGTGCAGCCCGATCGGGTCGGCGTCGCAGGCGTCCTCGACGACCGCGGCGGCCCGCACCGCGTCCGGGCGCAGCGCGGGCCAGCGCCGCACGGCCTCGTCGGGGTCCACCGCGACGACCGGGGCGAGCGGGAGGATCTCGTCGCGCAGGACCCGCTCCTCCTCGGCGGTGCTCGCCACGTGCAGGACCGGGCGCGGGCGCAGGAACCCGTGCCCGGCCTCGTCGGCGAGCGCGTCGAACCGCTCCCACGACGCCGCCGTGAGCGCCCGCGTCGGGGCCGGGCCGTGGCCGGGGATGTAGCTCGCCGCCGACCGGCCGGTGGTGTGGCGCGCGAGCTCCCGCTCGGCCTCGATCAGGACCGGCCGCTCGACGCCGGCCGCGGCCAGCTCGGCCGCGACCGACATCCCCGCGATGCCGCCCCCGACGACGACCACGCCCCGGCCGCTCACGACGTCCGCAGGTCCAGGCCCAGGTCCAGCGCCGGCGCGGAGTGGGTCAGGCCCCCGACGGCGACGAAGTCCACGCCGGTCGCCCCGTAGGCGGCGGCGGTGTCCAGGGTGAGCCCGCCGGAGGCCTCGAGCCCGGTGGACGGAGCCACGGCGTCCCGCCGCCGGACCGCCTCGGCGCACTCGGCCACCGGGAAGTTGTCCAGCAGCACGAGCTCCAGGTCGAGGGCCAGCGCCTCGTCGAGCTGGTCGAGCGAGTCCACCTCGAGCTCGCACGACAGCTCCGGGGCCGCCGCGCGGGCGGCCCGCACCGCGGCCGTCACCGACCCGGCGGCGGCGACGTGGTTGTCCTTGATCAGCAGGGCGTCGCCCAGCGACATCCGGTGGTTCACCCCGCCGCCGCAGCGCACCGCGTACTTCTGCAGCGCCCGCAGGCCGGGGACGGTCTTGCGGGTGTCCCGGATGCGGGTCGGGGTGCCGGCGACGGCGTCGACCCACGCGGACGTCGCGGTCGCCACCCCGGAGAGCTGGCAGAGCAGGTTGAGCGCGGTCCGCTCGGCGGTGAGCAGGGTCGCCAGCGGGGCCCGGACGGCGAGCGCGACGTCGCCCGGGCGCAGTCGGTCGCCGTCGGCGCGGGCGTCGAGGACCTCGAGGTCGTCGCCGCACACCCGCTCGAGCACCCGGACCGCCACCCCGACCCCGGCGAGGGTGCCGGCGGGGCGGGTCCGGAACTCGCCGACCGCGACCGACCCGGCCGGGACACAGGCCGCCGTCGTGCGGTCCGGTCCGTCGCGGAGGTCCTCGTCGAGGGCTCGCGCGACGACCGCGTCGATCTCCGCGGGGTCGAGCCCCACCGGCAGCGCGACGGTGTTCACGCTGGTCATGCGGCACCTCCGAGCACGTGGTCCATGGGGGTCGGGGTCGGTCGCCCGTCGACGAGCGCGACGGCGGTCGACGTGCCCTGCCAGCGGTCGTCCCGGTGCGGGTGATCGCGGCGCACGTGGCACCCGCGGGACTCGGTGCGCGACCCGGCGGCGGCGAGCAGCGCTCCCGCCGCGAGGGTGAGCGCGGCGTCCTCGACCGCGGCCCGGTCGGTGAGCGGGCGCTCGACGGTCACCGACTCCAGCGAGTCGGAGACCGCGGCCAGGCCGGCGGCGTCCCGCCCGATGGCGGCGCCCCGGCTCATGGCCGCCTGGAGCACGGCGCGGTCGGCGGCCTCCGCGACGAGGCGCGTGGGGGCGTCCGGCCGGATGACGGGGCGGGGCCCGGCGAGCGCGGCGGCCACGTCGGCCCCGGCCCGGCGGCCCACCACGAGGCCCTCGAGCAGGCTGTTCGAGGCGAGCCGGTTGGCCCCGTGCAGCCCGGTGCGCGCCACCTCGCCGGCCGCCCACAGCCCGGGCACCCCGGTGCGGCCGCGGGTGTCGGTGACGACGCCGCCGCACGCGTAGTGCGCCGCGGGCCGGACGGGGATCGGGTCGCGGGCGACGTCGACCCCGATCGCGGCGCAGGAGGCGGTCACCGTCGGGAAGCGGCGCCGCACGTCGGCGACGCCGGTGGCGTCGAGCCACACGTGGTCGGCCCCGGTCGAGGCGAGCACGCCGGTGATCGCGCCGGCGACGACGTCGCGGGGGGCGAGGTCGCCGCGCGGGTCGACGCCGGCCATGACCGGCCGGCCGGCGAGATCGAGGAGGCGGGCGCCCTCCCCGCGGAGCGCCTCGGTGACCAGGGGGGCGCGCCCCCGCAGTCCGGGGACGCGCAGCGCCGTCGGGTGGAACTGCACGAACTCGACGTCGGCGAGCGCGGCGCCGGCGCGCAGCGCGAGCGCCCAGCCGTCGGCGGTGGCCACCGCGGGGTTGGTCGTCGTCTCGTACAGCCCGCCGACCCCGCCGGTGGCGAGCACGACGGCGGGTGCGACGACGACGCCCGCCCGGCCCGCGTCGTCCACGACGTCGAGCCCGCTGACCGGGCCGGTCGTCGGGCCGTACTGGCGGCGGACCGCGACCGCGGTGTGGCCGGCGAGCACCGCCACCTCGCCGGGCAGGGCGGCGAGCAGGGCGCGCTCGACCTCGGCGCCGGTCGCGTCGCCGCCCGCGTGGATGACGCGGGTGGTGCCGTGCCCGCCCTCGCGGGTGCGGGCGAGGCGGGGTCCAGGGGCGTCGGGACCCGGGAGGAGATCGGAACCCGGGAGGGAGTCGAACACAGCGCCGCGGGACCGCAGCGCGGCGACCGCGTCGGGCCCGCCGCCGAGGATCTCCCGCGTGGCGTCCTCGTCGACCAGCCCGCCGCCCGCACCCAGCGTGTCGGCGACGTGGGCCGCGACGCTGTCGCCGGCGACGTCACCGAGGACCACGGCGATGCCGCCCTGCGCCCAGCGCGTGGAGCCCTCGTCGGGG
Source organism: Actinomycetospora sp. TBRC 11914 (assembly GCF_012933465.1). Taxonomy (GTDB): domain Bacteria; phylum Actinomycetota; class Actinomycetes; order Mycobacteriales; family Pseudonocardiaceae; genus Actinomycetospora. Next base: position 9,542 of record NZ_JABBND010000022.1, read on the forward strand.
GCGTCCTTGGTCACGACGACGACCCGCAGCCCCCGCCGCGACGCCTCGGTCGCGGCCGAGAGCCCGGCGACCCCGGAGCCGACGACGACGAGGTCGGCCGCGGCGGCCCACGCCGACGCCCCGGCTCCCCGGTCGGTGTGCTCCCCCGACCGCTGCGCGTCCGTCGGAGTCACTCCCCACCCCCGGGCCGCCCGATCTCGATCATCCGCTCGACCGAGGCGCGGGCCCTGGCCGCGGTGGCGGCGTCCACGTGCACCTCGTCGCGACCCTCGCGCAGCGCGCGGGTCAGCGCCCCGGGGGTGATCGTCTTCATGTAGCCGCAGGCGGCGCGGTCGTTGACCGCGCGGAAGTCGACCGCCGGGTTGGCCCGGCGCAGCTGGTGGAGCATGCCCACCTCGGTGGCCACGAGGACCGACCGCTTGGTCGTGTTCTTGGCGGCGTCGAGCATGCCGCCGGTCGAGAGGATGTGGACCTGCTCGGCGGGCACCGCGCCCGCCCCGGCCAGGTAGAGCGCGCTGGTCGCGCAGCCGCACTCGGGGTGGACGAACAGGTCGGCCTCGGGGTCGGCCTGCGCGCGGGCGGTGAGCTCGGCGCCGTTGATCCCGGCGTGCACGTGGCACTCCCCCGCCCACACGTGCAGGTTCTCCCGCCCCGTCTCGCGCCGGACGTGGGCGCCGAGGAACTGGTCGGGCAGGAAGAGCACCTCCCGGTCCGCCGGGATGCTCGCCACCACCTCGACGGCGTTCGACGACGTGCAGCACACGTCGGTCTCGGCCTTCACGGCCGCCGTCGTGTTCACGTAGCTGACGACGACCGCCCCCGGGTGCTCGGCCTTCCACGCGCGGAGCTCATCGGCGGTGATCGAGTCGGCCAGGGAACAGCCGGCGCGGGCGTCCGGGATCAGGACCGTCTTGCCCGGCGCGAGGATCTTCGCGGTCTCGGCCATGAAGTGGACGCCGCAGAAGACGATCGTGCTCGCGTCGCTGGCGGCGGCCACGCGGGAGAGCGCGAGGGAGTCGCCGGTGTGGTCGGCGACGTCCTGGATCTCGGGGCGCTGGTAGTTGTGCGCGAGCACCACGGCGTCGCGCTCCCGCGCGAGGCGACGGACCTCGGCGGCCCACTGCTCGACGACCTCGTCCGGGGCCTCGCCCAGCGACCGCGGCTCGACGAGGTCGGTCGGGGGCTGGTGCGCGTCGACGGTGACGGTCATGCGGTGTCCTCCCCGGGGACGCCCCGCCCGTGGTGTGGACGCGGGTCCCGGTGCAGTCGTGCGAGGTTTTCGCCTTCTGGTCGAAAACGTGGGCGACAGTACGCCGCGACCACGGGCGGTGCCACCCTCCTTCTCGCCGGGTATGACCGAGGACACGCCCGGCCGCGCGGGCGCCGGCGCGTGGACACGCAGCGCTACCGTGGCCGTCGTGGGAGGTGGCAGGTGGAGGCCGAGGGCCTGATCGCGCACGACGTGCTGGCGGTCGTCCTGCGCATCGACGGGCGGGACACGCAGCGGAGCGGAGCTGGACCCATCGATACCGTGCCCTCGGTCCTGCTCTGGCAGCGGGCGCGCGAGCCGCACCTCGGGCGGTGGGCGCTGCCGGGCGGCCGGCTCGGCGCCACCGAGGACGTCGAGGCGTCTGTGCGGCGCCATCTCGCCGAGAAGGTCGACCTCGCCGAGGTCGCCCACGTCGAGCAGCTGTCGGTGTTCTCGGACCCGCACCGCGGGCCGGCGCCCCGCCGGGTCGCCACCGCGTTCCTCGGGCTGGTGCCCACCGACGCCGACCCGGCGATCCCCGGCGACACCGCGTGGCACCCGGTCGACGCGCTCCCCCGGACCGCGTTCGACCACGGCGAGATCACCCGCGTCGGCCTCGACCGGCTCCGGGCCAAGCTCTCCTACACCAACATCGGCTTCGCGCTCGCGCCCGACGTCTTCTCGATCTCCGAGCTGCGCCGCCTCTACGCGGCGGCCCTCGGGCACCACGTCTCGGCGACCAACCTGCAGCGGGTGCTCACCCGCCGCGGCGTCCTCGTCCCCACCGGCAGCACGGCCGCGCCCGGTCCCGCGGGCGGCCGGCCGGCGGCGCTGTTCCGGTTCTCGGAGCACGCCCTCCGCGTGACCGACCCCTTCGCCGCGCTGCGGCCGCCGTCGGGGGCCGGGGCGGTCTGACGCGGGGCACACCGTTCTCGTCCATCCGGCGATCGAGAGCCGCAGACCGTAGCGTGTGTCGCCGTGGACAGGGGCGAGCGAAGCGACGGGGGGCGTGTCGAGACGCTGCCCCTCTTCCCGCTGGGCACGGTGCTGATGCCCGGGGCGCCGCTCCCGCTGCACATCTTCGAGCCCCGCTACCGGCAGCTGACCATCGACCTCGTCACGGGCGCCGTGTCCGGCAAGCAGTTCGGGGTGGTCGCGGTCCGCGAGGGCTGGGGTCCCGACGACGGGCCGGAGGGGCTGCACGAGGTCGGCTGCACGGCCGAGCTGCGCGAGGTCCGGCGGCTGCCGGACGGTCGCTTCGACGTCCTCACCGTCGGGGACCGCCGGTTCCGGCTGCTCGACGTCGACGACACGACGGCCCCCTACCTCGTCGCCAACGTCGAGTGGGTGCCCGACATCGAGGGCGACGACCCCGCCGAGCTCGAGCCCCTCGAGCGCGCCGCCCGCGCCGCGCACCGCCGCTACTGCACGACGGCGCGCACCTACCGGCGCCGCGCGGACGCCGAGGCCGGCGGGGCCACCGACCTCGAGGCCGACGCGGAGGTCGCGGCCGTCGAGGAGCCCGAGGAGGAGGCGCCGCCGGCCGGCGGGGAGCACGAGCCCGCCGCGGCGGCCGTCCTGGCCCACCTGCTCGCGGCCGACTGCCTGCTGCCCCTGGGCGACCGTCAGGAGATCCTCGAGCAGACCTGCCCGAAGAAGCGCCTGGAGCTCGTCTCGCACGCGATGGCCCGCGAGGCCGAGCTGCTCGGGCGGCTGCACGCGGTGTGGGCGCCGACGGCGAAGTTCGCGGTGCCCTCCAGCGACAACTAGGGCTCGCGCCCCAGATCGTCGGCGCCGACCGTGATCGCGCACAGCAGGTAGGCGAGCACCGCGCCGATCCCGGCGCCCAGCACCGTCCACCAGGAGCCGATCTCGGCGGGCAGCGTCACCAGCGTGGCCGGGATCGGGGGGCCGCCGGTGCCGCTCGCGCTGACCTCGGCGCGGTCGAGCAGGACGCCGATCGCCTGCCGGTCGGTCAGCGGGCCGGCGAGCCAGGTCCCGACGCGCGCCGCCACCCAGGCGGCGGCCGTCGACGCCACCGCGACGCCGACCAGCACCACCGGCCCGCGCCGGGTCCGGATCCGCCACGCCAGGGCCCCGACGACGACGCCGTACGCGGTCACGAGCAGGAAGAAGACGGCGGTCGCGTCGAAGACGTGGTCGGACTCGGCCGCGAGCTGGGCGCTCGCACCGGTCGCCGTCGTCACCGTGGCCTGGCCCGGGGCGACGAGCGCCCACAGCAGGCCGAGCAGCAGGCCGCCGACGAGCACCGCGACCACGATCCGCAGCGCCGGACGCAGGTCGCCGACGAGCTCGCGGCGGGTCAGCACCCCGTCGGGGGTCTCGGCCACGAACTCGTCGGCGGGGAACTGCTCGGCGCCCACGGTCACCGCTGGGTCCTCACGGCTGGGTCCCTCACCGCTGGGCCCGGCTCGCGCTGGTCGTCTCGCCGTGGCGGCTGCACCGTGCGGTCCAGCCCATAGGGTCGACCTGCACGACCATCCGGCGGGCGCACTCCGGGCAGTAGCGCGGCGGGTCGATCAGGGACAGCCGCGCCCGGCACCGGTCGTGGTCGCCGGTGGCGGCCTCGCCGCCGCAGAAGGAGCAGTACGTGCTCACGGTCGCCGTCACAGGATCGTCGTCAGAGGGTGTCGTTGAGGGCCTTGATCGGCATCTTGAGCGAGTCCAGCATCTCCAGGTCCTGCTCGGCCGGCCGCCCCAGGTTCGTCAGGTAGTTCCCGACGATGATCGCGTTGACCCCGCCCAGCATCCCCTGCTCCGCGCCGAGGTCGCCGAGCGTCAGCTCCCGACCGCCCGCGAAGCGCAGCACCGTCCTCGGCATCGCCAGCCGGAACGCCGCGATCGTCATCAGCGCGTCCGGTCCCTGCGGCACGTCGAGGTGCGCGAACGGGGTTCCGGGGTTGGGGATCAGGAAGTTCATCGGCACCTCGTCGGGCTCGAGCTCGGCGAGCTGCACCGCGAACTCGGCGCGCTGCTCGAGGGTCTCCCCCATCCCGACGATGCCCCCGCAGCAGACCTCCATGCCCGCGGCCCGCACCATCTGCAGCGTCTCCCAGCGCTCCTCCCAGGTGTGGGTCGTGACCACCTCCGGGAAGTGGCTGCGCGCGGTCTCCAGGTTGTGGTTGTAGCGGTGCACGCCCATCGCGGCGAGCTCGTCGACCTGGGCCTGGGTCAACATCCCCAGCGAGCAGGCCACGTTGATGTCGACCTCGGCGCGGATCGCCGCGACCCCGGCCCGGATCTGCTCCATGAGCTTCTCGTCGGGGCCGCGGACGGCGGCGACGATGCAGAACTCGGTCGCGCCGGTCTTCGCCGTCTGCTTCGCCGCCTCGACCAGGCGGTCCTTGTCGAGCCACGCCGCGCGCACCGGGGAGTCGAACAGGCCCGACTGGCTGCAGAAGTGGCAGTCCTCCGGGCACCCGCCGGTCTTGAGGCTCACGATGCCCTCGACCTCGACGTCCGGACCGCACCAGCGCATCCGCACCTCGTGGGCCAGCGCCAGCGCCTCGGTCAGGCGCTCGCCGGGCAACCGCAGCACCTCGAGCACCTGCGCCTCGGACAGCCCCTCGCCGCGCTCCAGGACCTGCTCCCGGGCGACCGCGAGGATGTCCCCGCCGGTGCCCTGCCCGGTCTGCCTGGCGGTGCCGGTGCTCGCCGTCACGCGTCGCTCCTTGAACGTCGGGGACTGATCGCGCGCGAGTCTGCCCCACGGTTGTCGGTCACGGGAGGGGCGGGACCCACTGGCCGCCCAGGACGGGATGCAGGCCACACCTCGACGCCGTGAGGAACCGTTCGGGGTCGGCGCCGCCCAGCCCGGCCGGCAGGACGCCGAGCAGGGGTGCGCCGGTCACCGTCGGGAGATCGGCGAGGTTGGTGCGCTCGGCGAGGTCGGGGGCGTCGGGGTAGGCGCCGACGACGGTGCCGGCGCAGGTGAGGCCGCGCCGGGCCAGGGCCTCGGCCGTCAGGGCGGCGGTGTTCAGCACGCCGAGCCCGGCGCTGGCGACGACGAGGACCGGGGCACCGAGCGCGGCGGCGACGTCGGCGAGGGTCTCCCCGTCGTCGTTGATCCGGACGAGCAGCCCGCCGGCGCCCTCGACGAGGAGGAGGTCGGCCCCGTCGCGCGCGATGTCGGCGACCGCGTCGGTGACGGCGGCGACGCGGAGGGGCGGCAGCCCGCTGCGGCGGGCCGCGGTCGCGGGGGCCAGGGGCTCGGGGTAGCGGGCGAGCTCGCGGGTGACGACCGAGGGGCCGACGAGGCGGGTGACGTCGGCGAGGTCGCCGGGGGCGCCGGGCTCGATCCCGGTCTGGGCCGGCTTGAGGACGACGACGCGGTCCCCCGCCGCCGCGGCCACCGCGGCCAGGGCCGCCGTCACCACCGTCTTCCCGACCCCGGTCCCGGTGCCCGTGACGATCATGGTCCGCACGGGCCCGGAGCCTAGTGACCTCGTGGCGCGCGGTCGGCGGCCCGGACCGACGCGCCCCGCACACACTCCGCCCGGGGCAGCGGACGAATCCACGGACACCTGCGCGTCACGCACACATCCCGGGGTCCGGCCCACGGGGCTCGGTGTGCGGCGCGCGCAGGTCCCCCAGAACCGGTCACGCCGATCGTCGGAGTGTGTGCGGCGCGCGCAGGTCCCCGACGTCGGAGAGCGGGCCAGGGTGCCTGCCTCCCCGGACACCACCGGCGACCCGGGATGGGTCAGAGCCAATGGCGGACGCGCACCGCGCTCGGGTCCGGGGCCGGGCGCTCGGCGGCCTCGACGTCGGGTCGCGCGGTGCCGTCGACGTCGTGGACCGCGCCGCAGCACGGGCAGCGCAGGTAGTCCGCACCCTCGGTCAGCGGTCGGCGACAGCGTCCGCAGTGCCAGAGCCGGAAGGCCGACCGGCTGTCCGTCACGGTCACGCCGTCCTCCGTTCGGGATCGATTCCGTGAAGTCGCAACCAGTCTGCCACCGCCGGGATCACCGGCTGAGCACGGTCCCCCGCACCCCGGGGAGCACCTCGGCCAGGACGCGGTCGACCAGCGCGAGGTCGGCGGTGGAGAGGTCCGCGCGAGCCGTCAGCCGCAGCCGCGACGTCCCCTCGGGGACCGACGGCGGCCGGAAGCACCCGGCCCGCAGGCCCGCCGTCGCGCAGGCGTCCCGCGCTGCGGTCGCGAGTTCAGGCTCCCCGAGCACGACGGGCACCATCGCGGCCGTCGGCGCGGCGACCCCCGCCCACGGCGCGGCCGACCGGGCCGACGACGCCACCGCGACCGCGGCCGCGTGCAGCGCCGCCACGCGCTCGGGCTCCTCGCGCAGCACGTGCAGCGCCGCCAGCGCCGCACCGGCCGCGGCGGGCGCCAGCCCGGTGTCGAAGATGAACGAGCGCGCGGCGTCGACGAGGTGGGCGACCACGTCCGCGTCGCCCAGCACCACCCCGCCCTGCGAGCCCAGCGACTTCGACAGGGTCGCGGTGACGACGACACCCCGCTCCCCCGCCAGCCCGACCTCGGCCACGAGACCGGCGCCGGGCGCCGACGCCGGCCCCCGCACCCCGAGCCCGTGGGCGTCGTCGACCAGCAGCACCGCCCCGCGCGCCCGGCACACCGCGGCGAGCTCGCGCAGCGGCGCCAGGCCCCCGTCCACGGAGTCGACGCCGTCGGTCACCACCAGCCGCCGGGTCTCCGGGGCGGCCGCGAGCACCGCGTCGACGTCCGCCGGCACCGAGCACCGCGACACCACGACGCGGGCCCGGGAGAGCCGGGCCGCGTCCACCAGCGAGGCGTGCGCCGCGACGTCGGAGACGACGAGCGCGCCCCGTCCCGACAGCGCCGTGACCGCGCCGAGGTTGGCCGTGTAGCCGGAGGAGAACACCAGCCCCGCCTCGGCCCCGCCGAACGCCGCCAGCGCCTCCTCGAGCTCGGCGTGCAGGCGCGTCGACCCGGTGACCAGCCGCGATCCCGTCGACCCGGCGCCCCAGGTCCGGGTCGCCGCCACGGCCCCCTCGACGACGCGGGGGTCGCGGGCCAGGCCGAGGTAGTCGTTGGAGGCGAGGTCGACGAGCGGCTCGACGACCTCGCGCGGCGACAGCGTCCGGCGCAGGCCCGCCGCCCGGCGGGCCCGCGCCGTCTCGTCCAGCCACGCCAGCGGGTCGGTCACGCCGACACCCTAGGCAGGGCTCCTCCCAGCCGCTCCGTCGACGCGGGGACGAACCGGTCACCCTCGAGCACCGACATGCGCGCGGTCGGGATGTCGAAGAAGAGCCCGACGAGCCGCACCCGCCCCTCGGCGAGGGCCGCCGCGACGTCCGGGTGCCGGGCCAGCCGGTCGAGCTGGACGGCCACGTTGACCATGGCCAGCCCGTCGACCTCGTCCAGACCCTCCCGGCGCGCCTGCTCACCCACGGGATGGCCGGCCCGGAAGCGCGCCAGGCTCTCCGAGGCACCGCCGAGCCACCGCCCGAGGGCGCCCCCTGCCCCGTCGCCCGGGAACCCCGTTCCCGACGGCCCCGCTCCGCGCAGCACCGCCTGGACGGCGCCGCACCCGGAGTGGCCGCACACCACGAGGGTCGGCACGTGCAGCGCCTCGAGGGCGTACTCGACGGTCGCCCCCACCGAGTCGTCGCCCGTGCCGCCCAGGGGCGCGAGGTTGCCGACGTTGCGGACGGTGAACAGGTCGCCCGGTCCGGACGAGGTGATGACGTTCGGGACGACGCGGGAGTCGCTGCACGTCAGGAACCACGCGTGCGGCGCCTGACCGTCGGCCAGGTCGGAGAGGTACGGCGCGACGAGGCCCGCGGCGCGGCGGTGGTACTCGCGGAGCCCGGCGAGGATCGGGTCCGGGGTGCCGCACCCGTCGTCGCACGGGTCGGTCACCGCGTGGCCGTGGCCGCGGCCGTCGTCGTCGTCGTGGGAGGCCTGCCAGGTCGACCACGGCGCGAGGAAGCGCGGCACCGGCCCCGGACGCCGGGAGCCGGGGCCGCCCGCCGTGGCGTCCCGCCGCGCGACGAGGCCCATCGTCCCGACCTCGTCGACGCGCACCGAGCCGCCCGCGACCCAGCGGCGTGCCACCCACTCCGAGAGGTGGTCGTAGGCCGCGTGGTCGAGGTAGTCGGTGACGAGGTCGACGACGACGTCGGCGTCCGCGGGGACCTGCGCGAGCCGGCGCGCGAGCCGCGGGACCGACGGGAAGCACAGCGCGCCCTCGACGACGACGTGCCACGGCCCGCCGTCGACCGGCTCCGCCACCTCGATCGACGCCCACACCACGCGCCGCAGCACCAGCAGCAGGGCGAGCCCGAGCCCGAGCAGCACGCCGGTGAGCAGGTCGACAAGCACGACGCCGAGGATCGTCACCACGTAGACCGGCAGCTCGCCGTGGCGGTGCAGCTCGCGCATGTGCCCGACGTTCACCAGCTTCGCGCCGATGTGCACGAGCAGACCCGCGAGCACCGCCATCGGGATCTGCTCGACGAGGCCGAGCAGCGCCACCGAGAAGACGACGATCCACAGGCCGTGCAGCACCGCCGAGACCCGCGAGCGCGCGCCGGCGGCGGCGTTGGTCGAGCTCCGGACGATGACCCCGGTGATCGGCAGCCCGCCGAGCAGCCCGGAGACGGTGTTGCCCGCGCCCTGGCCGAGGAGCTCGCGATCGAGGTCGGAGGTGGTGCCGGGACGGAGCTTGTCGACGGCGACGGCCGAGAGCAGCGACTCGATCGAGGCGATGACCGCGACGGTGAGCACGCCGACGACCACCCCGCCGAGGTCGGAGTCGGGCAGCACCGGCAGCGCGATCGCGTCGAGGACCGACCCGCCGACCTCCACCCGCTCCACCGGCAGCGCCAGCACCCCGGCCGCCACGGTGAGCAGCGTGACCGCGAGCAGCGGCGCGGGGACGCTGCGGACCCAGGCGGGCACCGAGTGCGGCAGCCGCGGCCAGGCGAGCAGGATCGCGACGACGGCGAGGCCGAGCGCGGCCGCCGGACCGTGCACCGCGAGCAGCTGGCCGGGCAGGGCGAGCACGTTGGCGATCGCGTCGTCCTGCTGCTCGCCGCCGAGGACGACGTGCAACTGCCCGAGCACGATCGTCACGCCGATCCCGGCCAGCATCCCGTGCACGACGGCGGGCGAGATCGCCAGCGCGGCCCGTCCGGCCCGGGAGAGCCCGAAGAGGATCTGCAGGACGCCGGCGGCGACGGTGATCGCGCACGTCACGCCCCAGCCGAAGCGGGTGACGAGGTCGGCGACGATCACCGTGAGCCCGGCCGCCGGCCCGCTGACCTGCAGCGGCGATCCACCGAGGGCCCCGGCGACGAGGCCGCCGACCGCGGCCGCGATGAGCCCGGCGGTGAGCGGGGCGTTCGAGGCGACGGCGATGCCGAGCGAGAGCGGCACCGCGACGAGGAAGACGACGAGCGAGGCGGGCAGGTCGTAGCGGAGGTTCGCGCGGAGCGCTGAGGGGCGGAAGTCGGGCAGCCGGAAGTCGGGCAGGCGGAAGTCGGGCAGGCGGAGATCGGGCAGGCGGGGAGCGCTCATGGGCGTGGGGAGTCCTCGGGGTGGACGGCGGCGGAGACCTGGCCGGGAGCCAGGAACAGGACGAATCGGACTGCCGCGAGTGTGCCGGATCTCGATCGTGCACAACCCTGTTCACCTGCCGTTGACGTGACTCCCGGTACCGGATTCCGCGGCCGGGCACGGCGGGGCCCGCGACGGGTGAGCCGGCGCCCGCCCGGTGATCACGCTGGGCCGAACGCCGCGCCCCGGGTGTGGTGACCCGACCCGCACTCCTGGGGCGATCGGGTGATTCGTCCGGTTCGGGCGGCGTCAGCCCGCCGCGGCCGCCGCGACGACGCCGCCGGCGATGCGGACCACGTCGTCGGGAGTGCTGACGAACGGCGGCATCGTGTAGACGAGGTCCCGGAACGGGCGCAGCCACACCCCTTCGGCCTCGGCGGCGGCCTGGGCGGCGGGGACGTCGACGTCGTGGTCGAGCTGGACGACGCCGATCGCGCCGAGCACCCGGACGTCGCGCACCCCGGGGAGGTCCCGGGCGGGAGCGAGGCCGTCGCGCAGGAGACCGCCGATCCCGGCCACCTCGGCGCGCCAGTCCCGGCGCAGCAGCTCGTCGACGCTGGCGAGGGCGACCCGGGCCGCGAGGGGGTTGCCCATGAACGTCGGGCCGTGCATCAGCCCGCCGCCGCCGCGCTCGTCGCTGACCGCCGCCGCCACCGCGGGGGTGCACAGGGCCGCGGCCAGCGTGAGGTAGCCGCCGGTGAGCGCCTTCCCGACGCACAGCACGTCGGGCGCGATCCCCGCGTGGTCGGCGGCGAAGAGCTCACCGGTGCGCCCGAAGCCGGTGGCGATCTCGTCGAGCACGAGCACGAGGTCGTGGCGGTCGGCGATCTCCCGCAGGGCGCGCAGGTGACGGGGATCGTGGAAGCGCATGCCCCCGGCGCCCTGGACGACGGGCTCGACGATGATCCCGGCGAGCTCGTCGGCGTGGTCGGCCGCGACCGCGGCGAGGTGCTCGTCGTACGCGGCGGTGTACTCGGCCGGCGGGACGTCGGCGAACACCTGCTCGGGCAGGAAGCCCCGCCACAGGGCGTGCATCCCGCCGTCGGGGTCGCACACGCTCATCGCCGCGAACGTGTCCCCGTGGTAGCCGCCGCGCCAGGTCATCATCCGGGTCCGGCCCGGCCGGCCGTGGGCGCGCTGGTACTGCAGGCACATCTTCACTGCGACCTCGACCGAGACCGACCCGGAGTCGGCGAGGAAGACGTGGCGCAGCGGCTCGGGGGTGATCTCGACGAGTCGCGTCGCGAGGGCGACCGCCGGGTGGTGGGTGAGGCCGCCGAACATCACGTGGGCCATCTCGTCGGTCGCGGTCCGCAGCGCCGCGTCGAGCGCGGGGTGGCGGTAGCCGTGCACCGCGGCCCACCACGAGCTCATGCCGTCGACGAGCTCGCGGCCGTCGTCGAGGGTCAGCCGCACCCCCGACGCCGAGGCCACCACCAGCGGGTCGGTGCGGCCGGGCATCGGGCCGTAGGGGTGCCAGACGTGCTCGCGGTCCCGGACGCGCAGGTCGGCGGGTCGGGGCGGACCGGGACGTGTCGACACGCCTACGATCGTCGGCCATGGCGGCGGGGGGCGTGACCAACGGGTCGGGCTCGGCACCGACCGGATCGGCGGAGGACGCCTTCTCCCGCCGCCGCGAGGTCGCGGCGACGAGCGCCCGGTCGCTGCTGCTGACCGTGCTCGGCGAGTTCGTCCTGCCCGCGGGCGAACCGGTGTGGACGCAGAACCTGCTCGACGCGCTCGGCGCGGTCGGGGTCGAGGAGAAGTCGGCGCGCCAGGCGCTCGCGCGGACCGCGGCCGACGACGTCGTCGTCTCCGAGCGGGCCGGACGACGGGTGCGGTGGTCCCTGACGCCCTCCGGGCGCCGGCTGCTCTCCGAGGGCGCGGAGCGGATCTACGCCCACGGGACGCCGCGCCCGCCCTGGGACGGCCGCTGGCTGGTGCTCGTCGTCAGCGTCCCCGAGGCCCAGCGCGCCCTGCGCCACCAGCTGCGCACCCAGCTCGCGTGGGCCGGCCTCGGCTCCCCCGCCCCCGGGGTGTGGGTGTGCCCGGACGCGGCGCGGGTCGACGAGGCCCACCGGGCGCTGGCGGACGTCGGGCTCGACGAGGCGGCGCTCGTCGTCGTCGGCGGCACCCACGGCGGCCTGTCCGACGCCGAGCTGGTCGCGCAGGCCTGGGACCTGCGCGACCTCGAGGCCCGCTACGCCGAGTTCGTCGACCGTTTCGCGGCCCTCGAGCCGGACCCCGCCGACCCGGCCGCCGTCCTCGGGGCGCAGGTCCGGCTGGTCGACGCCTGGCGGCGCTTCCCGTTCCTCGACCCGCAGCTCCCGGCCGAGCTGCTGCCCCCGGGCTGGGCCGGGGCGCGGGCGGCCGAGGTCTTCCACCGGCGCCACGAGCAGTGGTCGGCCGCGGCGGGGCGCGCCTTCGGGTCCTGAGGCGGGCGTCCCGACTTGCCTTCGAGCGCGCTCGAAGCGACACGATGGCCGGTGACGTACCCGTCACCCGCGAGGAGACCTCATGGAGCTCGGCTTCCACGTCCCGATCTTCGACATCGACGGCGGCCCGGCCGCCATCGCGCCCGAGCTCGCCCGGGTGGGCACCGCCGTCGAGGCGTCCGGGGCGAGCTGGCTCTCGTTCATGGACCACTTCTTCCAGATCCAGCCCACCGGCCTGCCCGCCGAGTCGCACATGCTCGAGGGCTACACGACCCTGGGCTACCTGGCCGCCCACACCTCCACCGTCGACCTCGGGCTGCTCGTCACCGGCGTGACCTACCGGCACCCCGGCCTGCTCGCCAAGATCGTGAGCACCCTCGACGTGCTCTCCGGCGGCCGCGCCGTGCTCGGCATCGGCGCCGCGTGGTACGAGCGCGAGCACCTCGGCCTCGGCGTGCCGTTCCCCCCGCTGAAGGAGCGCTTCGAGCGGCTCGAGGAGGCGCTGCAGATCGCCGGCCAGATGTGGGACCCGGAGAACGACGGGCCCTACGAGGGCAAGCACTACCAGCTGGCGGAGACGCTGAACTCGCCGCAGCCACTGCACCGCCCGCGCGTGCTCATCGGCGGCGGCGGGGAGCGCAAGACGCTGCGGCTCGTCGCGCAGTACGGCGACGCCTGCAACCTCTTCGCCACCTCCCCCGACGACGTGGCCCACAAGATCGACGTGCTGCGCCGGCACTGCGACGACGTCGGGCGCGACATCGCCGACATCCGCGTGACGATCACGGCCAACAACCCGCGCCCGAACCCCGACGCGACGGACGAGTTCGTCCGCGCCATGGCCGACTACGCGAGGCACGGCGTTGCTCAGGTGATGGTCACCCCGACCACCGGCTCGCCCGCCGCGTGGATCGACGGGCTCGCGAAGGCGGTGCCGCAGCTCGCCGAGCTGGGCTAACCCCGGGGCAGCCAGACCTCCCAGGCGATGCCGTCCGGGTCGGCGAACGACACGAACTCGGCGTAGCCCGCGTCGCGGACCGGCGAGTGCTCGACCCCCTGCGCCTCGAGGTGCGCGATCCACTCCTCGAGCGCGGGGTGGTCGGCCACGGTCACCGCGAGGTGGTCGAGGCCGGTGCGCTGCGGGTCGAACCGGTCGTTCGAGCGCTCGTACGGCTCGTGGATGCCCAGGACCAGGCCGGAGGCGGGGTGGCGCAGCAGCTGCCGCGGGTGCCGGGCCTCGGGCGGGCCCTCGCGGCGCTCGGTCGCCCGCTCGAACCCCAGGACCCGCTCGTAGAACTCCACGCTGACCGCCATGTCGCGCACCACGAGCGCGACATGGGCGGTCTGCGTGAAGGTGGGTGGGGCCACTACTGCATCTCACCCATCACTGCATCCACCATCACTGCATCCACCATCACTGCATCCACACGGTCTTCGCGTTGACGAACGAGTGGGTGCCGAAGCTGGCGAGCTCGCGGCCGTAGCCGGAGTTCTTGGCCCCGCCGAAGGGGACCTCGGGCGTCGAGGCGGTGATCTTGTTGATGTAGATCATGCCGCTCTCGACCTCGTTCGCGAACCGCTCCGCCTCGCCCGCGTCCTGGGTCCAGGCGCTCCCGCCCAGGCCGAAGCTGGAGTCGTTGGCGATGGCGATGGCCTCGTCGATGTCCTTCGCCCGGAAGAACAGCGCCACCGGGCCGAACAGCTCCTCGTAGTACGCCGGGGCGCTCTTCGGGATGTCGGCGAGCACCGACGGCGGGTAGAAGTTGCCCTTGCCGCCCAGCGGCTTGCCGCCGGTGAGGAGCTTCGCGCCCGCGGCCACCGAGTCCTGGACCTGCTTGTCGAGCTCCTCGAGGCCCTGCGGTCCCGACATCGGCCCGAGGTCGGTGTCCTCGGCCATCGGGTCGCCGACCTTCAGCGCCTCCATCTTCTCGACCAGGAGGCGCTGGAACTCGTCGGCGACCTGCTCGTGGACGATGATCCGCTTCGCGTTGATGCACGACTGCCCGTTGTTCAGCGTGCGGGATGCGACGGCCGCATCGGCCGTGGCGTCCAGGTCGGCCGAGGGCATGACGATGAACGGGTCGCTGCCGCCGAGCTCGAGGACGCTGGTCTTGACGTTCTTCCCGGCGAGCCCGCCGACCTCACGCCCGGCCGGCTCGCTGCCGGTCAGCGTGACCGCACGCACGCGGTCGTCGTCGACCATGGACTCGATCATCGAGGAGCCGATGAGCAGCGTCTGGAACACGCCCTCGGGGAAGCCGGCGCGCACGAGCACGTCCTCGATCGCCAGCGCGACCTGCGGGACGTTCGAGGCGTGCTTGAGCAGCCCGGTGTTGCCGGCCATGAGCGCCGGGCACAGGAAGCGGAAGACCTGCCAGTAGGGGAAGTTCCACGGCATGATCGCGAGGACCGGCCCCAGCGGCTGCCAGCGGGTGAAGACCTTCGCGTTCTCCGGGGCGTCCGCCGGGTCCCACGGGGTGTCGGCGAGGTGCTCGGGCGCGTGGTCGGCGTACCAGCGGCAGCCGAGGGCGCACTTCGCGACCTCCGCCTTCGCGGCGGCGAAGGTCTTCCCCATCTCGAGGGTCGCGAGCTCGGCCAGCCGGTCGGTCTCGGCGTCGAGGATGTCGGCGGCGGCGCGCATCCAGCCGGAGCGCTGCTCGAACGTCGTGTCGCGGTAGCTCTGGAACGTGTCCCAGGAGCGCTGGATCCTGTCCTCGAGCTCCTGCTGCGTGAGGGAATCGAACTCCCGGACCGTCTCCCCGGTGGCGGGGTTCGTCGTCGCGATGGCCATGGCACCGGTCTACCCCTTCGGCGCGCTCCTGCACACGGCTTCAGAGCCGCGGGAAGACCCGCGCCGCGTTGCCGCCGAGCACGGCGTCGGTGAGCTCCTCGGAGAGGCCGAGGTCGCGGATCGCGGCGATGTTGCGGGCGGGGGTGGCCGACGGCGAGTCGGTGCCGAAGATCGCCCGCCGCGCGATCCGGTCGAGCCCGAAGCTCGCGTAGTACGTGGGCAGCCGCTTCGGGGGCAGCCCGGCGAGGTCGAGCCAGACGTTCTCGCGGGTCAGCGCCAGCGAGGCGGCGGCGTCGTAGCTCCAGCCGCGGCCGCCGTGGGCGAGGACGACGGTGAGGTCGGGGAAGTCGCGCAGCACGTCGTCGATGAGCACGGGGTCGCCGTGGCGCGACGTGGCCCCGGGGAAGAACGACGGCCCGGTGTGCACGATCAGCGGGACGCCGCGCTCCACGCAGCGGGCGTAGGCCGGGTAGAGCTCCCGGTCGTTGGGCGCGATCCCGGCGTGCACCGGGTGGACCTTGAGCGCGACCGCGCCGAGGTCGAGCTGGCGGTCGAGCTCCCGGGCCACCGGGTGGTGCACGTGCGGGTTGACGTTGGCGACGATCCGGAACCGCTGCGGGTCGTGCTCGACGATCGGCAGCACGTCCTCGACGGTCTGCCACCCGGTGGCCTTGGGGCTGTACTCGCAGAACATCAGGACCCGGTCGACGCCCTCCTCGGCGAAGTACCGGCTGACCGCCGCCGGGATCGGGGCGCCCTCGTCGTCGTAGAGCGCCGCCCAGCTCGCGGCGTCCCCGGCGGGCCCGATCCACGTCTCCCACGGCACCTTCAGACGGGCCAGGTGGGCGACGTGGACGTGGGCGTCGACGATCATCAGCAGGTGGCCTCCGGCCTCGTGAGCACTAATCGTCGTTATAGCAACACTTGGTGCTCACGGGCGCGGAGCGCACCTAGTCGAACAGGTCGGGGTCCGTGCGCACGATCTCGTCCCACAGCGGCTGGAAGGAGAACCAGCCGGCGTAGGCGTTGCCGGTCTGCTCCGCGGTGAACTTGGCGTTGGCGTGGTCGATCTGCGTCGGCGTCCCGGCGGCCTCCGCGAGCAGCTGCGCCTGGCAGTTGCGCTCGGTGTTGATGAACCACCACGCCGCCTCGGCCACCGTGTCGCCCACGGAGAAGATGCCGTGGTTCTGGTGGAAGACCATCTTGCGGCCGGTCAGCCCCGTGGCCAGCGCCCGCCCGACCTCGGGGTCGAGCACCACGGCACCGCGACCCTCGGTGACGACACCGTGGTTCTCGTAGAGCGCGCAGGCGTCCTGGGTGATGGGGTCGAGCGGGCGGGCGAGCGACGACCACGCCTTGCCGTAGACCGAGTGGGCGTGGGCGGCGGCGACCACGTCGGGGTGCGCGTGGTGCACCGCGGAGTGGATGACGAAGCCGGCCTGGTTGACCGGCCTGTTCCCGTGCACGACGTTGCCGTCGTGGTCGACCGCGATGAGGTCGGAGACCCGGATGTGCCGGAAGCTCATCCCGAACGGGTTGACCCAGAACATGTGCGGGTCCTCGGGGTCGCGCACCGTGATGTGGCCGGCGATGCCCTCCCCGAACCCGAACTTCCCGAAGATCCGGAACGCGCCGGCGAGCTGCTGCTTGCGGTGCAGGCGTTCCTCGGCGCTCGTCGCGAAGGTCGGCGGCTGCGGCATGACGATGCCCTCCTGGGAGGGACGGTAGCCGGACATCGCCTCGGACCGGGACTCCTGCGTGGGTGCGACCATGTCCTCGACGGTGCGCCGCACCACACGAGCAGGTCAAGGGGTCGGCACCGTCGCGGGCCCCGGAGGATGATCGAGGCCATGCCCGCACCCGGCGTCCCGCTCGAGAAGCTCGGCTTCCTCACCATCGGCACGTTCGACGGGGACGACCCGCGGCCCGGCCACGAGCACCTGCTCGCGGAGATCGAGCTGGCCGAAGGGCTCGGGTTCGACAGCGTGTGGCTGCGCCACCGCCACCTCCAGTACGGCGTCTCGTCGCCGGTGACGCTGCTCGCGGCGGCCTCGCAGCGCACCTCGCGGATCGAGTTCGGAACCGCCGTGACCCCGCTGGGCTGGGAGAACCCGCTGCGCTACGCCGAGGACCTCGGCACCCTCGACGTCCTGTCCGGCGGGCGGATGAACCCCGGCATCAGCGTCGGCCCGCCGATGCGGTGGGACGACGTCAAGGACGCGCTCTACCCCGACACCGCCGACGTCGAGGACTTCTCCTACGAGCGCGTCGCCCGGCTGCACCGCCTGCTGCGCGGCGAGCCCGCCAGCACGTTCTCGGGCAGGGCGGGGATCGAGGAGTTCTCCGACCACGTCCAGCCGCACTCCCCCGGGCTCGCCGACCGCCTCTGGTACGGCGCGGCGAGCGAGGACTCGGCCCGCCGGGCCGGCGAGCACGGGCTCAACCTCCTGACGTCGAGCGTGGTGCGGGTCGCGCCGGACGAGGACCCGGACTTCGCCGCCATCCAGGCCCGCTCGATCCGCGCGTTCCGCGGCGCGCACCCGGCCGGGGAGGCCGCGCGGGTCTCGCAGGGCCTGGTCGTCATCCCCACCGACACCGCGACCGCCGAGCAGCGCGCGAAGTACGAGGCCTACGTCGAGGCCCGGAACCCGCGGACCGCCGAGCCGCAGGGCCCGGGCCGGCTGCTGTTCGCCCGGGACGTCCTGGGGACCTCCGACGAGATCGCCGAGGCGCTGTACGCGCACGCCGGGTTCCGGGAGTCCCGCGAGTGCGTGTTCGCGCTGCCGTTCTCGTTCGCCCACGACGACTACGTCCAGATCCTCACCGACATGGCGACGAAGCTGGGTCCGGCGCTGGGATGGCGCGGGGCGAGCGGAGCGACGGGAGACGGAACCGCGCCGGCGGGGGCATGATCGGCGCATGCCACCTCCCGGTGTGCCCCTGGAACGGCAGGGGTTCCTGACCCTCGGCACCTACGACGGGGCCGACCCCGCACCCGGCCACGAGTACCTGCTCCGCGAGATCGTGCTGGGCGAGGAGCTCGGGTTCGACTCGGTGTGGCTGCGCCACCGCCACTTCCAGTCGGGCATCTCCTCGCCGGTGACGATGCTGGCGGCAGCCTCGCAGCGCACCTCCCGGATCGAGTTCGGCACCGCGGTGACCCCGCTGGGCTGGGAGAACCCGCTCCGGTACGCCGAGGACCTCGGCACCCTCGACATCCTCTCCGGCGGCCGCATGAACCCGGGGATCTCGGTCGGGCCGCCGATCCACTGGGAGGACGTCAAGGGCGGGCTCTACCCGGACACGGCCGACGTCGAGGACCTCTCCTACGCGCGGGTGGAGCGCCTCCTGCGCATCCTGCGCGGGGAGCCGGCGAGCACCTTCTCCGGCGTCGACGGCATCGAGAGCTTCTCCGACTGGGTCCAGCCGCACTCCCCCGGGCTCGCCGACCGTGTCTGGTACGGCGGCGGCAGCCGTCGCTCGGTGCGCTGGGCCGGCGAGCAGGGCCTCGCGATGCTCACCAGCAACGTCATCCAGTCCGAGGGCCACGACCTCGGCGACGACGCCGCCCCGGTCTTCCAGGAGATCCAGCGCGAGCAGATCGCGCTGTTCCGGTCGGTGCACCCGCTGGGCGACGCGGCCCGGGTGTCGCAGGGCCTCGTCGTGATCCCCACCGACTCCGCCACCGCCGACCAGAAGGCGCGCTACGCGGCCTACGTCGAGCACCGCACCCCGCGGACGGCCGTCGCCCACGGGCCGCGGCAGATGCTCTACGCCCGCGACCTCCTGGGGACCTCCGACCAGATCGCGGAGGCCCTGTACGCGAACGCGGCGTTCCGCGAGGTGCGCGAGGTGGTGTGGGCACTCCCGTTCACCTTCGAGCACGACGACTACGTGCAGATCCTCACCGACATGGCGACGAAGCTCGGGCCGGCGCTCGGGTGGAGTCCGCGGACGGCTCCGGTCGAGGCCGCCCGATGACCGTCCACGTGGCGCGCGACGGCGTCGTCACCACCGTCACCCTCGACCGCCCGGAGCGCCGCAACGCCGTCGACGGGCCGACCGCGCAGGCCCTCGCCGACGCCTTCCGCGCCTTCGACGCCGACGACGAGGCCGCGGTGGCGGTCCTGCACGGGGCCGGCGGGGTCTTCTGCGCGGGTGCCGACCTCACCGCGCTCGCCACGGAGCGCCGCAACCGCACCGAGCCCGACGGCGACGGCCCGATGGGCCCGACGCGGATGCGGCTGTCCAAGCCGGTGATCGCCGCGGTCGCCGGGCACGCGGTGGCCGGCGGGCTGGAGCTCGCGTGCTGGTGCGACCTGCGGGTGGCCGACGAGACCGCCGTGTTCGGCGTGTTCTGCCGCCGGTGGGGCGTGCCGCTGATCGACGGCGGGACGGTGCGGCTGCCGGCGCTGATCGGGCGGAGCCGCGCCATGGACCTCGTCCTCACCGGACGCCCGGTCGACGCGGCCGAGGCGCTCGGGATGGGTCTGGCCAACCGGGTGGTGCCGGCCGGGGAGGCGCTCGCCGCCGCGCAGGCCCTGGCCCGCGAGCTGGCGGCGTTCCCCCAGGTCTGCCTGCGGTCCGACCGGGCCTCGGTGCTCGACGCCGAGGGGCTCGACGAGCCCGCGGCCCTCGCCGCGGAGTTCGCGCACGGCCGGGCGGCGCTGGCCGCCGAGGCGCAGGCCGGCGCCGCCCGGTTCGCCGCCGGGGCGGGCCGGGGTGGTCGCTTCGAGGGGGCCTAACCCAGGCAGCGCGGGCCGAGGAGGGCCTTGAGGTCGCCCATCAGCGCACCCGAGTTGGTGACCTTGAGCCCGTCGTCGAGACGCAGCACGTGGCTCGCGCCGTTCGCCGCGAGCAGCGTCAGGTGCACCTCGCTCGGGCCCGGGTGGGCCACCAGGACCTCCTTGAACTTCCCGACCCGCTCCGGCGTGCACCGGGCGCTCTCGATCTGCACCCGGACCGGCGGGGCGGCCCCGGCCCCCGTCGTGAGGTCGGGGACGGCGAGGTCCTCGACGAAGAGGCTCACGCGGTCGTCCCGCTTGTTGACCTTGCCCTTGAGCAGCACGATCGCGTCCTCGGACACGTCGATCGACACCGCGGCGTAGGTGCGCGGGAAGAACAGCACCTCGATGCCGGCCGCGAGGTCCTCGATCTGCGCGGACGCCCAGGGCTCGCCCTTCTTGTTCACCCGGCGGGTGACGCTGGCGAGGATGCCGCCGACGGTGACCGTGGCGCCCTCGGCGACGTCGCCCTCGAGGATCTTCGTGATCGGGGTGTCGGCGCGGCTGGCGAGGACGTGCTCGATGCCGTTGAGCGGGTGACCGGAGACGTAGAGGCCGAGCATCTCCCGCTCGAGGGCGAGCCGGTGCTTGGGCTCCCACTCGCCCTCGGGCACCTTCACGTCGAACATGCCGGTGGTGTCGGCGGTGTCGGCGTCCGCCGCGTCGTCGTCGAA
This sequence comes from Actinomycetospora sp. TBRC 11914, assembly GCF_012933465.1. Taxonomy (GTDB): domain Bacteria; phylum Actinomycetota; class Actinomycetes; order Mycobacteriales; family Pseudonocardiaceae; genus Actinomycetospora. The sequence continues at coordinate 30,053 of NZ_JABBND010000022.1, forward strand.
GGAACCGAAGAGGTCGAACTGGCCGTCGGCCTCGGCGCGCTTGGTGGTCATCACCGAGTCGATGGCCTCGGCGTGGACGAGCGCGAGCCCCTTGCGGGGGTGGCCCAGCGAGTCGAACGCGCCGGCCTTGATCAGCGACTCGACGACCTTCTTGTTGCAGACCTGCTGCTCGACCTTGCGCAGGAAGTCCGAGAAGTCGGTGTAGTTCCCCTTCTCGCGCCGGGTCGCCACGATCGAGTCGACGACGTTGGTGCCGACGTTGCGGATCGCGGAGAGCCCGAAGCGGATGTCGTCGCCGACCGGCGCGAAGTCACGCACCGAGTCGTTGACGTCGGGCGGCAGGACCGTGATGCCCATCTTGCGGCACTCGGCGAGGTAGATCGCCGCCTTGTCCTTGTCGTCGCGGACGCTGGTGAGCACGGCGGCCATGTACTCGGCGGGGTAGTTCGCCTTGAGGTAGGCCGTCCAGTAGGAGACGACGCCGTAGGCCGCGGAGTGCGCGCGGTTGAACGCGTAGTCCGAGAACGGGAGCAGGATGTCCCAGAGCGTCTTGATCGCGTCGTTGGAGTAGCCGTTGTCGCGCATGCCCTGCGCGAAGCCCGCGTACTCCTTGTCGAGGATCTCCTTCTTCTTCTTGCCCATGGCGCGGCGCAGCAGGTCGGCCTTGCCCAGCGAGTAGCCCGCGAGCGTCTGGGCGATCGCCATGACCTGTTCCTGGTAGACGATCAGGCCGTAGGTCTCGCCGAGGACGTCCTTGAGGGGCTCGGCCAGCTCCGGGTGGATGGCCTTGACCTCTTGGCGCTTGTTCTTGCGGTCCGCGTAGTCGTTGTGGGCGTTGGCGCCCATCGGGCCGGGCCGGTACAGCGCGCCGACGGCGGAGATGTCGTCGAACTCGGTGGGCGCCATGCGCCGCAGCAGGTCGCGCATCGGGCCGCCGTCGAGCTGGAAGACGCCCAGGGTGTCACCGCGGGAGAGCAGCTCGTAGGTGGCCTTGTCGTCGAGCCCGAGGTTGTCGAGGTCGAGCGGCTCCTTGCCGTTGAGCGTGATGTTGTTCAGCGCGTCGTCGATGATCGTGAGGTTGCGCAGGCCGAGGAAGTCCATCTTCAGCAGCCCGAGGGTCTCGCACACCCCCATGTCGAACTGCGTGATGATCGCGCCGTCGGCCTCGCGGCGCTGGATCGGGATCACGTCGATGAGGTTCTCCCTCGACATGATCACGCCGGCCGCGTGCACGCCCCACTGCCGCTTCAGGCCCTCGAGGTCCTTCGCGGTGTCGACGATCTCCTTGACCTGCGGGTCCGACTCGTAGAGGGCCCGCATCTCGGCGGCCTCGGAGTAGCGCTTGTGGCTGGGGTCGAACACGCCCGAGAGCGGGATGTCCTTGCCCATGACCGCGGGCGGCATCGACTTGGTGATGCGGTCGGCCACCGCGTAGCCGGGCTGCCCGTAGAGCACCCGCGCCGAGTCCTTGATCGCGGCCTTCGCCTTGATCGTGGAGTAGGTGATGATCTGGGCGATCTTCTCCTCGCCGTACTTCTCGGTGACGTAGCGGATCATCTCGCCGCGCCGGCGCTCGTCGAAGTCCATGTCGATGTCGGGCATGGAGACGCGCTCGGGGTTGAGGAACCGCTCGAAGATCAGCTTGTGGTGGATCGGGTCGAGCTCGGTGATGCCGAGGACGTAGGCGACGAGGCTGCCGGCCGCCGACCCGCGCCCCGGCCCCACCCGCAGGTTGACCTCGCGGGCGTGGTTGATGAGGTCGGCCGTCACCAGGAAGTAGCCCGGGTAGCCCATCTGCATGATGACCGAGACCTCGTACTCGGCCTGCTTGCGGTAGTTGTCCGGGATGCCGTTCGGGAACCGCCAGTGCAGCCCCCGCTCGACCTCCTTGACCAGCCAGCTGCCCTCGGTCTCGCCCTCGGGCACCGGCGCCACCGGCTGCAGGTCGCGGCCCTCGGTGAAGGAGACGTCGACCCGCTCGGCGATCGCGAGGGTGTTGTCGCACGCCTCGGGGAAGATCGGGTCCCACTGGTCGCGCATCTCGCGCGGGCTCTTGAGGTAGAAGTCCTGCGCGTCGAACCGGAAGCGGTTCGGGTCGTTCATCGTCTTGCCGGTCTGGACGCAGAGCAGCACCTCGTGCGGCTTGGCGTCCTTCGCGTAGGTGTAGTGCAGGTCGTTCGTGGCGAGACCCGGCAGGTCGAGCTTCTTCTTGAGGTCGTAGAGGTCGTCCCGGACCCGGCGCTCGATCTCGATGCCGTGGTCCATCAGCTCGCAGAAGAAGTTGTCCTTGCCGAAGATGTCGCGGTAGTCGCTCGCGGCCTGCATCGCGCCGTCGCGGTCGCCCTGCTGGAGCAGGCGGGCCACCTCGCCGGAGGGGCAGCCGGTGGTCGCGATGATCCCCTTGCCGTAGGTCTCGAGGAGCTCGCGGTCCATGCGGGGCTTGTAGTAGTACCCCTCGAGGCTCGCGAGGCTGGAGAGCCGGAAGAGGTTGTGCATCCCCTCCGTGTTCTCCGCCAGCAGCGTCATGTGGGTGTACATGAGGTCGGGGTTGTCGCTGCCGTTGACGTTCTGGCCGATGGAGGCCCGCTTGCGCTCGTGGCGCGAGCCCGGCGCGAGGTAGCCCTCCATGCCGATGATCGGCTTCACCCCGTGCGCCTTGGACTTCTTCCAGAACTCGTAGGCGCCGTAGGTGTTGCCGTGGTCGGTCATGGCCAGGGCCGGCATGCCCATGCGCGCGGACTCGGCGAACAGGTCGTCCAGGCGCGCGGCACCGTCGAGCATGGAGAACTCGGTGTGGGTGTGGAGGTGGACGAACGAGTCGTCGGACACGCCAGGGACCTCCCCGCAGGACGGCATCGGGACGCGGGCCACGCTACCTCTCGGGTCCGACAGCCTCGCCGCGCGCCGGGGCGGTGATCCGTCGGTGCTGCTCACCGCGCCGGGACGGCGTGTCGGTACCTCAACCGTGCTCGAGGCCGTCGCACCGGCCGCACGGACAGCACACCGAGCCGTCGCTCGATCCACCCCACCGTGTCCTCCCACCGTCGTCGGTGGGCGGAGGGTGACAGGGGGGTCCGAGGGTCCCGGCCGGGCTACAGGACGCCGGCGCCCTGCAGCGCGGCCCGCACGACCTCGCGCTCGGCGTCGTCGACCTCGACCAGCGGCAGGCGCAGCCCCCCCACGGGACGGCCGACGAGCGCGAGCGCCGCCTTGACCGGGATGGGGTTGGTGGTGACGCCCATCGCGTCGAACACCGGCTTGAGCGAGGCCTCGATCTCGGCCCGGTTCTCCGGCTCGTCGACCATCCGGCGCATCTGCGGACCCACGACGTGGCTCGCGACGAGGATCCCGCCGCACCCGCCCATGTCGAGGACGGCGGCGAAGAGGTCGTCGTTGCCGGCGTAGATCCCGAGACCGTCGACCGGGGCGAGGTTCGCGTTGTTGGCCTGCTTGACGTAGTCGACCCGCTCGATCTGCGCGAGCTCGGCCAGCTGGTCGTTGGGCAGGTCCAGCGACACCCGCGAAGGGATGTTGTAGAGCACGATCGGCTTGTCGGTGGCCCGGCTGATCTCGGTGTAGTGCGCGTGGACCCCGCGGCGGTTCGGCCGGTTGTAGTACGGGGTCACCGAGAGGATCGCGTCCGCGCCCGCCGCGGTGGCGCGCTCGGTCATCTCGACGGCGTGGCGGGTGTCGTTCGAGCCGGTGGAGGCGACGATCGTGGTGCCGGCCGGACGCTCCGCGCAGGCCAGCTCGACGAGGCGCAGGTGCTCCTCGGTGGACAGGGTCGGCGACTCCCCCGTCGTCCCGCACACGACGATCCCGTCGGACCCGTGGGTGCACAGGTACCCCATGAGGTCGACGAAGGCCTTCTCGTCGACGGCCCCGCGGTCGTCGAAGGGGGTGACGATGGCGGTGAGGACGGTTCCGAGCGACACCCGGACAGGTTGCCCTGTCGGGGCCCGGTGCGTCGAGACCACCCCCGGCCACGAGGCGCGCGTCGTCGGCCAGGGACCGGCCACGAGCGAACGGCGCCGTCCCCGCACCGGGTGCCAGGAATGCGCCATTGCCTGCCGGGCCGGGGGCGCCCCGCCACGAGCGAGCGGCGCCGTCCCCGCACCGGGTGCCAGGAATGCGCCATTGCCTGCCGGGCCGGGGGCGCCCCGCCACGAGCGAGCGGCGCCGTCCTCGCACCGGATGCCAGCAATGCGCCATTGCTTGCCGGCCGGCAGGGGCGCCGCCTCAGCGGGCCTCGGCGTCGGGGCCGTCGACGTTCACGGTGGGCGGGCCGTCGCCGGCGCGCGCGATCACGGCGGTGGACCGGTCCGCGCCCGGGTTGGACTCGCGGTGGACCGTTCGGGCCGGCACGTGGATGAACTCGCCCCGGCCCGCGTCGGCCACCTCCGCCCCGCCGGCGCCGAACTCCAGCCGCATCGTGCCCTCGACGACGTACAGGCTGGTCTCGTGGTCGCCGTGGTGGTGCCAGCCCGACGTCGCGCCGGGCTCGGTGTGCACCAGGCCCGCCCACAGGGACGGCGCCTCGAAGGCGACCTGCCGGTGCATGCCCGGGGTGGGGTCGCCGTCGACCAGGTCGTCCTCCCGGACGACGCGCACGGGTTCGCTCATGCGGACAAGTGTGCGTGCGTTCCCGTGTCATGGCACGGGAACGCACGCACGAGTCGTCAGACCAACCCGAGCTTCTGGACGGCCTCGCGCTCCTCGCCGAGCTCGGCGACGGAGGCGTCGATGCGCTCGCGGGAGAAGTCGCTGATCTCCAGGCCCTGGACGATCTCGAACTTCCCGTTCGCCGCGGTCACCGGGAACGACGACACGAGGCCCTCCGGCACGCCGTAGGAGCCGTCGGAGACGATCGCGGCGGAGGTCCAGTCGCCCTCGCGGGTGCCGTTGACCCAGGTGTAGACGTGGTCGATCGCCGCCGCGGCCGCCGACGCCGCCGACGACGCCCCGCGCACCTCGATGATCTCGGCGCCGCGCTTGGCGACCCGCGGGATGAACTCGTCGGTGAGCCAGGTCCGGTCGATCTGGTCGGCGACCGGCTTGCCGTCGATGAGCACGTTCGAGACGTCGGGGTACTGCGAGGCGGAGTGGTTGCCCCAGATGGTCAGCCGCGAGATCTGGCCGATGCCGACGCCGAACTTGTTGGCCAGCTGGGCCAGCCCGCGGTTGTGGTCGAGGCGCGTCATGGCGGTGAAGCGGTCCTTCGGGACGTCCGAGTTCGACGCCGCGATGAGCGCGTTCGTGTTCGCCGGGTTGCCGACGACGAGGACCTTCACGTCGTCGGCCGCACCGTTGAGCGCCTCGCCCTGGGGCTTGAAGATGCCGCCGTTGGCCTCGAGCAGGTCGGCGCGCTCCATGCCCTTGGTGCGGGGCCGGGCGCCGACCAGCAGGCCGACGTTGGCGCCGTCGAAGGCCTTGGTGGCGTCGTCGAACACGTCGACGCCGTCGAGGAGCTCGAACGCGCCGTCCTCGAGCTCGAGCGCGGTGCCCTCGGCGGCCTTGACGGCCTGCGGGATCTCGAGCAGGCGCAGCCGGACCGGGGTGCCCTCCCCCAGCAGCTGCCCGGACGCGATGCGGAACAGCAGCGCGTAGCCGATCTGTCCGGCGGCTCCGGTGACGACGACGTTGACGGGCGAGGCCATTGCTTCTCCAAGCTGCGAGCTGATCGATCTCCGGTCTGGTCTTCCCCGGGGGTGTGCAGCCTCCCACGGGCCGCCGGGGACGACGCGGCGAGGCGCGTCACGCCCCCGGGCGGTGGGTGATCAGTCGCCGACGACGAGCACGCTGCGCCGCTGCCCGATGTACCGGAACATCAGCGCGAGCGAGACCATGATCCGGTTCCGGTTGCCCAGGAGCGCCAGGATGTGGACGAACATCCACGTCAGCCAGGCCAGGGTGCCGGTCAGCTTCGGCCCGTGCGCGATCTCGGCGACCGCGGAGCGGCGGCCGATCGTCGCCATCGTGCCCTTGTCGAAGTACTTGAACGGCGTGGTCGGCCGGCCCTCGAGCAGCGCCAGGAGGTTCTTCGCAGCGTGCGCGCCGGTCTGGATCGCCGGCTGGGCGAGCTGCGGCAGCGGGTCGCCGTCGATGACCCCGATGTCGCCGGCGACGAAGACGTCCGGGTGCTCGGGCACCCGCAGGTCGTGGCCGGTGACGATGCGCCCGCCGCGGCCCTGCGTGAGCCCCCACTTCTTGACGACGTCGTGCGCCGCGACCCCGGTGGCCCAGATCGTCATCTGGGCGGGCAGCTCCGAGCCGTCCTTGAGGACCACCCGGTCCTCCTTGACCTCCGCCACGGCGGTGCCCAGGCGCAGCTCGACGCCGCGGGCCCGCAGCTGCTCGGCCGCGTAGGCGCGCAGCTTGGGGTCGAAGGGGGCGAGGACCTTGTCGGTCATCTCGAGCAGGATGACCTTGACGTGGTCGGGGTCGAGCTCCGGGTAGCGGCTCGGGAGCATGGCGTTGCGCAGCTCGGCCAGGGTGCCCGCCATCTCGACGCCGGTGGCGCCGGCCCCGACGACGACCACCGAGGCACCGTCGGTCTCGCCGGTGGCGGAGATGTGGTCGAGGTAGCCCATCATGCGGTCGCGCACCGAGAGGGCCTCGGCGCGGGTGTAGATGGGGTAGGCGTGCTCCTTGGCCCCGGGGACACCGAAGTAGTTCGTGGTGACGCCGTTGGCCAGGACCAGGTAGTCGTAGGTCATCGCCGGGCCGACGTCGAAGGTCAGCTCCTTCGCCTCGGGGTCGATCTCGGTGACCACGCCCTTGCGGAAGTTCGCCCAGGTCCGGCCCTTGTCCGACACCGAGGCCACGAAGGAGCGCGCGCCGTAGGTGATGTCGCCGGGGTTCAGCGCCCCCGTCGCGACCTGGTAGAGCAGCGGCTGGAACGTCGAGTAGCTGTGGCGGTCGACCAGGGTGACCCGGACGGGCGCCTTGCGCAGCGACCGCACCGCGGACAGACCCGCGAACCCCGCTCCCACGACGACGACGTGGGGACGGGTTTCCGTCTCCGCCCCCGCGGTTCCCGCGGCACTCATCCGCCTGCTCCTCCCGTGGATGCGCCGACCCGTACGCCCGGTCCGGCCTGGACGGAATCGATCGAGTACGGCCCTGCGTGATTGCCTTGTGCTTACCCTCGATGGTCCTCCGCCACGCGCTCCCGTGGGGTGTCCGGACGGTGCCGTCCATGTCACGTCGTGTGACTCGTCACCGACCGCGGCACGGTGTGGATCACCCGGGTACGCGCCCGTCGTCGGGGACCGGACCGACCACGGGCCCGTCCGGGCGCCCCGGGCCCTGCTCGGGTAGCAGCGGCGAGACGGCCAGCCGGGTCCGGCTCGTGCCGGGCGGCGCGACCTGCACCGCCCGCACCCCCGGCGCGGCCCGGAGCGCGGGGACGGCGGCGGGCGGGACCTGCACCACCGCCGCGACCAGGCACGCGCAGCCGGGCCGGCCGAGCGCGGCCGCCTCCGCCCGGGCGACGGCCACCCGGCGGGCGTCCGCGGGCGAGGACGCGCCGTCCGTGCGCGCGGCGTCCGCGGCGGCCTCCCCTCCGGCCGTCGTGAGGGTGGCGGCCAGCGCGGCCGCCGGAGGTGCCGGCGGGGCCTGGACCTGGCGCAGCGCGGTCTGGACCCGCGGGAACGGCACGCGCACCACGGCCTGTAGCAGGGTCGTGCGCCCCAGCGCCGCGGCCGCGGCGTCGGCGGTCGACGAGGCGTCGAACTGCACCAGGGCCAGACGTGGCGACGGGTCGCCCGGCGCCGGGATCCCGAGCGTGCCCGCGAGGTAGGCGTCGACGTCCTGGCCGGCCGTGGGCCCGAGCCGCACCGCGTCGGTGGACCCGGCGTCGGGCGCGGGCGGGGAGAGCTGGCGGCCCGCGGCCCAGGCGGTGAGGAGCACGACGACGAGCAGCACTGCCACCGCGATCGCGTAGCGCGGCCAGCGGGGCGGCTCCCGGTCCTCCTCCGGGTCGGGCGTGCTCAGGCCGCCGCCCGCAGGACGTCGAGGGCGTGCGCCAGGTCGGGTGGGGGCTCGCTGGTGAACTCCACCCAGCGGCCGTCGGCGGGGTGGTGCAGCCCGAGCTTGTGGGCGTGCAGCCACTGGCGGGTCAGGCCGAGCCGCTTCGAGAGCGTGGGGTCGGCGCCGTAGCCGGTGTCGCCGACGCACGGGTGGCGCAGGGCGGAGAAGTGCACCCGGATCTGGTGGGTGCGCCCCGTCTCGAGCTCCACCTCGAGCAGCGAGGCTGCCGGGAACGCCTCGAGCGTGCGGTAGTGGGTGACCGAGGGCTTGCCGTCGGTCATGACCGCGAAGCGCCACTCGTGGCGGGGGTGCCGGTCGATGGGGGCGTCGATCGTGCCCTCGCTGGGGTCCGGGTGGCCCTGCACGACGGCGAGGTAGGTCTTGGACACGGTGCGCTCGCGGAAGGCCTCCTTGAGCACCGAGTAGGCCCGCTCGGACTTGGCGACGACCATGACGCCCGTGGTCCCGGCGTCGAGCCGGTGGACGATGCCCTGCCGCTCGGCGGCGCCGCTGGTGGCGATCGAGACGCCGAGCGCGGCGAGCCCGGCCACGACGGTCGGCCCGCTCCAGCCGGGGCTGGGGTGCACGGCGACGCCCACCGGCTTGTCGACCACGACGATCTCGTCGTCCTCGTACAGCACGACGAGGCCCTCGACGGCCTCGGCGGTGACGATGTGCTCCGACGGCTCGCGCTCGGGCTCGGGGAGGTCGACCTCGAGCCAGCTGCCGGCGACGAGCCGGTCGGACTTGCCCGCCGGTGTCCCGTCGAGCCGGACGGCACCGTCCTCGGCGAGCGTGGCGACGACGGTGCGCGACAGCCCGAGCATGCGGGAGAGGCCGGCGTCGAGACGCATCCCGTCGAGGCCGTCGGGGACGGGCAGGGTCCGCAGGCTCACCGGGCGTCACCGGCCTGCGGGGTCTCGCCGGCGCGCGGCGAGAGCCGGCCGTCGATCTCGACGCCCCACAGCGCGAGGACCACCAGCAGCGCGCCGCCGCAGCAGATCGCCGAGTCGGCCGCGTTGAACACCGGCCACCAGCCGACGGAGACGAAGTCGACGACGTGGCCCTCCAGCGGGCCCGGCCCGCGGAAGAAGCGGTCGGCGAGGTTGCCCAGGGCGCCGCCGAGCACCAGGCCGAGCGCGATCGCCCAGCCCGGCGAGCGCAGCCGCCGCGCGAACCGCGCGATCCCGACGACGACGGCGAGCGCGACCAGGGTGAGCACCCAGGTCATGCCGGTGGCCAGCGAGAACGCGGCGCCGGAGTTGCGGATCAGGTAGAGCGACACGGTGTCGCCGATCAGCGGGATGCGCTGGCCGTCGGTCATCGTCGCGACGACCACCGCCTTCGTCGCGATGTCGAGCGCCAGCACCACGACCGCGGTGACGACGAGCAGCGCGAGGCGCCGCCGGGGCTGCGGGGCGGGCGGGGGCTGCGGGTCGGGCCCGGACGGGTCGGCGGGGGCGGCCGGCTCGCCCTCCGGGGTCAGGCTCTGCACCCCTCCATCCTCCTCCGCACGACCGGTGCCGCGCCGTGAGGGGATGTCCGGGTCAGGGCGCCCCCTCCGCGAGCCCGGCGTAGGTGTCCCGCAGCTCCCGCTTCAGGATCTTGCCGCTGGGGTTCTTCGGCAGCTCGTCGACGAGGACGACGTACTTGGGCGTCTTGAACCCGGCCAGCCGCTCCCGGGCGTGGGCGACGAGCTCGTCCGGTCCGGCCGACGCCCCGTCGCGCAGCACCACCGCCGCCGCGACCGCCTCGATCCACTCGGGGTGCTTCACCCCGAACACGGCGACCTCGCTGACCGCCGGGTGCGAGTACAGCGCGTCCTCGACCTCCCGCCCGGCCACGTTCTCGCCGCCGGTGATGATGATGTCCTTCGTGCGGTCGACGATCGTGAGGTAGCCCTCGGCGTCCATGACCCCGAGGTCGCCGCTGTGGAACCACCCGTGGCGGAAGACCTCCGCGGTCGCCTCCGGCTTGCCCCAGTAGCCGCGCATCGCGTGCGGCGTGCGGTGCACGATCTCGCCGACCTGCCCCACCGGGACCGGGCGGTCGTCGTCGTCGTGCAGGCGGGTCTCGACGTTCAGGCTCGCGCGCCCCGCGGTGCCGGCCTTCGCGATCTGCTCGGAGGGGAACAGGACGGTGGCGTTCGGGGCCAGCTCGGTCTGGCCGTAGTAGTTGAAGAGGCGGACGCCGGGCAGGCGGGTGCCCAGTTCCTCGAGGACCGCGACCGGCATGATCGCCGCGCCGTAGTAGCCCTTGCGCAACGACGACAGGTCGTACCGGTCGAAGTCCGGGGAGCGCAGCAGCCGGATCCAGACGGTCGGCGGGCAGAACATCTTGGTGATCCGCTCGGCCTCGACGGTGCGCAGGATCGTCTCCGGGTCGGCGGAGTCGACGACGACGCTGGTCGCCCCGAGGTAGACGTCGGGCGTGAGGAAGTCGTGCAGGGCCGCGCAGTGGTAGAGCGGCAGCGCGTGCAGCTCGACGTCGTCGCGGTGGTACTCGCCGTCGACGATGTCGCTGACGTACTGGGCGATGAGGTTGCGGCTGGTCATGATCGCGCCCTTGGGGGCGGACGTGGTGCCGCTGGTGTAGAGCAGCTGCACCGGGTCGTCGTCGTCGATCGCGACGTCCGGCTCGCGGGCGTCGTCGTGGGCGAGCAGCTGGTCGAACGAGGTCCAGCCCGGGCTGCGGCCGACGACCACCCCCAGCCCGACGGCCACCTCGGCGGCCCCGAACGTCTCGACCAGCGCGTCCTCGACGATCGCCGCGGTCGCGCCGCTGTCGCGCAGCACGTAGCGGACCTCGGCGGCGACGAAGTTGAAGTTCACCGGGACCGAGATCGCCCCGAGCCGTGCGAGGGCGAAGTAGGCGACGACGAACGCGTAGGAGTTGTGGGAGAACATCGCGACCCGTTGGCGGCGCACCACCCCGCGTGCCGCGAGGGCGTTCGCCACGCGGTTGGTGTCGGCGTCGAGCTCGGCGAAGGTCCGGCGGGTGTCCCGGTGGACCACGGCGGTCCGGTCGGGGTACCTGATCGCCGTCCGGGCCAGCAGCGCGCCGATGCTCTGCCGCCGGGCGCGCGCGACGTCGGCCGTCAGGGGCGGGAGGTACCGATCGAGGTCGTCGTCCATGCGCTGCTCCTCACCGGGGTCGGCCGGATCATCCTCGGGCCCGGTGACCGCGGCGGGCAACGGTCGTGCCTCAGGTGCCCGGGGGCTCGCGCGGCCGCACCGGGGGCGTCCCGCCCTCGTCGCCCCGCCAGCGGGCGAGGCGGCCGGAGCGGTCGACGGCGCGCAGCCGCCGTTCCGCGGCGTCGCGGGCGGTCCCGGTCGCGACGACGAGGAGCTGGTCGCCCTCCTGGATGCGGGTCTCGCCCTGCGGGGTGAAGCTCGCGCCGTCCCGGACGACGAGCGACAGCGTGGTGCCGCCGGGCAGGCGCAGCTCGCGCACGTAGACCCCGTGCATCTTCGAGCCCTGCGGCACCGTCATCTGCAGCAGGTCCGCCCGGACCGACTCCAGGGGCGCGGCGTCGACCTCGATCTCGCGGACCGGCGGGGCGGCGAGGCCGAGCGCCCGGGCGACGACGGGCAGCGTCGTGCCCTGCACCAGGGTGAGCACGACGACGAGCACGAACACCGCGTCGACGAGCTCGCGCGCGCCCTGCAGGCCGGTGGTGAGCGGGACGAGGGCGAGCACGATCGGGACCGCCCCGCGCAGCCCCGCCCAGGACAGGAACGCCTGCTCCCGCCACGGCACGCGGAACCAGCTCGCGGCGGCGACCACCGACAGCGGGCGCGCCACCACGAGCAGCACCGCGGCGGCGATGACGGCCGGGACGACGGCGGCGAGCAGGCGGTCCGGGGAGACGTAGAGCCCGAGCAGCACGAACAGCCCGATCTGCGCGAGCCAGCCCAGTCCCTCGGCGAAGGACCGGGTGCTCTCGCGGTGCGGGAGGGTCGCGTTGCCCAGGACGAGGGCGGCGACGTAGCAGGCGAGCAGGCCCGAGGCGTGCAGCCACTGGACGAGGGCATAGGCCCCGACGCACACCGCGAGCGTGGCCAGCGGGTACAGCCCGGTCGCCGGGAGGGCGGCGCGGGAGAGACCGGCGGCGCCGAGCCGGCCGAGGACCGCGCCCAGGACGGCCCCGACGACCAGCTCGTACACGACGAGCAGCGGGTCGGCCCACGTGAAGTCCGCGGTGGAGGCGAGCAGGACGACCGCGATGAAGACCGGGGCGTCGTTGAGACCCGACTCGAGCTCGAGCGCCCCGACGAGGCGCCCGCGCAGGCCCAGGCCGCGCAGCACGCTGAACACCGCGGCCGCGTCGGTGGAGGAGAGCACCGCGCCCCACAGGAAGCCGACCCGCAGGTCCAGCCCGAGCAGCCAGTGCAGGGCGAGGCCGGTGGTGACGATGCTGACGACGACCGAGACCGTGGAGAGCGCGACGCCCAGACCGAGCGCGGGCCGGACGGTCGACCAGCGGGTGGACAGGCCGCCGTCGGCGAGGATGAGCACGAGGGCGGCGAGCCCCAGCATCTGGGTGAGCTCGGCGTCGTCGAAGTGGATCCCCAGCCCGGCCTCGCCGAGGAGGACCCCGATGCCGAGGTAGAGCAGCAGCGACGGCAGCCCGACGCGGGTGGACAGCCGGACCGCGACCACCGAGAGCAGCACGACCCCGGATCCGATCCCCAGCAGCACCGGCAACCGGTCCACGCGCTCGCGACCCTCCTGTCCCCGCCACCGGAGGAGACGATCCTACCGGCGGGCGGTGGCCCGTCCCGGGTGGTGACGCCCGGTCAGGGGCGCCAGGTGACGGTGACCCGCTCGCGGGGCGAGCCGGCCAGGCCCGGATCGGCCGCCAGGGCGTCGGCGACCTCCGGCACCCGCTCGGGCGGCAGGCAGAGCCGGCGCGCGACGCGGACGGCCCGCGCCTGCGGGTCCTCGAGCGGGCGGGGTCCGGCGGTCCAGCGCTCGACCTGCGCCCCGACGCCGAGCTCGGTGAGGACGGCGAGCGCGTCGTCGGCCGTCGGTGGTGCCGGCCGCTCGAGGCCGTGGAAGCGCCGCCACAGCGGGTCGAGCCAGGCCTGCGGGTGCTCGGCGTGCAGCTCCAGCACCACCCCGGTGGTGGCGGCGGCCGTGAGCCCGGCGGCGAAGCCCGCCAGGTCGGTGGTGTCGTACCCGACGTGGTGGCAGAGCACGAGCGGGGCGTCCCCGGTGTCCCCGGCCGCCTCCGGCCAGGTGCCGAGCACCGCCTGGTAGGGCACGCCGCGGTCGAGGCAGGCCGCCGCGAAGGCGGCCAGCATGTCCGACGCCGGGTCCACCCCGACGACGTGGTCGACCTCCCCCGCCAGCGCCAGCGACGCGGCGCCCGCCCCGCAGCCCACGTCGAGCGCCCGGCGGTCGGCGGGGGTCTCGGCGAGGAAGGCCAGCGCGGCGGTGCGTGACGGCGTGTCCGGCGGCTCGGTCGCCGCGCGGAACCGCTCGGGGTCCTGGCGGTACGGGCTCGCCGGGGCGTGGGCGAGGATCTCCTCCGGCACCCGGCGCGCGTCCATCATGGCCGTCCAGCGCGCGGCGGCCGTGTCCGTCCCGGTCGTCTCCACCCCGATCGTCTCCATGGCCGCCATCTGATCACGCCCGGCGGGCGCGGGTCAGCGTCGGCTGTCGGCGTGCTGCTCGGCGAGTGACCGGACCGGCTGGCACCACGAGCACCCGGCGAAGCCGAGCTCCAGGGCCTCCGACACCGGCAGCGGGATCACCTCGCGCCCGAACAGGTAGCCGCAGCGGCCCAGGTGGAAGTGCGGCTCCTCGTCGATGACGAGCACCTCGTCCACGCGGGTGACGACGGCGTCGAGGGTCGCCTGGTCCGGGTTCTCGTCCTCGGGCTGCGGCGCCCGGGGCGGGGGTCCGCCCCGCGGCGGGCCCCCGTTGCCGACGGGGCCCCCGTTGCCGCCGGCCTGCTGAGGTCCGGCCTGCTGAGGTCCGGCCTGCTGGGGCCCGGCCTGGGTGGCGGGCTGCTCCGGGTGGCCGGTGCCGTCGGAGGTGTGGGGCGTCTCGGGCGGTCCGGACGGGGGCGTGCCCTGGCCGGAGTCGGACGGGGAGCTCCCCGTCCGGCCGTCGGCGCCGGCGTCGCCGCGCAGGCGGTCGAGGCTCTCGGCGGGCATCCGCGAGGTGGCGTCGTCCTCGTCGTCGTGGTCGCGGCGGCCCGCCGCCGCACCGGCGGCCGCGGCCGCGCCCGCGGCGAGACCCGCACCGGCTGCCGTTCCCCGCCCGTCGTGCTCCTGGGGCGGGCGGCCCGGCGGCTGCGCACCCGGGCCCTGGCTCGTGGGCCCGGCCTGGGTGGGCCCGGCCTGGGTGGGCCCGGCCTGCGTCGGGCCTGCCTGGGTGGGCCCGGCCTGCGTCGGGCCGGCCTGGGTGAGGCCGGCCTGCGTGGTCGCGCCCGTCTGCTGCGTCGGGCCACCGGGCGGCGGGCCCTGCTGACCCTGCGGCCCCTGCGGCTGTCCGCCCTGGCGCGGACCGCCCGGAGGCGGGCCGTAGGGCCGCCCGGGCGGGGCGAACGGACCGGCCGCGGGAGTGTTCGGGAGCGGGACCAGCCCGAGGAAGCGTGAGCCCTCCGGCGCGTTCGGCACGCGCGACGGGTCGTTCCCGATCCGGCCCGACGTCGTCGCGCGCAAGCCCGGCGGGATTCCGCGCGGGCGCATCGGGGGTGGCCCCATCGGGGGCCGGCCGGGCCCCTGCTGACCGGGCCCCTGCTGGCCGGGCCCCTGACCGGGACCGCCCGGACCGCCGAAGCCGCCGGCGCCCGCCGGGGCGCCGTTGCTCGACGGGCCGCCGTCCACCGGACCACCGGCGGACCCACCGGTGCCCGCCGGAGCGCCGTTGGCGGCCGGGCCGCCGTTCCCTGCCGGACCACCACCCGGCGCGCCTCCCGACGCGCCGGGGCCACCGGGCCCCGTGCCGCCGCCGGCGAAGGCCCGCGGGGCGCCCGGCTCGGGAGCACCGCTGCCCGGACCGACACCGCCCGGGCCGGGACCGGCCTGGACCGGCTGGGGCTGCGACGCCCCGGGGGCGTGCTGCCAGCTGTCCTCCCCCGCCGCGGGCGTGCCCGCCGGAGCCGCCGCGGCGGCCCGGCGGCGGCGCACGAAGTCCGCGGCCAGCAGGACCGCCGCGACCGCACTCGCGACCACGGAACCCCAGGCCCACGCCGCCGTCGTCGTGACGACGGCGACGACGAGCAGCCCGAAGGCGATGACGACGCAGAGCAGGACGAGCAGAAGCACGGTCGACCCCTCACGTACCGCGCCGGGTCACCGGACGGAAGCCTTCCCCTGCCCCGACCGGATCGCCCGACTCAGCTGCCGGCTTCGGCCCGGGAGCCGTAACCGCTGGTCGCGTATCCCCCGGAGCCGTTGCGGCTGCCGTCGGCCGGCGCGGCCGACCCACGGCCCTCCAGGTCCCGCAGCTGCGACTCCAGGTAGGTCTTGAGTCGCGTGCGGTACTCGCGCTCGAAGGTGCGCAGCTCGTCGATCTTCTTCTCGAGGCCGGTCTTCTGCTGCTCGATGAGGGTGATCGTCTCGTTGTGCTTGCGCTGCGCGTCCCGCTCGAGGGTCGACGCCTTGTCCCGCGCCTGCCGCTCGAGCGTCTCCGCGCGGGTCCGCGCGTCGTTCAGCATCGTCTCGGCCCGGCTGCGGGCCTCGTTGACCATGCTGTCGGCCTTCGTGCGGGCCTCCGAGAGGAGCTGCTCGGACTTCGTCCGCGCGTCGGACAGCATGCCGTCCGCCTCGGACTTCGCCTCGGCGGTGAGCCGGTCCGCCATCTCCTGTGCGAGTCCGAGGACCTTGGCGGCCTGGACGTGGTGGTCGCCGTTGCCGCCCATCGCCGCGGCGTCCCCGCCGTAGGGCGGCGGGACGATCCCCGAGGCCTGTTGGGTCTGCGGCGGCTGCTGCGGCACCGGCATGGGCTGCTGCACCGTGCGCGGGGCGTCCTCGACGGGACGCTGCTGCTGGTGCGGGGCGACCATCGTGGTCTGGGCGGCCGACGGCGGCGGGGCCTGTGAGGCCGAGGACTGGGCCTGGGCGGCCTTCGTCCGGGCGTCGTCGAGGTCGGAGTGCGCGCTCGACAGCTGCTGCTCGAGCTGCTCGACCTGCTCGCGCAGGTCGTTGTTCTCCTCGATCAGACGCCCCAGCTCGGCCTCCACGAGGTCGAGGAAGGCATCGACCTCGTCCTCGTTGTAGCCCCTTTTGCCGATCGGCGGCTTGCTGAACGCGACGTTGTGGACGTCGGCAGGGGTCAGCGGCATCGGATCTCCTCAAGCACTCCTCGGCTGCGGAACCCCAGGTACCTCGGGCTCTTCGAGCTCCGCGACACGCAGAGTATGACCTCTGCGAGCAGGTGAACCATAGTGGACGGGTCCAGTGGTGCGCTGCTCACGACGCCCGATCGGTGACTCAGCGCCACGAAGGACCGGTCGACCACCCACACGCGTACCTCGCGACACGCCGGAGAGCGATCGGCCGGACGGGGAGGAACCACTCACCGCCGCCCACGGGCGGTGACACCCGTACTTCTCCTTCTCCACGCCGCGTCCGCAGCTCGACCGGACGCTCACCGCGGCTGTTCGACCACCCACCGCAATCAGCCCCGAAGGTCTTGTCGGCTCTCAGATTCGGCTCAGGGAGCAGTGGAGAAGGACTTCTCGGCGAGCTTGCGGCGGTCGGACGCGGAGACCTCGACGTTGGGCGGTGAGAGAAGGAACACGCGGTTGGTGACCTTCTCGATCGACCCCCGCAGCGCGAAGGCGAGACCGGCCGCGAAGTCGACGAGCCGCTTCGCCGCGGCGTCGTCCATCTCGGTGAGGTTCATGATCACCGGAATGCCGTCCCGGTAGCGCTCGCCGATCACCCGCGCCTCGTTGTAGCTGGTGGGCTGCAGCGTCGTGATCTCCGGGACGGCGGGGGTGTCGGGCACCGCTGCCACGTCCGCGGCGGGGCGCCGCGCCGGCTCCTCGAGGGCGAGGGCCGCCGCGCCCGACGCGCCGAGCGCCCCGGACAGCGAGGACCCCGAGGAGCCGGACCCGACCGACGTCAGCGTCCCCGAGCGGCTGCGCGAGGTGTGGTTGGGACCGGTGTTGTGCTCCCACGCGCGGCCCCTCGAGCGGACGGACACGTCGGCCTCCTCGTCGCGGTCGCCGGACCCGGTCCGGTCGTGGTCCGCCCCGGAACGGACCTCGGGCTCGGGGTCGCGGGGCTTGGGGGTGTGCGGGGTGCGGGCGGGCTCGCGGCGCTCGTGGGGGTCGAGCTCGAAGCGCCCGGAGTCGGCGCGGTCCGACCGGTCCGACCGGTCCGACCGGTCCGCGTCGTGGCGGTCGGCGTCGAACCGGTCGTACCGGGAGGACGCGTAGCGGTCCTCGTGGTCGTCGTCCCGGTCCGAGCGGTCGGAGCGGTCGGCCCCGTACCGGTCCGACCCGTAGCGACCCACGCCGTAGCGGTCGGACCCGTACCGGTCCGAGCCGTGGCGCGCGTCGTCGTAGCGGGACGCGGAGTGCGCGTCGCCGCCGTAGGTGTCGTAGCGGTCGAGGCGCGACCGGCGGGCGTAGCGGTCGTCGCGGCGGTCCTCGTCGTACCGGTCGGCGTCGGGGTAGTCGCCGTACCCGTCGTAGGAGTCCAGCTCGTCCGCGGGCACCATGCCGAAGTAGGCCTTCACGCGGTGCAGTGCGGTCATGGCAGCCCTCTCCCCTTCACGTCGACCGTCCGTGCGATGTCCACGGCACCCCGACGTACCGGGGAATTGCATCCGTGTCATTCACTCACACGGAACGCTAGCTACCGGGCGCCGAGGAGAGCCGTACCGACACGCACACACGTGGAACCGTGCTCGATCGCGGCCTCGAGATCCCCCGACATGCCTGCTGAGAGCGTCGTGGCACCGGGGTGCGCTGCGACGACCCGCCCCGCGAGCTCGGCAAACGTGGCGAAGGCCTCCGCGGGATCGGCGTGCTGCGGGGCCACGGTCATCACGCCGTCGAGTGAGAGGTGCTCGCTCTGTGCGACACGGTCCGCGAGGGCCGGGACATCGGCGATCGAGGCGCCGCCGCGGCCGGGGGCGTCGTCGAGACTCACCTGGACCAGGACCGCGAGCGGCCCGGAGCGCTCCCCCGCGTCGCGGGCGTTCCCCGCCGCGCGGTCGAGGGCGTCGACGAGGCGCTCCGAGTCCACCGAGTCCACCGCGTGGGCCCAGCGCGCGAGGTGGCGGGCCTTGTTGCGCTGCAGCCGGCCGACGATCCGCCAGCGCACCGCGGCCCCGGGACGCAGCCGGGCGAGCTCGTCGGCCTTCGCCGCGCCCTCCTGCTCCTTGTTCTCCCCGAACTCGGCGAGCCCGAGGTCGACGAGGTGGGCGACGTCGGAGGCGGGCCAGGTCTTGGTGACCGCGAGCAGCGACACCTCGGCGGGATCGCGCCCGGCCGCGCGGGCGGCCGCGTCGATGCGGGCGCGGACCTCCTCGAGCGAGCGGGACAGGGCGGCCCGGCGATCCTCGGGGTCCCGGGGCACGTCGGCCGCGCTCACCGCCGCCCGGCCGTGTCGTACTCCCACCACGTGACCCCGGCGAAGCGTCCGGTCGGCCGGGTGCGGCGGTGGCTGAAGAGCTGGTCGTCCTCGAGGGTGCACCGGGCGTCGGCGTCGATCTTGGGGACGCCCAGGCCCTCGAGCTGGACGACGAGTCCGGCGTGCAGGTCGAGCGACGGCGTCCCGACGCGGGTGGTGCCCGCGCTGCCGGGCAGCACGGCGTCGACCTCGTCGCGCATCTGGGCGGGGACCTCGTAGCACCGGCCACAGACGCTCGGGCCGAGCAGCACCTCGATCCGGTCGCGCTCGGCGCCGAGCCCCTCCATGACGCCGAGCGTGCGCGGCAGGACCCCGGCGGCCGCCCCGGTCCGCCCGGCGTGGGCGGCGGCGACCACCCCGGCCTCGGGGTCGGCGAGCAGCACCGGGACGCAGTCCGCGACGACGACGGCGAGCGCCTGGCGCGGCCGGTCGGTCACCAGGGCGTCGGCCGTGGGGACCTCCTGCTGGGGGCCCTCGACGACGGCGACGTCGGTCCCGTGCACCTGGTTCATCCACGCCACCCGGGACGGGTCGAGCCCGATCCCGCGCGCGAGGCGGTCGCGGTTGGCGGCGACAGCCGCGGGCTCGTCGCCCACGTGGTCACCCAGGTTGAACGAGTCGTACGGGGGCCGCGACCGGCCGCCCGCACGAGTGGTCAGCACACGACGGACCCGCACGCCACCATCATCCAGGCCCGCTCAGCGCATGAAGGAGGGGACGTCGACGTCGTCCTCGTCGCCCCGGGTCCTGGCGGCCGGGGCCGTCGTCGTGCCCTCGGACCCGGCGTCGGGGGCCGAGGTGTCCGACGGACCCTCCGACGCGGGCGCCGACGCGGCCGCCTCCTCCCGCGAGACGGCGGGCGTGGTCGGCATCGTCGGGGCGGCGGCCACCGCCGGCGGGATCGCCGGCTCCGGCGCCCGCGGGGGCTGGCGGACCTGGCCCGCCTGCGCCGAGGCGGTGGCCGAGGACGGCCGGCCCGGACCGCCGGGGCCCGCGGAGCCCCCGCCGAGCATCTCGCCCGGGAGCTTCTTGTGCGTGGGCGAGCCCGAGTCGAAGCCCGCCGCGATGACGGTGACACGGACCTCGTCGCCGAGGGAGTCGTCGATGACCGTCCCGAAGATGATGTTCGCGTCGGGGTGGGCGGCCTCCTGGACCAGCGAGGCGGCCTCGTTGATCTCGAACAGCCCGAGGTCGGAGCCGCCGGCGATCGAGAGCAGCACGCCGTACGCGCCGTCCATCGACGCCTCGAGCAGCGGCGAGTTGATGGCCTTGCCCGCCGCCTCGACGCTGCGGCCGTCACCGCGCGCGGAGCCGATGCCCATCAGCGCGCTGCCCGCCCCGGACATGACGCTCTTGACGTCGGCGAAGTCCAGGTTGATCAGACCGGGCGTGGTGATCAGATCGGTGATGCCCTGGACACCGGAGAGGAGCACCTCGTCGGCCGACCGGAAGGCGTCCATCAGCGAGAGCGACACGTCGCCGAGCTGCAGCAGCCGGTCGTTCGGGATGACGATGAGCGTGTCGCACTCGTTGCGCAGCTCGGTGATGCCGTTCTCGGCCTGGGTGGCGCGTCGCTTGCCCTCGAAGGAGAAGGGCCGGGTGACGACGCCGATCGTCAGCGCGCCGAGCTTGCGGGCGATGCTCGCGACGACCGGCGCACCGCCGGTGCCGGTGCCGCCGCCCTCGCCCGCCGTCACGAAGACCATGTCGGCCCCCTTGAGGACCTCCTCGATCTCCTCGGCGTGGTCCTCGGCCGCACGGCGGCCCACGTCGGGGGCCGCGCCGGCGCCGAGCCCGCGGGTGAGCTCGCGGCCGACGTCGAGCTTGACGTCGGCGTCGGACATCAGCAGGGCCTGGGCGTCGGTGTTCACCGCGATGAACTCGACGCCCTTCAGACCGACCTCGATCATGCGGTTGACGGCGTTGACGCCGCCGCCACCGATGCCGACGACCTTGATCACGGCCAGGTAGTTGTGCGGGGGCGTCATGGAACCGCCTTTCACCACGGGAGCGCTCGGGAGCGACACCGGCCCGACACGCGCACGAACCCTCAACCTTCGACCTCGAGTGGAGGTCTATGCTTCGGGGCCGCCCCGCCGGCGTCGGGCGCGACCGTAGGCAGCCGACGCGCGCCTTTTCCAGCAGGCGCGCCGGGCGTGTCACGGTCGGCCTCACCCGTTCGCCGAACTCTCGATCCCAGGTCGAGAGTTCGGGGCCTTCGTCCTGGCGCGAGGGGAACCCTCGTGCGACTAGATCGACCGAATGCTCCCCTCGCGGGCGCGGCGGTCGTGCGGCAGAGGGATGCTCGGGTCTCGGAGACGCAGGGCGCCTCGCCGCGAGGGGCACAGGACGCAGGTCCAGCCGCCGCTCGGGCTGCCCCACGTACCCCTGATCACGGAGGCAGTCCGGCGCCTGCCCGCCGAAGGGCCCTCGCCCGGGTGTCCGGGCGATGGGCCCCTCGGTCGGGGACGGCCTCGGGTCAGCCGGCCACGGAGGCGTAGGAGTCGCCGAGGCGGGCGTCGGAGAGCTCGTAGGTCGCGGTCTGCCCGATGCTCGTGTCGCGGTAGAGCCCGAGCTTCCAATAGCTGTAGTCGCCGGAGTAGAGCGTGCCGGCCGGCGGGTGGAAGCCGGTGACCTTCTGCTGGCCGTCCACCCACGCGTCGACGAGCCCGACGGAGCTCTTGGACGAGAACTTCACGTGCAGCACGAGCGTCGTGACCTTCCCGACGACGGCGGGCGCGATCGTCTTGTCGAAGTTCTTCGACCCGCCCGGCGCGTCGGCGCCGCCGGAGAGGATGAAGTTCCCCTTCCCGATCCGCAGTTCCAGCGGCGGGCTCCCCTCGCCCTCGTTCTTGAACTGCGTGATGAGCTGCCAGGTGTTCGTGTCGATCGGGAAGTCGGGCGCGAGCCGCACGGTCATGCGGATGTAGCGGTCCTGGCCCTCGGTGAAGTTGTCGACGTTCGGCTCGATCTCGGCGCGCTTGGCCCCGCCCGGCATCGTGAACTTCAGGGCCTTCTGCCCCGGCAGGTCGGTGGCCGGGACGACCGTGGGCTGCTTGGCGCCCACGAAGTTCCACGGCGTGTCCTTGAACATGCCGAGGGCCTGCCCGGTGATGTCGGAGTCCCACAGGGCCTTGGGCGCGGCCGCGGCCGGCGCGGCGGGCTTCGTCGTGCTGGGCTTCGTCGCGCCGGGCTTCGTCGTGCCGGGCTTCGTCGTCGAGGGCTTCGTCGTGCCGGTGCCGGCGTCCGGCGACGTCGTCGGGACCGTGGTCACCGTCGTCGACGGGGAGCCCTCCTCGGGCGCGGACAGGATCGAGAGCCCCCCGACGCCGGGCACGGCCACCTGTGCGGCCGGGGTGTGCGACGGCGAGGGCGCCGCCGCGGTCGACTGGGGCGGCGTCGGGGCCGGCGGCGGCGCCGCGGTCGTGCTCGGTGCGACCGGCGCCGTGGCCGGGGACGGCGCGGTGGAGGTGCTCGAGGTCGTCAGCCACAGCCGCTGGACCGCCGGGCTCACCGCCCCCGACCCGCCGGTCAGCACGATCCGGGCCTGGACCTGGGTGGTCGTGGCCGGCAGGACGGTGCGGGCCCCGCCCTTCGTCGGGATCCAGCGGCTCCACGCGCCCGTCGGGAGGATGCCGCGGACGTCGACGCGGGCCGAGGTGCCGGGCGGGAGGTCGGCAGTGAGGTCGGCGGTGATCGCGTTCGCGGGGGCCGCGGGCCGCCGCGGGGCGAGGACCATGACGCCCTCGGAGCGCTTCCGCTCGGTGGACGGGGTCACGAGGCGGACCGCGCCGTCGGCGAGGCGCACGTTGACGTCGTCGCCGCCGGAGACCGACAGCTCGGCGCCCCAGCTCTCGCCGGTGGGCACGGCGGTGGCCGACGCGGCGAGCCCGACGATGCCCGCCAGGAGCACGCCGGCCCCCGCGAGCAGCGCGGCCCGCCGCCGGCGGCGGGCGCGGCGGGGGTCCGGCGGCGGCAGCGGGCGTGCCCCGGCGCCGGCGTGGGGCGAGAGCGGGCGCGGCGCGAGCGGCTCGTGGCGGGCCGGCCCCCGGCGGCCCGAATCCCGGCGGCTCGGAGTGGCCGTCACGGTGGCCCGCGCGGCGGCGGTCACCTCGACGGTGGGGGTCTCGGAGAACAGGTCGTCGACGAGGTCAGCAGGACGCGACACGGGGAGCCTCCACACCGGCGGCGGGGACGTACTGGGCCGGGCCGATCCGCAGCCAGCTGCTGCTCGTGCCCTGGGTGCCGGAGCGCAGCTGCCCGGCGGCGGTGCACTGGACGGCCACGCGCGCCCCGCCCGCGACGGCGCCCACGGCCGACGAGGCGTCGCTGGGGGCGGACCGGACGACGAGGGTGGGCGCGCCGGTGGGCTTCGCCAGGCCGGACGGGCCGGTGGCGGTCCAGAGGTAGGTGACGGTGACCCAGCTGTTGTCCTTCAGCGCGAGGTCGTCGTAGAAGGTGCCGTCGGCGAGGTCGATCCCGGCCGGGTTGGCCACGGTGCGGCCGAAGCCGTCCTTGCCGCCGTTGTAGCGCGACTGGAACGCGGCCTGGGCCTGGGGGGTGCCCTGCGGGAGGTCCTTCCAGGTCTGGCGGGTGGCGGCGGGGTTCCAGTAGTCGTCGGTGGTGTTCCACGGCCCGACGTCCCACACCGGCGACCAGGCGCAGCGGCCGTTCGGGGCGCAGACCTTGACGGTGTAGTCGCCGGTGTCCCGGGGCGAGAGGCCGCGGCGCGAGGGCAGCGCGACGAAGTGGTCCCGGTTGACGATCACGTGGCCGTTGGCGGTGGTGCCGCCCACCAGGCCCTCGCGCGTGGCGAACACGCGGCTGCTCACCGCGGGGGTCGCCAGCGGGGCCGGGGCGGCGGTCCCGGGCGCGGCGGGGATGGGCAGCGTCGTCGGCGCGGCGGGGACGGCCGCGCGGGTGCGGTCGGCGGAGAGCCACAGGCGCTGCAGCGCCGGGCCGGCGCCGTGGTCGCCCGCGACGAGGGTGGCGCGGACCTGGACCTGGGTGGTCGCCTCGGGCAGCACGGCCGGGCCGCCGGGGGCCGCGGTGACCCAGCCGCTCCACGTCCCGTCGGACCGCAGCCCGCGGACGTCGACGGTCACCTGGGCGCCGGGCGGGACGTCGGCGGTGACGTCGGCGCTGACCCGGTCCACCGGGCTCGGCATCCGCCGCGGGGCCAGGAGCAGCTCGCCCTCGGCCAGTGGCGAGCGGGCGCTCTGGGCGCGCACGGTGGCACCGGCGAGGCGGACGGCCCCGCCGGCGGCCACGACGTTCGCGTCGTCGCCCCCCTCGACGGCGAGCTCGGCGATCCACGTGTCCCCCGGCACCGCCGCGCGCGCCGGGGCGGCCGCGGCCGGGGACAGCAGCGCGAGCACCGCGAGTCCCGCGGCGAGCGCCGCCCCGAGAGCGGTCCGGGTCGTCCCCCCGCCACGCGGTGGCCGGCCCGCGAGCCCACGGTCGCGGCCCGCCCGCGCGGTCGTCTCGGTCATCGTCCTCTCCTCCGCCGTCCCCGGGTCCGGCGCGACCCCGAACGCCGCGCGCCCCGGACCTGGGACGCCGCAGAGTTGACGCTCCGTGACACAGCTGGGTCAAGAGCGACAGGAGGTGTGCGCGTGAGTGATAGCCAGCCGGGTGACACCCGTCGTCGCAGGTCGGAGCACCCTCGACGTCGCCCGTCCGGGTCGGGGGAAGATCCCGTCCGGGTGGCTCGGCGGGCGCGGAGCACGCTCCGCGACGGGCTCGGTCACGGAGAATGGTGACGATGCGTGACCAGAACGGGGAGGGCGGCCCCGGCCCCGTCGCGGCGTGCGCCCGCCACCCCCTCTCACGTGTCCTTCACCTCAGCACCGGCCGGCCGGACGGTACGGAGCGACCGGTGACGGGGTAGCCCGCGAGCCCCGACCCCGACGACGAGGAGGGCCGCATGACCCCGATCCCCGACTTCGACCACCTCCCGCTGCCCGCGGTGGCCCAGCGCATCCGGTCGCTGGACCTCGCCGGGCTCGACGAGCTGATCGAGCACGAGCAGGCCCACGGCGACCGCCTGCCGGTCCTCGAGGTGCTGCGCACCCGGCGTCAGGAGCTCGAGGACGGCGCCACGCCCTCCGGCGGCGACCAGGACGACGTGCACCCCGAGACCGGCGGGACGGCGCACGGCTCGCCCGTCGACCCGTCCGGGGCCGCCGAGTCCGGCCCGCCGGACCGCCACGGGCTGCGCCAGGTCACCTGGGGCGGCTGAGGCCCCGCCGGGACACACCGCCCAGGACACACGCCGCTCAGGACACACGCCGCTCAGGACACCACGGGCAGGTCCGGGGTCGAGACGTCGTAGGTCGACCCGGGCCGGCCCAGCAGCGGACCGAGGACGGCGGCCTTGCGCGCGTCGTCCGCGTCCGCGCCCCAGCGCACGGTCCGGCCGCCGTCGAGGGTGAAGGACACGTCGTAGGGGCTCGCGGCGCGCAGCTCGAGCACCTTGCTCCGCAGGTCGGCCGGCAGCGCGGCGAGCACGCGGACCGCGGCCACCGTCGTCGGGTCCGACGGTGACGGCGCGAGGCCCGGCCCCAGGACGAGCCGCGGGATCCCCGTCGGCGGGGCGGGCATCGTGCGGTAGGCGAACCCGGTGGCGTCCACGAGCGCCACCCCGGTCCCCATCGGCACCGCGGCCACGGGCTCCCGCTCGGTGACCGTCACCGTCACGGTGTGCGGCAGCGACCGGCGCACGTCCACCGTCGCGACCCGCGGGATCGTCTGGACCCGCGCGTCCAGCGCCGACGTGTCGAGCCAGAGCAGCGAGGTGTCCGGGGCCACCCGCGTGGCGTCGCGCACCGCCGGCAGCGTCTCGGGCGAGGTGCCGGCGATCTCGACGTCGGTCACGTCGAACACCGACGAGAAGCCGAGGAGCCAGACGAGCCCGGCCACCACGCCCGCCGTCACCACCCCGGCGATCCCGCGGCGCAGGACCGTCCGACGGCGGGCGGCGCGGGCCTCGAGGGCCGCGTGGTCGCGGGGACCGCGGTCGCGCGGCGGACGGTTCGACGGCCGCCGACGGGCCCGCTCCGCACCGCGTCGCTCGGTGGCGCCCCGGGAACCGCGCCCGGCCGTGCCGCGCGTGCTCCGCGACGCCCCGCCCTGACCGGAGCGCTCCGGCACCTCCCGACCGCCGCGTCGGGACCCGGACGCCGACCCCGTCGGGGAACGACGCGGAGTGGCGGGCAGGCCGCTCAGCTCCCCGAGCGGCCGGCGCCGACGGCGTCGGGCCGGGCGGGGGCCTCGCGGCGCTCGAGCTCGGCGAGCACCTCGGGGCCGAGCACCGTGACGTCCCCGGCACCCATGGTGATCACCAGGTCGCCGGGCCGGGCGAGGTCGGCGAGCAGGCTCGGCACCGAGGCCCAGGAGGGCTCGTAGTGCACGTGGTCGGGCGGCAGGTCGATCCGGTCCGCGATGAGCTTCCCGTTGACGCCGGGCTCGGGCTGCTCGCGGGCGCCGTAGACGTCGAGCACGACGACCTCGTCGGCCAGCGAGAGCGCCTCACCGAACTGCGCGGCGAAGTCGCGGGTGCGGGAGTAGAGGTGCGGCTGGAAGGCCACCAGCAGCCGGCCCCGCTCCCCCAGCACCGGCCGGGCCGCGCGCAGCTGCGCGGCGACCTTGGTGGGGGCGTGGGCGTAGTCGTCGTACACCCGCACCCCGGCGGCCTGGCCCCGCAGCTCGAACCGGCGGCGGACCCCGGTGAACGACGAGAGCCCGGCGAGCAGCCGCGACAGCGGCGCGCCGAGGTCGAGGCCGGCGAGCAGCGCGGCGCACGCGTTGAGCGCCTGGTGCTCCCCCGCGACCCCCAGCCGCACGTGGTGCTCGGAAGCCCCCACCCGCAGGTGCACCAGCCCGGTGGAGGCCTCGGCGCGGTAGTCGAGCACCTGGACGTCGTCGGGACCGGTCGCGGCCCGGCCGTAGCGGCGGACGCGGATCCCGGCGGCCTCGGCGCGGTCGCCCAGCGCCGCGGAGCCCGCGTCGTCCGCGCACACGACGAGGCACCCACCCGGCTCGATGCGCGCGGCGAACGCGTCGAACACCGCCACGTAGGCCTCGACGGTGCCGTGGTGGTCGAGGTGGTCCGGCTCGACGTTCGTGACGATCGCGACCGCCGGCGAGTAGGCGAGGAACGAGCCGTCGCTCTCGTCGGCCTCGGCGACGAAGACGTCCCCGTGGCCGTGGTGGGCGCTGGAGCCGGACGCGAGGAGGTCACCGCCGATCATGAACGACGGGTCGGCGCCGCACGCCTGCAGCGCGACGACCAGCATCGACGTCGTCGAGGTCTTCCCGGCGCTGCCCGAGACGCAGGCGGCGCGGTGGTCGGCCATCAGCTCGGCGAGCACGGCCGAGCGGTGCAGCACCGGGATGCCGCGGGCGGCCGCCTCGAGCAGCTCCGGGTTGTCCGGGTCGGCCTGGTGGACGGCCTTGGTGGTGACGAGCGCGGTGGGGCCGCCCGGGAGCAGGTCGAGGTTGGACGCGTCGTGCCCGACGGCGACCTCCGCGCCGAGCGTGCGCAGCGCGAGCACCGCGCGGGAGTCCTTGGCGTCGGAGCCGGACACCATCGCGCCCCGGGCGAGCAGGATGCGCGCGATCCCGCTCATCGCCGCGCCGCCGGCGCCGATGAAGTGCACCCGCGACAGCAGCCGCGGCAGCTCCGGGATCACCGCCTGCTCACCGGGCTCGATGGTCGAGCTCCGCTTCGCTGCGTCTCCGGGCTCGATGGTCGAGCTCCGCTTCGCTGCGTCTCCGGGCTGGCTCCCCGCCCGCTGCTCCTCCTGCTGTTCCTGCTCGCTCACCGCTCGTTCCCCTCGTGCCGCACCACGTCCCCCATGGTGCCCCCCGCCTCGCCGGCGCCGTCCACCACGTCCAGCACCATGCGCGCCAGTGTCTCGTCCGCGTCGGCGTGGCCGGTCCGGCGGGCCGCCGCGCTCATCGCCGAGAGCCGCTCGCCGCTGGTGAGCAGCGGCACGACGAGCTCGACGACCTTCCCGGGCGTGAGGTCGGCGTCGTCCACGAGCTCCCCGCCGCCGTGCTCGACCACCGGCAGCGCGTTGAGCCGCTGCTCGCCGTTGCCGTGCGGCAGCGGCACGTACACCGCGGGCAGCCCGACCGCGGACACCTCGGCGACCGTCATCGCCCCGGCCCGGCAGATCGCGACGTCGGCGGCGGCGTAGGCGAGGTCCATCCGCTCCAGGTAGGGCACCGTCACGTACGGCGGCGCGCCGGGCACCGATTCGACCTCGACGGTGTTCTTGGGCCCGTGCGCGTGCAGCACCCCGATCCCGGCCCGGCCGAGCTCGCCCGCCGCCCCGGCCACCGCCTCGTTCAGCGAGCGCGCGCCCTGGGAGCCGCCGAAGACCAGCACCGTCGGGGCGTGCGGGTCGAGGCCGAAGTGGGCGCGGGCCTTGGCCCGCAGCGCGCCCCGGTCCAGCGTCGTGATCGCGCGGCGCAGCGGCATCCCGATCACCGGGCCGTCCAGGCCGCTGCCCGGCACCGCGGCGGCGACCGCGGCCGCGTGGCGCGCGCCGACCTTGTTCGCGAGCCCGGCGCTGGCGTTGGCCTCGTGCACCACCACCGGTAGCCGGGTCCCCGGCAGCCACGTGGCGAGGTAGGCGGGCAGCGCGACGTAGCCGCCGAACCCGACGACGACGTCCGCGTCGACCCGGCGCAGCACCTGCCGGGTCCGCCGGACCGAGCGCAGCACCCGCCACGGGAGCGCCGCGAGGTCCTTCGACGGCTTGCGGGGCAGCGGCACCGGCGGCACGAGCTCGAGCGCGTAGCCCCGCTTCGGCACGAGCGTCGTCTCCAGCCCGCGCTCGGTGCCCAGGGCGGTCACCCGCGCGTCGGGCCGGAGCCGGCGGACCGCGTCGGCCAGCGCGAGCGCCGGCTCGATGTGGCCCGCCGTGCCGCCGCCGGCGACGACGACGGACAGCGGTTGGGTGGCGCGGGGCCGGTCGGGCACGCGGTGCCTCCTCGGTCGGGTCAGGCGGTGCGGGCGCGGGCCCGCACGGGTTCGGGTGGTGGCAGGCGCAGGGCCCGCGCGAGGCGGCCCTGGCCCTGGGTGCGCAGCACCGCCGCCGCGTCGGACTCGTGCCGGGCGAAGTTCGCCAGCAGGCCGCCGGAGAACAGCGCGAGCGCGAGCGAGGTGCCCCCGGAGGACACCAGGGGCAGCGGGATGCCCGTCACGGGGAGCAGGCCCACGACGTAGCCGATGTTGATCGCCGCCTGCACGACGAGCCACACCGTGAGGGTCCCCGCGACGACGCGGATCCACGGGTCGACCGAGCGCGCGGCGATGCGCAGCCCGGTGTAGGCCAGCGTCACGAACAGCGCGATCACCGCGGCCGCGCCGAGGAAGCCGAGCTCCTCGCCGATGATCGCGAAGATGAAGTCGTTGTCCGCGTTGGGCAGGTAGCTCCACTTCGAGCGGCCCTGCCCGAGACCCTGCCCGAACAGCCCGCCGTCGGCGAGGGAGTACAGCGCCTGGCGGGCCTGGTAGGCGGGCCCGAGCGGGTCGGCGCCCGACGGGTCGAGGAACGCCGCGATCCGGCTCTGCCGGTAGGAGGCGACCACGCCGAGCACCACGGCCCCGATGACGCCCGCCGTCGCCAGCAGCGCGAGCAGCCCGAGCGGGGCGCACGCGAACCACAGCAGGCCCGCGACGACGACGGCGAGCGAGATCGTCGTGCCCAGGTCGGGCTGCGCGACGACGAGGGTGAGGATCAGCAGCGCGACCGGGACCACCGGCAGCAGCGCCTGGCGCCAGCGCCGGGGCGCGGGCCGGTGGCGCACCAGCACGTGCGCACCCCACAGCGCGAGCGCGACCTTGGTGATCTCCGAGGGCTGCAGCGACACCCCGGCGACGCGGAACCAGGACCGCGAACCGTTGACCTCCGCGCCGAGCCCCGGCACGAGGACCAGGACGAGCAGCACGAGGCAGCCGGCGAGCAGCCACGGGCTGGCCGCCCGCCAGCGCCGCGGCGGCACCCGCAGACCGAGCCAGAACAGCACCGCGCCGAGCGCCGCGAACAGCAGCTGGCGGAAGAACACCCCGTACGACGAGCCACCGGCCGCGTAGGCGTTGACCGACGACGCCGAGAGCACCATCACCAGGCCCAGCGCGGTGAGCAGCCCGAACACCGCGAGCACCAGGTGCAGCGAGGTCAGCGGCCGGGACAGCCACTGCTGCAGCGTCGCGCCGACCGCCCGCACCCGTGGCGGGGCGGTCATGCCGGGGCGCCGGGGTCGGAGGCGGGCTCGGGGAGCCCCGCCACCCGCTGCGCGGCGGCCGCGAACGCGTCCCCCCGCGCGGCGTAGTCGCGGAACATGTCCATCGACGCCGCCGCCGGCGCCAGCAGCACCACGTCGCCGGGGCGGGCCATCGACGCGGCCGCGGCCGCCGCACGACCCATGGGATCCGGATCCATCGGGCCATCGTCACCCGCGCCGACGTCGACGACGGGCACCTCCGGGGCGTGTCGGGCCAGGGCGTCGAGGATCGCGCCCCGGTCGACCCCGAGCACCACCACCCCCGCCAGCCGGCCCCGGTGGGCGATCACCAGGTCGTCGACGTGGGCGCCCTTGAGGATGCCGCCCGCGAGCCACACCACGCGGTCGTGCGCGGCCAGCGACGCGGCGGCGGCGTGGGGGTTGGTCGCCTTGGAGTCGTCGAGCCAGCGCACGCCGTTCGCCTCGGCGACGACGGCGCCGCGGTGTGCGCCCGGCGCGTAGGCCCGCAGGCCCGCCGCGACGGCCGCGGCCGGCACGCCGTGCGCCCGGGCGAGGGCGGCCGCGGCGAGCGCGTTGGCCTCCCCCGGCGGCCCGGCCGGGGCCACGTCGCCGAGGGTGGCGAGCACGGTGCCGCGCCGGTCGCCCTCGTCGGGGAAGGCCCGGTCGAGCAGGAGCCCCTCGTCGCGGCGCAGCCCCACCTCCCCCGGGCTCGGCTCGCCGCGGGTGAACCCGACGCGGCGCGGGGCGGGCGCGTCGCGCAGCAGGCCGGCGGCGCGCTCGTCGTCGAGACCCGCGATCGCGATCTCGCCCCGCAGCACCCGCGCCTTCGCCGCGGCGTAGGCGGCCATCGACCCGTGCCAGTCGAGGTGGTCGTCCGCGACGTTGAGCACCGCGCCCGCGTGGGGCGCCACCGAGGGCGACCACTCCAGCTGGAAGCTGGAGAGCTCGACGGCGAGCACCCGGTGCCCGGCCCGCAGCGCGTCGACGATCGGGAGCCCGATGTTCCCGCAGGCCACCGCGTCCTCGCCGGCGGCGAGCAGGATCGCCTCGAGCATGCCCGTCGTCGTGGTCTTGCCGTTGGTGCCGGTGACGGCGAGCCAGCGCGGGGGCCCGTCGGGGCAGACCGCGGGGTCGTGCCCCAGCCGCCACGCCAGCTCGGGCTCGCCGATCATCTCGACGCCGGCCGCCAGCGCGGCCCGCGCGAGCGGCGAGTCGGGCCGGAAGCCGGGGCTGGTGACGACGAGGCCGGTGCCCTCGGGCAGCGAGGCGAGGTCGGTGGTCAGCGCGGTCTTGCGGTCGGCGAGCGACGCGAGCTGCTCCGGGTCGGCGTCGGCGATGGTCACCGTCGCGCCGAGCTCGAGCAGGACGTCGACCACCGAGGCGCCGGTGCGCCGCGCGCCGGCGACCAGCACGTGGGTGCCGGTCCAGGCCGTGGGGTGCGCTGTGCCGTCCATGCCTCAGCCGCCCGACGCGGCGAGCCACTCGCTGTAGAACAGGCCGAGGCCCAGCGCGCAGCAGATGGCCGCGAGCAGCCAGAAGCGGATGATGACGGTCGTCTCCGCCCAGCCGGCGAGCTCGAAGTGGTGGTGGAAGGGCGCCATCCGGAACAGCCGCCGTCGGGTGGTCCGGAACACCGCGACCTGCAGCACGACCGAGAGCGCCTCGACGACGAACACCCCGCCGAGCACGACGAGCAGCAGCTCGGTGCGGGTGACCATCGCGAGCCCGGCGAACAGGCCGCCGAGGGCGAGCGAGCCGGTGTCGCCCATGAAGATGCGGGCGGGCGCGGCGTTCCACCACAGGAACCCGATGCAGGCGCCCATGCCCGCGGCCGCGACGAGGGTGATGTCGAGGGGGTCGCGGACCTGGTAGCAGCCGGCCGCGATGCTGGTCGCGCAGGAGTTGCGGAACTGCCAGAACGAGACGATCAGGTAGGTCGCGAGCACCATCGCCGAGATGCCCGCGGCGAGCCCGTCGAGCCCGTCGGTGAGGTTCACCGCGTTCGAGGCCGCGGTGACGATGAGGTAGCAGAACAGGATGAACCCGATGCTGCCGAAGCCGACGACGGCGATGTCGCGGACGAACGAGAGGTTCGTCGACGCCGGCGTGAGGCCCTGCGAGTCGGCGAACTGCAGCGCGAGCGCCGCGAAGATCACCGCGGTGACCAGCTGGCCGATCAGCTTCGCGGTCTTGTTGAGCCCCAGGTTGCGCTGCCGCCGGATCTTGATGAAGTCGTCGAGGAACCCGACGATGCCCAGCGAGGTCATGAGCAGCAGCACCAGCAGCCCGGAGACCGAGATCGACACGTCGACCGCGAGGTGCGAGACGAGGTAGCCGATCCAGATCGCGGCGAGGATCGCGACCCCGCCCATCGTCGGGGTGCCGCGCTTGCCCTGGTGGCTCTGCGGGCCCTCCTCGCGGATCTCCTGGCCGAAGCCCTGCTTGATGAACAGCCGGATCACGTACGGCGTCAGCAGGATCGACACCGCGAGCGCGATCCCGGCCGCGACGAGGACGCCCTTCACGACGCGCCACCCCCCGCGAGGAGCGCCTCGGCCACCGTCTCCAGCCCGGCCGAGCGGCTGGCCTTGACCAGCACGACGTCGCCGGGGCCGGCGTGGACCGCCGCGACCGCGGCGGCGGCGTCGGGGACGAGGTCGGAGGCGAGCCCGGCGTCGCGGGCCGCCTCGTGCACCCCGCGCGCGCCCTCGCCGACGACGACGAGCCGGTGCAGGCCCGTGCTCGCCGCCAGGCGGCCGAGCTCGGCGTGCGCCGCCTCGGCGTCGGGGCCGAGCTCGGCCATCATCCCGAGGACGGCCGTGTGGCGTCCCTCCATGGCCGCGAGGGTGGCGAGGGCGGCGCGCATCGACTCCGGGTTCGCGTTGTAGGCGTCGTTGAGGACCGTGAGGCCGTCCGCGCGCTCGCCGACCTCCATGCGCCAGCGGCTGCGCGGCTCGGCCTGGCCGAGGGCCTCGGCGACCTGCGCGACCGACAGGCCGGTGGTCTCCAGGGCGATGGCCGCGGCCACCAGGGCGTTGTCGACCTGGTGGCTGCCGCGCAGGCGCAGGGCCACGTCGGCCTCGCCGCGCGCCGTGACGAGCCGGAACCGGGCGCGGCCGTCGCCGCCGAGGGACTCGTCGACGGCGCGGACGTGGGCCGCCGGCGCCCGGCCGGCGTGCACGACGCGGGCCGCGGTCCGGTCGGCCATGGCGGCGACCACCGGGTCGTCGGCGCCGAGCACGGCGACCCCGCCCCGGCCGGCCGGTGGGAGCGCCTCGACCAGCTCGCCCTTGGCGGCCGCGATCGCCTCCCGGGACCCGAACTCGCCCAGGTGCGCGGACCCGACGTTGAGCACAGCCCCGACCCGGGGCGGCGCCACGCGGCAGAGCGCGGCGATGTGGCCGGGCCCGCGCGCGGAGAGCTCGCAGACCAGGTGGCGGGTCGCGGCGTCGGCGCGCAGCGCCGTCCAGGGGTGGCCGAGCTCGTTGTTGAAGCTGCCGGGCGGGGCGACCGTGGGCCCGTCGCGCTCGAGCAGCGCGGCGACGAGGTCCTTGGTCGAGGTCTTGCCCGACGAGCCGGTGATGCCGACGACCGACAGCCCGGTCCGCGCGACCAGGGTGTCCACCACGTGGCGGGCGAGCGCCTGCAGCGCGGCCAGCACGGCGGCGCCGGAGCCGTCGTGGTCGGCCTCGAGCACGTAGGAGCCGCGGGCGCCCTCGGGGGTCGCGGCCGTCGGCACGAGCACCGCGGGGGCCTCGACCTCGCGGGCGGCCAGCACCCCGGCCGCGCCCTGGGCGGCCGCGGCGGCGGCGAAGCCGTGGCCGTCCGCCCGTTCGCCGGGCAGCGCGACGAAGAGCCCGCCGGGACCGACGGCACGGCTGTCGAACTCGACCGTGCCGGTGATGCGCTCGTCCCCGGTCGCCCGGTGCAGCCGCCCGCCGACGAGGCGGGCCAGCTCGGCGAGGGTCAGATCGATCACGCAGGGTCCTCTCGCGGGGCGCGGTCGTGCAGGGCGGCGGTGAGCTCCTCGACGTCGGAGAAGGGCAGCACCTCGGCGCCCACCTTCTGGCCGGGCTCGTGGCCCTTGCCGGCGACCACGACGACGTCGCCCGGCCGGGCGGCGGCGACGGCGGCCCGGATCGCGGCCCGGCGGTCGCCCTCCTCCGCCACGATCGCACGGGCCCGCTCGGAGGCCCGCGCCCCGTCCAGCATCGCGGCCCGGATCGCCGCCGGGTCCTCGGTGCGCGGGTTGTCGTCGGTGATCCAGACCAGGTCCGAGAGCTCGGCCGCCAGGGCGCCCATGACCGGGCGCTTCTCGCGGTCGCGGTCGCCGCCGCACCCCAGCACCGTCAGGACCCGCCCGGGCCCGTCGCTCCGGGCGCCCCGGGAGCCCTGCTCGCGCAGCGTCGTCAGCAGCGCCTCGACCGCGGCCGGCTTGTGGGCGTAGTCGACCACGGCCAGGAACGGCTGCCCGGCGTCCACCCGCTGCATCCGCCCCGGCACCGTGACCTGCGCGAACCCCGACGCGAGCCGGGCCGGGTCGAGTCCCGCGGCCTGCCCGCAGGCCAGCGCGACGAGGGCGTTGGCGACGTTGAACGACCCGGGCAGGCGCAGCGTCACCGGGAGCTCGGCGGCGCCGGGGCCGAGCGCGGTGAAGGTCTGGGTGCCGTCGGGGTGGGCCGTGACGGCGGTGGCGGTCCAGGCGGCGTCGCGGCCCGCGGCGCTCACCGTGGTGGGCGCGTCGAGGTCGTCGGCCAGGCGCCGGCCCCAGGCGTCGTCCACGCACACGACGTGGGCCGCGGCCCGGCCGTCGAAGAGGCGCCGTTTGGCGGCGAAGTAGTCCTCCATCGTCGGGTGGAAGTCCAGGTGCTCGGCCGAGAGGTTGGTGAAGGCGCCGACCGCGTAGGCGGTGCCGTCGACCCGGCCCTGCGCGAGCGCGTGGCTCGAGACCTCCATCGCGGCGTGGGTGACCCCCTCCTCGACCATCGCGGCCAGGAGGGCCTGCAGGTCGGGCGCCTCGGGGGTGGTGAAAGCGCTCGGGACGTGGCGGCCCCGCATGCGGGTCTCGACGGTGCCGATCAGGCCCGTCGTCGCGCCCGCCGCCGCCAGCGCCGCCTCGAGCAGGTACACCGTCGTGGTCTTGCCGCTGGTGCCGGTGACGCCGAGCAGGGCGAGCCGCCGCGACGGGTCGCCGAAGACGAGCGCGGACGCCGGACCGAGCGCCTCCCGCGGGTGCGGGTGGACCAGCACCGGGACGTCGGTGGCGGCGAGCGCGGGGCGGGCGGCGCCCTCGGGGTCGGTGAGCACCGCGGCGGCCCCGCGGGCGAGCGCCCGGTCGGCGAAGTCGGCGCCGTGGGCGCGGGCCCCGCCGAGGGCGGCGAAGAGCTCGCCGGGTGCGATCTCGTGGGCGCGCAGCCCGGCCCCGGTGACGGTGACCGCGGGGTCCCCGTGCAGGTCGGGGGCGGTGCCGGTGGCCTCGGCGATCCGGGCGGCGAGCGCCGCCACCGGGGTCGGCGCGACGTGGCGCGGGCGGATCACGTCAGGGCCCGGAGGGACGTCGTCCCCGGAGGGCTCCACGGCGGTCCGACTCGGCGCGGGCACGGGCGGAAGGCTACTCACCGTCCCGCGTGGTCCGGTCCGCGCCCTCCGCGCCGACGCCGGTCCTCCCGGCCCCGGACAGGGCGCGCGCGTGGGTGGCGACGGCGGCCCCGGTGCGCGCGGCATCGCCGGTCGCGAGCAGGTCGATGAGGGCACCGCGCAGCACCGCGAGCACCAGCGTCCGTTCGGCCGCCCCGGCGCGCGTGCCGACGACCGACGAGGGCTGGTGCGCGGCCAGCAGCAGGTCCCAGTCGGTGACGGTCTCCCGGGCGAACCCACCCCACGGGCCGGGCTCACCGGTCACCGACCGGCTGTAGGCCTCCAGCCAGAGGCGCAGCAGCGGGCGGTGCTCCTCGGCGGCGAGCCAGCGCCAGACGCGCTCGACGACCGTGCCGAGCCCGGCGTCGTCGGGAAGGTCCTCGAGCACCCGCAACTGGTCGGCCCGCGAGCGGCCCAGCAGCGCCCGCACCAGGCCGTCCTTGCTGCCGAAGAGGTAGAGCAGCACCCGCGGGCTGGAGCCGATCGCCTCGGCCAGCGGGCGCAGCGACATGTCCGAGAGGCCGTGGGCGAGCACCCACCCGTACGCGGCCTCGAGCAGTTCCCGCCGGCGGGCGGAGCCTTCGTCGATCCCCGTGGGTGTCGGGGATGTCGAGGATTCGGTCGCCGTCACGTCCGACAGTGTGCTTTACTGAAACAGTCGTTTCAGTGAAGGGGTGGTGTTCTCGTGGGTGACGTCGTGCTCCGGGACGCCGACCGGCCCGGTGACCTCGGGTGGGTGCTCATGGCCCACGGCGAGCGCTACGCGGCCGAGTACGGGTGGTCGGTCGAGGCGGTGACGGCGCGGATCGTGGCGGACTTCGCCGCGTCCGCGGTGCCCGGCCGTGACGCGGCCTGGGTGGCCGACCTCGACGGCCGCCGGGTCGGCTCGGTGCTGTGCGTGCGCGAGGAGGCGACGACGGCGCGGCTGCGGCTGCTGCTCGTGGAGCCCGACGCGCGCGGGCTCGGCGTCGGGCGGGCCCTGGTGGAGCGCTGCGTCGGGTTCGCCCGCGGGGCGGGGTACGCGCGGCTCGTGCTGTGGACCAACGAGCCGCTCGCCGCGGCACGCGGGATCTACCTCGCCGCCGGGTTCGTGCTCGACGGCGAGGAGACCCACACCGGGTTCGGGCGGGAGCTGCTGGGGCAGTCCTACGTGCTCGACCTCGCCGGCCCGGAGGGTGCGCCCTGACACCGCTCCGGACTACGGCAGCTGGAGCGGCACCATCCGCGGCGGCGCGGTGGAGACCGGGACGTTGCCGTGGGCGGCGAGGTACGTCGCGATGTCGTGGAAGAGCGGCGCCGCCGAGTCGCCGCCGGGCGGCGCGTCGAGCATCAGGGCCACCACGTACCGCGGGTCGTCGGCCGGGAACATGCCGGCGAACGTGATCCAGTACGTCGACTTCGCATAGCAGCCGCACGTCGGGTCCACCTGCTGGGCGGTGCCGGTCTTGCCCGCCACCGGGTAGCCGTCCATGGCGGCCTTCGCGCCGGTGCCCTCGTTGGGGCTCTTCCCGCCCTGGGTCACCGACTGCAGCATCTGCCGCAGCGTCTGCGCGGTCTGCGGGGACATCGCCCGCACCCCCGCCGGCTGCGGGGTGGGCGTGCGCACCCCGTCGGGCCCGACGGTCGCCGAGATCACCCGGGGCGGCACCCGCACCCCGTCGTTGGCGACCGCCTGGTAGATGCTCGCCATCTGCAGCGTCGTCATCGACAGCCCCTGGCCGATGGGCAGGTTGCCGAACGTCGAGCCCGACCAGTCCTTCCGCGGCGGCACCGACCCGGCGCTCTCGCCGGGCAGCTCGACGCCCGTCTTCGTCCCGACGCCGAGGTTCGACAGCATCTGCGCGAAGCGGTCCGGCCCGAGCTTCTGGGCCGTCATCAGCGTCCCGACATTGGACGACTTCCCGAGGATCCCGTTCATCGTCATCCGCACCGGGCCGTGGACCCAGGCGTCGTTGATCGTCCGGTCGGCGACCTTGATGCTGCCGGGGACGGTGAGCACGTCGTCGGGCTTGATGAGGCCGGCCTCCAGCGCCCCCGCGAAGGTGACGACCTTGTTGACCGACCCCGGCTCGAACGGCGTGGTCACCGCCGCGTCGCCCGGCGCGGGCGCCCCGCCGGCCGCGCTGTTGGCGAGGGAGAGGACCTGGCCGGTCCTGGCGTCGAGGACGACGGCGCTGCCGTCCTTCGCCCCGGTGCGCGCGACGTAGGCCGACAGGTCCTGCTGCACCGTGTACTGCAGGTCGGAGTCCAGGGTCAGCACGACGTCGCGGCCGGCCTGCGCGGGCTGCTCGGCGCGGGTGCTGCCGGGGATGACCGCGTCGCTGCCCTCGGCGGTGTCGACGATGCGGTACCCGTCCTGGCCCGCGAGGACCGGGTCCTGGGCGCTCTCGAGCCCGACGTTGCCGCTGACCCGTCCCTTGTCCAGGCTCCAGGACGCGCTGCCCACGACCGAGCCGCCGACGTCGCCCGCGGGGTACTGGCGCGACTCGCGGTCCTCGGCGGCGATCTCGGGGAACTGCTGCTGGATGGTGCGCGCCGCGGTCGGGTCGACGAGCGGGGCCAGCACGACGTAGCTCTTGTCGCTCTCCAGTTCGTTGAACAGCGCCAGCGGGTCGGCGTGCAGGATCGTCGCCATCCCCTGGGCGATCTGCGCCTTGCGCTGGTCCGGGGTGGGGGTCCCGGGGACGGCGCGGACCTCGGGCTTGGACCAGTCCGCGGTGATCCGCCGCGGGTTGGCCGTCAGCGCCTTGGCCTCGACCGAGAACGCCAGCGGCGTCCCGTTGCGGTCGAGGATCGCGCCGCGCTCGGCCGGGATCACCAGGCGGGTCATGCGCTGCTTGGCGGCGTCGGCGGCGAGCGAGCCCGCACTGATCGCCTGGACCTCGACGAGCTTGCCCCCGGCGACGAGCAGCAGCACGACGAGCAGGAGCCGCCCGATCCGCAGCCGGCGGCGCGGGTCGGCGGGTGACGCGAGACGCCGGGCCCGCGGCGGGGGTCCGGGCGGCGGGCCGGGGCGGCGCCCTCCCCCGCCGCCACGGGACGGGGGCGGCGGCCGGCGCGGCCCGGACGCGGGTGGTCCCCAGCGGTCGGTGCGGTCGGTGCGGTCGGTGCGGTCGGCGCGGGAGCCCTGGCGGGACGGCGGGCGGGTGAGGGTCGCGGGCAGGCGCGCCATCAGCGACCTCCGGCCGGGACCGGGTTGACCGGCGCGGCCGGGATGCTGGTGGTCGTGCCGGCCCCGGCGGGAGCGGGGTCGCCGGCCGGGGCGGGCGTCCCCTCGCCGGCGGGCGCGGGGGCGGGGGCGCCGCCGGTGGAGGCCTGCACGCCGGAGCGCGGGTCATTGGCGAGGGCCTCGGGGTCGGGGGCGGTGGCGGCGGCCGTCGGCGCCGCGGGGTTGACCGGGGTGGCGGGGGCGGCGGGCTTCGGGGCGGGCGGCGGCGCGGCGGCGCGCGCCTTCGACGGGGTGCCGACCACCTGGGACGAGCCGTCGGGGTGCACGAGGATCACCGCGGGCACGCCGGCCGGCACCATGCCGATCCGCTGCGCGGCCGCCGCGAGGGCGGGCGCGGACTGCATCGCGGCGACGTCGCGGTGCAGGCGCTCGACCTCCTCGGACCGGTCGCGGGTGGCCTGGCGGGCGGCGTCGAGCCGGTAGGAGTCGGCGGCGGCCGCGGTGGAGAGCCACAGGGTCGCGACGAGGCCCGAGGTGAGCAGCACCATGATCAGCAGCACGAACGGCGCGGTGCCGCCGGAGGCGTCGGCCGCTGCGTCCTGTCCTGCCGTGGTACGGGTCCGGGCCGACGCGGCCCGGGCGCCGGCCCGGGTGGTCGCGCCCCTCGTCGAGGCGGCCTTCGCCGGGGTGGCCTTCGCCGGGGTGGCTTTCGCCGGGGTGGCTTTCGCCGGGGTGGCCTTCGTCGGGGTGGTCGTGCCGCGGGCCGGGCGGGGCCGCGTCGTCGTCGCACCCGCCGTCGTCGTGCCCGCTGCCGCACCCGCCGTCGGGGACCCGGCGCGGTCCCCGCGCTGACTGCCCGTCCGGGCCGCCGTGCGCGTCGCGCGTTCGAGCGTGCTGGAGCTCATGCCGCCTCCCGGACACGTTGGGCGGCGCGCAGCCGCACCGAGGCCGCGCGCGGGTTCGCGGCGATCTCGGTCTCGTCGGCCTTCTCCGCGCCGCGGGTGAGCAGCGCGAGCTCGGGCTCGTCCTCGGGTCGCACCACCGGCATGTCCGGCGGCGCCGTGGTCCGCGAGCGCTCGCCGAGCACCCGCTTCACGATCCGGTCCTCGAGGGACTGGTAGCTCATGACGACGATGCGCCCGCCGACCGCGAGCGCGTCGACCGCGTCGGGCACGGCGGTGGCGATGGCGTCGAGCTCGCCGTTGACCTCGATGCGCAGCGCCTGGAACGTGCGCTTCGCGGGGTTGCCCCCGGTGCGCCGGCTCGCGGCGGGCAGGGCCTGCTCGAGGAGGGCGACGAGCTCCGCGCTGGTGCGCAGCGGAGCCCGTCGCCGGGCACGCACGACGGCCTCGACGATGCGCCGGGCCTGTCGCTCCTCCCCGTGGTCGCGGAGCACCCGGACGAGCTCGCCCGGGGCGTAGGTGTTGAGGACGTCGGCCGCGCTCGGGCCCGTCGTCGGGTCCATGCGCATGTCGAGGGGCGCGTCGCGGGCGTAGGAGAAGCCGCGGTCGGTCTCGTCGAGCTGCAGCGAGGACACCCCGAGGTCGAAGAGGACCCCCTGGACGGGTCCGAGGCCGAGGTCGTCGAGGACGTCGGCGATCTCGTCGAAGACCGCCCGGACGAGGTGGACGCGG
This sequence comes from Actinomycetospora sp. TBRC 11914, assembly GCF_012933465.1. Lineage (GTDB taxonomy): Bacteria > Actinomycetota > Actinomycetes > Mycobacteriales > Pseudonocardiaceae > Actinomycetospora. The sequence goes on from NZ_JABBND010000022.1 coordinate 70,384, forward strand.
TCGGCGTGGCGGGCGAGCCGCTCGGTGGCCAGACGCAGCGCCTCGGGGTCACGGTCGAGGCCGACCAGCGTGAGGTGCTCGTGGCGGTCGAGCAGCGCCTCGGCGTGCCCGGCGAGGCCGAGGGTGGCGTCGACCACGACGGCGTCGGGGGTGGTGAGGGCCGGGTCGAGCAGCTCGAGCACGCGGGCCAGGAGGACGGGGACGTGGCGCTGTGCGGTCGGACGATCCGCGGGAGCGTCCTCGGACACGTCGTTGGTGCGCATGTGGGTGAATTCGAGGGCGTCGTCGTCCTCGTCCCGTGAACCGGGCATCCTCGCCTCCACCGCTCTCCGCCGGGCCGCCGCGGCCGGGGCCGCCGCACCTGTTGTCCGAGGGCACCACCGTGCCTCGGGGCCCGCACGGGCGGGATGCCGTCACGTCCCGGCCCGCAGGGCGGGCGGACCTGGCACCGGGGAAGGTGTGCCAGGGCCGTCACCCTGCGGGCCGGGGCCTCACGGCACCCGTACCGTCGGTGGGCTCGTCGTCTGCTCGTGGGGCCTAGAAGACCCCGGGGAGCACCTCCTGCTGGGCCTGCGCGTAGCTGTCCTCGTGGGCGTCCTGGTACTGCTGCCACGCCGTGGAGTCCCAGATCTCGAGGCGGTTCACGGCCCCGATGACCGTGCAGTCCCGGTCCAGTCCGGCGTAGCGGCGCAGTTCCGCGGCGATGGGGATGCGCCCCTGGGAGTCCGGACGCTGCTCGTCGGTGCCGGCGAACAGGTAGCGCTGGTAGGCGCGGACCCGCTCGTCGGTGAACGGCGCCTCGGCGACCTTGCGGGCCATCTGCTCGAACTCGTCGCGGGGGAACACGTACAGGCAGTGGTCCTGCCCCTTCGTGATCATCAACCCCCCTGCGAGCTCGTCCCGGAACCTGGCGGGCAGCGTCAACCTGCCCTTGTCGTCCAGTCGCGGGGTGTGGGTGCCGAGGAACACGGCCCCACCTCCCCGGTGAGGCCCCCTGCGCCCCACTGCTCACCACAATACCCCACAACGCTCCACCCACAACCTCCGGGCTCCGGCGAGTGTGCCCCGATGGGAGGAGTTCGCGCAGGTCAACGGCGGTGGGGAGAGGTGGGGAACGGACGACGACGATCCCCGACCCGGCGCGTCCGCGGGGGTTCCGACACGCGCTGCGGGGGCTTCGGGGGCCCGGTTCTGCCTGCTCGGGGGCGGCGTGGGGGGTGGTGGGGCGGTCGGTGGGGAGCGGTGGGGAAGTCGGTGGGGAGCGGTGGGGCGATCGGTGGGGAGCGGTGGGGCGGTCCGGGGGTCGAGGTGGGGCGGTCGGTGGTCGCGACGGCGGCGAGGGGCACGCCGCTCCTCGCTCCGAGCCCGCGGAGCTGCCGGACGTGCTCCTGATCAGCCGACGGAGCCGCGCGGGGCCATCGAGGGAGTCACTGCACCCCGACGAGATCTCCGTCCGGCGTGCAGTGACTCCCTGATCTCGAGCGTCGCCGTGGGCCGACGACCCGGGTGGAGTGGAAGTGGGGCCAGCCCGCAGCGAGGGGCACACCCCGCCTCTCTGCGAGCCCACGGAGCCCCTCATGTGCTCCTGATCAACCCGCGGTGGCGATAGACCACAGCGAGGGGCACACCGCACATCTCATCGGGCCCGCCGAGCTGCCCCACGTGCTCCTGATCAGCCCGCGGGAGTTGGTGGCCCGCCGAAGGAGTCAGTGCACCCCGAGGGGATCTCCGTCCGCCGTGCAGTGACTCCCTGATCTCCAGCGCCGTCACCGGCCGGCATCCCCGGGTGGGGCGGAGTGGGGCCAGCCCGCAGCGAGGGGCACACCCCGCATCTCCCCGGGCACGCAGAGCTGCCCCACGTGCCCCTGAGCAACCCGCGGTGGCGGTAGACCACAGCGAGGTGCACACCGCACATCTCATCGGGCCCGCCGAGCTGCCCCACGTGCTCCTGACCAACCCACGGGGCCGGGCGGGGGGGGCGGACGATCCGCCGGACGGAGTCGCCGGCCTCCCCGGCCGACCCCAGACACGACGACGCGCCGCCGACCACGGGGGTCGACGGCGCGGCGGGAACGGCGGGCCGGGCTACTCCTGCTCGAAGCGCTTCCGGAAGCGCTCCTCCATCCGGCTGGTGAAGCGGCTCTTCTCCTTGTCGCCGGCCGGGGGCGTCTTGCCGTCGCCCTCCGCGGCGGCGGCCTCACCCTTCTTGCCGCCCGTCGCGGTGATCGCGAGGACCGCGCCGGCGAACATCAGGAGGAACCCGACGACGCTGACGATCGGGAACCCGGCGACGAACCACTGGAAGACCAGCCCGAGGACCAGGGCGACGACGCCCAGGACGAACAGCACCACACCCTGGATCCGTCGGCGCCGGGACGGGCGGCGCAGGCGTCCCCCGCGCACCGTCGACGCGAACTTCGGATCCTCGGCATAGAGCGCGCGCTCGATCTGGTCGAGCAGACGCTGCTCGTGCTCGGAGAGCGGCATGGTTCTCCTCCGGCACCGGAACGAGAGCGAGGATCGACCCGGGTGAGTGGGACGATCGGCACATCATCGGGATGGCTGACCTCATCGTACGAGCCCTCCGGCACTCCGACTACCCGGACCGGGTTGTTCCCGCGACGATCATTCTTTCGGCCGGTGAGAAGGGCCACGCCGCGACGCGCCGCGATCATGTCGGCGCGGAGCGTGCCGGTGCCCGACGATCACGGGAGCGGCGCCCCGCCGATCACCGCTCGCCGGACCGGCGGGCCAGGACGTGGATGCGGGAGGCGAGGTCGCGCAGCGGCGGCGTGTCGCCGGCCAGCTCCTCGAGCGCCGCGAGCTCGGCGCCCGCCGACGCGCCGTCCGGCAGCTCCGGGACGAGGTCGGCCAGCACCCGGTGACCGCGCACCTGCTCGACGACGAGGCCCGCGTCGCGCTCGAGCAGCGTGCGGACCTCGTCGGTGTCCATCCGCCGCAGCATCGGGTCACCCGCTCCCCAGCGGCCCGCCGGGTCGGTGAGCAGCCGCCGGGCCTCGGCCACCCGTCCGGCGACCACCCGGCCCAGCACGGCCGCCCAGCGCCCCGCCACGAGGACCGAGACCGCGCCGCCCGGCGTCGTCGCGACGGCGAGGGCGCGGACGGCGGCGACCGGGTCGTCCACGTACTCGAGCAGCCCGTGCCCCAGCACGAGGTCGGCCCCGCCGTCGCCGTCGGCGATGTCGGCGAGCGCGTCGACGTCGCCCTGGACCGCGCGCACCCGGTCGGCGACGCCGGCGTCGCGGGCCCGGCTGCGCAGCACGGCGAGGGCGTTGGCGCTGGAGTCGACGACGGTGACCTCGCAGCCCTCCCCCGCGAGCGGGACGGCCCAGGTCCCGCTGCCCCCGCCGACGTCGAGCACGCGCGGCGCGCGGCCACCGACGGCCCGGGCGCGGACCCCGGCGAGCTCGTCACGCAGCGCGCGGGCCACCACGTCGACGGCCGTGGGTGCGGACGGGCGTGCGGTCACGGCCACACCGTAGTGCGCACCCATCGGGGATCCGCGCGCCAGCCGGTACGTTGCCCCCGTGTACGTGACGGGTGTGCTGAGCCTCAAGGGCGGGGTCGGCAAGACCACCGTCACCCTCGGCCTCGCCGGGTCGGCCGCACGGCAGGGCCTGCGCACCCTCGTGGTCGACCTCGACCCGCAGGGCAACGCCACAACCGCGCTCGAGCCGGCCGAGAGCGAGACCACGATCGCCGACGCGCTGGAGAACCCCTCCCCCGCGATCCTCGCCACCTCCATCGCCCCGAGCGCCTGGGACGACGCCATCGACGTCCTCGTCGGCTCGGAGGACATCGAGCGCCACAACCACCCCGATCCCGGCTCCCAGCGGCTCGGGCGGCTCTCCCGTCTCCTCGCCGCCCTGCCCCGGGGCACCGCCGACGACGGCCCGTCGCGCGCCGGCTCCGGCCTGTCCCACTACGAGCTCGTCCTCATCGACTGCCCGCCGTCCCTGGGCCAGCTCACCCGGTCCGCGCTGGTCGCCGTCGACCGCGCCGTGCTCGTCACCGAGCCGACGATCTTCGCCGTCTCCGGCGTCCAGCGCGCCTTCGAGGCGGTCCAGGCCGAGCGCGCCCACAACTCGCGCCTGCAGCCGCTGGGCGTCCTCATCAACCGGTACCGCACCCGCTCGGCGGAGCACGAGTTCCGGGTGAACGAGCTCCGCGAGCTCTTCGGCCCGCTCGTCCTGCCCGGCGTCCTGCCCGACCGCACCGCCGTGCAGCAGGCCCAGGGAGCCGGCGTCCCCATCCAGCGCTGGGACACCCCGGGCGCCCGGGAGATCTCCCAGCACTTCGACAACCTGCTCGGGCGGATCGTGCGGGCCGGTCACCGGGCCCGCGAGCAGAAGAACCCGCGCCGCACCGGCTGAGCGCCCTCAGTCCTCCCGCCGCCCGGCGACCGTCCGCGTCACGAGGGCGAGGAACAGGTCGGCCTGCCGGACCATGTCGTCCGCGTCACGCTGCCCCACCCGGCTGCGGGCCCCCGCCTCGACCGCCGACCGGGTCGCCGAGTGGGCGGCGAAGAACGCGGCCCACTCCCCGTACTCCGGCGCGACCGAGGTGAGCAGCGTCCACGCGTCGGTGGGGCGGGCGGAGCGCCGCGTCCGGGCCCGCGCCGCGAGCACCGCCGCCGCCGAGCGCAGCGCGGACAGGTGCGCCAGCCGGAACCGCTCGGCCGGGGTGTCGGCCCGCTGCGCCTCGCGCAGCCCGTCCCGGGCGGCCTCGAGCAGCGTCACCACCGACCGCGACGGCGGCGGGCCGGGCGGACGGGGGGCGGACCGTCCGCCGCGGCGGTCGTGCGGAGCGCGTGACCGGTGTCCGCCCCGCGGCGTCGGCGCACCCCGCAGGCCGGTGTCGAACAGGTCGGCGCCCGCGGCGGCGTCGGACGCGGGCGTCGGGAAGGTCGTCGTCGAGATCGTCATGGTGTCCTCCGGACTCGGGGGTGGTCAGGTCAGCCAGCGCAGGTCCCAGACCCCGGGGCCGGACCGCATGCGGAGCACGAACTCCCCCGGGGGGAGGTGCGGCTCGTCGGAGCGGCGGGCGAGCACCCGCCAGCAGCGGCACCGGTCTCCCCCGATGGGCATCATCGAGCGGAACGGCCACCGCGACTGTTCGATCCAGCGCTCCCGGACCTCCATGACCAGGTAGTGGCTGTCACGCCGGTTCGGGCGGCGGTGGAACTCGACGGGGTCGCCGTCCACGCACCGCACTCCGACCGGCGAGGGGCTCCGAACCAAGGCGTCCTCCACGGCGGCGCGCTCCCCGTCCCGCCGGGTGCGGGACGGCTGTGCCTGCCACCGTGGGGAAGCCGGCGGCGCCGGGTGCGACGGGACGCTTCCCCACGGCCCGCCGCACCCGGTGTCGAACACGTGTTCGACTGCCACGAGTGAACCGCGCCGCCCCCCGCGCGTCAAGTCGGCCGACCGGGTCCCCCGCGAACCGCGCGACCGGCCCCGCTCGACGGGCGTGATGTGATGACGGCGTGGACTCCGTGGCCCGGGCAGCGGCGGACCCGGCCCAGCACGGCGCGGGCGGGTCGCGATGACGGCCGCCCCGGAGGAGGCGCGCCTGGTCGACCTCGACCCGGCCGAGCTCCCGTCGCGTCTCGACGAGGCGCTCGACCTCTACGTCGCGGCCATGGGCTACCCACCGGGCACGGCACGCCAGCGCGCCCCCATGTGGCTCGAGCACTCGCGCCGACCCGGGTGGCGCGCGGTGGCCGCCCTCGACGAGCACGACGTCCTGCGTGGGATCGCCTACGGCTACCCCGGGGCACCCGGGCAGTGGTGGTACGAGGAGGTCCGCCGCGGCCTGCGGCGGGCCGGGCGCCCGGCCCGCTCGCCGGCGGGCGGGCTGTTCGGTGCGGGCCTGGGTCGCCTGCTGGGGGACGGCCACGGCCACCAGGACGCGCCCGCGCACACCGGGACCACCGACCTCGACCCCTGGCCCCTCGACGGCGACCCCGAGAGCTACCTGGCCGACTACTTCGAGCTCACCGAGCTGCACGTCCGCACCGACGCGCAGGGCCACGGCCTGGGCCACGGTCTGCTCCGGCGGCTCCTCGAGCGGGCCGACGGCGCCCACGTGCTGCTCTCCACCCCGGAGGCGCCGGTCCCGACCCGCGCGTGGGTGCTCTACCGCCGCTGCGGGTTCCGGGATGTGCTGCGCCACCACCGCTTCTCCAGCGACCCCCGGCCGTTCGCGGTCCTCGGGCGGCCCCTGCCGCTCGACGACTCCACCCCGGGCTGACACGCCGGACGGGCCCACGTCGGCGTCGCCGGGCACCGTCGGACCCGCCTGGCACGATGTCGGCGTGCCGCTGCCCCCGCTCCTCCGGCCACGTCCCGCCCCCGGATCGCGCCGTCGCTCGCTCGTCCTGCTCGCCGCGGTCCTCGCGGTGGTGGCGCTGCTCGGCACCGGGTGCGTGCGGGTCCGGGCCGGGCTGGCGGTGTCTCCGCAGGACACCGTCTCCGGCACGATCGACGTCGGCACGCCCGACGGGGCACCGGGCGGCACCGGGCCGCCGCTGCAGATCCCGTCCGACCTGCAGGGCGACGTGACCGTCACCCGGTACGAGCAGGACGGCTACATCGGCTCCCACCTGGCCTTCGAGGACCTGAGCTTCGACGACGTGTCCCGGCTGCTCCCGCAGATCAGCCCGACGACGTCGTCGGCGATCCGGCTGCAGCTGCGCCGGGCGGGCGACCGCGTGATCCTCTCGGGGCAGGTCGACCTGACCCGCCTGAACCCCGAGAGCGCCGACGTGCAGCTCAAGATGGCGTTCCCGGGCACCATCACCCAGACCGACGGCACGGTCTCGCAGGGCGTCGTGTCGTGGACCTTCACGCCGGGGGAGGTCGGCGAGGTCAACGCCGTCGCCTCCTACCCCGACCCCAACGCGCCGTCCTGGGTCAGCTGGGCGCTGATCCTGGTCGCGGTGGTGCTCGTCGCCGCCGGGGTGGTGTTCGCGCTGGCCGCCGCGACGCGCCCCCGGGTCGACCGGCGGGCGCGCCGGTGACGCGGCGCACCGGGTCACCGACCCGGCGTAGCGGCGGGCCACCGACCCGGCGTAGCGGGCCGCTCAGTTCGACGCGGACGCTCCCGCGATGCCGAGCCGCTGCACCACGTCCACCACGGCGGGCGAGCGGTTCATGCTGATGTAGTGGATGTTGCCGACGCCCTCGTCGTACATCCGCTGCGAGAGCTCGACGCACAGGTCGATGCCGCACTGGCGGAAGCCGTCGGCGTCGTCGGCGTACGGCTCGAGCCGCTCGGACATCGCCGCGGGCAGCGGGGCACCGGAGAAGTCCGCGCCGCGCTCCGCCGACTTCGGCGTGGTGATCGGCATGAGCCCCGGCATGATCGGGATTTCGCAGCCGGCCGCGTGGATGCGGTCACGCATCCGCAGGAACTGGTCGGCGTCGTAGAACATCTGGGTGATCGCGAACTCGGCGCCCGCCTTCACCTTCGACACGAAGAACCGGGTGTCGGAATCCTCGTCGACCGAGCGCGGGTGCAGGTACGGGAACGCGGCGACGCCCACGCAGAACGACCCGAGCCGCCGGACCATGTGGACCAGTTCCTCGGTGTACTGCAGGCCCGCGGGGTGGGGCACCCACTCGGCGTCCTTGTCGTTCGGCGGGTCGCCCCGGATCGCGAGGACGTTGGAGATGCCGGCCTCGGCGTAGGAGCCGATGACGTGGCGCAGGTCCTCCATGGACGCGTCGACGGCCGTGAGGTGGGCCATCGCGGTCAGCGTGGTGTCGGTGGCGATCCGCCCGGTGGTGCGCACGGTCCGGTCGCGGCTGGAGCCGCCGGCGCCGTAGGTCACCGAGACGAACGCCGGGTCGAGGGGCTCGAGCGACCGGATGGTGTTCCACAGGGTCCGCTCGCCCTCGTCGTTCTTGGGAGGGAAGAACTCCACCGAGAACGTCGGCGTCCCACGTTGGATGCGTTCCGTGACAGTGGCCATTCGGTGACCATACGTGGTCATCACCCGGACCGGGACCACTCGTGTGACGGCCGCCGCCCGGTTCAGTGCTCGTCCGGCCGGGCAATCCGGACCTGCCTACCCTGTGGTCGGCGGCCCGGCGAGAGGAGCTCGGATGACCGGTGGCCGGACGCTCGTGACCCCGGGCGACCCCCTGATCTGGGACGATCCCGCGGACGCCCTCGCCACGGTCGACGCCGACCTGCCCGCCGCCGTCACCGACGCCCTGCGCGTCTTCCTCGACGCCCGGCGCGAGACGTGCGCCTCGCTGGCCCCCGAGTTCGTCGACGCGGTGGACGACCTCGCCGACCTCGCCCTCGGTGGCGGGAAGCGGTTGCGGCCCACCTTCGCGTGGTGGGGGTGGCGGGCCGCGCGCGGGTCGGACGCGCCCGACGGGCCCCCGCCCGGCGTCGTCCTCGACGCCGTCGCGGCCCTCGAGCTGATCCAGGCGTGCGCGCTCGTGCACGACGACCTCATCGACGACTCGCTGCTGCGCCGCGGCCGCCCGACGGTGCACGCCATCTGGTCCGCGCGGCACCGCGAGCGGGAGTGGATCGGCTCGTCGGAGCGTCTGGGAGCTGCGATCGCGGTGCTGGTCGGCGACGTCGCGCTGGCCTGGGCCGACGACATGCTCCGCGCCGCCGGCCTCGACGCGCCCACGCTCGCCCGCGTCGCGCCGGTGTGGGAGGCCATGCGCACCGAGCTGCTCACCGGGCAGTTCCTCGACGTCGTCGGGCACGCCACCGACACCGCGACGCCCGAGGGCGTGCTGCGGATCAGCCGGTACAAGACCGCCGCGTACACCATCGAGCGCCCGCTGCACCTCGGCGCCGCGCTCGCCGGCGCCGACGACGACGTCGTGTCCGCCTACCGGCGCTTCGGCACCGACCTGGGGATCGCGTTCCAGCTGCGCGACGACCTGCTCGGCGTGTTCGGGGACCCGGCGGTCACCGGCAAGCCCGCCGGCGACGACCTGCGCGAGGGCAAGCGGACCCTGCTGGTCGCGCTCGCCCGCCAGCACCCCGACGCCGCCGCGGCGGCCCCCGTCGAGCACGCCCTCGGCAAGCCCGACCTCACTCCCGACGAGGTCGCGGACGCGCGGGCCGCGCTCGAGGAGCTGGGGGTGGTCGCCGAGGTCGAGGAGCGCATCGACGCGCTCACCGCCTCCGGGCTCGACGCGCTCGCCGGCGCCGACCTCGACCCCGCCGGCCGCGAACGGCTCACCGCGCTCGCCGGTGTCGCCGCCCACCGCAGCCGCTGAACCTCCCCCACCGCGAAGAGGAGACCCCCACGTGCCCCGCAGGACCGTCCCGCCGTCGCGTCGCGTGGTCGTCGTCGGGGCGGGCCTCGCCGGGCTCACCGCCGCCCTGCACCTGCGGGGCGCGGGGTGCGACGTGACGGTCGTGGAGCGCGAGTCGTTCCCAGGCGGCCGCGCCGGACGGCTGGACCTCGACGGCTTCCGCCTGGACACCGGCCCGACGGTCCTGACGATGCCGGACCTGCTCGAGGCGCCCCTGGCCGCCGTCGGGGAGAAGCTGGGCGACCGGCTCGACCTCGTCCGCCTCGACCCCGCCTACCACGCGCGGTTCGCCGACGGCTCCGCGATCGACGTCCACACCGACGCCGAGGCCATGGAGCAGGAGATCCGCGAGAAGGTCTCCGGGCGCGACGCGGCCGGCTACCGCCGGCTCCGGGACTGGCTCGGCGAGCTGTACCGGGTGCAGATGGCGACGTTCATCGACGCCAACTTCGACTCCCCGCTCGACGTCCTCTCCCCCGACCTGGCCCGCCTCGGCGTCCTGGGCGGGTTCGGGCGGCTCGGCCCGCGGATCGCCCGGTTCCTCGACGACGAGCGGCTGCGGCGCATCTTCTCCTTCCAGGCCCTCTACGCCGGGGTGCCGCCGTCGCGCGCGCTCGCCGCCTACGCGGTGATCGCCTACATGGACACGATCGCCGGCGTGTACTTCCCCCGCGGCCGTGACGGTGAGCCCGGGGGCGTCCGGGCGCTGCCGCAGGCCTACGCCGACGCGGCCGCCGACGCCGGGGTCGAGCTGCGGCTCGGCACCGAGGTCACCGAGCTGGAACGACGGGGCGGCCGGGTCACCGCGGTGGTCACGGACGGTGAACGGATCCCGACCGACGCCGTCGTCCTCACCCCGGACCTGCCCGTCGTGCACCGCCTGCTCGGACGCTCGCCGCGCCGCGGGGTGCCGCTGCGGTGGTCGCCCTCGGCGTTCGTCGTGCACCTCGGCCTCGACCGTCCGCAGCCCGACCTCGGGCACCACACGATCTCCTTCGGCGGCGCCTGGGCCTCCACCTTCGACGAGATCATCACCGAGGGGCGGCTGATGAGCGACCCGTCGTTGCTGGTCACGCGCCCGACCGCGACCGACCCGACGCTGGCCCCGCTCGGCGGCGACTACGTCTCGGTGCTCGCCCCGTGCCCCAACACCGACCGCGCCCCCGGCCTCGACTGGGACCGCGTCGCCCCGCACTACCGCGACGAGCTCCTGACGGTGCTCGCGGCGCGCGGCATCGCGCTCGACCCGGCCGCCGTCGTCGCCGAGCACCGCATCTCCCCCGCCGACTGGGCGCGGCTCGGGATGGCCGCCGGCACGCCGTTCTCGGCGGCGCACACGTTCGCCCAGACCGGCCCCTTCCGGTCCGGCAACCGCCCGCGCGGCGTCGACAACGTCGTGCTCGCCGGGTGCGGCACGACGCCCGGCGTCGGGGTCCCGACGGTGGTCGTGTCGGGCAAGCTCGCCGCGCAGCGCATCGTCGGGGACGCCGCGTGACCGCCGAGGTCGCACCGCACCCGGAGCGCGGCGCCGCGGGCGAGCTCGACGCCGCCGGCATCACCGCCCCCGCGCTGCGCGGGGCCTACGCCCGCTGCCGGGCCCTCAACGCCGCGCACGGCCGGACGTACTTCCTCGCGACCCGGCTGCTCACCCCCGCCCAGCGCCCGGCGATCCACGCGCTCTACGGCTTCGCGCGGATGGCCGACGACGTCGTCGACGCGCCCGGGGCCGCCGGGCCGGAGGAGGTGGTGGCCCGCCTCGAGGAGGTCCGGGCGCGGATGCGGGTGGCGCTGGCCGGTCCCGCCGACGCGACGACCCTGCTCGCCGAGGAGCCCGTCGTGGCGGCCCTCGCGCACACCGTCGAGCGCTACGGGATCGACCACCGCCACCTCGAGGACTTCATGGACTCGATGGCGATGGACCTCGTCGTCGACGGCTACGAGACGTTCGACGACCTCGGGGTCTACGTCCACGGGTCCGCGGCGGTCATCGGGCTGCAGGTGCTGCCGGTGCTCGGGACCGTCGTGCCGCGCCCGGAGGCCGAGCCGGCGGCGGCCGCGCTCGGCGTGGCGTTCCAGCTGACGAACTTCCTCCGCGACGTCGGCGAGGACCTCGACCGGGGGCGGGTCTACCTGCCCCGGGAGGACCTGGCGGCGTTCGGGGTCGACCGGGACCTGCTCGCCTGGTGCCGGGAGCGCGGTCGCACCGACGCCCGCGTCCGGCGCGCGCTCGCCCACCTGGTGGCCCGGACCCGGGCGATCTACCGGCGGGCCGAGGCGGGGATCGCGCTGCTCCACCCCGTCTCCCGCCCGTGCGTGCGCACCGCCGCGGTGCTCTACGGCCGCATCCTCGACGAGATCGTCGCCGTCGACTACGACGTGCTCGCCCACCGGGTCGTCGTCTCCGAGGCCCGCCGGGCCGCCGTCGCGGGCCCCGGCCTGCTCCGCGCGGTCGCGGCCCGCCGAGGTGCGCTCCGCGCTCGTGAGCAGAAAAGGTCGGTATAGCGGCATGTAGTGCTCACGAGCGACGAAGTCGCACCTATTCTCCGACGGATGCCGCAGGCCCCCGACGAGCTCGTCCTCGCCTTCGACGCGGACTGCCGGCGCTGCCGGGCCGTCGCCGCCGCCGTCGCGCGGCGGGCGCCGGGGCTGGAGGTGCTGCCGCTGCGGGACTACCGGGTCGCGGCGTGGCGCCGCGAAGCGCTCGGCGACGACGCGCCGCACACCCCGACCCTCCTCGCCGTCACCGTCGCGCCGGACGGGTCGGACGCGGTGCGGGCCTGGACCGGGCCGGCGGTGGCCGCCGGGCTCGTCGCGACCCTGGGACCGACGCGGACCGCGCGGCTGGCCCCGGTCCTCGCGACGCTGCTCGCCCCGCGGGTCAGAACGCCATCGCCTGGGCGCGGCGCTTGACCTCGCCGCCGCGGTCGGAGCGCAGCGCCTCGATCGGGGCGCCGGGCAGCGTCGGGTCCTCCAGGAACAGCCAGCGGAGGATCTCGTCGTCGCCGTAGCCGCCGTCGCGCAGCAGGGTGATCAGGCCCGGCAGGCCCTTCACCACCCCGGACTCGACGAGGAACGCCGCGGGGACGATCCAGCGGTCGCCCTCGCGGACCCCGAGGAGCTGTCCCTGCTTGATCATCTGGCTGATGCGGGTGCGGGGCACCCCGAGGCGCTCGGCGGCCTCGGCGAGGGTCAGGGCCTCGATCTCCCGTCCCACGAGAGCGGTCAACGCGGCGGTCATCCCCGCACTGTGCCAGAGGACACCCGCGCACATCACCGGTCCGCGCGACGACGGGGCCGCCGGCGGCGGCTCCGCGCGTCGTCGCGGGGCATCGGGGTCGCCCGCTCGTAGCATCCGGTCATGGCCCGCGACGCCCCAGGTGCTCCCGCGTCGGGCCCGGCGGCGTCGGGGACGGTGCTCGACGGCCGGTACCGCGTCGGGGAGGTGCTCGCCCGCGGTGGCATGTCGACGGTGCACCGCGGCACCGACACCCGGCTCGACCGGCCGGTGGCGATCAAGATCATGGAGCCGTCGCTCGCCTCGGACCCCACCTTCGTGCGGCGCTTCGAGCGGGAGGCGCGGGCGGCGGCCCGCCTCTCCCACCCGGGGATCGTCGCGGTGCACGACCAGGGGCGCCACGAGGACGGCACCGTCTTCCTCGTCCTCGAGCTCGTGGAGGGCGGCACGCTGCGCGACGTGATCCGCGAGCAGGTGCGGCTGGCCCCGGCGACGGCGCTCACGGTGGTGGAGACGGTGCTCGCGGCGCTGCGGGTGGCGCACCGGCAGGGGCTGGTGCACCGCGACGTGAAGCCGGAGAACGTGCTGGTCTCGCGGTCGGGCCAGCTCAAGGTGGCCGACTTCGGGCTGGTGGCCGCCGCGTGGGACGGCGCCGCCGACGGGTCGCTGGACACCGGCGGGTCCACGTCCGACGACCTCATCCTCGGCACCGCCGCCTACCTCGCGCCCGAGCAGGTGCAGAGTGGGCGCACCGACGAGCGCAGCGACGTCTACGCGGCCGGGATCGTGCTGTACGAGCTGCTCACCGGCGTCCCGCCGCACGGCGGGGACACCGCGCTGGCGGTGGCGTACCGGCACGTGAACGTCGACGTGCCCGCCCCGTCGACCCGCGCCCCGGGCATCCCCCGGGCGCTTGACCGGCTGGTCCTCGCGGCCACCGCCCGCGACCCCGACGAGCGCCTCGCCTCGGCGGCGGCGTTCCTCGAAGAGGCCCGGCGGGCACGCCGGGAGGACTCTCTGCCCTTCTCACCGGTCACGCCGCCGCGACGGCCCCGTGTCGGTGCGGCCGCCCCGCCGCCGCGGACCGGGACGCGACGGTTCACCGGCCCGACCCCCCGCCGCGCCGCCGAGGAGGAGGCGCCACCCCCGCGCGAGGAGCCCGAGGAGCCGGAGGACCTCGACGAGGCCGGGCCGGAGCCCGACGACGAGCCCGACGACGACCGCCCCCGCGACGGGGCGGCCCGGGGCCACGTCGACGGGGTCGGGGACCGCGTGGAGCGCCACGCCCGGCGTCGGGACCGCATCCGTTCCCGCCGGATCTTCGCCGCGTGGGTGGTGCTGGTGGGCGCGGCGACGACCGCGGCCGGGTTCGCCGGGTGGTTCCTGGGTGCCGGAGGCCCGTGAGCACTAACTGTCGGTATAGCGACAGTGAGTGCTCACGAGGGCTCCGCCCACCTAGTGTCGCAGCATCTCCGCCGTGAGGAACGCCAGCTCCAGGGACTGCTGGGTGTTCAGCCGGGGGTCGCACGCGGTCTCGTAGCGCCCGGCCAGGTCGGAGTCGGAGATGTCCTGCGCGCCGCCGAGGCACTCGGTGACGTTCTCGCCGGTGAGCTCCACGTGGATGCCGCCGGGGTGGGTGCCCAGCCGGTGGTGGACCTCGAAGAAGCCCTGGACCTCGTCGACGACCTGGTCGAAGTGCCGGGTCTTGAACCCGGTGGTGGCCTCGTAGGTGTTGCCGTGCATCGGGTCGCACTGCCAGATCACCTGGTGCCCCGAGGCGGTCACCTTCTCCACGATCCCCGGCAGCACCTCCCGCACCTTCCCGGCGCCCATGCGGGAGATCAGCGTCAGCCGGCCCGGCTCCTGGCGCGGGTCGAGCCGCTGCACGTACTCCACCGCCTGCTCCGGGGTGGTCGACGGCCCGATCTTGACCCCGATCGGGTTAGCCAGCAGCTCCGCGAACGCCACGTGCGCCCCATCCAGGGCCCGGGTCCGCTCCCCGATCCACAGGAAGTGCGCGCCGAGGGAGAACAGCCGCGGGTCGGTCGAGTTCGCCGCGTCGAGCCGCAGGAGCGCCCGCTCGTAGTCCAGCACCAGCGCCTCGTGCGACGCGTAGATCTCGGTGGAGTGCAGCGAGTGGTCGGTCACCCCGCAGGCCGACATGAACCGGAGCGCCCGGTCGATCTCGGCCGCCACCGCCTCGTAGCGCTCGCCGGCCGCCGAGGTCCGGACGAACTCGCGGTTCCAGTCGTGGACCTCGTGCAGGTCGGCCATGCCGCCCGAGGTCAGCGCCCGGGTCAGGTTCATCGCGGCGGACGCGTTGGCGTAGGCGCGGATCATGCGGCCCGGGTCGGGGATGCGGAGCTCGGCGTTGGCCGCCAGCGAGTTGACCATGTCGCCGCGGTAGGACGGCAGGCCGAACGCGTCGATCGCCGACGACCGCGGCTTCGCGTACTGCCCCGCGATCCGCCCGATCTTGACGACCGGGGTCGACGCGCCGTAGGTCAGCACGACCGCCATCTGCAGCAGCGTGCGGATGTTGCCGCGCAGGTGCGGCTCGGTGTTGTCGGCGAAGGTCTCCGCGCAGTCGCCGCCCTGCAGCAGGAACGCCTCCCCGCGGGCGACCTGGGCGAGCTGGGTCCGCAGCCGGTCGATCTCCGCCGGGACGGTGATCGGCGGGACGTGCTCGAGCACCGTGCGGACGTCCGTCACCGCCGCGGCGTCGGGCCACTCCGGCTGCTGCGACGCCGGGCGCGACAACGCCGCGTCCAGGCGCTCGCGCATCTCGGCGGGCAGGGGCGGCAGACCGGGCAGGGCATCCACGGGCAGATCGACGGACCACACGGGACACGAGCTTACGGGCGCCGCCCGCGAACCCTCAGCAGACGCGGTGGTGGATCTCCTCGCCGCGCGTCCAGCGCCCCACGTTCGCCACGAACCCGCGCGCCATCCCGGCGTACGACTCCTCGGTGATGCCACCGACGTGCGGGGTCACGACGACATTCTCCGCGAGCAGCTCGTCGTGCGGGTCGATCGGCTCGGTCCAGGTGACGTCGAGGCCCGCCCCGGCGAGGTGGCCGGAGCGCAGCGCCGCGAGCAGGCCGCCGTGGTCCACGACCGGGCCCCGCCCGACGTTCACCAGGTGACCGCCGGGCCGCAGCGCGCCGAGGGCCGCGTCGTCGACGATCCCGCGGGTCGCCTCGGTCAGCGGGCAGGCGACCACGAGGTCGTCGCACCCGGCGAGCGCCGCCGCCAGGTCGTCCGCGCGGCGGAGGGTCCCGACGACGGCGGCCGCGTCCGGGTAGGCGGCCGCGTCCCGGCGACCGATGCCGACGACGTGGACCCCGAACGCCACGAGCCGGCGGGCCACCTCGACGCCGATGTCGCCGGTCCCGAGCACGGCCACCGTCCGGCCCCGCAGGAGCTGCCCCATCGGCGAGCCGACCGCCTTCTCGGCGACGGCGGCCCGTGCCTCCTCGAAGCGCCGCAGCAGCGCGAGGAGCAGGAGCACGGCGAGCTCGGCGACGGCGGTGGCGTTGCCCGAGGAGCCGCCCGGGACGTTGGCGACGGGGATGCCCCGGTCACGGGCGGCGTCGAGGTCCACCCCGGAGACCCCGACCCCGAACTGCTGCACGAAGCGGGCCCCGCACGCGTCCATGAGGGGCCCGTCGATGGTGCTGCCGAGCGGGGAGAGCACGTCGACCGGCTGCGGTGCCGCGTGGGGGATGTCCACCAGCTCGACCTCGTCGAGCCCGTCGACGCCCTCCGCCAGCGCCGCCTCCAGGCAGCGCCGCACCGCCGGGAACCCACCGCCGACCAGCCCGATACGCATGCCGATCACCCTGCCACGCGGCGGATCCCGGCCGGGGGGGTCAGCGCCGGGCGTCACGCCCCTCGACGTCGGCCATGCCCAGCTCCCGCCAGCGGGCGTCGATGACCTCCCACTTGCGCAGGTTGTGGCGGGCGTCGGCCAGGGCGTCGTGGGCGTCGTCGGGCGGGGTGGGCAGGGCGGGGCGCCCGACGTCGTCCCAGCGCTGCCGCAGGTCGCGGGTGAAGCGGGGCAGGGCGCGCGGCAGGTCGGGCATCGCACCCCAGAGCTGGGCGATGACGACGTGGTCGTACGGCGCGTTCCACGCCCACAGCTCGACGTCGCCGCCGCCCGCCGTCACGAACTCGTAGAAGCCCTCGCGGATCTGCAGGCGGCTGCGCCACACCGGGTCCGAGCTCGGCGGCAGCTTGTCGAGCACGTTCTTGCGCACCCACGGGCCGGCCCGCAGCGGGTCGAACTGGCGGGAGACCGCGTAGAACTCCCGGCCGGTCTCGTCGACGGCGCCGAGGGAGACGAGCTCGATGGTCGTCCCGTCCTCGATGAACTCGCAGTCGTAGAAGATCCGTGCCACGGGCACCGATTGTCCCCCACCCGGTACGCGCGGTGCCGCTCAGGCGGCCCGGTCCGACGAGCCCTCCTCCTTCGCCTTGGAGGCGTACACGTCGACGTACTCCTGCCCGGAGAGCTCCATCAGCGCGTACATGACCTCGTCGGTGATGGCGCGCTCCACCTGACGGTCGTCGGGGATGTCGAAGTAGCGGGAGAAGTCGATCGGCTCGCCGATCACGATCCGGATCTTCACCGGCCGCCAGAAGCGGGAGCCGACGGGGTTCGCGCGGTCGGTGCCGACCATGGCCACCGGCACGACCGGGACCCGTGCCTCGAGCGCCATGCGCGCCACCCCGGTGCGGCCCTTGTAGAGCCGGCCGTCGGGCGAGCGGGTGCCCTCGGGATAGATGCCGAAGAGCCGGCCCTCGCGCAGCACGCCGATGCCGGTGTCGAGCGCCGCGCGGGCGGCGCGGCCGTTGCCGCGCTCGATCGGCACCTGGCCCATGCCGGTGAAGAACCAGCGCTGCAGGGTGCCGATCGGACCCGGCGTCGTGAAGTACTCCGCCTTGGCCGGGAAGGCCATGCGCCGGGGCACCATGAGCGGCAGGACGAAGGAGTCGATCACGGCCAGGTGGTTCGACGCGACGAGCGCGCCGCCGGTGCGCGGCAGGTTGTCCGCGCCGCGCACCTCCGGGCGGAACGCCAGGCGCATCAGCGGCCCGAGGAACACCCACTTCATCAGCCAGTAGAGCACCGTTCTCCCTCCTCGCCTCCCGCGGAGACCCCGGATGTCGCAGCGTAGGCAGGCGGGTCGGGGCCGACAACGACGTGGAGTCGTACCCCTCACGCGACCGTGTGCCGACATCACCACCGGTTCGGGCACCTGGCCGTATCGCGCGCGTGTGGGACGTGCCACGATGTCGACGGGCGGCGGGAGTGCTCGGCGCCCGGACGACCCTGGTGCTGGAGGCGCTCGTGCCCGTGATGCTCGGGGCGGAGCCGTTCTCCGCCGACCCCCCGGGCGAGCCCGGGATCGGCGTGGTCCTCTCCCACGGCTTCACCGGCACCCCGCAGAGCATGCGGCCGTGGGGCGAGCACCTGGCCGCCCAGGGCTTCGCCGTCCGCGGCCCGCGCCTGCCCGGCCACGGCACGCACTGGCGCGACATGCAGGCCACCCGCTGGCCCGACTGGTACGGCGAGCTCTCCCGCGCGGTCGACGAGCTGGCGGCGCGGTGCCGCTCGGTGTTCGTCTTCGGGCTGTCGATGGGCGGCACGCTCACGCTGCGCCTGGCCGAGGAGTACGGCGACGCGATCGCCGGGATCTGCCTGGTCAACCCCTCGGTGACGACGCTGCGCCGCGACGCCGCGTTCGCCCGCCACCTCGCCCGGTTCTGGCCGTGGGCGAGCGCGGTCGCGAACGACGTCGCCAAGCCGGGGGTGACCGAGCTCGCGTACGACCGGGTGCCGCTGCGGGCCTTCGTCTCCCTCACCGAGCTGTGGGACGTCGTCCGCGCCGACCTCGGCCGGGTGCGCCAGCCGGTGCTGCTCTACCGCTCGACCGCCGACCACGTCGTCGAGCCCGTGAACGCCCGCCTGGTGCTCGACGGCGTCTCCTCGACCGACGTCACCGAGGTCGTCCTGCACGACAGCTACCACGTCGCGACCCTCGACCACGACGCCCCGACGATCTTCGAGGGCAGCACCGCGTTCGCCCGGCGCCTCGACGCCGCACGCGCCGGCACGACCAGCCCGACACCCACCGGCACGACCGCAGGGAACCCCGCATGAGCTCGCCCGACCCCGAGGACACCCCCCGGCCGGAGACTCCCCGCCGCCCCGACGGGTCCCCGGCCGACGCCCGGCGCTTCGAGCTGCCCGAGGACGTCGACGCGGAGTTCGCGGCGATCGTGGCCGAGTGGGCGGGCACCGACGCCCCGCGCTGGCCGGACGGCTCGACGGACTCCCCCGACGACGGCCCCTCCTCGGGCCTCGGCCTCGCGACGCCCCCGCAGGGCCAGCCGGAGGCCCACCCGGAGCGCCGCCCCGGCGACCTGTTCGAGGCGGGGCCCCCGGTGACGCCGCCCGAGGCGCCCCCGGTCGCGCGGCCCCGCGACCCGGGCACGCCGACCCCGCCGCCGCGCCGCGAGGTCACCCCGGAGCCGTCCGGCACCCCCGACCACGACCACTACGTGCCGCCCGAGCCGCCGCCGCTGCCGCGCATCGGGCTCTCCAGCCTGCTCGGCCTGCTGCTCCTCGTCGTCGGGGTGGTGCTGCTCGCGCTGCCCGCCCTGGTCGGCGGCGGGTTCGCCGGGCTCGGCATCGTGCCGGGGCTGCTGGCGATGGCGGCCGGCCTGGGCTGGCTGGTGGTCGGGATGCGGCGCCCGTCCGACGACGCTGGGTCGGGGCCCGACGAGGGCGTCCTCTAGGTGGCCTCCGGCCTCGTGAGCACTCACTGTCGGTATAGCGACACGTAGTGCTCACGGGCGCGGAGCGCACCTCTCGCGGGCGTCGAGCGCGGCGCCGATCATGCCGGCGTCCCCGCCCAGCACCGCGGGCCGCACCCGCGCGAGCTTCCGGTGCCCCCGGCCGGTGATCTCCTCGCCGTAGGTGCGCACGGCGTCGTCGAGGAAGAGGTCGGCCGAGGCGGAGACCTCGCCGCCGATGACGACGACGTCGGGGTCGAACACGTCGGCGACGAGCGCGAGCCCCCGCCCGAGCCAGCTGGCGAAGTCGGCGACCACGCGCCGGGCGAGCGCGTCGCCGGCCGCCGCGGCGTGGGCCACGTCGCGGCCGGTCAGCGGCAGCCCGCGCTCCCAGGAGGCCCGCAGCGTCGTGAAGTCCTCGCCGGCGGAGACGAGCTCGTCGGCGCCGGTCCCGAGGGCGGTCCCGCTGCAGTAGCGCTCGAAGCAGCCCCGCTTGCCGCACGGGCACGGGCGCCCGCCCGGCACGAGCACGAGGTGCCCCAGCTCGGGCGCGACGCCGAACCCGCCCCGGAAGACCGTGCCCCCGACGAGCAGCGCCGCGCCGATGCCGGTGCCGAGCGCGACGAGGACCGCGACCCGCGCGCCGGCGGCGGCCCCCACCCGGTGCTCGGCGAGCCCGGCGGCGTTGGCGTCGTGCTCGAGGGTCACCGGCAGCTCGAGGCGCTCGGACATGCGGGCGACGACGGGTTCGTCGCGCCAGGGCAGGTGGGCGCCGAAGGAGACCGAGCGGCGGTCCGGGTCGACGAAACCGGCCACCGCGAGCCCGACCGCGGCGACCTCGGCGCCGTCCGCGCGCGCCTCGCCGACGAGGTGCCCGACGAGGCCCGCGACGGTGTCGTCGAGCTCGCGCGGTGCGCGGGGGGTGGCGGCGACGCGGGTGGTGAGCAGGGTCCCGTCGGCGTCCACGAGGCCGGCCTTCGCCGTGGTGCCGCCGACGTCGACGCCGACGGTCAGCACGGCCGCGGCCGGCGTCGGACGGGGATCCGCTGGACGCCGCGCGTGGGACGGGTGGGCGCCGGGCTCGCCGAGGTGCGGGTCCCGGTGGCCACGGGCGCCGTCGTGGGCGCCGGGGCCGGAGTGGGGGCCGGCGGCGGGGGTTCCGCACCGGCCGGGGACGCGCCCGCGGACCCGTGGCGGGGGCTCGGGCGCGGACCGCGCTTGCCGGTGGGTCGTTCCGGGGCCGGCCGCGGGCCGTCGTCGGGACCCGGTGGCGCGGGCGCCGCCGGCTCGGGGTCGAAGTGCGCGTGCGGGGCGACGTCCCAGGGCACCTCGCGGTCGGGCTCCGGGGGGCGCGGCGCGTCGGACCCGGTGCTGCCGGCGTGCCCGTGCCCGGGCTGCTCGTGCCCGGGCTGCTCGTGCCCGGGCTGCTCGTGCCCCGGCTGCTCGTGGACGTGGGCCTGGACGAGCAGGCGCAGGACCACCAGGAGCGCGGAGGCCTGCTCCGCGAGGTGGGCGGTGAGCTCCGGCTGTTCCCCGCGCACCGCCGCGATCAGCGCGCACACCGGGCACCAGGTGCAGGGACCCGCGCTCTGCCGGGGCCGCGCGGCGGCGTCGGGACGCGCCGTGGCGACGCCGTCGACCCGGGTGCCGACCCAGTCCAGCAGCGCCGTCGCCGTCGCGCGCGCCTCGCGGGAGAGCCGCTCGCGCGCCTCCCGGTCGGCCTCGCCTCCCCCCGGCCCGGTCACGTCACTGCATCCAGACGGACGGGTCGGGCCGGAAGGCGACGGACAGCACGTCGTCGTCGAGGTCGGCGCCGATCACGTCGCACCGGCGCAGCACCGGCGGGAGCGCCACGGTGCGGCGGCGTCCGGCGACGGTCACCGCGAGCTCGTCCCCGATGCGCGCGAGGTCGACGTCGCCGTCGCCGATCCCGGGCACCTGCAGGTCGAGCACGTACTCGCTGTCGGCCGACGTCCCCTCCCCCGCGGTCCGGCGCAGCTCCAGCAGCGGGCGGGCGCACCCGCCCTCGAGGGGGTCGTCGTCGCCGTAGAGGTCGTCGGCCAGGGCGGCGAGCTCCTCCGGCCCCACCGGCTCCCCCGCCCGGTGACCCACGGTGCGCACCGGGATGCCCATCCCCGCCGTCAGCTCCTCGAGCTCGGCGAGCACCTCGTCCTGCTCGCGCCGCCGCTCGCGCATCCAGGTGGCGGCGGCGCCGCGGCCGGTGCCCGGGTCCGGGACGAGGCGGTTGGCGACGACGCCGTCGACGTGCAGTTCGTGCAGCGCGAGCGCGGTCAGGGTGCGGCGGGTCTCGGCGGCGACCACCCGCTCCGGGGTGAGCACGAGCCGGATGGTGGTGGTCGACCGGTCGGCGAGCAGGGCCCGCAGACCGGAGAGCTGCTCGGCCAGCCGCGAGAGCGCCGCCGCCGCGGCGTCCCACCGCGCGACCTGCGCGCCGCTGCCCGCCAGGCCGGCCAGCACCCCGCGCACCGCGCGGCGGTGGGCCGGGAACAGGCGCTCCAGGTAGCCGCCGACGGCCTCGGGCAGGCTGAGGAGCCGCAGCGTCTCGGCCGTCGGCCCGCAGTCGACGACGACGACCTCCCACGGCCCGTCCTCGGTCGCGCGCCGGACCTGCTCGAGCGCCAGCAGCTCCTCGACGCCCGGGAGGACGGTCAGCTCGTCGGCGACGAGCTCCTCGACGCCGGCGCCCGCCAGCAGCGTCCGCAGCTGCGCCCGCAACGGCTCCCACGCCTCGTCGACGAGCGCGCGGGTGTCGACGTGGGCGGCGGACAGCCCGGGCAGGGCCGTGCTGACCTCGGTCGGTTCCCCGCCGAGGTCGGCGGAGAACGCGTCGCCCAGCGAGTGGGCCGGGTCCGTCGAGAGCACCAGGACCTTGCGTCCCGAGCGTGCGAGCGCCACCGCCGTCGCGGCGGCGGTGGTCGTCTTGCCGACCCCGCCCTTGCCGGTGAAGAGCAGGACGCGCACTAGCTCTCCACGCGTCGCTTGAGGCCGGTGAGCGCCGTGTCCATGATCCTCTTCTCGGCGCGGCGCTTGATCAGCCCGGGCATGGGGACCGCCAGGTCCACCGACAGCGTGTAGGTCACGGTGGTCTCCTCCTCGGAGCCCTCGAGGCGGTAGCGCCCCCGCTGGCCGCGCTGCATCTGGCCCGAGACCAGGTCCCAGGTGACGCCGTCGTCGACCCAGTCGTAGGCCAGCACGTAGGTGTCCTTGATCGGACCGGCGTCGAGGGTGAACCGGACCTGCTCGGGTCGGCCCTCGTCATCGTTGGTGAGGACCTTCGCCGAGGTGATGGAGTCCGCCCACTCCGGGTAGGAGGGGAAGTCGGCGATCACGTCGAGCACCGCCGCCGGACCGGCCGCGATGGTGATGGACTGTGTCGACTCGTCCGCCATGGCGCGGAAGGTTACCGTCGCGTCCCGTCCCGCTCGTCCCCGCCGTCACCCAGGCCACGCCAGGGGTGGCGCGACGCATCTCACGCGTGATCACGGCGGCCGGCCGACCCGCGATCCCGGTCACCACCGGACCACGGCGGCGGTGCCGCGGCGCCGGAAATGTCCGACGTTGACGCATTCGGTGGTGCCGATGCGCATCCTCGTGGTGAGCGGGGCGTGCACGTGCCCGAAGAGCGCCAGCCGCGGCCGGTGAGCACGGACGTGCTCGAGCAGGGCCGGCGACGTCAGCTCGTGGGTGCGGGCGACGACGTCGTAGGCCAGCTCGGCGACGGCGGGCGGCGCGTGGCTGCAGAGCACGTCGACGGGGCCGAGCGCCTCGACGGCGGCCGTGTAGTCGGCGGCGCCGCGCATGTAGGAGCGGAAGATCCGGGCCCGCGGCTCCACCCCCGACGGGAGCGGCACCCCGCCGACGAAGCCGACGCGCCGGTCGCCGATCTCGACCACCTCGCCGTCGACCGCCTGCAGCTGCGGGTGCTTCGCGAGGAACTCCGGCCACAGCTCGGGGACGTCGACGTTGCCCGGGATCAGCCAGACGGGGACGTCGAAGGACCCGAGCACGGCGAACATCTGCTCGTAGCGCCGGCGCACGGCGGCCTCGACCTGGGCGGCCGGATCGTCGACGTCGGCCCACAGCGCCCGGGTGTACTCCCGCAGCGCGCCCGGGCCGCCCTCGGCGCGCAGCCGGGCGAACTCGACGGTGGCGTCCGACCCGAGGAGCTCGGCGAGGATCCCCTGGGTCGGCTCGTCGTAGTCGACGAAGTCGAGGAGGTCGCCGAGCACGAGCAGGCCCTCGGCGCCCTCGGCGGCGCGGGCGAGGTCGGTGGCGTTGCCGTGGATGTCGGAGACGACATGAACGAGCACGGTCGGGCACGTCCTCCGGGTCGTCAGGCGGGGGCCTCGTCAGGCGGGGGTCTCGTCAGGCGGGGGTCGCGGCGGGCACCGCGGGCTCACCGGGGCGTCGCCCGCGCTCGAGGGCGTCCTTGAGGCCGAAGGCGATCTCCTTGGCCGCGCGCTGGCGCCGCAGGGCCTCCCGGGCCGGACCGGAGCGCCCACGCAGCAGCCGTCGGGCCGGGTCCCCCTCCGGTCCGGGCGCGGGATCGACGCGCAGGAACCAGTGCAGCAGCGTGCCCTCCTCGCCGCCGCTCCCGGGACCGCCGTCGGGATCCGCCGACGCCGGTCCGAGCACCACCGGCTCGCACCAGACCTCGGCGCTGCCGACCCAGCGCCCGGTGACCGACCAGCGGATCCCCGCCTCGCCGCGGTCGGCGAAGACCGTCAGCCCGAGGTCCGGCCACAGCCGCGGCCAGGCCTCGGGGTCGGCGAACGCGGCGGCCACGTCTGCCCGCGCGGCGAGCACGAACGTCTCGTCGATCACGTCCAGGGCGGCCACGCCACCAGCGTGCCCCACGGTCACCCGGCCCGCACCAGGGCCTGCGAGCGCCGCGTCCCGTTCGGGCGTTTCGCCCGGTTACCACGGGGTAGTGACGGGCCGTCGCCGTCGCCCTAGGCTGCGCGCACCGGGGGTCGTCGAGGACGCCGGTGGAGCGAGAGGGTGTGTTCGGGGTGCAGGAGTACAGCGTGCCGGCCGCGGCGAAGGTCGCCGACGACGACCGACTCACCGACGCGGTGTGGGACAACGCCGCCGAGCACCCCGACGAGATCGCCTACCGCCGCGCCGTCGGCGGGGAGTGGACCCCGGTCACGTTCGGTGAGTTCCGCGACGAGGTCGTCGCCGTGGCCAAGGGGTTCGTCGCCGCCGGCCTGCAGCCGGGCGACCGGGTCGGCATCGTCGCCCGCACCCGCTACGAGTGGACGCTGATCGACTACGCGCTCTGGGCCGCGGGCTGCGCCGGCCTGCCGATCTACGAGACCTCCTCGGCCTCGCAGTACGAGTGGTGCCTGTCGAACTCCGGTGCCCGCGGCGTCGTCGTCGAGACCGCCGACCACCGCGCCACGCTCGACGAGGTCATCGGGTCGCTCCCCGACCTCGCCCACGTCTGGCAGATCGACGGGTCCTCCCCCGCCGTCGACGCGCTGAAGGAGGCCGGCGCGGGCGTGTCCGACGCCGACCTCGAGGCCCGCCGCACCGCGGTGCGCGCCGACGACCTCGCGACACTGATCTACACCTCCGGCACCACCGGACGCCCCAAGGGCTGCGAGATCACCCACCGCAACCTGCTGTTCGAGGTGCGGGCCGCCGGTGAGGTGTTCGGCTCGCTGATGCAGGCGGGGAACTCGACGCTGCTCTTCCTGCCGCTCGCCCACATCTTCGCGCGGGTGGTGCAGATCGCCGCCCAGGAGCACCGCTACGTCATCGGGCACTTCGCCGACACCTCGAAGCTCTCGAGCGAGCTGCCCCGGTTCAAGCCGGACTTCGTCCTCTCGGTGCCGCGGGTCTTCGAGAAGGTCTACAACTCGGCCAAGCAGAAGGCGTACCAGGGCGGCAAGGGACGGATCTTCGACCTGGCCGAGGCGACGGCGGTGGAGTACTCGACCGCGCTGGACGGCTCGGGGCCGGGCCTGCTGCTGCGCGCCAAGCACGCGGTGTTCGACGCGCTGGTCTACGGCAAGCTGCGCGACGCCCTCGGCGGGCAGTGCCGCGGCGCGGTCTCGGGCGGCTCCGCGCTCGGGCAGCGGATCGGGCACTTCTTCCGCGGCGTCGGCATCCCGATCTACGAGGGCTACGGCCTCACCGAGACCAGCGCCGCCATCACCGCCAACGGGGAGAACACGCTGCGGGTCGGCACCGTCGGGCGCCCGCTGCCCGGGGTCACCGTCGCGATCGCCGACGACGGCGAGGTCATCGCCAAGGGCGACGTGGTCTTCGGCGGCTACTGGAAGAACCAGGAGGCCACGCAGGAGACGCTGGTCGACGGCTGGTTCCACACCGGCGACATCGGCACCCTCGACGACGGCTACCTCTCGATCACCGGCCGCAAGAAGGAGCTGATCGTCACCGCGGGCGGCAAGAACGTCGCCCCGGCGGTGATCGAGGACCGCATCCGCGCGCACCGGCTGGTCAGCCAGGCGCTCGTGGTCGGCGACAACCGGCCCTACGTCGCGGCGCTGATCACCCTCGACCCCGAGGCGCTGCCGGACTGGGCCTCCGAGCACGGCAAGTCCGGCACCACCGCCGAGGAGCTGGCCGGCGACGAGGACCTGCGCGCCGAGATCCAGGCGGCGGTCGACGACGGCAACTCGGCGGTCTCGAAGGCCGAGTCGGTGCGGCAGTTCCGCATCCTGACCTCGGACTTCACCGAGGACTCGGGCGAGCTCACCCCGACGATGAAGCTCAAGCGGAACATCATCGCCGACCAGCGGGCCGACGACATCGAGCAGGTCTACGCGCAGCGCTGAGCGCCGCCGGGGTCGGGCTCGGCCTCGTCTCCGGGGCGCACGAACGGCCGGTTCGTGACCTTCTCGGGTCACGAACCGGCCGTTCGTGCTTTCGGGGGCTACTCCGGACGGGCCAGCGCGGCCAGCCGACGGGCCCGCGAGGCCCACGTCCACTCCGCCTGCATCCACCGCCGGCCGGCCGCGCCCGCCGTCGCCGCGGCGTCCGGGTCGGCGAGCAGGTCCGCGACGACCTCGGCGACGTCGGCCGGGTCGCGACCGTCGGTGAGCCGTCCGGTCCGGGTGCCGGGCGGGCCGCCGCGCACCGTCTCGGGGGCGCCGCCGGAGCGGCCGGCGACCACCGGGACACCGCAGGCCGACGCCTCGAGCAGCACGATCCCGAGCCCCTCGACGTCGAGCCCGCCCGCGAGCGTGCGGCAGGGCAGGGCGAAGACGTCGAGGGCGGCGTGGTGGGCGGGAATCTCCTCGTGCGCGACGGGGCCGGTGAACACGACGTGGTCGGCGACGTCGTGGTCGCGGGCCAGCCGGTGGAGACGGTCGCGGTCGGGCCCGTCCCCCGCGACGAGCAGGGCCGCCCCCGGCACGCGCCGGCGCACCGCGGGCAGCGCCCGGACGAGCACGTCCTGGCCCTTGCGACGCACCAGCCGGGACACACAGCCCACGACCGGGCGGTCGCCGAGCCCGTGGCGCGCCCGGATCGTCTCCCGCGCGCCGCGGTCCGGCGCGAACCGGCGGGTGTCGATCCCCGGCGGGAGCGGCTCGAGCGCCGCGTCGGGTCCGAGGGCCGGCGCGATCCGCCCGCGGGTGTAGCGGCTGACGGTGGTCACGACGTCGGCGACGCGGCCGATGCGGTGCAGCGCCTGCCGCGCGCCGGGGAGCATCGACCAGCCGACCTCGTGGCCGTGGGTGCTCGCGAGCACCCGGGACACGTCGGCGCGGCGCCGCAGGACCGGTGCCATGAGCCCGAGCGGGGCGGCGGCACCGAACCAGACGGTGTCGCAGCCTTCGGCGCGGGCGAGCTCGACCGCCCGCCGGGTGGCGGCCGGGCTCGGCACCATCACCGTGGTCGGGAAGCGGTGCACGGGGAACGGCTGGGCCGCGTCGAAGCGGGCGCAGCGGCCGTCGGCATCGTGCGCGTCGGGCCAGGTCGAGGCCAGCACGGTGAGCGCGCCCGGCGGGAGCCGCACCGCCAGCTCGTGCAGGTAGGACTGGATGCCGCCGGGCCGGGGCGGGAAGTCGTTCGTGACGAGCAGCGTCCTCGTGCCGACCTCGGTCACGCCCGGCAGCCTCCCAGAGATCCTTCTCAGGCGGGCGCGATGCGCCGGATCGACGAGATGTTGCCGCGCAGCGGGGCGACCTTGACGACGTCGCCGGACTGCGGCGCCTCGAGGAACTGGCCGCCACCCACGTAGATCCCCACGTGGTAGGCCGGGTCGCCGAAGAACACGAGGTCGCCGGGCTGGGCCTGGTCGGGGGTGATCGGCGTCCCGACCTGCTGCTGGGCGGCGGCCACCCGCGGCATCGCGATCCCGATCTGGCGGTAGGCCCACTGCACCAGCCCGGAGCAGTCGAAGGTGCGGGGCCCGGTCGCGCCCCACACGTAGGGGGCGCCCTGCCGGGTGAGGGCGGCCCGCAGGGCGTCGATCGCGAACGAGCTGCCCGCGATGTTCGTCGGGAAGTTCGTCACCCCGCCGCTGCGCAGCTGGGCCTTCTCGGCGGGTGAGAGGCGGGCCAGGGAGGCGTTCGCGGCCGCGACGTCGCGGTCGGCCTCCGCCTTGGTGCGGGCGGCGTCGGTGACCGCCCGGGCGGCGTCGTCGGCGGCGCGCCGGGCGTCGGTGGCGCGCGTGTCGGCGTCGCGCTGGGCGGCCTCGGCGGCGGAGGAGGCGTCGAGGTAGCCCTGCAGCACCGCCCGGTTGGCCTCGGAGACGGTGTCGAGGAGGGCGACCTTGTCGAGGTAGTCCGACGGCGAGGGGCTGGACAGCAGCGCGCCGAGCTGGTCGAGGCCGCCACCCTGGTAGGTGCTGCGCGTGAGCTGGTCGACCGCCGTGTAGGCCTTCTCGAGCCGGCCGTGCGCCGCGTCGACCGCGGTCCGGGCGGCCGCGGCGTCCTTCGCGCCGCGGTCGGCCGCGGCGCGCTTGGCCGGGAGCGCCTCCTTGGCGCCCATCGCCTGCTCGTTCGCGGCCTCGGCGCGGGAGTTGGCGTCGGCGAGGGCCCGGACGACGTCGTTGGCGTTGGGCGGGACGATCGGGTCGGCCGTGGCGGGTGCCGGGGCCAGCAGGCCCGGCCCGAGGACGGCGAGCAGGGCCATGAGTACGGCCACGAGCACGAGGACTGCGGGCGCGGTGGCCAGCCGCGCACGCCGGGGAGCCGGTCCGGGGATCACGGGCGGGGAACCCTTTCTCGAACAGTGACACCTGCTCGACGGACCGGGATGGGGAGCTCGTCCGCGAGGAGGTTCCGGGACGGTAACGAACCGGCCACCCCGACGATCCGCGCGGCCCCCTGCCCCTGACGGGGCGCGCGCCGGACGGCGCTCCTCCGGCGCCGGTCAGCCGGCGTCGCGGCGCCGGCCGGGCACCCGGCCGGTCGGCGCCCGCCCGCCGACCGGGGCGTCCGGCTCGGCGGCGGCCGTCACGAGCCGCAGGCGCGGGATGAGGCCGTGGTCGGCCAGCACCTCGAGCGCCCGGCGCTCCACGGGCCCGAACTCGACGGGCAGCGGGGCGCCCGGCTCGGCGGGCTCCCGCGGCGCGACGGCTCCCGTCGGCGTCCCGTCGACGCGGGACGGCACCTCGGGTGTGCCCAGGAGAACCCCGACGACGCAGTCGTCACAGGCCTGGTGGCGCACCACGCACGTGTCGCAGTCGATGAGCATCTCGGCCTCCGCCGGTCGGCCCCGGCGCTTCCCGGGGCGGTCGGGGCGGACGGTAGGAGGGGGGTCCGACAGCCTCGGGGCCGTCGTCGCCCGGATGTGACCCAGGTCTCAGATCCGGGCGAGCCGGTCGAGCAGGACGCTGGAGGGCACCGGGTGCGCCCCACGGCGGCGCACCGAGTCGACCACCGCCCGGTCGGAGGTGACCACCACGAGCGGTCGGCCCTCCGGCTCGGCGTCGACCAGCCGGCGGATCAGGTCGTCCGCGATCACGCCCGGGTCGGAGAAGAGCACCCGGACCCCGCGCACCGAGGCCGTGGGCACCCCGGTGATGCCGGCCCCGTCGAACACCAGCGTCGTCTCGGCCTGGGTCCGGGCCGCGAGGGGCGCGACCGCGGCGACCAGGCGCTCGCGCTGCGCGGCCAGGGAGAGGCTCGGCCAGCCGGTCTTCGTGACGTTGTAGCCGTCGACCAGCAGGTGGACCTCGGGCAGGGCGAGCAGCCGGTCGAGCGTCGCGGGGTCCGTCACGCGGGCCATCGGGGTGCGGTCGGCGGAGCCGACGAGCTCGGCGGGCCGCGGCCCGACGCGGTGGTCGTCGACGCGCAGGCCGAGCTCGTGGCGAAGCCCGGCGGCGGCGCCGGCCACGGTGTCGACGAGCAGGGCGAGCCGGGCGTCGTCGGCGCGGCGGGCCTCGTGCGCGGCGCGCCGGGCCGTCTCCAGCTCGGCGGTCGCCCGCCGCGCCCGTGCCTCCGCGGCGGCCAGCGCCTCGCGGTCCCGGCTGCGCTCGCGGCGCAGGTCCGCGAGCTCGCGGTGCTCCTCGCCGCGGTCGTCGGCCAGCCGCGCGGCGGCCTCGGCCGCGGCGTCCTCGGCGCGCCGGACCCGCACGCCCTGCTCGCGCAGCCGGGCCCGCAGCTTGGCGACCTCGTCGGACAGGTCCGGGGTCGCCTCGGCGGCCCGCGCCGCCGCCTCGTCGCGCTCGGCCGTGACCCGCTCGAGGTCCGCGGCCAGGCGCTCCGCGCGGGTGATCGCGGCGTCGCGCTCGGCCCGCAGCCGGCCGACGTCGGCGCGCTCCCCCGCGTCGCGCAGCAGCTCCCGCGCCGCCCCCTCGTCGCCGGTGAGCACCGCGACGGCCGCCGCGTGCACGGGCTCGGGGACCGGCGGTGCCCACTCCTCGGGCCGGTGCTCGAGCCACCAGGCGACCACCTCGTCGGCGAACCCCTCGGCGCTGCCGAGCGCCGCGAGCATCGGGGCGGCCCCGACCTTGGCGCGCTTGGCCGGGGCGAAGCGCGCGACGGGGCGCACCGTCGCGGGGAGGTCGGCGGCGGGGATCTGGCCGACGGCCTGCGAGACGAGGTCGGCGACGCGCCCCCGCACGGTCTCCGGCGCCGCGTCCAGCAAGGCGGCGCGGACGGCGGGGGCGACCGGTGGGGCGGGGTCCGAATCCGGGGCGGAGCCGTCGGAGGCGTCGGTGGCGGCGCCGGGACCGGGGTCGGCACGGTCCCGCGTCTCCACCTCCCCGTCCGCCATCCGCCCAGGTTAGCGGCGAGGCGACGCGTTCGCGGGCGTGGCTGTCGGGGGGTCGTCCTAGCGTCCGCGGCGATGGACGCACCACGCCCGGTGACGGGACCCGACCCGCAGCTCACGTTCGAGGAGCTGGGCACGCCGCTGCACGCGGCCACCTTCGTGGTGCTCGACCTGGAGACCACCGGGGGGCCGCCCGCGGGACCCGACCCGGCGGGGGCCGACCCGCTGGCCGCGCCGCGCCCGGACGCCATCACCGAGATCGGGGCGGTGAAGGTGTGCGGCGGGGAGGTCGTCGGGGAGTACGCCACGCTGGTCGACCCCGGGGTGGCCGTCCCGCCGCAGATCGTGGCGCTGACCGGGATCACCACGGCGATGGTGCGCGACGCGCCGCGGCTCGGGACGGTGCTGCCGGGTTTCCTGGAGTTCTGCGCGGGTGCGGTGGTGGTGGCCCACAACGCCCCGTTCGACGTCGGGCACCTGCGGGCCGCGTGCCGCCGGCACGGCTCGGTGTGGCCCCGCCCGCCGGTGGTGTGCACCGCCCGGCTCGCCCGCAAGGTGCTCACGCGCGACGAGGCGCCCTCGTGCCGGTTGTCCGCCCTGGCGGGGCTCTTCCACGCCACCACCCGCCCCGTGCACCGGGCGCTGGCCGACGCGCGGGCCACCGTCGACGTGCTGCACGGGCTCCTCGAGCGGGTCGGCGGCCAGGGGGTGCGCTCGCTCGAGGACCTGCTCGCCCTGCAGGTCGAGACGACGCCGGCCCAGCGCGGCAAGCGCCACCTCGCCGACGCCGTGCCGCACGCCGCGGGGGTGTACCTCTTCCGCGGCCCGGCCGACGAGGTGCTCTACGTCGGCACGTCGAACGACCTGCGGCGCCGCGTGCGCTCCTACTTCACCGGCTCGGAGAAGCGGGCGCGGGTCAAGGAGATGGTCGCGCTGGCCGAGCGGGTCGACTGGGTGGAGTGCGCCCACGCGCTCGAGGCCGAGGTGCGTGAGCTGCGGCTGCTCGCCGGGCACACGCCGCGCTACAACCGGCGCTCCCGCTACCCGCACAAGGGCTGGTGGGTGGCGCTGACCGACGAGCCCTTCCCCCGCTGGTCGGTCGTCCGCACCCCGCGCGACGACGCCGTGGGCCCCTTCGGCCGGCGCCCGGACGCGGTCCGCGCGGTCGAGGCGCTCGCCGACGCCTCCCGGCTGCGGCCGTGCACGCAGCGCATCCCGGCTCGCGGCGGGCGCGGGAGCCCCTGCGCCCTGCACGATCTCGGGCGCTGCGGGGCGCCCTGCGCCGGGTTCCAGACCACGGAGGAGTACTCCCCCGCCGTCGCCGGCGCGCTGGCCCTGCTCCACGGCGGGTCCGACGACGGCCTGGCGGCGCTGCGGGAGAAGGTCGCGTCGCTGGCCGCGGGCGAGCGGTTCGCCGACGCCGCCACCCACCGCGACCGGCTCGCGGAGCTGGCCGGGGCCCTCGCCCGGGTCCAGCGGCTCTCGGCGGTCGCCCGGGCCGAGGAGCTGGTGGCGGCACGCCCGGACGGGGGCGGCGGCTGGGACCTCGCCGTCGTGCGCCACGGGCGCCTGGCCGCGGCCGGGACGGCCCGCCGCGGGGTGCCACCGATGCCGGTCGTCGACGTGCTGGTCGCCTCGGCGGAGACCGTGCGCCCCGGGGCGGGCCCGCTGCGCGGCGCGCCGCCGGAGGAGGTCGCCGTCGTCACCCGCTGGCTGGAGCGGCCGGGCGCCCGCATGGTGCGCACGACGACGCCCTGGGCGGTCCCGGCCCGCGGGGCGGGCGCGTGGTCGGGCTGGGTGGCGCAGGCGCGCGACGC
Source organism: Actinomycetospora sp. TBRC 11914 (assembly GCF_012933465.1). GTDB lineage: Bacteria > Actinomycetota > Actinomycetes > Mycobacteriales > Pseudonocardiaceae > Actinomycetospora. Next base: position 102,768 of record NZ_JABBND010000022.1, read on the forward strand.
CGGGCGGGCGACGTCCGGTCCGGCACCCGACCCGGAGGCGGGGGCTAGGGTTCCGGCCGGACCCGCCGACCGCCGACCGCGCCGCCGACCCAGGGAGCCCCCGTGATCACGGCCATCGTCATGATCCACGCGAACGCCGACCGGATCCCGGAGACGGCGCAGGCCATCGCGGACCTCGACGGGGTCGCGGAGGTCTACTCCTGCGCCGGCGACGTCGACCTCATCGCCGTCGTGCGGGTGCGCGAGCACGAGGAGCTCGCCGACGTCATCGCGGGGAACCTGAGCCGGGTGCCCGGGGTCCGGACCACCTCGACCCACATCGCGTTCCGCTCGTACTCGGCGAGCGACACCGACGCGGCCTTCGCCGTCGGCCTCGACTGACGGGCGCCCCCGGGCCGACCGCTCAGTCGCGCAGCCGCTTCGCGACGGCGGCCCACCGCTCCAGCAGGGCCGCCGCGGCCCCGTCGTCGACGGCGGCGGCCGCCCGCTCCCGGCCCCGCGCGACCGCGGCGTGGAGCTCGTCGACCGTCCCGGTCTCGGCCTCCTCGTAGGCCGCCAGCGCCGCCCCGGCGTTGAGCAGGACGGCCTCGCGCACCGGCCCGGGGTCGCCGGCGAAGACGGCGTGGGCGACGCGGGCGTTGACGGTCGCGTCGCCGCCGCGCAGGTCGCCCGGCGCCGAGACCGGGATCCCGATCCGCGTCGGGTCGAGGGTCTCCACGACGACGCCGGACGGGCTCGCGCGCCAGACCGTGGTGGTGGTCGTCGTCGTGATCTCGTCGAGGCCGTCGTCGCCGCGCACCACCAGGGCGGTGTCGCCGCGCCCGGCCAGCACCGCCGCGAGGACGGGGGCGAAGCGCGCGTCGGCGCAGCCGATGAGGGCCGCGGCCGGGCGCGCCGGGTTGGTGAGGGGCCCGAGCAGGTTGAACGCGGTCGGCACGCCGATCTCGCGGCGCACCCCGCCCACGTGGCGCATGGCCGGGTGGAAGGTCTGGGCGAAGCAGAAGCCGATGCCGACCTCGTCGACGCTCGCGGCCACGCCGTCGGGACCGAGGTCGATCGGCACCCCGAGCGCCTCGAGGAGGTCGACCGACCCGCACGCCGACGACGCCGCGCGCCCGCCGTGCTTGACCACCCGGGCACCAGCCGCGGCCATGACGACCGCGGCCATCGTCGAGATGTTGACGGTGTGGGCCTGGTCGCCGCCGGTCCCCACGATGTCGACGACGACGCCGGGCACCGTCACCTCGCGCGCGTGCGCGCGCATCACCTCGGCCAGCCCGCCGATCTCCTCGGCGGTCTCGCCCTTGCTCCGCAGCGCCACCGCGAAGGCGGCCACCTGGGCCGGGGAGGCCTCGCCGGACATCATGCGGTCCATCGCCCAGGCCGCCTCGGGGGCCGACAGGTCCTCCCCGCGCAGCAGCCGGCCGAGCAGCGACGGCCAGGTGGGGGCGACCGGCGGCGCCCCGGCCTGCGTGGTCACCCCCGGGTGGCCGGGACCGGGTGCCCGGCGCGCAGGACGTCGGCGACCGTGCGCGCGGCGGTCACCGGGTCGAGGGGCTGCACGAGGACCGCGTCGGCCTGCGACCACGTCGCGAGCCAGCGGTCGTCCTCGCGCCGGACGACGACGATCACCGGGGCCGGGTCGTCGCGCTCGTTCTTGAGCTGGCGGCACACCCCCATGCCGCCGGTGGGCTGGGCCTCGCCGTCGAGCACCGCGAGGTCGAGGCGGCCCGCGTCGGCCGCGCCGAGGACGTCGCCGATGCCGTCCGCCTCGGTCCACCGCAGCCGGGGCACGTCCCGCGCGGGCCGGCGGCCGACCGCCGACATCACGGCCTCCCGCACCTCGGGCCGGTGGCTCATCACCACGACGTCCAGCGTCTCTCCGGCACCACTGTCGGCGGTCATCTCGCGGGCCCTCCCCGGCGCGTCGTCCACGGTGCGCCGCAGCCTAGTCGGGCGGCCCGCCCAGGGGTGCGCCGCGACGCCGCGAGGTCTCGACTACGACACGACGTACGACACCTGGTAGGAGAATCCGCAGGTGAGAGGAGTGCAGGTCGGCGGCCTCCCGGAGGGGTCTCGCCCCGCCAGGCTGATGTCGGGACGAGGTGACATGATGTCGCCCGTGACGACCGCCTCGAGTGCGCCGGCGCCCTCCTTCAGCGCGAGGATCCACTCCCTCAACCGACCCAACGTGGTCAGCGTGGGGACGATCATCTGGCTGTCCAGCGAGCTGATGTTCTTCGCCGGGCTCTTCGCCATGTACTTCGTGGCGCGCGCCCAGAACGTGGGCGAGTGGCCGCCCCCGCCCACCGAGCTCGACGTGCCGTACGCGCTCGTGAACACGATCATCCTCGTGGCGTCGTCGTTCACCTGCCAGTACGGCGTGTTCGCCGCCGAGCGCGGGGACGTGTTCGGGCTGCGCCGCTGGTACGCGGTGACGTTCGTGATGGGCCTGATCTTCGTGCTGGGCCAGGTGAACGAGTACCACACGCTCGTCACCGAGCACGCCACGACGATGGCCTCGGGGCCGTACGGCTCGGTCTTCTACATCACGACCGGGTTCCACGCGCTGCACGTCACCGGCGGTCTCGTCGCGTTCGTCCTGCTGATCAGCCGGACCTTCCTGAGTCGGTTCACACCCGCGCAGGCGACCGCGGCCATCGTCGTCTCGTACTACTGGCACTTCGTGGACGTGGTCTGGATCGGCCTGTTCGCGGTCATCTACTTCATCCGGTAAGGACACGGCCGCGATGACGACAGGACGAGAGTCAGGGGCAGGGGAGGACATGAGCGACCGGACGCCACGCCCGCGCCGCAGGCCGTGGGCGCGTGCGGGCACCAGGACGCGCCGGAGGATCGCGGGCTTCGTCGCGATCGGCGTGGCGCTGCTCGCCGTCGGCGGGATCTACGCGGCGGTGCAGCCCGCCCCGCAGACCGCCACCGGGCAGGACGCCGCGCTCGTGCGCGAGGGCCAGGCGCTCTTCGACAACTCCTGCATCACCTGCCACGGGTCGAACCTGCAGGGCGTCGTCGGCCGCGGCCCGAGCCTCATCGGGGTGGGCCAGGCGTCGGTGTACTTCCAGGTCTCCACCGGCCGCATGCCCCTGAAGGTCCAGGGCGCGCAGGCCGACCGGAAGAAGCCGGAGTTCGACCCGGCGCAGATCGACGCCCTCGGCGCCTACATCGAGGCGAACGGCGGCGGCCCGAGCGTCCCCGCCGGTCCCGACGAGGCCCTGGTCGGCTCCGACCTCGGGCGCGGCGGCGAGCTGTTCCGCCTCAACTGCGCCCAGTGCCACAACTTCACCGGCCGCGGCGGCGCGCTGTCGTCGGGCAAGTTCGCCCCGGTCCTCGACCCGGCGACCCCGCACCAGATCTACGCCGCCATGCTCTCCGGGCCGGGCAACATGCCGACGTTCGCCGACTCCCAGCTCTCCCCCGAGGAGAAGCGGGACATCATCGGCTACATCAAGTCGGTCAGCTCGGACAGCACCGGCGCCAACCCCGGCGGCAACGGCCTCGGCGGGTTCGGCCCCGTGCCCGAGGGCCTCGTGGCCTTCTTCGTCGGGCTCGCCGCCCTGATCGGAATCTCCCTCTGGATCGGATCCCGCCAGTGAGTGCACCTCCCGAATCTGAGTCCCACCGCGCCGGAAGCCCCTCGGGTCCGCAGGGCCACGGGTCGGACGAGCTGCGCATCCCCACCGACGCCGAGCTCGCCGAGATGAGCACCGACGACCTGGTGCGTCTCGGCAACCGCATCGACGACATCGAGGTCGTCGCCGACCGCGCCCGCTTCCCCGTGCCCGGCACCCGCGCCGAGAAGCGCGCCGAGCGCCAGGTCGCGGGCTGGTTCATCCTCGCCGCGATCGCGGGCCTGGCCTTCATCGTCGCGTTCATCGCCTGGCCGCACGAGTGGGTCCCGCCGGGCGACCCGGGCTCGACCTGGTACGCCCTCTACACGCCGGCCATCGGTGTGACCCTGGGCGTGTCGATCCTCGCGGTCGGCATGGGCGTCATCGCCTACTCGAAGAAGCTGCTGCCCGAGGACCTGACGATCCAGCAGCGCCACGACGGCCGCTCGGGCGAGGTGGAGCGCCGCACCGCCGCCGCCCGCCTCGTGCAGGCCGGCCAGCAGAGCGGCATCGGGCGGCGCAAGCTGATCGTCCGCTCGATCGGCGCCGCCGGCGGCGTCCTGGGCGCCGGCATCCTGGTCGCGGCGTTCGGCGGCCTGGTGAAGAACCCGTGGAAGGAGGGCGACCAGTCGCCGCTCCTCGTCACGGACTGGCGCTCGGAGAACGGCGAGCGGGTCTACCTGCGCAAGTTCGACGGCGACCCGACCGACGTCGTCCTCGTCCGCGCGGGCGACCTGGAACCCGGCTCCATGGAGACGGTCTTCCCGTTCAAGGAGAGCCAGCGCAACGACCCGGAGGCCCTCACCGAGGAGGTCCGCTCCTCCGACTCCCCCGTCATGCTCATCCGGCTGCGCCCCAACGTGCCGGTGATCAAGCGGGCGGGCCAGGAGGACTTCAACTACGGCTCGCTCTTCGCCTACTCGAAGATCTGCAGCCACATGGGGTGCCCGACGTCCCTCTACGAGGACCAGACGATGCGCATCCTGTGCCCCTGCCACCAGTCGCAGTTCCAGGCCAACGAGTACGCGCGCCCGGTCTTCGGACCGGCCGCCCGTCCGCTGGCGCAACTGCCCATCACGGTGGACGATCAGGGTTATCTGTACGCCCGCAGTGACTTCATCGAGCCGGTGGGGCCCGGCTTCTGGGAGCGCAGACCATGAGTGCCATCACCACACCGAGGCGCAGCGGCAGCACCGCGATGAAGCTCGTCGGGACCGCTGCTGACGAGATCGACAGCCGGATCCACCCGGCCGGCGGGATCCGCCGGCAGATCAACAAGGTCTTCCCCACGCACTGGTCGTTCATGCTGGGCGAGATCGCGATGTACAGCTTCATCGTGCTGCTCATCTCGGGCACGTGGCTGGCCGTCTTCTACGACCCCTCGATGGCCGAGACGACCTACGAGGGCACCTACGCGGGCCTGCGCGGCGTCGTGATGTCGAAGGCCTACGAGTCGACGGTCAACATCTCCATCGACGTCCGCGGTGGCCTGTTCATCCGCCAGATCCACCACTGGGCGGCGCTGCTGTTCGTGGCGGCGATGATCGCGCACATGATGCGGACGTTCTTCACCGGAGCGTTCCGCCGCCCGCGCGAGACCAACTGGGTGCTCGGCGTCGTGCTGCTGCTCACCGGCATGATCGAGGGCTTCATCGGCTACTCGCTGCCGGACGACCTGCTCTCGGGCACCGGCATCCGCACCGGCCTCTCGGCGATCATCCTGTCGATCCCGGTGATCGGCACATGGCTGCACTGGGCGATCGTCGGCGGGGAGTTCCCGGGCGACATCATCATCCCGCGCTTCTACATCGTCCACGTCTTCCTGCTGCCGGGGATCATCCTCGCGGTCATCGGCGTGCACGTGGCGCTGGTGTGGTTCCAGAAGCACACCCAGTTCCCCGGGCCGGGACGCACCGAGCGCAACGTCGTCGGTGTCCGCATCCTCCCGACGTTCGCGACGAAGGCCGGCGGCTTCATGGTCGTCGCGGTCGGCGTCATGGCGATCATGGCCGGGGTGTTCCAGATCAACCCGATCTGGAAGCTCGGCCCGTACGACCCGACGCAGGTCTCGGCCGGGTCCCAGCCCGACTTCTACATGGCCGTGTTCGACGGCGCGGTCCGGCTGTGGCCCTCGTGGGAGATGTACCTGTTCGGCCGGTACACGATCCCGTCGATCTTCTTCCCCGCCGTCATCGGCATGGGGATCCTGACGACGCTGCTCGCGCTCTACCCGTTGATCGAGCGCAAGCTGACCGGCGACGGCGCGCACCACAACCTGCTCCAGCGTCCGCGTGACGTCCCGGTCCGCACCGCCACCGGCATGATGGCGATGGCGTTCTACTTCTGGCTCGTCGTGGCCTGCGGGAACGACATCATCGGCTACACGTTCGACATCTCGCTGAACGTCATGACCTGGATCGGCCGCATCGGCCTCCTGGTGATCCCGCCGGTCGTCTACTTCGCGACCTACCGGATCTGCCTGGGTCTCCAGCGCTCCGACCGCGAGGTGCTCGAGCACGGCATCGAGACCGGCCACATCAAGCGGCTGCCGCACGGTGAGTTCATCGAGGTGCACCAGCCCCTCGGCGGCGTCGACGACCACGGCCACGCCATCCCGCTCGCCTACCAGGGCAGCAAGGTGCCGAAGCGCATGAACGACCTCGGCTACTCGGGCCACCCGGTGAAGGGCGGCTGGTTCCGCCCCGACCCGGCCGAGGAGCAGGGCGACATCCACGCCGGCTCCGGCACCGACCCGCTGCAGGTCGAGCCGGGCAGCGACCGCGAGCTCGCGGGTCGCCCCGACGCCGGCCGGCCCCGCGACGTGCGGGACTGACGCCGGAGCACCACACCGCACGACCGCCGACGGGGCGGGGAGCCACCGGCTCCCCGCCCCGTCGTCGTCGTGGGGGCGCGGGAGCCGGTGCTCGCGGGTGCGGGTCTCCCCGGGGCGAGGGGCACGTGGCACCGCCCGTCCGCCGTCCTGAGCTGCCCGCTGTGCCCCTCGTCGAGGCCGGCGCGGGCTGGACTCGGGTGCGTGGACCCTCGGAGCGTCGCGAGGGAGTCACTGCGCGGCGTGCGGATCTCCCCCACCCGTGCAGCGGCTCCCTGATCATCGGCGGCAGCCACCGTCGCCGAGGGGCACAGGACGCCGCCCGTCCGGCCCCCTGAGCTGCCCGCTGTGCCCCTCGCGGCGGCCCGCGCGGGAACGCCCGCGCCGTGCGGGCTCCCCCACCCGTGCCCAGGCTCTCTGGTCGCCGGCATGGCCCGCTGGGGGCGAGGGGTACTTGGTCCCGGCTGTCCGGTTTCCTGAGCTGCCTGCTGTCCCCTCGTGGGAGCCTGCGAGGGAGTCACTGCGTGCCGTGCGGATCTCCCCCGCCCGTGCAGAGGCTCCCTGATCACCAGCGGCTACCGTGGACGAAGGGCACACGACGCCGCCCGAACTGCCTGCTGTGCCCCTCGTGGAAGCCATCGGGCACCGGGGGCGCCGTACGACAAGGCCTCCCCGACCACCGACGGCAGCCACCGTCGGCGAGGGGCACATGACGCCGCCCGTCCGGCCTCCTGAGCTGCCTGCAGTGCTCCTGGCAGTTCACTCCCACCAACCACGGCGCTCCAGGAGCCCAAGAGGACCCGGAACGACGACGGCGGGCGCCGCCGGCCCCCTCAGGAGCCGGCGATGCCCGCCGTCGGGACGTCGGAGAAGGAGCTAGTGCGCCTCGGGTCCCGCGTGGTACTCGAACACCAGCCCGCACACGGCGATGATCAGGAAGATGCCCGCCAGCACGATCAGCCACCACTGGAAGAGCGCGAGCCCGAGCCCCGTCAGGGCGACGGCACCCGCCACGGTGATGGGCCAGTAGCTGCCCGGGCTGAAGAAGCCGACGTCGCCGGCGCCGTCGGAGACCTCGGCCTCCGGGTTGTCCTCCGGGCGCTCCTCGAGGCGCCGGGCGACGAACCGGAAGTAGGTCCCGATGATCAGGCAGAGGCCGCCCGTGAGGGTCAGCCCGACGATGCCGACCGCTTCCTTCGAGAGGAAGCCGTAGACGATCGCGCAGACGAAGCAGAACACGGTCAGGAGCTCGAAGATGCGGGACTCGACCTTCATCGCCGCGGGCTCCTCTCAGCGGTCGTGGGGACGGTCATGTCAGAACGCCAGCCGGACGGTCGGGTCCGGGTTGAACGGGTGCGTCGTGGTGGCCGTCGGCGAGCACAACGGGCCGCAGTTCATCTGGGCGAGCGCCTCGGCGGCCGAGTACGGCTGGCGCGTCGTCGGGTCGATGGACTGCCGCAGCTGCATGTACTGGTCGAACTGGGCCTCCGGCAGCGCCCGGACCTCGAAGTTCATCATCGAGTGGTACGCGCCGCAGTACTCCGCGCAGCGGCCCACGAACGCCCCGGGCTGGTCGATCTTGTCGATGACCCAGACGTTCTTCTGGTCGTTCTTCTCCGGGTCCGGGAACACGTCGCGCTTGAAGAGGAACTCCGGGATCCAGAACGAGTGGATGACGTCCTCGGAGTGCTGCGTGAACGAGATCGGCCGGTTGGTCGGCAGCACCAGCAGCGGGACCTCGGCGGTGGTGCCGATGGTCGCGACCGGCTGGCCGACCGGGTTGCGCGTGCCCGGGTACTGGAACTCCCAGTTCCACTGGAACGCGGTGACGTCGATCTTGAGCTCGTTGCCGCTCGGCTCGCGGTCGACGACGTTCTGCACGACGACCGTGAAGTAGAAGAGGACCGCCACGATGACCAGCGGGAGCACCGTGAGCACCAGCTCGAGCGGCAGGTTGTACTGGAACTGCCGGGGCAGATCCGAGTCGGTCGCCTTGCGGCGGTGGAACGCGACGGCCCAGGCGGTGGCACCCCAGACGAGGACGCCGACGGCGAGCGCGGCGATCGCGGACCAGGTCCAGAGTTCCCGCATCATGGTGGCCTCGGGCGTGACGCCCACGGGCCAGCCGAAGCGGATGACGTCCTGGATCGAGCACCCGGTCGAGACGAGGGCGACCACGCACGCCAGGACGGCGAGCTGGAGCGCGCGCGTCACCCGACGGGTCCGTCGGCGCGGCGTCCGGCCACCCTCGTCCTGCGGGGCCGACACCTCCCCGGCCTGCGCAAGGCTCGCTGCTCGGCGCACTGCTGGCTGCCCTCCTCGAGGCCGTGCGACCTCGGGCGGCGGAGAAGAAACGCCACCCTCGGTCCGGACACGGGGAGACTAGCCGAGGTCTCCACTACGCGCTGTCGGAGGGGCGTGGGTGTCCGGGGTGCCGAAACCCCCGCGCAACGGGTGGGACGACGAGGCCGTCGGCCCCCCTCGCCATACTGGGCCCCGTGTGCGGGCTGATGGGTTGGATCACGGCGGACGGCACGGCGGCACGGCACGCGGCGGACGTCGAGGCCGCCCTGCCGTGCATGCGCCACCGCGGGCCGGACGAGTCGGGCGTGTGGCAGGACGACGAGGTCGTCCTGGGCTTCAACCGGCTCTCGATCATCGACGTCGAGGGCTCGCACCAGCCCCTGGAGTTCCCCCCGGACGGTGACGCGGCGGGCCGCTACCGCATCGTCTTCAACGGCGAGATCTACAACTACCTGGAACTGCGGGCGGAGCTCGCCCGCGAGCACGGTGTCCACTTCGCCACCGAGGGCGACACCGAGGCCATCGTCGCGGCGTACTCGGTGTGGGGCGCGGACGCCGTCCCGCGGCTGCGCGGCATGTTCACGTTCCTCATCTGGGACACCGTGGACCGGGTGCTCTTCGGCGCCCGGGACCCGTTCGGCATCAAGCCGCTGTTCTTCGCCGCCGGCGCCCACGGCGTCGCGTTCGCCAGCGAGAAGAAGAGCCTCCTGCAGATCCTGGGCCCGCTGGGGGCATCGTCCGCGGCGCCCGACCCGACGGCGCTGCAGAACTACCTGACGCTGCAGTACGTGCCGGAGCCGGCGACGCTGCACCGGGCGATCCGGCGCCTGGAGTCCGGGTGCTCGTTCACGATCAGCCCCGGCGAGCCGGTCAGCGTGCAGCGCTACTTCACGCCGCGCTTCGACGAGCGCCCCATCCCCCGCGGCGACACCGCGGAGGAGACGCGGCGGCACGAGGAGATCACCGAGGTCCTGCGCGACTCGGTGGCGAAGCACATGCGCGCCGACGTCACCGTGGGTGCCTTCCTCTCCGGGGGCATCGACTCGACGGCGATCGCGGCGCTCGCCCGCGAGCACAACCCGGACCTCATCACCTTCACGACGGGGTTCGAGCGCGCCGGGTACTCCGAGGTGGACGTCGCGGCCGAGTCCGCGGAGGCGATCGGCGTCCGCCACGTGGTCCGCACGGTGACCGCGCAGGACATGATGGAGGCGCTGCCGCTCATCGTCTGGTACCTGGACGACCCGGTCGCCGACCCGGCGCTGGTGCCGCTGTACTTCGTGGCGAACGAGGCGCGCAAGCACGTCAAGGTCGTCCTCTCCGGCGAGGGGGCCGACGAGCTCTTCGGCGGCTACACCATCTACAAGGAGCCGCTCTCCCTCGCGCCGTTCGACCGGCTGCCGGGCGCGGTCCGCAAGCTAGCCGGCGCGCTGTCCGAGCGCCTGCCGACCGGGGTGCGCGGCAAGGACCTGCTGCGCCGGGGCGCGCTCCCCCTCGAGCAGCGCTACTACGGCAACGCCCGCAACTTCTTCCCGGCGCAGCTCTCGGCGGTGCTGCGGGGGTACGACGACGAGCTCTCCCACGTCGACGTGACGGCGCCGGTCTACGAGGGGTCCCGGGGCTGGGACCCGGTGGCGCGCATGCAGCACGTCGACCTCTTCACGTGGCTGCGCGGCGACATCCTGGTCAAGGCCGACAAGATGACGATGGCGAACTCGCTGGAGCTGCGGGTCCCGTTCCTCGACCCCGAGGTGTTCCGGGTGGCCTCGGCGCTGCCGACCGACCAGAAGGTCGCCCACGGCACCACCAAGTACGCCCTGCGCCGCGCGATCGAGGGCATCGTGCCGCCGCACGTGCTGCACCGTCGCAAGCTCGGCTTCCCTGTCCCGATCCGGCACTGGCTGGCCACCGACATGCTCGACTGGGCCCGCGGCATCGTCCGGGAGTCGCAGACCGACGCGATCCTCGACAAGGCCGCGGTGCTGCGCATGATCGACGAGCACCGCGCCGGCTCGATCGACCACTCGCGGCGCATCTGGACGCTGCTGGTGTTCATGCTCTGGCACGGCATCTTCGTCGAGCAGCGCATCGTCCCGGCGGTCCCGGAGCCGCAGTACCCGGTCTACGCCTGAGCGGGGGCGATAGTGCCCGACGCAACGATCGGGCTGTCGGTGCCCACCCCATCACCTACGGTGGTCCGTTGATCCGAAGCGAGTAGCCGCTATGGAGAGGACATCCCGGCCCGATGGACGTTCTGGGAATCGGCAACGCGATCGTCGACGTGCTCACGCAGGTCGACGACGACACCATCACCGCCTTCGACCTGCCGAAGGGGGGCATGACGCTCGTCGACCAGGACCAGGCCGAGGCGCTGTACGGGAAGGCCGGTGACACCACCGAGCGCTCGGGCGGGAGCGTCGCCAACACGATCGCGATCGCGGCCGCGCTGGGCGGCGACACCGGCTACGTCGGGAAGGTCCACGACGACCAGCTGGGCACCTCGTTCACGACGTCGATCCGCAGCCACGGCGTGAGCTTCCGCACGCCGCCGCTGACCGAGGGCCCGTCGACGGCCCGCTGCCTGGTGCTGGTCACCCCCGACGGTGAGCGCACCATGGGCACCTATCTCGGCGCGTGCACCGCGCTCGGCCCGTCGGACATCGACCAGGAGGAGGTCGCCGGCTCGGCGGTCACCCTCATCGAGGGCTACCTGGCCGACACCGAGCAGGCCCGCGCCACCATCGGTAAGATCATCGACGCGTCGGCCAAGAGCGAGGCCCGCGTCGCGCTGACCCTCTCCGACTCACTGTGCGTCGAGCGCCACCGCGACTACTTCCGGGAGCTGACCCGGGAGAACGTCGAGATCCTCGTGGCCGACGAGGACGAGGTCGCCGCGCTGGTGGGCGACGAGCCGATCGAGTCGCTGCTGCGCGGCAACGGCGGGAACTGCGAGCTCGTCGTCGTCACGCACGGCGCGAAGGGCTCGACCATCTACGCCGAGGGCGGGGTGCAGCACTCCGTCGAGGCGCGGCCCGCCGACCAGCTGGTCGACACCACCGGCGCGGGCGACGCGTACGCCGGCGGCTTCCTCTACGGCCTGGTGCGCGGGTTCGAGCTGCCCGTCGCGGGCCGGATCGGCTCGGTGGCCGCGTCGCACGTGGTCGCCCAGCTCGGCGCGCAGCCGCCGGAGAACCTCAAGGCCAAGGTCGCCCAGGACGTGCCCGAGGCCGGCTGAGCGCAGGCGGTCCCGCGGGACGAACGACTCGTTCGTGGCGTCTACGCACATGAACGACTCGTTCGTCCCACGCCGCCACCCGAGCCCGGACGCACGAGAGCCCCGGCCCCCCGCCGGGACGGCAGGGACCGGGGCCCTCGTGCGTGTGGGAGGTCTGCGATCAGTTGAAGCTGTCGCCGCAGGCGCAGGAGCCCGTGGCGTTCGGGTTGTCGATCGTGAAGCCCTGCTTGTCGATGGTGTCGACGAAGTCGATCGTGGCGCCCTGGACGTACGGCGCGCTCATCCGGTCCACGGCCACCTTGAGGCCGTTGAAGTCGCGGAAGAGGTCGCCGTCGAGCGAACGGTCGTCGAAGAAGAGCTGGTAGCGCAGGCCCGCGCAGCCACCCGGCTGGACGGCGATGCGCAGGTGCATGTCGTCGCGGCCCTCCTGGTCGAGCAGGGCCTTCGCCTTGCTCGACGCGGCCTCGCTCAGCTCGACGCCGTGCTCGCCCTGCGCCGTGGTGGCGGGGGCGGTGGGGTTCTCGACGGTCATGGTTCTCCCTGGAGCTCCCGGTGCGTTCCGCGGCGTGCAACCTCGCCGGACGGCGGGATGTTCCCGCCCGGCGGGGCCGCTCCGCCCGGACACGATCTCGGAGGTCCCGACGGGGCACGACGCGGCTCGCCTGCGATCTCCATGGTGTCACACCGCGGGGCCGTCATCACGCCGGACGAGGGGACGTGCGCCACGTCGGCGCGTGTCACGCCCCGGCGGGGTCCGGGGGCGTCGGCGGCGTGGCGGCCGTGCCCCGCCAGGGGCCCCCGGTGCGCCGCAGCAGCGCGAACACCCCGAGGACCACGAGCCACGCGACCTGCCAGCCGGTCGAGACCACCAGCGCCACCGGCCCGGTGACCATGATCAGCAACGACAGGGCGTCGTCCCGGTCGTCCATCACGTCCCCTCCCCGACACCTCACGCTCCCCCGCAGCGTGCCGGATCCCGGTGAGGTGCGCGGTGCTCAGCGCCCGGCGGTGCCGCCGCCCGGGTCGCGCGGGCCGGGGACCACCGGCCCGCCCCGCGCCTCGGGCAGCAGCTCGGGGCGCAGGGTCGCCCGGCCGCGCCGGCCGCCCCAGTGGTGCGCGATGCCCTCGGCGAGCACCTCGAGGGTGCCCGCGGGATCGGCCAGGGACTCCTCCACCGACCCGACGTCGGCGGCCGTGGCGTAGGCGCCGTGGATGCCCGACTCGAAGGCGACCCGCGGCCCCACGTGGACCTGACCGGCGAGCACGATGCACGGGACCCCGCGGGTCATCGCCGCCGAGGACACCGCGGCCAGGGCGCTGTCGCGCAGCGAGCGGTACTCCAGGCTGCCCTCGCCGGTGACCACGAGGTCGGGCAGCGCCTCCTCGGGCACCGTCTCGAGGGTGGCCGCGGCCTCGCCGACGGCAGAGCGCACCAGCTCGTCGGCCGCGGCGCCGCGGGCCCACCCGTCGGCGATCGCGGCGGCGGCCTGCTCGCCGGTGAGGGTGCCCTGGAAGGCGTCCGGCGCGATCAGCACGCGCATGGCGGCACACGCTAGCGCGCCCGCACGCCCGCGTGGACCCCGCGTGTCGATCGGGGGACGAACGGGGAGCAGCACGCTGTGAGGTGACCTCCGGCGGCCGCGGGTGTCCTATCCTGGCCCGGTGAACTTCCTGCGACGCGGCTCCGGCGCCACCTCCGCGCCCGCCTCCCCGGACGCCGACGCCGACGCGCCCGAGGACCAGGAGGTCGTCTCGGTCGGTGCGCGCCGCGCGCAGACCACCGGGAAGGGTCGCCCGACGCGGTCCCGGCGCGAGGCCGAGGGCCGTCGTCGCGGGCCGGTCGCCCCGGCACCGAAGACGCAGCGCGAGGCCATGAAGCGCGCGAAGACGCTGCGCGGCGACAAGACCCAGCGCCGCGAGGCCTCCGCCGAGCGCCGCAAGCGGATGATGGCCGGCGACGACCGCGTGCTCCCGGTGCGCGACCGCGGCCCCGTCAAGGCCTTCGTGCGCGACCTCGTGGACTCCCGCCGCCACCTCATGGGCCTGTTCATGCCGCTCGCGGTGCTGATCTTCATCACGGTGGTCGTGCCGGTGAAGGGCCTGCAGAACCTCGGCAGCCTGCTGTGCCTGTGCATCCTCGCCGCGATGGTCGTCGAGGGCACGCTGCTCGGCCGGCAGGTCCTCTCACGGGTGCGCGCGAAGTTCCCGGACGAGGAGGTCAAGGGCTTCTCGGTCGGCTGGTACGCCTTCACCCGGGCCACGCAGATCCGCAAGCTCCGGATGCCGGCGCCCCGGGTGAAGGCCGGCGAGACGGTCTCCTGAGCACGACGCTCGTCCTCGGCGGGACCCGCTCGGGCAAGTCGGCCTGGGCCGAGACCCAGCTCGACGCGACCGCACCCGCCGTCTACGTGGCGACGGCGCGCGCCGTCGACCCGGCCGCCGACCCGGAGTGGGCCGACCGCGTCGCCGTGCACCGCGGCCGCCGCTCCGCGCGGTGGGAGACGGTGGAGGACGCCGACGGGACGACGACGGCGGAGGTCGTCCGGCGCCGGACCGACGTCGCCGTGCTCGTCGACGACCTCGCCACGTGGGTGACCGGGCTGCTCGACGACGCCGGGTGGGCGCGCGACGCCGCGTCCGTCGCGGCGGCCCGGTCGGACCTGGTGGGGGCCGTGGCGGCCCGACGCGGGGCGCCGCTCGTGCTCGTGTCGGCCGAGGTCGGGCTCGGAGTGGTGCCCTCGACGTCGTCGGGACGACGCTTCCGCGACGAGCTGGGGCTGCTCAACGGCGAGCTCGCCGCGGTGTGCGACGAGGTCCGCCTGCTCGTGGCCGGTCTGCCCCTCGCCCTTAAGGTGCCCACGGCTCCTGAGCACTGACCCGTCGCGGGTCCGGCGCTCACCGGCGAGGAGAAGGGAGCACCCCGTGCCGACCGTGGCACCCCCGGACGAGGCGGCGCGGGCCGAGGCCCGCGCCCACCTGACGCGCCTGCCGCTCGCCTCGCACGCCCTGGGCCGGCTGGAGGACGTCGCCGCCTGGCTCGCCGCCTGCCAGGCCCGCTCCCCCGCCCGGCCCCCCGCGTCGCCCCGCGTGGTGCTCTTCGCCGCCGAGCACGGGATCGCCGCCGCCGGGGTGTCCGCGTTCGGCCCGGAGGAGACCGCGGTCCGCCTCGAGGCCGTCCGCGCGGGCACCGCCCCGACCAACGCGCTGGCCACCGTCGCCGGCGCCGACGTCCGCGTGGTCGAGGTCGGCGACGGCCCGAGCGGGCGGATCGACCGCGAGGACGCGCTCACCGAGGAGGGGCTGCGCGCCGCCCTCGACGCCGGGCGCACCGCCGCCGACGCCGCCGTCGACGAGGGCGCCGACCTGCTCGTCCCGGGCGAGCTCGCCGTCGGGATCTCCACCCCGACGGCCGTGCTCGCGGCCGCGATGACCGCGCGCGAGCCGGTCGCCGTCGTCGGGCGCGGCAGCGGCATCGACGACACGGCGTGGATGCGCAAGGCGGCGGCCGTGCGCGACGGGCTGCGCCGCACCCGGCCGGTGGGACGCGACCCGGAGGCGCTGCTGCGGGTCGCCGGTGGCGCCGACCTCGCCGCGCTCGTCGGGTTCCTCGCCCAGGCCGCCCGCCGTCGCACGCCGGTCCTGCTCGACGGGGCCGCGGTCTGCGTCGCCGCCCTGCTCGCCGACGCGTGGGCCCCCGGCTCGCGGGCCTGGTGGCAGGCCGCGACCCGGGACACCGAACCGGCCCAGGCCCTCGCGCTCGAGGTGCTCGGCCTCGACCCGCTCCTGCTCCTCGACCTGCGCGCCGGCGCCGCGACGGGCGCCCTCGCGGCGGTCCCGCTCGTGACCATGGCCGCGCGGGTCGCCGCGGGGTCGTGACGGGTCCCGACGACGCCGGGCCCGCTCCCGACGCCGGGCGTCGTCTCCCCACGCACGCGGAGCATCCGTCCTGGACCGGTGCGGTCGCGCTCGCCCTGTCGCTGTTCAGCGTCGCCCCGGTCCGGGCCCGGGCCACGGACCGCGGGACGGCCCGCCGCGCGCTCGCGCTCGCCCCGGTGGTGGGGCTGCTGGTCGGCGGGGTGGTGGGCGGGGTCGTGCTCGGCCTGCTCGCGCTCGGTGCGCCGGCCCTGCTGGCGGGGATCGGCGGGGTGGCGACGGGGGCCGGGCTGACCCGGGCGCTGCACCTCGACGGGCTCGCCGACCTGGCGGACGGCCTCGGCAGCTACGGCGGGCCGGAGCGGATGCTCGCGGTGATGAAGGACCCGACGACGGGCGCGTTCGGTGTGGTCGCGCTCGTGCTGGTCCTCGGCGCGCAGGCGGCCGCCCTCCCCGCGGTCGCGGGCCGCGGTGGCCTCGGCGTGCTCGGCGTCGCCCTGGCCTGGGCCGCGGGGCGGGCGTCGTTCACGTGGTGCGCGCGGCGCAGCGTCGGCGCCGCCGCACCCGGCGGGCTCGGCGCCCTCGTCGCCGGCACCCAGCACCTCGCGGTGCCGGTGGGCTGGGGGGTCGCGCTGGCCGCGGCGTGCCTGGTCGTCGTGCCGGGGCGGCTCTGGCAGGGGCCGCTCGCCGTCGTCGTCGCCGCCCTGGTCGCCGTCGTGCTCGCCCGGCACGCCGTCCGGCGCCTGGGTGGGGTGAACGGCGACGTGTTCGGCGGGGTCGGCGAGGTCACGGTCACCGCGGCCCTCGCCGTCCTCGCGCTGGGCTGACGGCGGATCGAGCCGACGCGACGCGGCGCGAGGGGCACATGAAGCACCCCGAACCCGC
>NZ_JABBND010000023.1 GCF_012933465.1 Actinomycetospora sp. TBRC 11914
CTGGCCGCCGCGGTCGACCCGCCGCCGAGTGCCGCCACCACGGCCCGCGAGAGCGCCGCCGAGCCCAGCGCGTTCGGGTGCACCGGGAACGCGGGCGCGGTCGGGACGATGCCCTCGATCCACTTGGTGCCGGGCGCCTGGCAGATGTCGTGGCCGACCGTCGAGGTGTAGGTGTCCACGTACGTCGCCGACCCGGCGCCGGCGCTGCGCTGGATGCGGGTGTTCAGGTCACCCAGCACCCCGCGCAGGTACTCCACGTCGCCCGGGGTGATCGGCACCGCCGGGTAGCAGCCGGGGCCGGTGGCCGGCAGGACCGACGGGTAGCCGACCAGCGCCACGCGCGCGGACGGCGAGCGCCGGTGGACCTCCTTGAGCACCGTGGCGAGATTGCCGCCCAGCGCGTTGATCCGCTGCCGGAGCTCGTCGGTGCCGCCGGCGGTGTAGCGGTCCTTGCAGGGCGTCCCGAACGGCGTGGCCGACAGGCAGCTCCGCACGATCTCGGAGAACCCGATGTCGTTGCCGCCGATCCCGACCGTGACGAGCTCCGTGGCCTTCGTCAGCGCCGAGTACTGCGGCGGGTTCACCCCGGCGTCGGTGGTCTGCGCGGTCCCGAACTCCTTCGTGGTCGCGCCGGAGCAGCTCACGTCGGTGAGCTGCGCTCCCAGCGCGGTCGCCGTGAGGTGCGGGTAGTTGTTCACCGAGCGGAAGCACCCGGGGGGCGGGCCCGCGCTCGCCCCGGTCAACGGGGAGGCGGTGTAGGAGTCGCCGAGCGCCACGTAGGGCGATGTCCCCCCGCCCGCCGGGTCCGCCGACGCGACGCCGGCCGCGCCCCACAGCAGTGCGCCCGTGACCAGGCAGCACAGGACCGACCGAACCCCCACGTGTCCCCCTCGCCGATGTGCTCGGTGCCCGACGCGGCGGCCGGCTCGCCCCGGCGCCCTCGTCGATCCTGGCGGTCGTCAGGACATCTCGGCGAGCAGGTCAGCCATCCGGCTGACCCCGGTGCGCAGGTCGTCGTCCCCCAGCGCGTAGGAGAGCCGGAAGTAGCCCGGCGTCCCGAAGGCCTCGCCGGGGACGACCGCGACCTCCGCGTGCTCGAGGATCGCCGCCGCGAGGTCCACCGAGGTCTGCGGGCGCTCCCCGCGCAGCTCGCGCCCGAGCAGCCCCCGCACGTCGGCGTAGGCGTAGAAGGCGCCGCGCGGCGTCGGGCACTCGACCCCGTCGATGGCCGAGAGCATCTCGACGATCGTGCGGCGGCGGCGGTCGAAGGCGGCGCGCATCTCCTCGACCGCGTCCAGCGACCCGGTCACGGCCTCGAGGGCGGCGCGCTGGGCCACGTTGCAGACGTTCGAGGTGACGTGGGACTGCATGTTCGCGGCGGCCTTCACCACGTCGTCGGGGCCGATGAGCCAGCCCACGCGCCACCCGGTCATCGCGTAGGTCTTCGCGACGCCGTTGACGACGATGCAGCGGTCGGCGACCTCGGGGACCGCGACGGGCATCGACACGTGCTCGGCGCCGTCGTAGACGAGGTGCTCGTAGATCTCGTCGGCGATCACCCAGATGCCGTGCTCGGCGGCCCAGCGGCCGATCGCCTCGACCAGCTCGCGCGGCGCGACCGCGCCGGTCGGGTTGGAGGGCGAGCACCACAGCAGCACCTTCGTGCGCGGGGTGCGGGCGGCCTCGAGGGCCTCGACGGTGGGCAGGAAGCCGGTGGAGGCGTCGGTGTCGACCTGCACCGGGTCGCCGCCTGCCATGCGCGCGGCCTCGGGGTAGGTGGTCCAGAACGGGGCGGGGAGCAGCACCTCGTCGCCCGGGTCGACGATCGTCGCGAACGCCTCGAACACCGCCTGCTTGCCGCCGTTGGTGATGAGGACCTGGGAGGGCCTGACGTCCCACCCGGAGTCGCGGCGGGTCTTCGCGGCGACGGCCTCGCGCAGCTCGGGGAGCCCGCCCGCGGGGGAGTAGCGGTGGTTCTTCGGGTCGGAGCACGCGGCGACGGCGGCGTCGACGACCGGCTGGGGCGTCGGGAAGTCGGGCTCGCCGGCGCCGAAGCCGATGACCGGGCGCCCGGCGGCCTTGAGTGCCTTGGCCTTCGCGTCCACCGCCAGCGTCGCCGACTCCGCGATGCCCCCGATGCGCGCCGAGATGCGGCGATCGGTGGCGGCAGGCGCGAGGTGGGACGAGCTGGAGGACGTGACTGCGGTCATGCCCGGGATTCTCGCAGACGTGCTCCCCCCGCCAGCGAGCAGATTCTCCTCGTCGGTGGGGCCCCAGGAGGGCGGCCGACCGTCGCGCGTCGGGGGTGCCGTAGGATCGGCCGCACGGGACGACGGGTCCTCGGTCTCGGCATGCGTGCACCGCGGTGGATGCGCGCCGGGCAGGGGATCCCGGCGTCCGGCGGCTCCCGACGGGCCGCCACAGGGGCGTAGCTCAATTGGCAGAGCAGCGGTCTCCAAAACCGCAGGTTGCAGGTTCAAGTCCTGTCGCCCCTGCATTCCGGGCCGCCCGCGGCGCGGACACGACGGACGCGGTGACCCGGCCGGGCCGCCGGGCGGAGCCGGTGGAGATGGTCCAGCCGGGGTGAGGACGGGAAGAGTTGAGCGAGGACACGGGCGGGCGGCGCCGCTCCGGTGCCGACGGCGCCGGGCGCCCCGACGCCTCCGGCTCCCGTCCCGTCACCGCGGCCGGCCGCCGTCGCCGCGGGGCGGCGGACGGGGACGGCGAGACCGGGGGGACCACCCGGGTCGCCACCACGGCGCGCGGGGACAAGGGCGCCCCCACGCCGTCGCGCGACGCCGCCCGGGCGTCGTCGGAAGGCTCGGTGATCGCGCGGCTGCAGCGCTTCCTGCGCGAGGTGGTCGCGGAGCTGCGGAAGGTCCACTGGCCGACGCGGCGCCAGATCGTCGTCTACACGGTGGTCGTCCTGGTGTTCGTCGCGTTCATGGTCACGCTGGTCGGGCTGCTGGACGTCGGGTTCCAGAAGCTCACGTTCGCCCTGTTCGGCTGACCGGCGTCCCGGCCGTCCGCGGTCGGGCACCACGACGGCCGGCACCACCGCGCGGGAGGGCCGCGCACCACGCCCGGACCCGCAGTTGAGGGAAGTGAGACGAGAAGTGACCTCCGGAGAAGTTGGCGAGCACGGCAACGACGGCGAGCCCGAGCTCGTCGCCGAGGCCCGCACGCGCGGGGTGATGGTGCGGGAGGGCTCGGACCTCAGCACCGAGGAGGCCCCGGCCACCCTCGACGACGCCCAGGTGGCCGCGGCCGCCGCGCAGGCGCGCGAGGAGGCGGGGGACGACGGGACCGACGCCGACGCCGACGCCGGTGACGCGGAGGCGGAGATCGCCGCCGCCCGCGAGGCGCTGGGCGCGTCGTCCGACGACGAGCCCGCGGACCTGCCGGAGCAGGCGGTGACCGACGCGGACGAGACGGCCGTCGGCGCCGAGGGCGCGCCCGCCGAGGAGCCCGTGGCCGCCGAGCCCGCCGAGGACGCCGAGCCCGCCGAGGACGAGGACCCGGTCGCGACGCTCAAGGCGCAGCTGCGGCTGCAGCCGGGCGACTGGTACGTCGTGCACTCCTACGCCGGCTACGAGAACAAGGTGAAGACCAACCTCGAGACGCGCGTGCAGACGCTCGACGTCGAGGACTTCATCTTCCAGGTCGAGGTGCCCACCGAGGAGGTCACCGAGATCAAGAACGGGCAGCGCAAGCAGGTCCAGCGCAAGGTGCTGCCCGGCTACATCCTCGTGCGGATGGACCTGAACGACGCCTCGTGGAGCGCGGTGCGCAACACCCCGGGCGTCACGGGCTTCGTCGGGGCGACGTCGCGGCCCTCGCCGCTCACGCTCGACGAGGTCACCAAGTTCCTGCTCCCGCGGCAGGAGACGCCCAAGAAGGCCAAGGGCGCCGACGCCACGACGGGTGCCGCGGCCGCCGCGAGCGGCCCGTCGCCGGTGGAGGTCGACTTCGAGGTCGGCGAGTCGGTCACCGTCATGGACGGCCCGTTCGCGACGCTCCCGGCGAGCATCTCCGAGGTCAACGTCGACGCCCAGAAGGTCAAGGTCCTGGTCTCCATCTTCGGCCGCGAGACCCCCGTCGAACTGGGGTTCAACCAGGTCTCGAAGATCTGAGCGGGAACACCGAACCGTCCCCCGGCGCTGTACCCACGGCGTCGGGGGCGACGCCGGTCGTGGTCCGGACACGACCGGTCGCCCCGATGAACACGTGAGGAAGCTGTAGGGATGCCCCCGAAGAAGAGGCGACTGTCCGCGGTCGTCAAGCTGCAGATCAAGGCGGGCGCGGCGACGCCGGCCCCGCCGGTCGGCCCCGCGCTGGGCCAGCACGGCGTCAACATCATGGAGTTCTGCAAGGCCTACAACGCCGCCACCGAGGCGCAGCGTGGTCAGGTCGTGCCGGTCGAGATCTCGATCTACGAGGACCGCTCCTTCGACTTCAAGCTCAAGACGCCGCCGGCGGCGAAGCTGCTGCTGGCCGCCGCGGGCATCCAGTCGGGCAGCGCGACGCCGCACACCAAGAAGGTCGGCTCGGTCACCGACGCGCAGGTCCGCGAGATCGCGCAGACCAAGATGGCCGACCTCAACGCCAACGACATCGACCAGGCCGCCAAGATCATCGCCGGGACCGCCCGGTCGATGGGCCTGACGGTCACCGGCTGAGGACCCTCACGCCGGACCCGTGGGAGGGCGCGCGCCGCCCGTCACCACACCTGATCCACGAAGGAACGGACAGCTCATGAAGCGCAGCAAGGCCTACCGCCAGGCCGCCGAGCTCATCGACGAGGAGCGGCTGTACGCGCCGCTCGAGGCCGTCGAGCTCGCCAAGAAGACGTCGACGACGAAGATGGACGCCACCGTCGAGGTGGCGATGCGTCTCGGCGTCGACCCCCGCAAGGCCGACCAGATGGTGCGCGGCACCATCAACCTGCCGCACGGCACCGGCAAGACGGCCCGCGTCATCGTGTTCGCCACCGGTGACAAGGCCGCCGAGGCCGAGGCCGCCGGCGCTGACGTGGTCGGCTCGGACGACCTCATCGAGCGCATCCAGGGCGGCTGGCTCGAGTTCGACGCGGCCGTCGCCGCGCCGGACCAGATGGCCAAGGTCGGGCGGGTCGCCCGCATCCTCGGCCCCCGCGGCCTCATGCCGAACCCGAAGACCGGCACGGTCACCCCGGACGTGGCCCGTGCGGTCTCCGACATCAAGGGCGGCAAGGTCAACTTCCGGGT
This sequence comes from Actinomycetospora sp. TBRC 11914, assembly GCF_012933465.1. Lineage (GTDB taxonomy): Bacteria > Actinomycetota > Actinomycetes > Mycobacteriales > Pseudonocardiaceae > Actinomycetospora. The sequence goes on from NZ_JABBND010000023.1 coordinate 5,247, forward strand.
CGACAAGCAGGCGAACCTGCACCTCGTCATCGGGAAGGCCAGCTTCGACGCCGAGAAGCTCGTCGAGAACTACGGGGCGGCTCTCGACGAGATCCTCCGCGCGAAGCCCTCGGCCGCCAAGGGCCGGTACGTCAAGAAGATCACCGTCACGACGACGATGGGCCCCGGCATCCCCGTGGACCCGAACCGCACGCGGAACCTGACGGCGGCCGAGACCGCCTGACGTCCCCTCCCGCGCCGCACCGGCCCGGGCCACCCCGCTCGACGGGGAGGCCCGGGCCGTCGCGTATCCTGGTAAGGACACCTCCGGTGGAGCGCTCTCGTCCACCGGCATCGTCACCGAGCTCCACCCGAGACCGCTGGTCTCCTCCCCGTCCGCGGGGAGGACGAAGGTCCGATCGACGGACGGCCCGCGCAGGAGGACGAGGCAGCGATGCGTGCCGGCCCCAGGCCTGCCGCCCCTCACGCCCCGTGCGCCTGCGCACGGGGCGTTCGTCGTCTCCGGCCCCCGGGTGGTCCTCGCCGAACCGACGCCCGAGTGAGGAAAGGAGGCGCGGATGGCCGAACGTGCACCGGCCGCCGAGAAGGTGGCCGCCGTCGCCGAGATCACCGCGGAGTTCCGCGACGCCTCGGCCATGGTCGTCACCGAGTACCGGGGCCTGTCGATGTCGCAGATCACGCAGCTGCGGCGCTCGCTGGGCTCCGACGTGAACTACACCGTCGCCAAGAACACGCTGGTCAAGCGGGCCGCCGCCGACGCCGGCGTGGAGGGCCTCGACGACCTGCTCGTCGGGCCGACGGCGATCGCCTTCGTCTCCGGGGAGCCCGTCGACGCCGCCAAGGCGCTCCGCGAGTTCCAGAGGGACAACAAGGCACTCGTGGTCAAGGGCGGCTACATGGAGGGCCGCGCGCTCTCCGCCGCCGAGGTCGACCAGCTGGCCGACCTCGACTCCCGCGAGGTGCTGCTGGCCAAGCTGGCCGGCGCCATGAAGGGCAACCTCGCCAAGGCCGCCGGCCTGTTCAACGCCCCGGCGTCCCAGATCGCCCGCCTCGCGCAGGCCCTGCAGGACAAGCGGGCCGCCGAGGGCAGCGGGAGCACCGAGGAGGCCGTCGCCGCGGTCGAGTCGGCCGACGCCGCTGCCGAGTCCTGATCACCGACACCACCCCCTGAACGCAGAAAGAGGGACCGCCACCATGGCGAAGCTGTCCACCGACGAGCTGCTCGACGCCTTCAAGGACATGACGCTGCTCGAGCTCTCGGAGTTCGTGAAGAAGTTCGAGGACACCTTCGAGGTCACCGCCGCGGCGCCGGTCGCCGCCGCGGCCGCCCCGGCCGCCGGCGGTGCCGCCGCCCCGGTCGAGGAGGAGAAGGACGAGTTCAACGTCGTCCTCGAGGCCGCGGGTGACAAGAAGATCCAGGTCATCAAGGTCGTCCGCGAGGTCGTCTCGGGCCTGGGCCTCAAGGAGGCCAAGGAGCTCGTCGAGAGCGCCCCGAAGCCGCTCCTCGAGGGCGTCAACAAGGAGGCCGCCGAGGCGGCCAAGGCCAAGCTCGAGGAGGCCGGCGCCAAGGTCAACCTGACCTGAGCCGACCACCTGAGCTGACCGGTCCGCCCGCTGCGACGAGGGGCGGTCGGGTCCTCCGCCACGACGGGGCGGGGTCCTCCGGGACCCCGCCCCGTCGTCGTTTCACGGTCCGTTCGGCCTATTGCGCCCGGCCTCGACTCACCTGAACGGTCCCGTCCGACGTGCCCCCACCGGGGCGCTCTGCCACCCACGGGTGAGCAGAGTTACCCCTCCAGTAACCTCCCCTCGCGCCCGTCGTTGTCGCTGTGATGCCCGACTCGTCGGGGGACCGCGCCGTCGCTCGGCGCACATCCGCGCGAGGTCGAGCCACGGCCGTTCGCCGCGGCGAGGTCGGACACCATGCCGGGAGGAGACTCGATGGGTGGCGTCGAGGTCGGGATCAAGAATCTCTCGAAGTCGTTCGGGAGTTCGAACATCTGGTCCGACGTGACGTTGACGCTGCCGGCGGGTGAGGTCAGCGTGCTGCTGGGTCCGTCGGGGACGGGCAAGTCGGTGCTGTTGAAGTCGATCATCGGGCTGCTCAAGCCGGAGAAAGGATCGATCTTCATCCACGACACTGACCTGGTGCGGTGTTCGGAGTCGAAGCTCTACGAGATCCGCAAGTTGTTCGGGGTGCTGTTCCAGGACGGCGCGTTGTTCGGGTCGATGAACCTCTACGACAACATCGCGTTCCCGCTGCGGGAGCACACCCGCAAGGGCGAGTCCGAGATCAAGGACATCGTCATGGAGAAGCTCGACCTGGTCGGGCTCGGCGGCGCGGAGGACAAGCTCCCGGGGGAGATCTCGGGGGGGATGAAGAAGCGGGCCGGGTTGGCGCGGGCGCTGGTGCTGGACCCGGAGATCATCCTGGTCGACGAGCCGGACTCCGGGCTGGACCCGGTGCGCACGGCGTACCTGAACCAGTTGATCGTGGATCTGAACACGCAGCTGGACGCGACGATCCTGATCGTGACCCACCACCTGGGCACGGCGCGGTCGTTGCCGGACAACATCGGGATGCTGTTCCGGCGGAACCTGGTGATGTTCGGGCCCCGCGAGGTGCTGCTCACCAGTGAGGAGCCGGTGGTGCAGCAGTTCCTGCAGGGCCGCCGTGTCGGGCCCATCGGGATGAGTGAGGAGAAGGACACCGCCCAGATGGAGGCCGAGCTCGAGGAGCTCAAGAAGCAGGGCGGCTCGGCGGAGTCCGAGGAGTCGTTCATCGATCCGCAGTTGCTGCCGACCGAGGGGCTCGGGGAGCGCAAGGCGGTGCAGCGGCGCAAGGACCGGGTGATGCAGATCCTGCACACGCTGCCGGAGAAGGCGCAGACCGCGATCCTGGAGTCGCTGACCGAGGAGGACATGGCGCGCTATGGCATCTCCAAGGACCAGGACCGCACCGAGCTGATCGAGGTCACCCGCGACAACCCGCCCGAGGACGCGGACCCGTTCGGCTACCAGGCGATGCAGGAGAGCCAGTCGGAGTCGATGGTCGAGGGCTCTCCCGCGGGGGAGGGCGAGGGGGAGGGTTCCCAGGCCGGGTCGGGGGATCCGAACGCCGACGCCGAGGCCCGCAAGGCCCCGCCGGACCCGCCGGAGTCCGACGAGCCGCTGGTCGGGGTGCCCGTCGACGACTACGCCGGGGGCACCGTGGTCCTGCCGCAGGCCGGGGAGCACACCAAGTCCGAGGACGAGAAGACCGGCGCTTCGGGCAGCACCGACGGGGACCAGACCCAGGACCAGCAGTCCGACCAGACCCGGGACCAGCAGTCCGACGAGGACGAGCAGCGCACCGAGCAGATCCCCGTCGCCGGCGGCGCGCAGGGCACGAACGGCCGGGACCAGCAGTCCGGCGGACCGACCGGGCTCGTCGGCCCCGACCCGTCCCGGCAGGACGGCGGACGCGGCGGCCCCGCCGCCCCCGCGGCCGCGGACGGCGCCGGGACGCCGCAGTCCGGCGCGGAGCAGCTCGCCGGCAGCCCCGCCCCGCAGGGCCCGACCGGCTCCGGGTCGGGCGGCTCCTCCGAGCAGCGCCACGAGGGCGGCCTGCGCCGCCTCTTCCGCCGGAGCGACTCGTGACCTCACGGATCACGGCGGGACGCTTCCCCGGCGCCGGGGCGCTCTCGGCGACCGGCAAGCTCTTCGCGCTCGGCCTGGACATCTTCGTCGGCATCTTCCAGCCGCCGTTCCAGACCAAGGAGTTCATCGAGCAGTGCTGGTTCGTCTCGCGGGTGTGCATCCTCCCCGCGGCGCTGGTCTCGATCTCGTTCGGTTCGGTCATCTCGCTGCAGCTGGGGTCGCTGATCCGCCAGTTCGGCGCCCAGTCGTTCTCCGGCGCCGCCAGCACCCTGGCGGTGATCCAGCAGGCGGCCCCCGTCATCTGCGCCCTGCTGGTCGCCGGGGCCGGCGGGTCCGCCATCTGCGCGGACCTCGGTGCCCGGACCATCCGTGAGGAGATCGACGCGATGGAGGTGCTGGGCATCAACCCGATCCAGCGCCTCGTCGTCCCGCGCGTGCTCGCGGCCATGCTCGTGTCGGCGCTGCTGTTCGGCCTCGTCTCGATCGTCGGCGTCGCGGGCGGCTACTACTTCAACGTCGTGCTCCAAGGGGTCACCCCCGGCGCCTACGTGCAGGGGTTCTCGGCGTTGTCCAAGCCCACCGACCTCGTCGTGGGCTTCGTCAAGGCGTTGCTGTTCGGCCTCGCGGCCGGAGTCGTGGCGGCCTACCGGGGGCTGAACCCCTCGGGTGGCCCCAAGGGCGTGGGCGACGCGGTCAACCAGGCCGTCGTCATCACGTTCGTCCTGCTGTTCGCGATCAACGTGATCGTGACGGCCGTGTACCTGAACCTCGTCCCCCCGAGCAAGTTCTAGCGCGAATGCACCTTCCGACGCTGTTCGCTCCCCACAGGGCCGGAGACATCCCATGGCAGTGATCACCCGCCGAGCGCGGGCACTCGTCGACGCACCGCTCGGTGTGCTCGACACGATGGGCGACCAGGCCGCCTTCTACGCGAAGACGATCGGCTGGATCCCCCGCACCCTGCGCCGCTACAAGCGCGAGGTGCTGCGCCTGCTCACCGAGGTCGCGTTCGGGTCCGGTGCGCTCGCCCTCATCGGCGGCACGGTCGTCATCGTCGCGACGCTGACGTTCTTCACCGGCTCCGTCGTCGGCCTGCAGAGCTACTCGGCCCTGAACCAGATCGGCACCTCGGCGTTCGCGGGCTTCGTGACCGCCTACTTCAACACCCGCGAGGTCGCGCCCCTGGTCGGCGCGCTGGCGCTCTCCGCGACGGTCGGCGCCGGCTTCACCGCCCAGCTGGGCGCCCAGCGGGTCTCGGAGGAGATCGACGCGCTCGAGGTCATGGCGGTGCCCTCGCTGCCGTTCCTGGTGACCTCGCGCGTCATCGCCGGGTTCATCGCGGTCATCCCGCTCTACGTGATCGGTCTGGTCGCCTCGTACCTCGCGTCACGCCTGCTGGTCACGAACTTCTACACGCAGTCGTCGGGGACCTACGACCACTACTTCAACCTGTTCCTGCCACCGACGGACGTCGTCTACTCGTTCGCCAAGGTCCTGATCTTCGCGTTCGCGATCATCCTGATCCACTGCTACTACGGCTACAACGCCGGCGGCGGCCCCGCCGGCGTGGGCGTCGCCGTCGGGAACGCGGTCCGCAACTCGATCGTCGTCTTCACCGTCCTCGACAACCTGCTGACCCTGGCGATCTGGGGCACCACGACGTCGATCCGGATCGCCGGATGACCGCGCCCACGAAGGACCTCCGGCCGCCGCTCTCGCCCACCCGGCGGCGCGTGTACGGCCTCGTGCTGCTGCTGGTCATGGCGCTCGTGGTGACCCTGTGCCTGCTGAACTTCAACAAGGTCTTCAAGCCCGTCGACATGGTGACGCTGCAGACCGACACCGTCGGCAACCAGCTCTCCAAGCAGGGCGACGTGAAGGTCCACGGCGTCATCGTCGGCGAGATCAAGTCCGTCGAGTCCGACGGGCAGAAGGCCACCGTCCAGATGGCCATCGACCCCGACGCCATCGCCTCGATCCCGAGCAACGTCACCGCGATGCTCATCCCGAAGACGCTGTTCGGTGAGCGCTACATCTCGCTCGTCTTCCCGCCGAACCCGTCGTCGCGGCCGCTGGCCGACGGCGACCTGATCACCGAGGACCGGTCGCAGAACGCGACCGAGACCGAGCAGGTGCTCAACGACCTGCTGCCGGTGCTGACCGCGGTGCAGCCGCAGAAGCTCTCGGACACCCTCGGCGCGATCTCCGAGGCGCTCTCCGGGCGGGGCCAGCAGTTCGGCGGCACCCTGGTGCAGCTCAACCAGTACCTCCAGGGCCTCAACCCGTCGCTGCCGGACCTCCTCGCCACGATCAACCGGTTGGCGCCGACCGCGGACATCTACAACGCGGCGACGCCGGACCTGATCAACGCGCTCGACAACCTGGTCACCACCAGCCGCACGCTGGTGCAGGAGCGCGCCGCGTTCGAGTCCACGTTCCGGACGGTGACCTCGGCGTCGAACACGACGACCGACTTCCTGCTCGCGAACCGCGCGAACATCATCAACCTGGCCGCGACGTCGCTGCCGGTCCTGGACCTCCTGGCGCGCTACAGCCCGGAGTTCCCCTGCCTGCTGCAGCAGCTGACCGACCTGACACCGAAGATCAACGCCGTCCTCAAGCCGGACACCGGCATCCAGATCGCGGCCTCGCTGGTCCAGAACCGCGGGCCCTACCTGCCGAGTGACTCCCCGGCCTACGCCGACAAGCGCGGTCCGCGCTGCTACATCATCAACGGCCGGGCCCCGCAGTACCCGCCGGGAGGACCGTTCGCGGACGGCTCATACGCGCCGCCCCCGGCGGCCGGACCGCCGCTCGGCGTCCTCCCCGGGACGGGCTCTGCGGCCCCCACCACCCAGCAGTCGACGGCGACCACCGGGTCGACCACGACCGGCGGGACCACCCAGGGCCAGAGCGCGGCGGGGATCGACGCCGCGAACATCGGGCTGCCGAACACCCCGAACTCGCCGGAGGAGCGTCAGCTCGTGACCACGCTGACCGGGATGGAGATGAAGGTGCCGCAGGGGCAGGTGCCCGCCTTCGCCCCGTACCTGACGGCCGCGACCATGCGCGGCACGACGGTGGGGATCTCGTGAGGGGCGTCCTGGCACCACTGATCAAGCTGGGCATCTTCGCCCTGGTCACCGTGCTGTCGGTGCTGCTGCTCCTGACGACGATCCAGAACCAGTTCTTCGGGTCGACGGAGACCTACAAGGCGCTCTTCACCGACGCGTCCGGCCTCATCCCCGGCAGCGACGTCCGCATCGCCGGCGTCCGCGTGGGCGAGGTCTCCGACGTGCAGATCGTCAACCGCGACGTCGCCCAGGTGTCCTTCGACGTCCAGGACGACCGCAAGCTCCCGACGGGTGCCCGGTTCGCGATCAAGTACCAGAACCTCGTCGGGCAGCGGTACCTGGAGATCCAGCGCGGCAACGGCCCGATGAACCAGTACCTGCAGCCCGGCGCCACCATCCCGGTGACGATGACCGACCCGCCGCTGAACCTGACCACGGTGTTCAACGGCTTCAAGCCCCTGTTCCAGGCGCTCAATCCCGACGACGTCAACCGGCTCTCGTTCGAGATCATCCAGGTGCTCCAGGGCGAGGGCGGGAACATCAACCAGCTCCTCGCGAACACCGCGTCGCTGACCTCGACGATCGCCGACCGCGACGCCGTGATCGGCGACGTCATCAACAACCTGAACCTGACGCTGGACACGGTGAACGCCCGCGACGACAAGCTCTCCGGGCTGATCGTCTCGCTCCAGCAGCTGGTCACCGGCCTCGCGCAGGACCGGGTCGCCATCGGCTCGTCGCTGCAGCCGATCGCGGACCTCACCAACGTCACCGCCGGATTCCTCCAGCAGGCCCGCCCGCCGCTGGCCGACGACATCGTCAAGCTCGGCCAGGAGTCGGACATCCTCAACCGCAACCGAGGCCTCGTGGAGAACGCCTTGCGGAACATCCCGCAGAAGGCCAACAACTTCGGCCGGGCCGGCAGCTACGGGTCGTGGTTCAACTTCTACCTCTGCCAGGCGGGGGTCACGATCGACACCACACTGCCCGGGGGCGTGGCGATCCCCGGCGTCCCGCCGTCGATCTCCGGATCGCTCCCGATCCCGGGAACGGGGTACCGATGCGGAGGATGAAGCCGTTCCGCAAGCGGAACCCGATCGTCATCGGCGCGGTGAGCATCATCGTGCTGGTCCTGCTGGTGCTCGCGTCGCTGAACATCCGCGACCTGCCCCTCGTGGGGCAGGGGGCGACCTACACCGCGCGGTTCGCCGAGGCCGCCGGGGTGCAGCCCGACGACGACGTCCGTGTCGCGGGCATCCGGGTCGGGACCGTCACCGACGTCGCCCTCGACGGCAACGACGTCGTGATCTCCTTCAAGGCGCCGGACGCCTGGATCGGGGACCAGACCCGGGCCTCCATCGAGATCAAGACGCTGCTCGGGCAGAAGTTCATCGCGCTCGAGCCCGCCGGGACCCAGCCGCTGAACCCCGACGTCGCGATCCCGCGGACCCGGACGACGGCGCCGTTCGACGTCATCGACGCGTTCTCGCAGCTCACGACGACCGTCGAGGGCGTCAACACCGACCAGGTGGCCGAGAGCCTCAACACGCTCTCGCAGACCCTGGACGGGGCGAGCGGGCCGATCCGGCCCGCGCTCGACGGGCTCTCCCGGCTCTCGCAGACGATCTCCTCGCGGGACGCCGAGCTCGCCCACCTGCTCGCGAACACCCGGGCCACGACCCAGGTGCTGGCGGCCCGCGACGGCGACATCGCGACGCTGATCCAGAACGGCAACCTGCTGCTCGGGGAGCTGCGCAGCCGCAAGGCGGCGATCGACGACCTGCTCAACGGCACGATCGCGCTGTCGAACCAGCTGCGGGGCCTGGTCGCCGACAACCGGGCGACGCTCGGCCCGACGCTGGACAAGCTGAACGGGGTCCTGACCACCCTGCAGCAGAACTCGGCGAACCTCGAGAACGGCATCCGGCTCTTCGCGCCGTTCGTGCGGGTGTTCGGCAACGTCGTCGGCAACGGCCGGTGGTTCGACGCGTACATCTGCAACTTCGACCCGCCGGGCGACTCGAACTGCGTCCCCAACGACAGCCAGAACCAGCTGGCGTTCGCGCAGTCGCTGCTCGGCAACCTGTCGCCGTCGCCGGCACTGATCACCAATGCCGTCAACGGCCTCGGCCAGCCGCTGCTGCAGGCCGGCCAGGCGGCCGGGATCAACCTGAACACGCTGTTCCCGAACGGTGTGCCGCTGATCAACCCGGCCGCGATCGGCACGGCCCAGGGCACCACCCAGGCGCCCGCCGCGGCGCCGGCCCCGGCCCAGGGAGGGGGTAACCGGTGACGACCCGCCTCACCGACGTCTTCGACAGCCTGGCCCGCACGCTGGCCGTGGTCCTCATCGTCGCGCTCCTGGCGACGGCCGGGCTCTGGTACGCCCTGCAGCGCGGCAGCTCGCGCACCATCACGGCGTACTTCACCAGCGTCGTCGGGCTCTACACCAAGAACACCGTCGACGTGAACGGCGTGCCGGTCGGATCGGTCGAGGAGATCGTCCCGCAGGGCAACGTCGTGCGGGTGACCCTCAAGGTCGACAACAAGGTGCCGGTCGCGGCCGACGCCAAGGCCGTCATCGTCGCGCCGACCCTGGTCTCCGACCGCTACGTGCAGCTCGGCCCGGACTACACCGGCGGGCCGATGATGAACGACGGCGCCGTGATCCCCGTGCAGCGCACGGCAGTGCCGGTCGAGCTCGACCGCGTCTACAAGAGCCTCGACCAGATCGCCACCGCCCTCGGGCCGAACGGGGCCAACAAGGACGGCGCCCTCAACCGGCTGCTCCAGTCCTCGGCCGGCGCGCTGGGCGGCAACGGCGAGGCGATCAAGCAGACGATCACCCAGCTCGCCGGGGCCGTCGGGACGCTCTCGGACAACCGCGAGAACCTGTTCGCCACCGTCGACAACCTCGGGCAGTTCACGAACATGCTGGCCCGCAACGACGGCCAGGTGCGCCTGCTGAACAACCAGCTCGCCGACTTCTCCGGCTTCCTGGCGGCCGAGCGGGGCAACCTCTCGCAGGTCCTCCAGGTCCTGCCGCCGGCCCTCGAGGACGTCGCCTCGTTCGTGCGCGACAACCGCGACGGCCTGCACACCGACGTCAGCAAGCTCGCGAGCATCACCGACATCCTGGTGCGTCAGCAGAAGGCCCTCACCGAGACCTTCGACGTCGCTCCGCTCGCCCTGAGCAACCTGACGAACTCCTACAACGCCAAGTACGGGACGCTCGACGTGCGTCCGGTCCTGGTCCCGGGGCTCAACCTGCCGACGCTCGAACCGCAGGCGCTCCTGTGCGGGCTCCTCAGCGGGAACCCGCTCGGGGGGCTCCTCGGCACCGTCGCACCGGGCCAGCTCCCGACCCAGGTGTCGCAGGCGGTCACCACGTGCGCGGCGCTGTCGCAGACCGGAGCGACGTCGCTCCAGTCGGCGGTGGCCCCCTACGCCCAGCTCGCGACGCTGCTGAACCAGAACCAGGCTGCGGCGGCCGCGGTCGGGAACGTCCTCCAGAACGCGACCACCGCGGTGGCCCCCGCGCCCACGGTCGCCGACCAGCCCGCCCCGACCCAGCCGGGGCAGGGCCTGTTGCAGGGGCTGACGACGCGATGAGGGAGACCGTGCCCATGGAGAGGCCGACGGTCGTCGGCGCCCCGGCCGGACGGGGACGGCGGTTCCGCACGATCTCGCGACTGCTGCTCGTCGTCCTCGTGTCCGCCGTCGGCCTCGCCGGTTGCGGCTACCAGTCGGTGCAGGAGGTGCCGCTGCCCGGCGGCGCGGTCCTCGGGAGCCACCCGTACGACGTGACCGCGCTGCTGTCCAACGTCGTCGACCTCGTCCCGAACGCGAGCGTGCGCACCAACGACGTCCCGGTCGGTGTCGTCCGCGAGGTCCGGTTGGCCCCGGACGGCTGGACCGCCGAAGTCCGGATGTCGGTGAACGGGGACGTCACGCTGCCGGCCAACGCGACGGCCAACCTGCGCCAGACCAGCCTCCTCGGCGAGAAGTTCGTCGAGCTGGCGCCGCCGACGATGGGGGCGCCGCAGGGCAAGCTGGCGAACGGCGCGGTGATCCCGCTCGACCGCACCGACGTCGGCGCTCAGGTCGAGGAGGTCCTCGGGGCGCTCTCGCTGCTGCTCAACGGCGGCGGCGTCGAGAAGATCCAGACGATCTCCCGCGAGCTCAACGCGGCGATGTCCGGCAACGAGGACCAGATCCGCAGCCTGGTCGACAACCTCAACGTCTTCGTCGGGTCGCTGAACCAGCAGCGCGGCGACATCGTCCGGGCCCTGGATTCCGTGGACCGCCTCTCGCGGACGCTCGTGGCGCAGCGCGCCAAGATCGCGAACGTCCTCGACAACCTCCAGCCGGGCCTGGACGTGCTCAACCAGCAGCGCGGTCTGCTCGTCGGGACGCTGCAGTCCCTGCAGCGCCTCTCCGGGGTGGCGACCGACGTCATCAACCGCAGCCAGGCGAACACCGTCGCCGATCTGCAGCGCCTGGAGCCGATCCTGGGCAACCTCATCGCCGCCGGCGACGCCCTCCCGGGGTCGCTGCAGATCCTGCTGACGATCCCGTTCGCCGACAACTCGCTCACCGTCATCAAGGGCGACTACGCGAACATCGACGTCTCGCTGCAGCTCTCCCTGTCCGACATCCTCAACCTGGTCACGTCCGGTGTGAACGCGCCGGGCGTGGACCAGGTGTTCGCGCTCCTGGCGAACCAGCAGGTGTCGTCGTCGGCGGGCACGACCGCGGCGCAGGCCGCGACCAACCAGGTCCGGCGCAGCAACGGGGTGCCCCTGGCGATCCCCGGCCTGACCTCCGGGCAGGGGAGCGGGAACTGAGATGACCAAGAAGATCCGGAACCTGCTCATCCTCTTCGTCGTCATCTCGGTCGTCGGCATCGGCTACATCGCCTTCCGCTACGTCGGCGCCGACTCGCTGATCGGCCTCGGGCCCTACGTGGTCAAGGTCGAGATGACCGACTCCGGCGGCATCTTCCCCAAGGCGTCGGTGAGCTACCGGGGTGTCGAGATCGGCAAGGTCGGCGACATGCGGTTCACGCCGACCGGGCTCGAGATGGACCTCGAGATCGAGAAGGACAGCCCGGACGTGCCGGCCTCGGCGATCGCGGTGATCGCCAACCGGTCGGCCGTCGGCGAGCAGTACGTCGACCTCGAGCCGCCGCGCGACGGCGGGCCGTACCTGCACGACGGCTCGGTGATCACCGCGAACAACGTGCGCACCCCGGTGCCGGTCGACTCGCTGCTCAAGGACGTCAACCAGCTCGCGACGTCGGTGCCGCTGCCGCAGCTGCAGACCACGGTGAACGAGCTGTACACCGCCTTCGACCGCACCGGCCCGGACCTGCAGCGCCTGCTCGACAGCTCCAACACGCTGGTGTCGACCGCGATCAGTCAGCTCCCGCAGACCACACAGTTGCTGCGCGACAGCCGCACCGTGCTCACCACGCAGAGCCAGCTCGGCCCGCAGATCGTCTCGTTCAGCCGGAGCCTCGACCTCTTCACCGCCCAGCTCAAGGCCGACGACCCGAACCTCCGGCGCCTGGTGCACGCCGCGCCGCCGGCGGCCACCCAGCTCGAGGGCCTCATCCGGGAGACCGGCCCGGACCTGTCCCGCACGCTCGCGAACCTCCTCGACGTGGTCCGGATCGTCCAGCCGCGCCTCGCCGGCGTCGAGCAGTTCCTCGTGACCTACCCCGGTCTCTCCGCGGCGGCCCCGTCGGTGGTCCCCGGCGACGGCCGGGTGCACTTCGGCCTCGTGCTCAACATCCAGGACCCGCCCTACTGCCAGAACGGGGCCTACCTGCACCAGGCCGGCGACGGCGACCCGCAGACGACGTGGCAGCAGGCCAACGTGCCGCCGCCGGACCCGAGCAACCCCGTGACCGGGGGTCAGCCCCTGACCAACCCCGGCCACTTCCCCATGAACACCACGGTGTGGTGCCAGCAGACCAACGGCCAGGGCTTCAATCCCGCCATCGACCCGCGCGGGTCCCAGCGCGCCCCGCTGCCCAACGGCGCCAAGCGGCCGCAGGGCTCGCTCCTGGACCCGAACACGGCCTACGGGCCGCGGAGCCTGCCGGACCCGGCGCGTGCCGACTCCGGCGACACCAGCCAGCCCGTCCAGGGCGGGGCCGCGCAGAGCCAGGCCTCCCCCGCTGCGTCGAGCTCTCAGGCCTCGTCGCAGAATGCGAACCAGACCACTGCGTTCTCCGGCGTGTCGTCCTCCCCAGCGGACGCCCTCGCCAACGCGAAGCGCGGTGCCCCGCCGATCGTCATCCCCGGCCTGGGATGAGCCGTTGACGCGGGGGTGACCCCGAGGAGCTGACCATCACGTCTCCGACCGACACCGCCCCCGAGACGAGCGCGACCCCGACGCGTAAGGCACGGCTGCGGGCGCCCTCCCAGAAGACCCGGATCACCGTCCTGGCGGTGCTGACCGTGCTGGCCTTCGCCGCCGCGGTCGGCGCCGGGATCTACTGGTGGCTCGGCACCCACGGCACGACGGCGACCCAGTCGGCGGACCGGGACGTCGCGGTCGACGCCGCCGAGCAGATCGTCGTCAACATCAACACGGTGCACCCGCAGACGATCGACCAGGACCTCGCGGCGGCACAGTCCTCGCTGACCGACCCGATGCTCACCGAGTACGGGAAGGTCCGCCAGCAGTTCGCCGACAGCCTCAAGAAGGCCGGGGCGTCGGTGGTGGCCAAGCCCGCCGGCGCGTCGCTGACCGCGTTCGACGACGACAAGGGCACCGCGTCCGCCCTCGTCGCCATCAACGTGACGGCCTCCAGCGCCAACCAGCAGCCCACCCAGAAGCAGCAGCTGTTCCAGGTCGACATGACGCGCACCCCGGACGGCTGGAAGGCCGCCAAGGCGTCGCCGACCGCGGGCCAGAGCTGAGGAAGGGGACAGCGTCGTGCCACCCCGTACCCGTGCCATCACCAGCACCTCCCCGGCCGGCCGCCGGCCCAAGGTCGCCGGCCTGCGCGACCCGCGCCGCGGCAGCGGCGAGCCGGCGCGCCCGGACACCGAGGACGCCGTCGGCGTCGAGGACCCCGACCCGTCCGCGGCCGGGACCGACGCCGCCGTCGAGGACGCCGTCGACGAGCGGACGACGACCGCGGCCGGTGCCGGTGCCGCCGAGGACACCGGTGCCGAGCGACCCGCACCCGCGTCCAAGGCCCGTCGCGGCGGCGCCATGAGCGCGGCCGCCGGCCCGGCCCGCGACGAGGGCGGACCCCGCTCCGGCACCGCCGTGCTCGAGCGCCCCGCCCGCCGCCCCCGCGAGGAGGCCCCGCGCGAGCGGGCCGGGTCCGCGCCGGCCCGGCGCGGACGCCTCGCGGGCGCCCTCGGCGGCGCCGCGGCCCCGTTCCGCCGCCTCGGCGGCCGCCCGGGCCTGCTGCAGGGCGTCCTGGGCGCGGTCGTCGTCGTGTGCCTCGTCCTCGCCGGCCTGGCGTTCTGGCAGGGCCGCCAGGCGTGGACGCAGGGCCCCGTGGCCAACCAGGCGGTGATCGACACCGGCGCGACCGCCGAGGTGGTCGGCCAGACGCGCCAGGGCCTCGAGCAGATGCTCTCCTACGACTTCACCAAGCTCGACGACTCGGTGAACGCCGCGAAGGCGGACGCGACGGGCGCGTTCCAGTCGCAGTACCTGGCGGTCTTCGAGCAGACCATCCGCGGGCCGGCAACCCAGCAGAAGCTGCGCCAGACCGCGAGCGTGCTCAACATCGGGGTCAAGCAGCTCGACGCCGACCACGCCACGCTGATGGTCCTGGTGCAGTTCACCGCGCAGCGGACCACCAACCAGCAGTCGACCAACGCGCCCGGTCTGCTCAACGTCGACGTGGTCCGCCAGGACGGTCGCTGGAAGGTCAGCGCGCTGAACCCCATGTGACACCCGTGTGATGCGCGAGACGCGCATGTGAGGGACCCGAACGGAGCACACCGCCCGGGTCGAGCGTCGGTGAGATGACTCGACCCGGGCGGTGTCGTGTCCGGGCCGGATGCTCTGACCTGCGGCGAGAGGCAGCGGACCGCTCGACGGAACTGCGCGTCGGACTTGACGGGGACCGCATGGGCGGTCACTCTGTTCCCAGCGCGAGACCCCGCGTCCGACCCCCCGGTCGGGCAGGGACCTCATCGAGGTCCAGGCCCCCGGAGGCGTGTCACGAGGGGGGCGTTCGACACGTGCTGCCAGTCATGGCTAGACTGTCGGATCGCGCTGCCTTCACGTGTCTCCACCCCACGAGTGTGGGTACCCGCCAGGCCGCGCCACCGGCCGCCCGGGGCACTGCGCTGCGTCTCGAGCGGACGAGCTACTGACAGCGTCAGACAGCGTTGTTCCGGAAGGACGCATCTTGGCAGTTACCCGCGCCACCAGGTCCTCGAACCACCACGCGTCGTTCCCCGGGGCTCCCCTCCGGGTCTCCTTCGCCAAGCTCGACCAGCCGCTGGAGGTCCCTGACCTCCTCGACCTGCAGACCAAGTCCTTCGAGTGGCTGGTCGGCAGTGAGGAGTGGTTCGAGCGCCGCGTGGAAGCGGGCGAGGACTCCCCGGTCGGCGGTCTCGAGGAGGTCCTGGCCGAGATCTCCCCGATCGAGGACTTCTCCGGCTCGATGTCCCTGTCCTTCTCCGACCCGCGCTTCGACGAGGTGAAGGCCTCCGTCGAGGAGTGCAAGGACAAGGACATGACGTACTCGGCGCCGCTCTTCGTGACGGCCGAGTTCACCAACAACACCACCGGCGAGATCAAGTCCCAGACGGTCTTCATGGGCGACTTCCCCGTGATGACCGACAAGGGCACGTTCATCATCAACGGCACCGAGCGCGTGGTCGTCTCGCAGCTCGTGCGCTCGCCGGGCGTGTACTTCGACCGCTCGGTCGACAAGACGACCGACAAGGACGTCTTCAGCGTCAAGATCATCCCCAGCCGCGGCGCGTGGCTGGAGTTCGACGTGGACAAGCGCGACACCGTCGGCGTGCGCATCGACCGCAAGCGCCGCCAGCCGGTCACCGTGCTGCTGAAGGCCCTGGGCTGGACCACCGAGCAGATCCAGGAGAAGTTCTCCTTCTCCGAGACGCTGCTCGCGACCCTCGAGAAGGACGCCACGGCCGGCCAGGACGAGGCCCTGCTCGACATCTACCGCAAGCTGCGCCCGGGCGAGCCGCCGACGCGCGAGTCCGCGCAGACGCTCCTGGAGAACCTGTTCTTCAAGGACAAGCGCTACGACCTCGCGAAGGTCGGCCGCTACAAGGTCAACAAGAAGCTGGGCCTGGACGTCGACCCGTCCACCGGCACGCTGACCGAGGACGACATCATCCAGACGATCTCCTACCTCGTGCGCCTGCACGCGGGGGAGACCGAGGAGCAGGCGCCCGACGGCTCCGGCGAGATCCCGGTCGAGACCGACGACATCGACCACTTCGGCAACCGTCGTCTGCGCACCGTCGGCGAGCTCATCCAGAACCAGATCCGGGTGGGCCTCTCCCGCATGGAGCGCGTCGTGCGCGAGCGCATGACGACCCAGGACGTCGAGGCGATCACGCCGCAGACCCTGATCAACATCCGGCCGGTCGTGGCCGCGATCAAGGAGTTCTTCGGCACCTCGCAGCTCTCGCAGTTCATGGACCAGACCAACCCCCTCGCGGGCCTGACGCACAAGCGCCGGCTCTCCGCGCTGGGCCCGGGCGGTCTGTCCCGTGAGCGCGCCGGCATGGAGGTCCGCGACGTCCACCCGTCGCACTACGGCCGCATGTGCCCGATCGAGACCCCGGAGGGCCCGAACATCGGCCTGATCGGGTCGCTGTCGAGCTTCGCGCGGGTCAACCCGTTCGGCTTCATCGAGACGCCGTACCGCAAGGTCGTCGAGGGCGTGGTCACCGACCAGATCGACTACCTGACCGCGGACGAGGAGGACCGCTACGTCGTCGCGCAGGCGAACGCCCCGCTCGACGACGACGGTCACTTCCAGGACGACCGTGTCCTGGTCCGGCGCAAGGGCGGCGACGTCGACCTCATCGCCCCGGCGCGGGTCGACTACATGGACGTCTCGCCGCGCCAGATGGTGTCGGTCGCGACGGCGATGATCCCGTTCCTCGAGCACGACGACGCCAACCGCGCGCTCATGGGCGCGAACATGCAGCGTCAGTCGGTACCGCTGCTCCGCTCCGACTCGCCGCTGGTCGGCACCGGGATGGAGCTGCGGGCGGCCGTCGACGCCGGCGACGTCATCGCCGCGGACCGCGCGGGTGTGGTCGAGGAGCTGTGCGCCGACTACATCACGATCATGGACGACGACGGCCAGCGCACCACGCACCGGCTGCACAAGTTCACGCGCTCCAACCAGGGCACCTGCATCAACCAGAAGCCGATCGTCTCCGAGGGCGACCGCGTCGAGGCCCGTCAGGTCCTCGCCGACGGGCCGTGCACCGAGAACGGCGAGATGGCCCTGGGCAAGAACCTGCTCGTGGCGATCATGCCGTGGGAGGGCCACAACTACGAGGACGCGATCATCCTGTCGCAGCGTCTCGTGCAGGACGACGTCCTGACCTCGATCCACATCGAGGAGCACGAGATCGACGCCCGCGACACGAAGCTCGGCGCCGAGGAGATCACCCGGGACATCCCGAACGTCTCCGAGGAGGTCCTCGCCGACCTCGACGAGCGCGGCATCATCCGGATCGGTGCCGAGGTCGCGGACGGCGACATCCTGGTCGGGAAGGTCACGCCCAAGGGCGAGACGGAGCTGACCCCCGAGGAGCGCCTGCTCCGCGCGATCTTCGGCGAGAAGGCGCGCGAGGTCCGCGACACCTCGCTCAAGGTCCCGCACGGCGAGACCGGCAAGGTCATCGGCATCCGCGTGTTCTCGCGCGACGACGACGACGAGCTGCCGCCCGGGGTGAACGAGCTGGTCCGCGTCTACGTGGCCCAGAAGCGCAAGATCTCCGAGGGTGACAAGCTCGCCGGCCGCCACGGCAACAAGGGCGTCATCGGCAAGATCCTGCCGGTCGAGGACATGCCGTTCCTCGCCGACGGGACCCCGGTGGACATCGTCCTCAACACCCACGGTGTGCCGCGACGCATGAACATCGGCCAGGTCCTCGAGACCCACCTCGGGTGGATCGCGAAGACCGGCTGGGAGGTCGACCCGGAGAACACCGAGGAATGGGCGGTGAACCTCCCCGACGACATGCGCTCCGTGGCGCCGGACACGAAGACCGCCACCCCGGTGTTCGACGGTGCCCGGCAGGCCGAGATCTCGGGGCTGCTGTCCTCGACGCTGCCGACCCGCGACGGCGTCCGGCTCGTCGGCGAGGACGGCAAGGCGCAGATCTTCGACGGACGTACCGGTGAGCCCTACCCGCACGCGATCGCGGTGGGCTACATGTACATCCTCAAGCTGCTGCACCTGGTCGACGACAAGATCCACGCCCGCTCGACCGGCCCGTACTCGATGATCACGCAGCAGCCGCTGGGTGGTAAGGCGCAGTTCGGTGGCCAGCGCTTCGGCGAGATGGAGTGCTGGGCGATGCAGGCCTACGGCGCGGCGTACACGCTGCAGGAGCTGCTGACGATCAAGTCCGACGACGTGCTCGGTCGCGTCAAGGTCTACGAGGCGATCGTCAAGGGCGAGAACATCCCGGAGCCCGGGATCCCCGAGTCGTTCAAGGTGCTCCTCAAGGAGCTCCAGTCGCTGTGCCTCAACGTG
Source organism: Actinomycetospora sp. TBRC 11914 (assembly GCF_012933465.1). Classification (GTDB taxonomy): domain Bacteria; phylum Actinomycetota; class Actinomycetes; order Mycobacteriales; family Pseudonocardiaceae; genus Actinomycetospora. The sequence goes on from NZ_JABBND010000023.1 coordinate 23,700, forward strand.
GAGGTGCTGTCCTCGGACGGTGCCGCGATCGAGATGCGCGACGGCGACGACGAGGACCTCGAGCGCGCCGCGGCCAACCTCGGCATCAACCTGTCCCGCAACGAGTCGCCCTCCGTGGACGACGTCGTCAACTGACCTCGCCCGCCGGCCCCCGGACCTGAAGCTCTGCTCAAGCCCCGGGGCCGGCTCGCGGCCCTCTAGAAAACAGCTCACCCATCCAGGGGAGAACCTTTGCTCGACGTCAACTTCTTCGACGAGCTCCGGATCGGTCTGGCCACCGCCGACGACATCCGGCAGTGGTCGTACGGCGAGGTCAAGAAGCCCGAGACCATCAACTACCGCACCCTCAAGCCCGAGAAGGACGGACTCTTCTGCGAGAAGATCTTCGGCCCCACCCGGGACTGGGAGTGCTACTGCGGCAAGTACAAGCGCGTCCGCTTCAAGGGCATCATCTGTGAGCGCTGCGGCGTCGAGGTGACCCGCGCCAAGGTGCGCCGCGAGCGGATGGGCCACATCGAGCTGGCCGCGCCCGTCACGCACATCTGGTACTTCAAGGGCGTCCCGTCGCGGCTGGGCTACCTGCTCGACTTGGCCCCGAAGGACCTCGAGAAGATCATCTACTTCGCCGCCTACGTGATCACGGACGTGAACGCGGACCAGCGGCACAACGATCTCTCGACCCTCGAGAACGAGATCGCCGGCGAGCGCAAGCGGCTCGAGACCCAGCGCGACAACGACCTCGAGGCCCGCGCCCAGAAGCTCGAGAGCGACATCGCCGAGCTCGAGGCCGAGGGCGCGAAGTCCGACGTGCGCCGCAAGGTGAAGGAGGGCGGCGAGCGCGAGATGCGCCAGCTGCGCGACCGCGCGCAGCGCGAGCTCGACCGCCTCCAGGAGGTCTGGGACACCTTCACCAAGCTCGACCGCGGGCAGCTCATCCAGGACGAGTCGCTCTACCGCGAGCTCTACGACCGCTACGCGGACTACTTCACCGGCGCCATGGGTGCCGAGGCGATCCAGAAGCTCCTGCAGACCTTCGACATCGACGCCGAGGCCGACAACCTGCGGGAGACGATCCGGTCGGGCAAGGGGCAGCGCAAGCTGCGCGCGCTCAAGCGGCTCAAGGTCGTCGCGGCGTTCCAGGCCACCGGCAACCGCCCCGGCGGCATGGTGCTCGACTGCGTGCCGGTCATCCCGCCGGACCTGCGCCCGATGGTGCAGCTCGACGGTGGCCGCTTCGCCACCTCGGACCTGAACGACCTGTACCGCCGGGTCATCAACCGCAACAACCGCCTCAAGCGACTGATCGACCTCGGCGCGCCCGAGATCATCGTCAACAACGAGAAGCGGATGCTGCAGGAGGCCGTCGACGCGCTGTTCGACAACGGCCGCCGCGGCCGGCCGGTGACCGGGCCGGGCAACCGCCCGCTCAAGTCGCTGTCCGACCTGCTCAAGGGCAAGCAGGGCCGGTTCCGCCAGAACCTGCTCGGCAAGCGCGTCGACTACTCGGGCCGTTCGGTCATCGTCGTCGGCCCGCAGCTCAAGCTGCACCAGTGCGGCCTGCCCAAGCAGATGGCGCTCGAGCTGTTCAAGCCGTTCGTCATGAAGCGGCTGGTCGACCTCAACCACGCCCAGAACATCAAGTCCGCGAAGCGGATGGTCGAGCGTCAGCGCGGCCAGGTCTGGGACGTGCTCGAGGAGGTCATCAACGAGCACCCGGTGATGCTCAACCGGGCGCCGACGCTGCACCGCCTCGGCATCCAGGCCTTCGAGCCGCAGCTCGTCGAGGGCAAGGCCATCCAGCTCCACCCGCTGGTGTGCGAGGCGTTCAACGCCGACTTCGACGGTGACCAGATGGCGGTGCACCTGCCGCTGTCGGCCGAGGCGCAGGCCGAGGCCCGCATCCTCATGCTGTCGGCGAACAACATCCTGTCGCCGGCGTCGGGCAAGCCGCTCGCCATGCCGCGCCTCGACATGGTCACGGGGCTGTACTACCTGACGATGCTCTCCGAGGGCGGGAACGGCGAGGGCCAGGCCTACTCGTCGCCCGCCGAGGCGATCATGGCCTACGACCTGGGGGCCCTCGACCTCCAGGCGAAGATTCGGATCCGGCTCGACGGCTCCGTCGTCCCGGGCCCGGGCATGGCCCCGGAGGACCACGAGCCCGGCGTGCCGTGGCTCGCGGAGACCACGCTCGGCCGGGTGCTCTTCAACGAGCTCCTGCCCGAGGACTACCCCTTCGTCAACGACCTGCTGCCCAAGAAGCGGCAGGCGGCGATCATCAACGACCTCGCCGAGCGCTACTCGATGACCGAGGTCGCCATGACGCTGGACCGGCTCAAGGACGCCGGCTTCCACTGGGCCACGCGCTCGGGCGTCACGATCGCCATCGACGACGTCGTCGTGCCCCCGCGCAAGCAGGAGATCCTCGACGAGTACGAGGGTCGCGCCGAGCAGGTCAACAAGCGCTACCAGCGCGGTGCGCTCTCCTTCCAGGAGCGCAACGACGAGCTGGTGCGCATCTGGGGCCAGGCCACCGAGGAGGTGGCGAAGGCGATGGAGGACAACTTCCCCGAGGACAACTCGATCTCGCGGATCGTCGCCTCCGGCGCGGCGGGCAACATGACCCAGGTGCGCCAGCTCGCGGGCATGAAGGGCCTGGTCGCGAACCCGAAGGGCGAGTTCATCCCTCGGCCGATCAAGTCCAACTTCCGCGAGGGCTTCTCGGTGGTCGAGTACTTCATCTCGACCCACGGCACGCGCAAGGGTCTCGCCGACACCGCGCTGCGCACCGCCGACTCGGGCTACCTGACCCGGCGCCTGGTCGACGTCTCGCAGGACGTCATCGTCCGCGAGGTCGACTGCGGCACCGAGCGCGGCATCCCGATGCCGATCGCGGAGGAGGGCCCCGACGGGTCGCTCATGCGCGACGTGCACGTCGACACCAGCGTGTACACCCGCACCGCGGCCTCCGAGGTCACCGACTCCGAGGGCAACGTCGTGCTCGCCAAGGGCGGCGACATCGGCCAGCAGGCCATCGACGCGCTCATCGCGGCGGGGATCGGCAAGGTCCGCGTCCGCAGCGTCCTGACGTGCGACTCGGCCCAGGGCGTCTGCGCGATGTGCTACGGGCGGTCCCTCGCGACCGGCCAGCTCGTCGACGTCGGCGAGGCGGTCGGCATCGTCGCCGCCCAGTCGATCGGTGAGCCCGGCACGCAGCTCACGATGCGCACCTTCCACACCGGTGGTGTGGCCGGCGAGGACATCACGACCGGTCTGCCCCGTGTGCAGGAGCTCTTCGAGGCCCGCGTCCCCAAGGGCAAGGCGCCGATCGCCGACGTCGACGGCCGGGTGCAGCTCGAGGACGGCGACAAGTTCTGGAAGATCACCCTCATCCCGGACGACGGGAGCGAGGAGGTCATCTACGACAAGCTGTCCAAGCGCCAGCGGCTCGCGACGATCCCCGTCGACGGCACCGAGCGCCCGCTGCAGGACGGCGACCACGTCGGCGTCGGACAGCAGCTGCTCGAGGGCACGGCCGACCCGCACGAGGTGCTGCGGGTCATGGGCCCCCGCGAGGTGCAGCTGCACCTCGTCGACGAGGTCCAGAAGGTCTACCGCTCGCAGGGCGTGTCGATCCACGACAAGCACATCGAGGTCATCGTCCGGCAGATGCTCCGCCGGGTGACGATCATCGACTCGGGCGCGACGGAGTTCCTGCCCGGCGGTGTCGTGGACCGCGCCGAGTTCGAGGGCCAGAACCGCAAGGTCGTCGCCGAGGGCGGCGACCCGGCGGCGGGGCGTCCGGTGCTCATGGGCATCACGAAGGCCTCGCTGGCCACCGAGTCGTGGCTGTCGGCGGCGTCGTTCCAGGAGACGACCCGCATCCTCACCAACGCCGCGATCGAGGGGAAGTCCGACAGCCTCGTGGGGCTGAAGGAGAACGTCATCATCGGGAAGCTGATCCCGGCCGGCACCGGCATCAACCGGTACCGGAACATCCAGGTGCAGCCGACCGAGGAGGCGCGCGCCGCGGCGTACGCCCTGCCGAGCTACGACGACGGGTACTACTCGCCCGACGTCTTCGGCACCGGCAGCGGCGTGGCCGTCCCGCTGGACGACTACGACTTCGGTCAGTACCGCTGACCTGAGCCGTCCCGAACGCCCCCGCCCGGTCCGCCGGGCGGGGGCGTTCGTCATGTCCGGGGCGGTGCGCCCTTAACTCGGAACGGGGTGGAGCGCCGGCGAGGGGTACGTCAGGCAGGCGCGGCGGCGTCGGATGCCGCGTGGTGTGCTCCTCGACCTCAGGGCCGCGGACCGAGCGCGAGCGCGCGGGGGAATGCGGGCCTCCCGGGTGACGTTGCACGCCCCGGAGGCGGCGCTCGTGTATCGTCGCGGCAGCCCGTTCGACGGCGAGGAGTACACCGCCGGCGATATGGAGGTCCGGAGAGGACCTTCGAGGGCGCGCAGGGTCCGTCGAGGGATGCCTCCGTGGCCGGATCCGGACCCACCTGCGAACCCGCGCGCATGCGCAGGTATCGTCGTACCCGGTGCCCGACGCGATCGGGCCGTTGCGCTGCGCCCGCCACGGGCGGTGTGACGGCGACCGGGAGCGTCGGCGGTGTCGGTCACGAGGGGCCAGCGGTCCACCGACGACACGCCCGACCCCGCGATCCACGGACCCACCGGCCCGTGCGGTGCGGACGACACCGACAGACGTAGCGACACGACGAGCAGGACACGAGCCAGAGGAACGAATGCCCACCATCCAGCAGTTGGTCCGACGGGGCCGCGAGGACAAGGTCGAGAAGACCAAGACCGCGGCCCTCAAGGGGAGCCCGCAGCGGCGCGGCGTGTGCACGCGCGTCTACACGACGACCCCGAAGAAGCCGAACTCCGCGCTCCGCAAGGTCGCGCGCGTGCGCCTCTCGAACCAGATCGAGGTCACGGCGTACATCCCGGGCGAGGGCCACAACCTGCAGGAGCACTCGATCGTGCTCGTGCGCGGCGGTCGCGTGAAGGACCTGCCGGGCGTTCGCTACAAGATCATCCGCGGCGCGCTGGACACGCAGGCGGTCAAGAACCGCAAGCAGGCCCGCAGCCGCTACGGGACGAAGAAGGACAAGAGCTGACATGCCGCGCAAGGGACCCGCTCCGAAGCGTCCGCTCGTCGCCGACCCGGTCTACGGGTCGCCGCTGGTGACGCAGCTGGTGAACAAGGTGCTCGTCGACGGCAAGCGGTCGCTCGCCGAGCGCATCGTCTACGGCGCGATGGAGGGCTGCCGGGAGCGCAACGGCGCCGACCCGGTCGTCACGCTGAAGCGCGCGCTGGACAACGTCAAGCCGGCCCTCGAGGTCCGCAGCCGCCGCGTCGGTGGCGCGACCTACCAGGTGCCGATCGAGGTGCGCGCCGGGCGCTCGACCACGCTCGGCCTGCGCTGGCTGATCACCTACTCGCGGGCGCGCCGCGAGAAGACGATGGTCGAGCGGCTCACCAACGAGCTGCTCGACGCCTCGAACGGCCTCGGCGCCAGCGTCAAGCGGCGCGAGGACACGCACAAGATGGCCGAGTCGAACAAGGCGTTCGCCCACTACCGCTGGTAGGGGGCCGGCGGCCCCGTCCCCTCCCGGTGCGAACCACCGGGTGCGGGCGGGCCGCCTCGCGAACATCAGCCGCGGGACCCGCGGCGACGATCCGACGGGAAGAGGAATTCCGTGGCACGCGACGTGCTGACCGACCTGGGCAAGGTCCGCAACATCGGGATCATGGCCCACATCGACGCGGGCAAGACCACCACGACCGAGCGCGTCCTGTACTACACCGGCATCAACTACAAGATCGGTGAGGTCCACGACGGCGCGGCCACGATGGACTGGATGGAGGAGGAGCAGAAGCGCGGCATCACGATCACGTCTGCCGCGACGACGACCTTCTGGAAAGACCACCAGATCAACATCATCGACACCCCCGGGCACGTCGACTTCACCGTCGAGGTGGAGCGCTCGCTGCGCGTGCTCGACGGCGCCGTCGCCGTGTTCGACGGCAAGGAGGGTGTCGAGCCCCAGTCGGAGACGGTGTGGCGCCAGGCCGACACCTACAACGTCCCGCGCATCTGCTTCGTCAACAAGATGGACAAGCTCGGTGCGGACTTCTACTTCACCGTGCGGACCATCAAGGAGCGGCTGAACGCCAAGCCCCTGGTCCTGCAGCTGCCGCTGGGCTCCGAGTCCGACTTCTACGGGGTCATCGACCTCGTGCGGATGCGGGCGCTCACCTGGCGCGGTGAGGTCCAGAAGGGCGAGGACTACGCGATCGAGGAGATCCCGGCGGACCGCCAGGACGAGGTCGCGGAGTACCGCGAGGCGCTGATCGAGGCCATCGCCGAGAACGACGAGGCCCTCATGGAGCGCTACTTCGCCGGTGAGGAGCTCACGGTCGAGGAGATCGAGCACGGCATCCGCGCCGTGACGCTCGCCGGCGAGTACTACCCGGTCATCTGCGGCACGGCGTTCAAGAACAAGGGCGTGCAGCCCATGCTCGACGCCGTCATCGCCTACCTGCCCGCGCCGACCGACGTGAAGCCGGTCGAGGGCACGCTGCTCGACGGCGAGACCCCGGTGGTCCGGCACGCGACCACCGACGAGCCGTTCTCGGCGCTGGCCTTCAAGGTCGTCTCGCACCCGTTCTACGGGAAGCTGACCTACGTCCGGGTCTACTCGGGCAAGGTCAACCAGGGCGCGCAGATCATCAACTCCACGAAGGACCGCAAGGAGCGCATCGGGAAGCTCTTCCAGATGCACTCCAACAAGGAGAACCCGGTCGACGACGCCATGGCCGGGCACATCTACGCCTTCGTCGGGCTGAAGGACACGACGACGGGCGACACGCTCTGCGACCCGCAGAACCCGGTCGTCCTCGAGTCGATGGTCTTCCCGACGCCCGTCATCTCGGTGGCGGTCGAGCCGAAGTCGAAGGCCGACCAGGAGAAGCTCTCCACGGCCATCCAGCGTCTCGCCGACGAGGACCCGACCTTCCAGGTCGCCCTCGACGAGGAGACCGGCCAGACGATCATCTCCGGCATGGGCGAGCTCCACCTCGAGGTGCTCGTCAACCGGATGAAGTCCGACTTCAAGGTCGAGGCCAACATCGGCAAGCCGCAGGTCGCCTACCGCGAGACGATCCGCAAGCCGGTCGAGAAGTACGAGTACACGCACAAGAAGCAGACCGGTGGCTCCGGCCAGTTCGCGCGCGTGATCATCAAGCTCGAGCCGATGGAGAAGAACGAGGACGGCGCGCTCTACGAGTTCGTCAACAAGGTCACCGGTGGGCGCGTGCCGCGCGAGTACATCCCGTCGGTCGACGCCGGTGCCCAGGACGCCATGCAGTACGGCGTGCTGGCCGGCTACCCGATGACGGGCCTGCGCCTGACGCTGCTCGACGGCCAGTACCACGAGGTGGACTCGTCGGAGATGGCGTTCAAGGTCGCCGGCTCGATGGCGCTCAAGGAGGCGGCCCGCAAGGCGGACCCGGCCATCCTCGAGCCCCTCATGGCGGTCGAGGTGAACACGCCCGAGGACTACATGGGCGACGTCATCGGCGACCTGAACTCCCGCCGTGGCCACATCCAGGCCATGGAGGAGCGCAGCGGCAACCGCATCGTCAAGGCGCTGGTGCCGCTCTCGGAGATGTTCGGCTACGTCGGTGACCTGCGGTCGAAGACCCAGGGGCGAGCGAACTACTCCATGCAGTTCGACTCGTACGGCGAGGTCCCGGCCAGCGTGGCCAAGGAGATCATCGCCAAGGCGACCGGCGAGTGACCTCCCACCGCGGCCCCGATTCCCGACGACGGGATGACGGGTCGCGGTGAGGCCGGGGAAAAGCCCCCGTTAGCCTCGTAGAGGTCACCTCGGGTCCTCCGCCCGGCGCCACGCCCACCCAGAGGACCGCACCACCAGACGACGTAAGACCCTCAGAAGTCCAGGAGGACGAGAGCAGTGGCGAAGGCCAAGTTCGAGCGGACCAAGCCCCACGTCAACATCGGCACCATCGGTCACATCGACCACGGGAAGACGACGCTGACCGCGGCCATCACGAAGGTCCTGCACGACAAGTACCCGGACCTCAACCAGGCGTCCGCGTTCGACATGATCGACAAGGCGCCCGAGGAGCGCCAGCGCGGCATCACGATCTCGATCGCGCACGTCGAGTACCAGACCGAGAAGCGGCACTACGCGCACGTCGACTGCCCCGGGCACGCCGACTACGTGAAGAACATGATCACCGGTGCCGCCCAGATGGACGGCGCCATCCTGGTCGTGGCCGCGACCGACGGCCCCATGCCGCAGACCCGTGAGCACGTGCTGCTCGCCAAGCAGGTCGGCGTGCCCTACATCGTCGTCGCGCTCAACAAGGCCGACATGGTCGACGACGAGGAGATCATGGAGCTCGTCGAGATGGAGGTCCGTGAGCTCCTCTCGGCGCAGGAGTACCCCGGCGACGACCTCCCCGTCGTGCGCGTCTCGGCGCTGAAGGCGCTCGAGGGCGACGCCGAGTGGGGCGAGGCCATCATCAGCCTCATGGACGCCGTCGACGACTCGATCCCGTCGCCGGAGCGTGACACCGACAAGCCGTTCCTCATGCCCGTCGAGGACGTCTTCACGATCACCGGTCGCGGCACCGTCGTCACCGGCCGCGTCGAGCGCGGCATCGTCAAGGTGAACGAGGAGGTGGAGATCGTCGGCATCCGCGAGAAGTCGATGAAGACCACCACCACCGGCATCGAGATGTTCCGCAAGCTGCTCGACGAGGGCCGCGCCGGCGACAACGTCGGTCTGCTGCTCCGCGGCATCAAGCGCGAGGACGTCGAGCGCGGCATGGTCGTCGTGAAGCCGGGCTCGATCACCCCGCACACCGAGTTCGAGGGCCAGGTCTACATCCTGGGCAAGGACGAGGGCGGTCGGCACACGCCGTTCTTCAACAACTACCGCCCGCAGTTCTACTTCCGGACGACCGACGTCACCGGCGTCGTGACGCTGCCGGAGGGCACCGAGATGGTCATGCCGGGCGACAACACGGAGATGTCGGTCCAGCTGATCCAGCCCATCGCCATGGAGGAGGGCCTCCAGTTCGCCATCCGCGAGGGTGGCCGGACCGTGGGCGCGGGCCAGGTCACGAAGATCAACAAGTAGGGGTTCCTCCGCACCCCACCCCCGGTGTCGGCGCGCCACGGCGTGCGTGCGACACTTGACGGGTTGCTTGCCCGGGCGGTCGGCTCAGTCGGTATCGAGCCGACCGCCCCGGCGTGAGCGGGGTCCGTGTCGGGAGTCCAGCCAGGACGCTCAGCGCGCGGCACCGCATCGAGCGGGAACCGGGCACCCCCCGAGGGTGCCCACCGTGCCGCCGACCGGCCACCGGTCGGGGCGGGACGGACACACCATGAACAGCGAGGGTCTCGAGCCAGCCGGCGAGGGCCTGAAGCCGCGGAGCGACGAGCGTCCGGGGCGCGCCAGCCGACGGAGTCGACACGCCCGACCGCGTGGACCGGAGAGGTCCGCGAGATCGAGGTGGGACGGCCTCCGGGGCGCCGGTGCGGTCCGGAGGACCGAGAAGAGGAACGGCAAGCCACCATGGCGGGACAGAAGATCCGCATCAGGCTCAAGGCCTACGACCACGAGGCGATCGACGCGTCGGCCCGCAAGATCGTGGAGACCGTGACGCGCACCGGCGCCTCGGTCGTCGGCCCGGTGCCGCTGCCCACCGAGAAGAACATCTACTGCGTCATCCGCTCGCCGCACAAGTACAAGGACTCGCGCGAGCACTTCGAGATGCGCACCCACAAGCGACTGATCGACATCGTCGACCCGACGCCCAAGACGGTGGACGCGCTCATGCGCATCGACCTGCCGGCGAGCGTCGACGTCAACATCCAGTGAGGCGTCTGATGACTGCAGATCCCCTCCGGACCCACGAGCGGCAGATGACCGGCGTCCTCGGCACCAAGGTCGGCATGACCCAGGTGTTCGACGAGGCGAACCGGGTCGTCCCCGTGACCGTCGTCAAGGCCGGGCCCTGCGTGGTCACGCAGGTGCGGACCCCCTCCACCGACGGCTACAACGCGGTCCAGTTCGCCTACGGCGCCGTCGACCCGCGCAAGGTGAACAAGCCCGAGACCGGGCACTTCGCCAAGGCCGGCATCACGCCGCGGCGCCACCTCGTCGAGCTGCGCACCTCCGACGCCTCGTCCTACGAGGTCGGCCAGGAGGTGACGGCCGAGACCTTCAGCGCGGGCGCCGTCGTCGACGTCTCCGGCACCACCAAGGGCAAGGGCACCGCCGGCGTCATGAAGCGCCACGGCTTCGGCGGTCTCGGCGCGAGCCACGGCACCCAGCGCAAGCACCGTTCGCCCGGCTCCATCGGCGGCTGCGCCACCCCGGCGCGCGTCTTCAAGGGCACGCGCATGGCCGGCCGCATGGGCAACGTCAAGAGCACCACGCAGAACCTGACCGTGCACGGCGTGGACGCCGACGCGGGCCTGCTGCTGATCCGCGGCGCCGTCCCCGGCCCGCGCGGCGGCCTGGTCCTCGTGACCTCCGCGGCCAAGGTCCACCCGAAGGGCGGTGACCAGCAGTGACCTCTCCTGACGGCCACACCCCGGGTGTGAGCGACACCGAGGGCCACGACGCAGGTGAGCAGGTCGGGTCGGGCGCGTCGTCCACGACGGCCGCGGCCACGGCGACCCTCACCGTGTCCTCCCGGCAGAGCCGGCGCCCGTCGTTCACCGCCGGCGAGGCCCGTCGCGTCGCACGTCGCGAGGCGGACGCCGCCGCGGGCACGGGCGAGACCCGGTCGGTCCCCGTCCACACGCCGACCGGTGGCACCGACGGCACGGCCGAGCTCCCCGGCGAGCTCTTCGACGCGCCGGCCAACACCGCGCTGATGCACCAGGTCGTCACCGCGCAGCTCGCGGCGGCCCGCCAGGGCACGCACGACACCAAGACGCGCGGCGAGACCCGCGGCGGCGGCAAGAAGCCCTACCGGCAGAAGGGCACCGGCCGTGCCCGCCAGGGCTCGACCCGCGCGCCGCAGTTCACCGGCGGCGGCACCGTCCACGGCCCGACGCCGCGGGACTACAGCCAGCGGACCCCGAAGAAGATGAAGGCGGCGGCCCTGCGCGGGGCGCTGTCCGACCGCGCCCGCCACGAGCGGGTGCACGTCTTCTCGGCGCTGATCGAGGGCACCACGCCGTCGACCAAGGGCGCGCGCGCCGCGCTCGAGGGCGTCATCACGGCCGACCGCGAGCACCGCCACGTCCTGGCGGTCGTCGCGCGCGACGACGAGGCGACCCGCCGCAGCGTCGCGAACCTGCCCGCGGTGCACCTGCTGACGGCCGACCAGCTCAACACCTACGACGTGCTGCGCGCGGACGACGTGGTCTTCACGACCGCCGGCCTCGACGCGTTCGTCGGCTCGCGGACCGTGCAGGAGGCAGACCAGTGATCGCGGACGCGCGCGACGTCATCCTCGCGCCGGTGATCTCGGAGAAGAGCTACGGCCTTCTCGAGGAGCGCCAGTACACGTTCCTGGTGCGGCCGGACGCGAACAAGACCCAGATCAAGATCGCCGTCCAGGAGATCTTCGACGTGCAGGTGGAGAGCGTGAACACGCTCAACCGCGAGGGGAAGCGCAAGCGGTCCCGGCGCGGCTTCGGCAAGCGCAAGGACACCAAGCGCGCCGTGGTGACCGTGACGCCGGAGAGCCGGACGATCGACGTCTTCGGCGGACCCGGGGCGTAGGGGAGCACTGAGGACATGGGAATCCGCAGGTACAAGCCGACGACCGCCGGGCGGCGCGGCGCGAGCGTCTCGGACTTCGCCGAGATCACGCGCGACCACCCGGAGAAGTCGCTGATCCGCCCGCTGCACAACAAGGGCGGCCGCAACGCCACCGGCCGGATCACGACCCGGCACCAGGGCGGCGGCCACAAGCGGGCCTACCGGCTCATCGACTTCCGTCGCAACGACAAGGACGGCGTGCCGGCCAAGGTCGCGCACATCGAGTACGACCCGAACCGCAGCGCCCGCATCGCGCTGCTGCACTACGCCGACGGCGAGAAGCGCTACATCATCGCCCCGGAGCGGCTGGGGCAGGGCGACGCGGTGGAGAGCGGCCCCCGGGCCGACATCAAGCCCGGCAACAACCTGCCGCTGCGCAACATCCCCACCGGCACCGTGATCCACGCGATCGAGCTCCGCCCCGGCGGCGGCGCGAAGATCGCGCGGTCGGCCGGCGCGCGGGTGCAGCTCGTGGCCAAGGACGGGCCGTACGCCCAGCTGCGGATGCCCTCGGGCGAGATCCGCAATGTCGACGTCCGCTGCCGCGCCACCATCGGCGAGGTCGGCAACGCCGAGCACTCGAACATCAACTGGGGCAAGGCGGGCCGCAACCGCTGGCGCGGCAAGCGCCCGACGGTGCGCGGTGTCGCGATGAACCCGGTCGACCACCCGCACGGCGGTGGTGAGGGCAAGACGTCCGGTGGACGCCACCCGGTCAACCCGGCCGGTACCCCGGAGGGCCGCACCCGTGGCCGCAAGGAGAGCGACCGCATGATCGTGCGCCGCCGGCGTACCGGCAAGAACAAGAAGCGCTGACGGGCAGGGAGGAGACAGCGATGCCGCGCAGTGTCAAGAAGGGGCCGTTCGTCGACGACCACCTGCTCAAGAAGGTCGACGCGCTGAACGAGTCGAACCGGAAGTCCGTGATCAGGACCTGGTCGCGCCGGTCCACGATCATCCCGGACATGATCGGCCACACGCTGGCCGTCCACGACGGGCGCAAGCACGTCCCGGTCTTCGTCTCGGAGGCCATGGTCGGGCACAAGCTCGGCGAGTTCGCCCCGACCCGCACGTTCCGCGGGCACGTCAAGGAGGACCGCCGGTCCCGTCGCCGCTAGGCGACGGACGGCGGTCACCCGTCCCGCGAGACCGCAGAAAGGGAACCGAACGATGGCTGCACCAGCCGACACCGACGCCCCCGAGGGGGCCGTGCAGAGCGCGGTGGCGAAGGCCCGCTACGTGCGCATGTCGCCGATGAAGGTCCGCCGCGTGGTGGACATCGTCCGCGGCATGCCGGTCGGCCAGGCCGCCTCGGTGCTGCAGTTCGCCGAGCAGGCGGCCGCCAAGCCGGTCGCCAAGCTCGTGGCGAGCGCCGTGGCGAACGCCGAGAACAACTTCGACCTGGACCCCGCCACGCTCGTCATCTCGACGATCACCGTGGACGAGGGCCCCACCATGAAGCGGTTCCAGCCCCGGGCGCAGGGGCGTGCGTACCGCATCCGCAAGCGGACGAGCCACATCACCGTCGAGGTCACCTCGGTGCCCGAGGGTGCCAGGGGCGGCCGCCGGCGCTCGAAGGGAAGGACCCGCTGATGGGTCAGAAGATCAACCCGCACGGGTTCCGACTCGGCATCACCACGGACTGGAAGTCCCGCTGGTACGCCGACAAGCAGTACGCCGACTACGTGGCCGAGGACGTCAAGATCCGCCGCATGCTCTCCAAGGGCATGGAGCGGGCCGGCATCTCCAAGGTCGAGATCGAGCGCACCCGCGACCGCGTGCGCGTCGACATCCACACCGCCCGCCCGGGCATCGTCATCGGCCGCCGCGGCGCGGAGGCCGACCGGCTGCGGGGCAACCTCGAGAAGCTGACCGGCAAGCAGGTCCAGCTCAACATCCTCGAGGTCAAGGGCGCCGAGGCCGACGCGCAGCTCGTGGCGCAGGGCGTCGCCGAGCAGCTGTCCAACCGCGTGTCCTTCCGCCGCGCGATGCGCAAGGCCATGCAGTCGGCCATGCGCTCGCCGGGCGTCAAGGGCATCCGCGTGCAGTGCTCGGGCCGCCTCGGTGGCGCCGAGATGTCGCGCTCGGAGTTCTACCGCGAGGGCCGGGTGCCGCTGCACACGCTCCGCGCCGAGATCGACTACGGCCTGTTCGAGGCCCGGACCAACTTCGGCCGCATCGGCGTGAAGGTCTGGATCTACAAGGGCGACGTCGTCGGCGGGAAGCGCGAGTCCGAGCGCCAGGCGGCCCTCGACGCCGCCACCCGCGAGCCGCGCCGCGGCCGGGGCGACCGCGGCGACCGTCCCCGCGGCCGTCGGTCGGGCTCGTCCGGCACCACCGCGACGAGCACCGAGGCCGGGCGCGCCGCCGCCGAGGCCGCGTCCTCCGGGGCGCCGGCGTCCACCACCGGCTCCGGATCGGAGGGCTGACGCGTGCTGATCCCCCGCAAGGTCAAGTTCCGCAAGCAGCACCGGCCGGACCGCTCGGGTGCGGCCAAGGGCGGCACGCAGATGGCCTTCGGTGACTACGGCATCCAGGCCCTGGAGCACGGCTACGTCACCAACCGCCAGATCGAGTCGGCCCGTATCGCGATCACGCGCCACATCCGCCGTGGCGGCAAGGTCTGGATCAACATCTTCCCGGACCGTCCGCTGACCAAGAAGCCCGCCGAGACCCGCATGGGTTCCGGCAAGGGCTCGCCGGAGAAGTGGATCGCGAACGTGAAGCCCGGCCGGGTCATGTTCGAGATGAGCTACCCGAACGAGGCCACCGCCCGTGAGGCACTGCGTCGCGCGCAGCACAAGCTGCCGATGCGCTGCCGCATCGTCACCCGTGAGGAGGCGTTCTGATGGCAGCGGGAACCCCCGCCAGCGAGCTGCGCGAGCTGACCGGCGAGGAGCTCGTCGCGCGTGCCCGCGAGGCGAAGGCCGAGCTGTTCAACCTCCGGTTCCAGATGGCCACCGGGCAGCTCGACAACAACCGCCGGCTGCGGACCGTCCGCCACGACATCGCGCGCATCTACACGGTGATGCGCGAGCGTGAGCTCGGGCTGTCCGTCGCCCCTGACGAGGAGGGAGCGGCATGAGCGAGACGACCGCGACCAGCTCGGGGGCGACCGCTCCCGAGCGCGACGAGGAGCAGCAGGTCCGCTCCGAGACCAAGCAGGCCGGCAAGGCCGAGCAGAGCCCGGTCTCCGCGCGGAACGACGACCGCGGCCTGCGGAAGACCCGCGAGGGCCTCGTCGTCTCGGACAAGATGTCCAAGACGATCGTCGTCAGCCTCGAGGACCGGGTGAAGCACCCGCGCTACTCGAAGGTCATCCGCCGGACCAAGAAGGTCAAGGCGCACGACGAGCACAACACCGCCGGCCCGGGCGACCGCGTGCTCCTCATGGAGACCCGGCCGCTCTCGGCGACGAAGCGCTGGCGTCTCGTCGAGGTCCTCGAGAAGGCCAAGTAAGTCCCCTCCGGGGCCACATCGAAACCATCCGGCGCCCGGCGCCGGGAAGGTCAGGAGAGAAGCAGTGATCCAGCAGGAGTCGCGACTCCGGGTCGCCGACAACACGGGAGCCAGGGAAATCCTGTGCATCCGTGTGCTCGGCGGCTCCTCCCGCCGCTACGCGGGGATCGGCGACGTCATCGTGGCCACCGTCAAGGAGGCCATCCCGGCGTCCGGCGTGAAGCGCGGCGACGTCGTCAAGGCCGTCGTGGTGCGCACCGTCAAGGAGAAGCGCCGCCCGGACGGCTCGTACATCAAGTTCGACGAGAACGCCGCGGTGATCATCAAGAACGACCGCGAGCCGCGCGGGACCCGCATCTTCGGCCCGGTCGGCCGGGAGCTGCGCGACAAGCGCTTCATGCGGATCATCTCCCTCGCGCCGGAGGTGCTGTAGCCAGATGAAGGTCAAGAAGGGCGACACCGTGCTGGTCATCGCCGGCAAGGACAAGGGCGCGAAGGGCAAGGTCATCAAGGCCTACCCCGACCGCGACCGGGTCCTCGTCGAGGGCGTGAACCGGATCAAGAAGCACACGGCCCAGTCCGCGAACCAGCGGGGCGCGCAGTCCGGCGGGATCGTCACGCAGGAGGCGGCCATTCACGTCTCGAACGTGATGGTCGTCGACGGCGACGGCAAGCCGGCCCGCGTCGGCTACCGCGAGGGCGGCGAGGGCGAGCAGAAGCGCGTGCGCGTCTCGCGCCGCAACGGGAAGGACATCTGATGACGAGCACCGAGACTCGTCCCCGGCTGCAGCAGCGCTACCTGGACGCGATCCGTCAGGAACTGACGGACCAGTTCGGCTACGCGAACCCGATGCTCGTGCCCGGCGTCACCAAGGTCGTCGTCAACATGGGCGTCGGCGAGGCCGCGCGCGACTCGAAGCTGATGGAGGGCGCGGTCCGCGACCTCACCCTGATCAGCGGCCAGAAGCCCGAGATCCGCCGGGCCCGCAAGTCGATCGCGCAGTTCAAGCTGCGCGAGGGGATGCCGATCGGCGCCCGCAGCACGCTGCGCGGCGCGCGGATGTGGGAGTTCCTCGACCGCCTGGTCTCGATCTCGCTGCCGCGCATCCGCGACTTCCGCGGCCTCTCGCCCAAGCAGTTCGACGGCTCGGGCAACTACACGTTCGGTCTGTCCGACCAGTCGATGTTCCACGAGATCGACCAGGACTCGATCGACCGGCCGCGGGGGATGGACATCACCGTGGTCACCTCCGCGACCACCGACGAGGAAGGCCGGGCCCTGCTGCGTGCCCTCGGCTTCCCGTTCAGGGAGAACTGAGATGGCGAAGAAGGCACTGGTCAACAAGGCGGCGCGGACCCCGAAGTTCAAGGTCCGCGGCTACACCCGCTGCAACCGCTGCGGGCGTGCGCGCGCGGTCCTGCGCAAGTTCGGGCTGTGCCGCGTCTGCCTGCGCGAGATGGCGCACCGGGGCGAGCTCCCGGGCGTCAGCAAGTCCTCGTGGTGAGCCGCGTGCACGACGAGACCGTCGACGCCCTCGTCGAGGAGGAGCTGCCGGGCCGCGCGATCGACCCGCAGCTGTTGACCCTGATCCAGCGCGTCGCCCACCGCGAGCACCTGCTCGACGGCACCGCGAGCGCCGCGCACCCCCGCAACGACAACTTGACCCGCCCCGGACGCCGCAGGCCCGCCACGGGGTCGTCCGCCCGCCGGACGACCCGGGGTACCACGGCGAGGAAGGTGACCTGGTCGCGATGACGATGACCGACCCGATCGCGGACATGCTCACGCGCATCCGGAACGCCAACTCGGCGTTCCACGAGAACGTGACCATGCCGCACAGCAAGCTGAAGGCCCACGTGGCCCAGGTCCTGCTCGAGCAGGGCTACATCGCGGGGTACCGCAGCGAGCCGGCGGCCGTGGGCAAGAGCCTGGTCGTGGACCTCAAGTACGGACCGAACCGCGAGCGCAGCATCGCCGGCATCAAGCGAATCTCGAAGCCGGGCCTGCGGGTCTACGCCAAGTCCACCGAGCTCCCCCGCGTGCTCGGCGGCCTCGGCGTCGCGATCATCTCGACGTCCTCGGGCCTGTTGACCGACCGGCAGGCCTACCAGCGGCGAATGGGCGGGGAAGTCCTCGCCTTCGTCTGGTAGCGGAGAGGGGAACCGAACCATGTCACGCATCGGCAAGGCCCCGATCACCGTGCCGTCCGGCGTCGACGTCACCGTCGAGGGCCAGCACGTCACCGTGAAGGGGCCCAAGGGCACCCTCAGCCACACCGTCGACCAGCCCATCGGGGTGACCCTCGAGGACGGCGTCCTCTCGGTGTCGCGCCCCGACGACGAGCGGGAGAACCGCTCGCTGCACGGGCTCTCGCGCTCGCTGCTGAACAACCTCGTCGTCGGGGTGACCCAGGGCTTCGAGCGCAAGCTCGAGATCCACGGTGTCGGCTACCGCGTGCAGCTCAAGGGGAACACCCTCGAGTTCGCGCTGGGCTACAGCCACCCCGTGCGCATCGAGGCGCCTGACGGCGTCTCCTTCGCGGTGGAGAGCCCCACCCGCTTCTCGGTGCAGGGCGCCGACAAGCAGGTCGTCGGCCAGATCGCCGCGAACATCCGCCGCCTGCGCAAGCCCGACCCCTACAAGGGCAAGGGCGTGCGCTACGCCGGCGAGCAGATCCGCCGCAAGGTCGGGAAGACGGGTAAGTGATGGCTGAGACCACCGAGAAGAAGCGCACCCAGATCGGGAAGAACGTCTCCGAGACCCGCCGTACGGGGCGCGTGCGCCGTCACGCCCGCCTGCGCAAGAAGGTCGAGGGGACCCCGGTCCGCCCGCGCCTCGTCGTCACCCGCTCCGCGCGGCACATCACCGCCCAGGTGGTGGACGACCTCGCCGGCCACACGCTCGCGCACGCGTCGAGCATGGAGGCCGACGTCCGCGGGCTGGAGGGCGACAAGAAGGCGCAGGCCGCCAAGGTCGGCGAGCTCGTCGCCAGCCGTTCGAAGTCCGCGGGGATCGAGGCGGTCGTCTTCGACCGCGGCGGTCGCCGTTACCACGGCCGCATCGCGCAGCTCGCGGATGCGGCCCGCGAGGGGGGCCTGACGTTCTGATGGCTCTCCGGAACCAGCAAGGGAAGGACGCCTGATGCCGGGCACCCAGCGCCGCGAAGGCGGCCAGGGCGGCCGCGACCGCCAGGGCGGCGGCCGCGGCGGCGCCCAGGACCGGACGCCGCACCTCGAGCGCGTCGTCGCCATCAACCGCGTGGCCAAGGTCGTCAAGGGCGGCCGCCGCTTCAGCTTCACCGCCCTGGTGGTCGTCGGCAACGGCGACGGCGAGGTCGGCGTGGGCTACGGCAAGGCCAAGGAGGTGCCGGCCGCGATCGCCAAGGGCGTGGAGGAGGCGAAGAAGAACTTCTTCCGCGTCCCGCGGGTCGGCGGCACCATCACGCACCCCGTGCAGGGCGAGGACGCCGCCGGCGTCGTCCTCCTGCGCCCCGCGAGCCCCGGTACCGGTGTCATCGCCGGTGGGCCGGTGCGCGCGGTCCTGGAGTGCGCGGGGATCGCGGACATCCTGTCCAAGTCCCTGGGCAGCCAGAACGCCATCAACATCGTGCACGCCACGGTGGCCGCGCTGAAGGCGCTGCAGGTCCCCGAGGCCGTCGCGGCCCGCCGCGGCCTGCCGCTGGACGAGGTCGCGCCGGCGCGCATGCTCCGCCAGCGCGCCGGTCAGGGGGTCTGAGCCATGGCCGACCTCAAGGTCACGCAGACCCGGTCGAGCATCGGGGGCAAGCGCAACCAGCGCGAGACCCTCCGGACGCTCGGCCTGCGCCGGATCGGCGCGACGGTCACGCGGCCGGACACCCCGCAGAACCGCGGGCTCGTCCACACCGTGCGGCACCTCGTCTCGGTCGAGGAGGTCTGAAGATGAGCGACGGACCGCTCAAGCTCCACCACCTGCGCCCGGCCCCGGGCAGCAAGACGGAGAAGACGCGCGTCGGCCGCGGTGAGGCCTCGAAGGGCAAGACCGCCGGCCGCGGCACCAAGGGCACCGGCGCCCGCAAGAACGTCCCCGCGGCGTTCGAGGGCGGCCAGATGCCCCTGCAGATGCGCCTGCCGAAGCTCAAGGGCTTCCGCAACCGCAACAAGGTCGTCGCGCAGATCGTCAACGTCGGTGACCTGGCGCGGCTGTTCCCCGACGGCGGCGAGGTCGGCCCGGCCGAGCTCGTGGCCGCCGGCGCCGTCCGTGCCGGGCACCCGGTGAAGGTGCTCGGCGAGGGCGACCTCGGCTCGGTGAGCCTGCAGGTGAGCGCGCACGCGTTCTCCGGCTCGGCCACCGAGAAGATCACCGCGGCGGGCGGGACGACCACGGTCGTCTGACCCCGCACCGCATCACGACCCGGGCCCGGGGTGCCGATCGGCACCCCGGGCCCGTGGTCTGTCGGCTCCGGCTCCGGCTCCGCTGCGTGCCCCCGTGTATCGGCGCCGTGCCGCCCGCGCGTCGGGGCCGGTCGGGGCCCTCCCGGCCTGCTGTTACCCTCGCCGCAGGCCCCGCCCGTTCCCGGAACGCCCGACGCCGGAACGTGAGCGCACCGGCCCGCCCCTCCCCGGGGCGCCGGCCGCGACCTCCTCGAGCGGCGGAGCCGGAATCGACGACCAGCTGGAGGTCCGAGTGCTCGGCCCCGTGCGGTCCGCGCTGGCGACGCCGGACCTGCGCAAGAAGATCCTGTTCACGCTCGGCATCGTCGCGGTCTACCGGCTCGGAGCGACGCTGCCCGCCCCCGGGGTCTCGTACACCAACGTGCAGGCCTGTCTGCGCCAGGTCCAGGGCGGCGACGCGGCGAGCGTCTACTCGCTGATCAACCTGTTCTCCGGTGGCGCGCTGCTCCAGCTGTCGATCTTCGCGCTGGGCATCATGCCCTACATCACGGCGAGCATCATCATCCAGCTGCTCACCGTGGTCATCCCGCGGTTCGAGCAGCTGAAGAAGGAGGGCCAGTCCGGTCAGGGCACGCTGACGCAGTACACGCGCTACCTGACCATCGCGCTGGCCATCCTGCAGTCGACCGGCATCGTCGCGCTCGCCGACCGGGGGCAGCTCTTCCAGAACTGCGACCCGTCGCAGTACCCGATCCTGCCCAACGCCGGCATCTTCGACCTCGCGGTCATCGTGCTGGTCATGACGGCGGGCACGGCCGTGATCATGTGGTTCGGCGAGCTCGTCACCGAGCGCGGCGTCGGCAACGGCATGTCGCTGCTGATCTTCACCTCGATCGCGGCGCGCATCCCCGCCGAGGGCCAGCAGATCCTCTCCAGCTCCGGCGCCCTGGTCTTCACCGTGGTCTGCGTCTTCGGGCTCGCGATCATCGCGAGCGTCGTGTTCGTCGAGCAGGGCCAACGACGCATCCCGGTCCAGTACGCGAAGCGGATGGTCGGGCGCCGGATGTACGGCGGCACGTCGACGTACCTGCCGCTGAAGGTCAACCAGGCCGGCGTCATCCCGGTCATCTTCGGCTCGTCGCTGCTCTACCTGCCCGACCTGCTGTCCCGGCTGGTCGGCAACTCGACGTCGGGCTTCGCGGTCTTCGTCCAGAACTACCTGGCGAACCAGTCCAACTGGCTCCACATCCTCCTGTACTTCGCCCTGATCATCTTCTTCACGTACTTCTACGTCGCGATCACGTTCAACCCCGAGGAACGTGCCGACGAGATGAAGAAGTTCGGCGGCTTCATCCCCGGCATCCGCCCGGGGCGCCCCACGGCGGAGTACCTCCAGTACGTGCTCTCGCGGATCACCTTGCCGGGATCGATCTACCTCGGCATCATCGCTGTCCTCCCGAACTTCTTCCTGGGCCTCACCGGCGGTCAGAGCCAGCAGAACTTCCCCTTCGGGGGCACCGCGGTGCTGATCATGGTGGGCGTGGGCCTGGACACCGTGAAGCAGATCGAGAGCCAGCTGATGCAGCGCAACTACGAGGGCTTCCTGCGCTGACGGGCACCCCCCGCCCGGTGGTGGGGGCCGGGGACGGTCCCCGCGGGGCAGGATGGATGCGTGCGCCCGACGACGGGTGCGCAGGAGAGGAGTGGACATGAGGATCGTTCTGGTGGGGCCGCCCGGAGCAGGCAAGGGGACGCAGGCGGCGCGGTTGTCGGAGCGGCTGGACGCCCCGCACATCTCCACCGGCGACCTCTTCCGCGACAACATGAAGAACGGCACCGAGCTCGGCAAGGAGGCCCAGCGCTACGTCGACGCGGGCGACCTGGTGCCCGACGAGGTCACCGTCGCGATGGTCAAGGACCGGCTCGCGCAGCCCGACGCCGCCGACGGCTTCCTGCTCGACGGGTTCCCCCGCAACACCTCGCAGGCCGAGGAGCTGAAGAAGGTCCTCTCCGACCTCGACCAGCGTCTCGACGCCGTCCTGCTCTTCGAGGTCGACGACGAGGAGCTGATCCAGCGCCTCACCGCCCGCGGCCGTTCGGACGACACCGAGGACGTCATCCGCAACCGGCAGGAGGTCTACCGCCGGGAGACCGCGCCGCTGATCGACTACTACCGCGACATCCTCGTGACGGTGGACGCGATGGGCTCGATGGACGAGGTCACCGACCGGGCGATGGACGCGCTGGCCGACGAGCCCGAGGACTGAGCCGCGGTGGGGCTCGCCCGCATCGTGCGCGGCGCCGGCCAGCTCGGCGGGGCGAGCCTCGCCGACGTGGGCGTGGAGCTCGGGCGGGTGGCCGGGCGGCTCTCCGGCGGGCGGATCGGGAACGACGTGCAGATCAAGTCCCGGGGCGAGCTCCAGGCGATGCGGGCCGCCGGCCTGGTCGTGGCGGACACGCTCGCGCGCGTGTCCGCGGCGGCCGTGCCCGGGGCGACCACGGCCGACCTGGACGCGCTCGCCGAGGCGACGATCCGCGGGGCGGGCGCCGTCCCGTCGTTCCTGGGCTACCACGGGTTCCCGGGCAGCATCTGCACCTCGGTGAACGCCGAGGTCGTGCACGGGATCCCGGGGCCCGGCACGGTGCTGGGCGAGGGCGACCTGCTCTCGGTGGACTGCGGCGCGATCCTGGACGGATGGCACGGCGACGCCGCGGTCACCGTCTCGGTGGGCACGCCGGCCCCCGGCGACACCGAGCTGTCCGCGGCGTGCCGCGCGGCGATGTGGGCGGGGATTGCCGAGGTCCGGCCCGGCAACCGCCTCGGCGACGTCTCGCACGCGATCGAGGCCGAGGCCCGCCGCCACCGCACCCCGGCGGGGGAGGGCTTCGGGATCGTCGAGGACTACGGCGGGCACGGCATCGGCACCGAGATGCACATGGAGCCGTTCCTGCCGAACCTCGGCCGGCCCGGCACCGGGCCGCGGCTGCGCGAGGGCCTCGTCCTGGCCGTGGAGCCGATGCTCACCGCCGGCGACGCCGAGACCGAGGAGCTCGACGACGAGTGGACCGTCGTCACCGCGGACGGTGCCCGGGCCGCGCACTGGGAGCACACGGTCGCGGTCACCGACTCCGGGCCGTGGGTGCTGACCGCCCCGGAGAATACAGATAGCTGAACTGTCCGCTATCCGCTACGCTGGTTCCCGGGTCAGGGGAACCGGAGGTGGTCGTGGTGTCGGTGGACGGTGCGGTGCGGTGCTCGGACGCGGAACGCGCGCAGGTGGCGGACCGGTTGGCGACGGCGCACGCGGAGGGCCGGCTGACGCTGGCCGAGTACGACGAGCGGGTACGCGCGGCCCACGGGGCCGTGGTGCGCGACGACCTCGCGCCGCTCACGGGCGACCTGCCGGGGCGCCCGGCCGCGCCCGCCGTCGTCGGGAGGTCCCGGACGGAGCCGGCGCGGCGCTCGCGGTCCTGCGCGTTCGGGGGGCCGTTCCCGGGGCCGTTCCCGGTATCGGCGGGTGGCGTTCGCGGCGCGGTCGCGGCGTGGGCGGTCGTCAGCGCGGTGAACCTGCTGATCTGGCTCGCCGTCGTGCTGGGGAGCGGGGCGGCGGTGTACCCGTGGTGGATCTGGGTGGCCGGGCCGTGGGGCGTGGCGCTGCTGGTCGGCGCGCTCGGCCGGTCGGCGCAGCGCTCGGCCACCCCCTGAGCGCACGAACGGCCGGTTCGTGACCTTCTTCGGTGACGAACCGGCCGTTCGTCCGGAGGGGCGGGTGAGGCGGGCCGGGCCGGGCCGGGCGCTCCGGCCTACTTGGGCGCCATCCGGATCGCGCCGTCGAGGCGGATGGTCTCGCCGTTGAGCATCGGGTTCTCGACGATGTGCGCGACGAGGGCCGCGTACTCGCTCGGGTCACCGAGGCGCGACGGGTGCGGCACCTGGGCGCCGAGGG
The DNA here is from genome assembly GCF_012933465.1 of Actinomycetospora sp. TBRC 11914. Classification (GTDB taxonomy): domain Bacteria; phylum Actinomycetota; class Actinomycetes; order Mycobacteriales; family Pseudonocardiaceae; genus Actinomycetospora. The sequence continues at coordinate 47,309 of NZ_JABBND010000023.1, forward strand.
AGTCGATGTGCTCCTGCGGCAGCGTCGCGAACAGCGGGGTGTGGAAGAGGCCCGGGGCGATGGTGCAGACCCGGATGCCGATCGAGGCGAGGTCGCGGGCGATCGGCAGCGTCATGCCGACGATGCCGCCCTTCGACGCCGAGTAGGCGGCCTGTCCGATCTGGCCGTCGAAGGCCGCGACGGAGGCGGTGTTGACGACGACGCCGCGGTCGCCGGTGCCGACGGCCGCGTCGGTCAGCGGCTCGGTCTCGCTCATCGCCTGGGCGGCGAGGCGGATGACGTTGAACGTGCCCACGAGGTTGACGTTCAGGACCTTGGTGAACTCCTCGAGCGGGAACGGGCCCTTGCGCCCCGCGGTGCGGTGGGCGTTGCCGATGCCCGCGCAGTTGACCGCCACGCGCAGCGTGCCCCCGACCCGTGAACCCAGCCCCGCGGCCGCGTCGATCGCCTGGGTCACCTGCTCGGGGTCGGTGACGTCGGCCGGGGCGAAGACCGCCCGCTCGCCCAGCTCCTTCGCGACCTCCCCGCCCGCCGACGACGGCAGGTCGACGATCACCACCGACGCGCCCTGCGCGTACAGCTTCTCCACGGTCGCCCGGCCCAGGCCGGACGCTCCGCCGGTCACCAGCGCGACGGCCCCGTCGACGTCCACGTTCGTCCTCCGTGTGTCCTCTCGGCGATCAGGTGGCCGCCATGGTGGTCCGACGCGGAGAAACGGTCAATGCTGACTCCTCACCGGGGGCGTGACCCGGTGATCGGGCCCTCGACACGCCCCGCGTACACTCGATGGCTGGTGCGCGTGTCGTGCCGGTGTCCGCACGCGTTCACCACATCCCCCGGCGTCCGAGCCGGTGGAGGGTCCGGAGTGGGGTCGCCGAACGCTCGCGTACCCGATCCGGTGTGCACCCGCACGTCGGTGGTGCGGGACGACGTGGTCGTCCGGCGAGCGTCCCCGGTCCACCGCGGCCGGGTGCGGGAGCGGGACGGCCGGCGAGAGAAGTGCGGAGGACATGGCGAAGAAGGACGGCGCCATCGAGGTCGAGGGCCGGGTCATCGAGCCCCTGCCCAACGCGATGTTCCGGGTCGAGCTCGAGAACGGGCACAAGGTCCTGGCACACATCAGCGGGAAGATGCGTCAGCACTACATCCGGATCCTCCCCGAGGACAAGGTCGTGGTGGAGCTGTCGCCGTACGACCTGTCGCGCGGCCGGATCGTCTACCGCTACAAGTGATCTCCCAGAGCGAGGAAGCGACGTGAAGGTCCAGCCGAGCGTCAAGCGCATCTGCGCCAAGTGCCAGGTGGTCCGCCGTCACGGGCGGATCATGGTCATCTGCGACAACCTGCGGCACAAGCAGCGCCAGGGCTGACGCCCCGGCGCCCGGGACACCGGGCGCCCGACGAGAACATCCCCGTACCTACGCCGACCAGCCTCGGCGGAACCACCCCCGGCCCGGGAGGCCGGGGCCCGCGACGGTGACACGCCGTCCGGGACGGGCGGGGACCGACACCTCCCGACGACACGAGGAGTACGCGCCGACATGGCACGCATTTCCGGCGTCGACCTCCCCCGCGAGAAGCGGATGGAGATCGCGCTGACCTACATCTTCGGGATCGGCCGCAGCCAGTCCCGGACGATCCTCGCCGAGACGGGGATCGACCCCGATCTCCGCAGCAAGGACCTGAGCGACTCCGATGCCGCGGCCATCCGCGCGTTCATCGAGGGCAACCTCCGGGTCGAGGGTGACCTGCGCCGCGAGATCCAGGCGGACATCCGGCGCAAGGTCGAGATCGGCAGCTACCAGGGCCTGCGTCACCGGCGCAACCTCCCGGTCCACGGCCAGCGGACGAAGACCAACGCCCGCTCGCGCAAGGGCCCGAAGAAGACCGTCGCCGGCAAGAAGAAGGCCGCCCGCAAGTAACGGGCGACCCACTCGACGCAGAGACTCGGAGAGAAGCACCGCATGCCACCCAGGACCCGCACCGGCGCCGCCGGCGCCAAGAAGGTGCGCCGCCGGGAGAAGAAGAACGTCTCCCAGGGCCAGGCGCACATCAAGAGCACGTTCAACAACACGATCGTCTCGATCACCGACCCCTCGGGCGCGGTGATCAGCTGGGCCTCCGCCGGCCACGTCGGCTTCAAGGGCTCGCGCAAGTCCACGCCGTTCGCCGCCCAGATGGCCGCCGAGAACGCGGCCCGCAAGGCGGCCGAGCACGGCATGAAGAAGGTCGACGTCTTCGTCAAGGGCCCGGGCTCGGGCCGCGAGACGGCGATCCGGTCGCTGCAGGCCGCGGGGCTCGAGGTCGGGACGATCTCCGACGTCACCCCGCAGCCCCACAACGGCTGCCGCCCGCCGAAGCGTCGTCGGGTCTAGGGCCGGAGAGGAGAGGAACCATGGCTCGCTACACCGGCCCCGCCACGCGCAAGTCCCGTCGCCTGAAGACCGACCTGATCGGTGGCGACAAGTCCTTCGAGCGCCGTCCGTACCCCCCGGGGCAGCACGGGCGGATCCGCATCAAGGAGTCCGAGTACCTGCTGCAGCTCCAAGAGAAGCAGAAGGTCCGGTTCACCTACGGCGTCCTCGAGAAGCAGCTGCGCGCCTACTACGAGGAGGCGAACCGTCGCGAGGGCAAGACCGGCGACGAGTTCCTGCGCCTGCTCGAGTCGCGCCTGGACTCCGTGGTCTACCGCGCGGGCCTGGCCCGCACGCGTCGTGCCGCCCGCCAGCTCGTGGGGCACGGCCACTTCCTCGTCAACGGCGAGAAGGTGGACGTCCCCAGCTTCCGGGTGACCCAGTACGACATCATCGACGTCCGCGACAAGTCGCGGAACATGCTGCCCTTCGTGGACGCGAAGGAGTCGTTCGGGGACCGTCCGGTGCCCGGCTGGCTCCAGGTTGTCCCGGACTCGCTGCGCATCTTCGTGCACCAGCTGCCGGAGCGGACCCAGATCGACACGCCCGTGCAGGAGCAGCTGATCGTCGAGTTCTACTCCAAGTAGCACAGACGGGGGGCTCCGCCCCCCGTGGACCCCCCGGCCCGGGGTCGACCCGGGTCGGGGCCGTTCGGCGTCAAATAGCGGATGCCCGAGCACCGGAAGGAACACCAGAAGTGCTGATCTCCCAGCGCCCGGCCCTCTCGGAGGAGCCGGTCGACGAGACCCGGTCGCGGTTCGTCATCGAGCCGCTCGAGCCGGGCTTCGGTTACACCCTCGGCAACTCGCTGCGGCGGACCCTGCTGTCGTCCATCCCGGGCGCGGCCGTGACCTCGATCCGGGTCGACGGGGTCCTCCACGAGTTCACCACCGTCCCGGGGGTGAAGGAGGACGTCACCGACATCATCCTGAACCTCAAGGAGCTCGTCGTGAGCTCCGAGGAGGACGAGCCGGCGACGATGTACCTGCGCAAGCAGGGCCCGGGCACGGTGACGGCGGGGGACATCGTCCCGCCGGCCGGCGTGACCGTGCACAACCCGGACCTGCACATCGCGACCCTGAACGACCAGGGCCGTCTCGAGGTCGAACTCGTGGTCGAGCGGGGTCGTGGTTACGTCCCCGCCGCCCAGAACAAGGCCTCCGGCGCCGAGATCGGCCGCATCCCGGTCGACTCGATCTACTCGCCGGTGCTCAAGGTCAGCTACAAGGTCGAGGCGACCCGCGTCGAGCAGCGCACCGACTTCGACAAGCTGATCCTCGACGTCGAGACCAAGCCGTCGATCACCCCGCGCGACGCCATCGCGTCCGCCGGCCGCACGCTCGTCGAGCTGTTCGGCCTGGCCCGCGAGCTCAACGTCGACGCGGAGGGCATCGAGATCGGGCCCTCGCCCGCCGAGGCCGACTCGATCGCGGCGTTCGCGATGCCCATCGAGGACCTCGACCTCACGGTCCGGTCCTACAACTGCCTCAAGCGGGAGGGCATCCACACGGTCGGCGAGCTCGTCGGCCGGTCGGAGGCCGACCTGCTGGACATCCGCAACTTCGGTGCGAAGTCCATCGACGAGGTCAAGATGAAGCTGGCCGGCCTCGGGCTGGCCCTCAAGGACAGCCCGCCCGGGTTCGACCCGAGCGCGGCCGCGTCCGACTACCCGTCGGAGGGGTACGACTCCTACGACGGCGGCGGGTACGGGTCGTTCGGCACCGACGACGGCCAGGACTACGCCGAGACGGAACAGCTGTAGAAAGCACAGCAGCTCTGACGTTCGTAGAGCTCTGACGTACTGCCCCCTCCCCGGCCCGACGAGGGCCGGGGAGGAAAGGCGCCCGAGACAGGAGCAATGCCATGCCCCAGCCCACCAAGGGCCCGCGGCTCGGGGGATCCCCCGACCACCAGAAGCTGCTGCTGGCCAACCTGGCCACGTCGCTCTTCACCCACGGGCGCATCCACACGACGCGGGCCAAGGCCGAGCGCCTCCGCCCGTACGCCGAGCGCCTGATCACGAAGGCCAAGAAGGGCGACCTGCACAACCGTCGCATCATCTCGGAGCAGATCCGGGACAAGGACGTCGTGCACCGCCTGATCGCCGAGATCGGCCCGTTCTTCGCGGACCGTCCCGGCGGCTACACGCGCATCGTCAAGACGCTGCCGCGCAAGGGCGACAACGCCCCCATGGCGATCATCGAGCTGGTGAACGAGCGGCTCGCCTCCACCGAGGCGTCCGCGGCGACCCGCTCGGCGGCCAACCGCGAGGTCGGTGGCCAGGCCACCGGTGCCGCCGCCACGGCCGCGTCCATCGCGGACGCGGAGTCGGCGGAGTCCTCGGCGTCGTCGGAGCCCTCCGACCTCGCCCCGTCCGACGACGCCACCGAGGCCGCACAGGCCGAGGAGGCGGTCGGCACCGACGCCGAGCCGGAGGTCCCCGAGGCCGAGGCCGCGGCGTCCGACGAGGTGCCCGAGCCGATGGCGGAGAACGCCGCGGCCGCCGCCGGTCTCGAGACCGACGACGACACCGAGGGGAAGTCCTGACCGGACCGACCCCCGCGCACGACCCCGGGCCCGCCGTCGAACCCGACGGCGGGCCCGCGGTGTCTCCGGGCGCTGACGACGCGGCTTTCCTGCCGCTCGATGCAAGCGATCAGGACGAGCACGCCGATAGGGCTCCGCTGGCACCGGGGGTACGACGGATCCGGCTCGACCTGGCCTACGACGGCACCGACTTCGCCGGCTGGGCCCGCCAGCCCGGGCTGCGCACCGTGCAGGGGGTGCTCGAGGAGACCCTGGCCGTCCTCGCCCGCCGCGACGTCGCGCTCACCGTCGCCGGCCGCACCGATGCGGGCGTGCACGCCGACGCCCAGGTCGCCCACGCCGACGTCCCCGCCTCCGGGTCCGCGCTGCTCGACGCGGGCACGGTGCCCGACGGCCTCGTCCGCCGGCTCGCCCGCATGCTCCCGCCGGACGTCCGCGTCCACGCCGTCACCCTGGCCCCCGCGGGGTTCGACGCCCGCTTCTCCGCGGTCCGCCGCCACTACGCCTACCGCGTGTGCACCGCGCCCTGGGGTCCCGAGCCGCTGCGGGCCCGCGACACGCTGCGCTGGCCCCGCGGCCTCGACGTGGCGGCGATGGACGCCGCCGGGCGGGGCCTGCTCGGCGAGCACGACTTCGCGGCGTTCTGCCGTCCCCGCGAGGGCGCGACCACGATCCGCGAGCTCCAGCACCTGCGCTGGGCCGCGGTGCCCGGCGAGCGCGACGTCGTCGAGGCGCGCCTGTCCGCCGACGCGTTCTGCCACTCGATGGTCCGCTCGCTGGTCGGCGCGCTGCTGGCGGTGGGGGAGGGGCGCCGCGACGTCGACTGGCCGGCCTCGCTGCTGACCCGCCGGGAGCGGGCGGCCGAGGTGCACGTCGTCGCCGCCCACGGGCTGCGGCTCACCGGCGTCGACTACCCCGACGACGCCGGCCTCGCCGCCCGCGCCGCGACGACGCGGGCGGTGCGGACCCTGGGCTCCTGAGTGGGATCGCCGGGGCTCAGCTGCGCCGGACGGGCCCGAGCAGCGCGGTCTCCCGCTCGGCGGTGACGAGGTCCAGGCGCCGCCACAGGTTGCGGCCCAGTACGACGACGCCGTGGTCGGGCAGCGTCCGGAGCGTCTCGGCCATCGGCTCGGTGAGCCGCCACAGCCGGGCGGCCAGGTCGGCCTCCTGGGGCGGCATCCGCCCGAGGAGCACGACGTCGGCGTCGTCCGCCGCGTCGGCGACCGCCGGGGACAGCGCGGGCAGGACCAGCAGCGTGGCCCGCCACGGCCCGGTGGGCGCCGAGGGGCCGGTGGCGGTGGCGCCGCGGTCGTGGACGGTGAGCAGCGCGTCGGTGTCGCCCGGCTCCGGATCGGCGCGGTGCTCCTCGGCGGGTTCGTCGGGCCCGATCCGGACGCGGTCGGGGTCGGCCGCGGCGCGGGCGACCGGCTCCCAGGCGGCGCGACGGCCGGTGACCACGGTGAGCCGGGCGCCCTGGCCCACCGCCCGCAGCGCGACCTGGCGGGCGAGGTGCAGCGCGCCGAGGACGACGACGCGGGTCGGGACCGGTCGCAGCAGCGCGAGCGCGACCGGCGCGCCCTGCGGGTCGGCGCCGAGCACGACCCCGGCCGGGGAGGCGGGGGCGGTCAGAGCGTCGAGGGCCGCGGCCGGCACCGTCGCGGCCACGCGGCCCGTCGCCGGCCGACGTCCGCCGGGCCGGGCCGTCACGGCGGGCCCCCGAGCGGCAGCGTCCCGCGCAGCCCGGCGGCCTGCCGCCCGTGCCACGGGTCGAGCCGCACCCCCCGGGCGCGGGCCGCGGCGACGACACCGCGTCCGGCCTCGGCGAGCTCGTCGGGGGTCCGGGCGCTGACCCGGACGCGGACCGAGACGCCCACCCACGGGTCGCCGTCCGGGCCGGGCGGCCCGGGCCGCAGCGTGAGGGCCACGGTGGTGGCGGCCTCGGGCGCGGCGAGGTCGTCGAGGTCGAGCGGGCCGCCGGCGGGCACGGGGAGGTCGGCCGCGTCCCGGGTGGCGTGGCCGACCTCCCCGACCACCACCGCGTCCCACCGCTCCTCGATGCCGCTGTCGGGCGCACGGTCGAGGTCGACCACGGCCGCCGTCGCCACCGCGTCGCGCAGCCCCGCGCGGTCGAGCGGGCGCACCGGGAGGTCGTGGTCGGCGAGCACGCGGGCGATCCGCGCGAGCGCCCCGACGAGGGCCCGCCGTGCCCCCAGCACCCCGCCGCCGCGCTCGGCCACCGCACCGGGACAGCGGTCCGGGTCCAGGCTCACCACGAGCCAGGCGCTGCGGTGGGCGGCGTCCGCGAGCGGGCCGAGGACCTCGCGGTGCGCCTGGCGGGCCGGGGAGTCGGCGGGCCCGGGCCGGACGTGGCGCACGACGCTCAGCGCGTCCAGCACGACGCCGCGGTCGGACAGGGTCCCCGCGAGCGCGCCCAGTGGGAAGTCCGCGGCGGTCCCGGGCCCGACCAGCAGCGGCAGCTCGTCGGTGTCGGGCACGAGGACCGCGGTCCACGTGCCGTCGTCGGTGCGGGCGAGCGCGACGGGGCGCCCGTCGTGGTCACGGTCGTCGACCACGACGACCTCGCCCAGGACGGCGTCCAGCGGCCCCAGGCCCAGGCCCTCGTCGTCGGGGGTGTCCGGCTCGGCGGTGGTGTCGCGGGGCCGCGCCCGGTGGCGCACGGCGAGCAGCGCCCAGGTCCCGACCAGCTCGCCCCGCACCCGCACGAGCCCGGCGACGAGCGCGACGGAGAGGACGATCCCGGCGACCGGCAGCAGCGCGGGGCCGAGCGCCAGCAGCCCGAGCGCCACCGCCAGCCCGATCTCCACGACGAGGACCCCGCCCAGGCGGTCGGGCGCCGTCCGCGCGCTCACCGCGCGCTCCGGCGGCGGACGAGCAGGAGGACGGCGACGGCGAGGACGACGACCACGGTGCCCGCGGCCACCCACGGCAGGACGGAGCCACCCGACGGGGCCGGCGGCGCGGGGGGCGGGGCCGGTCGGGCTCCCGCCAGGGCCGCGTCCACGTCGAGCGCGCCGGCGCCGACGAGCGGGTCGCGGCCGGGGCCCGTCCCCGGCACCGGCGCCGCGGTCCCGACGAGCCGCGCCACCACCTGCTCCGCCGTCAGCGCCGGGAAGCGGGCGCGCAGCAGGGCGGCGGCCCCGGCCACCCGCGCGGCCGCGAAGCTCGTGCCGGTCACCGGCCCCGGAGCCGAGCCCGGGAGCGTGAGGTCGGCGGTGAGCCCGGCCGAGCGCGCGTCGAGGGCGGCCGGGACGGTGCCGGGCGCGGCGAGGTCCACCCACGGGCCGGCGAGGGACGCCGGGTCCGGCCGACCGGCGTCGTCGAGGGCGCCGACGGTGAGGACGTCGTCGTCGAACCAGCCCGGGGCGGGGACCGTGGTGACCCGCTCGCGGGCCTGCGCCGGGTCGTTCGCCGGGCAGGCCGGGCCGGCGTTGCCCGCCGCGGCGACCACGACGATGCCGCGCGCGGCGGCGTCGTGCACGGCCGCCCGCAGCGCGCCCAGGGCCGGGTCGGTGGTGCCCACCAGGCCGGCCGCGGGCCGGCACGCCGCGACCGCGAGGGTGAGCACCCCGACGCCCGGCCGCGTCGCGGCGCGGACCGCCCGGGCCAGCGTCGCCTCGTCGCCCGCGCTCGCCCCGTCGGCGGTGGCCGACCACGCGCTGTCCGCCCGCACCGCCAGCACGCGGGCCCCCGGGGCGACCCCGACCAGGCCGTCGTCGGCGGCCGGGGCCGCCGCGACCAGCCCGGCGACGGCCGTGCCGTGGCCGTCGCAGTCGTCGGTGGCCGAGCGCCCGGCGACGAAGTCCCCGCCGTCGGTGACGCCCCCGCCCAGCCGCGGGTGGCGCGCGACCCCGGAGTCGACGACCGCGACGGTCACCCCGCGCGCGTCGGCGCCGGGCACGGTGTCCGGGGCCGGCGTCAGGGCGGTGAAGGTGTCCGGGGCGACGCCCGCGGGGCACGCGCCCCGCGACCGCAGCCCGGGGAGCGCGCCCGGCGCGTCGGGGAGGGCGGCGAGCGCGGCCGGGTCCGGCGCCGGCGGGGCGGGCGGCGCGACCGCGATGGCCTGGGCGGCGGTGTCCTGGGCGGCGGTGTCCTGGCCGGCGATGTCCTGAGCCGGGGCGGGCGCGGCCAGCCCGAGCAGGGCCGTGAGCACGACGGCGGCGACGGCGGCCGCGGCGGCCCCGGCCCGCCGGGTCCGCCCGGTCCGCGGGGGCCGGCTCACAGCAGCCGGACCGCCGTGTAGAGGTCGCACACCGCGAGCGCGAGGGGGATGACGGCGGCGATCCCGACGCCCTCGAGGAGGTCGACGGCGCGCCGGGCACCTGGCGAGGCCCGGCGCCGGGGCAGGACCGACCCGAGCACCACGGTGAGGACCCCGACGACGACCGCGGCCACCGCGATCCCGACGCGGGCGGCGCCCGCCGGGGCCGCGGCGACCGCGCCCACGCCGACGGCGGCCCCGCCGACGAGGGCGCCGACGAGCAGGACGCTCGCGGGCAGCGCGTTGGCGTAGCTGCGGGAGCGCAGGGCCGGCAGCAGCACGAGCAGCACGGCGAGCACCCATCCCGCGGTGCCCTGCCAGCCGTCAGCCGGGACGGCCGCGAGCACGGCCGCCGCCGCGGCGAGCACGGCGACGGTGCCGGCCGCGAGCCCGGCGAGCACGGCGTGCGCGCGGTCCGCCCGGCGGTCCAGCGACGCGGGGTCGCCCGGCCCGGCGTCGTCGGCGAGCTCGGCCGCGGACGCCGGTACCTGGGGCAGCGGGAGCCGGGCCAGGGCGACGCCCAGGCGCGGGAGCGCGGAGAGCACGACGAGGGCGACGGCCCCGGCCCCGGCCGCGACCGCCGGCGCCCCGACCTCGGCCCCGCGGGCGGCGGCCAGCGCCCCCACGACCGTCGCGACCGCCCCGACCAGGGTCGCGATCCCCGCGGCCGTCGCCAGCCCGACGAGGACCGCGAGCGCCACCCGGTCCGCGCGGGCGGTCCCGAGCAGCGTCGACCCCGCGGCGACGAGCGCCAGCGCCGCCGCGAGCAGCAGGTGCGGCGTGCCCGCGCCGGTGGTGAGGGCACCGGCGTCGGGCGCGTCCGAGGGCACCGCCGCGAGCCCGCACACCGCGGCGGCCGCCGTCGCCAGCGGCCCGAGCACCGCGGCGGCGCCGGGGCGGGAGAACAGCCTCGGCGCGGCGGCGCCGAGCAGCCCCGCGAGGATCGCCAGGAGGGCGGCCGCGCCGGCGGTGACCAGCCCGCCGGCCGTCCCCGGACCGCGACCGGCGGCCACGAGCGCGCCGAGGGCCACCGCCCCGGCCGTCGCGGCGCCCGCCAGGCCGAGCGCGTGGGCCCACCCCTCGTCCCACGGGCGGTAGCTCGCCGGGGAGGACTCGGCGACGGCGTCGACGACGTCGTCGTAGAGCGGGGCGGGCGCCGCGTCGGCCCGGCGGCGCAGGACGAGCTGGTCGCCGTCGAGGACGCCGAGCCCGTCGAGGGTCTGCCGCGGGTCGACCGGGGCGCCCCCGAGCGGGGCGAGCGTCCACGCGGTGCCGCCGGGCCGGTCGGCGCTGCGGAGGGCATCGCCGTGGCGGGCGGGGCGCTCGTCGGCGCCGTCGGGGTCGGGCCGCTCGGTCATCTCGACGAGCACCCCGAGCAGCTCGGCCACCGGGACGTCGCCGGGCAGCGCGACGTCGACGCGGGTGCTCGGCGCCAGCACCGAGATCCGGGTGACGGGGGCCGCGGCGTCGGGGGCGGGGAACGGGGCCGGGGTGAGCGCGGCCCCCGGGGGCGCGGCGGGGCCGGACGGCGGGCGCCCGAGCGCGGCCGGGGCGTGCCCCCGGCCGGTGCCGGTGCTCATGGACTCCCCCTCCCGGAGATCCTCTCCCAGCGCCTCTGATGTGCCCGTGACCCGGCCCCCGACCGCCACCGGGACCCGGACGACCTGCGCCGATCGTGCCCGATCAGCTGATCGGCTCCTTAGTATGACCTCCGGAGGCGGGGCGTCGGGGGCGAACGCCGGAGATCCGGACAGCCGCCGGGAGGAGGGGCGTGGGCACGCAGGTCGTCCGACGCGGGCCACGCACGCCCGCCCCGGCGATGCCGGCCGGGGAGATCCCGCTCGAGGCGCCGCCGGCCGAGCCCCGGATCGCCCCGGTGGGGCTGCTCCAGCGCCTCCTGCCGGTCGTGATGCTGCTCGCGTCGGTGGGCTTCGTCGTCGTCATCGGGCTCGACAACCCGACGTCGTGGCTGTTCGGCGGGATGATCGCGCTGTCGACGCTCGGGATGGTCGCCGGGGGGTCGTCGCGGGGCGGGGCGCAGCGGCGGGCCGAGTCCGACGCCGAGCGGGCGGACTACCTGCGCTACCTCGCCCAGATCCGGCGCCGCGCCCGCTCGGTGGCGGCCGAGCAGCGCGCCAGCCTGGAATGGACCCACCCCGACCCGGACGCGCTGGTGACCCTGGCCCGCGGGCCCCGCACCTGGGAGCGCCGGCCCGGCGACCCGGACTTCGCGCACGTCCGCGTGGGCCGCGGGGCGCAGCGCCTCGCGACCGCGTTGGTCCCGCCCCAGACCGGCCCCGTCGAGGACCTCGAGCCGGTGACGACGGTCGCGCTCCGCCGGTTCGTGCGGACCCACTCCGTCGTCGAGGCCCTGCCGACCGCGGTGTCGCTGCGCGCGTTCGCCGCGGTCGCGGTGACCGGCGCGGCCGACCCGGAGCGGCGACGGGCCGTCGTCCGGGCGCTCCTGGCCCAGCTGGTGACCTTCCACGGCCCGGACGACCTGCTGCTCGCCGTGGCCGCGCGTGGCGAGGGCCGGCGCGCGTGGGAGTGGTGCAAGTGGCTGCCGCACGTCGCGCACCCGCGCCTGGCCGACGGCGCCGGCCCGATGCGGATGATCGGCTCCTCGCTGGCGAGCGTGCAGGCGTGGCTGGCCCCGGAGCTCGCCGACCGGCCCCGGTTCTCCCGGGGCGCCGCGCCGCCGCCCGGCGCGGCCCACGTCGTCGTCGTGCTCGACGGCGCCGAGGGCCTCGCCACCGACGACGCCGACCGGGCGCTCGTCGAGGACGGCCTCGCGGGGGTGACCCTCCTCGACGTCGGGGGTGGGGACGGCGCGCTCGACGCCCTCGTGGGCCGGCGGGGGCTGCGGCTGGTGCTCGGCGCCGACCCCGACGACGCGGCCGGCGGCGATCGGATCGGGGCGGGCAGCGACGCGGCACCCGGCGGGGTCGAGTGGTTCGGCCGCCCGGACGGGCTCGCCGAGGCGCAGGCCGAGGCGCTCGCGCGCCGGCTCGCGCCGTGCCGGACCCCGGGCGCGGCGCGCGACGAGGCGGGCCCGTCGACGCCGGGCCTGCTGGAGCTGCTCGGCGTCGACGGCGACCCGGACACCTTCGACGTCGCCGCCGCGTGGCGGCCCCGGGCGGCCCGGGAACGCCTCCGCGTGCCGTTCGGGATCTCCGAGGACGGCGAGCCGGTGGAGCTCGACCTCAAGGAGGCCGCGCAGGAGGGCATGGGCCCGCACGGGCTCTGCGTCGGCGCCACCGGGTCGGGCAAGTCCGAGCTGTTGCGCACGCTGGTGCTCGGGCTCGTCACCACCCACTCCTCGGCGGCGCTCAACCTGGTGCTCGTCGACTTCAAGGGCGGCGCCACGTTCGCCGGGCTCGCCGCGGCGCCGCACGTCGCCGCCGTCATCACCAACCTCGCCGACGACCTCGGCCTCGTCGACCGCATGCAGGACGCGCTGGCCGGCGAGATGAACCGGCGCCAGGAACTGCTGCGCGCGGCCGGGAACCTCGCGAGCGTCGCCGACTACGAGCGCGCCCGGGAGCGCGGCGCCGCCCTCGAGCCGCTGCCCGCGCTGTTCGTCGTCGTCGACGAGTTCTCCGAGCTGCTCCACCAGAAGCCCGACCTCGCGGACCTGTTCACCGCGATCGGCCGGCTCGGGCGCTCGCTGCAGATCCACCTGCTGCTCGCCTCGCAGCGCCTCGACGAGGGCCGGCTGCGGGGACTCGACTCGCACCTGTCGTACCGGATCGGGCTGAAGACCTTCTCCGCGGCCGACTCCCGCGCGGTCCTCGGGGTGCCGGACGCCGCGTCGCTGCCGTCGGTGCCCGGCGTCGGGTACCTCCGTTCGGACACCTCGACGATGGTGCGGTTCACCGCCGGCTACGTCTCCGGGCCGCACCGCCGCCGCGAGGCGCGGGCCCGGGCGGCGCCGCGCGCCGGCCCCCGGCCCGCCACGCGCCCGCCGCGCCTCTTCCACGGCGGGTGGGTCGACCTGCCGCCGGCGCTGCCCGGTCCGGACGGCGACGGGGAGGCGCCACCCGTCGTCGTCGGGGAGTCCGACGAGGCGATGGTGCCCAGCGTGCTCGACGCCGTCGTCGACCGGCTGCGTGACGCGGGCCCGCCCGCCCACGAGGTCTGGCTGCCGCCCCTGGACGGGCCGACCGGCCTGGAGGAGCTCCTCCCGCCGCTGACCGAGACGCCCGACCGCGGCCTCGGTGCGCCCGGCTTCCCCGCCAACGGGTCGCTGCGCCTGCCGCTCGGGCTCGTCGACCGGCCCTACGAGCAGCGCCGCGAGGTGCTGTGGGCGGACCTGTCCGGCGCGGCCGGCCACGTGGTGGTGGCCGGCGGGCCGCAGTCGGGCAAGTCGACGACGCTGCGGGCGATGGTCACCGCGGCCGCCCTCACCCACACCCCGGCCGAGCTGGCGTTCCACGTGGTCGACCTGGGCGGCGGCACGCTGGGCGGGCTCGCCGCGCTGCCGCACGTCGGCACCGTCGCGGGGCGTGGCGACACCGACCTGGTGCGCCGGGTGGTGGCCGAGGTCGCCGCGGTCCTCGCCGGCCGGGAGCGCTGGTTCCGCGAGCACGGGATCACCTCGGCGGCCGACCTGCGCGCCCGGCGGCGTCGCGGCGAGCGGTTCGACGGGGACGGCGGGCAGGGAGACGGCGGGCAGGGGGACGACGGGCTGGGCGACGTGGTGCTCGTCATCGACGGCTGGCACGCGTTCCGCGCCGACCACGAGGCGCTGGAGTCGACGATCATCTCGCTGGCGACGGCGGGCCTGTCCTACGGCGTTCACGTCGCGATCGCCGTGAGCCGCTGGGCCGAACTGCGGCCGGCGCTCAAGGATCTGCTCGGGACCCGGGTGGAGCTGCGCCTCGGCGACCCGGGGGAGTCGGAGGTCGACCGGCGGGTGGCGGCCACCGTCCCGCCGGGGCGGCCGGGCCGGGGCCTGGCACCGGACCGCCACCACGTCCTCGTGGCGCTCCCGTCGGAGGAGTCCGTGCTGGCCGTGGCCGCCGCGTGGCACGGCGCGGTGGTCCCGCCCGTGCGCCTGCTGCCCGAGCGGGTCGACGTCGCCGAGCTGCCCGGGCCGGGGTCGGGGGAGCCGCACCTGCTGCCGATCGGGGTGGACGAGGACCGGCTCGCCCCGGTCCTGCTCGACGTCGCGGCCGACCCGCACCTGGTGGTCTACGCCGACGGCGAGTCCGGCAAGACCTCGCTGCTGCGCCTGCTCGCCCACCAGGTCGTCACCCGGTACACCCCCGAGCAGGCCCGGCTGGTGATCGTCGACTACCGGCGGGGGCTGCTCGGCGCGGTCGACTCCGAGCACCTCATCAGCTACACCTCCTCGGCCGAGGCGCTCACCGCGGCGGTGACCGACCTGGAGGCGTCGCTGCGGCGGCGCCTGCCGGGACCGGACGTGACCCCCGAGCAGCTGCGGGCGCGCACCTGGTGGACCGGGCCGGAGGTGTTCCTGCTCGTCGACGACTACGACCTCGTCGCCGCCCCCTCCGGCAACCCGCTGGCGCCGCTGGTCGACCTGCTCGCCCAGGCCAAGGACGTCGGGCTCCACCTGGTGGTGGCGCGCCGCGCCGGCGGTTCGGCGCGGGCGATGTTCGAGCCGCTGCTCACCCGGCTGCGCGAGCTCGCCACCCCCGGGCTGGTCGGCAACGGCAGCCGCGACGAGGGCCCGCTGGTCGGGGCCGCCCGGCCCGGGCCGCGCCCGCCGGGCCGCGCGGTGCTCGTCACCCGGCGGCACGGCGAGACCCTCGTGCAGCTGGCGTGGCGGGACCCGGACACGCCGATCCGTCCGGTCGGCGAGCCCGCCGGTGGTCCGCCGTGACCGGGTCGAGCGTCGCGGTCGACCTCGGCGAGGTCGGGGTCGCGGCGGCCGTCGACGACGGGCACGAGGTCACCGAGCTCGCGCTCGACCTCGCCGCCGTCCTGGCCGCCGACGACGGCGAGGCGCTGCTGACCGGGCGCGAGGCGCGGCGGCGGGCGGCCCCCGACCCGTCCCGCCTCGAGCCCTCCCCGCGCCGCCACGTCGACGAGGCGACGATGCTGCTCGGGACCCGGGTCGTCGGGGTCGGCGAGGCCCTCGGCGCGGTCCTCGCGGCCACCGTGGACCGGGCGGCCCCCGCGCTGCGCGGCGCGCGCCCCGCCCGCCTCGTGCTGACCCACCCGGCGTCGTGGGGGACGTCGCGCCGCGAGGTGCTGCGGCGGGCCGGGGCGGGGCTCGCGACGGAGCTGGTCCTCGTCCCCGAGCCGGTCGCGGTGGCCGCCCACGCCGCGTGGACGCGCCCGGCGGGGGCGGCGGACGGGCCGGTCGCGGTGCTGGACGTCGGAACCCGGACCGCGCGGGCCGCCGTCGTCGGGCCCGGGCCGGAGCGGGCGGTGCTCGCCGAGCGCTCGTCGCGCGCCTTCGGCGGGGACGACGCGGACGAGCTGCTGCTGCGCGCGGTGCTCGGGGCCCTGCCCGACGACGCGCCGGGGGCGGCGCGGGTGAGGGAGGTGGTCGCCGGGGCGACGCTGCCCGACCGGCGCCACCGCCAGGTGCTCGTCGAGGACGTCCGGGCCGCCCGCGAACGGCTCTCCGACGCCGAGCAGGCCGAGATCCCGCTGCCGGGCGGCGCGACGTCGGCCTGGTGCTCGCGCGGCGAGCTCGAGGACGTGCTCCGCGAGCCGTGCGAGGGCCTCGTCGCGCTGCTCTCCCGGACCCTCGACGACGCCGGGGTGGAGGCGGGCGGGCTCGCCGGGCTGCGGCTGGTCGGGGGCTTCGCCCGGACCCCGCTGCTCGGCACGCTGGTGCACCGCGAGCTGGGGACGCCGCCGGTGGTCCCGCCGGAGCCGCGGACGGCGGCCGTGCGGGGGGCACTGCTGGTGGTCGGGGGCACCGGTGCCGCCGGGGCCCGCTCCGGTGCCGCCGCCCTGCCCACCGGGGCGCCGGCGACGAACGGCGCCACGCGGGCGGGGACGCCGGCCGGTCCGGTCCGGGCGCCTGCCGGGCCCGGGCCTGCCGGGTCCGGGCCTGCCGGGACCGGGTCCGCGGGGACCGGGTCTGCCGGGACCGGGCTTGCGGTGGCCGGGACCGGTGCCCGGTCGGCTCCGCCCGGTCCGCCGACGGGAGGGCTGCCGCTCCTGCCGGACTGGCCCCGCCCGCTCCCGCCCGCGGGGGCCTCCCCGCCGACGCCGTCGCGCGGTGCCCCGGTGGCGGGCCCGCCGTCGGCGCCGACACCGGCCGTCTCCGTGGCCCGCCCGACCGGCCCGACCGCACCCGTCCCGCCGATCCCGGCCGGCCCGCTCGCCCGCCCGGCGGCCGGGGCGACGCCGGACCCGGACGGGCCGACGATGCGCATCGACCGCAGCCTCGTCCCGTCGTCGTCGCGGGCGCTCGTGCGGACCGAGACCCCCGCCGGCGCCGCCCGCTGGTCGCCCCGGCGGCGCGCGGCGGCCGTCGCGGCGGTGACCGCGGCGGTCGTCGTGGTGGTCCTGGTCGTGGCGGGGCTGCACGGCGGGACCGGCGGGTCGGCGACGGCCGCGCCGCCGACGGTCGTCTCGGCGTTCTCCCACGCCTACGAGCTGCCGGCCGGGTGGCTCCCCGACGGCACCGACGCGGCGTCGCGGCGCAGCCGCATCCGGCCGGCGGACCAGCCGCGGGGGCCGAACCTCATCGCCGTGCAGGAGAGCGCGCTGGCGTCGCCGGACCCGCAGAGCGCGCGGGCCCAGCTGCTCGCCGGGTACGAGGCGGCCCGGGCGGGCGGCGGCGGGGTGTCCGACCTGCAGCCCGACGCCACCTTCGGGGGCCGGCCCGTGGCCACCTACCGCCAGGTCGCCGCGCCGGGGACGACGGTCGACTGGGTCGTGGTGTTCGCGGGGACGACGCAGCTCTCGGTCGGGTGCCGCCACGACGACCAGGGCCGCGACGCCGTGCTCGCCGCCTGCGCCCACGTGGTGTCGACGCTGCGCAGTCCGCCCTGACGTGGGCCCGCTCGCCCAGTGAGGGGCACGTGGCGCAGGTCTGTGGCCGGGTCGGCCTGGGTGTTGTGCCCCTCGGCGGGTGGGGCGGGCCGGTTGGGTCGGGCGTCCGCGGCGAGGGGCACGTGGGGCAGGTCTGTGGCTGGTTCGGGCTGCGTGTTGTGCCCCTCGCGGAGGTGATCGCCCGACTTCGGCGAAACCGCCCCCACGGCGCCGGACGGGATGTCACTGTCGTCGGGCCGGTGCGGACGGGCCCGGCGGGCGAGGAAGGAGCGGCCGGTGGCCGGACAGTTCGGGACCCAGACCCAGGTCATGCAGTCCGCGGGTCAGCACGTGTTCGAGGTGCGCGACCAGATCACCGCGCAGCTCTCCCAGCTGCGGGCCCAGCTCGCCCCGCTGGAGGGCACGTGGCGGGGCGACGCCTCCACCGCCTTCGCGCAGCTGATGGCGCGCTGGAACGACGACGCCCGGCGCATCACCGCCGCGCTGCAGTCGATCGGCGAGTCGGTGCAGGCCTCCGGCGTCACCTACCGCGCGGCCGAGGACGAGATCTCCTCGTCGACCTCGCAGATCAGCCAGGCGCTCTCCTGAGCGGCCGGCACCCCAGACCCGAGAGGACCCAGCAGTGGACGAGATCCGGGTGACGTTCGGCGAGCTCACCGCCGCCCAGCAGAGCGTGACCACCGCCGCGACCCAGATCCAGGGGCGCCTGGACGACCTCAAGCGCCAGCTCGCGCCGCTCGTGGCCGACTGGACCGGCGCGGCCGCCGAGCAGTACCAGGCCCGCCAGCACGAGATCGACACCGCGATGGCCGACCTCGCGCAGGTGCTCGGCCAGATCGGGGGACGTCTCGGGCAGGCCGAGCAGCTCTACCGGGCCACGGAGCAGCAGAACGCCATGCGCTACGCCTGAGGACGCCCGGGGGTGGGTGACGGGTGCTCGGCGGGCGCCGCGTACTCTGGACCATCGTTGCGCGGTGAACGCCCGCCGCGACGGAGATGCTGCGCGTGGAACCCGACCCGCAGGGCGGTCCGCCGCGTCCGTGTCTCCGCGACGTACCGCAGACCAGTATGACCGTGACGAGGTAGCTCCGTGCGCACGTTCAGTCCGAAGCCCGGCGACATCGACCGCGCCTGGCACGTCATCGACGCCAGCGACGTCGTCCTGGGTCGCCTGGCCACCCACACCGCACAGCTGCTGCGGGGGAAGCACAAGGCGTCGTACGCCCCGCACGTCGACACCGGTGACTTCGTGGTGATCGTGAACGCGGAGAAGGTCGCCCTCACGGGCAACAAGCGTGACGACCGCTTCGTGTACCACCACAGCGGCTACCCGGGCGGTCTGCGTGCCCGTTCCGTGGGCGAGGAGCTCGAGCGCTTCCCGAGCCGCCTCGTGGAGAAGGCCGTGAAGGGGATGCTCCCCCACAACCGTCTGGGTCGGGCGATGGCGTCGAAGCTCAAGGTCTACGCCGGCCCCGAGCACCCGCACGCCGCCCAGAAGCCCGTGCCGTACGAGATCCGACAGGTGAGCCAGTGACCACCCCCGACGACCCGAGCGTCGACCCCCAGAACGACATCGTCTCCGAGGACGTCCCCGGCGAGGCCCCGACCTCCGGGCAGTCGCTCGCCGAGGCGGCCGACCTCCCCGACGTCGCCGACCTGGAGGAGTCCGTCGCGACGGACGACGAGGGCGCGACCGACGACGAGCTGGGCGCCGAGGTGTTCGGCGACGCGCCGGCCCCGGTCTTCGCGACGATCGACCGCCCCATCCAGACGGTCGGCCGCCGCAAGAAGGCCATCGTCCGGGTGCGTCTCGTGCCGGGCAGCGGCAAGCTGACCATGAACGGCAAGGCGTTCGACGACTACTTCCCGAACAAGGTCCACCAGCAGCTCATCCGTGAGCCGCTCGTGACCACCGAGCGCACCGAGCAGTTCGACATCTTCGCCAACCTCACCGGGGGCGGGACGTCGGGCCAGGCCGGCGCGCTGCGGCTCGCCATCGCGCGGGCCCTCACGCTCGTCGACCCCGAGGACCGTCCGAGCCTGAAGAAGGCCGGCTTCCTCACCCGCGACCCGCGGGCGACGGAGCGCAAGAAGTATGGCCTCAAGAAGGCCCGGAAGGCCCCCCAGTACTCGAAGCGCTGATGGGGCGCCTGTTCGGGACCGACGGCGTCCGCGGCCTCGCGAACGCCGACCTCTCGCCCGAGCTGGCACTCTCCGTCGCCTCCGCCGCCGCCCGTGTGCTCGTCGAGCACGCGGGCGGTGGCGGTTCGGCGCGCCCGGTCGCGGTCGTCGGTCGCGACCCGCGGGCCAGCGGGGAGATGCTCGAGGCGGCCGTCTGCGCCGGCCTGTCCGCGGCCGGGGCCGACGTCCAGCGGGTCGGCGTGCTGCCCACGCCCGCCGTCGCGTTCCTCACCGCCACCCTCGAGGCCGACCTCGGCGTCATGATCTCGGCGTCGCACAACGCGATGCCCGACAACGGGATCAAGCTGTTCGCCGCGGGCGGCCACAAGCTGCCCGACGCCGTCGAGGACGAGATCGAGGCCCACGCCGCCCGCCCCGCGCAGCCGGCGGAGCGGCCCACCGGGCACGACATCGGCCGCGTCGCCGACGTGCCCGACGCCCTCGAGCGCTACCTCGACCACCTGCTCTCCTCGACGCCGGACCGGCTCGACGGCCTGCACGTGGTGGTGGACTGCGCCCACGGCGCCGCGTCGCTCGCCGCCCCCCGCGCCTACGAGCGCGCCGGGGCCCGCGTCACGACCCTGGCCGCCGAGCCGGACGGCTGGAACATCAACGAGGGCGTCGGCTCGACCCACCTCGAGGGCCTGTGCAAGGCCGTCGTCGCGCACGGCGCCGACCTGGGCATCGCCCACGACGGCGACGCCGACCGCTGCCTCGCGGTGGCGGCCGACGGCACCGTCGTCGACGGCGACCAGATCCTCGCCGTGCTCGCGACGGGGATGCGCGAGTCCGGGGAGCTCGCCGCGGACACCCTGGTGGCCACGGTGATGAGCAACCTCGGCCTCCACCTCGCCATGCAGGAGGCCGGGATCTCGGTCCGGACGACGGCGGTGGGCGACCGCTACGTGCTCGAGGCGCTGCGGGAGGGCTCGTTCTCCCTCGGCGGCGAGCAGTCCGGGCACGTCGTGCTCCCCGCCCACGCCACCACCGGCGACGGGCTGCTCACGGCGCTGCGGCTGATGTCGCGCGTGGCCGGGACGGGTCGCTCGCTGGCCGACCTGGCCGGCGTCGTGCAGCGTCTCCCGCAGGTGCTGGTCAACGTGCCGGTGCACGACAAGGCGGCGGTGAAGGCCTCCCCCGATGTCGCCGAGGCCGTGGCCACGGAGGAGGCCGCGCTCGCCGGCCACGGCCGCGTGCTGCTGCGCCCCTCGGGCACCGAGCAGCTCGTGCGCGTGATGGTCGAGGCCCCCACCGAGCAGACCGCCGCCGAGGTGGCCGACCGCCTCGCGACCCTCGTCGCCGCCGTCCGCTAGACCCTCCGCACGCCCGCGGGTCACTCGACGGGCACGGACCCGGGGAGGAGGCTGACCGCGTGACGAGGCACCGGCGGGGCGGGGCGGCCGGGTCCCCGTTGCGCGCCGTGCCCCCGGCCCGCCGGCTGGCCGAGCTCGGCGTCGCCGACTCCGACGCGGTCCTCGCGGACGCCGACCCGGCGATCGACGCCGTCGCCGCGCTGCTGCCCGCCCGCGAGGCGCTCGCCGCGCGCGCCGGCCTGCCGGCCCCGCCGGTCGACGCCGCCGGGCTGCGGGCCCGCCACGCCGCCCAGCGCGGCGTGCGGTTCGCCGCGCTGGCCGCCGGCGCCGACGACCTGCGGGCCGCCTCCGCCCGCGTCCGCGCCCGGCACCGGGCGCTCGCCGAGGAGGCGGGCACGCTCTGGGAGCGCTGGTCGGGGCCGTCGGCGGAGGAGGTCGCCGACCGGGTCGTGTCCCTCGGGCGGGCGGCCCAGGAGATCGTCACCCTGCTCGAGGAGACCGCCGAGACGGTGGAGGGGGCCGGGCTCGCGGTCGCCGACGACGTCGCCGCCCGTGCCGACGCGGCGCGGGAGCTGGCATCCGGTCTGTCGGCACCCCCGGACGAGCCCGGCCCCGCCGCCGCCCGCGTGTGGGCCGCCGGGCTCGACGCCCGGCTGCACCGCTACCTGGACGAGGCCGACCGCACCGACGGGTCGATCGCGGCGACGTGGCACGACCTCGCCGCCCGGATCGGTGTCCTGCGCCGGCTCTCCGGCGACGCCGAGGACGACGACGCGGCCGCGGTGGACGCGGGTGCCCTGCCGCCCGACCTCCTCGCGCTGCCCGAGATCCTCGCCGCGCTCGGTCCGTTGACCGGGCTCGACGACGGCCCCGACGACGAGGACGACGACGACCCCGACGACCCCGACGACGGTCAGACCGTCGACGACTCCCGGTAGACGCGCACGTCGGTCCCCTTGACGGACCCGTCGACGATGTCGGCGTAGTCCTTCTCGCCGGCCAGGTGGTACAGCAGGAAGCCGGTGAGCAGGGCCTTGACGGTCGTCGTCGTCGCCGACTCCGACTTGCCGTCGAGCACGAGGTCGCTCCAGTGCTTGCCCTCGACGATGCCGAGGTGGGTCGCCTTCTTGAGCGTGCGCAGCACCGACGGCCCGGCCCACGCGGCCGCGACCGGCTCGGCGCCGGCGGCCGGGGGCGCGACGAGGTCCTTGCCGAACGCCACGTGCATGCCCGGGACGTGGACCGCGCGGGCGGCGTCGTGGGCCGACGGGCGGGACTCGGAGAGCGCGACGGTCGCGACGGCCTGCGCCGTGAGGTCGGACCCCGACTCCCAGTACGGCTCGCCGACGGCCTGCACCCGCGTGTCGTGCGCGGTCACGCTCGCCGCGAGCACGGCCGCGCCGGCGCCCATCCCGTGGCCGGCCAGCCCGAGCTTGCGGGGGTCGACGCTCACCGCGGCGCCCCGCGCGGTGCCGCCGAGGCGCACCGACGAGCAGATGTCCAGGGCCGTGCGCAGGTCGGACGCGAGGCGGCGGTGCGAGGCGAACGGCCCGCGCTCGGTGTCGGGGGCCGCGGCGACGATGCCCCACGACGCCAGGTGGCGCAGCAGGCCCAGGTAGCGCGACGCCGGGTTGAGCCAGTCGTGCCCGAACGCGACCGCGGGCAGGCCCTCGCCGGACGTGGGCGTGAACACCACCCCGGGCAGCCCGACGAGCGCCAGCTCGCCCCGCAGCACCTCGTGGGGCCCCGGTCGCCCGAGCTCGGAGACGATCTGCTTCGCGCTCGCCATGGCGCCGGACCCTAGAGGATCCGCACCCGTCCTGGCCTGCCGGAACACGGCCCCGTCGTGCGGGCGCGTGCCACGTCACCCATGGGAGGCCCAGGCCCGGATCCGGCCCACCTATCCTCGGGAGCCGTGTGCGGCATCGTGGGGTACGTGGGCTGGCGCCCGGCACGCGACGTCCTGCTGGGCGGTCTGCGGCGGCTCGAGTACCGGGGGTACGACTCGGCGGGCATCGCGACCGTGACGCCGGACTCCCCGACGGTGGAGGTCCACCGGGCGGCGGGCCCGCTGGACGAGCTGGTGCGCGTCACCGACGCGGCCGGGGAGGGCGACACCGTGGCCCGCGCCGGCATGGGCCACACCCGCTGGGCCACCCACGGCGCTCCGACCGACCGCAACGCCCACCCGCACCGCGACGCGAGCGGCCGGGTCGCGGTCATCCACAACGGGATCATCGAGAACTTCGCCGCGCTGCGCGCCGAGCTCGAGGACGACGGCGTCGAGCTGGCCAGCGACACCGACACCGAGGTCGCGGCGCACCTGGTCGCCCGCGCCCTCGACGCCGAGCCGGAGGCGGGGTTCACCGCCGCCGTGCGCCACGTCGTGAACCGCCTCGAGGGCGCGTTCACGCTGGTGTTCACCGACGCGCGGCGCCCCGACGAGATCGTCGCGGCGCGCCGGTCGTCGCCGCTCGTCGTCGGGATCGGCGACGGCGAGACGTTCGTGGCCTCCGACGTCGCGGCCTTCATCGACCACACCCGCGACGCCGTCGAGCTCGGCCAGGACCAGATCGTCACCCTGACCCGCGAGGGCGCCGTCGTCACCGACTTCCACGGCGACCTCGCCCCCACCCGCCCCTTCCACGTCGACTGGGACATCGCCGCCGCCGAGAAGGGCGGCCACGACTTCTTCATGCAGAAGGAGATCGAGGAGCAGCCCGCGGCGCTGGCGGACACGCTGCGCGGGCACCTCGTCGACGGCCGGATCGTGCTCGACGAGCAGCGGCTGTCCGACCAGGAGCTGCGCGACATCGACAAGGTGTTCGTCGTGGCCTGCGGCACCGCCTACCACGCGGGTCTGCTCGCCAAGTACGCGATCGAGCACTGGTGCCGCATCCCGGTCGAGGTCGAGGTGGCGAGCGAGTTCCGCTACCGCGACCCGGTGCTCGACCGGTCCACGCTCGTCGTCGCCATCTCGCAGTCCGGCGAGACGGCCGACACGCTCGAGGCGGTGCGGCACGCCCGGGAGCAGAAGGCCCGCGTGCTGGCGATCTGCAACACCAACGGCGCCCAGATCCCGCGCGAGTCCGACGCGGTGCTCTACACCCACGCGGGCCCCGAGGTCGGGGTGGCCGCGACGAAGACCTTCACCAGCCAGGTGGTGGCCTGCTACCTCGTCGGGCTCGCGCTCGCCCAGAACCGCGGCACCAAGTACTCCGACGAGGTCGAGCGGGAGTACCACGCGCTGGTGGAGTCGGCGGACGCCGTCAAGGAGGTCCTCGCGAGCGCGGTGGAGCCGACCCGGCAGCTCGCCCGGGACCTCGCCGGCTCCAAGGCCGTGCTCTTCCTCGGCCGCCACGTGGGCTACCCGGTCGCGCTCGAGGGCGCGCTGAAGCTCAAGGAGCTCGCCTACATGCACGCCGAGGGCTTCGCGGCGGGCGAGCTCAAGCACGGGCCGATCGCGCTGATCGAGCAGGACCTGCCCGTCGTCGTCGTGATGCCCTCGCCGAAGGGGCGGGCGACGCTGCACGCGAAGCTGCTCTCGAACATCCGCGAGATCCAGGCGCGCGGGGCGCGCACGATCGTCATCGCCGAGGAGGGCGACGAGACCGTGCGGCCCTTCGCGAGCGTGCTCATCGAGACCCCCGCGGTCCCCACGCTGATCCAGCCGCTGGTGGCCTCGGTCCCGCTGCAGGTGTTCTCCGCCGAGGTCGCGCGGGCCCGCGGGTACGACGTCGACAAGCCGCGCAACCTCGCGAAGTCGGTCACCGTCGAATGAGCTACGGCGTCTGGACCCCGGAGCAGGTCGCGACGGCCGAGGAGCCGGTGCTCGCCCGCACGCCGGAGGGCGCGCTGATGCGCCGCGCCGCGTACGGGGCCGCGCAGGTGGCGCTCCGGATGCTGGCCGAGCGCACCGGCGGGGTGTCCGGGCGCCGGGTCGTCGTGCTCGTCGGCGCGGGCAACAACGGCGGGGACGGGCTGTGGGCCGGCGTCGAGCTGCGCCGCCGCGGCGTGGGGGTGACCGCCGTGCTCCTGGCCCCCGACCGCGCCCACCCCGCCGGCCTCGCCGCGCTGCGCTCGTGGAACACCCGCGTGCTCATCGCGCCGGAGGACGCGGTCCCGGCGATCGGGCGGGCCGACCTGGTCCTCGACGCGATCGTCGGCACCTCGGCGAGCGGTGGGTTGCGGACCCCCGCCCCGCTGCTGGTCGGAGCCGCGGAGACCGGAGGCGTCCCGATCCTGGCGATCGACACCCCGAGCGGGGTCGACCCGCGCACCGGCACCGTGCCCGACGCGACGGACGAGGGGCCGGCCGCGGTCACCGCGGCCGCGACGGTGACCTTCGGCGCCCGCAAGCCCGTCCACGTGCTCGCCCGCGCCCACTGCGGGCCGGTGACCTTCGTCGACATCGGCCTGGGTCCCGAGCTCGGGGAGCCGCCGATCACCGTCCTCGAGGCCGCCGACGTCGGCGCCCACTGGCCGGTGCCGCGCCCGGGCGACGACAAGTACACCCAGGGCGTGGTCGGCGTCGCCGCGGGCAGCGCCACCTACCCCGGCGCCGCGGTCCTCGCGAGCGGCGCCGCGTGCCTCGCGACCAGCGGCATGGTCCGCTACGCCGGGAGCGCCGCCGACGAGGTCCGCGCCGCCTGGCCCGAGGTGGTGGCCACCGACCACGTCGCCGACGCCGGCCGGGTGCAGGCCTGGGCGGTCGGGCCGGGCCTCGGCACCGGGGAGGACGGTGCCGCCACGCTGGGCCACGTCCTCGACGCCGGCGTCCCGCTGCTCGCCGACGCCGACGCGGTCACCCTGCTGGGCGCCGACGCCGGGCTGCGGGCGAAGGCCGCGGCCGTCCCGACCCTCGTCACGCCCCACGCCGGCGAGTTCGCCCGGCTCGTGGCCGAGCTCGACGATCCCCCCGACCCGGCCGCCGACCGCGTCGAGGCCGCCCGCCGGGCCGCCGCGGCGCTCGGGGTCACGGTGCTGCTGAAGGGCAACGCCACGGTCGTCGCAGCGCCCGACGGGCGGGTGCTCGTCCACCCGGCGGGCAGCTCCTGGCTCGCCACGGCCGGGTCGGGCGACGTGCTGTCCGGCATCGCGGGCGCGCTGCTCGCGGCCGGTCTCGAGCCCTTCGACGCCGCCGGTGCCGCGGCCTTCGTCCACGCTCGAGCGGCGGAGATCGGGGCGGGGGGGAGACGCAGCGGAGCGGAGCTCGACCCGGGGGGACGGCCCGGTGCCCCGGTCCCGGCGTCGCACGTGCAGGCGGCGATCCCGGACGCGATCCGGTCGGTGCGGGCCGAGGCGGGGGCATGACGGCCGCCCGGGTCGAGGCCGTCGTCGACCTCGCCGCGCTGCGCCACAACGTCGCGCTGCTGGCCGGGCTGGCCGGGCGCTCGGGGGCCTCGACGATGGCCGTGGTCAAGGCCGACGGCTACGGCCACGGGGCCGTGCCGGTGGCCCGCGCGGCGCTCGACGCGGGCGCCGCCTGGCTCGGCGTGTGCACCCTCGAGGAGGCCGCCGAGCTGCGGGCGGGCGGGATCGGCGCGCCGGTGCTGTCCTGGCTGCACGTGCCCGACGAGGACATGACGGCCGCGGTGGCCACCGCGGTCGACCTCGGGGTCGCCTCGCCGCGCGACCTGGCCGCGGCGGCGGGCGCGGCCCGCGCGGCCGGACGCCCCGCCCGCGTCCACCTCAAGATCGACACCGGGCTGTCGCGCAACGGGTGCCCGCCCCACGACTGGGGCGCGCTGCTGGACGCCGTCGCCGGCCTCGTCGAGGAGGGCGTGGTCGAGCCGGTGGCGGTGTGGTCGCACCTCGCGCACGCCGACGACCCGTCGCACCCGACCCTCGACCGCCAGGCCGCCCGCCTCGACGACGCGCACCGCGCGGCCACCGCGCGCCTGGGGCGGCCGCTGCTCGCCCACCTCGCCAACTCGGCGGCCACCCTCACCCGGCCCGACCTGCACCGCGACCTCGTCCGTCCCGGGATCGCGGTCTACGGGCTCGACCCGGTGGAGGGACCGGGCGGGTCCGGGCACGACCTGCGCCCGGCGATGACCTTCCGCAGCCGCGTCGCCCTGGTGAAGACGGTCGCGGCCGGGGAGGGCGTCTCCTACGGGCACACCTGGACGACGCCGGGCCCGCGCGCGCTCGCGCTCGTCCCGGCCGGGTACGCCGACGGGGTGCCGCGGCTGCTGGGCTCCTCGGGACGCTTCGCCGTCGGGATCGGCGGGGTGCGGCGGCCCGTCGTCGGGCGGGTCTGCATGGACCAGGTCGTCGTCGACCTCGGGCCCGCCGACGAGCCCCACGGGGTCGCCGAGGGCGACGAGGTCGTGCTGTTCGGGCCGGGCGACGGGGGTCTGCCGACCGCGGCGGAGTGGGCGGAGCTCCTGGGCACCATCCACTACGAGGTCGTGACCGGGGTGGGTGGGCGGCCGCGCCTGTCGCGGGCCACCACCGGGGTCACGCAGGCAACAGACGGGGTGAACCCGTCCCGGACGTGGTAGAGAGCCGGTATGGCGACGGCGGGTTCGGCATCCGGGTGCGGGACGTGAGCGGCGACGAGCGCCGCCACACCGGCGGCATCATCGGCGCCATCGCCGGCACCGTCCTCGGCGGGGCGGCCGCGGCCGGCGCCGTCGGTGCCGGCGTGGCGCGGTCGCGGGTGGTGCGGGCGCGCGCCGAGCTCGAGGAGTCCGAGGCCGCCCACCCCTCGCAGCTCGGGCTGCTGCCCCGCGGGCGCGAGTCGTCCGTGGCCGCCGACGACGGCACCCGCCTGGCCGTCGAGGAGATCGACCCCGTGACCCCGGGCGCGGAGCCCGAGCTCACGGTGGTGCTCGTCCACGGATTCGCCCAGGACCGCCGGTGCTGGCACTTCCAGCGCCGCATGCTCGCCGAGCTCACCGACCCGGCCGTGCGGGTGGTGCTCTACGACCAGCGCCGCCACGGCCGCTCCGGCCAGTGCTCCGCCCGCGCCTGCACGATCGCCCAGCTCGGCGCGGACCTCGACACCGTGGTGCGCACGGTGGCCCCGGAGGGCCCGCTCGTGCTGGTCGGGCACTCCATGGGCGGCATGACGATCATGGCGCTCGCCGAGCGCCACCCGGCGCTCTTCCGGGACCGGGTGCTCGGCGTCGCGCTGGTGAGCACCTCTGCCGGCGACGTGGGCACCGTCGGGCTGCAGCGGGCGGTGCTCTCGCACCGCAACCCCGTGGTCAACGTCGTCGGGCGCCTCGCGCACTGGCGCCCGGAGGCCGTCGACCGCATCCGCCGCCTCGGCGGCAACGCGATGTGGGCCGCCGTCGCGCGCTTCTCCTTCGGCGACCCCGACACCGACCCGGTGCTGGTCGACCTCGTGGACCGCACGATCGCCTCGACCCCGCTCGACGTGCTCACCTCGTTCGCGAACACGCTCTCCACCCACGACCGCAAGGCCGCGCTGCGGGGGCTGTCCCAGTGCGAGGTGCTGGTCGCGGCGGGGACGAAGGACGTGATGATCCCGTACTCGCACTCCGAGGTCATCGCGGCCGAGCTGCCGCGCGCGGAGCTGCTGCGGCTCGAGGGCGCCGGCCACATGGCGATGCTCGAGCAGCCCTCGGAGCTCGACGCCGCCCTGCTCGAGCTGCTCCGCCGCTGCACCCACCGCAGCCAGGTGCTGCGCCGGCTGCGCCCGGACGGCGCGGGCTCGACGTCGCGGCGTCCGCGGCTCCGCCGGCCGCGCCGCCGGGCGTGACCGCCCCCGGGGGCGCTCCGGCGTCCCTCCCGGCCGATGCGCGGATCGTCGTGGACGCCCTGACCGTCGTCGACGCCCCGGCCTGCGCCCGGCTCGAGGCCGAGCTCTTCGGCGGCGACGACCCGTGGACCGCCTCGGCCTTCACCGCCGAACTGCACGCCGGCTACCCGTACCTGGCGGCGCGGTGGGTGGGCCACCCCGGGCCCGAGGGCGGGCCGGACGAGCTCGTCGGCTACGCCGGGATCGCGCTGCTGCCCGCGCCCGCGTTCTCCCGCGAGCCGGCCGAGGCGGAGATCCACACGATCGGTGTCGCGCGGTTCGCGCAGGGCCGCGGCCTGGGCCGCCGGCTGCTCACCGGCCTGCTGCGCCGGGCCGACGCGCTCGGCGCGGTGACCTTCCTCGAGGTGCGCACGGACAACGCGCCGGCTCTCGCGCTCTACCGCTCCGAGGGCTTCGAGGTGGTCGGGACCCGGCGCCGCTACTACGCCAGCGGGGCCGACGCGCACACGATGCGGCGCGACGCACGCGACCCTCGTTGATGGTTGGCACTCGCAGCGCTAGAGTGCCAATCGAACGGCGTCGGAGCCGGCCCGGCACCCGCGACGGCGGGCCGGCTCCGGGGCGCGTCACCCGGACACCCAGAAACCAAGCTGGACCCCTGATCGTGGAGGTCATCCCGTGGCGAGCGTGAACATCAAGCCGCTCGAGGACAAGCTCGTGGTGCAGGCCTCGGAGGCCGAGACCACGACCGCGTCCGGCATCGTCATCCCGGACACCGCCAAGGAGAAGCCCCAGGAGGGCAAGGTCCTCGCGGTGGGCCCGGGCCGTGTCGACGACAACGGCAACCGCATCCCGCTCGACGTCGCGGTCGGCGACGTCGTCATCTTCTCGAAGTACGGCGGCACCGAGGTCAAGTACAACGGCGAGGACTACCTGATCCTCTCCTCGCGTGACGTCCTGGCGGTCGTCAACTAAACCGACCGCGTTCCATGCCACCGCCCCGGTGACACCCGCGACGCCGGGGTCCCGGGGCGGTCGCATGTGTGCAACCCGAAAGGACGGCAGTGCCCAAGCAGATCACCTTCGACGAGACCGCCCGCCGCGCCCTCGAGCGCGGGGTGGACCAGCTCGCCGCGACCGTGGCCGTGACCCTCGGCCCACGCGGTCGCCACGTCGTGCTGAGCAAGAGCTTCGGTGGTCCGACGATCACCAACGACGGCGTCACCATCGCGCGCGAGATCGAGCTCGACGACCCGTTCGAGAACCTCGGCGTCCAGCTCGCCAAGACCGCCGCCACCAAGACCAACGACGTCGCCGGCGACGGCACGACGACGGCGACGGTGCTCGCCCAGGCCCTCGTCTCCGAGGGCCTGCGCAACCTCGCCGCGGGCGCCAACCCGACCTCCCTCGGCGCGGGCATGGCCGCCGCGGCCGAGAAGGTCACCGCGGTGCTGCGCGAGCACGCCACCCCGGTCGACGGCAAGAAGGGCATCGCCGCGGTCGGCGCGGTCGCCTCGCGCGACCAGGAGATCGGCGACCTCATCGGCGAGGCCATGGAGAAGGTCGGCGAGGACGGCGTCATCACCGTCGAGGAGTCCTCGACGCTGGCGACCGAACTGGAGATCACCGAGGGTCTGCAGTTCGACAAGGGCTACCTCTCGCCCTACTTCGTCACCGACTCCGAGAGCATGGAGGCGGTGCTCGAGGACGCCCACGTCCTGCTGCACCGCGAGAAGATCAGCTCGATCCAGGACCTCCTGCCGCTGCTGGAGAAGGTCGTGGAGTCGGGCAAGCCGCTGCTGGTGATCGCCGAGGACCTCGAGGGCGAGGCGCTCTCGACGGTCGTCGTCAACGCCATCCGCAAGACGCTGCACATCGCCGCGGTCAAGGCGCCGTTCTTCGGCGACCGCCGCAAGGCGTTCCTCGACGACCTCGCGGCCGCCACCGGCGCGACCGTCATCAACCCCGAGGTCGGGCTCAAGCTCTCCGAGGCCGGCCTGGACGCGCTGGGCACCGTGCGGCGCGCGGTCGTCACCAAGGACGCCACCACCCTCGTCGAGGGCGGCGGGGACAAGGCCGAGGTGGCGGCCCGGGTGTCGCAGATCCGTCGCGAGATCGACGAGACGGACTCCGACTGGGACCGCGAGAAGCTCCAGGAGCGCCTCGCGAAGCTGGCCGGCGGCGTGGCCGTCGTCAAGGTCGGCGCGGCCACCGAGACCGAGCTCAAGGAGCGCAAGCACCGCATCGAGGACGCGGTCGCCGCCACCCGGGCCGCGGTCGAGGAGGGCATCGTCCCCGGCGGCGGGGCGGCCCTGCTGCACGCCTCCGCGGAGCTCGCCGACGGTCTCGGCCGCACCGGCGACGAGGCCACCGGCGTCGCGCTCGTGCGCCGCGCGCTGGCCGCGCCGCTCAAGATGATCGCGTCGAACGCGGGCCTCGAGGGCTCCGTCGTGGCCGCCAAGGTCGCCGACGGCGGCTGGGGCCTGGGCTACGACGCGGCGAGCGAGACCTACGGCGACCTCATGGCCGCCGGGATCATCGACCCGGTGAAGGTCACGCGCTCCGCGCTGGAGAACGCCGTCTCGATCGCGCGCATGGTGCTCACCACCGAGAGCGCGATCGTCGACAAGCCCGAGGAGGAGGCCCCGGCCCCGGCCGGTGGCCACGGCCACGGGCACGGCCACGGGCACTGAGCCCCTGGCGCACGACGCAGGAGGGCCCGGCCGGGAGTCCCGGCCGGGCCCTCGTGTGTCTGCGGGTCTCGCGGCGGCCTCGGCCACGGTGATCAGGGGTACGTGGGGCAGGCGTGGCGGGCCGCTGGGGTGCCTGGTGTGCCCGTGGCCGGGTGGCGCGGTGGCCGGCTCCGGGTGGCCCGGTGATCAGGGGTACGTGGGGCAGGTCTGGCCGACCCCGGGATGCCTGGTGTGCCCCTGGCCGGCTCGCAGGGCCGCACGACACGGGAAGGGCCCGGCCGATCCGGCCGGGCCCTTCCGTGCTCGTGTCCTCGGTCTCAGCGGATGATGATGTCCCGGACGGGCGCTGCGGACCGGCGACCGCCGGCGGCGGATCGCTCGGACTCGGAGAGCCCGCCCCAGATGCCGTAGGGCTCGCCCGCGGCGAGCGCGTGGCGGCGACAGGGCTCCATGACGGGGCAGCTCTCGCACACGGCCTTGGCCCGGCGCTCACGGCTCGCCCGGGCCGGGCCGCGCTCGCCGTCGGGGTGGAAGAAGAACGCACTGTCCATGCCGCGGCACGCCGCGTGGAGCTGCCAGTCCCAGAGATCGGCGTTGGGGCCGGGGAGTCGACGGACGTCGGCCATCTCGACCACCTCCTCGTGCTGACGGTGGTGGTACCCGCGGACCCCGGTGTGGAGTCCCCGACGTGGTTGCCCACCACGGGCTCGGGCGCACTCGGCGCGTCACCGAGCGTGCCCGCGGCCGCGCGGAGGGCGACCGTGAGCTGACCCTATGGCCGGTGGACCAGGCGGTACAAGACGTATGGATGTGAGCCGTCCCCCTGGGTAGGGCGCCGACCGAACAGTCGTCCGGAAGCGGGACGGACGCCCGGCAATCGTTGGCAGGTCGATTCCGTACGGTGACGGGACTTGCTCATACGACCACCATCCGTGATCATGCCGGGAGCAGTGAGTGGCCGGTGCTCCGTGTGGGTGGCGGAAAGCCTGCCCGAGGTGAAGGGTTCGGCGTGACCGGTCCGTTCCGAGACCGTTGTGGAGGAGGGGACCGGCATGACGGTCGTAGGGGGACGTCCGGGCGGTCGCCCCGGGACGCGGAGCGAGGGAGCAGGCATGGCGCGGGTCGCGGATCCGACACGGGAAAACCACGGATCCGACTCAAGGTCTGCGTCCGCGGCGCCGATGTCCAGTAGTGCCCGCCAACCGTCTGCAGGAACGCTGCAGGGAGGAGCTTCCGTGACGACGGTCCTGATCTGCGACGACCGCCGCAGCGTGCGCGAAGGACTGACCCGCGTGATGTCGGCCGTCCCCGGCGTCCACCGCATCGACTGTGTCGCCCACGGCGACGAGCTGCTCACCCGCTTCTCCCGCCAGAGCGTCGACGTGGTCCTCGTGGGGACCCAGCGCGCCGTGCCGACCGGGGTCGAGGCGACCCGCCGGCTCGTCGCCGCGCACCCCCAGGCGAACGTCATCGTCTTCGGTGCGCCCGACGACTCCGGGAGCATCGCCGCCGCCATCGCCGGCGGCGCGCGGGGCTACCTGCGGTGGGACGCGTCCCGGCCGGAGCTCGTCGCCGCCCTGGCCCACACGCTCGCCAGCACCTCCGTGCCCGCCCCCCGTACGCCGTCCGACTCCGGGGTCCAGCTCACCGAGCGCGAGCTGCAGGTCCTCCGGGGCATGGCGCAGGGCAAGAGCAACGGCCAGATCGGCCGGGAGCTCTACCTGTCGGAGGACACCGTGAAGACCCACGCCCGGCGGTTGTTCCGCAAGCTGGGCGTGCGCGACCGGGCGCAGGCCGTGGCACACGGCTTCCGCCGCGGCCTGGTCTCCTGACCGCCCGGCCCCGCCCGGTCCGGGTGCAGCCGCTCCGCGTGGCGCGGCCGCCGGCCACCGGGCCGACCCCCTCGAGCCCGCCGTACGGGTTCGAGGACCTCACCCATCGCCATCCGGGGGCCGACGTGGCCCCGGACGATCTGCCCACTCCAGCGATCGGAACACCGCGTGCCGTGCACCGTGCCGCGGACCGCTGGCGTGTGCCGGATCGGGCGAACCCGTACGGAGGACATGGCGCGAGCCATCTGCCTGAGCGGTACGGTGACCCCTCCGGGCCACCCACTGCGGTGGCACGGCGGACCGAGGTGGACCTCCGGGTCACACCGCCGCGCGTAACGCCGGGGCCACGGGGAGCGATGACGGAAGCAGGGAACGACCTCGAGAGGCTGGTGGCCGCCGCCAACGACGGCGACCGCTCTTCTCTCAATCGTGTCCTCGCGATCATCCGTCCGCTCGTCGTGCGCTACTGCCGCGCGAGGATCGGCCGGCAGGAACGGTCGTCGGTCTCGGCCGACGACGTGGCCCAGGAGGTGTGCCTCGCCGTGCTGACCGCACTGCCCGGCTACCGCGACCAGGGCCGTCCGTTCCTCGCCTTCGTCTACGGCATCGCGGCGCACAAGGTGGTCGACGCCCATCGTTCGGTGGCGCGGAACCGATCGGAACCCGTCTTCGAGCTGCCCGAAGAGCTCGATCCCCACGACGGCCCAGAGCAGCGTGCACTGAACGGCGCGCTCTCGGTCCAAATGGGTCAATTGCTCGACACACTGCCACCCAAACAGCGGGAAATCCTGGTGCTGCGTGTCGTCGTTGGGCTCTCGGCGGAGGAGACCGCGGTAGCGGTCGAATCCACACCCGGCGCGGTCCGGGTGGCACAGCACCGCGCACTGTCGAAGCTGCGGACCGCCGTGTCCGCGATCTCGGAAGAGGTGAGTTAGGTGGGTGGTCACCGCGCTTTCGGTGCTGGTGACGATCTCGTCGACGGCCCGGTGGACCTCGCTGCCGTGCGCGCCGACGACGCCCTGCTCGATGCCATCGCCGGCGGGGCGGTCACCGGTGGTCTCGGACGGGACGAGGACGTCTTCGGACGCCCGGGCCAGGACGACGACCATCTCGCAGCCATCCTCGCGGCCTGGAAGGCCGACATCGAGGCCGATCCGATGCCCGAGCTCGTGTCCCTCGAGGAGGCCGCCGAGGCCGTCGAGGCCGGGCACGAGGCACGCGACCGGAGGGCGAGCCGAGCCCGGCGCCGTATGCCGTTCGCCGTAGCCGCGGCGGCCATCGCCGTAGCGCTGGCAGGCCTGACGGTCGCCGTCCACTCGGCGCAACCGGGCGACGCGATGTTCGGCCTGACGAAGGTGTTCTTCTCGCAGCAGGCCAGCAACGCGACGAAGGCCCAGGAGGCCCGCAACACGATCGTCGCGGCCAACAACGCGATCCGGTCCGGGGACAAGGCCACCGCGCAGTCGCTCCTCCAGAGTGCGGCCGGCCAGATCCAGGCGGCGCAGCCCGAGGACCAGCCGGCGCTGCAGCAGCAGCGCGAGGACGCGCTCAAGTCGCTGGAGCCGCAGACGCCGGCGTCGACGAGCCCGTCGTCCGCGGAGCCGACCCCCGGCAACAGCACGACCGAGGGCACCGCGCCGTCGCGGGACCGGCGACACCGGCAGCAGCCGCCGCCGCCCGCCAAGGACGGTGCCTCGCAGCAGGCTCCGGCTTCGCAGACGCCGGACCCGGCCACCTCGCAGAGCGAGCAGAGCCGGTCGGCCGGTACGCCGGGCGACCCCGGTGCGGGCGGCAACCCTCCGCCGCCCCCGACGACGACGGTCGCACCCTCCAACTAGGGCACACAGACAGCGGGCCCGGTTCCCCTCGGGGAGCCGGGCCCGTCGTCGTCCGCGGGTGTGGAGGAGCGGCTACTGCTCGGCGAGCGTCGCGTCCGCGAACCCGCGGCAGTACTCCCACGTCACGTAGGAGGCCGGGTCCGGGTCGAACGGGGGCTCGTGGGGGCGCATGTGCCCCTCCTCGAGGAGCTGCTGCAGGCTCGCGCGGAGCAGGTCCCAGTCGTGGAAATGCTGCTCGTCACAGTCCTCGCAGTCCACGACGACACCCCGGATGCCCCGGGGTGCGAGCAGGGCCTGGAAGACCGCGAGGTCCCCGAGGTCGGCGACGACCTCGTCGCGCTCCTCCTCGTCCAGCGGCAGGTCCTCCTGGGATGCGACGTCGGCGAGGTCGCCGAGCGCGTCGAGCATCCGGGAGGGGTCCGACGGGTCGCCCGCGAACGGGTCCGGCGGCAGGGCTTCGTACGGCACGCCCCCGAACCTACCGGTCGCGCGCCGCGACCCGGCGGGCCCCCGACACGCCTCGACGTGCGGAGATCGCCCCGCGCCGGCCGCTGCGACGGGGATCACTGTCGGCACGCGACTAGCATCGGGGGCATGGTGCTGACGGACCCCGGCGTACCGGAGAAGTACGGCCTGCTCGGCCTGACGTTCGACGACGTCCTCCTCTTGCCCGCCGAGTCGGACGTGGTGCCGTCGGACGCGGACACGTCCGCCCGCCTCTCGCGCAACGTCACGCTGCGGATCCCGCTGGTCAGCTCGGCGATGGACACCGTCACCGAGGCGCGCATGGCGATCGCGATGGCCCGTCACGGCGGCATGGGCGTGCTGCACCGCAACCTCCCCGCGGAGGAACAGGCCGCCCAGGCCGAGGTCGTGAAGCGCTCCGAGGCCGGCATGGTGACCGACCCGGTCACGTGCTCGCCCGACGACACCCTCGCCGACGTCGACGCGCTCTGCGCCCGCTTCCGGATCTCCGGCCTGCCGGTGACCGACCCGGCCGGACGCCTCGTGGGCATCATCACCAACCGCGACATGCGCTTCGAGGTGGACCACACCCGCAAGGTCCGCGAGGTGATGACGTCGACCGACCTCGTCACCGCCCAGGTCGGGGTCACCGCCGAGGCCGCGCTCGGGCTGCTGCGCCGCCGCAAGGTGGAGAAGCTCCCCCTCGTCGACGGCGCCGGCATCCTGCGCGGGCTCATCACGGTCAAGGACTTCGTCAAGACCGAGCAGTACCCGATGGCCACCAAGGACCCCGACGGGCGGCTGCTGTGCGGCGCCGCGGTCGGCGTGGGTGACGACGCCTGGACCCGCGCGATGTCGCTGTCCGACGCCGGCGTCGACGTCCTCGTCGTCGACACCGCGCACGGCCACTCCCGGGCCGTCACCGCGATGGTCGCGAAGCTCAAGCAGGAGCTGGGCGACCGGGTCGACGTCGTCGGGGGCAACGTCGCGACCCGCGCCGGGGCGCAGGCCCTCGTGGACGCCGGGGCCGACGGCGTGAAGGTGGGCGTCGGCCCGGGGTCGATCTGCACCACCCGCATCATCGCCGGGGTCGGGGTCCCGCAGATCACGGCGATCGCCGAGGCGGCGTCGGTGGCGACGCCGGCCGGGGTGCCGGTCATCGGCGACGGCGGCCTGCAGTCCTCGGGCGACATCGCCAAGGCGATCGCGGCCGGCGCCTCGACGGTGATGCTGGGCTCGCTGCTGGCGGGCACCGCCGAGACCCCGGGCGAGCTCGTGCTCGTCGACGGCAAGCAGTTCAAGACCTACCGCGGGATGGGCTCGCTCGGCGCGATGCAGACCCGCGGGCAGCAGGGCTCGTACTCGAAGGACCGCTACTTCCAGGACGACGTGCTCTCCGACGACAAGCTCGTCCCCGAGGGCGTCGAGGGGCGCGTACCCTTCCGAGGCCCGCTCGCGCAGGTCACCCACCAGCTGGTCGGGGGTCTGCGGGCGGCGATGGGGTACACGGGTTCCCGGACGACGGCCGAGCTGCAGTCCGCGCACATGGTGCGCATCACCGCGGCCGGCCTCGCCGAGTCCCACCCCCACCACGTGACGATGACGGCGGTCGCCCCGAACTACGGCGGTCGCTGACCGCGGACCCCATCGGGGCCACAGGAAGGGCACCATGCGCGAGCAGGTCGAGATCGGCCGGGGCCGCAGCGCCCACCGCAGCTACACCTTCGACGACCTCGACATCGTCCCCTCGCGGCGCACGCGGTCGTCGTCGGCGGTGTCCACCGCCTGGCAGCTCGACGCGTACCGCTTCGAGCTGCCGCTGCTCACGCACCCGACCGACGCCGTCGTCTCCCCGACCACCGCGGTGCGCGTCGGGGAGCTCGGCGGGCTCGGCGTGCTCAACGCCGAGGGGCTGTGGGCGCGCCATGCCGAGCCGGACAAGGCCCTGGCGGAGATCGCGGAGCGGGCGGGCGCCGATCCCGCCGGCGCGCTCGGCGAGCTCCAGCGCCTGCACGCGGCGCCGGTCCAGCCCGACCTGCTCACCGAGGCCCTCGAGCGGGTGCGCGGCGCCGGGGTCACCCTCGCCGCCCGCGTGAGCCCCCAGCACGCCCGGGAGCTGAGCCCGACCTTCCTCGCGGCCGGCGTCGAGATCCTCGTGGTGCAGGGCACGATCATCTCGGCCGAGCACGTGGGCGACGACGAGGGCCAGCCGCCGCTGGACCTCGAGGACTTCATCGAGTCGCTGGACATCCCCGTCGTGGCCGGCGGGGTCGGCGACTACCGCACGGCGATGCACCTGATGCGCACCGGCGCCGCCGGCGTGATCGTGGGCTACGGGCAGTCGGCCTCGACGTCGACCGACGACGTGCTCGGCATCGGGGTCCCGATGGCCACCGCGCTCGTCGACGCCGCCGCCGCCCGCCGCGACTACCTCGACGAGACCGGCGGGCGCTACGTCCACGTCATCGCCGACGGCGGGATGGCGACGTCGGGCGACATGGCCAAGGCCATCGCCTGCGGCGCCGACGCGGTGATGCTCGGCGAGCAGCTCGCGGGCGCCGACGAGGCCCCGGGCGGCGGCTGGTACTGGACGGCCGCGGCGGCCCACCCCAACCTGCCCCGCTCCGGCGTCGTGGGCGTGCCCCAGCACGGTGTGGACCTCGCCGCCGTGCTCCGGGGCCCGGCGCCGCGCGCGGACGGCACGGTCAACCTGTTCGGGGCGCTGCGCCGGGCGATGGCCAAGACCGGCTACTCCGACCTCAAGGAGTTCCAGCGGGTCGGCCTGTCGGTTCGCCGCTGAGCCCGGCCCGTCCTCGATTCGAGCGAAGGGCACCATCGCTCGGATAGAGAGGCGAGGGGCGCCCACGGCCGGAACGCCACGCGCGCCGTCGAGATGAGCGAAGGGCACCATCGCTCGGGTAGATCGACCGAGGGTGCCCTTCGCTCAGAACCCACTCACCCGCAGCGCGCCCGCAACGTCGCCACCCCCGGCCCCGCGAGGTCGTCGCAGCAGGCCGCCCGGCCGGCCATGGCCGTCAGCAGCGCGAGGGTCGGGCCGGTGACGAGCGGGGCGTCGTCGTCCCCCGTGGTGAACGGCCCGTCGTCGGCGACGAGGCGCAGCCCGGCGGCATTGCTGCGGCTGGGCACGGCGAAGTCCCGCGAGGCGTAGAACTCCGCGACGGTCGTCGCGACCGCCACCGGCGTCGTCGTCGGGAGGCCGAGGGGACGACGGACGTCGACGCCGTGCACCACGACCTCGCCGAGCCACGCCCGCGCGTCCCCCATCGGCGCGACCGTCGAGTCGATCTTCGAGTGCAGGATGGCGAGCGTCTCCGCCGGCGTCCCGCCGAGCTGCTCGTCGAGGCGCCGGCGGTTGTGCAGCGCGAAGTCGAAGCGCGCCCCGACCGCCGAGCGGATCCAGCGCAGCCGTCCGGTGCTCGCGGTCGCGGACAGGTGGGCGACGGTCTCCTCGACGGTCCACTCGGGGCAGAGCGAGCGGGTGGCCCACTGCTGCGGGGTGAGGTCGGCGAGGTCGGCGACGAGCGCGGCCCGCTCGGCGTGGACGGCGGGCCAGGGGGCGGTGGTCACGGTGCTCATGGTCATGGGACCGCCGCCGGGCGCAGGACTCATCGGGCACGATGGAGGGGTGACCAGCAGTGGGGAGCACCCGGTCCTCGTCGTCGACTACGGCGCGCAGTACGCCCAGCTCATCGCGCGGCGGGTCCGCGAGGCGTCCGTCTACTCCGAGGTCGTGCCGCACACGACCTCGGTGGACGACATGCTCGCCAAGGACCCGGCGGCGATCGTGCTCTCCGGCGGCCCCGCGTCGGTGTACGAGGAGGGCGCCCCGAGCATCGACCCGGCGCTCTTCGAGACCGGCGTGCCGGTGTTCGGCATCTGCTACGGCTTCCAGCTGATGGCCTCCGCGCTGGGCGGCACCGTCGCGCACACCGGGGACCGGGAGTACGGCCGCACCGACCTGCACGTCACCGACCCGGGGCGCCTGCACGGCGACCTGCCGGCCGAGCACCCGGTGTGGATGAGCCACGGCGACGGCGTCACCGAGCCACCGGCCGGGTTCACGACGACGGCCTCGTCGTCCGCGGCGCCCGTGGCCGCGTTCGAGGACGTCGACCGGCGGCT
Organism: Actinomycetospora sp. TBRC 11914; assembly: GCF_012933465.1. GTDB lineage: Bacteria > Actinomycetota > Actinomycetes > Mycobacteriales > Pseudonocardiaceae > Actinomycetospora. Next base: position 86,727 of record NZ_JABBND010000023.1, read on the forward strand.
GGCCGGGGTGCAGTACCACCCCGAGGTCGGGCACTCCCCGCACGGCCAGCTCGTCCTCGAGCGGTTCCTGCGCGACGTCGCCGGCATCACCGCCGACTGGACGCCCGCCAACATCGTCGACGAGACGGTCGAGGCGATCCGGGCGCAGGTCGGCCCCGAGGGGCGGGCGATCTGCGGCCTGTCCGGCGGGGTGGACTCGGCGGTCGCGGCGGCGCTCGTGCAGCGGGCGATCGGGGACCGGCTCACCTGCGTGTTCGTCGATCACGGGCTGCTGCGTGAGGGCGAGCGCGGCCAGGTGGAGCGGGACTTCGTGGCCGCGACCGGGGTCGACCTGGTGACCGTCGACGCCGCCGGGATCTTCCTGCGGGAGCTCGCCGACGTCGTCGACCCCGAGGAGAAGCGCAAGATCATCGGCCGGGAGTTCATCCGGTCCTTCGAGGGCGCGGCCCGCGACATCGCCAGCGGCGAGGGCGTCGAGTTCCTCGTCCAGGGCACCCTCTACCCGGACGTCGTCGAGTCCGGCGGCGGCTCGGGCTCGGCGAACATCAAGTCCCACCACAACGTCGGCGGGCTCCCCGAGGACCTGCAGTTCTCGCTGGTCGAGCCGCTGCGCTCGCTGTTCAAGGACGAGGTCCGCGCGGTCGGCACCGAGCTGGGCCTGCCGGAGTCGATCGTGGCGCGCCAGCCCTTCCCCGGGCCCGGGCTCGCCATCCGGATCATCGGGGCGGTCGACGGCGACCGGCTGGCCACGCTGCGCCGCGCCGACGCCATCGCCCGCGAGGAGCTCTCCGCCGCCGGGCTCGACCGCACCATCTGGCAGTGCCCCGTGGTGCTGCTCGCCGACGTCCGGTCGGTCGGGGTGCAGGGCGACGGCCGCACCTACGGTCACCCGGTGGTCCTGCGGCCCGTGTCCAGCGAGGACGCCATGACCGCCGACTGGACCCGCGTCCCGTACGAGACCCTCGAGCGCATCTCCACGCGCATCACCAACGAGTGCGCCGAGATCAACCGCGTGGTGCTGGACGTGACGAGCAAGCCGCCGGGGACCATCGAATGGGAGTGACGACGCAGCGAGGCTGATGTCGCCCCGTCGCTCGGCGACCACTCCGTAGTCGATCGGGTACTGCTCGCGTTGGTGCTGGACACGGGCCGGTGATCCGTTGTGCGCTGCTCCCCGTGGACGGACGTCGAGGCGCCCCGCCCCGCCGCCCGTTCGTGGGCCGCCGGGCCGAGCTGGCGGTGATCGACGCCGCCGTCGCGGGCGCGCGGCGGGGCGAGCCCGGGATCGTCTGGATCGCGGGGGCGGCCGGGATGGGCAAGTCCGCCCTGCTCGCGGGCGCCATCGCCCGCGCCGGCCGGGTGGGTCTGCTGAGCGCGACGGGCGACGAGGCCGAGTCGGCGCTGCCCTACGGCCTGGTGGACCAGCTGGCCGCGGCCCTGCCGGCCGACCTGCTCGCCCAGTACCCCCTCGCCGGTCCCGGGCGGCCCCGGGGCGCGGACCCCATGGTGGTGGGTGCGGACCTGCTGGCGGCGCTGGGGGCCGTGCCCGGCGACGACCCGGTGCTGGTCGTCCTCGACGACGTGCAGTGGGCCGACGAGCTCTCGGTCCGCGCGCTGGTGTTCGTCCTGCGGCGCCTGCGCCACGACCGCGTCGCGGTGCTGCTCGGCGCCCGGACCCCCGCCCCCGCGTTCCTCGCAGGCGACGACGAGCCCGACCCCCGGTGGGAGCGCGTGCTCGGCGCGGTGGGTGGGGCGCGCCGGCTCCCGCTGGCCGGTCTGGAGCCCGCCGAGCTCTCCGAGCTCGCCGCGGTGATGGGCCGGCCGCTGCGCTCGACGGGCGCGGCGCAGCGTCTCTGGGCCGGCACCCACGGCCACCCGCTGCACGCCCGCACGCTGCTCGAGGACCTCTCCCCGGAGGCACTGGACGCGACCGACGTCCTGCCCGCCCCGCGCTCGCTGGCCGCGGTCGTCCTCGTGCGGCTCGCCCGCGCGGGCGCCGCGACGCAGGCCCTCGTCGTCGCGGCCGCCGTGCTCGGCGACCCGTGCTCGCTGGCCGACGCGGCCGCCCTCGCGGAGGCGGCCGGGCTCGGTGGGGTCGACGACCCGGGGGCGGCGCTCGACGAGGCCGTCGCGCTGGGGCTGCTCACCGAGCGCGGCGATCGGCCGGTCGGTGGGATCGGGTTCGTCCACCCGCTGCTCCGCGCGGCGGTCCACGGTGACCAGCCGCCCGCGCGGCGCCGCGCCCTGCACCGGGCCGCCGCCGCGCGGGTCCGGGGCCGGGCCGCCCTGGAGCACCGGATCGCCGCCGCCTCCGGGCCCGACCCGGAGCTCGCCGCCGACCTGGAGCGGTTCGCCGCGGACCTCCCGGCGGGGACGTCCCCGCTCGACGTCGCCGAGCTGCTGCGCGCCGCCGCCGAGCTCACCGTCGACCCCGACGACCGCGAGCACCGGCTGTTCCGCGCGGTCGAGGTCCTGCTCGCCGAGGGCGAGATCGCGCGCGCGGCGGCGCTGGAGGACGACCTCGCCGCGACCCGGCCCGGCGCGGCCCGCGACGGCCTCCTCGGGCGGCTCGCGCTGCTGGCCGGGCGCCTGGGCCGCGCGCGCCCGCTGCTCGCCGCGGCCGCCGGGGGCGACGAGCCGGTGTCCCGCGCGATCGCGACGGCCGACCTCGCGCTGCTCACGGTGCTCGAGGGACGCCCCGCGGAGGCGGTGGAGCTGGCGTCGGGCTGCTTCGCCGACCCCGACGCCGGCCCGCTCGTGCGCCGGCCCGCGGGTCTCGCGCTCATCCTCGGACTGGTCGCGCAGGGGCGGAGCGACCACGCGCGGGCCGCCCTGGACGTCGCCGCCGGGCCGCCCGGGGCCCGGACCCCGCTCCACGCCGACACCCTCGTCGTCCGCGGGGTGCTCGCCGCGGCCGTCGACGACGACGACGGCGCGGAGGCTGCCCTCACCGAGGCGCTGCGGCTGGCCCGCACCGGGGAGGCGGTGCGCACCGCCACCCTCGCCTCGGCCTACCTCGCGCTGGTCCGTGACCGCGCGGGGCGGGCGCCCGGGCTCGACGCCGTGGAGCTCGCCGTCGCGGGGGCGCGCGACGCCGGGCGCGGGTTCGCGGAGATGATCGCCCGCGGGTACGCCGCGCAGCTCCACGCCGTGCGGGGGCACACCGACGAGGCCCGCGCCCACCTGGCGGTGGTGGCGGCCGCGGGCGCGGCCTGGTGGGCCTCGACGATCGTGACCGCGCCCGCCGAGGCGCTCCTGGCCCTCGTCGAGGACGACGCGGCCGGCATGCTGCGGGCCCTGGAACCGGTGCTGCGCCCCGAGGTGCTCGCCCTGGCCGACGCGATCGGCGCGCTCGGACCGCGGGCGCTGCACGGGGAGGCGCTGCTGCGGGCGGGGCGGGTCGCGGAGGCCCGTGACGCGTCCGCGGCCCTCGACGCCCGCCTGGGCGACCGTCCCCCGGGGCACACGAGCCTCGACGCCGCGCGGCTGCGGGGCCTGCTCGCCGAGGCGGCGGGCGACCCGGCCGCGGCCCGCGCGGCCTTCGAGGCCGGTCTGGCGGCGGCCGCGTGGGGCGGGGGCGCCGCACCGCTCGCGCGCGCCCGGCTCGAGATCGAGCTCGGCCGCCGCCTGGTCACGGCGGGGGAGCGGCGGACCGGGGTCGACCTGCTGCGCGCGGCGCGCGACCGGCTGGCCGCGCTGGGAGCGGCGCCGTTCCTCGCCGACTGCGAGGAGCTCCTGCACGCGGCCGGCCTCACGCCCTCCCCGGAGGAGGCGCTCGGCCTGACCGCGCACGAGGACGCCGTGGTCGCCCTCGTGGTGCGGGGGCTGACCAACCGCGAGGTCGCCCAGGAGCTCTTCGTCTCCCCGCGCACCGTCGCCTACCACCTCTCCAACGTCTACGCCAAGCTCGGCGTCACCTCCCGGGCCGAGCTGCGGGAGCGGGCAGCGGTCCCGGTGCGCTGACCGCGGACGCCGCGCAGCGGCGCCGTCACCCACGGTCGACTGGAAGGTCGACTGTAAGGGGTGACCGGGGTGATCAGGACCGTCCCCACCGCATCCTCGACGTCACACGGTGACGAACCTGGGGAGGTGGGCTCGACCATGCGGGTCACACTCGACCTGGTCCGCGCCCGAGACGGCCGGCTGGAGGGCACGGCGGTCGCGGACGGCGGCGCCGAGCACCCGTTCTCGGGGACCCTCGAGCTGCTGCGGGTGCTCGAGGACCTCGGCGACCCCGAGCCCGGGCCCGAGCCGACGGGGAGCCCCCGGTGAGGCCGGAGGCCCGGCTCGCGGCCGGCTCCGGCTTCCTCTTCGTGGTCCTCTTCGTGGCCGCGCTCGTCATGCTCCGGCGGGCCCCGCACCTCGACGACCCCGACGCCACCTTCACCGCCTTCTACGCCCACGGCGGCGACACGCTGCTCGTCGCGATCGGGCTCTACCTGGTGCCGCTGGCAGGGATCGCGTTCCTCTGGCACATGACCGCGACCCGCTCGCTGCTCGACACGCTCACCCCGCGCCCGTCCAGCATGGCCCACGGCCTCAACCTGCTCGCCGGCACGGTCTTCGTGACGATGCTGTTCGCCGGCACCGCCGCGCTCGGCGCGGTGGCGTTCTCGGTCTCGCGCGGCGGCCCGGCGTCGATCGACCCCGACACCGCCCGGGCCCTGACGGCGGTCGGCTACGGGCTGGTGTTCGTCTTCGCGGTCCGCGGCGCCGGGATGTTCGTGCTCACGACGACGACGCTGCTCCGCAACGGCGGCGTGCTGACCATGCCGTGGGCCGTCGTCGGCTGGCTGCTGGGCGCGTTCCTCCTGGTCAGCGTCACCAACAACCCCGGCGCCCTGCTCGTCCTGCCGCTGTGGGTCGTGCTCATCGGCTGTATCGCCCTGCTGCGCTTCCGCGCGCCCACCACCCCCGCCACCCCGACCGACCCGGCAGCCGCCGTCGAGCCCTCTGCCGTCGAGCCCCCTGCCGTCGAACGCTGAAGGAGCGTCCCCGTGGCCTCATCGATCCCCGACCGTCCCGAGGGCGCCCGCCCGATCCCGGGCCCCAAGCCGTACCCGGTGATCGGCAACCTGCTCGACATGCCGGCCGGCAGGACGATGCAGCAGCTGCTGGTGCTGTCCAAGCAGTACGGGCCGATGTTCGTGCTGCACGCCTCCGACGGGCCCCGGTACATCGCCTCCGGCCTGGAGATGATCGACGACCTCTGCGACGACTCCCGGTTCGTCAAGTACGTCGGTGCCGGGCAGCGCGAACTGCGCAAGTTCCAGGAGTCCGCGGGGCTCTTCACCGCCGACTCCGACGACCCGCTGTGGAAGAGCGCGCACGAGATCCTGCTGCCCGCGTTCTCGCAGCGCGCCATCCGCGCCTACGTGCCGATGATGGTCGACATCGCCGAGCAGCTGCTGCTCAAGTGGGAGCGGCTCAACCCGGGCGAGGCGGTCGACGTGACCGCCGACATGACCCGGCTGACGCTGGACACGATCGCGCTGTGCGGCTTCGGGTACCGGTTCAACTCGTTCTACCGCGACACCCAGCACCCGTTCGTCGACGCCATGATGGGCGCCCTGAGCGAGAGCCAGGCCCGGCAGCGGATCCCCCCGGCGCTGACGAAGCTCCGTCCCGGCGCCGACCGCAAGCTCCACGCGGACATGGGCTACATGCAGGACACCGTCCAGAAGATCCTCGACGAGCGCCGCGCCTCCGGGGACCCGGGCGAGGACCTGCTCGGGCACATGCTCGTCGGGACCGACAAGGACGGGAAGCCGCTCCCGGACCACAACATCGTCTCGCAGTGCATCACGTTCCTCATCGCCGGCCACGAGACCACGAGCGGCCTGCTCTCCTTCGCGATCTCCTACCTGCTCAAGGCGCCCGAGGTGGTGGCGCGGGCGCAGGCCGAGGTCGACGAGGTGCTCGGTACCGACCTGTCGGTGGCGCCGACGGCGCCCCAGATCGGGAAGCTGACCTACGTCACCCAGATTCTCGAGGAGACGCTGCGGCTGTGGCCGACGGCGCCGGCGTTCACGCGACAGCCGCTCGAGGACACCACCGTCGGCGGGTACGAGTTCCGGGCCGGGACCCCGATCGTCGCGGCCTCGCTCGTGCTGCACCGCAACACCGACGTCTGGGGCGCCGACGCCTGGGACTTCAACCCGGACCACTTCGACCCCGCGCGGCGGGGTGACCGGCCGCCGAACGCCTACAAGCCCTTCGGCTCCGGGGTCCGGGCCTGCATCGGGCGCCAGTTCGCGCTGCAGGAGGCGATCCTCGTGCTCGCGATGGTCCTGCAGCGCTTCGACTTCGTCGACTACGCGGACTACCAGCTCAAGATCAAGGAGAGCCTGACGATCAAGCCCGACGGGCTCTCGATCCAGGTGCGCCCGCGTCCGGGCCGGACGCACGGGGCGATCAGCACGGCGCCGGCGGCCACGCCCGTGGAGGAGCCGACGGCGGCCGCTCCGGCACCGGTCGTCGGGAACCGGCACGGCACCCCGTTGCTGGTGTTGTTCGGGTCGAATCTGGGGGCGGCGGAGGATCTGGCGACCCGGATCGCTCGGGATGGGACGGATCGGGGGTGGGCGACGACGGTGGCGCCGCTCGATGACCGGGTGGGCGCGGTGCGGATGGGCGAGGCGTCGCCGTCGCGGGCGGATCTGCCGACCGATGGGGCGGTGGTGGTGGTGACCGCCTCCTACAACGGGATGCCGCCGGACAACGCGGCCGGGTTCTGTGACTGGCTGCGCGGGGACACCGCGTCGGCGGCCGGGGTGCGT
>NZ_JABBND010000024.1 GCF_012933465.1 Actinomycetospora sp. TBRC 11914
GCCCGGTGGGCTGGATGAGGTGCCCCTCGCCGCACCGGGCCCACGGCCGGTCGGGCCTCGGGAACCGCCGCGCCCCGGCCGACGTCGGGAACCCGTGATCCGCTACCACTTCGGCACCGGCCGCGGGCCCGTGCACCGGCACGCCTCGCCGGCCGACCTCGACCTGCCGGGCGGCGCCGTGGACGGCCGCCCCGACGCCGTGCGCCTCGACTTCGACGGCGACGGCCGGGCCGACGACGCGCTGTGGGACACCGACGGGGACGGCACCGCGGACCGGGCCCTGCTCGACCTCGACGACGACGGCCGCCCGGAGCGGGCCTTCACCGACCCCTCCGGCCGCGGGGTGTGGGACGCGCCGGCCGACGTGGCGCTCCGGCCGCTCCGCTTCACCGACGTGCGCGGGCGCGCGGGGAGTGCCCGCCCGGAGATCGACACCGACGGCGACGGCGTCCCCGACGGCGCGGTCGTGGACGTCGACCACGACCCGTCGACCCAGGAGACCGTCTGCGACCTCGACGGCGACGGGGTGGGCGAGGAGCTGCTGGTCGACGCCGACGGGGACGGGCTCGCCGAGCGCGCCTACACCACGTCCGACGTGGCCTCGCCGCGCTGGGACGTGCTGCTCTCCGACGTCGACCGCGACGGGGCGGCCGAGGTGGTGGTGACGGAGGGCGCGGCGGGCTGGCTGCCGCCGTGAGCGTCGTCGGGGCCGCGGCCGGCGCCGGAGCCGGCGCCGGGGGTGTGGCGCCGGGTCGTGCGCAGCGCGACCTCGTGGACGACGAGCCCGAGCAGGTACACCGCGGCCGCCGTCGAGATGAGCGGCACCGAGCGGCCGTCGAGGGGCGAGAACAGCGCGGCCAGGGCGACGGCGAGGACGTAGGTGACGTTGAAGACGGTGTCCGAGAGCGCGAAGACCCGACCGCGGTGGGCGTCGTCGACCTCGCGCTGCACCGCGGCGTCCGAGCACAGCTTGATCGCCTGCCCGACGAGCCCGAGCAGGAACGACGCCCCGAGCAGCGCGGGCAGCGTCATCGGCAGCCCGAGGACCAGGAGGGTGGCCGCCGCCAGCACGAGCATGATCCGGACGGTGGCCGGCCGACCCACCCGGGCGGTCAGCCACGGGGTCACCAGGGCCGCGACGCCGAGCCCGGTGGCCGCCGCCACCACCGTCTCACCGAGGCCGGCGACCCCCGCGTGCAGCGCGCCCCAGTCGGTCAGGCCGCGGCGCATGAGCAGCAGCATCACCAGCGTCGCGATGCCGAACGCCAGCCGGTGCGCGGCGACCGCCCAGAACGCCGCGACGACGCCGGGTGCCGCCCGGGCCGCCCGCCCGCCGTCGGCGAGGCCGTGGGCGACGGCGCGCACCGCCCGGACCGCGGTCTCGTCGGGCCCGGCGTCGTCGGGACCGAGCGCGCCGCGGGGGAACCCGAGCGCGACCAGGACGATCACCACCGACCCGACCACCGACACCGCGGTCGCGATCCCCGAGCCGGTGTCGCCCGTCCCGATCACTCCGGTGAGGGCGAACGCGCAGGAGGCGCCGACGGCGGCGGCGACCGCCCCGCTCGTCGTCACCAGGGAGTTCGCGGCGACGAGGCGGCGCGGCACGACGACGTGCGGCAGCGCCGCGGACAGGCCGGCCTGCACGAACCGGCTGACCCCGATCGTCGCGAGAGCGCCGAGGTAGAGCCAGGCGCCGGTGACGCCCGCGGCGACCACCGCCGCCGTCGCCAGCGTCAGGAGCGCCTTGAGCACGCCGGCGACGACGAAGACCCGCCGCCGGTCCCAGCGGTCGAGCAGGGCTCCGGCGAACGGGCCCACGAGCGAGTACGGCAGCAGCACGACGGCGAGCCCCATCGCCACGAGGACCGGGTCCGACTGGCGCTCCGGGTTGAACAGCACGGCGCCGCCGAGGGCGGCCTGGAAGACACCGTCGCCCCACTGGGCCCCGAGGCGGACCGCGAGCAGCCGCACGAAGCCCGGGTGGGCCACCAGCTCGCGGCGCCGGACCCGCTCCGTGCCCTGTCCTCCGTGCACGGACGACCCGGCGTCCTGCTGCGGTGCGGAGGGAGGAACGGACACGCAGCAGCACGCTACGCGCCTGCCCGCCGGAACGGACTCGGACGCCCGGACCGGGCATCCCGGCTCCCCGTCGCGGCGGACGCCGGATCGGTGTGACGGCGGGTGGCCCGGCTGCCCGGCGGTCGGCCGGGGTGCCACGATGGGTGCGTGGCGGAGGGAACGAGGGACGAGCCCACCGAACGCTCGGCCGACGCCGTCGAGGCCGGCACGCTCCTGGTCGCCGCGCCCACGCTGACCGACCCGAACTTCGTCCGCTCGGTGGTGTTCGTGATCGACCACCGGCCGGAGGGGACCCTCGGCGTCGTCCTGAACCGGCCGAGCGAGGTCGCGGTCTCCGACGTCCTTCCCCACTGGGGCCCGTTCACGACGCGGCCCAGCGCGGTCTTCGTCGGCGGCCCGGTGGAGCAGAAGACCGCGCTGTGCCTGGCGGCGCTGCGGACCGGGGAGGACCCGGCGCGGACCGAGGGGGTCGTGGGGGTCCGGGGGCCGGTGGCGCTGGTCGACCTCGACGGTGACCCCGACTCGCTCGCGCCCCGGGTGCGCGGCCTGCGGGTGTTCGCCGGCTACTCGGGGTGGGACCGGGGGCAGCTCGCGGCGGAGATCGGGCGCGGGGACTGGTATGTCGTGCCCGCCCTGCCCGACGACGTCCTCGCCCCGCCCCGCCACGACCTCTGGGGCGGCGTGCTGCGGCGCCAGGGCGTCCCGCTCGCGCTGCTCGCCACCCACGTCGCGGAGCCGACGCGCAACTAGCCCCGCTCGCACGCACACTCGACACCGTGGCGATCACGCGCGAGCAGCCGGGGCCGGGCCAGGAATCGGTGTGGGACTACCCCCGCCCGCCGCGGACCGAGCCCGACCACCGGCGGGCCGTCGTGACCCACGCGGGCACGGTCCTCGTCGACACCACCGACCTGGTCCGCGTCCTCGAGACCAGCCATCCGCCGACGTTCTACCTGCCCCGCACCGCGTTCACCGACGGCGTCCTGCGCCCGGCCGAGCGCCGCACCGTGTGCGAGTGGAAGGGCACCGCGCGGTACGTCGACGTCGTGCTCCCGGGCACGACGCTGGCGGCGGTCGGCTGGTGGTATCCCGAGGGGGACGTCTCCGCGACCTACCCGGAGCTCGCCGACCGCGTCGCGCTCTACCCGGCCCCGTTCGACGAGATCACCCTCGACGGCGAGCGGGTCGTCCCGCAGCCGGGCGGGTTCTACGGCGGCTGGATCACGGCCGACGTCGTCGGGCCCTTCAAGGGCGGCCCGGGCAGCTGGGGCTGGTAGGGCTGGTCGGGCTGGTTGGTCCTCAGCCCTGCTGCGCGCCGGCCCGCGGGCACAGCGCGCACGCGCCGCCGCACGTGCCCGCGCCCGAGCCGCAGTCGGCGGCCTCGGCCCCGGCGTCGCCGGTGCCCTCGTCGAGCGTGCACGGCCCGGCCGCGAGGCCCTCGGCGGCGAGGGTCTGCTCCCGGTCGACCGCCGCGAACCGGGACCCCACCGCGCCCGCGACCCCGGTGAGCACGACGAGCCCCACGAACCCGACGACGACGAGCGTCACCGCGGCCGCCGTCGTCGGCGCCAGCAGCGCGACCAGCCCGGCGGCCAAACCCACCACGCCCGCCGCCGCGAACGCCGGCGCGGCGACCTGGTTGGCGCGGCGGAACGAGTCGACGCGGGACATCGTCCAGACGGTGCGCACCCCGATCACGCGGTTCCGCGGCAGCCGGTGCGCGGCGGCGAGGATCCCGACGACGAGGACGGCGGCGGCTGCGACGACGAGCACGACGGCCAGGACGGGGACGACCATGGCCCCAGAGTAGGCTCGGGGGCCGAGGGACCCGGCCGTGACGTCCGCTTCTCGCCGCGGATCGTCGGCGCGGGCCGCCCCGGTCGCCGCAGCCGCCGCGCGGGCGCCGGGCGCAGCGCATCGTGTGGTGACCAGGAGGAACGCCGTGACCGCCCAGCCCGACGTCGCCCGGAGCGGGAACCCCGGGTCCGACGCCTCCGAGCCCGGCCGCGGCGTGCCGCCGTACCGCTACACCGCCGCGCTGGCCGGGGAGATCGAGGCCCGCTGGCAGGACCGCTGGGAGGCCGAGGAGACCTTCGCGACGCCGAACCCGACGGGGCCGCTGGCTCCGCCCGACGATCCGGACGGCTCGACCCTCGACCCGGCCGAGAAGTTCTACCTGATGGACATGTTCCCGTACCCGAGCGGCGCGGGGCTGCACGTCGGGCACCCGCTGGGCTTCATCGGGACCGACGTGCTGGGCCGGTTCCTGCGCATGTCCGGGCGGACCGTGCTGCACACGATGGGCTTCGACGCGTTCGGGCTGCCGGCCGAGCAGTACGCGGTGCAGACCGGGACGCACCCGCGGACCACCACCGAGGCGAACATCGAGCGCTACCGCGCCCAGATCCGCCGGCTGGGCCTGGCGCACGACAAGCGCCGTTCGGTGGCCACCACCGACGTCGAGTTCTACCGCTGGACGCAGTGGATCTTCCTGCAGATCCACGGGTCGTGGTTCGACGAGGCCCAGGGGCGGGCGCGGCCGATCGCCGAGCTCGAGGCGGAGTTCGCCTCCGGTGCGCGGCCGCTGCCCAGCCATCTGGTCGAGCAGGGCCGCGCCTGGTCGGCGCTGTCGCGGCCCGAGCAGGACCGCGTGCTGGACGGGTTCCGGCTGGCCTACCTGGCCGAGGCGCCGGTGAACTGGTGCCCGGCGCTGGGCACGGTGCTCTCCAACGAGGAGGTCACCGCCGACGGGCGCTCCGAGCGCGGCAACTTCCCGGTGTTCCGGCGCCGGCTGCGCCAGTGGATGATGCGGATCACCGCGTACGCCGACCGCCTGGCCGACGATCTCGACGGCGTCGACTGGCCGGAGTCGGTCAAGGCGATGCAGCGCAACTGGATCGGCCGCTCGCAGGGGGCGCAGGTGCGCTTCCGGGTGGTCGGCTCGGACCGCGACGTCGAGGTCTTCACGACGCGGCCCGACACCCTGTTCGGCGCGACGTACATGGTCGTGGCGCCCGAGCACCCGATCGTCGACGCCATCGCGCCGGCCGCGTGGCCGTCGCCGAACACCGGCGAGGAGCTGGACGGCCGCTGGACCGGCGGTCACGAGACCCCCGCCGAGGCGATCGCGGCCTACCGCCGCGTCGTCGCCTCCCGCTCGGACCTGGAGCGCCAGGAGGCCCGGGAGAAGACCGGCGTCTTCACCGGGGCGTGGGCGGTCAACCCGGTCGACGGCCGACCGCTGCCGGTCTTCGTCGCCGACTACGTCCTCATGGGCTACGGCACCGGCGCGATCATGGCCGTGCCCGGCCAGGACCAGCGCGACTGGGACTTCGCGACGGTGTTCGGCCTGCCGATCCGCCGCACGGTGCAGCCCCCGGAGGGCTTCGACGGGGAGGCGTACACCGGCGCCGGCCCGGCGATCAACTCCTCGAACGACTCGGTGTCGCTCGACGGTCTGCCGATCGACGAGGCCAAGGCGACGATCATCGACTGGCTGTCGGCGCGCGGCGACGGCGAGGCCGTCGTGCAGTACAAGCTGCGCGACTGGCTGTTCAGCCGGCAGCGCTACTGGGGCGAGCCGTTCCCGGTGGCCTACGCCGCCGACGGCGAGACCGACGGCGGCCCGTCGATCCCGCGGGCCCTGCCGGACTCCGACCTGCCGGTGGTGCTGCCCGACGTCGACGAGTACTCCCCGAAGACCTTCGCCCCCGACGACCGCGACTCGGCGCCCGAGTCGCCCCTGGCCCGGGCGACCGAGTGGGTGTCGTTCGCCGAGGACCTGCCGTCGGACCCGGAGCGCGGGTGGGCGCAGTACGTCCGCGAGACGAACACCATGCCGCAGTGGGCGGGCTCGTGCTGGTACCACCTGCGCTACCTGGACCCGTTCAACTCCGAGCGCTTCTGCGACCCCGAGGTCGAGCGGTTCTGGCTGGGTCCGCGCCCGGACCGGTTCGGGCCGGGCGACCCGGGCGGGGTCGATCTGTACGTCGGCGGCGTCGAGCACGCCGTGCTGCACCTGCTCTACGCGCGCTTCTGGCAGAAGGTGCTGTTCGACCTGGGGTACGTGTCCGCGTCGGAGCCCTTCCGCCGGCTGTTCAACCAGGGCTACATCCAGGCCTGGGCCTACACCGACCACCGCGGCGTGTACGTGCCGGCCGAGGAGGTCGTGGAGGACGTCGACGGGTCCGGATTCACGTGGAACGGGCAGCCGGTCTCCCGCGAGTACGGGAAGATGGGCAAGTCGCTGCGCAACGTCGTCACCCCCGACGAGATGTGCGCGACCTACGGCGCCGACACGTTCCGGCTCTACGAGATGTCGACCGGCCCGATGGAGGCCTCGCGGCCGTGGTCGACCCGCGACGTCGTCGGCTCGCAGCGCTTCCTGCAGCGGGTCTGGCGGCTGCTGGTGGACGAGCAGGACGGCTCGCTGCGGGTGGACGAGGCCGGTGAGCCGTCGACCGACACGCTGCGCCTGCTGCACCGGGTGATCGACGGGGTCCGGACGGACTTCCCGGCGATGCACTACAACACCGCGGCGGCCAAGCTGATCGAGCTGGCCAACCACCTGACCAAGACCTACCCCGAGGGTGGGCTGCCCCGGTCGGTCGCGGAGCCGCTGGTGCTCATGCTCTCGCCGCTGTGCCCGCACCTGGCCGAGGAGCTGTGGTCGAAGCTGGGCCACCCGCGGTCGCTGGCCTACGAGCCGTTCCCGGTGCCGGACGAGGCGCTGCTCGTCGAGGAGACCGTCGAGTACCCGATCCAGGTCAACGGGAAGGTCCGCTCGCGGATCACGGTGCCGGCGTCCGCGACCGAGGACGAGGTCCGGGCGGCCGCGCTGGCCGACCCGAAGGTCGTGGAGCTGTTGGGCGGGGCCGAGCCGCGGAAGGTGATCGTGGTCCCCGGCCGGCTGGTGAACATCGTCAAGTAGGCGCGGCGCCCGTTCGTTTCCCGCGCGAGGGGAGCCCTCGTGCGGCTAGAGCGACCGGATCCTCCCCTCGCGTTCGCGGGCCGCCCCGGTGCGCGAGGGGAACCCTCGTACGGATAGAGCGACCGGATCCTCCCCTCGCAACAGTGGACGGATCCGAGCGCCGCCGGACCGCGTCAGCAGGTCATGCCGAGGAGAGCGAAGATCGATTGGCGGGCCGTCCGTGAGGCGGCGCCCCACGGGTCCGTCCGGCGGGCCGAGCTCCACGAACTGGGCGTCAGCTCGGGGACGATCGCGTGCCGCACGGATTCCGGGCTCTGGGAGAAGGGCCTCCGGGGCCAGGTCCGCCTGGTGACCGGTGAGCCGACCGAGGAGGAGCGCCTCGACAGTGCCCTGCGGCTCGCCGGCGACGGCGCTGTCGTCAGCGGTGCCGCGGCGTGCCGGCTCTTCGGGCTGACGAAGATCCCCGCTGATGCCACGATCCTGGTGCTCGTCCCGCACGAGCGCCGCCGGAGCGACGACGGCCACGTCGTGCTCGAACGGACCCGCCGGCCGGTGCCCGCGATCATGCGCGGCGGCTTCCCGTGCGCGCCCCTCGAGCGCGCCGTGCTCGACACGGCGCGCCGGATGCGCCGCCTCGACCCCGTGCGGGCGCTCCTCGCCGAGGCGGTGCAGCGGGGGTTCACCACCGAGCCCCGGCTGTCCGCGGAACTGGCCGAAGGCAGCCAGCGGGGCACGCGCCTCCCCCGGATCGCCCTCGGGGAGATCCGGGACGGGGTCCGCTCCGCCCCCGAGGCGTGGGCCCGCGAGATCGCACGGGAGATGGAGGAACACGAGGGCTTCCCGCGCATCCAGTGGAACCGCGCGATCCACCTCGACACCGGCGAGCGTCTCTTCGATCCCGACGGCTGGATCGACGAGGTGGCGGCCGCGTGGGAGATCGAGTCGGTGGAGTACCACCTGTCGCCCGAGGACCAGGAGCGCTCCTACCGACGGCGCGCGCTGATGAACCGCCACGACGTCGTGCTGGTGGAGCACCGTCCCAGCCGGCTGCGCATCGCACCCGCCGAGGTCAAGGCCGACCTGCGGGCCGCCTATCACCGGGCACTGCGCCGACCCCGTCCACCGGTGGTCGCCCGGGACCCGTCGTCGTGAGGGGAGGATCGAGTCGCTCTATGCGGCCGAGGGTTCCCCTCGCGCCGGCGACAGGGCCAGCGCGAGGGGACGATCCGGTCGCTCTATCCGCACGAGGGCTCCCCTCGCGCGGGGATGGACAGAACGGGCCGGGAGCGGCCCTCAGTCCTCGCCGCGGATGAACGCCTCGACCCGGTCGTAGGCCACCGAGTCGCGGTACTGCTCCGGCGGCGACTTCATGAAGTACGACGAGGCCCCGAGCAGCGGCCCGCCGATGCCCCGGTCCTTCGCGATCTTCGCCGCGCGCACCGCGTCGATGATGATCCCGGCCGAGTTCGGGGAGTCCCAGACCTCGAGCTTGTACTCGAGCGACAGCGGCACGTCGCCGAACGCGCGCCCCTCGAGGCGGACGTAGGCCCACTTGCGGTCGTCGAGCCACGGCACGTGGTCCGACGGGCCGATGTGGACGTTGCCCTTGCCCATGTCGCGCTCGATCTGCGAGGTCACCGACTGGGTCTTCGACGTCTTCTTCGACTCCAGGCGCTCCCGCTCGAGCATGTTGCGGAAGTCCATGTTGCCGCCGACGTTGAGCTGCATCGTGCGGTCGAGGTGCACGCCGCGGTCCTCGAAGAGCTTGGCCAGCACCCGGTGGGTGATGGTCGCGCCGACCTGGGACTTGATGTCGTCCCCGACGATCGGCACCCCGGCCTCGGTGAACTTCGCCGCCCACTCCGGGTCCGACGCGATGAACACCGGCAGCGCGTTGACGAAGGCGACGCCGGCGTCGAGGGCGCACTGCGCGTAGAACTTGTCGGCCTCCTCGCTGCCCACCGGCAGGTAGGAGACGAGCACGTCGGCGCGGGACTCGCGCAGCGCGGCCACCACGTCCACCGGCTCCTCGTCGGACTCGGTGATGGTCTCGCGGTAGTAGCGCCCGAGGCCGTCGAAGGTGTGCCCGCGCTGGACCGTCACGCCGGTCGGCGCGACGTCGGCGATCTTGATCGTGTTGTTCTCGCTGGCGGTGATCGCCTCGGCCAGGTCCTGCCCGACCTTCTTGGCGTCCACGTCGAACGCGGCCACGAACTGCAGATCGCGCACGTGGTAGCCGCCGAAGTCGACGTGCATGAGCCCGGGCACACGGGTGGCCGGGTCGGCGTCGGCGTAGTACGTGACGCCCTGGACCAGCGAGGCGGCGCAGTTGCCCACGCCGACGACGGCCACACGGACCTGACCCATGGATGGTCTCCTTCGCTCTTCGTTCGCCCCGGTGGGTGATCTCGGTGGTCGGGGCGTGTCTGACGTACTGGTGGCGGCGCGGGCCGCCGGCGTGGTCCCGGCCGGACGACGACGTCCGTGGGCCGGGCCGCCCGGTCAGTCCGGCGGTTCCACCGCCGGGTCCGCGGTCGGTGGCACCGGGCGCTCGGCGCCGCCCGCCTGGCCGAGCGACCGCTCGTGGTCGATGAGCTCGTTGAGCCACCGGACCTCGCGCTCGGTCGTGTCGAGCCCGATGCGGTGGAGCTCGCGGGTGTAGCGGTCGATCTGCTCCCCGGCCCGGGTCATCGTGGTGCGCAGGCCGTCGCGCCGCTCCTCGACGCGTCGGCGCCTGCCCTCGAGGATGCGCATGCGCACCTCCGCAGGGGTCCGGGAGAAGAAGGCCAGGTGCACGCCGAAGCTCTCGTCGTCGCACGCCTGGGGGCCGGTCTCGGCGAGCAGTTCGTCGAGACGATCTTTCCCCTCCGCGGTGATCTCGTACACGCGCCGTCCCCGGCGGCCCCAGCTCCCGCGCACCGTCGACTCCGGGTCGCGCTCGGCGATGAGCTCCGCGCGCTGGAGCCGACGCAGGGTCGGGTACACCGAGCCCCACGAGAACGCACGGAGCGATCCCAGGCGGGCGTGGAGCTGCTTGCGCAGCTCGTAGCCGTGCATGGGCGCCTCGTGCAACAGGCCGAGGACGGCGAGCTCGAGCACTCGGCCCACCTCCCACGACGGGTCCCGGATCGCCGGCGGTGTCGACGACCTCTCGCCTCACCATATCGCGCCGATACATCGCGCCCCGGTCCGCGACGACCTCGTCACACGACGGCAGCGCAGGCCCGCGACTCGCTGGCTACGCTGAGGCGCGTGCGGACTCCCCGTCAGGTCGTCGACTACGCGCTGCGTCGTCGCGCGCACCTCGCCGACGTGGCTGCCGGGCGCACCTCGACCGAGGACGCCTGCGACGCCGGGGCCTACCTCCTGCAGGCCGCCACGTACCACGGCACGCCGACCTCCACGCCGTGCCCGCTGTGCCGCCGCGACGAGGTCGTCAATGTGTCGTGGGTCTTCGGTGAGCGCCTCGGTCCGGTGTCCGGTTCCGCCCGATCGGATGACGAGATCGCTCGACTGGACGACGCGGCCGGGGAGTTCACGGTGCACGTGGTGGAGGTCTGCCGTACGTGCCGCTGGAACCACCTCGTACAGTCCTACGTCTTGGGAGCGGACGACGCCTCGGGCGGCGGCCGCCGTCGGCGTCGGACGGCCTCGCCCTGACGCCCCGGCGGGCGTGACGGGGCCGGTTCCGCCGACCATGCCGTCCCCGGGAGGCGCCACGTGACCGACGACCGTCGTACGGACCGTCGTCCCGTCAGCGGCTCCGCCGCCCCACCGCGGCCCGGGCCGAACCCGCCGCCGGGCCCGCCCCGCAACCTCCCGCCGGGATGGAGCGCCGTCCCGCCGTCGGAGCGGTCCGGACAGCCGGCCCCCCACGGCGCCGCCAACGGCCAGGCCTCCAACGGCCACGCCGCCAACGGCCAGGGCCCCAGTGGCCAGGCCCTCAACGGCCAGGGCCGCACCGGGCAGTCGGGACCGCCCGCTCCCGGACCCCGTCCCGGCCAGGCCCCGCCGCCCGGACGTCCTGCCCCGCACCCCGTCGGCGGCCGGCACCTCGAGCCGTCCGTCGACGACGGCCCGACCGCCCCCAACCGCCCGAACGGCGCGGCGGCGCGGAGCGCGGCCGCCCCGGCCACCCGCGTCGGCGCCCCGGCCACCCGGCTCGACGAGCGCCCCGACTCCTGGGGCGCCGAGCGTCCGGAGCCCCGGCTCCTCACCCACGACGGCGCCCGTCCGCTGGCCGCCACCGGCGCCACCCGCATCGGCGGCCGGCCGGGCACCGCCCCGACCGTCGCCACCGACGTCGTCCAGGGCAGCGCCGCGCCGGGCCGCACCCGGCCCCCGGACGACCCGCCGTCGGGCCCGGGAGGCCCCGGCGGCGGCGACGGGTCCGACGGCGAGCCGCCGAGCCGCCGACAGGCGAAGCTCGCGGCCCTCACCCCGCGGCAGCGCCGCTGGCGGCGGGGGCGCCGGATCGGCTACGTCGTGGTCGGTCTCGCGATCCTCGGGCCGATCCTCGCGTTCGCCATCGGCTGGATCGTCTTCCGCATCCCGTCGCCGGACGACGCGACCAACAACCAGGTCGCCACGATCGACTACTCCGACGGCTCGACGATGGCGAGCCTCGCGCAGGCGCAGGGCAACCGGATCAAGGTGCCGCTGACCCAGGTCCCGGTGTGGGTGCAGCACGCGGTGGCCTCGGCCGAGGACCGCAGCTTCTACACCAACTACGGCTTCGACCCGATCGGCATCGCCCGCGCGGCCTGGAACCAGGCGCAGGGCGGGACCGGCGGCGGCTCCACGATCACCCAGCAGTACGTCAAGAACGTGCTGGTGGGCGACGAGCACTCCTACTGGCGCAAGTACCGCGAGGTCGTCATCGCGGCGAAGATCAACCAGGAGGAGTCGAAGGACCAGATCCTCGAGAACTACCTGAACACCATCTACTTCGGCCGCGGCGCGTACGGCATCCAGGCCGCCTCGCAGGCCTACTACGGCCGGGACGTCAGCACGCTGACCCCGGCCGAGGGCGCCGTCCTCGCGGGCCTGATCCAGGCGCCGTCGAAGTGGGACCCGGCCGTGGACCGCGCCGGCTCCGAGCAGCGCTGGAACTACGTGCTCGACGGCATGGTCGACCAGAAGTGGCTCTCGGCCGCCGACCGCAAGGCCGCGGTGTTCCCCGACGTCCTCCCGCCCTCGGCCCGCAAGACCGGGATCCCGGACAACGACCGCGGCCACATCGTCTCCGCGATCAAGGACGAGCTCGCCTCCTACGGCATCACCGAGCAGCAGGTGAACCAGGAGGGCCTCAAGATCGAGACGACGATCGACCCGAAGGTCCAGCAGCAGGCCGCCGACGCGGCCGCGAAGACCCTCCAGGGACAGCCGGCCAACCTCCGGACCGCGCTCGTCTCGGAGGATCCGCGCACCGGCGCCGTCGTGGCCTACTACGGCGGCAGCGACGGGTCGGGCTTCGACTACGCCCAGACGAGCCGTCAGCCCGGGTCCTCGTTCAAGCCGTTCGTGCTCCTCGCCGGGCTCGAGCGCAACCCGCCGATCGGTCTCGGCACGACGTTCGACGGGTCCACCCCGCAGACGATCGCGGGCACGAAGGTCGAGAACTCCGACGGCGAGAGCTGCCCGAACTGTGACCTGAAGACGGCGATGACGCTCTCGATCAACACCGTCTTCTACCAGCTCGGCGTCCAGGTCGGCCCGCAGAAGGTCGCCGACGCGGCCCACCAGGCCGGGATCAGCGCCCCCCTGACGGGCCCCACCGGCGGCATCGCGATCGGCGACAAGGAGGTCCGCCCCGGCGACATGGCGTCGGCGTACGCCACCTTCGCCGCCGACGGCATCTACCACCGCCCGCACATGGTGACCCGGGTGACGACGGCGGACGGCCGCATCCTCTACGACGGCGGCGTCACCGCTCCCGAGCAGCGGATGAGCCAGCAGCTCGCCCGGAACGTCACCGAGTCGATGCTCGACGTGGCCTCCCACTCCCAGATCCCGCTCGCGGCGGGCCGGCCGGTCGCCTCGAAGACCGGCACGGTGCAGTCCTCGCAGCAGGGCCAGAACAACGACGCCTGGACGGTCGGCTACACGCCGCAGATCTCGACGGCGGTCTGGGTCGGGACCGACGACAACTCGCCGATCAAGACCAAGGGCGGCGCGCCGATCTACGGCCGCGGCGTGCCGGGCCAGATCTGGCAGAAGTTCATGAACCAGGCGCTGCGCAACGAGCCGGTCCAGCAGTTCTCCGACTTCGAGGCGATCGGCACGCCGCCGGCGCCGCCGGCCCCCGCCACCCCCACGCCGGACCCGAACAACCCGAACGGCAACAACCAGATCTGCGTCAACGGGGTCTGTATCCCCAACCCGAACGGCCAGAACGGCAACAACGGGCAGAACAACAACGGGCAGAACAACGGCAACAACCAGAACAACGGCAACAACCAGAACAACGACAACGGCGGCAACAAGAACAAGAACAACGGCGGCAACGGGGACAACAACGGGAACAACGACAACGGCGACAACGGTGGCGACCTGTTCCCCGACGACGGCGGCTAGACCGTCCCGCGTGCACCGGTGACCTCCCAGGCCCCGCCCGAGCGCGGCCGGACCCACGACCCGGCGTCGCTCGACCCGTCGTCGCGGGTGCTGCCCGCGCACGAGGACGGCTTCGTCCGCGCGGCCAGCGCCGCCACCGGCGGCCCCCTGGGCTCGCACGCCGTCGTCGGCCGCACCGGCTTCTTCACCCCGCTGCGGGTGGTGCTGCTGCTCGCGACGATCGTGCTGGCGCTGGGCTGGTTCGCCAAGGCCCCGTGCCTGCAGCAGTACGTCGACGACAACGGGCAGACCCAGCTGGACTGGCGCGACAGCCGCCAGTACGTCGCGATGTGCTACTCGGACACGGTGCCGCTCTACACCGCGGAGCGGCTCGACTCGGGCGGCGTCCCCTACGTCACCAGCTGGGTCGACCAGCGCGACGACGGCACCACCCAGGTCCGGTACATGGAGTACCCGGTGCTCACCGGGTTCTTCCAGTGGGTCAACGCGCGGCTCGCGGCGGGCTGGCTCGCGGCCGGGGTGCTGCCGGGCGCGCTCCCCGTCGTCGTCTACTTCGACCTCTCGGCGTTCTGGCTCGCGCTCGCGTGGCTCGGCGCGATCTGGGCGCTCGTCCGCCTGAGACCAGGCCGCCCGTGGGACGCCGCGATCGCGGCGACCTCGCCGCTGGTGGCCGTGCACGCGTTCACCAACTTCGACACCCTCGCCGTCGCCGGCGCGACCCTCGGCATGCTCGCCTGGTCCCGACGACGACCCGGGCTGGCCGGCGTGCTCCTGGGCCTGGGAGCGGCGGCCAAGCTCTACCCGCTGTTCGTGCTCTTCCCGCTGCTGCTGCTGTGCCTGCGGGCGGGCCGGATGCGGAGCTGGTGGCGGGTGACGGCGGCCGGGATCGTGACGTGGGCCGTGGTCAACGTGCCGGTCGCGGTGATCGCCCCCCGGGGCTGGTGGGAGTTCTTCCGGCTCAACTCGACCCGCGCCGCCGACCCCGACTCGATCTACAACGTCGTCTCGGGCCTGACCGGCTGGCCGGGATTCGACGGCCCGCTCCCGCCGGAGGCGACCCCGAGCGTGCTCAACGCCGTCACCGGGGTGCTCTTCGTCGTCTGCTGCCTCGGCGTCGCGGAGCTGGTGCGCCGCGCGCCCGTCCGGCCACGGCTCGCCTCCGTCGCCTACCTCGTGGTCGCGGCGTTCCTGCTCACCAACAAGGTGTGGAGCCCCCAGTACTCGCTGTGGCTCGTCCCGCTGGCGGTGCTCGCCTACCCGCGGTGGCGACCCCTGCTGACGTGGATGGCGATCGACGCGTTCGTGTGGGTCCCGCGGATGTACTACTACCTCGGGACCGCGAACAAGGGCCTGCCCGCGCCGTGGTTCTACGGGGCGGTACTGGTGCGCGACCTCGCGGTGATCGGCGTGGGGGTGCTCATCGTGCGAACGGTCCTGCGCCCCGAGCTCGACCCGGTGCGCCTGCGCCCCGGACGCCCCGGACCGCCCGTGACCGGCGCGGATCCCGACGGGGGCGTCCTCGACGGCGCCCCCGACGCCGGGTGGTTCGCCGCCTGGCGGCCGCGTCCCCGTGACCGCGACGCGCCGCTCGCCGCGGCGGGAACGACCACACGATCCGGGTGGGGTGCAGCCCCGCGCGGCGCACCGGGTCCCACCGCGCGTGGCCCTACCGTGACGGACCGGTGACTGGCGCGTCACCTCCGGAGCAGTGGCTCGTTGAGCGGACCGTCGGGAAACCCGTCCGACGTCGTCGTGGGTCCGGAGCGCGCGCCGCGCCCGGACCCGTGGCCGCGTGCCGGAGCGGGACCGCACACGTCGTTCCACGTAAGGGGTCCTGCATGGGAACGCGGTTCTCGCGTCTGGTGTCCGTCGCCGCCGCCGGAGGTGTCCTCACCGGCTCGTTGCTGCTCGGCGGCGGGATGGCGCTCGCGGCGCCGACCGCCCCCACGCCGACCGCCGGCGGCCAGGTCGTGCCGGCCGCGTGCGGCACCACCGTCGCCGCCCGGCCCGGCGACACCGTCCAGGTGACGCCGCTGCTCGGGCTGCCGTTCAACGTGCCGATCGGCAGCTCCGCCGGCCCGCTGCAGTCGATCAGCCAGTCGGTCGCCGGCTCGCTGTGCCAGGTGCAGGTCCAGCTCGTGCAGCCGGTGACGACCGCCGTCGCCGCGGCCGCGCCGGCCCTCCAGCCGGTGACCGGCGCCGTCGAGCAGGGCTCCCGGACCGCGCTGGGTGGCTCGGCGCCCCAGTCCGCGGCGGCCCCCGCCCAGGCGCCCGCCGCCGCGCCGGCCGCGGTCGCGCCGGCCGCGCCCGCCCCGATGGCGACCACGCCGCTCGCGCCGAGCGCGCTCGCGACGCCGTCCCCGGCGTTCGCGCCGTCGTTCAACTCGCTGCCCTCGTCGTTCCTCGGCTCGGCCTCCCCCAGCGCCGGGTCCGGCCTGACCACGGGCGCCCCCTCCTACGACGCCGGCCAGCTCCTCGGGTCCGCCTTCCCTGGCCTCAAGGCCGGCGCCCCCGCCTACCTCGGCTACGACCCGGCCAGCGCGGTGACCACCGCCAGCCAGGTCCAGGCGCTGCCGGTCGACGGGATGTCGAAGGGCATGGGCGTGCCGGTCATGCTCGCCGTCCTCGCGCTCGCCGGGGTCGCCGCGTTCGTCGTCCGGGCGCTGGTGCTCCGCCGCACGGCCGCGGCATCCGCCGCCGCGCAGGCCGAGCCGGTCGCGGACGAGGCCCCGGTGCACGACGACGGGTACGCGCCCTACGACGCGGACGCCACGGAGCTCGTCGACGACGGGCTCTCGGCCGAGGCGCTCACCGCGCTGCACTCGCCGGCGCCGTCGTCGCCCGCGGTCGGCTTCCCGCGGCCCGACCTCGAGGACACCGAGCTGATGGGAACCGCGCGGCGCTGAGCCGCGTCCGACCCCCGAGGGGGTCGTGACGAACGTGGACCGACCCGGGCGGGTCGGGGCCGGTGGGAGCACCGGTCCCGGCCCGCCCGTCGTCGTCGGCGGAGGACCACGTACGCTGGACCGACCGAGAACCCTCCTGCCACGGATCGTCCGTGGCCGCCAGCCCATGGGAGGTGAGTGGTACTCGTGCGCCACTACGAAATGGTCGTGATCCTCGAGCCGAGTCTCGACGAGCGCACCGTGCAGCCGTCGCTGGAGACGTTCCTCAACGTCATCCGCAAGGACGGCGGGACCGTCGAGAACGTCGACGTCTGGGGACGTCGGCGTCTCGCCTACGAGATCGAGAAGCACGGCGAGGGCATCTACGCCGTCCTCGACGTGAACTGCGAGCCGGCCACCATCAAGGAGATGGACCGCCAGCTCGCGCTGAACGAGTCGGTGCTCCGCACCAAGGTCATGCGTCGTGACCCCGCCGCTGCGACGCGCCGGGGCAAGGCCGGCGCTGCCTGATGGCGGGCGACACCGTCATCACCGTGGTCGGCAACCTCACCGCCGACCCGGAGCTGCGGTTCACGCCCTCGGGCGCCGCCGTCGCGAACTTCACGGTCGCGTCGACCCCCCGCACCTTCGACCGCCAGAGCGGCGAGTGGAAGGACGGCGAGGCGCTGTTCCTGCGCTGCAACATCTGGCGCCAGGCGGCGGAGAACGTCGCGGAGAGCCTCACCCGCGGCTCCCGCGTGATCGTGCAGGGACGGCTCAAGCAGCGCTCGTTCGAGACCCGCGAGGGTGAGAAGCGCACCGTCATCGAGCTCGAGGTCGACGAGATCGGCCCCTCGCTGCGCTACGCCACGGCGTCGGTCACCAAGGCCAGCCGCGGGAGCGGCGGCGGTGGGTACGGCGGCGGCAACGGCGGCGGTGGCTACGGCGGAGGCGGTGGCTACTCCGGTGGCCAGTCCGGCGGCGACGACCCCTGGGCCTCGGCGCCCGTGGCGGGCTCGTCCGGAGCCGGCGGCTACGACGACGAGCCCCCCTTCTAGAGCACCCCTCGCACCATCCCCAGAACTCGGCTAGGAGAAAGAAACACCATGGCGAAGCCGCCGGTGCGCAAGCCCAAGAAGAAGGTCTGCGCGTTCTGCAAGGACAAGAACCAGGTCATCGACTACAAGGACACCAACCTCCTCCGCAAGTACATCTCGGACCGCGGCAAGATCCGCGCCCGCCGGGTCTCGGGCAACTGCTCGCAGCACCAGCGGGACGTCGCCGTCGCCGTGAAGAACTCGCGCGAGATGGCGCTGCTGCCCTACACGTCGACCGCGCGCTGAGGAAGGGGACCCACGCGATGAAGCTCATCCTCACCGCCGACGTCGCCAACCTCGGCGGCCCGGGCGACCTGGTCGACGTCAAGGACGGCTACGGCCGCAACTTCCTCCTGCCCCGCGGCCTGGCGATCATCGCCACCCGCGGCGCCATGAAGCAGGTCGAGACGATCCGCCGGACCCAGGAGGGCAAGCGGATCCGGGACCTCGACCACGCCAAGGAGGTCGCCGGCGAGCTGCAGGGCGTCGGCACCGTCACCGTCACGGCGAAGTCCGCGGGCCAGGGCGGCAAGCTCTTCGGCTCCGTGACGCCGGCCGACATCGTCGGCGCGGTGCGCTCGTCGGGCGGACCGAACCTCGACAAGCGCCTGGTCGACACCAAGGGGCACATCAAGACCACCGGTGCCCACCAGGTGACCGTCCGGCTGCACCCGGACGTCGCCGTCGAGCTGCCGCTGGACGTCCAGGGCGCCTGACCCGGCCGCAGCGACTCCTCGGGCCCCGGACCGCCACGTGCGGTCCGGGGCCCGACGTGTGTCCGGGGGTCGATGGTGGAGGGGCCGGTCGCTGAGTCGGCCGGTGATGGAGGGGGCGGGGGGCCGACCGAGGGGTACACGGCGCAGCCGCGGAGCGGCGCGGCGGTGACCCATGTGCTCGTGATCATGCGACGGCCGGTGCCGAGGGTGGCGCCAAAGCCAAAAGTGAAGGGCACCCGGCGCAGCCCGGGACCGGCGGCACGCGGCGTGCTGTGCCCGTGATCACCGACGGGCGGCAGCGAGATCGTCGAGCTCGTCCCGGAGCGGTCTGCGAGCGGTCCCCCCGACCGGGGCGCCGGGCGGTCGCCACCGCGTCACCCGGCCGTCCGGCGCCGGACGTCCCCCGGTCGTCTCGCCACGGGCCGCAACCGCGCCGACACGCCGAGCGGTCGCGTGCGACGACATGCCGATCCACTTCCTGTCCACAGGACGCACAGTCCACTGAGCTGCGACGACGGCTCCTGGGGACGAGTTGCCAACAGGTTGTCCCCAGGTGTGCCCACCCGCGGGCCCTGTGCATCCCCGTCCGTCCCCAGGCCATCAACACCGACATCAACACCACCGCCTGGCCCGCCCGCGCCGACGGCCCCTAGCGTGCGTCCGGCACCTCGTCCCGGCCTCGGTCCGCGCGGTCGGCGACGGTGTCGGTGCCCCGCGGTAGAAGGGGTGCGCCGGACGTGACGGGGCGGGTGCGGGACGCCCCGGGGCCGGCAGCGAGCAGGGAGGAGCGGTCCGTGGCGGTGCTCGACGAGCGGGGGGCGGCGGGTGGCCGGGACGGCGGGTACGACCGATCGAGGTCGTCGGGCCAGGACGGCGCGCGCCCGGAGTTCGACCGGCAGCCGCCGCAGGACATCACCGCCGAGCAGTCGGTGCTCGGCGCGATCCTGCTGAGCAAGGACGCGATCGCCGACGTCGTCGAGCTGCTGAAGCCGGACGACTTCTACCGCCCCGCGCACCAGACGGTCTACGAGTGCGTGCTCGACCTCTACGGCCGCGGCGAGCCGGCCGACCCCGTCACGGTCTCCGCGGAGCTCGAGCGGCGCGGGGAGCTGCTGCGGATCGGCGGGGCCCCGTACCTGCACACCCTCATCGCCGCGGTCCCGACGGCGGCCAACGCGGCCTACTACGCGGAGATCGTCGCCGATCGCGCGATCCTGCGGCGCCTGGTGGAGGCCGGCACGCGGATCGTGCAGCTGGGCTACCACGGCGGCGAGGGCGCGGACACCGACGACGTCGTCGACCGGGCCCAGGCCGCGGTGTACGAGGTGACCGACCGGCGGGTCACCGAGGACTACGTCGCCCTCGAGGACGTCCTGCAGCCGACGATGGACGAGATCGACGCCATCGCCTCGCGCGGCGGCGTCTCCTTCGGCGTGCCGACCGGTTTCACCGACCTCGACGAGGTCACGAACGGTCTCCACGCCGGACAGATGATCATCGTCGCGGCGAGGCCCGGAATCGGGAAGAGCACCCTGGGAATGGATTTTGCCCGCTCCGCGAGCATCAAGCACGGCCTGACATCGGCCTTCTTCTCCCTGGAGATGGGCCGCACCGAGATCGTCATGCGTCTGCTGTCCGCCGAGGCGAAGATCCGGCTGGCCGACATGCGCTCGGGCAACATGACCGACGACGACTGGACCCGCCTCGCCCGCCGGATGAGCGAGATCTCCGAGGCGCCGATGTTCATCGACGACTCGCCCAACATGACGATCATGGAGATCCGGGCGAAGGCGCGGCGGCTCAAGCAGCGCCACGACCTCAAGCTGATCATCCTCGACTACATGCAGCTGATGACCTCGGGCAAGAAGGTCGAGAGCCGGCAGCAGGAGGTCTCGGAGTTCTCCCGACAGCTCAAGCTGCTGGCCAAGGAGCTCGAGGTGCCCCTGGTCGCGATCAGCCAGCTCAACCGTGGCCCGGAGCAGCGCACCGACAAGAAGCCGATGCTCTCCGACCTGCGCGAATCCGGGTCGCTGGAGCAGGACGCCGACATGGTCATGCTCATCAGCCGGCCCGACGCCTTCGAGCGCGACGATCCCCGCGCCGGCGAGGCCGACCTGATCCTGGCCAAGCACCGCAACGGCCCCACCGCGACGATCACGGTCGCCCACCAGCTGCACTACAGCCGGTTCGCCGACATCGCACGGGGCTGACCCCGCAGCGAGCAGCATGATCGTTTCCCCGTAGCGGATCCGGACGCCCGGGCCCCGGATCCGCTACCGGAAGACGATCACGGGGCGGCACGGTCCCCGACGGCTCGGGGGAGCCACTCCGGCGCACGCACCCCCGCGCGGCCTACGGCCCAATCTGCAGGTGTACCGGGTGCTCGGGCAGCGCGAACAGCAGGTCGGCCACCGGCCGCGGTCGTACGTCGAGGTCGGCGAGCTCGGCCGCCGACACCCACCGGAACACCGACCCCGGGCCCTCCGCCCCGACGAACTCCGAGCCGACGAACTCCGACCCGTCGGGCAGGCCGTCCGCCGCGCACTCGCCGTAGAACCCGACCTCGTGCACCGCTCCCCGGCCCGGGACCGTGAAGAAGTTCTCCGCGATCACCCGGACCCGCACCTCGCCCGGCGTCAGGCCGAGCTCCTCCCGTAGCTCCCGGCGCAGCGCCTCCGCGGCGGGCTCGCCGAGCTTCGCGCGGCCGCCCGGCAGGAACCAGTGGTCCTGGCCGTCGGTGCGGGTGAGCAGGACGCGCCCGGCCCGGACCAGGATCGCGCCGACCCGCAGGCTGAAGAGCCCGCCGGAGGGCGGGGTCCAGCTGACGTCGGGCGCGGCGCTCACCGCGCGGCGGGGGCGCGACCCACGGCCGCGTAGGCGCCGATCGGCTCGACGCCGGGCTGCTCCACCGGCCAGTCCACGGGGTCGACGAGCCCGGGGACGACGAGCTCGAACCCGTCGAGCAGCTCCCGGATCTCCGCGCGGTCGCGGAGCACGACGGGGGTCGCGGCCCCGCGGTAGCCCCGCTGGATGTCGCGGACGGCCTCCGCGAGGACGGGGTCGTCCTGGTCGGCGCTGCCGTGGTTGAGCGCGAGGACGCTGCCGGGCGCGAGCGCGGCCCGGTAGCGACCGAAGATGCTCGGCAGGTCGTCGTCGATGAAGTGCAGGACCGCGATCGCCAGGATCGCCACCGGCCGGTCGAAGTCGAGCAGTCCGGCCACGCCCGGGTCGCGGAGGACCGCCTCGGGCTGGCGCAGGTCGCCCTGCACGACGCGGACCCCGTCGAGACCGGCCGTGAGGTCGCGGGCGTGGTGGACCGCCACGGGCTCGAAGTCGACGTAGGCGACCCGCGCGTCCGGCCGGGCCGCGAGCGCGATCTCGTGGACGTTGCCGACGGTCGGGACGCCCGAGCCGAGGTCGAGGAACTGGTCCACGCCCGCCGCGAGGCACCAGCGCACGACGCGGCCGAGGAAGTCGCGGTTGAGCCGGCACACCCGGGGCATGTCCGGGTTGGCGGCCACGATCGTCGCGGCCTGGGCGCGGTCGCTGGCGAAGTTGTGGGCGCCCCCGAGGAAGTAGTCGTAGATCCGGGCGGCGTTGGCCCGCTCGAAGTCGATCCCCACCTCGGACATCGTCATCATGCTGGCGAGGTGCGTCCCGACCCGCGGCGTGCCCTCGTCGTCGGAACCCTCGCCCATCGCCTGCCCGCCTCTCCCCGACCCCGGTCCGGAGTCAGTCCAGCACGGACGGCAGCCCCAGCGCACGGAAGATCCGGGGACCGATGAAGGAGGTGAGCCCGGCGACGGCGTCCTCGCGCAGGGTGAGCACGGTGACCGACCAGGCGCGGTGGACGCCGGCCGGTCCGTCGCCGCGCGTCGCGGGACCGTCGAGGTACAGCGCGACGGCGGGCTGGCCGTTCGCGCTCGTCGGGACCGCACGCCACGACCCGCAGTCGCCGAGCGGCACCGCCCGGGCGAACGCCATGACGTCGTCGCGACCCCGGTACCACTGCGGCAGCGGCGGCATCGACCACGTGACGTCCTCGGTGAGCAGCGCGAGCAGGGCCGGCGCGTCACGGTGCTCGAGCGCCCGCGCGTAGCCCTCGACGACCCCCCGCAGCCCGCCGTCGCCGAGCCGGGAGAGGGTGCGCTGCTGGGAGACCGGCGGGACCCGCTCGGCGACCAGGCGCCGTGCGCGCTGCAGCGCCGAGTTCACCGACGCCGTCGTCGTCGCCATGATCTCCGCGATCTCGGCGGCCGGGTACCCCAGCACCTCGAACAGCAGCAGGGCGGCGCGCTGGTTGCCCGGGAGGTGCTGCAGGGCGGCGACGAAGGCGAGCTCGACCGACTCCCGCTCCTCCACCGCGAGGGCGGCGTCGGGGTAGGGCGTCAGCCAGGCGACGTCGCTCGCCGGCGCGGCGTCGAGGACGGGTTCCGCCGACGCGGGCCCGAGATCCATCGGCAGCGCGCGCCGCCCGCGGGCCTCGGCGAGGTCGATGCAGGTACGGGTGGCGACCGTGTACAGCCACGACCGCACGCTGCTCCGCCCCTCGAACCGTGCGATCCCGCGCCAGGCCCGCAGCAGGGCGTCCTGGAGCGCGTCGTCGGCGTCGTGGGTCGAGCCGAGGATGCGGTAGCAGTGGGCGTGGAGCTCGCGGCGCAGCGGCGCGACCACGCGCTCGAAGGCGGCGTCGTCGCCCGCGCGGGCGGCGGCGAGGTCGTCGTCGGGGATCGTCGGGGCGCCCTCCACCCCGCCGAGTCTGCCTCCTCCTACGTGCGCTGCGGGAGCCGCACGACGACGACCGCCGTCGCCGCCAGCAGCGCGACCAGGAACGCCACGGTCGCCGACCAGCCCGCCGCGCCGAACACCACCCCGCCGAGGGTGCCCCCGACCGACGAACCCACGTAGTAGCTGAACAGGTACATCCCCGAGGCCACCGCGCGGCCGTGCGTGGCCCGCCGGCCCACGGCGGCCGAGGCGACCGCGTGGCCGGCGAAGAACCCGACCGTGAGCAGGGCGAGCCCCCCGACGACGAGCGCGAGCACCGGCGCCAGCATCGCCAGCGCCCCGAGCGCGGCGACCCCGGCCGCGGCGAGCACCGTCGCGCGGGTCCCCCACCGGCCGGAGAGCCGGCCGGCCGCGGTGGAGGTGACCGTGCCGACCGCGTAGAGCACGAACACGAAGCCCACGACGAGGTCGGGCAGCGAGAACGGCGGGCCGAGCAGGCGGAACGCCACGTAGTTGTAGGCGCAGACGAACACGCCCATGATCAGCAGCCCGACCGCGAAGAGTCGCCGCAGCACCGGGTCGCGCAGGTGGGCGGCCACCTCGCCGGCGAGCTCGCGGGCGTCGACCGCGGTCGGGGCGAAGCGACGGGACGGCGGCAGGACCAGCCAGAACGCCAGCAGGCACAGCCCGGAGACGACGGCGATCCCGCCGAGGGCCACGCGCCACGACCCGGTGAGGTCGTCGATCGCGCTGACCACGATCCGGCCGCCGAACCCCCCGACCGAGTTCCCGGCGATGTAGAGGCCCATCGCCCCGCCGAGGTGGCCGCCGTCGATCTCGTCGGCGAGGTAGGCCATCCCGACGGCGGGCAGGCCCGCGAGCGCCACACCCTCGAGCGCCCGGAGCACCAGCAGCAGCCAGAAGGACGGCGCGACCGCGGCGGCCAGACCGAACACCACCGCCCCGAGCAGCGACCACAGCATCACCGGGCGCCGGCCCCACCGCTCGGAGAGGGCGGAGGCGGGGATGACGGCGAGCGCGAGCCCGCCGGTCGTGACGGACACGGAGAGCGACGCCGTACCGGGCGAGACCGCGTAGACGTCGACCAGGCGCGGCAGGAGCGGCTGGGTCGCGTAGAGCAGGGCGAACGTCGTGAAGCCGGCGAAGAACAGCCCGACGGAGACCCGCCGGAAGCCGGGCTCGCCCCGGCGCAGGCCGGGTTCGACGACGCTGGCGGTGACGGACATCGTTGCCCAGGCTAAGGGCTCGTCAGCCGCCGCGCGTCGTCTCGTCCGTCACCCACCGCAGGTACGGCCCGTGCCCGCCGACCACCGGCACCGCGATCACCTCGGGGACGTCGTAGGAGTGCTCGGCCACGAGCCAGGCGGTGAGCTCGTCGACCCGCGCGGCCGCCGTCTTCACCACCAGCTGCCACTCCGTCTCAACCGACACCGAGCCCTCCCACCGGAACGCGCTGCGGACCGGGCCCACGATCTGCACGCAGGCGGCGAGGTGCGCCTCGACGAGGCCCCGCGCGAGCCGCTCGGCCTCGTCCTCGGAGTCGGTGGTGGTGACGACGACCGCGGTGTCGGGGGTGCTCACGGCACCGTCCTACCGGACGTGCTCCTCCTCGTGCGCCCCGAACACCTTCCCCTTGGCCTCGGGCCCCACGAGCAGGACGACCGCCGTGAGGACCAGCACCGGCACGATCACCGCGGCGAGGGCGAACGACCCGCCGTGGTCCTCGGCGAGCAGGCTCTGGAGCGGGAGCACGAACGCCGCGAACGCGTTGCCGAGCTGGTAGGTGACGCCCGGGTAGAAACCGCGGACCTCGTCGGGGGACAGCTCGGCGAGGTGGGCTGGTACCACGCCCCAGCCGCCCTGCACGAAGACCTGCAGCAGGAAGGCGCCGAGGGTCACCAGGCCGAGGGCCGTCGAGTACGCGAAGAGGAACGCGACCGGGATGCCGAGGACCGCGCAGAACGCCGCGGTGCGCCGGCGGCCCCAGCGCTCGGAGAGCGCCCCGAAGTAGGCCCCGCCGAGGATCGCGCCGATGTTGTAGATGACGGCGACGACGGTGACCGCGGTCGTCCCGGCGTGCAGGTCCTTCTGCAGGAACGTCGGCACGTAGTCCTGGGTGCCGTGGCTCATGAAGTTGAACAGCGTCATGAGCACGATGAGGTAGAGGAAGCGGCGGAGCACCTTCGGCTGCAGGAAGACCCGGCCCGGCCCGACCTGGGTCAGCTCCACCTTCTCCTGGGTGCGCTCCCACGCCTCGGACTCGCCCACACGGGTCCGGATCAGGAAGGCGATGAGCGCCGGGATCGCGCCGAGCACGAACAGCCAGCGCCAGCCGAGGGCCGGGGTGATGACGAAGTTGGCCAGCGTCGCGAGCAGGTAGCCGACCGGGTAGCCCTGCTGGAGCAGGCCCGACCAGAAGCCGCGCTTCTCCGCCGGGATCTTCTCGAGGGCCAGCGAGGCACCGAGGCCCCACTCGCCCCCCATCCCCAGTCCGAACAGGAACCGCAGCACGATCAGCACGGTGAAGGTCGGCGCGAGGCCGGAGAGCACCTCCATCACCGAGTAGAAGAGGACGTCGACCATGAGCGGGATCCGGCGGCCCTTCTTGTCCGCCCAGATCCCGAACAGCAGCGCCCCGATCGGGCGGGCGATCAGCGTGACCGTCGTGAGGAAGGTGACCGTCGTCAGCGACTGCCCGAACTCCTTCGCGATCGCCGAGAACACGAAGACCACGAGGAAGAAGTCGAAGGCGTCCATCGCCCAGCCGAGCCAGGCCGCGAGGAACGCGTTGCGCTGCTCCCGGGTCAGACCGCGTGCCTGCTCGAACAGCCCCGTCCCCGCCATGCGGGCAACTTAGGCTGCGCAAGCACCGTCGTCATCCCGGACGTCCGGATCCTCCCCGAGGCACGGATCGGACCGGACTCACACCGGGGCACCGTCGTCGGCGGCCTACGCTCGTGAGCGTGGGCAACGATCTGGACCGGCAGGACACGTCGACCCTGCGGCGCCGGATCCTCGTGCTGCTCATCTGCTGCACGAGCCTGCTCGTCGTCTCGATGGACAACACGATCGTCAACGTCGCGCTGCCGGTCATCCGCACCGACCTCGGGGCGTCGATCACCAGCCTGCAGTGGACGATCGACGCCTACACCCTCGTGCTCGCCTGCTTCCTCATGCTGGCGGGCGCCACCGGGGACCGGGTCGGGCGCAAGCGCACCTTCCAGGTCGGGCTGGGGCTCTTCGGGCTCGGGTCGCTGCTGTGCAGCCTGGCGCCGTCGGTGGGCTGGCTGATCGGCGCCCGCGCGATCCAGGGCCTGGGCGGGACGATGCTCAACCCGATCGCGATGTCGATCGTGACCAACGTGTTCACCGACCCCCGCGAGCGCGCCCGCGCCATCGGCGTGTGGGGCTCGGTGGTCGGGATCTCGCTCGGACTCGGCCCCGTGCTCGGCGGGGTGCTCACCGAGACCGTGGGATGGCGGGCGATCTTCTGGGTCAACGTGCCGGTGGTGATCGTCGCGATCGCGGCCACCGCCCGCTACGTCCCCGAGTCCCGGGCGCCCCACGCCCGCCGTCCCGACCCGGTGGGCCAGGTCCTCGTCGTCCTCCTGCTCGCCTCGGTGGTGACCGGCGTGATCGAGGGCACCCGCGTCGGCTGGGGCTCGCCGCTCATCCTCGGGCTCGGCGGGCTGGCGCTCGTCGCCCTGGTCGCGCTGCTGATCTGGGAGCGCCGGCGCCGGGAGCCGCTGATCGAGCTGCGCTTCTTCGCGAGCGTGCCGTTCTCCTCGGCCACCGTCGTGGCGGTCTGCGCGTTCGCGGCGTTCGGCTCGTTCCTCTTCCTCTCGACGCTCTACCTGCAGGACGTCCGCGGCCTGTCCGCCCTCCACGCCGGGCTCGCGCTCCTGCCCGCCGCCGTCACCGCCACGATCTGCGCCCCGCTCTCGGGCCGGCTGGTCGCCTCACGGGGTCCGCGCACCCCGCTCGTGGTGGCCGGGCTCGCGACGACGGCGGTGGCGGTCGTGATCGCGCTGGCCGGGCCCACCACGCCGTTCTGGGTGCTCCTCGTCGCCTACGGCGTGTACGGGATCGGGTTCGGGCTGGTCAACCCGCCGATCACCAACACCGCGGTCAGCGGGATGCCGCGCACCCAGGCCGGGGTGGCCGCCGCCGTCGCGTCGACGAGCCGCCAGATCGGCCAGTCCCTCGGGGTCGCGGTCAGCGGCACCGTCGTCGCCGCGGCCGCGAGCGTCGCCGTCGGCCTCTCCGCCGCGTGGTGGGTCGTGGCGGCCACGACGTTGGTCATCGCCGTGATCGGGGTGCTCGCCACGACGGCCCGGGCCCACGCCACCGCCGACCGGGTCGCCGACCTGTTCGCCGAGGACGCGGAGCCCGCACACGCCTGACCAGCGGCGATGTGACACCGATCGGTGTCACGTCCCGCGTCGGAAAGGGTGAACGATCTCACGCGCGCCGTCGTGGGACGTCGGCCACTGGCATGGACGCGGTGCGGGTGGCCGGTGGGAGTGTGGGGGCTTCGCAGGGGGAAAGGAGATGCCACGTGACGACGACGGAGTCTGCGGCGGCCGCTGCCGGAACATTCGAGCTCGGTGGCGAACTGCCGGTGCGTCGACTCGGGTACGGCGCGATGCGCCTGACGGGCGAGGGCATCTGGGGCCCGCCGAAGGACCCGGACAACGCGGTCGCGGTGCTGCGGCGCGCGACCGACCTCGGGGTCGACTTCGTGGACACGGCGGACTCCTACGGTCCCTACGTCAGCGAGGACCTCGTCCGCGAGGCGCTGTACCCGTACCGCGGGGTGACGGTCGCGACCAAGGCCGGCCTGCTGCGCACCGGGCCGAACCGCTGGATCCCCTGCGGGCGGCCCGAGTACCTGCGCCAGGAGTGCGAGATGAGCCTGCGCCGCCTCGGCGTCGAGACCATCGACCTCTTCCAGCTCCACCGCGTCGACCCGCACGTCGCGGCCGACGAGCAGTTCGGGCTGCTCGCCGACCTGCAGCGCGAGGGCAAGGTGCGCCACGTCGGGCTCTCGCAGGTCGCGGTCGAGCAGATCGAGGCCGCGCGGCAGATCGTCGACGTCGCCTCGGTGCAGAACCGCTACAACCTGGTCGACCGGTCCTCCGACGCCGAGCTGCGGTACTGCACCGAGCACGGCATCGCCTTCATCCCGTGGGCCCCGGCCGACGCCGGCAACCTCGCGAAGGAGGGCAACGCCGCGCACGACGCCGCGGTGTCCCTCGGGGCCACCCCGGCGCAGGTGGCGCTGGCCTGGCTGCTCCAGCGCAGCTCGGTGATGGTGCCGATCCCCGGCACCGCCTCCCTCGAGCACCTCGAGGAGAACTGCGCGGCGGCCGCCCTCGAGCTGCCCCGCGACGTGGTGGACCGCCTGGACTAGGTGGGCGGAGCCCCCGTGAGCACTTTCTGGTGCCATGGCACCAGAAAGTGCTCACGAGGCGAAGCCACCTATCGCCGCCGCGCCTTCTCCGCGTCCCGCAGCGCGCGGTCCCGCCGCCGACGGCGCCACACCGCCACCGGGCTGCGCCCCGTGGCCGGCTCGGCCAGCGGGCCGCGGTGCTCCTCGAGCTCGGCGGCCGCGACGATGCGGCGTTCCATGCCGCCGAAGACCAGCACGTGGAACGGCGCGATGACCCACCAGTACGCGTGCCCGGCGAGACCGCGCGGCAGGAAGACCGCCCGCTGCCGGTAGAGCGACCCGCCGGGGCGCGGCGCGACGCGCAGCTCCAGCCACGCGAGCCCGGGCGCCTTCATCTCGGCCCGCAGCCGCAGGAGGTACTCGCCGTCCTCGAGGTCGGCGACGGAGGCCGAGGCGTCGGAGCCCGCGGCGGCCGCCCCGGAGCCGTCAGCGCCGTTCGAGCCCTCGACGCACTCCTCGACCCGCCACCAGTCGAGCGCGTCGCCGACCTTGAGGCGGTCCGCGTCGCGCCGCCCGCGCCGCAGGCCCACCCCGCCGACCAGCCGGTCCATCACCCCGCGGGCCCGCCAGCCCAGCGGGAACGAGTACCAGCCGCGGTCGCCGCCGATGCCGGCGATGACGTGCCACAGCGTCTCCGCCGACGCGGCCGCACCCCGCTCCCGCACGTCGGTGTAGACCGTGCCGCCGGCCCAGTCCGGGTCGGAGGGGAGCAGGTCGGAGGGCATCGGGTCGGACGGGGCGTAGCGCGCGTTCGCGCCCGACCACCGCGTCTCCACCTGGCCCTCGCGGATGCGCGTCAGCGCCAGGTCCACCGCGGTCCGGAAGCTCGTCAGGCCCTCCGCGGGCGGGTCGACGAAGGTGTCGATGTCGTGCTCCGCGGCGACCACCTCGTGGACGAGGGAGTCGATGAGGGGCACCGCGGTCGACCGGGGCACCGGCGTGACGAGGTTGACCCAGTGCGAGGACAGCCGCGGGGTGAGCACCGGCACCGGCAGCATCGTGCGACGGGGCAGGCCCTCGACCTCCGCGAACCCCTCCATCATCTGCAGGTACGTGAGCACGTCGGGGCCGCCGATGTCGAAGGTGCGGTTGACCTCGGGCGGCAGGTCGACGACGCGGGTCAGGTAGTGCAGCACGTCGCGGATCGCGATGGGCTGCACGCGGTGGTGCACCCACGACGGCGTCAGCATCACCGGCAGCCGCTCGGTGAGGTAGCGCAGCATCTCGAAGCTCGCCGACCCGGAGCCGAGGATGACCGCGGCCTGCAGCACGGCGGTCGGGACCCCGGACCGGAGGAAGATCTCCCCGACCTCGGTGCGGGAC
Organism: Actinomycetospora sp. TBRC 11914; assembly: GCF_012933465.1. GTDB lineage: Bacteria > Actinomycetota > Actinomycetes > Mycobacteriales > Pseudonocardiaceae > Actinomycetospora. The sequence continues at coordinate 29,811 of NZ_JABBND010000024.1, forward strand.
GAGAGGTGCTCGGAGAGCTCCACGCCCTCGGGGTGGATCCCGCCGAGGTAGACGATGCGCCGGATCCCCGCGGTGCGGGCGGCCTCGGCGGTGATGAGCGCCGCGCGGCGGTCCACCTCGGCGAAGCCGGACTCCGAGAGCGAGTGGACGAGGTAGTAGAGGACCTCGGCGCCCTCGCAGGCCTCCCGCATCGAGTCCGGGTCGAGCACGTCCCCGCGGACCACCTCGACGCCGTCCTGCTGCGCCCAGGGGATGTCCTTCGTCTTCGCCGGGGTGCGGACCACGCACCGGACGGTGTGGCCCTCGGCCACGAGTCGCGGGGCGAGCCGCCCGCCGATGTAGCCGGTCGCACCGGTGACCACGCATCGCACCGGCGCATCGTCGCGCCGTGGGGGCCTTCTCGCTCGACGGGGTGCGCCACCACCGTGCGCACCCACTCGATCCGGTTCACGACCCGCCGTACGCGTGTCCCCCACCCGGAGGGCTCACCCGGGTGGCTCGGTCGAGCAGGTCGACGTCACCCACGGTGAGCGGTGCCCGCAGAGGCGGTCGACCGCCCCTCCTGCCCCGGTGGAGTGACACACGGTCAGGGGGAGTTCCGGCGTGTCGCGGTTGCTTCGGCGCGTCGCCCACAAGGTCCGGGGCAGGCCTGCCGTTGCCCCGTCTGTCACGGGCGAACGGGGCCGTTCGCCGCAGCGACGGCACAACCGTGTGGTGCAACGGCGGAGGTGGAACATGTGGGTCTGGCGAGAGGAGACCGTGCGCGGCGGATGGCGCCTCGACGCCACGGGCTCGTGGACGTACGACGAGCCGGCGCGGCTGGAGCGGGTCCGCTCGCCGCGCGCCGACCGCGACGTCGAGGCCGAGCGGTTCGCGCGGGAGCGCGCCGCGCGGGAGCAGCGGGCGCGCGCCGAGCAGCGGCGCCCCGCGCTCGCGGCGGTGCCGCCGCTGGCCGAGCTCGAGGCGACCCCGATCTTCCGGTCGGTGGCGCACGAGTCGCGGGCCTGGCGCGAGGACCGGTACGAGCCGCGCCGGGCCGAGCGGCGGGCCGAGCGCCGGGCCGAGCGGTGGGACCACCGCGACCGCTGGGACCACGACGAGCGTCCGCGGCGCGCCGAGCCGGCGATCCCCGAGCCCCACCCCGGGTCGGGGCCGTTCCCGGCCCAGGGGCACCGGCAGCGGGGGCTCGCGCCGGTCGACGCCGTGCCGCCGCCGGCGTGGAGCGAGGACGACCGTCCGCGCTCGGCGGAGGACGAGATGCGCCGCCGCGCCGAGCGTCGTCGCCGGCCGCGGACCGAGCCCGAGAGCGGTCGCCACGTCCTGCGTCGCTGAGGTGCCGGTCCGGACCCGTCGGGGGTGTCCGGAACGGCCACGACGCACGGCCCGGTGACACCGGTACGAGGGGCGCCTCCGCGCTGGGGAGCGGACGGAGGTCGCCCCTCGTCGTGCGTCCGGACACGCACGCACCGGGTCCCCGGGGCGTGGGTGTGGGCGTGGTGAGGTGTGCCCCGACCCGGGGCCGGGTATCGCCCCGGCCACCTGATCCCAGCCGTCGGAGGTCTACCCCATGCTGGTCCGTCGCCTCGCCCGGCCCCTGCTGGCCGCGGTGTTCATCAAGGGCGGGATCGACACCCTGCTCAACCCCGAGCCCCGCATCAAGAAAGCCGCGCCCAAGGTCCAGCAGGCCCAGAACGTCGTGGGCGACAAGCTCCCGCCGCAGGCCCCCACCGAGCCCGAGCAGCTCGTCCGCATCGACGCGGGGGTCAAGATCGGGGCGGGCGTGCTGCTCGCGCTGGGCAAGTTCCCGCGCGTGGCCTCGCTGCTGCTCGCCGGCAGCATCATCCCCACGACGTACACCGCGCACGCCTTCTGGGAGTACGACGGCGAGGACCGCGTCGCCCAGGAGCAGCACTTCCTCAAGAACCTCGGCCTGCTCGGCGGGCTGATCCTCGCCGCGGTCGACACCGAGGGGAAGCCGTCGCTGGGCTGGCGCGCCCGCCGGGCCTCGCGCAAGCTCGCGAAGCAGACCCGGGAGCTGACCGGGAGCTCGGACGGCCCCGACCTCTCGGAGTGGGCCGAGAGCGCCCGGTCCGCCGCGGGCACGACGGCGGCCACGGTCCGCGACGCGACCGACGTCGCCATCGGCAAGCTCGTCGCCTGACGCCACGCCGCACGACGACGGCCCCGGGAGCGACGCCGCACGCGTCGCGCCCGGGGCCGTCGTCGTCCCCGGCACCCGGTCGAGATCCCCGCACGCCCGCCCCCGGGGTCCTAGGGTGAGCCGGATGTGGACCAACTGGTCGGGCGGGCAACGGTGCCGGCCCGTCGCGACCGCGCGGCCGCTCGACGAGGCCGGGGTCGCGGGGGTGGTGCGCCGCGCCGCCGAGCGGGGCCACACGGTCCGCCCGGTCGGGTCCGGCCACGGCTTCTCCGACCTCGCCGTCACCGACGGCGTCCACCTCGACGCGTCCGTCTTCTCCGGCATCACCGCCGTCTCCTCCGACGGGCGCGGGGACCGCGCCACGGTGCGCGTCCGGGGCGGCACCACGGTCGGTGACCTGCAGGAGGCGCTCGACGAGCGCGGCCTCGCGCTCCGGGTCCCCCTGGACCTGCGCGGCCCCACCGTCGGCGGCGCGCTCGCGGTGGGCGCCCACGGCAGCGCCCCGCGCGGGGGGTCGCTGTCGGAGGCGGTGCTGGGGATGCGCCTGGTCGACGGGCGCGGGCGCGTGCGGGACGTGGCCCGGGCCGACCTCGACGCCGCCCGGACCTCCCTCGGCGCGCTGGGTGTGGTCCTCGACGTGGAGCTCGCGGTCGTCCCGGCCGCGCCGGTGCGGGTCACCCGCTCGTCCCGGCCGGTGGAGGAGGTGCTCGACCCGGATTTCTGGGAGGGCCACGACCTCGCCGAGGCCGCGTTCTTCCCGTCGGCCCCGACCGCGCTCGCGCGCTGGGCCGAGTACGTCGACCCGGCCGAGGTGCCGGCCGAGGAGGCCGACGAGGAGGACGACGAGCCGCGGGAGCGCACCGTCGGGGTCACCAGCGCCGGGGCCACCGGCCGGACCGCGCTGGGCGGGGCGGTCGTCGTCGAACGCGCCCTGCCGCGTCTCGCGCCCTCGCTGAACCGGGTCGCCTCCCGGCTGGCCCGGACGGTCTCCGCGACGGGGGCGGGGCACCGGGTGCTCTCCGACCCGCCGGCGGTGCGCTACGAGCAGACCGAGTGGGCGCTGCCCCGCGAGGGCCTGCCCGACGGGGTCCGCGCGCTGCTCGGCGCCCTGGCTGACGGTCTCGAGACGGGACTGCCGGTGCGGATGCGCTTCGGCGCGGCCGAGTCGGGCTGGCTGCACCCCGCGCACGAGCGGGAGACCGGGTGGGTCGCCGTCCGCGTCCCCCGCGGCACGGACCCGGGACCGGTGCTGGGCCGCGCCGCCGAGGTGCTCCGCGCGCACGGGGGCCGTCCGCACTGGGGCACCCGGCACGACTCCACGGCCGCCGACGTCGCGGCCGCCTACCCGCGGCTGCCCGACTTCCTGCGGGTCCGCGACGACTACGACCCGGACCGGGTGTTCACCAACCCGGCGCTGGCCCGGCTGCTCGGCGACTGACGGACCTCCTCCGCCTCCTCGTCCTGCGCCGCGCCGAGGTCGACCGCGAGGGCCACCACGGCCTGGTCGATGCGGCGCAGCAGACGGGCGACGACGAGCATGTCCTGCCGGCGGTGCGGGTCCTCCACGCGCGCGGCGTGGCCCTCGGCGGCGTCGATCGCGTCCTCCGCCGAGTGGACCAGCACCCGCCCGCCGTCCGAGCGCCGCCGGCCGCGGACCACCACGTCGCGCAGACCGTCGAGGTTGGCCCGGACCGCCCGCAGCGCCGGGGCGAGGGTGGGCCGCCAGCCCGGGTCGGGGCTGTGGCCCAGGTCGGCGGCGATCCGGGCGAGCGAGCGCGCGTAGTGGTCGACGACGACGAACACGCGCAGCGCCCGGCGGTGGCTGGAGCGTCCCCGGCGCCGCGGGGTGTCGACGAGCAGGGGCCGGGCCCGGGCGCGCACGGCCGCGAGCTTGGTGTCCATGTCGCGGGCGCGCTCCAGCGGCGGGGTCGCCACGGTGTCGCCCACCAGGGTGCCGACCGCGCCCGCGAGGACCTCGTCGGCGACGTCCACGAACTCCTCGGTGGCGTCGCCGAACGCCGCCCGCGTGCCCTTGGGCAGCACGATGAACGCCGCGAGCACGCTGGCCACCACCCCGAGCAGGGTCTCCTCGATGCGCAGCACGAGCGTCTGGACGCTGAAGGCGCCGATCAGCCCGTACACCAGCGCGAGCACCGCGGTGATCCAGAAGGCGAGCATGCCGGGCGAGACCCGCACCAGGTAGAGCGCCAGGAACGCGCAGGCGAAGAGCAGCACCAGCGAGAGCACGTGGTTCCCGGACGTCAGCGCCGCGAGGGCCATGCCGGCCGCGACGCCCCCGACGGTCCCGACGACGCGTCCCCAGCCCCGAGAGAGCAGGTCGCCCCGGCTGGTGGTGTTGGCGAAGACGACGAAGGCCGCGATCACCGCCCAGTACCACCGCTGCGGGGAGAGGAACTCGCCGGCGACGATCGCGAGGGTGGTCCCGACGCCGACCTGGACCGCCTGCCGGGTGGTGAGCAGCAGCCCGGCCTCCCGACGCGGCTGCGCTCCGGCGGCCCCGTCGTCCCCGGGACCCGGCGCCGCGACCGGTCCGGACCCGGCGTCGTCGTCGGGGCGGTCGGCGCGGTCCGGGCGCCCCTGCCCGATCCCGTCGTCGGAGGCCTCCCGCGCGACGGCGACCGGCGAGGCCGCCGCCGGCCGCGCCGGCTGCGGCACCCCGGGCAGGGGCATGCCCTCGGTGACCGGCTCCCCGGGGCGGGCCGGGGCGTCGCGCTGGGCGTACTCGACGGAGTCGGCGACCCGACGGACCGCGAACGCGGCGCGCTGGACCCGTTCGTGGCCGCGGCGGGTGTCGGCGACGAGGCCCGCCACCGCGCCGCGTGCGTCGGCCAGCTCGGCGAGGACGCGCCGGTGGGGCACCCGGCGCTCGAGGGCGCGCCCGAGGTGGAGCACCCCGGTGCGCAGCGCGGTGAAGGCGAGCGGGGTCGCCCGCTGGTCGGCCTCCCCGCTGCCGGGTGCGCCCGAGCGGGCGAGGCGCCGGACCGCCACCCCGAGGCGCTCGAGGCCGAGCTCGGCGTCGACGATCCGCAGCGCGAGCAGCTCGTTGTCCAGCCCGGGCCAGACCCGCTCGGCGTTGGTGCGCTCGAGCTGGTCCTCGACGAGCAGCGCGGTCTCGTTGAGCCGGCGGCGGGCGCGGTAGAGCCGCTCCAGCACCGCGTCGCCCACCTGCTCGTGCTCGCTCCCGGCGGTCCGGCCGGGCCCGGGGGCGCCGTCGCCGGCGGCCTCCTGGGCCGCGGCGAGCACGTCGTCGACCCGGCCGACCATCTCGTGGGCCCGCGCGCGGAAGGCGTCGACGAGCCGGCGCAGGGTGCGCTCCGGGCGCTCGGCGAACAGCACGCCGCGCAGCAGCAGCGTCGAGCCCAGCCCGACGAGGACCGCGAGGCACAGCGCGGGGATCTGGGCGGGCTGGGCCTGGAGGAACTGGGTGAAGAAGAACGGCATGAACGCGGCCATGCCGAGCGCGAAGCCCCGCGGGCCGAAGCGCCGCACGTAGACCGCGGTGACCATGACGGCGACGAACACGACGTCGGCGGCGATGCGCTGCGACGAGAGCAGGGTCCCGACGGTCGTGGCGGCGAGGGCGGGCAGGGCCATGAGCGCGGTGGTGACGCGCTGGCGGGGCAGCGAGGTCTCGTTGACCGCCAGGTTGGAGATCATCGCGAGCACGCCGGCGAACAGCACGATCGTGACCGGCTCGCCGGCGAGGACCGTCGCCCGGCCGAGCGCGACCAGGCCGGCCGCGAGCGCCATGGAGGCCACCGCGATCGAGGCGAGGCGCAGCCGGGACAGCCCGGGGTCGGCGGTGACGAGCAGCGTGCGCAGCGACTCGAGCGCCCGCGTCGTGGCCAGCCGCACCGTCGCCGACCTCCCGTTCGACCCGACGCCGTCCGAGCAGGGAGTGTCCCACGCCGCACGTCCGGAGGCGGGGGCGAACACGACCCGACGACCGGGCCCTCGACACGGTTACCACCCGGTAATAAGCTCGGGTTACCCGCCGGTACGAGCCGGCTCGTGCGTCCTCCCGGGCGCCGACCAACGAGTGTGGAGCGAGACCCGCATGAGCCACTACCGCGCCAACGTCCGCGACATCGAGTTCACCCTCTTCGAACTGCTGCGCGTGCAGGACCACTTCGGGAGTGGCCCGTTCGCCGAGACCGACGAGGAGACCGCGCGCGACCTGCTGCGCGAGGTCGCGGCGCTCGCGGAGGGCCCGCTCGGGGAGTCCTACGTGTCCGGTGACCGCAACCCGGTGCGCTTCGACCCGGCGGAGCACGCGGCCTACCTCGACGAGGGCATCAAGAAGTCCTACCGCACGATGTGGGACGCGGAGTGGTGGCGGCTCTCGGCCGACAACGAGCTCGGCGGGATGGGCGTACCGCCGTCGGTGCAGTGGTCGGCGGGCGAGATGATCCTCGGCGCCAACGCGCCGGTCTTCATGTACATGGCGGGCCCGAACTTCGCCTCGGTGGTCTACCGCAACGGCACCGAGCAGCAGAAGCACTGGGCGCAGCTCATGGTCGACCGCGGCTGGGGCGCCACGATGGTCCTCACCGAGCCCGACGCGGGCTCCGACGTCGGCGCCGGCCGCACGAAGGCGAAGGACAACGGCGACGGCACCTGGTCGATCGAGGGCGTCAAGCGCTTCATCACGAGCGCCGACCAGGACATCACCGAGAACATCATGCACCTGGTGCTCGCCCGCCCCGAGGGTGCGAAGCCGGGCACCAAGGGCCTCTCGCTCTTCCTCGTCCCGAAGTTCCACTTCGACCCGCAGACCGGCGAGCCGGGTGAGCGCAACGGCGCCTTCGTCACCAACGTCGAGCACAAGATGGGGCTCAACGCCTCCGCCACCTGCGAGGTCACCTTCGGCGGGAACGGCGTCCCAGCGACCGGCTGGCTGCTCGGCGAGGTGCACGACGGCATCGCGCAGATGTTCCAGGTCATCGAGTACGCCCGGATGATGGTCGGGACGAAGGCCATCGGGACGCTCTCCACCGGTTACCTCAACGCCCTCGAGTACGCCAAGGAGCGCATCCAGGGCGCCGACCTCACCCAGCAGACCAACAAGGCCGCGCCGCGGGTGCCGATCACGAACCACCCCGACGTGCGCCGCGGCCTGATGCTGCAGAAGGCCTACGCCGAGGGGCTGCGGGCCACGTACGCGTTCACCGCGACCTACCAGGACACGATCCGTCGGGGCACGGCCGCCGACGCCGAGGCCGGGGACGTCTCCGCCGAGGACGTGGCGCTGGCCGAGAAGGTCAACGACCTCCTGCTGCCGATCGTCAAGGGCGTCGGCTCCGAGCGGGCCTACGAGAAGCTGACGATCGCGCTGCAGACCCTGGGCGGCTCGGGCTACCTGCAGGACTACCCGATCGAGCAGTACATCCGCGACGCCAAGATCGACTCGCTCTACGAGGGCACCACGGCGATCCAGGCGCAGGACTTCTTCTTCCGCAAGATCGTCAAGGACAACGGCCAGGCCCTCATGCACGTCGCCGGGCTGATCCAGTCCTTCCTCGACTCCGAGGGCGGCAACGGCCGGCTCAAGGAGGAGCGCGCGTTCCTCGCGACCGCGCTCGCCGACGTGCAGGGCATGCTCGGCACGATGATCGGCTTCCTGACGTCGTCGCAGGAGGACGTCACCAACCTCTACAAGGTCGGCCAGCACGCGGTCACGTTCCTGATGAGCGTCGGCGACATGCTCATCGGCTACCTGCTGCTGCGCGGTGCCGAGGTCGCGATCGCCGCGCTCGACTCAGCAACGGAGCACGCCGTTAGGGGGTCGGCGGGCCGGGACACCGCGTTCTACGAGGGCAAGGTCGCCGTGGCGCGCTTCTTCACCCGCACCGTGCTGCCGGAGCTGACCGCCCGGAAGGCCACGGTCGACGGCGCCGACAACGCGATCATGGAACTGGACGTCGCCGCCTTCTGATCCCCGGTCTCGTGGCAGCGAAGCGTCGTTGCTTGCATCCGATGCAAGCAACGACGCTTCGCTGGCATCCGGGGACGGGTGACTCCCGGGTCACACGACCTCGGCAGATAGGTTCACGCCCGTGTCGAAGGTGCTGACCAGTCTCCCGGCCGGCGAGCGGATCGGGATCGCGTTCTCCGGCGGTCTGGACACGTCGGTGGCGGTCGCGTGGATGCGCGAGCACGGCGCGGTGCCCTGCGCCTACTCGGCCGACCTCGGTCAGTACGACGAGGAGGAGATGGGCACCCTGCCCGACCGCGCGCAGCAGTACGGCGCGGAGATCGCGCGCCTGGTCGACTGTCGCGGCCCGCTGGTCGAGGAGGGCCTGGTGGCGCTGCAGTGCGGCGCCTTCCACATCCGCTCCGGCAGCCGCGTCTACTTCAACACCACCCCGCTGGGCCGCGCCGTCACCGGCACGCTGCTGGTGCGCGCCATGCAGTCCGACGGCGTGTCCATCTGGGGCGACGGCTCGACGTACAAGGGCAACGACATCGAGCGGTTCTACCGCTACGGGCTGCTCGCGAACCCGCGGCTGCGCATCTACAAGCCCTGGCTCGACGCGGCGTTCGTCGACGAGCTCGGCGGCCGCGCCGAGATGTCCCAGTGGCTCATCGAGCACGACCTGCCCTACCGCGCGAGCAAGGAGAAGGCGTACTCCACCGACGCCAACATCTGGGGCGCCACGCACGAGGCGAAGACCCTCGAGCACCTCGACGAGTCCCTGGAGATCGTCGAGCCGATCATGGGTGTCCGGTTCTGGGATCCCGCGGTGGCGATCGAGCCCGAGGACGTGACGATCCGGTTCGAGCAGGGCTATCCCGTCGCCATCAACGGCGTCCGGTACCACGACCACGTCGCGCTGGTCATCGAGGCCAACGCGGTCGGCGGGCGGCACGGCCTGGGGATGTCCGACCAGATCGAGAACCGGATCATCGAGGCGAAGAGCCGCGGCATCTACGAGGCGCCCGGCATGGCGCTGCTCTTCGTCGCCTACGAGCGGCTGCTCAACGCGATCCACAACGAGGACACGATCGCGAACTACCACACCGAGGGCCGCCGGCTGGGCCGGCTGCTCTACGAGGGCCGGTGGCTCGACCCGCAGTCGATCATGCTGCGCGAGAGCCTGACCCGGTGGATCGGGCGGACCGTCACCGGCGAGGTGACGCTGCGCCTGCGCCGGGGCGAGGACTACTCGATCCTGCGCACCGAGGGCCCCACGCTCTCCTACCACCCGCACAAGCTCTCGATGGAGCGCACCGAGGACGCGGCGTTCGGCCCGGTCGACCGGATCGGCCAGCTGACGATGCGCAACCTCGACATCGCCGACTCCCGCGAGAAGCTCGAGCAGTACGCCGCGATGGGGCAGCTGACCGGGCAGGCGGCCTTCGTCGGCGAGATCGAGCCCGGCCGCGCCGGCCAGATCGCCGGCCGCGGCGAGGGCGAGGAGGTCGACGAGTCCGCGCTCGACCGGGCGGCGATGGAGAGCGGAACAGATTAGGTGCGCTTCGCGCACGTGCTCACGAGGCCGCAGGCCACCTAGATCCGCCGCGCCCTGGCCTCCCCGAACAGGTAGAGCCCGAACGCCACGAACCCGACGGCCACCACGAACAGCAGGAACGGGCCGAAGGGCTGCTCGGCCAGCGTCTTGAGGGCCGCGTCGATCCCGCCGGCCCGTGAGGGGTCCGCGGTGGAGGCGGCCGTCGCGAAGAGCACCGCCATGACCCCGAAGGCCACCGCGCGCAGGGCGTGCCCGGCGACGCCGACCCACACGAACGGTGTCCGCAGCCACGCCGGCAACCGCGAGCGGTCGAGCTCCTCGAGGAAGTCCCGCCGGACCCCCGTCCAGCACGTCGCGACCGCGGCGATCGCCACGACGAGGGCGACGAGCCCCACGAGCGCCCGACCGGCGGGCAGCGTCAGCAGATCGGCCGTGGCCTGCCGGGATCCGCCCGTGCTCGAGCCGGACGAGCCGGTGACCAGCAGCCGCACCCCCAGCGCCGCGACGCCGAACACCGCGAGGGCCCGGGCGCCCGACCCGATCCGCTTCTGCGTCCGGTCCCAGCCCGAGGTCCACCGGAAGCCGGTGAGCGCCGCGAGGCCGTGCCAGATCCCGAACGCGACCAGACCGACCACGATGACGCCGATGAGGACGAGCCCGAGCGGCTCGGCCGCGATGGTCGCGAGCGCGCCCTGCTGGTCGGCCTGGCCGCCGCGACTCCCGAGCGCCACCTGGACCGCGATCACCCCGACGAGCAGGTGGACGATCCCGTAGCCGACCAGACCGACCCGTCCGAGGAGCTCGACACCGCGGGCCGGGGCCTCCCCCTCGCCGCCGCGACCCAGCCCCGCCAGCCCGCTGCGGACCTCGCGGGCCGCCTCCTCGACCTCCTCGCCGACCCGGCCCGAGTCCTCGGCCCCGTCAGCCACAGGTGATCTGCGGCTCCGGGTTGTAGTGCGCGGTCCGCGGCTCGGACTTCGTCTCGCCGGTCTTGACGTCCTTGAGCACCCGGGTGTCGGTGATCGTGAAGCCGTCGACGCCCTTGGAGGGCTTGCACTTCGGGTTGCCGGCGAGGTCACGCGTCCCGGCCGGAATCGGGTTCGTGCGCGGACCGGTCTGCGACGTGACGTCGTAGCGCTTCTGCCCGAGGATCTGGACCTTGATCGACGACGGCGTCCACAGCGTCCGGATGAGGATCGGCGTCGGGCCGTCGTTGCGGAACTTCAGGTCGATCACGCCGTCGAACACGGTCGCCTCGCGGCCCGCCGGGTAGCGGCTGATGTAGTAGCTGTGCTCCTTGTGCTCGACCTCGTCGAGCCCGGCGAAGTACGTGGCGTTGTAGAGCGTCGTCGAGAACTGCGAGATGCCGCCGCCGACGCCGCGGTCGGGGACACCGTCCTCGATGATCCCGGCCTCGACGTAGCCCTGGGCGGCCTCCCGGGGGCCGGTGAAGTCGTTGAGGCTGAACGTGTCGCCGGGCTTCACCGTTGCGCCGTTCACCTGCTCGGCGACCCGCTTGATGTTCTGCCCGGAGTCGGCGGCGAAGCCGCTGGTCTGGAACTCGCCGATGACGGTCGCCGGCCCGATGGCCTGCAGCGACTCGGTGGTGACCTTCGGGGGCGTCGTCGTGTAGACGGCATTGACCGCCCGGCCGACGGCGGGCGGCGGCGGCGCGGGGGTGCCGCCCGGCGCGGTGGGCGGCGGGGTGAAGGTGGTCGGCGGGGCGGCATCGGCCGGCTTCGCGAGGGCGTCGACGAGGCCCGCGAACGTCTTCGGGTAGTCGATCTCCCGGCCGGTGACCGCCGGGACCACGGTCGCCGCCGCGCCCTGGAAGGTGAACGACGCGTCCTTGGGCTCGGCCTCGGTGGACCCGAGGTCGCGGTCGACGACGGCCTGGGCGGTCGGCACGTCGACGCGCGGGCGCAGCCCGCCGGCACCGTCGGGGTCGAACTTGAGGAAGGTCCCGATCTCGGTGGGGCTCAGGGTCGCGTTGCGCCCGCTGCCGACGACGTAGGCCGGCCCGGCGACCGCGGGCCCGGCCACCTCGCGCAGCGCGGTATCGATGCCGTCCTGGGTCACCGACACCGGCTGCGGCGTCACGGGGAGGGCCACCGGCGCGGGGTCGAGCCAGTGCTCGAGCACGACGCCGGGCGCCGCGGCGGCGTCGACGACGTGGCCGGGCGCGGAGGGGACCCCCACCGGGCGGGCGTCGTCGAACCGGATCGTGCCCTCGACCGAGGGCTTGTCGAGCTGGGGCCGGACGCGGTCGATGGCCTGCCCCACCGCGACCGGGTTGCCCTTGCTGACCGGGGGGACGTCGCGGTCGGAGAACAACGACGCGAGGCGGGTGAACGGGTTCAGCGGCTGCTCGCCCGCCTGGTCGATCGTGGCGTCCAGGTCGAGGTCGAGCCCGGCCGTCCGCGGGTCCAGCGCCGCCGTGGCGGCCTCCGGTCCACTCCCGGCGACGAGGGTGACCGGGCGCGCGACGCGCGGGCCCAGCTGGGTGCGCAGCACGTCCTGGGCGGCGAGCCGGTTCATGCCGCCGATCTCGACGCCGCCCACGGTGACGCCGCGCGGCACGTCGGTGGCCGACACGAGCAGATCGACGACGTAGAGCAGCGCCAGCAGCCCCGCCACCGCGCCGCCGCCGATGAGCGCCCGGCGCCGGAGCCGGCGGCGGTCGGCGGGTGGGGTGTCGTCCGGGCCGTCGACGGAGGCCAGCTGCACCGTCGCCTCGGCGTCGGGATCCCGCTCCGGCTCGGCCGCGAGGGACCGGGTGGCGTCGCCGTCGAGGGGGTCGCCCTCGACCTGGCCACCCCCGAGGGGCTCGCCCTCGGTGCGGGTGCCGCCCGGGGTGGTCGGATCCGGAGGAGTCGTCACAGGTAGAGCCCCGTCCCGCTCGTCGGCTCGGTGGTGGCGCTGGCGATGGCGTGCACGTCGCGCTCGCGCAGGACCACGAAGGTGCGGCCGTCGATCTCCACCTCGGCGTGGTCCTCGGGGCCGTAGAGCACGCGGTCCCCGACCTTGACCGTGCGGACGTGGTTCCCCGTGCCGTAGACCTCGCCCCAGGCGAGGCGCTTGGAGACCGACGCGGTCGCCGGGATCACGATGCCGCCGGTGCTGCGGCGCTCGCCCTCGCCCGGCGTCGGCGACACGAGCACGCGGTCGTGCAGCATCTGGATCTCAAGCCGGGGGTCCGACACGCCGGAATCGTACGGGGAGGCCCGGATCGCCCGGTCCGCCGGTCGTCCCGCGCCCGGGACGCCCGCGTCCGGGCACGAAGAAGCCCCGTGGCCCTGCCAGGTCGGGGGTCCGGCAGCGCCACGGGGCTCGTGTGGTGTGTCGTCCCGGCCCCGGCGTTCGTTACCCGTCCCGGCAGGTTCACCCGGCCGGCGCAGAAACGCGCCGCCGGTCCACGCTCCGTGCCCGGACGGCGGCGTCCGTGTCTAGTGGCGCCCGAGCAGGAACCGGCCGAAGTGCGGCACGGTGAACGCGATCCAGCCGCGCTCGGCGGAGAACACCAGTCCCTTGCGCAGCAGGCTGTCGCGGGCCGGGGAGAGCGACGAGGCCCGTTTGCCGAGGTGCTTCGCGAGCGCGGAGGTGAGCACCGGGTCGTCGGTGCCCTCGGCGAGCTCGGCCATCCCCTGGAGGTACTCCCGCTCGGCCGGCGTCGCCCGCTCGTAGCGGGACCCGAAGAAGCCGACGGCGAGCTCGGCGCCCGCGTCCGGCGCCGCGACCCGCACGTCCTCGGCGTCGATCGGGCTCTGCACCGCGGCGTCCCAGGCGGCCTTGCCGTAGGCCTGGACGAAGTAGGGATAGCCGCCGGAGACCTCGTAGAGCGCGTCGAGCGCCTCCTGGGTGAGCTTCGCGTCCTCGCGCTCGGCCGGGGCGGTGAGCGCGAAATCGGCGTCGGCGCGGTCCAGCTGGCCGATGCGCACGTAGCGGAAGAGCCGCTCGGAGTACGACTTCGACGCGGAGAGCACGGCCGGGAGGTGCGGCAGGCCGGCGCCGACGACGACGAGCGGCGCCCCGGACTGCGAGAGCTCGTGGCAGGCCGCGCACAGCGCCGAGACGTCGTCGATCCGCAGGTCCTGCATCTCGTCGATGAGCAGGGCGACGCCCACCCCGACGTCGGCCGCGAGCTCGGCCACCACCGCGAACAGCTCGACGAGGTCGATCTCGATGTCGCCGGAGTCGGCCCGGCCGGAGAGCACGGGCGCGTCGATCCCCGGCTGCCACCGGTCCTTGAGCTTGGCGTCGGACGGGGTCGCCTTGAGCGCGAACGCCTTGAGGACGCCGAGCGTCTCCTCGACGCGGTCGGGGGCGCGGTGGCGGACGGCGAGGTCGCGCACGGCGCGGTGCAGGGCGGCGGCGAGCGGGCGGCGGAGGTCGGCGTCGGGGCGGGCCTCGATCTTCCCGGCGCCCCAGCCGGCGCGGACGGCCATCGAGCGCAGCTCGCCCAGCAGCACCGTCTTCCCGACCCCGCGCAGGCCGGTCAGCACCAGGCTGCGCTCCGGGCGGCCGCGGGCGACCCGCTCGAGCACGACGTCGAACGCGTCCAGCTCCTTGTCGCGTCCGGCCAGTTCGGGCGGGCGCTGGCCCGCGCCGGGGGCGAACGGGTTCCGCACCGGGTCCATGCCCTCGGAGAGTATGGGCCCGTCTAGTGATCACCGGATACGTCGGGAGAAACGGCGATCGGCGTGTCGCCCGATCGGGATGTCTACGGTCGTCTCGCCCGGGCGCTAGACGGCGGGATACGACGCGATCCGAGCGAGGGGCACCATCGCTCGATCTATCCGCCCGGAGGTGCCCTTCGCTCGGAGCTCGGTCGCCGCGCCGTTCCGAGCGAGGGGCACCACCGCTCGATCTATCCGGCGGTGGCCGCCCCTCGCCGGGACTGCGGTCGCCGCGCCGTTCCGAGCGAGGGGCACCACCGCTCGATCTATCCGGCGGTGGGCGCCCCCCGCCGGGGCCTCGGTCGCGGGTTCGTTCCGAGCGAGGGGCACCGTCGCTCGATCTATCCGAGCGGGGGTGCCCTTCGCTCAGGCGCCGGGACCCCCGGCACCGCCGCGCAGTCGGTCGAGGCCGGGCCAGACGACGGCGGTGAGCATCCGCGCGAGGACGTCGGCCGGCGGCTCGTCCGATGCCGGGTGCCCGTCGCCCCCCGCGGTCGCGCTCCGCTGGGCCGCGTCGCCCCCGCCGAGCCACCAGTCGGTCAGGCCCTCCGCGGCACCGACGAGGGTGTGCGCGATCGGCTCGGCCGCGGCCACCGACCCGCCGAGCTCCGCGGCGAGCAGCTCCGCCGCGCGCCGGACGATCCCCCGCCGGGCGGCGTCGACCTGGCCGGCGAACTCACCCGTCGAGGCCTGCCGGTAGAGCACCGTCCAGCCCTGCCGGTGGGTGGTGACGGCGTGGAAGAACGCGCGCAGCGCGCGGTACAGGCGTGCCTCGGCGTCGTCGGGACCCGTCGTCGTGACCCCGGACCCGACCGCCGCCGTCATCGCCGTGACCAGCCGGTCCGCCTCGCGGGCCAGGCAGGCGGCGAACAGCTCGTCCTTGGTGCCGCCGTGGGCGTAGACGAGCGGCTTCGAGACGCCGGCGCGGGCCGCGATCGCGTCCATCGACGCGCCGTGCAGCCCCTCCTCGGAGAACACCGCGATCGCCGCGTCGAGCACCTGGCGGCGGCGCACCTCCGGGGCGAGGCGGCGGCGAGCGGTGCGGGTCACGCTTGCATCTTATCTACTACTGCGTAAAGTAGCGACTGTTCGCGGGACCGCTGGTACCGCACATCCCTGACGACGACGCCGGAGAGAAGGCCGTGGCCGAGAAGATCGACGTGAACGAGCTGGGTCGCAGCGTCGACCTCAAGACGCTGTCCGACGAGGACCTGGTGGACGCCATGCGCAACGCGCTGGCCGAGCCCGAGTCCGCGAAGAACGTGGACGCCTCGATCTTCGCGCGGCTGGTGAAGGGCGCGAAGAAGTCGCAGCTCGAGGCGCTGATGAACTCCGACGCCCGCCGGCCCGTGATCGACGCGATCTTCGGGCGGATGAGCGAGTTCTACTCGTCGTCGGGGGCGAGCGCGAAGCGCCAGGTCGTGCACTGGCACGTCACCGGGGCTCCCGGCGGCGGCAGCGACGACTACCAGACCGTGATGCAGCACGGCACCTGCACGGTGTCGACCAGCCTCGACGAGGAGCCGCGCACCGAGCTGTTCATGAACGGCACGGAGTTCCTCAAGGTCGTCACCAACAACGCCAACCCGATCACCCTGTTCATGACCCGCAAGCTCAAGGTCTCCGGGGACGTCGGGTTCGCGACCGCCCTGCAGAAGATGTTCACCATCCCCTCGGCCTGAAGGACCCCCCATGGCTTTCTCGATGGAACTGTCCGAGGACCACACCGACCTGCGCGACTGGGCGCACGGCTTCGCCGAGGAGGTCATCCGCCCGGCGGCCGAGGAGTGGGACGAGCGCGAGGAGACCCCCTGGCCGGTCCTGCAGGAGGCCGCGAAGATCGAGCTCTACAACTTCGAGACGCTCGCGTCCTTCTGGGGTGACGAGACCGGGCTGTCGCTGCCGATCGTCAACGAGGAGCTCTTCTGGGGCGACGGCGGCATCGGCATGGCGATCTTCGGCACGACCCTCGCCGTCGCCGGCATCTTCGCCTCGGGCACGCCCGAGCAGATGGTCGAGTTCATCCCGCAGTGCTACGGCGACGCCGACGACGTCAAGGTCGGTGCCTTCTGCTCCTCGGAGCCGGAGTCGGGCTCGGACGTCTCGGCGATGCGGACCAAGGCCGTCTACGACGAGGCCAAGGACCAGTGGACGCTCTCGGGCCAGAAGGCCTGGGCCACCAACGGCGGGATCGCCAACATCCACGTGGTGCAGGCCGTGGTCGACCCGTCGCTGGGCAGCCGGGGGCAGGCCGCGTTCGTGGTGCCGCCGAACACGCCGGGCCTCGAGTCCACGCGCAAGATCAAGAAGATGGGGCTGCGCGCCTCGCACACCGCCGACGTGTTCCTCGACGACGTCGTCGTCCCCGGCTCCTGCCTGCTCGGCGGGAAGGACAAGCTCGACGAGCGCCTGGCCCGGGCACGGGAGGGCGCCAAGTCCAAGGGCTCGGCGGCGATGCAGACCTTCGAGCTCTCGCGCCCGACCGTCGGGGCCCAGGCCGTGGGCATCGCCCGGGCGGCCTACGAGTACGCGCTCGAGTACGCCAAGGGCCGGGAGACGTTCGGCCGGCCGATCATCGACAACCAGTCGATCGCCTTCACCCTCGCCGACATGAAGACCGAGATCGACGCGGCACGGATGCTCGTGTGGCGGGCCGCCTGGATGGGGCGCAACGGCGTGCCGTTCGAGGCGGGCGAGGGCTCGATGTCGAAGCTGAAGGCCGGCCGGACCGCGGTGTGGGCCACCGAGCGGGCCATCCAGATCCTCGGCGGCGCCGGCTACTCCCGGGAGCACCCCGTGGAGCGCATGCACCGCGACTCGAAGATCTACGACATCTTCGAGGGCACCGAGCAGATCCAGCAGCTCGTCATCGCCCGCTCCATCTCCGGGCGCCACATCCCCTGACGCTCCCCAGCGGCATCGGCGCCGGTCACGAGGGTTCTCCTCGTGATCGGCGCCGTCGTGTGTCCTCGCCGTACGTCGTCCCCGGCGTGCGGTCTTCGTCAGCAAGCTCATGATCAGGCCGTCGTCAGGCCGTCGGAGGTATGCACGGCGGCCCCGAGCAAGGCGTCCACGGCCTGCCGAGCGCGAGCGTGGCTCGACGGCACGAGGTGGGTGTAGGTCCGGAGCGTGAAGCCGGGGTCGGTGTGGCCCAGGTACTCGGCGACCTCCTTGATCGAGACGCCGCCGGCCAGGAGCGTCGAGGCGTAAAAGTGCCGCAGGGCGTGCATACCGTCGGTCCGAGGTTCGTAGGCGAGCTCGGCGGTCCGGAACGCCCCGCGCCACATCACCTTGTTGAAGTGGTCGCCCGAGTGGGGCGCGCCCCGCTCGTTGGTCAGCAGCAGCTCGACCTCGACGGTGCGCCCTCCCGGCTCCAACCACGGCAGCCGGACCCGGACCGGGGGAAAGGCCCGACGATGTGTCGCGACGGCGCCGCGGACCCTGTCGGGCAGCGGGACGCTCCGGGACTTGCCGCCCTTGGGTGGGGCGAAGACGAGCTGACCGCGGATGATCCGCAGTTGCCGAACGACGTGCACCACCGACTCTACGGCGTCGACGTCACCGGGCGAGAGCCCGAGTACTTCACCCTGACGCAGGCCGAGCCCGGCCCCGAGGTCGACCGCGAGACGCCACCGCTCGGCCAGCCCTTCCTGCACGGCGCGGACTCGTTCCACCGGCCACGGCACGACGCGGCGGCTGGATCGCCGCGGCTTCTTGATGCTCCGTGCCTGACAAGGATTGTCACGAATGAGCTTGTCCTCGACGGCGGCGTTCATGATCGAGGAGAGCGTGTCGAAGAGGACCGCCCGATACGTCCCGTCGAGTCGTCGCTCCTCCAGCCATGCGAGCCAGTCACGCACGCGGGCCGGCCCGACGGCATCGACCGGGCGCCGGTCGAAGAATGGGTAGAGCTGGCTGCGCAGCCGGCTCTCGATGGACTGTCGGGAGGACGCGTCGCTGGACTGTCCCTTGACCCAACTCTCCGCGTACTCGCGGAACGGCAGCTTGCCGGCGTCCGGGTCGAGGTAGGTCCCCGCGCGGACACCGGACTCCATCTCCCCGAGGAAGTCCTCCGCGGCCTTCTTGCGTCGGTCAGGGAACGACTTCGACCGCTCTCGGCCCTCGGGGTCGATGTAGCGCACCTTGTAGCGAAGGCCGGTGCCGTGCAGGTCGGTGCGCTCTCGTCGCGTCTCGCCGGTGAGCTCGTCCCGCACGGTCCGGAACCAACGGTCTTGTACGTGGCCCATGAGTGATCACGCCGCTTCGGGCTGGGTCGCCCATGCCCGGACCTGATCAGGCGCGTACCGGAGGTGACGACCGATCTTCCGGACCGGAGGACCCTCGCCGCGCCACTTCCACTGGTAGAGCGTCTTCACAGGGATGCCGAGGTAGGCCGAGACGTCGTCGACCGACCAGAGACCCTCCGTCGGTGTGGTCGTCATGCTGCTGCTCCTTGATCGTGAGTTGCCGAGCTGACGTCGTCCTTGGCTTGGTCGTACTGCTGGCGCCATCGGCGGCGTTGGGCGATCGATCGGAGGAGTAGTTCGAGCCGGTCGGGTTGGTCGGGGTCTTGGGGTCCGATGAGCTGCCAGGTGTAGCGCTCGGAGTCGGCTTCGTCGGTGTCGTGTTCGGGCTTGGCGCCGACGGCGCCGAGGACGCGCAGGACGTGGGTGCGGCGTTCGCCGCGGTGTTCGGTGAGGGTCTTGCCGGACCACTTCCGCGAGACGAGGCAGCGGCGGCCGCCGTATCCGAGGTGTCCGGCCTTGTGTGCCTTGGCCTTGCACTTGCCCGGGGCGAGCCCGGCCCGGGCGCCCTTCGGGGTGATGCCGTACAGGAGCCAGTTCGGGCAGGTCTCTGAGCACGGCTCGTACCGGAGCGCGTCGACGAGCCGGTCGACGTGATGTTCGGCGGCCGGCGTCTCCGGTGCGTGGCACTCGGCGACGCCCTTGGTCAGGTACTTGGTCAGGTAGCCCAGCGCCCGTTCGGCTTCGCCGGTCTCGCCGAGGACGCCTTGAACGTCGACCTGTGGGCCGAACCCGAGCACGTGGGCGGGGATGGCGTCGTCGCCGGTGGTGTGGGTGTCGAGGGCCTGCTCCCAGGTTGGGAGCGGGAGCCCGGTGTCGGGGTCGACGTAGCAGGAGTGCTTGCGGGTCTCGTCCCAGACTGGCGGGTTCTCCACCGTGTAGACGGGTTGGTCGGCTGGGGGCCACCAGACTTGGTGGTAGGTGGCGGCGGCGACCTCACGGATCAACTTGCGCGGGAGGGTGCCGCGGATGGCGGCGTGCAGGTGTGGTGCGCCGCGGCGTTGGGGTTCGACGGCGGCGAAGTACTGGATGTTCCAGCCGGCGGCTCGGCGCAGGTTCTGCCAGAACCGATCGACGAGCTTGCCGAAGTGCAGCGCGTCGCGGGCGGCGCGGCGGTAGTCGTAGCGGTCGGGGTCGCGTGGGGCGCCGTCGGAGCGGACCGGCCCGTACGAGGGCAGGGTCATCGTCACGAAGGTCGAGGGCCGGTAGGTCCGCCCGTTGGGGGCCTCGAACACCCGCCCGGTGGTCTGGGCGCGGACCTTGTGCCGAGGCAGGTTGGGGGCGTCCTGACGGCGTCGGGTGCTGCGGGTCCTCCGCTTCGGCCCCTGCTCCCCGTCGTCTTCTTCGCCGCGCGGATGGCGGGGGGTGGTGAGGGTGCCGCGGATGCCTTCGGCGCGCAGCAGGGCGTCGGCTTGGTCGATGGCCGCCTCGAGGTCGCGGGCGCGGTCGGTGTCGCCGTGCTCGAGCGCGGCGGCGTGGTCGTCTTCGAGGTCGGCGCGGTGGCCGAGCAGGGCCCGTTGCCGCACGGTGGGTTCGGCGGTGGTGATGGTGGGTTCCTCGGACAGGTGCCAGCCTTCGCGGGCCTGGTGCATCCGCAACCGCCGCGCCCGAGCCGCGCACGGTCCACAGACCGCCGCCCGGGTGGCCCCGCAGGGGATCGGGACCACCGTGGCCTGTCCGGTCTCGGTGTCGATCCGTCGGACCGCGAGCGGACGCACGCAGGCGCCGACCTCTTCGGCGTGCGTGATCGCCAGTTCCCGGGCGAGTGGGGCGGTGATCTTCCCGACCGGCACCGGCCCCGGCTCCTGGACCGTCTCGGGGGCGGTCATCGGCGGGCCTTGCGGCGCGGCCGAGGGGTGTCCTCGGGCTGGTCGGCGGTGTCGTCGAGGATTTCGCCGTCGATGACGTCCGGGACCAGCCGGGAGGGGGTGGGGTAGGTGTCGGCGAGCCAGGCGAGTTGGTCGTCGTCGACGAACCCGGCCCTGACCTTGGTCACGGTCGGGGAGCCGTCCTCGATGACGTAACCGATCCCGGGCGCGGTGATCGGGATGCGGTCGGCGGTGGCGCCGCGGTCGCGGGCCCCGTCGCCGAGGACCATCGCCACCTCGGACTTCTCGGACAGGCGTAGGGCGATGCGGGTGGTGAACAGGTTCCGCAGCTCCAGGACGTCCTTGCGGGGGTCCTGCACACACCCGACCACCGAGACGCCGGGGGCGCGGCCCTTGGTCAGCAGCCGGCCCAGCGCGAGCTTGGCCCGATCACGCAGCTGCCGATCCCCGAGATAGGCGGTCAGCGAGGCGATCTCGTCGACCACCACCAGGTAGAACGGCTCGGCGACCGTCGGGACGTGCTGGCGGGAGACCCCGCGGAGCTCCTTGGCTCGGGCCTGGACGAGGTCGGCGGCCAGTTCCAGGGCCTCAACCATCTCGGCATCCGTTTCGCACGCAAGGTGCCAGAACAGGCCGGGGTAGAGCCCGAACTCCATGCCGCCCTTCGGGTCGATCCCGATCACCCGCACCGACCCCGCCGCAATCGCCGGCGCGAGCTGAGTGAACAACGCCGCCACCACCGTCGACTTCCCCGCCCCGGTCGCGCCGGCGACGAGGAGGTGGCGGCCGCGGAGCTGGAGCAGCCACGGCGTGCCGTCCTCGCGCTGCCCAAGCTCCAGCGCGGACAGGTCGACATCATCGGGAGTGCGGGGTGGCGCGACGCCGTCGAGCAGGGTGTCGGCGGCGATCACCCGCAGCAGACACCACCCCCGCCGCGTCGGGTAGGGCAGGACGCGGACCTCCAGGGCATGGAACTCCGAGCGCAACGCATCACAGCGTTCCGCGAGGTCCTCGGCGGTCACCCCGGGACAGAGCTGCACCGACAGGACGTCGGCATAGCGACCCAGCTGGACCCACCACAACCGCGGAACCCGAACGGTGTGGTGGGCGTCGCGGGCGGCGAGCCCGCAGGAGGCCAACAGGTCGCTCCAGGTCCAGCGGTAGCGGACGCGGCGGGCGAACCGGTCCGCCCGGGACTCGACGAGCCGGTCGAACGAGTCCGGCCACATCCATCGCCACCCAGCCCCAGCTGCGAGCAACACCGCGGCGAAGGCGAGGCCGGCCATGCGGCCCTCCAGGTTCCACAGCACCACGACCCCGGCGAACGCGGCGCCGACGAGGGGGACATAGGCCAGGAACCACACGGCCATGCCCGCGGCCCACACCGTCAGGGCGATCAGGCGGACGGTGGCGGCCAACGCGGACCGGCGGAGGCGGGCGCCGAGGGTGATGGGGCGTTCGATGCGGGTGGGCTGGATGTCGGCGCGGCGGCGGACGGTGGTGCCGCGCAGCGCGGAGGTGTCGAAAAGCTGCAACCCAAGAAGCGGAGACATCAGGAGGCCTTCCGGGAGCGTCCACACCGGGTGGGGTGCAGGGCGGTGAGGGGGAAGAGGGGCTGTTGGTCGAGGTGGCCGGCACACCGTCGTCGGTCGCGGCGGGGGCGGTCATCGCTGAGGCGGGCGCGGCAGACCTCGCAGCGCGCGGCGACTATCTCGACGGCGCTCACGCCACCGCGCCCGACGGCTCGGCATGTCGGCGAGGGCGTCGAGGTGGCGGGCGTGGTCGCGGAGCTGCACGTAGAGCCGGCCCCGCTCGGTGGCGGACAGCCCGCCGAACACGCCATAGCGCGCCAACGGGGGCTCGCGGGTCATCGCCTCAGCCAGGCACGCCGCCTGCACCGGGCACCCGGCACAGACCTGCTTGGCCTGCTCCACCCGGGCAGCGCCGAGGAGTCCGGTCTCGGTGGGCGGGAAGAACACCGTCTCGTCCATCCCCGCGCACGCGGCGTCCTCGTGCCAGTCGGGGACCGAGCCGCCCTCGAAGACCAGCTCGCGGACCAGGGACCGCAGCCGCTCACGGGTCATCCGCCGCACCGAGCGGACCGGGCGGGTCGTCGGGTCGACGGTGCTCACGCCGCACCCCCCGAAGCAGGACCGGGTACGCGCGCCGCGACCGTGGCGGCGGGAACCGTCCAGCGCTCGCACGCCTCGACGAACACCTGCAGGGCGGCGAGCAGGGAGCGGGCTGCTTCCAGCTCCTCGTCGCTGACCTCGTCGAGGTGCCGCGGGGTCAGGGTGAGCACTGTGCGGGCGTCCTCGACGACGTCGAGGATCGGGGTCTGATCCGGCGGGGTGATCACCTCGGCCCGCCCGATCGGGGTCAGGCGCACCGACAGCCCGCGCATCAGGCCACCGCCTCAGCCGACTTGCCCGACGACGTGGCGTGGCGGCGGTTCTGGCCGGGGGCGTGCATCCCAGTCGCGCGCAGGCTGAACGCCACCCGCGGTCGCGGGCTGTTGGAGTCCAGGTACGGGGTGACCTCCAGGCCCTCGAACTCCACCGGCCGGAACGGCAGACCGGGCAGCGCTTCCGGGGGCACCGGCTGCACCTCGGCCGCGATCTTCACCGTCACCGACCGCTCGGCCTTGCGGGCCTCGGGGTCCGGGTCGTGGACCCCGACCTCCCACAGCGGCAGCCCCGTCACGGTGTCGTGCTGCTGCACGAACTTGTCCTTGCTCGACCGATCGAAGTCGCGGACGGGCTCTGCGCCGTCGGTGGTCAGGAACGCGCCGTGCGGGAACACGTCTTCCATCGCCACCCGCAGACGCCGCTTGATTGCCATGATCGATTGCTCCACTTCGCTGAATCGAGACCCGCTGGTCGGGGTCTGCGTCTAGCGTCGGAGCGGTCACGGGGGTCGACCCGGAAGAAAATTCCGGGGTCCTTCGCCGGGGCGGAGGGAGGTTGTTGCCATGCGAGGCATGACCGAATCACTGACCATCGGCGAGCGCGTGGCGTTCTACCGCCGCCGTCGCGGCCTGTCCCAGAGTGTCGTGGCCGGGCTGGTCGGCCGAACCGAGGACTGGCTGAGCAAGATCGAGAACAACCGGGCCGAACTCGACCGGCTCTCGGTGATCCGGAAGTTCGCCGACGTCCTCGATGTCTCGCTCGGTGACCTCCTCGGTGAACCGACCTTGCTCGACTGGACCGCCGAGAGCGGAACGAGCACCGTCCCCGCTCTCCGCGCCGTGTTGATGGACTATCGCCAGCTCAACAGCGTCTTGCGTCGGGCTTCGGTAGCGACCGAGGCACCGGCCCTGGACAACATCGAGCGTGACGTCGCAGCGGTCTTCGACGCCTACCAGGCGTCCCGGTTCGGATTCGTCACCACGCGTATGCCGCTGCTGCTCACCGACGCGCTCGCCGCCGCCGACTTCTACGACGGACCGGCCGGCGAACGCGCACACGCAATGCTCGCACTCGCCTACCAGGTCTCGGCGTCCACGCTGACGAAGCTGGGGGAGTGCGATCTCGCGTGGATGGCGGCTGACCGTGGACTCGCCGCAGCGCAACGCTCCGGGAGCCTCCCCGTCATGGGGTCTCTGCTCCGGTCGGTCGTGCACTCCCTGCTCTCGACCGGCCGCTACGACGCCGCGGTCCAGCTGACCGCCGACGGCTCCGACCATCTCTCGGGCTCACTCGGCGGCGCCGACACCCGACTCTGGTCGGTGTATGGGTCGCTGTTCCTAGCGGGGGCCATGGCGTCGTCTCGCATGGACGATCGCGGCATGACCCGGGACTTCCTCGAGCAGGCGCAGCGGGCCGCCGGTTACCTCGGCGCTGACGCCAACCACATGTGGACCGCCTTCGGCCCGACCAACGTCGCCATCCACCGCGTTGCGACCGCGATGGAACTCGGCGACGTGCAGGTCGCGGCCGACCTCGGCCCCACGGTCGACACGTCCGGCCTCCCAACCGAACGGCGGGTCCGCCACGCCCTGGAGACCGCGCGCGCCCTCTCGGTGTCCGGACGACGCGACCAGGCACTCGTCACCGTTCTCGACGCGGAAAGGCTCGCCCCCGAGCAGGTCCGCCACCACTTCATCAGCCGCCAGCTTGTGCTCTCGTGGATGAAGAACCCTCGCGGCACCGTCACGACCGAGTTGGGCGCTTTGGCCCATCGCCTGCGGCTCGCCGCTTGAACAGGCACACCTGAGCCGGCGCCCGGCCGTCAGTACCCTCACGGGCATGAGCGCACCGGAGGACTCGTTCGCTACGCCGCGCGTCGCGGCCGGAGCCTTCTTCCTCGATGCCTCGGGTCGGGTCCTGCTCGTGCACCCGACCTACAAGGACACCTGGGACATCCCCGGCGGGTACGTCGAGCGAGGCGAGTCGCCAGCGTCGGCCTGTCGACGCGAGGTACGGGAAGAACTCGCTCTCGATCGCGAACCGCTTCGCCTGGCCGCCGTGGACTGGGCTCCCAACGACCGCGAGGGTGACAAGCTGCTGTTCGTCTTCGACTGCGGTCCGCTCGGCGAGGACGAGGCCCGTATCCAGCTCGACGGGCGCGAACTCGACCGCTGGGAATGGGTCGGACGCGACCGACTCGACGAGTACCTCATCCCCCGTCTTGCCCGCCGCGTCGGCTCACTGATGGCCGGGGACACCGAAGGTGGAGCGTACTTCGAGCACGGTGTTCCGTTCCCTGGGCCGGCGCTGGTCTGATCCTGGGTCGCCTCCGCGCTCATGGCCGCGCGGGGCCGAGGCCAACCGCGATGGACCGCCTTCGGCGGGCGGTCTGTCGGCCCCGGAGCGTCACACGGGCGTCCTCACGTTCAAGGGTGCTTCGCATCGCTGCGCGACGGACTCCGTCCGCCCTTGATCGCGAGCCTCGACGCCCGTGCTCAGGCGCTCCAAGCGCGGCGGGGGCAGCACCCCGCCACCACCTCCGGGGCCGACAGACCCCGGCTGCGCTTGGAGGCCCCCATGACCATGCTTCGCGATCTCCTCGCCACCTGGGAGAACTGGTCCGCCCGCGACACCCTGACCCGCGCCCTCAGTACCGCGACCACCGAACACGACCGCGACGTCCTCCGACGTGGGCTGCACACGACTCCTGACGTCGACCCGCTCGACGCACTGCGCGCCGGCTCCGAGCTCGTCGCGCTGCTCCGCGGCTGGCAGTGGCAGGCCGTCTACGCCGCCCGACGCGCCGGTTCGTCCTGGAACCATGTCGCGTGCGCGCTCGACATCACCGCCGAGCAGGCCCGTGCGGACTACCTCGCCGCAGTCGTGCAGCAGGAGCGCCACGGGATCAGCGACGTCACCGCCTACCGCGAGGTCCTGTAGCCGCCGCCGTGCCGGGTTGACCTCTCTTCAGGAGAGCCCCACCAGGACCCCGGCCCTGTGCTCCACCCGGACCCCGGCGCTGTGCTCCAGGACCCTGGAACTGTGGTTGTGGACAAGGCCGGTACGACCTGCACCTCCGGCACGACCTGCACGACCACCGGCACGACGGGCACGACGGGCACGACGGGCACGAACGGCAAGCCCGGCACCGATATCGTGAAGGGCACCGACGGGACCGGCCACGCCGACAACGGCACCGGCAAGACCGGCACCGGCACGACTGGCACGACCGGCCGCTGACCCGTCCTCACCGCTAGCCCGGCCCCGACACTCGCGGGGCCGGGCCAAACGTCGTCACGGCGCCGCGGCACTCCAGCCACGGCAGAACACCGGGCCCGAGGGCGCTTGCGCAGCCCAAGTAACTCCTAAGGGCGGGCAGCGTCCGTTGCGGGACGCACGCAGGCGCCGACGTCTTCGGCGTGCGCGACCGCGAGTTCCCGGGCGAGCGTGAGCGCGTTGCCGAGTTGACCTCTCTTCAGTCAAGGCGGCGCCTCCGGCGCCGCGCCGGCACGGCCCTCGGCCCTGGCCTCCCGCTCCGCTTCGGCGGGCCGGGGCCTGCCGGCTGCGCACCGTGGCGGACCTAATTCTTCGAGGGCCGGTCCTCGTTCGCTTGTCGGCGCTGACGTACTTCCTCGTCAAGGGTGCGGGCCTGCTCGTGGTCCCCGAGCGCGTGCAGGTCGGTGGCGAGGTTGTTGGCTGAGGTCAGGGTGTCGGGGTGGTCCTCGCCCAGGACCCGGCGGCGGCGGGTGAGGGTGTCCTCGTTGAGGGTGCGGGCCTGCTCGTAGTCCCCGAGCTCGCGCAGGTCGATGGCGAGGTTGTTGGCCGAGAGCAGGGTGTGGGGGTGGTCCTCGCCCAGGACCCGGCGTTTACGGGTGAGGGTGTCCTCGTTGAGGGTGCGGGCCTGCTCGTAGTCCCCGAGCTCGCGCAGGTCGAGGGCGAGGTTGTTGGCCGTGCTCAGGGTGTCGGGGTGGTCCTCGCCCAGGACCCGGCGGAAGCGGGTGAGGGTGTCCTCGTTGAGGGTGCGGGCCTGCTCGTAGTCCCCGAGCGCGTGCAGGTCGAGGGCGAGGTTGTTGGCCGAGCTCAGGGTGTCGGGGTGGTCCTCGCCCAGGACCCGGCGGGTGCGGGTGAGGGTGTCCTCGTCGAGGGTGCGGGCCTGCTCGTAGTCCCTGAGCGCGCGCAGGTCGTTGGCGAGGTTGTTGGCCGTGCTCAGGGTGTGGGGGTGGTCCTCGCCCAGGACCCGGCGGGAGCGGGTAAGGGTGTCCTCGTCGAGGGTGCGGGCCTGGCCAAAGCGCCCCACCGCGCGTAAGTCGATGGCGAGGTCGTTGGCCGAGGACAGCGTCGTTTGGTGGTCGGGGCCGAGGCGCGCGAGGTTGCGTTCGTGGGCTTGTTCAAACAGCGGCAGCGCGCGCCAGGGGTCACCGCGGGTCTGGAGGTAGTCGCCGCTTTTGGTCAGCAGCCAGCACGCCTGGTCCTCGTTGGCGTGGGCGTAGGACCCGGTGCTGACCGCGAGGGCATGGGGCAGCAGTTGCGCCCACACCGGCCAGGTCTCAGGGCTGTTCCACGGAACCTCCGGCGCCTCCGCTCGCACCAACGACACCGCCACCGAACCGAGATGCACGTTCATGGGGCATCGGCGCCGTTGTCGTGTTCTCGATCGTGGCGCTCACGCAGGAGGGCCTGGACCAGGCGGTGAAGGGTCAGCGAGTCGGTGTCGATTCGGGCGAGGGCGCGGCGACGTAGCTGGCCGGTGAGGTCGGTGAAGGCCAGCGGGTCGCCCGCGACCGCTGCGAGGGGGTCGGGCAGCAGGTCGGTGTGGCCGGTGAACAGGCTAAAGGGGATGGGTTCTGGCGCCAGATAGGCGCCAATGGTCAGTAGCTGCAGCGCAGCCGGCTCGTCATCGGCCAGGTGGTCGAAGACCAGCCCCCAGCTCGCGGCGAGCGAGGTTGGGTAGTCGGCGGGCCGGCCGCGGGCGGTGATCTCCCTCGCGCGGGAGTCGAGCAGTCGTAGGTAGTGCTCGGTGTCCATGCCGCTCTCGGCGAGGTAAGCGCCGGCCTGGGTCAGCGCGAGCGGCAGCCGATCAAGGGCTGCGGCGACGCGTGCTGCCTCGGTGTCGGAGAGCGCGGGGGCGCGAGCTTGCAGCAGGGTGACCGCCTCACCGCGACCGAGGACGTCGAGGGCGACCGGGTCGGCGATGCCCTCCCAGTTCGGGTTTCGCGAGGTGATCAAAACGTGGCCTGGCCCGGCCGGTAGGTGCTCGAGCAGGGTGGCGGGGTCTTCGGCGTTGTCGAAGCAGATCAGCCATCGGTCGTGGTCGTGGAAGAAAGTGTGCAGCCGGGCCACTGCGACCCCGACCGCTTCCGAGGTTCCCGCGAGGCCGATGCTTTGGGCGCATTCGGCCAGGGATGCGGGGATCATCGCGGGGTCCTCGGAGGGGACCCACCACACCAGGTCATAGTCCTCGCCATGGCAGTGGGCGTATTCGATGGCGAGGGCAGTCTTGCCGACTCCGCCCATGCCGTGCAGTGCGTGGATCACGCTCACCGCTCGCTCACCCTGCTCCAGCGCGGCGCGCAGCACGGCGAAGACCTCGCTGCGGCCGGTGAAGACCTGGTTGCGTGGCGGCACCCGCCACACCCGCAGACCAGCCGAGGTCGCGGGGCTGTCGCCGATCGTGACGGTGAGCTTGTGGAGGGCGCGTTCTACCAGTGTCGCCAGCTCGTCGGGGCTCGTGGCCGTGTCACGCGTGATGCGGGCCTGTCCGACCCGACGGCGGAATGCTTCTTGCTCCCTGGCGTGCTCGACCTCGGCGAAGAGCTCCCGGTGGCCCTCGGTGGTGTCGAGCAGGAACACCAGCAGTGGTTTACCGGCCCGGTGGGCGGTGTCGAACTCCAACTCGGTATAGGACACGGTCGGGTGGTGATCGGGCACGGTCGAGCCGTAGCGGAAGCCGAGCACCCCGAGATAGACATCGGTGGATTCCACCGCCTCCCGGCACACCTGGACCGGCGGGTGCGGCTCAGCGCTCCAATGCTTCATGTCCACTGGAACGTGACCGGCCGCAATGACAGCGGCCTCGACCTTGTCGATGAACGACGCCCCGGCAGGATGGCGGCGCAGTTCGCTGGTGTGACTCAGGAACACCCGCAACGGTCGACCCTGGCTACCCCCCATGGGTCCTAGCATCCCGGAACGTCACGCACAGCAACACCACCGGGGGCGCAGGATGGAACAGGCCGACACCACGGCATCAGACGAACCCGCTCCATCACCGTCGCGCTCGGAGCCCAGTAGCCCGATGCCATCTGGCGCGGCCGAGTCCGCTCGCGCTGAGCGACCGGACCCCACGTGGGAGCGGCTGGAGGACCAACTGCGGTGGTACAGCCAGGCCAGTCGTCGCGCGAAGTCCTCCTTCCAGCGGCTCAAGGTCGCCGAGCTCATCGTGGGCGCCACCGTGCCGGTGGTGGCGGCGCTGCAGGTGCCGGCGGCGATCACCGCGGTCCTCGCGGCGCTGGTGGTGATCGCTGAAGGGGTGCAGCAGCTGTTCGGCTGGCAACGCGACTGGCTGGGCTACCGCGGGGTGCTGCAGTCGCTCAAGCGGGAGAAGTTCCTTTTCCTCGCCCACGCCGGCCCTTACACGGGACCTGACCGGACCGGGGTGCTGGCCGCACGCATCGAGACGCTCATGGCCCAGGAACACAGCTCCTGGACCGAGAACCACGACGCCGACTATGACACCGGCACACGCCCCCAGTAGTCCCACGCCGCGGCCGCAGACCCATGCCTACAGCCGCCACGCACCCGCCCGCACGTCGTGTGCCTCCTGCGCCCGACCAAGGACGTCGAGGTCGAGGGCGAGGTTGTTGGCCGTGCTCAGGGTGTTGGGGTGGTCGTCGCCCAGGACCCGGCGTTTACGGGTGAGGGTGTCCTCGTTGAGGGTGCGGGCCTGCTCGTAGTCCCCGAGCGCGTGCAGGTCGAGGGCGAGGTTGTTGGCCGTGCTCAGGGTGTTGGGGTGGTCCTCGCCCAGGACCCGGCGTTTACGGGTGAGGGTGTCCTCGTTGAGGGTGCGGGCCTGCTCGTAGTGCTCGAGCGCGTGCAGGTCGAGGGCGAGGTTGTTGGCCGAGAGCAGGGTGTTGGGGTGGTCCTCGCCCAGGACCCGGCGGGAGCGGGTGAGGGTGTCCTCGTTGAGGGTGCGGGCCTGCTCGTAGTGCTCGAGCGCGTGCAGGTCGAGGGCGAGGTTGGCGGCCGAGAGCAGGGTGCTGGGGTGGTCCTCGCCCAGGACCCGGCGGGAGCGGGTGAGGGTGTCCTCGTTGAGGGTGCGGGCCTGCTCGTAGTCCCCGAGCTCGCGCAGGTCGAGGGCGAGGTTGTTGGCCGAGCTCAGGGTGTCGGGGTGGTCGTCGCCCAGGACCCGGCGGGAGCGGGTAAGGGTGTCCTCGTCGAGGGTGCGGGCCTGGCCAAAGCGCCCCACCGCGCGCAGGTCGACGGCGAGGTCGTTGGCCGAGGACAGCGTCGTTTGGTGGTCGGGGCCGAGGCGCGCGAGGTTGCGTTCGTAGGCTTGTTCAAACAGCGGCAGCGCGCGCCACGGGTCACCGCGGGTCTGCAGGTAGTCGCCGCTCTTGGTCAGCAGCCAGCACGCCTGGTCCTCGTCGGCGTGGCCGTAGGACCCGGCGCTGACCGCGAGGGCATGGGGCAGCAACTGCGCCCACACCGGCCAGGTCTCAGGGCTGTTCCACGGAACCTCCGGCGCCTCCGCCCGCACCACCAACGCCGCCACCGAACCGAGGTACGTGCCCACACTGGGAGCGTGCCACCGATGCGCTCTGGGGACACGCGTGCTGCCACTTGCAGCCAACTCGGCGCACGCCCCCGGATTCTTCCGACCGTGGACGAAGCCCAACCTGTGGAGACGGACACCACCGGACCGCGTCGGAAGCTCGCGAGCCAGTCGCAAGACGAAGGCTGCCCAGGCCGTCGTCAGGCCGTCGAAGGTCGGAGAGCGCCCAGCGGAGCTGAGAAGTGTCGAGCAGCTTCGGCCCAGGTCGGAGCAGGTCCTGTCGCGGTAACCGCAGGTCGCCGACGACCCGCGACAGATCTACGACATCTTCGAGGGCACCGAGCAGATCCAGCAGCTCGTGATCGCCCGCTCGATCTCGGGGCGCCACATCGCCTGAGAGCCCGGTCCTCGGCGACGCTCCCCGCGGAGCGGACGGCCCGTTCGTGCGCCCCGTCGGCGCCGCGAGCGGGCCGTCCGTGTGTCGGCCGCCGGGGTCAGTGCGTCGGCGGCGGGCCGAGGATCTCGATCTGGTGGCGCGCGGCGGCGTGGCCGAGACGCTCGACGTCGACGGGGCCCGGCACCGGCAGCTCACGGCGGCGGGCCGGCTCCCCGACCTCGGCGGCGAAGTCCTCGAAGCCGCCGGGCGTGGTGATCTGCAGGGCCCGCAGCGGTTCGTCGACGCCGACGAGGAACGTGTGCGGCAGGCCGGCGGGCAGCAGGACGAAGTCCCCCGGCCCGGCCTCGAACGTCTCCCCGTCGCCGGTGAACCGGGCGGAGCCCGCGAGGACGTAGAAGGCCTCGTCCTCCTCGAGGTGCCGGTGCAGCGGCGGGGCGAAGCCCGCCGGGTGGGCGATCTCGACCACGGTCAGCCGGCCGCGGGTCTCGGCGCCGCCCGCCTTGACCGTCGCCAGGGTGCCGAGGAACCACAGGGCCTCGCCCTCGTCGGGGCGCCGGCGGTAGGGCCGGAGGGAATCGCTGACGGACACGCGCGGACCTCTCGATCGACGCCCGCCCTCGGGCGGGACGACGGAACGGGCGGGGGACATCACCTGGAGTGAGGACAGTAGCGGATCATTCTCCAGTAATCACCCTGGTGGCCCTGGTTCTCTGACTCTCGGTGACCACACTAGGGACATGGTCGTCATGATGGTGCTCGCCGTCGTCATCATCGGCGTCACCGTGGCCGTCCGGTATCGACGACGTCGTCGGCGGGCAGCGGCGCTCGGGGCCTGGGCCGCGCGCGAAGGCTGGACGTTCACCAGCACCGACCCCTCCGTCCGCACCATCCCGTGCGGTCCCGCCGAGCACCGGGCGACCGAGCGCCACGTCCTGCGCGGGACCGCCCGCGACGGCCGGCCGGCGGTCGCCTTCGACGCCTCGTACGTCGTCCGGCAGGTGGGCTCGGCGGGTTCCGCGGGCGACGACGGCGACGGGTCGACCGGCGGCCCGACGACCGTCGCGCAGGCGGTGGTCGCGACGACCGTCGCGCCCTCGGTCCCCGGCGGGCACCCGATGGTCCAGGTGTCGCCGTACCGGGGTGTCCGCTTCCTGCGCCGGCTCGGGCGTGACCGCCGGGCCGTCGTGACGGGGCTCCCGGACTTCGACGACCACTTCGACCTGCTCACCGACCACCCGGTCGCGGCCGCGGCCACCGTCGGGCCCGAGGTGCTCGCGTGGCTCGTCGCCGACCCGCGCATGCGCACGACGTCGTTCCGGCTCCAGGGGGACACCCTCGCGGTGTGGCGTGGTGGGGAGCTGACCCCGGATCTCCTCGGACACCTGCTGGACCTGGCGACGGAGCTGCGCACCCGGCTCGGGCAGGACGGGCACCGCGTGGTCGCGTGACCGTCGAGCGGACTCCCACGGCCCCCGCCGCAGCCCTGGAGGTCCGCTCGTGCGGACGGGTCCCGCGAGCGGCGTCACCGACCTCTGGTGCGGCCCCGGCGGGGCGCAGGACACTGGGTCCCCTGCGACCGACGGCCCCCAGGAGGCACACGTGACGGCGACGACCGGGATGCAGAAGGCCCACCTCGGGTCCGCGGCGGCGGACACCCACGGCGCGATCTCGAAGCGGACGGTCGAGCTCGACGGCGTCAGCGTCACGGAGGTGACGTTCGGCGTGGGCGCGCGGTGGTCGAAGGACCTCAAGCCCGACGTCGGCACCGAGTCCTGCGAGCTGCCCCACGTGGCGCTGGTGCTGTCCGGCACGCTGCACGTGGTGATGGACGACGGGAGCGAGGACGAGTTCGGCCCGCACGACGTGATGCTCCTCCCGCCCGGCCACGACGCCTGGTCGGTCGGTGACGAGCCCTGCACCTTCGTCGAGTTCTCCCGCGGGAACGATCTCTACCTGACCTGAGGTCGCGGGAGGGGGGACCGACGACGACGCCACCCCCGCCCGGGGGGATTGCCGGACAGTGACGCCGGGCACACGACCCCCGCACGCCCGACCCGCGGAGGACCGCATGGCCGTCGACACCCCGATCCCCGCCGACCCGTCGGGGACGCCCCACCAGCTCACCGAGGCGCTCGGCACGGACTTCTTCTCGGTCCGCGACCAGTTCACCGCGCAGCAGTGGGACACGTTCACCGCGATGCGGCGCTTCGTCGACCACGAGGTGATCCCCGCGGCGGCCGCGGCGTGGGACGCCGCCGAGATGTCGTGGGACGTCATCCACGGCCTGCCCCGCCTCGGCGTCGTGGGCGACGACATCACCGGCTACGGCTGCCCCGGCCTCGACCCGCTGACCCACGGGCTCGTGGCCATGGAGCTGGCGCGCGGTGACGGCAGCCTCGCGACGTTCCACGCCGTGCAGTCGGGCCTGGCGATGAAGGCGATCGCCATGCTGGGCTCGGAGGAGCAGAAGCAGGAGTTCCTGCCGGCCATGGCCCGCCTCGACCTCATCGGCGCCTTCGGGCTCACCGAGCCCGAGCACGGGTCCGACTCGGTGTCGCTGTCGACCACCGCCCGGCGCGACGGCGACGACTGGGTCATCGACGGCCGCAAGCGCTGGATCGGCAACGGGAGCATCGCCGGCCGCACCGTGGTCTGGGCCCGCGACACCGAGACCCAGGCGGTCAAGGGCTTCCTCGTCGACACCTCCACGCCGGGGTACGAGGGCACCGTCATCCCCCGCAAGGGATCCATGCGCTCGGTCTGGCAGGCGGACATCGTGCTCGACGGCGTGCGCGTGCCCGACCGTGACCGGCTGCCGGGCGGCGAGTCGTTCAAGGACACCGGTCGCGTGCTCGCCACCACCCGCGGCACCTGCGCCTGGATGGCGCTCGGACACGCGACCGCGGCCTACGACGCCGCCCTGCGCTACGCGCTGGAGCGCACGCAGTTCGGCCGGCCACTGGCCTCGTTCCAGATCGTGCAGGAGCGCCTGGTCAAGATGCTCGCCGAGCTCACGGGGATGCAGCTCTACTGCATGCAGATCGCGCGGCTGGCCGAGCAGGGGGACCTGGCCCCGACCATCGCCGGGCTGGCCAAGATGAACAACACCCGCAAGGCCCGCTGGGTGATCGCCGAGGCCCGCGACCTGCTGGGCGGCAACGGCATCCTCCTCGACAACCACGTGATGCGGCACATGGCCGACATCGAGTCGATCCACACCTTCGAGGGCACCGAGACGGTGCAGACGCTGATCGTGGGCCGCGAGATCACCGGCCACAGCGCCTTCACCTGAGCCGGGGTCGGCTCAGCCCTTCCACCACTTCGGCCCCTTCACCTCGACCGAGCCGAAGGCGACCTTGCCGCTGACGACGACGTGCGGGCGCCCCGTCGCCCGGCCGCCGCGGCGCTTGTCCTCGACGCTGCCGGCCGTCGCGCTCACCGCGTCGAGCGAGGCGCTCGCCGTGGGCGGCAGCCGCAGCTCCACCGAGCCGAGCGTCATGTCGACGTCGACCTCCACGACCTCGTGGTCGATCACGGCCTCCGTGAGGTCCAGCTCGGCCGACCCCAGCCACCCGTCGATCTCGAGCCGGCGCGGCACCGCCCACACCCCGGACCGCTTCACCGAGCTCATCCGCGCGTGGAGGGCGACCGTGCCGCTGGTGTCGCCGGCGGCGTAGGCGGCGCGCGTCTCGTCCGGCGGCGGGGCGGCACTCGTCCGGGTCTGCCGCGACTCGGCCGCGGTCCGGGCCCGGGCGCGGTCGGGGTGCTCCAGGGGCAGGTCGACCACGAGCCCGTTGAGCTCGCGGCGGGTGCGCGCGGTGGTCGCGAGGCCCGACCGGCGGTCGAACTCGAGGGTGTCGAGGAGCCCGCGGGAGACGGCCGCCTGGAGCAGGCCGACGACGTGCTCGCGGTCGTCGTGGTCGACGGGGAGGTCGGCCGGGCTCGGGGGCAGGTCGCCGGAGTGCCCGGCGGAGGTCCCGGGTCCCGACGACGGGTGCGGGGCGTCCCGCGGCGCGTCCTGCGGCTCGGGAGTCGTGGCGGGCGCGGCGGTCTCGGCCGCGCCGGCCGGCGGCGTCGGGGTGAGCTCCTCGGCGGGCGAGGCGGTGCCGGTGGGCGAGGCGGGCGCGGGGGCGGTGGGGGTGGGGGTGGGCGCCTGCTCGCGCCGGTCCTCGTCGGTCATGTCACGGAGCCTGCCGTCCTCCGGGCCGGGAGACCTCCGGGTCGGACCCTGAACTCCACCCCGAGGTGGGTTCGGCGCGGCCCGGGTGGGACCCCGGCCGGTGATGGGCACGGGAGGCAGGTCGGCGGAC
>NZ_JABBND010000025.1 GCF_012933465.1 Actinomycetospora sp. TBRC 11914
CCGCTTCGGCCTGCCCTGTGTGCTCCTGATCAGCCGCCTCGCGGCCCCGCACGTGCCCGGTCTTCGACGAGGGGTACGCCAGGCATCTCCGCGGCCGCCCCGCTCTGCCTGCTGTGCCCTTGATCAACCGACCGTCCGCGCGCTCGTCCAGGAGCTCACCACGCCGGGGTGGCCCCTTCCCGATGAGGGCAGCGTGTCATCGACGGAGGACCTCCCGGGCCGCCCCGTGCCAGAACGGCACCGCGGCGAGGTAGAGACCCCCGACGGCGATGAGCCCGACCGCGGCGTCGACGCTCGTGCGGCCGTCCCGGGACCAGTACACGTCCTCGAGGTCGATCAGCAGCGCGAGCTCGTCGACGATCAGCGCCGTACCGCTGCCGTAGGCGGTCGCGGTGACCGGGTGCCGTCGGTGGCGCTCCTCGCCGCGCAGCGCGACGGCGCCGACGGCGGCGAGCAGGAGGATGCCGATGTTGTAGTGGTGCAGGTGGCGCCCGCCCGCGCTCATCCCGCCGCTCGAGGGCCCGTGGCCCGCCCGGATCCAGTGGGTGATCGCCCGGGTGATGGCGAACGTCGCGCCGAACCCGCTCCAGGCGACGATGAGCGACTGCTCGGTGGGGCCGACCCGATCGCGGGCGACCGCCCGCAGCCGGGTGACGAGACCCTGGTCCGCCATTCTCGTCACACCCATTTCCGGCGCTTGAAGCCGAGGTAGATCCCGCCCCCGATGACGAGCATGAGGACGATGCTGGTGACGAATCCCCAGGACTGCTGGAATCCGGGATACGGGACGTTCTGGCCGTAGAAGCCGGTGACCGCGGTGGGCACCGCGATGATCGCGGCCCAGCAGGTCAGCTTGCGCATGATCTCGTTGAGCCGGTTGCCCTGGATGGTCAGGCGGGTCTCGAGGATCGTGGTGACCAGGTCGCGGAGCGACTCGGTCCACTCGGTGGCTCGCAGGACGTGGTCGTAGACGTCCTGGTAGTAGGGCGTGAGGGCCTCGTCGAGCAGGTGCAGGTCGCGTCGCATGAGCGTGTTGACGACCTCGCGCATGGGGAGCACCACGCGACGGAGCAGCACCAGCGACTTCCGCAGCTCGAAGCTCCGCTGCTGCAGCGCCTGGCCGGGGTCGACCTCGGCGAAGAGCTGGTCCTGGAGCTCCTCGATCTCGTCGTCCAGGGACTGCACGGCGGTGAAGTGACCGTCGACGACCTGGTCGAGCAGACCGTGCAGCAGGAAGCCCACTCCGTGGGCGGCGAGGTCGGGGCTGGCGTCCCACCGGCCGACGAGGGCTTCCGGGTCGAAGCCGTCGTCCTTGCGGACGGTGATGAGCGCTCGCGGCGTGATGAACGCGGCGATCTCGCTGGCGGCGAGCCGCCCGGTCCCGGCGTCGAGCCGGACCGCGTAGGCGGAGAGGAACAGGTGGTCGTCGTACCGGTCGACCTTGGGCCGCTGGTGCTCGTTGACCGCGTCCTCGACGGCGAGCGGGTGCAGGCCGAACTCCTCGGTGATCACCTCGAGGTCGCCGGTGTCCGCGTCGTGCAGGTCCAGCCAGACGAACGTGTCGGGGTGGGTGTCCAGGTGGTCGCTGAGCTCGGCGACCGGGAAGCCCTCGTCGATCAGCCGGCCGCCGCGGTAGGCGCGGGTCCGTGCCGGGCAGCGCGGCGGGCTGTGCCCGGTGACCGTCCGACCGGCGGCGGCCGCCGGGTCGCCCCCGGCGAACGTGGTCCCGTCGGCCGGCCGGGCGCGCAGGCCACCCCCGGGCGCCGGCCCGGCGTCCGTGGTCACCGTCTCGGAGCTCATCGTCGTCCTCTCCCGTCCCGCGCCGATGTGAACGGAGGGATGACACGGAGGAGCCACGGGGAATCGGCGAGAACTGCTCCGCCGACGAATGGACGCCGGAGATCGGTGACCGGTGGATCCGTGTCGAGAGAGATCCACACGATTCCCAAGGAATGGTCATCACCCGGCGAATGGCGTGGCAACGCCGGACGCCGTCAACGGCCGAGGACGGGGACTCGGGCGGCCCGGTGCGCCGACTGCCGCCCTCTGTCCCTCGTTCGCCGGCCACGAACTCGACGGCTCTGCCCGACGGGCGACATCGGCCGCACAGCCGGCCGCCTGTCCGGTCGATTGACCCCGAAAACTTCTGCGCGACCATGACAGACAGTCGCCGGGATTCGCCCGGCCGGGGTGCGGGAGGAGGAAACGTGAGCGGCACATCGATCGTCGACGTTCCGGCTCCGCGGACCGAGGGCCCGGTGTTGCAGGCCCACGAGAAGGCGCGGTGCCGCGCCGCGGCCGCCCAGGCCCGAAGGGTCCTCCCGGAACCGGTGGGCGAACTGATCGCCCGGGAGCTCGACGCCTACGCGGACTTCGCCCACCGTTTCGACGCCTCCGGGCTCGTGCCCCGGGTCGTCCTCGCGGTCCTCGGTCGCCCCTCCCCGCCGCCGACGCCGTCGGCTCTCCCGGGCAGCGCGCCACCGCCGGCCGCCCCGGCGCAGGCGATCCGGAAACGGGTGGCGACGAGGCCGGAGAAGGTCACGCGCGTGCCGCACACCGGCCCGTTCTTCCGCGACCGGTGACACGGCGAGCCGGGTCGGGGGATTCCGGCGAGGGGCGCCCGCCACCAATAGAGCCGACCGGAGGTGCCCTTCGCTCGGAAACGACCTCGGGTCGCGGGATTCCGACGAATGGCGCCCCTCGCCCATAGGGCCGACCGGAGGTGCCCTTCGCTCGGAACACTCAGCCCGTGGGGACCGTCCCGTCGACGTCGTCCCGGCGCCGCACCCGCAGCCGGGCGGTGCTCGCGTCGGACAGCGGCACGAGCCGGCCGACCTTGCCCAGCCCGAAGGGCGGCATGTTGCCGTAGATGGCCTCGTACTGGCCGGCCTTCACGAGGTACGTCTCGTGCCAGATCCCGGTCCGGCCGTTGCGGCGGTAGTAGTTCCGCCACGCCTCGAGGTGCGGGTCGTCCTGGTCGCGCGCGAACGCCTCGAGGTGCTCGAAGGACCGCCAGTACTGCACGATCACCGGGAACCCCATCGTGTAGCCGAGCAGGCCCTTCTCCGGGTGGGCGACGAGGTGGTCGAGCATGTGCCGCATGCCCCGGCGACCACCGAGGTCGAGGAAGGTCCGGACGGGGTGGCGCAGGTCGGGTCGCGCCCCGATGAGGAAGACGACGAAGTCGCCGTCCACCTCCGCCGTCTTCCGGTCCTGTGCCGGTGCCATGACGGTCCCCCTTCTGTCGTCCACCGATAGGGCACACCCGGGACGTTCCGCCCACCAGGGCCGAATGGGCAGGAAGTGCTCAGAGGTCGATGAGGACCTTCATCCGCTCGCCGCGTCGCAGCTCGTCGTAGACCGTGAGCAGGTCGTCGAGCGGGGCGTGGTCGACCCAGCCCTCGCCGGTGATCCCACCGCGGGACATGGCGTCGATGACGTGGCGGTAGTCGTCGTCGGTGTAGACCAGCGAGGCCACGATCTGGGCCTCGCCGAGCAGCAGGGCGGTGGGGTTGAGCTCCATGGGCTGCTCGTGGATCCCGACGACGACGACCTTGCCCTGCGGTGCGAGGGCGCCGATCCCGGTGAGGATCGCGGCGCCGACCCCGGCCGCGTCGAAGACGACCCGGGCACCGAGGCCGTCCGAGGCCTCGTGGGCGGCGGTGGCGACCTCAGTGACCGTCGGGTCGATGACGGTCGAGGCGCCGAGGCGGGACAGGATCGCGCGCCGCTGCGCCGACGGGTCGCTGGCGATGATGTCCGTGATGCCCGCGGAGCGCAGGGCGAAGAACAGGCCGACGCCGATGGGGCCGAGCCCGGCGACGACGGCGAGCTCGCCCGGACGGATCCCCGAGAGCTCGACCGCGTGGTACGAGACGGCCATCGGCTCGACGAGCGCGCCGAGCTCGAGCGACACGTCCTCGGGCAGTGCGAAGACCATGGTCTCGGGCAGCACGGTGTACTCCGAGAGCCCGCCGCCGGGCCCGGACAGGCCGTGGAACGCCAGGATCCGGCAGGTGTTCGGGTGGCCCGCGCGGCACGAGGGGCACGTGCCGCAGGTGTAGGTCGGTCGGACCGCGACCCGGTCGCCCTCGCGGACCGAGGTGACGCCCGCGCCCATGGCGGTGACGGTGCCGGAGAACTCGTGCCCGAGGGCGACGGGCGCCTGGATCCCGGTCTGGGGGTGGGGCGCGACCGGCACGAACGTCTCGGAGGCGAAGTACTCGTGCAGGTCGGAGCCGCAGACGCCGTTGTGGGCCACGCGGAGCTGGACCTCGCCGGAGCCGGGTTCGGGGGTCTCGACGTCCTCGATGCGGATGTCGTGGGGGTGGTGGTAGATCGCGGAGCGCATCGGTGGGCCCGCCTTCCTCGAGGTGGTGGGGGTCAGCCGCTCATGCCGCCGTCGATCGCGAAGGTGGAGCTGCTGACCATCGCCGAGGCGTCGGAGGCCAGGTAGAGCGCGGCCGCGGCGATCTCCTCGGGGGTGGTGTGGCGCCCGAGCGGGATCAGCCCGTCGAAGTCGAGGGCGGCGTCGGCCTGCGACTTGCCGGTCGCGCGCATCTCGATGTCGTCCTGGAACGGCGTGGAGGTCGGCCCGGGGTGCAGCGTGTTGACCCGGATGCGGCGCTCCGCGACCTCCTTGGCCGCCGAGCGCATCAGCCCGACCTGGCCGTGCTTGGCGGCGACGTAGGCGGAGAGGTCCCCGAAGCCGACCAGCCCGACGACGCTGGAGGTGATGATGACGCTGCCGCCGTCGTTCATCCGGGGCAGCGTGTGCTTGAGGACGTGGAAGGCGCCGCCGACGTGCACCGCGAGCACGCGGGCGAACACGTCCTCGGGGTAGTCGACGATCTTCGCGACCTCGCCGGAGATGCCGGCGTTGGAGAACACCACGTCGAGGCGCCCGAAGCGGTCGACCCCGGTGGCGACGGCGGCGGCGACCGCGGCGGAGTCGGTGACGTCGGCGACGGCGGAGACCGCGTGGTCGGGTCCGAGCTCCTCGACCGCGGCCTTGAGCAGGCTCTCCTCGATCCCGACGAGCACGACCCGCGCGCCCTCGCGGACGAACAGGCGGGCCGAGGCGAGACCGATCCCGCTCTCCCCGCCGGTGATCAGGGCGACCTTGCCCGGCAACTGCGCCATCGGGCCCACCTCGGTTCTCGGGACTCGCGCGGGCTCCCATGAGACGACGGATCGCGTGCCATGGGCAAGGACGCAATCCGGGGACGCGGAGCGCGACGACGTGGACACCGCAGCCCGGCCGAGACGCACTTGAGCAGTCTGCGGACCTGGCCACTGGACAATCGTTCGGAGAGACTGGAACAATCTCCGTCATGTGATCAGCCACCGCTGATCCCGACGAGCGTCCGACGCGCCCGGAGACCCCGGACAGGACGTGGACCCGCACACCGCGACCCGGTGGAGGAACACCCGTGGAGACCTTCCAGCTCGTCTCCCCCGAGGGGGTACTGGCCGACGACCCGGCCGCCGCGGACGTCGACGGCGACCTGTGTCGTGGCCTCTACCGCGACATGGTCCTGGCCCGCCGGCTCGACGCCGAGGCGTACAGCCTGCAGCGCCAGGGCGAGCTCGGCCTGTGGCTGCAGTCCTGGGGCCAGGAGGCCGCCCAGGTCGGATCGATCCGCGCGATCCGCGACACCGACTGGGTCTTCCCGTCCTATCGCGACCACGCCGCCGCGATGTGCCGCGGCATCGGCCCCGAGGAGCTGCTCGCGCAGTGGCGCGGGGTGCGCCAGAGCGGCTGGGACCCGGCCCGCCACCGGTTCCACCTCTACACCCTGGTGCTGGCGGCGCAGCTCCCGCACGCGGTCGGCTACGCGATGGGCGTCCAGCGCGACGGCGCCGACGAGGTCGTCATGACCTACTTCGGCGACGGATCCTCGAGCGAGGGCGAGGCGAACGAGGCCTTCAACTGGGCCGTGACGATGGCCGCCCCGGTGCTGTTCTTCTGCCAGAACAACGGGTGGGCGATCTCCACGCCCACCTCGGCGCAGTACGGCGCCCCGCTGCACCGGCGCGCGGCCGGGTTCGGGCTGGCGACGCAGCTGGTCGACGGCAACGACGTGCTGGCCGTCCGCGCCGCCACCGCCCGGGCCGCGGCGGCGG
Organism: Actinomycetospora sp. TBRC 11914; assembly: GCF_012933465.1. Taxonomy (GTDB): domain Bacteria; phylum Actinomycetota; class Actinomycetes; order Mycobacteriales; family Pseudonocardiaceae; genus Actinomycetospora. Next base: position 6,127 of record NZ_JABBND010000025.1, read on the forward strand.
TGCGGGCGGGGGAGGGGCCGGCGCTGATCGAGGCGGTCACCTACCGCATGGCCGGCCACTCCACCTCCGACGACCCGACGCGCTACCGCAGCGGCGCCGAGCTCGACCACTGGGCCACGCTCGACCCGCTCGAGCGCCTCCGGCGGCTGCTCGACGACCGCGGCTGGGCCACGCCCGGCTTCGTCGAGGAGCTCGAGACCGAGGCCACCGAGCTGGCCGCCGAGGTCCGGCGGGTCTGCCGGGCCATGCCCGACCCGGACGCCGACGCCATGTTCGCCCACACCCTCGCCGTCGAGACCCGCAGCCAGGCCGCCGAGCGCGCCGGGTACGCGGCCTACACGGCGTCGTTCGTGGACTGAGGACGGAGGACGCCGTGCTCACCCTGTCCCAGGCGATCAACCGCGCGCTGCGCCACGGTCTGGAGTCCGACCCGAAGGTCCTGGTCATGGGGCAGGACGTGGGCCGGTCCGGCGGCGTGTTCCGGGTGACCGACGGACTGCAGAAGGACTTCGGGGCCGACCGCGTCGTCGACACCCCGCTCGCCGAGGCCGGCATCGTCGGGACCGCGATCGGGCTGGCGATGCGCGGCTACCGCCCGGTGTGCGAGATCCAGTTCGACGGGTTCGTCTACCCGGCGTTCAACCAGATCACCTCGCAGCTGGCCAAGCTGCACGCCCGCTCCGGCGGCCGCATCACGGTCCCCGTCGTCGTCCGCATCCCGGTCTCCGGCGGTATCGGCGCGGTCGAGCACCACTCGGAGTCCAACGAGGCCTACTTCGCCCACACCGCGGGGCTGCGGGTGATGGTCGCGGCGACCCCGCAGGACGGGCACTGGATGCTGCGACAGGCGATCGAGTCGGACGACCCGGTGATCTTCTTCGAGCCCAAGTGCCGCTACTGGTCGAAGGGCGAGGTCGCCGAGACCGCCGACGACCCGCTGGTGCTGCCCGCCGAGGTCGCGCGCACGGTGCGCCCCGGCACCGACGTCACGCTGCTGACCTGGGGCTCGATGGTCGAGACCTGCCTGGCCGCGGCCGCGGCGGCCGACGGCGAGGGCCGCTCGCTGGAGGTCGTCGACCTGCGCTCGCTCTCCCCGATCGACACCGACGCCCTCGTGGCCGCGGTCGCCCGCACCGGCCGCGCCGTCGTCGTCCACGAGGCGCCGACCTTCGGCGGGCTCGGCAGCGAGGTCGCCGCGATGCTCTCCGAGCGGTGCTTCACCAGCCTCGAGTCACCCGTCCTGCGCGTCGGCGGCTTCAACGTGCCCTACCCGGCCGCCCGCCTCGAGGGGCACTACCGCCCCGACCTCGACCGCGTCCTCGACGCCGTCGACCGCGTCCTCGCCTGGTGAGGGGAACCATGGCCACCGAGACCTTCGTGCTGCCCGACGTCGGGGAAGGGCTGACCGAGGCCGACGTCCTGTCCTGGCACGTCGCCGTGGGGGACGAGGTGGGCGTCAACCAGGTCGTCGTCGAGGTCGAGACCGCCAAGGCCGCGGTCGAGCTGCCCTGCCCGTTCGACGGCACCGTCGCCGAGCTGTTCGCCGCCGAGGGCGAGACGGTGCCGGTCGGCGCGCCCCTCATCGCCGTGACCACCGCCGCCGTCGAGCAGGCCGCCGAGCACTCTCCCGACGACGAGGCTCCCGACGACGAGGCTCCCGACGACGGGGCTCCCGACGACGAGGGCAGCGGGAGCGTCCTGGTCGGCTACGGCACCAGTGCCGCCCGCACCCGGCGGCGTCGTCGGCGGCCCGCGAGCCCGGAGCCGGCCACCGGTCGGCCGAGCCGGCCCCCGGCGACGCCGCCGGTGCGCAAGATGGCGAAGGAGCTCGGCGTCGACCTGGCCGAGGTGACCTACGACGGCGACCGCATCCGTCGCGAGGACGTGCGCCGCCACGCCGGGACCCCGTCCGCGCCGGCCGCCTCGGCCGCCGCCCCGTCCGCCCCGTCCGCCGTCGTCGAGGAGCCCGGCGACCGGCGGGTGCCGATCACCGGCGTCCGGCGGGCGACCGCGGCGGCGGTGACCTCGAGCGCGTTCACCGCCCCGCACGTCACCGAGTTCGTGACCGTCGACGTCACGGCGATGACGGAGACCGTCGAGGCCCTCAGGGCCCACCGCGCCTTCGAGGGTGTGCGGGTGACCCCCCTGCTGCTGGTGGCCCGCGCGCTGCTCTCGGCGGTGCGCCACTTCCCCGACATCAACGCGCGCTGGGACTCCGAGGCCCAGGAGATCGTCCACCCGCGGGCGGTCAACCTGGGCATCGCGGCGGCGACCCCCCGCGGGCTGATCGTCCCGAACATCAAGGACGCCGCCGCGCTGACCCTGGTCGACCTCGCCCGCGCGCTTGCGGAGCTGACCACCACCGCCCGCGCCGGCCGGACCACGCCGGAACAGATGTCCGGGGGCACGATCACGATCACCAACGTCGGCGTGTTCGGCGTCGACGCCGCCACCCCGATCCTCAACCCCGGCGAGGCGGCGATCCTCTGCTTCGGGGCGGTGCGCCGCCGGCCGTGGGAGTACCGGGGCGAGGTCGCGCTGCGGGAGGTCACCGAGCTGTCGTTGTCGTTCGACCACCGGCTCGTCGACGGGGAGCTGGGCTCGCGGGTGCTCGCCCGGGTCGCGGCGGTGCTCGCCGACCCCGCCGGCGAACTACTCCTGGACTGACCCGTTGGTCATCGGGTCCGCGTGCTCGGGCACGAGCTCGGCGAGGCCGGTCCGTGCCGGGCGCGGCTGGTCGAGCCCGACCCGCTGGCGCCGGTCGAGGATGATCATCGTCTCGCTGTGCTGGAAGTCCGCGACCGACCACACGTCGCCGAGCAGCACCTCGCGCAGGTGGTGCTGGTCGCGGACCAGCAGGGAGAGCACCAGGTCCCAGCGGCCGGTCACCAGCTGGATCGCCTGCACCTCGGTGATGCCCCAGAGCAGGTCGATGGTGTTCTCGACGGGGCTGCCCTGGCGCAGCTCGATCGCGACCAGCACCTCCAGGCCGAACCCGAGGGCCGAGGGGTCGATGTCGAGGCTGAACCCCCGGATGACGCCATGTTCCTGGAGGCGGTCGAGGCGCTCACCGACCGCCCCCGGGGACATGCCGATGTCGCGGGACAGCTTGCGGGTCGACGCGCGCGGGTCCGCGCTGAGCAGGCTCAGCAGCTGACGGTCGACGTCGTCGATCCGTCGTGGTCCCTCCCGCTCGACCATCCGAACCCCTTTCCGGCCGGACTGGAGCGTAACCGCCGGGTGCGGGGGGTGACCGGTGTCGGGGCGCGGGAGGGTCAGGGCGCGGCGTGGGCGCCCGTGGTGCCGAGGGCCTTGCGCTTGAGCGCGTCGAACTCCTCCTGGGTGATGGCGCCCTCGTCGAGGAGGCGCTTGCCCGCGGCGATCTGGTCGGTCGGTCCTCCGGCGTGGCCGTTGGCGGCGATGTTCCGGACGTCGCGCTCGTAGTCGGCGCGCGCGGCGGCGACGTCGGCGGTGCGGCGCTCGGCCATGTTCCGGCCCTGGGCGATCAGGTAGATGAGGCTGCCGAAGATCGGGATGACGATGATCAGCACGGTCCACCCGGCCTTGCCCCAGCCGCTGATGTCGTGGCGCCGGAAGACGTCGCCGAAGATCACGAACAGCAGCCAGAACCAGATGACGAAGCCGAAGAACACGAGCATCGTCCAGAACAGGTCGAGCAGCGGGTAGGTGGCGCTCTGCGCGAGCAGCATCTCGGCTCCTCCCGGCGGCGCGGAGGGCCGGTACGTCCCGCGAGGTGCTCCTCGGGTGTCGCCGCGTCGTCGTCGGACGACCATGGCCCGCACCGGCCCCCGGTTCCTCATCCCCGGCGGATGATTCGTGCTCCCGGGACGACCGTGACCCACGCCACGAGCAGGGGTACAGTCGGTTGCGTCACCCGTTCGGGTGAACGATGTCGGGGATCGCGGGGCAGACCGCGGAGTCGGAGGTCACCACATGAACATCGGGCAGCCAGTGCGCACCCTCGTCGTCGAGCCGATCGTCAGTCCCGTCCCCGACGGCGACCTGCCCGGGCGCCCCGCCGAGCTGCCGCCCACCCCGACGACGCCGACGTCGGGCGCCGCGGCCGCGACCACCACCGGCGACCTCGACGGGTGACCCTCGTCCCCGACGTCGCCTCCCCCGTCGCGGGGTGGCGGGTCTGGACCGTGGCGGACCGCGGGCGGGGGCCCGAGCTCGTCTCGCCGGTCCGCCCGATGTCGTGGATCCACCGGGAGCCGGCCACCGCGACCTGCCTCGAGGGCTGCGCGGCGTGCCCGTCGGTGGAGTGCCGGTGCGGCCTCTACGCAACGGCCGGGCTCGCGCCGCTGGTGCTCGCGTGCCGGCGCGGGGCGGCGGTCCTGGGGTGCACCGCGCTCTGGGGCCGGGTCGTCGAGCACACCGACGGCTGGCGCGGCGAGCACGGCTACCCCCTGGTGCTCTTCGTGATGTCGGGGCTCCTGCTCGACCCGGTGTCCCGGATCCGGAGCACCCGCCGCGTGACCTCGGCGGTGCGGCACGGGCTGCCGTCGGGCCACGACCACGTCACCGGTCCGGAAACGCTCGCGCGGGAGCTGGCCCGGCTCTACGCGGTGCCGGCCCACCCGGCGCCCGGCCTGGCGGCCGACCGGCTGCGCGGCTGGGCGCGGTCGGGCGGCCAGGCGGCGGACGCGGTGCGCTCGGAGGCGGCCGACGGGCTCGCCGGGCGCCGCCTCGGCGACCCGGCGGCACACGCGCGCCTCGCCCGCCGCGCGCAGGAGCTGGTCGACGCGGCGTGACCCGGACTCGCGGGGACGTGACGACTACGCGTCGAAGCGGACCACCTGGCGGGTGTCGCGGTGGGAGACCGTGACGGGGTTGTCCCAGGTCGAGTCGCGGACCTCCCCGGCGGGGCCGGCGTCGGTCACCACCGCCCAGGAGTCGCCGACGGCGAAGATCGCCTGCACCGAGGCGGGGTCGGAGACCGTGCGGGAGGGCGCGGACGCGCGGCGGACGGGGTGCCGGGCGGTCCTCGTCATCTGCCCCGAGAGCGGCTCCCCGACGGTGGCGGTCCACTCCTCGGCACCGTGGACGAACCGGATCGACCGGACGCGGTCCTCCGGGCCGGACGGCTCGGCCCCCGCGATCGCGGCGAGCTCGGCGTAGCGGCTCTCGGCCCGGTCGGGGCCGACGCCGGGCACGAAGAACGCCGTCACCGTCCCGACAGTAGTGCGGCCGGCGTCGTCGCCGGCACCGTCAGCCGGCGACGATCTGCTGCCGCGGCCACGGGCCGCGGCAGGACAGGTCGTCGTGCCGTGCCTGCTCGGTGCGCTCTGTCAGCCAGTCGATCCCCACGATCTCCCGCGGCGACCACGCCGTCTCGCCCCACACCAGCCCGGCGCGCTCCGCGGTGGCGGTGGCGAGCCCGTCGCGGTGGGCGGGCAGCAGGTCCGAGTCGGCCAGGGCCGCCAGGTGCTCGAGGTCCACCGCGACGACGGGCCCGGGGGAGCGGAGCGTGGCGCCGACGTAGGCGTGCAGGTGCGGGCGCAGGCCGTTCACCCGTGGGACGCGCTCCTCGACGATGTGCGTGATCCGCGCCCGCGGCGACGCGCCGTCGGCGGCGGGGTCGCAGAACCCGGCCTGGATGCCGCGGACGGTCTCCCGGGCCTGGTCGACGTGGATCTTCCGGAGCACGGCGAGCTCGGCCGCGTGCCCGGTCGACTCGAGCATCGTCATGTAGACGGCGAGCGACAACGGGATCGGCAGCACCACGTCCACCGCGTCGTCCGGAGGGAAGCCGGTGACCAGGTCGAAGAGCGGGGCGGGGTCGGCACGCGGCCCGGACATCGACGTCATCTCCGACCACCCCCGGGCGCCGCCGTCGGCGCGAAACCCCAGCGTAGGGCGCCGTCGGGCGTGCCGCCGGGCGAGCGACGGGCCGCGCCTCCCGGCGCCCCGGGCACCGTCGGGAGGGGCCGCGCGGCGCGCGAGCGGGTAGTCCGCCCGCCGTGCAGGCCCTCGACGAGATCGACATCGACACGCTGCGGGAGCTGCGGGCCCGGGACGAGCCCGTGTGGCTCGATCTGCGCGACCCGGACGACGAGGGGCTCGCCCGCGTCGCCGACCTCCTCGGGCTTCACGAGCTCGCGCTCGAGGACAGCCGCGAGTTCGGCCAGCGCCCCAAGGTCGACCGCTACGACGACCAGCTCCTCCTCGTCCTCTTCGGCCTGGCCGTCGCCGACGACGGGACACCGCAACCGGTCGAGGTCCACGTCCACGTGGTCCGTGGATGTGTGCTGACCATCAGCCGCGTGCCGCCGGCCGAGCTCGAGCGGGTCCGGAGCAGCCTCCGGCACGACCCGGACCGCAGCGGGACCGACCTCCTCTACCGCGTGGTCGACGCGGTCGTGGACTCGCTGACCGACGGTCTCGAGCTGGTGGCCGCGGAGGTCGACGCCTTCGAGCAGACGATCTTCGACCACCCGCGGGCCCGCGACCGGGACCGCATGGCGGTCCTGCGGCGCACCCTGAACGGCCTGCGCCGGACGCTCGTGATCCAGCGCCAGGTGTTCCCCCGGGTCGTCGAGCACCTCACGGCCGTCGCCGACGACGCCGAGACCATGCGGACCTACCTGGCCGACGTCGGCGATCACCTCGGGCAGGCGCTGGACGAGGTCGAGGCCGACCGGGAGACCCTCCAGGGGATGCTCGACACCTACTCCAACGAGGTGCAGGAGCGGCTCACGATCGTCGCCACGGTCTTCCTGCCGCTGACGGCGCTCACCGGGTTCTTCGGGATGAACTTCACGTGGATGATCGACCACCTCGGCGCCGCCTGGGCCTTCTTCGGGCTGGGCGTGGGTGGCCTGCTCGTGTCGTGCCTGGTGATCATCGGGTGGTTGCGGCGCACCGGCCTGCTCGCCCCGTCGATCTCGCGGGGGACGGGTCAGAGGTCGTAGCCGCGGCGGAGCAGCATCGCGGCGGCCCGGGCGTTGCCCTGGGGGCCCATGCCCTCGACGCCGAGCGCGGAGGCGACACGGTTGCAGATCTCGAGCAGGGCCGCGGCGTGTGCGGCCTCGCGGACGGCGTCGTCACCGATGCCGACCGCCCGCAGCGGGGCGAGGTCGGCGGCCGTCAGGGCGTCCGGGTCGCGGGAGAGCCGGCGGAGGAACTCCGCCATCGCCGGCAGCGCGGACCCCGTCCCGTCCGGTGGCTCCGCCGTCCGGTGGACCAGGGCGTCGACGACGGGGTCGCCGAGGCAGTCGGCGGCGATCCGGGCGTGGACGCCGATGCAGTAGCTGCAGACGTTGGCGGCGGAGACGGTGGCACCGAAGAGCTCGCGCTCGCCGACGGTCCACCGTCCCGGTCCCCGCAGGACCGCGTCGGCGTAGCGGCCGAGGGGCTTGCCGAAGAACGCCGGACGGAACATCAGGACCTGGACGAACCCGGGGACGGACCCGCCGTACAGGACCCCCAGCACCGGCCCCATCACCCGCGCCGCGACCCCCCGGCCACGGCGGATCGACCGGAGCCGGATCACGACGGTTCCGCGAGCAGGCGTTCCACGGCCCGCAGGCGGGAGCCGCCGGCGGCGACCGCGACGGCGACGACGCACTCGAACACCGCGTCCTCGCTGTACCCGGCCGCGCGCAGCGTCGCGACGTCGTCGTCGGTCACCGCCAGGCCCCCACCGGCCACCTTCGCGACGAGCCCGGCCAGGTCGTCGGGCGGCGCGGTCCCGACGACGAGCGATTCCCGCACCGCCACCGGCAGGACCCCCGCGCCGTGCACCACCGCGGCCACCAGCTCACGGAAGCGCCGGTCGCGCGTGGCGGCGGCCGACGCCTGGTCGTCTGCGTCCATGCGCTCCCCCTCGTCGAGCCCCCCGTCGAGCAGCGCCGACGCTGGCCCGCGCGGGTCGCGATCAGGGGGACGACGCGGTCACGACTCGGCGGCCGGCTCCCGGTCCGTGGGGTCGGCGAAGCGTCGCAGGAGCGCGGTCAGGGTCGCCCGCGCGCTGATCTCCCGGGGGTGATGTTGACCCCGGGGTGCTTGGCGAGGTCGGCGTCGTCGGACACCGTGCGGGGCGGGAGCGGCCCGGCTCCCGCCCCCTCGCCCAGGAGCACGCCGTGACCAGCCCTTCGGCCCTCGACCCGCGCACCCCGGTGCTGGTCGGCGTCGGCCAGTGCAGCGACCCCGTCGACGGCGCCCACCACCGGCGGGCCTCGGCGGTCGAGCTCGCGGCGACGGCCGCCCGCCGGGCCCTCGCCGACACCGGTGCCGATCCGGTCGCGGTCGCGACGGCGGTCGACACCGTCGCGGGCGTCCGCCAGTTCGAGATCTCCATCCCGGGAGCGCCGTCGCCGCTGGGCCGCTCGGACAACTACCCGCGGTCGGTCGCGGGGCGGATCGGCGCCGAGCCCCGCCGGGCGATCCTCGAGGTCGCCGGCGGTCAGGGGCCACAGCACCTGGTCACCGAGCTCGCCGGGGCGATCGCGGCGGGCGAGGGCGAGGTCGCCCTGCTGTTCGGCTCCGAGGCGATCTCCACCGCGCGGCACCTCGCCGACGCGCAGGACCGGCCCGACTTCACCGAGACCGTCGGCGGCGACCTCGAGGACCGCGGCTTCGGCCTCGAGGGGCTCATCAGCTCCTACACCCTCGCGCACGGTCTCACCGACACCCCGAGCCAGTACGCGCTGCTGGAGAACGCCCGCCGCGCGCGGTGCAAGCAGTCCCGCGACGAGTACCTCCAGGGGATGGGCGAGCTGTTCGCCCCGTTCACCCGCGTCGCGGCGGTGACCCCCTACGCCGCGGCCCCCACCGAGCGCAGCGCGACCGAGCTCGCCACCCCCACCGCGGCGAACCGGCCGATCGCCGACCCCTACCTGCGCTACCTCGTGGCCCGCGACCAGGTGAACCAGGGCGCGGCGGTGCTCGTCGTCTCGGTGGCCGCCGCGCGGCGGCTCGGCATCGCCGAGGACCGGTGGGTGTTCCTCCACGGGCACGCCGACCTGCGCGAGCGGGACCTGCTCGACCGCGCCGACCTCTCGACGGCACCGGCGGCGGCGACGGCGGCGCGCCACGCCCTCGAGGTCGCCGGGATCGGCGTCGACGACCTCGCCACGATCGACCTGTACTCCTGCTTCCCGATCGCCGTGTCCGTGGTGGCCGAGGAGCTCGGTCTCGAGCCCGACGACCCGCGCGGGCTGACGCTCACCGGCGGCCTGCCCTTCTTCGGCGGGGCCGGCAACGACTACTCGATGCACGCGATCGCCGAGACGGTCGCGGCCGCGCGCCGGACGCCGGGCAGCTACGGGTTCGTCGGCGCCAACGGCGGCATCCTCAGCAAGTACTCGGCCGGGGTCTACTCCACCGCCCCCACCGGGTGGCGGGCCGACCGCAGCGCCGAGCTGCAGGCCGAGCTCGACGTCCGGCCGGCCCCGGAGACCGTCGAGCGCGCCGAGGGCCCCGCGACGATCGAGACCTGCACGGTCAAGCACGACCGCCGCGGGAACCGCACCGGCATCGTCGTCGGGCGCCTCGACGCCACCGACGCCCGCTTCCTCGCGCTCGTCACCGACGACGCCACCCTCGACCTGCTCACCGGCGCCGAGGAACCCATCGGCGCCGCCGTGCACGTCGCCCAGGCCGAGGGCCACAACGTGGCGACGGTGCCGGCCCCGTGACCGGCACGGACACCGTCGTCGAGGTCCTCGGGACCGAGCAGCACGCGTGCTGGGCCGAGCGGGTCCTGCCGCCGGTCGAGCAGCTCGCCGGGTGGCTGTGGTCGGTGCCGGTGCCCATCCCGGACAACCCGCTGCGCTACACGTCGAGCTACGTCCTGCTCGGCGACGACGGGCCGGTGGTCGTCGACCCGGGCTGGGACAGCCCGGACGGGTGGACCGCGCTCACGGCCGGGCTCGCCGCCGCCGGGACCACGGCCGGTGAGGTCGCGGGCATCGTCGTCACCCACGTCCACGCGGACCACCACGGGCTGTCCTGGCGGTTGCGGGAGCAGTCCGGGGCGTGGGTGGCGATGCACCCGGCCGAGCGCGACACCCTCCCGCAGCGCACGCGCACCGCGGATCCCACCGAGCGTCGCCGGGCCGTCGAGCGCTGGTTGGCCCGCAGCGGCGCGCCGGCGGCCGACGCCGCGGAGCTGCTGGCGCCGTTGCGCGGTGACCAGGACCCGGGCGGGATGGCGGAGCCCGACGTCCTGCTCGACGACGGCGACCTCGTCCCGGTCCGCGGCCGGACCGTACGGGCACTGTGGACCCCGGGGCACACGCCCGGCCACCTGTGTCTACGCGACGAGGACGCCCGGCTGCTGCTCACCGGGGACCACGTGCTGCCCCGGATCACCCCGAACATCGGGCTCGCCCCGGAGACCGAGCGGCCGGCGCTGGCGGACTTCCTGACCTCGTTGCGGCGGGTGGCGGCCTTCGACGACCACGACGTGCTGCCGGCCCACGAGTGGCGGTTCCGGGGGCTGGCGGCGCGGACGGCGCAGCTGGTCGAGCACCACGAGCGGCGCTGCGCCGAGCTCCTCGGCGTCGTCGCCGAGCTCGGGGCGCCCACGATCTGGGCGCTCGCCGAGCACCTCACGTGGTCCCGCCCGTGGTCGGAGGTGGGCGCGATGCGCTTCGGGGCGATCGCGGAGACCGCGGCGCACGTCGGGTACCTGGAGAGCCTGGGGCAGGTGACGCGCTCGCGCGGCGAGGACGGCGCCACGGTCGTGCGTCTCGCCTGACGAGCCCGCGGATCAGGCACGCAGCAGGGTCTCGGCCGCGCGTCTGCGTCGTGGCGGTCGGCCTGGTCCACGTCCGGCCGTCGGTGCCTAGGGTGGAGCCATGACGGCGTTCGGCGGCATCTTCCGGGGTCCGAAGATCGAGGGCGTCGAGGAGTCGGACGAGAACGGACAGCGGGCCCGGGTCGTCGGGCTCGACCTCGACAGCGGTGTGGTCCGCGTGCGGGCGGCGAGGCCCGAGCCGGAGACCGACGAGCTCCCGGAATCGCCGGCCGACTGACCCTGCTGTGCGGGGCGCTCCCCGACTTACCGTGGGGTGTGCTCCTCCAGCCGCTGGCCTCGCTGACCGACCTCGCGCTCGGGCTGGTCACGCTCTACCTCTGGCCCCGGGTGCCCCGGGACGTCGAGGGGGCGAAGTACTGGCGCGCGGCGTTCGCCTGGACGGCGGTGACCGCGCTGATCGGGGCGGTCTACCACGGCTTCCTCGTCGGCGATCCCCGCTGGGGCCAGGTCACCTGGGCTGTCATGAGCATCATGGTCGTCGTCGTCATGTCCTACCTGCTGGCGGCGACCGTGGTGCAGGTCCTCGGGCCGACCCGCGCCATCGTCTTCTGGCCGCTGCGCCTCATCGGGTTCATCGCGTACGCGGTCATCGCCGTCACCGGCCACCCCAGCATCATGGCGATCATGTGGTGCGAGAGCCTGACGATGGCCTGCGTCGTCGGACTCTGGGTCTGGGCGTGGTGGCAGGGGCATCCGGCCGGGGGCGCGGTGCTCGTCGCCATCGGGGTGAGCATCGTGGGCGCGCTGTTCCGGCTCGTCCCGGGCGCGACGGACCTGCTGCGGATCGACCCCGACTCCGCATACCACATCGGTCAGGTCGCCGGGATGGTGCTGCTGGCCCGGGCCGTCGCCCACGGGCGGCCGTCGGCGGCCGTGGTGGCCGGCGGGGCGGGCGCCGGCGAGCAGGCGGCCGACGAGGTCGGTGGCGCCGCTACCCGGCGCGACTGACCGCGGCGATGGCGTCGGTGACGGCGGCGACCGACCGGCTGATGTCCCCCGGCGTGGTCGACCAGTTCGACACGGAGAGGCGGACGGCCGGTCGGCCGTGCCACGTCGTGCCGCCGACCCAGCAGGTGCCGTCCCGCTGCACGTGGTCGACGACGGCGGCCGTGTCGGCGTCCTCGACGCGGAACAGGACCTGGTTCAGCACGACGTCGTTGAGCACCCGGACCTGCGGGCAGCGGGCGAGCTCGTCGGCGGCCTGGCGGGCCAGGGCGCAGCACCGGTCGACCAGCTCGGCCACCCCGTGCCGGCCCAGCGCACGGAGCGCCGCGTACACCGGGAGGGCCCGCGCCCGCCGCGACGACTCCGGGGTGAGGGCGGACGGGTCACGGCCGCCGACGGCGAGGTAGGAGGCGGTCACGCTGAGGGCCGCCACGGCGGCCGCCGGATCGCGGACGATCGCGAGCCCGCAGTCGTAGGGCACGTTGAGCCACTTGTGGGCGTCGACCGCCCACGAGTCGGCGCGCTCGACCCCGGCCAGCAGGGGCCGGCGCCCGGGACTGGCCGCCGCCCACAGGCCGAACGCACCGTCGACGTGCAGCCACGCCCGCTCCCGGGCACTGACGACGTCGGCGATCGCGTCGAGCGGATCCACAGCGCCCGTGTTGACCTCCCCGGCCTGGGCGCACACCAGCACGGGGCCCTCGACCTCGACGAGCGCCGCCGCCAGGGCGTCCGGCCGCATCCGGCCCTGGTCGTCGGCGGGCACGCGCCGCGCGCGTCGCGCACCGAAGCCCAGCAGCCGCAGCGCCTGGACCGCCGTCGCGTGGACGTGGTCCCCGACCAGCACCGTCGGGACCGGTGCCCCCGCGAGCCCGTCGGCCTCGACGTCCCACCCCTCCCCGGCCAGCAGGGCGTGCCGTGCCGCCGCCAGGCAGGAGAAGTTGGCCATCTGCCCGCCGGTCACGAACCCCACCGACGCGCCGGCCGGCAGCCCCAGGAGCTCGAGCACCCACGCCGCGGCGACCTGCTCGACCGCCGCGACCGCGGGGGACAGCACGGCGACGGCGGGGTTCTGGTCGAACGCCGACACCAGCCAGTCCGTCGCCAGGGCCGCGGGGAGCGTGCCGCCGGTGACGAAGCCGAAGTAGCGCGGGCCGCTCGTCGCCACCAGGCCCGGTTCCAGCGCGGCGACCAGCCGGTCGAGTACCGCCACGGGGTCGGCGCCGTCGTCGGGCAGCGTCGGGTCCAGGCGGTCGCGCAGCGCCTGCGGCTCGACGGGCACGCCGACCGGTCGCTCGGGCAGGGATCGCAACCACGAGCCGGCCAGCTCGGCCGCCCGGTGCAGGACGTCGTCGTGCCCCATCGCCGTGACGGTAGCCGCGGCGTGACGGTGCGGCCACGGTCCGGAAGTCCGGGCCGGGAGGGTAGGCCGTTCGTGAGGGCGAACGAGCCGAACCGACTACAGACCGCAGCGCCCACCCCGGCCTAGCGTCGTCCACGGGGGAACCACGTGCGTGCGATCCACGGCACGGAGAGCGCCCCCGGTCCGGCGGCCAGGCGCTGCCGGGGAAGGTGAGGGGATCGTCATGTGGGTCATTCCTCCGCTCCTGCCAGGGGCGAGCCGTGCCGACCGGGACTGGCACCGTCGCGAGGTGGCGGCCACCGAGCGCGAGATCAAGGACATCTGGACCAACGTCTGCCTGGTCACGCACCTCGCCCAGGTAATCCCGCCGCCCGGCGCCATCCTCCAGGCGCCGCTGGTCGGCACGATCACCCTCGACTCCGTCCCCGCCCGCTTCTCGGTGAAGCTGCGGCCCGGGCAGCTCCCGATCGACTTCGCGAAGCGGACCGCCCGCTTCGCGGCCGCCTTCGGGGTCCCCGCCGTCGAGGTCGCCACGCTGACCCAGGACAACCAGTGGATCTCCATCCGGCTGATGGAGCCGGTGTGGATCGAGTGGCCCGACGAGTACGTCCTCGACACGGCGGCCCTCGACGAGCCCGTCCCGCCGCTCGCGGCCACGGTCGCCGGCGACGACGGCCGGCTGCCGGCCGGCGCGACGAGCGCCGCGCCCGGCCGGCACCGTGCGACGGAGCCGGGCGCTGCGCCGTCGACGGAACCCCGGCCCACCACCCCGCTCGGCAGCGTGCTGCGGTTCCTCGGCGACTTCTGGCGCCTGCCGGACGCGAGCACGACGCCGTGAGCCGCTGAACGCGGGGGTCTGCCCCCGCGCCCTCGGGGGCGCGCCCCATCCCGCCCCGCCCGGCCTCCGGGCACCGTCGTCACCACACGACGACGGGCCCGGAGGGAGGGCGCGATGGACACGACGAGGAGCCCCGGGAGGCCCGAGCCGGTCCCGGTCCTGCTGCCGCGGCGCCGCTCGCCGGAGTCCTGGGCGGTCAGCTGCGCGGCGTGCGGCCTGACCGTCGGCGCGCGCCGCTGCGCGGCCTGCGGGCGGGGTGTCTGCCTGCCGACGCGCTGCCCCGGGTGCGGGAGCGGGCTGCGGGGCCGGCGGGGGTGCTCCGATTGCGGGGCACCCGGGCCGACCACGCCGTGACGCGCCGGGCCCTCACAGCTCGAGCGCCCCGGCCAGGGACGTGAGCGCGGGGATGTAGTCGCCCGGGTCGCCGACGAGGACCTGGGCGCACACGTGGTCCGCGCCCGCGTCGAGGTGGGCGGTGAGGCCGGCGGCGACGGTGGCCGGGTCCCCGTGGACCGCGAGCGCGTCGACCAGGGCGTCCGACGCGGTGTCGAGGTCCTCCTCGGTGAAACCGGTCCGCAGGAGGTTGTTCCGGTAGTTGGTGAGCTTCAGGTAGGGGTTGCGCACCTTCTCGCGCCCGATCGCGCGCGCCCGCTCGACGTCGGTGTCGACCACGACCTTCTGCTCCGGCGCCAGCAGCGGGCCGGCGCCGAGGATCTCCCGCGCGCCGCGGGTGTGCGTCGGCGTCGTCAGGTACGGGTGCGCGCCAGCCGTGCGGTCCCGCGCGACGGCGAGGACCTTCGGTCCCAGCGCGGCGAGGGCGCGGCCCTCGACCGGCACCCCGCCGGCGTCGAGCTCGTCGAGGTACTCGACGATCGTGGCGTAGGGCTTCCGGTACTGCCCGACCGCCTCCGGGTGCCCGATCCCGACGCCGAGCAGGAACCGGTCGGGGTAGCGCTCGGCGATCCGCCGGTAGGACGTCGCGACCTCGGCCGCCGGCGATGCCCACATGTTGACGATGCCCGTGGCCACCACGAGGCGGTCGGTCGCGGCGAGGAGCGACTCGGCGTGCTCCAGGTCCGCCGGCGGGCTGCCGCCGAGCCAGACGGCGCCGTACCCCAGCCGCTCGATCGTCGCCACGAGCTCCGGGGACAGTTCCGTCCCCCGCGCGAACACCCCGTACCGACCCGGTGCCACCGTCATGAGCGCCTCCGTCGTCCCGCCGGCTGTCTCCTCGCCGGCTCCTCTGTCCCGGCCAACCCGCTCGTCCCGGGCCGCATTCCGGCCCGTGAGGGCTCGTCCGTCCCGCGGCGCGGCGCACTCTCGACGAACGTGACGATGTCGGACAGGAGATGGGTGACGACGCCGCCCTCGTCGCGAACGAGATCCCGCCGGAGCCGGGTCGTGGATGCCATCCTGGAAGGCCTGCCGGAGCTGCTCTCCCGAGAGGGTCACGACGAGTCATGACCGGGCCGACGCCCTTTGAGGTCCACGAGTCGGGGTCGTTGCTGCACGGGACGAAGGCGGACCTGCGGGTCGGCGACCTGCTCGTCCCGGGCCGCCTGTCGAACTTCGAGGCCGGCCGGGTGATGAACCACGTCTACGTCACGGAGACGCTGGACGCCGCGGCGTGGGCGGCCGAGCTCGCCCTCGGCGACGGACCCGGGCGCATCTACCTCGTCGAGCCGACCGGGCCGATCGAGGACGATCCGAACGTCACCGACAAGAAGCTCCCCGGCAACCCCACCCGCTCCTTCCGTACCCGGGAGCCGGTGCGCATCGTCGGGGAGCTGGAGGGCTGGGTCGGCCACACGCCGGAGCAGTTGGCGGCGATGCTGGAGGGCCTCGCCGACCTGCGGCGCCGCGGGGCCGCCGTCATCTACGACTGAGCCGCTCCCGTCGCCTGCCGTGAACACCCGCGAGCAGGACCTGGCCGAGATCTACGTCGAGATGCTGAACGCCCACGAGCCCGACATGGTCGACCGGTCCGTGGCCGAGAACTACGTGAACCACAATGATTTCGTCGCCGACGGTCGCGAGGCGAACCGGCAGTTCTGGCGTGCGTTCTTCCTCGGGGCCTGTGCCACCGGGAGACCCGTGAGTGGAGAGAGCTCGGGGGCGGACCGGCGGCCCGCCCCCGAGTCACCCGGCCGTCAGATCAGTCGTCGCAGTGCGACTTGTGCTTCGGCTTGCACTCCTTCGGGGCGCAACAGTCCTGCGGCGGCTTGCACTGGTGGCAGCCACAGCCGCGGTGGTGGTGGTGCTTGTGGCGGGGCGGCGCGCAGAGGTCCAGCAGTCCCATCGGTGTGTCCTCTCGATCTCCGGGTCGAACCCTCGTCTCGGGGGCTCGGGGTTTGGTCGCGGAGACGATGTCGCCGCGTCCGTGATCCAGGTATCTCCGGTTCGTGATCTGTCGTTACCTGCCCGACGTAAGTTGCGTCGAACAGATGTGGTCGCTGAGCCGATCGGCGGCTACAGATTCCTGGAGAACCGGTCAAAACAATACGAATGGCCACGTACGTGCGAATTGTCCTATTCGGGCGCGGGGCGGGTCATCCGCTCTCGGCGACGGTCTCCTGCGCCGTCCGTTCCGGCGGTCCAGCGCCGCACGGTTCTCGAACAGTGATGGTCCTCGCGGGACCTCGACCAACCAGGGTCTCAAGGTCCGGCTCGGCTGGTGTATGTGTGGCCGGTCGGGGTGGTGGTGCGCACGGTGTGGGGGTGCTGGCCGTGCCCGTCGTGGACGGTCTCGACGGTCCAGTCGGGCATCTCGCGGGTGTAGTTGCCGCGGGCGCAGACCCCGCGGCCGTTGGCGAGGCTGGCGGGGCCGCCGGCGCGGGACTGGACGATGTGGTCGTGGTGCCTGATCGGGGCATCACAGAACGGTTCCCGGCAGCGGCCGTGGTCGCGGAGGTCGATCAGCCGGGCGAGGAACCCGTCGAAGCGCCGCTTCTGGGGGTCACCGCCGAGCAGGCCGCCGTGGCCGGGGTGGGCGAACAGCCGCCGCCACCACCGCTTGCCCTGCGTGGAGCGCAGCAGGTCGCGCACGATCCCGGCGGGTAGCGGCCCGTGGCCGACCAGCTCACCGGGGGTGGGGCTGTCGGGGTCGGTCAGGGCGTCGAGGGGCAGCACGATCCCGACCTCGACATCCACGTCCTCGGCGCGGGCCTGCCCGGTCACCCGCTCCACGAGGGTGTCAGCCATGACCTGGTCGCGGCTGCGACCGCCGGTGTCACCCGTGGCGATCAACCCGTCAGCGTGGCGGCGCAGCGCGGCCAGGCAGGCCACGCCTTGTTCGACCGGCAGCAGCGCCGAGAGGACGCTCATGGTGTCCGGGGCGGGGCGCACCGTGACCCGCCGGTCCTTCCGCGCGGTGCGGCCGCGCTGGGTGTAGCCGGCGGGGTCGGTCTCGTAGGCGGTCTTCTTCACCGTCGCTTCGGCCCGGCGGAATGCCAGCTCGTCGAGGCGAGCGTCTCCGAGTTCCTTGTCCACCGCACGCCGTGCCGCCGCGTCGAGGTGGCTGGTCTGGGCGACCACGGTCTCGGCCAGCCGCTCACTGATCCGCCCCGCCGCCAGCAGCCGCCGGGTCTCGGGCAGGTCGGCGGCCAGGGCGCGCGCGATGCTCAGGCGCCGCGAGCCCTGCCAGGACGAGACGTGGGCGGCGAGGGCGATCTGGTCGGCGATGCCCTTGCCCAGCTTCTCCGGGTCCAACTGCCCGGCGGCGACCAGCTGGGCCTGCGCTTCGACCTGGGCACGTCCGAAGGCGACCATGGCGGTGTGCTGGGCCGCGGCGAGCGCGGCGCGCATCTGTTCCAGCACCGCGACCCGGTCGATCAGGGCGGCGCCACCGTCGCCGCCACGCTCGCCGTCACCGGTCGGGTCGGTGGGGGCCTGCGCGAGTTCGCCGAGGCGGGCGAGCATCGCGGCCAGCTCGTCGCTGACCGCATCACCCACTGCCTCGTTCGAACTCATGTGCGAAGAATAGCGAGACCCCCTGACATCCAGGTTCGGTGTAGCTCCGGGAGGGCCCCGGGGTGAGGCTCGCGGCGCGGGTGTCCACGGCTGCCACCAACTGGATGCTCACCGACGGTCGAGACACCCGTGGCGCGGCCGAGGCGAGCGAGCCGTCGTCGGCCGGTTCGTGCGGTGGTGGGGCGCCGGGGCCGCCGGCCGCGGGTCGCGCCGACTCGGCCCCGGGCGGCGCGGCAGCGGACGGATCCGTGGCGGCGCGACCGAGTCGCGGCGACTCGGTCGCTCCGGAGGCCTTCGTCGTGGGGAACGCGGAGCCGTCGACGACTTCTGCGCAGATGTCCGGTCGAGGGCTCGCCGTGGTCGTGGCAAGCAGCGGGCCCGCGTCGCTCGGCCGCTGCTGCGCGCCGGATCAGACGCTCGGGACGTTGTACGCGAGGAGGGCCGCCGGACCGGCCGGTGCGGGCCGCACGACGGTGCGCGCCGCGCCGCCCACCCGCGGGAACACGCGGCGGTAGTCGTCGAGGGGGATGCCCAGGAGCTCACACAGCAGCAGCCGGATCAGGGTCTGGTGGGCGACGACGAGGACGCGCCCGTCGGGGTGCGCCGAGCCGACCTCCCGCAGCACCGGCATCGCCCGCGCCACCGCGTCGCGACCGGGTTCGCCGCCCGGCAGCGGCTGGGTCGCCGGCCGGGCGAGGAAGGCGTCGCGCTCGGCGGGGAACCGCGCGGCCATCTCCTCGCGGGTGAGGCCGTCGCCGGCGCCGAAGTCGACCTCGACCAGCCGCGGGTCGACCTCCGCGACGTGGCCGGCGGCCTTCGCGGCGGCCTCGGCGGTGTCCCGGGCACGGGGCGACGGCGAGGTCACCACCGCGTCGAGCCCGGCCGTCGCCGCCCAGCGGGCCAGCGCCGCGGCCTGCTCGCGACCCCGTGCGGACAGGGGGACGTCGGAGCGGCCGGTGTAGCGGTTCTCGGCGTGCCAGACGGTCTCGCCGTGGCGGACCAGGACGATCTCGGTCACGGCCCGCATCCTTCCGGCAGCCACCCGCGCGCGACGAGTGCGGCCCGGAAGGTCTCGTAGCGCTCGTCCGCGGCCGGCGCGTGCCGGGGCTCGAGGACCTCGCCCCGGTGCACCATGACCTCGGCGGTCGCGACCAGGTCGGGCTCGTCGTCGGCGGCCGCACGCGCGAGCACGGCCATGCCGAACGCGGGCTCGGCGTGGCGGGGCCGGTGCAGGGGGACGCCGAGGACGTCGGCGCGACGCTGGTTCCACCACCGGTTGGCGGTGGCGCCGCCGGTGATCGTGCGCGGGCCGGTGACGTCGGCGCCCAGTCCAGCCAGGTGCTCGAAGGCCAGCCGCTCGACGAACGCGACGCCCTCCGCGATGCCGGCGAAGGCCTGCCGCTCGCCGACCGCGCCGACCAGCTCGTCCAGCCCCCGGGCGTGCCGATCGTCCAGCCAGAAGCCGGCCGCGTCGGGCGCCGCGAACGGGAACCGCTCGCCCCGCCCTGACAGCGGGTAGACGACCGGTACCACCGGCGGCTCGTGGGCCAGCAGGGCCGCGGTGTGCTCCTCGAAGCGCCCCGGCGCGACGAGCTCGGCGAGGACGGCGGCCCCGGTGCTGGACGCCCCGCCGGGCCACCAGCCGCCCTGGGGCCCGAGGTGGCAGTAGACCGACCCGGTGGGGTCGCGCAGCAGTTGCTCGGTGACGCCCTTGAGCACCAGCGTGGTGCCGAGCACGGTGTTCCAGGACCCGGGGGTGACCGCGCCGGCGGCGAGCTGGGCGGCGCAGCCGTCGGTCATGCCGGCGACCACCGGCGTGCCCGCTCGCAGCCCGGTGCGCTCGGCGACCGCAGCGTCGACGCCACCCACGACGGTGCCCGGCCGGACGACGTCGGGCAGCTGCGCCGGGTCGATCCCGAGTGCGCCGAGGACCTCGGTGGGCCAGCGGCGCGCCACGAGGTCGTAGCCGGTCTTGAGCGCGGAGCTGGTGTCGGTGGCGACCGGGTGCCCGACGAGGTGGGCGTTGACCACGTCGCCCTGGTGGCGGACCCGTCCGCCCGGGTGGTCGGCCAGGAGCGGGAGCAGGGTGGGCAGCGCCCAGGTGGGGCCGACCACGTAGCCGAGCCGCTCCCACACCGCCGCCCCGGCCTCGCGGACGCGGTCGAGGTGGGCCGCGCCCCTGGCATCGTCGTACATGACGCCCGGGGTCAGCGCGGCCTCCCGCTCGTCGACCAGCACGACGCTGCCCGAGGTGGCGTCCACGGCGAGCCCGTGGACCCGGCCGACGTCGACCGCCCCGGCGATCTCGCCGAGGACCTCCTCGGCCGCGCGGCACCACTCCTCGGGCCGCTGCTCGTGACGGGCGCCGCCGTCGGCGCCCCGGTCCCGGCGGCTGTGCAGCGGCCGCGATGCCGCCGCGCGGACCTCGCCGTCGTCGTCGACGGCGAGCGCCCGGACGCCCTGGGTGCCGAGGTCGACCCCGACGACGACGCGTCCGGTCACGCCGCCTGCGTGCGCGGGGCCGCCGGGAGCCGGCGGGCGACGCCGGGATCGACGTCCGAGCGGATGAGCAGCGAGATCCCCGCGACGACGAGGTACATCAGGCAGTAGGCCACCGCGACGCCGCCACCGCCGGTGAGCGGGTAGAGGGCGGTGACGGTCAGCGGGCCCAGCAGGGCGGCTCCGCCTGCGCCCGTGTTGAGGATCGCCAGCGCCGCCCCCTTGTCCTTGGGCGCCACCATCGACGGCATCAGCGCCGACAGCGGGACGAACCCGGCCAGCACGATCCCGTACACGGCGCCGAGGATGGCGGTCAGCAGGAAGTCCTGCGAGGCGATCGCCCCGAAGTACCACAGCGGCGTCGCCACGGCGCAGCCCAGACACCCGAAGACGGTGACGGTGCGGCGCCAGCCGAAGCGGTCGCCGAAGACGCCGAAGAACAGGTTGGCGCCGATGTTGGCGGCGTAGGCCACCGTGGAGAGCACCGCGACCTGGGCGGTCGTCAGGAAGCCGCCGCCCGGGGTGTCCGGGCCGAACACGAACGGGAACATCGCGAAGAACCCGTACTGCGGGGCGGTGTTCACCAACCGCACGAAGAAGCCGGCGACGGTGCGCTTGTCGCGCCACAGGATGTCGATGCCCTCGAGCAGCCGGCGCGGGCTGCGCGGGTGGGCGACGGTCTCGTCGGCGATCGGCCGCAGCCCGTGGGCCTCGGTGACGGCGAAGCACCCGATGGCCGCCCCGACGACGACCAGCACCAGCGAGATGACCAGGGTGCTGTACTGGCTGATCCCCAGCGGCCCCACGCACAGCGCGGCGAGCGCGGCCCCGAGCGTCGGCAGGCCGCCGGTGAACGCGAACCAGAACCAGCCGGCGGCCGAGCCCCGCATCCGCGCGGGGGCGATCGTCTGGATCCACACCAGGAACGAGAAGGCGAACAGGGGATAGGCCAGGCCGCGGACCGCATAGGAGGTGATGATCAGCGGGGCGTTCTGCGCCGGCACCGCGACGAACAGGAACACCAGCTCGAAGACCACCCAGATCGCGGCGCCCAGCCACATCACCCGGCGCGGGCCCCAGATGGCCGAGAGGGTGCCGGAGAACCACGACGCCACCAGCGCGGCCACGCCGTAGAGGGTCACCGTGGCGAACGAGGCCTGGCTGCCCGACAGACCGCCGCCGGCGGGGTCGGCGAGGAAGGCCGACAGGAAGCTGGTCTCGACGCCGTCGCCGATCATGAAGACCAGGACGGCGACGAACCCCCACCGCAGCGCGTACGGGATCCCCCAGCGTTCGAGCAGGGGCCGGGGCGTGCCCTCGACGTCGTCGGTGCGGATCGGGGCGTCGTTGCCCTCGCTCATGGTGGCCTCCACGGGGCTGTGCGGCGCACCACGTTTACCAATCTGAGTGTTAATATCACAACCCTCGACGAGACTTCAGGTGGGCGCCACGGTCACCCGCGTGTGCTCCCGGAGCTCGACCAGCAGGTCGTCGCCGACGCCGTCGTCGATCACGAGGGCGTCGAAGACCTCGAGCGGGCGCACCTGGTGCAGCGCCCGCCGGGGCGCCTTGCTGGAGTCCATGAGCAGCACCGTGCGGGTCGCCGCCTCGATCATCGCCCGCTTGACCAGGACGATGTCCTGCTCCTGGTGGTAGGTCATCGAGCCCGTCATCGACGAGGTGGAGACGAAGGCCGAGTCCACCGCCATCGAGGCCACCGACTCACAGCAGGCGATGCCGCCGAACGAGTCGTGGGTGCGCGAGTAGTCGCCTCCCAGCCCGATGAGCCGCACCTCGGGGACGTCCTTGAGCAGCTGCAGCGCCGGCAGGTAATTGGTCACCACGGTCAGCGGACCGACCTCGTGCAGGCGCTCGACCAGCGCCAACGTGGTGGAGGAGTCGTCGACCATGATCGACGAGCCCGGCTCCACCATGGCCAGGGCGGCGTCCGCGATCGCCGCCTTCTGCGCGCGGTGGCGGGTCCGCCGGAACTCCGAGTGCGACTCGAACACCGACGTCGGCTGCGCGGAGACCCCGCCGCGGTACTTGCGCACCAGGCCGCGCCGGACGAGCTCGTCGACGTCGCGGTGCACCGTCATCAGGCTGACCCCGGTCAGCTCCACGAGCTCGGCGGCGCTGGCCGACCCCGCCGCGAGGACGTGGTCGACGATCTGCTGCTGACGAGCGGTGCGCGGGTGCACCGCCCCGCCCGGGGCCGGGGGACTCATGGACCCAGCCTCCCGGACGTGGTGGCGCGCGCCACAACGAGGGGTTTCGTCCTCACATTCGCGATGTTAACTTCACAGGCGGTCCGCAACGGTGCGACGAGGGGAGCAGGCCCCGTGCTGATGGAGCAGGAACGCCTCGAGCTGGTCGAGTACTGCCGCCGGATGCAGGCCGACGACCTGACCGTCGGGACGTCGGGCAACCTCAGCATCCGTCGCGGGGACCACGTCGCGATCACCCCGAGCGGCGCGGCCTACGAGGACCTCACCGCGGAGTCGATCTGCGTGGTGACGGTCGACGGCGAGCAGGTCGACGGGACGCTGGAGCCCTCCTCCGAGGTCCCGATGCACACGCTGGTCTACGAGCACACCGACGCCACCGCCGTGGTGCACACCCACCCGCTGTACGCGAGCGCGTTGTCGGTGCTGCTCGACGAGCTCCCGCCCGTGCACTACATGATCGCCCTGCTGGGCGGCCCGGTCCGGGTGGCGCCCTACGCCACGTACGGCAGCCGCGAGCTGGCCGAGCACAGCGTCACCGCGATGCGGGGGCGCTTCGGGGTCCTGTTGCAGAACCACGGCGCCACCACCCACGGCGAGAGCCTCGCCAAGGCCTACACCCGCAGCGTGTACCTCGAGTGGATCTGCCGGATGTACCACCAGGCGCGGCTGCTGGGCGAGCCCCGGCTGCTGCCCCTCGACGAGATCGACCGGGTGGCGGCGAAGCTCGACAGCTACGGCCAGACGGTGCCGTCGCGCTGACGTCGGCAGGAGGACGCCATGCAGGTGCTGTGCGCGGGGGACGAGTTCATCACCCCGACGATGCTGGTCGAGGCCGTCCGGTCCGAGCTGGCCGGGGAGGACGCCGGGTTCACCACCCACGCCAGCCGGTGGCCCGGCGAGCCCTGGTACGCCACCGGCGAGGTGGCCGAGGCGGCCGGCGCCGAGGACGAGATCGTGGAGGCGGTCCGCGGGGTCGACCTGCTGGTCACCCACCTCGCGCCGGTGACCGAGCGCGTGCTCGCCGCCGCCGACCGGCTCCGGCTGGTCGCCACGCCCCGGGGCGGCCCCACCAACGTCGACCTCGACGCCGCGACCCGCCACGGCGTCGCCGTGGTGAACCTGCCCGGCCGCAACGCCCGCGCCGTCGCCGAGTTCACCGTCGGCATCCTCATCGCCGGCCGGCGCAACATCGCCCGCAGCCACGCGCGGATGCGCGAGGGCGAGTGGACCGGCGACCTCTACCGCTACGACGAGGCCGGACCCGAGCTCGCCGGGCAGACGGTCGGTCTGGTCGGCCTCGGCCAGGTCGGCACCCGGGTCG
Organism: Actinomycetospora sp. TBRC 11914; assembly: GCF_012933465.1. Lineage (GTDB taxonomy): Bacteria > Actinomycetota > Actinomycetes > Mycobacteriales > Pseudonocardiaceae > Actinomycetospora. Next base: position 30,076 of record NZ_JABBND010000025.1, read on the forward strand.
CCGAGCTGCTGCGCGCCTTCGGCGTGCGGCTGCTGGCCGCCGATCCCTACGTCGACCCCGACGTCGCCACCGAGCGCGGCGTCCGGCTGGTCGGTCTCGACGAGCTCGTCGAGTCCAGCGACGTGATCAGCCTCCACGCCCGGCTCACCCCCCAGACCCGGCGCATGATCGACGAGAAGGTGCTCGACCGGGTCCGGCCGGGCGCCTACCTCGTCAACACCGCCCGCGGCGACCTCGTCGACCACGACGCCCTCGTCGACGCGCTGCGCGCGGGCCGGCTGTCCGGCGCCGCGCTCGACGTCTACGCGGTCGAACCGCCCGCCGCCGATGACCCGCTGCGCACCATGCCCCAGGTGGTCACCGTGTCCCACCTCGCCGGCGCGTCCCGCGACGTGGCCCACCGGGCGGCCCGCCGGATCGCCGCCGACGTCGGCCGCTTCGTCGCCGGCCGCCCGCTCGAGCACTGCCTCAACCCCGAGGTCCTTCCGGCCCGACCGGGGGTGGCGTCGTGATCGTCGGTGTCGACGTCGGGACCTCGCTCACCAAGGCGGACGCCTACGACGACCGCGGCCGGACGCTGGCCTCGGCGGAGCGGGCGTCCCGGCTGGAGCAGTACCCCGAAGGGCGGGTCGAACAGGACCTCGAGGACGTCGTCGCGTCGGTGGCCGACGTCGTGCACCGCGTGGTCGCCGACGCGGGCGGCGAGGAGGTCCGGGCACTGGCCCTGACCGGGCAGGGCGACGGGCTGTGGTTGCGCGACGCCGCGGGCGCCGCGACCCGCCCGCCGATCTCCTGGCTAGACGACCGCGCCGCCGACGTCGTCCGCGCCTGGCAGGACGACGGCACCCTCGCCGCGGTCTACCGCCGCACCGGGGCCGCCCTGTTCCCCGGCTGCCACGCCCCGCTGCTGGTCTCCCTCGAGCACGACGAGCCGGAGGCGCTCGAACGGGCCGCGGTGGCCGGCTACTGCGTCGACGCGCTGGTGCAGCGGCTGACCGGCGTCGTCACCGTCGACGCGTCGGACGCCTCGCTGCCCTTCCTCGACGTCGTGTCCCGCCGGTACGACGACGCCGCCCTCGCGGCGTGCGGGGTCTCCCACCACCGGAGCCTGCTGCCGGACCCGGCACCGTCGGGATCGCTGTTCGCCCTCGACCGGCGGGGCGCCGGGATCACCGGTCTGCCGATCGGCACGCCGGTGACCGGTGGGCCGTTCGACCTCCCGGCCTGCGCGGTCGGCGCCGGGCTGTCCACCCCCGGCGACGGCCTGCTCATCATCGGCACGACCCTCGCGTGCGAGGTCTTCACCGACCGCGTCGCGCCGGAGGAGCCCGACGACGCGGCGGGCCCCGAACCGGCCGGGATGTGGCTCTGCACCCCGCGGGAGGAGATGTGGCTGCGGGCCATGCCCGCCATGGTCGGCACCGCCGGGCTCGACTGGCTCCTCGACCTCCTCGGGGTCGGCATCGACGCGCTCCCCGGGCTGCTCGAGGGCACGCGGCCCGGCGCCGGGGGCGTCTCGGCGCTGCCGTTCCTGTCGGCGTCGGGGGAGCGCGCCCCGTTCGTCGACACCCGCGCCCGCGGCCAGCTCGAGGGCGTCACCCTGGGGACCTCGCGCGGGGACGTCGTCCGCGCCGTGTGCGAGGGCATCGCCTACACCGCCAAGCACTGCTTCGAGCGGGCCGCGTCCGCCGCCGACCGGGCCGGACGGCTCGTCGCGTGCGGCGGTGGTTCCCGCTCCCGGGCCTGGGCGCAGATCTTCGCCGACGTGCTCGAGCGTCCGCTGGTGGTCCCCGACGATCCCGGCCTCGGCACCCGGGGCGCGGCGATGACCGCCGCGCGGGCGCTCGGCGACGACGTCGACCCCGCCACCTGGGCCGCCCCGTCCCACACCGTGGAGCCCGGCCCCGACGCCCACACCTGCTACGCCGAGGGCTACCTGCGCTACCGCGCCCACGTCGACACCGCCCGCGAGTTCTGGGCCCGGCAGGCCCAGGGCTTCCGACGCGCGCCCCACCCGGAGTGATCCCCGTGCTCATCAAGAACCCCGCCCGGCAGCTGGACTCCGGATACCTGGACCGGACCCCGCTCTTCCAGTTCGTGCTGCTGTCGCTGCTGTTCCCGATGTGGGGCGCCGCCGCCGGGCTGAACGACATCCTGATCACGCAGTTCAAGCACGTCTTCACGCTCTCCGACGCGGCGACCGCATTCGTGCAGTCGGCGTTCTACGGCGGCTATTTCCTGATCGCCATCCCGGCGTCGCGGATCGTGCGGCGGACGTCGTACAAGGTGGGCGTCCTGATCGGGCTGTCCGTCTACATCATCGGGTGCGGACTGTTCTTCCCGGCCAGCATGCTCGCGACCTACGGGATGTTCCTGTTCTGCATCTTCGCCGTCGCGATCGGGCTGAGCTTCCTCGAGACCAGCGCGAACACGTACTCCTCGATGCTCGGACCGCGCCGGACCTCGACGCTGCGGCTGAACATCTCGCAGACGTTCACCCCGCTCGGCAACCTGACCGGCGTGATCCTCGGGAAGTACCTGATCTTCGGTTCCGGGGACTCGATCCAGGCGCAGCTGGACGCGGCACCGACGCCCGAGGCGAAGCTGGCCCTCGGCCACGAGCTGCTGCAGAACACCCTGCTGCCCTACAAGTACATCCTCGTCGTCCTGGTCTGCCTGCTCGTGCTGTTCCTCGTCACCGAGTACCCGCGGAGCAAGCCGCGGGGGGAGACCGCGGAGCAGCCGGCCGGCCTGGGCGAGACGTTGCGCGTCCTCGGCCGCATCGCGCAGTACCGGAAGGGCATCGTCGCGCAGTTCCTCTACGTCGGCCTGCAGACGGCGGTGTGGTCGTTCACGATCCGGGTGGCCCTCGAGCTCTACCCCGGCATGAACGAGCGCGAGGCGACCAACTACATGATCGTCGGGTTCATCTGCTTCCTCGCGGGCAAGTTCGTCGCGAACGCCCTCATCGCGCGGTACTCCGCCGCCCGGGTGCTCGTCGTCTACTGCGCCATCGGCGCGGTCCTGCTCGTGCTGGCCGCCTTCGGTCCGGCCGCCTCCGCGATCTGGTTGGTGATCGCCTCGAACCTGGTGATGGGCCCGTGCTGGCCGACGATCTTCGGTCAGACCCTCGACACCATCACGGACAAGCGCTACCAGGAGACCGGCGGCGCCATCCTCGTGATGGCGATCGTCGGCGGTGCGGTCGTGCCGGTGGTGCAGGGTGCGGTGTCGGACGCGCTCGGGTCGCTGCAGCGGTCGTTCGTGGTCTCCGCGGTCTGCTTCCTCGGCATCCTGCTGTACTTCCGCAGCAACCTGCGCCACCACGTGACCGACGCCGAGGAGCCCGCCGTCGAGGCCGGCGCCCTGCGGGAGGAGCGCGCCTGATCCGGCGCCGGGTCACTCCGGGGCGCCCACGTAGGTGCCGCGCCGGTAGACGACCGTGACCACTCCCTGGGCCTGCAGGAACCCGATCGCCCGGGTCAGGGTGGACATCGACACCCCGTGCTCCTCGGCGACCACCCGAGCCGGCGGGAGCCGCTCTCCCGGCCGGAACTCCCCGGCCTCGATGCGGGATCGCAGCGCCACGGCGGCGGCCTCGGCCGGCTTCACGGTCGTCGAGCGTAGGCAGCTCGCCCCTGGCCCGGAATGGACCTGGGTCCAGTCTTCGGGCTGGCCGGCGGCGTTCAGGGGAAGCCGACGGCGCTCTCCGAGAGCGGCAGTTCGTCGGTGCGTGGTCCCGGTGGCGGGTCGGTGACGACGGTGTCCGGGGTGACCGTGCCCTCCCAGGTCAGGGTGTCGATCTCGAAGGGCAGGTTCGTGGCGGACAGCGGTGCCGGGGAGTCCATGAGCTGGAAGTGCAGGTGGGACTCGGTGGTGTTGCCGGAGTTGCCGGCACGGGCGAGCACCTGGCCCCGCCGCACGCGGTCACCGACCCGCACCGCCGGCGACCCGGTCTGCAGGTGGGCGTAGAACGCGTAGGCGCCGCCGCCGAGGTCGAGGACGATCCGGTTCCCGCCCAGGTCGTTCAACGGCAGCGTCAGGAACTGGTGCGGGGGAGCCTCGGGCATGTCGCCCACCACGGCGACGACCGTCGCGTCCGCGACCGCGAGCACCGGCTGGCCGAAGGTGAAGTAGTCCTCGTTGCGGTTCGGGTCCCCGGCGAACGTGGCCTGCGTGCCGCGGGTCAGGTCGACGAGGGGCCGGGCGGCGAGGTCGAAGCGGGACCAGTCGACCGCGTACCGCTCGCCGCCGTTGATGCGCCCTCCGAGCGGGACCATGGCGGCCCGGTGCGGGGTGAGGTCGCAGCAGCCGTTGACCGCGACCCAGCCGGGCCCGGTCAGCGGCGGCCCGATCACCCGCGGCGCCGGTCCGTCGATCCCGACCGGCCCGGTGACCTGCTCGCTGCTCGACGGGAACGTCGCCGCCGCGAACGTCGCCTGGTTCGGCGGCAGCGGGCCGAACGTGGCCCGGACGCGGTGCACCACGGACGCAGGCACCGCCTCGCGGGTCGCGTAGACGTCGTCGAGGAGGAGCAGGACGGTGCGGCCCGCCGCGATCTCGGCGACCGGCGTCGGGGGGAGCGTGTAGTCGCCCACGAGCAGGGACCGGGCGGTGATCGCCGACCCGGTGAGGGTCCCGACGACGCGGCCGCCCGGACCGTCGGCGAGGGACTCCACCGAGGTGAGGGTCGCGGCGCGCGGCCCGGCGTTGAGCACCTGCAGCTCGTAGACGACGTGGAATCGCCCGTCCGTGCCCCGGACCGGCGACGGGGCCTGGGGCACCGGTGTGATCACCAGCGGCAGGAACGTCGGCGGGTCCTGCGGCACCGGTGTCGCGGGCGGCGGGCTCGCGGTGGTCGAGGTGCTCGCGCATCCCGCGAGGACGACGAGGGTCGTCAGGACGACGACCGCGAGAGGGTGTCGACGCATCCTCGCCCCCCGGGGATTCGAGCCGAACCTCGACCGTAGGGAGCGTCGCGAGATGTGGACATGGGCCTGGGTCCCGTCCCGGGACGCGAGTTGGGTCCCGTCCTCGTGGACCCGGAGCCGGACCCGGTGACAATCTTGGTCGGTGCGACGACCAGCCACCGGGGCGCCGACCGTGGCACTGCGGCAGCTCGCTGCGCTCGGTGTCGCGTTCGGTGTCGTGGAGATCGTGCTGTTCCCTCCGGGACGGTGGCAGGACGTCGCCCACGCGGTCGCCTACACGGTGACCGCCTGGGTGTACCTCGGCGCCGGCATCGCGGCCTGGTCCCGCCGCCCGGGGAGCCGGATCGGGCCGCTGCTCACCGCCGGCGGCGGGATGTGGTTGCTCTGCGGCCTGGCGAGCACGACGGTCCCCGTCCTGGTCGGCCTCGGCATCGTCGTCGCGACGATCCCGGTGGCGGTCCTGCTGCACGTGCTGCTCGCGTTCCCCTCGGGCCACCTGGGAGATCGCTGGTCCCGACTGCTGGTCGTCGGCGGGTACGTCACGACGACGGTGCTGCAGGCGCCGGTGTGGCTGTGGGACCCGGCGTCCCCCTTCCTCTTCGCGGACCGTCCGGACCTGCTGTTCGCGGGCCGTCTCGTCAACTCGACGTGCGCCTTCGTCGTGATCCTCGGGACGGCCGCCGTGGTGGTCGCCCGGCTGCGAGCCGCCCGGACCGCGGACCGGCCGGTCCTCGCGCCGCTCTACCTCTACGGTGGCGGCGCGATCGTCGTGGTCGTCGTGGCCGGCAACCTGTACCGCGTCGCGCCGGTCGACCCGGTGGTGGTCGACTGGGTGCAGGTCGCCCTGCTGGCCGGGGTGCCGATCGCCTTCGCCGCCGGGGTGCTGCTCGGCGGGTTCGCCCGCACCGCGGCGATCGAGGAGCTCGGGGTGTGGCTCGGGAGCACCGAACGGCGCCGCGGCGAGGTCGGGCCGGCCCTGGCCCGCACCCTCGGGGATCCGTCGCTGACGCTGGCGTTCCGGGGCGACGACGGGAGCTGGGTCGACGGCGACGGCCACCCCGCGGTGGTGCCGCCCGGCCTGGCGCTGGTCCCCATCGAGCTGGCGGGGCGGCCCGTCGGCGCGATCGTGCACGACCCGTCGCTGCAACCGAACCCCGACACCGTCCGGGCGGCGGGCCGGGTGGTGGCGATCGCCGTCGACCGCGAGCGGCTGACCGCGCGGCTGCTCGCCGAGCAGGAGCAGCTGCGCGAGTCCCGGACCCGCCTGGTCGAGGCCGGGGACCGCGAGCGGCGCCGCCTCGCCCGCGACCTGCACGACCGGCTGCAGAGCCGCCTGGTCCTGCTCGCCCTGCGCGCCGGGACCGCGCGGCCGGAGACCGCCGACCTCGAGGCGTTCCGCCGCGACGTCGACCAGGTCGCCGCCGAGGTGCGGTCGATCGTGGCCGGCGTGATGCCCGCCCTGCTCATCGAGCGCGGGCTGAGCTCCGCGGTCGAGGACATGCTGGCCCGCACCCCGCTGCAGACGAGGCTCGACACCGACGACCTCGACGGGCCGGGGCTCCCGCCGTCGGTGGAGGGCACGGCGTACCACGTCGTCGCCGAGTCGATCACCAACACGGTGAAGCACGCGGTGGCGTCGTCGCTGGTGGTCGGGCTGCACCACCGCACCGGCGTCCTCACCGTCTCGGTGCACGACGACGGGTGCGGAGGTGCCGTCGCGTCCGGTGGGACCGGTCTGCGGGGGTTGCGGGACCGGGTCGAGGCGCTCGGTGGACGCTTCGCGGTGGACAGCCCGGACGAGGGCGGGACGACGGTGGTCGCGGAGATCCCGTGCGCGTCCTGATCGGCGAGGACGAGGCCCTGCTGCGCGAGGGCCTGACCCTGCTGCTGCGCCGCGAGGGCTTCGAGGTCGTCGCGGCCGTGGCCGACGCGTCCTCGCTGGTCGACCAGGCGCTGCGGCTCGCGCCGGACCTGGTGCTCACCGACATCCGGATGCCTCCCGGACGCACCGACGACGGGCTGCAGGCGGCGATCCGGCTCCGGGCCGCCCGTCCGGGGCTGGGCGTCGTCGTGCTGTCCCAGCACGTGCACGGGCAGTACGCGCTCGAGCTCCTCGGTGCCCGCCCGCGCGGGGTCGGTTACCTGCTCAAGCAGCGCATCGCCGAGGTGACGAACTTCGTGCGCGACCTGCGCCGCGTCGCGGGTGGCGACGTGGCCCTGGACCCGGAGGTCGTCTCGGCGATGCTGGAGCGACGCGACGACGGGGTCGAGCGGCTCTCGGTGCGCCGCCGGGAGGTGCTCGCGCTGGTCGCCGAGGGGCGCAGCAACGCCGCGATCGCCCGCCGTCTGGGGATCACGGAGAAGGCGGTGGTCGCCCACGTGTCGGGGATCTACGAGACGCTCGGGCTCCCCGACGACGCCGACGACCACCGCCGCGTCCTCGCGGTCGTCCGCTACCTCACCCACTGACCGGGGCAGCGCCCGGAAGACCGCTGCGGACCACCTCGTAGGTCACGACGGCGAGCCCCTTCCCGAGGGTGCCGACGCGCACGAGCCGCAGCGGTGTCCGGTCGGTGGTCGGGCCGAAGAGCCGCGCGCCGTCCCCGAGCAGGACGGGGAAGACCACGAGTCGCAGCTCGTCGACGAGGCCGTGCTCGAGGAGGGCGTGGACGAGCCGGGCGCTGGCGTACACCAGGATCTCGCCGTCGACCTCCCGGGCGAGGGCCGGGACGCGGTCGACCACGTCCGCGCCGATGAGCGTCGAGTTCGACCACCGGGGCGGCGCCGTGCCGGAGGACACCACGTACTTCGGCAGCCCGTTCAACCGGTCGGCCCACGTCCCGGTGCGTGACTGCCAGCGCGCGGCGAAGAACTCCTCGCTCCGTCGGCCCATCAGCAGCGCGTCCGCGCCGAGTGTCTCCGCGGTCGCGGCCTCGGCCCACTCCTCGAGGTCCTCGCCCCCGAACCGGCCGAACCAGCCGCCGCGCCGGAACCCCTCCTGGCCGTCGGGGTCCTGCACGATCCCGTCGAGCGAGACGTTCGCGCTGACGACGATCCTTCCCATGTCGGTCTCCTCTCCCGGTCCCGTGACCCGTCGGCGATACGGTCCCCGCGACGGCCCGGAACCGGGCGCTCCCGGGCCGCCCAGTTCGCCCCCGCGCCGGTGTCCACCCGACGACGGGGAGCGCGGCGGACCCGGGACGGAGGCGCGGCGGTGGGCACGGACGAGCTGGTGGCCCGGGCACGGGCGGGGGACGGTGCGGCGTTCGAGCAGCTCACCGAGCCGTACCGTCGTGAGCTGCAGGTGCACTGCTACCGCATGCTCGGGTCGCTCCACGACGCCGAGGACGCCCTCCAGGACACGCTGCTCGGAGCCTGGCGCGGGCTCGGCGGGTTCGAGGGCCGATCGTCCGTGCGGACCTGGCTCTACCGGATCGCCACCAACCGGTGCCTCAACCTGCGCCGCTCGACGGCCCGCCGCCCGGCGAAGGCGTGGGACGTGCCCGGGGTCGAGCCGCCCGAGCCGACGCGGCTCGGCGAGTGCCCGTGGCTGGAGCCCTGCCCCGACACCCTCGTGGCGGACGTGCTCGACGGCCCGCCCGGACCCGAGGCCCGGTACGAACGGACCGAGTCGATCTCGCTCGCGTTCGTGACCGCGCTGCAGCTGCTCCCGCCGCGCCAGCTCTCGGTACTCCTGCTGCGCGACGTCCTGGGCTTCCGGGCCGCCGAGGTCGCGGACGTGCTCGACACCTCCGTGGAGTCCGTGACGAGCGCCCTCAAGCGCGCGCGGGCACGCCTGCGCGGCCTGGACGCGGCTCGGCCGCCCGCACCCGCACCCCTGTCGCCGGCCGAGGACGTCGTGGTGGCGCGGTTCGTCGCGGCGTACGAGTCGGCCGACCTCCCCGCACTCGTGGCGCTGCTGAGCGACGACGTCTTCGTCTCGATGCCCCCGCTGCCGCACGAGTACGAGGGGCGTGAGGCGGTGGGCCGGCTGTTCGAGCGCATCTTCGGGGCCGGGCGACGGTTCGACCTGGTGCGCACCCGGGCCAACGGGCAGCCGGCCTGCGGGGCCTACCTCCGCGGTCCCTCGGCCCCCGGGGTGGGGCTGTACGTCCTCACCCTCGCCGGGGACCGCATCGTAGCGCTGACCCGCTTCGAGCACACCCTGCTCGGTCCGTTCGGACTGCCTCCCGCCCTGACGGACGCACCGGGCGGACACGACGCGGCCGTTCCCCGGTCGGTCCGGCGCTGACGGACGATCAGTCCGCGACCGCGAGCCGCGGAGCGTCCGCGCCCAGGGTCTCCACGGCCACCGTCGCGAAGTCGAGGACGCGCTGCTCCCGACGGTCCTCCGCGACGACCACGCAGGTCTGCGCCGGTTCGGCGTCGGTCAGCGGGCGGTGGACCAGGTCGGGGCGGGAGTAGGACCGCGCCACGCTGCGGGGGACGACGGCGATGGCCGTCCCCGAGGCGATGAGCTCGAACTTCTCCTCGAGCGAGTCGGTGCGCCGCCCCTGCGTGTTGAGGAGCGGCCGGCCCTCCAGGTCGGCGAGGTGCAGCCGTCGTCGGCGGGCCAGTGGATGCGACGCGGGCAGGCAGACCACCTTCGGGTCGCTGCCGACGGGCACGCTGCGCAGGCCGGTGTCGTCGAACGGGCGGCGCAGCAGGCCGACGTCGGCCCGGCCGTCGCGCAGCGGCGCGTCCTGCTCCCACCAGTCCAGACGCAGCAGCGCGATCTCGACGTCGGGATGGGTCGCGGTGAACGCCCGGACGGCCTCGGAGACGTGCAGACCCGGGGCGAACGCGACGACGACCCGTGCCACGCCGCGGTCGACCTCGTGGACACGGCGGAGGGCGGAGTCGACGGCGGCGAACAGCCCGCGCGTCTCCTCGTGGAGCTGCTCGCCCGCCGGGGTCAGCTGCACCCGGCGGGTCGTGCGGGCGAGCAGGGTGCAGCCGAGCTCGTGCTCGAGCGCGCGGATCTGCCGGCTCAGCACCGGCTGCGCGATGTAGAGGGCCTGAGCGGCGCGACCGAAGTGGCGGTGCTCCGCCACCGCGGCGAAGTACCGCAGCTTGCGGAGATCCAGGTCCATGCCCTCAAGGTATCAATCTCGGCGGACAGGTATTGGACGCTCGCGGCCGGGCGGACGGAGCCTGGACGCATGATCGTCCTGACCACGCCCACCGGTGACATCGGTGGGCAGCTCCTCGAGCTCCTCCTCTCCCGGGCCCCCGACGAGCCGCTCCGGGTCGTCGTCCGTGACCCCGCGAAGCTCTCCGGCGCCGTCCGGGACCGGGTCGAGGTCGTGACCGGGTCCCACGGCGACGCCGACGTCGCCGACCGCGCGTTCGCCGGCGCGGACGCCGTGTTCTGGGTCGTCCCGCCGGATCCGTCGGCGCCCAGCCTCGAGGCCGCCTACTCCGGGTTCACCACGCCCGCGGTGAAGGCGTTCGCCGCGCACGGGGTCCGGCGGGTCGTCGGGGTGTCCGCGCTCGGACGCGGCACGACGGTCGCCGACCGCGCCGGCCTGGTCACGGCCTCGCTCGCGATGGACGACCTCATCGCCGGCAGCGGGGTGGCCTACCGGGCGCTCGCGAACCCCGGGTTCATGGACAACGTGCTGCGCCGCACGGCCTCGATCCGCGACGAGGGCGTGTTCGCGGACACGGCGTCGCCCGCCCGCCGGGCCCCGCTCGTGGCCACCCGCGACATCGCGGCCCGGGCGGCCGAGCTGCTGCTCGACCCGTCGTGGGAGGGCGTCGGCAGCGTCCCGGTCCTCGGGCCGGAGGACCTCTCGCCCGAGGACATGGTCCGCACCATGTCCGAGGTCCTGGGTCGGCCGGTGCGCTACGAGCGGCTCCCGCTCGAGACCCTCGCTGCCGGGATGACGGCCGGCGGGGTGGGCGACGCCTTCGTCCGGGGCATGGTCGACATGATGCGGGCCAAGGACGAGGGGCTCGACGCGGGCGTGCCGCGGACCCCGGAGACGACGAGCCCGACGACGTTCCGGCAGTGGTGCCAGGAGGTGCTCGTCCCCGCGGTCGGGGCCTGAGCCGGTGGAGACACAGCCCGCCGCCCCGGAGGGCTCTGGCACGCTGCCGCGGTGACCACGCCGCGCCGCCTGCTCCTCGCGGTCGCGGTGGCGGTCCTCGTCGCGGCGGGCCTGGTCTGGCGGCTCGGCCTCGGGACCGACGGCGCGCTCGGGGCGGCCGACAACGCCGACGGCGCCCGCCTGTTCTGCACCGCGTGGCTGGCCCCGGACGCCACCGACGGGCACGCGTCGGGCCACGGCATCGTCGTCACCCGGTTCCGCACCGGCGGCCCCGCCTGCCGCATCCCCGCCCCGGTCACCTCCGCCGGCGTGGTCCTCGGCGCGGTCGTCGCGGCCACCACCGGCCCGGCGGAGCCCGCGCCGTTCGACCTCGAGGCGCTCGCCGCGGCGTACGCCGGGCTGTTCGGCCTCGGAGCCGGGATCGCGGCGTGGGCCGCCGGCGCCCGGGCGAGGCCGGGCCTCGTGGTGCTCGCGGTGGTCGCCCCGCCGGTCCTCCCGCTACTGGTCGTCCCGTGGTGGTCCCGGTTCCTGGTGTCGACCTACGACGAGCCGGCGGGGCTGCTCGGCGCGGCCTGGATCGCCGGCGGACTGCTGGCGGTCGCCGTCACCCGCCCCGCCGACCGGGCCGCCCGCACCGCCGCGCTCGCCCTGCTCGCGGCCGGGGCGGTGGTCGCGGCCACCGCCAAGCCCGCCTTCGTCCCCCTCGGGCTCACGGCCGCGGCCGCGTGCCTGCTCGTCGCGGTCGGCGCGACCCGGTGGCGGCGCCGGGTGCCGGGCCTCGTCGCGGGCGTCGTCGCCGTCGCCCTCGCCGCCTCCCCGGTGCTCGCCGGGATCCGCTACCAGGACACGCTCTACGAGGTCCCGAACACCCACGACCTGGTGTTCACCGCGATCCTCCCCGAGTCCGGCCCCGCCGCGCTCCCCGCGCTCGGGCTGCCCCCCGAGGCGTGGCAGCGCTCCGGCGAGCACTACTACCTCGACCTCGGCCGGAACGTCCCCGGCTGGACCGAGGTCCCCGGCCCGCGGACCACGGCGATCCGCGCGGCCGCCCGCGCCTACGTCGCGGCGCACCCGCTGCTCCTGGCGAGGATGGTGCACCGGGGCCTGATCGCGACCCTCCGCCCGCAGGTGCCCTACCTGGTCCCGACGACGGCGGGCGCGCGGACCGTGAGCGGCTCGCTCCCCGTGCCCGACGTCCCGGAGGGGGCGCAGCACATGGGGGTGACCTTCGCCTACTTCGACCGGCTCCCGGGCCGCTGGGTGCCGCCGACGATCGTCGCGGCGGCCCTGCTCGCCGCGGCCGCGGCGACGGTCCTCCCGCGCCGCGGCCGGGGCCGGACCGCCCGGGGCCTGGCCCGCGTCTCGGGGGTCCTCGCCGTGGCCGCCGTCGGGACCGTGGTGCTGGCCGTGCTCGGCGACGGCTACGTCGAGCTGGCCAAGCACGTGTGGCTCGCGTCGTACCTGCTGGTGGTGACGGCGACGGTGCTCCTGCTCGCGGCGGGGACCGCCCTGGCCCGGCGCCGGCCTCACTCCCCGTTGAGCGACACCGCCGCGGCGTCCGCGCCCGAGGGGTCGAGCACGAGCCGGCCCGGACCGCGGCCGGGCACGTCGGTCGGCCAGCCGGGCCCGGTGCCCTTCACGTAGCGCAGGACGTGGTCCGTGGGCCGCACCGGCGCGCGGTCGGCGTGCAGGGTGTCGAGCCGCAGCAGGAACCTCCCGACGGGGCCCGACGTCGCCTCGCGCTGCGCGACGAGGGCCATCAGCCGGGCGTGGTCGGAGAACCCGTCGACGATGTCGCAGCGGCAGCCGTAGGCGAGCGCGCCGATCTCGCCGGGCGCGAGCACCGACTGCCCCGGCGGCACCGCCCGCGCGAGCTGCTCGCCCGCCGCGAGGTACTGGCCCGACGTCGCCCAGTTGCCGAACAGCGCCGGCTGCGCCCAGGGCACCCCCAGGGCGGTCTGCAGCCCGATCCCGGCGCCCGCGACGACGGCGAGCGCGGCGGCGAGCGCGCCGGTCCGCCGGACGGCGAGGTCCGCGGCGCCGAGCGCCGCGCAGACGGTGAGCAGCCCGAGCGACGGGCAGTAGTACCAGAGGTAGGACGAGACGCCCATCGCCGCGTAGACCGCGTAGTGCGCGAGCCCGGCCACCCCGCAGGCGACCACGACCCGGTCGGCGAGCCGGCCCGAGCCCCGGGCCCACGCCACGGCGGCCACGACGAGCGCGCCGAGCCCGGCCGCCACGACCGCGGAGATCAGCACCATCGCCACCGGCCAGCGCTGCGCGAAGAACAGCGGGCCGTTGCCGAAGACCTCGCCGTTCGGGAACGCCCCGCCGGTCTTGATCACGAGCGTGTCGGGCACGAAGCCGCCCAGCACGAACCACGACCACAGGTGCCAGGGCAGCACGACGACGGCGGCCGTGCCCCAGGCGAGGAACATCCGGCGCGGGGCGCGTGGCGCGGCCCCGACGAAGAGCACGGCCAGCAGGACGACGGCGGGGACCGCGAGGTCGGGCCGGCACAGCACCGCGAGACCGGTGACGACGCCGGCCGCCACCGCCCGCCGCGCCGCCGCGTACCGGGCCACCCCCAGCAGGAGGGCCGCGCCGAGGAACGACTCCATGCCGACCACGCTCGCGAAGAGCGGCGAGGTCACGACCAGGCCGACGACCAGGCCGACCACCACCGCGCGGCGCCGCCCGAGCGCGCCGGCGAGCCCGGCGGCCCAGCCGCCCAGCAGGGCCGTGGCGAGGACGAGCACGAGGCCGGCGGCCACCACCGGGCGGCCCCCGGTGACCAGGATCCCGGCGGCCAGCAGCCAGACGTTCAGCGGCGAGGTGGCCGTGTTGGCGTCGCGGAACAGGGTCAGGCCCCAGTGGCCGTGCTCGGCGAGGTTCCGCGCGTAGTCCAGCGTGATGTAGGAGTCGTCCGGCATGCCCCGGTGGGCGAGCAGGAACAGCACCGCGCCGGCGAGGGCGCCGCACGCCGCCGCGGGCGCGGTCGGTGTCCACACCGTCCGCCACCGCGACGTCGCCGTCCCGACGGCGGGGGTGGTCCCGTGCGCCGGGACGGTCGCCTCGTCGACGAGCTCCCGCCCGGGCGCGGTGGTGGGCTCGGCCGACATGGCTGCTCCAGCTGGGGGTCGACACGCACGACGGGCGGAGCGCTCACCGTAGCGGGGCACCGCGCTGCGCCGTCCGAGGCCCGCCCGTCGCGGAAATCCACCCACCTGCGACGACACACCGGTGAGGACCCTGCAGGCGCCGCGGGGGACCTCCCTAGTCTCCTCCTCGGCGGTACCCCGACCGTCGAGGGGAGGCGCGATGACCACGGGGACGACCCTCGGGTCACCGGCCGTGCCCGACGAGGCCGACGGCGAGGCGGCTTCCGAGCGCCCGGCCCACCTCGGTCGGCGGGCGCGCCTGCTCGTGGCGCTCGGCGCGCTCGCCGTCGTGCTCGCGGTCGCGGCCGCGCTCGCGCCCGTCGTCGTCTCGACCTCGACGGTCCTCTGGCCCCCGCCCGGACGTCCGGCCACGTCCACGACGCTCGCCCTCGCCCCGCCGCGACCGCTCTCCTTCGACGCGACCGTCCCGTGCGCGGCGCTGGCCGGTCCCGGACCCGTGGAGGGGCTGCGCACGGTTCCGCCCGGCGAACCGCGCGGGCTGCTGGTCGCCGCCCGGGGCGAGGGCGCCGCCCGACGCGTGACCGTCGACCTGGACGGCGCCCGCCTGGTGGACGCCCCGCTCGGGACCGCACCGTGCACCTGGCGGGTGGACGTGGCGGCCGGGTCGCCGCCGCATGTCACCCGGGACGGCGCCCCGGTCCCCCCGGCCTGCGGGGCGTGCGCGGAGGTCGAACCGCCGCAGGTGACGCGCCTGTCCACCGGCCGCCCGGGCACCCCCGGGCTCGCCGTCTCGCTCCAGCCCGACGACCGCTACGACTCCTCGCCCTCGACGCTGAAGACCTGGCTGCTGATCGCCCAGCTCGTGGTGCTCGCGGTCCTGGTGGTGGTGCTGGCCGGCCGGCCCCGACGCGGGCCGCCCGGCCCCGGCGCGCGACTCGCCGCCCGGCTGCGGTCGGGGATCGCCCGGGTCCGCGGGCACGCGTCGCCCGCGGACGCCGTCGTCGTGGTCATCTCGGGGGTGTGGGCCGTGATCGGCCCGACCAACTTCGACGACTCCTGGTACCCGCTGATGGCCCGCGCGGCCGAGCGCACGGGGACCATGGCCAACGCGGTCTACATGTGGAACGCGACCGAGAGCCCGTTCGTCGCGTCCCAGTACCTCGTCGGGGCCTGGGGCGCCCTGGGTGGCTGGTCGCTGCTGTGGATGCGCCTGCTCGCGGTCCTGCTCGGGCTGCTCGCGTGGGCCGGGCTGCGCGTCTACACGGTCCTGGCCCTGCAGGGGACCGGTGTGCGGGACGCCAAGGTGCCGTGGGCGCTGCTCGTCGCGCACCTGCTGTGGTGGCTGCCCTACGGGCTGACGCTGCGCCCGGAGCCGCTGATCGTGCTGCTGTCCGTCGTGGTCCTGGTGTGCGGGCAGCTCGCACGCCGGTGGGGCGGGGCGGGCGCGGTGGGCGCCGTCGCGGTGGCCGTCGGCGCGGCCGCGCTGGCGGTGACGTGCTCCCCGACCGGGCTGGTCGCGATCGCCCCGCTCGTCGTGGACGCCGGGCGGGGCTGGGCGTGGCTGCGGGCCGAGTGGGGACCGCACCGGTGGTCGGCGCTGGCCGCGGTCGCGGTGGTGGTCGCGGCGGGGACGATCGCGGTGCCGGTCGGGCTCGGCGACGCCTCGGTCGGCGACGTGCTCGAGGCCCAGGCCGTGCACTCCTGGTACTACGCGACCGTCCCGTGGTTCGACGAGCTGGTCCACTACCAGACCCTGCTCAGCCCCCAGGTGACGCCGTGGGCGCGGCGGGCGCCGGTACTGCTCACCCTCGCCGTGCTCGCCGTCGCCGCGGTCTCCAGCGGCGCCCGGGACGACCGCGACCCGCTGCGGCGGCTGCTCCTCACCAGCGCGGCCACCACCGCCCTCGCGTTCGCCCTGCTCGCGGTCAGCCCCACCAAGTGGGTGCTGCACTTCCCGGCCGTCGCGGCGTCGGGCACCGTGCTCGTCGCGGTCGCGCTGCTGCGGGCCGCGCTGCCCCGGCAGGACCGGGCCCTCGCCACCGCCGCGAGCGTCGCGGTGCTGGTCACCGCCGCGGCCATGACGTTCGCGGGCCTCAACGTCTGGCGGCCGTTCTCCGACCGCGGCCAGCCGTTCGGCCCGCACGCCGCCGGCGACCTCACCCGCGCGGAACAGGGCCTGCTCGCCCCGCACCTGGGCCCGATCTACCTGCGGAACCCGCTGGTGTGGCTCGCGATCGCGCTGCTCGCGGCCTGGTGGGCGCGCGCGCGGTGGATGCCGCGGGCCCCTCGCCCGTCGCCGGCCCGCGCAGTGCTCGTCGCGGCCTGCCTCGCCGTCGTCGTCGGGCTGGTCGGGGTGTTCACCCTCGCGCCGCTGCGGCAGTACCCGGGGTGGACCGTCGCGCTGGGCAACGTCCACGACGTCGCGCACTCGGCCTGCGGCCTCGAGAACGAGGTGTCGGTGCTGCGCCCCTCGCCGACCCCGCTCGGCGCCCCGACGCCGGCCGTGCTCTCCGGCGACTTCCTGGCCGCGGTCGACAGCCCCGTCCCGCGGCCCGTGCCGGGGATGGGCACCGTCTGGCACACCGACGGGCCCGCGGTCTCCGGCACCGGGTCGCTCGACTCGGGGTGGTACCCGCTGCCGCGCGGCGCGGGCCGCCCGGCCGCGGCCGGCGACCCCCGGCCCGCGGCGACCGACGTCGTCGTCCCGGTCCTGCCGCGCCCGGACGGCGCCACCGAGGCCGGCGTCCGCCTCGAGATCGGCACCGGACCCGTCGGCGCCCCGACCTCGGTGACCCCGGAGAAGGTCGGCCTCTCGCCCGCCGCCGACGAGCGGACCTGGCAGGAGATCCCGATCTCGCTGGTCGGGCTCCCGGGGCCGCCGACCGCGGTCCGGGTCGTCGCCGACTCACCGACCGGGGTGCTCGCCGTCGCCCAGCCCTGGATCGGGGGACCGCGCCCGATCCGGGAGCTGCTCGCGCCCGACGGCGGCCCCGGGGTGCCGGTGCGCGCGGACCAGATGACCTCGGCGTTCTGGCCGTGCGTGGACCAGCAGTTCGTCGAGGACGGCGTTGCTCCGCCCACCCGCTACCGGTTGCAGGCGGGGGAGGACCTCGGCGACAACTTCACCGGGCTGTGGACCGACAACACCCTCGGCGGGGTGTGGCGCGGCGAGGACCTGGAGTCCACCTACGTGCGCCTCCCGACGGCGGTCCCGGTGGGCGGCCCGCCCACCCGCCCGTGGGGGTCGGTCGACCTCGTGGTGCACGACCTGCCGACCGGCGGGACGGCCCTCGACCACGGCACCACCACCCGGTCGGGGCTCGCACGGCTGCCGACGATCGCCCGGCAGTCCTACGCGGACGTCAAGTTCCAGGGCATGGACGACTGACGGACGGGCCCGCTCAGCGGCGGCCGAACAGCATCTCGACCGGGACCATCAGGGTCTTGGTGATCTCGCCGGAGAGCCGCAACCACCACCGCAGCGGACGTGGGACGACGAGGAAGTCCCCGCGGGCGGCGGAGCGCAGGACCTGGCGGACGAGGCCGTCGTCGGGCGCCGCGCCGTGACCGGCGGTGCTGACGCGGAGCGTGGAGATGCCGTCCTGCTGGGCGGCGTCGTCGACCTCGCCGAGGTGTTCGACGAGCCGGCGGATGCCGCTGTTGTCGGTGAGCACCTCGGCGGTGAACTCCTCGACGCCCTCCTCGGCGGCGCGGCGCGCCAGGTCGTGGGCCAGTTCGGTTCCCAGGCCACGCTGCTGCCAGGTGTCGGCCACGGTGATGGCCATCTCGGCGACGGTGTGGTCGTCCCCGTCCCGGATCCAGCGGGCCTCGCCGACCACGTCGCCCTCCTCGGCGGTGACGGCGACGAGCGCCTCGTGGTCGCGGTGGTCGACGTCGGCCAGCCGGCGCAGCGCGTGGGCGGACACGGTCGGCTTGCCGCTCAGGAAGCGCTGGAAGCGGGAGCTGGTGCTGAGCTCCTCGAACATCGCGCCCAGGCCGGCCTGGTCCTCGGGACGCAGGGTGCGCAGCACCACCGGGTCGCCGGAGCGCAGCCGGACACGACGGTGCACCGCCGGCGCCTCGTGACGGGGAGAGACCATGACTCCAGGGAAGCGGGTCCCGGCGGATCTGCCAACCGCCGTTCCACGACTCTCATCGTCGTCACAGCGCGGTCAGGTCCCCCGCGCCGCGTCACGCACCGTCAGCCCCGAGGTGCGCTGTCCTCGGGGACCGGGCGGGGCCGGCGGCGCAGGTGCTTGCCGAACCTCTGCTGGGCCCCCTGCTTGGTGGTCCCGTAGAGCACGCCGATCTCGTGCCAGGTGGTGCCGGCCCACCGCGCCTCGGCCGCGGCGGTCTGCTCGATCTCCTCGGCCGCCTCGCGCAGCCGCCGGGCCGCGTCGAGCACCTGCCGTGGATCGTCCGTGGCCGCCAGCGACTCCAGCGCTGCCCGTGCCCGCCGTCGCGGGGCACCGTCATCCATCGGTCAACGATAACTTGACGTCTCTCCGGCGGATGGACACCATGGGTCAACGGGTCGTTGACCGTGGCGGGGTCGGGGGAGGGCGTCGTGGGCAAGAACAAGAAGAAGGCGAAGTCGAACGGCACGTCCACCGGCAGCGCGAACGGGACGGCCCCGGCCGGGACGCACGACGAGGCCGCCGGGGGCGACGACGCGGCCGCGCCGCGGGACGAGCAGCGGCCCACCCTGCAGCGCCGCCGCGAGAAGCTGCAGTCGCGGATGCGGGCGCTCGAGGCCGCCCAGCAGCAGGTGTCGCGGCTCGAGCAGGACCTGGACGACACCGCCCGCACCGCCCGGGAGCAGGAGTCCGCGCTCGCGGCGGCCACGGCGCGGGTCGCCCGGCTCGAACAGGCGCTGCTGGCCGTCGACCGCCGGCGCGCCGAGCTGCAGTCCGCGCTCGAGGAGGTCCGGTCCGACGTCGCGCGGGCCCGGGAGCGGGCCGCCGCGGCGGAGCGCAAGTACGACGGCGCGGTGCTCGCGGAGCTCGTGCGGCGCGAGAAGGCCGTGGACCTCGCCCTGCACACGCCCTGACCGGGGCTGGTCGAGACCTGACCGTCGCCCGTCGGGCCGGCAGGGTAGGAAGGCTCCATGGTGCCGGAGTCGGAGTGGCAGGCAGCGCGGCAGCGGTTCGTCGAGCACGCGACCGGACCGTTGCCCGAACTCGTGGCGCCCCGCGAGGTAGCGCTCGATCTGGGGCCCCTGGCCGCCCAGTTCCTCGAGCTCGGCGAGGTGCTGTTCCACGTGCCGCTCGAGACCGGCGTGATCGGGGTCCTCGAGCGGGTGGTGCAGCAGGCGCAGGCGCTGGTCCCGGCGGCCGACATGGTGTCGGTGACCCTGCGGGAGCGCGACGGCAGCTTCCGCACCCCGGTCGAGACCGACCCGCTGGCCACCCGCGCCGACCTGATCCAGTACGAGACCGGGGAGGGGCCCTGCATCGAGGCCACCGCCGCGGCGAGCCCCGGCTTCGTCGTGAGCCGGGATCTGGGCCGCGACCCGGCCTACCCCCGGTTCGGCCCCCGGGTGGTCCAGCTCGGCATGTCGGCGCTCTGCGCGACCGGAATGTTCCCCGGCGGCGAGACGCCGCGGTCGGGCGCGCTCAACTACTACTTCCGCGATCCCGAGGACCTCGCCGGGGTCGACCCCGACGTGATGCTGCTGCTGGCCGCGCACGGTGCGGTCGCCCTGCGCGCCGCCCGTGCCGTCGAGGCCGAACAGCTGCGGAGCTCCCAGCTCTCCGAGGCCTTGCAGTCCCGGGACGTCATCGGGCAGGCCAAGGGCATCCTGATGGAGCGTCGCGGGATCGGCGCCGAGGAGGCGTTCGACGTCCTGCGCCGCACGTCCCAGGACCTGAACATCAAGCTGCGCGACCTCGCGAGCACCATCGCCCTCCGCCGCGCCGAGCTCTAGCTCGTCGCCACGCCTCGTAGCGGCGGGGCGTGACCCCGGGGCGAAGGAGCCACGACGAGCCGACCCCTCAATCGGCTCGTCGTGGCGTCCTTCCGACCCTCGAACTCGCCGAGGGTCGCCATTCCCGGCTCGGGGTGCCGGGCAGTCCGGAAAGTGCTCCACCGTTCGGCGCGTGGAGCGGCGCTCGCGGTTCCGCAAGTGCGCAGGAACTGCGGTATCGGCGGGGATTCACCGCTCGGCGTCGGCGGAGATCCGCATTCCTCCGGGACGCCGTGTGGTCAGGGCAGGCCGGCGACGCCGGGGCGTGCCGGTGCCGCTCTCCGCTCCCGGTGACGGTCGGCGTCCGACGTCGTCACGGCACCCGGTGGCCGCCGGGGGCGGGTCGGGACAGTGACCTCAGGACCGACACGGGGGCGTCGGTCGTCGTGGGGCGCGCAGCGCGGGAGTGCGGACGGACCTCAGCCCGGTCCGACCACGATCTCGGGGGACCACCACGTCGCCCGGCGGCGCACGGCGGCCAGGGCCAGGCCGGCTGCGGCCAGCAGCACGGCAGACGTCTCGGGAGAGAGCCCCACCGGGGCCCACGAACCGTCAGCACCGGTCGTGGCGGCCGACCCCGCGCCGGCGGGCATCGCGAGCGGCTCCGGGAGACCCGGCGTCACCGGTGTGGAGTGGTCGGTCAGACCGTCGTACGCACCTGGGGGACCGTGCCCCGGAGAGACGACGACCTCGCGTGGTGGGCCCGGGGGCGCCGGCGTGGCCGACCCTGTCACGGGCGCGCCGAGCGTCGTCGGGGGAGCCGGCGTCGCCCCGACCGGGGCGAGGGACGGGGCCCGTGGCGGGTCACCGGACGACGTCGGGGGTGTGGCCGCGGAGAGCGGGGCGAGGGGCAGCGACGTCGCGGCGGCGCCGACGGAGCCGACGGGCTCGGGGCCGACGGAGACGGGGCCGACGGAGACGGGGCCGACGGAGACGGGGCCGACGGAGACGGGGCCGACGGACAGGGGGCTGACGGACAGGGGGCTGACGGAGACGGGGCCGACGGACAGGGGGCCGACGGACAGGGGGTCGACGGACAGGGCGGTCGTGAGGGCGCCGTCGGTCGAGCGCGCCGGTGAGGTATCGAGCGCCGGCACCGCCGCGGGCACGGCGAGCGCCGGGATCGAGGTCGTCAGCGGCGGGCCGAGCGCATCGCTCACGAGCCGGACCGGCTGGGTCCGGGCCACGTCCGGCGGGGTCGGCTCGGGGATCACCGCGGTCGTCGGCCGCGGGACGGAGCGGGCCGGGGTCGACCCGCCGCCGGGCAGCACCGTCGGCGCCACCGGCACGGCCGCCGGGATCGGCGCGCCGGCGAACGCACGAACGGCCGGTTCGTGACCTTCTTCGGTGATGAACCGGCCGTTCGTGTCCCGGCGGGCCGGAGCCGTCGCCACCCCGGCCGGCGGCGAGGCGCTGCGTGCACCACCGGCGCCCCGGGTCGCGGGCTCGGTCGGCCGGCGCGCGCCCGCCGCGGTGCTCGCGGCCGCGGACCGGCCGGCACCCGCACGCGCAACAGCGCGGTCCGCGGGCTCGTCCGACGCCCGCGTCGCCGGCCGACCGGCACCCGGTGAGCGGTGGCCGGTGACCGAGCCGCTCGGCCGCGTCGTGCTCCGTGGTTCGTCGGTGTGCGTCGCCCGGCGGACGCTGACCGACGCGCCGGTGCCGACCGAGCGAGCGGCGGGCTTGGTGGCCTGGTGGGCGGGGGCATGGGCGCCGGGCGTCGACCCACCGGACGGGCGGCCACCGCCGGTGTCGGCGTGGGCCTGGGCGGCGAACACCGCACCGAGGAGCAGCATCCCGGCGAGCAGGCCCACGAGCAGCAGCAGGCGCCGCACGGCCGCGCCGAGCGCGGAGCCGGGCTCAGCGGGGCTGCTCCCTGCGTCGATCATCGTGCTCCCGGACACCCCACGGCCGCCGCGTCCCGACGACGACGTGGTCGCATTTCCCTTTCGTGGGCACCCAGATTGGCACGACCGTCGCCCGGATACGAGACCCCGCGGACATTCTTCGTGTTCCCGATTCCGACGTCCTCGGGCCATTCGACACTGAGCGACGAATTCGCGGTGAGACTAGGCCGTTCTCGTCAATCCGGCGGGAGAAGATCCCATTTTGTCGCTCCCGGTCACCAGTCGTCCCGCCGCCCGAGCGGCCGGAGCCCGCTCGTCCGCGGCTGACGGGTTCGGCGGAGGCTCAGCCCTCGGAGGGGTCGAGCACGCAGAACTCGTTCCCGGAGGGGTCGGCGTACACCCGCCAGGGCAGGCCCTCGGCCTCGTCGACGGGTTGGGCGCCGAGGGCCCGGAGCTCGTCGTCGCCGGGGGAGGTCCGGCGCACGTCGAGGTGCAGCCGGTTCTTCGTCGTGTGCGGGGCGGATTCCGGGCACAGCTCGAGCAGGGGGCCCACACCGGCCGGGTGCCGCAGTGTCCGGATGCCGGGGGTGCCCTCCGCCGGTACCCACCCCGTCAGGGCGGCCCAGAACCGGGCGTCCCGGTCGGGATCCGCGCTGTCGAGGGGCAGGGCCGCGATCGGGCCGGTCGCCCGGTACTCGGCGCGGTCGTCCATCACACAGAACGGGTTGCCCTCCGGGTCGGCCAGCACCACCCAGGGGACCTCGCCCTGGCCGATGTCGGCACGGGTCGCGCCGAGGGCGAGGAGCTCGTCCACGCGGGCGGCCTGGGACGCCCCACCGAGGACGTCGAGGTGGAGCCGGCGGCCGTCGTCGGGACCGTCGGGGACCGGCTGGAAGCACAGGTCGAGCCAGGTGTCCCCGAGGTGGAGGCGGTGGCAGTCGTCCCCGGCGGGTTCCGCGCCCAGGGCCGCGGCCCAGAAGCGCCCCAATCGGTCCGGGTCGCGGGCGTCCCACACGATGTTCTCGAGGTGCACGTCGCCGATCCTCGCGGGCCCACCCGGCGCCGGACCTCCGAGGGCGGTCACGACGCCGTCCGCCGCGAGCCGCCCCGCGCCCGGAGGAGGACGGCGACGACGGCGGCGGCGGGCAGGAGCGCCACCGCGCCGAGCGCGCCGGGCACCCCGACGACGCCGAGGAGGCCGCCCACCGCGGCCGGTCCCACGGCTCCGCCCTCGAAGACGGCGAAGTTGAGCAGGCCCGCCGCGACGGTCCGGTCGTCCGCGGCGACGAGGTCCGGGACGAGACCGGTGACGACGGCCTGCGCGCCCGCGAACCCGATCACGGTGAGGCCGGTGCCCGCGACGGTGACGACGACCCCGGCGCCCGCCACGGGCACGGCGACGAGGAGGGCGCCCAGCGCGGTGAGTGCCGCGAGCCCGCCCAGGACCCGCCACGATCCGAGGCGCCGCACCACCGGGCCGACGCCCCGACCGGCCAGGACCGCGCAGGCCGCTGCGGGGACGAGCACCGCCCCGGCGACGAGGCTGCCGCCGCCGACGGCGTGCTGCACGAGGCTCGGGGCCACGAACAGCACGCCGTAGTACCCCGCGAAGACCGCGCCACCCGCGGCGCCGGCGACCACGAGGCCCGGGGCCGCGACCACCCGCCGCGGCACGAAGCGGTCGGGTCGGGTGCGCAGCCGCCGGAGCACGACGACGACCGCGACGATCCCGGCGACGCCCACGACCGCGGCCGCGGCCGCGGGCAGCCCGACCGCCCGGGTCTGGAGCAGGACGACCACCGCGGCGGCGAGGGTCGTCAGGGCCGCCGCGCCCACCACGTCGAGGCGGCCGACCTCGGCGTCGAGCGGGGCCGGCACCGCCCGCAGGGTCCGCCGCCCGAGGACACCGAGCAGCAGCAGGACGGGCAGGGCGACCGCCGGGACCGCGAGCACCACGCGCCATCCCGCCCAGGCGTCGAGGGCACCGCCCAGCAGCGTGCCCAACGCCGACGCCGTCCCCGCGGACGCCGCGACCGCGCCGAGTGCGCGCAGCCGGGCCCGGGCCGGGAGAGCACCGGGGAGCGTGACGGCGGCGATCGTCGCCGCTCCGGCACCGACGCCGCCGACCAGGCGCCCGACGACGACCACCGCCAGCGTCGGCGCGAGGGCGGCGACGATCGAGCCCGCCGCCACCAGCGCCATGCCGACGACGAGCAGCCCGCGGGCTCCCCGGCGGGCCGCCCACCGTCCCGCGAGGGGCATGGTCGCCGCCGAGGTCAGCGACCAGCCGGCGAGGATCCACGCCGTCGCCCCGAACGGCACCCCGAGCGCCGTGGCGACGCCCGGCAGCGTCACCGACGGAGCCCCGACGGAGACGAACAGCGGGAGGACGGCCACCCCGAGCAGCAGCCCGAGGCGGGCGCCGATCCGCTCCGCGTCCGGGCCCGCCTCGTCGGGAGGCGCCGTCGTCAGGCCGGGGGCGTCGGTCATCGGGAGCTCCTCGTCGGTCGCGGCGCGTGCCGCCGACGGGGTCGTCGTGACACACTAGAAGGCGATCGCGTGTCACGCTACGAGCCGGAGGAGTTACACGTCAAATGCTCGACGCGTATCACCAGAGCGGCGTGGACCTCGCCGTCGACCTCGCCAACACCCTCAAGCCGGTCAGGGGCGAGGACCTGCTCGACTCCGTCGCCGCGCTGCGCGCGTTCCTCGGGGAGCACCTCCCGGCCGCCGAGCGCGCCAAGCCTCCGTCCGCCGCCGACCTCGAGGCGGTGCGGGCGGTGCGGACCACGGTGCGCGAGGCCCTCGAGCGAGCGGCCGACGACCCGGAGCACGTCGCCCGGCTCGTCAACGATGCCCTGCGGGAGTGCCGGGCGGTCCCGCAGCTGCGGCCCGACGGCGACGGCTGGCGTCTCGAGACCGCCCCGGGCCACGGCGGCTGGGCGGAGGTCGTGGCGGTGCGGGCGCTCGACGCCCTGGCCGCCGTCCTGGTCGAGTACGGGCCGACCCGTCTCGGGGTGTGCTCGTCGCCGACCTGCCGCTCGACCTTTGCCGACCTGTCGCGGAACGGCTCGAAGCAGTACTGCAGCCGCGGCTGCGCCCACCGCGCGAGCGTCGCGGCCTACCGGGCCCGGGGGCGGTCGTCGTCCTGAGCCGGTCGGACGCGTTCAGCGGTCCAGCGCCCCCGAGAGCACCGTGTCGAGGACCGCGGTGAGCTCCGCGTCCAGGCGGAACGGCTCCGGGTCGACGTGGATCCACCGCACGACCGCGGAGTAGTAGCCCAGCGCGAGCAGGCGCCCGACCTGGGCGGCGTCGGTGCTCGGGCGGAGGGCCTCCCCGCTCGCGGTGACCAGCGCGGCGAGGTCGCGGCCCAGGGTGTGGCCGAGGAAGACGTCGCTGTGGTTCAGCGACAGCGTCAGCAACGCCCGGGTCTCGCGGCGGGTCTCGAGGTTCACCTCGGCGAGTCCCGCGAAGTAGCGCTCGAGGACATCGCGCAGGCTGCGCCCCGCGTGGTCGGGGTCGTGGTCGGGGTCGCCGAGCGCGGCGGCGGCCCGCTGCCGGCGGCGCAACGCCCACTCCTCGAGGAAGGCAGCCTTGCGGGGGAAGTGGTTGAACACCGTCGTGCGCCCGAGGACCGCCCGCGCGGCGATGTCGTCCATCGAGGTCTGGTCGAACCCGTGCTCGACGAACAGGGCGATGGCCGCGTCGTAGACCCGGTCCCGCCGCTCCTGGCGCTTGCGGGTCCGCGTGCTCAGCGGGGGGAGTTCCCCGAGGTCGGCCGCCTGAACGTCCATCCCGATCAGTAGAGCACAGCACGAATCCGTACTCGGGTCTTGATACACGTCACATTCACACTCTAGCGTCGCCCACGAACGTGTACTCGGGTACGGCTTCGACGACGCGGTGGAGGCTGTCGTGCAGTGGGTGACGTACGAGGCGGGAGCCGGCCCGCGGGTCGGGCTGCTGACCGACGACGGCGTGCACGGGCTGGCCGCCGAGGTCTCGCTGGCCTCGCTGCTCGGCGACGACGGGTCGGCGCTCGCCGAGGCCGCGACGACGGCCCGCGCACGCCCGGCCGAGGTGCGTCCCGTCGGCGAGGTGCGGTTGCTCGCGCCGATCCCGCGACCGCCGGCGATCCGCGACGGCCTGTGCTTCCTCGACCACCTCCGCGGCTGCTACCGCGCGCTGGGGCGCCCGCCGGAGCTGCACCCGGCGTGGTCGCAGGCGCCCGCGTTCTACTTCGCCAACCCGGCCGCGGTGATCGGTCCGCACGACGACGTCCCGATCGCGCCGGGGTCGCGGTGGTTCGACTTCGAGCTCGAGGTCGGGGCCGTGATCGGGCGCGGCGGTCGCGACCTCGACCCGGGGTCCGCCGAGCAGCACATCGCCGGGTTCACCTTCTTCAACGACTGGACCGCCCGCGACCACCAGGTGCGGGACATGGCGCAGGGCATCGGGATGGGCAAGGGCAAGGACAGCGCGATCACGCTCGGGCCGGCGCTGGTCACCGTCGACGAACTCGAACCGTTCCGGGGCGAGAGCGGATACACGTTCGAGGTGGCGGCCACCGTCAACGGCCGGGAGATCGCCAAGGGCTCCCTGGCGGGCATGGACTGGACCTGGGGCGAGCTGCTCGCCTACCTCTCCCGCGGCACCGAGCTGCGCCCGGGCGACGTCGTCGGGTCGGGCACGGTCCCCGGCGGGTGCCTGCTCGAGCACGTCGACACGGCCGACCCCGGTGACTTCACCGGGTGGCTCGCGCCCGGCGACGTCGTCGTGCTGACCTCGCCCGCGCTCGGCGAGACCCGGCAGACCGTCCGGCCGGCGACCCCGATGACCCCGCTGCGCACGGGCTTCTGAGAGGACCTCCATGGACTACCGCAAGGGACACCACGACCTCGGCGACGGGTGCCACGCGTGGCTCCAGCCGGACGGCAGCTGGGGCTGGAGCAACTCCGGCCTCGTCGTCGGGTCCGGCGCGTCGCTCATGGTCGACACGCTGTTCGACCTGCCGCTGACCCGGGAGATGCTCGAGGGCCTCCGTCCGGTGACCGACCGGTATCCGCTGCGGACGCTGGTCAACACCCACTCGGATCCCGACCACGTCAACGGCAACGAGCTGCTCGCCGCCCGCGACGTCGAGATCCTCGCCTCCGAGCCGGCGGCCGCGCTGATGACCCAGGAGGCGCTCGACGCCGTCGCGAAGGTGAAGCACCTGCCCGGCACCCTCGGCGACTTCGCGCGCCACATCTTCGGCCCGTTCGAGCTGGACGGGGTCACCGCCACCGGGCCCGACCGCACCTTCACCGGACAGGAGAGCGTCGACGTCGGCGGCCGCGAGGTCCGGCTGATCCAGGTCGGCCCGGCGCACACGCCCGGCGACGCGCTCGTCCACGTCCCCGACGCCCGCCTGCTCTACGCCGGCGACATCCTCTTCGTCGGCGGGACGCCGATCGCCTGGGCGGGACCGATCGACCGGTGGATCGACGCGCTGGACCTCGTGCTCGACATGGACGTCGCGGCGATCGTCCCGGGCCACGGCCCGGTCAGCGGCAAGCCCGAGGTCTCCGAGATGCGCGAGTACCTCGTGACCGTCGAGGCCCAGGCCCGCCGCCGGTACGAGGAGGGCCTCGACGTCGACGCAGCGATCGCCTCGATCGACCTCGGGCGCTTCGCCGACCTCCCCGAGCACGGGCGGCTCGCCCAGAACGTGCTCAACGTCTACCAGCAGCTCGACCCCACCGTCCCGCGCCCCGACCGCCTCACCGTCCTGACGAAGATCGCCGCGCTCGAGGGATTCGACCCCGCGTGGATCACGTCTCCCTGACGCCGAGCACCGAGAGGAACCGCCGCGATGACGACCGTGCGCACCACCCACGTGGGCAGCCTGCCGCGCCCCGAGTCCCTGGTCCGCCTCATGTACGCCCACCAGGAGGGCGGCGGCGACCCCGCCGAGCTCGAGGCCGCCGTGACCGACGCGGTGCACGACGTCGTCGCGATGCAGCACGGCGCCGGCATCGACGTGGTCTCCGACGGCGAGATGGGCAAGCCGGGCTTCGTCAACTACGTGCGCGAGCGGCTGTCCGGGTTCGGAGGGCAGGCCGCCCCGTGGAGCATCGACGACCTCGAGGCCGCCCCGGAGCTGGCCGTCGCGCAGTACGCCGGCCACATCATGCCGCCGAACTGCGAGGGCGAGGTGGCCTACGTCGGGCAGGCGGGCGTCGCCCGCGACGTCGAGACCCTCCGGCTGGCCCTCGACAAGACCGGCCACGACGCCGCGTTCCTCCCGGCCGCCTCCCCGGGGTGCATCGCGACCTGCAGCCCGAACCTGCACTACCCCGACTACGACAGCTACCTCGACGCCCTCGCCGACGCCATGGCGCACGAGTACCGGGCGATCGTCGACGCCGGGCTGGTCCTGCAGCTCGACTGCCCGGACATCCCGATGGCCGGGCACACGAACTTCTGGTGCCGCGACGAGGTCGAGCGGCGGGGCCTGGTCGGGTTCGCCGAGCGCCACGTCGCCGCGATCGACCGGGCCCTCGAGGGCATCGATCCCTCCCGGGTGCGCCTGCACCTGTGCTGGGGGAACTACGAGGGCCCGCACCACCTCGACGCCCCGCTGGCCGAGCTGCTCCCCGCCGTCCTCGCGGGTCGCCCCCGGATGATCTCGTTCGAGGCGGCCAACCCGCGCCACGAGCACGAGTGGGAGGACGTGCGCCGGCTCGCCATCCCCGACGACGTGGTGCTGGTGCCCGGCGTGGTCGACACGCTCAACAACATCGTCGAGCACCCGCGCCTCGTCGCGCAGCGTCTCCGGCGGTACGCCGACGTCGTCGGGCCCGAGCGCGTCATCGCCAGCACCGACTGCGGGTTCGGGACGTTCGTCGGCTTCGGTCGCGTGGGCGCCCAGGTCGCGCAGATGAAGCTGCAGGCGATGGCGGAGGGAGCGGCCCTCGTCGGGTGAGGCTCGGCCTGTACCGCGCGCGTCGCCCGATCGAGTGCTGTGATGGGGCGAGCAGCCGGACGGAGGGCCTGCCATGGACGGCGTCGTGCTCGGGATCGTGGCCGCCGCCGTCGTGGTGGTCCTGCTCGGGGTGGTCCTCCTCCTCGTCGCCCGGCGTCGGGCGCGCGGGAGCACGGCGGCCCTGCGCAGCCGCTTCGGCGCCGAGTACGACCGCGTCGTGCGCTCCTACGGGCGCCGGAACGGGGAGAAGGAGCTGAGGGCCCGGTTGCGCCGCCGGCGTCGGCTCGACCTGCGCGACCTCGTGCCCGACGAGCGCGAGCGCTACTCCCGGGCCTGGGAGACCGCGCAGGCGACGTTCGTCGAGAACCCGTCCACCGGTCTGCGCGACGCCGACCTGCTCGTCCAGCAGGTCATGCGGGACCGCGGCTACCCCTCCGAGCGTTTCGAGGAGCGGGAGAAGCTGGTCTCGGTCGACCACCCCGACCTCGTCGAGCACTTCCGCTCGGCCCACGAGGTCGCCGTCGCCGACGAGCGGGACGAGCAGCGCCTCGAGGACCGGCGCCAGGCGATGGTCGACCACCGCTACCTGTTCGACGCGTTGCTGCAGGGCGGCGACGCCGAACGGACCCGTCGTCTGTGACCCGACCCGAGACCGATCCCGGCTCCGGCGGGTCCCCGCGGGAACCCCTCGTGCTCGGGGACCGCTACGAGCTGGTCGAACCACTCGGCCACGGCGGGATGGCCGAGGTCCACCGCGCCCTCGATCGCGCCCTCGACCGCGTCGTCGCGGTCAAGCTGCTCCCCGCCGACCAGCGCCACGACTCGACGCAGTCCCGCCGGCTGCACGACGAGGCCCGGGCCGCGGCCGGCCTCAGCCACCCCCACGTCGTCCCGGTGCACGACGTCGGGTGGTCCTCGCAGGGGGTGTACGTGGTCATGGAGCTCCTCGACGGCCGCCCCTGGCGGCAGCGGATCGCGGAGTGCGGACCGCTGCCCGAGCGCGAGTCGGTGGGGGTGGCGGCGGCGGTCGCGTCGGCGCTCGCCCACGCGCACGCCCGGGGCACCACCCACCGCGACGTGAACCCGGCGAACGTCATGCTGCTCGCCGACGGCACGCCGATCCTGATGGACTTCGGGATCGCGCAGCTCGCGCACGCCGGGGGACTGACCGAGACCGGCGCGGTCGTCGGCACCCCCACCTACATGTCGCCCGAGCAGGTGCGCGGGGAGGAGCTCGACGGACGCTCGGACGTGTACTCCCTGGGATGCGCCCTCTACGAGGCGCTGACCGGGACTCCGCCGTTCCGCGGCACCGGCTCGGCGGACGTCGCCTCGGTGCGGCTGCGCGAGGCGCCGGTCCCGCCCCGGGCGCTGCGGCCGGAGCTCTCGGTCGCGGTGGAGGACCTCGTGATGCGGACGCTGTCCGTGGATCGGTCGGCCCGCCCGGACGCCGCCACGCTGACCGAGGCACTCCGGGACCTGGGCCCCGCCGTCCCGACCCAGCGCAGCTCCTCGTCGCGGCCCGGCCCGGTCGGCGACGCCGACGCCCCGTCGGGAGAGCCGCCCGCGGCCGACGCGCCCGCTCCGGGGGCGGGCCGGCTGCACCGCGTCGGGAGCGTCCTGGTGGTCCTCGGCCTGCTGGCGCTCGTGGTGGTCTGCCTGGTCCTGTTCGTCCCGTGGTGAGGCGGGCGGCGGGTCAGTCCCCGGGGTGGACGACGAGCACCGGGCACTGGGCGCCCAGCACCACACCGAGGACCACCGAGCCGATCAGCCGGCTCGCCAGCTGACCGCGGCCCCGGTCGCCGATCACGAGCAGCGTCGCGTCCCGGCTGATCCGGCAGAGCACGTCCGCCGGCGACCCCGTCCGCAGTCCGGCCCGCACCGGCGGCACCTCGTTGCCCTTCCGGCGCTCCTCGGCGACCACCTCGTCGACGAGTTGCTGGATCGCCTTCGTGACCTCCCCGACCAGGCGGTCCTCGTCGAGCACCCTCGCCACCTGCGGGGCCCACGCGGACTGCGAGTGGTAGACGGTGAGCGCGAGCACGTGCGTGCCGCGCCGGGCGCCCTCCTCGAGTCCGTGCCGCAGCGCGACCCTGGCGCTGGGGGAGTCGTCCATCCCGACGACGATCCCCCCGGCCGCGGCCTCGAGCAGGTCATCTTCCGCCATGAGCTGTCCTGCCCCGCGCGTCGACGATCGAGCCTGGTGGGGCGCGACTGTAGGCGTCTTCGCCGCGATCGGCGCGCGCGGACGAGACCGGCCGTCAGGGCCCGGCCGATCAGCGTCGCAGCTAGGAGCCCGACGCGACGACCGAGGCCGACCTGTCGTCGGCCGGTTCACCGGGCAGCAGATCCAGGATGAGGCCGAGCAGGCTGATCACCAGGCTGGTGGTGATCGGCCCGACGAGGACGAGCCCGACGAGGATCTCGGCTGGGTTGCCGGTGAACAGGGCAGTGGCCAGGTCGCCGGCGGCGGACCACCACACCCACACGCCGACGGCGAGGGCGGCGAGGCCGCCGAGCAGGCTCGCAGCGCCGTAGCCCACGAGCCAGCGTGGCCCGCCGGTGGGCTGGTGGCGAAGGGCCCGACCGAGGGCGGCGCGGGCGCGGGCGGCGAGGTCGGGTTCGTCGAGGTAGTCGGCCAGGGCCCAGTGGCCGTCGACCTGCAGGATCGGCAGCAGGTTCATCATGATCCCGAGCGCACCGAGGACCGCGACCCGCCAGGCGACGGCGTACACGAGCACCGGGGACGTGACGAGAGCGGCAGTGATCGCGAGCACGCTGGTCGTCACGAGATCGACCCCGAGCCCGACGAGGGCCTGGGTGACTCGGGCCCGCCGCGGCAGGGTCAGGGCCTCGGTGGAGTCGACGTAGAAGGAGATGCCGCCCCAGTAGAACCCGAACCCGGCGCGGCGGGGTCGGCGGCCGTACCCGACCAGAGCGACGGCGTGGGCGAGCTCGTGCGCGGCGGAGGCCAGCCAACTGATCGCAAGGCCGAGCAGCGCATCCACCCAGGGGTGTGTGCTGACCGACGGGCCCGCCGGCCGGCCCTGCAGAAGCGCGACCACTCCACCCAGGACGACGAGGCCGAGCAGCAGCCGCCCGGGCAGGGATGCCCACACCCAGCGCAGGTGCTGGTGGATCCAGCGGGCGGGTCGCTCGATACCGGTGAACTCCATCCCCGAGCGGGTCACGGTCACCGCCCGCTTGCGGGCGACCGGAGCGCTCCCGGGTGTGGTGGCGTCGAGGTCAATCAACAGCCCGGTATCGACGAGCTCGGTGACCAGCTCGCGGGGGCGGGGCTCGCCGAGCCGCTCCGCCAATTGCTCGGCGCTCGGGGTGTCGGCGAGCAGGTCGGGGAGCTGCTCGGCGCGGGGGTGCTCGAGCAGCGCGCCGTCGCCGGCGTCGCCGGCGAGCACCAGGCCGTGCCGCGACACTCGCCAGCGGGTCGATCCCGCCCATACCAGCCGACTCATCAAGTCCTCCAGGCCACCGACACGGCGAGACATCTCTGCGCGTTCACGAGGTACAGCAGGGCGCCGGAGCGGACGACTCGCTCCGGCGCCTCCCGCACCTTCCGGTTAGGTCCGCCAGTTGCGCGCGAGCCGGCGAAGACGACGCAGCACGACGATCACCCCCTTCCTCGTGCCATCAGGACGCAGATGCCGATCCAGCTCAGGAGCGCCAGTTGCGGGCCAGTCGGCGAAGACGACGCAGCATGGAGAAACCTCCTCCCGATGTCGTGGTTGATACGAAGGGGCTTCTCGCGGTCAGATCCGCCAGGTCCGGGCGAGACGGCGAAGACGACGCAGCACGACGATCACCCCCTCACTGGATCGCAGGTCAGGCGATACGATGTTCAGCCGCGCCAATTGCGGGCGAGACGACGGAGACGACGCAACATCACGACCCCCTCTCACTGATTTCCGGGCGCGGCGAAAACCGGGAGCAGCGGTGTCGCTCCTGTCGAGGCAGTTCCTCGGGCTTTTGCAGGCTCGTCGGTGGCACACCGGGGATGGATCTCTCCGGGCTGACCGCTCATCGGAGATCCCGGTCACGTCGTTACCGGTGAAATCGAGCCCGATGGACTCGATCACCGGCTGGAGTTCGGCAGATTCGCACGGTACGGACCGAATCGGACCATTCCGCCGCCAATGACACAGACCGACCTCTGCGAGGAATCAGGAGGCCCCCGCGTCGGAGGGGCCGGCCTCGTGCGCGTTCGTGGGCTGATCGTCGCCAGGAGTAACGCCGCCGGCGCGCCGTCGATGGACAGCACGACTTCATCAACGGATCTCGGGGGACCCTATGTCGACGTGGGAGCGCCGCACCTACCAGGCGACGGTGGCGCACGACCAGTACGTGCGGAACGCCGACCGGGATCGGTGGCTCGTCGAGCACCCCGGGGTGCCCTTTCCGCCGAGCATGCTCACAACCGCCGAGCAGCGCGCCGAGACCTACATCCGACGGCTGTACGACTCGACCTGGGAGCAGGTCCGCACCACGCTGATCGTCCAGTGGGTGCTGACTGCGGTGTTCGCGAGCCTGTTCCTCGCGGCCGGCGTCGTCGGAGTGCTCATCAGCCTCGGCATAGTCGTCGCGATGGCGGTGCACCATCACCGGGGGCGCACCCTCTGGCACGAGCTGCACGAGCCGGCCCCGGAAGCGTCGCCGAAGCCGCTGTCTCCCGAGGAGGCCGCCCGGATCGTCGCCGACTGGGAGCCGCCCACCGAACGGATCGTCCTCAGGCCGTCGCGTCACGCGGCGTAGAGCTCCGCGTTCCGGGGGCGCTCGAGCAGCTCCCGGGATCCTGGGCAGAAGCCTGACGCGTCAGGCGCGCGTCAGCAGCACGAGCGGGATCTCGCGCTGGGTGCGCTCCTGGTACCCGCGGTAGTTGCGGTACTTGTCCGCGATCAGGGGCCACATCCGTGCGCGCTCCTCCGGCGACGCGACGGCGGCCCGCCACGTCTCGGTGGGCCCACCCTGGAGGGAGACCTCGACCTCGGGGTTCGCGCGCAGGTTGAGGTACCAGGCCGGGTGGACGTCGTCGCCGCCGCGCGAGGCGACGACCACGTAGGTATCGCCCTCGACGAGGGGCACGGTGAGCATGACCGAGCGCTTCTGCCCCGACTTGCGTCCGATGGTGGTGAGCTCGAGCGCGGGCATCCCGCCGAACTCCCAGCCGATCCTGCCGCCGGTGGCTGAGACGAGGAATCGGTGGACGCCGTTCATCGCTTTGAGGACCACGTCGTGGGGCATCGACCGAGGCTACCGGCGGCCACGACCGGTCCGTAGGGCCGGTCCGGCGGGACTGCGGAGGCCGACGTCGCTGGGCCGCGCCGATACGCTCACCGCCACCGGTCCTCGGAGGTGCGTGGTGTCGCAGGTCGTCGACTTCTCCAACGTCTCGACGGAGGGCCTCGAGACGTCCCCGGTGGCGGCGGCCCTGGCCGGCCTGCGGGCGAACGAGGCCCGGTACTTCAAGAACAAGTACGACCACGAGTTCACCGTCGAGCCCGCGGACGAGGCCGCCGAGACGGTCGACTGGGTGACCCGGATCCTCGCCGAGGAACGGGACATCGTGATCGCGTCGCGGCCGCTGGAGGCGACCGGGTTCGTCGCGGACGGGATCCGGTTCGCGTACGTGTTCTACGAGTCGGGGCTCGCGATCAACGTCATGTACGGCCTCGAGCCGGGGTCGAAACGCGCGGTGGGTTTCAAGCTCTCGGAGGGCATGGAGGTCCCCGAGGAGCTGGCGACGCGGTTCAAGTTCGCGAGGCAGCGCTCCAAGCTCGCCGGCACGATCCGCGGCAGCTTCTTCGTCATCAAGGGGGAGTACTGACCGGCGGCTCCTCAGACGACAGCGGTCTCGCCCCAGATGTCTTCGAGGTAGCGGCCGGCGCTGCGCAGGCCGGTGAACCAGGCCTCGGCGTCGGCCTGGGTGGTGAGGGTTCTGGTGCGGAAGATGTCGGTGAACGCGGCGCGGACGGCGGGGGCCATGGTGGCGGCGTTGCCGCAGACGTAGACCACGGCGTCGTGCTGGAGCAGCTCCCAGACGGTGTCGGTCTCGTCGG
>NZ_JABBND010000026.1 GCF_012933465.1 Actinomycetospora sp. TBRC 11914
GCACTTAGTGCTCACAAGCGCGCAGCGCACCTACGGCGCCAGCATGCCCTCGACGCGGTCGCGGGGCAGCACCGCCGGCGGGCCGACCACACCGTTGCCGGTCCCCTCGCGCACCGACCGCGAGGCGCACCGTTCGAGGACCGTGCCCAGCCCGCCGCGGGTCGCGACGACGAGCAGCCGGTCGCCGACCTTGAGGTGACGACGCGGCCGGGGCGGCAGCTCGAGCACGGCCTCGGGGCCGGCGCCGCGGTACACCCCGACGATGCGCACGGCCCCGGTCTCGACGAGCGCGCCGATCGTCAGCCCCGCCATGAACGACGCGCGCCCCACCGTCACCTCGGCCATGAGCAGGATGCGGCGCCCGACCGGGATCGTCGCGAGCACCTGCCCGTCGCGCAGCGCCGCGGCGAACACCGGCGCGGCGACGTAGGAGACGCTGCGCGAGATGGCGTCCATGCTCCGCTCGACCCGGGCCGCGAGGTCGTCGTCGCGCAGCCGCAGCACCACCCGCACCGAGCGCTGCACCGAGCGCCCGACGAGCGCCGCCTGCAGGTTCGTCGCGTCGTCGCTGGTCACCGTGACCAGCGCCCGGCACTCCTCCGCCCCGGCCTCGCGCAGCACCCGCTCGCGGGTCGCGTCGCCGAGGACCACGGGCACCCCCGCCCGGGCGGCGGCCGACGCCCCGACGGCGTCCTCGCTGCGCTCGACCGCCACCACCGGCACGCCCCGCTCGCGCAGCGTGGTGACGATGCGGATCCCGACGTTGCCCAGGCCCACGACGACGACGTGGTCGCGGCGCGGCATGCGCCGCGGGGCGACGCCGACCACCCGGCCGCTCACCGCGCTCTCCACCACGACCGCGGTCACCAGCGGGATGATCGCGATCCCGACCACCGTGACGAAGCCCTGGATCACCTGCACGGCGGTGCTGGCCCCGGTGTCGGGCTGGGCGGCGCCCGCGGAGTCGAGGACCGCGAGGTAGATGGCGTCGCCGACGCTGTAGCCGCCCGCCGTCGCGAACGCCGCCGTGCCGAGGATGAACAGCCCGACCAGGGCGAGCGTCGCCCGCGCCAGACGCCGCGTGAACGTCCCGCGAAGACGCAGCACGACGCGGCCCACGGCGTTGCGCAGGCGTTCGGTGCGGGGCCGGGAGAGCTGGTCGGTCGCCCGGGCACGGTTCTCCGCGACGGCGAGCACGTAGTCGGCGGTGTCCTCGCCGGCCGGGTCGGGCAGCAGCCGGGGCCCGCCGCGGGCCCCGAGCTGCGAGTTCGCGGCCAGCCCGCACACCACGGCCTCGTCGCGCACCTCGCGGCGGCCGGCCACCACGAAGGTGCGGTCGGGCACCCGCACGTGCTGGCGGGTGTTGCGCCCGATCGCCTGCGCGACGAACGACGGCGCCGCGGTCTCCGAGACCGACAGCACCGTCGCCGTCGGGAGGATCTGCTCGATGCGCCGGCCGAGGCGGGTGTTGAACAGCCGTACGACCAGCCGGACGTCCGGGTCGATCTCCTGGACCCGCAGCGCGCGGTGGATGTTGGTGACGTCCTCGCGGTCGACGAGCGCGACCGCCGTCGCCCCGCGCACCCCGGCGGCGAGGAAGGTGCGGTCGTCGTCGGAGCGGCCGCCCTCGACCACCCGCACTCCCGGCGCCGCCTCGATCTGGTCGACGTAGCGGCCGGTGCGGTCGGCGACCACGACGACGATCTCGGCGGTGAGGCTGCCCTGCCGGCGCAGCGCCTGGACCATGCGCAGGGTGAGCAGGTTGTCCCCGCAGATGACGAAGCGCTGCGCACCCCGACCCGACGGTGTCGCCCCCGCACTCGTCACGAGGGTGGACCCTAACGGCGGGTGATCCCCGACCGTGCCGTTCCGGACACCTCGGCCGCGTCCGGACCGTCGTCGCGGCCGACGGGCACGACGATCTCGGTGTCGGCGCGCCGCCCGCGCAGCCGCTGCGTCCCGGTCACCCGCCACCGCTCGGCCTCGGCGTCCCGGGCCCGCGCCAGCGCGGCGCCCGACGCGACGACCCGCTCGGGGCTGGTCTTGGCGAGGTCGCAGAGCCGTGCCGCCTCGTTCACCGGGTCGCCGATCACGGTGTACTCGTAGCGCCGCGCGACGCCGATGTTGCCCGCGACCGCCTCACCGGCCGAGACGCCGATCCCGGCCCGCACCCCGATCTCCCGCAGCAGTTCGGCGAGGCCCCGCGCGGCGGCGAGGGCCGCGCCGGCGGCGTCGTCGTGGTCGGTGGGCGCCCCGAAGACCGCGAGGGCGGCGTCGCCCTCGAACTTGTTGATCCAGCCGTCGTGCCCCTCGACGACGTCGACCACCTCGGAGAAGAAGCGGTTCAGGCGCGCCATGACCTCCTGGGGCGGCCGGGTGGCGGCCAGCCTGGTGGACCCGACGAGGTCCACGAACAGCACCGCGACCTCGCGGACCTCCCCGCCGAGCTCGACCTCGCCGGCGACGGCGGCCGCCGCGACGTCCTCCCCGACCTGCTGGCCGAACAGCTCCCGCACCCGGTCCCGTTCCCGCAGCCCGGCCACCATCGTGTTGAACCCGGACTGCAGCAGGCCGAGCTCGGTGGTGTCGGAGACCTCGACGGTGACGTCGAGGTCGCCGTCCTCGACGCGCCGCAGCGCGCGGCGCACGGCGAGCACCGAGGCGGCGAGCGAGGTCGAGGTCAGCGCGGTGACGAGGAAGCCGACCGCGAGCGCCAACAGCGTCAGCACCAGCGTGACGAGGCCCAGCCGGGTCACGGTGAAGTAGTCCGCGTACACCAGGGACGTCGCGGCGGCGATGACGACGCCGAGCAGCGGCGCCCCGGTGCCCATCACCCAGGTCCCGAGCGAGCGCACCGCCACGCCGGGCAGGCCGTTCTCGCTGGGCGGCTCGAGCACGAACACCCGCGCGACCTCGCGCCGCAGGGCGAGCTCGGTCATCCGGTAGGCGACGGTCACGGTGGTCACCCCGCCCAGCGCGATCATCGCCGCGACCGCCCCGGCGAGCACGGCCGACCACCGCGCGTTGATCGCGGTGAACAGCACCACGCCGAAGACCCACGGGACCGCCTGCACCACCGCCAGGCGCAGCGGCGCGCGCAGCACCACCCGCCGCGCCCGCCGACGGTGGCGTTCCCGGTCGGCGTCGGTCGCCCGCGGCCCCGGCGGTTCGGGGATCCGCATCCACGACCACCCGAAGGCGAACGCCATGGCCGCGCCGACCGGCGCATACACGGCGAACAGCACGAGGTTGATTCGCAGCACCTCGGCCTCGTCGGCGACGAGCGCCCGGAACGGCAGGACCCATGCGGCCAGCGCCACGAGGAGCCCCGCGCCGACCAGGTTCGACACCACGATCAGCGCGCCCGCGATCACCTTGGTGCGGAAGGCCACGCGGCCGGGCGCCTCCGCCGTGGGGTCGGCCGCATCCGCCGTCGGGCCCGCGGACGCATCCGCGGGCCCGGGCGCACTGCTCGACGTCCCGGCCCTCACGGCTCCCGACGGTAACCAGGCGGCCGTGCCCCGGGTGGGTGGTGTGGCCGAGGCGTCAGCTCTCCGACGCGGAGTCGGCCGGCATCCCGGGGGTGTTCGTCGGCATCGGCGGACGCTGCGGGGTCTCCATCCTGTCCGGGCCGGTGGACTTCGCGGCCCCGGGGCGCGGGAGACCGAGCTCCTGGCGGCGCTGATTGGCCTCGCGGAGCTTCTTCGCGGGCAGCGAGAGCCGCCAGATGGACCGGGTGGCCTGCCAGAACTGCCGCGGGAAGGGCCCGGTGGTGTAGGGCAGCTCGTACTTCTCGCACAGCGCGCGGACCCGCTCGGCGATCTCCGGGTACCGGTTCGAGGGCAGGTCCGGGTAGAGGTGGTGCTCGATCTGGTAGCCGAGCGAGCCCGACATGATGTGCATCAGCCGGTTGCCGGTGAAGTTGGCCGACCCGAGCAGCTGGCGCAGGTACCACTCGCCCTGCGTCTCGTTCTCCAGCTCCTCCTCGGTGAACACCTCGGCGCCGTCGGGGAAGTGCCCGCAGAAGATGATCGCGTACGACCAGATGTTGCGGACGAGGTTCGCCGTGAAGTTCGCGACGGCGGTCGGCACGAAGTTCGGCCCGGTCAGCGCCGGGAAGAGCACGTAGTCCTTGCCGATCTGGCGGGCCTGCTTGCGCGCGATGTCGGCCAGCTTGCGCTTGAACTCGTCCGGGTCCTCGATCTCCTGCTTGCGCAGCCCCTCGATGTCGAGGTCGTGCAGCGAGACGCCGTACTCGAAGAACAGCATGAGGATCGTGTTCACGACCGGCTGCACCAGGTAGTACGGGTGCCACGGCTGGTCGGAGCGGACGCGGAGGATCTCGTACCCGACGTCCTTGTCCTTGCCGATGACGTTCGTGTACGTGTGGTGGAGGTAGTTGTGGGAGTGCTTCCACTGGTCGGCGGGGCAGACGTTGTCCCACTCCCACGTCGACGAGTGGATCTCCGGATCGTTCATCCAGTCCCACTCGCCGTGCATGACGTTGTGGCCGATCTCCATGTTCTCGAGGATCTTGGCCACCGAGAGCATGGCGACGCCGGCGAACCAGAGCGACTTCCGGTTCGAGCCGAACATCGCGACCCGCGCCGCGACGTTGAGCCGCCGCTGGACGGTGATGAGCCGCCGGATGTACGCGGCGTCGGCGTCGCCGCGCGACTCCTCGATGTCGGACCGGATCTGGTCGAACTCCCGACCCAGAGCCTCGACGTCCTCCTGGCTGAGGTGCGCGAACTCCTTGACGTCCCTGATGGCCACGGCCGTCTCCCCTCGTTGCTTCCGGTCGTTCTTCTCAGGCGTCGACGACGCAGTCGCCCGCGGCGGCGGAGATGCACGTCTGGATCTTGACGGCGTCCCAGCTCTGGCCGCCGGAGCCGTCGGCGTGGTGCTCGGTGCCGTCGCGGAGGTCGCGCACCGTGCCGGAGCGCAGCGGGACCACGCAGGTGTGGCAGATGCCCATGCGGCAGCCGAACGGCAGCTGCAGGCCCGCCTCCTCGCCGGCCTCCAGCAGCGTCGTCGCGCCGTCGATCTCGATCTCCTTCTCCGACTGGGAGAAGGTGACGGTGCCGCCCTCGGTCTCGCCGCCCGCGAGGTTCGCCGAGAACCGCTCGACGTGCAGCTTGTCCTCGAGGCCGGCGTCCTTCCAGACCTCCTCGGCGTCGTCGAGCATCGCGTTCGGCCCGCACACCCAGGCCTCGCGGTCGGTCCAGTCGGGGCAGACGTCCGAGAGGTCGTGCAGGTCGAGGTGGCCGTCCTCGGAGGTGTGGCGCCGCACCACGGTGATCGACGAGTACCGGGTGTCGAGGTCCTCCAGCTCGTCGGAGAACAGGAAGTGGTCGGGATCGGGCGCGGAGTGGATCACGACGACGTCGGGCATGGTCCGGCGACGGTCCAGCGTCCGGAGGAAGGCCATGATCGGCGTGATCCCGCTGCCCGCGGTGAGGAACAGGATCTTCTTCGGTGGCGGTTCGGGGAGGACGAAGTCACCCTGCGGCGGGGCGAGCCGCACGATCGTCCCGGGCGCGACGCCCCGGACGAGGTGCTGGGACAGGAAGCCCTCGGGCTGGGCCTTGATCGTCACCGAGAGGTGGCCGGCGTCGCGCTTGGGCGGCGAGGTCAGCGAGTACGAGCGCCAGTGGAAGCGGCCGTCGACCTGGACCGCGATGCCCACGTACTGCCCGGGCTGGTGGTCGAACGACCAGCCCCAGCCGGGCTTGATGACGAGGGTGGCGGCGTCGTCGGTCTCGGGGACGACCTTGACGACCTTCCCCCGCAGCTCCCGCGCCGACCACAGCGGGTTGAGGAGCGTCAGGTAGTCGTCGGGGAGCAGCGGCGTGGTGAAACGGGACGCGGCCGCGCGCAGGCGCTGCACCGGCCGGGGGAGCCTCGCCGAGGAATCGTTCACGTCGCCTCCGCTTCGTCGCCGGGGACACGTCCACCGGAGTGACCGGGGGCACGTGGCCCGAGATTGACCCATCAGGGGCACATCGAAACATCCCGCCGTGTCATATGACATCGCGGGATGTCATCCACGATCCGGAAGATCGTCCTCACCCAGGATGCGGGACGCCTCGCGGACGAGCTCCCCCACCGCGCGCGGCATCGTCTCGCGGAACGCCGACATGACGGTCTGCGCCGCGACCGGCTGGAGCTTCGCCACGACGTCGCGGATCTCCTCGA
Source organism: Actinomycetospora sp. TBRC 11914 (assembly GCF_012933465.1). Classification (GTDB taxonomy): domain Bacteria; phylum Actinomycetota; class Actinomycetes; order Mycobacteriales; family Pseudonocardiaceae; genus Actinomycetospora. The sequence goes on from NZ_JABBND010000026.1 coordinate 6,199, forward strand.
ACCGGTCGGCCGGCAGACCCTCGGCGACGAACCCCTGCCAGACCGTGCGCCGGAAGAGGTCGACGAAGTCGTCCGCGACCTCCGTGACGTGCCCGAGCACGATCTGCCGCGTGCGCAGGAGCGCGTCCAGCGGCAGCCCCAGCCGCACCGCCTCCGCGCCGGCGCGCACCATCCCGGGGCTGTGGACCCGGATCGCGCCCTCGCCGAGGTCGGTGATGAGGCCGGCCCCGACGAGCAGGTCGTAGTCCGCGGGCTCGACCCCGATCCACGAGGCGAACTCGTCGCGGGGCATGTCGACGGGGGGCTCGGCCTGCCAGGGCATGAGCATCTCGAGGTACTGCGAGAGGGCCCGCTCGGCCGTCTGGTTGGGCGTCGCCTCCACCAGCCGCTCGATCGCCGCGAGCGAGAACCCCTCGGACTGCAGGTGGGTGATGAGCTCCAGGCGGGCCAGGTGCTCGGCCCCGTAGAAGCCGGTCCGGCCCTGCATCCGGGGCGGCGGGAGGAGGCCACGGGCCGCGTGAGCACGCACGTTGCGCACCGTCATCCCGGCATGCGAGGCCAGACGGTCGATCGTCCAGGCCGATGCAGGGGAACCCACGTCATACCACGGTACGAGTCGTGGGCGGGCCCGGCGGTTCGTGTTACTGGCAGTACCTACTAATTGCGTCCCGTCGATGCCGGGACCGTCGGCGGGGATGCCCGCCGTGGGTTGGCCCGAGAGGGACGGTCGAGGCGGCCGAGTGGGCTGCGAGGGCGGCCCGGCCGACCATGGTGCTCCACTGGGGAACCGGTGTTCGTCGCAGTTCCCACCGAGTGGACCGCCAGGGTCGCGGCCGGAGCCGTGGAGGTCCACCCGGCGCCCGCCGGGGTCACGGCGGGGCGGCTGAGGCGGCCGAGTGGGCTGCGAGGGCGGCCCGGCCGACCGTGGCGGTCCACTGGGGAACCGGTGTTCGTCGCAGTTCCCACCGAGTGGACCGCCAGGGTCGCGGCCGGAGCCGAGGGAGCCCACTCGGCCGTCACGTCCGCCGACCCCCGGGCAGTCGATCACGGGCCCGACACACCGTCCGGGGGTCCGACGGCGTGCCCGATTCCATGATCGACTGCCTGGGGTCGGCGGCCCGGTGAGCCGCACGGTCCAGCCGGAGCAGGGCGCTCCGCTGCGTCGGCGCGGTCCTCGCGTCGCTCGCCGACTAGCGCTGGGCGGCCCGGTGGGCGCCGGGCGCCGCGGCGCGGTCGGCCTGGCGCGGCGCGGCCGCCTCGCGGACGCCGTCCGCCCGGTGGCGAGCCACGCGCTCGCCGCCGGCCTGGCCGACGGCCTTCTCACCGGCGGCCCGCTGGCCGGCCGCCTTCTCGCCCACGGCCTTCTGCCCGGCCGCCTTCTCACCGCCGGCCCGCTGGCCGGCCGCCTTCTCGCCCACGGCCTTCTGCCCGGCCGCCTTCTCACCGGCGGCCCGCTGGCCGGCCGCCTTCTCACCGCCCGCCTGAGCTCCGGCCGCCTTCTGACCGGCGGCCTTCTCCCCCACGGCGCGCTGCCCGGCGGCCTTCTGGCCGACCGCCTTCTCACCGGCCGCCCCGCGGGCACCGTGGTGGACCTGCTGGCCGCCGTCGGCGCCCGCGGTCGGCGTCGGCGCCGGGGCGGGAGCGGCCGAGGCCGCGCCCGCCGTGCCCAGCGACGCCGCCACGGCCAGTCCCAGGGCGACACCGATCTTCGTACGGAGCGTGCTCGTCGGACGCATGGAGCGTCCCCCTTCCCCGACGCCGGGCGGCCGCTCCGCCCGAGGCGGCGCGGAGCGTAGCCGGGTAATCACCCTCCGAAGTCAGGCGTATCGGATCTCGCAGGTCGGACCGGGGGAGGTCAAGACCGGACCAAGCGCACCTGCGACGCCGGTGAACCGTCACCAGTTGTCGAAGAGGCCCCCGCCGTCGAAGCCGCCGCCACCATCGAAGCCGCCGCCGTCCCAGCCGCCGTCGAAGCCCCCGCCGCCCCAGCCACCGTCGAACCCACCACCGTCGAACCCACCACCGCCGAACCCGCCGCCGTCGAACCCACCACCGAAGCCCGAGAAGAGCGCGTCCGCGAGCAGGACACCCCCGACCGCGCCCACACCGCCGAGCAGCATCGGCTTCCACCACGGCTCGGAGTACCAGCCGGCGGCCACCGGCCGGCCGGCGACGGTGCCGCCCGGGTAGTAGTGCGAGTTCTGCGCCGACGGGTCCGGCGAGCCGGTCACGGTCCGGCCGTCGACGTCGACACGGCGCTCCCCGGCGAGCTCGCCGGCCCGCGCCCGGTCGGAGGACGACGGCAGGTCCGGGCCGGGGTCCATCCCCATCGCGGTCCGCGCGGCCCGCACGAAGTGCAGGCCCTCGAGCGCGGTGTCGGTGACCAGCCGGTACTGCCCCGGGGTCGAGGCCGACGCGAGCTGCGAGCCGGCCGCGGTGTAGCGCTCGGAGGCGTCCGCAAGGGCCTGGCGGGAGGGCTCGTCGGTCCCGCTGAGCGAGAGCACCTGGCCGCCGAGGCGGTCGTACCAGCGCCGCGCCTCGGCCTCGGCGTCCACGTCGGACGCGCCCGAGCCGGTCCCGCCGGCGGGCGCTCCCGCCCCGACGGCCCGGGGCGAGCGGCGCGAGACGGCCAGCGCGATGAGTCCACCGACGACGAGGAGGAACAACAGGACGGTCAGCACATCCCCGACGATCCCCCTGGTTCCTGAACGGCGCCTGTGGACGCCCTGAGCATCGGGACGTGCGGGATGCCGTCCTCGTCGTACTCGCCGCCGCAGACGGCGAACCCGAGGCGCTCGTAGAAGCCGCGGACCCGGACCTGGGCGCCGAGGACCACCGGCCCGGGCAGCGTCGCGAGCGCCGCCAGCACCAGCGCGGCGCCGGCCCCCGTCCCGCGCGTCGCGGGCGCGGTCACGACGCGGCCGATGCGGTGGCCCGTGCCCGGCTCGACGAGCACGCGCAGGTAGGCGGTGAGGACGCCGTCGTCGTCGCGACTGGACCAGTGGACCGCGCCCGGCTCGAGGTCCCGGCCGTCCAGTTCCGGGTACGCACACTCCTGCTCGACCACGAACACCGCGACCCGCAGGGCGAGCACCTCGTAGACCTCGCGCGGCGTCATCTCGTCGAGGACGGCGGAGCGGATCACCCGGCCACGGTAGGGCGACGGGCGGTGGGACGTGGACCACCGGAGGGTGGCCCCGGCGCGCGGGCGCGGTGTATGACTGGCGTGTGTCGTCGTCGCGGGAGGACCTCGAGCGGTTCTGGCCGAGCCGCCGCCTCGACGCGTTCGACGAGTTCTGTCGCCGCCACGGCTGATCGCGCCCTCCCGCGCGCCCGTTCCGGCTCCTCCGGCCCCTCGTCGGCCGCCCGCTCCGGCGCAGCGCTCCCGGGCCCCGGTCGCCCCCGCGTGCCCGCCCGATCCACTCCGCCGAGGAGCCCTTCCCCATGAGCATCACCACCGACAGGCCGGCCCCGACGACCGGGCGCACCGTGGCACTGGACCCCGTCGGCCACGGCCTCGTGGACCCCGCCGGCGGCAGCCGCGACCTCGACGCGATGCTCGACGAGGCGCGCGAGGCCGAGCGATCGGGCGCCGACACCGTCGTCGTCCCCACTGCCGAGGCCGGAGCCCCCCGGGCCCGGCACTGGCCGACGACGGCGCAGGCCCTCGCCGTCCTGCTCGCCACCACGCGGGTCGAGGTGGCGGTCCCGATCCGGGCCCGCGCCTGGGACGTCGAGGCCGTGGCGCGGTTCGCGACGAGCGCGACCGGTCTGGCCGGCGACCGCCTGGTGATCCACGTGCTCGGCGTCGGCGCCGAGACGTTCGCCCGCGCGCTGCGAGCCCGGTGGTCGGGCCGCGTCGTCGTCGGCGGGCCGCTGCCGAGCGCCGCCTGACGAACCACCCCCTTCTCTGTGACCGCTGTCACAGACCCGATAGTTGAAGCTTGAAGCTTCAGTGTTAGGCTCGTCCACGACAGTCAGTTGATGCTTCAAGCGTGGAGGACACCATGACCGAGACCACCGAGACCGCGCCGGCCCTGACGCTCGCCGGCGACTACCAGATCGACCCGGCGCACAGCCGGATCGGCTTCACCGCCCGGCACGCCATGGTCACGAAGGTCCGGGGGCAGTTCGGGGAGTTCCGCGGCTCCGCCCGCATCGACGACGCGAACCCGGCCGGCTCGACGACCGAGATCGTCATCCAGGCCGCCAGCTTCGACTCGAGCCAGGAGCAGCGCGACGGGCACGTCCGCAGCGAGGACTTCCTCAACGTCGAGGTCTACCCGGAGATCACCTTCCGGTCGACGCAGGTCGAGAAGGCCGGCGACGACGTCTGGCGCATCACCGGCGACCTGACGATCCGCGACGTCACGGCCCCCGTCACCGTGGACTTCGAGTTCACCGGGCTGGCGAAGGACCCGTTCGGCAACATCCGCGCCGGCTTCGAGGGCTCGACCACGATCAGCCGCAAGGACTACGGCATCACCTTCAACGCCGCGCTCGAGACCGGTGGCGTGCTGGTGAGCGAGAAGGTCGGGCTCGAGTTCGACATCTCGGCCATCAAGCAGGCCTGAGTCGGTCCCTCCCGCTAGCGTCGGTGATCGTGACGAGAGCGGAGAGCACCACCCCCGACGACCGCGCACCCCGGACCGGGACGACCGCACTCGTCCTGGCCGGGGGCGGCGTCGCCGGCATCGCCTGGGAGATCGGCGTCCTGCACGGCCTGCGCGCCGCGGGCGGGAGCCTGGCGCGCGCGCTCGACGCGCCCGCCCTCGTCGTCGGGACCTCGGCGGGCTCGGTCGTCGGCACGATGGTCGCCGCGGGCGCCGACCGCGGCCCCGGCTGGGACCTCGAGGACGCCTGGGCGACGCAGCACGCGCCCAGCACCACCGAGCTCCCCCGCACCGTGGACTTCGAGGCCCTGTTCGCGAAGATGGCCGACCCCGCCCTGACGCACGACCCGCTCGCGGCCCGGCGCGCGGCCGGGGAGTTCGCGCGTGGCGTGGACCCCGACGAGGCCCCCGGGCGGGCCGCCTCGGTGTCCGCCCGGCTCCCGGTGCACGACTGGCCCCGCACCCCGCTGCGCATCACGGCCGTCGACGCGCACAGCGGCGAGGTCGCGGTCCTCGACGCCGCGAGCGCGGTGGCGCTGGACGACGCGGTGACCGCGAGCTGCGCGGTGCCCGGCATCTGGCCGGTGGTGCCGATCGGCGACCACGTCTACATGGACGGCGGCGTCGCGTCGCTCGCCCACGCGCCACTGGCCGCGGGACACGACCGCGTCGTCGTGCTCGCGCCGATGATCGTGCCGGCCGTCGGCGGGATGCGCGGCCTCGAGGACGAGATCGCCGAGGTCCGCGGGACCGGGGCCGAGGTCGTCGTCGTGGGCCCCGACGAGGACTACCTCGCCGGCCCGGGCGCCAACGCGCTCGACCCCGCGGTCCGGGCCGAGGCCGCCGACCTCGGCGACCGGTTCGGCCGTGCGGTGGCCGCCGCGCATCGCTGAGCGCGGCGGGCTGGCCCCCGGGCGCGGTCCACGTCACACTGTGTCCCCACACGAACGGTGACGGGACAGGAGCAGGGCGTGGATTTCGACGTCTTCGTCGAGGTGCCTCGGGGCAGCCGGAACAAGTACGAGCTCGATCACTCCTCGGGCAAGTTGCGCCTCGACCGGACGCTCTTCACCGCGACCCAGTATCCGGCCGACTACGGCTTCATCGAGGACACCCTCGGCCAGGACGACGACCCGCTGGACGCCCTCGTCCTCGTCGAGGAACCCACCTTCCCGGGCTGCCTCGTCCGGAGCCGGGCGATCGGCATGTTCCGCATGACCGACGAGGCCGGCGGCGACGACAAGGTGCTCTGCGTCCCGGTGGACGACCCGCGCCTGGAGCACCTGCGCGACATCCACCACCTCGACCAGTACCACCGCATGGAGATCCAGCACTTCTTCGAGGTCTACAAGGCGCTCGAGCCCGACAAGCAGGTCGAGGGCCACGAGTGGGTCGGCCGGTCGGCGGCGGAGAAGGAGATCGAGGCGTCCTTCGAGCGGGCGAAGAAGGCGGGCTTCACGACATGACGCGCGCCGGCGACCCCGACGACCTCGGCGGACCCCTCGGGTACTCGACCGGGGACGGGCGCGTGCCCAAGCTCGTGGTCGTCGCGATCGCCTGGGCGGTGTTCGGGCTCGTCGGGCTCTTCGCCGCGCTCCTGCTGCACTCCGCGGGGTTCGCCGTCTTCGGGGTCCTCTGTGTCCTCGCCGGCGGCGGGCTCTACCTGGCCCAGCGCACCCGGGAGCAGCTCGCCTACGACGAGTCGCACCCCGAGGAGGACCCGCTCGTCCCCGAGGACCCCGACCTGGCCGAGGAGGCCGTCGAGGAGCACCGGGCGGCGGAGCAGGAGACGCGGATGTACGCGCCGTACGACCCCGACGACGACATCCTCGACGCCGAGTTCACCGAGTACTTCGAGTACGAGCAGTCGCCCGCCGACCAGGACGACGGCACGGGGTACGACGACGAGGAGGTCGCCTACCAGCGCTTCCGCGACGACCAGCGGGCCCGGGAGTCGCAGCACTCCGAGGCGGAGCAGGACGACGAGGGCGGCGAGGACGAGGACGACGACGTCGCCCGCACCTCCCGCATCCCCGCCGGCGAGCACGACGCCGACCACGAGCCCTCCGACGGGCGCCGCCGGTGACCTCGACGGCGCTGGAGCCGGTGGTCGTCGACACCCCGTCGGGGGCGGTGCGCGGCCGCGTGCACGCCGACGGCGACGTGGTCGAGTTCCTCGGCCTGCCCTACGCCCGCGCCGCCCGGTTCGCGCCGCCCGAACCCGAGCCGCCGTGGGAGGGCGTGCGGGACGCCCGGACGCCGGCCCCGCAGAGCCCGCAGCTGGCGTCGCGGATGGACCAGGTGGCCGGGCCGTCCGACGCCGACGAGCTCGGCCAGGACGAGGACTGCCTGGCGGTGACGGTGCGGGCCCCGCTCGACGCGGTGCCGGGCGCCGGCCTCCCGGTGCTCGTCTGGATCCACGGCGGCGCCTACGTCATCGGCGGGGCCTCGCTGTCCTGGTACGACACCGCCCGCCTGGTCCGCGAGGGCCACGTCGTGACGGTGAGCGTCGGCTACCGGCTCGGGGTCCTCGGCTGGCTGCGCCGGGCCGGGGTGTCCCCCGGCAACCTCGGCCTGCTCGACCTGGCCGCCGCCCTGCACTGGATCCGCGACCACGTCGCCGCGTTCGGGGGTGATCCCGGGGCGGTGACGCTCGTGGGCGAGTCCGCGGGGGCGCACGCCATCGCGTGCCTGATGAGCGTGCCCCGCTACCGACCGCTCTTCGCGCGGGTGATCCTGCAGAGCGGCCAGTTCGGGCTCGGCCTCGGCACGGAGCGCACGGCGGCGCGGGTGGCCGGCTTCGTCGACGACGCCCTGCGCGAGCTCGCCGGGCCCGGGGCCGACCCGCGCACCGTCGACGTCGGGACGCTGCTGCGCGCGCAGAAGCGCACGATGATCCGGCACGCCGGGCCGGGCGGGGTGAACTCCGCGCCGGCGTTCGCCCCGGTCGCGGGCATCGACCCGCTGGTCGGGGTGCCCGCCGGCGACCCGTGGGTGGCCGCCGCCCACTCCGGCCATCCCATGATCATCGGGACGACGGCCGACGAGACGAACACCTTCGTGCGCATCGCGCCGCCGCTGGCCGCGCTGGAGCGGCGCCTGCCGGGGCTCGTGGGCCTCGGGTCCCGGTTCCTCACGCAGCGGGTGTTCGCCGGCCCCGCGGACCGGTTGGCCACCCGGGCCGCGGCCGCGGGCACCACGGTCAGCACCTACCGGTTCTCCTGGCGCGCCCCCGACAGCGGTCTCGGCGCCTGCCACACCATCGAGCTGCCGTTCCTGTTCGGCAACCGCGCCGCGTGGCAGGACGCCCCGATGCTGGCCGGGGCGTCCTGGGACGACGACGTCGAGCCGCTCGGCCGGGCCCTGCGGCGGCACTGGTTGGGCTTCGCATGTGAACGGATCGGGTCGTCATGACGACCACATCCGTTCACATGGCTCGCAGAGCCTCCCGGTAGCGCGCCACGTTCGCGAGCTTGACCCCCTCGTAGCCCCGCACCATGTCCGGCAGGGCCGCGATCCGCACCGCCCGCTCGACCTCGCCGTCGGCGGCCATCGCGGAAAGGCGCGGCACGAGCGCCCGGTACTCCTCGACGAGGGCCCGCTCCACCCGCCGCACCTCGGCGCGGCCGAAGGGGTCGAGCGGCGTGCCGCGCAGCCGGCGCATCGCCCGCAGCGTCGAGTAGGCCGGCCGGAACCACGGCCCGAGCGTGAGCTTGTGCCGCAGCCCCATCGCCCGCAACGACGGCGGGTGCAGCTTCCACGAGATCCGGGCGTCGGCTCCGAACTCGGCCCGGACGCCGGCGGAGAACGCGGGGTCGGTCGACAGCCGCGCCACCTCGTACTCGTCCTTGTAGGCCATGAGCTTGTGCAGGCCGACCGCGACGGCCTCGGCCAGCGCGGCGGGGCCGTCCACGAGCCCGCCGACCACCGCGGCGTAGGACCGCGCGTAGGCGGCGTCCTGGTAGGCGACGAGCTCGGGCACGCGGATCCCCACGAGCCGGGCCAGCTCGGAGCCCGCGGGCGCCCCGATCGACGCGACGATCTCCGCCGCGGCCGCCGCACCCGCCGTCGTCAGCCCCGGGACCCCCGACGGCGCCGGCCGGGTCACCTCCTCGACCAGCGCCGCGAACGCCGCCGGGTCGGCCACCGACTGCCGCCCGCGGCGGAACGCCTGGACGTTGCGCTCCACCGCCGCGCCGTTGAGCTCGAAGGCCGCCTCGACCGCCGCCGCGGACAGCGGCAGCGCACCGAGCTGGAAGGCCGCTCCCACGAGCAGCGAGAGGGAGAACTGGTCGTCACCGAACAGCGTCTCCGACAGCGCCCGCGCGTCGAGCACCGCGCCGACGTCGGCGCGCACCGCGGACCGGATCCGCCCGAGGACGGCGTCGACGGGCGGGTAGGACACCGACGGGTCGACGACCTGCTCCCCGGTCGGGATCTTGGCGCTGGAGACGACGGCGACCGTCCGCTGCGGCGACGCGGCCGCCAGGTACACCGGGTCGGCCGCCACCAGGAGGTCGGCGCCCAGGTAGAGGTCGGCCTCCCCCGCGGCGGCCCGTCCCGCGACCTCGGCGTCGCCGAGCTTGACGTCGGAGACGACGGCGCCGCCCTTCTGGGCGAGCCCGGTCTGGTCGAGCCCGCGGGTCGGGCGCCCGTCGATGCGGGCCGCGGCGGCGAGCACCTGCGAGGTCGTGGTGACGCCGGTGCCGCCGATGCCGGCCAGCCGGATGACGGCCTCGTCGCGCACCGTCCGGACCGGGGTCGGGAGCGACGCGGCGTCGAGCGGCGGGACGGCGACGGTGCTCCGGGCTGCCCCGGGCTCGACGACGGTGAACGCCGGGCAGTCGCCGTCCAGGCAGGAGTAGTCCTTGTTGCAGGACGCCTGGTGGATGCGGGTCTTGCGCCCGAACTCGGTGTCGACCGGGGTGACCGAGAGGCAGTTGGAGGTCTGCCCGCAGTCGCCGCAGCCCTCGCACACCCGCTCGTTGATGACGACGCGGGTGGTCGGGTCGGGCAGCGTGCCGCGCTTGCGCTTGCGACGCTTCTGGGCGGCGCACTCCTGGTCGTGGACCAGCACGGTGACGCCCGGGGTGGCCGCGAGGAGCTCCTGGGCCTCGTCGATCCGGGAGCGGTCCCAGACCACCACGCCCTTGGCGAGCCGCACCCGCCGGTAGCGCGCCGTGTCCTCGGTCGTCACGATGACCCGCGCGACGCCCTCGTCGAGCAGCACCCGGACCAGCGCCGGCATCGGCAGCGCCCCGACCGCGTCCTGCCCCCCGGTCATCGCCGCGGCGCCGTTGTGGAGCAGCCGGAAGGTCATGTGCGCGCCGGCGGCGACGGCCGCGCGGATCGCGAGGCTCCCGGAGTGGTGGAAGGTGCCGTCGCCCATGTTCTGCACCCAGTGCGACGCCTTCGCCGGGTCGGCGAACGGCTCGGTGCCCAGCCAGTGCGCGCCCTCGCCGCCCATCTGGGTCAGCCCGGTGACGCCGCCGACCTGGGACTCCGGCATCAGCATGACCATCGTGTGGCAGCCGATCCCGGCCCCGACCAGCGAGCCTTCGGGGGCCGACGTCGTCGACGTGTTGTGGGGACAGCCCGAGCAGTAGAACGGCTGGCGGTTCGCCCCCGCGATCGGCAGGTCGATGCGGGTGCGACGGCTCCGGCGGCGCGCGTCCCAGGCCTGCACCGACGGCACGTCGCCGTGCGCCAGGAGGCGCCGCGCGAGCCCCACGGCCACCGCGTCCGGGTCGAGGTCGCCGTGCTCGGCGAAGAGCACCCCGGCGTCGTCGCGCTTGCCGTGCACCGCGGGCGCGCCCGGGCGCCCGTAGAGGCGCTCCTTGATCTGGGTCTCGAGGAACGCGCGCTTCTCCTCGACGACGACGATCTCGTCGAGGCCGTCCGCGAAGTGGTCGACGACGCCGGGCTCGAGCGGCCAGGGCATCCCGACGCGCAGCAGCCGCACGCCGCGGCGCGCGCACTCGTCGTCGTCGAGCCCCAGCGCCGCCAGGGCCTGGCGCAGGTCGAGCCAGCTCTTGCCGGCCGCGACGATCCCGACGCGGGCCGGGCCCCGCCCGACGATCGTGTCCAGCCGGTTGGCCGCGGCGTAGCGGCGGGCGAGGACCAGCCGGGCCCGGTGCAGGTCGCGCTCGAGCGGCGCGAGACGCGGGCCGAGGAGCGTGGCGTGCGGTTCGTGCCGGAACGGCGTCCCGTCGATCTCGAGATCCGGCACGACGGGCTGGATCCGGTCGGGCCCGACCGCGACGGTGCCGGAGCCGTCGGCCACCGCGGTGACCATCTTCAGCCCCACCCAGCAGCCGGAGATCCGCGAGAGGTGGACCGCGTGGCGGCCGAGGTCGAGGACGTCCGCGACGTCGGCCGGGTAGAGGACGGGCACGGCCATGTCGGCGAGCGCCGCCTCGGAGGCACAGGGCACCGAGGAGGACTTGGCGGCGGGGTCGTCGCCGACGATCGCGAGCGCGCCGCCGTGGGCGGAGGTGCCGGCGAGGTTGGCGTGGCGCAGGGCGTCGGTCGCCCGGTCGAGCCCCGGCGCCTTGCCGTACCAGTAGCCGGTGATCCCGTCGGCCACGTCGTCGCGCAGGGCCCCCGTCGCGGGCGCGAGCTGGGTGCCCTGCACCGCGGTGAGGGCGAGCTCCTCGTTCAGGCCGGGGGCGACGACGACGCCGTGCGCGTCGAGGAGCTCGCGGTTGCGGAGCAGCTCGAGGTCGTAGCCCGCCAGCGGCGAGCCCTCGTAGCCCGAGACGTAGCCGCCGGTGCGCAGCCCCGCGGCGGCGTCGGCGCGACGCTGGTCGAGGGGCAGCCGCACGAGGGCCTGGACGCCGGTGAGCTGCACGCGGCCGTCCGTGTCGGTGTAGCGGTCGCGCAGCGTCATGGCGGGGCGGCGGGGCTCGACCGGGACGGATCCGGGGCGGGTGCGCGGCACGTCGAGGGTCATGGTGGCGACCTCCGATCTGGCGACGGCGGCGGCCGCGGACCCGGGGTGGCCGGTCCGGACCCCCGCGCGGTGACCGGGCGAGGACTGCTCGGATGGACGCGAAAGCTAGAGACCTACTGGTCGGTGGTCCAGAGCGATGTCATGATGTTGGGCCGTTGGTACACCCGTGCCGCGGAGGAGCTGGTCGGGCTGGTCCGTTGGACCAGCGCCGTCGCGGGGTGGTCGCCGGAGGTGTGACGGTGGTGCTGGACGACCTGGACCGGTCCCTGCTGCTGGCCCTGCTCGAGCGCCCCCGGGTGGGCCTGCGGGAGCACGCCCGCTCGCTGGGGGTGGCCCGGGGCACCGTGCAGGCCCGCTTCGTCCGCCTCCAGGAGGCCGGGGTCATCACCGGGTTCGCCCCGCGGGTGTCACCGTCCGCGCTCGGCTACGGCGTGCTCGCGTTCGTGACGCTGCACATCGCGCAGGGGCGGCTCGACGCGGTGGCCGAGCACCTCGCCTCGGTGCCGGAGGTGGTCGAGGCCCACAGCATCACCGGCGACGGCGACCTGTGGTGCCGGGTCGTGGCGCACTCCAACGCCCACCTCGAGCAGGTCATCCAGCAGCTGCTCGCCTCGCCCGGGGTGGAGCGCACCCAGTCGGAGATCTCGCTGACCGAGCGGGTGCCCGCGCGGGTGCTGCCGCTGGTGCGGGCCCTGCCCCGCGCGGGGCGCCGGCGGGAGGAGTCCTGAGGGGAGCCCCGACGCGCCGCGGTCCGGCCGAGCCGCAGGTCCGGCGCGCCGACGGTCGGCGGGCGCGTGCTCGCCCCGGCCGCTAGGCCGGGACGTCGAGGACCGGCCGCCGCGTCGCCCGCCGGGCCGGCGAGCCGGGCGGCGGGCCGATCCGCAGCGGCGTGGTGACCGCGCCCGCCGGGAGGGGAGCGTGCACGGGCACGGGCACGGGCCCGCGCGGCGCCGCGGCGGGCAGCATCAGCGCGACCGTCGGCGGCGTGCCCACCGGCGTCGGCGCCGGGACCGCGGGCCGGGCGTCGGGGCGGACCGGCGCCGTCACGGGCAGGTCGAGGTCCTCGCGCGCCAGGACGTCGGCGAGGTCGTCGCGGTCGACCCCGAGGTCGGCGAGCAGCGTCGCCGAGCGCCCGGCGGCGAGGAGGGCGAGCGCCAGGTCGGCCGCCACCGCGGGCCGGTCCCGGGTCGTCGCCCGCGCCCGTGCCCGCGCCAGCGCGCCCGCCGCGGCCACGGACAGCGCGGGGCTCCCGTCCGGCGCCACGAGCGGCTCGGGCACCGGACCCTCGGCGCAGGCCGCGGCGAGGAGCGCCGCGCCGGCCCGGCGCAGGCCGAACGCGCGCCCGACCTCCCCGCCGGCGCGGACGACGGCGAGGAGCAGGTGCTCGGTGCCGACCCGTCCGTGGCCGAGCACCTCCACCTCCCGCCGCGCGGCCTCGACGAGGCCGGGCAGCTCACCCTCCGCGGGGCGGGCGCCCGAGGGTGGGTCCGACGGCCCGTCGAGGCAGCCGGCGCCGTACGCGGTGGCGTCGTCGGGCGTCGGGGACACGGTCCGGCGCTTCGTCGGGGAGGGGCGGCGCGCCCCGCCCACGACGCCCCCGCCGTCGGTGCGACGGGATGGTCCCGGCACCGCACGGTCCTGCGTCCGGAGGTCATCGAAGATCGGCGTGGCGGTCATCGGCCCGGCTCCCTTCCCAGTGCCTCGTGGGGGAGTTGTAGCGGCGCGCGGGCCCCGACCGGCGGATCTCGCCCGCTCCACGGCGCGCGGGGGTGATCCCCCGTCCGGGTGGTCGGGTGCCGCGCGGTGACCGCGCCACCGGGCCGGGCGACGTCGCCGCCCGCCGCGCCACCGCCCTGCCGGCCCAGCGCGGTCGCCCACCGCAGGCACCGCTCACCCACAGGCGCCGGGCCGGCACGGCACGGTGCCACCTTCGGGCGCTTTCCCGTCGTGTCGCGTGGGAGGGAGCCCGGTCCGACGTCGCCGGGGGTCGTGTGTGAGGCTGCCGCGACCGTCCGGGCACGGCGCTCGGCCGGCACCGACGAGGGGGAGGTGGGCATGGGGACCGTCCGTCGCCGGACCACCGCGTCCACCCCGTCCGGTCCGCCGGCGCGCTCGGCGGGCACGCGCACCGTCGTCGCGACCCTCGCCCGGGTCGCCCCGCCCGCCCGCGACCGCGACGCCGGCGCGGAGGCCGCGGCCATCGTGCGGTGGGCGCGCGCCGCCGGGACCGCCGACCGCCTCGTCGTCGAGCTCGACTCCCCCGAGGCCGCGTCCCGGCTCGTGTCGCTGCTGACCCGCATCGGCGCCACCGACGGGGTGGTGCGCGGGGACGCGGAGCTCGGGACGTGGCACGTGGAGGCTCCCGACCCCCGCGATCCCGGGCAGGATCCGCTCGCGGCGCGGCTGGGCCTCGTCGACGGACGCGGGCGGACGCTCCCGAGCCCGCCCGCCTGGCTCACCGGCGGCTCGCTGCCCGGTGCGGTGGCGACGTGGCGCGGCGCCCTGCTCGCCCGCGGCCACGTCGAGCGGCGGGGAGCGGCCGCCGCCGTCGTCGTGGACTGCCCCGCCCCGGGTCCGGCGCTCGCGCTCGCCGAGCTCGGCCTGCGTCTCGGGGTCCGGGCCGGGACACGCCGCGACGAGGGCCCGTCCCGGGTCGAGGTGACCGACCCGGCCGAGGTCGCGCTGCTGCTCACCACCTGCGGGGGCCGCGCCACCGCGGCCGCGGCCGGGCTCGAGGTGCCCGACGGCGACCCGACCCCGGCCTCGGCCAACGAGGCCCGCGCCACCGTCGCCGCCTCCCGGGCGGGCACCGCGGTCGCCGAGGCCTTCGCGGCGCTGGCGCGGGCCGGCGTCGACGTCCCGGAGCCGCTCGCCGAGGCCGGCCGTCTCCGCCTCGCCCACCCCGAGCTCGGGCTGGCCGACCTCGCCGCCCGCGCCGACCCGCCGCTGTCCAAGGACGCCCTCGCCGGGCGCCTGCGGCGACTCCTCGCGCTCGCCCGCCGCCACCGCTGAGGCGCGCCTACAGTGCGCCCCGACGGTGATCACGGGAGGCGGCGATGGTCGAGACGGTGCGGGGTCCGGTCGACACGGCGGAGCTGGGGACGACGCTCATGCACGAGCACGTCTTCGTGCTCACCCCCGACCTCCTCGCCAACTACGGCCACACCTACTGGGACGAGGAGGTCCGTGTCGCCGACGCGGTCGACAAGCTGACCCGCCTGCGCGGGCTCGGGATCCGCACGATCCTCGACCCGACCGTCGTCGGCCTCGGGCGCTACGTGCCCCGCGTCGCGCGCATCAACGCCGAGGTCGACCTCCACATCGTCGTCGCCACCGGGCTCTACACGTTCGCCGACCTGCCGCGGCAGCTGCAGAACCGCGGCCCCGGCACGCTGCTCGGCGGCGAGGACCCGCTCACCGGCATGTTCCTGCGCGACCTCCGCGAGGGCATCGGCGGCACCGGGATCCGGGCGGCCTTCCTCAAGGGCGTGGTGGAGGAGAGCGGCTTCACCCCGGACCAGGAGCGGATCCACCGCGCGATCGCGGCCGCCCACCGCGAGACCGGTGTCCCGATCACCCTCCACACCAACAGCGAGCACGAGACCGGCCGGATCGCCCTGGACTTCTACGAGTCGCAGGGCGCCGACCTCACGAAGGTCGTCGTGGGCCACGCCGGCGACTCCAACGACCTCGACTACCTGCGCTCCCTCGCCGACCGCGGCGCGATCCTGGGCTGCGACCGCTTCGGGCTCGACCGGTACAACACCACCGACCGCCGCGTCGCGACCGTCGCCGCGCTGTGCGCCGAGGGCTACGCCGACCGCGTCGCGCTGTCCCACGACGCGTCCTGCTACATCGACTTCTACGCCGGCGACGAGGCGCAGCGGACGCTGCGGGCGCAGGCCCCGAACTGGCACTACGAGCACATCACCCGCGACGTCCTGCCGGCGCTGCGCGACGCCGGGGTCACCGACGGGCAGATCACGACGATGATGGTGGAGACGCCCCGCCGCTACCTCGACGGCTGAGCCGGCCGTCCAGAGGCACACCACGCAGGTCGGACGCCGCTCGGACCTGCCTCACGTGCCCGTCACCGACGCCGACCGGGCCATCCCGAGGAAGTCGACGATCGCGGTGGCGGCGTCCGGCCCGGACGGGTCGGCGTAGGACGCCCCGGCCCGGCCGCCCGACCAGTCGTGCCCCATCCCGTGCACCGTCCACGACTCCGCGAGCAGCCGACCGCCCGGCTCCCGCCAGCGCTCCCGGGTCCACGACCGTCCCCCCTCGACGCGGCCGGTCTCGCGCTCGTGCGGCGCCTCGCGCCCGACCACCGACCGGACGACGGCGGCCGCGTTGCCGGGCGCGACGGTGCGGTCGGCGTCGCCGTGCACGACGACCAGCGGCACCGGCCCCGCGTCGGCGACCGCCGCCGGCGGCGACGACATCGCCGCGAAGGCCGACCCGACGTCGCGCGCCGCCCGGTAGGGCAGCCCGGAGTGGACGCCGGCGCCGCAGAACAGGTCGGGGTGGGTGGCGGCGAGGACGGCGGCCATCGCCGCGCCCGCCGAGAAGCCGGCGACGCCGATCCGGCCGGCGTCGACGTCGTGCGCGGCCGCCACCTCGCGGGCGATCGCGGCGAGGGCGGCGGGCTCGCCGCGGTCGCGCTCCTGGTCGCCGGGGCGGAACCAGTTCCAGTAGCCCATCGCGTTCGCCGACCGGGACTGCTCGGGATAGGCGACGACGACGCCCTCCCGCTCGGCCACCTCGTCCATCCCGGTCGAGGCGGCGAACCCGTCCGCGTCCTGCGTGCCTCCGTGCAGCATGACCAGCAGCGGCGCGGGGCGCTGGGGCGCCGTCGGCACGTACACGCGGTAGGCGAGCCCGCCCGCCGCACCGCGGACGACGCTGCCCGGGGAACGACGCGCGCCGCCCGCCGTCGGGACCCCGCCGGCGCCCGGTGTGCGCAGGCCGGACAGTCCGCCGAGCCCAGGTAGGCCGCCCCCGGGCAGGCCACCCCCCGGCAGACCGCCGCCGGGCAGGCCGGACCCGCCGAGCGCGCGCTGGATCTCGGCCGTCGCGGCGGTGAGCTGCCCCGCGCGCACGAGCCGCGTCGCCTCGTCGAAGGGGGTGGCGCTGCTGCCGCCGGGGCGCGCGAGGGCGCCGACGAGCCGGGTGAAACGGGACATGGGTGCTCCTGGGGGAGTCAGACGATGCGCGGCCCGAGGGCCGCCTTGACCGCACGGCTCGCCCGGAAGGCGCCGAGCACCTCGACCGAGGCGATGGTCGCCAGGGCCAGGTCGGGGTCGACGTCCTCGGCGACGGTCGCCAGCCCGAGGACGCGGATGTGGACCTGCTCCCCCGCGTCGCGCAGCCGTTCGAGGTCGGCGCGGGAGAAGTGCTGGGTGCCGAGGACGAGGGTGCGGCGGGCGACCGTGTGCTCGATCGCCGACTCGCTGCGCGCGAGCTGGGTGCGGACGGCGGTGCGGATGAAGTCGGTGCGGTTGCTGAAGAAGCCCTCCTGCACGAGCAGGTCGATCCGCCCCAGGTCAACCGGACCCAGGTTCACGGTGATCTTCTCGGTGCGCTCCGGCTCCCCGGCCACGTCGACCCTCCCTCCGCCATCCACATGGATGGTGCACGGCAGGTGTCGCGAGCGCAAGCGGGTCTCAGGCGAGGATGTCGGCGTACACCTCCCGCGTGGTCGCGCACGGGTCGGCGCCGAGCTCGTCGCGCAGGAGGCGACGCATCTCCTCGTAGGCCCGCAGGGCCGCCGCGCGGTCGCCCCGGGCGGCGAGGGCGCGCATGAGCAGGCGGTGGCCGTGCTCGGCGAGCGGATCGAGCGCGATGAGCGCCCGCGCGCTGCGCTCGGCGCCGGAGCGCTCCCCGGGCCCGAGATGCAGGCAGGCCTCGCCGTACCCGGCGAGCACGCGCCGGTGCCGGAGGGACGCCTCCCGGCGGCGGTCCTCGCTCCACGGGTCGTCGAAGTCGGCCAGGAAGCCGCGCTGGGTGACGAACAGCGCGCTGAGCGACTCGGTCCACGCCGCCCGCCAGTCCTCCCGCGCCGCGGCCGACTCGGCCGCATGCAGGGCGGCCCGCGCGACCGCCGCGTCGACGATCGACCCCGGCGGCAGGACGAGGTCCAGGCTGCGCCGCCCCCGGATCTCGGCCGGCGCGAGCACCGTCCGGACCTTGGAGAGCAGCGCGGAGAACGTCGCCGACGCCCCGTCGCCCGGGCTCGCGGGACACCACAGCAGGTCGATCAGCGCTGCGCGGTCGACCGGGCAGCGGTCGGAGTCGGCCAGGACCGCGACGAGCAGGCGCGCGCGACGCCCGGGCAGGAGGTGCTCGACCGGACGGCCGGCGACGGCGACCGCGAACCGCCCGTGGAGCTGGACGCGCACCGGCGGGGGAACGTCCGGGTCCGACATGGGCCTCTCCCCCGTGGCGGTGTCGCGGTCCCCCCGCCCGCCCCGACACTAGCCACCGAACCCGACGAATCCGACCCTCGCCGCGACAGGACCGCGACAAGGTTCCGGCAACGTGACCGCGCCAGGCTCGGCGTCGGGACCCGGAAAGGACACCGAGAAGGGGGATCGCGATGAACCAGGTCAGGTGCGAGTGCGGGTACGCCGCGCGCAGCGACGAGGAGCAGCAGGTGGTGGACGAGGTCCTCGCGCACGTGCGCCAGGACCACCCGGACCTCGTCGGGCAGGTCACGCCCGAGGTCGTCCGCGGCTGGATCGAGCTCGTCCCCGGGTGAGGGTGGGCGCGTGGTCGCCCGGCGCCGGGCGACCACGCCCCTGCCGCGGTGAGCTGGGTGGTGAACCACAACCCAGGGGCTCTAGGGTGCCGGGAACGCCCCCGGAACCCGAGGAGCCCACGATGGAGTGGACCGGCGCCCGCTACGCCGACCAGCCCGAGGTCGAGGTCGAGACCTGGGTGGCGGCGCCGCCCGACCGGGTGTGGCCGCTGGTCAGCGACGTCGAGCGGATGCCGGGCATGAGCGGCGAGCTGCGGGCCGTCGAGTGGGCCGACGGCGCGACCGGCCCGGCCGCCGGCGCCCGCTTCGTCGGGCACAGCAGCCACCCCGCGCTGGGCGAGTGGTCGGCGACGGCGACCGTGGTCACCTGCGAGCCCGACCGGGAGTTCGCCTGGGAGGTCGACGGCGAGGACGGCCCGGCCGCGCGGTGGTCGTTCCGGATCTCCGACGACGACGGCGGGTCACGGGTGCGCCAGCGGGTGCGGCTCGGGCCGGGGCGCTCCGGGCTGAGCCACGCGATCGACCGCATGCCGGACAAGGAGCAGAAGATCGTCCACGTGCGGCTGCGCGAGTTCGAGGCGTCGATGCAGGCGACGCTGGAGGCGATCCGCGCCGCTGCCGAAGCGTCGTCGTGAGGACCGCGACGACCGTCGAGGCATCGTCCGACCGGGACGTCGTCGACTTCGTCGTCGAGGCCGAGCGCCTCGGGCTCGACGAGTGCTGGGTGGCCGAGGCGTGGGGCTCGGACGCGCCCTCGGTGCTCGGCTTCCTCGCCGCGCGGACCGATCGCCTGCGGCTCGGCGCGGGGGTGGTGCAGGTCGGGACGCGGACCCCGGTCGCCGTCGCGCAGGCCGCGCTGACCCTCGACACGCTCTCCGGCGGGAGGTTCGTGCTCGGGCTGGGGTCGTCCGGTCCCGGGGTGATCGAGGGCCTGCACGGCGTGCCGTTCGCGCGGCCGCTGACCCGGATGCGGGAGACGATCGACGTGGTCCGGCAGGCGTTCGCCGGGGAGAGGATCGCCTACTCGGGGCGGACCGTGACCATCCCGCTGCCCGGCGGCGAGGGGCGACCGATGCGGTTGTCGACGCCGGCGAACCCCGACCTGCCGATCTACGTGGCGTCGCTGTCCCCGCGGATGCTCGAGCTCACCGGCGAGCTGGCGGACGGGTGGCTCGGCACCAGCTTCGTGCCCGAGGGCGCGGCGGCCTACCTCGACCACCTCGACGCCGGGCTCGCGCGGGCCGGGCGCACCCGCGCCGACCTGACGATCTGCCAGGGCGCCGAGGTCGCGTTCGCCGAGGACGAGGCGCAGCTGGCCACGATGGTCGCGGCGCGGCGGCGGGGCCTGGCGTTCTCGCTGGGCGGGATGGGCACCGCGAGCACGAACTTCTACCACGACGCCTACGCGCGGCAGGGCTGGTCGGACGTCGCCGACGCGGTCCGTGAGCGGTGGCAGGCCGGCGACCGCGACGGTGCCGCGGCACTCGTCCCCGACGAGATGGTGCTGGCCACGACGCTGCTCGGCACCGAGGAGATGGTGCGCGACCGGCTGCGGGTGTGGCGCGACGCCGGTGTCGACACCGTCCGGCTCTACCCCGCGGGCGACACGCTCGACGAGCGTCTGACGACGCTGGGGCGTGCGATCCGGTGCGCTCCGCGCTCGTGAGCAGAAAGTGTCGCTATAGCGACACTTAGTGCTCACGAGCGCGAAGCGCACCTAGAAGGACCACGTCCAGCCGCCGCGGCCCGTGGACACCCTCGACGCGGTCCAGCTCGATGTCGCTGGTGGCCGACGGCCCGGACACGAACGTGAGCGGGCGGGACGGGTCGAGCCGCGCGATCGCCTCGGGCACCGAGGAGACGACGTCGGCGGCGCGGATGACGCACACGTGGTGGTCGGGCACCAGCGTGATGGCCCGGCGTCCCTGGTCCGGGGCACCCGAGGCCAGGACGAACGTGCCGGTCTCGGCGATCGCCACCGCGACCCCGGTGACCACCGCGTCGAGGTGGTCGAGCTCGTCGACGGTGGCGGGCGGCTCGTCCCGGCGCACCCGGCCGGGATGGTCGGCCAGCCAGGCGTCGGACAGCCCCGGCGGCACGACGACGGCCGCCGCCGGCCCGAGGAACGCGGCCACCGCGCCCGCGACGTCGTCCTCGGCCGCCACCCGCCTGACCGAGGCGCCGTAGTCGGTCAGCGTCTCCTCGAGCCGCGCCACGACCGCCTCGCCGCCGGGCTCGTGGCGCCCCGCCGACCGGTACTCGCGGGGCACGACGACGGCGGTGGCCGGTGCCCCGGCGTCCCGCGCCGTCCGCAGCCGCGCGAGCACCTCGGAGCGGGCGTCCATCACGTCTCCCCGTGGGTGCGGGCCCACCACTGCCGGAAGGTCTCCGCGGGCGGCGCGGGCACGTCGCGGGCGTTCGTCCAGCCCGAGAGCGGCCAGGGCAGCGTCGAGATCCGTCCCTTGCGCCCGGCCAGCACCCGGCCCACGCCCAGCGCCCGCTCCGCGAGCTTGAACCGGCCCGGCGTCGTCATCGCGATCGCCGCGGCCTGCATGGCGATGTCCTGCCCCGTCGGCCGGGTGTGGGCCTCGACGGCGGCCGCCCGCTGCGCCACCAGCAGCGAGGGGATGTCGATGCGCACCGGGCAGGCGTCGAAGCACGCCCCGCACAGCGAGGAGGCGTAGGGCAGCGTGGCGTTGACGTCGTCGGGGCCGGTGATCCCGGTCATCTGCGGCGAGAGCACCGCCCCGATCGGCCCCGGGTAGATCGAGCCGTAGGCGTGCCCGCCGGTGCGCTCGTAGACCGGGCAGACGTTCAGGCACGCCGAGCAGCGGATGCAGTGCAGCGCCTGACGCCCCTGCGCGTCCGCGAGCACGTGCGAGCGGCCGTTGTCGAGGAGCACCAGGTGG
The DNA here is from genome assembly GCF_012933465.1 of Actinomycetospora sp. TBRC 11914. Taxonomy (GTDB): domain Bacteria; phylum Actinomycetota; class Actinomycetes; order Mycobacteriales; family Pseudonocardiaceae; genus Actinomycetospora. The sequence goes on from NZ_JABBND010000026.1 coordinate 27,433, forward strand.
AACTCCCGCGGGCCGTCGCCCGGGGTCACCCCGGTCCACGTCGACGTGTACGGGTTCATCCGCTCGCCGGTCGAGGAGCGCGGCAGCAGCTGGAGGAACACCTCGAGGTCGCGCCAGGTGGGGACGACCTTCTCCACGCCCATCACGGTGATCAGCGTCTCGGGCAGGGTCAGGCACATCCGCCCGTTGCCCTCGGACTCGACGACAGAGATCGTGCCGGTGTCGGCGACGGCGAAGTTGACGCCGGAGATCCCGACCTTCGCCGACAGGAACTTCCGCCGCAGGTGCGCACGGGCCGCCATCGCGAGGCGGCGGGGCTCGTCGGTCAGCCCCGGGTCCACGTCCGGCATCTCCCGCAGGAAGATCTCCCGGATCTCGGCGCGGTTGCGGTGGATCGCCGGGACGAGGAAGTGCGAGGGCCGGTCGTCGGAGAGCTGCACGATCAGCTCGGCGAGATCGGTCTCGAACGCCGCGACGCCCGCCCCCGCGAGCGCCTCGTTGAGCCCGGTCTCCTGGGTGGCCATCGACTTGACCTTGACGACCTCGTCGGCGCCGGTGGCCCGGACCAGGTCGACGACGACGCGGTTGGCCTCCTCGGCGTCGCGCGCCCAGTGCACCACCCCGCCGCGCTCGGTGACCCGGGCCTCCAGCTCCACCAGCAGCTCGGGCAGCCGCGACATGGTGTCGGCCTTGATCGCCTCCCCGGCCCGGCGCAGCTCCTCCCAGTCGTCGAGCTCGGCGACCACCCCGGCGCGCTTCGCACGGATGGTGCGGGTCGCGTGTCCGAGGTTGCGACGCAGCTGGGTGTCGGCGAGCGCGCGGTGCGCCGCGGTCGGGAAGCCCTCGCGGCCGCGGAGGTGCCCGTGCGGGTCCGACGCCGGGGTCGGCATCCCCAGATCGATGGTCCGGCTCCGCTGCGCTGCGCGTCCGTGATCGACGCTCACGGCCGCACCTCCGCCCGGTCGAACACGAAGTCGGCCGACCGGTCCTCGCGGTCGGTGGACGCGAGGATCTCCGCCAGGTGCACCGTCCGGACCCCCGAGCGCAGCCGCGAGAGCCCGCCGCCGATGTGCATGAGGCACGAGGAGTCCCCGGCCGTGCACACCTCGGCCCGCGACGAGAGCACGTTCGCCATCTTGTCGGCGAGCATCGCCGTCGAGGTCTCGGCGTTCTTCACCGCGAAGGTGCCGCCGAAGCCGCAGCACACCTCGGCGTCGGGCAGCTCCACCAGCTCCAGCCCGCGCACCGCGCGCAGCAGCCGCAGCGGCTTGTCCCCCACCCGCAGCATGCGCAGGGAGTGACACGTCGGGTGGTACGTGACGCGGTGGGGGTAGTAGGCGCCGACGTCGGTCACGCCGAGCACGTCGACCAGCAGCTCCGCGAGCTCGTAGGTCCGCTCCGCGCCCTGCTCCGCCGCCCGCGCCAGGCCCTCGTCGCCCGCGCGCCGGGCGACCATCGCGTGCTGGTGGCGCACGCAGCCCACGCACGACCCCGACGGCGCCACCACCGCGTCGACGCCCTCGTCCAGCGCCCGGCCGAACACCTCGACGTGGTGGCGCACCACCGGCAGCGCGGCGTCGAGGTAGCCGGTGTTGACGTGCATCTGCCCGCAGCAGGTCTGGTCCGCCGGGAACACCACCTCGTGGCCCAGCCGCTCCAACAGGTCCACGGTGGCGATCGGTGCCCGCGGGAACAACGCGTCCCCGAGGCAGGTCGCGACCACGGCGATCCGCATCGGCTGCCCTTCTCCCGCGACGGTGATGTCGCTGGGAGTGTGCACGCCGGGCGGGCCGGGCGCTCATCTCCGGCCCGGACGTCAGGAAAGTCTCGTTGCGGACACTGGACGTCAGGAAAGCGGCGTTCGCGATCGGGCGGGTCGCCCGCGGGTCGACGACGGTTTCCTGACACCCAGCGTCCGGAACGGGTCGTTCCTGACACTCAGCCGACGGGCGCGACCGCCGGCTCCGCCGTCTCGGCCGGCCGGCGCGGCTCGGCGGAGATCGTGGGCACCGGGCCGGAGGCCGGGGAGGTCCGGGGCACCGGGCAGCCGTCGTCGGGCTGCGGGCCGCGGACGAGGTCCAGCGTCACGGGCTCGAAGCCGAGGAGACGCTGGAAGTCGCGCGTCGCGGGGTCGAGGAACAGCGCCGTGTCGGCGCCGAGGTGCCGGACCCCCCGCGCGGCCAGCTCGGCCACGAGGTGCGCGGCGAGCAGGAAGCGCGAGGCACCGGTCTCGCGACCCGGGGCGGCGAGCAGCAGGTCGAGCCGCGCGAAGGCCCCGTCGATCGAGGTCAGGGCCACGACCTCGGTGACGTCCGCCGCGTCGCGGGCGAGCCAGGCCTGCACCAGCCCGGACTGCAGGTCGGCGCGCACCGACTCGACGAGTCCCTCCTCGCCGCGCGAGCGCAGCACCCCGCCGATGCGCACCTCGGCCTCGACGCGCCCCATCCGCCGGCACGTCACGCCGGCCGCCGCGGCGCGCGCGGCACCGACCCGCACCGCCTGCCGGGCGGGCCCCGCCAGGTAGTCCTCGCCCGCGACGGGGAGGGTCAGCACCGACACCGCCAGCCGGCTGGGCACCCCGTGCCGACGCGCGCCGTAGGCGGCCTCCATGCGCTCGCCGAGCGCCGTCGGCGAGCAGCTCACCCGCAGCTCGGGGAGCTCGGCGAGCACCGGCAGCCGATCGCGCAGCGCGGGCACCGCGCACGCCATCGTCGCCGCCGCGCGCCGCATCCGGGCCGCACCGTCGCGGCCCTGCAGGGCCTCGCCGAGACGCACGAACTCCGGATCCGCCAGTCCGCTGTCCACACACGCCCCCGTCAGTCGTGTCCGCCGTGGAACCGGAGGTCCCACGCTGTCCACTCCCGACAACGGCGCGTCCGTATGGAGTTCCTGATACTCCGAACGGCTCACACCACTATTAAGACGTTCAGACCACTCGACCAGGTGACGGCGGGCCCGACCGGGCCGAGGGGAAGGGCATCGTCCGGATCTCGCCGTCGGCGTCCTCGACGGGGCCGCGGGGGTCGTCGCCCTCGAGCGGGCCCTCGTCGCCGTGGGCGTGGACCCAGAGCCACGCGAGCCAGCCCACCGCGGCGACCCCGACGAAGCTGATCAGGCGGTAGAGCAGGACGGCGGCGAGCGCGGGCTGCGAGGGCACCCCGCCGGCGACGAGCGCGGCGAGCAGGGCGCCGTCGACCAGCCCGAGACCTCCGGGCAGGAACGCCGCGCTGGAGGCCGCCGTCGCCGCCGCGTAGGCCACCAGGACCAGCGAGAGGGTCATGCCGTTCGCCCCGACGGCGACGCAGCAGGCCGCGAGGCAGGCGATGTCGAGGAGCCAGTTGAAGAGCGCGGAGAGCCCGACGACGACCCGCCCGCGGCCGGGCAGGTCGATGAGCGCGAGGCCCTCGATCTGGTGGGTGAGCTCGCCCACCCCGGTCTCGCGCGGGCGGCGGCGGGCCCGGTTGAGCAGGCGCAGGCCCGCGATGCCCACCGCGGTGATGACGCCGGGCCGGCGGCTGACGACCACGATGAGCGTCCCGAGCGCCACGATCCCGGCGAGCTGGAGCACCTGCGGCCCGAGCGTCGTGGCGCGCCCGTTGACCACCAGCGCGGAGCCGACGGCGATGCCGGCGAGCGCGAGGCTCGCGGCGACCCCGCCGGTGACCATCGTCCAGGTCGTCACCGGGCCGCTCGCGCCCCAGCCGCGGCGCTTGCGGAAGGTGTAGGCGGTGGAGAGGGCGGCGCCGCCGGGCACCGTGAGGTGCAGGGCGTTCGCGGCGAGGGTCACCAGCACGACCGCCCGGAAGCGCACCCGGACCGCGGCCGCCCGGAGCAGGCGGTGGTGCAGCAGGGCGAAGGCCAGGATCGAGCCCGCCTCGCACGTGATCGCGAGGGCGACCCAGAGCACGTCGGCGGCCGCGAGCGCCGCGCCCGCGGCGCGGATCGTCGGGAGGATCCACACGCACCCGACGGCGAGGGCCGCGACCACGACGGCCCCGGCGACCACGCGTGCGGGGCGTCCGGACGCGACCCGGTGCGCCGACCGCACCACGCCCTCGACCGTCACTCCCACACCTCCACTGTCCTCCATGGACCGCCCCACGGGCACGCCGGGGCGAGGCGACGGACGTCGCACCCGCAGATGTCCGCTCCGGTCCGGATCGACACGTCGCCCTCGTCACGCGGTCGGGTCGAGGCGCCACCAGCGGGCGGGGGCGTCCGGCGCGGCCTCGTCGCGGGCGGGATCGCGGGTGAACCCGGCGCGCTCGAGGACCCTCGCCGACGCGACCGCCCCCGGGTCGGTGCGGGCCACCACCCGGCGCACCCCGGCCGCGCGGGCCCGCTCGACCCACACCCGCACCGCCGCCGTCGCGAGGCCGCGGCCCCGGTGGGCGGGCGCGACCTGGTAGCCGATCTCGACCTCGCCGTCACGGGGCGGCCCGGTGAACCCGCCCATGCCGACCACCGTCCGGTCGTCGATGATCAGGTGCGTCAGCCAGGCGGGGTCGATCCCGCCCTCGAGCGCCTCGACGGTCGGCTCGAGCGCCCCCGGCACCGCCCAGCCCGGCGCGAGCGCCAGCCCGAAGCGCGCCGGGAAGGCCTCCGGCTCGAAGGCGAGCGTGACCGCCTCCTCGACGCGGCACGGGCGGACCTCCACATCCACCGACGCTAGGTGGGTGCCCCCGGGGCCCGCGAGCGACCACAATCGGCTCCCATGGCAACGCTCTGGCACCCCTTCTCGGACATGGCCGCCGTCGCCGACCACGAGTTCGTCGTCGACCGCGCCGAGGGCGTGTGGGTGTACGACGAGGCGGGCCGGCGCTACCTCGACGGTTGCGCGAGCCTCTGGTACGCCAACGTCGGGCACGGGCGCACGGAGATCGTCGAGGCCGCGACGCGGCAGATGGCGCAGCTCGAGGCGTACTCGTGCTTCGCCGACATCGCGAACCGCCCGGCCCTCGAGCTCGCCGACCGGCTCTCGGCGCTCGCGCCCATGAGCCCCGGCGAGACGAAGGTCTTCTTCGGCTCCGGCGGCGCCGACGCGATCGACACCGCCGTGAAGCTGGCGCGCGGCTACTGGCAGGCCCGCGGCGAGCACCAGCGCGTGCACATCGTGTCCCGGGAGACCGGCTACCACGGCACGCACGGGTACGGGACCTCGATCGTCGGCATCCCCGCCAACCGCGAGGGCTGGGGCGTGCTCGCCGGGGAGAACACCGTGGCGCCGCAGGACCTCGACGGCGTGGAGAAGGTCTTCGCCGACGTCGGGCCCGAGCGCATCGCCGCGTTCGTCATGGAGCCGGTGACGGGCGCCGGCGGGGTGCACATCCCGCCGGCCGGCTACGTCGAGGGCGTCGCCGAGCTGTGCCGCCGCCACGGCGTGCTGCTCGTGATCGACGCGGTGATCTGCGGGTTCGGCCGGCTCGGCACGTGGTGGGGCATCGAGCGCTTCGGCGTGCAGCCCGACCTGGTCACCTTCGCCAAGGGCGTGACGTCGGGCTACCTGCCCCTCGGGGGCGTGCTCGTCTCGCCGCAGGTCGCCGAGCCGTGGTGGACGACGCCGGGCGAGCGGACCCTGCGCCACGGCCCGACCTACTCCGGCCACCCGACGTGCTGCGCGGCCGGGCTGGCGACGCTGGACATCTACGAGCGCGAGGACCTCATCCCGCGGGGGCAGCAGCTCGAGGCCGCGCTGGAGGCGGCGCTGGCGCCGCTGCGCGACCACCCGTACGTCGCCGAGGTCCGGGCCGGTCTCGGGCTGCTCGCGGCGGTCGAGCTCACCCCGGAGGTCCTCTCGTCGGTGACCGACGCGCCGAACGCGCTGCTGCGCGGGGCCCGCGACGCGGGCGTCCTCGTGCGCGGGCTCGGCAAGGGCGTGGCCGTGTCCCCGCCGCTCACCATCGGCGACGACGAGCTCCGGCTGCTCGGCGAGGGCCTGCGGGCCGGGCTCGACGCGCTGCCCGCGGAGCCACCGGTCCCGAGTGCGCCGGGCGCCTGACGCCTCAGACGAGCAGGTCGACGGCGAGGTCGCGCGGGACCACCACGAGGTTCGCCTGCGTGTACCCGGGGCACCAGCCGGCCGTCGGCACGGCGAGCCCCGCGCGGAACCGGGCCCGGGCCTCGTCGGGGGTCACCTACAACCACCCCCGCTTCTTGAACACCAGGTAGAGCACCACCGACGCGGCGATCATGAGCCCGATGGCGAAGGGGTAGCCGTACTGCCAGTGCAGCTCGGGCATGTCGTCGAAGTTCATCCCGTAGACGGCGCCGATGAGCGACGGGGTGAACAGGATCGCCGCCCAGGAGGAGATGCGCTTGACCTCCTCGCCCTGGGCCAGGCTGGTCTCGGAGAGCCGCCGCATCTCCTCGTTCTGCCGCTGGCCCACCAGCGAGGCGTTGACGGTGAGCAGGCGCTCGAGGAGCTGCCGGTAGCCGTCTGCGGCCTCCACCGCCTGCTCGACGTGGTCGGCGACGTCGCGCAGGTTGCGGTGCAGGTCGACGATCGCCGGGTCGTCCCCCGAGGTCTCGGCCAGCAGGAAGCGGAGCATCCCGCGCAGCGGGTCGGTCGCCCGCTGGAACTCGATGACCTCGCGGGAGAGCCGGTAGATGCGCCGGGAGACGTCGGGGTCGCCGCCGAACACCTCGGTCTCGATCTGGTCGATGTCGCGGCGCAGCTCGGAGATCACCGGCGCGTAGTCGTCGACGACGCGGTCGAGGATCCCGTAGAGCACCGCGCGGGGTCCGAGCTTGAGCAGGTCGGGGTCGTCCTCGAGGCGGCGGCGGACGTCGGCGAGGTCGGGGTACTCGGCGTGGCGGACGGCCACCACGAAGTCGGAGCCGAGGAACAGGTGTACCTCGCCGACCTGGACGTCCTCGTCCTCGTCGACGTACCAGGCGGGGCGCAGGACGACGAACTCGACGTCGTCGTAGCGCTCGATCTTGGGACGCTGGTGGGCGGTGACCGCGTCCTCGACCGCCAGCTCGGGGAGGTGGAAATCGCGGGCCACACCCGCCATCTCGGCGTCGTCGGGCCGGAGCAGGCCGATCCAGGCGAAGTCGGACCCGGAGCCGCCACCGTCCCGGGACTCGTCGTCGCGCAGCAGCCCGAGGGTGCGGTCCAGCGAGTCCGGCTCGGCCTCACGGCGCCCGGCCCGGTAGACGGCGTTGTCGACGACGCTCACGGGAAGGGGGGTACCCCATGTGAACGGATGTGGCTGCCAGGGCGACCTCATCCGTTCACGTGGGGCGCTAGCCCCCGATCTTGAGCAGCTGGGGCTTCGGGGGGACCGCGGACGCCGGCTTCGGCGCCGGGGCGGGGGCCGGGGCGCTCGCCTGCTGCGCGCCGGACGTCGAGGCGCCCGCGGCGTGCGTCGTCGCCGGGGCGGTGTCCGTGCCCTCGTCCTCGCCCTGGTCCGAGGAGCCGTCCGAGCCCGAGGGGCACGACCCCCCGACGCCCAGCGGCACGTCGCCGAGCACGTCGCAGAGGGTCTGCGAGGCGATCGTGTCCGCGGCGTCGCCCTGGTAGGCGGCGTCGTCGACGTCCTGGTGACGGTGCGAGTGACCGTGGGAGTGCCCCCGGTCCCCGCCGTCCGTGGCGAACGCGGTCCCACCGGTGAGGAGCCCCGTGGTCGCCGTCGTCACGAGGGCGGCCGCCACGCCGGCGGTGGCGGTGACGGTGCGGCCCGGGTGGTGTCCGGGGATGGAGTGCGCGCCCATGGTGGTCCTCCTGCTCCTCGGGCCGACGACCGTCGGGCCCGCATCGCGGGTCTCGGTTCGGTCACGGTTCCCCCCGATCGGGCGCACCCACACGTCACGGTTCGCGGTGCCTACCCTCGACGGGGTGGCCCGCTACTACGACGTGCACCCGCAGAACCCCCAGCGCCGCACCATCGGCCAGGTGGTGGGCCTGTTGCGTGAGGACGGGCTGATCGTCTACCCGACCGACTCCGGCTTCGCCCTGGGCTGCCGCATCGACGCCCGGGAGGCGGTGGAGCGCATCCGGTCGCTGCGCCGGCTCGACGACCGGCACCACTTCACCCTCGTGTGCCGGGACTTCGCCCAGCTCGGGCAGTTCGTCGAGGTGTCGAACCCGGTGTTCCGCGCGGTGAAGGCCGCGACGCCCGGGCCGTTCACCTTCATCCTGCCCGCGTCTCGGGAGGTGCCGCGCCGTCTCGCGCACCCGAAGAAGCGCACGGTCGGGGTCCGGATCCCCGACAACGCCGTGGTCCGGGACCTGCTCGACGAGCTCGGTGAGCCGCTGCTGTCCAGCACGCTGCTCTTCCCCGGCGAGACCGAGCCGCCGACGGAGGGCTGGGACGTGGCCGAGCGGGTCGGTACCGCGGTCGACGCCGTGCTGGACTCCGGCGACCAGGTCAAGGAGCCCACGACCGTCGTCGACCTCTCCGGCGAGGAGCCGGAGATCGTCCGCCAGGGCGCCGGCGAGGAGCGGGTCTGGCGCTGGTGAGGGCTATCCCCGGGCGAGGGCGAAGTGGACGTCGCGCCCGGAGATCGAGTCGACGGTCGCCCGGTAGGGCACCGTCGCGCCGTCCAGCGTCGCGGTGCAGGTCATGACGGCACCGAGCCGCGCGGGCAGCGGGCCGGGGCAGCGCACCGACCCGGCGGGCAGGGGCACCGTCCGTTCGATGGTGCTCTGCACCGAGGCCGCGGGCAGGTCGTCCGACGGCAGCCAGTTCTGGGGCAGGGCGACGAGCAGCGCGACGGCGAGCGCCGCCTCCGCGAGGGTGAGCAGGACCCCGACGACGACGGCGGCCGTCGCGGCGGCGCGTCCGGTGAGCTCGGGGCCGTCCGTCGCCCGCACCGACCGGGCGATGCGTTGGCGGGCCACGATCCCGGCCGCCAGGCCGATCGGGGGGACGAGGACGGCGAGGACGACCGCGACGACGGCGAGCCGGGAGGTCCGGCGGGGCCGCGCACCGGGGAGCCGCCGCGGGCCGTCCGCGGGGAAGGCCGAGCGCACGGGTGGACGGGGCGGCACCGGCCGCGGCGGGACGGGCCCCGGGCGGCCGGGAGGCGGGCCCTGCACGGTCATCCCGGTCTCCGACGGTCGTACGGACGAGCCCCGCGAGCCTACGAGGTCCCCCGGACACGACGACGCCCGCGGGGCGGGCGGCCGGGGTGGCCGCCCGCACCCGCGGGCGTCGGTGGTGGACCCGGAGGTCCGGTGATCAGGCCTCGGAGCCCTCGGACGGGCCCTCGGTGCCCTCGGCCGGGGCGGCCTCGTCGGACGCGACCCCGCTGATGGCGATCCGCTGCGACTCGGGCTCGGCGTGCACGCCGGAGACGCGCACGCTCAGCACCCCGGCGTCGTACGAGGCGGAGACGGCCTCGGGACCGACGTGCTGCGGGAGCGAGAAGCTGCGGCGGAAGGAGCCGCGACGGGTCTCGCGGAAGCCCTCGCCGGTGTGCTCGTCGCGGCGCTCACCGCGGACGACGAGCCGGTGGCCGACGACCTCGACGGTGACGTCGGAGGCCACGTCGACGCCGGGCAGCTCGAGGCGGACGACCGCGTCGTCGCCCTCACGGACGACGTCGGCGGCCGGGACGTACCAGGCCGACTCGGCGGCGCGGGTCGGGGTGCCGAAACGGCGGAGCAGGGCTGCCGGGTCGGTGAAGCCGAACGGTGCGAACGGGGCCCGCGGCCCCCAGAAGGTCAGTGCGCTCATGGTGGTTCTCCCTCGGTGCAGGCCCATCCTTGCGGGCCTCTGACTCCGACAACGTGAGTCCGTCAGACTCAATTCCCGGGACTGCCAGGAAGTTCGGCGGACGAGGAGACTGGCGGGCATGACGAGCAGCGAGCCCGATCCGGCACCGGCCCCGGACGTCGTCGACGCGGAGATCGTCGAGTCGGTGCCCGCCGAGCCGGCGGCCCCGGACTACACCGAGGCCGGCGTCCCCACGTTCGACTTCGTGCGCGACCGCATCGAGGGCCGCGTCGCGACCGCGCAGGGCCGCGACGAGCTGGACGCCGAGACCCCGGAGGGCCGGACCCTGGCCCAGCAGGAGGCCGACCGGGACGCGGCCGCCCGCGAACGGCTCGAGCAGATCCGACGCAGCATGGGCGGCTGACCCGCGCGCGCTCGGGGCTGCTCCACACCACCGGCTCAGCACCCTCACAGCCTCCCCCCGCACCGTGGATCCCGGGGCCCGGTGGAGACGGAGGTCGGACGATGAGCGTGGCGGTGGTCGCGGATCGGCGCGAGGACGCGGCGGCGGAGGCGCACCCGTGGTGGTCGGCCTCGGAGCGCGGCCCCCGGCGCCACCAGGCCGACGCGGCCGCCGGCTTCCGGGGCCGCGACGGGCGGATCGCCGTCGCGGTCGCCGACGGTGTCGGGGACTCGTCCGCCGCCGCGACCGCGGCCCGCGCCGCCGCGGACCACGCCGTGCGGGCGGCCGTGCTCGACGGTCGTGCCGATCTCGCCGTGCTCGCCGCCCGTGACGTGCTGCTGGCCGCCGGCTGCTCGCTCGCCGGCGACGCCGCGCTGACCGTCGCGCTCGGACCCGGTCCCGGATCGGTCCGGGCACCGTGGGCCGTCGCGTGGGTGGGCGACTGCCGCGCCTGGTCGTGGGACGGCCGGGCGCTCCACCCGCTCACCCACGACCACACCGTCGCCGCCGAGATGCGCGCCGCCGGCGTCGTCGTCGCCCCGCGTCTCGAGCACGTGCTCACCACCAGCGTGCGCACGGTGCGGGGCGCCACCGAGATCGGCCTGACCGCGGTGCCCGCGCCGACCGCCCTCGTGCTGGCCAGCGACGGCGTCCACCGCCGCCTCGACCCGGCCCGCCTCGCCGGTGTCGTCGCCCACGTCCCGGCGCCGGCGCTCCCCCGCACCCTCGTCGACACGGCGCGTTCCGCCGGCACGACGGACAACGCGACCGCCCTCGTCGTCGACACCCGCGCGGTCGCCCCGGCGATCCCCGTCCCGCGGCGCCCGTGACCGGGGCCGGGCCGGGCGGCCCGGCAGACTGATCGGGATGCGCGCCCTGTTCGACCTCACCGCCGCCTACGAGCCCTCCGACGACGAGCGCCGCGCGCCGGTCCCCGCGGTGGCGGCGGTGCTCGTGGACTTCTCGAACACGCTGTTCCACATGATCGACGCCCGCACGTGGCTCGCCCGGGTGGCGACGGCGAGCAGGCGCGACCTGGACCCCGACGCCGTGCTCGCCGACGTCGCCGCCGCGGCCGCGGCGCCCGAGGTGGTGGCGGCGCAGGTCGGCCGGGACCTCTCCGACACCGCGCACCGCGAGGCGATGCGGGCCTGGTTCTCCCGGGTGCCGGCGCTCGCGGGCGCCGAGGACACCGCGGTGGACGTGCTGCGCGCCCCGGACGCCTGGGTGCCCTACCCGGACACCGCGGAGGTGCTGGAGGCACTCGCGGCGCGGGAGGTGCCGGTCGGGGTGGTCTCCGACATCGGGTGGGACATCCGGGTGCACGCCCGCCACGCCGGTCTCGAGCACCTCGTCGGGTCCTGGACGCTGTCCTGCGAGCTCGGCGCCGAGAAGCCCGATCCGGCGGTGTTCCGGGCCGCGTGCGCGTCGCTGGGCGCCGACCCCCGCGCCACGCTCATGGTCGGTGACAACCCGGCCCGCGACGGCGGCGCGACCGCGGTGGGGTGCCGGGCGTTCCTGCTGCCCGCCGAGCACCGCACCGGCGAGCGCGGCCTGCGCGTCGTGCTCGACCTCGTCGGGCAGCCGGTCGGGGCCCGCTCACCCCAGTGACGCCGCCAGCGCGTCGGCGAGCCGCTGCTGTCCCTGCGGGGAGCGGGCCAGCGCGGCGTCGGCGGTGTTGCGCAGGTTGGCGCACTCGACGAGGACGCTGGGCACCGTCGCGAGGTTGAGCCCCGCGATGTCGCCCCGCGGGTCGAGGCCGCCCTTCCCGATATAGGTCGCGGGCGTGAACCCGGCGGCGCGCATCGAGGTGACGGCCGCGTCCGCGAGCGCCCGGGCCGGCCCCCGCTGCGCGGCGTTCAGCGGGGGCGACGAGTAGAGGACGTGGAAGCCGTGGCCGCCGGTGGGCCCGCCGTCGGCGTGCACCGAGATCACGGCGGCCGCGCCCGCCCTCGCCCCGGCCTCGCCGCGGACGTCGACGCAGGGCCCGACGCCGTCGTCCGAGTCGCGGGTGAGCACCACCCGGAAGCCCCGGGCCCGCAGCCGGGCCGCCAGGTCCTGCGAGACCGCCCAGGTGAACGCGTGCTCCGGGTAGCCGTCGGCGGTGCTCGCGCCGGTGGTGTTGCACGGCTTGGTCCCGCCGCGGCCGTCCGGCACCGGGCGGTCGATGCCGGAGCCGGGGCCGTTGCGGCCGTTGTGCCCGGGGTCGATCACGACGGTCGCACCCGCCGGGATCGGGAAGGCCCCGGGCCGGGCCGTCGTCGTCGTGGTCGTGGTCGCGGGGCCGGGCGCGGCCGGCGCCGGATCGGCGACCGGGGAGGGCGGCGGGGAGGGCGCGGCCGGGGCGCTCCCGGGGCCGGCGCAGCTGCCCAGCAGGGCCACGAGGACGGCGACCAGGACGACGCGCGACGGGCTCGGACGGGACGGCACGCCGCAGATGGTGACGGCCGGAGCGTCGGAGGCGGGGACGCGGGCCCCGTGTCGCGACCGGAACCGTGTCGGGTGCCGCGACCGGTGAGCGTCAGACGGCGCCGCGGGCCCGCACCGCGGTGACCCCGCCGACCAGCGCGATCAGCCCCAGACCGCCGTAGAGCAACCGGGCGGAGCCGGCCGGGTCGGACCCGAGCGCGACGGCCACGCCCGAGTACGACGCGCCGACCGCGAAGGCGAGCATCTGCACCATCGTGATCGCGGCCGAGGCCCGTTCCCCCTCGGCGTCGTCCTCGGGGTCCTCGCCGCCGGTCCCCGGGGACATCGCCGCCGCGGACATGTGCGGCCACGCCATCCCGACCCCGGCACCGGCCGCGATGAGCGCCACCACCCACGTCAGCACCAGTCCGGTGCCGGCGTCGGCCTGCTGGGTCGCGGTGAGCACCACGAACCCGGCGACGACGACCACCGGGCCGGCGGTCGCGCACGCCCGGGCCCGGCCGACGCTCGCGCTGACCATCTCGGTGACCACCCAGCCCGAGGCCAGGCAGACCCCGAGGAAGCCCGCGGTCAGCGGGGCCAGGCCGCCGAGCCGCTGCCCGAACAGGGGCACGAACGCCTCGACGGCGGCGGCGCTCATCATCACCGCCATCGTCAGGTAGAGCGCCGCCAGCCGCCCGCCCCGGTGGAAGGTCGCGGCCGGGAGGATCCGGGCGCCGGACCCGCCCGCGCGGCGCTCGACGACCACCAGCGCCGCGAGCAGGGCGACCGCGACCACCAGGCCACCGGCCGCGAGGGCGATGCCCCGCGCGGTGACGCCGTCGCCGGACACCGCGAGCCCGGACACCGAGAGCACCACGGAGGCGCCCGCGACGAGCAGGACCGAGAGGAGCGGGAACGGGCCCGGCACCACGGTGGGGGCCCGTGCGGAGCGCCGGAGCCCGGCCGGCACACCGGCCGCGACCGCGACCGTCCCCAGGACCAGGGCGACGAACGCCAGCCGCCAGTGGCCGAGCTCGGCGAACACCCCGCCCAGCACCGGCCCCACGAGCAGGCCGACCCCCCACATCGCCGAGATCGAGGCACTCGCCCGGGTCCAGAGCCGCTGCGGCAGCGCGACGCGGATCAGCCCGTAGGCCAGACCAGCCAGCAGGCCACCACCGACGCCCTGCAGCGCCCGCCCGACGAGCAGGACGGCCATGTCGGAAGCGATCGCGTCCACCGTCGTGCCGAGCCCGAACGCGGCCAGCGCGAGGACGTACGCGCGCCGGGCCGGCCACCGCGCGAGCAGGCGGCTCACCAGCGCGGAGGAGACGACCGCGGTCAGCAGGTAGACCGTGGTGACCCACGCGTAGAAGGGCTCGCCGCCGATCTCGGCGACGGCGGACGGGAGCAGGCTCGCCGTCACGTAGGTGTCGACCGCGAAGAGGAGGACGCCGCCGCAGAGGACCGCCACCGTCCCCCGCCGGCCGGCCGCGAGGAGGTCCCGCCAGCTGCCCCGCCCGCCGTCGTCCACGTCCTCCCAAGCTACGGACCGCCCCGGAGGGCCGCCTGCCCGTCCCGGACGACGGGCACGCACGCGACGTGGCCCGGATCACACCGCCACGCTGTCGATCCGCGGCCCCGCCGGGCGTGGAGGGGACGATGGTCGCCGCACCCCGCGGGGCCGGCCGGAGGAGGACGCCATGACCCGCTACCTGCTCGCGATCCAGCAGCCCGACGGACCCGACGCGGTGCCACCCGGGCCGGACGAACTGGCGGCGATCATGCGCGACGTCGAGGCGGTGCGCCACGACATGGTCGACGCCGGCGTCTGGGTGTTCTCCGGAGGGCTGCACTCCGCGAGCAGCGCCACGGTGGTGCGTTCGCGCGGCGAGGACGTGCTGCTCACCGACGGCCCCTACGCCGAGGGGAAGGAGCAGATCGGCGGGCTCACGATCCTCGACGCCGAGGACCTCGACGCCGCGCTGCACTGGGCCGGGCGGCTGGCGCGGGCGATCCACCCGCTGCCGATCGAGGTCCGGCCCTTCCAGGACTGAGCGTGGCCGACGACGTCGCCGACGTGTTCGCCCGCGAGTACGGGCGGTGCGTCGCCACCCTGACCCGGCTCCTCGGCGACATCGACCTCGCCGAGGAGGCGGTCGGGGACGCCTTCCGGGTCGCCGTCGAGCGGTGGACCGCCGGCACGCCGCCGAACCCGGGCGGCTGGATCGTCACGACCGCCCGCCGCCGCGCCATCGACCGGCTGCGGCGGGACGCGACGCGGCGGGACGGTCAGGTCGCCGCGGCCCGGCTGGCGCGGGCGGCCGCGACCGGCGGGGACGCCGTGGAGGAGGTGGGCCCGGTGGACGACGACCGGCTCCGGCTGCTGTTCACGTGCTGCCACCCCGCGCTCGCCGCGCCCGCCCGGGTCGCGCTGACCCTGCGACTGCTCGGCGGGCTGGACACGCCCGCGATCGCGCGGGCGTTCCTGACCTCCGAGGCGACGATGGCCCAGCGCCTGGTGCGGGCGAAGGCGAAGATCCGGGACGCGCACGTGCCGTTCCGGGTGCCCCGCGAGGCGGACCTGCCCGACCGGCTGCGGTCCGTCCTCGCCGTCGTCTACCTGGTCTTCACCGAGGGGCACACGGCGACCTCGGGCACGTCGGACCGCCCCGACCTCGCCGCCGAGGCGGTCCGCCTGGCCCGCCTCGTCGTCGAGCTCATGCCCGACGAGCCCGAGGCGCAGGGTCTCCTGGCGCTGCTCCTGCTCACCGACGCCCGCCGGGCGGCACGCGTCGGTCCCGACGGGTCCCTGGTCCCGCTCACCGAGCAGGACCGGTCCCGGTGGGACGCGGCGGCGATCGCCGAGGGCCACGCGCTGGTCCGGCGCTGCCTGCGGCGTGGCACCCCGGGGCCCTACCAGATCCAGGCCGCGATCAACGCCGTCCACACGGACGCGGCGACGGCGTCGGACACGGACTGGCACCAGATCCTCGCGCTGTACGACCAGCTCGGCGCCCTCGATCCCAGCCCGGTCGTCGCGCTGAACCGGGCGGTGGCGCTCGCGGAGGTGGCAGGACCGGCCGCCGCGCTCGCCGTCGTCGACGGGCTCGACCTGCCGCGGCACCACCTCCGCGACGCGATCCGCGCGGACCTCCTCACCCGGCTGGACCGGCCGGACGAGGCCCGGGCGGCGCTGGACGCCGCGCTCGCGGGCACGGCGAACCCGGGCGAGCGGGAGCTGCTCACCCGTCGTCGGGACGCGCTCCCGGGCTGACCGCTACCGCTTGCGGCCGACCGCGCCCAGCGCGCAGCGCTGCGCGGGGGCGAGGGGCCGCAGGCGCGGACCGTCGGGCCACCAGTCGGAGAGCAGCACGAGACCCGGGTCGACGAGCTCGAGGCTCGCCGGGATCATCGCCTCGATCTGGGCGCGGGTGCGGAAGAGCCCCGTGCCCATCGGGCTGTTCACCATCACGTGCTCGATGCGGCGGGCGACCGCGCTGTCGTCGTCCTCGGGGTCGAGGAAGTGGGTCAGCGCGACGTAGGAGCCCGAGGGCAGGGTGTCGACGTACGCCGCGACGACCTCCGCCGGCGTCGGCGTGCCGTCGTGGTGGTGCAGGACGCCGAGCAGGAACAGCGCGATCGGGGTGTCGAAGTCCAGGAACGAGCGGATCGTCGCGTCCCCGACGACCTCGGCCGGGGAGAAGATGTCGGCGGGGACGAACAGCGTCTGCTCGTCCTGCTCGAGCAGCGCGCGCCCGTGGGCGATCACCGACGGGTCGTTGTCGACGTAGACGACCTTCGACTCCGGGGCGAGGCGCTGCGCCACCTGGTGGGTGTTCTCGGCCGTCGGCAGGCCGGAGCCGAGGTCGAGGTACTGCCGCACGTCGGTCTGCGTCGCGATGAAGCGGGTGACGCGGATGAGGAAGGCGCGGTGGTCGAGCGCGAGCTCCTGGACCTCGGGGACCACGTCGCGCATCCGTTGGAAGACCTCGCGGTCGACGGCGTAGTTGTCCTTGCCGCCGAGCGTGGCGTTGTACACCCGCGCGATGCTGGCCTTGTCCCGGTCGACCCGGACCGGGCCACCGGCGGCCGCCTGCGCCGACCGGGCCGTACCTGCCATGCCTGTCCCCACTGCTCGTCACCGTCGTCGACGGATCGTCGCCGATCGCGACGATGCCCCGCGCACGACCGTAGGACCCGGTCCGGGCCCCGCGGTGATCAGGGTCGAAGCGTACGGAATCCCGCCGACGACCTGTAGTCTCCTCGTTCCGGGCCGTGACCGCGGCCACGCACGGCCCACCCCGAGGGCGACCGGAGGACATCCGTGGCCACCGAGCAGGCTCCCGACCCGCAGGCCCCCGACCCGCACGACGGGACCGGCGCCGACGACGTGGGCCCCACCGCGCGGCGGATCATCGTGGGCGCCCAGCTCAAGCGGCTCCGCGAGCAGGCCGACATCACCCGCACGGCCGCCGGCTACCACATCCGCGGCAGCGAGTCGAAGATCAGCCGGATGGAGTCCGGCAAGGTCGGCTTCAAGCCCCGCGACATCGAGGACCTCCTGACGCTCTACGGCGAGCACGACGAGGAGCGCCGCGGGCACCTGCTCGGCATCGCGATGCGCAGCAACGAGCCCGGCTGGTGGCAGCGCTCCGGCGACGCCGTGCCGGAGTGGTTCTCCGAGTACGTCGGCCTCGAGTCGGCGGCCGTGCGCATCCAGACCTACGAACTGCTGTTCGTGCCCGGCCTGCTCCAGACCGAGGACTACGCGCGGGCGATCGTCACCCGCGGGCACCCCGAGGGCGCCGACGCCGTGACCCAGGAGCGGGTGCGCGTGCGGATGGCCCGCCAGCGGCTCCTCGCCCGGCCCGACGCTCCGCACCTGTGGGCGGTCCTCGACGAGTCGGTGCTCCACCGGCCGATCGGCGGCCACCAGGTCCTGGCCGGCCAGCTCGACCACCTCGTCGAGATGTCGCGCCGGCCGAACGTCACGCTGCAGGTCGTTCCCAACGCCCTCTCCGGGTACGGCGGCGAGGCCACCTTCACGCTGCTGCGGTTCGCCGAGCCCGACGTCCCCGACATCACCTACATCGAGGGCCTCACCGGCGCGCTCTACCTCGACCGTCGCGCCGAGGTCGAGGAGTACGCCCGCGTGATGGACGAGCTGACCATCGACGCGTACAGCCCCGAGGAGACCCGCGCGCTCCTGACGAAGCTCCGCGCCGGCTGAGCCGACCACGCCCGACGTGACCGGGGCAACACCCTCCGTCATCGTCTGCACATGCAGATGCGGTTCGCCGGTGTTACGGTCACTCGCACGGCAAGCAGCACGTGCGAGAGGACGGGTGCCCGGCATGCACACCTCGGCGTCGCGCCTCGTCGGCGCGCAGTGGCGCAAGAGCCGCCACAGCGGCAAGCTCGGCAACTGCGTCGAGCTCGCGGCCGTCCCCGGCGGGGCCCGGGTGGCGGTCCGCAACTCCCGCTTCCCCGACGAGCCCGCGCTGCTGCTGACGCGGGCCGAGCTCGGCAGCCTGCTCTCCGAGGTCAAGGCCGGGCACTTCGACGACCTCCTCGAGGGCGTGGGATGACCACCGTCCCGCTCTCGCCCCGCGCGCTGTGGCTGACCTGCGCGCTCGACGGGCGCGACCACGCCGTCGTCGACCACGACCCGGCCTCCGGCGCGCACCTCTCGGCGTGCGCCAGGACGGTCTGGGCGTCCTCGCTCGCGAGCCCGCCGGCCACGCGGTGCGCCGACTGCCGGGATGCCGTGGGCGAGCCCGCCACCGACCGGCGCGCCGGCCGGATCGGGCGCTGGCTCGGCCGCCGCGCGGCCTGACGTGACCGCCGGGCTCTCCGCCGGGACGGCTGGCCACCTGACGGCACGTTCGTCGCGGCGGCTCAGCCGGCGACCAGGGCCAGGAGCTCCTCGCGGTCGGGTCCGGGTGGCGGGTCGGGCGCCGTCCCTCGCCGCGCCTCGACGGCCGCGGCGACGTGCGGGCGCGCGAGCACCTCGTCGGGCAGCGCGAGACACATGACGGTCTCCAGGAGGGCTCGGAACACCTCGGGATCCTCCATGGCGGCGGCCAGGAAGGCGGCCTGGTCCGGATCCCGGGGCGGCACGGGGACGCCCCGGCGGAGCGCATCCATTTCCGCGACGCGGACCCGGTCTGCGCGCAGCTGGTGGTCGACGTACGGCGCGACCTGGACCTGAGCCCGGGTGGGGAACTCGCGGGCGAACTCGGCCGGCGCCCCGGCGTGCTCGGCCAGCACGTCCCGCAGCAGGTGGGCGTGCATGAGGCCGACCGAGATCCCCCGGCCCGCCGACGGGTTGGTGCAGGCCCAGGCGTCGCCGACGGTGGTGAAGCCGGTGACCACCGGCGTGCCGTCGACGACCAGCGACCGGGTCTGGTCGAGGACACCCGCGATGACCGCCACGCCGGGCTCGACCTCCGCGTCGATCCAGTGCTGTTGCAGCGGGAACCCCCGGACCACGCGGTCGAAGCAGGCCGGGTCGCGCAACGCCTTCAGGGGCTCGTCGCGCGAGCCGCAGAACACGGTGACCGACCAGGTGTCGTTGTCGGCGGGCAAAGTGAGGATGTTGACGGTGCCGTGGGGGGTGACCGCGCCGATGCGCCATTCCGGCAGCGGCCCGCGGTAGTACCGGGTGTAGTAGGCGTAGCCGCTGTCCTCCGCGACGCGCAGTGGTGGCACCGTGCCCAGGTCGGCGAGCCACGCGTCCGACGGCGTGCGACGGCCCATCGCGTCGATGACGAGATCGGCGGACCAGCGCTCGCCGCCGGCGGTGACGACGCCGTCGACGTGGGGGACCCCCGGGATCGCCGAGCTGCCGGCCGTGAGCCCCGTGACCCGCACCCCGCGGCGCACGGTGACGCCGGGCTGTTCCTCGGCGTGGGCGGCGAGGACCGCCTCGAGGACCGGGCGGCGCCCGGTGAGCATCTCCAGCCGCACGTCGCCGGACCGCGGTGCGTGGTCGGTGAGGGACGGCGGCGCGGCGTCGAGCAGGTTCAGGACCCGGAACCCGGCCGCGGCGAGCTCCGTGCTGACGCCCGGGAGATCCTCGTCGCAGAGGTGGCGGAAGCGGGGGAAGACGTTGTGCGGTTGCCGGAACTGGGCGACGCCCCGCCGGCCCCAGTCCGTCCAGGCGTCCGGGGCGGCCGGGGGCGCCGGGGCCGGGTCGGCCTCCAGGACCGCCACCCGGTGACCCTCCCGAGCCAGCATGCTCGCGACCGCCAGACCGATCGTGCCCGCACCACACACCACGACGTCGACGTCGCCCATGACACCCTCCCGCATCCCGTTCCGCAGCGTCGAGCGCCGCCACTCCCTGCTCGTCGACCACGAACGGTGACAGGTCAGGGGGACACGGCGGGCCGAAGGGGCGATTACGGTCGGACAAAGGCGGCGCGGCGGTCACACAGAGACACCGCGTCGTCGCAGGCGTTCCGGCCGGTCCTCGGCGGCCAGGCGTCAGGCGCCCGCCCGCGCGTCCTTGCGCAGGGTCCAGGTGTCCACCCGGCACTCCGGCTCACCCGGGGACGTCCGGTCGGTCCAGACCGCGACACCCGCACCAGTGACAGCCCACCCGAGCAGCTCGAAGGTGTGCCGGAGGGCCTCGTCGAGCACGTCCACCGTCGAGACGAGGGCGACGCCGCGGCGTCGGATCGACCGGGCCTCGACGTCGGCGAGCAGCCGGCGCAGCGCGGTGTGGTCGCCCAACCCGCGCGCGGTGACGACCCGGGTGTCGCCGAGCGGCGCGTGGTACCCGGCGGCCGCGGCCGCGCACACCTCGTCGGCGGTCCCGATCACGAGGACGTCGCCGTCGCCACCGGCCGCGAGGGCCTCCCCGGCCTCGACGAGGAACCGGATCCGGGCGCCCGGGGTGGCCCCGCCGAAGCGGTCGAGGTCCTCGCCCCGCAGGTCACGGACGTGCAGCACCCCGGGGACATCCATCATCGATCTCCCGTTCGAGGGCAGGGCCCCGCGCGTTCAGAGTATCGGTAAGGTGTGTTCGGCGTTACAGCTGTGGGCTGGACCTCGGCGAGGAGGACGCGATGACCGTGTCTAGCAGTGGGCGCGGGGGCACGGTGACCGATCCGGACCGGGTCGGGTCGTTGCTGCCCTCCGATCGCGAGGACGTCGTCGACCTCGTCGCCGAGGTGTCGCGCGTGACCGGGTCCGTCGCGGTCGTCGGCGCCGACACGGTGCACGACCACCGGAGCGCCCGCCGCGCCCTGGACCTGGTGTGGGACGACATCCTCTCGACGATGTCGGCGAGCCCCGCCGTCACCGCCCACGCGGTCGACCTGCTGCGGCGCGTCAAGGCGGTCGACGAGGCGCTGCTGCGGCGCGACATCGCGACGCGCAACCAGCTCTTCGGCCGGGTCCGCGAGGCGCTGTCCGCGCTCTCGGAGATCCAGTCGACGGCCGCGCTGGTGGCGACGGTCCCCGGCGTCGTCTGTGCCCTCGGGTTCGACCGCGCCTTCATCTCGCGCGTCGAGGAGTCGGTGTGGACCCCGGAGCACGTGGTCGTCGAGCGTGATCCGGCCTGGGCCGGCGAGATCCTCTCGATCGGGCGGGAGAACCCGCTGACGCTCACCGCGGCGCTCCCGGAGAGCGAGATCCTGCGTCGTCGGGTGTCGCTGGTGGTGGAGAACGTCCAGCAGCGGGAGGGCGTCCACAAGCCGATCGCCGCGGTGTCGCTGTCGCGCAGCTACGCGGCCAGCCCGATCGTCACCGGCGGCGAGGTCGTCGGGTTCCTGCACTGCGACTGCTACTACCAGCAGCGCGACCTCGACGAGACCGACCGTCAGGTGCTCGCGACCTTCGCCGAGGGCCTCGGCCAGGTGCTCGCGCGCACGCTCGTGCTCGACCAGGTCGGCGCGGTGCGCAGCGGCCTGGACGAGATCGCCGCGCGCCTGCACCCGAGCGGCTTCGGCGGCTCGATGGGCGCCGCCCTCGGTGCCCCTACGATGCCGGCGACCCCCGCGGTGCCGACGTCCCGGCCCGCCCCCGAACCCGGCTTCGGCCGCCGGACGGGCGCGCCGGTCCCGATCGCGAAGGCCGATCTCACCCGCCGCGAGCTCGAGGTCCTGCGGCACATGGCGGCGGGGGACACCAATGCCCGCACCGCCCGCCGGCTGGTCATCTCGGAGGGCACCGTCAAGTCCCACGTCAAGCACATCCTGCGCAAGCTCGGCGCCTCGAACCGCGCCGAGGCGGTGTCGCTGTGGTGGCAGATGCAGGACCGGACGGGCGGCGCGAGCGCCTGAGGGGCCGGACCCGCCCACCGCGCGAGCGAAGGGCACCCTCGCTCGGGTAGATCGGCCAGGGGCGCCCTTCACCGGAACGTCCCGCCCGCTGCCGGTGTGAGCGAAGGGCACCCTCGCTCGGGTAGATCGAGCGACGGTGCCCTTCGGTCAGAACCGGCGGGGGTCGCCCCGCCGGCGCCCGGTCAGTCGTCGACGAGGCTGAGGGCCTCCGTCGGGCACGCGGCACACGCCGCCTCGGCGGCCTCGCGCTGCTCGGAGCCGGGGTTCTCGTCCAGGACGGTCAGCGAGCCGTCGTCCTGCACCTCGAACAGATCCGGCGCCTCGGCCTCGCACATGCCCAGGCCGCTGCACTTGTCGTAGTCCACGACGATCCGCATGGTCCTCACCCCTTCTCGGGAGCCGCGGGTCGAGCTCCGCTGCGCTCCGTCTCCGGCGTGAAGCGGAACGGCATCCGCTTCACCCCGCGCATGAAGTTGGTACCCAACAGCTCCGGTTCACCCGCCTCGAAGTCCGGGATGCGGGTCAGCAGCTGCCGGAAGAGCTCCCGCAGCGCCGACTTCGCGAGCATGTTGCCCAGGCAGTAGTGGACGCCGCCGCCCCCGAAGCCGACGTGCGGGTTGGGCGAGCGCGAGAGGTCGAACCGCTCGGGCTCGGTGAACACGTCGGTGTCCTGGTTGCCCGAGGGGTAGAAGAAGACGACCTTGTCGCCCGGCAGGATCGTCTTGCCGCCGAGCTCGGTCTCCTTCACCGCGGTGCGCCGGAAGGTCATCACCGGCGAGGCGTACCGGACGAACTCCTCGACCGCAGTGTCGATGCGCCCGTCGAAGTCCTCCGCGAGCCAGCGCTGCTGATCCCGGCCGTGGGTCATCGCCCGGACCGTGAACGCGGAGGTGTGCTTGGTGGTGTCCGTGCCGGCCACCGACATGAGCACGAAGAACGCGCCGATGTCGAAGTCGTCGAGCTTCTCGCCGTCGATCTCGGCGTTCATCAGCGAGGAGAACAGGTCCTCCGTCGGGTTCTCCTTGCGGGCGTTGATGAGCTCCTCGGCGATCTCGTGCAGGGCCGCCGCGGCCTCCACCTGCACCTCGTCGGCCGGGCGGCCCGCGAGGTGCTCCGGGTCGGCCCACGCGACGATGTCGCCCGCGGCCTTCACGGTGCGGGTGCGCATGTCCTCGGGGATGCCGAACATGTCGCAGAAGATCCGCTCGGGCAGGCGCTCGCCGCACCGCTCGACGAAGTCGATCTCCCCGGAGGGGTCCGACGCGAAGGAGTCGACGATCTCCTTCGCGGCCGTGGCGATCTGGGCCTCGAGCCGGCGGACCTGCCTCGGGGTGAACGCCGACGCGACGAGCTTGCGGAGCTTGTCGTGCTTCGGGTTGTCCATCGCGAGGAACGACTGCGTCATCTGCAGGAAGATCTCGGGGAGCAGGTCGAAGAGCACGCCCTGCCCGGAGATGAACGTGTCGTTGTCCCGGCTCACCCGCACGATGTCGGCGTGCTTGACCAGGGCCCAGTAGCCCGGGTCGTCCGGGTCCGGGGTGACCGCGTCCTCCACCGGCCGCTGCCAGGAGACCGGGTCGGTCTCGCGCAGCTGCTTGAAGCGCTCGTCGCGCTCCTCGGAGGTCTGCGCCCAGAACTCCTTGGAGGAGATGTCGATCTCCGAGTGGGGCGGCTTGCCCTCGCCGCTGGCGGGGATGAACTCGACGCCGTCCTCGGCGTCGTCGTCGTCGAAGAAGGCGTCCCACTCGGGGGGTGCCTCGCTGGACGTGGCCTCGGTGGACACCGGGTGACCTCCAGGGGTGTGGTGCGGGAAGGGGGCTCAGTCGTCGGCGTGGCTGAGCAGGACGTCGTACGGGCGAGCGTCACGGCTGCCCGAGAGGTCGATGTGGATGCCCTTGACCTCGGTGAACGCGTCCAGGGCGTCGGGGCCCAGCTCGCGGCCGGTGCCGCTCTGCTTGTAGCCGCCGAAGGGCACCGCGCAGTTGATCTGGTGCGCGTCGTTGATCCACACCGAGCCGGCCCGGATGCGGTCGGCGACCTCGAGCGCCCGCTGGTTGTCGGCGCTCCACACCGACGCGGCCAGCCCGTACTCGGTGTCGTTCGCGATCGCGACGGCCTCGTCCTCGTCGTCGTAGGCGATGACCGACAGGACCGGGCCGAAGATCTCCTCCTGGGCGATGCGCATGTCGTTGCGGACGCCGGTGAAGATCGTGGGCTCGACCCAGAAGCCCCGCCGGAACCGCTCGCCGTCGGGAACGCCGCCCCCGAGCGCCACGGTCGCGCCCTCGGCCCGGCCGGACGCGATGTAGTCGAGGACGCGCTGCTGCTGCGTCGCGCTCACCAGGGGACCCATGTCGGTCTCCCAGTCACGGGTGTCGCCGAGCCGGATCGTCGACGCCCGCTCCACGAGCCGCGCCACGAACTCGTCGTGCCGGTCCCGCGGGAGGAGCAGGCGGGTCATCGACTCGCACACCTGGCCGCTGTAGAGCATGCAGCCGTAGAGCACCCCGTCGACGGTGGTCTCGAGGTCGGCGTCGTCGAGCACGACGGCGGGGGACTTGCCGCCGAGCTCCAGGGTCACCGCCTTCACCGTGCCCGACGCCAGACGCATCACCTCACGCCCGACCGCCGTCGACCCGATGAACCCGATCTTCCCGACGCCGGGGTGCGACGCCAGCCGCGAGCCCGCGTCGGCCCCGATGCCCGGGACGACGTTGAACACCCCGGGCGGCAGGCCCGCCTCGAGCGCGATCTCGGCCAGGGCGAGCGCCGAGAGCGGCGTCTTCTCGTCCGGCTTGAGCACCACGGAGTTCCCGACGGCGAGGGCGGGCGCCCACTTCCAGAGCGACAGCAGCAGCGGGAAGTTCCACGGGGCGATCGCCCCGACGACGCCGATCGGCTCGCGGCGCACCGAGCTCTGCCCGAGCGTGGGGAACGCGGCGCGGGGGCCGGGACGCTCGAACTCGTAGCGGGCGGCGAGGTCCGCGAAGTACTCCAGGTGCGGCGCGCAGTAGCCGACGTGGAAGCCGGTGGCCTGCCGGATCGTCGCCCCGTTGCCGAGGATCTCCAGCTCGACGATGTCCTCGAGGCGCTCCCCGAGCAGGGTCGACATCCGCCGCAGCACCTCGGCGCGGTGCGCCGGGGTCGCGCGCGACCAGTCGCCAACGTCGAACGCGCGCTGCGCGGCGTCGACCGCCCGGTCGATGTGCTCGGCCGTGCCGCACGCCGCCGTCGCGACGACCTCGCCGGTGGACGGGTCGACGATCTCGAGCTTCTCCTCCGTGTCCACCTTCTCCCCGCCGATGATCAGCGGGTGGTGGGTGAGTTCCGTGGTCGTCATGCCGTCGGGTCCAGGACGATCTTGGTGGCCTCGCGGGCCTCGAACATCCGGTACGCCTCGGCCGCCTCGCTCATCGGCATGCGGTGCGAGATGAACCGGCTCGGGTCGAGCTTGCCCGCCGCGATCAGCGCGAGCGTCTCGTCCATGTAGTTGATGATGTTCGCGACGCCCTGGTGGATCGTGACGCCCTTGAGGTACAGCTCGCCGAACGGCAGCTCGATCGCGTCCTCGGTGTAGACGCCGGGGATCGAGAGCGCACCGCCGGAGGCCACCAGCGAGCACGCCGAGAGCAGCGCCGACGGGTGCCCGACGGCGTCGATGACGACGTCCGCCCCGCGCCACTCGGTGAGGTCCTGGACGGCCTCGGCCGGGTCGGTCTCGGAGGCGTTCACCCCGATCGCGCCGATCGCCTCGGCCTCCGCCAGCCGCGACGGGACCTTGTCGACGACGGCGACCTGGCCCGCGCCGAGCACGTTCGCGGCCATCGCGGCGCAGAGCCCGACGGGGCCGGCGCCGACGACGGCGACGGTGTCACCGGGGCGCATCACCTTGCGGACGGCCTCGTAGCCGGTGGCCATGATGTCGCCGACGAACAGCTTGTCCTCGTCGGTGCCCCGGCCCTCGTCGTCGATCCTGCGCATCACCAGGTCGGCGTTCGGCACGACCACGTACTCGGCCTGACCGCCGGAGAGCGACCCGAAGACGATGCCGAGGCCGAAGATCCGGGTGCCGAGGCACTGGCCGGGGCGCTGCCGGCGGCAGTTGTAGCAGGCCCCGCAGCTGACGACGCAGGACGCGACGGCGCGGTCGCCCTCCTCGAACTGCGTCACCGCGGCGCCGGTCTCGACCACCGTGCCGAGGAACTCGTGGCCGAGGACCACGTCCTCCTCGAGCTCGAGGCGGCCTTCGTAGGGGTGGAGGTCGGTACCGCAGATCGCGGTCTTCTCGACCTTCAGCAGGACGTCACCGGGGTCGGTGACCGTGGGCCGCTCGACGTCGTCGACCCGGACGTCGTGCGCCTTGCGCAGCAGGACGGCGCGCATCGTCGCCATGCTCCTCTGTCCTCCCTCTCGTGCCGGGTCGCTCAGCCGGCGACCGTGGCGTCCTTCTCGGCCACCAGCTCCCGGTAGATCGGGAACAGCGGCTTCGTGAGGGGGACGAGCTTCAGAATCTTGTTGACCGGGCCCTTGGCCTTGACCTCGCCCTTGGCCAGACCGACCGCGAGGTTGTACTCGCCGCGCCAGAACTTGTCGCCGGTGTCGGCCTTCATCATCAGCGTGATGTCGGGCTTCTCCTCGGTCTCGCCGACGGTGACCTCGAGGGTGGGCTCCCGCATGACGATGTTCATCTCGGTGGCCGGGTCGGTGTAGAAGACCTTGAGGAAGATGCCCGAGGCGCGCAGCTTGGGGCCCGACTCCGGGTGGTCGTTCGCGGCGCGGAAGACCCCGCCGATGTACGTGTCGACCTCGGCCGAGTCGCTGAAGAACGCCATGGTGGTACTCCTCGCTCGCAGGGGTGTCCCGCGCCCCGGGAGGGCGGACCCCCGCTCGGGGTCGGGATCCGCGGCGTCCCTGGTCAGCGCGATGTGCCCCCATGGTCGAGGCACCACCGGGAGGCGGAACCTCCCCCGAGGGGGAGCCCCCTCCCCCCTTCGGTCCCGCGGGCTCTACTGCGTCGTGGCCAGCAGGAACTCCTCGGCGCCGGTCACGCGCAGCCCGTCGGGGCGGTCGTCGAAGTAGCGGGCGTTGACCTCCGCGGCGGTCAGGACGCGGGCCTCGCGGAAGCCGACCGAGCGGGCCCGCGCGACGATCTCGTCGGGGGCGTAGAAACTCCGGAACGGCGTCCCGGCCGCGGCGGCGCCGGCCGCGGAGAGGTCGCGGAACCTACGTTCGGCGTGGGTGAGCAGCTCCGACGGCGGCTGGAACGTCATCGCGACGGTGGAGCCGGGCGCCAGTCGGGCGAGGGCCGCGAGGGTCGCGGTGTTCGCCTCGTCGGTCAGGTACATGCTCACGCCCGTCGAGGACACGACGGCGGGGCGGCCGGCGTCGAGACCCGCCGCCAGCAGGCTGCCCCACCAGTCGCCCTCGAAGTCGGCCGGCACGAAGCGCAGTCCGGTCGGTGTCGGGAGTGCGAGCTCGGCGATCCGCCGCTGCTTCCACGCCGAGGTGCCGGGCTGGTCGACCTCGAAGACCCGGCGGTCCGGGCCGAGGTCCGGGTGGCGCAGCGCGTAGGTGTCCAGGCCGGCGCCTAGGACGACGTCCTGGGTGACGCCGGCGGCGAAGGCCTCGTCGACGAGGTCGTCGACGACGCGAGCCCGGGCGACCATCCCGGCACGCGCGCCGCGGGTGGTGTCGGGGTCCATGTCCGGACGGTCGCGCCAGTCCGGTTCCGGGTCGACCAGACGGAGGGCGAGGGAGTCGTCGAGGACGGGCGGGGCGGCGTCGACCTCGAGGTGGCGGGCGCGCCAGAGCGCGACACGGACCGCGGTGTGGTCGGGGACGGCGCCGATGCCGGTCATGGCCGGGCCGGGGCCGAGATGGTCCAGGTCCGCCCGTCGGGGTCGCGGACCGCCATCTCCCGGGTGCCCCAGTGGGTGTCCTCGAACGGTTGCGCCACCTCGAGGGCGGGGTCGGGCTCGAAGGTGTCCGCGTCGGGGATGCCGAGGACGACCCTCATCCGCGGCTCCCGGTCCTCGGGGATCTCGACGACGAACACCGTCGGACCCTCGCCGCCCCGGAACTGGCCGGAGTGGTGGTCGGTCTCGAAGTCCAGTTCGAGCCCGAGCGCGGTGAAGAACTTCGCGGTCCGCCCCCAGTTGTGGGTCTCGAGGACCACGGACCCGATCCCGTCGACAGCGCTCATGACGATTCCTCCTCGTCGCGTGGGGCCGCCGCGAGGTGGGCGCGCAGGGCCTCCGCGACCAGTGCGGACAGCGACTGCTCCGTCTCGAGGGCCCGGAACTTGACCTGCTTGATCAGCTCGACCGGCAGGTAGACGTTGAACTGCTTGACCTCGTCGGCCACGCTAGGATGCTAGCAAGCTAGGAAGGGGTCGGCCAGGGCCGGATGCGAGGATGGGCCCTTCCTGACGTCGGGTGTCAGCGACGGACCACCGCTGGCGAGCACGGCCGGTCGCCACGAGGACAAGGCGGCTCGACGATGGGGCTTTTCTGCCACTAGATGCAAGCAACGACGCTTCGCTTGCACGAAGGCCGGGGGGATTCAGCCCCGCAGCACCGGCGGCGCCGCGTCCCCGCCGAGCGCCAGCACCTCGGCGAACCCCTCGACCAGGCAGCGGCCGAACAGCTCGCGGTCGGTGATCGCGGCCGGGTCCAGGTTGGCGCCCACGCAGCAGGTGTCGCCGTGGGTGAGCATGGTGATCATCGCGGCGCACCCGGGGCGGGGGGCGTACGGGTACATCCGCTCGACCCGCGCGCCCGCGAGGTAGACCTCCTCGCGGATGCCCGGCACGTTCGACGCCTGCAGGTCGTTGCCCTTGGTCACCCCGCCGGCCACCGCGGCGATCACCGATCCGGGGAGCCGCGCGAGCAGCGGCGAGAGCAGCCCGACGTCGTCGGCGGCCGGCTCCGCGCGTCCCCGCGCCACGTCCTGCGCCACGGCCGCCATCCGCGCCCGGGGGTCCTTCTCCGCGATCCGCCCCGCAAGGCGCAGCGAGGCGATCCGGTTGCCGCCCGCGTCGTCGTCGCCCCCGCGCAGCGACACCGGGATGGCCATCCGGATCTCGTCGACGCCGCTGCCGTTCGCCTCGTGGTAGCGGCGGAACGCGCCGAGCAGGGCCGCGACGTAGGCGTCGTTCAACGACTGCCCGCACGACTTGGCCGCCGCCCGCAGGTCGGCGAAGGCGAGGTCGAGCGCGACGAAGCGCCAGTCGGGGCCGCGCCGCGCGAGCAGCGGCGAGCCCTCGGCCTTGGGGTCGCCCATCACCCGGATCGCCGAGAGCCCGAACGCGACCGCCTCGCGCGCCTTCGCGATCGGGTCGCGCAGCGCCTCGCCGGCGGCCCGCAGGACGTGGGTCGGGACGGCGGCGAGCGCCTCGGCGTCGTGCCGGACCTGCCGGCCGAGCGCGGTCCACGGCCCGGGCCCGGGCTCGTCGTCGGGGTCGGGCGCCGGCGGCTGCGGCTTGTCGGGGTCGGTCTCGCGGTGACGGTTGAGGAGGCCCGAGAACAGCTGCACGCCGCCCATGCCGTCGGTGGTCGCGTGGTGGAGCTTGAGCAGGTAGGCGGCCCGGCCGTCCGGGAGCCCCTCGACGAGCAGCGCCTCCCACGGCGGGCGGGAGCGGTCGAAGGGCGTGGTCGCCAGGTGCTCGGCCTGAGCGAGCAGCGCGGGCCACCCCTCGCCGTCGGGCAGGCGGACGCGCCGCACGTGGCGGGCGAGGTCGAAGTCCGGGTCGAGGGCCCAGACCGGCGAGCCGAGACCGAGCGGCGGCTCGACGACCCGCTTGCGGAACCGGGGCACCATGCGCGTCGCCCAGTCGTGCGCCTCGACCAGCCGCGGCCAGTCCGGGGCGCTGTCGAGCAGCGCGAAGGCGACCATCGTCGAGCGCAGCGCCGGGTCGGCCTCGGCCCGCCACATCAGCGTCTCGAACGCCGACATCTCGTCGGTGTCGGCCCAGGAGAGTCCCTCGCTGCTCACTTCTCCGCCAATCCGAGCGTCTCGAGGAACTGCCCGCGCACGTGCGCGACGTGCTCGTCGAGCGTCCCGACGCTCCAGGTGCTGGTGTCGATCGGGGGCCGGACCACTGCGCGCACGGTGCCGGGCCGGACGGTCTGGTCGTGGCGCCACTGCAGCTCGCCGGCGTTCTCCAGCACGACGGGCACCATCGGCACGCCCGCCTGCATCGCGATGTGGAACGCGCCCTTCTTGAACCGGCCCGGCCGCGGGGTGACCGACCGGGTGCCCTCCGGGGCCATGACCAGCGACGTCCCGCCGCGGACCTTGTCGACGGCGGGCTGCAGCGCCTCCTTGGCCTGGCGGGTGTTGCCCCGGTCGACGAAGGCGACGTTGGCGAGCGCGAAGAGCTGTCCGAACACCGGCGTGTAGCGGGCCTCGGCCTTGGCGACGCCGGTGAAGTCGTGGCGCAGCATCGTCATGAGGACGATGGGGTCGAGCTTGCTCTGGTGGTTGAAGACGAACACCGCGGGCCGCTGGGCCCACAGGTGCTCGGCCCCGGTGACCTCGACGTCGACCCCGGCGATCCCCAGCGCGAACTCCGAGGCGAGCGAGCCCGCAAGGTTGATCGCCTGGTGGCGGGAGCCGCGCAGCAGCCCGGCGCCGACCGCGCCCGCCGTCGCCGAGAAGAACCCGCCGTAGAAGCCGAGCGTGCCGGCGAGCGCCTCGGCGGGCGGCACGGCGCCGCGCGGGGCCACGGGCAGCGCGGGTCGCAGTCCGTCCGGCTCGCCGACGACCGTGGAGTGCCCGACGAGGTCGAGCAGCGCCCGGTCCGCGGCCGGCGCGTAGGCGAAGGCGCTCATGAGGTCGACGTCGTGCGCGTCGGCCCACGCGGCCACGGCGTCGGCGGCGGACCGCCCGGCGCACACCGGCGAGGCGATCCCGGCGACCTTCCCGTCCTCGGCCCCGACCCGGGTGACGACGACGTCGTCCGCGCCCAGCTCGGCGGCGAGCGGATCGACCTCGGCCCGCGTCGCCCGGGACACCAGCACGACGCGGTGCCCCCGGCGCAGGTGCCCGACGGCGAGGCGCCACATCTCCGGGTGCAGCCAGGACGCGGTGGTCGACCGGAACGTCCGCCGGGCCTCCTCGGCGACCTCCTCGACGGGACGGCCCCGCCGTGACCGCACGACCCCCTCGACGTCGTCCGGGGTCACCTCGGCCGGGCCCGCGACGCCGGAGCGCACCTCGCCGGCGAACCGGTCCCACCAGGACGTGGGCGGCAGGAGGGGGGCGAGCGGGCAGCCGGCGAGCAGGCCGCCGTCGACCGCGACGAACGCGGTGACCGACCCGCCCGCGGGCGCGACGGCGAGGCGTTCGGCGAGCCGCTCTTCGGCGGGGGTGCCAGGGGTGGTCACGACAAGAGCTCCTCGGTCAGCCGTTCCTCGATGCGGGCGAGCTCGACGAGCCGGTCGCGGACCTCGGCGATCTCGTCGCGGAACAGCGTGCGGGCGGCCGCGACGTCGGTGCCCGCGGTGTCGAGCAGCCCGCGGTTGTCGGCCAGGTCCAGGGCGGAGGCGTACAGCTCGGTGGACACCGAGTCGGGGCGGGTCACCCGTCCCTGCCGCAGCAGCTGCCGGCCGAGCCCCAGGCATTCCTTGCCGAACTCCTTGCGGTCCACCGGCACCTGCGGGTCCTGCCCGGCCAGGCGGCTCGCGACCACCCACTGCGCGTCGAGGAACGACCGCAGCGTCCGGGGGGCGACCAGGAACCGGGTCCGCTCGAGCAGCGCCGCGGCCGCGTCGGCGTCCTGGACGCGGTCGCGCCAGTCCGGGTCGACGAGGGCGGTCTCGGCGGCGATGTCGTCGGAGAACCGCCGCTTGGACGGGAAGAAGAACTCGAACTTGAGCAGGTCCCGCAGCGCCAGCGCGTCCTGCCAGGCGACCTCGAGCGGGTCGCTGCCCGCCGGGGCCCGCGACGCCGCGAGCAGCGCGAGCTCGACGATCGCGCGGTCGACGAAGTGGTGGATCGCGCCGTTGCGGTAGAACGCCGCGACGCGGTGGCGGCCGTCGCGGATGGACCAGACCGTCTCGTCGCCGCCGTCGTAGCGCTCGACGACCTCGCCGGTGACGAGCCGTTCCAGCGTCCGCTCGATGCCCTCGCCCCGCAGTCCCTCGCGGGGGCCCGGGCGGCCGAGCCGGTCGAGGTGGTCGAGCAGCGGGGACACCGACACCCGGATCTGGTCGAGCGTCAGCGCCCGCCCGCCGGTGCCGAGCAGCGCGAACGTCACCAGCGCCGTCGGGGTCGCCGGGGTCGCGCGGTTGATGCCGTCGCAGATCGTGAAGGCGACCTTCTCCAGCCGCGACGGCCCCTCGCCCGCCTCGGCGAGGGCCTCGCGCAGCGAGAACGGCTCACCGAAGCGCACCCGGGCCGTGCCGTGGTTGCGGGCCTGCCCGCGCACGTAGCGCGCGAGCCAGCCCAGCCCCTCGGCGGACTTGCCCGACCCGCCCTGCTCGGCGGCCATCGCGTCGAGCTCGTAGAGCCGGTCGTAGACGATCGAGGTCGGCACGAGCTGGACGTCCGGGGCGCGGTCGTCGTCGAGGGCCCGCGCCAGGTAGGACAGCAGGCCCATGCTCGGGCTGCGCAGCTTGCCGGTGCGGGACCGGCCGCCCTCGATGTACCACTCCAGGTTGAACCGCTTCGAGACCAGGTGCGCGATGTACTCGCGCAGCGCCAGCCGGTACACCGGGTCGTCGCCGGACGTGCGGCGGATGAAGACGACGCCGGCCCGCTTGCCCAGCGGCCCGATCGGCCAGAACGCCATGTTGTTGCCGCCGAGCACGGTGTTGCGCGGCAGGTCGTTCTCGCGCAGCACCTCGGCCAGCACCAGCGGGTCGGCGTAGGAGCGGTGCGTCGGCAGGAACACCAGCGGGGCGGTCCGGCTGAGCTCGCGCAGCGGCTCCACCGTCTCGGTGTCGACCTGCACGTCCCACGCCGGGGCGTGCATCGGCGCGAGCGCGGTGCGGAACGCGTCGATCGCGAGCGGGCTCTGCACCGCGGCGAGGTCGCCCAGCCGGTCCCGCATGTCGGCCAGGACGTCGTCGAAGCCGCGGTCGTGCTCGGCGGCGAGCTCGCGCAGCTTCTCGCGCACCCGGGTCGAGGCGACGATCTGGTCGACGACCATCCGCGGCACGGTGTAGTGGTCGCCGATCAGCGCCCGCTCCGCGCGCTCGCACGCGAGCACGCCGGCCCGGTGCACGAAGGCCGGCAACGGGTCCTCCCGCGCGTCCTGGTCGTGACGCCGCCGCAGGTCGGCCAGCGTCGCCGCCTCGCCCTCGACGACCCGGGCGCGGTCGGGGGCCTGGCGCGCGATCCGGCGCTGCCAGAACGCCGGGGGGCGGCGGTGCCCGAGCAGGGCCAGGAGGTCCGAGGGCTTCGGCTTCTCCGGCGGCGCGCCGGTCCCGTCGGCCCACTCGGCCGCGCGGGTCGGCGGCAGCCACGTCACGCGGACCGGCACCACCGTGGTGTCCGCGCCGGCGCCGTCCAGGGCGTCCCGGAGGTCGGCCTCGTCGAAGCACAGCGGCGCCCCGGGGTGCGTCCGGGCGGCCCAGCCGGTGAGCAGTTCCCGCTCCGGAGCGGTCCGGGCCGAGCCGAGGACGACGACGCCCCCGTCGCCCGTCACGCGGCCCGGGGTGGCCTCGTCGACACCCGCGGCCACGGCGCTACACCCCCGCCGTCAGGGAGGAGCCCTCGGTGTACCGCTTGCGCAGCTCCCCCTTGACCAGCTTCCCCGTCGCGGTGCGGGGCAGTTCCTCGGTGAAGTCGACCGTCCGCGGCGCCTTGTACCGGGCGATGGTCGCCCTGACGTGCTCGATGAGCTCGGTCGCGAGCTCGTCGGAGGGCTCGCGACCCGCGGCGAGCTGCACGACGGCCTTGACCTGCTCCCCCATCTCGCGGTCCGGGACGCCGATCACCGCGACGTCGTACACCGCGGGGTGCATCGTCAGGCAGTTCTCGATCTCCTGCGGGTAGATGTTGACCCCGCCGGAGATGATCATGAAGGCCTTGCGGTCGGTGAGGTAGAGCCAGCCGTCCTCGTCGACGTAGCCGACGTCGCCCGTCGTCGTCCAGGTCCCGTGCCGCGGGTGCGTCGCCTCGTCGGTCTTCTCGGCGTCGTGGTGGTACTCGAACGGCCGCTCCGGGCGCTCGAAGTAGATCGTGCCGATCTCGCCGGTGCCGAGCTCGCGGCCGTCGTCGTCGGGGTCGCAGACGTGGATCGTGCCGAGCTTGGCCTGCCCCACGGACCCCGGGTGCTCGAGCCACTCCTCCGGCCCGATCAGCGTGATCCCGTTGGCCTCGGTGGAGGAGTAGTACTCCCAGAGCACCGGGCCCCACCAGTCCATCATCGACTGCTTGACGTCGACCGGGCACGGCGCCGCCGCGTGGATCGCGATCTCCATGGTGGAGACGTCGTAGGAGGCGCGGACCGACTCGTCGAGCTTGAGCATCCGCACGAACATCGTCGGGACCCATTGCGAGTGCGTCACGCCGTGCTCGCTGATGATGCGCAGGGCGTCCTGCGCCTCGAAGCCGGCCGAGAGCACGAGCGTCCCTCCGGTCGCGAGCACCATCCCGCCGAAGCGCAGCGGCGCGGCGTGGTAGGTCGGGGCGGGCGAGTAGTAGACGACGTGCTCGTCGAAGCCGAACAGCGGACCGAAGACCGCCAGCATCATGTCGCCGGGCTCGTGGACCTGCCGGTCGGGCAGCGCGGGCTGGATGCCCTTCGGCCGGCCGGTGGTGCCCGAGGAGTAGAGCATGTCGACGCCCGCCGGCTGGTCGGCCGGCTCCTCGGCGCTCGCGGCGGCGACGGCGTCGTCGTAGGAGTCGTGGCCGGCGACGGTGCCGCCGAACGCCAGCCGGCGGCGGACCTTCGGGGTCCCGTCGACGACGGCCTCGGCGAGGTCGGCCTTGTCCGCCGAGACGATCAGGACCTCGGCCCCGCAGTCGTCGACGATGTAGGCGGCCTCGGGCGCCGAGAGGTGGTGGTTGACCGCCGTGATGTAGAGCCCGGAGCGGACCGCGGCCCAGTAGGTGACGAACACGTCCGGGCTGTTGGTCGCGATGAGCGCGACGTGGCCGCCCCGGACCAGCCCCTCGTCCCGCAGCACGTGGGCGAGCCGGACGGAGCGCTCCTCGAGCTCGGCGTAGGTGAGCGACTCCCCCGTGTCGGCCATGACGACGGCGGGCTTGTCCGGGGTCTTCCGGGCGAAGTTTCCGGGGTACACGCGGTGGGTCCTCGCTCCAGCTCGGGGGGTCGGCTGCCGACGGGATGGTTACCCACGCCACACCGGAATCACCTCGTCCGGCGAGGGTGGGTTCGTGCCCCCTTCGGACTCCCCCGCTCGGGGGCCCGACGACGGCGGGTGCCGGCGACCACGTCGGATCCGCCACGACGACGTCGCGCGCGCGTCGCGCCCGTGCGATCGTGACGGGGGACGTCGAGGGAGGGCAGCACCGTGGACTCCGTCGCCGACGCCGCGCTCGCCCGGCCCAAGGTCCTCTCGGCCGCCGCGAGCGTCGGCGAGGCCCGAGCGGCACTGGCCGACGACCACGTGCACGCGATGCCGGTCGTCGAGGCCGGGGTGCTCCTCGCGGTCGTGGAGCGCGGGGACCTCGAGGGCGTGCCCGACCCCACCCCCGCGGCGCTCGTCGGCCGGCTCGCCGGGCGCACGGTCTCGCCGTCGGCCGACCTGGCCACGACGTGGGCCGGCATGGCCGCCGACGGCCGCCGGCGGCTCGCGGTGGTCGACGACGACGGCCGGCTCGTCGGGCTCCTCTGCCTCAAGCGGCACGGGCGCGGCTTCTGCTCCGCGGCCGACGTCGCCGCCCGGGAGGCGGACCGCCGGTCGGCCTCGGGGGCGGCCGGCGCGGGGGCCGCGCCCTAGGCGTGCCGGTCGGGGATGGCACGCGTCACACCCCTCCGCCGGATCGCGGCCCGAATGCTCCGTCCGCTGCTGCCATGTTGGCCCACTCGGAGCACTCAAGGTGCGCACGGTGGGGACGCTTTGTCCGGTTCACCCTGCCCCTCGTCTCCCGCCGGGAGCAGCTGGAGTCTCTCGACCGGTGGAATCCCGCAACTCCGTGCGCACCGTCCGACGCACCCCGTCGTTGAGACGGTCACATCCCCCGACGGGTGCACAGGCACCGCGTCCCGCTCCCCCGCCCTGCAGTGGAGGTCCGTCCGTGTCCCTCTCCGCACGCTCCCGTGCTCTGACGATCGGCGTCCTCGCCGCTGCTGCCGCGTCGCCGGCCACGGCGTTCGCGTCGCCGGCTCCGGCTGCCGCTCCGGCTGCCGCTCCCGCCGCCGCCCAGCCGGCCGCGGCCCAGCCCGCTGCGGCCCAGCCGGCCGCGGCCCAGCCCGCCGCCGCCCAGCCCGCCGCCGCGCAGCCGGCCTACGCCCAGCCCGCCGCCGCGCAGCCCGCCTACGCCCAGCCGGCCAC
>NZ_JABBND010000027.1 GCF_012933465.1 Actinomycetospora sp. TBRC 11914
GACCGGCGCGGCGACGAGCCCGAGCTGGGTCAGCAGCTCGACCTGGTCGAAGTAGAGGGCGAAGTAGGTCATCCGTTCCCCGGAGAACTCGCAGACGTTCACGAACGGGACGCTGACCCGGCGGCCCGTGGCGGGGACGTCGCCGCTCGGGGCGTGCAGCGTCTCGGTGTGGGTGCCCTCGAACACCGCCTCCATGAGGCCGCCGGACTCGCCACCGACGGCCCGTACGGCACGGCACCGGTTGTCGGGGAAGGACTCCTGCCACAGGCGGAAGAACATCGAGGCCATCTCCGTCCCCGACCCGCTCACCCCGCCCGGCGCGGTCAGCGTCGCGTCGTCGGTGAACAGGGCGGTCCAGGCGGCCTCGTCCTTGGCGTTCCAGGTGTCCAGCATGTGCTCGATCAGCTCGCGGGTGTCCACGGCCCC
Organism: Actinomycetospora sp. TBRC 11914; assembly: GCF_012933465.1. Taxonomy (GTDB): domain Bacteria; phylum Actinomycetota; class Actinomycetes; order Mycobacteriales; family Pseudonocardiaceae; genus Actinomycetospora. The sequence goes on from NZ_JABBND010000027.1 coordinate 427, forward strand.
TCCTCGTCGAGGTCGCCGGACTCCTCGACCGGCGACGTGGGCGGGCGAGTGTCAGGGCGCCGGGTCACCGACGGGTGGAGGGTTCGCGGAGGTTGCGTCCCGACGGCGAGGGTGCGCGCGCACCGTCGTCGGGCGCGCACCTACCGCATCGGCGTCCCCACCCCCCGGGCGAGCACGCGCACGTCGGTGCCCTCCGGCGACAGCGAGTCGAACAGGCCGTAGTGCAGGTCGGGGTTCGCGAGCACCGCCTCGTGGATCGGCACCGCGACCGGCGGGGCGACGGCCCGCAGGTAGTCCACCGCCTCGGACACCTTCAGCCACGGCGCCCCGGTCGGCAGCAGCAGGACGTCGACGCCGGCCGGGGCCGGGACGTAGGCGTCGCCCGGGTGCATGACGGTGCCGCCCTCGGCGCGCAGCACGTAGCCGTTGTTGGCGATCGTCGGGATGTCCGGGTGGATCACCGCGTGCTCGCCGCGGTCCGCGCCCACGACCTCGACCCGGGTCCCCGCGACGGTGAACTCCTCGCCCGGCTCGCGGCGGGTGTGCGGGATGCCGCGCTCGCGCAGGACGTCCGCGGTCCCGGGGTCGACGACGAGCTCGGCGTCGGGGTTCTGCTCGAGCAGCGCGGGCAGCCGCTCCACGTCGAGGTGGTCGAAGTGCTGGTGGGTGACGAGGATCGCGTCGAGCCCCTCGAGGGTCTGCCAGCCGTCGGAGAAGGCGCCCGGGTCGAACAGGACGTGGGCGTCGCCGGTGTCGACGACCAGGCAGGCGTGTCCGAGGTGCACGAGTTCGGTGGCGCTCATGGTCACGGCTCTTCCCCGTCGGGGGCGCCGCGCAACCCGGTACCGTGGTCGGCGTGGCACGCGTGATCGTCGACGTCCTGCCGAAGGCCGAGATCCTCGACCCCCAGGGCCAGGCCGTGGCCCGCGCGATGGGGCGCCTGGGTGTCACCGGCGTGGCCGACGTCCGCCAGGGCAAGCACTTCGTCCTCGAGGTGGACGACGACGTGTCCGACGCCGAGCTGGAGCGGATCGCGGGCACGCTGCTCGCGAACCCGGTGATGGAGGAGTGGGTCGTGCGGCGGGGGTCGACGGTGTCCGACGGGGCGCAGGCGTGAGCGCGCGCGTCGGGGTGATCACCTTCCCCGGCACGCTCGACGACGTCGACGCGGCCCGGGCGGTCCGCTACGCCGGCGGCGAGGCGGTGTCGCTGTGGCACCGGGACACCGACCTGCAGGGCGTCGACGCGGTCGTCGTCCCGGGCGGCTTCTCCTACGGCGACTACCTGCGCGCCGGCGCGATCGCCGCGCGCTCGCCCGTCATGGGCCCGGTCGTCGAGGCCGCGGACCGGGGGCTGCCGGTCCTCGGGATCTGCAACGGCTTCCAGATCCTCTGCGAGGCGGGCCTGCTGCCCGGCGCCCTCGTGCGCAACTCCGGGCTGCGCTTCATCTGCCGCGAGATCCGGCTGCGGGTGGAGAACGCCGGTACCGCCTGGACGGCCGACTTCACCGACGGCGCCGAGATCACGGTGCCGCTGAAGTCCGGTGAGGGCCGCTTCGTCGCCGACGACGAGGCCCTGGCTCGCCTCGAGGGCGAGGGCCAGGTGGTGTTCCGCTACGCCGAGCCGGCCCCCAACGGTGCGCTGCACGACATCGCGGGGGTGAGCTCGGCCGACGGCCGCGTGGTCGGCCTCATGCCCCACCCGGAGCACGCCATCGACGCGCTCACCGGGCCGAGCACCGACGGGCTCGGGCTCTTCAGCTCGGTGCTCGCCCGCCTCACGGCAGCAGCGTGACCCGCAGCTCCCACAGGTCGGCGTAGACCATCACCATCCGGCCGCCGAGGTGCAGGACCAGGCCCCGCATCTCGTCGGGCCGCTCGACGTGCCCGACGACCCGGTCGACGTCCTCCAGCGCGTCGCCCACCACCTCGTCGAACGGTGCCTCGCCGCCGACGTCCGTCCCGTCGTCGCCCTCGGGCGCCGGGGCGGGGAGCACCGGGACGATGGTGTCGCCCCGGGCGCCCGGCGCGATGGCGAGGACCACCGGCCCGGAGGCACCGTCGAAGACCAGCTCGAGCATGCCCCGGGAGGGGTCGACGTACGGCGCGACGCTCGCCGGCACGCGTCCTTCGGTGTCGAGACGGTGACGGCGGACCTCGGTGAGCTCACGGTCGAGGACGAGGGAGAGGGCGGCCAGCGGATCGGGCCGCGCGGCGGCGGCGCGCTCGGCGGACGAGGAGGCCGCCGCCGACGCGGTGCCGACCCTCTGTGCGCGGACGGATGCTGCGGTCATGGCGTCATCATGGATCCGGGGTCCGACAGTCACGCGGATCGACACGACACGCCATGCGGGGACTCGCCGAGACGTCGTGGTCGCACCGCGAGCGGCCACCCGATCGATCGACACGCGCAGTGAGTGAGATGTGCGGTCGGTGACGCACGACGAGTGACCTGTCGAACACGCTGCGGCGCTCTCGTCAACCGTTCGGGTCGTTTGGATCACGCTCGTCGTGGGGAGGAGCACGTACGGCGTCCCCGCTCGCTCGCGTGCGTAGGGTCGATGACGTGACCGCGCAGGCCGCCCCCACCTCCGCCGAGCCCGCTGACACCGTCGAGACCGCCGCCGCCACCCCCGGGCGCGAGCAGCCCTACGCCGCCCTGGGGCTGCGCGACGAGGAGTACGCGCGCATCCGCGAGATCCTCGGCCGCCGGCCGACCGACGCCGAGCTCGCCATGTACTCGGTGATGTGGTCCGAGCACTGCTCCTACAAGTCGAGCAAGGTCCACCTGCGCCGCTTCGGCGAGACGACGACCGACGAGATGCGCCGCCACCTGCTCGCCGGCATCGGCGAGAACGCCGGGGTGGTCGACGTCGGCGACGGCTGGGCGGTCACCTTCAAGATCGAGTCGCACAACCACCCGTCCTACGTCGAGCCCCACCAGGGGGCCGCCACCGGCGTCGGCGGGATCGTCCGCGACATCATGGCGATGGGCGCACGGCCGGTCGCCGTCATGGACGGCCTGCGGGTCGGCCCGCTCGACGCGCCGGACACCGCACGCGTGCTGCCCGGCGTCGTCTCCGGCGTCGGGTTCTACGGCAACTGCCTGGGGCTGCCCAACCTCGGCGGCGAGGTCGTCTTCGACCCCACCTACGCGGGCAACCCCCTGGTCAATGCGCTCTGCGTCGGGGTGCTGCGCTCCGAGGACCTCCACCTCGCGTTCGCCTCCGGGGTCGGCAACAAGATCGTGCTCTTCGGCGCGCGCACCGGGCTCGACGGCATCGGCGGGGTGTCGGTGCTGGCCTCGGAGACGTTCACCGGGTCGGCGGGCGGCGGCGGGCACAAGAAGCTGCCGAGCGTGCAGGTCGGCGACCCGTTCGCCGAGAAGGTCCTCATCGAGTGCTGCCTCGAGCTCTACCGCGCGGGCCTCGTCGTCGGGATCCAGGACCTCGGCGGCGCCGGGCTGTCCTGCGCGACCAGCGAGCTCGCGAGCGCCGGCGACGGCGGGATGGCCATCGACCTCGACGCCGTGCCGCTGCGGGCGAAGGACATGACGCCCGCCGAGATCCTCTCCTCGGAGTCGCAGGAGCGGATGTGCGCGGTGGTGACCCCGGAGAACGTCGACGCCTTCATGGCCGTCTGCGAGCGCTGGGACGTCACGGCGACCGTCATCGGCGAGGTCACCGACGGCGAGCACCTGCGGATCACCGCGGGCGGCGAGACCGTCGTCGACGTGCCGCCGCGCACCGTCGCCCACGACGGCCCCGTCTACCACCGGCCGCTGGCCCGCCCGGAGAGCCAGGACGCGCTGCAGGCCGACACCACGGCGGGCCTGGCCCGCCCGGCCACGCCCGCCGAGCTGGCCGAGACCGTCGCCCGGCTCGCCGCGTCCCCCCAGCTGGCGTCGCGGGAGTGGGTCACCGACCAGTACGACCGCTACGTCCGCGGTAACACGACCGCCGCCACCCCGACCGACGCCGGCGTGCTGCGCCTCGACGACGCCGCCGACCGCGGCATCGCGCTGTCGGTCGACTGCAACGCCCGCTTCTGCCTGCTCGACCCCCGCGAGGGCGCGCGGCTCGCGCTCGCCGAGGCGGTGCGGAACGTCGCGGCGACCGGGGCGCGTCCGGTCGCGGTCAGCGACTGCCTCAACTTCGGCTCCCCCGAGGACCCGGGCGTGATGTGGCAGTTCGCCGAGGCGGTCGAGGGCCTCGCGCAGGGGTGCGCCGAGCTCGGCGTCCCCGTGACCGGCGGCAACGTCAGCTTCTACAACCAGACCGGGACGACGGCGATCCTCCCGACGCCCGTCGTCGGGGTGCTGGGGCTCGTCGAGGACGTGCGCCGGGCGGTGCCGTCCGGGTTCGGGCCCGACGGCGACGCGGTGTGGCTGCTCGGCGAGACCCGCGACGAGCTCGACGGCTCGGCCTGGGCCGGCGTCGTGCACGACCACCTCGGTGGCCGCCCGCCCGCCTGCGACCTGGCCGCGGAGGCCCGGCTGGTCGAGGTGATGGCCCGCGGCGCCGCCGCCGGGCTCCTCTCCGGGGCGCACGACGTCTCCGACGGCGGCCTCGCGCAGGCCCTGGTGGAGGCCGCGGTGGTCTCGGGGCGCGGCGCGACGGTGACGCCGCCGCCCGGCGGGCTCGACGCCGCGGCCGCGCTCTTCTCCGAGTCGGCCGGCCGGATGCTGGTGAGCGTCCCGGCCGTCGCCGAGGCCGACCTCGCGCGGCTCTGCGTCGAGCTCGGCCAGCCCGCCGCGCGGCTCGGCCGGGTCGGGGGCGACGTCCTGGCGATCGAGGGCGTGGACCCGCTGGACGTCGCCGAGCTGGGCACCCTCTCCCGGGCCACCCTGCCCGCGGTGCTCGACGCCTGACGTCGGACCGTCCCCGGGCCGGTGGCAATGGCACATTCCTGGCGTTGGACGCGAGGACGGCGCCGTTCGCTCATCGGGTTCCGGGGCCGCCCGACGCCGGCAATGGCACATTCCTGGCGTTGGACGCGAGGACGGCGCCGTTCGCTCATCCCAGGGCCGGGGCGGGACCTCAGCTCCCCAGCGCCGCCGTGAACGCCCGCGCCATCCGCCGGTAGCCCAGCGCGTTCGGGTGCGCGAGGTCCGGGCCGCACTCCCACGGGATCAGCCCCCGGGTGGCGGCCTCGACCCGCGCCAGCCGCAGGTCGGACCGCGCCCCGACGACCTCCCGGGCCACGGCGGACAGCCGGGCGCCCGCGGCCCGGGTGCGGCCGTACTTGAGGTCGGGCACGTCGCCCACCAGCGACCCGCTCGGCAGCGCCGCGCAGAGCTCGCCCAGCAGCCGGCGGAACTCCTCGGGCTCGGTGCCGCCCGAGGCGTCGTTGGTGCCGACCTCGACCGCGACGAGGGTGCCCGGCTCGCCGCGCAGCGCGGCCCCGGGGACCCGGGGGAGCTGGTCGGCGAGGACGTCCGCCACGCCGGCGCCGACGACGCCGAGGCAGAGCACGCGCACCCGGCGCCCGGTCCGGGCCTCCATCGCGTCGGCCAGCCGCCCGGCCCAGGAACGCTCGGGGTGGATCGAGCCCATGCCCTGGGCGAGCGAGTCGCCGAGCGCGACGAGCAGCACGTCCCCGGGGGAGCGCCCGCGGCGGCGCCAGTAGGCCGCGTGGTCGGCCTCCATCGTCTGCGCGGCCGCGAGCCCCCGCGCCCACACCGCGAGGACGGCCAGCACCAGCACCCCGAGCGCGCGTCGCAGCACGGTGCCAGCCTGGCAGGTGCCCCGACGGCGGGCGGCACCGGCGGGCTCCCCGCCCGACGGCCTAGATTCGGGGGAACCATGCCGAACCGACGCGCCCCCGCCCCCGACGAGGTGCGCGACGCCCTGGCCGCGGTCGCCGCCTGGGTGGACGCGCGCCCCGACGGCCCGACCCCCGACGACACCGTGCCCGCCCCGCCCCGGGCGGTCCGCGCGGCGGCGGTCCGCACGTCGCTCGCCGCGCTCGAGCACCTCGCCCCGGGCCGCAGCGTCGAGATGCGAGTTCCGCCGTTCGGCGCAGTACACTGCATCGATGGGCCTCGCCACACCCGGGGCACGCCGCCCAACGTCGTCGAGACCGATCCCCGCACCTGGTGCGCCCTCGCGCTCGGGCGGACGGAGTTCGACGCGGCCGTCGCGGCCGGCGCCGTCCGCGCGTCGGGCCACCGCGCCCCGCAGGTCGGCCACTGGCTGCCCCTCGTCGACGCGACGACGTCGACCGGGGACGCGCCGTGGTGATCGCCGACCGTGACGGGTCATCCGTCCGAGACCGCACCCACCGGCGGGGGTCGGTCGTATGCTCACGGTGACCGGGGGGAAGGGGAGCCAGTGACGCGACCGGCCTGGGCTCCGCAGGAGGTCGACATCGACCGTCCGAGTGCGGCGCGCGTCTACGACTACTACCTCGGCGGCAGCCACAACTTCGCGGTCGACCGCGAGATGGCCCGCGCGGCGATCGCCGACTGGCCCGACCTGCCCCGCGTCATGCAGGCCAACCGGGCCTTCATGCGCCGCGCCGTCCGGTACTGCGCCGCGCAGGGCATCGACCAGTTCCTCGACGTCGGGTCGGGCATCCCCACCGTGGGCAACGTCCACGAGGTCGCCCAGGCCGAGGACCCCACGGCGCGGGTCGTCTACGTCGACATCGACCCCGTGGCCGTCGCGCACGCCCGGGCCCTGCTCGCCGACGACACCCGCACCGGCGTCGTGCACGCCGACTTCCTCGACGTCGACGCCGTGCTGGGCGACCCGATGACGCGGGCGGTGCTCGACCTCGACCGGCCGGTGGCCCTGCTCGTCGTGGCGCTGCTGCACTTCGTCGGCGACGAGCGCCGGCCGGCGGACGCGCTCGCCCGCTACCGCGACGCGCTCGCCCCCGGCAGCCACCTGGTGCTGAGCCACGCGTCGGCGGACATCATGCCGCCGGAGCAGGCCGACGAGCACGTGGCGCTCTACCGCCGCACGGCCACGCCGATGTCGATGCGCCCGCACGACGAGGTCGTCGGCTTCTTCGACGGCTTCACCCTGCTCGACCCCGGCGTCGTCGGGCTCCCGTTCTGGCGCCCGGACGGCCCGGTCCCCGCGGGGGCCGACCGCAACCCCGGGTACGCGGGCGTCGGGCGCCGTGACTGAGCCGGGGCGCGCCGGGCTGCGACCACGCCCGCCGGACCAGGACGACGCCCGTCGTGACGGGGACGCCGTCCACGCGCTCGCGCGCGACTGGGCCGCCGAGGTCGAGGGCACCAGCTACGTCCCGATGGGGTCCGACGAGCTCGTCGAGTACCTCACCGAGATCAGCGCCGACCTCGTGGCGGCCCTCCGCGCCCGCCCCGCCGACACCGGGGTGGGCCTGGAGGCGGGCCGCCGCCTCGTCGCCGCCCACTTCACCGGCCCGTCGACGGTGGAGCGCACGATCGTCCTGCTCGCCACCCGGCTGCCCGAGCTGCTCGGCGACGAGGTCCGCGCGGACGTCACCGTGCTGATCGGCGCGCTGGCCGCGGGCTACTCGACGACGCTGCGCGACCGCACCCTCGACGAGCAGGAGGCCATCCGGCGGGCGGTGATCGTCGCGCGGCACCAGACCGAGCAGGCCCTGCACGCCAGCGAGGCCCGGTTCCGCGCGATGTTCTACGAGGCCGCGATCGGCATCGGCCTCGGCGACCTGCAGGGCCGCATCGTCGAGGTCAACCCGAAGCTCACCGAGCTGTTCGGCTACACCGCGCAGGAGATGCGCCGCCGCACCGTCGGGGAGCTCGCGCACCCGGACGACCTGCCGTCGGTGTGGGTGCAGTACGAGCGGCTGCTCGCCGGGGAGCTGGACAACTTCGGGGTGGAGAAGCGGTTCTACCGCAAGGACGGCGAGGAGATCATCTGCAACCTGACGCTCTCGCTGGTCCGCGACGAGCACGGTGACCCCGCCTACCAGGTCGCGATGCTCGAGGACGTCACCGAGCGGCACCTGCTCCAGTCCCACCTCGAGTACCAGGCCTATCACGACACCCTGACGACGCTGCCCAACCGCGCGCTCTTCTCCGCGCGCATCGAGCGCATCTTCGACAGCACCCCGCCGCACTCGGCCCGGCGCATCGGCATCTGCTTCCTCGACCTCGACGGGTTCAAGGCGGTCAACGACAGCCTCGGCCACGAGGTCGGCGACCTCATGCTCCAGGCCGTCGCGACGCGGCTGGCCGAGCAGGCCACCGACGGCGAGCTGGTGGCGCGGATGGGCGGCGACGAGTTCGTCGTCCTCGTGGAGAACTCCCGCGGCGTCGCCCAGCTCGTGGCGCTGGCCGAGCGGCTCCTCGACGCCCTCGGCCGCCCGCTCGTCCTGGCCGGCCAGGAGCTCTCCGTCACCGCCAGCATCGGCATCGTCGAACGGCCCGTCGCCGACGGCGACACCTCCGACCTCATGCGCGCGGCCGACATCACCCTCTACTCCGCCAAGGCCGACGGCCGCGGCCGGTGGGCGCTGCACGACCCGAGCCGCGACGAGGCCGAGGTCACCCGCTTCGCGCTGTCCGCGGCGATGCCGGTCGCGATCGAGCGCGAGGAGTTCTTCGCGCTCTACCAGCCGCTGGTCGCGATGTCCGACCACGGGATGCGCGGCGTCGAGGCCCTCGTCCGCTGGCACCACCCGCAGCTGGGGGTGCTCGGGCCGGGCCGTTTCATCGGGCTGGCCGAGGAGACCGGCGCGATCGTGGCCCTCGGGCACTGGGTGCTGGTCCGGGCCTGCCGCGACGCCCGGCGCTGGTACGACGAGTTCGGCGACGCCGCCCCGTTCGTCTCGGTCAACGTCGCGCCGCGGCAGCTGCACGAGCCGAACCTGCTCGGCGACGTCGAGGTGGTGCTCGCCGAGACCGGCCTGCCGCCGCACCTGCTGCAGATCGAGCTCACCGAACGGGCGCTGACCAGTGACGAGGGTGCCCCGCTCAAGGCTCTCGACGGGCTGCGCGCGCTCGGGGTGCGCATCGCCATCGACGACTTCGGCACCGGCTACTCGAACCTGTCCTACCTGCGCAAGCTCCCGGTCGACGTCATCAAGCTCGACGGGTCGTTCGGGGAGGGCCTCCGCGAGGCCGACGCGGCCGACCCGGTCGACGAGCGCATCCTCGGCACCCTCGTCGAGCTCGGCCACGCCCTCGGCATGACGGTGTGCGCGGAGGGCGTCGAGACGGCGGCGCAGGCGGCGCGGCTGCGCCGGCTCGGGTGCGACGAGGGCCAGGGCTGGCACTTCGCCGCCGCGCTGCCGCGCGAGGACATCGGGGACGTGCTGCGCGACCCGGCCGGACCGCCCTGGCCCGGACCCGCGCGCGACGCGGTGACCGGTCCGTCCGTTTCCTGAGGATTCCCGACGACGGGTCGGCAGGCGTGACGGCCGTGACCCGCGACCGCGGCGGGCCGCGCACGTACCCTGGGAGGTGCCTCCCACCCCCGTCTCGAGGAGCCCCTCGGTGGTCGCAGCCGGTCCCGGTCCGGAGCCGTCCCGTCCCGACACCAGCACCGACGACGTCCCCCACGAGGAGTGCGGGGTCTTCGGGGTCTGGGCCCCCGGGGAGGAGGTGTCGAAGCTCACGTACTTCGGTCTGTTCGCGCTGCAGCACCGCGGCCAGGAGGCCGCCGGGATCGCGGTGTCGGACGGGCGCCAGATCGTGGTGTTCAAGGACCTCGGCCTCGTGAGCCAGGTCTTCGACGAGCAGACCCTCTCCTCGCTGCGCGGCCACCTCGCCGTCGGGCACACCCGCTACTCGACGACCGGCTCGCCGACGTGGGAGAACGCGCAACCCACGTTCCGGACGACGACGGCGGGCACCGGCATCGCCCTGGGCCACAACGGCAACCTCGTCAACACCGCCGAGCTGGTGGGCCGCAAGCTCCCCGACGGTGTCCCCGACGGGCGGGCCCGGATGGCCGCCACCACCGACTCCGACGTGGTCACCGGGCTGCTCGCGGAGTCCGCCGCCGACCTCGGGGTGGAGGAGGCGGCGCTGCGGCTGCTGCCCGACCTGCGCGGCGCGTTCAGCCTGGCCTTCTGCGACGAGACCACCCTCTACGCCGCCCGCGACCGCCACGGCGTACGCCCGCTGGTCCTGGGGCGCCTCGACCGCGGCTGGGTGGTGGCCTCCGAGACCGCCGCGCTCGACATCGTCGGCGCGTCCTTCGTGCGCGAGGTCGAGCCCGGCGAGCTGCTCGCGATCGACGCCGACGGCCTGCGGTCCTCCCGCTTCGCCGCCCCCGAGCCCAAGGGCTGCATCTTCGAGTACGTCTACCTGGCCCGCCCGGACACCTCGATCGCCGGTCGCGGCGTCCACTCCGCCCGCGTCGAGATCGGCCGGCGGCTCGCCGCCGAGCACCCGGCCGAGGCGGACCTCGTCATCCCGGTGCCGGAGTCGGGGACGCCCGCGGCCGTCGGCTACGCCGAGGCCTCCGGCATCCCCTACGGCATGGGCCTGGTCAAGAACGCCTACGTCGGCCGCACCTTCATCCAGCCCTCGCAGACCATCCGGCAGCTGGGCATCCGGCTCAAGCTCAACCCGCTGCGCGAGGTCATCCGGGGCAAGCGGCTGGTGGTGGTGGACGACTCCATCGTCCGCGGCAACACCCAGCGCTCCCTGGTGCGCATGCTGCGCGAGGCCGGGGCGGTCGAAGTCCACGTGCGGATCGCGAGCCCGCCGGTGCGCTGGCCCTGCTTCTACGGCATCGACTTCGCCTCGCGCGCCGAGCTCGTGGCCAACGGCCTGGACAACGAGGGCATCCGCCGCTCGGTCGGGGCCGACAGCCTGGGCTACATCTCCCAGGACGGCCTGGTCGCGGCCACGGAGCAGCCCCGCTCGCGGCTGTGCACCGCCTGCTTCTCCGGCGAGTACCCCATCGCGCTGCCCGACGAGGCGATGGTCGGCAAGCACATGCTCGAGGACGTGACCGGGACCCCGTGCGGTGACTCGGGCAACGTCGTGCACGAGGGGACGGGCACCCGGTCCGGCGTGCCGGTGCCGGTGAACGCCGCGGCGGTGCAGACCGTCCCGACCACCCGCTCGAGCCCCGGCTACGGCGCCGAGGACGCCCTCTCGCGCCCGTGACCGGCCTCGACGCGCACGTCGAGGGCCCGGGCCGCGGCTCCGGCGCGGCCAGCTACGCCGCCGCGGGCGTCGACGTGGCCGCCGGGGAACGGGCCGTCGAGCGCATCAAGCCCCTCGCGGCCTCGACGTCGCGACCCGAGGTGATGGGCGGCATCGGCGGCTTCGCCGGACTGTTCGCGCTGCGGACCTCGAAGTACACCGAGCCGCTGCTGGCCGCCTCCACCGACGGCGTCGGCACCAAGATCGCGGTCGCGCAGGCGGCGGACAAGCACGACACCGTCGGGCTCGACCTCGTCGCGATGGTCGTCGACGACCTCGTCGTGTGCGGCGCCGAGCCGCTGTTCCTCCAGGACTACCTGGCCATCGGCCGGCTCGACCCGGCGAAGGTCGAGGCCATCGTCTCCGGGATCGCCGAGGGGTGCCGGATCGCCGGGTGCGCGCTGCTCGGCGGGGAGACCGCCGAGCACCCCGGGGTGATGGAGCCCCACCACTACGACCTCTCGGCCACCGGCGTCGGGGTCGTGGAGGCCGACGCGGTGCTGGGCCCCGACCGCGTCCGGGCCGGCGACCAGGTCATCGCCATGGCCGCGTCCGGGCTGCACTCCAACGGCTACTCGCTGGCCCGGCGGGTGCTGCTCGAGATCGGGCGGATGTCGCTCGACGGGCACGTCGAGGAGTTCGGCCACACCCTCGGCGAGGAGCTGCTGCGGCCCACGCGCATCTACGCCCGCGACTGCCTCGCCCTCGCCGCGGAGACCGACGTCCGGACGTTCGCCCACGTCACCGGCGGCGGCCTGTGCGCCAACCTGGCGCGGGTGCTGCCCGACGGCCTGCGGGCCGACCTCGACCGCTCGACGTGGACCCCGGACCCGGTGTTCAAGCTCATCGCCGGCCGCGGTCGGGTCGACCGCGCCGAGATGGAGACGACCTTCAACATGGGCGTCGGGATGGTGGCGATCGTTCCCGCCGAGGACGTCGACCGGGCCCTCGCGGTGCTCACCGCGAAGCACGTGCCGGCGTGGGTCCTCGGCGCGATCCGCCACGCCGACGGCGGCGCCGGCACCCCGGCGTCGGCCGTCCTGCACGGCGACCACCCGCGCTTCTAGGTGGCCTTCGGCCTCGTGAGCAGAAAGTGTCGGTATACCGGCACTTTCTGCTCACGAGCCGGAGGCACCTACGCTTTCCCGAGCTCGCTGTGGAGCTTCAGGACCTGACGGCCGTCGGACTGCTCCAGCACGTAGGCCGGATTGTCGTCGCTGCCGTTGCGGGTCTGGTTCTTACCGGCGATCTTCCGCTCGACCCGCTCGGTGTGGACCTCCTTCACGGTGGCCTCACCCGTGCCGTTCCCCCAGTTCCATTGGACCTGGTCACCCTCGCTGAACGCCTTCGCCATCGCTCCCCGTCCCTGTCTCGCCGCGGTGTGTCCCGGAGAGGGCGCACCGAAGTCCGCCCCGTCCCCTGGCCCGGTACGGGCCGGTGGACGGGGCGGGGTGCCCGGCGATCAGTGAGGTGAAGCCCGGGAGGCGTGACCCGGGAGGGTCAGCGCTCCTCGTAGCTGTACTCGGAGTAGCGGGAGTCGACGTGGTCGTCCTCGTCGCCCGCGTGCCGGGAGAACGGGTCTCCCGATGCCAGCTCCCGCTGGAGGGCGTCGAAGTCGGTGGTCGGGGAGCTGTACTTGAGCTCGCGAGCGACCTTCGTCTGCTTCGCCTTGGCTCGTCCGCGTCCCATGGGCAATGACCCCCTCGAACAGGGCGGGGGGCGGCCGGACGGTCCCGGCGGCCCCCCTCATCTCATAGCAATGCTCGTGGCTCCACCATACCGTGTGTCCGAACGGGCGTGCGACGTGACATGGCACCATCGCGCCCGTGCCAGCCCCCTTCGCCTGCTACCTCCGCGTCTACGAACCGTTGGGGGCGCTGCCGGGGCCGTTGGCCCAGCGTGTGCGGGCCGGACTGGCTCGGGGCGCCGTCCCCGTCACCCAGGCGGGGGTCCGCGAACGCGACGTGTGTCTCCGAGCACAGCTGGGTGCTCCGGTGCGTCTGCTGCCCGGGGAGCGCATCGACGGGACGGCGACCGACGGTCCCGTCGACGTCCTGCTGGCCGACGGGGCGGACGCTCCGCCGCCGGGCGAGGCCTCGCCCGCGCCGCCCCGGTTCGGGCCCACCACCCTCGTCTGCCCGCTGGACACCCGGCCGCGGGCCGCGGCGGCCCTCGTCGGGTTCCTCTCCACCGAGTCCCCGGTGCTGCGGGCCGCGGCGCTGCACTACGAGGAGTCCGCTGCCCGGTCGCGGGCGGAGGCCGTGGTGGCCGAGCTGGGGGAGAGCGCGACCCACGTCGTGTCGGCGACCTGGACGGTGCCGCTGCCGTGGTTCGTCCTCGTGGAGGCCGCCGACCGCGTGCTCGTGCTCGGCCGCGACGACCCGGCGACCGCCGACGCCCCGGCCGGCTCCGGGGTCCGCCGGCGCTGCTACTGGCGGGTGGCGATGGCGGACGCGCTCGCCCGGGCCGACTCCGCCGCCGAGCTCCTCAGCTCCGCGCTCGGCGACGGCGGCCCGGCCGAGGTCCTCCGCGACACCGCGCGATGGCTGCGCCACTTCGACGCCGGGTCGCTCGTCGAGCTCGACTACGGCGGCCTGGTCCAGCTGCTCGATGACGAGACGCTGGCCGCCGACACCTCCGCCGAGGACGTCGGCGAGGCCCTCGACGCGCTGCGCGAGGGCGACGCGGAGAAGGCGATGGCGAGCTACCGGCGGCTGCGGGACTTCTGGGCCGGCCGCGCGATCCGGGAGCGGGCCAATTAGGCCGGAGGCCATGTGAGTGCTTTTCGTCGCTGGGACGACCAAGTGCGCTCACAAGCTCCTGTCGGCAGCGAGTCGAGTGCCGTGCGCAACAGCGTGTGTGAGTGCTCTTGGTCGTCCCAGCGACGAAAAGCACTCACATGCCGTCAGGCTCCTTCGCGCTCCCGGCGCAGCAGGTCGTCCACCGAGGCCGAGCCCTCGCGGTACCGGCGGGCGATCTCGTCGTTGCAGGCGTCCATGACCTGCTGGACCCGGATGCGGTGGTCGGACACCGAGGACTCCTCGGCGGCGTACGCCTCGGTGCACTCGGTGAGCTCGGCGTCGGAGAGCGTGGCGACGTCGGAGAGCCCGGTGTCGGCCAGCAGCGCCTCGACGTGGCGCCGGTGCGACTCGGCGCGCGAGGGCTCCACCGTCTGGTGCCGGCCGCGACCTGCGGCCGGGCCGAGCGCGTTGTCGGCCAGGATCCGCGGCAGCGCGTCCATCACCGAGCCGCCGTCGTCACCGGCGCGGCGGTGCTCCTCGAAGCGCACGATGTCCATGCGCGCGTGCAGCAGGCGGCGCAGGTAGGAGAGATCGGTCTCCTCCTGGGCGGCGTCGTCGCGCATCGCCCGGAGCTCCTCCATCGACCGGTCCCCGATCGCCGCCAGGAAACCGGGGTCGAGGACGCGGTCGATGCGCCGCCGACCACCCTGTCGGAACTCGATCATGGCGTCCATGGTGCGGGACGGCACCCCGCGCTGTCACCCACCCGAGCGGGGCGCGCGTCGACCGGACGACCCCGAGCGGGCGCCGGTCGTCACGCGGCGAGGACCTGCGCCACCCAGGCGGGGTCGGCGTTCCGGCCACTGACGACGGCGACCGTCCGGCGCCCGGCGAGCGCCGGGTGCTCGAGGGCCCCCGCCGTCGCCACGGCCCCGCTCGCCTCGGCCGGCACGCCCGCGGCGTGCAGCAGCCGGGCGGCCCGTGCGATGGCGGCCTCGGGCACCGTGACGACGTCGTCCACCAGCGCCTGCACGTGGGGCCACGTGAGGTCCCCGAGCCGCGCCGCCCGCAGCCCGTCGGCGGCGGTGCGGGCCACCCGGGCCCGCTCCCACCGCACCGGCCTCCCGGCCCGCTTCGACTCGGCGGCGTCCCCGGCCAGCTCCGGTTCGACACCCACCACCGACACCCCGGTCCCGGCCAGCGCGGCCGCGATCCCCGAGATCAGGCCGCCACCTCCCACGGGGACGAGGACGCGGTCGACGTCGGGGATCTGCGAGGCGATCTCGGCGCCGACCGTGCCCTGGCCGGCGATGACGTCGGGGTGGTCGTACGGCGGCACCAGCGCGCCGCCCGTCTCGGCCACCACGGCGTCGGCGGCGGACTCGCGCTCGTCGGCGGGCACCCGGACCAGCCGGGCCCCGAGGGCCGCCATCGCCTCGACCTTGGCCGCGACGGCGTCGTCGGGGACGACCACGGTGCACGGGACCCCGAGGCGCGCCGCGGCCCAGGCCAGCGCCCGGCCGTGGTTGCCCGACGAGTGCGTCACCAGGCCCGCCGCCCGCACCGCCGGCGAGAGCCGCGCCGCCGCGTGGAAGGCGCCGCGCAGCTTGAAGGCCCCGATCGGCTGGGTGTCCTCGCGCTTGAGCAGCAGGCCCGGGACGCCGGGCAGGGGATCGACGGCGGTGCGGACCGCGACCCCGTCGAGCACGGCGGCCGCGGCGTCGACGTCCGCGCGGGTGACCAGCGCCGGGCCGGTGGTCACCCCTGCAGCCGGCGCACCGCGGCCCGCCCGGGCGGCTCGCCGGTGTCGGGCGGCACCGAGTCCGGGTCGATGGTCGCCGGGCCGGGCACGCCCTCGTCGCGGTCGTCGGCGACCCACAGCGTCGTCGGGCCCGACTCGCTCGTCCCGGCCACCGCGGACCGCTTCACCAGCGCGAGGGCGACCGAGCCGAGCTCGTGGTGGCGCACCGCGGTCCCGACGCGCCCGACCGCGCGCCCGCCCTCCGCGCTCAGGACCGGGGTCCCGGGGGGCGGGAGCGCGTCGTCGCCGGACGCGAGGTGCAGCAGCACCATCTGCCGCGGGGGCCGGCCGAGGTTGGCGACCCGTGACACGGTCTCCTGCCCGCGGTAGCAGCCCTTGGTCAGGTGCACCGCGGCGCCGATCCAGCCCACCTCGTGCGGGATCGTCCGCTCGTCGGTGTCGACCCCCAGACGCGGGCGCAGCGCGGCCACGCGCAGCGCCTCGAAGGCGTCCAGGCCCGCCGCGGCCGCCCCGGCGCCGCGCAGCCGCTCCCACCAGTCGACGAGCCCGGCCCGCGGCACGAGCAGGTCGACCGACGTCTCCTCCAGCGGCCACGGCACGCGTCGCACGACCCCGCCGCCGGGCAGCGGGCCGGCACCCTCGGGACCGGCCGGGACCTCGACGCCGGCGGTGGTCAGCACGTCGGTGACCTGCGGCCCGAGCACCGAGAGCTGGGCGAACTCGTCCGTCGCGTCCCGCACGGAGACGTCGGACCAGAACTTCATCGACTCCAGGTAGGCCGCCAGCCCGGGGGCGGCGCCCGGTTCCACGGACAGCCAGATCGCGCCGTCGACGTGGCTGATGACCGCGTGGTGCTCGACGCGGCCCTGGACGTCGAGGACGAGGCCCTCGGTCCCCGCGCCCTCGGGCAGGTCGGCCACCTGCTGGGAGACCAGCAGGTGCAGCCACGTCGTGCGGTCGGGCCCGGTGACGACGACGAGGCCGCGGTGCGAGCGGTCGACGACGGCCGCGCGGCGCGTCGCGGCGCGCTGGTCGGCGAACGGGTCGCCGTGGTGGGACGCGACGCCGGCGTCCGGGCCGGCGTCGGGACCGTCGGGGTGGCCGATCGCCCCGGGCAGATCCAGCAGCGGTGAGCGGGTCATGCGGGTCCTTCCCCCGACGAGGCGGCGTGGGCGACCGGTTCCTCGTCGCTCTCGGCGTCGCAGCGGGTGCACAGCCCGGACAGCGCGACGTGTGTCGGGTCGAGCGTGAAGCCGGCCCGCGCGGCCAGCGTCCCGGCCAGGTCGTCGAGCAGCGAGGCGTCCACCTCGTCCACGGTGCCGCACCGGTGGCACACGAGGTGGACGTGCTCGTGCTCGCCGGTGGCGTAGGTGGGGGCACCGTGGCCGAGGTGGGTGTGGCGCACGATGCCGAGCTGCTCGAGCAGGTCGAGCGTCCGGTAGACGGTGGTGATGTTCACGGCGGGGGCGATCTCCTGCACCTTGGCGCAGATCGCCTCGGGGGTGGCGTGCCCCAGATCGGAGACCGCGTCGAGCACCAGCTGGCGCTGCGGCGTCATGCGCAGGCCGCGACGGTGCAGCGTCTGTCGCAGTTCGGTGTCCACCCCACCGATCGTAGGCGCGTCGTGCGCACCCCCGGGTGTCCGCACGACGTCGGGAACGGCCGTTCGGCGTCTCGCGTCGCCGGGAACCCCCTCCCTACCATCGACACCGCGCCCGGCACCCCAGCCCGGGCCCCGACGAGGTGATGTATGACGACGGGTGAGCGGGGCCGCACTCCCCCCGACGCCGAGCACTACCTGGACCTGCCGGACGCGCCGGAGGAGGCCGAAGGGCCGCACTTCGACGTCGTCCTGCGGGGGTACGACCGCACCCAGGTCGACGAGCACGTGGCCGGCCTGCGCCGCATGGTGGCGCAGCTGCGGGCCCAGCTCGCCGTCCGCGAACGGCGCCGGTCCGAGCCGCCCGAGGCCCCACCGGCGCGGGGTGAACTCGCCGCCACGCTGCAGGAGGGATCGCCGACCACGCCGCCGCCGGTCGACGCGTCGGCCGCGTCGCCGGCCCCCGCGGCCGGGTCCGGCCCGGAGGAGCCGGGCGGCGTGGACGCGTTCAACGAGCGGCTGCGCGGCATCCTGCAGGCGGCCGAGCAGGAGGCCCAGCTGGTCCGCAGCAAGGCCGCGGAGTCGCTGCTCGCCGAGCACGCCGAGTCGCGGGCCGCGCTGGCCGACCTCCGCTCGCAGCGGGACTCGGTGTTCGACGAGCTGGTGCGGGTGAAGAACCACCTCGACGAGCTGGTCGCGAACTCCGGGCGCCCGAGCCCGCAGCCCCGGCCGTGGGGCCCCGGCCCCCAGCGGGGTCCGCGGGGTCCGTACGGCCCGCCCTACGGTCCGCCGCCGCCCGGCGCCCCGGTGCCGCTGCGCCCCGGGCCGCCGCCGCAGCCGGCCCCGGAGAGCCGTTCGACCGGTCAGGACGACGCGGCGGGCGCCTGACGGGTCGATCGCGGACGGCGTCGAGTGGCCGGGCGCGTAGGTTCTCCGGCCATGGACGCGGGAACGACGTGGGAGCGTCTGCTGCACACGCCGACGACGTGGATCGTCGTCGCGGCGGTGCTGTTCGTGGTCGCGGTGGTGCTGCTCCTCGCGGGCGCACGGGCCGGGCGGCGGGCGGCGCGCGCGCAGCGCGACGAGACACGGGCCGCCGAGGTGGCCGCGCCCGGCGCGGTGGCCGCGCCCGACGAGGACCCGGTCACCGAACCGGCGGTGCCTCGTCGGGCCCCGGCCGTCACCACCGCGGACGCCGAGGAGGACCCGGTCACCGAGCCGGCCGCGCCCCGGGCCGGGGCGCCCACGCCGGACGCGGCCGTCGAGCGCCTGCTCGGCGCCCTCGTCGGCGACCCGCGGGCCGCGCTCGCGGGCGTCGCCGCGCTCGAGCGGGGCGAGGAGCCGGGCCGGGTGGCGGTGACGCTGCTGCGCAGCGGCGTGCCCGCGCCCGCCGCCGCGACGCTGTGCGGGGTGGACGCCGACGACCTGGGCGGCCTCGTCGCGAACGCCCTCGGCGTCCTGCCCCACGAGGTGCCTTCGGCTCGTGAGCAGAAAGTGTCGCTATAACGGCACTTTCTGCTCACGAGCGCGCCGGCGCACCTAGCCCACGACGCGGGTGAGCCGCGCCGACGTGTGCGGCTGCAGCTCCTGGCCCATCATCGCGCGCTCGTCGACGTAGGCGAGGTCGCCGCCGTCGACGATGCCGTAGAGCCGCGTCGCCGCCGTGACCTCCTTGGCGCTGGCGGTCCGCACGACGGCGTCGGTCTGCAGCTCCCACGACGTCTGCGTCCGCGCGGTGCCGTAGAAGATCTCGACGACGCCGGTCTGGTGGGCGAGGAGCAGCTCGAGGGTGCCGTCGGCCTGGGGCCGCCACCAGCCGACCTCGCGCGCCGCCGGCCGGACGACGGCGCCGCCGGGTCCGTCGAGCAGCCAGGAGCGCGCCTCCCAGGACAGGAACGGGCGCCCGTCGTGGGCCACGGTGATCTGCTGGCCGAAGTGGAACGGGCCGTCGATCGTCGGGTAGACGACCTCGCCCTCGCCGCGCCAGACCCCGATGAGCGGGAGCAGCGGCAGCAGCGCGTCGTTCAGGTCCGGGCCGAGCCGCAGGTTCGCGGTGTCGTCGGCGACCGGCAGGTCCCCCCACGCCGGCAGGTTGCGGGCGCGGGTGTGCTCGGCGCGCTCCTCGGCGGCGCGGATGGCCTCGTTGCCGGAGAGGCCCTCGGGCAGGTCGGGGACGGTCGCGTCCGCCGGGCCGACCTCCTCGGGCCCGGTCACGAGGACCGCCCCGGCGTGCCGGCGTCGGTTTCGTCGCGGAAGAGCCGCCTCGTCAGCACCAGCGCGTAGGAGAGGATCCCGGCGCTGCACGCGGCGAGGAGGACCGTGTAGACCCAGGCCACCCGGCCACCCTAACGACGAGGACCCGCCCCACCCGGGAACGGGGCGGGACGGGTCCTCGAGCGCGTCGACGATGTGGCTTTCCTGCCACTGGATGCCAGCAACGACGCTTCGCTGGCATCTCGGGGGTGACTAGCCCACCGGCACCTCGGTGGTGTACAGGCCCGGGCCGCCGACGGAGACGTCGGCCTGGCCGTTGCCCGAGCGCGACAGCGCCCGCACGGTCCAGCTGCCCGGGGCCGCGAAGAACCGGTAGTCGCCGGTCGCGGAGGAGACGACCTCGGCGGTGAACTCCCCGGTCGAGTCGAGCAGGCGCACGAAGGCGCCGCCGACCGGCGAGCCGCTGTTGGTCACCTTCCCGACGAGCACCGACTCCTTGGTGAGGTCGGTGCCGGCGGGCAGGTCCGCGTTCTGGTCAGGGGATCCACACATCAGGACTTGCCGTCTCCCGTCTCCACCGGCACGCCGACCAGCGAGCCGTACTCGGTCCACGAACCGTCGTAGTTCTTGACGTCGGGCTCCCCCAGCAGCTCGTGCAGGGCGAACCAGGTGTGCGAGGAGCGCTCGCCGATGCGGCAGTACGCGATGGTCGACCGCGAGGAGTCGAGGCCCTCGGCGCCGTAGAGCTCGCGGAGCTCCTCGTCGGAGCGGAAGGTGCCGTCCTCGTTCGCGGCCTTCGACCACGGCACGTTGAGCGCCGAGGGGATGTGGCCGCCGCGCTGCGCCTGCTCCTGCGGGAGGTGCGCCGGGGCGAGCAGCTTGCCCGAGAACTCGTCGGGCGAGCGGACGTCGACCAGGTTCTTCGACCCGATCGCGTCGACGACCTCGTCGCGGAACGCGCGGATCGAGAGGTCCTGCTCCTTCGCGGTGTAGTCGGTGGCCTTGCGCTCCGGCACCGCCGAGTCCAGCTTGCGGCCGTCGAGCTCCCACTTCTTGCGCCCGCCGTCGAGCAGCTTCACGTCGGAGTGCCCGTACAGCTTGAAGTACCAGTACGCGTAGGCGGCGAACCAGTTGTTGTTGCCGCCGTAGAGCACGACGGTGTCGTCGTTGGCGATGCCCTTCGACGACAGCAGCTTCTCGAAGCCGGCCTTGTCGACGAAGTCGCGGCGGACCTGGTCCTGCAGCTCGGTCTTCCAGTCGATCTTGACGGCACCGGGGATGTGCCCGCCGTCGTAGGCCGTGGTGTCCTCGTCGACCTCGACGAACACCACTCCGGGTGCGTCCAGGTTCTCCTCGGCCCAGTCGGCGGTGACCAGGGCGTCCTGGCGGCTCATGCGTGACTCCTCATCGGGATGGACGGCGATCCGCCGCGTGGACGGATGCCTGGAAGGGACGTCGGGGTGCGGTCCCCGCGGCCGCGAGCGACCCGGGGTGTCGGTCGCGCGGTGCCGGTGGCCCGGGAACGATCCGGGGCGGCGGGGGTCAGGCCGCGCGAGCGACACCCGGACACAGGCAGCTGTCGACGCGGCACAGGTCCACCGCGCGCCGCCGTGTCAGGCCCTCGTCCACGGCGGTCACGCTACCGGGACGGACCCGCCGAGGTCATCCGTGAGCCGGATCAATCCCCCGCGGGGAGGTGCGGCTCGATCGCGCTCACCAGCGCCGCCCGCCGGGGCACGCCGCTCACCCGCAGCAGCTCGCGCCCGCGCCCGTCCACCAGCAGCGTCGTCGGCGTGCCCTGCAGGCCGAGCAGGCGCACGAGCTCGGGGCGCGTGGCCAGGTCGACGTCGCGGTGGACGAGGCCGGGGAGCTCGGCCGCGACGTCGTCGAGCACGCTGTGGGTGTCCCGGCAGGAGCGCGAGAACGCCGAGGAGAACTGGAGCAGGACGAGGCGGCCGTCGCGGGCGGCCAGGTCGGTCGGCAACAGTCCGGCCGCGGGGGTGCCCGTCGGTGGTGTCTCCGGCTCGCTGTCCCCGCCCGCGCCGGGTCCCGACGCCGGGCGTCGCCGCCGCAGACCGACGGCGAGCACCACCGCCCCCGCCACGACGATGACCGCGAGGGTGACCACGGCCGCCGTCACACGCACCACTCCCAGGGATCGCCGTGCGGACCCGCCCGTCCGCACCTGCGACAGCGTAGAGAGCGGCCGCCACGTGACGTGCAACGCGCGACCCCGTGACAGCGCGGTGAACGCGGCTAAGGTGATCCGCACGACTGTGGAGGGAGAATCGCGTGGAGCTGCTGCTGCTCACCGCCGACCCCGAACCGACGTCAGTGCTGCCGTCGTTGACCCTGCTACCCCACGGGCTGCGGACCGCCGCCCCCGAAGTGGCCGCCCTGCTCGACGCCGGACCGCACGACGCCGTCCTGGTCGACGCCCGCCACGACCTCGCCGCCGCCCGGAGCCTGTGCCGTCTCCTGGGCTCCACCGGGCTCGACGTCCCGGTGATCGCCGTGCTCACCGAGGGCGGCCTCGTGGCCGTCTCCCTGGAGTGGGGCGTGGACGAGGTCCTGCTCCCGGGCGCGGGCCCCGCCGAGGTCGACGCGCGGCTGCGCCTGCTCCGTGCCCGCCGCTCGTCGGACAGCTCGAGCGGCGAGGGCGCCCTCGTGCTCGGCGAGCTCGTCATCGACGAGGCCACCTACACCGCGCGGCTGCGCGGCCGCCCGCTCGACCTCACCTACAAGGAGTTCGAGCTGCTGAAGTACCTCGCCCAGCACGCAGGCCGGGTGTTCACCCGCGCCCAGCTGCTGCAGGAGGTCTGGGGCTACGACTTCTTCGGCGGCACGCGCACCGTCGACGTCCACGTCCGGCGGCTCCGCGCGAAGCTCGGCTCGGAGCACGAGCAGCTGATCGGGACCGTCCGCAACGTCGGCTACAAGTTCGTCCGGCCGGTGCGCGGGGTGCTCGCGTCCTCCACCGAGACGGGCTCGACGACGGGCCTGGCCCTCGACGACGCGGAGGCGGCCGACGACGAGGAGCCCGGACGGGCCGGGTCCTGGGACGCGGACGGGCGCGTGGTGCGCCCGGCGGCCTGGGCCGGGGGAGCCTGACGGGACACGGCCGGACGCTCGGTCACGGCGGGCGCGGGGGATAGCGTCGCGCCGTGACCATCCCCGCGTCCCGCGAGACCGAGCCCGAGTGGATCGACCCGACGCCCGAGGACCGCGAGGCGATCGGGCACCTCGTCACCGCGGTGCGCCACGCCGACGGGGTCGACGCGTGGTCCGAGGCGGTGCTGCTCGACCTCGCGACCCCGACCGGTCACGGCCGGCACCTCGTGGTGCGAGCCGACGACGGGTCCCTCGCCGCCTGGGCCCACGTGGACACCGCCGACCCCGACGACGTCGTGGTGGAGCTCGGGGTCGCGCCCGGCGCGCGGCGGCACGGGGTGGCGACGTCGCTGGCGCGGGCCCTGCTGGCCGACCCGGCGGTCCGGCCCGGCCAGGCGCGGGTCTGGGCGCACGGGGAACGTCCGGGATCGGCCGAGCTCGCCGCCGCGCTCGGCCTCGATCGCGACCGCGAGCTGTGGATGATGCGCCGCCCCGCCGACGCCGGCCCCCTCCCGGCGCAGCGCCCGGTGGAGGGGGTCACGATCTCCCCGCTGCGGGTCGGGGAGGACGAGCCCGACGTCGTCGCCGTCAACGCCCGCGCCTTCGCCTGGCACCCCGAGCAGGGCGCGATGACCGTCGACGACGTCCGGCGGCGCGAGCAGGAGCCCTGGTTCGACGCCGAGGGGTTCCTGCTGGCGCGCGAGGACGCGACCGGCGACCTCCTCGGCTTCCACTGGACGAAGGTCCACCCCGAGGGCGCGCGCGACGGCGGGCCGGTGGGCGAGGTCTACGTGGTGGGGGTCGACCCGGGCGCGCAGGGCCGGGGGCTCGGCGGCGCGCTGACCCTCGCCGGCCTGCACCACCTCGCCGGCCGGGGGCACGACGAGGTGATCCTCTACGTCGAGGCGGACAACGCCGCCGCGGTCGCGACGTACCGCCGGCTGGCGTTCGCGGTGGATGCGACCGACGTCTCGTTCCGCCTCCCGGACGTCACCTCTGCGCCATCCGGCGGTGACGACGACGCCGGTCGGTGAGGACCTGCCTACCCTCCGTGCCCGACCGACACCCCCGCTGACCTGGCCCGATGTGTCGCCGCCCACGCCCGCGGTGAGCAGCCGGGCGCGTTCATTCCCCGTTCACCTCGCCAGCGTCACTCGTCCACCCGGCGCCCATAGCCTGCGCTGCGGTCGGCGCAGCCCGTGTCGGCCGTCCGCCCAGACCGGGACGAATCCGGCGCTGGGACCAGAGGACGAGACGGAGGATCCCTGTGAGGTTCCAGCGGCGCGCAGCGGCGATCGGCCTGATCGCGGCCGGGGCGCTCCTGTTCAGCGCGTGCGGCAGTGACAACAACTCCGGCGGCGGGTCCACGCCGCAGGCGTCGGGCGTCACCTGTGGCGGCAAGCAGGCGCTCAAGGCCAGCGGCTCGA
The DNA here is from genome assembly GCF_012933465.1 of Actinomycetospora sp. TBRC 11914. GTDB lineage: Bacteria > Actinomycetota > Actinomycetes > Mycobacteriales > Pseudonocardiaceae > Actinomycetospora. The sequence continues at coordinate 24,400 of NZ_JABBND010000027.1, forward strand.
CCGCGCAGGCGAACGCCATCACGGGCTTCGTCAACACGTTCGAGCAGACCTGCAACGGCCAGACCGTGAACTACACGGCCAGTGGTTCGGGGGCCGGTGTCAACGACTTCACCGGGAACCAGACCGACTTCGCCGGGTCGGACTCCGCGCTGACCGCGGCGCAGACCCCGGCGGCGCAGCAGCGCTGCACCTCCACCCCGCTCAACCTCCCGATGGTCTTCGGCCCGGTCGCGATCGCCTACAACGTCGCGGGCGTCACCGACCTCGCGCTCGACGGCCCGACGCTCGCCAAGATCTTCAACGGGACCGTCAAGACCTGGAACGACCCGGCCATCGTGGCCCTCAACCCGGGCAAGAACCTGCCCGCGGCGCCGATCGTCGTGAACTTCCGGTCCGACAACTCCGGCACCACCCAGAACTTCCAGAACTACCTCAACGCCGCGTCGAACAACGCCTACGGCAAGCCGGCGGCGCAGACGTTCAACGGCGGTGTCGGGGCGGGCGCCAAGGGCAGCCAGGGTGTCACCGACGCCACGAAGAACACGCCGAACTCGATCGCCTACATCGAGGCGTCCTTCGCCCAGAAGGCCCAGCTGCCCACCGCGAACATCATAAACGCGGGCGGCGGCCAGCCGGTCCCGCTGTCGACCGACAACCTCGGCAAGGCGATCGACGCGGTGAAGGTCACCGGGCAGGGCAACGACCTGACCCTCGACCTGACGAGCATCTACAAGACCACGACGCCGGGCGCGTACCCGATCTCGCTGGCCACCTACGAGATCGTCTGCAGCAAGTACGCCGATCCGCAGACGGGGCAGGCGGTGAAGGCGTTCCTGCAGACCGCCCTGTCGCCGCAGGCCCAGGGCACGCTGAGCCAGGGCGGGTACGTCCCGGTCCCCGACGCGTTCAAGCAGCGTCTGACGACGTCGGTCAACTCGATCTCCTGATCGACCCGGGCCCGGTCGGGACTCCCCTCCCGGCCGGGCCCGTGCCCGGCACGAACCCGACACCCGAGGCGGTTCCGGAGAGCTGTGAGCGAGAGCACCACCGAGCGGGCAGGTTCGGGGGGGCCTGAGACCCAGGACACCCCGGGAGATTCCGCCACCATGTCATCCGTGACCGACACCCAGCAGCAGGCCACCCCGCCCAGGACCGGCGGGGCGCGCTCGGGCGGCACCGGGGAACGCGTCTTCCGCGGGCTCACCACCGGCTCCGGCCTCGTCGTCGTCGCCGCGATCGCCCTCATCGGCCTGTTCCTGGTCGTCCAGGCCATCCCGTCGCTGATCGCGAACCACGACAACTTCCTGACCAGCCCCGAGTTCAACACCACCGACGCGAACAACCTGCGCTTCGGCATCCGGGACCTCCTGGTGGTCACGGTGCTGTCGTCGCTCATGGCGCTGGTGATCGCGATGCCGGTCGGCCTCGGCATCGCGCTCTTCCTCACGCAGTACACGCCGGAGCGCCTGGCCCGACCGTTCTCCTACGTGATCGGCCTGCTCGCCGCGGTCCCGTCGATCGTCTACGGCCTCTGGGGGATCCTGGTCCTCGCCCCGGCCATCGAACCGGGCGCGGGCTTCCTCCAGACCTGGCTGGGCTGGTTCTTCCTGTTCGCGCCGGGCAACATCGCCCCGGTCCTCACGGGCACGATCTTCACCGCGGGCATCGTCCTCGCGATCATGATCCTGCCGATCATCACGGCCACCACCCGCGAGGTGTTCGCCCAGACCCCGCGCTTCCACATCGAGGCCGCCCAGGCCCTCGGCGCCACACGGTGGGAGGTCATCCGCATGGCCGTGCTGCCCTACGGCCGGAGCGGGTTCATCGCGGCCTCGATGCTCGGTCTCGGCCGCGCCCTCGGCGAGACCATCGCGATCCTGCTCGTCATCCGCGCCTCGACGAGCCCGTCGCACGGCAGCCTGTTCGACGGCGGGTACACGTTCGCCTCGCTCATCGCCTCGGCCGCGTCGGAGTTCAGCCAGCCGCTGCCGACCGGCGCCTACATCTCGGCGGGCCTCGTGCTGTTCGTGCTCACCTTCGTCGTCAACGCGCTGGCCCGCGTGGTGGCCGGCGGGAAGGTGAACGGCTGATGTCGACCGCCCTCGACGCGCCGGACCAGCCGGCCGTCCCCGAGGCCTTCCGCAGCATCTCGACGGCGCGCAAGGTCAAGAACCACGTCGCGACGGTGCTGGTGAGCCTCGCGTTCCTCATCGCCGTGGTCCCCCTGGTGTGGCTGATCGTCAGCGTCCTCGCCAAGGGCCTGCCGGCGATCGTCTCGATCGACTGGTGGACGCACTCGCTCTCGGGCGTCTCGCCGGACGAGGCCAAGGGCGGCGTCTACCACGCGATCATCGGCACCCTGATCCAGGCGGTCATCGCCGGGATCTTCGCCGTGCCGATCGGCATCGGCGCCGCGGTCTACCTCACCGAGTACGGCCGCGGCCGGCTCGCGAGGACCACCAGCTTCATGGTCGACATCCTCTCCGGCGTGCCCTCGATCGTCGCGGCGCTGTTCATCTTCGCGCTCTTCATCTCGATCGGCGGCCTCGACCAGAGCGGGTTCCTCGTCGGCCTGGCCCTCGTGCTGCTGATGCTCCCCGTGGTCATCCGCAACACCGAGGAGATGCTGCGGCTGGTGCCCGACGAGCTCCGCGAGGCCTCCTACGCGCTCGGCATCCCGAAGTGGAAGACGATCCTGCGGATCGTGCTCCCGACCGCGCTCTCGGGCACCGTCACCGGGATCATGCTGGCCTTCGCCCGCGTCATGGGCGAGACGGCACCGGTGCTGGTCCTCGTCGGCTACGCCCGCGCGATCAACTTCGACCCGTTCAACGGCAACCAGGCGTCGCTGCCGCTGCTCATCTACACCGAGCTCTCGACGAACCCCTCGGCGGCCGGCCAGCTGCGCATCTGGGGCGGCGCACTGACCCTGATCCTCATCGTGATGGTCTTCCAGCTCGTCGCGAGCCTCATCTCCCGCTTCTCGACGATCTCCAAGTAAGGGACCCTCCTCGTGGCCAAGCGTCTCGACCTCAAGGACGTCGACATCTACTACGGCGACTTCCACGCCGTGGCGAACGTCAACCTCTCGGTGCCCCCGCGCACCGTCACCTCGTTCATCGGCCCCTCGGGCTGCGGGAAGTCCACCGTGCTGCGGACCCTCAACCGCATGCACGAGGAGATCCCGGGCGCGCGCGTGGAGGGCGAGGTCCTCCTCGACGGCGAGGACATCTACGCCCGCGGCTCCGACGCCGTGGCGGTGCGGCGCACCATCGGGATGGTGTTCCAGCGCCCCAACCCGTTCCCGACGATGTCCATCCGCGACAACGTCGTCGCCGGGCTGAAGCTGCAGGGCGTGCGGGACAAGAAGAAGCTCGACGAGGTGTGCGAGGCCTCGCTGCGCGGCGCGAACCTCTGGAAGGAGGTCTCCGGCCGGCTCGACAAGCCCGGCGGCGGCCTCTCCGGCGGTCAGCAGCAGCGGCTGTGCATCGCCCGCGCGATCGCCGTCGAGCCCGACGTGCTGCTCATGGACGAGCCGTGCTCCGCGCTGGACCCGATCTCGACGCTGGCGATCGAGGACCTCATCGGGGACCTCAAGACGGAGTACACGATCGTCATCGTCACCCACAACATGCAGCAGGCGGCCCGGGTGAGCGACCAGACGGCGTTCTTCAACCTCGAGGCCACCGGCAAGCCGGGCCACCTCGTCGAGATCGACGACACCGAGAAGATCTTCTCGAACCCCACCGAGCGGGAGACCGAGGACTACATCTCCGGCCGCTTCGGCTGAGTCACCCGCTCGGGACGAACGACTCGTTCGTGCGCGTAGAGGCCACGAACGACTCGTTCGTCCGGTCCGGGGAGGCTCAGGCCAGCGGCGGGTCGGGCATCTTGCCGGTGACCATGAAGACCACGCGGCGGGCGACGGCCACGGCGTGGTCGGCGAACCGCTCGTAGAACCGGCCGAGCAGGGTCACGTCCACCGCGGGCGCCACCCCGTGGGGCCAGTCGCGGTTCATCATCACGGTGAACAGGTGCCGGTGGAGGTCGTCCATGGCGTCGTCGTCGGACTCCATGGTGAACGCGAGCTCGATGTCGCGGTCGAGGATCACCCGGCGGGCGTCCTGGGCCAGGTCGAGCGCGACGCGGCCCATCTCGGCGAAGTAGGGCGCCACCTCCTGGGGCAGCACCAGGTCGGGGTGGCGCCGGCGCGCGGCCTTCGCGACGTGGAGGGCGAGGTCGCCCATCCGCTCGAGGTCGCCCGCGGAGTGGATGGCCGCGATCACGGAGCGGAGGTCCCCGGCGACCGGGGCCTGCAGGGCGAGCAGGCCGAACGCCTGCTCCTCGGCGGAGCTGCGGAGCGAGTCGATCTCGGTGTCGCCCGAGATGACCTCCTCGGCCAGATCGAGATCCCCCTCGAGGAGGGCCGTCGTCGCCTTCTTCATGGCCTCGCCGGCCAGCTGGGACATCTGGGCGAGCTCGTCGTTCAGTCCCGAGAGCTTCTCGTGGTAGGCCGTGCGCATGGCCGCAGAGTAGGCGGAAGCGGGGGACTGGACCCGTCCGTCACGTGAACCAGCGGTGAACGGCGGGCGGTGCCCGACGATCACCCGCAGGCGGTGTCCGCCGCGTTGACCAGGGGAGCGGCGGGCGCGGCGGGCGGCGGCGCGGCCGGGTTGACGACCTTGCCCTGGAAGTCGTCCCCGAGCTGCAGGACGAGGCCGCCCGAGCCGCCCGCCTCGGGGGTGAGCGCGGCTCCCGGGACGGCCCGCTGCAGCGTCGCCGCCGCCCCGGCCTGGTCGGGGGTGAAGCGGATGACCGTGCGCGGGGCCGCCGAGCCCGAGGAGAGGGCCGAGCCGCCCGCCACGGTGAACCCGTACCCGCGCAGCGCCCCGGCCACCGAGCTCTCGGAGGGCGCCTGGGAGCCGCGGTCGCTGCGGAAGCCGGACGCGGAGGCGTCGGACTCGCCGGAGCCGTCGTCGCCGGAGCCGGAGCCGGAGCCCGCGTCGCCGGTGTCGGTGCGCGCGTCCACCAGGCGCAGCGCGACCCGGTCCGCGGGGACCGCGGGCGCCGCGGCCCGCGGCGGGGCGGCGCCGGGCTGCCCGGGCAGCGGCCGGTCGTCGATGATCGCGCCGAAGAGCGCCCGGTCGTCGGCGTCGCGCAGCACCTCGTTGCCGCGGTCGTTCGCCACGCCCGTGGTGGGCACCGTCGTGAAGGTGACCTGGTGCGCGTCGAGCGCCGACAGCGACTGGCCGAGGGAGAGCATCTGGTCGGCCTCGATGTTCTCGCCGTAGGTCGAGCGGGACACCGCGCCGACCAGGGCGTCGAGCTTGCCGAGGTCGAGCAGCGTGCCCGCCGACAGCGACTGGCGCAGCAGGGCCGAGAGGAAGAGCTGTTGGCGGTGGATGCGGCCGTAGTCGCTCGTCGGGTCGCCGATCACGTGGCGGGCCCGCACGAAGTCCAGCGCCTGGTCGCCGGTGATCACCGTCGTGCCGGCCCTCGGGATGACCGTGCCGAGGATCGTGTCGCGCATCGGCTTGTCGAGACAGACCGGGACGCCGCCGACGGCGTCGACCATGTCCTTGAAGCCGGAGAAGTCCACCGCGAGGAAGTGGTTCACCGCGAGGCCGGAGAGCTGCTGGACGACCTTGGTGACGCAGCGCGGGCCGCCGACCTGGTAGGCGGAGTTGAGCTTCACGCGCGGCGTGTCGGGGATCGTCTGCGGGGTGTAGGCGCCGCTCACGGAGTCCCAGCGCTCGCAGGCGGGCCGGTCGATCTCCAGGTCGCGCGGGAAGCTGACGACGGTCATCCCGGTCCGGCTCGCCGGGATGTGGACGATCATGACGGTGTCCGACCGGGCGCCCGGAACGTCGTTGGGGTCCCCGACGTCCTCGGTGGGGGTGGCCCCGACCCGGGTGTCCGAGCCGACCACGAGGAAGTTCTGGTCCCCGGCCTGGGCGGCGGGGTCGACGATCGAGGCCGACGTCGGGTCCAGCGCGGCGATCTGGCGGACCGCGGTCTCGAACCACGAGGTCGCGCCCCAGGCGAGCCCGCTCACGAGCACGACCAGCGCCGACATCGCCGTGGCGAGGACGCGGACCGTGCGCCCCCAGGTCCACCGGCGGCGCGGCCGCGCCTCGCGCACCGGCGCGGCGACGGCGGGCTTCTCCCGGACGGGCTTCTCGCGGGGGGTCTTCTCCCGGGGCGGCTTCTCCCGGACGGGCTTCTCCCGGACGGGCTTCTCGCGCGGGGCGTCGTTGCGGGGGGCGGTGTCGCGGGGTGGCTTCGTCCGGCGGAGCCTTTCCCGGGAGAGCTCCGCGGAGGTCGCCGCCCAGTCCAGGTCCGCCTCGCCCGACGCCGGGACGACGACGCTGCGCAGCGCGGGGACCTCGTCGCCCCCGGGCGCCGCCGCGGGGGTGGGGGCCGACGGGTGCGGCATCCGCTCGGTGGGCTCGCGGTCCTCGTCCGGCTCCGGGTGAGGCGGCTCCGGGGGCGCGGCCGGTGTCGACGGCGAGGCCGGTGCCGCGGGCGCCGTCGGGACCGCGGGGCGCGGCGGCCCGACCGCGGAGCGGGCGGGCCCGCGGGGAGGTGGGGCCGTGGGAGGTGGGGCCGTGGGAGGTGGGGCCGTGGGCGGTGGTGCTGTGGGCGGCACCGCGCGGGGCGGCGCGGCCGTCGCGGGGGGTGCGGTGCCGGCGCCCGCGGCGGCGCCGACGAGGTCGCGCATCGGCTCGGTGGTGGCGGCGGCCCCGGCGGGGCGCAGCCCGTGGCGCAGGGCGCGCTTGCGGGCCAGCGGGACCATCGTGGGCGCGACCGCGCCGCGCCGCGGCGGCTCGACCGGTCCGGGGACGGCGATCCGGGTCGGCACCGAGGGCGGACCCGACCGGGAGCGGGCGGCGCCGGACCCGGCCTCTCGCTCTCGGTCGTCGGTCATGGAACCCCCGGAGTACCCGCGGACAGGAACCGGGCGCTCGCCGTGGCGCCGGGCCCACGCATCGTACTCGGACGGTCACCAAAACGTGGCCGGAGGGCTATCGCGCCGAGACCTGGCCACCACGGTGGTCGGCACAACGTGAGCTGGTGCTCCGATCAGCGGAGCACCAGCGGACGTTCAGTGCCCCGAACGCCCCGGACGGGGTGCCTCGCGCACCGATCGAACGACCGCCTCGACCCCGCGGCGTCCTGCCGCCGGCCCGGCCAGCCGGACGCGGTCGGCGGCGTCGCGGTAGGCCACCGCGTTGCGGCCCGTGCGCTTCGCCACGTAGAGGAGCTCGTCGACCCGGTCCAGGGCGCCCGGCGTCGGGTCGTCCCCGGCGTCGGCGAGGGCGTCCGCCCCGAGGCAGCAGACGCCGGCGCTGACGGTCACCCGCAGGTCCGGCGCGATGGCGGTCCAGTCGTGCTCCTCGACGCGGGCGCGGATCCCCTCGCAGGTGCGCACGGCGTCGTCGGGGGTGGCCCCGGTGAGCACGAGGGCGAACTCCTCGCCGCCGTACCGGGCGCAGAAGCCGTCGGGCGCCGGGCCGTCGATGCCCTCGCGCATGAGCGTCACGAGGGTGCGCAGCACGGAGTCCCCGACGGCGTGGCCGTAGGTGTCGTTGACCTGCTTGAAGTGGTCGACGTCGAGCAGCGCGACGCAGACCGCCCCGGCCGTCCCGTCGGCGCCGTCGATGCCGTCACGCAGCGTCGACAGGCGTTCGTCGAGGTAGCGGCGGTTCCACGTGGCCGTCAGGCTGTCGCGCCGGCTCTGCTCACGGGCCTCGGCGCGTTCGCGGCGGAGACGGTCGACTTCGCGGCGTAACTGCTCGGGCACGTGCACCGGCGGTGTGTCGCCGAGGTGCACGAGGGCCATCGCGGCCCGCAGGTGCTGGTAGGCGCGGCGCCACTCGCCGCGGTCGGCGAGCACCTCGGCGGCGGCCTCGTGGGCCCGGGCCTGCGCCGCGCGCGCGGCTCCCGGATCGTCCGCCGCCGCGTCCTGCCGCAGCGCCTCGTCGATCCCGACGATCGGGGAGGTGTCGAACGTGCTGGCAGTGGGTTCGTGCACGGGGTTCTCGGACACGTCGTCGGGGGACGCGCGCAGCGGCGTGGGTGGCTCCGCGGGCGTCGTCGACGACGCGCGGTCCGGCCGGCCGACGAGCCGTGAACCCCTCACCAGCACCTGTCCCTCCCCGGTGGTGTCCCCTCTCCAGTGTCGCGCGTGACGGCTCCGGTGCAATGGCCCCACCCCGCCCGCCAACGGAATCAACCGTCCGGTCGATGTGACTCTGCGTGGAGAATCCGCGCTGCTGTCCACCGGGCCCCGGATCGCTGCCCGACCGGGCGCTCAAGTCCTCGGCTCGTGACGGGCCGTGGTGTCGGGATCTAGTCAGCGCACGGAGCGTAGCCGGTGACGCGGTCGCCGCGGACGACGAAGTGCTTCGACCCGACGTCCTCGCGGATCTCCGCGGGCCCCCGGCGGACCGAGACCGCGGCCGCCACCACGTACACCGCCCCCGGCGGCCTCCCGGTGCCCGGTGCGGTCTCCGGTGGCCGCCAGCCGGGGTCGGGGCGCAGGGTGCGGCCGACGAGGTCGGTCTGCAGCGTCAGGTCGGTGAAGCACCGGTCGGGCGGGAACGGCGCCCCCTCGGCCTGGGTGGCCCGCAGGAACGCCGCCTGCGCGGCCGGCCCGGCGTCGCCCGCGTGGTTGGCGGAGGCGACGTAGGAGTCGATGAGCACGCGGTCCGACGACGGGACGAGGCCGACGCGGGCGGTCCCGGGGACGACGGCCCCGCACCCGCCCAGCACCACGGCGGCGAGGAGGGTCCCGACGGCGAGGGCGGGCACCCGGCGCACGAGGGCCACCCGGCGCACGAGGGCTCAGCCGCCGGAGTTCATGACGTCGGCCCCCGCGGGCACCGTCGCGTCCTCGGGGTCGTCGAGCCAGCCCTCGGGGAGGGTGACGTGGCCCGGCGAGCCCTGGCGCCCGCGCGGCCCGTCGGCGTCCGGCGGGAACGGCTGGTCGGCCTCGAGCCGGGCCAGGAGCGCGTCCAGAGCCTCCAGCCCGTCGATCATCCCGAGCCCGCGGCGGACCTCGGAGCCGACGGCGAACCCGTGGAGGTACCAGGACATGTGCTTGCGGGCGTCGCGCACGCCCTTGCGCTCGCCGTGGTGGGCGATGAGCAGCTCGACGTGGCGGCGCATCACGCCCGCGACCTGGCCCAGCGTCGGCGGGGTCGGTGCCGGGCGGCCGGCGAAGGCGGCCTCGAGCTCGCCGAAGAGCCAGGGGCGGCCCAGGCAGCCCCGGCCGACCACCACGCCGTCGCACCCGGTCTTCTCGACCATCGCGAGGGCGTCGTCGGCGGCGAAGATGTCGCCGTTGCCCAGGACCGGGACCTCGGCGGGCACCGCGTCGCGCAGCTCGGCGATGCGGGTCCAGTCGGCGTGCCCGGAGTAGCGCTGGGCCGCCGTGCGGGCATGCAGGGCCACCGCGGCCGCGCCCTCGGCGGCGGCGATGCGCCCGGCGTCGAGGAAGGTCTCGTGCTCGTCGTCGATCCCGACGCGCATCTTCACCGTCAGCGGCAGCCCGCCCCGGGCGGCCTCCTCGACCGCGCGCCGGACGATCCGCTCGAACAGCCGGCGCTTGTAGGGCAGCGCCGCCCCGCCGCCGCGGCGGGTCACCTTGGGCACCGGGCACCCGAAGTTGAGGTCCACGTGGTCGGCGAGGTCCTCGTCGACGACCCGCTGCACGGCCCGCCCGATCGTCTCCGGGTCGACGCCGTAGAGCTGCATCGAGCGGGGCGTCTCGTCGTCGTCGAACGCGATCATCTCGGCGGTGCCGGGATGGCGCTCCACCAGCGCCCGCGCGGTGATCATCTCGCAGACGTAGAGGCCCGCGCCCTGCTCGCGGCACAGCCGGCGGAAGGGCGGGTTGGTGATGCCCGCCATCGGCGCGAGCACGACCGGGGTCCCCAGCTCGTGCGGACCGATGCGCAACGCCTCCATGGCGCTCCATTGTGCGCCAGCCCGCGGACACGGTGGACTCCCGGCATGGCCGTACCGATCGTCGACGAGCTCGAGGCGCTGCGGGTGCCCCTGACCGCGCACTGCTACCGCATGCTCGGGTCGGCGGCGGACACCGACGACGCCGTGCAGGAGGCCATGCTGCGGGCCTTCCGCCACCGGGAGCGCTACGACCCGGACCGCGGCGCCCTGCCCCCGTGGGTGTTCCGGATCGCGACGACGGTCTGCCTCGACCTGCTGCGCGCCGCGCGCCGGCGCGCCCTGTGCGTCGACCTCGGGCCCGCGGCCGTCCCGGGAGCGGAGATCGGTGTCCCGCTGCCGGCGGACCGGTTCGTCGAACCGATGCCCGACGCCCGCCTCGTCGCGGCCGTCGACCCGGCGGAGGCCACCACCCAGCGCGAGACCGTGCGGCTCGCCTTCGTCGCCGCCCTGCAGCACCTCCCGCCGCGGCAGCGCGCGACGCTGATCCTGCGCGACGTCCTGGCGTTCTCGGCCGCGGAGACCGCCGAGGTCCTCGGCACGACGACGGCGTCGGTCACCAGCGCCCTGCAGCGCGCCCGCGAGACGCTCGACCGGCACCGGCCGGCCCCGGGGGACCCGTTCGACGCCGCCGACCCGGAGCAGCGGCACCTGCTCGCGCGCTACGTCGACGCCTTCGAGGCGCACGACGTCGCCCGCCTGACCGACCTGCTGGCCGAGGACGCCCGCACGTCCATGCCGCCGTTCGCCTGGTGGCTGGAGGGCGGCGCGACGATCGCCGGGCTGATCGGGCTCGGCGGCTGCGAGGGCGCCCGGCTCGCGCCGACCGTGATCAGCGGTCACCCGGGGTTCGGCCAGTACCGGCCGGACGGGCAGGGGCTGCTGCGGCCGTTCGCGCTGGTGCTGGTGGAGCCCCGCGGCGGCCGCGTCGCGCACACGACGACGTTCCTCGGCACCGCGGACCGCTTCGGCGAGTTCGGCCTGCCCGCCGTGCTCGACGCGGATTCCCGGCCGGCGACCGATGAGTCTCCGGCGCCGCGGACGTAGGAGGTGGCGTCAGCGTCGTCGTTCCCCAGGAGACCGCCGTGCCGCGCCAGCTCGACACCACCGATCCGCTCGCCCGCGAGACCCTCGCCGAACGCGAGCGGCTCGCCGATCTCTACGCCGCTCTCGACCCCGACCAGTGGGCGGCGCCCTCGCTGTGCGCGGGCTGGCGGGTCCGGGAGGTCGTCGCCCACGTGACGATGCCCTACCGCCACTCGGCGGTCCGGGTGCTGTGCGGGATCGCGGCGGCGCGGGGGGACTTCAACCGGTTCGCCGACCGGATCGCCCGCGCCGACACCGCCCACCACTCGGACGCCGAGCTCCTGGCGTCGCTGCGCGACAACGTCGCCCACCCGTGGCGCCCACCGGGCGGCGGGCAGGCCGGGGCGCTGAGCCACGACGTCATCCACGGCCTCGACGTCACCGAGGCGCTCGGCCTGCCCCGGACTCCGGCGGACCGCGTGCGGCACGTGCTGGGCTCCGCGACGCCGCGCATGCTGGCCTACTTCGGCAGCGACCTCGCCGGCACCCGGCTGGTCGCGACCGACACCGACCTGTCGCTCGGGGAGGGGCCGCGGGTCGTCGAGCTGCCCGCGGTCGATCTCCTGCTCCGGGTCACCGGTCGGGCACGGGCCGGGGCGCGTTAGCGGTCGAGCTTCTCCGCGCGGATCTCGTGGCCGGCGCTGGTCAGGCAGCGCCCGGTCGCGAGGTTGAACTTCCAGTTGTGCAGCGTGCAGGTCAGCACGTCCCCGTCGACGGTGCCGAACTTCGAGAGGTCGGCGGACAGGTGGGGGCAGCGGGCCTGCACGCGCCAGCCGTCGAGCTCGACGTCGCGCCCGTCGTCGTTCTGCGCGTCGTACCAGTTCTCCACGTAGTCCATCCGCTCCTCGGACAGACACTTGAAGAACGTGTAGAGGTACTCGTTGTACTGGCCGACCCGGGTCGCGGTGAACCGCACGGACAGGAACAGCGAGTTCGACCAGTCGACCTCGCCGGTCGCGACGTTGGTCGCCACGAGCTCGGCGGGCACGCCCCAGCGGTAGCGGGCCTGCTCGCCGTCGTACAGGCGGATCTCGCGGGCCGGGAAGTCGAACGTCAGCGACAGCGTGCCGTCGTCGTCGACGCCGGGCGTGGTGTCCGGCATGCCGTGCAGGTCCATCCGGACCGGGCCGCCGATCCCGTCGCACATGTGGTCGGCACGCTTCATCAGCGGCTCGATCCACTCCTTGAGCCGCACCAGCAGGTCGGGCTGCGGCGCGGCCCACCGTGCCTTCTGGGCCTCGATCACGGGCCGGGCGCGCTCGGCGAAGTCGCGGAGGTAGCGCTCCTTGTCGACGAAGATGCGCTCGACGTCGTCGTCGGGCATCGGGTGCGCCAGGTCGGTGACGGTGCCGTGGCCGATCTCGGCGGTCGTGCCCGGCAGCAGCAGGTGGCCCTGCTGCTGCTCGGAGCCGTCCTCGGCGCCGAGCTCGCGCATCCGGCCGAGGAACTCCCACTGGTCGGTGAAGATCGACTCGCCCTCGACGCCCTCGTAGCCCAGGCCGTTCCAGCGGAACAGGTCGTCGTCGAGGAAGCAGGGCGGACCCGCCGTCGGGAAGACGTGCGGCGCGCCGACCTCGCGGATGTAGCGCATCGCCCGGTCCTCCTGGCCGATGCGCTTGCGGCGGGCGAACTCGCGCTTCGCGGCCTTCGGCAGGTCGTAGACCATCGGCCACCAGATCGCGCCGGAGAACTGGGTGAAGTGCGCGTCGTAGGCGCCGAACTCCAGCAGCTTCGGGATGTCGAGCGGGTGCGCGTCGTTCTGGTTCACGATCCGCGCGGTGCCGTCGTCGAGGGAGAGCGCGGAGTCGCCGATCGGGCCGTCGCCCGGTCCCTTCAGCGAGGTGATCATGAACCGGAGGCCGCCGTCGAGCTCCTGCGGGACACCCGACTCGGTCCGCACGAAGTGCCGGAACCCCAGCGCGCGCAGCTCCTGCTCGAGCTCGTCGGTGGGGTAGTCGGGCAGCAGCACGCGGGCGTCCTTGGAGACGTGCTCGCGCAGGTTGTCCGCGTCGAAGTGGTCGCGGTGCAGGTGGGAGACGTAGAGGTAGTCGGTCTTCCCGAGCTCGGTCCAGTCGAGCCCGGTGTTGTCGGGGAAGGGCACCCAGGACGCGAAGAACGCCGGGTTCACCCACGGGTCGCACAGCACGCTGCCGCCCGCGGTCTCGAAACGCATCCCCGCGTGCCCGACTCCGGTCACCCGCACGAGCAGACCTCCTCGTAGAACATCGTCCCCCGGGGATTGTCCGCCGTGGCCGAGCCCACGCCCGGCCCGGGTGGGGTATGTCTGTGGGCGTGACCGCTCTGCCCGTCGACGGTGACCCGATCGCCGCCCTGCGCGCCGTCGCCTTCTACCTCGAGCGCGAGCGCGCCGAGACCTACCGGGTGAGGGCGTACCGCACGGCGGCCGAACGGCTGGCGGAGCTGGGTCCCGACGAGGTGGCCTCCCGCGCCGCGGCGGGCACGCTCACCGACCTCAAGGGGGTCGGCAAGAAGACCGCGGCCGTCGTCACCGACGTCGTTGCCGGCCGGACGCCGGAGACCCTCGCCGAGCTGGAGTCGCGGCACACCGAGCCGGTCGCGGGCGGGATCGCGCTGCGGGAGCTGCTGCGCGGCGACTGCCACACCCACTCGATGTGGTCCGACGGGGGGAGCGACATCCTCGAGATGGCGCGCACGGCCCGCGACCTGGGTCATTCCTGGATGGTGCTCACCGACCACTCCGAGAACCTGACCGTCGCCAACGGCCTGTCCCCGGACCGGCGCCGGCGGCAGTTCGACGTGATCGCCGAGGTCAACGAGGAGCTGGCCCCGTTCCGGCTGCTGCGCGGCATCGAGGTCGACATCCTCGAGGACGGGTCGATCGACGCACCGGACGACCTGCTCTCCGAGCTGGACCTGGTGGTGGCCTCGGTGCACTCGAAGCTGCGCTCGCCGAGCGAGGAGATGACCGCGCGGATGGTGTGCGGCGTCTCGCACCCGCTGGTCGACGTGCTCGGGCACTGCACCGGCCGCCTCGTCACCGGCGGGCGCGGGACCCGGCCGCCCTCGACGTTCGACGCCGAGGCGGTGTTCGACGCGTGCCTCGAGAACGGCGTCGCCGTCGAGATCAACTCGCGCCCCGAGCGGCTCGACCCGCCCCGGGACCTGCTCCGCCAGGCGCTCGAGGCGGGGTGCGAGTTCGTGGTCGACACCGACGCCCACGCCCCGGGCCAGCTCGACTGGCAGCCCTACGGCTGCGAGCGCGCCGTGGAGTGCGAGGTGCCCGCGGACAAGGTCGTCAACACGCGCTCCGCCGACGACCTCCTGGCGTGGCGAACCCGCCTCTGACCTGCGGCTTCGATGTCGTTTGCGGGGCGGGCGATCTCGGCTTAGCGTGGTGGCACACGGGAGAGGAGGTGGTCCGACGTTGAAGAACGACAGGACTCGTGAGGTGTCCGTCAGCTAGTCGACGTCAGGTCGTGGATTGGCCGGTGCCGCCCCCCGCGGGCGGACACGTCGACCGGTGAATTCCCGATGGACACCAGGCCCCCGGAGCGCCCGGATCTCGTCCACCCGGGCCCCGCGGCATCCCGCCGCGGGAAGCACGCTCCGGGGGTTTCCCGTCTCTACGGCCGGCCGGTGCCCCGGTGCCTCGTGACGGCAATGGCACGTTCCTGGCATCCGACGCGAGGACGGCGCCGCTCACGCATGCGCCGCGCCCGACGTCGGGCTGGTCGTGACCTAGCGAGCGGCGTGGCGGGGCCGGTCGTCGACCCCGAACGACGCGCCGTACGGGGCGTCGAACTGCGAGCCGAACGGGGCCGCGTCGTCGTCCTCCCGACGACGACGGCGCCCGCCCTCCGGCCGTTCCCCGAGGGGCAGGTCGGCGAAGCCGAAGCCCGGCACGTCGCCGGTGCGCGGGGCGTCCAGCGAGTACGGGGCCTCGGACCGGCCGGCCGGCGCGGACGAGGGAGTCGGGCTGACCGAACCGTGGGGGCCGGTGCCGGGCAGGTTGCCCTCGCCGACCCACTTGGCCTCCTGCGCGACCTTGTAGGTCTGGCAGGGCCACGACGCCGTCTCGCCCGAGACGTTGCGGCATGCGTTGCAGCGTCCCGCGGCGTCGGGCACGTGCTCGGCGAGCACGCGGCGGTAGACGTCGGGCATCTCGGACATCACCAGGGCCATCGACATGCGTCTGGCCTCCTCACTCAGGGCAGAACCTGGACCTCGTCATTGACCTGCAGGTAGTTGAAGAACGCCTTGGAGTCCTCGTCCCCGAGGTGCACGCAGCCGGCCGAGGCGCGCTGCAGGCTGCCGCCGTGGAAGGCGTCGCCCGGCGCGAAGAACACCGAGTACGGCATCGGCGCCTGGTTGTACTCCCGCGAGTGGTGGTATTGGTCCTTCCACATCACGTGGAACACGCCCTGCGGCGTCTCGTTGCCGGGACCGCCCGTGGTGACGGTGACGGGGCCGCGGGTCACGTTGCCCTTCCCGTCGGTCAGCCACGCCTTCTGCTGCGAGATCGAGACACAGGCCTTGGCGGCCGCCTCGCACGGCGCCTTCGCCGGGCCGGTGGCGGGCGCCGGGGCGGCGGCCGGTGCGGGCGCGGGCGGGGGTGCGGCAGGCGCCGCGAGCGCGGGCACCGCGGCCTGGAGCACCCCGACGCCCACAGCGCTGCCCGTGAGCAGGGCGCGCGTGACGCGGCGGTCGGAGTGCTTCTGGTGACGACCCAACTCGAGTCCTTCCCGAACGAACGCTGCAGTGATCGGCCCCGCCGTGGAGCAGGACCGGCGACGACGATACGTCTCGGTCAGGTCACCGATCGCGATCGGCCGCATCACGGTGGGTCGTGTCCCGGGTGGTGACGCCCGGTGGCCGGCGCGGCTGGACGCGGCGTGTCGCAAGCCGTTGACCTGCACTTTCGGCCTATCAAGCCGGCGCGTGGACGCCGGACCGTCCGAGGTTGCCCGGCGAGGGGATGGTCGTTGCGTGACCTCGGAGGCAGCGAGGCAACCGGTTGTGCCCGAGCTGTCCGCTTCCGGGCACGCTCCCGAGCAGGCGTCGCGCGCCGAGTGGAGGACCGAGTGCGCCGAGTGGAGCAGGTGACGACGACGCTAGGCTTCCCGACCAGCGGGCCTCTAGCTCAATGGGCAGAGCATCGGACTTTTAATCCGCTGGTTGTGGGTTCGAGTCCCACGGGGCCCACCCTCTCCGCAGGTCAGCGTTGGTGTGACGGTGGCGGGGTCGTTCGGCATCCATGACTTACCCATGGGATTCGTCCTCTCGGTCGTGCCAGGCGTCGAGGGCAGAGGCCGCGCCGGGGTTCGCGATCCGGCGGCCGTAGTAGAAGTTCTGGGTCATCGAGACCTGCGCGTGCCCGAGCTGGTCGGCGATCGCGCGGGGCGACTGGCCGGCGCCGTCGAGCACGGTGGCGCAGGTCTTGCGGAACACGTGGCTGGTCACCCAGGCGAAGCCCTTGGAGCCCCGGGCGTCCCGGAGGGCGCGGCGGGTGTTGGACGGGTCGCGCCAGCCGCCGAGGGTGTCGGGGAAGACCGGGCCCATGGCGTCGCCGTCGGGGTTCCGCTCGCGAAGCATCTCGAGGGCGAAGCGGGGCAGGATCAGTCGGCGCTCTCCGGCCTCGGTCTTGGTCGACTTCCGAACAAGGCCCACGCCGGTGAGGCGGATGAGGGTCCGGGACACGTCGACGGTGGCGGCCTCGAGGTCGACCTCCGGCCAGGCGACCGCCAGGGCCTCCCCGATGCGGACTCCGGTGGCCAGCATGAAGCGGCACAGGTCCGGGAGGTCCTTGTCCCGCGCGGCTTCGTCGGCCTCGAGCTGGGCGAGCCAGGCCCGGCACTCAGCGAGGGTGAGGGCCCGTGTCGGCTTCCGTCGGCCGGCGTGGACCGGGCTGAGGTCGCGGACCGGGTTGGAGGCGGACGGCACCGTGGCGGACGGCCAGGCCCATGACTCCGGAGAGCACGGAGCGGGCGAGCTTGGCGGCCGCCGGACCTCGACGAGCGCGGACGGTCTGGACGAAGGAGTCGAGCACCGGGACGGTGGCCTCCCGGACCCGCAGCGAGCCGACACCAGGAACGACGACGGACTCCATCTGGCGGCGGTAGAGCTCGGCCGTGCCAGGGGAGCGCTCCCCGGCTTCCACAGCGCGCTCGACCGACGCGAACCAGAGCGAGGCGACTTCCTCGAGGCGGGTCTCCTCGGTGATGCCGGTGCCGAGGCGGGCGCGGTCTCTCAGCGCGAGCTTGAGGGCATCCGTGGCCTGCACCTTGGTCGTTCCGCCTCGCTCGACCTGGCGCGTCTTGCCGTCGAGGTCCCGGAAGAGCGCGATGGCCCGGTACTTGCCCTTGGTGCCCTGGACGCGGATGTGGCCGTAGGTACCAACGGGCATGGGCGGACGGGGCATCGCTTCAGCCCGCCGCCGGCCGGTCGTCGAGGTCGGCGAACCAGGCGCGGACCTCGCCGGGGTCGTAGCGCAGCCAGCGGCCGACTCGGCGACCACGCGGGCCGTAGCCGGTGCGGCGCCACTCGTAGACGGTGCGCTTACGGTAGGCCCCGTCGTCTCAGGCCGAGCGGCGAACACCGAGAGCAAGGCCCCGCCGGCCAGGGCGACCTCGTGCTCGACGACGGGGTAGTAGCCGAAGACGACCTCGTCAGGAAGGTCGGCGTCGATGGCGGCCGCCACCATAACGCTGCGCCCGTCATCGTCACTGTGCGGCCAGTGTTCATCGGAGATGCCGCCAGTGTGGGGCCGGAGGTCAGGGATGAAAGCACCCGACGAGCTCGAGCAGCGCGGGTGTGGGGGAGCAGTGGTGGTCGGGACGGGGCCTCACCCACGACGACGCGCCCGAGGGCTGCCAGACCGCCCGCACGGCCGCAAGCGCCACCAGGCACCACAGCTGGCGGTCGACGACGTGAGGGGCGCTTGCACCCGCACGAGCGGCCCGGCAGGTCAGAGACCGCGCCGCCGAGGGAGAGACCCCGAGGCCGGGGCCTGCGGCATGGCGATAGACCGTGCGGCCGACGTGGCCGGTGCGTACGTCCGCCGGGTCTGAGTCGAGTGATCTTCCAAAGAGGGAGTAACACCGGGTCAAGAGATCCCGAATCGAGCGGTGACCGAGATCTGAAGTGGCACCCAGAGGGGACCTAGGACCGTGAGCGCTGGCGGGCAGCACGTGCGGACGCGCAAGCCGTCGAGGCTGGTGAGCGCCGTTCTGGCGCTCATCGTGGTGGCAGGGGCCGCAGTCTTGCTCTCCGGCGCGGCGGCACCGGCACAGCCCTACAGGTCCGAGCCGACCTACCCCATCACCACCCAGCTGCCGTTCTTCCCAGGAAGCTACGTCGGTCTCCCGTACCCGGTCGCTCGGGAGACGCGGGCCCAGTCCGCCGCCTACGTCTACGAGGTATCGAGCAACTATCCCGTGTCGGGGCTCGACTACATCGCGTCCAACGGCGACCTCGAGCGGCTTGGGACGCTCGCGGGAAGCGCCGTTACCGCCCCCTGGAGTCTCCGCGTCGAGCCCGAGCCGAACGGGAAGGCGCAGCGCGTGTCGGCCTACTCGGGCAGCGACAAGGGCGACACGTGGATCACGTGCACCCTCCGGGACGCATCCGGTGCCGTCGTGCAGACCGCGACCGACCGAGGTGCACAGGTACAGTGCTCCGCGTGGTCGAACTGACGCCAGGCGTCGCCCGGCGGACCAAGATCGGCCCATGAGGTACCCATGAGAAACGGCCCGGCGGCCCCTGTCACGAGTACGGAGCCGCCGGGCCGCTCTGTAGGCGTTCTCGCAGGTCAGCCAGGCTGTGTTGTCATCAACGCGATGAGCCAACCAACGCCGGACGACAATCCGCTGGTTGTGGGTTCGAGTCCCACGGGGCCCACAAGCCGTCGAGCTGCGGAGACGGTCGTCCGCGCTGCGACCTCGGGGTCGAACGGACGTCAGATGTTGGACGCGTCGGGAGGGAGGTCGGCGGGCGGTTGCGGAACCCCGGTGTCGACGGAGCTGCCGGAGCAGGGCGCGCCGAGGGTGTAAGCCGTCATCGACAACGACCCGTAGGCGTAGCCGTCGACCAGGACGTCGATCTCGGGCGCTTCGTCGGCGCCGGCCAGCCCCGCGAAGTACAGCGCCGGGATGAAGTGATCGGGGGTCGGCACGGCGTGCCGGAAGTCGGCGTGGGCATCGAGTGCGGCGAACTCCGTCGGCGCGGTGAGCATCCGCTCGCGGGAGGCCTCGCTGAAGCGCTGGGCCCAGTCGTAGCCGTCGTCGGCGAGGCCCCAGCTCATCGCCCCGAGGTTGTGCACCACGTTGCCGCTACCGATGATCAGGACTCCCCGACGGCGCAGCGGGGCGAGCTTGGCGCCGAGCTCGAGGTGGTAGTCGAGCGGCTTCTCGGCGTTGATGCTCAGCTGCACCACCGGGATCGAGGCGTCGGGGAACGCGTGCAGCAGTACCGACCAGGTGCCGTGGTCGATGCCCCAGCTGTCGACGTCGGCACCGACCCAGGTGGGGTGCACGGCCTCGCTGACCTCGTCGGCGAGCTCTGGGAGCCCCGGAGCGGGGTAGTCGACGTCGAAGAGCTCGGGCGGGAACCCGTAGAAGTCGTGGATGGTGCGCGGCCGGGGCATCGCGGTCACCGCGGTGGCGTTGACGTACCAGTGCGCGCTGATCACCAGGATCGCCCGGGGACGGGGAACCGTCGTCCCCAGTGAGTGCCAGGCGGTGGTGTAGCGATTGACCGCCAACGCGTTCATTGGGTTGCCGTGCCCGAGGAAGGCCGCAGGCATGACCGCATCGTTGCTGTCCACCGGCTGAGGATGCACCACGTCGCCGACTCCGGATCGCCATCGAGCGGAGCATCTGCCCTGAGATGTGGTTGACCTGCTCGCCGGCGAGGTCGGCATGGCTCTGGTCGACGCCGGCTGTTCCCGTGACGCCGCAACCGTGTCGGCGACGGCGGCCGAGCAAGGCCGGGACCGGAGTCGGGTCCGGCGCTCCTTGCGCGTCCCGGACCGATCTCGGAACGCTCGGGAGAGGGTCGGTGTGGGGCACGGTCGGAGGGGACGACGTGGACGGCAGCGCAGGGGGGACGGGGCAGGGCGGAGCCCCGCGGGTGCGGATGCCGTCCGGGGCCGGCCTGTCCCGCCGCAGCGTGGTGACGATGCTCGGGGTGGGGTTGGCGGCCTGGCTGAGCGGATGGGCCGAAGGCACGGTCTCCGCGTCACCCCGGCCAGGCGGCCCGGGGATCGCGGCCGGACCCGGGCGGGACGGTTCGGCGATCGCGGCGCCCCCGACCCCGGTGGCGAGGACCCAGGTCGTGCCGCCCCCGCCCGGCAAGCCGATCGCGTTGACCATCGACGACGGCTACGCGCCCCAGGTCGTGGCGGGCTACGTCGAGTTCGCGCGCCGCACGGGCGTCCACCTGACGTTCGGCCCCAACGGGACCTACGCGAGCGCCTGGGCCCCGCAGGCAGGAGTGCTGCGGCCACTGATCGACGCAGGCCAGGTGCAGATCATGAACCACACCTTCAGCCACCGATGGCTGACGCAGATACCGGCGGGTCGGATCAGGGAGGAGCTCGAGCGCAACGAGCAGTGGATCGCGGCCACGTTCGCGACCACCTCGCGGCCCTACTGGCGCCCGCCGTTCGGGGCGCACAACGCCGCCGTGGACGCCGTCGCCCGGGACGTCGGCTTCACGAGACCCGTGATGTGGACCGGCTCCTACGGGGATTCCACCGTCGTCACGCCGCAATTCCTGCTCGACCAGGCCCGGCGATACCTGACCGCCGGGCGGATCGTGCTCGGCCACGCCAACCACCCGACGGTCCTCGGGCTGTTCGACCAGATCAGCAGCATCATCAGGGACCGGGGCCTGCAGCCGGTCACCCTCGACGAGTTCTTCGGGACCCGCCGTCGCTGACCGCTTCCGGCGCCGTGGTGCGGTGCGGGTCGTGTGGTGCGAAACGACGTCTCCGCGTTCGACGACCTCGCCGGCCTGGACGCGTTCGCGCACCGTCCCGAGGTGGGGGAATGGGTCACGACCAGCGCGGCGACGGTGGGGGCCTCACCGCATCGCTCGGATCGGGATGACGTCGCCGAGCTCGAGCCGCCGCGGTTGCTCGACTGGCCCTGGGGACGCCGCGCGCTGCACTGGTCGGGTACCGGTGTCGACACCGTGCTGCACGGCACGTCCGCGCCGCGGCCCCGCGCTGAGTACCCGCGCGGCTCGCCTGCCTGCCCGGCCCACGTCGCCACCGGCGCAGCAAACCGGTCAGCCCGATCTGAGCAAACCCCGACGACGGTGGGGCGTCATCGTGCCGCCCCGACGAGCTCTCTGAAAGACACGTGGACGAGCCGGGCGCGACGAGCGCCGAGGCCGGCCGCGGTCAGGGCGACCATCGTCGATCCTGCCAGGCGCTATCGGGCCTTGACCTGGACGACGGCTTCGATCTCGACGGCGATCCCGATGGGCAGCTCGGCCAGCCCCACCGCGGAGCGCGCTCCCCGGCCCCGGTCCCCGAGGACCTCGACGAGCACGTCCGAGCAGCCGTCGATGACCTGGGGAGTCGCGGTGAACCCCGGCGCGCAGTTCACCATGCCGAACAACTTCACCACCCGCTCGACTCGATCGAGCCCGCCCAGCTCGGCCCGCATCGTGGCCAGCAGTTGCAGCCCGGTCAGCCGGGCCGCGGCCTGCGCGGCGGTGAGGTCGAGCCCACCCGGTCCGATCTTGCCCAGGACCCATCCGCCCTCCGGTAGTGCCGGGCCCGCTCCGGACAGGAATAGCAGATCCCCGACGTGCACGGCCGGCACGTAGTTGCCCTGCGGGGGCCGCGGGGCCGGTAGTGGGTCTCCGAGCTGCCAGGCCGCCACTGTTCCTCCAGCACTGTGTGTTCGATGGTGGTGGTTGCTGCCGTCCGGGGGCGCCGGAGCGGCCGTGTCTGGGCGACGCCGCCGCCTGGAGGGCGTCGACGTGCGCGTCGGCTGGTTCAGCCGCTGCTGCCGGCTTGTCCGCTGTGGCGGCCTGCGTGGCCTCCGCCGTCGCCGTCGCTGCCAGTGCCCGGCGTCGTTGGAGACCGAGGTCACGAACGGGGAGCCTAGGGCCCCCGAGGCAGGCCAGGCTCTTGTGCAACGACGTCGATCGCCGAACCGGCGCAGACCAGCACGGTCGTATCCGATCGTGGAAACACTCGGCAGCCGGGCAAGACCGCGGCGCTCTGATCGTCCGGCGGGAGCGCCGGCCGTGCACGATTGTCACGGACCGCCGCACATCATGAGCATACCGCGAGTAGTTCGGACGATTTTCGCCCGGAGAGCCGACAGCGCTGTGGCGTTGTCACCGAGTCGGACGATTGCGGCCTCCACTTCGGCTGTCACTCTCGATTGTGGGCCGTACGTATCGCGGGAATAGTCCCGGTGTCGTGGTGGATCAATTCCGACGAGGCGACCCACCAGCGAAGTCGGCCCAGGATCGGTGATCACACCATGAAGCTCGGACTCGTTTTCCCACCCTTCTTTCCGACGGTCGGCGCCGAGATGACGATCGACGCCGCCCGATCCGTGAATGCCGACTCGCTGTGGTCGTTCGACCACCTGCTGGGCGTCTTCCATCCCACGCTGTACCGGGAGATGGAGTTCGCACAGCTGGCCCCCGACCCCGACGGTCTGTTCGATCCGTTCTGTCTCTGCGCGTGGGCCGCCCGCTCGACCGATCTACCGTTGGGCATCGCCGTCACGGACGGGATCAGACGGGGCGCCGCCGACGTCGCCCGCTCGGCGCTGAGCCTGCAACACCTCTGCAAGGGCGGGTTCAACCTAGGGGTAGGGGCCGGCGAGGCGGAGAACCTCGTCCCGTTCGGATATCCCTTCGAGCGGCCGGTGGCGGCGACCGAAGCGTTTCTCGCCGACCTGCGGGAGCTCCTCGACCAGGGCACGATGCCTCGCCATGGTGGGCGCCTGGGGTTGCCACTCCAATCCGAGACCGGGCCGCCAAGTGTGTGGATCGCGGCCCACCGTCCGCGCATGCTCCGTCTGGTCGGCCGCTACGGAGACGGCTGGCTGCCTGTCGACGCGCCCACCGCCGAGGAGTACGGCCAGCTCAACGCCGAGGTACTGGAGCAGGCCCGGCGGGCAGGACGGCCCGATCCGGAGGCTGCCCTTTTCGTCTTCCTGGTCCTGGGTGAGAGCCGTGCTCGGCTCCGAGAGATGTTCGAAGCCAGTCCTCTCGCGAAGCTCTTCGCGCTGTGGATGGCGCCGGCCGCCGCGTGGGCGAGATACGGGCTGCCCAGCCCCGCGGGCGAGAGCGGCCGGGCATACATCGACATCATCCCGCATCGACTCGATCCCGACGTCCTGCGGGACTTCGCACCTCGCATCCCGTTCGAACTGCTCGAGGAATACGTCTTCATGGGCAACCCGAGCGAGGTGGCCGATCGCCTCGGGCGATATGCCGACGCCGGTCTCGAGCACCCCGTCATGATGAACCTGACCGGTCTGGTGGGCGGCATGACCGAGGCGTTGGCGCGGGGGCCGCAACTTGGGGAGCTGTGCGATCTCCTCGCAGCGGGTCCCGTTCGAGTCGGTGCTCGGGGCTGACGACGAACGCCTCGAGGGCCCTTTCCGGGCCGCTGCGACGCCGGAGGAGCGGACCTAGCCGACGTGGTCGTCCACTGCGAAGCCGGTGTCGTCGACGGCGAGTCGACCGGGCGGTCGAGCATGAGCAGCGCCTCGACCTGCCACGGCACGGAGCCGTGGTCGACCGCCAGCGGCTCCAGCAGGTCGTCGGGCCCGGTCGATCACCTCGTCCGTCGGCACCTCGACAGCGTGACCGCCGGACGCTGCACGCCCCTGGACCCGAGGTCCCGCACGTCAGCGGTAGGCGTCCCGGAAGGCCGGCACGGCGTCGGCCCCGGCCACGGCGTCGGGGCTGATCACCTCCTCGACGGGCCGGCCGCGCAGCACCTGCTTGATCGGGCGCTCCAGCTTCTTGCCGGTCAGCGTGCGCGGCACCGCCGGGACGGCCGCGATGAGGTCCGGGACGTGCCGGGGCGACAGGTTCCGCCGCAGCCCGCGGGCGATCCGCGCGCGCAGGTCGTCGTCGAGCTCGGCGCCGTCGGCGAGCGCGACGAAGAGCAGCAGCTCCCCGTTCCCGCCCTGGTCGTCCTCCAGGTGCACGACGAGCGAGTCGGCCACCTCGGGCATGTCCTCCACGACGTCGTAGAACTCCGCGGTGCCCAGCCGTACGCCGCCGCGGTTCAGCGTCGCGTCGGAGCGCCCGGTGATCACGCAGCTGCCCCGCTCGGTGAATCGCACCCAGTCGCCGTGGCGCCAGATGCCGGGGTAGACGTCGAAGTAGGCCTCGCGGTAGCGCTCGCCGTCGGGGTCGTTCCAGAACCCGACCGGCATCGACGGCATCGGGGCCCGCACGACGAGCTCGCCGAGCTGCTCGACCACGGAGTTGCCGTCCTCGTCGAATGCGGCGACGTCGTGGCCGAGCCCGGCGCCGGCCATCTCACCGCGCCACACCGGCTGCCAGGGCCCGCCGCCGACGAAGCCGCTGCACACGTCGGTGCCGCCGCTGAACGGGTTGAGGACGAGGTCGGGTCCGAGGTGCTCGTAGACCCAGTCGAACGCCTCCGGCGGCAGCGGCGCGCCGGTCGTCCCCAGCTGGCGCAGCTGCGGCCACCGCGGGGGCACGACGCCCTCCTTGCGGCAGGCGGTGAGGAACCCGGGGCTGGTGCCGAGCAGCGCGACGCCGGTCTCGGCCGCGAGCCGCCACTGCTCCTCGAGGTCCGGGAACAGCGGGTTGCCGTCGAGCATGACGAGGGCCCCGCGGTGCAGCAGCACCGAGATCGTGATGTTCCACATCGCCCAGCCGGTGGTGGTGAACCACAGCGTGCGGTCGCCGGGGCGGATGTCGAAGTGCAGGCCGAACAGCCGCAGGTGCTCGAGCAGGATGCCGCCGTGGCCGTGGACGATCGCCTTCGGCAGCCCGGTGGTCCCGGAGGAGAACAGCACGTAGAGCGGGTGGGAGAAGGGGAGCTCGACGAAGTCCAGCGGCCCGGGCTCGGCGAGCAGCTCGTCCCAGGTCGTCGCGTCCGGCACCGGGTGCGGCCCGTAGTCCAGCCCGACGACGTGGCGCACGCTCGGCAGCCCCTCGCGGATGCGCGCCAGCTCGTCGCGCTGGTCGATCTCCTTGTCGCCGTACCGGTACGACGCGACGGCGAGCAGCACGGTCGGCTCGAGCTGGGAGAGCCGGTCGACGACGCTGCGGGCGCCGAACTCCGGCGCGCACGACGCCCAGATCGCGCCGAGGCTCGCCGCGGCCAGGAACACGACGAGCGTCTCCGGGACGTGCGGCAGGTACCCGACGACCCGGTCGCCCTCCCCGACGCCGAGGCGCACCAGGCCGGCGCGGGCGCGTCCGACCTGCTCGCGCAGCTCGCCGAAGGTGAGCTCCCGAGGCCCGCGGGTCTGCGAGCGGGCGATGACCGCGACGCGGTCGGTGTCCTCGTCGGTCCCCAGCATGTGCGCCGCGTAGTTCACGCGGGCCCCGGGGAACCAGTCCGCGCCCGGCATCGCCGAGGACCCGAGCACCCGCTCGTAGGTCCCCGGGACCCCGTAGTGGTCCCAGATCGAGCCCCAGAACGCCTCCGGGTCGGCCACCGACCAGCGCCACATGGCCTGGTAGTCCTCGAACTCCAGCCCGTGGGCCGAGGCCAGGTACTCGCGGTAGGCGCCGATCCCGGTGCCGTCCACCGGACCCGGGGCGCGGAGGAGGGTCGGGGCGTCGCCGGCGCTCATGGTCGTGAATGGTGCCGTGATCGGCGTCTCATCGCGAGACCCCCGGGACGCGACGGACGCCCGGCCCCAGGGCTGGGGCCGGGCGTCCGTCGGTCGGTTCGGATCGGATCAGTAGTCGGAGCCTCCCTTCGACGTGTTCTTCGCGCCGCTCGAGGAGGAACCGCTGCTCGAAGAGCCGGAGGTGGAGCCCGAGCCCGAGGCCTTCGAGGAGTCGTCGGAGCCGGACGTCGACGTCGAGGTGTTGTCGGAACCCGTGCCCGTCGCGCCGGTGCCGGTGGCTCCGGTGCCGGTGGTCCCGGTGCCGGTGGTCCCCGACCCCTTCGCGGCCGAGTCCGCGGAGCCCGTCGCAACTCCGCACCCGGACGCGGCGTCGGTGACGACCTTCGGGCACACCGGGACGGTCTGCCCGGTCGCGGTCCCCTGCGCCGGGTCCTTCGCGTGGTCCTTGCCCTGCGGGGCCTCGCCGCCGTTCGGCTGCACCGTGGTCCCGCCGCCCGGGAGCGTCACCGGGGTGCGCTTCGTCGAGCCGTCGGGGTTGAGGATGCCGCCGTCCGGCGTCGTGATCGAGCCGTCGGGGTTGACCTTGTTCGGCGGCTCGACCCGGAACTTGGAGCGGAAGTTCCCGTCGGTCCCCCAGACGACGACCTCGCCGCCGCTGATCACGGTCGCGGTGCCGTCGTAGTTGCGGATGATCGTGGGCTGCGGCGCGAGCGGCGTGCCGGAGGCGTCGACCGCCTCGCCGTCGAGCCGGATGGTGAAGCCGGGGACCGTGGTGGTCCCGCCGACCGGCAGCTGGATCGTCTGCGGCGGGATGACAATGGCCGTCCGCTCGGTGCCGTCGGGGTTGAAGACCTTGCCCCCGAGGCTGAACGACCCGTCGGGGTTCTTCACCGCGCCCGCCGGGATCGGCGCCTTGGGCATGACCACGGTGCCGTCGGCCTTGACGATCCGACCGTCGGAGAGCAGCACGGACCCGTCATAGTTGTAGCGGGCGTTGGGGGCCGGGTTCGGGCCCGGGTGCGGCTTGGGGTCACGCGGGGTGGGCACGTCGACGGTGCCGCTGCCGGCGATCGTCGTGAAGTGGAAGGTCGTCATCGCGGTCGGGGTGACCGTGACGGCGTTCGGGACGGTGGCGCCCGCGGTGAGCGGGTTGCCGTTGTAGCACTTGACCGTGGGCTCGCCGTAGCTGTTGACCAGCACCGCGGTGCCGGGCGCGAGGACGGCGGGCCGCTCGACGAACGCGCCGTCGGTGAAGGGGTGGTCGGTCACCGAGGTGGCGGCCCGCAGCACGACCGGCGAGAGGCTCCGCACGAACGCGGGGACGTCGGCGGGCCCGAGCCCGAAGACGCCGCCGAACGCCGCCAGCTTCGCCGGGTCGGCCTGTAGCGCGGCCATGTACGCGGTGGTGTCGCAGGACGGCGGGGTGGTCGCGGCGTACATCGCGGGGGTGTCCCCGGCCTGCGGGCCGGTGGCGGCCACGGTGGCAACCTGCGGCGCGTCGGTCCCGAACGGCACCGTCGTCGGGTCGCTCCCGGCGAACGAGGTGGACTGCACCGCGGCGGCCTCGCCGGCCCCGGAGAACGCCACCCAGGCGCCCGCGCCCCCGGCGACCAGGGCGACGGCGACCGCCCCGGCGACGATCTTCCCGACGACGGGTCGGCGCGGGCGCCGCACCGGGGGCGGCGGGGGCACGGGACCGGGCGCCGTCGGGGGGCGCACGGTGCGGGGCTCGAAGGTCATCGGAGGCTCCTCGGAGTTCCGGGGCCTCGGTCCGGGCCCGTTCGGTGTCGCCTCGAAGCCTGTCCCGACCACGTCGCCGGGACGATCGTGCGCGCCCCCGCCCGCCGCGGGGGGAACCCTCCGGTCCGCGGGGGTTCTCCCTACTCGAATGTCCACGGAAGCGTTCTGCGGAAAAATCTGCTGGAGCCCTTATCCGATCGAGCGAATACGGAATTCGCCGTTTCACGCCAGTCTGTCCCATGTATTTCGGGGGGAGTGCGGCTGTTCCGCTCGTTTGTGTAGCAAAAGAAGCGATCATTACCTAACGGATCTCTTCTCCCGGTACCAGAGGGCGGCGGCTTAGAGTTCACTAGCATGTGCATCTTTCCTGCAAATGCTACTATGTGGTAACAACGGGGTCTGGTTGTAGTTTGAGTAGGTCGTCTTCCCACGAACACCCACAAGCCGTAACGTCGGGGCTCTCAGAGGCGATGGTCGTTCGACGCGATCCTTGGGGGGCCCTTGACCGTCGAACGCGACGATGAACCCGGTGTGTCGAACCCGGCAGGAAAAAAGCCGTCCGAAACAGACCCGTCGGACCCTCGAACTCCACAGGTGCTGCTTTACCTCGTCTTCCCCTCCCTCCTCATCGTATCGGCCATCCTTGTCATATGGGGCGTTAATGCGGGCGCTAAGGGAAACGCCATTCTGCAAGGAGCGTCTACATACCTTGGCTTTGCCTCGATCTTGGTCGCGTACTCGATCTACTTGATTCCCCGCCTGCCGAGGCGCCGCGTGAGGGCCAAGTTTAGACGGCTCGGATGGATAATAGCTTCTGCAATCTTGACCATGGGGGCCGTGGCCACTTTAGTGCTGCTTGGGATCAACTTAGTACGTTCGGACGTGCAACTACCAAGCCCTTTGCTAGCGACACGGGTTGGTGGAGACCCGAAAATCCCCGGGGAAATTTTGCACTCGGGGGACCTGGCGGACGTGTCAGTGGCGGAAAGCCCTCCCAACAGGAGGTATCTGTCGGTCACGCCTATCGTCGAGAATATGAATCCCACCGGCGACTGCGAAGACAATGTCCGCCTTGCTAGCACGCTCCTCGTAAATGGGCGAGCGATCGAGGGGTTCCCCGCTACTAGCAATAATGAGGAACTAAGGTTCAGAGTAGATTCTGTGCAAACTGGGGTGAAATTGCGGCTAGCTGTTACCTTGCCGGGTGGCTTAGCGGAAACATGTCAAGTTCGCATCATCGTGGTTAATCCTACACTCTTCGATAGATAGTCCTGGAGGCACAATGAACCTCTATTTGCGGCATGCGTGGCGCGTTCTTGCCGCCGGCGGAATCCTGATTCTAATGTCGGCCTGTGGGTCACCGCCGCCTCCCGGGCCGGTGCTCGCTCCCTCTTCGAACGCGGCACCGCCGCCAGTGCCACCCGTTTTCACGGGGCAGAACGTGTATATCGGAACCGCTACCGATTTGCCGCACATCGCTCAGTTCGCGCCAGGTTCGAATCAGAGTAAGGGCTTCGATGTGGACCTGTTTCAGTGGCTCGCCAACAATACGCAACGCGGGTTCTATCCTATCCCGGTACCGCTCCTCATCAAGCAAAGAGAGGACGCCTTGGAGAGCGGTCGCGTGCAGATGGTTGTGGAGGCCTACTCCATCGTCGACGAAAAGAAGAATCGCGTATCGTTCGCGGGTCCTTACATGATAACCCAGCAAGGCGTGATGGTCCGAGCTGGCGATACTCGAATTTCTAGCGCGGACGACCTTGTTGGTAAGACCGTATGCACCCTTACCGGCAGCACTTCCTTCCGTCAACTCGCACCTTTGAACGGCAGGGCAACGATAACCACTGAGGACAGTGGAGCTGAGTGCGTAAAGGACCTAGAGGAAGGGCAGGTGGACGCGGTCACGACTGATCAATTGGTGCTCTACGGCTTTCAGCTCGACGCCTCGACCGCGGTTGCCGTTCTTCCCAATATTCGCTTCGGGCAGTACGAGCGGTATGGCATCGGGCTCCCGAAGGGTGATGTAGCCGCGTGTCAGGCAATAACCCAGTCGCTTGTAACGCTTATCACGAGTCGCCAGTGGGATACGTTCTTCACAGCTGAGTTTCCGGGTCTCGATTCCTCAACTTTCAGACCTAACCCCTATCAGCTCGACTCTTGCAATTCATGACGAGGTATTGGCGAGCGAGGGTTTCCCTCGGCTCAATTTCAGCCGAACTGCTATAT
Source organism: Actinomycetospora sp. TBRC 11914 (assembly GCF_012933465.1). Lineage (GTDB taxonomy): Bacteria > Actinomycetota > Actinomycetes > Mycobacteriales > Pseudonocardiaceae > Actinomycetospora. The sequence goes on from NZ_JABBND010000027.1 coordinate 54,222, forward strand.
CCCTCAGGGTCTGTCCGGCGTACTTCCGTGCAGAGAGTTGTGCAGCCTAACTTGCCTGGAACTTGATCCCAAGCTAGTCGCCTCAGTTGCCTTGACGATCGCTGCGGCGAGCGCCCAAAGTCGGCGTCTTCGCGCGCACCACAACAGCTTCACCCGGCCGCAGTCCCGCGAGGACGTGGTCGACGACGCGGCCGGCCAAGTCCTCCGGGATGTCCTGGTGGGCGATGAGCCGCCGGTAGAAGAACGGCGCGGCGAGCAGGTCGACGACGAGGTCGGCGTCGGTGCCGCGCGGGAGCTCGTCGCGGGCGACGGCCGCCGTCAGGACCCGGAGCAGCGGTTCCCGACGACGGCGGGTGAGCTCGGCGTGCATCTCCCCGAGCGCGGGGTCGCGCTCGGCCGCGTCGGTGAACGCGGCCATGAGCTGCGGGAACGGCGACCCGGTGAGCGAGGCGGCGAACAACGACAGGAGGGCGACGAGGTCGGCCCGCAGGTCGCCGGTGTCGACGTCCGCCAGGGGCCGGAACTCGGCGTCCATGGCGTCGACGAGCAGCGCCGACGGCGACGCCCAGTGCCGGTAGACGGTCGCCTTGCTCGCACCGGCCCGGCGGGCGACCGACTCGATCGTGAAGCCGGGCATCCCGTCGTCGGCGAGCACGTCGAGGGCCGCCCGGAGCACCCGTCGTCGGGCCCGCATCCCGCGGCCGACCGGCGCGCGCGTCTCCGTCACCGTCTTCCCTCCCGTCGATCGAGCCGCTAGCGTATCGATCGTCAACGAAACGCACTCGTATCGATAGAGGTGGTCGCGGTGTCGGCACCCAGTCCCTCCGCGCACACGCTGCCCGGGCAGTCGCTGGTCAACCGGGTGGTCCGCGGGCTGCTGCGCGTCCCGCTGCTCGCCCGGGTGGTCGGGGCGCGGCTCGTCGTCATCGAGGTCGTGGGCCGGCGCAGCGGCACCCGCTACGACGTGCCCGTCGCCTACACCCGCGCCGGCGCGGACCTCCTCGTCGGCACGCCCTTCGCGTGGGGCCGCAACCTGCGCACGGGCGAGCCCGTCACGATCCGGCTGCGGGGGCGACGCCGTCCCGCCGACGTCGAGGCCATCACCGACGAGCCCGGCGTCACCGAGGCCTACACGACGATGGCCCGCGACAACCGCCGCTTCGCCGACTTCAACGGCATCGGGTTCGACGACGACGGCCGGCCGAAGGCGGACGACCTGCACCGGGCCTGGGTGGACGGCGCGCGGGCCTTCCGGCTCACCCCGCGCTGAGCGCCGTCTCCAGGCCGGCGAGCGCCCGCGGCAGCGGGTCCCGGTGCAGGACGCCGAGCCGCTGCGTCGCGCGGGTGAGCGCGACGTAGAGCTCCGCTGCGCCGCGGGGCCCGTCCAGGATGCGGGCCGGGTCGACGACGAGCACGGCGTCGAACTCGAGCCCCTTGGTCTCCGCGGGCGGCACCGCCCCGGGGACGTCGGGCGGTCCGATCACCACGCTCGTCCCCTCGCGCCGGGCCTCGTCGTCGGCGAACTCCGCGATCGCGCGCGGCAGGTCGTCGTCGGTGACCGGCCGGGCCCAGGGCCGGACCCCGCTCGCCCGGACCGACTCCGGCGCCGTCACGTCCGGGGCGAGCTCGGCGAGCAGCGCGGCCGCCACGGCCATGATCTCCGCCGGCGTGCGGTAGTTGACCGACAACGACCGGTACGCCCAGCGGCCGGGCACATACGGGTCCAGCACCGCGGCCCAGGACCTCGCCCCGGCGGCCGACCGCCGCTGCGCGAGGTCGCCGACGACGGTGAACGACCGGTCCGGGCAGCGCCGCATCAGCACCCGCCAGTCCATCTCCGACAGCTCCTGCGCCTCGTCGACGACGACGTGCCGGTAGGTCCAGTCGCGGTCGGCGGCGGCCCGTTCGGCGAGCTCGCGGGTGTCCCGGTCGACGAACCGGTCGGCCAGGCCCTCGGCGTGGATCAGGTCGTCCGCCCTGACCAGGAGGTCCTCGTCCATCTCCTCGTGGTCGAGTCTCAGGACGTCCATGACCCCGGCCGCGTACTCGGCCCGCGCCCGCTGCTCCGCCTCGGCGGCCCGCTCGGCCGCCCGCTCCGCCGTCGGATCACGACCGAGCAGGTCGACGAGCTCGTCGAGCAGCGGGACGTCCGACACCGTCCACGCGGCGCCGTCCGCCCGCCACCACGCCGGGTCCGCCCCGGCCGCGGCCAGCCGCTCGGGCGAGGAGAGCAGCGCGGCGAGCAGCTCCTGCGGGGTGAGCGCCGGCCAGAGCTGGTCGAGGGCGGCGAGGAAGGCCTCGTCGTCGGCGAGCTCGGCGAGCAGCTCGGCACGCAGCTCCTCCCAGGCCGTGCGGTCCTCCCGCGTCAGCCAGCCCCGGCCGATCCGCATGATCGCCCGCTCGGTGAGCGCCCACGCGACGATCTCGCGGAACACCTCCCGGGCCTCGTTGTGCGGCCGCCCGCTCGCGCGCGCCTCCTCCCGGCCCCACGACGCGGTCTCGGCGTCGATGCGCAGCGCGACGTCGCCGAGCCGGATCGGGAGCGTCGCCTCGGGGAGCCGCTGCCGGTCGGCGACCGCGGCGGCGAGCACGTCGAGGGCGCTCAGCGACCCCTTGAGCTGCGCCACCTGCGGGGTGTCCTCCGCGGCGACCGACAGGCCCGGAACGAGACCGCCGGTCGTCGTGAACACGACGTCGGACTCGCCGAGGGAGGGCAGGACCCGGTCGATGTGGTCTCCGAAGGTCGGGTTGGGGCCGACGACGAGGACGCCGTGCCGCTCGATCCGCTCGCGCCGGGTGTAGAGCAGGTAGGCGACGCGATGCAGCGCGACCACCGTCTTCCCCGTCCCGGGCCCGCCCTCGATCACGGTGACGCCGGGATGGTCGAGCCGGATGATCTCGTCCTGCTCGGCCTGGATCGTCGCGACGATGTCGCGCATGCCCTCGCCGCGCGGGGCGTTCACCGCGGCGAGCAGGGCCGCGTCGGCGTCGCCCTCGCCGTCACCGTGCGGGCGCCCGAGCACCTCGTCGGTGAAGTCGACGAGTCGCCGGCCGCGCGAGTGGAACTGCCGTCGGCGTCGCACGTCCTCCGGGTTCGCGCCGGTGGCGACGTAGAAGGGTCGCGACGCCGGGGCCCGCCAGTCGAGCAGCAGCGGCCGGTACTCGTCGTCCTCGTCGAGGATCCCGAGGCGGCCGATGTAGGAATGGTCGCCCGACGTCGAGTCGAGGCGGCCGAAACAGAGCCCGTCGTCCGCGACGTCGAGCCTCCTCGCCTGCTTCGCCGCGGCGCGCACCGCGACGTCGCGGTCCATCGGCGAGGAGCCGGTGTCGGCGAGTGCGGCCCGGTACTCCTCGCCCACCCGGGCGCGTTCCGCGTCGAGTCGGACGTACAGATCGGCGATGTACCCGCGCTCGGCGGACAATTCCTGGTCGTGATCCCGGAACGTCGGTCGGCCCCCCACGTCGGCTCGAATTCGGCCGCGTGATGGTGCGGGAGGACCGGGGTCTTGCCGCAAGTCCCCTGCCCCGCTATACGTTGAGTACGGCGGGAGGAATGGTCCCCGATTCTTCCGCGCCTCAGCTCTCCCGCGTCGCCAGGTGCACCGTCACCTCGTCGCCCGCGGTCCGCCCGGCGCGGACCCCGCTCCTCGTCAGCGGGACCGACGTGCGCCGGCGGTGCCGCCCGAGGAGCTCCCGGTCGCGCCCGCCGTCGTGCCGGTCCGGCGGCCGCGTCCCCGGCCGCCGCGGCGGCGGGGGTGCCCCGGGTCGGTGCGCTGCTCGGACCGGGCCTGCTCGGACCGGCCGTGCTCCGTGCGGGGCGCCGGCTTGGTCTGGGACCGGGACGGCGACGTCGGCTTCGACCGGGCCTGGGCCTGGGCCTGGGGCTGTGCCTGCGGCTGGGGCGGCGCGGCCGCGAGGGGCGCCGCCTCCCCGACGAGGTCGACGATCTCGTGGGCGCCCGGCCCGATCTCCGCCGCGCGGGGCCGGATGCCCGCCTTGCGGGTGAGCTTCGCGACCTCCTCACGCTGTTCCGGCTGGACCAGCGTCACGACGTCGCCCGCGGCGCCGGCGCGGGCGGTACGGCCCGACCGGTGCAGGTAGGCCTTGTGCTCCGACGGCGGGTCGACGTGGACCACGAGCGCGACGTCGTCGACGTGGATGCCGCGGGCCGCGATGTCGGTGGCGACGAGCACGCGGACGTCGCCGTCGCGGAACTGGCCGAGGTTGCGGTCGCGGGCGTTCTGGCTGAGGTTGCCGTGCAGCTCGCTCGCGGGGATGCCCGCCGCCGTCAGCTGGCGGGAGATCCGCCGCGCCGAGTGCTTGGTGCGGGTGAACAGCATGGTGCGGCCGTGGCCGCCGGCCAGCTCCCGGATCACGGCGTTGCGGTCGTCCTTGCGGACGGTGAACACGTGGTGGGTCATGTCCGGGATCGGCTCGCTCGCGCGGTCGACGCTGTGGGTCACCGGCTTGTGCAGGAACTCCCGCACGACCTTGTCGACCTCGCCGTCGAGCGTCGCGGAGAAGAGCAGCCGCTGCGAGCCGCTCGGGGTGCGGCGCAGGAGGCGTCGGACCGCCGGCAGGAACCCGAGGTCGGACATGTGGTCGGCCTCGTCGAGCACCGTGATCTCGACGTGGTCGAGGTCGAGGATCCCCTGCCCGATCAGGTCCTCGAGGCGGCCGGGGCAGGCGATGAGGAGGTCGACGCCGCGGCGCAGCGCCTGCTCCTGGGGCCGTTGCCCGACGCCGCCGTACACGACGGTCTGCTCGAGCCCGAGCGCCTCGGAGAGCGGGGCGAGCGCGTCGCGGACCTGGCTGGCGAGCTCACGGGTGGGGAGCAGCACCAGTGCCCGGGGCCGCGAGCGGCGGGTCGGGGCGTCGCAGCGGGCGAGCTTCGCGAGCACCGGCAGACCGAACGCGAGGGTCTTGCCGCTGCCGGTGCGGCCGCGGCCGAGCACGTCGCGTCCGGCGAGCGCGTCGGGGATCGCCGCGGACTGGATCGGGGTCGGCTCGGTGATGCCGTGCTGCGCGAGGACGGTCGCGACCGAGGGCGAGACGCCCAGCGCGGTGAACGGCAGGGGAGCGTCAGAGATGGAGAGTCACCTGGTTCCGGGTGGCCGCCCGGCGGGCTGTGCGCCGCGCCCGGGGCGGAGGTACGCCGGACAGGCAGGCCCGACGTCGTGTCCTCACCAGTGTCTCACGGCCGCGGTCGCCACCCCGTCGGTGCGGGCGGGGACGACCGTCACAACGATCAGCGCGTCGTCGTGAGGTGCCCGGCGGCGAGCTCGAGGCTGCGGGCGCGCAGGGCGTCCCGGACGCCGGCGTCGTCGGCCTGCGGGTTGGGCCGTGCCGGGCGCAGGCGGTCGAAGAACCGGCCGGTGGTGCCCTCGAGCGTCGGGTCGACCGCGAGCCGTCGCGTCGCCTCCACCCCGGAGTCGAGCGTGTCGACGGTGCGCCCGACCTCGTTCAGGACGATCTTGGTGGGCATGTAGGTGCCGGGGTGCAGGCTCGTCGCGGTCAGCCGGTCGGCCGGGAAGCGCCCGGCGAGGTCGAAGCAGTTCATGATCTGCGCGAGCTTGCTCTGCGCGTAGGCGCGGCTGCCGGAGTAGCCGTGCTCGAGCTGGAGGTCGTCGAGGTCCAGCGGGTGCTGGCCGAGGGACGAGACGTGCACGACGCGGGCCGCGCGGTCCGCGGTGGCGGAGGCCGTGAGGAGCGGCAGCAGGTTCTCGGTGAGCACGAACGTGGCGAGATAGTTCACCGCGAAGCGCAGTTCGAGGCCGTCGTGGCTGGTGCGCCGCTCGCGCCCGTCGGGCTCGCCGGAGCCGATGCCGGCGTTGTTGACGAGGACGTCGAGGCGATCGACGGCGGCGGTGACCTCGTCGGCCAGGCGGGCGACCTGGGCGAGGTCGGCGAGGTCAGCAGTGACCGTGACGGGCTTCGGGGCACCGGCTTCGCGGACCTCGCGGGCGACCCGCTCCAGCTTCGCGGGGTCGCGGCCGTGCAGCACGAGCCGGACGTCGCCGTCGGCCGCGAGACGCAGCGCGAGGGCCCGGCCGAGGCCGTCGGTGGCGCCGGTGATCGCCAGGGTGGTCGTCATGCCCGCCTTTCTACGCGGTGGGCTCGGCGGTCCTGGTCTCAGAAGTCGGGGTCGTGGTCGTAGGGGCTGGGTGGGGTCTGGGGTGCGGTGTGGGTAGTGGCCTGGGTCAGGCGGGCGGCGGTGGTGCAGGCGGGGTCGGTGAGGTGGCCGTGCTGGTTGCGGCGGGCCGCCCACGGCGGGGGTGTGCGCGGCGGTGGGGTGTAGACGAGGTCGGGGATGCTCATCGGCGCCTCGGTCGGGGCCAGGGGGGCGGGCGCGGGCTTGTACCGCGCGGCGGTGACGGTGTGGGTGGTGCCGGTCGGGGCGCTCCAGAGGAAGGTGCCGGGCTCGGGCTGGGTCAGCGCCCAGTCGGGGTGTTCGTGTTTGAGCCGGTGGTGGGATTCGCAGAGCGCGCCGAGGTTGCTCGCGAGGGTGGGGCCGCTGTGGAGCCAGTCGCGGGTGTGGTCGAGGTCGGCGCGTAGCGCGGGCCGGTCGCAGCCGGGGAAGCGGCAGGTCTGGTCGCGGGCGGTGATCCAGGCGGCGAGCTCGGCGCCGGGGTGGCGCCGGCGGCTCTCGGCGTGGGTGTTCGCGGGGTGTTCGGTGGTGGGGCGGGCGCGGGCCCGGGCGAGCGCGGCGTGGGCGGTGGTGAGCAGGGTGGCGTCGCGGCCGAGGTGCTCGGTGGGGTCGAGGTCGTCGAGGGTGTGGGTGTGGGCGGTGAGTTCGACGACTTGTTTGCGGTGCCGGCCGCGGCGCCGGGCGCCGCGGGCCCCGAGTGGGGGCAGGGTCAGGACGTGTTCGAGGTGGCCGTCGGGGTCGTAGAGCAGGAGGCGGGTGGCGGCCCCGTCGCGGGTGCGGGCGAGGTGGCGGGCGGTGGAGGCGACGACGGTGCCGTAGCCGGGGACCTCGCCGGGGCGCTGGTCGCGGCGCAGCAGCGTGGTCAGCTCCAGGCGCACCGCCACCCCGGACCGGAACGCCACCGGCGCCCTGCCGGACCTGCCTTCCGCTCCCGGGTGCTCCCCGGGACCGTCAGGGGGAGGCTCCCCGTCCTCCAGCGACCCCGGATCGGACCCCACCCCGCCCGGCTCGTGCCCGCCCGGCTCGTGCTCGGTGGGCTCGTTCTCGTGGTCGCGAGGGCTGGGCTGGTGGTCGGGGTCCTCCGGGGTGTGGTGGTCCTGCGTGTCGCGGTCCGGCGAGGTCTCGTGGCGAGCGCCGTCGGCGGCGTGGGCTGCAGGTCCGTGGCCGTCTGCGCCGCCGCTCGTGCCGGGGCCGCGCCCGTCGGAGCCCGAGCCGCCGCAGCCGTGGCCGTGGTCGTTCGGGGTGCGCTCGTCGAGGTCGCCGTCGTCGGTGCCGCGCTGGCCGGGGCCGGGGCCGGGGCCGGCGTCGGTGTGGGCGTCGGTGTGGGCGCGGGCCCCAGGGCCGTGCTGCGGACGGTTCCTGTCAGGGGCGCTCGGGCCACCAGCAGCAGAGCCGTCGTTGTTCGGGTCCTCGTCGGCACCGCCATCGCGCGGGGGGTCGTCGGGACCCGCGCCGCCAGCCGCGTCGTCCGGACCGGCGCCGGGCCCGGCGCCGCCCGCGCCGTCCTCGGGACCGGCAGCACGAGGACCGCTGTCGTCAGGACCGCTGTCGTCAGGACCGCTGTCGTCAGGACCGCTGTCGTCAGGACCGCTGTCGTCAGGACCGCTGTCGTCAGGACCGCTGTCGTCAGGACCGTCGTCGGGCCCGCTGTCGTCGGGCCCGCTGTCGTCGGGCCCGCTGTCGTCGGGCCCGCTGTCGTCGGGCCCGCTGTCGTCGGGTCCGTCGTCGTCGGGCCCGTGGCCGGATCTGTTGGGGGTGAGGAGTTCTTCGGTGAGGGTGGTGATGATGGTGGTGTCGTCGGCGCCGACCAGGTCGGGGTGCAGCAGCCGCAGGTAGACGTGCGCCTCGGC
>NZ_JABBND010000028.1 GCF_012933465.1 Actinomycetospora sp. TBRC 11914
AGTGCTCACGAGCGGCGGAGCCGCACCTCTGTCGCCTCGGTGACACAACGGGGGTCGGGCAGGAGACGGACGGGCGCGCCCGCCCGGGAGAGGGTTCTCCTCGCACCGCACGCGGACCGCGAGGAGGCCGACCAGATGACCGTGACGACGGACTCGGTGATGACCGACCCGATCCTGCGCGTCGTCGACGGCTCCGGTGGCCTCCCGCTCCACGCCCCCCGCCCGCCCGAGGAGCACGCCGAGTACGCCATGGACGCCCACGCCCTCGCCGAGACCGTCTTCGGCCGCCGCCTCTCCACCCACGAGCGCGGCGAGCTCGACCGCTTCTGGCGCACCGACTGGTCGGCCCACCGGCTGGTGCTCGACGACCACGCCGACCGCTCGCTCGCCGCCACCGCGATCGCCTTCGGCACCCCGGTCTTCCACGGGAGCGGGCCCGGCTACGCGCTGACCTGCCACCCCGACGCCGAGGTGGTCCGCGCGGTCCGGCACGCCCTCGGCCGCCCGTCGACCTGGACGCCCGCCGTGACGACGACCCGCGAGCTCCTGCCGTCGCTCGTCGACCCCGACGCGCTCGAGCCGTCCTTCCTCGCCGCGCTCGACGAGCGACTCGCCCGGGGGCCGGTCGCCCTCACCGTGCCGGCCGCGCCCGGCGTGCCGGCGCACCTCACCAGCCGCGTCGACGGGGTCGCCACGCTCGAGGTCGTCGTGCCCGGCGCCCGCTGCACGTCTGGCGCCCTCGTCGCCGCGGCCCTCGGGCGGGCGGGCACGCGGATGCTCGCCACCACCCGGCCCTACGCGACCTGCCCGACGACGGGGCGGCGCGGCCCGGCGCTCGACCGGGTCGCCGAGATCCAGCGGACCTTCGGGCGGATGCGCCCCGGCGCCGTGGTGCTCGCGCACCGCAGCGAGTGGCGGGCGCGGCGGCGCCAGGTGCCCCTGGCCGACGCCGGCTGACCTGACCCCTGGTTCGCTGGTCCGCCCCGAGTGGACCGCCACGGCTGTTCCGGGAGCCCTGTGTGTCCACTCGGCGGGCGGGCCCGACCCGAGTGGACCGCCACGGCGGCGCCGGGAGCCGTCAGCGTCCGCTCGATGACGCGACCAGCCGGCCCGCGCCCAGCGCCGCACCGAGCTCGACGACGGTGCGCACGTGCGCGGGCATCTCCACCCGCGCGGGCTGGGTCTGCACGACGAGCATCGTCGCCCACTCCCGGGCCGGGTCGGACGCCCAGCGCGCCGCCACCGCCGCGGCGTCCTCCCCGGCGGCCACGGTCCGCGACACGGCCACCCGCGGTTCCTCCGCGCGGCACCGCGTCCAGTAGCGCTCGAGCTCCGCCGTCATGTCCGGCCGGCCGGAGACCAGGCCGATGCCGCGGGCGGCCGCCGCGTCGACCCCGGTCCGCGACGACGTCGCCCACCACAACCGGTCACGCAGGCCGTGCGCCTCGGGCACGACCGGCACCGCCTCGCCGTCGTGACCCTCCAACAGTGCGCAGACCCGGTCGGCGACCGCGGTGCACCCGTCGTGCCGCCGGGCGTGGTCGCGGCCGAAGACGGCGGCCGCCGCGGCGTCCGCCCCGGCCCCCAGCCCCAGCTCCAGCCGGCCGCCGGAGAGGACGTCGAGGGTGGCGGCGTCCTCGGCGAGCCGGCGGGGGTCCTCGAGCGGCGCCGCGACCACGGCGGTGCCCAGGCGGAGGGTGCTGGTCCGGGCGGCGATCGCCGCGAGCAGCACCAGCGGCGAGGGGAGCAGACCCTCGAGGGCGCCGCCGTGGTGCTGGGCGACCCAGAACGCGTCGAACCCGTGCGCCTCGGCGGTGACCGCCAGCTCGATCGTCTCGCGGAACACCTGGCGCGCGGGACGGTCGCCGGCGACGTGGCTCAGGTATCCCAACTGCACGCACCGACCGTAACGAGCGACCACGGAGCGCAGCGGGGCGGGCGTCGCACGACGCGGGGTGTGCCCTCGTGATCATCGGGCACCCTGCGCGGCATGAGCGAGAACCCCGTCGTGCCCGCCCCGTCGTTCGCCGTCACGGGCGCCACCGGCCACCTCGGCCGGCTCGCCGTGGACGCGCTGCTGCGGCGCGGCATCCCCGCCGGCAACGTCTTCGCGCTGGTCCGTGACCCGGAGAAGGCGAAGGACCTGGCCGACCTCGGCGTCGGGATCCGGGAGGCCGACTACGACCGCCCCGACACCCTCGGCCCGGCGCTCGAGGGCATCGAGCGGCTCCTGCTCGTCTCCAGCCCCGACCCGGGGGACCGGGTCCGCCAGCACACCGCGGTGATCGACGCCGCGAACGCCGCCGACGTGGGCCTCGTCGTGTACACCAGCGTGCTCCACGCCGACGAGACCGAGCTGGTCCTCGCCCCCGAGCACGCCGCGACCGAGGACGTCCTGCAGGGCTCCGGACTGCCCTTCGCCGTGGCCCGCAACGGCTGGTACATCGAGAACTACACCGGGCGGATCGAGCAGTTCCTGGCCGACGGCGAGATCGTCGGCGCCGCCGGCCAGGGCCGCATCTCCGCGGCCACCCGCGCGGACTACGCCGAGGCCGCCGTCTCGTTGCTGACCGGCGACATCGCCGACCAGCAGGGCTACTGGGAGCTCGGCGGCCCGGCCTTCACGCTCACCGAGCTCGCCGAGACGATCACCGCGGTCACCGGGACGACCGTCGTCTACCGCGACCTGTCGGTCGAGGAGCTCACCGACCACCTCGTGGCCGCGGGGATGGACCGGGCGACCGCGGAGTTCGTCGCGTCGCTCGACGGGTCGGCGGCGCGCGGCGAGCTGGAGACCGACAGCCCGGCGCTGGAGAACCTCCTCGGCCGGGCGCCGACGCCGTTGGTCGACGCGGTGCGGGCCGCGCGCCTGTAGACCAGGCACCCCGCTGCAGGACGATCAGGCGGATCTCGGGACGATGGTGACCATGACATCGCGCGGGCTCGCCGCCCGGTCCGAGTCCCGCGGTCGGTTGCGCCAGCTCGCCGCGATGGTGGCCGACAACCGGCCGTGGCGGATGGTGCTCGGCATGCGCAGCGCACTCGCCGCGGTCCTCGCCACGAGCGCCTACCTGGTGATCACCTCGACGGTCTGGCAGCTCGCCAGCGCGCTGAGCTGGACCAAGCTCGTGATCACCATGGTGGCCGCGATCGTGATGATGGTCGTCTGGATCATCGGGGCCCACGACCTGTGGCGTCGTCCCTCGCAGCTGCGCGACGACGAGGACGCGGCGCTGCTCAACGCCTCCACGGTGCTCACGCTGCTCGTCGGGGTCCTGACGATGGCCGTGACGGTGTTCGTCTTCAACATCGTCGCCACGGTCTTCTTCCTCGAGCCGCCGGTGTTCGCTACCGACGCGCTCACCCCGGAGGGCGCCGCGGACCACGTGCGGCTGGCCTGGCTGGCGACGGCGTTCGGGACGGTCGCCGGCGCGCTCGGTTCGGGCCTCGACAGCGACGCGGCGGTGGAGGCGTCGACCTACAGCGACGACGAGCAGCGGCGTCGGGAGCGCTCGAGCGTGGACGACGGCGGTCAGTAGCGCGACGAGCGCGCGTCCGGCCGCTGAGTCGCCTGCGCCTCGGCCACGGCGGCGAGGCGGGCGGTGCTCGCCTCGGGGTCCAGCCAGGCGGCGAGCCGTGCGCGGGTGGCGGCGTCGGCGGGGACGAAGGTCTCGACGGACAGCTCGTCGAGCGTGACGTCCCACGCCGCGCCGAAGTGCGTGATCGTCGAGAAGAGCCGCAGGTCGCCGTCGGGGTGGGCCAGGTGCAGCGGGAGCACGACGTGCTCGGTGCGGTCCGGCGCGCGGCCGTCGTCGGGGACGTGGGCCCGGACCTCGGCGAGGAGCTCCGCGAGCCGCGGGTCGCCGGTGAGGTCGGTGAGCCGTTCGAGGCGGTGCACGAGGTGGCCGGCCCACTGGTCGAGGTTGCGGATGTGGGGGGCCAGGCCGTCCGGGTCCAGGCTCAGCCGGTAGACGTTCACGGGCGGCCTCGACCAGGCCGGGTCCAGCATGCGCAGCAGCGGCCCGACGGCCCGGTTGCTCATCACCACGTCCCCGCAGCGGTCGATCACCAGCGCCGGGAACGGTTCGTGGCCGGCCAGCAGGTGACCCAGCGCCTCCCGCACGGCGTCGAGGCCCGCGTCGTCGAGCCGCGTCTCCCCGTACACCGGCGCGTACCCCGCCGCGAGGAGCAGCGCGTTGCGCTCGCGCAGCGGCACCTCGAGGTGGTCGGCGAGGTCGAGCAGCAGCTCCCGGCTGGCGCGGGAACGCCCGGTCTCGACGAAGCTGAGGTGCCGCGTCGAGACCCCGACGTCGAGCGCGAGGTCCATCTGGCTGCGCCGCCGGCGGGTCCGCCAGCCCCGCAGCAGCGCGCCCGGCGCGGCCACCGTGGAGGTCATGGGGGTCGACGGTAGGAGCGCGGGGCGGCGCGATCCATGACCTCGGAGGTCATCGACGCCGCTACCCGGCCACGGCCAGCGTGGTCTCCCACACCGATCAGCCTCGAGGTCCGGGAGGACACCATGACCGAGTTCGCCGACGTCGCGCAGCGCTACATCGCGGCGTGGAACGAGACCGACCCTCAGTCCCGTGCGGACCGGGTCGCGGCGCTGTGGGCCGCCGACGGCAGCTACGTCGACCCGCTGGCCGACGTCCGGGGCCGCGAGGCGGTCGCGGCGCTGATCGCCGGGGTGCAGGACCAGTTCCCGGGCTTCGTGTTCCGGCTGGCCGGGGACGTCGACGGCCACCACCGGCAGGCGCGGTTCTCCTGGGAGCTGGGTCCCGACGAGGGCCCGGCGCCGGTGGCCGGGTCGGACGTGGTCACGCTCGACGACGACGGCCGCATCACCAGCGTGCTGGGGTTCCTCGACCGCGTCCCGGCCTGAGCCGGCCGGGTCGGAGCGCTCCCGCGCGACCGAGTCGCGGCGACCCGGTCGCGCGGGACGTGGTCGGCCGCGTCCCGCACCGAGCCGAGCGAAGGGCACCGTCGCTCGATCTGTCCGACCGACGGTGCCCTTCGCTCAGCACGGGGGAGCGCTCAGTTCTGCGCGGCGATCCCGTTCCCGCAGCCCTTGGCGTTCGTCCCGCCGTTGCCGTGCTCGGTCGCCGTCGAGAGCAGGGGGATGCCCAGGCCGAGGTCCTGGACCGGGACCTGCACGCCCGCGGCGTTGACCGGGACGTCGTTGTTGCAGAGGTCGCCGGTGGTGTTCGGCGCGAAGTCGCTCGAGTTGATCAGGCCCTCCTGGTAGGTGGGGCCGTCGTGGCCGTGGTCGTTCGCCAGGGCGAGCCCGGCGGTCGAGACCATGCCGGTCGAGATCATGGCCGCCGCGAGGACGGTGGTGCGGAGGGTCGCCATGGGTGGCGGGTCCTTCCTGGTGGGGGAGTCCGACCACGGGGACGGGTGTCGGTCGCGGCCGTTGGATGACGTGTCGACAACTTGGAGATCCGCTCGCGGGTCACGGCGTCGATCACCCGTTCACCGCAATGAGTGGTGCGCGGTGCGTCCGCGGGAGGGCTCCGGTGCGGGGCACTTCGTCGGTACCTTGACGCCGGAGCAGACCGGGTCCCCCACGTGACCTCGGCGAGGAGGTCACGCGATGAGCACCGAAGCGCTCCTGCTGGGCCTGGTGAGCGCCGTGCGCGCCACCCCGCTCGCGGTGATCTACGCGTTGCTCCTCGCCCGGCGGCCCGCCCGCCTGCTCCTCGCCTACGTCGTGAGCGGGCTGGTCGTCAGCCTCGCCGTCGGGATCGCGATCGTCGCCGGGCTGCACGTGAGCGCCCCGAGCCGCACCGCCGGCACCGTCCGGGAGGTGATCGACCTCGGGCTCGGGCTGGCCGCCCTGGCCTACGCCGCGGCGTCCGTGGCCGGGTGGGCGCCGCCGTGGCTCGGGACGCGGGAGCCGCGCCGAGGGTCCTGGACCGCGAAGCTGCGCAACCCGTCGGTGCCCCTCGCGGCGACGGCCGGCGCGGTGACCAACCTGCCCGGCGTCTTCTACCTCGCCGGCCTGGTCGCGATCCTGCAGACCGGCCCGAGCTTCGCGAACGGCGTCCTCCAGGTGGTCGTCTACAACCTGCTGCGCTTCCTGGTGCCGGTCGCGGTGCTGCTCGCCGTCGCCCTCGACCCGGACCGCACCCGCCGTCAGGTGGACGCGGTCCGCGCCTGGGGCTCGCGGCACAGCCGGCACCTGACCATCGTCCTCGCGACGGTGCTCGGGCTGTACCTCACCGGGAAGGGCCTGTCGGGGCTCCTCGGTGCCTCCGGCTCGTGAGCACTAAATGTCGGTATAGCGACATTTAGTGCTCACGGGCGCGAAGCGCACCTCGCGAGACCGGCCGCGTCCAGCACGACGATGCGGCCCCGACGCAGCTCGAGCAGCCCGTCCGCGGCCACGGAGCGCAGGACCCGGTTGACCGTGGCACGGCTCGCACCGGCCAGCGACGCGAGCTCGTCCTGGGTGAGCGGGATCCGTGTCGGGTCCCCGCCGGTGCGGTACTGCCGCTCGAGGTCGGTCAGGCGGCGGAGCACCCGCGTCTCCACCGGCAGGTGCAGCGCCTCGACCAGCAGCCCGGACAGGCGCCGGACGTCGGCGGCCAGCGTCTGGAGCACGAACGCGTCGGCGCCCGCGTTGGTCCGCCGGAGCCGGTGGAAGGTCTCGGCGGTGAACGACCAGGCCTCGGTCGCCTCCAGCGCGACCACCGAGGCGCTGCGCCGGGCCCCGCTGTCGATCAGGGCCAGCTCGCCGACCACCTCACCCGGCCCGACGACGGCGAACGTGACGGTGTCGCCCAGCGGGGTCGCGGCGCGCACCGCGAGGCGGCCGACGTCGATCAGCAGGAACGTGTCGGCCGGGTCGCCCTCGTGGAAGACCACCTCGCGCGGCGCGAACCTCCGGCGCCGTCCGCTCGCGAGCACCTGACGCCGGTCCTCGGCCGACATGCCCGCGAGCAGCTCCACGGCGTGGACCCTAATCGGGGGTCCGGAATGTCGTCGCCGTGACACTTCCACCGTCGTCGGCGGGACGGACGGAAGGGACGGAACGGGCGACGCTGGTGCGGTCGATGACGACCGACCACCCGGAGCGTGAGTCCCATGACCGTCACCACCCCGCCCTCGTCCTCCTCCGCCGACGACGCCGCGCGCGACGCTGCCGGTGTCGCCGCCGTGCCCGGCCCGCGCCACGAGCGCGCCGAGCCGGCCGCCGGGTCCGCGACGTCCCGCTCCGAGGCCGCCCCGCCGGGCCGGGTGTACGCCCTGGCCGGGCGGGGCGCGGCGATCGCCCTGCCGCTGGGCGCGGTGCTCGCCGCGGTGTCGACGGTGTTCGACCCGCCCTCGACGGAGCCCGAGCCGCGCGGGATGTACGTCGCCTACGGTGCCGACCCGGCCGGGGCCGACGTCGCGGCGACGATCCTCCACTACGGCTTCCTCTTCCTGGGGGTCGGTCTGCTGCTCGCCGGCCTCGCGCTCGCGTCCCGCCGCGGCCGGGTCCTGACGATCCTCGGCGGCGCGCTGGGCGCCCTCGGCTTCGTGAACCTGTCGGGCGCCGTGGTCGAGGACTGGTTCGACGCCCAGATCGCCGCCGCGTTCGGGCCCGACACCGCGATGGCGATCGGGCAGAAGGCCCTCGGCATGCCGGCGCTCACCGCCGGGTGGCAGATCCCGATGATGGTCGGCTTCACGCTCGGCCCGGTGCTGCTCGCCGTCGGCCTGGCCCGCGGCCGGGTGCTGCCCTGGTGGTCGGTCGCGCTGCCGGTGGTCGGCACGGTCCTGTTCCTGGCGGCCCACGGGCTCGGCCCGGCCGGGTTCCTCGCCACCCTCGCGCTGTGGCTGGTCTTCGGCCTGATCGCCGGTCGGGCGCTGTGGACCGCCCCTCCGCGGTGACGCAGGACTGACGACCTGCCCGACGCGGCCGGGCCCGGGGACGCTCCCGGGCCCGGCCTCGTCGTCGCGCGTCAGGCGGCCGGGACCTCGACGGTCGTCGCCATGACGGCGGCCTCGCGGGCGGCCTTGCGGTTGTGGGCGAGGAAGTCCGGCGCCGTGCAGAGGAACAGGGTGCGCCCGTCGGCGCCGCCGAGCCCGCACGCGTACACCCCGGTGCCGGGGGAGACCTCGTCGAGGATCTCGCCGCCCTCGCGCACCCGGATGGCCCGCCCGTTGCCGGCGTCGGCGATCCAGAGGCAGCCCTCGGCGTCGAACGTCGAGCACCCGTCCGGTGCCACCGACAGCGACCCGAGCACCTTCTCGAGGTCGGTGTCGTCGGGCAGCGGACCGAAGGAGGCCCAGGTGCGGCGGCGCCCGAGGCCGCCGTCGTCGGCGATGTCGAACGCCGAGACGCGGTTGCCGAAGGTCTCGTCGACCACCAGCGTGCGGCCGTCCGGGGACACCGCGCTGCCGTTGGGGAACCACAGGTCGCTCGCGGCGAGGTGGACGCTGCCGTCGGGGTCGACGCGGTGGATCGCCGTCGGCGCCACCGGCGCGCCGCCCATGAGGTCGAACCCGAAGTTGCCCACCCAGCCGCGCCCGCTGCCGTCGACGACCATGTCGTTGAGCTGCGCGGGCACGGCGTCGGAGAGGTCGGCGTGGGTCGCGAGCGTCCCGTCGGACTCGCGGCGCAGGATGCGCTGGTCGAGCTGGGAGACGATGAGGAGGCGCCCGTCGGGCAGCCACCCCAGCCCGGAGGGCTGCTCGGGCACCTCGGCCTCGACGCGCAGGTCGGCGCCGTCCTCGGCCGCGGAGTACACGCGGTGGGTGTAGAAGTCGACGAACCAGAGGCGGTCGGAGTGCCAGCGCGGGCCCTCGGTGAACGACATCCCGTCCACCACCGTGCGGACGTCGTGACTCATGGCGCCTCCCGTCGTCGGGCCGCCTCGGCGCGACCCGCGGGCACCCTAGCGCCGGGAGCTCAGAACCGTCGGGGCCCGAACCGCCCGGCGAGGATGAAGATGATCGGGAAGAAGGCGAGCGCGCCGGGCTGCCCCCCGACGACGACGAGCAGGACCAGCCCGATGACGGCGACGATCGGGAGCAGGGCGAGCGCGGGGTGGTGGTGGCGCACCGGGCGGTGGTCGACGGCCTTGTCGGGCAGCGCCGACGCGTCCGCGTCGGGGGAGTACCGGGGATGGGGCGCGGGCAGGTCGGTGAACAGCGCCTCGATCTCGTGCCGGTACGTGGCGGAGCCCGCGGTGCCGGACCGCTCGCCGTACTCGGTCACGTCCAGCCGGCCCGCCTCGAAGTGCGTGTCGAGCGCCTTCAGCGCGGCGGTCCGCTCGTCGTGGCCGACCCGGAGGCCGTGCCGCTCGGCCGGCGTCCGGTCCCCGTCGTCACCCATGACCCCATGGTGCGCCGCCCGCGGCGAATCCGCCGTGAATCGGGGACCAACGTCCCGACGCGGCCGGGGTCACCCGGGCACGCCCCTAGGGTGGCGGCGGAGTCGGAGCGGGGAGGCGCGTGTGCCCGGAGGACCGGCCCGGCGAGGGCGCTACCACCACGGGGACCTCGCCGCGAGCCTGGTGGACGCCGGTCTGGCGCACCTCGCCGAGGACGGGGTGGCGGGGTTCTCGGTGTCGCGGATCGCGCGGCGGGTCGGGGTCTCGACGGCGGCCCCGTACCGGCACTTCGCCGACCGCGACCGCTTCCTGGCCGCCGTCGTCACCCGGGCCGCGGACGCGCTCGCCGAGGGGATCGCCCGGGCCCTCGTTGCGGCCGGCACCGATCCCGGGGAGCGGCTCGCGGCCGCCGCGGGGGCCTACGCCGAGGTGGTGCGGGCCGACCGCGTCGGCTTCGACGTGATCTTCGCGCCGGACCTGCGGGCGCTGCACGACGAGGAGCTGGCCCGCGCCGGCCGCCACGTCATGGACCTGCTGGTCGCACCGGCCCTCGAGCTGGCCGGGCCGGACGGGGCGCTCCCGTTGGTGGAGCAGGTCGTGGTCCTCGCGCACGGCTACGCGACCCTCGACGCCGGCGGGTTCCTCTCGGCCGACCGGGTCACCGAGGCGCCCACCGCCGAACGGGCGCGGCGGGCGGCGGCGGCGCTGATCGCCGGCGCCCTGCCCGGGTGAGCGGCACCCGCCGTCGTCGGGACCCGATCCCCGGCGGGGCTTCAGGAGGGGCGCGCGGCGGGCCATGATCGGCGGCATGCCCGACGAGCCCGCCGGCGCGCGTCGCGCGCCGTACCCCGGCAGCGGTCTCGACGCCGCGCTGCTGCCGACCTTCACCGCGGAACCGGGGGTGATGCCCGGGGACCGGCTCCCCGAGCACGAGCTCGCCCCGGACGTCGCCCACCAGCTGGTCCACGACGAGCTGATGCTCGACGGCAACGCCCGGCTGAACCTGGCCACGTTCGTCACGACGTGGATGGAGCCGCAGGCCGCGGCGCTCATGGCGGACTGTGCCGACAAGAACATGATCGACAAGGACGAGTACCCGCGGACCGCCGAGCTCGAGCGACGCTGTACCCGGATGCTCGCCGATCTGTGGCACGCCCCCGACGCGGCCACCGCCCCCGGCTGCTCGACCGCCGGGTCCAGCGAGGCCTGCATGCTCGCCGGGCTGGCGCTGAAGCGCCGCTGGGCCGCCCGGGTCGGCCCGGGGTCGGGCCGGCGACCCAACCTCGTCATGGGCGCGGACGTCCAGGTGTGCTGGGACAAGTTCGCCAACTACTTCGAGGTCGAGCCGCGGATCGTCCCGATGCGGGGCGAGCGGTACCACCTCGACGCCGAGCAGGCCGCCGCCCACGTCGACGAGGACACCATCGGCGTCGTCGCCATCCTCGGCTCGACCTTCGACGGCAGCTACGAGCCGATCGCCGACATCTGCGCGGCCCTCGACGACGTGGCCGCCCGCGGCGGTCCCGACGTGCCCGTCCACGTCGACGGGGCCTCCGGCGCGATGATCGCGCCGTTCCTGGACCCGGAGCTGGTGTGGGACTTCCGCCTGCCGCGGGTCGCCTCGATCAACACCTCCGGCCACAAGTACGGGCTGGTCTACCCCGGGCTCGGGTGGGTCGCCTGGCGGGACACCCCCGCGCTGCCCGACGAGCTCGTCTACCGGGTGAACTACCTGGGCGACGAGGTCGCGACCTTCACCCTCAACTTCTCGCGGCCGGGCGCCCAGGTCGCGGCGCAGTACTACCAGTTCCTGCGCCTGGGCCGGGACGGCTACACCCGCGTCCAGCAGCACTGCCGCGACGTCGCCGGCCGGCTCGCCGACGGGCTCGCCGCGTCCGGGTGCTTCCGCCTGCTCACCCGCGGCACCGAGCTCCCGGTGGTCGCCGCGACGCTCGACCCGGCGATCACGCACTACTCGGTCTTCGACGTCTCGGCCGGGCTGCGGGAGCACGGCTGGCAGGTGCCCGCGTACACCTTCCCGCCCGAGCTCGAGGACCTCGCGGTGCTGCGGTTCGTGGTGCGCAACGGGCTCACCCACAGCCTGGCCGACCAGCTCCTCGCCGACCTGCAGCGGGTCCTCGCCCGGCTGGACCGCCAGCCGGGACCGATGCGCGACGCCACGGACAGCTCCTTCAGCCACACCGGCGCGCCCAGCCCGCGCTGACGCTGGCTTCGCCGTCCCGCAGGCCGCGGCGCGAGATCGCCGGCCCGCCAGCGCGTCGACTCGTCCGCCGGGCGGCGGTGCGGAAGGCTCGGCGTCGTGACGGGCGTGGGGGCCGGCGAGGCGCCGTTGGGACTGGTCATCTCGGGCGCGGCGGCGCGCGGGCCCTACGAGGCGGGCGCGATCGCCGAGATCGTGCGGGCGCTCCCGCCGGAGCGCCCGCTGGTGCTGCTCGGGACGAGCTCCGGCGCGATCACCGCCGGGCTCCTCGCGCAGCACGCGGGGGAGGGTCGCGAGGCCGGCGAGCGGGTCTGCGAGGTCTGGCGCGACGTCCACGGCGTCTACACCAACCCCGTCCTGACGTTGCCCGGCACCGGTCTCGCGCTCGGTGCCCGCGCGCTCGGCCTGCCCGGGCACGTGACGAGCGTGCTCGACGTCGCGCCGCTGGAGGACCTCGCGCGGCAGCGGTTCGACCCGGCCGTGGTCGCCCGCGTCGTGGGCGGGCCGCGGGTGCGCTCGCTCGGGGTGGCCGCCACGGTCGTGCCCGGGCGCGGCGTGGCCGCCCGCACCCGGCTCTTCGTCGCCGGGGAACAGCCCGACGTCGGCGAGCCGCTGCACGCCACCGACGTCGTCGCGACCCGCGTCGAGGCCGAGCACCTGCTGGCCTCGGCTGCGATCCCGGTGCTGTTCCCGCCGGTGTGGGTGCCCGAGCCGGCGGCGCAGCGCGGCTGGTACATCGACGGCGGGGTGCGGCTCAACGCCCCGCTCGACGCCGCGCTCCGCTTCGGGGTCGGCGAGCTGCTCGTCGTGTCCGGGCACTCGCTGGACCCGGCCCCGGTCGAGGTGGCCGACGGGCCGCAGCCCGACCTCGACCAGGCCGCCGCGGTCTCGGTGCGGGCGGTGCTCACCGACGCCCTCGGCGACGACGTCGAGGCGCTGCGGCGCCGCAACCGCACCATCCGCGACCTCGCGGGAGACCGGGAGGTCGCGGGCCACCGGCGGGTGCCGTTCCGGGTCGTGGCCCCGGCCGACGGGCAGCTGGCGGGTCTCGCCCGCCGGGCGTTCGACGCGCGGGCCCGCGGTCCGTGGGACGCGAGCTGGGCCATCGAGCGGCTGCTCACCGCCGGCGGCGGCGGGATCGGCCGCGACGAGCTGCTCAGCCTGGTGTTCTTCGACCCCGACTACGCCCGCGCCCAGATCGAGCAGGGACGGGCGGACGCGCGGGCCGTGCTCGCCGAGGACGCCCGGGAATGACGACCGCGCCGCGACGTCGATCCTGATATCGGCTCTGGTCGGCTGATCGCGCCCGGCCCGCGCCGTCAGTCCCCGGCGGCGGCGCGGTCGCGGTGGGCCCGCACGCGGTGCCGTACCCCGCAGACCGCGGCCGAGCACCAGCGGCGGCGCCCGGTGACGTCGTCGAAGAGCATCCCGCAGTCGTGGTCGTCGCAGGTCCGCAGACGACCCGCCGTCGGGCCCGCCAGGTGCTCGGCCGCCTGACGGGCGATGCGGGTCAGGGCCGCCTCCGCCGTCGGGGGAGCGGCCACCGAGAGCGCCGGGGTCAGCTGCAGCGGCGTGTCCCGCGCGAGCACGGCGTTGAGCCCCTCGACGGCGGCCGGGTCCGGCGCGCGGCCGGCCGCCGCGGCCAGGCCGAGCGGGCGGAGCAGCTCGCGCAGCTCGCGGGCGCGGGCGAGGTCGTCGTCGTCCGGGGCCGCGGTGGGGGCGAGGCCCTGGCGCTCGAGCCAGCGCGCCAGGAGCTCGACGCTGCCGAGGCGGTCCACCGGCGCCGGGCCGTAGGCGCTGCCCACGGTGGCGAGCAGGTCGAGCCACGTGGCCCCGGTGTCGTAGCGCAGGTCCGGGTTGGTCGGCACGGATGCATCGTAACGCGTCGACCTGTTACGGTCCTCCTCATGCTGCGTAACACCCCGACCTGTTACGAGGTGCCGGTCCCGACTCCGACCCGGTCCCCGATCCGCCCGCGCCTCGTCGGTCTCGGGCTCGTGACGGCGTTCGTGCTCGTCTGGACGAGCGGCTACCTCGTCGGCGACCTGGGCACCGGCGCCAGCCCGCCGCTGACCCTGATCTTCTGGCGCTTCCTGCTGGCCACCGCGGTGATCGGCACGATCGCGCTGGTGACGGGGGCGCCCTGGCCGGCGCGGCCGCGCGACTGGCTGCGGCCCGCGGCGGCGGGGATCCTCCTGCAGACGGTGCAGTTCGCGGGGATCTACGACGGGCTGGCGCTGGGGGTGTCCGCCGGGCTGGCCTCGCTGATCGTCAGTGCGAGCCCGCTGGTGATCGCCGTGGTGGCGGTGGGTCTCGACGGCGAGCGGCTCCGGCCCGCGGGCCGGCTGGGGCTGGCGGTCGGGCTGGCCGGGGTGGGCGTCGCGGTGAGCGCCGAGCTCTCCGGCGGGGCGCGGGCGGCCGGGATCCTGTTCGTCGTGCTCGGTCTCGCCGGCTTCGTCGCCGGAACGGTGCTCCAGAAGCACGCGCCGGTCTCGGCGGACCTGCGCAGCGCGACGACCATCCAGATGGGTGCCGCGACGCTGACCTCCCTGCCGCTCGCCGCGGTCTCCGGCGGGTTCGCGCTGCCGCTCACGGCGACGGCGATCGGGTCGGTCGTGTGGCTCGCCGTCGTGAACTCGGTCGGCGGCCTGCTGCTGCTCTTCGTACTGCTGCGCCGCCGCAGCGGGGCGGGCGCGACCAGCTACCTCTTCCTCGTCCCGCCGGTGACCGCACTGCTCGCGGTCCCGGTCCTGGCCCAGCCGCTGCACCTCGCCGCGCTGGCCGGGGTGGCGCTGGCGGCGGTCGGGGTGGGACTGGTGAGCCGCTCCGAGCTCCGGCCGGGTTGAGACGCGGCGAGGGGCGCCCTCCGTGCGGAGGGCGCCCCTCGCCGTCGGGATCAGACGGTCGCGGACTCGCGCGTGGGCGTGACCTCGAGCTGGTGCACGACGCGCTCGGTGGTCACCTCGTGGGCGACCAGGTCGGCGAGACCGAGCACCACCGCGGCGACCGCGCCCGCCACGACGAGCCAGCCGAGCGTCGCGCCGGCGAACACGAGCGTGGCCACCAGCGACCAGATGCCCACGGCGGCGAGCAGCCCGTGGGTGGCGTACCCGGTGGCGTGCTGGTCGAGCACCACGCCGAGACCACCGAGCGCGATCAGCCCGATGAAGATGCCGAACGCGATCCAGGTCGCCACGGGCGCGGCGAACGCGAACGCGGCGGTGGTCAGGAAGGCCCCGGCGACGACGGCGGTGGTGTCGACCGCGAAACGACTGCTGAGTGCCATGACAGGCGCCCCTCTCATCCGGTGGTGAGGAGCGAGTCGGGCGAGGCGCGGCTCGGGACCCCGGGTCGTGCTCTGCGGCTCGCCGACGGTGCCGGGGGCACTGCCTCCGTCGCCGTCTTGGTCGACAACACCCGCGGCTCGGACCGTGTGCCGTTCTTCGGGTCACAGACCTCGGGCGTCCGTCTCTCGTGGTGCCGCGTCACCCCGCGGCGCGGCCCGGCTCCTCGAGCTCGGCGCGGACGCCGTCGAGGGTGAGCCCGCGCCCGCGCAGGTACTCGCCGGCCGCGCCGGTCTGCGGGTGCAGGGCGCCGAGCAGCAGGTGCTCGGTGCCGATGTGTCCGTCGCCGCGCCGGACGGCCTCGCGGACGGCGAGCTCGAGGGTCTTCTTCGCGTCGGTGGTGAAGCGCAGGTGGCCCCACGCCCGGCGGCGGGCCCGGCGCCCGGCGGCCCGCGTGCCCTCCAGGGCGCCGGGGCCGAACGTCTCCTCGACGCGGCGTCGGATCTCGTCGAGGTCGATCCCGAGACCGGCCAGCGCCTCGGCGTCGGGGAGCCGGGAGGCGGTGGCCGCGGTCCGCGCCGCGCCTCGGACGTCGTCGCCGGTGACCCCGTGCGCGGCGAGCACCCTCGCTCCCGGGCCCTCGGTCTCGCACAGCCCGATCAGGAGGTGCACGGAGCCGACCTCCTGGGCGCCGAGCATCCGGGCGTGCTCCTGGGCCAGCACCACCACGCGCCGGGCGGGCCGGGTGAACCGTTCGAACATGGGCGTCCCCTCAGACGAGTCCTCGGCGGTGCTTCTTGTGCACCGCCTGCCGGCTGACGCCGAGGGCGTCGGCGATCTGCTGCCAGGACCAGCCGAGCCGTCGGGCCCGCCCCACCTGCAGCTCCTCGAGGGAGTCGGTGAGCGTCCGGAGGGACGCCACCGCTGCCAGTCCGACCGCCGGGTCCGTCGAGGACGCCGAGGTCGCCATCGCCACCGCATCAGCCACGACCGTCAACCTAGGATGACAGCGGTCAGGGTGTCAACCTGGATTGACAGCGAGCTCGTCAGTCGGGGCGGCCTCGAGGGGCACGTGGGGCAGGTCGGACGGTCCTCGGGTGTGCGCCCAGTGCTCGTGATCATGCGGAGAGGACGGGACAGCGCGGGGTGCTGCGCGGGAGCGAGGGCGCGCTCCGGCGAGGGGCACGTAGGGCAGGTCCGACGGTGCTCGCGGGTGCGTCCAGTGCTCGTGATCATGGGCTGGGGGCAGGGCGTCCCGCGGGAGTGAGGGTGCGCTCCGGCGAGGGGTACGCGGGGCAGCCCGGATCCGCCCCGGAGGTGCGCCCAGTGCTCCTGATCATGCGGAATGGGCGCGAACCGTGGGGCGTTCCGGCGAACAGTTGAACCGTCAACTTCGAAGGGAACACGATGAGCACCCGCACGCTGGCCGTCGTGAGCGCCGGGCTCGGGACGCCGTCGTCGACGCGCCTGCTGGCCGACCGGCTGGCCGCCGCCACGTCCGAGGCGGTGCGCGAGCGCGGCGACGAGGTGCACGTCGAGGTCGTCGAGCTGCGCGAGCACGCCCACGACCTGGCCTCGATGCTGCTGACCGGCTTCGCGCCGCCGGCGCTCTCGGCCGCGATCGACAGCGTGACCCACGCCGACGCGGTGATCGCGGTGACCCCGGTGTTCACCGCCTCGTACAGCGGGCTGTTCAAGACGTTCCTCGACGTCCTGGACCCGAAGGCGCTCGTCGGCACCCCGGTGCTGATCGGCGCGACCGCCGGCACCCCCCGGCACTCGCTCGTCCTCGAGCACGCGGTGCGCCCGATCTTCGCCTACCTGCGCGCCGTCGTCGTCCCCACCGCGGTCTTCGCCGCGGCCGAGGACTGGGGCGCCGGGGACGGCGAGCTCACCGACCGGGTCGCCCGCGCCGCGGGCGAGCTGGCCGACCTCGTGACCGGCACACCCGCCCGCCGTCGGGCCGACCCCGCCGATCCCTTCGCCGACACCCCCTCCTTCGACGCCCTCCTGCGGAGGTGAACCCCGTGAGTCCCCTGACGACCGACCGCTGGGACACGGCGACCTTCCACGCCGAGCTCGGCCAGTGGATCGAGGCCGCCGAGGTGCTGGCCGGCCTCGTCGCCGATGAGCCCGACGCCACCGCGGCCCGCCTCCTGCTGGCCCGCGCCTACTTCCACTCCGCGCAGCTGCAGCGCGCCGAGGCCGAGGCGCGGACGCTCGTCGCGGCCAACCCCGCCGACGGCTACGCCCACCTGCTGCTCGGCCGCGCCCTGGCCCGGCAGAGCCGCCACGACGAGGCCGCCGGCCCGCTCAAGCTGGCCGCGGCGCTCGGGGTCAGCTGACCGTCCAGTCCAGGGTCGTGGTGTCGAGCGAGTCCAGCAGGTCGAACTGCGGACCCGTCCTCGGCAGCTCGTAGCGGAAGAAGTACCGGGCGGCGGCGCGCTTGCCCTCGGCGAACGCGCCGCCGCCGTCGGTCCCGTCCCGGGCGTCGACGGCGAGGAGCTGCTCGAGCCAGATCCACGCCGCGACCACGTGCCCGACCGCCTCGAGGTAGACGCTCGCGTTGGCCAGCGTCACGTCGGGGTCGCCCGCGGCGTGCAGCGTCGCCGTGGTCTTCTCGACGCGGACCAGCGCCGACTCCAGCGCAGCCGCGTACTCCGGGTGCTGATCCGCCCGGGCCAGCGTCGACCGGATCGTCGAGAGCAGCAGCTCCAGGCCCGCGCCGCCGCGCATCACCGCCTTGCGTCCCAGCAGATCGATGGCCTGGATGCCGTGCGTGCCCTCGTGGATCGGGTTGAGCCGGTTGTCCCGGTAGAACTGCTCGACGGGGAAGTCGCGGGTGTAGCCCGAGCCGCCGAGCACCTGGATCGCGAGGTCGTTCGCCGCGAGGCACCACTGCGAGGGCCAGCTCTTGGCGATGGGGGTGAGGACGTCGAGCAGCAGCGCCGCCCGGGCGCGGGCCTCGTCGTCGGGCGCGGTGTCCTTCTCGTCGACCAGCCGCGAGCAGTACAGCCCGAGCGCCATCCCGGCCTCGGCGTAGGCCTTCTGCGCGAGCAGCATCCGCTTGACGTCGGGGTGCTCGGCGATCGGGATCATCGGGCTGGTGACGTCGCGGCCGCCGACGGCCCGGCCCTGGGTCCGGGTCAGCGCGTACTCCCGCGCGTGCAGGTAGCCGGTGACGCCGAGCGCCGCGGCGCCCATCCCGACGCCGACCCGCGCCTCGTTCATCATGTGGAACATCGCGGCCAGTCCGCCGTGCTCGGCGCCGACCAGGTACCCGACCGCCCCGCCGGACTCCCCGAAGTTCAGCAGGGTGTTCACCGTGCCGCGGTAGCCCATCTTGTGGTTCAGGCCGGCGAGGGCGACGTCGTTGCGGGTCCCGTCCTCGAGGAACCGCGGCACCGCGATCAGGCTGATGCCCTTCACCCCCGGCGGCCCGCCGGGGATCTTGGCGAGGACCAGGTGGACGATGTTCGGGGTCAGCTCGTGCTCCCCGCCGGAGATCCACATCTTGGTGCCGATGACGCGGTAGGTGCCGTCGTCCCGGGGCTCGGCGCGGGTCGTGATGTCCGCGAGCGACGACCCGGCCTGCGGCTCCGAGAGGCACATCGTCCCGGAGGCGCGGCCGTCGAGCATCGGGGGCACCCACGCCGCGATCTGCTCGGGGGTGCCGTGGGCGAGGAGCAGGTTGACCGCGGCCGTCGTCAGGAACGGGTACGACGCGGTCCCGATGTTGGCGGCCTGGAACCACGCCAGGGCGGCCCGCGCGACGGTGAACGGCAGCCCGGTGCCGCCCTGCGCGGCGGGCACCGACGCGCCGATGAAGCCGGCCTCGGCGAACGCGGTGATCGCCTCGCGGACGCCGTCGACCACCACCACCCGGCCGTCGGCGAGGTGGGGCTCGGCGACGTCCGCGGCGCGGTTGTGGGGCTCGAAGCGCTCGGTGGCGATCTGCTCGGCGAGCTCGAGCACGGCGTCGACGGTGTCACGGTCATGCTCGGCGAAGGGCGGGCGCTCGAGGAGGTCGGCCACGCCCAGCCAGTCGTGGAGCAGGAAGTCGAGGTCGTCGCGCGCGAGGATCCGGGATTCGCTCACGACCGCCAGCGTGGCACGTGAGCGCCGCGCGTGTCGGGCCTCCGTGCGCTGCGTTCGCGTCCCGGCAACGCGGCTCTGGATCACTGCCGCGTCCGCGCGGCAGGCTGACGCCCGTGACCACCGCCGAGATGCGCGTCGTGCTCCTGCGCCACGGCGAGACGCACGGGTACTTCGACGACGTCGGGCTCACCGAGCTCGGCGAGTCCCAGGCGCGGCAGGCCGGGCGGGCGCTCGGGAAGGACCTCGCCGCCACGGTGCCGGCGGGTGAGCGGGTGCGCCTGCCGCATGCGCCGACCGCCCGCGGGACGGCCACGGCGGTCACGCTGCGCGCGGCCCTCGTCGCGACCCTGGACGAGGAGCTGGGAGCCGGCCACAGCGTTGTCGTCGGGGACCTGGAGCCGGACGCCCACTTCGACAGCCTGCAGTTCCTGTACGACGGCGAGGCGCGCGAGTCGTCCGGGGTGGCGGCGCGGCGCCTGGCGCTGGACCCGGAGCGCCCGGCGCCGGACTGGGCCCTCGAGTACGACCGCTTCGACGCCAACTACGGCGAGGCGTCCAGGACGGGCGGGCCGATCGACCGCTGGCTGACCTCGACGACGCGGCACTTCGAGCCCCCGCAGATCGCGGTGTACCGGCTGTGGGCGGGCATCACGGCGCTCGCCGCCGAGCCCGGGCGGGGCCGGATCGCGCTCGTCAGCTCGCACTCCGGGCCGATGCGCGCCTTCGTCGCCGCCGCGATCGGGCACGACCCGGGGGAGCCGGCCAACCTCGAGCAGGTCGACGTCCGCGTGGTCGGCGACACCGCGACGGTGGCCTTCCGCGAGCACCGGGTGCGGGTCGACCTGCCGACGGTGATCCCGCCGTGGATCGACCCGGCCTACCTGGACGGTCGGCGTACCGCCCACGACCGGGCCGGCTGAGCCGGGGGCGCCGCTCCGACGACGGGGCTTTCCTGCCACTGGATGAAAGCGACGACGCTTCGCTGGCATCTCGGGAGGCGCGCTGGACACGATTTGGTCGCGCGCCATTGACCGGAGTGTGT
The DNA here is from genome assembly GCF_012933465.1 of Actinomycetospora sp. TBRC 11914. Lineage (GTDB taxonomy): Bacteria > Actinomycetota > Actinomycetes > Mycobacteriales > Pseudonocardiaceae > Actinomycetospora. The sequence goes on from NZ_JABBND010000028.1 coordinate 19,966, forward strand.
GCGCCTGGCCACAGTGGGTCGATCACCACCACGGCGGAGGGCGGGCACCACCATGAGCGGCGAATCCCTGTACGAGCGTCTCGGCGGCACCTACGCGATCGCGGGGGCGGTCGACGTCCTGGTCGACCGGCTGTTCGAGAACGCGCAGGTCAACGCGAACGAGGGCGTGCACGCCCACCACGGCGACCCGGCGAACGCCCCCGGCTACAAGTTCCTGGTCACGGCGTGGTCGATCGAGGCCGCGGGCGGGCCGAAGTGCTACCCCGGGCTCGACATGGTCGCCGCGCACCAGACGCTGCGGATCACCCCGGAGCAGTTCGACGCGGTGTCGTTCGAGATCCGCGCGACGCTGAAGTTCCTCGGCGTCCCCCTGGCCGAGGAGGACGAGTTCATGGCGATCATCGAGCACTACCGGCCCGAGGTCGTCGAGCAGTCGCCCGTCGCGCCGGAGGGGACGCTGGAGCCGGCGCTGGCCCAGGCGTGACGCCTACCGCGCGGTGAGCGCGCGCACCGCCCGCTCCAGCAGGTCCACCCCCGGGCCGAGCACCGCCTCGTCGACGTCGAAGCCCGGGGTGTGGTGCGGGCCCGCGAGGTCCGAGCCGATCGCGAGGTAGGTGGCGACGCCGCCGTGGGACTGCACGCGGCGCATGAACGCGGTGGCGTCGTCGCTCGCGACGCCCAGGTCGGCGGTGGGGACGACGACGTCGACGCCGCCCTCGCGCGCCGCGCGGGCGACGGCCTCCGAGACCGACGGGTCGCCGGTCGCGGTCGTGACGCTCCCGATCGGCTCGACATCGACGGTGCACCCGTAGGTCGCGGCGGCCCCCTCGAGCGCCGCGCGCACGCGGGACCCGACCTCGTCGTTGACCGCGCCGTCGTCGGCCCGCGTCTCGAGCAGCACGGTGGCGCGGTCGGGGACGATGTTGCTCACCGTGCCGCCGTGCAGGGCGCCGACGGCGACCCGGGTCTCGTGCCCGGGGAACGGCGGCGCGGTGTGGACGGCGAGGGTGGCGGCCGCGGCGGCCAGCAGGGCGGACCGGCCCTCGTGCGGGGCCATGGCGGCGTGGGCGGCGCGGCCGTGGAACGTCGCGCGGTACTTGGTGTTCGCGAGCAGCCCGTCGACGGCCGCCGCGACGGCGCCGCTGTGCAGGCCGATCCCGAGGTGGGCGGCGAGCAGCACGTCGACGTCGTCCACCACCCCGGCGGGCACCATCGCCGCGGCGCCGCGCCCGCCCTCCTCGGCGGGCTGGAAGAGGATCGTGACGCGCCCGTCCGGTGGGGCGGCCGTGAGCCGTTCGGCCAGCTCCACCGCCATCCCGACGTGGCCGTCGTGGCCGCAGGCGTGCATCGCGCCCTCGCGGGTCGACCGGAACCCGGCCGCGGTCGGCGGGTGCCCGGGCTCGGCGGACTCGGTGATCGGCAGTGCGTCGGTGTCCGCGCGCAGCGCCACGTGGCGTCCGGGCCGCCCGGTGTCGAGGGTCGCGACGACGGCCGTGAGCCCGCCGCGCATCGCGCCGAGGAAGCGCTCGTCCCCGGCCCAGGAACCGTCGCCGGCCGCGGCGGTGAAGGCGGCCTCGAGCACGTCGTCGTCGGGCGGGCCGAGCCGGGCGGCGGGGTCGATCGCGTCCGTACCGGTCCGGATGTCCCAGCCGAGGTCGGCGAGGCGGCCCGCGGCGCGCGAGGCCGTCCGGAACTCGGTGAACCCGACCTCCGGGTGGGCGTGCAGGTCGCGGCGCCAGGTCACGGCGGTGCTCATGGCGGCCATCGTGCCCCGGTCGTCGACGTCACGGGGACGGTGTCGGTGACGGGGTCCAGGATGGGCGTCATGGGGAGCGGGCGGAGCGGGGTGGCCCGGTGAGCCGTGTCCTCGTCGTCGACGACGACCCCCACCTGCTGCGCACGCTGCGGATCAACCTCACCGCGCACGGCCACACCGTCGTGCCGGTGGCCACCGGCGCCGGCGCGCTGCGGGCGGCCGCCGACCGGCCCGCGCCCGACGTCGTCGTGCTCGACCTCGGCCTGCCCGACGTCAGCGGTCTCGAGGTGCTGGAAGGCATCCGCGGGTGGAGCTCGATGCCGGTCATCGTGCTCTCGGCGCGCAGCGACGCGGGGGACAAGGTGGCCGCGCTCGACGGCGGCGCGGACGACTACGTGACCAAGCCCTTCGGCATGCCCGAGCTGCTCGCCCGCATCCGCGCCGCGGTCCGGCGGGCGGCCACCGTCGGCGGCGAGGGGGAGCCCAGGGTGAGCACCCCGGACTTCGAGGTCGACCTCGTCGCGAAGAAGGTGCTGCGGCACGGCGCCGAGGGGGAGAGCGCCGAGGTGCACCTCTCGCCGACCGAGTGGGGCGTGCTCGAGTACCTGGTGCGCCATCCGGGGATGCTCGTCACCCAGCAGCAGCTCCTGCACGAGGTGTGGGGCCCGGCCTACGGCACCGAGGGCCACTACCTGCGGGTCTACCTCGGTCACCTGCGCCGCAAGCTCGAGCCGGAACCGTCCCGGCCGCGCTACCTCGTCACCGAGCCGGGGCGCGGGTACCGGTTCGAGCCGGGGGGCTAGACACACGTCGGCGGCGGCACCCCCCTGGGTGCCGCCGCCGATCGTGGCGTGCGCGGGACCTCAGCGGATCCCGGCGATCTCCTGCGCCAGCGCGGCGTGGCGGGTCTGCGCCGCCGAGACCACGCTGTGGCGGTTCTTGTGGGCCTCCTCGTAGTGGATGACCTTGTTGAGGTCGTCCACCGACGTCAGCTCCTTCACCGCGCTCGCGGCGGCCGACGCGGAGAGGTTGTCGTAGTCCGGGATCGGCAGCTCGGACGCCGAGAGGCTGCCCAGCCGCGCCCGGGCCTCGTGGACCGACTCGGCCGCGGCCGTGTCGCCCTGCCGGCGCGCGACCTGCTCCGCGCGCTGCAGCGAGGCGTCCCGGCCGGTCAGGAGCACGTCGCGCGCGTTCTCGCTGAACTGCGCGGCCTTGCCCGCGACCTGGGTGACGCCGGTGCGCACCTGGTCGCCGGTGTCCTGGACGCGGCCCAGGGCGCGGTTGACCTGGTCGCGGGCGAACCGGACCGGGTAGTTGACCGCGCGCGTGACGCCGCCGGCGACCGCCTGGACCGGGGTCGCGCGCAGCGCGGACGGGCCACCGAGGGCCTCCTCGGCGAGCACCGTGGTCAGCCACTCGACGGTCGCGCTGTGAGCGGTGATCAGCCGCTCGGCGAGCTGGCTGGTCGGCTTCTCGCGGGAGGCCTCGGCGAGGGCCTTGAGGTAGGTGGCGCGGTCGTGGAGCTGGTGCTCCAGGACGAGGTCGCCCAGCAGCGCCTCGTCGACCGGCTCGGCCTGCTCGAAGGTTCCCTTGACGAACGCGGCGACGCGGCCGACCAGCGGCGAGACGACGTCGGCGACACCGCCGAGACGCTGCAGCTCGCGGGTGATCTCGGCCGTGCGGCGCTCGGCGTTCTCCGCGTTCTCCCGCAGCTCCTTGCGGACCGCGTCGGTCCGGGCCTGCGCGACCCGGATGCGGGCGATCTGCACCTCGGTCTGGGTGAGCTGGAGCAGCGAACGGAGCTGGCCGATCATCGTGGCGTGGGTCATGCGTTCTCCCATCGTCGCGTGGTGTCGTTCTGACGGGGTCCGCCGTCGCGGCATCGGGGTCGACCGGTACCGACGGCGTCGTGGTTCCGGCTACCCGTGGGTCGCGGGCGACTCCACGTGACACGGCGCACGGACATACGACGAACGGCCTATCCGGGCCGTGGAGCGGTGTCTCAGGTCGGGCGGTCCCGCGGGGCTCACCCGACGACGCGGGCGAGCAGGAACCCGTCCCAGCCCTTGGCGCCGACGGTCTGCAGCGCGGTCGCCTCGAGCCGGGGTTCGGCGGCGATCAGCTCGGTGACCTCGCGGGAACCGGTGACGGCGGGCGAGGTGTCGCCGGGATCGGCCACCGCACCTCCCCGGACGACGTTGTCGACGACGATCACCGTGCCCGCGCGGGAGAGGTCGACGGCGGCCCGGACGTAGGCCGGGTTCGAGGGCTTGTCGGCGTCGATGAACACGAGGTCGAAGGGGCCCTCGAGCCCGGGCAGGGTGTCGGCGGCGCGACCCACGACGACGTCGACCTTCCCGGCCACCCCGGCCTCGTCGAACACCGCGCGGGCCACCTCGGCGTGGTGCGGGTCGACCTCGAGCGTGACCAGGGCACCGTCGTCGGGGAGCGCCCGGGCCATCACCGTGCCCGAGTAGCCGCCGAGCGTCCCGACCTCCAGCACCCGCCGCGCCCCGGTGAGCCGCACCAGCAGCGCGAGGAACGCGCCCTGCAGCGGGGAGACGGCGATGTCGGGGAGGCCACCGGCGCGGGCCCGTTCCCGGGCGCGGTCGAGGAGCGGGTCACCGATCCCCAGCGTCGTCTCGAAGTACGCGTCCACCTCGCTCGCGTCGGCCATGGTCCCCATCGTGCCCGTCCGCTGCGGGTGATCATCAGGACGTGGGGCAGCCCGGAGCGCCGGCCAGGCTGCGCACCGTGCCCCTCGGCGGCCCACTCACGGGAACGGCCAGCCGGTGATCGGCTTGGGCCGGGGCGGCGCGTAGGTCCGCACCTTCGAGGTGGTGAGGCCCAGCCGCACCAGGGACTCGGCCACCGTGACGGCGGCGGGGACCCCGTCGACCACGGGCACGCCCGCCCGCGCGCGGACCGCCTCGGCCAGCCCGGCCATGCCGCCGCACCCGAGCACGACCACCTCGGCGCCGTCGCGGGCGACCGCCTCGGCCGCCTGCCCCGCGATGGCCTCCACCGCGCGGACCGGCTCGCGCTCGAGCTCCAGCACCCCCAGCCCGGACGCCCGCACCGCGGCGCAGTGCGCGGCGAGCCCCGCGAGCAGCAGCCGGTCCTCGATGAGCGGGACGGTGCGGTCGAGCGAGGTCACCACCGCGTAGCGCCGCCCCAGGTACATCGCCGTCGACGCGGCCGCGTCGGTGATGTCGACGACCGGGACGTCGAGCACCTCCTGCAGCGCCTCCCGCCCGTGCTCCCCGAACCCGGCCTGGACCACGGCGTCGTAGGGGCCGTCGTGGCGCAGGACGGCGTCGAGCACCCCGAGGGCGGCCAGGTGGCTCTCGAGGTTCCCCTCGACCGACTCGGCCCCGACCCGTGGGGTCAGCCCGACGACCTCGGTCCCGGGAGCGGCGACGGCGGCGGCCTGCTCGACGATCCCGGTGGTGACGGCGTCGGTGGTGTTGACGTTGACCAGGAGGATCCGCACGAGCCCCAGCCTCGCCGTTGCGCGCGCGTTCCGCGTGTGAGGATCCCGTTAACAGACCCTTCGGGATCTGGCGCGTGTGGGTGACGGCGCCGGACCGTCTGCTCCGGGATGGCCACCGGCACGGAGGGCGCGCACATGACCGATCAGCTGACCCCGTCGGGCGAGGGCGCGGCACCGCGCGGGAAGGGCCTCACGGCCGGGCACGACGACCTCGTCGAGGCCGCCGGGCACCCCATCGGCGCCGGCGCCGTGAAGCCGGGCTACGACCCGCGGCTGACCAACGAGGACCTCGCGCCGCTCCGGGAACAGACCTGGTCGTCGTACAACTTCTTCGCGTTCTGGATGTCCGACGTCCACTCGGTGGGCGGCTACCTGACGGCCGGGTCGCTGTTCGCGCTCGGGCTCGTCGCGTGGCAGGTGCTGGTGGCGCTGCTGATCGGCATCGGGATCGTCTACCTGCTCTGCAACCTCGTGGCGCGGCCGTCGCAGGCCACCGGCACGCCGTACCCGGTCGTGTGCCGCTCGGCGTTCGGGGTGCTCGGCGCCAACGTCCCCGCGATCATCCGCGGGCTCATCGCCGTCGCCTGGTACGGCATCCAGACCTACCTGGCGTCGGCCTCGCTCGTCGTCGTCGCCCTCAAGCTCTGGCCCGGGCTCGCCCCCTACGCCGACGCGGACACCCACGGGTTCACCGGGCTCTCGGCCGTCGGCTGGGTGGCGTTCGCGCTGATGTGGGTGCTGCAGGCCCTCGTCTTCTGGAAGGGCATGGAGGCCATCCGGCGCTTCGTCGACTTCTGCGGCCCGGCCGTCTACGTCGTCATGTTCCTGCTGGCCGGCTACCTGGTGTTCCAGGCCGGGTGGTCGAACATCGACCTCAACCTGTCCGACCACGTGATCACCGGCTGGGCGGTGGTGCCGGTGATGCTGACCGCCATCGCGCTCGTCGTCTCCTACTTCTCCGGCCCGATGCTCAACTACGGCGACTTCTCCCGGTACGGCCGGAGCTTCGCCGCGGTCAAGCGGGGCAACTTCCTCGGCCTGCCGGTGAACTTCCTGGTGTTCGCGCTGCTCGTGGTGATCACGGCCGCGGCGACGAAGCCGGTGTTCGGCGAGCTGATCGACGACCCGGTGCAGACCGTGGCCCGGCTCGACTCGACGACCGCGGTGGTGCTCGGCGCGCTGACGTTCATGATCGCGACGATCGGCATCAACATCGTGGCGAACTTCGTGTCGCCGGCGTTCGACTTCTCCAACGTCAACCCGCGACGCATCAGCTGGCGGATGGGCGGCATGATCGCGGCGATCGGGTCGGTGCTGCTCACGCCGTGGAACCTGTACTCGAGCCCCGACGTCATCCACTACACGCTCGACACCCTCGGCGCCTTCATCGGCCCGCTCTACGGGGTGCTCATCGCCGACTACTTCCTCGTGAAGCGCCAGCGGATCGACGTCGACGAGATGTACACCCTCTCGCCGACCGGCAAGTACCACTTCCGCGGCGGCTACAACCCGATCGCGATCGCGGCGACGGCGGTCGGCGCGGTGCTCGCGATGCTGCTGGTGCTGCTCGGGTCGTCCGACGTCGCCGCGTTCTCGTGGTTCCTCGGGGCGGGCGTCGCGTTCCTGCTGCACTGGGGGCTGAGCCGGCGCTAGGTGCGCTCCGCGCCCGTGAGCAGAAAGTGTCGGTATACCGACACTTTCTGCTCACCTGCCCGAAGGGCACCTCGTCCCACCATGTGGAGAGTCGACTCGGATGGTGGGAAGCGCGCAAGCGTGCCGGGTACGGTCGGCGGCGTGAGTACGGCAGTCGGAATCCCCGCGCTCGAGGACACCTACGCCCGGGCCGTGCCCGGGCTCGTCGTGCCCTTCACCGCCGCCCAGGCCCCGGACCCGCAGGTAGTCGTGCTCGACGACGACCTCGCGCGCGACCTGGGCTTCGACCCCGAGGCGCTGCGCACCTCGGGCCTGCTGGTGGGGCGCGTGCCCGAGGGCGTCCGCACCGTCGCGCAGGCCTATTCCGGGCACCAGTTCGGGATGTACCAGCCGCGGCTCGGCGACGGCCGCGCGCTGCTGGTGGGCGAGGTCGTGGCGCCCGACGGCTCGCGCCACGACCTGCACCTCAAGGGCTCCGGGCGCACCCCGTTCGCCCGGGGCGGCGACGGCAAGGCGGCGCTGGGCCCGATGCTGCGCGAGTACCTGATGGGGACGGCGATGCACGCCCTGGGAATCCCGACCAGCCGGGGCCTCGCCGTCAGCACCACCGGGGAGCGGGTGCCGCGCGACACCGGGCCGCTGCCCGGCGCCGTGCTCGCGCGGGTCGCGTCGAGCCACCTGCGGGTCGGCACCTTCCAGTACGCGGCGGTCAACGGTGACCGCGACCAGCTCCGCGCCCTCGCCGACCACGCCATCGCCCGCCACCACCCCCACGCCCGCGACGCCGAGCAGCCCTACCTCGAGTTCTTCCGCGCGGTGGTCGAGGCGCAGGCCGCGCTCGTGGCGCAGTGGATGCTCGTCGGGTTCGTCCACGGCGTGATGAACACCGACAACACGACGATCTCCGGCGAGACGATCGACTACGGGCCCTGCGCGTTCATGGACCGGTTCGACCCGGACACGGTCTTCAGCTCGATCGACCACGCCGGGCGCTACGCCTACGGGCACCAGCCCCCGGTCGTCCGCTGGAACCTCGCCCGGCTGGCCGAGGCCCTGCTGCCGCTGATCGACGACGACACCGACGCCGCGATCGCGGCCGCCAGCGCCGTGCTGGAGGGCTTCGCCGCGCGCTACGACGCCCACTACGGCGCCGGCATGGCCGCGAAGCTGGGCCTCCGCGAGCCCGACGAGTCCCTGGTCACCGACCTGCTCGCCCTCCTCCACGCCCAGCAGGTCGACTGGACGACCTTCTTCCGCGCCCTCCCGCGCGGGACGGCCCGGGACCTCTTCCTCGACCGCGACGCCTTCGACGCCTGGGCCGCCCGCCGGGAGGCCGCGCGCGACCCGGAGGCCGACCCCGACCGCGTCAACCCGGTGTACATCCCGCGCAACCACCTCGTCGACGAGGCCCTCACCGCGGCCGAGCGGGGTGACCTCGCGCCCTTCGAACGGATCCTCGACGTCGTGCGCGCGCCCTTCACGGAGCGTCCCGGGCTGGAGCGCTACACCGAGCCGGGCACCGGGCCGTTCGTCACCTACTGCGGGACGTGACGGTGGGCGCCACCGTCCGCGGTGTCCGCGCCCGGGCCGTCCTCGCCCCGCTCGACCCGCCGGTGCAGACCGCGAGCGGCGAGGTGCCGAACGCGCCGCTGGTCCTGGTCGACGTGACGACGTCCGACGACGTCGTCGGGCACGCCTACCTGTTCTGCTACACCCCGACGGTGCTCCCGGCCCTGACCAGCCTGGTCACCGAGCTCGGGGCCGCCGTCGTCGGGACCCCGGCCGCACCTCGGGCGGTCGAGGCGGACCTGCGCGCCCGGCTGCGGCTGCTGCGCCCGCAGGGCCTGGCGACCATGGCGATCGCCGGGATCGACATGGCCTGCTGGGACGCCCTGGCCCGGCGCGTGGCGCTGCCGCTGGTCCGGCTGCTCGGCGCCGAGCCGCGGCCCGTCCGCGCCTACGGCAGCCTGCGCTCGATGGCGCCCGACGACGTCCGGGCCGAGGCGACCGGGCTCGCCCGGCTCGGCTTCGGCGCCTACAAGGTCAAGGTCGGGGCGGCCGGGCTCGCGCGTGACCGCGAGGTGATCGCCGCGCTGCGCGAGGCGGTCGGGCCCGACGCCGAGATCGCCGTCGACTACAACCAGACGCTCCCGGTGCCCGAGGCGATCCGGCGCGTCCACTCCCTGGCCGACGAGCACCTGCTGTGGGTCGAGGAGCCGACGCGCGCCGACGACGCCGCCGGCCACGCCCGGATCCGCGCCGCCGTGTCCACCCCGATCCAGCTCGGCGAGAGCTGGTGGGGCGCCGACGAGATGGCGGCGGGCCTGCGGGCCGACGCGGGTGACCACGCGATGCTCGACGTGGCCCGGATCGGCGGGATCACCGGCTGGCTGCGCGCGGCGCCGCTGGCCCACGCCGCCGGACGGCCGGTCTCGAGCCACTTCTGGCCCGAGGTCAGCGCCGCGCTGCTCGCGGTGACGCCGGGCGCGTTCCTCCTCGAGTACCTCGACGTCGCCGCCGGGGTGCTGCGCCGCCCGGCCCGCGTCGTCGACGGAGCGGTGGTCCTGCCCGACGAGCCGGGCAGCGGCGTGGACTGGGACGAGGACGCCGTCGACCGTCACCGGGCCTGACCCGGCACCAGCGCCACCCCCACCCCGAGGACGAGGGTGGCACCGCCGGCCACCGCGAGCAGCAGCGGCAGTCCGAGGACCGGGATCAGGCTCCCGACGACGACCGGGGAGACGATCGCCCCGACCGCACCCACCACCATGGCGACCGAGAGCGCCCGTCCCGGGTCGGCCGGGGCCACCTCCGCGGTCCACACCGCCAGCACCGCCGCGCCGACCAGGTAGACGACGGCGAACACGGCCGCACCCAGCAGGACGAGCACGACCGACCGCGCGCCCACGGCGAACAGCCCGAGCGAGACCCCGAGGACCACCAGGCAGCCGGCCGCGACCCGGCCGGCGCCCAGCCGCGCGGCCAGCAGCCCCGTGGCGAGCCCGGTGAGGCCGACCACCCCGATGATCACGAAGAGCACCGGGCGGGCGTCAGCGGCCAGGCCGGCGGCGCGGGCGACGTCGGCGGCGTAGGTGAAGCCGAGCGCGACCGCCGCCTGGTAGACGACCGCGAACCCCGCCGGGAGGGCGAGCCCCGCCCACGGCAGCGGCCGGCGGTGACGCTCGGCGGGGCGCTCGACCCGGGGCACCCAGGCGAGGTTCAGCACCGCCGCGGCCACCGACGCCAGGGCCACGGTCGCCCACACCGCGCGCCACCCGTCGCCCGCGAGGATCGCCACCACCCCGGTGAGCACGAGGCCGCCGGAGGTCCCGGTGCTGATCGCCGACACCAGGCCCGGGCGGACGGCCGGGCGCGCCAGCGCCGCGGCCAGGTCGGAGTAGGGCGCCCAGACCCAGCCCGCCGCGCTGCCGGCGAGCACCGCGCCCACGGCCAGCAGTCCCGGGGAGCCGGCGACGGTCACCAGCAGCGCGCCGAGCGCCCCGCAGACGCCGCCGAGCGTGGTCGGGGCCCGCGGACCACGGCGGGCGGCGAGCAGCGGGGCCCCGACGATGCCCACCAGGAACCCGGCGAACGTGCCGCCCGCGATGGCCCCCAGCACGGGGTCGGGGAGTCCGGTGGCCGAGAGCGAGGGATCGTGGCGCAGAGCGGGGAGGGTGAGCCCGAAGGTGAACCGGGCCATCCCGAACGCCACGCCGACCACCGCGGCGCCGGCGGCCGCCAGGCGCCTCTCTGCGGGCTGCACCGCCTGATCATCCGTCACCGCCCGCGGAGGCGCGACGACCTCGTGTGGGGCGCACCGTCACCGGTCGGGCGACGCGGGCCACCCGCCCGTCAGCGGAGCCCCTTCCGGTCGTGGTCGCGCAGCACCGCGCCGATCTCCCGGACGGGCCACCAGTCGGCGACGACGACCACCGCGACGGCGAGCGCGGCGATGAGGAAGGCCTGCCACGGGAGGTCGAGCCAGAGCAGCCCGACGAACAGCACGAGGGCGCTGACGGTGACCAGCACGCCGCGCCGCCGCCGCCGCTCGTGCCGCCACCCGTCGCGCAGCCGGCGCGCCAGACCCGGGTCGTGCTCGGCCAGGGAACGTTCCGTCTCGTCGAGCACCGACCGTTCCTCGTCGTCGAGAGGCATCGTCGGCTCCTTCCTCGGCTCCCTCCCCGGCCCGCGGCCATCGTCCGCCCGCGTGCGGCGGTCGCGGGTCACCCGCGGGGGGTGAGGTCGGGGAAGGTCGTCCGTCGCGGGTGATGCCCGGGGCGGGCCCGCCGACCCACGCTCGGTGGCACAGCACCGCGACCGGACCCCGGTCGGCGGCGCCCGAGGAGCCTGGAGGACGTATGCCCACCCTGACCGCCTGGAAGTTCCCCACCGTCACCGGCGCCGAGGACGCGCTGGCGACCCTCGAGCGCCTCCAGAAGGAGGAGCTCATCAAGGTCGACGACGGTGCCGTGGTCACCTGGCCGGAGGGGCGCTCGAAGCCGAAGACGCGGCAGATGCACAACCTCACCGGCGTCGGGGCCCTCGGCGGCAGCTTCTGGGGTCTGCTGTTCGGGCTGATCTTCTTCGTACCGCTGCTGGGCGTGCTCGTCGGCGCGGCGGCCGGCGCGCTCTCGGCGTCGTTGCGCGACGTCGGGATCGACGACGACTTCATCGCCGAGGTGCGGGCCAAGGTCACCCCGGGCACCTCCGCGCTGTTCGCGCTCACCCACGACGCGGTCTTCGACAAGGTCGCCGCCGCGTTCGAGGGGAGCCAGGCCGAGCTGCTGCGGACCAACCTCAGCGGCGAGCAGGAGGCGCGGCTCCGCGAGGTCTTCGCCGACACCGAGGCCTGAGCGCGGTGGGGGATCCCGGCCGCGGGCTGCGGGGCGGGTCGGGCCCGGGGGCGGCCGGGACCGCCGACGGGACGGGAGTCGCGGGGAGCGCCCCGCGGGCCGCGGATCCCGCTCCGCGGCCCGCGGGGCACGCGGCGCCCGCCGGGCCCCCGTCGGACGCCGACGTCGCCGCGGTGCTGCGCTCCCCGGCCTACCTGCGCCTGCTCGCGCTCGCCGCGCTGCTCGGCGTGCCGATCTCGGCCGCGTCCTACGGCTTCCTGGTCGCGGTCACCGCCCTGCAGCGGGTGCTCTTCGCCGACCTGCCCGTCGCCCTGGGGCTGGGCCCCGACCCGCTGTGGTGGCCGTTCCCGCTGCTCGCCGTGGGCGGCCTCGTCGTCGGCGCGGCCATCCGCTACCTGCCCGGACACGGGGGTGCCTCCCCGGCGGACGGCTTCGGCCACCACCCGGCCCCGACCGCCCGGGAGCTGCCCGGGGTGGTGCTGGCCGCCGCCGGGACCCTCGTCTTCGGCGCCGTGCTCGGGCCGGAGGCACCGCTGATCGCGATCGGCGGCGGCCTCGCGCTGCTCGCGGTCCGGGCCGCCCGGCAGTCACCCCCGCAGCGCTCCCTGGCCGTGGTGGCGAGCGCCGGGAGCTTCGCCGCCATCAGCACCCTGCTGGGTTCCCCGCTGCTCGGGGCGTTCCTGCTCATGGAGTCCGCGGGGCTCGGCGGCGCGATGCTGAGCCTCGTGCTGGTCCCGGGCCTGCTCGCCGCGGGCATCGGGTCGCTGGTCTTCCTGGGCCTGGGCGTCCTGACCGGCCTGGGCACCTTCTCGCTCGCCCTGCCCGGGCTCCCGCCGTTCGTGCATCCCGACCTGGCCCAGTTCGGCTGGGCCGTCGGGATCGGCCTGGCCGCGGCGCTCCTCGGCAGCGGCATCGGCGTCCTTGCCCGCCGGCTGCGCGCCGTGGTGGCACGCTCCGCGCTGCTCCTCACGGTCGTCGCCGGGCTCGTCGTGGCCGGGCTGGCCGTCCTGTACACGACGGTCACCGCACACCCGGTGGCCGACGTCCTGTTCTCCGGCCAGGACGCGCTCCCGCGGCTGTTGACCGACGCGCCCTCGTACGGGGTCGGTGCGCTCGTCGTCCTGCTCGCGTGCAAGGCCCTGGGCTACTCGGTGTCGATGTCCGCCTTCCGCGGCGGTCCGGTGTTCCCGTCGCTGTTCCTGGGAGCGGCCGGCGGGCTCGCGCTCTCGGGGCTCCCGGGCCTGTCCCTGGTCCCGGCGGTGGCGATGGGCATCGGGGCGATGTGCGCGGTGATGCTGCGCCTCCCGCTGACCGCGGTGCTGCTCGCGGTCCTGCTCCTGGGCGCCGACGGCCTCGCCGTGACCCCGCTCGTCATCGTGGCCGTCGTCGTCGCGCACGTCGGCGCCGCCTGGCTGCGCCCGGCACCGGCACCGGCACCGACACCGGCACCGGCTCCGGCGGCGGGCGCCGAGGCGCGGGAGGGCTGACGCCGCCCCGACGCCTCAGTTCGGCGCGGCCCGCAGCGAGACACCTGGACGCCGAGGGAGTGCAGGCACGCCAGGAGGGCGCGGAGCGTCATCCGCCGCGGGTGACCCGATGGGCCCGTGCGGCGCGGGACCTTGGTCACTACTGCGCGTCGCCGGGCAGGCCAGCATGCCGGGGCATGTGGGGTAACTTCGGCCGCCGCTCCTCCTCGACGGTCACCGTGTGCTGGCTCCGCCGGTCGATCCGACGGCAGACTGGACCCCCGGAATTGACTCCACAGTTCCCGAGGTGATCATGCGGCACTCCAAGACCGCCGTGCCCCCGCCCCCGTCGCAGCTGGTGGAGCGGGCCGGGGTCCGCGCCCTGCTCGAGGAGTACGGTGCCCCGGACGAGCTCGGGCGGGTCGTGCTCGTCAGCGCCCCCGTGGGATACGGCAAGACCGTCGCGGTGGCCGACTGGGTGCGCAGTACCCCGGGCGTCCCGACGGCCTGGGTCTCCCTCGACACCGGCGACCGTGGCCACGCCGCGTGGTGGGACTGCGTCCTCGGCGCGCTCGCCACGTGCGACGGTGTCCCCGAGGACAGCCCGCTGCGGCGGGTGCCGCCCCCGGGACCGGACGACGACGGGCCGGACGTGGTCACGGCGGCCGTCCTCGACGGCCTCGACCGCCTACCAGGCCCGATCCGGCTGGTCCTCGACGACGTCCACGAGATCGTGGGCCACCCCGCCGAACGGGGCCTGCACGCGCTGGTCCGCTACCCGCTGCCCGGGGTGACCCTGGTGCTCTGCAGCCGGTTCGACGCCCCCGTCGGGGTCGACCGGCTCCGCCTCCAGGGCCGCCTCACCGAGCTGCGGGCCCAGCGGCTGATGTTCGACGTCGAGGAGGCGACGCGGCTCTTCGAGGCGGCCGCGGTGGACCTGGCGCCCGAGCAGGTGCAGACCCTGGTGGACCGCACCGAGGGCTGGGTCGCCGCCCTGCGGCTCGTCGCGCTGTCCCTGCGGTCGGCGCCCGACCGCGCGGGCGTCGTCGCCGCCTTCGCCGGCGATGACCGCTCGGTGGCCGACTACCTCACCGACGAGGTGCTCGACCGCCTCGACGGCGAGGAGCGCCGGGCTCTGGAGGCCGCCAGCGCCTGCGGCCCCGTCGCCGTGGACCTCGCCACGACGCTCACCGGCGACGCCCACGCGGGCGACGTGCTGGCCCGGCTGGACGCCACCACCGCCCTGGTCACGGCCACCGACCGGCACCGGGAGCGCTACCGGGTCCACGAGCTGCTGTGCTCCCACCTGCTCGCCCGGCTCCGCCGCGAGCACCCGGAGCGGCTCCGCGCGATGTACCACCGCGCCGCGGCCTGGTACGAGGCGGACGACGACACCGCCGCCGCGGTGCACTTCGCGGCGCTCGCCGGCGACGTCGCCGGCACCGAGGCGCTGCTGCGCGACGACGCCGTCGAGCTGCTGGCGTCGGGCCGCTTCGCCGCGCTGCGCGAGCCCGGGCGGCTGGTCGAGGCGCGGGGCGAGGACGTCCGCGCCCGGCTGGCCCTCGCGCTGGCCGCCCTCGAGGACGGCGACGTCGAGCACGCCGGTGCGCTCGTGGCGGCCCTCGGCCCGGAGCCCGCGGACGGGACGCACGAGTCGACCGTGCTGGCGAGCATCGTCGGGGTCCGTCTCGCCCTGGCCCGCGACGAGCGGGGCCGGGCGCGCGACCTCGCCCGGGGGATCCGCCCGGAGTCGGTGGACGTCGCGCCGCTGCGGGCCCTCGCGCTGGTGAACCGGGGCCTCGCGCTCGCCGGGGTCGACCCCGAGCAGGCCCGACGCGACGCCGCGCAGGCCCTCGCCGCCACCGAGGACCGCGACCGGCCGCTGCTGGTCCTGCAGGCGCGGACGGTCCTCGGGCTCGCGGCCGTGTACGGGCACCGGCCGCGCGACGCGGGCACCCACGCGGCCGCCGCGCTCGATCTCGCGGCCCGCCACGGCGGCGACCGGACGCCCTGGGCGGCCGCGGCGCTGCTCGTCCAGGCCGTGGTGCACCTGCTGGCCGGCCGCCCGGACGAGGCCCTCGCCGACGTCGCCCGGACCGGCGGCCGCAGCCCGGCCCCGGAGGTCCTCGCCGCGGTCCGGCGGGCGGCGGAGCACGACGCGGGCAGCGCGATGCCGGACGGGCTGCGCCGCCCCGACGCCGCGGCGCCGGCGGACGCCGAGGGCCGGGCGGCCCTGGCCGTCGCCGCGCTGCTCGACCAGGACCTGGCCCTGGCACGCGGGCGGGTGCGCGACGCCGGCGAGGTGACCCACGCCGTCCGGCACCGGCTCGAGGGCACGGGCGACCTCGCGGTCCTGCGGGCCCGGGACGCCTGGGCGGCGGACCAGGACGCCGAGGCCCGCCGGTTCCTGGGGCCCGTGCTCGACCGGACCCACCCGTGCACCGTCACGGGGCTCGCCACCGTGCAGGCCTGGGTGCTCGACACCGAGATCGCCCTCGCCCGCCGGCAGATGCCGCTCGCGCGGCAGCGGATGCTCGCGGCCCTCGACGTCGCGGGGGAGCAGGCGCTGCTGCGTCCGCTGCTGCAGGCGAGCCCGGCGCTGCACCACTACCTCGCCGCCCGGCGCGGCATGTTCGGCGAGCACGAGGGCCACGTCGGCCGGGTGCTCTCGGGGGCGCGGGTGCAGCCCACGGCCGGCTGGGTGGCGCTGACCGACCGGGAGCGGGAGGTCCTGGCCCTCCTGCCCACGACGCGCTCGGCCGCCGAGATCGCCGAGGACCTGGCCGTCTCGACGAACACGGTCAAGACCCACCAGCGAGCGATCTACCACAAGCTGGGCGCCGGGGGCCGGCGGGACGCCGTGACCCTCGCCCGACGCGCCGGCCTGCTGACCCACTCGGCGTGAGGACCGGGCCGCTCGTCCGGTGCGGGTGAGGCGCTCCCTCACCCCTGCCGGGCGGCGCGGGCACGGCGGGCCGTCGTGAGCATCGCGTTCACGACGAGCCCGAGGAGCAGCAGGTCGCCCACCATCTGCAGGGTGACCACGATCCGGGCCCCGGGGGAGAGCGCGGTGATGTCCCCGAAGCCGACCGTCGCGAACACCGTGACGGTGAAGTACAGCGCGTCGACGCGCGACAGGTGCTCGGAGAACGCCCCGGGAGTGCCCTCCGACCACCGGAGGTAGGTCGCCGCGAAGAGCACGATGAACAACGTGACGGCGATGGCGAGCGCCTCGGCCGCCCGGAGGCCGGGGTGCTGGGCGCCGCTGATCGCCAGGAACTGCCACACGACGATGGCGGCGAGCGCCAGCAGGCCGACGACGAGCAGCGCCACCGCGACCGCGATGGGGGCCGCCGCGAGCGGCAGCACCGAGTACAGCGTGAGCAGCACCGCGACGCTGAGCACCGACCGGACGACGGACGCCGCGACCTTGCCCCACGGCGGGAACATGCTTTCGGTGCCCGGCGCCTCCCCGCTCATCCGCCGAACCTGGCACGCCGCGTCCCAGGGGGTCTCACCCACCCCGGATGAGTTCGACGCTCACTCTCCACGGGTGAGGACCGCGACGGGGTGCGCCGGTCACCCTCGCGGGCGTGATGCTCTGGCTCTACCTGCGCTACATCGCCCGACACGCTCACGACCTCCCGTGGGTCCACCTCGTCGTCGGCGCGTTCGGCAACGCCGCCTTCGTGGTGGGCAGCATCTTCTTCCTCTACCCGTCCCTGACCCGCACCGGGACGTGGCTGTTCGTGGTGGCGTCCTGGGGCATGCTCATCGGCGTCACGGGGGAGATCGCGGTGCGCTACGAGGCCCGCCGCCGGGCGCGGGGCGAGGCGGTCACGCCGCCCGGCCCGACGACGACCCCGACGACCCCGACGACGCCGGCGTCCTGACCCGTCGATCAGGCCCCTTCGGCGCCGTCGAGGGCGGCGGTGACGATGCCGTCGGCGTCGATGCCGTGGAGGGCGTAGGCGCCGGCGAGGTCGGAGGACTGGCCGAAGGTGGTGACGCCGAGGTGGCGGGCGTGGACCCGGTGGATACCGGCGAGGAAGGCCAGCGTGTGGGGGTGGCCGTCGATGACGGTGACCAGCGGGGCGGCCCGGTCGGCGGGGAACGCGGCGTCGAGGACCCGGCGCTCACGGTCGCCGTGGTGGGCGCGGAAGAGCAGGTCGGCGCTGGTCACGACGACGACGTCGGCGGGTACCTCGAGCGCGTCGAGCCGGTCGGCGGCGGCGAGCGCGGCCGGGACGGTGGCCCCCTGGGCGGCGATGGTGACCTGGGGGCGGCTCGAGCTGCGGCGGAGCAGGTAGCCGCCGCCGACGACGCCGCGGCGGCGGCGTTCCCGGGCGGCCGGGTCGGTGGGGACGGCGGCGAGCGACTGGTCGATCGGGGCGGTCGAGAGGCGCAGGTAGGTGGAGGACCCGTCGGGGCGGCCGAGGCGGCCCAGCCCGTCGAGCAGGCACCAGGTGACCTCGACGGCGAAGGCCGGCTCGAACGCCACGCAGCCGGGCTGCTCGAGCCCGATCGACGGGGTGGTGATCGACTGGTGGGCGCCGCCCTCGGGGGCGAGGGACACCCCCGACGGGGTGCCGACGAGAATCGACTGGCCGCCGGCGTACATGCCGAAGGCCCAGGGCTCGAGGGCGCGGGAGACGAACGGGTCGTAGAGCACCCCGATCGGGAGCAGCGGCTCGCCCCAGCGTGACCAGGTGGCGCCGAGCTCGCCGAGCAGCCCGACGAGGTTGGTCTCGGCGATGCCGAGCTCGATGTGGCGCCCGGAGGGCTTCTCGCGCCAGTGCAGGATGGTCTCGGCGTCGTCGTCGAACCAGTCGCGGCGCTCGCGCACCGACCACGTCCCGACCTTGTTCAGCCAGCCGCCGAGGTTGGTCGAGGACGCGACGTCGGGCGCGACGGTGACCAGCCGCGCGGCGACCTCGGGGGCCTCGCGGGTGAGGTCCAGCAACGCGCGGCCCAGGGCCTGCTGGGTGGTGCCGTGTCCCGACGGGGTGCGCCCGGCGTCGGTCGGCACCTCGGGCGTGGTGACCGTCCCGGCGTCCTGCGGGCGGTCCAGGCGGGCGGCGGTCTCCTGGCAGAGGCGGGCCGCCGCGGAGTCGGGGGGCAGCGGTCGCCAGGGGTCGTCGAGGTCGGCGCCGACGTGGGCGGCGAGCTCCCGCATCTGTGCCTCGGTGAGCAGGCTGGAGTGGTTCTGCGGGTGGCCCTGGGTGGCGAGCCCGTAGCCCTTGACGGTGTAGGCGAACACCACGGTGGGGCGGGTGTCGTCGATGGCGTCGAACGCGTCGAGCAGGGCGCCCAGGTCGTGCCCGCCGAGGTTGCGGATGGCGGCGTGCACGGCGTCGTCGTCGATCGTCGCGAGCAGCGCGGCGATCGCCTGCGGGTCGTCGGGGTGGGAGGTGCTGCCCTCGCCGGGGACGCGCTCGCGCAGCTGTTCGGGGGTGCAGCGCAGCAGCCGCTGATACTCCGGGTTGGTCATGCCGTCGATGCGCCGCCGCAGCGCGGACCCGCCGTCGCGGGCGTAGAGGTCCTCGAGGAGCCGGCCGTACTTGACGGTGATGACCTGCCAGCCGGCCGCCTCGAACAGGCCGTGCAGCCGGGTGACCGAGATGTCGGGGACGACGCGATCGAGCGACTGGCGATTGAAGTCGACGACCCAGCAGACCTCGCCGAGCTCGCGGACCATCGGGTCCAGGACGGCCTCCCACACCGCGCCCTCGTCCAGCTCGGCGTCGCCCACCAGCGAGAACTGCCGCCCGAGGACGCCGCGGGAGGCGGCGCGGGCCCCGACCCCGTGGGCGTAGCGGCGGGCGATCGCCCCCCAGATCGGGGCGGTCGCGCCGATGCCGACCGAGCCGGTGGAGTAGTCCACCGGGTCGGGGTCCTTCGAGCGGGACGGGTAGGACTGCAGGCCGCCCTTCTCCCGCAGGGTCGTGAGGTAGCGGGCGTCGAGGCGGCCGAGCAGGTGGTTGATCGCGTGCAGCACCGGGCTCGCGTGGGGCTTGACCGAGACCCGGTCCTCCGGGCGCAGCGCCCCGAACCACAGCGCGGTCATGATCGAGGTGATCGACGCCGACGACGCCTGGTGGCCCCCGACCTTCAGCCCCCCGGGATTGGGCCGCACCCGGTTGGCGTGGTCGATGATCGCGGTCGCCAACCACAGCACCCGGTCCTCCACCGCGCGCAGCACCTCGAGGTCCTCCGCGCCGGTGGCGGCGGGCGCGGGCATCGTCGTCGACATCGGGTCCCCTCGGTCGGCACGGCGGTGGGGCCCAGTCTCACACTTCGCGGCTCCGCCGCGTGTGCGTGTGTTTCCGTGCCGGGGCACGGGAACGCACGCACCAGGGCGGAGCCCTAAGGTGCCGCCGTGCCCGAGACGATGCGCGCCCTGGCCCACCACACCGCCGGCGGGCCCTTCAGCGAGGTCGAGCTCCCCGTCCCGACGCCGGGTCCGCGCGACCTGGTGGTCGAGGTGCGGGCGGTATCGGTCAACCCGGTCGACACGAAGGTCCACGGCGGCGACCCCGGCGGCGAGGCGAAGGTGCTGGGCTACGACGCGGCGGGCGTCGTCACCGCCGTGGGCGACGAGGTCACCCTGTTCTCGGTCGGCGACGAGGTCTACCACGCCGGCTCGATCGCCCGGCAGGGCACGAACGCCGGGTTCCACGCGGTCGACGAGCGCATCGTCGGGCCGAAGCCGCGCACGCTGTCGTTCGCCGAGGCCGCCGCGCTGCCGCTCACGACGATCACCGCGTGGGAGACGCTGTTCGACCGCTTCCGGGTGCGCCCCGACGACGGCGGCACCCTGCTGGTGATGGGCGCCGCCGGCGGGGTCGGCTCGATGGTCATCCAGCTCGCCCGGGCGCTGACCGGGCTCACCGTGATCGGGACCGCGTCGCGGGAGGAGTCGCGTCGCTGGGCCACCGACCTCGGCGCCCACCACGTGATCGACCACCACGACCTCGTGGCCGGCACGGCGGCGGTCGCCCCGGACGGCGTCGACCTGGTCTTCTCGCCGCGCACCGCCGGGATGATCGAGACCTACGCCGAGCTGCTGAACACCGGTGGGGAGATCGTCGCGATCGACGAGCCGGAGGGCCTCGAGACCCTGCCGCTCAAGGACAAGAGCCAGACGCTGCACTGGGAGCTGATGTTCACCCGGCCGCTGTTCGAGCCGCCGGACATGGTCGCCCAGCACGACCTGCTCGCCCGGGTGGCGGAGCTGGTGGACGCCGGGACCGTGCGCAGCACCCTCGTCGAGCAGCTCGAGGGCCTCACCCCCGAGAACCTGCAGCGGGCCCACGAGCGGGTCGCCGACGGGCACATGGTGGGGAAGATCGTGCTCACCATGTGAACGGATGTTGTCGCCCGAGCGACAACATTCGTTCACCTGGCACGTCACGGTCGTGTCCCTACGCTGTTCGGGGTGGACTGGTCGATCCGCGACGTGGCGCCGCAGGAGCGCGAGGCGCTCGTCGGTCTCTGGCGCCGCGCCGTCGAGGCCACCCACCACTTCCTCGGTGCCGCGCAGGTCGACGAGCTCGAGCCGCAGACTCGCGCCGAGCTGGCCCGGGCCGCGATCCGCGTCGCCGTCGGCCCCGACGGCGCGCTCGCGGGCTTCCTCGCCGGGACCGGCGGCGCGGTGGACGGGCTCTTCGTCGACCCGGCCGTCCACGGGCGCGGGGTGGGGACGGCCCTGCTCGACGATGCCGCCGCCCGCCACGCGGTGCTCACCCTGGACGTCAACGAGCAGAACCCGGCCGCACGCGACTGGTACGCGCGGCGCGGGTTCGTGCAGACCGGCCGGTCCGAGACCGACGACGACGGGCGCCCCTACCCGCTGCTGCACCTGCGCCGGGTGACCCCGCCCCGACCGGGTCCGGACCGGGCGCTCCAGAATGACCGACGAAGGGACCCGCGCGAGGGGACGCGGGACCCCGAGTGAGAACGAGGGCGATGTGACCACCCATCCGACGAACGTCGTGACCGCCGACCTCGCCCCGCCGCGGGCGTTCGACCAGGCCTGCCGCATGGTCGTCGACTACCTGGCCGAGGCGCTGCCGATGGGCGCCTGGGCCGTGACCCGGGTGGCGGGGGACCGCCAGACCATCCTGGTGTCGCACGACGAGTCGTACGGGCTCGTGCCCGGGGTCGAGGGCCGGTGGGCGCTGTCGATCTGCCGCACGATGGTGTCGGGGGAGACGCCGCGCGTCATCCCCGACACCGGGCGCCTGCCGGTGCTCTGCGACGTCGTCGAGGCCGCGGCCGAGGGCGGCACGACGGTGGCGGCCTACGTCGGGACGCCGGTGCTCTATCCCGACGGCGAGCTGTTCGGCACCGTGATCGGGATCAACCAGGAGCCCCTCGACGCGGGCTTCGTCAGCCACGAGTCCCTGCTCGACCTGCTCTCCAGCCTGCTCTCGAGCGTGCTCGAGGCCGACACCAACGCCGTGCACTCCGCGCGGGAGCTCGAGCTGGCGGTCTCCGACGCCGAGACCGACACCCTGACGGGCCTGCTGAACCGGCGCGGCTGGGAGCGCTGGCTCACGCGCGAGGAGGAGCGGTTCCGCCGCTTCGGCGACCCGGCCTCGGTGGTGATGATGGACCTCGACGGGCTCAAGCGGGTCAACGACACCCAGGGTCACGACGCGGGCGACGCCTACCTGCGACGCGCCGCCGAGACGCTCCGGTCGGTGACCCGGCGCGGCGATCCGGTCGCGCGGCTCGGCGGGGACGAGTTCGCGATGGTCGCCACCCTCGACCCCGACGACGTCGGGTCGCTCGTCGCCCGCCTGCAGGAGGCCCTCGACGCCGCCGGGACGCCGTGCTCGGCGGGGGTCGCTCCGGTCGGCGTCGCCTCGGGGTTCGCGGAGGCGATCGCGGTGGCCGACGCCGCGATGTACGAGGACAAGCGGGCCCGGCGGACCCCGGGTCGTGACGCGGGCGGCCCCGTCGTCGTCGATCCGCCGACCACCACCCCCTATGCCCCGGAGGGGTCCTGACCGACCCCGACGGGGTGGTTCGGCCGCCCTCGGAGGCGTCGGTGTCGGTTCCCGGTGGTACGAGGGAGTCGACCGGTGGGAGGGCGCCGGCGATCAGGGGGGTGGTGGTGATGCGCGCGTCCACGCCGCAGGTGGCGCCCGAGCTCGCGCCGCCGCGGGCCTTCGACCAGGCCTGCCGCATGGTCGTCGACTACCTCGCGGCCGCCGCGCCGATGGGGGCCTGGGCGGTCACGCGGGTGGCCGCCGAGCGGCAGACGGTGCTGGTCGCCGCCGACCACGCCTACGGCATCCGGCCGGGGGCGGACATCGCCTGGTCGCGGTCGCTGTGCCGGACGATGGTCGGGGGCACCACCCCGCGGATCGTCCCCGACACGGCCGTGGTCGCCGGGCTCACGGCGGCGGTCGAGGCCCAGGGGGAGGCGTCGATGCCGGTCGGGGCCTACGTGGGCACGCCGATCGTGGCGCCCGACGGCGAGCTGTTCGGCACCGTCGTCGGGATCGACCCCCACCCGCTGCCCGCGGCCGAGCTGGCCCGGGAGCCGCTGCTCGACCTGCTCTCCAGCCTGCTCTCGAGCGTCCTCGCGGCCGACGGGGCGGCGGTGGAGGCGGCGCGGGAGCTCGAGCGGGCGGTGTCCGACGCCGAGACCGACCCGCTGACCGGCCTGCTGAACCGGCGGGGCTGGGAGCGCTGGCTGGAGCGCGAG
This sequence comes from Actinomycetospora sp. TBRC 11914, assembly GCF_012933465.1. Taxonomy (GTDB): domain Bacteria; phylum Actinomycetota; class Actinomycetes; order Mycobacteriales; family Pseudonocardiaceae; genus Actinomycetospora. The sequence continues at coordinate 42,905 of NZ_JABBND010000028.1, forward strand.
GAGGAGCGGTTCCGCCGCTTCGGGGACCCGGCGTCGGTGATCATGATGGACCTCGACGGGCTCAAGACCGTCAACGACGTCGAGGGCCACGACGCCGGCGATCGCTTCATCTGCCGGACGGCCCACACGCTCGCCCACGCGGTGCGCACCGGGGACCCGCTCGCACGGCTGGGGGGCGACGAGTTCGGGCTGGTGGCCTCGGTCGGGATCGAGGACGCGGCCCGGCTCGCCGACCGGCTGCAGGCGGTGCTGCTCGACGCCGAGGCGCCCTGCTCGGTGGGTGTCGCACCGTTCCGGGTGGACGCGGGCTTCGCGACGGCCATCGCGGAGGCGGACGCGGCGATGTACGAGAACAAGCGGGCCCGGCGGGCGGGCGGCCTCGCGCCGGTCGTGGTGCGCGGCGTGCCGGAGGCGCTCTCCGAGGCGACACGTACAGCGTCGTGAGTGGTCGGCCCGGTCGGGCTTGATCACGGGCACACGGGGCAGCCCGGGAGCCTGTTGATCATGCGCCGTGTGCCCCTCGGGGGCGGGGCGGGCCGGGCCCTCGACGCTCAGTCGGCCGGGACGAGCTCCAGCAGGTAGGCGGCGTCCGGGTCGACGGTGGCCTCGTCGGGGAGCCGGCCGATCTCCGCCGGGTCGGCGCCGTCGACGACGCAGCTCACCCGCGCGACCCGCCAGTCGGCCCGGCCCGCGGGCACCGCGCGGGCGAGGACGCCGTCCGCGGCCCACAGGTAGGGCTCGGCGGTGAGCCAGCCGGACACGACGACGTCCTCCCCGGGACGCAGCGGGGTCGCCGCGAAGGGCACCACCGCCCACGTGCCGGCGCAGAGCACCGTGCCGGCCCGGACCCCGTCGCCGTCGTGGGGGCACTCCACCCGCCCGCGCGCGGTCGTGAACCCGGGTTGCTCGCCGGCCTGCCGGAGCCCGGGCGGGTCGGCGGGCTCGGCCGAGGCCGAGGCCGAGGTGCCCGTGACGGCGAGGGCGAGCCCGGTGGTGACCTGCTCGCCCACGCCCAGGCCGACGTACTCGCCGTCGGCCAGCATCCACGCGGGCACGATCGCCACCACTGCCACCCGCGTCACCGTAGTGACGACCACGACGGGCCCGCGTCAGTCGAGCGGCGGGAACGCCGTCGTGTCGCGGACGCCGAGCGGACGCAGCCGGGCCACGAGGACCGCGTCGGCGGGTGGTGGGTCGGGCACCGACGGGATCTCGACCGGCGGCGAGGGGGCCCAGCCGTTGCGGGAGGCGCGCAGCAGGCCGGTCACCCGGTAGCGCCGGCGGCACAGCGCGACCACCTCCCCGTGCTCGGTGCCCGGCGCGAGGTCGGGGTCGAGGTAGAGGGCGCCCCCGATCCCGGTGCGGCCCTCGACGGGCGCCGTGCCGGACCAGAAGAGCGGGAAGAGCCGGCCGCCGGTGTCGAGCACGCTCACCGGCGAGGCGGGGTCGGCGCCGCCGGGCAGCGAGGTGAGCACGGTGCCGATCGCGTCGACGAGCCCGATCTCGTCGATCGACCAGCCCGAGGCCCCGGGGACGGCAGGGGTCACGGCGGCGACGAAGATCGCCGGTGCGACCTCGAGCTCCTCGCCCACGACCAGCCGGGGCAGCGCCCCGCTCTCCAGGAACGGGGGCGGGAGCTGGACGGCGAGCTCCTCGTCGCCGTCGGTGCTCAGCCGCTCCGCCGCGCGGGCGGCGGCCAGGGCGGCCTCCCACCGCCGCCGGTCCGCGCGCTCGAGGTCACCGGCGACCCGTACGGGGCGGCGTCGGGGTCGACCTGCGGGCCGCCTCACGGTCGTCCGCGCAGCGGGAGCGACGGGATCATGGAGCGCCTCCGGGGGATCGGGTGCCGATACCCCTTGGAGGCCCGCGGCGGCCGATCGGTTCCCGCTCAGGCCCGACGGATCGTCGCGCCTCGCAGGCGCAGGCCGCCCGGGCCGTGGCTGGCGGGGCCGGTGACCACCACCTCCTGGCCGAGCAGCCCGGCGACCGCCGCCGGGTCGGGCGCCGTGCCGAACAGCGCGGGGTCGGTCTCGGGGACCACGCCCTCGACGACGACGTCCCGCCCGGCGTCGTCGAGCACCCGGACGATCCCGCGGCGCAGGTCGACCCGGTCGAGGCGGCCGCGGACCGTCTCCGCCGCACCGTAGGTCCGTGGCGGGCCGGAGCGCGGCCACCGCGCGCGGGAGAGGTCGCCGGGCCGGAAGCTCGCCTCGCGGAACCGGGATCCGCCGAGCGACGCCGTGCGCGAGGTCCGCTCCAGCGCGTCGAGCAGGTCCACGCAGGCGTCGCCCAGCAGCGGCGTCGTCCACGGCGGCGGCACCTCGTTCCACAGCCCGCGGACCAGCTCGAACAACGCGTCGGTGACCTCGTGCTCCAGCCCCTCGCCGAGCACGTCGTCCTCGCCCACCGCGAAGCGCAGCACCGTCGCACCCGGATCGACACCGACAAGGCGCAGCCGCGCGGACCGCTCCACCACGCCGGCGCTGCGGCCGGGCCAGCTCTGGTCGACCAGGTGGCGCGCGATCCGCGTCGTCAGCAGCTGGAGGGCGCCGACGAGCGCGACGAGGCCGCCCGCGTCGATCTCCCCGTCGCGGTCCGGCCCGCCGTGGAGGCGGACGACGAGGTCGTCGGCCACCGCGTCAGTCCCGCGTCGCGAGCACGGCCCGTCCGCGGGGCGAGAGCTCGTAGCCGACCGGGAGCGAGTGGGTGAGGCCGAGCGCCTTGAGCTTGCGGACGTCGGCCTTGAACGGCGCGGTCTCGCGACCGAACGCGGCGGCGAGGTCGGGCGCCCGGCGCCCGGGCTCGGCCGCGATCGCGCGGAGCGTGGACCAGGCCCACGGGCCGTGTCCGCTGCGCCGGTCCATCGCGTCGAGCTTCCCGGCGACGACGGCGGCCTCGGACGGCGACGGTTCGCTCGCCGCCAGCTCGGTGCGGGGGTCGGGCTCGTCGAGGCGGTGGAACGGACCCGGAAGAGCGGCGTGGCCTCGTCGGCGTGCCGGCCGGCCTCGGCGAGCAGCGTGGCCGCGGTGTCGAAGCCGGCGCGCCGGGCGTCGTCGTCGGTCACCGACGCGGGGTCGACCTCGGCCACCTCGTCGACGGCGAGCCGGCCCGCGACCGTGCGGTACGGGCGGCCCGGGCGGACCTGGGCGCGCTTCCAGCGGCGGAAGGTCAGGTCGACCTCGCCGCGCGCGATCGGTTCGGCGAAGCGCTGGGCGAACAGCACCGGGCCATCATCGCGCACCTACGCTGGAGGACGTGGCGCGGACGGGGCTGGGGTCGAGGACCCCGGAGGTCGTCTGGAACCGGCTGGCGCACCGCCGCGGGGAGCTGTTCAGCCGCGAGCTCGCCCCCGAGCGGCACGCCCACTGGTGGGCCCGGCGCCACGACGGCTGGGCCGGACGGCTCAACCGGTGGGTCGACCGGCTGCGCGACACGACGCTGGAGAACATCCCCTACGTCGACCCGACCGCCGCCGGCGACGGCGCCCGGGTGCTGCTCCTCCTGCACGAGCCGGCCGCCGACGCCGAGGACGGGTGCGGCTTCGTCAGCCGCTACGCCAACGACGCGGTGTCGGCCAACCTCTACCGCGCGGCCGACCGCGCCGGGCTCGAGCAGGAGGTGACGCTGCACTGGCACCTCGTGCCCTGGTGGATCGCGAACCCCACCCACGAGCCGCGCCGCCTCTCGGGCGAGGTCCTGCGCGCCGCGCCACGCCTCGGCGAGTTCCTCGACCTGCTCGGACCGTCGCCGCGGGAGGTGGTCCTGCTCGGCGCTCCGGCGGCCAAGGCGTGGGAGGTGCTGACCCGCCGCGGCCGGGTGCCCTGGCAGCTCACCACGGCCACCGTCTCGCGGGCACCGCACCCGAACCCGCTGGTGCACGACCGCCTCGACCCCGTGACCGGGCGCCGCAACGGCGACCGCCTCGTCGAGATGCTGCGCGACGCCGGCCGCCGCGCCCGCGGCGAGGAGGTGCGCCCGGCCCGCACCTCACCGGTCGCGCGTCGCCCCTTCTGACGGCGGCTCCCTCAGGCCGAGGGGCGCTCCACCGCGGTGTGGTGGGCGGCGACGAGGCGCACGACGTCGTGGGCGGTGCCCCAGCACAGCGCGAGCCCGCTCCCGCCGTGGCCGTAGTCGTGCACGACGAGGCCGTTCCCCCGCTGTTCGACCTCCACCCGCGTCGTGGGGCGGGCCGGCAGGATGCCGGTGTCGATGCGCAGGACGCGGGCGTCCTGCAGCGCCGGCTCCGCCTCGCGGCAGCGGTGGAGGATCTCGCGGGCCTCCTCGCGGTCCGGGGTGGCGTCCGTCCGGCCCGGCACCCGGACGCCGCCGAGGTGGACGCGGTCGGCGTGGGGGATCACCGAGGTCCACCGCCGCGCGTCGGAGATCTCGACGAGGACGCGGTGCACGCCGGGGTTGTCGGTGACGACGTACTGGGAGAACAGCGGGCGGACCGTCGGGTCCCCGGCGAGCTCCCGGGCGCCGAGGCCGGCGGCGAGCACGACGACGGGTGCCTCGGCCAGCGCCTCGTCGAGCGACTCCACCCGCCGGAGCACGACGGTCCCGCCGAGCGCGGCCAGCCGCTCGAGCATCCACCGCAGGTGGCGGGGCAGGTCGACGACGGGGGCGCGGTGCGCGAGCCCGCGGTCGAAGCCCGGGGGCAGCGTCGTCGGGACCGCGAGATCGGGGAGCATCGACAGCTGGTCGGGGAGGGCGTGCCGGTCCGGCACCTCCCCGACGGTGAGGGCGTCGACCATCCGCACGCCGGTCTCGGGATCGACCGCCAGGCGCCGGTAGTGCTCGAGGGAACGGGACGCCCACGCGAGCGACGAGGCCAGGGGGGCCTGGTAGGTGGGCTTCCAGACGCCCGCGGCGTGGGCGGACGCGGTGGCGGTCGGATCGTCAGCGGTCCAGACGCGCACCCGGTGACCGGCCTCGGCCAGGGACACCGCACAGGACAGCCCGACGACACCGGCGCCGACGACGACCACCTCGGTCTTCGTCACACGGGCCTGCTCACGCACGCGCGGACGGTAACCCTCTGCGGTTCGCCCCGTGGTTGGGAGGCGCTCCGTGTCACCCGGATGGAGGTCGTGCTCTGGTCGGAGCGAGCGGCGAGTCACGCCAGGTCTCCTGAGGGGGACCGACACGACGGCGCCCGGGCCGGCGTTGGCCGCGGGCGCCGTCGGGGCGGGATCTCAGTCCTTGAAGACGTCCTTGATCTTCTCGCCGGCCTGCTTGATGTTGCCCTTGGCCTGGTCGCCCTTGCCCTCGGCCTCGAGCGACTCGTTGCCGACGGCCCCGCCGACGGCCTCCTTCGCCTTGCCCTTGAGCTCCTCGCCCTTGTTCTCGACCTTGTCGGCGTCGCTCACGGCGTCTCCTCTCGGTGCCGGCTCCGGGTCGGCTCGACCCGGACGCCCGCGGTGGTACCCGAAGTCCACCGCGGCGGAACCCCGCGTTCGCGGCACCGCGCGGTCAGAGGCGCGCTCAGCGCTGCGCGAACCCGGTGAGCCCCTCCTCGGGGCGCTCCTCGACGTCGACCCCGGTGACCTCGGCGCGGGCCGGCCCGCGGCCCGCCCAGGCGAGCATCTGCTCCACCGCCGCGTCGTCGCCCTCCACCAGCAGTTCGACCGAGCCGTCGGGGAGGTTGCGCACCCAGCCGGCGACCCCGAGACGCTGCGCCTCCTGCTCCGCGCTCGCCCGGTAGAAGACGCCCTGGACCGTGCCGTGGACGACGGCGTGTCTCGCGCTCATGACCGGCTCCGTACCCGCCACCGGGCGCGGCCGATCCTCGGCAGGGCGGGGTTGCCGGTGTGTCGAACATGTGTTCGACTCTAGCGCATGACGGCCGTGTTCACCCCCTCCCTGTTCGACGCGGTGCCCGACGACACGGGCCGGGTCGCGGCGGACGCCCTGCCCACCGGGCCGGCGGACGTCTCGTGGGCGGCGCTGCACCGCACCGAGCTCGACGAGCGGTCCTGGGTCGACGTGGTCCCGGGATGGATGCCGGGTGCCGACGTCTGGTTCCACGAGCTCGCCGTCGAGGTGGCGTGGAACCAGCGGCGCCGCCGCATGTTCACCCAGGAGATCGTGGAGCCGCGGCTGACCTGCGGGTGGGCGCTCGACGAGGCGCCCTCCCCGGCCGAGCACCTCGCGGCCGCCCTCGTCGACCGCTACCGCGAGCCCTTCGACCGGGTGTCGGCGAACTTCTACCGCGACGGCGCGGACTCGGTGGCCTGGCACGGGGACCGCGTGCGGTTCGTGCACCCGCGCCCGGTGGTCGCGATCGTCTCGCTCGGGGCGCCCCGGCGCTTCGGGCTGCGCGCGCTCGCCGGCGGCGACACCCGGTGGCTCACCCTGTGCGGGGGAGACCTGCTCGTCATGGGCGGGCGGTGCCAGCACGAGTGGCAGCACACCGTGCCCAAGGAGCCCGGTGCGGGGCCGCGGATCAGCGTGACGTTCCGGCACGGCGACCGCGGTCCGGCCGGCGCGCGCACCGAGCGGGCCCGGGACGTGCCGGCCTGGGCGCTGCGCTGAGCGCCGGCTCCCGTCCCGGTGGCGGCGGGCGCGTCGCCGCCCGGACCCGGCCGGGCCGGTCGGTAGCGTGCCCGCCATGCGGGTGCTGGGAGTGGACCCCGGGCTGACGCGCTGCGGGCTCGGGGTGGTCGAGGGCGCCGGCGGGCGCACGGTCCGCGCCGTCGCCGTCGACGTCGTCCGCACCCCGCCCGACGACGAGGTCGCGGCGCGCCTGGGCGCGGTCGCGGACGCGGTGGAGCGCTGGATCGCCGAGCACCGGCCGGACGTCGTCGCGGTGGAGCGGGTGTTCAGCCAGCACAACGTCCGCTCGGTCATCGGCACCGCGCAGGCGGGCGGGGTGGTCGCGCTGGTCGCGGGACGGGCCGGTCTGCCGGTGGCCTTCCACACGCCCTCCGAGGTGAAGGCCGCCGTCACCGGGTCCGGCCGCGCCGACAAGGCCCAGGTGACCGCGATGGTGCGCCGGGTGCTCGCGCTGGAGACGGCGCCGCGGCCCGCGGACGCCGCGGACGCGCTGGCGCTGGCGGTCTGCCACTGCTGGCGGGCGCCGATGAGCGCGCGGATGGCCGAGGCCGAGGCGCGGGCGAAGGAGGTCGCGCGGACGCACGCCGCGAAGCTCGCCGCCGCGCGTCGCGCCGCGGGCTCGACGGCGAGCGGAAGGGCGGCCCGGGGGCGCTGACGCCCGGGGCCCGTGGCGTGTCGTAGCGCCCCCGACGTCGGGCCCGCCCCGGCCGTGGTCCCCGGCCCCGTCCCGTGGCAGCGATGGCACATTGCCGGCGCTGGATGCGTGGACGGCGCCGTTCACCCAGGAGCCCGCGCCCCGTCCCGTGGCAGCAATGGCACATTGCTGGCGCTGGATGCGTGGACGGCGCCGTTCACCCCGCGGGCCCGCGCCTCGTCCCGTGGCAGCGATGGCACGTTGCTGGCGCTGGATGCGAGGACGGCGCCGTTCACCTCCGCGGCTCGGCCCCGTCCCGTGGCAGCGATGGCACATTGCCGGCGCTGGATGCGAGGACGGCGCCGTTCGCCCCGGGGACCCGCGCCTGTCCGGGCGGGCGGGCGGCACCCTCGCCGCGTCCGTGCGTACGACCGTGCCGCTCACCCGTCGGTGTCCCCACCGGCCTCCGCGTGGCGCCGCCGAGGGTGTCGGGGGCGCGCGGTAGCGTCGCGCTCGAACAGGTGTTCGCCGGTCGGGCCGGCAGCAGGGAGGTGGGGGTCGTGATCTCGTCCGTGCGCGGGGAGGTCCTCTCGGTGGGCCTGGACCACGCGGTCGTCGAGGTCGGCGGGGTGGGGATGGCGGTGCAGGCCACGCCGACCACGCTGGCCGGCCTCCGGCGCGGGCAGCACGCGCGGCTGGACACGGCGCTCGTCGTCCGCGAGGACTCGCTCACCCTCTTCGGCTTCGCCGACGCCGCCGAGCGGGAGCTGTTCGGGCTGCTCCAGACGGTGACCGGCGTGGGGCCGCGGCTCGCGCTGGCCACCCTCGCGGTGCTCGATCCGGCGGCCCTGAGCCGGGCGCTGGCCGACGGCAACCTGACGACGTTGATGAGCGTGCCGGGCATCGGTCGCAAGGGCGCCGAGCGGCTCGTCGTCGAGCTGCGGGACAAGGTCGCCCCGCCCGACTCCGCGTCGCCCGACACCGCGGACCCCGGGACGGCCGCCCCCTCGGTGGTCGCGGGCGGGACGATGCGCGACCAGGTCGTGGAGGCCCTGGTCGGGCTCGGGTTCGCCGTCAAGCCGGCCGAGAAGGCCGTGGACGAGACGGTGGGCGACCTCGGGGAGGGCGCCGGGTCGTCCGCCGTGCTCCGGGCCGCGCTGCACCGCCTGGGCCCCCACCGATGACGACGGGGCCGATGACGACGAGGCCGACGACGAGGCCCTCGACGACGGGGGCGAGGACGACGGGGGAGGCACCGTGAGCGGGGACGAGCTCTCGGCCGACCTCGAGCGGGCGCTGGCCGCCACCCGCGAGGCGGGGGACTCGGACCTGGAGAACCGGCTGCGGCCCGCGCGGCTCGCCGAGTTCATCGGGCAGCCGCGGGTCCGCGAGCAGCTCGACCTCGTGCTACAGGGGGCCCTGCGGCGCGGCCGGCCGCCGGACCACGTGCTGCTCTCCGGCCCTCCCGGCCTGGGCAAGACGAGCCTCGCGATGATCATCGGGACGGAGCTGGGCAGCGCCGTGCGCATCACCAGCGGCCCGGCCCTCGAACGGGCGGGCGACCTGGCGGCGATGCTCTCCAACCTCGTCGAGGGCGACGTCCTCTTCATCGACGAGATCCACCGTATGGCCCGCCCGGCCGAGGAGATGCTCTATCTCGCGATGGAGGACTTCCGGGTCGACATCGTGGTGGGCAAGGGCCCCGGGGCCACGTCGATACCGCTCGACGTCGCCCCGTTCACGCTGGTCGGGGCGACGACGCGGGCCGGCTCGCTCACCGGACCGCTGCGCGACCGGTTCGGGTTCACCGGGCACATGGAGTTCTACGAGCCGGAGGACCTCGAGCTCGTCGTCGCCCGCAGCGCGGACATCCTCGAGGTGGACCTGCGGCCCGACGGCGGGCGCGAGATCGCCTTCCGCTCGCGCGGCACCCCGCGCATCGCCAACCGACTGCTCCGGCGCGTGCGCGACTACGCCGAGGTGCGCGCCGACGGCACCGTGACCCGGGAGGTGGCCCGGGCGGCGCTCGCGGTCTACGACGTCGACGAGCTGGGCCTCGATCGGCTCGACCGCGCCGTCCTCGCCGCCCTCGTGCGCTCCTTCGGCGGCGGCCCCGTCGGGGTGTCGACGCTGGCGGTCGCCGTGGGGGAGGAACCGGGCACCGTCGAGGAGGTGTGCGAGCCCTACCTGGTGCGGGCGGGGATGCTCGCGCGGACGCCGAGAGGACGAGTCGCGACACCCGCGGCGTGGCGCCACCTGGGGGAGACGCCCCCCGAACGGGACGCACCGGACGAAATCGACGAGCAGGGCCCGCCGACGTTGTTCGGATGAGCTGGCAGACTCGGGGGGAGTACGTACGACGGATCGCTGGTAGCGCGGTCGGTCGGACCGCACGGATCCGAACGGAGCGAGATGGACCTCCTCTTCCCTCTGCTGATCGTCTTCATGATCGGCATGATCTTCTTCTCGAACCGGCAGCGGAAGAAGCAGCAGCAGCAACAGCAGTCCCTGCAGGACTCGATCGCGGTGGGCGACGTCGTCGTCATGACCTGCGGTGTCTCGGGCACCGTCGTCGACACCGACGACGAGAAGACCATCGACCTGGAGATCGCCCCCGAGGTCATCACCACGTGGCTGCGCGCCGCGGTGCGGGAGAAGCTCTCCACCGACCTCGACACGGTGCACGGCGGTGACCACCTCGAGCACCACGACCTCGACGCCGAGCACGCCGAGCTGACCGACACGGTCCGCCCCACGGGCGGCGCGGCCCCGCACGCCGGCACCTCGAACGGCGTCCCGGCCGCGGCCTCGGAGCCGCACGACGCCACGGCGACGGGGTTCTCCGACCCCACCGCCACCCCGAGCAGCAACGGCACCGACGGCGTGTCGGCCGGCTCGACCACGCCGCGGGACCCGCGGTCCTGAACCGCGGGTAGCCCGTCGCGCCCAGGGGGCCGCGCCGGGCTCCTACCGCACGGCCCGGCCCGGGGCGCACCGGGCCGGGTGCGATCGGCCGGACGGCGGCGGCCTACTCTGCGGGCTGGTCCTCGGCGTGCGCCGCCCGGCGTGCCCCGCGGGGTGCCGGATAGGCGCCGGTGCCGTGCCACGGCCCCGGCGCCGACGGCCGGCCGGTGCGCCCGCGGCGGGGACGAGTCCGAGGACCCGACCGTCGCACGATCCTGGAGTTCGCAGCGTGGCCCCTCCCACCGTCCGGTTCCGGCCGGGCCGCTACCTCGCCGTCTTCGCGGGGATCGTGGTGGTCCTCTATGCGCTCGTGTTCCTGACCGGGGACGGGTCACCCACCCCGAAGCTCGGGATCGACCTGCAGGGCGGCACGACCGTCACGCTGACCGCCCGCACCGAGACCGGCGCCGCCCCCACGCCCGACCAGCTGAACCTGGCGCGCCAGATCATCGAGCAGCGCGTCAACGGGCTCGGCGTCTCCGGCGCCGAGGTCGTGCAGAACGGCAACAACCTCGTCATCACGGTGCCGGGAACGGCGGGCGACCAGGCGCGCAGCCTCGGCCAGACCGCCCGGCTCTACTTCCGGCCCGTCGAGCAGGGCCCGCTGGCCGCCGCGCCGCAGCCGGCCGCGGGCGCGACCGGCGGACAGACCACCCCGGGCGCGGGTGGCGGCGGGGGCACGCCCGGGCGGGCGCCCGCGGGTCAGAGCGTGCACCTGCCGGTGCAGGCGCCGACCCCGCCCGCGCCCCCGGGAGGCGGCGGCACCTCGCAGGACCCGCGTCAGGCCGCGGCGATCGCGGCGGCCAAGGCCACCCGGCAGAGCACCGACCCGGCCGTCCAGGCGCAGGCCCTGCAGACGCTCAATTGCGCCGTCGAGGACCCGCTGCGCGGCTACGACGACCCGACGAAGCCGCTGGTCGCGTGCGACCGCAACGGCCAGGCCAAGTACGTGCTCGGCCCGTCGATCCTCTCGGGCACCGAGGTCGCCGACGCCGTCGCCGCCCCCAACCAGCAGGGCGCGGGCTACGTCATCAACGTGACGTTCAAGTCCGCCGGCGCCGGCATCTGGGCGCAGTACACCGCCGCCAACATCGGCAAGGCCGTGGCGTTCACGCTCGACTCGCAGGTCGTCTCCGCGCCGACCATCGAGGCCGCCCAGCCGGCCGGCAACTCGCAGATCAGCGGGAACTTCAACCAGCAGTCCGCGACCGACCTGGCGAACGTCCTCAAGTACGGCTCGCTGCCGCTGTCGTTCGACACCTCGGACGCGCAGACGATCTCGGCGACGCTGGGGCTCGCGTCGCTCGAGGCCGGCCTCATCGCCGGCGTCATCGGCCTCGTCCTGGTGTTCGTCTACTCGCTCTTCTACTACCGGGCGCTGGGCGTGCTGACGATCCTCTCGCTGGTCCTCTCCGGGGTGATCGTCTACGCGGTGCTCGTGCTGCTCGGCCGCAGCATCGGGTTCACGCTCGACCTCTCCGGCGTCGCGGGCTTCATCGTCGCGATCGGTATCACCGCGGACTCGTTCGTGATCTTCTTCGAACGCATCAAGGACGAGATGCGTGAGGGCCGCAGCTTCCGCTCGGCGGTGCCCCGCGGGTGGACCCGGGCCCGCCGCACGATCCTCTCGGGCGACGCGGTCAGCTTCCTGGCCGCCGTCGTGCTCTACGTCCTCGCCGTCGGCCAGGTCCGCGGGTTCGCGTTCACCCTCGGCATGTCGACGATCCTCGACCTCGTCGTGGTCTTCCTCGTGACGCACCCGCTGCTGGCCCTGGCGTCGAACTCGCGCCTGTTCGCGAGCCCGGCCTGGTCGGGCCTCGGCAAGGTCGCCTCGCAGAGCACCCGACCCGGCGTCGGCACCCGTCCGGGGAGCGGGGGCAGCGCGCCCCGCCCCGGCGCCCGGCCCGGCCAGACCCGTCGCCCGACCGCGTCCGGCGGCCGGTCGCCCCGCAGCGGCTCCGGTCGCGGAGGTACCCGATGACCCGCCCCACCCGCCACTCCGGACGCCGTCGGCCCGACGCCGACGAGCCCGTGGACGCCGTCGACGACGGCCCCGAGCCCGAGGACGACCTCGTCGCGGACGAGCCCGACGACGACGTCGAGGGCGCGGCCGCCCCGACCCGCCGCTCCGGGCGGCCCAGCCGCCTCGATCGCCTCTACCAGGGCAACGGCGGGATCGACATCGTCGGCCGCTCACGCACCTGGTACCTGCTCTTCGGCGCGCTCGTGCTGGTGTGCGTGCTGTCGATGGTGCTGCGCGGCTTCAACTTCTCGATCGACTTCGAGGGCGGGACCTCGGTGCAGTTCCCGGCCCGGGGCGCGAGCGGCGTCGCGGAGACGAGCGAGGTGCAGCAGGTCTTCGACCAGGCGGTCGGGCGCCCGGCGGAGTCGGTGCAGGTGGCGGGCACCGGCGGCTCGGCGACGATCGTCATCAAGTCCGACCGGTTGACCGAGGCCGAGCAGGTCGCCCTCGACCAGGCGCTGTTCCAGCGCTTCCAGCCCCTGGGCAGCTCCGGCCAGCCCGACCCCAACGCGGTCAGCAACAGCGCCGTCAGCGCGAGCTGGGGCGGGGAGATCACCCGACAGGCACTCATCGCGCTGGCGGTGTTCCTCGTCCTCGTGACCGCCTACCTGGCGATCTACTTCGAGCGCCGGATGGCCGTCGCGGCGATCATCGCCCTGATCAACGACATCGTGGTCACCGCGGGCGTCTACTCGCTGGTGGGCTTCGAGGTCTCCCCGGCCACCGTCATCGGCCTGCTCACGATCCTCGGGTTCTCGCTCTACGACACCGTCGTCGTGTTCGACAAGGTCCGCGAGAACACCCGCGGGCTGGCCGGCCTCACCCGGCGCACCTACGCCGAGGCCGCGAACCTCGCGGTCAACCAGACGCTGATGCGCTCGCTCAACACCTCGCTGATCGCGGCGCTCCCGCTGATCGGGCTGTTCGTCGTGGGCGTCGTCCTGCTCGGGGTCGGGGTCCTCGGCGACCTGGCCCTCGTCCAGCTCGTCGGGACGATCATCGGTGCGGCGTCGTCGGTGCTGCTCGCGACGCCGATCGTGGTCGACCTGGCGATGCGCGACCGGGTGTGGGCTCAGCAGGCGCAGCGGGTGGCCGCGCGGCGCGAGAAGAACGCGCGCCGCTCCGCCGCCGGCGCCGGCGACACCCGCTCCGGGGTCACCACCGGTGAGCCAACCGACGTCCTCGACACCGACGCGGTCGTGGCCGCCGCCGGTGCCCCGAACGGTCGGGAGACGCGGAGCGCGGACGCGGGCACGCGGCGCAGCGCGAGCGCGCCGCGGCCGGGGGCCCGCCCGGCCGGGAAGACGGGACGCCCGAGCGGGAAGCGTCGCCGGTGACCCCGGCCACCGGCCGGGGCGGTGAGACCACCGACGACGCCGACGAGACCGACCGCGCGCTCGTCGCCGACCTGCTGCGCACCGTTCCGGACTTCCCGAAGCCCGGCATCCTGTTCTGGGACCTCACGACGGTGCTCGCCGACGCCGCCGGGCTGGCCGCCACGACGCGGCTGCTGGGCGGCACCCCGGCCGGGGGTGAGGTCGACGTCGTCGTCGGGATCGAGGCCCGCGGGTTCCTGCTCGGGGCCGCCGTCGCGCAGGCGCTGGGCCTCGGCGTCGTCCCGGTCCGCAAGCAGGGGAAGCTGCCCGCCGTCGCCGCCTCGCGGTCCTACGACCTCGAGTACGGGTCGGCGACCCTCGAGCTCCCCGCCGACGTGCTCGCGCCGGGCGCGCGGGTGCTGCTCGTCGACGACGTCCTCGCGACCGGGGGCACCGCCGGCGCCGCGTGCGACCTCGTCGAGGAGTGCGGCGCCACGGTCGCCTCCCTCGCGGTGGTGCTCGAGCTGCCCGAGCTCGGTGGCCGCGGCCGCCTCGACGGCCGGCCCCTGCACGCGGTCCTGCAGCGCTGACACCTCGCCGTCCCCCGATGGGGGATGGGCCACATCTCGCTCTCCGGAACCGCCTGCGGCCCCCGTCCGATGGTTCGCACAGCTAACATCGTCGGCGGCGAGCGAGAGGGAGGCCGATGACGCTCACGTCGACCGGACGACGCGAAGACACGGAACCCATCGAACCCACCGACGACGTCGCACCGCCCGCGGCGATGTCGCCCTCCCCACCGACCCCGGTCGAGGGCCCCGCGCGGGTCTCCTGGGGGGAGCGGCTCCTCGCGTCCGACCCCGGCAACGTCCGGATCACCCTCGCCACCCGGGCCGCGCTGTCGCTGGCCGTCGCGCTCGGTGTCTCCGCCCTGCTCGCCGGCGCCCTCGGCCTGCAGGGGACCGCGGCGATGGTGATGGTCGTCCTCGGCGCGGTCCTGACGATGATGACGACGTTCACCGCGGCCGACCCCACCACCCGCGGCCGCGTGATCACCCAGCTCTGCCTGCCGGTCGCGATGGTCGCCGGCATCACGCTGAGCACGCTGGTCGACAAGCACCGGGTGCTCTCGCTGTCGCTGTTCGTCGTGGTCATGTTCGCGGTGGTCTGGGTGCGGCGCTTCGGGCCCCGCGCGTTCGCCTGCGGCATGGTCATCTGGATGGGCTACTTCATGGCCCTGTTCCTGCAGCTCTCGTTCGCGCAGCTCCCGGTCGTGCTCGTCGCGGTCGCGAGCACGACGGTGCTGCTGCTGGTGATCGCGCTCGTCGTCGCCCCGCAGCGTCCGGCGCGGCGGATGCGCCGCATGGTCGCGGCGTTCGCGGCCCGGGTGCGGATCGCCGCGGCCGAGCACCGCGACCCCGCCGCCCGCTCGCCCTGGCAGCGCTGGACCGGCCGCGTCGGGACCCCCGACCGGGCCCTGCTGCGGGTCGACGAGGTCGCGGTCCTCGTCGACGGGCAGCTCGCCATCCCGCACTCGCTGACCGACCCCGGCCACGCGCCCGCGGTGCGCGCCGCCGTGCTGCGGGTCGAGGCCGCGCTCGCCCGGCTGCTCGACACCCCGCCCGGGGCGGTCCGCCCGGCCGACGCCGCGGCGGTGGAGGACGCGCTGCGGCGGCTCGAGACGGTGCTCGACGACGACCGCCGGGCGGCGCCGGCCGCCGCCACCGGCGACGCGTCGCCGTTCACCCCGGCCGCGGAGCTGTTCGCGGGCTTCCTGCCCGGCAGCGCGGTGACCGTCGGGCCGATGGTGGCCCCCGAGGGCGGCGGGTCGAAGCTGCTGCTCACCACCCGCCAGGCCCTGCAGATCGCGCTGGCGGGCGGCCTGTCCATCGCCCTCGGCGACGCCCTCAACGGGCAGCGCTGGTACTGGGCCGTGCTCGCCTGCTTCCTGGCCTTCACCGGCACCGCCACGGCCGCGGAGACCGTGCGCAAGGCCCTGCAGCGCACCGTCGGGACGGTGATCGGCGTCGCCGTGGCCCTCGTGCTCGTCCCGCTGCTGGGCCACTCCACCGTGGTGTCGCTCGTGGTCATCCTCGTGGCGATCTTCGTCGGCTTCTACCTGTTCCGGGTGTCCTACACCTGCCTCGCGTTCGCGATCACGATCCTGATCGCGGAGCTCTACGAGCTGCTGGGGACCTACAGCGACGGGCTGCTCGCGCTGCGGGTCGGCGAGACCGCGCTCGGCGCGCTCGTGGGCGGCGTGGTGGCGGTGTCGTTCCTCCCGGCGTCCGCCGCGGCCGCCGAGCAGGCCGCGCGCGCCCGCCTCGCCGAGGAGCTGCGCGCGGCCACGCTCGACGTCGCGACGGTCCTGCGTGACGGCCCGGGGAGCACGGGCGCCGACGGCGGACCGGTCGACCTGCACGCCCGGGTCCGGTCGCTCGACGCCGCCGTGCACCAGCTCGCCCTCATCGGCCTGCCGCTCTCGCTGCGGGTGGTGCCCGGAGCGCCGGCGCGCCGCGCGGCGGTCACGGGGCGGCTCTCGGCGTGGGTGCGGTGCGCGGCCCGCGTCCGCGCGGTGATCCACGCCGTCGAGGACGCGGCGGACACCCCTCGTCAGCGCCACGAGGCGGTGGAGGGGGCGATGAGCGCGGTGCGGGGACTCGTCGAGGCCCTGGCCGAGGGCCGTGAGCCCGGCGAGCACACCGCGGGACCGGCCGGCGGCGAGACCCCGGAAGCCCTGGTCGGCGAGCTGTCCGCGCTGCACGGCGCGCTGCTCGCCCTCCACGAGGTCGACCCCACCGCGGGGCCGGCCGAGCGACCTCGGGTCGACGCTGCCGCGCCGAACGCGGCGCGCCCCCTCGAGACCGGCGCCGTGCGCGGCCGCGTCACCGGCGAGGACGGCGCGGGTCTGGACGCCGTCGTGACCGTCGTCGATCCCCACGGACGCCAGCTCGGGCGGGTCCGGACCGACGCCGCCGCCGGCGGGCGCTTCACGGTGCCGGTCGACGGCGGCCGGGGTCCCTGGCTCGTCGTCGTCGCGGCCGCGGGCTACGCCCCGCACGCCGGCCGGGCGCCCGCCGGTCCGGAGCACCGCGTCGTCCTCGCCCCCGCCCACCGGGCGCCGGCCGCGCGACAGGCGGCTCCCGTCGCCCTGTGAGCGACCGTTCACCGACGACGCCGCCGGCCCGCGGGGCCGTCGTCGCGCGCGAGCGACGGAGGGTGACCTCTCGTCCCGCTCGCGTGGTCGCGGAGCGGACGTCGGCGCGGTCGGTGACCTACGCTGGAAGGATTCCGGACCGGGGATCCGTTCCCGGTCCAGGAGAGCCCGCCAGCGGCTCGACCAGCGGAGGTGCTCACCAGTGAGCCAGGACGTGGGGCCGGCGACCGACACCGCCGAGCGCGCCGACGCGGGCAGCGCCGGGGTGGACGGGGCCGAGGAAGCCGGCACCGACGGTGCGCCGACGCTGGGGTCGAGCGAGCCCCGCGAGGCGCAGCGGCTGGAGCCCAGCGGGTCGACCACCACCGGCGGCGGCCGGCCGCGGTCGGCCACCCGGCGGGTGCGTGCCCGCATCGCCCGGCGGATCACCGCGCAGCGCAGCGGGCCGGTCAAGCCGGTCCTCGAGCCGCTGGCCACGGTCCACCGCGAGCTGCACCCCAGCGCCGACCTCGCCACCCTGCAGCGCGCCTACGACACCGCCGAGGCCTTCCACGAGGGCCAGATGCGCAAGTCGGGCGACCCGTACATCACCCACCCGCTCGCCGTCGCCACCATCCTCGCCGAGCTGGGCATGGACACGACGACGCTGGTCGCCGCGCTCCTGCACGACACCGTCGAGGACACCGACTACTCGCTCGAGAAGCTCTCGGCCGACTTCGGCGCCGAGGTCGCCCACCTCGTCGACGGTGTCACCAAGCTCGACAAGGTCCAGCTCGGCGCGGCCGCGGAGGCCGAGACGATCCGCAAGATGGTCGTCGCGATGGCCCGCGACCCGCGGGTGCTCGTCATCAAGCTCTCCGACCGGCTGCACAACATGCGCACCATGCGCTTCCTCAAGCCGGAGAAGCAGGCCAAGAAGGCCCGGGAGACCCTCGAGGTGCTGGCCCCGCTGGCGCACCGGCTGGGGATGGCGACGGTCAAGTGGGAGCTCGAGGACCTCGCGTTCGCGATCCTGCACCCCAAGCGCTACGACGAGATCGTCCGGCTGGTCGCCGACCGTGCCCCGAGCCGCGACACCTACCTGCGCACCGTGATCGCCGAGGTGTCCGGCCAGCTCGAGGCCGCGCGGGTGAAGGCCGAGGTGCTCGGGCGCCCGAAGCACTACTACTCGATCTACCAGAAGATGATCGTCAAGGGGAAGGACTTCGACGACATCCACGACCTGGTGGGTGTCCGCATCCTCGTGGAGGACGTCCGCGACTGCTACGCCGCGATGGGCATGGTCCACGCGCTGTGGCAGCCGATGCCGGGCCGGTTCAAGGACTACGTCGCCCAGCCCCGCTTCGGGGTCTACCAGTCGCTGCACACCACGGTGATCGGGCCGGACGGGCAGCCCCTCGAGGTGCAGATCCGCACCCACGAGATGCACCGCACCGCCGAGTACGGCATCGCGGCGCACTGGCGGTACAAGGAGACCAAGGGCGCCCATGGCGGTGGCGGGCTCGAGCTCGACGAGATGGCCTGGATGCGCCAGCTCCTCGACTGGCAGCGCGAGGCGGCCGACCCGGGGGAGTTCCTCGAGTCGCTGCGCTACGACCTGGCCACCCGCGAGATCTTCGTGTTCACGCCCAAGGGCGACGTGATCACGCTGCCGCACGGGTCCACCCCGGTCGACTTCGCCTACGCGGTGCACACCGAGGTCGGGAACAAGTGCATCGGCTCGCGGGTCAACGGCCGCCTCGTCGCGCTGGAGCGCCAGCTCGAGAACGGCGAGGTCGTCGAGATCTTCACCTCGAAGGCCGAGGGCGCCGGGCCGTCGCGCGACTGGCTCGGGTTCGTCGCCTCGCCGCGCGCCAAGCAGAAGATCAAGCAGTGGTTCGCCAAGGAGCGCCGCGAGGACGCGATCGAGGGCGGCAAGGACTCGATCACCCGCGAGGCGCGCCGGACCGGCCTGCCGCTGCAGCGCCTGGTCTCGGCCGACTCGATGGGCGCCCTCGCCCGCGAGCTGCGCTACTCCGACGTCTCGGCGCTCTACGCGGCGGTGGGGGAGCACCACGTCTCGGCCCGCCACGTCGTGCAGCGCCTGGTCGCCCTGCTCGGGGGCGTGGAGCAGAACGAGGACGAGCTCGCCGAGCGCGCGACGCCGTCGACGGCGCAGCGGCGCCGGGGCACCGGCGACGTCGGGGTCGTCGTCAACGGCATGGACGACGACGGCGACTCGACCGACCTGTGGATCAAGCTCGCCCGGTGCTGCACCCCGGTGCCCGGCGACGAGATCCTCGGCTTCGTCACCCGCGGCGGCGGCGTCTCGGTGCACCGCACGGACTGCACCAACGCCGACGACCTCCGCGCGGAGCCCGAGCGCCTCGTCGACGTGAGCTGGGCGTCGTCGTCGACGGCGGTCTTCCTGGTGGCGATCCAGGTGGAGGCGCTCGACCGGCACCGCCTGCTCTCCGACATCACCAAGGCCCTCGCCGACGAGAAGGTCAACATCCTCTCCGCGTCGGTGACGACGTCGCGCGACCGCGTCGCGGTGAGCCGGTTCAGCTTCGAGATGGGCGATCCCAAGCACCTCGGGCACGTGCTGCGCGTGGTGCGCAACGTCGAGGGCGTCTACGACGTGTACCGGGTGACCTCGGCG
>NZ_JABBND010000029.1 GCF_012933465.1 Actinomycetospora sp. TBRC 11914
CACCTGGTCGCCCAGCTCCCAGCCCACCGGATCGGCCAGGTGCAGCGCCTCGGTCGGCCCCCAGGAGCCGGGGGCGTAGGAGTGCAGCGGGGTCGAGCCGTCGAGCGCGGCGCCGGCCGCGTGCCAGACCTCCTCGAGCCCGTCGGGTCGGGTGAAGAGCGTCCGGTCACCGAGCAGGATGTCGTGGATCAGCCGGACGTACGGGGGCAGCGGGTCGCCCTTGACGTCCTGCAGCACGATCTCGGTGCACTGGGTCTCGAGCTCCGAGCGCGCCCCGGGCACCTCGATGTTCATCGAGATCGCGAGCGCGCCGTTCCCCGCGAGGTCGAACCGCAGCACGTTGCCGCGGACGGGGATGGCGGCGTCGCCCTCGGTCTCGGTCGACGCCCGGTAGGGGCCGCCCTCCGGGTCGCGCATGACGAGGCTGACCTTCTGGGCGCTCTCGGCCATCCGCTTGCCGGTGCGCAGGAGGAACGGGACGTCGCGCCACCGGTCGGTGTCGATCCAGAGGCGGGCGGCGACGAAGGTCTCGGTGTCGGAGTCGTCGGCGACGTGCTCGAGGTCGCGGTAGCCCTCGAACTGGCCGCGGACGACGTCGTCGGGCACCAGCGGCCGGAACGCCTTCACGGCGTCGGCCCGGGCCTGCGCGATCTCGTTCGCCGAGAGGCTCGACGGGGCCTCCATCGCGATCTCGGCCGCCACCTGGAACAGGTGGGTGACGAGCATGTCGAGCACGGCGCCGGTGGCGTCGTAGAACTCGGCCCGGTCGGCGACGTCGAGGACCTCGGGCACGTCGATCTGCACGGCCGCGACGTGGTGGCGATCCCACGAGGACCAGAACAGCCCGTTGGCGAACCGCAGCGCCCGCAGCTGCTGCGTCGCCTCCTTCCCGAGGAAGTGGTCGATCCGGTAGACCACCGACTCGTCGAACACCCGGTGCACGGCCTCGTCGAGCGTGCGGAACGCCTCGAGCGAGGTGCCGAACGGCTTCTCGAACACCACCCGCGAGCGCTCGGCGAGACCGTGGGCGCCCAGGGCGTTGGTGATCGGCTCGAAGGCGGTCGGCGGCACCCCGAGGTAGTGGACGCGCTGGACCGCGTTCCGGTCCCCGTCGCCGAGCTCGTCCTCCCCCGCCGCGACCTCGTCGACGAGCTGACCCGGGTCGTCGACGGTGAACCCGTCCCCCGCGAACCGCAGCCGGGCCGCGAACTCGTCCCACGGCCCCTCCTCGGGCTTCGGCCCGAACCGGTCGAGGACGCCGTGCACGTGGTCGCGGAACTCGTCGTCCGAGAGCCGCCGCCGCCCGCTGCCGATCAGCAGCCACTTCTCCGGGAGCAGCCGTTCCTGCGCCAGCCGGTAGAACGCGGGCAGGACGAGCCGCGCCGCCAGGTCACCGCTCGCGCCGAACAGCACGAAGACGGTCGGCGGCATGTCGGGTGTTCCGGGGTCGCTCACGGTGCTGAGCTTGCCCTGTCGCGCAAGCGATGACACGCGGGTGCGCCCGACCCGGGGGCACCCGCGACGGTGCGCGGCGCGCCCGTCGCGGAGCGTGCCCGTCCCGACCCCGCGCTGGGTCTTTCCATGATCACGAGCAGGCACCCGCGGCACCTGCCCGCTGTGCCCCTCGCCGTCAGGTCGACGACGAGGCCCCCGCCGCCAGTCGTTCCAGGACCGCCACCGCCTCGTGGCGTCGGTCCCACGGGACGAACAGGTGGTCGTGGTGGAACCCGCTCACCGGGTTCGCGCTGATCCCGGCGTCGGCCAACGCCCGGGTCACCGCGGCGAGGAACCCGACGGCCGCCAGCGAGGACCGCACCTCGAGGGTGATCCACCCGCAGGGGTACTCGGCGTCGAGCCCGTCGGTGGCCTCTGCGGGCACGACGACCGTCGTCCCCTCGTCCTCGGCGAGGGTCATCACCGCTCCCGGCACCGCCCGGCCGTCGTCGGGCACCGTCGCGAACACGTACCGGCCCGGCCGCAGCCGCGGCGTCATCCCGGCCAGCAGCGCGCCGGGGTCCGTGAGGCCGCTCACGACCGCGGGTACTGCTGCGGGCTCGAGATCCCGCAGTGCGCGCACTCGGCCAGGGGGATCTCCTCCGCCGGCCGGGGCCGCAGCGCCCGCAGGAGGGTCGCGGAGAGCACGGCCCCGCCGAGCAGCAGGCAGGCGGCGATGACGACGGCGCGGTGGTAGCCGGCCGAGAACGCCGCCGGGTTGGTGTAGTCCGCGCCCGCGATCCCCGCCGCCGCCGGGATGACGGCGACCGCGAGCAGCCCGGCCGCCCGGGCGACCGCGTTGTTGACGCCGGAGGCGACGCCGGCGTGGCGGTCGTCGGCCGCGTCGAGCACCGCCGCGGTCAACGGGGCCACCGTCGCGGAGAGCCCGAGCCCGAAGAGCACGACGGCGGGCAGCACGTCGAGCAGGTAGGACGCCCCGACGCCGACCCGCAGCAGCAGGAGCATCCCGCCGGCCGCCGTGACCAGCCCGACCGTCATGGGCAGCCGCGGCCCGATCCGCGACGCCAGCCGGCCCGCCCGCGCCGAGAGCAGCAGCATGATCACGGTGATCGGCAGCGTCGACACCCCCGCCGCCAGGGGCGAGAACCCGGCGACGATCTGCAGCTGCAGCACCAGCAGCACGAACAGCACCCCGAGCGCCGCGTAGACCAGCAGCGTCACGACGTTGAGTGCGGAGAAGCGGGGGTTCGCGAACAGGTCGGTCGGCACGAGCGGCGCCCGGGAGCGGCGCTCGACGAACACGAACGTCACCAGGGCGGCGACCCCGACCAGACCGGTCACGACGACGCCGGGCGAGGCGCCCGCCGTCCCGGCCTCGGTCAGCGACCACGTCAGGGCGCCGAGACCGAGCAGCGCCAGGACGGTGCCGGGCACGTCGAGATGCGGGACCGCCTCGGTGTCCCGCGACTCCGGCACGTGGCGCAGCGCCGCCGCGATCACGACGGCGGCCAGCGGCAGATTGATCAGGAACACCGCGCGCCAGGTCCACTCGACGAGCCAGCCGCCGACGAACGGCCCCACCGCCCCGGCCACCCCGGCGAGCCCGGACCACGCGCCGATCGCCGCCGCGCGGTCGCTGCCGTGGAAGGACGCCGAGATCAGCGCCAGCGAGCCCGGGGTGAGCAGCGCACCACCCACGCCCTGCAGCGCCCGCGCCCCGATGAGCACCTCGATCGACGGGGCGAACCCGCACAGCGCCGACGCGAGCGCGAACCACGCGACGCCGATGAGGAAGATCCGGCGCCGGCCGAACCGGTCCCCCAGCGACCCGCCGAGCAGGATGAACCCGGCCAGGGTGAGCGTGTAGGCGTTCACGGTCCACTGCAGCCCGGCGAACGACGTCCCGAAGTCCGACCCGATGCGCTCGAGCGCGACGTTGACCACCGTCGAGTCGAGCATCGCGAGCCCCGACCCGAGCACCGTCGTCGCCAGCACCCACCGCCCCGCGGGAGTGCCCATCCGCAGGCCGGCGGCGCTCGCCGGCTCGTCGCTGGTCACACCGCCCAGCATGACGGTCGCCCCACGCCGTCGCGCTACGGTTCGGCGCATCGCCACGATCACCTCGACCGCGCCGTCCCCGCTGCAGCCGATCGGCGAGCTCACCGCCGCGCAGACGCAGGTCGCGCTCGTCGTCGCCGCCGGCCTCGTCGCGCTCGCCGTCGTCGCGGGCGGTGCGACGTGGCGCCTCGCGCGCAACGTCGTGACGATCGCCCACGAGGGCGGGCACGCGCTCGTCGCGATCGCGTCCGGGCGCCAGCTCACCCGCATCCTGCTGCACTCCGACACGTCCGGGGTGACGGTGTCGAAGGGGCGCCGCGACGGCCCGGGGATGGTCGCGACGGCGTTCGCGGGCTACGCGACCCCGCCCCTGCTCGGGCTGGGGGCGGCGGCCCTGGTGGCCGGCGGCGCGGTCCCGACGATGCTCGGCCTGTCGATCATGGTGCTGCTCGGCACGCTGGCGCTGATCCGCAACCTCTACGGCGTCGCGTCGGTGGTGGTCACCGGCGCCGTCGTCGTGGTCGTCATCGCCTACGGGACCACGACGGTGCAGTACGGCTTCGCGTGCTTCGTGACCTGGTTCCTCATCGTGGGCGGGCTGAAGACGGTGCTGGAGGTGCAGCGCAAGCGGGCCGGGCGCCGCGCGGCCGACTCCGATCCCGACCAGCTCGAGCGGCTCACCGGCGTCCCGGCCGGGATCTTCGTGGCGATGTTCGCGCTGATCGGCGTGCTGGCGCTGATCTTCTCCGGGAACCTGCTGCTGTCCTGGCCTCCGCTGTCCTGATCCGGCTGCTGTCCTGATCCGGCGCGCTGTCGTGACGCTCAGGCGTTGAGCACGCAGTCACCGCAGGTGCCGCCGCCGGGGACGCGGTAGAACAGGCAGCAGGTGCGCCGGGCGAACCCGATCCCGGTGGGGTGCGAGGGCTCGTCCACGAACCGCCCCAGTCCCTGCAGCGGCGGGTGCCCGAGGATCCCGACGGCGAGGGCGCGGGCCGCCGGCGACGACCCCGGTCGCTGGGTGAGGAGCATCCGCAGCGCCCCGCCGAGCGACGAGGCGACGTTGCCCCACGTCACCTGCTCGGAGACCGAGGCCTGGGCGCTGGTGGCGTCGAGCACCGGGCGCAGTGTGAGGTCGAGCTCGCGGGCCGCCGTCGCCGCGAGGTCGTCGCCCGGCTCGACCGCCTCGGGGCGCTCGATCCACAGCGGGGCGGGACCACCGGACCACGGGCGCCACCGCAGGCGGTCGTGCAGGCGCGGGACGACGCCGTGCAGCGTCCCGGCCCCGAGGACGAGCGCGGTGACGCGGGCCGAGACCGACAGCGACAGCAGCGAGGCCGCGATCCGCCGCGGCACCCCGCCGAGCTGCGCGGCGACCTGGTCGATGCGCTGGTCGAGGACGTCCCCGGCCAGGGTGTGGAAGGGCCGCCAGGAGGGGTCGACGCCCTCGGCGGGTCCGGTCGCCAGAGCGAAGAAGCCCTCGAGGGCCGCGACGTCCGCCATCTCCCCGGTGAGCTCCGCGGCCATGGCCCCATCGTCCCGGATACGACGGGGTGTCACCGCGCTCACCCGTTCGGCCCTCTCCGGGCGGCCCGTGTGCGGACCGGGTCGTGACGATCGTCGGCATGCGGTCGGCGCCGTCGGGGCGATTCGTTAGGTTCGGCGCATGCTCGACTCGGGTCTGCGCTTCGCCTTCGCCTTCCTACCGGCAGGCGTGGCGATCGTCGTCGGCCTCGTGCTCGCCGTGCAGCGCCGTCGGGTGCAGCCCGAGGTGGCCAGGCCGGCGATCGCGGGCCTCGCCCTGCAACTGGCGGCGGCGCTGCTGTCCGCCTCGACCGTGGTGGTGCTCCCGGCGCTAATCAGCTCGGGGTCCAGCCCCTCGAGCGTGCTGACCGCGTCCAGCCTCATCGGCGTGCTGACGGCGCTGCTGACGGTGCTCGGGTGGGTGCTGCTCCTCATCGCGCTGTTCCGCCGGCTGCCCGCCTCGGCGCCCACGGCCGTGTCCGCGCCCACCCCCGCGGCCGGTCTCCCCGGCGCGCCGGTGCCCCCGGGTCCGCCGCCCTACGGGCAGCCGCCGGCCGACGACGCGCCGACCGGCCGTCACGCCCTGCTCGACGAGCACGGCCAGGTGGTCGTCGCCCAGGAGGGCGTGCGCCTCTCCCCCCGGGCCGCGGCCCTGACCGGGGGCGCCGCCGTGGGCGCCGCGGGAACCGCCGGTGCCGCCGGGGCGGCCGCCGCCGCGGCCTCCCACGACGACGACGCTCCCGCACCGCGGGCCGAGGAGATGCCGACCGAGGCGGTCCCGATCGCCGGGCACCGGGACACGGCCGCGACGTCCGGGGACCACGCGTCGGACGGTGCCGACGCGGACGGGCCCGGGGACGAGGACGCCTCCGACGCCGGCCCGGCCGGGGTCGACGAGGGCGCCGTCGGCGGGATGCCCACCGAGGCGCCCCGCGGCAGGGACGGGGCCTCGGGGTCCGGCGAGCCCGGTTCCGGCGAGCCCGGTTCCGGCGAGTCCGGTTCTCGCGCTCCCGGCTCCGGCGAGTCCGGTTCCGGTGGCGCGGTGGCGCACGAAGCCGCGGTCGGCGGTGTCCCGACCGGGGCCGGTGCGGCAGGTGCGGCCGCGGGCCGGGACCAGCGGCCCGACCGTCCGGACCGGCCCCGCGACGTGGCGGCCCGGCCCGCCGCGGCCGGTGCTGCGGCGGCCGGTGGTGCGGTCGCCGGCGGTGCCGCGGCCGGTGGTGCGGCGGCCGGTGCTGCGGCGGCCGGTGGTGCCGCGGCCGGTGGTGCGGCCGCCAGCGGTGCCGCGGCCGGATCGGGGGACGGCACCGCCGACTCCGCCGACTCGGCCGACGACGCCGTCACCGAGACCCTGCGCGCCCACGGGCCCGGGAGCGGTCGCGGCCCGGCGTCCGCCACCCCCTCCGCTCCCCCCGCGGAGGCCGCGGCCCCCGACCCCGGGACCGCCGGTGTCGACGAGTCGGCGGTCGGCGGTGTCCCCACGGCCGCGGCCGACCCGCCCCCCGACCCCGGTCCCGTCAGGGTCGACGAGAGCGCCGTGGGCGGGGTGCCGACGGATGCCCGGGCCGGCACCCCCGACGACGCGCCCCCGGCCGAGTCGTCCGAGTCGTCCGGGCCGGCCGCCGGTGCCGGGCAGCCGGGCCGGCCGGAGGCCCGGCACCATCCCGGGATCGGGCGCTCCCCCAAGCCCCCGGAACGCCCGGGCAGCGATGGCACCGGCGACGCGGACAGCACGCCGAGGACCGACGAGGGATCCGCCGGCGCCACGCCCGCGCCGCGGCCCGTCGGCGGGAGCGGCGACCTCTTCCGCCCGGTCTCGACCGCGGCGTCGGTGCCGGAGGAGGCGATCGGCGGCACCCCGACCGGCGCGGCCGGCGGGACCCCGGGGTCCCCCGCCGCGGAGGAGGGCGAGGACGAGGCGACACCCCGTCTGGCCCGGGCGGAACGGACGGCGTCGCCGGTGGCGGGGTGGTTCGAGCCCGTCACCGACAGCCAGGAGGGTGGCTTCAGCAGCTCGGGGTCACCGCGGGAGGACCCCGGGACGAACGGTCACCACCAGGGGCGCTGAGCGCCTCCCTCGCGGGCGAGCACCCCGGCGACCGCCCGCGTGCCACCGAGGGCCGTGAGCAGGCTTCCCGGCCCGTCGAGCGGGGTGCGGGCCCAGACGGCGTCGTCGTCCCCGGACTCCTCCCCGGCGGGAGCACCGGGCCCGACGACGAGCACCGTGCCCACCGACCGCGCCCCGCCGGTCCCCCCGAGGCCGGTCAGCACGGGATCGGCGCCGTCGAGCAGCGTCGTGGTCGCCAGCACCGGCGCCCCGGCCACGCCCGCCCGGAGCGTGGCGGCACACCGCCCGCCATCCTGCCCGGTGCGGCCGAGGACCAGCTGCTCGACGACGCGGGCCCGCGCCCCCTCCGCCAGGTCCAGCCGCACCGAGGGCTCCCACGCGGCACCGTCGCAGACGACGGTCGGTTCGGGCCGCCAGTCGAACGCCGACCCGGCGGCCAGCTCGGCCTCGACGGCGCACGACGCCACCGCGCCGGCGTCCCGACCCGGCTGCACGACGGTCGCCGCCGCGCTGTGCACCGCCAACCGTTCTCCCGGGCCGAGCTCCACCCGCAGCCGCAGCCGGTCGCCCCCGAGCGGGCCACCACCGACGGCGACGACGTGCACCCGCCGCGGGCCGGTGCGCCGCAGCACGACCGGCGGCGCCGAGGCCCAGGTGAGCCGGCCGTCGACCAGCCGGAGGCGGGCCGTCGCGTCGACCGCGGACAGCCCGGTGGCGGCACCGGCCGTCAGCGTCACGCGGCCACCGGCACCTGGGCGCGCACCCAGTCGACCACCTGGGTGATCGGCGCGGTCCGGACCGAGGTCAGCGCGGTCGGCTTACCGTCGCGGACCCGTGCCGCGTCGGCCGCCATGCGCTCGGTGTCGGCCCCCACCAGCGGGCCGAGGTCGACCTTGTTGATCACCAGGAGGTCGGCGCCCGCGACGCCCGGGCCGCCCTTGCGGGGGACGTCGTCGCCGCCGGCGGTGTCGACCACGAAGATCTGCCGGTCGACGAGCCCGTAGCTGAAGGTGGCCGTGAGGTTGTCGCCACCGGACTCGACGAGCACGAGGTCGGGGTCGAAGCGCTCGACGAGGTCCTCGACGGCGTCGAGGTTGGCGGTGACGTCGTCCCGGATCGCGGTGTGCGGGCAGCAGCCGGTGCGGACGGCGACGATGCGCTCGGGGTCGAGGACGGCCTCGCGGCGCAGGAAGTCGGCGTCCTCGGTGGTGTAGATGTCGTTGGTGACCACGGCGACCGAGAGCTCGTCGCGCAGCACCCGGCACAGCGCCGCCACCAGCGCGGTCTTCCCGCAACCGACGGGCCCGCCGATGCCGATCCGGACGGCGCGGCCGACCCGCGGCGGGTGGTCGTGGGTGCCGCCGCCGAGGTCGTGGTCGTCGAGTCTATGAAGCAAAGAGGGCTCCTTCGGATCGGGCGTGCACGACGGCGAGCACGTCGGGCAGCGGCGTCGACGGGGTGGGCAGGTGGTCGGGCTCGTCCTCCGCCGCGGCGGCGGCACCGACCCGGGCGGCCCGCACGACGACGTCCGCGTGCTCCTCGAGCGCCCGGGCGTGGACGCCGGCGAGCGCGAGCGGGTCGAGGCCGAGCAGCCGGACGCCCGCCGAGCACACCTGGCCGACGAGGTGGTGGATCGCGAGGGCGGCCGCGTCGGGTGGCGCACCGCCGGCGGCGGCCGTGGCGACGCCGAGCACGAGGGCCTGGTGCGGCCGCGCGCCCAGCCCGTCGACCGCGGCGTGGGGCCAGGCGGCGCGCACCGTGCGCAGCATCGCCCGACCCTGGGCCCGCGACACCTCCCGCAGCGCCGCGACGGGGGTGCGGGCCGACAATGCGGCATCCCAGCGCCCCCAGTCCACCGAGGAGCGCGCCGCCGGTTCCGGCCGTGGGCGCCCTCGGCCCAAAGAGTCGAGCGATGGTGCCCCTCGCTCAGAACCACTGGCCGGGTGGGGTTCCGGCCGTGGGCGCCCCTGGCCCATAGAGTCGAGCGAAGGTGCCCATCGCTCAGAACCGGGGTCGGCCGGACCCACCAGCGCGCACGCCGCCGCCGCGGCCGCCGCGGTGACCAGACCCGCCGTCGGGACCCTGCCGTCCAGCCAGCCCGCCACGTCGGCGGGCGAGCGCACCAGCCCCCGCCGCACCGCCGCCTCGAGCCCGCCGGAGTGCGCGTGGCCGCCGGTGGGCAGGCGGGAGTCGGCGAGGAGCCACAGCGCGCCCGTCACCCGAACAGCACCGGTTCACCGCGCACCACGGCGGCCCCCTCCAGCGTGAGCAGCGCGTGCTTGCGGTCCGTCCCGCCGCCGTACCCGGTGAGCGAGCCGTTCGCCCCGACCACCCGGTGGCACGGGACGATGATGCTCACCGGGTTCTTCCCGTTCGCCAGCCCCGCGGCCCGCACCGCCGTCGGCGAGCCGATCGCCGCCGCCAGCTCGCCGTAGCTGCAGGTCTCGCCGTAGGGGATCTCGCGCAGCGCCGCCCACACCCGCTGCTGGAACGGGGTGCCGCGCAGCACCACCTCGACGTCGAACTCCCGCAGTTCCCCGGCGAAGTAGGCCACGAGCTGCTCCCGGGCGGCCGGCGCCGCGTCGGCCACCCGCTCCCCCAGCGCCTCGGGCGAAGGCCCGTGCCGGTGCTCGACCATGTAGAGCCCGGAGAGCACGCCGTCGTCGGTGCGCAGCGTCAGCGGCCCCACCGGGCTGTCCATCACCGAGTGGGTCGTCGTCATGCCCGCACCATCGCAGAACCCCCCGACACTCAGAACAGGAAGTACCGCTGGGCCATCGGCAGCTCGCGGACGGGGTCGGGGTCGACCACCGAGCCGTCGATGCGGACCGTGAACGTCTCCGGGTCGACCGTGATCTCCGGGGTGGCGTCGTTGTTCGGCATGTCGGCCTTGGCCACCGCCCGCGGCGACCCCACGGGGACGAAGCGCCGGCCCACGGCGACCCGGTCGGCGAGCCCGCCGTCGAGGGCCGCCTGCGTCGCGAAGTACACCGAGGTCGCCTGCGGCGCCGACCCGTACGCCCCGAACATCGGGCGCGAGAGCTCGGGCTGCGGCGTCGGGATGGAGGCGTTGCCGTCGCCCATCCGGCCCTGGACGATGACGCCGCCCTTGACCACCACGTGCGGCCGGACGCCGAAGAACGCCGGGTCCCAGAGCACGAGGTCGGCGAGCTTGCCCACCTCGACCGAGCCCACCTCGCCGTCGAGACCGTGCGCGACCGCCGGGCAGATCGTGTACTTGGCGACGTAGCGCCGTGCCCGCTCGTTGTCGTCGCCGGACGCCTGCACCCCGGAGAGGCCGGTGACGCGGCGCTTGGCGGCGTGGGCGGTCTGCCAGGTCCGCAGCACGACCTCGCCGACCCGCCCCATCGCCTGCGAGTCCGACCCGATCATCGAGATCGCGCCGAGGTCGTGCAGGAGGTCCTCCGCGGCGATCGTCGAGGCCCGGATCCGCGACTCCGCGAACGCCAGGTCCTCGGGGATCGACGGCGAGAGGTGGTGGCAGACCATGAGCATGTCGAGGTGCTCGTCGACGGTGTTCACGGTGTGCGGGCGGGTCGGGTTGGTCGACGACGGGAGCACGTGCGGGTGCCCGGCGACGGTGATGATGTCCGGCGCGTGCCCGCCGCCCGCGCCCTCGGTGTGGTACGCGTGGATGGACCGGCCGGCGATCGCCGCCAGGGTCGAGTCGACGTAGCCGGCCTCGTTCAGCGTGTCGGTGTGCAGCGCGACCTGCACCCCGGTCTCGTCGGCGACCCGCAGCGCGGCGTCGATCGCGGCGGGCGTCGCGCCCCAGTCCTCGTGCACCTTGAACCCCGAGGCACCCGCGAGGACCTGCTCGCGCAGCGCGTCCCCGCCGACGGTGTTGCCCTTGCCGAGCAGCGAGAAGTTGATCGGGGTGGTGTCCAGGGCCTCGAACATCCGCCCGAGCCACCAGGAACCCGGCGTCACCGTCGTCGCCTTCGTGCCCTCCGCGGGCCCGGTGCCGCCGGCGATCATCGTGGTCACCCCCGAGGCGAGCGCCTCGGGGAACTGCGTCGGGCTGATGAGGTGGACGTGGCAGTCCACCCCGCCCGCCGTGAGGACGAGCCCGTTGCCGGCGAGGATCTCCGTCGACGGCCCGATGACCAGCTCGGGCGCGACGCCGTGCATGGTGTCCGGGTTGCCGGCCTTGCCGAGCCCGACGACGCGGCCGTCGCGCACCCCGACGTCGGCCTTCACCACGCCCCAGTGGTCGAGGACGAGCGCCCCGGTGATCACGAGGTCGGCGGCGCCCTCGGCGCGGGTGGCCCGGGACTGGCCCATCGACTCGCGGATGACCTTGCCGCCGCCGAACACCGCCTCGTCGCCGCCCCGCGGCCCGCGGCTGCGGTCCTCCTCGACCCGGATGGTCAGGTCGGTGTCGGCGAGCCGGACGCGGTCACCCGTCGTCGGGCCGAAGAGCTCGGCGTAGGCCTCGCGGCCGACGGTCCACCCGCCGCCCGGCGAGCCGCCGCTGCGCCCGGCGGGGTCGTCGACGTCGAGCCGCAGGCCCGGGACCGTCCCGGTCCCGCCGAGCGCGACCAGCGTGACGTCCTTCTCGACGCCGGGCTCGAACCGCACCGAGGTCCCGGCGTGGACCGCGAGCCGCATGCCGGTCGCGGCCTCGCGGTCGAAGGCGAGCGCCGGGTTGGTCGCCGCGAAGTGGACGTGCGACCCGACCTGGACCGGCCGGTCGCCGGTGTTCGTGACGGTGAGGGTGACGACGGCGGTCCCGTCCCCGGTGACGACGTCGCCGTCACCGGGCAGGAACGCGCCGGGGCCCTGACCGGCGGACCCCCCGCTCATCCGCTTCCCCCGTCGCTGCGCTCGCCCCTCATTGGATCGGCTCGTGCACGGTGACGAGCTTGGTGCCGTCGGGGAAGGTCGCCTCCACCGCGACGCTCGGCAGCATCTCCGGCACGCCCTCCATGACGTCGTCGCGGGTCAGCACGTGCTGGCCGCCGGCCATGAGGTCGGCGACGCTGCGCCCGTCACGGGCGCCCTCGAGGATCCAGCTGCTGAGGATCGCCACCGCCTCGGGATGGTTGAGCCGCAGCCCCCGCCCCCGGCGCTCGTGCGCGAGGTTCGCGGCCACGTGCAGCAGCAGCTTCTCCTGTTCGTGCGGGGAGAGCAGCACTCGGTCGGGCTCCTTCGGCTTCCGCGGCGGTCGACGCCGGCGCACCGCGGCCGGGGAGCACTCACCCAGTGCTCCCCGGCCGCGACCACACGGCCCGCGAACTGTAGGTCCGGAGTGTTACGGGGATGTTGACGACGCCGGGAGGACGTGCGCGCCCGCCCGGTCGGTCGAGAGGCACAGCGAGCAGACGTACCCGGTGCCCGTTCCCGACGCCGTCATGTCGGGACGCTCGAAGTCCTGCGCGCAGGCCTCGCACCGCAGGGTCTCCCCCGAAGGGTTGCCGTGATCGTCGTGCATCGGCGCGGGGATCCCGTCGTCGGTGCGGCGCAGGTAGTACCGGCCCCTCGTCGCCAGCGCGATGATCGGCGGGAGCACGAAGGCCAGCACGATCGCGACCAGCGGCGAGTACGACGCGAGGGTGTCACCGAGCACGCCGAAGAACGCCAGGATCGACACCCCGGCCGCGACGACCATCGAGCCGAACCCGACGGGGTTCACCGCGTAGAGCATCCCGCGGCGGAACTCGGGCTGCTTCGGCGAGATGCCCAGCACGTACTTGTTGATCGCGATGTCGGAGGCCACGACGACGACCCACGCCATGCCGCAGTTCGCGTAGAACCCGAGGATCGTGTTGAGGAAGTCGAACATGTTCGCCTCCATCAGGATCAACGCGATCGCGAGGTTGACCCCCAGGAACACCAGGCGCCCCGGATAGTGCTTCGCGACCCGGGTGAAGGAGTTCGTCCACGCCAGCGAGCCCGAGTAGGCGTTCGTCACGTTGATCTTGATCTGGCTGATGACGACGAGCACCACCGCGAGGGTGAGGGCCAGCCAGGTCGGCATGATGTTCGTGTAGGTCACGAGGAACTGCTGCACCGGCTCGTTCGCGGAGCCCGCACCTCCCGCGACGTTCACGATGAGGTAGACGGCGAGGAAGAGCCCGATCACCTGCTTCGCCGCCCCGAAGATGACCCAGCCCGGCCCGGCGAGCACCACCGCGCTCCACCAGCGCCGCGCGTTCTCCGGGGTCCGCGGCGGCATGAAGCGCAGGTAGTCGATCTGCTCCGCGATCTGGGCGATCAGCGAGAGGCAGACGCCGGCGGCGAGCATCACCGAGCCCAGGCTCGGCGAGCCCTGGCCCTTCTCGCCCTGGTAGGCGAAGAACGCCGTCACCGAGTCCGGGTGGCTGATCAGCAGGTAGACGAACGGCAGCACCATGAGGACGAGCCAGATCGGCGTCGTCCAGAGCTGGAGCTTCGAGAGCAGGCTCATCCCGTAGACCACCAGCGGGAAGATGATGAGCGTCGAGAGCGCGTAGCCGATCCACAGCGGGATGCCGAGCCCCAGCTCGAGGCCCTGCGCCATGATCGAGCCCTCGAGGGCGAAGAAGATGAAGGTGAACGTCGCGAAGATGACGTTCGTGACCACCGAGCCGTAGTAGCCGAAGCCGCTGCCGCGGGTGATGAGGTCGAGGTCGAGGTTGTACCGGGCCGCGTAGTACGCGAGCGGGAAGCCGGACAGGAAGATCACGACCGCGAACACGAGGATGCCCCAGAGGGCGTTGACCGTCCCGTACGAGATGCCGATGTTCGCGCCGATCGCGAAGTCGGCGAGGTAGGCGATCCCGCCCAGCGCCGAGACGGCGACCATCCCCGTCGACCACCGGCGGTAGCTGCGCGGCGCGAACCGCAGGGTGTAGTCCTCGAGGGTCTCGTTGGCCTTGGCCCCGCTCGGCGGCGCCCCGGTGGCTTCCACGTCCTGTGACACGCTGCCGCTCCTCCACGCCCTACCCCGGGTGGCCGGCCCCGATCGGGGCAGCCCACGAGCATCGTGCGTGAGCGGAGGGTGAAGCCGTTTGCGGCGATGTCACCGCTCGGTTAATGCGTCCCGCCGGTGATCGGGACCTCGTGGCTGTTCCCGACCCCGAGCGGTGGCGATGCGGTCCTGATGATCACACTCCGCGTGCGGTCGCGCCGGGGGCGCCCCCTCAGCTCGGCGGGGCCGGGACTCCCCGCGGCGGCGCGCAGTGCTCCTCGTGGTCGGCGTGCTCGGCCGTCTCGATCTGCAGCGTCGAGTGCTCGAGGCCGAAGCGCTCGCGCAGCGCGTCCGCGGCACGGTCGAGCACGCCGCCGCCCTCGGCCCGGCCCTCGCAGTGCGGGGTCGCGTGGTCGGCGACGACGAGGTGGGCCGACGCGGCCGGGACGCGGTCGCTGATGACCCACACGTGCAGGTCGTGCACCTCGTGGACGCCCGGCACCTCGGTGAGCGCGGCCCGGACCTCCTCGACGTCCACGCCGGGGGGAGCGCCCTCGAGCAGCACGTGGGCGGTGGTGCGCAGCAGCGCGAGCGTGCGCGGCACGAGGATGGCGACGATCGCCAGGGACGCGGTGACGTCGGCGTAGTGCCACCCGGTGAGCAGCACGACCCCGGCGGCGATCATGACCGCGACCGAGCCGAGGGCGTCGCCGAGCACGTGCAGCGCGGCGCCCCGGACGTTGAGGTTCTCCCGGTCGCCGCCGGAGAGCACGAGCAGCGAGACCAGGTTCCCGACGAGGCCGACGGCGCCGAAGAGCAGGAGCGCGAGGCCGGGGATCGCGGGGGGCGCGTCGGCGAGCAACCGCTCGACCGCCTCGATCGCGACCCATGCCGTGACGGCGAGCAGCGCGAGCGCGTTGACCGCGGCGGCGAGGACCTCGGAGCGGCCGAGGCCGAAGGTGCGCCGCGCGCTCGGCGGGCGCCGGGCCAGCCGGGCCGCGACGACCGCCATGACCAGCGCCGCCACGTCGGTGACCTGGTGCCCGAGGTCGGCCAGCAGGGAGAGCGAGCCGGTGAACCACGCCCCGACCGCGCCGCTGAGCAGCACCAGGACGGTGATCACGAGGGCGACGGTGAGGCGGCCGCCGTCGGCACCGGCGCCGTGCGCGTGCCCGGCGTGACCGCCGTGCCCGTGACCGTGCGCCTCGTGGCCTCCGTGCCCCATGGGCGCGACCATACATGCACGCATGCGCATGTGGCAGCCGGGCCACGTCGTGTCGAGCGCCACGGCCGACCCCCGCCCCCGCACTAGCGTCCCGTGCGTGGAGGTCACGTTCCGCCCGGTCACCGTCGACGACTTCGGCCTGCTCGCGCGCTGGCTCGCCGAGCCCCACGTGGCCCGCTGGTGGGCCCACGAGACCACCCCGGAGGCGGTCGAGCGCGACTTCGGGCCCACGGCGCGCGGCGAGGAGCCGAACGAGGACCTGATCGCGTCGGTGGACGGCCGGCCCCTCGGGCTCTGCCAGCGCTCGTTCTGGCACGCCTACCCCGACGAGGTCGCCGAGTACGCCCCGTTCGTCCTCGTCCCGCCCGACGCGATGACGATCGACTACCTGGTGGGCGACCCGGCCGACGTCGGGCAGGGTCTGGGCACCGCGATCGTCCGGGCCCTCGCCGCGGACACCCTCGCCGTCCACCAGGACTGCGGGCAGCTGCTGGTCCCGGTGGCCGCCGGCAACGTCGCCTCCCAGCGCGTGCTGCTCCGCGCCGGGTTCGTGTTCACCACCATCGCCCGGACCGCCCCGGACAACCCGGTCGACCCGCCGGAGCACCGGGTCCACCGACGGCTGCGGTCGTAGGGTGCCGCCGTGAGCGCACCGTCGTCGAACCCCTGGCTCGCGGTGACCGGCGGCACCGCCGGGCCGGGCTACGCCGCCCGCTTCGCGGCCCTCGCGGCCGAGGGCGCCGACCTCCACGGCGAGGCCCGCCGGGTCGACGCCCTGCTCGCCGGGCTCGGCCGCCGGCCCGGCGACGTCCTCGACGCCGGGTGCGGCACCGGCCGGGTCGCCGTGCACCTCGCCGAGCTCGGGCACCGCGTGGTCGGCGCCGACCTCGACGCCTCGATGCTCGACCAGGCCCGCGCCGCCCGCCCCGACCTGGACTGGCGGCTCGTCGACCTGGCGCGGCTCGACCTCGGACGCCGGTTCGACGTCGTCGTCGCCGCGGGGAACCTCTTCCCGCTGCTCACCCCGGGCACCCACGCCCGCGTCGTCGCCCGCCTCGCCGCCCACCTGCGCCCCGGCGGCCTGCTGGTGCAGGGCTTCGGGCTCGACGCCGACCACGTGCCCTTCACGCTGCCCGACGGCGTCGCGTTCCCCGACCTGGTCGCCTACGACACCGCCTGCGTCGGCGCCGGGCTGACGCTGCGTGCGCGCACGGCCGACTGGGACGGCGTCGAGCCCTACGACGGCGGCGGCTACGCGGTGAGCGTCCACGCCCTAGGTGGCTTCGGCCTCGTGAGCACTAAAGGCCGGTATAGCGACAGTTAGTGCTCACGAGCGCGGAGCGCACCTAGCTAGGAGTCCGGCTGGTGGGTCGTGGTGGTCGGCCGGGCCGTCGTGGTCGGCGCCGACGCGTGGTGGGTGCTGCCGTGCGAGCCGGAACCCGAGCCCGAGCTCCCCGAGCCGCCCGACCCCGAGCCGCCCGATCCCGAGCTGCCCGAGCCCGAGCCGCCCGACCCCTGCCCCGCCGGGGCCGAGCCCACCGATGCGGCGCCCTGCGGCACCGCCGACGCGGGCGGGGTCGTGCTCGTCGTGGCCACCGGGGAGGGTGGTGACCCGGGTGGGGCGCCGCGGTCGGTGAGCGCGGCCGCCGTCGCCACGCCGCCCGCGCCCAGCACGAGCGCGACCGCGGCGCACAGGATCCCGATGCGGATCCGACGACGCCGGGTCTGCGCGGCCTCCTCGTCCGCCGACTTCCCCAGCGACGGCGGGGCGCTCCCGGCCGCGGACGCGGCCGGGGCCTCGTCACCCAGGAGCGCGGTGCGGTCGTCGTCCTTCCTCGCCGGCGGCCTCCCGCCCGGCGGACCGGGCGGCGGCGCGGCGCGGAAGGATCCCGACGGCGTGCCCGTCGGGCCGCCGGCCGACGGCGGGCGGTTCCCCCGCACCCCGCCCGAGGGCGGGCCGACCGCGGGGAGGCGCCCCGACCGGGGACCGGTGTCGGGGCCGGGCGACCCCGACGGCCGCGTCGGGCGCGCGACCTTGGTCGTCGCGCCGGGGACGATGGCGGTCGCCCCCGCCACGGGCGTCGCCGGGGCGCGTCCCGGACTGCGGTCCGGGGAGCGCTCCGGCGGGCGCTCCGGGGATCGGCCGGCAGCCGCCGGGGACGCCGAGGCGACCGGCGTGCTCGGCCGGGCGGGCGTCTCCCGGCCGCGGCCCGGCGGCGGGGTCGGCGGCGGGGTCGGGGCCCCGCGACGAGGGGCTCCGGGACGGGCGCCCCCGGCGCGACGCCGCTCGGCCAGCAGCGCGGCCCCCAGGGCCACCGCGTGCTTGGGGTGGGTGTCGACCGCGGTCGGCCGGCCGAGCTCGGCGGAGAGCATCTGCGAGACCAGCGGGATCCGGGACGAGCCGCCCACGAGCAGCACGTTGTGCAGGTCCTCCGGGGCGACGTCGGCACCACCGAGCGCGCGGCGCAGCGCGGACACGGTGGCCTCGATGGAGGGCCGGATCATCTCCTCGAACTCGGCGCGGGTCAGCCGCACCTCGGTGTGCAGCCCCGGCAGCATCACGGGCACGGAGGTCTCGGTGTCGGCGGAGAGCGCCTCCTTGGCGAGCACGCAGTCGTGCCGGACCCGGACCAGGCTCGCGGCGGCCTGGGGATCGTCGAGGTCGAGCTCGGACAGGGCGCCGTCGACGCTGCGGTCGACGTGGGCGAAGACCGCCTCGTCGAAGTCGATCCCGCCCAGGCCCTCGATGCCCTCCGGCGGACCGAGGAACTCGAACCCGTGGTCGAGCTGGCGGAGCACCGTGGCGTCGAAGGTGCCGCCGCCGAGGTCGTAGACCGCGACGACCGAGCCCTTCGGGACGCGGGCCGCCGAGGCGTAGTGCGCGGCCGCCGCCTCCGGTTCGGTCACCATCGACACCGCGGTCAGGTCGGCCAGCCGCGGCACCGAGTCGAACAGCTCCCGCTTGTAGGGACCCCAGTTGGCGGGGTGGGTGAGCACGATCCCGCCCGGCCGGCCGCCCTCGCGCTCGGCCGCGGTGTCGACCACCGAGCGCAGCAGCCGCGAGAGGATCTGGGCGACCGAGTGCGGCTCGCCGCCGAGGATGAGCGGTGTGGTGTCGCCCAGGCGCCGTTTCACCTCGCGCGCCACCCGCGTCGGTTGCGCCGCGGCCCGCCGGTGCGCCGCGTCGCCGACCAGCGAGCTGCCGTCCTCGCGGACCAGGACCACCGAGGGGATCGCCGGGGAGCGGTCGCCGAGGGTCACCATCTCGAGGTGGTCGCCCCGGGAGACCGCGGCGGCGGTGAACGTGGTGCCCAGGTCGACGCCGAGGCCGTAGGTCATCGTCTGCTCTCCAGCTACCCGTGGTGCGCGAGGGCGTGGTCGGGGGCGTCGTGGCCCGGGCTGTCGTGGCCGGCGGAGGCGTCGTGGTGACCCTGGTCCTCGTGCCCCTCCCCCGAGCCGTGCTCGTGGGTCGTGTCGTCGTGCGCCGCCGGCGCCGGGTCGGCCGCGGTGTGGGCCGCCGTGTGGTCGGTGGCGTCCGTCGCCGCCTGCTCGTGGTGGACCGGCGTGGTGGGGGTGCCACCCACGGTCGGATGGGCCGGCGGCTGGTCGAACGGGGTGTGCGTGCCGGCGTTCCCCGCCGCCCCGAAGGGCGCGTCCGCTCCGTTCGGCGTCGTCGGCGGGCCCGCCGGCGTGGTCCCGACGCCGGCACCCGGCACACCCGCGCCCGGGAGGCCCGCGCCCGGGAGGCCCGCGCCCGGGACGCCCGCGCCGGGGTTCTGCTCGGCGCCGGCCAGCGGGCCCCGGACGAGCGGCCCGTCGTCGAGACCGGGCGGCGGGGGTGCGTGGAGGGCGTCGGGGGCCGCGTCCGGTCCGCCCGCCGACGGCCCGCCCGACGGGTCGGTCGACGACGTGCCCCCGAGCCCCGCGGCGAGGTCGGTGGTGTGCCCCACGAGCGTCGGGTCGAGCGGGGAGGCCTCGTGGTGAGGGGAGCCGTTCGTGGTGGCGGCCGCGGCGGTCCCGGCCGTCGCGAGCCCCGTGGCCGCCGTCGCCCCCGTCGCGGCGGCACCGGCCGCCCCCGCCGCCGCGCCCGCCGGCAGCCCCGGCGCGCCGGCTCCGGCGCCCTGGTCCTGGGCCACGGTGCGCTGGTCGAGGTCGTGGGTCTGGCGCGTCCCGGCGCCCCCGACCTGGCTCTGGCTCGCCGGGCCGCCGTTGCGGTCGTCGGCGTGCTGTTCCTGCTGCGAGCCGCGTCCCGCCGACTGGCTCTGCGAGACGCCCTGGCCGCCGCGCCCGTCGTCGTTCTGGGTCTGGTGTGAACCCCGGCCGGCGCTCTGCTGCTGGCTGCTCGGGCCGCCACCGCGGCCGTCCTCGTTCTGCGTCTGGGTCGAGCCCTTGCCGGCATGCTGGTTCTGGGTGCTGCCGGCGCCGCCGCGGCCGTCGTGGTTCTGCGTCTGGGTCGAGCCCTTGCCCGCGTTCTGATTCTGGGTGGTGTGCCCGCCGCCGCGGGTGTCGGCGTTCTGGGTCTGGTCGACCCCGTCGCCGCCGTCCTGGTCCTGCGTGACGTCGCCCGCGCCCCGGCCGTCGGCGTCCTGGGTCTGCGACCCGTGCCCGTCGGTGTGCTCGATCTGAGTGACCGTGCCGTGGCCGCCGCCACGGTCGTCGACGCCCTGGTACTGGTCGGTGGACAGGTGCCCGTCGTCGTGCCCGTGCCGCCCGTGGCCGCCGTCGTCGGTGGTGGACTCCTCCTGGGTGACGTTCGCGTCGAAGTGCCCGTCGGTGTCCGGGATGACGTCGACGGTGGTGTGAGCGTCGACCGCGACCGAGTAGCTGCCGTCGGGCTTGTGGTGGACGATCACGTCCTCGTGCTGGTGGACGACCAGGTCGGCGTGCTCGGAGGGGCTGACGGTGTACACGTCGTGCCCGTCGTAGCTGTACTCGTGGCCGCCGTACTGCACGACGACGACGAGGTGGCTGTCGACGACGAAGTTGCCGTTCGCGTCCTCGCGGACCACCACCGTCTCGTACTGCTGGACGGTGATCCCGCCGTCGCCGTGCCCGCCCTGCTGCCCACCCTGCTGCCCGCCGCCCTCGCCGCGGCCCGGTCCGCCGTCGCGCTGACCGGTCCCCGGCGAGCCCCCGCCGCCGTGCCAGGTGCTCGCGGTCGACGCGACCACCGATCCGTCCGGGCCGTGCCCGATCGACCCGCTCACGTGGTCCGGGGTGATCCCGACGCCGCCGACGTGCTGGTCGACCGTGACGTGCCCCCCGGGCCCGCCCGGAACGCCGTCGCCGCCCCCGGGTCCGCCCGGGCCCTGGCCGCCCCCGCCCGGGCCCTGGCCGCCCCCGCCCGGACCCGCGCCGCCCCCGCCCGGACCCGCGCCGCCCCCGTCGGTCGTGCCCAGCGGTGTCTCCTGGGCCGCGAGCTCCGGGGTCGCGCCCTCGGCGCCCGCGGTCCCCTCGGACAGGCCGTACGCCAGGCCCGCGGCATAGGCGGCCACCCCCGCACCGCCCGCGAACCGCAGCGGGGGGACGTGGGCCTGGGCACGCGTCGGCGGCTGACCGCCCCCCTGGGTCGCCGCCTCGACGGCACGTACCGCCTCGACCGCGCGGATGGCGCGATCGACCGGCCCGTTCCCCTCCCGTTCGCTCACGGCACCACCCTCCGAAGCGGGGTCCCCGATGTCATGAGTAGCGGCCTACTCCCCCTCGGGCGGGCCCTGCGGCGGAGTACTCAGCACGGCGGGCGGCGAGGATCCCCTCGCAGGTCCGGACGAGGACGCGGGCCGCCTGGGCCCGCTCGCGGGTGACCGCCGGGCTCTCCGCGCGCCGCTGCCAGCGCTGGTGCTGCTCTGCCGCGGCCCGCCGGATCGCCTCCGGGTCGGCCCGGGGGTCGAGGCCCAGCCGGATCGCGGGGTCCATCCCGTCACCGCCGAGCAGGAGTTCGGCGTCGTGCAGCTCGGACTCCGGGAGCAGCACGCGCCGGCTGCGCAGGTCGTCGATGAGCGCGATCTCGGCGAACTCGTGGGCGCCGGCCTGCACGCGCTCGAGCTCGTGCGCCAGCCCCTGGGCCGCCGGGATCGGGTAGCGGCGCAGCACGGCCTCGAGCGCCGCGAGGGCCGAGCGGGCCTTGAGCACCTCGGCCCGTGCGCCGAACTGGGTGTGTAGGAGGTGCTGCAGCTCCCGCATACCGCTGGCCGTGGTCAGCTCCCGGGCGAGGTCGGTCGCACCCTTCACCTGCCCGTCGCGGACCAGACCGACGGCGGTCCGCACCCCGAAGAGCCCGTAGCGGCGCAGCAGCCCGGCCCGGTCGGCGGTCGACACCGTCCCGTCCATCTCGAGGGTCTCGAAGCGGTCCGCGGTGAGCAGCAGGCGGTCGGTGTCCGACGACGCGGCCAGCGCGGCGAACGCCCGGTACTCGGCCTCCCGCAGCGACGCCGCCGACGAGGCCAGCAGACCCGCGACCGGCACCACCGTCTGACACAGCGACCGCACCCGCGGGTCGAGCCGGTACCGTTCGGCGATCTTGGCCGCCGTCGCGAGGGCGTCGGGGCGGGCGTGCCCGATCTCGTCGCAGCGCGAGAGCACCGCGATGGTGTTGACGGTGCGGCGGTCCACCGCGCCGTCGCGGAACGCCTCGAGGAAGCGGGCGTCGTCGCCGTGGGCGTGGCGCATGAG
Source organism: Actinomycetospora sp. TBRC 11914 (assembly GCF_012933465.1). GTDB lineage: Bacteria > Actinomycetota > Actinomycetes > Mycobacteriales > Pseudonocardiaceae > Actinomycetospora. The sequence goes on from NZ_JABBND010000029.1 coordinate 21,913, forward strand.
GTAGACGACGGCGTCGGCCGCGGTCACCTCGTCGCCGTCGGGGGCGAGGACCCGTTCGCTGCGCTCGGAGACCTCGGTGTTCACCGACCCGATGCCCGGCGTGTCGATCAGCATCGTCCGGCGCAGCGTCGGCGAGGGCCAGGTGACGACGAGGCGCTCGACCCGCTCCGCCGGGAGGTCGCCGAGGTCGATCTCGAGGGACCCGTGACGCTGCCGGAACGGCAGCTGGCGGGGTGGCCCGCCGATCGGGTGGACGTCGACCCGGTAGGCCACGCCGTCGACGTACCAGGTCACCAGGCGGGTGCACTCCCCCGCGTCGGTCGCCGCCAGCTCCTGGCCCACGAGCGCGTTGAGCAGCGTCGACTTGCCCGCCTTGACCCGCCCCGCGATGGCGACCCGCAGCGGCTCGCCCATGCGCCCGGCCGCGGCCCGCAGGGTCGGCTCGGCCGGCCCGCCCGCGTACACCCGCATCGCCGCGGCGAGCAGCCCGCGGACGGCCGGCACGACGCCGGCGTCCGGGGTCACCGACGACCCGCCGCGGCCACCGCGGGCCGGTCGGTCGCGTGGCTGAGGACCTCCCGGGCGCGCTCACGCACCATCGCGAACGAGTCCAGGTCGGACTTCAGCCGGGACAGCTCGTCGTTCTCGGCCTCGTCGTTGGTGACGGCCTTCTGAGCCGCGGTGAGCGCCTCCTTGGTGGAGCGCTGCAGCTCCTCGGCGCGCCGCGTGTAGCCGTCGCGCATCTCCCGCTGGATGCGCCGCAGCGCGTCCCGGGAGTCCTTGCCGACCTGCAGGTTGAACTCGTCGACGAAGCGGCGCACCGCGGTCTTCGCTCCCGCCCGGCGCTTCTCGAGCTGGCGCTTGCGCTCCTCGCCCAGCCCGGACTTCCCCATCAGCAGGCCGAGGCCCACCCCGACGGGGCCGGGCAGCGCGATGGCCGCCATGTGCGTCAGCAGGGTGAACATCATGAAGCCGCCGTAGGCCTTCTGGAACGCCGCCATGCCCCCGGCGAGCTTCTTCGGTGTGGCGCTGAACGACGAGTCGATCTCGATCTCCTCGATCACCTCGACCGGGGCCGCGATCCCCGCCGGGGCGACCGCCTGTTGCGCGGCGAGGTCGAACTGCTCGGCGACCCGCTCCGCGAGCTCCCGGGCCCGGCGGGCGAACTGGCCGTAGTTCTCGAGGGCCTCGCCGGCCAGGCGCTGGCGCATCCACTGCTCGAACGCCGGCCAGTCCTTGGCCGGGTCGCCCTCGTCGATGCCCTTCTCCGCGTCGTGCAGCACCTCGCGGGAGCGTTGCCGGAGGTCGTAGTCGATGTCGGAGGTGATGTCGGCGAACCCGTCGAAGAGGATCTGCTGCCAGCCCGAGGAGCGTTCCCGGAGCGAGTCGGCCCGCTGTTGGGCCCGCGTCAGCTCGGCGACGAGGGCCGCGGAGCGCGCGGGGTTGGTGAGGGACGCGGCCCGCGACCGCAGCGCCGGCTCGAGCTGGCCGACGACCGAGAGCACGTGGTTGCCGACCGAGTGGAGCGCGACCCGCTCGGCGTCGCGCACCACGTCCTGCAGTCGCTGGACCAGCGGCGGGAAGCCGGACTCGACGTTGAGCTCCTGGTCGCCGGCGTTGGCGGCGACGTTGCGGAGCTCCGAGGAGACCGCCAGGACGTCGACGTCGAGGCCGGCCCGGCGGAGGTGCCCGAGGTCGATGTCGCGGATGCGCTTCCACTCGGGGTAGAGGTCGATCTTGGTGAGGACGACGACGATCGTCGGGCACAGCTCCTTGACCGTCCGCAGGAACCGGATCTCGGCCGCGGTGAGCTCCTGGGACGCGTCCGAGACGAACACGACCGCGTGCGCCTGCGGCAGCGACCCGATGGTCACGGCGTTGTGCACCGACCCCAGGCCCCCGACGCCGGGCGTGTCGACGAGGGTGAGCCCGGAGGCCAGCAGCGGGCGGTCGAGACCGACGGTCATCGACCGCAGCCGCCGCTGGTTGCCGGGATTGCCGTTCTCGGTGACGTAGGCGGCGAGCTCGCCGACCGGGACGTCCTCGGTCCACGGCGACTCGCCGCCGGTGGCGGACTGGTAGCTCGCCACCGCCCGCACCTGCTGGGAGTAGCCGACCTTGGTCGGGACGGCGGTGGCGATGTCATCGTCCACCGGGCACACCGGCGCGGTGATAAGGCCGTTGATCAGTGAGCTCTTGCCCTGCTTGAACTCGCCGACGACGTACACCGTCACCGACGTGTCCGACAACAGGTGCCGGGCACCGGTCAGTCGTTCGACGAGATCCTCCCGCTCGTAGGCGGTGGCTCCCTTGACCGCGAGGTCGAGGGTCTCGGCGGCGAACTGGTATCCGGTGCCCGACACCTGGTGTCCTTTCTATCGGTCGTGCTTGCCGAGCAGGAGGGACTCAGCCGTGGTGGCCGCCGTGGTCGGCCGCCGCGGCGTGGTCGTGCCCGCCGCCGTCGTGGCCGCCACCGTCGTGGGCCGCCTCGTGCTCGTGGAACACCGGCTCCTCGTGGTGCTGCTCGGCCTGGTGCTGCTCGTGCCCACCGTTGTGCTGGTCGGTGATCCGGTGGTCGACGTTGAGCTGGTGCTCGCCGCCGCCGTCGTGACCGCCGCCCTGGTGCTCCTGGTGCTGCGGACGCGGGCCCTGGAAGTGCCCCTGGCCGCCGCCCTGGTGCTGCGGAGCCGCACGGAAGACGTCGCCGCCCTGGTTGACGTCTCCCCCGCCGCCCTGGCCGCCGTTGTGCTGGTCGGTGATGCGCCCGTCGACGTTCACGCCGCCGCGGCCACCGCCGGCGAACACGTCGCCGCCCTGGTTGATGTCACCGCCGCCGCCACCGAGGCCGCCGTTGTGCTGGTCGGTGATCCGGCCGTCGACGTTGACCGGCCCGCCACCGCCACCGGCGAACACGTCGCCACCCTGGTTGATGTCGCCACCGCCGCCACCGAGGCCGCCGTTGTGCTGGTCGACGATCCGGCCGTCGACGTTGACCGGGCCGCCACCGCCGCCGGCGAAGACGTCGCCGCCCTGGTTGATGTCACCGCCGCCGCCACCGGCGCCGCCGTTGTGCTGGTCGGTGATCCGGCCGTCGACGTTGACCGGGCCGCCACCGCCACCGGCGAAGACGTCGCCGCCCTGGTTGATGTCACCGCCGCCCCCGAGGCCGCCGTTGTGCTGGTCGGTGATGCGCCCGTCGACGTTGACGCCGCCGCGGCCACCGCCGGCGAAGACGTCCCCGCCCTGGTTGATGTCACCGCCGCCGCCACCGGCGCCGCCGTTGTGCTGGTCGGTGATCCGTCCGTCGACGTTCACGCCACCGTGACCACCGCCGGCGAAGACATCGCCGACCTGGTTGATGTCACCGAGGTCGTTGAGCCCGCCGCCGTTGTGCTGGTCGACGATGCGCCCGTCGACGTTGAGGCCGCCGCGGTGCGCCGCGGCCGCGAAGACGTCGCCGCCCTGGTTGATGTCGCCGCCCCGGCCGATGCCGGCGTTGTGCTGGTCGGTGATCCGGTTGTCGACGTTCACCCGGCCGCGCCCGCCGTCGGCGAAGACGTCGCCGCCCTGGTTGATGTCGCCGCCCCCGCCGAGGCCGCCGTTGTGCTGATCGACGATGCGGCCGTCGACGTTGACCGGGCCGCCGCCCTCGCCGGCGAACACGTCGCCGCCCTGGTTGATGTCCCCGCCCCCGCCGACGCCGCCGTTGTGCTGATCGGTGATCCGGCCGTCGACGTTCACGCCACGGCCACCGCCCGCGAAGACGTCGCCGGCCTGGTTGATGTCGCCACCGCCGCCACCGAGGCCGCCGTTGTGCTGGTCGGTGATCCGGCCGTCGACGTTGACGGGGCCGCCACCGCCGCCGGCGAACACGTCCCCGGCCTGGTTGATGTCGCCCCCGCCGCCGCCGAGGCCGCCGTTGTGCTGATCGACGATGCGGCCGTCGACGTTCACGCCGCGCCCGCCCTCACCGGCGAACACGTCCCCGGCCTGATTGACGTCCCCGCCCCCGCCGAGGCCGCCGTTGTGCTGATCGGTGATCCGCCCGTCCACGTTGACCGGCCCGCCACCGCCACCGGCGAACACGTCCCCGGCCTGGTTGATGTCCCCGCCGCCCCCGCCGAGGCCGCCGTTGTGCTGGTCGACGATGCGGCCGTCGACGTTCACGCCGCGCCCACCATCGCCGGCGAACACATCGCCGGCCTGGTTGATGTCGCCACCGCCACCGAGGCCGCCGTTGTGCTGGTCGGTGATCCGGCCATCGACGTTCACGCCGCGCCCACCATCGCCGGCGAACACGTCCCCGGCCTGGTTGATGTCACCACCGCCACCGAGGCCGCCGTTGTGCTGGTCGGTGATGCGGCCATCTACGTTCACGGGCCCGCCACCGCCGCCGGCGAACACATCGCCCGCCTGGTTGATGTCCCCGCCACCCCCGCCGAGACCACCGTTGTGCTGGTCCACGATCCGGCCATCCACGTTCACGGGCCCGCCACCGCCACCGGCGAACACGTCCCCGGCCTGGTTGATGTCCCCGCCACCCCCGCCGAGACCACCGTTGTGCTGGTCCACGATGCGGCCATCGACATTCACCGGGCCGCCGCCGCCACCGGCGAACACATCGCCCGCCTGGTTGATGTCGCCGCCACCACCGGCGCCGCCGTTGTGCTGGTCGGTGATCCGGCCGTCGACGTTCACGTCCCGGCCTCCGCCGGCGAAGACGTCGCCGCCCTGGTTGATGTCGCCGCCGCCACCGCCGCCGCCGTTGTGCTGGTCGGTGATCCGGCCGTCGATGTTGAGGTTGTCCTGCTCGGTCATGTCCGCTCCGTCGTTCTGGATAGGTCGGGGGCACGCCCCGGTGGTCCGCTGGTCCGCCCGGGCCGTGCGCGAAGGCGACGACGCCGTGCCGATGTGTCCGAGGAGAAGTCTTGGCCGAGCGCCCCCGGGAGTCCTGAGTAGCGGACTACTCGGCTTGGCGGTCCCCGGTGACGCGCACTACTCGGAGAGGTACGTCGACCCGCCGATGACGACGGAGCCGAGGTCGCGGCGCCCGCTGATGCCCAACTTGCTGTAGACGACGTGCAGCACGTTGTCGACGGTGCGCACCGAGACCACGAGGTGCTCGGCGATCGCGCGGCTCGTCATCCCGGACGCGGCCAGCGAGGCGATCTCGTGCTCCCGCCGCGTCAGCTCCGAGGAGGAGTCGAGGTCCCCGAGGGCGGGGGTGCGGGCACCCTCGCACTCCTGCGCCCAGGCCCGTGCCCGGAGCGCGCTGGCGTTCCCGCCGCCGCGGACGCCGCGCGCGCGGTGGAGCGCGCTCGCCTGGGCCGCGGCCTCGGCCGCGAAGAGCCGGGCGCCGAGGGCCGCGAAGCCGTCGGCCGCGCGGTCCAGCGCGGCCGCGTCGGCGGCGGCGTGGGCCCGGGCGTGGTCGACGAAGGCGGCGGCGAGCGGACCGTCCGCGCCGGTCGCCGCCGACTCGAGCCGGTCGGCGACCGGCAGCGTCGTCCCCAGCCGCACCGCGGTGTGCAGGGCGACGAGGTGGGCCTGGAGCAGCCCGTCGCGCTCCGCGTGGTCCGCCGCGGCCAGGCACGCCCGCTCGGCCTCCCGCAGGCGGCCGCCCGCCACCGCGGTCCACACCGGCGCCAGCCCGGCCCACGGGGCGTAGGCGTTGCCGCCCTCGCCGAGCACGCGCTGCAGCTGGCGGGACGCGTGGGGGACGCCGTCGAGGTCGCCCGTCACGACGGCGGACTGGATGATCTCCGACCACAGCACGACGAGCAGCGGGAGCCCGTCCGGACGGACCCCCGTCGTGGCGTCGCGCAGCCAGCGCAGCGAGGTGCGCATGGTGCCGCGCAGCCCCGCGGTGACCCCCAGCCACCCCGCGTGGAGCGCCTTGGCCGTCGCGTGGCCGTCCGCCACGGCGCGCTGGTAGCCCTCCCGGGCCAACCGCTCGGCCTCGTCGAGCCGGCCGGTGAACACGTGCGACTCGCAGCAGCCGGTGTCCAGCTGCAGGTGCGCCCACTCCGTCGTGAGCCCGAGCGGCGGCGGGGTCGCCGCGACGGCCTCCCGGGCCTGCACGGCCACGCGCACGGTGACGTCGTGGCGGCCCGTGCGCCGCAGCGCCGCCGACGCCACGGCGAGCGCCTGCAGCCGGGTGGCGTCGACCGCGCCGTCCACGCCCCGCAGGTCCGCGGCCAGCTGGAGCGTCTGCTTGGCGCCGTCGTACGGGGGGAACAGCGCGGCGTCGAGCGCCGCGAGCTCCGGGGCGGCCTGGTCGTCGGGGGGCTCGGGGCTCAGGTCGCGCAGCACGGTGGCGGCCCGCGCCGGGAGGCCGAGGCCCCAATAGAGGTTGGTGACCCGCGTGACCGCGAGCTCGGTCCGGCGCTGCGGGTCCTCGTCGCGGAACCACAGGCCCGCGAACAGGTCCTCCGCCTCCGCGGAACGCCCGAGCCCGATGAGGACCTGCCCGAGCACGACCGAGGCCGCGTAGCCGCCGCCCTGCTCGACGGCGGCGCGGGCCAGCCGCTCCGCCGCGCCGTAGTCGACCTTCATCGTGCTCTCGGCCGCCACCCGCAACATCTCGGCGTCCGTCGGCAGGCCGGCGGCGAGCCGCCACGTCACCGCGCGCAGCCGGTCGCCGGAGCGGCGGACGCCGGCCGCCTCGAGGCTCTCGGCGAGCTGGCGGTACACCGTCTTCTCGCGCCGCGGCGACGTCCGCTGGCGCAGCACCTCGCCGTAGAGGGGATGGGCCAGCCGCAGCTCCACCCGGCGGTCCTGGCGCTCGGAGACGACGAGCCCCTTCCGCTCCACCGCCGACAGGGCGTCGGGTCCCACGACCCGCTCCGGGGTGTCCGCGCCGAGGGGCTCGCCGAAGGCCAGCAGCTCGAGCACGGCCTGCTCGTCGGCCTCGAGCGAGCCCATGCGGGCGTCGATGAGCTCGGTCAGCCGCGGGGACGGCACGAGGGGGCCCTTCCACCGCCAGACGTCGGCGTCGCGCCCCAGCGCACCGCTGGCGAGACCGCCCTCGACGAGCTCGCGGAGGAACAGCATGTTGCCCAGGCTGAGCTCCCACAGGTGGTGCAGCGTGGCCCCGTCCACCTGCCCGTCGAGGACCTGGCGCACCAGCTCGTCGGACTGCGCCCGCGCCAGCCCGTGGATGTCGATCCGCTCGGCGAGCCCTTCCTTCCAGAGCGCGAAGATCGGGTCGGGCACGGTCACCCCGGTGCGGGCCGTGATCACGACGCTCGCGGCCCCGGTGACCGCCAGGTGGTGGATGAGCGCCGCCGAGGTCGCGTCGAGCAGGTGGGCGTCGTCGACCGCGAGGACGAGCCGCCGCCCGGCCGCGCCGTCGACGAGGTGCCGCGCGATGTTGGGCAGGAGGTGGACGGCGTGCGAGCCCGGGCCGTCCCACGCCGCGAGCAGCTGGCCCATCGCGCCGAGCGGGATGCCCGACGCCGAGCGGGTGGCCATCACCCAGCGCACCGCGGCGCCGCCGGACTCGGCGTGCTCGGCCACGGCGCGGGCCAGGCGGGTCTTCCCCACCCCCGGCGGGCCCACGAGGACGACGCCGGTGAGCTGCCCGTCGCCGAGGGCCTTCCGCACGGCCGCGAGCTCGCGCTCGCGTCCGACGAAGGGCCACTGCCGCGCCATGCCCGTCTCCCGGTGCGTGGGCCGGGAGGTCGCCGGTCCCGACCGCGAGGCCGGATCCGGACCGCTCCCAGCGGGTCCGAACGAGTGAGAGGCACACCGTGTCGCATCGCGGGCGTGGTGGTCGACAGTAGTCGACTACGCAAAAAGCGTCATCCGACGAGAATGCGGGCCCGTTTTCCGCCTGTATGCGACCTTTGTCCGTCTCCCGAGGACCGGTCCCGCGGGAAAACGAGTAGTTCCGACCGCCGAACCGAGTACCGGGAACACGGGCCACCCGCGGGGGCGGCCCCGAACAATGGGCGGTCGACCACCGGAGGTCTCGGGAGGGACCATGTTCCGCGCCCCCATCCTCACCCTCGCCGCCGTCGTCGTGCTCGGCCTCGTCCTGATCGGTGTCGACATGGCGGTGCAGCCGCCGGCCGCCCCGCCGACGCCCGCCGCGTCGGCTGCGGCCCCACCCCCGGCCGCGGCCGCGGCCACCGCGGCGGTCCCGCCTCCCGCGGACTTCCCGGCGCAGGTCCGCTACGTCGGGGACGTGACCGCCCAGGGCACGACGATCCCGATCGCGGTGACGGTGGACGGCGGCCGCGCCAAGGCCTACGTCTGCGACGGGCGCCACGTGGAGGCGTGGCTGCAGGGCACCGCCGCGGCGGGTGCGCTCGATGCCTCGGGCCGCCGGGGCAACCACCTCACCGGCCACCTCGACGGCGACCGCCTCACCGGCACCGTCCACGTCGCCGGGCTCCCGGACGCGCCGTTCACGGCCTCCCCGGCGACCGGGACGCGGACCGGGATCTACCGGCAGAGCGTGTCGGGACGCACCTCCGGCTGGATCGTCCGGGGCGACGGCGGGCAGGTCGGGCTCAGCCACGACGGGACCGGGGCGCTCGCCCCCGCGCCCCCGCTGCCGGACGGCCCGCTGCCCGCCGGGGTCGGACCCGTGGACGGCACCACCGACGTGCTCGCCGCGCCGTGACCACCGGAGGAGCCAGCATGAGCAGCCGCGCCGACACCCCGCCCGCCGACGACGACGCCCCGACCGGCCCCGTCGGACCGTTCCCCCGCACGCAGCCCGGGCCACGGGCTCCGGCCCTCCTCGTCCCGGTGCTCGGCGGGATCGCGCTCGCCGTGGTCCTCGGCGTCTACGGACGCCTGCACGAGCCCGGCGCGGTCGCGGTGAACGTCGCCGGCTTCTCCGGGCCCGCGTACGTCAAGGCGTGGCTCACGACGGTGGCCGTGCTGCTCGCCGTCGTGCAGCTCGTCTCGGCCCTGAACATGTACGGACGGATCGGCGCCGGCTCGCCGTCCTGGGTCTCGACGCTCCACCGCTGGTCGGGCCGGTTCGCGGTCCTGGTCACGGTCCCGGTCGTCGTGCACTGCCTCTACGCCTTCGGGTTCGCCTACGACAGCCCGCGGGTGCTGGTGCACTCCGTGGCCGGCTGCCTGTTCTACGGCGCGTTCGCCACCAAGATGCTGGCGCTGCCCCGCCGCGACCTGCCCGCCGTGGCGCTGCCGGTGATCGGCGGCCTCGTCTTCACCGCCCTGGTGGCGCTGTGGCTGACCGCCGCGCTCTGGCTGTTCACGACCCGGGGGCTGCACCTGTGACGCCGGACGTGCCCCACCCCGGCCGGCGCACCGTCCTGCTCGCGGCCTGTGCCGGGCTCGCCGCGTGCGGCGCGGCGGCCTGCGCCGAGTACGGCTCGGGGGCGCCGCCGCCCGCCGCGCCGCCGGCCGCCGGTCCGGCCGGCATCGCGGGCGCCACCGTGCCCGTCGGCGGGGGCGTCGTGCTCGCCGACCGCGGCGTCGTCGTCACCCAGCCCGTCGCCGGGACGTTCGCCGCCTTCGGCACGACGTGCCCCCACCAGGGCTGCTCGGTGGACACCGTCGCGGACGGCACGATCACCTGCCCGTGCCACGGCAGCCGCTTCCGCGTCGCCGACGGCGGCGTCGCGCAGGGGCCCGCCACCCGGGGCCTGACACCGCGGCCGGTGCGGGTGGTCGACGGGCAGGTGATCGTGGGGTGAGGGCTCAGGTCGGGCGGGCGACCTCCTCGGACGCGGCCCGGGGCGACGCGGCGTTCTGGCGTCGCACGAGCGCGTAGGCGGCGAGGCCGAGCACGACGACCACCACGACGGCGAGCGGCGCCGACCACTGCAGCACCCAGCTGCTCCCGTCGGGGTCGTACACGGCCTGGCGGGGCCAGCCGATGTTCACCAGCAGGAAGACGCCGAACACCACCGCGACCACGTTGACCGGCAGCCCCCAGCGGCCCAGCGAGAAGTGCGCCGGGTCGGGCCGGTGGTCCGGCGAGCGCCGCAGCCGGTGCCAGAGGCGGGGCACGGTGACGAACAGGTAGGCCAGGTAGACGATCACCACCGAGATCGACGTGACCGAGGTGAACACCGAGGTCTGTCCCAGGTTGATCAGCAGCACCGCGATGGAGAGCACCCCGACGGCGACCCCGGACCAGATCGGCGTCCTCGTCCGGGGCGAGACGTGGGCCAGGGTCCGGGCGAACGGCAGCCGACCGTCGCGGGCCATGGAGAACATCACGCGGGTCGCGGAGGCCGCGATCGCCAGTGCCGCGGAGAAGATCGACACCGCGACGATCCCGAGCACGATCCGGCCGAGGACGTCCCCGAGCTGCGAGGTCACCACCCACGCGATGCCGGTGCTCGACAGCTCCGGCGCGGCCAGGTCCGGCGCCGCGACGAGCGCGGCGAGGATGAGCAGCAGACCCCCGACCCCGGAGATGAGCATGCAGCGCACGATCGCCTGCGGGGCCGTCCGCCGCGGGTCGCCGGTCTCCTCGGACAGCTCGGCCGCCGAGTCGAACCCGTACATCACGTAGGCGGCCATGAGCATCGAGGCGAGGAACGGCCAGACGTAGGAGCCGTCGCCCTGCACGCCGTTCGTCTCGAACACCACCTCCGGGCCGCGCTGGGCGTGGACGAACAGCAGCACGACGACGACCAGCACCCCGACGATCTCGATGGTCACCCCGGTGCGGGTCACCACCGCCATGCGGGTCACCCCGAACGAGGCGATGACGATGCAGAGCGCGATGCAGATCGAGCCCAGGACGATGGCGTTGAGCGCGCCCGTCGGCGACGTCGGGTCCGGGTCGCCACCGACGAGCTGGAACCCGCTCCACACCTCGGGCAGCACGGCCTGGAGCGCGATCGCGATGGCCGCCACCGACACGATGTAGCCGATCTGCATGAGCCAGCCCGCCATCCAGCCCACCGGGTCGTTGGAGACCCGCCGTGACCACTGGTAGATCGCGCCGGCGATCGGATAGGTCGCGGCCAGCTCGGCGAAGACCAGGCAGACGCAGAACTGGCCGACGAACACGATCGGCCAGGTCCAGATGTAGGCGGGGCCGCCGAAGCCGTAGCCGATGATGAAGAGCTGGAAGACGGTCGTCAGGATCGAGACGAACGAGAACCCGGACGCGAACGAGGCGAAGGGGCCCAGCCCGCGGTGGAGCTGCTGGGCGTAGCCCAGGCCCGTGAGGTCTCCGGCGTCGCGTTCCTCGAGTGCGGTCATGCCCGCGCTCCCTTCGGGAGGTGCCCGGAGCGGACCAGGCAGCCGAGTGCGTCGACGATCACCCGGGTCGCCATGAGCGAGGTGATCTCGGCGTTGTCGTAGGGCGGGGAGCACTCGACGACCTCGATGCCGGCGAGGGGTCTGGCGTCGCAGAGCAGCTGGATGAACTTGAGGACCTCGCGGGGCAGGAAGCCGCCGGGCTCGGGCCACCCGGTGCCGGGGACGAAGGCGGCGTCGAGGCAGTCGATGTCGAAGGACAGCCAGACGGCGTCGGCGCCGTCCCAGGCGACCTCGAGCGCCCGCTCGGCGGCGGCCTCGATCCCCATCTCGACGCAGTCGGTGACCGTCATGATCGTCGTGCCGCGGTCGCGCCCCACGGCGACGCCGGGCCGCGGCGCCTGCCAGCCGCCGATGCCGATCTGGACGAGGTTCTCCGGCGGCACGTTCGGCAGGTCGGTGGCGTGGAACCACGGCGTCGTGTGCATCCGCTCGTCGAGGTCGGTCTCCTGGGTGTCGACGTGGCGGTCGAAGTGGATGATGCCGAGGTTGCCGTCGAGGTTCTCCGCGATCCCGCGGCTCGTCGGGTAGCCGATGGAGTGGTCGCCCCCGAGGACGACCGGGAAGGCGCCGGACGCGTAGACGTGGCTGACGGCCTTGGTGATCTGGTCGAACGTCTTCTCGATGTTCGCCGGGATGGTGAACACGTCCCCGAGGTCGCACATCGTGATCGACTCGCGCAGGTCGACGCCGAGCTCGAACGAGTAGGTGCCGTAGAGCAGGGAGATGTCGCGGATGCCCTTCGGGCCGAAGCGGGTGCCGGGCCGGTAGGTGGTGCCGCCGTCGAACGGGGCGCCGAGGATCGCGACGTCGTACTCCCCGCACTGCCGGACGTCCTCGACGAACGGCGACTTCATGAACGTCGGGATGCCGGCGAAGTGCGGCAGCTCGCCGCGGGAGAACGTCGGGATGGTGCGGTCGACGACCGAGTCGGCCGCTTCCAGCCCCAGCTCGAGGCCGCGGGCGATCTCGGCGTCGCGGGCCGTCGTCGGGAGCGTGCGCTCGATCTCGACGGCGCGGGCGGCCTCCGGGCCGTGGCGCGGGGACTTCCGGGGCGGGCCGCCGTGGGGCGCGGGGTGGTCGGGACGGAACTGCATGGGGTGCTCCCGGGGACGATCCGACTGGTCGTCTCCCGGGCTTTTGTCCCGCCGTGGAACGCGGCGGTGGCCGCGCCTGCCCCTCTCGGTCACGGCCCGGTTCGGCGGAGCGGAACCGGCGGAACCCTAGGGGCGCTCCACCTCGGTGTGGGTCACGGACGAGTGAACGGCGCGGGTGTGACGCTGCCTTTGCGCCGACGTTCCGTCGTCGTCAACGTCGTCGATGTCGTCACGACGCGGCCGGGTTCTCCCAGGTGATCACGTCGACGACCTGGTGGAACCGGTGCTCCTCGCCCCGGACGTGCTGGGCGAGGTAGGTCCCGACGCTGCCCTCGGCCTCCATCCGCTCGAGCGGCACCGAGTCGTCGAAGACGCAGCGCTGCAGGAACCCCTCGACGACCGCGCGGTCGGTGTGCGCGACGTCGTAGTGCAGCGTCGTGACCTCGGGCCCGACCCCGGCCGCCGTGAGGGCCTGCTCCACCTGGGCCGCCGTCGTGAACGGCACCGAGGCCGGGGCGAAGGTGTCGCGGAAGGCCGCGGCGAAGCGCAGGTAGTGCGACGCGGCGGTCGCGTGGACGACCGCGCCGAAGCCGCCCGGGCGCAGCGCGGCGACCATCCGCGCGATCCCGGCGCCGATCTCGTCCGGCGGCACCGCGTAGAGGGCGTGGGTCGCCCAGGCGACGTCGAACCCGCCGACGTCGGCGGGCAGGTCCTGGATGCGGCTGCGGTGCCGGGCGCCCACCGTGAACGGTGCCGCCAGCACCGAGCGGGCCTCGGCGAGCGAGAACGGCGAGGGGTCGAGCAGGGCGATCTCCACCGAGGTGCCGGCCACCGCGTCGGCGAGCCCCCGGCGGATGAGCTCGGCCGGGAACTTCCCGCTGCCGCACGCCACGTCCAGCACCCGGACGCGGCCGTCGACGGCGTGGGCGCGCAGGTCCGCCGCCCAGTCGCGCGCGGCGACCATCCGGCGGTAGTCCTCGAGGGCCAGGGCGTAGAAGGCCTCCATGCCCGCCCGCCCGGCCTCGGCCCAGTGGGCGAGGCTGCGCTGCTCGGTGGAGGGCGGCTCGGACATCGTCAGGTCGTCCGGGACGCCGGCCCGTCGCCCCGCAGGCGCCGGATCACGGGCGTGAACACCGGGTCGGCGACGAGGATGACCAGCGCCCACGGGCCCAGCGCCGGGACGGCGAGGACGACGACGAGGGCGACGACCATCGTCGTGGTGGAGGCGAGGCTGCCGACCACGAAGCTCTCCGGGACGCCCTCGTCGTCCCCGTCCGCCAGGGCGTTGCGACGCATCAGCACGGCCATCGCGGTGAGGGAGCCGCTGCAGACGACCAGGACGGCGAGGTAGAGGTCCACCACGAACCCGCGGACCGGGAGCAGCGCCATCATCTCGGTCGGGAACGGCAGGACGGCGATCGTGAGCACCCAGACGAGGTTGAGCTGGACGAGCGTCCGCGTCAGCCGGTGCCCGTAGCCGAAGAGCCGGTGGTGCGACGCCCAGAAGCGGGCGATCACCACGAAGCTCAGCAGGAAGCTCCCGATCTGCCCGAGGTGCTCGGTGACCGCGGTGACGGGCGGCTCGTGGGTGCGCGCCACCTCCGGGACGATGTCGACCAGCGGCAGCACCAGCAGCGTCAGGGCGATCGCGACGGCGGCGTCGGTGAACGCCACCATCCGGTCGGACGGCGGCAGGTGCTGGTCCCGCCCGGCGCGGGTCACAGGAGCTCCGTGGCGTGGCCGGTCTCGTTCACCGACCGGACCCGAACCCGCCCGCCGCGCGAGACGAGCACCCTCGAGAGCCCGACGTGGTCGAGCGGGAAGTACAGCGGCCGGTCGAGCCCGAGCTCGCCGGTGAGGAACGTGTTGATCACCCCGGCGTGGCAGACGACGAGCACCGACTCGCGCCCGGCGTCGCGGTGTCGCTCCACGATGCGCCCGAACGCCCCGCGCACGCGGGCGGTGAACGCCTCGGCGTCGACGAACGACGGGTAGTGCCCCTCGGTGATCCGCCGCCAGTCCGGGTCGTCCGAGCCCAGCCGCTCGTGGACGGGCTGGTAGGAGGAGCGCCCGACGTCGAACTCGGCCAGGTCGGGATCCACGACGAGGTCCAGCCCGAGGGCCTGCGCCGCGGGCGCGGCGGTCTCCCGCGCGCGGCGCATGCCGGACACCACGACCTCGACGATCTTCTCGCCCGTGGCGCCGGCCGCCCACGCACCGAGCGCGGCGGCCTGCTCGTGGCCCTGGGGAGAGAGCGCCGGGTCCGCACCGCCCTCCTGGCCGCTGACCGCCAGCGGCTCGCCGTGGCGGACGAGGAGGAGCTGCATCGTCGCCCGGCGCTCAGCTCGCCGGGACGGAGTCGCCGTGGCCCGCGGCCGTGAGGCCCTCGCGCAGCCGGCGCGCGGCGTCGTCCATCTCCCCCGGGTCGGGGTCGGTGGCCGCCTGCGAGAAGTCGAAGGCCTCGAGCCCCCAGGCCGGGTGGACGTGGATGTGCAGGTGCGGCACCTCGAAGCCCGCGATCATGAGCGCGACGCGCGGTGGGGACCACACGTCGCGGACGACGCCGGCGATCGTGCGCGCAACGGACATCGCGTGCTCGAACAGCCCGGTTGGCGCGTCGATCCACTGGTCAATCTCCTCGCGCGGCACCACGAGGGTGTGGCCGGGGCCGAGCGGATTGATCGAGAGGAAACCCACCACCTGGTCGTCGGACCACACGAAGCGTCCGGGGATCTCGCCATTGATGATCTTGGTGAAGACCGTCGCCACGGCGCGCAGCCTAACGACCGCGGGCCGTCGGTGTCGGCCGGTAGCGTTGCCCGGGTCGAGGCGGACCCGCGCTCGAGGACATGACAGGAGATGCAATGCAGCCCTGGCCGGGCACGTCGTACCCCCTCGGCGCCACCTACGACGGCGCGGGGACGAACTTCGCGCTGTTCAGCGAGGTGGCGTCCGCCGTCACCCTCTGCCTCTTCGATCCCGACGGCACCGAGCACCGCGTCACGCTCCCCGAGCGCGACGGCTTCGTCTGGCACGGCTACCTCCCCGGCGTGGTGCCCGGGCAGCGCTACGGCTACCGGGTCGACGGTCCGCTGGAGCCCGAGCACGGCCTGCGGTGCAACCCGCACAAGCTGCTCATCGACCCCTACGCCAAGGCCGTCGACGGCACCCTCGGGACCACGTACGCGTGGGACGAGTCGCTGTTCGGCTACCACTTCGCCGACGCCGACGAGGTCAACCACGACGACTCGGCGCTGCACGTGCCCAAGGCCGTCGTCGTGAACCCGTACTTCGACTGGCACGACGACCGCCCGCCCCGCACCCCCTACCACGAGACCGTGGTCTACGAGGCCCACGTCAAGGGCCTGACGTACCTCCACCCGGACATCCCCGAGGAGATGCGCGGGACCTACTCGGCGGTCGCGCACCCGGCGACGATCTCGCACCTGCAGCGGCTCGGGATCACCGCGATCGAGCTGATGCCGGTGCACCAGTTCGTCCACGACGACGCGCTGGTCCAGCGGGGGCTGCGGAACTACTGGGGCTACAACACGATCGCGTTCTTCGCCCCGCACTTCGGCTACGCGGCGGCGGGCTTCTCGGGGTCGCCGCAGCCGGGCGCGCAGGTGCAGGAGTTCAAGGCGATGGTGCGCGACCTCCACGCCGCGGGCATCGAGGTGATCCTCGACGTCGTCTACAACCACACCGCGGAGGGCAACCACCAGGGCCCCACGCTGTCCATGCGCGGGATCGACAACCAGGCCTACTACCGCCTGGTGGAGGACCAGCCGCAGTACTACATGGACTACACCGGCACCGGGAACTCGCTGAACGTCCGCCAGCCCCACACGTTGCAGCTGATCATGGACTCGCTGCGGTACTGGGTGACCGAGATGCACGTCGACGGCTTCCGGTTCGACCTGGCCGCCACGCTGGCGCGGGAGTTCTACGACGTCGACCGGCTGTCCACCTTCTTCGATCTCGTCCAGCAGGACCCGGTGATCTCGCAGGTCAAGCTGATCGCCGAGCCGTGGGACGTCGGGCCGGGCGGCTACCAGGTCGGCAACTTCCCCCCGGGCTGGACCGAGTGGAACGGCAAGTACCGCGACACGGTGCGCGACTTCTGGCGGGGCACGGCCGGCACCCTCGGCGAGTTCGGCTCGCGCCTGACGGGGTCCAGCGACCTCTACCAGGACGACGGCCGGCGTCCCTACGCCTCGGTCAACTTCGTCACCGCGCACGACGGCTTCACCCTGGCCGACCTCGTCTCCTACAACGAGAAGCACAACGAGGCCAACGGCGAGGGCGGCAACGACGGCGCCGACGACAACAACTCCTGGAACTGCGGCGTCGAGGGACCCACCGACGACGACGCCGTGAACACGCTGCGGCAGCGGCAGCGTCGCAACTTCCTCGCCACGCTCTTCCTGTCCCAGGGCGTGCCGATGCTGCTGCACGGCGACGAGATGGGACGCACCCAGTACGGCAACAACAACGGGTACTGCCAGGACTCGGAGATCTCCTGGCTGGAGTGGTCGCCGTCGAAGGCCGACGTCGAGCTGATGGGCTACACCGCCGAGGTGTCGGCCCTGCGGGCGGCCCACCCGGTGTTCCGCCGCCGGCGCTTCTTCAACGGCCGCACGATCCGGCCGGCCGCCCCCACCCAGGATCAGGCCGACGTCGACTACCAGCGCGACATCGCCTGGTTCACCGCCTCCGGCGAGGAGATGGACGACGAGGACTGGGAGGCCGGCGCCGCCGTGCTCACCGTGTTCCTCAACGGCGAGGGCATCGCCGAGGCCGACGAGCGCGGCCAGCGGGTGGTCGACGACTCGTTCCTGTTGATCTTCAACGCGCACTACGAGGACGTCGAGGTGACCCTGCCCGGCGCCGGGCTGCCCGACCGGTGGGCCACCGTGCTCGACACCGTCGACGGCACCGTCGTCGTCGGGACGGCCCGGACCTCCTCGATCACGACGGTCGACGAGCTCCCGGACGACCTCGAGACCCTCGGCGGGGGCGACACCGTCACCATGACCGCGCGCTCGACGCTGCTCCTGCAGCGCACGGACGTGCAGCGGTGAGCCCGGTGGTGCCCTCGTCCACCTACCGGCTCCAGCTCGCGCCGGACCAGGACCTGGCGGCGGCCACCGACCTCGTGGGCTACCTGTCCGACCTGGGCGTCGGCGCGCTCTACTGCTCGCCGCTGCTGCAGCCCGCCCCGGGCTCGACCCACGGGTACGACGTCGTCGACCCGACCCACGCCAACGACGAGCTCGGCGGCGAGCCGGCCCGGGTGGCGCTCGTCGCGGCCCTGCGCGAGGCGGGCCTGCGCGCCCTGCTCGACCTCGTGCCCAACCACATGGGCGTGGCGGTGCCGCCGGCCAACCCGTCGTGGTGGTCGCTGCTGCGCCTGGGCACCGACTCGCCGTACGCGTCCTGGTA
This sequence comes from Actinomycetospora sp. TBRC 11914, assembly GCF_012933465.1. Classification (GTDB taxonomy): domain Bacteria; phylum Actinomycetota; class Actinomycetes; order Mycobacteriales; family Pseudonocardiaceae; genus Actinomycetospora. The sequence continues at coordinate 39,711 of NZ_JABBND010000029.1, forward strand.
CGACGTCGACCTCTCCGACCTCGCCGAGCGCCCGATCCTGATCCCGGTGCTCGGGTCCCCCGAGGACGTCTCGGCGCTGGAGCTCTCCGACGACCGCACCGAGCTGCGCTACTACGAGCACCGCTACCCCGTCGCGCCCGGCACCGCCGACGAGGGCTCGCCGCAGGAGGTGCACGAGCGCCAGCACTACCGGCTCGTGCACTGGCGGCGCGGCAACGCGGAGCTGACCTACCGGCGCTTCTTCGACGTGTCCGACCTCGCCGCGGTGCGCGTGGAGGACCCGGAGGTCTTCGAGGCCACCCACGCCGAGGTGCTGCGCTGGATCGCCGCGGACCCCGACGTCCTGAGCGGGCTGCGGATCGACCACCCCGACGGGCTCACCGCCCCGGGCGCCTACCTGCGCCGGCTGCGCGCCCGGCTCACGGAGACCGGCCTCGGCGAGGACGCGTGGCTGCTGGTCGAGAAGATCACCTCGCTGCGGGCCGACGGCACCACCGAGGCGCTGCCGTCGTCGTGGCCCGCCGACGGCACCACCGGCTACGACGCGCTGCGCGAGGTGTGCGGGGTGTTCGTCGACCCTCGCGGGGAGTCGCTGATCGACCAGGTCGCGGCCGAGCACACCGGCGGCCGGGAGCGGTTGTCGGTGGCCGAGCACGCCGCGAAGCGCCTGGTCACCGACGAGATCCTCGTGGCCGAGGTGCGCCGGATCGCCGCGCTCGTGCCCGGCGACGACGAGCCCGGGGTCGTCCGTGATGCCGTGGCCGAGCTGCTCGGCGCGTTCCCGGTGTACCGCTCCTACCTGCCCGAGGGCCGCGCCGACCTGGAGCGGGCGGTCGACACCGCGTGCACGGCGCGCCCCGACCTCGCGGAGGCGGTGCGGCGCATCCGGGCCGGGATGCTCGCCGAGCCCGACGGCGACCTCGCGCGCCGGTTCGAGCAGACCAGCGGCATGGTGACGGCGAAGGGCGTCGAGGACACCACGTTCTACCGGTGGAACCGCTTCGTGGCGCTCAACGAGGTCGGTGGGGCGCCCGACCGCTTCGGCGTGCGGCCCGCCGAGTTCCACGCGGCCAACGCCCACCGCGACGCCGCGACCCCGGCGGCGATGACGACGCTCTCCACCCACGACACCAAGCGCTCCGAGGACGTCCGCGCCCGTCTCGCGGTGCTCTCGGAGCTGACCGCCGAGTGGGGGGCCTTCCTGCGCAAGCTCGCCGCGCGGCACCCGCTCCCCCGCCCGGGCGCGACGTCGCCGTCGCTCGAGCTGCTGGCCTGGCAGTCGCTGGTCGGCGCCTGGCCGATCTCCGCGGAGCGCTTCCGCGGCTACCTCACCAAGGCCTCCAAGGAGGCCAAGCTGGTCACGGCGCACGTCGACGCCGTGCCCGAGGTCGACGAGGCCATCGCCGCGTGGCCCGACGCGGTCCTCGGCTCGGAGGAGTCGGTGGCCGACATCGAGGCGTTCGTCCGGCTGATCGACCGGTTCGGGCGCTCGAACGGGCTCGGACAGAAATTGCTGCAACTCGCCGGACCGGGCGTCCCGGACGTCTACCAGGGCACGGAGCTCTTCGAGTTCTCGCTCGTCGACCCCGACAACCGCCGCCCCGTCGACTTCGCCCGCCGGCGCGAGCTGCTGGCCCGTCTCGACGGAGGGTGGATGCCCGCCCCGGTCGCGGCGACCGACGACCCCGCCTCCGACGACCTCGTGGCCACCAAGCTGGTCGTGACCACGGCCGCGCTGCGGTTGCGGCGCTTCCGGCCCGAGCTGTTCTGGGGCTACGCGCCGGTGCCCGCGTCGGGCCCGGCCGCCGACCACGCGGTGGCGTTCGCCCGCGGCGGACCCGCCGGACGGGAGCGGCTGGTGGCGGTGGCGACCCGGCTGCCGGCCGGCCTCGAGGCCGAGGGAGGGTGGCGCGACACCGTGCTCCCGCTCCCCGGCGGCGCCGAGGACTGGACGGACATGGTCACCGGGACCCCGGTGTCGGGTGCGGCGCCGCGGGTGTCGGAGCTGCTCGCGCGCTACCCGGTCGCCCTGCTGGTCCGCCCCGCCTGAGCCGGGACCGGCCGTGTGCGTGGCGCACACGGTCGGCCCGGGTCGGGCCCTCGGCGATGTCGGGGCCCGCCCACCCGCAGGACCCCATGATCACGAGCACCTCAGGCACCCGAGGAGCTCGCCGCACCTGCCCCACGTGCCCCTCGCCCACCGGGCACCCACCCGCCGCATGATCACGGGCACGTCAGGCATCCGGGGAGCCCGTCAGACCTGCCCCCCGTGCCCCTCAGCGTCCGGAGGAGCGCGGCTCCCGCGGGACGACTCCCTGTCGCGTCCGCTCGACGGGCGGCATCACCTCGGTGGCCGCGTCGAGGGCGTCATCGGCCGGGACGTCCGCGGGCCGGTGGCGGCCCTCGGCGCTCCCGCCGCCGGCCGGCGCCGGGCCGGGGGCTGCCTGGTGACGCGGACCCGGCGCCACGGGCGAGGGACCGGTCGGCGGTCGCGGGGAGCGCGGCCGCGGCGTGGGACGGGGCCGGGGCGACGGCGACGGCGACGGCGACGGCGACGGCGACGGCGAGCGGTCGGGCTCGGCCTCGGTGCCCGGCTCGGGACGCCGCACCGGAGCGGCGGCGGGCACCGTCAGGAGCTCCGTCTCGGCCTCGTCCGCGGCCTCGTCCACCCCGCGCGGTGGCCGAGCCGGGACGTCCTTGCCCGGGATCGGGATCTCGCCGGTGACCTGCTTGATCGCGACCTCGGAGACCTTGCCGCGCTCGGCGACCGGCACCCCCACCCGGCGGCGGTCCCGGCGCCGGTACACCAGCGCCACGACGATCGCGATCATCGAGAGCAGCGGGATGCTCAACGTCCACCAGGTGGTGCCGCGGGGGATCACGTTGAGGACCGCGTGCACCACGGCGACCGGCCAGCACAGGTACGACGTCCAGTGCACCCAGAACCAGATCCGCCGCGACATCCGCCGGCGCAGCACCGACGTCAGGATGATCGCCAGGAACAGGTCGGTGGCGACGGTGCCGAGCGCGGCGGCGATCGGGTTGAACGGTGCGATCCCGGGCACGAAGACGTCGAGGACCCGCAGGTGGACGTAGTCGGTCACGATGACCGTGGCCACGTGCAACGCCACGAAGACGACGGTGAGCAGCGACAGGTTCCGGTGCAGCGCCACGAGCACGAACCGGGGCAGCCCGAGCTCGGCGTTCTTGACCACCGACGTGTTGTGCAGGATCCCGAGGACGATGACGAGGCTGAGCAGCAGCAGTGCCATCGCCCCGAGGGCCCGCGAGAGGAACCAGAGCTGCAGCATGCGTCAGCGGGTGAACGGCTGGTAGAACAGCGGCCCCTGCTGCGGGCGGACGTACTGGTACTCGAGGGGGGTCACGCGCGGGACGTCCGGGGCGGAGGCCGTCGCCGAGATCGCGGCCTGGAGCCCGACCGTGAGGGCTGCCGCGATCGCGGCGATCCACGCGGTCGTCTCGACGACCAACCGCTTGTTGGTCTCGTGTGCCGTCCGCTTCACCGTCGCCCGCTGGGACGCGGCACGCGTCCCGCCGCCGTCGGCCACCACGTCACCTCCCGGAGTCGTCCGACCCAGGATGGCGGATGAGAACGGTGTGACGTCCCGGAGGGTGCGCTCCGCGCGCGTGGCCGCCGATCACCGACCCCGAGTGGACCCCCACGGTCCCCGCACGACCGTGGTGACCCACTCGGTGACAGCCGCTGGCCGAGTGGACCCCCACGGCTCTGCTCACAGCCATGGCAGTCCACTCGACGGCGTCAGAGCGCGGGCGCCTACCCGAGCAGCGTCCGATCGGCGGGCGAGAGGCGGTCGGACGCCGTCTTCTGCTGGTGCCAGTAGGGGTAGAGCAGCGGCGGGGCCGAGACCTCGTCGAGGCGCGCGACCTCGTCGTCGGACAGCGTCAGCTCGGCGGCGGCCAGGTTGTCGGTGAGCTGCTGCTCGGTGCGGGCGCCGACCACGAGCGAGGTCACTCCCGGCTTGGCCAGCAACCACGCCAGCGACACCTGCGCGGCCGACACCCCGTGGGCCTCGCCGATCTCGACGGCCACCTCGACGATGTCGTAGAGCTTCTCGCGGTCCCGCACCGGCGGCTCGTCCCACTCGGTGAGGTGCCGCGAGGTCTCCGGGGCGTCCTTCCCGCGGCGGAACTTGCCCGAGTGCAGCCCGCCCGCCAGCGGCGACCACACCAGGATGCCCAGGCCCTGGTCGACGGTCGCCGGGACGAGCTCGTACTCGGCCTCCCGTGCCTGCAGCGTGTAGTGGATCTGCTGGGAGACGAAGCGCTGCATCCCGGTCCGGTCCGAGACCCCGAGCGCCTTCATGAGGTGCCAGGCCGAGTAGTTCGAGCACCCGATGTAGCGGATCTTGCCCTTGCGCACGAGGGTGTCGAGCGCCTCGAGGGTCTCCTCGAGCGGGGTGACGCCGTCCCAGGCGTGCACCTGGTAGAGGTCGATGTGGTCGACCCCGAGCCGGCGCAGCGAGTCCTCGCAGCCCCGCACGATGTGCTCGCGGGAGAGGCCGGCGTCGTTGGGCCCGTCCCCCATGAGCATGCGCACCTTGGTGGCGAGCAGGACGTCGTCCCGACGGCCCTTCACGGCCTCCCCGACGATCTGCTCCGACGTGCCCTGCGAGTAGACGTCGGCGGTGTCGATCAGGTTGACCCCGCGCTCCAGGCAGACGTCGATGAGCCGGCGGGCCTCGTCGATGTCGGTGTTCCCGACGTTCGCGAAGCCGCCCTCCCCGCCGAAGGTCATCGTGCCCATGGTCATCGTCGAGACCTGCAGTCCCGACCGTCCGAGCTGGCGGTACTCCATGGCACCCGAGTGCCCGCTGCGCGGCGTCCCCGATCGGGTCAGGACGAGCGTCCGGCGAGCCGCGACGGCGCGGTCAGCCCGGACAGCGCCAGGACCCGCGCCGCGGGCCCCTCCTCGGGGAGCACCAGCTCCGCCCCGTGCTCGACCGCCTCGAGCAGGAGGCCGACGCCGGCGCTGGCCAGGTAGCCGACGCCGGTCACGTCCAGCGTCCACGGCCCGTCGTACTCGGCGGGCGCGAGCCGCCGCCGGGCCTCCAGCGAGCCCGCCAGGTCGAGGTCGCCCGACACCCGCACCACCGGACCGCCCGGGCCGCTCTCCATCACCACCCGCACCGGGCGCTCGGCCCGTTGCTCCGCCTCCCCCGCGTCGGCGTGGGCCACCTCGTGCCGGCCCGGCGCGACGGTGAACGTCACCGCGGTGCCGTCGGGCCCGCCCTGGACGACCACGTCGGACGCGACGGCCCGGATGAGCAGCAGGCCCCGCCCCCGGTGGCCGGGGTCGGTCGGGGCCTCCCGCCACGCGCCGTGGTCACGCACGCAGACCCCGACGCCCCCGTCGGCGCGGGCCGTGAGCCGCACGTCCACCCCGGCCCCCTCGGGCGGGACCAGACCGTAGGCGTGCTCGACGGCGTTGGTGGCCGCCTCGCCGAGCGCGAGCTGGAGGTCGTCGAGGACGTCCGCGCCCAGCCCGGCCTGGTCCCCCCACGCGGCGACGGACCGGCGCAGCGGGCCGAGGCGGGCCGGGTCCGCGGCCAGGCGGACCTCCAGCGGGGCGGGAGCGAGGCGGACGACGACGACCGCCACGTCGTCCAGGGCACCGGCCGGCACGAGGCCGCCGAGCAGCGCCGACGCCATCGCCTCGGGCGTGCGGTCCTCGCAGGCCGTGGCGACCTCGACGAGCCGGTCGAGGCCCTCGTCGAGGGACTCGCCGCGGCGCTCGACGAGGCCGTCGGTGTAGAGCACCACCGAGGTGCCGGGGGCGATCGTCGTCGTGCCCTCGGTCCGGGCCCGCTGCCGGGCGTGGGCGAGACCGAGCAGCGGACCGTGGCCGGCGGGGTCGGTGAGCAGGTGGGGCGGGGCACCGTCGGCGGGGGCGAGCAGCGCGGGCAGGTGGCCGGCCCGCGCCCAGCGGACCTCGCCGGTCACGATGTCGACCAGCAGGCACACCGCCGTCGACGCGCGGGCGCCCGGCACCCGGGCGACGAGGCCGTCGAGCAGGTCGAGCGCCGGACCGGGGCCGTGCCCGGCGAGCAGGTAGCCCGACAGCGCCGTCCGCAGCTGCCCCATGACGGCGGCCGCGGCGGTGCCCTGCCCGACGACGTCGCCGACGACGACCGCGACGTGGGTGTCGTCGACCTCGACGACGTCGTACCAGTCACCGCCCGCGGAGGTGCCGACCGCGCCCGGCTGGTAGCGCACCGCGATCGGGAGCCGCGGGACCTCGGGGAGCGCCTGGGGCAGCAGCGACCGCTGGAGGGTCTGCGCGATCTGGTGCTCGGCGCGGTAGAGCCGGGCCCGGTCCAGCGCGACCCCGCACGGCTCGGCGAGGGCCTGCAGCGTCGTCCGCTCGCCGTCGTCGAGCCGGCCGCGCCCGGCGAAGCCGACCTCCAGCGCCCCGACGACGCGGCCCGCGGCGATCAGCGGCAACGTGATCGCCTTGGTCAGGCCGCGCGCCCGCAGCAACGCCACGAGCGTCTGGTCCTGCGCCTCGGGCCCCTCGCCCGGCTCCGGCTCGTGGACCCAGAGCGAGACCTCCTCGCGCACGGCGCGGGTGAGGATGGAGTCGACGTCGACCGCGACGACGTCCGCGGTGGACAGGGCGTCGCGCTCGGCGGGCCGGCGGACGAGGACCGAGAGGCGCCGGGTGACGTCGTCGTACTCGTAGACCCCGCACCGCAGGTCGGGGCCGAGCAGCTGCTCGACGTGGGTGACCGCGATGCGCGCCACCTCGAGCGGGGTCGCCGCGGCCGAGAACGCCGCGGTCGCGCGGTGCACGAGCACGAGCCGGTCGGCGGCGGTGCGCTCCTCGGTGCGCAGCAGCGCGTTCTCCAGGGCGGGCAGCACCCGGGTGACGACCTCGTCGGCCAGCATGCGCTCGTCGGCGGACCAGGGTTCGGAGGACCGGTCGCGGTCGAGCTCGAGGGTGCCGACGGTCCGGCCCCGCACCACGAGGGGGCGGCGGAGGTGGTGGGTGCCGTCCTCCGCGTCGGACGCGGCACCGGGGTCCAGGACGCGCACCCGGTCCCCGAGCTTGGCGCGGTCCAGCACCCGGACGAGCTCCGCGAGCCGTTCGGGGACCGTGTCGGAGGCCTCCATGGCCTCGCCGATCTCGGCGAGCAGGGTGGCGCGGTCGGCGTCGCGCAGCCGGGCGTGCACGTCGACGCAGCTGCCGATCCAGCCCGTGGCGGGCTCGGCGCCCTCGCCGCTCCCGCCCGCGGGCACCGGGACGGCCTGCTCGACGACGCGGTGGTAGGTGCCGTCGGCATGGCGCAGCCGGTAGTCGACCTCCCACCCCTGGCTCGTCGCCCGGCCCCGCTCCGCGGCCGCGCGGTAGGCCGGACGGTCGTCGGGGTGCACGCCCTCGAACCAGCCGTGGCCGAGCTCGGAGGCCGGGTCGAGCCCGGTGAAGCGGGACCAGCCGGCGTTGAGGAACAACCGGGCCTCGTCGGCGCCGGCCACCCAGATCATCACGGGCGCGAGGTCGGCCACCGCGGAGAACCGGGCCTCGGCCTCGCGGCGGGCACGCCCGAGCTGGAGGTGGGCGGCGACCCGGGCCTGCAGCTCGGCGGCCGAGAACGGCTTGACCAGGTAGTCGTCGGCCTGGGCCGCGAGGCCCTCGACGGCGTCCTCCTCCCCCGCACGGGCGGAGAGGAGCAGCACCGGGATCCGGGCGGTGCGCGGGTCGGCCCGCAGCGCGACCAGCAGGTCGAGGCCGCTGCGGCCCGGCATGACGACGTCGGTGACGACCATGTCGGGCGGGTCGGCGAGCGCGGACGCGAGGGCGGCGTCCCCGTCGGCGACCGGCGTCACGGTGCAGCGGGGCGCGAGGAGCCGGGTGACGTAGGCGCGCATGTCGGCGTTGTCGTCGGCGACGAGCACGCGCCCGACCGGCTCGCCCTCCGCGACCGGCCCGGTCGGAACCGTCGACGGGTCGGCCGCGTCGTCGGGGATCCAGCGGGAGGCCTCGTCCATGAGAGCCCGCGCGTGGCCCCCGATCTCGCCGTTCTCGGTGGACGCGTCCGGTTCGGCGGCGGCCAGCGGCAGCGCGACGGTGAACGTGGTGCCGACGCCGAACTCGCTCGCCACCTCGATGTCGCCGCCGTGCCGCGTCGTGATCTCGTGCACCAGCGCGAGCCCGATCCCGCTGCCCTCGGCCGAGCGCGCCCAGGCGCCCTCGACCCGGTGGAAGCGGTCGAACAGCCGCGGCAGCTCGTGCTCGGGGATCCCGACGCCGGTGTCGGCCACCGTGAGCACCGCCCGCTCGTCCTCGCGGCGCAGCCGCACCTCGACCCGGCCCTCGCGGGTGTACTTGAGCGCGTTGGTGACGAGGTTGAGCACGACGCGCTCCCAGCCGTCGCGGCCCACCGCGACCGGGACCGTCCCCGGGGCGACGTCGACCACGTACTCCAGCCCGGCCCGCTCCATCGCCGACGCCACCATCCCGGCGATCTCGGTGGTCAGCCGGGCGACGTCGACCACCTCGCGGTGCCGCTCGCCCTCGCCCGCCTGCAGCCGGGCGACCTCCAGCAGATCGTCCACCACCCGCGCCAGCCGCCGGGTGTTGCGGGCGACGACCTCGAGCTCCGCCCGCCAGCGGGCCGGGTCGACCGTGTCCTCGGCGAGGAGGTCGTCCACCGGCCCGGCGACGAGGGTCAGCGGCGTGCGGAGCTCGTGGCTGGCGTCGGCGAAGAAGCGTCGCCGGGTGCGGTCCAGGTCGGCGAGGGCCTCGGCGCGCTCCCGGTCGGCCTCCGCGGCGCGGGCGTCGAGCACCCCGGAGGTGACCTGCCCGGCCACGAGCTCGACGAAGTCGCGGTAGCGCTCGTCGTAGGCCAGGTGGCGGGAGAGCCCGACCACCAGCACCCCGATCGGGCCGTCGTCGTCGCCGGAGGTGGTGGCGGGGGTGAGGGGGACGACGGCGACGCGGTCGCACTCCGGCGGCGCGGCGGGCACGGCGTCGTCGGTGAGCGGCAGGACCCGGCCGGTCGGGTTGACCGCGGCCGCCGGCCACCCCTGCGCTGGTACCCCGAGCTCGACGACCGCGGGCGCGGCGGGCCCGCCCGCCTCGACCCCGACGGCGGCGACGAGGCGGGCGCGGCGCGAGGCCACCGTCGGGTCGAGCAGGTAGAGCAGCCCGAACGGCAGATCGCGGCGGGCGCCCTCGAGGACCTCGCGGGAGGCGGCGGTGACCTCGCCGATCGAGCGGGCCGAGGTCATGGCGCTGGCGAGGTCGCGCAGGAAGGCCATCCGGCGCTCGGCGAGCACCCGCTCGGTGGTCTCGGCGACGACGCACAGCAGGCCCTGGACGCCGCGGTCGCCGTCGTAGAGCGGGCTGTAGGAGAAGGTGTGGTAGGTCTCCTCGGGCCAGCCGTAGCGCTCGAGGTAGAGCAGCAGGTCCTCGTCCCAGGTGGCCTCGCCGTCCTCGAGCACCGTCCGGATCTGCGGGGTCAGGGTCTCCCGGATCTCGGCCCAGACCTCGTCGAACGGCCGCCCGAGCGCCCAGGGGTGCTTGCGCCGCAGCGTCGCCGCCCGGTAGGCGTCGTTGTAGAACATGGTGAGCTCGGGGCCCCACGCCATCCACATGGCGAAGCGCGAGGTGAGCACGACGCGCACCACGTCCCGCAGCGCCGTGGGCCAGCCGGAGGGTGGGCCGAGCGGAGTCGCCGCCCAGTCGACCGCCGCCATGTCCCGGGCGACGCCCGCCTGGTCCGCGAACAGGGGGTCCATGCTCTCCGGTGTCGGCGCATCACCCGTCTGCGACATCTGCTTCCGTTCGGCTGGTTCCTGGCGCGGGCAGCGCGACCGTGACGGTACCCGCCCGCGGCGCGGGGCCGCGCAGTCGCGGTGGGGCCCGGGCGCCGGGATGATCCGGAGCATGACGGTGCGGGAGGGATCGCGCGGCTCCGGGCCCCGCGGGCTCGGGGTCGACGGACGGTTCGCGGTGTGGGCGCCGGAGGTCGGCTCGGTCGCGGTCGTCGTGGACGGGACCCCGCACGCCATGACGCGCGACGACGACGGCTGGTGGCACGCCCAGGTGCCCGGCGCGGGGCACGGCACCGCCTACGCCTACGCCCTCGACGACGCCGACCCCCTCCCCGACCCCCGCTCGCGGTGGCAGCCCGACGGGGTGCACGCCGCGTCGCGGGTGTGGGACCCGTCGTCGTCCCGGGTGCCCGACGAGGGCTGGACCGGGCGGGCCCTGCCCGGCGCGGTGGTCTACGAGATGCACGTGGGGACGTTCACCCCCGGCGGCACGTTCGACAGCGCCGTCGAGCGCCTCGACCACCTGGCCGACCTCGGGATCACCCACGTCGAGGTCCTGCCGGTCAACGCCTTCGACGGCACCCGCGGCTGGGGCTACGACGGTGTCCTATGGTTCGCCGTCACCGAGAACTACGGCGGGCCCGACGGGTTCCGCCGCTTCGTCGACGCCTGCCACGAGCGCGGGCTCGCCGTCGTGCTCGACGCGGTCTACAACCACCTCGGCCCGTCCGGGGCCTACCTCGACCGCTTCGGGCCCTACTTCAGCGGCGCCAACGACTGGGGCTCGGCCCTCAACCTCGACGGCCCCGGGTCCGACACCGTCCGGGCCTACATCCTCGAGAACGTCGCGATGTGGTTCACCGACTTCGCGGTGGACGGCCTGCGCCTCGACGCGGTGCACGCCCTGCGCGACACCCGCGCCACCCACGTGCTCGAGGAGATGGCGACGACCGCGGACGCGCTCGCCGCGACCCTCGGCCGCCCGTGCGTGCTGATCGGCGAGTCCGACCTCAACGACCCGCGGCTGGTCACCCCGCGCGAGGCCGGCGGCTACGGCCTGGACGCCCAGTGGTGCGACGACATCCACCATGCCCTGCACTCGACGCTGACCGGGGAGACCCAGGGCTACTACGTCGACTTCGGGGAGCTGGACACGCTCGCGCGGGTGCTGCGGGAGGCCTACGTGCACGCCGGCACCTGGTCGACGTTCCGCGGCCGCACCCACGGCCGGCCCGTCGACCTGCTGCGCACCCCCGGGTACCGGTTCCTGGCCTACCTGCAGGACCACGACCAGGTCGGCAACCGCGCCGCGGGCGACCGGCTCTCGGCCTCGCTCTCCCCCGAGCTGCTCGCCTGCGGGGCGGCGCTGGTGTTCTGCTCGCCGTTCACCCCGATGCTGTTCATGGGCGAGGAGTGGGGCGCGTCGACGCCCTGGGCGTTCTTCGTCGGGTTCGACGACCCGTCGCTGCGGGACGCGGTGCGCGAGGGCCGCCGGCGGGAGTTCGCCGAGCACGGGTGGGGCGCGGCCGACGTGCCCGACCCCACCGACGTGGCCACCTTCGAGCGCTCCCGGCTCGACTGGTCCGAGCCCGAGGAGGGGCAGCACGCCTGGCTGCTCGAGGTCTACCGCTCCCTCATCGCGCTGCGGCGCACCGAGCCCGAGCTCGCCGACCCCCGCCTCGACCGCGTGCGCTGCGACGCCGATCCGGGTTCACGCACGCTGGTCCTGCACCGGGGTAGCGTCCGCCTCGTGGTCAACCTCGCAGCCGTGGAGCGCACCGTCGCCGTCGACGGCGCCCACACCTGCCTGGCCGCCCCGCTCGGCGCCGGGGTGTCCGAGGCCGCGGTGACCCTCCCGCCCGAGTCGTTCGCCATCGTGCGCACCGGGTAGCGCCGGTGCCCACCACCCTCACGCGGGCGACCGCCGGCCTGCGCGCCACCCGTCGTCGCGTCGCCGTCGTCGCGGGGGTGGCCGTCGCGGCCGCGATCGCGGTGACCCTGCTCGTCGTCGGGACCCTGACCTCCGCCGCGGAGCCCGCGCCGCCGCCCCTCGCCGCGCCCGGCCCGCCGCCGTCGGACCACCCGATCGTGGTGCTGGGGGCGTCGATCTCCGCTGGCACCGGCAGCACCCCGCAGCAGGCGTGGCCCGTGCTCGTCGGGCGCTGCCTCGGCCGGCGGGTGCTGGTCGGCGCCGTCCCCGGGGCCGGGTACGTCGCCACCGGCCGTGGGGAGCGCGGCCCGGTCGTGCGGCTGCTGCGCGAGGCCGACCTGCCCCGCCTCGACCCGTCGTTCGTCGTGCTCCAGGCCGGCCACAACGACATCGGGACATCGCCCCGCACGCTCGAGGCCGCCGTCACCACCGCCGTCACCACCGTCGGGCGGGAGCTGCCCCACACCCGGCTCGTGCTGATCACGGTCTTCGCCCACGTCGGCGTGCCGACCGCCCAGGCACGGGCCACCGACGCCACGATCGTCGCGGCCGCCCGGCGTGCCGACCCCCGCGTCGTGGTCCTCGACCCGCTCACCGAGGGCTGGTCGTTCCCGCGGGTGGGCGACGGGCTCCATCCCACCCCGGCCGGCCAGCGGGTCCTCGCCGGGCACGTGCTCACCGACCTCGCCCGCGCGGGGGTCACGGGCCCGGGGACCTGCCCGCAGGAGTCGGCGCCGCCACGCTTGACGCCGTCCTGACCCCCGCACAGCTCCCTCCCAGGGAGGGGGAGCACGGTAGGGGTCGTCATGGTGACCGCACAGCGACCCGAACGTGACCGGGAAGCACCGGACGCACCGTCCGCCCCACCGGCACCGTCTGCCCCTCCCGGTCCCGCCCCCGCCTCGGACCGGCGCCACCTCCACGAGGTGGACCTCTTCCGGCTGCTGACCTTCGCGTGCGTCATCGGGGTGCACGTGCTGTCCGCGACGACGACGATCGACAACGTCGGCTCCAACGCGGGCCAGCTGCTGCTGCACTTCACCCGCGAGGCGTTCTTCACCCTGACCGGGTTCGTGCTGACGTTCCAGGCGCTGCGCCGCCCGCAGCGCCCGCTGCCGTTCTGGCGCCGGCGCATCCCGCTCGTCCTGACGCCCTACCTCACCTGGACCGTCCTGTACTCGCTGCTCGCGGTGTGGACCCGCCCGCCCGGGATGCCCGAGCCGACGGTGTCGCAGGAGCTGGTGACGATGGGCTGGAACGCCCTCGAGGGCACCGCCTGGTACCACCTGTACTTCCTGCTGGTCACGCTGCAGCTCTACCTGGTCTTCCCGGCGCTGGTCGCGGGGCTGCGCCGGCTGGGGCGGGTCGGGCACGGCGTCGTGCTCGGGGTGGCGCTGGTGGCGCAGGTCGTGGTGTGCGAGCTCCTGATCGACCCGCCCGCGAACGGGTTCGGGGCGTTCCTCGTCGCGCACGGGTTCGTCCTGCTGCCCGCCTACCTGCTCTACCCGGTGGTCGGCGCGGTCGCGGCCCTGCACCTCGACCAGCTCCAGGCCCTCGTGCTGCGGTTCCGGTGGTGGATCGCGGGCCTCGTCGTCGTGACGATCACCCTCGCCGAGCTGCTCTACGTCCGGGCCGTGGGGACCGGGACGGTGCCGTCCATGGCCGCGGCGGTGTTCCAGCCGACCACGATCGCGTGGTTCCTCGTCGCGGTCCTGGGCCTCTACGCGCTCAGCCTCGTGGTGACCGCCGGGTGGCGGCCGGGCGGGCCCGCACGGCGGGTGCTGGCGTACGCGTCGGACCGGTCGTTCGGGATCTTCCTCGCGCACCCGCTGGTGCTCGCCGGCCTGCTCTCGATCGCCGGCGGGTGGGTGGACGCCGTCGGGTCGGGCCTGACGCTCGTCGCGCTCTACCTCGGGACGGTCGTGGGGTCGGTGCTGGTGGCCGACGTGGCGCGGCGGCTGCCGTGGAGCGCGGCGCTGACCGGTCGTGCCTAGGTGGCCTGCGGCCTCGTGAGCACTAACTGTCGGTATAGCGACACTTTGTGCTCACGAGGCCGGAGGCCACCTACTCGGTGCCGTCGATCAGCTCGTCGAGGGTGACGAACAGCGGCTCGCCGCGTTCGGCCGCCCGCGCGCTGGCCCGCCGCGCCGACGCCGCGATCCGCGCCAGCTCGTCCGCCGCCACCACCCGCGTCTGGAGGACCTCGCCGTCGTCGTTCGTCAGCGTGACCGCGACGAGGCCGGTCTCGGGCTCCTCGGAGAACGACAGCCCCATGGGTCCGACCCTAGCGATCTCCGGCGGACGTCGACGGGGCTTTCCTGCCACTGGATGCAAGCAACGACGCTCGGCTGGCAACTACGGGAGCGCGGCCGCGATCCGCTCCAGCGCGTCGGCCAGCACCGGCCCGGCCATCGCCAGGTTCAGCCGCATCCCGCCCGGGCGCCCGCACGCGGCGCCGTCGGTCATCACCACGCCGGCCTCGCGGCGGAAGAAGTCCGACGGCGGCTCGTCCAGACCGAGCGCGGTCGCGTCCAGCCACGCCAGGTAGGTGCCCTCCGGGACGGTGACGTCGAGGCCCGGCAGGTCGGCACCGGCCAGCAGGGTGCGGTTGCCGTCGAGGTAGGCGAGCACGTCGTCGAGCCACTCGCGCCCGTGGGCGTAGGCGGCCGTCGTCGCGAGCACGCCCGGCGTGGCGGTGCTGTGCTCGGCGAGGTAGCCGACGTCGTCCCACCAGGCGGCGTCCGCGTCGTTGCCGAGGATCACCTGGCCGCACTTCAGTCCCGGGAGGTTCCAGGCCTTCGACGCGGAGGTCGCCGTCACCGCGTGCGCCGCCGCGACCGGTGACGACGCCGCGTAGGGCCGGTGGACCCGCCCGTCGAACGTCAGCGGCGCGTGGATCTCATCGGCGAACACCCGGGCGCCGTGCCGCTCGACGACCGCCGTGACCGCCGCCAGCTCCGCCTCGCCGAGCACGCGGCCCGTCGGGTTGTGAGGGTTGACCAGCACCAGGAGCCCCGCCCCCGAGGCCGCGAAGGCCGCGTCGAGGGCGTCCGGGTCGAGCGTCCAGCCGTCGCGGGCCAGGGGCACCCGCACCAGCTCCCGGTCGAGCATCGCCGGCACCCGCAGGAACGGCATGTAGCCGGGGGTGGGCACCAGCACCGGGCTGCCGGGCGGGGTGAAGTGGCGGATGGTCGTCGTGAGGGCGGTGAGGACGTCGGGCACCGGGCGGATGCGCTCCGGGTCGGGCGCCCAGCCGAAGCGGTCGGACCAGAACGCCGCGCACGCCGCCGCCATGTCGGCGACCCACGCGTCCGCGAGGTAACCGAAGTGGTTGGCGTCGGCGCTCGCCCGCACCGCCTCGGCGACCGCCGGTGCCGGCGGGAAGTCCATCTCGGCGACGAACGCCCCGATGAGGCCCCGCCCCCGGGCGTCGGTGCCGGCCGTGGACCACTTCCAGCTGCCGCCGGCGCGCATGGCGTCGGCGGTCAGCGCGTCGAACGGGTGCGCCATGGCCCCATGATCACCCATCCGGCCGCGCCCCGGAGCGCACGAGCGGCCGGTTCGTGACCATGGAAGGTCACCGACCGGCCGTTCGTACCGTCCAGGGGCGGGCCCACCCCGTCAGCGGGCGTCCTCGCCGAGCTTGTGCACGCGGATCAGGTTCGTCTTCCCGGCGATCCCCGGGGGCGAGCCCGCGACGATGACCACCAGCTCGCCCGGTGCGAACCGGCCGATCTCCAGGATCGACTCGTCGACCCGGCGGATCATCGCGTCGGTGGTCTCCTCCCACGGCACGAGGAACGTCTCCACCCCCCACGACAGCGCCAGCTGCGAGCGGATCTCGGCGACCGGGGTGAAGGCCAGCACCGGGAGCCGGGTGTGCAGCCGCGCCAGCCGCCGCACGGTGTCGCCGGTGCGGGTGAAGGCCACCAGGGCACGGGCGTTGAGCCGCTCCCCGATGTCGCGCGCCGCCGTCGTCACGACGCCCCGCTGGGTGCGCGGCACGTGCTGGATCGCGGGGACCGACGCCGGGCCGGACTCCACCGCCTCGACGATCCGCGACATCGTCTGGACCGTCTCGATCGGGTAGTCGCCGACCGACGTCTCCCCCGAGAGCATCACCGCGTCGGCCCCGTCGAGCACCGCGTTCGCCACGTCGGAGGCCTCGGCGCGGGTCGGCCGGAAGTTGTGGATCATCGACTCGAGCATCTGCGTCGCGACGATCACCGGCTTGGCGTTCTCCCGCGCGATCTGCACCGCGCGCTTCTGCACCAGCGGGACGTCCTCGAGCGCGAGCTCCACCCCGAGGTCGCCGCGGGCCACCATGATCGCGTCGAAGGCCAGCACGATGGCCTCGAGCGCGTCGACCGCCTCGGGCTTCTCGAGCTTGGCGATGACGGGCAGCCGGGCGTCGTACTCGGACATGATCTTGTGGACGAGCTCGGCGTCGGCCGGGGACCGCACGAACGACAGCGCGATCATGTCGACGCGCAGCCCGAGCGCGAACCGCAGGTCGGCCTCGTCCTTCTCGCTCATGGCCGGGACCGAGACGACGGTGCCCGGCAGCGAGATGCCCTTGTGGTCCGAGACCCGGCCGCCCTCGACGACGCGGCACACCACGTCGCGGCCCTCGACGTCGATGACCTCCACCGAGACGTTGCCGTCGTCGATGAGCAGCGACTCCCCGGGGCGGACGTCGTCGGCGAGCCCGGGGTAGGTCGTCGAGACGCGGTCGTGCGTGCCCACGACGTCGTCGGTGGTGATGCGCACGATCTCGCCGGTCGCCCACATCTGCGGACCGTCGGCGAACGACCCGAGCCGGATCTTCGGGCCCTGCAGGTCGGCCAGGATGCCGACGGCGTGCCCCTCGGCGTCCGCGGCCTCGCGCACGAGCCGGTAGATCTCCTGGTGCTGCGCGTGCTCGCCGTGGGAGAAGTTCAGCCGGGCGACGTCCATCCCGGCCCGGACGAGGGCGCGGATCCGCTCCGGGGAGGACGTCGACGGACCCAGCGTGCAGACGATCTTGGCGCGACGGCTCACGCCCGCCATCGTACGGCCGCCTGCACCGATCCAGGAGGCCCGGGACACACCGCCGCGGGCGCACGCCGGCCGCGGACGGGCGACGGCGGGCCGTGCGCACGGCCCGCCGACGCGGCCCCGGCTACCGTGGCGCGGGTGGCGACGTCGCACGGCGAGGCAGACCTGGCCCCCGCACGCCCGCCGCAGGCCGGGCACGACGCCGCCGACGGCTCCGACCCACGGACCACCGAGCCCGGTCCCACCGACACCGTTTCCACCGACCCCGCCGCGCCCGCCCGCTGGCGCGTGCCCCACGGCCTCGACATCGCCGCCGGCCTCGCCTGGCGCACCCTGCTGATCGCCGCCGCGGCCTTCGTCGTCATCTACCTCGCGGCGACGTTCGCGCTCGTCCTGGTCCCCGTCGTGCTGGCCCTGATCGCGGCCTCGCTGCTGGCGCCCGAGGCGCACCTGATGAGCACCCGCATCCGGTGGATGCCGCACGCGGTGGCGACGGCGATCGTCGTCGTGGGCGGCCTCGCCGTCGTCGGCGGGGTCTTCACCGGGGTGGTGTTCGCGTTCATCTCCGGGCTGCCGGAGCTCACCAGCCAGCTGACGAGCAGCCTGTCGGAGATCCAGGCCTGGGTGCGCACCGGTCCGCTGGGCCTCGACAACCAGCAGTTCACCGCGATCGGCGACCAGCTCCTCGCGAGCGTGCGGTCGAGCCAGGCGACGATCGCGTCGAGCGCGCTCTTCGCGGTCAGCACGGTGGGCGAGCTGTTCACCGAGGGCCTGCTCACGCTGTTCACGCTGATCTTCCTCATCCACGACGGCGGGACGATCTGGCGCTTCCTGCTCCGCGGCGTCCCCGGCCGGGTCCGCCGGCGGGCCGACCTCGCCGGCCGCCGCGCCTTCGCGTCGCTCGTCGGCTACACCCGCGCGATCGTCGTGGTCGCGTTCATCGACGCCGTGACGGCCGGCGTGGGGCTCTGGCTGATCGGCGTTCCGCTGGCCGTGCCGCTCGCCGCCCTGATCTTCTTCGGGGCGTTCGTGCCGACGGTCGGCGCCGTCGTCTCCGGCGCGGTCGCCGCGCTAGTCGCGCTGGTCAGCGGCGGCGTGACCGACATGCTGCTCGTCATCGCGCTGCTGCTCGCGGTGCAGAACCTCGAGGGCTACGTCCTCCAGCCGCTCTTCCTCGGCAAGTCGATCAAGCTGCACCCGCTCGCCGTCGTCCTGCCCATCGCGTGCGGGCTGGTCATCGCCGGCATCCCGGGCGCGCTGCTCGCGGTCCCGCTCGTGACGGTGCTCGACACCGGGCTCCGCTCGCTCACCCGGCCCGACGACGCGACCGTGGACCCGGCGACGATCAACCCCCTCGACCCGCGGTCGGCGCGCCCCGAGTTCGCCGACCCGAAGGTGGTCGTCGCGCCGACCGACGACTGAGCGCCGCGTCTACGGCGTCGCCGACGGGAACCGCGGCGGCCGCTTCTCGCGCAGCGCGGCCGCGCCCTCGACGACGTCGGGGCCCATGAAGCAGAGCATCTCGTAGGCGGCGGACGCGTCGAAGGTCGGGCCGGCCGAGCGCAGCCAGCTGTTGAGCGACCGCTTGGTCAGCCGGATGGCCTGCTGGGCGCCGGTGGCGAGGACATCGGCGACCCGCAGCGACTCGTCGAGCACCTCGTCGCGGGGCAGCGCCTTGGCGACCATGCCGAGCCGCTCGGCCTCGGCGCCGGTGACCATCTCGCCGGTGAGCAGGTAGTAGCGGGCCTTGGCCATCCCGGCGAGCAGCGGCCAGATGATCGCGGCGTGGTCGCCGGCGGACACCCCGAGCTTGACGTGGCCGTCGCCGAGCTTGGCGTCCTCGGCGCAGATCGCGATGTCGGCGAGCAGCGCGACGACGACGCCGGCCCCGACCGCCACCCCGTTGATCGCCGAGATGATCGGCTTCTCGCAGTTGATGATGTTGTACACGAGGTCGCTCATCTCGGAGAGCATGTGCGAGACGCGCTCGTGGTCGCCCGCCATGCGCTCCACCATCGCGAGGTCGCCGCCGGCGGAGAATGCCCGGCCGGCGCCGGTGATGACCGCGACCCGGGTCTCGGGGTCGCGGGACACGTCGGTCCAGACCCGGGCGAGCTCGCCGTGGAGCTGCTCGTCGGCCGCGTTGTACTTCGCCGGGTTGTCGATGGTGATCAGCAGGACGCCGTGCTCGCGGCGCTCGAACGTGAGCTGCTGGTAGTCCTCGTACACGGTCGGCTCCTTCGGCTCGGACGGGGTGCGGGTGGCGGGGTTCAGCTCATCGACATGCCGCCGCTGACGGACAGGGTCTGCCCGGTGATGAACGAGGCCTCGTCGGACGCCAGGAACGACACGGCGTGCGCGATGTCGGCGGGCTGCGCGAGGCGGCGCAGCGGGATCGCGCGGATCAGCCCGTCGCGCAGCTTGTCGTTGCCCTCGACGACTGAGGCGAACAGCGCGGTGTCCGTCGGGCCCGGGCACACGCAGTTGACCCGGACCTGGTGGCGGGCCATCTCCCGGGCGGTGGTCTTGGTGAACGAGATGATGCCGCCCTTGGCCGCGGAGTACACCGCCTCCCCGGAGGATCCGACGCGGGCCGCGTCCGAGGCCAGGTTGACGACCGCCCCCGCCCCCTGCTCGGCCATCAGCGGCAGCACGGCGCGCGAGGTGTGGAGGACGCCGTAGAGGTTGATCCCGACGATGCGGTCCCAGTCGGCGGGGTCGGACTCGACGAACGGCCCGACCTTGTCCCACCCGGCGTTGTTGACCAGCACGTCGATCCGCCCGAACCGGTCCCGGGCCTCGTCGACCATCGCGGTGACCGAGTCGCGGTCGGCGACGTCGGCGTGCAGGGCGATCGCGGCGCCGCCGAGGGCCTCGGCGGTCGCCTTCGCGGTGTCGGTGTCCACGTCGGAGACCACGACGGTGGCCCCTTCCGCGGTCAGCGTCTCGGCGATCGCCCGGCCGATGCCCTGCCCCGCCCCGGTGACGAGCGCGATCTTGTCCGGCAGCCGTCCCATGCTGTGCTCCTCCGCGTCGAGGCCAGGGGCCCCGGGGGACCCCGACGAGCGAACCAAGGTCCGACCCGCGGGTCAATGGTCAGGGTCGAAGTTCGACGCTATGGTCAGATTTCGTGGGCCGGGTGCAGCGCAAGCGCGACGAGCGGGTGCGGCGCATCGTCGCGACCGCCGCCGACGTGCTCGGCGAGCGCGGCTACGAGGCGACCAACCTCGAGGACGTGGCCGCGCGCCTCGACCTCACCAAGGGGTCGCTCTACTACTACTTCGCCGGCAAGGACGAGCTGGCGACGGCCGCCGTCGAGACCCTCGGGAACGACTGGACCGCCCGGCTCGAGGAGATGCCGGCGACGGGGACGTGTGCCGAGCGGCTCCGGGCACTGCTGCGCGAGCACATCGCGATCGCGGTGCGCGAGTACCCCGCGGCCCTGCGGCTGTTCCTCGTGCCGAACTCCTGGCCCGAGGGGCTGCGCGCCCGCATCCGGGAGCTGCGCCGTCGGCACGACCAGGTCTTCCGCCGGGTGGTGCGCGAGGGGGTCGAGGCCGGGGAGTTCGCCGTGGTCGACGAGGACGCCACCCTGCAGGCGATGCACGCCGCGATGAGCCAGGCCCCGGTGTGGTGCTCCCAGCTGGCCGGCGAGGCCCAGGACCGGGCGATGGACGACCTGGCGGACGTCCTGATGAAGCTCTGTGCGCTACCGCGCTCGTGAGCACC
>NZ_JABBND010000003.1 GCF_012933465.1 Actinomycetospora sp. TBRC 11914
GTTCGATCGAGCAGACCCCCCGACCCCGCGGCGCGTCCCCTACACCTCGGGTAGGGACAACCCCCACCCCCGCAGCACGATCAAGGAGTCACTGCACGCCTCAAGGAGATCCGCTCGACGCACGGCGGCTCCCTCGGCCGCGAGACCCGCCGGCCCCCGGCCCGGCCCCGACTCACCCGGCCACCCCGGCGCACCCCAGCCGCCCGCAGCACGATCACGGAGTCACTACACGCCGGGAGAAGATCCGCTCGACGCGCAGCGACTCCCTCGGCCACGCGGAAACCAAGTCAGCCCCCGCGCAGCTCCCGCGAGAACCACCGCATCGACGCACGGGCCGGCGCCAGGTGCTGGCTCGCCCGGAAGCCGCTGCGCTCGGCCACCCGTAACGACGCCGGGTTGTCCCGCTCGATGCGCAGCACGGCGTACGACACCCCCGTCTCCGCCGCGAGGAACCCGCACACCAGCTCGACCGCGCGGGCCGCGAACCCCCGCCCCCGCCACGACGGGAAGACGCCGTAGGACACGTTCGCCGCCCCGGGCTCCAGCTCGGGGACGCGCAGCCCCACCTCGACGGTCCCCGCGAGCGCACCCCCGGCGGCGTCCCGGATCGCCCACGACAGCGTCGGCCCGCGCCGGCGCCAGTCCGCCGCGCAGGCCTCGATGTATCGCTCCGACGTCGCGACCGTCGAGTGGCCACCGACGAGCCGGCGGGCCAGCTCGTCGTCCTCCCCCGCCACCAGCGCCGGGGCGTCCTCGAGGGCCAGCGCCGACAGCACGATCACGCCGTCGGTCAGCTCGGGGGCCACCGCACGAGTCTGCCGTCCCCGCCTGGTTCGCGGTCGGGCCCTCCGGCGCCGCCCGGCTGCCAAGCTCCGGGCATGACCGAGGGCCCGAACGCAGGGCAGTGGCAGGTGTGGGACGGCGCGGCCGGCGCGTTCTGGACCGAGCACGCCGACCGGTTCGACCGCGCGGTCGCCGGCTACGACCCGCACCTGGAGGCGGCCGCGGCCGTCGTCGCCGGGGAGCGCGTGCTCGACGTCGGGTGCGGGACCGGAGCCACGACACGGGCGGCCGCCCGCCGCGCCGGGCCGGACGGTCACGCCCTCGGCCTCGACCTGTCGGCCCGGATGCTCGAGCTCGCCCGGGCCCGCGCGGCCGCCGAGCGCCTGGACACCGTCACGTTCACGCGCGCCGACGCGCAGGTCCACCCGTTCCCGCCCGGTGGGGTCGACGTCGTGCTCAGCCGGCACGGGGTGATGTTCTTCGACGACCCACCGGCAGCCTTCGCCAACCTCGCGCGGGCGCTGCGTCCCGGCGGCCGCCTCGCCGTGCTGGTGTGGCAGGGCCTCGAGGGCAACCACTTCATCCACCGGGTGCTGAACGCGATGACCCCCGACCGCGACACCCCGTACCCACCCGCCGACGGCCGGCCGAGCCCGCTCTCGCTCGCCGACCCCGCCCGCGTGCACGCCCTCCTCGACGCCGCCGGCTTCGTCGACGTCCACCTCGAGGGCGTCGAGGAGCCCATGGTGTTCGGTGACGATCCCGAGGAGGCGTTCGCCTACCAGATCGGGCACCAGGCCTGGCTGCTCGCGGAGCTCGACCCCGCCACCCGCGAGCGCGCCCACGCGCGGCTCCGGGACGACCTCGCCGCCCACCACGAGCCGGGCGCCGGCGTCCGCTACCCCTCGGCCGCCTGGCTCGTCACCGCCCGAACGCCGGAGTGATCCCCTCGTCCCGGGCCCTTCCCGGCAGGGACCGCCGCACTACTGTGGACGGCGAAGGGGGTCGCCGTGCGGGACGAGGAGCTGATCGTCGAGTTCGCCCTGACCCGGCTCGACCACCCCGGGCTCGACCTCGAGGAGGTCGCGGCGCTGCTGGTCCGGCGGGTCGGCCCGGAGCGGATGCTCGAGTTCGCCGCGCAGAACCTGGCCGACCGGGGTGAGCTGCGCGGCGCGCTGTTCGAGGCGGCCGTCGAACGGGTCATGCGGGTCGTGCTGGCCCTGCGCGACGCGCCGGACTGACCCTCACGGAGCGGACCCGCCCAGGAACCGCACGACGGTCGTGGCGACCTGGTCGGCGACGACGTCGGGCGGGTGCAGCGGCAGCACGAGGTGGCTGATCGTCAGGCGCGCGGCGACCTCGGCCGCCGACGCCGCGGCCGCGGGGTCGAGCCCCGGGCGGCGCCGGAGCAGGAACGAGGCGCCCCGGTCGCGGGCCGCGGCCACCAGCGGCTCCGCCCCGCTGGTCAGCAGGGGCAGCTCCTCGGCGCCCTGGCCGGTCAGCAGCGCGCGCAGGATCGGGTCCCGCGCGACGGTGTCCACCGTGGTGCGCACCGCCGAGGTCCACGCCCGGTACACGTCGTCCTCGCCGTCGAGCGCCGCCTCGAGCCCGGTGAGGAACTCGTCGGTGCGCCGCAGGACGAGCGCCGCGGCCAGGCCCTGCTTGCTGGCGAACTCGTTGTAGAGCGTCTGGCGGCTCACCCCGACGCCGTCGGCGACGTCCTGGAGGCGCAGCCCGCGCCAGCCCCGGGCGACGAGCAGGTCCGCGGCGAGGTCGAGCGCCTCGTCGCGGACGAGGCCCCGGGTGCGTTCGGCGAACGACCGGGGCGCAGAGGCGGGCACATCGTGAGCTTAGCTGGACGCATCGACGAT
Organism: Actinomycetospora sp. TBRC 11914; assembly: GCF_012933465.1. Taxonomy (GTDB): domain Bacteria; phylum Actinomycetota; class Actinomycetes; order Mycobacteriales; family Pseudonocardiaceae; genus Actinomycetospora. The sequence continues at coordinate 2,655 of NZ_JABBND010000003.1, forward strand.
CCGCGTCCAGGTCGTGGACGCAGCGACGATTTGTGTCTAACGTCCCCGACACCGAGATGTCCGTGGAGGTGGCCGTGTCCGTGGTCCGCACCGCGACGGGTGAGCGCCTGTCGTCCGTCGTGCTCACGCCGATGGCGCGGGAGGTCGACCGGCGGCTCTTCGCGCGGGTCCGGCCGCCGCGGGTCGAGCCCCTGGTCGCACCGCCCGCCGGGTCCGGCCTCGCCGCGGTCCCGGGCAACGCGGGGCCGCCCGTCCTGGGGCACACGCTGTCCTACATCCGCTACGGGAGCGCCTTCACCCGCGCCCGGCACGCGGCGCTCGGACCGGTGTCGTGGTGCGGCTTCGTCGGCGAGCACGTCGTCATCGCCGCCGGCCCCGACGCCACCCACGCGGTGCTGACGAACCCGGACAAGGCCTACTCGCAGGACGGGTGGCGCTTCCTGGTCGACGACTTCTTCCACCGCGGTCTCATGCTGCTCGACGGCGAGGACCACCGCGTCCACCGCCGCGTCATGCAGGAGGCCTTCACCGCCCCGCGGGTCCGCGGCTACGTCGACCGGACGGTCCCGGTGCTCCGCGAGCAGATCCCGACGTGGCCCCGCGGCCGGGAGCTGCGCCTCTACCCGATGCTCAAGGCGCTCACCCTCGACGTCGCCACCCACGTGTTCATGGACGGCCGCTCCGGGCCGGAGGCCGAGCAGGTCAACCGGGCCTTCATGGCCTGCGTGCAGGCGGCGAGCTCGATCGTGCGCCGCGACCTGCCGGGCACCCGCTACCGCGCCGGGCTGCGGGGCCGGGCGCTGCTCGAGCGGTACTTCACCGCCGCGCTGCCCGCCAAGCGCGCCGGTGACGGCGACGACCTCTTCTCCGCGCTCTGCCGGGCGCGCACGCCGGAGGGCGAGGCGTTCTCCGACGCCGACGTCGTCAACCACATGATCTTCCTGATGATGGCCGCCCACGACACCTCGACCATCACCAGCGCCGCGGCCGCCTACTACCTGGCCGCCAACCCCGAGTGGCAGGAGCGGGCCCGCGCCGAGTCGCTGGCGCTCGGCGACGCACCGCCCGACGCCGAGGCGCTGCAGTCCCTGCGCGCGCTCGAGCTGGTGATGAAGGAGTCGCTGCGCCTCGCGGCACCCGTGCCGGTGGTGATGCGCCGGACGGTGCGGGACACCGCGCTGCTCGGGCACCACCTGCCCGCCGGCCAGCTCGTGATGGTGGCCGGCGCCGTCAACCACTTCGACCCGGCGATCTGGACCGACCCCGACACGTTCGACCCCGACCGCTTCGCCGCACCGCGCGCCGAGGACCGTGCCCACCGCGACGCGTGGATCCCGTTCGGCGGGGGCGTGCACAAGTGCCTGGGCATGCTGTTCGGGTCGCTCGAGGTGACCGCGATCCTCCACGAGCTCCTGCGCCACCACCGGATCACCGTCCGGCCCGGCTACGAGCCCCGCTGGGACAACACCTCGCTACCGGTGCCCGCCGACGGCCTGCCGCTGCGCCTCGAGCCGCTCGAGCGACACTGACCCGGCCGGACGGGGCAGCGTCCCCGCCGGGCGGTCGCCACGTCGGTCGACCGTTCGGCGGAGGCGCCCCGGAAGAAGAGGCCATCGGCGCGACCGACCGCGTCGAATGGCGGATGTCCCCGGGGCCGGGTGCGGCCACCGTGGCTTCCATGACCACCGCATTGACCGTCGACCAGCTCGACCACCGGGGCACGACCTCCCACGAGGTCTACACCGCGGGCTTCTACGAGGGCAGCTGGGACTTCGTCGTCCGCACCCTGCTCGGCAAGGCCACCCGGGGCGGCGCCGACATCGGCGAGGTGCTCGCCGCGATCGCCCCGATCCGTCCGAAGGACGACGAGGGCTGGTTCGCCGCGTGGGTGGCGCTGGGCCGGCGGATCGCCGCCGTCGCGGACGACTGCGCCCGCCGCGGCCACCGGTCCAGCGCGTCCCGCGCCTACCTGCGCGCCGCGAACTACTACGCGGTCGCCGTGAACGCGGTGAACGGGCTGGACGGCGACGACCAGCTGCTGCCGACCTTCCGGGCCCATCGCGCCGCCTGGGAGGGCTTCCTCGCGACGACCCGCTGGCCGGTGGAGGCCTTCGACATCCCCTACGAGGGCTCGACGCTGCCCGGCTGGATCTTCCGGCCCGACACCGGCGGCGCGGTGCGCCCGACGCTGGTGATGAACCTCGGCAGCGACGAGGCCGTCACCGGGATCTGGAGCGAGGGCGCCGAGGGAGCGCTCGAGCGCGGCTACGACGTCGTCGTCTTCGAGGGCCCCGGGCAGCAGTCGCTGCTCTTCGAGCGCGGCGTCCCGTTCCGGCCCGACTGGGAGGCGGTGCTCACCCCGGTCGTGGACGCCGTGCTGGCCTTCCCCGACGTCGACGCCGGCAGGCTCGCGGTCTACGGGGTGAGCCAGGCCGGCTACTGGGTGCCCCGCGCGCTCGCCTTCGAGCACCGGTTCGCCGCCGCGATCGCCGACGGCGGCGTCGTCGACGTCTCCCGCTCCTGGACCGCTCACCTCCCCCACCACCTGATCGACCTGTACGACAAGGGCGAGAAGGAGGCGTTCGACAAGGAGCTCGCGCTGGGGATGCACCTGCCGGGCTCGAAGGCTGTCCGCACGGAGTGGCGGTTCCGGTCGCGGCCGTACGGGGTGTCCGGCTACTCGGCCGTGCTCGACGAGGTGCGCCGCTACGACCTCACCGACGTCGCCGGCCGGATCACCACCCCGCTGTACGTGATCGACGCCGACGGCGACCAGTTCTTCGGCGGCCAGCCCGCCGAGCTCGCCGGCCTCGTACCCACCGCGACCCGGCAGCGCTTCACCCAGGCCGAGGGCGCGAGCTCCCACTGCCAGCCGCTGGCCCGCGAGCTCACCGAGCAGCGCATGCTCGACTGGCTCGACGAACAGCTCGGCCACGTCGAGGCCTGACCACCACGCCGCGGGTCGCCCGGGCGGCCTCGGTAGCCTCACCCGCGCCCGCCGTCGGCGCGGGCCGCGGCCCCGCGCCGCGCCGGCTCCGACGGAGAGGGTGACCCCCGGTCGACGCGCTGCTCGCGGGCCTGTCCGGCTGGCCGTTCTACGTCCTCATCGGCCTGCTGGCCTTCGGGGAGTCCGCCGCGTTCATCGGGCTGATCGTGCCCGGGGAGACCGCGATGGCCCTGGGCGGCGCCCTGGCCGGGACGGGACGGGTCGACCTCGGGGTGATGCTCGCGGTCGCCGTCGGGGGCTCGATCGTCGGCGACGCCGCCGGCTACGCCATGGGCCGCGCCGGGGGATCCCGGCTGCGGGCCAGCCGTGCCGGGCGCTGGCTCGGCGAGGGCCGCTGGCAGCGCAGCGAGCAGCTGGTGGTCGACCGGGGGCCGCTCGCGGTGTTCTGCGGCCGCTGGGTCGGCATCCTGCGGGCCGTGGTGCCGCTGGTCGCCGGGATGAGCCGCATGCCGGTCGGCCGCTTCCTGGTGTGGAACGTCGCCGGGGCCGGCACCTGGGCGACCGCCGTGGTGCTCGTCGGCTACTTCGCCGGCAACTCCTTCCAGCGCGCCGAGTCCTGGATCGGCAGCTGCGCGGGCGCGCTCGTCGTCATCGCGCTCGTCGTCCTCGCAGCGGTGGCCTGCCACCGGCTGTACGAGCGCCGCCGCGCCGGGCAGACCAAGCGCGCGGTGCTCGTCGGCCGGCGCTGAGTGCCGGGCGCGACCGCTCAGACCGGCGCCGCGAGCTGCCAGGGCACCCCGCACCGGTCCTCGACCCACCCGGAAGGTCAGGAAGGGCATCGCCCGTGCCGTCGTGGGCGTTCTCTGCCTCACCTCGTGCGCGCGGCGATCCGCGCGATGGTGCGGTCGTGGTCCGCTGCCACGGCAGCCGCGCGGTCTCCGTCGGGTCGGCACCGGCGCCAGAGAGGTAGCAGAAGGTGTAGTCCCCGACCCGGGCCGCCGTCGCCGCGGCGAAGGCGAGGGTGAAGTCGTGGGTGATCCGCGTGTAGAGGGCGGGGTCGGCGACGTCGGAGTCCTTCCCGCCGAGGGTCCAGATGCAGCCGGCGTGGCCGGCGAGGCGCGCGAGGAGCTCGTCGGGGTAGGCGGTGAGGTCGTCGAGGACGATCGACTCGGTCTCTGGGGAGCCCGTCGCGGCGTGCCGTCGCCCCAGGGCGCTCACGTGCGTGACGGCGGGGTCGGCCTCGAGTCGCGCGAGCACCGCGGACCCGACGAAGCCGGTGGCGCCGGTCAGGACGATCTCCATCCGGAGACGGTAGATCAGCCGAGCCCGACCGCGGCCAGCACGACGAGCCAGGCAGCGCCGCCGAGCAGCCACAGCGCCCACGCGGCGATGGGCCAGAGGTGCGCGCGACCCGCTCCCCCGACGACGACACCGACCAGTGCGGCGACGAGGGCGAGCCCGGTGGCCAGGGCCGGTTCGAGCATCAGGGTCCACGCGGCGAGCGGCGAGGTGCAGATCGGTGGCGAGTCGGCGAACCCGCAGCCGTCGCCGGCGAACGCCACGAGGAAGAACGCGATGACGCTGCCGACCGATCCGAACGCGGCGATGACGCCGAGCGCGACGGCGGCGTGCACCCGCACCGCGGACGACGGCCGGGGACGTCCGGGGGCGGGCAGGACGGGGACGGTCATGATGGGCTCCTCGGCAGCGTCCGACGTGACCCGCCCACGATCGCGGCGACCGGCGGCCGGGACCGCCCCGTGGCGCACGCCCGCTGTGTCACCGCGGCGACACAGGCGTCAGCGGGGCTCGGAGAGCTGCGGGAGCTCGGAGTCGACCACCTGCGCAGCGCGTCCAGCGCTGCTCGCCCACCCGAGTCGCTCGGGACCGACGACGCCGAGGAGGTCGCCGACGAGGTGACGCGAGGGGAATGCGGCCCGACGGGGCCCGGTTGCTGCTGCCATGAGGATCGGCATCATCGGTGCGGGCATGATCGGCGGGACCCTGACGCGGCGGCTCACCGCCCTCGGGCACGAGGTGCGCGTGGCCAACTCGCGGGACCCGGAGACGTTGGCGGATCTCGCGGCGGAGACCGGCGCGACGGCGGTGTGGGCCAAGGACGCGGCCCAGGACGCGGACGTCGTCATCGTGAGCATCCCGCAGAAGAACACCCCGGACCTGGCGCCGGGCATCGTCTCCTCGGCCCGGCCGGGCGCGCCCGTCGTCGAGACGAACAACTACTACCCGCAGCAGCGCGACGGCCGGATCGAGGCGCTGGAGGACGGGACCCCGGAGAGCGTCTGGGTGTCGGAGTACCTCGGCACCCGGGTCTACAAGGTCTTCAACGGCATCTGGTGGAAGCACCTGCTGGAGAAGGGCGCGCCGAGCGGGACGGACGGGCGGATCGCGCTCCCCGTCGCGGGTGCGGACGGCCCGGCCAAGGAGACCGTGTTCGCGCTGGTCGACGAGCTCGGGTTCGACCCGGTCGACACCGGTGACCTCGAGGAGTCGTGGCGCCAGCAGCCCGGCACCCCGGTCTACGGCAAGGACTACGACGCCGAGCACGCCCGCACGGCGCTGGCCGAGGCCTCCCCCGAGCGACCGGCGGAGTTCCGGGCGGCCTGACGCGTGCGGGACGCCGCGGGGCCGCCCCGCGGCGTCCCGGCGGCCCCGGGCTCACGTGGTGCCGTCGACGGGCTCGCCGCCGAGCCGCAGCGGCGGCAGCGACCGCTCGATCTGCTCGCGGGTCGGCTCCAGCCAGGGCGGCAGCTTCAGGTGGCGGCCGAGCTCGAGCAGCGGCTCGTCGACGTCGAACCCCGGCTGGTCGGTGGCGATCTCGAAGAGCACCCCGCCGGGCTCGCGGAAGTAGATCGAGGTGAAGTACTGCCGGTCGAGGATCGGGGTGACCTCCAGCCCGGCCTCGACCAGCTGGTCCCGCCACCGCTCCTGGGTCGCCCCGTCGGGGGCGCGGAAGGCGACGTGGTGGACCGTGCCGCCGGCCTGCAGACCCTCGGGCGCGTCGGTGGCCGCCGCGACGTCGAGGACCGCCCCGGACTCGCGCGCCATGGCGAAGCGGGAGCGGTCCGCGCCGCCCTCGGCGTCCATCCCGAGCAGACCGGTGAGCATCGACGCGGTCGGATCGAGGTCCCGCTCGGTCAGCGTGACCGAGTGCAGGCCCCGCACCGCGTGCTCGGTGGGCACGTCGGCGACGCCGTCCCAGCCCGAGCGGGTGTCGCCGGGCGAGGCGACGAGGTCGATCACCAGCCCGTCGGGGTCGCGGAAGGTCAGCACCTCCTCGTCGTCGCCGCCTGCGGCGCGGTCCCGGGGCGGGTCGACGACCTCGACGTCGAGCCCGGAGAGGCGGCTCTGCCACCAGCCGAGCGACTCCGGCGGGATGCTGAAGGCGGTCGCGGTGGTCAGGCCGGTGCCCTGCCGTCCGCGAGGCACGTCGCGCCACGGGAAGAAGGTCAGGATCGTCGACGGTCGCCCGGCCTCGTCGCCGTAGTAGAGGTGGTAGGTCGTCGGGTCGTCGAAGTTGACCGTGGTCTTGACCAGGCGGAGCCCGAGCACGGTCGTGTAGAAGTCCACGTTGCGCTGCGGGTCGGTCGCGATGGCGGTGACGTGGTGCAGGCCGTGGGGGGCCGTGCGGGTCTCGTCGGTCATGGTCGGTGGCTACCCGCTCCGCCGTCGGGGGACGTTCAGCCCTGGTCCGGCCCGCTCGACGGCCCTGTGATGAGGGCCGATCAGAGGAGGCCCCGTGACGATCCCGACCACCTACGACGACCTCACCGCGCTGTTCGTCAACACCACCCTGAAACGCTCGCCGGAGCTCAGCCACACCCAGGGCCTGGTGGACCGGGCCGCAGGCCTCATGGAGAAGCAGGGCGTGCAGGTCGACCACCTGCGGGCCGTCGACCACGACATCGCGACCGGGGTCTGGCCGGACATGACCAAGCGCGGCGCGGCGACCGACGAGTGGCCGGCGCTCTACCCGCGGGTGCTCGCCGCGGACATCCTCGTCATCGCGGGCCCGATCTGGCTCGGTGACAACAGCTCGGTGACCAAGCGCGTCATCGAGCGGCTGTACTCCTGCTCGCACCTGCTCAACGACGAGGGGCAGTACGCCTACTACGGGCGCGTCGGCGGCTGCCTCGTCACCGGCAACGAGGACGGCGTCAAGCACTGCGCCATGAACATCCTCTACAGCCTCCAGCACCTCGGGTACACCATCCCGCCCCAGGCGGACGCCGGCTGGATCGGCGAGGCGGGCCCCGGGCCGTCCTACCTCGACCCCGGATCGGGCGGCCCGCAGAACGACTTCACGAACCGGAACACGACCTTCATGGCGTGGAACCTGCTGCACCTCGCCCGGCTCCTCAAGGACGCGGGTGGCGTCCCGGCGCACGGCAACCAGCGCTCGGAGTGGGACGCGGGCTGCCGGTTCGACTACCCCAACCCCGAGTACCGCTGAGCCGGGGTCGTCTCGGGGTCGACCACGGAGTCGTCCCGCACCCGCGCGCCCGAGCATGGTCCGATGACGACGGACGCCCCGATCGGGGACCTCCTCATCGCCCTCGCCGCGGCGTGGGACGCCGGTGACGCCGACGCCTACGGCGCGCTGTTCACCGAGGACGCCACCTACGTGACCTTCTTCGGCCACGTCTCCCACGGCCGGACGGAGATCGTCGACGGCCACCGGTGGCTGTTCGAGCGCACGCCCGGCTCGGTGATGACGCCGTTCGCCGAGACCGACTGCGGGATCCGGTTCCTCGCACCCGACGTCGCCCTCGTCGTCGCCCGGGGCCCGGGGACGACGGCGCCCGACCAGGACGCGGCCGACCGCGCCTCGACGGTCAGCCTCGTCGTGGTCCGGACCGACGCGGGCTGGCGGTTCGCGCACTTCCAGAACACCCGGGTCCGGTCCCCCGGTGGTTGACGCCGGAGCTCAGGTCCGGGCGCATCGCGGCCGGCAACGGCAGCCGCAGTCCCGGCGGGACGTGCCCGTGCCCGGCCCGCATGCGCGCGACGAACAGGACCGCCGTCACCGCGCCCAGGGCCGCGAGCACGAGCGCGGCGGCGAGCACGACGAGCCCGATCGTCGTCGCCGCGCCCGGGGGCACGGGCAGCACGACGACGACGGGGCCGGCCACCGCGGCGAGGGCCAGCACCGCGGAGAGCAGGGCGTCGGTCCAGATGACCACGCGCAGGCTCGTGTCGTAGCGGACGGGGGGCACGCGGGCGCCGGTCATGGGGCCAGCACACCGCGGCGAGGTCATCGCGTCGATGACCTCGCAGGTCATGCCCGGGACCGGGCGACGGCGGCGCCCACCGCGACGAGCAGGCACAGTCCGCCGACGAGGAGAAGGTAGGCCGCGAGCCACACGTGCTTGAACACCTCGAACCAGCCGTCGCCCAGCACCGCGACGACGACGAGGCCCACGGCGGCGACCGCGGTGAGGCCCGCGGCCACGCACCAGCGCGCCGCCGCGGGCGCCCGCCGTCGCCAGACCGGGCAGCTCGCCGTGGCGAGGACGGCGACCAGCACGAGCACGGTCGGGAGCCACGGCGGACGCGGCGTGGCCGCGAGGGTCCGGCGCAGATCGGGGCCCCGGGCACCGGACCACCCGGGGTCGCCGCCGGCCGGGGAGAGCCGCGCGGGGTCGCCCGGGCCGGACGCGAGATAGGGCAGGTCGGCGCGGGTCGTGGCCTGCAGGCCGACGCCGACCGCGCGGAGCAGCGCGCCGGGGTGGTCGACGAGTGCCGTGAGGGCGGCCGCGCGGGTGGCGTCGGGTCGGTCGACGACGGCCTCGGACCACCAGCGCGCGGTGGGGTGCGGCGGCCCGTTGAAGTAGCCGTTGCCGGCGTACGCCGCCGCCTCCGGCGGCAGGCCGAGCTCGCCGGTGGCGCCGGGCCCGAGCTCCGGCAGCGCCAGCGTGAACACGACGTCGTGGACGTTCGCGCCCTCGTAGGCCAGGTCCTGGAACCCGACGGCGGCCCCGAGCGGCACGACCGCGCCGAGCAGGGTCACGACGGCGACCGCCGGCCCGACCAGCCGCCGGGGGCGGCGTCGTCCAACGGTCACCACCGCGCACACGGCGACCGCGACGACGAGGACCGGGACGAAGGCCGGCTTCGCGGTGGCGGTGACGGCACCGCCGAGGCCGGTGAGCACCAGCGCGACGGTGCGGGCGGCGCGGTGCTCGGCACCGGTGACCAGCAGCGCGCCGACCCCGCACCCGACCGCGAGGGTCCCGACCAGTCCGGCCGGCTCGCCGTAGGTCGAGAGGAAGAACCGGCTGAAGGCCGGCAGGGCGAGCGGGGCGACGGGCACGACCAGGACCGCCGCCCGACGCAGGTCCGACGCCGAGGCCGCCCAGGCCGCGACGGCCACCACCAGACCGACGAGCGCGGCGTACCACCAGGCCACCGTGACCAGCGACAGCGTCCGGCCGCCCAGCACGGCGGCCCGGAGCACCAGCCCCGCCGACGACGGGGCCGACGCGGCGCACGTCGGGGCGGGGGCGAGGACGAAGTCGGTGACGACCCCGCCCTTCCAGGCCGCGATCCGATCGACGGTGCGCGGGACCAGCCCGAGCCCGCAGAAGAGCCGGAACCCGTCGCCGTTGTCCTCCACGCCGAGGATCCGGCCCGCCGGGAGCCCGAGCACCGCGACGACCAGGGTGGTCGCTCCGGCGCCTGCCGCGAGCGCGACCGCGGTCCGACCCCGACCCGTCGGGGCACCATGCCGCGGGCCCCGCGCGCCGGTCGTCACCGCCGTACCCTGCCCGTTCCGTCCCGCGACGATGCCCGCGGGGGTGCCGCGGGGCACCGGGCTTCGCGGGATGTGACGTGATCGGGAGCGTCGCGGCGGCCCGGCCGGGCACCCCGGGGGTGCGGATGACCTCTCGAGACTCCGCGAACCGGTGCCGTGGCTTCGCGACCGACGCCGTTCCACCCGGGACCCCCGGGGCGCGGTCGAGGCCCGGCACGCGCCTGCCGGCCGACCGCGACGGTCCTCCCGTCACGAGGGAGGACCGTCGCGGGCGATCAGCCGAGGACGAGCTGCTGCCCCGGGGTGATCACGTCCGGGTCGGCCACGCCGTTGCGCTGCGCGATCGACGCGACGTCACCACCGTGGGCCGCGGCGATGGACGACAGCGTGTCGCCCGACACCACGGTGTAGGTCCCGCCGGCGGCCGCCGGCCGCGCGCTCCCGCTGCCCTGGTGCGCGCTCGAGCCGGACGACCCGGACCCCGAGGACGACGACGAGGACGACGCCGACTCCGCCGTCGCGGAGGACGACGAGGAGCCGGAGTCGTCCGCGGCGTTCGAGGTCTGCCCGGCCTTCTTCGAACAGACGGGCCAGGCGCCCATGCCCTGCCCGGCCTTGACCTTCTCGGCCACCTGGATCTGCTGCTCGCGGCTCGCGTTCTCGGGGCTGCCCTTGCCTCCGAAGGCGTGCCACGTCGAGTCGGTGAACTGCAGCCCACCGCCGAACCCGTTGCCGGTGTTCGTGTGCCAGTTGCCGCTGCTCTCGCACTGGGCGATCGCGTCCCAGTCGGTCGCCGACGCGGTGCCGGCGGCCAGCGCCAGCGGGGTCGCCGCGAGCGCGCCGACCAGCGTGAACTGCGCCGCTCGCCGGGTGAGGGCGCGCGTCAACGACACATCAGTACTTCGAGCCATGACCTCTCACTCGCACCGCGCCCCGTCAGGTGCGGACCAGGGGCCTTCTCGCCCCCAGCGGGTCCTCGACCGGTTCCACGCGGTCTCTCCGCCGGGCACACCCGTGGGTGTGCCGGGTTCCGTCCTGCTCGCGCCCGTCCGGTCCGCACCTCTCGTGTGGAGTCTCCGGGGCCGCTGGACGGGCGTCGGGCGCGGCGACCCGGAGTGTCCGAGACCTGGTTGTGTCAGGCCGACGTCGAACGGTACGGAGGCCACGCGAGGTTTCAAGTGCGTCTCGAGGTCGTGACGACCTGGACGGCCGGTGCGACGACGACGTCACCAACCGTGTTCGTGCACCTCAAACAGGGGGCCAAACACCCCGGATTAGGTGAGACGCGTTGTCACGGTCTGCGGTTGCGTGTGATACGCCTCACACAGATCAAACCTCAGGAGGCGGCTCACGTCACACGCTTCCACACCAGGTGAGAGGGCCCGCAGCGTCGACGGTGCCGCTGGATCCGGCCCCGCTCAGCGGCAGTGCCGACCGACCGTGGGACGGGTGCGGCGGTGGCCCGGCGTGGCACGGGGACGGGGCCGGTGGCGATGCCGCGGTCCCGGTCGCGCCGGCGACGGCACCGGAGGGCCCGTCGCGATGTCGCCGGCGAGCGCGACCTGCTGGGCGCGTCGTCGGGCGTGGACGAGCCGCAGGTCGATCACGGCGGTGTCGGCGTCGGCCGGCTCGGGGGCGCCGTGGTGGTGGCTGTGGCGTCCCATGGTCACCTCCTGGGGTGCGGGGCGCTGCCGTGTCCGCTGCGGACGCGGCCGGTCAGGGGTGGACCGTGATCGACCCGTCGGACACGGGCAGCGCGGCCGCCCCGGCGGCGACCGCCTGCGGGGTGTCGAAGCCGCGGCCGCGGTGCGCGCAGACGGTGAACCGGAACGAGTTCAGCACGGTGGCACCCTGACCGTCGGCCCGCTGGTCACAGCCACCGTCGCCCCAGGTCGTCACCCCTCGGGGGCCGACGGCGGAGGGCTCGGCGGACGCGCCGGTCGCGGTCACCGCCAGCAGGACCAGCACCAGCCCGGCCGGCGTCGTCGCTGCCGCACGCACCCGCGGTGTCATGTCGACCCAACGACGAACCCGGGCGTTGGTCACGAACCGACTGTCCGCGGAGCGAATGCACCGGCTCACCGGCAGGTGTCGTGGTCGATGTTCCGGCCGAAGCACACCACCGGCGGCGACACCGCCGCCCCGCGAGTTGGGCGAGAGCGCACCAGGCGGGGTGCCCGTCGAGGGCGAGTGTCCTGTGAGCCGTGCGGGCGGCACACGCTCACCGGACCCGAGTCGAGCACGCCCCCCCCCCGGCGGGTGAGCACGGCGTCGGCCACGTGTTCACCCTCAGCGCGCGAACTCGTCTGCGCAGCTCTGACCCGCGGAGTCGATGTCATGCCGCTGACCTGCCTGCATGGTGTCGCGTCAATGGCGGGGCAGTCGAGAGCGATGGAGTGGCGCGATGACGGACGCGCAGGGCGCGACGATGACGTCGAGAGCGGCGCGCCAGCCGGGTCGCCGAGCCGCCGACGCGCATCGCTGCCGGTCAGCAACGTCAGCAGCCTGGACACCGACCGCGACATGACCGATGCGGAGGCCCCACGATGGACACCAGTGATGACCGGGCAGACCCTCGTCACACCGGGAACGGCTTCGATCCCGAGGTCGACCAACCGAGGTCGTCGATCATCGATTCGCGGACCGGCACCCGAGTGATCACGGCTGGTCCCGTTCTCCACGCCACGGCGGTGGCGCAGCTGCGCCGGGTGGCCAAGGCTCTCCTGGCCCACTCCGACGACCCGCTCCTGATCGACCTCACCGCCGTTCGCTACGCCGAGTCCGCCGCCTCGGTCGTGCTCCGCGACCTGGCCTACGAGGCAGGCGACGCGAACATCGACCTTCGCGTCGTCCTCGACCCCGCAGCACATGAGGTGACCCGGGCAGTCCTCGACGACGAGACGCTGTTCGAGATCTATCCCGATCTCGACGCCGCTCTGCCGCACCCCGCCACCCCCGCCGACCCCGACGCCGGCCGCCCTCTCACTCGGACACCGCGCGGAACGCCGCCCGGCGGCGGTACACCTGGAACCGTCGCTCCACTCTTGTGCACGTTCGCCGTCACAGCCTGGCTGATGGCCGTGACGTCGAGAGCGCCCCGCAGTGCGAGGGCGGGCGCGCTGCCATCACAGCGCTCCGCCGATCCCGGACGACGTCCGCGGTCGACGCCATGGGGCGAGCAGGTGTCATGATCGAACGCGACCAACTCATGGTCGGTTCCCCACTGGTCCACACGAGCGACCTGGACGAGCTGGTGGCGAAGGTCAACCAACTCATGTCGAACCACACCGTGGCTCCGTCGCGCCGGGGGGCTTTCACCGCTCACGTCGACGGGTTCCAGGGCCCGGGGCTGTCGATGCTCCGTCTGGATTACGGGGTGCCGTTGCGGGTGCGCGCTGACCCGCTCGAAGACTACCTCGCCCTGTGTCTGCCGTTGACGGGGTCGATGGCCGTGGCCCACAAGGGGGTGTCGTTCCAGGCTGCGGCGGAAGCCCATGGATTCCTGGGCACGCCGGACGGGGAACTGGTCATGGACTGGGACGAGCAGCTGACGCTGCTGGTGCTACGGGTCGAGGTCAGCGATCTGCGACGTCTGGCCGCCCGGATGATCACTGGATCGCCGGGTGAGGTCGACGGGCTGACGTTCGACCCGGTCATGGACTCCGCCACGGTGACCCCGGCGGCACTGACCCAGGCCCGGCTGCTGGGGACACTGGTCGGCACCGCCAAGGACAGGGAGGTCAACCCGCTGGCCGTCGCCCAGCTGCGGGAGCAGGTGCTGGGCACCCTGCTGCTCGGCCAGCCGAACTCGTGGTCGCGGGTGCTGCGCTCGGGCGCCCAGTGGCATTCGGCGCGCTCCGCGATCCGCGACGCCGCCGAGTACATCGGCCTGCACGCCCACGAGCCGCTGAGCGTCGAGGGGATCGCCCAGGCGGTGGCGCTCTCCGTCCGGGCGTTGCAGGCCGGGTTTCGTCGCGAGTTCGGCCTGAGCCCGAAGCAGTACCTCCTGCAGACCCGCCTCGATCGCGCCCACGACGAGCTGGCTGCCGCCGGCCCTGGCGTGCGGGTCATCGACGTCGCTCATCGGTGGGGATTCACCAACGCTGGGCGGTTCGCCGCCGCCTACCGGCGTCGCTTCTCCGCCACCCCCTCGGCCGCCTTGTCCCGGCCGACTCCGCCCTGAGCCCACCTCGACCCACCGGGAACAGCGGGTGGCGGCGTCGGGCGGCTGGTGCGGGTTCCGGCCCGCCGCTGCGCGGTTTCCGTCTCGGGATCGCTCGCGCCGGCCCCCTACTGTCATGTCCGCAGGGCCAGTGCTCGCTGACGCCGCCGCCCACCGCACCCGGAATCGTCGTCACGGCCGGGACGAGTGGGGCAGCACCGACGCGAGGACAGCGCTGCTCGGTCGAGGGGTGACGGCCGAGGGCTGCCCCATGCTCCGTCCCTTCTGGCATCCGGCCGGTCCCGGCCTGCACCAGGACCGGTGGAGACGAAGGGGTGACGGAGGATGGCAGACGGACTCCGAGAGCGCTCGGTCGCGATCCTGACCACCGACGGCGTCGAGCGGGTGGAGCTCGAAGCCCCGCGGTGCGCCCTACGGCGCGGGCGCCCGCATCGAGCTCCTGTCTCTCCCGGAGAAAGGACACGACCATGGACTTCGTCGAGCGGCCCGAAGACCTGCCCCGCTCGTTCCGCGAGGCGATGCAGGCCCTCACGGTCCGCATGCGCCGGTCCGACCCTCAGGGCCTGATCACGTTCGAGGCCCTCGATCTCCACCGGCTCCTCGCCACGCCCGAGTGGCGCCGCGAGGCCCGCGCGTTCGTCGAGGACTGGATCGGCAGCCTGCTCGCCCACGACGCCGAACGGCAGTCCGATCTCGTGCACACCCTGGGGGTCTACCTCGACCAGGGCGGCGACTACGACGCCACCGCTGCCGCACTGCACATCCCCCGCTCGACGCTGCGCTACCGCCTCCGGCGCATCCGGGAGCTGTCGGGGCACGACCTCGGCCGTACCGACACCCGGCTCAACCTGCACGTCGCGGTGCGCGCCGCCGTCGTCGCGGAGACGGCCGTCCTGCCCGCCTCGGAGTGAGCGACGCGGGCGGGACGGCGGGGCTCCGGGCCACGACCGGCTGCTGGACGTCGATCGCCCGAGTCACGCTGTGCCACACGCACCGGAGCCTCAGCTGACGGTCTTTCCACTGGTGTCAGCCCTGCTACGGCTCGGCTGGACCCGCTTCGGCTCGCCGGGCATCTTGGGGTACTCCGGCGGGTAGGGCATGTCGCCCAGACCGTGGTCGCGCTCGTCGCGCTCGACCCACTCCAGGGCGGTCTCCAGGCCGGCCGGGTCGTCGTGCAGGCCCGCGTGGGCGTCGCCGCGCTCGGCGTAGAGGCCCGCGACGGTGAGCACGTCGAAGTCGTCGGGCTCGGCGTCGGGCAGGTCCTCCCAGCGCAGCGGGAAGGACACCGTCGCGCGCGGGGTGCCGCGCACCGACCACGCCGAGGCGATCGTCCGGTCGCGCGCGGCCTGGTTGAAGTCGAGGAAGACGCGCTCGCCGCGCTGCTCCTTCCACCAGTCGACGGTGGCCCGCTCGGGCATCCGGCGGTGCACCTCGCGGCCGATCGCGATCACGCAGCGGCGGACCGCGACGAAGTCCCACTCGGGCCGGATCGGGACCATCACGTGGATGCCCCGCCCGCCGGAGGTCTTCGGCCACCCGACGAGGTCGGCGTCGGCGAGCACCTCCCGCAGCGTCGCGGCCACGCGGGCCGCGTCGGCGAAGTCGGTGCCGGGCTGCGGGTCGAGGTCGATGCGCAGCTCGTCGGGCGCGTCGACGTCGGGCCGGCGGACCGGCCAGGGGTGGAAGTCGAAGGTGCCGAGGTTCGCGGCCCAGGCGAGCACGGCGGGTTCCGTCGGGCAGAGCACGTCCGCCGGGCGGCCGGAGGGGAACCGCACCTGCACGGTCTCGGCGTACTCGGGAGCGCCCTTGGGCAGGCGCTTCTGGTAGAACCACTCGCCGGTCACGCCGTCGACGAAGCGCTTGAGGTGGGTCGGCCGGTCGCGGAGCACTCCGAGGAGCGGGTCGGCCACCGCGAGGTAGTGCTCGACCACCTGCCGCTTGGTGATCCCCCGCTCCGGAAAGTAGATCTTGTCGGGATTGGAGACGCGCACCGTGCGCGCGCCCACCTCGAGCTCCACCGCCGGCGACCGGGCCACAGGATCGGAGGCTACCGTGAGCGACATGACCTGGGGCGCCGCAGCGGGAGCCGGCCGGCCCGACCCGGCGCGCCGCTTCCACGACGACCTCGTCGGGCTCGACCCGGACGATCCGGAGGCCCGCGCGTTCGCCGAGCACCTCGACCGCATGGAGCGGGTGCGGCCGATGTACACCGTCGAGGGCGAGCTCTCCGGGGTGCGGGACTTCGCCGAGTCGGCCAACCGCGCCGGCGGGGCGACGCGGTGGACGGCGTGGCTGCTCGTCGTGCTCGTCCTGATCGGCACCGGCTACGTGATCTTCGGGGTGCTGGAGCTCGTCGTCGGCTCCTGGCTGTCCTGACGCGTCCTCTCCGGGCGGAACCGGTTGCGCGCGATCCGTATTAGCCTGGACGCATGAGCAGTGCGATCGGCAAGCCGAAGGTCGAGAAGTCCGACGCCGAGTGGCGCGAGCAGCTCTCGCCGGAGGAGTACCACGTCCTGCGGGAAGCGGGCACCGAGCGCCCGTTCACCGGGGAGTACGACGAGACGTTCACCGAGGGCGTCTACCACTGCCGCGCGTGCGGCGCGGAGCTGTTCCGTTCGGAGACCAAGTTCGCCTCCCACTGCGGGTGGCCGTCGTTCTACGCGCCCTCGGCCGACGACAACGTCATCCTGCGCGAGGACTCCTCGATGGGGATGCGCCGCGTCGAGGTGCTGTGCGGGACGTGCCACTCGCACCTGGGCCACGTCTTCCACGGCGAGGGCTACGGCACGCCCACCGACGACCGGTACTGCATGAACAGCGTCTCGCTCACGTTGGAGCCCAAGGCCTGAGGCCTACTGCCCGCCGGAGACCCGCAGCGTCTGGCCGGTGATCCAGGCGCTGTCGGGCGAGGCGAGGAAGAGCACCGTCGGGGTGATGTCCTCGGGCTCGCCGTAGCGGCCCATCGGCCAGGAGATGGCCGTCAGGTCGTTGGCGTAGTGCGGGCCGTTCTCGGCCGACATGTCGCTGGTGGTGCCGCCGGGGGCGATCGCGTTCACCGTGATCCCCCGGCGGACCAGGTCCAGCGCGAGGCAGCGCACCATCGCCTCCACCGCGGCCTTCGAGCCGGCGTAGAGCGCGTGCCCGGGCACGCCCATCGTCGCCGAGATCGACGAGGTCAGCACGATCCGCCCGCCCTCGCCCATGTGGGCCTGGGCCGCCTGCGCCGCGAGGAACTGCCCGCGGGTGTTGACGCCGAAGACCGCGTCGAACTCGGCAGCGGTGACGGTCCCGAGCTCGCCGAAGTGCTCGATCCCCGCGTTGCTGACGAGGACGTCGATCCCGCCGAGCAGTCCGGCCGCGCGGTCCATCAGGGTCACGACGGCGTCCGGGTCGGCCAGGTCGGCCTGCACGGCGTGGGCCTCGCCGCCCTTGGCGGCGATCTCGGCGACGACGGCGTCGGCGGCCTCGGCGCTGCTGCCGTACCCGACGACGAGGCGCGCGCCGGCCTCCGCCAGCGCGAGCGCCTCCGCCCGGCCGATGCCGCGGCTGCCGCCGGTGACGACGGCGCGGGTGCCCGGGACCAGGCCCGTCACGCCGAGAACGCGAGCAGCGCGCCCGGCTCGACCCGCGGGCCCGTGAAGAAGGGGATCTCCTCGCGGACGTGCCGGCGGGCCTCGGTGGCCCGCAGGTCGCGCATGAGGTCGACGATGCGGTCGAGCTGGTCGGACTCGAAGGCCAGGATCCACTCGTAGTCGCCGAGGGCGAACGCGGGCACGGTGTTGGCGCGGACGTCGGCGTAGCCGCGGGCGGCCTTGCCGTGGTCGGCGAGCATCTGGCGCCGCTCCTCGTCGGGCAGCAGGTACCAGTCCAGCGACCGGACGAACGGGTAGAGGCAGAGGTAGCCCTTGGGCTCCTCGCCGGCGATGAACGCCGGCACGTGGCTCTTGTTGAACTCCGCCGGGCGGTGCAGCGCCGTGGTGGACCAGACCGGCTCCGAGGCCCGGCCGAGCGCGGTGCGCCGCAGCGCGGTGTACGTCGCCTGCAGCGACTCGACGTCGGGGGCGTGGGTCCAGACGAGCCAGTCGGCGTCGGCGCGCATGCCCGCGAGGTCGTACACCCCGCGCACGACGACGCCCTTGGCCTCCTGCTCGTCGACCGCGGCGGCGAACTCCTCGGCGGCCGCGCGGCGGTCGTCGGGCAGGCGCGCCTGGTCGGTGCGGAAGACCGACCACATGGCGTAGCGGATCGTCGAGTTCAGCTCGTCGTAGTTCAGCCTGGCCACGTCGACCATGGTGCCACGGGAGCCCGACGGCGGGCCGTGGCCACCACGGCGTCGTGACCGCCGCACCCACCACCCACCCACCCACCGGCGCGAGGGGACCCCTCGGTCGCTCTAGCGGTCCGGATCCTCCCCTCGCGGCGGACGTCCCTGCTCGCGAGGGGAGGATTCGGTCGCTCTAGTGGTACGAGGGCTCCCCTCGCGCTCGAGGACGGGCGGGGACGGGGGACGGGGGCGGGCCGAGGTTCCGACGATGGGCGCCCCTCACCGATCTATCCGACCGAAGGTGCCCCTCGCTCAGCACCGGACCGGGTCGCCGCGAGGTGGGCCAGCACCCGCTCCGCGGCCGTGTCCGCCGTCGCGAGGCAGGCCGGGACGCCGACGCCGTGCAGCGCCGCCCCGGCGACCGCGAGCCCCGGGACGGCGGCGACCGCGTCCTCGAGCGCCGCGATCCGCTCGCCGTGCCCGACGCCGTACTGCGGCAGCCCCCCGCCCCAGCGCGCCACCACCGTCTCGAGCGGCTCGACCGTCAGCCCCAGGAGCGCGGCGAGGTCGTCGCGCACCGCCGTCACGAGCTCGTCGTCGTCGCGGTCCAGCGCGGCCGTGTCGCCGAAGCGCCCGACCGAGGCCCGCAGCACCAGGGCCTCGTCGCCCACCAGGTGCGGCCACTTGACCGACGACACGGTCACCGCCTTGATCGTCCAGGGCGTGCCGTCGGGGCGCCGCTCCCCCGAGCCGAGGAGCACGCCGGAGCGCCCCCCGAGATCGGTGCCCAGCGGGACGGCGAGCGCGACGACGGCGCTGGAGGCCAGCTCGATCCCGGCGGCCGCCTGCGCCGCCGCCGGGGCGACCCCGCCGAGCAGGCGCCGCAGGGCCGGGGCCGGGACGGCGAGCACCACCGCGTCGGCCTCGTGGGCCTCCTCCCCCGCCGGTCCCGCGGCCGTCACCCGCCAGCCGCCGGCGGTCCGGGCGAGGCCGGTCACCGTGCGGGCCAGCCGGACGTCGGCCCGGGCGGCGACGGCGAGGGCGGGCGGCAGGTCGGCGAGCCCGGTCCGCAGGGTCCCGAAGACGGGGGCCGGGGCGGTGCCCTCCGGCGGGGCGGCGGGGAGCGCGTCGGCGGCGGCGGCGCGCAGCGAGACCGCGCCGCGGTCGAGCGCGGCGGCCAGCGCGGGCACCGTCGCCCGGACGCCGAGGGAGTCCGCCCGCCCGCTGTAGACCCCGCCGAGGAGCGGGTCGACGAGCCGGTCGGCCACCTCGTCGCCGAGCCGGGCCCGCACCAGGCCGCCTACCGAGTCGTCGCCGGTCCAGCGCAGCGGGCCGCGCGTGTCCTCGGCGGCGAGGGCGTCGCGCCCGGCCGGGGAGAGCAGGCCGGCGACGGCGGCCGCGTCGGCGGGGACGCCCATCACCGTGCGGCGCGGCATGGCGTGGGTGGCCCCGCCGGCGCGGACGGCCGAGGACGCGGCCGAGGGGTGCACGATCTCGTCGGCGAGCCCCAGCTCGGTCAGCCGCGCGGCGGCCTCCGGGCGGCGGGCGAGGAAGGCCTCGGCCCCGACGTCCACGCGCACCCCCGCCAGGTCGACCGCGGCGAGCTTGCCGCCGAGCACGCGGGCCGACTCGAGCACGGTGATCGCCGCGTCGTCGCCGAGGCGGGTGCGGAGCCGGTGCGCGGCGGCGAGCCCGCTGACCCCGCCGCCCACGACGACGACACGGGCGGCCGTCACGAGACGGGGAGGGCGTGCACCAGGTCGACGACGCGGGCGAGCGCGTCGGGATCGGTCTCGGGCAGCACGCCGTGCCCGAGGTTCACCACGTGGCCGGGGGCCGCCCGGCCCTCGTCGACGATCCGCCGGACCTCCCGCTCGACGACCTCGGGACCCGCGAACAGCACGGCCGGGTCGAGGTTGCCCTGCACGGCGCGGGCGGGCCCGATCCGGCGCGTCGCCTCGTCGAGCGGGACGCGCCAGTCGACCCCGACGACGTCGGCGCCCGCCTCGCCCATGGCGCCGAGCAGCTCCCCGGTGCCGACGCCGAAGTGCACGCGGGGCACGCCGGCGTCGGCCAGGCCCGCGAGGACCTTCGCCGAGTGCGGCAGCACCAGTGCGCGGTAGTCCCGCTCGGAGAGCGCGCCGGCCCAGGAGTCGAACAGCTGCACCGCGTCGACCCCGGCGTCGACCTGGGCCCGCAGGAACGTCAGCGTCAGGTCGGCGAGGTGGTCGAGCAGCGCGTGCCAGGTCGCCGGCTCGGCGTGCATGAGCGCCTTCGTGCGCTCGTGGTTGCGGCTCGGCCCGCCCTCGACCAGGTAGGAGGCGAGGGTGAACGGCGCCCCGGCGAACCCGATCAGCGGTGTGTCACCCAGCTCGCCGACGAGCAGCCGGACGGCGTCGGCCACCGGCGCGACGGCGTCGGGGTCCAGGCGCGGCAGCGCAGTCACGTCGGCGGCGGTGCGCACCGGCGCGTCGACGACGGGGCCGGTGCCGGCCACGATGTCCACCCCGACGCCGGCCACCTTGAGCGGCACGACGATGTCGGAGAAGAGGATCGCGGCGTCCACCCCGTAGCGGCGCACCGGCTGCAGCGTGATCTCGCAGGCCAGCTCGGGCGTCAGGCAGGACTCGAGCATCCCGGTGCCCTGCCGCACCGTGCGGTACTCGGGCAGCGAGCGTCCGGCCTGGCGCATGAACCAGACGGGCAGGTGGGTGGGGCGCTCCCCGCGGGCGGCGGCGAGGAAGGCGGAACCCGGGAGGGCCCGTCGCGGGGACGGAGCCACCGGGCTGCCCGACCCGGCGACCGTGCTCGAGGTCGGCGCACTCATGGTGGCCCTAGTGTGCCAGGTCCGGCCCGCGGTCCCGTGCGTGCGTTCCCGTCCCGGCGCACCACCGGGACGCGCCACGCCGACGGGGCACGCCGACGGGGGTGGAGCCCCCGCACGGCGCGTCGGTACTCCCGCCGGTGGCGCGGGCCACCTACTCTCCGCGACGTGACCGCTGCCGCGACCGCTCCCGAGACGTTCGTTCGGGCCGTGGAGTCGCTGGCCGCTCTGCGTCCCCGTCCCGAGATCGAGCTGCGCGACATGCGCCCGCCCCAGCGCCTCGCGCCGTGGTCCGCCGCGTGGAGCGCCGAGGTGGTCTCCCCGGCCGTGGACCCGGCCGACGGCGAGCCCGACGTGCTCGTCACCGGCCGCCTGGTGCTCCTGCACGACCCCGACGGCCAGGAGGCCTGGGACGGCACGCTGCGCCTGGTGACCTTCGTGCGCGCCGAGCTCGACCCCGAGCACGCGAACGACCCGCTGCTCCCCGAGGTCGCCTGGTCCTGGCTCACGGGCGCCCTCGAGGAGAGCGGGGCCGACGCGACCGCGGTCGGTGGCACGGTCACGCAGACCTCCTCGGTCCGCTTCGGCGACATCTCGGGGCCTTCGCACGTCACCGACCTCGAGCTCCGGGCGTCGTGGACGCCGGTGGTCGGCGACACGCCGGTCGACCTCACCGAGCACGGCACGGCGTTCACGACGGTGCTGGCGACCGCGGCCGGCCTCCCGCCGGTGGGCGTCGCGAGCCTCACGGCGCGCCGCCCCGGCTGACCCCGGTCCGGGGTGATCAACGGGAGACACCGACCGCCGCGACGTCTCTGCGCGATGCGGTTCACGGCAGTTCTACACCCCCATTTCCCGGTACCACTGGTGCCGATGTCACCATTTGCGCAGGCCACGGCGCCGACATGTGTGCATCTGCCGGATGCATCCGCCCTTCGCCAACGCGGGTGAACGACTGGCCGCGAGCGGGCCACGGAGCCGCCGCCGAACGTCGCTGAGGCGCTACGGCTGATGTTGAGCCGAGATTGCGTCGATGGTTGCAACCGCCCTGCGGCATCTGGAGTCTTTGAGCACTCACCGTCACGGCAACTACACTCAGTGTCACGAGGAGACGACGGAGCGTCGACCGATGACACCGAGGAGTGACGGAACCGCCGTTCCGAGCGAAACTCCACCGAGCGAAGTTGGCCCTAATGCTCTCGTTAACTCGCCAGGGGGGATATGTTCTCCCGCGACGCACTTCCTCGGCCGTTCGGCGGCGCGGTCGGCGGCCGGGGGTTCCGGGTGCGTCATGTCGGGGGGCAAGACCGACTCCAGGGAGGTAGTTGACGTGGCTACCGTGGGCCCAGGGATGGCTCTACGAGGCGTCGCGAGCGGGCTGTTGCCACCGGCGATGGTTCCGCATCCGCGGGAAGAGATGTTCTCCGTGCTGGTGGTCGACGACCACCCGCTGCTGCGCGAAGCGATCGCGCAGCGTCTGTCCTCGATGGGCGCGGGCACCGTCCACGAGGCGGCCTCGATCTCCGAGGCAAGGACGAGGGCCCTGGCCTCCGGGCCGTGCGACCTCGCGATCCTCGACCTCGGTCTGCCGGACGGCAGCGGGCTCGACCTGATCGCGGAGCTGCGGGCCCAGGGCTGGAACCGCGTGGTGGTGCTGGCGGCCTCGGACGACCCGTCCGCGGTACGGGCGGCCTTCCAGGCGGGCGCCCAGGCGTACCTGCTCAAGTCCGCCTCGCCCGGCATCGTCACCGACGGCGTCCGGCGGGTGCTCGAGGGCGGCCTCTACGCCGACCCCTCGGTCGCTCCGCTGCTCGCGGCGGGGACCCGGGTGCCGGCCACCGACAACACCCCGCGGGAGCTCTCCGCCCGCGAGGTCGAGGTGCTCCAGCTGGTGGCCGACGGCCGCTCGAACAAGGAGATCGGTGACGCGCTGAGCCTCTCGGCCCTGACGGTCAAGAGCCACCTCTCGCGCATCGGTCGCAAGCTCGGCACGGGCGACCGCGCCCAGATGGTCGCGCTGGCCATGCGGGCCGGCGTCATCCGCTGAGCACGCCCGACGAGTCCGGCGCCCCCGGCACGGCAGGTGGGGGTCGGGAGGTCGACGAGACGGAGTCCGGCGCGGACGTCGTCGACCTCCTGGCCCCCGCCGAGGGCGTGCCCGACCTGGTCACCGACCGCGCGGGCCTGACCTCGCTGGCCGAGGCGATGGCCGCCGGGAGCGGGCCGGTCGCCCTGGACGCCGAACGGGCGTCCGGGTTCCGGTACTCGGCCCGGGCCTACCTGGTGCAGCTGCGCCGGGAGGGCGCCGGGTCGGCCCTCGTCGACCCCATCGCCCTCGACGGCGACCTCTCGGTCCTCGGCGAGGCGCTGCGCGGCGTGGAGTGGGTGCTGCACGCCGCCTCCCAGGACCTGCCCTGCCTCGCCGAGGTGGGGATGCACCCGGACTCGCTCTTCGACACCGAGCTGGCCGGCCGCCTCGCGGGGTATCCGCGCGTGGGCCTCGGCCCGCTCGCCGAGCGGCTGCTCGGCATCCGGCTGCGCAAGGGCTACGGCGCCGCCGACTGGTCGACCCGGCCGCTGCCGGCCGACTGGCTCGTCTACGCCGCCCTCGACGTCGAACTGCTCGTGCCGATGCGCGACCTGCTCGCCGCCGACCTCGAGCGCCAGGGCAAGAGCCGGTGGGCGGCCGAGGAGTTCGAGGCGGTCCGCCTGGCCGGTCCCCCGCCGCGGCGCGCCGAGCCGTGGCGCCGCACCTCCGGGCTGCACAAGGTGCGCCGGCCCCGCCAGCTCGCCGTCGTCCGGTCCCTCTGGGAGTCCCGCGACCAGCTCGCGGCCTCCCGGGACGTCGCGCCCGGGCGTCTGCTGCCCGACGCGGCCATCGTCGACGCCGCCCTCCGCGAGCCCGCCGACAAGGACGCGCTGGCCGCCCTGCCGGTCTTCCGCGGGCGCGCGCAGCGGCGCCTCGCCGACCGCTGGTGGCGGGCGATCCGGGCGGGCGCGACGCTGCCCGCCGCGGAGCTCCCCGAGTCCTCTCCCGCCGGCGACGGACCACCCCCGGTCAACCGCTGGGCCGACAAGGACCCCGACGCCGCGGCCCGCCTGACGGCCGCGCGGGCGCACCTCGCGGCGCTGGCCGAGCAGTGGGACACCCCGGTCGAGAACCTGCTGCAGCCCGACCTCGTGCGGCGGCTGTGCTGGACCCCGCCCGAGCACCTCGACGCGGGCTCGGTCGACGCCGTGCTCGCCGCCGGCGGCGCCCGCCCGTGGCAGCGGGAGCTGACCGGGCCGGGACTGCTCGAGGCGCTGCACGCCACGGGACCGTCGGCCGGGGAGGGCCCCGACACGGACGCGGGGGCGGACGAGGACCGCGGTTCGTCGAGCCCCTCCGGGAGCCGGCCCCGCCGGCGTCGTCGCCGGGGTTCGGGGCACGACCAGGCCCGGGACCAGGTGGCGGCCCGGGATCAGGTGGGAACGGTCGCCCCGTTGTTCAGCGACCCCGACGCCTGAGACTCCGGCGCCGCCGGCAGCACCACCCGCACCGAGAGCCCGCCGCCCGGCACCGGCTCGGCGTCCACCGTGCCGCCGTGGGAGCGGACCACCGCCCGCACGATCGAGAGCCCGAGGCCGGAACCGGAGCCGACCCGGTCGGCGCCCCGCCGGAACGGCTCGAACAGGTCGGGCACCCGCTCCGGGTCGAGCTCCGGTCCCGAGGAGGCGACGACCAGCTCCACCCGGGGCACGTCGTCGTCGGCCAGGCGCCGCGCGGTCACCGCGAGCCAGCCGCCCTCGACGTTGTGCCGCACCGCGTTCTCGACGAGGTTGCCCACCACCCGCTCGAGCAGCGCCGCGTCCCCGACGACGACCGCCGCCTCCCCCGCCGGGCCGGGGCTCACCTCGATCCGCAGCCGCCGGGCCTCCACCTCGGCGCGCACCGCGTCGAGGGCGCCGTGCGCGGCCAGGTCGAGGTCCACCGGCTCGTCGCCGCCGACCGCCCGGTGCTCCGCGGCCTCGGTCCGCGCGAGCAGCAGCAGCCCCTCGACCAGGCCCTCGGCCCGGCGGGTGGCGTCGCGCAGGACGCCGGCCATGCGGCGCAGCTCGGCGACGTCGGCGTCCGGGTCCGCGAGGGTCACGTCGATCTCGGTGCGCAGCACGGCCAGCGGGGTGCGCAGCTCGTGGCTGGCGTTGGCGACGAAGCGGCGCTGCGCGTCGAAGGCCGCCTGGAGCCGGTCGAGCATCGCGTCGAAGGTGTCGGCGAGCTCGGCGACCTCGTCGCGCGGGCCCTCGAGGTCGATGCGCTCGTCCAGCGACTCCGCCGAGAGGTGGCGGGCGGTCGCGGTGACCTCGTGCACCGGGCGCAGCACGTGCCCCGTCAGGACCCACGACACCATCGCCGCGGCCACCACGACCAGGGCGAACGCGACGGTGCCGACCTGGAGCACCTCGGTCCGCGCGCTGTGCCCCAGCGCCGCGGCGATCTCGCCGGCGGGCACCGACACGCCGTCGACGAGGACGGGGGTCTGCGGCGCCAGGGTCGGCAGCGACGCGGCCACCTCGCCGACGAGCATCCACCCCAGCCACAGCAGCAGCGCGCTGACGGCGGCGACGAGGCCCGTCGCGAGCAGCGTGAGCCGGATCCGCAGCCCGGGACCGCGACGCCGGCGCGCGAAGGGCGGCCCGGCGGGGCGGCCCTCCTCGGGCGCGCGGTCGGCACGGCGCAGCACGGTTGCCGAGCCTACGTCCGTCCGCGGTGACCCCGCGTGAGCCGTGCGTCCGGTCCCGCGACCCGTGCGGGACGGGCCCAGGCGGCGACGCGGGCCGCCAGCGGCGGCCCGTCGGTCCAGGCGCGGTAGACCGGGTCGCGCTCCAGCTCCGCGAGCGCCGCGGCGGCCAGCGCATGGGCGGCGCGCTCCGCGTTCGAGTCGCCGTCGTCGAGCCAGCGGCGCCCGAGCTCGAGCTCGGCGTGCTCGTCGCCGTCGAGCGCCTGCGCGAAGAGCGCCGTGACCTCGTCGCGCATCGTCGTCATCGTCCCTCCCCCTCCCGCGCCGCGCCCACCGTCGATCAGTCCAACGACCGAGACCCGCAGACGCCACGGGCCCGGCCCCACGCGCCGAGGCGCGGGACCGGGCCCGGGGCGAGCGCGGTGGTGCGTCAGTTGACCGCGTGGATCGGGTTGGAGCACTTCTTGGCGATGCCCGCGTCGTTGCCGTGGCCCGCCTTCGAGGCGACCGGCACACCCGCCGCGTTGTCCTGCACCGGGACCTGCACGCCGAGCACGTTGACCGGGACGTCGTTCGAACAGGCGTCGCCGGTGGTGTTCGGGGCGAAGTCGCTGGAGTTGACGACGCCCTTCTGGACCGTCGCCCCGTCGGTGTGGTCGCTGGCGAACGCCATGCCGGTGGTCGACACCAGGCCGGAGCTGATCAGGGCGGCGGCGAGGACGGTCTTGCGCATCATGGCCATGGGAGAGTTCCTCTCGTGGGGGGAGCGTCGGGGGTCGCTACTCGCAGCGATCGTCCGAATACGTGACGTCAACGCGGTCGGAAAAGCCGCGGTCACGGTTTCCGCACACCGATCCGCCGATCGGGTGAGGATCTTGTCCATAGGGCATCCTCGGGCCGTGGCGGACGCGGATCCGGTGGTCATCGAGGTGGCGCTCAACGGCGCCACCGCGCGCGAGCAGAACCCGCACGTGCCCCGCAGCCCCGCCGAGATCACCCGCGAGGCCCTGGCCTGTCTGGACGCCGGCGCGGCCATCGTCCACAACCACCACGACGACCCGATGTTCACCGTCTCCGGGGTGCACGCGGTCGAGCCGTACCTCGAGGCCTGGGAGCCCGTCGTCGCCGCCCGGCCCGACGCCCTGCTCTACCCGACGATGGGGGCGGGCGCCCGGGGCATCGCGATCGAGGACCGCTGGGCCCACGTCGAGGAGCTCGCCCGGCGCGGGCTCGGCGGGATGACCCTCGTCGACCCGGGGTCGGTCAACGTGGGGCTCACCAGCGACGGCACGGTGCCCGCCGCCGCGGCGCCCGGGCCGTACCAGAACAGCTTCGCCGACACCGAGTACATGTTCGCCCGCAGCGCCGCGCTCCGGGCCGCGCCCAGCATCTCGGTCTTCGAGCCGGGGTTCCTGCGCACCGCGCTGACGCTGCACCGGCACGGCCGGGTGCCGCCGGGCGCGATCGTCAAGCTGTACTTCGGGGGATCGCTGGAGTTCGGGCTGCCGCCCACCGAGCGGGCCCTCGACGCCTACCTGGAGATGCTCGCGCCCAGCGGGCTGCCGTGGTCGGTGGCGGTGCTGGGCGGCGACGTCGTCGGGTGCGGGCTGGCCCGGCTCGCCCTCGAGCGCGGCGGGCACGTGCGGGTCGGGCTCGAGGACCACGGGGGCGGGCGCCGGCCCTCGAACGCGGAGCTGCTCGACGAGGCGGTGGCCCTGCTCGCGACGCTCGGGCGGCGGCCGGCGACGAGCGCCGAGGCCCGGGAGATGCTCGGGGTGCCCGGTTCCCCGGGCGGTCGCCCCTAGACCGTCGCGGGGGTGTCGGTGCGGACCCGGTAGCCCGAACCCACCACCGTGTCGATGATCCCCGGCTCGCCGAGCTTCTTGCGCAGGGTCATGACGGTGACCCGCACCGTCGTCGTGAACGGGTCGGCGTTCTCGTCCCAGACCCGCTCGAGCAGCTCCTCCGAGGACACGACCGCCCCGCCCGCGGCGAGCAGCACCTCGAGGACGCCGAACTCCTTGCGGGTGAGGTCGACCGGCCCGCCGTCACGCAGGACGGTGCGCTTCGCCGGGTCGAGCACCACGCCCGCGGCCTCGAGCACCGGCGGCACCGCGGGGGTGGCGCGGCGGCCGAGGGCGCGGATGCGCGCGACGAGCTCGGGGAAGTCGAAGGGCTTGGCGAGGTAGTCGTCGGCGCCGAGGGCCAGGCCCGCGACCTTGTCGCGCAGCGTGCCGCTCGCCGTCAGCATGATCACGCGGGTGACGCCGCCCGCCATCTCGGCGCACAGCTCGTCCCCGGAACGGCCCGGGAGGTCGCGGTCGAGGACCACGACGTCGTAGCGGGTCACCGAGGCCTTCTCGGAGCCGGAGTCGCCGTCGTACGCGACGTCGACGGCCATGCCCTCGCGACGCAGGCCGCGCGCCAGCGCATCGGCCAGCGCCTGCTCGTCCTCCACGATCAGAATCCGCACACCCTCACGATGCCACTGACAGGCTGAGCGGGGGCTGAGGATTCGCTGGGTGGATCTGGTCGATCGGCCGGCCGGGCCCGGGCCCCGTGGGTGAACGGCGCGGTCCTGGCGTCAGATGCCAGGAACGTGCCATTGCTGGCACCGGGACGTGGGGCCCGCCTCAGCGAGTCCCGTCCCCCGCCGCCCGCGGCAGCGTCGACACCACCGGCACCGTGTCCGCCGCGCGGCCGGAGACCCACTCGGTGACCCGCCGGGCCACGTCCTGGTCGGTCAGGCCGGCCGCGGTGAGGATCGCGCCGCGGCTGTCGTGCGCGAGGAACTCCTGCTCCAGGGCGATCCGGCGCACCGGGACGTCGATCCCGGCCTCGGCGAGCCGGTCGGCCACCGCCGAGCCGAAGCCGCCGTGGCGCCCGCCGTCCTCGACGGTGACGACGAGCCGGTGGGCGGCCGCGAGCTCGCAGAGCGCCTCCGGGACCGGCTGGCACCACCGCGGGTCGACCACGGTCACCCCGATCCCCTGGGCGGTGAGCCGGTCCGCGGCCTCGATGCCGAGCTGGCCGAACGCGCCGACCGCGATGAGCAGGACGTCGGGCACGCCCGGGGTCTCGTCGTCGTCGAGCCGCTCCACGGCGGTCGGGCGCGGCGCGGCGCGGGAGAGCCGGCCGGGCTCGGCGAGCACGTCCACGGCGCCGGGACCGCCGGACGCGGCGACCCCGCCGGGCCCGACACGCCGCAGCGCCGGCACCTCGCCCGGGACCGCGCCCTTCGACCAGCGCAGCGCGGTCGGCCCGTCGCCGATCCCGACGGCCTCGCGCAGCTCCTCCCGCAGGGTCACCGCGTCGCGCGGCGCGGCCACCCGCAGACCGGGCACGATCCCCATGATCGAGAGGTCCCACATGCCGTTGTGCGAGGCGCCGTCGGACCCGGTCACGCCGGCGCGGTCCAGCACCACGGTCACCGGCTCGCGGTGCAGCGCCACGTCCATGAGCAGCTGGTCGAACGCGCGGTTGAGGAACGTCGAGTACACCGCGACCACCGGGTGCAGGCCGCCGTGGGCGAGCCCCGCCGCGGAGGTCATGGCGTGCGCCTCAGCGATCCCGACGTCGAAGAGCCGCTCGGGGTACGCCTCACCGAACGCGGAGAGCCCCGTCGGGCCGGGCATGGCCGCGGTGATCGCGACGACGTCGGAGCGCTCCCGGCCGAGCTCGAGCATCGCGTCGGTGAACACCGAGGTCCACTCGCGGGGCTTCGGGCCGACCGGCAGTCCGGTGTCGGGGTCGAGCACGCCCACCGAGTGCATCTGCTCGGCCTGGTCCTGCTCGGCCGAGGGGAAGCCGCGGCCCTTGTAGGTGACGGCGTGGACGATCACCGGGGCGCCGAAGTCGCGCGCCGCCGCGAGGGCGGTCTCGAGGGCCTCGACGTCGTGGCCGTCGACCGGTCCGACGTACTTGATCCCGAGGTCGGAGAACAGCGCCTGCGGGGTGATCGCGTCCTTGACGCCGGCCTTGGCCGCGTGCACCGCCGAGTAGATCCCCTTGCCGACCACCGGGATCTTCTGCAGCGCGCGCTTGCCGTGCTCGAGGGCCTCCTCGTAGCGCGGCGCGAGGCGCAGCGTCGAGAGCCGCTCGGAGAGCCCGCCGATGGTCGGCGCGTACGAGCGGCCGTTGTCGTTGACGACGATGACGACGGGGCGGTCCGACCCGGCGATGTTGTTGAGCGCCTCCCAGCACATGCCGCCGGTCAGGGCGCCGTCGCCGACCACCGCCACCACCGAGCGCTCCCGGCCGAGCAGCGCGTCGGCCTTCGCCAGCCCGTCGGCCCAGGAGAGCGCGGTGGAGGCGTGGGAGTTCTCGACGTGGTCGTGCTCGCTCTCGGTCCGGCTCGGGTAGCCGGACAGGCCCCCGCCCTGGCGCAGGCCGTCGAACTCACCGGAGCGCCCCGTGACGATCTTGTGGACGTAGCTCTGGTGGCCGGTGTCGAACACCAGCGCGTCGCGCGGGGACTCGAACACCCGGTGCAGCGCCAGCGTCAGCTCCACGACGCCCAGGTTCGGACCGAGGTGCCCCCCGGTGCGGCACACCGTGTCCACGAGGAACCCGCGGATCTCGGCGGCGAGGGAGTCGACCTGGTCGGCGGCCAGCGCCTTCAGGTCGGCCGGGGTGCGGACGCGCTGCAGCAGGCTCACTGCTCCTCGCCTCATCTCTCACGGGTCCCGGGGTCGGGGCCCGGCGCGCGGGCCGGGGATCAGTCTACGGAGAACACCGGCCCGTGCAGGTGCCGCGCGCGACGGGGTGACGAGTCAGACGGGCCGTCCCCTTCGCTACGCGGTGCGCGGACGCCGCGCCACGTAGACCACCGCGGGCGGCACGTTGGCCCACACCGTGCGGCTGACCACCACCTCCTCGAAGGTGGCCTCGAGGTTGCGCTGCACCTGCCTCGCCGTCGGGAAGAACCGGATCCAGGCGTGCGCGAGCTGTGTCACGGCGCCGCCGGGAGCGGCCAGGCGGGCCAGCAGGGGGAAGATCGAGCGGCCCTTCGGGGCGGTCGCGAGCCACGGCAGCCCGGACACCGACAGGTCCGCCCGCACGCCCTCGGCGAGCAGCTTCTCGACGGCGGCGTGGGCGTCGTCGCAGATGACCTCGACCTCGGGGTGCCGCTCGCGCAGCACCTCCGCCATGGCCTCGTCGAACTCGATCGCGATGTGGCGGCCCCGCCCGCCGAGCCGCTTCTGGATCTCGTCGGTCACCGAACCGGTGCCGGCGCCGAGGTCGAGCACGACGGGGTCGCCGGTCGCGGGCAGCGGCGCGATCGCCTGGCGGCACAGCGGCGGGAAGCTCGGGAAGAGGGCCGCGACGTGCAGCGGGTCGCGGAGGAAGGCCTGGCTGAAGTGACGGATCTCGGTCACCGGGACTCCTGGGGTGGTGCGGGTGGGGTGGTGATCTCGTGCCCCGCCGCGACCACGGCGGCGAGCAGGGCACGGGCGACCTCGCCGACCATGGCGTCGTCGGGAGAGAACGCCGGGTGGTGCAGGCCGGGGGCGCTGCCGAGCGCGGCGTCGGGGTCGGCCGTGCCCACGAAGAGCATCATCGCCGGGAGACGCAGCGGAGCGGAGCTCGACCCGTTAGGACCGTCCGGCGGGGCGTCCTCGCCCGCCGCGTAGTGGGAGAAGTCGTCCGCGCCGCACGAGCGGAAGCCGGTGTCGAGCACCAGCCCGGCCGGTGCCCGTTCGCCCCGGCGCCGCCCGCCCAGGCTCGCGGCGACGGCCGAGGCCAGGCGGTCGTCGTTGACGACGGCGGGCTCGTTCGGCACCACCCGCACCTCGCCGGTGCAGCCGTGCGCGGCGGCGGTGTGCTCGACGACGTCGCGGACCGCGGCGAGGATCTCGTCGCGGTCGGCGTCGAGGGCGCGGACGGTGCCGCGGGCGGTGGCCTCGGCGGGGACGACGTTCGGGGCGCTGCCCGCCGTCATCTGGCCGATGGTCACCACGCCCGCCTCCAGCGGGTTCACCCGCCGGGACACCACGTGCTGGAGCGACACGACGACCTGCGCGAGCGCCAGCACGGGGTCGCGGGTGCGGTGCGGGTAGCCGCCGTGCCCGGCGCGGCCGTGCACGGTGATCTCGATCTCGTCGGCCGAGGCGTTGACCGGCCCGGGGCGGGCGGAGACCACCCCGCGGGGCAGCTCGGGCTGGACGTGGACCCCGAGGACGGCGGCCGGGGTGTGCGCCCGGAACGCGGCGGAGGCGACGACGTCGGCCGCCCCGCTCGGCGCCTTCTCCTCCCGCGGCTGGAACACCGCGAGCAGCGGCGCCGGGAGCACCTCCGGGCCGGTCACCGCGACGGCGCGGGCGAGCGCCACGAGGGCGGCGACGTGCACGTCGTGGCCGCAGACGTGGGCGGCGGGGCCGGTGGCGGAGAACGGGAGGCCGGTCTGCTCGACCACCGGCAGCGCGTCGAGCTCGGCGCGCACCGCGACGGCGGGCCCCGGGCCGCCGAGGCGGAGCAGGCCGCCGGTGTCCGCGACCGGCTCGAGCGGGGCGCCGAGCGCGGCCGCGACCGCGTCGCGGGAGTCGGCCTCGTCGCCGGAGACCCGCGGGTCGGCGTGCAGGGCGTGCCGCAGCCCGACCGCGGCGCCGAGCTCGGCCTCGAGCGCGGCGGCCAGGGCCGGGGGCACGGGCGGGGCGGGGGTCCGGGCGGGCGGGGGCACCGTCCCGAGGGCCGGGCCCGTCGGTGAGGCCCCGTCCCCGCTGGGGCCGGTCACGCCGGCATCCGCCGGTAGACCCGGCGGGCGTTGTCGCGAGCGATCATGGTGGCCACCCGTTCGGCGTCGGCGGGAGCGATCTCGTCGGTCGCGCAGGCCTGCTCGAGCAGCCCGCCGAGCGCGGCGCGGAAGCGCAGCGCGCCCAGCAGGTGCAGCTCGGGCAGGCCGTAGGCGTCCGAGGCGTAGAGCACCTTGGCAAAGGGAGCGAGCTCGAGCATCTCGGCGATCACCGACCGGGAGCGGGCCCCCACGTAGGGCACGGCCAGGCTCACGTCGACGTGGACGCAGGAGAACACCTGCGCGAGCCACGCCGCCTGGCGGTGGTACGGGTAGGTGTGCAGCAGGCACAGCGGTACGCCGAGCGGCTCGACCAGCCGCGCGAAGCCCGCGAGCAGGGCGGGGTCGGACCGGTGGAGGTCCTCGTCGGCGTCCCCGAACCCGGTGTGCAGCTGCAGCGGCAGCCCGGTGTCGAGGCCGGCCCAGATGCCGTGGCGCAGCAGCACCGGGTCGCGTAGCGGGGTGTGGTCGACGGCACGTCGCGGCAGCCACGTGTCGGCCGCCTTGGCGACCTCCACCGGCTCCGGGCGGCGCGGATCGACGTCCAGGCCCGCGCGGTAGGCGAGCACGGTCTTGCAGGCCACGGCGAGCGGGCGGGTCCCCGCGGCGGTGCGCCGGGCGACCTCGGCGGCCACCGCGTCGCCGTAGCCGGTCGCGTCCACCCCGGCGTCGGCGACGTCCTCGGCGACCGCCTCGAGGCGCACCACCTCGCCGACCGGCGCCGACGCGGCCACGGCCAGCTCGTCCAGCCCCAGCAGCCCGTCGGCGGCGAACCCGTGGTCGACCAGCAGCGCCTCGGTCCCCGCCGCGCGCAGCAGCGCCCGGGAGGCGGGGCCGGCGCCGATCTCGGCGCGGCGGGCGAGGTAGTCCTCGGGTGGGGCGTGCGGCGGCAGGCCGAGCACCGGCGCGCACCAGCGGCGCACCGAGAAGCCGAGCGCGGAGTCGAACGCCGAGGTGCCGGGGGCGGGGCCGTCCCCCTCGGTGAGCAACGACTCGAACGCCGGGCGGTCGAGGTCACCCGCCACCACCGAGTGGCAGTGGTGGTCGACCAGCCCCACGCCGTCGAGGAAGCTGACGGGGCCGGCCGGGACCAGGCCGAGCGCGACGAGGCCCTCGGGCGGCGTCGGGCAGCTCACTGCCCCGACCTGGGGTCGAGCTCCCCTACCGGCGTGCTCCCCTCACTGCTGCGTCTCCCGTCCCGCACCAGCGTCGCGACGCACTCCACGTGGTGGGTCATCGGGAACGCGTCGAACACCCGCAGGCCCTCGAGCCGGTAGCCCGCCTCGCCCAGGGCCGCGACGTCGCGGGCGAGCGCCGCGGGGTCGCAGGCGACGTGGACGAGGCGCCGCGCCCCGACGGCGCCGAGCCGCGCGGCCAGCGCCCGGCCGAGGCCCTTGCGGGGCGGGTCGGCCACGACGACGTCGGGCGCCCCGTCGGCCCGCACGAGCGAGTCCAGCACCTTCTCCACCCGGCCCCGCACCACCCGGCACGACGGCAGGTCGGCGAGGTTGGTGCCCGCCGCCGCGGTCGCGTCGGGGTCGGACTCGACGAGGACGACGAGCCCGTCGGCCCCCACCCGCTCCGCGAGCGCCGCCGCGATGAGCCCGGCCCCGCCGTAGAGGTCCCAGACCGTCTCGCCGGCCGCGAGGTCGCCGGCGCCCTCGAGGGCCGCGGCCACCACCGCGTCGGCCGCGCCCGGGTGCACCTGCCAGAACGCGGGCGCCGGGAGCTCCCAGTCGCGCCCGGCGGCATGCTCGTGGGCCACCCCGGAGCCGGTCTCGGCGTGCCGCTCGCCCTCGAACAGCTCGGCGGTGTGGGTCTCCCCCGCGGCGTCGCGCACGATCTCGATCTCCGCAGTGGGCGTCCAGCCGCGCTCGAGCACCGGCTCCAGCGCGCCCGGCGCCGCGATCGGGCACATCCCGACGGGGAGCACCTCGTGGCTGCGGTGGGCCCGCAGCCCGGGCCGGCCGTCGTCGGTGACCGCCATCCGCAGCCGGGTGCGCCAGCCCAGCGGGCCGCCGGGCAGGGCCTCGCAGACGACCTCGCGCTCGATGCCGGCGAGCCGGGCGAGCTGCTCGGCGACGACGGCGGCCTTGAGCGCGCGCTGGGTGTCGTGGTCGGCGTGCTGCCAGTCGCAGCCGCCGCACCCCCCGGGGCCGGCCCAGGGGCACACCGGCTCGACGCGGCCGGGGGCCTCCCGCAGCACGGTGACCGCGTCGGCGCGGCAGAAGGACCCGCCGCCGTCCTCGGTGACCACCGCGTGGACCCGCTCGCCGGGCAGGGCGTGGCGGACGAAGACCACCCGGCCCTCGTGGCGGGCCACGCAGTGCCCGCCGTGGGCGACCGCGCCGACCTCGACGTCGAGCAGGCGGTCCACCCACGACCCGGCCTGCTCCCCCGCCGCGGTCGCGGGGTCAGCGGACATCGGCGCCCGGGCGCGGCGGCGCCCCGTCGGGGCCCGCGGGGTCCTTGGGCGACGTGGTGGTGCCCGACGTCGGGCCGAGCGGGGGCAGGGTGCCCGGGGCCTCGGCGGCCCGGTGCGGCGCGGCGCCCCCGTTGCCGGGCGGCGGCGCCTCGTAGCCGCGGCGCGCCACCCCGGGCGCCATCGGGGGCCGCCGGGCCGCGGCCCGCGCCGACGACTCGAGCTGCCACGGCACGCTGACCACCATCACGCCCTTCTGGAACAGCAGCCGGCCCTTGAGGCGCAGCGCGCTCTGGTTGTGCAGCAGCTGCTCCCACCAGCGCCCGAGCACGTACTCGGGGATGAACACCGTGACGACGTCGCGGGGGTTGTCGGTCCGGATCCGCTTGACGTACTGCAGGATCGGCCGGGTGATCTCCCGGTAGGGCGACTCCAGCACCTTGAGCGGCACCGGGAGCTGGCGGTGCTCCCAGTCGGCGACCACCTTGCGGGTGTCGGCGTCGTCGACGTTGACCGTGATCGCCTCGAGGACGTCGGGCCGCGTCGCGCGGGCGTAGGCGACCGCCCGCAGCGTCGGGAGGTGCACCGTCGAGACCAGCACCACCGCGTGATTGCGGCTGGGCAGGACCGCGTCGATGACCTCGGGCGCGGCGATCTCCTCGGCCACCCGGTCGTAGTGCTTGCGGATGGAGAGCATCAGCGCGAAGGCCAGGGCGCCGGCCACGATCGCGATCCACGCCCCGACGGCGAACTTGGTGACGAGCACGACGACGAGGACGACCCCGGTCATGGTCGCGCCGAACGCGGAGACGATGCGGACCCGGTGGAGCCGGCGCCGCTCGCCGCCGTCGGTCTCGGTGCGCAGCAGCCGGTTCCAGTGCCGGACCATCCCGGTCTGCGACAGCGTGAACGAGACGAACACGCCGACGGTGTACAGCGGGATCAGCGCCGTGACCTGGGCACCGAACCCCACGACGAGCACCACCGCGAAGAACGCCAGGAACAGGATCCCGTTCGAGAACGCGAGCCGGTCGCCGCGGGTGTGCAGCTGGCGGGGCAGGTAGCGGTCCTGGGCGAGGATCGAGCCGAGCACCGGGAAGCCGTTGAACGCGGTGTTCGCGGCCAGCACCAGGATCAGCGCCGTGAAGATCGTCACCGCCCAGAACCCGGGCGCGAAGCCCTGGAAGATCGTCTGGGCGAGCTGGGCGATCAGCGTCTCCTGCTTGTAGCCCGGGGGGGCGCCGGCGATCTGGGTGTCCGGGTCCTCCGCGAGGTGCACCCCGGTGGCGCGCGCGAGGGCGAGCATGCCGGCGAACAGACCGACCGCGATGAGCCCGAGCATCGCGAGGGTGGTCGCGGCGTTGCGCGACTTGGGCTTGCGGAAGGCCGGGACGCCGTTGGAGATCGCCTCGACGCCGGTCAGCGCGGCGCAGCCCTGGGTGAACGAGCGCAGCACGAGGAACATCAGGGCGAACTGCGAGAGCTGCTGGTCCTCGGCGACGACGTCGATCGCGGCGCTCGGCGCGGTCAGCGGCTCCCCGACCACGACGATCCGGATCACCCCGACGACGATCATCGCGACGAGGCTCGCGATGAAGCAGTAGACCGGGATCGCGAACGCCGCCCCGGACTCGCGCACGCCGCGCAGGTTGACCGCGGTGAGCACGAGGATCGCCGCCACGCAGAAGAGGACCTTGTGCGTGCCGACGAACGGGATGAGCGCGCCGAGGTTGTCCGCGGCCGAGGACATCGACACCGCGACCGTCAGCGTGTAGTCGACGAGCAGCGCGGACGCCACCGTCAGCCCCGCCGGCCGGCCCAGGTTGACCGTGGCGATCTCGTAGTCGCCGCCGCCGGAGGGGTAGGCGTGCACGTTCTGCCGGTAGCTGATCACCACGGTCGCGAGGACCAGGACCACCGCGAGGCCGATCCACGGCGAGAACACGTAGGCGCCGAGCCCGGCCAGCGACAGGGTGACCAGGACCTCCTGCGGCGCGTACGCCACGGAGGACAGGGCGTCGGAGGCGAACACGGGGAGCGCGATGCGTTTGCGCAGCAACGTGTCCGAGAGCTCGTCGCTGCGGAACGGGAGTCCGAGCACGAGGCGTTTCGCGGCGGTCGCGAGCCTGGGCACGGCGCAGAGCGTAGGCCGAACGCGTGGGCCACGGGCAGGGCGACCGGACGGGCCCTCCCGTCACCCCCGTCGGGTCGATCCGGTCTGCGCCCGAACGTCCGGACCTCGCCCCCGATCACCCGTTGCCGCACGGATGGTCGCGGGCACCCGATAGCGTGCGCGCGGCGATCCGACGCCGTGCCCACGCGTGGTCGGGTCGGGGTCGGGGCGACCGGGGGCCGGAGGGCCCGCGGGCGACGGGAGGACGCGTGCACATCGTCGTCATGGGCTGCGGCCGCGTGGGGTCGGCGCTGGCCCTGTCGCTGGAGCGCCTCGGCCACCAGGTCGCGGTCGTCGACCGCGACCCCCAGGCGTTCCGGCGCCTGGGCAACGACTTCCACGGCCAAGAGGTCATCGGCGTCGGCTTCGACCGGGAGGTGCTCACCTCCGCCGGCATCCACCGCGCGGAGGCGTTCGCGGCCGTCTCGTCGGGCGACAACTCCAACATCATCTCCGCGCGTGTCGCGCGGGAGACGTTCGGCGTCGAGACGGTCGTGGCCCGGATCTACGACGCCAAGCGCGCCGCGGTCTACGAGCGCCTCGGGATCCCGACGGTGGCCACGGTGCCGTGGACCACGGACCGCTTCCTGCGGATGCTGCTGCCCGACGGCGTCGCCACCGCGTGGCGCGACCCCTCCGGCACCGTCGCGATCATGCAGCTGCCGTTCCACGAGGACTGGTCGGGGCACCCGGTCACCGAGCTCGAGGAGGCGACCGGCAGCCGCGTCGCCTTCATCGTCCGGTTCGGCACCGGGGTGCTGACCCGGCCCGACACCGTGATCCAGGCCGACGACGTGGTCTACGCGGCCGCCGTCAGCGGGACGGTCGCGACGGTCACCCAGGCGGCGCTGACGGCGCCCGTGGAGCGGGGGTAGCCGGCCATGCGCGTGACGATCGCCGGAGCGGGCGCCGTGGGGCGCTCGATCGCCTCCGAGCTCATCGAGAACGGCCACGAGGTGATGCTCATCGAGCGCGACCTCGCCGAGGTCGAGCCCGAGGCGGTGCCCCAGGCCGAGTGGGTGCACGCCGACGCCTGCGAGGTGGCCTCGCTCGAGGACGCGCAGGTGCAGGACTGCGACGTCGTCATCGCGGCCACCGGCGACGACAAGGTCAACCTCGTCGTCTCGCTGCTCGCGAAGACCGAGTTCGCGGTGCGCCGCGTGGTCGCGCGGGTGAACGACCCCCGCAACGAGTGGCTGTTCACCGAGGCGTGGGGCGTCGACGTCGCGGTGTCGACGCCGCGCATGCTCGCGGCGATGGTCGAGGAGGCCGTCTCGGTCGGCGACCTCGTGCGGCTGCTGACCCTCCGCCAGGGCAAGGCCAACCTCGTCGAGGTGACGCTGCCCTCGGACACCCCGCTCGCCGGCCGCCCGGTGCGCGACGTCCCGCTGCCCGCCGACGCCGCGCTGGTCGCGATCCTGCGCGGCGGTCGCGTGATCGTCCCGCAGTCCGACGACCCGCTCGAGGGCGGCGACGAGATGCTCTTCGTCGCGGGCGAGGGTGTCGAGCAGGAGATCCACACGGTGCTGACGACGCGGGACCCGGGTGGGCAGGATCTGATCTAGGGGCCGGCGTCAGCGGTGTCGCATCGCAGACGTTGGACTCGGGAAACCCACACTCACGGACGGGGCGCGCCGTGCTCGACGGAGCGATCACCCTTCCCGGCGGCGGCCTCGTCCGCGGCCGGGGACTGCGCCACGGGCTGCCCCCCGGCCCGACGCCCGCCTTCGGCCTCTACCTGGGCTCCCGCCGGGCCGCCGCCCGCCACGACGAGGCCCTGACCTGGCCGCGCCGCTGGCTCGTCTGGCCGGACTTCCGGCTCCCCCGCCATCCCACCGAGGCCGCCGACGCGGTCGTCGGGACCCACCACCGCATCGTCGACCTCGGCGAGGACGTCGAGGTGGCGTGCGGCGGCGGGGTCGGGCGCACCGGCACGGTGCTGGCCTGCCTCGCGGTCCTCGACGGGCTGGGTCCCGACGAGGCCGTGGCCTGGGTCCGCGCGCACCACCACCGTCGGGCGGTCGAGACCCCGGGTCAGCGCCGGTGGGTCCACCGGTTCGCGGCCGGGCATCCGGCCTAGCCGTCCGAGGCCCGCGCGTGGTGGCGGGCCGCCTTGGCGCGGTTGCCGCAGGTCGCCATCGAGCACCAGCGCCGGCGCCGCGACGGCGAGGGGTCGAGGAAGAGCCACGAGCAGCGCCCGCACCGCCCGATCCGGCGGCGCTCCTCCCCCGCCAGCAGCGCCCCCGTCGCCAGCGCGAGGCGCCGGCCCGGCAGCGCGAGCCCGGCGTCGTCGACCGTGACCGGCCAGGCCGGGCCGCGCGTCGGGTCGGGGGCCGGGCGGGCGGCGCGGTGGGCGGCGACGACGTCGTCCGTGACCCGCGCCCGGTCGGCCTCCTCCTCGGCCGCCTCCCCACGCACCGCCGCGGCCAGCCACCGGTACAGCGCCTCGCGCTGGGCGTGCACGTCCGCGAGCGCCCGGTCCGCGGCCTCCGGGTCGGCCGCGGCGAGGTCGGACAGCGCGGCGGCCTCGGCGTCGTCGACCACGTCCGCCGCCGCCGCCCAGGCCACCAGGTCGGCGTAGGTCACCAACCGCTCGACACGCTCGCGCCGGAAGCCGCCGACGGTGTTGGTGAAGTCCAGCGCCACGTGTCCCGCGACGAACGCCTCCGGTCCCCAGTCCACGGTTGACACCTCGCTCCGTCCTCGTCTAACCCTGATAGTAGCGAAAGGGGTTAGACGATGGAACTCACCGAGACCTTCACCTTCCGGGGCGACCGCGTTCGCTGGGGCGCGGTCGGCGACGGCGACCCGCTGGTGCTGCTGCACGGCACCCCGTTCTCCTCCGTGGTGTGGCGGCGCATCGCGCCGCACCTCGCCCGCCGTCGTCGGGTCGTCGCGTTCGACCTGCTCGGCTACGGGCGCTCCGAGCAGCGCGCCGGCCAGGACGTGTCCCTCGGCGTGCAGAACGAGCTGTTCGCCGCGCTGCTCGACCACTGGGGCCTGCGGCGGCCCGACGTCGTCGCCCACGACTTCGGCGGCGCCACCGCGCTGCGCACCCACCTGCTCGACGGCCGCGACTACCGCACGCTGACGCTGATCGACCCGGTGGCGCTGAGCCCGACCGGCTCCGAGCTCGTGCGGGCCGCCCGCGGCCACGCCGACGCCTACGCCGCGCTGCCGCCGTACGTGCACGAGGCGGTCCTGCGGGCTTATGTCGACTCCGGGGTGCACCGCACGCTCGACGAGACCGAGATGCGCCGCTACCTCGACCCGTGGACCGGGGAGGTCGGGCAGGCGGCGTTCTACCGCCAGATCGCGCAGATGCACGACCGCTACACCGACGACATCGCGGACCGGCTCGGCGACGTCCGCTGCCCGACGACGATCCTCTGGGGCGCGCGGGACGGCTGGATCCCGGTCGCCCGCGGGCACGACCTCGCCGCGCGCATCCCGGGCGCCGACCTGCGGGTCGTCGACGACGCCGGGCACCTCCTGCAGGAGGACAGCCCCGAGACGGTGGTGGCGACGGTGCTCGAGGTCCTCGACGGTGCGCCCGTGTGATCGCTGCGAGACTGCCGCCGTGCCCGAA
The DNA here is from genome assembly GCF_012933465.1 of Actinomycetospora sp. TBRC 11914. Taxonomy (GTDB): domain Bacteria; phylum Actinomycetota; class Actinomycetes; order Mycobacteriales; family Pseudonocardiaceae; genus Actinomycetospora. Next base: position 43,337 of record NZ_JABBND010000003.1, read on the forward strand.
CCGCCGGTGCCGCGCCCGACGCTGACCGACCCCACGGTGCCGTCCGCGCCGCGCCGCGCCCGCCGCCGGCCACTCCTGCACCCCGGCGGGCTGCTGCTGGGCACGGCCCTCGGGGCGCTCGCGATGACGCCCTCGCTGATCCCGCGCACCGGGTTCTCCGCGGGCCTGGTGTGCGGGGTGATGGTGGCCGCGGGCTACCTCGTCGGGGTGCTCCTCGGGCTGCTGGTCCGTCCGCTGACCCGGCGGACCGGACGCCGGCTCAGCGCCGCCGCGTGGGTGCTGATCACGGTCGTGGTGCTGGCCGGGTGGGCGGTCGCCGGTGTCCTCGGGTTCCGGTGGCAGACCGACCAGGCCGCGCTGCTCGGTACGGCACCGCCGACGCCGGCCGACTGGCTGCCCGCCGTCCCGGTGGCGCTCGGGGTCCTCGTCGTGCTGCTGGTCGTCGTCCGCGGGGTCCGGGCGCTGCCCCGGTGGCCGCGGCGGGTGGTGGGCGTGGTCGTGCTCGTCGTCGTGGTCCTCGCCGGGATCTCGCTGGCCGGCATCCCAGGGGTCAACCCGGCCCGCAGCCTGCTCGACCGCGCGTTCGCCGGGCAGGACGCGGGCGTGTTCGGCGGAGCGACGCAGCCGGCCGACCCGCTGCGCTCCGGGTCGCCCGCCTCGCTGGTGAGCTGGCAGAGCCTCGGCCGCGGCGGGCGCACCTTCGTCACCGCCACGCCCCCGCCCGCCGACCTCGCCCGGGCGAGCGGGCATCCCGCCGTCGACCCGATCCGCGTCTACGTCGGGCTGGGCGCGTCGCCGGACGCCCGGGAACGGGCGCGGCTCGCCGTCCGCGAGCTCGCCCGCACCGGGGCCTTCGCCCGTCCGGTGATCGGTGTCGTCACCACCACCGGCACCGGGTTCGCCGACGCCGAGGCGATGAACGCCCTCGAGCTCGCCTGGGGCGGGGACACCGCGCTGGTCAGCAGCCAGTACTCGCTGCTGCCCAGTGGCCTGTCGTTCCTGCTCGACGGCGACCGGGTGCGCGACGCGGGCACGACGATGTTCGACGCGGTCCGCGCCGCCGTCGACGCGCTGCCGCCCGGCGCGGCCCGCCCGAAGGTGGTCGTCTTCGGGGAGTCGCTCGGATCCCTCGGCTCCCAGGCGGCCTTCCCGACGGTGGACGCGGTCCGGTCACGCGCCGACGGCGCCCTCTGGAACGGCCCGCCGCACTCGTCCGCCCTCTGGCAGGGCCTGGTCACCCGGCGGGACCCGGGGAGCCCGGAGATCCGGCCGGTCGTCGAGGACGGGCGCACCGTCCGGTTCGGGGGCGGGTCGGTCACCCCGCACCTGACGACGGCGCCGCCCGCCCCCTGGCCCGATCCGCGCGTGGTCTACCTGCAGCACCCCAGCGACCCGGTCGTGTGGTGGAGCCCGGAGCTGCTGTGGTCCCGCCCGGACTGGCTGGCCGAGCCGCGCGGCGAGGACGTCCTGCCGAGCGTCCGGTGGTACCCGCTGGTGACGTTCTGGCAGGTCACCATGGACATGATCCGCGCGCAGACCGTCCCGTTCGGCCACGGGCACAACTACGGGCCGGAGTCGCTCGACGCGTGGATGGACGTCGTCCCGCCACCGGGCTGGACCCCGGCCGACACCGCACGGGTGCACGCCGTCCAGCAGGTCCCCGACCCGACCCGCTGACGCTCCGGCGACGACGGCCCCGCGCACCCGTCGCGCCCGTCGTCCCCGGGGTGCGCGCGGACCATGATCGTCGAACCGACGAGGTTCCGGACGCGGGGCGTCCACGGGCTCGTCGCCGTGGTGATCATGGCCGCCGGGCGGCCCGCTCGGGCCGTCGAGGAGTGCCCGGACGGTGCTCCTCACGCGGCTGCGGCGTCCGTGCCCTCCGCGTCGGCCGCCTCGCGCTCGGCCTTGGCCTCCTCGGTGGCCCGCCGGATGGCCCACACCGTCACCGCGGCGGCCAGCACCGCGAGCGGCACCCCCATGGCCAGGCGCACCCAGCCGAGCCAGGTGTCGGCGTAGGCCGAGTCGTAGAGCCAGTGCTGGACGACGAACCGCGCGCCGAAGACGACGACCCAGGCGAGCGTCGCGAGGTCGTAGCCCCGCCGCAGCCGGGGCGAGCGCCGCCAGCCCTGTCCGTCGCCGTTCACCAGGTGCCACAGGGTGCCGACCAGCGGCCACCGGGCGAGCACCGAGATGAGGAAGACCCCGCCGTAGAGCAGGCTCGTCCAGATGCCGAGCAGGAAGAAGCCCTTGGCCTGCCCGGTGCGCCAGGCGATGAACGCGCACACCGCGACGCCGAACAGCCCGGAGAACGCCGGCTGCAGCTTCTCCCCGCGGACGAGCCGCCACCCGGCCACCGCGACCGCCGCGACCACCGCCGCGACGATCGACGCGACGAGGGCGTGCGCGATCGCCTGCACGATGACGAACACGATCACCGGCACCGCCGAGGAGACCACCCCGGTGACGCCGCCCATCTGCTCGAGCAGCGTCGGCGCGCGTTCCTCGGCCTCCTGCGGGGCGGCCTCGTCGTCGGGCTCGTGCCCGTCCTCGTCGGCGGCCGCCGACCGGCCCACCCGGCCGTCGCGGACGGGCCTGCTGCCCGCCCGGCCGACCACCGGCGCCGTCGGGGCGTCGGGACGGGGCGGACGCGGGGCGACCGGCCGGCCCACGGTCCGGGAACCGGCCGGGTCCGTCCGGTCGGCCGGATCGCGCACCGTGAAGGCGTCCGTCGCCGGTTCGTCGGGGCGGGCGTGGCGCCCCCCGGCGTGGTGGCGGGGCTGGCCGGTCTCGGGGTGACGGATGGTCGTGCTCCCTCAGGGCGCTCGCTGCAGCTCGTAGTACGGGTTGTAGATGACCTTCCGGCCGTCACGGACGGCGACCCGCCCGCTGGCCCGCAGCGTGCGCCCCGGCTCGATGCCGGGGATGCGCCGCCGGCCCATCCACACCAGGGTGACACCGTCGGTGCCGTCGAAGAGCTCCGCCTCCAACGTGGCGACGGAGTCCCGCGGGCAGATCTCCACCGACCGCAACCGGCCCTTGACGGTGATCGCCTCGCCGGAGCCGGTGCAGTCGCCCGCCCGGTCACACCCGGAGCGCACCGCCTCGGCCGAGAGGTCCTCGGCGTCCAGGTCGGACATGTCGGAGGTGAACTTGCGGACCATCCGCGACACGAACCCCGAGCTCTTGCCCATCGTCCGCTCCTCGTGAAGGACACCGCGGCCACCGCGGTGCCGTCCGGACCCCCCATCGGGTCCGACGCCAGAGTAGCTCCGTTCAGCTGCGCCCGGGCGACGTGCCGGGGTCGCTGCGCTGCGGCAGCATCATGGGGATGACGGGCCCGTCCGGCGAGGTGATCTGCCGGGGGCGGGTCGGCAACGACTGGAAGAGCGACTCGCGGAAGACCTCGGGCACGTCCTCGGGCACCTCGAGGGGCAGCAGCGACCGGGCGGGCAGCGGGTCGGACGAGCGCACCACGACGGTGCCGCCCATCGTCTCCCGGAGCATCCGGTGCAGGGCGAGCGCGTGCACGGCCGGGCCGGTGCCGACGCCGCGCAGCAGCCAGCGCGGTCCCTCGACCGCGATGACGCGCGCCACGACGTCGCCGTTGCGGGCGACCAGCTCGCGGCCCCACTCGCCGCGGTCGCGCCGGATGGTGGCGCCCTCGGCGTGCAGCTGGGAGGCCAGCTCGTCGATGAGCTCCGCCCACAGCCCGCCGGTGCGGGGCGCGGCGAAGGCGCTCACCGTGAGGCGGCCCTCCGGGACCATGGCGTGCACCGCACGGAGGGGGCCGCTCGGGTCCGGCTCGCAGACCAGCTTCGCGTTCGGCGGCACCGGCAGCTGCACCGAGCCCAGGTCGAGGCGCAGCCGCCCGTCGCGGGGCGCGTCCTCGGAGTCCCACGGACCCCGGTGGTGGTGGACGTGGCGGCCCGCCGGCTCCGACGACGGGGGGACCTGGGAGATGCGGCCCTTGCGGTGCCGCCCGCGTGACGGCTCGGTCACGACCACTCCACCTCAGAGCTCCTCTGCCGGCGGCCGGGCGCGGCCGTCCTCGATGTGGGCACCAGCCTGGAGGTCATCGGCTGTGCGTGCAGCGTCCTCAATACCCTCTTCGTGACCAATCCGTGACCTCGGGGGGTCGAGATCACCCGTCCGGCGCCATCCGCCGGTCGACCCGAACCCGCCGGCGCCTCGTCCGGACCCCGGGAGCTCGTCGACCACCCGCACCGTCGGCAGCTCGACCCGCTGGATCACGAGCTGGGCGATCCGGTCCCCGCGGCGCAGCGCCACGGGGCGCGCCGGGTCGTGGTTGACCAGGCACACCCGGATCTCGCCGCGGTAGCCCGCGTCGACGGTCCCGGGCGCGTTGAGCAGGCCCAGCCCCTCCCGCGCCGCGAGCCCGGAGCGCGGGCACACGAACGCCGCGTAGCCGCTGGGGAGCGCCACCGAGACCCCGGTCCCGACGAGGCTCCGCTCGCCCGGCGCGATCTCGACGTCCTCGCGGCAGTAGAGGTCCAGGCCGGCGTCGTCGGGATGGGCCCGCCGCGGCACGGGCAGCCCCGGGTCCAGGCGGACCACGTCGACCTCCAGCACGATCGGCCAGATTACCCTGGGCTGCGTGACGTCCTCCCGCCCGTCCGCGGCGCCCGCCCGGCCGGCACCCCCGCCCGGCCTCGAGCGCCTCGGCCTGCCCTGGTGGGCGTGGCCGCCGGGGCTGCTCGCGGGCGCGCTCGTGGGGATCGAGGTCAACATGGGCCTGCCGCAGATCCCGTTCTGGGTGCCCTACGTCGTGGTGATGCCGCTGGCGGTCCTCGTGCTGTGGCGGCTGGGGCGCATGCACGTCGGCGTCGGGCCGGGTCCCGGCGGGGAGCGCGAGGTCTGGGCCGGCGCCGCCCACATCCCGACGCGGTTCGTGGGCCGCGCCGACGTCGTGCGCGGCGAGGCCAAGCGGATGGCCCTCGGCCCCCAGCTCGACCCGGCGGCGTACGTGCTGCACCGGCCGTGGGCGCCGGCCGCGGTGCGCCTCGAGATCACCGACCCCGAGGACCCGACGCCGTACTGGGTCGTCTCGACCCGCCGCCCCGAGCGCCTGCTCTCGGCCGTCCGCGGCGAGTAGCCCCCGCAGACGACGACGGCCCGGGCCGGGTGGGGTGGCCACCCGGCCCGGGCCGTGGATCGTCGGGCTCGTGGTTCGTCAGGGGCGCTCGGCGGGGTCGCCGGCCCGGACGGTGGAGGTCAGGCCGCGCAGTCGCGGCAGATGAACGCGTTGCCGCGCGTCTCGGCCAGCCGGCTGCGGTGGTGGACCAGGAAGCAGCTGCCGCAGGTGAACTCGTCGGCCTGCTTGGGCAGCACCCGGACCGTCAGCTCCTCACCGGACAGGTCGGCGCCCGGGAGCTCGAAGCTCTCCGCGGTGTCGGTCTCGTCGACGTCGACGGCCGCGGACTGCGCCTCGTTGCGCCGTGCCTTGAGCTCCTCGAGCGAGTCCTCGCCCATCTCGTCGGACTCGTTGCGGCGCGGGGCGTCGTAGTCGGTCGCCATTGGTGTGTCCCACCCTCGAATTGCTGTGTTGTCGTGCGGCTGCACAACGCGGGACGGCACCGGTTTGTGCCGGTGCCGTCGAGTGACGCGGGTCTCATCGACGACGGGTCCTGAGGCTGCCGCGCCGCGAGGCGGCAGGAGGGTAAACCACCGATCCCGCCGGTGCCCACGGATCCGCTGCGCCGTTGGTGTGATGTCGCGCTCGGCGTCCCGGACACCCTCGTTCCGTGGCCCGCGGGAACGGTGCGGCGCCGCCGGGCCGCGGCGGGGTCGCCACTAGGGTGGGGCCCCGTGGCCGCCTCCCTCCCTCGGGCCGGCGGCGGGTACCGGCGCCGGCACCTGCTCCCCATGGGGCTGCTGGTGCTCGTCCTCGCCGTCGCCAGCATCCTGACCTGGATCGTCGTCTTCGCGAACTCCACCGCCACGTCGGTGACCTCGTGCAACGCGGCGGCGACGGGTGGCGGCACCGTGCAGTCGCGGACCGCCCTGGACTCCACCGCCGCCGCCCCGCCCGCCGACACCGCCGTGCGCGTCCTCAACGGCGCGGGCCAGCGCGGGTCCGCCCAGCTCGCCGCGGTGGAGCTCGGCGAGCTCGGGATCCCCGAGGCCGGCCAGCCCGACAACGACCCGCTCTACCCGGCGCAGGACCTCTCGTGCGTCGGGCAGATCCGGTACGGCCCGGACGGCGCGTCGGCCGCCCGCACCCTCTCCCTCGTCGTCCCGTGCGCCGAGCTGGTGGAGGACAACCGACAGGGCGCGGCCGTCGACCTGGCGCTCGGCAGCGACTTCCGCGACATCACCCCGAGCCAGGGCGTGACCCAGGCACTCAAGGCGCTCGGCCAGGGCAGCACGTCGGGCACCGACCCGTCGTCGTTGTCGGGCCTGCGGGACGTGGACTGCTCCGCATAGGTGCGCTTCGCGCTCGTGAGCACTAACTGTCGGTATAGCGACAGTTAGTGCTCACGAGGCCGGAGGCCACCTAGATCTCGTGGACCCCGTGCGCGCGGAGCAGGTCGGCCAGGCCGTCGGCGATCCCCGGCCCGGCGGCCAGGACGGCGTCCGCGCCGAGGCCGTCCGCGTCCGCCGGGCCCGGCCGGCGCACCACCGCGCCCGCCTCCTCGGCGATCAGCGCCCCGGCCGCCCAGTCCCAGTGGTGCAGGCCGTGCTCGTAGTAGCCGTCGACCCACCCGGCCGCGACCGAGCAGAGGTCCAGGGAGGCGCACCCCTGGCGGCGGACGTCGCCGATGCCGTCCGCGACCCGCGCGAGCAGCGCGGCCTGGCGACGGCGTCGCTCCGGGTCGTAGTTGAGCCCGGTCGCGACGACGGCGAGGGCGGGCCGCGTCAAGGCGGAGGCGCGCAGCGCCCGCCCGTCGAGCTGGGCCCCGTGTCCCGCGGCGGCGCTCCACACCCGCCCGGACACCGGTTCGACCACGGCGCCCGCCAACGGCCGCCCGTCGGCCTCGGCCCCGATCGAGACGGCGAACCAGGGCAGCCCGTGGGCGTAGTTCACGGTGCCGTCGATGGGGTCGACGATCCAGCGGACCTGCCCGGGCGAAGGCTCGGCGTCCGCGCCGCCCTCCTCCCCGAGCACCACGTCGTCGGGGCGCAGCGCGCCGAGCCGCTCGCGGACGAGGGCCTCGCACTCGCGGTCGGCGGCGGTGACGACGTCCGTCGCCGAGCTCTTCGTCTCCAGGTCGGCCACCGAACCGGCGCCGACGACCCGGTCGCGCACCGCGAGCGCGAGCTCCGCCGCCTCCCGCGCCACCTCGACGGCCAGTTTCTCGAGTGCGGTGGCGTCCTCGGGCGGGCGGACGTCCTGATCGTTCACGGGTTCCATCGGACCACAGGTGACTAGGATCCTCAGGGCAGCGAGAGGGGACACACGTGAACGACGCATGGCGACTCGGGATCGACGTCGGGGGCACCGGGGTCAAGGGCAACGTCGTCGACACCACCTCGGGTGAGCTGGTGGCCGAGCGCGTGCGGATCGAGACGCCCCATCCCGCGACGCCCGAGGCGGTGGCCGACACGGTCGCCGCGGTCGTCGAGGCGCACGCCTGGGAGGGGCCGGTCGGGATCACGCTGCCGTCGGTGGTCAAGGACGGCATCGCGCACACCGCCGCCAACATCGACCCGACCTGGCCCGGCACGGACGCCGTGACGCTGTTCGGGGAGCGCCTCGGGCGGCGGGGTGTCCACGTGCTCAACGACGCCGACGCGGCCGGGCTCGCCGAGGTGCGCTTCGGCGCGGGGCAGGGCGTGGCCGGGGTGGTGTGCCTGCTCACGATCGGCACCGGGATCGGCAGCGCGGTCTTCCACGACGGGGAACTGCTGCCCTCCACCGAGTTCGGCCACCTCCAGGTCGACGGCCACGACGCCGAGACGCGCATCTCGGCCGCGGCCCGTGAGCGGGAGGAGCTCAGCTGGGGCAAGTGGGCGAAGCGGTTCTCGCGCTACCTGCAGGTCCTCGAGGACCTGATCTGGCCGGACCTGTTCATCCTGGGCGGCGGCGTCAGCAAGAAACCGGACAAGTGGCTGCCGCTGCTCGAGGCGCGGACGCGGATCGTCACCGCGAAGCTCCAGAACCAGGCGGGGATCGTCGGCGCGGCGATGGCCGCCGTGGAGGGGACCAGCCCCTGAGCAGGGGTTTTGCACTCCCCGGCGGATCTCTGCCCGCGTTGGGCCGACCGGACGCGAGGACTGGTCGACGTGAGGTACCGGCGCCGGTCACCCGGCGTCGTTACAATGGTCCCCAGCCCAGGACGGCGCGCCGCCGGAACCGGGTCCCGAGCCGATCCCGACGCGTTCGTCGTGACCGTCCCGCGCCCCTGGAGTCGCTCCGGTGTCCGTCCCGCAGTTCGTTCGTCGCGAAAGGTCGTACGTGGCAGCCGCAGATTCCGCTTCCCGCCGTCGCGCCACCACCGCCACGGCTGAGCAGCCCTCCTCGCTCGCGGTGGTGCCCACCGAGGACGCGGACGCCGCCACCGCGCCGGCCCAGGCCAAGACCGCGACCAAGTCGCGCGCCACGAAGACCGCCGGCCGCACGGCGAAGTCCGGCGCCGCGGCCAAGGGCGGGACCAAGAAGGCGCCCGCCAAGAAGGCCGGCTCCGCCGACGCCCCGGCCGACGGCGAGGGCGGCGAGGTCGAGCTCGACGGCCCCGAGGGCGAGCTGGAGGAGGGCGCTCCCGCGGCCGAGGACCTCACCGACGAGGTCGAGGCGCTCGGCGCCGAGGTCGTCGAGGTGGTCGAGGCCACCGACGTCGAGACCGAGGAGCCTTCCGAGGAGGACAAGAAGTCCGGCGACTTCGTCTGGGACGAGGAGGAGTCCGAGGCGCTGCGCCAGGCGCGCAAGGACGCCGAGCTCACCGCCTCGGCCGACTCGGTGCGCGCCTACCTGAAGCAGATCGGCAAGGTGGCGCTGCTCAACGCCGAGGAGGAGGTCGAGCTCGCCAAGCGGATCGAGGCCGGCCTCTACGCGGCGGAGCGCCTCCGCAAGGTCGCCGAGGCCGGGCAGGAGCTCGCGACGCAGATGCGCCGCGACCTGCGCTGGATCGTCCGCGACGGCGAGCGCGCCAAGTCCCATCTGCTCGAGGCGAACCTCCGCCTCGTCGTCTCGCTGGCCAAGCGCTACACCGGTCGCGGCATGGCGTTCCTGGACCTGATCCAGGAGGGGAACCTCGGTCTGATCCGTGCGGTCGAGAAGTTCGACTACACCAAGGGCTACAAGTTCTCCACCTACGCGACGTGGTGGATCCGCCAGGCCATCACCCGCGCCATGGCCGACCAGGCCCGCACCATCCGCATTCCGGTGCACATGGTCGAGGTCATCAACAAGCTCGGCCGCATCCAGCGCGAGCTGCTCCAGGACCTGGGCCGCGAGCCCACCCCGGAGGAGCTCGCCAAGGAGATGGACATCACCCCGGACAAGGTGCTGGAGATCCAGCAGTACGCCCGGGAGCCCATCAGCCTCGACCAGACCATCGGCGACGAGGGCGACTCGCAGCTCGGTGACTTCATCGAGGACTCCGAGGCGGTCGTGGCCGTCGACGCGGTCTCCTTCACGCTGCTGCAGGACCAGCTGCAGTCCGTCCTCGCGACGCTCTCCGAGCGCGAGGCCGGCGTCGTCCGGCTGCGCTTCGGCCTCACCGACGGCCAGCCGCGCACCCTCGACGAGATCGGCCAGGTCTACGGCGTGACGCGCGAGCGCATCCGCCAGATCGAGTCGAAGACGATGTCGAAGCTGCGCCACCCGTCGCGCTCGCAGGTCCTGCGCGACTACCTGGACTGAGCACCTCCCGCTCCACGACGACGGCCCCCGAGCTGCGGCTCGGGGGCCGTCGTCGCCCCCCGGGTCAGCGGCGCCGGCGCAGCGCTCCCCCGACCGCGCCGAGCACCGCGCCGAGCCCGACGAGGCCCGCCGTGGCCCCGGCCGAGGGGCCGCGGACGACGGTGACGGCGGGCCGGACCACCACCGGCGCCGGCTCCGGGGCCGCGACCGGCTCGGTCTCGGGCGCCGTCGCCGCCCATGCCGTGACGAGGAGCAGGAACCGCGAGACGACGTTGGCGAAGAGCAGGAGCCCGAGGATCGGGCCGAAGGCCGCCCAGGTCGGCGAGGACGTCACGGCGCCCAGGTAGACGGTCATCACCTGCTGCAGGACCACCAGCCCGCCCGCGCCGAGCACGGCCGCCCGCGCCGCGCCGCGCACCGGCACGGGCTGGCGGGGCAGCCGGGCGAGGACCCAGACGAGCACGAGCCAGTTCGCGACGAGCGTCAGCGCCAGCCCCACGACGACGACCAGGGCGTCGCCCACCGGCTCCCCCGCCAGGCCGAGGAGCTCGAGGACCCGGTCCGACAGCAGGGTGCCACCGGCCGCGATCGCGAACGAGACGGCGAGCGCGAGGCCCAGTCCGAGCATGGCGAGCAGGTCGAGCCCGTAGCGGCGGACCAGTGGTGGCGGCTCCCCGTGCTGGTCCCACTGGGCGGAGAGGGCCTCCCGCAGGTTGGTCATCCAGCCCAGGCCCGCGTAGAGGGCGATGACCAGCCCGATGATCCCGATCGCGTTGCCCTGCTCGATCGCCGTGTCCACGATCGAGTTGACCAGCGGCACGAGTGTGGACGGCACCGTCTGCGCGATCCCGGCCCGCAGTTGGGCGAGCAACTGCTCGTCGGCGAACAGCACGTGCCCGGCGACGGCGAATGCGATCATCAGCAGCGGCACGACGGCGAGCACGCTGAAGTAGGTGATGGCCGCGGCGTAGTGGTCGCCGTGCCGCTCGGTGTAGCGGACACCGGCGCGCACGAGGTGGTCCAGCCACGGGTGCCGACCCCGCCAGACCTCCAGCCGGGTCGGCGCGTGCTCGTCCGGACCGCCCATGCCGCCCTCCTCGCCGTCGGACAGGGATCCGAGCCGCGAGGGCCGGGAGCCGCCAGGGGTCGGAGGTCCGGGACGGCGCGTCGACCGGCCCGACCGAGAGGGGTGACGACGGCGTCAGGGACCGTCGGCGTCGTCCCGGGGCCGGTCCGGCCGCGGCCATCGGGCCGCCGTCCCGAGGAGCGCCCGGCGCCACGGTGGGATGCCGTCGATCTCGATCTCCAGCGAGAAGCTGAGGAAGGTCCGGATGACCACGACGAGGCCGAGGACCGCGACGTTCTCGAGCGTCGGGGCCACGGCGATCGTCCGGACGAGGTCGGCCGCGACGAGGACCTCCACCCCGAGCAGCAGCGTGCCGCCGAACGAGGCGCGCAGCGTGCGGTAGGCCCGGTGGCCCGACCGGGCGCGGACCCACACCGTCCCGGCGACGACGAGGGAGGCCACGAGGCCGACGACCAGCAGGACGACCGCGAGGACCTCGAAGCCCTGGGCGACCCGCTCCATCGCCTCGACGAAGGTCGTCCCCGCGTGCACCTCCCGCCTCCGCTCAGGCTTCCTCGAGCGCCGCCCCGAGTTCCCCGATCACCCGGTGATCGCGGTCGCGGGCCAGCACGTGACCCAGACCGAGGAGACCGGCCACGGGCCAGGGGACGAGCCCGGTCGCGGCCAGACCGCCCACGGCGACGAGGAAGACGAGGCTGCCGGTGGGCGGCCAGCCCACGGGTCCGATCAGCGGGACGTCGACGATCCAGCCCCCCTCGGGCCGGTCGGGAGTGGTCGGCTCGGGTGCGGCGGACGCGTCCATGGCCTCACAGCCAACCCGTCGGCGGCCCCCGTCGGGATCGGCCACCCGGTACCTCCGACGCGGGCCGGTGGTCCCTGGCGCCGGCCCGGGCAGGCTCCCGACCTGCTCAGCGACGGGGCACGGCCGGCTTCGACGAGCTCTCCCAGAGCTCCCCGCCGGTGAGGACGTAGACGAACGGCACGATCGGCACCAGCGCGAGGACCGCCCAGACGATCTTCGCGGTGCCGCTGAGCTCCGGCCGGACGATGAGGTTGAGCCAGACGAGCACGACCGCGATCGGGTGCAGGAAGCACACCAGGAGCTCGGCGATCTTCTTCATCGACGCTGCCTCCGGGGAGGGACGACCCGGGCGACCGCCCGGGCCGTCGAGATTAGCGACGGGAGCGTGCCCGGCGCCATCCTCGGAGATCCCGGGCGGGCGGCCGCGCGGTCAGCGGGCGGGCAGGATGTTGCCGTTGCGGTGGAACACGTTCTCCGGGTCGTAGACGGCCTTGATGCGGGCGAGCCGGTCGTACTTCGTCCCGTAGGAGTCCCGGATGCGGTGCGCGTCGTCGGCGCCCATGCCGTTCACGTAGGCGCCGGCCCCCAGGGAGTGCGGCGCGAGCGCGTCGAACATCGCCCGGGACCAGGCCCGCTGGGAGGCCAGACCGGCCGCGTCCGCGGCGGCGCCGACGAGGAAGACGGCGAGGCGGGGCGACCGGCCGCCGCTGAAGGCCGTGGCCTCCTCCGCGACCTCGGAGTAGGCCCCGGAGAGCACGTAGAAGTGGACCACGGAGAGCGGTGAGTCCATGCCGTCGAGCCCGGCGAGGAAGGTCTCGGCCACGTCGTGGGTGAGCTCGGCGACGTAGGTCGCCTTCTCGTAGCAGTGGACGCCCCAGGCGAACGTCTCGTCGAACATCTGCTGCAGCGCCGTGTACGGCATCGGACCGACCATCTCGAACAACGGCGCGACCCCGGACCGGCACCGGTCGACGACGGCCCCGAACGAGGACTCGTCGCCGAAGCCGACGACCGCGAGCGCGATCACCAGCCGGAACCGGTGCTCCTCCGGGACGAACGGCGCCGGCGGGGCGTGGAGGGCCACGACCTGGAAGGTCACGTCGGCCGGCAGGTCGCGGATCGCCGCCCGCGCGGTGCGGAGCGCGGCCGGGCCGTCCTCCACGCCGTAGAAGAGCATGCCGACGTGCACGGTCGGCCCCACCTCGTGCAGGGCGAACTCGAAGGACGTCACGATCCCGAAGTTGCCGCCGCCACCCGTGAGGGCCCAGAAGAGGTCCGGGTTCTCGTCCTCGGCGGCCCGCAGGACGCGGCCGTCGGCGAGCACCACCCGGGCGGACAGCAGGTTGTCGATCGTCAGCCCGTGCCGGCGGGTCAGCCATCCCATGCCACCGCCGAGGGTGAGGCCGGCGACGCCGGTGTGCCCGATCTCCCCGGCCGGGACCGCGAGCCCGTGGGCCTGGGTGGCCGCGTCGACGTCGCGCAGGAGGGCCCCACCGCCGACGACCGCGCGCCGCCGCTCCGGGTCGACCTCGACGTCGTTCATCCGGCTCAGGTCGATCACCAGCCCGCCGTCGCCGACCGAGGCGCCGGAGGTGGAGTGCGCACCGGAGCGGACCGAGATCTCCAGCGAGGCGCGCCGGGCGGCGGTCACCGCGGTGGCGACGTCCTCGGTCGTCTCGCAGTACGCGACCGCCGCCGGGCGGCGGTCGATGTCGGCGTTCCACACCCGGCGCGCGTCGTCGTACCCCGGATCCTCCGGGGTCACGACGCTGCCGGCGATGGCGCTGCGTAGTTGGTCGAACGGAGAAACGACCTGGGTCATGAGAAGCACTCCCCCTGGTTGCGCGTACCACGACCGGCCTCTGCGGTCGCGGTGTCTGTGCGGCCGACCCCGCCGGCCGATGACGGAGTGCGAGCGTATGGACGGCTCACGGGGGATGAACAGGGCATTCGCCTCGCGGGAGCAGATCCGGACCGGACCCGAGTAGCACCGAGGGTGACTACTCCCTCCGCAAGGATGAAGGTCGTCGGTGCTCGCGTCAGGGGTCGGCGACCCGGCCGCGAACCCGGTACCGGGCCGGGGCGAGCACGATGGGTGACCGTCGTCGGCCCGCCCTGCCGGCGCGCACCGGGGCGTCGCCTACCGTGGCGGGGGTGGAGGACTTCCTGGGCCCGGCGGGCCGCAACGAGCGGGTCCGGCCCGAGGAGCGGCGGCGCTACCAGTTCGGCCTGGGGTTCAACGTCGTCGCCGGGATCATCTGGCTGGTCATGTACATCGCGACCGGGGCCTGGTACTTCGCGGTGCTCCTCGCCGTCTGCGCCGTGATCGCGGGCCTGTCCGGCTACGCGCTCGCGGCGCTGCGCTCAGGCCCGCGGCAGTAGGACGAATCCTTCGCGGACCGCGGCATCCCGGAGCTGCCCGTCGAAGGCCGCGAAGGTCCGCACCCGGTCGTCGGCCGCCGCGGCGGCCCTCGCCGAGGCGAGCTGGACGGCGTCGTACGCCCGGAGCCCGTGCACGCGGCTCAGGCGCGCCGCGTCGTCGAGGACGAGGGCCACCGGGGCGACGATGCCGAACCGCGGGCGGGCACCGTGGTAGTCGGCCTCGAACTGCGCGACCAGTGCGGCCGCCGCGGAGGCGCCGAAGGCGCCGCGGCGGTGACCGCGCCAGAGCGCCGCGGGCACCTCCACGCGGGCGAGCTGCGACACGACGAGAGGAGCCCACCCACGCACGGCCTCGTGGTGGTCCTCGTCGACGTAGAGCTTCACCAGCGCGGAGGAGTCCGCGAAGGTGCTCACCCCCGGCCTTCGGACACCAGGTCCGACATGCTGACCCCGCTGCCGGCCACCTCGCGACGCGCCTCGGCCACCGCGATCGGGTCCGGCCCGACGACCGCCGGCGTCGGCGGCGCGAGGACGCCGGCCCGGGCGAGTCGCTCGCGGAGGCCCGCCATCTCGTCGTCGGCGGTGTCGGGGTCGACGACCGCGGTGAGGACGCGGGTCAGGTACTCGTTGAGGCTGCGTCCCTCCCGCTCCGCCACGGCCTTGACCTGCGCCACGAGCTCGTCGGGGGCCCGCCAGCTCACCTGCGCCATGCCTGCATGCTAGCAAGCGTGCTGTCAGGACCCCCCGCTCTTCTCCGCCTGACATGCTGTCGGTCATGACCCAGCACCCCGTCGCCGACGACCTCCCCGGTCCTGACCCGGCCGCCGTCCACGAGCGCTCGGTGGCCGTCATCCGGGCGATGGACGACGGCGACCTCGAGGCCGTCGGGGGTCTGCTCTCCGAGCTCGGGGGCCCCGAGGAGTTCGCCGCGCAGGTGGTCAGCCTCGCGAGCCTGGCGCGGCTGCTGCTCGACCAGGTGCCCCAGACCGCGCCGGAGAACGACGAGGCCCGCACGGCCGTGCTCGACGAGCTCGCCCGCGTCCTCGTCGCCGCCGAGACCCCCTGAGTCCGGGGCGCCGCGCCGTGAGCGTCGCCCCACCCTGCCAGCGGCCGTCGTCGTCGTGGGCGAAGATCGGGGGGTGAGCACCGCCGACGTCCTGACCCCCGGCAGCCCCGCGACGGCGGAGGACGCCGCCCTCGCCCGGGAGCTCGCCGCGGCGACCGGCGAGCTGCTGCTCGCGCTGCGCGACCGGACGCCGCCCGGGCGGGAGCGGGAGTACGCCGGCGACGCCGACGCACACGAGTACCTCACCCGCGAGCTCGCCCTCCGCCGCCCGGACGACGCCGTGCTCTCCGAGGAGGGCTCGCTCGACCCGCGGCGCCGCCACGGCGCGCACCGCCTGTGGATCGTCGACCCGCTCGACGGCTCCAGCGGGTTCGGGCGGGGCACCGACGAATGGGGCGTGCACGTCGCGCTGGTGGTCGACGGGCGGCTGGCCGCGGGCGCGGTCGCGATCCCGGGCACCGGCGAGCTGGTGGACTCGGGCACCGTCGGTCAGGTGCCCGACACCCCGCTGCCCGACGACGGCGAGCTGGCGGTCACCGTCAGCCGGTCCCGGCCGCCGGCCGAACTGCGGACCGTCGAGCGGGCGTTCCGGGTGCGGCTCGTGAAGCACTCCGCCGCGGGCGTGAAGACCCTCGCCGTGCTCGACGGCGAGGCCGACGTCTACCTGCACTCCGGCGGGCAGTACGAGTGGGACAACGCCGCGCCGATGGCCGTCGCGATGGCGGCGGGGCTGCGCGCCACCCGCATCGACGGCACCGAGGTCCCGTACGGCCGCGACGACCCCTACTCCCCCGACCTGCTCATCGCCCGCCCGACGGTGCACGCGGCGATGCTGGAGGCGCTGCGGCGCTGAGGCTCGTCAGTGGCGCCGCGCCGACACCAGCTCCTCCAGGACCTCGACGACCTCGTCGGCGTCGGCGACCCGGCGGTGGCCGTCGTCGTCGGGGTCCTCGTCGTCGTCGACGAGCACCCCGACGTCGGACGCGCCGAGCCCCTCGAGCGACTCCGGGTCGACGTCGATCACCAGGGCGACCCCGCCCACCTCGCGGCGCAGCGCGGCCAGGTCCCCGGGCCCGCACATCCGCAGCCCGCCCTTGGAACCCGAGAGGAACATCAGCTCGGACACTTCGTCGGCCGGGCGGCGGGAGACCACGGCCACCGTCGTACCCGGCAGCGCCAGCAGCACGTTGAGCGCCTCCGACGACTGCTGCACGGCGCGGTCCTCGCCGTCGGGCGACAGCGCGCCGTCGAACCCGCACGCGACCAGCAGCGTCGGAGCCTCGCCCAGCGACGCCATGTCCGCGAGCAGCTCCTCGAGATCGGTCTCCACGCCGCCTCCCGGTCCGTGATCGTCCCGGCGCGGACGCTGCCACGCCCCGGCCCCGCGGACCAAGATCTGCGGGCCGGGTGCAGGGTCTGCCCGCCATCGGGGTACGCCATGACCATGACGTCTTCCCCCTCGCTCCCCACCGGCCTGTGCCTCGGCGGCAACGTCTTCGGCTGGACCGCGGACGAATCGACCTCCTTCGACCTGCTCGACGCGTTCGTCGACGCCGGCGGGCGGATGATCGACACGGCGGACAGCTACATGGCCCGCGCCGAGGGACTCTCCGGCGGCGAGTCCGAGACCGTGATCGGGCGGTGGCTCGCGCGGCGCGGCCGGCGCGACGACGTCGTGGTCGCGACGAAGGTCGGGTCGTGGGCCGAGCGCAAGGGCCTCGGCCCGGACAACATCAAGGCCGCCTGCGACGACTCGCTGCGCCGCCTGCAGACCGACCACATCGACCTCTACTACGCCCACCGCGACGACCTCGACACCCCGCAGGAGGACACGCTCGCCGCGTTCGACGAGCTCGTCCGCGCCGGGAAGGTCCGCGCGATCGGGGCGTCCAACTTCGAGGCCGACCGGCTGGCGAGCGCGCTGGAGATCTCCGACAAGCACGACCTGGCGCGGTTCGCGGCCGTGCAGCCGCACTACAACCTCGTCGAGCGCGCGTACGAGGCCGAGCAGGCGCCGGTGGTCGAGCGCGAGGGCCTCGTCTGCTACCCGTACTTCGGGCTCGCGAAGGGCTTCCTGACGGGGAAGTACCGGCCGGAGGGCGGCGACGTCGACACCGGCGCCGCGAGCGGCGCCATGGCGAACGCCCGCGCCGAGGGGGCCCGCAGCTACCTCGACGACCGCGGCGAGGCGCTGCTCGGCGTCCTCGACGAGATCGCCGCTGCCCACGACGTCCCGGTCGCGGCGGTGTCCCTGGCGTGGCTGGCGGCGCAGCGCACGGTCGCGGCGCCCATCGCGAGCGCGCGCACCCTGACGCAGCTGCACGAGATCCTGCCGGCGCTGCAGCTGGAGCTCTCCGACGACGAGCTGGGCGCGCTCACCCGCTCGTGACCGTCGGAGCGCGACGCCTTGCCGCGGGGGACTAGTACCTCCACCGCCAGGCGGCGAGGACGTCCTCGGTCTCCTTCTCCTCGGCCCACCCGGCGTCGGCCCGCCGCACGGCCAGGAAGGCGCCGAGGAGGTCCTCGCCGAGCACGCCCGCGATCCGCGGGTTGTTCGACAGCGCCTCCTCCTGCTCGGCCTGGGTGGACGGGAGCTTCTCGATGCCCGCCGCCGCGCGCTCCTTCTTCTTCCACGTGCCCGGGTCGGCGCTGAGGGGGGCGGGCGGGGCGAGGTTCTCCTCGACCCCGGCCACCCCGGCGGTCAGGAGGGCGGCGAGGGCGAGGTAGGGGTTGGCGGAGGCGTCGGAGACCTTGAGCTCGACGTTGGCGTGGTCCTCGCCGAGCAGCGCCGAGCCGGGGACGTAGCGCAGCGGGGCCTCGCGGTTCTCGACGCCCCAGAACCCGAAGGCCCCGGCGAAGAACCCGGGCCGGATGCGGGCGAGGGAGCCCAGCGAGGGCGCCGTCACCGCGGCGAGCGCCGGCAGGTCACGCAGCAGCCCGGCGATGTAGGCCGCGCCCGCCGTCCCCCGCGGGCCCTCCGCGGTGCCCGCCAGGAGGTTCTCGCCGCCGCGCCACAGCGAGGTGTGGACGTGCCAGCCGTTGCCGGCGCCCGCGAGGGTCGGCAGCGGCGCGAACGACACCCGCAGCCCGTGGGCCTCGGCGGCCGCGAGCACCGTCTGACGGGCGAGCAGCTGGTGGTCGGCGGCCGTCAGCGGGTCGGTGGCGGCGAGCGACAGCTCGACCTGCGCCGGCCCGTACTCGGCGTGGACCTGCCCCAGCCGCAGCCCGTTGGCCTCGGCGTCGCGCATCACCGAGGCGACGAAGTCGTCGATCGGGAGCAGCGCGTGCGGGCTGTAGGCGGGCCCCGGGTGGGCCGGGAGCAGGGCGTCGTCGTCCCGGTCCTGCGGCTGCTCGAAGACCCCGAACTCCATCTCGTAGCCGACCAGGGCCGAGTAGCCGGCGGCGTCGAGCCGGGCGACGGTGCGCTCGAGCACCGAGCGCTGGTCGAACGCCCACGGCCCGCCGTCGGCGGTGACCTGCCGGCCCGGCACCCACGCGAACGCCGGCTGCCCGGCGAGGCGGGTGACCCGGTCGAGCTGCGGGACCAGCCGGACGTCGCCGGACGCGTTCTCCATGCCCGGCGAGCCGAACGCGATGCCGTCGTTGGTGTCGAAGACGGCGAACAGGTGGGTCACGCCGACCCCGGCCACCGCGACCTGCGGCAGCGCCGACACCGGGACGGTCCGCGACCGGGGGATGCCGTTGTTGTCCGCCCACACGATCACGACGCCGGCGACGCCGTCGGCGGCCAGCGCGGCCGCGAGCTCCCGTCCGCGCTCCCGGGCGTCCTCGAGTGCAGTCACGGCCCCCACCTCTCCTCGACGGAATCCGGCGGTCAGGCTAGCCAGCTCCCCGCGCGAGGGGACCCTTCGGTCGTTCTAGTCGACCGGGGGTTCCCCTCGCGCGGACGGGTCGTTCGACGCCGGCCCGCCGGGCTCCCGCCGCAGCGCCACCCCGCCGACGACGGCCGCGATGCCCACCGCCTCGAGCGGCGCGGGCACCTGCGCGAGCCCGACCAGCCCCACGACGGTGGCCGTGAGCGGCAGCAGCGCCAGCAGCAGCGCGAACCGCGCCCGCCCGACCCGGCGCAGCACCACCTGGTCGAGCACGTAGGGCACGACCGACGACAGCACCCCGAGCGCCAGCGCCGAGCCGAGCAGCGCCGGCGAGTCCGCGACCCGGCCCACCGTCAGTGCCAGCGGCGAGAGCACCACGGTCGCCACGACGAACCCGAGGGCGAGCCCGTCGATCCCCTCCCCCGCGCTGTCCGAGCCGGCCGAGACCCGCGTGCCGAGCACGATGTACCCGGCCCACAGGAGGGCGGCCCCGAGCGCGCAGAGCACCCCGACGAGCGAGCCCTCCAGCCGGACGTCGGCGATCAGCGCCACGCCCGCGACGACCAGTCCCAGCGCGGACCAGTCCCGCCCGGTCCGCGAGCCGAGCGCCGCGACGAGCACCGGCCCGGAGAACTCCACGGCGACCGCGGTGCCGAGCGGCAACCGGGCGATCGCCTCGTAGAAGACGATGTTCATGGCCGCGGTGACGAGCCCGAAGGCACTCGCCAGGGCCACCCGCCGTCCGGTCCAACGCCCGCTGCTCCGTCCGGCCCGCGCCGCCACGAGCCGCCAGACGGCCAGCACCGCCGCCGCGCCCGCGAGCCGTAACCACGCGACCCCGGCCGGTGACGCCTCCGCGAACAGCCCGACGGCGAGCGCCGCGCCGGCGTACATCGAGACCCCGCCGATCACGAACAGTAACGGGGCCGGCGGACCGCTCGTCGCGGAAGATCGACTCACCATCGTGTGGTTCCCAGCCGTACCCGATAACAACGGTCGCCGAACGTCGATGAGCGGTACGTGACCCACGACAAAGCAGCGTGTGAACACGAGCGGTCGTCGGTCGGGTCTGACACAGTGGAGGGGCGACGGTCACTCGGCCGGAGCCTGCGGGACCGGTTTCCCGGCCGGTTCCCGAACGGAGGGAGATGACGATGCCCGGAACCCTGACCCGGCCAGAACTCACCGCCTCGGACCGATGCGACCGCTGCGGTGCAGCGGCGAAGGTCCGCGCCATCCTGCCCTCCGGCGGGGAGCTGCTCTTCTGCGGGCACCACGCCCGTACGCACGAGGCGAAGATGAAGGAGCTCTCCATCGACGTGCAGGCCGGCGAGGTCGTCTGACGACGCCCTGACCAGCGGCGACGAGGTCGCCGCGCGCGAGTGCTGATGGCCCCACACGACGGCGGGCGGGAACCGGACCGGTTCCCGCCCGCCGTCGTCGTGTGTGGGGTCCCGACGAGCCCCGTGAGCCGGCCGCCCACGGGTCCCGCGCCGACCGCCGTCGCGGTCGGCGGCGAGGAGGGTCCGACGGACCGACCCGCCCGGCGTGACGTCCTCGGACGGGTGGTCCGCGTGATCACCGCGTGCGACCCCTGCGCCTCGCCGCACCACGATCGTCCGGCGCCGGATCGACAACGCAGTGTGACGGCGACGTGTCCCCGGTGTCGGGCACGTATCGCGACGAGATCGACACCGGTCGTACCCGCCGGCCGCACGATGTGATCTCGACCACAGCGCTCGCGGCCGGCTGCGCGGGCTCACCGCCAGGAGCGCAGCGTCGCGATCCGCTCCTCGATCTGCTCGGCCGTCGCCACCGGGGTCGCCGGACCGCCGCAGGCCCGCCGGAGATCCCCGTGGATCACCCCGTGAGGCGCCCCGGTCCGGTGGTGGTGGGCGGCCACGAGGGTGTTCAGCTCGCGGCGCAACTCCTTGAGCTTCTCGGCCGCACTCGGTTTGAGCCGGACGGGCGGCGCGGCCGGCGTCGGTTCGGCCGCCTCCTGCTTCGCCCGATCGTCGAGCTGCTCGGACTGGCGCCGGCGCAGCAGCGCCCGCACCTGGTCGGGGTCGAGCAGGCCCGGCAGGCCGAGGTAGTCCTGTTCCTCCGCGGTGCCCGAGCCCGCCGCCGTACCGAACGAGGCACCGTCGTAGATGAGCTGGTCGAGCTCGGCCTCGGCCGAGAGGGCCTCGAAGCTCTTCTCCTGCTCCCCCGGCTCGTCCTCGGTGCGGTTGGCCTGCTCGACGAGCTCGTCGTCCAGGCCCTCCTTCGGGCGGTGCGGCTCGCCGAGCACGTGGTCGCGCTGCAGCTCGAGCTCGCTGGCCAGCCCCAGCAGCGTCGGGACGCTCGGCAGGAACACCGACGCGGTCTCCCCCGCCCGCCGCGACCGCACGAAGCGGCCCACGGCCTGGGCGAAGAACAGCGGCGTGGAGGCGCTCGTGGCGTAGACCCCGACCGCGAGGCGCGGCACGTCGACGCCCTCGCTGACCATCCGGACCGCGACCAGCCACCGCTGGTTCGTCTCCGAGAACGCCGCGATGCGCCCGGAGGCCTTGGGGTCGTCGGAGAGCACGACGACGGGCTCCTCGCCCGCCAGGCGGGTCAGGATCTTCGCGTAGGCCTTCGCGGTGGTGTGGTCGGTCGCGATGACCAGGCCCCCGGCGTCGGGCATCCCCCCGGCGCGCAGCTGGGTCAGGCGGGTGTCGGCGGCCTGCAGGACCGCGGGCATCCACTCGCCCTTGGGGTCGAGCGCCGTCTTCCACGCGCGCGAGGTCTGCTCGGCGGTGAGGGGCTCGCCGAGGCGGGCCGTCATCTCCTCGCCGGCGCTGGTCCGCCAGCTCGCCTGCCCGGAGTAGGCGAGGAAGACCACCGGGCGCACCACGCCGTCCGCGAGCGCGTCGGCGTAGCCGTAGGAGTGGTCGGCCTTCGAGCGCAGCGCCCCCGCCGAGTCGGGCTCGTAGGTGATGAACGGGATCGGGCTGTCGTCGGACCGGAACGGCGTCCCGGTGAGCGCGAGGCGGCGGGTGGCCCCGGCAAACGCCTCCCGCGTCGCCTCGCCCCAGCTCTTGGCGTCCCCGGCGTGGTGGATCTCGTCGAAGACCACGAGGGTGCGGCGGCCCTCGGTGCGGTTCATGTGCAGCACGGGGTGCGCGGCGACCTGCGCGTAGGTGACGGCGACGCCCTGGAAGTCGGCGGAGAGCTTCCCGACCGAGTTCGAGTACTCGGGGTCGATCGCGATCCCGGCGCGGGTGGCCGCCTGCGCCCACTGGTGCTTGAGGTGCTCGGTGGGGCAGACGATCGTCACGGTGTCGACCGTCCGGTCGCCGAGGAGCTCGGCCGCGACCTTCAGGGCGAACGTGGTCTTCCCGGCGCCGGGTGTCGCGACCGCGAGGAAGTCCTTCGGCCGGTCGGCGAGGTAGCGGGTGAGGGCGCGTCGCTGCCACTGGCGCAGGGGTGGCGCGGCCGGGACGGGAGCGTCGGGCACGGGGGCGGGGTTCCTGCGGGGAGCGCGCGTGGTCATGACCCTCCGGGGCGGGACGTGGCCAGGGACGCCCGGCGGCGGGCGCCGGGCAGGGGGACCGGGTGCCGGTCCGGGCGGTGGACGACGGGGAGCGGGCGCCCCTAGTCGTCGTCCCCGCCGCGGGGGAGCTTCTCGAAGATCTCCTTGCAGGCCGGGCAGACGGGCGACCCCGGCTTCGGCGAGCGGGTCACCGGGAAGGTCTCCCCGCACAGCGCGACGACCATCGAGCCCATCACGGCGCTCTCGGCCACCTTGTCCTTGCGGACGTAGTGGAACATCTTCGGGTCGTCGTCGGTCGTGCGGTCCGTGCCCTCGGGACGGACGTCGGGGAGCACCGCGGTCTGGCTCATGGCTCCATGATGCCCCACGCGGGCGCCGCGGGCGCCGCCGCTCCCGGACGATCCGCCCGGGTGTCTCAGCCGTCGGTGCCGGTGCGCGGCGGGTGGTGCTCGGCGTCGTCCTGCTGCTCCTGCCGGGGCCCGTCGGTGCGGTGCGAGCGGGCGTCGAGGATCTCGGCCGCCTCGATGATCCGCGCCTCGCTGACCTCGGGCAGCGCGCGCCGGTCGGGCCGGTAGCGGTTGACGGTGCGCGCCTTCTTGGGCAGCCGGTCGTTCGCGATGAGCACGGCGACCCACGGCAGCGGGACGGAGAGCACGATCAGCGCGACGGCGATCCAGGCGTTGCCGAAGGCCAGGTAGGACAGCCCCGCCAGCAACAGGCACGGGATGCGGCACAGCATGATGATCGAGTAGCGCCGCTTCCGAGCGGCGAACTCGTCGTCGAACGAGACCTGGGCCTCGGTGATGAGGACCGGGTCGTCGTCGTGACGCCTGCTCACGCCACCACCTCCCCTCGCGGACACTGTCCCACCCCGGGTCCCCGTCGGCACGTCCATCAACCGTCGGGAGACGTGTGACGGACGGACGACGGCCCCCGGGGCTCTCCCCGGGGGCCGTCGGCGGGCGCGGTGGACGAGCTCGGTCGGAACGACCACCGCGCGGTCGCGGGGTCAGACGAGCTTCGCGCCCTGGGAGGCCTCGAAGCGCTTCGCGGCGTCGGCCCAGTTGACGACGTTCCACCACGCCGCGACGTAGTCCGGCTTGACGTTGAGGTAGTCCAGGTAGAAGGCGTGCTCCCACATGTCCAGCATGACCACCGGCACGATGCCCAGCGGCACGTTGGCCTGCTGGTCGTAGAGCTGGAAGATGCGCAGCTTCTGGGCCAGCGTGTCGAAGCCCAGGATCGCCCAGCCCGACCCCTGGATCGTCGTGGCGACGGCCGTGAAGTGCTTCTGGAACTTCTCGAACGACCCGAAGTCGCGGTCGATCGCCGACGCCAGCTCACCGGTGGGCTTGTCGCCGCCGTCCGGGGAGAGGTTCTGCCAGAAGAACGTGTGGTTGATGTGCCCGCCGTAGTTGAAGGCGAGGTTCTTCTCCCACAGCAGCGCCGTGGTCCCGATCGTGTCCTTCTCGCGGGCCTCCGCGAGGGCGTCGATCGCGGTGTTCAGGCCGGTCACGTAGGTGTTGTGGTGCTTGTCGTGGTGCAGCTGCATGATCTTGCCCGAGATGTGGGGCTCGAGGGCCCCGTAGTCGTAGGGCAGGTCGGGCAGCGTGTACTCCGCCATCGCTCGCGCTCTCCTCGGATTCGACACCACGGTCGCTGTTGCGAGCTTTCTGCAACAGGTAGGTAGGGGCAACTCGGCGGACCGAGCCGGCGCCGCGCGGTGGTGCCCCTCGCCCGCGACGACGGAAACCCCGGCCCTCAGGACCGCGGGCCCCGCAGCAGGCGCAGGCCGTTGAGGGCGACCAGGATCGTCGAGCCCTCGTGGCCGGCGACCCCGAGCGCGAGGGGCAGGTGGCCCACGAGGTCCCACGCCACGAGGCCGGCGATCAGGACGGCGGCGATCACCAGGTTCGCCCGCACGGTGCGCCGGGCCCGGCGGCCGAGGTCGAACAGCCACGGGAGCCGGGCCAGCCCGCCGTCGAGGACCACGACGTCGGCCGCGCGCACCGTGAGCTCCACCCCGTGCATCGCGATCCCGACGTCGCCGGCCGCGAGCGCGGGCGCGTCGTTCACCCCGTCGCCGACGACGGCGACGGTGCGGCCGCCGGCGCGGAGGCGCTCGACGACCCCGGCCTTGTCCTCGGGCAGGAGCCCCGCCCGCACGTCGGTCACCCCGAGCCGGTCCGCGATCACCCCGGCGGCGCGCGGGTGGTCGCCGGTCGCGAGCACGGGCGGCGTGGCGGTGCGGGCGGCGAGCCCGGCGACGACGTCGGGCGCCTCGTCGCGCACCGTGTCGCGCAGGACCACCACCCCGAGCGGGCGGTCGGCGACGAGGTCGGTGACGACGACGGCGGTGTCGCCGCGGCCCTCGGCCCCGGCGACGACGGGCGCGAGCGCGCCCGGGTCGGAGTCCGGGCGGCCGACCCCGACGAGCCGGCCGTGCACGCGGCCGCGCACCCCGGCGCCGGGCGCCGCGGCGAAGTCGAGGACCGGCGCCGCCGGCAGGCCCCGCTCGCGCGCGGCCGCCACCACCGCGCGGCCGAGCGGGTGCTCGCTCGGCCCCTCCACCGCGGCCGCGAGCGCGAGCAGCGCGTCGTCGTCGCCGTCGGTCGCGGCCACCTCCGCCACCCGCGGGGCGCCGACGGTGAGGGTGCCGGTCTTGTCGAGCACGACGGCGTCGACGGCGCCGAGCCGCTCCATCACCGGCGCCGAGCGCACGAGCAGCCCCCGGCGGCCCGCGTTCGCGATCGCCGCGAGCAGCGGCGGCATCGTCGCGAGCACCACCGCGCACGGCGAGGCGACGATCATGAAGGTCATCGCGCGCAGGAGGGCGTCGTCGAGCGAGGACCCGAGCGCCAGCGGGACCGCGAACACCGCGAGCGTCACCGCCACGACCCCCACCGAGTACCGCTGCTCGATCTTCTCGACGACGAGCTGCGCGCGGGCCTTCGTCCCCGCCGCCTCCTCGACCAGCGCCGCGATCCGCGCGACGACGGAGTCCGCCGCCGGGCGGACCACCCGCACCCGCAGCGCACCACCCCCGGCGATCGTGCCGGCGTAGACCTCGCTGCCCATGGTCTTGGCGACGGGGAGCGGCTCGCCGGTGATGCTCGCCTGGTCGACATCGGCTGCCCCCGCCACGACGACGCCGTCGGCCGCGACGGCCTCGCCGGGCCGCACGAGCACGACGTCGCCGACGGCGAGCTCCTCGGCGGCGACGTCCTCGCCGTCGTCGTCCCCGCCGTCGTCGCCGCTCAGCCGCCGCGCCCGGGCCGGCGCGAGCGCGAGCAGCCCGCCGACCGACTCCTCGGTCCGCGCGGTCGCCCAGGCCTCGAGCGCGCCCGACGTCGCGAAGATCACGATGAGCAGTGCCCCGTCGACCGGCTGGCCGATCGCCGCGGCCCCGAGGGCGGCGACGACCATGAGCAGGTCGACGTCGAGCGAGCGCGCCCGCAGCGCGCGCAGGCCCTCCAGCGCGGGCTCCCAGCCCCCCGCGGCGTAGCACACCGCGAGCACGGGCCCCCAGGTCCAGGCCGGGGCGCCGGCGAGGACCAGCAGGCCCCCGACCAGGAACGCGGCGAGCGCCAGCCCGGCCCAGCGGGCCTCGGCGAGCCGCACGAGCGTCGCGAGCGCGGAGCCCCGGGCGGCGGGCGGCGGGGACGCGGCGGTGGGCCGAGCCTCGGTGATCGACACGGCGCCGACGATACACAGACATGAAAGAGCGTTCATGCTTTCATGTCTGAGCAACCGTGCAGGTGAGTAGGCTCCCCCGCCATGGGCCACGGCACCGACGAGGCGATCCCCACCGTCGCCTCCCCCGCGGCCGTCGACGCCGTCGCCCGCACCATGCACGCGCTGTCGACGTCGAGCCGGGTCCGCCTGCTCCTGCGCCTGCGCATCGGCCCGCGCACCGTCTCGGAGCTGGTCGCCGACGTCGGGATGGAGCAGTCCGCGGTGTCCCACCAGCTGCGGGTGCTGCGCCACCTCGGCCTCGTCGTCGGCGACCGCGACGGCCGCCAGATCCGCTACCGGCTCCACGACGACCACGTCGCCCAGCTGCTCGACGAGGCCGTGCACCACGTCGAGCACCTGACGACGGGCCTCGCCGACGGCTGACCCGCGGTGTCAGGGCAGGCGCAGCAGGTAGGTGTCCATGATCCAGCCCTTGCGCTCCCGCAGCTCGGCGCGGCGGCGGAGGATCTCGTCGCGGACGTCGGCCACCCGCCCGCTGATCAGCGCCTCGTCGGGGGTGCCGAGGTAGGCGCCCCAGTAGACGGTGGCGTCGTCGGGGGCGGCGTCGACGCCGTGGGCGTCCGCGCCGTCGAGCATGACGACCAGGTCGGCCCGCTCGGTCGGGGTGCCGGCGATGACCTGGCGCGCCGGGGTGACCGCGACCGGCCGGCCGGTGCGCGTCATCGTCACGCGGTGGGCGGCGGTGAGGGCCGCGGGCGCCGAGATGCCGGGGACGACCGACCAGGTGATCGCGACGTGGCCGCGCTCGGCGATGCGCTCGACGGTGTCGACGGTGCCGTCGTAGATGCCCGGGTCGCCCCACGCGAGGAGCGCGACCGACCCGCCGTCGGGGACCTCGGTCGCGATGAGCTCCTCGTAGAGCGCGACGCGCTCGTCGCGCCAGCTCGCCGTCGTCGCGAGGTAGCGGCCCTCCTCGGTGGTGCCCCGCTCGCGGTGGGCGTCCTGGCGGCGCACCACCCTCGCCTGCGGCGCGAACCGCTCGGCGAGCGCGGCGCGGGCGTCGGTGAGCTCGTCGGCGGCGCCGCGCTTGGCGAGCAGGAGGACGACGTCGACGGACCCGAGGGCCGCCACGGCGTCGAGGGTGAGGTGTCCCGGGGAGCCGGCGCCGATGCCGACGACGTGCACGGTGCGCATGACGACATCCCATCACCGACGCCCCGGAGGACGATGTGAGCGTGCTCCACACGACGACGACGCCCGCCGCCCGCCGTCGCGCGTTCCGCGACGGCCTGGCCTCCGACCGGCTCCTGCGCCTGCCCGGCGCGCCGAACCCGCTGGGCGCGCGGATGATCGCCGAGGCCGGGTTCGAGGGGGTCTACGTTTCGGGTGCCGTCGTGTCGGCGGATCTGGCGCTGCCCGACGTCGGGCTCACCACGCTGTCGGAGGTCGCCGCGCGCACGGCGCAGATCGCGCGGGTGACCGACCTGCCGGTGCTCGTCGACGCCGACACCGGCTTCGGCGAGCCGCTCTCCGCCGCCCGCACCGTCCAGGTGCTCGAGGACGCCGGCGCCGCCGGCTGCCACCTCGAGGACCAGGAGAACCCGAAGCGCTGCGGGCACCTCGCGGGCAAGCGGGTCCGTCCCGTCGAGGACGTGGTGCGCATGCTGACCGCCGCCGTGCGCGGTCGTCGGGACCCGCACTTCGTCGTGTGCGCGCGCACCGACGCGGCCGCCGTCGAGGGCCTCGACGCGGCGGTGGAGCGGGCGCGGGCGTACGTCGACGCGGGCGCCGACATGGTCTTCGCCGAGGCGGTGTCCGGACCCGCCGACATCGAGCGCTTCCGCGCGGCGATCGAGGTGCCGCTGCTGGTCAACATGACCGAGTTCGGCCGCAGCGACCTGCTGCCGGCCTCGACGCTGGCCGACCTCGGCGTCGACGTCGTGATCTATCCCGTCACGCTCTTCCGGCTCGCGATGGGGGCGGTCGCCGACGGCCTGCGCACGCTGGCGGCCGAGGGGACGCAGGCAGGGCTGGTCGAGCGGATGCAGACCCGCGCCGAGCTCTACGAGGTCCTGGGCTACGACGCGTACGCGGCGTTCGACGAGTCCGTGGCCGGGTTCCGGTCGGAGGGCACGTAGGCCGTCGGCCTCGCCGCCCTCGGGAGCCGCGACGACACAGCGCCGACGGGGTTGACCGCGCGGACGGCGTAGCGACGTCGTCGCGCGGCGCAGGTGCCGCCCGCCCTGGGACCAACTCGGTGCCGGTGGCGCATGCGGCGCGGACGCGCTCGGGCAGCCGTGGCTCCGCGACCGCGACGATCGAGGAGAGCCATGTCCGAGGACACCATCCAGGAGCAGTCCGTCTGGGAGCCGGAGGGCGACCAGGAGGGCCGGCAGGACGGGGACGGCCGGCCGAGCAGCGCCGAGGACCAGGAGCCGGATGCGGGTGGCCACGACTCGAGCCCGGACGTCTACCTCCACGTGCCGACCCTCGAGGTCGACGAGATCGACCTCGAGGTGGAGGACCTGCGCGCGCACGTCTCGCTGCAGGCCGAGGTGCTCGACCTGGTGAAGCTGAACGTCGGCGTCGACGCCGCCCTCGGCCGCGTCAAGCTCGGCATCCGCGGGGTCAACGCGCAGGCCACGCTCAAGGTCCGGCTCGACGAGGTGGCGGGGATCGTCGGCCGGGTGCTGGACACGATCGACCGCAACCCGCAGATCCTCGAGCAGGTGACCCGAGGGCTCGGACAGGCCGCGCAGGAGGTGGGCTCGGGCGCGGGCCAGGCCGTCGAGCAGCTCGGCGGCGGGGCGGGCGACGCCGTCTCGGAGGTGGGTTCCGGGGCCGGGACCGCGGCGGGCGAGCTGGGACGTGGGGCCGCGGACGCGGTGTCCGACGTCGGCGAGGGCGCGGGCGAGGCGGTCTCCGACGTGGGGGAAGGGGCCGGCGAGACGGTCTCGGACGTCGGCGACACGGCGAGGGGGCTGACCGGCTCGGAGACGGGCGCCGGCCGGTCGTCGCAGGGTGACACCGAGGAGCAGGGCCCGGAGGTCGACGACTCCCACGCCGACCAGGGCGCCCTGCCGACGGTGGATGCGGGCGAGGCCGACGCCGAGGGTGCGGACGAGGACCTGGACGCGGACCTGGACGCGGAGGGCTCGGACCTGGACGCGGAGGACGCGGACCTGGACGCGGAGGCGGACGCGGTCGCCGGGTCCGGCTCCGAGGACGAGCTCGACACCGCTGCGGAGGCCGACGACTCGGACGTGGACGACACCGACGTCGATGACGCGGATGAGACCGAGGTGGAGGACGTCGACGACGATGTCGAGTCCGGCGCCGAGGACGCCGAGGACCTGGAGGACCTGGAGGACACGGGGAACGCCGAGTCCGAGGACGCCGACGCCGACGCCGAGATCGAGGAGACGGAGGACGCGGACGCCGAGCCCGACGCCGACGAGACGGCATCCGACGAGCCCGAGCCCGACGACCCGTCGCCGTCCGATGCCGCCGAGGTCTCCGACACGCCCGCGCCCGAGGAGGAGGCCGCACCGGTCCGGAGGGCGAGCGCACGCCGCCGCCCCCAGGAGCGGGAGTCCCAGGACGCGCCGCGGGAGCGGCAGGGCCGTCGACCGGCCCGGCAGGAGACCCGCGAGACGCCAACCCGGCGCACCGGACGGCAGGAGACGCCGGAGCGGCGGACGACCGGCCGCCGACGCAGCGACCAGGACGAGGCCCCGGCCCGCCCGCGCCGCGCCCGCCGCAGCGGCACCGCCGACCGATGAGCTGGGTGTCGTTCCACAGCACCGTCGCCGCGGAGGAGATGGCGTTCGGTGAGGTCGAGGGCGACGAGATCGTCTTCCGGGGCGACGGCGCGGAGCGGTCGTGGTCGGGCACCCGTCGTCGGAACCTCCCGGCGGCGGTCACCCCGCACACGACCCACCACGACGTCCGGATCGACCTCGCGGTCGAGGGCGAGCTGGGGTGACCGCCCCACGAGCGTCGAGTGGGCTCCCATGGCTGCCACCGCAGCCCTCAGGGTCCACTCGGTCGACCGCCCCTTGCCGCCACCACGCCGAGTGGGCCCCCACGGCTGCCACCGCAGCCCTCAGGGTCCACTCGGTCGGCCCCCGGGCCGCCACCGCCCGCGAGTGAACCTCCACGATCCACTCGGCGGAACCCCGGCCGCTGACCCGACCGGCCCCGAGCGCCCTACCCCTTCGCCGGGGCCTTCTCCTTCGCCGCCCGCTTCTGGGCCTGCTTGAAGTCGCGGACCTCGGCGAGGGTGGTGGGGTCGACGACGTCGGCGATGGAGCGTCGGGAGCCCTCGTCGCCGTAGGAGCCGGCGGCGTCGCGCCAGCCATCGGCCTCCAGCCCGCACTGCTTGCCCAGCAGCGCCGTGAAGATCTGCGCCTTCATCTTCCCCCAGCCGGGGAGGGCGTTCAGCCGGCGGAAGACGTCGTCGCCGTCGGCGGCCTCGGTCCAGATCCGGGTGACGTCGCCGTCGTAGTCCTCGACGATCGCCCGGCACACCGCCTGCACCCGCTCGGCCATCGACTTCGGGTACCGGTGCAGCGCGGGCGGGCCGGTGAAGGCGGCGACGAGGGCGTCGTGGTCGTAGTCGGCGATCTTCTGCGCGGTGATCTCGCCGATCCGCTCGGTGAGCAGGGCGGGGCCGGCGAACGCGCGCTCCATCGGGAACTGCTGGTCGAGCTGCATGCCGATCAGCAGCGCGAGCGGGTTCGCCGAGAGGACCGCGTCGGCGTCCGGGTCCTGGGCCAGGGTCAGCGTCGGCACGGCGGTCAGCCTACGACGTCGCGCCGCCCACGAGGGACTTCGTGAGCACCGCGAACCGCAGGTCGGCGTCGTGGGGGAAGCCGACGCCGGGCTCCCCGTACGGGAACGGCCGGGTCTCCCCGGTGCGCGCGTAGCCGCGGCGCTCGTACCAGGCGATGAGCTCGGCGCGGCGGTCGATCACGCACATCTCCATGGTGGTCGCGCCCCCGGCCCGCGCGTGGTCCTCGGCCGCGGACAGCAGGACCGTGCCGAGCCCGGTCCCCTGGCCGTCCGGGCGCACCGCGAACATCCCGAACGACGCCGTCGGCTCGCCCGCCCGGTGGGTCACCGCGGCGCACCCGTCGTGGGCGCCGGCGACGAGGAGCGTGATCGCGGGGTCGGCGAGGTCGGCGGCGAGCAGCTCGCGGGTGGTGCGCGGGCCCGCGATCAGCTCGGCCTCGGTGGTCCACCCGGTCCGCCCGCCCTCGCCGCGGTAGGCGGCGTGGATGAGCTCGAGCAGGGCGTCGACATCGGCGGCGACGGCGGTCCGGATCTCCAGTGCGGAAGCGGTCACACCCGCGATTCTGCGCCCCGGGCCGCGAGCTGACCCAGTCCCGGGTCGACGTCGGCGGGCGTGCGCGCGATCACCGGCAGCCCGCGGGCCCACAGCCGGATCCCGCGCCGCCGGATCGCGAGGGACACCCGCTGGGTCACCAACGGGTGCCGCAGGAGGGCCCGCACGACGGCGGCCCGGGTCGCCGGCCGTCGTCGTCCCCGCATGGTCGCGACGAAGGCCGTCGTCAGCACGCCGGCCTCGTCGGGACGCCGCAGCACGACGGTGGCCGCGAGCGTCTCCGCCGGCTCGGGGACCCGCATCCGGTACTCGCCGTCGACCGGGAAGAACGGCGAGACGTAGAAGTCCTTGTCGACGCGCGCCCGCCCGGCGTCGTCGACGTCGAGCAGGTAGTGGTGGCGCCCGCCGTAGGTGTTGTGGACCTCGGCGACGACGGCGGTGAGCGCGCCGTCCGCGTCGTGGCACCAGTACAGGGTGATCGGGTTGAAGACGTAGCCGAGCGTGCGCGGGTGGGCGAGCATGAGCACCCGCGCCGGCCGCGGACGGCCCTCGGCGGCCAGGAACGCGTCCAGGTTCTCGCGGATCGGGCGGTCGGGGTGGCCGAGGTGGTCGGCGCCGCGGAAGGCGATGCCCGGGAACGACGGCAGGTCGTCCAGGTCGACCAGCCACAGCACCATGCGGTGGGTGAACGCGTCGTCGAGGACCTGGGAGCGCCGGTGGCCGACCGTCACGTCGTACAGCGCGGGCACGTCGACGGTGTGGCTTTCCGGACGTCCAGTGTCTGCGATGCGACACCGCTGACGTGTCACCAGGTCACCCCGAGCGACGCCGCCGCCCGCACCCCCGACGCGCACCCGTCCTCGTGGAACCCCCACCCGTGGTACGCCCCGGCGAACGCCACCCGGCCGTCGTTCAGCTCCGGCAGCCGGCGCTGCGCCGCCACCGAGGCCGGCGTGTAGGCGGGGTGCTCGTAGTCCATGCGCGCGATCACCCTCGCGGGGTCCACCCGGTCGGTCGCGTTCAGCGTGACGACGTAGGTCTCGTCGCCGGGCAGCCGCATGAGCCGGGTCATGTCGTAGCTGACGAGCACGCGGTCGTCGTCGGGGACGCGCAGCAGGTTCCACGACGCCCGGGCGTCGGCCGCCCGGGGCAGCACCGAGGTGTCGGTGTGCAGCCAGGTCTCGTTCGCCGAGTAGGTGAACGCGCCCAGCAGCTCGCGCTCGGCGACGGTGGGCGCCGCCAGCTGCGAGAGCGCCGTCGGCGCGTGGGTGGCGACGACGACCCGGTCGAACCGGTGGGCGACGTCGGCGTCGTCGCGGACCTCGATCCCCTCGGCGTCGCGCACCACGGCCCGCACCGGCGTCGACACCTCCACCGCCGACAGCCCCTTCACCACGCGCTCCACGTAGCGGGCCGACCCGCCGACCACCGTGCGCCACTGGTGCGAGCCCCCGACCGAGAGCAGCCCGTGGTTGGCCAGGAAGGCGAACAGGTAGCGCGCCGGGTACTGCATGGACAGCGCCGCCCCGGACGACCAGACCGCCGAGACCACCGGGACGGCGAAGGTGTCGACGAAGTGGCGCGAGAACCGGTGCCGGCGCAGGAACTCGCCGAGCGTGACCTCGTCGTCGAGATCGCCCTCGGCGAGCACCCGCCGCGCCGCCCGGTGGAAGCGCAGCACCTCGGCGAGCATCGCCAGGTGCCGCGGGTTCGCGAGGTTCCGGCGCTGCGCGAACAGCCCGGCCGCCCCGCGCGCCCCGGCGTACTCCAGCCCCGTCGCGGTGTCGCGCACGCTCATCGACATCTCGGAGTCCTGGGTCGCGACGCCGAGCTCGCCGAACAGCCGGATCAGGTGCGGGTAGGTCGCCTCGTTGTGGACGATGAACCCGGAGTCGACGTTGACGGTCCCGCCGGTCGCCGTGGGCACCGCGTGCGTGTGAGCGTGGCCGCCGAGGCGGTCCTCGGCCTCGAACAGCGTGACGTCGCACTCGCGCTGCAGCACGTAGGCGGCGGTGAGGCCGGAGACGCCCGCCCCGACGACGGCGACACGGTCACGAGGCACGGGCTGCTCCTGGGGTGCGGGCCGACAGCACGGCCGGGTTCACAGCGGCACCGACAGGCCCTCGGGGGCGCCGGCCGCCATGGCGTTCGCGACGGCATCCTCGAACGGTTCGAGGCCGAGCGCACCCAGCGTGAACCGGGCGACGAGCCGGTGCCACTCCCCCGCGCGGCGCAGCATCGCGTGGCCGTCCCCGTGGACGTCGAAGCGGGCGACGCGGTCGCTGATCCGCGCCACCCGGTCGGCGAACGCCAGCGACGCCCGCGGGTCGGTCATCCGCTCGCGGTCGCCGTGCGCGATCAGCAGCGTCTGCCCGGCGAGGTGCTCGGTGGGCTCGCCCGGGCCGATCCACGGCGCGAGGGCCGCGACCCCGACGACGTTCGGGTCCCCGCCCACCCGCAGCGCCGCGCGGGCGCCCATGGAGTGGCCGACGAGGACGACCGGGACGTCGTCGCCGTGCCGCCGGCGGACGTCGTCGAGGGCCCAGCGGGCGTCGCGCACGGGGTCCAACTGCGGCTCGTTCCACCCCCGCACCCGGTAGCGCAGCAGCGCCGTCTCCACCCCGCGCGACGCCCCGGCGCGGGCGATCGCCTGCCCGAACGGCACCATCCGCACGTGGGAGAGCAGGAAGCCCCCGGCCGCCTGCTGCCCGTCGGGCCGGCCGCCGTGCAGGACGAGCGCGACGCCGCCGGCGCCGCTGCCGTGCGGGGAGGCCGGTTCGAGGCGGGGCAGGGTGGACGCACCACGCGTCGGGGACGAGGTCACCCCATCCATCCTGCAACCGGATCCGCGCCGACGGCGGGTGGTGAGGGTCGCTGAACCACCGAGGTCACATCGACGAACGCCCCCCGACACCCGCCGACTCCGGGCCCCGACCCGGGAAGGGACCACACATGAAGGCCGGCGACCTCGCCCCCGACTTCACCCTCGCCGACGACCAGGGCCGCGAGCGCACCCTCTCGGGTCTGCTCGCCGACGGGCCGGTGGTGCTGTTCTTCTACCCGCTCGCCTCCTCGGGCGGCTGCACCCAGGAGAGCTGCCACTTCCGCGACCTGGCCGGCGAGTTCGCCGCGGTGGGTGCGCAGCGGGTCGGCATCAGCGCCGACTCCGTCGAGAAGCAGCACACGTTCTCGGTGAACAACTCGTTCGACTACCCGCTGCTCTCCGACCCGGGCGGCGCCGTCGCCAAGCAGTTCGACGCGAAGCGGTCCTGGTTGCCGGTGCTGCCGATCAAGCGGAAGACGTTCGTCATCGACACCGACCGGCGCGTGCTCGAGGTGATCACCGGCGAGATGCGCTTCGACGAGCACGCGGACTCGGCGCTGGCCGTGCTCCGCAAGCGCGCCGAGGCCTGAGCCGACGGCCGGGCCTCACCACTCCGGCGTGTGGGCGAAGGAGTCGACGGCGATCCGGATGATCAGCCGGGCGCCGTTGCCGCCCCCGAAGTTCGGGTAGGGACGGCCGAGGTAGCGCTGCGAGAGCTCCTCGATGTGCTCCGCACCGCCCTCGGTCGTCGTCTCCACCACGTGGCCCCGCAGGCCCCAGTAGCGCGCGGGCTGGTCGGGGTCGACGACGTTCACGGCCACCCGCGGGTCCCGCGCGACGTTGCGCGCCTTCTGCATCCCCTCGACGACGTTGACGACGACGTGCTCGCCGTCGGTGTCCACCCAGGTCTCGGTCAGCTGCGGTGACCCGTCGGGCATCACGGTCGCGACGAAGCAGGGGGCGGGGCGGCGCAGCAGGGCGGCGAGGTCGTCGGGGAGCGGCTCGGTCACGGGGGTGGTCCTCCTCAGGTGGCGCGGGCGGGCGCGGTGTCGGGGGGCAGCGGGAAGAACCCGGAGGTCCGGCGGACGTAGTCGTCGTAGCCGGGCCGCCCGGACATCGACTTCTCGGTGAGCTCCTTGCCGGTGACCCCGATCAGCAGGTAGCTCATCAGCAGCGGTCCTACGACGCTCACCAGCGCCGCCGGGTGCCCCGCCGCGACCACGAAGATGCCCCACCACACGCAGAAGTCGCCGAAGTAGTTCGGGTGGCGCGTCCAGCGCCAGAGCCCGGAGTCGAGGACCTTCCCCCGGTTGTCCGGGTCGGCCTTGAAGCGGGCCAGCTGGGCGTCGCCGACGGACTCGAAGACGATCCCGACCAGCCAGACCACTCCCCCGACGACGAGCACCGCAGGCACGGTCGAGGCGCGGACCATCGCGGCGAGGACGGGCAGCGCCACGACGAGCATGACGCCGGCCTGGGTCAGGTAGACCTTGCGCACGACGGTCCAGGTGATCGCGCCGGCGGGTTGGTCGTCGCCCAGCATCGCGGTGTAGCGCGGGTCCTCGCCCTTGCCCCGGTTGCGCCACCCGATGTAGACCGCGAGCCGCAGCCCCCAGATCACCGGGAGGAGCAGCGCGACCAGCCGCACCGTCGGGTTCCCGACGCCGAGCGCCCCCGACGTCAGGTACGCGGCCACCGCGATCAGCACGAAGCCGAGGCCCCAGGTCACGTCGACGACCGAGTGCTTCCCCACCGCCCGCGCGACGAGCAGCGTCACCGCGAAGGTCACGACGACGACCGCCGCGGCGACCGCCAGCAGGAGCCCGGCGGCCGCCCAGGAGAAGCTCATGGCGCCGGAGTACCCGCCTTCTGCCCCTCCGGCTCGAAGGTGGCCCGTGTCGCGGGCATCCCGGACCGGCCGGTCGCGGTCGGGCGCACCAGCAGGATCTGGTCGACGCCCATCCGGTTCTCCTCGAACGCGAGCGCGCCCCCGGCGAGGTAGAGCCGCCACATCCGGGCGCCGCGGACCCCGGCGAGGCGCACGGCCTCGTCCCAGTGGGCCTCGAGCGTGGCGAGCCACGCGCGGATCGTCGGGACGTAGTGCTCGCGCATGACGTGGACGTCCCGGACCTCGAGCCCGGCCCGCTGCAGCAGCGTCAGCGTGTCCCCGACCGGCCGCATCACCATGTCCGGCGTCACGTAGGTCTCGATGAAGGCTCCGCCGCCCGGGTGGTTGGCGCCGCGGCTCATCTGCTGGACCAGCGCGCGTCCCCCGGGCTTGAGGGCGCCCTGGAGGATGGCGGCGAAGGTCGGGTAGTTCTCGTCACCGACGTGCTCGCCCATCTCGATGCTCGACACCGCGTCGAAGGAGCCGTACTCCTCGATGCGGGTGGGGACGTCGCGGTAGTCGACGAGGTCGACCTGGACCCGGTCGGCGAGCCCCTCGGCCCGGATGCGCTGGTTGATGTGGTCGCGCTGCTCGGTCGCGATCGTCACGCCGCGGACCTGCGCCCCGAAGTGCTTGGCCGCGTGGATCGGCAGCGAGCCCCAGCCGCACCCGACGTCGAGCAGCGTCGAGCCCGGCCCGAGCCCGAGCTTGCGGCAGACCATGTCGAGCTTGGCGTCCTGCGCGGCCCGCAGGTCCTCGGGGGTCAGCGGGGCGTCGAGGTCGGCCCAGTAGCCCGAGGAGTAGGCCATGTTCGCGTCGAGAATGAGCTCGTAGAAGGCGTTGCCGGCGTCGTAGTGGTGGTGGATGACCGCCCGGTCGCGCAGCTTCGAGTGCAGGCGCGCGAACCGCGGGAGCCGGATCGCCTCGGGCGGCGGCGCCGGCTTCGGGCCGAGCAGCCCGAGCCGCGCGGCGTTCCCGACGACGCCGGGCAGCTCGCCGAGCCGGGGCCGGCGCGGCGTCACGGCGCCGTCGCGGACGAGCCCCCACATCGCGGCGAGGCCCTCGCCGAGGTCGCCCTCGACGTCGAGGTCCCCGGAGACGTACGCGTGCGCCAGCCCCATCTCGCCGGGCTGCCACAGCAGGCGGCGCAGCGCCCGCCGGTGGTTCAGCACGACGACGGGCGCGCCCGAGTCGGCGGGCGCGCCGGCCTCGCTGCCGTCCCAGGCGCGGAGGCGCACGGGGAGCCGCCCGTCCACATCCGCGGGTCGAGCTCCGCTGCGCGTCGTCTCCACGAACACACCGACCGCGCGCGCCACCCGTGCTGCTGCCTGACCCATGGGCCGTCCTCTCGTGTCAGCGGTGCGACTCCGCAGACACTGGGTGTCCGGAAATCCACACCGTCGCGGCGCACCGCCGCGGCGTCGCCCGGATCATCGCGGCGGGAGCCCCCGCGGTTCGCCCGACGCGGAGAACTACTCATGCGGGCGGGGCGGAGGACTTGCCATGATCTGCGGCCATGAGCTCGCAGCCCGAGGACGCGCCTCCCGCCGGCTCCCCCCTGGCGCCGCCGCCGCCGGAGCCGGCCGCGGCGCCCGCCACTCCCGCCGCGCCCGCCGCTCCCGAGACGAACGGCGCCACGCGGCCCGCGCCGCGGACCCGGCCGGCCGACGCCCCCGCACCCGAGGGCCCGCCCGCCCCACGGCCGCACCCGCGGGTGCGCCGTATCGCCCAGGCCCACGACGCCCGGCCCCCGGGACGGGCGATGCGGCTCTGGCGGAAGCTGGCGATCTGGGTGCTCTACGCCCGGCGGGACCGCGGGTTCGGCTACGGGTTCGCGATCGACCTGCTGTGGCCGATCCTCATGGCGGTCGCCCGCTGGGACTTCCGGGGTGGCAGGAACGTGCCCGCGACCGGCGGGGCGCTGCTGGCGGTCAACCACCTCACGCACGTCGACCCGATCGTGCTCGTCGCGTACTGCATG
Source organism: Actinomycetospora sp. TBRC 11914 (assembly GCF_012933465.1). Lineage (GTDB taxonomy): Bacteria > Actinomycetota > Actinomycetes > Mycobacteriales > Pseudonocardiaceae > Actinomycetospora. The sequence continues at coordinate 81,589 of NZ_JABBND010000003.1, forward strand.
GCTCAGGGCCGGGTGCCGCGGTTCCTCGCGATGAAGGAGCTGTGGGCGATGCGGGTCGTCGGCTCGCCGCTGCGCGGGGGCCGCCACATCCCGGTGGACCGGAAGGCCTCGGGCATCGAGGCCTACCGGGCCGCCGTGGACGCGGTGAACCGTGGCGAGCTCGTCGTGGTCTACCCCGAGGGCGGGTTCCCCTACGAGTCCGACGGCTGGCCGCAGAAGTCGCACACCGGGATCGCGCGGATGGCGCTCGCGACGGGCGCGCCGGTCATCCCGGTCGGCCAGTGGGGCGCGAACCACCTGCTGCCCCCGAAGGCCACGCGGCCCGTGCTCGTCCCCCGCGCCACGCTCGGCGTGCTCGCCGGCGAGCCGGTCGACCTCTCCGACCTCGTCGGCAAGCAGGGGCAGCGCAAGGCCCTGGCCGCCGCCACCGACCGCATCATGGACCGGGTGACCGACGAGCTCGCCGTCCTGCGCGGCGAGACCCCGCCGGCCGTCGAGGACCGCCCGCGTGCCTAGGTGGCCTTCGGCCTCGTGAGCAGAAAGTGTCGGTATACCGACACTTTCTGCTCACGAGCGCGGAGCGCACCTAGCCCTGCTGCATCTGCTTCTGCATCTCCTCGACCACCGACGGGTCGACGAGTGTGGTGGTGTCGCCCAGTTCCTCGCCCTCGGCGAGGTTCTTGAGCAGACGACGCATGATCTTGCCCGACCGCGTCTTCGGCAGGTCGGGGGCGAAGATCACCGACGCCGGCCGGGCCAGCTTGCCGATCGACTGGGCCACCTGCTCGCGCAGGGCCTGCTCCAGCTCCTCGGTGCCCTGCGTGTCGCCCTTGAGCGACACGAAGGCGACGATGGCCTGTCCGGTGTCGGGGTCCTTGCGGGACGCGACAGCGGCCTCGGCCACGTCCTCGTGCTCCACCAGGGCGCTCTCCACCTCGAAGGTCGAGAGACGGTGCCCGGACACGTTGACGACGTCGTCGATGCGACCCATCAGCATGATGTCGCCGTCGGCGTCGTACTTCGCGCCGTCACCGGCGAAGTACGCGTCGGAGTACTTCGACCAGTAGGTGTCGCGGAACCGCTGGTCGTCCTTGTACAGCGTGCGCATCATGCCCGGCCACGGCGCGGTGAGCACGAGATTGCCGGTCTGCTCGGTGCCGAGCACGTTGCCCTCGTCATCCCGGATCTCGGGCCGCACGCCCGGGAAGGGCTGCTGCGCCATGCCCGGCTTGAGGGTCGTGATCCCGGGCAGCGGGGTGATGAGGATGTGCCCGGTCTCGGTCTGCCACCAGGTGTCCATGATGGGCGCCTTGCCGCCGCCGACGTGCTCGCGGTACCACTCCCAGACCTCGGGGTTGATCGGCTCGCCGACGCTGCCCAGGATCTTGATCGACGAGAGGTCCGCGGACTGGGCGTACTTCTCGCCCCACTTCATGTGGGAGCGGATCGCGGTGGGCGAGGTGTAGAGGATCGTCACCCCGTACTTCTCGATGATCTTCCACCAGACGTCCTTGTCCGGGTAGCCCGGGACGCCCTCGTAGAGCACCGAGGTCACGCCGTTGGCCAGCGGCCCGTAGGTGATGTAGCTGTGCCCGGTGATCCAGCCGATGTCGGCCGCGCACCAGTAGACCGAGTCGTCCTTCATGTCGAAGACGAGGTTGGTCGTGGTGGTGACACCGGTCAGGTAGCCGCCGGTGGTGTGGACGACGCCCTTGGGCTTGCCCGTGGACCCCGAGGTGTAGAGCAGGAACAGCAGGTCCTCGGACTCCATCGGCTCGCAGGGGCACGACGACGGGTCGTCGGACTCCCCCTCGAGCAGGTCGTCGAGGTAGACGTCCCGGTCGGTCATCGGGATGTCCCCACCGGTGCGCTTCACGACGACGACCTTCTCGACGGTCGTGTCGTTGCCCAGGCCGTCGTCGGCGTTCGTCTTCTGCGAGCCGACCTTGCCGCCGCGCAGCGCCTCGTCCTGCGTGATGAGGACCTTGGCCTCGAAGTCGTTGCAGCGCTCGGCGACCGCCTTGCCGGAGAACCCGCCGAACACGACGGTGTGCGGCGCGCCGAGGCGGGCGCACGCGAGCATCGCGACGACGGCCTCGGGGATCATCTGCATGTAGATGCCGACCCCGGTGCCCTTGCCCACGCCCAGCTTCTTCAGCCCGTTCGCGAACCGGACGACCTGCCGCTGCAGCTCCGCGTAGGTGATGTCGCGCGCCTGCGACGAGTCCGGCCCGTCGTCCGGGACGACGTGCAGCGCGACCTTGTCCGCCTTGTCGCCCTCCGCGTGGCGGTCGACGCAGTTGTAGCAGGCGTTGATCTTGCCGCCCTCGAACCACTTGGCGTGGGGGATGTTCCACTCGAGGACCTTGTCGTAGGGCTCGAACCAGTCGAGCCGCTGCTTGGCCTGCTCGTCCCAGAACTCCTCGAGTCCCTGCTCCAACATCTCGGGGCGGGCGTTGGCGGTCTTCGCCAACTCGGGGTCCGGCGGGTACTTGTTGCCCTGACTCTCCGTGGTGGTGCCCTGCTCCGACATCCGCTGGCCTCCCGTAGATCGACGTACGGAACTGCTGGCCGGCCCCCCGACGCTGCGCCGCACCAGGTGTGCACAGCGTCACGTGCCGTCCTCGATCAGGCAACCCTGCCACGGTCCGCGCGGCACGGTCCCCTCTCGTCGGACGGGCTGTTTCCCCATCGGCACGCTGTGCTACACGTCACAAACGTCCCGATGGCCGGTGAACCGATCCCGGGGAGTCTGGCCGACACTGTCCGGCGTGATCGAATCGACCCCGGACGTCGACGCCCCGGGCCTCGACGCCGCGCTCCTCCCGGCGCTCGCCGGGCGCCTCGCCGAGCCGTTCCGCCGCGCCGGGTTCACCGTCGACGGCGTCGCCGGCGCACTCGGGGCGGACGCGGGCGCGGCGCTGGACCGCGGGGAGCCGGAACCGGCGGCGCGGGCCGTCGGCGAGGACGGGCCGCTCGCGACGCTCGTCCGGCTGTTCCTGCTCGGCGAGGCGCGCCCGGCTCCCGACGTCGCCGCCGCGCTCGACCCGGTGGACCTCGACGACGCCGTCGTCGGCGGGCTGCTGCGCCGCGACGGCGCCTCGGTGGCGGCGGCGCTCGACCTGCGCCCGCACGCCGACGAGCACGGGTCGTGGTGGGTGCTCTCCGACCTCGAGATCCGCCCGGAGGACGACGCGGACCGGGCCCGCGAGCACGTGCTGGGCACCGGCGCCGCGTCGCTCTCGCTGGCCCGCGCCACCGTGCGCCGGCCCGTGGCGACGCTGCTCGACCTGGGCGCCGGGTGCGGCGTCCAGACGCTGCACGCCTCCGGGCACGCCGCCGCGCTCACCGCCACCGACGTCTCCGCGCGGGCCCTGACCCTGGCCCGGGCGACGTTCGCGGTCTCCGGGATCGACGTGGAGGTCCTCGCCGGGCCGTGGTGGGAGCCGGTGGAGGACCGCCGCTTCGACCAGGTCGTCTGCAACCCGCCGTTCGTGCCCGGACCACCGGAGGTCGAGCACGTCTACCGGGACGCCGGGCTCGGGGGCGACGGCGCCAGCGCGCTGCTCGTCTCGACGCTGCCCGCCCACCTGGCCGAGGGCGGGGTCGGGCAGCTGTTGGCCTCCTGGCTGGTGACGCGTCCCGACGTCGAGGCCGCGCGGCGGGCGGGCGACGCGCACGACGGGTGGGACGCGCGGCCCCGGCGGTGGCTCGCGGCGGCCGTCGAGGCGGCCGGCCCGGGCGGGCTCGACGCGTGGGTGGTGCAGCGCGACGTCGCCGACCCCGCGCTGCACGTCGGCACCTGGCTGCGCGACGCCGGCGTCGACCCCGCCTCCCCCGCCGGGCGCGCCCGCGCCGCGCGCTGGCTCGACTTCTTCGCCGAGCACGACGTCGTGGGGATCGGGTTCGGGTTCGTGACGCTGCGCCGGACCGCGCCGGGCGTGGCGGGCACCGTCGTGTGCGAGGACATGCGCCAGGCCCACGGCGACCCGCTGGGCCCGGAGGTCGAGGCGTGGCTGGACCGGGTCGCGTGGCTGCGGCGGCACGACCTGCTCGACGAGGCCCTCGTCGTCCCCCCGACGACGGCCCTCGAGCGCGGCTTCACGCCCGTTTCCCCCGAGCACTCCGACGACGCGTGGCAGCGGATCGGCGGGACGCTGGTGCGCCTCGACGGCCCGCAGTGGCGCCACGACCTCGACGAGCTCGGCGAGGCCCTGCTCGCCGGGTTCCGGGGCCACCTGCCGCTGCGCGACCTCACCGAGCTCCTCGCGCTGGCCCACGGCCGCGACCCCGACGAGCTCACCGCGGCCGCCCTGCCCGTCGTCCGGGAGCTCTTCCTGCACGGGATGGTGGTGCCGGCGTGAGGGCCGTCGTGGCGCGGGTGACGCGGGCGTCCGTGACCGTGGACGACGACGTCGTCGGGTCGCTCGACGGGCCCGGGCTGCTGGTCCTGCTCGGCGTGCACCACGACGACCCGGCCCGCGTCGGGACGACCGACGACCCGGTGCCGGTGATGGCCCGGAAGCTGCACGAGCTGCGGGTGCTGCGAGAGGAGCGGTCCTGCGCCGAGAGCGGCGCCGGCCTGCTCGTGGTGAGTCAGTTCACGCTTTACGGCGAGACCCGCAAGGGACGACGACCATCGTGGTCGGCGGCGGCACCCGGCGCCGAGGCCGAGCGGCTCGTGGGCGCGGTCGTCGAGGCCCTGCGTGGACGGGGCGCCGACGTCGCGACCGGCGCGTTCGGGGCGGACATGGCGGTCGCGTCGGTCAACGACGGACCGTTCACGGTGATCGTCGAGGTGTGAGGCCCGGTTGCCTCGGCATGGCCCGGAACACGCGTCGGCACCGTCACAAGCGGTTAACCGGTCGGTGCGCGGCGGTCGGGAACGATCGCGTGCTGCCGTGCGTTCGACCAAGTGACGCGGCGCGCCAGACCAACGCCGCGCAGGGAGGATTCCATGACGGCGACACTCGCCCCGCAGCAGTCTCGTGACGCCGAGGCCGTCCTGCCCGAGTCGACCCCCGACGTCGTCCCCGAGACTACTGCGCTCCAGACCGAGGCGGAGGCCCAGAGCGACCTCGACGCCCAGAGCCCGGCTGCCGACCTCGTGCGCGTCTACCTCAACGGTATCGGAAAGACCGCACTGCTGACGGCCGCCGACGAGGTGGAGCTCGCGAAGCGCATCGAGGCCGGTGTGTACGCAGCGCACCTGCTCGAAGACGACACGCTGGACGCCGACCGGGCCCGCGACCTCCGGGCGGTCGCCCGTGACGGCCGGCGCGCACGCGCCCACCTGCTCGAGGCCAACCTGCGGCTCGTCGTCTCGCTGGCCAAGCGCTACACCGGCCGCGGGATGCCGCTGCTCGACCTCATCCAGGAGGGCAACCTCGGCCTCATCCGGGCCGTGGAGAAGTTCGACTACTCCAAGGGCTTCAAGTTCTCGACCTACGCCACGTGGTGGATCCGCCAGGCCATCACCCGCGGCATGGCCGACCAGGCCCGCACCATCCGCCTGCCCGTCCACCTGGTCGAGCAGGTCAACAAGCTGGCCCGCATCAAGCGCGACCTGCACCAGACCCTCGGCCGCGAGGCCACCAACGAGGAGCTGGCCGAGGAGTCGGGCCTGCCCGTCGAGAAGGTCGCCGACCTGCTCGACCACAGCCGCGACCCGGTGAGCCTGGACATGCCGGTCGGGTCCGAGGAGGAGGCCCCGCTCGGGGACTTCATCGAGGACGCCGAGGCCACGGACGCCGAGTCGACGGTGATCTCGGGTCTGCTCCACGACGACATGCGCCGCGTGATCGCGACGCTCGACGACCGCGAGCAGAACGTCATCCGGCTGCGCTACGGCCTCGACGACGGCCAGCCGCGCACGCTGGACCAGATCGGCAAGCAGTTCGGTCTGTCCCGTGAGCGGGTCCGCCAGATCGAGCGCGAGGTCATGGCGAAGCTGCGCGAGGGCGACCGCGCCCGCCGGCTCAAGGCGTACGCCGCCAGTTAGGGCTGCCGCGAGCTGGCTGACGCACCGCATCCCTCCCGGCGTGGCCGGGACCCCGTCCGGGGTCCCGGCCACGTTTTCGTGACGGGGACGGCCACCCGTCGTGGTCACCTGCCGTGACGGAATCGGTACGGAGGCGAACGATCCTCACCGCCCGGTCGACTGCTTGACCCCTCCGTTCGGAGGGCGGCATGCTCTACCTGAGCGCAGGCGGTGTGACCACGGGCACGCCGGAACGGCGGTACCGCCGGCGCGTCTCCGACGGGGCGACCACGACGGTCGTCGGCGACGAGGGACCGGGACGGCCGGGGGCCGGCCCGGTCTCTCGGCTTCTCCGGGCCCGTTCCGCGATCCTCAGCGCACCTCGCCGGTCAGGACGACGCGGCGCGTCCCCAGGTCCTGCGCCAGCGTCACCTCCAGCGGCGGGTAGCGCAGCTCGCGGGTGCACGGGCCCGTCGAGGTCGTCGTCTGCAGCACGTGCACGGTGACCTCCTGCGCGGTCTGCTCCACCACCTGCGCGCTCGCCTCCGTGCAGCCGCCGGCGCGGCCGTAGACGCCGAGCGTGCGGGGCCCGCGGGTCCACACGAGCGTGGGGAACCCCGGCGGGAGGCCGCGGGCCTCGACGCGCGAGGGGTCGAGCGCCGTCGTCCCGTCCGGCGGGTCGGCGGTCAGGGGGTCCGGCGGCACCGGGGGCGTCGAGGTGCCGCCCGGCGGGGCGCCCGTCGCCACCGTCGGCGGGGTGCTCGGGTCCGGCGGCGGCGGGGAGGTCCCCCCGCACGCGGCGAGCAGCAGGGCGACCCCGACCAGGGCCGGGAACAGCAGGGACAGCGGGGCGGCTCGCATCGCCGGGCATTCTGGACGGGATCCGCCGCCCCGAGGGCGGATTCCGCTCACATGGGCTACGCCCCGAGCCGCCGCGGCCCGGCGTCGCGGGGGCCCGGCGGCGGCCCCAGGACCGCGCGCATCGAGGTCGGGTAGACGCCCTGCTCGGCGACGAGGATCGGGTCGAGCGCCAGCGAGCGCAGCTCCGGGACGTGGTCGGCGAGCTGCCCGACGCGCAGCAGCAGGTCCTCCAGCGCCGCCAGGTCCATCGGACGGCTCCCGCGGTAGCCGTCGAGCAGCGGGGCGGCCCGCGGGGCCCGGACCAGGGTGTGGGCGTCCATCGTCGAGAGCGGCGTCGCGCAGTAGGCGCGGTCGCCCAGCAGCTCGGTGACCACGCCGGCGAGGCCGAACGACACCAGTGAGCCGAACGACGGGTCGTCGCGCAGCTCCACCACCACCGGCAGCCCCGGCGGGACCTGGGCCTGCACGTCCACCTCCGGCGAGCCGGAGAGCTGGGCGAGCTGCTGGTAGGCCGACGTGACCGCGTCGGGGTCGGTGAGCCCGAGGCGCACCCCCGCGAGGTCGCTGCGGTGGCGCCACGTGCGGACCACGGTCTTCAGCACCACCGGGCCGCCGAGCTCCGCGGCCGCGTCCACCGCCTCCTGCGCCGAGCGGGCCCGGCGGAACGGCGCCACCCGAATGCCGACGGCGCGCAGCAGCGCGTCGGTCTGCTCGTCGGAGAGCACCGTCGCCGTCTCCTGCGGCCCCCACCCGTCGACCAGCGCCCGCGCTGCGGTGAGGTCGCAGCCCGGCGGGACGACGAAGTCGCCGACCGGGCGCTCGAGCCACTGCGTGTACCGCACGACGCGGGCCAGGGCGAGCACCGCCCGTTCCGGCGACGGGTAGGACGGGACGCTGCCGCGGGCCGGCACGTCCGCGCCGCCCGCCTCGGGGGGCGAGGGCACGACGAGGTGCTCGGGCACCCCGGCCGAGGCGAGGAACGTGGTCGCCACCGGCTTGTCCGCCCCGGTCACGACCTCGGCGAGCGCGTCGGCGTGCTCGTTCCCCTCGGTGGACACCGGCGGCGAGAACACGATCACCAGCGCGTCGCAGCCGTCGTCCTCCAGGGCGCGCGCCGCCGCGTCGGCCAGCTCGGCCGGCTCGGCCATCGCGCCGACGTCGATCGGTGGGAACGCCAGGTGCATCCCGTGGGCGAGCGCGACGTCAGCGGCGAGCACCCCGAGCGCGCTGGAGTTCCCGACGACGCCGATGCGCGGACCGGCCGGCAGCGGCTGGTTCGCCACGAGCAGGGCCACGTCGAAGAGCTCGTCGACCGAGCTCACCCGGATCACGCCGGACTGGTCGAACACCGCCGCGACCGAGGCCTCCTCCAGCGGCGACGTCGACGCGGCGAGCCCGGGCGTCGCGTGCCGCCCGCTCGCGACCGCGACCACCGGCTTGCGGCGCGCGAGACGGCGGGCCACCCGGGCGAACTTGCGCGGGTTGCCGAAGCTCTCCAGGTAGAGCAGCACCACGTCGGTGGCCGGGTCGGTGTCCCAGTACTGCATGAGGTCGTTGCCCGAGAGGTCCGCGCGGTTCCCGGCCGAGACGAACGTCGAGAGACCCAGCCGGCGCTGGGCCGCCGTCGCGAGGATCTGGATGCCCAGGGCGCCGGACTGGCAGAAGAACCCCACCCGACCCGCGGGCGGCAGCTGCGGCGCGAGCGTGGCGTTGAGGCGGTAGCCCGGGTCGAGGTTGACGACGCCGAGGGCGCTCGGCCCGACGACGCGCATCCCGCGCGACCGCGCGAGGGTGACCAGCTCGCGCTGCGCGGCGACGCCCTCGTCGCCGGTCTCGCCGAACCCGGAAGTGACGACGACGAGGGCCTTGACCCCCTTGGCCAGGCTGCCGTCGACGACGTCGGAGACCTCGGGGGCGGGCACGGCGACGACGGCGAGGTCGACGTCGTCGGGGATGTCGAGCACCGTCGGATACGCGCGGACCCCGCGGACCGACCGGTGGTCGGGGTTCACCGGGTAGACCGGCCCGGTGAAGCCCCCGCGCAGCAGGTTCGCGAGCACGACGTGGCCGAGCTTGCCCGGATCGGTCGACGCGCCGACCACGGCCACCGAGCGCGGGTGCAGGACGTTCGCGACGCTGCGGGCCTCCGCGGCCTGCTCGCGGGCCAGGCGGACCTCGGTGGAGCGCTCGGTGGCGGCCACGTCGAACTCGAGGTGCAGCGTCGAGCCCTCCATGGCCCGGGTCACGTCGTACCCGGCCTGCCGGAAGGTGCGGATCATGCCGCGGTTCTCGGTGAGCACCTCGGCGACGAACCGGGTGATCCCCACCTCCTCGGCCGCCGCGGCGAGGTGCTCGAGCAGGATCGAGCCGAGGCCGCGACCCTGGTGGTCGTCGCGGACGACGAACGCCACCTCGGCGGAGTCGCTCTTCCCGCCGTCCCCGTTCGGCCCCAGCCGGACGTACCGGCCGATCGCGATGATCTCCCCGCCCAGCCAGAGCACGAGGGCCACCGAGTCGTGGTGGTCGACCTCGACGAAGCGCTTGAGGTCGCGGGCGGGGATCGTCGGGTAGGGGCTGAAGTAGCGGTAGTAGCGGGTGCGCTCGGAGAGCCGGGAGTGGAACGCCACGACGGCGTCGGCGTCGTCCGGGCTGATGGGCCGCAGGTGGGCGGTGGCGCCGTCGGCGGCGACGACGTCGGCCTCCCAGTGCTGCGGGTAGGGCGCGTCGGGGGCGGCCCGCATCGGCACGGTGTCGGCCTCGAGGGCGGCGTGGCCGTCGGTGTCCTGCGCGGTCCCGGCAGGCTGGGTGCTCATCGGTCAGTCCAGGACGTTCTGGGGTTCCAGGCCGTGCAGCGGGAACACCGCGCGGCGGGTCTCGAGGACGAAGCGGTCCACGTCGATCTCGGTGTACCCGCCCCACGGCGTCCAGTCCGTGGGTGAGTCCTCCGTCATGGAGGTCGGCAGCGGCCGCGTCGAGAGCTCCGCGGCGTAGGAGGTCCAGGAGGCGGGGATGGGGCGCTGCGGGTCGAGGTCGCGGTCGAGCACCGTGGCGAGCAGGTGGGTCCAGGAGCGCGGGACCCCGCGGACCAGGTTGTAGCCCCCGCCCCCCAGCGCCAGCCACTTCCCGCCCGCGTACTCGGCGGCGAGGTCCCGGCACGCCCGGTAGATCGCCCGGTGCCCGTCGACGGACAGCGCGAGCTCGGCCAGCGGGTCCTCGTGGTGGGTGTCCGCGCCGCACTGGGTGACGAGGATCTGCGGCTCGAACGCCCGCAGCAGACCGGGCACGACGGCGTGGAACGCGCGCAGCCACTCGCGGTCGCGCGTGCCCGGTGGGAGCGGCAGGTTCACCGCGGTGCCGGCGGCGGCCCCCTCGCCGAGCTCGGAGGCGAACCCGGTGCCCGGCCACAGGGTGCGCGGGTGCTGGTGGACCGAGACCGTGAGCACCCGCGGGTCGTCGACGAACGCCGCCTGGACCCCGTCGCCGTGGTGGACGTCGGTGTCGAGGTAGGCGATGCGGGTGTAGCCGTGGTCGAGCAGCCACGAGATGGCGATCGCGCAGTCGTTGTAGATGCAGAAGCCCCACGCGTGGTCGCGCATGGCGTGGTGCAGGCCGCCGGAGAGGTTGACCGCGCGGTCGGCGCGGCCCTCGGCGATCTCCCGCGCCGCCGCGATCGAGCCGCCCGCGACGAGCGCGGCCGCGTCGTGCATGCCCTCGAAGATCGGGTTGTCCATGGTGCCGAGCTGGTGGACCGGGTCGTCGCCCTCGCGCGGGGCGCGGCGCACCGCCTCCAGGTAGGACGCGACGTGGACCCGCTCGAGCTCGGCGTCGGGTGCCGGGTCCGGGATCAGCGGTTCGATGCCCTCGAGCACACCCAGCGACCGGGCCAGGCGCATCGTCAGGTCGAGGCGCACCGGGTGCAGCGGGTGGTCCGAGGACAACTTGTAGGCGAGCAGGGCCTCGTCCCAGACCACGGTGGTGCGCATGGGCCCGACGCTACCGAGGACCACGTCCCGCGCGAGGTCAGGCGCCGGTGGCCACCGGCCGCTTGGTGGCGCACCAGTTCGACCACGAGCCGACGTAGAGCGCCACCGGGTCCTCCGGCGGGCGGACCCCGGCGATCTCCGCGGCGAGCACGAGCATCGCCGCGCTCACGCCCGACCCGCAGTAGGCGCCGACCGGCCCGGCCTCCCCCACCACCGGCCGCAGGGCCTCGGCCAGCTCCTCCGGGGCGCGCCACCGGCCGTCCCCGTCGAGCAACGACCCGGCCGGGAGGTTGGCCGCGCCGGGGACGTGGCCCGCCACCGGGTCGATCGGCTCGGTCTCGCCGCGGAAGCGCTCGGGGGCGCGGGCGTCGAGCAGCACCCCGCGGTCCGCGACGTCGACCGCGGCGTCGGCGGTGAGCACCGGCATGGCGCCCGCCGTGATCGCGATCTCGCCCGGGGTGCGGGCGCCCCCGGACTCGGTCGAGGTCGGGCCGCCGGCCGTGGTCCAGGCGTCGAACCCGCCGTCGAGCACGCGGACCCGCTCCGGGGCGAGCCCGGCCCAGCGCAGCACCCACCAGGCCCGCGCGGCGGCCATGCCGTCGCCCGCGCCGACCCCGTCGTGGACGACGACGCTGGTCGCCGCGTCGATCCCGGCGCGGCGCAACGTGGTCTGCAGGTCGTCGGGGTCGGGCAGCGGGTGGCGGCCGGCCGGGCCGGGCGGGCCCGCGAGGTCGGTGTCGATGTCGAGGAACACCGCCCCCGGCACGTGCCCGGCGTCGAAGTCGGGCTCGCCGACCGGGTCGGGACGCCGGCGCGGCTTGCGTCCCTTGGGCGGCGGGACCAGCCGCCAGCGGACGTCCAGCACGACCGGACGCCCGCCGGTCCCGGCCGGGCCGTCGGCGAGCTCGGAGATCAGGTCCGGGGCGGCGACGAGCGGTGCAGCGGTGGTCGGCACGTCCCCATCGTGCCCCTGCCGTCGCCGCGCCGCGGTCCACGGTGTCGCCCCCCTCGGTAGGATCGGGTACGGGACCGGAAGGGGTGGGGATGAACGACCTCATCGACACCACGGAGATGTACCTGCGCACGGTGTACGAGCTCGAGGAAGAGGGCGTCACGCCGCTGCGCGCGCGCATCGCCGAGCGCCTCGAGCAGAGCGGCCCGACGGTGAGCCAGACGGTCGCCCGGATGGAGCGCGACGGGCTGGTGCAGGTGGCGGGCGACCGTCACCTCGAGCTCACCCCCGAGGGCCGCGCCAAGGCCGTCTCCGTCATGCGCAAGCACCGTCTCGCCGAGCTCCTGCTGGTCAACGTCATCGGCCTGGAGTGGGAGCACGTGCACACCGAGGCGTGCCGGTGGGAGCACGTGATGAGCGAGGCCGTCGAGAAGAAGGTCTTCGCGCTCCTCGGTGAGCCCTCGGTGTCCCCGTACGGCAACCCGATCCCCGGGCTGGACGAGCTGCGCGGCGGCCTCAACGAGCTGCCCACCCGCACCCCGACGCCCGACGAGGCCGGCCTGGTCCGGCTCGACGAGTTCGCGCGCTCGGGCGGCGGCAAGGTCGTCATCCGCCGGATCGCCGAGCACGTGCAGCTCAACGAGTCGCTGATGGCGGGGCTGAAGTCGGCGGGCGTGCTGCCGGGCAGCGACGTCGAGGTCGTGGGCATCCCCCGCTTCGGCGACGCGGTGAACGTCGGCCACGGCGGCCAGCGCTCCGAGGTCGACCCCCTGGTGGCGCACGCGGTGCTGGTCCGCGCCGTCTAGGGGCCGCCCGCCGTCGTCCCGGCCCGGCGAGGGGCACATGTCGCACGTCCGCGACCTCCCCGGCCCGCCTGATGTGCCCCGGGATCATGGGGTGGGCGGAGCTCCCGGACCCCCGGTCCCGGCGCCGCGCTGATCGGCCGCACAGCGACGTACGCCAGACTCGTGCTCATGAAGCTGCTCGTCACCGGAGGCGCCGGCTACGTCGGCAGTGTGTGCACCGCCCACCTGCTCGCCGCCGGCCACGAGGTCACCGTCCTCGACGACCTCTCCACCGGGCACCGTGACGCCGTGCCCGCCGCCGCGGCGTTCGTGGAGGGCGACGTCGCCGCCGCGGCTGCGGACGTCCTGGGCTCCGGCGCGTTCGACGGGGTGCTGCACTTCGCGGCGCGCTCGCTGGTCGGCGAGTCCGTCGTGGACCCGGCGAAGTACTGGCACGGCAACGTGGTCACCTCGCTCGCGCTCCTCGACGCCGTGCGCGCCCACCGGGTGCCGCGGCTGGTGTTCTCGTCCACGGCCGCCACCTACGGCGAGCCCGAGACCAGCCCGATCACCGAGGACTCCCCCACCCGCCCGACCAACCCCTACGGCGCGACGAAGCTCGCCATCGACCACGCGATCACGTCCTACGCCGCGGCCTCGCACGGGGAGCTCGGCGCGGTGTCGCTGCGCTACTTCAACGTCGCCGGCGCCCACCGCCCCGCCGACGGCCCGATGCTCGGCGAGCGGCACACCACCGAGACGCACCTCATCCCGCTCGTGCTGCAGGTCGCCCTCGGCGTGCGCGAGCACGTCTCGATGTTCGGCGACGACTGGCCGACCCCGGACGGCACCTGCGTGCGCGACTACATCCACGTCGACGACCTCGCCGCCGCCCACCTGCTCGCCCTCGATGCCGCCGAGGCCGACGGGCACCTGGTGTGCAACCTCGGCAACGGCACCGGGTTCTCGGTCCGCGAGGTGGTCGAGGCCTGCCGGCGGGTGACCGGCCACCCGATCCCCGCGGTGGTGGCGCCGCGCCGCGCGGGTGACCCGGCCGTGCTGGTCGCCTCCGCCGAGCGCGCACGGACCCGGCTGGGCTGGGCACCGCGGCGCGGCGACCTCGACGGGATCGTCGCCGACGCCTGGGCCTTCGCCCAGGCCGGGCGGGTCGGGGTGGGCGCCTGATGCCGTCGCCCACGGCCCGCTCCGACTCCCGGCTGGTGCTGTTCGACCTCGACGGCACCCTCGTCGACTCCGGCCCGGGCATCCGCGCGTCGATCCGCCACGCCACCACCGCCGTCGGGCTCCCGGAGCCCACCCCGGAGCAGCTGCGCGACCTCATCGGGCCGCCGTTCCCGGCGGCCTTCCGCGACGTGCTCGGCGTCGACGTCGAGACGGCCGAGGTCATGATGGCGGCCTACCGGCAGCACTACGGCGGCGGCGCCATGTTCGACGTCGAGCCCTACGAGGGCATCCCCGAGGCGCTCGAGGACCTCGCCGCCCGGGGGGACGTCCTCGCCGTCACCACCAGCAAGCCCGCCGGCTACGCCCGCGAGATCGTCGAGCACCTCGGGCTCACCGCGCTGTTCGCGGGCGGGGTCCACGGGGCCGCGCACGACGGCAGCGTCGAGGGCAAGGCCGCCGTCGTCGGGCTCGCCCTGACCCAGCACGCGAACCGGCACGCCGACGGGTCGATGGCGGGGCTGGTCGGCGACCGCCACCACGACGTCGAGGGCGCCCGCCACCACGACCTGCCCTGCGTGGGCGTGTCCTGGGGCTTCGGGGGCCGCGCCGAGCTCGAGGCGGCGGGCGCGGTGGCCGTGGTCGACAAGCCCGCCGAGATCGCGGCCGCCCTCGACGACCTGGGCTGACCGCCCGTCACGCCACCAGCCGCGCGGCCGACTCGGCCGCCGCCCCGGCGATCATCTCCCGGACCGTGGCGGGGTCGATCCCGGCCGCGACGATGCTGCCGAGCAGCCGGCTGAGCTGGTGGCCCGGGTCGGCGTCCATGGCGCGGACGAGGGCCGTCGTCAGGGCCGCGCCGCCGCCGTGGTCGAGGGTGGCGAACGCCAGGAGTGTGGCCGGCTCCGCGACCTCCGGCGCGGGCACCGCCCGCGCGAGCAGTGTCCACAGCTGCTCGGCGTGGGCCGGGTCGACGGCGTCGTCGTGGCCGGCGGCGAAGCCCAGGCAGACGTCGCGCACCCGCGGGTCGCACAGCGCGACCGCGAGCCGGGCGATCTCCTCCTCCGCGAGCACCACGCCCCGCCCGACCTCCGCCACCGCGTGCCGGACCGCCTCGAGGTCCCGCCGCGCGGCGGTGACGCCCGACAGTTCCCGGTCGGTGAGGGCGGCCTCGTGGGCGTCGTCGACGAGCTCGCGACGACGCGGGCTGTTCGCCGCCGGGTCGGGGGCGAGGACCGCCTCCGCCTCGGAGCGGGACCCGTAGGTGACCCGCCCGGCCGCCGCGGTCTCGGCGGCGGCGAGGGTGCCGGTCGGGTCGGACACGGTGCCCGTGCACCCGCAGTCGTCGTAACAGGCCCAGGGGGCGCCCTCGGCGACGCGGGCGGCCCACACGGCCCCGGTCACCGGCACCCCGATCTCGTCGAAGGACTCCCGCAGGGCCGCGACGAGCGCCCGGTGCGGTGGCTCGCCGTCGGGGTCGGTGTCGGCGACGACGACCACCACGAGCGAGTCGGGCGCCGCCGGCTCGAGGCGCTGGCGCACCGCCGCGACGAGCACCCGGTCGACCTCGGCGCGCTCGTGCGGCTCGGCCCGCGGCACCAGGTCGACCCGGGCCATCCCCCCGACGCGGCTGCGCCCGCCATGGCGGTGCATCGCGACGACCACGAACGAGTCCTCGGGGACGAACCCGAGCATCGACGGCAGCGAGGCGACGAGGTCCTGCGGGCCCGCGAGCCGGACCACCACCTCCTCCCCCGACGACGGTGAGGAGGACGCTCGGGACGGCCGGCGGCGGGTGCGCTTGCGGGAGCTCATGCCGCTTCGACTCCGGGCGCCGCGCCTCGGCTCCACGGATCACCCGAAAGGCCGCAGGCCATGTGAACGGATTTGGTCGCCTGGACGACCAAATCCGTTCACATGCGTCAGCTCCCCGTCGGGAACCGCAGGAGCGCGCCCACGTTGTCCTGCAGCTCCGCGCCGGCCCCCAGGACCGCGACGTCGCCACCCAGCGCGCCGGTCGCCCGGACCAGGACCTGCTCGGCCGGCCGCTTGACCGGCTCGGCGTCCGAGATCGAGCTCAGGTTCGCGGGGTCGGTGGACAGCGCCTCCGGGCTGTCGCCGACGTAGAGCTCCCCCGCCACCGGGTGGGCGTCGACGAGGATCAGCGTCGCGATCGCCCCGGTGCGGGCCGCCTCGAGGACCGGCTCGAGGCCCTCGGCGGCGTTGGCGTGGCCCTTGGCCTCCCGGAACTGCTGGTCGATCGCGGTCTCGCGCTCGGTCGCGAACCGCCCGACCTCGGTGAGCAGGGCGTCCTCGAGCGCGTCCTCGCTGGCGCCCGCCGCCCGGCTGCCCGCCTCGATCTCGCGGGTGATCTCCAGGAGCCCCTTCGGCATCTCGGTGCGGACGACCTCGCGTCCGTTCACCTCGCCGGCGAGCACGATCAGCTCGGGCCGGAACGACGAGACCGCCGACTCGACGCCCTTCACGACGTCGGCCGCGTTCTGGTACGCGGCCTCCGCGTGGCGGCGCTGGCGGTGCTTGTGGGCGTTCCCGCCCTCGCGCGGCTTGTGCACCGACTCGACCGCCGAGCCCTTGATGGTCTCCTCGGAGACCTCCCGGGCGCCCTCGACGTTCGAGGCGACCACCTGGTAGACGTCACCGCCGGTCTGGTCGGCCACGACGAGCACGACGCGCACCGAGCCCGACTGGGAGCGGAAGTAGGTGCCGAGCTCGGGCAGCGGGGACCACGTGGCCGAGTCGCCGGACCGGTCGACGCCCTCGACGGGCTCGTCGAACAGCACGCCGTCCGACGACGCCACGACGACGCGCCCGTAGGCGTTGAGGTCGCCGGGGGCGGTCGAGGAGAACAGGTCGTCCAGGGCCGCGATCGTCTTGTCGTCGGCACCCTGCTCCGAGAGCGAGTCCGACAGCCCCCGCCAGCGCAGTTCGGTCTGCTTCGCGGCGTTCTCGCCGGGGTTCGTCGCTTCCAGGTAGACCGTCGCGAACGGCCCCTGCCGTTCGAAGAGATCCCGCGTGCGCGACAGGTCCATCCGGTGTTCCTCCTTCTCGCCGCGCCCGCTCGGGGTCGGGGCGCGGATTCGTCCAATGCCTCGCCCGCAGCGGTACCCCGTCGACCCGGTCCGGCATGCGTGTCCGCCCCCGACGGAGCGTCACCACCCGCGGAGGTCCACCGGCCAGGTGTCGAGGACCTCACCGTCGCGCACGAGGTGCATCCGCTCGTGCAGCGCGACGGTGGGATCGACGTGGGCGGGCACGACGAGCACGTGGTCGCCCACGCGCACCGGGGCACCGTCGTCGGGCGCGAACGTCACGTGCTCGTCCGAGCAGAACCACACCTGGCCGCCCGGGATCGAGGGGTTCCCGTGGTCCATCCCCAGCGCCTTGAGCCCGACGTCGGCCACGGCGTAGGCGGGCATGTCCGGGCGCGCCGCCGACGTCGAGACCACCGTGCTGAGCACGTGCAGCGCCTGCCGGTACCCGACGCCGGCCGCCGCGTAGGCCGAGTCCATCAGCGCGTAGGAGCCGGCCTGCATCTCGGTGACCCAGGTGTTCAGCGCCGAGGTCCCGGTGCCGCCGCCGGAGACGACGTCCCCGCCGACCTCGGCGTGCGCGGCGAGCAGCCGCGCCATGCACTCCTCGGTGAGGCGGGCCCGCTCGGCGAGGTCGGGCAGGGCCTGCAGGTGGCCCTCGTAGCCCATGACGCCGCGCACCGCGAGGCCCGCGGCCCGCGCCTTGTCCGCCAGGGCACCGGCCCCGTCGGGCTGGACCCCGCAGCGCGGCAGGCCCACGTTGACGTCGACGAGCACCTCGCGCACCCCGCCGGCCGCCGCCGCCTCGACCGTCTCCGGGGAGTCGACCGCCACCGTCACCCGCGCGCCGTCGGCGACGAGCGCCCCGAGCCGCCGGGTGTCGAGCACCTCGTTGGCCAGCAGCAGGTCCCCTCCGAGGCCGGCCGCGACCATGCCCTCGACCTCGCGGATCGTCGCGCACGTGAAGCCCGGCGAGCCGTGCGCGGCCTGCCGGTGGGCCAGCGCCGTCGTCTTGTGCGCCTTCACGTGCGGGCGCAGCGTCGCGCCCGGCCAGCGGGCGGCCATGTCCGCGAGGTTGGCCTCGAGCGCGTCGGCGTCGACGACGAGGGCGGGGGTCTGCAGGTCAGCGAGGTGGCGCACCGAGGATCCGTTCCAGGTGGGCGTTGTGGAAGAGGCCGGCAGGGTCGAGCCGGTCGCGCAGCGCGACGAACGCCCCGAACTCCGGGTACGACGCGGCCAGCTGGGCCGCCGTCCGCGTGTGCAGCTTCCCCCAGTGCGGGCGTCCGCCCAGCGCGGTCATCACCGATTCGACCGCGGCGAAGTACGCCTCGTGAGGCCGGCCGCGGTAGACGTGGACGGCGAGGTAGGCCGAGTCGCGCCCGCTCGCCGTCGACAGCGGCACGTCGTCCGCGCCCGCGACCCGCACCTCGACCGGGAAGGTCACGTCGGCGGCGTGCCGGGCCGCCGCGGCCCGCAGGCCGGCGAACGCCTCGGGCAGCGCGTCCCGCGGCACCGCGTACTCCATCTCGAGGAAGCGCACCCGGCGCGGGCTGGTGAACACCCGGTAGGAGCGGTCGACGTACTCGGCGTTGGCCATCCGGGCGGCCATGACGCGGTTGAGGGCCGGCACCGCGCGCGGCACCGCCGCCCCGAGCCGGCACACCGCGGCGAACCCGCCGTTGCCGAGCAGCTCGTCCCCGACCCACTCCGCGACCCGGCCCCGGGCCGGACCGGGAGCCTCGTCGGACACCCGGTCGTTGATCTTCGTGGCGGCGACGTCGGTGTGCGGGAACCAGTAGAACTCCACGTGGTCGTGGGCCGCCGCGAGCTCGTCGAAGGACTCGAGGACCTCCCCGAGCGGGCGCGCGGACTCCCGCGCGTGGAGCGCGAAGGCAGGCACCGTCTCGAGCTCGACCGCCGTCACCACCCCGAGCGCGCCGAGCCCGACGCGGCCGTGGCGGAAGAGCTCCGGGTGCTCGGTGGCGGTCGCGGTGACCACGCTGCCGTCGGCGAGCACCATCTCGAGGCCGCGGATGCCCGCGGCGATCCCCTGGTGGCGGGCCCCGGTGCCGTGGGTGCCGGTGGCGACCGCGCCCGCGATCGTCTGGGCGTCGATGTCGCCGAGGTTCGGCAGCGCGCGGCCGTGTTCGGCCAGCAGGGCGTTCAGCGTCCGGATCGTCATGCCCGCGGGGACGGTGACGCGGTCTCCGGCCACGGCCAGCAGCTCCGGCGAGGACGGCGTCGCGAGCGCGATCCCGTCGGGCACCCCGATGCCGGTGAACGAGTGGCCGGACCCGGTCGCCTTGACCCGCAGCCCGTCGCGCGCGGCCGCCTTCACCGTGGCGACGACGTCGTCGGTGTCCTTCGCGGTCACGGTCCGCGCCGGGGCGGTCCGCTGGTTCGCGGCCCAGTTGGTCCACGTCACGAGCTCTCCAGGGCCTTCCCGACGGCGGGTGTGGTGTCGGGCGCCGGCAGGCCGGCGGTCCCGTCGCGCAGGCGGCGCCGCAGCACCGCGAGGTACCAGAGCCCGGTCAGTGCGAGGCCCCCGAGCACGACGTAGTCGGCGGAGCGGAAGGCGTCGGGCAGCGTCAGGGCGGCGACGACCACCACCAGCCACACCATCGCCAGCCCGGCCACCGGCAGCGCCGCCCGACCCAGTGAGAAGCCGACCTGCCCGGTCTCGCGCAGCCGGCGGCGCCGGGCGAGGTAGCCGCCGAGGGTGAGCAGGTAGATCAGGTAGGGCACGAGGGCGGTGGCGCCGACGAGGATCGTGAACGCGGCCCCGTCGAGGGTGCCGTAGGCCAGCAGCACCAGGCAGATCACCAGCGAGGTCAGCAGGGCGGGCACCGGCGTCGCGGTGGTCGCGTTCACCCGCCGCAGCAGGCCGGACCCGGGCAGGAGCCGGTCGCGGGCCATCGCGAAGAGCAGCCGGGAGTTCGACGCCGCCGCGACCACGAGCAGCGCGAACATCGAGAACACGACGATCACGAGGAAGACGCGGGTGAGCACCGGCCCGAGCCAGTACTGCGCGATGTCGGCGAGCGGGACGGGCGAGGCCTCGACGGCGCGCAGGTCCGGGATGGCGACGGTGAACCCGATCAGCGCGACGAGCCCGAGCACCCCCGAGATCACCGCGGCGGCGATCATCGCGCGCGGGACCGTGCGGCGGGCGTCGACGGCCTCCTCGGCCATGTCGGCGGCGGCCTCGAACCCGACGAGCGTGAAGATCCCGATGAGCGCGCCCCCGACGACGGCGTCGCCGGCCGGGGTGCCCGGGTTCACCGCGGTGAGGAAGCCGAGCCCGTGCCCGCCGTCGGGCGTGCCCGCGTGGCCGTGCGCCCACAGGCCCAACAGCAGCAGCGAGAGCACCACCGTGCCCGCGATCTCGGCGAACACCGCGAGGTTGTTGACCCGCGCCGCCCACTGCACCCGCACCAGGTTGACCCCGAAGGCCAGCAGGAGGGCCACGACGGCGATGACGAGCAGCGTCGTCGGGTCGGCGGCGTCGAGCCCCAGCACGGTGGCGGTGAGCGGGGCGAGCCCGACGAGCGCGATCCCGGGGAGCCCGACCGCGCTGTAGAGCAGGCCCAGCGACCCGACGGTGTAGCCGAACCGCGTCCCGACCAGCCGCGCGGTCCACTGGTAGTTCGCGCCGGCCAGCGGCATGTGCCCGGCCAGCTCGGCGAGCACGAGCACCACGAGGACCTGCCCGACCGCCGCCACCGGCCAGAGCCACACCGCGGCCGGGCCCATGGTGGTGAGGCCGTAGGCGTAGTTGACGAAGATCCCCGTGGTGATCGAGACGACGGAGAACGCGATCGCGAAGAGCGCGAACCGGCGCAGCACCCGCGGGAACGCGGTCGCGTAGCCGCCCTCCGCGCTCGTCCCCTCCACGCGCGTCAGCCTGTGGCGTGGGCCATACTATGTCAAGCGTCTGGGACAACTGACCAACTTCGGGAGGTGCGCCGTGGCCCGGGTGTCCGCGTCCGAGCGCCGCCGCCAGCTGGTCGAGGCGGCCTTCCGCGTGATCGGCGCCGAGGGGTTCGCGGCGGCCACCACCCGGCGGATCTGTGCCGAGGCGGGCGCGCCGGTCGCGGCGTTCCACTACTGCTTCGCCTCGAAGGAGGAGCTCCTGGTCGAGCTGACCGAGGCGACGGTCGCGGCGCTCGTCGACGCGCAGGCCGGCGGCGTGCTGGTCCGCGGCTCGGTGGCCGAGTCGCTGCGGGCGACGCTTCACGAGTACTGGGCGACGGTGGAGGCCGACCCGAACCGGGAGGTCGTGCTGACCGGGCTGACGCAGTACGCGCTGCACGAGCCGTCGCTCGCCGGGGTGGCCGCCCGCCAGTACGAGGCCTACCACCGCACCGCGCGGCTGACCCTGGAGTCGCTGGCGGCGGGGTGCGGGGTGTCCTGGACGCTGCCCGTCACCGAGCTGGCCCGGATGCTCGTCGTCGTCACCGACGGCGTGGTGATCGCGTGGCTGGTGGACCGCGACGGCGACGCGGCGCGGGCGGCCCTGGACGCGTTCGCGGATGCGCTGTCCGGCTTCGCGGTGTCAGCGGTGTCGCACCGCTGACGCTGGACGTCCGGAAAGCCACACCGTCGGCCGCTTCCACGGTGCACGACGACGCCGGGTGCGGTACGCCTGACCGGTGACCGTCGCACCCGAGCTGCGCACCGTCGACGTCGCCGAGGTCGAGGCCGTCGTCGCCAAGCTCTGCGTCGAGGCCAACCACGCGCTGCGCGAGGACCACGTGGCGGCGCTGGAGCGCGGGCGGCTCGCCGAGGAGTCGCCGATCGGCCGGGAGGTGTTCGACCGGCTGCTCGAGAACGCCCGCGTCTCGGCGGCCGAGCGGATCGCGTTCTGCCAGGACACCGGGTACGCGGTGCTGTTCCTGACGATCGGGCAGGACGTGCACTTCACCGGCGGCTCGCTCGCCGAGGCGCTCGACCGCGGGGTCGCGCAGGGCTACCGCGACGGCTACCTGCGCGCGTCGCTCGTCCGCTCCCCCGTCGACCGCGTCAACACCGGGGACAACACCCCGGCGATGGTCCACTACGACCTCGTCCCCGGCACCGGCATCGAGCTGACGCTGCTGGTCAAGGGCGCCGGGTGCGACAACATGAGCGCGCTGCGGATGCTCACGCCGGCCGCCGGCGTCGAGGGCATGCGCCGGTTCGTCGTGGAGACCATCGAGAAGGCGGGGCCGTCCGCCAGCCCGCCGGTGACCGTCGGCATCGGGATGGGCGGCACGTTCGACCGCGCGGCGGTGCTGGCCAAGCGGGCGCTCACCCGCGACCCCACCGGCTCGCCCTCGCCCGACCCGAAGCTCGCCGAGCTGGAGGCCGAGCTGGTCGACGCGATCAACGCGACCGGGATCGGGCCGGCGGGGTTCGGCGGGACGGTGACGACGGTGGCCGTGCACGTCGAGGCCTTCCCGACCCACATCGCGGCCTTCCCCGTGGCGATCAACCTCGACTGCCACTCCCACCGCGTGCGGAGCGTGACCCTGTGACGGCGACGGCGGTCAGGCTCCCCCTCACCGACCCGGCGTCGCTGCACGCCGGCGACTCGGTGCTCCTCTCCGGGGTCGTGTACACCGCCCGCGACGCCGCCCACGCCCGGTTCGCCGAGGCGATCGACGCCGGCGAGGAGCTCCCGTTCGACGTCGAGGGCGCCACCATCTACTTCGTCGGTCCCACCCCGGCCCGCCCCGGCCACGTCATCGGCTCCGCCGGGCCCACCACCGCCAGCCGGTGCGACGCGTACTCCCCGATGCTCGTCGAGCGGGGCCTGCGGTCGATGATCGGGAAGGGACGGCGCAACGACGCCGTGAAGGAGTCGATGCGCACCCACGGCTGCGTCTACTTCGGCGCGATCGAGGGCACCGCCGCGCTGCTCTCCCGGTGCATCACGAGCGCCGAGATCGTGGCCTACGACGACCTGGGCGCGGAGGCGGTCCGCCGGCTGACCATCGAGGACTTCCCGGCCCTCGTCGTGAACGACCTGCACGGCGCCGACCTGTACGACGACGGCCCGGCCCGCTGGCGGCGCTCCTAGCGCCGGGCCCGGTGGTCATCGTCCCGAGCACGCAAACGGGACGTGCGTCGCCCCGGCACCCCGCCGCCGTCCCGGAAGTGCTCGGATGGGTGCGAGCGGCGCGCTCCCGCGCGCCGGCGAGGAGGGAGTGCACGCATGCGCTACGACGCCGTCCTGGCCGAGACGGTCGGCATCCGGGGCCACGGGGGCGACCTCATCGAGGCCTACACCGCACGACCGCTGGACCCCGGACCGCATCCCGGCATGATCGTGATCCACCACATGCCCGGGTACGACGCCGGAACCAAGGAGATCACCCGCCGCTTCGCGACGATGGGCTACTCCGCGATCTGCCCGAACCTCTACACCCGTGAGGCGCCCGACGCCGATCCCGACGACGCCGCCGCCACCGCCCGCGCGAACGGCGGGGTCCCGGACGAGCGCTTCGTCGGCGACGCGGCCGGCGCCGCGGCCTGGCTGCGCACCCTGGCCAACGCGACCGGCGCCGTCGGGGTCATCGGCTACTGCTCCGGCGGCCGCCAGGCGGTGCTCACCGGCATCGAGGTCGACGTCCAGGCGGCCGTCGACTGCTACGGCGCCTTCGTCGTCGGCACCCCGCCCGAGGGGTTCCCGCTCAAGGTCCAGCCGCTGACCGACCGCATCGGCGAGCTGGGCGCGCCCCTGCTGGGCCTGTTCGGCAACGACGACTCCTACCCCTCGCCCGACCAGGTCGACGAGCTGGAGAA
This sequence comes from Actinomycetospora sp. TBRC 11914, assembly GCF_012933465.1. Lineage (GTDB taxonomy): Bacteria > Actinomycetota > Actinomycetes > Mycobacteriales > Pseudonocardiaceae > Actinomycetospora. The sequence goes on from NZ_JABBND010000003.1 coordinate 105,168, forward strand.
GCTGCTGCAGCACCACGGCAAGACCTACGAGTTCCACCGCTACGACGGCGCCGGGCACGCCTTCTTCTCGGTCGACCGGCCCTCCTACCGCCCCGAGGCCGCCGTCGACGCCTGGCAGAAGATCGAGGCCTTCCTCGACACCCACCTCGTCCGGGACCCCGTGGGAGCCGCCTGATGTGCACCTACTCCACCGAGAAGGTCGCCCTCGAACGCTCGTCGGGGAAGACCCGTGACGGCTGGCGGGCCATGTCCGAGGCGACGGTCTACTACGACCACCCGGTGCACGCCCCCGACGCGCACACCGTGAACATCGACTTCCTGGCGCCGGAGCAGGGCCCGGCGTCGCGGATCGCGGTCGAGCTCTCGCTCGACTCGGCCCGCGAGCTCCTCGCCGCCCTGCAGACGACGGTGGAGCGCGCCGCCTTCCACTAGCGGGCCCGCGCCACCCGTTCGAGGACGGCGGCCGGGCTGGGCCGGGTGGCCATCTCCGCCCGGACCTGCCCGGCCGCCGTCGCGAACGCCTCCAGGAAACCCACCGATCAGACGTTGCCGGGCAGGGCGCCGAGCTCCGGGAGGTCCGCGGTCCCGAGTGATCACCCCACGGGCGTCCGCGCGCCACTGACCAGCAGATCCACGACGTTCGGTCCTCGATCCCGCACGTCTCGTCACTCGGCCGGTCGGCGGCTGCGCCGCTCGACGGGGGTGCTCCACCCTGTGGCCGGGGGACGTCGGGTGAGGCGGACGTCCGGGACACACGCCCGCGACGGGGCGGGCACGACGCACGGGGAGCAGCGGCATGCGTGCTGGAGCTCGGCGATCCCCGCTCGTGCGGGGTGTCGGGCTCCTCGCCGGCCTGGTCCTCGCCGGCTGCTCCGCGGCCGTCCCGACCGGCGGTTCGGCGGGCGGCTCGGCCGTGGTCCCCGTCGCGGCGACCGGGGCCACGACCCCACCACACGGACCGTCCGTCGTGAAGACGATCGACCCCGCCGCGCTCCGGGCCGCGGTGCAGGCCACCGCCACCGAGCTCCGGATCCCGGGTGCCGTGGTCGAGGTGCACACGCCGCGGGGAGCCGTCACCGCCGCCGTCGGGACCACCGAGCGGGGGGCGCAGGTGCCGCCGGACGGCGCCACCCACGTCCGGATCGCGTCGATCACCAAGACGATGACGTCGGCGGTGGTCCTCCAGCTCGTGGGGCAGGGCAGGCTGCGGCTGTCCGACCCGGTGGCGGCGTACGTGCCGGGCGTGCCGAACGGCGGGAACATCACCGTCGAGCAGCTGCTGACCATGCGCAGCGGCCTGTACGGCTACACGAACGACCCCGCGTTCGCGGCGACCCTCGACGCCGACCCGGCGAAGGTGTGGACGCCCCAGGAGGTGCTGGCGATCGCCTTCCGGCACCCACCGGAGTTCCCGCCGGGCGCCGGGTACGACTACAGCAACACCAACTACGCGCTGCTCGGCCTCGTCGTCGAGAAGGTGTGCGGGAAGCCGCTGGACCAGGCGTTCCGGGACCGTCTCTTCGGCCCGCGAGGACTGACCCGGACGAGCCTCCCGGCGACGACGGACAGCTCGATCCCCGCGCCGTCGTCGCACGGCTACATGTACGGCGGCTCCCGCTACGCCCTCGTGACGACGCCCTATCCGCCCGAGGTCCGCGCCGCGGCCGAGTCCGGGACGCTCGCCCCCGTCGACTACACCCGCCAGAGTCCCTCCTACGCCATGGCGGCCGGCGGAGCCATCTCGACCGCCGACGACCTCGGGACCTGGATCCGGGCGCTGGTCGGTGGGCAGGTCATCGGCCGCCCGGACCTCCAGCGGCAGTGGCTGGACAGCCCGATGCCCACCGAGCCGGGGGCACCGGCCGGGGCACCGCAGTACGGGTACGGCATCGAACGGCAGATGCTCGCGCCGACCGTGCCGCTGTACTTCCACTTCGGGGAGATGCCGGGCTACGACGCCTTCGCCGGCCACGACCCCGTCAACCACGTGACGATCGTGATCTGGAGCAACCTGACCGTGGGCCTCGACAGCCGACAGACGGCCAACGCCCTGCTGAGCAGGGTGGTCGAACAGGTCTACGCGTTGCCCTCACCGGAGCCCGCCGCACCGGTCCCGACGGGATGATCGCCTGGTCGCCTCCGGGGCCCGATCCCGACGCCGAGCCGGCGACCGATCCCGCGTCGCCCTCGGCTCACGGGGACCGGACGACGGTGAGGAGCACGACGCTCGTCTCGAGGGCCTGGAGGGTGTGACGCGCCGTCGGGACGATGAGGAGGTCCCCGGTGCGGCCGTCCCAGGTATCGGCCCCCGCGACGAGGCGGACCCGGCCGCGGCGCACCTCGAGGGTGGCCTCGGCCGGACCGTCGTGCTCGGAGAGCGAGCTCCCGGCCATCAGCGTGATCATGGTCTGCCGGAGGACGTGCTCGTGGCCGCCGTAGACGGTGTCGGCCGCGCGTCCACTGCTCGAGTCGGCAGCGCGCTCGAGCTGCTGCCGCGCGAGGGCGTCGAGGGAGAGCTTGCGCATCAGGTGTCCTTCCGTCCCGGGATGGTCCCCGAGTCCGGCCGGGCGCGACAGGGTCGAGGGCCCCGAAGGCAGCGAGGTCGACGAGTCGATCACCGACCCGACGAGGCCGTCGGCGAACGCCCGCACCCACCACGCGGCAACGGCACGTTCCTGGCGTCCGACGCCCGGGCGGCGCCGCTCACCCATGGGTCAGACGTGACCGGCATCACGTTGCACCCGACAGTTAGCGATATATCGTTGAAGCATCGCCGACAGTCGGCGGTACTTCGACGAAGGGAACACAGAACATGTTCACCAACCACGAGCGCCCCGAGTGGGCGCAGCAGCGCGGCCCGGGTGGGCCGCACCAGCACCGCGGCGAGCCCGGACGGCCGCATCGCGGTGCCCGCCGGCGGGGAGGCCCGTTCGGCAAGGACTTCGCCGACTTCGGCCCGCCCTTCGGCGGCCCGTTCGGCCCCGGGGGTCCCCGGGGGCGCGGACGCGGGCGGGGACGCGGCCCGGAGGAGGAGGGACCGCAGGACGGTCCCGAGGGCGGCTTCCCAGGTCCCTGGGGCCCGGGTGGGCCGCGGGGTCGCCGCGGTGGCGGCCCGGGTGGCCGCGGCTTCGGCGGTCCCGGTGGTCGCGGACGCGGCGGCCGGGGTGGCCCGGGTCGGCGCTCGCGCGGCGACGTCCGCCTCGCGATCCTCGCCCTCCTCCGGGAGGAGCCCCGCCACGGATACCAGATCATCCAGGAGATCGCCGAGCGTTCGGGCGGCTCCTGGAAGCCCAGCCCCGGGTCGGTCTACCCGACCGTCTCGCAGCTGGCCGACGAGGGCCTCGTCCACACCGAGAAGGAGTCCGGCCGCACGGTCGTGCACCTCACCGAGGCGGGCACGAAGTACACCGAGGAGCACGCCGCCGAGCTCGACGCGGTGTGGTCGCAGGTGGAGGCCGCCGCGGACGACGGGTTCACCGATCTCCGCACGGCGGGTCGCGGGCTGGCCGGCGCGGTCGCGCAGGTCGCCCAGGTCGGCAGCGCCGAGCAGGTGACGCAGGCGACGGGCATCCTCGACGAGGCCCGGCGCCGGCTCTACCTGCTGCTCGCCGAGGTCGACGCCACCGGCGCGACCGGGACCGGCGTCACCGACGGGCCGGACGGCTCCGACGACGACGGGTCGGAGGACCCGGTCGACGAGACGACGTGACCGCCGGTCGCGTCGCGATGCCGGTGAAACCTCCCCGTCACCGGGCGTCACACGGCGCTCCTACGCTCGATCTCCGATGGCCCGCAACCGATCGGGCCCGGAAGAAAGAGGTGCAGGGTGCTGGGTCGACGTCCGGGGCGGGGAGCCCCGCCGGCCCCCGGACCGGTCGCGCGTCCCGTCGCCGGCGAGCGCTGGGCACTGCAGCACCGGACCGTGCACGGGTACCGACGGGCCTTCCGGATGGCCGGGTCCGGGCCGGTCCTGCTGCTGATCCACGGGATCGGCGACGACTCCTCCACGTGGGGCCCGGTCCTCGACGACCTCGCGCGTGACCACACCGTCCTCGCCCCCGACCTCCTCGGCCACGGCGGCTCCGACAAGCCCCGCGGCGACTACTCGATCGGCGCCTACGCCAACGGCATGCGGGACCTGCTCTCGGTCCTCGACATCGACCGCGCGACCCTCGTCGGGCACTCCCTCGGCGGGGGCGTCGCCATGCAGTTCGCCTACCAGTACCCCGAGCGCACCGAGCGGCTCGTGCTCATCGGTGCCGGCGGCGTCGCCCAGGCCGTGACCCCCGCGCTGCGGGCCGCGTCGCTGCCGTTCGCCGACCTCGTGCTGCCGATGCTGCGCTGGCCCGGCGTCCGCTTCCAGACCGAGCTGGTGCTCCGCACCCTGCAGGCCCTCGACACCTCGCTCGGCCGCGACGCCGAGGACCTCGTCCGGCTCGTCGACGCGCTGCCCGACGCCACGAGCCGCTCGGCCTTCCTGCGCACCCTGCGCGCCGTCGTCGACTGGCGCGGGCAGGTCGTCACCATGCTCGACCGCTGCTACCTGACCGCGGGGATGCCGACCCTGCTGGTGTGGGGCGCCGACGACCTCGTCGTCCCGGTCGAGCACGGCCGCACCGCGCACGAGGCGATGCCGGAGAGCCGGCTCGAGGTGTTCGAGCGGGCGGGCCACTTCCCGTTCCACTCGCACCCGCAACGGTTCCTCGGGGTGCTGCGCGAGTTCCTCGCCGACACCGAGCCCGCGCACTGGAGCCCGGCCGAGTGGCGTGAGCTGCTGCGGACCGGACGGGCGAAGGCTCCCGACGACGAGCCCGCCCCTGCCGCCGCTCCTCCCCCGGCCTGGGAGATCCCCGAGGCCCGATCCGGGACGCTGGCCGGTCGCAACGGGTACGGCCGCTGACCTCGCGGGGGTCCTGCCCAGGCGCGTCGGCGGCCCGCTCGACGTTCGTCCCAACGCTGCCCGCTCATGGCGAGACGTCCGTGCGCGCCACTGTCGACGGCGTGCGCAAGGAATTTCGGCCCACGCTTCGTCCCGACGAGGAGGGGCAGCGGCCGGCGTCTACGACGCCGAGTACGAGCACCTCGGGCGGCACGGCGCCGACGACCCTTTCCAGCTACTCAACTACTGCCGGCGTCTCCACTGCACGCGCGGGTGTGCGTGGTCCTGGGCGCGCCGAGGGCTCGATCGTCGCGATGGGTGAGGGGGCGATCGGATCCGCGCGGCCTGCCGGGTTCTGAGGATGGGGATGTCAGGGTCCGGCGCGGCTGGTGTAGGTGTGGCCGGTCGGAGTGGTGGTCCGCACGGTGTGGGGGTGCTCGCCGTGCCCGTCGTGGACGGTCTCGACGTCCCAGCCGGGCATCTCGCGGACGTAGTTGCCGCGGGCGCAGACCCCGCGGCCGTTGGCGAGGCTGGCGGGGCCGCCAGCGCGGGACTGGACGATGTGGTCGTGGTGCCTGATCGCCGCGTCGCAGTAGGGGTCGCGGCAGCGGCCGTGGTCGCGGAGGTCGATCAGCCGGGCGAGGAACCCGTCGAAGCGCCGCTTCTGCGGGTCACCGCCGAGCAGGCCGCCGTGGCCGGGGTGGGCGAACAACCGCCGCCACCACCTTTTCCCGCCGGTGGCGCGCAGCAGGTCGCGCACGATCCCGGCGGGTAGCGGCCCGTGCCCGACCAGCTCGCCGGTGGCGGGGCTGTCGGGGTCGAGCAGCGCGTCGATCGGCAGCACGATCCCGACCTCGACATCCACGTCCTCGGGCGCGGGCCTGTCCGGTGACCCGTTCGACGAGGGTGTCGGCCATGACCTGGTCGCGGCTGCGGCCGCCGGTGTCACCGGTGGCGATCAACCCGTCAGCGTGGGTGCGCAGCGCGGCCAGGTAGGCCACGCCTTGTTCGACCGGCAGCAGCGCCGAGAGGACGCTCATGGTGTCCGGGGCGGGGCGCACCGTGACCCGGCGGTCCTTGCGGGCGGTGCGGCCGCGCTGGGTGTAGCCGGCGGGGTCGGTCTCGTAGGCGGTCTTCTTCACCGTCGCTTCGGCCCGCCGGAATGCCAACTCGCCGAGGCGAGCGTCTCCGAGTTCCTTGTCCACCGCGCGCCGCGCCGCCGCGTCGAGGTGGCTGGTCTGGGCGACCACGGTCTCGGCCAGCCGTTCGCTGATCCGCCCGGCCGTCAACAGGCGCCGGGTCTCGGGCAGGTCGGTGGCCAGGGTGCTGGCGATGGTCAGCCGCCGTGAGCCCTGCCACGGCGAGACGTGGGCGGCGAGGGCGATCTGGTCGGCGATGCCCTTCCCCAGCTTCTCCGGGTCCAACTGCCCGGCGGCGACCAGCTGGGCCTGCGCTTCGACCTGGGCACGTCCGAAGGCGACCATGGCGGTGTGCTGGGCCACGGCGAGCGCGGCGCGCATCTGTTCCAGCACCGCGACCCGGTCGATCAGAGCGGCGCCACCGTCGCCGTCACGCTCACCATCACCGGTCGGGTCGGTGGGGGCCTGCGCGAGTTCGCCGAGGCGGGCGAGCATCGCGGTCAGCTCATCGCTGACCGCATCACCCACTGCCTCGTTCGAACGCATGTTCGCACGATAACTCAACCCCCCGACAACCAGGTTCGGCGTCGCTCCAGCGGGGGCTGGATGGGGCTCGCGGCTCGGGTGTCGAGGCTGCCACCGACGCGTTGGCCGAGGAGGGCGGCAGACACTCGAGCTGCTGCGCCCGGCCTGGACCGCGGTGCTGGGCACCGACCCCGGCAACGTCCAGGCAGCCTGCAGCGTGCTCGAGTACTACGCCGACCGGCACGCCCGGCAACGTCCTGGCCGGGCCCTTCTGAGCCGGCTGCTGATCCGCACCAGCCGCGGGCGGTGGCGCGGGGACAAGGCCGACGCGCTGCTCGCCGCCGCCCGCGGAACCCTCGCGCTCTGGCCCTCGCCGACCGATACCAACGCCTCCGTGACCGCGGCAAGCAACACAAGAGCGCGCTGGGCACCCTCGCCGCAGCACGGGTCCCCCGCGTCACCGTCTGCTGGTGGCGCAGGCAGCACCACCCAGCTGCGTGACCTCGACGGCCGCCCGACACTCTGGCGCGCCTCCTCGACGCCCCCCGCTCGCCGGTAGGCAGACTGGACGGGTGACCTCCACGCCTGCCACGACCGAGACGAGCACCGACGACCCCTACCTCTGGCTCGAGGACGTCACCGGCGACGAGGCCCTGGCCTGGGTCCGCGCCCGCAACGGCGAGAGCCTGGGCGTGCTCGCCGAGGGCGACCGGTTCACGTCCCTGCGCGACGGGCTGCGCGCGGTCCTCGACTCCGACGACCGCATCCCCTACACCCGCCGCCGCGGCGAGCTGCTCTACAACTTCTGGCAGGACGCCGAGCACCCCCGCGGCCTGTGGCGCCGCACCACGCTCGACTCGTACCGCACGGGCGACCCCGACTGGGAGCTCCTGCTCGACGTCGACGCGCTCGCCACCGCCGAGGACGAGAACTGGGTGTGGGCCGGGGCGGCGGCGCGCTGGCCGGACTACACCCGCGCGCTCGTGCAGCTCTCCCGCGGTGGCGCGGACGCGACCGTGGTCCGCGAGTTCGACCTCGGGGCCAAGCGCTTCGTGCCCGAGGCCGAGGGCGGCTTCGCCCTGCCCGAGGCGAAGAGCCGGATCTCGTGGATCGACGACGACACGGTGTTCGTCGGGACCGACCTCGGACCGGGGTCGATGACGACGTCGGGCTACCCGCGCGTGATGCGCCGGTGGACGCGCGGCACGCCGGTCGCCGAGGCGCCGGTGGTGTTCGAGGCCGAGGAGAGCGACGTCTCGGCCTTCGCGGGGCACGACCACACCGTCGGGTTCGAGCGCGACATCGTCGGGCGCAGCCCCGACTTCCACACCAGCGAGGAGTTCGTGCTGCGCCCGGACGGCACCCGCGTGCTGCTCGACGTGCCGCCCGACGCCGACACCGAGATCGAGCGGGCCTGGCTGCTGGTGCGCACCCGCTCGCCGTGGACGGTGGCCGGCACGGAGTACGCCGCGGGCACCCTGCTCGCCTTCGGGATCGAGGACTACCTCGACGGGCGCCGGGAGCACACGGTGCTCTTCACCCCGACGCCGAGCCGCTCGCTGTCGGGCTGGGCGTGGACGAAGCACCACCTGATCCTGACCCTGCTCGACGACGTCGCGACCCGGCTCGAGGTCCTGACCCCGCCCGGCCCGGACGGTGGGCTCGGCCCAGAGCGGGCGACGCCCGGGGACTGGAGCCGCCGCGAGCTGCCCACCGGGGACGACTTCTCGGTGGTCGGCGTGGTCGGGGTCGACCCCGACGAGAGCGACGAGGTCTTCCTCGACACCGACGGCTTCACCCGGCCCTCGACGTTCGTGCGTACGGTGCTCGGCGACACCGCCGACCAGGACGCGCCGCTCGAGACGCTGCGCTCGGCCCCGGAGTTCTTCGACGCCACCGGGGTCACCGTCCGGCAGTTCTTCGCGACCTCCGACGACGGCACCGAGGTGCCCTACTTCGTCGTCGGGAAGGAGCGCCCGACGCCGGGCCCGGTGCTGATGACCGGGTACGGCGGGTTCGAGATCTCCCGGACACCGGCCTACTCCGGGGTGATGGGACGCGGCTGGATCGAGGAGTCGCCGGAGCAGGGCTGGGACGGCGGGATCTACGTCGTCGCGAACATCCGCGGCGGCGGGGAGTACGGCCCGGAGTGGCACACCTCGGCGCTGCGCGAGCACCGGCACCGGGCCTACGAGGACTTCGCCGCGGTCGCGCGGGACCTCGTCGCGCGCGGGATCACCACGCCGGACCGGCTGGCGATCCACGGCGGCTCCAACGGTGGGCTGCTCATGGGCGTGATGATCACCCGCTACCCGGAGCTGTTCGGCGCCGTCGTCGTCATGGTGCCGCTGCTGGACATGCGGCGGTTCCACCTGCTGCTGGCCGGGGCCTCGTGGATGGCCGAGTACGGCGACCCCGACGACCCGGACGACTGGGCCTTCCTCTCGACCTACTCGCCGTACCAGAAGCTCGCGCGGGCGGCCTCCTACCCGCCGATCCTGGTGACGACCTCCACCCGCGACGACCGCGTGCACCCCGGGCACGCCCGGAAGTTCGTCGCCCGGCTGCAGGAGTACGGGCACCCGGTGGAGTACTACGAGAACGTCGAGGGCGGGCACGGCGGCGCCGCCGACAACGCCCAGCGCGCCTTCCAGTGGGCGCTCGTCCTGGAGTTCTGCCGCCGCCGGGTGGGCTAGACCAGGCGCTCGAGCAGACGGTCGGCCTCGGCCTCGGGGTCGGCCGTCAGCCCGGTGTGCACCGGCCCGGCCTGCACCACGGTGGAGCGCGGCGCGGTGAGCCAGCGGAACCGCTCGCCCACCGAGAGGACCCCGGCCGGCCCCTCCCCCGCCACGGTCCGCTCCCAGGCCGCCACCGCGGTGGCGACCTCCTCGACGTCGAGGTCGGGCGCCAGCGCCGCCAGCCGCCCGGCGTCGAGCGCGAGCCGGATCGTCAGGTGCACCTCGAAGCGGCAGTAGAGCAGCACGCCGACGTTGAGGCACTCCCCCCGGTCGACCCGGGGCACCACCCGCAGCGGCGCCCACTCGTACTCGTTCCACCCCGCGGTCACGGCACCCACGTCCGCTCCGCCAGCCGCGCGAGCAGGTGCGCGACGTAGGCCTCCCGCGCCTCGCCGACCGAGGCGAAGAAGGTGTCCTCGGCCAGCCACTCGGCGGGCACCGCGGCCACCACGGTTTCGAGCAGCGGCCGCGTCACCAGCTCGCCCAGCGCGGCGTCGGCGGCCGCGCGTGCACCCGCCGTCGTGAAGGGCAGGAGCACGTGGTCGGACGCGTCGTAGGCCCGCCCGACGACGCCCGCGGCCCGGGCCCACGAGTGGTGGAAGTACAGGCAGGCGCCGTGGTCGATGCACCACAGGTCACTGTGGCGAGCGGAGCGACGGGGGAAGAACGTGGGCCAGCGCAGCAGGTTGGGGTTGCGCCAGGTGCGGTCCACGTTCTCGACGAGGGCGTCGAACCACAGCACCCGCGCGGCCTCGTCGGGCTCCACGCGATGGGCGACCGGGTCGAACCCGATCGCGCCGGGCAGGAAGTCCAGGCCGAGGTTCGGGCCGCCGGAGCGGGCGAGCAGCTCCTGGACCTCCCAGTCCGGCTCCGAGCGCGCGACGACCGGGTCGAGGTCGACGACGACGAGGTCGGGCACCCGCAGCCCGAGCGCGCGGCCGAGCCCGCCCGCGACGACCTCCGCGACCAGCGCCTTCACCCCCTGGCCCGCGCCGGTGAACTTCACGACGTAGGTGCCGAGGTCGTCGGCCTCGACGATCCCGGGCAGCGAGCCGCCCTCGCGCAGCGGCGTCACGTAGCGGGTCGCGGTCACGCGCCGCAGCGTCGCGACGGGACCCGCCGTCACCGCAGGTCCAGCGCGTACCAGACCTGGGCGTGGGGGTTGACGTTGTAGGGCTCGACCTCGACGAACCCGGCGCGCTCGTAGAGCGTGCGGGCCTCGACGAGGTCGGCGCGCGAGTCGAGCACGAGCCGCGCGCACCCGGCGTCGCGGGCGCGGCGCACCACCTCGTCGAGCAGCAGCTTGCCCACGCCGCGGCCGCGCACCGCCGGCGAGGTCCACATCCGCTTGATCTCGGCGGCGTCGGCGGGCACGTCGTCGCCGCGCCAGCGCAGCCCCACGCAGCCCACCGCCGACCCGTCGTCCTCGAGCGCGACGAGGAAGGTCCCGAGCGGCGGGACCAGGCCGTCGGTCGGGCTCTGCGCGGCGAAGGCCGCCACCTCGTCGTCGGTGGCGGGCCGGCCCTCCATGCGGCCGATGACGTCGTGCAGGTAGCCGTGCAGCGCGCCGAGCGCGGGCTCGACGTCGGGATGGGCCTCGCGCAGGACGATCGTCGTGCTCACGCCGGCCATTCTGCGGTGGACACGCACCGTGCGGGCACGGGGCCCCCGCGCTCAGTACCCGGGGCTGGAGAGCACCTCGGTCATCACCTCGCCGATGCGCGCGACGTCCTGCTCGCGCAGGCCGAACATCGCGAAGTGGCCCGCCGGGGTGTCGATCACCCGCAGCTCCCCGTGGGGGAGGTGGCCGGCCTCGATCTCGCAGTCCTCGACGGGGAAGAAGTTGTCGCCGCCGAAGGGCACGACGAAGAAGTGGCCGGTGATCCGGCCCAGCGCCGCGGGCAGCGAGCCGCCGCCGTGTGGGGAGATGTCGCCGGCCCACCACTTGCGCGCCTGGGTGATCAGGTTGTTCGGGTCCATCCGCGCGAAGTAGCCGCGCACGAAGTGCTGCCGGAAGTCGTCCGCGCTCGCGTAGCCGAGCCCGCGCCAGTGCTCGCCGCGGTACCACTCGTGCGTGAAGCCCTCCAGCGAGAACGCGAGCGCGTGGCGGGTCAGGCCGAGGCGGACGTCGGCCGCGTCGGTGTAGAAGCCGTCGGCGAAGGCCGGGTCGGAGCGCAGCAGCTCGAGGTGCAGGTCGATGAAGACCTGGTTGTGCGCGGGGGTCTTCGCGGTGCCGGCGAACGCGGCGGCGCGCGGGACCATGTCGGGGTGGCGCGCCGCCCACTCGTAGGTCTGCTGGGCCCCCATCGACCACCCCAGCACGGCGTGGGTCTCCTCGGCCCCGAAGTGGTCGGTGACGAGGCGGTACTGGGCGGCGACGTCGTCGGCGATCGCGACCGGCGGGAACTGCCCCCGGTCGAACGGCGCGGGGGTGTTCGACGGCGACGACGACAGCCCGCCGCCGAGCTGGCCGGGGCACACCACGAAGTACTTCTCGGTGTCGAGCGGCTTGCCCGGGCCGATGTAGAGGTCGAGCGACGACGGCGTCCCCGAGTACATGTGCGGGAAGAGGACGAGGTTGTCCTTGCGGCCGTTCAGCGTGCCGTGGGTGCGGTAGGCGAGCCTCGCGTCCGGCAGCGTGTAGCCCGAGGCGAGGACGAACGACCCGAGGTCGAGGTACTCGTGCTCGCCGTGCTCGGCGTGGGTGTAGTAGCCCTGCCGGTCGGTGCCCACTGCCATGCCGTTGACCTCCCGCGATCGACCTGATCGCTGCGGAGCGTAGTGCTCAGTCGGCGGCGGGCCAGCGCACGGCGAGCCGGGCCCCGCCGTCGGGGGACTCCGCCGCGCGCACCGTGCCGCCGCGGCCCTCGACGAGGCGGGCGACCAGCGCGAGACCCAGCCCGGCCCTGGTCGCGCCGCCGGTGGCGTCGAGCCGGGTGAAGCGGTCGAAGACCCGCTCGCGGTCGGCGGGCGGGATGCCGGGCCCGTCGTCGTCGACGAGCACCCGCACCCACCGCCCGGCCGGCACCGCCGAGACGTGCACGACGCTGCGCGCGTGGCGGCGGGCGTTGGCGAGCAGGTTGTCGAGCACCAGCCCGACCTCGGCGGCGGTCGCCGCGGCCCGGACCGCGACGGGGACCCAGACGGTGACGGCGACGCCACCGTCGTCGGGGGTTCGCGCCAGGGCCTCCCCCAGCGCCTCGGCGAGGTCGACCGGCGTCGGGTCGCCGCGGGTGCCGCCCTCGGCCCGGGCGAGCGCGAGCAGGTCGCCGACGACGCCGGAGAGCCGCTCCGCGTCCCGGGCGACCGACCGCCACGCCTCCCGCTCCTCCCCCGAGGAACCCGGCGACGGGTGCGCGACCGCGACCTCGGCCTGCGCCCGCACCGACGCGATCGGCGAGCGCAGCTCGTGGGCCGCGTCGTCGGAGAAGCGCCGGAGCCGCTCGACGGCGTCGTCGCGGCGGGCGAGCAGGCCGTTGATCTCGACGGCGAGCGCGGCCAGCTCGTCGGCGGCCGGTGGCACCGGGAGCCGCTGACCGGTGCCGAGGTGGCGCGCGGCGGCGCGCAGCCGGTCGACGGGTCGCAGCGCCGCCCGGCTCGCCGCCCAGGCCGCCAGGGTGAGCGCCGCCGCGGCGACGAGCACCCCGGGCAGGAACCAGCGCGCGGCTCCGCCGAGCAGGACCACCGCGCCCAGGAGGTCGCGGGAGGCGAGCACGAGGCGGCGGGACCCGTCGGGCAGCGTCACCGGGACGGCCACCCAGCGGGTGAGGGGCACGGCGGACTCGCGGGGTGCGCCGCCGGCGGTCACCGGCTCGCCGGCCGCCAGGGTGCGGATCTCGACGGGGTCGAGCGGGAGCGGGCCGCGGCCGTCGGTCGGGGTGCCGGCCACGTCGGTCACCCGGACCCCCGGCGGCAGGGGCACCCCGGCCGTCACCGCGACACCCGCCGTCGTCGCCCGCTCCCGCAGCTCGCCGTCCCCCGCCGTGATCACCGCCGAGAGCAGCAGGCCGGCCCCGAGGCGGGCGAGCCCGGCCAGCACGACGACGGCCACGACCGCGACGACGAGCGTGATCCGGGTCCGCAGCCCGCGGCGGGCCCACCAGCCGCGGAGCCCGCCCCCACCCGCGCGAGGGGACCCCTCGGTCGCTCTAGTCGACTGATCCTTCCCCTCGCGCGGGAGGGGTGCCGCCGCGTCCTCGTCGCGAGGGGAGGATTCGGCCGCTCTTGTCGCCCGAGGGTTCCCCTCGCGCCGGAGGGAGGAGCGGCTCACGACAGGATCCGATTCAGCACGCCGACGGCGGGTCGAGCCGGTAGCCGCGCCCGCGCACCGTCGTGACGAGCTCGCCGGCCCCGACCGCGGCCAGCTTGCGGCGCAGGTAGCCGACGTAGACCTCGACGACGTTGCGCGCGGCCGCGCCGTCGCCCCACACGACGGCGAGCAGCTCGTCCTTGGTCATCGCCCGCCCCGGCCGGCTCGCGAGCGCGTGCAGCAGGGCGGCCTCCCGGCCCGAGAGCTCGACCTCGCGGCCCTCCCAGCTCGCCGTCCCCGCCCCCGGGTCGACGGCCAGCGGCCCGAGGACCACCCGCGCCGGCGCCGGGCCGCGGCGGCGCAGCAGCGCGCGGAGCTGGGCCACGAGCACCACGAAGGAGAACGGCTTGACCAGGTAGCCGTCGGCCCCGAGGTCGAGCCCGTCGGCCTGGTCGACCTCGCCGTCCTTGGCCGAGAGCATGAGCACCGGGGTCTCGACCCCGCCCGCCCGCAGCCGCTCGAGGACCCGGTAGCCGGAGAGCCCGGGCAGCACGACGTCGAGCACGACGACGTCGAACGCCCCCGTCTCGGCCTGCGCCAGCCCGGCCGGACCGTCGGCGACCGCCACGACGTCCATCCCCTCGGCGCCCAGGCCGCGGGAGAGGGCCGCACGCACGCCCGGCTCGTCGTCGACGACCAGCACGCGCGGCATGGGAGCGACCGTAGCCGCGACGAGGCTGTGGGCGTCTCAGGGAAGAACCCTGAGGATGGCGGCCATGGGCAAGGGAAAGCGCTGGGGGCTGGGCCTCGCGGGGATCGTCGCGGCCGGAGCGGTCGCCGTCGGGGTGGCCGTCGCGCCGAGCGCCGCCGCCGCGCCGCCGCTGCCGCCGGTGAGCCCCGAAGCCCTCGTCGCCTCGGTCATCACCGCGCAGCCGGGACCGCTGAACGGCACCGTCACCGTCGACAACGAGCTCGGGCTGCCGGCGCTGCCGAACGCCCCGCAGCTCGGCAACGGCACCCAGACCGCGCGGGTGTGGTCGGGCGGCGACGGCAAGGGCCGCGTCGCGCTGCCCTCCTCTGACGGCGAGCGCACGCTCGTCTCCGACGGCACCACGCGGTGGACGTACGACTCGACCGACCGCACCGCGACGAAGGCCCCCGCGCACCGGGACGGCGCCGGACAGCCCGGCCACCCCGGCGGGACCGACCCGCAGACCGATCCCGCGGGCGCGGCCACGCAGCTGATCGCCGACCTGCGCCGGACCAGCACCGTCTCCGTCGACGGCACCGCCGACGTCGCGGGCCGGTCGGCCTACCAGCTCGTCCTCACGCCGCTGCCGACCGAGCGCACCCTGCTGCGGGAGGTCCGCGTCGCCGTGGACGCCGAGAAGCGCATCCCGCTGCAGCTCACGGTGCTCGCGACCGGGCAGCCGCAGCCGGCGCTGACGATCGGCTTCTCCGACCTCACGTTCGGCCCCCAGGACCCGTCGCTGTTCACCTTCACCCCGCCCCCGGGCACGACGGTGAAGGACGCGCCCGCCCCCGGGCAGCGCCCCGGACCGCCCGTGGGCGCACAGGCGCCGAAGACGGTCGGTGACGGGTGGGACCGCGTCGTGATCGCGCAGAAGCCCGCGACCCCGCCCAACCAGAACCGCGACGAGGGCGACGCACCGGACCTCTCCCGGCTCGGCACGCCGGTCAGCGGTCCGTGGGGCCAGGGCAGGCTGATCACGACCGCCGTCGCGACCGCGATCGTGACGAACGACGGCCGCATCGCCGCCGGCGCCGTGCCCGAGCAGGTCCTCTCCGAGGCCCTCGGGCAGTGACCCCGACGACGACGGCGCCTGGGACGCTCGACCTCGTGCCGTCCTCCGAGCCCGACGGGCCCGCCCCCGCGGCCCGCGCGCGGGGGCTCCGCAAGACGTTCGGCCGGGTGGTGGCCGTCGACGGCGTGGACCTGGACCTGCCGTCGGGGGCCGTGGTCGGGATGCTCGGACCCAACGGCTCCGGCAAGACCACCCTGATCCGGATGCTGCTGGGGCTCACCCGGCCGACCGCTGGTCACGTCGAGCTCCTCGGCCGCACCGGCGCCGATCTGCCGGCCGCACTGCCCGACGTCGGCGCGCTCGTCGAGGGCCCCGGCTTCCACCCGTTCCTCTCCGGGCGCGACAACCTGCTCCGGGCGGCGGCGACCGAGCCGCGGCTCGACGGCGACCTCCGGGCGCCGGTCGACGCGGCCCTGGAGCGGGTCGGGCTCGCAGGTGGGGCGAGCGGAGCGACGGGGGGTGGTGACGCCGCCCGGCGCCGTTACCGCGGCTACTCGCTGGGGATGAAGCAGCGCCTCGGCCTCGCCGCCGCGCTGCTGGTCCCGCGGCGGCTCGTGGTGCTCGACGAGCCCACCAACGGCCTCGACCCGGCGGGCACCCGCGACGTCCGGGGGGTCATCGCCGAGCTGCACGACGCCGGCACGACGGTGCTGCTCTCCTCCCACCTGCTCGCCGAGGTGGAGGCGGTGTGCACGCACGTCGCGGTGCTGCAGCGCGGCTCGCTGCTGGTCTCCGGGGAGCTCACCGCCCTGCTCGACGGCGGGTCGGGCGAGCTCGTGCTCACGACCGACGATCCCGACGCGGCCCTGGGCGCGCTGCGGGCGGCGGGTGCCGGCCCGTACCTGCGCGACGGCGGAGTGGTCGTCCCCGCCGGCCCGCTGGAGCCGCCCGAGGTGGTCGCGGCGCTGGTCGCCGCGGGGGTCGGGGTGTGGGAGGTCCGCCGGCGGCGGGCGCACCTCGAGGAGCTCTTCGCCCGGCTGACCGAGGAGGACGAGTGACCACCTCGACGGCCGCCGCCACCCGGACCACCGCCCCCCTGGGACGGCTGCTGGGGGCCGAGCTGCGGTGGGTGCTGCGCCGGCCGCGGACGCTCGTGGTGCTCGGGCTGCTCGGCCTGGTGCCGCTGGCGATCGCGATCGGGATCGCCACCACCGGCGGGCCGTCCGCCGGCCGCGGGCCGGGGCTCGTCGCGCAGGTGGCGGGCAACGGGTTCGTGCTGCCGGTCGTCGCGCTCGGGCTCTCGCTGGCGCTGCTGCTGCCGCTCGCCGTCGCGAGCGCCGGCGCCGACGCGATCGCGGGCGAGGCCGCCACCGGCACGTTGCGAGGCCTGCTGCTCGCCCCGGTCGGGCGGCTGCGGCTCGTCGTCATGAAGTCGGCCGGGGTGGTGACGGTGGCCGTGCTCGCGGTGCTCGTCGTCGCGGTGGTCGGGATGGTGGCGGGCACCGTCGTCGTCGGCGGCGCCCAGGGCACGCTGGTGACGCTGTCGGGCACCACGCTCGGCGTCGGCGAGGCGCTCGGCCGGATCGGGCTGGTCGCGGTGTGGACGGTAGGGCAGCTGCTGGCCGTGGGCGCGGTGGCGCTCGCGATCTCGACGCTCACCGAGCACCCGCTGGTGGTGCTCGCCTGTGTGCTCGGCGGGCTCATCGTGTTCGGGGTGCTCTCCGCGATCCCCTCCCTCGACTGGTTGCAGCCGGTGCTGCTGACGACGGGCTTCTCGGCCGGGACCGACGTGCTGCGCGACCCGATGCCCCTCGACGGGCTGGGGTCCTCGACGGTGCGCGCGCTGGTCTACGTCGTGCTCGGGCTCGCGGTCACCGCGTGGCGGATGCGCCGCCGGGACGCCTGAGGCCTCCGGCCTCGTGCGTGCGTTCCCGTGCTCCGGCACGGGAACGCACGCACACGTCCGCAGGACCAACGGTCCTTGATGCGGATCACCGGGTCCCACTACCGTACGGCGCTGTCCAGCACCCGGTCCCCCAGACCCCGGAGCCACGCGATGAGCACCCCCACCGACGCGCCGACCACCGTCACCAGCCTCGCCGTCGTCATGTTCACGGTGTCCGACGTCGACGCCGCCATCGCCTTCTACCGCGACCGCCTCGGCTGGGAGCTGCGCGGGGACATGCGCTTCGGTGAGAACGGCGAGAACCGCTGGGTGGAGGTGGCGCCGCCCGGCTCGGTCGCGCGGCTCGCCCTCAACCCGCCGATGTTCGACCAGCCCGGCGGCGGCTCGATCGGCGTCGAGACCGCCGACGTGCTCGGCGAGCACCGCCGGCTCTCGGCGATCGGGGGCATCGACCTCGACGCCGAGCCGATGCAGACCCCCGGCGCCCCGCTGATGTTCATGCTGCGCGACCCGGACGCCAACCACGTCGTCGTCGTCGAGGCCCCTCCGGCCGGCTGAGGCCGGACGCGGGATGGGGTGGGGAGGGTGGTGCACCCTCCCCACCCCGACCCACGTCGTCCGGTACCCGCCCCGGGGTCAGGCCTGCGACACCGGCGGGTTCCCGGCCGGCCGCCAGCCGGGCGGACCGACGACGTGGCCGAGCTTCGCGCGCAGCCCCCGGGCGGCCCGGACGTCGGCGATCATCGCCGCGTACTCGCCGTACTGGAGGCGGAAGACGTTGTAGGTGTCCACCGGCTTCGTCAGCCCGTAGCGCGGCCGCTGCCGCTCCTCGACGAACGTGCCGAAGAGGCGGTCCCAGACGATCAGGATGCCGCCGTAGTTGCTGTCCAGGTACTCGGGATCGCTGCCGTGGTGCACCCGGTGGTGCGACGGGGTGTTCATGACGAGCTCGACCACGCGCGGCAGCCGGTCGACGGTCTCGGTGTGGATGAAGAACTGGTAGACGAGGTTCACCGAGAACGCGATGTAGATCGTCCACGGCGTGAAGCCGAGCAGGGGCAGCGGAGCCCAGAAGACGCCCTCCACCCAGGGGTTCCACTTCTGGCGCACGGCCGTGCTGAGGTTGAAGTACTCGCTGGAGTGGTGGGCCTGGTGCCCCGCCCACGCGAACCGCACCCGGTGGGAGAACCGGTGGGTCACGTACCAGGCCAGGTCGACCGCCACGAGGAGCAGCGCCCAGCTCCACCAGGTGTCCGCGGGGAGGTGCCACGGCGCGACGTAGGTCCACAGGACGACGAAGACGACGAGCGACACCGCCTTGAGCAGCCCCGAGAAGAGCAGGGAGCCGGCGCCCATCCCGATGCTGGTGCGCGCGTCGCGGGCGTCATAGCCGCGGAGGTCCTCGCGGGCGGCGTGCCGGACGGCGACGACCTCGACCGCGATGAACAGCACGAAGAACGGCAGGGCGTAGAGCAGCGGGGTGTTGATCTGGTCCCAGACCGCGGTCGACATGGCGCTCCCTTCCCGTGACCGACCGGTAAGTTACCGCGCGGTCATATCGGTGGTCGAGCCCCCGCTCAGATCGGGTTGCCCATCGCGACGAGGACCCGGGCGCACCGCGCGACCATCGCGTCGGCCCCCAGCTCGGGGTGCTCGGCCCACCAGGTCACGACGGCGCTGACCGACTGCTGCCACACGCGGGCGAGCAGGTCGTGGTCGAGCGGGTCGGTGTTGCCGGCCCGGCGCAGCACGTCGGCCGTGCCCGCGGCGCCCATCGCGGCGAGCTCGCCGCGGTATCCGCGGGCCAGCGCGTGGACCTCGCCGCCGCGCGGGATGGTGGGGTCGTAGAGCACCGACCAGGCGGGGCGGCAGTCGTCGAGCACCGCGAAGATCGCGGCGAGGGTGTCCAGCGCCCGCCGTCCGGCCTGCGGGTCGGTGGGCGCCGCCGCCACGCCGGCGACCAGCAGCTCGCCCGCGCGGCGCACGCACGCCGAGGCGAGACCGTCCCGCGAGCCGAAGTAGCTGTAGATCAGCGGCTTGGAGATGTCGGCCCGGCGGGCGACGTCGGCGACCGAGACGTGGGCGTGGCCGCGCGCCCCGAACTCCGCCATCGCGACGCCGAGGATCTGCTCCTCGCGCTCGGCGCGGGAGACCCCCTTCGTGCCCGCCTTCGCCACGACGGGCGAGCCTACGGCGCTGTCCGCCCGACGATGTCCGCACGCGTGTCGAAACGCGGTGCCGCCGTTCGACGTGTCGGTGTCCGAACCCCCGACCGCACCGGAGCCCCGAGATGGACTGGACCCTGGAAGTCGTCATCCTCCCCGTCGCCGACCTCGACCGTGCCGTCGCGTTCTACCGCGACCAGGTCGGCTTCGAGCTCGACCACCGCACGACGAACGAGCACATGGATGTCGCACAGCTGACCCCGGTGGGCTCCGGCTGCTCGATCGTGATCGGCACGCTGCCCGCGCAGCGGGAGATGGCCCCCGGCTCGATGCGCGGCCTGCAGCTCTGCGTCGCCGACGCCACCCGGGCCCGCGCCGAGCTCGCCGGGCGCGGCGTGGAGGTCAGCGAGCTGCAGACGTTCAGCCCCGACGACGGCGGAACGTTCTTCGGGTTCGCGGACCCGGACGGCAACACCTGGGCGGTCCAGGAGCTGCGCGTCCGGGCCGAGCGGCCCCTCATTCCGCCGGCGGCGCGCGGCCGCTTCACCGACTGACGGCCGGCCGCCCGGACCCCGCACGGGGCCCGGGCGACCCGGGGAGCGTCCTCTCCGTCAGCTGCAGCCGCTGGTGGAGCCGCAGCCCTCGCAGACGTAGCAGGACCCGGCCGGGCGCATCTTCGTCCCGCAGGTCAGGCACAGCGGCGCGTCGGCCGCCTTGCCCAGCTGCAGCTCGAGGAGCTCGGTCGAGCTGCCCACCGAGACGTCGGCCTTCCGGCTGCCGGGGGGCTCGGTGCTCGTCTCAGCCGGCGCGTCGACCGTGGCGCGCAGCTCCTCGATGTCGACCGGCCCCTCGGCGGCGGGCGCCGGGGCCGGCGCCGACCCGTAGTCGGCCTCGACCTGGGCCGAGCGCTCGTCGGCGGAGAAGATGCCGAGCTGCGCCCGCTTCTCGTAGGGCAGGTGGTCGAGCGCGATCCGGCGGAACAGGTAGTCGACGATGCTCGTCGCCATCCGCACGTCCGGGTCGTCGGTCATGCCCGCGGGCTCGAACCGCATGTTCACGAACTTCGACACGTAGGTCTCCAGCGGCACCCCGTACTGCAGCGCGATGGAGATCGCCATCGAGAACGCGTCCATGACGCCGGCCAGGGTCGACCCCTGCTTCGACATCTTGACGAAGATCTCGCCGAGGCCGTCGTCGGGGTAGGAGCCCGCCGTCATGTAGCCCTCGGCGCCCGCGACCGCGAACGACACGGTCTCGCTCGGCCGCTTCTTCGGCAGCCGCTTGCGCACCGGGCGGTGGTCGGTGGTGGCCACCTCGGCGCCGGTGGTCGACTCGGTGGTCGAGCCGCCCGTCTTGCCCGTGGAGAGGGGCTGGCCGACCTTGCAGTTGTCGCGGTAGATCGCGAGCGCCTTGAGGCCCATCTTCCAGGACTCGAAGTAGATCTCCTCGACGTCGGAGACGGTGGCCCGCTCGGGCATGTTGACCGTCTTCGAGATCGCGCCGGAGATGAACGGCTGGACCGCGGCCATCATCCGGACGTGGCCCATCGGGGCGATCGCGCGCTCGCCCATCGCGCAGTCGAACACCTCGTAGTGCTCGGGGCGCAGGCCCGGGGCGTCGACGACGTGGCCGTGCTCGCCGACGTACTCGACGATCGCCTCGATCTGCTCGCCCGGGTAGCCGAGCGCGTGGAGCGCCCGCGGCACCGTCTGGTTGACGATCTGCATCGAGCCGCCACCGACCAGCTTCTTGAACTTGACCAGCGAGAAGTCCGGCTCCACCCCGGTGGTGTCGCAGTCCATCATGAAGCCGATCGTCCCGGTGGGGGCGAGCACGCTGGCCTGCGCGTTGCGCCAGCCGTTGCGCGCGCCGACCTCGAGGCCGGTCTGCCACTGCTCGGTCGCCGCGTCGCGGATGCGCGCGTCCTCACGGTGCAGGGTGCGGATGGCGTCGTTCGCGGCGGCGTGCTTGCGCATGACCCGGCGGTGGGCGTCGGCGTTGCGGGCGTAGCCGTCGTAGGGCGCGACGGCCCCGGCGAGCTCCGCCGAGCGCCGGTACGCGGTGCCGGTCATCAGCGAGGTGATCGCGGCGGCGAGGGCCTGCCCGCCCGCCGAGTCGTACGCGTGACCGGTGGCCATCAGCAGGGCCCCGAGGTTCGCGTAGCCGATGCCGAGCTGACGGAACGCCCGGGTGGTGTCGCCGATCGCCTCGGTCGGGAAGTCGGCGAAGCAGATCGAGATGTCCATGGCCGTGATGACCAGCTCGACCGAGCGCACGAACCCGTCGACGTCGAACCGACCGTCGTCGCCCAGGAACTTCATGAGGTTGAGCGAGGCCAGGTTGCAGCTGGAGTTGTCCAGGTGCAGGTACTCCGAGCACGGGTTCGACGCGTTGATGCGCCCCGACTCCGGCGAGGTGTGCCAGTCGTTGATCGTGTCGTCGTACTGCAGGCCGGGGTCGGCGCACTCCCAGGCCGCCTCGGCCATCTTCCGGAAGAGGCCCTTGGCGTCGACGGACTCGATGACCTCGCCGCTCATGCGGGCCCGCAGGCCGAACTCGCCGCCCGACTGGACGGCGCGCATGAACTCGTCGGAGACGCGGACCGAGTTGTTGGCGTTCTGGTACTGGACCGAGGCGATGTCCGCGCCGCCCAGGTCCATGTCGAACCCGGCGTCGCGCAGCACGCGGATCTTGCGCTCCTCGGAGCGCTTGGTCTCGATGAACTCGGCGACGTCGGGGTGGTCGACGTCGAGGACGACCATCTTCGCCGCGCGCCGGGTGGCGCCGCCCGACTTGATCGTCCCCGCGGAGGCGTCGGCACCGCGCATGAAGGAGACCGGTCCGGAGGCCGTGCCCCCGGAGGAGAGCAGCTCCTTCGAGGACCGGATGCGGGAGAGGTTCAGGCCGGCGCCGGAGCCGCCCTTGAAGATCAGCCCCTCCTCGCGGTACCAGTTGAGGATCGACTCCATGGTGTCGTCCACGGAGAGGATGAAGCAGGCGCTGACCTGCTGCGGCGACGCGGTGCCGACGTTGAACCACACCGGCGAGTTGAAGCTGAAGTACTGGTGCAGCAGCATCCAGGTCAGCTCGTCGGAGAAGATCCCGGCGTCGGCCGGGGTCGCGAAGTAGCCGTGCTGCCGGCCCGCGTCGGTGTAGCTGCGCACCACGCGGTCGATGAGCTGGCGCAGGCTCGACTCGCGCTGCGGGGTCCCGACGGCGCCGCGGAAGTACTTGCTGGTGACGATGTTGGTCGCGTTCGCCGACCACGACGAGGGGAACTCGACCCCGCGCTGCTCGAAGTTCACCGAGCCGTCGCGCCAGTTCGTCATGACGACGTCCCGGCGCTCCCACTCCACGTCGTCGTAGGGGTGGCGCCCCTCCGTGGTGTGGACACGCCCGATCGACAGGCCGCGGCCCGCGGCCGGACGGCCGGCCGCTCCGTCCGCGGCGCCGTCCGTGCTCGTGTCGGACCCGACGGTCTCCGTCATCCGCTCATCCCCTCGTGCTCGCGTGTGCCGGGGACGCTTCCCCACGACCCGGCATCGATGTCCCCGACCGGTCACCGGCGGCGGCGCCCTCGGCGCCGTCGTCGTCCGGCCGCTCGTCCGTCCCTGCCGTGCTGCTCGCCCCGCCGGACCCGGCGCGGTCCCCCTGCTCGTCCTCCACGGACATCCGTCCGCGCAGGTCGGCGATCTCGGCCTCGAAGTCCGCGACGGAGGAGAAGTTGCGGTAGACGCTGGCGAACCGCAGGTAGGCCACCGCGTCCAGCTCGCGCAGCGGACCCAGGATCGCCATCCCCACCTCGTGACTCGGGACCTCGGCCGTTCCCGAGGCCCGCACCGTCTCCTCCACCTTGTGGGCCAGGAGCGCGAGCGCGTCCTGGTCCACGGGGCGCCCCTGACAGGCCCGGGCCACACCGCGGACGACCTTGTCGCGGCTGAACGGCTCGGTGACCCCACTGCGCTTGACCACCGCGAGGACGGCCTCCTCGACGGTGGTGAACCGCTTCCCGCACGCCGTGCAGGAGCGGCGGCGACGGATCGCCTGGCCCTCGTCGGCCTCGCGCGAGTCGACGACCCGCGAGTCGTCGTTGCGACAGAACGGACAACGCACCCTCGGCTCCCCTCCCCTGGCTAGACCCGGAGTCCCTGTGGATCGCCGGCCGACGGCCGTCGTCCTGGGGACATCCCTGTGGACCGAGCACCTCCGGCCGTGGACCGGGAGGTGCTGCCGGTGGACGGACCACCGACCTCGGTGGAGTTCCCTGTGGATGGGACTTCCACCTGCATGCACAACCTGTGGACTAACTACATCCATGTAACCACAAGATGTTGGGGCGGGACGCTAGCGACACCCCGCGGCGTCGTGCAACTCCCGATCACCCCTCCGGGGAGGTGGGCGGCGAGCGGTGGGCGCCCGCACGCCGGACGGCCCGCGCCGGGACGGCCGGGACCCCTGGGACCCGTGGGAGTGACGCGGCGGGCCGGGGGTGTTCAGGAACCGGCCGGGACCACCAGCGGACGCCCGGGGGTGACCGCCGACCCGTCGAGATGGTTGTCCGTACGGATCCGCGCGACGACGGCGTCGGTCTCGGCCGCGGGGGCGGCCCGGCGCGCCACGTCGGTCAGCGACTCCCCCGGCGCCACGATGACGACCGTGGTCCCCGCCGGCACCGGGCCCGTCGGCGCCGTGGGCGCCGCGGCCCCGCCCAGGCGCACCACGAGGGCGACCAGACCGACCAGGACCACGGCCAGCACGACGGTCGCGACGGTCCGTCGCCGGCGCAGCACCTCGGCGCGGGCCCGGGCGCGCTCGCGCGCCGCCGCCGGATTCACCCGGTCGGGCGAAGCGACCGGGCGCACGAGCGGTGTGACGAGCGCGGCGGGGCGGCCCGCGGGACGGCGGGCGTCGCGCCGGCCGGCGGGCCGCGTCGGCGCCGGGACCCACGGCGCGGGCGCCGGCCCGACCGGGCGCACCACCCCGGCCACCCGGACCGCCTCCGCCGCCGCGCCACCCCGGCCGACCTGGGCCGGGACCTCGGCGTCCGGTCCCGCGGCCGGGGCCGGACGCCGGTCCGCCGTGGTGGGGGTCCGCATCGTCATCGAGGTCGTCATCGCTGGCCCTTCCGTCGCACACGCGTTCGATCGAACGCGTGTGCGATGTCTAGCATCGACCCCTGACAACGTCGACGGACCGACCGGCGTGTCGTTCGAACACGTGTTTGATCCTGTCGGCCGTCGGCGCTACCTTCGGGCTCCGAGAGCACACAGCGTCACCGGTGCCCCGGCGGCGCTCGGGCCCGACACCGCTGCCGGCCACGGCACCCGCGGTCGGGCCGGACGGAGGAGGAACCATGGCTGGACGCAGGCGCGGCACCGGCGCGCCGCCGGGGGGCGGGGACGACGCCGACCCGGCCGGGGTCGAGAACGTCGACGCGACCGTCACCGCCGGACCGGCGGCGGACGCCGTCCCCGGGGCCGCCGAGGTGGTCACCGCGCAGGTCCACGCGTTCCCCGACCGCGAGCCCGAGCCGTCCGCCTCCGGCGCCCCGAGCCTCACGCCCCGGCAGCGCAAGGTCCTCGAGGTCATCCGGGACCACGTCGAGCGCGTCGGCTACCCGCCGAGCGTGCGCGAGATCGGGGACGCGGCCGGCCTCACCTCCACCTCGTCGGTGGCCCACCAGATGAAGGTGCTGGAGAAGAAGGGCTACCTGCGCCGCAACCCGAACCGCCCGCGGGCCCTCGACGTCCGCCTGCCCGAGGAGCTCGACCCCGAGCTCGGCGCGGCCGCCGACACCGAGTCGCTGCGCGCCGACCGGCCCACGCCCTCCTTCGTGCCCGTGGTCGGCCGGATCGCCGCCGGCGGTCCGATCCTCGCCGAGCAGGCCGTGGAGGACGTGTTCCCGCTGCCGAAGGAGCTGGTCGGCGAGGGGTCGCTGTTCCTGCTCAAGGTCGTGGGTGACTCGATGGTCGAGGCCGCGATCACCGACGGGGACTGGGTGGTCGTCCGGCAGCAGCCGGTCGCGGACAACGGCGAGATCGTCGCGGCGATGCTCGACAACGAGGCCACGGTCAAGACCTACAAGCGCCGGGACGGCCACGTGTGGCTCCTGCCGGCCAACGCGGCCTACGAGCCCATCCCCGGCGACGAGGCGACGGTGCTCGGCAAGGTCGTGGCGGTGCTCCGGAAGCTCTGACCGCGCCCACCCGCCCCGGACCGGTCAGGGCCTGCCGCGGGGTCCCCTCCGCACGGCCCGGGTCCACACCCGCAGGAGCAGGCCGACCACCACCACCCCGACGAGCATCGCGGCGACCACCAGGCCCACCGGTGGTCCCGTGGCCGCCACGGGCCCGGCCGTGTCGGACGCCGACGTGTCCGGGGCCGGCGTATCCGGGGCCGACGTGTCCGGGGCCGCCGACGAGGGCTCCGCGCCGGGCGCCGGTGCGAGCCCGACCGCACCCGGCACCGCGCGCAGCGAGGCCGTCCCGCCGCCCGCGCGCCCCGACGTCGACTCCCCGGCGGAGAGCAGCGTCCCGTCGGTGGTGAAGGCCACCGCCTCGCCCTGCGGCTCCCCCGGCAGCGGCACGTCGACGGGCGTGCTCCGCAGCGCGGCGACCACGCCGTCGGCCGTGCCCGCCCCGTCGGCCGTGCCCGCGCCGTCGGCCGTGCCCGCGCCGCTGCCCGGGACGCGGTAGAGCCAGGCGTCGGTGTAGGTCCGCACCGCGACGACCCGCGCGTCCGCCGAGAGCGCGCCGCCGGTGACCAGCCCGCGCCCGAACGGCCCGATCGGCCCGCCGTCGGTGCTCGAGAGCGGCACGACCAGCTGGCCCAGGTGTCGCAGCGGTGTGGGCGACGGCCCGGCCGGCGGCGCGTCCGTGGTGTAGATCCCGCTGCGCCCGCCGAGGTCCTTGGTGACGATCACCGGCCGTCCGTCGGCCGGCAGCAGCAGCGTCTCGGCGTCGTGCGGGCCGTCGGGGTAGACGAGGCGATGGACCGTGGCCGGGCCCCGCATGGGCAGCCGGATCAGCGCGACGGTCGTCCGCTGCCGGTCGTTGTCACCGATGTCGGCCAGCCACAGCGTGCCGTCGGCGCCCCGGGCGAGGTCCTCGACGTCGCGGCCGGCCACCCCGACCGACCGGGCCGACGCCACGGAGCAGTCCGGCGCGAGGGTGTAGACGACGGTCGCGTTGCCGCTGTCGTCGACCACGGCCGGGCCGGCGGGCGTCACCACCATCCCGGACACCTCGTCGAGCCGCGGATCCGCGAGCACGCACCGGGTGACCGGGGCGGCCGGCGCGGCCGCGGCCACCGTCGCGCCGAGCACGACCAGCACCGCGGCGACGGCGAGCAACGGCACGATCCTCGCACCCGAGGCCCGGACGGCGCCGCTCACCCGACGGCGGCCCGGCCCCGTCGTGGCAGCAACGGCACGTTCCTGGCATCCGACGCCAGGACGGCGCCGGTCACCCACCAGCGGACGTCACCGGACACCGGAGCGCCGCGGGACCACCGGTCACGACACCGCGACGTCCGCGCCCACCGACGCCCGCTCGACGGCCGCGGCCAGCTCCGGCCCGACGCGGGCCTGGAGCACGGTGCCCTCGGCGACGTGGCGCTCGGCGAGGACCTCGCCCTCGGCGTGCACCCGCCCGACCAGCGCGCCCTCGGTGAAGGGCAGCACCACGTCGACCTCGACCTCGGGGCGCGGCAGCGCCTCGGCGACCCGCCGACGCAGCAGCTCGATGCCCTCGCCGGTGCGCGCGGAGACGAACACCGCACCGGGCAGCGTCGCCCGCAGCTGGGCCAGGGCGAGCGGGTCGGCGTCGTCGACCTTGTTCACCACCAGGAGCTCCGGGGGCGTGGCCGCCGACTCGCCGATGTCCGCGATCACCTCGCGCACCGCGGCGATCTGGTCGGTGGCCGAGGGGTCGGACCCGTCGACGACGTGGACGACGAGGTCGGCGTCGCCGACCTCCTCCAGCGTCGAGCGGAAGGCCTCGACGAGCTGGTGGGGCAGGTGGCGGACGAAGCCGACGGTGTCGGTCAGCGTCGCCTCGCGCCCGTCCGGGGTCTCCCAGCGGCGCGTGGTCGGGTCGAGGGTCGCGAACAGGGCGTCCTCGACGAGTACCCCGGCGTCGGTGATCGCGTTGAGCAGCGAGGACTTGCCGGCGTTGGTGTACCCGGCGATCGCGACGGCCGGGACCTCCCGACGACGGCGGCGGTCGCGCTGGGTCTCGCGCACCGTCTTCATGCCCTCGAGCTCGCGGCGCAGCTTGGCGATCCGCTGGTGGATGCGCCGCCGGTCGGTCTCGAGCTTGGTCTCACCGGGGCCGCGCGTGCCGACCCCGCCGCCGCCCGCGCCGCCACCGCCGGCGCCGCCGCCCTGGCGGGACATCGACTCGCCCCAGCCGCGCAGGCGGGGCAGGAAGTAGCGGAGCTGGGCCAGCTCGACCTGGGCCTTGCCCTCCCGGGAGCGGGCGTGCTGGGCGAAGATGTCGAGGATCAGGGCGGTCCGGTCGACGACCTTGACCTTGAGCTTCTCCTCGAGCTGGCGCAGCTGGCCGGGCGAGAGCTCGCCGTCGGCGATCACGGTGTCCGCGCCGGTGGCCGACACGGTCTGCCGCAGCTCGGCGACCTTGCCGGAGCCGACGAAGGTGGCCGGGTCCGGGTGGGAACGGCGCTGGACGAGCCCGTCGAGGACCTCCGAGCCCGCCGTCTCGGCCAGCCGGGCGAGCTCGACCATCGAGGCGTCGGCCATCGCGGCGCTGCCCTCGGTCCACACGCCGATGAGCACGACGCGCTCGAGGCGCAGCTGCCGGTACTCGACCTCGGTGACGTCGGTGAGCTCGGTGGACGCCCCGGTGAGGCCCGGGACCCGTCGCAGCGAGGAGCGCTCCTCGAGGTCCAGGGTGCCGCGGGACGGATCGGTCTCCTCGGGCGTGCCCGGGTCGAGCGCCGCCGGGTCGATCTCGATGCCCGCGGGGTCGGGACGGCGGCCGCGGCGCGCGGGCGCGCTGGGCTCGGCCGGGACGAAACGATCGCGTGCAGGTTCTGTCATCGTGGCATCCACTGTCCCACGAGCGACGCGGCGTCACCACGCCTTTCCCGCCCGCGACCCACCGTGACGATCCGGGGCGTCAGACGGCCGCCGTCGTCCGGAGACCGACGCGGGCCCGTAGCTCCCCGGGACGCTCGGGGTCGTCCTCGAGCCCCACCTCGCCGCGCGCGACGAGCACCGCCGGCCCGGTCAGCGTCGTCGTCGCCCCGGGACCAGAGCCCAGGCCCGCGCCGACCTCCACCCGCAGCACCCCGCCCGGCGTCGTCACCGTCACCGTGCCCGCGTCGAGGCCCGCGGCGCGGAGCCCCGCGACCGCCCCGGCCACGGTCCCGGTGCCGCAGGAACGGGTCTCGCCCGAGCCACGCTCGTGGACGCGGAGCCGGGTGGCCCCGTCGGCGGTCAGCGGCGTCAGGAACTCGACGTTGACCCCGCCGGGGAAGAGCTCGGTGTCGTGGCCCGGGGCGACCGTGAGGTCGAGGGCGTCGAGGTCGGTGGTGGTAACGCAGGCCAGGTGCGGGTTCCCGACGTCGACGGCCACCCCCGCGTACGAGGTCACCGAGGCGGTGGGCCCGACGGCCGACGGCAGGATCGCCACCGATTCCTCCCCCAGCCGGGCCGGGCCCATGTCCACCGTGACCTCGCCGTCGGGATCCCCGCCCAGCGTGACCGTCCGCAGGCCCGCGCGGGTCGAGACCGCGAACGTGCCCGGGGAGGCCAGGCCGGCCTCGACGAGGTAGCGGGCGAAGACCCGCACGCCGTTGCCGCACATCTCGGCGAGCGACCCGTCGGCGTTGCGGTAGTCCATCGCGAAGTCGGCGCCGGGCTCCTCGGCGGGGGCCACCCGCAGGACGCCGTCCGCGCCGAGGCCGCGCCGCCGGTGGCAGAGCGCGCGGACGGCGGCCGGGCCGAGGTCGAGGCGGCCCTCGGGGTCGGGCAGCAGCACGAAGTCGTTCTCCGTGCCGTGGCCGAGGACGAACTCCATGCGCCCAGCCTACGAAGGTGGCGCGACGTCACGCGCCAGGGTGACGACGTCGTCGACGAGCGTGGGCGACGACGCGTCGAACCACCGCACCCGCGCGTCCCGGCGGAACCACGACCGCTGCCGGCGCACCAGCCGGCGGGTGGCGACGACGATGCGGCGGCGCGCCTCGGCGAGCGCCTCCGGGTCCGGGTCCGGTCCGGCATCGTCGAGGACCTCGAGCAGCTCGCGGTAGCCGACGGCGCGGGAGGCGGTCTCGCCGTCGCGCAGCCCGCGGGCGACGAGGGAGCGGACCTCGTCGAGCAGGCCCGCCGCGAGCATGCCGTCCACCCGCGCCTCGATGCGGGCATCGAGGGCCGCCGTGTCCCGGTCGATCCCGACGAGCAGCGTGCCGCGCCGCGGTGCCCCCGGCCGCGGCAGGCTCGCCGCGAACGGCGCCCCGGTGATCTCCACGACCTCGAGCGCGCGCACCACGCGCCGGCCGTTGCTGGGCAGGATGCCCGCGGCCGCGTCGGGGTCGACCCGGGCGAGGCGCGCGTGCAGCGCGGCCGGGCCGACGTCGGCGAGCTCGGCCTCCAGCCGGGTGCGCACGGCCGGGTCGGTGCCGGGGAAGCGCAGGTCGTCGACGAGGGCCTGGACGTAGAGCCCCGAGCCGCCGACGGCGACCGGGGTGCCGCCGCGGGCGAGGACGTCGTCGACGGCGGCGCGCGCGTCGCGCTGGTAGGCGGCGACGGTGGCGGTCTCGGTGACCTCGAGGACGTCGAGCAGGTGGTGCGGCACGCCGCGCCGGGCGTCGACGGGCAGCTTGGCCGTCCCGATGTCCATCCCGCGGTAGAGCTGCATGGCGTCGGCGTTGACCACCTCGACCCCGTCGAGCCGCGCGGCCAGCTCCAGGGCCAGGTCGGACTTGCCGGTCGCCGTCGGCCCGACCAGCGCGATCGGCCGGGGCGGCGCCGCCGTCTCGATCACGGGCCCACGCTATCCCGGGCCCCGGGGCGTCGTGGGGAGTGGATCGACCCGGCCACGGCGGGAGAAAACGCGGGTCGTCGCAGGTCGGGGGTGCGACGCTGCCAGGGAAGCTGTTTGAATGCCCGCACGATCGGAGCGGGAGGTGTGCGGCGAATGGCCGACGAGCAGGCCACGGGGGTGGCCGGCGCGGTCCCGGGCGCGGTCGAGACGCGGACCGGTACGGCGACGAGCGAGGACGGGCAGGGCGCCGGAGGCACCGTGGACAGCATGGACAACGTGGGGACCGGGACGACCGAGGACACGCCGGACGGGACCGGCACGCGTCCCGGGAACGGCGCGGGATCGACCACGCCACCCGCGACCGACCACGTGCCGGACCCGGAGCCCGACCCACTGCCCGACCCACTGCCCACCCCGGCGGACCTCCCCCCGACGACGCCGCACGCCGCGAGCCCGGCGGACCTCGCCCGCGCGACGCCGACGACGGCGGCCGCCGCGGCACCGGGTCCCGAGGACTCGGCCGGCGAGGACCCGACGAGTGGGGATCCGGCCAGCGAGGACCCGGCCAGCGAGGTCGAGGTCACCGAGGTCGAGGTCACCGAGGTCGAGGCCACCGAGGACCCGGCCATCGAGGACCCGGCCACCGAAGCTCCGGACACCGACGTCCCGTCCACCGACGTGCCGTCGTCGACGGAGACGGCCGCCGACGCCCCGACCACCGAGGTGCCGGCGACGGCGACCCCGGCTGCGGACACCCCGGCCGACCAGGTCCCGGCCGCGGTGCCGACCCCGCCCGACCCGACCCCTCCCGACCCGGGCACCCCCGACCCCGCCGTCGAGCCGACCCCGGCACCGTCGCCGACCCCGGCCACCCCGGCCGCGGACGTCGCCGAGCTGCCCACCGTCCTGCCCGCGTCCGACGAACCCGCCCGCTGGGGCCGCGTCGACGCCGACGGCACCGTCTGGACCGTCGCCCCCGAGGGCGACCGCGCCGTCGGCTCCTGGCAGGCCGGCGACGCCGCGGAGGGCCTCGCCCACTACGCCCGCCGCTTCGACGACCTCCGGACCGAGGCCGACCTCCTCGTCCGCCGCCTGCACTCGGGCCGCGGCGACGCCGCCGGGGTCCTCCGCAGCGCGACCGTGCTGCGCGAGCGCCTCGACGTCGCCGCCGTCGTGGGCGACCTCCCGGGCCTGGTCCTGCGCCTCGACGCCGTCATCACGACCGCCGAGCAGGCCGGGCGCGCCGAGAAGTCGGCGAAGGCGACCGCGCGGGAGCAGGCGGTCGCGCGCAAGGAGGCCCTCATCGGCGAGGCCGAGACCCTCGCCGAGGAGACCACCCGCTGGAAGCACGCCGGCGACCGCTTCTCGGCGATGCTCGAGGAGTGGAAGACGATCCGCGGGATCGACCGCAAGACCGACGACGCGCTCTGGAAGCGCTTCGCCAAGGCCCGCGAGACGTTCACCCGCCGTCGGGGGGCCCACTTCGCCGAGCTCGACCGCGCCCGCGCCTCGGCCAAGGCCCGCAAGGAGGAGCTGGTCGTCGAGGCGGAGTCGCTGCAGGACTCCGACGACTGGGGTCCGACGGCGGGCCGCTACAAGGAGCTCATGACGGAGTGGAAGGCGGCGGGGCGGACGTCCAAGGACGCCGACGACGCCCTCTGGGCCCGCTTCCGCGGGGCGCAGGACCACTTCTTCTCGCGCCGCTCGGCAACCTTCGACGCCCGGGACGCGGAGTTCGCCGACAACGCCAAGGCCAAGGAGTCGCTGCTGGCCGAGGCGGGCTCGATCGATCTCTCCGACGTCGACGCCGCCCGCGCCGCGCTGCGCTCCGTGCAGGAGCGCTGGGACCAGATCGGCAAGGTCCCCCGCGAGCGGGTGCGGGAGTTCGCGGGCCGGCTCAAGGAGGTCGAGGACCGGGTGCGCGCCGCGGTCGACCGCCGCTGGTCGCGCACCGACCCGGAGCGGGAGGCCCGCGTCGGGCAGTTCCGGGAGCGCGTCGAGCAGTTCGAGGCCCAGGCCGCCAAGGCCCGCGCCGCGGGCGACGAGCGGCGCGCGAGGGAGGCCGACCAGCAGGCCGCGCAGTGGCGGGAGTGGCTGGCGGCCGCGGAGCGCGCCACCGGCTGACCCGGTCCGCCGTCAGCGGCCGCCGTCAGGCGGCCACGAAGATGCAGAACGGGTGCCCGGAGGGGTCCTTGTAGACGTAGAGCGGCTCCTCCGGGTCGGCGGAGGCGTCGAGCACCAGCTGCGCGCCGAGCTCGAGCGCGCGACGGTGCTGCCGCTCGAGGTCGTCGGTGGTGGGCACGGTGAGGTCGAGGTGCATCCGCTGCGGCTGCTCGCCGTCGGGCCAGGTCACCGGGGGCAGCGTCGCGACCGGCTGGAACGCGAGCAGCGGGCGGCCCTGCGCGTCCCGCAGCGCGAGCCACTCGGCCGCCCGCGGGTCGGGCTCGCCGGGGGCCGGCGGCTCGTCACCAGCCCGGTAGCGCAGGCCCAGCAGGCGGCGGTAGAACTCCGCGAGCCCGCGAGCGTCCACGGCGTCGAACACGGTCTGGCGCAGGATCGGGTGGTCGACCACCAAGCCATCGTGCCCGGGATGGGTGTGGCTTTTCGGACGTTCAGCGTCTGCGATGCGACACCGCTGACAGCCCCACCCGCCGGAACCGCACCGTCGACCCCGGCCGGGCCTGCCCCGCGCGGTCGGTGTCGGCGTCGAGCACCACACCGATCACGGGGTAGCCCCCGGTCACCGGGTGGTCGGCGAGGAACACCGTCGGGCGCCCGGACGGCGGGACCTGCACGCTCCCCCGGATCACCCCTTCGCTGGGCAGCTCGGCGCCCTCGCGCTCGGCCGTGCGGGCGAGCTCGGGGCCGTCGAGCCGGAACCCGACGCGGTTGGCGTCCTCGGTCACCGTCCACGCGGTGCGCAGGAAGGTCGCGAGGGCCGCGTCGGTGAACCAGTCGTCGCGCGGGCCCGGCACCACCCCGAGCACGACCTCCCCCGCGAGCCCGGCCTCCGGGGCGACGTCGACCGACGGCACCGGCGACGACGGCGGCACCCCCACCGGCAGCTCCGCACCCGCCCCGAGGACCGGCGGACCGAGGCCGGCCACGGTGTCGGTGGCCCGGCTGCCCAGCACCGGGTCCACCGCGAGCCCGCCGCGCACGGCGACGTAGGTCCGCAGGCCGCTCGGCGGTGTCCCCAGCCGTACCTCCGCCCCGGCGGGCACGACGACGGCCCGGTGCAGGTCGCCGGGCCGCTCCCCGACCGTGACCGGGACCGGCGCGCCCGTCAGCGCCACCACGCTCGTCGTCGTCACCCGGAACCCCAGGCCTCCGAAGGTCACCTCGAGACCCGCCGCGGCCTCGTCGTTGCCGACGAGCCGGTTGGCCCGCCGCAGCGCCGCGCGGTCGGCCGCCCCGGAGACCCCGACGCCGAGGTCGGCGCGGCCCGGCCGCCCGGTCACGTCCTGCACCGTGCACAGCGGGCCGGGCGCGGTGACCGTCAGCCACCCGCTCATGCGGCGCGGAACCGGATGCGGGCGCCGGGCACGAGGACGGCGGGCGGGTCGCGGTCGAGGTCCCACAGCACGGCGTCGGTGCGCCCGATGAGCTGCCAGCCCCCGGGCGACTCCCGCGGGTAGATCCCGCTGAACTCCCCCGCCAGCCCGACCGCCCCGGCCGGGACGCGGGTGCGCGACGACGACCGCCGGGGCACGTGCAGCCGCGCGTCGCCGTCCTCGGGCGCGAGGTAGCCGAAGCCGGGGGTGAAGCCGGCGAACGCCACCGTCCACACCCGGCCGGTGTGCGCCTCGATCACCTCGTCGCGGGTCAGGCCGGTGTGGGCGGCCACGTCGTCGAGGTCCTCGCCGTCGTAGGTCACCGCGATCTCGGTGACCTCGCCGCCGGCCTCCCGCACGCTCGACGACGCCGGCTCGCGGTGCCGCACCTCCTCTACGACGGCGGGCAGGTCGGCGGCCGAGCGGACGCGCAGCAGCACGGTGCGCGCCGCCGGCACGAGGTCGACGACACCGTCGGGCGGGTCCGCGGCCAGCGCGGCGTGCAGGCCCAGCACGTCGGTGAGGGTCTCCAGCTCGACGAGCAGCCCGGTGTCGCCGCAGGGCCGCAGGGTGCGGGTCACGGCGCCCATCTTGGCCCCGGCCGGGCTCACCGGAAGATCGAGGGGATCGCGGCCACCGACACCACCCCGGCGTAGACGGTGAACGCGAGCGCGGCCACCCCGAGCAGCAGCAGCACCACCGGCTGGCGGGTCCCGCCGAGCAGGTCGCGGCGCCGCCACGCGATCCAGAGCAGGAGCGCCAGACCGACCGGCAGGATCAGCCCGTTGAACGCCCCGGCGAAGACGAGCAGGGCCGAGGGTGCCTGGCCCACCGCGAGGAACACGATCGTGCAGATCGTGATGAACACCGAGATCGTCAGGTTGAAGCGGCGGTCGACCACCGGCACGAGCGTGCGCAGGAACGACGCGGAGGTGAACGAGGCGCCGATGGTGCTCGTCATGCCGGCTGTCCAGAGCACGACGCCGAACAGGCGCAGCCCGACGGGCCCGAGCGCGAACGCGAAGGCCGACCCGGCGGGGTCGGCCTTCGAGAGCTGGGCGCCCGCCGCCACCGCGCCGAGGATCCCGAGGAAGAGCAGCACGCGCAGCACCCCGGTCACGAGGATGCCGTTGACCGAGCCGCGG
Source organism: Actinomycetospora sp. TBRC 11914 (assembly GCF_012933465.1). GTDB lineage: Bacteria > Actinomycetota > Actinomycetes > Mycobacteriales > Pseudonocardiaceae > Actinomycetospora. The sequence continues at coordinate 140,240 of NZ_JABBND010000003.1, forward strand.
CTGATGGTGCGCAGGTTCTCGGGCCCCGTGGTGCCGGACTCGATGAGCCGGTGTGCCCCGGCGTAGGTGATGTAGCCCCCGACGGTGCCGCCGATGAGGGTGAGCACCGGCAGCAGGTCCAGGCCGACCGGCGCGACGGTGCGCAGCGCGGCCTCGTCGACCGGCGGCGCCGTGACTACGGCGACGACCGCGATGAGCGCGATCTTGAGGACGCCCAGCACGATCACGGCGCGGTCCACCGTGCCCTCGAGCGCCCGGTAGTTGAAGACCAGGATCGCGAGCACGGCGCTGATCACTGCACCGAGGCGGAGGTCGAGGCCAGTGGCGTCGTGCAGCCCCAGGCCGGCCGCGCTGATGTTGCCGATGCCGAAGACCAGCCCGCCGATCACGACGAGGAACGCCAGCACGTGCCCCGACCACGGCAGCACGCGGTTCGCGAGGTCCTGGGCGCGCATCCCGGACAGGCCGATGACCCGCCAGACGTTCAGCTGGATCGCGAGGTCGATGAGGACGCTGGCGACGATTGCCGCAGCGAACGACGGGCCGTACTTGGCGGTGAACGTGCCGGTCTGCGAGATGAAGCCCGGTCCGGCCGCGGACATGGCCATGAGGAACATCGCGCCGGCGACGGCGACCGAGCGCTTCACCGAGACGACCGGGCGCCGGGTGTCGGTGTCCGTGTCGGCGTGCGTGTCGGTGTCCGTGCCGGTGCCCGTGTCGGCCTCGGGCGGGGTGGGGTCCTTCGGGGCGTCGGTCACGACGGGCCTCCCTGCGCGGCGAAGTTCGTCCAACGTAAGGATCGTTCAACGATCCGTCAACGGTGGACGAGCCTCGCGCGGGGCCGGAGGCCGGACGTCAGTCGCGCGAGAGCGCCCAGGTGGCCCAGCGACCGGCGAGCACGATCATCGCGATCAGCGCCAGGACCAGCCCGAACCCGGGGCCGTGGCCCGGCACCGTGTTCTGCGACCAGACCGCCCACAGCCCCGTCACCGACGTGACGCAGCACCCGGCCGCCGTCGCGAAGACGACCACCCAGCGCCGGGTGAGCACCGACGCGACCGAGAAGCCGACGCCGAAGACCAGGGCGAGGATCGAGAACAGCCGCGGCAGCTTGGTGACCCCGGGGATCCCCGAGACGACCTCCCAGCCGGTGGCGCCGTCGGCGGTCCAGCGGAAGATCACGGCCACCAGCAGCACGAGCACGGCGACCGCGGCGACGAGCACCTTGGGGCCGAAGTCGACCTCGCGGGAGATGGACGGGCGCTGCGGCTCGGCCGCCTCGACGGGGCCGGCGGGCTCGTCGAACGGGTTCGGGCGGGTCATGCGCTCGGGCTCCCCACCCCGCACCCGGTCGACACCGGGAGCGGCTCCGGACGCCCGAGGGACGGCAGGCCCAGGGTGACGCGCGGCGTCGTCGGGCGCGTCCCGGCCTCGTGCGCGTCGCCGGCCCGGGTGCGGCGGTGCGCCAGGACGTCGCCGTCGGCGACCACGTGGTGCGGCGCCCCGTAGGTGGCGCGGACGGTGACGACGTCGCCGGGCCGCACCACGCCGTCGAGGGCGGGGCCGGTCGGCGTGAAGTGGACCAGGCGGCCGTCGCGGGCACGCCCGCTCATGCGGCGGGTCGCGGTGTCCTTGCGGCCCTCGCCGGTGGCGACGAGCAGTTCGAGCTCCCGGCCGACCTGCTCCCGGTTGCCCGCCAGCGACATCTCCTCCTGCAGCGCCACCAGCCGGTCGTAGCGGTCCTGCACGACGGCCTTGGGCACCTGGTCGGGCAGGGAGGCGGCCGGCGTCCCCGGGCGCGGCGAGTACTGGAAGGTGAAGGCCTGCGAGAACCGCGACCTCCCGACGACGTCGAGGGTGCCCTGGAAGTCCTCCTCGGTCTCGCCGGGGAAGCCGACGATGATGTCGGTGGTCAGCGCCGCGTCGGGCATGGCCCCACGGACCTCGTCGACGATCTCCAGGTAGCGGCGCGCCCGGTACGACCGCCGCATCGCCTTCAGGACCCGGTCCGACCCGGACTGCAGCGGCATGTGCAGCTGCGGGCAGACGGTGGGGGTCTCGGTCATGGCGGTGATGACATCGGAGGTGAAGTCACGCGGGTGTGGGCTCGTGAAGCGGACCCGCTCGAGCCCCTCGACGTCGCCGCAGGCGCGCAGCAGGTCGGCGAACGCGGTGCGGCCGGTGGCCCGGTCGGTGAAGCCGACCCCGTAGGCGTTGACGTTCTGGCCCAGCAGCGTCACCTCGAGCACGCCCTCGGCCACCAGCGCCTCGACCTCGCCGAGGATCTCCCCCGGCCGCCGGTCGACCTCCTTGCCGCGCAGCGACGGGACGATGCAGAACGTGCAGGTGTTGTTGCAGCCGACCGAGATCGACACCCAGCCCGAGTAGGCGGACTCGCGCCGGGCCGGCAGGTGCGACGGGAACGTCTCGAGCGACTCGAGGATCTCGACCTGCGCCTCGCCGTTGTGCCGCGCCCGCTCGAGCAGGGCGGGGAGCGACCCGACGTTGTGGGTGCCGAACACGACATCGACCCAGGGAGCCCGCGTCGTGACCGTGTCGCGGTCCTTCTGGGCGAGGCACCCGCCGACCGCGATCTGCTGGTCGGGCCGGGCCGCCTTGATCGGGGCGAGTCGGCCGAGCTGGCCGTAGAGCTTGTTGTCGGCGTTCTCGCGGACCGCGCAGGTGTTGAACACCACCAGGTCGGCGTCCTCGGGCGCGGCGCCGGACGGCGCGGGCTCCCACCCGGCCTCGACGAGCACCCCGGCGAGACGCTCGGAGTCGTGCACGTTCATCTGGCACCCGTGCGTGCGGATCGCGAAGGTGCGCCCTGCTGCGCTCATCGCAGCCCAGGGTAGGCGCTCGACGTGCACCGACCCGGCGGCGGGACTCCGTCTGCCGTTCGGCAGAGGTTGTCCGCCCGCGCGCTCCCTAGCGTTCCCGACCGGATCGTCCGCACCGAGGGGGAACACCATGAGCACCACCGTCACCGAGCACCCGAACGTCACCGCGCTCCTCGAGGCCTTCGCCGCCCTCGGCGAGGGCGACGTCGGACCGAGCGAGGCGCTGATGACCGAGGACTTCGTCGTGGTCAACCACGACAACGGCGCCGGCGACCGGCACCTCGTCGAGGGCCGGGACGCGTTCCTCGGGTTCCTGGCGGGCTGGGCGGAGTTCTTCGAGGGCACGTGGGCGCAGCGGCCGCTGGGCATCTTCGGCGACGACGACCACCTGGTCATGCTCGTCCACGAGACCGGGCGCCGCGGCGACGCCGTGTTCGACAACCGGGCCGTCTACGTCATCGAGGTGCGCGACGGCCGCTGGATCCGGATGGACACCTACGACCGCGACCGGGAGGCCAACGCCGCCTTCTGGGACCAGGTGGGGGTCAGCGGGCCTCCGCGGTGAGGGGACACCGGCGCTGTCAGCGGTGTCGCATCGCAGACATCGAGCGTCCGGAAAGCCACACTCACGACGACCGGTGCTCGGTCAGGACGCGGCGAGCTGCGGCGACTCGCGCCCGGCGCGGCGCCGGAGGTCGTCCAGGTCGGCGAGGTGAGCCTCGAGCTCGGCGACGCGCTCGTGGTCGGCGGGACTCCCCCCGCCGCCCTCGCCGGCCACCCGCACCGCCTCGGCCGCGGCCCGCAGGCGCTCGTCGTTGATCGCGGTGAAGTGGTCGCGCAACGTCCGGTGGACGGCGCGAAGCTGGGCCCGCTGGTGGTCGCCGGCCCGGAAGTTGGCCTCGTCGAGGAGCTTCGCGGCCGTGGCGCGACCCTCCGCCATCCGGCGCTCGCGGATGTTCTTCCGGTCCTCGACGTAGGTGAACACCCCCAGCAGGACGCCGGCGCCCACCGAGTAGACGCTGATCAGGCTCAGACCCGCGAGGCTGGTCAGCACCCCGACCATCAGGATGCCGCCGTACGAGCCCCGCAGGCTGTTGACGGCGCGGGAGACGACGCCGCCGCCGGTGCCTGGGACGTCCATGGCGGCGGCCGGCAGCAGCGTCGTCGCGTCGGGGTCGGTGAGGACGATGCGGGGCCGGGTGACCCCGACCGTCGCCCCGTCGGCGGTCCCGGCGAGCGCCCGGGCGACCGTCTTCGCGAGTGCCGTCGCGCGCTCCCGGACCATCGCGTGATCGCCGCGGACGGCCTCCTCGACCCGCGCCCGGACCGCGGCGTCGAAGCCCGCCCAGTCCTTGAGCGCGCGGCCGGAGAGGATTTCGGCGTCGGCGAAGGCGAGCACCTCACGCAACCGCTGGCGCAGGTCGAAGTCGGCCTGGGCGCCCAGCTCGGCCATGCCGTCGGAGAGCGCGATCTGCCAGTTCGCGGACAACTGCTGGCAGCGGTCCAGCTCGGCGATCGCTCGCCGCTGCCGCTCGGCCGGCGAGGAGGCACCGCGGGGCAGACGGTCGAGCTCGGCGGTGAAGGCGGCCGCGAGCTGGTCGAGCGCGCCGTGCACCTCGGCGAGCACGGCCGCACGCAGCCGGGGCGCCATCGCCGTGTCGACCCGGTCGCGCAGGACCTCGAGCAGCTGCGGGATCCCCGAGGCGATGAGCGCGGACCGGTCGTCGTGGCGCCGCCCGCGCTCGCACTGTGCCGCCGACACCGGCAGCAGCGGGATCGGCGGGTCGTCGATCCCGGCCGAGCGCAGCGCCCGGCGATCGGCCTGCAGCACCAGGGTGAGGTCCTCGCAGGCGTCGTGGTCGGCGAGCACGCCGACCACGGCGACGTCCTGGGCGCGCAGCCGCGTGAGCGCCGCGAGCTCGCCCGGCCCGTACCCGGCGCGGGCGTCGGTGACGAAGAGGACCACGTCGACTTGCTCGGTCAGCGGCCGACGGTCCTGGCCGTGCCGGCCGGGGACGTCGCCGAACGACGCCCCCGGCAGCCACGCGGCCGAAACCCCGCGCACCGCCTCGACGAGGGCCCTCGTCCGGGCGGTGCCCTCGGCGTCCGGGCGGCCGCAGACCCCGACCCGAAGTGGCCGTCCGGTCATCCACGACCGGGCCAGCGCGAGCCGCTCGACCAGGTCCGTCCGGCCGGCCAGCGCGGCCATCCGGTCGGTCCGCTCGAGCAGTCCCACCAGCTCGGCGCTCCCGAGGATCGGGGTCCAGGGCAGCACGGACACGGTGTCCTCCCTCGTACTCGCGTCGCGCCGGTCAGTGGCCGACGAGGTGGGTGTGGTCGGTGGTCGTGTGGTGGGTCGCGTCGGTGGTCGTCACGGCCGTCGTGTCGTGGCTGGTGAGACCGCTCGAGAGGCTGGTGCTCGTCGAGCTCTCGGTGCCCGTGGTCGCCGTGGTGGTCGCGGCGGGTGCCGTGGTGTGGGTGGTCGGCGTGGCCTGGGCCGTCGCCGTCGTGTGGGCGGTGGACGTGGTGGTCGTCGACGCCGCGTGGGTGGCGGACGACGTCGTGGCGGCGGTGTGGTCGGTGGACGTGGTGCCCGTGGCGGTCGTCGTGCCGGCCTGGGTCGCGGCGGACCCGGTGGCCGAGGTCGCGGTGTGGTCGGTCGAGGCCGTGGCCGTGGTCGTGCCGCCGGTCGTGGTCGTGCCGCCGGTCGTCGGCGTCGCCGTGTGGGCGGTGGTGCCGGTCGTGCTGCCGGTCGTGGTCGTCGTGGCGGCGGCGCCCGGGGCGGTGGTGGCGGTGCCGGCGGCGGTCGTGGTCGTGGCGGCGCCGAAGTCGGCCTGGGGGGCGCCGGTCGTGTGGGTCGTGGTGGTGGTGTGGGTGCTGCCGGACGACGCCGTGGTCGCGGTGGTCGCGGCGTGCGTGACGGTGTGGGTCAGCGGCTGCGAGGCGGCCGAGTGGGAGCGGGCGTCCACGGGCGTGACCGCGACCGCGGCGGCCGACGAGGCCGCGGCCCCGTTCGCGGCGGTGTTCTGCACGACGGCGCGCTCACCGGCGCCGGCGGCCGAGGAGAGCGAGGTGGCGGCGGCCGGCGTCGTCGTCGGGCTGGTGGTGAGGGGCGTGGCGCTGCCCTGTCCGAAGCTCCACTGACCGAGGGAGCCCTGGCCGGCGGAGGTCCCGTCGTGCCGGACGTCGCCGTGGCCCGAGGTGGTGCCGGGTCGCGTCCAGGAGGAGCCCTGGTGGCCGAGGTCGTGCGTGGTGGAGACGCGCTGGGCGGGGTCGTGGTGTGCGCCGGAGCCGCCGAGGTCGTGCTGCGGCGCCCCCGCCCACCCGCCGTGCGCGGCGGATGCGTGCGACGAGTCGGTGCGGTGCTGGTCGGTGCGGTGCTGCTCGCCCCGGTGCTGCTTACCCCGGTGCTCGTCGGCCCGGTGCTGCTCGCCCCGGTGCTGCTCACCCCGGTGCTCGTCGGCCCGGTGCTGCTCGCTCCGGTGCTCGTCGACGCGGGGGCTCCAGGCCGAGTGGCCGTCGGCCCGCAGGGTGCGGTGCTCGTCCGCCGCATGGCGCACCGTCGTCGGGTGCTGCGGTCCGGACCGGTGCACGGCGCTCGGGACGGGCCCGGCCCATCCGTGGTGCTCGTCGGCGCGGTGGTGCTCGGTGCGGTGGTGACGGCCGTGGCCGTCGCGCTCGCGGTGCTCCTGCGGCCGCTCGGACGGGCGGCCGTGCTCGTCCCGGACGTGCTGCTCCGGGCGCTCCGGCCGGGACGGGGGCCGCCCGCCGTCGGGGGCGCCCTGGTCCGGGCGCGGCGTCGCGACCGCGTCGGGGCGCGGGTCGCGGTCGAGCAGGGCGGTGGCGGGACGTGCTCCGGCGAACGACTCCTGGGACACGGCGGTGGCTCCTTCGGCCTCGTGGGGCCACCGCATCGGCGCGCGACAGCAGGGACGCGCGACCGGGACCTCGGTGGACCGCCGCTGCGACACCAGCGGCCTCCGCGCATGGCCGTGCTGATCGGCGTGCGCGCCGGGCGGACCCGGGCCCGGTACCTGTCCGTCCCGGGCGATGGGGCAACGATGGGCCCACCCGCTGTGCGCCTGCTGTGCCGATCATGAAGGCTGTCGATGACCGAGGGTCACGCGACGGGGCACCCGACATCCGCCGCTGGGCCGGTCCGGTGAGGCTCCCGGGCACGACGACCGCGGTGCGCGACCTGCCGGGACGGAGCGCCCCGGACAGACGCCGGGGGCCACCACGCCTGCTCGCGTGGTGGCCCCCGGGGGTCGAGCGGGTCAGCTCCCGACGGGGCCGATCGAGTCCGCCGGCAGCGGCGACCCGTTCTCGGGACCGGCCTCGTCGAGCGAGCGCTTGCCGGTGGCGCCGCGCTGCTCGAGGTCCTCACGCTTGAAGATCTTGCGCCCGAGCCAGACCAGCGGGTCGTACTTGCGGTCGACCACGCGCTCCTTCATCGGGATGAGGGAGTTGTCGGTGATCTTGATGTGCTCGGGGCAGACCTCGGTGCAGCACTTGGTGATGTTGCAGTAGCCGAGGCCGTGGTCCTCCTGCGCGTCCTCCTTGCGGTTCCGGACGTCGAGGGGGTGCATGTCGAGCTCCGCGACCCGCATCAGGTAGCGCGGCCCGGCGAACTCCGCCTTGTTCTCCTCGTGGTCACGCACCACGTGGCAGGTGTTCTGGCACAGGTAGCACTCGATGCACTTGCGGAACTCCTGCGGGCGCTCCACGTCGACCTGCGACATCCGGTACTCGCCCGGCGCGAGGTCCTCCGGCGGCGCGAACGAGGCGATCTCGCGCGCCTTGACGTAGTTGAAGTCCACGTCGGTGACGAGGTCCCGGATCACCGGGAACGTGCGCAGCGGCGTCACCGTCACGACCTCGTCCTCGGTGAACGTCGACATCCGCGTCATGCACATCAGCCGCGGCCGGCCGTTGATCTCGGCACTGCACGACCCGCACTTGCCGGCCTTGCAGTTCCACCGCACCGCCATGTCGCCGGCCTGGGTGGCCTGCAGCCGGTGGATGATGTCGAGGACGACCTCGCCCTCGTTCACCTCCACCTGGAAGTCCTGGAGGTCGCCGCCGGTGTCGTCGCCGCGCCACACCTTGAAGTGCGCCTGGTAGCCCACGTCTAGGTCCCCTGTCCCTGTGCCTGCTGCTCGTCACCGAGGCCGCCCTCGGTCTGGTCGGCGCGCTGGCCGCGGGGCGCGTCCGAGCGGTGACCGCCCAGCTCGTCGCCGGTGTAGTACTTCTTCAGTTCGTCGGACTCGAACAGGTCGAACAGGTCAGTGCGCATCGCCGGCTGCCCCTGGTGCTCGAGCACCACTTCCTCGTCGCGCAGCGAGAGCACCAGCAGCTGGCGCCGCCACTGCTCGTCCATCGTCGGGAAGTCGTCGCGGGTGTGCCCGCCGCGGCTCTCCTGGCGCTCGAGCGCGGCCATCGCGATGCACTGGCTGACCAGCAGCATGTTGCGCAGGTCCATGGCCAGGTGCCAGCCCGGGTTGTACGAGCGGCGCCCGTCCACGGCCACCCGCGGGACCCGGTCCTTGAGCTCGTCGAGCTTCTTGAGGGCCAGCTCCATCTCGTCGGCCTTGCGGATGATGCCGACGAGGTCGTTCATCGTCTGCTGCAGTTCCTGGTGCACGGTGTAGGCGTTCTCGCCGCCCGAGTTGCGGATCGGCCGCTCGACCTCGTCCCGCGCGGACTCCAGGGCCGCGTCGGACACCGACGGCACCGCGCCGAGGGCGTCCAGGTACGCCGCGGCGCCGGCACCCGCCCGGCACCCGAACACCAGCAGGTCCGACAGCGAGTTCCCGCCGAGCCGGTTGGAGCCGTGCATGCCGCCCGCGACCTCGCCGGCGGCGAACAGGCCCGGCACCGCCGACTCCGCGGTGTCCGGGTCGACCTCCACCCCGCCCATCACGTAGTGGCAGGTCGGGCCGACCTCCATCGGGCCGGCCGTGATGTCGACGTCGGCCAGCTCCTTGAACTGGTGGTACATCGACGGCAGCCGCTTGCGGATCGTCTCCGCCGGCATCCGGCTGGACACGTCGAGGTACACCCCGCCGGCCGGCGAGCCGCGGCCCTCCTTGACCTCGTTGTTGATCGCGCGGGCGACCTCGTCGCGGGGCAGCAGTTCCGGCGGGCGCCGGTTGTTGTCGGCGTCGGTGTACCAGCGGTCGCCCTCGTCCTCGCTGGTCGCGTACTGCTCGCGGAAGACCTCGGGGATGTAGTTGAACATGAAGCGCTCGCCCTCGGAGTTCTTGAGGACGCCGCCGTCGCCGCGGACCGACTCCGTGACGAGGATGCCCTTCACGCTGGGCGGCCAGACCATGCCCGTCGGGTGGAACTGGACGAACTCCATGTTCAGCAGCTTCGCGCCGGCGCGCAGCGCGAGGGCGTGCCCGTCGCCGGTGTACTCCCACGAGTTGCTGGTGACCTTGAAGGACTTCCCGACGCCGCCGGTCGCGAGGATCACCGCGGCACTGTGGAAGCACAGCAGCTCGCCCGAGGACCGGTGGTAGCCGAAGGCGCCGGCGACCCGCTCCCCGTCCTTGATCAGCTCGGTGATCGTGGTCTCGTGGAAGACCTTGAGGTCGGACTCGTAGTCGCCGGTCCGCGCGTGGTCCTCCTGCTGCAGCGAGACGATCTTCTGCTGCAGCGTGCGGATGAGCTCGAGGCCCGTGCGGTCGCCGACGTGCGCCAGCCGCGGGAACTGGTGCCCGCCGAAGTTGCGCTGGCTGATCTTGCCGTCGGGGGTCCGGTCGAACAGCGCCCCGTAGGTCTCCAGCTCCCACACCCGCTGCGGCGCCTCCTTGGCGTGCAGCTCGGCCATGCGCCAGTTGTTGAGGAACTTCCCGCCGCGCATCGTGTCGCGGAAGTGGACCTGCCAGTTGTCGTTGGGGTTCGCGTTGCCCATCGACGCGGCGATCCCGCCCTCGGCCATGACGGTGTGCGCCTTGCCGAACAGCGACTTCGAGATGATCGCGACCCGCTTGCCCCGCAGCCGCGCCTCGATGGCGGCGCGCAGTCCGGCGCCGCCCGCCCCGATGACCAGGACGTCGTAGGTGTGGTGGGTGATCTCGGGCGTCTGACCGGTGTCGGCCGGGCCGTTTCCTTCGGCCATCAGTTCACGATCCTCGGGTCGGGAATGGTGCCGCTCGCGACGAGCATGATGTAGAAGTCGGTGAGGATCAGCGTCCCGATCGTGATCCACGCGAAGAGCATGTGCCGCGTGTTGAGCTTCGAGAGCGTGGTCCAGATGCGGTAGCGCACCGGGTGCCGCGAGAAGTGCTTGAGCCGCCCGCCGGTGATGTGGCGGCAGGAGTGGCACGACAGCGTGTAGAGCCAGAGCCCGATCACGTTGATCGTCAGGATGATGTTGCCGAGGCCGAGCCCGAACTGCGCACCGTTCGGCCCGTCGCTCTGGAACGCCACCACCATGTCGTAGGTGTTGATCACCGAGATCAGGAAGGCGACGTAGAAGAAGTAGCGGTGGGCGTTCTGCAGGATCAGCGGGAACCGCGTCTCGCCGGAGTAGGTCGAGTGCGGTTCGGCCACCGCGCACGCGGGCGGCGACGACCAGAACGCCCGGTAGTAGGACTTGCGGTAGTAGTAGCAGGTCAGGCGGAAGCCGAGCAGGAACGGCAGCGAGACGATCGCCAGCGGGATCCACGGCGGGAACGCGGGCAGGACGGCGCCGAAGTGGCTCGAGCCCGGCACGCAGCTCGCGGAGAGGCACGGCGAGTAGAACGGCGACAGGTAGTGGTACTGCGGGACGTAGTACGCCGAGCCCCAGAACGACCGGATCGTCGCGTAGATGACGAACGTCGCCAGGCCGAGCGCGTTCGCCAGCGGCGGGAGCCACCAGCGGTCACGCCGCAGGGTGCGTGCCCGGATGTCGGCACGTCCCGCTGCGATCGGGGGGCTGGCGCCGTGGTCGCGCTCTGTGGTGGTCACTCGCACCTGTCCTCGTCGACGGAGCCGGCCGGCACGCGGTGCCCGGCCGCGGCCGGAGCGGTCGTGGTGGTGACCGCGGACGGCTGTGTGGCCCGCGCGGCGCCGGGCCGCGTGGTGCGAGGCACACTACGACGGTCTGTCGTGGCCTGTCGTCCGGGTCACAGGTGATCGGCGTCGTGATCCCCGTCACGGAGGGTCGTCAGGCGCGTCCGCCCTGGTCAGGTGTGGGTCTCGGCCACCGGATCGGCGTCCTCGAGGTCGGGGTCGGCCTCGTCGAGCTCGGCGCCGCGTGCGGCCATCTCGGCGCGCACGACCTCGTAGGACAGCCCAGCGCCGTAGCCCTTCCGGGCGAGCATCCCGACGAGACGGCGGGCCGCCGCCGGCGGCTCCACCCGGTCGAGGGACGGCAGCCGGCGCCGGACCAGCTCGCGGGCCTTGTCCCGCTCGGCGTCGGCGTCGAGGCCGGCGACCGCCTCGTCCGCGGTCTCGGCGTCGACGCCCTTGCGGCGCAGCTCCTGGGACAGCGCGCGACGACCGAGGCCGCGGTGCCGGTGGCGGGAGTCCACCCACTGCTCGGCGAACGCGGTGTCGTCGAGCAGCCGCACCTCGACCAGCCGGTCGAGCACGGTGGCGGCCACGGCGTCGTCGAACCCGCGCCGCGCGAGCTCGGCCGACAGCTCGGCGCGGGTCCGTGCCCGGGTGGTGAGCAGGTTCAGGCAGACCGTGCGGGCCGCCGACTGTGGATCTTTCGACTGGGGGTCCGCGGGCGGGTCCGCCTCCCGGTCCCGGGGGCGGCCGTCGCGGGTGCGGCCGTCGGCGTCCGGTGGTTCGGGCGCGGGACGCCGAGCCCGGCGTCCGAGCCCTCCTCCGAGCTGCGCCACCGCGTCAGAAGTCGACCGGGGCCGGCGTCGTCTCGTCGGCGTCGAGCTGCGGGCCGACGCCGAGCTTCTCCTTGATCCGCTTCTCGATCTCGCCGGCGACGTCCGGGTTCTCCTTGAGGAACTTCCGGGCGTTCTCCTTGCCCTGGCCGAGCTGGTCGCCGTCGTAGGTGTACCAGGCACCGGACTTGCGGACGATGCCCTGCTCGACGCCCACGTCGATGAGCGAGCCCTCCTTGGAGATGCCGTGGCCGTAGAGCATGTCGAACTCGGCCTGCTTGAACGGCGGCGCGACCTTGTTCTTCACGACCTTGACGCGCGTGCGGTTCCCGACCGCGTCGGTGCCGTCCTTGAGCGTCTCGATCCGGCGGATGTCCAGGCGCACCGAGGAGTAGAACTTCAGCGCGCGCCCACCGGTCGTGGTCTCCGGCGACCCGAACATCACGCCGACCTTCTCGCGCAGCTGGTTGATGAAGATCGCCGTGGTGCCGGAGTGGTTCAGCGCACCGGTGATCTTGCGCAGCGCCTGGCTCATGAGCCGGGCCTGGAGGCCGACGTGGCTGTCGCCCATGTCGCCCTCGATCTCGGCGCGCGGCACGAGCGCGGCCACCGAGTCGACCACGATGATGTCCAGGGCGTTCGAGCGGATCAGCATGTCCATGATCTCGAGCGCCTGCTCGCCGGTGTCCGGCTGGGCGACCAGCAGCGCGTCGGTGTCGACGCCGAGCGCCTTGGCGTACTCCGGGTCGAGCGCGTGCTCGGCGTCGATGAACGCCGCCACCCCACCCTGGGCCTGGGCGTTGGCGACCGCGTGCAGCGTCACCGTGGTCTTCCCCGACGACTCCGGGCCGTAGATCTCCACGACCCGGCCCCGGGGCAGGCCGCCCACGCCGAGGGCGACGTCCAGGGCGATCGAGCCCGTCGGGATGACGCTGACGGGCGCGCGGCCCTCGTCGCCCAGCCGCATGACCGAGCCCTTGCCGAACTGCTTGTCGATCTGCGCGAGCGCGAGCTCCAGCGCCTTGTCGCGGTCCGGTGCCTGAGGCATTCGGGGTTCCCCCTCGGGACGGGTGGTGGGTCCGGCCGTGTGGTCCGGGTTCGGTGCGGACGCTAGGCCGGGGGTCCGACACCGTGGTGCCGGTGGGTGTTCGGCTGTGGACTGCTCGGGCGGTCGGTGCCGCTGTGGACGACCGCGTCGGACGTCCAGAGTAGACGAACAGGTGTTCGACCCCCCAGGGGGACACGCCGGGGGATCGTGGTCGTGCGGTCAGCGGCGCTCGGGGTCACCGGCGTTCGGCCGGGACCTCGAACTCGGCGCAGACCGCCCGCCAGACCTCCCGCGGCTCCTCGCCGTCCTCGAGCGCCTGCTCGACGGTGCGGCCGTCGAGCGCGGAGAACACGTGGTCGCGACTGATCGACCCGGCGCGCACCGCGCCGAACTCGTCCGCCATCAGCTGCCGGAAGTGGGTCAGACGCACCCGTCCGAGGGTAGGGACGGGGCCGGGCACGCCACGGGACCGCCCCCGGGGCGGGCATCCCTACCGACGGCGCCACCGATCACGCGCCCGGGTCGGTAGCGTGGCGGAGGTGGACCCGCTGCTCGCCGTGGTCGCCCAGGTCGACCTGCACTCCACGGGTCCGGCGTGGCTGTGGGACGTCGTGGGCGTGATCGCCCTCGTCGCGGTCCTCGTCGTCCTGCTGCGGTGGTGGTTCTCCCAGCGCCGCCGGTGAGCGGCGCCGCCGCCGGCCACGGGTGACTGTCGGACCCCCGGGGCACCATGGGGGTGTGGACGTCCTCGACCGCTTCTCCCCCGCCACGCGCGACTGGTTCTCCGGCGCGTTCGGGGCGCCTACCGCCGCGCAGGCCGGGGCGTGGGACGCGGTCGCCGACGGGGAGCACGCCCTCGTCGTCGCGCCCACCGGCTCGGGGAAGACGCTGGCCGCGTTCCTGTGGGCACTCGACCGGCTGGCCGCCGCGCCGGTGCCCGAGGAGCCGCAGCGCCGCTGCCGCGTCCTCTACGTCTCCCCGATGAAGGCGCTCACCGTCGACGTGCAGCGCAACCTGCGCTCGCCGCTGGCCGGGCTGCGCCAGGCCACCCACCGCCTCGGGCTGCCCGAGCCGGACATCCGCGTCGCCTCCCGCACCGGCGACACCCCGGCCGACGAGCGCCGCAGCTTCGCGCGCACGCCGCCCGACGTGCTCGTCACCACCCCGGAGTCGCTGTTCCTGCTGCTCACCTCGGCGGCGCGGGAGTCGTTGCGCGGGGTGGAGACGGTGATCGTCGACGAGGTGCACGCCGTGCTGGCCTCGAAGCGCGGCGCGCACCTCGCGCTCTCCCTCGAGCGCCTGGACGCGCTGCTCGACGCGCCCGCGCAGCGCATCGGCCTCTCGGCGACCGTCCGCCCGGTGGACGAGGTCTCGACGTTCCTCGCCGGGGGGCGCCCGGTCCGCGTGGTGCAGCCGGACTCGACGAAGACGGTGCAGGTCAGCGTCGTCGTCCCCGTCGAGGACATGAGCGCCCTCGACGCCGGCGACAACTCCTCCGGGCCCGGCGTCGAGGAGGAGGTCGAGGGCTCGGCGGCGGGCGCCGCCCAGCGGGCCTCGATCTGGCCCGCGGTGCAGGAGAAGGTCCTCGACCTCGTCGAGTCCCATCGCTCGACGATCGTCTTCGCCAACTCCCGGCGTCTCGCCGAGCGGCTCACCGCGCGAATCAACGAGCTCGCCACCGAGCGGGCCGCGCAGCAGGCGGCCGAGCGCGCTCCGGTCGACCTCGACGGCGGCGGGGACGACCCCGACGACGACACCGACGGAGGCCCCCACGACGACGGGTCCGGCCGGGACGACGAGGCCGACGAGCTCGCCCCGGTGATCGGGCGGGTGGGGCCGTTCCCGGCGGAGGCGGTCGGCCAGTCCGGGGTGGCCGAGCCGGCCGAGGTGATCGTCGCCCGGGCCCACCACGGGTCGATGAGCCGCACCCAGCGCACCCTCGTCGAGGAGGCGCTGAAGTCCGGGCAGCTCCCCTGCGTCGTGGCCACCTCCAGTCTCGAGCTCGGCATCGACATGGGCGCGGTCGACCTCGTGGTGCAGGTCGAGGCGCCGCCGTCGGTGGCCAGCGGGCTGCAGCGCGTCGGGCGCGCGGGTCATCAGGTGGGCGCGGTGTCCGAGGGCGTGGTGTTCCCGAAGTACCGGGGCGACCTGGTCTCGTGCGCCGTCGTCGCCGAGCGCATGGCCGGCGGCCGCATCGAGGCGATGCGGTACCCGCGCAACCCGCTCGACGTCCTCGCCCAGCACGTGGTGGCCATGACGGCGATGGAGAACTGGTCGCTGGCCGACCTCACCGCGCTCGTCCGCCGCGCGGCCCCGTTCTCCGGCCTGCCGGACTCGGCGATGACCTCGGTGCTCGACATGCTGGCCGGCCGCTACCCCAGCGAGGACTTCGGCGAGCTCCGGCCCCGCATCACCTGGGACCGCGTCACCGACGAGCTCGCCGGCCGCCCCGGGGCCCAGCGCCTGGCCGTCACCTCCGGCGGCACCATCCCCGACCGCGGGCTCTACACCGTCGTGACGCCGGGGTCCGGCGAGAACGGGACGGGCGGTTCGCGGGTCGGCGAGCTCGACGAGGAGATGGTCTACGAGTCCCGCGCGGGCGACACGTTCCTGCTGGGCTCGACGTCGTGGCGGGTCCTCGACATCACCCGCGACCGGGTCATCGCCGAGCCCGCGCCCGGGGTCCCCGCCCGGATGCCGTTCTGGAAGGGCGACGCCCCGGGGCGTCCGCTCGAGCTGGGCCGGGCGCTCGGCGCGTTCGTCCGGGAGGTCGCCGCGGCCGACGAGCCCGAGGCGCGCGCCCGGGCCGAGGCGGCGGGGCTCGACGCGTGGGCCGTCGACAACCTCGTCTCCTACCTCGGCGAGCAGCGCGAGGCGACCCGGCACGTCCCCAGCGACCGCACGATCGTCGTCGAGCGCTTCCGCGACGAGCTGGGCGACTGGCGGATCGTGGTGCACTCGCCCTTCGGCGCGCAGGTGAACGCGCCGTGGGCGCTGGCCATCGCGGCGCGGTTCCGCGAGCAGCGGGGGCTGGAGGTCTCCGCCGCGTCGGCCGACGACGGCATCGTGCTGCGCCTGCCCGACACCCTCGACGAGGCCGGGGCGGAGATCCTGCCCGGCGCGGAGGACGTCCTGCTGGACCCCGACGAGGTGGATCAGCTGGTGACCGCCGAGGTGAGCGGCTCGGCGCTCTTCGCCGCCCGGTTCCGGGAGTGCGCCGCGCGGTCGCTGCTGCTCCCCCGCCGCGACCCGACACGGCGGACCCCGCTGTGGCAGCAGCGCCAGCGGGCCTCGCAGCTGCTCTCGGTGGCCGCGAAGTACGAGCAGTTCCCCGTGGTGCTGGAGACGTTCCGGGAGTGTCTGCAGGACGTCTACGACGTGCCCGGGCTGGTCGAGCTCATGCGCGACGTGCGGTCGCGCGCCGTGCAGGTGGTGGACGTGGCCACGCCCGCGGCCTCGCCGTTCGCGCGGACGCTGATGTTCGGCTACGTCGGGATGTTCCTCTACGAGATGGACGCCCCGCTGGCCGAGCGGCGGGCGGCGGCGCTCTCGCTGGACTCCACGATGCTCGCGGAGCTGCTCGGCTCGGAGGCGATCCGGGAGCTGCTCGACCCGGGGATCGTCGGCGAGGTCGAGGCCGGGCTGCAGCGCACCGACCCCGAGCGGCACGTGCGCGACGCCGAGGGCACCGCCGACCTGCTGCGCTTCGTCGGCGACCTCACCACCGGGGAGGCCGCGGCGCGGGGCGCACGCGAGGAGTGGCTCGCCGAGCTGGAGTCGGCCCGCCGGGCGATCCGGGTGAAGATCGCCGGCGAGGCGCGGTGGGTGGCCATCGAGGACGCCGGCCGGCTGCGCGACGCCCTCGGTGCGGGCCTGCCCGTGGGTGTCCCCGAGGCGTTCACCGAGCCGGTCGCCGACCCCCTGGGTGACCTGCTCGCCCGCTACGCCCGCACCCGCGGCCCGTTCCCGGCCGCGGCGGCGGCCCGCCGCTTCGGGTTGGGGGTCGCGGTGGTGACCGCGGTCCTCGAGCGGATGGCCGGCGCGGGCCGCCTGGTCCGGGGTGAGCTGCGCCCGGCCGACGCGCCCCCGCTGCCCGGCGACCACGGCGCCCCCGAGGCTCCCGGCGGCGTCGACTTCTGCGACGCCGAGGTGCTGCGGCGCATCCGGCGGGGCTCGCTCGCGCGGCTGCGCGCCGAGGTCGAGCCCGTCGAGCCGGCGGCCCTGGGGCGGTTCCTGCCGACGTGGCACGGCATCGGCGGACGGCGCCGGCGCAGCCCGGGGCCCGACGACGTCCTCGGGGTCGTCGAACAGCTCGCGGGGGCGCCCATCCCGGCGAGCGCGTGGGAGTCACTGGTGCTGCCGGCCCGGCTGCCCGGGTACCAACCGGCGCTGCTGGACGAGCTGACCAGCGCCGGCGAGGTGACCTGGACCGGCTGCGGCACGCTCTCCGGCGGTGACGGCTGGCTCGCCGTGGCGCCGTCGGACGTGGCGGACCTGATGCTGCCCGACCCCGAGGACGAGCTCGCGGACTCGCCGCTGCACCGGGCGCTGCTCGAGGCGCTCGGGCCGGTCGAGGGCGGCGGGGCGCTGTTCTTCCGCCAGCTCGCCGACCGCGCCGGACAGCTCCTCCGCGAGGCGGGCGAGTCGCTCCCCGACGACCCCACCACCGTCGAGGCGCTCTGGGACCTGGTGTGGGCCGGGCACGCCACCAA
This sequence comes from Actinomycetospora sp. TBRC 11914, assembly GCF_012933465.1. Taxonomy (GTDB): domain Bacteria; phylum Actinomycetota; class Actinomycetes; order Mycobacteriales; family Pseudonocardiaceae; genus Actinomycetospora. Next base: position 157,677 of record NZ_JABBND010000003.1, read on the forward strand.
CGACACCCTCGCGCCGCTGCGCTCGCTGGTGTCCGGCGGCGGCGGGCGCTCGAAGGCCGCCCACCAGCGGCGCCGATCGCCGTCACGCGGCCGGTACGCCCGGGTCGGCCGCCCGCAGATGCCGTCGCGGACCGGCCCGCCCACGGCCGCCGGGCGCTGGTCGCGCGTGCCGCCGCGGGAGACCGACCCGACCCGGCGGGCGCAGGCCCGCACCGAGTCGTTCCTCGAACGGCACGGCGTCCTCACCCGCGGCGCGCTGGAGACCGAGCGCGTCACCGGCGGGTTCGCCGGCATCTACCCGGTGCTGCGGGCCATGGAGGAGTCCGGGCGCTGCCGCCGCGGCTACGTCGTCGAGGGTCTGGGCGCGGCGCAGTTCGCGGTGCCCGGCGCGATCGACCGGCTGCGCGCGACCTCCCGTGACGACGACGCCTCCGCCCGGGGACAGGGCGCGCTGGTGCTCGCGGCGACCGACCCGGCCCAGCCGTGGGGCGCCGCGCTCGACTGGCCGGCCACCCGCGCGGCGCAGGACGGCACGACCGGCCACCGCCCGGGTCGCAAGGCGGGGGCGCTGGTGGTGCTGACCGACGGCGTCCCGACCATCTACGTCGAGCGCGGCGGGCGGTCGCTGCTCTCCTTCACCGACGATCCCGAAACGCTCGGCGAGGCGGCGGGGGCCCTTTCGGCGGCCGTGCGCGAGGGCTGGTTGGGTGGGCTCTCGGTGGAGCGGACCGACGGGTCGGGGGCGCTCGACGGGGTGCTGGCCGAGGCGCTGGCCGAGGCCGGGTTCCGCAACAGCCCGAAGGGCCTGCGGTTGCGCGCCTGAGTGCGGGGCAGCCGCCGCGACGGGAGGAGAGCGATGGCGCTGGCGTGTCCGAGCTGCGAAGAGGCCGCGGCGGAGTACGTCGGGATGGCCGATGACGGGCGCAACGAGATGCGCTGCACCGCGTGCGGGCACCACTGGCTCCTGGGCGCCAAGCCGGTCTCGCCGCGCGCGGTCGCGGCGAAGCCGGCGCGCGCCTCGACGGCGCGGTCGCCCCGCTCGTCCGGCGCGCGGACCACGAGCGCTCCCCGCTCGCCGGGCGGCACCACCCGTCCCCCGGCCGCGGCGCCCGGGCCCCCGCCCGTCGTCGTCCGGTTCCCGACCCTCGACGACGTCCCCGCCGAGCACCTGCAGCGCCTCGCCGCGCTCAAGGCGGCCTGGCCGCGGCAGCGTCCGCGGCCCGATCCCTACGCGGCGGACTTCCGCCGGCTCCACGAGCTGATGTTCAGCCGCGCCGGCCTGCCCCACACCGAGCCGGGCCAGCTCAAGGACTTCGTCACCAGCGACGTGCTCGCGCTCTCCGGCAACACCACCTCGTTCGCGCGGGAGTGGCGCCGACTCGGGGACCGCGACGCCTCGCAGCGATTCCGCGGCGTCGTGGAGTACCTGCTGCGCGGCGAGAGCGGTGAGGACGAGGACGGTGCCGGTCGCGACGACCCACCGCTGGAGGACCGCTTCACCGAGCTGGCCGAGCAGCGCTCGCCGTACGCGATGGGCGGGGTACGCGAGACCGTCCTCATGCACGTCCTCGCGGTCGCCCGGCCCGAGCGGTTCCTCCCGCTGCTCAGCGTGGACAGCGGCTCGGGCGGGGAGGGCAAGCGCGACATCGCCCGCACCGTGCTCGGCGTCGAGATCCCGGCGGTGGACCGCACCCGGCACACCGTCGGGCGGGTCGCCTGCGGCTCGAACGACCTGCTCGTCGACGCGCTCGGCGCCGGCTTCACCGACCTCGACGACGCCGCGGCGTTCCTGCTCTGGGCCCACGCGCAGGGCTGAGGCACCCCGCCCGATCCGGTCAGGACGTGGGCGCCGACTCCTGCGCCGCCGCCCACGTCGCCACCTCGGCCCGCAGCTCCGCCCGGCGGGTGTCGTCGACGAACGCGGCCTCGACGGCGTTGTCGGCCAGGGTCCGGACCTGCGCGAGGGAGAGGCCGAGGACGTCGGCGACCGCGCGGTGGTTGTCGTCGACGTAGCCGCCGAAGTAGGCCGGGTCGTCGGAGTGGACGCTCACCGCGAGTCCGGCGTCGAGCATGGCCACGAGCGGGTGGTCGGCGAGCGTGTCGACGGCGCGCAGCCGCACGTTGGACAGCGGGCACACCGTGAGCGGCACCGCCGCCTCGGCGAGGCGGCGCACGAGCGCCGGGTCCTCGAGGCTGCGGATGCCGTGGTCGACCCGCTCGACGCCGAGGACGTCGAGGGCCTCGGTGACGTAGGCCGCCGGGCCCTCCTCCCCGGCGTGCGCGACCAGGTGCAGGCCCTCGGCGCGGGCCCGCGCGTACACCTCGGCGAAGTCGGCGGGCGGGTGCCCGACCTCCGCGGAGTCGAGCCCGATCCCGAGCAGCGGGACGTCCGCGCGCACCAGCGCGTCGAGCACCTCGAGCGCCTCGGCGGCGGGGCGGTCGCGCAGGAAGCAGGGGACCAGGCCCGTCGTCATGCCGGCCGGGGCCGCGGCCAGCGCGCCCGAGACGCCCTCGAGCACCGCCGCGAGCGGCACGCCCCGGGCGAGGTGGGCCTGGGGGTCGACGAACAGCTCGACGTGCCGGACCCCGCCGGCGGCCGCCCGGTCGAGGTAGGCCGTCGTCATGGCCGCGAAGTCCTCCGCGGTGCGCAGCACGGCCATGTTCGCGTAGTAGAGCTCGAGGAAGTGGCCGAGGTCGGTGAAGGCGTAGCGGGCCCGCAGGTCGTCCAGGTCGACGTAGGGCAACGCGACTCCGCCGCGGTCGGCCAGCTCGAGGATCAGCTCGGGCTCGAGGGTGCCCTCGACGTGGACGTGCAGCTCGACGGCCGGCGGGGTGTCCTGCGCGCTCATGGCCACGGATCCTGGCCCACCCCGCCCCCGGCGTCCGCGAGCACCGGGGCGAACCGGGCCGCGCCGGGACTCGCCGGGTCGCACCCCACGCGGTGCAGCCGCTGCAGCACGCCGCCGGTGGTGCGTTCGAAGCGCGCCGCGAGCCCGCGCATCAGCTCCGCGCGGTCGGCCGCCGGGTCCGCCTCCAGCCAGGCCGCCCGCAGCGCGGCGTCGTCCTCGGCCGGCCACGGCAGGCCCGAGCGGGGCGCCCGCTCCCGGGTGCGCCAGGCCGCCGGCCCCCACGACGACGACGGCCCCCAGGCTCCCTGCCGCGGGAACGGCACCAGGTCACCCTCGGCGCGCAGCGCCGCCCCCGAGCCGTCGAGCCCGTCGTCGTCGGGCCAGTCGTCGCGCCACCCGAACCGCAGCCGTTCCTCCCGGAAGGGGTCCTCGTCCGGCTCCGGACCGTCGGGGGGCTCGTCGACGGGCCCCAGCGGCGGGTCGAGCGGGCCCAGCGCCCCGTACTGGTCGTCCGCCCAGGCGGCCCTGACCAGGGCGTGCAGCCGGCGGGCGGGCAACGACACCGCCCGCGACCAGACGTCCGCGTCCTCCGACCCGTCGGCCGCGACGATCGCGACGTAGGCCCGCCCGTCGAGCACCTGCACCCGGAGCTCGTGGCCCGCCTCGCGGACCGTGATCATCTCGCGCATGGCGTCCACGCTCGGGGCAGCGCGACGCCGGACACAACCACGACCGGACCGCCCTGTGGACAACCCCGCCCGTCCACAGGGGGCGCTGCTCCGGATGGCCGGATCGCCCCGGAAGGCCGCCCACGGTGTCGGTGCCCGGGTGCACAGTGCCGATCATGAGTACCGAGGGCCATCCGGCGGCGGCCGTGGCGCGCTTCCCGGCACGGCACCGCCTGCCGGCGGCAGCGGGCGCGGGGTCAGCGCTCGACCACGCGCGCCCCGACGCGGCGGTCGAAGTACTCCACGGTCAGCTCGGTGCCCTCGACGGCGAGCCGGGGAGGCACCACGGCGAGCGCGAGCGAGACGTCCTCGGCGTGCGCGACCTCCGACGCCGCCACCCGGCCGACGCACTCCTCGCCGTCGCGGACCGGTTCGCCGCCCAGGACGACCTCGCCCGGCTCGTCGAGCACCAGGCTCACCAGGCGACGCCGCGGCCCGAGGAGCGCCGGCTCGCGCCCGAGGAACAGGCCCTTGCCCGGGTCGACGAGGTGGTCGAGGCCGGCCTCGGCCGGGGTGAGCTCGGCGTCGATCCCGGTCCCGAGGGTCCGGTGGCCCGACTCGACGAGCAGGCTCGTCACCGCCCGCGCACCGGCGGCGACGATGCCGAGGGTGGCGCCCGCGTCCCAGAGGACGTCCCACAGGGCGGCCCCCAGGTCGGCGCGGGCGCGCAGCTCGACCCCGTCGACGCCCGCCGGGGTGCCGCGCAGCGCGAGCACCGGCACCGGACCAACGTGGGTCTCGACGGCGTCGGCGGTGCGGGCCCGCCCCGAGGGGTCGGTGAGCCGGGAGAGCAGCACCCCGGCCGCCGGACCCCAGACCCCGAGCGCGCAGGTCCCCGACGAGAGGTCGCGGACCTCCACGCGGCCCAGGACGTGCTCGGCGAGCCACCGGGACTCGAGCCGGGTGGCGACGCCGACCGCGAACCGGTCGCGGTCGAGGCGCGCCACGTCGAGGTCGGCCCGGATCCGGCCGGCGCGGTCGAGCGCGAGCGCCCGGGTGCGGGCACCGACCGGCCGGTCGACGTCGACGGTCGTCAGCTGCTGGAGCAGCCCGAGGGCGTTCGGGCCGACCACCTCGAGGCGGTGGCGGCTGGTGAGGTCCACGAGCGCCACGGCCCGGCGCACCACCAGCGCCTCGGCCCCGGCGATCGGCGACCAGTGCCGTCCCGCCCAGGCTCGCCGGGGCCGGACCTCGCAGACCTCGGGGAGGTCGGCGTTGTCGCCGAACCACGCCGGCACCGCCCAGCCGTCCGTCTCCGCCACCACCGCCCCGAGCTCGCGGTGGCGCGCGTCGAACGGCCCGGTGCGCAGGGGCCGCGTCGTCGGCGAGAGCCGCTGGGGGTGGACCACGTCGTAGACCTCGTCGTAGGCGTGGCACGCCCGGCTGCGCACCGTGGCGGGGGCGAGCAGCGCCGGGTCGAAGCGGTCGTGGTGGGCGGCCGAGACGTCGAGCGGCGCGCCCGGCTCCCGCGGGTCCGCGCCGGGCTCGGGGAGCGTGGGCACCCCGTCGACCACCCACGCGGCGAGGGCCTGCCCGACGCCGGCGGCGTGGGCGGTCCACACGGCCTCGGCCAGCCACAGGCCGCGCACCGCGGTCTCCCCGAGCAGGGGCATCCCGTCCGGGGTGAACGCGACGAGCCCGTTGACGCCGCGCTCCACCTTCGCGTCGGCGAGGGCGGGCAGCAGGGCCTGGGCGGCGTGCCAGCTGGGCTCGAAGTCGAGGTCGGTGAAGGCACGTTCGGCGGGGACGGCGCCGCGGTCGGGGCCCGGTCGGTCGAGCCCGGCGGGGTCGGCCGGCATCGCGCGGTGGGCGTACGCCCCGACGCCGAGGCGGTCGCCGTGCTCGCGCACGTAGAGGTCGGCGTCCGCGTGCCGCAGGACCGGGAACGCCGCGCCCCCGGGGTCCACCAGGCCGCGCAGTTTCTGGAGGACGTCGAGCTCGCGCAGCGGGGTGGTCCACGCGTACTGGTGCGCCATGGGTGACAGCGGCACCGTCACCTCCGCCATCGCCCCGACCAGCGGGCCCCAGATGCCGGCCGCACAGACCACCACCTCGGCGGCGAGCGGACCGTGGTCGGTCTGGACGCCCCGGACCCGTCCGGCGGCGGTGTCGATGCCGGTGACCCGCACGCCGTGCCGGACGACCGCGCCGCGCCCGACGGCCGCCCGCGCCTGGGCCCGCGCCGCCGCGAGCGGGAGCGCGACCCCGTCCGAGGGCACGTGCAGGCCGCCGAGGAGGACCTCGCGGTCGAGCAGCGGATGCAGGGCGGCGCACTCGGCCGGGTCGAGCAGGTGGCTCTCGATCCCCGCCGCGGTCGCCGAGCCGTGCCGGCGCCGCAGCTCGGCCAGGCGCTCCCGGGTCGCGGCCACCTCGAGCCCGCCGACCGCGCGGAAGCAGGGCCGACCCCCGGCGCGGAGCTCCCCGTACCGGGCCGCCGAGGCCCGGGCGACGCGGGCCAGCATGCGGCTCCCGCTGGTCTGGAACACCACCCCGGGGGCGTGCGAGGTGGACCCGCCGGGGCGTTCCGCGGCGCCCTGGTCGAGCACCGTCACCCGGGTCCAGCCCCGGGCGGTGAGCTCGTCGGCGAGGGCGCAGCCGACGAGGCCGGCCCCGACGATGACGACGCGGGGTCCCATGGGCGTCTCCGCTCGGGCGAGTCACCGGTCCGTAGTTGCGCATCGCGCAACCCGTTCTCCCTACAGCAACACGGTGGGAGCCCGGGGCGGGCGCTGTCAAGAGCCGGGCCGATCGTCCCGGCACCCCGCGGACGGGTGCCGCCGGACGGCCGAGGACGGCCCGCCGACGACGGACGAGGCACTGCGCCGGTCAGCGCAGCGAGCCACCGCCGCTGGGCTCCACCCAGCCGAGCTTCGCCGACAGCTCGCGCGCGGCCTCGCGCATGTCCGCGACGACGGCCCGCGCCCGGCGCCGCGGCAGCCGGTAGGACGGCCCGGACGCCGAGAGGGCGGCCACCACGTTCCCGTCGTGCGCCCACACCGGCACCGCCACCGCGTGCATGCCGACCTCGAGCTCCTCGAAGGAGCGGGCGTAGCCCTCGTCGACCACCCGGGCGAGCTCGGTCCGCAGCGCGGCGGGCTCGGTGATGGTGGCCTCGGTGTAGCGGGGCAGACGGCGCCGCAGGAGGGTCCGCCGCTCACCCTCGTCCATGTGCGCGAGCAGGACCTTGCCGGCCGAGGTGGCGTGCAGCGGCGTCCGGCGCCCGACCCAGTTCTGGGAGCTCACCGACGAGTTGCCGAACTCCTGCGCGACGTTGATCGCCGCCTCGCCGTCCGAGACCGCCAGGTTCACGGTCTCGCCGATGATCTCGGCGAGCGCCTGGCAGGTCGGCTGGCCGAGCCGGGCGAGGTCCATCCGCCCGGTGGTGGCGGCGGCGAGACGGACGATCCCGAAGCTCAGGGCGTACTTGCCGCGGTCGCCCAGCTGCTCGAGCAGCCCTCGGCGTTGCAGGGCCGAGACCAGTCGCGAGGCCGTCGACTTGTGGACGCCGATCTCCTCGGCGATCTCGGTGATGCCGGCCTCACCGCGGGCCGCGAGGATCTCGAGGATCGTGACGGCCCGGTCGACGGACTGGACCGAGGAGCGGTCTCCGCGCTCGCCGTCGGCCCTCGACATACGCAAAAGTATAGCCACCGGGCGCACCGCCGAGGTCACCCCCGGCCCACGATTTCCGACGTCGCCACCGAATCGGCAGGTCGTCGTTGCGCATCACGACCCCGGTTCCCGAAGGCGCAACGCAGGGAGCCGATCACCCCGGACTGTCCACGAAACGCACGTCCGCGGCGACCGCTTCGCCGGGAGCGCACGGCCCGCACCTCGCGGCACCACACGGCACCCACCGTGTGGTCGACAGCTCGACGACCACGTCGCTGCGCCGAACGGGTGTGGTCCAGGATGGGGGACGTGTCGGGGACCGGGGTCGAGCGCGACGACTCCGCGGCCACCCCCGCCGCGGCCGACACCCCCACCCCCACCCCCACCACCGACACCGACACCGACACCGACACCGACACCGACACGCTCGACGAGCCCGACCCCGCGAGCGCGCGGGTGCACGGGCCGGTCACCCGGCCGCCCGCCGCGCACGTCGTCCACCGGGGGCCCGGGCCGCTCGACCGCCGCGGCCTGCGCTGGCTGCGGGTCGACGCGCTGGGCCTCGCCCTCGCCGTCACCGCCGGATCCCTGGCGATGACCCCGTCGCTCATCCCCCGCACCTGGCTGGTGCAGGGCCTCGCGAGCGGGCTGTCCGCGGTCGTCGGCTACGCCGTGGGGACGTTCCTCTGGTTCCTGCTGCGCCGCACCCACCACGGCCTGCGGCTCGTGGCCCACGCGCGGATCTGGGTGCCGCGGGGGGTCCGGCAGGCGGCCTGGACGATCCTGCTGGTCGCCGCGGCCCTCGTCGTACTGGTCATGCTCGTCGCCGGCGCCTACTGGCAGCGGGAGCTGGCCTCCCTGATGGGCCTCGAGCCGCCCGGGTACCTCGGCTACCTGCGCGCCGCCCCGACCGCCGTGGGGGTCGCCGCGGTCCCCATCGCCGTGGTGCGGACGATCCGGCACGCCGACCATGTGCTCGTCCGGGGACTGCGCCGCTACGCCCGCCTCCCCCGCCGGATCGCGGCGTCGCTCGCGGTCGTGCTGCTCGCGGTGGTGATCGCCGCGGTCGCGGACAACGTCGTGCTGCAGGGCACCCTCACGCTCGTCGACCAGGCCTTCAGCGGGGTGAACGACGAGAACTACCCCGACGCCGTGCAGCCGCAGAGCCCGACGCGCTCCGGGTCGCCGACGTCGCTCGCCCCGTGGAACACCCTCGGCAAGGAGGGACGGCACTTCGTCTCCGGCGGCCGGAGCGCCGCGGACCTCGCGGCCGCCTCCGGGAAGCCCGCCGTCGACCCGGTCCGGGCCTACGTCGGGCTCGAGTCGGCCCCCGACCCGCAGGCGCGCGCCGACCTCGCCGTCGCCGAGCTCGACCGCGCGGGCGCCTTCTCCCGCCCGGTGATCGCGGTGGTGACGACGACGGGCACCGGGTGGGTGGACGCCCCCGTCTCGGACTCCCTGGAGGCGATCTACGGCGGGGACAGCGCGATCGTCGCCACCCAGTACTCCTACCTGCCCAGCTGGCTGTCGTTCCTGTTCGACGGGCCACGGGCCGAGGAGGCCGGGCGGCTGCTGATCGACGCCGTGCACGCCCGCATCCAGGCGATCCCGCCCGGGCAGCCGCGCCCGCGGGAGATCGTGTTCGGGGAGAGCCTGGGGTCCCAGGGCTCGGAGGCGGCGTTCAGCTCGCTGGCCGACGTGCGCGCCAACACCGACGGGGTGCTCTGGGTCGGGCCGCCGAACTCCAACCGGTTGTGGTCGCAGATCGTCGACCGGCGCGACCCCGGGTCGACCGAGGTGCGGCCCACGTACTCCGACGGGCTCGTCGTCCGCTTCGCCGGCGGCCGGAGCGCCCGCACCGTCACGCAGACCCCGCCGACGCCGTGGATCGCCCCGCACGTGCTCTACCTGCAGCACCCGTCGGATCCGGTGGTCTGGTGGTCCCCGGACCTGATCTGGAGCCGCCCCGACTGGCTGGTGGAGCCCCGGGGCGACGACGTCCTCGGCGCCATGAGCTGGTACCCCGTCGTCACGTTCTGGCAGGTCACGATCGACCTGACCAACGCCGTGGGCGTGCCGCCCGGGCACGGCCACGTGTACCAGGGCGAGATTCTCGACGGCTGGGCCGCGGTCGCCGCGCCCCCGGGGTGGACGACCGCCGACACCGAGCGCGCCCGGCAGGTCCTCGGCCCCGACGGGTGAGACGTGTCACCCGCGGCCGAGGGTGGGTATGACCTCGGCGACACCTCTCCGGACCCCTCACGGGTCGCTCACGAGTGGCCCTGGCACGGTGGAGGGTCGAGAAGCGCCCCCGACCCGCAAGGTGACATGACCGCTCCCACCGCCCCGGCACCCGCGCCCACGCCCGCGACCTCGTCCGCCGCCCGGAACGGACCCCGCCGCGTGCCCGCCGTCGTCGTGCTCTCGGTGGTCGCCCTCGTCGTGGCCGCGGGTCTCGTGGCGTGGAACAACCTGCTGGTCCCGGTGCTGCCGGCGGACCCGGTCGTGCGGATGATCGCCAACGTCGCCGGGGTGCTCGTGCTCGTCCTGGCCGCCCGCGCCGGCGGGTTGTCGTGGCGCGACCTGGGCCTCTGCCCGACGACGTGGCTGTCCGGGCTCCGGTGGGGCGGCGCGGCGGTCGGGATCGTGGCGCTAGGCTACGCGGTGGCGTTCCTGCTGCCGGCCACCCGCCCGCTGCTGGAGAACCCGGGCGTGGCCGCCAGCCCGACGTCGGCGGTGGTGCTGCGGGCACTGCTGCTCATCCCGGTCGGCACGGTGCTCTGCGAGGAGCTCGCCTTCCGCGGGGTCCTGCACGGGCTGACCGAGCGGGCGTGGGCCGGGCGCTGGTGGGCCGGCCGGGGCGCCGTCGTCGCGGTCGCCTCCGCGTTCGCGGTCTGGCACCTCGCCGGGGCGGTGGCCGCGCCGGTCGGCGGCATCCCGGTGGTCGGGGTGCTGGCGGTGCTGGTCGTGACCGCCACCGGCGGGGTGGTCATGTCGGTGGTGCGTCGCCGGACCGGCAGCATCTTCGCCTCGATCGGGATCCACCTGGGCACGAACGTCGTCGGGCTCGTCGCCGTCATCCTCGCCACCCGCTAGGGCGCCCCACCCGCTGGGGCGCCCCGCCGGAAGCAATGTGAGCCACCGGACGTTCTCCTCCGAGTGGTGAACCCGCGCCCTACCGTGACGTCCGAGTTGCTGAGTGCACGAAACGGACGACCCGGAGGCCCGGTGACGACGGTGCAGGACGGCACCCCGGACGCGCGTGGGCCGGCGAGCCCCGCCCTCGTCGTCGCGGTCCTCTCCTCGGTCGGGCTCATCGCCTCGCTGTGCATGACGCTGGTCGTGCCCGTGGTGCCCGAGCTCCCCGCCCTGCTGCACACGACCACCGCCGACGCCTCCTGGGTGATCACCGCGACCCTGCTCGGCGGCGCCGTCGCCACCCCGATCGCCGGGCGGCTGGGCGACATGGTCGGGAAGCGGACGGTGCTCCTCGCGACGCTGGGCCTCCTCGTCGCCGGTGCCCTGATCTGCGCGCTGACGTCGTCGCTGGTGCCGGTCATCGTCGGGCGCTCGCTGCAGGGCGTCGCGGTGAGCGCGGTCCCGCTGGGCATCAGCCTGATGCGCGACGCGCTGCCCCCGGAACGGCTCGGGTCGGGCATCGCCCTGATGAGCGCGACGCTCGGGATCGGCGGCGGGCTCGGGCTGCCGCTGTCGGCGCTGATCGTCGAGGTGGCCGACTGGCACGCGCTCTTCTGGGTCGCCGGCGCGCTCGGGGCGGCCGGCGTCGTGCTCATCCTCGCCGTGATCCCGGAGTCGCCCCAGCGCTCCGGCGGGCGGTTCGACGTCGTCGGCGCGCTCGGCCTGACCGTGGGCCTGGTGCTCGGCCTGCTCGCGATCTCCAAGGGCGGGCAGTGGGGCTGGGGCAGCGCGGCCACCCTCGGGTCGGCGGCGGGCGCCGTCGTCGTGCTGCTGGCCTGGGGGGTCTGGGAGCTGCGCACGCACGACCCGGTCGTCGACCTGCGCGTCTCCGCGCGCCGGGCGGTCCTCGTGCCCAACCTGGTGTCGGTCCCGGTGGGCGTCGCGATGTTCACCGGCATGGTGACCTTCCCGCAGCTGCTGGCGGCGCCGACGTCGTCGGGCTACGGCCTGGGGCTCTCGCTCCTCCTCGCCGGCCTGGTGCTGGCACCGATGGGCGTCGTGATGATGCTGCTGTCGCCGGTCACCGCGCGGGTCTCGGCGCGTTTCGGGCCTCGGACCTCGCTGCAAGCCGGGCTGGTGATCATCGTCGTCGCCTACGCCCTGGGGACGGTGCTGCTCGCCCAGGCGTGGCAGGTGGCCCTGGTCATCTCCCTGGTCGGTGCCGGCGTCGCGCTGGCGTACGGCTCCCTGCCCGACCTGATCATGCGCGCCGTCCCCACCGACCGGACGGCGGCCGCCAACGGGCTCAACACGCTGATGCGCTCCGTGGGCACCTCCACGGCCTCCGCCCTGGCCGCCGTCGTGCTCTCCGCGATGACCGTCCGCGTCGGCGACGCCGTCCTGCCCTCGCTGGCCGGGCTGCGCACGACGCTGCTCATCGCGGCCGGGGCGGGGCTGGTGGCGCTGGTCGCGACCGTCGCGATCCCGGTCCTCCCCCGCTCGCGCTCCGTGGACGAGGTCGTGGTCGACACCGGCGTGACCGTCGACGACACGCCCGCCGTCGCGTCCCGCCAGGCCGTCCACGGCCGGGTGCGCCTGGCGCACGGCGAGCCCGCGCCCGACGCGCGGGTGACGCTCGTGGACCTGTCCGGGCGCCAGCTCGCCGTCGTCCCGGTACGCCCCGACGGCACCTTCTGCGCGCCGGTGGACGACCCGGGGACGGTGCTCGTCATCGCCAGCGGCCCGGGCGGGCGGCCGACGGCCGAGCACGTCTCGCTCGCGCAGCGCTCCTCGCCCCGGGACCTCGTGCTGGTGAGCTGAGTCCGGCCCGGGCGGGCATCATCGGGGGGTGCCCGAGGGTGACACCGTGTTCCTCGCCGGCCGGCGCCTCGACGACGCGCTGGCCGGGAAGGAGCTGACCCGCGGCGAGCTGCGCCACCCCCGGCTGATCGAGCACGACCTCGCGGGGCGGACGGTGCTCGGCGTGGCCTCGGTCGGCAAGCACCTGTTCACGCGCTTCGACGACGCCACGAGCCTGCACAGCCACTTCCGCATGGACGGCTCGTGGCACCTCTACCGGCCGGGCCGGCCCTGGCGCGGGCGGGAGCACGACATCCGGGCAATCCTCGAGGTGCCCGACCGGGTCGCCGTCGGGTTCCGCCTGCACGACCTCGACCTGCTGCCGACCGCCGACGAGTCCCGCTGGGTCGGTCACCTCGGGCCGGACCTGCTCGGCCCGGCGTGGGACGACGACCCGGAGGGCTGCGCGGCGGAGGTGGCGCGGCGGCTGCGGGCCGACCCCGGGCGCGAGCTCGGCGCGGCGCTGCTCGACCAGCGGGTGGCCTGCGGGGTCGGGAACCTCTACAAGGCCGAGATCTGCTTCCTGATGCGGGTGTCCCCCTGGACGACCGTCGGCGACCTCACCGACGCCCAGGTCCGCGACGCCGTCGCCTGGTCGCGCAAGCTGCTGCTGCGCAACGCCTGGCGCCCGGAGCAGTCGACGACGGGCGATCTCGGCGAGGGTGCCCAGCACTGGGTGTTCGAGCGCGGCGGGCGCGGGTGCCGGCGGTGCCGCGACGTGGTGGCGGTGGCCCGCCAGGACGATGGCACGCCAGACGCCGAGGACCGCGTCGCCTACTTCTGCCCCACCTGCCAGCCCGGGCCGCACCCGGAGCTGCCGCCGCGGGGGCGGGGTCGGCGGCCCCAGCAGCAGTCGGGGCGGCGCTCCCGGTACGGCTGAGCGCGCCCCACGGCTGGCCGCGCCACCGAGCGAGGGGCACCTTCGCTCGGGTAGAGGGGTGGTGGGCGCCCCTCGCTGGAACGACGGCTCCCACCCCGGAACGAGCGAAGGGCCCCGTCGCTCGATCTACTCGCGCGAGGGGGCCCTTCGCTCGGAACGGGAGCCGCGGTACCGGACCGACCGGCTCAGTTCTGCTGCGGCGGCGCGTACTGCTGGGTCGGCGCCTGCGCGGGGGCGGGCTGGGGCGCCTGGGTCTGGGCCGGCTGGGTCTGCCCCGCGGCCGGCTGACCCTGGGTGACCTGGCCGGGGCCGTTCATCGACGCCCGGATCTGCTCCAGGCGGCTCTGGCCGGCGAAGTCGGTGGTCGCCTGCTGCACCTCGAGCATCCGGCCCTGGACGCTGTTCTGCGCCAGCTCGGCCTGCCCGAGGGCGGTGGTGTACCGCTTCTCGATCTTGTCGCGGACCTCGTCCAGCGAGGGCGTGTTGCCCGGCGCCGCGACCTCGCTCATGGAGCGCAGCGACGCGGAGACCTGCTCCTGCATCTTCGCCTGCTCGAGCTGGCTGAGCAGCTTGGTGCGCTCGGCGAGCTTCTGCTGCAGCACCTGGGCGTTGCGCTCCACGGCCTGCTTGGCCTGCTGGGCCGCGCCGATCGACTGGTCGTGCAGCGTCTTGAGGTCCTCGACGTTCTGCTCGGCCGTGACGAGCTGCGTCGCGAACGCCTGGGCAGACTGCTCGTACTGCTGCGCAGCGGCCTCGTCCCCCTTGGCGCGGGCCTGGTCGGCCATCGTCAGCGCCTGGCGGGCCGAGGACTGCAGCTTCTCGATGTCCCCGAGCTGCCGGTTCAGCTTCATCTCCAGCTGACGCTGGTTGCCGATCACCGAGGCCGCCTGCTGCGAGAGCGCCTGGTGCTGGCGCTGGGCGTCCTCGATCGCCTGCTGGATCTGGACCTTCGGGTCCGCGTGCTCATCGATCTTCGAGGAGAACGCCGCCAGGAAGTACTTCCAGGCCTTCACGAAGGGGTTGGCCATCTGCTCCCGCCCAACTCGTCATCGTCCGCACAGGCCGAACACCCTGACCTGGACTCCGGCCCCATCGTGTCAGCTCCCGCCGCTGCGTTCCACCGAGGCCGGGTCCCGGACGTCCGGATCGGTGATCGCACGCGACGAGCGGTCGGCCCCGGGAGTGGTTCCCGACGCCCGCCTCACGCGGCCGAGCGGACCGCCGCGGCCGGCTCCCGCCCGACGGTCACCAGCTCGACCACGCGCAGCTCCTCGGCGTCGCCGGCCGGGACCGGGGCGTCGTCGCCGGCCAGGTCCACGACCTCCGCCGACGCGCCGGCGTGGGCGGCCGGCTCGGCCGGGGCCGCGGGCTCGCCCTCGGCCGTCGTCGCCGCGGCGGCGTCGTCGCCCGCGCCCTCGAAGGCCTCCTCGACCGCCGAGCGCAGCGCCGGGTCGACCCCGACGAGGCGCCGCCCACCCAGGTGGGCGGGCGCGCGGCGCGTCTCGGGCCGCAGCGAGTCGGGCCGCAGCGAATTGGCCACGTCGTCCAGCAGCTCCGGCAGCGTCAGCGCCAGGGCGTCGCAGATCGCCGCGAGCAGCTCGCTCGAGGGCTCCTTGCGCCCGCGCTCGATCTCCGAGAGGTACCCCAGGCTGACCCGCGCGTCCCGCGAGACGTCGCGCAGGGTCCGCCGGCGCTCGGTACGCGCACGGCGGATCGTCCCGCCGATCGCCTCCCGCAACAACAGCGCCATCTCGCACCTCCGCCCTCACCGCACCCCGGACGCGGGGACCAGCAGTGGCCCCGCGGGGAGCCCGGCGTCGATGACCGTTCCGACCACGGTACCGACTCCCGCACCCCCGCGTCGGTCCCGCGGACCCCCGACGGGGACGGTTCGCCGACGGCGAACACCGGTGCTCAGGTGGTCGCGGCCCGCCGGAGGCGTACGGCCTGCGCCACGTAGTCCAGGCCCGACACCACCGTGACCACCACCGCGAGCAGGAAGAGCGTCGCCACGACGGGCTGGGCCACCGCGGGCAGCGGCATGATCGCGAGCCCGAGCGCCAGCGTCTGGAGCACCGTCTTGAGCTTGCCGCCGCGGCTGGCGGGGATCACACCGTGGCGCAGCACCCAGAACCGCATGGCGGTGATCCCCAGCTCGCGGACGGCGATGACGATCGTGACCCACCACGCGAGCTGGCCGAGGACCGACAGGCCCACCAGCGCGGCACCGACGAGGGCCTTGTCGGCGATGGGGTCGGCGATCTTGCCGAAGTCGGTGACGAGGCCCCAGCGGCGGGCGAACTCGCCGTCGAAGCTGTCGGTCAGCGACGCGACCGCGAACACCACGAACGCGACCCACCGCCAGTACGGGACGTGCCCGCCGTCGACGAAGAGCACGCCGAGGAACACCGGCACGAGCACCAGCCGCGCCACGGTGAGCGCGTTGGCGATGTTGACCAGCGGCACCGGCGGCCGGGCCGCCACCGCGCCGGCGTCCGGGGCCGCGCTGCCGTCCGCGGACGACGGGGCGGGCGACCCCGGCGGCTGCGTCATCGCGCGCCGGCCACGGCGGGCTCGGCGGGCGAGCCGGTGGGCGTGCCGGGGTGGAGGACCTCGAGGGCCTCGACGACGAGGTCGACGCCGTCCGAGCCGGTGACGCGGGCCCGGACCAGCGCGCCCCGGTGCAGCCCGGCCAGCAGCTCGTCGTCCCCGGTGAGCAGGCACTCGCCGTCGACGTCGGGGCCCTGGTGGGCGGCCCGCCCGATCCAGACGAGGTCGCCGGGCTCGGTGTCGTCGACCTCGACGGCCTCGTCGTCGGAACCGTCGGAACCGTCGGAACCGTCGGAACCGTCGTCCAGATCGGTCATCTCCGGGACGTCGTCCTCGGTCAGGCCGAGCTCGGCGAGGTCGAGGTCGTCGACCTCCTCGAGGTCCGGGTACTCCCGCGCCGCCGTCTCCGAGAGCTCCTGGCGCTCGAGCAGCACCTCCACCTCGGTCCCGACCCGCCGGGCCGCCCGGTCCGCCGTCAGCACCTCCACCAGCGAGGTGATCCGCTCGACGCGGGCCGCGACCTCGGCCGGGTCGATCTTGTCCGCCAGGTCGGCGGCCTCCGTGCCGTCCTCGTCGGAGTAACCGAACACCCCGACGGCGTCGAGCTCCGCCTCGGCGAGGAAGGCCTCGAGCTCGGCGAGGTCGTCCTCGGTCTCCCCGGGGAACCCGGCGATGACGTTGGACCGGATCCCGGCCTCGGGCGCCAGCGCGCGGATCTCGGCGCACAGCGACAGGAAGCTCTCCCGCGAGCCGAACCGGCGCATCCGCCGCAGCAGCGGGCCGGAGGCGTGCTGGAAGGACAGGTCGAAGTAGTCGGCGACGCCGGGCGTGCGCGCGATCGCGGCCAGCAGCGGCGGCCGGACCTCGGCCGGCTGCAGGTAGGACACCCGCACCCGCCGCAGCCCCGGCACCGTCGTCAACGACCCGAGGAGGCGCTCCAGGGCGCCGCCGGCGGCGCCGCGCGGGTCGATGTCCTTGCCGTAGGACGTGGAGTTCTCGCTGACGAGGGTGACCTCGGCGACGCCGTGGTCGGCGAGCCAGGCCGCCTCGGCGACGACGTCCTCCGGCGCGCGCGAGACGAAGGCGCCGCGGAAGGACGGGATCGCGCAGAACGCGCACCGGCGGTCGCAGCCCGAGGCGAGCTTGAGGGGCGCGACCGGGGCGTCGTCGAGCCGCTGCCGCGGGACGTCGGGCAGCCAGGCGTGCCCCGGGATCGAGCCGTCGCGGACGGCCTCGGGGCGCTTGACCGGGCTCAGCGGCAGGAGGGTGCGGCGGTCGGCGGGCTCGTGGGAGGCGAGGGGGCGGCCCGCGAGGACGTCGTCGAGACGCTCGGAGATCGACCCGTACTCGTCGAACCCGAGCACCGCGGACGCCTCGGGCAGGGCCTCGGCGAGCTCGGCGCCGTAGCGCTCGGCCATGCAGCCCACCGCGACGACCTTGGAGTCGGGCCCCCCGGCGGCCAGCACGGCGTCGACCGAGTCCTTCTTCGCCTGCTCGACGAAGGTGCAGGTGTTGACGAGCACGACGTCGGCGCTGCCGTCGTCGCCGCCCGCGACCTCCCAGCCGTCAGCGGCGAGCCGCCCGGCCAGTTCCTCGGAGTCGACGTCGTTGCGGGCACAGCCGAGCGTCACGAGCGCCACGCGGCGGTGGTCGCGCGGCGTGGTGGTCGACGTCCCGGACGAGCCCGCGCGGGAGTCCTCTTCGCGCTGCGGCACCCGTCCAGGGTAGACGCCGGGCGGGCCGCCGTCCGGACGCCGGGTGGGCGCCGCCGGGCCGCCCGCGCCGCCGCGCCCGCCTAGGCTCGGCACCCATGTCCCCGGAGCCCGAGCCGCACGGAAGCGCCCCCCTCACCGCCGGCCCCCGGAGCACCCCCTCCGCCCCGATCCTGCTGCGCCGCGCCCGCACCGCCGACGTCCGCGGGATCAAGGCACTGGTCGACGGGTTCGCCTCGGACAACATCCTGCTGCGCAAGCCGCTGGTGACCCTCTACGAGACGGTGCAGGAGTTCCGGGTGGCGGTCCGGGGCCACGAGGTCGTGGGGTGCGGCGCGCTGCACGTGCTGTGGGAGAACCTCGGCGAGGTCCGCACGATCGCGGTGCACCCGTCGGTCCAGGGTGGTGGCGTCGGACACACCCTGGTCGACGAGCTGGTCGCGCAGGCCCGGGCACTCGGGCTCGCGAGCCTGTTCGTGCTGACCTTCGAGGTCGAGTTCTTCGTCCGGCACGGCTTCCGGGAGATCGAGGGCTCACCGGTCAGCGAGGACGTCTACCTCGAGATGATGCAGTCGGCCGACGAGGGCGTCGCGGAGTTCCTCGACCTCGCCTACGTCAAGCCGAACACCCTCGGCAACACCCGGATGCTGCTGGATCTGTAGGTGCGCTCCGCGCCCGTGAGCACAAAGCGTCGCTATACCGGCACTTTCTGCTCACGAGCGCGGAGCGCACCTACGCGGCCGCCGCCGGCCCCGGGGTCCCGGGCACCGGGGGCGCGGTGGCGGCCGTCGGGGCGGGGAGCGTCCCGTCGAGGGGGAGCACGACACGGACCGAGATCGCCTCGCGGCAGGAGGTGACCTCGACGGTGCCGCCGAGCAGGGCCGCCCGCTCGGCCAGCGCGGCCGGTACCCGGCCCGGCCGGGCGCCGGGCACCCGGCTGCGCCCGCAGGCGACCTCGAGCGCCACGGCGTCGACGCGGTGCTCGACGCTCACACAGGCGGCCACCGGCCCCGGTCGCGAGGCGATCTCGGCGACGAGCTCGGCGAGCAGGCGCGCGGCGAGCAGCCCCACCTCCGGATGGCCGGAGGCGGGCACGCCCCGCACCACCACCGACGGAGGGCGCCCGCCCTGCCGCGCCACGGGTGCGCTCCCCAGTTGCGCGGCGTGGCGGGCGCCGGCGACGAGCACGGCGACGCGGCCCTCGTCGAGCACGGCGTCCAGCTCGGGCACGCCCCGGCCCGGTTCGACGTCCACCGCGGCCAGCGTCGGCAGCACCGCGGCCACCCGGTGCCGGGCGATCCGGCGCCGGCGGGGCTCCCCGCCGTCGCGCCCGGCGAGGACCCGCAGCTCGGTGGTCAGCGTGCGGTGCAGCGGCTCGGGGAGCCCGAGGCGGCCGTCGGCGTCGCCGCGGGCCTCGCCGTCGAGCACGTGCAGCAGGGTGCGGCGCCCGGTGGCGATCGCCCGGCGGCGCCGGTGCAGCCCGAGCGCGCACGCCGCGGCGAGCACCACCCCCAGCAGCAGGCACTCCCCCGGCTCCGGGGCCGCCTCGACCGGCAGGTCGATGCTGCCGGCGACGGCCCCGGTGGTCGGCGCGGTGGTGAGGGCGAAGGGGGCCGCGAGGGCCAGCACGCCGAGCACGGCGGCGAGCACGACCGCGGACGCGGCCGGCGGCGCGTGGCGCCCGGTCAGCCCGACCACCACGGCGAGCGCCACGACGAGCAGCGGGCCGGCGGCCACGCTCCCGGGGAGCAGCACGACGACGAGGGCGGTCAGCGAGACCGCCGCCGCGCCCAGGAGGGTCCCGACGACGAGGCCTGCCGGGCGCAGCCCGTGCCCGCGGACCGGCCGCGGCGACCCGGCCGGGACCGGCAGCCCGCCGAGGGCCGCGGCGCGGTGCACGGCGTCGAGCGCGGTCCGGGCGTGGCCCGTGACGGCCTCGCGGTCCTCGGGCTCGGCCGGGGTCTCGAGCAGCCGGTGGAGGGCGTCGACGACGACGGCCCGCAGGTCGGTGGCGATCCGCCCGCGCTCCCGCCCGACCGCCTCGGCGGCGACGGGGTCGGCGGGCTCGGTGGGCTCGGCGATCCCGGGCTCCCGCCCGTCGACCTGGTCGGGGGTGTCGTCCGTCGTGGCGACCGCTGCCCGGACCTCGTGCTCGGCCATGTCCGCTCCCCCCGACCCGTGGGATGTGCGGCGCAGCCTCTCAGACGCCCCGGCGCACGCCGCAGGGACACGCTGACCCGATCAGGCGGGTTCCTCCGGGGTCGCACCACCGGTCTCGCCGGCTCCCTCCGCGCCGCCCCCGGCGTCCCCGGCCCGGCTCGACGGCGCGGGCTCGCCCCGGATCGAGGCCATGAGGTCGGGCAGCTCCTCGGGCTTGAAGAGCACGTCGCGGGCCTTGGAGCCCTCGCTCGGGCCGACGACACCGCGGGTCTCGAGCAGGTCCATGAGCCGGCCGGCCTTCGCGAACCCGACCCGCAGCTTGCGCTGCAGCATCGAGGTGGAACCGAACTGGCTCGTCACCACCAGCTCCGCGGCCGCCAGCAGCACCTCGAGGTCGTCCCCGATGTCGGGGTCGATCTCCTTCTTCTCGGCGGCCGCCTCGGTGGTGACGCTGTCGTCGTACTCGGGCTCGGCCTGCTCCTTGCAGAACTCGACCATCCCGGAGATCTCGTCGTCGCCGACGAAGGCGCCCTGCAGCCGGTGGGTCTTGCCCGCGCCCATGGGGAGGAACAGCGCGTCGCCCATGCCGATGAGCTTCTCGGCGCCCGGCTGGTCGAGGATGACCCGCGAGTCGGTGACCGAGGACGTGGCGAACGCCAGCCGCGACGGCACGTTCGTCTTGATCAGGCCGGTGACGACGTCGACCGACGGGCGCTGGGTGGCCAGGACCAGGTGGATGCCGGCCGCCCGGGCCTTCTGCGTGATCCGGACGATGGCGTCCTCGACGTCGCGCGGCGCGGTCATCATGAGGTCGGCCAGCTCGTCGACGATCGCGAGGATGTAGGGGTACGGCCGGTAGACCCGCTCGGAGCCCAGCGGCGCGGTGATCTCCCCGTTCCGCACCTTCTCGTTGAAGACGTCGATGTGGCGCACCCGGTTGGCCTGCATGTCCGTGTAGCGCTGCTCCATCTCCTCGACCAGCCACTGCAGGGCGGTGGCGGCCTTCTTGGGCGAGGTGATGATCGGCGTGATCAGGTGCGGGATGCCCTCGTAGGGCGTCAGCTCGACCATCTTGGGGTCGATGAGGATCATCCGGACCTCGTCCGGCGTCGCCCGCGCGAGCAGCGAGACCAGCATCGAGTTGACGAAGCTCGACTTGCCGGAGCCGGTGGAGCCCGCGACGAGCAGGTGCGGCATCTTCGCGAGGTTGGCCGTCACCATCTGGCCCTCGATGTCCTTGCCCAGCCCGATGACCATGGGGTGGGTCTCGCGGCGCGCGGTCCCGCTGGTGAGGACGTCGGCGAGCCGGACCATCTCGCGGTCGGTGTTGGGCACCTCGATGCCGACCGCCGACTTGCCCGGGATCGGGGCGAGCAGCCGCACGTTCTCGGTGGCCGCGGCGTAGGCCAGGTTGCGGTGCAGCTGGGTGATCTTCTCGACCTTCACCCCGTGGCCGAGCTCGACCTCGTAGCGGGTGACCGTCGGGCCGCGGGTGAAGCCGGTGACCTGGGCGTCGATCTTGAACTGCTCGAGCACGCCGGTGATCGCGTCGATCATGGCGTCGTTGGCCGCGCTGCGGGCCTTCGGCGGCTCGCCGGCCGTGAGCAGGTCCGGCGGGGGCAGGTGGTAGGCGGCGTCGGCGTCGGCGACCTCGCGGTGCGAGCTGAAGCTCGTCGCGGCCTGCGGGTCGGTCTCGGAGTCCTCGACCGGCGCGGCCGGCGGGGTCTCCGGGACCTCGGCGGCCGGGACCTTCTTCGCGCGCTTCTTCGGCGCGGGCGGGGGCGCCGGGACGTCCTCGGGCTCGGCGGGCGCGGCGTCCTCGGCCGCCGCGGCCGCGGCGTCGCGGTGGCGCGCCGGGTGCGCGGCGGCGTCGCCGGGCTCGATCTCGCCCGTCGCCGCGTCCGCCTCGTCGGCTCCGCGCCGGCGGCGGGGACGGCGCAGCGCGGTGGTCTCGGCGTCGGGGTCGGCCGCGTCGGGGTCGACGTCGTCGACCCCGCCCCACTCGTCGTCGTACTCGTCCTCGTCGAACGGCTCGCCGGTGATCAGGCAGCGCACGCGGCGCGGGACGTCGCGGACCGGGGTGCCGGTGAGCACGAGCAGGCCGAAGGCCGCGACGAGCACGAGCACCGGCATCGCCAGCCAGACCGTGACGCCGGCGGTGAGCGGGTCGGCGACCACGGCGCCGACGACGCCGCCGCCGGCCTGGCGGCCGGCCAGCGTCACGGGGGCCCCGACGGCGAGGTGCCACACCCCGAGCACGCCGAGCGAGAGCAGCAGGGCCCCGACGACGGAGCGGGGGCGGGTCTCCGGGTCCGGGTCGGTGCGCAGCAGCAGGACGGCGACCCCGAGCAGGATCACCGGCAGCGCGAGCGCCACGGAGCCGAGCACGGTGCGGAACGCGACCTCGATGCCCGAGCCCACCGGTCCCCCGGCGTGCACCCACAGGCCGGCCGCGGTGACGAGCGCGACGATCACCAGCGCGAGGGCGATGCCGTCGCGGCGGTGGGCGGCGTCGATGTCCCGGCCGCGCCCTACGGTCCGCGCGAGCGAACCCAGGCCGCGGGCGGTCAGCGTCCAGGCACCCTGCAGCCCGCGGACGATCGGGCCGGGACCGCGGCGCGCGGCGGGCCGGCGGGCGGGGGTGCGACGCCCCTTCGCCGGAGCCCGCCGTCCGGCCGACCCCTTCCCGGTGCCCGCTCGGGACCGGGGTGCCGGCTGGGCCGACTCCACGGTGCGCTCCGGCGTGCGACCCCGGGTGAGGGGGCGGCTGCGCGCGGACCGCGGAGGGGACGTCTCGGTACGGCCGGGCATGCCGGACACCGTAGCCGCGCCGCCCCACCCGCCCCGGGAGCCACACGCGGAGGAGACCTCCGACCCACGCCGGCGAGCGACGAGTGGACCCGCACGGTGGCTCCGGCGGCCGTGGGAGCCCACTCGGCGGGTCTCAGGAGCGCGTCTCGACCCGCGCCACGGCGAAGATCCGGCGGAACGGGAACCAGGTCGACCCGTCGGCGGCCTGCGGGTAGGCCTCGCGGAGCCGGGGCGCGAGGTCCGTGGTGAAGGTCGCGTACGCCTCGTCGGACAGCGCGTCCCGCACCGGACGCAAGGCGGTCCCCGAGATCCAGTGCAGCACCGGGTCCTCGCCGGTGAGCCGCTGCAGGTAGGTCGTCTCCCAGACGTCGACGGCGGCCGCGCCCGCGGCGGTGAGGTCGTCGGCGTAGTCGGCGGGCTCGGCCACCGTCGCGGCGTCGCGCAGCGGGACGCCGAACCGGTCCGCCGCGTCCCGGGCCAGCTCGTGCGAGGGGGCGGTGAAGTTGCCGGGGACCTGCATCGCGATCCAGCCGCCGTCCGGCAGCGCCTCCACCCAGCGGCGCAGCAGGTCGCGGTGGCCCGGCACCCACTGCAGGACCGCGTTGGTGACGATCACGTCGACGTCGTCGTCCGGCACCCACGTCTCGACGTCGGCCGTGGCGGCCTCGATCCCCCGCTCCCGCGCCGCGGCGACCATCGCCGGCGAGGAGTCGAACGCGCTCACCCGCGCCCCCGGCCAGCGCGACGACAGCAGCGTCGTGAGGTGCCCCGGGCCGCACCCGGCGTCGACCACGTGCCGCGGGTCGCGCGCCCCGACCCGGGCGAGCAGGTCGGCGAACGGGCGGGAGCGCAGGTCGTCGAAGTCGAGGTAGAGGGCGGGGTCCCACGTGGTCGTGCTCGTCACGGCAGGGACGCTACGCCCGCGATCACCAGCACCGCGCCGCTCACGAGGGCGCCGAGGACGCACCCGACGACGACCTGGGCGAGGTCGTGCGCGGTCAGCCGCAGCCGCGCCCAGCCCACCACCGGCACCGCGAGCCAGGAGAGCGCCCACCACCCGCCGCCCAGCAGCGTCAGCACGCACGCCGCCGCGCCCACCACCGCGACGTGCAGGCTCACCTTCCACACCAGCGTCACCGCGGTGACCACGAGCACCGTCACCAGCACGGCCACCTGCAGCGCGACGATCGCCCGCGGGGCGCCGGCGAGGGCCAGCACGGCCAGCCCGACGAGCACCGACGTCGCGGCGAGCCCCAGCGGCACCGCCCGCTGCTCGCGGCGTGAGAGGTGGTGGTCGGTGTAGCGGCCGCGCCGCACCCCGACGTCGACGATCGCCGCCGGGATCGCCACGGTGAACACCATCCCCACCAGCGACCACGCGACCCCGACCCACCCCACGGCGAGCGCCCCGACCACCGAGTAGAGCACCGCGAGCAGCAGCGTCGGGGTGAACACCCGGGAGATCAGGGTCGCGGCGCGCACCGGCCCAGTATCGCCGGTGTCGCCGGTGCCGCCGCTGTCGCCGGTGGCGCCGCCCCGCTGCTCACGCGGCGAGCAGACCCACCGTCACCAGCGCGAACGCCGCGACGAGCAGGGCGACCCGGCCGAGGTGCAGCCGGTCCCACCGGCCCACCTGCGCGCGCCAGTCGGCCGGGGCGTTGCCCGCGGTCCACGTCCTCACCCGGTCGTTGATCGGCACGAGCAGCGCGATCGAGGCGACGATGGCCGCCACCAGCAGCACGGCCGCCACCACCACCGGCACGGCGGGCGCGCCGCCCCACGCCAGCACGCCCCAGACGGCGGCCAGCACGATCGCGCCCGAGTACCAGAACGGCATCAGCCGGCCCAGCACCCGTGCCCCGTCGCTGCGGGCCGCGAGCCCGGCGTCGCCCGGCAGTCGGTCGAAGATCGGGTTGAGGAACGCGGCCACCGCGAGCTCGACCCCGACCAGCAGCCCGATCACCACGACCGTCACCACACCCAGCACACCCATCGCGCACCTCCCGTTTCTAGCAACGCTAGTTCGAGTGCCGACGCTAGTCCGGGAGGCGCTCGCTTGTCTAGCACTGCTAGGATCGGGGTCATGGCCGTGAAGGAACGCCGCGAGCGGGAACGCGCCGACCGGCACCGCCGGATCGTCGCGGTGGCCCGGGAGCTCGCCGAGGACCAGGGCTGGGACGCGGTGACCACGCGCCGGCTCGCCGACCGGATCGAGTACAGCCAACCGGTCCTCTACGGCCACTTCCCCGGCGGGAAGGACGAGATCGTCGGCGCCGTCGCGCTCGAGGGGTTCGCGGAGCTGGCGGCGGCGCTGCGGACGGCGGTGGACGCGGCGGGTCCCGACGATGCGGTGGGTGCCCTGGCCTCGGCCTACCTGGCCTTCGCGGCGGAGCACCCGGAGGTCTACCGGGCGATGTTCGACCTCGCCGCGCTGCCCTTCGGCCGGGACGACACCCCGGCGCCGCTGCGCGAGGGCTTCACCGTCGTGCGCGACGTGCTCGCCCCGGCCGCGCCCGGCGACCCCGGGCACTACGCCGAGGTCGGCTGGGCCACCCTGCACGGCCTCGCGACGCTCGCCCGCGCCGGCCGCCTGCCGCCCGAGGGCGCGGCCGAACGGCTCGCCCTCGCGGTCGGCCTGCTCGGGCAGGACACCGCGACGGTCCGTGATAGGCAGACGCCGTGAGCCGGGAGAACCACCTCGTCCTGGCGGTCGTCACCGCCCCGCCCGGCGTGCTGCTCCTGCACCGCCCCGGGGAGACCCCACCCGCGGTGCTGCCGGGTGGGCGCCCGGAGCCCCGGGAGTCCCCCGGCGCGACCGCGGAGCGCGGCTGCCTGGAGGAGACCCGGGTGCGCATCCGGGCCGGGCGCCAGCTCGGGCGCTCGGTGGTCGACGGGATCGCGACGACCTACGTGGCCGCCCGCCCGGTGAGCGAGCCGTCGCCCGACGAGGTGGCGGTCAGCCTGCAGGTGGCGTGGTACCGCCTCGAGCAGGTCGACCTCGTCCTCCCGGAGCTCTGGGCCCCGGTCCGCGAGCACCTGGAGAAGGCGCTCCGCGCCATGTGAACGGATGTGGTCGTCAGGACGACCACATCCGTTCACCTGTCACACCGGCAGGACCGTCGGGACGATCATCGGGCGGCGCCGGTAGGTCTCGCCGACCCACTTGCCCACGACCCGCCGCACCGACTGCGCGATGCGGTGGGTGTCGGTGATCCCCTCGGCCTCGGTGCGCGAGAGCTCCATCTCCACGAGGGAGACGACGTCCTCGAGCGCCTTCGGGTCGTCGGAGAACCCGCGGCCGGAGATCCGCGGCGGCGAGACCGCGCGCCCGGTGGCCGCCTCGACGGCCACGGTGATCGCGATGAAGCCGCCTTCGCCCAGGACCTGGCGGTCCGAGATGGTCGACTCGCCGACGTCGCCGACCTGGTTGCCGTCGACGTACACGTGCCCGACCTCGACGCGCCCGGCGATCGCGGCCTTCCTCTCGGTCACGTCGACGACGACGCCGTCCTCGGCGATGACGATGCGCTCGCGGTCCACGCCGGTCTTCGCGGCGATCTCGGCGTTGGCGCGCAGGTGGCGCCACTCGCCGTGCACCGGCATGACGTTGCGGGGCCGCAGCGCGTTGTAGAGGAACAGCAGCTCCCCCGCGCTCGCGTGCCCGGACACGTGCACCTTGGCGACGCCGGAGTGGATCACCTCGGCGCCGAGCCGCGTCAGGCCGTTGATGACGGCGAACACCGCGGTCTCGTTGCCGGGGATGAGGCTGGAGAGCAGCACGACGGTGTCGCCCGGGGTGATCGTGATCTGCCGGTGGTCGCCGCGGGCCATGCGCCCCAGGGCCGAGAGCGGCTCCCCCTGCGAGCCCGTGGAGACGAGCACGACGTCGCGCTCGGGCATCGCCAGCGCCTCGTCGAGGTCGACGAGCAGGCCCTCCGGGATGTCGAGCAGGCCGAGGTCGGCCGCGATCCCCATGTTGCGCACCATCGAGCGTCCGGTGAAGCACACCTTGCGCCGGTGCCTCGCGGCCGCGGTCAGCACCTGCTGCACGCGGTGCACGTGGCTCGCGAAGCAGGCGACGATCAGCCGGCTCGGCGCGTTGCGGAAGACGTCGTCGATCACCGGCGCGATCTCGCGCTCGGGGGTGACGAAGCCCGGGACCTCGGCGTTCGTCGAGTCGACCAGCAGCAGGTCGACGCCCTCGTCGCCGAGCCGCGAGAACCCGGCGAGGTCGGTCAACCGCCCGTCGAGGGGCAGCTGGTCGAGCTTGATGTCGCCGGTGTGCAGCACGGTGCCGCCCGGGGTCCGGACGGCGACGGCGAGCGCGTCGGGGATCGAGTGGTTGACCGCGAAGAACTCGCAGTCGAACGTCCCGAAGTGGTTGCGCTCCCCCTCGCGGACCTCGAGCAGGTGCGGGGTGAGCCGGTGCTCGCGGCACTTGGCCTCGACCAGCGCGAGCGTGAAGCGGGATCCGACGACGAGCAGGTCCGGCTTCTGGCGCAGCAGGAACGGCACGGCGCCGATGTGGTCCTCGTGCCCGTGGGTGAGCACCAGGGCGTCGACGTCGTCGAGCCGGTCCTCGATGGCGCGGAAGTCGGGGAGGATGAGGTCGACGCCGGGCGACTCCTCCGAGGGGAAGAGCACGCCGCAGTCGACGATGAGCAGCTGGCCGCCGTACTCGAGCACGGTCATGTTGCGGCCGACCTCGCCGACTCCGCCGAGCGCCACCACCCGCAGCGCGCCCGAGGCGAGCGGCTTCGGGGGCGAGTCGGCGACGGCCCCCGAGCTCCGGGGCACCGACTGCGTCGGCACGCCCGTGCCCTGCCCGCAGTCGTGGTCGGCGTGCCCGGTGTCCCGCGCCTTCTGCTCGGGGGCCTTCTGGTCGTGCTGGGGCCCGCCGCCGTTGCCCCGGCGGCGCTGTGCGGTCGATCGACTCACCGGGTCACCCCGGTGGGGTTGTCGTTGTGGATGTCGGTTCCTCCTGATCAGGCGGCGTCGCCCGGCTCGCGTCGCGGAGCGCCGGGTCGCAGGGCGTTCACCTGCTGGTGCGACCCCTCGCGGGTCGCGGGATGTCTCGGGGTGGCAGAGCGCGCTCCGGCGCGGGTCGGCCTCCGGGCCGCACGGGGCGGGCGGGGCGATCGGCGGGCGTAACTCATGCATGGTCACCGTACCGCCCCGGGGGCGAGGGGGTGGCGTGCGAGGGGGTGGACGCCGTCGGAGGACCTGACGGTGGACCTAGAGGCCGCGGTCGAGGGCCTTCACGCTCGCGACGTCGGCCGGCTCGCCCTCGAACGACACGACGGCCTGGTCACGGCCGCTGGAGAACACGACCAGCTCGCCCGGCTCCCCCACGATCGTCACCGTCCGCGGACCGCTCTTCACCGCGTGCGTCCGCCCGTCGGGGGCCCGCAGCGTCACCCCGACAGGGCTGGACCGGTAGGACAGCCGCCCCAGCAGCCCGGCCTGCTTCCACAGCAGCTCGTCGCGCGCCGGGTCGGCGGGCCGCGGCGCCCAGCCCTCGACGGCGCGCCGCACGTCCTCGTGGTGGATGAAGTACTCCTGGACGTCCACCCCGGCGAGGAACGGCAGCGCCATCGGGCTCCACGACGGCGGGCCGCTGCGGATCAGCGCGACGTTGGCGCCGAAGTCGCGCTGCGCCGCCTGCGCCTGCACGCGCTCCGTCCAGAACGACAGCGGCGGAATGAGGATCCCCGGCGCGGCGTCCGGACGGCGCTCGCGGACGACGAGGTGGGCGAGCAGGTCGTTCGTCGTCCAGTCCCCGCACAGGGTCGGCTCGTCGGGCCCGCGCTCGAGGAGGAGGTCAGCGAGGGCGTTGCGCTCGGCGGCGGCCACGGCGCCGGCGGACCGGGGGGCACTCATGATCGGTGACCTACCCGGTGGGCGACGCGGTGAAGCAGCGCCCGACCCATCGGCCGCGACTCATCCTTCGGCGACGTACGGGCTGGACGCGACCCGCGATCCCCCGGGCAGCTCGCTGATGACGAAGTCGGCGAACACGTTGGGCACCTCGGCCTGCAGGACCTCGAGGCAGGCCACCGCGAGATCACGGATCTCGACGTCGGCGTGCTCGGTGGCCCGCATCGCGATGAAGTGCCGCCACGCCCGGTAGTTCCCGGTGACGACGATGCGGGTCTCGGTCGCGTTCGGGAGCACGGCCCGGGCGGCCTGACGGGCCTGCTTGCGCCGCAACGTGCGGTTCGGCTCGTCGGCGAACCGCTCCTCGAGCCCGGCCAGGAGCTTCTCGTAGGAGGCGAGGGCGGCGGCGCTGGCCTCGGCGAAGAGCTCGTGCAGCTCGGGGTCGTCCGCGATCACCTCGGGCTCGACCATGGCCGCGTCGCGCTCGGGCACGTAGCGCTGGGAGAGCTGCGAGTAGGAGAAGTGCCGGTGGCGGATGAGCTCGTGGGTGAGGCTGCGCGACATGCCGGTGAGGTAGAAGGTCACCGTGCCGTGCTCGAGCACCGAGAGGTGGCCGACCTCGAGGATGTGGCGCAGGTAGCCGGCGTTGCTGGCCGTCGCGGGGTTGGGCTTGGTCCACGACTGGTAGCAGGCCCGGCCCGCGAACTCGGCGAGCGCCTGACCCCCGTCCGCGTCGGTCTCCCACGGCACCCCGGCGGGCGGGAGGAACTCCGTCTTCGCGATCAGCGTCACCTGCGGCGTCACGGTCCGCATGGTCGAGCTCCGCTCGGCTACGTCTCCGGTCTCCGGCACGCGCCCACCGTAACCACACCCCCTGACAACGAGTCCGTGATGTCGCGGCGACACCACCGCGGTGTTCACCGAGCGCGGAGACGACACCACGTCGCTTGCCATGGTGTCGATGTGGTGTCACTGTGGTGGCATGGACCTCACGCCCTATGTCTCCGCCCTGCGCGACGACCTCGCCGCCGCGGCGTCGGTGGGCGACGAGCAGACCGCCAAGGCCGGTACCGCGCTGGCCGCGGCCCTCGAGCCCGCCGTCCGCCTCGCCCTCATGAACGCCCTCTCCGACCTCGCCTCCGAGGTCTCCGACTCCCTCGACGACCACTCCGTCTCGCTGCGCCTGCGCGGCCGCGAGGTCGACGTCGTCGTCGACCGCACCGCCCCGGACGGGGAGTCCGGCGGCTTCTACGCCGGGCCCACGTCGAGCCCGTTCGCCGGCGCCGGCGCCTCCCGACCCGGCTTCGTCACCCCGCCCGGCCCCCCCGGCCCCGGCGCCGGGCCCGCCGACATGGGCGACATCTCCCGCATGACGCTGCGCCTGGTCGACCAGATCAAGGGGCAGGCCGAGCAGGCCGCCGCCGCCCAGGGCATGTCGCTCAACTCCTGGATCTCGCAGGCCGTGCAGGGCGCGCTGCGTGACTCGTGGGGCCACGGCAAGTTCCGCGGCCACGACTGGAGCCGCGGTCAGCACTGGGGCCGCGGCTGGGACGAGGGCCCGGACGCCGGGTCCGACGACTCGCCCGGGTCGGGCGACCGGCCGTCGGGCGACCGGCCGTCGGACGAACGGCCGTCGGGTGACGACGGCGAGGGCGGTTCCGGCGTCTCGGGATGGGTGCGGGGATGAGCGCGACGAGCCGGGAGGAGCGCTTCGACGTGGCCGGTCCCGTCGAGGCCGTGATCGAGATCGACGCCGGCCGCATCGACGTCCGGCTGGCCACCCCGCCCGCCGGGGACGGCACCGAACAGGAACCCGCGCCCGGCGTCGGGACCCCGGAGGTGCGGGTCGAGGTGACCGCCGACCTCGAGGGCGCCCCCGGCTGGGTGCGCGGGCTCGCGGGGCTCGTGGACGCGGCCGGGGGGCTCGAGCGGCGCTTCGGCGTCGACCTCGGCTCCGTGGTGTCGGGCCTGGGCGCCCGCCCCGGGGAGGACCCCGAGGAGCGGGCCGCCCGCGCGGTGGCCGCGGTGGAGATCGGGGTCGCCGACGGCCGGCTGACCGTGCACGGCCCCCGCGAGGTCGTCCTGCGCACCGTCCCGCTGCACGTCACGGTGCACGCCCCGGCCGACAGCGGGCTGCGGGTGCGGGCGGGCGCGGCCCCGGTGGAGCTCACCGGGCGGCCGGCCGAGGTGGACGTGCGCACCACCGGCGGGGTCACCGTGGACGAGGTCGTCGTCCGCGGCGCGGTGCGCTGCGGCGCGGGCGACGTGTCGGTGCGGCGCGTCGCCGGGGTGCTGCGGGTCAGGGGCGGCGCCGGCGACGTGACCCTCGACGACGTGGCCGCGCCCGTCGAGGTGGTCACCGGCAGCGGGTCGGTCACGGCCGACCGCGTCGCCGCCGACCTGACGGTCCGCTGCGGCAGCGGGAACGTCACGGTCCGCGACGCCACGTCGGGCGACCTCGACCTCACGACCGGCGCGGGTGCGGTCCGGGTCGGCGTGCACGCCGGGGTGGACGCCGCGGTCGACCTCCGCTCGGCGGCGGGCTCGGCCTCCTCGGACCTGCCCGTCAGCAGCACCCGCCCGGAGCCCGCCGGCGGGACGGCGGCCGGCGCTCCCCCGCTGCGCATCCGCGGGCGCTCGGCCGCGGGGACCGCCCGCGTCCAGTCCGCCTCGGTCTAGCCACCGCGGCCCGGACCGCACGAACGGCCGGTTCATCACCGTCGATGGTCACGAACCGGCCGTTCGTGCGGTCGGTGAGGCGCCTAGTCGGAGCGCGCCCCGGCCAGCGTCGCGCCGAGCACGTCGTGGTTGAGCCGCGAGATCGTCGCCAGCGGGATGCCCTTGGGGCACACCTCGGCGCAGGCGCCGACGTTGGTGCAACCACCGAAGTCGAGCTCGTCCTGCTTGGCGAGCATGGAGATGGCGCGGGTCTGCCGCTCGGGCTGGCCCTGCGGGAGCAGCCCGAGGTGGGTGACCTTGGCGGCGGTGAACAGCATCGAGCTGCCGTTCGGGCACGCCGCCACGCAGGCGCCGCAGCCGATGCAGGTGGCGGCGTCGAACGAGTCGTCGGCCGAGACCTTGTCGACCGGGGTCGCGTGCGCCTCGGGCGCCGACCCGGTGTTGACGCTGACGTAGCCGCCGGCCTGGATGATCTGGTCGAACGCCGACCGGTCGGTCACCAGGTCCTTGATCACCGGGAACGCCCGGGCCCGCCACGGCTCGACGTCGATCGTGTCGCCGTCCTTGAAGTGCCGCATGTGCAGCTGGCAGGTCGTGGTGTTCTTCTGCGGACCGTGCGGGATGCCGTTGATGACCATCGCGCACGAGCCGCAGATGCCTTCGCGGCAGTCGTGGTCGAACGAGATCGGGTCCTCGTCGTCGAGGACGAGCTTCTCGTTCAGCACGTCGAGCATCTCGAGGAACGACATGTCCTCGTCGACGTCGTCGAGCTGGTACTTGACCATCTTGCCCTTGGCGTCGGCGTCCTTCTGACGCCAGACGCGCAGAGTGAGCTTCATCGGTGCTGATGCCCTCTTACTTGTAGCTGCGCTGGCTCGGGTGGACGTAGGAGAACTCGAGGTCCTCCTTGTGCAGGACCGGCTTGCCACCGTCGGTCCACTCCCAGGCGGCGACGTACGAGAAGTTCTCGTCGTCGCGGGCCGCCTCGCCGTCCTCGGTCTGGTGCTCGACCCGGAAGTGCCCACCGCAGGACTCCTCGCGGTGCAGCGCGTCCAGGCACATGAGCTCCGCGAGCTCCATGAAGTCGGCCACGCGGTTGGCCTTCTCCAGGGACTGGTTGAAGCCGTCGCCGGTGCCCACGATCTTGACGTCGCGCCAGAACTCCTCGCGCAACGACGGGATCCGGTCGAGCGCCTTCTCCAGGCCCTCCTTGCTGCGGGCCATCCCGCACTGGTCCCACACGAGCTGCCCGAGCTCGCGGTGGAAGGAGTCGACGGTGCGGTTGCCGTTGGCCGAGAGCAGCTTGTCGATCCGGGCCTGCGTGGACTGCACCGCCTCGACGACGGCCGGGTGGTCCTCGGGCACCTCGTCGAACGGGGCGTCGGCCAGGTAGTCGGCCACCGTCGTCGGGAGGATGAAGTACCCGTCCGAGAGCCCCTGCATCAGCGCGGACGCGCCGAGCCGGTTGGCGCCGTGGTCGGAGAAGTTGGCCTCGCCGCCCACGAACAGACCGGGGATCGTCGAGCGCAGGTCGTAGTCGACCCAGAGCCCGCCCATCGTGTAGTGGATCGCCGGGTAGATGCGCATCGGGACCTCGTACGGGTCGTCCCCGGTGATGCGCTGGTACATCTCGAAGAGGTTCCCGTACTTGGCCTCGACGGCGTGGCGCCCGAGGCGCTCGATCGCATCCTTGAAGTCCAGGTACACCCCGAGCCCGCCGGGACCGACGCCGTGCTCGGCGTCGCACATGTTCTTCGCGGCGCGCGAGGCGATGTCGCGCGGGACCAGATTCCCGAACGCCGGGTACTGGCGCTCGAGGTAGTAGTCGCGCTCGTCCTCGGGGATGTCGTTGGGGTGGCGGTCGTCGCCCCGCTCCTTCGGTACCCAGACGCGGCCGTCGTTGCGCAGCGACTCCGACATCAGGGTCAGCTTCGACTGGTACTCGCCGCTGACCGGGATGCAGGTCGGGTGGATCTGGGTGTAGCAGGGGTTCGCGAACAGCGCCCCGCGCCGGTGCGCCCGCCACGCCGCGGTGACGTTGGAGCCCTTGGCGTTGGTGGAGAGGTAGTAGACGTTGCCGTAGCCGCCGGTGCAGAGCACCACGACGTCGGCCAGGTAGGTCTGGATCTCGCCGGTGAGCACGCTGCGCGCGACGATGCCGCGGGCGCGGCCGTCGACGACGATCAGGTCGAGCATCTCGGTGCGCGGGTGCATCTCGACGGTGCCCGCGGCGATCTGGCGCTCGAGGGCCTGGTACGCGCCGAGCAGCAGCTGCTGGCCCGTCTGACCGCGCGCGTAGAACGTCCGGGACACCTGGGTGCCGCCGAACGAGCGGGTGTCGAGCAGGCCGGAGTACTCCCGCGCGAACGGGACGCCCTGCGCGACGCACTGGTCGATGATCGACAGGCTGTTCTCGGCGAGGCGGTGGACGTTCGACTCGCGCGAGCGGAAGTCCCCGCCCTTGACGGTGTCGTAGAACAGGCGGTGCACGGAGTCGCCGTCGTTGCGGTAGTTCTTCGCGGCGTTGATGCCGCCCTGCGCGGCGATCGAGTGCGCGCGGCGGGGCGTGTCCTGGTAGCAGAACGACTTGACGTGGTAGCCGGCCTCGCCCAGCGTCGCGGCCGCGGCGCCGCCGGCCAGGCCGGTCCCGACGACGATGACGCTCATCTTGCGCCGGTTGGCCGGGTTGACGAGGCGGGCCGAGAACTTGCGGTCGTCCCACCGGTCGCCGATCGGGCTGTCGGGGGCGCGGTTGTCGGCGATCGGGTCGCCGAGGGTGTAGCGGCCCTCGCCCTGTGTCGACGTGGGCTCCTGCTGCAGCTCAGACATTGCTCACCTCACCAGACCGGTCATGACCGAGATCGGGATGATCGCGAAGCCGACGGCGATGACGACCCCGACGGTGATCGAAAAGGTCTTCAGGGCGTGCTGACGGACCGCGCTGTTCCCACCCAGGGTCTGGATACCCGACCACAAACCGTGGCTGATGTGGGTGGAGAGCGCGACCATCGCGACGATGTAGAAGATCGACACGACCGGGCGGTCGAAGCTCGCGACCAGCTTCTGGTAGGCCCCGGCATTCTCCGGCAGCGGGTTCACGACGCCGAGGGTCAGGTCGAGGATGTGCCAGATCACGAACAGCGCGATGATCACACCACCCCAGCGCATGGTCCGCGCGGCGTAGCTGCCCTGCGGATTGCGGTGCTGGTAGCCGACGGGACGGGCCTTCTTGGCCTTGTACCAGAGCGAGAACGCGGCCCACATGTGCAGCAGCACGGCGACC
The DNA here is from genome assembly GCF_012933465.1 of Actinomycetospora sp. TBRC 11914. Lineage (GTDB taxonomy): Bacteria > Actinomycetota > Actinomycetes > Mycobacteriales > Pseudonocardiaceae > Actinomycetospora. The sequence goes on from NZ_JABBND010000003.1 coordinate 191,816, forward strand.
GTCAGCACGGTCCGGATGATCCAGAGGACCCCGCCGTACCCGAAGATGTCCTCGCCGAGCGTGCGCAGGTGGACCGAGTAGTTGTCGAACGTCGTGAGCCCGAAGAAGATCTTCAGGTTCCCGATCATGTGCGCGATGACGTACAGCAAGAAGATGGCGCCCGTCACGGCCATGACGGACTTCTTGCCGACGGACGATCCCCACGTCCTCGTGACGATGTTGCGGTGCTGGGTCATGACCACGGCGACACGCTAAGCCGAGGAACACGCCGACCGCCAATGCATGCAAGTCGGTCCAGCGATGCTCTTAAGCTATTGGAGTGACCCTCAAGCAGCTCGTCTACTTCCTGGCCGTGGCCGACACCGGCCGGTTCGTGCAGGCAGCGGCCGAGGTGCGGATCGCGCAGCCGACGTTGAGCCGACAGGTCCAGTCGCTGGAAGATGATCTCGGCGAGACCCTGTTCACACGGGGTCGCGATCACGTCACACTCACAGCGGCGGGTGAGACGCTGCTGCCGCTCGCGCGGCGCATCGTCGCCGACGTCGAGACCGCCCGCCTGCAGATCGCCGAGCTCGCCGGGCTGCGGCGCGGGCGACTGCGGGTCGGCGCCACCCCCAGCCTGTGCGTCGGGGTCCTCGCCGACGTGCTCGCGGTCTTCCACACCAGCTACCCCGGCATCTCGCTGCAGATCCGGGAGGGCGGCTCGCAGGACCTCGTCGCCGACCTCGAGGACGGCCAGCTCGACCTCGCCCTGGTCATCCACCAGCGCGACCGGGCGGGGTCGGCGAGGCGGCCCGGCGCGGGCGCGCCGAGTGCGGGCGACGCTCCCCTGCGGCTCACCCCGGTGCTGCGGGAGGAGCTGGTGGCGATCTCGGCCGCCGGGGGCCAGGCCGGGCTCGACGAGGCCCTCGGCGACCACGCGGGCATCGTCGAGCTCGCCCGGCACCCCCTCGTGGTGAACCGGACCGGCTACGAGCTGCGCGAGGTGGTGCTCTCGGCCTGCGCGGCGGCCGGGGTGACCCCGCGGATCGCCGTCGAGGGCGGCGAGATGGACGCCGTCCTGCGCATGGTGGAGCGGGGGCTCGGCGTCGCGATCGTGCCGAGCCTCGTGCTCACCGGCCGCCACGGCCTGCACATCACCCGCCTCGACGGCTCGGGGTGGACCCATCGCACGATCGCCCTCGCGCACCGGACCGACGTCGCCCCCACCCGGGCGGCCGAGGCGTTCCGCGAGACCCTGCTCGCCGTGCTCGCGCGTACGTCACGGACCGGGGGCCTGCCGCCGGGGGTCCGCTTCATCCACAGCTGAGGTGAGCGCGGGTGGTGGCCACGATCACGAGCACGCCAGGCATCTCAGAACCCGCGCCGGGGTGCGCCACGTACCCCTCACCAGGCCGTCGACCGGGGTCAGCCGGCCTCGGCGTAGCGCAGCGCGCGCGAGAGGGCCGGCGCGAGCGGCCCGCCCTCGACGACGACGTCGCCCACCCCCAGCCACGCCGCCATCTCCTGCAGCGCGCCCGCCATCTCCGCCGCCACCCGCGCCTCGTCCGCGCCGCGCTCGGCGGACCCCGGCTCGGCGAACGCGCCCGGCACCCGCAGGACGCCTGCGGCGCGGTCGGTCTTGAGGTCGACCCGGCCCACGAGCTGCCCGTCGAGCAGGAACGGGAAGACGTAGTAGCCGTGGGTGCGCTGGTCGGCCGGGGTGTAGATGCCGATGCGGTACTCGAACCCGAAGATCCGTTCGGTACGGGGCCGGAACCACACCAGCGGGTCGAACGGGGCGAGCAGCGCGCGGCCGGCGACCTTGCGCGGCACCCGGGCCCCGGCCGCGCGGTACGCCGGCGCGTCCCACCCCGCGACCTCGACCGGGACCAGCTCCCCGGCGTCGACGAGCTCGGCGACCGCCGCCCGGCTCTCGGCGGGCGGGAGGCGGTAGTGGTCGCGCAGGTCGGGCTCCGTGGCCACGCCGAGCGCGCCCGCCGCCCGCCGGGTGAGCTCGCGCATCGCCTCCGCCCGGTCCGGGTCGCGCGCCAGCACGTGCGGTGGCAGGACGTCCTCGGTGACGGCGTAGGCCCGGCGGAAGCCGCGCCGCGTGCCCGTCGTCAGGACCCCCGTGGCGAAGAGGTGCTCGCAGGCGACCTTGACGTCGGAGCGCTGCCACCAGCCGCCGTAGGCGCGGGCCTTCCGCTCCCCTGCGTGGCCGAGCACCTCCTCGACCTCGCGCGCCTCGAGGGGCCCGTGGGCGGCCACCGCGTCGTGGACCGCGTCGAGGATGTCCGGCCGGTGCTCCAGGGCGCTGCCCAGCCACCGGCTGGTCCGCGCGGTGTTGTCCCGCATCCGCCAGCGCAGCAGCGGCCAGTCCTCGACCGGCACCAGGCTCGCCTCGTGCGCCCAGAACTCGACGAAGGCCCGGCGCCGGCGGTCGGCCGCCGTCTGCGGCCAGGCCAGGGCGTCGAGGACGTCACGGTCGTAGGAGCCGAGCCGGGCGAACGGCGGCGCGTAGTGCGCCCGCACCGCCACGTTCACCGAGTCCAGCTGCAGCAGCCCGAGCCGGCGCACGAGCCGCTTGAGCGTCCCCCGGTCCGGCGCCACCCCGGCACGGACGGGCGCGTCGAGCGCCTGCGCGGCTAGCGCCGCCCGACGGGCCGCCGCGGCCGTCATCCGCTCCGGCTTCGGCGTCACGCGATCACCCACGGCCCGGATCGTGCCACCGACCCCCGACACTCACCCCGCCAGCAGCGGCGCGAGCCGGCGCGCGACCCGTCCCGCCCGGCTGACCGCCACCAGGTGCACCCCGTCCACGACGCCGGCCTCCCGCAGCGCGAGCACGTGCTCGCAGGCCGCGGCCACCCCGGCGTCGGGGTCCTCGGCGAGCGCGTCCTCGAGCCCGTCGGGCAGCTCGAGGTCCGGGATGGCGGAGGCGACGCCGTCGGCCATGCGCGGCCCCGTCGGGAGGATCACCCCCGCGCGCACCGGGACGTCGACCTCGGCGTCCTCGCGCCAGCGGGCCACCGCGGCGACCGAGAACGACGGCGGCAGCCAGACCGCGTCGGCCGCCCGCTTCCACCGGGCGAGCGGCCGGCCGAGCGGGGCGACGACCCCGATCCGCAGCGCCACCTCGTGCTCCTCGGCGAGCGCCCGGGCCTCGTCGAGCATGGCCCGGACCCCGAGGGGACCGTCCTCGGCATCGTCCTCCGGCGGGTCCCCGCGCAGGAGCAGCACCTCGCCGACGCCGAGCGCGAGCAGGCCCAGCAGGTCGCGGCGCAGGCCGAGGCGGTTGCGGTCCCGCGCGTTGAGGACCGCGGTCACCCGGGCCCCGGCCTCGCGCGCCACGGCCGCCACCGCGACGCCGGACACCGCCGCGCGCGCCGTCGGGTTGTCCGGGGCGAGCACGTGGTCGGTCAGCGGCGCGAGGTCGGCCACCTGCCGGCGGACCGGATCGAGGTCCGGCCGGTGCGGGACGTCGATCTCGGCAACGACATCCCGGACGTCGAAGGTCACTTCACCTCGGTCAGCGCGCCGCTGTCCACGTCGTAGACGAAGCCGCGCACCGCGTCGGTGTGGAGCAGGAACGGGCTCGAGCGGACGGCGGCGAGCGAGTCGCGCACGTCCTGCTCGGTGTCGCCGAACGCCCCCGGCGCCCACGCCGGGCGCTGTCCGCACTCCGACTCGAGCTCGGCGACGAAGTCGTCGTCGGCGAAGGTCGCCATGCCGCACTTGGTGTGGTGGATCAGCACGACCTCGGTGGTCCCGAGCTTGCGCTGGCTGATCGTCAGCGAGCGCAGGACGTCGTCGGTGACGACCCCGCCGGCGTTGCGGATGACGTGGGCCTCGCCGTCGCCGAGCGCGAGGGCGCGGTAGACGTCGAGCCGGGCGTCCATGCAGGCGACGACCGCGACGTGGCGCGACGGGGGCCCGGCGAGGCCACCGCCGGAGAACGACGCGGCGAACGACTCGTTGGCGGCGACCAGCTCGTCGGTGACGGACAAGGTTCCTCCTGGCGTGGCGGTCGGGGGTCGTAGGTCTACCACCGTTCCGCGCACCGTCCGCGTGACGCGGGTGACAGCCCCCGTGCCACCCTCACGACATGGCGATCGCGCACGTCCGTCCCGCCACCGCCGACGACGCCGGGCCCGTCACCGCCGTGCAGCGCGAGGTGTGGACGTCGGCCTGGGCCGGCTTCCTGCCCGCCGGCCTCACCGAGGGGTTCGACGACGAGGCGGTGCGCGCCGCCTGGGCGCGCACCGCCGCCGGGCCGGGGCTGTGGGTGGCGACCGAGGGCGACGCCGTCGTCGGGTTCTGCCTCGCCGGCGCGGCTGCCGAGGAGGACGTCGCGGACGCGGTGGGGACGGTTCCCGACGACGCCGGGCGGGTCGGGCTGGTGGCGACGCTGCTGGTCTCGCCGCGGTGGGGCCGGCGGGGGCACGGCGGCCGGCTGCTGGTGACGGCCACCGAGGCGCTGCGGGCGGAGGGGGCGGCCCGCGGGATCACGTGGGTGCCCGAGCGCGACGCGGCCTCGCGGGCGTTCTACGCCCGCGCCGGCTGGGACCCCGACGGCACCGTGCGCACCCTCGACGCGGGCGGCCGCCCGCTGCGCGAGGTGCGCCTGGGCGGCCCGCTCGACCTCGCGTTCGCCCCCGAACCGACCGCGGACGACCTCGGCCTCCCGCTCCTGTAGATCGGCCTCATAGGGGACGGGTGAACGGCGCCGTCCTGGCGTCGGATGCCAGGAACGTGCCCTTGCCGGCACGGGCCCGGGGACGAGCCGGCTAGTCCAGGTCGAGGACCGACTCCAGGCCGACCGTGAGCCCGGGCCGCGACGACACCGACCGCACGGCCAGCAGCACGCCGGGCATGAACGAGGCCCGGTCGAGCGAGTCGTGCCGGATGACCAGCGTCTCCCCCGCCGTGCCGAGCATGACCTGCTGGTGCGCGACGAGCCCCGTCATCCGGACCGCGTGGACGTGCACCCCGTCGACGACGGCGCCGCGGGCGTGGTCGGGGTCGTGCGTGGTGGCGTCGGGGCTCGGGCCGAGCCCCGCCGACGACCGCGCCTCGGCGACCATCTGCGCCGTGCGGGTGGCCGTGCCCGACGGCGCGTCGGCCTTGTTCGGGTGGTGCAGCTCGACGATCTCCACGGAGTCGAAGAACCGGGCCGCCTGCGCGGCGAACCGCATCGACAGCACGGCCCCGATCCCGAAGTTCGGCACCACCATGACGCCGAGCTCCGGCTTCGGCTCGAGCCAGCCCCGGATCGTGTCCAGCAGTTCGGGGGTGATCCCGCTGGTCCCGACGACGCAGTGGATGTTCTGGTCGATGCAGAACCGGATGTTCTCCGCGACGGTCGAGGGGTGGGTGAAGTCCACCGCGACCTGGGTGTCCGCGTCGGCCAGCGAGAACAGCCAGTCGCCCTGGTCGACCATCGCGACCAGGTCGAGGTCCTCGGCGCCCTCGACGGCCCGGCACACCTCGGCGCCCATGCGGCCCCGCGCCCCGAGCACGCCGACCCGGGTGACGTCGTCGTCCACGGGCAGGTCCGCGGCGGCTGCCGCTCCCTCACTCATCCGGTCCAGCTCCGCTCCGCTTCGTGTCCCCCGGTCATCCGGTCCAGCTCCGCTCCGCTTCGTGTCCCCCGGTCATCCGGTCCAGCTCCGCTCCGCTTCGTGTCCCCCGCTCATCCGGCCACCTCGCGCAACTCGTCGGGGAGATCGTCGGCGTCAGCGTAGGGCCCGACGACGGCCGCGGTCACCGGCGTCGAGAACAGCTCGGCGGCCAGCGTCGCGACGTCGTCGCGGGTGACCGCCTCGATGCGGGCCAGCGAGTCGGCCAGGTCCAGCGAGGCCCCCCGGCCGTCCAGCTCGCGGCGCCCGAGCCAGCTCATGCGCGACGACGTGTCCTCCAGCCCGAGCACGTACTCGCCGCGCAGCTGGCCGCGGGCGCGGACGAGCTCGGCGTCGGTGACCCCGCCCCGCGCCAGGTCGGTGAGCTGCTCGCGCAGCACCCCGGCGGCCGTACCCAGCCGCTCGGGCGCGCAGCCGACGTACACCGAGAGCACACCGAGGTCGGAGTAGCCGGCCGCGGACGAGTACACCGAGTACGCCAGCCCCCGCCGCTCCCGGATCTCCTGGAAGAGCCGCGAGCTGGTGCCGCCGCCGAGCACCGTCGACAGCACGAGCTGCGCGGCCCAGCGGGGGTCGCCGCGGCGCACCGAGGGCACGCCGAGCATCAGGTGGGCCTGCTCGGTGTCGTCCTCGCGCACCACCAGCCGGTCCGCCGGCAGCGGCGGCGTGACGGCCGCGTCGGGACGGACCCACGCCGGGCCGGGCGCGAGCCGGTCGCCGAACCCGGCGACGACCGCCTCGAGGACGGCGGCGTGGGTGACGTTGCCCGCGACGGCGAGCACCGACCGCGACGGCACGTAGTGCGCGGCGTGGAACCGGGCGATGACGTCGCGGGTCATCGCGCCCACCGACTCCTCGGAGCCCACCACCGGGCCGCCCAGCGGGTGGGCGCCCAGCAGGAGGTCGTCGAAGTCGTCGGCGAGCAGGTCCTCGGGGTCGTCGTCGCGCCCGGCGATCTCGGAGAGCACCACGTCGCGCTCGACCTCGACGTCCTCGGCGGCCATGACGCCCTCGAGCACCACGTCGCACACGACGTCGACCGCGAGCGGCATGTCCGCGTCGAGGACGTGGGCGTAGAAGCAGGTGTGCTCCTTGGTGGTGAACGCGTTGAGGTCACCACCGACCGCGTCGATCTCCTCGGCGATCTGCCGGGCGGAGCGCCGCGGGGTGCCCTTGAACAGCAGGTGCTCGAGGAAGTGGGCGGCGCCGCGCGACGCCGGGTCGAACCCCGGCTCGTCGCGCGACCCGACGTCGACCCACAGCCCGACCGAGGCCGACCGTGCCCCCGGGACGTGCTCGGTGACCACCCGCAGGCCCCCGGGGAGCACGGTCCGTGCCACCCCGGGAGCCGGATGCTGGGTCTCCGCGGCAAGCCGTTCCGGCACCACACGCTCCTCCGTCGCGTGTGCCGCCGGCGTGCGGCGCCGCGCCTGCTGGGTCTCCGCGGCAAGCCGTTCCGGCACCACACGCTCCTCCGTCGCGTGTGCCGCCGGCGTGCGGCGCCGCGCCTCGGACGTCCCGGTCAGGAGCTGCCTCCGCCGATGGCGCCGGTGATGGCGCCCGTGGCGGCGGGCTCGGCCGGCGGCACGCCGGCGCCCTCGGCGCCGGTGCCCTCGGGAGCGTCACCGTTGCCCGAGGCGTCGGCGGTCTCCTCCTCCTTGACCGGGACGAGGCTGATCTTGCCGCGGTTGTCGATGTCGGTGATCTCGACGCGGATCTTGTCGCCGACGTTCACGACGTCCTCGACCTTGCCGATCCGCTTGCCGCCGCCGAGCTTCGAGATGTGCACCAGGCCGTCGCGGCCGGGCACCAGCGACACGAACGCGCCGAACGCCGCGGTCTTGACGACGGTGCCGAGGTAGCGCTCGCCGATCTTCGGCATCTGCGGGTTGGCGATGGCGTTGATCTTGTCGACGGCGGCCTGGGCGCTCGGCCCGTCCGCGGCGCCGACGTAGATCGTGCCGTCGTCCTCGATCGAGATGTCGGCGCCGGTCTCCTCGGTGATCGAGTTGATCATCTTGCCCTTCGGCCCGATGACCTCGCCGATCTTGTCGACCGGCACCTTCACCGTGGTGATGCGCGGCGCGTAGTCGCTCATCTCGTCGGGCGCGTCGATGGCCTCGGCCATCACGTCGAGGATCGCGAGGCGCGCGCCCTTGGCCTGGGTGAGCGCCTTCGCGAGGACCTCGGAGGGGATGCCGTCGAGCTTGGTGTCCAGCTGCAGCGCGGTGACGAGGTCCTTGGTCCCGGCGACCTTGAAGTCCATGTCGCCGAAGGCGTCCTCGGCGCCGAGGATGTCGGTCAGCGCGACGAAGGTCTCCTTGCCGTCGACCTCGCCGGACACCAGGCCCATCGCGATGCCCGCGACCGGGGCCTTGAGCGGCACGCCGGCGTTGAGCAGCGACATCGTCGAGGCGCAGACCGAGCCCATCGAGGTCGAGCCGTTCGAGCCCAGCGCCTCGGAGACCTGCCGGATCGCGTAGGGGAACTCCTCGCGGGTCGGCAGGACCGGCACGAGGGCGCGCTCGGCCAGCGCGCCGTGGCCGATCTCCCGGCGCTTCGGGGACCCGACGCGGCCGGTCTCGCCGGTGGAGAACGGCGGGAAGTTGTAGTGGTGCATGTAGCGCTTCGTCGTCTCCGGGGTGAGGGAGTCGATCGACTGCTCCATGCGCAGCATGTTCAGCGTGGTGACGCCGAGGATCTGGGTCTCGCCGCGCTCGAAGAGGGCCGAGCCGTGCGCCCGCGGGATGACCTCGACCTCGGCGGCCAGCGGCCGGATGTCGGTGACGCCGCGGCCGTCGATGCGGAAGCCCTCGGTGAGGATCTTCTTGCGGACCGTGGCCTTGGTCAGCGAGCGGAAGGCCTCGCCGATCTCCTTCTCGCGGCCCTCGAACTTCGGGCCGAGCTCGGTGACGAGGCGCTCCTTGAGGGCGTCCTGGGCGTCGTCGCGCTCGTGCTTGCCCGCGATCGTGAGCGTGCGGTCCAGCTCGTCACCGGCGGCCGAGGTGACCGCGTCCAGCACGTCGGACTGGTACGGCGGGAAGGTCGGGTAGTCCTTCGTCGTGACGCCGAGCGAGGTGTAGAGGTTCTTCTGCGCCTCGCACAGGGTGCGCAGGAAGGGCTTCGCGGCCTCCATGCCGGCGGCCACGACCTCCTCGGTGGGCGCCGGGGCGCCGCCCGCGACGAGCGCCAGCGCGTGATCGGTGGCCTCGGCCTCGACCATGGAGATCGCGACGTCGGAGCCGTCCTCGGTGATCGAGCCCGCGATCACCATGTCGAACACGGCGCCCTGCAACTGCTCCCACGTCGGGAACGCGACCCACTGGTCGCCGATGAGCGCCATGCGGGTGGCGCCCACCGGACCGTCGAACGGCAGGCCCGAGATCTGCGTGGAGGCCGACGCGGCGTTGATCGCCAGCACGTCGTAGGGGTCGTTCGGGTTGAGGCTCTGCACCGTGATGACGACCTGCACCTCGTTGCGCAGGTTCGACACGAAGGTCGGGCGCAGCGGGCGGTCGATCAGGCGGCAGGTGAGGATCGCGTCGGTGGACGGGCGGCCCTCGCGGCGGAAGAACGAGCCGGGGATGCGCCCGGCGGCGTACATCCGCTCCTCGACGTCGACGGTGAGCGGGAAGAAGTCGAAGTTGTCCTTCGGGCGCTTCGACGCGGTGGTCGCCGAGAGCAGCATCGTCTCGTCGTCGAGGTACGCGACGACGGCGCCCGCGGCCTGGCGGGCCAGGCGACCGGACTCGAAGCGGATGGTGCGGCTGCCGAGGGCGCCGTTGTCGAGGACGGCGGTGGTCTCGTGGACGCCGGTCTCGGTGTCCACGGTGGCCGGTGAGGCGGAGTTCGCCATGGGTCGGGATTCCTCCTGTGGAGTCCCCGCCGCCACGTGCCCCCTCGCGTCGGGGGCCACCGCGGACGGCCGACGTGACCGGTCTTCGATCGAAGCCCCCGGACGGCGGGTCCGGGAGCCACTACCGAGGACCGGGTCGGATCGGTCCTCCACCGGCGCTGCGGTGGCGGGGCTCGTCGTTGTTCGGGTCGTGGTGCTCCTCGGGCCGCCCGCGTCGGCGACGCGGACGGCCCGGAGGGGGTCTAGCGGCGCAGGCCGAGCCGCTCGATGAGCGACCGGTAGCGCGAGATGTCCACCGAGGCCACGTACTTCAGCAGCCGGCGGCGGCGACCGACCAGCAGCAGCAGTCCGCGCCGCGAGTGGTGGTCGTGCTTGTGGGTCTTCAGGTGCTCGGTGAGCTGGATGATCCGCTGCGTCAGCAGTGCCACCTGCGCCTCGGGCGAACCCGTGTCGGTGGTGTGCACGCCGTACTCGGAGAGGATCGAGCGCTTCTGGTCGGTGGTCAGGGCCACGTCGGTGGTGCTCCTCGGTGCTCGGAGGGGTCCTGCCCGTCCGGGCGGCGCTGTGGGCCACCCGTCCGGTGCCGTGTGGGGTGCGCCGGTCGAGCACTGCTGCGCCGGTGCGCCCACCGCGCGGGGTCGCCCGCGCGTCCGGCCGCCACGGACCGCAGCCGGATCACCTCACAGTCTACCGGGCGGGTCCGACGCCCTCCCCGCCGCCCGGGCTCTCCACCAGCGCGAACCGCTCGAGCACCCGGTAGGGCGTCCCGCCGGCCACCAGCACCGCCTCGCGCGGCGTCCAGGCCGGACCCCGGTGCGCGTCCAGCCCCGGCGGCACCGCGGGCGCCCGGCCGCGGCACCGGGCGACGGTCAGGTGGGCGACGTGCTCGCCCGGGTCGGCCCCCGCCGCCGCCACCAGGCGCGACCAGCCCTCGCCGTCGTCGGGCCGGATCCCCAGCCACAGCGCGGTGCCGAACACCCCGGCGCCCTCGGGGCGCAGCCGCGGGGCGGGGAGGCCGGCGAGGTCGCGGCGCAGCGTGGCCGCGACGTCCCCGGGATCGGCGTCGGCGAGGAAGCGCAGCGTGACGTGGCGGCGCTCCCGGGCCACCGGGCGCCACCGGTCCCCGTCCGGCCCCGGGCGCAGCGCCCGCTCGAGCGCGGCGTCCACCGCCGCGTCGACCGCGTCGTCCGGGAGGACCGCGACGAACAGGCGCACGGGTCTACAGGCCGAGGAGCTTCCGCGTGGTGGCGACGTCGCCGTCCATCGCGGTGATGAGCTCCTCGATCGACTCGAAGCGCGTCATCCCCCGCACCCGGGCGACGAAGTCGACCGCGACGCGCTGGCCGTAGAAGTCCTCGCTGTGGTCGAGCACGAACGCCTCGACCGTGCGGACCTGGCCGGAGAACGTGGGGTTGGTGCCCACCGAGACCGCCGTCGGGAGGCGCTCCTCCCGGCCGTCGGGGCCCGGACGCACGAACCACCCGGCGTACACCCCGTCGGCGGGGACGGCGGCGTGCTCGGTGACGGCGACGTTCGCGGTCGGGTAGCCGAGCTCGCGGCCGCGCTGGTCGCCGCGCACGACGACGCCCTCGACGCGGTGCGGCCGCCCGAGCGCGTCGGCCGCGGCCTCGACGTCGCCGGCCGCGATCGAGCTGCGGATGTAGGTCGAGGAGAACGTCACGGTGCGCCCCCGGTCGCCGTCGGCCACGAGGTCGAGCCCGATCGCCTCGAACCCGAAGCGCTGCCCCAGGCGCTCGAGCTCGGCGACGTCGCCGGCGGCCTTGTAGCCGTAGGTGAAGTTCCGCCCGACGACGACCGCGGAGGCGTGCAGGCGGTCGACGAGCAGCTCGTGGACGAACTCGGCCGGCGAGACGTGGGCGAACTCGAGCGTGAAGGGCAGCACCCAGAACGCGTCGACGCCGAGCTCGGCGACGAGCTCGGCCCGGCGGGCCAGCGTGGTCAGCTGCGCCGGGTGCGAGCCGGGGCGCAGGACCTCACTGGGGTGCGGGTCGAAGGTGATGAGCACGGTCGGGAGGTCCCCGAGCTCGCGCGCCAGGGCCACGGCCCGGCCGATGAGCTGCTGGTGGCCGCGGTGCACCCCGTCGAACACGCCGATGGTGACCACGCAGCGGCCCCAGCCCGGGGGCACGCCGTCACGACCGCGCCAGCGTTGCACTGCGAGGGGCCTCCGGAGCGAGTGGACTTCCGACGGGCGTCAGCGTACGGGCGCGCCGTGGCCCCAACCGGTCGGCGGGTCTGGATCACCCGCCGGGGCGGGCACCGGACCCGTCCCCGGTGCGCCGGCCGGGGGCACACCACGCGGGCCAGCCGATAGCCAGGCCTGCCCCACGTGCCCCTCACCGGCCGGGGCCGGCCCGCGCCCCTCACCCAGGGGCACGCCACGCAGGACGACGGACCTCCGGACCTGCCCCACGTGCCCCTCGCCGGCCGGCTGGGTGCCCCTCCGGCTCACCCCGCCGGCGCGAGCACCAGGACCGGGCGGGCCCAGCCGCGCTCGTCGGCGACCAGGCCGACGACGTGGCCGTCGGGCCCGAACACCGCGGTGGTCCCGGTGGTGCCGCCGGCGGGCAGCGGGCGGCCGTGGGCGAGGTCGTCCGCGCCGGCGGCGTCGACCTCGCGGCGGGGGAAGGCCGTGTCGACCGCGGCGTCGAGGTCCAGCGAGAGCTCCGCGCGCCCCTGCTCCCCCTCGGCCTGCGCGGCGAGGGTGTCGAGGTCACGGGCGTGGGCGAGGGTGAACGGCCCGACCCGGGTGCGCCGCAGCGCGGTGAGGTGCCCGCCGACGCCGAGACCGCGCCCGAGGTCGCGCGCGAGCGCCCGGACGTAGGTGCCCGAGGAGCAGTCGACGAGGACGTCGAGGTCGACCGTCGACCCCTCGCGGCGGGTGGCGAGCACGTCGAAGCGCGCGACGTGCACCGGACGCGCCTCGAGGACGACCTCCTCACCGGCGCGGGCCCGCTCGTAGGCCCGCCGGCCGTCCACCTTGATGGCCGACACCGTGCTCGGGACCTGCGCGATGTCCCCGGTCAGGGCGGCCACCCCCGCCGCGACCGCCGCGTCGGTCACCCCGGACGCGTCGGCGCCGCCGGTGGGCTCGCCCTCCGCGTCGTCGGTCGAGGTCTCGGCGCCGAGGCGGATCGTGGCCAGGTAGGTCTTGGTGTCGAGCGCGAGATGGCCGAGGAGCTTGGTGGCCCGCTCCACGCCGAGGACCAGCACCCCGGTGGCCATCGGGTCGAGCGTGCCGGCGTGGCCCACTTTCCGCGTCCCGACGAGGCGCCGCGCCTTGCCCACCACGTCGTGCGAGGTCCACCCGGCCGGTTTGTCGACGACGAGCAGGCCGGGGGGTGGCGGTGGGGTCTTGGGTCCACGGCGCGCGTTCATCGCCGGGCATCATGCCCGCCGGACCGGGGGCGGGGCCGGGTCGGGCGCGACGCGGTCGAACGACAGCGACACCGCGGGCACCCGCCGCGGCGCCGGGACCTCGTCGGGGCCGTGCGCCCAGAGCGGCAGCGCCGCGAGCCACGTCGGCCCGGCGTCGTGCTCCCAGGGGACGGCGAGCCAGCCCGCGGTGGTCGACGTGGCCGCCGCCCCGGTCCACACCAGCACGACGTGCCGCAGCCCGACGTGCCCGTCCGCGGGTGGGACCGGCCGGGTGGGCGGCGGGACCCCGAAGCCGTCGAACCACAGCTGGCCCGTCCGGTCGTCCCGGGCCGGGGCGTACACCAGCCCGTTCACCGTCGCCGCCGCTCCGCGCACCTCCCCGACCCAGCGCAGCGTCGCGAAGTCCGGGCGGCTCCCCGCGCGGTCCGGGGCCTTCATCAGGTGCAGGACGACGGCCTCGTGCGCGACGGCGAGCGAGTTCCACGGGGCGCCGATGAGGACGCCCCGCGGCTCCCACTCCGGCGCGGCCCGCAGGAGCACCGTCCGCAGGTTCTCCGAGGAGGTGATCCCGAGGGTGACCGGGGTGTCCCCGGCGACCTCCGGGTCGTGTCGGGAGACATTGCGCTCCCACACCGCGGCGACGGTGTCCTCGAGCAGCCCGAGGACACCGAGCGCCCGCCACCGGTCGCGCACCTCCCGCAGCCACGCGAGGGCTCCCGGGTCCCACCCGCCGTCGTCGTGCCGTGTCCCGCCCACACCGGAAGCAGAGCACGGACCCCCGACAGCGTGACGCGGCCGCGGCGCGCGCCGGTCAGGTCTTGGGGCCGCCCGCGACGTAGACGACCTGGCCGTTGACGAACCCGGAGCGCTCGTCGACGAAGAACGCGACCATGTTCGCGATGTCCTCGGGCGCCCCGGCCCGCTGCACCGGGATCTCCTTGGCGCGCGCCGCCATGAAGTCCTCCCACGACACCCCGAGGCGCTCGGCGGTCGCCTTGGTCATCTCCGAGGCGATGAAGCCGGGGGCGACGCAGTTGGCGGTGACGCCGAAGCGGCCCAGCTCGATCGCCAGGGTCTTGGTGAAGCCCTGCAGACCGGCCTTGGCCGCCGAGTAGTTGACCTGCCCGCGGTTGCCCAGCGCGGAGGTCGAGGACAGGTTGACGACCCGCCCCCACCCGGCGTCGACCATGTGCTTCTGGCAGGCGCGGGTCATGAGGAACGAGCCCCGCAGGTGCACGCCCATGACGGCGTCCCAGTCGGTCTCGGTCATCTTGAACAGCAGGTTGTCGCGGGTGATCCCGGCGTTGTTGACCAGCACCGTGGGCGGCCCGAGCTCGGCGACCACCCGCTCGACGGCGGCGTCGACCGCGGCCGAGTCGGCCACGTCGGCGCCGATCGCGATCGCGCGCCCACCGGCGTCGGCGATCGCGTCGGCGGTGCCCTTGGCCGCGCTCTCCTCGAGGTCGATCACCGCGACGGCCGCCCCGTCGGCGGCCAGGCGCAGCGCGGTGGCGGCACCGAGGCCGCGGGCGGCTCCGGTGACGACGGCGACGCGGGACGTGGGTGCGGTCATGGTCGGCGAGACCTCCTCGAGCGGGACGACGTTCCTCGCCCGGCATCCTGCCCCGCATCCGTCGCGGCTGCTCAGAGGCCCCCGGGGACCATCCACCGGTCACCGCGGGCCCGCAGCCCGACGCCGAGGGCCCGGCCGAGCATGAACAGCGACAGCCCGGCCCACACCCCCGCGAGCCCCCACCCGAACGCCAGCGACAGCCAGATCATCGGCAGGAAGCCCAGGACCGCCGAGCCCAGGGTGAGTCTGCGCAGGAAGGCGGCGTCCGCGGCGCCGAGGAGCACCCCGTCGAGGGCGAACACGAACCCGGCCACGGGCTGCAGCGCGACGAAGAACCACCACGCGGACGGGATGGTCGCGAGCACCGTCGGGTCGGGGCTGAACAGCCGCGGCAGGACGCCCGCGAGTGCGGCGAAGACCACACCCGCCACCACGCCGAGCACCAGCCCGTAGCGCGTCACGCGCCCGGTGACCGTCCGCGCCGCCGGCCGCGACGAGGCGCCCAGCGCCGCGCCGACCAGCTGCTGCGCGGCGATCGCCAGCGAGTCCAGCACCGTCGCCATGAACGTCCACAGCTGCAGCACCACCTGGTGGGCCGCGACCGACGCCGCCCCGAACCGCGCGGTCACCGCGGTCGCGGACAGGAAGCAGGCCTGGAAGGCGAGGCTGCGCAGCAGCAGGTCCCGCCCGAGGCCGAGCTGGGCGCGCAGGTCCGCGGGGACGGGGCGCAGCGGCACCCGCAGGGCCAGTGCCTCGCGCACCAGCGCCGCGGTGAAGAGCACCAGCACCACCGACTGGGCCCCGACGTTCGCGATGGCCGAGCCCTCCAGGCCGAGGCCCGCCCACGACCCGGCGCCGTGGACCAGGAGCGGGCTCGCCACCGCCGACGCCCCGTTGCCGGCCAGCACGACGACGACGGGCGCGCGGGTCGACTGCACCCCGCGCATCCAGCCGTTGCCGGCCATCGCGACGAGGATCCCCGGCGCCCCGCAGAGCGCGATCCGCATCCAGGAGACCGCTGCGTCGGACAGCGCACCGCCGCCGCCGAGGGCGTCCGCGACCGGGCGCGCGACGAGCTGGCCCACCACGACGACGGCGAGGCCGGCGAGGACCGCCAGCCACGTCGCGGCGACCCCCTCGGCGATCGCGCGGTCCCGCCGCCCGGCGCCGTACGCGCGGGCGGCCCGGGCGGTGGTGCCGTAGGCCAGGAAGGTGCCCAGCGAGGACACCTGGGCGAGGACGACGGCGCCGACGGCGAGCGCCCCGAGCGGCAGCGCGCCCAGGCGCCCGACGACGGCGGTGTCGACGAGCAGGTAGAGCGGTTCGGCGACCAGGACGACGAGCGCGGCCGCCGAGAGCGACAGGACCCGGACCGGGCCGGCGTCGAGCGACGTCGTCATCAGCGGGGTCGGGAGGCGCGACGATGCGGCGGAACTGTCACTGGATGCAAGCAGTCAGGACGAGCACGCCGATAGGGCTCCGCTTGCATCGGCACGGAGGCGAGGGCGAGGTTCACAGCAGCGGCGCGGCCACGAGCGCGCGGCGCACGTCGGCCACCACGTCGGCGGCGTCGGGCGTGCGGGCCTCGACGGTGAACCCCGAGGCCGACCGGTGGCCGCCGCCGCCCATGGCCAGCGCGGCGGCGGCGACGTCGAGACGGCCCTTGCTGCGCAGCGACGCGGTCCAGCGGAAGGGCCCCACCTGCTTGAGCACCATCGCGACCTCGGCCTCGGCGGTGGTGCGCAGCACGTCGATGATGCTCTCCACCTCCTCCTGCCGGCCGCCCGCGATGTGCTCGGCCCGCGCGCACGCCCACACGAACCCGAGCCCGCGGGCCGCGTCGGGCTCGAGGGTCGCGGTGGAGAGCACCGCCGCGAGCATGCCCAGCCACGAGAACGGGTGGGTGTCGAGCAGCGGGCGGGTCACCGCCTCGGCGTCGACGCCCGCCACGAGCAGGCGCGCGGCCATGTCGTGGGTGGCGGGCGAGGCGGCGCGGAAGTTGCGGGTGTCGGTGACGAGGCCGGCGTAGAGGGCGCGGGCGATCGGCAGGTCGACGGGGGCGCCGAGCGCGTCGAGCAGGCCCAGCACGATGACCGCGGTGGCCTCGGCGTGCGGCTCGACGTAGTAGGCGGTGCCGAACCCGCCGTTGGAGACGTGGTGGTCGATCACCAGCGTGGTCGCGGCCCCGTCGACGCGGGAGGCCAGCGGACCGAGCCGGTCGACGCTGCCGGTGTCGAGGACGACGAGCAGCTCGGGCGCGGGCGGCACCTCGGCCGCGGGCACGACGAGGCCCGCGACGTCGAGGTCGCGCAGCGACTCGGCGGGCCGCTCGGGCGCGCCGAACGAGACACGCACCGTCGCGCCGCGCCGGTGCAGCGCGAGCCCGAGGGCCAGCGCGCTGCCGAGGGCGTCGGCGTCGGGGTTGACGTGGGCGAGCAGGACCACCTCGTGCGCCGCCGCGAGCACCGCGACGGCCTCGTCGCGCCCGACCGCCCGCGGGGTCACCGCGCCGGGCCGCCGAGGGCGCCGGGCACCTCGGAGTCCGACCCGGTGTCGACCGGCTCGAGGTCCTCGTCGAGGTCCCCGTCGAGGTCGTCGTCCTCCCGCGGCTTGCGGTAGGGGTCGGCCTCCCCGGCGTAGCTCGCCGCGGCGGCCTGCGAGGCGACCTCGGCATCGGCCGCCCGGGCCCCCGCGAGCAGCTCCTCCATGCGGGCGGCGCCCTCGGGCACCGCGTCGGGCACGAAGGCGATCGAGGGCGTGTGCCGCACCCCGGTCTGGCGCCCCACCGCGGTGCGCACGACGCCCGTGGCGCTGGCGAGGGCGGCCGCGCTGGCGGTCTGGTCGGCCTCGCCGCCATAGACGGTGTAGTACACCGTCGCCTCGCGCAGGTCGGCGGTGAGCCGGGCGTCGGTGATCGTCACCATCGCCAGGCGCGGGTCCTTGACCTCGTGCTCCAGGGTCGAGGCGACGATCTGGATGATCCGCTTCGCGAGCCGTCGGGCCCGGGGTGCGTCGGCCATCGTGAGCGGCCTTCCTGCCGTGAATCCTGCCGGCGTGCGGCGATGTCAGTCGTCGTGCGGACCCAGCCAGCGGGTCCGCGCGGAGAGCACCTGGAGCTCGGGATGGGAGCTCACCAGGCGCTCGCAGTGGTCGAGCACGTCCGTGACGTGCCCGGCGTCCGCGGCCACCACCGCCACGCCGATCAGGGCGCGGCGGTGGAGGTCGAGGTGTCCGGCCTCGGAGACCGAGACCGCGTACTTGCGCTGGATCTCGGCGACGACCGGGCGCACCACGGAGCGCTTCTCCTTGATGCTCCGGACGTCACCGAGCAGCAGGTCCAGCTCGAGGGCGCCGACGTACACCGTCAGCGCCCCCGGGCCGGGACGACCAGGACCGTCACTCGCGCGGCTTCTCCCGCATCTCGTAGGTCATGATCTTGTCGTCGACCTTGACGTCGTTGAACGACCCGAGCGTCAGACCGCACTCGTAGCCGTCGCGGACCTCGGTCGCGTCGTCCTTGAACCGCTTCAGCGAGTTGATCGTCAGGTTCTCCGCGACCACCGCGCCGTCCCGCACCAGGCGGGCCTTGGCGTTGCGCCGGATGATCCCGTCGGTCACCAGGCAACCGGCGATCGCACCGACCTTGGAGGAGCGGAAGACCTCGCGCACCTCCGCGGTGCCGAGCTCGACCTCCTCGTAGATCGGCTTGAGCATGCCCTTGAGGGCCGCCTCGATCTCGTCGATCGCCTGGTAGATGACCGAGTAGTAGCGGATGTCGATGCCCTCGCGGTTGGCCAGCTCGGTGGCCTTGCCCTCCGCGCGGACGTTGAAGCCCATGACGATGACGTTGGACGCGATCGCGAGGTTGATGTCGCCCTCGGTGATCGCACCGACGCCCCGGTGCAGCACGCGCAGCTGCACCTCGTCGCCCACGTCGATCTTCGTGAGTGCGTCCTCGAGCGCCTCGACGGTACCCGAGTTGTCACCCTTGATGATCAGGTTGAGCTCGTTGGTCTCCTTCAGCGCGGCGTCGAGGTCCTCGAGCGAGATGCGCTTGCGACGGCTCGCCAGCTCGGCGTTGCGCTCACGGGCGCGCCGCCGGTCGGCGATCTGCCGGGCCACGCGGTCCTCGTCGACGACCAGGAACGTGTCGCCGGCGCCCGGCACCGACGTGAAGCCGATGACCTGCACCGGGCGGGAGGGCAGCGCCTCGCGCACGTCCTCGCCGAACTCGTCGAGCATCCGCCGGACACGGCCCGAGGCGTCGCCGGCGACCACCGAGTCGCCGACGCGCAGCGTGCCGCGCTGGACCAGGACCGTGGCCACGGGGCCGCGGCCGCGGTCGAGGTGCGCCTCGATCGCGACGCCCTGCGCCTCCATGTCCGGGTTGGCCCGCAGGTCCAGGGAGGCGTCCGCGGTCAGCAGGATCGCCTCGAGCAGCGAGTCGATGTTGATGTTCTCGCGAGCCGAGATGTCGACGAACATCGTGTCGCCGCCGTACTCCTCGGCCACGAGGTTGTACTCGGTGAGCTGCTGGCGGATCTTGGCGGGGTTGGCCCCCTCCTTGTCGATCTTGTTCACCGCGACCACGATCGGCACGTCGGCCGCCTGGGCGTGGTTGATCGCCTCCACCGTCTGCGGCATGACGCCGTCGTCGGCCGCCACCACGATCACCGCGATGTCCGTGGACTGCGCACCACGGGCACGCATGGCGGTGAACGCCTCGTGACCCGGGGTGTCGATGAAGGTGATCGGCCGCTCGACGCCCTCGAGCTCGGTCTGGACCTGGTAGGCGCCGATGTGCTGGGTGATGCCACCGGCCTCGGCCTCGGCCACGCGCGTCTTCCGGATCGTGTCCAGCAGACGCGTCTTGCCGTGGTCGACGTGGCCCATGACGGTGACGACCGGCGGGCGGGCCTGCAGGTCGTCCTCGTCGCCCTCGTCGGAGCCGTAGCTGATGGAGAACGACTCCAGCAGCTCGCGGTCCTCCTCCTCGGGGGACACGACCTGCACGTCGTAGTTCATCTCGCCGCCGAGCAGCTCCAGGATGTCGTCGGACACCGACTGGGTGGCCGTGACCATCTCGCCCATGTGGAAGAGCACCTGGACCAGCGACGCCGGGTTGGCGTCGATCTTCTCGGCGAAGTCGGTCAGCGAGGCGCCGCGGGGCAGCCGGACGGTCTCGCCCTTGCCCTTCGGCAGGCGGACGCCGCCGACCGACGGCGCCTGCATGTTGTCGAATTCCTGACGCTTCTGGCGCTTCGACTTGCGGCCACGACGCGCGGGACCGCCCGGACGCCCGAAGGCACCCGCGGCACCGCCACCACGGCCACGACCACCGCCGCCACCGGGACGACCGCGGAAACCGCCCGCGGGCGCGCCGCCACCGCCGCCGCCACCGCCGGGGCCACCGCCACCGGGACGGAAGCCACCGCCGCCGCCACCGGGACGACCGCCGCCGGGACGACCGCCGGGGCCGCCACGACCAGGACCGCCGGGACCACCGCGGCCGGGGGCACCGGCCGGGCGGGCCGGCATCATGCCGGGGTTCGGGCGCGGGGGCATGTTGCCCGGGCTCGCGCCGCCCGTGCCGCCGGGACGCGGCGGACGGTCGCCCGCGGCCGGACGCTGCTCGCCGTCGCGCGGCGGGCGCGGCGCGGGGGCCTCGCCGTCACGCGGCGGGCGCGGCGGACGGTCGCCACCGGCGCCGCCACCGCCCGGACGCGGGCCCTGCGGCCGCGGCGGGGCACCCTGGCCGACACCGAAGGGGTTGTTGCCGACGCGCGGCGTCTTCGGGCCCGGCTTCGGGGCCTGCGGACGGGGTGCGACGGTGCTCGCGTCACCCGAGGCCGCCGCGGCGGCCGGGCGCTGCTGCTGGCCGCCGGGCTGACCGGGACGGCCGCCCTGGCGCTGGTCGCCGCCGCGCTCGCCGCCGGGACGCTGGGCCCCGGGACGCGGGATGCCGCCCTGGCGCTGCGGCCGGTCGGGACGCTCGGTGCCGCTCGGGCGCGGACCCGGACGGCCGCTGTCGCGCGACGGGCCGGGGGTCGGGCCGGAGGGCCGCTCGGAGCCCGGACGCGGGGCGTCGGTGGGCCGCGGTTCGGCCGGGGCGTCCGACGCCGGCGCGGCGGAGGCCGCGGGGGCAGCCGGAGCCGCGGGGGTGGCCGGGGCCGCCGGGCCGGGCCGGGGCGAACCGGGGCGCGGGCCGGGGGCGGGCGCCGAGGCGCCGCCGCTGCCGGACGCACCGGGACGCGGCTTGCGGGCGCCACCGCCGTTGCCGTTGGCGCCGCCGTTCATGGAGTCGCGCAGCTTGCGCGCGACGGGGGCCTCCACGGTCGAGGACGCCGACTTGACGAACTCGCCGAGGGACTCCAACTGCGTGAGTACCTGCTTGCTGGTGACGCCGAGCTCCTTCGCGAGCTCGTGCACCCGGGCCTTGCCTGCCACTGATCTCCTCATTCTCGAGGTCGGCGGCGTGCCCGCGACCTCGTGTCCTACGCCTGCGCGCTCATCGCGAGTGCTTCACGGCTGGCTCATCGGGGGTCGACCTGCTTCCTCGTCCTCCGGCTCCGACGGGCGTCGGGGCCTCCACCCTGCTGTCCGGCACCGGGTCCGCCCCGAGCAGTGCGCGCAGCGCGCCGGTGTCCAACGGCCCCGGGACGCGCAGCGCCCTGGGGAACGCCGACCGGCGCTCCGCGCGGTGCAGACACTCCGTGGCGGGATGCACCCAGGCTCCCCGCCCCGGCTTGCGACGCCGTGGGTCGGGTTCGCATGCCCCGTCCACGGCCACCACTCGCAGCAGTTCCGACACCGGGCCCCGCGATCGGCACCCCACGCACGTCCGCACCGGTCCTTCGATCGATGCTTCCTCGCGGGGGGCCGGGCGGTTCCGGGCCATGGGTCACTCTACCGCGCTCGTCCGCGGACCAAGAACGGCCCTGTGACGACGGCCCCGCGGCGCTAGGGCGCCACCAGGTCCGTCTCGGGCTGGGCGTCCTCGGGCTGGGCGTCGGAGCGGATGTCGATGCGCCACCCGGTGAGACGCGCGGCGAGGCGGGCGTTCTGTCCCTCCTTGCCGATCGCGAGCGAGAGCTGGTAGTCGGGGACCACGACGCGGGCGGCGCGCGCCCGCTCGTCGGTCACCTCGACCGAGACGACCTTCGACGGCGAGAGCGCGTTGCCCACGAACTCCGCGGGGTCGTCGGAGTGGTCGATGATGTCGATCTTCTCGCCGTGCAGCTCGTCCATGACGCCGCGCACCCGCGCCCCCATCGGCCCGATGCACGCGCCCTTGGCGTTGAGACCCGCGACGTTCGAGCGGACCGCGATCTTCGAGCGGTACCCGGCCTCGCGGGCGATCGCGGTGATCTCCACCGCGCCGCTCGCGATCTCGGGGACCTCGAACGCGAAGAGCTTGCGCACCAGGTTCGGGTGCGTGCGGGAGAGCGTCACCGCCGTGCCCCGCGGGGTCCTCGTGACCCCGACCACGTAACACCGGACGCGCTCGCCGTGTTCCAGCTTCTCGCCGGGGACCTGCTCGGCAGAGGGGATGACGCCCTCGATCGAGCCGATGTCGACGACCACGACCCCGCGCGCGTTCGCCCGGGCGTCACGCTGCACGACCCCCGAGACGACCTCGCCCTCGCGGGTGGCGTACTCGCCGTAGCTACGGTCGTTCTCGGCGTCGCGCAGCTTGGCCACGATGACCTGCCGGGCCGTCGTCGCGGCGATGCGGTCGAACCCCGCGGGGGTGTCGTCGACCTCCCCCACGCGCTCGCCGTCCTCGCCGAGCTCGGGCACGAGCACCCGGATCTCGCCGTTGTCGCGGTCGACCTCGGCGCGGGCGCCCGGGGTCTCGCGCCCGGTCTGCCGGTAGGCCGAGAGCAGGGCCGACTCGATCGCCGAGACCACCGTCTCGAAGGAGATGTCCTTGTCGCGCTCGATCGCGCGCAGGGCCATCAGGTCGACCTTCACCGCTCCTCCTGCTCCGTGTCCTGCTGCTGGGTGCCCTGGTGCTGCTCGGCGCTCTCGCGGCGGGCCGCGCGCAGGGCCTCGACCTCCGCCTCGGGGGCGGGCTTGAACTCGACCTCGACGACCGCGCGGGACACCTCGTCGAGCGCCACCGTCCGCAGCTCCTTCCCGACGGCGAGGGTGACCGTCGCCGGCCCCTCCTCGGGGTCGGTCACGCCACCGACCCGGCCGGTGATCGACTCACCGCCGGCGAGGGTGACCGCGACCCGGCGCAGCCACGCCCGCCGCCAGTGCCGCGGGGCGGTGAGCGGCCGGTCGGTGCCCGGGGTGGTGACCTCGAGGGTGTAGGCGCCGGCGAGCGCGTCGCGCACCGCCGGGTCCTCGGCCTCGCGGGCGTCGACGGCGGCCGACACGTCGCGGGAGACCTCGGCGACGCCGTCGAGGTCGACCCCGCCGGCCGGGCCGTCGTCGACCCCCGGGGCATCGGGCGAGTCGACGGTGACGCGCACGACCAGGCGGCGCCCCGCGGGGCGCACGTCGAGCTCGTCGAGCACGAAGCCGGCGCGCGTCACGACGTCGGAGACGACGGGCGACAGGGCGCTCACGGCGGCACCGGTGGGTGAGCCCACGGGCGCACGGGACACGGCGGGTCCTCCTACACGGGTTCTGGGGGAGGCCGGACTCCGGAGCACCTCGGGGAGGCGGCGGGGGCGGCGTCCGCGGGCCACCCAGCGTAGCCCGCCCCGCGGGCCGGCGACCCGGCCCGGCGTCCGGGTCCGTGCCCGGGCCGGACTGGCAGGATGCCCGTCGATGGACCTCCCCTCCCCGACGCGGCGCGGCGTCCTGCGCGGGACGGCCGCGCTGGCCCTGGCGGGGGCGGTGTCGACGGTCGCCGCGGCCTGCGGCGACGCCGACGAGGGCCCCGACGAGCTGGAGGCCCCGCTCGCGGCGGCCCGCGCCGACGCGGCGCTGGCCACCGTCGCCGGGCGGGCCTTCCCCGACCTCGCCGCCCGCGTGGCCCCGGTCGCGCAGACGCGCGGCGCCCACGCCGACGCGCTCGCCGCGGAGATCCGGCGGGCGCGCCCGGACCGGGCCGACGCGGTGGCGGCGCCCGCGCCGGACCCGGCCCCGCCCGCCTCGTCGGCGGCGGCGACGACGGCGCTGCGCACCTCACTGGGGTCGGCGCGGGACACCGGCTCGGAGCTCGCCGTCCGCACGGCGCGCTACCGCAGCGGGCTCGTCGCCTCCGTGGCCGCCGCGTGCGGCGGGCTCGTCGAGGTGCTGGCGTGACGGGGCCGTTGGACGACTCCACGACGCGCTCGGCCGTCGAGGCCGTGCTCGGCGCGGAGCACGCCGCCGTCTGGTCTTCGGGCCTGGCCAGCGCCTACCTGCCCCCCGACGACCAGGGTCCCCTCGCCCGGGCCGCCCTGGCCCACCGCGAGCGCCGGGACGCGCTGGTGGCGCTGTGCGAGGCGGCCGGGGTCGCGCCCGCGCCGGCCGCGGCGGCCTACGCCACCCCGCGGCCGGTCACCGACGCCGCGAGCGCGGCCGCGCTGCTCGTCGTGGCCGAGGACGACACCGCCGTCGGGTGGCGCGCGGTCCTCGAGCGCACCGACGACCCCCAGCTGCGCCGGCTCGGGGTGGCGGCCGTGGTGTCGGCGGCCGACGTCGGGGTCCGCTGGCGCCGGCTCTCGGGCACCCAGCCGCTGGTGCCGCCGTTCCCCGGGACGCGCTGAGGGCCTCGTCGGGCGGGTCGGGCGAGGGGCACCATCGCTCGGTTCTCCGCCGGCCGGCGGCGCCACCGTCGCGGGACTCGGCGACGGGCACACCACGCAGCCCCGGGGGCCGGTCGGGATGCGCCCAGTGCCCCTCAGCCCGGGGCCGCCCCCGAGCGCTCACCGCCCGGCCCGCGACGGGCACACCACGCAGATCCGGGGCCGGTTGGCATGCGCCCAGTGCCCCTCAGCTCGAGGCCGCGCCCCAGCTCAGCGCAGGCCGACCGCCTGACGGGCGACCTTGTCCAGCGTGCTCTCCCCCACCGCCGCCGCCCCGGCGCCGACCGTGGTCTCGGCGATCACCACCGACTCCCCCACCTGCGCCGAGCCGTAGCCGGCGCTCGCCGACAGCGACGCGGGCGCCCCGGGGAAGCCCTTGCCCTCGCGCAGCAGATCGGCGACGTTGCCGGTGCCGGAGGAGTCGACGAGCGCCTTGAACGCCGCCGCCGAGGCCGCGTCGCCCATGCGCACGACCGCCACCGACGCGACCAGCGGGCTGCTCCCGACGGTGCCGGACCACAGCGACCGGTCGAGCTGCGCGCACGGGTGCTGGCGGAGGAACTGCACGGCCTGGCCGTACGCGTGCCCCTCGCAGGTCGGGTCGGTGGTCACCACCCGCTGCGTCCACGAGACGCCGTCGACGACCCGCACCGGCTGGGCGGCCACGTCCTCGGGAGCCGGCGAGACGCCGCGCACCACGAGGGCGGCGACGCCGAGCGCGGCGCCGAAGGTGACGACGGCGGTGATCCCCAGCCCGCGCCAGGTGCTCAGCCAGCCGACGGGCACGAGGCGGCGGGCCCGCCGCTCACGACGGCGCCGCGGACCGCTCCCGCCGTCGGGCCACGGCCCGAGGGGCGCCGGGGCGGCGTCGACCACGGAGTCGGGGGTGACGGGCATCGGGGCGGTGAGCGGCCGCGGCTGATCGGCCTCGGTGAGGACGCCCGTCCGCCCCGGTCCGGACTCCTCCGGCGCGCCGCCCGGGCTCGAGGCGAACGACGACCGCGCGAGTGGCACCGGCGGCGTCGACGGGTGGGACGAGACCGGGTTCGACGAGACCGGGCTCGACGAGACCGGGCTCGACGAGACCGGGCTCGCCCAGGGCGGGTTCGACACCGGGTTCGACACCGGGCTCGCCGGGGGGATCGACGGCGCGCTCGCCGCCGCGGCCCGGCCGCGCCCGGACCCGTCGTCGGGAAGCGACCCCGGGAAGCCGGCGGCCTGGAGGTCGGCGCCGTCCGGGACGAACTCGGCGAGGCGCCACGCCGCGAGCAGGCGGCGGACCTCGGCGACGTCGAGCACCGTCGGGCCGGCCGAAGCGGTCAGCACCAGGCGGGCGGCCGTGGCCACGCCGACCCCGGTGTCCTCGTCGGTGCGCTCGGGGTCCTCGTGGCGCGAACGGGCCGGCGGGCGGCGGTCGACGATCGGGACGACCTGGCGCGGGGCGGTCGGCGTCGGGTCGGCGAGCGCGAGGAGCCGGTCGATCTCCGCGGCGGCGAGCTCCTGCGAGCCGGCGCCGTCGGACCCTCCGGCTCCGACCCGCACGCGCCGGGACGCGTCCGCCGGGACCAGCCCGAGGATGCCGTCCGGACGTAGCACCACCGCGTCGAGCTCCCCCTCGGGCCCACCGGGCAGCGCTACCGCGAGCCCGGGCGCCGTCGGGAGCCCGTCGAGCAGGGTCCGGACCCTGCTGATGCGCTCCGGCGCGATCCCCAGACGGGGATCGGGGGCGACGAGGAGCATCCGGCCTCCACGATCGGGGGACGACGACCGGCGCACACCGTAGCCCGTGAGATCACGGAACCGTCACGACCCCCGGACCGTTCGGCCGGTCACCGCATCGGACGGCGCCGTTCGCCGACGCGGGCGACCACGGGGGTCAGGTACCGGGCGGCGGCCGGGAGCACGGACTGTGTCCGGGTGAGCCATCCGCGCCACGCCGGCAGGACCTTGAGCTGGCGGCGGGAGGAGAGCAGGTCCATGGCGCCCTCGACGACCTCGTCGACGCCCAGCACCCGGGGCCCGGTGAACAGCAGCGCGGAGCTGGGCCGGTCGGAGACCGCGTGCAGCAGCTCGGTGCTCACCGCATCCGGGCACAGGGCGCGCACCCGGATCGGGCGGCGCGCGGCGCCCAGCTCGATGTGCAGCGCCTGGGAGTAGGACAGCGCCGCGGCCTTGCTGGCCCCGTAGATCGCGAGCCCGGGTGTCGGGCCGAGCCCGGACAGCGAGACCACGTTGAGGATGTCACCGCGGCGCATGACGTCGACCGCGGCGCGGCAGCCGTGGACCACCCCGAGGGTGTTGATCTCGATGGTCGAGGTGACCTCGGCGTCGGTGGAGTCCCACACCGGGGCAGTCGAGAGCACGCCGGCGTTGTTGACCCAGACCGTCACCTCGCCGAGGTCCGCGGCGGCGAGGGCGACGGCGCGGTGGGCGGAGGGGTCGCGGACATCGAGGGGCATGGCGGTCGCCGGGCCGTCGAGGGCGTCGGCGGTCGCCCGGGCGGCGGCGGCGTCGACGTCGGTGACGACGAGGTGGTGACCGCGCGCCGAGAGGGCCCGGGAGATCCCGGCACCGATCCCGCGCCCGGCTCCGGTGACCACGGCGACTCCGGCGTGACCGCTCATGGGCGAGGTCCCCTCTCTGGTGGTGGCCGACCGTGGGTGCAAGCGAAGCGTCCCTATCGGCGTGCTCGGTTACATCGCTTGCAGATCCAGTGGCAGGAAATCCGCTCCGTCGGGCGCGGACCGGGCGATCCTGGCGCACCCCGGCGCGCCGTAGGCTCGCAGGTGATGCGCAGCGAGGAGATCGAGATCCGGACCGGTGGTGACGAGGCCGTCCGCGACATCACCCGGGAGTGCGAGCGTTTCCTCTCCGGCAGCGGCGCCGACGACGGTCTGCTGCACGTGTTCGTCCCGCACGCGACGGCGGGCCTCGCGGTGATCGAGACCGGCGCCGGCAGCGACGACGACCTGCTCCGCCAGCTGCGCGAGCTCCTCCCCGCCGACGACCGCTGGGGCCACCGCCACGGCTCCCCCGGCCACGGCCGCGACCACGTCCTGCCCGCGCTGATCAGTCCCTCGCTGTCGATCCCGGTGCTCGACGGCCGCATGGCGCTGGGCACCTGGCAGTCGGTGTGCCTCGTCGACACCAACGGGGACAACCCGACGCGTCGCGTGCGTCTCAGCCTGCTCGCGGGCTGAGCGGACCGCGCACATCCTGGGCAGAGTGGACGCCGTGACCACCCCGACCCGCACCGACGTCCTCATCGTGGGCGCCGGTCCCGCCGGGTCCGCGGCCGCGGCCCGCGCCGCCGAGGCCGGCCACGAGGTCGTCCTCGCCGACGCCGCCGTCTTCCCCCGCGACAAGGCCTGCGGCGACGGCCTGACCCCCCGCGCCATCGCCGAGCTGCAGCACCTGGGCCTGGGCGACTGGGTCCGCGGGCGCGGCGAGAACCGGGGCCTGCGCGCGGCCGGGTTCGGGCAGCTGCTCGAGCTGCCCTGGCCGGGCGGGTCGCTGCCGGCGCACGGTGGCGCGGTCGCGCGGACCGAGCTCGACACCCGGATCCGGGCGGCGGCGCTCGAGCGCGGCGCGACCGGCGTCGAGGGGGCGCGGGCCGTCGACGTCGAGCGCGACGGGGACCGGGTCGCCGGGGTCGTGTTCGCCACCGACGACGGCCCGGCGACGATCGCCTGCCGCCGCCTCGTCGTCGCCGACGGGGCCCGCTCGACGCTCGGCCGGGTGCTGGGCCGCGTGTGGCACCGCGACACCGCCTACGGCGTGGCCGCCCGCGGCTACGTCCGCTCCGGGCGCCACGACGATGAGTGGATCTCCTCGCACCTGGAGCTGCGGGGCGCCGAGGACGAGGTCCTCTCCGGCTACGGCTGGGTGTTCCCGCTGCACGACGGGCACGTCAACATCGGGGTCGGGACGCTCGCGACAGAGGCCCGGCCGGCCAACATCCGGCTACGCTCGCTCATCGCGCACTACGCGGCGCAGCGACGCGAGGACTGGCAGCTCGAGGGCGAGGTGCGTGACATCGCGTCGGCGCTGCTGCCGATGGGCGGCGCGGTCTCGGGGGTGGCCGGGCGCAACTGGGCCCTCGTCGGCGACGCCGCGGGCTGCGTGAACCCGCTCAACGGCGAGGGCATCGACTACGGGCTGGAGACCGGCCGCACCGTCGTCGACCTGCTGGGTTCCGACGGTGCCGACGCCGACCTCACCCTCGCCTGGCCCGCGACGCTCCGCCGCCACTACGGGTCGGCCTTCTCCATCGCGCGGCGGCTGGCCGGGCTCCTGACGACGCCGAGGCTGCTGCCGCTCGCGGGACCGGTCGGGATGCGGTCGCGGGCGCTCATGACGGTGGCGCTGCGCGTCATGGGCAACCTGGTCACCGACGAGGACGCCGACCTCGTCGCCCGGGCCTGGCGGCTGGCCGGCCGGGCCTCGATGCGCGCCGACGAGCTCCCGCCGTTCCCGGCCGCCGACCTGCGCACGCCCGCCGTCGCCGGCTGAGGGTCGGTCGCGAGGGGCACGGGGCTCAGCCGCGGAGCCGCGCGGACCTGCCCCACGTGCCCCTGATCACGGAGGCGGACCCGACCCCTCCCGCGAGGGGCACATCGCGCAGCCCGACAGGCCCGCTCGGGTGCGCCCAGCACTGCTGATCATGACCCGACCCCGGGCTTCCAGGGCAGGACGCGGCCGTGGCGGACCAGCTCGCCGTACATCGCCGGGTCGACCGGACCGAGCGCGAGGTCGAGCAGCGGGCCGGCGGCCTCGTCGGGCGTGGGGGCGCCGCTGACGTCCCACCACAGCCCCGACGTCGGCGTGTTGATCATCCCGGGGCACACCGCGGCGAGCAGGATCCCCCGGCGACGGTCCGCCTCCCGCCGGGACGCCGCGAGCGCCCGCACCGCGGCCACCTGGCCGATCTTCGAGGGGATGTTCACGAACCCGGGCCAGTCCCCGCCGCGGGCGCTCCCGTCGGCGACCGCGTCGCGCCACGCCCCGACCGCCGCGTCGACCTCGTCGAGGGTGGTGCGGCCGTCGAACCGGTCGTGCAGGACCGGGGCGAGGTGGTGAAGTGTCCCCAGCGAGCTCGCGACGACGAGGAGGCGCCCGCCGTCGGGCAGCCGCGGCGCGAAGGCGCGCAACAGCCGCGTCGTGCCGAAGTTGTTGACCTCGGCGTACCCGTCGACGATCCCGCGTGGGTCGTCGTCCGGGCCGACGCGCATCACGGCGTTCCCGACGACGACGTCGGCGCCGCCCAGCCGGGCGGCGAGCGCCTCGGCCGCGTCGGGGTCGGCGACGTCGAGGAGCTCCCCGCGCACCCGCGCCCGGCCCGGCGGGACCGAGGCGACGGCGCGCTCGACCCGCTCGGGGTCGCGGCCGGTGAGGTACACGGTGTCGCCGGGCTCCATCCGGGCGGCGAGACCGGCGACGAGTGCCAGACCGAGGCCCTGGGTGGCCCCCGTGACGAGGGCGGTCCTGCTCACGACGACCACGCTAGGAACGGCCGAGGCATTCCTCCAACGAGGGTTCTGCATCTCCGGTATGCGTGTTCGTCATGTCTCTGGAGAGCGCGTCGGTGACGTCGCTGCGGGTGTTCCGCGAGGTCGTCGAGCGGGGGACGCTGACCGCCGCGGCCACGGCACTCGGGTACACGCAGTCGGCGGTGTCCCGCCAGGTCGCGGCGCTGGAGCGTGACGCGGGGACCCCGCTGCTCGAGCGGCACCGGTCGGGCGTGCGGCCCACGGACGCCGGCCGGCTGGTCGCCCGGCGCGCGGCCGCGGTGCTCGACGAGCTCGGGGCCGGCGCCCGCGAGCTCGCCGGGCTGCCCGACGAGCGGGCCACGGTGCGGCTGGGCTGGTTCGCGACGGCGGGTGCGGTCGTCGTGCCGCGGGCCCTGGCGGCCCTCGCCCGGTCGGCGCCCGGGATCACCGTCGTCTCCCGGGAGGGGACGACACCCACGCTCGTCCGGGGGCTGCGCGCGGGCACCCTCGACCTGGCGGTGCTCGCCCAGCTGCCGCCCTACCGCCCGCCCGACACGGAGTCACCGCCCCTGACGCTGCAGGTGATCAGCGAGGGCACGCTGCGCCTCGGGGTGCCGGCCGGCGACCCGCTCGCCCACCTCGGGTCGGTCACGATCGAGGACCTCCGCGGCCGGGCGTGGATCGCGGGCCCGGAGGGCGCGCTGGGCGTCTGGCCGGGTCTCGACGAACGCCCCCGGGTCGCCCACACCGCCCGCGACTGGCTCGCCAAGCTCGCCCTCGTCGCGGCCGGGCAGGGGATCACGACGGTGCCCTCGGGGCTCGTCGGGTCCCTCCCGGCCGGGGTGGTCGCGCTGCGGGTGCGCGACGGGTCGGCCGAGGACAGGCGGGTGGTCGTCGCCCGGGTGCCCGGGCCGCCGACGGCCGCCGTCGCGCAGGTCCTGGGTGCGCTTCGCGCCCGTGAGCAGAAAGTGTCCGGATAGCGACACTTTCTGCTCTCGAGGCCGCAGGCCACCTCCTAGGGCGTGATGACGACCTTGAGGGCGAGGTTCGCCGCGGCGTTGCCGAACACGTCGTAGGCCTCGTCGATCTGGTCGAAGGTGAACGAGTGCGTCCCCATCTTCTCGGCCGGGATGCGCCCGCTCGCGACCATCTTGAGCAGCGTCGGGATCGACACCGTGTCGACCAGGCCCATCGTCAGCGACACGTTGGAGATCCACATGTCCTGCATCGGGATCTCGACCGGGGTGCCGTGGACGCCGACGTTCGCGATCGTCCCGCCCGGCCGCACCAGCGACGCCGCCGTCAGCAGCGTCTCCGGGTAGCCGACGGCCTCGATCGCCACGTCGACGCCGAGCCCGTCGGTCAGCCCCACGACGTCGGAGACGGTGCCGGGCCCGACCTCGATCGCGTCGGTCGCCCCGAACTCGAGCGCCCGCTCCAGGCGGAACTTGTTCGAGTCGATCGCGATGACCTTCGAGGCGCCCCACAGCCCCGTCGTGAGGACCGCGGACAGTCCGACCGCCCCGGCGCCGACGACGGCGACGGTGTTGCCGGGACGCACGCCACCGGCCAGCACCCCGACCTCGTAGCCCGTCGGCAGCGAGTCGGCGAGGAAGATCGCCTGCTCGTTGGTGACCGAGTCGGGGACGGCGTAGAGCGAGGTGTCGGCGTAGGGCACCCGGACGAGCTCGGCCTGGGTCCCGTCGATGAGGTGGCCGAAGATCCAGCCGATGCCGCCGACGGTCTGGCAGTGCGAGGGCATCCCGCGCTGGCAGTACTCGCACCGGCCGCACTTGGTGATCGCCGGTACCAGCACGCGGTCGCCGACCGAGAAGCCCCGGACCGCGTCGCCGACCTCGGTGATCGTCCCGACGGCCTCGTGCCCGAGGATCCGGCCGTCGGTGACCGCGGCGACGTCGCCCTGCAGGATGTGCAGGTCGGTCCCGCAGATCGTCGTGGTGTCGACCTTGACGACGACGTCGGTGGGTTCCTGGACGCGGGCGTCGGGGACGTCCTCCCAGGACTTCGAACCGGGACCGTGGTAGACAAGGGCCTTCATGGCGTCCTCCCGTGGGCTGCGCTGCGACGCGACCGACGCTAGTGGCGCAGGACACACGCGGACTGTCCGACATCGAGACCATCCGGACCGGCCGTCGGGCCCCGCCGCCGCCGACTGTCCCGCTCCCGGGACACCTGGGTGCGCTCCGCGCTCGTGAGCACAAAGTGCCGCTATAGCGACAGTTTCTGCTCACGAGGCCGAAGGCCACCTACGCGATGTAGCTGATCCCGAACGCGTCGATCTTGCGGTAGAGCGAGGACCGGGCGATGCCGAGCATCGCGGCCGCCTTGTAGCGGTTGCCGCGGGTCTCGTAGAGCGCGTGGATGATCGCGTCGGCCTGCGCGGTCTCCAGCATCGTCAGCCGCGGCGCGCTGGTGAAGCAGAACGCCGGCAGGTCGGGCGGCTGCACCACCCCGACGGGCTTGCGGGCCACGACGTAGCGCAGCACGTCCTCGAGCTCGGCGATGTTGCCCGGCCACGAGTAGCCCTCCAGCACCCGCACGACCTGGTGGGAGAGCCGCAGCGAGCGGGCCCCGGTGGTCGAGCGCAGCACCGAGCGCGCGATCTCGGCGAGCTCGTCGGAGCGGTGGCGCAGGGCCGGCACGCGGACCGTCTCGTGGAAGTGGCGCAGCAGCAGCCCGTAGGGCCGTCCGGCGTCGACCGAGGCACTGTCGAGGCAGCCGACCACCACCACCCGGCCCGGCAGCACCGTCAGCGGGCGCAGCGCCTCGTCGAGCCGGCGGGCGCTGCGCGGGGTGAGGGTGTGGACGCCGTCGAGCAGCACCAGGTGCACGTCGGCGGCCGGGTCGTCGAGGGGCACGTCGTGGCCGTCGCCGAGGGCCGCGCAGTCGACGGTCGTCGACGTCCCGCGCGGGAAGAGGTGGGCGAACCGCTCGCGGGCCAGGGTGCGCTTCCCGACCCCGGTCTCCCCCACGAGCAGCAGGTGCCGGCGGTGCGCGAGCGTGGCGGTGGCGTCGCGGCGGGCCCGGACGAAGGGGCTGAAGAGCTCCTGGTTGGCCCGCAGCCGCGCCTCCTCCGAGGCCTCGGCCGACGGGCCGCCGCGCAGCTCGGCGGCGAAGTCCCGGCGCGCGGTCGGCGCGACGTGCGAGCCCTGGCGACGGCGGGCCTCCCGGGCCGCCGTCGTCGTCCGCCCGGCTGCCACGTGCGCCTCCACCGGCCACCCGCCGAGGACGGCGCCGAGCACCTCCGCGTCGCCGCCGCGCACCTCCTGCACCCGCACCTCGGCGCACAGTCCCGACGGCAGGTCGAGGTGGCGCGCGGCCTCGGTCTCGTCGAGCAGGACGCTGGCGGTGAGCAGGTCGTGCAGCGCCTGCTGGTCCGGCGGGGCCAGGGCCTGCGCGCCGCGACCGACCCACAGGTCGTCGCCGGCGGCGGCGAGCACCCACGGCACGCCGTCCGCGCGCAGGTCGGCCGCGGCGTCGTGCACCGCGAGGACCCGACGGTGCCGCTCGGCCTCCTCGTGCCCGACGACGGCGGCCGCGAGCGTCCGGGCGAGCGCCAGCGGCGTCCCGCCCCGTGCGGAGGCGTGGGTGACGACGACGACGGCGGCCCGGTGCGCGCCGAGCGTCACCGGTGCGGCGGCGTCGCGCAGGACCCGCAGCCCCGGGTGCAGGTGCTCCGCGCCCTCGACGAGGGCCGAGCGGCGGGTGTGGCGGGCGAGGGCGGCGGCCGTCGTCCCGACCGCGCGCTCGTCGTGCCGGTGGCCCGGGACCCACCACGCGGCGTCGAGCAGCTCGGCCGGCGCGGTGGCGGTGTCGTGGCGCAGTCGCAGGGTGCCGTCCTCGCCGACGAGCCCGACGGCGCACCCGGCGTCGGGGTTCTCCAGCGCGAAGGCGCCGAGGACGGCGTCGGCGGCGGCGAGGAGCGGGCCGGCGTCGTGGTGGCCGACGAAGGGGGCCGGCGCGCCGGCCACCGCGGCCGCACCGGAGCGCTCCCAGGAGGCGAGGACCTCGGCCCGGACCTCCTCCGGGGCGAGCGTCGACCGGCCGCCGCGCAGGAACCGGGCCCGGGCGGCGTCGAGGTCCCGCTCCGGCGCCACGTCCGGGGACGGTAGGCCGGTCGAGCGGTCCCGCACCAGGGCCGGAGGCGTCTCATCCCGAGACTCATCCCGAGACGCGGGCCAGGCCCTCCGCGCTCGTGACGTCGTCGAGCGCGAGGGCGACCGCGCCCCGCAGCGGGGCGTCGTCGCCGTGGACGCCGTCGCGGACCGGGGTGGGGTCGGCGCGCCGGTACCCCATGAGCCCGCAGCGGTAGGCGTCGTCGAACGCGGGGCCGCGGAAGCGCGGGCCGAGGCCGCCCAGGACGACGACGTCGGGGTCGTGCGCATTGACCAGGCCCGCCACCCCCCGGCCGAGCGCGACGGCGACCCGGGCGACGGCGGCCGCGGCCGCGGTGTCCCCCGCGTCCGCGGCGTCGAGGACCTCCTCGGCGTAGCTGCGGGGGTCGGCGGGCGGGTCGGCGCCGAGGTGGCGGGCCAGCGCGCGTCCGTCGAGCTCGGGCGCCCAGCAGCCCCGCGCCCCGCACGGGCAGGCGATCGCCGGGTCGCCGAAGGGCATGTGCCCGTACTCCCCCGCGGCGCCGTGGGCTCCGCGCTGCGGGCGCCCGTCGAGCAGCAGGGTGCCGCCGATCCCGACCTCCACGGTCAGCGACAACGCCGTCCCTGACCCCGCCGCCGCCCCGGTGCGGGCCTCGGCGAGCCCGGCCAGGGTCGCGTCGTTGCCCGGGAGCACGGGGATCTCCGGCCGGTCGGGCCCGGCGACGAGGCCGGCGGCGACCGGGCCCCAGTCGAGCTCGGTGGCGCGGACGAACACGTCGTCGGACAGCGGCGCGGGGACGGCGAGCCCGAGGGCGAGAGGGCGCCTCCGGGCCGGGACGAACGACTCGTTCGTGGCGTCCACGTGCACGAACGAGTCGTTCGTCCCGGAGCCGACCGCCCCGAGCGCCGCGGCCAGCCGCTCGGACAGGTCGTCGCCGCGGCGGCCGGAGCACAGCACCGTCGGGACCCCGTCGAGGCCGGCCTCGGCGAGGCGCCAGTCCTCGTGGCGCAGGTCGAGCGCGAGGACGCGGGGGCCGTCGGGGGCGGGGCGCAGGCACGTCGTCGGGCGCCCGCGCCCGCTGACCGGCGCGCGCTCCTCGGCCAGCCAGCCCGCCTCGCGCAGCCGGGCGACGGTCTCGGTGGTGGTCGCGCTCGAGAGGTTCAGGCGTGACGCCAGCTCGACACGGGTCAGCCCCGGGGTCCGGCGCACCTCGTCGAGGACGGCGGCGCTGGTGCGCCAGCGGTCGACGCGGGCGCGATACGGCTCACAGCGCTCGGCGCCCTCACCGCTTCCCATGTTGCCCACGTCCTCATTATGCTCGGATGGCGAGGAAAAGCGTGGGGAGTGATCGGACCATGACACACACGAGCGACCGCCCCACCCTCGAGGCGTTCGCCGCGGTCCTGTTCGACATGGACGGCACCCTGGTCGACTCGGACGCCGCCGTCGAGCGTTCCTGGCGGGCCTGGGCCCGCGAGTACGGCGTCGACGAGGAGCAGGTGCTCGCCGTCATGCCGGGCCACCCGGCCGCGGACACCGTCGCCCGCATGCGCCCCGACCTCGACCCCGCCGACGTCGCGGCGGCCGCGGCCGCCCAGCTGGAGCGGGAGTACCACGACCTCGACGGCGTCGCGGCCACCCCCGGCGCCCTCGACCTGGTCGCCGCCCTCGGGCGCTCCGGTCGCCCCTGGGCCGTCGTCACCAGCGCCGACGCGCGGCTGGCGGGGATCCGGCTGCGGGCAGCGGGCATCAACGCGCCCGTCGTGGTGGACCGGGACGCCGTCACCCGCGGCAAGCCCGATCCCGAGGGCTACCGGCTGGCCGCCGCCCGCCTCGGGGTCGCACCCCGGGACTGCCTCGTCGTCGAGGACACCGCCACCGGCGCCGCCGCCGGGCGCGCGGCGGGCGCCACCGTCGCCGGGCTCAAGGGCATCGACGCCGATCTCTCCCTCACCGACCTCTCCGACCTCGTCCCCCACTCGTCCGCCCGGAGGACCCCAGAGTGAGCACATCCGTCGAGTCCCCCGACACGACCGGATCGGCACCCACCCCCACCCGCTCCCACGGCCTGGCCGGGCGCGTCCCGGCCGGGGTCAGCCTGGCCGCGCTCTCGCTCGGCGGGCTCGCGATCGGCACCACCGAGTTCGCCAGCATGGGCGTGCTGCCCGGCTTCGCGTCCGACCTCGGCGTCTCCGTCCCGACGGCGGGCATCGCCATCAGCGCGTACGCCCTCGGCGTCGTCGT
Organism: Actinomycetospora sp. TBRC 11914; assembly: GCF_012933465.1. GTDB lineage: Bacteria > Actinomycetota > Actinomycetes > Mycobacteriales > Pseudonocardiaceae > Actinomycetospora. Next base: position 227,860 of record NZ_JABBND010000003.1, read on the forward strand.
GGGCGCGCCGCTGATCGCGCTGGTCGGCGCCCGCTGGCCCCGCAAGCGCCTCGTCGTGGCGCTCGCGATCACGCTCGTCGTCTTCAACGCGCTCTCCGCGCTGGCCCCGGCGTTCGTGCCGTTCGTGGGCCTGCGCTTCCTCGCCGGCCTGCCCCACGGCGCCTACTTCGGCACCGCCGCGGTGCTCGGGTCGACGCTCGTGCCACCGGAGCGGCGGGCCCGCGCGCTCGCGACGGTGATGCTCGGGCTGACGATCGCGAACATCGTCGGGGTCCCCGCCGCGACCTGGCTCGGGGACACCTTCGGCTGGCGCAGCGCCTACCTCGCCGTCACCGTCATCGCGCTGATCACGGTGCTCGCCGTGACGACGCTGGTGCCCAGCCCCGCGGGCGACCGCGGCGGCTCGCTGCGCGGCGAGCTCACCGCGCTCACCCGCCCGCAGGTGTGGCTCACCCTCGGCGTGATCGCCGCGGGCTTCGGCGGACTGTTCGCGGTGTACAGCTACATCAGCCCGATCCTCACCGCCGAGGCCGGCGTCTCGACCTCGACGGTGCCGCTGCTGCTCGGCGCGCTCGGCATCGGGATGACCGTGGGGAACGTCGCCGGCGGCCGGTTCGCCGAGCGCGCTCCGCGGGTCACGATCGCGGTCGCCCTCGTCGTGTACTCGGCGGTGCTCGTCGGCTTCGTCTTCGGCGCCCACCACGTGGCGTCGGCGACGCTCGGGCTGTTCGCGCTGGGCTTCGTCGGGATGTCGGCCGGGCCCGCGCTCATGGGGCGGCTTATCGACTTCGCCGCCGAGGGACCGTCGCTGGCCGCCGCGAGCTTCCACTCCGCGTTCAACGTCGCCAACGCGATCGGCGCGGCGCTCGGCGGCGCGGTGCTCGCCGCCGGGCTGGGCTACGACGCCCCGGCCGCGGTCGGCGCGGCGCTGCCGCTCCTGGGCATCGTCGTGTTCGGGGTGAGCGTCACCCTGGAGCGGCGCCGGCGGGCCTGACCCCGTCCGGGCAGGCCCGACCCCGGACGAGCGAACGGCGCCGTCCTGTCACCGGACGCCAGGAACGTGCCATTGCTGCCACTGGTCGGGCGCAGCCTCGGTGGGTGAACGGCGCCGTCCTGGCGTTGAGCGCCAGAAATGTGCCATTGCTGCCGTCCGCCCTCAGCGCCCGCCGGTCAGCGCCCCGACGACCTCGTCGACGGGCACCTCGCGCCGCTCCCCCGTGGCCCGCTCGGTGACCTCGACGACGCCGTTCGCGAGGCCCCGCCCGACGGTGATCGACGTCGGCACGCCGATCAGCTCGGCGTCGGCGAACTTCACCCCGGGCGAGGCCTTGCGGTCGTCGAGCAGGACCTCGAGGCCGGCCCCGGCGAGCCCGGCGGCGATCGTCTCGGCGGCCTCGGCCTGGGCGGCGTCCTTGCCGGCGATCACGAGGTGCACCTCGAACGGCGCGACCTCCCGGGGCCACACCAGGCCCTTCCCGTCGGCGTGCTGCTCGGCGATCGCGGCCACCGCGCGGGAGACGCCGACCCCGTAGGACCCCATCGTCACCGTCACCGGCTTGCCGTCCGACCCGAGCGCGGTCAGGCCGAGCGCGTCGGCGTACTTGCGGCCGAGCTGGAAGATGTGGCCCATCTCGATGCCGCGGGCCGCGACGAGCGTGCCGGCGCCGTCGGGCGAGGGGTCGCCCTCGCGGACGTCGGCGGCCTCGATCGTGCCGTCCGGGGTGAAGTCGCGGCCGGCGACGAGGTCGACGACGTGACGGCCGTGCTCGTCGGCGCCGGTGACCCACGCGGTGCCGGTGACGATGCGCGGGTCGACCAGGTAGCGCACGCCGTTCTTGGCCAGGCCGACCGGGCCGATGTAGCCCTTGGTCAGGAACGGGTTGGCGGCGAAGTCGGCGTCCTCGAGCAGCACCACCTCGGCCGGCGAGAGCGAGGCCTCGAGGCGCTTCATGTCGACCTCGCGGTCCCCGGGCACGCCGACCCCGAGCAGCGACCACTCGGTGCTGCCCGGCAGCCTCGTCTTCACCATGACGTTCTTGAGGGTGTCCGCGGCGGTGAACTCGCGGCCCAGCCCGAGGGTGTTGACGTGCGCGACGAGCGTGTCGATCGTCGGAGTGTTCGGGGTGTCGTACACGACCGCCTCGGGCTTGTCGGCGATCGACTGCTCCGGCGGCGCGGGCGTCGTCACCGCCTCCACGTTCGCGGCGTAGCCCGACTCCAGGCACCGCACGTAGGTGTCCTCGCCCGTCTCGGTCGGTGCGAGGAACTCCTCCGACGCCGACCCGCCCATCGCCCCCGACATCGCCGAGACGATCTGGATCTCCAGCCCGAGCCGGGAGAACAGCCGCTGGTAGGCGACGCGGTGCGCGGCGTACGACTCGGCCAGCCCCTCGTCGGTGAGGTCGAACGAGTACGAGTCCTTCATGACGAACTCGCGCCCGCGCAGGATGCCCGCGCGCGGCCGCTCCTCGTCCCGGTACTTCGTCTGGACCTGGTAGAGGATCACCGGGAAGTCCCGGTACGACGACGTCTCGCCCTTCACCATGAGCGTGAAGAGCTCCTCGTGGGTGGGCCCGAGCAGGTAGTCGGCCTTCTTGCGGTCCTTGAGCCGGAACAGCGCGTCGCCGTACTCGGTCCAGCGCCCGGTCGCCTCGTAGGGCTCCTTGGGCAGCAGCGCGGGGAAGTGCACCTCCTGCCCGCCGATCGCGTCCATCTCCTCGCGCACGATGCGCTCGGTGTTCTTCAGGACGCGCATGCCCAGGGGCAGCCAGGAGTAGATGCCGGGCGCGACCCGGCGCACGTAGCCCGCGCGCACCAGCAGCTTGTGGCTGGGCACCTCGGCGTCGGCCGGGTCCTCGCGCAGGGTGCGCAGGAACAGATCGGACATCCGCGTGACGCCTCGTGCCATGGAAAGAGCCTAACGACGCCGTGCGAGGGGGTTCCCCGCTGGCTACTGGTAGGTGACCAGGTCCGGCGTCGGGTGGAGCGCGAGCGCCTGCGCGGCGGTCAGCATCGGCGTGTCCTGGGTGTAGAAGAGCTTGAAGCCGAGGTGCATCTGCGCCGGACGCTGCAGCTCCTGGTACTTCCCGAGCTTGTTGGGCGGCGCGCCGAAGCCGTCGATGTGCTGGACGACGGCGAGCTGGGGCGGGGTCTGCAGCCGCTCCGGGTTGCTGATCATGTTCGGGGTGAACTGGTGGACCACGAACAGCTTCTGCGGCAGGTCGTTCGCCTGCACGAGGTTCGCGAGCCACGCCGAGACCTGGTTGACCTCGTCGGCGGACACCGTCCCGATCTGCTCGCCGGGGATCTCGCCGGGCGGCATCCGCCACTCGGGGTCGAGGGCGAGCCCGACGTCGGGCTCGCGCAGCAGGTTCTCCCACGGCTTGACGGCGGTCATGAAGTCGGTGCGCCCGGGCTGGATGTCGATGACCATCAGCTGCTTGTGGGCGCGGGCGGCGGCGAGGTAGCGCTGGGCGGCGCCCTGGTCGATGTCGTGGTGGTAGTCGCCGTCCGGCCCGGGGCCGCCGTCCGCGACCCCGACGATCAGCTCCATCGCCGGCTGCACCGTGCGGCCCGGCGTCGCGAACGGCGCGGCGGCCTGCTCGAGCTTGGTGGCCGCCTGGTCCGGGGAGCCGGCGCCGAGCACCCCGAGCCGGTCGGTGTCCGCCGTGCCGTAGTACGCGACGACCCGGTAGTTCGGGAAGATCGTCGTCCCGCCCCGCGGCAGCTGCGGGGGTGGGGCGGGGGCGGCGGGGGCCGCCGGCGCTCCCGCCGGCACGGTGAGCACCGGGTGTGGGGCGGCGCGCGGCGGAGCGGAGTCGTCGTGCCCGCTGATGAGGGCGACCAGCCCGAGGAACGCCGCCAGGACCAGCGCCGCCAGCAGGAAGGCGAACAGCACCCGACGACGACGGCGGCGGTCCCGCACGAGCCCCGGCCGCGGCTCCGCGCGTTCCGGCGCGGCGTCCGGGTCCGCGACCGGCACCATCGCGTCGGTGCGCTCGGCCGGGGTCGGCTCGTCGGCCGGCGCGCTGACAGGGGGTGCCGTGCCCTGGGGCGTCCGCGTGGTGGGAGACGGGGACGGGGCCGGGGCCGACCCGTTCTTCCGGTCCGTCCTCTCCGGCGCCGGCGCACTCGCCGACGCAGCACCGGCCTCCGGGGTCTCCCTCGGCGTGGGCGTCTTCTCCGGTGCAGCCTCTTCCGGCGCGGCCTTGTCCGGCGTGGCCTTCTCCGGCGTGGCCTTCGTGGCGCCGCCCCCCACCAGTGCCGCCGCGCCCGCGACCGCGGCCCCACCCGCCGCCGCGACACCGACCGTCCGCCCCGACTTCCCCGGTGCGTCGGGACCGCGTCGCGAGGACTCGGTCGTCGTGCCCGCGGCCTGTTCCTCGATCCGCCCGGACTTCCCCGGTGCGTCGGGACCGCGTCGCGAGGACTCGGTCGTCGTGCCCGCGGCCTGTTCCTCGGTCCGCCCGGACTTCCCCGGTGCGTCGGGACCGCGTCGCGAGGACTCGGTCGCGGCCGTGGCAGCAGCGGCCGACCCGGCAGTGGCCGACCCCGCGCTCGGTCGCGCTGTCGGGCTCGGCCTCGTGCTCCCGTCTGCGGTGGAGCCCTGTCGTGCCGGCTCGGTGGCCGGGGCGTTCGTCGTCCGGGTGCTGGTCCGCACGGTGTCCGGCTCGGTCGGGGCACTCGCCGCCCGGGCCTCCGTCTGGGGTGCCGGGGAACCGGGTCGTCGCGACCCGGTCGCGTCGCCACCCTTCGCCACCCCACCGGCCGTCGCGGCGGCCCCTGCGACCGCGGCGCCACCCGCGACCGCACCTCCCGGCCACCGACCCGACGTCCCCGATCGCTCGGGGCCGCCTCGCGGCGAGCCGGTCGCGCCGCCGCCCGCCGCCGGCTCTCCGGTGCGCCCGGTGTCCGGCTCGGCTCGCGGTACGGGTCGTCCGGTGCGCACGGTGTCCGGCTCGGACGGAGCGCTCGCCGCCCGGGCCTCGGCCTGCGGCGCCGAGGAAGCGGGTCGCCGCGACTCGGTCGCGCCGTCGCCCTTGCTCGGGGTCGGCGCACTCGCCGTCGGGCCCTCGGCCTGCGGTGCCGGGGAACCGGGTCGTCGCGACTCGGTCGCGCCGTCGCCCTTAGGTGGCGCGGGCGAGCGGGACGCCTCGGGCGCGCCGGTCGGGGTCGCGCCGCGGCCGGCGTCGCCCTTGGCCGGGGTCTCGGTCCGCACCGTGGCCGGCTCGCTCGGCGCGCTCGGCGTCGTGGTCCCGCACTGGGGCGTCACGGGACCGGATCGCGGCGACTCGGTCGCCGCGTCACCCGTCGTCGCGCCGCCGGCCGACGCAGCGGCCCCCGCGACCGCCGCACCACCGGCCGCCGCGGCACCCGTGGCCGGGCTGGTGGGCCGGTCCTCGGGAGGAGCGGCCCGCGTCGACCTCCGCGAGGGACCCTGTCCGTCGGACACGGTCTCCGCGCCACGGGCCGGCGGAGCCGACGCGCCGGTCCGCCACGGCGGGACGCCCAGCATCGGGGGACGCTCGTCGTCGGCCCGCGACGGAGCCGCCTGCGGGCGGGGTGGTTCGGGACGCTGCTTCCCCGGGGAGGGCCGGCGTCCCCACGGGAGGCGCCGCCCCTCGCCGCCGGGCCGACGGCGGTCCTCCGGCGCGTCCGCGGGACGTCGCGGCGGGCTCGGGCGGGGCGATGGACCGGGCGGCCGCTCGGGGGCCGGCGCGGCGACCCCGGTCGAGGCCCGCGCGGGTGCGCCAGCGTCGTTCTCGGGTGACCGGCGGGGTTCCGGCGGCTCGGCCGGGGCCTCCGTCGGGCCCTCCGCCGGGGCCGGGGACGAGGGCGGCGGCGGGGTCGGCGCGGGTGCGTCGACCACGGTCGTCGTCCCGGGCTCCGCGCCGGCCCGTCCCCCCTCCGCGGCCTTCTCCGGAGGGTTCAGCGTCACCTCGTCGGGTCCGCCCCAGCGCATCACGCCCTCCTCCGCCACCCCCGGCACGACGGACGGCCGCACCCGCGGCACACCGTAGGCAGTGGAAGGCGGAAATTCAGCACATCCGACCCGCGTGTCACAGCAGTATCACGCGCACCACGGTCTTCTAAGCCAGGCCGAGCACCGACAGCGCCGTCCGAGCGGCCTCCCCGCCCTCGTGCTCGGCGATGTCGAGGGCCGTGGGGACGTCGAGGTCGTCGAGGAGGGCGGCGACCACGGCATCGGCCGCGATCGTGCCGTCGACGTGCCGCGCGGCCGCGGCGAACAGACGCTCGAGGCGCCCCGCGGCGGCGTCCAGTGCGCCGGCGACGACGTCCCAGGCCTGCGCCCAGGGCCGGTCGAGCAGCAGCAGGCGGACCGCGGCGGCGGGGTGGGTCTCGAGCAGGTCGGCGACGAGCACGAGGTTCCCGGCCGACTTCGCCATCTTCGCCCCGTCGACGCGCACCGTCCCGACGTGCAGGCGGGCCCGCGCGAACGGCCGCACCCCGGTCACCGCCTCGGCCATCGCGGCCATGCCGGTGTGGTGCGGGTGGCGCAGGTCCGCGCCCCCGACGTGCAGGTCGACGGCGGGCCCGAGCACCGACAGCGCCATCGCCGCGCACTCGGCGTGCCACCCCGGGCGCCCGTCGCCCCAGGGGCTCGGCCAGGCCGCCTCGCCCGGCGTCGCGGGCCGCCAGACCGTCGGGTCGCGCGGGTCCTCGGCGCGGGGCGACGGCGGCACCTCGGAGGCCTCGGGTGGCACGTCGACGACGTCGAGACCGGTCGCCGCGGCGCGGAGCAGGACCTCGCCGTCGCGCTCGTAGGCGACGCCGCGCTCGAGCAGCGCCGCCGCCAGGCGGACGACGCCCTCGACGTGATTGTGCGCCCGCGGCTGGTGCGTCGGCGGGCGGACGCCGAGCGCGGTCATGTCCCGGTCGAAGCGGAACTGTCCGACCGCGGCGAAGCTGTCGAACCGGCGGCCGGCGCGCTCCGCCGCGGCGTCGAGGACGTCGTCGACGTCGGTGATGTTGCGGCAGGTCTCGACCTCGACCCCGATCCGGCGCAGCACCCTCCCGACGACGTCGGCCCACACGAAGGTCGACGCGTGGCCGAGGTGGGTGGTGTCGTAGGGCGTGATCCCGCAGACGTAGGCACGGGCGCGCCCGACCAGCGGCAGCGGTTCTCCGGCGAGGGCGAGACGAAGGGTCACGCGTTCATCCTGCCTCCGCACGTGCACGGATGTGGTCGTCGGGACGACCACATCCGTTCACATGCGCAGCCAGCGCTCGAACGCCCGCCGGGCCGCGGCGTCGCGCGCCGCGATGCGGGAGAGGTCCTCGGCGAGCGCGGTCAGCCAGTCCTCGACCTCGACGCGGCGGCGGCTGATGACCACGCCGCCCGAGACGCGGCGCACCTCGGCGTGCACCCGCTCCCCCTCGGCCCGCAGCTCGAGGTCGCGGCCGTCGCCGTGCACGAGCACCGACTCCGCGCGCCCCTCGCGCCCGGCGAGCCGGTCGCCCAGCCCCCGCCGGTAGCCGACCTCGACGGTGCCGGCGGGCAGGGCGTCGCCGAGGGCCCCCGAGAGCACGCGGGCGTAGGACGCCACGTCGGCCCGGTCGGTGCGCAGCGCCGCCGCGAGCAGGGCGACGTCGGCCGCCGGTCCCAGGCCGGTCGGCTCGGCACCCGGGCCGAGCCCGCCATCCTCGTCGGGACCCATCTCCTCACCCGTCCGTCAGCGGCAGCACGAGCTGCGGGGTCGGGATGTGGTGGTCGGCGCGCAGCGGGCGGACCGCGGTGCCGATCGCGAAGAACTCGGTGGTGTGCCCGCCCCAGCGGTGGCCGTGGGCGCGGAGCCGGACCCCGACGATGCCCTCGGCGTGCAGCGCCTCCGCCTCGGCCTGCATCCGGCTCATCGCGAGCTCCCGGGCGTCGTAGAGGCCCTCGGTGTACTGCGGGAGCTCGACGTTCTGCCCGATGTTGCTCATCGCGCGGAACATCCCCTGGTGCGCGATGTGGTAGACGCACGACCCCATGACCATGCCGAGCGGGGCGTAGCCGGCCTGGATCAGCGTCCAGAAGTCCTGGCCGGAGAGGTCCGAGGTGAACGGCTGGCGGTGCACGTTGCGCCATGAGCCGCCGCTGGGCGGGGCGTCCTCGGCGGCGACCGCCGTGCCGACGGCGATGAACTCGGCGAGGTCGTTGCCGAACTCCTTGAACTCGATGTCGAGCCGGACCCCGACGATGCCGTCGGCGCCGAGCTGGTCGGCCTCGGCCTCCATCCGGGTCATCGCGAGCTCGCGGGCGTGGTACATCGCCTGCGACAGGGTGTCGAGCTCCTGGTTCTTCCCCCAGCGCCCGACCTGGAAGCCCACGTGGTAGATGCTCGAGCCCAGCACGAGGCCGAGCGGCCGGAACCCGGCCTCGCGCACGAGCAGGAACTCGTTCACCGTCAGGTCCGAGGTGAACATGCTCGTCGCCTGGCCGGGACGCATGTGGGCCAGCCGCCGCATCGCGTCCGACGGGACACCCTCGACGGCGGCCGTGTCGGACGGTGACGAGGTGTCCTGCTCGGTCATGAGGTCTCCCGGGTGGGGCGCAGGGGCAGGAAGGTCAACGACGACGACCGCGCGGGCGCCTCGGGGTGGGAGACGGCGAGCAGGGCGTTGCCGAACACCGTCGCCTCGGCGACGTGGTCGCGGTGGTTCTCCGCGGGCTCGATCTCGCGCATCCACACGCGCATGTCCGAGACGATCGCGCCCTCGGCGCCGGCGGCGGCGACCCGGCGGGTGAAGTCGCGGCGCGCGTCGGCCCGCGCCGCGGAGACCAGCTGGGTGTAGCCGGACACCTCGGCGTTGCCGGAGAGCCAGGAGGCCTGCGAGCGGGTGCGCATGTCGTCGTGGCGGATGAGCAGCGCGATGCCGTAGACGATGCGCACCGGCAGCCACCCGGCGCCGACGAGCTTGGCGACGTCCTGGCCGGCGAGCTCGGTGCAGAACGGCTGGGACGGGCGCTGGTGCGGGCGGGTGGACCGGACGGCGGTGCCCAGGGCCATGAACTCGCGGCTGCCCTGGTCGAAGGCACCCGCGGTGAGGGCGACCCCGACGATGCCGTCCGCGCCGATGCCGGCGGCCTCGAGCTGCATCCGCGCGATCGCGGTGTCGTAGCCGTGGCGCAGCGCCTCGACGTAGGGCGCGAAGGCGGGGACGGGCGTCATGGGGCCGAGGGTCCCGCCGAAGCCGCCGAACCCGCCGGCGCCCCACGCCCCGCAGCCGCCGTACCCGCTCCACCCGACGTACTGCACGATCGAGCCCATCACCTCGCCGACGGGCTCGAACTCGGTGGCCGAGAGACCGGCGGCCGAGGGCACGGTGAGCATCGAGGTCCACGGCCCGCCCGACGCGGCCCGATCCACCCGGGCGGCGGCGACCGGTGGCAGTCCCCGGCCGTCCCACTGATCGGCCACCCCGGTGCACCCCCGTCGCTGTGCTCTCCCGGCCCGCGAAGCTACACCCGCGAGTTGTGGGGTCCGCGCTGGTCAGCGGGGCGTTGGTCGGCTCTGCGACCCGGTGTCCGGTTCCGGCGGTCCGCCCGTCACTCGAGCACGAGCCGCGCGGTGAGCTCCCGACGGCTCGAGACGCCCACCTTCGCGAACACCACCTTGAGGTGGTCCTGCACCGTGTGGGGAGAGAGGTGCAACGTCGCCGAGATCGCCCGGGTGTCGGCGCCCTGCAGCACGAGCAGGGCGACGTCCTCCTCCCGGCTGGTGAGGCCGTGCGCGGCGAGCGCGAGCCGGGAGAGCGTCGCGCGCGGGGTCGGCTCGGCGGTGACGACGATGTCGTGACGCTGCGGCGGTCCGGTCAGCGGTGCGGCACGCAGGCTCAGCCAGCGCCCGGCGGAGGTCCGCACGCGGCTCTCGGTGTGCTCCCCGCGCGTGCGGGCGGTCGCGACGACGGCGAGCACGCTCGCCGGCAGCTCCCCGTGGTCCCACCCGCCGAGCTCGGCGACGACGGCCTCGGCGGCGGGCGTCAGGTGGGTGACCCCGCCCCGGTCGTCGACGATCAGCACGGCGGGGGCCGTGGGTGACGGCTCGACGGGGCGCGGCGCACCGTCGCCCCGGAACAGGCAGCGCTGGATCGCGTCGGCGACGATCTCGCCCACGTCGACGAACCGCGTGGCGTCGGCCGCCGTGAACGGCAGGTCGCCGGCCCCGCGGTACATCGCCAGCGCGCCCCAGCTCGCGCCCCGGCTGGGGAACACCGTCCGCAGCTCGTCGGTGAAGCCGAAGCGGGGGGCCATGTAGTCGCGGTGACGGCGGCAGGAGTCGAGGTCACCGCCGGTGTCGACGGAGAGCACGCCGACCGGCGGGGTGCGCCGGGCGATCTCGGCGAAGGAGTTGACGTCGGGCGGGCCGTACTCGGTGGCCGCGAACTCCTCGTCGCCGACCTCGAGCGGGCGCGTCTTGGACGCCCACGTGATCAGCCCGGTCGCGGGGTCGGTGGTGGCGAAGCACGCGAAGTCGAACGGGACCTCCCGCGCGACGGCGGTGTACACCGCCGCGGCGAGGGCCGGCAGGTCGGCGGCGGCCGCCGTGGTGCGGCGCAACCGCTCGGCCAGGCGCAGGCCGGTCCTCGTCGTCATGCACTCATCGTGACATCGCCCGGTCGCCAGAGAACCCCAAGTTGTTGGGATGCCCCGTTCGGCCGCCGCCGACCACGCTCGGTGCCATGACCGAGACCACGCCCCACCCCGCCACCACCGACGCCCTCGACGCCCCCGGGACCGGCCACCGCCACACCACCCGCTGCTGGTGGGACCACGAGCGGCCCGGGTGGGTCTGCCCGCCGGCGGCCCCGCCGCCGGCACCCGACGCCCCGCTGGTCGACGTCCGCGACATGGTCGTCGTGCACACGGCGCTGCTGCGCGAGTTCCGGCTCGCCCCCGCGGCCGTCCTCCGGGTCGCCCCGGACGACCGGCGCCGGGCCCGCGTCGTCGAGCGTCACCTGGGCCTGCTCTGCGACCTGCTGCACCACCACCACGCCGGCGAGGACGCCCTGCTGTGGCCCCTGCTGCGCGAGCGCGTCCCTGCCCGGGCGCTCACGCTCCTCGCGGAGGCCGAGGCCCAGCACGCCGGGCTCGACGAGGCCCTGGGGCGCGTCGGCGCCACGCGGCGGCGGTGGGTCGACCGGCCCGACGCCGGGCACCGCGACGAGCTCGCCGGGACGCTGCGCGAGCTGCACCGGCAGCTGGCCGAGCACCTCGACACCGAGGAGCGCACCCTGTTGCCCCTCGCCGCGGCCCACCTCACCGAGCCCGAGTGGCGCGCCGTCGGCGAGCACGGGGCCGGGGCCGTGCCGAAGAGTGCCCTGCCCCTGGTGTTCGGGATGTTCGCCTACGAGGGCGACCCCGACGTGCTCGCCTCGATGCTCGCGTCGGCCCCTGCGCTGCCCCGGGCCGTCGTCCCCCGGATCGCACCCCGCGTCTACGCCCGCCACGCCGCCCGCGTGCACGGCACTCCCCGCCCGTGACGAGCGCGGCGCTCCCGCGCCCGGGCCGCTCGCCGGCTTCGCGGCGCCCGCTCAGGCGGTGGCGTCGCGACCGTCGGGCGCGCCGCGCTCGTCACGGCGGGTGGCCTCGAGGGTGCGCATGCCCTCGAGCATCGTCGCGAGGTTGTCCTCGAGGTGGGTGCGCACGGCGGCGCGCACCCGTTCGGGGTCGCGGGAACGGGCGGCGTCGACGAGTTCGTCGTGGGCGTGGGCCCGGTGCGCGGCGAACGCCTCCGGCGCGTCGACCGGATCGAACACCAGCCGGGTGTAGCGCTCCGAGGCGTCCCAGAGCGGGGTGAGCAGCCGCCGGTCCCAGCCGCTCGCGGCCGGCTCGATCATCGTGGCGTGGAACTCGCGGTGCGGCGCCCAGAAGGCCTCGCCGAGGACGTCGCCGAACGTGGTGCGCACCAGGTGGTCGAGCTGGTCGATCTCCGCGTCGGTGCGCCCCGCGGCGGACAGCGCCGCCAGCTCCGGCTCCACGGTGATGCGGAGCCGGTAGATGGCGCGGAGGTCGTCGGCGTCGAGCGGCGTGACGATCGCGCTGCGCGAGGGGCTCAGCGTGATCAGGCCCTGGGCCTCGAGCTGGCGCAGCGCCTCGCGCACCGGGACGTGGCTCACGCCGAGCTGTTCGGTGAGGGCCGGGACCGTGAACGGCCGCCCCGGGGGGAGCTCACCGGACAGGATCGAGCGCCGGATCTCGTGCAGCACGAGGTCCACCGCCGAGGCCTTGCGCGACGCCACCGAGCGCACGCCGGGGCGTTCCCCGCCCCGGCCCCAGACCTCCACCCCCGTGTCCGGCGACACGGCCCACCCCCTCGATCACGGCGACCGGCCACAGCCTCACCGACATTGACAACTTATAACTTAGCACCCTAGCGTCCGACGTGGTGCAGGTCACTCCACCACGATCACCGACCGGAGGTGCTCGATGTCCTCGACGTCGATGTCCGACTGCTCGCTCGACCGTCCGGGCACGTCGGACGAGGCCCGCGCGCTGCGCGCGGAGCTGGTCGGCCGGGCGCGGGAGATCGTGCCGGTGCTGGCCCGCAACGCCGCCCGCACCGAGTCCGAGCGCCGGGTGGCCGAGGAGAACATCGCGCTGATCGACGAGGCCGGCCTGTTCGCCGTCATGCGGCCGCGCCGGCTCGGCGGGCTCGAGACGGACATGCGCACGAAGCTCGAGGTCTCGCGCGAGCTCGCCCGCGGCTGCGGGTCGACATCCTGGGCGACGACGCTGATGAACGTCTGCGCGTTCTTCGGCGGCCTGTTCCCCGACCGCGCGCAGCGTGACGTGTGGGAGGCCTCGCCGGGTGCCCGCATCGCCGGGGTGCTGGCGCCCACGGGCGAGGCGACGCGGGTCGACGGCGGCTACCGGCTCTCGGGGCGCTGGGGCTGGGCCTCGGGCTGCCTGCACGCGCAGTGGGCCGTCGTCGGCTTCCCGGTGCCCGACGAGCACGGCGAGGTCGTCGACCAGGGGCTCGCGCTGGTCCCGATGAGCGAGCTGACCGTCGAGGACACCTGGTTCGTCGCGGGCATGCGCGGCACCGGCTCGAACACCCTCGTCGCGCGGGACGTCCTCGTGCCCGGGCACCGCATCATCTCGGTCCCCGCCGCGATCGGCGGCCGGTACGGCACCGAGCACACCGACGAGGTCCTCTACCGGTCGGCGTTCGTCCCGGTCGCGGCGATCGTGCTGGCGGGCCCGCAGCTCGGCCTCGCCCAGGCCGCGCTCGACCTCGTCGTCGAGAAGGCCCCGAAGCGCGCGATCTCCTACACCTTCTACGACGTGCAGACCGAGGCGCCGACGGTGCAGCTGGCGGTGGCCGAGGCGGCGGCGCACGTCGACGCGGCCCACCTGTTCGCCTACCGCGCGGCCGCCGACATCGACCAGGCCGCCGTCGACGGGGTCTACCCGGACTACACCGCCCGCGCCCGGGTCCGGATGGACACCGGCCAGGCCATCGAGCACGCCCGCGAGGCCATCCGCATCCTCGTCTCGGCCCACGGCGCCTCGGCGTTCGCCGAGTCGAGCCCGCTGCAGCGGATCTGGCGCGACTCCGAGGTCGCCTCGCGCCACGCGGTGGTCAGTCCCGCGATCTCCACCGAGGTCTACGGCCGGGCCCTGCTCGGCCTGACCGACGGCGTCACCGCACTCGTCTAGCGAAGGGCTCCCCGATGCGCATCGCCCACCACGCCGGCCGATTGGTCCTGCTCGAACCCGGCACCGACCCCGACGAGCCGCGCGGGATCGACGTCGCGGCCGCCGGCTCCGACGCCGACCCGCAGACGGTCTACGAGCACTGGGACGCCTTCCGCGCGTGGGCCGCGACGGCCTCGTTCGCCGCCGCCGTCCCGCTCGACCCGGCCGCCCTCGGCCCGGTGGTCCCGCGCCCGCCCCAGGTCTTCGGGATCGGGCTGAACTACCGCGACCACGCCGCCGAGTCCGGGATGGACCTGCCCACCGAGCCGGTCGTGTTCACCAAGTACCCGACCAGCGTCACCGGCCCGCGCGGGGACGTCCGGCTCTCCCCCGGCGACGTCGACTGGGAGGTCGAGCTCGTCGCCGTCATCGGGAGGGGCGGGCACGGGATCGCCGAGGCCGACGGCTGGGACCACGTCGCCGGCCTCACCCTCGGCCAGGACCTCTCCGACCGCGTCACCCAGTTCGCCGCGCCGCCCGCGCAGTTCGGGCTCGGCAAGTCCTACCCCGGGTTCTCGCCCCTCGGCCCCGCCCTGGTGACCGCCGACGAGCTCCGCGCGGACGGGCTCGACCCCGACGACCTCGAGCTCGGCTGCCTCGTCAACGGCGAGAGCGTCCAGAAGGGCCGCACCGGGGCGATGATCTTCTCGGTCCCCGCGCTGGTCGCGAGGCTCTCCGCGGTCGTGACGCTGCTGCCGGGCGACGTGGTCTTCACCGGCACCCCGGCGGGCATCGGCGCGGGCCGCACGCCGCCGCGGTTCCTGTCCGAGGGCGACGAGCTCACCTCGTGGTGCACCGGCATCGGCCAGATGCGGCACCGGTTCGTGGGGAGCCGGTGATGACGATCCTCGAGGCCGCGGACCGGCCCGGCACCTTCGTCCCGCACGCGTACGACGAGCAGGTCGTGGACCTGGGCGAGGTCCGCATGAACTACGCGGTGGCGGGCGAGGAGTCGGCGCCTGCGCTGCTGCTGATCCCCGGCCAGTCCGAGTCCTGGTGGGGCTACGAGGCCGCCATGCCACTGCTCGCCGAGCACTTCCGGGTCCACGCGGTCGACCTGCGCGGGCAGGGGCGCTCGACGTGGACCCCGGGCCGCTACACGCTCGACCTCTTCGGCACCGACCTGGTGCGCTTCATCGACCTCGTGATCGGCCGCGAGACCCTCGTGAGCGGGCTGTCCTCCGGCGGGGTGCTGTCCGCGTGGCTCTCCGCGTACGCCTCCCCCGGCCAGGTGCGGGCGGCCCTCTGGGAGGACCCGCCGCTGTTCGCCAGCGAGGTCACGCCCGCCATCGGGCAGGGCATCGGCCAGGCGATCGGGCCGGTGTTCGCCGCCTGGAACAAGTGGCTCGGCGACCAGTGGTCGATCGGCGACTGGGACGGCCTGGTGCGCGCCATGCCCACCGAGCTCCCGGCGCCGATCCTGCGGGCGCTCGCCGTGATGATGCCGCGCGACGAGGCCGCGGGGCCCGCCGCCGGGCCGCCGCAGAACCTGCGCGAGTACGACCCGGAGTGGGGCCGCGCGTTCGTCTCGGGCACCGCGACCGCGTCGTGCGACCACGCCTCGATGCTCGCCCGGGTGCGGGTCCCGGTCCTCTACACCCACCACTACCGCGCGGTGGACGAGGAGACCGGCCGGCTGACCGGCGCGTCCTCCGACGACCAGGCCCGCCGGGCCCGGGAGATCGTCACCGCGACGGGCGGCCGGATCGACTACCGCTCGTTCCCCGACATGCCGCACTCGATGCACGAGCACGCCCCGAAGCAGTTCGTCGAGACCCTCCTCGACTGGGTCTCCACCCTCGACCGCCCGCAGTGAGGAGGAGGACACCGATGCCCACCGAGAACCGTCAAGCCCCGATCATCCCGCCCAGGCTGCACCACGCGACGTTCCTGACCCTCAAGCTCGACGAGATGGTCCGCTGGTACGGGCTGGTCTGCGGGCTCTACCCGGTGCACTACGCCGAGACCGCGGCCTGGCTGACCAACGACGAGGCCAATCACCGGATCGCGCTCATCGCCCACCCCGCGGTACACCGGCCGGTCAACAAGCCCACCAGCGCCGGCCTGCACCACACCGCCTTCGAGTACGCGGGCTTCGGCCAGTGGCTCGACAACTACGAGCGGCTCCGCAACCACGGCATCACGCCGTTCATGTGCCTCGACCACGGCATCACGATGTCGATGTACTACGCCGACCCGGAGGGCAACGGCGTCGAGATCCAGTTCGACGCGTTCGGCGACTGGGCGGTGTCCAAGGAGTGGATCTGGGCGTCGCGGGAGTTCGCCGACAACCCGATCGGCGAGTGGTTCGACCCGGAGAAGCTCGTCGAGGCCCGCGCGCAGGGCGTCTCGCCCGAGGAGATCCACGAGGGGGCGCGGGCCGGCAAGTACCGGCCGGAGAACCCGCCGGCCGACCTGCTCCTGCCCGAGGTCTACTGACTTGGAGCGCGTCGAGGTGCTCGTCGCCGGCGGCGGCCCGGTCGGGCTCGCCGCGGCGGTGGAGCTCGGGCGGCGGGGGATCGAGTGCCTCGTCGTCGAGCCCCGGGAGGCGGTGTCGCACGCCCGGCCCCGGTGCAAGACCGTCAACGTGCGGACCATGGAGCACCTGCGCCGCTGGGGGATCGCCGACCGGTTGCGCGAGCGGGCGCCGCTGTCGCCGGCGTTCTCCACCGACGTCGTGTTCTGCACGTCGCTGACCGGTCACGAGCTCTCCCGGTTCACCGGGGTGCTCGGCCTCGCCCCGCAGGGCGACCGGTTCCCCGAGGTCGGTCAGCAGGCGCCGCAGTACGTCCTCGAGGAGCTGCTGCGCGAGGTCGTCGGCGAGCTCGACACCGTGACGCCGGCCCTGGGCGCGCGGGTGGTCGACCTCGCCCAGGACCCCGAGGGCGTGACGGTGACCGTCGCCGGGCCGCACGGCCCGAGCACCGTCCGGGCCGACCACGTGCTCGGCTGCGACGGACCGCGCAGCACCGTCCGCGAGTGCCTCGGCGCCCGTTACGTCGGGGAGCTCGCGCTGCGCCCGAACCTCGGCATGGTGTTCCGAGCCCCGGACCTCGAGGCCCGCGTCCGCCACGGACCGGCCGTGCAGTACTGGACGGTGAACCCGGAGGCGCCGGCCCTGCTCGGGCCGCTCGACCGGGACGGGACCTGGTGGATCATCGCGTTCGGGGTCGAGCGCGGGGCCGGTGAGCGCGACGCCGCGCGAATCCTCGACGCCGCCGTGGGCGGGCCGGTGGACGCGACCGTGCTGTCGACGGACCCGTGGACGGCCCGGATGCAGCTCGTCGACACCGCCCGGGTGGGCCGGGTGTTCCTCGCCGGCGACGCCGCCCACCTCAACCCGCCCTTCGGCGGCCACGGCCTCAACACCGGCATCGGGGACGCGGTCGACCTCGGCTGGAAGCTCGCCGCGGTGCTGCGGGGATGGGGCGGGCCACGACTGCTCGACAGCTACGAGGCCGAGCGGCGCCCGGTGCAGGACCGCGTGGTGCGCGCCGCGACCGCCAACATGCGCACCCTCTCGACCGACCTCGTCTCCGACGACCTCGACGCCGACGGCCCGGTCGGGCGCGAAGCCCGCCGCGCCGCCGACCACCGGATCCAGGAGACCAAGCACGCGGAGTTCCACGCGCTCGACCTCGTCCTCGACGTCGACCACCGGTGCTCGCCCGTGGTCGCCGACGGTGCCGGCGAGCGCCTGCCCCATGCGTGGCTGCCCGACGGGCGCTCCCTCTACGACGCCCTGGGCCCGGGCCTCACCCTGCTGACCCGACCCGGCGTCGGGACCACCGCGTTCACGCGGGAGTGCGCCCGCCGGGGCGTGCCCCTGGCCGTGGCCGCGGTCTCCGGCGAGGCGGCCCGCCGGCTGCCCGCGGACGCGGTGCTCGTCCGGCCCGACCAGCACGTCGCCTGGCGCGGGCCCACTCCCCCGGACGACCCGGCTCCGCTGCTCGACCGGGTCCTCGGCCGCTGAGCACGCGGTGGCCCGGGGTCACAGCCGGCGCACAAGCTCCGCCGAGCCCGGCCCCACCGCGGGCCCCGACGATCGTCCTCACCAGAGATCACCGGGAGGGCGAGATGACCGAGAGTCCGCAGCGCAGGGTGGCCGGGCACCGCATCGGGCTCGGCGCGGCCGTCCTCGGGATCGCGACGCTGAGCGGCGCGGGCACCGTCGCCGCCGTCCTGCCCGCGGTCCCGAGCGCCCACCACCGTCCGGTCACCGCCGACTCCGGCGCGGTGCTCGGCCTCCCCGCCGCGACCGGGACCACGACGCTGCGCCGCGACCGCACCGACGCGGCGGTCCCCGGCGCCGCCCCGTTCCCGCGGACCGCGACGAGCCCGATCACGTCGATCTTCTCCTAGCCCGGCGACCGGGCGGGCGCCCGGGAGTCGGGCACCCCGGGGTAGTCGGGCAGCTCGACCCCGTTGATCGCGCGGTCGACGAGCGCGGTGAGGGCCTCCACGTCCGGCTCCGGGGCGGGCTCCCCGCCGGCGTCCGCCCCGGTGCCGGGCCCGCCGTCCGGCCCGGGGACGCCGAGGCTGGCGACGTGCATCCGGCCGATCTCCTGGTTGGCCTCGACGAACGGGCGCATCCGCTCCTCGTAGGCGGCGAACCCGACCTCCGGGTCCCACCCGGCGGCGGCCAGCTCCCCGGCCAGCAGGTACGCCCCGACCAGGGCCACCCCCGTGCCCTGCCCGGACATCGGCGACGCGCTGCACGCCGCGTCCCCGAGCAGCCCCACCCGGCCGCTCGACCAGCGGTCCATCACCACCTGGGCGACCTGGTCGAGGTAGAAGTCCGGGGTGTCGTCCAGGTGCGCGAGGAGCCGGGGGCTCCACCAGCCCAGGTCGGCCGTCCGCTCACGCAGCAGGCGCTGCTGGGCCGGGACGTCGCGGTGGTCGACGTCGAAGTCGGCCGCGGGGAAGGAGAACATGGCCATGGCCCGGGTGGCGTCCTGGATGGGCCGCAGCATCGCGCACCGGCCGGACCCCTGGTCCTGGTACTCGAGCACCCAGCGGTCCAGCCCGAACTCGTTGGGCACGCTGTAGAAGGCCAGCACGAGCCCGAGGTGGCGGACGAACCGGTCGTGGGGCCCGAACACCAGCCCGCGCAGCCCCGAGTGCAGCCCGTCCGCCCCGATCACCAGGTCGAAGCGCCGCCGTCCGCCGCCCGCGAACGTCACGTCGACCCCGTCGGCGTCCTGGGTGAGCTCGGTGATCCGGTCGCCGAAGACGTACTCGACGCCGTCCCGGGTGTCGTCGACGAGCACCTGCGCCAGGTCCCCGCGCAGGATCTCGATCTCCGCGATGTACCCGTCGCCCTCGTGGTCGTCCGCGCGGAAGGTCTCCAGCACGGTGCCGTCCGCGTCGACCGTGTGGGCACCGGCGGTCTCGGTCCGCGCCGCGCGCACCGCCTCGTCGAGACCCATCCGCCGGATGACCTCCCGGGTCACCCCGCGCGCGTCCACCGCCTGCCCGCCGGGACGCAGGGCGGGCGCCCGCTCCACCACGGTCACCTCGGCCCCCCGCCGGCTCAGCCAGTGGGCCGCCGCGGGCCCCGCGATGCTCGCCCCGGCCACCAACACCCTGACGCTCACCGGTGCCTCCCCCTGCTCGCCCGCCCGGTCCGCCGGCCGGTGATCCTAGGGTGGCGGGCCGGGTCAGCGGGCGAGCGCGACGGTGACGCCGGAGCCGCGCCGCTTCTCGACGACGAGCACGCCGTCACCGCCGGTCGCGCGCGCGGCGAGGATCGCCGCCGCCTCGGCGACGCTGCCGGTGCCGGTCAGGCGCCGGACCACGGCCGACGGGTTCGGGACGTCGACGGCGTCGAGCTCCGCGGTCGTGTAGGCGAAGAGCCGGCGCCCGGCCGCGACCGCGTCGATCGCCGGCTCGTCGAGGCGGCGGTCGATGGTCGCGACGGCGTCGATCTCCACGTCCCCGAGTGCCGCGACGGCGTCGAGCAGGTGCGCCGCCGGCGTCCCGGGCTCGACCCCGACGCCGAGGATCACGGAGCCCTCCGCGTCACCGGGCCGCGGCCCGCGCGAACCGCCGGATCGCCGCCGGGCGCCCGGCGGGGTGGGTGTGCAGGTAGGAGGCGTGGACGTTCCCGGCCACGAAGCCCTCGGTGACCGGCTCGCCGCCCGCCGACCAGCGCCAGGCCGGCGTCGTCCCCGCCCGCGGCGTGGTCACGGTGCGGTGGAACTCGTGGCCGGTCACCGCCTCCCCGGCGGCGGCGACGGGCGAGTCGACGGTCGCGGTGGCGCCGCGGTACCCCAGGTGCAGGCGCGGGCCCATCGCGGCGTCGGCGTCGAGCACCCCGCACATCGCGGCGCCGTCGAGGCTGCGCCCCAGGTAGAGCAGCCCGCCGCACTCGGCGTGCACGGGGCCGCCGTCCTCGGCGAACCGGCGGACCGCGGCGCGCAGCGGCTCGTTGGCGGCGAGCCCCTCGAGGTGCTCCTCCGGGAATCCGCCGGGCAGCACGAGCCCGGCGGTCCCCGCCGGCAGCGCCTCGTCGCGCAGCGGGTCGACGACGGCGACCTCGCACCCGGCGGCGGCGAGGAGCTCGGCGTGCTCGGGGTAGCCGAAGGTGAACGCGGGGCCGCCCGCGACGGCGACCACCGGCGTCGGACCCCGGACCTCGGCCCACGGCGGCCGGCCCTCGCCGACCTCGTGCGCCGGGTCCCACGCCGTCGTCGGGGTCGCGGGGGCGCGGCGGGCGAGGGCCTCGACGGCGTCGAGGTCGACGTGCTCGGCCACGAGCGTCGTCATGGCGTCGACGGCCGCCCGGGCCGCGTCGCCGTGCTCGGCGGCGGTGACGAGCCCGAGGTGGCGGCTCGGCACCGCCAGCTCGGCGCGGCGGGGGACGACGCCGAGCACCGGCATCCCGACCTCGGCGCACGCCGCCCGCAGCGCGTCCGCGTGCCGCTCGGTGCCGACGCGGTTGAGCACGACGCCGGCCGGGCGCACCCGCGGGTCGAAGTGCGCGAACCCGTGGAGCAGCGCGGCGATCGACCGGTGCTGGCCGCGGGCGTCGACGACGAGCACCACCGGCGCGTCGAGCACGCGCGCGACGTGGGCGGTCGAACCGTCGTCGTCCGGCCCGGCGCCCTGTGCGTGCGGTGCGGTGTCCCGGCTCGGGGACGTCCGCACGAGACGGCCGTCGAAGAGCCCCATCACGCCCTCGACGACGGCGAGGTCGGCCCCGGCCGCGCCGTGCACGACGAGGCCGGGCAACCGCTCGGCACCGACCAGCACCGGGTCGAGGTTGCGGCCGGGGCGGCCGGCCGCCAGCGCGTGGTAGCCGGGGTCGACGTAGTCCGGGCCGATCTTGAACGGGGCCGGCCGGGTGCCGCGCGCGGCGAAGGCGCCGAGCAGCCCCGTCGCGATCGTCGTCTTCCCGCTCCCCGACGACGGCGCCGCGACCACCACCCGGGGGGGCAGCGCTACCACTCGATGCCCTTCTGGCCCTTCTGGCCGGCGTCCATCGGGTGCTTGATCTTGGTCATCTCGGTGACCAGGTCGGCGACCTCGACCAGCTCCGGGGGCGCGTCGCGGCCGGTGACGACCACGTGCTGGAACCCGGGCCGGTCCCGCAGCACGGACACCACCTCGCCGATGTCGATCCAGCCCCACTTCAACGGGTAGGTGAACTCGTCGAGCACGTAGAAGTCGTGCGCCCCGGACTCCAGCCGCCGCCGGATCTCCGCCCAGCCCTCCCGGGCGGCGTCGGCGTGGTCGTCCTCCGAGCCCGGCTTGCGCGACCAGGACCAGCCCTCGCCCATCTTGTGCCACTCGACGGGCCCGCCCTGGCCGGTGCTCGCGTGCAGCTCGCCGAGCGCCTTCAGTGCGGTCTCCTCGCCGACGCGCCACTTCGCCGACTTCACGAACTGGAAGACGGCCACGCTGGCGCCGGCCGTCCACTGGCGCAGCGCCATCCCGAACGCGGCGGTCGACTTGCCCTTGTTCGGTCCGGTGTGCACGACGACGAGCGGACGCCGGCGGCGCTGCCGGGTGGTCAGCCCGTCGGCCGGCACGCTGGTGGGGACGCCCTGGGGCACGGTGCTCTCCTCGCTCTGGCTACATCGCCTGGGCCACGGCGGCCACGCTGTCGCCGGTCAGCTCGTCGAGCGTCACGACCGCCCCCGCGGCGGCGCCCGCGACCCGGCCGGCCAGCCCGAGGCGCACCGGGCCGGACTCGCAGTCGACGACGACGGTGCTCATCGCGGCGCCGCCCGACCCCGCCCGACGACGGCCCGGGCCGGCCTCGCGGGCGAGTCCCCGCGCGGCCTCGAGGGCCTCGACGAGCGGCGTGGCGCCGGCGCTCCCGGACCCCGACGACACCGTGGCGCGCCCGTCGGTGAGGACGATCAGCAGGCCGCGGCGGCGCGGGTCGCGCACCCGCTCCGCGCGCAGCACCCGGCGCGCGGTGCGCAGCCCGTCCGCGAGCGGCGTGCGGCCGCCGGTGCGCAGGTCGGCGAGGCGGTGGTGCGCGGTGTGGACCGACGTGGTCGGCGGGAGCACGACGGTCGCGCCCGGGCCGCGGAAGGTCACCACGCCGACCTTGTCCCGCCGCTGGTAGGCATCGCGCAGGAGGGCGACGACGGCGCCGGCGACCGCGTTCATCCGCCGCCGCGCGGCCATCGAGCCCGAGGCGTCCACGCAGAACAGCACGAGGTTGCCCTCGCGCCCCTCGCGCAGCGCGTGCCGCAGGTCCTCCGGGGCGGCGCGTCCCCGCCGGCCGCCCCGGGCCGCGGCCAGCACCGTCGCCGGCAGGTGGGGCGCGGGCCCGGTGTCGGGGGTCTCGACGACGGCCCGCACCGTGCGGCCGCGGCGCCCGCGCGATCGGGAGCGGCGGCCCGGGGCCCCGTCGCCGAGGCCGTGGACCTCGAAGCGCCGGGTGCGCAGCCGGGTCGGGGTGGGCGCGCCGACCGGGCGGCCCGCGGGCTCGTCCCCGGCCGCCCCCTGTGCCAGCCCCTGTGCCAGCGGAGCGTCGTTGCCTGCATCCAGTGGCAGGGAATCCCCGTCGTCGCGCGCCCCCGACGACGGCGGCCCGGCGGAACCGTGTCCCTCGGACCCGGTCTGCCCGCGACCGCCCGCGCCGGCCTCGGAACCGTCGCCGTCCTCGTCGGGACCCGGTCCGTCGGCACCGCCGGCGGGGTCCGCCCCGTCCGGACCACGGCCGTCGTCGGGACCCTCCGGGCCGTCGTCCGGACCGCCACCGCCCGACGGCGGGTCGGGCGGCTGGTCGTCGTCGTGGTCGGCCACCGCCTGCTCGGCGGCCTGCAGGGCCTTCTCGAGCTCCTCCTCGGACAGCGACGGCTCGTCGAACGGGTCGCGGCGGCGGCGGTGCGGCAGGGCGAGGCGGGCGGCCGCGCGGACGTCGTCGACGTCGACCGCGCCCACCCCGCGCCACGCGGCGTGCGCGACGGCGGTGCGGGCGAGCACGACGTCGGCGCGCATCCCGTCGACCTCGACCGCGGCGCACACCGCGGAGATCCGCACCAGTTCGCGGTCGGAGAGCGCGACCCGGGGCAGCCGGTCACGCGCCTCGCCGAGCCGGGCCCGCAGCGCGTCCTCGGCCCCGGCGAAGCGGGCGGCGAACCCGGCGGGGTCGGCGTCGTGGGCGAGCCGGCGGCGCACCACCTCGGTGCGCTCGGCGACCTCCCGCGAGGCGGTCACCGCGACGGTGAGGCCGAACCGGTCGAGCAG
The DNA here is from genome assembly GCF_012933465.1 of Actinomycetospora sp. TBRC 11914. Lineage (GTDB taxonomy): Bacteria > Actinomycetota > Actinomycetes > Mycobacteriales > Pseudonocardiaceae > Actinomycetospora. The sequence goes on from NZ_JABBND010000003.1 coordinate 251,273, forward strand.
CTGCGGGCGCAGCTCGCCCTCCTCGGGGTTCATCGTCCCGACGAGCAGGAACCGCGCCGGGTGCGAGAACGAGATCCCGTCGCGCTCCACGTGCGAGCGCCCGGAGGCGGCGGCGTCGAGGAGCAGGTCGACGAGGTGGTCGTGGAGGAGGTTGACCTCGTCGACGTAGAGCACGCCGCGGTGGGCGGCCGCGAGCAGGCCGGGCTGCACCGAGCCGCGGCCATGCGCGAGGACCTCCTGGAGGTCCAGCGAGCCGATCAGCCGGTCCTCGGAGGCGCCGACGGGCAGCTCGACCAGCCGCGCCGGCCGCCGCTCGACGGGGGTTCCCGCGGCGAAGGGACCGTCGGGGCTCTCCTCGCCGGCGTCGACGTCGACCCCGAACCGGTCGCCGGCGCGGACCGTGACCTCGGGGAGGAGATCCGCGAGCGCCCGGACGATCGTCGACTTCGCCGTCCCCTTCTCCCCGCGCACCAGCACGCCGCCGATCCCGGGGTCGACGGCCGCGAGCAGCAGCGCCAGCCGCAGGTCCGGGTGGCCGACGACGGCCGAGAAGGGGAACGCCACGGGGCGCGACCCTAACCCGGGGCGCCGCCCGACATCTCATCCGTCGCTGAGATGTGCGTCCCCACCACGGTCAGGCGGCGACGCCGTTGCCCGCCCGCTTGTCGGCCTGGAAGGCCTCCTCGTCCATGCCCCGGCGCCAGTAGCCCGAGATCGAGAGCAGCTCGCGCCCGACGCCGCGCTCGTCGCGCACCAGCCCGCGCAGCGCCTTCACCACCCCGGTCTCGCCGTGCACGAAGGCCTGGACACGGCCGGCGGGCCACGGCGCGTCCCGCACCACGTCCGCCAGGTCCTCGCCGGCGTCGCGGTGCACCCAGCGCACCGAGAGCGCGCCGGGGCTCGCCAGCGCCAGCTCGTCGTGCGGGCCGTCGACCTGGACGAACACCTGGACGGGGACACCCGGCGCGACCCGCTCGCACGCGGCGGCGATCGCGGGGAGGGCGGCCTCGTCGCCGATCAGCACGTGGGCGTCGGCGTCCGCCGCGGGGGCGTAGGCACCGCCGGGGCCCTGGAGGACGAGCTCGTCCCCCGGCGCGGCGGCGAGCGCCCACCGACCGGCCACCCCGGTGTCGCCGTGCACGACGAAGTCGATGGCCATCTCGCCGGCGGCATGGTCGAGGGAGCGCACGGTGTAGGTCCGCATGATCGGCCAGTCCGAGCGCGGCATCGTCTCGCGCACGATCCCGACGTCGAGGGGCTCGGGGTAGGTCACACCGGGCCGCGGGAAGGCGAGCTTGACGTAGCGGTCGGTGCAGCCGTTGTCGGCGATCCCGACCACGCCCGGTCCGCCGAGCACGACGCGGACCAGATGGGGGGTCAGCCGCTCGGAGCGCAGGACGGTGAGCCGGTGGGCGGGCCGGTTCCGGCGGGCCGGTGCCGTCGTGGGGGACGCCATGGATGCCTCCTGTCTTAGGTGAGGCTCACCTTAACTGCTGCGCGCTGGGAACGGGCTGTGTATCCACGCAGCGCAGCCGAGGACGGTTGTGCGACACGGGGGGCTGTGACAGCCTGTTCCGGGATCCGTGATCTGGGTCTCACCGGGACGGTTCACTCCGAGCAGCCGTCGTGCCGTCGCCGTCTCCTCGTGCGCCCACGGCCCCCGTCGGGACCCCGCGCTGCACCCCCACGGCCCGCGAGACCGCCGTCCCGCGAGCGCCGGTGGCGTGCCCGCCGGCCCGGTGGCCCCGTGGGCTCCGGAAGGTTCCGCCGTGCCGCAGCCCCGTCCTGCCCCCGCCCACCCCGCACCCGCACCGGCCGCCGCGGGCCGCCGCGCCGTGCGGCGTCGTCCGGGAGGCACCGACCGGGCTCCGCAGCCGGCGCCCCTCGAGCTCCCGACCGCGGTCGTCGCCGGCCTGCAGGCGCTGGGCAACCTGCGCGACCTGCCGACGGGGGTCCTCGACGGCCGTCTCGAGCGGATGCTGCGCGCCACGCTGGCCCACCACCGCCCGCCGGCCTCGCCGAACGGGTCCGCGGCCTCGCCCACCGAGGCGACGTCGGCGGCCGTGCTCACCGCGTGCGCCCACCTGGCGACCCGGGAGTACGAGGACGCCTACCTGGCGCTGTGCACCGCCTACGACCACCTGCCCCGCCACCCCGCGCCGCCGCCGCGGGACTGACGGACGCGGGACCGACACGGCGGGACCGACACGGCCGAGGGCGGACCGGCCTGCCCGCCGATCCGCCCTCGATCCCCGCTCCGGTCTGCCCACCGGCGGGGCCGCCCCCTGGCGCCCCTCAGGTCAACTGCTTCTCGATGATCGCGGCGTTGGGCCCGACCCGGGTGTAGTAGCCCGGCTTGCCGGCCCGCGCGCAGCCGTCGCCGAAGCTGGTGATGCCGATCAGCTTGCCGCCCACCACGAGCGGGCCGCCGGAGTCGCCCTGGCAGGTGTCGACGCCGCCGTCGTCGTACCCGGCGCAGGTCAGCAGGCCCGGGTCGAAGTTCGAGGCGCCGGCCTTGCAGTAGGAGTCGTCGCGGACCGGCACGGTCGCCGAGAGCAGGTAGCGCGAGGGTGTCCCGTTCTCCGCGGTGGAGCCCCACCCGTAGATCGTCGCCGCGGTCGCCGGGGCGTACAGCGCGGTGTCGGCCGCCGTGGCGAGCGGCAGCGTCTTCTGCCGGACCGGCGTGGCGAGCGTGAGCACCGAGACGTCGAGACCGTTGCCGACCGAGGTGAACGTCGGGCTCACCCAGGTCTTCGCGACCGGCACCGAGGTGCCGGCCTGGGACTGCTTGTCGTCCCGCCCGACGACGACGAAGGTCTTCCGGTCGGGCGCGGAGGCGGTGCAGTGCGCCGCGGTGACGACCTTGGTCGGCGTCACCAGGGTGCCCCCGCAGAACTGGAAGCCCGAGGCGTCGGTGAGGTAGACGACCCACGGCGCGGTCGCGGTGGTCGCCTTCTGGCCACCCACGACGCGGCCCTGCTCGACGCCGCCGTCACCGTCGGCGCCGGAGCCGCCGTCACCGCCGGAACCCCCCGACCCTTCCCCGCCCGACCCGTCGTCGGACCCCGGGTCGCTCACCGTCCGCGACCCGGCGTGCCCGGACACGACCACGCCCGCGACACCCGTGCTCACCGTCGCGGAGCTCCGCCCGCCGAGCCCGACCATCCCGACGGCGACCACCGCGAGGACCGCCACGCCCGTCGTCGCCAGCAGCACCGTGCGACGGGCCACGCGCGCCCCCGTCACCGCCCGGGGTGCCGGCTCCGCCCGGTGCCGCCCGCCGCCGGCCCGCCGCCCGGGGTCCGAGGCCCCGTGCCGCACCCGATCCGCCGTCCCACGTCCTCGCATGTACCCCTCCCCTCACGTTCCGCTGTTCCCGGACTCCCCCTGACGGGGCCGTCGGGACCAACTGCCAGCGCCTGACGGAGCAGCACCTGACCAGAGCGGACGGGGCAGCGACAAGGCGGAGCGGCGGAGTTCGCCCCGCTGAGCGACGACGAACGGTCGATTTGCATCGGTAAACGACACCGAGGAGTGAGCGCCGCACGACGAGCGGTCGACGACCGACGCCGTCCGGCGCGCCCGCTGACCGCTCGGCGACGGTGACGGTGTGTCGTCCTTGTGACGACCGTGGGTGGTCGGTTCCGTGGGCGAGCCCGGCTGCACCGACCTCAGTAGCGTGGAGGACGTGCCGCACCACGACCTCGTCATCATCGGCTCGGGATCGGGCAACTCGATCCTGGATCAGCGGTTCGACGGCTGGGACGTCGCGCTCGTCGAGCACGGCGTCTTCGGGGGCACCTGCCTCAACGTCGGCTGCATCCCGACGAAGATGTACGTCTACGCCTCCGACGTCGCCGAGGCGGTCCGCGAGGCCGGCCGCTACGGGGTCGACGCGACCGTCGACAAGGTCCGCTGGAACGACATCCGCGACCGGGTGTTCGGGCGCATCGACCCGATCTCGGCCGGCGGGCGCCGCTACCGCGACACCGAGTGCTCGAACGTCACCCTCTACCAGGGTCACGCCACCTTCACCGGCGAGCGCGAGGTCTCCGTCGCCCCCACCGACGGCTCCCCCGCGACCACGGTGACCGCCGACCGCGTCGTCATCGCCGCCGGGTCACGCCCCACGGTCCCGGCCGTGATCGCGGACGCGGGCGTGCCGTACCACACCTCCGACGACGTGATGCGCCTCGAGGACCTGCCCCGCCGGATGATCGTCGTCGGCGGCGGCTACATCGCCGCGGAGTTCGCGCACGTCTTCGACGCCCTCGGCGTCGAGGTCACCGTCGTCACCCGCGGCCCGGCGCTGCTGCGCGAGCAGGACGAGCTCGTCTCGGCGCGGTTCACCGCGATCGCGCAGGAGCGCTTCACGGTGCACCTGGACGCGGAGCCGACCGCCGCCGAGCAGCGCGCCGACGGCACGATCGTGCTGAGCCTCGCCGACGGCGGGACGATCGAGGGCGACGCCCTGCTCGTCGCCACCGGCCGACGCCCCAACGGCGACCGGATGGACGTCGAGAAGACCGGCCTGGAGCTCACCGGCGACGGCCGCATCGCGGTCGACGAGTACCAGCGCACCCCCGTCGAGGGCGTCTGGGCGCTCGGTGACGTCAGCTCGCCCTACCAGCTCAAGCACGTCGCCAACCACGAGGCGCGCGTCGTGCAGCACAACCTGCTCCACCCCGACGCGCTGCGCGCCACCAGCCACCGGTTCGTGCCCTCGGCGGTGTTCACCCACCCGCAGGTCGCCTCGGTCGGTGCCCGCGAGCAGGACCTCCGCGACTCGGCCACGCCCTACGTCGTCAAGGTCCAGGCCTACGGCGACGTCGCGTTCGGCTGGGCGATGGAGGACTCCACCGGGTTCGCGAAGGTCCTGGCCGCGCCCGACGGCACGCTGCTCGGCGCCCACTTCCTCGGCCCGCAGGCGTCGTCGCTGATCCAGGTGCTGGTGCAGGCCATGGTCTTCGGGCAGAAGGCCCAGGAGGTCGCCACCGGCCAGTACTGGATCCACCCGGCGCTCCCCGAGCTCATCGAGAACGCGCTGCTGGGGCTCCCGCTGGGGAGCTGACGTCAGCCGTCCTTCGCCACGCGCTCGCGCATGGCGTGCAGGGCCTCGATGCGCGTCGCCTTGAGCACGTCCGGCGGTTCGCCGGGGAACCGGCGCTGCCACGTCTCGGTCGAGCCGTGGTCGGACACCGCGAACCACACCGTCCCCGGGGGCTGGTCGTCCTGCGGGTCCGGGCCGCCGGCACCGCTGACGGCGACGACGAGGTCGGCGTCGAACATCCGCGCCGCCTGGTCGGCCATGGCGCGCACCGCGGGCTCCGCGACGACGGGCCCGTCCGGCACGCCGAGCACACCGTGCTTCGTCGCGCGGTCGTAGGCGACCACGCCGCCGCGGAACCACTCGCTGGACCCCGGGGACGCGGCGAGGTCGCTCGAGACGAGCCCACCGGTCAGCGACTCGACCACGGCCACCCGGCGGCCGTCGCGGTCGGCGCCCTCCGAGATCTCCTTCGCGAGCTGCTCGGGCTCCACGTCGACGGGCTGGTCCACCGATCTCCTCCTCCGGGTCCCGGCGCTCCGGGCGCCGGGACGGGGAGTGACCGCGGGACCGGTCGCCGGAAACGCCTCACTCGGTGCGGCGGAATCGCCCGACGGCGAGCGCGAGGAGCACGACCGAGAAGACGATCGTCAGCACGATCTCCAGCCAGGTCGGGACGACGAACGCGCCCCAGCGGATGCCCGGGTCGTAGCGGGCGAGGTCGGCGGGGGCGGCACCCAGGCGGGCGAAGACGACGTGGCGCAGCGGCTCGACCGCGTACGTCATCGGGTTGACGTGGGTGAGCACGGTCAACCACACCGGGAGGTTCCCGAGCGGGAAGAGCGCCCCGGACAGGAACATCAGCGGCGTGATGATCAGCTGCACCATGGGCATGGCCGTCTGGACCTGCTTGAGCCGGGCCGCGAGCATGAGGCCGAGCGAGCAGATCATGAAGGCCATGAGGAAGATCAGGCAGAGCAGCTCGAGGAACATCAGCGGGTCGTAGGGCACGCCCACGAGCCCCGCCAGCGCGAGCAGCAGGACGCACTGCAGCGTCGCGACCGTCGCCCCGCCGACCGCCTTCCCCACCAGGATCGACGTCGTCGACACCGGGGCGACGAGCATCTCGCGCAGGAACCCGAACTCGCGGTCCCAGACGATCGAGATGCCCGAGAACGCCGCGGTGAACAGCACCGAGATCGCGAGCACCCCGGGGAACAGGAACGTGGGCAGCGCGACGCCGCCGCTGCGCCCGCCGGCACTCGCGAGCAGCGAGCCCAGGCCCGAGCCCAGCACGAAGAGGAACAGCAGCGGCTGCGCGAGCGACGAGAGGATGCGCGTGCGGTCCTTGAGGAAACGGATCATCTCCCGCTGCCACACGACGGCGGCCGCGCGGGCCTCGGTGACGAGCCCGCTCTGCGGGACGCGCACCGCCTCGACCCGCAACGACGCCGGGTCCTCGAGCTGCGTCATCCTCAGCGCCCCCTCATCCGCATGGCCATCGGGTGCAGCGACGGTCCCCGCCCGGCCTCGGCGTCGCGCAGGGTGGTGCCGGTGTGGGCGAGGAACACGTCGTCGAGCGACGGCCGCGTCACCGCCACCGAGCGCACACCGACGCCCTCGGCGGTGAGCGCCGCGAACAGCCGCGGCACGAACTCCGCACCCCAGGGCACCGACACCGTGACGGCGCCCTCGCGCACCGCCGCGTCCAGGCCGAACTCCCGGCGGACCGCGGCGATCGCCGCCGCGTCGTCCTCCGTGTTCACCGCGACCCGGTCCGCCCCGACCTGCGCCTTGAGCGCCTCCGGGGTGTCCAGCGCGACGAGCCGGCCCTCGTTCATGATCGCGATCCGGTCGCAGTGCTCGGCCTCGTCCATGTAGTGGGTGGTGACGAAGACGGTGATCGGCTGGGTCTCGTGCAGCCGGGCCAGGTAGTCCCAGATCGAGGCGCGGGTCTGCGGGTCGAGCCCGATGGTGGGCTCGTCGAGGAAGAGCACCTGTGGTGAGTGCAGCAGCCCGCGCGCGATCTCGAGGCGGCGGCGCATCCCGCCGGAGTAGGTGGAGACCGGGTCCTTGCGGCGATCGAACAGCCCGACGGTGCGCAGGACCTCCTCCCGCCGCGCGGCCGCGGTGCGCCGGTCGACGCCGTAGAGCTCGCCGTGGAAGCGCAGGTTCTGCTCCCCCGACATCGGCCCGTCCAACGTCGGCTCCTGGAAGACCAGGCCGATCCGACGGCGGACCGCCGCGCGGTCGGCGACGACGTCGAGGCCGGCGACGGCGGCCGTGCCGCTGGTCGGTTCGACGAGGGTGCACAGGATGTTGATCGTGGTCGACTTGCCCGCGCCGTTCGGGCCGAGGAACCCGAAGGTCTCGCCGCGGGCCACCTCCAGGTCGATCCCGCGGACCGCCTCGACCTCGCCGTAGCGCTTGGTCAGGCCGTGGACCTCGACCGCCGCTGCGTCCACCCCGCCCCCTCTCCCACACCCGGTCGGGAGCCAGCGTAGGGCGCGGACCACCCGCGGTCCCCGGGATCCCCGGGCGTGGCCCGGTCCCGACGGCGGCCGGGGGCACACCTGACAGCCCCGGCGGCCGGGCGGGATGCGCCACGTGCCCCTCGCGGCTCGGGCGCGTCAGGGCAGGCCGACCGCCGTCGCCGCCGCCCCCGCCACGTGGTCGAAGTAGGTCTCCCGGTCGAGGACGACGTTCTCGTACTGCCCGAACAGCTCGAACCCGACGGTGCCGAAGAGCAGCGTCCACGCCGACACCGCGGCCGGCCCGAGGCGGGGGTCGACGCCGAGCGTCGCGGACACGTCGGGCGCGATCGCGGCCACGACATGGTCGGCGGGGTCACTGGGGTCGTCGGCACGACCCTCGGTCGCGATCGCGCCCAGCACCACCCCGACCCGGCCCGCGGCCGGGAGCGTGTCCGGCGGGGCCGCGTACCCGGGGACGGGCGAGCCGTAGATGAGCGCGTACTGCGCCGGGTGCGCCTGCGCCCACGCCCGCACCGCCCGCCACACCGCCACCCAGCTCTCCCGAGCCGTGCCGTCCGCCGCCGCACGCGCCGCCTCGGCCGCCTCCCCGACGGCGTCGTATGCCTCGATGATCAGCGTGGTGAGCAGCTCGTCGCGGCTGGGGAAGTAGCGGTACACGGCCGAGGAGACGAGGCCGACCTCGCGCGCCACGGCCCGCAGCGACAGCGCGGCCGCGCCGACCTCGGCGAGCTGGGTCCGGGCGGCCGCCAGGATCGCCTCGGTCGTCCGGGCGCGGGCGCGTTCGCGAGCCGTGGGCACGACCGAGAGCATCGCACACTTCCGAGAGCACTGCTCTTGACACGGGCGCACCAATCAGAGAACACTGCTCTCAACAGAGAGCAGCGCTCTCGAACATCGACCCGAGGAGCGATCCCCATGAGCACCCACTACCAGCAGCCCGGCGTCCTCACCCGCCGCGTCATGAACCCGCTCGTCGCCTTCCTGACCCGCCGCGGCCTCTCCCTCGCCGGTTCCACTGTGCTCGGCGTCCCCGGCCGGAGCACCGGCGAGATGCGCACGACCCCGGTCAACCCCCTCACCCTCGACGGCGAGCGCTACCTGCTCGCTGCCCGCGGCCAGACCCAGTGGGTGCGCAACCTGCGGGCCTCCGGGTGGGCCGAGCTGACCGTCGGCCGCCGCACCGAGCGCGTCACCGCCCGCGAGATCACCGACCCGGCCGAGATCGTCCCGGTCCTGCGGGCGTACCTGCGGCAGTGGGCCTGGGAGGTCGGCGCATTCTTCCAGGGCGTCGGCGCCGACGCCAGTGACGAGGAGCTGGCCGCGATCGCCCCGCAGCACCCGGTGTTCGCGATCACCGGGTGATGTGAGGGGCGGTCGCCGGGGACCGGCGCTAGCGTGCCGGTCCATGAGCCAGCGCGAGCACGACGTCGTCCTCTACGGCGCGACCAGCTTCGTCGGGGCCCTCACCGCCGACTACCTCGCCCGGCACGCCCCCACCGGCACCCGGGTGGCGCTCGCCGGCCGCTCGCGGGACAAGCTCGAGCGTGTCCGCGCCTCGCTGCCCGCCCCCGGGACGGACTGGCCGCTGATCGTCGCCGACTCGGGCGACCGCGCCGCGCTCGACGCGATGGCCGCCTCGACGACGGCGCTCGCCACCACGGTCGGGCCCTACGCCAAGTACGGCCTGCCGGTGGTCGAGGCGTGCGCCGCGGCGGGCACCCACTACGCCGACCTCACCGGCGAGGCGACGTTCGCCCGGGAGGCCATCGACGCCGCGGACGCCCGGGCCCAGGCCACCGGCGCGCGAATCGTGCACTCCTGCGGCTACGACTCGGTGCCCTCCGACCTCGGCGTCCTGCTCCTGCACAGCCGGGTGCAGGCCGACGGCGAGGGCGAGCTCACCGACGTCACCACCGTCGCCCGGATCCGCGGCGGCGTCTCGGGCGGCACGATCGACTCGATGCGCGGCATCGCCGACGCGGTCCGCTCGGACCGCTCCACGATGAAGGTCCTCCGCGACCCCTACAGCCTCTCCCCCGACCGCGAGGGCGAGCCCGACACCCGCCAGCCCAGCGACAACCCGGCACCCCACCGCGTCGAGGGAGGCTGGCTGGACGGCCGCTGGGTCGCGCCGTTCGTCATGGCCTCCTACAACACCCGGATCGTGCGGCGCTCCAACGCGATCGCCGGCTACGCCTACGGCAAGGGCCTGCGCTACGGCGAGGTCATGGCCACCGGCAAGGGCCCGGTCGGCGCGGTGACGGCCGGAGCGGTGACCGCGGGACTGGGCGCGCTCGTGGCCGGGTTCGCGACGCCGGGGGCCCGCCAGCTCCTCGACCGCGTCCTGCCCAAGCCCGGCGAGGGCCCGTCGGAGCAGACCCGCGAGAAGGGCTGGTTCCGCCACGACGTGGACGCCACCACGACGACGGGTGCGCGCTACACCGCGCGGGTCTCCGCGTCCGGCGACCCGGGCTACGCGGCGACCGCGGTGATCCTCGGCGAGTCGCTGCTGTGCCTGGGGCTCGACGGTGACCGGCTCCCCGACCGGGCCGGCTCGCTGACCCCGGCCACGGCGATGGGTCCGGTGCTGGTGGAGCGGCTGCGCACCGCGGGGCACGTCTACGAGGCCGGCCGGGCGCACTGAGTCGCTCCCCGTCCGGCCGGGCAGATTCCGGTCGCGCGCGATTGAACGACGCGGCCTCCGGGCACGACTCGGGCATGAGTGATCAGCAGACGGTGACGAAGACCGTGGACGCGAGCCCGGAGCAGATGTTCGCGCTGCTCTCCCGGCCGGAGCGCCACACCGAGTTCGACGGCGCCGGCATGCTGCGCGGCGTCGAGCCGGGCGGCGAGCAGGTCACCGGGACGGGCGACGAGTTCGTCATGAACATGGAGAACGACGCGCTCGGGCCGTACCAGATGCGCAACGTGGTCACCTCCTACGAGGAGAACCGCAAGATCGGCTGGGCGCCGTCGATGTACCCGATGGACGCCCAGAAGGACAAGATCGGCGACGTGCGGGCCACCGGCCACACCTGGACCTGGGAGCTCGAGCCGGCCGGGTCGGGCACCAAGGTCACGCAGGTCTACGACTGGTCGGGCGTGCAGGACCAGGACTTCCGTGGGTTCTTCCCGATGGTCTCCGAGGACCAGATGTCCGCGACGATCGACAAGGTCGCGAACGCCGCGACGTAGATCTCTCGCGCCCTCGTGTCAGGAACGACTCGTTGCGGACACCCAGTGTCTGCAACGACTCTTTCCTGACATCACGGTGCGCCGGCCGGGGGCACCACCCGCAGCCCGACCGGCGCGCCGTGCTCGATCAGCCGCCGCAGCCCCGCCGTGTCGAGGTGGGTCTCCACGAGGTCGGCGAGCAGGTCGAGCTGGGCGGTGCGGGCGGCCGCGAACGACGTCGTCGTCGAGACCCGGAACCCGGCCCCCGTCGTCGTCGCCACCCGCTCCAGGAGCCGGCGCCGGAAGCCGTCGTTCTCCAGCAGCCCGTGCCAGTGCGTGCCGAGCACCGGGCCCGCGTCGACGCCCTCGACGGTGCCGTCGGCGTCCGTGACCAGCGGGGCCGCTCCCTCGCGGCGCACCTCGCGGCCGTGGTGGATCTCGTAGCCGGCGACCGGTGCGCCGAGCGCGGTGCCGGCCGGGTTGCCGAGGTGCTTGTCGGGGTCGAAGACGACGTCCACGTCGAGCAGGCCCAGCCCCGCGTGCCGCCCCGGCGCCGCCTCGACGCCGTGCGGGTCGTCGATCGTGCGGGCGAGCATCTGGTAGCCGCCACAGATCCCGAGCACCGGGCGGCCGGCGCGGGCGTGGGCGGTCACCGCGTCGGCGAGGCCGTTCTCCCGTAGCCAGGCGAGGTCGGAGACGGTGGCCTTCGAGCCGGGGAGCACGACGAGGTCCGCGCCGACCACCTCGCCCGGCGAGGTCACGTAGCGGACCGCCACCCCGGGCTCCGTCGCGAGCGCGTCGACGTCGGTGCCGTTGGAGACCCGCGGCAGGCGCACGACGGCGACCCGCAGCCAGTCGCGCCCCAGCGGGGGCGCGGGGCGACCCACGGCACCGTCGTGACCCAGCGAGTCCTCCGCGTCGATCCACAGGTCCGACGCGAACGGGAGCACGCCCAGGGTCGGCCGTCCGGTGAGCCGCCCGAGCTGGGCCAGGCCGGGCTCGAGCAGCGCCGGGTCGCCGCGGAACTTGTTGACCACGAAGCCCGCGACCAGCGCCTGGTCCGCGGGTTCCAGGACGGCGAGCGTGCCGAAGAGGTGGGCGAGGACGCCGCCGCGGTCGATGTCGCCGACGACGATCGTGGGCAGGTCCGCGGCCCGGGCCAGCCCCATGTTGGCGATGTCGGTGGCCCGCAGGTTGATCTCGGCCGGGGAGCCGGCCCCCTCGCAGACGACGACGTCGTGCTCGGCCCGCAGCCGCGCGAGGGTGGTGGTGACGACGTCGAGCAGCGCGGCCTTCCGGTCGCGGTAGGACAGCGCGGTGACGGTGCCGTCGACGCGGCCGTGGACGACGACCTGGCTGGTGCGGTCCGAGCCGGGCTTGAGGAGGACCGGGTTGAAGGCGACGCTCGGGCGCAGGTCGCACGCCGCCGCCTGCAGGGCCTGGGCGCGCCCGATCTCGCCGCCGTCGGTGGTGACGACCGAGTTGTTGCTCATGTTCTGCGCCTTGAACGGCGCGACGTCGACGCCCTGCCGCCGCAGCCAGCGGCAGAGGCCGGCCACGAGCACGCTCTTCCCGGCGTCGCTGGTCGTGCCGGCGACGAGGAGGGCACCGCGCATGATCGGGTGAGCCTACGGCTCTCGTGAGCAGAAAGTGCCGCTATACCGGCACTTTGTGCTCACGAGCGCGGAGCGCACCTCCGTGGGCGCCAGCCTGTCGAGGCACAACGACCCCCCTCGGAGACCGAGAGGGGTCGTCGACCGGCCCGGCTACTTCTTGGTCCAGGTGCAGGTGCCGTCGAACTTGATGTACTTGTCCGAGGACTTGACCTGCATGACGCCCTGACCCTGGACGTTGTCGTTGGCGATGATCGAGTTGAGATCACCGTCGAGGTTCTTGTCGCGCTCGAAGTAGCACCAGTCCGACCCCGTGGTCTTGTAGGTCCCGGGCTGGATCTCGGTGCCGACCTCGTAGGTGCCCGCGGAGAACGTGTTCGGGTCGGCGGCGGGCGCCGCGGCGGAACCGGCCGAGGACGACGACGAGGACGAGCCGCTCGACGAGCCCGACGAGTACGACGGCGGGGTGTAGGTGTAGCTCGGGGCAGGCGCGGTGTAGGTGTAGGGCGCGGAGTAGCCGCTGCTGCCGGAGCTGACGGTGGACGTGTTCGCGGCCTTGGCGATCGCGGTCACGTAGATCGCGCAGATGACCAGCGCGATGGCGCCGAGGACGATCCCCCAGATCGCCATGGGTCGGCCGACCCCGCCGCGTGCCGGCGTGGCCCGCGAGAGCCCGACGATCGCGAACACGATCCCGAGGGGCGCCAGGATCCACGAGACGGTGCCGAGGAGCGGGATGCACGCGACGACGGCCGCGATCAGGGCGAGGACGAAACCCGTGGTCGCCGCCGTGTTCGTCGCGCGCGGCGCGGGAGGCTGAGGAGCCTGGCCCGTCCACGGCGGGAGGTTGCCGGCACCCTGCTGCTGCGGGACGTAGGGGGCGTATCCCTCCTGCTGCGGGACGTACTGCGGACCGGTCGCGGGGCGGCTCGGGTCGTTGGACGACGAGGCGTCGGGCGCCTGAGGGGTGACGGACACGGATACTCCGTTCAGACCAAGAGTGGTTGCGTAGTTCGCAGTCACTTGGTCGTCTGAGATCCATGTCTCGTTACGCGGTGTTTCAAGATTCTTCACGGCGGTGGGCCGACCGAGTGAACGAAGGTGCGAACTACGCGCTCAGCCGACCCACCGAGAGTCACTGTAGCCGTGGCCGGGTGGTCCACCGACGCGAGGGAGTCGTGGCGAGTCGAGGGGATCTCCGCCGGCCGCGCAGCGACTCCCTGATCTTCGCCGGCCGGGTTCGCCGCGGCTCACGAGCGCGGAGCGCACCTACTGCGGAGCGCACCTCGCGCACCGGCGGGCCAGGGGCTCCCAGCGGGGCAGGTGCGTCGTCGTGATCCCGGCGCGGTCGAGCTGGGCCACCCCGGAGGGAAGGGCGACGAACTCCGGCGGCTCCCGCCAGGCGTACACCACGCGGCCGACGCCGGCGCGCTCGATCAGCGTCGCGCACGAGTCCGGCCGGGACGCCCGCTGACCGCAGGGCTCGAGGGAGCTGTACAGCGTCGCGCCGGGGAGCCGCGGGTCGCCCGCCAGGTCGCGGAGCACCCCCTCCTCGGCGTGGTCGAGCGGGTCGTCGCGACGGGACCAGCCCACGCCGAGCACCGACCCGTCGTCGCCGACCACCACGCACCCGACGCTGAAGGCGCTCGCGCTGGGCGGGCAGCGCTCGGTGAGGATGCAGGCCTCGGCGAGGTGGCGGTCGTCAGGGGCGCCGAACCGGTAGCGCAGCAGCAGGTCGTCGCCCACGCCGCGGGTCTCGACGAGGTGCGGCACGGACTCCGGGGCGCCGGTGAACCGCGGCCCGTCCCCCACCAGCCGGGGCGCCACGACCAGCTGCAGCTCGTCGACCACGCCCGCCGCCAGGAACTCCCGCAGGACGCCGGCCCCGCCCTCGACCATGAGGCGCACGACGCCGCGGCCGCCCAGGTCGTCGAGCACCTCCCCCGGCGAGCCCGCCAGGACGACCGTGTCGGCGCCCGGCTCGGTGAGCACCCGCGCGGCGGGGTCGACGGGCCGGCCCGAGAGCACCACGCGCAGCGGCGACGGCACCTGCCCGCACGCGGTCCGCGCGGCCCGGCGCGCCGCCGAACGCACGAGCAGCCGCGGGTCGTCGGCGCGGACCGTCCCGGCGCCGACCAGGATCGCGTCGACGTGCGCCCGCTCGGCGTCGACCCGGTCGAGGTCCTCGGGCCCGGAGAGGACCAGCCGCCGCGGCGAGGCGTCGTCGAGGAAGCCGTCGAGCGAGACCGCGCACGAGGCGAGGACGTGCGGTCTCACGGGCTCACGGCAGCGTCAGGATCTCGCTGCCCGTCTCGGTGACGAGGATCGTGTGCTCGAACTGCGCGGTGCGCGACTTGTCCTTCGTCGTCACCGTCCACCCGTCGTCCCAGATGTCGTAGTCGATGCTGCCGCGGGTGATCATGGGTTCGATCGTGAACGTCATGCCGGGCTCGAGCGGCTCGTGCCGCGTCGGGTCGTCGTAGTGGACCACGACGAGGCCGGAGTGGAACGCCCGCCCGATGCCGTGCCCGGTGAAGTCGCGGACGACGCCGTAGCCGAACCGGTTGGCGTAGGACTCGATGACCCGCCCGACCACGTTCAGCTCGCGACCCGGCTTGACCGCCTTGATCGCGCGCATCGTCGCCTCGTGGGTGCGCTCGACGAGCAGCCGGTCCTCCTCGTCGACGTCGCCGGCGAGGAACGTGGCGTTGGTGTCGCCGTGCACGCCGTCGAGGAAGGCGGTGACGTCGATGTTGACGATGTCGCCGTCCTCGATGACCGTCGAGTCCGGGATGCCGTGGCAGATGACCTCGTTGAGCGAGGTGCAGCACGACTTCGGGAAGCCGCGGTAGCCCAGCGTCGACGGGTAGGCGCCGTGGTCGACGAGGAACTCGTGGACGACCCGGTCGACCTCGTCGGTGGTGACGCCGGGCTTCACCGCCTCCCCGCCGGCCTGCAGCGACTGCGCCGCCACCCGGCTCGCGACCCGCATCTTCTCGATGATCTCGGGGTCCTGCACCCAGGGATCGGTCGAGCGGGCGGGGGCGGGCTTCCCGACGTACTCGGGACGGGCGATGGAGGCGGGCACCGGGCGCAGGGGCGTCTGCTGCCCGGGGCGCAGGGGAGCACGGACCGGCATGGGGTCCAGCGTAGGCGTCGCGTCAGGCGTGCTGCCGCTCGCGCCGGTGGCGCAGCCGCATGATCCCGCGCACGGCGCCGCGCCAGCCCAGGACGAGGACGGCGAGCGAGACCGTCGCGACGACGAGGAACGACAGCGGCGGCCGGTCGACGAACGCCCACCGCAGCAGCATCCCGACGACGACCGCACCCACCCAGACCGCGAGGCCGCTCCGCAGGGCGAGCGGGTCGCGCCAGGAGCGGACGGCGAGCGCCCCGACGAGCGCGCCGGCGAGGAACGGGGCCGCGATCCCGACGACCTGGCCGATCGCGTAGGCGGCGTCGTGCGCGCCCTCCTCGTGCGCCTGCCGGCCGATGGCCGCGAAGACCAGGACGGCGAGCGCGTCGACGAGGGCGAGGGCCGGACGGTGCTTCACGACGGTGAGGGTAGGCCCGACGTCAGAACAGCACCGTCGCGAAGCTCGCGACCTGGCTGAACCCGACCCGCGCGTAGGCGGCCCGCGCCGGGGTGTTGAACGCGTTGACGTAGAGCGAGGCGATCCGGCCCGCCCGGACGAGGTGCTCGACGACGGCGGCCGTGCCCGCCTGCCCGAGGCCGCGGCCACGCCAGTCGGGGTGCACCCACACGCCCTGGATCTGGCCGACCCGGGTCGAGAGGGCCCCGACCTCGGCCTTGAACACGACCTCGCCGTTCTCGAAGCGCACGAACGCCCGCCCGGAGGAGATCAGCTCGCCGACCCGCGCCCGGTAGCCCGCGCCGCCGTCGCCGAGGCGGGGGTCGACGCCGACCTCCTCGAGGAACATCGCGATGGCCGCGGGGAGGTAGCGCTCCATGTCGTCGGGGCGGGCCTGGCGCACGGCGGGGTCGGGCGCGATGGTCGGCATGCCGTCGATCGCCATGAGCGGCTGGTCCGAGCGGACCTCACGGGCGGCGCCCCAGTGCTCGGCGAGCTCCTCCCACAGCGGCAGCACGAGCTCCCGGCGCCCGACGAGCGAGGAGCAGGTCCGGCGGTGCCGGCGGGCCCGGTCGGCGAACGCCCGGACGGCCGACCGCTCGCCCCGCAACGGCACGAGGTTCGCGCCGGAGAAGCACAGCCCGTCGAGCCGGCCGCCGACGCCCCACAGCTCGCCGCCGAGGCGCCACGGCTCCACGCCGACGGTCTCGACGCGCGACGCGACCATGCAGGTCGCGATCGGGTCGTCGTCGAGGACACCGCGCACCCTCGACCGGTCACGGTCGTCGAGGAGCCGCGCACCGGCCGTACGGAGCACGGCGTCCAGAGTGCCACACCGGGGCGGCCACCGGACGTGCACGGCCCGGACACCGTGGCCGGGTTGCGTCGGGAGATGCTCATCGCACCGTCATGATCACCACAGCCGTCGGACACCGGATCCACAGCCGCATCGGGGACTCTGGACGCATGGCCGAGAACGACACCGTGCACGACGACGGCACCTCCCGCGAGGAGCACGACGCGACGCTCGAGGCGCTCGCCCGCCCCCGCAGCGTCGCCAACCCCCGCCGCACTCGGCGCTGAGGGCCGGAGCGGCTCACACCAGCGCGGGCCGCTCCCACTTCTCCCCGAGCACGTGGTGGGCCAGGAACGCGAACACCGTCCGGTACCAGAGCTTCGCGTCGCCCGGCTTGAGCACCCAGTGGTTCTCGTCGGGGAAGTACAGGAACTGCGACTCGACCCCGTGGCGCTGCAGGTCGTACCAGAGCCGTAGCCCCTCCCCGATCGGCACGCGGTAGTCCTTGTCGCCGTGGATCACCAGCATCGGCGTGGTGATCGCGGCGGCGAACCGGTGCGGCGAGTGCTCGTCGTAGCGGTCGCGGTCGGTGATCGGGTCGCCCCACTGGCGCACCCAGTGGTACGAGCCGTCCGTGGTCCCGACGAACCCGTCGAGGTGCCAGATCGAGGCGTGCGTGACGATCGCGTCGAACCGGTCGGTGTGCCCGGCGATCCAGTTGGCCATGTAGCCGCCGAACGAGCCGCCCATCGCCGCCGTCCGGGACGCGTCCAGGTCGGGGCGCTCCAGGGCGGCGTCGGTCACCGTCATGAGGTCGGTGTAGGGCAGCCCGCCCCACGCGCCGGTCGCCGGGTCGGTGAACCCCCGTCCGTAGCCGGTCGACAGGCGCGGGTCGGGCAGCAGCACCGCGTACCCCTGCGCGACCATCAGCCAGGGGCACCAGCGCCAGGACCAGGCGTTCCAGCTCATGTACGGGCCGCCGTGGACCCACAGCAGCAGCGGCGCCGGCGACCGCTCCGACGCGCCCGCCGGGAGCGCGAGCCAGGCCCGCAGCGGCGTCCCGTCCTCGGCGGTCGCGTGCACCTCGGTGAGCGTGCCGGGCACGTCGTCGATCTCGGTGGCCCCGCGCAGGACGGCGGGCTCCTGGTCGGCCGTGTGGGGGTCGAGCCGGACCGGGACCGGGGGCGCGTCCATCGTCGCGCGCATCGCGTAGACCGCGCCGCCCTCCGGGCTCGCGACGACGTCGCCGTAGGCCCCGGACGCGGTCAGGCGCGTGACCGACCCGTCGGCGACCGAGACCCGGAAGACCGGCGCGTGGCCCTGCTCGTCGGCGACGACGAGGACCACGTCGGGATCGGCGGCGCCGGTCACCGACCGGATCGCCCAGCGGCCGGCCTCGACGACGGTGCGCGTCCCGCCGCCCGCGAGCTCCCGTGCCTGCAGCGACTGCGCCGGGGCGCGCCCGGGGGCGGCGTGCTCCTCGCGGATCCACAGCAGCCAGCGCCCGTCCGGGGTGACCACCGGCATCTCGTGGTCGGCCCCGGCCTCGTCGGCGACGACCTCGGTCTCGCCGCCGCCGGTCGGGCGCAGCTCCAGGCGGACGCGCACCGCGGCCGGGTCACCTCGATCCCCCGTCGCTCCGCTCGCTCCGCCCGGGTCCCGCACGTCGACGGCGACGGCCAGCCGGGTCCCGTCCGGGCTGATCGCGGACTCGCGGACCCGCTCGGTGGGCCCCGCGGGGTCGACGACGGCGACCGGCTCGGTGAGGCGGTCGGCGGCGAGCTGGTCGTGGACGCGGATCTGCGGACGTCCGGGGCCGAGGTCGTGGTCCCAGAACCGCACCGGGAACCGGTCGTGCAGCCGCGCGGAGACGCCCGCCTTCTTCCGGGCGGCCCGCAGCGCGGCGGCCGCGTCGGGTGCCTCGTCGGTGTCCTGGGTGCCCTCCGGTGGTTCCGGGGCCGGCCCCACGGGGACCGTCGTGGTGACGACCACGTGGCCCGCGTCGCGCGCGACCTCGAACGAGGTGATGCCGTCGCCGGGCGCGAGGATCTGCCGGGCCTCGCCGCCGTGGCGCGGGAGCACCCAGAGGGCGGCGGGCTCGTCGTCGCCCGCCTCGACCGTCGGGTCGGGACGGCGGGAGGTGAACAGCAGGTCGCCGTCGGGCGCGAACGCCGCCGCCGACTCCCCCGCCGCCGACCGGGTCAGCCGCCGCGCCGGGGCCTCCCCCGTCGGGTCGACCTCCCAGAGGGAGGTCACCGGCTTGGTGCCGTCGGGGGCCAGCTCCGCGACCGTGGTGACCAGCCGGGCCCCGTCCGGCGAGAGTGCGAGGCCGGCCTGGCGGCGGGTGGCGACGAAGGCGTCGAGGTCGTCGAAGGTGCTCATCGGTCCCGATCCCACCACGCCGCGGCCGCCCGGTCCCGCCGACGGGCACACCAGGCAGGCCGACCGGCGTCTGCGGATGCCGGACGTGCCCTCGCCGCGAGGCAGGGCGCTACCCGACGGTGACGGTGGGCGCGCCCCCGGCCTGGCCGCCGGCGAGCTCGTCCTCGCCCGACTCCTCGGCCAGCCGCATGGCCTCCTCGATCAGGGTCTCGACGATCTGCGCCTCGGGCACCGTCTTGATGACCTCGCCCTTGACGAAGATCTGGCCCTTGCCGTTGCCCGACGCCACGCCGAGGTCCGCGTCGCGGGCCTCGCCGGGGCCGTTGACGACGCAGCCCATGACGGCCACCCGCAGCGGCACCTCCATGCCCTCGAGCCCGGCGGTGACCTCGTCGGCGAGCTTGTAGACGTCGACCTGCGCGCGCCCGCACGACGGGCACGACACGATCTCGAGCTTGCGCGGGCGCAGGTTGAGCGACTCGAGGATCGACAGCCCGACCCGCACCTCCTCGATCGGCGGCGCCGAGAGCGAGACGCGGATGGTGTCGCCGATGCCGCGGGAGAGCAGCGCGCCGAACGCGGTCGCCGACTTGATCGTCCCCTGGAACGTCGGGCCGGCCTCGGTGACGCCGAGGTGCAGCGGGTAGTCGCACTGCTCGGCGAGGAGCTCGTAGGCGCGCACCATGGTCACCGGGTCGTGGTGCTTCACCGAGATCTTGATGTCGTGGTAGTCGTGCTCGGCGAACAGGCTCGCCTCCCACAGCGCGGACTCGACCAGCGCCTCGGGCGTCGCCTTGCCGTACTTCGCCATGATCGAGGGCTCGAGGGACCCGGCGTTGACCCCGATGCGGATCGGGATCCCGGCGTCCTTGGCGGCCTTCGCGATGTCGCCGACCTTGTCGTCGAACTTCTTGATGTTGCCCGGGTTCACGCGCACGCCCGCACAGCCGGCGTCGATCGCGGCGAACACGTACTTCGGCTGGAAGTGGATGTCGGCGATCACCGGGATGCCGGACTTCCTCGCGATCGCCGGCAGGGCCTCGGCGTCGTCGGCGGACGGGCAGGCCACGCGCACGATGTCGCAGCCCGCGGCGGTGAGCTCGGCGATCTGCTGCAGGGTGGCGTTGACGTCGGCCGTGAGCGTCGTCGTCATCGACTGGACCGACACCGGGTGGTCGCTGCCGACCCCGACGCCCCCGACGTCGAGCTGACGGGTCCTGCGGCGCGGCGCGAGCACCGCGGGCGCCTCCGGCATGCCCAGATCGATCGTCATGGCGTCCAGTCTGCTACAGCGCAGCGCACGACGCTGCCGTCGCGCACGTGAGCCGCGCTATCCCCCGACGACCGTCACCGGCGCGCCGTCAGAGGTTCAGCTTGATGGGGTTGACGATGTCCGCGACGATCACCAGCCCGCCGTAGAGCATGATCAGGATGGCGAACCCGTAGGCGATCGGCATGAGCCGGGCCATGTCCACCGGACCGGGGTCCGGGCGTCCCCGCATCCGCGCGAACCGCTTCTTCGCCGCCTCCCACAGCGCGGGCAGGATGTGCCCGCCGTCGAGGGGCAGGATCGGCAGCAGGTTCAGCAGGAACAGCGAGATGTTCACCGCGGCGAGCAGCTGCAGCATCGTCGCGATCTCGGTGGTCACCGGCTGGTCGGAGGCGAGGACCTCGCCGCCGAGCACCGACACCCCGACGACGCTGACCGGCCCGGCCGGGTCGCGCTGCTGGCCGAGGAACACCGCGCCGAACAGCGCCGGGACCTTGTGGGGCAGCGCCGCGATGCTCGTGACGACGTTGGAGAACATCTGGCCCGTGTAGTCCACGACCTGCCCGGGGGTCTGGCGCGTCACCGGCTGGATCGGGGTCAGCCCGAGGAAGGACCCGGTGACGTAGCGCGGTTGGCCGGACTGCGCCGAGTCGAGGTCGAGCAGCTGGGTCTGGATGAGTCGGGGGTACAGCGTCAGGGTCTGGACGCCGCCACCGGGCTGCGCCCGCTCGACGACGACCGGGACGGTCCCCTTGGCGTCCCGGATGGCGAGCTGCAGGTCCTGCCACGAGTCGAACGTGCGTCCCTCGAAGCTGACGATCCGGTCGCCGGCCCGGAACCCGGCCTGCGCGGCCGGGGTCGGCGGGGCGCCCGGCGGGCAGCGGTTGTCGGGGGTCGCCTGGGAGGCGGGCACCACGCACTCGCTGACCGCGCTGACGACGGGCTGCGAGGTCGGGATCCCGAAGCCCATGAGCACGATGATGAACAGCACCGCGGCCAGGACCAGGTTCATGAACGGCCCGGCGAACATCACGACGATGCGCTGCCACGGCTTGCGCGTCCAGAACTGCCGTTCCTCGTCGCCGGGCATGATGTCGCGCGCCGAGTCGGCCCGGACGTCGTCGATGAGCCCCTGGAACGGCCCCGACCGCCGGCTGCGGCCGATGCGCTCGCCGGGGGCGGGCGGCACCATCCCGATCATCCGGATGTAGCCACCCAGCGGGATGGCCTTGATCCCGAACGAGGTCTCGCCGCGCTGACGGGAGAACAGGGTCGGCCCGAACCCGACCATGAACTCCGGCACCCGGACCCCGAACCACCGCGCGGTCGTGAAGTGGCCGAGCTCGTGCCAGGCGATGGAGAACAGCAGACCGAGCGCGAAGAGCACGATCCCGACGACGAGCATCACGGGGCGCCACGGTATCTGGAGCCCCGGTGATCCCGACGTGGGGCGTCAGCGACCTCGGGCGCGCGCCGCCCCCAGGATCTCCCCCGCGCGGGCCCGCGCCCAGTCCTCGGCGGCGAGCACGTCGGCCACGTCGGCGGGGTCGCGCGACCACCCGTCCGCGGCGCTGAGCACCTCCGCGACGGTGTCGACGATGCCCAGCCACGTGCCCCGCCCGGCGAGGAACCCGCGCACGGCCTCCTCGTTCGCGGCGTTGAACACCGCCGGGAGGCAGCCGCCCGCCGACCCGGCCGCCCGCGCCAGGTCCACCGCCGGGAAGGCCGTCGCGTCGAGGGGCTCGAACGTCCACGCCGACGCCGCGGCGAACGTCTCCCGCCGCGACGCCCCCGCCAGCCGCTCCGGCCAGCCGAGCGCGAGCGCGATCGGCAGGTGCATGTCGGGCGGGCTCGCCTGCGCGATCGTCGCGCCGTCGGCGAAGGTCACCATCGAGTGGACCATCGACTGCGGGTGCACGACGACGTCGATCCGCTCGTAGGGCACCCCGAACAGCAGGTGCGCCTCGATGAGCTCGAGGCCCTTGTTGACCAGCGTCGACGAGTTCAGCGTCACCACCGGACCCATCGCCCACGTCGGGTGGGCGAGGGCGTCGTCGAGGGCGACCTCGGCGAGCTCCGCGCGGCTGCGGCCCCGGAACGGCCCCCCGGAGGCGGTGAGCACGATCCGGTCGACCTCGCTCGCCGACCCGGAGCGCAGGCACTGCGCGATCGCGGAGTGCTCGGAGTCCACCGGCACGATCTGGCCGGGGGTCGCCGCGCGGGTCACCAGCGGCCCGCCGGCGACCAGCGACTCCTTGTTCGCCAGCGCGAGCGTCGCGCCGGCGCGCAGCGCGGCGAGGGTCGGCGCGAGCCCCCGCGACCCGTCCACCGCGTTGAGCACGACGCTGCCCGGGCCGGCCGCGCCGGCGACCTCGGTCAGGGCGTCGGGGCCCGCGACGACGGCGGCCCGCGAGCCGGCCGCGCGCAGGGCGTGCTCGACGGGGGCCGCCGCAGCCAGGTCGGCCACGGCCACCGTCGCCACCCCGAACTCCGCGGCCTGCGCGGCGAGCAGCTCGGGGCGCCCGCCGCCGGCGGCCAGCGCGGTGACGGTGAGGCGGTCGGGGTGGGTCCGCACGACGTCGAGCGCCTGGGTGCCGATCGACCCGGTGGAGCCGAGGAGGACCACCGGGCGGCGGTCGGGCGCGGTCTGCGGTGCGGAGGTGGCCATCACCGCCATCCTGGCCCGCCCACCGATCGCCCCGCGAGCCGCGGGCGGATAGGTTGGCGCGCGAGCCCCCGGGACCGGGGACACGAACCGCGAGGAGGACCCGGTGGCGAGCAGCTCGACGCCTGCCCGTCAGGCGCACGGCGAGGTCGCGCAGGGCGACACGCACCGCGCGGTCGTCGTCAACGGCGTGTCGTCCGACGACGAGCCCTCGGTCGAGTGGGGGTGGCACGGGCACTACCCGAAGGTCGCCCGGCTCGCCGGCTTCGTCGTCGCGGCCGTCTGCCTGATCCTGCTCCACGGCAACCACGTGGGGAAGGAGGAGGACATCTGGCTGGTGGTCATCGCCATCGCCTTCTTCTCACTCTCCCTCGGCTCCGTCATCCGCGCCCGCACCTCCTGGCGCCGCTGACGCGTTCCCGCGGTGTGACCGACACGAGCACGCGCCCGGCGGCGCTGCGGCGCTGGCTGCTCGAGGGCCTGGTCGACCGCTCCAGCCGCCACACCGGCCCCGGTGTCCGGGGACCGGACCCCACCGAGGGCAAGCCGTGGTGGCGCGTCATGTGCCTCACCGGCGTCGACTACTTCTCGACGCTGGGCTACCAGCCGGCCGTCGCGGTGGCGGCCGCCGGGCTGGTCTCGCCGATCGCCACGATCGTGCTGGTCGCCCTGACCCTGCTCGGGGCGCTGCCGATCTACCGGCGCGTCGCGCGGGAGTCGCCGCGCGGTGAGGGCTCGGTCGCGATGCTCGAGCGGCTGCTGTCGTACTGGTGGTCCAAGCTGCTCGTGCTCGTGCTGCTCGGGTTCGCCGCCACCGACTTCGTCATCACCATCACGCTCTCCGCGGCCGACGCGTCGGCGCACGTCGTCGAGAACCCCCTCGTCGGCGGCGCGCTGTCCGGCTGGGAGGTGCCGCTGACGATCGGCCTGATCCTGCTGCTCGGCGCGGTGTTCCTCGCCGGGTTCCACGAGGCCATCGGGATCGCGGTCGTCATCGTCGGGGTCTACCTGGTGATGAACCTCGTCGTCGTGGTCGGCGCGCTGGTGAGGATCGCGACCGCGCCGCAGCTCGTCGTCGACTGGGGCGCGGCGCTGACCCAGAGCCACGGCGGGAACGTCTTCGCGATCATCGGGATCGCCCTGCTCGTGTTCCCCAAGCTCGCGCTCGGGCTCTCCGGCTTCGAGACCGGCGTGACGGTGATGCCGCTGATCCGGGGCGCCGAGGGCGACACCGAGCGCTCCCCCGAGGGCCGCATCGCCGGGGCCCGCAAGCTCCTCACGACGGCGGCACTGATCATGAGCGCCTTCCTGGTCACCTCGAGCTTCGCGTGCACCGTGCTCATCCCGCTGCCGGCGTTCGCCCCGGACGGGCCCGCCAACGGGCGCGCGCTGGCCTACCTCGCCCACGAGCAGTTCGGCGACGTGATCGGCACCGCCTACGACCTCTCGACGATCGTCATCCTCTGGTTCGCGGGGGCCTCGGCGATGGCCGGGCTGCTCAACCTCGTCCCGCGCTACCTCCCGCGCTACGGCATGGCGCCGGACTGGGCCCGCGCGGTGCGGCCGATGGTCGTGGTGTTCACGCTGATCGGCATCGTCGTGACGGTCATCTTCGACGCGAGCGTCGACGCCCAGTCCGGGGCGTACGCGACCGGCGTCCTGGTGCTCATCACCTCCGCGTCGATCGCGGTGACGCTCTCGGCACGCAAGCACGGGCAGCGGGCGGCGTTCGCCGGGTTCGCCGTGGTGAGCGTCGTGTTCGTCTACACGACGGTGACGAACATGGTCGAGCGGCCCGAGGGCCTCAAGATCGGCCTCATCTTCGTGGTGGCGATCATGGTCGTCTCCTTCGCCTCGCGGGCGGCGCGGTCCTTCGAGCTGCGCATCACCGCCGTGCACCTCGACGCCGAGGCCGACGCGGTCCTGCGCGAGGCGCACACCGAGGACCCGGAGTCGACGATCCGGCTCATCGCGAACGAGCCCGACCGCCGCGACCACGCCGAGTACCACGACAAGGAGCTCGAGGAGCGCTACGACCACCACATCCCGTCCGGTGACGCGCTGATCTTCGTGGAGATCACCGTCGGGGACCCCTCGGACTTCGAGGAGGAGCTCCACGTCCACGGCGAGCACCGGCACGGCTACCGCATCCTGCGGGCGCGGGCGGCCAGCGTGCCCAACGCGATCGCGGCGCTGCTGCTCGAGCTGCGCGACCGGACCGGCCGGGTGCCCCACGTCTACTTCGAGTGGACCGAGGGCAACCCCGCGATCAACCTCGTGCGCTACCTGCTTTTCGGGGTCGGCGAGGTCGCGCCGGTCGCCCGCGAGGTGCTCCGGGAGGCCGAGCCGGACCCGGCCCGGCGGCCGGCGGTGCACGTCGGGTAGGTGGCCTCCGGCCTCGTGAGCAGAAAGTGTCGGTATAGCGACACTTTGTGCTCACGAGCGCGGAGCGCACCTATGCGGGCGAGACCGGCATGTTCCCCTCGACGGCCTTCGCGGCCTTCCGGGCCGCGACCAGGACGGCGTCCCAGACCGGCGAGAACGGCGGCGCGTAGGACAGGTCCATGAACGTCATCTCCTCGACGTCCATGTGGTGCCAGATCGCCGTGGCGAACACGTCGATCCGCTTCGCCGACTCGGCCCGCCCGACGATCTGCGCGCCGAGCAGCTTCCCGGTCCGCTTCTCGGCGAGCACCTTCACCGTCATCGTCTCCGCGCCCGGGAAGTAGCCCGCGACGTTGGTCGACTCGATCGTCGTCGTCACGTAGCCGTAGCCCGCCGCCCTCGCCTCGGCCTCCCCGAGCCCCGTCCGGCCGATCTCCAGCGAGCACACCTTCGAGATCGCGGTGCCCAGGACGCCGGGGAACGCCCCGTAGCCGCCGGCGAGGTTCGTGCCGATGATCCGACCGTGCTTGTTGGCGTGGGTGCCGAGCGCGATCGCCACGCCCTTCTTCGACAGTCGGTGGTGGACCTCGACGCAGTCGCCGCCGGCCCAGACGTTGTCGTGGCCCACGCAGCGCATCTGGACGTCGGTGACGAGCCCGCCGGACTCCCCCACCGTCAGCCCGGCCTCCCGCGCGAGGTCCACGTTGGGCCGCACCCCAAGCCCGAGCACGACGATGTCCGCGGGGATCGTCTCCCGGTCGGTCCGCACCGCGGTGACCCGGCCGTCGTCACCGACGTCGAAGCCCTCCACGGTGACCCCGTTGAGCACCGTCATCCCCATGCCCTGCATGGCCTCGCGCACGATCGCCCCCATGTCGGGGTCGATCTGGGTGAAGGGCTCGGGCGCGTGGTCGAGGATCGTCACCTCGAGGTCGCGCAGCACCATCGCCTCGGCCATCTCGACGCCGATGTAGCCGGCGCCGACGACGACGGCCCGCCGACGGCCACCGTCGCCGAGATCGGAGATGATCGCCTCGCCGTCCTCCAGCGACTGCACCCCGAAGATGCCCTCGGCGTCGATGCCGTCGAGCGGCGGGCGCAGGGGCCGCGCGCCGGTGGCGATCACGAGGTCGTCGTAGGAGATCTCGCCGTCGTCACCGTCGCCGTCGACCGCGCGGAACGACACCACCTGCTTCTCGAGGTCGATCGCCGTGGCCTCGGTGCGCATCCGCACGTCGATGCCGGCCTCGCGGTGCTCCTCGGGCCCGCGGGCGACCAGCGAGTCGCCGTCGGAGACCGTGCCCCCGACCCAGTACGGGATGCCGCACGCCGAGTACGACGTGTAGTGCCCGCTCTCCAGCACGGTCACCTCGACCTCGCCGGACCCGGCGTGGCGCAGCGCCGTGCTGGCCGCGCTCATGCCGGTGGCGTCCCCGCCGATCACGACGATGCGACGGGTCATCTGCCGAACCTCCGATACCGTGCCCACGTGGCGGAAGCAGCCGAGCTCGAGGTCGAGGGCCGCACGGTGCGCCTGACGAACCCGGACAGGGTGTACTTCTCCGCGCGCGGCGAAACGAAACTCGATCTCGCCCACTACTACCTCGCGGTCGGCCCCGGCATCGTCAACGCCCTGCGCGACCGGCCCTGCATGCTCCACCGCTTCCCCACCGGGGTCGACGGCGAGAAGGTCCACCAGAAGCGGCTCCCGAAGGGCGCGCCGGACTGGGTCCCGACGGTGCGGGTCCGCTTCCCCCGCTACAACCGCACCGCCGACGAGCTCTGCGTGTCCTCGGTCGCGGACGTCGTGTGGGCGGTGCAGATGTCGACCGTCGAGTTCCACCCGTGGAACTCCCGCGCCGCCGACGTCGAGTCCCCCGACGAGTGGCGCATCGACCTCGACCCGATGCCCGACGTCGGGTTCGGCACCGTCCGCGAGGTCGCCGCGGTGGTGCACGAGGTCCTCGACGAGCTCGGCGCCGTCGGCTTCCCCAAGACCTCCGGCGGCAAGGGCCTGCACATCTACGTGCGGATCGCGCCCGAGCACTCCTTCGGGGAGGTCCGGCGGGCGGCGTGGGCGTTCGCGCGCGAGGTCGAGCGCCGCGCACCGAAGCTGGTGACGACGGCGTGGTGGCGCAAGGACCGCGAGCCCGGCACGGTCTTCGTCGACTACAACCAGAACACCCGCGACCACACGATCGCCTCGGCGTACTCGGTGCGCGGGACGCCGCTCGGGATCGTGTCGGCGCCGGTGCGCTGGGACGAGGTCGGAGACGTCGAGCCGGGGGACTTCACGATCGCGACGATGCCCGCGCGGTTCGCCGAGACCGGGGACCTGCACGCCGGGATCGACGAGGCGGTGTTCGACATCGCGCCGCTGCTCGAGTGGGCCGACCGCGACGACGCCGAGGAGCCCGAGGCGCCGGAGGTCTGAGCCGCCCAGGGTCGGCCGCTAGAACGCCATCCTCTAGAACCCGAGCCCGTTCCAGGGCACGGACGGCGCCGCGAGCAGCCGGGCCAGCCGGCCCGCCGCCCCGGCCGACGCCTCCTCGAGCAGGCCGGCCCGCGCCAGCACCCGCGGGTCGACCCCGCCGAGGACCACCGAGCCGAGCGCGCTCACCGGCAGCACGACGTCGGCCTCGTCGCGGGTGGGTCCGACGGCGGGGGCGAGCCGGTCGTGGGTGTCGAGACGCCACCGCCCGGGGGTGTGCCCGGCGTCGTCGGCGACCTCCAGCACGATCGCGTCCTCGAGCGGGTAGCGCCGCGCGGCGAGCAGGGCGGGCGCGTCGAGCACCCGCAGCCAGAGCATCGCCCGCTCCCCCTCGACGGTGACCGCGCGGTGGTCGTCGAGGAGCCACGGCACCGGCTCGTCGACCGAGGCGTGCTCCCACGTGACGGTGCCGACGAGGTCGTGCGAGCACAGGTGGCGCCACAGCTCCTGGTACGCCCGGGGTGTCGTGGCCTGCAGGTCGATGATCCCGAGCGTGGCGGCCCCCGTCGCGTACCAGCCCTCCTCCAGGCGGTGCACGACGTAGCCGGCGGGCGTGCCGTCGTCGTCGCGCCAGACGGCGACCTGCCGCCGGCGGTCGGGCTCGAGGCCGTTGTGGGCGACGGCGCCGGTGAGGACGGCGTCCCACTGCGCCGGGGTGCGGGCCAGGGCCCCGGGGTGACGACGGCGGGCGCGGGCGTGCACCGGCCCGGCGAGGGCCAGCGCGGCGTCGGGCCGGTCGACGAGCTCGACGGTGCCGCGTGGCACCGGGTCGCGGAAGCGGGCCCGCGTCATGTCGACCCGGATGGTGCGGGACAGCGTGGCGAGGCCGAACCCGAAGCGCTCGTAGAGCGAGCCCTGGGTCGAGGTGAGCACCGCGGCCGGGGTGCCCGCGCGGACCGCGGCGGCCAGGTCCTCGGCGAGCAGGCGCCGGGCGAGGCCGCGGCGGCGGTGGGTGGAACGGACGCCGATCCCGGTGACCGCGTCGGCGGTGACGGCGCCGCCCGGCACCGTCAGCTCGGCGTCCCAGGAGCGGAGGGTGGCGACCGGCGACGGGTCGGGGTCGGCATAGGCGCCGCGGAGCCGCTGCCCCTCGAGCCCGGCCCCGACCCGCGCCAGCAGGTCGGTGTCCAGTCGCGGCCCGAGGAAGGCCGCCAGCATCGCCCGCGTCCAGGCGACGGTGCCGGCGTCGGCCGAGCCCTCGGTGACCCGCGGGGTCATCGACCGGACGACCGCTCCGGCGTCGGGCACCCTCAGCCCGCCGTCGCGGGGTCGTCGACCCGGCTCCGCTCCGCTCCGCGGGCGGCCAACTGTCCGCAGGCCGCCGCGATCTCGCGACCGCGGGTGTCGCGCACCGTGCACGCGACCCCGCCCTGGCGCACCCGCCGCACGAACTCCGCCTGGACCGGCGCCGGGCTCGCGTCCCACTTGCTGCCCGGCGTCGGGTTGAGCGGGATGAGGTTGACGTGCACGAGCCGGCCCAGGTGCTTCTGGGCGAGCTTCGCGAGCAGGTCGGCGCGCCACGGCTGGTCGTTGATGTCCCGGATGAGGGCGTACTCGATCGACACCCGCCGTCCGGTGACGTCGGCGTAGTGGCGGGCGGCCTCGAACACCTCGCGGACCGGCCAGCGGGTGTTGACCGGGACCAGGGTGTCGCGCAGCTCGTCGTCGGGGGTGTGCAGCGAGACCGCGAGCGTGACCTGGAGGCCCTCGTCGGCGAGCCGGTGGATCGCCGGGACGAGGCCGACCGTGGAGACGGTGACGCTGCGCTGCGAGATGCCGAGGCCCTCGGGCGCCGGGTCGCAGATGCGGTGCACCGCGTCGACCACCCGCCGGTAGTTGGCGAGCGGCTCGCCCATCCCCATGAAGACGATGTTCGACAGCCGGGCGGGGACGCCCTTGCC
Source organism: Actinomycetospora sp. TBRC 11914 (assembly GCF_012933465.1). GTDB lineage: Bacteria > Actinomycetota > Actinomycetes > Mycobacteriales > Pseudonocardiaceae > Actinomycetospora. The sequence goes on from NZ_JABBND010000003.1 coordinate 281,085, forward strand.
GAGCGCCCCGTCGCGGGCCGCCGCGGCGGCCGACCGGACCTGCTCGACGATCTCCGCCGTCGACATGTTGCGCTGCAGCCCGCCCTGCCCCGTCGCGCAGAACGGGCAGGCCATCCCGCAGCCGGCCTGGCTGGAGATGCAGACCGTGGCGCGGTCGGAGTAGCCCATGAGGACGCTCTCGACCAGGGCGCCGTCGCCGGCGCGCCACAGCGTCTTGCGGGTCGCGCCGCCGTCGCAGTCGACCACCGACGCCGGCTCGAAGAGCGGTGGGAAGAGCCCGGCCAGCGTCTCGCGCGCGGCGGCCGGCAGATCGGTCATCGCCGCCGGGTCGCCCTCGTAGCGGCCGAAGTACTGCCGGGCGACCTGGTCGGCCCGGAAGCCCGGCAGGCCGAGCTCGGTGACGGCGGCCCGGCGCTCGTCGGGCGCGAGGTCGGCGAAGTGCCGGGGCGGCCGGGTGCGCCGCGTGCCGGTGCCCGAGAGGGACAGGACCGGCAGCGGGGTCGCGTCCTGGGGTACGGCGTCGTCGTCGGGGAGTGCGCTCATCTCATCCGGTCCCGCAGGGTCTCGACCAGGCCGATGCGGTCCGCGGCCGAGACCAGCACCAGCACGCCGCAGAGCAGGCCCAGCAGGCCCTGCGACACGAAGCTCGACGTCTCCTGGGTGGACAGCAGCGCCGCGAGCACACCGAGGACGATCAGCGCGATGCCGAGCCACTGCGTCGGCCGCTGCCCGGTCGAGCGGGCGAGCCCGAGGAAGGCGACCCCGGTGATCACGGCCGCGATCCCGGGGGCGAACGCCGACTCCGAGATCAGCCCGAGCAGCACCGAGACCACGACGATGCCGCCGACCGCGAAGGCGCCGTAGCGCAACAGGTCCCCGGAGCTCCGGGCGTCGAGCGTCCGCGAGCCCCGGCGCCGGTTCTCGACGAGGACGAACACCACCAGCGCGATGCCGGCCGCCAGCAGGAGCGTGCCCGCCCCGTCCGAGCCCAGCCCCAGGCTCCCCACCGTCAGCCAGGCGACGCCGACCAGGCACTCCACGATCACCGGGTCGAGCCGGATCGCCGAGCGGGGCGGGCGGCCGCCCTGGCCCGGGCCGCGGGAGCTGGGCCGGTTGCCGCCGCGGGGCGGGCCGGACGGTCCACCCGGGCCGTTCGGTCGCTGGAAGCCGGCCGGGCCCTGTCCACCGCGATAGGGGTCACCCGGGTACGGGCCGGGGTGCGGGTACGACACGCCTCCACGGTAGTCGCGTCGCGGAGCGGCGTCGGCGGGCAGGGGGACGCTCCGGCGCTCGTCGGGCCCGCCCGAGAGCGGTGTGCCCCTCGCGGGCCGGGTGGGTCAGCCCCGCTCGGAGCGCACCAGCCCGCTCGGACGGCGACGCACGTGGATCCGGTACGCGACCGGCAGCGCGAGCCCGGGCGTGCCGGCCGCGGCGCGATCGGCCACGGAGGGGGTGAACTCGATGTGCAGCACCGCCGAGAGGGTCCCGCGGTCCGGGAAGCGCCACAGGGTGTCGACCCGCCGCGTCGAGAACCCGTGTTCGGTGAAGAACCGTTCGGCGGCCCGCGGGTCGTAGCCCGGCGCCGAGGCCCGCATCCAGGCGCCGTAGGAGTGGCGGGTGGCGTCGAGATCGACGACCACCAGCGCGCCGCCGGGCCGCAGCACCCGCTCGGCCTCGGCCAGCCCCGGCTCGCACCCCGGGCCGAAGAAGTAGGCGGTGCGGGCGTGGACGACGTCGGCCGAGTCGTCGGGCAGCGGCAGCGCCGCGGCGCTCCCGCCGAGCACGGACACCGACGCGAGCCCCCGGCACCGGGCCCGCGCCCGGGTCACCAGCGGCGGGTGCGGCTCGACCCCGACGACGTGGCGCGCCCGGGCGGCGAACCGGGGCAGGTGGTAACCGTCGCCGCACCCGACGTCGACGACGTCGACCCCGTCGAGGTCCACGGACTCCTCGAGCGCCTCCCAGAGGGCGCCGGTGGCGTCCTGGGCGGCGTTCTCGGCCTCGTAGACGTCGGGCCAGCGCCAGATGTTGGGGCTCTCGGCCACCCCGGGGAACGACACCGGCGTCGTCAGGCGACGGTGGGGACGAGCAGGAAGAGCAGCAGCCAGGCCACCGGCGCGGAGGTGACGAGGGAGTCCAGCCGCTCCATGAGACCGCCGTGCCCCGGGATCGTGTGGCCCATGTCCTTGATCCCGAGGTCACGCTTGACCAGCGACTCGACGAGGTCGCCGATCACGGCCGTGCACACGAGCACCGGCCCGACGACGAGCCCGTACCACCACGGCGCGTGCAGCAGCCACATCAACGACAGCGCGGCGCCCGCGGCGCCGAGCACCATCGACCCGGCCAGCCCCTCCCAGGACTTCTTCGGGCTGACCTTGGGGGCCATCGGGTGCTTGCCGAACAGCACCCCGGCCGCGTAGCCGCCGGTGTCGGAGCAGACCACGACGATGAGGAAGGTCAGGACGCGGGCCGTCCCGTCGGCCGGGACCACCAGCATCGCGCCGAAGGCCATGCACAGCGGGATCCAGCAGAGCACGAGCATCGAGGCGCCGACGTCGCGCACGAAGCCGGCCGCGCCCAGGCGCATCCGCCACACGAAGCACCCCAGCACCGTGACCATCAGCGAGCCGAGGATGCCCTCGGTGCCGAAGGGCCACGAGAGCCAGATCATCGCCTGGCCGCCGATGAGCACCGGGACCCGCGAGAGCCGGATCCCGGCCGCCCGGTTCAGCGCGCCGAAGACCTCCCACGTCCCGATGACGGCCGAGACGGCGACGATCGCGATCCAGGCCTGCCGGACGGTGAGCAGCGCGACGATGATCACCGCGCCCATCAGCAGGGCGACCCCGATGGCGAGCGGGAGGTTGCGGCCGGCGCGGGAGCCGGAGCCCTTGTCGCCCGAGGTCGCGGGCTCCGACCCGGTGGAGCCGGAGTCGTCGGGCACGGGGCCGGCAGACCCGGGGTCGCCCGTCCCGGAGCCCGTCGCCCCGGAACCCGTCGGCCCCGAGCCGTTCGACGACGGGGCCGCGTCCGACGGGACGGGCCCCGCCACGTCCTCCGCCACCGCGGACCTCCCCGATCGAGGACCCGGCGCCGGCGCCGGGTGGAGCCGCTCAGACCTCGAGCAGCTCGCTCTCCTTGGCCTTGACCATGTCGTCGATCTTGGCCACGTACGTGGCGGTGGTGCTCTCGAGCTCCTTCTCGGCGCGGCCGACCTCGTCCTCGCCGGCCTCGCCGTCCTTGGCGATGCGCTGCAGCTCGGACATCGCGGAGCGCCGGACGCTGCGGATCGAGACCCGCGCGTCCTCACCCTTGCTGCGCGCCACCTTGACCATGTCGCGCCGGCGCTCCTCGGAGAGCTCCGGGAACACCACGCGGATGATCGTGCCGTCGTTGGAGGGGTTGACGCCGAGGTCGGAGTCGCGGATGGCGCGCTCCATGACGCCCAGCGAGCTCACGTCGTAGGGCTTGATGACCGCCATGCGCGCCTCGGGCACCGACACCGACGCGAGCTGCGGCAGCGGCGTGTACGAGCCGTAGTACTCGACGTTGATGCGGTTGAACATCGCGGGGCTCGCCCGGCCGGTCCGCACGCCGGAGAGGTCCTCCCGCGCGACGCTGACGGCCTTCTCCATCTTCTCCTCGGCGTCGAGGAGGGTCTCGTCGATCACTGGGGTCACTCCTCTCTCGCCGTCGAGGCCTGCTCAGTGCTGCGCCGGTGTGTGCACCAGCGTGCCGATCCTCTCACCCCGCACCGCCCGCCCGATGTTCCCCTCGACCAGCAGGTTGAACACCATGATGGGCATCTGGTTGTCCATGCAGAGACTGAAGGCGGTGGCGTCCGCGACCTTCAGACCCTTCTCGAGGACCTCGCGGTGCGTGATCTCGGTGAACATGGTGGCCGTCGGGTCGATCTTGGGGTCGGCCGTGAACACGCCGTCGACGCCCTTGGCCAGCAGGACGACCTCGCACTCGATCTCGAGGGCCCGCTGCGCGGCGGTGGTGTCGGTGGAGAAGTAGGGCATCCCGACGCCGGCGCCGAAGATGACGACGCGGCCCTTCTCGAGGTGGCGGATCGCGCGCCGCGGGATGTAGGACTCGGCGACCTGGCCCATCGTGATGGCGGTCTGCACGCGCGTGTCGATGTGGTGCTCGCGCTCGAGGAAGTCCTGCAGCGCCAGGCAGTTCATGACGGTGCCCAGCATGCCCATGTAGTCGCTGCGCTGGCGCTGCATCCCGGCCTGGGAGAGCTCCTCGCCGCGGAAGAAGTTGCCGCCGCCGATGACGACCGCGATCTGCACCCCGGACCGCACGACCTCGGCGATCTGGCGGGCGACGGTGCGCACGACCGTCGGGTCGACCCCGACGCCGCCCCCACCGAACATCTCGCCACCGAGCTTGAGCAGCACCCGGCGTCGGGGTCCCGGCTCCCGGCCCTCGGTCAGGACCGCCGACGCGTCGGCGATCTCCGTTCCGGCCATGGCGACGGCTCCCCTCGTCGGAGTGGGCTCGGAGGTGGCCGCCGTCCGGGTCCGCGTCGTCCCGCGGACCCGGACGGCGGGACGGCTCAGGGCTGGCCGACCTCGAAGCGGGCGAAGGTGCGCAGCTCGACGCCCGCGTCCTTCAGCACCGCCCCGACCGACTTCTTGTCGACGGAGACCGAGTCCTGCTCGAGCAGGACGGTGTCCTTGAAGTACCCGTTGAGCCGACCCTCGACGATCCGGTCGATGATCTTCTCGGGCTTGCCCTCCTCGCGCGCGGTGGCCTCGGCGACGCGGCGCTCGCCGTCGAGGACGTCGGCCGGCACCTCCTCGCGCGTGGTGTACAGCGGGCGGGCGGCCGCGACCTGCATCGCGGCGCCGCGCGCGGCGTCCTCGTCGTCGCCCGTGTAGGACACGACGACGCCGATCGCCGGCGGCAGGTCGGAGGAACGACGGTGCAGGTACGTCGCGGTCGGCCCGTCCAGGGTCACGACGCGGCGCAGCTCGAGCTTCTCGCCGATGCGGGCGGAGAGCGCCTGCACGGCGTCCTCGACGGTGCCGTCGCCCAGCTTCGCGGCCTTGAGGGCCTCGAGGTCGGTCGCGTGCTCGGCGATCGCGACGCCGAGGACGTCGTCGGCGAGCTGGACGAAGTCGGGGTTCTTGGCGACGAAGTCGGTCTCGGAGTTCAGCTCGATCATCGAGCCGTCGCGGGCGGCCACCACGCCGTTGGCGGTGGTGCGGCCGGCACGCTTGCCGACGTCCTTGGCGCCCTTGATGCGCAGCGCCTCGATGGCCTTGTCGAAGTCGCCGTCGTTCTCCTCCAGCGCCTTCTTGCAGTCCATCATCCCGGAGCCGGTGGCTTCGCGGAGCTTCTTCACGTCGGCGGCGGTGTAGTTCGCCATCGTGGGTCCCCTCGTGGGTCTTCGCTGGTGGGAGTGGGTGGAGCCGGGCCGGGCGGCGGCCGCCGGGGTGGCGGCCGCCGCCGTGGCGTCAGCGGCTCGCGCGGCCGTTCTGCGGGGTGCCCGCGGACGGCGCGGCGTCGATCGCGTTGTCGTCCTCGCCGCCCGGCGTCTCGGCGACACCCGCGGTGCGGTCCGGACGGTCGGGCCCACCCGGGCCGCGGTTCGGCGTCCCCTGGGTCGACTCGTGGGCCTCGGTGTGGACCTCGGCCTCGGGGCTCGCGACCGGCACGTCACCGGGGGCGTCCACCGCCGAGTTCGACGGCAGGCTCTCCGGCGCCGAGGCACCGTCGCCACCGACCGCGGTGAACTCGCGCTCGACGGCGGCGTCGGCGGCGGGCTCCTCCTCGGTGCCGCTCTGGCGCCGGCCCCGGTCCTGCAGCCCGTCGGCGCACGCCTGCGCGACGACCTTGGTCAGCAGCGCGGCCGAGCGGATCGCGTCGTCGTTGCCCGGGATCGGGTAGTCGACCTCGTCCGGGTCACAGTTCGTGTCGAGGATCGCGACGACCGGGATGTTGAGCTTGCGCGCCTCGCCGACCGCGATGTGCTCCTTCTTGGTGTCCACGATCCACACCGCGCTCGGGACGCGGGCCATGTCGCGGATACCGCCGAGGGTCTTCTCGAGCTTCTCGTGCTCACGGGTGAGCATGAGGATCTCCTTCTTGGTGCGACCCTCGAAGCCGCCCGACTGCTCCATCGCCTCGAGCTCCTTGAGGCGCTGCAGCCGCTTGTGCACGGTCTGGAAGTTCGTGAGCATGCCGCCCAGCCAGCGCTGGTTGACGAAGGGCATCCCGACGCGGGTCGCCTCGTCGTCGATCGCTTCCTGGGCCTGCTTCTTCGTGCCGACGAAGAGGATGGTCCCGCCGTGGGCGACCGTCTGCTTCACGAAGTCGTAGGCGCGGTCCACGTAGGACAGCGTCTGCTGCAGGTCGATGATGTAGATGCCGTTGCGCTCGGTGAAGATGAAGCGACGCATCTTGGGGTTCCAGCGCCGGGTCTGGTGTCCGAAGTGGACACCGGAGTCCAGCAGCTGTCGCATGGTGACGACGGCCATGGTGGTCGTGCTACCTCGGTCTCTGTCCGGCCCGCGGGCGGGCCTGCTGCGGTTGTCGCGCCGGACCGGTCGGACCGGCGCCCTGGTGCCCCGTTCGTGACCGATCCCCGGGTCCGTGATCCGGACCGGGGACCGCTCGGCCACGAGGGATGGCGCGCACGGGGCAGCACGGCTGCTGTGCGGGCTCGTCGAGGCACGCGAAGTCGACCCACCGGGGGCGGGCCGCTCCCACCAGTGTACGCAGCGCCCCCGACGGCCTCCGACCGGCTCGGGCTGCTTCCGCGGACCGTCGCCGGCCCGGCCGTCGACGGGCACACCACGCAGGTCCCGCGGCACTCCGACCTGCCCCACGTGCCCGTGATCATCCGGGCGGACGACCCGAGCCGGCTCGCCACCACCGACGGGCACACCACTCAGGTCCCGCGCCCCTCCGGCCTGCCCCACGTGCCCGTGATCATGGATCGGCGATCAGCAGGGAGCCGCGGAGCCCGCGCCGGCGTCCCAGTCCCGTGACCCCTGCGTCCCGCCTGTGCCTCGCCGTCGTCGTCCTCCTCGGCGTCCTGCTGCCGGCACCCCCGACGGCCGGCGCCGCGACCCCGACCGACCCGCCCCTGCCGGTGATCCCGCTCGGGGCCTTCGCGTGGCCGCTCACCGGGCTCGACGGCACCGGTCCGCCGGCCGCCGGCGGGCCGGGGAGCGTGGCCCGGCGCTTCCTCCCGCCGCCGAACCCGTACGGCCGCGGGCACCGCGGGGTGGACCTCGCCGACCCGCCGGGCACGCCGGTCCTCGCCGTCGGCGACGGCGTGGTCGCCCAGGCCGGAATGCTGGCCGGGCGCGGCGTGGTGTCGGTCGTGCACCCGGGCGGCCTGCGCACGACCTACGAACCGGTCACGGCCCGCGTCGTCGCCGGCGCGCCCGTGGCCCGCGGCACCGTGCTCGGCACGCTCGAGGCGGGCCACCCGGGCTGCCCCGCCGCCGCCTGCCTGCACTGGGGCCTGCGGTGGCGGACCGGCCCGGACGTCCGGCGCGAGCAGTACCTCGACCCACTGCTGCTCGTCGGCCTCGGCCGGACCCGCCTGTGGCCGGCCCGGCCGTAGGGGTCAGCCGACCCCGTCGATCACGCCTCGTGCGCCTCGGCGAGCCGGGCGCGCAGCCGGAGCACCGCGCGGGTGTGCAGCTGGCAGACCCGCGACTCGGTCACCCCGAGCACCTTGCCGATCTCGGCGAGCGTCAGGTTCTCGAAGTAGTACAGACCGACGATGGTGCGGTCGCGCTCGGCCAGCCCCTGGATCGCCTCGGCGAGCTGGCGACGGGTCTCGCGCGACTCCATCGCCGACACCGGGTCCTCGGCCGCGGCGTCGGGCAGCGAGTCGGCGAGGGAGGGCGCCGTGCCGCCCGGCCCGGCGGCGTGGGAGCGGCCCGCGGCGACGAGCTCGTCGAGCGCCGCGACGCTCGTCATCGCGATCTGCCCGAACGTCGAGCGCAGGTCGGAGGTCTCCATGCCCAGCTCGCCGGCGAGCTCGCCGTCGGTGCACGTCCGCTGCTCGCGGCCCTCGAGGCGCTCGATGGCGCGCTCGATCTCGCGGGCGCGGGAGCGCACCGAGCGCGGCACCCAGTCCTGCGACCGCAGCTCGTCGAGGATCGCGCCGCGGATGCGCTGCATCGCGTAGACCTCGAACTTGCGCCCGCGGTCGGGCTCGAAGCGCTCGATGGCGTCGACCAGGCCGAAGATCCCGCACTGGACGAGGTCGGCGACGTCGACGTGCGACGGCAGCCCGGTGCCGACCCGGCCGGCGACGTACTTGACCAGCGGCGCGTAGTGCAGCACGAGCCGGTCACGGACCGTGCGGTCGTGCGGGGCGTCGGCGTAGTCGGCCCACATCTCGGCGATGCCGGCCTCGACGATCGCCTCCTCGTCGGCGACGGTGCCGTCGGCGGCGGTGCCCGGGTGGATCGTCGTCGGGCGGGCGCGCACCGCGGTGCCGCGCCCCGGGCGGGGCGCGGTGAAGACGGAGTCGACGCCGGGCAGCGCGGGCAGCGGGGCGACGACGGCGGCGGTCGTCCGGCCGGCCGGCCGCTCGGGCTCAGGCGCGGGGATGGGCGGAGTCATGAACGGCCCTCAGACGGTCGGCGGTCACGTGGGTGTAGAGCTGCGTGGTGGACGGTGAGGCGTGTCCCAGCAGCTCCTGGACGCTTCTCAGGTCCGCTCCCCCCTCGAGCAGGTGCGTCGCGGCCGAGTGCCGCAACCCGTGCGGTGCGATGTCGGGTGCCCCGGGGACCGACCGCGCCGCGTCGTGGACGACGGCGCGCGCGATCCGCGGGTCGAGGCGCCCACCGCGGGCGCCGACCAGCAGCGCCGGCGGGGAGCCCGCGACGGCGAGGTGCGGGCGCCCGTCGGCGCGCCACGCGTCCAGCGCGGCGGCGGCCGGGACGCCGTAGACGACGGTGCGCTCCTTGGCGCCCTTGCCGAGCACCCGCAGCGTCCGGCGGGCGTCGTCGACGTCGTCGACGTCGAGCCCGCACAGCTCGGACACGCGGATGCCGGTGGCGTAGAGGAGCTCGAGCAGCAGGTGGTCGCGCAGCGCGACCGGGTCGCGCTCGGCGGCCCCGCGCGCGGCGTTGTCGAGCGCCGCCGCGGCCTGGTCGGCCCGCAGCACGGCGGGGAGCCGGTGGTGGGCCCGCGGCGAGGCGAGGCGGGCGCCGGGGTCGGTCTCGGCCCGGCCGGTGCGGGCGGCCCACGCGGTGAAGGCGCGGGCGGCGGCGGCGCGGCGGGCCACGGTGGTGCGCTGCGGCGGGCGCCGGCCGGCCTCGCCGTCGCGCGGCCGGGTGCCGGCACCGCCCGCGGCCAGCCAGGAGCGGAGCACCGTGAGGTCGAGGTCGGCGAGGGTGGCCTCCCGCGCGGCGCCGGCGTCCCGCCGTCCGGCGCGGGCGACGACGTGGCGCAGTGCGGCGGTGACGTCGCCGGTGTATCCCCGCACGGTGTGCTCGGAGAGCCCGCGCTCGAGCCGCAGGTGCTCGGCGAAGTCGGTGACGGCGCGGGCGAGCGCGTCCGGCAGCTCCGGCGTCGCGGTGTCCGCGGTGTCGGTTTGCTCGTCGGCAACACCCGGACCTGCGGAGATCCTCCTCGTCGCTCTGCGTGACGACGGTGACCGCTCGCCACCGCTGTGGGCGGCCCCGTCCGCAGGGCCCGCCGCGCGCGGTGCCGCGGGGGCCGCGTCGGTGCCCTGAGAGGGGAATCTGCCGGTCATCGCCGTCGAGAGTCCAAGGCCGGAGGGTGGTCGTCAAGCATCGCCGCGCGCTCGTCGGTGACCGTGTCGCCCTGTCGGGCAGCGGTCGTCGCAGTCGCGCTCCGCAACCGCTCGTCGCACGAGTCCGGGCGTCAGACGGGTCGGCACCACCCCCGCTCGCCGTCGGGGACCACGAGGCCGGCCACCGCCAGTTCCTCGAGCGCCGCGGGCACCGCGCGGGGCTCGACCCCGGCCTCCCGGGCCAGCACCGCAGCCGTCGAGCTCGCGAACCCCCGCAGCGCGCCGTGCACGCGGACCGCGGTGGTGGACAGGCCGTCGAGCGGTCGGCGGGGCCGCGGCGGCGGGTCGGCCAGCCGGCCCGCCGGCCCGATGTCCTCCAGCACGTCGGCCACCGAGCCGACCACCGCCACCCCGGGCTGGCGCGCCAGGTGGTGCGTCCCCACCGACAGCGCCGAGGTGACCGGGCCCGGCACCGCCATGACCACGCGCCCGAGCTCCTGGGCCGCGGAGGCCGTACGCGCGGCCCCGCTGCGCGCGCCCGCCTCGACGACGAGGGTCCCCGACGCCAGCGCCGCGATGAGGCGGTTGCGCACCAGGAAGCGGTGCCGGGCGGGCACGGCGCCCACGGGGTACTCGCTGACCACCGCGCCCTGCTCCGCGATCGCCGCCAGCAACCGGGTGTGCGTCGCCGGGTAGGCCCGCTCCACGCCGCAGGCCAGGACCGCGACCGTCGCCCCGCCCGCCGCGAGGCAGCCGCGGTGGGACTCGCCGTCGATCCCGGACGCCGCCCCGGAGACGACGGCGAGCCCCTCGTCGGCGAACGAGGCCGACCAGGCCCGCGCGACCCACTTCCCGTACCCGGTGGCCGCGCGCGCCCCGACCATCGCGACGCTGCGGTGCGACCCGTCGACGTGCTCGGTGAGGTCCCCGGGCCCCCGCACCCACAGCCCGAGCGGCGCCACCCAGTCCGGGTTCCCGCGCAGGTCGGGCCGGTCGAAGGCCGCCACCGCCGCGGCGGGCCAGCCGGGGCCCTCGGGCACCAGGAGGCGTCCGCCGAGGGCGCGGACGGCGTCGAGGTCGGACTCGGCACGGTCGACGTCGCGGCGCCCGGACACCTCGGAGGAGACGTGGCGACCGAGGTCGGCGCCGCCACGGATCCGCTCGGCGGCCTCGAGGGGCCCCAGGAGGGCCACGAGGTGCGCCAGCCGCGGCGCCGGCGGTTCGGCGAGCCGCATCAGGTAGGCCCGGGCCCGCAGCACCTCCTCGGCGACGACGGCGGGCCCGGGCCCGTCGCACTCCGTCCCGGCGGTCACGTCCCGGCTCCCTGGTGCTTGAGCTCCAGGGCGGCGTGCACGTCGCGGGTGTCGGGGTGCTCCCCGCCCCGGAGGTCGCACAGGGTCCAGGCGACGCGCAGGCACCGGTCGAGTCCCCGCGCCGTGAGGAGCCCGCAGCGCAGCAGGTGGTCGAGGTCCTTGAGGACCCCGGCGGGCAGCGGCACGTGCCGCCGCAGCGCCGGGCCGGGCACCTCGGCGTTGCTGCGCCAGCCCGCCTCGCGCCACCGGTCGCGGGCGACGGCCCGCGCGGCGAGGACCCGCGCCCGGACGGTCGCGGTGCTCTCGGGCTGCTCGTCGGGCCCGCGGTAGAGCCCGCCGACCGCGTCGAGGCCGATCCGCAGGTCCACGCGGTCGAGCATCGGCCCGGACAGCCGGCCCGCGTACCGGGCCCGCACCGACGGCGCGCAGGTGCAGTCGCGGGGGTCGGGCGGCGCGCACGGGCACGGGTTGGTCGCCATGACCAGCTGGAAGCGCGCCGGGTAGCGCACCACGCCGTCCTTGCGGGCGAGCCGGACCTCGCCCTCCTCCAGCGGGGTCCGCAGGCCGTCGAGCAGGTGCGGGCCGAACTCGAACACCTCGTCCAGGAAGAGCACGCCGCGGTGGGCCAGCGAGACGGCGCCCGGCCGGGCGAGCCCCGACCCGCCACCGACCAGCGCCGCCGCCGACACCCCGTGGTGCGGTGCGACGAACGGCGGGGTGACCGGCAGGGCCTCGTCGTCGGGCAGCGACCCCGCGAGCGAGCGCACCGCGGCGACCTCCATGGCCTCGTCGACCGAGAGATCGGGCAGCAGGCCGATCAGGCGCCGGGCGAGCATCGTCTTGCCCGACCCCGGGGGCCCGGTGAAGAGCAGGTGGTGCCCGCCCGCCGCCGCGATCTCGGTCGCCCGCCGGGCCCGCTCCTGGCCGACCACCTCGGCCAGGTCCTCGGTGGTCCGCGCGGTCCGCGGCGGCCGACGGGTCCCGGGCGTCGTGAGCGGGCCCTCGCGGCGCAGCCAGGCGAGGACCTCCCCGAGGTGGCCCGCGCCGAGCACCTCGATGCCGTCGACCAGCGCGGCCTCGTCGAGCGCGGCGAGCGGGACGACGGCCCGGGCGATCCCCGCCCGGCGCGCCGCCACCACGCACGGCAGCACCCCGCGGACGTCGCGGACCCGCCCGTCGAGGGCGAGCTCGCCGAGCAGCACCACGTCGAGGAGCCGCTCCGGGCGCAGCTCCCCCGCGGCGGCCAGCACGCCGCAGGCGAGCGCGACGTCGTAGCTCGACCCCTGCTTGGGCAGCGTGGCCGGGGACAGCGCCAGGGTGATCTTGCGGTTCGGCCACGGCTCCCCGGTGTTCACCACGGCGGCGCGCACCCGGTCGCGGGCCTCGGCGAGCGCGGCGTCGGGCAGCCCGACCAGGGAGAGGCCGGGCAGGCCCGGCCCGAGATCGGCCTCGATCTCCACCAGGTCCCCGTCCACGCCGTGCAGGCCGATCGACCACGCCCGGGCCAGCCCCATCAGAAGGCCCCCTCGTAGTGCTCGACCTGCGGGGCCCGGCCGGGCAGCAGCAGCACGGCGACCACGTCGAACCGCACCTCGACGAAGCGGGCGCGGGACTCGGCGAGCCACTGGTGCGCGAGCCGCCGGATGCGGGCCGCCTTCGCGCGGGTGACGGCCTCCACCGGCAGGCCGTAGCCCACCCCCGAACGCGTCTTCACCTCGCAGACCACGAGGCTCTTCCCGTCGGTGGCCACGACATCCAGCTCGCCCTCGCGGCGGCGCCAGTTGCGCGCCAGGATCACCAGGCCCCGCGCGACGAGGTGCTCCGCCGCGAGCCGCTCGCCCTCCCGGCCCAGCTCGTCCTTCGCGAGCCCACCACCCGCCGCGCCACTCGGTCCCGTCCCCACCACGCGCCGCCTCCCGTGATCCCCGGGCGGCCGCGCCGCCCGGAGATCACGGTGGACGTGGACGCGCCGCCGTGGGGAGGGTGGACCGGCGGGCTGGGGACAACCCGGGCCCCGTGCCGGGGATGGGGACGCGGCGCTGCGCCGGCCGCCGCGGCGGCCGGGGCGACCGGCGGCGGGTCAGCCGCCGAACGGACCGTCCTCGAGGCGCAGCTCGGGCTTGTCGAGCTCCTCGACGTTGACGTCCTTGAAGGTGACCACCCGGACGTTCTTGACGAAGCGCGCGGGCCGGTACATGTCCCAGACCCAGGCATCGGACATCCGCACCTCGAAGTAGACCTCGCCGTCGGCGTTGCGCACCGCGACGTCGACCGTGTTCGCGAGGTAGAAGCGGCGCTCGGTCTCGACGACGTAGGAGAACTGGCTCACGATGTCGCGGTACTCGCGGTAGAGCGACAGCTCCATGTCGGTCTCGTACTTCTCGAGATCCTCGGCGCTCACGGTCCCTCTCCCCCCTCCGCCTCGGCCCTGTCCTCGAGGACGTCCACGCCCTCGCCCATGCCCTCGATCACGTCGACCTCGTCGGGCGTGGGGTCCGGGAGGTCGTCGACGGCCCAGTCCTCCTCATTGTGGCCCACCGACCCGTCCGAGGAGTCTGCCGCCCGGCCGGCGGCGAGGCGAGCGGCACCGGCCACGTTCACGAAGCTGTAGCGGTGGTCGGGGCTCGGCCCGTGCTCGGCGAGGGCCGCGGTGTGCGTCGGGGTGCAGTAGCCCTTGTGCAGGTCGAACCGGTACTCCGGGCGGCGCTCGTGCAGCTGCGCCATCAACCGGTCCCGCGTGGTCTTCGCGAGGATCGACGCGGCGGCCACGCAGGCGGCGGCGAGGTCGCCCTTCGGCACCGCGAGGCTCGGCACCCCGAAGCCGGTCACCGGGAAGCCGTCGGTGAGGACGTAGCCGGGCCGCACCTGCAGCCGGGCGACGGCCCGGCGCATGCCGTCGATGTTGGCCGCGTGCACCCCGCGGTGGTCGACCTCGGTGGGGTCGACGAGCACCACGCAGTGGTCGACGGCGCGGCGCAGCACGATCGCGGCGAGCCGCTCGCGCTCCTCGGGGGTGAGCAGCTTGGAGTCGGTCAGCCCCTCGAAGTGCCGGGCGTCGTTCGGGCGCAGGATGCACGCCGCCACGGCCAGCGGGCCGGCGCACGCACCCCGGCCCGCCTCGTCCACCCCGACGACGGGCCCGAGCCCGTGGCGCTCCAGCGCCGACTGCAGGGCCCACGACTCGCTGGAGCGGCGGATGATCGCCCGCGGCGGCTGGACGCCGGTGCGCGGCGGGAGCGGGCGACGGGCGCGGCGGACCGGGCGTCCCCCCGTCCGGGCACGTCCGTCGCCTCCGGGGCGGGATCGTGCGGACGTCACTCCCGGTCGGCCTCCGCCGCTCGCGGCGCCTCCCCGTCCGGGCTCGACGGGTCCGATCCCGGTCGGGGTGGGGCCCCCGTCGCCCGGTCGGCCGCCGCGGCCCGGCGCAGGCGCCGCCCGACCCCGACGACGGGCACGGCGAGCAGGGCGCCCGCCGCGGCCCCGGCCGTCCCGGTGCCGACGGGCAGCCCGGACAGGCCCGGCTCACCCAGCGCCGCCGTCGTCGTCTGCGGGTCGATCGCCGGCACCGTGCGCCACCGGCTGATCGGCAGCACGACGACCCGCACCTTGCCGATGACGTCGCTGACGGGCACCGGCCCGTGGAAGCGGGCGTCCGCGGAGTTGTTGCGGTTGTCGCCCATCACCCAGAGCTGGCCGTCCGGCACCCGCACCGGGTCGAACGTGGCCTGCTTGTCCCCGAGGCCCGGCTGGAAGTATAGGTACGGCTCGTTGATCGGCTTCCCGTCGACGAGCACGTGGTTCGTCGCGTCACAGCACGCGACGGTCTGCCCGCCGGTGGCGATGACGCGCTTGACGAAGTCCTTCTCGTTGGGCGCCGCGAGCCCGACCAGCGAGAGCGCGTCCTGAAACCCGCGCACGAGCGCGTTGCTCGAGGGCTGGGTCTCCCCGACCTCGTCGTTGTCGAGCCAGGCCGGCGGGCCCTTGAACACGACGACGTCGCCGGGGGCCGGGTCGCTGAAGCGGTAGGTGACCTTGTCGACGGCGACGCGGTCGTTCGCGCAGCCGTCGCAGCCGTGCAGCGTCTGCTCCATCGACGCGGACGGGATGACGTAGATGCGCGCGATGAACGTCTGGATGACGAAGGTGAGCACGATCGCCACGACGACGAGCAGCGGGAGCTCGCGCCAGAAGGAGCCCTTGCGCTTCTTCTTCCCGCCGGCCTTCTCCTCCCCACGGCTGCGACGCCCGGGCCCCGAGGTGTCGTCGGCGCCGTCGTCGTCACGGCCGGGCCCGGAGGCGGCGCCGCCGCGCCGGTGCCGGGACGCGCCGTGGCCGAGCACCGCGGTGCCGGCCTCGTCGTCGTCCTCCTCGACCGCCGCGGACGACCGCCGGGACCGGGACGGCGCGGCGTCGGACGGGGACCCGTCGGACGAGGACGGGGCGGGCGGCGGGGTGCCGCCGGCGAGCAGCGGGACCCCGGACCCGTCGGCCGCGCTCGACGGTGCTTCGGCCGGGGGCTGCACCGCGGTCGACCCGGGGCCGGCGGCGCGCGGGGCACCGTGCTGGCCTGCGGCACCGTTCTGGGGCGCACCGTTCTGGGGCGCACCGTTCGGCACGGGTGCGCCGTTCGGGACCGGCGAGCCGTTCGGGCCGGAGCCGCCGTGGCGGGCCTGGCCGTACGGCGGCGACGGCGGCGCCTGGCCGTAGGGGTTCGGCTGCCCGACGGGCGGCGACGGCGGCGCCTGACCGTACGGGGAGGGCCCGGACGGCGGGCCCTGACGCCCGTACGACGACGGCCCGGCGGCACCGGGCTGCGCGGGGACGCGGCCGTTCGGGCCGCCGTACGGGCGCGCCGGCAGGTCCCGGTCGTCGGCACCGAAGCGCCGATGGTCGCGTCCGCCGTCGTCGGGACCGGAGCGGCCGGACGGCAGGGCGGTGGGCGGCGGCCAGGGCGCCGGCCCGGGCCGGGCGTCGGGGAGGTCGCGGTCGCCGTGGCGCGGGCCGCTCGACCAGGTGTCGGCGCGCCAGCCGTCCCCGTCGTACCGGCCGCCGTCGTACCGGGCGTCGCCGTACCCGCCGCCGTCGTAGCGGGCGTCGCCGTACCCGTCGTCGTACCGGCCGCCGTGGCGGGGGCCCGGCTCGTCGGGCGTCCCGTGCCGGCCGCCCGCGGGTCGGCCCGGCGGGACGTCGCCGTACGGGTCGTCCACCGGGGCGACCGCTCCGGGCCCGCCCCACCGGGAGTCGGGCTCCCCGTGGCGGGGCGAGCGGTAGCGGCGACCGGGCTCGTCGGCTGGTGGCACGGAAGTCAGGCTAGGAGACGGCGTCGAGGGAGGGCACGGGGAGGCCTCACGACGTGTCGCCCGCTCAGGAAGCGGGCGTCGTCTCGCGCTTCTCGCGGATCTTCGCGGCCTTCCCGCGGAGCTCACGGAGGTAGTAGAGCTTCGCGCGCCGGACGTCACCACGGGTGACGACCTCGATGTGGTCGATGTTGGGCGAGTGAACCGGGAAGGTGCGCTCCACCCCGACGCCGAAGGAGACCTTGCGGACGGTGAACGTCTCCCGGAGGCCGCCACCGTGGCGACGGATCACGACGCCCTGGAAGACCTGTACACGGGAGCGTGAGCCCTCGATCACCTTGACGTGCACCTTGACGGTGTCACCCGGGCGGAAGTCCGGGATGTCGGTGCGCAGCGACTGCGCGTCGAGCTCGTCCAGGGCGTTCATGGCTCGTCGTCCTCGCGTTTCGCGGGCCGGTCCGAGCAGCACCGCCGGGAGACGGTGGTCGGACGGCCGATCGGGTTCGTACGTGGTCGCGCTGCAGGCGGGAGCGTGCGCGATCCCGGCCCGTGGCAACTCCTCCAGTCTGCCAGACGTGCTCATCGTCCCCGGTGGCCGGGGCGCACGCCCCGGCACGCCTCAGGGCGCGGCCGGCACCTCGTAGCCCGCGGCGGCCAGGACCTCGCGGTCGCGGCGGTCGAACGCGGCCGCTCCGTGCGCCGCCAGCAGCCGGTCGAGCAGGTCGGGGCGCACGGCGGCGGTGCGCTCGAGCGACCGGTCCCGCCGCCAGCGCGCCACCGCCCCGTGGTCGCCCCCGCGCAGCACCGTCGGCACCTCGAGGTCGCGCCACGACTCCGGCCGCGTGAACGCGGGGGCCTCGAGCAGGCCGTCGGAGAAGGAGTCCAGCTCGGCCGACGCCGGGTTGCCGAGCACTCCGGGGACGAGCCGGGAGACGGCCTCGACCGCGACGAGCGCCGCGACCTCGCCCCCGGCGAGCACGTAGTCGCCCAGCGAGAACTCCTCGACCCGCCCGTGGCGGGCGGCGTCCGCCGTGACCCGGGCGTCAATGCCCTCGTACCGCCCGCACGCGAGCACCAGCCGCGGCTCCCCCGCCCAGGCCGCCGCCCGCGCCTGGGTCAGAGGGGCCCCGGCCGGCGTCGGGACGAGCAGCAGGCCGGGCTCGTCGGGGACCTCGGCGCGGACCGCGTCGAGCGCCTCGCCCCACACCGTCGGCACCATGACCATGCCCGGGCCGCCGCCGTACGGGGCGTCGTCCACCGCCTTGTGCACCCCGGTGGCCCAGGCACGCAGGTCGTGGACGTGCAGCTCGATCAGCCCGGCCCGCCGCGCGCGCCCGACGAGGGCCTCGTCGAGCGGCGCGAGGTAACCGGGGAAGATCGTGACGACGTCGATGCGCACGCGGAGGATCCTGCCGGGTCCACCGGAGAGGAGGGACGGATGGGCGGCACCTCGGTGCTGTGGTCCTCGGACCTCGGCGTGCAGTGGCGGGTGCTCGTGGACCTGCTGCTCGCCCTCGTGCTCTGCACCGTGATCGGGATCGAGCGCGAGCTGGCCGCGAAGAGCGCCGGCCTGCGCACCCACGCGCTGGTGGGGGTCGGCTCCGCGGCGTTCATGCTCATCTCGAAGTACGGCTTCGGCGACCTCCTCGGCCTCGAGCACATCTCGCTCGACCCCTCGCGCGTCGCGGCGCAGATCGTCTCCGGGATCGGGTTCATCGGCGGCGGGCTGATCTTCGTGCGCCGCGACGCGGTCCGGGGTCTCACCACCGCGGCGACGGTGTGGGGGGCGGCCGCGGTCGGCACGGCGGCCGGGGCGGGACTCCCGCTGCTCGCGGCCGCGGGCACCGTCGTGCACTACCTGATCACCCGGGGCTTCCGGCCGCTCTCCCGCGCGCTGGCGCGGTCGTCGTCGGCGCCGCGCCCGGTGCACGTCTCCTACCTCGACGGTCGCGGCGTGCTGCGCGACGTGCTCACCCTGTGCACCGAGCGCGGGTTCGCCGTCGCGGGCATGACGGTGGACCGGGAGGACCCCGGAGACGGCGACGGCACCCCGCGCAGCGCCGCGGTGACGCTGTCCCTGCTCGGGCGCATCCCCCTGCACCCGCTCACGAGCGAGCTCGCCGAGCTCCCGGGCGTGATCGGGGTCCGGATCGTCGCCGACGAGGACGAGGAGGCCGCGGAGTGACCCCCCGCGCCGGGTGATCCGCCCCGGCGGTGGGTACCACCCCGGGCACGCCGCCGTCGGAGGAGGACCGTCATGGCCGAGTCGTCCGGACCGCAGGGAGTCGCAGCGAAGCTGATCTCCTCCCACCTCGTCGACGGGGAGATGACGCCGGGCGAGGAGGTCTCGCTCCGCATCGACCAGACCCTCACCCAGGACGCCACCGGCACCCTGGTGATGCAGGAGCTCGAGGCGTTCGGGCTGGAGCGGGCGCAGACCGAGGTCTCGGTCCAGTACGTCGACCACAACCTGCTTCAGACCGACGAGAAGAACGCCGAGGACCACGCCTACCTGCACTCGGCGTGCCGGCGCTTCGGGCTCTGGTACTCCAAGCCCGGCAACGGCGTCTCGCACCCGACGCACATGCAGCGCTTCGGCAAGCCGGGCAAGACCATGATCGGCTCGGACTCCCACACCCCGGCGGGCGGTGCGCTGGGGATGCTCGCGATCGGGGTGGGCGGGCTGGAGGTGGCCCTCGCCATCGCCGGACGCCCGCTCTCGATCCGCATGCCGGAGATCTGGGGCATCGAGCTCGTCGGCGAGCTGCCGCCGTGGTGCTCGGCCAAGGACGTGATCCTCGAGATGCTGCGCCGCCACGGCACGAAGGGCGGCACCAACCGCATCCTCGAGTACCACGGCCCCGGCCTGGAGACGCTGACCGCGATGGACCGCCACGTCATCGCGAACATGGGTGCCGAGCTGGGCGCGACGACGACGGTGTTCCCGGCCGACGACGCCGTCCGCGCCTTCCTGCGCGCCGAGGACCGCGAGGACGACTTCACCGAGCTCGTCGCCGACGAGGGCACCTCCTACGACCTCACCGAGCAGATCGACCTGTCCGCGATCGTCCCGCTCATCGCGAAGCCGTCGTCCCCCGGCAACGTCGTCGAGGTGTCCGAGGTGGCGGGCGAGCCGATCGGCCAGGTCGTCATCGGGTCCTCGGCCAACCCGGGGCTACGGGACTTCGCGATCGCCGCGCGGATGGTCGACGGGCGCCAGACGAACGACGCGGTGAGCTTCGACGTCAACCCGAGCTCCCGGGAGATCCTCGCCGACCTCACGAAGTGGGGCGGCACGTTCTCGCTGATCGCGGCGGGGGCGCGCATCCACCAGGCCGGGTGCATGGGCTGCATCGGGATGGGCCAGGCGCCCGCGCCCGGCACGAACTCGCTGCGCACCTTCCCCCGCAACTTCCCCGGCCGCTCCGGCGGCGGCGCCGACGACCACGTCTGGCTCTGCTCCCCCGAGACGGCGGCCGCGAGCGCGCTCACCGGCGTCATCACCGACCCGCGCGAGCTCGCCGACAAACTGGGTCTCGAGTGGGGTGACCTCGGGCTGCCGGAGCACGCGACGGTGAACACCTCCATGCTCTCCGAGCCGCCGTCCGAGGAGGACGCGCGCGACGTCGAGCTCGTCAAGGGCCCCAACATCTCCGGGCTCCCGGAGTTCGACCGGTTCCCCGACGAGCTGGAGGTGCCGATCCTGCTCAAGGTCGGCGACGACATCTCCACCGACGACATCTCCCCCGCCGGCGCCGCCGCGCTGCCCTACCGGTCGAACATCCCGGAGCTCGCGCGATTCGCGTTCGTCCGCGTCGACGAGGACTACCCGGCGAACGCGGAGGAGATCAAGGATTCCGGCGGCCACGCGATCGTCGGGGGCGACAACTACGGCCAGGGCTCGTCGCGCGAGCACGCGGCGATCTGCCCGCGCTACCTCGGGCTGCGGGTGGTGATCGCCAAGTCGTTCGCGCGGATCCACTGGCAGAACCTCGCGAACTTCGGGATCCTCGCGCTCGAGTTCGCCGACGGCTCCGACTTCGACGCGCTGGAGCAGGGCGCGACGCTGTCGTTCTCCGGGCTCCACGACGCCCTGCAGGGCGGCTCCGAGATCACCGGCACCGTGGACGGCACGGAGTACACGTTCCGCCACCAGCTCTCGCCGCGGCAGGTGTCGATGGTGCTCGCCGGCGGGCTGATCCGGGAGATCGCCGAGTCGGAGGGCTAGCCGGGCGGGTCGAGCAGCCCCTCGGGCGGGTCGAGGACGACCCGCCCGCCGGCCACGTCCACCGTCGGGACGATGGCCTTGACGAAGGGGACCAGCAGTTCGCCGCCGCCGGGCGGCTCGAGCACGAGGAGCTCCCCGCCCGCGCCGTGCGAGACGGCGACGACGGTGCCCACGACGCTGCCGTCGCCGAGCTCGGCGCGCAGTCCCTCGAGCTGGTGGTCGTGGAACTCGTCGTCGTCGGCGACGTCGCCCTCGGAGGCGGGAGCCCGCAGCTCGGCGCGGCGCATCGCCTCCGCGGCGTCGCGGTCGGCCACCTCCTCGGCGCTCACCAGCAGCCGCCCGGAGTGCCACCGGGCGGCGGTGATCGTCAGGGTCCGGCCGTCCGCGAGAGCCAGGACGACGCCGGGCGCGAAGCGCTCCTCCGCCTGGTCGGTGGAGGGTTCGACGACGAGCTCGCCGCGCAGACCGTGGGCCTTGACGACCCGTCCGACCACGCGGAGGTCGGACGGGTCGGTCACGGTGCTCAGCGGTCGGTGTCGACGACGTCGACGCGCACGCCGCGCCCGCCCACACCGCTGATGACGGTGCGCAGCGCGGTGGCCGTGCGACCGCCGCGCCCGATGACCTTGCCCAGGTCGTCCGGGTGCACGCGCACCTCGAGGGTGCGCCCGCGGCGGTTGGTCACGAGGTCGACCGAGACCTCGTCGGGGTGCGCGACGATGCCGCGCACGAGGTGCTCGAGGGCTTCGGCGAGATCGCTCACGCCTCGCTCACTGCGCCGCGTTGTTGCTGACCTTGGCCAGCTCCTCGTTGAACCGGGCCTGCTTGTCGACCTTCTCCGGCTGCGGCTTGAGCTTGCCCTCGGCGCCGGGGAGGCCCTTGAACTTCTGCCAGTCGCCGGTGACCTTGAGCAGGCCGTGGACCGGCTCGGTCGGGATGGCGCCCACGCCGAGCCAGTACTGCGCGCGCTCCGAGTTGATCTTGATGTCGCTCGGCTGGCTCTTCGGGTGGTACTCGCCGATCGTCTCGATCACGCGCCCGTCGCGACGGTTGCGGGCGTCGGCGACGACCACGCGGTAGTGGGGCTCGCGGATCTTGCCCATGCGGGCGAGCTTGATCTTGACGGCCACGGGTCCGGTGTACTCCTCGTTCGCGCTACTGCTCCGTGCTCGGCGTCCCCGGCCGGCGTGGGGTCACCACCGGCCGTGCACCGCAGGTCCGACGGTCGTGGCCCAGGGAGAGGGTGGCCGCGACGCAATCCTGTCGATTGTGCCAGAGCATCCCGACGAGGAGGTGGGGCGGGGCTACCCCCCGGCCAGCGCCGCCGCGACCGCCTGCGCGTTCGCGACGGCCTCGGGGGTGTCGCCGTGCAGGCACAGCGAGTCCGCGCGGACGTCGAGCTCGGTGCCGTCCACCGCGACGATCACCCCGTCGCGCGCCAGCCGCACGGCCCGCTCGACGACGGCGTCGGTGTCGGGCAGGAGGGCGCCCGGCTCCGACCGCGGGACGAGGGTGCCCTCCGGCGTGTACCCGCGGTCGGCGAACGCCTCGGCGATCGTCGTCAGCCCCGCCTCGGCGGCGAGCGCGAGGAGCCGTCCGCCGGGCAGCCCCATGACCGGCAGGTCACCGGCCGCGCGTGCCGCCTCCACCACGGCGGCCGCCTGCTCCTCGTGGTGCACGACGGTGTTGTAGAGCGCCCCGTGCGGCTTCACGTAGGCGACGTCGGCGCCGGCCTCGGCGGCGAAGATCCGCAGGGCGCCGATCTGGTAGAGCACCTCGGCGGCGAGCGTGGCGCGGTCGACGTCGAGGAAGCGCCGTCCGAAGCCGGCGAGGTCGCGGTAGGAGACCTGGGCGCCGATGCGGACCCCGCGCTCCGCGGCCCGCGCGCACACCCGCCGCATCGTCGGCGCGTCGCCGGCGTGGAAGCCGCAGGCGACGTTCGCCGAGGTCACGACGTCGAGCAGGGCGTCGTCGTCGGTCAGGTGCCACTGCCCGAAGCCCTCGGCGAGGTCGGCGTTGAGGTCCAGCATCAGCCCAGCCGCCGTCCCCGCCGCAGCACGGCCGTCGGCCGACGGAGCACGTCGAGGTCGGCGCGCGGGTCCCCGGGCAGGACGACCACGTCGGCCGGCGCCCCCGGGCCGATCCGCGGGCGGCCCAGCCAGTCCCGCGCGGCCACCGTCGCCGCCATCAGCGCCCGCTCCCGGCCGAGCCCGGCGTCGGCGAGCGCCACGACCTCGTCGACGATCCGGCCGTGGGCGATCCCGCCGCCCGCGTCGGTCCCGGCGTAGACGGTGATCCCGGCGTCGAGGACCTTCGCGATCGTCTCCCCCGCCCGCGCGTACAGCTCCCGCATGTGCGCGCCGTAGCGCGGGAACTTCTCGCCGGCCGCGCCGGCGAACCCGGGGAAGTTCGCGACGTTGACCAGGGTCGGCACCAGGACGGTGCCGTGGGCGACCATCATCGCGATCGTGTCGTCGGTCAGCCCGGTGCCGTGCTCGATGCAGTCGATGCCCGCCCCGATCAGCCCGGGCAGGGCGTGCTCGCCGAACACGTGGGCGGTGACGCGGGCGCCGTGGGCGTGGGCGGTGTCGATGGCCTCGCGCAGCACGTCGTCGGGCCAGAGCGGCGCGAGGTCGCCCTCGTCGCGGTCGATCCAGTCGCCGACGAGCTTGACCCACGGGTTGGCCCGCGCCTGCTCGGCGACGAGGCCGGGCAGCTCGGCCGGGTCCTCGGCGTCGATCGGCAGGCCGCGGATGTAGCGCTTGGGGCGCGCGAGGTGGCGCCCGGCGCGGACGATCTCGGGCATCTCCGGGTCGTCGTCGAGCGGCCGGGTGTCGATCGGGGCGCCGCAGTCGCGGAGCAGCAGCGCGCCCGCGGCGGCGTCGACGTGCCCCTGGGCCCGCGCCTCCTCCAGCTCGACGGGGCCGTCCGGGCCGATCCCGACGTGGCAGTGCGCGTCGACCAGCCCCGGGACGATCCAGCCCTCGATCGTCTCCGCGCCGGCGACCGGGCCGTCGGTGAACCGGCCCGCCTCGTCGATCCAGAGGTCCCGGGCGGCGTCCCCGGGCTCGGTGGTCTCGTCGAGCACGACACCGTGCAGGTGGAGGGAGGAGGGCACGGACCGGGATCGTAGGAGAATCGGCGCGTGTCGACCGAGCGCACGCCCGAGGTCGGGGACGTGCACGGCCTCGCCCGCGCGATGCCGCACGTGAAGGCGCTCGTCGGGCCGAAGGGCAACGCGATCTACCAGGTGGGCGGGAAGTCGTTCGTCTTCTTCCGCACCCCGCAGCGCGACGCGGCCGACCCGGACACCGGCGCGAAGTACGACGACGTCGTCATGTTCTGGGTCGAGGACGAGGAGGCCAAGGCGGCGCTCGTCGGCGACCCGACGACGCCGTTCTTCACCACGCCGCGCTTCGACGGGCACCCGTCGGTGCTGCTCCGCACCTCACGGCTCGGCGAGCTCGACCTCGCCGAGCTCCGCGAGATCGTGCAGGACGCGTGGCTCGCGCAGGCCTCCCCGCGACGCCGGGACGCGTGGCTGGCCGAGCACGCGCCCTGAGCGCGGACCCGCCTACTTCTTGCGCTTCTTGTTGCCCTTCTTGCCGCCGCCGGAGCCACGGCCGCCGCCGCCGGCGTTGCCGGGGAAGGTGAGCGCGCCGGGGTCGAAGCCCTCGGGCAGCTGGTCGAGGCCGGCGAGCCCGGGCGGGAGCTGGTTGAGGCCCGGCGTCTCGTAGGAGCCGACCGAGCGCTGCCCGCGCTGCGACGAGCTCTCCGCCGCGATGCCCGCGATCGCCGGCATCGTCTTGCCGGCGCCGCGCTGGCTCTTGCCGGCGCCCTTGCGGGCACTGCGTGCGGCCTTGCGACCGCCGCCGCCCATGCCCGGCAGGCCGAACTGGCCGGCCATGTTCTTCATCATCTTGCGGGCCTCGAAGAACCGCTCGACGAGCTGGTTGACGTCGGTGACGCCCACCCCGGAGCCGTTCGCGATCCGCAGCCGCCGCGACCCGTTGATCATCTTCGGGTCGGCCCGCTCGGCCGGCGTCATGCCGCGGATGATCGCCTGCACCCGGTCGAGGTGCTTCTCGTCGACGTTCGCGAGCTGGTCCTTCATGCCCGCCGCGCCCGGGAGCATGCCGAGGATGTTGGCGATCGGGCCCATCTTGCGGACCGACTGCATCTGCTCGAGGAAGTCCTCGAGCGTGAAGTCGCCCTCGCCCATCTTGCGGGCGGCGGCCTCGGCCTGGCCGGCCTCGAAGGCCTCCTCGGCCTGTTCGATGAGCGAGAGGACGTCGCCCATGCCGAGGATGCGCGAGGCCATCCGGTCGGGGTGGAAGACGTCGAACTCGTCCTGCCGCTCGCCGTTGGAGGCGAAGAGGATCGGCTCGCCGGTGACCTGGCGGACCGAGAGCGCGGCGCCGCCCCGGGCGTCGCCGTCGAGCTTGGTCAGCACCACGCCGGTGAAGCCGACGCCGTCGCGGAAGGCCTCGGCGGTGTTCACCGCGTCCTGGCCGACCATGGCGTCGAGCACGAAGAGGATCTCGTCCGGGGAGACCGCGTCGCGGATGTCCGCGGCCTGGCGCATCAGTTCCTCGTCGACGCCGAGACGGCCGGCCGTGTCGACGACGAGGACGTCGTACTGCCGGGCCCTGGCGTCGGCGATCGCTCGCCGGGCGACGTCGACCGGGTCGCCCACGCCGTTGCCGGGCTCGGGCGCGAAGACCTCGACCTCGGCCCGCTGGCCGACGATCTGCAGCTGGTTCACCGCGTTCGGGCGCTGCAGGTCGCAGGCCGCGAGCATCGGGGTGTGGCCCTGCTTGCGCAGCCAGAGCGCGAGCTTGCCGGCCAGGGTCGTCTTCCCGGAGCCCTGCAGGCCGGCGAGCATGATCACCGTCGGCGGGTTCTTCGCCAGCCGCAGCCGGCGCGTCTCACCGCCGAGGATGCCGACGAGCTCCTCGTTGACGATCTTGACGACCTGCTGCGCCGGGTTGAGGGCCTCGGAGACCTCCGCGCCCTTGGCGCGCTCCTTGACCTGCCTGACGAACTCCCGGACGACGGGCAGCGCGACGTCGGCCTCGAGCAGCGCGATCCGGATCTCGCGGCAGGTGGTGTCGATGTCGGTCTCGGAGAGCCGGCCCTTGCCGCGCAGGTCCGACAGGACCGAGGTGAGGCGTTCGGACAGGGTGTCGAACACGGCGGACGTTCTCCCCCAGACGACGGGTGACGGCACCGGAACGGGTGCCTGCTGACGCTCTGCCCGGGCAGGCCACGGGCAACACCAGCCTAACCGGGCCGTCCCACGCGCCCGGAGGCCCTGGTCAGCCGCCGGGCTGCGCCGCCGCCATCACCGCGGCCTCGATCGCCCGACGGCGGGTCGGGTCGAGCGCCACGACGGTGCCGTTCCCCGGCCCGTCGTGCGGGGTGCCGTCCTGGGCCGCCTCGGTGGTGGCCTCGAGGCAGAACGCGTCGATCACCGACGAGCCGAGCGTCGACACCCGGGCCCAGCGCACGTCGACGCCCTGCGCTTCCAGCGCGGCCGCCACGTGGTGGAGCAGCCCGATGCGGTCGGCGGTGCGCAGCTCGAGGACGACCGCGCCGGTGGCCTCGTCGTCGAACCACAGCACCCGGCTGGCGGGCGGGGTGGTGGAGGAGCCGCGGCCGGAGTAGTCGCGCTCCTTGGCCGCGAGGCGGGCGGGCAGGTCGAGGGAGCCCTGGAGGACGCGGACGAGGTCCTCGCGCAGCAGGGAGGCCTCGGGCAGCCGGCCGAAGCGCGGCGAGACGGTGAAGCTGTCGACCGCCACGCCGTCGTGCTCCACCAGCACCGCCGCGTGCACCTGCAGGGAGTGCAGCGCCAGCACCCCGGCCGCCCGGCTCAGCAGCCCGGGCCGGTCCGGGGCGGCCACCGTCATCGTCACCGTGGTGAGCTCGTCGCCGGCGTCGACCGAGACCTCCGGGCGGCCCGAGACCTGGACCGACCGGGCCAGGGCGAGCCGGTCCTCGGAGAGCGGCTCGGGGCCGGGCACGGGCTCGCCGGCCATGACGATCCGGCAGCGGCGGACCAGGTCGCCCATGAGCGTGGCCCGCCACGGCGTCCACACCCCGGGCCCGGTGCCCAGCGCGTCGGCCTCGGCGAGGGCGTGCAGCAGCTCGAGCAGCACCGGGTCGCCGTCGAGGGTGTCGACCACGCGCTGCACCGTCGCCGGGTCCTCGGGGTCGCGGCGCTGGGAGGTGTGCGGCAGCAGCAGGTGGTGGCGCACCATCGCCGCGAGGAGCTCGACGTCGGCCGGCCACAGGCCCAGCCGGCGCCCGATGTGGCGGGCGAGCTCGGCCCCGACCACCGAGTGGTCCTCGTCGCGGCCCTTGCCGATGTCGTGGATCAGCGCGCCGAGCAGCAGCAGGTCGGGCCGCGAGACCCGGGTCGTCAGGGCGCCGGCCCGGCGGGTCACCTCGACGAGGTGGCGGTCGACGGTCCACACGTGCTGGCGGTCGCGGGGCGGGAGGTCGCGGACCGCGCCCCACTCGGGGACGAGCCGGCCCCACAGGCCGGTGCGGTCGAGGGCCTCGATGACGTCGACCAGGCCCTCCCCCGCCCCGAGCAGCGCGAGCAGTTCGGTGCGCGCCGAGCGCGGCCACGGCTCCCGCAGCTCGGGTGCGGCCTCGGCGAGCCGGTTGAGGGTCCCGGCGGCGATCGGCAGGCCGGTGCGCGCGGCGACGGCGGCCAGCCGCAGCACGAGCGCGGGGTCGCGGGTCACCTGGGCCTCGCGGGCGAGGACGACCTCGCCGCCGTGCTCGACCACGCCCTCGTCGAGGGGGCGCCGGGCCGGCGTGCGGCGCAGGGCGGCCAGGCCCCGTCGCGGGAGGGCCGCCCGCGCCGAGCGCAGCGCGACGTCGGTCGCGTAGACGACGGTGCGGGCCGCGCCGGAGAGCGAGCGGGCCAGGTCGTAGCGGTCGGTGACGCCGAGGTCGGGGATCCCGGCGAGCTCGTGGGCGTCCTCGGCCTGCAGCACGTCGCGGGCGCGGCCGGCGCGCCGGTGCAGCTCGGTGCGCAGGTCGAGCATCAGCCCCCGCGCGGAGCGCACGTCGACGGCGGGCCGGTCGACGAGCTGGGCGGCGGCGAGGGCGTCGAGGAGCTGGACGTCGCGCAGGCCGCCCCGGCCGTTCTTGAGGTCGGGCTCGACGCGGTGGGCGACCTCGCCGGAACGCTGCCAGCGGCCCCGGGTGGCCTCCTCGAGCTCGTCGAACCGGCCGCGGATCCCGGCCCGCCAGGCCTGCCGCGCGGAGCCCGCGAGGCGCTCGGCGAGCTCGGCGTCGCCGGCCAGGAGGCGGACCTCGAGCAGGCCGAGGGCCACCCGCAGGTCCTCGGTGGCCACCCCGACCGCCTCGCCGACGGTCCGCACCGAGTGGTCGAGGCCGATCCCGGCGTCCCACAGCGGGTACCAGAGTGCGTCGGCGATGCGGGCGACCTGGTCGGCGCCCTTCTGCCGGCCGGTGCCGTCGTGGACGAGGACGAGGTCGAGGTCGGACCAGGGGGCGAGCTCGCGGCGTCCGAGGGCACCGACCGCGACGAGCGCGATGCCGCTCCCCTCCCCGACGCCGACCGCCGCGGCCCGGGTGGCGAGCCAGAAGTCGTGCAGTTCGACGAGGGCCTCGCGCAGCGCCGCCGGCCCGAGCCGGCGGGCACCGGGCGGCGGCGTGAGCAGCGCCGTCCGCGCGCGGACCAGGTCGACGGCGGCGCCCTCGTCGGACTCCCCCGAGACCCGGGGCACCGCGCCGAGCTCCGCCGGATCCGCCCCGGCTCCCGACCCCGCAGCGACCATGCCGTCCTCTCGCGCTCCGCCGTCGTGGTGTGGATGGGACGCGGCGCCCGGCAGGGGCCGCGCCGGCGGGCGCGCAGGCACCGCGGCGCCGGGACCGATCAGCGGGTGATCGGTCCCGGCGCCGCGACACCGGTGGCGCCCTGCGGGCTAGAGGGCGTCCGCCCCGCGCTCGCCGGTGCGCACGCGCACCACGGTCTCGACCGGGGTCACCCAGACCTTGCCGTCACCGATCTTGCCGGTGCGGGCGGTCTCGGCGATCGCGTCGAGCACCTTCTCCGCGGTCGGGTCGTCGGTGACGACCTCGATGCGGACCTTCGGGACGAAGTCCACGGAGTACTCGGCCCCGCGGTAGACCTCGGTGTGGCCCTTCTGGCGGCCGTAGCCCTGGACCTCACTGACGGTCATGCCCAGGACGCCGAGCTGCTCCAGCGCCCCCTTCACGTCCTCCAGCACGAACGGCTTGATGATCGCGGTCACCATCTTCATCGCGGAGCACCCTCCCTGGGAGTCGCAGGCATCGAGGACCCGGTGGCACCCGCGCCCAGCAGGGAGGAGTTTCCTCCACCGCTGAGGCCGGAGTAGTCGTAGGCGGACTCGGCGTGCTCCGACTCGTCGATGCCGGCGGCCTCCTCCTCGTCGCTGACGCGGAAGCCGATCGTGGACTTGATCAGCAGCGCGATGATCGAGGTGACCACGAACGAGTAGATCAGCACGGAGAACGCGGCCACGGCCTGCTTGCCGAGCTGCTCGAACCCGCCGCCGTAGAACAGGCCGTCGGCGCTCGAGGAGTTCAGCGACGTGGTGCCGAAGAAGCCGATGAGCAGGGTGCCGACGAGACCGCCGACGAGGTGGACGGCGACGACGTCGAGCGAGTCGTCGAAGCCCAGCCGGAACTTGATCGAGACGCAGAGCGCGCAGACCGCACCGGCGATGACGCCGATCGCGAGACCGCCGACCGGGTTGACGTAGGCACAGGCCGGGGTGATCGCGACGAGGCCGGCGACGGCACCCGAGGCGGCACCGAGGGTGGTCGGCTTGCCGTCACGCAGCTGCTCGACGACCAGCCAGCCGATGGCCGCGGCCGCGGTGGCCACCGTCGTCGTCGTGAACGCGATCGCGGCGTTCGAGTTGGCGCCCAGGGCCGAGCCGGCGTTGAAGCCGTACCACCCGAACCACAGGAGGCTGGCGCCGAGCAGGACGAACGGCAGGGAGTGCGGGCGGCCCGGGTCACGCGGCCAGCCGCGGCGCTTGCCGAGCACGATCGCGAGCGCGAGGCCCGCCGCACCGGCGTTGATGTGGACCGCGGTCCCACCGGCGAAGTCGAGCGCCTTGAGCGAGTTGGCGATCCAGCCGCCCTTCTCGCCCGAGTAGCCGTCGAACGAGAACACCCAGTGCGCGACCGGGAAGTACACGATCGTCGACCAGAGGACGACGAACAGGCCCCAGCTCCAGAACTTGATGCGTTCCGGGATCGCGCCCGAGATCAGGGCGGGCGTGATGACGGCGAACATCAGCTGGAACATCGCGAACGCCAGGACCGGGATCCCGTCGCCCGTGCTGCCGCCGACGATCTCCTGCGACCCGCCCGGGAACGAGTTGCCCAGGCCGAGGTACTGGAAGTTGCCGATCAGGCCGCCGAAGGCGTCGGAGCCGAACGCGAGCGAGAAGCCGTAGAGGCACCAGAGCACCCCGACGATCGCGAGGCACATGAAGTTCATCATGAGCATGTTCAGGACGCTCTTCGAGCGGACCATGCCGCCGTAGAAGAAGGCGAGCCCTGGCGTCATGAGCATCACCAGCGCAGCGCTGGCGAGTACCCACGCGGTACTACCGGCATTCAACACGGTCGTTCGTCCCTCCTGCGTTCACCGACTTCGAGGCGATCACTGGGAGGGAAGGATGCGCAGCCTGTGTTTCGGGCGCCGTCGGGGTGTGTTTCGCAGCAGTTAACAGCCACCCACCGCGTGTCACCATTGCGTT
This sequence comes from Actinomycetospora sp. TBRC 11914, assembly GCF_012933465.1. GTDB lineage: Bacteria > Actinomycetota > Actinomycetes > Mycobacteriales > Pseudonocardiaceae > Actinomycetospora. Next base: position 311,465 of record NZ_JABBND010000003.1, read on the forward strand.
GCCGAATCGGACACCAGGGTCCGGAGTGCCCCAGGTCACTCCACCGTCGATCACGATGAGCGACACGAATGGCCCCACGATTGCGCAGCGTGTCACCCGATCAGCGGCCGGGGCACACCGCGACATCATGCCCGATCGGGTGCCGCCGCGGACGGCCGCTCAGCGCAACAGGGCGTCGACGAACGCCTCGGGCTCGAACGGCGCGAGGTCGTCGGGGCCCTCGCCGAGCCCGACGAGCTTCACCGGGACGCCGAGCTCGCGCTGCACCTGGAACACGATCCCGCCCTTGGCCGTGCCGTCGAGCTTCGTGAGCACGACCCCGGTCACGTCCACGACCTCGCCGAACACGCGCGCCTGGGTCAGGCCGTTCTGCCCGGTGGTGGCGTCGAGGACGAGCAGGACCTCGTCGACCTCGGCCTGGCGCTCGACCACGCGCTTGACCTTGCCCAGCTCGTCCATCAGCCCGGTCTTGGTGTGCAGCCGACCGGCGGTGTCCAGCAGGACGGCGTCGACCCCGGCCTCGGTGCCCTTCTTGACGGCGTCGAACGCGACGCTCGCGGGGTCGGCCCCCTCGGCGCCGCGCACGGTGCGGGCGCCGGCCCGCTCGCCCCAGGTCTGGAGCTGCTCGGCCGCCGCGGCGCGGAAGGTGTCGGCCGCCCCGAGGACGATCTCGTGCCCGCTGCCGACGAGCACGCGCGCGAGCTTGCCGGTGGTGGTGGTCTTGCCGGTGCCGTTGACGCCGACGACCAGCACGACGGCCGGCCGGCCGTCGTGCGCCAGCGCCCGCACCGAGCGCTCGAGGTCGGTGCCCAGGGTCTCGACGAGGACCTCGCGCAGCAGGTCGCGGACCTCCTCGGACGTGCGGACGCCCCGGGAGGCGATGCGCTCGCGGAGCTTGCGCACGACCTCCTGCGTGGTGGCCGACCCCAGGTCCGCCATGAGCAGCTGGTCCTCGACCTCCTCCCACGAGTCCTCGTCGAGGTCGCCGGCGCCGAGCAGGCCCAGGAGACCGGTGCCGAGCGTGGAGCGGGAGCGGCCGAGGCGTCCCCGGAGCCGCTCGAGACGGCCCTCGGGGGCGGCGATCGGCTCCGTGGGCGCGGGCGGCGCCTCGGTGCCGGACGGCGCGGGGGTCTCGACGGGCGCCGGGGCCTCGACCGGGGCAGGGGTCTCGACGGGGGCAGGGGTCTCGACGGGGGCAGGGGTCTCGACGGGGGCAGGGGTCTCGACGGGGGCCGGGGGCGCCTCGGTGGTGGCCGGCTCGGCCGGGGCCGGCTCCGCGGACGGGGCCTCCACCGGCGCGGCAGGTGCCGTGGAGGCCTGCGTCGTGGGGGCCGGCGTCGTGGGGGCCTGTGTCGGCTGGGCTTGCGTCGGCGGGGCCTCAGTAGTCGGCGCCGCCGCCGGCGGGGCCTCGGTGGTGGCCGGCTCCGCCGGGGCCGGCTCTGCGGACGGGGCCTCGACCGGCGCGGCGGGCTGCGGGGGTGCCGGCGGGGCCTCCGTGCTCGACGGCTCGGCGGGCGCGGGCTCGGCGGACGGGGCCTCGACGGGCGCCGCGGTGGCGGCAGGTCCCGCGGGCGCCGGGCGCGGCTCGGGCTCCGGGCGCGGCTCGGGCTCCGGGGGCGTCGGCCGTTCCTTCGTGGCCGTGCCGCCCCCGGTACCCGCGGAGAACGAGAACCCGCCGCCCGCGGCGTAGCTGCCCTTGGTCGGCCCGGTCGGCTGCGCCTCCTCCTCGGCCTGCTCCCGCAGCGAGATCCGGCGGCGCCGGGCGAGCAGGAGGCCGAGGACGAGCACGACCAGCAGCACGACCACGACGACCGCGACGACGATCCCCGTGAGCGCGCCGGGCGAGAGCCCCGCAGGCGGAGGGGGAGGCGGCACCTGCAGGGGCAGGTCCGGTCGGCCGGCCAGGAGGTCGCTCGCCCGGGTAGCGGTGACGGTCAGCGTCGAGCTCACCGCCCCATCCTGTCAGCCGCGCCCGCCCCGGCCCGCCGCTCGGTGGGGAGCCCGAGGCAGACGCCCACGCCTCGAGGGAGTCACTGCGCGTCGAGAGGATCTCCACCCGGCGCGCACCGACTCCTTGATCATGGGCGGACCTGCGCCCGCCACGCCCGGCGGACCACGCCGCGGGCCGCCACTGCCGTCGAGGAGCACACCACGCAGCCCGCACCCACCCGCAGGAACGCGTGCCCTCAGACCAGCAGCGCGATCCCGACCCCGACCAGCCCACCCACCAGCACGAGGACCCCGAGGAGCAGCGCGAGCAGCGCCGTGACCCCACCCGTCGACTGCGGCACCGGGCCGAGCGCACCGGGACGACGCCCCAGGGCGGGCGCGCGGTAGTAGACGTCGACGGTGTGCCCGGCGGCCACCGGCACGGCCTCGACCACGCGCCCCCACCCGTCCCCGCGGTCCACGACGATCTCGACCCGGTGCCGGCCGGCGGGCAGCGCGATGTCGGTGCGGCCCCACCGCACGTGCAGGGGCAGGTCGTCGACCATCACCGCGAGGTGGCTCGACGCGAGCTGCGGGCAGAGCACGCTGTGCGAGGCGTCGACGACGAGGTGGCCGACGGGGACGTCGGTGCCCCGGGCGGGCGTGGTGCGGGACCGATGGAGCTGGACGTGTCGTCCGGGTTGGAGCACCGTCATGTGTCCGAACCTCCCCCGAGCCCCGCGTGGCACCACGCCGACGGTCCTCGACGGTAGGCCGGTCCCCCGCCCCCGGGGATTCCCCGGCCGCGTCGTCGTCGGTCACGGACGCGTGACCGAAAAGATCACGCAGTGCTACTATAGCGCGACACTCCGTCACGAAAGCGGGGGGTCACACCACCGGGGTGGGGTCCGCCTCCTGGAGTGGTCCGGGGGCGTCGTGGCCGCGCAGCCGCTGGGAGACGACCGCGGTGATCCCGTCACCGCGCATGCTCACCCCGTACAGGGCGTCGGCGATCTCCATCGTGGGCTTCTGGTGCGTGATGATCACCAGCTGCGACGAGCGCCGCAGCTCGTCGAGCAGCCCGATCAGGCGGCGCAGGTTCGCGTCGTCGAGCGCCGCCTCGACCTCGTCGAGGACGTAGAACGGCGAGGGCCGGGCCCGGAAGATGGCGACGAGCATCGCCACCGCGGTCAGCGACTTCTCGCCGCCCGAGAGCAGCGAGAGCCGCTTGACCTTCTTGCCCGGTGGGCGGGCCTCCACCTCGACGCCGGTGGTCAGCAGGTCGTCGGGGTCGGTGAGCACGAGCCGCCCGTCGCCGCCGGGGAAGAGCACCGGGAACACGGCCTCGAACTCGCGGGCCACGTCGGCGAACGCCTCCGCGAAGACGTCGAGGATGCGCTGGTCGACGTCCGCGACGACCGAGAGCAGGTCGCGCTTGGACGCCTTGACGTCCTCGAGCTGCGTCGACAGGAAGCGGTAGCGCTCCTCGAGGGCCGCGTACTCCTCGAGCGCGAGCGGGTTGACCTTCCCGAGCGTGCCCAGCTCCTTCTCCGCGCGCGCGGCCCGGCGCTGCTGCTCGGCGCGGTCGTAGGCCAGCGGCGGGGGCATCGACACCTGCTCGCCGCGCTCGCGCGCCGCAGTGACCTCGGCGACCTCGGCCTCGCTCGGCGGGATCCCGGCGTCCGGCCCGTACTCGCGGACGAGGTCCTCGAGGCCGATGCCGAAGCGCTCGCCGATCGACTCCTCGAGCTGCGCGAGCCGGGTGCGCTGCTCGGCGCGCAGCACCTCGTCGCGGTGCACGGCGTCGGTGAGCCGCTCGAGGGTCTGCTGCAGGCCCCGCAGCCGCTCCCGGGCGCCCTCGAGCTCGCTCGCGCGGGCCTGCCGGGCCGCGGCCAGGCGGTCCCGCTCCCCCGCGGCCCGGGTGACCGACACCGCGATCCGCTCCGCGCCGGCCCGGCCGTGCTCGAGGACCTCCGCGAGCAGTGCCGCCGCCCACTCCCGCTCGCGCCGCCGCTGCGCGGCCCGGTCCCGCTGCTCGCGCTCGGCCCGGGCCCGGTGGCGCAGTGCCTCGGCCCGTCCGGTGACCGCGCGCGCCCGCTCCTCGGCGGTGCGCAGCGCGAGCCGGCTCTCGACCTCCGTGGCCCGCGCGGCGGTCACCGCCGACGCCGACGCGTCCCGCGCCGCGGTGTCCTCCTTGCCGGCGTCGTCGCCGTCGGCGTCGGCCTGATCGGTGGCCATGGCGAGCCGCTCGCCGAGGTCGTCGAGCTCGGCCCGCCGCTCGTCGCGGGAGGTCTCGACGGCCGCGCGGCGCTCGGTGAGGCGGGCCAGCTCGGCCTCGGCGCCCCGCACCGTCTCCGCGAGCCGGCCGAGCCGCCGGGCCTCCTCGGCGCGCCGGGCGTCGTCCCGGGCCCGCCGTGCCTCCGCGGCCTTCCGGCGCTCGACGGCGGCACGGCGGTGGTCGTCGCGGACCTGCCGGGCCACCCCGACCTCGGCGCGCGCCGCCGCCTCGGCCGCCCGCGCCTCCTCCAGGGCGCCGTCCGCGACGGCGACCGCCCGCTCGGCCTCGGCGAGCCGGTCGCCCGCCTCGTCGGCCGCGGACTGCATCTGCAGGATCGACTGGCTGCCCGAGGGGCCACCGACCGCCCAGGAGCCGCCGAGCACGTCCCCGCCCCGGGTGGCCGCGGCCAGCTCGGGGTGCGCGGCGACCACGCGCCGGGCCGCCGCGAGGTCCTCCACCACGACGACGCCGGCCAGGAGCCCCGCGACCGCGTCGGCGAGCGGCCCGGAGGCGCTCACCAGCTCGGCGGCCCAGCGCGCGCCGGCGGGCGCCGCGCCCCGCGGCGGCTCCGGGCTCGTCGTCCCGGTCACGACCAGGCCGGCCCGGCCGGCGTCGGCGGCGTGCAGGTGGGCGAGCGCGTCGGCCGCCGCCTCGGGCCCGGTGACGACGACGGCGTCGGCGGCCGGGCCGAGCGCGGCGGTGATCGCCGCCTCCTCCCCCGCCGGGACGCGCAGCAGCGCCGCGACCGAGCCGAGGACTCCCTCGCGGCCGCCCGCGAGCAGCTCGCCGGCGCCGTCGCGGCGGGTCAGGGTGAGCTCGAGCGCCTCGACGCGGGCCTTCCAGTGCGCGCGGTCGCGCTCGGCGTCGCGGTGGGCGGCGCCCGCCCGGTCGACTTCGGCGCGGACCTGCTCGTGCCGCTCGGTGGCGGCGTCGAACGCGGCCTCCGGGTCGGTGTCGCCGGGAGCCCCGCCCTCGCCGCCCTCACCCCCGTCGTGGCTCTCCGGCGCGGCCTCGGCGGTCGTGCCGGCCGCCTCCTCGGCCTCGGCCAGCTCCTCGCGCGCCGCGGCGGCCCGCTCCCCGGCCTCGGTGATCGACGTCGCGAGGGTCTCGAGCTCCTCGAGCGCCGCCGCGACCCGGCCGCGCTGGGTCTCGACCTGCCCGGCCAGCCGCGCCAGCCCCTCGCGGCGGTCGGCGGCGGCCCGGCGGGCGGCCGCCAGCCGGCGCTCGGCGCCCGTGAGCGTCTCCTCCGCGCCCTCCCGGTGCGCCGCGGCCTCCTCGAGGGCCTCGCGGGCGGCGGCGACCTCCTCGGCGAGCCCGGCCTCGGTCTCCGCGGCCTCCTCGGCCCGGCGCTCGAGCTCGTCGGGGTCGGGCCCGCTCGGGGCCTCCTCGGGCGCGACGAGGTGGCGGTGGCGCTCGGCGGCCAGGGCCACCGTGCCCCGCAGCCGCTCGGCGAGCGAGGACAGGCGGTGGTGGGCGGCGACGGCGTGGTCGTGCGCCGGGGCGTCGCGCTCGAGGGCGGCCTCGAGCTCCGTCGCCGCGCCCGACTCCACCGCGAGCGCCCGCTCGGTCTCGTCACGCCTCCGTCGGGCCTCGTCCTCGTCGGCGCGGTCACGCGCGATGGTGGCGCGCAGCGTCACCAGGTCGTCCGCGGCGAGGCGCAGCCGGGCGTCGCGCAGGTCGGCCTGGATGGTCTGGGCCCGCCGGGCGATCTCGGCCTGGCGCCCGAGCGGCTTGAGCTGGCGGCGGAGCTCGGTGGTGAGGTCGGCGAGGCGGGCGAGGTTGGCCTCCATCGCCTCGAGCTTGCGGAGCGCCTTCTCCTTGCGCTTGCGGTGCTTGAGGACGCCCGCCGCCTCCTCGATGAAGGCGCGGCGCTCCTCGGGTCGCGACTGGAGGATCGCGTCGAGCTGGCCCTGCCCCACGAGGACGTGCAGCTCGCGGCCGATCCCGGAGTCGGAGAGCAGCTCCTGGACGTCGAGGAGCCGGCACGAGCTGCCGTTGATCTCGTACTCGCCGGCGCCGGAGCGGAAGACCCGCCGGGTGATCGACACCTCGGCGTACTCGATGGGCAGCGCCCCGTCGGCGTTGTCGATCGTCAGCGTCACCTCGGCCCGGCCCAGGGGCGAGCGCCCGGAGGTGCCGGCGAAGATGACGTCCTCCATCTTCCCGCCGCGCAGCGCCTTGGCGCCCTGCTCGCCGAGCACCCAGCTGATGGCGTCGACGACGTTCGACTTGCCCGAGCCGTTCGGGCCGACCACGCAGGTGATGCCGGGCTCGAAGCGCAGGGTGGTGGACGAGGCGAAGGACTTGAAGCCCTTCAGCGTGAGGCTCTTGAGGTGCACGCGGCTGGTCCCCCTCCCTGGCCGCGACGGCTCGCCCGTTGCCCGGGAACGCTACGCGAAACCCCGATGTGACCCGTCACGCCCCGCCGCGATCGTGCCGTTTCGCGGGCTCGGTCCCCGGCCTATCCGTCCCCATGACCACAGCGACGCACTACCTCGAGGTCAACGCCCCCGCGGACCGCTGCTACCAGTGGTGGCGTCCGCTCACGCACCTCCCCCAGATCCTCGACGACGTCGAGTCGGTGGAGCCGCGCACGGGCGACGCGAACGTGACGCACTGGGTGGTGGACGGCCCGCTCGGCAAGAAGATCGAGTGGGACGCGAAGATCATCGACGAGGAGCAGGACCGCAAGATCGCGTGGAAGTCGCTCGAGGAGAGCAACAACCACGTCGACACCGGCGGGGCCGTGCGGTTCGACAACCACGGCGACAAGACCGGTGTCGAGGTCAGCCTCCACATCCAGCCCCCCGGCGGGAAGGTCGGCGAGCTGGGCGCGAAGCTCTTCGACGACCCGCAGAAGAAGATCGAGAAGGCGCTGGAGCAGTTCAAGCAGCTGATGGAGAAGTAGGTGCCTCCGGCTCGTGAGCACTAAGTGTCGCCATAACGACACTT
>NZ_JABBND010000030.1 GCF_012933465.1 Actinomycetospora sp. TBRC 11914
CGGGAGCACCCGGTCGGAGTCGATCAGCCACGCGCCGTTCGTGCCCTGGATCATCCCCAGGTCGTGCGTCTCGCGCACCGGGGAGCGGCCCTGCGGGAAGAAGAGCAGCGACGCCCGCACGGTGTCGTCGTCGACCGCGGTGGCGCTGGAGACCTGGACCGACGAGATCGTCGACCAGAAGCCCTGGTAGGCCGCGTAGCCGCCGGAGGAGCGCTGCTGCTCGGGGCCGAGCCGGGCCCAGCCGGCGGCGGGGTTGCCGGGGACGATGCCGTAGTAGTCGCGCACCGCGGACACCATCGCCGCGTGCTCGTCGACCGGGGCGCTGGTCGGCGGGGCGCCGACGGACGCGCCCGTGGCCCCGGTGTCCGAGCCCGTGGGGCGCGCGACCAGGAACGCCACGACGATCCCGGCGAGCAGGGCGAGCGCGAGGACCACGACGACGACGAGGGTGGTCGGCCGGCCGCGCCGGCCGGTGGCGGGGGCCGGGGCGGCGGCCGGCGCCGGCGCGAACGCCCGCGCCTCGGCCGGGGTCGGGTGCGGTCCGGAGCCGTTGCCACGGGGTGAGGGCGCGGGGCTGCGCAGCGCCTCGCCGGACTCGGCCTCGAGGTCGAACGGGCTCCCGCGCCAGGTGGGGGTGGGGGCGGGGCGCCCGCGGCCGCCGGGCGTGACGGGGTCGGACTCGGCGGGGCGCCGGGTGTCCGGGATGCGGGCGTCGGCCGCGTCGAGCTCGGACCGCGACCAGCCGGACGTGGACGTCGACGTCGACGAGTGCGCGATCCGGCCCAGCTCGCGGCGGGCCTCGGCCGCACTGGGGCGCTCCTGCGGGTCGGTCCGCAGCAGGCGCATGAGCAGCGCGGTCAGCGGGCCCGCCTGCACCGGCGGGTTCAGCGCCCCCGCGGCGACGTTGTGCAGGAGCGCGAGCGCGTTGTCGTCCGAGCCGAAGGGCGGCACGCCCTCGACGGCGGCGTAGAGCGTCGCGCCGAGGGAGAACACGTCGGAGGCGGAGGTGGAGTCCTCGCCGCGGGCGACCTCGGGGGCCAGGTAGGCGGGCGTGCCCGCGAGCATGCCGGTGCGGGTGAGCGTGAGGTCGCCCGTCGCGCGGGAGATGCCGAAGTCGGTGATCTTGACGGTGCCGTCGGCACCGATGAGGACGTTCCCCGGCTTGACGTCGCGGTGCACGATGCCGGCCTGGTGGGCGGCGTCGAGGGCGTCCGCCACCTGCCGGCCGATCCGCGCGACCAGCCGCGGCTCGAGCGGGCCGTGCTCGCCGAGCATCGCGGCCAGGCTGCGCGAGGGCAGGTACTCCATGACCAGCCACGGCTCGTCGCCCTCGATGGACGCGTCGAACACCGAGATCGCGTGCGGGTGCTGCAGCCGGGCCGCGATCCGGCCCTCCCGCAGCGTCCGCTGGCGCACCTCGTCGGCCTCGCGCTCGTCGAGACCCTGGTTGAGGAAGACCTGCTTGACCGCGACGACGCGGCCCAGGCGCTCGTCGGTGCCCCGCCAGACGACACCCATCGCACCCGAGCCGATCCGCTCCTCGAGGCGATACCGCCCGGCGACGACGCGACGAGGTGTCACCGGCCTCCCTCCGCCCGAGCCTGCGGCCCCCGTGGGCCCCCTCGCGGCATCAGGGTAGAGGTCACGGCTCGCGGGGTCCCACGGTCGGGTGACGTGTGTCCCGACGGACGGGGCGGGCGGCTTCAGTGGCCGCCGCCGAGCAGACCCGACGCGGCGCCGGCAACGGAGCCGACGAGGTCCTTCGAGCCGCCGTCGGAGTCACTCGAGCCCTTCGAGTCGGAGGAGCCCGAGTCGGAGGAGCCCGAGTCGGAGGAGCCCGAGTCGGAGGAGCCCGAGTCGGAGGAGCCCGAGCCCGAGGAGCCCGAGCCCGAGGAGCCCGAGTCCTTCGAGTCCGAGGAGCTCGAGTCCTTCGACTCCGAGGAGCTCGACGAGTCCTTGGAGTCCGACGACGCGGAGTGCTCGGAGTCCGAGGAGCTTGAGCTCGTCGAGTCGGAGCTCCCGGAGTCGGAGGACGTCGCCTCGGAGGAGTCCGAGCCCTTCGAGTCGGAGCTCCCGGAGTCGGAGGACGTGGACCGCGACGACCCGGCGTCGGAGGACGTCGAGTCCGAGGAGTCGGAGCTCGCCGTCCCGGAGCCGCCGGTCAGCCCGCCGACGAGGCCGGTGACCGTGCCCGTCGTCTTCTCCACCGTCGACCCGACGCTGCTCTCCGGGGTGGACGCCGCCGGGGAGCTCGCCGGGGCCGACGTGGTGGGCGTGGTGGGCGCCGCCGTCGGCGCGGTGACCGTCAGGTCGACCAGCTTGCCGGCGGTCCCGGTCGCCGCCTGCGAGGTCTTGGCGACGTAGTCGGCGGCTGTGCTGGCGGTCGTCGGGACCAGGGACGCGGCCGTCGCGGCGGGGGCGGCGACGGCGGCCGGGGTCTGCTCGGGCGGCGTGCTCGCGGCGGCCGGGGTGCCACCGCCGGTGGCGCCGGACAGGAGCCCGGACACGGCGTCCGTCAGGTCCGACGTCCCGCCGGCGGAGGTGACGCCGCCGGTCACGGCGCCGAGCGCGTCGACGGTGCTGCCGAGCGGGGCCACGAGCGTGTCGACGGTGCTGCCCACGCCGCCGGTCAGGCCGGTGACGGCGCCGCCCGCGGTGCCGGTCACGCCGGTGACGGTGCTCCCGACGGTGCCGGTCAGGCCGGTCACCGTGCTGCCGACCGTGCCGCTCACGCCGGTGACGGTGCCGCCGACGGAGCCGACCGTCTGACCGACGGTGCCGGTGAGCCCGCCGACCGTGCCGCCCAGGGCGCCCGTCGTTCCACTGACGAGCCCGCCGAGGGGCGCGGGGAGCGCTCCGCCGAGACCGCTGCCCACGGAGCCCACGGCACCGCCGAGGTCGCCGCCCACCGAGCCGACCGTGCTCCCGACCGAGCCCACGGCCCCGCCGACCCCGCCGCCGATCGCGCCCACGCCGTCGCCGACGCCGCCGCCGATCGAGCCGACGGCGCCACCGACGCCGCCGCCGATCGAGCCGACGGCGCCACCGACGCCGCCGCCGATCGAGCCGACGGCGCCACCGACGCCGCCGCCGATCGAGCCGACGGCCCCGCCGAGATCGCCGTTGCCGAGGTCGTCGACGGCACCGCTCAGGCCGCCGCCGACCGCGCCCACGCCGTCGCCGACGCCGCCCCCGATCGAGCCCACGGCGCCACCGACGCCGCCGCCGATGGAGCCGACCGCGCCGCCGACACCGTCGCCGATGGAGCCGACCGCCCCGCCGACACCGCCGCCGCCGGAGCCGGTACCCGGTGTGCCCCCCGCACCGCCGCCACCGCTCCCACCGCCGGGCAGCGTCGGCACCCCGGGGAGACCCCCGGCGCCGGTGCCCGCGCCGGGCGTCGTGGTGGTGACCCCACCCGTCCCGCCGGGGACGGGCGCGGTGACGGCGGCCGCGCCGGGGAGCGACGTCGTTCCCGGGGTGGCGGCGACGCCCGCAAGGACCCCGCCCAGGGCTCCGGCCGGCAGCCCGAGGGCCTCGGCCACGCTGGTGCTGAAGGCGATGGTCTGCGGGGTGATCGTGACCGGCGTGCCGAGCGATCCCGGAGCGCCGGGTACCGGCTGGGCGGTGATGGGGGTGCCGTCCGGGCCGACGCCGGGGGAATCGTCGAGCGGCGGGATCGCCGGCCCGAGAGCGGCGCCGACGACGCCGAGCGCCGTCCCGCCGACGAGCACGGCCGCCGTCGTCACGCGGGTCGTCGCCGCGCTGTGGCGCAGGGCCAGCGGGGCGGCGTGGCGCTGGATCCGCCCGCCGGCGGTGACGACCGCGCCCGGCGTCGAGAAGGAGCCGGTGTCGTCGCGCAGGACCAGCTCCGACACGGCGATGCCGGTCTTGTGCCGGGGGCCGCGGCCGCGCTCGTGGGGCGCCTCCGGCAGCGGGGGCAGGACCGGGTCCGCCGGTCCCGCGGTGCCGGACAGGCCCGCCCACCCGCTCATCCTGCGCATCCGCCGATCATCGCCGCCGTGCATCGACGCCGAGATGCTCACGTCGCCACTCCTGAAAGGTCAGCCCCCGCCGAACGGTTCACTCCGTGGGAAGACTGTTTACCCGTGGGTTGGGTGAGCGGCGAAGCGCTGAGTGGTCGCATGGGCCCATCGACCGTCCCGCGTCGCCGTGTGGACGTATCGCGGACAGAACCCGCCAGAAACGACCGTCACTCGTCCGAACGACCCACACGTCGCGGAGTAACGGTCGTTCACCGATGGGAACGTGCCGCTCGGCGACGGTGCGGAGCAACGTGGTGACCGTGGGTGGCCACGATCCGTGCGCGGTACCGCCACTCGTCCGGCCCAGGATGGGCCGGACGGGGGAGAGACGGCGGCGGTCAGACCGACGGCGGGTTGGCGAGACGCTTGCGCGCCGCCTGCAGCTGGTTGACCGAGACGAGGCCGATGCCGCCGCCGAGGAGCAGGCCGATGACGTCGGGCGCGAGGCCGCCGCTGGTGAACAGCAGGGCCACGAGCGCGCCGAGCGTGAGCCCGCCGGCCGCGGGGAGGCGCTTGCGCGCGTCCGCCGCGAGGTGGTCGGCGCCGGGGCGCTTCTTGGCCACCGACTGCAGCATCAGGAGGTAGCCGCCGTAGCCCAGCGCGCCGAGCAGACCCAGGACCGCGACGATCGTCGCGATCAGGTCGATGACCGTACCCATGCAACCAGAATGCCAGCTCCGGTGCGTGGTGGGCGTCTGCTGCGGGCGTGTCCGGCCTTCAGCGACCGCCCAGCCTGCCGCGGCCGAGGCGCAGCAGGATCATCCCGAGCTCGCGTCCCTCGGCTCCGAGGTCGCGGAACCGGGCGAGCACCTGCATCTCGCGGTTGTAGACGATGCGGGGCCCGCCGGCGTTCATCCGCGCGAGACCGATCCGCTGGGAGATCTCGGAGCGCCGTTTGATGAGGCGCAGGATCTCGGCGTCGATGGCGTCGATCTCGACCCGCAGGTCCGGGATCTCCTCGGCGGTGGCGGGCGCGAGGCCGGCGGGCCCGGCGTCGTCCGCCGGGGTGTCGCTCGGCGTGTCGGTCGAGGTCGGGGTGTCGGTCACGGCGTTGGTCCTCCGAGGGGTCGGAGCCGTCCGGACCCCGGCACGCGAACGCCCCGGGGTCCTCGGACTCCGGGGCGGGTGGTGGGCGGCGGGTCAGTGCCGGGCGACCACGGGCACCGGGGTCCGGTACCCGTAGGCAAATCGCCCTCTCGCCAGCACGCGTGCAGCGTAGTCCGGGACGTGGATCGACGCCACGGTGACGGCCCGCGCGGGCCCGGGCGTCGAGGGGCACCTCGGGCAGGTCCGCGGGCCGGTCGGGGTGCGTGGTGTGCCCGTCGACCGGAAGCCACGAGGAGGCCCCGGGCTGTCGGGGGCGGCGGGTAGCGTGACCAGGCGATGAGTAGCACTGACACCGGGTCGGCCCGGGCGTCCCGGCCCAGCGCGGCGGCCGGTCTGGCGGCGCGCCTCGCCGGCGCGGCGGGGACGACGGCGCTGCGTCGCCAGGAAGAGGGTCGCCAGGACGAGGGGCGCCAGGACGAGGGGCGCCAGGAGGAGGGTCGCGAGGACGACGGGCGGCACGACGACGGTCGCCGCGACGAGCGGGCGCCGCGGCGCGACGAGCGCCGTCCGGACCCGGGGCAGGCGCTGCTCGAGGGCATGAACCCGCAGCAGCGCGAGGCCGTGGTGCACTCGGGGTCGCCGCTGCTCATCGTCGCCGGGGCGGGGTCCGGGAAGACGCGCGTGCTCACCCACCGCATCGCCTGGCAGCTGGCCCGCGGCGCCCACCCCGGGCAGATCCTCGCGATCACGTTCACCAACAAGGCCGCCGCGGAGATGCGCGAGCGGGTGGCGGCCCTCGTCGGGCGGCGCGCGAACGCGATGTGGGTGTCGACGTTCCACTCCATGTGCGTGCGCATCCTGCGCCGGGAGTACAAGCACCTCGACCTGTCGAGCACGTTCTCGATCTACGACGCGGACGATTCCCGGCGCCTCGTCACCACGATCACCAAGCAGCTCGACCTCGACGCCAAGCGCTACCCGCCGCGGGGGCTGCTCGGCCAGATCTCGGCGTGGAAGAACGAGCTGACCGACCCGCTGACGGCCGCCGAGGCCGCGGGCACCGACTACGAGCGCCGCTGCGCCGAGGTGTACGCGGCGTACCAGCAGCGGCTGCAGTCGTCGAACTCGCTCGACTTCGACGACCTCATCTCCCGCACGGTCGACCTGCTGACCCGGTTCCCCGACGTCGCCGAGCACTACCGGCGCCGCTTCCGCCACGTGCTCGTGGACGAGTACCAGGACACCAACCACGCGCAGTACGAGCTGGTCCGGGCCCTGGCCTCCGGCTCGGAGGACGGCTCCACCCCGCCCGCCGAGCTGTGCGTGGTCGGCGACGCCGACCAGTCGATCTACGCCTTCCGCGGCGCCACGATCCGCAACATCATCGAGTTCGAGCGCGACTACCCGGAGGCGCGCACGATCCTGCTGGAGCAGAACTACCGCTCCACGCAGATGATCCTCACCGCCGCGAACGGGGTCATCGCCCGTAACCCCGACCGCCGGGACAAGCGGCTGTGGACCGACCAGGGCGACGGCGAGAAGGTCGTGGGCTACGTCGCCGACAACGAGCACGACGAGGCGGCGTTCGTCGCCGCCGAGATCGACCGGCTCGTCGACGGCGGCGAGGTCCGCTTCGGCGAGGTGGCGGTCTTCTACCGGACCAACGCCCAGTCCCGCGTCTTCGAGGACGTGTTCGTCCGGCTCGGCATGCCGTACAAGATCGTCGGCGGCGTGCGCTTCTACGAGCGCCGCGAGGTCCGGGACGCGCTCGCCTACCTCAAGGTGCTCTCCAACCCCGAGGACACCGTCTCGCTGCGGCGCATCCTCAACGTGCCGAAGCGGGGGATCGGCGACCGCGCCGAGGCCGTCGTCGCCGACCACGCCGAGCGCGAGCACGTCACGTTCGCCGCGGCGCTGCGCCGGGCCGCGGCGGGCGAGGTCCACGGGCTCGCCACGCGCTCGCAGCGCAACATCGCCGACTTCGTCGAGATGCTCGACTCCCTGCACGAGGGGGTGGCGAGCGGCGAGGAGGTCGCCGACACCCTCGACGCGGTCCTCGACAAGACCGGCTACCGCGCCGAGCTCGAGCACTCCGAGGACCCCCAGGAGCAGTCGCGGCTCGAGAACCTCACCGAGCTCGTCAGCGTCGCCCGGGAGTTCGTCGGCGACGCGCGGGCCACCGCCGCGGTCGCCGAGGACGCCACCACCGACGGTGCGGCGGACGTGCCGGCGGGGGTGGTCGCCGACGGCGACGGTCCCGAGCCGGGATCGCTGGAGGCGTTCCTGGAGCGGGTGTCGCTGGTGGCCGACGCCGACTCGATCCCCGACGGCGGCGACGGCGTCGTCACGCTGATGACGCTGCACACCGCGAAGGGCCTCGAGTTCCCCGTCGTGTTCCTCACCGGGTGGGAGGACGGCGTGTTCCCGCACCAGCGGGCGCTGGCCGACCCCACCGAGCTCTCCGAGGAGCGGCGGCTGGCCTACGTCGGGATCACCCGCGCCCAGCAGCGGCTCTACGTCTCCCGGGCGCTCATGCGGTCGGCGTTCGGGCAGCCGCAGGCCAACCCACCGTCCCGGTTCCTCGACGAGCTGCCCGACACGGTGGTCGACTGGCGCCGCAGCGGCCCCGAGCGCGCCGCCCCCTCCGCGTCGACGAGCTTCGGCTCCGGGCGAACCTGGGGCCGCGACCTCACCGGCGCGCGGTCCCGGCCGTCGCCCATGCGGTCGTCGGGGTCGGGCGCGCCGACCCTGCAGCTCGAGGTGGGCGACCGCGTCAGCCACGACAAGTACGGCCTCGGCCTGGTCACGGTGGTCGACGGCGTCGGGTCCAAGCAGACCGCGACCATCGACTTCGGGTCGTCGGGGACGGTGCGCCTCATGCTCATCGGCGGCGTGCCGATGCAGAAGCTGTAGTCGACGCGGTGTTTGCCCCGGGGTAGCCATCCCGGCGCGGTCGACCAGCCAGCCGCCCGCCGCGGATCGACGACCGGGGAGCGGTGTGGACACCATCGGCAGCATCGGGGGAGCGCAGGACGACGACGGCCTCTTCGGCCCCGACTCGGTGACCTGGCGGGTGCACCTCGAACCGGTGCTCTGGGTGGCGGGGATGCGCGCGCTGCTCCTGCAGTCGCTGCACCCGCGGGTGATGCGCGGGACCTACCAGAACTCGGCGCTGTTCGACCCGAAGAAGGCCTGGCCGCGCTTCCAGCGGACCGTCGAGTTCGTCGGCACCCGCACCTTCGGCAGCTCCGCCGAGATCGAGGCCGCCGCGACGCGCGTCCGGCGGCTCCACGCGGCGTTGCGGGGGCACGACCCCGACACCGGCACCGACTTCCGGCTCGACCTGCCCGAGAACCTGCTCTGGGTGCACGCCTGCGAGATCGACTCGTACGTCGACGTCGCCCGGCGCGCCGGGGTCCTGGGCGACGCCGCCGAGGCCGACGCCTATGTCGCCGAGAGCGTCCGGGCCGCGGCGGTCGTGGGGCTCGACCCGGCGGCGGTGCCGTCCTCCCGGGCCGAGCTGGCCGCCTACTTCGACCGCGTGCGGCCGGCGCTGCGCCTCACCGACGAGGCCCGGCTCGGCGTCGGCGGGCTGCTGCGCCCCCAGCCCGAGGCGCCCGCCACGGCCGCCGTCGCGCTCTCGACCATCGCGGGCCTCGCGTTCGGCACGCTGCCCCGGTGGGCCCGCCGGCTCTACGGCCTGCCCGGGCTGCCCACCACCGACGCGGTCACGTCGGTCGCGCTGCGGCTCACCCGGGGCGCGACGACGTTGCTGCCCGACCCGCCGATGCCTCCGCGGATCGCCCGCGCCCGCGACCTGGTCCGCAGCGCCTGACGCTTCACCCGACGGCGGGCTCCGGCAGCCAGGAGCCGTGGAACCCCGTCGGCACCCCGCGCGGCAGGGTGACCGCGGCGACCTGGCGGGTCACGTCGCCGGCGTCGAGCACCAGCAGCCGCGATGCCGTCCCGTCGGCCCGCGTGGTGATCGTCAGCAGCCAGCCCTCGTCCTCGTCGCGTCCCGGCCGGGCGGAGGGGACGAACACCGCCTCGCCCGCCTTGACGTCGGGTCCGAGCTCGTGGGCCGTGGCGTCGCCGGTGGCGAGGTCGAGGCGCACGACGGCGTTGGCCCGGGCGGTCGAGGTCACCGCGTAGCGGTAGCGGGCCGCGCGCCCCACGCGGTCCGGGTCCAGGGTCGGGAACTCCACCGGCCGGTCGTGCAGCGGGGCCTCGGTGACGGCGCCGGTGGCCGGGTCGAGCGTCCAGCGGTGCATCCGGGCGACGCCCAGCGCGGCCGACTCGCCGGCCGGGTCGGCGCCGGCCACCCCCGACCGCGTCCGGCGCGCCCTCCCCGACCAGGCGGCCGCCATGTCGGCGGCGCCGTACCGGGCGGCGTCGAGGACGATCCGCCCGGTCTCGTCCTCGTGGGCGGTGCCGACGTGGAAGACGTAGCAGGGGTCGATCTCGAACCAGCGCACCGTCGCCGTCGGGTCGTCGTGGCGCATGACGCCGAGCCGGGCGGCGTAGGACTCGTCCCAGCCGAAGGGGAAGCCGGTCGCCATCCGGCGCAGCGAGAACGTCAGCGGCAGGTCGAGCCACACCACGTGCCGGGCCGTGATGGCCGCGTCGTGCATCAGCGTCGGCCTGCGGACCTTCACCCGGCGGCTGACGACGAGCTCGCCGGCGGCGGAGAGCCGGTGGTAGGTGAGGTACGGCGGGACCGGCGAGTAGCCGTAGAAGTGCAGCTCGCCGGTCTCCGGGTCGGTCTTCGGGTGGGCGGTCATCGCGGTGCGCAGCCGGCCGCCGAAGTCGCAGGGGCCGATGGTGCCCAGGTCCCGGTCGACCTCGTGCGGCAGGCCCTGCTCGACGAGCGCGAGGAGCCGCCCGCCGTGCTCGATGACGTGGGTGTTCGCCGGGACGGCGGTGAGGTCCACCCCGCGCCACGTCAGGAACCGCCGGCCGGCGAGTGCCCCGGTCCGCACCCAGCGGTTGCGGTACCAGGTGGCGCGCCCGGCCGACAGGCGCACGCCGTGGAGCATCCCGTGCCCGCGGAACCAGTGCCCGGGATCGGCGCCGGGCAGCGGGTTCGGGCCGTTGCGCACGTACCGGCCGTCGAGCTCCGGTGGGAGCGCGCCCTCGACGGGGAGGTCGACGACGTCGATCTCGTCGGGGACGGGGGCGTAGTGGCCCGCGAGGTGGGTCGGGCGGGTGTCCTCGACGGCGCTCAGGGCGGGTCCCTCCGACGACGGCGGCCTGGGCCACCCAGCCTGCGCCCGCGCCGCGGACCGCGCAGGGCGGCCCGGTGGAGGACGGACGGCTCAGTCGGTCGACGGCCCGAGGGAGATGCCGCGCTCCGCGAGCCACGGCAAGGGGTTGATCTTCGTGCCGCCCGGGGTCCACACCTCGAAGTGCAGGTGGGGGCCGGTGGACTGGCCGCGGTTGCCGATCTCGGCGATCTCCTGCCCCGCCCTGACCTTCTGGCCCTCGCGCACGTACGAGCGGTTGATGTGCCCGTAGACGTTCACCGTGCCGTCGGCGAGCTGCACGCGGACCCACATCCCGAAGCCGCTCGCGGGGCCGGACTCGATGACGGTGCCGTCGGCCGCCGAGACGATCGGGGTGCCGATCGCGTTCGCGATGTCGATGCCCTTGTGCTCGGCGCCCCACCGGGCACCGAACCCGGAGGTGAACCGGCCCTGGGCCGGCTTCACGAACTCCGGCGCCCGGGCGGCGGCCTCCCGCGCGGCGGCCGCGTCGGTCACCTTGCGGGCCTTCGCGAGCGACGCGGCGTGCGGGGCGGCCGTGGAGGCCTCGGGGGAGACGGCCATGACGCCGGTGGTGGCCGCGTCGAGGGCGTCGGCGGGGGCGGCGGTGCCCGTGGTGCCCGCGGTGCTCGCCGAGGACAGTGCGAGGTCGGCGCGGGTCTCGCCGGTCGGGGCGTCGAGGTCGGTGGCCAGGGCGTGCCCGGCGGTCGCGATCGCGCCGGCGGCGACCGCCGTGACGGCGAGGCGCCCGCTCAGCGGCCCGCGACGGCGTCCCGCCTCGCCGGCGGGCGACGGGCCGGTGGCGTCCGGCCGCACGGTCGACGGCGCCCGGGTGGGCAGCGCGGGCGCGCGGCCGGAGCCGCCGACGAAGGACGCGGTGCGACCGGTGGCGGCGGCCCGGCCCGGCTCGGGGAGATGCGATTCCGGCCGGCGGGGCTCGGGACGGCGCGGCTCGGGGCGCGGCTCCGGACGACGCGGGCCGCCGGTGAACGGGCCGGGCAGGCCGGCGGGCACGCCGGCGAGGGCGGGCGTGGCGAAGCCGGTGAGCAGGCCGAGCGCGCGTGGTGGATCGGGAGTGGCGAAGGGCGGAGTCGGGCGGGGGGAGCTGTGACGCGCCACGACCATCCTCTCGCGGTCGGGGCGCGGGCAGGAACGTGTGGCGGTGGCGTGGGGAGCGCCGAGCCGGATCGTCGGGGTCGATCCGTGAGCCGTTCGTGACCGCACCGTGATGGGGAGCGCACCGACCGTGGCACGGAAACCCAAGGGTAGGCAAACCCCCGACCAGCACTCGGTCGAATTCCACGCCGTGCGTGCGTCCGGGCGCGCCGAGTGGTCTCCGACGGGCGGCTCGACCGGCGGCCGCCGCACGTGAGGGGTACGTCGGGCAGCCCCGCACGCCACGGGGAGCGCGTGGTGCGCCCGTCGTGGTCCGGGGAGCGCGGGGCGCGGGCGGCTCGGACGATCAGGGGCACGTGGGGCCGACGCGGTGGCCGGCGGAGCTGCGTGGTGTGCCCGTCCCGGGACGGGCGACGGGGCGGGCCCCGCCCTGCCTCAGCCCGCGGCCTGGGTGAGCGCCGCCTCGGCGGCGCGCTCCCGGGTGGACCGGGTCCGTGACAGGGCGCACGTCACGAGGTGCACGGCCTCCGGGTCGATCGTCATCGCCATGTGCCCGACGTGGTCGAGCCGGACGTTCGACACCTCGAGGTCGGGGTGGGTGAGCCGGGCGTTGCGCTGCGGGATGATCAGCTGGTCCATGCGGCTCCACACCGCGAGGAACCGGGTCCGGCAGCCCACGGCGGGCTCGTCGAGCTCGCGCAGCAGGTCCGAGCCGGGCTGGAGCTGGCGGGGGACCAGCGTGGGCGGCAGCAGGTGCGCGATCGCCGAGCCACGGTGCGGGGTGCCGAGGGTGACCAGGGTGTCGACGCGGGCGTCGCCGCCGAGGCGCTGCACGTAGTAGCGGGCGATGAGCCCGCCCAGCGAGTGGCCGATGACGTGCACCCGGTCGCTGCCCGAGACCGCACACAGCCGTTCGACGTGCTCGCCGAGGTCCCGCGCGGCGGCCCGGATGTCGCCGGTGAACGCCGTCATCGGGCTGTAGTTGACCGCCTGCACCGTGCCGTGGCCGCGCCGGCGCAGCACCCGCGCGAGGTGGACGAAGATCGACCGGTTGTCGACGATGCCGTGGACCAGCAGGACGGGGATGGCCGCGCCGTCGAGGTCGGAGACCAGCAGCGACCGCTCGCCGGGCGGCAGGTGGTCGGTGCGGTGGTGGGCGTGGACGCCGCCGGGACGCAGGGCCTCGTCGAGCAGGCCCCACGGGTAGACCGAGAGGTGCACCGCGGTCCAGGCGACCTCGACGGCGAGGCCGCGCAGGCCCCGGGGGACCCCCATCGTGCGGGCCAGGTACGACAGCCCGTTCCACGCGGTCGCGGCCGCGGAGGTCACGGAGGTGAGCGCGGACGCCTCGGGGCGCCCGGCCTCCGGCTCTGTGGTCATCGCCCCCGTCGGCGACATGACCCCGGTCACGTGCATGAGGTCGACGTTAGGCGACGTTCACCGGCGTGTCGCGTCGGGGGTGTCGGCTGATCGATCCAGAATGCGAACCCGACACGGGCGGGTACGTGCACGCCCCTCACGGCGACCTCTTTAGTCTGCGCGGGCATGACGGCTTCTGCGGCCGACGCCGGGTCACGGCCTCCCGGGCCCGCGCCCGCGCGGCCGGGATCCGGTGATCCGGCCCCGGCCGGACGTGGTCAGGTGGCCCGCATCTGGTGGGTCGCCGTCGCGCTCGTCGCCCTCGCCGCCCTGCTGCGCCTCACGGTCGCGCTGCTCGCCCCCGGTCCGATCGGGGCCCCGGTGCGCGCGGCCGGGGTGCTGGCGCCGCTGGTCGGCCTGGTCGCGGCGGTCGCGCCGGGGCTCGCCACCCGGCGGGGCGGGCGTCCCCTCGGCGCCGCGTCGCTCTCCGCGCCGGCCGCGCTCGGCGCGCTCGGGGCCGGTGGCCTGCTCGTCGACCTCGCGCTGCTGGTCGGCCCGGAGTCCGCCGCCCGGCCCGAGGTCCTCGCCAGCGGCACCTCCGGGCTCCCCCTGGCGCTCGCCGCCGCGCTCGTGGCCGCCGACGCCGCCCTGCTCGGGGCGGCCACCGTCGCGACGACGGGGCTCGTCGCGCTCGTGCGCCGCGCCGGCGGGTCGGTCTTCGGCACCCAGCGCGGCGCCTCCCTCGTGCGGCCGGTGGCCGGTGCCCTGCTCGCCGCCGCGGGCCTGGTGGCGGCGCCGTTCTCGGTCGCCTCGCCGGGCACCGGGTTCGGGCCGCACGCCGTGCTCGACACCCCCGCCCCCGCCGGGGCCGGGGTGGCCCTCCTCGCCGTGACCGTCGTCGTCGTCGCCCTGCTGCCCGGGGCGCGGGCCGTCACGGCCCCGGCCGGGGCCGGCGGACCGGGCGGGGCCGACGGACCGGGCGGGGCCGACGGACCGGGCGGGGCCGACGAGACCGGGATGCGGGTCCGCCGCGCGGTCCACACCGCGCTCGGGGCGGGCGTCGTCGCGGGGATCGCCCCCGTGCTCGCCGCCTCGATCGCCCGCGAGGGCCTCGCCGTCTCGCCCGGCGCCGTCCTCACGGTCGCCGGCGGGCTCCTCGTCATCGGCGTGCCGGCGCGCACGGCGGTGCTGCGCTCCCGCGCGGCCGGCGTCGCGGCGCTGCTGACCGCGGCGGCCTCGCTGTTCGGCGCCCTCCTCCCGACGCTCTCGGGCACCTCCGACGCCGCGGGCAGCCCCCTCGAGACCGGCACCGGCGTGCTGCTCCTCCCGGCCGCGGTCGTGCTCGCGGTGCCGGCGCTGCTCGTCGTCGTCGGGACCCCGCGCGTGGTGGTCCGCGCCCGGCCCACGCTCTCCGTCGCGTGGCTCACCGTGCCGTTCGCGGCGGGACCCGCCCTCGACGTCGTGCTCGCCGGGGTCGACGGCGCCGGCACCCCCGCCTCGGTGCTCGACCCCGGGCTCGGCCCGTCGGGCGCGGACGCCGCGCAGGTCGGGGTCGGCACCGGCGGCTGGGCCGTGGTCGCCGCGCTCGTGCTGGCGGTGCTCACGGCCGTGCTCGCGGTGGGCGCCGGCTTCGCGGAGCGGCGCGACGTCGCGGGCGGCTGGGCCCCGGCCGGCACCCCGCTGGGGGCCCGGCCGGCCGACGGCACCGACACCGTGGAGCCCGACCCCGCGATGCTGCCGCTGGCCGCGGTGGCCGCCGTGCTCGCCGTCCCCGGCTTCGGGGGCCCGCTCGCCCGCGACGCGCTCGCCGCCGGCGCCGCCGGGGGCGCCTGGCAGAACCCCGGGGCCGCCGCGTGGGGCTCGCTCGCCGGTGTCGTCGGGGTCGCCGTGGCCGCGCTCCTCGCCCCCCGGGCCCGCCCCGCGCGGGCGCTCGCCCTGCTGGGCGCGGCGGGCGCGCTGCTCGTCGTGCGGCTGTCCGCGCTGGTCCTGACCCCGCCGCGGCCGGGCGAGAGCGTCGGCGTCGGGACGTGGGCCGCCGTCGCCTGCCTCGTCGTGACCCTCGCCGCCGCCGGCGTGGCGATCATGCGCATCCGGGAAGCCTCCCGGGCCGCACGGGGAGCGTCCCCGGACGGTTGAGGAGCCCGAGGCCCCGGTCGCGCGATCGGGGCGGGTGTGGCGGGGGTCGCCCCCGGTGCCGCGCCCGGGTGCACGACACGCCGCTAGGGTCCCCCTCGGTCCCGTCGATCGGGCCCGGGCCGTCCGCCGCGCGGCGGTCCACGGGCCACGGCTGGAGGGCGGGGTCGCCGCCGGAGTCCACCGACGGATGCTGCCGGTCAGTGATGGAGGAGTTCACGAGTGGACCTGTACGAGTACCAGGCGAAGGACCTCTTCGCCGCCCACGGAGTGCCGGTCCTGCCCGGCAAGACGGTGGACACGGCCTCCGAGGCCGAGCGCGCCGCCCAGGGCATTGGCACCGCGGTCGTGGTCAAGGCGCAGGTGAAGACGGGCGGCCGCGGGAAGGCCGGTGGCGTCAAGCTCGCGAAGGACCCGTCCGAGGCCCGGGAGAAGGCCGAGGCCATCCTCGGCCTGGACATCAAGGGCCACACCGTGCACCGGGTCCTGGTCACCGAGGCGAGTGACATCTCCGAGGAGTACTACTTCTCGTTCCTCCTCGACCGCTCGAACCGGACCTTCCTCGCGATGGCCTCGGCCGAGGGCGGCATGGAGATCGAGGAGCTCGCCGTCGAGCGCCCCGAGGCGCTGGCCCGGGTGCCGATCGACGCGATCGCCGGGGTCGACAGGGCGAAGGCCCAGGAGATCGTGCAGCAGGCCAAGCTGCCCGCCGCGGTCGCCGACGAGGCGGCCGACGTCATCGTCAAGCTCTGGGACACCTTCGTCGGCGAGGACGCCACGCTGGTCGAGGTCAACCCGCTGGTCCGCGACCCGCAGGACAAGGTGATCGCCCTCGACGGCAAGGTCACCCTCGACGAGAACGCCGACTTCCGGCACCCCGGGCACGCGGAGCTCGTCGACCAGCGCACCGAGAACCCGCTCGAGGCCAAGGCGAAGTCCAAGGGCCTCAACTACGTCAAGCTCGAGGGCGGCCAGGTCGGCATCATCGGCAACGGCGCGGGCCTGGTCATGTCCACGCTCGACGTCGTCGCCTACGCCGGCGAGTCGCACGGCGGCATGAAGCCCGCCAACTTCCTCGACATCGGCGGCGGCGCCTCGGCCGAGGTCATGGCCGCGGGGCTCGACGTCATCCTCGGTGACGACGAGGTCCGCAGCGTCTTCGTCAACGTCTTCGGTGGCATCACCGCGTGCGACGCGGTCGCGAACGGCATCGTCGAGGCCCTGAAGATCCTGGGCGACGACGCCACCAAGCCGATCGTGGTCCGGCTCGACGGGAACAACGTCGACGAGGGTCGCAAGATCCTCGACGACGCGAACCACCCGCTGGTCACCCAGGTGGACACCATGGACAACGCGGCCGCGAAGGCCGCCGAGCTCGCCGCGGCAGGTGCGTGAGATGTCGATCTTCCTCAACGAGAACAGCAAGGTCATCGTCCAGGGCCTCACCGGGTCCGAGGGCACCAAGCACGCCACCAAGATGCTGGCGGCCGGCACGCAGCTCGTCGGCGGTGTCAACGCCCGCAAGGCCGGCACGACCGTCGAGATCGAGGGCACCCAGCTGCCGGTCTACGGCGGCGTCGAGGAGGCCATGAAGGAGACCGGGGCCGACGTCTCGGTGCTCTTCGTGCCGCCGAAGTTCGCCAAGGACGCCGTCGTCGAGGCCATCGACGCGGGCATCGGGCTCGCGGTCGTGATCACCGAGGGCATCCCGGTGCACGACTCGGCGTGGTTCTGGGCGCACGCGTGCGCCAACGGGAACCGCACCCGGATCATCGGCCCGAACTGTCCCGGGATCATCTCGCCGTCGAAGTCCCTCGCGGGCATCATCCCGGCGAACATCTCGGGCCCCGGGAAGATGGGCCTGGTGTCCAAGTCGGGCACGCTGACCTACCAGATGATGTACGAGCTGCGCGACGTCGGCTTCTCGACCGCGATCGGCATCGGCGGGGACCCGGTGATCGGGACGACGCACATCGACGCCCTCGAGGCGTTCGAGAACGACCCCGAGACCGAGGCCATCGTCATGATCGGCGAGATCGGCGGCGACGCCGAGGAGCGCGCGGCGGACTACGTGAAGGCGAACGTCACGAAGCCGGTCGTCGGCTACGTGGCCGGGTTCACCGCGCCCGAGGGCAAGACGATGGGCCACGCCGGCGCGATCGTGTCCGGCTCCGCCGGCACCGCGCAGGCGAAGAAGGAGGCCCTCGAGGCGGCGGGCGTGAAGGTCGGCAAGACCCCGACCGAGACCGCCGACCTCGCGCGTTCCCTCGTCTCCTAGGGGCGCGATGTAGCAGGCTGGGCCGCCGGACCGGCCGCGCCGCGTGGCGCGGCCGGTCCGAGGGCCGATGACGCCGTCCCCGGGAGGACAACCCATGACTGCAGGATCCTCGAGCTCCGGTCCGGCGGGTTCCCCCGAGCGGTGGGGCGGCGCGGCCGTCCAGCCGTCGTCCTCCGGGGCCGAGGCGGCCACGGCGTCCGAGTCGTCGGGCCAGCCCGCCCAGAACCCCCCGGCGCAGAGCGCGCCCACCCAGAGTGCGCCGGTGTCGCCCCCGTACGGGAACCGCCCGACCGCCGGCGGCGCCGTCGGGCCACCGTCGCAGCCCGGTCCCGTAGTGGGGCCACCCAGCCGGCCGTTCGGCGGTGTGTCCCCGTACGGCGGGGCCTCCTGGGCCGGCGCCGGTGGCCCCGGTTCCGGGCCCGCGCCGTCCGGGCACGGTCCGGGCGGTCAGGGGCAGGCCGGTCAGGGTGGCCAGGGTGGCCAGGGTGGTCAGGGCCAGGGCGGCGGGAACCCACCGCCCGGGTGGCGCCCGACGCCGCCGCCCACCCCCTCGCGCGGGATGCCGGCCGAGCGCCAGGGCGGCAACCCCGCCGCCGCGGCGACGGTGCCCTCGGCCCCGGCCGCCGGCGCGGCGGGCGCGCTGCCACCGTCCTCCTCGTCGGGGTCCTCGGCCACGCCGTCCCCCGCCTCCGGCACGGCCGGGCAGGCGCGCACCGCCACCGGGGTCCCGGTCGGGATCGGCCGCACGGCGGCGCTCGCCGCCGCGGGCCTGGCGGTCCTCGCGTTCCTCGCGACCTTCTTCACCAGCTTCGACCCGAGCGGTCTGCTGCCGGCGCTCGTGCTCGCCGGGGGCCTCACCGTCGGGATCGCCGTGCTGCCCACCGCGCCGCGCACGGTGCTGCCGGGCGGGGTCCTCGCCGTCACCGCGGCCCTGGTCAGCCTGCAGACCCTGACGGTGAGCGACGGGTTCGACATCGTCGTGGTCGTGCTCGCGGTCCTCGCCGCGGCCGGAGCGGTGGTCGCGGCGCTGTCGGCGCTCGGCCTGCTCGCCTCGGGGTCGGCGCCGCGCGCCGCCGCGGGCACCGGCACGGTCGCGGCGAACACCGCGCCCGCGTGGGGGGAGCAGGGCCGGTCCGTGCCGGGGACACCCGCCCCGGCAGGCCGTCCCGCTGGTCCCGGCGGCTCCGAGGCCGGCGTCGCCTCGTCACCGTTCGGAGCCCCGGGCGAGCAGCAGACCCAGCGGGTCGGGCGCCCGGCCGGTCCGGCCTCGGCGCCCCAGCACGCGGTGGGCGCGCCGGGAGCCGGCGCTCCCGCGGGGGCGGGCCACGGCCAGCGGCCCTGGCCGTCGTCGTTCCCGGCCGGGGGCCGTGCGGGCGAGCCGCCGGCCGAGGACGCGGCGGCCCGGACGCAGGTCGTCCCGCGCTCGCCGGGAGCCGGTCCGGCGTCGTCGGGAGCCGCGTCGTCGGGTGCTCCGGCGCCGGACGGTCGGTCCCGCGCCGAGGCCCGGACGGCCTCGGACGCGTCGGCGTCCGGGGCGATCCCCGCCGCCGCGCCTCTGACCGACGGCCGCACGACGGGCACGACCGGTGCCCACGAGGCGCCCGAGGGCTCCTCGGAGACCACCGTGGAGCGGCCCGCGTCGAGCGCGTCCTCGCCGTCGACCCCCGCCGCCCCCTCCGCTTCCTCCGGCGACGAGGGCCGTCGTCCGGCGACGACGATGCTCGGCGGGGACTCGTTCACCGCCGACCGGGCCGGCGCGGCGTCCACCCCTCCCTCGGGGGACCGGGCGCCCGCGTCGGAGGCCGACGACGCCGAGTCCGGGGCGGACACCCCGCCCTCCGGGTTCGCGCGCCCGAGCGGCTGGGGCGTGCCCGCGGACCGGGCCGAGGCCGCCGGGAACGGTGACACCGACGGCGCGGAGCGTCCCGGCAACCACGCCGGCTGAGCCGACCCGCCCGGCCGCGTCGCACGGGCTGCCGCCCCCGGCGGCGTGTTGGCCGGGCACCCGCCCGGCCGGGTGGAATCGTGGGTCCGCGTGAGCGCAGCGGCCCCGACCTCCGGCGTCCCCGCGCCCGGGACGCCCGCCCCGTCGCGGCCCGGCCGCGGCGACCGTCGTCGTGGCGGGCTACCGCCCCGGCTCGGCGTGCTGGCCGAGGTGGCCCTCGTCCCGGTGCTGGTGTCCTACGCCGTCGTCGTGGTGCTCGCCGCGCTGGTGACCGCCTCGGCGTCGGGGACCACACCGGGCGGGCAGCCTGGCCTCGGCCAGGCGCTGGGCATCGGTGTGCCGCTGTGGCTCGCCGTGCACCTCGTGCCGCTGACCGTCTCCGGCGCGCCCCTCGGGATGCTGCCGCTGGCGCCGGCGGCGGGGGTCGCGGTGCTCGTCGCCGTCCTCGCCCGGCGCGGCGTCGTCCGGCTCGGGGCGCTGCCGGGCGGGGCGCTGTCGGGCGGGGCGCTGCCGGGCGGGGAGCACGCCGCCGACGACCCCGACGCGGGCCGCCACGACCGGTGGACCTCGCACGGCGTCCCGGTGGTCGCGGCGGTCGCGGCGGTCCACGCCGCGGCCGGGGTGCTGGCCGCCGCCCTGCTCACCCCGGACACCGGCTCCCTCCCGGCCGACGCGTCGCCGGCGACGGCGGGCACGGTCGCCGGGCTGCTCGCCGCGCTGTCCGCCGCTGCCGGGGTCGCCGGACCGTGCGGTCTCGGCACCCGGGTGCGCGCGTGGCCGGAGTGGGTGGGCCGCGGGCTGCGGGCCGGCCTCGGGGCCGCCGTGGCCCTCGTCGCCGGGGGTGCGGCGCTGCTGCTCGTCGTGCTCCTCGCGCACGCCGACGCCGTGGCCGGCTCCTTCGCCGCCGTCGCGCCGGACGCCGGCAGCGGCGCCGGCCTGTGGCTGGTCGACGCCGCGTACCTGCCCAACGCCGTCGTCGCCGCGGCGTCCTGGCTGCTCGGGCCGGGCTACGCCGTCGGCGCGGTGGCCGCGTCCCCCACCGGCGCCACCCCGGGCCTCGTCCCCCCGCTGCCGCTCGCCGCGCTGCTGCCCGCCGGGCCGCCGCCGTCGTGGGCGGGCCTGGCGTTCGCGCTGCCGCTGGCGGTCGGGTCGACGGTCGGGTGGCTCCTCGCGCCCGTGGGCGCCGCCGGCGGGGACCTCCTGCGGCGGGTGCGCCCGGTGCTGGTGGCCGCCCTGACCGCGGCGGTCGTGCTGGCGGTCGCGGCCGGGCTCGCCGGCGGGCGGCTCGGGTCGGGGCCCTTCGACCCCGTCGTCGTCCCCGCAGGTCTCGTGCTCCTCGTGACGTGCGCGTGGATCGCGGTGCCCGGCGTGGTCGTCGCCCTCCTCGCGACCCCGGCGGGGGCGCCGGCCCGCGGCCGCCGCCGACCGACGGCGTCGGACCGGAGGGCCGGTGCGACGGAGCAGGCGCCCGAGGCCGCAGCTGAGCCGGCCGCCGAGACCGAGGCCGGTGAGACCGAGGTCGGTGAGACCGAGGTCGGTGAGGACGCGGCCGGTGGTACCGACGAGGACGAGCCCGACGACGAGGTGTCGGGGCGCGACACGAGCACGGACGAGCGGACGGACCGCTGACAGGGTCGGCTGACGGAGTACGCCGGCGGGTCGGCTGATGGGCCGGCGCCTCGAGGGGCACACCAGGCCCGCCAGGGTCGCCCGCGGCCTGCCCCGTGTGCTCGTGATCTCGGACGTCCGGGCGGGCTCTCGGCGGTAGCGTCACGACGGGCACACCACGCAGGTCCGGCGAGCTCCGGGCCTGCCCCCTGTGCCCGTGATCACGGGGTGACCTCCGATCCGCCCCGGCTGTGAACACCGCCACGGCCGCCTCGCGGCAGGCCCGCTAGTCTCGCGGGCGAGGATCGTCGAGACGCCGGGAGCCCAGGTCTGTGCACCGGCGGCAAGGAGATCGCGCTGACCACGCACGCGGGCCCGGCTGAGCACGGTGGCTCTCCGGACGGGACACGCCTCGAGGTCCGGGCGCCGGCACGCGTCGTCGTCCTCGCCTCCGGGTCCGGCACCCTCCTGCAGGCCCTGCTCGACGAGGCCGCGGCGATCGATGTCGAGGTCGTCGCCGTCGTCTCCGACCGGCCCGACGTCGCCGCCCTGGACCGGGCGCTGGAGGCGAAGGCCGAGCCCGTCGTCGTGCGCCTCGGCGACCACCGCGGCGCGGACGGCCGCGTCGACCGCGCCGCCTGGGACGCCGCCCTCACCGACGCCGTCGCCGCGCACGACCCGGACCTGGTGGTCTCGGCCGGGTTCATGAAGGTCCTCGGCCCGGCCTACCTGGGCCGCTTCGGCGGGCGCACGATCAACAGCCACCCCGCGCTGCTGCCCGCCTTCCCCGGCGCGCACGGGGTCGCGGACGCGCTCGCCTACGGCGTGAAGGTCACCGGGGCGACCGTCCACCTCGTGGACGCGGGCGTCGACACCGGGCCGGTCCTGGCCCAGCAGGCCGTGCTCGTCGACCCCGAGGACACCGTCGAGACGCTGCACGAACGGATCAAGGTCGTGGAGCGCCGCATGCTCGTCGAGACCGTGGCGGCGCTGGTGCGCCACGGCGCCACCATCACCGGACGAACAGTGAGGATGCCGTGACCGCTGCCCCGCAGACCGCCCCCGCCGGCCAGGGGACCGACGGTCGCCGACCCATCCGCCGGGCCCTCGTCAGCGTGTTCGACAAGGCGGGCCTGCTCGACCTCGCCACCGGCCTGCACGCGGCGGGCGTCGAGGTCGTCTCCACCGGCTCGACGGCGTCCCGGATCGCCGACGCCGGCGTGCCCGTCACCCGCGTCGAGGAGCTCACCGGGTTCCCCGAGTGCCTCGACGGCCGCGTCAAGACCCTGCACCCGCGGGTGCACGCGGGGCTGCTGGCCGACTCGCGCCTGCCCACCCACGTCGAGCAGCTCTCCTCGCTCGGGATCGAGCCGTTCGACCTGCTCGTGGTGAACCTCTACCCGTTCTCCCGGACCGTGGCGTCCGGGGCGTCGCCCGACGACTGCGTCGAGCAGATCGACATCGGCGGCCCGGCCATGATCCGCGCGGCCGCGAAGAACCACGAGACCGTCGCCGTCGTCACCGACCCGGACCGCTACGGCTGGGTGCTCGCCGAGGCCCAGGCCGGCGGGGTCACCCGGGCCGACCGCCAGGCGCTCGCGGCCGAGGCGTTCCGGCACACCGCGTCGTACGACGTGGCCGTGGCGTCCTGGATGGGCACGGTGCTGGCGCCGCCGGCCGAGGGGGCGTTCCCCGACTGGGTCGGGACGACGGGCCGGCTGCGCCAGACCCTGCGCTACGGCGAGAACCCGCACCAGGCGGCGGCGCTCTACGGCGAGCCCGGCGACACCTCGGGCCTCGCGGGCGCGGTGCAGCTGCACGGCAAGGAGATGTCCTACAACAACTACGTCGACGCCGACGCCGCCTGGCGCGCCGCGCACGACCACGGGGACGACCGCGTCTGCGTCGCGATCATCAAGCACGCGAACCCCTGCGGGATCGCCGTGGGGGACGTCCGGGGCGAGCGGAGCGACGGGGGAGACGACGTGGCCGACACCCACGCGCGGGCCCACGCGTGCGACCCGACGTCGGCCTTCGGCGGGGTCATCGCGGTCAACCGCGAGGTCACGGTCGCGGCGGCCGCGCAGATCGCGGAGATCTTCACGGAGGTGCTCGTCGCGCCGTCCTACGCCGATGGGGCGCTGGAGGTGCTGGCGCGCAAGAAGAACATCCGCGTGCTCACCGCCGAGTTCTCGCCGCCGGCGCTGGAGCAGCGCCCCATCTCCGGCGGGACGCTCGTGCAGGAGCGCGACGCCGTCGACGCCCCGGGGGACGACCCGTCGTCGTGGACGCTCGCGACCGGGTCGCCGGTGTCGGAGGAGGTCCTCGCCGACCTCGCGTTCGCCTGGCGGGCGTGCCGGGCCGTGAAGTCGAACGCGATCCTGCTGGCGTCGGGGGGCGCGACGGTCGGCGTCGGGATGGGCCAGGTCAACCGGGTGGACTCGGCGCGGCTCGCGGTGGCGCGGGCCGGTGACCGGGTGCGCGGGTCGGTCGCGGCGTCGGACGCGTTCTTCCCCTTCCCCGACGGGTTCGAGGTGCTCGCCGAGGCCGGGGTGGCGGCGGTGGTCCAGCCCGGCGGGTCGGTGCGCGACAACCTGACGGTCGAGGCGGCCGAGAAGGCGGGCGTCGCGATGTACCTGACGGGGACGCGGCACTTCGCGCACTGAGCCGTCGGGTCGGGCGGTCCGGGATGCCGGCGGAGCCCTGTCGGCGTGCTCCCCTCATCGCTGGCATCCAGTGGCAGGAAAGCCCGTCGATGAGGGAACCCCGGGACCAAGATCACCGTCCGGTAGCGGATGCGGGGGCCTGGGGCGTCCGGATCCGCCACGGGAAAGTGATTGAGCGTCACCCCGTCGATGCGGCGCCGTCGTGGCGCGCTGTCGGTGGGGTCGGCTAGCGTTCCTGGTGTTCGAACAGGTGTTCGACCACGAGGAGGTCGTCATGGTCCCGTCCGCCGAGGCGTCCGCGCGCGAGGCCCTCTCCCGGAGGGTCTCCGAGCTGGGGCTCGTCCGGGCCTCCGAGCTCGCCGGCCGCGCGGGACGCGCGGTGGTCGCAGCATCGCACGCCGAACCGGCCCCGCGCGGTCCGGAACCGGCCCCGGAGCCCGAGCCCGAACCGGCGCGGGACCCCGAGCGGGCGCTGCTGCCGGTGGCCGGGCCGCTCACCGGTCTGCTGCCGTGGGGCGGCCTGCGGCGCGGGTCGACCGTCTCGGTGCACGGGTCGACGGCGCTGCTGCTCGCCCTGGTCGCGGAGGCCTCGCGGGCGGGCTCGTGGTGCGCGCTGGTCGGGCTGCCGGGCGTGGGGCTGGCCGCCGCCGACGAGGCCGGGCTGGACCTGGCACGCACCGCCCTGGTCCCGCGGCCCGGGCCGCGGCCGGCGAGCGTGGTCGCGGCGCTGGTCGACGGACTCGACGTGGTGGTGCTCGGGGGCGCCGCGGTCTGGCGGGCCGGGGACCGGCAGCGGCTGGCCGCGCGGGTGCGCCAGAAGGGCGCGGTGCTGGTCCCGGTGGGCGCCTGGCCGGGGGCCGACGTCGAGCTGCACGCCACCGGCGGCACCTGGTCCGGGCTGCTGGGCGACGGGGCGGGCCGGTTGCGCTCGCGGCGGGTGCACCTGCGCTGCGCCGCCCGCGGCCGCGCGCGGGACCTCCGGGAGGACGTCCTGCTCCCGGGCCCCGACGGTCGGGTGGCGGAGGTCGCCGGGGACGAGGGGGCGATCACGGAGGCCCCGGCCGACCTGCCGGCGAGGACGGGGTGAGCGAGGCCGCGGCCCCGGTCCGGGTGGTGGCGCTGTGGTGCCCGGACTGGCCGGTCGTCGCCGCCTGCGCCGAGTCCGGCATCCCCGCGGACCGTCCCGCCGCGGTCCTCGTGGCCCACCGGGTGGTGGCCTGCTCGGCCACCGCGCGGGCCCAGGGCATCCGGCGGGGCCTGCGTCGCCGCGAGGCGCAGGCGCGGTGCCCGGACCTGGCGGTGCTCGGGCGCGACGCCGACCGCGACGCGCGGGCGTTCGAGGTCGTCGCCTCCGCGGTGGAGGAGATCACCCCGGGCGTCGAGGTGATCCGCCCCGGGCTGGTGGTGCTCGCCGCGCGCGGGCCCGCCCGCTACTTCGGGGGCGAGGAGGTCGTCGCCGAGCGCCTCGTGGACCACGTCGCCGCCCGCGCCCGCGTCGAGTGCCAGGTCGGGGTGGCCGACGGCGTGTTCGCGGCCGCCCTCGCGGCCCGGCGCAGCGCGGTCGTCCCGCCGGGGGCCTCGCCGGCCTTCCTCGCCCCGCGGCCGGTCACCGAGCTCGAGATGGAGCCCGGGGTCGAGCCCGACACCGCCGGGGCCGACGTCCCGGGGGCCACCGCCCGCGCCGAGCTCGTGGGGCTGCTCCGCCGCCTGGGGCTGACCACCCTCGGGGACTTCGCCGCCCTGCCCGCGGCCGACGTCGCCTCCCGGTTCGACGCCGCCGCGGTGCGGGCCCACCGGCTGGCGCGCGGCCTCGACGAGCGCCCGCCCTCCCGGCGCCACGCGCCCGACGAGCTCACCGTCGAGGTGCCCCTCGACCCCCCGGTCGACCGCGTGGACGCCGCCGCGTTCGCCTCCCGGGCCCTCGCCGAGCGGCTCCACGCCGTCCTGGGCGACGCCGGGCTCGCGTGCACCCGACTCGGTGTCCAGGCACGGACGACCACCGGTGACGAGCTCGCCCGCACCTGGCGCTGCGCCGAGCCGCTCACCCCCGCGGCGACGGCCGACCGTGTCCGCTGGCAGCTCGAGGGCTGGCTGTCGCGGCGCCGGGAGACGGAGCGGCGCGCGGGCGAGGGGCTCACGGTGCTGCGGCTGGTGCCCGAGGAGGTGGTCGACGCCGGCCGGCTGCAGCTGGGGCTGTGGGGGGAGACCGGGGTCGCCGACGAGCGCGCCGGCCGTGCGCTGGTACGGGTGCAGGGGCTGCTCGGGCCCGAGGAGGTGCTCACCGGCGTCCCCGGTGGCGGGCGCGGGCCGGCGGAGCGGGTCCGCCCGGTGCCCTGGGGCGACGAGCGGACCCCGTCGCTCGACCCGGCGGCTCCCTGGCCCGGGGCGCTGCCCGCGCCCTCGCCGTCCACCGTCCCGCCCTCGCCGCTGCCGGCCACCGTCCTCGACGCCGAGGGCCGCCCGGTCCGCGCGGCCCCCCGCGGCAGGCTCTCGGCGGCCCCGGCGCAGGTGGCGCTCGGCGACGGGGGCCCGGCCGCGCCCGTGCGGGCCTGGGGCGGTCCGTGGCCCGAGGAGGGCCGGTGGTGGGACCCGCGGGCCCCCGTCGGCTGCCTGCGGGTGCAGGTGGTGTGCGTCCCCCCGGTGTCCTGGCCGGCGGCGACGGTCGGCGAGGACGACGACGCTCCCCGCGCCGACGGGGGCGACGACCCCGACCCGGCGGCCGACCTGGCGCCGGACCCGGCGTCCTCCTCGGCCGACGCGGTGGGCCTGGCGCTGCTGCTCGTGCTGCGCGACGACCGGTGGACGGTGGAGGGGATCTACGACTGATCGGGGTCGTGGACGACCTCGGGACTCCCGGATCCGGGGACCGGCGTCCGCACCACGCTGTCGGACCCCGGCGTTACCCTCCGAACACATCGAACAGGTGTTCGATCAAGGGGGGTCGGGATGGGCTGGGGCAATCCGGCGGTGAGCTGGTCGGAGCTGGAGCGGATCCTCGCGGGGAAGCCGGTCCGGCCGCGGTCGGGGGCGTCCGGCGCGGCGCCGGAGGTCGACGGACCCGGCACGCTCCACCCGGCGGACGTGGGCACCGTCGGGGTCCGGGAGGGCGCGCGCCGCGGGAGGTCCCGCGACGAGCAGCACCCGGGCGACGGGGGCGACTCGCCGGCCTGGAGCCGCACCCGCGCCCCCTACCGGCCGCCGGCGGATGCCGGGGCAGCCCCCGCGACGGTCCCCTTCGCCGAGCTGCACACCCACTCCACCTACAGCTTCCTCGACGGCGCGAGCCAGCCCGAGGAGCTCGTCGAGGAGGCCCACCGCCTCGGGCTGGAGGCGATCGCGCTCACCGACCACGACGGCATGTACGGGGTGGTCCGCTTCGCCGAGGCCGCGCACGAGCTGGGGATGCGCACGGTGTTCGGTGCCGAGCTCTCGCTGGGGCTGTCCGCGCCGCAGAACGGGGTGGCCGATCCGGAGGGGGAGCACCTGCTGGTCCTGGCGCGCGATCCCGCCGGCTACCGGGCGATCTCACGGGCGATCACCGAGGCGGCGATGGACCCGCGGGCCGAGAAGGGCCGCCCGGTGCACGACCTGGAGCGCACCGCGGCGATCCTGAAGGACCGGGTCGTCGTGCTCACCGGCTGCCGCAAGGGCCACGTGCGGCGGGCCCTCGACGGCAATTCGACTCAGCACGCCGATAGGGGGCCGGAGGCGGCGGCCCGGGCGCTGGACCGGCTGGTGGGCATGTTCGGGGCGGACTCGGTGGCCGTGGAGCTGACCGACCACGGGCTGCCCGTCGACGTCGAGCGCAACGACCTGCTCGCCGAGCTCGCCGCCCGGGCGGGGCTGCCCACGGTGGCGAGCACCGCCGCGCACTACGCCACGCCGGACCGGGCGCGGATCGCGGCCGCGCTGGGGGCGGTCCGGGCGCGGCGCAGCCTCGACGAGGCCGAGGGCTGGCTGCCGCCGGGCACCGCCCACCTGCGCTCCGGGGCGGAGATGGCCGCGCGGTTCGCCCGGCACCCCGAGGCGGTCACGCACGCGGCGGTGCTCGGGCGCGAGTGCGCGTTCGAGCTCTCCCTGCTGGCCCCCGAGCTGCCGCCGTTCGCCGTCCCGGCGGGGGAGACCGAGGCGAGCTGGCTGCGCCACCTCGTCGACCACGGGGCCCGGGAGCGCTACGGCAGCCGGGCGGACCACCCGCGGGCGTGGGAGGTGATCGACCACGAGATGGCGATCATCGAGGGGCAGAACTTCCCCGGCTACTTCCTCATCGTCGCCGACATCGTGCGGTTCTGCCGCGAGGCGGACATCTACTGCCAGGGCCGCGGGTCGGCCGCGAACTCGGCGGTCTGCTTCGCGCTCGGCATCACCCACGTCGACGCCGTGGCGATGGACCTGCTCTTCGAGCGGTTCCTGTCCCCGGAGCGCGACGGCTACCCCGACATCGACCTCGACATCGAGTCCGACCGCCGCGAGGAGGCCATCCAGTACGTCTACGACCGCTACGGCCGGGACCGGGCCGCCCAGGTCGCCAACGTCATCACCTACCGGCCGCGCTCCGCGGTCCGCGACGCCGCCCGGGCGCTCGGCTTCGCCCAGGGACAGCAGGACGCGTGGAGCAAGCTCATCGACCGGTGGGGGCCCGGCGCGGACCTGGGCGACCAGGTCCCGGGGATGCCCCGCCCGGTGGCCTCACTGGCCGAGGAGATCGCCGGCTTCCCACGCCACCTCGGCATCCACTCCGGGGGGATGGTCATCTGCGACCGGCCGGTCGACCAGGTGGTGCCGGTGGAGTGGGCGCGGATGGCGAAGCGCAGCGTCATCCAGTGGGACAAGGACGACGCGGCCGCGGTCGGCCTGGTGAAGTTCGACCTGCTCGGGCTGGGCATGCTCTCGGTGCTGCACTACGCGAGCGACTACGTGGCCGCCCACCACGGCCGCCGCATCGAGCTCCACGAGCTGCAGCCCATCGACCCCGCGGTCTTCGCGATGCTCGCGCGGGGCGACTCCGTGGGCGTGTTCCAGGTGGAGTCCCGCGCGCAGATGGCCACGCTGCCGCGGCTGAAGCCGCGGGAGTTCTACGACCTGGTGGTCGAGGTCGCGCTGATCCGCCCCGGGCCGATCCAGGGCGGGTCGGTGCACCCCTACATCCGGCGGCGGAACAAGCAGGAGCAGGTCGTGTACGACCACCCGCTCTGCGAGCCGGCGCTGCGCAAGACCCTCGGGGTGCCGCTGTTCCAGGAGCAGCTCATGCAGCTGGCCACCGACGTCGCCGGGTTCAGCGCCGCCGAGGCCGACGAGCTGCGCCGGGCGCTGTCGGCGAAGCGTTCCGAGGAGCGGCTCGAGCGGCTGCGGGCGCGGTTCTACGCGGGGATGGCGGCCAACCAGATCACCGGCGACGTGGCCGACCGGATCTTCGCCAAGACCAGGGCGTTCGCGAACTTCGGCTTCCCGGAGAGCCACTCGATCAGCTTCGCGTCGCTGGTCTACGTCTCGGCCTGGTACAAGCACTACTTCCCGGCGGCGTTCTGCGCGGCCCTGCTGCGGGCCCAGCCGATGGGCTTCTACTCCCCGCAGAGCCTGGTCGCCGACGCCCGCCGCCACGGCGTGGTCGTCCTCGGCCCGGACGTCACGTGCAGCCGGGCCGAGCCCGAGCTGGAGCCGCACCCGGAGAGCGAGGGCGGGGTCGCGGTCCGGCTGGGCCTCGGCGCGGTGCGGGGGCTCGGGGACGAGGTGGCGGAGCGGATCGTCGAGGCCCGGGAGACGGCGGGACCCTTCGCCGGCGCGGCCGACCTGGCGCGCCGGGCGGACCTCACCACCGCGCACCTGGAGGCCCTGGCGACCGGCGGTGCGCTCGGCTGCTTCGGGCTCGGGCGCCGGGAGGCCCTGTGGGCGGCGGGCGCGGCCGCGGCGGGGACGGCGGCGGTGCGGGCGGGGGAGCGCCACGACCGGCTCCCGGACACCGCGGTGGGGCTCGACGCGCCCGCCCTGCCGGGGATGTCGGCGGTGGAGCTGACGATCGCCGACGTGTGGGCGACGGGGGTGACCCCCGACGGCCACCCGGTCACGCACCTGCGGGCGGCGCTCGAGGAACGGGGCGCGCTGAGCGTGGCCGGGGTCGCCGCGGTCGGGGAGGGGGAGCGGATCGAGGTCGGCGGGGTGGTCACCCACCGGCAGCGTCCCGCGACCGCGGGCGGGACGACGTTCCTCAATCTCGAGGACGAGACCGGGATGCTCAACGTGGTCTGCTCGGAGGGGCTCTGGGCCCGCCACCGGGTGGTGGCCCGCACGAGCGCGGCGCTGGTCATCCGGGGGCGGGTGGAGCGGGCCCCCGACGCCCCCACCGTGGTCAACCTCGTGGCCGACCGGATGGAGCGCCTCGACCTGGTGGTGCCGTCGCGCTCCCGGGACTTCCGGTGATCGCGCCACCGACCCTCGCCGACGGGCGTCACCGGACACCACAGACACTGGTGGGGGTGTCTCCGGCCGGTTCCGACGGCCGGAGGCACCCCCACCAGGTCAACGAGCCGACGGGCCGCGGGGGTCCGTCGGGGGTTCGGTCAGCTCTTGATCAGCGGCCGACCCATCGGCAGCGAGGAGCCGCCGTTCGCGACGCTCATGGCGTCGAAGAACAGGTAGACCCCCACCAGGGAGAACGCGAACACCGCGATCCCGCCGATGGCCAGCAGCCCCGTCGACCCGGCGGCCGTACCCAGCAGCACGAGCAGCAGGGCCAGGTCCACCAGCACGAACAGCAGCGTGAAGACCGACGGCAACCGCAGGGTCGCCAGGGTGAGCATCACGATGCCGATCAGCCAGGTGAGCAGGAACGTCTCCTGTGCGCCGGTGGCGGCCCCGGTCGCCGTGGCGTCCCCGAACCAGTTGTGGCTCAGGCTGGTGACCAGCACCGAGAAGCTCAGCCAGAACCCGGCGAAGATCCCGAAGATCGCCGCCACGGGGCCGGCGTGCGTCCGGATCGCCCAGCCACACGCGATGAGCTGTCCGATCCCGTTGCACATGAACAGGATCGGGATCAGGCCGAGCACGGCGTTCGACGAGCCCGTGAACCCGACGAGGTACAGCCCGAGCGCGACCGAGCCGATCACGAACGTCGGCACGCCCACCAGTGCTGGGTTCGCTGCTGCCGCTGCGGCCTCAGCGTCCGCGGCGCCGGCGTCCGGGGCCCGGCTCTCGGCAGCGTGCGCCCCGGTACCCTCGTCGACAGTGGTCATCGACACTCCTTCGTGCGATTCCGACGGGCGCCGCTGACGCACGCCCTCGTGCCGTCACCGCCCGCTGACCGTCCGAGTGTGATCTCACCCACTGCATACGCGGTACCGACCGTCCGTAGGGGTACTGATCCCGTCGGTATGGATCGTGAACCGGTTCAGGCATGCTCACCAGCCATGGAACGCCCCGGCCGGTCTCCCCTCCCGGTCCCACCAACCCTCCGATCGGGCAGGGCCGTCCGAGTGATGTCCCGGCTGTTCGTCGGGGTGATCGCCGGGGCGGCCGGCACCGCCGCGATGACGGCCACGGGCCGGGTCCACCGGCGGCTGTACGCGCACCGCCGCGGGACGACTCCCGGGCAG
Source organism: Actinomycetospora sp. TBRC 11914 (assembly GCF_012933465.1). Classification (GTDB taxonomy): domain Bacteria; phylum Actinomycetota; class Actinomycetes; order Mycobacteriales; family Pseudonocardiaceae; genus Actinomycetospora. Next base: position 31,049 of record NZ_JABBND010000030.1, read on the forward strand.
ATCACCGAGATCCTCGACTACGACGACTCCGACCACGTCGTGGTGGCCGCGTCCACGGTGCTGCGCCGCGTCGTGGGGTGGGCGCCCCGGAGCGACGCCGGCCGGCGGGCCCTGTTCTGGCTGGTCCACTGGGGCTACGGCTCCGCGGTCGGGGCGGCGCACGCGGAGCTGCGCCACCGTCTCGGCGAGCCGGCCGCCGGCCTCGCCTTCTTCGTCGGCTGCGAGGCGATGGCCCTGGGCCTGTTCCCGGTGCTCGGGGACACCCCGGTGCCGTGGCGCTGGGGACCGCGCCTGCTCACCGTCAGCGTCGTCCAGCACGCGGTCTACGCCGGCGCGGTCGCCGGCGCCGACGCCGTGCTCCACCGCCGTGCGCCCTGACCTCGCCGCCCGTCCCGCCCGTGGCGACGGCGCGGACGGCGGCGCGGCGGACGCCCCCCGGGCGCTCGAGGCCCACGTCGTGGTGTGCGGGCTGGGCGGGCTCGGGCTCCGCATCGTCGAGACGCTCCACCACCGGGGCGAGCCGGTGGTGGTCGTCGACGACGACCGCGGGCACGGTCGCGGGGCCCACGTCCTCGAGACCTGGGGCGTCCCCCTCATCGAGGCCGACCCGACGGTGCCGGGCAGCCTCGACGCCGCGGGTCTCGACACCGCCCGGGCCGTCGTGTGCGTGATGGCCGGCGCCCAGGGCGAGCTGCGGAACCTGCACGTCGCCCTGCACGTCCGCGAGCGGCGGCCCGACGTCCGGGTGGTGACCTCGCTCGGCAACGCGGCCATCGGGCGGGCCGTCGCCGCCGACCCGGGCCCGGGCGCGGTCCTCGACGTCGCCGCCCTCGTGACCCCCGCCCTCGTCGAGGCGTGCCTGCGCAGCCCGGTCCACGCCCTCGACGTCGCCGGCACCCGGTTCATCGCGGCGGGCACCACCGCGCGCTCCCCGGCGACGCTCCGCGCCCTCTACGGCGACCTCGCCCCGCTCGCCGCCACCGCGGCCGCGAGCGGGACGACCCTGCTCTGCCCCAGCCGCGACCACCGCGTCGCCGCCGGCGACCGCGTCACCGTGCTCGGGACCGACGCCGAGCTGGCCGAGGCCGGCGTCGGCACGACCACCACCCCCACCCCGCGGCGCCGGCCGACCACCCGTCGCGGCGCGGGCCACGACCCCGACGCCGCCCACGGCCGGGCCGGGCCGCCGGCCCGGGCCGTCGCCGCGGTGCTGGCGCTCGCCCGGGAGTCCGACCGCGGGCTGCGGTGGGCCATCGCCGCCCTCGTGGGCCTGCTCGTGGTCTCGACGACGGTCATCACCGTCGGCTACCACTATCCCGACGGCCGCGGGCTGGGCGTGGTCGACGCGCTGTACTTCACCGTGGAGTCCGTCGCGACGGTCGGCTTCGGCGACTTCAGCTTCGCCGACCAGGCGGTGTGGCTGCGGCTGTGGGCGGTCTTCCTCATGCTCGCCGGGGTCGTCACCACCGCGATCCCGATCGCCTTCTTCACCGACATGCTCATCAGCCGCCGGCTCTCGGCCACCGCCGGGCGCCGCGCCGCGTCGGCGTTCGTGGGCCACGTGGTGATCATCGGGCTGGGCGCGGTCGGGGTCTCGGTCGCCGAGGCGCTGCACGGCCGGGGATGCGACGTCGTCGTCGTGGAGTCCGACCCGGCGAACCGGCACCTGCCGCGGGCCCGGGCGCTCGGCATCCCCGTGGTGTTCGGCGACGCCACCACGGCGACCCCGCTGCGCGACGCCCGGGTCGACCGGGCGGCCGCGGTCGCGGTGACCACCAGCGACGACATGGCCAACATCGAGACCGGCCTGGCCGTCCGGGACCTGCTGGGGCAGCGCGACGCCGACGTCCCGGTGGTGCTCCGGCTGTTCGACCGCGAGCTGGCCCGCACCGTCGCCCAGCGGTTCGGGTTCGGGTCGGTGCGCTCGATCGTCGAGCTCGCGGCCCCGTGGTTCGTCGGCGCGGCCCTCGGGCTCGACGTGCTCGGCACGTTCCCGGTGCACGGCCAGGCGTTCCTGCTCGGGCGGCTGCGGGTCGGGGCGGGCAGCGACCTCGACGGGCTCGCGATGCGCGACCTGTCGCTGCGGACCCGGGTGGTGGCGCTGCGCCGGATCACCGACGGCCACGGCCGCACCGCCCTGGAGCACCCGCCGCGGCGCGACACGCGGTTCGCCGCCGGCGACGAGGCGTTCCTCGTGGGTCCCGACGACGAGCTGCTGGAGGTGCTGGCCCGCTCGCGCGCGGCCACCGCCCGGGCGCCCACCGCGAGCGCCCGGGACACGACCGGGCCCGGCACGCCATGATGGGCGCCGTGACCGCGACGATCCTGGACGGCAAGGCCACCCTCGCGACGATCATCGGCGAGCTCACCGAGCGGGTCGCGAAGCTCACGGCGGCCGGGCGGACCCCCGGCCTGGGCACCGTGCTCGTCGGGGAGGACCCGGGCTCGCAGTCCTACGTCCGCGCCAAGCACCGCGACTGCGCCAAGGTCGGGATCACCTCGATCCGCCGGGACCTGCCGGCCGACGCCACCCAGGCCGACGTCGAGGCCGCCGTCGACGAGCTGAACGCCGACCCGGCCTGCACCGGCTACATCGTGCAGCTGCCGCTCCCGAAGGGCCTCGACGCCAACGCCGTCCTCGAGCGGGTCGACCCCGACAAGGACGCGGACGGGCTGCACCCCACCAACCTCGGGCGCCTGGTCCTGGGCGAGCCGGCGCCGCTGCCCTGCACCCCGCGCGGCATCGTCGAGCTGCTGCGCCGCTACGACGTGCCGCTCGACGGCGCGAAGGTGACGGTGCTCGGGCGCGGCATCACCGTGGGTCGCCCGCTGGGCCTGCTGCTCACCCGCCGCAGCGAGAACGCCACCGTGACCCTGTGCCACACCGGGACGCGGGACCTGGCTGCCGAGACCCGGGCCGCCGACGTCGTCGTGGCCGCGGCCGGTGTCCCCGGCATCATCACCGCCGACATGGTGCGCCCCGGCGCCGCGGTGCTCGACGTCGGCGTCTCCCGCGGCCCCGACGGCATCCTGGGCGACGTCGCCGAGGAGGTCCGCGAGGTCGCGGGCCACGTCGCACCCAACCCCGGCGGCGTCGGGCCGATGACGCGGGCGATGCTGCTCACCAACGTGGTCGAGCGCGCGGAGGCCCTGCTCGGCAGCGGGACGTGATCGTGTGGCAGCACCGGACGAGCCCGACGACCCCGCCGGCGAGCGGCCCGCGCCCGCGGTGACCGGGGAGCGTGCGGTGGGCCCGGCGACGCGCAGCGGCTCGTGGCCCGTCGTCGTCCTGCCCGAGAACGAGGCCGGCCGGGCCCGCCACGCCCGCCCGCCGCGCTCGGCCGGCTACTACCGGCGCGCCCTCGCCCGCCGGGTCCGGGCCCAGGCGGCGCTCACCGCGGTGCTCGTGGTCGTGGCGATCGCGTTCGTCCGCATCGGGCTGCAGCACTGGCGCGAGGGCACGACGGAGCTGGGTGTCGCGCTCCTGCTCGCCGCGGCGCTGCGGGCCAGCCTCCCCGACCGCACCGCCGGCCTGCTCGCCGTCCGCCCGCGCCGGGTCGACGTCGCCACCTACACCGTCTTCGGCCTCGTGGTCATCCTCGTGTCCCTGACGATCACCGGGGGACCGCTGGCGAGTCGGTGACCGGGTCGGCGAACCCGGCCACCCACGCCTGTGCGCACCCCCGCACCGGGACGGTGACGTCGAGGCGGGCCAGGACGCTCATCCAGCCGCCCGTCACCCGCAGCAGCGACATCCACTGCGCCGGCAGATCCAGCGAGCGGCCGGTGCCCCGGTAGGCGGCACCGCCGGGCCGGAGGATCCGCAGGCCCTGGCGGCGCATCCACGGTTCGGTGAAGTGGAACACCTCGTCGCGCAGCGGGTCGGCCATCCCGCCGACCCACGCGGCGATGTCCTCGGCGCCGGTGTCCCCGGTGAGGAAGCCGGCCTCGCGGGCCGCCGTCGTGACCCCCGGGTCGTCGTCGGCGAGCATCCGCAGGAGCCGCCCCAGCACGGCCGGGACCCCGTCGGGCAGCTCGGCGACGGCGCCGAAGTCGACCAGACCCACGCGCCCGTCGGACAGCACGAGGACGTTGCCGGGGTGGGGGTCGGCGTGGAGCAGACCCACCCGAGCGGGGCTGGAGAAGAGCAGCTCGACGAGGGCGCCGGCCACCCGGTCGCGCTCGGCCCGCTCGGCCTCGTCGGCGGCCGGCCGCCCGGACCCGTGGGACAGCGGCACGCCGTCGAGCCACTCGGAGACGAGGACCCGCGGCGCGGAGGCCACGACGGCGGGCACGCGCACCTCCGGATCGCCCGCGAGGGCCGCGGCGTGGGCGCGCTGGTGGTCGGCCTCGCGGCGGTAGTCGAGCTCGGCGTCGGTGCGCTCGGCGATCTCGGCGAGCAGCGCGCGGGCGTCGAGGCCGGGGAGGAACCGCTCGAGCAGCCAGCCGGTGCGGCGCAGGACGGCGAGGTCGGAGCGCAGCGCCGCGACCGCCCCCGGGTACTGCACCTTGACCGCGACCTCGAGCCCGTTGCCCCACACCGCCCGGTGCACCTGCCCGAGGCTCGCCGCGCCCGCGGCCTCGTCGTCGAACGCGGTGAACCGGGACCGCCAGCCCGACCCGAGCTGCTCGGCGAGCACGCGGTGCACGGTCGCGGCGGGCATCGGCTCGGCGGTGGTCTGCAGCCGGGTCAGCGCCTCCCGGTAGGGCCCGGCGACCTCGGCGGGCATCATCGTCTCGAACACCGCGAGGGTCTGCCCGAGCTTCATCGCCCCGCCCTTGAGCTCGCCGAGCACGGCGAAGAGCTGGTCGGCGTTGCGCGCCAGGGCGTCGAGGGCGAGCGCGTCGGCGTCGGCCCCGAGGGCCCGCCGCCCCCACCCGGCGACCGACCGGCCCGCCGCGCCGAGCGGGAGCATCGCCAACCGCCCGGCCCGCCGCGCGGCGCCGCCCCTCGCGCCGTCCCGGCCCCCGTCCCGCCCCACGGCGCCTCCTCGACCGTCGCCCTGCGGCACCCGGACGCAGAGGCTGGTCACCCTGCCAGAACGGGCCACCCCCGATCGGCCGTACCGAGCTTCCGGGGCGAGTGGACGCTCACGGCTCCGGCAGCAGCCCTGTGGGCCCACTCGGTCCACCCCGCGGCCGGCCACGCGCGCCGAGTGGGCCCACACGGCTCCTGCGGCAGCCCTATGGGCCCACTCGACGCCGCGGGCCGTGATCATCGGACCTGGGTGGCTGCGCCGACCACCACCCGGGGCCCGGTCACCAGGGTGAGCCCTCGTCACACCACCGGTCCCGGTGACCGGGGCGACGGGCTGCGGAGACGTCGGGGCCGGGGCCGCGTTGATAGCGTGCGATCAGTGGGAGCGCGCGGGTACCTGCACCCGGACCCCGGCGACGCCCCCGAGACCGTGCGGCGCCGTCACCCCGGCGCGAGAGGAGAGCCCGCAGACGTGGCGAAGATCAAGGTGGAGGGCACCGTCGTCGAGCTCGACGGCGACGAGATGACCCGGATCATCTGGCAGTTCATCAAGGACAAGCTGATCCACCCGTACCTCGAGATCGACCTCGAGTACTACGACCTCGGGATCGAGCACCGCGACGAGACAGACGACCAGGTCACCGTCGACGCGGCGAACGCGATCAAGAAGCACGGGGTCGGCGTCAAGTGCGCCACGATCACCCCCGACGAGGCCCGCGTCGAGGAGTTCGGCCTCAAGCGGATGTACCGGTCGCCCAACGGGACGATCCGCAACATCCTCGGCGGCACGATCTTCCGTGAGCCGATCGTCTGTTCCAACATCCCGCGCTACGTCCCGCACTGGACCCAGCCGATCGTCGTCGGCCGTCACGCCCACGGCGACCAGTACCTCGCGCAGGACTTCAAGGTGCCCGGCCCGGGCACCGTCACCATCAGCTACACCCCCGACGGCGAGGGCGAGCCGATGGAGTTCCAGGTCGCGAAGTTCCCCGAGGAGGGGGGCGTCGCCCTGGGCATGTACAACTTCAAGGACTCGATCCGCGACTTCGCCCGCGCGTCGCTGCGCTACGGGCTGGACCGCAACTTCCCGGTCTACCTGTCGACGAAGAACACCATCCTCAAGGCGTACGACGGCATGTTCCGCGACACCTTCGAGGAGGTGTTCGAGTCCGAGTTCAAGGCCGACTTCGAGAAGGCCGGCCTGACCTACGAGCACCGCCTGATCGACGACATGGTCGCCGCGGCCCTCAAGTGGGAGGGCGGCTACGTCTGGGCCTGCAAGAACTACGACGGCGACGTCGAGTCCGACATCGTCGCGCAGGGCTTCGGTTCGCTCGGTCTGATGACCTCGGTGCTGATGACGCCCGACGGCACCGTCGAGGCCGAGGCCGCCCACGGCACGGTGACCCGGCACTTCCGGCAGCACCAGCAGGGCAAGGACACCTCGACCAACCCGATCGCGTCGATCTTCGCGTGGACCCGCGGGCTCGCCCAGCGCGGCCGGCTCGACGGCAACGACGCGCTGGTCGACTTCGCGCAGAAGCTCGAGGACGTCTGCGTCAACACCGTCGAGAACGGCCAGATGACCAAGGACCTCGCGCTGCTGATCTCCAAGGACGCGCCGTACCTGACCACGCAGGAGTTCCTGGACGCGCTCGACCAGGGCCTGCAGAAGGCGATGGCGGACTGACCAGCGCCGGACAGGACCACCGAGGGGCACCTCCGGAGACAATCCGGGGGTGCCCTTCGTGTCTCGTGGGTACGACACGGCATCCCTCGAGCGACCGCTCCCGGGGCCCGCTGGGAGGGATGACGACGTGACGCAGCCGAACGCCGCGGGTGGCCGCGGGGCGCCGGGCCGGCGGGAGAGCCGGGGCCGGTTGATCGGTGACGGGCTCTCCTGGACGGCGCGCTGGAGCCTGCGGCTCATCCTCACCGCGCTCGGGCTCTCGCTCATCGGTGTGGTGATCGGCCAGCTGTGGTCGATCGTGCTGCCGGTGCTGCTCGGGCTGATCATCGCGACGGTCCTCGAGCCGCCGGCCACCTGGATGCGCCACCACGGCGTGCCGTCGCTGCTCGCGGCGCTGATCGTCGTGGTGGGGGCCCTCGCCGTCGTCGGCGGCGTGATCGCGGCGATCATGCCGTCGGTCATCGGGCAGGTGCCGCAGCTCGCCGCGGGCGCCACGGCGGGCCTCGGGGACGTCGAGCGTTGGGTCTCGACGACCTTCGGCCTCGGCCAGAGCCAGATCGGGCAGGTCGTCCAGGGGACGGTCAACCAGCTGCAGAGCTCGGCGACCTCGATCGCCGGCACGGTGCTGACCGGGCTGACGACGATCGCGAACGGCGTGATCGACGCCGTGCTCGCGCTCGTCCTCGCCTTCCTGTTCGTCAAGGACGGCTACCGGTTCCTGCCGTGGATGCGCCGCCAGGTCGGCACCGGGGCCGGGGAGCACCTCGCCGAGGTCGGCGCGCGGGCCTGGGACCGGCTCGGCGGGTTCATCCGCTCGCAGGCGATCGTCGGGTTCATCGACGCCGCCTGCATCGGGATCGGGCTGGTCGTCATCGGGGTGCCGCTGGCGCTCCCGCTGGCGGTGCTGACCTTCTTCGGCGCGTTCATCCCGATCGTCGGGGCCCTGACCGCCGGCGCGCTGTCGGTGCTCATCGCCCTGGTGTCCAAGGGCTTCACCACGGCCCTGATCGTGCTGGTCCTCATCCTCGCCGTGCAGCAGATCGAGGGGAACCTGCTCCAGCCGCTGGTCCAGGGCCGCGGCCTGGGCCTGCACGCCGCGGTGATCATCCTCGCGGTGACCGGCGGCGGCAGCGTCGCCGGGATCGTCGGGGCGTTCCTGGCCGTCCCCGTCGTCGCGGTCACCGCCGAGATCGCCCGGTACGTCAACGAACAGATCGACATGCGGGCCCGCTCCGACGAGGAGCATCCGTCCGAGGTCGCGCCGGCGCCCCCGGCGAAACAGCCCCGGACGCGGTGGTCGATCCTGCGCCGGGTGCGCAACCGCCGGAACGGGTCGTCCCGGGAGATCGGGGACGACGGGGCGTCTCCCGACGGGGCCGGTCCGCCGGCCGACGGCACCCCGGCCGCCGGCGGACCGCGCGAGGGCGCTGCGACGAACGAGTGAACCTCTGCGCGTGACGGAGGTGTTCACCGCAGGGCAACATCACTGGCCTTCACTCCCAGGGGCGTCCAGCGGCCCGCGTCGGGAAAGGGGTGGGAGGTGCCCGAGAGCGAGCCCGTCGAGCGGCTCTCGACCCACGTGCTCGACGTGGCCGCCGGGAAGCCCGCGGCCGGCGTCCCGGTGGTGCTGGTGCGCGACGCGGACCAGGCCGTGCTCGGGCGGGGGACCACCGACGCCGACGGCCGGGTCGCGCGGCTCAACGACGAGCCCCTCCCGCCCGGGGACGTGACGCTGACCTTCGACGTCGAGGCGTACGTCTCCCGGACGCACGGCACCGTGTTCCACCCGCGGATCACGGTGCACGTCCGGCTCGACGGCCATCGCGACCACTACCACCTGCCCGTCCTGGCCGGACCGTTCTCGCACACGACCTACCTGGGGAGCTGATCGCGCAGTGGGCATCGTCCTGGGAACCAACCAGTACGGGAAGGCCGAGGTACGGCTGGTCCACGTGGACCGCTCCACGCCGCGGCACGTGATCACCGACGTGAACGTCACGAGCCAGCTGTTCGGGGACTTCTCCGAGACGCACCTGACGGGCTCGAACGCCGCCGTCATCGCCACCGACACGCAGAAGAACACCGTGTACGCGCTGGCCCGCACCGGGGGCATCACGACGATCGAGGAGTTCGCGCTGCGGATGGCGCGGAACTTCGTCGACAAGTACGACCAGGTGACCGGGGCGCGGCAGGAGATCGAGCAGTACGGCTGGGGGCGCATCGAGACGTCCGACTCCGGCGCCCACGACCACGCGTTCGTCCGCGCCGGCACCGAGACGCGCACCGTCGTCGTCACCAAGCGCGGCCCGGAGGAGACGGTGATCTCGGGCCTGACCGACCTCGTCGTCCTCAAGAGCACCGGCAGCGAGTTCTGGGGCTTCCCGGAGGTCGAGTACACGTCGCTGGTCGAGACGACCGACCGCATCCTGGCCACCGCGGTCTCGTCGCGCTGGCGCTACACCAGCAGCAACGTCGACTGGGACAAGTCCTTCACGTCGGTCCGGCAGATCCTGCTCGACCGCTTCGCCGGCACCCACAGCTACTCGCTGCAGCAGACGCTCTACGCGATGGGGCAGGGGGTGCTCGAGGCCCACCCGGAGATCGCCGAGATCCGGTTCTCGATGCCGAACAAGCACCACTTCCTCGTGGACCTGTCCCCGTGGGGCCTCGAGAACCCGAACGAGGTCTGGTACGCCGCCGACCGTCCCTACGGGCTCATCGAGGCGGCCGTGACCCGGGACGACCTGCCCGCCGACGAGGCCGCCTGGGCCGGGATCGCCGGGTTCTGCTGACCAGGGCCTACGCTCGCCAGGCGATGGAGCCCTCCCCGACCCTCGTCGTCCGCGCCCGCCGCGCGGTGCTGCCCACCGGGACCGCCCCGGCCGCCGTCGTCGTCGCCGACGGACGGATCACCGACGTCACCGACCACGACGCGCCCGCGCCGCCGGGCGCGGCCGTCGTCGACGTCGCCGCCGACGAGGTGCTGCTGCCCGGACTCGTCGACAGCCACGTCCACGTCGACGAGCCCGGCCGCACCGAGTGGGAGGGGTTCGCGACGGCGACCGCGGCCGCGGCGGCGGGCGGGGTCACCACGCTCGTGGACATGCCGCTGAACTCGATCCCACCGACGGTCGACGTCGACGCGCTGCTGGTCAAGCGCGACGTGGCGCGGGACCAGGTCGCGGTGGACGTCGCCTTCTGGGGCGGGGCGGTGCCGCTGCGCGACGGCGTCCCCGACCCGGACGGCGCGGTGGACCCGGACCGGATGGCCGCGCTCGTCGACGCCGGGGTGTGCGGGTTCAAGTGCTTCCTCACCGACTCGGGGGTGCCGGAGTTCCCGCCGGTGGGGCACGCCGACCTCGAGCTCGCGGCGCGCACCTGCGCGGAGCTCGACGTGCCGCTGGTCGTCCACGCCGAGGACGACGGCGTGCTCGGCGAGGCCCCGGCCGCGGGCGAGGACTACCGGTCCTTCCTCGCGTCGCGCCCGCCCGGCGCGGAGACCACCGCGGTGCTGCGCCTCGCCGCGGTCGCCGCCCGCACCGGCGCCCGCGTGCACGTCCTGCACGTCTCCGCGTTCGAGGCGGCCGAGGAGATCGGCGCGGCGCGGGCGCAGGGCGTCCCGATCACCGGCGAGACCTGCCCGCACTACCTCGCGCTCGCCTCGGAGACCCTGACGAGCACGGCGGGCAAGTGCTGCCCGCCGGTCCGCTCGGAGTCCAACCGGGAGCTCCTGTGGGGGGCGCTGGGCGCGGGCCGGCTGCAGGCCGTCGTGTCCGACCACTCGCCCTGCCCGCCCGAGCTCAAGGACGGCGGGTTCGGGCAGGCCTGGGGCGGGGTGTCGTCGCTGGAGCTGGCGCTGCGGGTCGTGTGGTCCGGCGCGGCGGCCCGGGGCCACACCCTCGACGACGTCGCCGCGTGGATGTCGGCGGCGCCCGCGGCCCTGGCCGGGCTCGAGGGCGCCAAGGGCGCGATCGCCGCCGGGCGCGACGCCGACCTCGTCGTGCTCGCCCCCGACGAGGTCGACGAGGTGGACCCGACCGTGCTGCACCACCGCCACCCGGTGACGCCCTACGCCGGGCTCGCCCTGCGGGGCGCGGTGCGGCGGGTGTGGCTGCGCGGACAGGACCCGGTCGCGGGGGGCGGGCGGCTGCTCACCCCGGAGCGGAAGCGGGCCACGTGAGCGCCTCCGGAGCCGGTGCCTGGGTCGACCTGGCGGTCCGCGCCGTCGGCGGCGGCGTGGTGGCCGCCAGCGACGAGACGTTCGCCGAGAAGGAGAACCTCGTCGCGACGGCGGCCCCGACCCACGCGGCGCACACGTTCGGGCACAAGGGCCAGATCTACGACGGGTGGGAGACCCGGCGTCGTCGGCAGCTCCCGGGCGGCCCCGGGCCGGGCGACCCGGCCGGCGACGACTGGGCGGTGATCCGGCTGGGCCTGCCGGGCATCGTGCACCGCGTCGTCGTCGACACCGCGTTCTTCGACGGCAACCATCCGGTCTCCGCCCAGGTCGACACCCGCTGGATCGAGGGGCACCCCTCGCCCGCCGAGGCCGCCGACGGGCCCTGGGAACCGCTGTGCGGCACGCCGCTGGAGGGGAACACCGCGCACACCGTCGAGGTGGAGCACCCGCGCGCGGCCACCCACGTCCGGCTGCGGATCCACCCCGACGGCGGGGTCGCGCGGCTGCGGGTGCTCGGCGAGGTCCTGCCCGACGTGCGGCGCTGGCGCGGCATCGGGGTCGACCTCGCGTCGCTCGCCGCCGGCGGGCGTGTGCTCGACGCGTCGAACCGGCACTACTCGCCGCCGGAGAACCTGCTGCTCCCCGGGACCGCGGCCCACATGGGCGAGGGCTGGGAGACGCGGCGGCGCCGCGAGGGCGGGTTCGACTGGGTCGACGTTGCCCTCGGCGTCGCGGGGCGGGTGCACCAGGTCGTCGTCGACACCACGCACTTCGTCGGCAACGCGCCCGGGACGGTACGGCTGGTGTCGCTCGGCGGGGGCGGGGCCGGGGCCGGGGCCGGGGAGCGGGAGCTGCTGCCCGAGACCCCGGTGCAGCCCGACGCCGAGCACTGGTTCGGCGTCCCCGACGGCCTCGTCGTCGACCGGGTCCGGGTGGAGGTGCGTCCCGACGGCGGGTTCGCGCGGCTGCGCCTGTTCGGTCGCCCGACGCGGGAGGCCGCGGCGGCCGCCGGGCTGCGCCGCTTCGACGCGCTGCCCGCCGCGGTGGCCGAGCAGGTGCTGCTGGCGTGCTGCAGCGCGCCGGACTGGGCGGCCGCCGTCGTCGCGGGGAGGCCCTACGCCGACCTCGACGCGCTGGTCTCGGCCGCGACCGCCGGCGTCCTCGCGCTCGACGAGAAGGGGCTGACGGCGGCGCTGGCCGGCCACGCCCGCATCGGGGCGCCCGAGGGCGGTCCGGGCGCGCGGGAGCAGGCGGGCGTCGGGGGGCTGGACGACGCCGGGCGGGCGGCGCTGGCCGAGGGGAACCGCGCGTACGAGGAGCGGTTCGGGCACGTGTACCTGGTGCGGGCGGCCGGGCGGTCGGGCGACGAGCTGCTCGCCCTGCTGGCCGACCGGCTGCGCCACGACCCGGAGACCGAGGCCGAGGTCGTGCGGGCCCAGCTCGCGGAGATCACGGCGTTGCGGATCGAGGACCTGTGGACGCCGTAGACCGAGATGCCAGCGAAGCGTCGTTGCTTGCATCCAGTGACAGGAAAGCCCCGTCGTCGGCCGACCTGCTGGTCCGCGGCGCCACCCTCGTGGTCACCTGCGACGACGCCGGCACCGAGCTCGCGGGCGGCTGGGTGGCGGTCCGGAACGGGGTGATCGCCGCGGTCGGCACCGGACCCGAGCCCGAGGCCGCCGAGGTGCTCGACGCGACCGGCTGCCTCGTCACCCCCGGGCTGGTCAACACCCACCACCACCTCTACCAGAACCTCACCCGCGGGCTGTTCCCCGACGGCACGCTCTTCGAGTGGCTGACCGGCCTCTACCCGGTCTGGGAAGGGCTCGACGAGGAGGGCGCGTACCTCTCGGCGTGGGCCGGTCTCGCGGAGCTCGCGCTGTCGGGGTGCACCACCTCGACCGACCACCTCTACGTCGCCCCCACCGGCGCCGGGGACCTGTGGGCGGCCGAGATCCGGGCGGCCGGGGAGGTCGGGATGCGCTTCCACCCGACCCGCGGCTCGATGACGCGCTCGGTGAAGGACGGCGGGCTCCCGCCGGACTCCGTGGTCCAGGACGACGACGAGGTGCTGGCCGACTCGCAGCGGCTGGTGGAGGCCTTCCACGATCCGTCGCCGCACGCGATGGTCCGCGTCGCACTCGCGCCGTGCTCGCCGTTCAGCGTCTCCCCGGAGCTCATGCGGGCCACCGCCGAGCTGGCCGAGCGCCTCGACGTGCGGCTGCACACCCACCTCGCCGAGGACGCCGACGAGGACACCTACTGCCTGGAGACGTTCGGTCGCCGGCCGGTCGACCAGTTCGCCGAGGTCGGGTGGCTCACCGACCGGGCCTGGGTGGCGCACTGCATCTTCCCCGACGACGCCGAGATCGCCCGGCTCGGCGCGGCCGGCGTCGGGGTGGCGCACTGCCCGTCGTCGAACTCGGTCCTGGGCAACACCCGCATCTGCCCGGTCACCGACCTGCGGGCCGCGGGGGTCCCGGTGGGGCTCGGCTGCGACGGGTCGTCGTCCAACGACATGGCCTCGCTGTGGGTGGAGTCGCGCCACGCGATGCTGCTCGGGCGGGTGCGCGGCGGGCCGACGGCGGTCGCGGCCCGCGACGTCCTCACGATGGCCACCCGCGACGGCGCCCGCTGCCTCGGCCGCGACGGCGAGATCGGGCAGCTGACCCCGGGCGCGGCGGCCGACCTCGCGGTGTGGCCGCAGACCGGGCCGGCCTTCGCCGGGGCGCTCGCCGACCCCGTCGCGGCCTGGTTGCGCTGCGGGCCGACGCTCGCGCGGCACACCGTGGTGGCGGGCCGGCCGGTGGTGCGCGACGGCGTGGTCACCGCGCCGGGTCTCGACGACGTCCTGGTCCGGCACCGGGGGGTCGCGACGCGGGTGCAGGGGCTCGCTCGGTGACGGACCCCGACGTCAGCGGTGTCGCATCGCAGACACTGGAGGTCAGGAAAGCCACACCGTCGCCCGGCCTCTCCGACGGGCTCCTCGACGCCCTCGACGCCCGCCTCGCCGTCACCGACGCCGCCCTGGACGCCGACGAGGCCGCCCGCGCCCGCCTGGCCGCCCGCGACCCCGAGCCGGTCCACGTCTGCTACGTCCCCGCCGACCGCGTCACCCCGACGACCGCCACCGACTGGGGCGACGAGGCCCTCGCCGTCCTCGACCGGTTCGCCGCCGACCCCGACCTCCCGGAGACGCTCGGCCTGCGCCCCGACCAGCTCCGCGACGCCCTCCCCCGGGTCCGGCGCACCCTCGCCGAGCAGCCCGTCGCCGACCTGCGCGCCGACCTCGAGGACGGCTACGGCCACCGCGACGACGCCGAGGAGGACACCCACGCCCGGGCCGCGGGCGCGGCGACGGCGGCCCTCCTGGCCGGCCCGCGGAGCCCGAGGCGCGCCGGACCGCGCGTGAAGTCCATGGAGCGCGCCACCCGCCGTCGGGGGCTGCGCTCGCTCGCGCTGTTCACCGCCGCGTTCCTCGACGCCGACGGCGACCCCGCCCGCCTCCGCGTCACTCTCCCCAAGATCTCCGACCCGGAGCAGGTGGCGGCGTTCGTCGAGGCCTGCGCCGCACTCGAGGCCCACCACGGGATCGCCCCGCTCCCGGTCGAGCTGCAGATCGAGACCGCCCGCGGCGCCCAGCGGGTCGACGAGCTCGTCGTCGCCGCCGGGAGCCGCGCCGCCGGCCTGCACTACGGCACCTACGACTACTCCGCCGCCCTCGGGATCGCCCCCGACCAGCAGCGCGCCGACCACCCGGCGGCCGAGCACGCGAAGCACCTCTTGGCGCTCGCGGGCGCCGCGGCCGGCGTCCCGGTGTGCGACGGGTCCTCCGCGGTGCTGCCCGTGGGCGACCGCGACGCGGTGCTGGCCGCGTGGCGCATCCAGGCCCGGATCGTGCGGCGCGCGCTCGAGCTCGGCATCGCCCAGGGCTGGGACATGCACCCGGCGATGGTCCCGGCCCGCCTCGCCGTCGTGGTCGCCGTGCACCGGGAGGGGCTCGACGCGGTCGTCGCGCGGTTGCGGGCCTACCGGGCCGGGGCGTCGGAGGGCGTGCTCGACGAGCCCGCGACCGAACGCGCCCTCGTCGGGTTCCTGCGTCGCGGGCTCGCGTGCGGGGCGATCGACGACGACGGGTCGTTGCCCTTGTCCTGATCGACGGCAGGATGTCCGGTATGGCACGCCAGGTGCAGGTCACGTTCGACGCCGCGGCCCCCGGCCGGCTGGCCGCGTTCTGGGCGGAGGTCCTCGGCTACCGGGTGCAGCCCCCGCCGCCGGGCTTCGACGCCCTCGCGGCGTGGGGCGTCCCGCCCGAGCGTCACGACGACGCGTCGGCGGCGATCGATCCCGACGGAGAGGGTCCCCGGCTCTTCTTCCAGCGCGTGCCGGAGGGCAAGACGGCGAAGAACCGGGTGCACCTCGACGTGCGGGCCGCTCCCGGGCTGGCCGGCGACGAGCGGATGGCGGCGCTCGAGGCGGAGTGCGCGCGGCTGGTCGCCCTCGGGGCCGTCCGGCTGCTGCGCGTCGAGCCGGAGCCGCCGCTGATCGGCGGCAACATCGTCCTGGCCGACCCCGAGGGGAACGAGTTCTGCCTGGACTAGGTGGCCTGCGGCCCCGTGAGCAGAAAG
>NZ_JABBND010000031.1 GCF_012933465.1 Actinomycetospora sp. TBRC 11914
TTTAGTGCTCACGTGCGACGAAGTCGCACCTATTGCTCGGTCGGCCGGATCAGCACCTCGTTCACCGCGGTCCGCCGGGGCCGGGTGACCATGTAGACGACGGCGTCGGCGATGTCGTCCGCCTCGAGGACGCCCAGCTCGGAAGCCGACGACGCGTCCGGGGTGTTCTCGCGCCCGGAGTTGGTGAGCTCGGTGTCGACCAGACCCGGCTCGACCAGCCCGACGCGCACGTGCTTCGTCCCGAGCTCCTGGCGCAGCGCCTCGGAGAACGCGTTCACGGCGTGCTTGGTGGCCGCGTAGACGTTGCTGCCGGGCCCGGTGACGGTGCGTCCGGCGACGGAGCTGACCGTCACGACGTCGGCGATCCCGCGCGGCCCCTGCGCGGCCGCGGTCAGGTGGGAGACGGCCGCGTGCGTCGTGGCGAGCACGCCGGTGAGGTTGACGTCGACCATCTTCTGCCACTCGCCGAGATCGGCCTCGAGCGCCGGGTCCATCGTGCCGTAGCCGGCGTTGTTGACGAGCACGTCGATGCGGCCGCGCTCGCGGACCACGGCCTCGATCACCTCGCGCACCGCGTCCGCGTCTGTGACGTCGACCTCGTGGACCGCGGTGCCCTCGCCGAGCTCCTGGGCGAGGTCGTCGAGCTTCTCCTTGCGGCGCGCGAGGAGGGCGACCGTCGCCCCCTCGGCCGCGAGGGCCCGCGCCGTGGCGTTCCCGATGCCGCTCGACGCCCCGGTGACCACCGCGGTCGTCCCGTCCAGTCGTCCTGCCACGTGCACGCTCCTCGGATCGCTGGTGGTGCGCTCCGGGGGTCTCCGATCACCGGCCGGCCGAACCCACCGACGGCTGGTCAGCCCGTGGCGGCCTGCGCGCAGTGACCGCAGCAGTACTGGTGCCCGTCCACCTCGTGGCCGTGACCGAGCATGATCACCCCGCAGTGCTCGCAGCGCGGCGCCAGGCGGTGGGCCGCGCACTCGAAGCTGTCGAAGGTGTGGGACCCGCCGTCGGGCGTCCGGATCTCGAAGGCCTTGTCGTAGTCGTTGCCGCAGACCTCGCATGCACTCATGGCGATCGGTACCCGTCGTCGTCGGTCGGGCACACGGCCCTCGGCGCGGCGACGGGCACGGTGGCGGCCGTGCCGGCCGTCAGTCGTCGTCGCGCACGACGTCCGGGCGCCCCGAGGTGGGCGCGCCCTCGTCGTCGCCGCGCTCGTGGTCGGCGCCCAGGCCCGCGACGACGGCGTCCAGGGAGCCGTACGTGCCCTCGGGCAGCACGGTGAGGGCATGCAGGACGTCGTCCGCGGCGCCCCCGTGCTCGGTGGCCCGGACGAGGAGGGTGTTGCGGTCCGCGGGGAACTCGGTGTCGCTGAGCGCCTCGCGGGCGCGGTCGGTCACGCTGGACATGCGTGGACATTGCCGCTGGCCCTCGCGCGCCAAACGACGCCGAACGACACGCCCGCCCGGCGCGTCCCCGCGCCGTTGATCGCCCTCACCCGACGTCGGGCGTGACCAGGCTGAGACCGCGCCACGGCGAACGGCTCAACGCGCTGAGCGGGTCGGCCTCTCCTCCGGTCGATGGGCGCGTGGGAACCGCAGGTCGGCGCCACCCGTCGCTGAGGACTCTCAGCTCCGGCGGCGCTCACACGCGGCGTTCCTAACCTCGCCCGCGTGCCGCTCCCCTGACGCTCCCCGCGCACCGCAGCTCCCCCGCTCCCCCGGCCGCCGCTCCCCGCACCGCGGCCGCTCCCCGTGAGGACTCCCCGATGTCCGCGAAGCACCGCGCCCCCGCCTCGACCACCCGCCTGCGCTCGACGGTCGTCGCGAGCACCACCGGCCCCCTCGCCCTCGCCGCCCTCGGCGCCGTCGCCGCACCCGCCGCGCAGGCCGCCCCGTCGGTCAACTGGGACGCCGTCGCCCAGTGCGAGTCCTCCGGGAACTGGGCGGCCAACACCGGCAACGGCTTCTACGGCGGCCTGCAGTTCACCCAGTCCACGTGGAAGGCGTTCGGCGGCAGCGGCAGCCCACAGGGCGCCTCCCGCGAGGAGCAGATCGCGGTCGCCGAGCGCGTCCTCGACGGCCAGGGCATCAAGGCCTGGCCGGTGTGCGGGTCCCACGGGCTCGGCGGCCACACCAGCAATGTCGGCAGCTCGAGCTCCTCCACCGGGCACACCAGCACCCCGAAGAAGTCGAGCGGCACCCACCGCAGCACGCCGGCCCCGTCGTCGGGGGGCTACACCGTGGTCTCCGGCGACACGCTCTCCTCGATCGCGAGCAGCCACGGCGTCAGCGGCGGCTGGCGGGCGCTGGCCGCGGCCAACCAGGGCGTGAGCACCAACCCGAACATGATCATGCCTGGTCAGCACCTCACGATGCCCGGGGACTCCACGACGTAGGCGGCGGCCGGTCCCTCGTCCGCGACCCGCCGGAGGGGCTACGGTCCCGGGTCACGGGCACGTCGCCGCCGCGACGACGCGGGCGGGACCGGGCCCGGGGAGGCGCCATGAGCCACGTGATCGTCGGAGCCGGTCTCGCCGGGGTGCGGACCGCCGAGGGCCTGCGCGAGGCCGGGTACGACGGCGAGGTGGTGCTGCTGGGCGCGGAGGAGCACCGGCCCTACGACCGGCCGCCGCTGTCGAAGGACTACCTGCAGGGCGCCACCGACCAGGACGGCGTCTTCCTGCAGTCCGCCGCGTGGTTCGGCGAGCACGGGGTGGACCTGCGCACCGGGACCGCGGTGGCCGCGATCGACCGGGGCGCGGCCGAGGTGGTGCTGGCCGACGGGGAGCGGATCGGCTACGAGCGGCTGGTGCTGGCCACCGGGTCCTCGGCACGGCGCCTGCCGATCCCCGGGACCGAGCTCGACGGCGTGCTGCACCTGCGCACGCTCGACGACAGCGACCGGCTGCGGGCCGGGATCCTCAGCGCGTCGCGGGTCGCGGTGATCGGCGGCGGCTGGATCGGGCTCGAGGTCGCGGCGGCGGCCCGCACCGCCGGGGCCGAGGTCACCGTGCTCGAGGCGGCCGGGCAGCCGCTGGAGGCCGCCCTCGGTCCGCGGATCGGGGCCGCGTTCGCCGCGCTCCACCGCGAGCACGGCGTCGACGTCCGCCTCGGGGTGCACGTCACCGACATCGTGGGCAAGGGCGGTCTCGCCCGCGGGGTGCGTCTCGGCAACGGCGACGTGGTCGAGGCCGACGTCGTGCTGGTGGGCGTCGGGGCCGCCCCGAACATCGGGCTGGCCGAGGCCGCCGAGCTCGAGCTCGACGACGGCGTCCTCGTCGACGAGCGCCTGTGCACCAGCGACCCGCGCATCCACGCGGTCGGCGACATCGCGGCGATCTGGTACCCCGCCCTCGAGCGGCGGCTGCGGGTCGAGCACTGGGCGACCGCCCAGAACACCGGACCGGTCGCCGCCGCCGCGGTGCTCGGGCTGCCGGCCGCCACCTACGACGCGCTGCCCTACTTCTTCACCGACCAGTACGACCTCGGCATGGAGTACACCGGGTACGCCGGGCCCGGGGAGGCCGACGAGCTCGTCGTCCGCGGGGATCTCGAACGCCACGAGTACGTCGCGTTCTGGCTGCGCGGGGGTCGGCTGCTCGCCGGGATGAACGTCAACATCTGGGACGTCACCGAGGACATCGAGCGGCTGATCCGCTCGGGCGGCACGCTCGACCCCCGGCGGCTCGCGGATCCGGACGTGTCCCTCGCCGATCTGTGACACTTCCGGCCACCTCCAACGTATAGCGGGACACGGGTCTTGCGGCAAGACCCGCTGCCTGCGCCACCATCTCCCGGCCCATTCCGGCATTCCGCCGGAGCGCGAATCCCGTGGAGATGTCCGTGATCGACGTGATCGTCGTGGGTGCCGGGCCGACCGGACTCTGGCTGGCCGCCGAACTGCGGTTGCAGGGCGTCGGTGTCCTGGTGCTGGAGAAGGAGACGGAACCGGCGCCCTACGTGCGGGCGCTGGGACTGCACGCGCGCAGCATCGAGGTGATGGACCAGCGCGGCCTGCTCGACCGGTTCCTCGCGCACGGCCGGACCCATCCCCTGGGCGGATTCTTCGCCGCGATCAGCAGGCCCGCCCCGGAGGAACTCGACACCGCCCACGGATACGTGCTCGGCATTCCGCAGACCACCACGGAGAGGCTGCTCGCCGAGCACGCCGTCGCCGTCGGGGCAGCGCTGCGCCGGGGCGCGGCCGTCGTCGGGCTGGAGCAGGACGACGACGCGGTGACCGTGGAGCTCGCCGACGGCAGCCGGCTGCGGTCCCGCTGGGTTGTCGGGTGCGACGGCGGGCGCGGCCCGGTCCGCAGGCTGCTCGGCGTCGCCTTCCCCGGCGAGCCCACCCAGGTGGAGACGCTGCTGGGCGAGATGGAGGTCGGTGTGCCGGCCGAGACGGTGGCGGCCGTCGTCGCCGAGGTCCGGAAGACCCAGTTCCGGTTCGGGCTCGGCCGGCTCGTCGAGGACGGCCCCTACCGGGTGGTGGTGCCGGCGGCGGGGGTGTCGGAGGACCGCGCGACGCCCCCGACGCTCGAGGAGGTCAGGACGCAGCTGCGGGCGTTCGCGGGGACCGACTTCGGCGTGCACTCGCCGCGCTGGCTCTCCCGCTTCGGTGACGCCACCCGCCAGGCCGAGCGCTACCGGGTCGGCCGGGTGCTGCTGGCCGGCGACGCGGCCCACGTCCACCCGCCGACGGGCGGCCAGGGGCTCAACCTCGGCCTCCAGGACGCCTTCAACCTCGGCTGGAAGCTGGCCGCCGCGGTCCGCGGCTCCGCCCCCGACGGGCTGGTGGACACCTACGAGGCCGAGCGGCACCCGGTCGCCGCGGACGTCCTGGTCAACACCCGCGCCCAGATGGCGCTGATGGGCACCGACCCCGGCGCCCGGGCCGTCCGGCACCTCGTCGCCGAGCTGATGGGCTTCGACGACGTGAACCGGTATCTCACCGAGAAGATCACCGGGCTCGGGGTGCGCTACGACCTCGGTGAGGACGACGACCTGGTCGGGCGCCACCTGCGCGACGTGAAGCTGACGCGGGGGCGGCTCTACGAGCTGCTGCACGGCGGGCGCGGGCTGCTCCTCGACCAGACCGGCCGGCTCGCCGTGGCGGGCTGGGCCGACCGGGTCGACCACGTCGTCGACGTCACCGAGGAGCTCGACGTCCCGGCGGTGCTGCTGCGGCCCGACGGGCACGTCGCGTGGGTCGGCGAGGACCAGCAGGGCCTGGACCGCTCGATGACCCGATGGTTCGGGAGGTGCGCTGCGCGCTCGTGAGCAGAAACTGTCGGTATAGCGGCACTTTCTGCTCACGAGGCGAAGCCACCGAGGCGTAGCAGGGCCGCCGTCGCCGCGGCCACGATCACCACGACGATGAACGGGGCCCGCAGCAGCAGCGCGACGACCGCGGCGCCGAGACCGGCCGCCCGGGCGTCGAGGACGAGGTGGGTGCCCGTCGAGAACGTCTGCAGGACCACCAGCGAGGCCAGCAGCGCCGCGGGCAGCACCTGGGTGACGCGCAGGACCCGCGGGTGCTCGAGCCGGGCCCGCGGCACCGTGTAGCCGGCCAGCTTGAGCCCGAACGCGATCACCGACGCGGTGATCACCGCGATCCACGTGCTCATCCGGCCGCCTCCCCGGCCCGCCACCGGTCCGGCCACCACAGCGCGATCAGCGCCCCGACGAGGGCCGCGGCGAGCACCGGCAGGCCCTGCGGGATCACCGGCACGAGCACCGTGGTGACGACGGCCCCGACGATCGCGATCGCCACCGGCTGGCGGGCCCGCAGCCGGGGCCACAGCAGCGCGACGAAGGCCGCGGACGCGGCGGCGTCGAGGCCGTAGCGCTGGGGGTCGCCGAGCGCGTCCCCGGCGAGGGCACCCAGGAAGGTCATCAGGTTCCAGCCGGCGTAGACGCCGAGGCCGGTCACCCAGAACCCCAGCCGACGCAGCGGCGGCGCCGACTGCGAGACCGCGACCGCGGTCGACTCGTCGATCGTCAGCTGGGCGAGCGCGAACCGCCGCCAGCCGGTGGGCAGCATCGTCGGGACCAGCTGGAGCCCGTAGAGCGCGTTGCGGACCCCGAGCAGCGACGCCGCCGCGACCGCCGCCCCCGCCGTCCCGCCCCCGCCGAGGATCCCGATCAGCGCGAACTGCGAGCCCCCGCTGAACAGCAGCAGCGACAGCGCGCACGTCTGCGCCACGCTGAGCCCGCCCGCCACGCTGAGCGCCCCGAAGCTCACGCCGTACAGCGAGGTCGCCACGGCCACCGAGACGCCCTGCCGGACGACGGCGCGGCGGGCGGCCCCGACGTCGTCATCCGGGTCGGGGGTCCCGGCGGGCGGGGTGGGGTCGTCGGTCATCGGCGCGGTCGGTCCTTTCCGTGCGGAGCCCGTGACAGCGCGTCGGCCGCGTGCGTAGCGTCCCGGGCCGTGGACGCCGCCCGGATGGCGCCCGCGGGCACGATCAAGCGCCAGCGCCCGCCCGAGGCGCTCGGTGCCCCGGTGACCGCGGTCGACGATCTCTACCTCATCGGCCACTTCGGGATCGCGCACCTGTCACCCGAGACATGGCGGCTGCGGGTCGACGGCCGGGTGCGGCGGCCGCTCGAGCTGGACCTCGACGCGCTCCGGGCGATGCCGGGCACGACGGTGACCGCGGTGCTGGAGTGCTTCGGGAACCCGCTGCTGCCCCGGGAACCGACCCGCCGGGCGGGCAACGTCGTCTGGCGCGGCACCCCGGTCTCGGCGGTGCTCGACCTCGCCGGCGCCGACGGCGAGCTGCTGTGGGCGCAGGGGTACGACTCCGGCGTCTTCGACGGCCGGGCCTGCACCGAGTACCTCAAGGACCTCCCGCTGGCGGTGGTGCGCGAGCGGGGCCTCCTCGCCTACGAGATGAACGGCGAGCCGCTGACCGTCGAGCACGGCGCCCCCGTGCGCCTGTTCGTCCCCGGCTACTTCGGCACCAACAACGTCAAGTGGCTGCGGTCGCTGACCGTCGCCGACCACCGCGCCGAGCACCTGTTCACCACCGAGCTCTACCAGCGCCTCGTGGGCTCCGAGCTCCGCCCGGTGCGCGACCTCGACGTCACGAGCCTGGTCACCGACGTGCGCCGCGACGGCCCGACCGTCCGCGTCGAGGGGTGGGCGTGGGGGTCGTCCGAGGTGGTCGGGGTCGAGGTCCAGGCGCTGGGTGACGACGACGGCGAGGGCTGGGTGCGTGCCGAGCTCGCGGCTCCCGTCGGAGGGCCGTACTCCTGGCGACGCTTCCGCGCGACGGTGCCGTCGGCGGGCACGGCCCGTGTCCGCGCGCGGGCCCGCGACGCCACCGGGGCCCGGCAGCCGCTCGAGGGCGACCGCAACGCCTGCCACGTCGTCGACGTCGACGAGCCCCCGGACCCCGGCGGCCGGCGGAACTTGTGATCGGCCGGGGTCGTCGGGTAGACGTACCCGGTGACCGGGGAGGAGCCGGCCCGGGCCGCCACCGGCACCGGCCTCGCGATCGCGCTGCTCTCGGGGGCGTCCTTCGGGCTGGCCGGCCCGTTCGCCGCCTCGCTGCTCGCCACCGGCTGGTCGCCGCTCGCGGTGGCGCTCGGACGGCTGGCCGGCGCGGCGGTCCTGCTCGCGGTGCCGCTGGCCGTCGTCCTGGCCCGGGGATGGCGACCGCGACCCGGGCATCTGCGGGCCGTCGTCGTCTACGGGCTGGTCGCGCTGGCCGGCGCCCAGGTCTGCTACTTGAACGCGGTCGGCCACCTCTCGGTCGGCGTGGCGCTGCTCATCGAGTACACCGCGCCGGTCCTGCTGCTCGGGTGGACCTGGGCCCGGAGCCGCGCCCGTCCTCGCCCGGCGACGCTGCTCGGCGCGGCCGTGGCCATCGGGGGGCTCGTCCTCGTCCTCGACGTGGGGCGCGGCACCGCCGTCGACGTCGTCGGGGTGCTGTGGGGCCTGGGCGCCGCGGTGTGCCTCGCGGCCTACTTCCGGCTCTCGGCCGACGCGGGCGGTGGGCGGGACGCCGCCGGGCCGCCGGCGCTGGTGCTCACCGCCGGCGGCGCGGTGGTGGCCGCCGTCGTCGTCGTGCTCGTCGGGGCGGTCGGTCTGCTGCCGTTGCGGGCCACGACGACGCCGATCGACCTCGGCGGCTGGACCGCCCCCTGGTGGGTCGGCGTGGTCCTCGTGGCCGCACTGTCGACGGCGCTGGCCTACCTGACGGGGATCGCGGCCGTCGGGCGACTCGGCTCGCGGATCGCGTCGTTCGTGGGGCTGTCCGAGGTGCTGTTCGCGGTGCTCGGCGCGTGGTGGCTGGTGGCCCAGCGCCCGACGGCGACCCAGGTCACCGGCGGCGCGCTCGTCGTCGCGGCGATCGCGCTGATCCGGTGGGCCGAGCCGGGTGAGGCCGACCTCCCGGTGGGCTGAGCCGGGCCCCACGGTCGGGGCCCGGCCCCGCCGGGGCGCTCAGGAGCGGAGGGACCGGATCCGGTCGAGCACCGTCTTGCGGTTGCGGGTCCGGCGCTCGTAGGCGTCGACCTTGCCGAGGTCGACCTCGGAGAGGCCGGAGAGCCGCGGGGTGATCTCCTCGACGGTGAGCTCGTCGTAGCCGGCGATCGGGAGGTCGTCGGCCGTGGCGACCGAGCCCTTGACCTCACCCTCGCCGGTGGCCGCGCCCGGCACTCGGCGGACCTGCTCGGCCGCGGTCCCGGCCGCGGCGTTCAGCCCGTCGCCCACCCGCTGCAGCAACGACGGGAAGGCCTCGGCCAGCTCCCGGGTGAACGAGGCCTGGGCGCGGGTGAGGGCCTGCACCCACTCCACCGTGCGCTCGCCCGCGGCCTCCTCGGCCTCGGCGAGGTTCTCCAGCAGGTCCCGGTAGACGCGCAGGGACTCGCGTCCCCCGGCCCGGGCCTTCTCCACGATGCGGTCGTTCAGCTCGTGGACCTGCTCGATCACCGACTCCACTGTCGGGTTGCCCGCCATGGCTCTCCTCCTCGGGGATGGACCGGCCTGGTGATCGATCCTTGCCCGAACGGCGCAGAGAACTAACCCGTTCTTCACACGACGACGAGGCCGTGCGGCGGGTTCCGGTTGACCCCGCACCCCTGCTGACCAGGAACAACGCCGTCCGGGCGGGTGTTGTACGCGGTGGGCCACCAGGCCCGTCCGTTTAGTCCGAGGAGGACACCATGAAGGGCGACCGCGTCGAGATCGTGGTCGATGCCGGCAGCGGCACCACCCGTACGTACGAGATCGAGGCCACCCGCGCCGGGCGCCGGGTCGACATCGCACAGACTCGCGGCACCGTCGAGGTGAGCGAGGTGACCCGCGGCGGCTCGGCCGTCCGCACCGCCCGCTTCCTGGCCGGCCGTGTCATCGCGCTGGTCGAGCACCCGGCCGCCGACGAGCCCGTGGCCGAGGAGATCACCCCGTCCCTGCGCACGGCGTAGGAGCACCCCGACCCAGCCCGGTGCGCCCCTCGAGGGGCACAGGGTGCAGACGCAGTGATCCCACGGCCTGCCCCACGTGCCCGTGATCATGGGGCCGGCTCGGGGCGCGCCGTTGTCCCACCCCGAGGGGCTCAGGAACCGGTTGCCATGAGCAACCGTGCGTGACGAACGACCCGCACTTCGGCCGAACAGGTGATGCACCGTCGCGCGGCCTGACCTGCTCGACCCCGACCTGTACAACAGTGCGTAGTTCGTTGGTGCGCAACCGATCTCGCTCCTCCGTTCCGGCGTGCGACACCCCGTCGTGGGCCACCACCCACCGGGCCCTCGCGGGGGCCGGACGAGGAGCAGCCCATGGCGACCTGGACCGCCCACACGGACCTCCCCCTCGGCGAGCACACCGTGCGCGACGCCCGGGCGTTCGCCCTGGCCGCCGCGCAGTCGTGGGAACCGGACGTGGCGTCGGACGTCCTCCTGCTGGCGGTGGAGGAACTGACCGCCGGAGTGCTCGCGCAGGTCGCACGGGAGGCCGTGCCCGCCGAGCACAGCCTGGTGCTCGAGCTCGACGCCACGGAGGACGGCCTGCGGGTCTCGCTCGCCGACAGCTCGGCGGTGCGCTCCCTGGCCGCCGACCTCGCGCACGCCGCCCCCGGCCTCGTCGGGCTCCTCGTGTCCTCCGCCCGGGGGTGGGGCGACGAGCCGCACCGCGGCGGGTACCGGATCTGGTTCGAGCTCGGACGGCCCGGCGAGCCGACCGCCGACCCGACCCCGTCCGCCGACATCGATCCCGACGTCGACCCCGACGTCGAGGCCGAGCTCGAGCTGCGGCGTCGCCGGACGCCGACGCCCGCCCTGCGCGTCGACCCCCCGGCCGCGGCCCTGCTGCACGTGTTCCTCGAACGCCCCCGCTGACCCCGGAGGAGACGCACGACGCAGGGACTCCTGTACTGAGGCGAACTAAGCTCTCGGGCGATGCCGACGATCGTCAGGGGACGTGCGGGCGCGGCGGGCCTCACGCTCGCGCTGGGCTGCCTGACGGTGTTCATGGCCAACCTGGACACCACGATCCTCAACGTCGCGCTGCCGACGATGGGCCACGACCTCGGCGCCGCCACCAGCGGTCTCCAGTGGACCGTCAACGCCTACGTCCTGGCCCGGGCCGGCTCGCTGTTCGTCTGCGCCGCGCTCGGCGACCGCTTCGGGCACCGTCGGGTGTGGGTCGCCGGCCTGGTCCTGTTCGGCGCGGGCTCGCTGGCCTGCGGGCTCGCCCCGAGCCTCGGTGCGATGATCGGGTTCCGGGTGGTGCAGTCGCTGGGGGGCGCGCTGATGACCCCGGCGACGCTCGCGATGCTGGCCCGCGCCTACCCCGCCGGACCGGCGCGGGCCCAGGCGCTGGGCATCTGGTCGGCCAGCACCGGCATCGCGATGGGGCTCGGCCCCGTCGTCGGTGGCCTGTTGGTCGACTCGGTGGGCTGGCGGTCGGTGTTCATGGTCAACGTGCCGATCGTCGTCGTCGCCCTCGCGTGCCGGCGGCTGGTGTCCGACGGCGAGCGCCCCGCGACCCCGCCCCGGCTCGACCTGCTCGGCCAGGCCGCGATCGTCGCGGCGCTGTTCCCGCTGACCTACGCGTTGATCACCGCGCCCCAGCGGGGCTGGGCCTCACCGGTCACGCTCTCGCTGGTGGCCGTGTCGGTCCTCGCCGGGGCGGCCTTCGTCGTGATCGAGCGCCGGTCGGACCACCCGCTGCTCGACCTGCGCGACTTCCGCCGCCCGGCCCTGCTCGGCGCGGTCGGGCTCGCGATCGCCGCGTTCGTGACGCTCGGCGGGTTCCTGTTCTTCAACACCCTGTGGCTGCAGGAGGTGCGCGGGCTCTCGGCGCTGCACGCGGGCCTGCTCACCGCCCCGGCCACGCTGAGCTCGTTCCTGCTCTCGCCGATCGCCGGGCGCATCGTCGGGCGGATCGGGCCGCGGGTCCCGGCGACGGCCGGCGCGACATGCCTCGCCGCGGCCACCGCGTGGCTGGCGCTGACGGTGTCGGCCGCCGGGCCGGTCTGGCACGTCGTGCCCGGCTACGTGCTCCTCGGCGTCGGGCTGGGCCTGACCAACACGCCGGTGAACGCCATCGCGGTCTCGTCGATGCCCCGCGACCGCTCCGGGGTGGCCGGCGCGATCGCGACGACGTCCCGGCAGGTCGGGAGCAACCTCGGCGTCGCCCTCCTCGGGACGATCGTGTTCTCCGGGGCCTTCGTGCCGGGCCTCGGGCACGCCTACACGCTGGCGGCGGTGCTGTCGCTGGGCGCGGCAGCCTTCGCGTGGTGGGCCCTCGGGGCCTCCCGACAGGGAGGCCGGGGGGCGTCCGACTCGTAGCGCGCCCCGAGCAGCCGCAACGACCCCACGGACCGCGGCCATCGGGCACGCTCCGGGACATGAGCGACGAGTACTCCACCCCCGCCCGCGACATCGACCCCGTGGTCGTCGACCTCGACCACGGTGAGCGCCTCGTCCAGGGCGTCTCCCTGGTGAAGGTCAAGGAGCACGGCGTCGTCGGACTCTCCTACTCCGACGGCACGAAGCGCGAGGTGCCGGCCGACGAGGTGGTCCGCGTGCGCCCCTGGCCCTGACGGTCCGGGGCGAACCCGCTGCGACGCGCCTCACGGTTGACAGAATCCATCGCCTGACGGCTATGTTGGTCGTGGTCCTGCCACGGCCTACCGGAGCGAGGTTCGGCGATGACGCGGAACGCACCCCCGACCACCCTGTTCGTCCACGGCTTCCTCGACGACGCCGCGGTCTGGGATCCCGTCCTGGACCGGCGGGCGACACGGACACCCGCCGTCGTCGCCGACCTGGCGGGTATGGCCGGCCGGCCCGAGGCCCCGGGTCCGTACACGCTCGCCCGGCACGCGGCCGACGTCGTGGACCTCCTCGACGGCGTCGAGGGACCCGTCGTCCTCGTCGGTCAGAGCCTGGGCGCCCAGGTGGCCGAGCTGGCCGCCGCCGCGCGGCCCGACCGGGTCGTCGCCCTCGCCCTCCTCACACCGATCCCGCTGGCGGGTACGACGCTCCCGCGCGAGGCGATCGCACCGTTCCGGGCCCTGGGCGGGGACGCCGACGGGCAGCGCGAGGTGCGCCGGCAGCTCGCGGTCGCGTTCCCGGGCGACGAGCTCGACCGGCTCTGCGCCGCCGGGAAGTCGACGACCCCCACGGCGGTGGCGGAGACGGCCGACGCCTGGAACGACGGCGATCCCGCCGGGACCCGGACCTCGCCGGTCACCGCCCCCGTCCTCGTCGTCCGCGGCGGCGGCGACCCGTTCATCACGGCGGACGTCGTCGCGGAAGGCGTCGTGCCACGGTTCGCCGAGGTCTCGGTGGCGACGGTGGACGGCGCCGGTCACTGGCCCCACGTCGAGCAGCCCGACGCCGTCGCGACCCTGATCGACGGGCTCGTCGCCCGGGCCACCGCCGACACCACCGCCGACGACACCGCCGACGGCGTGGCCGAGCAGGGCTGGACCACCGCCTTCGCGCAGGGCAGTGCCCCCGCTTTCACCGACACGTTCGCCCCCGACGTCGTCCTCCGGGCCTCGGTGCTGCGCCGGCCCGTGGAGGGCCGGGACGCGGTCGCCGCGGTGATGGCGGCGGCCAGCGGCATCTACACCTCGCTGGTCTTCACCCACGAGGCGCGGAACGGCCGCCGCACCTACCTCGAGTGGGAGGCGACGCTGCACGACGGGACCCCGGTGAGCGGGGTGACCCGGCTCGAGGCGGACGACGACGGGCGCACCGTCGACGTCGCGATCCACCACCGCCCGCTCGACGGTGCGCTCTCCTTCTCCGCCGAGCTCGGTCGCCGCCTCGTGGACCGGATCGACCCCGACACGTTCCACCGGCCGTGAGCGGCGCGCGGCGGGAGGACACCGCCTTCACGGCCGACGACGGCACGGTCCTCCGCGGCTGGCTCTACCTGCCCGACCAGCCCGGCCCGCACTCGGCGATCAGCATGGCCCACGGCTACGCCGGCACCCGGCACCACGGGCTGGAGCCGTTCGCCGAGGCCTTCGCCGCCGACGGCCACGTCGTGCTCCTGCACGACCACCGCGGCTTCGGCGACAGCGACGGGCCGCGCCAGGACGTCGACCCCTGGACCCAGATCGCCGACTGGCGCCGCGCGCTCTCGCACCTCGAGGCCCACCCGCGGGTCGACGCCGACCGGCTCGGGCTGTGGGGCACCAGCTACGCCGGCGGCCACGCCCTCGTGCTCGGCGCCACCGACCCCCGGTTGCGGGCCGTCGTCGCCCAGGTTCCGACGATCAGCGGCGGCGAACAGGCGCGCCGGCGGGTCCGGCCCGAGGACATGGCCGCCTTCCACGCCGGGCTGCTCGACGACGAGCGCGCCCGCGCCGCGGGCCGGCCGCCCGCCCGCCGCGCGATCGTCTCCGCCGACCCGACGGTCCCGGCGTCCTACCGCGCCCCCGACGCCGTCGCGTTCTACCTGCAGGACGTGCCCGACGGCGTCTGGGCCAACGAGGTGACGGTCCGCTCCACCCAGGCCGCCACCACCTACGAGCCGGGCGTGTACGTGGAGCGGATCAGCCCGACGCCGCTGCTCATGGTGGTCGCTACCCACGACACGATCACCCTCACCGACACCGCCCTCGCGGCCTACGAGCGCGCCCTCGAGCCCAAGCGGCTCGTGACGATCCCCGGCGGCCACTTCGACCCCTACGTCGCCGACTTCCCGACGGCGAGCGGGGCGGCCCGGGCGTGGTTCGCCGACCACCTCCAGCAGAAGGACTGACCATGTCCCAGGTATCGGTCACGACGAAGGACGGCGTGGCCACGCTCGTCCTGCACCGCCCGCCGCAGAACCGCATCGGCAACCAGATGGTCGACGAGCTCGACCGGGCCCTCGACGAGATCGCGGGCGGCGACGCCCGCGCGGTGGTGCTGCGCACGGAGGGACCCGACTTCAGCTTCGGCGGCGACATCGAGCCCTGGCCCGGGTGGGGGCGCCGCGAGATGCGCACCCACTTCGAGCACTACCTGCAGACGTTCAACCGCTTCGAGCGGCTGCCGGTCCCGACGATCGCCGCGGTCCGGGGCCGGTGCTTCGGGGGTGGTCTCGAGCTCGCGGTGCGCGCGGACCTGATCATCGCCGGGGCGTCGGCACGCTTCGGCCACCCGGAACAGTCGATCGGGATCATCACCCTGCTCGGCGGGGTCTACCGGATCGCCGAGCGCGTCGGCCGGTCGCGGGCGATGCGCTGGGCGCTGACCTCCGAGCAGGTCCCCGCGGCCGAGATGGAGCGGTTCGGCGTGGTCGACCGGGTGGTCGACGACGACGCCCTCGACGACGAGGCCGCGGCCTTCGCCGCACGGGTCGCGGCCGGCCCCACCCTGGCCCACGCCGCCCACAAGGCCCTCCTGCGGACCTGGGCGGTCGGCGGGACGGCCGCCGCCGACGAGGTCATCTTCGACGTGGCGCTCCCGCTGTTCGACTCCGCCGACACCCGCATGGCCATCCCCACCGCGGTCGAGGCCGCCCACGCCGGACGGCCCCGCCCCGTCATGCCCTTCGAAGGACGCTGACCATGACCGCGGACCTGCACGTCCACGTGCACCTCAGCCCGTCCATCCCGACCGCGGTCACCGACCTGCCGCCGGATCTCGACGTGCGGGTGTGGTCGCCGATCGCCACGACCCTGCTCGGCGGCGAGCGCGAGGCCGTCGTGGTGGACCCGCCGCTGACCGTGGCCCAGTCGGCCTCGGTCGTCGAGCGGGTCCTCGCGTGGGGCCGGGAGCTCACGACGATCTACGTCACCCACGCCCACGGCGACCACTGGTTCGGCGCCGCGGCGCTGCTCGAGCACTTCCCCGCGGCCCGCGTCGTCGCGCTGCCCGCGGTCGCCGAGGCCGCCCGACGCCAGAGCCCGGAGGACATCGCCGCGTTCTGGGAGCCCCGCTTCCCCGGCGGGCAGATCCCGACGACCCTGACGCCGCCCGAGCCGCTGGACGGCGAGGAGTTCGACCTCGAGGGCCACGAGCTCGTCGCGGTCCCCCTCGGGCACACCGACACCGACCACACCAGCGCCCTGCACGTCCCGTCGCTGGGCCTCGTCGTCGCCGGCGACGCCGTCTACGACGACGTGCACCTCTACCTCGCCGAGTCCGACGGCGGGGGTCGTCGGGCCTGGCGCGACGCCCTCGACGTCGTCGGGACCCTGCACCCGACGACGGTGGTCGCCGGGCACCAGCGCCCCGGCAGCACCGGCAACCCCACCGCGATCGACGCGACGCGGCGCTACCTCGACGACGTCGAGGACCTGCTGCCCCGCACCTCGAGCGCCCTCGGGTTCTACCGGGCGATGCGCGCCCGCCACCCCGACCGCGTCAACCCCGGCGCGCTCTGGGGCTCGGCGCGGGCCGCGTTCCCCGCGGAGGTCACGGCATGATCATCGACACCACCGCCCCGGTCGGGCGGCCGGCCGCCGAGTACACGCTGGTCCAGAACGTCTTCACCACCCCGCTCGACGACGCCGTGCTCGACGTCCGCGGTGGGCGGATGCGCCGCCTCGACGACGAGGACGCCACCTTCAGCCCCATCGACACCGAGGCCTGGTCGCCGTCGGGGTCGGTGCGTACCGAGCCCTGAGAGGAATCCCGCCATGAAGTCCGTGCAGTTCACCGAGTACGGCAACCGTGAGTCGATCACCCTGGTGGACGTCGACCCGCCGGCCGTGGGCCCGACCCAGGTGCGGGTCGCCGTCGAGGCCGCCCCGATCAACCCGTCGGACCTCCTGATGCTCGCCGGGCACTACCCGGTCCACCCGACGCTGCCCTCCCCGGCCGGCGCCGAGGGGGTCGGCGTCGTCGTCGAGACCGGGTCGGCGGTGGCGGGGGTGCACGTCGGCGACCGGGTGCTGATCCTGCCGTCGTGGACCCCCGGGACCTGGCAGGAGTCGGTGGTCGTCGACGAGCGCCACGCGCTGGCTGTCCCCGGCGACGTCGACCCGGCCCAGCTCGCCACGGTCGGCATCAACGCCGCCACCGCGGTGCTGCTGCTGCGGTACGGCGCGGGGCTCCCGGAGGGCTCGTGGGTCGCGCAGACCGCGGCCAACTCCGGGCTCGGGGCGTTCGTGCGCGGGCTCGCCGAGCGCGCGGGCTTCCGCGTGCTCGACGTGGTGCGCAGCGCGGACGCGGCGGCATCGCTGCGGGCGGCGGGGGCGCACCACGTGGTCGTCAGCGACGAGACGCTGGCCGACCAGCTCCGCGAGGTGCTGGGCGACGAGCGGGTGGCCCTGCTGCTCGACGGGGTCGGGGGTGACGTCGTGCCGGCGCTCGCGCCGTTCCTCGCGCGCGAGGGCGACATCGTCAGCTTCGCGACGCTGTCCGGGGTCCCGGTCGCCGTCCCGATCCGGTACCTGATCTTCGGGAACCTGCACGTGCACGGGTTCTGGCTCAACAACTGGTTGTCCACCGCGCCGCGCGAGGAGATCACCGCGCTGTACGACGAGGTCGTGGGTCTCGTCGCCGACGGCGCCCTGAGCGTGCCGATCGAGGCGACGTATCCGCTCGACGAGGTCGACAAGGCGTTGGAGCATGCGCGCCACTACGGCCGAAGCGGCAAGATCCTGTTCGTGGCGCGTCCCTGAGCCCGGAGCGGACGGCACCGTCGCGCGTGGAGGTGCGGCGACGGTGCCGCCGGCTCGGGTCGGGTGGGCCGGGCTCGCTCCCCGGTCCCGAGGGGCACAACAGGCAGGACGCGCGGCCCCCGGAACTGCCTCACGCGCCCCTGATCACGAGTCCGGCGCAGCCGCGGCGGCCCGACGACGGGCCCGCGACGCGCGCAGGTTGACCGCGTTCCCGCAGATCTTCACGTTGTGCCACGTGCCGCTGTTGTTGCGCGAGCGGTCGTAGAACGCCACCGCGCAGCGGTCGTTGCGGCAGACCTTGAGCCGGCGCCAGGTGTCGGCCCGCTGGGCCTCGACCACCTCGATGAGGATCCGGCCGACCAGGAGACGCCAGCCCTGGCCACGGGGGTGCAGCTCCGCCGTTCCGTCGGCGCCGAGGGAGACGCCGATGGACGCGGCCCGCAGCTCCGGCGACGACGGGTCCCCCGACCCGGCGACCACGCCGCGCAGGTCGGCCCGCAACGCCTGGAGCTCGGCGAGCCCGCGCTCGTCGAGGAGCACCGCCGGTGCCGGCTGCCCGGTCGCCCCGGCCCAGTCCGCGAGGGCGGTGTCGGCCCACTCCTGGGCGGTCGCGAGGTCCTGGAGGAGGTCCGTGTGCCGCGGGCGGCCGGCGGGGATCGTGTTCATCAGGTCCTCGACGAGCGCGAGTCCCCCGTCGGCGACGGTGGACTCGTACCGCGTCGTGGTGGACCAGGCCATGCCGCTCATCCTAGCCCAGCGCAGCTCGCCCAACAGAGGCGTTGGTGGCTCGGCCCTGTCGCTCACCACCGACTCGAGCGGCGTCCGTGGTGTCAGGGACGGGCGAGGGCGACACCGCCGGACGTTGACGGCTGTGGGCCCCGTCACCACGATGGCGACGGCCGACGCCGGAGTCGAAGGGGAGCCCTCCATGATCGTCATCAACATCGTCATGCCGATCCGTCCCGAGAAGACGGACGAGTGGCTGCAGGTGGCGGACGCCTACGCCAAGGACGTCAACGCCGAGGAGGGCTGCCTGTTCTTCAAGTTCTCGCGCAGCCTCGACGACGAGAACGAGTACGTCTGCATCGAGGGGTTCCGCGACGCCGACGCGGGCGCGACCCACGTGCAGCAGCCGTACGTGAAGAAGTTCTTCGAGACGGCGCCCGACCTCGTCTCGGCGCAGCCGCAGATCCTCTACATCGACACGCCGCACGACGGCTTCGGGCCGATGGGCGAGATCCAGCCCCGGTAGGTGCCCTTCGGGCTCGTGAGCAGAAAATGCCGGTATAGCGACACTTTCTGCTCACGAGCGCGCAGCGCACCTACCGGTTCCCGGCACTCCACGCGTAGGGCAGCTCGGTGCCGTTCAGCACGTGGTCGCCGATCGTGCGGAGCTTGTAGATCAGCGGGTTGTGCACCGAGATCGTCCGGGCGTTGCGCCAGTGGCGGTCCAGGCGCAGGGCCTCCGACGTGATCGACGCCCCGCCGACCTCGAACAGCTGCGTCGTCGCGTCGAGCACCGACGGGATGACGACGGCCTGGGCGCGGGCGACGTCGGCCTCGACCCGGTCGAGCAGGTCGGCGTCCTTGCTGTCGGTGCGCAGCAGGTGGTCGAGCTGGTCGGCGATCTCGAGGACGAGCACGCGGGCGGCGTGGGCGGTGGCCGAGAGCCGGCCGATCACCTGCTGGACGAGCGGGTCGTGCCGCGGGAGGTCCGCGGAGGCGTGGGTGTAGGAGCGGGTGCGGTCGCGGACCCAGCCGGCCACGTCGTCGGTCGCGCGCTGCGCGATCCCCGCGAGCACCGAGAGCTGCACGAGCTGCAGGTAGGCGGTCCCGTAGGTCCGGCCCGGCGTGCCGTACCCGGGCCCGAGGACGCGGTCGGCGGGGACGGACACCCCGTCGAACTCGGTGGTGCCGCTCGCGGTGAGGCGCTGGCCGAAGCCGTCCCAGTCGTCGTGCTGGGTCACACCGTCGGCGTCGGCGTCGACGAGGACGGCGAGCCGCTCCCCGTCGCGGTCGGCGGCGACGACGATGTGGTCGGCGTAGAGGCTGCCGGTGCTGTAGTACTTCGTGCCGTCCAGGCGCAGGTCGCCGTCGTCCGTGCCCGCCGGCGTCAGCGTGGTGCGGTAGCGGTCGATGGCCCCGACGCCCGGCTCGGAGATGGCGTTCCCGACGAGCACGCCGTCGGCGATCTTCCGCAGCCACCGGTCCCGCTCGGGCCCGGGTTCGTCGAGGAGCTGCTCCTCGACGAACCACCAGTGCACCCGCAGCGCCTGCGGGAGGTTCGACTCGGCGGCCGCGAGGGCGATCAGCTGCCGGAAGAGCTGCCGGACCGAGGCGCCGTAGCCGCCCAGCTCGACCGGCACGCGCAGCGCCCCGAAGCGGACCTCGTTCAGCGCCGCGACCTCGTCGTGGGCCAGGGAGCGGTCCCGCTCACGCTGCACCGCGCCCTCGGCGATCCGGGTGAAGACGGGCGCGAAGACCCGGTCGAGCTCCTCGTCGGGGTAGCCGGAGCGGGTCGTCGGGTCGGCCGTCGCGGTCATGGGGTGTGTCCTTTCGGATTCCGGCGCGCACGGCGGGGCGGCCGCCGGGAGAGGTCACGGCGGCACACCGGCGCGGCGGCCGGGCGGGATGGCGGGGGGGGTGGCGGGAACGGTGCCCGCGGGTGGATCAGGGAGTCCGGGTCAGCGGCGACAGAGCGCCGACGCCACGCGCGCGAGGTCGATGTGCCCCCGCGTGGTCAGCAGTCGCGCGCCGAACATGCGACGACCCTAGCCCGACGGCGCCGTCGACTCCACGATCACGATCGACGCGCGCGCGGCGCCCTGGTACGAGTGCCTCCCGAGGGGTCGGGATCAGTGCACCGGGGGACGGGCTGATGGATGCCGCACGGATCACGCGCCTGGGTGGGTGGGCGCTGATCGTCCTGTCCGTGGCGGTGGGCGTCAGCGCCGCGGTCCTCTTCCAGGAAGGCAAGGCGGGCACCCCTCGGGGATCGGACCGTGTTCCCGGGTACACGCCGGCGAAGGTCGTCGTCTACGTGCCGGACGACGCGGACGTGTCGGTCCAGCTCAGTTTCCGGCGTGCTGACGATCTCTCCGGCGACGAGTCCGTGACCGTGGCCCGGCAGGGTCGGGCGAGCATCACGAAGCCCTTCCTCGCCCTCATCGAGCTCCACGGCGCCGCACAGCTCACCACCCCCAACAGCGCCTCGGACCTCTACCTGCGCCCGCACATGGTCCAGCTCCCGCCCGTGCGGAGTCCGCTGCGCTTCGGCGGCGACGCGGTCGGCGCCCGTCAGATGTACCTGGCCGAGTTCGGCCCCACCCCGAACCTCTTCGGCGCGCAGGTCGCCGGCGCCGCACAGGTCGCAGCGCTGCAGACCGAGACGTCGCGCGGCGCGTTCTCCTCGGGTGAGATCGTCCTCGAGAAGTGCCGTGGACTCCCCCGGTCGCTCGCGGAGGTGCGCACGACGTCGGGGTTCGATGTGGCGCGTCTCGGGCGGCTGGCCGACTTCTACGGCGGGCCCGGGTCGTGCTCGCCCGACCAGTCGTCCTACCGCGGGGTCGACCTGGGGCGTGTCGAGGTCCGCGACTCCGCAGCCACGGCGGGCGCGATCCGCGTCGACTACAGCATGCCCGAGACACGGAAGACCGCCCCGAGGGACTTCTCCCCGACCCTCGAATGGTCGTGGGTCCCGCAGTGGAGCCCGTCCGGGACCTTCGAGGCCCAGGCGAACTTCGTCGACATCAACCGGGAGGCGCAGGGGCAGTCCTACCTCTTCGTCTCCGGCGCCCTCATCGGTGTGGCCTCGTCGACACTGCCCACGGGGATCGGGCTCCTCGTCGGCCCCTGGCTGGCCCGCCGAGGGGAGGGCGGGCGCCCCGCCGGCCCGCCTCTGCGCCGCGCCGAGCCGTCTCGGCGGCGGTTCAACTCCCGGTGATGCGTCCCGAACCCGCTCGACGGTCAGCCGGAGGGCTTCTTCCCCGGGGTCGGGGCCAGCACCCCGATGAGGCCGCCGAGGATGAGGGTCGCGGCGCTGACGACCTCGGTGCTGATCACCCGGGTGCCGGTCAGCGACGCGATGACGATGGCCGCGATGAGGGCGAGCAGCGCGATCCCCAGGAACACGACGACCATCCCGTAGATCCAGCTGGGCTCGGTGGTCGCCGCGGCCTGTGCCTGCTGCGCGGCGGTCTGGGCGATGCCCGCCGCCGACTGCGTCTGGTCGAGGTGGGTCCGGGTCGCCTCGGCGGCCGCCTCGGCCCGGGCGGCGGCGGCCTCGGCGGCGTCGCCGGGCTGCCCCGCGGCCGGGTCCGAGGCCGGGTCCGGGGCCGCGAACGGTGTCATCGCTCGTCCTCCATGGCCAGGAAGGTCGGGGCGACTCCCGGTCGATACCAGACGCCGGGCCCCGCATCACCCGTTCGCCGCGCCGGGATCAGGCCGGTGGCCCAGCGCGACGGGCCGGAGCGGGCGAGATCAGCGGGGCGCGGCGATGTGCCCGGTCACGGCGGCCGCGAACGTCAGCGCGGCCGCGGTGGCCTCCTCCGGGATCGCCCCGGTGTCCACGGCGTCGGCCGTCGCCCGCAGCCAGCCGATCAACGGCTCGACCACCCGGGGGCTCAGGCCGACGATCCACGCCGCCGTCCGGGCCCGGGTCTCGGCGACGTGCTCGGTCGTCCCGTCGTCGTGCCGGGCGATGACCTCGGGCCGCGAGGCGAGGAGTCCGGCGGTCTCCCACTCGCCGGCGGGCGTGCGGGCCCGCAGATCCGCCAGGCGGTGCGCCGCGACACGCAGCTCGTCCCCGCGCGACGTGGACGTCGGCGGCACTGCGGAGGTGCTCACCATGCCTCCCGGGCGGTCGGGTCGGGCCGGGACGTACCCGGGTCGGCCGGTCCCATCGTCCATCCGGCGGCGGTGATCGGCAGCGAGGCGTCCGACTGGTGTGATCCGGGCGCGGGCGGGGCACCTCGGCCGGTGCAATCGTTGCGGATCGTCCCGAACCTGCGCAGTTCGGTCGTCGAGGAGATGCCCCCGGGGCAGCTGCTGCTGTTCACCTCCCAGATCGGCGACTCCGACGCCGCCCTGCTCGAAGGCAACCCGTCGGTCCGTCCGTTCACCTGGGGGACGCTGCTGCGGGCGCTGCGCGACCCGGACCTCGAGCTCGTGGAGGTCGCCGAGCCCCTCTGGCTCGCCGAGTGGGTCCGGGCCGTCCGCTACGTCGTGCTCCTGAAGCTGCTCCGTCCGACCCTCCCCCGGCGCCGGCCGGTCGCGGTCGCGACCTACGCCATCGAGAACCTCGACGTGGGCGTGCGGCTGTCGCTCCGGGCGCTGGACTCGCGGCCGCTGCTGAGCGCCCTGGTGCGCCGGCTCGTGACGGCCGCGGTCGGGATGTCGCTGCGGCTGCTCGACGTCGTCGTCTTCGGGACGTCGGGCGCCTGCGAGAACTACCGGCGGGCCTTCGACCGGCCCATGCGCCACACGCGGTGGGCCGTCCTGCCGCCGCGGCTGGACGCGTGCACCGTGTGCGGTCCGGTCGGTACGGCACCGCGGGACCGGACGGTGCTCTTCCTCGGCGCGCCGAGCGAGCGGAAGGGCTTCGACGTCCTGCTGTCGGCGTGGCAGACCGCCCGCGGCGCGGACCGGGGCTGGCGGCTGGTGGTCGCCGACCCCGACGGCGACGGGGCCCCCGACCTGCCGCCCGGCGTGTCGGTCCGGACCGGCCCGAGCCGGCGGACGATCCACGAGCTCCTCCGGACCGGCGCCGTCGTCGCCATGCCGTCGGTCCGGCTCCGGCGCTGGCGCGAGCAGATCGGACTGCCCCTGGTCGAGGGCCTCGCCCATGGCTGCCGGGTGGTGACGACGACCGAGACCGGGCTGGCGGACGACCTGCGGGACCACCCCCTCGTCACGCTGACGACGCCGGGCGACGCCCACAGCCTCGCCGAGGGCCTGCGCCACGTGATGACCACGGAACCGTCGGGACCCCTCACCGCACCCGCGGAGGGCTACACCAAGCGCGACGTCGTGCGGTGGTGGCTCACGGCCGGTGCGATCCGGGGGTGACCGTCGTCGTCGGAGCTCCGCGAGGAGCGCCCCGGAGCAACCGGGTCACGACGACCCGGTCGTTCCGGTACGGGCAGCGCCCCGGCCCCCGGACGCCCGACGGTGATCAGACTGGAGCCCCCGTCCCGGCAGCGCAGGAGGCGTCGATGGCCGTCACCACCGAGAGGCACGACCGGGTGCTCGTGGTCCGCATCGAGCGCCCCGAGAAGCGCAACGCGATCGACGCGGCCACCGCCCGCGGGATCGACGACGCCCTCAACGCCTACCAGGACGACCCCGGCCTGTGGTGCGCGATCCTCACCGGCACCCCCGAGGTGTTCTGTGCGGGCACCGACATCGTCGCCGGGCCGGGCGAGCCGACCGACCGCGGCGGCCCCTACGGCGTGATCCGCCGCGCGCACACGAAGCCGCTCCTGGCCGCCGTCGAGGGCCTCGCCCTCGGCGGCGGCTTCGAGATCGCGATGGCCTGCGACCTCGTCGTGGCCTCGACGACGGCGACGTTCGGCCTCCCCGAGACGCGCCGCGGCCTCGTCGCCAACTCCGGCGCGCTGCTGCGGGCGATGCGCTGCCTGCCGCTGAACGTCGCCCGCGAGCTCCTGCTGACCGGGGCGCGGCTGGACGCCGAGCGGGCCCACGCGATCGGCTTCGTCAACCGCCTCGCCGAGCCCGGGCAGGCGGTCGCGGTGGCCCTGGCGCTGGCCGGGGAGATCGGCGCCGCGTCGCCGACGGCGGTCTCGGCGACGCTGCGGGCCCTCGAGGAGCAGTGGGACGAGGACGAGGCCCGCGGCTGGGCGGCTACCCAGCGCGCCGAGCGCCGGATCGCCGCCGGGCCGGACAAGCAGGAGGGCCTCGACGCCTTCGCGGCGAAGCGCACGCCGCGCTGGAGCGACCCCGCAAGGTGACGCCACGCCCCCCGCAGATGCGGCCGGGCTCACACGCAACGAACTCAGATCACGAATTGGTAACGGAGACGCCGCCGTCTCCGATGCACCCGGTGGACCGAAGCCCCGACGGCCGCGGAGGCGCCCTGATGAGCGCGCAGACGATCCACCGACCGACGCTGCGGGAGGAGTTCCGCCTGGAACTGCGAGAGCGGGCGCTCGACGGCGCCGCGAGCGCGGTGCTCGAGCACGGCTGGGAGCGGGTGCGCCTGGCCGAGCTGGCCCGGCAGACCGGGCTCTCGCGGGCGACGCTGCACCGCCAGTTCGGGGGGCGGATCGGGCTCGGCCAGGCGCTGCTGGCGCGCGAGGCGCAGCGCATGCTCGCCGAGACCGCCGACGCCCTGCGCCAGGCCCCGACCTGGGACGCCGGCGTGCGCGCCGCGGTGGGGACCACGCTGCGGGCCGCGAAGGACCGGCCGCTGCTCGCCGCGGTCCTCGAGGCCCACCACGGCGACACCAGCCTGCTGCCGCTGCTGACCACGCAGAGCGGCCCGATCATCGTCGAGGCCCGCCGGATGCTCACGCGCTACCTGCGCGAGCACCACCCGCGCCAGTCGCCCAGCTACCTGGCCGACGTCGCGGACACCCTGGTCCGCGCGACCCTGAGCCACCTCGCGACACCCGACCTCGAGGAGCTCGCCGCCGACCGGCTGCACCGCCTCGCCACACACCTGCTCCCCTCCCCCAGCTCCCGGGCCACGCCACGCCCCCGGCTCCCGGGGTGACCGACGACCCCACCGCCGTGGCGGTCCCCCTCGGCGCCGAGGACCACCGGCGGCTGCTGCGCCTGCTCGGGACCCTGGCCGAGCGGCTCGGCCCGCTCCCGGGTCCCGAGGGGGCGCGCTACGCCGACGGGCCCGAGCTCCTCGGCGCCGCCCTGGTCCTCGCCGAGGGCGACCCGGTCGTCCTCGACGCCCTCGCCGTCGAGATCCGCCGGCGGCGGCTGCGCCGGGCCGCCCGCGGCGAGCTGCTCGCGGTCTGCGGCGCCCTGGAGGGCGTGGCCGCGCGGCTCGAGCCCGTCGCGGCGCGCGAGGAGGCCGAGCGCCTCGCGCGCGACCTGCGCGAGGTGACCGTCGCCGTCGCACTGCAGGAGGAGGCCGGTGAGATCGCGCGGCGTCTCCTGCTGGGGACCCACCGGCTCACCCACCTCGCCGAGCAGGGCGGACCGTGGGCCCCGACGCTCCAGGACCTCGCCGGGACCCTCGACGACCTCCACGACGCGCTGCGCCCGCCGACCTGAGCGGCGGCTGACCGATCAGAACTCCGGGGGCCGGTGCGCGAGGAACGCGGCCACGCCCTCGCGGGCGTCCTCGCCGGCGAAGAGCTCCCCGACCCGGTCGGCCTCCCGCGCCAGTCCCTCGGCGAGCGGGAGGTCGTGGGCG
This sequence comes from Actinomycetospora sp. TBRC 11914, assembly GCF_012933465.1. Lineage (GTDB taxonomy): Bacteria > Actinomycetota > Actinomycetes > Mycobacteriales > Pseudonocardiaceae > Actinomycetospora. Next base: position 25,473 of record NZ_JABBND010000031.1, read on the forward strand.
TCGTCGACGCAGCGCAGCACGGCGCCGAGCGCCGAGGTCGGGAGGGCCGCGAGCCCGGCCGCCCAGGCCCGCGCGGCCTCCTCGGCGCCGCCGGCGTCGACGAGCCGGTCGACGAGACCGATGGCGTGGGCCTCCGCGGCGTTGACCGTGCGGGGCGTGAGCATCAGGTCGAGGGCGCGGCCCCGACCGACGAGGCGTGGCAGGCGCTGCGTCCCGCCGGCCCCGGGGACCAGGCCGAGCCGGGTCTCGGGGAGCCCGAGCCGGGCGTCCCGCCCGGCCACGCGCAGGCTCGCCGCCATCGCGAGCTCCAGCCCACCGCCGAGCGCCTGGCCCTCCACCACGGCGATCGAGGGACGATCCGCGGCGGCGATCCGCTCGATCGGCCGGCGCAGCGCCTCGAGGTAGCGCCCGAAGTCCTCGGGCGCGAAGTCCGCCATCGCCTTGAGGTCGGCGCCCGCGACGAAGAACCCGGGGACGTCGGAGGTGATCACCAGGACGCGCGCGTCCGAGCTGTCGAACGCGTCGAGGGCGCGCTCCAGCCCGGCGACGACGGCCGCGGACAGGGCGTTGACCGGCGGGGCGGCCAGCCGGACGACGACGACGCGGTCCTCGCGCGTCCAGGTCACGACCTCGTCGGTCACGGGGCTCCTCCGGGGGTGGGCGCCGCCGCCGCCAGCCGCTCGCGCAGGCGGAACTTCTGGATCTTGCCGGTGAGGGTCCGGGGCAGCGCGTCGACGAGCTCCAGGCGCTCCGGGTGGTACTGGGTGGCGACGCCGCGCTCGTCGAGGAACGCGCCGAGCTCCTCGAGGGTGGGCGCCGTGCCCGCCGTCGGGACGACGACGGCGCACGCCCGCTCCCCGAGCCGCTCGTCGGGCATCGCCACGATCGCCACCTCGGCCACGGCGGGGTGCGCCCAGAGCAGGTTCTCGATCTCGACGACCGGGATGTTCTCGCCGCCGCGGATGATGATGTCCTTGCTGCGGCCGGTGATGCGCAGGTAGCCGTCCGCGTCGATCCGGGCGAGGTCGCCGGTGTCGAACCAGCCCTCGGCGTCGCACCCGCGCAGGTCGGGCCGCTTGAGGTAGCCCCCGAACAGGCTGTTCGCCCGGACCTGCAGCGATCCCTCGAGGTCGGGGCCGAGGACGTCGCCGTCGAGGGAGACCACGCGGAGCTCGACGTCGGGCAGGGGCGACCCGTCGGTCTCGAACACCCGCTCGTCGGGGTCGTCCGGGCCGGTGGCGGTCACCGCGCCCATCTCGCTCATCCCCCAGCCGGACCCGATGCGGGCGTCCATCGCGACGGTGGCGCGTCGGACGAGGTCGCGCGGGACCGGGGCGCCGGCGCAGAGGAAGACCCGGAAGCTGGCGAACGCCGCCGGCTGCGCCTCGGCCTGCCGGGTGAGGTCGGCCAGGAACGGCGTCGACGCCATCGTGAACGCGACGCCCTCGGCGCGGATGATCTCGGTGGCGCGCTCCGGACGCCAGACGTCCTGCAGGACCGAGGTGGCCCCGCGCAGGATCGGCATCTGGAAGCCGTACATGTAGCCGGTCTGGTGGGCGAGCGGGGACGCCATGAGCTGGACGTCGTCGCGGGTGAGTCCGAGCCGCGCGGCGAAGTCGCGGACGTTGCACAGCGCGGTGTTGGACGTGACCATCACGCCCTTCGGCTCGCCCGTGGTCCCCGAGGTGTAGGCGAGCTGGACGACGGCGTCCGGGTCGGGCCGCCGTCGGGCGAACTCGGCCCGGTCGTCGTCGGTCGGCGCGCGGCCGGCGAGGACGTCGTCGAACTGCCCGCCGCCGCCCGGGCGCACCGTGACGACGTGCTCGAGGGCGGGGAGCCGGGCCGCGAGGTCATGGGCCATCGCCGCGTGGTCGAAGCCGTTGAACTCCTCGGGCACCACCAGCACGGCCGACTCGGCGAGCCCGAGCATGAACTCGAGCTCGTGCGTGCGGAAGATCGGCATCAGCGCGTTGGTGACGGCCCCGACGCGTAGGCAGGCCAGGCTGAGCACCGGCATCTGCCACCAGTTGGGCAGCTGCACCGAGACCACCTGGCCGGCGCGCACGCCGAGGTCGAGCAGTCCGGCGGCGACGCGGTCGACCTGCTCGGCGAGCTCGCGGTGGGTCAGGGCGCGACGCCCGTCGTCGGCGTGGGTGTACCCGACGACGGCGGGGGTGTCCGGTCCGGCGGCGACGGCGTCGTCGAGGTGGTCGAGGAGCGTGCGGCCCGGCCACGACCGGCGGGCCATGTCGGCCCGGTACTCGTCGGAGAAATCGGTCGCCAGCGTCATCGGTGCCTCCCGGACCCGCTCGTCACCGGTCAGCTTCGACCAGCGCGCGGACGGAGGCCAGCCGCTCGTACTGCGGCAACGGTGCGGCGGCGGCGGGCAGCAGGACGAACCCCGCCGCGCCGGCGTCGCGGAGGGCGCGCAGCGCGGCCGCGACCGCGTGCTCGTCGCCGACCACCACCCAGCGCTCGAGCGCGTCGAACGGGAGACCGTACTGACCGCGGACGAAGGCGGCCGCCTCGGCGCGCGCCGCCCCGGGATCGTCGGCGGGGCCGGTCACGTGGACGAACACCATCATGAGCACGGCCGGCACCGGGCGGTCGTGCTGCGCCGCGAGCTCGGCCAGCCGGGCGGCCGACTCCCCGACCCGGCGCGGGGACAGCCACACGCCGAGCCACCCGTCGGCCAGCCGCGCGGCCCGGCGCAGGGCGGCGTCCGACCGTCCGCCGAGGACCAGCGGCGGCGGGATGGCCGGCACCGGCTCGAGGACCGGCGCGCGGGTGGGCAGCAGCGGGCCGGGGTGGTCCACCGCCTCGCCCCGCAGCAGCGCGCCGACGATCGCGAGGGACTCGTCGAGCCGGCGCCCCCGCTCGGCCACCGGCACACCGGCCGCCTCCCACTCGACGGGGTTCTCCCCGCCGACGCCGGCCCCGAACAGCACCCGGCCCGGGGCGAGGGCGTCCACCGTCGCCAGCTGCTTCGCCGTCCACACCGGGTGGCGCATCGGCAGCAGCAGCACCCCGGTGCCGAGCAGCAGCCGCCGGGTGGCGGCCGCCGCGGCGCACAGGGCCCCCAGGGCGTCCATGATGGGCGGGTGGAAGGCGAGGTGGTCGCCGACCCACCCGGCGTCGAACCCGAGGTCCTCGGCGAGGGCTGCCCCCGCGACGAGCGGCGGCGGGCCGGTCCGGAACGGATCGAAGCTCGGCAGCATGACCCCGTACCCGGCCTGGTCCGCCCGCGCCATCCCTGTCCCCTCCCGACCGCCCGTTGACGTCCAGGGGCGGCGTCGCGATCGTCGTGATCGATCCTGGCCCACGGACCCCCGAGGAGGCGGCAGCGCCCATGGACTTCTCCCTGAGCCCCGAGCAGGAGGCGTACCTGACGGAACTGCGCGGCTTCGGGGAGAAGGAGCTCGCGCCGCACTACCGCGCCGACGACCTCGCCGGGACCCTCCGCGACGACCTGGTCCCGGCGATGGCGCGGATGGGGCTGACCGGGCTGCGCGTCCCGGAGCGCTTCGGGGGCCAGGAGGCCGACGCGGTCACCACCGGGATGGCCGCCGAGGAGATCGCCCGGCACGACTTCAACGCCTGCTACGTGCTGCTCGACTCGGCGCTCGTCTCGGACATCCTGCTGGCCGGGGCGACCGACGAGCAGCAGGCCCGGTGGATGCCCGGGATCGCGTCCGGCGCGACGATGCCCGCGGTCTGCCTGACCGAACCGGGCCAGGGGTCGGACGCGGCGAACCTCGCGCTGCGCGCGGAGCCCGACGGCGACGGCTGGCGGCTGGTCGGCGAGAAGACGTCGATCTCGCTCGGGATGTACACCCCGGTCGGGGTCGTGTTCGCGCGCACCGGGGGCCCCGGGGCGCGGGGAGTCAGCGCGTTCTTCGTCGACCTCACCGGCGCGGGGCTGTCGCGCACTCCGCTGGACGACCTCGGCAGCCGCTCCATCGGCCGCGCCAGCCTCTACTTCGACGGCGTCCGGGTCGGTCGCGAGGACATGATCGGCGCCGAGGGCGAGGGCTTCGTCGCCGTCATGCGTGGCTTCGACTACTCCCGCGCCGTGATCGGGCTGATGTGCCTGGGCATCGCGTCCGCGGCGCTCGACGACGCCCTGGCCTACGCCCGCGAGCGCGAGGCGTTCGGCCGGCCCATCGGCACCTTCCAGGGCGTGGCGTTCCCGCTGGTCGAGTTCGCGACGCAGATCCGCGCCGCCCGGCACCTCTGCTACGAGGCGCTCGCGCTCAAGGACGCCGGCAAGGACCCGGCCGTGCCCGCGAACATGGCCAAGTGGTGGGCCCCGAAGCTCGCGGCCGACGCGGTGCACCAGGCGCTGCTGACCTTCGGGCACGCCGGGTGGTCGACCGACAACCCGGTCGGCCAGCGGCTCCGCGACGTCATCGGCCTCGAGATCGGGGACGGCACCGCCCAGATCGCGAAGCTCGTCGTGGCCCGGCACCTGCTGGGACGGTCCTCGGCGCCGTGACGAGTGGCGGCCCGACGCCGTGATCGATCCCCGGGAGCCGATCCCTCAGGGCACCAGCCGGTAGAACCGGAAGATGTCGTGCTCGAGGTCGTCGAGGACCTCGACCCCGGAGAACCCGGCGGCGCGGGCGTAGGACTCGAGCGTGCCGCGGCGCATGACGGTGCCGGTGCCGACCGAGCCGGGCGTCGAGAGCCCGTCGGGCAGGCAGCACATGAGCGAGAAGCCGTAGAACAGCTGCTCGACGTCGTCGCCGTCGGGGGCGAAGGCGTCCGCGACCTTCTCGTCCATGACCAGCACCGTGCCGGCCGGAGCCACAGCCCGGCGCATGCCCGCGAGCGCGCCGACCGGATCCGGCATGTCGTGGACGCACTCGAAGGCGCAGACGAGGTCGTGGACGCCGGCCTCGGCGGCGGACACGTCGGAGTGGTGCACGCGCACCCGGTCGGCGACTCCCTCCGCGGCGGCGTGCCGCCGGGCCGCCTCGACGGAGGCGGCGTCCACGTCGAACCCGTCGACCCGAGCCCGCGGATAGGCACGGGCGATGCCGATGCCCGACCAGCCCTCCCCGCAGCCCACGTCGGCGACCCGGCCGCCCGCACGCAGCGCCACGTCGACCTCCCCGAGCCGCGGCAGGTGGTCCCGGGGCAGCGCGTCCCGCAGCAGCGGACGGTTCTGGGCCGACTGGCCCTCCCGGGCGTCGTCCCCGAGCCGCTCCCAACTCACCCCGCCCCCGGTGCGGTAGGCCTCGAGGAGGTCGTCGATCCGGCGGAGGGACGCCACGAGGATGCGGGCGAACGGGGTCAGCACGGACTCGCTGGTGAGGTCGGCGAGCACCGGGACGTGTGCGTCGGGCATCGCGAAGCGCCGCCCGTCGGGCGGGGCGGCGGGGTGGTCGACGGTGAGCAGCCCGCACACCGCCTGGTGCTCCAGCCACTCCCGCGCGTAGCGCGCCGCGGTCCCGGTGCGCGCGGCGAGCTCCCCTGCCGTCGCCGGGCCGTCCTGGGCCAGCGAGCGGTACCAGCCGAGCCGGTCGCCCAGGTACAGCGCGGTGGTCTGCTCCATGCCCAGGATGCCGGCGAACACGGCCTCGGCGCAGGCTTCGGTCGTCCGGCCGTCGGTCGTCATGTCGGTGTGGCCGTCGGTGGTCGTCACGGCGGTGCTCATCGGTCCCGGTGCCCCGCGGGCCGGGCCGGGAGTCGCCGGTTCCCGCCACATCGGCCACAGCGGGGGTCCGTCGGCCGCCGAGAAGGGCGCACCGGCCCGGAACCCGCACCGCTCGTAGAACACCTTGTTCCGCTCGCTGGTGGCCTCCAGGTACGCGGGCCGGCCGTGCTGATCGGCCCGCTCGAGCACCGGCGCCAGGAGGGCGGACCCGATACCGCGGCCCTGGGCGACCGGGACGACGCCGGCGAACCACAGGTACTCGTGCGGGGCCTCCGGGTGTCGTTCCTCCATCGCCGCGACCAGCGCGAGCGCGCGGTCCGCGCGGGGACCTGCGAGCGCGGCGAGCTCCTCGCCGAACTGCTCGCCGCGCTCCTCGCTCATCGGCGGACTGCCGTAGGGGACCCACAGGGCGGCCCCGGTGACACCGGCCGTCGTCGTCCAGATGTCGTCGTGGAGGGCGAGGACATCCACGACGGCGTCGAAGAACGCCCGGGCCGCGTCGCCGCGCTCCTCCTCCGCCGGCCAGATCCAGGCGAACACGGGGTCGTCGTGGAACGCGGCCGCGAGCGCCGAGCCCACGGCGACGGCGTCCGTCGGGGCGGCCCTGCGCACGTGCGAGCGGGTCGTCGCCACGGTGGTCATGATCGTCTCCTCCCCAGGCCGGCCCGATACACCGAGCAGCGCCCTGTTCGTGAGGAATGTCGGTTTCGACACGCCGTGACCAGGAAAGCCGCCGAGCCGAGGCCCTGCAAGAGGGCTGTCCACCGAGTGGAGCAGTCGGCGGTAGTCGATGACCCGCCATCGACACAGTCCGTCACCGCTAGGTGAGGGTGCTCCGCAGGCCCTGGATCGCGGCGGCGAACACGTCCTGCGCGAAGGTCCGGGTGAGCTCCGCCTCCTCGTCCGCGTCGGCGTCGTACTCGGCCCACCACTCCACGAAGGTGTCGCCGGTGTCGGAGACCGGCGCGACCCGGACCGTCGAGACGTAGCGACGGACACCGAAGGGGTTCGCGCCCGTAAAGGTGTAGGTGAACGTGCGGTTGGGGTCGTCCAGGACGAGCAGCCGCTCGTCGAAGGGGTCGCCGCCGTCCGCGAGGGTCAGCCGGCGGACGGCCCCGACCTGCCCGTCGACGCCCTCGACGATCTCGCTGTGCCCGATCGCTGGCAGGTAGGCGGGCAGGTCGTCGTAGGCCCGCAGCTGGGCCCAGACCTTGTCGACGGGCGCGCTGACGACTCCGCTGGCGTAGGGGCGCGGCATGGTCACTCCCGGGTTGTCGGTCGGTGGCGCCGGGAGGTCCCCGGTCGCGACCCTGTCGGACGGTAGGGCCCGGCGCGGCGCGCGGCTATCGTCGGGAGGGGGCCCACGGGGGCTCGACGGAAGACGGTGGGGGGCTGGCGACGATGGGCCAGGACCTGTTCGTGGGCCCGTCGGATCGTCCGGACAAGTACCGGCTGGTCCGTCTGGAGGGGTCCGGCGGCGAGGCGTCGCTGTGGCGGGCCGAGGTCGACCTCGCCGGCGAGTCCGAGACCGTCGCGGTCAAGGCGCTGCGGCCCGAGCACCAGGACGACCTGGCGCGGATCAGCGCGCGGTGGGCCGAACAGGCCGAGCTGCTGCGCTTCGTCACCCACCCCGGCGTGGTGGCCGTGCGCGAGCACTTCGAGGGGATCCCGCCCCACCCCGGCGGCGCGCCGGCGGACACCGCGACGGAGCGGGCGCTCTACCTGGTGATGAACTGGGTGCCCGGCCCGACGCTGCGCGACTGGCTGCTGCTCCACCCCGGGCGCGAGGGCACGGTCGCCGGGCTGGGCGTGCTCGAGCAGGTCGCCGAGGCGCTGGAGATGCTGCACAGCGGCCGGGTGACCCCGTCGGGTCGCTGCGTGGTGCACGGCGACCTGTCCCCCGGCAACGTCGTCGTCACCGACGACGACCGGGCCGTGCTCGTCGACTTCGGCCAGGTCCGGCTCTCGTCCCACCAGACCGTGACCCCGGCCGCCACCCCCGGCTACGCCGCCCCGGAGGTCTGGACCCGCGGCGAGTACTCCCCGGCGGCGGACCGCTTCGGGTTCGCGGCCCTCGGGTTCTTCGTGCTCGTCGGGACCCCGCCGCCGGCCGACCCCGACGACGTCGCCGACCAGCTGTTCGCCCACCCGTTCCTGCACAACACCCCGGACGCGCTGCGCGAGCGGATACTCGACGGCTTCGGCGCGGACCCGTCCCGGCGCCCCGGGCCGCGTGCCTGGCTGCAGTCGCTGCGCGGCGGGGCGTCGACCTCGGCGCGGACGTTCGACGCCGTGCCCCGCCCGCGGGCGGCGGTCACCGACTCGCGCGGGCCCCGGGACGCACCGCGGACCCGGGTGGTGACGGCCTCCCCGCCGCGCCCGCCCGCGCACGACGCCGGCGACGTCGAGCGCCGGCTCGCCGCCTGCCACGAGGGGCCCGGCGAGCTGGTGCGGCTGGCCCTGACCACCGGCGTCTGGGAGGTCGAGCGCAGCTGGTGGACCCCGTGCTTCAGCGGCCGCAGCTACCACGTCCGGCTGCGGGACCGGCAGGGCCACGACTGGGTCGCGGTGGAGATGCTGCTCGACCGCGACGGGGCCAGCCGGCTGGTCTGGGCCGACGGCGCGGGCGGCGAGATGACCGAATGCCTCGAGGAGCTGGCCGACTGGCTCGCCCCGTGCTGACCGCGACCGGGGCCGGCACCCGGTCGCGGGGGCGATGGCTCTCGTGGTGCGCCGGGTCCGGCTAGGACGTCGGCCGGTCCTGGCGGGCCTGGCCGTCGCCGCCCTGCTCGCGCCGGCGGCGTGCTCGACACCGACACCGGCCCCGCCGGTGCCCCCGGCCCCTCCCGGCACGCTGCGGGTGATGACGTGGAACGTGGAGACCCACGCCCACGGGCCCGCCGAGTGGGCACCCGTCGTCGCGGACCTGCGCCCCGACGTGCTCGCCCTCCAGGAGATCTGCACGGGCGAGGCCGACGAGCTCGCGGGGCTCCTGGCCCGCGAGCACGGCCTCGTCTACCGGGTGGTGCCCGGCCCGGTCCGCCCGCCGACGACGGCGGAGGCGCACGCGCCGGTGAACGCCGCGCTCGGCCCGGCCTGTGGCACCGGGCCCGACGACGTCGAGTTCGGTCTCGCGGTGCTCTCCCGGCTCCCGGTGACCGACCCCGTCGTCGTCACCTATCCCCCGGACCACCGGGACGAGCAGCGGGGATTCCTGCGGCTGCGGGTCACGACGGCGGCCGGGGCGACGGTGACCGTGCACGACACCCACCTCGGGCTCGACGGCGTCGCCGCCGGGCAGGCCCGCCGCCTCGCCGACGACGTCGGCGGGACCGCACCCGCCGTCGTGCTCGGCGACCTCAACCTCGGCGCCGACGCCCCGGAGCTGGCCCCGCTGCACGCCGGGCTCACCGAGGTCGACCCCGACGGCCGCCTCCGGACCACCGACGACGGGTCGATCGACCACGTCCTCCTGCGGGGGCTCACCACCGTCGGGCCGCCAGACGCACCGGAGGTGACGTCCTCGGACCACCGGCCCCTCGTCGCCGACCTGCGGCCCACGAGCTGAGTCCGCTCCGCCCTAAGGGTCGGCCCGGTGCCAGCGCACCACGCGGACGACGACGTCATGCAGCTCCTCGGCGTCGAGCTCGACGCGGCGCCGGTCGGCCTCGACCGCCGCCGCCATGCCGTCGAAGGGGCCGTGGGTGTCGACCGCGTTCGTGTCGGGGTCGGCCACCATCACGACGTATCCGTCGCACGCGTCGATGTCGTGCGCGCGGTCCAACAGCATCTCCGTGATGGTCACATCGTCTCCTCGCCGGTCGGACCGTTATCTGCCCGTGATGTCGAGCGCGGGAGCAGAAGCGTTAGCGCCCCGCGGGTCACCCGATCAGGTCATGGCGCTCGCGCGGACCGCTCCGGGCGCGCCGCGTCGCCCTCCGCGCGCGAGCCGGTACACTGGACAGCGAACCCAGCACGCCCGTGGTGGCCGTCCGGCCCGTTCGGCGCGTGCGGTGGATGCCGTCGGTCCCACCGACGACCGGCCCGGCGAGGGTCGGAGCCGGGGTCGGCGGCCTCCCGAGGTTCCGCGGGTGGGTCGCGCTGCGGAGGTGCCACCCGAGGGGTCACCCGGCCCCGCCACCCGCAGCACGGTGCCGTCGGGCCGACCCCGGCCGGACGGACCTTTCGGAGGAGGTACGTGGCTCGACGAGGCCAGCCCCAGAACCGGGCCCGGCGTGGCGCACCGAAGGACCGGCGCCGCGGCCGCGGGCGCGAGGACGTCATGTCCGTGCTCGCGGACGCCGTCCGCGAGATCCGCAACGCGCTCGGCAACGGCCGGGTGACGTCCACGATCCGGACGAAGTTCCAGGCCACCGCCCTGCTGCTGCGCGACGAGCGCGCACGGGTGCGTGCCGCGGAGCTCAGCGACTCGCAGCGCGGCGAGCGCCTCAAGCGCCTCGACGACCTCGCGACGTCGCTCGCCAAGACCGCCGTGCGGCACCCGGCGCTCCTCGCGCTGCTGTCCGAGGACGCCGTCGTCACCGACGACGCGCGGGCGCTCGAGCGCGAGATGGCCGGGCGCGCGGGCATCGACGTGGCCCCGCCGGAGGAGGACGACGCGCCGGCCGAGGAGCCGGCCACGGCGCCCGCCAAGCCCGGGGTGGTGCCCCAGTCGGTCATCTCCCGCCAGATGGCCAACCCCTTCCTCGCGCCCGACTTCTCCGCGGCCCGGCCGGCCGCGGCCCGTCCGAGCCGCCTGAGCGGCTGGGAGCTGCTCGGGCCGCTGCTGCGGTCGTTCGAGCGTGCGGGCGACGGCACCTCGACCACCATGGAGCTGCCCGAGCCGACCTCGCTCGCGGTGCCCGGCGGCCGGGAGCTCATGCCCCACCAGGCCCGCGTCGTGGCCGCGGCCGCCGAGGGGCACCGGACGTTCCTGCTCGCCGACGAGCCCGGGCTCGGCAAGACCGCCCAGGCGCTGCTCGCGGCCGAGGCGGCCAAGGCCTACCCGCTGCTGGTGGTCGTGCCCAACGTCGTCAAGACCAACTGGGTCCGGGAGGCCGGCCTCTGGTCGACCCGCCGGAAGGCCACCGCGGTGCAGGGCAACGGGGACTCCGTCGACGGCTTCGCCGACATCGTCGTCGTGAACTACGACGTCCTCGACCGGCACGCGGGCTGGCTCGGCGACTTCGGGTTCCGCGGGATGGTCGTCGACGAGGCGCACTTCATCAAGAACAAGGGCTCGCAGCGCTCCCAGCACGTGCTGGAGCTCTCCGAGCGCATCCGGGCCTTCACCGCGCGCCCGCTGCTCATGGCCCTCACCGGCACCCCGCTGATCAACGACATCGAGGACTTCCTGGCCATCTGGGAGTTCCTCGGCTGGATCGACGAGAAGAAGCCGCTCGGTGCCCTCATGGACGCCCTGACCGACACCGGCCTGACGCCGGCCGACCCGGGTTTCTCGGCGGCGGCGCGGCAGTGCGTGGTGGACCAGGGCATCGTGCGGCGCCGCAAGGTCGACGTCGCCGCCGACATCCCCGACCGCCGCATCGCCGACCTCCCCGTCGAGCTGGACGGCGCCACCGGCCGGTCGATCCGGGCGGCCGAGCGCGACCTGGCCCGCCGGATGGTGATCCGCTACGAGGACGCCCTCGCCGCGCGGGGCTCGGGACCGCGGGACGGCATCGACCACGACCTGGTTGCCAAGGTGGCCACGTGGGAGCAGAAGGATGCGGCCGGCGCCTCCAACGGCGACAACGTCTTCGGCATGATGCGCCGCATCGGCCAGGCGAAGGCCGCGCTGGCCGCCGACTACGCGGCCCAGCTGGCCCGCAGCGCCGGCAAGGTCGTCTTCTTCGCCAAGCACGTCGACGTCATGGACGCGGCCGAGGAGACCTTCGCCAAGCAGGGCGTGCGCTACTCCTCGATCCGCGGTGACCAGACGCCGAACGTGCGGCAGCGGAACATCGACGCCTTCGTCGAGGACCCGGAGGTCGCGGTGGTGGTCTGCTCGCTGACCGCCGCCGGGGTGGGCATCAACCTGCAGGTCGCCTCGAACGTCGTGCTCGCGGAGCTCCCGTGGACCGCCGCCGAGCAGACCCAGGCGATCGACCGCAGTCACCGCATCGGTCAGTCCGAGCCGGTCACGGCGTGGCGCATCATCGCCGCGCAGACGATCGACGCGCGGATCGCCGCGCTGATCGACGACAAGGCCGGTCTCGCCGCGGTGGCCCTCGACGGGTCCGAGGAGGAGGTCGGGTCGTCGACCGACGCGCAGCACGCGGCACTCGTCGCGCTGCTGACCGAGGCGCTGTCGGCCGAGGCGGGGGCCGCCTGACCGCCGCGCCCGCCAGAGGTGCTCGCCCCGTGAGTCGCCGCCGTCGGGCCGTCGGGGCCGCCGACTAGGATCGGCGCCGATGCCGATGACCGCGAAGTACGCCACCACCTGTGGGGTCTGCGCCTCGCCCGTCGAGCCCGGCGAGTCCATCGCCAAGGCCGGCGAGCGGTGGGCGCACGCGGCGTGCGCCGGGTCGTCGAACGGGACCTCGGCGGCGTCGTCCGGAGCCAACGCATCGTCCGGGAGCAAGGTCTCGCCCGGGAGCAAGGTCTCGTCCGGGAGCAAGGCCGGGACCAGGACCGCGAAGGCCCCCCGGCCGGACATGCCGGCCGCCGAGGGCGCGCTCGAGGTGTGGACCGACGGCGCGTGCTCGGGCAACCCGGGGCCGGGCGGGTGGGCCTGGGCGACCCGGGACGGCCGGCAGGACAGCGGCGGCGAGCCCGGGACCACCAACCAGCGCATGGAGATCCGTGCCGCGCTCGAGGCGGTCCGTGCGCTGGACGGCCCGCTCGTCGTCGTCAGCGACTCGACCTACGTCGTCAACTGCTTCCGCGACGGCTGGTGGAAGGGCTGGCTCGCGCGGGGCTGGGTGACCAGCGCGAAGAAGCCGGTCGTCAGCCGTGACCTCTGGGAGCCGCTGATCACCCTCGTCAACGACCGCGGCGACATCTCCTTCCGCTGGACCAAGGGCCACTCGGGCGACGAGATGAACGACCTGGTGGACCGCCTCGCCGTCGAGCAGTCGAAGGCCGTGGCCGCCTCCTAGCGCCCCGGGTCAGCGGACGGCCGCTCGCAGCGCCGCCTCGAGCGCCGTGGTGAGGGTGTCGAGGTACGCGTCGTCGGCGGGCCCGTCCATGACCTGACCGGCTACCCGGCGGTGGTGGCGACGGAGTGCCGCGCGGGGTCGAAGGGCTCGAAGGACGCGTCCCCGATCGCCAGCAGCCCGCGCTGCGGGAGCCAGAAGTCCCCGAGCCGGTCCTGGCGCGCCAGCCGGCCCGGCGGGCCGACGTCGGCGCCGTCGACGACGGCCCGACCGCCCACGACGCCCCAGAGGCGCCGTGGACCGGCCCGGAAGGTCTGCCCGTTGGGTGCGGTCCCGCTCAGCCGGAGCCGCCCGGCGCTCAGCACCGTCCCGGCCAGGGGGGCGAGGAGGCGCAGGGCCCGGTCGCTGTGCCACAGGCGTTCCGGGAGTGCGCCGCCCGTCCACGTCATCAGCCGGGTCGTGAGGGTGGCGGCCAGCTCCACCCGCCAGTGCACGTGCCCGGGGATCGTCACGGTGAACGACCGCGGACCGTCCCAGTCGACGCCGATCGGCGCCGTCTCCACGCGGTCCAGCCGGGCACCGAAGTAGCGGATGCAGGCGTGCCGCGGCTCGGTGTCGGAGTACATGGTCCACCGGCCGGCCGGGTCGCGGTGCCACACCGAGCGGAAGGCCGGGCCGATCGAGGACGTGAAGTGCCGCAGCGCGAGGTAGTGCCCGCTGCGGAAGGGCAGGCCCATCACGCCCCAGCCGGCGAACCGTTCGCCGGGTCCGTCCGGGACGCCCGCCGCGCGCTCGGCGTCGAGCACCTGGTCCCGGGGCTCCCTGTCCATCTCCACCCCCCTTTCAGTAGCTGAACGTCGTCGCGCCGTCGTCGCCGATCCACTGCCACAGCGGCACCGTCCCCTGCAGTTCCGCGCCGGCGATCAGGGCGCGGTCGTCGAGGTGCTTGGCGTGGAAGCAGATCGGACAGACGAAGTAGCGCCCGCCGGCGGCCTGGTAGCGCTTCACCAGCTCGGCCAACGGCGGGCACCCGTCGCAGGCCACTCCCGTCGCGGTGCCGTCGAGGGCGAGGCGCACCGCCTCCTTGGTGAGGAACACCAGGGTGTCCCGCCCGGTCTCCGCGGCGCCGACCGCGACGAGGAACGCCACGGTCACCTTCTCCGCGTCCTCCAGGCCCGTCGTCAGGCTGATCACGGCTCTGTTCGTCGTCATGGGGACGACGCTAGGAACGGCGGACCGAGGAATCGTCCGGAGTTCTCCCTACGCCTGGAGCGGCTCGAGCGAGTCCAGGAGGCCGTGCTGGACCGCGAGGAGCGAGGCGCCGGACCGCGTCGAGACGCCGGTCTTGGCGTAGATGCGCTCGATGTGGGTGCCGGCGGTCTTCGGGGTGATCCCGAGGCGCCGTGCGACCTGCCGCGTCGACGCTCCCCGGGCGACGAGGACGAGCACCTCGACCTCGCGGGGCGTGAGACCGGCGGGACCGCTGCGCCGTCGCGGCGGGGCGGCGCCCGCCCCGACGAGGACCGCGTCGACCGCGTCCGCGCCGAGCCGTCCCGCGCGCACGTCGTCGTGCAGCGCCGTCGTGGCGGCCTTCACCGACAGGGCGGGCCGGTGCGGGCGGTCCTCCGTCATCGCCCGGAAGGCGTCGGCGGCGGCGAGGATCCGCCCGGTCACTGGGCCGCCGGCCGGGCCCCGACCGCGGGGCGCGGGGTCGACGATCTCGATCAGCGGGGCCAGCGGCGGGATCCGGGCCAGCACCCGTTCCGTGTAGTACGACCGCGCTCGCACCCGCTCGCCCTCACTCGCGGTGAGCTTCCCCGGCTTGTCGAGGATGGAGGCGGGGACCCCGTGCAGGCCGACGTCGTGCAGCAGCCCGGCCCGCCGCACCGCCTCGACGTCGCCGGCGGGGAGCCCGGCCACCTCGGCGGCCGCTCCGGCCAGGCGCGCGACGCCACGGGAGTGCCCGGCGCGGAAGGACGAGCGGAGGTCGGTGAAGTCGGCGACAACCTCGAGGGCCCCGTCGAGGTCGCGCCCGGCCAGGGGCCGGCGCAGGTGGGGGTCGCCGGCGACCTCGGCGCCCAGGTCCAGGTCGTCGGACAGGCCGGCCAGGACCTCCGGCGCGGCCGCGCAGAAGGCGTCGACGACCTCCGGGTCGAACTTGGTGCCGCGCCGGGCCCGGGCCACCTCGACCGCCGCTTCGACGCCCGCGGTCCGGTGGAACACCTCGACGACGTCGGCGAGGTGGAAGAGCCGCATCGACCGCGTGATCTCGTCACCACCGACGCCGTCGGGAACCCCGGTGCCGTCCCACCGGCAGAAGAACTGCCGCAGCCCGTCCCGGACGTCCGGGCCGAGCCCGAGCCGCTCGGCCATCGTCGAGGCGGACACGCAGTGGGACAGCAGCCCGTGCTCGATGCCGCGGGCGCGGGTGGCGACGAGGGTCGTCGCGAGCCGGGCGCGGTGCCACGGCGAGCTCCCCGCGCCGGCGTGCCGGACCATGAACGCCATCGCGGGCAGCCCGGAGAAGTCGACGTGGAAGCTGTCGGCGCGGAACGCGATGTCGTCGCCGAACCAGCTCGCGACCTCGGGGGTGTCGGCGACGCACCCCACCCACGCGAGGACAGCGGTGTAGTACAGGTCGGCGCGCCCGGCGTCGTCGAGGCCCGTCCGCTCGCCGAGCCGCGAGGCGATCCACCAGGCCCGCAGCACGTGCTCCATCGGCTGCCCGAGGCCGAGGTCGGTGGCGAGCGAGAACGCGCCCAGGAGGTCGGCGAGGCTGGCGCCGCCGTCGCTCCGCTCTCCCGGGCCCACGTCGGGAGCATAGGAGCGCCGACGCCCCGGAATCACTCGCGAGGGACGTCGTCGCGGGCCGCCAGGAGGTCGCGCAGCGACTCCCGCGCGCTGGTGCGCTTGCTCTCGAGCAGCGCCGCCTCGATGGCGCGGTGGACCCCGCGGGGGTCCTCGACGTCCAGCACGACGCGGTGGAACGGGCGACCGGAGAGGTAGACGACCACGACGTAGGTGCTCCGCCGGACAGCCCAGAGCTGGCGTCGTTCCCCGATGCCCCAGGCGCCCACGCGGAGCGCCCCGGGCCACCAGGCGCCGGGACAGGGAAGATGCGGGCTCGAGGCGACCGCGTCCCGCCGGGTCATCACGCGGGAGCCGATGATGCGCGGGAACGGCACGTGGAGTCCCCGGGAGCACGCGGCGACCCGGTCGGGTCCCGTGAACCGCACCCGGAGCCCGGTCGGTGTGACGGCGAGGCTGGTCGCCATGGGCACCTCGAGTGTGTGGAGAGCAGGCACGTGGCCTGCCCTTCGGCGCCGGCCCCAGCGGTCTCGAGGGCGAACGGAGTGCTCACCCTGTCGTCGTAGGCGAGCGCAGGGTTACGGGCGCGGGGCGGTCCGCGACGAGGTTCGTTCGGCCGTCGGTGTGACGGGTCGTCATCCGGGTGCAGCAGTACCCCCGGACCGGGGAGCCCCGGTGCTCCGCCCGACCGGAAGCGGCTAGGGCCGCGACGGGTCGAGGTCCTGCGTCCCGATCACGCGCAGCAGGTCGAGCTTCTCGCGGGCGTCGGTGCCCTCGGTCGGGAAGAGCACGAGCAGCGAGAGGTCGGACTCCGGGGTCAGCAGCACCTCGCAGGTCACCTCGACCAGGCCGACCTCGGGGTGGTGGAACCGCTTGTGGTCGGCGCGGCGCTCGGCCACCTCGTGACGCTCCCACAGCTCGGCGAACTCGACGCTGGCCGCGGTGAGGTCGGCGACGAGCGTCGTCACGTCGGCGTCGCCGGCCCGGCGCGACCACACCGCCCGCAGGTCGCGGACGTGGGAGGCCGACAGCCGCGCCCGGTCCTCGGGCGGGGCGAGCTCGCGCAGGGCCGGGTCGGTGAACCACCGCCACGCCGCGTTGTCCGCCCGCCCGCCGTCCGGGGAGAGCGGGCCGGTCAGCAGATCGGCGAGCCGGTTCTGCCAGAGGACCTCGGTCAGGTCGGTCAGCACCAGCACCGGCACCTCGGTCAGGTGGTCGACGAGACGCAGCAGGCCGGGCGGGACGTGGCGCCCGGCCCGCCTCGGCGGCGGGGTGAGGCCGGCGAGGTGGAACAGGTGGTCGCGCTCGTCGCGCCCGCAGCGCAGCGCCCGGGCGATCGCGGCCACGACCGACGACGACGGGTGCGGCCCGCGGGCCTGCTCGAGCCGCGTGTAGTAGTCCGCCGACACCCCGGCGAGCGCCGCGACCTCCTCGCGGCGCAGCCCCGGTGTGCGCCGTCGGGACCCTGGCGGGAGCCCGACGTCGGCCGGGCGCAGCAGCTCACGACGCCGACGCAGGAAGTCGGCGAGCGCGGCGCGGTCGATCACGCCCCCAGCATCGTCGCGAGCCGCGGGCCCAGCCAGGGTCGGCCGGTCCCTGGACACTGCGTCCCTGCCCACCCCGCGGGGAGCGGCGCAGGCTGGAACCCGTGACCTCCTCCCCCCAGCTCCGCCGTCTCGGCCGCACCGGCCCCCTCGTCACCTCCCCGGGCCTGGGCGCCATGGGCCTGTCCGGCGCGTACGGCGCCGTCGACGACGACGAGGGCCTCCGCGTGATCCACGCCTACCTCGACGCCGGCGGCACCCTGATCGACACCGGCGACTTCTACGGCAGTGGGCACAACGAGGCGCTGATCGGGCGCGCGATCGCCGGCCGCGACCGCGACGACGTGGTGCTCTCGGTGAAGTTCGGCGCGATGCGCGGGCCCGACGGCGCCCTGCAGGGCGTCGACGCCCGCCCCGCCGCGCTGCGGAACTTCCTCACGTACTCGCTGCAGCGCCTCGGCGTCGACCACGTCGACGTCTACCGGCCGGCCCGTCTCGACCGCACCGTCCCCATCGAGGACACCGTCGGCGCGATCGCCGAGCTGGTCGAGAAGGGCTACGTGCGCCACGTCGGGCTCTCCGAGGTCGGCGCGGCGACGATCCGGCGGGCGGCCGCCGTCACCCCGATCAGCGACCTGCAGACCGAGTACTCGCTGCTCCAGCGCGACATCGACGACGAGGTCCTGCCGACGTGCCGCGAGCTCGGCATCGGGATCACCGCGTACGGCGTCCTGTCCCGCGGGCTGATCGGCGGCAGCGGCGTCCTCGCGGGCGGTCGGCTGGTCACCCCGCGCTTCGCCGACGGCAACCGCGAGCACAACGAGGCCCTCGTGGCGCGGCTGGCGGACATCGCGGCGCGCAAGGGGTGCACCGTCGCCCAGCTCGCCCTGGCCTGGGTGTCGGCGGCGGGCGAGGACATCGTGCCGGTGCTCGGCGCACGCCGGGTCGAGCAGGTGACGACGATGCTCGAACCGGTCACGCTGTCCGCGGCGGAGGCCGCCGAGCTGGCGGACCTGGTCCCGCGGGGCGCGGTCGCGGGCGACCGCTACCCCGCGGCGGCGATGGCCGACCTCGACAGCTGACGGTGGCTCGGGGGCACCTGGGTTCGTGAAGATCACCGGAATGGCCTAGCCGATCTTCTCCTGGATCGGGCCGTGACTGTCGGACCCTCGAACTAGTGTTCGAACCATGACGGCGGTGGTGGACGCTCCGGGCGGGTGCTTCGCCGACCCG
>NZ_JABBND010000032.1 GCF_012933465.1 Actinomycetospora sp. TBRC 11914
AACCCTGGGCTGGCGCAACCCCGCCGCCGCCATGGGACAGCTACTGTCCGCCCCACCAACCACCGGTGTTGCGACCACCCCCTGAGCCCAAGGTCTCGTGTGCTGCCTGATGTGCCCTTGGCTGGTGGGCGGCCCGGACCGACGCCCGGTGCCGGTGATCACGAGCACGTGGGGCTGGTTTGCGGCCCGTGCGGGCTGCCTCGTGTGCCCCTCGCGGGCAGCCGTCGGACGCGGCCGGCCAGAGCCCCTGAGCATGATCGACATCCGTGGAGCGGAGTGCCCCACATCTGGGGCACTCCGTTCCACGGTTCGTGATCAAGCCCGCCCGGCCCGACTGCGAGGGGACGATCCGGTCGCTCTATCCGCCCGAGGGGTCCCCTCGCGCCGGGTCAGGCGACGACGGCCGCCCGGCCCGCCTCCAGCCGGGCCACCGGCACCCGGAACGGCGAGCAGGACACGTAGTCGAGCCCGGCGTGGTGGAAGAAGTGCACCGAGTCCGGGTCGCCGCCGTGCTCGCCGCAGATGCCGAGCTTGAGGTCGTGGCGCACCTCCCGGCCCCGCCACGACGCGATCTCGACGAGCTCCCCGACGCCGACGGTGTCCAGCGACTCGAACGGCGACACCCCGAAGATGCCGTGGTCGAGGTAGGCCGAGAAGAACGAGCTCTCGACGTCGTCGCGGGAGAAGCCCCACGTGGTCTGCGTGAGGTCGTTGGTGCCGAACGAGAAGAACTGCGCGACTTCGGCGATCTGCGCCGCGACCAGCGCCGCCCGCGGCAGCTCGATCATCGTTCCGACCTGGTGGGGGACCGGCTCGCCCTCGACCCGCGACTCCGGCTCGGCCACCACGTCGGCGATCTCGGCCGCGACCGCCTGGAGCTCCTGCACCGTGCTGACCAGCGGCACCATGATCTCCGGGAGTACCGACAGCCCCTCGGCCGCCAGCGACGCCGCGGCCCGGGTGATCGC
Organism: Actinomycetospora sp. TBRC 11914; assembly: GCF_012933465.1. Classification (GTDB taxonomy): domain Bacteria; phylum Actinomycetota; class Actinomycetes; order Mycobacteriales; family Pseudonocardiaceae; genus Actinomycetospora. The sequence continues at coordinate 969 of NZ_JABBND010000032.1, forward strand.
CCGGACCTGCATCGCGAACAGCCCCGGCACGGCGATGCCGAGCCGGACGCCGCGCAGGCCGAGCATCGGGTTCTGCTCGTGGAGCCGGCGGACGTTGGCGAGCAGCTCCTCGCGCTCGGAGGTCAGCTCACCGCGCTCCCGGGCGACGGCGACCTCCACCGACAGCTCGGTGAGGTCGGGGAGGAACTCGTGCAGCGGCGGGTCGAGCAGCCGGATCGTCACCGGCAGGCCCGCCATGGCCCGGTAGAGCGCGGTGAAGTCCTCGATCTGCAGCGGCAGCAGCGCCGCGAGGGCCTTCTCGCGCTGGTCGTGGGTCTCGGCGAGGACGAGCTCCTCGACCAGCGAGCGGCGCTCGCCGAGGAACATGTGCTCGGTCCGGCAGAGGCCGATCCCCTCCGCGCCGAAGGTGCGCGCCAGCTCGGCGTCGTCGCCGGTGTCGGCGTTGGCGCGGACGCGCATCCGACGGCGGGTGTCGGCGTGGCGCATGATCCGGTCGACGGCGGTCACGAGCTCGTCGCCGCGGTCGACGGTCCCGTACTGGAAGTACGCCATCACCGGGCTGGGCACCACCGGGACCTCGCCGAGGTAGACCTCGCCGCTGGTCCCGTCGATGGCGATCACGTCGCCCTCGAGGACCTCGATCCCCGAGGCGGTCGTGAACCGCTTCTCCCGGACGTCGACCTCGAGCTCCTCGGCGCCGCACACGGCGGTCTTGCCCATGCCGCGGGCCACGACGGCGGCGTGGGAGGTGCGCCCGCCACGGCTGGTCAGGATGCCCTCGGCGGCGATCATGCCCGACAGGTCGTCGGGGTTGGTCTCGCGGCGGACCAGCACGACCTTCTCGCCGCGCTTGGCCCACGCGACCGCGGTGGGCGAGTCGAAGACGGCCTTGCCGCCGGCCGCGCCCGGTGAGGCGTTCATGCCGGTCGTCAGGAGCTGCTTCTCGGCGTCCGGGTCGAACCGGGGGAACATCAGCTGCGCGAGCTGGTGGCCGGTGACGCGCCGCAGCGCCTCGTCGTCGTCGATGAGGCCCTCGTCGACGAGCTGCGTCGCGACGGTGAACGCGGCGGCCGCAGTCCGCTTCCCCACGCGGGTCTGCAGCATCCAGAGCTTGCCGCGCTCGATGGTGAACTCGATGTCGCAGAGGTCGCGGTAGTGGTTCTCGAGCGTCCGCATGATCTCCATGAGCTCGCGGTAGGACGAGCCGTCGATCCGCTCGAGCTCGGTGAGGTGCAGCGTGTTGCGGATGCCGGCGACGACGTCCTCGCCCTGCGCGTTCTGCAGGTAGTCGCCGTACACGCCCTGCGCGCCCGACGCCGGGTCGCGCGTGAACGCCACGCCGGTACCGGAGTCCATGCCGAGGTTGCCGAAGACCATCGAGCACACGCTGACCGCGGTCCCGAGGTCGGACGGGATGCGCTCCTGGCGGCGGTAGATGTTCGCCCGCTCGGAGTTCCAGGAGTCGAACACCGCGCGGATCGCGAGGTCGAGCTGCTCGCGCGGCTCCTGCGGGAAGTCGCGGCCGGCGTGCTCGCGGACCACGCCCTTGAAGGTCTCGACGAGGGCCGCGAGGTCCCCGGCGTCGAGGTCCAGGTCGTTCTTCGTGCCCTTGGCCGACTTGGCGGCCTCGAGGGCGTCGTGGAAGTGCTCGGCGTCGATGTCGAGCACCGTCGCGCCGAACATCTGGACGAGCCGGCGGTAGGAGTCCCACGCGAAGCGCTCGTCGCCGGCCTGGGCGGCGAGCCCGTGCACCGAGGCGTCGTTGAGGCCGACGTTGAGGACGGTCTCCATCATCCCGGGCATCGAGAACTTGGCGCCGGAGCGCACCGAGACCAGCAGCGGGTCGTCCGCCTGACCGAGCTGCTTGCCCATCGTCCGCTCGAGCGCGGTGAGGTGCCGGGTCACCTCGTCGGCCATGCCGTCGGGCTCGCGCCCGCCGGCCAGGTACGCCCGGCAGGCCTCGGTCGTGATCGTGAAGCCCGGGGGCACCGGCAGCCCCAGGTTCGTCATCTCCGCGAGGTTGGCGCCCTTGCCGCCCAGCAGGTCCTTCTGGTCCTTGTCGCCCTCGGCGAAGTCGTAGACGAACTTCGTCATCGTCACCGTCCCCTGGTCCCACCGCCCCTGCCGGCGGCACCCGACGACGCTGGCACCTCGGGGGCGCGGACACCATGGCCCAACGGGCGAGGTCCGTCCTTCCTGCTTCGATCCAGAGGCCGGACGCCGGGCGCGAGAGGGTCAGACGGGCGGCTCGGTGCGGCCGTCCTTCGGCAGCAGCACCTCGCCCTCGAGGCCGTCCGGGTCGCGGAAGAACAGGCTCCAGGCACCGCCGAAGTCGTTGACGGTGCCGTCCGAGGCGCCGTGCTCCACCAGGCGGGACCGGATCGTCGCGAACGCCTCGCGCGAGGCGGCGTGCAGCCCGAAGTGGTCGAGCCGGCCGCGGTGCCACATCGGGGTCTGGCGGTCGGCCTCGTCGCTGGAGGGGATCGTGAAGACGTTGAGCTCGGTGTGCGGGCCGATGCGGAAGACCGTCATCGTCTCCTCGCCCTGCTGCCCGTGCCGGTGGGTCTCGCCGATCTCGGCCTCGAAGACGGCGGCGTAGAAGGCGCCGAGGCGTGCCGGGTCGTGGCTGATGGTCGCGATGTGGTCGACGCCGTCGAGGAGCACGCCTCGAGAATCCTGCCCCCTACCGGGGGAGGCAACCGCCCGGGCGCCTCGACTTTCGCGGTGACGACCCAGACGGCAGGGTGGGACGCCCCGCATCACGTGCCGCGCCGCCGCGGCTCCAGGGAGGACGGTGCCGCATGGTCGACGAGCCGACGGACACGGATCCCGAGGGCACCCAGGAGTGGCGGGAGGCCCTGGAGTCGGTCCTCGCGGTCGAGGGGCCGCAGCGGGCGCACGACCTGCTCGACGAGCTGATCGCCCAGGCCCGGCAGGCGGGCGCGCCGGTGCCCTACTCGGCGACGACGCCGTACGTGAACACCATCCCGGTCGACGCCGAGCCGCCGCACCCCGGTGACCGGGCGGTCGAGCACCGCATCCGCTCGGCGATCCGCTGGAACGCCGTCGCCATGGTGCTGCGGGCCAACAAGGAGTCCAGCGAGCTCGGCGGGCACATCGCGAGCTTCCAGTCCGCGGCGACGCTCTACGACACGGGCTTCCAGCACTTCTGGCACGCACCGTCCGAGGGCCACGGCGGCGACCTGGTGATGATGCAGGGCCACTCGTCGCCGGGGATCTACGCGCGGGCCTTCCTCGAGGGCCGCCTGACCGAGGACCAGCTCGACGCGTTCCGGCAGGAGACCTCCGGGCACGGGCTCTCGTCGTACCCGCACCCGTGGCTGATGCCGGAGTTCTGGCAGTTCCCGACGGTCTCGATGGGCCTCGGGCCGCTGATGGCGATCTACCAGGCGCGCTTCCTCAAGTACCTGCACGGCCGCGGGCTGGCCGACACCGAGAACCGCCACGTGTGGGCGTTCCTCGGCGACGGCGAGATGGACGAGCCGGAGTCGCTCGGCGCCATCTCGCTGGCCGGGCGCGAGCACCTGGACAACCTGATCTTCGTCGTGAACTGCAACCTGCAGCGTCTCGACGGGCCGGTGCGGGGCAACGGCAAGATCATCCAGGAGCTGGAGGGCGTCTTCCGGGGCGCCGGCTGGAACGTCGTCAAGGTCATCTGGGGCAGTCGGTGGGACGAGCTGCTCAAGCGCGACTCCACCGGGCGGCTGCACCAGCTCATGGAGGAGTGCGTCGACGGCGAGTACCAGGTGTTCAAGTCCCGCGACGGCGCCTACGTCCGGGAGCACTTCTTCGGCCGGTACCCCGAGACCGCCGCGATGGTCGAGGACTGGACCGACGACGAGATCTGGGCGCTGACCCGCGGCGGCCACGACCCGTCGAAGATCTACGCGGCCTACTCGGCGGCGGTCACCGAGCCCGACCGGCCGACGGTCATCCTCGCCAAGACGGTCAAGGGCTACGGGATGGGCGAGGCCGGCGAGGGCCAGAACATCTCCCACCAGCAGAAGAAGATGGCGGGGGAGCAGCTGCGGATCTTCCGCGACCGCTTCGACCTGCCGGTCGCCGACGCCGACGTCGACGCGCTGCCCTACCTGCGGCTCGGCGAGGAGGAGCAGGAGTACCTGCGCCGCCACCGCGAGGCGCTCGGGGGCTACCTGCCCGCGCGGCGGCGCCGCTCGGAGTCGCTCGAGGTGCCCGACGTCTCGGCGTTCGGCGCGCAGCTCGCGGGCTCGGGGGACCGGCAGATCTCGACGACGATGGCGTTCGTCCGGGTGCTGAACACGCTGCTGCGGGACAAGAAGATCGGCAAGCGCGTGGTGCCGATCGTCCCCGACGAGTCCCGCACCTTCGGCATGGAGGGCATGTTCCGGCAGTTCGGGATCTACTCCCGGGTCGGGCAGCTCTACACGCCCGAGGACGAGGGTCAGCTGATGTCCTACCGCGAGGACCGCAGCGGCCAGATGCTGCAGGAGGGCATCAACGAGCTGGGCGCGATGTCGTCGTGGATCGCCGCGGCCACCGCGTACTCGACGTCGGACACCCCGATGATCCCGTTCTACATCTACTACTCGATGTTCGGGTTCCAGCGGGTCGGCGACCTGGCCTGGGCGGCCGGGGACCTGCGGGCGCGCGGCTTCCTGCTCGGTGGGACGGCCGGGCGGACCACGCTCAACGGCGAGGGCCTGCAGCACGAGGACGGTCACTCGCACCTGTTCTCGTCGGTCATCCCGAACTGCGTGTCCTACGACCCGACCTTCGCCCACGAGGTCGCGGTGATCGTCGCGGACGGGTTGCGGCGGATGTACGTCGAGCAGGAGGACGTCTTCTACTACCTGACGCTGATGAACGAGAACTACCCCCACCCCCCGATGCCGGGGCTGGGTACCGACGACGAGGCCGCGGTCCGGGAGGGGATCGTGCGGGGGCTCTACCTGCTGAGCGAGGGTGCTCCGGTGCCCGGGAAGCGGTCGCGGTCGAAGGCGGCGCAGCGACCCCGCGTGCAGCTGATGGGCTCCGGGACGATCCTGCGCGAGGTGATGGCCGCTGCGGAGCTGCTCGAGTCCGACTGGGGCGTCGTCGCCGACGTGTGGAGCGCACCCAGCTTCACCGAGCTGCGCCGCGACGGGCTCGACACCGAGCGCTGGAACCTGCTGCACCCGACGTCGGAACCCCGGCAGTCGTGGGTGGAGCGGCAGCTCGCGTCCCGGCCGCCCGGCCCGGTCGTCGCGGCCACGGACTACATGCGCGCCTTCCCCGACCAGATCCGCGCCTGGGTGACCGGGCGGCGTTTCGAGGTGCTCGGCACCGACGGCTTCGGCCGCTCGGACTACCGCCGCGCGCTGCGCGACTTCTTCGAGGTCGACCGCCGCTACGTCACCGTCGCCGCGCTCTCGGCGCTGGCCCGCGACGGCGTCGTCGAGGCCTCGGTGGTCGCCGACGCGATCGCCAAGTACGACATCGACCCCGAGCGGCCCGCCCCGGCGCACGCCTGAGACCTGATCGGAGACCACCACAGATGTCGGCTCCCGCTGCAATCCAGGTCGCCGTCCCCGACATCGGCGACTTCTCGGACGTCCCGATCATCGAGGTCCACGTGTCGCCCGGCGACGTCGTGTCCGTCGACGATCCGCTGCTGACCCTGGAGTCGGACAAGGCGACGATGGACGTCCCGTCGTCGCACGCCGGGCTCGTCACCGAGGTGCTGGTGTCGGTGGGCGACGCCGTCAGCCAGGGCACCCCGGTGATCGTGCTCGACGCGGGGGAGGGCGAGCCGGCCGAGGACGCCCCCGCCGCGCCGGAACCCGCCCGCGGGCGGGAGGTCGCCGACGCCGAGGCCGCCGAGCAGGAGCCGCCGACGGAGACCGCGCCCGCCCCGACCCCGTCGTCGCCCTCGACGGCGAGCAACGGCGCGTCGGACCTGCCCGCGCACGCCGGGCCGAGCGTGCGCAAGCTCGCCCGGGAGTTCGGCGTCGACCTCGGGAGCATCCCGGCGTCCGGGCCGAAGGGGCGGATCACCAAGTCGGACCTGCTGGCGTTCGTCCGCGGCGGGGACGGGGCGTCGGCGCCGGCCGCGGCGGCCCCCGCGGCGCCGCCGTCGTCGGGGTCGGGCATCCCGGAGGTGCCGGCGCAGGACTTCTCGGTGTTCGGCCCCGTCGAGACCCAGCCGCTGTCGCGGATCACCCGCATCTCCGGCCCGGCGCTGCACCGCTCGTGGCTGAACGTCCCGCACGTCACGCACAACGACGACGCCGACATCACCGGCATCGACGCCTACCGCAAGGAGCTGGACACCGCGGCGAAGGCGGAGGGCTACCGGGTCACCCTGCTCGCGTTCCTGATGAAGGCCGCGGTGTCGGCGCTCAAGGCGTTCCCGACGGTGAACGCGTCGCTCACCCCGGAGAAGGACGCGCTGATCCTGAAGCGCTACTACCACCTCGGGGTCGCGGTGGACACGCCCGGCGGGCTCGTGGTGCCGGTGATCCGCGACGTCGACCGCAAGGGCATCGTCGAGCTCTCGAAGGAGCTCGGCGAGGTGTCCGCCCGCGCCCGCGACGGCAAGCTCACCGCCGACGACATGCGCGGCGCCTCGTTCACGATCTCCTCGCTCGGCGGGATCGGCGGCACCGCGTTCACCCCGATCGTCAACGCGCCCGAGGTGGCGATCCTCGGCGTCGTCCGGTCCCGGGTGGCGCCGGTGTGGAACGGCTCGGAGTTCGAGCCGCGCACGCTGCTGCCGCTGTGCCTGTCCTACGACCACCGCGTCATCGACGGCGCCCTCGCCGCCCGTTTCACCCGTCACCTCGCGCACATGATGGGCGACGAGCGCCGGCTGCTGCTCTAGGTGGCCTTCGGCCTCGTGAGCACTCAAGGTCGGTATACCGACACTTTCTGCTCACGAGCGCGGAGCGCACCTACCGACGAGAAGGGAACGTGAGCCATGACCGTGGTCGAGGTCCCCGACATCGGCGACTTCACCGACGTCCCCGTCATCGAGGTCCACGTGACGGCGGGCAGCGAGGTCGCCCTCGACGAGCCGCTGCTGACCCTGGAGTCGGACAAGGCGACGATGGACGTGCCGGCCGAGGTCGCCGGGACGGTCACCGAGGTGCGCGTCGCGGTGGGGGACCGGGTCTCGCAGGGCTCGCCGATCCTCGTCCTGACGCCGGCCGAGGACGCCGCCGCGGCGACGGCCACCCCGGCCCCCACGCAGAAGACCTCCACCGCGGGCACCCCGTCGGCGGCGGCGCACCCGGCCCCGCCGGCGTCGGCCTCGCCCGGGACGGCCCCCGCGGCCGCGGCCGACGGCGCCGAGGACCGCCACGTCGGGCTGCTCGTCCTCGGCGCCGGACCCGGCGGCTACACCGCGGCGTTCCGGGCCGCCGACCTCGGGCTCGAGGTCATGGTCGTCGACGGGCGCGACACCCTCGGCGGGGTCTGCCTCAACGTCGGCTGCATCCCGTCCAAGGCGCTGCTGCACGCCGCGAAGGTGATCGCCGAGACCAAGGAGATGGCCGAGCACGGTCTCTCGTTCGGGGCCCCGAGCATCGACCTCGACCGGCTGCGGTCCTGGAAGGACGGCGTCGTCGGCAAGCTCGTCGGCGGCCTCGCCGGCCTCGCGAAGCAGCGCAAGGTCACGACGCTGCAGGGCACCGGCCGGTTCCTCTCCCCGCACCGGGTCGAGGTCACGACGACGGACGGGTCCACCACCGTCGTCGGGTTCGACCAGGTGATCGTCGCGGCCGGGTCGGAGCCGGTGCGGCTCCCGTTCATCCCCCACGACGACCCGCGGGTGCTCGACTCGACGTCCGCCCTCGAGCTCGCGGAGGTCCCGGAGCGGCTGCTCGTGCTCGGCGGCGGGATCATCGGGCTGGAGATGGCCACGGTCTACGCCGAGCTGGGCTCGAGGATCACCGTGGTGGAGCTGATGGACCAGCTCATCCCCGGCGCGGATCCCGACCTGGTCAAGCCGCTCGCCCGCCACATCGGGAAGCGCTACGAGAACGTCCTCCTCGCCACCAAGGTCACCGACGTCCAGGCGACCGACGACGGCCTCGTCGTGAGCTTCGAGGGTGCGAAGGCCCCGCAGACCGACACCTTCGACGCCGTGCTCGTCGCCGTGGGCCGGGTGCCGAACGGGTCGGGGCTCGGGCTCGACGCCGCCGGGGTCGCGGTGACCGATCGGGGGTTCGTCCCGGTCGACGAGCACCAGCGGACGAACGTCGGGCACGTGTTCGCGATCGGCGACGTCGTCGGGCAGCCGATGCTCGCGCACAAGGCCGTGCACGAGGGCAAGGTCGCCGCCGAGGTGGCCGCGGGGAAGCCGAGCGCGTTCGACGCCCGGGTCATTCCCTCGGTCGCCTACACCGACCCCGAGGTGGCCTGGGTCGGGGTCACCGAGACCGAGGCCAAGGCCCGGGGGCTGTCCTACGGGACGGGGACCTTCCCCTGGGCGGCGTCCGGGCGGTCGCTCTCGCTCGGGCGCTCCGAGGGCTCGACGAAGCTCCTGTTCGACACCGAGACCGACCGCATCATCGGTGCCGGCATCGTCGGGCCCTCGGCCGGCGACCTCATCACGGAGGCCGCGCTGGCCATCGAGATGGGCGCCGACGCCGCCGACATCGGCCTGACGATCCACCCCCATCCGACGCTGTCCGAGACCGTCGGGATGGCGGCCGACGCGTTCGAGGGCACCCTCACCGACCTGTACCTGCCGAAGAAGAAGTCCGCGAAGGCCTGACGCACGCCGGGGGTGTGGGGTGGAGCCGCTCGGCGGGGACCGCCTGGACAGCATCCGGAAGACCTACCTGGGTCTCCGGGTGGTGATGGTGCTGCTGGTCGTCCTGCTCTTCGTGTCGGTCGCGATCCAGGTGTGGCTGATCGGGCCGGGCGACTGCTATCGCACGTCATTCAGCTCCTACTACTACACGCCGGTCCGGCCGGTGTTCGTCGCGGCGCTGTCGGCCGTCGGCTTCTGCCTGGTCCTCTACCGCGGGAACACCGACCTCGAGAACGTCCTTCTCAACTTCTCGGGCTTCCTCGCGGTGATCGTCGCGTTCGTGCCGACGCAGCCCGGCGACGAGGTGTGCGACCTCTCGAACCTCCCGAGCACCGACGAGATCTTCTCGGCCTCCACCAACAACGTCTCCGCGCTGCTCGTGGTGGCCGCCCTCGCCGTCGTCGTCAACGCGGTGGTCTTCGTGCGCGCGAGGCTCCGCGAGCGGGTGTCGACGGTGTCCGTCGTCGCGTCGATCGTGACCGCGCTCGCGCTGGTCGGCGGCGCGCTGATCTTCCTGACGTCGCGGGAGCGCTTCCAGAGCGCGGCGCACCCCACCGCCGCGATCTCGCTGTTCGTCGGCATCTTCCTCGTCGTGGTGCTCAACGCGGCGAGCTCACGGGGGCCCGGGTACGCCCGCATCTATGGGGGAGCGGCCGTCGGGATGCCCGTCGCCGCCGTGATCGCCTTCCTCGCCGGCGGCGAGCACTGGGTGTTCTGGGTGGAGTTCGTGCTGATCTCGTCCTTCGCTGTCTTCTGGGCGATCCAGACCTACGAGCTGCGCGGGTACGTGGCCCGCCCGGACCAGCCCGAGGGCACGTGGCTCGGACGGCCCCACCCCGAGGGGCGTGCGGTCGCGGTATCCACGTCCTGACCCGGGTGGTGGGATACCGCGATGGGCTCGTTCGACGTGCCGCTCGACGACGAGCGCACCCAGCTCGACGCGTTCGTCGAGGAGTACCGCGGCGCCCTCGAAGCCGCCCTCACCGGGCTGTCCGAAGAGCAGGCCCGTCGTCGCCTGGTCCCGTCGGCGACGACGCTGCTGGGCCTCGTCAAGCACGTGACCTGGATGCAGCGGGTGTGGTTCGAGGAGTGCGTCGGCGGGACATCGCGTCGGGAGCTCGGCCTGGTGAGCAGCCCGGACGAGTCGTTCCGGCTCACCGACGCCGACACCGTCGCCTCGGTCACCGCCGCGCACCGGGACGCCTGCGCGACGGCCCGGGCGGCGGTCGCCGACCTGCCGCTGGATGCGGTCTTGACCGGCCACCGGTCCGGGCCCCGCACGCTGCGCTGGGTCTACCTGCAGGTCCTGCGGGAGCTGGCCCACCACTGCGGGCACGCCGACATCCTGCGCGAACAGGTCCTGGCCGGTTAAGCGCGCGGCCCGATCCCGGCGAGCCGGAGGTAGGCGTCCCCGACCTGGCGGGCGAGCTCCTCGAGCCGGCCGGGATCGTCGGCGGCGATCTCGGCGGCACGGGCGACGATCCCGGTCACCGCGTGGGAGAGATCCTCGGGCGGGAGCGCGGGGTCGGCCGCCCCGGACGCGACCAGGCGCTCGAGGAACCTGGTGTTGCGGCGCTCGGCGCGGGCGACGATGTCGTCGCGCAGGGCCCGCACCGCGGGGTCGGCCAGGGCCTGGTGGGCGATCACGGTGAGCACGCCGCGGTGGCGCGTCCAGGCGGCGAGGTAGGCGGCCATCGCCTCGCGCACGGTGCGCTCCGGCGACGACGTGTCGACGTGCTCCTGCAGTTCGAGGAACTCCTGGCGCACGCGGTCGGCGAGCGCGCGGAACACCTCGTCCTTCGAGGCGAAGTAGGCGTAGACAGTCGGGCGGGTGACGCCGGCCTCCGTGGCCAGCACGCCGATGGTGGTGCCCTCGTGGCCGTGCGCGCAGAACGCGACCTCGGCCGCGTCGAGCAGGCGCTCCCGCCGGTCCTCCTCGGCGAGCGCCCGACCACCCAGGCCACGACTTGACACCGTTGTAAAGTACCGCCGAGGCCGATCGAGGAGGAAGCCCATGGCCCAGTTCGTGGCGAGCCGGGCGCTGCCTCCGGTCGAGCAACGGACGCTGCGCGCGGCGTACGACCGCGCGCTGGCCGAGGTCCCCGACGAGCTCGCCCAGCTCGACCGGACCGCGCGCTACACCACCGCCGAGAGCCACGAGCGCTCGCTGCGGATCGCGGGCGGGCTGGCCGAGCTCGGAGTGGGCCGCCAGGAGCCGGTCGCGGCGCTGCTGGACAACTCGCTCGACACCGCGCACGTGTGGTCCGGCCTCGGGCTCGGCGGCATGGTCGAGGTCCCGGTGAACACCGCCTACAAGGGCGGCTTCCTCGCCCACGTGCTCAACGACTCGGCGGCGTCGACGCTGGTGGTCGAGGACTCCCACGTCGAGCGGATCGCCCGGATCGCCGGCGACCTCACGGCCCTGCGCACGCTCGTGGTGCGGGGCGACACCGCGGCGGCCGACGGGCTCGGGCTGCGGGTGGTCGGGTTCGACGAGCTCGTCGCGAGCGAGCCGGCGCCGGTCACGCCGACCGACGCCGGCGACCTGATGGCCTACATGTACACCTCGGGGACCACCGGGCTGTCCAAGGGCGTCGAGATCACCCACGCCCACGCCTACACCTACGGCTCGCGGGAGGACCAGGCCCGCCCGACCCGGGGCGACCGGCTGCTGGTCACGCTGCCGATGTTCCACCTCACCGGCCTCTGGTACGGCATCTACCAGGGGCTCATCCACCGGTGCCCGGTGGTGCTCGAGCCGGCGTTCTCGGTGAGCCGGTTCTGGCCGACGGTCCGCGAGCACGGCATCACGGTCACCGTGATGCTCGGGGCGATGGCCGAGCTGCTCCAGCAGGTCGAGCCGGGTCCCGACGACGCCGACAACCCCCTCGAGCTGGCGATCATGGCGCCGCTCGCCAGCGACGTCGCCGGCTTCCGGCGCCGCTTCGGGATCGACCTCGCCGCGGTCTACGGGATGAGCGAGGTCGGCGCGGTGATGAACGGCCCGCCCGAGACCGTCGTCGGCGGCGAGTGCGGCTTCGCCCGCGAGGGCTACGACCTGCGCCTGGTCGACCCGGACGGCGCCGAGGTGCCCACCGGCACCGTCGGCGAGCTGTGGGTCCACCCCGAGGACCCGCGGCTGGTCATGCGCGGCTACCACGGCCTGCCGGCGAAGACGGCCGAGACCCTCGTCGACGGCTGGGTGCACACCGGCGACGCGTTCCGCCAGGACGACGCGGGCCGCTTCTTCTTCTCCGACCGCATGAAGGACGCCCTGCGCCGCCGCGGCGAGAACGTGTCCAGCTTCGAGGTCGAACGGGTCATCAACGAGCACCCGGACGTCTACGAGAGCGCCGTCGTCGCCGTCCCCTCCGCGCTGACCGAGGACGACATCAAGGCCGTCGTCGTGCCCCGCGAGGGACGGGTGGTCGACCCCCGCGCGCTGAGCGAGTTCCTCATCGACCGGCTGCCCTACTTCATGGTGCCGCGCTACCTCGAGTTTCTCGACGAGCTGCCCAAGACCCCGACCCAGAAGGTCCACAAGCATCTGCTGCGCGAGACCGGCGCGACCGGGTGGGACCGCGAGGCCGCCGGGATCACGCTGCGCCGGAGCGACGCGTGAAGCTGACGGTCGCCAACCGCGGCGAGATCGCGGTCCGCATCCTCGACACGGCCGCGACGCTCGGGATCCCGACGGTGGCCGTCCACCCCGACGACGACGCGGCCTGCCTGCACGTCGCGCGCGCCGACGAGGCCGTCCGGCTGCCCGGGACGGGAGCGGCCGCGTACCTCGACGTCGCCGAGGTCGTGGCCGCCGCGGTGAAGACCGGCGCGACGGCGCTGCACCCCGGCTACGGCTTTCTCTCCGAGAACCCCGCGCTCGCCCGCGAGTGCGACGAGCAGGGCATCACCTTCGTCGGCCCGGCCGCCGAGGCACTGGAGCTGTTCGGCAGCAAGACCGCTGCCCGCGACCGGGCCCGCGCGGCCGGGGTGCCGGTGCTCGAGGGCACCGCGGCGCCGACCGACCCCGCCACCGCCCGGGCCTTCCTCGAGGCCCACGGCGCGGTCATGGTCAAGGCCCTCGCCGGCGGCGGCGGCCGGGGGATGCGTCCCGTCGCCGACCCGGCCGACCTCGCGACGGCGCTGCGGGAGTGCGCGGCGGAGGCGCAGGCAGCCTTCGGCGACGGCGCGGTCTACGTCGAGCAGTACCTGCCCGGCGCCCGGCACGTCGAGGTGCAGGTCGTCGGCGACGGCACCCGGGCGGTCGCGCTCGGGGACCGCGACTGCAGCGCCCAGCGTCGCCGCCAGAAGCTCGTCGAGATCGCGCCCGCGCCGGACCTGCCGGGCCGCGACCGGCTGCACGCGATGGCCGTCGCGCTGGTGGGGGAGTACCGCGGCCTCGCGACCGTCGAGTTCCTCGTCGCCGGGGAGGACGTCGCCTTCCTCGAGGTGAACCCCCGCATCCAGGTCGAGCACACGGTGACCGAGGAGGTCACGGGGCTCGACCTCGTCGAGGTCGGGCTGCGGATCGCCGAGGGCGCGACCCTCGGCGCGCTCGGCCTCGTCGAGACCCCGGTCAGCCGCGGGACCGCGGTCCAGGTCCGGGTGAACACCGAGACCGTCGAGCCCGACGGCACCGTGGTCCCGCACGTCGGCACCCTCGAGCGCTTCGGGCCGCCGACCGGGCCCGGCGTCCGCGTCGACACCCACGCCTACCCCGGCTGGACGGTCAGCCCCCGCTACGACTCGCTGCTCGCCAAGGTGGTCACCCGCGGGGCCGATCTGGCCGGCGCCGTCGCCCGCGGCCGGCGGGCGCTCGACGACCTCGACGTCGCCGGGGTCACGACGAACGCCGCACTGCTGCACGCCCTGCTCGGACGCGCCGAGCTCGGCGCGCTCGACACCGGCTTCGTCGACGGCCACCTCGCCGAGCTCACCGCCGGCTCGGCACCGAGCGAGCAGCCCGCGGACGCCGACGCCGTCGTCTCCCCGCAGGCCGCCGTCGTGGTGGCGGTGTCGGCCGCCGTCGGGGACCTCGTGCCCGCCGGCGCGGAGCTCGTCGTCGTCGAGGCCATGAAGATGCAGCACGTCGTGCACAGTCCGCGGCCCGGGCGCATCGCCGCGCTCGACGTGGCGGTCGGGGACGCGGTGTCGCCGGGCACCGTGCTGGCCCGGCTGCAGCCCTCCGACGCGGCCGCCGAGCTCACCGCGCAGGACACGACCCCCGACCCCGACCACGTCCGCGCCGATCTCGCCGAGACCCTGGAGCGCCACCGGGTCGGGCGCGACGAGGCCCGGCCCGACGCCGTCGCGAAGGCCCACGGCAAGGGCCGGCGAACCGTCCGGGAGAACCTCGCCGACCTGCTCGACCCCGACAGCCTCGTCGAGTACGGCGCCCTGACCGTCGCCGCCCAGCGCCGCCGCCGCGACCTCGACGACCTCATCGCGCGCACCCCGGCGGACGGGCTGGTCACCGGCACCGGCACCGTCGGCGGCCTGCCCGTCGCCGTGCTCGCCTACGACTACTCGGTGCTGGCCGGCACCCAGGGCGTCAACAACCACGCCAAGACCGACCGGCTGTTCACGCTCGCGCTGCGCGAGCGGCTCCCGGTCGTCGTCCTCGCCGAGGGCGGCGGCGGGCGGCCCGGAGACACCGACACCTGCGCGATCGCGCAGCTCGACGTCCCGTCGTTCCGGCTGGCGGCCGAGCTCCGCGGCACCGTGCCCACCCTCGCCGTCGTCACCGGGTACTGCTTCGCCGGCAACGCGGCCCTGGCCGGCGCGTGCGACACGATCATCGCCACCGAGGACTCGAGCCTCGGGATGGGCGGTCCCGCCATGATCGAGGGCGGCGGGCTCGGCGTGGTCGCCCCCTCCGACGTCGGCCCGATCGACGTGCAGTGGGCCAACGGCGTGGTGGACGTGCGCGTGGCCGACGACGCGGCCGCCGTCGACGCGGCCCGTCGCTGGCTGGGGTACTTCGGCGGGAGCCGCGGCACCGTCGAGCACGACGACCCGCGGCGGCTGCGCCACCTCGTGCCCGAGAACCGGCTGCGCTCCTACGCCATCCGCCCCGTGCTGGCGGCGCTCTTCGACACCGACTCCGTCCTCGAGCTCCGCGGCGGGTTCGGGGCGGGCGTCGTCACCGCGCTCGCCCGCCTCGGCGGGCGGCCGCTCGGCGTGCTCGCCAACAACCCCGAGCACCTCGGCGGGGCGATCGACGGCGACGCCGCGGACAAGGCGGCCGGTTTCCTCGAGCTCTGCGAGGCGCGACGGCTCCCGGTGGTCTCGCTGTGCGACACCCCCGGGTTCATGGTCGGTCCCGACGCCGAGCGCACCGGCACGGTGCGCCGGTTCAGCGCCATGTTCGTGGCCGGGGCCCGGCTCACGGTCCCGCTGGTCACGGTGGTGCTGCGCAAGGGCTACGGGCTCGGCGCCATGGCGATGGCCGGCGGCGACCTCAAGGCCCCGGCGCTGACGGTCGCGTGGCCCAGCGGCGAGTTCGGCGGGATGGGGCTCGAGGGCGCCGTCCGGCTCGGCTACCGCAAGGAGCTGGAGGCGATCACCGACCCCGGCGCGCGGCGCGCCCGGTACGACGAGCTGGTCGCGGAGTACTATGAGCGCGGCAAGGCGCTCAGCGTCGCGTCGGTCTTCGAGGTCGACGACGTGATCGACCCGGCGGACACCCGCGCCGTCGTCGGGCGGGTCCTCGACCGCCGCGGATCCGCGACGGGCCACCGAATCGATCTCGGCACCCGCTAGGGTGAGTCGTCCGGCGAACGCACTGCTGTGAGTGGGGATCGATCGATGGCCGCCTCGAAGACCGGAGACGGTCGTACGCCCGTCCAGATCGACACCTCGAAGGCGAGCATCGCCCGGGTGTACGACTACGCGCTGGGCGGCAAGGACCACTTCGAGGCCGACCGCCAGACCATCGAGGCGGTCCGCAAGGTCGCGCCCGAGGTCCAGCTCCTCGCCGTCGACAACCGTGCGTTCCTCATCCGGGCGCTCCGGTTCCTCGCCAGCCAGACCGACGTCGTCCAGTACCTGGACTGCGGGTCCGGGCTGCCCACCGCCGAGAACACCCACCAGGTGGTGCAGCGGCTGCGGCCGGAGTCGCGGGTGGTCTACGTCGACAACGACCCCTCGGTGATCGTGCACGGGCGGGCGCTGCTCGAGGACAACGAGCAGACGGTATTCACCGCGGCGGACATCTTCGACCCGCCGAGCGTCCTCACCGACCCGACCGTCCGCGAGTTCCTCGACTTCGACGAGCCGATCGTGCTCATCCACAACGGCACGATCCACCACTACGACGACCCGACGCGTTCGCCGCAGGACATCATGGCCGAGTTCGTCGAGGCCCTGCCCTCGGGCTCCTACGTGGTCGTGGCGCACTTCTACGACCCCGAGGACGACGACAGCGCGCTCGCCCGCCGGATGGAGGACGTGTTCGTCCACAGCCCGATGGGTAGCGGCGTGTTCCGGACGATGGACGAGATCCAGGGGCTGTTCCCGGGCCTCGAGATGGTCGAGCCCGGCGTCGCGGTCTGCGCCACCTGGTGGCCGGACGGCCCCCTCGTGAAGCCGCTCGCCCCGGCCCAGCGCTGCATCGCGGGCGGGGTCGGCCGCAAGCCTTGACCGCCCCCGCCTGGCTGTTCACCCACGCCGCGGTGCTCGATCCCGAGACCGCGACGGTGAGCGGGGACCGGCGGGTCCTCGTCGTCGACGGGGTGGTCAGCGAGGTGGGCGGGGACGACGTCGACTTCTCCGGTGCCCGCCGGGTCGACCTGGCCGGGCGCACCCTGATGCCCGGGCTGATCGACGCGCACGTGCACGTCACCGCGGCCACCGCCGACCTCTCGGCGCTGCCGCGCCTGCCGTGGTCGTTCACGACGCTGCACGCCGCGGCTGAGCTGCGGGCGATGCTCGCGCGCGGCGTCACCTCGGCCCGCGATTGCGGCGGCGCCGACCACGGGCTCGTGATGGCCCTGGAGCAGGGTCTGGTGACCGGACCGCGCCTGTTCCACGCCGGCAAGGCCCTCTCCCAGACCGGCGGCCACGGCGACGTCCGGCAGCCCGGCGACCAGTCGCGCCACGACCCCTACTGCTGCCCCGACTTCGGTCGCATCTGCGACGGGGTCAGCGAGGTCCGCCGGGCCGCCCGCGACGAGCTGCGCAAGGGCGCCACCCACCTCAAGGCCATGCTCTCCGGCGGGGCGGCCAGCCCGACCGACCGCATCGACAGCACCCAGTTCTCCGGCGAGGAGCTCGACGCGATCGTCGAGGAGGCCCGGGCGGCGGACCGCTACGTCGCCGGGCACGCCTACACCCCGCGGGCGATCCGCCGCGGGCTCGAGCACGGCATCCGCACCATCGAGCACGGCAACTTCCTCGACGACGACACCGCGCCGCGCTTCGCCGAGCACGACGCGTTCCTCGTCCCCACCCTGGTCACCTACGACGCGCTGGCCCGCGACGGCGCCGCGGCCGGCATGCCGCCCGCGAGCATCGCCAAGATCCTCGAGGTGCGCGACGACGGGTTCCGCGGACTCGAGACCGCCCACCGCCACGGTGTGCCGATCGCGTTGGGCACCGACCTGCTCGGGAGCCTGCAGTCCCAACAGCTGCACGAGCTCACACTTCGGCGCGAGGTGCAGAGCCCGGCCGACGTGCTGCGCTCGGCCACGACCGTCGGCGCCGCGCTGCTCCGGCGCCGGGGCGAGCTCGGCACCGTCGCGCCCGGCGCCCACGCCGACCTGCTCGTCGTCGACGGCAACCCCCTCGACGACCTCGCGGTGCTCACGCGCCGCGGGCCGGTCGCGGTGTGGCGGGCCGGGGAGCTGGTCAGCGGTGCCGTGGACGCCCTCGGGTAGGTCCACCGACCGTCAACGCCGGCACGAGCATCGCGGCCACACGAGCACGGTTCGTCAGCCGACCAACCAGCTAAGTGCCGCGATAAGCCCGGTTATCGCGGCACCACGACTCCTGGTCCCAGTGGACGAGGTTCACGACTCCGTCGGTCGACCGCCACAGCATCTGTGCTGCTCAGCGACACGATCGCGTCGCAGCCAGCATGCGCGGTACGCCCGTCCCTGCAGTCGTTGTGACGTAAACGGTGCCAAAGCAGTTCTCCGCGACTACGGCCGCTCGACTTGAGCGGAGTCGCAAGTGGCTACGGCGCGCCCGCAACGCGTCGACCTGGGACGGGGCTCCCAGCCGCGAACTCGGGTCGGGCGTCATCGATCTGGTCCTGGAAGACGTCGAGGAGTCGTTCCTTGGCTTCGTCAGTGACGGCTCCCGCGACGTCCCGCGCGAGCGGGTTGATGGCTTGGAGCCGGACGGCTTGATGCTTGTCGGGGTTCGGGCAGCTGAATACCGCGAGGAGCTGGAAGGCCTGGACGGTCTGCTTCGAGGTCGCCATGGTGAGGAGAGGCGAGCCTGCTGTGAGGGCGGTCTGCAGGTTGCTCCAGGCCTGATCGATGGTCTTGTCGATGACCAAGTCCGTAAGCAACGCATCAAGGCCGGAGTTCCTGTTGCCCGGACGGAGCAGCTCCTTAATGGTGCTCTTGGCCGTCGACGGGATTTTATCCAGCGTCTCCTGAAACTCCGAGACGAGTTGAGCTAACGCCAAGAACAGGCTGCACCAGAAGTGATTCGCGAGGGCACGGCGAACCTCTGGGTCCGCGAGGTATGGCTCGTCCTTGAGGTCGTCCCAGGTCTTGCGTGCGACGGTGTCGGCGAGGGCCTCGGCATGGTCGGCGAGGCTCAGACTGGTGGAAGGCGGGGAACCGGCTCCTTGCAGGTCTGGGAGCCTTGGGCCTCCTATGTGCTCTGCCGCTGACTCTGGGGTCGGCTGTCGAGGGAGGTTGGGGTCGGTGGCGGTCGTATTCGTCGACGCGCTCTCGTCGCCGGCGTCGTCTAGTCGACGACGAGGCGTTTGTCCGAGTCGCGGCGAGGGAACGAGGTCTGGCTGAGGACGTCCCTTTAGCCATCGGACGAGGTCGAGCCGAACCCGGTCAACGACCTGCTCACGAAGTTGTCGACGTCTACGGCGTCGCCGACTGGGGTCCTTGTATCGTTTCCACTCGGTCTCTGCTCGATCGCGTAGTTCTTCTTCGCGCTCTGAGGATCCCTGCGCCTCCCGCGTGAGGTCGATCCATCCAATCCACCCGTGTAGTGCGCCTCCACACCAGGTGCACCGACACTGGTGGAGGCGCGCCTCTTCGCAATTCTTATAGTGTTGACTGCGCACCACGGAACAGATCATCTCCCTGCCTGGCCGGAGAGTTGCAGGCTATCGCGAACCAGATCTACGGTCTTGAGGGCTTGGCCGCTAGTGCTTGAGCTAAATAACAGCGAAGTGGTTCGAGTATGCTCCGAAAGGAGAAGTGTCGATGAGGATTAGCCGATTGCGGGCGCAAGCCGCCAATCGGGCGGACCTTGAGTGAACGTGGTGGCCATGACTACTCAGGGCGGCCTACCTACGCCTAATGGAGGTCGGCGACCTTCAGTCCAGAGCGAGTCTGCCCCTGCAAGATGTCCTGTCAGCTGCGGCCCGTAGGGGCTCCCGGCCCCAATCCCGCGATAGGGCCGGTATAGATGCATCTGCGGAGGGTGCGGGTCGGTAGGCGGCGCGATGCCTGTCTCTGGGGCTCTCGGCGAGCGGCCTTCTGGAACTACCTCGTTGCCACGGGCTTGTCTACCCGACCGTGAGGAGTTGAGGCGGTCCGGCGCGAAGGTCGGCAGAACGTGCATAGCACAATGTCCGCTGTGCCGTCCCCCACCGTGGCCGTGATCGTGGCAGTCATCGCTGCACTGGCCTCGCTAACGAGCTCGCTCGCGATCGAGCTGTCTCGGCGGCGTGCGGCGGCACGTTTGCAGGTCAGCACGGCTGCACAGCAGGCCAAGCTCGAGCGCTTACAATCCTCGCTTGCAACGCAGCGGGATGCCGCCACTCAGCACACTCGAGCCGCAGAGGTGATGGCCACCTACAGCAAGCCCGTCGCACAAGCGGTGTTCGACTTGCAAAGCCGACTGTTCAACATCTCCGGTGGATTCCGAGGGGACGGCGACCTTGATTACTACCGGACGAGCACGCTCTTCGTGATCGCGGACCTGTTGGGTTGGTTCGAAATCGTGCGGAGGGAGGTCCAGTTCCTCGACCTTGGCTCAGCGGAAGCCACCCGCAGGGTCAGGTGGGCGTTAGAGGCTGTCCGAGA
The DNA here is from genome assembly GCF_012933465.1 of Actinomycetospora sp. TBRC 11914. Classification (GTDB taxonomy): domain Bacteria; phylum Actinomycetota; class Actinomycetes; order Mycobacteriales; family Pseudonocardiaceae; genus Actinomycetospora. The sequence continues at coordinate 20,988 of NZ_JABBND010000032.1, forward strand.
CTCGTGGGCGGAGAACTCCAGCCGTCTTGGTATGGGCGACGGCTTCTATCTCTATCGCGGTGAGCAGCGAGCGATTGGGGAACTTATGGTCGACACGCCCGCGGCCGGGCCTACTCGAACGCGTGGCTACGCCTCATTCGTTTCGGCGCTCGAGGGGGACCAGCACTTCGCACGATGGTTCGATCGCCTGGATGCTGAGCTGACCGTGCTCGATATGGTTCCTCCCCGCCTCGTCCGGGTCCAACGGGTGCTTGTCGACCTGCTCGACCTGCTCGATCCGGAACGAACGCGCTTCCCTATGAACCGTGATCGCCTGCCCGGAGCGGGCTGACTGGGGAGGCGGAGCAAGTATGGCCCGAGCTACTGGGCTGAGAGCGGCTTCTGACCGCAACCAGCTCCGCCGCGAGAAGGGCTGCAGGCGAGCTCGACGGCCGGGCCCGTGCTCATCGAAATAGCCCTGTGGCGGTGATGATGTCGTTGGCAACGTTGTCCGGAACGAGGAGGCAGCGCCAAGACGGGTATCGCAGCACCTGCCAGCCGGCGCGTTTCAGAATGGCGTCTCGCGCGAGGTCTTGGCGTCGTTGCCGGCCGCGTGCGTCGTGGTGGTGGATGCCGTCGCATTCGATGTCGACCGGCCCGTTTGGAGTGTGAAGGGCGAAGTCGAGTTCGTAGCCCTGCTCGACGGGCTTGAGGTCGACGGGCACTTCCCATGCCCGCAGCGCGGTGTAGAGCGCGGTCTCGGCGCGCGAGTGCAGTAGCCTGGTGCGCTCGTCGGCGGGCACGGACCGGTGGCCCAGGTCAGTGGTGGCGGCAGCGTCCGTGTTGCGGCTGGCCGCGTCGAGCAGCGCGACGAGGGTTGGGGCCGCCAGCCCGGGTACCGCGTCGGGGTCTGTGACCACGACCAGAGCTCGTTGGGCCCGCGAGACCGCGACGTTGATCAAGCGACGGTTGTCCTCGATCCACCGAACCGCCCGGTCGGACGCCTGGTCGGTCAGGACCGGTGAGAACAGCATCACCTCGCGCTGGTCGCCCTGGAAGGTGTTCACCGTGCCGACCGCCACCGTCGCGGCAGTCTTGTGGCCGACGCGCCTGGCGAGTTCGTCCTCGATGGCCTGCCGCTGCGCTTTGTAGGGGGTGACCACACCGACTGAGTCGGCCGTCTCTATATGGGCAGTCAGCCAGTCGACCGTGGCGTTGACCTCGGCGTTATTTACCCACGAGGCCCCATTGGGGCCTCGTTGCAGGGCGCCGGTGACCGGAAGGACGGTGAGTCCACGCGGCTCGCCCTCAAAATCGTTGGTGTCGGTGAGGATCTGCAGGGTCCCGCCGTAGAACTGGTCGTTGCAGAATGCAGCAATCTCGGGGTGGCAACGTCGGTGCTCGTCGAGCAGGAACGGTGCCGGCGGGCCAGGTTTGCGGCTGGACGTGGTCACTGCGGCGAAGGCGGAGTCAGCCGCGGAGAGCCCATTGGCCCTTAACTGGTCGTGGCTAGCCCCGGCGGCTGCGGCCAATGCACGGAGCTGGACCCCGGTGAGGGTGACGACGGGAGCGAGCTGGTTGGGATCGCCGATCACGACCAGCCGCCTGGCCCGGTAGGCCAGTGGAATGAGGTCGGCGACGCCGCACTGACTGGCCTCGTCGACGACGACCAGGTCGAACAGGCCGGCGCGCAGCGGAAAGTTCCCGCGGATGGATAGGGCGGTGCAGGCCCAGCCGCGGGCACCCGCGGCGAGGGCCTCTCCGGTCGCGGCGACGCGGGCGGCGCGGTCACCGGTCCGCACGCGCGCCAGCTGGCGCAGGGCGACGGCCGCGGCCCGCAGCGACTCCTGCACCTTCGGGGTAAGCACCGCCCGGCTGGCCGCGCCCAATTCCTGGCCCGCGGCGCTTAGCTCGGCGTAGGTCTCGTCCGGCTTGTCGGGGCCGAGCGCGTCGTACTGCTCGTGCAGCTCGTCGAACCGATGCGCGGTCCGAGCCCACGCCACCACATCGCTCGCCTCGACGGCGTCGTTGCTCGCAGCGACCGCGCGGCGTAGTTGGTTGAGGCGCCACCGCGGAAACAGCCGCGGGGCGACCTCGAGGCGCCGCGCCCGACGCAGCGCCCAGCCGTACTGCCCAGCCACGGCCGCCGGCGGGTGGGGCTGGCCCCACAGGAGGATGGCGGTCTCGTCGCGGTCTAACGCGGCCTGAGCCAAGGCGGCGTCGAGGCGAGAGCGCTCGGCGATTGCCTCGATGATCGCGCGGCGACGGCCGTCGGCGATGTCGAGTCGGCGACGGGTAATCTCGGGCGACGGGGCGGGGTCAGGGACGCGCTCGGCGAGCTGCTCGAGGACCTCGGGCAGAGCCTCGCGCACCGACTTGTTGCCTGTACGGATCAGGAGACCATCGTCGATCTTCTGGCAGCGGTCCGCGGCGACGTTCACCGCACCGTTGTTGGTCGAGGCCACCAGCACGCTTTCCCCGCGTTCCCAGGCGTCGGCGACGATGGTGGCGACCAGCTCGCTCTTGCCGGTGCCTGGCGGGCCCTTGACGGCGGTCAACCGGGCGGTAGCGGCCATCGCCGCGGCTTGCTGCTGGCCGTCGCTGAGCGGCTGCAACGGGGCAGGGCATAGCGGTGTGCTGGTGCTGGCGTGCTCGTCCTCGGCCGGTGCGGACTCAATCAGCCATCGGGCTGCGGTCCTGTGCCAGTCGTCGCGCCACCGCAGATCCGAGAGCTCCTCGAGCAGTCCCGCGGTAGGCCCGCCCCCTTCGCCTCGGACCGCAACCAACGCGTTGTACACCCCGACCTCGCGTGGGGGTGTCTGATCGAGGTGGTCTATGTCGAGGTCGACCGGGCCGAGCCCGAGGGCGTCCAGCATGCGGGTTGCCAGCCCGGCCAGCGCTTGAGGGTCGGTGAAAGGCAGCAGTCCGGAGGGCGGCACGTGGGACTCGGCCTCCGCGATCACCCCCATAGCAAAGAACTCGCCGCCGAGTGTGATCGCGGGGTTGAGGTAGGGGTTGTCGTCGGCCGCGACCGGGTGACCGCCGGGTGTGTACGGGGCCTCGAGCCGCGTCATGAACAGCGGCGCCACTTGGCGCTGACCCCGCAAGTCAGACAGGACTAGCAACGGCCAGCCCACGAACACCTCTTCATTGGGCCTGAGCTTGTCGAACAAGCCGGCCAGGGCAGCGCTGGGCTCGAGGTCGTCGCCGCGGCCGGTCACGATCGTCTCGCGGGTCTCCGCCAGCGGCACCCACCAGTCGCCGCGATGGGCGAGGGGGACTGGAGCGCACGCACTGTCGCGGCGCACCGCCTCGTGGTGATAGCCCAGCAGGGTGGGCCACACACGATGGTCTTCGCCGTCTCGGCGCCCTCCGCGTTCCCCGCGACCGCACGGTGCTGGGGCGGTCCGCGGTCGCTCCTCCGACCGCGGTTGTCGAGGTGGTGGCACCGTCGACGCAAGCGGCCGCACCTGTGGGTGGGGCGAGCGCGGGGCCCTGCTCGGGCAGGACACACAGCGCACGCCGCCGGTATCGGGACTCCAGCGACCCCGCTGACCCGCGGACAACCTGGCACCGCAGGCGCGGCACCGGCCGTCGAAGTTCAACGTGATGGTCCGCTCGCCCACCCCAACCTCCCCTCGTGGCCCGAAACGCCGACTCGAGCATGCGTCATCAGACCCCGTCGTGAAGACGTATCAGCAGTGTGAACGACACCCCCGACATCCCGCCCGGTTGCGGAACGCCACTGTCTAGCGCCGCAGCCACCCAGGGACCCCGTTGTCGGCCGTAGGCCGCGGCTCACCCAGGCGAGTGAGGGCACGACGATCGCGAAGCACAACGACGACGAGCAGCCGCTTCCAGACACCAAGCGTGAGGGCTCGCTCCAGGTCCGTCTAGCGCCAAGGGTTCGTCCAGCCGCCGGCTGGCAGCACTGCCCAAGGCAGCGTGGCCTTCGCTCGCGCACTTTGCAGACGGGATTGGGACGCCATGCCGCACGTGATGCCGCGATAGGCCTAGTTATCGCGGCATCGGAGCAGCTCGTTCCCTGATGTTGAGGGGACGTTACAAGTCTCGCTTTGCGCCAGGCGAAGCATAGCGAAGCCCCGCCAGTTGTTCCGATGCTTGCTGCGTGAATGCCTCGGCGTTATGGATTCGCATCTGCGGGGCAGGGGGTCGGTCAGACCGCCGCGGCGGCAAGCGCGGGCTGGTCGCGGTCTCGCCAGTCCGCGTCCGGGGCGAGGAGCTCGAGGGTGCGGTGCTGGTGCGGCTCCTCAGTGGCGCCGTTGACGACGATGAGTTCGTCTGCTTGAACCTCCTTGGCGAGGGCGTCGAGTGCGGCGACGACCTCGGGGCCGGTGCCGACGAGGGTGCGGCGCAGCATGCCGAGCAGTCGTCCCTGGGGGTGGTCCCGGAGCATGACGAGCTGATCGTCGGTCAGGTCCTGGCCGCTACCCAGGATGGAGCGCAGCCACTCCAGTTCGGTCTTGCGGTACTGCTCGGTGGCGGTGTCGGCGTCGTCGGCGGCGATGACGTTGGCCGCGGCGACGAAGTGCGGGGTCGCGTCCGGGCCGGCGAGGGGGCCGGAGGGGTCGAACCGGTCGCGGTAGGTCCGGGCTGCCTCTTCGAGGGCCTCGGGAGCGAAGTGGGAGGCGAAGGCGTAGGGCAGGCCGAGGTACGCGGCGAGCTGCGCGCCGTAGAGCGAGGAGCCGAGGATGTAGAGCGGGACACCGGCGCTTCGGTGCGGATAGGCGTGGACGCCGGGCACCTTCGTGACTCCGGTCAGGTACCGGAGCCCACGCCACTCGGCCTCGCGTGCCAGGAGATGGTCGCGGCGACCGAGGGGTTCCTGGCCGACGCCCAGCGGGTCGGGGCGGTCCGCGCCGAGGTCACGGCCCACGAGCTCGTCGGGTGCGCGGCCATGCTGGCGTGGCTCGGGTCCACGGGCCCCGCGGGCACCCGCCAAGCCGACGGGCGCGGAACATTTTTCGGCACGGGTACCGCGCCGACCGGTAGCTGGGGGCCGATCGGGCCGCGAGGTCGCGTGGTCGACCAGCTCTGAGCGCAGGGCGCCACGAGCCGCCCCGATCGTCGTCGCCACGCCCTCGGGTGAAGCGCCGTTGCCGACGGAAGCCGAGCAGACCTGCCGGCTCGTCACGACCGAGCCTTACGCCCGCTGGTCAATGCCACGATACCTTCAGTTGTGGCGGTAGGAGGCGAGCGTGTCGCGGGCGCCGCGCCCTTGCAGACCATCCGCGCGGCGATCGCGGGACGTCGAGCGTCTCGTGGTCGCTAATCGACGAGCTGGCCGCTGATTAGGCCCGCGACGGCGGCCGGCTACGCGAGCCTTCCTTCGGGCTGAAGGGCGCCGGCCCGCTCAGGTCGACCTCTCCGGCGCAGTAGCGACTCGCTCGGGGACTCGTGGCGTCGTCTGCGGACGGGGCCCGTGACCGAACAGCAACCTCACACCGGTAGCGGCGCCGCACCATCCATCGATGGTCCGGCTGTGAATAACCAGAAAGCTCCGGTTTCGCTGGGCAAAGCCATCGGCGGGACTTTCGTCGCCGTCACGCTGTTCAGCCTGATCATCGCGCTGATCGGCGCGGTGAACCATCGTGGGTCGGTGCAAGCTCCGGTCGCGACGGCCAGCCCAGCCATGGTAAGCCCTGCTGTTGCGGAGCCGGCCGCAGCGCCGAAGCTGATGCCGAACCTCGTCGGGCTGACCTCCCAGCAATATCTGAACGTTCTGGTTGCCGTCTATCCCGAGTCGCATCCCACGACCGATGACGACGGCTCGGACCCGACCGCAACGATAGTGTCGCAGGAACCAGCGGCGGGGACCGCGTTGGAACCCGAGGACGGACCGGTCGTCCTGCACATGTCGGATACTGGCTCGAACCCGCCGCCGACCGCGGCGACCGACACCGACACAAGCTCCGGAAACGACGACTCCGGCAGCGGGCACCACTACATCCCGCACCCCCACGTTCACGCATGCGTCGGAGGACGACACATCCACGTGTGCAGCTAGCGAACCGGAGTTCTGTCCCCCACGGGGTTTGTCTGACCCACGACCACATGGGCAGAGGTCCGGGCCTAGTCGGCGGTTCAGATTGCCGAGGCGATCTCTACCCGGGCAGGCCGAACCGTGATAACTCCCCTTATCACTCCCTCGCTCGGGTGAGAGAATGCTCAAGCTCGAAGAGGCGCGAGATGGGTGCTGGGCCCAACGCTGGCATGGCTCCGACCGCCATGGCTGGCGAGTGACTGACCGGCATATATCAGCTCATAGATGACGCAGTCAAGGGGCCACGGCCCCCTCCGCTACGGCCTGTTCACTGGTCGACTCCCTCTCATGACAAATGACCAGCTCAACGACCTCGTCTCGTCGTCCCGCGGGCTTACCCGCGAGACCGATCGGCCGTCGAATCACAAGCAGGCTAACCCCGGGCGTGTCGGGCGCATTGGCCGGTTCGCGCTCGGAGCGGCTGGCGTGGCGCTCTTCAGCGTCCTGAGCGGCGGAGTGGCATTCGCCGACGCCCCCGCAGACCTCACGGCCCATACACCTGTGTCGACAAAGGCGTCGGCCGCGTTGCCAGCCTGGTGCATCACTGGCACTCGGCACGGGAAGGGCTCCGGTTGTCGTGGTGGCAGCATTAACGACCACCGCGACCGCATCACGCACTGCATCGGAGGCGGTGTCGTCGGCGCAGCCGGGGTAGGCGCCACCGGCGTCGCGGGCGGCGCCGCCGTCGGCGGCCCAGTTGGCGCCGCGGTTGGGGGCGCGGCCGGCGGCCTCGCCGGTGCTGCCGGTGGTTGCGCTGCCGCTTGGTGAGGCCTGGCCATCGGAGTACGCCGGGCGTCGGTCGCTCATGGCCGACGCCCGGCTCCCGTGGCTCCATGACCAGACATGGCGGCGCAAGATCACGCGGACAGCTTGATCCGTAGGTTCCTAATCGTCATCGAGGTTCCCCAGGCGCGGATGGCGACGCCGCCGCACTCCACCCTCGGTACGTCGTAGCTCGCGCGGACGCCGTCAACGGTCATCTCCAGCCCCTTCCCCTCGCCGATTACGTGTACGTGATGGGTCGCGCCAACGTCGGGAGCCATCACCGGTTGGGTTCGGGCGTTCCAAGCGCCGCCAGGAAGAAGTGCAGGGCGTATGCGTGACCCCGGGGTACTGCTCACCGATCTGGGCACCCACTCGTACTGCACAGACGAACCAGACGGCTGATCGGCGTCGATACTACTACGCGGCGCGACACCGACTCCGAAGCCGCTCTCGCGATCCGCCGACGGGTCCATGGTGACATCAAAGTCCACCACCGACCCGCAGGCGACTAGGCCGGGGCCAGTGCTCATACCCCATAGGAAGTCGTAGCGATTCGTCCCCAACGGCGGCGAGATCTGGAGCGAGTCCCCCGCCTGTCGTGCCGTGAAGCTCGCGTGGGAGGCGCCGAAAGGGGCCAAGTTCGGGACGCTTGAAACGGGTGTCGAAGAAGTACCCCCTTCGTTGCCCATCACGAGCGAGAACGCGAGAACGACCCCAATGACGGCGGCACCCGCGACGAGCATCAGCGTTCGCCGCCGCCGGCGTTCCGGGGTGATCGCTTCCAGCAGCTCGGCTGGTGCCGGCGAGGAGCGGTCCGCGGGATCCGCGGCGAGCATTCCCATCACGAGATCGCCCAGGCGAGTGCGCGGGACTTTGATCTCGGCGGCTGCCCTCTCGACTCGCTGTCTCGCGCTCGCCCGTACCGCCGCCGAGTCCATATCGCCTGGCGGAACCTCTCCGACGAGGCAGAAATAAGTCACCGCGCCTAGCGCGTAGTGGTCTGCAGCCGGAGCCGGGCTTCGTTCAGGAGCCCTCGTGTACTCAGGAGCCGTGTATCCGAGAGAACGCGGTCGCCGTGGGTCCGGGCCTTCACCCAAGAGCCGCATTGTCCCGATGTCCACGAGGACGAGACCGCGATCGGCAGTCACCACGCAGTTCGCCGGCTTGATATCGAGGTGGATCAGCGGTGTTCCGTCCATCTGCGTGGAGGAGTGAAGGGCGGAGACCGCCGAGGCAAGCTCGTAGACATGTTTAACGGCCTCTACGCGATCGATCTCGCCGTTCCTCAGCAGATTCTCGAGCGTCGAGCCCTCCAACCACTCCATCACCACGTAGGCGTATCGCCGGGCTCCTGCGGCCGCGCGAGTGCCGGCAGGTCGTGGAGGGGGACCGGCGAAAACTTCGAGCACCCGCACTAGGTGCTCGTTGTCCACAGTCGCTAAGGCCGTCATGACGTCCTGCCAGCGGGCCAGGTCGCTCGTCGATGGCCACTCGGCACCGGCCTGAGGTGGCCGACGAAGCTGCTTGACTGCCCGCCTCTGACCCTGGCGATAGACTGTCTCGTAGGTCCAGCCTTCCCCGCCCGCCACCGGGCGCCCCACGATCCTGTAGGCCTCAAGCTCGTCGGGACGCGCGATCCAGTCCCCTTGTCCCCCGACCTCCTCCTGCGGACCAGATGCCGACGTCGGCTCGAAGGTCTCGCTCATCGGCGCGCCGGAAGCACTGCGAGAGTCTGGGCCGACACGACTCCTCTGCGGATCGCCCACGCGGCAAGCAAAGCGGACGCGCCCTGGGCGGACTCATCCTCGACGGCAAGGTCCGATTCTCCTTCGCCAAGCAGTCGCGAGCGTAGAGCACTGATCCGACGCGCGACATATCCTTGAGTTACGCCCAACCGCGCTGCCACTTCCGCGTGCGTTGCCGGACGCGCCTCCGTGCCCGCTTGCGAAAGCAGTGGCTCACACAATGCGGCAACGATCTCTAGTTCTCTCCCGAGAACATCGGGCGGCGTGCGTGTCGGGGTTCCGGGAGCCGCGATCGGCGGAGTGTCCTCGGTAGGCCGGCCAATGGGCCGATGGTTCAATCTAATAGTATAGACAGTTCCGCGGCCATAAACATGGACATAGGCAAGTGAAACGGGGAGGCCCACGGTCGCGCCGGGCTCAACCTCGACCGTCGGCCCGGGCCGCGGCTCGAGGAGGTGTCGGCGAGATGCCGATTCGTTGCGCACGGCCCACAAGCCGTCGGTGACGACCACGACTCCCGCGGCCCGAGACACGTCCCGGTCCTCCGGGTCGTTCCCGAGCTGGATGTCGCGGTCCGCACCGCGCCCGAACGTGAGGCGCCCCCCGTCTCCAAGCGACCACCGCCGCGAACCGAACCGGACCTCGAGATCGATCACCAGAGGATGATGGGGTGCCCACGACCACGGCGCCACAGTCGATGAACACCTGCGGCCATTCGGCGTAGTGCGAGGTGTCTGAACGCTGATAGCGTCGGACGGCGAAAGGAGATGTTCCCTCATGAGAACGATCCGATCGATGATCGTCGGCACGGTGCTGGCTGGATCTCTGGCCACCGGTGCGCTCGGTGTGGCAGCAGCCAGCCAGTCCCACGATCTGCGCGCCGACGCGTGCGATGGCACGACCCCGACCGCCACCTACTGTATGGGTTGACCCCTGTCCGCGAGCGAGGGCGAGGACGGTTCCCGGTGCTCGCTTTGCGCATGCGTCGCGGTGCGACTCGACGTCTGGCTCGACGGTCATCAGACCGCGTCGCCTGACAGCTGATCGTGTAGCGGTGCCCGTGGAGGCAGGGTGTGATCGCGGTGCAGAGTATTGCTTCCTGTCTAGTGAGCAGATGTGCCCCGTGGCCTCAAGCCGAGGTCCGTTCAGCTCATAAGCCCTGCTCGAAGGAGCAGTGCATCAGCGGCCCCGCGGTTGGCTCGCGGACCTGGATCCCACATACCGTAGAGATCGCAGTGGTCTCGCCGTCGGCTGAGTACGCATGTCGGTGCCACGATAATCCCGCTTATCGCGGCAACGGGGCGATCTCGGCGATGTGCGGATACGAGGCTGTGCGGCGGGCTGCCCTTAGCGGTTGCCATCGCTGCCTGCCGCCTCTGAGTGTCAGGCACAGTGCCCACTCGGTCAGCCCTTCGGCCGCTTGGCGGGCGGTACGGTAGGCGCATGAGCAGCCGGGCACGCCCCGCCGAGGGCCCCGAGCAGCATCCGCTCCTGCCTGGGGCAACCCCAGCCGTCATCCGGGCTTGGCTCGACAAGGACGATCGAGACCGGTTCCTCGCCGAGTACACCGCGGCACTGGACGAGGCACGCGAGAGCCTCGACCTGAGCCCGGTCCACTCGGTCGTCGAGCAGTGGCGTCGCATCGCGGTCTTGCAGACCGACCCCGCAGGCTGGCGACGCACCGTGCGCTTCGGTGCCGAGCTCGCCACCGGTGAGGTCCCACCAGAAGACGAACCGCTCGCCGTGACCAGGGCCCGGGCCGGCATCTGACCGTCGGTGTACCGCCTCCAGGTCCTCGACGAGGTCGAGGTCGTCGTCGCCGACCTCCCGACTGATCTCCTCGCCGCGTTCGCCGAGGTGAGAACGGCCCTGGAGGTGTCCCCGTGGACCGTCGGGGAGCCCCTCAACCAGGCGAGACCGGGCGGACTCCGAGCAGCGTCTTTCGCGTCGGGACGGGGTCTGCTGGTGTTCGGGATCATCGAGCGCGACCGCCTGGTCACGCTGGTGCAGCTCACTGCTATCTGAAGTCACGAAGGCCAACGGCGCTCGTGTCCATGACTTCCTGCTCGGCGGCGCACACAACTTCGCGGTCGGCCGCGTGACGGGGATGTGGCACCTGAACGGCCTTGCTCTGTGTCCTCGGGACGGTGGGCGTCCTGGGAGACGGCTCTGGGGCGCCCATCACGGCGACCGCGAAGACGCCCGCGGTCGCCAGCTCCGACGCCGCGGACACGGGGGTGAAGCGGGGGTCGTCGGGCCGGTCGGCCAGGAACCGGCTCAGCGCGGACGTCTCGGTGCCGCGGATCCACTGCACGCGATCGAGCCCGTCGCCTAGGCGAACACGGCGGGGGACAGGCCCTGGCGCGTGCTCGCCGCGATGGGCGCCGCAACGGCCTCGGGGGCGATCAGGTGGGTGCGCAGCGGGCGGCCGGAGCGGGGGTCGACGCTGAAGGCCCCGTTGTGGACGATCACCGGAAGCCGCCAGATCTCCGTCCCGACGACGGGTGCGCTGTGCCGCAAGGAGCGGGCGGTCGCATAGGTCAGCAGGAGCCCGCGCTCCCGGACCAGGCGCTCGAGCGTCTCCCGGTCCCCGGGCGTGAGCACCCCGCCCGGCGCGAGCAGGGTGCCGTCGAGGTCGGTCGCGGACAGCGTGGTCCGTCGACGCCGCCCGACCGCACCCTCCGTGGTCCGGGACGGACCCTAACTGCCCGAGGACGTGGAGCCCGGTGACCGGGAGTGGTCCTCGCCCTCCCGTCCTCGGTGCCCGGCCTCGGCGTCGTGCGGCGGCACCCCGTCTTCCCCGTCCGGGGAGCGCGTCCGGGCCCGGAGTGCCGGAGCGCTGTTGACGATCGTGTCCTGGGCCCACCGCTCGCTGAAACCCGCCAGGAATCCGACGGCGACGTAGAACAGCGTGATGTCCTGGATCGTGGCCGGCGCGATGGTGATCGCGATGAGCCCGCTCTTCAGGAAGATCAGGAGAATCCCGCCGAACACCGCGCCGATGAGGGGGCGGAACACGCCGACGAGGAACGCGATGATGCGCCCTCGTTCGTAATCGATGTTCAGGTTCTCGTTGTTGGTGACACGCACCATGACGCTGATGACCGCTCCGACCCCGCCGGCGGCGGCGCAGACGCCCACGAGGCTGAGCGGAATGGTGCCCAGCGTCAGCCTCGCGGGCACCGACAACCACCAGATGACCGTCGCGGCGACCGCGACCCCGACCAGCATGCCGAAGAAGTACGCCTGGAGGGTCGCCCGCCGGGCCAGGCCCGCGGCGAACCGCTGGAGGACGGGGACGTAGGCCAGGACGTCCGCGGCGGTGGTCGCGATCATCGTCTGCTGTTCCCGGGTCGGCGCGACGCCCCGCTCGAGGTCCTGGACCCGGAACAGCGACGCGATCAGCGAGAACAGCTGGGTGAGGACGATCTCCTCGGAGCGGCCGCTGAGGACCGGCTGCCAGCGGCTCTCCTCGAACCGGGTCTTCCGGACGGCGTCGTCGAGCGCGGGGTTGAGGGCTCTCGCGTAGTAGGCCTGGATGCGGTAGCTGTGCCGCCACCGCAGGATGTCGCCCTTCTGGTCGGTGAGGTAGACCCCGCTCTGCGAACGGACGGCGATGTACTCGTCCCGGATCGTGCCGTTCTCCCGGACGAAATCAGCCTTGAGCTTCCGGTACCGACTGCGGTCCTTCCGCTGGTACGCCACGATCAGGTCGTGGACCGAGGGTGACCCGTCCGGCGTATCGCGCTCTCCCGCGGCGGGATCCGTTTCGAGATCGGTCGGCGTGCTTTCGGGCTCCCGCCCGTCCGTCAGGGTCGTCCCGTCGCCGTTGCTCTCCATTGTTGCCCCCCACCGTCGGCGACGACCGGCTCGTCGTTCCATTGTCCCAGGGGCCGCCCGCATTGTTGAGTGCGCTCACTCGCGCGGCCCAGGATTCGGACATCCGCATGTCGACGGGATGCTCCGCACACCGGTGGATCGGGCGGGCTGCCGTGCGGTCTGCTCCGTCGGGGTCGGGTCGTTGCGACCATCGGGGTCGGGCCGCCCCCGTGGGACTCAGAGGCCGCGGCGCACCGCGAGGGCGGCCAGCTCCGCGCGGGAGGTGAGGTCGAGCTTCGTGAAGATGCGCCGCAGGTGGGTGCGGACCGTCCCGATCCCGATGAGCAGCTGGTCGGCGATGGCCTGGTTGCGCAGGCCCCGTGCGGCCAGGGCCACGACGTCGCGCTCGGTCGGGGTGAGGCTGTCCCAGCCGCTCCTCGGGCGTCCGCGAGCCCCGCGGGCGCGCCGGGCGTAGGCGACCGCGGCGTCGAGGTCGAGCGTCGCGCCGTCGGCACGAGCGCGGGCGAGGCCGTCTTCGTCGAGGACCACCCGGCCGACCGCGTCGACGAGGGGGCGGGTCAGCGGCGAGGGGACGTAGCCGCGGTGGTCGCGGGCGGCCGCGGCGGCGGCGTGCAGCCGGGCCGCGTCCGTCGGGCGGCCGGCGTCGAGGACGAGGGCCGCGACGACGTCGAGGGCGTCCACGACGATCGGGGCGTAGCCGGACGCGTGGGCGGCGGCGAGGACGTCGTGGGCCTCGGCGAGCACGTCGGCCGCGTCCCCGCTCCGCTGCCGCGCCACGCACCGCGCCAGCCCGGCCACCAGACACGTGTCGTGGGCGCCGACGGCGCGGGCCCGGTCGTGGGTCCGGTCGGCCGCGGCCAGGGCCCGCGCGACGTCGTCCGCCGCGAGGGCCGCGACGGCCTCCACCCCGCCGGCCTCGGCGGCCACCAGCGCCAGCCCGGCCTGCTCGGCCCCGTCGACGAGCGCCGCGGCGAGGTCGGTGGCGGTGGCGGGGGAGGCCCACAGCGCGACGTGCGCGCGGCACAGGTCCAGGATCTCCGTCGTCCCCAGGCCGGGGTGCTCGTCGAGGAAGGCCGCGTGCCGCGTCGTCAGCCGGGCCGCCTCGGCGTGCTCCCCGGTGCGGCACAGCGCGCGGACGACCGGGGCGAGGGCACCACTGGCGCTCACGGGCTCGCCGACCGTCACGGCCAGCGTCCACCCGGCCCGCCCGTGGTGGCGGACGGCGTCGACGTCGCCGCGCAGGCGGGCGGCCTCGGCGCGGATGGCGGCGTCCCAGGCGCGCAACTGGTGGTGCCCGAGCTCGGTGAGCGCGGGGAGGGCCGCGTCGGCGCAGGCGACGGCGGCGGCGTGGTCCCCGCGCCAGATGTGGGTGTAGGCCAGCACCTGCAGCGCTTCCACCACGCCCCACCGGTCGCCCGCGCCCTGGGCCAGCGCGACCGCCGCCTCCACGGACGGGGCGGCCGCCGCGGGATCGTCGAACGCCTGGGCCATCCCGAGCAGGATCAGGGCGCGGGCCCGCACGTCGTCGTCGGCCGTGGCGTCCTCGGCGAGCTCGGCGGCCAGCCCGAGCCCCCCGACCAGGTCGCCCGCGTAGACGGCCTGGAAGGCGTGCGCCCACCGCAGCCGCGGGGTCGGTGCCGGGAGGGCCGCGGCGAGGCGGCCCGCCACCTCGTGGCCCTCGCGGCAGCGGCCGCGCAGCGACCACCAGAAGGCGAGGTCGGCGACGACGTCGGCCGCGGCGTCCAGCGCGGGGCCGGTGCCGGCGTGGGCGAGCACCGTCCGGATCGCCGCGGCGTCGCGGTCGAGCCGGGCGAGCACGTCGAGGTCCGCGTGCTCGAGCGCCGGGCGCGCGGCGGCGGCGAGGTCCGCCACCCAGCGGGCCAGCCGAGCGTGCGCGGCCGGGACCTCGTCCGGAGCGGCCTCGCGGGCGTGGTCGCGCACCGTCTCGAGGACGAGGTAGGTGGCGTCGTCGGGGCGGAAGCGGACCAGGGAGTGGTCGACGAGCTCCTCGAGCGCCGTGACCGCACCGGGCTCGCCGACGACCGCGACAGCCGCCTCCAGCGAGCACCGGCCCTCGACGACGGCGAGGGCGGCCAGGCCCGCACGGGCCCGCTCGTCGAGCAGGGCGGTGCTCCACGCGAGGCAGGCCTGCAGCGAGCGGTGCCGGACGTCGCGGCCCGCGGCGGAGCGTGCGGCGACGAACGCGAGCCGGTCGGTCATGCCGGCCTCGATCGCGGCGAGCGGCAGGCCACGGGCGCGGGCGGCGGCGAGCTCGAGGGCCAGCGGGAGCCCGTCGAGGGCCCGCACGATCCGCCGGACGCGGTGGTCGGTCTCCTCGCCCCCGGGCAGGGCCGGCTGCGCCCGGCGGGCGCGGTCGAGGAACAGGACCGCGGCCTCGTCGTCGGGGAGTCCCTCGACCGCCAGCGTCGCCTCGCCGGGAACACCCAGCGACACCCGGCTCGTCGCGACCACCCGCAGGCCGCGGCAGGCGTCGGCCAGCTCGACCACCCGGCGGGCCGCCGCGTCGCGGACGTGCTCGCAGTTGTCGAGCACCAGGACCGTCTCGTCGTCGCCGACGCGGTGGGCGAACCGATCGGCCGGGGCGCGGGTCGGGTCGTCGCGGATGCCGCACGCGTCGAGCACGGTCGTCCACAGGTCGTCCCCGGGCGCGCACGCGGCCAGCTCGACCACGCCCACCACGGGCGCGGGCAGCGCGGGCACCGCCTCGGTCACCAGCCGCGTCTTGCCGCCGCCGCCCGGCCCCACGACCGTCACCAGCCGCTCGACCCCGGCGCGCCGGCACAGCTCGGCGAGCTCCGCCGTCCGTCCCACGAACGCCGTCGGCGACCGGACCCCCTCGGTCATGCGACCGATGGTGCTCCACCCAGCGTGACCCGCCTACCCGCCGAACGAGGCACGAGCGGCCTCGTCGCCGTCCGGCGGTCACCGCGCGTATGCCGCTCGGCAGATGTTGTCCCCGCCGACGACGGCGACCGTGGGCACCACACCGGGCCGCGGTGGCCCGGACGAGAGCGAGGAGGACGTCATGGCCGTCGGCCAGCTCGGGCTCCTCGAGCAGTGAGGGACGACCCGCGCGGAACCGGGGGAGCGCCCCCACCCGCGCGGGGGCGCACACCATGTCGGCCGGGTCGGCGCGGCGACACCCTCGGATGGCACGGACCAGTGCCACGACACCGAGGAGCTCGCCATGATCGACACCATCACCCGGGACCGCTGCGACCGCTGCGGCGCCGCCGGCCGCTACGTCAGCATGCTGCCCGGCGGCGGCCTGCTCGTGTTCTGCGGCCACCACGAGCGCGTCCACCGCGAGGGCCTGCGCGCCGGCGGCGCGTTGTCCCGGCCGCTCGCCGCCGTCACCGACGGAGAGGAGCTCGCGGGGGTGCCGACGTCGCGGCCTTGATCGTCGCGACGACGAGCAGGCCCGCGCCGACGACGATGGCGATCATCGGGCCGACCGACAGGGTGAGCGCGCTCGCGACCACCCCGATCGCGAGCAGGTAGATCCCGAGCTCGACGAGCCGGGGCCGGACCGCGGGCTCGCCGGAGTCGGGATCGCGCAGGACGTCGGCGCCGGAGCGGGTGAGGTCCTGGGCCACGGCGCGGAGCACCCGGGCCTCGTCGGCGGACAGCGGTGCCGCCCGGTGGTCCGACATCTCACGACCTCCTCGGCGTGGGGCTCCTTCGGCATCGGGAACGGGGTCGGTGGTTGCGGGGGTCAGCGGTTCCGGGGATCGCTGCCGGGGAGGTGCTCCTGGCCGGTCGCCCCGGCCGCCGCCTCGCCGAGGGACGGCGTGTGGCCGCCCCCGCCGACGTGCGCCTCCATCCGGATGCGCTCGGTGAGGTGCGGGTAGTGCAGCTCGAACGCCGGGCGCTCGGAGCGGATCCGGGGCAGCTCGTAGAAGTTGTGCCGCGGCGGCGGGCACGACGTGGCCCACTCCAGCGAGTTCCCGTGGCCCCACGGGTCGTCGACCGTCACCGGCCGCCCGTAGCGGTAGCTGGCGAACGCGTTCCAGATGAACGGCAGCGTCGAGGCACCCAGGATGAACGCGCCGATCGAGGAGACCGTGTTCAGCAACGTGAAGTCGTCGCTGGGCAGGTAGTCCGCGTAGCGGCGCGGCATGCCCTCGTTGCCCAGCCAGTGCTGCACCAGGAACGTCGTGTGGAACCCGATGAACGTCGTCCAGAAGTGGAACTTGCCGAGCCGCTCGTCCATCATCCGGCCGGTCATCTTCGGGAACCAGAAGTAGATGCCGGCGTAGGTCGCGAACACGATCGTGCCGAAGAGCACGTAGTGGAAGTGCGCCACCACGAAGTACGAGTCCGAGACGTGGAAGTCCAGCGGCGGGCTCGCGAGCAGCACCCCGGTGAGGCCGCCGAACAGGAACGTCACCAGGAAGCCGACGGCGAACAGCATCGGCGTCTCGAACGTCAGCTGGCCCCGCCACATGGTGCCGATCCAGTTGAAGAACTTGATCCCGGTCGGCACGGCGATGAGGAACGTCGTGAACGAGAAGAACGGCAGCAGCACCGCGCCGGTGGCGTACATGTGGTGGGCCCACACGGCGACGGAGAGCGCACCGATGGCGAGCGTCGCGTAGATCAGCGTCTTGTAGCCGAAGAGCGGCTTGCGGCTGAACACCGGGAAGATCTCGGTGACGATGCCGAAGAAGGGCAGCGCGACGATGTAGACCTCGGGGTGCCCGAAGAACCAGAACAGGTGCTGCCACAGGATCGCCCCGCCGTTGGCCGGGTCGAAGATGTGCGCGCCCAGGTGGCGGTCGGCCTCGAGCGCGAGCAGCGCGGAGGTCAGGATCGGGAAGGCCAGCAGGACCAGGATCGCCGTCACCAGGATGTTCCAGGTGAAGATCGGCATCCGGAACATCGTCATGCCGGGGGCGCGCAGGCAGACGATGGTGGTCGTGAAGTTGACCGCGCCGAGGATGGTGCCGAGGCCGGCCACCACGAGCCCGACGTCCCACACGTCGAACCCCAACCCGGGGGAGAAGGTCAGGTCCGAGAGCGGGGTGTAGGCGAACCACCCGGCCGAGGCGGCGCCACCGGGGAAGGCGAACCCCGAGAGCACGATCAGGCCACCGAAGAGGAACAGCCAGTAGGAGAAGGCGTTCAGGCGGGGGAACGCGACGTCGGGCGCCCCGATCTGCAGCGGCACGATGTAGTTCGCGAAGCCGAACAGGATCGGCGTCGCGTAGAGCAGCAGCATGATCGTGCCGTGCATGGTGAACAGCTGGTTGTACTGGTCCACCGAGAGGATCTGCAGGCCCGGGCGGGCGAGCTCGGCGCGCATCAGCAGCGCCATCAGGCCGCCGATCATGAAGAACGCGAACGAGGTGACCAGGTAGAGGATCGCGATGTCCTTCGGGTCGGTGGTGCGCAGCATGTGCGCGAAGCTCGACCCCCGCTTCGTCTCGCGGGCCGGATAGGGCCGTGTCATGATCGGTTCCGGCGCGATGGCGGCCACGACGTCACCTTCTTCGTCCCGGAGAGTGTGCGTCGTGTCACGGTGCACCTGCCCGACGCTTCTGACAAGATGCCGGCCTTTCGGACGCGCGCCATTCCTGAGTGCTCCTCCGAATGGTGTGCGGCGGGATGGCCGACCATCCGTGCGGCGAGTGGCCGTGCCCGGGCGGTGCGTCCCGCGCGCCGCCGTGCTGGACTTCCCCCGTGATCCCCGAGCCGCCGCGGCCCGCCGAGCGACGGCTGGTCCACGTGCTGTTCGTCGACCTCGTCGGGTTCACCTCGCTGGTCGAGGACCTCGACGCCGAGGACGTCGCGCTGCTGCAGGAGCACTACTTCTCGCAGGTCGCGGGGCTCGTCGCGGCGGCGGGCGGGCAGGTCGAGAAGTACATCGGCGACGCCGTCCTCGCGACCTTCGGGCTCCCGGTGCTGCGTCCCGACGACGCGGGGGCCGCGGTCCGGGCCGGGCTGGCCGTCGTCGAGTCGCTCGCCGGGGTGGAGGAACGGCTCGGGCTGCCGGCGGGGACGCTGCGCGCGCGGGTCGGGGTGCACACCGGCGAGGTCGTCGTGACCTGGGCCGCCGATGGCACCTGGCGGCTCTCCGGCGACGTGGTCAACACCGCGGCCCGGCTGCAGACCGCCGCCGAGCCCGGCACCGTCGTCGTCGGGCCGGACACGGCGCTGGCCGTCGAGGGCACGCTCGAGCTCGTCCCGCTCGGGGACATCCCGCTCAAGGGGAAGGCGGAGCGGGTCGGCGCCTGGCGGGTCGTCGGCCGACGCCGGGGCCCGGTTCCCGACGGCGGGCCCTTCCGCGGCCGGGCCGCCGACCTCGCGGCCCTCGACGCCGCCCACCGCGACGCCCGCGGGGCCGAGCGGATCACCGTCCTCGCCCCGCCCGGCGTCGGGCGCAGCCGGCTGGTCGCCGAGTTCGCCGCCCGCGCCGCGGGCCCGGCCTGGCTGGTCCGCGTCCGCACCGACGAACCCGGGTACGCCCCGGTCGCCGCCCTGCTGCGGGCCGCGGGCGTCGAGGGGACCGACCTCGCCGGCCGTCTCGCCCGCCACGGCCACACCGGACCCCGCGCGGCGCTCTCGGCCGACCACACCGCCGCGCTGCTGGCGGGGGAGGAGCCGGCCGGCGCCCCGGCGGAGCTGTGGGCCTCGTGGACGGCGGTCCTCGACGCCCACGGCGAGCCCGGCGGCCCCACTCCGGTGTGGATCCTCGACGACGTCCACCTCGCGTCCGCGGACATGCAGGCCTTCCTGGAGCACGCGCTCGCCGCGCCCCACCGCACCCCTCGCCTGGTGATCACCACCGCGCGACCGGGGGAGCGCCCGCCGTCGGGGGCGGTGCGCACCCTCGACCCGCTGTCCGACGACGACGTCGCCGCCCTGGTCGCCGACCGGGTCGGCGACGGGGTGCTCCCGCCGGCGGTGCTCGCCGAGCTCCGGGCGGCCGCCGGTGGCAACCCGCTCTTCGTCGTCGAGCTGCTGCGGGTGTGGGAGCGCTCCGGCGCGCTGCCCGGAGGTGACGGCGGCGTGGCCCTGACCGTGCCCAGCACCGTCCGGGCGATTTACCTCGGCCAGCTCGACGCCTTGGCCGCGCCCGCCCGCGAGGTGCTGGGCCGCGGCTCGGTCACCGGCACGACGCTGCCCGCGGGCGCCCTGCCCGGGCTGGGCAGCCCGGAGCCCGAAGAGCCGCTGCGCGACCTCACCGGGGCGGGCCTGCTCGTCGGGCCGCGGCCGGACCCGGTCGACCCGGCCTCGTACACCTACCGCCACCCCCTGGTGCGCGACACCGCCTACGCGACGCTGCCCCGCGCCCGGCGCGCCGCGCTGCACCTGCGCTTCGCCGAATGGCTCGAGGCGCGCGCCCCCGACCGGGCCGCCGAGCGGGCCGGGCGCCACCTCGCCGCCGCCTGGGACGAGGCGCCGGCGCTGGGCGGCCCCGTCGACGGCCGGATCGCCCGGGACGAGCTGGCCCGCCGCGCGGCCGCCCGGCTCACCGAGGCGGGCGAGGCGGCCCTCGGGACCGAGCCGCTGCGCGCCGCGGAGCTCTTCCGCCGCGCCGTCGACCTCGGCGTCGCGGCGGACCCGGCACCGTCGGAGGAACGGGCCCACCGCACGCTGCGCTCCGCCGAGGCGTTGCGCCGCGCCGGGCGGCTGCCGGCCGCGATGGCCGCGTTCGCGGAGGTCGCCGACGCCGCCGCGCCGGGCACGCACGCGGCCCGGGCGGCCGCCGCGCTCGGCTACGAGGACGCCCTGTTCGACAGCCGGCTGCCCCGCGAGACCTGGGGCGCCCGGGCGCAGGTGCTGCTCGACGACGCCCTCGGGCTGGTCCCGTCGTCGTCGCCGGCGCTGCGGGCCCGGCTGCTCGCCGCCGGCGCCCGCGCCCGGGGCTACGGCGGCGACGAGGCCGGGGCCACCGTGCTCGGTGACGAGGCGGTCGGGCTCGCGCGGGAGGCCGGCGACGCCGGGGCGCTGGCCTACGCCCTGCTCGCCCGCCGCCCGACCCTCGCCGCCCCGGCGCGGCTGCCCGAGCGGCTGCGGTCCGACGACGAGCTGCTCGCCGCGGCCCGCGCGGCCGGCGACCCCGAGCGCGAGTTCGAGGCGCTGCGGCTACGGATGGTCGACCTCCTCGAGGCGGGGGACACCCCGGCCGCCGAGGCCCTCGTCGACGAGGCCGGGGCGCTGGCGCTGCGGCTCGGGCGGCCGCTGCACCTGTGGTACCCGGCGATGTGGCGGGCGATGATGCTGCTCCACCACGGCGACCTCGGCGCGGCCGCCGACGCCGTCGAGCACTTCCGCCGCGAGGGCGAGCGCTGGCACTACGGCGACGCGGGCCAGGTCCACAGCGTCCAGCTGCTGACCCTCCACACCGCGGCCGGCACCACGGAGCGGGCGCTGCCGACGCTGGAGCGCGTGGCGCGGGTGGTCGGGGGCCGGACGTGGATCCACACCGCGGTCGGTCTCGCGCGGGCCGGGCGGCTCGACGAGGCGGCGGACCTGCTCACCGCGGCCGCGGCCGACCGGTTCGCGGTGATCGGCCACGACGGCGCCCGGGCGTTCCTGCTGGCCGAGGCCGCGGAGACCGCGGACGCGGTCGGCGACGCCGGGTCGGGCGCGCTGCTCCACGAGCTGCTCGCGCCCTGGGAGGGCCACGTGGTCGTCGTCGGGTCCGGCGCGCTGTGCCTCGGCGCGGCCGACCACGCGCTGGGGTTGGCCGCGCGGGCGGCCGGGAACCACGAGGCGGCCGCGGCCCACCTGGGGAACGCGGTCCGGATCGACGACGCCACCGGGGCCGTCCGGGCCGCCGCCCGCGCCCGCGACGCCCTCGCCGACACCGCCGGCCGCGGCTCCGCCCGGCCCGCCTGAGGAAGGACCACGCTGATCACCGACCCGGGACCGACCCCCGCCGAGGCCCGTGCCGCCGTGGCCCGCGACTGGGGCCGCACCCTCGCCGCCCTCGACGAGCTCGGCGACGCCGCCGCCGACACCCCCACCCGCTGCGCCGGCTGGAGCGTCACCGACCTCGCCCGCCACGGCGCGTGGGGCACCACGATGGAGGCCGACGCGCTGCGCCGCGCCCGGACCGGGACCCCGGGCACCGCCGAGGGGCAGGAACCGTCGGGCGGTCCGGCGGAGGTCGCCGCCGCGCTGCGCGCCGGTGTCGCGGCCCTCGACGACGAGCTCGCCCGCGCCGACGAGCTGGCCCCGGACGCCGTGCTCGCCATCCCCTTCGGCGTCATCCCGGCCGTGTTCGGGCTGCACGTCTTCACGATGGAGGCCGGGGTGCACGCCGACGACGCCGTCGCCGCGTGCGGCCGGGACGAGCCCCTGGCGCAGGACGTGGTCCGCGCGACGACGACGGTGCTGCCCCCGGTCTTCCCCGCGCTCGCCGGCGCGGGCGGCGAGGCCCCGCCGCCGGAGGGCACCGTGTTCGCGCTGCGCGGGCCGTCGGTGGACCTCCGGTTCGCCCTGCTCGACGGCGTGTGGCAGGCCGCGCCCGGCGAGGACCCCACCGCCTCGGTCACCGGTGCGGACGACACCGCGGTGCTGCGCTTCGCGCTGGGGCGTCTCGCGGCCGACGACCTCCGGCTGACGTTCGACGGCGAGCGCGAGCTGGCGGCCGGGTTCAAGCGCTGGTTCCCGGGA
>NZ_JABBND010000033.1 GCF_012933465.1 Actinomycetospora sp. TBRC 11914
TGGGTCGGCGAAGCACCCGCCCGGAGCGTCCACCACCGCCGTCATGGTTCGAACGCTAGTTCGAGGGTCCGACAGTCACGGCCCGAGCCACGAGGAGATCGGCTAGGCCATTCCGGTGATCTTCACGAAGCCAGGTGCCCCCGGGCCGCGGCCGCCAGCTCAGCCAGCCCCGAAAGCGAAGACGACCCCAACGGCACCGCCACCCACCCCCGCATCGCCCGCGATCCCATCACCGGCACCACCCCGCGCCCGGCCGCCACCAGCTCGCCCGCCGCCGGGTGCTTCAGTGTCACCCGCTCCCCGTCGCGGAAGGCGTACGGGTGGCCGTCCACGAGCAGCGTGTCCCGGCCGAACATCGAGCGTCGGGTCACGCCCGGCACCGCCAGCTGCTCCGTCGCCAGCGCCTCGAACGACTCCTCCGCGCCCACGTCGGAGAGCATGGCACCGTTGCCCGGTGTGGTCTGGGTCACTACCGTTTCCGGAGAGGTCCGCGAGGACGGGAGCGATGCCATGGACGACGCGACCCGGGCCCTGCTCCGGCTCTGGGACGTCACCGACGACCTCGTGTCGGGCCTGCACGGCGACGACTGGTCCCGCCCGCTGGTGCCCTCCGGATCACCCGCCGCGGTGGCCTCGGCGGCGCTGGACACCGGCGGCACCGACGTGACCGACCTCGTCACCCACCTCACCGGCGTCCACTACGCGGCACCCGACCAGCTGCAGGAGGCGCTCGCGCGGGCCCACGAGCGGGCCGAACGGGCGGTCCACGCGTCGGCGCCGTCGGGCCGCGTCCTCGAGGCGCAGTGCCTGGACATGTGCCTGCACACCCACGACCTGCACGAGGCCCTCGGGCTCGACCTCGACACGGACGCCGTCGCACCCGCCGCGCTCGAGGGCTGCCGGCTGGCGAGCGCGTTCGTCCCCCGGCTGCTCGCCCGGACCGGCGCCCGCCCGACCAGCCTGCGCCTCCTCGTCCGGACGTGGCCCGGCGGCCCCGTGGAGATCGACCGGACCCTCCGGGTGGGCGACGGCCCGGCCCTCCCGACGGCCGAGATCGACGCCGAGGCCGAGGCGTTCCTCCTGCTCCTGGCCGGCCGGCGCACGGCCGCCGAGCTCGCCGACCAGGGCCGCGTCACCTGGAGCGGCCGCAGCGCCGAGTGCCTCGTCGGCGCCTGAGTGCTCCGCCCGAGTGCCCCGCCCGAGCGCCCTCAGTCCGACGACGGGCGGCGCAGCAGGCTCACGAACGCGACCGCCGCGAGCACCGCGACGATCACCGAGAACGCCACGGCCGAGGTGACCAGGCCGAACGCCGCCGTGGCGATGCCCTCGCCGATCACCGGTAGCGAGATCGCGACGTAGAGCACGAGGAAGAAGCTCGACGCCACCTCGCTGCGCCGCTCCGCCGGGCTGCCCGCGCTCACCGCGCCGAGCCCGGCCCGGAAGCTCATCCCCTGCCCGACGCCGGCCACCGCGGCGCCCACCACGAGCACCCACAGCGACGCCACGGCGACCGACAGGCCGACCACCAGGACCCCGACGACGAGCGCCGCGCAGCCCACGAGCAGCGCCGGCCGCTCGCCGAGCCGCGCCGACGCGAGCTGGCCCAGCGTCGAGGCCCCGAGCAGCGTGAACACCACCAGCCCCGTCACCAGGTGGTTCGCGATGTGCAGGCCCTGCGCGACGAACGACGGCGACACCGCGGTGAACAGGCCCAGCACCGCGAAGCCCGCGAACCCGGCGATCGCGGCCCGCACGAAGACGCCCCGCACCTCCGGCGGGACCGACACCCGCTGAGGGCGGAAGGACACCGGTCCCTCGGCCGGGGTGATCGGCTCGGCGATCGCGAACAGGGCGATCCCGACGACGAGGCACAGGACGATGTGCACCACGTACGGCAGGGAGAGCGGGGCCGGCGCGTACTGCGCCAGCGCCCCGGCCAGCACCGGGCCGAGGCCGAGACCGAGCATGTTCACGGCGGCCGCGAGGAGGCTGTACCGCTGCTGGCGGCCCTCGGGTGCGAGGTCGACGAGCGTCGCGGTGGCCGTCCCGGTGAAGATTCCGGCGGAGAGGCCGGAGAGCACGCGGCCGACGAAGAGCGTCGGGACGTCGCCCGGGATGAGGAACACGGCGCTCGAGACCGCGGCGAGGACGAGTCCGGGCAGCAGCACCGCGCGCCGTCCGACCTGGTCGGAGAGCCGGCCGAAGAGGACGAGCGCGGCGGCGACGCCGACCGCGTAGGCGGCGAAGATGCACGTCACCATCACGCCGCCGAAGCCGAGCTCCCGCTCGTAGATCGGATAGAGCGGGGTCGGCAGCGTCGCCCCGAGCATGGTGATGAGGAAGGCCACCGCGACGACGGCGGCCGCGGCCGGACCGCGCAGCCCGCTCCGCCGTGTGGTGGTCGAGGCCTCGGTCGACGCGCTGATGGCGGTCCTCCGCTCGGTTGCGCCCGGCTGATCCGTCGGAGGGCATGCCCGCTTCCGCGGGGACCTACGCGCTCGTCGTGACGTCCTCGTCGCGCAGGGTCTCCAGCACCGAGAGCAGGACGGCGGCGCCGACGTCCTCGCGCCAGCGGGGGCGGGGCCGGTCGGGGACCGGGCGGGGAGCGGGGAGGGACGCCATCTCGTGGCGCCGGTCCGTGCGGCGAGCCGAGTCACCCTGCGTCTCGAGCTGCACGCTCACCCCGACCACCTCGATCCCGCTCGTCGCGGCCCGTGGACCGCCTGTCGTGCGTGTATCCGACGGGTGGGCGGCGATCGTTACGGCGAAACCTGGGAGGTGCTCCGGTCGGGCGAACGTCAGACTGACCCGGTGCCCTACGACGTCGCCGCGCTGCGCTCCCGCTTCCCCGCCCTCGACCGCGGCTTCGCGCACTTCGACGGGCCCGGCGGCTCCCAGGTCCCGCGCGAGGTCGGGGAGGCCGTCGCCGGCACCCTCACCGCGCCGATCGCCAACCGCGGCCGCACGACGCCGGCCGAGCGGTTCTCCGACGAGGTGGTCCTCGCCGCCCGCGGCGCGATGGCGGACCTGCTGGCCGCCGACCCCCGCGGGATCGTCTTCGGCCGGAGCATGACGGCGCTGACCGTCGACCTCGCCCGCACCCTCGCGACGACCTGGGGCCCGGGCGACGAGGTGGTGGTCACCCGCCTCGACCACGACGCCAACATCCGGCCGTGGGTGATCGCGGCGCAGCGGGCCGGGGCCACGGTCCGGTGGGCCGACTTCGACCCGGAGACGACCGAGCTGCGCGTCGAGGACGTCGCGGCCCAGCTCTCCGACCGGACGAGGGCCGTCGCGGTCACCGGGGCCTCGAACCTCGTCGGGACCCGCCCGCCGCTGGCCGGGATCGCCGCGCGGGTGCACGACGCCGGGGCGCTCCTCGTGGTCGACGGGGTGCACCTCACCGCGCACGCGGCGATCGACGTGGCCGCCGTCGGCGCCGACGTCTTCCTCTGCTCGCCCTACAAGTTCCTCGGCCCGCACTGCGGGGTGCTCGCGGCCGACCCGGCGTTGCTGGAGACCCTGCACCCCGACAAGCTGCTGCCCTCCACCGACGCGGTCCCGGAGCGCTTCGAGCTCGGCACGCTGCCCTACGAGCTCCTCGCCGGCACGACGGCGGCCGTGGACGTGCTGGCGTCGCTGGGACCCGACCGCGGCCCGCGTCGGGACCGCCTGGTCGCCGCGATGGGCGCCGTCGAGGCCCACGAGGACCGGCTGCGGGAGCGGATCGAGACCGGGCTCGCGTGGATCCCCGGGGTGTCGGTGCTCTCGCGGGCCGCGCACCGGACCCCGACGCTGCTCGTAAAGGTCCCCGGCGGCGGGCGCCGGGCCCACCAGGGGCTGGCCGACCGCGGGGTCTTCGCGCCCGCCGGGTCCTTCTACGCGCTCGAGGCGTCGCGGCGGCTCGGGCTCGGCGACGACGGGGCGCTGCGGATCGGGCTCGCGCCCTACAACGACGACGAGGACGTCGACCGGCTGCTCGACGGGCTCGCGAAGCTCAGCCAGGAGGCGAGCTGATGCCCGAGCGCATCCGGCTGCGCCGGGCCAAGGGCTCGCGCAAGCCCGAGGGGACGATCACCGTCGCGCGCCCGTCGTCGTGGGGGAACCCGTTCCGGCTCGGTGCGGCCGTACACACCGACGACGACGTCGAGGTCACCCTCGACCGCGACACGATGATCGCGCTGTACCGGCGGTGGCTCGCCCAGCAGCCGGATCTCGTGGCGAGGGCCCGCGACGAGCTGGCCGGCCACGATCTCGCCTGCTGGTGCGCCGAGGACGAGCCCTGCCATGCCGACGTGCTGCTCCGGGTGGCCGCCGGCGGCGAGCCGTAGCCCCGCGGTGCAGTAGTCCCCTACGGCAGACAGGGGCCCGGAGACGACTCACTCTCGGTGAGCATGACAGCTCTCACCCGGCGCCCGTCCGTTCTGACCGGCGTCGTCCTGCTCGCGCTCTTCGGCCTCGTCGACCTGCTCAGCCCGTGGATCTTCCCGGCCCCGGCGGACGCTCCCGCCATCGCGAACACGCTGACGCTGGTCTTCGGGGTGCTCGCCCTCGTCGTCCTCGGCGTCTGGCTCGCGACCGGTGCCCGGTGGGCCATGTGGGTCAGCGTCGTGATCCGCGTGATCGGCGCGGTCTTCTCGGTCATGGCCTTCACCGACCCGACGGTGTCGACGGGCTTCGTCGTGGCGAACGTCGTCTACCTGGTGCTCAGCGTCGTCGCGATCGTGCTCGTGGTGCCCACGCTGCGTGCCCCCTCCCGCGACCCGGGCGGCACGGCGCTGACCGGCCAGGTCTGACTCACCGCGGGTCACGCGCGCCCGCGATGTCTCACCGGCGGTCCGGATCGTCCGTCCTGCGTATCCGTCGGCCGTGCTCGTGAGCGGAGCGTTGCCTTTCGGTGATGCATTGGTCACAACCACTTCCGAGAGTGGGCGGATCATCACCCACCGGCGCCTCGGAGGTCTCATGACCGCGACACAGTCCGTCACCGCACCTCCCGAGCACCACGGGCGACTGGCCGACAACGCCCTCGGGCTGCCCTCGGTCCTCTTCTGCATCGTCACCGGCGCCGCTCCGCTCACCGCGATGCTCTTCAACGTCCCCGTCTCGGTGAACGGCGGTGGCTGGGCGACGCCCGCCGCGTTCTTCATCGCCACGGTGTCGTTGACGATCTTCTCGGTCGGCTACATCGCGATGTCGCGGCGGGTGACCAGCGCCGGCGGCTTCTACACGTTCGTCAGCCGGGGGCTCGGTCGCGTCGTCGGGCTGGGGTCGGGGCTGCTCATCGCGCTCTGCTACATGGTCTTCGTCGGCGCCGTCATCGGCGTGATGGGCTACTTCGCCGCCACGACCGTCGAGGCCTTCACCGGGCTCGCCCTCCCGGCCTGGCTCTACATGGCGGCCGGGCTCGCGATCATGAGCCTGCTGGCGTGGTTCCACATCGAGCTGACCGCGAAGGTCCTCGGTGTCATGCTCGTCGCCGAGGTGCTCGCCCTGGTCGTGCTGTCGGTGGCGGTCTTCGTCCAGGGCGGCGCCGAGGGCTTCTCGCCCGCGCCGTTCAACCCCGCGGCGATCTTCGACAACCCGGGCGCGCTGCAGATCTTCGGCACCGGGGCGGCGGGCATCGCGCTGTTCGCGGCGTTCTGGTCCTGGGTCGGCTTCGAGATGGCGCCGAACTACGCCGAGGAGTCGCGCGAGCCGCACCGGATCGCCTCCATCGCGACCTACGGCTCGGTGATCGGGCTCGGCATCTTCTACATGATCGTCTCGTACGCCTTCGTCACCGGCTGGGGCCTCACCGGCAGCGTGAAGGCGGTCTCCGACCAGCTGAACGGCGTGTTCGCGTCCGCCTTCTACCCGCTCTCGGACCGCTTCGTCGGCGGCTGGCTGACCGTGATCATCGAGATCCTCGCGGTGACCAGCTCCTTCGCCTGCGCGATGGCCTTCTACAACACGTCCTCCCGCTACCTGTTCGCGCTGGGACGCGAGCGCGTGCTGCCGCGGGTGCTCGGGCGGACCTCGAAGCACCGCAGCCCGGGCGTCGCCGCCATGACGACCACCGTCGTCGTCGCGCTCTACTGCCTCGCCTTCGTCCTCTACGACCCCTCAACCGAGGGCGCGCTGACCAAGCTCGGCACCTGGTCCCCGCTGCTCGGGGTCCTCGGCATCCTCGCCGTCCAGGCCCTGGTCTGCGTCGCGATCATCCGGTACTTCCTGACGACGGCCCGCGACGGCTTCCGGGTGTGGAGCACGCTGATCGCCCCGGTGATCGGGTTCGTCGCCATGGTCGGCGCCTGCTTCCTGCTCATCGACAACCGTGCCGCGCTGGCCGCCGCCGAGGGCGTCCCCTTCATCACCCTGCTGCCCTACGTGCCGCTGGTGATCTTCGTGGCCGGGGTGGTCGTCGCCCTGGTCCTGCGCGCCCGCCGTCCCGAGGTCTACGCCGGCCTCGGGCACTTCTCCCTCTCCGACCCCGTGCTCGACGACGACCCGGCAGTGTCCGACAAGGAGGCCCACGCATGACCGCGCTCGAGGAACCCCGCACCGCCACCACCGAGGCCGTCCACCCCCTCGAGCCGCTCACGGCCGAGGAGGTGACGGCGGCGTCCGCGCTGCTCAAGGAGGCCCGGGGGCTGGCCGACACCGCACGGTTCGTGTTCGTCGCCCTCCACGAGCCCACGAAGACCGCGCTCGCCGGGTACGACGCGGAGCACCCGCTGCCCCGCGAGGCCGAGATCGTGCTCTACGAGCGCGGCGAGCGGCTGCTCTACGAGGCCGTCGTCTCGCTGACCGAGCAGAGCGTCCTGTCCTGGCGGCCCCGTCCCGGCGTGCAGGCCCCGGTGATGGCCGAGGAGTTCTTCGCGACCGAGGACATCGTGCGCGCCGACCCCCGCTGGCAGGAGGCGATGACGCGGCGCGGGATCACCGACTTCTCGCTGGCGATGATCGACCCCTGGGCCTCGTCGTGGACCGGGCCGGAGGACGACCCGAGCGCGCGGCGCATCGTCCGGCCGCTCACGTGGGTGCGCTCCGCCCCGGGCGAGCACGGCTACGCCCGGCCGGTCGAGGGGCTGGTCGTCACCGTCGACCTCGACCTGCGCGAGGTCGTCGACGTGACCGACCACGGCGTCGTCGACGTCCCGTCACGGCCCGCGAACTACGAGCAGCCCTGGATCCACGACGCGGCGAACGTCCCCCGGGTCGAGACGATCCGCGACGACGTGAAGCCGATCGTGATCACCCAGCCCGAGGGCCCGAGCTTCACCGTCGACGGGCACGCGGTGAGCTGGCAGAAGTGGCACCTGCGGATCGGGTTCACCCCGCGCGAGGGCCTCGTGCTCCACGAGGTCGCCTACGACGACCGCGGTACCCGGCGCCCGGTGCTGCACCGCGCCTCGCTCGCGGAGATGTACGTGCCCTACGGCGACCCCGCGCCCACGCACCGGTTCAAGAACGTGTTCGACCAGGGCGAGTACGGCGTCGGGTGGCTCGCGAACCCGCTGACGCTCGGGTGCGACTGCGTCGGGCACATCCGATACTTCGACGGCGTCGTCAACGACCAGGACGGCAACGCGGTCACCATCCCGAACGCGATCTGCATGCACGAGGAGGACACCGGCATCGCGTGGAAGCACACCGACTTCCGCACCGAGGCCGTCGAGGTCCGCCGTCGGCGGCGCCTGGTGATCTCCTCGATCGTCACCGTCGGGAACTACGAGTACGGCTACTTCTGGTACCTCTACAACGACGGCCTCATCGAGTACGAGGTCAAGCTGACCGGCGTCATCTCCACCGGCGCGGTGCCGGAGGGCACGGTGCCCGAGCACGGCACGCTCGTCGCGCCCGGGCTCTACGGCCCCCACCACCAGCACTTCTTCTGCGTGCGCCTGGACATGACCGTCGACGGCGTGGCGAACACCGTCGTCGAGGTCGACTCGGTGCCCTCCCCGCCCGGCCCGGCGAACCCGCACGGCAACGCCTGGGTGACGACGCGGACGCCGGTCACCTCCGAGGCGGTGGGGGCGCGGGACACCGCGCCCGGGAAGGCGCGGTTCTGGAAGATCGAGAGCACGACGCAGACCGGCCCGACCGGGGCGCCGACCGCGTACGCGCTCATGCCGGGGTCGACGGTGCCGCCGATGTACTCGCCCGACGCGCTCTTCGCGCCGCGGTCCGGGTTCACCGAGCACACCCTCTGGGTGACCGCCGAGGACCCCGAGCAGCGCTTCGCCGCGGGCGACTACCCGCTCCAGGCGCCGCGCGGGACGGGTCTGCCGACCTATCTCGACGCCGACCGTCCGCTCGAGGGCACCGACGTCGTCGTCTGGTACACGATGGGCGCCCACCACGTGGTGCGTCCCGAGGACTGGCCGGTGATGCCGGTGTCGACGATCGGCTTCATGCTCCGGCCCTCGGGGTTCTTCGACGGCAACCCGGCCCTGGACCTGCCGCCGAGCGAGGCGCACGGCTCCGCCGACGGGGACGTCTGCCACTGACGTCGCGGGCTCGCGTCGCCGCCGGCGACGCACGAACGGCCGGTTCGTCACGGTTGATCGTGACGAACCGGCCGTTCGTCCCCCGGGGCGGTGCGGCTGCCGTCGCCTGATCGGGCTACGGTGCGGCCGACACCGGGGGGTGACTCGATCGTGGGCGAATCGACGGCGGGGGCGCACATCGTCGGGACGGCGGGGCAGTCTCGCCGTGTGACGGGTGTGGCGGCTGTGGTCCTGGTGGGTGTCCTGCTGGCCGGCTGCGGCCAGGGGGAGACGGCGCCGAGCGCGCCCGCCGCCGACCCGGCGGCCCCGTCGTCGGCCGCCGCGCCGGCGACACCGCTGCCGGCGTCGGTGACGAAGGTCCTGCCCACCGCCTACCAGCGGCTCGCCGGTGCCGCCGACCAGCTCGACCCGGCCGCCGGCTACCCCCGCTCGGTCGACCAGGGGAAGACCACATGGTCGACGAAGCCGGTCACCGACTGGACCTCCGGGTTCTTTCCCGGCGAGCTGTGGCTCGCCCGCGAGCTCACCGGGGACCAGGCGTGGACCGCCCGCGCGCAGCGCTGGACCGCGCCCATCGCCTCGCAGGTGACCCGCACCGACACCCATGACCTCGGCTTCGTCGTCGACGACAGCTTCGGCGACCAGCTCGCGGCGACGGGGGCCGGCGCGGACCAGGTCGTCACCGCCGCCCGCAGCCTCGCGACCCGGTACTCGGCGAAGGTCCACGCCATCAAGAGCTGGGACACCGAGGGCGACGACGACAAGCGCGGCTCGTGGCGCTTCCCGGTCATCATCGACACGACGATGAACCTCGCGCTGCTCGACCGGGCGGCGGCCCTGCCCGGCGGCGACCCGGCGTGGAAGGACATCGCGACCCAGCACGCGCTGACCGCCTCGAGGACGAACATGCGCCCCGACGGCAGCGTCGCCCACGTCGCCGTCTTCGACCCCGACACCGGCGCCTTCCTGAAGCGCGACACCTGGCAGGGCGCCGCACCGGACTCGACGTGGTCGCGCGGGCAGGGCTGGGCGATCCACGGCTTCGCCGCCCAGGCCCGGGCGGCGGGCAACGCCGAGCTGCGGGCGGCGGCCCAGAAGGCCGCGGACTGGTGGCTCGCGCACACCTCGCCCGGCCACCGGGTGCCGGCCTGGGACTTCTCGAAGCCGACCGAGGAGCGCGACACCTCGGCGGCCGCCGTCGCGGCGTCGGGCCTGCTCGACCTCGCCGACCAGGTCGGCGGCGCCGACGGGGCCCGCTACCGGCAGGCGGCGGGCGAGACCCTCGACGAGCTGGCGACCACGGACGTGGCCCCCGAGGGCCCGGCGCTGCTCGCCCACGCGACCGGGGGGAAGCCGCAGGACGACGAGGTCGACGTCGGGATCGTCTACGCCGACTACTACTTCCTCGAGGCCGCCCGGCGCTGGTCGGACCCCGCGCGCTCCTGAGCGGCGTCGTCGTAGGCCGCCCGGGCGGCCTCGACGTCGTCGATGTGGGTCTCGGCCCACTCCTCGAGCGCGCGCGTCAGCCCGAGCAGGCTGCGGCCGAGCCCGGTGAGCGCGTACTCCACCCGCGGCGGGATCTCGGCGTACACGGTGCGGGTGACGAGCCCGTCGCGCTCGAGGCCCCGCAGCGTCTGGGTGAGCATCTTCGGGGTGATGCCGCCGATGCGGGCGGCGATCGCGCCGTGGCGCAGCGTCCCGTCGGCGAGGACGCGGACGACGAGGATGCTCCACCGGTCGCCGATGCGGTCGAGCACCTGGCGGCTCGGGCACTCGGCGGCGAACACGTTCCCGGTCACCTGGTCACTATCCACCTGGTACCTACCGCACTTCAAGGTGCTGACTCGCCGTCGGGAAGCAGCCCCCGACCAGCGCGGTTGGCGACGACGAGGGGCCGCGCCCGGCGGCCCGCACCCACCGTGGGAGCCACCGTGTACGTCATCACCGGAGCCACCGGATCGCTCGGCCGCCTGGCCGTCGAGGCCCTGCTGGAGCGCGTGCCCGCGGCGGAGGTCCGCGCGACGGGGCGGCGCGTCGACACCCTCGACGACCTCGCCGCCCGCGGCGTCGACGTCCGCCGCGCCGACTACGACGACCCGGCCTCGCTCGCCGCCGCCCTCGACGGCGCGACCCGCGTGCTCTTCGTGTCCGGCAGCGACGCCGGGGCGCGGCTCGACCAGCACCGGCGCGTGGTCGAGGCGCTGGCCGCCGCCGGCGTCGAGCTGGTCGGCTACACCAGCATCCTGCACGCGCAGACCTCGGACATGCTCCTCGCGACCGAGCACGCGGCCACCGAGCGGATGCTGGCCGACGCCGGCGTCCCGCACGTCCTGCTGCGCAACGGCTGGTACACCGAGAACTTCCTCGCGAGCCTGGCCGCCGACGTCGAGCACGGCATCGTCGGGGCCTCCGGGGACGGCCGCTTCGACGCCGCCACCCGCGCCGACTACGCCGAGGCGGCCGTCGTCGCGCTCACCGGCGGCGCCGCCCCGGGCGACGTCCTCGAGCTGGGCGGCCCCGGCTTCACCCGCGCCGAGCTCGCCGCCGAGATCGGCCGGGCCGCCGGCCGCGAGGTGCCCTACACCGACCTGTCCGTCGACGGCTTCCGCGAGGCGCTCGTCGGCGCCGGCCTGCCCGAGGCGTTCGCCGCGGTGCTCGCCGACTCCGACCGCGGTGCCGCCGCCGGGTGGCTCACCGCGCCCGGCGACGACCTCGCGCGGCTGCTCGGCCGCCCGGCCACCCCGTGGACCGAGGTGGTCGACGCGGCCGTGCGGGACGTCGTCACACCCGTCTGAACCGGCGCGAGCCGCTAACCTCGGCAGGGTGTCCGCTGCGTCCTCCGTGCCCGGTCCGCCCGCGCCGCGGCCGTACGAGAGTGTGCTGCTGGTCTACAACCCGACGAGCTCGGGCGGCGGCGAGGGCAAGGCGCACACCCTCGCGCGCGACCTGCGCCGCCTCGCGCCGGACCTCGACGTCGAGCTCGTGCCCACCGAGTACGCCGGGCACGCGCGCCGGATCGCCGAGAGCGCGGCCCGGACCTACCGGCCGCTCGTGGTCTCGGTCTCCGGCGACGGCGGCTACAACGAGGTCGTCGACGGGGCGATGGCCGGTGGCGACGGCCGGCACACCGGGACCGTCGTCGCGGTCGCCTCGGCCGGCAACGCCAACGACCACCGGCGGGTCACCCGGCGGCGGCCCCTGGCCGAGGCGATCGCCGACGGCGTGGTCGAGCACCTCGACGTCCTGCGGCTGAGCGTCGGGCCGAACCCGCCGCGCTACGCCCACTCCTACATCGGGCTCGGCATCACCCCCGTCGTGGCCCTCTCGCTCGAGCGCAGCGGGAAGGGGTCGCTGCGCGAGCTGGTCACCACCGTGCGGGAGTTCCTGCGGTTCCGGCCGTTCGAGATCGAGCTGGAGGCGTTCGAGGGCGGGGCCGAGCGCGGCGTCGGGGTGGGGGAGTTCCTCGGCCGCCACACCTACGACAGCCTGATCATGGCCAACCTGTCGGAGATGGCGAAGTACGTCCGGCTCTCCGACACCGGGGACCCCGCGGACGGCCGGTTCGAGATCGTCGGCATCCCCCATCGGGGCCGTTTCCGGCTCCTGCTCACGGGGATCCGGGCCGCGTGGCAGGGACTGGGCTGGCAGCCGAGCGCCCGTCGCCTGCGCTTCCGCACCCTCTCCGAGCTCCCGCTGCAGCTCGACGGCGAGGTCATCACCCTGCCGGCCGACACCTCCGTCGTGATCGAGCTCGTGCACGGCGCGCTGTCCACGGTGCGCTGAGGTGAGCGCCGCCGAGGACCTGGCGGCCGAGCGGTCGGCGACGCAGGCCCGGATCGCCGCGCTCGAGGCGCAGGTCGCGGCCATCGTCGAGACCGCGTCGTCGAGCTCGGGCGACGACGAGCACGACCCCGAGGGCCAGACCGTCGCCTACGAGCGCGCCCAGACCCAGGCGCTGCTGCGCCGCGCCCGGGCCGACCTGGCGGAGGTCGACGCGGCGTTCGGGCGGCTGGACGCGGGCACCTACGGCATCTGCGAGGTGTGCGGGCGGCCCATCCCGGGCGAGCGGCTGGAGGCGCGGCCGACGGCGCGGCGGTGTGTGCGGCACGCGTAGGTGCTCCAACGCCAGCGGAGCGTCGTTGCTTGCATCCAGTGGCAGAAAAGCCGCATCGTCGCGGCTCTCCGGCCCGGTTCACGGCCGGCGGAACGGCACCCCGACCTCCCGCGGCGCCTTCTCCCCGGCCGCGACGACGTAGCGCTGCTCGGCCTCGTGCGCGCCCGGTGAGTCCAGCCCGACCGGCCCGAGCAGCGCCGCGACCCGCGCGCGGTGGGCTTCGCGGCCGTCGTCGGGAACCCACGTCAGCGCCAGCCGCGCCCGCAGCCAGGCGGTGAGCCGCTCCTCGTCGGCCTTCGGCAGCACCACGTCCGCGGCCCACGTCGGGGCCAGCGCGAGCTCGGCGAGCAGCAGCCCGGCGACGACGCGGCGCAGCCGGGACACCCCGGTGCGGTAGAGGTCCTGACGGCGGACGCGGTTGCGCAGCATGGTCGCGGTGCCGAGGTCGAGCAGCCGGAGGTCGGCCGACGGGTGCGGGGCCCCGCCGAGCGCCGGGAGCACCGACGGCGCCGCCCACCACGCGACGTGGCCGGGCGCGCCGGGCAGGTCGGCCACGGTCGCGTCCAGCTCGCCGGGCACGGCGGTGAGCGCGGCGGCGGCCTCCTCCGGGGTCATGGGCGGCAGTCTCCTCCGCCCGGTCACGAGGGGAGGATCCGGTCGCTCTAGACGGCCGGGGGTTCCCCTCGCGCAGAGCCCGCAGGCCCCGCGGACGCCGCGGACCCCCGCGGGCGCAGCGACCGCGCCAGGACGGCGGCCCCGAGCGCCGCCACCGGGACGACGAGCAGGCCGGTGCCCACCGAGGAGGCGTCGGCGATCGCCCCGATGATCGGGGGCGTCGTGAGGAAGCCGAGGCGGGCGAGGAACCCGACGACGGCGATCCCGTCGCCCGCCCGCGCCCCCGGCACGGCGCCGGCCGCCGCGAACGCCAGCGGGAAGAGGGTGGCGACGCCGAGCCCGGCCAGCGCCCACCCGGCGATCGCCGCCGCCGGGTGCGCGAGCAGCAGCGCCGCCACCAGGGCCACCGCCGCGACGAGCGCCCCGGTCCGCGCCACCGCCACGGGGCCGACGCGGTCGGTGACCCGGTCGCCCGCCAGGCGCCCCAGCGTCATCGTCGCCTGGAAGGCCACGAACGGCAGGCCGGCCACGAACGCGCCCGCCCCGAGGTCGTCGCGCAGGTACACCGCCCCCCACGACGCGGACGAGTCCTCGACCGCCCCCGAGCACACCATCAGCCCGGCCACGGCGAGCAGGGGCGCCACCACCCGCCACGACGTCAGCACCCCGCCCAGCCCGGCTCCCGGCGACGCGGTCGCCCCGTGGTGCTCCGGCGGCAGCACGAGGCGCCACGCCAGGGCCGAGGTCACCACCAGGACCGCCCCGACCACCGTCAGGTGGACCACCACCGGCACGCCCAGCCCGGCCGCGGCCGCCCCGAGCAGGCCCGCACCGACCGCGGCGATGCTCCACGTCGCGTGCAGGCCGTTGATGATCGAGCGGCCGTAGCGGTCCTGGACGAGCAGGCCGTGGGCGTTCATCGCGGCGTCGGTCCACGCGTCGGTGATCCCGAGCAGGAACAACGCCCCGGCGAGCGCCCACCACCCCGGCGCCAGTGCCACCAGCGGCAGCAGTGCCGCCCCCAGCAGCGACACCGACGCGGCGACCCGCCCGCTGCCGAGCCGGGCGATGAGCGGGCCGGCGGCCACCCCGACCAGCAGCGCGGCCGCGGGGAAGGCCGCGATCGCGGTGCCGAGCTCGGTGTTCGACAGCCCCAGCCCGTCGCGCAGCGCCGGGAAGCGGGGGACGAGGGAGTTGTAGGTGGCCCCGTTGACGGCGAAGAGCGCCATGACGGCGCCGCGGGCGCGGCGGTCGGTGCGGGTGGGCGGGGCCTGCCCGGACATCGTCAGAACGCGTACCGGATCGGCAGCCACGGGGCGTGGACCGCGACCAGCTCCCGGAACCGCGCCACCGCCCGCCGCTTGACGTCGACCCGGTAGCGGACGTTCTCCTGGCCGTTCTGCGAGCGCTTGGGCTCCTGGGCCTCGGGACGCCAGAGCACGTCCTCGGCCCGCGGGTGCCAGCCGAGGTTGACCTCGTGCAGCCCCTCGTTGTGGGTGAGGAGGATGACCTCGCACGCCGCCTGGGCGCGCGCGGCGGGGGAGAGCCGCTCGCCGAGCTCGTCGAGCAGCGCTGCCCAGCGCGACTGCCAGCGCTCGCGCAGCACCACCGGCGAGAAGTTCAGGTGCACCTCGTAGTCGGCCGCGAGGAAGTCGTCGACGGCGTCGATGCGCTCGTCGATCGAGCTGGTCCGCAGGTCGAGCAGCTGGGCGTCCTCGCGGGGCATCAGCGAGAACCGCACCCGGGTGCGCCCGCGGGGGTCGAGCGCGAGCAGGTCGCGGTTGACGTACTTCGTCGCGAAGGACGCCTTCGCGCCCTCGAGGCCGGCGACGTGGCGGACGAGGTCGGCGACGTTGTCGGAGACCAGCGCGTCCACCGAGCAGTCCGAGTTCTCGCCGAGGTCGTACACCCAGTCGCGGGGGTCGCACTGGTTGGGTTCGGTCTTCGGGCCGGTGCGCGCCAGGTGGCGGCTGACGGCGCGGGCGATGCCGTCGATGTTGGTGAAGACGGTGATCGGGTTGGCGTAGCCCTTGCGGCGCGGGACGTAGCAGTAGGCGCAGGCCATGGCGCAGCCGTTGGCGCCGGACGGGGCGATGAAGTCCGCGGAGCGGCCGTTCGGCCGCACCGTCAGCGACTTCTTCTCGCCGAGCACGAGGTTCTCCGCCTTCACCCGCACCCACCGCGACACCTTCGCGGCGTCGCCGTGCAGGTCGGGGATGGCCCAGTGCGAGTCGACCTCGACGACCTCGGCGCCGGGGAAGCGCGCGAGGACCTCCTGGCCCCGCATCGAGGCCAGCGAGGCGGGCTCGGCCCAGATGGTGCGGACGTCGAGCAGGCTCACGGCAGCCAGGTGTCCGAGCGCCGCGCCACGGCGTAGGTCTCCTCCACCGCGGCGGCGGAGAGCCGCTCGCCCCGGCTGCGCATGGCCCGCGCCAGGTCCCCGGCGCGAGCGACGATCACCCCGCGCGGCCGGCTGTGGGTGACGATGGTGCCCCCGACGACCGCGATGACCGGGGTCACCGGCGGCGGGTCGAGCACCTCCTCGAAGCCGGCGGCCAGCGCGATCCCCTCGGCGAGGCGCTCGTGGACCTCCTCGCCGATCGTGCGGATGCGCGCGAGGTCGAACTGCTTGCCGTCGATCTCGATCCCGGTGGTGGAGGCGTGGACCTTCCCGCCCGGCTGGTGGCGGACCTCCACCACGAACACCCCGGGCGTCCCGATGACCAGGTGGTCCAGCGTCACCGTCTCCGGCCCGACGGCCGTCTCGACGCCGTGCAGCATCCGCCAGCGCGGGCCGCGGCCGTTGCCGCCGGACTCGCGGGCCAGCGCGTCGGCCACGGCGTGCCGCCCGTCGGCGCGCAGCCGCAGCTCGCGGTCGCGCTCCCGGTTCCCCGTCGCGCGGGCACGGGAGGCCTCGCGGAGCAGGCCGTGGTCGGGACCGTGGAAGGCGAGGTCCTCCCAGTCGTCGGTCTCGGCCACGTCGTCGTGGGTGGGGCGCCCCGCGTCGACGAACGCATCGGCGCGGAAGCCGTCGGCGCTGTCGGCCGACCAGCCATCGGCCGGGGTGGCCGGCCCGGGCTCGAGCGCCCCGGCCGGGTCCCGACGGCGGGCTCCCCCGGCCCCGGCCCCGGCCGTGCTCGGCGCGCGGTCCTGGGTCCGGGCGCCGCCCTGGCGCGGGATCCGGAGGGTGTCGGTGAGGCGCTGCCGGCGTGACGGGCGCCGGACGCCGACGTCGTCGGAGAAGCCGGGGAAGCGCTCCATGCCGTGCGCGACGAGCCACTCGTCGAGCTCGGCGACGAACGTGGCGCGGAACGTCGGCGCGACGTCGGACACCTCGCCGGTCTGCAGGTCGTAGGTGCCGAGACGGCTGCCGTAGGGCGAGGTGACGACGACGCGGTCGCCGCGCCCGAGGCGCGTGCGGCGTGCGGGCATCAGGACTCCCGGTCGGTGTGCGCGTCGAGCCAGCGGGTGATGTTGTCGTGCTCGACGCGGGTGAGCTGGCGTACGCCGTCGGCGACCGCGCCCTCGACCAGCGCGCCCGCCCACGGGATCGTGACCGTGACCGCCACGTCGACCGCGAGCCGGCACCCCGACCCGGCGGCCGCCGCGACGCTCATCGTGCCCTCGGCCCGCACCGGGGCCCGGGGCACCGCGACCTCCACCTCGCCGTCGCAGCGCCGTGGCCCCAACCGCCACCGCTCGGTGCGGCGCAGCACCAGTCCCCCGGTGAGCAGCCGCCCGATGGCCGGCGGGATCTGGCCGGTGGGGACCGGCTGGCGGACGACGACCTCGACGGTGCCGTCCTGCGGGGTGCCGGTGGTCCGGTGCCGCTCGACCTCGCCACCACCGCCCGCGTCGAGGCGCGCGCGGTGGAAGTCGGGGTCGGCCAGCGCGACGGAGAAGTCGGCCACGTCGTGGGGGTAGTCCCGGCTGGCCCGCAGTCGGGTGGTCACGTCACCTCACCCTAGGTGGCCGAGGCGGGGCGCGCCTCGCCTTCCGCGTGCGAACATGTGTTCGTGTCCGGGAGCGGCGGGGCGGGGGCGACGATCCTGCACGCCGACCTCGACGCGTTCTACGCCTCGGTGGAACAGCGCGATGCCCCCGAGCTGCGCGGACGCCCCGTGCTCGTCGGCGGCGGCGTGGTGCTCGCCGCCAGCTACGAGGCCAAGGCCGCCGGCGTCCGGACCGCGATGAACGGCCGGCAGGCGCGGGCGCTCTGCCCCGACGCCGTCGTCGTGCCCCCGCGGATGGAGGCCTACTCGGCGGCGAGCAAGGACGTGTTCGCGATCTTCCGCGACACCACGCCGCTGGTGGAGGGGCTCTCGGTCGACGAGGCGTTCCTCGAGGTCGGCGGGCTGGCGAAGCTGGTCGGCACCCCGAAGGACATCGCGGCGCGGCTGCGGGGGCGCGTCCTCGCCGAGGTCGGGCTGCCGATCACCGTCGGCGTGGCGCGGACGAAGTTCCTGGCGAAGGTGGCCAGCGGGGTCGCCAAGCCGGACGGCCTCCTCGTCGTCGACCCCGACCGGGAGCGGGAGTTCCTGCACCCGCTGCGGGTGGAGCGGCTCTGGGGCGTGGGGCGGGTGACCGCCGGCCGGCTGCACGCGATGGGCATCCACACCGTCGCCGACGTGGCCGACCTGGGCGAGCCCGCCCTGGTCTCGCTGCTCGGGCGGGCCGCGGGTCGGCACCTCCACGCCCTCGCCACGTTCTCCGACCCCCGCGCGGTCACCCCCGGCGTGCGGCGCCGCTCCATCGGGTCCCAGCGCGCCCTCGGGCGCGGTCGGCGCTCGCCCGAGGAGCTCGACACGATCCTCGCGGGGATCGTCGACCGGCTCGGGCGGCGGCTGCGCGACGGCGACCGCGCCGCCCGCACCGTCGTCCTCCGGCTGCGCTTCGACGACTTCGCCCGCGTCACGCGCTCCCACACGCTGCGCGCGGCGACCACGCAGACCGCGCCGATCCAGGACGCCGCGCGGGAGCTGCTCCGCGAGGCGATGCCGATGATCCTCGACCGCGGCATCACCCTCATCGGGCTCTCGCTGGCCAACCTCTCGGGCGAGGAACGCGAGCAGCTCGAGCTGCCCCTCGACGCGCGCGAGGAGCCGCGCTCGGCGCTCGCCGGCGCCGGGAGCGACGACGCCCGGGACCCCGCCGCGCTCGACCGCACCCTCGACGCGGTCCGCGCCCGGTTCGGCGCGGCGTCGGTGAACCGCGCGACGCAGCTCGGGCGGGACCCCGGGATCACGGTGCCGGTGCTGCCGGAGCACGAGTAGATCTTGCTCGACGGTGTCTCCCTCTGAGACACGCGGCCGCCCACCGGACCGTCCGGCGGCCCGTCGACAAGCTCCTGACCTGCGACGAACGGCCAGAAACACCGGATCGGCGGTCATGTGCAGCATCTGCACATCGAAACGGTGATGTTGACCACACCGCCCGGAAACGCGTTCAGTTGCCCACGGCTCGCCGGGGACCGCCCGGCGCCGGACGCACATCGGCCCGACCGCCACCGGGCCGGACCCGCCACCACGGGTCGTCGTCCGGACCACCACGGCCACACGGGAAGGGGGCGCGCATGACGGACCGCACCGGCACGCGGGTCGCCGGCTCCGGCCGTTCCCTCAAGACCGCCGCCGAGGCCCTGAGCGCGCTGCGCTACCTGGGCTCCGCGCCGGGCGGGGTGACCGCGGAGGAGCTCGGCGTCGAGCTCGGCAAGAGTGCGGCCACCGCGCGGTACCTCCTCAACACCCTCTGCCAGGAGGGCTACGCCCGCCGCGAGGGCCCCGCGGGCACCTACCGGCTCTCCGACGGCCCGCCGTGGGGCGACGCCTGGGGCGGGTCCGACGACACCGACGGCGCCGTCGAGGCGTCCGCCACGGACGAACCGGAGCCGGCGATGGCCCGGGTGCTCGACCTCGACGACGCCCGCGAGGCGCTGCGCCCGATGCGCCGCGAGGACGACCCGGTCAGCCGCTACGAGCTCCCCGAGAGCCTCGCCGACGCGGTCACCGAGCTCTACTGGCGCACCCGGCAGCGCTCCTACCTCGCCCGCTGGGACGGCGACGCGACGGTCATCGTCGACGCCCGCGGCCACCAGGGGCTGGCCCGCATCCCCGACCTCCGCGAGCGCATCCCGGTGGCGCAGGCCCACGCGCTGGCCGTGACGAAGGCGCTGGTCGCGACGTCGGCGGAGATCGAGGAGCTCCTCCTCGCCCAGACCGACCGCCCCGCCTTCACCGCCACGACGATCACCACGACGCCGGGCCTCGCCGCCGAGCTCGCGCGGGTCCGCCGCGAGGGCGTGGCGATCGACCGCGAGGAGTTCGCCGAGGGCTTCTGCTGCGTGGGCGCGCCGATCCTGGCGCCCGACGGCCGGGTCGCCGCGAGCATCGCGGTCTCCAGCCCCGCCCGCCGCTTCGCGCAGGACTCCGACGCGCTGACCGACGCCGTGCGCGACGTCGCCGCGACCGCGATGCGCGAATGGCGCGAGCGGGTCGCCGCGACGGGCACGGCCGACCACCCAGACCACCGGGCCACCGACCACACCGGACCGCGCAGGACCGGTCCGCCGAGGAGGTGAGGCAGGCGCAGGACAGCGGCCCGGCCACCAGCAGCCGTGCCGGCCGCCGTGAGGGGGCTCCGACGCCCGTCGGGTCCCCACCATCTGGCTCGATCGAGGAGGAAAGATGAGCCGTCAGAGCTTGGCGAAGGCTCACCAGAAAATCCAGGAACTCTCCTGGGAGCCGCAGTACCACGAGCCGTACATGAAGTACGGCACGGACTACACCTTCAAGAAGGCCGCCAAGAAGGACCCGCTGAAGCAGGTCCTCCGGTCCTACTTCCCCATGCAGGAGGAGAAGGACAACCGGGTCTACGGCGCGTCGGACGGCGCGATCCGCGGCAACATGTTCCGCCAGGTGCAGGAGCGCTGGCTGGAGTGGCAGAAGCTCTTCCTGTCGATCATCCCGCTGCCCGAGATCTCGGCGGCGCGCTCGATGCCGAT
Source organism: Actinomycetospora sp. TBRC 11914 (assembly GCF_012933465.1). Taxonomy (GTDB): domain Bacteria; phylum Actinomycetota; class Actinomycetes; order Mycobacteriales; family Pseudonocardiaceae; genus Actinomycetospora. The sequence goes on from NZ_JABBND010000033.1 coordinate 20,225, forward strand.
GCTGTTCCAGGCGGTTCCCAACCCGGAGCTGCACAACGGCCAGGCGATCCAGATGATCGACGAGGTTCGGCACAGCACGATCCAGCAGAACCTCAAGCGCCTGTACATGAACAACTACATCGACCCGGCGGGCTTCAACAACACCCTCCGGAACTTCCACTCGGACTACTGCGGCACCATCGGCCGGCAGTTCGCCGAGGGCTTCATCACCGGTGACGCGATCACCGCGGCCAGCATCTACCTGACGATCGTCGCCGAGACGGCCTTCACGAACACGCTGTTCGTGGCCATGCCGGCGGAGGCGGCCGCCAACGGTGACTACCTGCTGCCGACGGTGTTCCACTCGGTCCAGTCGGACGAGTCGCGCCACATCTCGAACGGCTACGCCACGCTGCTGATGGCGCTGTCGGACGAGGGCAACCGCCAGCTCCTCGAGCGCGACCTCCGCTACGCGTGGTGGAACAACCACCGCGTCGTGGACGCCGCGATCGGTACGTTCATCGAGTACGGCACGAAGGACCGCCGCAAGGACCGTGAGTCCTACGCGGAGATGTGGCGTCGCTGGATCTACGACGACTACTACCGGGCCTACCTGCTGCCCCTCGAGAAGTACGGTCTGGTGATCCCCCACGACCTCATCGAGGAGTCGTGGAACCAGATCTGGAACAAGGGCTACGTCCACGAGGTCGCGCAGTTCTTCGCCACCGGTTGGCTCGCCAACTACTGGCGCATCGACGGCATGACCGACGAGGACTTCGAGTGGTTCGAGTACAAGTACCCGGGCTGGTACGACCGGTACGGCAAGTGGTGGGAGAACTACAACCGCCTGTCGCGGCCGAACGGCCACCACGCGATCGTCGCCGAGGACGTCGACTACGTGTACCCGCACCGCTGCTGGACCTGCATGGTCCCCTGCCTGGTGCGCGAGGACATGGTCGTCGACAAGGTGGACGGCCAGTGGCGCACCTACTGCCACGAGGCCTGCCGCTGGACGGACGCCGTGGCGTTCCGCCCGACCTACCAGGGCCGCGAGACCCCGAACATGGGCAAGCTCGTCGGGCACCGCGAGTGGGAGACGCTGTACCACGGCTGGAACTGGGCCGACGTCATCTCGGACATGGGCTTCGTCCGCGACGACGGCAAGACCCTGACCGCGCAGCCGCACCTCGATCTCGACCCGAAGAAGATGTGGACGCTCGACCACATGCGGCGCATGCCGCACGTGGCCAGCCCCAACGTCATCCTCAACGAGATGAGCGACTCGGAGCGCGAGGCGTTCGTGGCGGACTACAACGCCCAGGGCCCGGCCGGCCGTCCGGCCGGTGCGAAGTCCTGATCAGGTCCACCTCCTCCGAGGCAGCCTGATCGTCGTGTGACCCGCGGGGAGGGCCGGGGAGTTCCCGGTCCTCCCCGCGGCTCCCCGGGCCGCGCCCGTTCCGGCGCGGCCCGCTCTCTTCCCCGGGTGCCGTACACGCCCGGGTGTCCTTCCCGGCCGGGATCCCTCGTCATCGCAACCCACCAACTCCGGAGGAGTCAGTCGTCCGATGGGTGACAAGCACCTGGTTCGCTTCGAGCCGGTCGGCATCGAGATCGAGGTCGACGAGGACCAGACGATCCTGAGGGCCGCGTTCGAACAGGGCGTGCAGCTCATGCACGGCTGCAAGGAAGGGCAGTGCGCCGCCTGCAAGTCCTTCGTCCTCGAGGGCGACATGGACGAGATCGAGCTCGACCGGTACTCGACCTTCGCCCTCCCCGACATGGAGCGTGAGGAGGGCCAGACCCTCCTGTGCCGCGCCCACGCCTACGACGACCTGGTCATCGAGCTGCTCAACTACGACGAGGAGGTCCTGCGCTCCGGCCTGCCGGTGCGCAAGGGCACCGTCGAGGTGCTCGCGAACGACCCGGTCACCCACGACATGCGCCACCTGGTGGTCGCGCAGGTCGCGGGGGAGGACATCAAGTTCTTCCCCGGTCAGTACATGGACTTCATCCTCCCCGGCTCCGGCGAGAGCCGGTCGTTCTCCATGGCGAACACGCCCAACCGCGACGGCCGGTTCGAGTTCGTCATCAAGATCTACCCCGACGGCCTCTTCTCCCAGTTCCTCGAGAACCAGGTGAAGGTCGGTGACCGCCTGGAGGTCGAGGCGCCCTTCGGCACCTGCACCCTCCGCGAGAACCGGACGTCGGACATCGTGTTCGTCGGCGGCGGTGCCGGCATGGCACCCCTGCTCGGACTGCTCCGCGCCCTGCGCGAGAAGGAGACCGACCGCGGCGCCGTCCTCTACTACGGCGCGCGGACCAAGGCCGACCTGTGCTTCGAGAAGGAGCTGCGCGAGCTCGAGGAGCAGCTCCCCTCGTTCCGCTACGTCCCGGCGCTCTCCGAGCCCGACGGTGAGGAGTGGGACGGCGCGACCGGGCTCATCACCGAGGTGGTCCGGGCACACGAGCCCGATCTGAAGGGGAGGGATGCGTATGTGTGCGGTCCGCCGCCGATGGTCGACGCGGCGATCGCGCTGTTGGCACAACGCGGTGTGGATGAGCGGAACATCTTCTTCGACAAGTTCACGACGACCGGAGAGCCGGAGGACGAGGGCAACACATGACCACAACCGAGAACACTGAACGCAGCGTTCCGAAGCCGGTATTCACCGACGCCGAGGCGGGGGCGAAAGAATTCCCCGACTCCGGACCGTCGGCGCGCCGCTACAACTACTTCAAGCCGGCGAAGCGCAAGCAGACCCACTACGAGGACGTCACCGTCGAGGTCCAGCCGGACCCCCGCCACTACCTGACCCAGGGCTGGATCTACGGCTTCGCGGACGGCTCGAACGGCTACCCGCTGACCTGGACCAAGCTGAAGGCGTGGGGCGTGGACGACCCCGAACCCGTCCGCGGCCCCGGGTCCGGCGGCAAGCCGGTGGAGAACTGGCCCGCCCACGGTTGGCACGAGTTCCGTGATCCCAACGAAGAGTGGGAACTCACGATGTACCGGTACAACGCCAACGTTGTCCGGCAGGTCACCCAGAACGTCGAGAACGCGCGGAACGCCAAGGCGTTCGACCAGTGGACCCCGAACTGGGTGCACTTCGTCGAGCGCAACGTCGGCGCCTGGATGCACATCGAGCATATCCTCGGCCTCTACGTCTTCGCGGCGTGCAACCGCTCCGGCCCGACGAACATGCACAACACGGCGATGGCCGTGAACAGCGAGCACAAGATCCGCTTCGCGCAGGACCTGGCGCTCTACAACCTGACCCTCACCGAGGAGATCGAGGGCTTCGACGGGTCCGCCCACCTCGAGGCCTGGAACTCCGACGCCGAGTGGCAGGGCGTCCGGAAGGTCACCGAGGCCCTGACGGCGGTGCACGACGACTGGGGCGAGATGATCTTCGCCACCAACATCGTCTTCGAGCCGCTGCTCGGTGAGCTCTTCCGCTCGAACCTGGTCATGCAGGCCGCGGCCGGCAACGGCGACTACGTCACCCCGACCGTGATCGGCTCCGGCGAGTACGACTACGCCCAGCGCGACCTGCGCTGGACGCAGGCCTGCTTCGGTCCGCTCGTCCAGGACCGCGAGTTCGCCGACCACAACAAGCAGATCTTCAACGGCTGGCTGCAGAACTGGGTGCCCCAGTGCCTCGAGGCGGCCCGCCAGCTCCAGCCGCTGTGGTCGCAGCCCGACGCCAAGCCGCCGCGCTTCGAGGACGCCCTCGACCGCGCCAAGAGCCGCTTCTCCGGGATCCTGACGGATCTCGGCCTCGAGACCCCGAAGGAGCTCTCCCAGTGACCCAGTTCAAGACGGCCGAGAGTCCGTACAAGCAGAACAACACCGAGTCCGGCATGGCCGGCGTGACCCTGATGAACAACCAGATCGGCGTCGTCGTCGCCGAGGTCATGGACCGTCAGGAGAACGTCACCGTCCAGCACCTCCCCGCGATGATCCGCGTGGACTGCGTGGGACGGATGGACTTCGTGTACGCGGAGATCTCCGAGGCGCTGGGCGAGGAGCCCGACTTCTACGACGCCGCGGAGTTCGAGGAGAACATGTCGACCCACTACGGGAAGATGATCCACATGGATGACCGGACCGTCATGTTCGGGAATCTCGAGGAGGCCGCCGAGTTCATCGGCGACATGCTCCCGCCCGTGGTGAACAAGTAGCAGCACGCGGACGTCCCGGATCGGGTCGCCGGCCACCGCTCGTCGCGGGGGCGTGGCCGGCGACCCGGCCCCGGAGCGCGCACCCACCGCCGAGTACCCGCGACCACCCGCCCCCGACCCCTAATTTCTCCGGAGAAGAGAGGCCATGGCCAAGGAACTGCGATTCGGAGCCGACGCCCGCCAGGCGCTGCAGGCGGGGGTGGATCAGCTCGCCGAAGCGGTGAAGTCGACCCTGGGCCCGAAGGGGCGCAACGTCATCCTCGAGAAGATCACGGGCACGCCCGAGGTGACCAACGACGGTGTCACCATCGCCCGCGAGATCTACCTGCGCGACCAGTTCGAGAACATGGGGGCCCAGGTCCTCAAGGAAGCCGCGGTCAAGACCAACGACGTCGTGGGCGACGGCACGACCACCGCGACCGTCATCGCCCAGGCGATCGTGCGCGAGGGTCTCAAGGCCATCGGCTCCGGCGGCAACCCCGTCCTGGTGAAGCGGGGCATCGACCTCGCCGTCGGCAAGCTCGTCGACCACCTCTCGGGCGTGGCGCACCCGGTCGACGACGTGGAGTCGCTCTCCCGCGTCGCCTCGATCTCGGCCAACGACGACGAGACCATCGGCCGCGTCGTGGCCCAGACGCTGCACACCGTGGGCGACGACGGCGTCATCACCGTCGACGACGGCCCGGTGCACGGCCTGCGCGTCAACTTCGTCGAGGACTTCGAGTTCGACAACGGCTACGTCTCGCCCTACCTCGTCACCGACCCGGGCTCGATGCTCGCGGTGCTGGACGACCCCTACCTGCTCTTCTGCGCCGAGAAGATCTCCGACGTCCGGTCGCTCATGCCGGTCCTCGAGAAGATCATGCGCGACCCGCGGCCGCTCGTGATCATCGCCGAGAAGGTCGAGGGCTCCGCCCTGCAGATGCTGGTGCACAACCACGTCAACGGTCACCTCAAGGTCACCTGCATCCAGGCCCCCGGCTTCGGCGAGAAGCGCATCCACCTCCTCGAGGACATGGCGGCGCTCTGCGGCGGGCGGGTCCAGTCGAAGGCCTCGGCGTTCGCGCTCGAGCAGATGGGCCCCGAGCACCTCGGCCGCGCGACCCAGGTCCGCGCGACGAGCGAGCAGACGGTCATCATCGGCGGCCACGGCGACCCGAGCGCCCGCGAGCTGCGCGTCCAGCAGCTGCGCACCGAGATGGAGCGCGCCACGATCGGCACCGACGAGGACTTCTTCTCCGAGCGCATCGCCCGGCTCTCCGGCAAGGCCGCGATCCTCGAGGTCGGCGCGCCCACCAACGCCGAGCTCAAGGAGATCCGGCACCGCGTCGACGACTCGCTCCAGGCGACCCGCGCCGCCATGGCGGAGGGCATCGTCGCCGGCGGCGGCGCCGCCCTGCTCCACGCCGAGAAGGCGCTGGACGACGGTCTCGAGCTGAGCGGTGATTACCGTACCGGCGCGGAGATCGTGCGGGCCGCGCTGCCCGAGCCGGTGTACCTGATCGCCACCAACGCCGGCTACGACGGCCACGACGTGGTGAAGCGGGTCCGCGACATGGGCGTCGACGAGGGCTTCGACGCCCTCGAGGGCCGCTTCGGCAACATGGTCGAGCTCGGCATCATCGACCCGCTGCGCGTGGTGCGCTCCGCCCTGCAGAACGGCGCCTCGGTCGCCGGGCTGATCCTCACCACCAACTCGCTGGTGGCCGAGGAGCAGACGCCCTGGAACAAGGCGCTCATGACCGAGTACGGCCAGCTCGACGAAGGCATCCCCCAGCCCTCGCCGGACTCCAGCACGCCCCAGTCGCTCGGGCTCGGTCCCTCCATGGGCTGATCCGGGACCCGGCTGACCCGACCCAGTGTTGTGACGGAGAGGAGCACGAGCGTGAAAGCCGTGCGGGTGCACGAGTACAAGAAGGACCCGTCGATCGACGACATCGCGGAGCCGAAGCTGCAGGGTCCGCTCGACGTGATCGTGAAGATCGGTGGGGCAGGCGTGTGCCGCACCGATCTCCACATCGTCAACGGGGACTGGGAGGCGATCCAGAACCCGTCGCTGCCCTACGTGATCGGCCACGAGAACGCCGGGTGGGTCCACGAGATCGGGGACGCGGTCACCAACGTCAAGGTCGGCGACACGGTGATCCTGCACCCGCAGCCCTCGTGCGGGCTGTGCCTGGCCTGCCGCGCCGGCCGGGACATGCAGTGCACCGGGGACGCGTTCTTCCCGGGGCTGAGCAACAACGACGGCGGGATGGCGGAGTACCTGCGCACCACCGCCCGGGCCTGCGTGAAGCTCAACCCGGACACCAACCCGGCCGACGTGGCCGCCCTGGCCGACGCCGGGATCACCGCGTACCACGCGGTGCGCAAGTCGGTGCCCTACCTCTACCCGGGCACCACCGCGGTGGTGCAGGGCGTCGGGGGCCTCGGGCACATCGCGGTGCAGGCGCTCGCCGCCCTGACCGCCACGAAGATCATCGCGGTGGACCGGAACCCGGCCGCGCTGGAGCTCGCGAAGCAGATCGGCGCCGAGGAGGCCGTCGTGGCCGACGGCGACCACGTGCAGGCCGTCCAGGATCTCACCGGGGGCGGGGCGACCGTGGTGTTCGACTTCGTGGCCGAGCAGGGCGCGGAGCTGGACGCGTGGGCGATGACGGGCCCGGCGGGCTACGACTTCGTCCTCGGGTACGGCGGGGAGTTCAAGGCCCCGACGCTCGATTTCGTGGCCGGTGAGAAGAACGTCATCGGCAACATCGTGGGGACCTACAACGACCTGGCCGAACTGATGGTCCTCGCCCAGGCCGGGAAGGTCACGCTGCACACGGTGCAGTACTCGCTGGAGAACGCGCTGGACGCGTTGCACGACCTCGACGCGGGCAACGTCCGCGGCCGGGCGATCCTCGTCCCCTGACCCTAAGAGAACCAGCTCAATCCGCATCCACCACAACGACCGTCGCGGAGGCACCACATGTACGAGAAGGATGGCGAGAAGTACTTCATCGTCGATTCCCACATGCACTACTGGGACGCGTCGCCGGAGAACTGGGTCCAGGGCGCCGAGCAGTACGCCAAGGGCTGGATCGAGTGCTTCCACGCCTACCAGGGCCTGGGCCCGGCCGAGGCCATGCAGCCGATCGAGGAGTTCCAGCGGGTCTCCGAAGAGCAGCTGATGCGCGAGGAGTTCGAGGAGGGCTACGTCGACGTCGCGATCTTCCAGTCGACGTACCTGCGCGAGTGGTACAAGAACGGCTTCAACACCACCGAGCGCAACGGCTCGCTGTTCGAGAAGTACCCGGAGAAGTTCCGGGTGAACACCCGCTTCGACCCGCGCGACGGCGACGCCGGCATGCGCGAGTTCGAGGCCAACGTCGAGCGCTTCAAGCCCAAGGGCGCGAAGCTCTACACCGCGGAGTGGAACGGCGACTCCCGCGGCTACAAGCTCACCGACCCGGAGTGCTACCGCTTCCTCGAGCGCGCCCAGGAACTGGGCATCAAGAACATCCACGTGCACAAGGGCCCGACGATCTGGCCGCTGGACAAGGACGCGTTCGACGTGGCCGACGTCGACCACGCCGCCACCGACTTCCAGGGCCTGAACTTCATCGTCGAGCACGTGGGCCTGCCGCGCATCGAGGACTTCTGCTTCATGGCGACGCAGGAGCCCAACGTCTACGCCGGCCTCTCGGTGGTCATCGGCGGCCTCATGCACGCCCGCCCGAAGTTCTTCGCCAAGGTCATGGGCGAGCTGCTGTTCTGGGTCGGCGAGGACAAGATGACCTTCGGCTCGGACTACAACATCTGGACGCCGAAGTGGCAGATCGAGGGCTTCGTGGACTGGGACTACCCGTCCGACGAGTTCTCGGACTACCCGCGCCTGGGCACCGAGGGCAAGAAGAAGATCCTCGGGCTCAACGCCGCCAAGCTCTACGACATCGAGGTGCCGAAGGAGCTCCAGCTCCCCGCCGAGGGCGAGGGCGCCCAGCTCGTGGAGGACCGCGAGGTGGCCCAGGCATGAGCATCTCCTTCCTCACCCGCCCGACCGACAGCGACGACGCCGCCGTCGTCGGGCGGGTGTGGGAGGCGCTGCGCACGGTGCGTGACCCCGAGCTGGACAACGACGTCGTCTCGCTCGACTTCGTCGCCTCGCTCGAGGTCGACGAGAACCGGGTCGCGCACGTGCGGCTGCGCCTGCCCACCTACTTCTGCGCACCGAACTTCGCGTTCCTCATGGTCGCCGACGCGTGGGACGCGGCCTCGACGGTCGAGGGGCTCGCCGACGTCGACGTGGAGCTCATCGACCACTTCGCCGCCGACGCCATCAACCGGGGGGTCGCGGCCCGGGCCGGGTTCGTCCACTCGATGGCGGGCACCGAGGTCGGGGAGGCCGTCGAGGAGCTCGACACGCTGCGTCGGCAGTTCACCGAGCGGGCCCTCATGGCCGGCACCGACCTCGTCGTCCGGCCGATGGTGAAGGCCGGGCGGACCCCGGAGGAGCTGGCCGCGATGACCCTCGGCGACGCGCCGGAGTCGGCCGACCTGGTCCGGCTGCGGGCCCGCCGCCGCGAGCTCGGCATCCCGTCGTCCGACGACGACCCGCTGGTCGTCGACCCGAGCGGGAAGAAGGTCGGCGTCGACGCGCTGCCGCTGCACCTGCGCAAGGCCCGGTCGTTCCAGGTCGGGGTCGACGCCAACACGAGCATCTGCCGCGGCCAGCTCGCGGTGCGGTACGGGCTGTAAGGGGACCCGTGTCTCCCGACGCGATCCGCCTCGATCGCGGCAGCCATCCCGACCCGTCGGCCGGCTCGTGCCTGATGGAGTACGTCTCGGTGCTCGAGGGAGGGGACTTCGGTCCCCTCCCCCGGTGCACCCACCCGGCCGTGGCGGCGCTGGCCGCCGGGGTGAACGACCGCACGTCCGACGCCGGCCGCCCGGCGCTCGCCGCCCGCGCGGGGCGGCTGCGCCGGGCGGGCAGCACCGACCCCGGGCTCACCTGGGCCCTGGTCGAGGTGTGCGCGGCCACCGTGCTCGCCCGCCGGCCGGGCGACGCGGCGGCCCGCCGGCGCTCCGCCCGGAGCCGGCGGGCCCGCGCCCGCCTCGGGTGGCTCCTCCCGTCCGGGGTACGCCGCCACCTCCCGCGCGCCCTGCTCGTCGCGGTCGGGCTCGCCGCGCTCGACGAGCTCGTCGCGGCGTTCCACGCGGTCCTCGCCGTCGCCGGCCCGGCGGACGGCCCGGAGCGCGACCGCGTGCTCGCGGCCCTGCTCGACGACGCGCTCGACGTCGTCGGCGCCGCGGACACCTCCCAGGAGCCCTCCCGGGCTCCTGCCACCCACGTCCTCAAGGAGGCGATGGCGGCATGACCGGCCAGGCCACGGCGCCCAACACCGTGCGGCGGATCGGCTCGCCCGCCGCGGCGGCGCTCGCCGACCTCGCGGCGATCTTCGAGGACCTGCAGACGGTGCTGCTCTGTTGCGAGCGGCTCGTCGGCGAGGTCCGGCCCGGCGTCGGCAAGCAGGTCGACGAGGTGGTCGTCGAGTCCCTGTGGACCACCGCGCTCATCTCCTACTCGCGCTGCTTCGCCGGCGGCGAGCGGGGCATGGGCCTCACCGAGGACGACATCGAGGGGCTCGAGCTCAAGGGTGAGAAGCTGGCGTGGCACCGGATGCTGCGCAAGCTCAAGAAGCACTTCGCCGACCCGGCGGCCAACCCGCGCGAGGAGTTCACCGTCGGGATCGCGGTCGCCGAGGGGAAGCCCACCGGGGTCGCGATCACCTCGACCCGCCAGGTGCCCGTCGACGAGCAGACCGTGCGCCAGACCGGGGCGCTCGCCTTCGCGCTCACCCAGCTCGTCGACGCGCGGATCGCCGAGCACCAGTCCACGGTGCTCGCGGGGGCGATGTCGCTCTCGGCGGCCGAGCTCGAGACGCTCGACGAGATCGAGGTCACCGGGGACGGGCGCCCACCGCCCGGGCCCGGCGATGATGCGGGCCAGGCCGGCGACGAGGAGAAGGGACAGCAGTGAGCGACCCGTCCGCCCACGGTGAACGTTTCAATCCCTGGTCGGTGGTGCACCTGGTGTTCGACCACCTCTCCGCGCAGGGACTGCACCCCGTGCTCGGGGAGTCGGGGGACCCGTCGGAGCCCGCGGCGGAGCTGCTGCGCTCCCTCGGGATCACCCCCGGCGACCCGTCGTGGGCCCGGGGCCAGGACGCCGAGAAGATCCAGGACCAGCTCGCCGAGATCCGGTCCTTGTTCACCCCGGCGGACCAGGGCCAGGATCCTGACGGTCGCTGAGGCCGGCCGGTCGGGAGGAGGAGCCGTGCAGGAGGTGCACCTGGTGACGCTCGTCGTCCATGCGATGACGCGCGAGCCGCTCGCGGTGCTCGGCGACGACGAGGAGGACCGCTGCCTCGTCGTGTCGGTGCGGCCACCGCAGGCCGAGGTCATGGCCCACGGCCCCCACCCCTCGCGCGACGACGACTCCCGCCTCACCCAGGACCTCGTCGCCGACGTGGCGACCGCCCTGGGCTGCGGCATCGCCGGGGCGGAGATCACCGACCTGGTCGACGACCGCTTCCACGCCGTGCTCGTCCTCGCCGACGGCACCCGGGTCACGGCCCGGCCCAGCGACGCCCTCGCCATCGCGGTGCGCGACGCGCTGCCGATCGGGGTGGCCGACGAGGTGATGGAGCGCGCCGGGCAGTCCTGGAAGGAGCTCCAGGGCGACGACCCCCACCCGCAGAGCAAGGAGGTCGACGAGATGCGCGACTTCCTCGACCAGGTCACGGCCGACGACTTCGGGCCGCCGGGCGACGGGTCCCCGGAGCCGGGACAGGATCACTGACCCGTGTTCCGACGACCCCCGGTGGTGCTCGCCGGCCCGGCCTTCGTGGCGTCCGTCGCCTACGTCGACCCCGGCAACGTGGCCACCAACAGCGTCGCCGGGGCGACGTCGGGCTATGCGCTCGCCTGGGTGGTGGTCGCCGCCGGGCTGATGGCGATGCCGGTCCAGTACGTGGCGGCCAAGGTCGGCATCGTCACCGGCCGCAGCCTGCCGCGGGCCTGCCGGCAGGTGATGCCGAAGCCGGTCCGGGTGCTGATGTGGCTGCAGGCCGAGGTGGTCGCGATGGCCACCGACGTGGCCGAGTTCCTCGGCGCGGCGGTCGGGCTGAACCTGCTCTTCGGCCTGGGCCTGCTCCCGTCCGGCCTGATCACCGCCGTCGTCGCGTTCGGCGTCCTCGCGCTGCAGCGGCGCGGTCACCGGCCGTTCGAGGTGGGGATCGTCGCGTTCCTGGCGTTCGTCGTCGCCGGCGTCGGGTTCCAGCTCGCCTCCGTGGGGATCGATCCCGGCGGGGTCGCGACGGGCCTCGTCCCCGGCTTCGACGACTCCGGCCAGCTCGTGCTCGCCGTCGGGATCGTCGGGGCGACGGTCATGCCGCACGCCATCTACGCCCACTCCGCGCTGACCGCCGGCCGCTCCCGCGGGGTCGGGCGTCCCGGCCGCGCCCGGCTGCTCCGCTTCCAGCGCACCGAGGTCATCGGCGCGCTGACCATCGCGGGGCTGGTCAACCTCGCGATGCTGCTCGTGGCCGCCCGGGTGTTCGGCGCCGGCCCGGCCGGGGAGGGCGTCGACGGGCTCGAGGCCGCCCACGCCGGACTCGGCCAGCTGGCCGGCGGCGCCGTCGCGCTCGCCTTCGCCGCGACCCTGCTCGCCAGCGGGCTCTCCTCGGCCGCCGTCGGGACCTACTCCGGGCAGGTCGTCATGGAGGGCTTCGTCGACGTCCGGCTCTCCCCGACGCTGCGGCGCTCGATCACGATGCTGCCGGCGCTCGCGATCCTGGCGATCGGGACGAGCCCCACGACAGCGCTCGTCGGCAGCCAGGTCGTCCTGTCCTTCGGCATCCCGTTCGCGCTGTACGCGCTGCTGCGCGTGGCCCGCGACGAGCAGGTGCTGGGCACCGAGGCGATCGGGCGGGGCATGAGCCTCGTGCTCGGGGCGATCAGCGCGGTCGTCATCTGCCTCAACGTGGTCCTGCTGGTCGACACGATCACGGGCTGACGCGCGGTCCTCACGGCGAGTGTCTCGGATCGAGACGCCGAGGGCTCGCGCGGTGGCGCCGATCACGCCTACCATCGCCCGTTGCGCATCCTTCGAGGGCGAGCGGGGCGCGGCAGGCGAGGTGGCCCATGTTCGGACGGACCGGTCCCGGGGTCGACCGTGCCCGCGAACGCTTCCTGGGTGACGGCACGGTCGACGAACGCGGTGTCGTCCGCCCCGAGATCGTCCAGTCGTGGGAGCGGTCCCGGCGGGCCGGGGTCGACGCCGACCACCTGGCGCTGCCCTACGACCCCGACCTCGACTTCGAGGGCAGCCTGGTCCACTGCGCCCGTCCGGTCCTGGACGACCTCACCGAGCGGCTGTCGGGGATGGCGGTCGCCGTCGTGCTCTCCGACGCCGACGGCAACGTCCTCGACCGGCGGGTCGGCGAGGGCGAGCTGCGCCGGCGCCTCGACGCGATCCAGCTCGCGCCGGGGTTCAGCTACGCCGAGGAGTTCGCGGGCACCAACGGCGTCGGCACCTCGCTCGAGGGGTCGGCCAGCGCCATGGTCATCGGCGCCGAGCACTTCACCGAGCGGCTGCGCTCCTTCGCGTGCGCCGGCGCGCCGGTCTACCGGCCGGGCGGCGCCCTCGCCGGCATCCTCGACGTGACCTGCCTGGCCGCCGAGGCCAACGACCTCATGCGCTTCCTCGCGCTGCAGACCGCGAAGGACATCGAGGAGGTGCTGCGCGAGCGGGGCAGCGCGGGCGCCCGCGCGGTGATGGCCGCCTTCCGCGCCGCGTGCGTGCGCGCGACCGGCCCGGTGCTCGCGCTCGCCGAGGACTTCGTCATCGCCAACCGGGCCGCCCACGAGGTCCTCGACGCCGCCGACCGCGACGTCGTCGCCCGCCACGCCGCCGAGCACCGCCGCGGCGACCCCGCCGAGGAGCGGGTGCTGCTCGGCGACGGCCCGGTCCGCCTGCTGTTCACCCCCGCTCCCGCGCAGCGGCCGGCCGGCGTGGTCGTCGAGGTCGTCCCGAGCGCGAGCACCCTGCGGCTCGCGGGGGGCACCGGCGCGACCGCGACGATGCCGCGCCCGGCCCCCGCCACGACCCCCGCGCCCGCCCGGCCCCTCGTCGGGGTCGCCGGGACCTCCCGCTCGTGGCGCACCACCAGCGCGGCCCTGCGCTCGGCGGCCGCCGCGCTGCGCAGCACCGTCGTGCTGGGCGAGACCGGCGTCGGCAAGGCGGCCGCCGTGCGGGCCGCGCACCGCGAGGTCCGCCCCGCCGCCCGCCACGTCGTCGTCGACGCCGAGGCCGAGGGCGCGGCCCAGGAGCTCGACGGGCTGCCCGCCGAGCTCGGGGCCGACGCGGCGACCGTCGTCGTGCGCCGCGTCGAGGCGCTCGACGCGGCGGGGGCGGCCGCGCTGGGCCGGCTGCTCGACGCCGCGACCCCCACCATCTGGGTGGTCGCGCTGGTCACCGGGGAGGAGGTCGGCGAGGGCCGTCCGGTGCACGACGTCCTCGGCCGGTTCCACGGGTCGACCACGATCGAGCCGCTGCGCCGCCGCCCCGAGGACGTCGGCCCCGTGGTGGAGGCGCTGCTCGCGAAGCTCGCCCCCGGCCGGAAGGTCCGATGTACCCCCGAGGCCATGGCGCTGCTCGGGGGCGCGCGGTGGCCCGGCAACGTCGCCCAGGTCGAGGACGTGCTGCGGCGCGCGCTGGTCGCCCGGCCCGCCGGCGACCTCGAGGCCGGCGACCTGCCCGCCGAGGTGGCGGTCCACGGCACCCGCCGCCGGCTGACGCCGCTGGAGACCGCCGAGCGGGACCTCATCGTCGGCGCGCTGATCGAGGCCCGCGGCAACCGCGTCAAGGCCGCCGCCGCGCTCGGGATGGGCCGCGCGACGCTCTACCGCCGCCTGCGGGCCTTCGGCCTCACCGACGTGGGCCGCTGACGGTCCGCCCCACCCGCCGGCGACGGTGCAGCGGTCGCGGCCGGTGGTCGGTCCCCTCGACCGGCGGCCCGACGGCCGTCCCCTCGGAGGGCCCGCACCCGTCGTCGTACTCCTCGACGCCGCCGGCGGTACCCGCGCCCCACTCGCGCCGGGCCGCCTCGGCGACGGCGACGACGGCGGCCACCAGCTCGTCGCGGTGGGAGGCGAGCCGGCGTACCGAGCAGGACAGGCCGATCGCGACGGTGGAGGTGCCCGAGGGCGCGGTCACCGGGGCGGCCACCGTGGCGAAGCCGGGGGCGAACTCGCCGTCGTCGAGGGCCCAGCCGCGCTCGGCGACCTCGTCGAGCTCGTGGGCGAAGCGGATCGGGCAGGTGATCGTGCTCGGGGTGAACGCGGCGAGCTCCTCGCCGCACACCGCCTCGCGGTAGATCGGCGACGCGGCGAGGAGCACCTTGGTCAGCCCCAGGGCGTGGGCGCGCTCGGGCGGGATGTGGGTGTCGAGGCCGGGGACCCGGGCGAGGCCCTGGTGGCCGCGCACGTCGGAGATGCTCGCGACCACCGTGCCGGTCCGGCGGACCAGGTAGGTGCGCTGGCGGGTGCGGCGGTAGAGCTCGGTGACGGCCTCGGCGAGCACCGCGCCGGGCGCCGGGTCGCCGGGGCTCAGCTCCGCGACGCTGCCGGTGCCCTCGGGTGGCGTGGTGGGCACCCAGGGGCCCCACGGCGGCGCCGCGGTGAGCCGGCAGCGCCCGGCGGCGTCGCGGCGCGCGTACCCGGCCTCGACCAGGGTGTTGACCATGTAGCGCGCCGTGGCCGAGCTCTTCCCGAGGTGCGCGCCGATCTCGGCAGGCGACAGACCCTCCGGATGGTCCCCGAGCAGCCGCAGCGCCCGGAGGACCATCGCCGCCGTCTTCAGCGACCGCGCGCCCGACGTGTCCTCGCTCACACCGCAGACAGTAGGAGTCTCCGCGTCCACGTGCCTGTCTCGATGTGGGACAGGTGGGGGTCGACCCGGGGTCGACCCCGAGACGGGATCCGGGTGGGGCACCGAGGACGGGGCCGCGACGTTGGACGAGAGTCGGGGGTGACCGACGCGGCGCCCGCCGCGTCACGACCGAGGGAGGCAACCACCATGGCCGTGCTCACCCGTCCCCGCGACGGCGCCGTGATCGCGGGGGTGTGCGCCGGGCTGGCCGAACGCTTCGGCGTCTCCGCCAACGTCGTCCGCGTGCTCTTCGTGCTGTCCTGCCTGCTGCCCGGCCCGCAGTTCGTCATCTACCTCGCGCTGTGGGTGATCATGCCGCGCCGGTGAGGCCGGCGCCGAGGCGCGGTCCAGCAGGTAGGCGCGCTCCGGGCCGGAGCGGGTGAGCCGGGCGGCCTCCCGGTAGGCCTCCACCGCGGCCTCCCGGCGGCCCGCGGCCTGCTCGAGGTGGGCCCGGACGGCGGGCACGCGGTGGTGGTCGCGCAGGGCCGGGTCGGTGGCGAGGGTCGCCAGCTCGGCCAGCGCGGCGTCCGGTCCGTGGACCTCGCCGAGCGCGACCAGCCGGCCGAGCCGGGCCATCGCGTCGGGCCACAGCGCGACGAGCGTGTCGTAGAGCGCGAGGATCTGGCGCCAGTCGGTGTCGGCGGCGTCGCCCGCCTCGTCGTGCAGCGCGGCGATCGCGGCCTGCACGGTGTACGGGCCCGGGACGCCGTCGCGCAGCACCGCGGTGACCAGCGCCGTCCCCTCCGCGATCATGGCGGCGTCCCAGCGGGTCCGGTCCTGCTCGCCGAGCGGCACCAGCGCCCCGTCGGCGGCGACGCGGGCCGGGCGCCGGGCCTCGGTGAGCAGCATGAGCGCCAGCAGCCCGGCCACCTCCCCGGACTCGTCCGCGCCGGCCGGCAGCGCGGCCAGCAGCGCCCGGGTGAGGCGGATCGCCTCGGCGGTGAGGTCGGGGCGGTGCAGCCGCTCGCCGGTGCTGGCGGTGTGGCCCTCGGTGAACACCAGCGAGAGCACCGCGAGGACGGCCGGGACGCGCTCCCGGCGCTGCGCGTCGGTCGGCGGCGCGAACACCTCGTGCGGTCGCGCGAGCCCGTCGGCCAGGCGCGCCTTCGCCCGGCTGATGCGCTGGGCCACCGTCGGCTCCGGCAGCAGGAGCCCGTGCGCGATCTCGGCGGTCGTGAGGCCACCGACGGCCCGCAGCGTCAGGGCGACCTGGCTGGGCGGGCGCAGCGCGGGGTGGCAGCAGAGCAGCAGCAGCGCGAGCGTGTCGTCGGTACCGGGGGCGGGGTCTGTCGGGCTCTCGCGCCGGGCGTCGTCGGACTCGCGGCGGCGCCGCGCCGAGTCCCGCCGCCACGCCTCCACCAGCCGCCGCGACGCCGTCGTCACCAGCCAGCCGGTGGGGTTGGCGGGGACGCCGTCGGCCGGCCAGCTCCTCGACGCGGCGAGCAGGGCCTCCTGCAGGGCGTCCTCGCAGGCGTCGAAGTCCCGGTGCCGGCGCACCAGCGCGCCCAGCACCGCCGGGGCGACCTCGCGGAGGACCCCGACGACGTCGGGCCCGGTCACACGTCCCAGCCGCTGGTGTCGAGCACCGGGCGGACCTCGACCAGGCCCCACACCGCGTCGGGCACCCGCGCGGCGATCTCCTCGGCGCGCGCGGCGCTCTCCACGTCGACCAGGTAGAAGCCCGCGAGGTGCTCCTTGGTCTCCGCGAACGGCCCGTCGCTCACCACCGGCCGGGCCTGCGCCGTCGACACCCAGCGGGCCAGGGACGGGTCGGCCAGGCCCTCCGAGACCACGAGCTCCCCGGACGCGGTGAGCTCCCGGGTGAGGGCCATGTGGTCGCTCCCGAACCGCGAGCGCTGCTCGGGGGTGAGCGCCTCGAAGCGGGCGGCGAAGTCCGGGTTCGAGTGCAGCAGGATCACGTACTTCACGAGGGGCCTCCCGGGGACGGTCGGAGAAATCTTCCCGCCCGGTGTCGAGACCCGGGCCCGGGTCTCGACACCGGGGTGACCACGACCCGTACGGAGGCCCCGATGACCACCACCGAGCAGACCGACACCCAGGCGATCCTGGCCGTCCTCGACGAGGTGCACGCCGCGATCGCCGCGGGCGACGCCGAGCGGGCGCTCGCGGCCGGCGCCCCCGACACCGTCGCCTTCACCCTGGCACCGCCGCTGGTGCAGCCGTCGGGCTCGCCCGGGGAGGCCGTCGCCGGGCTCGCCGAGTGGATCGCGTCCTTCGCGGCGCCGCCCCGCCTCGCGCACCGGGAGCCGACGGTGCACGTCGACGGCGACGTCGCCTTCGTGCACACCCTGACGTCGATGAGCGGCGTGAAGGGCGGGGAGTTCACGCTGTGGTTCCGCTCCACCTACGGGCTGCGCCGCGTCGACGGGCGGTGGCTGATCGTCCACCAGCACGAGTCGGTGCCGTTCCACATGGACGGGTCGTTCCGCGCCGCGGTCGAGCTGGCGCCCTGAATCGCATCGATTCACCTCGGCGCGGGGCGGGACTCCGGGCGGTGATCGGTGCAGGCTGGGCGGCGGAGCACAACGACGTCGTTCCGGAGCCCGCCATGAACCCCGCCACCCCGCCCGACCCCGCGCCGCTGACCAGCCGGGAGCAGGCCGTCCTGGCCGCGATCAGCGCCCACGAGCACCGCGTCGACGCGGGGTTCGCGAACGCCCTGGCCGTCGGGAGCCCCCCGGGGCCGGTGCACCGGTGGCGCACCCTGCTGCTCGTGCTGGCCGTCGTCGTGCCGGTGGCGGTCGGACCGCTGGTGCTCTCCGCGGCGTGGGTGCTGGCGATCGCGGCGGTGGCGCTGCTCGTCGTCGTCCCGACGTCGCTCGTGGTGTGGGCGCTGCGTCAGGGGCGGGTCCACCCGGACTAGAGCGCCTTGAGCGCCTTCCCGATCCGCTGCGGGGAGATGGAGCCGGCGGTGCCGACCTCCTGGGCGAAGAGGCTCACCCGCAGCTCCTGCAGCATGGCCGCGACGCCGTCCCAGGCGTCCCGGTCGAAGGTGCGCGGCTCGCTCTGCGCCGCCGCGCGCCGCGTCCGGTAGTCCGCCTCGACGGCGTGCACCTCGTCCGCGAGCTCGGCGTCCCGGCGCGGCGCGGTCGGCAGCTTCTCCAGCCGCTTCGCGGCCGCCCGCAGCCACCGGGCGACGTCGGGCAGGCGCACCACGCCGTGCCGGCTGACGAAGCGGTCGCCGACGAGCCCCTCCAGCTGCGCCCGGACGTCGGCCAGGGCCGCGTCGAGGGCGCCGCTGCCCGGCCGGGACGCGAGCTCGTCGAGCGCGCCCCGCACGGTCGCGGCCTCCGCCAGCACCGCCTCGGCGCGGGTGAGGACCTCGGCGGCCCCACCCGGTAGCCGGGCCGCGACGTCCCCGCGGAGCCGCTCGAACGCCTCCGGGGTCCACGCCGGCCCGCCGCGGGCGGCGACGATCCCGTCGACGGCGGCGACGACGCAGTCGTCCACCAGGTCGGCGACGTCGCGGTACCCGGTCTCGGCCATCGCCCCGCGCAGCCGCAGCACCGCCCGGTTGTCGAGCGAGCGGACGAGCGCCTTCGCCGGCGACGCCGTGCCGCGCAGCAGCAGCCGGCGGGTGCCGCGGCGCATCGCGTCCCGGGCCTCGAGCGCCGAGTCGAAGACACCGATCCCGACGGTGCCCGACGGATCCCCGTGCGTGCCCTCGTCGACCAGTGCGAGGTGCGCGGTCACGGTGCCGCCCGCGCGCTCCTGCCCGCGGGTGCGCGGCAGCTCCCCGACCTCGGCGAACGACGTCAGGCCCCGCCGCTCCAGGCCGTCGGCGACCTTCGCGACGGCGGCCTTCGTCTCCCGCGCGTAGCGGCGGCGCAGGGCGCCGAGGTCGGGGCCCTCCGCGACCACGGCCCCTTCGTCGTCGACGACCCGGAAGGTCAGGCGCAGGTGCGACGGGAGCCCGGCGACGTTCCACGCGTCGGTCGGCACGTCGACGCCGGAGAGCCGCTTCACCGCGTCGGACACGGCGCCCACGAGCGGCTCGCCCTCGGCGGGCCGGCGGTCGGCGGCGAGGCGGGCGAGCAGCGCCCGGGCGGTGTCGGGCGCGGGGACCAGCGCGCGGCGCAGCGGCTTGGGCAGCGAGCGCACCAGGGCGGTGAGCATCTCCTCGCGCAGCCCCGGCACCTGCCACGCGAGGTCCTCGGCCCGGACCTGGCCGAGGACGGCGAGCGGGACCGACACCGTGACGCCGTCGTGCTCCGCGCCGGGCTCGAAGGCGTAGGACAGCGGCAGCGTGAGCCCGCCGGCGCGCCACTCGTCGGGGTAGGCCTCGGCGTCGGGGGCCTCGTGGGCGAGCAGGGCGCGCGGGTCGAGGTCGAGCAGGTGGGGGTCGCGGCGCGACTCCTTCTGCCACCAGCGGTCGAAGTGCCGCGTCGAGACGACCGAGGCGGGCACGCGCTCGTCGTAGAACCGGAAGATCGTCTCGTCGTCGACCAGGAGCTCGCGGCGCGCCCGGCGCTCCATCTCCGCGACCCGCTCCAGCTCGGCGGCGTTGCGGCGCACGAACGCGTGGCGGGCGTTCCACTCGCCCTGCACCAGCGCGTGCCGGACGAAGAGCTCGCGGGAGAGCTCCGGGTCGATGCGCCCGTAGTCGACGCTGCGGTCCATGGCCAGCGGGACACCGAACAGCGTCACGCGCTCGGTGGCGACGGCGGACCCGCGGCGCTTCGACCAGCGGGGCTCCGAGTACGTGCGGGTGACGAGGTCCCCGGCGGCCTGTTCGGCCCACGCCGGGTCGATCCCCGCGACGGTGCGGGCCCAGAGCCGGGAGGTCTCGACGAGCTCGGCGGCCATGACGAACGTGGGCGGCCGCCTGGCCAGCGACGAGCCCGGCCAGATCGCGAACCGGGCGCCGCGGGAGCCCTCGTACTCGGTGATCGGGCGACGCTTGGGCTTCGGCTGGTTCGGCTTCCTCGGGGGTTCCTGGGCCAGGCCCAGCTGGGACAGCAGCCCGGTGAGCAGCGCCTGGTGGACGCGGTCGGCGACGTCCTTGGTGAGCTCCTCGGCCGGCTGGTTCCGGGTCAGACCGAGCTCGTCGCCGAGCTGGCGCAGCTGGGCCGCGAGGTCCTGCCACTCCCGGATGCGCAGGAAGTTCAGGTACTCCGCGGCGCACTGCTTGCGGAACCGGTTGCCCGAGAGCTCCCGGCGCGACGTGCGGACGTGCTCCCACAGGTGCAGCCAGGAGAGGAAGTCCGAGCGCGGGTCGGTGAAGCGGGCGTGGGCGGCGTCGGCCTCAGCCGTCTTCTCGGCGGGACGCTCGCGGGGGTCCTGCGCGGACAGGCCGGCGGCGATGACGGTGACCTCGTGCAGGCAGCCGAGCTGGTCGGCGGCCAGGATCATCCGGGCGATGCGGGGGTCGACCGGCAGCCGGGCGAGGTTGCGTCCGACGTCGGTCAGCCGCGTCGCGTCGCCGTCGACGAGCGCCCCGAGCTCGGTGAGCAGCCGGACGCCGTCGCGGACGGCCCGCGTCTCGGGCGGGTCGACGAACGGGAACTCCTCGACCGGCCCGAGCTTCGCCCCCGCCATCTGCAGGATCACCGAGGCCAGGTTGGTGCGCTGGATCTCGGGGTCGGTGAACTCCGGCCGGGCGTCGAAGTCGTCCTCGGAGTACAGGCGGATGCAGATGCCGTCGGCGACGCGGCCGCAGCGGCCGGCCCGCTGGACGGCGCTCGCCTGCGAGATCTTCTCGATGGGCAGCCGCTGCACCTTGGTCCGCTGGCTGTAGCGCGAGATGCGGGCCAGGCCGGGGTCGACGACGTAGCGGATGCCGGGCACCGTCAGGGACGTCTCGGCGACGTTGGTGGCGAGGACGATGCGCCGCTTCCCGCCGCGGGCCGGCTCGAAGACCCGGTGCTGCTCGGCGGCGGAGAGGCGCGCGTAGAGGGGGAGGACGTCGAGCGGATCGGTGGGGGACTCGGGCAGGGCGTTCAGGGCCTCGGCGGTGTCGCGGATCTCGCGCTCCCCGGCGAGGAAGACGAGGACGTCGCCCGCCGGGCCCTCCCGGCGCAGCTCCGCGACGGCGTCGACGATGCCGTCGATCTGGTCGCGCTCCTCCGCGTCGGGACGGTCGGGGTCGACCAGCGGCTCGTAGCGGACCTCGACGGGGTAGGTGCGGCCGGAGACCTCGATGATCGGGGCATCCCCGAAGTGCTTGCTGAAGCGCTCGGGGTCGATCGTCGCCGAGGTGATGACGACCTTGAGGTCGGGCCGGCGCGGCAGGAGCTGCGCCAGGTAGCCGAGCAGGAAGTCGATGTTGAGGCTGCGCTCGTGGGCCTCGTCGATGATGAGGGTGTCGTAGCGGCGGAGCAGCCGGTCCTGCTGGATCTCGGCGAGCAGGATGCCGTCGGTCATGAGCTTGACGAGCGTGTCCTCGCTCGCGTGGCTGGTGAAGCGCACCTGGTAGCCGACGACGTCGCTGTCCTGCGTGCCCAGCTCCTCGGCCACCCGCTCGGCGACCGTCCGCGCCGCGATCCGCCGGGGCTGGGTGTGCCCGATGGTGCCGAGCACGCCGCGGCCGAGCTCCAGCGCGATCTTGGGCAGCTGGGTGGTCTTGCCGGAGCCGGTCTCCCCGGCCACGACGACGACCTGGTGGCTCTCGAGGGCGGCCCTGATGTCGTCGACGCGGGCCGAGATCGGGAGCTCGGCGGGGTAGGAGACGGCCGGCACCGAGGCCCGGCGGCGCTCGAGGAGCTGCTCGGCCTTCTCGACGTCGGCCGCGATCCGCTCCAGCGTCCCGGCCCGCTTGCCGTCGTCGGCGATCTTGCGGGTGCCGTCGAGCCGGCGCGCGAGCCGGTGGGCGTCGGCGCCGCCGAGGGCGCGGACACGGGTGCTGAGCTCGCGGTGGTCGATGGTGGGTGTGGTCACTCCGGTCCCGGGGTCGTGCGGACGTCCTCTGCAGGGAGCAGCGCGGTCGTCCGCCCCGACATTCCATTGTCCCCCGCCGCGCGACCGGTTTCCCGCGCGCCCGGACGCGGCGAGTGGGCGGTGAGGGCTGGTGCGGCAGCCGTGGGGGTCCACTCGGGCCACTGTTCGGTGCTGGGTCGGTCGGAGTGGGCCGATCGCGGGTAGCCGGACCCGGAGCACTCCACCACCGGAAGGACCCGCATGGCCCACACGACCGAGACCGCCCCCGCGACGCGCACCACCGACCCGCTGCTGACGACGGTGCGGGTGCTCGCCGTGCTGACCGTGGTGAACCTGCTCTGGCAGTACGTCACCGCCGGCCAGCTGTTCCCGCGGGGCGGGCCGGAGGAGCTGCACTCGACCGGCGCGATCGTGCTCCACGTGCTCTCGGGCCTGACCGCGATCGCCGCGCTGGCCTACTGGCGGCTGCGGGGCGCGCCGGTGTGGCCCGGCGTGCTGGCCGCCGTCGTGTTCGTCCTGTCGTTCGTGCAGGCCTGGTATGGCGGCCGCTCGACGCTCTACATCCACGTGCCGGGCGCGATGATCCTCACCATCGGTGCGGTGTGGGTGGCGGCGTGGTCGTTCTCCCGCGCCGCCGCGGTGACCACACGCCGGTGAGGTGCGCTCCGCGCTCGTGAGCACTA
>NZ_JABBND010000034.1 GCF_012933465.1 Actinomycetospora sp. TBRC 11914
CGGCCGGCGGCGCGGCCAGCGCCTGCGGGCCGGAGAGCGTGTGGGGCGGGCGGGGGGCGACAGGCGCGGCGCCCGGCCGGGCGCCGCCGGTGCGAGGAGCGTCGTCCCCGGGACCGGGACGCCCACCGGCCGGGGGCGGGGGCACGGCCGGAGGCGGCGCGAGGGTGGCCGAGCGTCCGGGGCCACGCCCACCCGTGCCGGCGGAGGACGTGCCGGTCGAGGTCGGGCCCCCGAACCGGTCGGACCCGGACCACGCCGACCCGGACAGCGCGGACCCGGACCACGCGGACCCGGACGACGCGCCGACCCCGACCGCCGCGGGCTCCGGCTCGGCGTGCCGCCCCGCGCCCGGCGCGCGGAACGACGAGGACGACAGCGCGGTGGGGAAGCCGACGGGCGGCGACGGCGGGGCCGGGTCGTCGGCCGGCCGGGGCCGGAAGATCTCGCCGTAGTCGCGGTCGGTGTCCGAGCCGTCGAGGTCGCGCGGGGTGGGGCGCCGGTCCACGGCGTCGTCCGGGCGCTCGTGGCGCGAGGACCGGGAATGTGCACCCGCCATCGCTCCACCTCCCGCGTCCGCACCCGGCGCCCGCTCGGGCTTCGGTCCGATTGCATCACGATCCGGTCTCTGTCCTGCACCGGTGCCGTCACGCCCGTGCCGACCTGCCCTCGCTCGGCGCCGAGCGGTGACTCGATCCGGTACCGGTGGGTCCACCCGGGACAGCCGCTGCCCAGGCGCACCCGTGAGTGGTCAACGGCCGAACCGCGACTCGGCTACAGGGATGATCCGGCGCCCTCCGTGACCGGATGGAAACATGCGGCGAGCGGCGTGCCAGGCTCCTGCTCGTGGGTGACACTGGTCCCCGCCCGCCGAGAACCCACCGGTCAGCGACGACCGGACGGGGCCTCACACCACGATCACACCGAGTCATCACGATCGACGTCGAGCATCGCCGAGAGGTGGGTCATGACCGACGAGTCGGACGAGGGGTCCGGGGACGCCGACACTCCGCGGGCTCGCCGCCGCCGCGAGCCCGACCCGTCGCGCGACCGGTCCGGGCTGGTGGCGGGCGAGGCGGCCGCGATCGCCCGCTTCGGTGAGGGTCCCGCCCTGTTCGCCGCGGACATCCCGGCGCCGCGGTACCCCCACGTCGGTCCGCTCCTCCCGCGCCGCCGCCCCCACGCCGCCGGGTCGCCGATCCCCGACGAGGCCCGGCCCGCGCCGGCGCCCTCGACCGCGCTGGTCCGTGCCCGCCGCGACCTGCCCGCCCGGCAGCCCCTCGCCGGGCCCTCCGCGTGGTCGCGGGCGGGCACGGCCGCCCGACGCGGGGTCGAGGTCGTCGTCGACTGGACCGCGCGCGGCCTCGTCGCCGCCGTCGACGCGGTCGGGACGGCCGCGCAGGCCGTCGTCACCCTGCTGTTCGGCCCCGAGCAGCCGGCCCGGGAACGCGCCTAGAGCTGCACCCCCCGCGTCAGCGCCCCGTCGACGACGAGGTTGGTGCCGCTGACGAACGACGCGGCGGGGCTGGCGAGGAAGGCCACCGCCCGCGCGATCTCCTCCGGGTGCGCCATCCGGCCGGTCGGGTTGAGCGAGAGGGCGTGGGCGTAGAGGTCCGGGTCGCCCTGCTCGATCGACGCCCACACCCCGCCCTCGAAGTAGGTGTTCCCGGGCGAGACGGTGTTGGCCCGCACCCGGCCGGCGAGCTGGTAGGCGAGGCCCTGGGTGTAGTGCACGATCGCGCCCTTCATCGTCCCGTAGGGCCCGGCGGCGAAGTCGATCTCGCGGCCGGAGACGCTGGAGACGGTGACGATCGCGCCCGCGTCGGAGGCCTCGAGCGCGGGCAGCGCCGCCTCGACCAGCCGCACCGTCCCGAGCATGTCGGTGCGGAACGACGCCTCCCAGTTCTCCTCGGACCCCGGGATCGCCAGCGCCGACACGTTCGCGACGACCACGTCGATCCCACCGAGCTCCTCGGCGCTCGCCGTCACCCAGGACCGCAGCGCCTCGCCGTCGGCGACGTCGACCGACGTGCCGTGGACGGTCCGGCCCGCGTCGCGCAGCTCGGCGACCGCCTTCTCGACGCCGTCGGCGGACCGGGCGCAGAACGCCACCGCGGCGCCCTCGTCGGCGAGCACCTCGACGATCGCGCGTCCGATGCCGCGGCTGCCGCCGGTCACGAGGGCCCGACGGCCCGCCAGTCCGAGATCCATGGCTCCTCCGTGGGGGGTGGTGCTACAGGCGCGCCGCCCGCGCCCGCAGGTCGGCGTGCAGGCCGTCGTAGGGATCGGCCCGCGGCAGGTAGGCCTTCGACACCTTGGTGACCGAGCTGTAGTTGGTGTCGACGACGTTCGCGAGCGGGGCGAGCGAGACCTGGGTGAGCAGCTGGTAGGCGTCGAGCCGGTCGAGCCCGTGCAGCGCGCCGAGCCAGGAGATCATCTCCTTCTGCCCGATCCGCCAGGCGTCCTCGAGCGGGCGGGACGAGCCGACGGTGATGAGCTCGGCGTCGTTCTCCAGCCGCGGCCACGCCGGGGCGGGCGCCGAGGAGCCCTTGACCAGGTCGACGATGAGGGTCACGTCCATCGCGCCCTCGACGGCGGTCCCGCACGACTCGCCCTCGCCCTGGCGGTAGTGCCCGTCACCCACCGAGAAGATCGCGCCCGGCTCGTTGACCGGCAGGTAGCAGGTGACGCCGGCCCGCATCTCCGGGGTGTCCATGTTCCCGCCGAACGCGTCCGGGGTGAGCGAGGAGCGGACCTCCCGGTTGGCCGGGGCGACGCCGACGGTGCCGAGCATCGGGGCGACGGGCAGGTCGACGGCGAAGTCGCTGCGCCGCGCCTGGAAGCGCACGGTGCCGCGCGCCCGGTCGAGCTCGTAGATCCACGTCTGCTCGGGCAGGGCCTCGTCCAGCAGGGCCGTCCGGTCGGTGCCGGTCAGCCCGCCGAAGAACGGGACGAGGGTGGAGGCGCCCCAGTCGCGGGCCGGGGTGAGGTCGACCAGGTACAGCACCAGGGTGTCGCCCGGCTCGGCCCCGGTCACCGAGAACGGGCCGGTCTGCGGGTTGAGGAAGCGGGCGTCGAGCGACCCGCTCGCGAGGTCGGTGACCGATCGGATCCGGCCGCCGAAGGCGTCGTCGCACCACAGCCGCATGACGCTGCCCGGCGCCACCTCCTTGATCGGGGCGGCGCCGCCGAAGGTCCAGGCGTACTGCTCCGGCGTCGGGGTGAACTCGACGACGTCCATGCGGCCCTCCGGCGTGCTGGCTAGTAGCGATCGGTCCCCGTCAGCTGGCGCTCGAGGTCGTCCGCCGTCGTCGTCACGAGCCGGAACGGGCCCTCGAACTCGGCGAAGGTGAGGTCCGACAGCGGCGCCGAGTGCCGGAACACCGCGACGCCGTCGGCCGCGGCGGCGCCGCCGACCACGGCGGACTCCGCGAGCTCGAGCAGCCGCCGGGTGTCGATGTCCTCGAGCTTCGCGATCGGCGACTCGATCTGCATCCAGTCGTGGCCGGCGACCTCGCCGCGGTGGCGGACGTAGACCAGCTGGTCACGGCCGTCCGTCGTCGGCAACCGGAAGGTGAGGCCGTCCGCGTCCTGCGCCATCACCTCGTAGCGGACCCGTACCCACAGCACGAGGTCGTCCCAGCTGGCCACGCACACTCCCGACGTATCGAACGCCTCCGGCGAGGCGAAACCGTAGCAGCGGAGAGCCCGCCCGGGACCCGGCTAGCGGGCGCCGACCAGCTTGTCCCACGCGAACGAGCCGACCGTCGCGGTGGCGCCGCTGCGGTCGAGCAGGCGCAGCAGCGCGGCGCCGTCGCGGGGACGGTCGGACGCGTCCTGCGCGGTGGCGCGGCGCAGCACCGGCACGAGCCGCGGGGAGACCCGGCCGACGCCGGCGAACGCGTCGGCCGGCGGCCCGTCGAGGATGCGACGGGCGATGTCGACGACGTTCTCGCCGTCGAACAGGTGGTCGCCGCGGGCGGCGAACACCACGCAGCACGCCCAGGCCCAGACGTCGGTGGCGGGGCCCGCGCCGTTGCCGGTGACCTGCTCGGGCGCCATGTAGCCCGGGGTCCCGACCATGTTCCCGGCCGGCGTGTGGTGGGTCTGCCCCACCACCCGCGCGATGCCGAAGTCGACGACCTTCGGGCCCGCCGAGGTCAGCAGGATGTTGCCGGGCTTGAGGTCGCGGTGGGTGATCCCGTCGTTGTGCAGCGCGGCGAGGGCCCGGGCCAGGGCGATCGCGATGCGGGTCAGCGTCTCGCCGTCGCGCACGGCGCCGCTCTCGGCGACCAGCGCGTGCAGCGACGGCCCGTCGAGACGCTCCATGACGATGTAGGGCATCGACCCGTCGAAGCCGACGCCGTGGACCCGCGCGGTGTAGTCGCCGGTGACCTTCTGCAGCGTCTGGCCCTCGCGCAGGAAGCGGGTGCGGGCGTCGACGTCGTCGAGCAGGTGCGGCGCCAGCACCTTGATGGCGACGGAGCCGGTGACGCCGGCCCGGTGACCGAGGTACACCGTGCCCATCCCGCCGGAGCCGAGCCGCCCGGTGAGCTGGTACTCCCCGACCGTCCGCGGGTCGTGCGGCGCGAGCGGCTGCTCGGGCGGCGCCATGTCGACCAGGCGCGTGGCCGCCGTCGGCGGGTGCGGGGCCGCGGTGGGCCGCGGCGGCACCGCCGGGCCCGGCGTGGAGGACCGGGGCGGGCGGGCGGTGGCGTCGCGCGGCGGTCCCGACGACGGGCGTGCCGGCTGCTGCGGCGGCCCGGCGGCGCCGGGCAGCCCCGGGGCCGGCCCGCGGCGCGACCGGATCAGCCGCCGCTCCTTCGGGCCCGGCAGGCGGGCCGCGCGCAGCGCCTCGGGCAGGACCGGGGCGACGGTGCAGGCCCGCGGCCGCGTCGCCCGCGCGGTGAGCTGGTGGCCGAGCAGGAACAGCCCGGCCGCGAGGCCGCCGGTCTGGATCCCGACGGCGAGCAGCACGAGCAGGACGACGCCGGCGGCCAGCCAGATGACCCGCCGTCGGGACCAGGGCCACGGCCGCGTGACGGGCATCGCGCGGCGGCGCTCGAGGTCGAGCGTGGCGACGTGCAGCGTCCCGACGGCGAGGGCGAGCACCACCCCGAGGAGGACGGCGACCACGGTCAGCCCGGTGGAGCTCGAGGGCGCGGGGAGACCGGCCGCGTCGAGCTGGTCGAAGAGCCGGGTGAGCACCGCCCGCCGGTCGGTCGAGCCCGCCGCGGCGTTCGCCGTGAGCACGGCGCCGAGCAGCGTGACGACCCCGGCGGCCAGGGCGAGCCCGGCGACCATGCTGACGGGGTGGCCGGCCTCGGTGTGCAGGTGGCGGATGGCGCGCCGGCGCTCCGCCCCGGTCAGGCGGGCGACGCGGCCGGTCACCACCCGGTCCACGAGCAGCGCCTGGCGCCGGCGGCGGGCCAGGGCGGTGTGCAGCGGCGTCATGAGCAGGGCCACGACGGCGCCCACGACGAGCGGGAGCAGGAAGCGCGCGCCCAGGGTGGGATCGAAGTCCACGTCGTCGCCCTCCCCCGCCCGACCGCCCCCGTCGGGCGGCGCACCGTCCGACGTTACCGCTCCGCGGCGCCGCCCCGCGGCCCCTCGGGGCGCGCGGGTCGGCCCGGACGGTGCTCGGCGACCCGTCGCGCGAGGGTGCGCGGCGCGGCCTGCGGGAGGGCCCGCAGGCGTTCCCAGCGCCCCCGCACGGGGTGGCGCAGGACCACGTCGCCGAACGCGTGGCGGCCCCGCACCGACACGTGCAGCGCCCCCCGCTCGAGGCGGTGCACCGTCTCGTCGCGCACCGAGCCGGCGGAGATGCGCAGGTCGTCGACGTCGGCGGTGCCGCCCTCGGGGAGCACCACCGTCGGCGAGCACATCCCGGTCGCGAGCTCGACGACCACCACGCCGGTGGCGCACTCGGCCTCCGAGAAGTCGAGCAGCACCGACCCGACCCAGCTGTGCACCCGCACCGTCGGGGGCACCCGCCACAGCCCGCGGCGGCTGATCGACCCGCCGAGACCCGCCTCGAGCTCGAGGACGTCGCTGCCGTGCGAGGAGTGCAGCACCGCGCCGGGCAGGTCGGCGAGGAGGCCGTCGAGCTCGTCGCGGTACTGCGCGGCCTGCGCGGTGGCCGCCCGGTCGCTGTACTCCACGGGCGTGAGCCGCCCGGCGACCATCGCCCGCGCGAGCAGGGCGGCGACGTCCTCGCGCTCGTCGTCGGAGGCGCGCTGACGTGCGTCCGCGGGCGTGCTCTCCCCCGGGTCGGGCTGGTGCGCGGGCCGGCGGGCCATGGCCCCGATCATAGGTGGGGCGACGGCCTCGCGATGATGTTCGCCGTGGCACGGAACGGCGACTCTGCCTCGACACGGACGATCGCGGCGGTGATCGCCCTGGTCGTCGTGGTGATCCTCGGCGTGGTCGTCTGGAGCTCGCACGGCGACGCCCCGGCGCCGGCGGCCGCCCCCTCGGTGTCCCCGGTGGCGGCACCCGCCGCGAACACCTCGCCGCTGACCGGCGAGCCCGGCGGCGCGGGGAAGGCCGTGCTCGCCGTCAAGATCGACAACTCGCCGCAGGGCCGGCCGTGGACCGGGGTCGACGCCGCCGACGTGGTCTACGTCGAGCCGGTCGAGGGCGGGGTGACCCGGCTGCTCGCGATCTTCGCCTCGCACCTGCCGCCGTCGGTGGGGCCGGTCCGCAGCTTCCGCGAGTCCGACATCGACCTGCTCGCCGCGTACGGCCACCCGGCGCTGGCCTTCTCCGGCAACGCCCCGGAGCTGAACGGGCTGGTGGCGTCGAGCCCGGTGCTCCCGGTGTCGGCGGAGACGGTGGCCAGGGCCTACCACCGGGGCCGCGGCGAGGCCCCGCACAACCTCTACGGGACCCCGACGGCGCTCGTCGCCGCCGCCCGCGGGGTCACCGCGCCGCACGACGTCGGGTTCCGCTTCGGTGCGGCACCGGCCGGGGGCCGACCGGCGGCCACCGTCACCGAGACCATCGGGAGCACGAAGGTCGACCTGCGCGCCGCGGGCGGCCGCTACACGGTGGCGTTCGACGGCCGCCCGGCGGTCACCGCGAACGGGCCGGCCACCGTGGTCGTCCAGCGGGTCCCGATCCGGACGTCGGCGATCCACGACGTGGCCGGGTCCCCGTCGCCGACCGCGGTGACCGTGGGCCGCGGCCCGGTCGACGTGCTGCGCGACGGGAAGCGGTGGACCGGCACGTGGTCGCGTGCCACGCCGAACGACCCCACGACGTTCAGCGCGGCCGACGGGAAGCCGCTGACGTTCGCCCCCGGCCCGGTGTGGGTGCTGCTCGCCCGGGACCCGGGGTGACGGCGGGGCCCGATGGGGTACTCGTGGGTATGGCTACCGGAGACAAGATCGACAACAAGGCCGACGAGCTCAAGGGCAAGGCGAAGGAGACCGTCGGGAAGGTCCAGGACGACGACGAGCTCAAGGCCGAGGGCAAGGGCGACCAGGTCAAGGGCAACGTCAAGCAGGCGGGCGAGAAGATCAAGGACGCCTTCAAGAGCTGACCGGCTCCGAGCACACGACGGGGGCCCGGCCGCCTGGCCGGGCCCCCGTCGTGCGTCCTGCCGCTACTCGGCGAGCTTGGCGATCGCCTGCGCCCACAGGAAGTACTTGTTCGTCCCGAGGTCGCGGATGGTCTTGATGTTGAACGCGCTCTTGAGGTGCTCGGCGTCGTCGTCGCTCACGCCCTGCAGCGCCGCGACCGGCGCGTCCGCGAGGTCCGCGAGCGGGGTGTCCTCGTACTGCTTGTCCAGCTTGGCGTCGATCTGTCCCATGTCGCCCTCCCGGGGATCGGCTGCGATTCCAGGCGGTTGGGTACCCCGCCTCCGGTCGTCCGTGCCCGTCGGCGGGGTGAACTCCCGACGGCGCTCGCCGGGCGGGCGCCGGGGAACGATCAGCGGGGATCAGTAGCCGCGCTGGTGGCGCTCGCCGCGGAAGCCGTAGACCGGGGTGCCGTCCGCGTCGCGACGGTCGAGCCGGTGCACGGCGTAGACGTTGATCCCGGGGATCGAGCCGCCGTTCAGGCCGTCGGTGCGCGTGCGCGGGCCCTTCTCGACGAGCACCAGGTACTCCTCGGGCGGCGGCGCCGTCTCGGCGATCCGCACGTCGTGCTCCCCCCGGCAGGGACCGTCCTGCAGCCGGATCCGCATCTCGTTCCCCCTCCCGTCGGGCCGCCCGGCCATCGTCGCACGGGGACCGGTGGGCGAGGAGATGGAGCGCACACCCTCGGACGTCCGACAATTGCTTGACGCACGCTGCCACGGAGAGAAAGCATCCAGGCGTCGATCATGCCCCCCGTGATCGACGACAGCCCGGTCGGTGTCCCCCCGCCGGCCGGGCCCTTCTCTCTGTGCGACCGGAGCGCGCCGGACGGGTGACGAGCCCCCGCTCCCGGCGCCGCCGGGACACGAAAGCCGCCCGTTCGCCGATCGGACCCCGTCGCGCCGGTCCGCCACGTGTGAACGCGCCCGCGACGGGAATTCTCGACGGGGCGGAGCGTGGTCTCGGCGATGAGGAGCGGGTGTGGACGAGAGTCAGACGCTGCGGGATCTCGTCCGTAGCGCCCACGAGGCCCTCGCCGAGCTCGGCCGGGCCCGCGTGGCGTGCCCCGCGAACGTCGACCGCTTCGACTGGTCGGCGGACCTGCTCGACGAGCTCGCCCGCGTCGCCCTCGAGGTCGGCGAGGCCGCCGCCACGCTGGCGGGCGGCCGCGACGACACCGTCGACGCCCGCGCCCGGGAGCTCGCCACCGCGATCGTCCGACGCCGCAACGACGCCCTCATCCCGCTGCAGCTGCCGGCCCGCGCGGTCGTGTGCCGCACCTGACGCGTCGCGCGCGTCGCCCGGCCCCCGCGTCAGTACCCTCCGGCGCGTGACCGGCTCCCCGCCCGAGGACACCATCGGCCGCCTGCTCGTGCGCTGTCCCGACCGCCAGGGCATCGTCGCCGCCGTCGCGTCCTTCCTGTCCGCGTCCGGGGCGAACATCCTCTCGCTCGACCAGCACGCCACGGCCCGCAGCGGCGGCACCTACTTCCAGCGCACCGAGTTCTCCCTGCCGCACGGCACCCTCGACCGGCTGCGCGCCGCGTTCGGCTCCGACGTCGCCCGCGGCTTCGGCATGGAGTTCAGCGTCACCGACGCCGCCGTCCCGAAGCGGATCGGGATCATGGTGTCGCGGATCGACCACTGCCTGCTCGACCTGCTCTGGCGCACGCAGCGCGGCGAGCTCGACGTGTCGGTCGAGGTCGTGGTCTCCAACCACCCGGACCTCGCACCCGCCGTCGAGCCCTTCGGCGTCCCGTTCGTGCACGTCCCGGTCACCCCGGAGACCAAGTCCGAGGCCGAGGCCCGGCAGGCCGAGCTGCTGGCCGGCGTCGACCTCGTGGTGCTCGCCCGCTACATGCAGATCGTCTCGGGGACGCTACTGGGAGCGGTCGCCGCCCCGATGATCAACATCCACCACTCGTTCCTGCCGGCGTTCGTCGGGGCGGTGCCCTACCGGCGGGCCAAGGAGCGCGGCGTGAAGATCGTCGGCGCCACGGCGCACTACGTCACCGAGGACCTCGACGAGGGCCCGATCATCGAGCAGGACGTGATCCGGGTGAACCACCGGCACTCGACCGCCGACCTCACCCGGCTCGGGGCCGACGTCGAGCGCTCGGTCCTCTCCCGGGCCGTCCGCGCGCACTGCGAGGACCGCGTGATGCGGGACGGGAACACGACGATCGTCTTCTAGGTGGGCTTCGCCCCCGTGAGCACTTTCTGGTGCCATGACACCGGAAAGTGCACACGAGCGACGGAGTCGCACATGACGACAGCGCCGGGGACCTCGTGGCAGGGGCTCGGGGACCTGGCCGCGGGGGCGCTCGCCGACGACCTGCCCGGCCTCGTCGTCCTCGCGGCGCACGGCGGCGAGGTCCACGTCGAGGCCCGGGGGACGCTCGCGCTCGGCGGCGCGCCGGTCGCGCGGGACTCGCTCTTCCGGATCGCGTCGCTCACCAAGCCGATCGTCGCGGCCGCCGTCGGGACCCTCCTCGCCGACGGCCTGCTGTCCCTCGACGAGCCGGTGGACCGGCTGCTGCCCGAGCTCGCCGACCGGCGCGTCCTGCGCCGCCCGGACGCCGCCCTCGACGACACCGTGCCGGCCCACCGCCCGATCAGCGTCCGCGACGTGCTGACCTACACCTGCGGCTGGGGCCAGTCGGTGGAACTGTTCACCGCCGACCCGCCCTGGCCGATCGCCACCGCGATGGGCGCCGGGCGGCTGAACACCATGGGGCCGCCGCGGCCGGACGTGCCTCCGGAGCCCGACGCCTGGCTCGCCGAGCTGGCCGAGCTCCCCCTGATCGCGCAGCCCGGCGAGCGCTGGCTGTACAACACCAGCGGCCAGCTGCTCGGGGTCCTCGCCGCCCGGGCCGCCGACGAGCCGCTGCCCGACCTGCTGCGCTCCCGGATCCTGGCGCCGCTCGGCATGACCGACACCGCCTTCACCGGCGACCCGGCCCGGCTCGCGACCGCCTACGAGGCCGGCGCCGTCTGGGACGCGCCCGACGGCCGGTGGAGCGCGCCGCCGCGGTTCCCCGACGGGGCGGCCGGGCTCGTCTCGAGCGCCGACGACCTCCTCGCGTTCGCCCGGATGCTCCTCGACGACGGTGCCGGGGTCGTCCCGCCGGAGTACG
Organism: Actinomycetospora sp. TBRC 11914; assembly: GCF_012933465.1. Classification (GTDB taxonomy): domain Bacteria; phylum Actinomycetota; class Actinomycetes; order Mycobacteriales; family Pseudonocardiaceae; genus Actinomycetospora. Next base: position 10,715 of record NZ_JABBND010000034.1, read on the forward strand.
TCGCCGCCATGACCGCCGACCAGCTCACGCCGGCGCAGCGGGCCGGGTCGGGGTTCCTCGACGACGGGACGAGCTGGGGCTACGGGGTGTCGGTGACCATCACGGGCCAGCGCGCCGGTGCGTTCGGCTGGGCCGGTGGGCTCGGGACCACCTGGCACGTCGATCCGGCGCGCGACCTCGTCGTCGTGACGCTGACCCAGCGGCTCCTCGCCTCGCCCGACGACTTCGCCCTCCACGCCGCGGTCGTCGACGCGGCCGACGCCGCCGTGGGGTGAGACGGGGCAGGATCGGTGGGGTGCACATCGTGGACTGGTCCGGGGACGGCCCGGCGGTGGTGCTGCTCGACCAGCGCGCGCTGCCGCAGGCCACCGAGTACCTGCACCTGACGACGGTGGACGGGGTCGTCGACGCCGTCCGGACGCTCGCCGTGCGGGGCGCGCCGAACCTCGGCGTCGCGGGCGCGTTCGGCGCGGCGCTGGCCGCGCACCTCCACCCCGGCGACCCGGCGGCGGCGCGCGCCGAGGCCGACCGGGTGGCCCGCGCGCGCCCGACGGCGGTGCCGCTCGCCCTCGGCGTGCGACGCGCGCTGACCCGGCTCGCCGACGGGCCGGCCGCCGTCCTGGCCGAGGCCCGGGCCGTCGCCGCCGACGGTGCCCGGGTGAACGCGGCCGCCACCACCCGGGCCGCCGACCTGCTCCAGGCGCTGTGCCCGGCCCGGCCGGTCCGGCTGTTGACGGTCTGCAACACCGGGGAGCTCGCCTGCGGCGAGGGCGGCAGCGCGCTCGGCGCGGCGCTGCGGCTGCACGAGCGGGGCGCCCTGGCCGAGGTGCTGGCCTGCGAGACGCGGCCGCTGCTGCAGGGCGCGCGGCTCACCGTCTGGGAGCTCGCACGCGCGGGGGTGCCGCACCGGCTCTGCGTCGACTCCGCCGGGCCCGCCGCGATCGCGACCGGCCGGGTGGACGCGGTCGTCGTCGGCGCCGACCGGATCGCGGCCGACGGCGACGTCGCGAACAAGATCGGCACCTACATGCTGGCCTGCGCCGCCGCCCGCTCCGGCGTGCCGTTCGTCGTCGTCGCCCCCGAGGAGACGATCGACCCGACGACGCCGACCGGTGCGGACATCGTCGTGGAGGAGCGGGGCGCCGACGAGGTGCTCGGGTTCGGCGGGGCGACGACGACGCTGCCGGGCACGCCGGTCTTCAACCCCGCCTTCGACGTCACGCCGGCCGCGCTGGTGACGGCGATCGTCACCGAGGAGCGGGCGTGGGAGCAGGCGGTCACCACGTCTGGCGCGGCGGCACCGTCCCGGCGTTGATCTGGGCGGTGAGGTTCGAGACCCAGATGCAGCAGCCGATCACCGCGCCGAGCCAGACGAGGAAGCCGAGCGGCGCGAAGATGACGAACAGCAGGAAGCCCAGCACGACGTGGGCGCCCATGAGCGCGAGCCCGGTGCCGACCCGGTCGAGGTAGAGGTGCCCGGCGCCGATCCACAGGAGCGTGAGCAGGACGGCGACGCCCGAGGACTTCACCGGCCGCACCGCGTAGGGCGCCGGCTGGTACGGGACCGGCTGGTGGGGCACGGCGCCGTAGGGCATCGGCTGCGGGGGCATCGCCTGGTACGGCGCCTGATGGGGCGTCCAGTAGGGAGCCTGGTACGGCGTCTGGTGGGGCGCTTGGTGGGGCGGCTGCGGGAACCCCGGGACCGCGCCGTAGGGCGAGCAGCGCGGGCAGGGCGTGCCCGCGGCGGGCAGCGAGGCGGTGCAGGTGGGGCAGATCGCCCCGGCGGTCTCGGTCATGGCTCCCCCGACGTCCCCGACGCCGGGCTCGGCGTCTGCCCACTGCATCGTCGGGCCCGTCTGACCGTTACGTCCACCCCGCGCCCAGCGGCTCATCCCCCGGAGGTGATGCCGGGCCGCCGGCGCCGCTGCCACCGTCGGGCTCGCGGCCGGCGCCACGCACGCCGGCCACGCGCCGGAAGGAGGCCGCCGTGCCGCGCAGTGAGCTCCTCGTCGTGATCAACTCGTTCGGCCTGCTGTTCGCGATCGCGAACTCGTTCACCCTCGGCCTGCGGATCGAGGTGGGCCGGGTCCTGGCGCACTTCTTCGCGAACTGGCGCCTGGCGACCTGGGTGCTGGTGATCAACTTCGTCGTCCTCCCGGCGCTCATCGTCGGCTTCGCCGTGATCGCCCCGATGCAGCCCGACATCAAGATCGGCTACTGCGTCGTCGCGCTGGCCGCCGGCGCGCCCTTCGCCCCGGCCATCACCCGCCTCGCGAAGGGCGACGCGGCCCTCTCGACGGCCCTGTTCCTCGTGATGATGGTGGTGACGGTCGTCGTCGTGCCCCTCCTGCTGCCCCTCGCCGTCCGTGCCGTGGCACCCGGCGTGCCGCCCGTGGGCGCCTGGGACCTCGCGTGGCCGCTGCTCGCGTTCGTGGTCGCACCGCTGCTCATCGGCTGCCTCGTACGCCTGCGCTACGCGGAGGAGGTGTCCGGTTGGGCGCGTCCGCTGCTCGTCGTCCAGCTCGTCGCCCTGGTCCTGTACGTGAACCTCTTCATCTTCGCGTTCTCGGACCTCTTCAAGGGCGTGTGGTGGGGCGCCTACGCCGCGGCCCTCGCGGTCCCGGTCCTGGGCATCGCCCTCGGCAGCGTCCTCACCCTCCGGAACCGGGAGAGCCGGCACGCGTCGGTGATCACGACCGCGCAGCGCAGCATCACCGGCGCCATCGTCGTGACGATCTTCGGCTACACCCAGCCGCTCGCCAACGTGTCGGTGACGGTCATCAACACCATCGGCATCCTCCTGCTGTTGTTCCTCGCCCTCGAGTGGCGGCGGGCCCGTCCCGACGACGGGTCCGGGGCGGCGGCCTCGAGCGTCCCGGCCCCGCGGCACAGTGCCGAGCCACCGGCGCCGGCGCCGCGTCCTGTCGTCCAGGAGCCGTCGCGGACGCAGTCCTGAGCACCGTCACCTGCAGGGTCACTCCCCGTGCGGGGTCGCGCCCGGAGCCGGCTCCGGCGGGTCCGCCGCTCTCGCCGCGGCGGCGCGGGCCTGCCGGCGCGTCGTCAGGACGTACTTCACGCCCTCCATGGTGAGGAAGGCTGTGACGACGGCGATGAGGACCGGTGCGGTCTGCAGGGCTCCGACCTGCGTCAGGAACGCCGCCATCAGGACCATGGCGAAGGGGGCGGCGACCACGGCGCCGGGCACGGCGGCGAGCAGGCAGCTGAACGCCAGTCCCAGCGGCACGCCCGGGATGACCTGGTGGACGAGGATCCCGCCCGCTCCCCCGATGAAGAGCGACGGGAAGATGGGGCCGCCCACGAAGCCGCTGCCCTGGCTGACGGCGAAGGTGAGCATCTTCGCGACGAGCGTGGCGATGAGCAGGCCCAGCCCGAGGGTTCCCGCGCCACCGAGCATGGTCTTGAGCTGGTCGGCGCCGCTGAACATCGTCAACGGCAGGGCCACGCCGACGACCCCGAAGATCACCCCGCCCAGCACAGGCTTGGCGATGTCGGGGACCCTCAGCCGGCCGAACAGCCGGGCGGCCCCGGCGATGGCGCCCGCCAGCAGGGTCACCAGCACGGCCGCGAACAGCCCGAGGGGGATCGCCGCGAGGAGGTACCAGTCCTCGAACTCGTACTGCGGCACCGCGTAGTCGCCCGCGAACACCGCGCCGGCGATGGCGAAGTAGATGGCGAACGAGACGCTGGAGGCCACGATCTGCGCGGCGAGGGCCTTGGTGAACCGCTGCCCGCCGGGCCGGGCGACCTCCATGATCAGCATCACCACGATGACGGGGCTCGAGAACAGCCCGCCGTAGGCGCCCGCGAAGCCGGCCAGGGTGTCGACCTGGGCATCCGAGGTCGTGAGCCCGCGCCGTCGGGCGAGCCAGCTGCCCGCCCCGCCACCCATCGTCCCCAGGGCCTTCTCCGGGCCGAGGCTGGCTCCGCCGATGAGCGACACGAGGGACACGGCCGCGATCCCCGGCACCAGACCCGGGTCGACGTGCCCGGTCTGCAGGTCGTCGAACAAGCCGGGGGTCTTCCAGGGCAGCCGGGTGAGGCGGCGCACCAGCCCGACGGCGGCACCCGCCGCCGCGGCGACCGCCACCCACCACCAGTGCCCGCCGAGCCAGCCCGGGTCGGCGTCGCTGTACCACGTACCCCCGAAGGTGATCGCCCCGACGAAGACCAGCGCGGCGAACGCGCCGAACACCCCCAGGGCGACCGCGTACCCCAGCAGGACCCAGAACTCCCGCTTGTGGATGGCCGGCGGGTCGGTGGCCGGCTCCGGCGACGCGGTCACGACGTGGACCTCGGGGGCGCCTGCCCCGAGCCCGGGAGCCGGATCTCCCGACGCGGGCGACGTCCTGCGCACCCTCCGGTCATCGGCCACCAGCTCTCCCGAGCCGGGATCCCCTCGGTCCGGCCCGCCACCCGTCCATCCCCGGCAGGCTCGGGCCGCTCGACGACCGGCGCATCACCCGCTCCGGGTGACGTCACGACGGTCTCCCGTCTCCGGACGGGTCCAGCAGGACGAGGGTGTCGCCCCGCTCGGGGTCGGGGGAGCGAGAACCCGTGGCCGGGATCAGGGTGCCTGCGGCGTTGATGAGGAACAGCAGGTCGGTGGCCGGGGGGACCTCGCCGTCGGCGGGTCGGGTGGTGATGCGGGCGCCGCTGTCGTAGCGGTCGGACAGGACCGGGCCGGTGAGCGGCGGGCCGAACAGGGTGTCGCCAGGGACGTCGAGGTTCCTCTCGTCGGGACTCGGTGCCAGTCGGTAGACCGGGGTGTCCGAGTTGCCGGCGACGGTGGTGGCGGCCAGGGCGTTGAAGTGGTCCTCGTCGGTGAGCAGGAGGATCGCGGTGACGCCGTCGAGTTCGGTGCCGTCGCGGACCGCCGAGACGATCTGCTCGCCGGGGGCCACCTCGAGGGATGCTCGGTCGATCTCGGTGCGCTGGTCGGGCGAGGGGGCCCACATCAGGACCTCCAGTCCGGAGGCCTTGAGGGCACGGGCCAGGTCGATCACCCACGGGTCACCGCCGACGAGCAGCGGGCGGCTGCGGGTGGGCCGGCTGACCCCGAGCCGGCGCGCCACCGGGACCGCGGTCAGGCCGTACACCGCGACGGTCGCGACGATGACCAGGAAGGTGACGGGCAGGATCTCCGACGCACCGCCGACTCCGGCTGCGGCGAGCGAAGCGGCGAAGGTCGAGGCGGTGGCCGCGGCGACGATGCCCCGCGGCGCCATCCAGCCGGTGAAGGCTCGTTCCCCTCGGGTCAGTTCGGTCCCGAGGGTGGCGAGGAACGCCACCAGCGGGCGGGCCACCAGCACCAGCACGGCCACCAGAGCGAGGGTGGGCAGCAGCAGGTTCTGCAGCGAGGCCGGGGTGACGGTGGCCGAGATGGACACGAACAGCACCCCGATGATCAGCTGCACCAGGGTCTCGAAGAACGGGCGGCGGGCCGGGATGTCGAACATCCGCAGGTTGGTGACCGCGAGCCCCATCAGGACCGCGGCGATGAGCCCGGTGTCGTCGCGCAGGATGTCGCAGCCGGCCGCGACGCCGAGCACGCAGGCGAGCTGGGCGGCCGTGCCGAGCACGTCGTCGAGCTGGAGCTTGCACAGGCACAGCCAGAGCACCGCGACGCCGATCGCAGCGCCGCCCCCGCCGATGGCCAGGGACAGGAAGAAGTCCGCGATGGGGTGGCCGAGGCCGCCGCGAGTGCTGGCCAGCACCGCGTGGAAGACCACCGCGCCCAGGATGCCGCCGACCGGGTCGATCAGCGATCCCTCCCAGGACAGGATCCGCTGGAGGCGGTCGGTCGGCCGCACGAATCGCAGCAGCGGACCCACCACCGTCGGCCCCGACACCACCAGGATCGCCCCGGTCATCGCGGCGGCGCCGGCCGACATGCCCAGCAGCGGGGCCGCCAGCACCGCCGCGAACGCCATCGTGATCGGCACCCCCCAGGTCACCAGACGGGGCACGACGCGGCGGGCACGGCCGCGCACCGCGCCCCACTCCAGTCCCAGGCCGGAGTCGTAGAGGATCACCGCGACCGCGAGCGAGACCAACGGCTGGAACGCCGCGCCCAGCAGGTGCTCCGGGTTGACGTCGGGCGTCAGCGCCCCGGCGACGAAGCCCGCCGGGAGCAGGAGGATCAGGGCCGGGATGCGCAGCCGGCCGGCCACCACCTGCGAGCCCACCGCGAGCACGACGATCAGGCCGATCCCGAGCAGGACCTGGTCGGTGCTCATCGCCTCCCCCTGTCACCGGTCGAGGAGCATCGGAAGCTCGGGGGCGGCGGATGGGTGACCGCCCGCCGCCGGAGGCGTCCTGGGCGCCGACCCGTCCACGATGGCGACCTCGACCGACGACGACCAAGGGCCGTTCGTCCCCTGAACGCGGGCCTCAGGGTGGCGTGACCGGGCGATCCCGCGGGCGGTGGGGCGGGCGGTGTTGCGGTGCGACGGGCCGGGGTCGACCTTCGTCGACGACGCTCACACGTCCCGCGAACGCTGGGAGTCCCGGCATGACATACGCCCGCCGCCCCGCTCCCCGAACCGAGCCCGACGCCGAGCCACCGAGCTGGTCGGCGGTCCGCGACGAACTGCGCGACGTGGTCGCACGCCTTCCCGCACTGCTGGCCGCCGTCCCGGACCCCCACGCGCCGGCGGTCGGCGTCTGGGACATCGCCGACACCGCCGTGCACCTCTCCCAGACCTGGGCCGCCGTCACTCCGCTCGCGCGGGGGGACCTCGCCGGAGCACTCCGCGCGGTGCCCGCCACCGACGGCCTGGGCACGCCGTCGGGTGCGGTCTTCCCCGACATGGCCGCCCTGAGCCGATGGACCGAACGCGCGGTGGCCGCCGAGCCCGACCGCGACCTGGCCCACGTGAGCGAGGAGATCACGCGGCACGCCCGGGCGTTCACCGACCACCGCCACGCCGACGACGGTCCCCGGCCCTGGGCGATCGACGGCATCCGGGGCCGCCCCGCGTTCTTCGGCGGTCACATCCTCGGCGAGACCCTCGTGCACGGCGACGACATCGCCCGAGCTGCCGGAGGACTACCGTGGTCGATACCGCCCCGAGCGGCCGCGCTGGTGCTGCGGTGCTTCATGCTGAACGTGGTCAGCCAGGCCGTCACCGCCCACCCGCAGACCGGGCGGTCGTTCAGCATCGATCTGCAGCTGGCCGGTGAGGACCGCTTCCACCTCGTCAAGGACGACGACGGGATGAGGATCGACCCGCCGTCGCGCCGGCGGGTCGACGTCCACCTGCGCGCCGACCCCGCCGGGCTGCTCGCCCTGATCTGGAACCGCCGCACCGTCGGGTCCCTGCTCGCTCGGGGACAGCTCCTCGTCTGGGGCCGCCGCCCGTGGAAGGTCCGCGATCTGCTGGCCATCGCCCCCGACGTCTGACACACCCGGGTGGACACGCCGTCGTCGACGGCGGGCAACGGGGCAACGACCGTGGATCAACGATCACGAAAAAGAGGGGCCGCAACGACACTGCGACCCCTCTGACCTGCGTGGTGGTGTGCGCGCCCGAAGGGATTCGAACCCCTAACCTTCTGATCCGTAGTCCCAACGGGCTCGTTCGAAGCGGTCCGGGACCGTCCTCTCGGCGCGGTCTATGGCCGATCCGGGCGACGACGATGCAGCTGCTGCAGCCCTCGTCGCTACAGCGTTCAGCTACACGCTTCGACTCAGAGACCGGTCGGCTCCGTCATCGGAGAGCGGCCGATTCGAGTGACGGCGGTCTTGGCCGATCAGTCCTTCCCGCCGCGGAGAACCGGCTCGACCTCTACCCGTGGCGGGAGCTTGTAGGTGTGGAGGCGTGCCGGAGCCTCAGCCCTCGGCCCTGCGAGCGGGACGAGGAACCCCTCGATGTCTCGAACCCAGCCCTGGCCCGTGGCGTCAGCGAAGACGAGGTCCACCTGGATCGTGTCCTCGTCCTTCCGGTAGTCCTGCAGAAGACCGTCAAGCCACTCGTTGACCTCTGCGCGGCTGTGCTCCCCATCGCGGGGGTGAATTCGACTCATACGCCGACTCCCCCGGTATTCATCGTTCATCCATACGTGGATATCAATCCGATAAACTGGGACCTCCGATGCGTTGCGATACTTAAGTTCCCACGGCCCATGGTGCGACTTGTCGAGCCAATGAGCGACCTTCGATGCCTGCGCCTCGCGCTGGCTAGTCCGCTCTTCTTTCCGCCTCCGACTCTCGATCCACAGGAGAGCAGTGGTACCTGCGAAGGCGAAGCTTGTAGCGATCGCCTCAATCCAGCCGGGAACGTTTCCCCAGTCAGCCACAGCGCGGCTCCCCCCGAAGTCGTCAACCTGGTCGCGTACATAGTCCAACGGTCGATCGTGCTCACGGTCACCCAGTTCCACGGACGTGGCTTCGGGGTCTCTCCCTCGGCGGCGCGGGCTCTGCCCTGCCGGGTCGCCCGCGCGGGGGCAAGCGCCCCTCTCGTTGTGGACCGCCGGCCGTGCTGCATGGTGGCGCTTGCGGCCGTGTGGGCGGTCTGGCAGCCCTCGGGCGCGCCGTCGTGGGTGAGACCCCGTCCCGACCACCACCTCTGCCCGGCACCGCTGCTGGTCGAGCTCGTCGGGTGCTCTCCTGAGGCCGGTGTCCGGGTCCAGGGCGGAGCGCCTGGCCGCCGGAGGCCCCACCGCCACACTGCGCCCGTCCGCGTGGTCCTGGTCGTCGCTGTCGTCGTCGTGGTGTCCGGGCCCCGGGCCGGGCGCGCGCCCCGGGTCGAAGACAGGAGGGGAAGCGTGCCCGGCCCGAAGGGGCCGGGCACCTCCGGCGCGTCAGCGCCGGCCCTTGTCCTCGCTGGTGGTGCCTGGTGAGCGCGGGGTCTCTCGGTAAAGGGGCAACAACTCTTCGATCCGCCACCCGGGCCGGGAAGCGCCGTCGCCGCCAGCACGCCCAGCCTCGGTCGGCCGAGCAGGTGGCCGGGGCCCAGGAGCGTCGGGCGAACCGCTGGCAGCGCCGGGCCCAGCTCCGCCGCATCTCGCGGCTCAAGCGGGTCCGGTACTGCGGGCACACCATGAATGCCGAAGCCGGCGTCACGCTCGGGGTGATCGAGAATCGCGACGGCACCCGCTCCGCGGCCTACGGCGGGCTAAAGACGTGCGGGTCGGTGTGGTGCTGCCCGGTCTGCGCCGCGAAGATCGCCACCCGCCGGGCCGATGACCTCGCCACGGTGATGCGCGCTGTCGACGAGCTGGGTGGCTCGGCGTTCCTGCTGACGCTGACGATGCGCCACGACCGCGGCGACCGCCTCGGACTGACTTCCGAGCAGCGGGCCCGCCGGAATCGGCTGGAGGAGCGGCTGGCTGATGTCCAGGTGGCCGAGGCCAACGGGTGGGACGTCGACGACCGCCAGGCCGAGGCCGACGCCATCGAACTCGACTCGATCAAGGCGCAGGAGGGCTGCTGGGACGTCCTCTCGTATGCCTGGCAGCGCGTCACCTCGGGGTCTTCCTGGCTGGAAGACTCGAAGCGCTTCGGCGGGCTGCTCGGGTGGGCCCGCGCGGTGGAGGTCACCGACGGCGACAACGGTTGGCGCGTCCACCTCCACGTACTGCTGTGCTTCCGTGAACAGGTCTCCGCCGACCTCGCCCGCGCCGCGTTAGGACTACGTCTCTTTGGGCGCTGGTCCCGCGCGCTACAGCAGAAGGGGTTCTCGGCGTCGGAGGAGCACGGGTGGGACCTGCGTCGCGCCCACCTCGGCGACGGGGACCTGGCGGACTACTTCACGAAGATGGCCCACGAGGTCACCGGCGGGCACCGCAAGGAAGGCCGCGCCAGACGCGGCCGCACCCCGATGCAGCTGCTCGTCCACGCGGTCGAGACGTACGAAGAGTCTGCACTCGCGCGCTGGTGGGAATGGGAGGCAGCCTCAGACGGCCGTCGACAGTTGACATGGTCCACCGGTCAGCGCGACCTGCGGACGCTCGCGGGCCTGGGCCGAGAGGACACAGACGAGGAGATCGTCGACGACGATCAAGATCCTGATCAGCGAATCGCCCTCACGCTGGACACTTGGCTCTGGATCACGAGGAACTGCCTCGAGACCGAGCTTCTCCTCATCGCTGAAAGGTGTGGCCTCATCGCTGCGCGCGCCTGGCTGACCTGTTGCGGTCAATCAGGCTTCACCGGACGCGACGCGAAGATCACCACCCTGAAGTTCAGCGGGCCCGAGCCCGAGTTGGCCTCACGGACACGCCTCGTCACATGACAAGAGCGCGGTCCCCGGTAAGAAGCGAAGACGCCGGCTGCCGGCGACCTCGAACTGGAGGTCCCCGGCAGCCGGACTCGCCCTTGCTTACGCCGGGATCAGGTTCTTCTTCTTGCCCTTGTTCCACACCGTCACGAGCTGCGAGTAGCAGGTCTGCACCCGCGAACCCGTGCCCGTGTTGTGGAGACCTCCACCCGAGGCCAGCGAGTGGACCGACGCGACCCACTTCTGGGCGGGCCCGGTTTTCTGGATCTTCGCGGCGAGCTCGCTGTCCTTCACGATCTCCCCGTGGCGGCCCAAGAACATGCCGATCCCGCCGAGCAGCATCCCGTCCCACGTCGACCCGTTGCGACCCCAGGCCGCCTCCGCGACGCCCAAGGTGCGGTCGAGGATGTCGGGACCGTAGTTCTCCGTGATCCGGAGGACACCGGCGACCGCCCCGACGCTGTTGGTCGAGGTGGACCCCATCTCGAGGCCGTGCTTCTTCAGCGTGGCCTCGGTGTCGACGAACAGGTCGATCCCGCCGGTGAGCCCGACCTTGTACTCGTCGAGCGGGTTCGGCTTGTTCGACTCGCGGTTCTTGATCAGGAAGAGGACAGCCTCCTCCTTCTGGCTCAGCCCGTGGTGGACCTCGGCCGTGATCCGCGGCGTGTTCGTCAGCTCGCAGACGCGCTTGCGGTGCATCCCGTCCACCACGTAGAGGGAACCGTCGGCACGCTGAGAGACGACGATCGACCCCATCGCCTCCCGCACGAGGTTGTTGGCGATGCCCTGGGCCCGCCGCTCGTTGAGGGTCCGCTGGGCCTGCGGGTCGATCTTGAGGTCGGCGACGGCGACACTGACGCCGTACTCGACCTTGTGCTCGGGCAGCTCGTAGGCATACCTCGACTTGGGCATACTTCTGCGCTCTTCTCTACGCCGTTTCAAAGGGAGTTGGCGGATGCCTAAGGGATCTAGAACGGCGCAAGATCAGATAAGCACGGAGTTGCCCGTTGCGCAACGAGAACTTTGCGCAACCGAACGCTCACTCCAAGTAGCCGTGAGGAGTGGGAGGTGGATCAAGGTCCGCCCAGGCGTGCGTTCGACCTTGCCCTCAACGGGGCCCAGCTAGGCAAGCTCCAGCTTTAGCTGATCGGTGCGCGAGTCCTCCAACTTGTGCAGCTCGGTCCGATCCCACGCGTCAACTACCAAGTCGTGCGCCTGTGAGCGGGAGACGTACCGATAGCTCTGAGGCGGATTGATACCAATTCGCTCACGCAAACTTGCCAGTGGTGGTGGTGAACGAAATCTCACTACATTCCTCAACGCCAAGGCTCCTCCTTTCGTGGAACCTGCAAAATACGAATCGTATTCATCGCGCGTCAGACCGGCACGTGCAGAGAACAAGTGCCATAGCTGATTCGGATTGCCAACGGTGGTCAACTCGAGCGTTGCCGCTCCGACGACACGCATAGTCGGACTGCTCGCGTATAGAAGAACGACGCTGCCGGCGTCCGCGAGTGGCGGCTGCCTACGTAGTTCGACCGTCTTCTCGCCGTTAAGTATAGAAGAGGCGTACCTTGGTCGAAGCGACAACAGCAGCACCCGGCATTCGTCACTCATGCGAGCCGCCTCCCTTTCCGATAGATAGCCTCGAAGATCTCTTCACTTATCCTGGTGGGCGACTGTAGCGTAGGGGTCCGACAGTCGCCGTAAATCTGACGAAGCTGCTTGTACGTGACCGGCTTTTCGAATATCTCCGTTCCGGTGAATCTAATTGCAGACGCCAGCCCGTCACGTGCAGCGAGTTCAATGTTCCCAACTGACCAGACGCCCAGGTGTTTGAAGCGATCGTACAAGCTTTGCGGCGTGTCCTCCGTGACAGACCTAAGGTGAGAGCACGCCACGACTGAACTGATCGCGTCCCTACCCTCGCCACTTACGTACCAAAGTAATCGACCCGGACCTGCAGCAATCGGCTGGGGACGAGGGCTCCTGTAGTACACGTGCTCGCGGCTTAACCCGAGCACGGCGTCCCGCTCGAAAAGAGGCGCCGGCACTCCAAAGAGGTTTGTAGACCACTGGGGTCTAATGGGTATGATGAATGTCGGAATCGACGCCCCCGTAATCTTGAGAGGCCACCAGCGTAGCTCAAGATCATACGCGAGTCCGATAGAGCACGGTCGATCACCCGGTAGCGACTCGAAGAATTGGCGCGGCAAGTTCGCGAAGGCCCATGATCGTACTCTACTAAAGCTTCCGACGAAGTCCGCGACTGGACATTCCAGCGAGCCGTCAGGAGCCCGGACGTATCCGTCCTGCAGAGCCGCCGTAACGGCCGCGGCTGAGGAGCTCGTGTCCCGCAATCTAACTAAGGTGGCGCCCACCTCGCAAGCCTGCATCCGCACGAGCGAGAGGGCTTGGAAAGCCAGTGTTTCGGCTAGTCTACTTGCCGCAACGCGCAAAAACTCTACTTCGTACACTCCCTCTTTGTAACCTGAAACCAAAAGAACTGCGGGCGACCGCCCGTCCTCACCGAGAATGATGCGGCGCCGCCACCGATCAGATGACGCTGTCGCATATCTCCACCTCGTCAAGAAGTCCGACTTCCGCTCGCCGGCCTGCTTATTGAGGAAGGCACCACAGACAAGATCTTCCTCCCCAGCGGCGACCTCACGCTCGGTATAGCTTGTCCTGTGCAGCTCGGCAGGACTATAAACAACGGCATTCGCGAGTTCGTCCAAGTGAACGAGCAGCTCCGAGGGACGCAGTAAGCGGAAGTTGTGTAGTTCAAGTGCAGGCTTCCGCAGAAATCCGAGCGCACCGGTGTCTCGAGTCACGAGAATATGAGCACCGGATGCGATAGCGGCCGCGACGTGCATCGTGTCGCTCTCAAGGCTCTTGTCTGCCTCGTATGCCTCGGTGGGCACTTGAGCCTTCAGTCCAAGGAATGTTTGCTGGACAAGGTCCGCGGAGGCCGTGAGCGACCGATAGTTCGAGAGGGCCAGCGATTGTTTTGCTCTCATCTCGGCGCTCGGCGACCGATTTAGCTCATTTGCCACTTGGTTGGTCGTGGCTAAGTCGAGGTGATCGGGCACCCAATCTGCGAGCAAGGACGACGACTCCTCGAAACCCGAGCGAGATCTGTCCAGTAGATCAAGGAAGACGTTCGTATCCAGCGCCGCAACTACGTGAGGAGCGTCCGCCACGTAGTCAGTGAATAGGTCAGAGTGTCCATGATCTCTCCACCAAATGGTCAACGGACGCCTGTCGACACCGCGTCCAGGGACTTCTCGGACGGCCCCAAAATTTAGGCGCGGCCACATCTCGTTAGCGGCGTAGTCCCGTCGACAGCGCAAGGATAAGCCAAGACACTCTCGATAGCGTGCACTGAGGTCCTCTACCAGTAGGCGCGCAACACCTTGGCCTCTGGCGCTCGGCTTGACACATAACTGGGCTATCCTTACTCGACGGTGACGAGTAACGTCGAATAGCACGTATCCCCGAAGGAGTCCATCGGAGTCGAGGGCGAGTATAAGGTGTCCCTGAAGAGCTCGTTCATAGAACGCTTCATCAGGCATGAAGCCTAACGTCGCCTTGTTTTTCCGCGCTAGCGAGATGACTTCAGACATGAGAGTACCGTCGTCGACTCCCACCTCAGCAGGTCGCACGGTCGAGCTCGGCATTCGTCGATCGTCCCCCTTTGGGCGCCAAAGATCAAGACATCGGCAGGGCCCGTAGACTGCTCAATGATGGAAATTCGGCAGAACCTCTGACTCCACGTGAGCCGCTCTAGCGATGTCGTTCATACTTTTCGCGATGACTAGCCGCCCACGTGTTGCTTCCGCCAGAGACCTTTCTTTCCCCTGTCGTGGCGCATAACCAATGATCGGCACTCCGGCCGCGTCACCGGCTCTCACATCGGTCGCACTGTCCCCGATCATGACGCACTCATAGTTCGAGGCACCGCGCTCTGCCATCGCGCGGCGGACCAGGAACGGATTGGGCTTGAGGAGCTCGGGTTCTGGGTGCTGGCGCGAGCAGACGCCGGCCACAACGCTCATCAGGCCACGGGCCCCCAGAAACTCGACGACGGCGTCTTGGGCGTTGTTGCTGACGATGGTGGCGGTGCGCCCGGTGTCGCGGAACGCGTCTAGGGCCGCGACGACGCCAGGGGTTATGGGTGCTGTCTGGACAGCCTCGAGCTCCAGCTCGCGGAGCTTTGCCTCCGCCGCGATGAGCGTGTCCCGGCCCCGCTCGGCGAACAACGAAAGCAGCGCGAGCGGGTCGGTGCCGACGACCTCGGCCGGTAGGTCGGCGTCGATGGCCTCTGCCAGCCGCCGGGCCACCACGTGCGCGGGTAGCTCGCCAAACACGCTGCAGACCGGACCATCGAAGTCGAGCAGGACATGGCGGACCGGCCGCATGAGATCGGTGAGGTTCACGAGGAGGCCTGCTCGTAGGGGCGGGCGACGGTCTCCCAGACGGACTCGAACCACAGCACGGCCTGGCTGACCTGCTGGGAGTTCATCGAGTCCGGGTCGGCGTCAGCGGCGTGGCTGAGCAGCACGGTGTCCTTGCCCATGAGGTCCCACATCCTGGTCGGCTCGCCGGCCAGCGCGACCTCGTGCTCCACGACCGGGTAGTAGCCGAAGAACACCTCGGCGCCGTTGAGCACGTAGACCTTGAACATCGGCACCGAGGGCATCACCCGGACCTCGGCGAGCGCGTCGGGCACCAGGCCCAGCTCGCGGAGCTCGTTGACCTGCTCGACGACCGCCAGGGTGTGCCGGGACATGATCCCGGTCGCGCGCCGGCGGAACTCCGGGCTGTCCTCCAGGTCCTCCACCCGCGCAGGCAGAGCCCACGGCCGGGCCGGGTCGGGAACCAGCAGCCGGACCCGGATCGAGTCGGGGCGCAGCCGGCCGGCCCTGATCTGGTCGAGTGGTTCGGAGATCGCGCCGTGCAACGTCTCCCCGGAGAAGCCGGCGAAGTCCACGGTCACGTTCGGCTCGCCGAACGCCCGCTCCAGGTGCGGCCGTAGACCGACGGGCCGCTCGGCGCGCTGCCGCACGAACACCCCGGAACCCTGCCGGGACACGACCAGGCCCTCGTCGCGCAGCAACCGGATCGCCTGCTGCACGGTCATCCGCGCCACCCCGTAGCGCGAGGCCAGCGCCACGCCGGAGGGCAGCTTCTCCCCCGGCGAGAGGGTGCGGGTCAGGATCGCGGCCCGCAGCGCGTTCGCCACCTGCTGGTACGGCGGCCGCGGATCGTTCGGGTCCAGACCCTCCTGGTCGGTCATTTCTCCAGCGTATGGCCGTGACCCCATTGTTGCCTAGGCAGGTCAGCCATCTCTTAGACATGGCTAGCCATGCTGTGTCACTCTGCACATGGCTAGCCACGTTGGCTAGGTCAGGCAGACGAGGAGAGACCCATGACGAACCTGTTCCAGGTCGACACCCCGGTCGACGCGACACACATCAACGCGGTCACGACCGGCCACGTCGCCCCGGTCATGGCCTGGGAGGACGGACCCAACGGCCGCCGACCCGGGTCCACGCCCGAATTGGACGAGGCCACTGGCGCCCCGTTCCAGATCATCGACGTGATGCTCCCGCTCGGCCGCGACGAACGACCCGAGCTGTTCGGGGTCCGCTTCGCCTCCCACGAGGTCCCCGACCTCCCGCCCTACTCCCCGGTCGAGCTCGTCGGACTTCGGATGAAGGTCCGTGGCTCCCGGCAGGGCAAGGGCGTGGACGTCACCTTCACCGCCGACGCCGTGCGACCGGCCGGGCCGCAGCGCACCGCCCGCAGGACCACCGAGACCACCAACTCCGAGGCGGCGTGACCCATGGGCTGGCAGACCGACGCGGCATGCCGCGACACCGACCCCGAGCTGTTCTTCCCACCCTCCGATGACGACGCCTCGGCGATCGTGGCCCGCCACCGCATCGCCATCGCCCCAATTTGCGGGGCCTGCCCAGCCGCTACCGACTGCCTGCGCTGGGCCCTCGATACCGGGCAAGACCACGGCCTGTGGGCCGCCACCACCCCCACCGACCGGCGCGCCATCCGCCGCGCTCGGCTCGCGGGGGTGCCGGACCCGGTCGCCGACGACGAACCGATGTGCCCAGCCTGCGCGCTGCTGTTCCCCATGCCCGCCGTGGACGGAGAGCTGTGCGCGCGCTGCCTGGAGCGCAAGGAGGCCGCCTGATGCCCGCCGACCCCACTCGCCCGCTGGTACCGCGCGGTCCGGTCCGCTGGCACACCGGCGGCCCGGGTGCCGCCCAGCGGCTGATCGCCCGCCTACGGGCCCGCATCCAAGAGCAGCAGCGCGCCGAGGCCCACCGCCTCCTCGAGGCCACTCTGCGTGGGCTGTGGCGCGAGGCCTGCATCGGCGTCGGGCTCTGCCAGTACATCGACGTCGCCGCGGGGCTGACCGTCCGCACGCCGACGTTCGGGGCGCTGCGACTCGGCCCGGCCGGGACGTCGTTCACCGTCGAGCTGCTGCCCGGCGGCGAACCCGATGACATCACCAAGCACGCCGCCCGCCTGGCCCACTCCCTCGGCTTCGCCGGGCTGCGCGTCGAGCCGCTCGCCGGCCGCTGGGTACGCGTCGCGCTCTTCGAGGTCGACCCACTCGCCTCGACCTTCCGGCTGCCCGACGAGGTGATGATCGGCCGCGCCGACACCCCGCTCCTGCTCGGACGCGCCGAGGATGGCTCGCTGATCGAGCACGTCCTGGCCGCTCCCGGCCACGTCGCCGTTCAAGGCCAGAACGGCTCCGGCAAATCCCAACTCTCCTACGGCATCACGACGCAGTGCGCGGCCGCCGCCGACATCCTCGTGGCCGGCTCCGACATCACCGGCCTACTCCTCGGCCGCGCCTGGGACGGCACCGCCCACCGGCCCTGGCAAGTCACCGGCTCCCGCGACCTCCTCGCCCACGCCGACCACCTCGACCGGCTCGTCGCCTGGATGGACGCCCGCCTCGACGCCATGCCGCCCCGGCGCGACGCCGTCACCCCGACGACCACCAACCCCCTGGTGCTCGTCGTCCTCGAAGAGTTCCCCGGCCTGCTCCGGGCCGCTCACGCCAAGGACCGCAAGCTCGCCGAGCGCATCACCTGCGCCGCGTTGCGGCTGCTCTCCGAAGGTCGCAAAGCCGCGTTCCGGGTCCTCATGCTGGCCCAGCGCTTCGAGGCCAACGCCGTCGGCGGCGGCTACGCCCGCGACCAGTTCGCCGTCCGCATCTCCTTCCGCGTCCCCGCCGAATCCCTGGCGATGCTCCACGGCGACGACGCCCGCCCCCTCGGCCCCGAACACGCCAACGTCGCCCCCGGCATCGCCTACCTCTCCGCCCCCGGTCACGACTGCACCCGCCTGCGCGCCCCCTACGTCGGCGGCTACGGCGCCTTCTGCGACCGCATCGCCCGCCACGGCCGGCGGCCAGTCACCAACGAGGAGGACGCCGCGTGAACCTCATCGCGATCGGCGTCATCGCCGCCCTGATCACGGCCCTGCTCGCCAAGAGCCACAAAGCCGGCCCCGCCGTCGCCTCCGGCGTCGTCACCCTCTGCCTGCTCTTCGCCGCCTTCCCCACCCTCGGCCCCGCCGTCACCAGCGGCACCGCCGAGTTCGCCCACCAGCTCGGCCAGGCCACCGACCGCGCCGCGAACGTCGACGGGAGCACGCGATGACCAGCCTCGCCGCCGCCATCGCCCAAGCCGCCGACCAGGTCCGCGCCGCCAACCACTCCAGCATGCGCGGGCCCCTCGCCCTCGGCGAGGCCTACGACGTCGTCGGGGACCTGCACGACCTCGCCCAGCGGCTCCCGCGGCTCGTCGACTTCCTCGACCGCTCCGTGCAGCGCGCCGATGCCCGCGAGCACTTCGACGACCGCGGCACCGACCCCGGCCGCGCCATAAGCGCCGCCCTCGGCCGCCTCGACGACGCCCGCTTCGGCGCCACCGAACTGGCCGACCACCTCACCTTCGTCCACAACGAGCTCGGCCACCTCGGCCGACACACCCCGGAGGACTGACCCATGGAACGCGTCCTGCTCACCGTCCCGGAGGTCGCCGAGGCACTCCAGGTCGGCCGCTGCACGGTCTACGACCTGATCCGCACCGGCCAGCTGGAGTCCATCAAGATCGGCAAACTGCGCCGGGTCCGGCCCGAGGCCCTCCGGGAGTTCACCCAGCGCGTCGCCGAGGACGAGGTCTCGGCGTGAGCGGCCGGAACCTCAACGGCGAGGGCAGCGTCTATCGGCGCTCCTCCGACGGGAAGTGGGTCGCCGCCGCCTACGTCCCGGTCACCACGGGTGGTCGGCGCCGAGTGGTCAAGTACGGCGCGAGCCGGGAGGAGGCGAACGCCAAGCTCCGCGACGTCCTCGACAAGGCCGCGAAGAACATCCCGGCGGTCACGAAGAGCCCGACGATGGCCGGCTTCTTCGAGGAGTGGCTGACCCACCTCAAGCCGCTGGTGCGCCCCTCGACCTGGGTGGGCTACGAGACCAACGTCCGGCTCCACATCAACCCGAGGATCGGGAAGAAGAAGCTCACCGCGCTCTCGGTGCGCGACGTGCGGCTGATGGTCGACGGGATGCGCGCCGACGGTCACAAGCCCCGGGTGATCCAGTACGCCCACGCCACGGTCCGGGCCGCCCTCGAGCACGCGACGCGCGAGGAGCTCGTGAGCCGCAACGTCGCCAAGCTCGTCCGGGTCGAGCGGCCGGCCAAGCTCATCGAGCACGAGCCGATGACCGTGGAGGAGGCGACGGCGTTCCTCCAGGCCGTTAGGGGTGATCGGGTCGAAGCGATGTGGACCGTGATCCTCATGCTCGGCCTGCGCCGCTCCGAGGTCTGCGCCCTGGAGTGGGAGGACGTCGACTTCGGCCGGGGCACGCTCCGCGTGGCGAAGAGCCTGCACCGCGCGGGCGGGGCGCTCCGCGAGCTGCCGACCAAGACCCGGCGCTCGAACCGGACCGTGCCACTGCCATCCCGTGTCAGGTATGCGCTCGCCGCGCACCAAGTCCGGGCCCAGCTCGTCGGCGCCGAGCCCGGCCGCCCGACCCGGCCCGCCGGCTACGTCTTCGTCACCCGCAACGGGACGCCGTTCGAGCCGCGCAACGTGACCCGGATGTTCGGCGACCTCCTGGAGGCGAACGACATGCGCTCGGTCCGTCTGCACGACCTCCGCCACACCTGCGTGAGCCTGCTGCTCGCGCTCGGGGTTCACCCCCGGACGGTGATGGAGATCGTCGGCCACTCCGCGATCGAGATGACCATGAACGTCTACGGCCACGTCTCGCTCGACACCCAGCGGGCCGCCCTGGACGCACTCGACGACGAGCTGGGGGCCTGACCATGGGCACTGCTACACGAGCCAGCTACACCCGGACACAGCGAAGGGGCCGCCGGTGCCCGGCGATCCCTGTGACCTGCGTGTTTGTGTGCGCGCCCGAAGGGATTCGAACCCCTAACCTTCTGATCCGTAGTCAGATGCTCTATCCGTTGAGCTACGGGCGCAGATGTGTTCAGTTGTGACGGCAGGCCCGGCTGGTCGCCGCCGCGGAGGCTCCGGGATTTGAACCCGGGATGGGCGTTAACCCAAACCGCATTAGCAGTGCGGCGCCATAGACCAGACTAGGCGAAGCCTCCCGAGGCCCTGGGGCCACCGGACGGAGACACTACACGCCGCCCCGGGCCCGCTCGCGGCCGCCCCCGGCGCCCGGCATCCCCGGCGTGACCCATGCATCACGCCGCATCCGACCTCCGCGCCGCGGGTAGCCGATCGCGCACAACCGCTCGAGGAGGACACCAGTCGTGAAGGCCACGCTCATCTACGGCGCCGGCGACGTCCGGGTGGAGGAGGTCCCCGACCCGAAGGTCGAGAACCCCACCGACGCCGTCGTCCGCATCACGCACTCCTGCATCTGCGGCAGCGACCTGTGGCCCTACAAGAGCCGCGAGGCCACCGAGCAGGGCGGCCGCATCGGCCACGAGTTCATCGGGGTCGTCGAGGAGACCGGCTCCGAGGTGAGCCGCATCCAGCGGGGCGACCTCGTCGTCGCCCCCTTCTTCTACGCCGACGGCACCTGCGAGTACTGCCGCGCCGGACTCACCAGCGCCTGCCCCAACGGCAACGCCTGGGGCGCGGACACCGACGGCGCGCAGGGCGAGGCGGCCCGCGTGCCGTTCGCCGACGCCTCGCTGATGAAGCTCACGGTCCCGCACGACTCCGAGCTCATGCCGAGCCTGCTCACGCTCTCCGACGTCTTCGGCACCGGGCACCACGCGGCCGTGTCGGCCCGCGTCGGGCCGGGCAAGGACGTCGTCGTGGTCGGCGACGGCGCGGTCGGCCTGCTGGCCGTGCTCGCGTCGAAGCGGCTCGGGGCCGAGCGCATCGTGCTCATGGGCCACCACAAGGACCGCACCGACCTCGGCCGCGAGTTCGGCGCCACCGACGTCGTGGCGGAGCGCGGCGAGGAGGGCGAGCAGAAGGTGCGTGACCTGCTCGGCACCGACGGCGTGCACGCCGCCATCGAGGCCGTGGGCTACGACCAGTCGCTCTCCACCGCCATCACCGTGACCAAGCCCGGCGGCTACGTCGGCATCGTCGGGGTCCCGCAGAGCGGCACGATCCCCAACGCGGCGGCGAAGTTCACCAAGAACATCACCATCGCCGGCGGGATCGCGCCGACGCAGGCCAACATGTACGAGCTGCTGCCCGACATCCTGGACGGCCAGATCGAGCCCGGGAAGGTCTTCAACCGGACCGTCGGGCTCGACGAGGTCCCCGAGGGCTACCGCGCGATGAACGATCGCGAGGCCCTGAAGGTGCTCGTCAGGCCATAGGTGCGCTTCGCGCTCGTGAGCAGAAAGTGCCGCTATACCGACACTTTCTGCTCACGAGGCCGCAGGCCACCTACTTGCGGAGCAGACGCAGCAACGCGGGCGGCCTGCCGCCGTAGCCCTCCGCCTCGAAGGCGGCCACGGCGATCCGCGGCAGGTCGCGCACCGCGTCGAACACGAGGAACCGTGGCACCCAGGCGGGCGCGAACCGGGCGTTGAAGCGGTACAGCGTCTCGATCTGCCACCACCGCGACGCGATCCGCAGCAGCCGCGCCCACAGCCGCGCCACCGGCCCGGCCCCGATCCGCTCGCCGCGCTCCAGCGCCGACCGGAACACCGCGAAGTTCAGCGACACCTGCGCCACGCCCAGGCCCCGGCAGGCGGCCAGCAGGTCGGTGATCAAGAGCTCGTTCAGCCCGTTCTCGGTGACCGCCGGGTCGCGGATCATGAGGTCGAGCGAGAGCCCCTCGGTGCCCCACGGCACGAACTGCAGGATGCCCTTGGGGGTGTCCTCGAGGGCGGCGACGACGAGGACCGCCTCGGGGTCGGCCGCCGCGTCGGCGGCGCGGGAGAGCGCCATCGAGAAGCCGCGCTCGTCGGGCCCGCCGCGCCAGCGCGCCACGCAGGCCCGCAGCGTCGCGAGCTCGGTCTCGGGAATGTCGTGCAGCCGCCGGGCCGTGGTCTCGTATCCGGCGCGCTTGATCCGCGACACCGCCTGGCGGACCGTGCGCATCGCGCGGCCCTGCAGCGAGAAGGTCGCGACGTCGACCACGGCCTCGTCGCCGAGCTCCAGCGCGTCGAGCCCCGCCTCGCGGGCCCACACCCGGGCGCCGGTCTCCGAGCAGCCCAGGACCGCGGGCACCCACCCGAAGCGCCGGCACCGCCCGACGAACGCCTCGATCGCCCCCGGCCACGCCTCGACATCGCCGAGCGGGTCACCGGAGGCGAGCGCCACCCCGGTCACCACCCGGTAGGCCACGGCGGCCTTGCCGGAGGACGAGAACACCACCGACTTGTCGCGGCGCAGCGCGAAGTAGCCGAGCGAGTCCGCGGCGCCGTGGCGGTCGAGCAGCGCCCGGATGCCGGCGACGTCCTCGGCCGAGAGCTGGGGGCGGGGCTCGGCCGAGCGCAGCAGGAAGTACCCGCCGAGCAGCAGTGCGCCGATCCCGAAGCTGAGCCCGACGGCGGCGGTGAGGTCGTCGTACCAGTCGAGCCGGAACTCGACCGAGCCCTCGACCCCGATGAGCGAGAGCGCCGCGTGCGCGAACTTCTCCCCCGGCGAGGGCCGCCCGACCAGGAAGGACGGCCGGACGAAGAACAGCATCGCGCTGACGATGACGAAGCCCGCCGCGAGCAGCTGCACCACCAGGCGGACCGCGACGAACCGGCCCACGGAGTCCGGGACCGCGTCGAACTCCCGCCGGGTGAGCAGCAGGCCGATCAGGAGGACGACGGCGACGCAGAGCGGCGGGATCGGGTGCCGGCCCAGGGCGTGGGAGGCGATGATCACCACGCACATCAGCACGGCCAGCTGCCAGGCCCGCCGTTTGCGCCGCCGCAGGCCGGTGGCCAGCAGCATCAGCCCGACGCCCGCCGTGGCGAGGATGACCGTCCCCACCAGCGAGGCCTCCACGGGCAGGCCGAACCACGCCATCGGCTCGAGCCGCCGCCGCGCCGCCGGCGCGAACACCGAGAAGATCGACAGCAGCCCGACGATGCGGGCCGACCACACGACGACGACGGCGATCCGGGCTCGCCGGCGCCGTTCGGAACGGACCTCGCCCTCGGCCAGGTCGTGCGTGGTCGTCACACCGTCGTCCTCCGGCTTCGCTGCCAGTCTCCTCGCGACGTCAGCGCAAGTGTGCGTCGAACCAGTTCAGCACGCGGTTGCGCGCCTCCGATCGGGTGGCCGCCCCGTCCCGCTCCTCGAGGGGATCCGATTGCACCGGCGACGCCTCGTCGGCGTCGAAGCGGTGCTCGGCGGAGGGGAAGACCACGACGTCGACGATCGCCCCCGAGGCGTGCGCGGCCTCGCGGAGGCGGTCCACGTCGGAGGGGTCCACGGGGTCGCCGGTCTCGCCGTAGAGCCCGAGCCAGGGGCAGGTGAGCTCCCCGACGACGTCGACCAGCGCCGGCAGACCGTCGGCCAGCGGCTTCTGCACCCCGGCCGCGGCGATCGTGACCGCCGCCCCCAGCGCGCGCTGCGAGGCGACGACGAGCGCCGCCGTCGCCCCCAGGTCGAACCCGAGGACGCCCATGCGGTCCGAGGGCACCCCGTGGTCGGCCAACCACCCGAACAAGGCGTCGGAGTCGGCGAGGACGGAGGCCCCGGAGACCCGGGCGGCGCCCTCGGAGACCGAGGCGGCGTCGTCGAACCGGGCGGCGCCCTCGCGGTGGAACAGGTGCGGGGCGACGGCGAGCCAGCCCTCGTCGGCCAGCCCCTCGACGAGGCGCTCGGTCCGCTCGGTGACGCCCCGCGCGGAGTGCAGCACGACGATCCCCCCGCGCACCGCCCCGCTGTCCGGCTCGCCGACGGTCACCGCGAGCTCGGTCTCGTCGACCAGCGGGATCGTCTCCGTCCGCGTCGTCATGGTCACCAGCCTTCCACGTCGTGTTCCGTGTGGCGGGAGCAGGCCGCGTCCGGACGGCGTCCGTGACCTGCGCATTACCGTGGGGGTGTGACCGCACCGACCCCGCTGCGCCCCGACCTGTCCTCGCTGCCCGCCTACGTCGCCGGGCGCACCGTCGCGGGCGCGGTCAAGCTCGCGAGCAACGAGGTCGCGCTGCCCCCGCACCCGACGGTGCAGGCCGCGGTGGCCGAGGCCGTCGCCGCGGGCAACCGGTACCCCGACATCACCGTCACCGCGCTCACCCGCCGGCTCGCCGCGCACCACGGGGTGGCGCCGGAGCGGATCGCGGTCGGCTGCGGGTCGGTGGCGCTGTGCCAGCAGCTGGTGTCGGCGGTCTGCTCGCCGGGCGACGAGGTGGTGTTCGCGTGGCGGTCCTTCGAGGCCTACCCGATCGTGACGCTCATCGGGCATGCCACCGCGGTCCCGGTGCCGCTGACCCCGGGCCACGTCCACGACCTCGACGCCATGGCCGACGCGATCACCGACCGCACCCGCGTCGTGTTCGTCTGCAACCCGAACAACCCGACCGGCACCGCGGTCCGCCGCGCCGAACTCGAGGCGTTCCTCGCGCGCGTCCCCGACCACGTGCTCGTCGTGCTCGACGAGGCCTACCGCGAGTTCGTGTCCGACCCCGACGTCCCGGACGGGCTCACCCTGTTCGATGCCCATCCCCACGTCGTCGTGCTCCGCACCTTCTCCAAGGCCCACCGGCTGGCGGGCCTGCGGGTCGGCTACGCGATCGGGCCGGCCGACCTCGCGGCGGCGCTGAAGAGCGTGTCCGTGCCGTTCTCGGTGTCCTCGCCCGCGCAGGCGGCCGCGATCGCCGCGCTCGACGTCCTCGACGAGCTCCTCGCCGACGCCCGCGACGCGGTCGGCGAGCTGGGCCGGATGGCGACGGCGCTGCGCGGGATGGGCTACGAGGTCCCCGAGTCGCAGGCGAACTTCCTCTGGCTGCCGCTCGGGGAGCGCACCCAGGCCTTCACCGACCACGCGCTCGATCACAAGGTCGTCGTGCGGGGCTTCTCCCCGGACGGCGTGAGGATCTCGGCCGGGGCCCCGGAGGAGAACGACATGCTGATCGACGCGGCCTCGTCGTTCCCGCGCTGAACGACCGCCCGACGACGGGTGAGGAGCCGGAACGCGGGACGTTCCACGAGGCGGGTGAGCAGCCAGCCGAGCAGGACCGCGAGCGCCACGACCCCGGCGAGCCGGCCCCACCCGGTGATGCCGAAGCCGTCCTGCGCGAGCCAGGCGGCGAAGTAGCCGAGCTGCTGGTTGACCAGGTAGACGCCGTAGGAGATGCCGGCGAGCCACCCGAGCAGGCGCGGCAGCGGGCCCACCCGGAGGAAGTCCCAGTCCGGCCCGAGGGTGGCCGCGGCGACGAGCAGGCAGGCGAGCGCGAGCACGATCGCGGAGTCGGCGTCGGGAGTGATCACCGCCTCCGCCAGCACGCCCGCCGCGCTGAGCGCGGCCAGGTGGGTCACCGAGATCCGCCCCCGCCCGGCCAGCCACATCGCGAGCCCGACC
Organism: Actinomycetospora sp. TBRC 11914; assembly: GCF_012933465.1. Lineage (GTDB taxonomy): Bacteria > Actinomycetota > Actinomycetes > Mycobacteriales > Pseudonocardiaceae > Actinomycetospora. Next base: position 35,966 of record NZ_JABBND010000034.1, read on the forward strand.
GCGAACAGCTGCCAGCGCCACATGACGAAGCCGTTCGAGAGCGTCGCGAGCCAGCCGGTGGCGCACTCGGCAAGCAGGACCGGGACGACGACGCCGGCCCACGCGAGCGCGGGGAGCGCCGCCGGGTGGCGCCAGAGGTCGCGGCCGAGCAGCCCGACGGCGAGCGCCGCGAGCGTGAACACCCCGATCTGCAGCGGCAGCGTCCAGTACGAGTGGTCGATGTACGTGACCGACGGGTCGAAGCTCTGGACCAGCAGGAGGTTCCCGACCAGGTCCCGCTCGCCGGGGCGCCAGTAGCCGTGGTCGGCGGCCAGGAGCGTCGCGCCGTACGTGACGAGCACCGCTGCCAGGTAGGCGGGCAGCAGGCGGGAGAGGCGCTGCCACCACCACCGGGCCGGCCGGCGCTTCGCCAGCGTGACGCAGACGAAGTAGGCGGAGACCACCATGAGCGTGTTCGCGCCCGCCTGGACGCTCCAGGTGAACGGCGGCGCGGCCAGCCACGGCATGACGCCCTGGGCGGTGAAGGTGGCGTGCTGGACGACCACGCTGGCCACCGCGAGGACGCGGATGACGTCCCAGCTCAGGCGTCGTCCGCCGGTCGCGGCCGGCTTCTCGGGGACGGTCATCGGCCGCCGACGCTACGGAGAGCTGCTGAGGGGTCGCTGAGAGCCGCCCACGACGCAGGTGAGCAGCGCCGCGTTGGCGGCCGGCGGCCCGGTGGGTACGACGGGCGGACGAGCGGGGCGACTGGGACGATGCGGCGCGATCACGTGCCGCCCCGGCGCGTCGGGAGAGGGAGCACGATGCGGACCTGGCGGTTCTCGCCCGTCTCCCACCCGGCCGAGGAGCTCGACGAGATCGCGCGGTACGAGCTCAACTACGACCCCTCGACGACGGGCGGCAAGGGCTGGCACCACGACCGGCTGCGCCACCCCCTCGCCGTCGAGGACCCCGGCGACCCCGAGCCCGGCGGGCCGTGGGAGATCGCCTGTGCCCTCGTGCACGACTACGAGTTCGCCGACCGCCGCATCATGTCGGCGATGTTCCACGCGAAGGCGCCGCTGGTCGGCCGGGACATGCTCCTCGAGGGCCGATTCCTCGTGCTGCGCTTCCCGATGGGCGTGCGGGTGGACGCCGAGATCGACGAGACCCGCGAGCGCGCCGACGGCACCTCCGAGCGGGTGTGGGGCTGGAGCTACCGCACGCTGGAGCACCACCTCGAGCGCGGCCGGCTGGTCTACGAGGTCGTGAAGAACCTGACGACGGGCAAGGTCGAGTTCGTCATCACCGGGGTCTCCTCGCGGGCCTCGATCCCCAACCCGGTCATCGCGCTCGGCTTCGGAGTGTTCGGCCGGTTCACCCAGCGGCGCTTCTACCGGGCGGTCTCCGAGCGCCTCGAGGAGCGGGTGCGCCTCGTCCTCGAGGGCGGCGACCGCCCGGTCCCCGACCCCATCGGCCCCGACGACGTGGTGCGCGCCCCGTCGCGCTGATACGGGACTGTTTCATCCCCCGTCGCTCCGCTCGCCCCGAATCAGACAGGATGCCGGGCGTGACCACGCCGCGCACCGAGTGGTTCCGCTCCATGACCGCCCGGGACCCGCACGAGGAGCACCGGGCCTCGTCGCCGTTGGAGCTGCTCTTCGACCTCACCATCGTGGTGGCGATCTCCACCGCGGCCGCGGAGCTCCACCACGCGATCAGCGAGGCGCACGTGCTCGCCGGGGTCCTCGGCTACCTCGTGGTGTTCTTCGCCCTCTGGTGGGCCTGGCTGAACTTCACGTGGTTCGCGTCGGCCTACGACTGCGACGACGCCCTGTACCGCGTGCTCGTGGTCCTCAAGATGGCCGGCATCCTCGTCCTCGCGGTCGGCATCCCGGCGGCGTTCGAGCACTTCGACATCGGCACCGTCGTGCTCGGGTACACGATCATGCGGGTCGCGATGGTCGCGCTGTGGTTGCGCGCCTCGCATGGCGACCCGGCCCGGGCCGCGGTGACCCGGGCCTACGCCCTGGGCCTCACGGTCATCCAGATCCTCTGGATCGGGCTGGTGTTCGTCCCGGTCCCGTGGTCCTTCGTCGGGTTCGTCGTCCTGGTGATCGGCGAGCTGTGCGTGCCGCTGTTCGCCGAGTCCCGCGAGGTCGCCACGGAGGCCGGCCCCGGCGGCACCACGTGGCACCCCGAGCACATCGCCGAGCGCTACGGCCTGCTGACGCTGATCGTGCTCGGCGAGGTGATCCTCGGCATCACCGGCGCGTTCGGCCCGGCGCTGTCCGAGCGGGGCTTCTCGATCTCGCTGCTCCTGCTCGGCGTCGGCGGCCTGCTCGTCGTCGTCGGCCTCTGGTGGATCTACTTCCTCGCCGGCGACGACGAGGGCCTGACCTCCCAGCGGGTGGCGTTCCTGTGGGGCTACGGGCACTACGTCGTGTTCGCGGGGGTCGCCGCAACCGGCGCCGGGATCGAGGTGGCCGTCGACGCCGAGGAGCACACCTCCCACGTCTCCGTGACGACGGCGGCGTTCTCGATCGCCGTGCCGATCGCGCTGGTCCTCGTCGTGCTCACGCTGCTGCGGCGGCTGACGTGGGCGCCGGGGTCCATCTCCTACGGAGCCGTGGCCCTCGGCGTCGTCGGGGTGCTGGCGTGCGCGGCCCTGGCCGGGCTCGTCGGCATCGGCCTGTCCGTCCTGCTCATGGGCCTGGTGCTCGCCGGGATGCTCCTGGCCTACCTGCTCCGCCTGCGTCGTCGGGCAGCCGTCGGCGTCTGACCCCCTGCGGGTCAGCGGCGCGGGTCGGCGCGGCCCAGGAGCCCGGCCAGGCGGTCGATGGCCGGGGCGTCGTCCTCGACCGGCACGGCCGGTGCGAACGGGAGCCCGGCGCGGTCGCGCGTCGCGAACACCGACCCGGTGAACGCGATGCCGGCCTCGGCGAGGTCGTCGGGGAGACCGGTCGGGTCCTGGCCGGAGCCCACGGCCACGTCCCAGCCGTGCACGAGCGCCTCGATCGTGCGCAGCTGGACGGCGACCGGCGCGGGGACGGTGCCGAACGGGACGGTGACCGTGCCGGCCAGGACACCGGGAGCGGCGAGGCCCGCGACGAGGGCCTCCGCCGAGCTCCGGAGGCGCGGCGCGAGCGACCCCGCGACCGCGTCCGCCGGATCGGGGCCGAGCGAGCGGGCCACGGCGAGGTTGCCGGCGATGACGTGCTCGACGACGTCGGCCACGGTCCAGTCCGTGCACGGGGTCGGGGCGTCGCGGCGGTCGGCGGGGACCGCCTCGACGATCGCGGCGGCCGCGTCGAATGCCCGCTCGAGGTCGGCCAGCGGGCCGGGGGTGGGGCGGGTCACGGGCGACATCATGCCCCGGTCTCAGACCGCGGGCGTCAACAGCGGCGTCCGCCGGTAGAGGTCGACGGAGACGACGGCCAGCCACGTCCAGACCAGGACCACCCCGACCCAGAAGCCGAGCACGACGACCGGACTCGCCGATCCGCTCGCGACGCCGAGGAAGGCCAGCAGGAAGACCACGCCGGTGACCCGTGAGAACCAGGCGGTGCCGGCGCGGCCCGCGGCGGCGTAGTGCCGGGCGAGGACGAGGGCGCCGACGACCAGGCACAGGAAGCCGAGGCCGCCGAAGAGGAGGTGCCCGAGCCCGCCGACGCCGATCGCGGCGGGCGGTGCGTCGGGAGTTCCGGGCGGGAAGCCGTAGGCCGGGTCGGCCGGGAAGACGCCGGCCCCGACGAGCCCGACGCCGTAGGCGCCCACCAGCCGCGGCCCCCAGACGGTGCCGGGCCCGCCGCCGACCACCCGCAGCGACCGCGCCATCCCGACGGCGGCGGCGATCGTCATGAGCCCGGTGAGGACGAGGTTCCCGATCTGAATCCAGCCGAGCGGACCGTTCGCGAGCAGACTGAGGTCGTGGCGGGTGAGGTCGAAGCCGCTGCGGGTGAGGCCCTGGACGAGGCCGACCACGACGTAGAACGGCCCGGCGACGATGCCGTAGCCGAGCAGTGAGCGGGTCACGGCCGCGGTCCGGTCAGCGTCGCCGCGGCCGACGAGCGGGCTGCCGGAGGGTCCGGTCGGCCGGGCCCCGCCCACCGGGTTGGACTGCTCGGTACCGCTCATGGACCGGACAGTACTGGGCTCGGTACCGTAGGGTCCAGTGCCGACCCGGCGAGATCGGAGGGCGGCGGATGACGGAGCGCGCGGACGCCGACGAGGGCCTGCTCGTGCGGGTCGACCCAGGTCCCGCCCGGGGTTCCCGGGCGCACCGCGGGGTCGAGGGCAAGCGGGCGGCGATCGTGCGGGCGGCCACCGAGCTCTTCCTGCGCCAGGGCTACCAGGCGACGAGCACCGAACAGGTCGCCACGACGGCGGCCGTGTCGAAGCAGACCGTCTACAACCAGTTCGGCGACAAGCAGAGCCTGTTCCGGGCGATCGTGCTCGGGGTGACGGTCACGGCGGAGACGTTCGCGGCCGGGCTGGCCGACGCCCTCGGCGGCGCCGACTCCCCGGCCCGGCTCGACGCGGCGTTGCGGGCCCTCGCCCGGCGCTACCTCGCCACGGTGACGAACCCGCAGGTCCTCGCCCTGCGCCGGCTGATGATCAGCGAGGCGGCACGGTTCCCGGACCTGGCCGCGGCCTACTACGAGCAGGGGCCCTCGCGGGTGGTCGCGGCCCTCGGTCCCGTACTCGCGGGCCTCGCGGACCGCGGTCTGCTCGTGGTCCGCGACGACGACCGTGCCGCGGTCGACTTCGCCTTCCTGGTGCTCGGCCGACACCTGGACGAGGCGATGTTCAAGGTCGAGCACCGCGGTCTCCCGACAGCGGAGATCGAGGCCGGGGCCGACCACGCCGTCGACGTCTTCCTGGCGGCCTACGGCGTCAGCTCGC
>NZ_JABBND010000035.1 GCF_012933465.1 Actinomycetospora sp. TBRC 11914
CCACCAACCTGTCTCCGATGCGCTGAGACAGACCTGTCTTGGATGTGCTGAGACAGCACAGGTCGGTATAGCGACACTTACTGCTCACGAGCGCGAGAGCGCACCTAATGGATCAGGAACGACGCCAGCGCGGCCACGATCACCGTGTTGTAGGCGAACGTGAGCAGGGTGTGGAGGTTGACCACCCGACGCATGCGGGGCGTGGTGATGCTGACGTCGGTCGCCCCGAACGTCGTCGCGACGGCCATCGAGAAGTACCGGTAGTCGGCGAACGTGTGGGTGCGGGTGCCCGGGAACTCGAGCCCGGCCTCCTGGCCGTCCTTGTCGGCGTAGTGCAGCGCGTAGCTCACGACCGCCAGCGCCCAGGAGCACAGCAGGATGCTGATGGTGACCGGGATGAGCACCAGGTCGTCCAGGTCGATCGCGGTGATGTGCGGGAGCACCAGCACGACGCCGAACGCCACCAGCGCCGCCTCCAGGGCGAAGGTCGGCCCGTCGCCACCCGGCGTGAGACGGCGCACCACCCACGAGCGTGATGCGCGGCGCCGCGCCATCTTGGCCTCGAACTCCGCCTGGTCGGTCCCGGCGAACGTCCGCAACGTGAGCGCGACGTAGACGACGACGAACAGGTTCCAGCCCCCGAGGGCGAGCACCAGCGTCACGGCCGGCCCGCGGCGCCCCGGGTCGATCGCGCCGAGGACCAGCCCGACGACCACGGGGACCAGGACGCCGATCGCCGTGGCGATCACGGCGCGCCGTCCGTCGGAGCACAGCGGGGAGACGACGGCCGACCCGTCCGACGTCCTGGTCATCGCACCACTCCTCGCGTGGGGGCCTCGTCGGGCCGACGCGCACCCCGCCGCGTCGTGACGGGGTCGACGATGGCCTCCAGCGCGGCGACGTGGCCGTCGAACGCGTCGCGGCCGATCGGCGTCAGCCGGGCCCGGAGCTTGTGTCGGCTCCCGTCGAGACGGCGCTCGGTCTCGACGTACCCGGCGTCCTCCAGGGTCGTCAGCTGCTTCGACAACGCCGAGTCGGACAGGCCGACGCGGTCCTTGAGGTAGGAGAACTCCGCCCAGTCGGCCGCCGCGAGCGTCGCCATCAGCACCAGCCGGGTGCTGGGGTGGATGAGCTCGTCGAACCGCGGAGCGGTCATGCCCTGCGCCGCTCCGCGTCGATGCCCGCCACGGCGCACCTCCTCTTTCCTGGTTGGCAAGAAGCGTCCACTTGCCCAGCAGGAAAGTCAATGTCGTCCGCGGTGGGTGAGGCACGGGTTCCCGGCCGCGGGGACCGTGGGGCCACACCCCGGACACCCCGCACGACAGGAGAGCCCGTCGATGACGAGGACGATCGGTGCACCGCCTCGACGCGAGCAGCGGGTCGAGCGGGGGAAGGCGGCACGGGCCGAGGTGCCGCGCGCGAGCCACGCGGAGTTCACCGCCGGCCCCGACCGTCCCGACCCGCTGACGCTGCTCGAGCGCCAGGAGACGAGCAGGATCCCCGAGCTGCTGCCCATCCGCCACGCGAGGATGGCGGCCTCGCCGTTCGCGTTCTTCCGGGGCGCGGCGCTGCCGATGGCGAGCGATCTGGCCCGGACCCCCACGACCGGACTCCCGGCCCAGATCTGCGGCGATGCCCACCTGGCCAACTTCGGGGTGTTCGCGTCACCGGAACGCGCCCTGGTCTTCGACATCAACGATTTCGACGAGACCGTGCGCGGCCCGTGGGAATGGGACGTCAAACGGCTGGCGACGAGCCTGGAGATCGCGTCACGGCACAACGACTTCGCCCCGAAGGAACGGCGGCGGATCGTGCTCGCCACGGTGGCGGCGTACCGGCGGGCGATGCGCGGTTTCGCCGGCACGGACACGCTGGCCGTGTGGTACGCGCGGGCGGAGGCGGACGCCATCGAATCACTGATCGGGGAGCGCCTCCACGATCCCCAGCGCAAGGGTCTCGAGCGGGCCACTCGCACGGCCCGGAGAAAGGACAACCTCGGGGCGCTGGGCCGGTTCGCCCGCCTCGAGGACGGTGAGGCGCGGCTGGTCGCGGAGCCACCGCTGATCGTGCCGGTGCGCGACCTCGTCGACGACGCGACGGACCGCGAGGTGCTCGAGCTGCAGCTCCGCGAGGTCCTGGTGGCCTACCGGGCGTCGCTCGGCGCGGAGCGGCGCGTGCTGCTGGACCAGTACCGACTCGTCGACGTCGCCCGCAAGGTCGTCGGCGTGGGCAGCGTCGGCACCCGGGAGTGGATGGTGCTGCTCCTCGGCGACGACCACGCGGACCCGTTGTTCCTGCAGGCCAAGGAGGCGGAGGCGTCGGTCCTCGAACGGTTCGTCGGGGCGAGCGGGTTCGACAACTGCGGGGAACGCGTCGTCGTCGGGCAGCGGCTGATGCAGGCCGTGAGCGACATCTTCCTCGGCTGGGCCCGCGCGGACGGTCTCGACGGACGGCGGCACGACTACTACATCCGCCAGCTGCGGGACTGGAAGGGATCGGCCGACGTCGAGACGATGGTCCCGAAGGGGATGCTGGCCTACGGCCAGATCTGCGGGTGGACGCTCGCGCGCGCCCACGCCCGCTCGGGCGACCGCATCGCGCTGGCGGCCTACCTGGGCGGGGGTGATGCGTTCGACGTGGCCGTCGAGGCCTTCGCCCGCGCCTACGCCGACCAAAACGAGCGCGACCACCGACGGTTCGTCGCGGCGATCGCCGCCGGCCGCCTCGCGGCCGACGCCTCGCCCTGACCGCTCAGCCGAACCGGCGTGGCCCGTCGTCGGGACCCCATCCGGGGTCGCCGGTGCGCGCGAACGCGGTCCACACGGCCACCATCTCGTCGGCGAGCGCCCACGGCGGGTCCTCCCCGGCGAGCGCATCCGGGCCGGAGGCCGACGTGAGGGTGCCGAAGACGAACGGCAGCTCGAGCCCGTGGCACGCGCCCAGGCGACCGCCGAAGGCCGTCGACCGCCACCCGAACTCGTAGCGGTGGCCGCGGCCGCGGTGGGCGGCCACGATCCGCCGCGCCGGACCCCGGAAGAGCAGGTCGGTGACGACGCTCGCGTACCGCGCGCCCGGAGATCCGGTGGCCTGTCCGAGCAGCCGGTCGGCCTCGGGGTGGACCGCGGCGAGCGCGGCCCGGGCCTGGTCCTCGGTCATCGCGTCCACGGCGCCCGAGGGGACGAGGTAGAGGTTCATCTCCTCGTCGTTCGCGCCCGCGAGCAGGTCGACCTCCGCGCCGGCCCCCGCCCGGATCGCCCCGAGCGGGGCGACGGGCAGGACGTCGTCGCCGACCACCGGGGCGAGCACGCCCACCCCGAAGCCCGGGTCCACGCCGTCGGGCTCGCGCAGGTCGCCCCGCCGCTCCGGGGCCTGGGCGGCGTCGAGGGCGGTGATCGCGTCGGCGACCGGGCGGTCCCGCACGGCCGCGGCGTCGGTCTCGACCCCCAGCTCCGCGGTGAACCGGGGGGCGAACGCCTGCATCACCTCGAGGCTGCGCACCACCTCGGCGCCCCCGCTCTGCACGATCGCCCGGTCGAACAGCCCCGTGGCGAGCGGCGATCCGAGCAGCGCGCCGACCGACATCGCCCCCGCCGACTCGCCGAACACCGTGACCACGCCCGGGTCGCCCCCGAAGGCGGCCGCGTTCTCCCGCACCCAGCGCAGGGCCGCGAGCTGGTCGCGCAGCCCGACGTTGGTGGCGCCGCCGGGCAGCGGGAGGAACCCCTCCACGCCGAGCCGGTAGGTCACCGACACCAGCACCACGCCCGCGCGGGCCAGTGCCGTGCCGTCGTAGGCCGGGGCGCCGGGCTCGCCGGCGAGGAACGCGCCGCCGTGCAGGAACACCATGACGGGCAGGCCCGGGCCGCCGGGGGTCCAGACGTCGACGGTCAGGTAGTCGTCGCCGGGTCGCCACCCGTGGCCGAGGATCGGGCTCAGATCGACGCCGGGGATGCCCCGCGTCGGTTGGGGCGCGTTCGGCCCGGGGCGGTCGGCGTCGCGCACGCCGTCCCAGCGGGGCGGCGGCTCTGGCGCGGTGAACCGGACGGGCGGGGCCGCGTAGGGCACCCCGAGGAACCGGTGCACCCCGTCCTTCTCGACCCCGCGAACCCGGCCCGCCGTCGTCCGTGCCTCCATGGGTCCTGCCTACCGCAGAGACGCCGGGGGCGGTGGGCGGACCGACGCGGGGCGCGGGACGTGGCGCCACCGGCTCCCCGCCGATGACGCCACGCGCACGGTGGACCGGGCGTGCCACCACCCACCTGATCGGCCGTCCGGAGGACCCCCCACTCCCTCCGGCCTGGCCCTGCGATCAGGTGCCCGCTACCGTCGAAACATACCGACCGTCCCGTTCGAGGCAAACCCCTGATGAACCATCCCCACGACGACGACGTCCCGCCCCGGTCGGGGTCGGACGGCGCGACCGGCCCCGCACGCGCCGGGCGCCACCGGCAACCGCGCGCCGCGGCCACCCGCCACGCCCTGCTCGTCGCCGCGGGCGAGCAGTTCGCCCGGCACGGCTACCACGCGACCAGCCTCAACGACCTGCTCAGCCACGGCCCCGGGAGCAAGGGCGCGCTGTACTTCCACTTCCCGTCCAAGCACGCGGTCGCCGCCGCCCTCGTCGAGGCGATGACCGCCTCCTGGGACCGGGTCGTCCCCGACGCCGAGCGCGACACACCCGATGCCCTCCACGCGCTCATCGCCGTCACCGACAACGTCGTCGTCCGCCTCGACGACCCGATCGTGCGCGGAGGCGCCCGCGTCCTGCGCGATCAGGTCCTCGAGCACCCGACGCTCGCCGAGACCAGCGCCGAGTGGGAGGACGACCTCGCGCGGCTGTTCACCCTCGCCGCCCGGCAGCACCTGCTGAGACCCGCCGTCGACCCGGACTGGGCCGCGCGCGAGCTCGTCGTCAGCCTCGCCGGGCGCGCCACCCTGCTCGAGTCCCTGGAGCCGAAGCAGGAGCTCTGGGACCAGATGAACGAGTTCTGGACCGGCTTCCTCCCGCTCGTCGCCGCCGAGGCCTGGCTCGCGGCCTGGGACCAGCGGAGCTGGCTCACCCGGCCCCGCCCGGCGTCGGGCCTCGACGGGTAGGGGCCACGCCCCGTCGTACGTCAGAGCGGGGGTCGATCTCCCTCGGCTCCTTGACCGGCGACGGGTCCGCGCCCGGTGACCAGGAGAGCCAGCTCGGTCCGGTTGGCGCAGCCGGTCCGGGTGAGGAGCTGGCTGAGGTACTTCTTGACGGTGTCGACGGTCAGCCCGGTCTCCCGGGCGATCGTCGCGTTCGTCAGACCTCCACCGACGAGCTCGGCGATCTGCGCCAGGCGGGGGCTCAGTCCGCGGACCGCCGCCACCGGACCGGACGGAGCGGTCGCGGGAACCAGGCGAGCGGAGATCGCGGACAGCTGACGGACGACGATGGCGAGGCCGGCCAGATCCGCGGCGGTGAGGTGGTCCCGTGTCTCACCGAAGATCCCGACCACGCCCCGCTGGCCGTCCGGGAGGTCCAGGTCGAGCGCACACACGGACTCCAGGCCGGCCCGGAAGACGAACCGCTCGAGGTACGCCCGTGCCCGCCGCGGGATGCCTCGCGGTTCGAGCTGGACGAGTGCGCTGACGCCGGCCCGCCGTATCCGGTGCATCGAGGCGTCGGTGAACATGACGTCGTCGGTGTGCCATCTCTCGCGGTACTCGTCGATGATCCTCGGAATCCTGCCGTTCATGACGGGGGCGAGATCCGCGAAGGTCCGCGTGAAGACGTCGGTACGGAAGAAGGCCGTGTGGACACAGCCGTACGCCGAGCCGAGTGCCTCCAGGAACTCCTCCTGGAGGCACTCGACGGTGTCGATGGCGGCACATCGGTCCAGCACTGCGAGTGCGCGCTCGTAATCCTGGGGTTGCATGCCGCGGGAGGCCGGGACGACTGATCGCATGGCCCACCTCCGCTGTCCCGCGGCTCGGTGCGACGTCTAGAACGGGAACAGATCCGGCTCAGGGTAGCCGTGCTCACGACAGAATCCGAGATAGCGCTCGGCGAAGGTCTTGGCGGTCTCGACCCCGACGACGTTGCCGTCCCCGTCGAGGAAGTGGATCGGGCCCTCGACGTAGATGAACAGCACGATGTCCTCGGCGGGATCGGCGACCAGCGTGTGCTGGCTGTTCGCCACCTCGTAGACGAAGTCACCGGGGGCGGCCACCCAGTCGTGCTCGGCGTAGCTCCACCGTCCCGAGATCGAGTAGGCGAGGACCCGCCCGAAGTGGTCGTGGACGCCGAGCTGCGCACCTGCCTTGGCCCGCAGCAGGACGACGGTCTCGTTCCGGGCGAGGTCCGCCGTGAAGATCTTCAGCTCGACCTCGTCGCTGTAGGGCGTGAACGGGTGCCAGTGCCGCTCCCCGCCGCCGAAGTGGGCGGGGTCCAGGGTCTTCGGCGCGGGTGTCGTGGTGGTCATGGGTCTCCTCCTCGAGCCGGGACCCGGACGTTAGTGACGCCGGAAGCAGCTGGTCAGTGCACCAAAGTGCAGGTGGTCGCCGGAGTGGACGCGCGGCCGCCCGCGGCCGCCAGGGTCTCGACCGATGAGGAATCGGCCGCCGGGTCGTCGTTCCGGGGAGCTCCCCCACCGATGGAAGGATCGACGACCATGACCGACGCCGGATCGCCGAGCGCCGACGAGGCCACGTTCATCGCGGCGGCCCACGCGGGCGACACGGCGCGGTTCGCACTCCTCACCGAGCGCCACCGGCGCGAGCTGCAGGTGCACTGCTACCGGATGCTCGCGAACCACGACGACGCCCAGGACATGACGCAGGAGACGTTCCTGCGGGCGTGGAACAAACGGGAGTCGTTCCGGGGCCACGCCGCCCTGCGGACCTGGCTGTACCGGATCGCGACGAACGCCTGCCTCGACTTCCTGGAGAAGCGCACCGACCGGACACCGGTGCCGTCCGGGCTGTCGGAGCCGGACTCCGAGGTGCCGTACCTCCAGCCGTACCCCGACCGGCTCCTCCCGGAGGACCCGCAGGAATCGGTGGTGGCGCGGGAGACGATCGAGCTGGCGTTCATCGTCGCCGTCCAGCACCTGCCGCCACGGCAGCGGGCGGTGCTGATCCTGCGCGACGTCCTCGGCCGGCCGGCGTCGCAGGTCGCCGAGGCCCTCGACCTGACGGTCGCGTCCGTGACCAGCGCACTGCAGCGGGCGCGCGTGACGATGCGCGGGCAGCTGCCCGACCGCCGCCTGGACTGGCGGAGCCCTGCCACCCACGAGCTGTCGGACGACGAGCGCGGCGTCGTGCGGTCCTACATGGACGCGCACGAGCGCAACGACCTCGACGGGTTGACATCCCTGCTGCGCGACGACCTGCGCTTCGCGATGCTGCCCGATCCCGGCACCGTGACCAGGGGCGCCGGGGACGCGGTGGACGGCTGGGTCTCCGCCGGGCTCTTCCGGCCCGGCCACGACGACTGGCGCTGCCTCGCCACGACGGTCAACCGCATGCCTGCCGCCGCGCTGTACCTCCGCACCCCCGCCGACCCGGCCCACCGGCTGTTCACCCTCGCGGTCCTCCACGTCGCCGACGGGAGGATCGCCGAGCTGACCGGGTTCGACGCCACCGACAAACCCTGGCTGGGCCTGCCCCCGACGCTGTGATCACGGAGGTCCCGCTCAGCGCTTCGTCTCGTACCGGGTCAGGAGCACGCCGCCGGGGAACGTCCGCGTCTCCACCAGGTCCAGGTCCGTCCAGCCGTCCAGCGCGGTGAAGAATGGCGTGCCGCCACCCACCAGGACGGGATGGGTGACGATCGCGAACTCGTCGACCAGACCGGCCCGCATCGCGGCCCCGGCGAGCGCTGCCCCACCGACCCTCATCGGCCCGCCGTCCTCGGCCTTGAGCCGGGTGATCTCCTCGATCGCGTCGCCGGTGACCAGGCGGGTGTTCCAGTCCACCTCGTCGACCGTCGAGGAGAACACCACCTTCGGCGTGTCCCGCCAGTTCCGCGCGAACTCGATCTGCGCGGGGGTGGCGCCCGGCTGCTGGTCGCCGGTCGGCCAGTAGGAGCTCATCGTCTCCCACAGCCCGCGCCCGTACAGCAGCAGGCTGATCGCCCGTTCCTCCTCGAGCCACCACCCGAACAGCTCGTCGCTCGGACCGCTCCAGCCGAGGCCGTCGCCGGGCGCGGCGACGTAGCCGTCCACGGTCACGTTCATCCCGAAGACCAATGTCCGCATCGTGCGTCAGCCTCCCGTGAGTCGGTGTCACCGGTACCGACGGGCGCGGCGCGGAAACCTCATCGGTCTCTCCACCTCCTCCGCCGGGCTCCTCGATGTGATGCACGGCGCGGGGAGCGCGCGTTCATTGAACATCTGTCCAAGGAGCGGCAGACTCCCGTCCCGACAGCGGACCGCCCGTGGGGGTCATCCGACCTCGGGGGAAAGGGGACCTGGTGCTGCTGGACCGCCTCACCATCCGCGACGTGGAGCTCCCCAACCGCGTCGTCATGGCTCCGATGTCACAGCGGGCGGCCGACCCGACGGGACGAGCCACCCCGTGGCACCTGGTCCACTACGGCGCCCGCGCCGTCGGTGGCGTGGGCCTGATCATGATCGAGGACTGCGCCGTCGCCCCGGAGGGCCGTGGCCACAGCGGCGCCCTGGGTCTGTGGGACGACGACCAGGGCGACGCCCTCCGGCCCGTCGTGGAGTTCTGTCACGACCAGGGCGCGACGGTCGGCCTGCAGCTCGGCCACACCGGTCGGAAGGCGTTCGCCGACGAGGCGGACCCGCTCGACCCCGTCGTCGGCGCCACCGGCGAGCCGTTCGACGCGGCGTCCCACGAGCCCCGCGCGCTGTCCGACGAGGAGGTCCGCCGGCTGGTCGGGGCCTACGGGCAGGCCGCGGCACGGGCCCGGCGGATCGGTGTCGACGTCGTCGAGGTCCACGCGTCGAACGGCTACCTCCTCCACGAGTTCCTCTCGCCGCTGACCAACACGCGCCCCGGGCCCTACGGTCCGGACGGTGCGGAGCGCGTCCTCGTCGAGGTCGTCGCCGCGGTCCGCGACGCCGTCGGCCCCGGGGCACCGGTGTTCGTCCGGCTCTGCGTCGACGACCTGGCCGCGGGCGGGTGGCGGCCCGAGACCGTGACGCCGGTGGTCGAGAGCCTCCGGCGGGCGGGGTGCGACGTCGTCGACGCCGCGGCCGGCGGAGCCGTCGACGGCGCCTCGTCGTTCGACCGCCCCGTCGACTTCACCGGCCTCGCCCGGGAGATCCGGACGAGGACGGGCGTCCCGACCGTCGTGGCCGGGGGCATCGCCGACGCCGCCGCCGCGGACGAGGCCCTGGCCTCCGGCGCCTGCGACCTCGTGGCGGTCGGCCGCCTCCTCCTGGAGAACCCCTACTGGGCGGCGTCCCTGGTCCGGCCGGGGGCCGGCACGTGAGGGACATCGTCATCGAGGGCGGCCTCGTCTGGGCCGGCCCGCGGGAGCTGCACCGGGACGGGCTCGTCCACATCCGGGACGGCGTCGTCGTGCACGCGGGCCCGGCCGACGGCGTCGACGTCCCGCCCGGCACGCCGCGTCTGGACGCCGCGGGCTGCACGGTGCTGCCCGGCCTCGTCGACGCCCACGTGCACCTGACGACCAACTCCGACCACCGTCACGTCGTCACGAGCGACACGTTCCGCGGCCAGGTCAGCCGGCCGGCGAAGCTGCTGCACGGCCTGCGCAACGCGCACCGGGCGCTCGCCGCCGGCTTCACGACCCTGCGGGTGATGGGCCACCGCGACGTCGGGGAGATCGAGCTCCGCGACGCGATCGAGGAGGGCCTCGCCGTCGGGCCGCGCCTGCTCGTGGCGCCGTGGTGGATCACCATGACCAACGGCCACGGCGATCTCTTCTATCCCCCGTACACACCCCGCCGCCGCTGGGACACCGCCGACGGCGTCGACGAGTGCCGGACGCTCGTGAGGCTCCAGGCGAGGAAGGGCGCCGACTTCATCAAGGTGATGGCCAGCGGCGGGATGAGCCGTGGCGAGCAGCCGCACTGGCCGAACTACAGCGTCGCCGAGCTGCGGGCCATCGTCGAGGAAGCCCACGACATGGACCTGAAGGTCGCCGCTCACGCCCTGTCCGTCGAGGGGATCCGCCGGAGCCTGGAGGCCGGGGTCGACAGCATCGAGCACGGTTCCTTCCTCGACGAGGAGGCCGCCGCCGAGATGGCCCGACAGGGGACGTTCCTCGTGCCCACGATGGCGTTCAACGACTGGTGCCAGCGCGAAGGCACCCGCCGGGGACTCTCGCCCCAGGGGGTGGAGGACCTGCGGGAGGCGCACGACCGGACCATCGAGTCCCTCGCCCTGGCACGGGCGGCGGGCGTCCGGATCGTCATGGGGACCGACTCCTCCGGGACGCTGTGCCCCTTCGGCGCGCACGCCCGGGAACTGGAGCTCTACGTCGAGCACGGGATGCCGACCGAGGAGGCACTGGCGACGGCGACGACGACGGCCGCCCAGCTGCTGGGGCGTCCGGAGATCGGCGCGCTGCGGCCGGGGTGCGCCGGCGACGCACTCGTGGTCGAGGGCGACGTCCTCTCCGACATCGGCCTGCTCGCGGGCCACGTCCGGCACGTGGTGCGGGCGGGCACGGACCTGACCGAGCACCTGCGCGCCACGGGCGAGGTCCTGGACCTCGCACCGTGAGCACGCACCGAGGAGTGCGGCGGCGCGCGTCGGGACGGGTACGGTCCGCCGGAGGAGCCGGGAACACCACAGTGAGGTACGCGCCGCGATGCGGGAGAACCCTCGGACCGGAGCGACGCGCACGGCCCTGCTGAACGCGGCCCTCGACGTCGCGGCCGAGAACGGCGTCAAGGGGGTCACGCACCGTCGGGTCGCCACCGCGGCCGGGCTGTCCCTGGGGTTGACGAGCTACTACTTCTCCAGCCTCGACGACCTCATGCTCGAGGCGTTCCGGCTGTTCGTCGCCACGACGAGCAGCCGGTACGAGGAGCACTTCGGTGCGGCCCGCGACCGGGACGGCGTCGTCGAGGCGGCCGTGGCCGTCGTCAACGCCCTGAAGGACAGCCAGCGGGACCGGACCCTGCTCTACGAGCTGTACGCCCAGTCCGTGCGCGACCCCGCCTACCGCGACATCGTCACCCGCTGGTCCCGCGCCGCCCGGGCGGAGGTGGAGAAGCTGTACAGCCCGCGCACCGCCCGCTTCCTCGAGGCCGCGTGGGAGGGCATCAACGCGCAGATGATCTACGACCCGACGTCGCGGTCCGACGACGACCACCGGGAGCTGTTCCGCATGATCCTCGCGCGCAGTTAGCGCTCGGGAGCTCCGCTGAACGCGCCGGCGTCGAGCACCCGCCGTCGCATCGACTGGATCAACGGGCCCTCGGCCTCCGTCTCGGCGAACACCGCCACCCACTCCGGGTCGCTCGTGAACTGCGCCCACTTGCGCTCCATGTCCGCGAGGTCGTCGAACCGCATCGTGTAGACGATCTCGTTGAAGGAGTTGTCCCCGATCGTCGTCAGCCCGATGTCGACGACCTCCATCCCGTACCGGGCGAACAGCCGGAACGTGTGATCGTTGAAGCGCGCGACGAGCGCGGGGAGGCGCCCCGGCACGGCCACGTACTCCCGGACCTCGTACAGCACCGTCCTGCTCCCCCTCAGACGCCGGGCTCGGACCAGACCGAGACCTTGCGCAGCCGTTCGATGGTCCGCCAGGTGTTCCGCTGCCCGGCCTTCAGGCGGACGACGTCCCCGGGCCCGATCCGGATCGTCTCCTGCGTGTCCTCGAACGTGACCTCGGCGCGTCCCTCCAGGACGACGAACACCTCCTCGTTCGTCACGCCGCCGATGAGCCCGGGTTCGGCTTCCCAGACCCCGATGTCGGCGTCCGCGACGGTGCCGATGTGGTGGGTCGCGGTCGGGACCGTGGTGCCGTCCTCGAGGGAGACGTATCCCTCGGCCTGCAGCGCATAGCCGAAGACGTTCCCGAGGTGCTGGGTCATGTTCATCGCCCCTTCGTCGCGACGGATCCGGCAATCAGGCGAAGGCCGGGAAGACCTCCTCGGCCATCAGCTCCATGTTCTTGATCACCTCGCTGTTCGGCATGCCCATCGCGACGAGACACGCGAGGTGGTCGACGCCCATCTCCTCGTAGCCCTTGAACCGCTCGATCATCCGGTCCGGGGTGGTCAGCACCGGGTCGTCGAACTTCTCGTAGAGACCGTCCCGGGACATGGTGTGGTTCTCCGGGCGGACGCGGCCGGCCCTGATCGCACCGGTGTACTCGTCCTTGTCGCCGGCCTCGCGCGCGGCGAGGCGGGCCTCACGGCTCGTCGTCTCGCCGGTCGGTCGCACCAGGGCGAGGTAGTGGTTGTACTCGTTCAGCACGTCGTCGAAGTACTGCAGGGCCTCCTCCTCGGTGCGACCGACCCAGGTGTGCCGCAGCACCATCGTCTCGCCGCGCGGCTTCCCGCTCGCCGCCGCGCCCTCGTCGAAGCTGGCGAGGAGTGCCTCGAGATCGCCGTGCGGCTCGAAGGTGCCGTAGTTGGGTGCCGTGATGAGGTTGTGCCCCTGCTGCCCGACCTTCCGGGCGCCGTCGACGCTCTGCGAGGCCACCCAGACATCGGGGTGCGGCGTCGTCGCGGGCTTGGGGACGATCGTGGTCGGCGGGAAGGAGAAGAAGCGGCCGTCGTAGGACAGGTCGTCCTCCGTCCAGCCGCGCAGGATGATGTCCAGTGCCTCCTCGTAGATCGCGCGCGCCTGGGCGGGGTCCACGCCGAGACGGTCGAGCTGGTAACGGCTGCCTCCCCGGGCGACACCGATCCCCACGCGCCCGGGCGCCAGGTGGTCGAGGAAGGCCATCTCCGAGGCGACGAGGAGCGGGTTGTAGTTGGGGAGCACGACGACGCCGGGAACGATCCGGAGCCGTCGCGTGCGCGAGGCCGCGACCGCGGCGAACGAGAGCGCCGAGGGATTCGTGACGTAGTTCTGGAACTGGTTCTCGTTGATGGTGACGCCCTCGAACCCGAGATCCTCGGCGGCGTCCACGATGCTGATCATGTCGTTCAGCACCTCGGACCAGGGGCGGCTCATGTCCGGGTAGAAGAAGGGCGTGGTGACCCAGAACTTGAGTGCCATGTCGTCTCTCCTCGGCTCGACATCGGTGACGGGGGCGGTCGCGCTGGATGAAGCCGACGCGCGGGTGCAATCGTTTCGATCGGATGGTGAGCCCGACGGGTGCCGGCCACCCCTGGTCTAGAAGGCGTGGTTCTTGCCGCCGAAGACCTCGCTCACGGAGTCGTCGGTGAAGATCCGGCGGATGGAGTCGGCGAGCAGGGGCGCGCAGGACACGACGTCGATCGACGCCGGCACGCCGGGTCGCAGGGGGATGGTGTCGGTGACGACGACGCGTTCGAAGGGCGACGCCGCCAGGTTCTCGTAGGCCCGGCCGGAGAACACCGCGTGGGTGGCCGCGGCGAACACCCGACGCGCACCGGCGCCGGCCACGGCCTCACCGGCCGCCCGCAACGTGCCCGCCGTGTCGATGATGTCGTCGACGACGATGGCGGTCCTGCCGCGGACGTCGCCGATCACGTGGCCGATCTCGGCGACCTGCTGCTGCGGTCGCTCCTTGTCCAGGATCGCGAGACCGGCGCCGAGACGGGTGGCGAACTGCTTGTTGAGCTTCACCCGGCCGGCGTCCGGGGCGACCACCACGAGGTCGTCGTCGAGGCCCGCGAAGTGGTCCGCCAGCAGCATGAGCGCGGTCATGTGGTCGACGGGTATCCCGAAGAAGCCCTGCAGCTGCCCGGCGTGCAGATCCATCGTCAGGACGCGGTCCACGCCGGCGGCCTCGAGGGTGCGGGCCACCATGCGCGCCGAGATCGGCTCGCGCGGTGCGGACTTCTTGTCCTGGCGCGAGTACCCGTACCAGGGGGTCACGGCGATGACGCGGTGCGCGCTCGCGCCGACGGCGGCGTCCACCATGACCAGCAGTTCGAGCAGGGCGTCGTTGGCGTTGACGCCGTTCTCGAGGTTGCCGCACATCGGCTGCACGAGGAAGACGTCCGCCCCGCGGATGGACTCGTCGAAACGGCAGTAGACCTCGTCGTTGGAGAAGGTCTTGAGCGTGATCGGCCCCAGCTCGATGCCGAGCCGATCGGCGATGTGGTGCGCCAGGGTGGGATTGGCGCGACCGGAGAAGAGCATCAGGCGCTTGTGGTGGCCCAGCTCGAGGGTGCCCGTCACGCGGCGGCCCACCCGTCGGTCACCTCGTGGTGCTGCATCCCGCCACCTCCGTCAGCCGTTGCTCCGCGGCATCGATCGCGTCCTCCCGCGGCATCCCGGCCCGCGCGCCGACGCGTTCCACCGACAGGGAGGCCGCGGCCACCCCGCGAGCGCTCGCCGCCACGACGGCACCGCCCGCGACGTCGACCGGTCCCGCGGCGAGCGCGGTCGCGAGCACCCCGTTGAAGGTGTCGCCGGCCCCCGTCGTGTCCCGCACCTCGGTGGGCCGCAGGGCGGGGAGGGCCGTCGACGTGCCGTCGCGTCCCACGACGAGGGCTCCGTCCCCGCCGAGGGTCACGACGACCGGGGCGCCGGTGCGCGCCAGGACGCCCGCGGCCATGTCTGCGACCGATCCGCCCGCCTCGGCGCGGAGCCGGGAGGACAGGTCCGCGAGCTCCGAGGCGTTCGGCGTGACGACGGGGCCGAGCGGGAGGAGCTCCGCGAGCCCGTCCGTCACCGGGGCGGGGTTCAGCACGCACCGCATCCCCGCTCCCGTCGCGGCCTCGAGCGCCGCCGCCACGGCCGCAGTCGGGATCTCCGTGCTGACCAGCACGCAGCCGGCCCACCCGGCCGCCCGCTGCACGGCCGCGCGGGTGACCTCCGGCGGGACGGCCGCGTTGGCGCCGGAGCCCACGGCGATCTGGTTCTCGCCGCGGCGGTCGACCACGATCAGCGCCGTACCCGTGGGGACCCCGTCGAGCACGGCCACGTCCGTGAGGTCGACGCCCTCGGCCCGGAGCTCGGCCAGCGCCTCCCGGCCGGCGTCGTCGTCGCCGACGGCGCCGCAGTAGCGCACCTCGGCGCCGGCGCGGGCCGCGGCGACGGCCGCGTTCGCGCCCTTGCCGCCGCCGTGGCGTGCGGCGCCCGGTCCGACCACGGTCTCGCCCGGCCCGGGCAGATGCAGCGCCGTCACCACGACGTCGACGTTGACCGCCCCGACGACGAGCACCCGGGCCGTCATGCGCCCCCTCCCGGGGGACGGACGGAGTCGCGGATCTGCACGGTGGCGGGCAGCTCCCCCACCGCACCCGACTCGTCGTTCTCGAGCAGCTCGAAGAGCGCCGACGCGGCCCGGAACCCCATCTCGTGGGCCGGCTGCCGGACGGTCGTCAGGCGCGGGGTCAGCAGGGCGGAGAACGGCAGGTCGTCGAAGCCGACCACGCTGACGTCCTCGGGGACGCGCAGGCCCACCTCGCGGCAGTACTCCATCGCGCCGATCGCCATGAGGTCGTTCGTGCAGATGAGCAGCGTCGGGCGGGGATCGTCCGACAGCGCCCGGGCCGCCAGGTCGTGTCCCGACGCCTGCCGGTAGTCGCCCGGGAAGACCGGCACGGAGTCGGGATCGAGCCCGGCCCCGGCGAAGGCCTCGCGGTACCCGGCGAGCCGCTGCTGCGCGGTCCAGAGGCCGGGCGGACCCCCGATCACCGCGACCCGGCGATGCCCCTGCCCCAGCGCGTGCGCCGCGACCTCCCGCGCCCCCTTCCGGGACTCGCACACCACCGCCGGGAGGTCCATCCCAGGAATCTGCTCGTCGACCAGCACGACCGGCCCGGAGCGGGCCAGGTCGTAGATCGAGGCCGGCATCGAGCCGGTGCCCGACAGGTAGACGACCCCGTCGATGCGCTGGCTGCGCAGCAGCTTCGCCTGGTTCTCCTCCGGCTGCTCCGTGGCGTCCGGGACGACCAGCACCACCAGCACGTCCCGTGCCGAGGCCGCCTTCTGCACCCCTTCGGCGACCATCGCGAAGAACGGGTTGGTCAGCTCCGGCACGACCATCCCGATCGTCGAGGCACTCCGGAGCTTGAGGTTCCGCGCCGACTCGTTCGGCGAGTACTCCAGGACCCGGACGGCGTCGAGCACCCGGTTGCGCCGCTCGGGCGCGACCGGACCGGAGTCGTTCAGCACGTAGCTCACCGTGCTGACCGAGACGCGGGCGTGCCGCGCCACGTCCTTCATCGTGGGACGAGAACGCCTGCGGTCG
Source organism: Actinomycetospora sp. TBRC 11914 (assembly GCF_012933465.1). GTDB lineage: Bacteria > Actinomycetota > Actinomycetes > Mycobacteriales > Pseudonocardiaceae > Actinomycetospora. Next base: position 16,277 of record NZ_JABBND010000035.1, read on the forward strand.
GACTGCGTCACGTCCGCCCACCTCCACTCCGTCGGTCCTGCACCCGTACCGGCCCTACGCCCGTGCGGCCCAGCACAGGATGGAGTGCCACAGCGCGGAGTAGTGCTCCCAGTCCACGAACTCCGGCGGGGCCCAGTGCGGCGCGAGGTCCGAGGCGAAGGCGACGGCCCGCCCCTGCCCGTACTCCCCCGTCACGAGCACGGGGTCGTCTCCGGTCCGCGCGACGACCACCGCGTCCGCCTTCGGGACGAGACGGTTGTACCCGAGCAGCGGCGGCCACTCCGCCGGCGTGCCGCCCAGCACCGGGTGGCCCGGCTCGACGACGTCCACCTTGACACCGTCCGACATCTCGATCCGGTCGTCGTGCGGCAACATCGTGACCGGCAGGACGTCGGCGAGCGGGCTCATCCCGTAGCGGGCCTTGCCGTCGATGCCGGTGAACGAGAGGTAGCCCCCGATCATCACCAGTCCCCCGCCGCGGCCCACGTAGTCGACGACCAGCCCGAGCCGATTGGGCGACTTCTCCGACCGCAGGAACGTCTCGTCGGGGAGGAGGAAGGAGTTCGACCCGATGTCGGAGAGGACGACGACGTCGAAGGCGTCCAGTTCCTCGGCGGTCCGGGGGAACCGCGCGGAGATCTCGTGGCCGCGGACGTAGGTGATGTCGTGGCCGGCCCGGGCCATCCGCTCGAGGAAGACGCCCGCGCCCTCCTCGTACTCCGTCGAGTGGAACTGGTCGAAGCCCTTCATGTGGATCGTGTGCTTGATCCACGACTCGCCCGCGAACAGGACGTTCAGCGAGGATCCCTCAGTGCTCATGCGCGTTCGTCCTTCGTCGGCGGGGGCAGGGCACGGGCGGCGGCAGCGCGGCGACGCAACACTCGGCGATGGATCATATAAACGTTTCTGCCGCCTGTCACGCTTCCAGCGCCCGTCAGACCGGGTCGGCGGCGGCCGCCAGGAGTCGGCGGCCGATCGAGTACGCCTCGCGGAGGTCGGTGCCGGTGTAGCGGGCGGCGGCCAGGTCGGCGAGGGCGGCGCTCGGGTTCACGGCCACCGTGTGCGGCAGCCGGGCGAAGAGGTCGAGGTCCGACGAGGAGTCGCCGTACGCCACGCACGCCTGGTCGCCGAGCCCGTGACGGTCCAGGGCGTCCTCGGTGATCGCGACCTTCGCGCCGGGGAGGAGGGTGGCTCCGTCGGGCAACGGCCGGCCGACCTCCACCCCCGACCCGTACGTCTCGTGGGCCCCCCATCGTCGCAGCCGCCGCACGAAGAAGGCCGGTGACTGGGAGATCACGATCCCGACCTCGCCCCGCGCCCGGATGTCGGCGAAGACGTCGCGGACACCGGTCATCCAGCTGGCGGCCTCGAACGCGGCGTCCAGGTCCACGGCATCGGCGTCGCCGCAGATGTCGAGCAGCGTCTGCCAGAACTCCCGGTCGGTGATGGTGCCGGCGAGCCACCGGGCCTCGATGTCGTGGCCGAGCGCGGGCTTCCCGAAGTACCGGGCCAGCTCGACCGTGGCGGCGCCGCGCAGCAGGGTGCCGTCCATGTCGAAGACGTGGAGGCAGCCCCCGTGCCCGGTGGCGGCGGCGCGCGGTCTCTCCTGCATGACGGCCTCTCTTCGCACGGGTCAGGACAGCGTCTCGAGCGGGACGACCCCCGGTGCCGGGAAGGCGTGGTCGAGGGCCGCCAGCTCCTCGGCGGTCAGCTCGAGTCGCAGGGCCGCGGCGTTCTCCTCGACGTGGGCGATCCGGACCGCCTTCGGCACGGCGACGACGTCGTCGCGACGGACCGACCACGCGAGGGCGACCTGCGCCGGCGTGGCCCCGCGCTCGGCCGCCACCCGGACCAGGTCGGGGTGATCGAGCAGCCGGCCCTTCTCCACCGGCGAGTAGGCCATGATCGTCACCCCGGTCCGCGCGCACCGGGGGAACAGGTTCGCCTCCGGCCCCCGACGGGTGAGGTTGTACAGGACCTGATCGGCCGCGGGGACCGCGCCGTCGGGCAGGTCGTCGAGATCGTGCACGTCGAGGTTGCTGACCCCCCAGGCCCGGATCGAGCCCTCCTCGAGGAGCTCCTCGAACCCGGCCACGGTCTCGGCCAGCGGGATCCCGCGGCGCCAGTGCAGGAGGTAGAGGTCCAGCCGGTCGGTACCGAGCCGGTCGAGGCTGGCGCGGCACGCGGCCACGGTGCCGTCGGTGGTCGCGTGCCGCGGCAGGACCTTGCTGACCAGGAACACCTCGTCGCGACGGCCACGCACGGCCTCCCCCACGACCTCCTCCGCGGCACCGTCCGCGTAGAGCTCGGCCGTGTCGATCACCGTCAGCCCCAGGTCGATCCCCGCCCGGAGGGCGGCGACCTCGGCCGTGCGGTCGGTGCCCATCCGCCAGGTGCCCTGGCCGATCACCGGGACGTCGGACCCGGCCAGCCGCACCGTCCGCCCGCTCATCGGGGACCTCCCGCCTCGTTCCGCTCCTCCGCCGGCCACCGTGGGACCGGCCGGGGGCGGCGGGTCCCACGGCGGTGTCAGCCGACGCCGGCGAGCGGGCGCGGGTCGCCGGAGGAGAAGTTCTCGGAGGTCGGCCGCTCGCTGCGCTCGATGAGCTCGGAGAAGTCCCACTCGCGCAGCATCCGGCCGTCGCGGAAGACGGGCACGAGCTGGTTGTCCTCCGCCGGGATCGTCTCGCGTCGCACGGTGGTGTAGACGCCGTCGGCGTACTGCAGGGCGAGCCGGCCCGCCTTCGAGCGCTTCATCTCGCTGCCAGACGGCGTCTTGGCGACGTCGCGCCACTCGCCGTCCACGCAGATGGCGTTCGCCTTCATCCCGAAGTTGATCGTGTCGCGGTTGACGCGCTGCAGCAGGCCGCCGCCCATGCCGCAGATCACGTTGTCGGCGGCGAGGCCGTGCGCCTGGAGGGTGCTGTAGATCGCGGTGAAGGTGTCGAGCGTGAGGCCGTCGCCCTGGACGACCCGGATGTTGGGCGGGAGCACCCGGAAGCCCTTGCTGTTCGTCTCGTAGCCGAAGCTGTCCATCAGCCACTCGACCGTCTCGACCGGGACCATGACGGGGTCCCCGGAGTCGCACCGGGCCGCCACCAGGCCGGGGAAGTCCCGGATCTCGTCCTTCAGCTCCTTGCCGAGGATCTCCTTGACGGCCCGTTCGTGGTCGAAGCTGTCGCACAGCAGGCCCGCGACGACGACGCCCGGGAACTGCAGGAGCCGGCGGAACGACTCGACCTCGGCGTCCGACCCGGCCGCGATGACCGTCGAGTGCTCCTGGAACGTGGCGCTGCCGTTGGGGGGCTTCGCGTTGTACCACTGCCGGGCGGCGATGAAGCCCGCCACGGTGTCCGTCTGGTCGAAGTTGACCAGGTGGGCCATGCCGCCGAGTCCCGCGGACTCCAGCGAGCTGACGCCCCGCGCGCCGTAGTCGTGCAGGTACATGCGCAGCAGCTCCGGGTGGTCCGACGTGCGCTCGAGGAACCCCTTGATGTGCTGCTTGGCGGTCCAGCTCAGCGTCCCGACGGTGGTGGGGTACCAGACGGCGCGCAGCAGCGCGGTCTCGATGAAGTTGGTGATCCACGGGTACCGCGGATCAGTGTTGACCAGCTGGACCAGGACGTTGCCGGTCGGGACGACCGTGCCCTCCGGCACCGCCTCGATCTCGACCGGGAGGCGGCCGTCGTGGTCGTTCACCAGGTCGATCCAGTTCTGGCGGTTGAACGGCACGCCCATCGACCCGTGCACGGCCTCCGCCTCGTGGATGTCGTCCAACGTCACGGGCCGGGTCAGGTACTCGCGCAGGAACGCCTGGAGGCCGACGAAGAGCGTGGCGGGAAAGGCGCCCCCGCGTGACTCGATGTAGCTCGACACGTAGTCCGTGCCCGCCGGGTACATGCCCCAGTGCGCGTTCTTGTAGCTGTCGACGTTCACGATGATGTTGCGCCACAGGGACGATTCGCCCATGTCACTGCTCCCTGGTCGTCGCGTGGGGTTGGTCGCCGGCCCGGGGCGGGCCGCGCCCGGCGGAGGCGGAGTCCTGGTGATCTCGTGCGTGGTGCAATCGTTTCTATCGCCACCGCGAGCACGGGGTCCCTCATCGTCCGCAGCGCCGCCTCGATGCAGCGCACCGTCGAAGGTGGAGCGACCGTAGCCACGCCCGCGCCGGCAGGACAAGGGTCAGAACGTTTCCAGCGTGTAAGCGCACCCGCGACGTACGGTCGGAGCATCGATGATCGACGTCGGGCCGGCGCGGCAGGCCGCCGCCCGGGCGAGGCGAGAGGACGACGGTGGACGCAGGGACGACGGACGGGACCGTCCGGGTGAACACGGTCCGGGGCCCGGTGCCGGTCGACGAGCTCGGGATGACGCTGACCCACGAGCACCTGGCGAGCGACTTCACCCGCCGCCTCGTGCCACCGGAGGATCCCGGCGCCCGCGCGCTGTACGGCGCCCGCGTGGACGCCTCCATGAACTGGCTGCTGACCGAGCAGCCCGGGTGCTGCTTCGACAACGGGCGCCAGGACGACCCGCGGGCGACGGCCGAGGAGCTCGGGCACTTCGCCGCGGCGGGGGGTCGGACCGTCGTGGACTGCACGAACGGCGACTTCGGCCGCGACCCCGCGGCGCTGCTGGAGATCTCGGAGCGGTCCGGGATGAACGTCGTGATGGGCTCCGGGTGGTACGTGCACGCCTTCCACGACGACCGACGTGCGGGGCTTGGCGCCGACCAGCTCTGTGACGAGCTCGTGGGCGAGTTCGTCGACGGGGTCGGCGGGACGGGACCCGCGCCGGGGGTCATCGGGGAGATCGGCGTGTCGCCCGAGTTCACGGACGCCGAGAAGACCGGCCTGCGCGCGGCCGCCCGCGCGCAGCGGCGCCTCGGCGTGCCGCTGTTCGTCCACCTGCCGGGGTGGCAGCGTCGCGCCCACGAGGTGCTCGACATCGTGCTGGACGACGAGGGCGTGGCGCCGGGGGCGGTCGTCCTGTGCCACATGGATCCGTCGGGGGACGACGCGGGCTACCAGCGGGCCGTGGCCGACCGGGGGGTCTGGCTCGAGTTCGACATGATCGGGATGACCCTGTACTACGCCGGGGAAGGGCAGTCGCCGGCACCCGAACAGACCGCGGTCGCCGTCGCCGGCCTGGTCGGCGACGGGTACGCGGGGAGCCTCCTGCTGAGCCACGACGTGGCCACCAAGAGCATGTGGACCCGGCACGGCGGGAACGGGTTCGGCTACGTCCCCCGGCTCTTCCTCCCCCGGCTGGAGCGCCACGGGGTGCCGGCGCCCGTGGCGGCCGAGCTCATGACCGTGAACCCGGCCCGCCTGTTCACCGCGTCCACGATCCCCGGCCGGTGATCGGACCGGCCGGGGCGTCCGGCGTCAGCCCATGGTCTTGCCGCCGTGTCCCCACCGCGAGCGCGGCACTCCCTCGACGATGACGGTGGCGTCACCGCCCGCCTCGTCGCCGATCACGGAGGAGACGGCGCGGGTGATGGCCTCCACCATCCGCGGGGCGAACGTCTCGTCCTCGAACCGCTCCTCGAACACCTTCACCTCGACGTACGGCATGTCGTCCTCTCGGGGGCTCGGCCGGGCGGTGGACGGGGAGCGCGGCGTGCTCCCCGTCCACCGCCGACCACGGGGTGCTCAGGCCGGAGCGGTGACGGCGACCTCGGAGGACACCGTGCGCATCGGGCCGATGTGATCGATGTAGTACGACTCCGGGGTCTCGCGCTCGCTGTGGGCGATGAGCTCGGCGAAGTCCCACTTCTTGAGCAGCTTGCCGTCGCGGAACACGGGCTGGAGCACGTTCTCCGACTCGGGGATGGAGCCCTTGGGCACGGTGGTGTAGACGCCGTCCTCGTACTTGAGGGCGAGTCGCCCCTTCTTGGACGCCTTGAACGACGCGCCCGTCGGCGCCTTCGCGATGTCGCGCCACTCGCCGTCGACCATCACCGCGCTGGCCTTCTGGCCGAAGTTCATCGTGTCGCGGTTCCAGTGCTGCAACAGGCCCCCACCCATCCCGAAGACGGCGTTGTCCGCGGCCAGCCCGCGCCGCTCCATCTCCATGTAGACCTCGGGCAGGCTGTCGAAGGTGACCCCGTCGCCCTGGACGACCCGAATGAACGGCGGCAGAACCTTGAAGCCCTTGCTGTTCACCTCGTAGCCGAAGGCCTCCATCAGCCACTCGGTGGTGTCCGAGGTGACCTTCACGATGTCCCCGGAGTCGGGACGCGCGCCGACGAGGCCGGGGAAGTTCCGGATCTGCTCCTTGAGCTCGCCGCCCAGGATGTGCTTGATGCAGTACTCGTGGTCGTAGGTGTCGGTCAGCAGCAGCATCGCGCCTTCCTTCGCGTAGGTCTCCAGCGCGTTGCGCAGCGCGTCGACCTCGTGGTCGCGACCCCAGGCGCAGAACCCGGCGTGCTCGGCGTTCGGCGCCGAGTTCGACACCTTGCCGGCGTTGTAGAAGTGCTTGGCGGCGAGGATCCCCGGCACCGTGTCGCTCTGGTCGAAGTTGACCAGGTGGGCCAGGCCCCCGAGCGCCGCGGACTGCTGTGAGCTCACCCCGCGGGCGCCGTAGTCGTGCAGGGTGTTGCGGATCAGCTCCGGGTGGTCCGAGGTGCGCGCCAGCGCCTCCTTGATGACCTGCTTGGAGAGCCACGACACCGTGCCGATCGTGGTCGGGTACCACACGGCCCGCAGCAGCGCGGTCTCGAAGAAGCTCGTCGCCCAGTAGTACTTCGGATCGGTGTTGATCACCTGGACCAGCACGTTGCGGGCCGGCAGGACCGTGCCCTCGGGCACGGCCTCGATCTCGACGGGCAGGAACCCGTCGTGGTCGTTGAGGATGCCGAGCCAGTTCTCCCGGTTGAAGTGCATGCCCTGCTCGCGGACCACGAACTCCGCCTGGTCGATGTCCTCGAGGGTGATCGGACGCATCAGGTACTCGCGCAGGAACGCCTGGAGCCCGACGAACTGGGTGACCGGCCACGCACCGCCGCGCGACTCGATGTAGCTCGAGACGTACTCCGTGCCGGGCGGGTAGAGCGGGTAGTGGCAGTGCTTGTAGTTGTCGGTGTTGATGATCAGGTTGTCCAGGTAGCCCATCAGGCGGCTCACCTTCCACGAGAGTCGTTTCTACCCAGCAGCCGATTCAGCACGTGTCCGACGGAGGGCCCGTGCGTGACCCAGAGGGTCCGACCCGGCGAGGGACCAGCCTCACCCACGATCTGAGCGGCGTTCCAGCGCCGAGGACACCTGGCAACGAGATATTAACGTTTCTACCGCTGCCTGAGAGGTCGGCGAGCAGGCCCGCGATCCCGGGCGGACCAGCGGGTCGGCGACTACGCCAGGTCGCTCGGCGGCTGGTCGTCGCCGCGGATACCGAGGACCGTCCGCAGCGCGTCGAGCAGGGCAAGGACACGCTCGTCGGGCGAGGCGGTGGACCAGGTGGGCTGGAGGCGGGCGCAGAGCCGGGCCAGGAGCACCGGGCGGCCGGGGCCGGTCTCGTCGACCCGGTCGTAGACCGCGTCGAGGAGGTCGACGCACGCGTCGGCGAGCCCGGGGACGAGGGTGTCGAGCCGCTCGCCGGGCTCGGTCCCTCCGGCCGAGGGGCCCCGTCCCCCCGCGTCCTGGATGGTCACGTGCTCAGGTTAGGGCCTGATCGCGGGCGGACGTCATGTCGCCGTGCGAACGAGTGGATCCCGGCCCGCTCACCGGGCCGCGCGGGGCTCCCACCGTCGCAGCGCCTCGTAGGCCAGCCCCGCGCCGAGCGCGACCGGCGGGTCGATGAGGCCCGTGACCAGCAGCGCCGAGCCCGCGAGGTAGACCGGGATCCGGGAGGCCGGCAGCACGTCGCGGACCACCCGGAGCGACGCCGTGAGGGCGCCCTCCACGGTGTCGGCCCATCCGGCGTTCCCGTCCGGCACCGGACGGTTCCGGAGCGCGATCTCGGGCGCGGCGCCGGTGGGCGTGGCGGCGACCTCCGTGCTGTTCTGCGTCTTCGCCATCCGGCGACGCTACGCCGGGGCGGGCCGGCGAACCCGTACCGGAGGTCACCACCGGGCAGGTCGGACGGCGCTCGCACCGGGGTCCGAGCGGCCGTGGTGTCCGGCCGTGGTGTCCCCCGGCCGGTGGACCGACCACCCGTTCCGACGAGAACCCGCCGCTCGGCCCTTGCCGTGACCTCGGTCACTCGCGTGAACTAGGGGCGTCGGCGCGGTGTCGCGACGGTCGGACCCCCCGCGCCGGGAGGACGACGCGCGCGAGGTGGTCACCATGGGTGGACGGACGGCGGGCGAGACCGCCCGGAGAGCACGCGGCCCGCGGGGCGGGAGCGATCTGGCGCCGGACGACCCGGCGGCGGTGCGCTCGGTCGCGGTGGTCGGGCCCATGGGGGCCGGGAAGACCACGCTGGTCGAGGAGCTGCTGGCGCTGACGGGCACGATCCCCCGGGCCGGTTCCGTGACCGCGGGGACCACCGTCACCGACCACGACGCCGACGCCCGCCGCCAGCAGCGCTCGGTGTCGCTCGCCGTCGCCTCGCTCGTCCACCGGGGGATCAAGGTCAACCTCGTGGACACCCCGGGCTGTCCCGACTTCCTCGCCGACGTCCGTGCCGGGCTGCGCGCGGCCGACGCCGTGCTGTTCGTCGTCGGGACCGCCGAGGCCGCCGAGGGGGCCGCGGCGCCCACCTCGGCGCTGCTGGCCGAGTGCCGGCGTGCCGGGCTGCCGGCCGTGCTGGTGCTGAGCCGGCTCGACCACGCCCGCGCCGACGAGGCGGCCGCCCTCGCGGCCTGCCGGGAGGCCGTGACCGCCGCCGAGGCGGGCGAGGTCCTCGTCCCGGTGACCCGTTCCGAGCGGACGGCCGACGGCCTCGTCGTGCACCCGCTGCTGGCGGGCGACGGGCCCGAGCCCACCGCCGAGGATCCCGACGACGCCCGCCGGGACCTCGTCGAGACCCTCATCGAGCAGAGCGAGGACGAGGCGCTGCTCGAGCGCTGGATCGGCGGCGAGCCGGTGCCGCTCGACGCGCTGCGCGCGGACCTCGCGACGGCCGTCGCGCGCCGCGCCCTCGTCCCCGTCGTCGGCGTGTGCGCCCCGCTCGGGGCGGGGCTGGAGGCGCTGCTCGACCTCGTCGTCGACGCCGTCCCGCCACCCACCGCCCACGCGCCGCTGGCCGCCCACGCCCCCGACGGCGCCCGCCACGAGCCGGTGGCCCTCGACCCCGACGGCCCGGTGGTCGCCGAGGTCGTCCACACCGGCACCGACCCGCAGGGCAGCCGCGTCTCGCTGGTGCGGGTCTTCTCCGGGCGCCTGACCCCGGACACCGCGCTCACCGTCTGCGGCGATCCGCTGCGGGTCCCCTCCCCCCGCGACGGCGAGGACCCGACCCCGACGACGACGGCGGGTCGCGACGGCCTGCGCGTGTCGCGGGTCCACGCCCCGCTCGGTGCCACGCTGCGCGAGGTGCCGTGGTGCGTCGCGGGTGACCTGTGCGCGATCACCCGGCTCGGCGCCGGGGGTACGGGGGACACCCTGTGCGGCGTCGAGGACCCCATCGGGATCGACGGCTGGGAGCTCCCCGAGCCGCTGCTGCCGGTCGCCGTGTCCGCGGAGCGCAGCGCCCAGGACGCCGTCGCCCGCGGCCTCGCGCGGCTCGCCGCGACCGAGACCACCCTGCGCGTCGAGCGCAACGAGGACACCCACCAGGTCGTCCTGTGGTGCACCGGCGAGGCTCACGCCGACGTCGTGCTCGCGCGGCTGCGCGCCGCCGGCGCGGTGTTCGAGGTGACCGACGTGGCGGTGCCCGAGCGGGAGACCGTCCTGGGCCCCGCGACGGGGCTCGGGCGCCACGTCAAGCAGTCCGGGGGCCACGGGCAGTTCGCGGTGTGCCGGATCGAGATCGAGCCGCTGCCCCGCGGGTCCGGGGTCGAGTTCGTCGACAAGATCGTCGGGGGCGTGATCCCGCGCGCCTACATCCCCGGGGTGGAGAAGGGGGTGCGGGCCCAGCTGGAGTCCGGGGTGACGCCCGGCCGCCCGGTGGTCGACATCCGCGTGACCCTGGTCGACGGCAAGGCCCACAGCGTGGACTCGTCCGACCAGGCCTTCCAGACGGCGGGCTCGCTGGCGGTGCGCGAGGCCGTCGCCGCGGCGGGCACCGTCGTGATGGAGCGGCTCTACGAGGTCGAGGTGACCGTCGACGACGGCCTCCTCGGCGCCGTGCTCGGCGACCTCGCCTCCCGGCACGGGCGCGTCGTCGGGACCGAGCCCGACGGGACCGGGAGCACCCGGGTCCGCGCCGAGGTGCCGGAGACGGCGCTCCTGCGCTACGCGGTCGACCTGCGCGCCCTCACCGCGGGGACGGCGAGCTTCACCCGCCGCTTCAGCCGCTACGAGCCCGTCGCGAGCGGCGCCTGACGGCCCGCGACGAGTCGCACGTCACCCGTCCCCGCCCCCGGCGACGTGTGCCCGCCGTCACACGCGGGTCCCGGGGCCGCGTCGGGTAGCCGGGGCGGATGACGCACCCCGACGACCGCGAGTCCGACGCCGTGCCCGAGGAGCCCGACCTCGGCGCGGCCATCCAGCTCGAGAGCGGCGAGACCCTGGACGGGCCTCCCGGCACCGACGCGATGGACGCCCTGACCGTCAGCCCGAACCGGCCGTTCGGGCTGGACGACCCCGACACCACGCCCGAGGGCCAGCGCCACGGCGAGACGATCGACGAGCGCCTGGCCCGCGAGGTCCCCGACGACCTCACGACGACCGACGGCGTCACCGCCGGCGCCGACCCCACCGCCGACGACCTCGGCAGCGAGGCCGGGCAGGAGCGGGCCGGGCGGCTCACCGCCGACGAGACCGCCCCGGACACGGCGGCCACCGACGTCCTCGACGCCGACGACGCCGGGATCGCCGGCGGGGCGGCCGCCGCGGAGGAGGCCGCCGTCCACGAGATCGACGAGGACGAGCTCACCGCCCCCGGGGACCGCACGGCCGAGGGCGCGGGCGACGACCCCGACGCCGCCGGGCCGGACGTGCGCCTGCGCGGCGAGGACGTCGACCCGGCCCGGCCGAACTTCGGGGGATGACGGCACGCGGGCCGGTCGCCCGCCGCGGGCTCAGCGCCGGGAGCGCTCCAGCTCCTCCTGGTGCTCGCGGCAACGGTCGGCCTGCGGGCGGGCCTCGAGCCGCTCGTCGTCGATGTCGCGCCCGCAGACCACGCAGCGGCCCCAGCTCCCGTCGTCGAGCCGCCCGAGCGCCTCGTCGATCTGGGCGACCTGACGCTCGGTCTCCTGGGTGAGTCCCTGGCGCTCCATGGACTCCTCGACCTCGCTGCCGTAGTCGCCGGGGTGCTGGCCCATCGCGCCCTCCTGCTCCACCGGGGGCTCGGGTCGGTGCTCCGCCGACCACTCCCCCAGCTCGGTGAGTCGGCGGCGCTCCTCGGTCAGCTCGCGCCGGGCGGTCTCGGCGTCCATGCGGTCCTCCTCGTCGGACGGGCGGCGGAAAGCGTGCGGATACCAGCCCGCGCCGCCGTCCACACGTGACGGTGGCGGCCCTGCCCATCGCCGGGACGGCTGGGCCGGTCGGCCGAGGCGCATCGGTCGTTCGACGGCGGGCGCGGTGGGTACCAGGGGCCGGCAGGACCAGGCGAGGAGGACACATGACCGACGGTGCCGATCCCAGCGACACCGGCAGGACCCAACGCATCGGCCAGCGCGTCGCCGGGGCGGTGAAGCAGGCGGCGGGCGCCGTCACCAACAACGACGACCTGCGCGCCGAGGGCGAGCTGCAGGCCGAGCAGGCCGACGTCGCCAAGGAGGCCAAGCGCGCCGAGCAGCACGCCGAGCAGAAGCGGCGGGAGGCCGAGGCGCAGGCGCGCTCCGAGGAGCTGGAGGTCGAGCGCGAACGGCTCGCCGCGGAGGACACCCGCGCCGAGCGCGAGGAGCGGGCCGAGGCCGACCGGCAGGCCGAGCAGCGGCGGGCCGAGGTGGACACGGGCCGCCGGGAGCAGGCGGTGTCGCAGGCCGCCCGCGCCCAGGAGGGCCAGGTTCACCGCGACGAGGCCGACGCGGTGCGCGAGCGCGCGGCCGCCGAGGCCCGCGCGCGCGACGAAGAGGTGCGGGCCGAGCGGGCCCGGGTGGACGCCCAGGCCCTGGAGCAGGTGGAGGAGGACCGATGAGCAACCCGGTGTCGGCAGTGGCGGGGCCGGTGGTCTCGCTCGGATTCGGCGTGGCGCGGGTCCCGGTGGGCCTGCTCGCCCGCCTGACGGGCAACGGAGGGAACCCCGAGTGGGGGCCGACCCTCGCGGTGGACAGCGTCGAGGCCGGCGTGCGGCAGGTGCTCGGCTCGCTGCTCGGCGACCCGGGGCTCGCCCGCCAGGGCGAGGTCCAGGACGCCCGGGTCGGGCAGCGCGGCGAGGCCGCCGAGCGCGAGGCGGCGGCGGACGCGCGCCGGGAGGTCGCCGACCAGCGCCTGCAGGACCGACGGCAGCGCGACCAGCAGGCGCGCGAGCAGGTCCGTGAGCGGGAGCAGGAGCAGAAGGAGCGCCTGGAGAAGGAGCGCAAGCAGCGCGAGCAGGAGGCCCAGGAGCGCGAGCGCACCCGCAAGCAGGAGGCCGCGAAGGACGAGGAGCGCGCCCAGGAGAAGGCCGACGAGAAGGCCCACGAAGCGCGCCGCACCCGCGTCGAGGCCGAGTCCGAGGCCGTCGCGGCCGAGCGCGAGGCGGCCGAGCGCTCGCAGGAGGCCCTGGAGCTGGCCGAGGCGGCGGACGCGGCGAAGCGTCGGCGCTGAGGCTCGTCTCCGACCCGAGGAACGCCCCCGAGCGACCGAGTCGTCAGGACCTCGGCCGGTCCGGGGGCGTTCCCATGTCCCCCGGCAGAAGCACGGGCCGCGCCTCTGGTCAGGCGCCGGTGGTCTCCGGGTCGTCGTTCGCGCGCTTCTCCTCGACGTCGCGGGCCTGGCCGTGCAGGTCCGGGTTGACGTCCTGGCGCGCGGCGTCGTCGTCGGAGTCCGCCTTCGGTCGTGGGGTGCGCTGCGGCTGCTCGCTCATCGGGACCTCCTCGTCCTCGTGTACGGAGACGGGCGGGTCCCCGGGACCGCGAGATCGGCACACACGGAAACGACGGCGCCCGGGGCAGGGAGCCCGGGCGCCGTCGTCGTCAGCTGCTGATCAGCTGTTCTGGAGGTGTCCGTCCCCGGCGCCGCCACCGATGCCGTGGCCGCCGTCGCCGCCGTTCGCGGAGGCGTCACCACCCTTCGAGACGTTCGTGCTCGGCGCCGAGTGGCCGAGCAGGCCGAGGTTGCTGCCGGACAGGACGTTGACGCCGCCGAGGCCACCGGTGGCCGCGCCACCCGCACCACCGGCGCCGCCGGTGCCGTTGCCGCCCGAGCCGCCGTTGCCGCCGACCAGCGTGGTGACGGTGCTGGTCACGTCGCTGATCGGCGACGCGTGCCCGCGCTCGCCACCGGAGCGTTGCTCGTGGTCGCGGCTCTGGTGCCCGTGCTGGGACCCGATCCGGTCGGTCGAACCGTGGTCGCACTGCGAGTGGCCCTGCTGACCCTCCTGGGCACCGTGGGACTCGGTGGCCATCGCGGGCCCCGCCGCGGCGATCAGCCCGGCCCCGGCGATGCCGGCGACGGCGACCGCGCGGCCCCCGCGGCCCAGCCGCGGCCCGCGCTCGTCGAGGACGGTGTTCGTGTGCTTGCCCATGATCGTCTCCCCCTTGCGAAGTCCAGGGACGGCACGTCGGTGCGCCGACCGCGACGGGGCTCCCCCGACCGCGCCGCGCCGTAACCCTTTCGAGACCGATCCGTGTCCGATCCGCGATCTTCCACACAGGACCGTCACTGAACCACGGGCGCCGTCAGCGCGTGTTCTCCGACATGGCCGCCTCCGTCGCCACCGTCGTCCGCCGGCGGGGACCGTGGCTCCTCGGGGGCGCGACGGTGGTGGCGGCGACCGTGCTCCGGCTGGGGACGGGTGCGGTG
>NZ_JABBND010000036.1 GCF_012933465.1 Actinomycetospora sp. TBRC 11914
GCTCGCGGACCTGCGCCCGGTGCCCCTCGTGGGCGGGTCGGGCCCGGTCCGGCCGGGGTGCGGTGATCACGGGTACGTCAGGCAGATCCGTGAGCCCGTGGACCTGCGCGGTGTGCCCTTCGTCGGCGGGGCCCGGCGCGGTCCGGTGATCAGGGGTACGTCAGGCAGATCCGTGAGCCCGTGGACGTGTGCGGTGTGCCCCTCGTGGGCGGGTCGCTCGGTGGTCGCGGGTTCCGGTGGCCAGGGGTACGTCAGGCAGGTCGGAGCGCGCCCGGACCTGCGCCCGGTGCCCGTCAGGCGCCGCGAGGGTCTCCCGGCGAGTGGCCGGCGGGCCGGGTGACCTCCGTGGGGTCGTCCTCCACGGCGTCCGGGTACGGATCCGGCCCGGGCGGCGGCTCCACGATGCGGGCGCTGGAGATCATCATCGTGATGAAGCCCAGCAGGAAGAGCACGCCGTGCAGGACGTGGTCGGGGGTGTTGAGGTCCAGCGGCGTCGAGTCGGTGGTCGCCACCGAGAAGGCGGTGCCGAACGCGAACAGCAGCAGGAACCCGACGGCCTGGATCGCGGTGTAGGCGCGCAGGAACTTCCGCCGCGACAGCGCGACCACCCCGAGGACCGCCCAGACCAGCAGGATCGTGCTGTGGGCGGGGTTGAGCCGCAGGGCGAGGAACGTGGCGTCGGAGCGTCCGGTGAACCCCTGGCCGCTCCCGACGACGTAGCCCGCGACCGCCACGACGGCGAGGACCACCGACTGCCCGGCGATCACCGCGCTCGCGATCCGGCCGAGCAGGCCCTCGTGCGGCACGGCGGGCTGTGGGCGGCCCGCCTCGTCGCGCCCCGACTGCACGTAGGGGCTGCCCGAGGGCCGGCCCGCCTCGTCGTGGTGGCTGCGCGACCCCGCGTCGGGGTGCGTCGGTTCTCCGCGGCGGGCGGAGCCGGTGCCCGGCCCGTGCTGGCCCCTCTGGTCCTGCTCGGTCATGGGTGGGAGTGCCTCCCCGCGCACCCGTCGCAAACGCCCGGTCCGCCCGTCTCCGAGGGCGGGGTCCGGGTGTCGGAGGGCACGCCTAGCATGGAGTGGAACCCCCGACGGCATCCGCGGCGTCGCGCCCTGCCAGATCGTTCCGCTCCGAGGTTGTCGGTGCCCGGGGGTATGCAGGGCAGACCACCCCGCCCGGCACCACTGCATGCCCAGGAGGCTCATCCGTGGCCGACCGCCTCGTCGTCAAGGGCGCTCGTGAGCACAACCTCACCGGCGTCGACATCGACCTGCCGCGCGACAGCCTCGTCGTCTTCACCGGCCTGTCGGGCTCGGGCAAGTCCAGCCTGGCCTTCGACACCATCTTCGCGGAGGGTCAGCGGCGCTACGTCGAGTCGCTCTCGGCCTACGCCCGCCAGTTCCTCGGGCAGATGGACAAGCCCGACGTCGACTTCATCGAGGGCCTCTCCCCGGCGGTGTCGATCGACCAGAAGTCCACGAGCCGCAACCCGCGGTCCACGGTCGGGACCATCACCGAGGTCTACGACTACCTGCGGCTGCTGTACGCGCGGGCCGGCACGCCGCACTGCCCGCAGTGCGGCGAGGTGATCTCGAAGCAGACCCCGCAGCAGATCGTCGACCAGGTGCTCGAGATGGAGTCGGGGCGCCGGTTCCAGGTCCTCGCGCCGGTCATCCGCGGGCGCAAGGGCGAGTACGTCGACCTGTTCTCCCAGCTGCAGGGGCAGGGGTACTCGCGCGTGCTCGTCGACGGCACGGTGTACCCGCTGGCCGAGCCGCCGACGTTGAAGAAGCAGGAGAAGCACGACATCGCGGTCGTCGTCGACCGGCTGTCGGTGAAGGCCAGCGCCAAGCAGCGGCTCACCGACTCGGTGGAGACGGCGCTGCGGCTCGCCGAGGGCATCGTCGTGCTGGACTTCGTGGACCTCGACGAGGACGACCCGGACCGCGAGCGGCGCTTCTCCGAGAAGATGGCCTGCCCCAACGGCCACCAGCTCGCCGTGGACGACCTGGAGCCCCGCGCGTTCTCGTTCAACTCGCCCTACGGCGCCTGCCCGACGTGCGCGGGCCTCGGCACGAAGATGGAGGTCGACCCTGAGCTCCTCGTGCCCGACGACGAGCTCTCCCTCGGCGAGGGCGCCATCGCGCCGTGGAACATGGGGCAGACCGCCGAGTACTTCCAGCGGCTGCTGACCGCCCTCTCGGAGTCCATCGGCTTCCGGATGGACACGCCGTGGCGCAAGCTGCCCGCCGCGGTGAAGAAGGCGGTGCTCCACGGGTCGACCGACCAGGTCCACGTGCGCTACCGCAACCGCTACGGCCGCGAGCGCTCGTACTACGCCGCATTCGAGGGCGTGGTGCCGTTCCTGGAGCGCCGGCTGGACCAGGCGGAGTCCGACAGCGCCCGCGAGCGCTACGAGGGCTACATGCGCGAGGTGCCGTGCCCGGTCTGCGGCGGCACCCGGCTCAAGCCGGAGATCCTCGCGGTGACGCTGCGCCACGAGACGCAGGGCGACCGGTCGATCGCCGAGGTCTGCGCGCTGTCGGTGGCCGACTGCGCGGAGTTCCTGACGGGGCTGGTGCTCGGGACCCGCGAGCAGGTGATCGCCGGCGCGGTGCTCAAGGAGATCCAGGCCCGGCTGGGCTTCCTGCTCGACGTCGGGCTCGACTACCTCTCGCTGTCCCGTGCGGCCGGGACGCTCTCGGGCGGCGAGGCCCAGCGCATCCGGCTCGCCACGCAGATCGGGTCGGGCCTCGTCGGGGTGCTCTACGTGCTCGACGAGCCCTCGATCGGGCTGCACCAGCGGGACAACCGGCGGCTCATCGACACGCTGACGCGGCTGCGCGACCTCGGGAACACCCTCATCGTCGTCGAGCACGACGAGGACACGGTGCGGGCGAGCGACTGGGTGGTCGACATCGGGCCGGGCGCGGGGGAGCACGGCGGGCAGGTGGTGCACTCCGGGTCGGTCGAGGCGCTCGAGGCGAACACCCACTCGTTGACCGGCGACTACCTCTCCGGGCGGCGCAGCATCCCGGTGCCGGACATCCGGCGCCCGCGCGACAAGAAGCGCCAGGTCAGCGTGGTCGGCGCCCGCGAGCACAACCTGCACGACGTCGACGTCTCGTTCCCGCTGGGCTGCCTGGTGTCGATCACCGGGGTGTCCGGGTCCGGCAAGTCCACGCTGGTCAACGACATCCTCGCGACGGTGCTGGCCAACAAGCTCAACGGCGCCCGCCAGGTGCCGGGCCGCCACACCCGGGTCACCGGGCTCGAGCACCTCGACAAGCTCGTGCGGGTCGACCAGTCGCCGATCGGGCGCACCCCGCGGTCCAACCCCGCCACCTACACCGGCGTGTGGGACCACATGCGGAAGCTCTTCGCGTCTACGAACGAGGCGAAGGTCCGCGGCTACGGGCCGGGCCGGTTCTCGTTCAACGTCAAGGGCGGCCGCTGCGAGGCGTGCGCGGGCGACGGCACGATCAAGATCGAGATGAACTTCCTGCCGGACGTCTACGTCCCCTGCGAGGTGTGCAAGGGCGCCCGGTACAACCGCGAGACGCTCGAGGTGCACTACAAGGGCAAGACCGTGGCCGAGGTCCTCGACATGCCGATCGAGGAGGCGGCCGAGTTCTTCGAGCCGATCACCGCGATCCACCGCCACCTCAAGACGCTCACCGAGGTGGGCCTGGGCTACGTGCGGCTGGGCCAGCCGGCGCCGACGCTCTCCGGCGGCGAGGCCCAGCGCGTCAAGCTGGCCGCCGAGCTGCAGAAGCGCTCGATGGGCCGGACCATCTACATCCTCGACGAGCCCACCACCGGGCTGCACTTCGAGGACATCCGCAAGCTGCTCGGCGTCATCAACGGCCTGGTCGACAAGGGGAACACCGTGCTCGTCATCGAGCACAACCTCGACGTCATCAAGGTGTCCGACTGGGTCGTCGACATGGGCCCCGAGGGCGGCAACGGCGGCGGCACCGTCGTGGCCGAGGGCACCCCGGAGCAGGTCGCGGCGGCGCCGGGGAGCTACACCGGGCAGTTCCTGGCCGACCTGGTCACCCCCGAGGAAGCGCCGGCCCGGCGCACACGCGCGAAGGCAGGCTGATGAGCGACGTCGACGAGATCGGGCCCGTCGAGCTCCGCGAGGCGTTCCACGCGCTCTCGTCGGACGACCGGGCGGACCGCCGGCCCTGGGCCGCGACCCCGGGCACGTGGTGGCGCGAGGGCCGCCTCGCTCCCGAGGTCGCCGGCGTGGTCGGCACCGTGCTGACCTGGTGCACGATGGTCGACGACGACGCCGGGGTCTCGCGGGTGGACCTGCTGTCCTCGCTCGCGGCGCTGGCCCACGACGGCCGGTTGGCGGAGTCCGACCTCGACCGGCTCCTCACCGGGGTCGAGGCGCAGTGGACCCCCGAGCCCGAACGTCCGTACACCGACGCGCTCCGTGCCGCGCTCGGCCGGGCCGTGAAGCCGCAGCGCAGCCGCAAGGGGTACCTGTGGTCGCTGGTCGACCACGTCCACGCCCTCACCTCGCCCGACGCGGCGACGCGGGAGGCCGCCGTGGCGCCCGCGAAGGCCGAGCTCGGGGTCGCCGAGGCCGACCGGCACGCGCTCGACGCCGTGATCGGTTGGTCGACGGCCTGAGCGGTCCTCCCGCCGGTGCGGACACGCCCGGTGACCGGCGGACACGCCGGCTGGTACGCTCGGTGTGAGCGACCAGCTCGGTGGGTGCGGCTGTCTTCGGCCGGCGCACCCGTCGAGCGGCAAGTGGAGCCCCGTCTCCCACCCGGTCCGCCGCCACAGGTGGCCGGGTCCCGGTCTGCCGGCCCGTCCGCGGGCCGGTGACGACGGCTCGTCGTCGGGACATCCGGTCCCGCCGGCGCCGCCGGATCGGTACGAGTCAGGGCCCCCGCCACGAGCACGACGGCGCGGGGCCCGACGCCGTGGGAACAAGGACCCCCCTCGCCGGGTTGCGGCCGGAAACACTGTCGAACCCGAGGAGAACTCATCAGCGCAGAGACGCGCATCAACGAGCGCATCCGCGTGCCCGAGGTCCGTCTGGTCGGTCCGAACGGCGAGCAGGTGGGGATCGTCCGCATCGAGGACGCCCTGCGGCTGGCCCGGGAGGCCGACCTCGACCTCGTGGAGGTCGCGGCCCAGGCGCGCCCGCCGGTCTGCAAGCTCATGGACTACGGCAAGTTCAAGTACGAGAGCGCGCAGAAGGCCCGCGAGTCGCGTCGCAACCAGCAGCAGACCGTGATCAAGGAGCAGAAGCTCCGGCCGAAGATCGACCCGCACGACTACGAGACGAAGAAGGGTCACGTCACCCGCTTCCTCGGCCAGGGTCACAAGGTCAAGGTCACGATCATGTTCCGCGGTCGTGAGCAGTCCCGCCCCGAGCTGGGCTTCCGGCTGCTCCAGCGGCTTGCCGAGGACGTCGGCGACCTCGCGTTCGTCGAGGCCTCACCGAAGCAGGACGGCCGCAACATGACCATGGTGCTGGCGCCGAACAAGAAGGTCGCCAAGACGCCCAAGCAGCAGAGCCAGCAGGCGGCGCAGGAGGCCCAGGCGGAGCAGTCCGCCCAGCCCGAGCCCGCTTCCTGAGCCCGCGGACGGCGGGCCGTACCGTCTCCACGACGACGGCCCGCCGCCGCACGGCCGCAGGAACCGCCCCCGCCCGGGCCGCAGTGTGTGGACCTCCCGGGCCGGCCGGACGACCAGGACGAGGACGGATGAAGAACAAGACCCACTCCGGGACCAAGAAGCGCATCAAGGTGTCGGGCACCGGCAAGCTGCTGCGCGAGAAGGCCGGCAAGCGTCACCTGCTGGAGAAGAAGTCCAGCGAGAAGACCCGCCGCCTCGCCGGTCAGACCGAGGTCGCGCCGCAGGACGACAAGCGCCTGCGCCGCATGCTCGGCATCTGACGAGACCCTTCCCGACCAGGGTCACCACGACGCACCGGTGACCATCCCCGACACGATCGAAGGCAGGACGACGTGGCACGCGTCAAGCGCGCAGTCAACGCCCAGAAGAAGCGCCGCACGGTCCTCGAGGCCGCCAGCGGCTACCGCGGGCAGCGCTCCCGGCTCTACCGCAAGGCCAAGGAGCAGCAGCTCCACTCGCTGACCTACGCCTACCGCGACCGCAAGCAGCGCAAGGGCGACTTCCGGCAGCTGTGGATCACCCGCATCAACGCCGCGGCCCGGGCCAACGACATGACCTACAACCGGTTCATGCAGGGCCTCAAGCTCGCGGGCGTCGAGATCGACCGCAAGAACCTCGCGGAGATCGCGGTGTCCGACCCGGCCGCCTTCACCGCGCTGGTCGGCACCGCGAAGGCTGCCGTCGCCGACGTCCCGAAGGGCGCCACCAACGAGGACGCCGCCTGAGCGAGGGCCTCCTCACCGAGCGCACCCCGCGCGTCGCGGCAGCCCGCAAGCTGCTGCGGCGCGCGGCGCGCGAGGACACCGGCCGCTTCCTCGTCGAGGGGGTGCGGCCCGCGCACGACGCGATCGCCCGCGCCGAACAGGCTCCGGGCGCCGTCGTGGACCTGTTCGTCACCGACGCGGTGGCCGACCGCGAGCGCGATCTGCTGATCCGCGCCCGGGCCGCCGGCGTCCGCACCGCCCTCGTCACCGACAAGGCGGTCGCGAGCCTCACCGACACCGTGCACCCGCAGGGGCTCGTCCTGGTGTGCCGCCGCGACGACCCGGAGCCGTCCGCCGCGCTGGCCGGGGCGCGGCTCGTCGCCGTGCTCGCCGGGGTGGCCGACCCCGGCAACGCCGGCACCGTCATCCGCACCGCCGACGCCGCGGGCGCCGACGCGGTGCTGCTCGCCGGCGACGCCGTCGACCCCTACAACCCCAAGTGCGTCCGCGCGAGCATGGGCAGCCTCTTCCACCTGCCGGTGCTGCGGGAACGGTCGACCGACGCGGCACTCGCGGCCCTGCGCGGCGCCGGCCTCGCCGTCGTGGTCGCCGACGGCGACGGCGAGACCGAGCTCGGCGCCGCCACCGACGAGCTCCTCGCCCGGCCGACCGCCTGGGTGCTGGGGAGCGAGGCGCACGGCGTGCCCGACGACGTCGCCGCCGCGGCGGACGCCCGCGTGCGGGTGCCGATCCGCGGCCGGGCCGAGAGCCTCAACCTCGCGACGGCGGCCGCCGTGTGCCTGTACGCCTCGGTGCGGGCGCAGAACGCCGTCGAGGCCCCTCGATAGACTCGGTCACCCACCCCTCCCGAGCAGGAGCAGCAGCCACCCGCGATGTCCGGAACCAACGACTCGTTCGACCCGAAGCAGGTCCAGGCGCTCGCCCCCCAGACCCTCGACGCGGCGCGCGACGAGGCGACGAGCGCGTTCGCGGCCGCGTCGACGCTGGACGCCCTCACCGCACTCAAGCCCGCCCACCTCGGGGACCGCTCGCCGGTGCTGCTGGCCCGGCGCGAGATCGGGTCGCTGCCCCCGCAGGCGAAGGCGGACGCGGGCAAGCGGGTCAACGAGGCCCGCCTCGCCGTGCAGGCCGCCTACGACGAGCGCCACGCCGTGCTGCTCGCCGAGCGCGACGAGCGGGTGCTCGCCGAGGAGGCCGTCGACGTCACGCTGCCGACCGACCGCCACCCGCGCGGCAGCCGCCACCCGCTCACCCAGACCTCGGAGCGGATCGCCGACGTCTTCGTCGCGATGGGCTGGGAGGTGGCCGAGGGTCCGGAGGTCGAGTCGGAGTGGTTCAACTTCGACGCGCTGAACTTCCTCCCCGACCACCCGGCCCGCACGATGCAGGACACCTTCCACGTCGAGCCCCCCGAGGCGAAGCAGGTCCTGCGCACCCACACCTCGCCGGTGCAGATCCGCTCGCTGCTGGAGCGTGACCTGCCGGTGTACGTGGTGTGCCCGGGGCGGACGTTCCGGACCGACGAGCTGGACGCCACCCACACCCCGGTGTTCCACCAGATCGAGGGGCTCGCCGTCGACAAGGGCCTGACGATGGCCCACCTCAAGGGGACGCTCGACGCGTTCGCCCGCGCGATGTTCGGGCCGGACTCGCGGATCCGGATGCGGCCCTCGTACTTCCCGTTCACCGAGCCGTCCGCGGAGCCCGACGTCTGGTTCCCGCAGAAGAAGGGCGGCGCGGGCTGGGTCGAGTGGGGCGGCTGCGGGATGGTCGACCCGAACGTGCTGCGCGCCTGCGGGGTCGACCCCGACGTCTACTCCGGCTTCGCCTTCGGGATGGGGCTCGAGCGCACGCTGATGTTCCGCAACGGGCTGCCCGACATGCGCGACATGGTGGAGGGCGACATCCGCTTCACCAGCGCGTTCGCCGTGGAACCGTAGCCCGCGCCACCCGCCACCCCTCCCGGACGACCCCACCCCGACGACCCTGCGAAAGGCCCGACCGTGCGCGTCCCCGTCTCCTGGCTCACCGAGCCCGTCGCCCTCGACGAGATCCCCTCGGCGGACGACCTCGCCGAGTCGCTCATCCGCGTCGGGTTCGAGGTCGAGGACGTCGAGACCCTCGAGCCCGTGACCGGGCCGCTCGTGGTGGGCCGCGTGCTGGAGATCGAGGAGCTCACCGAGTTCAAGAAGCCGATCCGGTTCTGCCGGGTCGACGTCGGGTCCCGTGGCAGCGACCCGACCCAGCCCCAGGGCATCGTCTGCGGCGCCACCAACTTCGCCGTGGGCGACCTCGTCGTCGCCGCCCTGCCGGGCACGACGCTGCCCGGGGACTTCTCGATCGCGGGGCGCAAGACGTACGGCCGTGTCTCCGACGGCATGATCTGCGCCCTCGACGAGCTCGGGCTCGGCGACGACCACAGCGGCATCCTGGTGCTGCCGCCCGGCACCGCCGACCCCGGCGACGACGCCGCCCCCCTCCTCGGCCTCGACCCGGCCGCCCCGGAGGCCGTCCTCGACATCGCAGTCAACCCCGACCGCGGGTACGCGCTCTCGGTCCGCGGCATGGGCCGCGAGGTCGCCTGCGCGTTCGACGCCCCGTTCGGCGACCCGGCGAGCGTCGACCAGGGCCTGCCGGCCGTGAGCGGGGAGGCATGGCCGGTGCGGGTGGAGCCCGACTCGGGGTGCCGCCGGTTCGCCGCGCGCCGCGTCACCGGGCTCGACCCGACGGCGCCGACCCCGTGGTGGATGCACCGTCGCCTGCTGCTCGCGGGCATCCGCCCGATCTCGCTGGCCGTCGACGTCACCAACTACGTGATGCTCGAGCTCGGCCAGCCCATGCACGCCTACGACGCGGCCCGGGTCACCGGCGACGTCGTCGTCCGCCGGGCCCGCACCGACGAGAAGCTGACGACGCTGGACGACGTGAGCCGCGCCCTCGACCCGGACGACGTCGCGGTCTGCGACGACTCCGGCCCGATCGGGCTGGCCGGCGTCATGGGCGGGGCGGCCACCGAGGTCACCGACGCCACCTCCGACGTCCTGCTCGAGGCCGCCACCTGGGACCCGGCGGCCGTCGCGCGCGCCGCCCGCCGTCACAAGCTGCCGAGCGAGGCGGCGCGGCGCTTCGAGCGCTCCGTGGACCCCGCGGTCGCGCGGGCCGCGACGGACCGGGCGGCGGCACTGCTGGAGCGCTACGGCCGGGCCACCGTGGAGCCCGGGGTCACCGACGTCGGCCCGTTCCCCGAGGGCCAGGAGTCCGCCGCCGCGCCGATCCGCATGGCGCTGGACCTGCCCGACCGGGTCGCCGGCATCGCCTACGCCCGCGGCGCGAGCGTCCGGCGGCTGGTGCAGGTGGGCTGCGCGGTGGACGTCCCCGACGACGGCGGCCTGGCGGTGACCCCGCCGACCTGGCGCCCGGATCTCACCCGCCCGGCCGACCTCGTCGAGGAGGTGCTGCGCCTCGAGGGCTACGACGTGATCCCCTCGGAGCTGCCGGTGTTCGCCGGCGGCACCGGGCTGACCCTGGCCCAGCGGCGCCGCCGCCAGGTGTCGCGCGCCCTCGCGGACGCCGGGTACCAGGAGGTACTGCCCTCGCCCTTCACCTCGCCGAGCGTCTTCGACGCGTTCGGGCTGGACGCCGACGACCCGCGCCGGTCCGCCGTCCGGCTCGCCAACCCGCTCGACGCCGACCGCTCGCTGGTGGCGACGACGTTGCTGCCGGGGCTCCTCGACGCCGTCGTGCGCAACGTGTCGCGGGGCCTGCGGGACCTCGCGCTCTTCCACGTCGGGCAGGTCGCGCGCCCGGATCGGGGCGAGCGGAGCGACGGGAAGGCGGCGTGGCCGCCCGGGCCCGCGCCCGAGGTCGGTGTCGACGCCCGGCCGAGCGACGCCCAGATCCGGGCGTTGCTGGACCCGCTGCCCGCGCAGCCGCTGCGCGTCGGCGCCGTGCTGACCGGGGCGTGGGAGCGGGCCGGCTGGTGGGGCGAGGGCCGCCCGGCGACGTGGGCCGACGCCGTCGGCGCGGCGCGGACCATCGCCGCGGTCTACGGCGCGGAGCTCACCGTCACCGCCGACCGGCACGCGCCCTGGCACCCCGGCCGCTGCGCCGCGCTGTACGTCGGCGACGTGCTCGTCGGGCACGCCGGCGAGCTGCACCCCCAGGTCCTCGAGAACCTCGGCCTGCCCCCGCGCACCTGCGCGATGGAGCTCGAGCTCGACCGGCTGCCCGTGCGCGAGGTGCTCGCGCGGCCCGAGGTGTCGCCCTTCCCGCCGGTGCTGCTCGACGTGGCGCTGGTGACACCGGTCGACGTGCCGGTGGCGGCGGTGCAGGCGACGCTGACCGAGGGCGGTGGCGAGCTGCTCGAGGACGTGCGGCTCTTCGACGTCTACAGCGGCGCCCAGGTCGGCGAGGGCCGCCGCTCGCTCGCGTTCGCGCTGCGCTTCCGCGCGCCCGACCGGACGCTCACGCTCGACGAGGCCGCCGCGGCCCGCGACCGGGCCGTGGCGCTGGCGGGTGAGCGGCACGGCGCGGTCCTCCGATAGGTGGCCTCCGGCCTGGTGAGCAGAAAGTGTCGGTATACCGACACTTTCTGCTCACGAGCGCGTCAGCGCACCTCGCAGGAGCCAGCGCAGCCCGGTCGCGTAGGACGCGCGCAGCGTGTCGAGGTCGATGGGTCCCGCCCCACCGGGGCCGGCGGCGACGGCGGCGTCCCCGATCGCGTGCACCACGAGGACCCGGATCGCCGTGTCCTGCGCGGTCCGGTCGCGCACCCCGGCGCGGTCGAGCAGCGTCCGCATCGCCTCCCCGAGCCGCCGGGCGTTGTCACCCCGCGAACCCTGCCGGGCCACGAAGTGCGGCACGAGGCCCGGGTGGGCCAGCAGCAGCTCGTGGGTGGCGGTCATCAGCGCGGTCAGCCCCGCCTCGGGGTCACCGGCCGGGTCGGGCAGCGGGAGCGCGGTGAGGAGGTCGTCGAGGACCGCGTCGAGCAGGCCCTCCCGCCCCGCGACGTGGCTGTAGAGCGCGTTGGGCGCCACCCCGAGCCGACCGGCGACCGCGCGCATCGAGAGCGGCGCCCCGTCGTCGAGCACCGTCCGCGCGGCCGTCACGACGGCGTCCCGGCTCAGCCCCGCCCGTTGTCCCGGTCCCCGCATGCTTCCGTACTGTACGCCGTACAGCTAAGCTGGACAGCGTCCAGCTCCATTCGAGGAGGCCGATCGTGACCCTCGCTCCCGACGCCGTCACCGGGACCGCCGCCGGCGTGCCCTACGTGCTCCGCCCGCCCGCCACCCCCCGGGCCGACGCCCCGCTCGTCCTGGCCTGGCACCTCATGGATGCGCCGCGCACCGAACGGGCCTTCGCCGCCGCGCTCCCGCTCGAGGGGCTCGACGCGTGGCGGCTCTACCCCGGCCTCCCGCTGTGCGGGGCCCGCTCGCCGGGCCTCGAGGAGATCCTGCGGCTCGGGCGCGAGGAGCCGGTCCTCAACCTCCACGGCGCGGTCAACGCCCGGGCCGTCGCCGAGCTGCCCGAGCTCCTCGACGCGGTGCGCGCGGAGCACGGCCTCGGCGACGGTCCGGTCGGCCTGGTGGGCGGGTCGGCCGGGGCGGGGATCGCCGGCGCGGCCGTCGTCGAGAAGGTCCTCACGGCACGCGCCGCGGTCCTCGTCAGCCCGCTGCTGCAGCTGCGCCCGGTCGTGGCGGAGCTCGCGGCCTTCTTCGGGATGGACTACCGCTGGACGCCCGCCTCGGAGGCGGTGGGGGAACGGATGGACCTGGTCGCGCGCAGCGACGAGCTCGGCGACACCGCGGTGCGCTGCATCGTCGGCGCGCAGGACGCGGCCGAGGCGTTCCTCTACCCGGCGGGACGGCTCCGCGACCTGCTGCGCGAGCGGGGGGTGCCGGCCGACCTCCAGGTGATCGACGGGATGGGCCACGCGCTCGCCGAGGAGCCCGGCGTGGAGCCCGCCCCGCAGACGCCCCACGCGGCCCAGGTGGACCGGCTCGCCGTCGAGTGGCTCGCTCAGGCCCTGGAGTTGGCCTGACCCAGGGCCTTGGTCAGGTCGGCGAGCAGCTGCGGGACGTCGTCGCGGGGCACGACCGCCTGCACGACGGCGAGGGTCGACGGGTCGTCGCGGGCCGCGGTGAGGGCGCGGCGCAGCTCCCCGACCGTCTCGGCGCGGCACGCCGTCGCCCCGCCGCCCGGCGCGAACATCGCGGGAGCGGCCGTCCAGTCCCAGCGCGTGATGTCGTTGTACGGCTCGGCCGGCCCGTGGATGGCCCGCTCCACGGTGTAGCCGTCGTTGTCGACCACGAGCACCAGCGGCGCCAGGCCCTCGCGGACGATCGTGCCCAGCTCGGCGACCGTGAGCTGCGCGGCGCCGTCGCCGATGAGCAGGATGCCCCGGGAGTCGGGCTGGGCGAGGCACGCCCCGAGGGTCGCCGGGAGGGTGTAGCCGATCGAGGCCCACAGCGGCTGCCCGATGAACGTCACCCCGCTCGGGAGCCGGTGGGTCGAGGCGCCGTAGAAGGACGTGCCCTGGTCGGCGAGGACGACGTCGCCCTCGCGCAGGAACGCGGCCACCTCGGCCCAGAGCGCGTCCTGGGAGAGCGGCTCCGCCGCGTCGCGGTCGGGCAGGGACTCGACGGGCGGGTGCTCCCGCGGCGTCGCCCCGCCGTGGGCGGCGGCCAGCTCCCGCACCAGCGCGACGAGGGCGCCGAGCGCGGTGGGCAGCTCGACCGGGGAGAACGTCGCGGCGCCGACGCTCGCGGTGCGCGCCCCCAGCTCGATCGTGCGCGAGCGGGTGATCCGCTGGGTGAAGAAGCCGCTGGTGAGGTCGGTGAACTGGACGCCGGCCACGACGAGCGCGGCGGCGTCCTCGACCGCGGCGCGGACCTCCTCGGGGCTCGCCGCGCCCGCGTAGGTGCCGACGAAGTGGTTCACGCCCTCGTTGACCAGGCTCTTCGCCCACACGTCGGTCGCGTGGGGGACCGGCCCGGCGCCCAGCAGCTCCCGGAGCACCTCGCGCCCGCCGAGCCGGTGGGTCAGCAGCCCCGCGAGCAGGGCGATCCGGTCGACCGAGCCCGCCTTCTCCAGCAGGGCCCGTGCCGACTCCACGAACCCGGCCAGCGCCTCGGGGTCGGTGGTGTCGACGGGGGCGGGCAGCGGTGCCGACGGGGGGTGGGTCTCGGTGGCGGAGACGTCGGTGGGGATCAGCAGGTAGCCGGGGAGGTGGCGGTCGCGGACCTCGGTGAGCACCCGGTCGATCTCGGCGGCCGCGGTGTCGGCGGTGAGGGCCGCGCGGGCGCACGTGATGCCCTCGTGCATCGTCATGAAGTGGGTGAAGACGCCGTCGCCGAGCGAGTGGTGCACCACCCGGTGCGCGCCCTGGTGGTCGGTGGACGGGGCGCCCACCACGTGCACCACCGGCACGTGCTCGGCGAAGCTCCCGGCCACCGCGTTGATCGCCGACAGCTCGCCCACCCCGAACGCCGTCGCCAGCGCCGCGATCCCGCGCAGCCGGCCGTACCCGTCGGCGGCGTACCCCGCGTCGAGCTCGTTCGCGCAGCCGACCCAGCGCAGCCGCTCGTGGGAGACGACGTGGTCGAGCATCGCGAGGTTGTAGTCGCCCGGCACCCCGAAGACGTGCTCGACGCCGACCTCGGCGAGCCGGTCGGCGAGGTAGTCGGCGACGCAGTAGGTCATGGCCGTGATGCTGCCACCCGGGACCGACGACCTGGGACGATCCGACGGTGAACACCGTGCGGCCGAACACCGTGGGACTGCGCCGCCTGGCCGCGCTCCGCCTCGTCGGGCCGCGCTGCGCCACTCCCGCCGAGGCCGTCGCGGTGCTCGGCGCCGCGCAGGGCCAGGACCTGCCGGGGGTGCTGTCGTCGATCGCGCTGCGGACGGCGTCGGGCGACGTCGACGAGGTGCGGCGCGCCTTCGACGACGGCGAGCTCGTCCGCTCCTGGCCGATGCGCCGGACGCTGCACGTCGTCCCGGCCCGGGACCTGCCGTGGATGCTCCCGCTGGCCACCGCGCCCGCGCTCGCCGCGGCCGCGAAGCGCCGCGAGCAGTTCGGGCTGGCCGACGAGGCCGTCGAACGCGCCGGGGAGGTGGCCCGCGAGGCCCTCGCGGGCGGCGGTCGCGCCACCCGCGCCGAGCTGGCCGCGCACTGGGCCGACGCCGGGCTCGGCCTCGACCCCACGCACGTCACGCACATCATCTCGGTGCTCGCGATGCACGGTGTGCTGGCCTACGGGCCGTTCGCCTCCGCGAAGGAACAGGCGCTCGTGCTGCTCGACGAGTGGGTCCCGGAGCCGCGGCGCCCCGAGCGGGACGAGGCGCTCGCCGAGTGGGCCCGGCGGTTCTTCACCAGCCACGGGCCGGCCGGCCGCAAGGACTTCGCCCGGTGGACGGGTCTGCCCGCCGCGGACGTGACGACGGCGCTCGAGGGCGCCCGCGACCACCTCGTCACCGACGACGACGGGAGGTTCCTCGCCCCGGACACCGCCGACCGTCTCGCCGCGGCCGAGGACCCGGGCGCCGAGCTGCTCCTGCTGGGCTTCGACGAGTTCGTCCTGGGCTACGCCGACCGCACCGAGGTCCTCGCCGCCGCGCACGCCGATCGCATCGTGCCCGGCGGCAACGGCGTCTTCCGCCCGACCGTCGTCCGGGAGGGCCGCGTCGTCGGGACCTGGAAGTGGGTCGGCACCGGCCGCAACCGGCGCGTGGAGCGGGAGATCTTCGCCGGGTGATCGTTCACGCCGTGGGCGATCAGGGAGCAGACTCCCGGGTCATGACGACGACCGCCCGGCCGGGCTCCTCCGCGGTGACCTCCCCCCACAGCATCGAGCTCCCCGTCGTCCCGGTCGGCGCGCTGCTCGACGGGGCCGCCCGCCGCTTCGGCGACCGGCCCGCCCTGGTGCACCACGACGACGTCCTCACCTACCGCGGGCTGTGGGCGGAGGCGTGCGGCATCGCCCACGCCCTCGTCGCCCGGGGGATCCGGCCCGGCGACGTCGTCGCGCTGCACCTGCCCAACCGCCTCGCGTGGCCGATCGCCTACCACGGCATCCTGCTCGCCGGGGCCACGGTCGCGCTCGCGAGCCCGGCGCTGCCGCGCGAGCTCCTCGACGCCCAGCTCGCCGACGCGGGCGCGGTCGCCGTCGTCAGCCTCGACCCCTCGCTCGAGAACGTCATCACCACCGACGGCCGTCGCCTGGACCTGCCCGTCGAGGAGCACGACACGCCGCCCTGGACCGACCTGGACCCGGCCGTCGCGCTGGCCCACCTCGCCTACACCGGCGGCACCACCGGGCGCTCGAAGGGCGTCGAGCTGACCCACGCCAACGTCGTCGCGAACGTCCTGCAGTACGTCGCGACCTCCGCCGGGGCCGTGCCCGCGCCCGACGTGCAGGGCGGGGTCACCGTCGAGCAGACCTCGCCGCCCGAGGAGCACCCGGTGCGCCTCGGCGAGGCGGTGTCGCTCGCCGTCGCGCCGTGGTTCCACGCCATGGGCACCAACGGGCTGACGATCGGGCTCGTCACCGGCACGACCGCCGTCGTCCAGGACCGCTTCGACCCGGCCGCCTACCTCGCGGACGTCGAGCGCCACCGCGCGACGACGCTCTCCGGGGCACCCGCCATGTACCACGCCCTGCTCGCGCACCCCGACGCCGCGACGCGCGACCTGTCGTCGGTGCGCACCGTGACCTCCGGGGCGAGCCCGATGGCGGTCGCGCAGGCCGAGCGGATCGCGGCGCTCATGCCCGGGGCCGTCGTCGTCGAGGGCTACGGGCTGACCGAGGCGACCATGGGGCTGTGCATCTCGCCGTCGGAGCGCTCGGCGACGCGGCGTATCGGGACCGTGGGGCTCCCGGTGGCCAACACCGAGCTCGTCCTGCTGCCGGTGGAGACCGGGCGGCCCGGGGACGAGCCGGTGGCCCTGGGGGAGCGCGGGGAGATCTGGGCGCGCGGGCCGCAGGTCATGCAGCGCTACCACGACCGTCCCGACGAGACCGCCGCCGGCCTCGTCGACGGCTGGCTGCGGACCGGGGACATCGGGATCCTCGGTGAGGACGGCTACCTGTCCGTGGTCGACCGCGCCAAGGACATGCTGCTGTACAAGGGCTACAACGTGTTCCCGCGCGAGCTCGAGGAGCTGCTGGCGGCGCGGCCGGAGGTCGCGGCGGCGGCCGTCGTCGGGCTCCCGGACGACGCGGTCGGGGAGCTGCCGACCGCCGCCGTCGTGCTGGCGCCCGGCACTACCGGGACCGCCGGGCTCGAGGCGCTGGCCGCCGCGGTGAACGCTGCCGTCCGTCCCTACGAGCGGTTGCGACGGATCTACACGGTCGACGCGCTGCCGGTGTCGGCCGCGGGCAAGGTCCTCAAGGGTGACCTGAGGGAGACGTTGCTCGCGGCGCCGGACGGCCCGGCCTGGACCGACGGCGCTTCCTGAGAGAGGGGGTCCGCGCCCACCGGAGCGTGCTGGTCCGATCGGAGCATGCTCGCGCTGTTGGGCGCCCGGGTGGCGGCGGTGGGCGGGGACGGGTGGACCCGACTCTCATGTTCGCGCTCCGCGAGGGCGCGGCTCCCTAGCGTGGCCGTCGGACCCCGCCGCCGGCTCCCCCGTCGTGGCGGTGGGGTGGACCCGCACCCCCGAGCGCGAGGGAGCCCCGACCCCGCCATGAGCCGCCCCGACGAGCAGTACCAGTGGTCACCGACCGGCCGTCCGCCCCGCACGAGAGCCCGGCTGCTGGCCGTCCTCGGCGTCCTCGCGCTCGCGGCGCTCGTCCTCGGGCTGTGGGCCACCCGGATGACCACCTTCTGGCCCGCGGCCGGCGGCGCGGCGGTGGCGGTCGGTCTCGGCGTCGCCCTGCTCGCCGGCAGCCGGCTGTTCTCGCCCTCCGCGGAGGCGGTCGCCCCCGACACCGGCGACTTCGTGCCCGGCGCGCGGGTGCTCGTCGTCGGCGGCGGCTACGTCGGGCTGGTCGCGGCGCGCGCCCTGCAGGAGCGGATCGGGATCGCGGGCGACGGGCGCCACCGCGGCAGCCGGCCGCTGCGGTCGCGCGCGGTGACGCCGATCGGCTCGGTGACCGTCGTCGACCCGCAGCCGCACATGACCTACCAGCCGTTCCTGCCCGAGGCGGCGGGCGGCTCGATCGCCCCCCGGCACCTCACGGTGTCGCTGCGGCGCGTGCTCGACCGCTGCGACGTCGTCACCGGCTCGGTCGTGGCCGTCGACGACGCCCGCCGCCGCGCCGTCGTGGAGCTCCCCGACGGCACGTCCCGGCAGCTGACCTACGACGTCCTCGTCGTCGCGCCCGGCGCGATCGCCCGCGAGCTGCCGGTGCCCGGGCTCGCCGAGCGCGCCCTGACCTTCCGGTCGGTCGGCGACGCGGCCGCGCTGCGCGACCACGTCCTCTCCCGCCTCGACGCCGCCGCCTCGGTCGTCCCGACGACGGCGGCCGAGGTCGCCCGCCGCGCGCGGCTGCTGACCTTCGTCGTGGTCGGGGGCGGGTTCGCCGGGGTGGAGGCGCTCGGTGAGCTCGAGGACCTGACCCGGCGGGCCGGCCGCCAGGTCGGCGTGGACCCGTCCGAGCTGCGCTGGGTGCTCGTCGAGGCCTCGCGGCGGATCATGCCCGAGGTCAGCGAGCCCACGGCGGCCCGCGTCCACGGCCGCCTCGCCGGCCGCGGCATCGAGGTGCGGGTCGGCGCCGGGCTCGCCTCCGCGGCGGGCGGCGACGTCCGGCTGGCGGACGGCACCGTGATCCCCACCGACACCATCGTCCTGGCCGCCGGGACGCGCCCGCACCCGCTGCTCGAGCGCACCGACCTGCCGCTCGAGCGCACCGGCAAGGTGCGCTGCACCGCGATGCTGCAGGTCATCGGCCGCCCGCACGCGTTCGCGGCCGGCGACGGCGCGGCGGTGCCCGACCTCGCCCGCGGCGCGACCCTCGCCGACGAGGACCCCGCGGTGCTCACCGCCCCCACCGCCCAGCACGCGGTCCGGCAGGCCCGGGTGCTCGCCGACAACGTCGTCGCCCACCTCGGGGGACGTCCGCTGCAGCCGTACTCGCACTCGTCGTCCGGCGTGGTCGCCGGGCTCGGCCGCCGGCGCGGCGTGGCCGAGATCCGGGGGCTGCGGCTGATGGGCTGGCCGGCGTACGCGCTGCACCGCGCCTACCACCTGTGGGCCATGCCGACGGCCGAGCGCAAGGCGCGGATCCTGCTGGACTGGCTGGCGTCGGCCCTGCTCGGGCGCGACCCGGTGGCCGCGGGGGCGGTGGTCCCGGCGCCACGGCGGGGCGACGACGACGTGGTGGTGGCCCCGGAGGCCGGGACCGTCGCCGGGGGTGTCGGCGGTGTCGGGGGTGCCGGGGGTGCCGGGGGAGTCGGCGGTGTCGCACCGCAGACGTCCGACGTCCGGGAACCCGCACCGTCGTACCCCGCGTCCGTCCCGACCCCCGTGGCGGCCCCGGTGCGCTCCGACGACTACGACCAGCCCACGTTGCGCGAGCCGCACCCCTCGCTCGCGACGCGGGTAGGGTCCGCGGCGCCCCGCCCGGACGGCACCGTGACCGGCGACCAGCCGGCCCTCACGTGGATCACCCCGGGCCGCCACGACTTCCGGGGGCGCTGACCCCGCGGGCTCCCGGAGGCCGTTGCATGGTCTTCCGTGATCGTGCATAGTCATTCGCATGCGGATCGCGGTGGCCGGTGCCAGCGGCTACGTCGGAGGGGAGATCCTGCGGCTCGCGCTCGGCCATCCCCGGATGGAGGTCGGCGCGCTGACCGCGGGGGACTCCGCGGGCACCCTGCTGGGCGCCCACCAGCCCCACCTCACCTCGCTGGCCGACCGGCCGGTGGAGGCGACCACCGTCGAGGCGCTGGCGGGGCACGACGTCGTCTTCCTCGCGCTGCCGCACGGCCGCTCGGCCGAGCTCGCCGCGCAGCTGCCCGAGGACGTGCTGGTCGTCGACTGCGGGGCCGACCACCGGTTGCGGAACCCGGCGGCGTGGGAGCGCTGGTACGGCGGGACCCACGCCGGATCCTGGCCGTACGGCCTGCCGGAGCTGCCCGGGGCCCGGATGGCCCTGCGCGGCAGCCGCCGGATCGCGGTCCCGGGCTGCTACCCGACCACGGCGACGCTCGCGGCCATCCCCGCCGTCGGGTCGGGCCTCGTCGGCCCGGAGGTCAGCGTCGTCGCCTTCTCCGGCACCTCGGGGGCCGGCCGGTCGGCCAAGGCGCACCTGCTCGGCTCCGAGGTGATGGGCTCGGCGACGGCGTACGGCGTCGGCGGCTCGCACCGGCACACCCCGGAGATCATCCAGAACCTCTCGGGGCTCGGGGCCGGCCCGGTCGCGGTGTCGTTCACGCCGGTGCTCGCGCCGATGCCGCGCGGCATCCTCGCCGTGGTCAGCGCCCCGCTGGCGGATCCGGGCATCGACGCCGCCGAGGCGCGGGCCGCCTACGCCAAGGCCTACGGCGACGAGCCCTTCGTGCACCTCCTGCCCGAGGGCGTGCAGCCGGCCACCAAGAACGTGGTCGGCGCCAACACCGCACACATCCAGGTCGAGGTGGACGCCGACGCCGGGCGCCTCGTCGCCACCGCGGTGATCGACAACCTGACCAAGGGCACCGCGGGAGGCGCGATCCAGTCGGTCAACCTCGCGCTCGGCCTGGACGAGACCGTGGGCCTGCCGACCGCCGGGCTCGCGCCGTGAGCGTCACCGCCGCCGCCGGCTTCCGTGCCGCGGGCGTCCGCGCCGGCCTGCGCGCCCACGGCGACCGCCCCGACCTCGCGCTCGTCGTCAACGACGGCCCGCGCACGACGGCGGCCGGAGTCTTCACCCGCAACCAGGTCAAGGCCGCGCCCGTGCTCTGGTCGCAGCAGGTGCTGCGGGAGCAGTCGCTGCGCGCGGTCGTGCTCAACTCCGGCGGCGCCAACGCCTGCACCGGTCCCGACGGCTTCGCCGACACCCACCACACCGCGGAGAAGGTCGCCGAGGTGCTCGGGTGCGGGGCGATCGAGGTCGCCGTGTGCTCCACCGGCCTCATCGGCGAGCGCCTGCCGATCGACCGCCTGCTCGCGGGCGTCGACACCGCCGCCGGCACGCTCGACGCCGGCGCCGCGGCGGGGTCCGACGCGGCCACCGCCGTGCTCACCACCGACACCGTGGACAAGCAGGCCGCCCGGACCGCCGCGGACGGCTCCTGGACCGTCGGCGGCTTCGCGAAGGGCGCCGGGATGATGGCGCCGAGCCTCGCGACCATGCTCGTCGTCCTCACCACCGATGCGGTCCTCGAGCCCGCGGCGGCCGACCGCGCGCTGCGGGCCGCCACCGCGGTGACGTTCGACCGCCTCGACATCGACGGCTCCACCAGCACCAACGACACGGTGCTGCTGCTCGCCTCCGGCGCCTCCGGGGCGGCACCGGGGGAGGACGAGTTCACCGAGGCGCTGCGGGCGGTGTGCGCCGACCTCGCGCGCGGCCTGCAGGCCGACGCCGAGGGCGTCACCAAGCGGATCGCGGTCACCGTCACCGGGGCCGACTCCGACGCCGACGCCCTGCTCGGGGCCCGGGCCGTCGCCCGCGACAGCCTCGTCAAGACCGCGCTGTTCGGCTCCGACCCCAACTGGGGCCGGATCGCCGCCGCGGTCGGGGCCAGCGAGGCCCGGGTGGAGCCGGCGACGCTGTCGGTCACCGTCAACGGGGTCCTGCTCTGCGCGGCGGCCGCCGCGGTAGGGGACCGGTCCAAGGCCGACCTGTCCGGCCCGGAGATCACCGTCGAGGTCGACCTGGGGCTGGCCGCGGGCACCGCCACCGTGCTGACCACCGACCTCTCGCACGCCTACGTCGAAGAGAACAGCGCGTACTCCACATGACCGCCGTACCGACCACCGGGCCCGCCACCGCACCCGCCGTCGGCGCCCCACACGAGGAGGCGCAGGCCAAGGCGGCGGTGCTCGCCGAGGCCCTGCCCTGGCTGCGCGAGTTCCAGGACGCCGTCGTCGTCGTGAAGTACGGCGGCAACGCGATGGTCGACGACCAGCTGCGCCGCGCCTTCGCCGAGGACATGGTCTTCCTCCGGCTCGCCGGGATCCGTCCCGTGGTCGTCCACGGGGGCGGGCCGCAGATCACCTCGATGCTCGAGCGGCTCGACATCCCCGGCGAGTTCCGCGGCGGCCTGCGGGTCACCACGCCCGAGACGATGGACGTGGTCCGCATGGTGCTGGTCGGCCAGGTGGGCCGGGAGCTCGTCGGGCTCATCAACGCCCACGGCCCGCTCGCGGTCGGGATGTCCGGCGAGGACGCCCGGCTGTTCACCGCCGCCCGCCGCACCGCCCGGGTGGACGGCGAGGACGTCGACGTCGGGCTGGTCGGCGACGTGGTCGAGGTGAACCCGGCCGCGGTCCTCGACCTCGTGGCCGGGGGCCGCATCCCGGTGATCTCCACCGTGGCCCCGGACGCCGACGGCGTGGTCCACAACGTCAACGCCGACACCGCGGCCGGCGCGCTCGCGGTCGCCCTCGGGGCCCGCAAGCTCGTCGTCCTCACCGACGTCGAGGGCCTCTACACCGACTGGCCCGACCGTTCGAGCCTCCGCACCGAGATCGACGCCGGGGAGCTCGCCGAGCTCCTCCCCAGCCTGGCCAGCGGCATGATCCCGAAGATGGAGGCCTGCCTGCGCGCGGTCGACGGCGGGGTGCCCCGCGCCCACGTCATCGACGGCCGCGTCGCGCACTCCGTCCTGCTCGAGGTCTTCACCAGCAAGGGCGTCGGGACGATGGTCGTCCCCGCCCCGTCCACCAGCGAAGGAGGTCCCCCCGCATGACCACTGCCACACCGACCGGTGAGGACCTCCGCCGCCGCTGGTCCGACACGATGATGGGCAACTACGGCACCCCGCCGGTGAGCCTCGTGCGCGGCGAGGGCGCGCGGGTGTGGGACGCCGACGGCCGGGAGTACCTCGACCTGCTCGGCGGGATCGCGGTGAACCTCCTCGGCCACGCCCACCCCGCGGTCGTCGACGCCGTCAGCCGGCAGATCGCGACGCTCGGGCACACCTCGAACCTGGTCATCAACCCGCAGACCGTCGAGCTCGGCGAGCGGCTGCTCGCCCTGCTCGGCGCGGGCGCGGGCCGGGTGCTCATGTGCAACTCCGGCGCGGAGGCCAACGAGGCCGCCTTCAAGATCGCCCGCCGGACCGGTCGCCCGAAGATCGTCTCGACGATCGGCGGCTTCCACGGCCGCACCATGGGCGCCCTCGCGCTGACGGGCCAGCCCGCCAAGCGCGAGCCGTTCGAGCCGATGCCGCCGGGCGTCGAGTTCGTGCCCTACGGCGACGCCGAGGCCCTGCGCGCGGCGGTGGACGCCGACACCGCCGCGGTGGTCCTCGAGCCCATCCAGGGCGAGAACGGCGTGATCATCCCGCCGGAGGGCTACCTGCAGGCCGCGCGGGAGATCACCACCGCGCAGGGTGCGTTGCTCGTCGTCGACGAGATCCAGACCGGCGTCGGGCGCACCGGCGTGTGGTTCGCCCACCAGCGGGCGGGCATCGTCCCGGACGTCGTCACCCTGGCGAAGGGTCTGGGCGGCGGCCTGCCGCTCGGCGCCTGCATCGGGGTCGGGGCGGCCGCCGAGCTGCTGACCGCCGGACAGCACGGCACCACCTTCGGCGGGAACCCGGTGTGCTGCGCCGCCGCGCTCGCGGTCCTCGACACGGTGGCCCGCGAGGGCCTCCTCGACCGCGCCGACGCCCTGGGCAAGGACCTCGGCGCCCGCATCGAGGGCCTGGACCACCCGCTGGTCGACCATGTCGACACCGCCGGCCTGCTGATCGGGGTGGCGCTGACCGCCGACGCCTCGGGGCCGGTGACCAACGCCGCCCGCGACGCCGGGTACCTCATCAACGGTCCGGTCCCCGGTCGACTCCGGCTCGCGCCGCCCGCGGTCGTCACCGACGCCCAGGTCGACGCCTTCCTCGCCGACCTGCCCGACGCGCTCTCCCGCGGCGCCGCCGAGGCCGGGGATGCCCCGTGACCGCGGCGGCGCAGACCACGAGCGGTGGCCTCCGGAGCGGGGCGGCGAGCGCGCCCCGTCACCTGCTCCGCGACGACGACCTCACGCCCGCCGAGCAGGCCGAGGTCCTCGAGCTCGCCGCGACCATGAAGGCCGACCCGTTCGCCCGGCGTCCCCTCGAGGGTCCCCGGGCGGTCGCCGTCATCTTCGACAAGCCCTCCACGCGGACCCGGGTCTCGTTCGAGGTCGGCATCGGAGCGCTCGGCGGCACCCCGGTGATCATCGACGGGCGCGCGGCCCAGCTCGGTCGCGGCGAGACGATCGCGGACACCTCGCGGGTGCTCTCGCGCTACGTCGAGGCCATCGTCTGGCGGACCGGGGCCGACGCCCGCCTGGAGGAGATGGCCGAGTACGCCTCGGTGCCGGTGATCAACGCGCTCACCGACGGCTTCCACCCCTGCCAGGTCCTCGCCGACCTCCAGACGATCACCGAGCGCCACGGGCGCACCGCGGGCCTCACCATGACCTACCTCGGTGACGGCGCGAACAACATGGCCCAGTCCCTGCTGCTCGGCGGCGTGACCGCCGGCATGCACGTCCGCGTCGCCGCCCCCGACGGCTTCCGCCCCGACCCGGCGGTCGTCGACGCGGCGGTCCGGCGCGCGGGCGAGACCGGCGGCTCGGCGACCGTGCTGGAGGGGGACGGGCGCGCCGCCGCCGAGGACGCCGTCGAGGGCGCCGACGTGCTGGTCACCGACACCTGGACCTCCATGGGCCAGGAGGACGACGGCCTGGACCGCATCGCCCCGTTCCGGCCCTTCCAGCTCGACGCCGACCTCGTCGCGCACGCGGCCCCGGGGGCGACGGTGCTGCACTGCCTGCCCGCCCACCGCGGCGACGAGATCACGGCCGAGGTCATCGACGCCCCGGGCACGGCGGTGTGGGACGAGGCCGAGAACCGGCTGCACGCCCAGAAGGCCCTGCTCACCTGGCTCCTGGCGCGATGAGCCGGGTCGAGGGATCCGCCCCGGGGGCGCTGGGCGAGGAGGAGCTGGCCGGGGAGGTCCCGCCGGAGGACCGGCGGGCCGTCCGGGAGCGCCTGGAGCGCCTGCGGCCGACGTCCAGCCGGGCCTCCCGGCAGGCGCGGATCGTGGCGCTGATCAGCACCCACGAGGTGCGCAGTCAGGGCGAGCTCGCCGGGATGCTCGCCCGCGAGGGTGTCGAGGTCACCCAGGCCACGCTCTCGCGGGACCTCGACGAGCTGGGCGCGGTCAAGCTGCGCGGCGCCGACGGCGGGGTGGGGCGCTACGTCGTCCCCGACGACGGCAGCCCGGTGCGCGGCGTGACCGGCGGGACCGACAGACTGGCCCGGCTGCTGGGGGAGCTCCTCGTCTCGGCGGACCACTCCGGCAACCTGGCCGTGCTGCGGACACCGCCCGGCGGCGCCCACTACCTGGCCAGCGCGCTCGACCGGGCCTCCCTGGCCGAGGTCGTGGGCAGCATCGCGGGCGACGACACCGTGCTCGTCGTCGCCCGGGAACCGCTCGACGGCGCCGCGCTCGCCGAGCTCCTGAGCACACTGGGCACGCGGTCGGGACGACCCACGGCGACATCGCAGGAGGACGAGGACCGGTGAGCGAGGCCGAACAGCCGGGCTCCGGCGGCACGGCGGCGCTGTGGGGTGGGCGGTTCGCGTCCGGCCCCGACGCGGTGATGGCGGCGCTCTCCAAGTCGACCCAGTTCGACTGGGTGCTCGCGCCGTACGACCTCGCGGGCTCCCGGGCGCACGCCCGGGTCCTGCACGGGGCGGGGCTGCTCGACGACGCCGAGCTCGAGGGCATGCTCGACGGGCTCGCGCGGCTGGCCGACGACGTCGCCACGGGGGCGTTCACCGCCGCCGAGGGCGACGAGGACGTCCACACCGCCCTCGAGCGGGGGCTCATCGAGCGCGTCGGCCCCGAGCTCGGCGGCAAGCTGCGGGCCGGGCGCTCCCGCAACGACCAGATCGCGACCCAGCTGCGGATGTGGCTCCGCGACCGGCTCCGCGACCTCACCCGCCGGATCTGCGACGTCGTCGACGCCCTCGTGGCGCAGGGCCGGGCGCACCCGGACGCCGTGATGCCCGGACGCACCCACCTGCAGCACGCCCAACCGGTCCTGCTCGCCCACCACCTCGGGGCCCACGCTCAGGCGCTGCTGCGCGACCTCGAGCGCATCCGCGACCTCGACCGCCGCCTGGACCTCTCGCCCTACGGCTCGGGGGCGCTCGCCGGGACCTCGCTGGGCCTCGACCCGGCCGCGGTCGCGCGCGACCTCGGGTTCCGCGACGCCGTCGACAACTCCATCGACGGCACCGCCTCCCGCGACCTGGCGGCCGAAGGCGCGTTCGTCCTGGCCATGGTCGCCGTGGACCTCTCCCGCATCGCCGAGGAGCTGATCCTCTGGGCGACCGCCGAGTTCGGGTACGTCACGCTGGACGACGCCTGGTCCACCGGGTCGTCGATCATGCCGCAGAAGAAGAACCCCGACGTCGCGGAGCTCGCCCGCGGCAAGGCCGGCCGCCTCGTCGGGAACCTGTCCGGCCTCATGACGACGCTGAAGGCGCTGCCGCTGGCCTACAACCGCGACCTGCAGGAGGACAAGGAGCCGCTGTTCGACGCGGTCGCGCAGCTGACGATGGTCCTGCCCGCCATGGCCGGCATGATCCGCACCCTCACGATCCACACCGACCGCCTCGCCGCGCTCGCCCCCGCGGGCTTCACCCTGGCGACCGACATCGCGGAGTGGCTGGTCCGCCAGGGCGTCCCGTTCCGCCGCGCCCACGAGGCCGCCGGGGCGTGCGTCCGGGCG
Source organism: Actinomycetospora sp. TBRC 11914 (assembly GCF_012933465.1). Taxonomy (GTDB): domain Bacteria; phylum Actinomycetota; class Actinomycetes; order Mycobacteriales; family Pseudonocardiaceae; genus Actinomycetospora. Next base: position 26,264 of record NZ_JABBND010000036.1, read on the forward strand.
GCCGAGGCCCGGGACGTGGGACTCGACGAGCTCACCGACGCCGAGCTGCGGGCCGCCGACCCCGCGCTCACCCCCGACGTCCGGTCGGTCCTGACGGTGGAGGGCTCGATCGCCTCCCGTGACGCCCACGGCGGGACCGCGCCCAAGCGGGTCGCCGAGCAGTACGACCGCATCATGGGGGCGCTCATCGAGGCCCGCGGGTGGACGGTCCCGATCCGCCGCCGGTGAGCACGCCGACGCTCGTCGACCGCGCCGCGCTGGCCGTGGACCCGCTCGACGCGGCCCGGGTGCTGCTCGGATGCGAGCTCGTCGCCGACACCGGCGACGGCGAGGTCCGGGTGCGGCTCGTCGAGGTGGAGGCCTACCGCGGCGAGGACGACCCGGGCTCGCACTGCTACCGCGGGCGCACCGCGCGCAACGCCGTGATGTGGGGACCGGCCGGGCACCTCTACGTGTACTTCGTCTACGGCATGCACTTCTGTGCGAACGTCGTCGCGCTCGACGACGGGCGCCCGGGGGCGGTGCTGCTCCGCGCGGGGGAGGTGCTCTCCGACCCCGGGGTCGCGCACGTCCGCCGACCGACCGCGCGAGGCCGCGACGCCGAGCTCGCGCGCGGCCCCGCGCGGCTGTGCACCCTGCTCGGCCTCGGGCGCGAGCAGAACGGCGTCGACGTGCTCGACCCGTCGTCGTCGGTGCGCCTCGAGCCGGGGCGACCCGTGCCCGACGACGCCGTGCGCCGCGGCCCGCGCGTCGGGGTCGCGGCGGGGCAGGAGCGGCCGTGGCGGCTGTGGGTGGCCGGGTCGCGGGCGGTGACGCCCTACAAGCCGGGGCGGGCACGGGCCGACGGGCCGGATTGGTAGGTGTCAAGCGTCAACGGTCGACACGCGACAATGGCACCGTGACCGCACCGCACATCCTCGACGACCTCGCCTGGCGGGGGCTCGTCGCCCAGAGCACCGACCTCGACGCGCTGCGCCGCGACCTCGACGCCGGCACGGTCACCCTGTACTCGGGCATCGACCCGACGGCGCCCAGCGCTCACATCGGGCACCTGCTGCAGTGGCTGACGCTGGCCCGCTTCCAGCAGGCGGGTCACCGGCCGATCGCCCTGGTCGGCGGGGCCACGGGACTGATCGGTGACCCGAAGCCGACCTCGGAGCGCACGCTGAACGACCGGGAGGTCGTCGCGGAGTGGGTCGACAAGATCGGGCAGCAGCTGCGCCCGTTCCTCGACTTCACCGGCGAGCACGGGGCGCTGCTGGTGAACAACCTCGACTGGACCGAGGGCATCACGGCGCTGGACTTCCTGCGGGAGTACGGCAAGCACTTCCGTGTCGGGCGCATGCTCGCCAAGGAGGCCGTGAGCCGGCGCATGGAGTCCGACGAGGGCATCAGCTACGCCGAGTTCTCGTACCAGATCCTGCAGTCGCTGGACTTCCTCGAGCTGTACCGCCGCTACGGCTGCACGCTGCAGACCGGCGGCAGCGACCAGTGGGGGAACCTGACCGCCGGGATCGACCTCATCCACCGGGTGGAGGGGCGGTCGGTCCACGCCCTGGGGACCCCGCTGATCACGAAGGCGGACGGCTCCAAGTTCGGCAAGACCGAGAGCGGGACCGTCTGGCTCGACGCCTCCCTGACGAGCCCCTACGCCTTCTACCAGTTCTGGATCAACGCCGAGGACGCGAAGGTGGGGGAGTACCTCCGGGCCTTCACCTGGCTGGGGCGTGAGGAGATCGAGGAGCTCGAGAAGGCCACCGTCGAGCGGCCCCAGGCCCGTGCCGCGCAGCGGGCCCTCGCCCAGTCGGTGACGGCGCTGGTGCACGGCGAGGAGGAGGTCCGCCGGGTGGAGGCCGCGAGCCAGGCCCTCTTCGGACGGGGCGAGCTGCGCGAGCTCGACGCCGGCACGCTCGCGGCCGCGCTCGCCGAGGTGCCGTCGGCCTCGGTGGCCCGGGCCGAGAACCCCACGATCGTCGACCTCCTCGTCGGGACCGGCCTGGCTTCGGGACGGGGTGCCGCGCGCCGCACCGTCGCCGAGGGCGGCGCCTACGTGAACAACGCCAAGGTCGACGCCGAGGACTGGACGCCGACCGACGCCGACCTGCTCCACGGCCGCTGGCTCGTGGTGCGCCGGGGGAAGCGGACGACGGCGGGTGTCGAGCTCGTGTCGGGCTGATGCCGGCCACCGGTCGGGCGGAGACGCCGTCCGACCTGCGACGACGGCCCTACCGGTACCCCCCTGGAATGGCCCCCAACCCCGCCCTGTAAT
>NZ_JABBND010000037.1 GCF_012933465.1 Actinomycetospora sp. TBRC 11914
CAGTCGCTCGCACCGATCTCGCAGCGTCATCATGTCGTCGCGCAGGAGGTCGTGGCAGCGGTTCGCGCCTCTTCCACCGGGCTCGTTGATCCGGATCGGTACGTGCGAGCGTGGCAAGCCTGGCTCCCCGGCGACTGGGTCCGCGAGCAGCACCGAGCGGATGTGGCCCATCAGAACCCGCCGAACAGGTGGTCTCGCGCCGCGGTCCGCGGCGCACGATCCTGGGGTGCGGTTCTCTCGCCGCACGCGCGCGCCCGAAGGAGGTCCGATGGCAACGGGCCACGAGCTCGACGGGACCGACAGTTCGGCGGGCCGCTCGAATCGGCTCGACACCGTCGCGCACGTCGCCGAGCAGGTCGAGGTCGCCCAGGCACACGCCAGAGCGGTCAGAAAGGCCACACGCGCCTTGACGCGCACCGTCGCCGACCAGGCCGGAGGGTTGGCGGACACCTACGACGCCACCGCAGCGCTCCTCGAGGAGGGTGCGGGACTCTGTGCGGACGAGAGTCGGCGAGCCCTGCTCGACCGAGCCCGGGAAGCCCGCCGACGAGCCACCCACGAACGCGACCAGGCACGCCGGCTCCAGCGGCCGCGCAGCGCCGCCGAGACCTGACCCAGCCCCTTCTTGCCACGTCGTCTGGAGCAGAGCGAAGGTCTTCGCCGGCGCATGGGCACCGTGGACAGCGGGCGCCGCGCCTCGCCGGGAGCGGACCCGCAGGCCGAGCACTTCGGCGGCTCCGGCCAGGACCTGGGCTCGGACCCTCCCCTCGGCGAGCACGGTCGTCCTACGCTGCCCACGTGCTCGACGACACGGCCGAGGTGCTGTCGATCGCGCGTGCGGGGCGCACCGCGCGGCTGCACGACGTGCTGCGGTCGGCGGCCCGTGCCCGCGAGATCGCTGAACGGCAGGCCGCGTACGCCCGTGAGGTGCGGGCGAGGACGCGGGAGCAGACCGCGCGGCTGATCGACCGTTGGCCCGCCAGGCACGGGTTGACGGGCGAGCCGGCCGGCGAGGCCGTGTTCGGGTGTGTCCTCGACGCAGCCCAGCGGTTGTTCGGGGGCTGCGACACGGTGAGCCTGACCGTCGTCGATCAGCTCGGTGAGCAGGAGTGCCGCTACCGCACCGCGGACTCGGTCGGCGTCGCCGAGCTGGTCGACGCCGAACAGTTCTCGCTGGGGGAAGGTCCCTGCATCGACGCCGTCGAGTTCGACATGGTCGCCGGCGTGTGCGCCGACGACTACGCCGCCGACCGGGAATCGTGGAGTTGGCCCCGCCACTCCAAGAGCGCTCTGTTGCACGGGGTGCGTTCGTCGCTGTCGATCGGGGTGCCCTGGTCGGCGATGCGCGTCGGTCTGCAGAGCCGGCGCTGGGCCTTGGGCGCGATCAACCTCTACGCGCGGGAACCGCACGCCTTCGGGCGGCCGGAGCAGTACGTGAGGGGGTTCGGCTGCTGGGCCGGGGCGCTGGCGAGCGGCACGACGTCGGCCGAGGTCGACCACGCCGGTGCCTGACCAGACGGTGACGGGGGAGTTCGAGCTCGAGCGGCTGTCAGCTGTTGTCGCGGGTCTCGGCCGCGGCCTGGAGTATCCAGCTGCGGAATATCGACCGAGAAGTGCTGGAGGTGCTGCTCGACGGCGTCCGGTGCGCTGGTCGCGGGCAGGGTGATCGAACTCCTCGTGGACGGCACCCTGTCCGACGAGACCATCGACACGATCGTCGACGAGATCGCCCTGCCCCTGCTCACCGCGCGAACGCGGCAGGATCTCGACTCACCGGGTTGACGCGACGGAAGGGGCATCCGACCGCGGTCACGTGTCATGCGGTCGGTCACGACCCGATGTGGGCCGGCCCGGCGCCCCGGTTTGCCGGGGAGGTCGACGAAGTGTTCGCGGGGTGGCTGGCCGAGGCATCGCACCCCGCGCGATCGTGTGCCAGGACGCCGTGTGTCAGCCTGGGGGAGCCGGGCGGTTCACCCCCACAGCCGAGTTCACCGACATCGTGCGCCATCCCCGGACGCCACGTCGGGGTCCTCGGGAGGTCCGCCATGTGCCCCACGTGTGATTGCTTGGGTCTCGATCGATGCCCGACGGCGCGGGTGATTCCTGACCGTGACGTCGCTGCGCAGCTTGCCGCCGAGCGGGACATCCACCAGACGCTCCATCGGGCCGAGCGCGAGAGGCCGCTGCTGGACGCCGGGACCGCGCTCCTCCTCGACGCACTTCTGAGTCCCTGCGCCGTCAGGTCCTCGGGCTCGAGGTCGTAGCTGTGTGCGTCGAGACCACCGCGACGGACGCCATCGGGCCGTGCGAGGGTGGCACACCTGGCTCCCCAGCGACGGCGGTTGTCCGTCTGCCGGGCAGCCGGCCGGGGAGGGCTCCGCTCCTGCTGACGGGGGCGGAGTCCTCCTTCCCTCATCGCAACGACCAGGTGCGTCTACTCGGCTCGACGCCCGCGATCGGTCCCCACGGAACCGCGGCGGCCCCGCCCGGCGCCGATGCCACGCGGACCGGCGCGACCGGCCGGTCCGGAGCACACTGCTCGAGCATGACGAACGCCCGCACCACCGCCGTCACGGCGTTGCGCGAAGCCGCCTCCGCCCTCGGAGCGGGACGGGCCGCCGACGGCGCCGACGGTCAGCTACCGGACGGCGAGCGGGCCGGCGTAGCCGGCGAGGTCGCCCACGTGCTCGACGCCCTGATCGCCCTGCTGCGCACCATCGACCGCGACGCGGAGACCACCGGGTCGGCCGCGAGCACGAACGACCTCGACCCGGTGCTCGCTCATCTCGCCTCCGGCGTCACCCTGGCCCGCAGCGTGCAGGACCGAGGGCCACACCAGCGGAGCGGGGACCACGACCGGTAGGCGTGGATCCACGCCACGGTGACGGAGCAGCCCCGGAACGCCTACGGCCCCCGCGTCCGCAATCGCGTGCGTATCGTGGTGTCGGGCTCGTTACCCCACGGGCTCGAGGCTCCGGGGCCATCCCCCCGGCCCCGGAGCCACCCGGGGCGGCGTGATCGCGACATCCATGCGAGCCAGGCTGGCGACACGAAACCTCTTGTCGGGGATTCCCGCTCCGGTTCGTGCGTGAGCGCGGCGAACCCGGGAAGGTGGGGGCATGTCGTCGGAAGACCGGATGGACCTCGCGGCTCCGCCCCGCAGCGTCAGGGTCCGGCGGTACGACACCTTCGCGGTGCTGCGCCGCGCCCAGGAGGTGCTCGGCCGTGCCGAGGTGGCGCTGGACATCGCCCGCGAGACCGTGCTCCACACCAGGCAGAAGCGCGCCCGGGCGAACCCACCCCGGACGCTCGACGACCTCACGCGCCTCACCCTGCACCTGTCGCTCGACCGCACTCCCGGCGAGCGGTGAACCGGTCTCGTCCCGCCCCGCGATGACCCGCGACGCAGTCCGCTCCGCTCCGCCCTGCTGACCCGTCCGGGACGTGCCGCGGCGGCGCTACGCTGCGCGCGCAGAGCCGGAACGAGGAACCGGGGTGCTTCGATGGCCGTGCGGGACGAGGGATCGAGGTCGGCGGAGTCCTGCGACGCCGCCACCGCGGCGAGCGCCCGCGCGGGCAAGGCGCAGGAGCACGCGCGACAGCTGGCCGGCCGGCTCGCCGACACCGCCGGACACATCGCCGCCACGCTCGACCAGGTCGCCGAGACACGGGAGGCCCGGCCGGGCTACGCCGACTCGACCAGTCTCCGGGAGCGGGCGCGGCGGACCCGCGAGAAGGCCGACGGCGAGCGCCGGGACGCGCGCTCGCTGCGCGAGGCATGGGGCCTCCCGCAGGTCTGACCGTGGCTCGGCCCGTCCCTCCCGCGGCACCGTCCTCCCGATCGCCCACGCCCCGGGAAGGTTCCCGGTGTCCGGGGAGCGCGGTCCGGCGCGAGGTGCTCTTCGCTCGCGGCGCCGTCCCGGCCGTGTGACGAAGCGTCGGGTCGACCCGGGGCCGTCGTCCCCGACCCGACCGGCGCCATCAGCCGACCGACCTCGTTCCGGCCCTACGCTCGGGACGTGTCGAGCGACCCGGGGCGAGAGCTCGCCCTGCGGTGCGCGCAGACCCGGGTCCAGGTCGCGGACTCCCGGCACCTGATGGCGCGGGCCCGGGAGCGCACGCAGGCGCAGGCGCACTACGCCCGGTCGGTCGCGGCCCGCGCCGAAGCGCAGGCCGACCGCCACGCCAACGGATGGTCGGCCGCTCACGGCCTCCCGTCCCACCGCGGGCGCCGGGCGGACGCGGACGTGCTGGGCGGCATCGTCGAGGCGGCGGCGTACCTGGTCGCCTCCTGCGACTCGGTCAGCGCGACGACGGTCGACCAGCTCGGCGAACACCGGCCGTCCTGGCGCACGGCTGCCGCGACGGGCGGAGCAGCGACCGTGGACGAGGCGCAGTACGAGCTGGGGGAGGGTCCCTGCCTCGATGCCGTCGAGCTCGACATGCTCGCGGCCGTGAGCGCGGACGATCTCGCGGGCTCCGAGGCACGTCGGATCTGGCCCCGCCTGGTCCCCGTCGCCGCCGACCTCGGCGTGCGCTCGGCGCTGTCGGTCGGCCTGCCCTGGACCGCGATGCGGGTCGGCGTGCATCCCGAGCGGCAGCCGCTGGGCGCCCTCAACTTCTACGCCGCCGCACCGCACGCCTTCGATCGATGCCGTCAGCACCGCGCCACGCTGCTGGCCTGCTGGGCGGCAGCGCTGATGAGCGGCAGGGAGCCCGCGGAGATCCGTCGGGTCAGTGGGTAGGGCCCGGGACCACTGCTCCGGACGGAGACGGGTTGCCTACCGTGGGGGAGTGGACGGGGCGGCACGAGAGGTGCTCGACGACGGCGCGGCCTGGGGCGAGCGCTTCGTCGCACCGGTCGGGGTCCCTGAGGGGCCCGGCTGGACGTCGGCGGACGCGCTGTTCGGTCCGGGGCTGGACGAGGCGCTGGCCGGGGTGGCCGACGCGCGCGACACCGCCAACCTCGCCGTCGCCGGATCCCTGCTGTTCGAGACCTACGCGCAGCGCCTCGTCGCCCCGGTCCTCGGCGCGTGGTTCGTCGACGGCCGGGTGCTCGACGCACGCCTCTCCCGGGTCCGGGCCGAACGGATCGCCCCCGGCGTCCGTCGCGTCGCGTTCGCCGGCCCGCCGGTCGCCACGGCCGAGCCCGACGACGAGGCGCTCCGCCGATTGCGCAACGGACTCGTCGAGCAGAACCTGCAGGTCGCGGCCCGGGCGGTCCACCACGGAACCCGGCTCGGGTGGCGGGTGCTGCAGGGCGCGATCGCCCACGCCGTCGCGATCTCGTTCCTGCACCTGTCGTGGCCGCGGCCCGACCACGACCGCCACGTCGGCGACGCCCGGGACTTCCTGTCCGGGGTGCCCGGGCTGGCCGACCTCGTCGAGATCGAGGCGGTCGTCGAGGGCGGCCGGCGCTGGATGTCCTGCTACCGGAACACGTGCTGCCTGGCGTTCCGGATCGTCGGCGCCGGGACGTCGTCCACCTGCGCGCTGTGCCCGCTCCGGTCCCGCGCCGCCACCCGCGAGATGGTCGCGCAGGCCACCGCGTCCTACACCGACCGCCACCCCGACCTCTGACGAGCGGGCTCAGCCACGGTCCTCGCCGTGGTCCGCCGCCGTGCCTCGCGAGCGGTTCTCCGCGCGCCTGTCCACCTCGTCGCTGAGCCAGTGCGCGACGTCCACGACCTTCATGTTGGTGTCCTGGCTGGAGCGGACCAGGAGGCTGAACGCCTCGTCCTCGCGGAAGTCGAAGCGCTCCATGAGGATGCCCTTCGCGCGCCCGATCACGTCCCGGGAGGCCAGCGCCACGTGGAGGTTGCGGACCCGGCTACGGCCGTAGAGCGCGATCGAGGCCTGGGTGGCGAATGCGGCCGCCACGGTGCGCGCGACCGGATCGGTGAAGGCGGCGGCCTCGGTGGCGTAGAAGTTCATCGCGCCCGGTGCCTGGCCGGGCGGGGCGAGTGCGTAGGACAGCAGGCTGGCGACGCCGGCCTGCCGGGCGAGCGGCACGAAGCGGGGCCAGCGCGCCTCGGCCGCGAAGTCGTCCACCCGCAGCACCGTCAGCTCCCCGGCGCTCAGCGCGTCGACGCACGGACCCTCCCGGAGCTCGGACTGGGCGAGGTCCAGCGCCGCGATCGCCTCGTGGCTCGGCGCGCACGACAGCAGGTCCTGCTCGTGCCCGTTCCCGCCCGGGCCGGCGCGCAGGGTCAGCCCGACGTAGCTCGCCCCCGGCACCGCCTCCGCGGCGGCCGCGGTCAGGGCCGTCAGGACGTGCTCCCAGGCCTCCTCGGTGTCGTCCTGCCGTCGTGCCGTGAGCTCCCTCGCCCCCACCCGCAACGCATCCTCGAGCAACGACAGGTCTTCGCGAGCCACCCGGGCCTCCGCAGATCGAACGCTTCGGCACCTGAACCCCAAGCGCCGCCGTCACAGGCGACCGCGGCCTTCGTCGAGGCACCGAAACCGTCCGCCCCGATGGTCGCAGGGACGGCCGCGGGGCGAAACCGCTGGCCGCTGGGCGAGATGCGGACTCGTCGCTGACGCCCTGGTTGCGCCGAAAGACACAGTCGGTACGCTCTGCGGCCACCACATCCACTGGCATCGTCGGCCGTAGACCCTCCTGCGACACGCGGCAGCCAGCGCGCCGGTCAGGGGGGTGCGCCGTGGACGACGACGACGCGATCGGGGCGGTCCCGGGCCAGGTCTGGGTCGCCGCCGGCGTGCTCCGGTCACGCTACGGCCTCGACGAACCGTCCTCGTACGCGCTGATCGCCGAGGAGTGGACCGCGCGTGACCTGCCCCTGGGCGTGGTCATCCGCCAGCTCCTCGACGAGGCCGTCCGCGGGGTCGGGCACCCGGCACGGGAGCGGGACGAGGTGCCCCACGGCGGCGACGATCGCCGGGGGTGAGTCGCGGGCCGGGTTACTGCCAGGTGGCTGCACTCATAGCGCACTACTTGTACGGTCGGCGAAGAGGTCGTGGCGCGCCGTCGTGGCCGGACCTCGCACCCGACCCGGAAGGGGGCGTGCCCCCGATGAGTGCGAACGACGACCTGCTCGTCTCGTTGACCACCAGCGCCCGCGCGCTGAAGTCCAAACGCTCGATCCGTGACCTCGAGCAGACGCTGGCCCACATCGTGGAGGCCGCGGTCCAGACGGTGCCGGGTGTCGCCGCCGGTGGCATCTCCTACACCGACGACGGCGCTGTCGCCTCGCGCCACCCGACCAACACCACGGTCACCGAGCTCGACCACCTGCAGAGCACGCTGCGCGAGGGCCCGTGCATCACGGCCATCCTCGATCCGCCGCCCACCGGGATCGTCATCGCCGACGACCTGGCCGGGGTGGACGGGGAACGATGGCCGGGGTTCGCACCGAAGGCCGTCGAGCGGGGCTACCGGTCGATCATGTCGACCCAGCTCTCCAGCGAGCGCAGCATGCGCACCGCGCTGAACCTCTACGCCGCCGAGCCGGGCACGTTCGACACCGAGGCGCAGATCACCGCCGGGCTGTTCGGGACCCAGGCCGCGCTGCTGCTCTACGGCACCCAGCAGACCCTCTACCTGCAGGAGGCGCTCGAGTCCCGCGACGTCATCGGGGCGGCCAAGGGCATCCTCATGGAGCGGTTCTCGGTCGACGACGACGGCGCCTTCCGGCTGTTGGTCAACGCGTCGCAGGACACGAACATCAAGCTCGTCGAGGTCGCCAAGTGGGTCCACCGCGAGGTGGTCGACCGCAGCCAGGCGCCGCCCGACGACGAGTTCGGCCTCGACGGCCGACGCTGACGGCCTCCCGCCTCCGGTCGGTCCGGGCGCGGGCCGTCACCCTTCGAGGGGCGCCCCGCTCACGTCCGGGGTCCGGGGCCGGGCGTCGAGCCGGGCGGGTCGGGCCGCCTCGGTCGGCACCGCCCACTCGAGGACCGTGCCGCTCGCCTCGCCCGCCCGCACGCACAGCGTGCCGCCGTGGCGCACCGCCCTCGCCGACATGGTGTCGATGCCGCGCCCGCGCGGGACCTCGTCGGACGGCGAGGGGCCGACGCCGTCGTCGACCACCCGCAGTGCGACGGTCTGCCGGTCGACGGCCAGGCGCACCGAGGCCGACGTCGCGCGGGCGTGCCGCGCGATGTTGCTGAGCGCCTCGCGGAGGACCGTGAGCAGGTCGATCGCGGTGTCGTTCCCGAGCGTCCCCGCCACGTCGCCGTGGATGCCGAGGGCCGGGGTGAAGCCGAGCGCGCGGGTGCTGTCGCGGACGAGGTCGAAGAGGGCGTCGCGCAGGGTGGGGCCGGTGACCGACGTGCGCACCAGCCCGAAGATCAGCGCGCGGAGCTCGCGCACCGCCTCGTCGAGCTCGTCGACCAGCGGGGTCAGGCGAGCGGCGACGCGGGGCTCGACGGTGGTGCCGAGCGCGTCGAGCGCCAGCCCCAGCGCGAAGAGCCGCTGGACGGTGTGGTCGTGGACCTCGGCCGCGAGCGTGTCCCGCGTGTCGCGCAGGGCGAGCTCCAGCTGGGCCTCGACGGCGTCGTCGCGGCGGGCGAGCAGGCTCCGACGCATGACGTCGGCGTCACCGGCGATGGCGGCCAGCTCGGCGGGGGAGTCCACGGCGATCGGCAGCTGCTCCTGGCCCCCGGCGACGGCCCGCGCCTGGCGCTGGAGCCGGTCCACGGGGTCGGTGAGGCGCCGGCGGATCACCAGCGGGGCGAGGGCCGCGACGCCGAGCGCGACGGCGAGCGCGCCGTAGGTGATCCCGTCGGTCCAGGCCCGGGCGCTGGACATCGTCGTCAGGGTCGTCGTCTCGCGGTCGACCAGGTGGGCCTCCAGGGCGGCCGACGCGGCGCGGAAGCGGTCGAACTGCTCCTTCCCCTGCACCGCCCCGGCCTCGACGTCGCCCGCCGACCCGCTCTGGCGGGCCGCCATCTGCGGCTCCGCGGTCTGCACGCGCCACTGGGTGGCCGCCGTGGCGGCGGTGCCCAGGGCCGCGAGTCCCGCGGGGTCGTCCGCGAGCAGGGCGGTGAGCTGTGCCTGGGCGGCACCCGCCGCGGCCACCCCGTTGCGGTAGGGCTCGAGGAAGCGTGGGTCGCCGGTGAGGAGGTACCCGCGGCTGCCGGACTCCTGGTCGACCAGGGCCGTGACGAGACCGCCGGCGGCGACCCGGGCCGGTTCGATCCGGGTCAGGACCTGGTCCGCCGCGGCGCGGGCGGTGAGCCGGCCGGCGAGACCGACCCCGGCGAGGACCACCGCGACCGCGACCGGGACGACGACCAGCAGCCGCACCGTTCCGCGCAGGGTCACGCTGGGCGAGGGTTCGCTCCCGGTCCGCAGCCGTGGCAGGGACGGACGGCCCGAGAAGCCGGGCCCACCGGGACTACCCGTCCCCGCGTGGCGGTGCTAGCACGGTGCGATCAGGGCTCTGACCTCGGGATTCGTCCGCGCGCGGTGCTTGAATCCCGGCACCTCCCGGCGTCAGGATGTCACGGATTCACGGCAGGTCGACCCGGCGCTGTGCCGTCCTGGTCCGCAGCGACCCGCCGTGCTCACGGAGGGCGGGGGCGGGATGAAGGTCGGGTCGGCGTCGCAGGTGTCCGAGTTCGACGTCTCCTCCTGCGACCCCGACGTGGCCGACGTCTGGCTGCGCGCGGCGTACGTCGACTACCGGCGCCGCCTGCACGGCGACCTGTCGACCTTCCGGTTCGCATTCACCGGCGCGTCGGTCCCGAGCTTCTCCATCGCCACCGTGCACCACGGCATGGGTTTCGAGTGCGAGACCGACCTCCTCGACGACGCGATCGTCGTCAACACCACGCTCGCCGGCCGGATCGAGGTCGCGACCGGACGCACCGTCGTCGTCCCGACCCCCGGGGTGCCCTACCTGATGCCGCCGGGCCGACCCTGGACGATCCAGTGGGAGCAGCTGACCAACGAGGCGGTCCGCATCGACCGGCCGGTCCTGGAGCGGGCGGCGGCCGGGATGGGCGGCGACGGCGAGGCGCTGCGGTTCACCGGGTCGACGCCGTCCTCGCCGGAGTGGGCGAGCTACCTGCGCGCCGTCACCGCCCACGTCCGGGACGAGGTGCTGGGGAACCCCGACACCGCCGCCCACCCGCTCGCCCTGGCCGAGGCGGCCCGGTCGCTCGCCGTCGCGACCCTGCTCAGCATCCCGAACAACGCCGTCGCCGCGGCCGAGGACCTCACGACCCGGGAACGGCCCGGTGCCGAGCCCGCCGTGGTCCGGCGTGCGGTCGAGTTCATGGACGCCAACGCCCACCGCGAGGTCGACGTCGCGCAGGTGGCCGACGCGGCGCACATCGGTATCCGGGGGCTGCAGGCCGCCTTCCGCCGGCACCGGGACCAGACCCCGCTGGAGTACCTGCGCCGGGTGCGCCTCGAGCAGGCGCACCGCGACCTGCAGGCCGCCGACCCGGCGCAGGGACTGACCGTCGCGGCGATCGCGGCGCGGTGGGGCTTCACGCACCCGGGCCGGTTCTCGGTGGACTACCGCCGCGCCTACGGCCTCTCCCCGCGGCAGACGCTCAAGAACTGACCGCGTCCGGGTCACTGGGTACCACCGGGCGCGGCGGTCCGATCGCCCACGCCGTCAGCTCCTCGCAGCGGCGTCGGCTCGCGTCCGCGCGCATGTCGACGCGGGTGGCCGCCGCCAGCAGCCGGTCCCGATCCCGGCCGGACCGGGTGAGCTCCGCGCGCGCCCGCAGGGAACTCGCGAGCTCCGCGAGGACGACGGCGTTCCGGGTGAGTGCCGCCACGACGCCCGCGCGGAGGACGAAGGCGTCGTGGACGAGCGAGTGGCGGAAGTTGAGCTCTGCGCAGACGGCGGTCAGGGACGCCAGGTCCTGCTCCTCGCCCATGACGACGAGCGTGGTCACCGACGGCCGCCGGCGCCAGTTCCCGGGTGCCCGCGTGCGGCGGGTGGGGCCGTCCTGCTGCGTGCGGTTCTCCTCCCCGGGCACGGGTCCAGGACCAAGATTTCGCCTAGTGTCCAATGGGTACGCTTCATGGACTATCCACGACGCAGCGAGTGTGGAGGTGACGTGGCCGACCCGCACCGGAGCGAACGGCTCCTCGGCGCCCTGCGCGCGGCGGCGCGCGAGCTGATGGACCGCCGCACCCCGCAGGACCTCGAGGAACTGCTGGCCCGCATCGTCGTCGCCGCGGTGGAGACGGTGCCGGGCGCGGACGCCGGCGGCATCTCGATGTCCGGCGACGACGAGGTGACCTCGCGCGGCCCCAGCCGCCCGTCGGTCTCCCAGCTCGACCGCCTGCAGGGGGCCCTGCACGAGGGCCCGTGCATCAGCGCCATCGACGAGCCCGCACCCGACGGGATCGTCCTGGCCGACGACCTGGCCGGCGACGACGCCGGGCGCTGGCCCCGGTTCACCGCGGAGGCGGCGGAGGCGGGCTACCGCTCGGTCGTGTCCGTCCAGCTCAGCCAGGAGCCGGGGACCGCCTCCGCGCTCAACCTGTACGCGCGGGCGCCGGGCGTCTTCGACGCCGACGCGCGTCTCACGGCCGGGATCTTCGGGGTCCAGGCGGCAGCACTGATCCACGGCGCCGAGCAGGCCCGGCACCTGCAGGCCGCCGTGGACGCCCGCGACGTGGTCGGCCAGGCCAAGGGCATCCTGATGGAGCGGTTCACCGTCCACGGGGACGAGGCGTTCCAGATGCTCGTGACGTCCTCGAACGCCACCGAGCTCACGCTCGTCGACGTGGCGAGCTGGCTGGTCGGCGAGGCCGAGGACCGGCGGCGGCGCGGCGGCGACACCGTCGAGGAGCGGTGATGACGCCCGACGCCGACGATCCCTTCGGGCTGCGGGAGTCCTTCCGGACCGTCAGCCGGCAGGACGGGCGGACCCCCCTCGGATACGACCCGCTCGACGCCCTGACCGCGGTGTGCCTCGACACCGTGCCCGCCGCCGAGGCGGTCGCGATCTCCTACGCCGCGGGCAGCCGGGTCCGCTCGACGCACAGCACGGACCCGGCGGTGGACACCCTCGACCGCCGCCACGGCGTCCACGGGCGGGGGCCGCTGCTCGACCAGGCGCTCGCCCAGCCCTGGTACCGCTGCGTGGCCGTCGTCGACGACCTCGCCTCCGACGCCCTCTGGGGTACGACACCCGACGACGGGGCGGCGCCGGTGCCGTTCCGGGCGCTGCACTCGACGACGCTGCGCTGCGCCCGTGGCTCCCGCACCTCGCTCGACCTCTACGCGGCCGGCCCGCGGGCCTTCGGCGCCGAGACGACGGTGCTCGCCGACATGTTCGCGGTCCGCGCCGCGACCCTGCTCTACGGCCGGGACGAGACCGGGGGCGCCCGCTTCGACCTCGCCGTCGACATCATCAGCCGGCGCCTCGGCGTCCTCCGGGTCGAGGCCGAGCGCCTCCTGCTGGCCCATCTGCACGACCGGGCCGGCGACCCGGTGTCGGTGGCCCGGCGTCTCACCCGCGGCGGCGGACCCGACTGACCCTCGATGGTCGCCTCGGTGGCGACACCGGCCTAGTCTTCCCCGATGGCGGAGGACCGCGACGCGGAGATGTCGGTCCTGCACGCCCGCGTCCGCGACCGGGTCGACCGGTCGCGGAAGCTCCTGACCTCCGTCCGGCACCGCGCGCACGACCACCGCGACCGGGCGCTGAGCGGGTTCACCGCCGCGGAGCGCCAGCTCGACCGCGTGGCCGGAGGGCTTCCGGCGGTCTACCGGTTGGCGGTGCCGCCGGACGGGGGACGGACGGAGGACGTGCTCGCCGTCGTGCTCGAGGCGGCCCGCTCGGTCTACGGGGGCTGCGAGGCGACCAGCGTCACCGCGATGGCGCACAGTGCGACCGTCGGGGAGCACTGGCCCGTCACCGTCGCGGCGACCGGCCCCGCCGCGTCGCTCGACGCCGCCCAGTACGGCCTCGGCGAGGGCCCGCTCGTGGACGCCGTCGAGCTGCACCAGGTCGGCACCGTGCACGCGGCCGACCTCGAGGACGACGAGGTCCGCGGGACCTGGCCGCGGTTCGGCGAGATCGCCCGGCGCGCCGGCATCCGCTCGGCCCTGTCGATCGGGCTGCCCTGGACGGACGACGCGAGGGTCCCGGTGGCGGCGGCCATCACCCTGTACTCGGCGGAGACCCGGACGCTGTCCGCGCCCGAGGCGCGCGGGCTCGTCCTCGGGTCGTGGGCCGGCGCGGTGCTGAGCGGCCGCAAGCCCGCCGAGGTCTACGACGCGATCATCTGGCGCCCCCACCACGTGCCCACCGACTGGTACGACGAGGCGCCCGGGTCGCCCTGAGGCGACCACGCCGCGTCACCGGTCTTGACCTCTCCGTCGTGGCCGGAGGACAGTGGACGAAGCGGATGCGTCGACACGGCGGCCGTCCGTCGGCTCCTCGAGCCCCGGCGAGGCGCGCGGCGATGCTGGGTCGCGGCCTCGACAGATCCCTTCTTCATGTGCGCCCCCGGTCCCTGGGCGGGGCAGAACGAGTGCATGTCGCTTCGGTTCTGCCCCCGGACGCGACCATCCCCCGCGTCCCGCCGTCGCCCCAGCGGACGGAGACGATCGCCATGACAGCGGATCCCCTGGTCGCCCACCTGCGGCGGACCACGGCCGAGCTCGACGACCGGGCCGGCGTGCGGGACCACGGCGTGGCCCTGACCCGGATCGTGCACGCGGCCGTCGCCGCGGTGCCCGGGACCCACGAGGCCGGCCTCACCCCGGCCGACGACCGCCCCGCCGACCTCGACGCCCCGGCCACGCCCGTCGTCGGGAAGCTCGACGCGCTGCAGCGGGAGCTCGGTGAGGGCCCCGCCGTGACCGCCCTCGCTGACGCCCCCGCGGACGGGGTCGTGGCCGCCGGGGACTTCGCCGGGGAGGACCGGGACCGGTGGCCCGAGTTCGCCGAGCACGCCCTCGAGGCGGGCTACCGGTCACTGCTCGCCGTCCGCCTCGAGGTCGGGGGCGCCCCGCGCGCCGCGCTCAACCTCTACGCGACGCGGGCCGCCGCCTTCGACGGGCAGGCCCGCCGCGCCGCCGGGCTGTTCGGCATGCACGCGGGCATGCTCCTGCTCGCCGCCGAGCACGCCGCCCACCTCGAACGGGCCCTCGCGAGCCGGGACCTCATCGGCCGGGCCAAGGGGGTGCTCATGGAGCGCTTCGGGCTCGACGACGACGCCGCGTTCGCCCGACTCGTCGACGCCTCGCAGCGCGCGAACCTCAAGCTCGTCGAGGTGGCGGCGTGGCTCGACGGGCAGCACGCGGCCGACCGGTCGCCGGACGTGGAGGTCCTCGTCCCCCACTCGAGCCCGGCGGCGCCCTGACCCTCGCCGATCGGGGACACTGGGTGGACCAGCGGTGATCCGGCCGGTCGAGCGGGGTCCCGGGAGTCCCTCGCCCACGGAGGCGGCGTGCGCACGGAGCAGCGATCGGACCTCGCCCGGTTCGACGTCTCGTCCTCGGACCCCGAGGTGGCGGACGCGTGGCTCCGGGACGCCTACGGGGCCTCCTGGCGACGGGGCTCCGGCGACCCGGCGGCCGTCCGCTTCGCCGCCACCGGCGCGTCCGGGCCGGGCTTCTCCCTCGCGTCGCTGCACCACAGCGGGGTGGTCGGGGCCGAGACCGGGCCCCTCCACGCCGCCGTCGTCATCGGCACGGTCCTCGGCGGCGTGGTGGAGGTGGCCCACGGGGACGCGACGCTGACCGCCGAGCACGGCACGCCCTACCTCCTGCCGCCCGGGGCGCCCTGGCGGGTCCGGTGGGAGGACCTGTCGGCCGAGACGCTGCGCCTCGAGCGGTGGGCGCTCGACGCCGCTGCCGTCGGCATCGGCTGGGACGGCGGCGCGGTGCGGTTCGCCGGCGTCACCCCGCGCTCGCCCGGCTGGGCCCGCTTCCTGCGGGCGACGATCGCGCACGTGCGCGACGACGTCGTCGCGCCCGCGCCTCCGGGGGCGGCGGGCCCCGCGCTGCGGGAAGCCGCCCGGGAGCTCGCCGTCGCGGTCCTGGTCGCCTTCCCCACGAACGTCGTCGAGGGCCTCGAGCACGGCACGCCGGCGGTCGGGGTCGAGAAGGTCGACCCGGCCGAGCCGGCCGTGATCCGGCGTGCGGTGGAGTTCATCGAGACCAACGCGCAGCGCGACATCGGCGTCGCGGAGATCGCGGAGGCGGCCCGCCTCGGCGTGCGCGGGCTGCAGGTGGCCTTCCGTCGCCACCGCGACCAGACCCCGTTGGAGTACCTGCGGCAGGTCCGGATGCAGAGCGCGCACCGGGAGCTGCAGACCGCCGACCCGGCCGAGGGCGCGACCGTGGCCGAGGTCGCCGCGCGGTGGGGGTTCAGCCATCCCGGCCGGTTCGCGGTGGAGTACCGGCGGCACTTCGGACGGCACCCGAGCGAGACGTTGCGCGCCTGAGTCCTCGCGTTCGCGGGTCGCGGGGTGTCCGGAGCGCGCGGGGGCTGTACGTTGAGCGCAATCGGTCGACCGAACGTGCCGGGGGATGATCCGCGCGATTCGTCGAGGTGCCCGCTCCCCGTGACCGACCCCGAGTACGACCGACTCGTGACCGCTCTGCGCCGGGCCGCGTTCGACGTCACCGCCGACCGCAGCATCCGCGACCTCGAACGCATGATCGACAAGCTGGTCCACGCCGCCGTCGACACCATCCCCGGCGTCGAGGGCGGGGGCATCTCGCGCACCGAGCAGGGCACCGTCCGCTCCAGCCACGCCACCGCCGGCGACTTCCACGAGCTCGACGAGCTCCAGTCGCGCCTCGAGGAGGGGCCGTGCATCACGGCGGCGGACGACCCGCCGCCCAGCGGCATCGTCCTCGCCCAGGACCTCGCCGGAGACGACGCGCACCGCTGGCCCCGCTTCGCGCCGGCCGCCGTCGAGCGCGGCTTCCGGTCGATCATGTCGGTCGGGCTGTCGGTGGCGGGGACGCGACGCTCGGCGCTGAACCTCTACGCGGGCGCCCCCGGCGTGTTCGACGCCTCGGCGCAGCTGACCGCCGGGCTGTTCGGCCTCCAGGCCGCGATGCTGCTCCACGGCGCCGACCACGCGGCCCGGCTCGGGCACGCCCTCGAGACCCGCGACCTCATCGGGCAGGCCAAGGGCATCCTCATGGAGCGGTTCACCGTCGACGACGACGAGGCCTTCCGGCTCCTGGTGACCTCGTCGCAGGACACCAACATGAAGCTGGTCGACGTGGCGCGGTGGCTGACCAAGGAGGCGAACGCCCGGGCCGGGGCGTCGTCCGGCCCGGCCTCGCAGACGGTCTGAGCCGGCCGTTTGTCCGTGCCCGGCCGCCGGGCATCCGCCGGTTCCGGATCGGCATCGCCGTTCCGGCGGGGCGGTCCCGGACGAGGTTGACCACCCAGCATCGGCGGGACCGTCATCGACCCCGCTGCCTCCCGCGCGGAGGCGGCAGTCCGGGCCCGGCCGGCTCCGAGGGGGACGGCCGCGCCCGGGCGCGGGGTCATGCCCCGCCGGAGGTGTCAGCCCACGACCGTGTCAGCCCACGACCGTGTCGATCGCCTCGTGGTGCTTCTCGAACTTCACGTAGTCGTCCTCCATGATCGCCCGCGGGTTGAACATCGGGTCGGCCAGCAGGCCGTGCACGCGGCGGCGCTGCATGCCCATGTTCCCGCCGTCGTAGATGGGCAGAACCGCGGCCTCGCGCAGGATCTTGCCGAAGCCGTTCTTCGTCTCCAGGCTGTTCACGCCGACGATCTGCATGCACTTGTAGACGCAGTCGAACATCAGCTCGGTGACCTGGATCTTGTTCATGGCGCCGACGAGCTCGGCGTGCTGGTCGTGCTTGTCGAGGTAGTCCGCCGCGCGCCAGGAGAAGTACCGGCCCATCTCGATCTTCGACGCGACGTCGCCGAGCACGTACCCGACGTTCTGGAACCCGATGATCGGCCGGACCGCGCCGGCGGTGTTGCCGTGCGCGAACTCGAGGGCCATCTCGTAGGCGGCGCGGGCCATGCCGACCGCCGCGATCGCCGCGACCGGACCCGACCACGCGAAGTTGCGGTTGATGACGAGGTCGCCGTTGGCCTCGGCGCCCGGCAGCAGGTTGGCGGCCGGGATGCGCGCGTCGGTGAAGACGATCTCCGCGTTCGACGCGAGCCGGTGCCCCACCTTGTCCAGGTGCCGGTAGGTGACGCCCGGCGTGCCCCGCTCCAGGACGAGCGCCGACAGGCCCTCGGTCCCGCCCTTCTCCGAGTCGGTCCGCACGATCAGCGTCCCGGAGTTCACACCCTGCTCGTCCCAGCCCGCGGACGACGGCCAGTACTTGCGGCCGTTGACGACGAAGTCGTCGCCGTCGCGCACCGCGGTCAGCCCGACCCCGGCCGGGCGGGGCAGCGGGATGTCGAAGTTGGCGGTGCCCGACGGGTTGCCGGGCGGCTCGCTGGCGGTCCACCCGCCGAGGTACTCGCCGGTGGGATCGGAGGTGGCCGCGCGCAGGAAGCGCTCCTTCTGCTCCTCGGAGCCGTACCAGGCGACCGGCATGAGCCCGAGCCCGTTGCACAGCACGGTGCAGGCGAAGCCCGGGTCCACGACACAGATCTCCTCGGCGGCGATCACGAGGTCCACGCACGAGACGCCGCCGCCGCCGTACTGCGCGGGCAGCATGCACATCGCGATGCCCGCCTTGTAGGCCTCGACGTACGCCGGCTTGGTGAGCTGGAAGCCCTTCAGGGGGTCGGGCTCCGCGTCGGCCACGGCCACCACGGGCTTGAGCACGTTCTCGGCGAACGCGCGCACCTCGTACTGCAGCTTCTTCTGCTCGTCGGACATCGTGAAGTTGATGGTCATGGGCGGCCTCCCGATTCCTCGTGCGCGGCTCCCCGCCACGTCCCCGGAGCGGGTTGTCCTGGTATCCGGCGTGCCGCTTCGCGAGCGGCGACGTCCGGGTCCGGAGCGTGCGGCGTCGCGTTCCGGGGGCGGAAGCACCCGGGCACGAGTGGTAGGAGATGCGTCACGACCGGCTCGTCCCGGACGCCGGGGCTGCGGCGGACGGAGCCTTGTCGGCCCGCGGACGCAGAACTAGCATCCTGCGTACTTCTTTTCCCGCTCCCGGGAGGCGCCGTGCGGCACACCGCCCACGCCGACTACGCGCTGCGCGTGCTGCTGTACCTGCGCGTGGCCCCCGGACGGCGGGGGTCGGTCGCCGAGATCGCCGAGGCGCACGCGATCTCCCGGAACCACCTGGTCAAGGTCGTCCAGCGCCTGGCCGGCGCGGGCATCGTCGCCACCGTGCGCGGCCGCGGGGGCGGTGTGCGGCTCGAGCGCGACCCGGCCGGCATCACCGTCGGCGAGGTGATGCGGACGATGGAGACCGACTTCGCCGTCGTCGAGTGCCTCGGGGCCGCGCGGTTCTGCCGCGTCGCGGGGGTGTGCGGCGGGCGCGACGTGTTCTCCCGCGCGCTCGACGCGTACTTCGCGGTCCTCGACGACGCCACCCTCGACGACCTCGCCGCCAACGATCAGGGCCTGCGCGGCGCGCTGCGCCTGACCCGCGTCGCGGGCGGGCCCTGAGACCCGCCCGCACCCGCACCACCGATCGGCCAACGGGGGCCGTCGCCCGAGTTCCCCGGCCGTGACCCCTCGGCTGCGGAGGAGGCATCGTGCCCATCGACTTCGACCTGACCCCCGACCAGCGCAAGCTCAAGGACACCGCCCGCGAGTTCGCGCGGGAGGTGCTGCGGCCCGCGGCGGAGCACGCCGACGCCCTGCCCGACCCCCAGGACGCGTTCCGGGCGATGAAGCCGGTCTACGCCCAGGCGGCCGCGCTGGGCTTCACGACGATGTTCCTGCCGCGCGAGTACGGCGGGGCCGGCGCGAGCAACGTCGACTTCCTCCTCGCGATCGAGGAGCTGTGCGCCGTCGACCCCGGGTTCCCGACGGTGCTGCTGGTCAACGGGCTCGGGCTGCTGCCGGTGCTCTGGTACGGCACCGAGTCCCAGCGCGAGACGTGGCTGCGCAGCGCCGCCGCGGACACCACCGGCGACTTCCTCGCCGGGTGGGTGGTGAGCGAGCGCGGCGGCACCGCGAACTTCGACCACCCGAGCCCGCAGGCGGGGATCCAGCTCGTCGCCGACCGGCGCCCCGGCGGGGAGTACGTGCTCAACGGGGAGAAGCACTGGCCGTGCAACGCCGGGGGCTGGGACCTGCGGGGCGCCGACGTCAACGTCTGCGTGGTGCGCACCGACCGCACCCGCGGAGGTCAGGAGGCGCTGAGCGCGGTCCTCGTCGAGCGCGGCACCCCGGGCGTGCGCTACGAGGTCATCGACAAGATGGCCCACCGGACCTGCCAGAACGTGACGATGACGTTCCGCGACGTGCGGGTGCCCGAGGAGAACCTGCTCGCCCGCGGCGAGGGCGACCTGCTGATCAACCGCGCCTTCACGTGGTCCTCGCCGATCGCGAGCATCGCCGCGGTCGCCGTCGCGCGGGGGGCCTACGAGTTCGCGCTCAAGTGGGCGCGGACCTTCACCGGCGCGGGCTCGGGGCCGATCATCGCCCACCAGGCGGTCGGGCACCTGCTCGCCGAGGTGGCCGCGAGGATCGAGGCCGGGCGCTACCTGTCGTGGAAGGCCGCGCACTACATGGACCGCCACCCGGGGCAGGGTCACGCGCTGGGCGCCATGGACAAGACCTTCTGCGGCGAGGCCATGCAGCGCGTCGTCGTGGACTGCATGCGCATCGTCGGGGTCAACGCCCTCGACCGGAAGTTCCCGATGGAGAAGTACTTCCGGGAGTCGATGGTCTTCCCGCTCTACGACGCGGGGAACCTGGCGATGCAGCGTCGTCGGGCCTGGGGGGTCATGGCCGACGCGTCCTTCTCGCCCGACGTGTTCGCCGACTCCGACCCGTTCCCGTTCACCCGCGCCATGGAGGGGTTCGGGACCGTCGCCGGGGAGCGGCGGCCGTGACCGGGCCGGTGCCGTGGTCGCGCTCGATGACCCGCACCTACGCGGCCTGGGAGCGCTTCACCGCCGGCGACGAGCACCCCGAGGACGTCCCCTGGGGCATCGCCGCGTCGTGGCACCGGTGCCGCGACGTCCACCGGATCGACCCGCGCGGCGTCCCGGCGGACACGGGCGACGACGACGCGGCCGGGTGCACGGCCCACGCCGCGCTGTTCGCGGAGCTCGGGGCGCTCGCCGCCTCCCTCACCACGCGGCACGGCGACTGCCTCGTCACGGTCACCGACGGCCGCGGCCGCGTCCTCACCTCGTGGGGGAGCGGGCCGTCGGGTCGCCGGGCGAACGACACCGGGCTCGCGTCGGCGCCGCGGTGGGCCGAGACGACGGCGGGCACCAACGCCGTCGGGAACGCCCTGCTGGGCCGGCACGCCGCCGGGGTGTGCGGGCCGCAGCACTGGAGCTCGGCGCTGCACGACTGGAGCTGCACGTCGGTGGCGCTGTGCGACGCGGTGACCGCGACCCCGCTGGCCACGCTGACGGCGTCGACGTGGCGGGCGCTGGTCCCGGTGCGCCCCGTCGACCTCCTCGTCGAGACCCGCCCACTGGGCGGCGTGCTCCGGCAGGCCGCCGCGCGCGACCGGGCGCGGGTCCTCGCCGCCTACGGGCGCATCGAGCGGCGCGGGGGAGCGGCCCTCGTCGCGCTCGACGCCGCGGGGCGGGTGGTGGCCGCCAACGCCGCCTTCCGCGCCCGCGACCGGCGGGCCGACGAGCTCCCGGGCGGGCTCGGCGGGGTCGAGCTCGCGGACCTGGCCCGGCGGGTGCGGGCCCGGGCCGCCGGCCACGGCCCGGGTGACGACGGCGAGGGCGGGTACGAGCTGATCCCGGTCATGGCAGGGGCGGAGCCGGTCGGCTTCGTCGTGGCCGTGCAGGAGGGCGCGGGGCCGCGTCGGGAGGTCCCCGACCCCGCGGCGCCGGGACAGCCGCGGATCGCGGCCCTCACCGACGCGGGGCGGGTCGTGCTCGTCCCCGCGGCCGCGATCCGGCACGCCCGCGCGGACGGGCACACGGTGTGGCTCACGACCGACGACGGCGTGCTGCGCGCGGCCCGCCGCGGGATCGACCACGTCGAGCAGGAGCTCGCCGGCGCCGGCTTCCTCCGGGTCCACCGCAGCCACCTGGTCAACCTCGCCCGCGTGCGCGAGGTGTCCGCCGAGCGGGGCGGCCTGGTGCTGTCGACCTCCGTCCGCCGTCCGGAGCGGATCCCGGTGTCGCGGCGGTGCGCCCCGCGGCTGCGCCACCGCCTCGGGCTCTAGGGGCGAGGATCGGGGGATGCGCTTCCCCGAGCCCGACGTCCCGCCCGGTGCCACGCCCCTCGGCACCCGCCTGCGCGAGCTCGCGACCGCCGCCCCGGCCGCACCCGCGGTGTCCGACGGCGACGAGGTGCTGACCCGTGCCGAGCTCGGCGTCCGGACCGATCGGCTGGCCCGGGCCTTCGCGGCGCGCGGGGTCGGCCGCGGCGACCTGGTGTCGATCGCGCTGGGCAACGTCGTCGCCCACGTCGCCTGCTCGGTGGCGGCGTGGAAGGTCGGCGCGGTCCCGCAGCCGTTGCCGGCACGGATGCCGGCCGGGGAGCGGGAGGCGGTGCTCGCGGTGGCCGACCCGGCGCTCGTCGTCGGACTCCCGGGGAGCGACCTCGACGCCGTCGAGCTCGACCGGTGCCTGCAGGAGGGGGATGCCGCGCCCCTGCCCGACGTCGTCGGGCCGTCGTGGAAGGCCCCCACCTCCGGCGGCAGCACGGGCCGGCCCAAGGTGATCGTGGCCGGGCAGGCCGCCTGCACCGAGCACGTGCTGGCGCGGGCGGACGGGCTGCGGATCGACCGGAGCCCGTCCGGCGTGTTCCTGGCGACGGCGCCGCTGCACCACAACGCCCCGTACATGTTCTCGCTGATGGCGCTGCTGCAGGGCCACCACGTGGTGCTCATGCAGCGGTTCGACGCGGCCCGGGCGCTGGAGCTGGTCGGCTCGCGGCGGGTGACCTGGCTCTACCTCGTCCCGACGATGATGGGCCGGATGCTGCGCCTGCCCGAGGCGGACTGGGACGCGGCGGACCTGTCGAGCCTGCGCACGGCGCTGCACGTCGGCGCGCCGTGCCCGCCGGAGGTCAAGCGCGGGTGGCTGGCGCGCCTGCCCGCCCCGGAGATCCTGCTCGAGCTCTACGCGGGCACGGAGTCACAGGCCAGCGCGATGATCGACGGCCGGGACTGGCTGGCGCACCCCGGCTCGGTGGGCCGGGTGACCCGCGGGCAGGTGCGGGTGTGCGACGACGACGGCCGCGTCTGCCCGCCCGGGGTGACCGGCGAGCTCTGGATGCGGCCCGAGGGCGCGCCGACCTACCACTACCTGGGCGCCTCGCCGCGGTCGCTCGACGGCTGGGAGTCGCTCGGCGACATGGGCCGGTTCGACGACGAGGGCTACCTGTACCTGGCCGACCGGCGGGCGGACATGATCGTCGTCGGCGGGGCGAACGTGTACCCGGCCGAGGTCGAGGCGGCGCTGCTCGCGCACCCCGAGGTGGCGGACGCGGTCGTCGTCGGGATCCCGGACGCGGACCTGGGCCGCGTGGTGCGGGCGGTGGTGCAGCCGGCCGACGGGGCCGCGCCGGGCCTGGCCGAGCGGCTGCCCGCCGACCTCGCCGACCGGCTGGCGCACCACAAGATCCCGCGGGTCGTGGAGCTGGTCGACCACCCGTTGCGCGACGACGCGGGGAAGGTCAGGCGGGCCGCCATGTGAACGGATGTGGTCGTCCGGGCGACCACATCCGTTCACATGCGCTATCGCGCCCGGCCGAAGCTGACGTCGCCGAACATGTTGCCGAGCTTGACCGACTCGCCGGGCTCCGGCGCGGTCCAGATCTTGTTGTTCCCGGCGTAGATCGCGACGTGGTAGATGCTGTCCGAGCCGCCCATGAACACCAGGTCGCCGGGCTGGGCCTGGCTCTTGCTGATGTGCTGCACCGCGTCGTACTGCTGCTGCGCGGTGCGGGGCAGGCTGATGCCCATCTTCTTGAACACGTACGACGTGAACCCGGAGCAGTCGAACGAGCTCGGGCCGGTGGCGCCGTAGACGTAGGGCGTGCCCTCGAACGACGCGGCGGTGGAGACGATGCGGTCGCCCAGCGGGCCCAGGCCCGCGACGCTGCCCGACGATGCCGAGCTCGACTTCTTGGCCGCGGCCGCCTTCTGCTGGGCGGCCTTCTTCGCGGCGGCGGCCTGGTCGGCGGCCTGCTTCGCCGCCTGCTGTGCGGCGGGCGAGGTGTGCTTGACCGCGGGGGCCGCGGCGGGCGCGGTCGCGGCCACCGGGGTGACGGCCGCGCGCTGGACCGGGATCGAGTTGGCGGCCGGGGCGTAGCTCATCGACGCCGCGGCGTGGGAGCTGTCGAGACTCGGGAGGGAGAAGGCCCCGGTCGAGCCGGCGACGGCCGCGGCGCTCGCGGTGACGAGGGCGGCGGCGATGCCGGCGCGGGTGAGCGAGCTGTCGGTGAGGGAGCTGGGGAGGGACACCGGCAGGGACACCGGACCGGCGGTCGCGGCATGACGTCCGGGCATGGTGACGCTTTCTCGGTCGTCCACGGCGTCCTCGGGGTGACGCCGCTCCCGTCCTCGACCGCGGTCGCGGTGCACGGCCCGGTCCACACCCAGGGGAGCGGGTCGCCGGACGGGCACGGCGACCCGGGCGGGGAGCCGGGTCGACCCACCGGGTGGTGAGTCGCCGGGGACCGTATCGAGACCTGTTCGTGATCTGCAGGGGTCGCGCTCGGGGCGTGTCACGGCGGGCGGTCGGTGCGGGGGTGCTGGGGCGGCCGACCGCCCACCGCGGTGTGCTCCACGCCGAGCGTCCGGCCGGTCCTCGTCGTGGGGCCCTACGGAGCAACGATGGCTCGGCCGGTCGTGCACGGGCGGGTTCTCGGGGATCGGTGTGGTGACGGGCGACGTGCGCTTCGCGGGGGTGGGGCGGACCGGTCGTCGCGGAGAGTCGCGCGGTGAGTCGTCCCCGTGACGCGGTGGGCGGTCCTGCCCGCGTCGGCCCCGTCGTCCCCGCGCGAGGGGACCCCTCGGTCGCTCTATCCGACCGAGGGCTCCCCTCGCGCAACGACCCCCGGCTGGGGCCGCCCTCGCGAGGGGAACATCCGGTCGCTCTAGTCGACCGAGGGTTCCCCTCGCACCGAGGAGGAGATCGACAGGCTGAGTTGAACAATCTGGACTGTCGAGTTACGGTCGGAGCCGTGATCACCGAGGAGCCGACCGTCGCGGCCGTCCGGGCGGCCCGGGCGGTACGCGTCGGGCTGGGCCGCCTGCGCCGGCGGCTGCGCGAGAACCACGACCGCGCCGAACTGACGGCCTCGCAGACCGGCGTGCTCAGCCGGCTCGACCGCGAGGGCCCGGCCACCGCCAGCGCGCTCGCCGCCGCCGAGGGGGTCCGGCCGCAGTCGGTCGCGATGTCGATCCAGGTGCTCGAGGAGCGCGGCTTCGTCGCCCGCACCCCCGATCCCGACGACGGGCGCCGCCAGATCGTGTCCGTGACCCCGGCCGGCCGGGACCTCCTCGAGAGCTCCCGGGCGGCGGGGGAGGGCTGGCTGGCGGGGGTGCTCAGCGAGCGGCTGACCGAGCAGGAGTGCGCCGTGCTCGTCGAGGCCATGACGCTGCTGGAGCGGGTGACGGACCGATGACGGCGCTGCTCGCGCGGCTGCGCCGCCGCGGGACCGATGGCGAGGCCTTCGACCGCCGCCTCGTCGTCCCGATGGTGCTCGGGGCGGTCCTCAACCCGGTCAACTCGTCGCTGATCGCGGTCGCGCTCGTGCCCATCGGGGTGGCGCTGGGCGCCCCGGCGTCGCAGACCGCGTGGCTGGTGGCCGGGCTCTACCTGGCGACGGCGGTCGGGCAGCCGGTCACCGGACGGCTGGTCGACCTGTACGGGCCGCGGCCGCTCTACCTCGCCGGGACGGCCCTCGTCGGGATCGGCGGCCTGCTCGGCGCGCTCGCCCCGGACATCTGGACGCTGGTCGGGGCGCGGGTGCTGCTCGGGCTCGGGACGTGCGCGGGCTACCCGGCGGCGATGTCGCTGGTGCGGGGCGAGGCCGAGCGCACCGGCCGGGACAGCCCCGAGGGCATCCTCACCGTGCTCTCGGTGTCGGCCCAGACGATCGCGGTGATCGGCCCGACGCTGGGCGGCCTGCTGATCGGCCTCGGCGGGTGGCGCACCACCTTCTGGATCAACGTCCCGCTCGCCGTCGTCTGCCTCGTGCTCGGCGCCCGGCGACTGCCCCGCGGCCGGCACCGCGACCGCACGACGAGCCTCGCCGCGACCGTCGACCCGGCCGGCATCGCGCTGTTCGCCCTGACCCTCGTCGCGCTCCTGCTCGTGCTGATGCACCCGGCGTGGTGGCCGCTGCTGGTCGTGGTCGCCGCGGGCGGGGCCGCGCTGGTGGTGTGGGAGCTGCGGGCGCCCTCGCCGTTCCTGGACCTGCGGGTGCTCGGCGGGAACGCTCCGCTGCTGACGACGTTCGTCCGCTCCCTGCTCGCGGCCACCGTCTCCTACTGCCTGCTGTACGGCTTCACGCAGTGGCTCGAGCAGGGCCGGGGGCTCTCGGCCTCCGTCGCCGGCCTGGTCCTGCTGCCGGTGTTCGTCACCGGCATCGGCGTCGCCGCGCTCACCGGCCGTCGTCGGGAGGTCCGGGGCAAGCTCCTGGTGGGCGCCGCGGGGCAGGTGGTGCTCTCGGTCCTGCTGTTCCTGCTCGGCGGCACCAGCCCGATCTGGCTGATCGTGGTCGTCACGCTGGTCGCGGGGGTCCCGCAGGGCCTGGTGACCCTGGCGCTGCAGAACGCGGTCTACCGCCAGAGCGAGCCGGCCCGCGTGGCGTCCTCGGCCGGGCTCATGCGGACCTTCTTCTACCTCGGCGCGATCGCCGCCTCCACCACCGGCGGGATCGCCTTCGCCCACGGCGCGACGACGGCGGGCCTGCACGACCTCGCGCTTGTCATGCTCGTCGCGTCCGCCCTGTTCGTCGTCATCACCCTCGCCGACCGCTCGCTCGGTCGGCTCGTTCCCCGGGAGGACCCCCAGTGACGCTGTCCGCGCTCGACCCCGTGCCCGCGCTCGTCGTGATCGACCTGCAGCGCGGGATCGCCGCCGGCCGGGAGACCGCCCCGCACGCGCTGCCCGACGTCGTCGCCCGCTCCGCCCGGCTCGCCGACGCGTTCCGGGAGCGGGGCCTCCCGGTGGTCCTGGTGCGCGTGACCATCGACGGCGCCGGCTTCAGCCCGGGCCGGGCCGACCAGTCCCGGGCGGGCGGGACGCCGCCGGCCGGGTGGGACGAGATCGTCGACGAGCTCGCCGGACACCCGGAGGACGCCGTCGTCACCAAGCGCAACGTCGGGGCCTTCGTCGGGACCGACCTCGACCTGCAGCTGCGCCGGCGCGGGGCCACGCAGGTGCTGCTCACCGGGATCGCGACGTCGATGGGCGTCGAGGGCACCGCCCGCGCGGCGCACGACCACGGCTACCACGTCGTGCTGGTCACCGACGCCATGGCCGACACCGACGAGGCCACCCACCACCACAGCGTCGGGAAGATCTTCCCCAAGATCGGCGAGACGACCACGACGGCGGAGGTGCTCGCGGCGCTCCCCGCGCCCGTCGGGAGCTGAATCCCCGCGGGTCTACCGTGGCCGCCGTGGCGGACCACGACACCGACCGGAGCACCGTCGCGATCGAGATCGTGGAGGTGCTCGACGACGCCGTGCGGTCGGCCGTCGAGCGACTCCTCCCGCAGCTCTCGCGCAGCGCGGCCTTCGACGAGCAGACGCTCGCGTGGGTCGTCGCGCACGAGGCGACGACGCTGTTCGTCGCGAAGCTCGAGGACACCGGGGACGTCGTCGGGGCCCTGACGCTCGTGATGTACCCGCTCCCGACGGGGCTGCGGGCCCACGTCGACGACGTGGTGGTCGACGACGTCGTCCGCGGGCGCGGGGTGGGCGAGGCGCTGGTGCGGGCCGCGCTGGACCGCGCCGTCGAGGTGGGCGCCCGCACCGTCGACCTCACCTCGCGGCCCTCGCGGGAGGCGGCGATCCGGCTGTACGAGCGCGTCGGGTTCGTCCGCCGGGACTCGACGCTCTTCCGCTGGGAGCCGCCGCGCGACGTCCCGTGATCGGGAATAGCGTCCCGGTCCGTGACCGATCACCCCGCGGCGGACGCGAAGAACTGGGGCGGCCGCCTCCCGCGCAACGAGACCCTGGACCTCGACGACGAGCAGCAGGCGGTGGCGGACCAGATCCGAGACCGCAGCGTCCGCTGGGCCGAGCGCTCCGGCTTCGCCCCGACCGACGACCAGGGCGGGCTCATCGGCCCGTTCAACGCGTTCGTGCTGCGCCCCGGCCAGGCCGCCGGGTTCAACCAGTGGGTGCAGCACGACCAGAAGCACTCGTCGCTGCCGAAGGCGATCCGCGAGGTCGTCATCCTCACCGTCGGGCTCGCCTGGGACGCGGACTACGAGATCTACGCGCACGTCGCGGTGGGACGGACCGCCGGGCTGTCCGAGACGGTGATCGAGGGCCTGCGGTCCGGCTCGACCGACGGCTTCACCCGTGACGAGGCCGCCGCCCACCGGTTCACCGACCAGCTCGTGCGGACCCACCGCGTCGACGACGAGGCCTACGCGGCCGCCGAGGAGGCGTTCGGGCGCGACGGGGTGCTCGACATGGTGCACCTCATCGGCATGTACCTCGCGACGTCCGCGCTGCTGAACGCGTTCGAGGTGCCTGCG
>NZ_JABBND010000038.1 GCF_012933465.1 Actinomycetospora sp. TBRC 11914
GACCCGCGAACCTGCCCCACGTGCTCGTGATCACCGGGCGCGGGGAGCCGACGACGCCGGGTCACGCGCTCCGCGCGGACTCCCCCCGCGGCCGGAGGCCGAAGCCCGGGTAGCCGGACGCGGCCTCGTCGTCGCAGCGCTGCCGGTAGTGGTTCATCCCGCCCGCGAAGGGCAGGAAGACCCGCGGCTTGCCGGGCACATTCGCGCCCAGGTACCACGATGACGCCGCCTGCGGGAGCAGCGTCGCGTCGGCCGCCTCCTGCACCCGGGCCGCCCACTCCTCCTCGGCCTCGGGCGTCGGCTCGGCGTGCTCCCCGGTCTCCCGCAGCCGCACGAGCAGGTCGGCGATCCAGTCGACGTGCTGCTCGATCGCGGTCGGCATGTTCGTCAGCACCGAGGGGCTGCCGGGCCCGGTGATCGTGAACAGGTCGGGGAACCCGGCGACGCCGAGGCCGAGGTGGGTCCGCGGCCCGTCCGCCCACGCGTCGCGCAGCGCCACCCCGTCCCGGCCCCGGATGTCGATCCCCAGCAGCGGGCCGGTGAGCGCGTCGAACCCGGTCGCGAACACGAGCACGTCGAGCTCGTGCTCGACGCCGGACTCCAGGCGCAGGCCGCCGGGGGTCACCGACGTGATCGGGTCCGCCTTCACGTCCACGAGCGCCACGTTCGGCCGGTTGTAGGTCTCGAAGTAGCCGGAGTCGATGGGTGGGCGCTTGGTGGCGAAGGGGTGGTCGCGCGGGGTGAGCGTCTCGGCGGTCTCCGGGTCGGCGACCGTCTCGCGGATCTTGTCGCGGAGGAAGTCGGAGGCCGACGCGTTGACGGCGGGGTCGCTGAGCACGTCCTTGACGGCGGCGCGGAAGCGCAGCCCGCCCCGATCCCAGGCCTTCTCGTAGAGCGCGCGGCGCTCGTCGTCGGGCAGGTCGAGGACGTCGACGTCGGAGACGAGGTACGGGTGCCCGTTGGTCGACGCCCGCTGCAGCCGGCGGACCTCCGGGTAGTCGGCCTTCGTCGCCGCCATCTCGGCCTCCGACAGCGGGGCGTTCCGCGCGGGGATCGAGTAGTTCGCGGTGCGCTGGAAGACGGTGAGCGACCCCGCCGACTCCGCGAGCACCGGCACCGCCTGGATGCCCGTCGACCCGGTGCCGACGAGACCGACCCGCTTGCCGGTGACGTCGACGCCCTCGTGCGGCCACCGCCCGGTGTGGTGCCACTCCCCCGCGAAGTCCGCGAGCCCCGCCAGGTCCGGGACGTTGGCCGCCGACAGACACCCGACCGCGGTCACCAGCCAGCGGCACCGTCGTTCCCGGCCCTCGGTGTCGGTGACGACCCACCCGTCGTCCTCGCGCACCGCCGACGCGACCCGCACCCCGAGCTCGATGTCGCGGCGCAGGTCGTACCGGTCGGTCACGTGCTCGAGGTAGCCGCGGATCTCCTCCTGGCCGGGATAGCGCTCCGACCAGCGCCACTCCTGCTCGAGCTCCGGGTCGAACGAGTAGCAGTAGTAGTAGCTCTCGGAGTCGCAGCGGGCCCCGGGGTAGCGGTTCCAGTACCAGGTGCCGCCCACCCCGTCGGCCGCCTCGAGCACCCGCGCCGTGAACCCGAGCCCGCGCAGCCGGTGCAGCATGTACAGCCCGGCGAAGCCGGCGCCGATGACGAGGACGTCCATGAGAACAGACTCCGTCATGTGCACGGATTTGGTTGTGCGAGCGACCGAAATCGTGCACATGCGAAGCTGGTCCGATGCGGTTCGCCCCTCGTGTCGCCGCCGGGATCGACTCCCCCGTGGGTCGGGCCTACGCGCGGCTCGGTCAGCGGGCCGGGCGCGCCCCGCTGCTCGACCTCGCCCAGGCCGCGCCGGCCTACCCGCCCGCCCCGGAGGTCGTCGAGCACGTCACCGCCGTCGCGCACGACCCGCGCGGCGCCGCCTACGCCGCGCAGGCCGGCCTGCTGCACCTGCGCGAGGCGTTCGTCGCCGACGTCGACCCCGGGCACCTGGTTCCCGACGACGTCGTCGTCACGGCCGGGTGCAACCAGGCCTTCTGCCTCGTCGCCGACGCGCTGACCCAGGCGGGCGACGAGGTCGTCACGCCGCGCCCGGTGTACTTCAACCACGAGATGTGGCTGCGGATGCACGGCGTCACGCCCGTCGTCGCCGAGCCCGGACCCGACCTCGTGCCCCGGGCCGCCGACGTCGAGCCGCTGATCACCCCGCGGACCCGCGCGATCGTCCTCGTGACCCCGGGCAACCCCACCGGCGTGACCGTCCCGCCCGACGAGCTCGCCGCCTTCGCGGCGCTGGCCCGCCGCCACGGGCTGGCCCTGGTGCTCGACGAGACCTACCGGTCCTTCCGCGACGACCTGGGCCCACCGCACCGGCTCTTCGCCGACCCGCAGTGGCGGGACACCGTGGTCAGCCTCCACAGCTTCTCCAAGGACCTCGCGCTGCCGGGCTACCGCGTCGGGGCCGTCGTCGGGGCCCCCGCCCTGCTGCGCGAGGTCATGAAGCTGCTGGACTGCGTCGCGATCGGCGCACCCCGCATCGGCCAGGAGGCGGCGTGGGCGGGCCTGACCCGGGCCGGTCCCTGGCGCACCGAGCGGGCCGCCGAGGTCGCGGGCCGCCGCGCGGCGTTCACGAAGGCGCTCGACGACGCGCCCGGCGGGTTCGAGCTCCTGACCTGCGGCGGTTTCTTCGCGTGGGTTCGCCACCCCTTCGACCGGCCGACCCCGGACGTCGTCGCGGACCTCCTCGCCGAGCACGATGTGCTCGTGATGCCGGGCACCGACTTCCAGACGATCGACGATGCCGCGATGCGCGTGAGCGTCGGCAACCTCGCCCTCGAGGCCCTGGAGGACCTGGTCGGGCGGCTCGCGGTGGCCGGGGCCCGGGCATGAGCCGGGCGGCCAACGTCTCGATCCTCTACCCGGACGTCCCCGTGCTCGAGCGGCCGGCACGGGCCCGCGACGACGGGTTCGCCGCGATCGAGTCGTGGTGGCCGTTCGCGACGGCCGGGCCCTCGGACGCCGAGGTCGACGCGTTCGTGGCCGCGGTGGCCGACGCCGGCCTCGAGCTGGTCGCGATGAACACCTTCGGCGGCGACCTCGGGGCCGGCGAGCGGGGCATCGCCTCGGACCCCCGCCGCAAGCCCGAGTTCGACGATTCCCTCGCCGTCGCCCTCGAGGTCGGGCACCGGCTCGGCACCCGGCTGTTCAACACGCTCGTCGGGATCGGGCCGCTGCGGGACCTGGCAGCGGACCGGCTGGCGCTGGCCGCGAAGGCCGCGCAGCGCGAGGGGCGGCGCATCCTCGTCGAGCCCCTCAGCGGCATCGACGACTACCCGATCACCACGGCCCGGGACGCGTTCGCGCTCGTCGGGGCGCTGGGCAGCGGGGGTGCCGGCGTGCTCGGCGACCTCTACCACCTCGCGGTCAACGGTGAGGACGTCGACGCCCTGATCGCCACGCGCGGGCAGGACCTCGCGCACGTCCAGATCGCCGACGCCCCGGGCCGGGGCGCGCCCGGGACGGGGTCGCTCCCCCTCGACCGGTGGACCGAGGCGCTCGACCGGGTCGGCTACGCCGGGTGGGTGGCGCTGGAGCACCTCCCGAGCTAGTTCCCGTGCGCGGCCGGCAGCTCGTCGCCGTCGCGGGACGTGCCCGCCGAGCGGGCCAGCTCGTCGAGCCAGACGGCGGTCTTGGTGACGTGCCGGCGCGAGGGCGCCACCCCCGCGGCGGCGAGGAAGCGGGTGACGTCGCGGGCGACCTCACCGGCGACGTCGGGCCGGCAGCGGGTGGAGAACTCGACGAGCTCCCGCCCGCTCGGGTACCGGGCGTGCTCGAGGTGGGCCCGCCCGGCGCGGAACCGGCCGTCCGGGACACCGACCCGACGCACCGCCAGGGGGCCGTGGGCGACGAGCGAGGCCGTCGGGAAGACGCCGGCGGCGGCCCAGAGCCACTCCTCCTGGTCCGGGGTGAGCAGCTCGTCGGGCCGGGCGGTCCCGTCCGCGACGGCCTCGGCGAGGACCGGGTCGACGTCGCGGCGCAGCTCGACGGTGTGCCAGACCGCGCCGGGCAGGACATCGAACTCGACGCGCGCGCCGGGCGGGTGGGGACGCCGCGCGCCGCGCCCGTGGCGCCGACGCGCCCGCACCGTGAGGTCGTGGCGGCCGCGGGCCCGCCGTCGCAGGCGCATCTCGACCCCGGAGCGGGCGATGGCGAGGTCCGGGGTGTCGAGCAGGTGCAGGCGGCGCAGCCGCCACCGGGGCGCGGCGCGCCCGGTCAGGGCCGCGGC
Organism: Actinomycetospora sp. TBRC 11914; assembly: GCF_012933465.1. Classification (GTDB taxonomy): domain Bacteria; phylum Actinomycetota; class Actinomycetes; order Mycobacteriales; family Pseudonocardiaceae; genus Actinomycetospora. The sequence continues at coordinate 4,289 of NZ_JABBND010000038.1, forward strand.
GGCCGCGTCCGGACCGGGGCCGAGCAGCACCTTGACCTCGACGCTGTCCGCGTCCTCGTCGAGCAGGCTCTGCCAATCGGCCGAGCGCGGCGAGGGGAACACCCGTCCCCGCTGCGCACCTCGACCCATCGACACCGCCCTCCAGGGTAAGGGCGCGTGGTACCCGACCGGGCAGGAACCCACACGAGGGGGCGGCTCAGCGCCCGGTGCGGCGCCCGGTCAGGGCGAGCAGCCGGGCCTGCGGGTCGGCCTCCGCCGCCGCGACGGGCGCGGCGAAGAGGCCGGGTCCGTCCAGCATGACGGGGTCGGTGCGCAGGTAGGCGAGGGTGGCCGCGACGCAGGCCGGGTCGAGGTGCTCGTCGAGCCCGGCGCCGCGGGCGAGGTCCCACTCGTGCACCGTGAGGTCGACGAGCATCTGGACCGCGTACTCCTCGACGTCGAGCCACCCGAACGACACGTGGACCCGCGCCGCGTGGGAGCCGGTCACCGCGAAGGCGGCGCGGGAGCGCACCGCCGCGCCGTCCCAGGCCCGGACGGGGTCCCCGCCGACGAGGTCGCCGTCGTACCGGTCGCCGACGGCCGCCATCGTCTCGCCGGCGAGCACGTGCGGGGCCCACCGGTGCTCGAAGCACAGGTGGGCGACGAGGTCGCGGACGCTCCACCCGGCGCAGGGCGTCGGCGCCGGCCAGCGGTACGCGGGCACGGCGTGCACCCGCTCGCCGAAGCGGTCGACCGCGGCGGGGACCAGGTCCCGGACGTCGTCGGTCATCCGTCCTCGACGAGCCAGGTCAGCGACTGTTCCGGCCCGTGGTCGCCGTGGCGGTGGACGGCCTTCCAGACCCCGTCCTCGCGGCGGAAGACGGTGGTGGCGCGCAGGACGATCTCCCGCGGCGGGCCGCCGCCCATCGACAACGTCGCCCGCTCGATCGCGACGAGGTAGGCGAGGTCACCGCTGACCCCGGCCGCGACGACGTGGCAGTCGTAGGCCGTGCAGTCGGAGAAGCGCTCCTCGAGGTGGTCGAACACCCGCGATATCCGCGACCACCCCTTCGTCGAGGTCGCGGCGCCGAAGAGCGTGACCGGCTCGTCGTGCGACCACATCGCCCGCCGCAGGGTGGCGTCGCCGTCGTGCAGGGCGGTGTCCGCCTCCACGATGCGCGGCACGACGTCGTCGAGGAACTCGTCGAGGACTGTCATGGCGAACCCGTCGTCGGTGAGGATTGCCCGGTCCGGGCATCGTATCGGCGCGGGAGGTCGGGAGGGAGGGGTCGCGGGGTGGCCGACGAGCACGACGTCCGGCGCCTCGCGCTCGCCCTCGACGGCGTCGAGGAGAACCCCAGCGACGGGTTCGACTTCCGGGTGCGGGGGCGGGGCTTCGTCTGGTCCTACCCCGACCGCTCCGGGGGACGCCGGGTGCTGCGGACCGACGTCGCGGTGCTCTTCGTCGGCGACGAGGCCGAGCGGCAGGCGCTGCTCCTCGGCGAGCCGGAGCTGTTCTTCTCGACGCCGGCCTACGAGCGGTTCCCGCTGGTGATGCTGCGGTTGGGGAAGGTCGACGTCGCCCGGCTCACCGAGCTGGTGACCGACGCCTGGCGGATGCGCCTCGAGGACTGACCATGGGCACTGGACAGCGTACGGCGCACGACATGACGCTGGTCACGTGAACACGGTGGTCCGGTTGCTCGGGCCGGTCGACGTCGTCGGCCCGGCGGGGGACATCGCCCTCGGCGGGCCGAAGGAGCGCTGCCTGCTCGCGGTGCTGGCCACCCGGCGGGACCGGGTCGTGACCGAGGACCAGCTGGTGGAGGCGCTGTGGGACGGCGACCCGCCCCGTACCTGCACGAAGACCCTGCAGAACTACGTGCTGCGGCTCCGCCGCCGGCTGGGCAGCGCCACCATTCTGACGCGGCCCCCGGGCTACGTGCTCGCGCTGGCGACGACCGACGCCGAGGCCGCGCGCGCCGCGATCGCGCGGGCCCGGCGGGCGACCGAGCGGGGCGACCACGCCGCCGCCGTCAGCGCGTTCGACGAGGCCCTCGGGCTCTGGCGCGGACCGGCCCTGGCGGAGTTCGCGGACCGGTCCTTCGCCCGCACCGAGGCCGCCCTGCTGGACGAGCTGCGGGCGACCGCGGCCGAGGAACGGATGGCGGCGGTGCTCGCCCTCGGCGTCGACCCCGACGCCGTGGCGGAGTGCGAGGAGCTGGTCGCCCGCGAGCCGCTGCGGGAACGGCGGTGGGTCCAGCTGATGCTCGCGCTCTACCGCGCCGGCCGACAGGGCGAGGCCCTGGACGCCTACCGCCGCCTGGTCCGGGTGCTCGCCGACGAGCTGGGGGTCGACCCCGGCCCCGAGGCCCGCGCCCTTGAAGCGGCCGTCCTCGCGCACGACCCCCGCCTCCGGCCCGGACCGGCCTCCCCGCCCGGCCCGCCGGCGCGACCGCCGTCCACGTGCGTCGGCCGGGAGCGCGAGCTCGACGCGCTCGTCGGGCACGTGGCCGACGCCGAGCACGGCGGGGGCCGGGTGACCTTCGTGGCGGGCGAGCCCGGGATCGGCAAGACCCGGCTGCTCGCCGAGTTCGCGGCACGGGTCGGGGCGCGGGGCGTCCGGGTGCTCTCCGGCCGGTGTCCCGAAGGGGTCGGCCGGCGCCCGTACCACCCGTTCGCCGAGGCGGTCGAGGCGTCTCTCGACGGTGCCCCGACCCCCGCCGAGCTCCAGGGGCTCGTGGCGGGCGCCGGATCTCCCCCGGGTCCCTCGCTGACACCGGATGAGCGACGGGCGCGGCTGCTCGACGGCATGGCCCGGTTCGTCGCGGCCCGTGGCGAGACCGCGCCCGTGGTGCTGATCGTGGACGACCTGCACTGGGCCGACGAGGGCACGGCGAGCATGCTCCGCCACCTGGCCGGCCGGACGAGGGACCACCGGATCGTCATGGTCGGCGCCTACCGCGCCGGCGACGTCACCGGGGACCACCCGCTGGCCGACACGCTCGCCGCGCTGCACAGCGAGGCGGAGTGCACCGTGATCACGCTGCGCGGGCTCGACCGGGAGCCGCTCTGCCGGCTCGTCGCCACGACGGCCGGTGGACCTCCGTCGAGCCGGCTGGTGGAGGCGGTGGCCACGGAGACCGACGGCAACCCGTTCTTCGTCCGCGAGATTCTCGCCCACCTCCGGGAGGACCACCGGCTCCGGGTGGGCGCCGACGGCACCGTCGAGGTGTCGCTGCCGCTGTCCGCGGTCCCCGAGGGCGTCCGCCAGGTGATCGCCCGACGACGGCGGCGGCTCTCCCCCGCGACGAACCGCCTCCTCGACGTCGCCGCGACCGTGGACGGGGCGTTCGCGTTCGGGCCGGTCCGTGACGCGGCCGGGGTCGGGGAGACCGCGGGCCTCGTCGCGCTCGACGAGGCGCTGCAGGCCCAGCTCGTCGTCCCGGCGAGCACGCCCGACCGCTACGAGTTCACCCACGCCCTGATCCGGCACACGGTGGCGCAGGAGCTGAACCCTTCCCGCCGGCTCCGTCTGCACCTGGCGCTCGGCGCGGCGCTGTCCGCGGCGCGGCGCGCCGGCGAGCGGATCGCCCCGGCCGAGATCGCGGACCAGTACCACCGCGCCGCCCCGCTCCCCGGGGCGGCCGACGGCGTGGCGGCCGCGGTGGAGGCCGCCGAGGACGCGGCGGACGCCGGCGGCCACGACGAGTGCGTGGCCTTCCTCGCGATGGCCCTCGAGCTGCTCCCGGAGGGGGACGACCGCCGCGCCGCGCTCCTCGGCCGGCGCGCCGAGGGCCTCGCGTGGGCGCTGCGGTTCGACGAGTCGGTCGAGGCCGCCCGCGCGGCCGTCGCCGCCGGCGCCGGACCCGCGACGTGGGTGGACGTCGCCGTCGCCCTCGCGACGGCGGGCAGCATCACCCACGCCTGGCAGCTCGCCGCGGAGGGCAGGACCACCGTCGACGAGCTCGACCCGGTCGGCCGGGCGGTGCTGCGGCTGCTCGACCTCGAACGGCGGGAGGCCGCGGACCCCGAGCACCCCGGGATGCCCCTGGACCTGCCCGGTCGCCGCGCCGCGCTCGAGACGCTTCTCGCCTCCGGACGGCTGGCCGGGCGCGGGGACCTCGCCCGCTACGCGCTGGCCGCGGTGCACGGTCGCCGCGACGCCATCCCGCCCACGGCGGCCGACGACCCGACGGTCGCGGCGTTCCTGCTGGGTGACTACGCCGGCGCGGTACCCCGCTTCGCGGCCGCGGCCGACGCGGCCGAGGCCGAGGGACGGCTCGCCTGGGCGGTGTACTGCCGCGCCGGCGAGGCCCGCTGCCGGATCGCGCTGGGTGACCTCGCGGCGGGCCGGACCGCCCTCGAGCGCTCCCGCCACCTGGTTGCGCGGATCCCGGGCCTCCCGCTGGGCTGGCAGCTCCTCCACCACGAGGGCGCCGAGGACGCGCTCACCGCGGCGGTCGACGACGACTGGCGCGAGCGCATGGCCCGGTTCGCGCGATGGATGCGTCCCAGTCCCGAGCGGCACTGGGGCAGCGCGGGCATCACCGCGATCGGCGCGCGCGGACGGGCCCGGCTGGGCGAGACCGAGGCGGCGATGGCCCTGCTCGCCCAGCCGGTGCGGGCCCTGGGGCTCGCTCCCGCGTGGGCTCCCAATTACGCGCGCACCGCCTACGAGGTCGCCGAGGCGCTGTGGCTCTCCGACCGCCGCGACCACGTCGCGGTCGTGGAGCGGGCGCTGCGGGAGCGGGCACTCCCCGCCGACTTCCGGTTCCCCATGACCGACTCCCGGCTGGCCCTCGCCCGGCTCTGCGCCCTCGACGGCCGCCGCGCGGAGGCCTGCTCCTGGTTCGACGCCGCGCGGGCGGTCCTCGACGCCCAGGGCGCGCGGCCGCTGCGCGCCGTCGTCGACCACGACGAGGCGCTCATGCACATCCGCGCCGGCGACCCCGCCGCGGCCGGGCGGTGCGCCGCCGCGGCGGACGCGGCGTTCACCGAGCTCGGGATGTCCGGGTGGTCGGGGCGACTTGCCCGGGCGCTCCGGACCGGCTGACGCCGCGACCGCGGTGCGACCGGGGTGCGACCGCCCCCCACGAGCCTGGTCCCCGCACCACGATCCCGAGGAGACCGCCATGGCCATCGCGTTCCAGTTCGACACCGACAGTCTCGCCGCGAGCGACTACGACGACCTCATGGCCGCCATGGGCCTCGCCGACCTCGACAGCGACTACCCGGACGGCCTGCTCGCCCACCTCGCGGGAGCCCGTCCCGGAGGCGGCTGGCGGGTGATCGACGTGTGGGAGTCCGAGAGCCTCGCGGACGCCTTCTACCGCTCCGAGCAGTTCTCCCCGGTCCGCGACGCCTCCGGCGACGCCGGCATCACGACCACGCCCTGGCCGCTCCACCGCCTCCAGACCCGCGGCGTGGCCGCGAGCCGGGTCTGACCGCCCCACCGGCCCGGAGGAGATCGACATGAGAGCGGTCCGACTGCACGCGTACGGCGAGGCGCCTCGCCTCGACGAGGTCCCGGAACCCACGGTCACCCGCCCGCACGACGTCGTCGTCGAGGTCGGCGGAGCCGGCCTGTGCCGGACCGACGTGCACATCCGCGACGGCTGGTTCGCCCCCGCGGTGCCGACCGAGCTCCCGCTCACCCTCGGCCACGAGACCACCGGGTGGGTCCGCGAGATCGGTCCCGCCGTCGAGAACGTCGCCGTCGGGGACGCCGTGATCTGCCACCCCCAGCAGTCCTGCGGGACCTGTCCCGCCTGCCGGATCGGCGACGACATGCGCTGCGCCGCCGGGCTCGCCTTCAACGGCCTCACCCGTCCCGGCGGCTTCGCCGAGCTCCTCGGGACCACCGACCGCGCGGTGGTGCGGCTGCCCGACTCCCTGCCGCCGGCCGCCGTCGCACCCCACGCGGACGCCGGACTGACCGTCATGCACGTCGTCCGCAAGGCGGTGCGCCTGCTCGGTCCCGGGACCCGCGTGGTGGTCGTCGGCGTCGGCGGGCTCGGGCACATCGCCGTCCAGTGCCTCCGCGCGCTGAGCGCGGCCGAGGTGATCGCCGTCGACCCCGATCCCGAGGCCCGCGACCTCGCCCTCGCCTGCGGGGCGCACCACGCGGTCGCGGCCGAGAAGGCCGGGGCCGAGGTCGCCGAGCTCACCGGCGGGGCCGGCGCCGAGGCGGTCATCGACTTCGTCGGCGAGGGCGACGCGCCGGCGTCGTCGCTGGCGATGGTTCGCGCGGCGGGCACCTACTTCGTCGTCGGGTACGGCGGCGAGCTGCGGGTGCCGACGTTCGCGCTGGTGCTGCCCGAGATCAGCGTCGTCGGGAACGCCGTCGGCACCCACGACGACCTCCGCGAGCTGGTCGCGCTCGCCGCGTCCGGAGGCGTCGCGGTGCGGACGCGCAGCTATCCGCTGGAGGCGTTCGCCGACGCGATCGCGGACCTCGAGGCCGGCCGGATGCACGGGCGGGCCGTCCTCGTCCCCTGAGCGCCGCCACGACCGGCCGTCACCCCGGCCGGACCCACCCCGTCACGAAGGCGAAGTGGTCGTCGAACCGGATCACCGGGTCGTCGCGGTAGGCCCGCCGGAACTGGGCGATGCCCTCGGCCAGCTCGCTCTCCGTGAACTCGTCGAGCACCGACATGTAGCGCGACTCGAGCAGGTGCACGTAGCGCGCGCGGTCCACGGTGACGTGGAAGGTCCGGTAGCTCACCGAGGCGCGCAGCCCGGCCTCGGCCAGGGCGTCCGCGACCTCGGTCGGGTCCGGCTGCAGCGCCTCGAACCGGTCGTGCGCGGCCTGGAAGAGCGGGTGGTGGATCGCCTTCGGGAGCATCACGACGAGCACCCGGCCGTGGCTCGAGAGCCGGCGGGTGAGCCCCGCGAGCACCGCCGCCCGGTCGGGGACGTGGTGGATGCACTCCTTGAGCAGCACGGCGTCGAACGGCCGCCCGTCCGGCGGCGCGATCTCGCCGCGGGCCAGGTCCTCGGCCCGTCCGGGCACGGGCTGCAGGTACGGCGAGGAGGGCAGCTGCTCGAGCATCGCGGGCGAGGGGTCGACGCACAGGATCGGCCGCTCGGGCCGGAGCTCCTGGGCGAGCCGGCGGGTGTAGAGCCCGGTGCCGCACCCCACGTCCGCGACGCGGTCGGAGGGGATCAACCGGAGCGCGTCGAGCATCGACTGGGCGAACTGCCGGACGTAGTCCGGGTCGTAGGTCCAGAGGTCGTCGTAGGTGGCGGCGATCCGGTCGTAGTGCTCGGCGGTCGGATGGGTCACGGTGCGGTCTCCCTCGACGTCGGTGGCCTGTCCTCGTCGGTGATCACCAGGTCGTCCCCCGCGAGGGAGAACCGGCCCTCGCGGACCGCGGTGGCCCACGTCGCGGTGGGCACGACCGCGCCGAAGGGGAAGAAGTGCACGGACGAGACGAGGCTGCCGGGGTCGGCGGCCACCGCCCGCACCAGCCCCGCCACGGTCTCGGCCGGCCGGTAGGTCTGGCTGGCGAGCGTGAGCACGCTCCCCCGCTGCCGGCGCAGCACCGACAGCGAGGGCCCGATCCCGCAGCGCAGGCCGAAGCGCAGCAGCTTCGCCGGGCTGGTCAGCCCGGGCAGGCCGACGTGCACCGGCAGGCGGATGCCGGCGTCGCGCGCCCGGCGCTCCCAGGCCAGGACCGGCTCGGCGGCGAAGCAGAACTGCGTGACGACGTGGATCGGCAGCCCGTCCTCGGAGGCGAGCTTGTCCTTGCGGGCGAGGGCGTCGTCGACGGTGTCCGCCGCGACGCCCGGGTTGCCCTCCGGGTGGCCTGCCACGCCCAGCCCGGTGAACGGCCGGCGCCGGAGCTCGGCGGACTCCAGGACCTGCAGGGTGTCCTCGATGCTCCCGGCCGGCGCGAACGAGCCCGCGACCAGGAGGAGGTCGGTCACCCCGGCGTCGACGAGGCGGCCCAGCACCCGGTCCAGCGCGGCCAGGTCCGGGATCGCGCGCACCGCGAGGTGCACGACGGGGCGCAGGCCGAGCGCGCGGACCCGGACCGCCGTGTCGAGGACGCGGTCGAGGTCGACGGTCGTGAGGTAGGTCAGGTAGACCGCCGTGCCGGGCGGGAGGACGCGGGCCGCCTCGGGCAGCAGCTCGCTCTCCTTCGGCGTCACCTCGATGCTGAAGTCGGCGAACAACCGCCGGGCGGTCGCGTGCCGCGCGGCGTCGTCGACCGCTTCGTCGCCCATCGGACCTCCCCGGAGCCGTCCCGATCGTCCCGGAGGGCGGAGGCGGATTTCTTCGTGCCGGACACCAACCTTTCGGGCGCGGTTCCTGTGTCCCGACGACGGCCCGACGACGGCCCGGCACGCCGCGGCCCCGCGCGAGGACTCGCGCGCGGCCGCGGCGGACGGGGCTACAGACCCAGCTTCTCGGCCGCGGCCCGGGTGCCCTCGATCCGGTTGTGGATCTTCTGGAACGCGACCTCGCGGGCGAAGTCGGGCGAGCCGTGGTTGGGCTTCTCGTCGATCGAGAACGGCGAGAACCCGCAGTCGTCGGTGGCGCCGAGCTGCTCGCGCGGGATGAAGTTCGACGCCCGCACCAGCGCGTCGCGGACCTCCTCGGGGCTCTCGACCCGCGGGTTGAGCGGGTTGATGACCCCGACGAACGCCGTCTGGGCCACCCCCTTCGCGTCGCTGCGGACGTGCTTGCCGATCGACTCGTACACCGGGTCCTTGTCCCGCTCGCTGGCCAGCTGGATGAGGAAGTAGCCGGCGTTCATCTCGAACATCTTCGGCAGCAGGTTGTTGTAGGGCACGTCGGCCGAGTGCACCGAGTCGCGGTCGCCGCCGGGGCAGGTGTGCACCCCGATGTTGACGCGCTCCTCGGGGGTGAACCGGTCGAGCACCCAGTTGTTGATCTCGATGAAGCGGTCCAGCAGCCCTGCCCCCGTCCACGGGTTCCGCGGGTCGTTGCGGGTCGCGAGCCGCCCCTCGGTGAAGTCGATCGACACCCGCACCGCGCCGGCGTCGAAGGCCTGGCGGATGTCGCGCTCGCACTCGTCGGCGAGGTCGTGCTCGAACTGCTCCTTCGGGTAGCCGGGGACCTCGTCCTGGAGCGGATAGAGCAGGTAGAGCATCGACGGGGCGATCACCGCCTGCTTCATCGGCCGGTGCGCGTAGCCGATGGACTTGCGGAGCGTGTCCGCGGCGTAGGTCTGGTAGCGGAACGGGCCGCCCGTGAGCCGCGGGAGCTGCCGCCCGTGGCCGTCGGCGAAGATCGCGAAGAACTGGCCGCCGTCGCCGGCGAGGTTGGGGGCGAGCCCGGTCCCGGCGAGCGTGTCGGTGATCGGGTAGGTCGCGAAGCTCGACCACCGCTGCTCGCCGTCGGACACGATCGGCGATCCGGCGTTCTCCTGCCCCTCGATCGACTTCCTGACCGCCTCGTCCTGCTCGGCCTCGAGCGCGTCCTTGCCGATCTCGCCCCGGTCGTAGGCGGCGTAGGCGTCCTGCAGCTTCTTCGGTCGGGGTAGCGAACCGACCTGCTCGGTCGGGATGCCGGTGGCCTGCCTCGGGTCGTAGTCGCTCACGGTGGTCCTCCTGGTGCCCTGCGTTGGACGAGGTGGTTCGACGCCACCGGGACCCGTCACAGCGGAGGCTGGACAGATCGATCGCCTGAGGGACCGGCCTCGGTGTGGTTCTCGACCGTAGGAAGTGACGTAGATCACGTCAAACGACCTCTTGCGCACGACCGGATCGCCCTGGACGGCTCCACAACGTTCGGACCCGCGTTCTTGGCGCTCCCGACGAAGACGGCGGCCGGTCCCGGGCCGCACCCTCAGGACACGACGCGCCCGAGGAGTGCCGATGCTGGTCGACTTCCGTCCCCACGCCCGCCTGCGCAGCAGGACACCGGTGACCGTGGGGGACTCGGTGGGGCCCGTGGTGGAGGCGCTGGGCGCGAGCACCGTGGACCTGTCGCGGGTCCGGGTGGTGTGCGATTGGGTCCAGTACCGGCAGAACTTCCGGGAGCCCGTCGAGATCCGGCCGGTGCGCGACGGCGACCCCGGCGACGACGCGTTCGAGCTGGCCGTCGACGTCCGCCGTGGCCCCGAGGTGGACCTGGCGGAGGCGACGCGGACGGCCCTGGCCGCCCACGCCGACGGCACCGCGGACGACGGGCGGGTCCTGCTCGAGGACTGGGGCCCGACGCGGCACAGCTGCCTCTGGGACTTCAACGCCCTGTACTGGCGCGAGCTCGCGCTCTGGGAGAAGGCCACCGGGCGGGCCTACGAGCAGGCGCTGCCCGGCGGCGAGAGCGACGCCCGCAACCGCGACGGGGTGCGGGCCATCCTCGCCGAGCTGTTCGCGGTGTGGGACGGGCTGGCCGACCGCCGCGCCCTGCCGCCCGAGCTCTACGTCGTCGAGCTCGGCGTCGGGAACGGTCACCAGGCGCGGGTGTTCCTCGACGAGTTCCGTGCGCTCGACGCCCGCCACGGCCGCGGCTACTACCGGCGGCTGCAGTACCTGATGTGCGACTACTCCGCGCACGTGCTCGACATGGCCCGCGAGACCGTCGCCGAGCACACCGAGCACGTGAGCTCGTTCGTCCTCGACGCCACCCGGCCGCGCTCGGCGCTGGGCTTCCTGCAGTTCCGGGTGTTCCTGGTCTACGTCTCGAACGTCTACGACAACCTGCCCACCGACGAGGTCGCCCACCTCGGCGGGCGCACCTACCTCGTCGAGTCCCGGGCCCACCTCCCGGCGGCCGACGCGGCCGAGCTCGCCCGGTCCGTGCGCGCCACGCCCGAGCAGCTGCCCGGGCTGGTGCACAAGCTGCTGCGCCTGGGGCCGGCCCTGCTCGCCGAGGCGGCACCCGGCCACCTCGACGACACCGACGCGGCCGTCGACTTCTGGCGGCGGACGTGGGCCGCGGTCCGGCTCGCCGAGCGCTACGTCGGTCTCGCCGGGCTCGACCTCTACGAGCTGGCCCCCGCGATCAGCGGCGAGGCGCTGCGCCCGCTGCTCGAGTCGGGTGCCGACGTGCGGATGCACGTCAGCAACGGGGCCGTCGCGAGCTTCGTCGAGACCCTCGCCCTGCTGCACCCCTACGGGAAGCTGGTCTGCCACGACCTCGTCGTGACCGCTGTGTCCGCCTACCGCGAGGGGTTCCGGGGGCCCGGGAAGTACGACGGTTCCGTGGTCAACTGGGTCAACGGGCCGCTCCTCGCCCACGTCGGCCGTCGTCGGGGCTTCGACATCGCCTACGCACCGTTCGCCCACCGGTCCGGGACGAACATCGTCACGATGACTGCCCAGGTCCGGGACTGACGATGGACCTGCCCCTGCTGCCCACCACCGTCGTCGGGTCCTGGCCGGTGCCCGAGTGGCTCGAGCGGATCGAGACCGACCACCTGCGGCGCCGGGTCAGCGGCACCCAGCTCGCCGAGGTCCACGACTGGGCCGTCACCGCCGCGATCAAGGACCAGGAGCTCGCCGGGCTCGACATCGTCTCCGACGGCGAGCTGCGCCGGGACAACGACGTGGACTACCTGCTCGCCCGCATCCCCGGCATCGAGCTGGCCGGCCCGGCCAAGGACTTCGCCTACGACTACCACGGCACCCGGGTCCGGCGGTCGCCGAGCCCACCCGCGACCGATCCCGGGCTCGGCCTCGACGCCGACCTCGCCTTCACCCGGGCCCGCACCGACCGCCCGATCAAGTTCTCCTTCACCGGCCCGTTCTCGCTCTCGCGCCGGGTGGTCGACGACGTCCACGCCGACCCGGCCGACCTGGTCCGCGCGATCGCCCACGTGCTCGCCGGCGTGGCCGCGACGCTGCGCGACGCCGGGGCCGACCTCCTCCAGATCGACGAGCCCTTCCTCGCCGGCCACCCCGAACAGGTCGGCCTCGCCGTCGACGCCGTCAACATCGTCACCCGCGACGTCGACGTCCCCTGGGCGCTGCACGTCTGCTACGGCAACCGCTACGCCCGGCCCCTGTGGGAGGGCCACTACGACTTCCTCTTCCCCGCGGTCCTCGACGCCCACGTCGACCAGCTCGTGCTGGAGTTCGCGCGCAAGGGCGACGAGGACCTCCCGGTGATCGAGCGGTCCGGGTGGGACCGGGCCATCGGGCTCGGCGTCGTCGACGTCAAGTCCCCGGTCGTGGAGACCCCGGAGCTGGTGAGCACGAGGATCGAGCGGGCCCTCGACCTGGTCCCGCCCGAGCGCCTCATGATCAATCCGGACTGCGGGCTGCGGCACCTGCCGACGGCGGTCGCCGTCGCCAAGCTGCGGGCCATGGTCGACGGCGCCGCGAAGGTCAGGGCCCGGCTGATCGGCTGAGCGCGGCCGTCGTCACGACGTCGAGGTCGCCTCCGGCAGCGCCGCCGCGGCGCGGTCGAGCAGCTCGCGCACCGCGGTGAAGCGGGCGCCCAGCTCCCGCTGGTGCTGCTCCAGCTCGGCCGTCGTCGCCCGCGTGGTCGCGAGCCGGCCGGCCGCGGCCTCCTGGGCCTTCCGATCGGCGTCCGCGGCCTCCCGCCGGGCCTTCTCGGCGGCCTCTCGGGCCGCGTCGGCCTCCTGACGGCGGGCGGTCATGGCGGTCTCGAAGTCGTGCTCGGCCTGGGCGCGCCGGGCCTGGGAGGCCTCGTCGAGACGGATCCGCTCGAGCTCGGCCTCCTTCTCGAGCCGCGCCGCCTCGGCCTCGGCGTCCGCGACGAGCTCGCGGGCGCGGGCCTCGCTCGCCTCGGTGCGGCGCGCCGCCTCGGCCCGGGCGTCCTCCGCCTCGCGCTGGAGCTTGGCGACCTGGCGCTCGGCCTCCACGACGATCGCGGTCGCCTGCTCCGAGGCGTCGGCCAGCCGCCGGTGGTTGGTGCCGTCGGTCTCCTCCCGCGTCTTGCGCGCCCACGTCACGGCGTCCTCGTGGATGTCGCGGGCCTGGGCCCTCGCCTGTTCGACGGTCGCGGTGGCCGCGGTGTGCGCGTGCGCCCGGACCTCCGCCGCCTCCTCCTGCGCGAGCTGCAGCATGTGCCGCAGCCGCGCGGAGAGGTTCTCGCCGTCGATGGGGGCGGCGTGCAGCTCGCGGAGCTCCTGCTGGAGCGCCGCGATCTGCTCCCGGGCACGGACCTCGCCGCGCGCCAGCTCGTCCCGGTCGGCCACGATCACGGCGTAGTCGGCCGCCGCGCGGTCGAACGCGGCCTCGACCTCGCCGGTGTCGTAGCCGCGCCGGGTGACGGTGAAGCCCGCCCCCCACCACGAGCGGGCGTCCGTGGCCATGTTCTCGGGCGAGCGTGGCGCGGGCACCGGGGCGACCGGCGCGCTCCCCTCCGTCCGGCCGGGTTCGTCCGGTCCCGGAGCGACCCGCTTCGGCACGATGATGGTCGATCGACGCGGTGCTGCCTCGCCCACTGCTGGTCTCTCCTCGTCCCCGTGTCCCACGCGCTGGTCGTCGCGGTCCGAACGATGGACCCGACGCAGTGAGGGGGACGTGGTGTCGGCGCCCGGGTTCGTCGTCGTCAGCGTTCGTGATGGCTCTGTGATCGTCTTCCGGCGGCTGCCGAGCGCCGCTGCACCGTCCGGAGCATCCGGGGATTGATGACCCCGCCCGGGCGGGAACGCGCGCAGATGACCGTGAGCACCGGGTACGACGACCTCTGGGACGAGTTCCACCGCGTGGTGAACATGAACTCCCGCGAGCTGGAGACGTGGCTGCTCACCGAGGAGGCGACCGAGGAGGCCGACTTCGTCCCCGGGGAGCGCATGCCCCCCACGGGCGCGGACGTGCTGGCCGTCCTCGGCAAGCGCAAGACCGACCTCGACGACCACGACGCCGAGGTGATGGCGCGGGTCGTCTCGATCGTGCACCGCGAGCGCGGCGAGGACCTCGAGCCCGACGCGGGCGAGTCGGCCGGCTGGCGCCGCTACCTCATGAGCATGGGCCACGACCCCCTGCGCCCGGCCGGCGACCGGAGGACCGACGGGTAGGCGCTCGCCCGGCACCTGGTGCCCTGCTCGGAACACCTGCTCGCCGCCGGGTGTTGTACCTCGGCTCGGGGAGTACGGAAGTCGAGGTCGCAGGTCGTGAAGTGCATCGGGTGTGGCGAGGAGCTGCTGGCGGAACGGGTCGAGCTGGGGTACCGGTACTGCCTGGCGCCGGCCTGCCAGGAGCGGTACCGGCGCGGTCCGGAGGTGACCGCGGTCGGGGTGAACAAGAGCGGTGAGTCGTTCGTCGTGGCCGAGCCCGACGAGGTCCGGCGGCGCGCGGCGGCCGGTGAGTTCGCGCCGAAGAACGCCGCGGTCCCGACGACGCCGGCGGGCTCCGCTCCCCCGGCCCGCCGCCCGCGGCGGCCGGTCACGCGTCCCGCGCCGCGCCCGTGGACCCCGCAGCAGGAGAACCTCGTGCGGCTCTACCACGACATGGGGCTCTCGCCCCGCGAGATCGTCGAGCGCGCCCGGCAGGCCGCGCCCCGGTTGCGGATCGACGAGCGCCTCGTCGTGAAGATCCTGGGTGGCCTACGGCCGCGTGAGCACAAAAGGT
>NZ_JABBND010000039.1 GCF_012933465.1 Actinomycetospora sp. TBRC 11914
TACCGCACCCGTCCCGAGCCGGACGACCACCGCCACGACCACCCCGACGCCGAGCAGCAGCTTCACCGCCTTCACCGGTCACCCCCGGCGGCGGGGAGGGCGAGGAGGTCGGCGTGACCGACCGTCGCGTGCAGCGTGCCGGCCGCGAGCGCGGTGAGCCGGCGCTCCAGGTAGGGGCCGGCGGCCGCGGCCGCCGACGGATCCTGCGCGCAGGCCGCGTCGAGCCGGCCCCGCAGCCACTCCTCGACGAGCGCGGCGTCTCCCGGACCGAGCCGCCACGGGCTCGCGCGCCGGGTGATGCCGAACCCGCGGCGGGCGAAGGCGTCGGCGACGGCGGCCGGGGCATCGGGCCCGAGCCGGCCCTCGCGGCGCTGGTGGGCGTCGAAGGCCGCGGCGACGTCCGCGTCGACCGGGTCGGGCGGGTCGAGCGCGACCTCGCCGGTCACGGAGAGGGTCAGCAGGGCCGCGGCGCCCGCGTCGGCGCAGAGCCCGGCGAGGCGCTCCACCGCGGCCGTGTCGAGCAGGTCGAGCAGGGCCGAGCAGACGACGACGTCGGTGCCGGCCAGGTCGGTGAGGTCACGCAGGTCCCCGACGACGGCCGTGGCCGGGACCGGCGCGGTCGCGGCGGCCCGCTGCGCGAGGTCGGCGTCGCGGTCGTGGGTGGACCAGCGCTGGGGGAGCGAGAGGCGGGGGGCGAGCCAGCGGGCCATCGACCCGGTGCCGCAGCCGAGGTCGCGCACCACGACCTCGCCCCGGTGACCGGCGAGGTGCGCGTCGAGGGCGGCCGCGAGGTCGGCGGAGCGGGCGGCGTGGTCGGCGGGCTCGCGCAGCGCGAGCCAGTCGGGGGAGCAGACCGGCGAGCCGGGCTCGCTCAGCCGCGCGGCCCAGGAGGGAGGAGGACCGAGGAGATCCTTCGGGAGGGGGAGCACCACGGCCTCAGCGTGCCCCGACGTCCGAGCGCTGAGAGTCTCCACCCGGAACGTGGCCCTGGATGGTCCAGCCAGCGCTGCAGCGTTCGGGCGAGCGCGGGAACGTTCTCAGACGGTACCCAGGTTCCGGGCTCGGCCGTCCGTGTCACGTCGCACCCGGATGCCGCGCCCATCGCCTCGGGGACGCCCCCGACCCGGCTCGCCACGACCGGGATCCCGCGCGCCAGCGCCTCGGTCACGACGAGGCCGTAGGTCTCGGCCCGCGAGGGCAGCACGAGCAGGTCCGTGGCGGCCCACACCTCGTCCAGCCGCCGCCCGCCGAGCGGTCCGGGGATCTCGATGCGCCCGGCGAGCCCGTACCGGGCGATCGCGGCGCGGAGGCGGACGACGAAGCCCGGGTCGCGGTGCGTCGGGCCCGCCAGCACCGCGCGCCACGGCCGGTCCGCGACGCAGGCCAGGGCCTCCACCAGCACGTCCTGGCCCTTCGTCGGGGTGAGCGCCCCGAGGCAGAGCAGCCGCGGCGGGACGCCGGTGACCGCCGAGCCGGGCGAGACCGGCGCAGGGTCCACCCCGGGCTGCGCGACATGCACCCGGTGCCGGTCGAGGCCGTGCCGGGCGGTGATCCGCTCCGCGGTCCACCGGCTCGTCGTCACCACCCCGGCCGCGTGGTGCAGCGCCGCCCGCTCGCGGGCGTCCCGGTCGCGGGCGACGGGGGCGGCGAGCCCGGCCTCGTCGGCGAGCGGGAGGTGCACGAGCACCACGAGCCGCAGCCGGTCGGCGTGGGGCGCGAGCGCGTCCGGCACCCCGCAGGCGACGAGGCCGTCCAGCAGCACCGCCTCGCCGTCGGGAACCGCGCGGAGCACCCGGCCGACCGCCGCCGCCTCGCCGTCGGGCCACGGTCCCGTCAGGAGGTGCTCGACGACGTCGTGCCCGAGCGCCGCGAGCCCCGCGAGGACCCGCCGATCGTAGACGTTGCCGCCGCTCGGGACGGTGTCGACGTCGCCGGGCAGCACGGCGTGGACCGTCACAGCGCCCGCTCGTACCCCGCCCGCGCGACGTGCGACTCGTGCAGCTCCACCGCGATCGCCGCGATGCCCCGGGCGCCGTCGCCGAGGTCGCCGGCGTGGATCCGCGCCGCCAGCCGGTCGGCGATCACCTGCGCGAGGAACTCCGTCGTCGTGTTCACGCCGGCGAAGGCGGGCTCGTCGTCGAGGTTGCGGTAGCGCAGGTCGTCCAGCACGGCTCCGAGCGCGGTCGTCGCCGCACCGATGTCGACGACGATGCCGTCCGCGTCCAGCTCGGTACGCCGGAACGTCGCGTCGACGACGAACGTCGCGCCGTGCAGCGCCTGCGCCGGCCCGAACACGGCCCCGCGGAAGCTGTGGGCGACCATCACGTGGTCGCGGACCGTCACCGAGAACATCGCACCCCTCCATGATCGACGACGGTTTCCGGACACCCAGTGTCTGGAACGTGGCTTTCCTGACGCGAGGTCAGTAGTCCACCCGCACACCCAGACCGGGTGCACCGCCGGCCAGCCGCACCATGGTGTCCGGCAGCGCCACGAACGGCACCGCCTCGGTGACGAGCGCGTCGAACCGCGGGTCGGCGAGCAGGCGCAGCGCGAGCGCCATCCGGTCCGCGTGGGTCCAGCGGGCCCGCCGCGACGGCGACACCCGCCCCACCTGGCTCGCCCGGATCGCGAGCCGCCCGGAGTGGAAACCCTCGCCCAGCGGCACCCGCGGAGCGCGGTCGCCGTACCAGGACAGCTCCACCAGCTCGCCCTCGACGCCGAGGAGCTCCAGCGCGCGGGCGAGACCCGTCTCGGTCGCGCTGGCGTGCACGACGAGGTCGCAGCCGCCGGCCGCGTCGTCGGGGAGCGCGAACCCGACGCCGAGGGCCGCCGCCACCGCGGCCCGCGCCGGGTCGACGTCCACCAGCTCCACCCGCGCCCCCGGGATGCCGGCGAGCAGCGCGGCCACCGCGCACCCGACCATCCCGCCGCCCACCACCGCGACCCGGTCGCCGACCCGCGGCGCGGCGTCCCACAGGGTGTTCACCGCCGTCTCGACCGTGCCGGCCAGCACCGCCCGCGTGGCCGGGACGTCGTCGGGCACCACCGACACCGCCGACGCGGGGACGACGACCCGGGTCTGGTGCGGGGACAGGCAGAACACGTCGCGTCCCCGCAGCTCCGCCGGCCCGTGCTCGACCGTCCCGACCGCGAGGTAGCCGTACGTCACCGGCCCGGGGAACTCGCCCACCTGGAACGGGGCCCGCATCACCCCGTACTGGCTCGGCGGCACCTGCCCGCGGAACACCAGCAGCTCCGTGCCCCGGCTGATCGCGGAGTGGCGGGTGGCGACGACGACGTCGTCGGGCCCGGGATCGGGCAGTTCGACGTCGACGAGGGCGCCGTGTCCGGGTTCGAGCACCTGGTAGGCGCGTGCGTTCGGCGGCAGGATTACCTCCTCCACGACGGTGTGACGGCGAGGGGTGACGATAGGCGGATGTCCTCGCGCACCGCGACGCTCGGGCGTCCCCCGGTCGCCGCGACCCTGGCCGGCTCCGCCGTCGTCGCGATCGGGCTGTTCGCGCTGCTGCGGGTGGTCGCCGGGTTGGGCGTCGCCGGCTGGCTCGGCGGCGGGACGTTCCTCGTGCTCGCCGGGGCGCTCGTGGCCCGCGCGGCGCACCGCGACGGCGCCGCCACGCTCGGGCCGGCGGGCAGCGTCACCGCGCTGCGCGCCGTGCTGACCGGCGGCGTCGCCGCGCTGGTGGCCCAGGACCTCGCCCGCCCCGGCACGGTCCCCACCGCCCCGCTGGTGGTCCTCGCCGCGCTGGCGCTGCTGCTCGACGGGGTCGACGGCCAGGTCGCGCGGCGCACCCGCACGGCGAGCGAGCTCGGGGCGCGCTTCGACGCCGAGCTCGACGCCGCGCTGCTCGCGGTGCTCTCGGTGTCCGTCGCGACGGACCTCGGCGCCTGGGTCCTGCTGATCGGCGGGATGCGCTACGCGTTCGTCGCGGCCGGCTGGGCGCTCCCGTGGCTGCGGGGGTCGTTGCCGGTGCGGCGCTCGGCGAAGGTGGTCGCGGCGCTGCAGGGCGTGGTGCTCGTGGTCGCGAGCACGGAGCTCCTGCCGCCGGTGGTGGCGACGGTGCTGGTCGCCGTCGCGCTCGCGGCGCTGACCTGGTCGTTCGCGGTGTCGGTGGTGTGGCTCGCGCGGCACCGGGACGAGGCCGTGCCGGCCAGGGTTCCCGACGACGAGGAGGTCGTCCCCGACGACACCCCGCCGACGCCCACCTGGCGCCGGGTGACGGGCGTGGTGGTGACCGCCCTCGCCGTCGTCGTGCTCGCCCTGGTCCTGGTCGCCCCCCAGGACACGACCGGCCTGGTCCCCGAGGCCTACCTGCGGCTGCCGCTCGAGGGGATCGCCGGGCTCGCGCTGCTGCTGCTCCTGCCCGCGCGGGTGCGCCGCCCGCTCGCGCTCGTCGCCGGCGCGCTGCTCGGGGTCTGGGCGGTGCTCTCCGCGTTCGACGTCGGCTTCGCGACGGTCCTCGCCCGGCCGTTCGACCCGGTGCTCGACCGCGCGCTCGTCGCCGACGGCGCGGAGTTCGTCGGGAGCACGTACGGCACCGCGGCCGAGGTCGGCGCGGTCGTCGTCGTGGTCGTCCTCGGCGTCGTCCTCCTCGCGGGCGGGGCGCTCGCGGCCCGCCGGGTGGTGACCCGCGCCGCGGCGCACCGGCGGCCCGTGCTGCGCACGCTGGGGGCGCTGGCCGCCGTGTGGCTGGTCGCGATCGTCACCGGGACCACGACCTCGCCCGGGGTCGCCCTGGCCGCCGCGAACACCCCGGACGCGCTCGCCACGCGGGTGCGCCTCACCGACGCCTCGCTGCGCGACGCCGGGCAGTTCGCCTCCCAGTCCCGCGCGGACGCCTGGGCGGGGACACCGGCGCCGGACCTGCTCACCGCGCTGCGCGGCAAGGACGTCGTCGTCGCGGTCGTCGAGAGCTACGGCCGCGCCGCGCTCGCCGACCCCGGCCTCGCCGCGACCGTCACCCCGGTCCTCGACCGCGCCGACCGGGACCTCCCGGCCGCCGGGTGGGGCGTGCGCAGCGGGTTCCTGACGTCGTCGGTGGTCGGGTCGGGCAGCTGGCTCGCCCACGCGACGTTCCTGTCCGGGCTGCACGTGGACAACGAGCAGCGCTACCTCACCCTCACCTCGAGCTCGCGGTTCACGCTCTCGCAGGCGTTCCGCCGCGCCGGCTGGGACACCTCGGCGATGCAGCCCGGCACCACCCGCCCCTGGCCCGAGGGCGCCTTCTACGGCTACGACCGGGCCTACAACGTGACCCAGCTCGGCTACCGCGGCCCGAGCTTCGGGTGGGCCTCCATGCCCGACCAGTTCGTGCTCCAGCGCTACGACCAGCTCGAGCGCGACCGGCCGGCGCCGCGCGCGCCGATCATGTCCGAGATCGACCTCGTCTCCAGCCACGCGCCCTGGGCCCCGCTGCCGCACATGGTCGGGTGGGACCAGCTCGGCGACGGGTCGGTCTTCTGGTCGCAGACCGCGAACCCCGGCCCCCGCGACACCGCCGCGGTCCGTGCCGGGTACGCGACCTCGATCGCCTACACGATGGACGCGCTGACCTCCTGGGTGCAGCGCTCGAACGACCCGAACCTCGTCGTGATCGCGTTCGGCGACCACCAGCCGGCACCGCTGGTGACCGGCCCGGGTGCGGGCGCGGACGTCCCGATCTCGATCATCTCCCGGGACCCGGCCGTCCTCGCGCGCACCGACCCGTGGGGCTGGACCCCCGGTCTGAAGCCCGCGCCGACCGCCCCGACCTGGCCGATGGAGGCCTTCCGCGACCGCTTCCTGCAGGCGTTCTCGCCGCGCTGAGGCGTGTGACCGCCATCACACGCGGTCGGCGGTAACAGCCCGAGGGGGTCCGGACGATGTGGAAGATGAACCCGGTGCCGTCAGACCCCCGACCTGACGGCCCGGGTTCCTTCATGTCCGGCACCCGGTGCGTGGGCTCGGCCCCCCCGGAACGGACGAAGCGCCCGAACCGGCCGTCCCCCGACGGCGGCCGGAGCGGACGCTCGCACTCATCCTACCGGGTGACCGATCGGGCGTGACCGGACCGTGAGCGGCCGACCACGCCCCGTCCGCGCGCGGCGCGCCCTCGACGCGACCCGTTCCGCCCGGCACGCTGCGCGGCTGTGCGCGTCCTCGTGGCCCCCGACAAGTTCAAGGGCTCCCTGACCGGGGCCGACGTCGCCGCGGCGATCGCCCGGGGCCTCGCCTCGCGCGGCCTGCGGACCGAGCTGTGTCCCGTCGCCGACGGCGGCGACGGCACCGTCGACGCGGCCGTGGCCGCGGGGTTCGAGCGTCGCCCCGCCACCGCGTCCGGCCCGACCGGCCGTCCCGTCGCCACCGCGTTCGCGCGCTCGGGCGGGGCGGCCGTCGTCGAGCTCGCCGACGTGTGCGGCCTGGTCCGCCTCCCCGACGGCGTCCCGCACCCCGAGGACGCCACCACCTACGGCCTCGGCGAGGTCCTGCGCGCCGCGCTCGACGACGGCGCGCGCCGCCTCGTGGTCGGGCTCGGTGGGAGTGCCTCCACCGACGGCGGCGCCGGGCTCGCCCAGGCGCTCGGCGCCGTCCTCCTCGCCGGCGCGGGCGCCGCGCTGCCCGACGGGATCGGCGGCGGCCGGCTGGCCGAGGTCGCGCGGGTCGACCTGGCGCGCTGGGCGGTGCCGGACGGTGTGACGGTCGAGGTGGCCTGCGACGTCGACAACCCGCTGCTGGGCCCGCACGGCGCCGCCGCGGTCTACGGCCCGCAGAAGGGAGCCGACGAGGCGGCCGTCGCCCGCCTGGACGCCGGGCTCGCGTCGTGGGCGCGGGTGCTCGGCGCCGCCACCGGGACCGCCGGCCGCGAGGACGAGCCGGGGGCCGGCGCGGCCGGGGGCGTCGGGTACGGGGTGCGGACCCTGCTCGACGCGCGCCTCCGCCCCGGGTTCGACCTGGTGGCCGAGCTGCTCGGGTTCGACGACCGCCTGGCCGGCGCCGACCTCGTCGTCACCGGCGAGGGCCGCCTCGACGCCCAGACGCTGCACGGGAAGGGCCCGGCCGGGGTCGCCGCCCGGGCGGCCGCGGCGGGCATCCCGGTGCTCGCGCTCGCCGGCTCGGTCGCCCTCGACGCCGAGGAGCTGCGGGGGGCGGGCATCACGGCGGCGGCCGCGCTCGCCGACGTCGAGCCCGACCCGGACCGCAGCCGCGCCCACGCCGCCGAGCTGCTCGAGCACCTCGCGGCGACGGTGCCCCTGCCGTGAGGACCCGGCGTCACCTCCCGGGCGGCGCCACCCGGTAGATCGCGCCCGCCTGGTCGTCGCTGACGTAGAGCGCCCCGTCCGGCCCGGGCACCGCCGCGACCGGCCGGCCCCAGCGCGACCCGTCGGTGGCCTGGAACCCGCCGACGAGCGTCTGCTGGTCGCCCATCCGCCCGTTCGACCACGGGAAGAACGACACCTCGGGGGCCCGCGGCGCGGTGCGGTTCCATGAGCCGTGCACCCCGACGACGGCGCCCTCGCCCTTGCCCGGCAGCGTCGCGAAGGCCAGGCCGAGCGGGGCCGAGTGCGCCCCGAAGGTCTGCTCGATCGGCGGGAGGGTCGAGCAGTCCAGCTGCGCGCCGTCGCCGTTGGTCTCGGCGTCGCGGGTGAAGCCGAGGTCGGCCTGCTTCAGCGGCGTGCCCGGCACGCCGGGCCGGGTGTCCGGCTCCGGGTTGCAGAACGGCCAGCCGAGGTCCCGCCCCGGGGTCAGGGCGGCGAGCTCCTCCGGCGGGTGGTCGTTGACGTAGCCGGGGATCACCTGGCCGTACGCGTCGCCGTCGCCGCCGTAGGGCTGGTGGAAGGGGTACTGGATGTTGTCGCGGTTGTTCACCGCGGTCCACACCCGCCCGTCCGGGCCGAGGGCGAGGCCGGTGCCGTTGCGCACCCCGCGCGCGTAGACCTGTGGCGCGCCGCCGCCCGGCGGGACGCGCAGGATCGCCGCGCGCTGGGGGTCCGCGTCGCGGTCCTGCGGCGAGATGTTCGCCGTGGAGCCGACCGAGACGTACAGGGACCCGTCCGGACCGACGACGACCGACTTCAGCGCGTGCGCGTAGGTGCCGCGCAGGTCCGGGCTCTTGGCGTCGGGCAGGCCGGGGACGACGACCCGCTTCCCCGTCGCGGCACCGGCCGCGTAGGCGTAGGCGGACACCTGGTTGCTCTCGGCGACGTAGAGCGTCGACCCGTCGAAGGCCAGGCCGTGGGGCTGGGTGAGGCCGGAGAGCAGCGTCGTCCGCGCCGGGGCGGCACCGTCGGCGCCCGGGACGAGTCGCACGACCTGCCCGTCCCCGGGCAGCGACACGAGCAGCGACCCGTCGGGCGCCCACGCCTCGAGGCGGGCTCCCGGCAGGCGTGCCCACACCGAGGCGGTCCACCCGGCCGGCACGTCCACCGTGCGGGCGGTGTCGAAGGGTGCGTCGCCCATCCCGGCCCCGACCCGCAACGGCGTCGGTGCGAGGCCGGCGGTGGTGGCCGACGTCGGGGCGCCGGACGGCGCCGGCGCCGCGGCCGCGGGCGGCTCGGCGTCGGGGGAGGAACAGGCGGAGACGAGGAGGAGCAGCGAGGCGAGCCCGGCGAGGGCGAACCGGGCGGCCCGGGGCACGGCGCGGATGTCGGTCATGTCCCACCCAGCGTGGCGGGCCCTCCGGCCGGGCACCACTCGGGGGTCCACAACCGATGTCCCGCCGGCCCGCGGCGTCCGTAGGATCCCGAGCCGGGAGGAGCCCACATGACCAGCACCGCCGGCCGGACCGACACCGCGGGGGCCCGCGCGTCGAACCGGCTGCACAGCCCGCCGGGCACCGTGCCGCCCGCGCGGTTCCGGCCCCGCTTCCACTACGAGCTGCTCACGTGCGGGCTCCGGGGGCACCGGCTCCTCGGTACCGACGCCGCGGTCCTGCGCTCCGAGGACGCCGGCTTCGACCCGGCGATCGTCGTGCGGGACGTCGCCGAGGCCGACGGCGACGGCACCGTCCGCTGGCACCGCTGCCTGCGCTGCGACTCGTGGGTGCCGCTCGACCCGCCGGACGCCCCGACGCAGCCGCAGCTGCCCACGCGGGCCGAGGTCGACCTGCCGCTGCGGGGCCGGGCGCTGCGCGACCGGTTCGTGCTGCGGCTCATCGCGATCGACCGGGTGATCCACTTCGTGGGCCTGGCGCTGGTCGCCGCGGCCGTCTTCGTCTTCCTGGCCGACCGCGAGGCGCTGCGCACCCCGTTCTTCGCGGTGCTCGGGACGCTGCGGGACACCGTCGGGATCGGCGACGGCGACGACGGCGTGGTGGGCGAGGTCACCCGCGCGTTCTCGGCGAGCGCGACCTCGATCGTGCTCGTCGGGGTCGTCGTGGCGGCCTACGCGCTGCTCGAGGGCGTCGAGGCGGTCGGGCTGTGGCAGGCGAGGCGGTGGGCCGAGTACCTCACGCTCGTGGCCACCTCGGTGCTGCTGATCCCCGAGGTCTGGGAGCTCACCGGGCGGGTGACCGTCTTCAAGATCCTCGCGCTGGTCATCAACCTCGCCGTCATCGCCTACCTGCTGGTCGCCAAGCGGCTCTTCGGGCTCCGCGGGGGCGGGGCGGCCGAGGAGGCGGCCCGCGCCGAGGACCAGGGCTGGGACGCGCTCGTGCGCACCGCACCCGGCGCCGACGGGGGCGACCGGCGTCAGGGCTCGCGGGCCAGCCGGTAGGCCTCCGGGTCCGGCGCGGGCCGGGTGTGCCAGGGCGAGTCCGCCCAGCCGGCCCGCCAGGCGGGGCAGGTCAGGACCGGCAACAGGCCCTCCCAGGACTCGGTCATCCGGGCCCAGAAGTCCTCCGGCCCGTCGGCGAGCGTGTAGTTGCCGGTCGCGATGGCGACGACGGCCCGCGCCGCGCGGCGCGGGTCGACCTCGGCGGCGAGCAGGCCCGCCGCGGACGCGTCGACGAGGAGGTCGGCGGTCGCGGTCTCCCAGCGCTCGAACCAGTGCCCCCGCATTGCCAGCAGCTCGGGGTCGCCGAGGGCCTGGCTCGCGCCGCGCACCACCGCGTCGTACATCCAGCGCGCGACGTAGGCGTCGGTCTCCACGAGCAGCCGCCACAGCGGGTCGAGCCCGCGGTCGGCGATCTGGATCTCGATGGACAACCACGACCGCTGCACCTCGGTCACCAGCGCTTCCGCGAGCGCGTACTTGGACCGGAAGTGGAAGTAGAGCGCGCCCTTGGTCAGGCCGGCGGCGGCGAGGATGTCGGCGACCGACGCCCCGTGGTAGCCGTCCTCGCCGAACAGCCGCGCTGCCGCGAGGAGCAGACGCCGCCGGGTGCGCCGGGTGCGCTCCCGGACCTCGTCGTCGGCCCAGCACGAGACCGGGGCCACGAGCGCGGACGCCGGCACCGGCGTGACGGGCGGCGTCACACCCGCATCGTACGACCCCGGATGATCATGCTCGCCGGGCCGTGCCACGGGTCGGTCTCAGCGGAGCAGGTGCCGCGGGTCGGAGGTGGTGGACACGCGCACCGGCCGCCGCGGCTCGCGGGTCGAGCCGGGGAAGGACAGGATCGTGGCCGGCGCCGGCTCGTCCCCGCCCTCGCGCCACCAGCGGTCCACCGCGTCGAAGATGGGCGTGGCGGGCGGCGTCGGGGCAGCGGACACGGTGCACGACGATGCCAGCGCGCGCGGCTCCCGTCCCCGCGCCGCGCGGTGGCTCACCCGGCGGGGGCAGCGGATTCGCCCGGTCGGTGACCCGCGGGGAAGACGGCTGCGGGACCGGCTGGTCCTGACCTCCTGAGGCGCTAGAGGGTCGGCAGGACCGCGACGAGGAGCAGCGCCGCCACCGCGAGGACCATCCCGACGACGGCGACCGGGCGGCGGACCGGGCTGCGCAGCGCGACCCCGCCGGTGACGAGGGCGATCACCGCGACGCCGAGGGCCACGTAGGTGTCCCAGGACATGGCCATCGAGCCGAAGGCGAGGGGGCGCAGCGCGACCAGCACCGCGAGGACGGCGAGGACCACCGAGGTCGCCGCGGCCGGGTTGCCCGCCGGCCGCGGGTCCTCGACGTCGTTCGCCGGGTCCCACCCGTAGACGCCGTACGGGCCCGGCACCACGGGCTGCGGGCCGCTCGGCGCGGGGCGCGGCGCGGGGACGGCCTGCGGGTGGGTCGGCACGCGGTGGTAGCCCGACGGCGGCGTCGCGCCGCCCGTGGCCGGTCCGCCGCCTGCGCCGACGCGCTGCCTGTGCTGTCCCGTCATCCCGGCCCCCGGTGGCACCCGTCCCCGCTGGAGTCACGGGGCTTCACCGGACGCATCGAGCCGCGGGGGCCGGGCGTTAACCACCGTCCGCCCGCTGCCCGAGGATGCGTCCGTTCGGGCGACTGCCGCGGACGATCCGCCGGTCAGGCGGCGGTGGCGTCCACGCACAGCGCCCACAGGGCGGCGCGCTCCTCCGGGGGCTCCTCCCCGCGGGGCAGGTAGTGGGTCGGGCGCGGCACCCGGTCGTGCCAGAACACCCCGCTGCAGCGTCCCGGCTCCCGCGCGGCCTGCAGCCACACCGCGGTGTCGGCGCCCTGCTCGACGGTGCGCAGCAACGGCCCGGTGAAGCGGTGGAAGCCCGGCAGCGAGCCCGCGACGCCGGGGGTGTCGGCCCAGCCGGGGTGCATGCTGTGGACCGCGACGCCGGCAGCGGCCAGGTCGTCGGCGAGCAGCTCGGCGAGGACGACCTGCATCCGCTTGGTCCGGGCGTAGGCGGCGCCCCCCGAGTAGCGGCCCTCCCGGAACTCCGGGTCGTCGGTGCGCAACGACGCGGTGTACATCCCGCCCGAGGACACGAACACCACGCGCGCGGGGCTGCCCGGGCGGTCGGGCGGCGACCCGGCGCGCAGCAGCGGCAGCAGCTCGCGGGTGAGCAGGAACGGGCCGAGGACGTGGGTCGCCAGGCACAGCTCGTGCCCCGCCGCGGTCTCGGTGCGCTCCGCGGGCAGCACCCCCGCGTTGTGCACGAGGCCGTGGAGCGCGAGCAGGCGGTCCCGGGCGTCGGCCGCGTAGCGGCGCACGTCGTCGAGGTCGGCGAGGTCGCAGCACGCGACCGTGACCCGGGCTCCGGGACGGGCCTCGAGGAGCCGCGCCCGGGCCGCCTCGCCGCGCCCGCGGTCGCGCACCACCAGCTCGACCTCCGCGCCGAGGGCCACGAGCCCGGCGGCGGTGGCCTCCCCGAGGCCGCCGCTCGCCCCGGTCACCGCCACGGTCCGGCCCGCGAGCGCGTCCGGGGGCAGCGCGGACCATCCGGCGGCGCGGGCGAGGTATCCCAGGCGGGAGTACCCCGGGACCACGAGGCGGTCGAGCGCGGCGTCCAGCAGTCGCGGCAGCGGCACGCGGCGCAGCCTACGGCGGGGGTCCGGGGCCGGCACGCCGATGATCACCTTCTCACC
>NZ_JABBND010000004.1 GCF_012933465.1 Actinomycetospora sp. TBRC 11914
ACACTTTCTGCTCACGAGCGCGCCAGCGCACCCACCAGCGCGTCCACGTCGGCCCGCGACGTGTAGTGCGCCAGCCCGACCTTCACCACCCCGCCGATCTCCGCCCCGCCGATCACCTCGAGCGCGCCCTGGTCGCCCGGGTCGATGAGCACGCACACGCCCTGGTCGGCGACCCGCTCGGCCACCTCCTGGGCGGTGCGGCCGGCGACGAGGAACGCCACGGTCGGGATCCGGCGGGCCGGCTCGCCGAGCACCGTCACGCCCGGCACGAAGCGCAGCTCGGAGACGAGGTACTCGGTGAGCTCGTCGTGGTGGCTGCGCAGCGAGGACATCGAGGTGAGGATGCGGTCGCGGCGCGAGCCGGAGGCGCGGTCGTCGAGGTCGGCGAGGTGGTCCACCGAGGCGACCAGGCCGGCGAGCAGCGCGTAGGAGACGTCGCCGACCTCGAGCCGCTCGGGCCCGCGGGCCGCACCGTCGAACGAGACGGCCGGGAGCCGGTCGAGCAGCTCCGGGGTGCGGAAGACCAGCGCGCCGACGGCGGGCCCGCCCCAGGCCGCCGCGGAGAGCACGATGACGTCGGCGCCCATCGTCTCCATGTCCAGCGGCAGGTAAGGCGCCGCGGCGGAGGCGTCGACGACCATCAGCGGCTCGATGCCCGACGCCGGCGCGGGCAGCGCGTGCACCTTGCGGGCGATCGCCGCGATCTCGGTGCGGGTGCCCAGGTGGCTGCAGGCGGCGGTCACGGTGACGACCCGGGTGCGGGCGCCGAGGAGGTCGTCGTACTGCCAGCTCGGCAGCTCGCAGGTCTCGATGTCCACCTCGGCGGTGCGCACCGCCCCGCCCGCCCGGCCCGCGGCCCGGGCCCATGGGGCGACGTTGGCGCGGTCGTCCAGGCGGGAGACGACGACCTCGTCGCCGAGCGCCCAGGTGGTGGAGAGCACGTCGGCCAGCCGCTCGAGCAGCGCCGGCACCGAGGGGCCGAGGACGACCCCCTTCGGCTCGGCGCCCACCAGGTCGGCCACCGCGCGGCGGGCCGCGTCGACGATCGCCCCGCCGCGCTGGGAGGCGGGGAAGACCCCGCCCGGCGGGGCGACCGGGGCGCGCAGCGCGGAGGACACGGCCGTCGCGACCTGCTCGGGGACCTGCATCCCGGCGGGGGCGTCGAGGTGGACCCAGCCGTCACCGAGCGCGGGGACCTGACCCCGGACCCGAGCGACGTCCACCGTCATGCTCCAGTACGGTACGTCGGCTCCGCCGCGTAGCCGAGGGCGGTCCGCGACTCCACCGCTCGTGGGCCCGGACGGAGCAGGTCCGGATCCGTCAGGATGGCGGGATGAGCGAGCAGCCCGAGGGACAGTCGGGCGACCAGGTCATGATCGTCGGACCGGACGGCACCCCGGTCGGCACGGTGCGCGTCCCGAGCGGCGAGTCCTCGCCCGTCGAGGAGGGCGAGGCCGCCGCCGAGGACCCGTCGTCGGCGGTCGAGGAGCCGGCGAAGGTCATGCGGATCGGCACCATGATCAAGCAGCTGCTCGAGGAGGTCCGCTCCACCGAGCTCGACGACGCGAGCCGCCGCCGGCTCAAGGAGATCCACGCGGCCTCGTTGCGGGAGCTCGAGGAGGCGCTCTCCCCGGAGCTGCGCGAGGAGCTGGCCCGGATCATCGCCCCGTTCGACGCGGAGGCCACGCCGTCCGACGGCGAGCTGCGCATCGCCCAGGCCCAGCTGGTCGGCTGGCTGGAAGGCCTCTTCCACGGCATCCAGACCGCGCTGGTCGCCCAGCAGATGGCGGCCCGGATGCAGCTCGAGCAGATGCGCCGCGGGCTCCCGGCGGGCACCGGGGGACGTTCCGGACGAGGCGGTACCGAGGCCGGCGGCGGGGGGACGACCGGCCAGTACCTCTGAGCCCCCCGGGTACGCTCACCCGCCGTGGCCGTCCCAGCACTTGCGCGACGTGGCGCCGACGATCCGTCGGGGCCCGACGACGCCGCAGGGGCCCCTGACCTGCACGCGCCGTCACCCCGATCGTGGCGTCGCGCCTTCGGCGACATCAGGCAGGCCATCGCGCAGCGCGAGCTCTGGGGCCACCTCGGCTGGCAGGACGTCAAGCAGCGCTACCGGCGCTCCACCATCGGCCCGCTGTGGATCACCATCAGCATGGCGGTGACCGCGGCGGCGCTCGGCGGGCTGTACTCGCAGCTGTTCGGTCAGCCGATCGGCACCTTCATGCCGTACGTGACCGTCGGCTTCATGATCTGGTACTTCATCAGCGCCTGCGTGCTGGAGGGGACCGAGACCTTCATCGCCAACGAGGGCCTCATCCGCTTCCTGCCGGCCCCGCTGATGATCTACGTCTTCCGCACGGTGTGGCGCCAGGTGCTGTTCTTCGCGCACAACCTGGTCGTCTACGTCATCGTGCTGGCGATCTTCTTCCCCGAGCTCACCCGGCCGTACCAGATGGTGCACCCCAACGGCGTCGTGCATCCGGGCCTGAGCTGGAGCGCACTGCTCGCCATCCCCGCGTTCCTGCTCATCGTGGTCAACGGGCTGTGGGTGACGCTGCTGTTCGGCATCATCGCGACCCGCTTCCGGGACATCCCGCCGGTGGTCTCGAGCTTCATGCAGCTCTTCTTCACGATGACACCGATCATCTGGACCACGGACCTGCTGCGCGGCGGGGCCCCGGGCAGCACGAAGGCCCTGGTCGAGTGGCTGGCGAAGCTCAACCCCTTCTACCACTTCATCGAGATCTTCCGGGCGCCGCTGGTGGGTCAGGTGCAGAGCTGGACGCACTGGGCCGTCTGCGGCGCGATCACGGTCATCGGGTGGACCCTGGCGCTGGTCGCGCTGCGCAACTACCGCTCCCGCGTCGCCTATTGGGTGTGAGCCGGCTAGCCATGGAAGAGATGTAATGGTCTCGATCGACGTCCAGAACGCCTCCGTCGACTTCCCGATCTTCGACGCCAAGAACCGGTCGCTGAAGAAGTCGGTCCTCGGACGGGCCGGTGGGCACATCACCGACGCGAAGGTCCCCGTCGTGGAGGCCCTGCGCGACATCGACCTGAGCCTGCGCCAGGGCGACCGGGTCGGCCTCGTCGGGCACAACGGTGCCGGCAAGTCGACGCTGCTGCGCCTCCTCGCCGGCATCTACGAGCCCACCCGCGGCCGCACGCGGATCGAGGGCCGCGTGGCGCCGGTGTTCGACCTCGCCGTCGGGATGGACCCGGAGATCTCCGGGCTGGAGAACATCCTCATCCGCGGGCTGTTCCTCGGGATGACCCGCAAGGAGATGGAGCGCCGGGTCGACGAGATCGCCGACTTCACCGAGCTCGGCGACTACCTCTCGATGCCGCTGCGCACCTACTCGACGGGCATGCGGGTGCGGCTCGCCCTCGGCGTCGTGACCTCGATCGACCCCGAGATCCTCATCCTCGACGAGGGCATCGGCGCGGTCGACGCGGCGTTCCTCGAGAAGGCCCGCGACCGCCTGCGCGACCTCGTCAGGCGCTCCGGGATGCTCGTGTTCGCCTCGCACTCCGACGAGTTCCTCGTCGAGCTCTGCGACACCGCGATCTGGATGGACACCGGCGTGATCCGGGAGCAGGGGCCGCTGCGCGAGGTGGTGAGCCACTACAAGGGCCGGGACCTGTTCGAGTCGCTGAGCCCGGAGACGCTGCGCCGCCTCGACCTGGGACACGAGACCCCGCCCGAGAAGGCCCCGGCCACGGCGGAGCCGAGCGACGAGACGGTGGGCTCCGCGTGACGCCCGGGGGTCCCGACGACGAGGCCGTCTGGGCCGTCGTCGTCACCCGCCACCGGGCCGAGCTGCTCGCCGACGGGCTCGCCGTCCTGGCCAAGCAGACCCGCCGTCCGGACCACCTCGTCGTCGTCGACAACGGCCCGGACGAGGCGACCCGCGAGGTCGTGGCGGCCTGCGGGCTGCCCGCGACCTACCTGCCCTCGCGGCACAACCTCGGCGGCGCCGGCGGCTACGCGCTGGGCATGCTGACCGCGCTCGCCGGCGGCGCGGACTGGCTCTGGATGGCCGACGACGACGGCCGCCCCGCCGACGAGCACGTGCTGGCGACGCTGCTCGACGTGGCCCGGCGGCGGGACCTCGCCGAGGTCTCGCCGGTCATCGCGAACGCGGCGGACCCCGAGAAGCTCGCCTTCCCGCTGCGGCGGGGACTCACGTGGAAGCGGTGGCGCCGCGACCTTGACGGGTTCGGGGACGGCGAGCTGATGCCCGGGATCGCGCACCTGTTCAACGGGGCGCTCTTCCGGGCGTCGACGCTGGACGTGGTCGGCGTGCCGGACCTGCGCCTGTTCGTCCGCGGCGACGAGGTGGAGCTGCACCGGCGCCTCATGCGCTCCGGGCTTCCCTACGGGACGTGCCTGACCACGGCCTACGTCCACCCCGACGGTTCCGACGAGTTCAAACCGATGCTCGGCGGCCGGCTGCACGCCCAGGACCCGGGCGACGCGACCAAGAGGTTCTTCACCTACCGCAACCGCGGCTACCTGCTGGCTCAGCCCGGCCTGCGCAAGCTCGGCGCCATCGAGCACCTGCGCTTCGGGTGGTACTTCCTCGTCGAACGACGGGACGTCCCGGCGCTGCGCGAGTGGCTGCGGTTGGTGCGGATGGGCCGGCGCGAGCGGTTCCGGCGCCCGTGAGGCAGGTGCACCCGCCCGGCAGGCTCTCCCCGGCGACTTCGGAGGTCATACCCCCCATGTCAGGACGCACCACGTGCTGACGCCCGGCCACGCGACGACGGACACCGCCACCGCGGACCCGCAGGCCCCGCCGCAGAACAACGGCGTGCACGGCCCCGGTCTGCCGACGGACCCGTCGCCCGCCGAGGAGCGCCGCGCCCTGCGCCGCCTGCGCTGGCTCGCCGTCCTGCTCGGGGGGCTGGGCACGATCCTGGCGCTGCTCTTCCCGTTCCTGCCCGTCGTGCAGGACACCGCGACGATCCAGTGGCCGAGCCCGACGACCGGCACCCGCTCGGTCGACGCCCCGCTGGTCGCGTTCCGGCCGCAGACGATGTCGGCCTCGATCCCCTGCGCCGCGGTGCGCAGCCTCGACGCCCGCGCCCCGCAGCGCGCGACGGTGCTCTCCACGACCCCGCCGCTGTCGCCGAGCGGCCTGCAGGTCGGGCTGCAGCTCTACGTCGACAACGGCCAGCTCACCCTCACCGACCGCGGCCAGCAGTCCGCGCAGGAGCCGGTGCCGGCCGGGCCCTGCAACGTCACGATCACCTCCGACGGGGCGCAGACGGTCATCAACCTCGGCGCCGGCGCGGACGTCGTCATGGGCGGGGACTTCCGCCCGCAGGTCGTCGGCATCTACTCCGACCTCGACGCCGCGAAGGACCCGACGGCGGGCACGAGCGTCCAGGTCGTGCCGGACACCCGCTTCCAGACGACCGCGACCGCCCTCAAGGTGACGGCCGGGATCCTGGCGATCCTGTGCTTCCTCGGGGCGGTGTGGGCGCTGCACGCGCTCGACACCCGGGCCGGGCGCCGGGCGCCCCGCCTCGCCCCCCGGCGGTGGTGGCGGCCCACGGCCCGCGACGCCGTCGTCCTCCTCGGCCTGGCGGTCTGGGCGGTGATCGGCTCCCAGACCTCCGACGACGGCTACATCCTCGGCATCGCCCGCGCCCGCGAGAGCGCCGGCTACATCGGCAACTACTACCGGTGGTTCAACGTCCCCGAGGCGCCGTTCGGCTGGTTCTACGAGGTCTACTCGGTCTGGGTCCAGGTCAGCGACAACATCCTCTGGATGCGGCTGCCCTCGGTGTTCATGGGCATCGTGTCCTGGCTGCTGATCTCGCGGGAGATGCTGCCGCGTCTCGGTGTCGCGGTGCGCCGCTCGAAGGCCGCCGGCTGGGCCGCCGCGATGGTCTTCCTGATGTTCTGGCTGCCGTTCAACAACGGGCTGCGCCCGGAGCCGGTGGCCGTCATCTCCGCGCTCCTGGCGTTCTGCGCGGTCGAGCGGGCGGTCGCCACCCGCCGGCTCGCCCCCGTCGCGCTCGGCCTGGTGGCGGCGGCCTTCGCGCTGGCCGCCACCCCGACCGGCCTCATGGCGGTGGCGCCCTTCCTCGCCGCGGCCCGTCCGCTGTTCCGCCTCGTGCAGGAGCGGGTGCGCCGGCTCGGGTGGCTGCCGGTGCTGGCGCCGATCCTCGCGTCCGGCGTCGTGGTGCTCACCGCGATCTTCGCCGACCAGACGTTCGCCGCGGTCATGGAGGCCAACCGGGTCCGGTTCCTGATCGGGCCGAACTACACCTGGTACCAGGAGGTCGTCCGGTACGAGTCGCTGTTCTCGGTCTCCGCCGACGGCTCGCTGGAGCGCCGGGCGCCGGTGCTGCTGCTGATCCTCGGGCTCGTGGTGTGCCTCGTCGTGCTGCTGCGGCGCGACCGCATCCGCGGCGCGGCGCTCGGCCCGTCCCAGCGACTCATCGGCACGACGCTGCTGGGCTTCGTCGTGCTCGCCCTCACCCCCACCAAGTGGACCCACCACTTCGGGGCGTTCGCCGCACTGGGGTCGGGCATGGCCGCCCTGACCGCGCTGGCCACGTCGTCGGACGTGCTGCGCTCCCGGCGCAACCGGTCGCTGTTCCTCGCCGCGGTGTTCGCGACGCTCGCGCTCGCGTTCACCGGCCCGAACACGTGGTGGTACACGAACAACTGGGGCGTGCCCTGGAACGACAAGTCGCCCTCCTACCACCACCACCAGGCCTCGACGCTCCTGCTCGCCGTCGCCGGGATCTTCCTGGTCGTCGCGGCCATCGAGCACATGCGCGGCATCCAGGAGCAACGCCCGCCGTCGTCGGGGGCCTGGCAGCCCGCCGGGCGGCTGGGACGTCTCGTCGCACCCGTGCTCAGCCGCGCGAAGCGGGTGCGCGGCTCGCGCTCGGCCAGCGCCGTCGAGCGCCGCGCCCGGGCGCTGCGGGTCGGTTCCGCCCCCATCGCCGTGGTGTGCGGGCTGCTGGTGCTCTTCGAGATGGCGTCGATGGGCAAGGGCATCGACAAGCAGTGGAACAGCTTCTCCCTCGGTGGCGACGTCGTGAAGCACCCGTTCTCGACCTCGTGCGGGCTGGCCGACCAGGTGCGCGTCGAGGGCAGCCCCGCCGCCGGGATCCTGCCGCCGGCGCCGCCGTTCACCGGGGTGGCGCCCTCGGCGAAGGGCGTGCTGCCGACCATCGCGCCGCAGACCCCGGTCGCGCCCGGCCAGCAGCCCGCGCCGCTCCCGCCGGACACCGTGCAGGCCTCGAGCCCGCTCGCGCAGCTCGTCGACCCGAACCCGCTGAACCAGGGCTTCCACGCCCAGGACGCCACCCCGCCGACCGGTGGCGGCACCGGCGTCTCCGGGTACGAGTACACGCTGCGCAACGACCTGGCCGGCCAGACGCTGGGCACGTTCGACAAGGAGGGGCGCGGCACCGGGATCCTCCGCACCCGGTGGCAGTCGGTGGACGACTCGCTGCGCTCCGGGCAGACCCCGCTGGTCATCAGCGTCGCCGGGCGGCTCAACGGTGGGAACAGCCTCTACCTGCAGTACGCCAAGCACCTGCCCGACGGCCGCATCCAGATCACCGGCCAGGACCCGATCGACGACGGCGCCGGCGGCGAGCCGCCGTGGCGCGAGATCAAGGTCAACCTCGCGTCGGGCAAGGGGGCGCAGGCCGACGAGATCCGGCTCGTCGCCCAGGACCGCGCCCTCGGCGTGGACGGGTGGATGGCGCTGGCCCCGATGCGCGGGCCGAAGCTCGTGCCGTTCACCCAGGCCGTGGGCCAGCAGCCGGGCTACCTCGAGTGGCCGGTGCAGTTCGCCTCGCCGTGCCTCAAGCCGTTCGACGTGCGGGACGGCATCGCCGAGGTCCCGACCTACCGGCTCATCGCCGACGCCTCGCAGTTCCGGATCGGCGGCGAGACCTGGTCGCAGCCGTCGGCGGGCGGGCCGATGGGCTGGATCGAGGTGCTGGAGAAGCAGCAGGACGTGCCGTCGTACCTGCAGGGCGAGTCGACCCTCGACTGGGGCCGGATCGAGAAGCTCGAGCCGTACGCGCCGAACACGGCCGCGCCCGACGTCGTGCGGGGCACGAAGACGGTGTGGGGCCTGCACGGCGACGGGGAGATCGGCGACCCGCCGCCCGGTATCCCGTCGCCGGAGCGCTGATCGGGGCCGGTGCGCAGGTTCTGAGCGAGGGGCCCCTTCGGTCGCCTAGATCGACCGGAGGGGCCCTTCGTTCGTCGTGGGGCGGGCCCGGCCGAGTGGACCTCCAGGGCTGGGCGGGCAGCCGTGGGTGGCCACGAGCGAGGCCGAGTGGACCCCCAGGGCTGGGCGGGCAGCCGTGGGCGCCCACTCGGCGGAACTGGGTGGCCACGAGCGAGGCCGAGTGGGCCCACACGGTTGGCGCGGCAGCCGTGGAGGTCCACTCGGCGCGCCCGGGCCGGCGGACCTGCCCCACGTGCCCCTCGACGTCGGGACCCGGACCCGCGACGTGCTCAGTCCTTGAAGATGACCGTCCGCATCACGACGAAGTTGATCGACGTGGCGACCGCCTGCGCCACGAACCAGGACACCACCCCGGGCAGCGGCGGCGTCCCGACGCTCGGTGCCCCCATCAGGTGCAGCACCAACGACGCGACCGCGACATTGGCCACGAACGTCGAGCCGTAGAGCAGCACGAAGCCCAGGAAGCGCCCGCTCCCGCCCTTCGACGACGCGAAGGTGTACCGGCGGTTGAGCAGGTAGGCGGTCGTCGTGCCGAGGATGAACGAGATCCCCTTGGCCGCGGGCGCCCACACCCCGAGGTGGAGCAGCAGCTGGTAGACGCCGAGGTCCACGGCGGCCGCGACCACGCCGATCGCCACGAACCGCACGAGCTGGGCCTTGAGCCCCAGGGGCCCGGGCGCGGTGGCCGGACCGGCCGGGCTCGCCGACGCGGCCGTGGCCCCGTCGACCCCCTCGACCTCGGGGCCGGACTCCGGCGTGCTCTCCTCGACGCTCACGCCCAACGAGGGTACGAGCCCGGACCGCGGCGTCCCCACCCGGCCAGGCCCCCACCGGACCGAGACCGGAGCGTCGCTACCGTTCCCGACCATGGCCGTCGTCGAGGACACCCCCGCCCGCGTGGCGGAGGGTCCCGGGAAACCGGACGAGCCGGACACGCCCAGCCGCTGGCGCGTCCGGTCCGGCTGGTTCCTCGCCGCCCTCGCGGCGCTCACCGTGCTGCTCGGCGTCGCGATCCCGTTCGCCCCGGTGTCGGCGGACGACCCCGTCGTCAGCTGGCCGAAGGCCGGCGAGCCGGCGACGTCGACCGCCGTCCCCCTGGTGCCGTACCGCCCGCTCGCGATGACCGCCGACGTCCCCTGCCAGGCCCTGCGCGGCGGGGGCGACGCGCTGCGCACCGAGCCGGTCTCGGCGGGCACCCCCGGGCGCGGCCTGACGGTGTCGAGCTCGGGCGGTCGGGTCACGGTCACCAGCGACGGCGCGACCCTCGTCGACGAGGTCCTGCCGCTGACGTCGTGCACCTACCGGGTCGTCGCCGACGGCACCACGACGACGCTCTCCCGCGACGGCCAGGTCCTCTACTCCCAGCCCGGCCAGGCCCCACAGGTCGCCGAGCTCGCCACGGACGCCCCCGGCACCGCGGGTCTGTCCGCCACGATCCACCCCGACGACCGCTACTCCTCGGTGCCCGGCACCCTCAAGCTGACGCTGCTGATCCTGCACGTCATCGCGCTCGCGGCGACCATCGTGCTCGCCTGGCGGCGCTGGTGGGGCGGCCCCGGGCGGCTCGGGTTCACCCGACCACGATTCACGACGGCGGACGTGGCGGTGACCGTCGTCAGCCTCGTCTGGGTGGTGCTCTCGCCGCTGCAGAACGACGACTCGTGGTACCTGCTGATGGCCCGCAACGCCTCTCCCACGGGCTACATCGGCAACCAGATCTACATGTTCGACACGACGGAGAACCCCTTCGTCGGCAGCCAGTACCTCATGGCGGTCTGGGGGCACCTCGGCGACGCCCTCGGCATGCCCGGGTTCGGCCTGCTCTGGATGCGTATCCTCCCGCTCCTGCTGGGCCTGCTCACGTGGTTCCTGCTGCGGGCCCTGCTCGCGACCGCGCTCGGCCGCATCGAGCGCCGGGCGTGGGTGCCCTGGACGCTGCTCGGCGCGCACCTCGCCTGGTTCCTGCCCTACGGCATGGCGCTGCGCCCCGAGGTGTTCATCGTGCCGCTGTTCGCCGCGGTGCTGCTGCTCTGCGAGGTGGCCCGCCGTCGGGAGGTCATCGGCCCGCTGATCCCGGCGACGGCGGTCGCGGCGCTCTCGGTGACGGTCTCGCCGTCGGGTCTGGTCGCCGCGGCACCCGTCGTCGTCCTCCTGCCGTGGCTCTACCGGTGGCTGCGGACGGCGAGCTGGCGGACCCGGCTCGGCGTCGTCGGCGCGGTGATCGCGGCGGGCACGATCGCGATCCCGGTCGGGTTCGGCGACGCCACCCTCGGCGACGTCCTCGAGGCCACCGACGTCCACTCCTGGTACTACGTGACCTTCCCCTGGTACGAGGAGTGGGAGCACTACAAGACCCTCATCGAGACCGGGACGTGGGGCCGGCGGCTGCCGGTGCTGCTCACCGTCGTGCTGCTCGTCGTGGTGTCGATCGGCTCCGGGCGCCGGGGACCGATCGGCGGCCCGGTGCGGGCGTACACCCTGTCCATCGCGGTCACGACGGCGGTGGCGCTCGGCCTGCTCGCGCTGGGCCCGACGAAGTGGGTGAACCACTTCGGCGCGATCGCCGCGCCCGGGACGGTGCTGCTGACGCTGGCGATGCTGCAGACGCCGCTGCCCCGCAGGCCCGGGGCGCTGATCACCGCGGCGAGCGTGGCACTGCTGACCGGCGCGACCGTGCTCGGCTTCGCGGGCCCGAACACCTGGAAGCCCTACTCGGACCGGGGCCAGCCGTTCGGCAAGCACCTCGACCCGGACCTCTCCATGCTCGACCTGGAACAGCTCGCCCCGCACATCACCGACTCGCTCTACCTGCGCCAGTTCTGGTGGTGGGTGGGGCTCGCCGTGCTGGCCGGGCTCTTCGTGTGGTGGCGGCGCCGGCACCACCGGCCGTCGTTCGGGATCACCCCGGACCGCGCGGTGCTCGTGCCGTCGGTGGTGGTGCTGGGGCTGCTGATGGTCGCCGTCATGGCCTACGCGCCGATCGTGCAGGCGCCGGGCTGGTCGGTGGCCGGCTCCCAGCTGCAGGCGATCGCCGGGAAGCCGTGCCAGCTGGAGAACTCGGTCACCGTCATGGCCGACACACCGCGCGACCTCGGCGCCCCGCTGACCCCCGAGACCCGCACCGGGGACTTCGCGCTGACCGCGCCCGGCAACGGGCCGCTCGACCCGGCCCCGGTCCCTCCGCCCGGCCCGGCGCCCTCCGGCGTGGGCCCGACGATGTGGCACGACGCGGTCACCGACCCGGCCACCTCCGGCAACACCGACCCCGCGACCACCGGCGGCACCGGCCTCGGGACGCTCACCACCGGCTGGTACCCGGTGCCGCCCGCCGTCGCCGGCGATCCCACCCCGGCCACCAACGTCGTCGTGCCCGTCGCGGGCAACGACCCGGACAAGCAGCGGGTCGTCCTCGAGTTCGGCTACGGGCCGGCGGCCGCGCCGACCCGCACCGTCGCGACGACCGTCAACCCCGCCTCCGGGCTGACCTCCCGCCAGTGGCAGGAGGTGCCGGTCCTGCTGCCGGCCGACCGGCCGAGCTCGGTGCGGGTGGTCGCCGAGGACCGGGTCGGGGGCCCGGACACCGCCCTCGCGGTCGCCCCGCCCCACCTCGCGGCGATGCAGCCGGTGCAGACGCTGGTCGGGCCGGACTCGACGTCGACGGTGCCGGTGTTCGCCGACCAGCTCTCGGCGGTGCTGTGGCCGTGCGTCGACCAAGTCGCGGTGCGGCACGGGATCGCGCCGACCCCGCAGGTGCGGCTCTCCGCCGCCGAGAACACGCCGGACTTCATCCTGACCAACCCGACCTACGAGTCGTGGGGCGGCACGATGGTCCAGTCCGAGCGGACCTGGGCGACCGTGCGGGTGTTCTCCGGGGTGTCGCCGGGCGGGCCGCCGACCCTGCAGTGGGGCAACGTCGACCGGATCGTCTACGACCACCCGGTCGACGGCTATGACCTGACGGTGAACCGGGTCGAGCGCGGGGGGCTGACCCGCTTCCCGACGCTCGCGACAGAGGCCTACTCGGGGCGTGAGTACCTCGGATAGGCCGTTGCGGCTGACCGCCCTGGTCGCCGGGCTCGTCTCGGTGCTCGCGGCCCTGGCGTTCCCGTTCGCCCCGGTGGCCCGGCCCGACGTCACGTACTCGTGGCCGGCGCCGGGCTCGTCGTCGCCGGCGCCCGCGGCGATCCCGATGCTGCCCTACCAGCCGGTGACGACGACGGCGTCGGTCACCTGCGACGCGGCCCGCGGCGTCGCCCCGGGCACCGTCCTGCTCGCCACGACGCCCCCGCACCCCGACCCGTTGGCGGAACCGCTGCACGGGCTGACGATCACCGCGGGTCCCCCCGGGTCGAGGTCGCTGTCGGTGTCGGTCGGGGGGCACGACCTCCCGCCGGTGGCGCTGCCGGGCGGCCCGTGCACGATCCGCCTGGTCAGCGGCATCGAGGCGACGACGGTCACCCTGGTCGCGCCCGCGTCGGAGTCCGTGACGGTGGCCCGGCTCGACGGCGACACCCGGCCGGCCGTCGCGGGGGCGTTCACGGGGGCGCCGACGGCGGCCGGGGTGTCGCTGTCGGTGGTGGCCGACACCCGGTTCCAGACCTCGGCGAGCGGGTCGAAGATCGCACTCGGCGTGCTGTCGGTGGTCGCGTTCGCGGTGGCGCTGGGTGCGGTGGTGGTGCTGGCGCGGCGGCGTCAGGGTCGCTCGCGAGACGCCAGCGAAGCGTCGTTGCTTGCATCCAGTGGCAGAAAAGCCCCGTCGTCGACCGGCGCGGGAGTCAGCGATGGTCCCCTATCGGCGTGCTCCCCTGCTTCAACACCTGACGTCGGGACGGAGGCTTCCTCACGTCCGCGGCCGCACCGGCTCGTCGACGTCGGGGTCGTCCTCGGGCTGCTGCTGTGGCAGGTCATCGGCCCGCTGACCGTCGACGACGGCTACATCGCGGGCATCGTGCGGTCCCGCGGTCAGAACGGGCAGGTCGGCACCGTCTTCCGCTGGCTGAACTCCCCCGAGACGCCGTTCGGCTGGTTCTACGACGTCCTCGCGCTCATCGCCCGCGTCGACCCCGCCCCCTTCTGGCTGCGGCTCCCGGCGACGGTGCTCGCGATCGTCGGGTGGTTCCTGCTCTCCCGCGCCGTCCTGCCGCGGCTCGGCCTGGAGCGCCTGCCCCGGCTGGTCCCCTGGCTCACCGGGATCGTCTACCTCGCCTGGTGGCTGCCCTACGACCTCGGTGTCCGCCCGGAGCCGTGGGTGCTGGTCGGGTCGACGGCGGTGTTCGTGCTCGCCGAGCGGGCGGTCGAGCGCCGGTCGGTGACCCCGCTCGTCGTCGCGCTGCTGGTCGCCGGCATCACGCTCGCCGTCACGCCGACCGGGCTCATGGCGTTCGCGCCGCTGGTGGCCGCGGTCGTCCCGCTGATCAAGCTGGTCCGTGCCGACCCGCTGGGGGTGGCCACGTTCGTCGTCGTCGGGATCGCGGCGCTCGGGCTCACGCTCGTCCTCGTCTACGCCGACCAGACGTGGGCCTCGGTGCTCGACTCCGTCGGCATCCGCACGCTCATCGGCGGCGACCGGCCCTGGACCGACGAGTACGTGCGCTACACGTCGCTGCTGACGGTCGGCGACGCCGAGGGCAACCTCGGCCGCCGCGCACCGGTCCTGCTGCTGGCCCTCGCGCTCGGCGCGCTCGCGTTCGTCCGGAACGTGCCGCGACCGCCCGCGGCGCACCGGGTCGTCGTCACCACCCTGCTCTCGCTGGTGGCGCTGGCGTTCACCCCGACCAAGTGGACCCACCACTTCGGCGCGTTCGCCGTGCTGGGGACCGCGACGACGCTGCTGGCCCTCGACGCGTGGCTGCGGGCGCCCGCCGACGCCGAGCAGGCGCCGCGGCGGGCGGCGTGGGCGGTGGCGCTGGCGGCCGGGGCGTCGGGGCTCACGCTGGCGGGCTTCAACCAGTGGCACTGGATCTCCAGCTACGCGATCACGTGGTCGACGATCTCGCCGCAGCTGGGCGGGATCCGGTTCGCCGACGCGGTGCTGGTGCTCGGGGTCGTGCTCGCGGTGGGGTGCGCGGTCGTCGCGGTGCGCCGGACGCTGCGTCGTGAATGTGCAGATACGGACACTGAACGTCAGCGATGCGACACCGCTGACACCAGGCTCCTCGGGCTCGCCCCGGCCCTCGCCCTCGCCGTCGTCGTGCTCGTCGTCGCCATCGAGGTGCTCTCGTTCGCCCGGACCGCGGTGCAGCGCCGGGACTCCTACACGCTCGCCTCGGACTCGGTCGCGTCCCTGCGCGGGCGCTCGTGCGGGATCGCCGACCGGCTCCGCGTCGAGGCCGACCCCACCGCGGGGCTCCTCCCGGCCGACGGTCCCGGGCCCGTACCCGTGCCGACCGCATCCATGTCCGGCGCCGCGCTCCCCGGCTGGCACGGTCCCGGCGTCACGACGGGCTGGTACTCCCTGCCGCGGTCCCCGCAGAAGGACACCCCGATCGTCGTGACGCTCACCGGCCCGGTCGCCCACGGCGACGTCGTCGCCGAGCTCGGCACCCGGGGCCCCGACGGCACCGTCACCGACGTCACCCGCGTCCCGCTCGACGAGGACGCGACGCAGTTCTCGGTGTCGGCCTCGGTCGACGCGCCCCGCTCCCGGGACCTGCGGCTCGACCCGGCGCTCGCGACGACGCACGCCGCGATCCGGCTCGTCAGCAGCGCCGACACCCCCGCCGGCCGGGGCTTCACGGTCCCGCGCCTCCCGGTGACCGTCCCGTGGAACACCGTCCTGCCCCCGGGCACGCCCGCCGCGGACGACTGGCCGGGTGCCTTCCTCTTCCCCTGCACGCCGTTCCCGCCGCTGCGCGACGGGATCGCGGCCCTCCCCGGCTGGCGCGTCTCCACCGACGCCCGCAGCGAGGCCCAGTCGGGCTACATCAGCTACACCGCCTCCCAGGGCGGGCCGTGGACGACGGCACGCGCGCTCGTCCGCCAGGTCCGCTACCCGGTCTACCTGCCGGGGCTGCCGCTGACCGACATCGCGAGCCTGGAGCGGTGGGTCCCGACGGAGCCGCTGGTCCCGCCGACGGTGACCCGCCACGACGTCGGGCAGTCCGGGCTCACGACGCCTGGCCCGCTGTCGATCGGGGACTCGTAGGTGCGCTCCGCGCCCGTGAGCACAAAGTGTCGCTATAGCGGCAGTCAGTGCTCACGAGCGCGGAGCGCACCCAGGCCGCGGCAGGGCGCGCGACGTCGCGCGCTAGCCTCGATCCGATGCCTCGTTCCGTGGAGACCCTGGTCGGCTGGGCGCGGACCGCCCCGAGCCGCGCGACCGTGCTGTCCGGCGACGAGGTGACCTCGGACGAG
This sequence comes from Actinomycetospora sp. TBRC 11914, assembly GCF_012933465.1. GTDB lineage: Bacteria > Actinomycetota > Actinomycetes > Mycobacteriales > Pseudonocardiaceae > Actinomycetospora. The sequence continues at coordinate 15,591 of NZ_JABBND010000004.1, forward strand.
AGACTCGCCGAGACGCTCACGTCCGCGGGCGCCCGCGGCGTGATCGCCCGCGGCCTCGGGCGCTCCTACGGCGACACCGCCCAGAACGCCGGCGGCCTCGTCGTCGACATGACCGCGCGGGACCGCGTGCACGCGATCGACGCCGAGACCGGCCTGGTCGACCTCGACGCCGGCGTCTCGCTCGACCGCCTGATGCGCATCGCGCTGCCGTTCGGGCTGTGGGTGCCGGTGCTGCCCGGGACCCGCCAGGTCACCATCGGCGGCGCCATCGCCAACGACATCCACGGCAAGAACCACCACAGCGCGGGCAGCTTCGGCGACCACGTGGCCTCGATGGACCTGCTCACCGCGTCCGGGGACGTCCGCCGGCTCGAGCCGGACGGCCCGGAGTCGGAGCTGTTCTGGGCGACGGTGGGCGGCATCGGCCTGACCGGCATCATCCTGCGGGCCACGATCCGCATGACGAAGACCGAGACCGCCTACTTCGTCGCCGACACCGAGCGCACGGCGAACCTCGACGAGACCATCGAGCGCTTCTCCGACGGGTCCGACGAGGCCTACGACTACTCCTCGGCCTGGTTCGACTCCATCTCGACCGGCCCCAAGCTCGGCCGCGCGGCGCTGGGCCGCGGCTCGCTCGCCCGCCTCGACGAGCTGCCCGAGAAGCTGCGCCGCGACCCGCTCAAGTTCGACGCCCCGCAGCTCGCGACGCTGCCCGACGTCTTCCCCAACGGCCTGGCCAACAAGCTGACCTTCTCGGCGATCGGCGAGCTGTACTACCGCAAGACGAAGAACAAGCGGGGCCAGATCCAGAACCTCACGGCCTTCTACCACCCGCTGGACCTGTTCGGGGACTGGAACCGGGCCTACGGCTCGCAGGGCTTCCTGCAGTACCAGTTCATCGTGCCGCTGGCCGCCGAGGCCGAGTTCCGGGCGATCATCGCCGACATCGCCGCGTCGGGGCACGTCTCGTTCCTCAACGTCTTCAAGAAGTTCGGCGAGGGGAACCGCGCGCCGCTGTCGTTCCCGATGCCGGGCTGGAACATCTGCGTCGACTTCCCCATCGTCGACGGGCTCGGCCGGTTCTGCCGCGAGCTCGACGAGCGCGTCCTCGCCATGGGCGGGCGGCTCTACACCGCGAAGGACTCCCGCACCGACGCCGCGACGTTCGCGGCGATGTACCCGCGGCTCGACGAGTGGCGCAAGGTCCGCGACACGGTGGACCCGGACGGCGTGTTCGCCTCCGACATGGGTCGCCGCCTCGCCCTGACGTCCTGAGCTCGCGGCCTCCTGACCTGGGACTCCACCCAGAGCCTGACACCGACTGACAGGAACACCCCATGATCGACGCCGTCGGCCACCCGTCGTCCCTGCTGCTCCTCGGGGGCACCTCCGAGATCGGCCTGGCCATCGCCGAGCGCTACCTCGAGGGCGGCCCGCTGCGGATCGTGCTCGCCGGCCGCCAGTCGACCCGCCTCGCCGACGCCGCCGCCCGACTGTCCCGCGCTGGGGGCCACGTCGAGACCGTCGAGTTCGACGCCAAGGACGCCGCGGTGCACACCGAGGCGGTCCGCAAGGCGTTCGCCGGCGGGGACATCGACGTCGCCGTGGTCGCCTTCGGTCTGCTCGGCGACCAGGAGACGGCGTGGCAGGACATCGACGTCGCGGTGGAGCTCGCCGAGGTCAACTACGTGGCGGCGGTGTCGGTGGGCGTGGCGCTCGCGACGGAGTTCCGCCGCCAGGGCCACGGACGGATCCTGGCGCTCTCGAGCGTGGCCGGGGAGCGCGCCCGGCGCTCGAACTTCGTCTACGGCTCGACGAAGGCCGGGATGGACGCCTTCTACACCGGCCTCACCGAGGCGCTTCGGCCCGACGGCATCGGCGTCACGATCGTCCGCCCCGGCTTCGTGCACACGAAGATGACGACGGGCATGGACGCCGCACCGCTCTCGACGACGCCGGAGAAGGTCGCCGAGATCGCGGTGGACGCCGTCACCAAGGGCCACGAGCTGGTGTGGGCGCCGGCCCCGCTCCGCGCCGTCATGTCCGTGCTGCGCCACATCCCGCGCCCGATCTTCCGGCGCCTGCCCGTATAGGTGCGCTCCGCGCTCGTGAGCAGAAAGTGTCGCTATAGCAGCACTTTGTGCTCACGAGGCCGCAGGCCACCCAGCGCGCGGCGGCAGGGCTCCTCGACCCACCGGTACGCGAGGTGGGCCACCAGCACGGACCCGACGAGCACGTGCGGCACCGCCAGCGCCGCGAGCGAGCTGTTCGGCGCCAGCGCCGGGAACCGCGTCATCGCCACCACGGTGATCTCGATGAGCGGGAAGTGCACGAGGTAGATCGCGTAGGAGATCCGCCCGCCGTGCTGCAGCCTCGGGTGCGACAGGAACCGCACCACCCCGCCCCGCGCGAGGCACAGCGCCCCGAGCAGCAGCGGGAACATCGGCACCGCGAACCACAGCCGGTCCGCCGCCGGGATCGCCGCCGAGGCCGGGGCGGAGGCCGCCCAGTAGGCCACCAGCACGGTCTCGGCCACCACGCCGAGCACGATCCGCTGCGCCCAGAGCTCCACCCGCGGGGTGCGCTCGATCCGCGCCACGACCAGCCACGTCAGCATCCCCGCGGTGAACCCGCCGCCGATGCGCAGCGCCCACGCCCAGGCCCCCGTCTCGCCGGACTCCGCCGAGCCCAGCGACACCAGCGCGATCGGTGAGGCGGCCACGACGGCGAGCGCGCCCAGCACCGGCAGCGGCCAGTTCCGGATGCGCCACGCGCCGAGCACGAGCAGCGGGAAGCACAGGTAGGCCAGCCACTCGGCGCTGACCGACCACGCGGGCAGCACGAACGAGATCCCCTCGATGCCCCGCGAGTCCCACAGCTGGGTCATCGTCAGCTGGCGCAACCAGCCCCACGGTCCGAGGTCGGGCTGCGGGGACTGCCACGTCACCACCCCGTCGTGCCCGAACGCCAGGCGGGCGGCGCACCAGACCCCGAAGGCGACCGTGACCACGGCGTAGAGCGGCCAGACCCGGGCGACGCGCGCCCGCAGGAACGCCCAGACGCCGGCCGGCGTCGGGCGCTCGCCCAGGCGCGCCAGGTAGGCCCGGGTGAGCACGAGGCCCGAGAGCACGAAGAACAGGTCCACGCCGAGCGGCCCCGCGGCGACCAGCGGCGCGATCGGCGCGGTCCAGCGCGCGAACACGTCGCCGGGCACGTAGGAGGCGTGCAGGAGCAGCACCCACACCGCGGCGACGCAGCGCAGCCCGGTGAGCTGCGGGATGTCGCCCCGCGAGGTCCCGACGGCGGGTGTGCCCGGCCGCGGCTCCCGGGTGGGCGCGGCGACCGCCGGGGTCGGCGCGGTCCCGCGCGTGCGGGGCAGCGGCAGCACGGAGGGCGCCGAGGACAGCGCGGTCACGGTGGCACCCGACGGCGCCGCGGCGGGGACGGCCGCCAGCGGCGTCGTCGGCAGCCGCGTGAGGCCGGCGGCGCCCAGCGCGCCGTCCGGTCCGCGGCGACCGGTCCGTGTCGTGAGCGCGGTCAGCGTCCCCACGTGCTGCCTCCCCGACGGTCGTGGACTGGGCGACCCGGTCGGTGTGACCGCGCCGCTCGATGAAGGGAACGGCGCCGCGCGGCCCATTCCTGATACTCCGTTCAGTGGATCGACGGAGCGGGCCCCGGATAGCCGTCAGTACCTCGGGTCACGCCCGGCACGGTGGGTGACCGATCCGACCCGCCCACGCTCCTGGACCCCCTCGACGGGGCGGTCCGTCCTCCTCCCCGATGGAGTGCCGAGCCGCCCCGGCCGCGTCGTCACGACCCCGGTCACGGCCCGTGACTCCCGGACCCGGCCACGGGACCGGACGTGTGCCCGCCTACCGTGACCGGGTTGCCGCCGGAGGGGGAGGCGGCCGAGGAGGAACGTTGTCGTGACCAGGGGCCAGACCATGGCCGACCCGGGCCTGGGGCCCGAGTCGGCGCGCCCGGAACCGGCCGGGGATCACCCACACGGGGTCGACCCCCACTCGAGGCACCCCGACGTCTCGCTCCTCGCGGTCGGTGGTTTCGCCGTGGTCACCGCGGTCGCGACGCTCGCGGTGAACGCGGCCTACAACCAGGGCCACGTCGTCCCCCCGCTCGACGACGTCTACATCCACCTCCAGTACGCCCGCCAGCTCGGGCTCGGCGAGTTCCTGCGCTACCAGCCGGGTGCGCCGCCCACCACGGGCGCGAGCAGCCTGCTCTACGTCCTGCTGCTCGGCGTCGTGGCGGTCGTCGTGCCGTCGGGCCTGCTGCTCCACGCCGCGCTGGCCCTCGGGGTGGTGTGCTTCGCGGGCACCGTCGTGCTGGTCGCCCTGCTCGGCCGGGCACTGGCCTCGCGGCGCGCGGGCACCGTCGCGGCCGTCCTCACCGCGCTGTGCGGGCCGCTGCTGTGGGGCGCCACGAGCGGGATGGAGGTCGGCCTCGTCGCGCTGCTCGCGACGGCGACGCTCCTGGCGTTCGTCCGCGAGCAGCACGAGGGCCGCTTCCGGGTGCTCCCGTGGCTCGCCACCCTGCTGGTCCTGACGCGGCCCGAGGGGCTCGTCCTCGTCGTCGCGGTCCTGCTCGGGGTGGCGGCGACCCTGGTCGCGCGGCACCGGCGCGGCCTCGACCCCGCCGGCCGGCTCGTCCCGGTCGCGACGCGCTGCCTGGTGCCGCTGGCCGCGGCGCTCGGGCAGTTCCTGCTGTACCGGTTGCTCACCGGGTCGGCGGAGAACAGCGGGATCACCGCGAAGTCGTGGTTCTCCCGGTCGCTGGGGTCACCGCTCGAGGTCCTCGACCGCGTCGTCGCGACAGTGCAGACCGCCCTGCAGCTCGTCGGCGGGGTCGCGACGACGGAGGTCGCGGGCCCCGGTGTCGCCGTGCTCGTGGCGCTGGGGCTGGCCGCGCTCGCGCTGGGCCGCCCGCCGCGCCGGATCGTCGCGGGCGTGCTCGGCCTCGGGCTGGCCGGGGTGCTCCTCGCGGTCGCCACGCTGCAGACCGCGCTCTGGCAGGACGGGCGCTACCTGCAGCCCTTCCTGCCGGTCGTGGTGCTGCTCGCCGTCCTGGGGACCCGGGCCGTCGGGCGGGCCGCCGCCGACGCGCGCCGGGGCCGCGTGCTCACTGCGGGCATCGTCGCGGTGCTGCTCGCGTTCGGCCTCGTCTCGGCCCCGACCTGGGCGCTGCGCGGGGGTCAGCAGGCGTCGGGCATCCGCGAGTCCGCGGTGTCGGTGTCGCAGTGGCTGCACGGCCACACCCCGCCGACCGCGGTGGTCGGGGTCAACGACGCCGGGGCCGTCGCCTGGTTCTCCGGGCGGCGCGTGGTCGACCTCGTCGGCCTGACGACGCCGGGCCTGGCCCGCCCCGCCCTCGAGGGCTCGGGCGCGATGTACGAGGCGCTGGCCCACCTGCCGGTGGACCGGCGGCCGACGTACTTCTCGGTGTTCGACCACACCGAGCTGCTCCCGGTCGGCGAGCTCCAGGCAGCGCGGATCTTCGGCGATCGGCCGCTGGTCTCGTTCGACGCGAAGAGCCCCGACCGCGACCCCGGTCCCTTCGGCGGCATCTGCCAGACGACCGGCGACTGCCGGGTGATCAGCGTGTGGCGCGCGGACTGGTCGCACGTCGGCAGCGGCGACGCCCCCGACGCCCCGGTGCCCGGCCGCGTCGTCGACCACCTCAACGTCGGCGACCTCGCCGACGAGGCCGCCCACGGCTACGGCGTCGACCGCGCCCTCGTCGGGCTCGGCGACTCCACCGAGGTGCGCTCCCAGGCCGACCCCGGCGGGCGGGTGGTCGTCGACAGCGGGCGCCACGTCGTCGGCGGGGAGCACTTCGTGCTGCGCGGGCTCACCCCCGGGCGGCCGGTGACCCTGACGGCGCGGGTCGACGCCCGCGAGCCGGTGGCGGACCGCAACACCGAGGCCGGCGTCGTCGCCGTGGGCGCGGACGGCCACCGGGTCGGCGACTGGGCGTTCGCCACGGGCCCCGGGTCGTGGGCGCAGTCGTCGGTGACGATCCCCGGTCCGGACGTCAGGTCCGGCACGCTCGAGGTCACCCTCGGCCCCCGTCAGCCCTACCTGGCGCCCTACCCCGACTACCACTCGTTCGGCTACTGGGCGTCCCAGTAGGTGCGCTGCGCGCTCGTGAGCAGAAAATGTCGCTATAGCGACACTTTCTGCTCACGAGGCCGGAGGCCACCTCAGCGGTCCTGGTGCGGGATCCGTCCTGCCGTGCCGCCGTCGTCGGGGCCGCGGCGGGGCTGCGCCTGCTGGCGCAGCAGATCGCGGATCTCGGTGAGGAGCTCGACGTCCGTCGGCTCGGCCGGCCCGGCCTCCTCCCCGCGCTTGCGGCGGTCGGAGATGACCTTGAGCGGGTAGACGACGAGGAAGTAGATCACCGCGGCCGTGAGGACGAAGGTGATCACGGCGTTGATGAACGAGGCGTAGTCGAAGACCACGCCGTTGACCACGAACGAGCCCGCGAACTCGCCGCCGCCGGAGAGGAGCTGGATCAGCGGCTTGAGGAAGGCGTTGGTGGTGGCGGTGACCACCGCGGTGAACGCGGCGCCGACGACCACGGCGACGGCGAGGTCGACGACGTTCCCCCGGAGCAGGAAGTCCTTGAAGCCCTTCAGCACCGCGGTCCCCTCGCACCAGGTAGCTCAAGACGTCGGCGGATTCACCAGCCGATCCCGGCTGCACCGTAGGGCCCCCACCGACGACGACGCGCCCGCCACGCCGAGGGGGGAGCTGGCGTGACGGGCGCGTCGGCGGGGCCGGGTCGTGCAGGACCCGGGGCCTCTAGTTGGAGGCGGCGATCGGGTTGTGGCAGGACTTGGCGTTGGTGGCCGAGTTGCCCTTCTCCGCCTTCGAGAGCAGCGGGATGTCACCCGCGAGGTCCTGGACCGGGACCTGGACGCCGAGCGCGTTGACCGGGACGTCGTTGTTGCAGGCGTCGAGCGAGGTGTTCGGCGCGAAGTCGCTGGAGTTGATCAGGCCCTTCTGCACGGTCGCGCCGCTGTCGCCGTCGTGCGCGAACGCAGCACCCGTCATGCTGGTGAGTCCGGCGCCGATCAGCGACGTCGCCAGCACGGCCTTGCGGAAAGCTCCCACGATCATGTCCTCTCGATCTTTGGTCTTCGGGGGCGACCTGGTGATCGCGTGGCGCCACGTAATCAGAACGCGACGCACCGTGTCCGACATGGGGCCGAGTGGGCGGTGGGGCCGGCCCTCACCCGTTGGGGACCGCGCTACGTCGCGACGTTCCGTACCCGGATGACCTTTCCGTCACGTCATCCCGACACCACACACGATGATCACCCGGGCGAGGAGCGGGACCTGTCACGCTCCGCGTCGCAGGGTTTTCGCGACACCGTCACCTGCTGCGCCGAGAGGGGGACGAGGCGCGCCCAGTGGCGCCGGCCGTGTCGCGAGCCGGGAAGCGCCCCCGACGACCCGATAGCGTCCGCCGCGTGTCCACCGAGTCGGCCGCCGCGCCGCCGCGCACCCTCGGTCCGCTGGTCTCCTGGGCTGCCTGGGACTGGGGATCGGCCGCCTTCAACGCGGTCATCACGACCTTCGTCTTCACCGTCTACCTGACCTCCGGCGTCGCCGCCGACGAGGCCTCGGGGTCGTCCGCGCTGGCGAACACGATCGCCATCGCGGGAGTGCTCGTGGCGCTCACCGCGCCGGTCTACGGGCAGCGCAGCGACGCGTCGGGAGCCGAGCACGGCCGGCAGCGGCGCCTCGGCGCGCTCACCGCGGTGATCGTCGTCGCGACCGCCCTGATGTTCTTCGTGCAGGGCTCGCCGTCCTACCTGCTGCTCGGGCTGGTCCTCCTCGGGATCGGGACCTTCGCCTACGAGCTCGCGCAGGTGGAGTACAACGCGATGATCTACCGGCTGGCGCCGCCCGGACGCACCGGGTGGGTGTCCGGCGTCGGCTGGTCGGCGGGCTACCTCGGCGGGATCGTGCTGCTGATCGTCTGCCTCGTGCTGTTCATCGCGCCGATCGGGGTCATCACGTTCCCCTCGCCCGACCTCGGGCCGCGGGTGATCGCCCTCGTGTGCGCCGCGTGGTTCGCGGTCTTCGCGATCCCGGTGCTGCTGATGCGCTTCCCGTACCCGGCGCCTCCCGGCGACGCCGAGGCCGCGCGCGTCGGGTGGTTCGGTTCCTACGCGCTGCTGGTGCGCCGGCTCGTCGCGCTCGGGCACAGCGACCGCAACCTGCTCGGGTTCCTCGTCGCGAGCGCGGTCTACCGCGACGGGCTGACCGCGGTGTTCACCTTCGGGGGCGTCCTGGCGGCGGGCACCTTCGGGCTCAGCCAGACCGAGGTCATCTTCTTCGCGATCGCCGCCAACGTGGTCTCGGCGGTCGGGGCCGTGGTCGGAGGCCTGTTCGACGACCGCATCGGGCCGAAGCGGGTCGTGGTCGTCTCGCTGATCGCGCTCGTGATCGTGGCCGCGGCGCTGCTCCCCGCGTCGGGGAAGGCGGCCTTCTGGACGGGCGGCCTGGTGCTCTCGCTGTTCGTCGGCCCGGCCCAGGCGTGCTCCCGCAGCTACCTCGCCCGGCTCGTCCCCCCGGGGCGCGAGGGAGAGATCTTCGGTCTGTACGCGACGACGGGCCGGGCCGTCAGCTTCCTCGCTCCCGCCCTGTTCAGCCTGTTCATCACGCTGTTCGGCGAGCAGCGCTGGGGGATCGCGGGGATCGGGATCGTGCTGCTCGTGGGGCTCGGCGCGCTGCTGCCGGTGCGGCCGGTGCCGGGGCGGGTGGGGGCCGGCGCGGCGTCCGTCGAGGCGGCGCCGTCGGCGGACGCCGGCTGAGTAGCGCCGGCCGGCCGCGCCCGCGAGGGCACCGCAGGCAGGCCCGCGGGGCGCCAGAGCTGCCCCACGTGCTCCTGATCAGCCGAGACGGGCCGCGAGGAAGCGAATCAGCCGGGACGCCAGCTCGCCGACGAACGCCCAGAACACGGCGGCGATCAGCGAGTTCACGATCAGCATGACGGTCGGGTTCGCGGGGACGAACAGGTCGCGGAACCCCAGGATGACGATGTCCGCGACGGCACCGACGAACTGCGCGACGCCGTTGGCCGGGTTGACCCCGACCAGGACCAGCACGACGTTCACCACGAGCACCAGGGCGAACAGCAGCGCCAGCGTGCGCACCACCGTGGCCAGCACGTTGCCGGTGCGCCAGGCGAGCTCACCGACGTCGATCGACCGGTGCCGCTGGGAGCCCGACGGCCGCTCCGGCTCGGCCCAGGACGTGTCCCCCCGGCCCCGCTGCGCCGCCGACCCGTCGTCGGCGATCCGCTCGGTCTTCTGCTCGGCGGGGGCGGCCGTCTTCTCGGTCTTCTGCTCCGCCGGCTGCTCGTGCTTCTCGGTCTTCTGCTCGCTGGGGGCGGCCGACTTCTCGGTCTTCTGCTCCGCCGGCTGCTCGTGCTTCTCGGTGGGGTCCTCGGAGGGCGCCTGCGCCTCGGCAGCCGCGTTCCCGGTCGCCTCGTCGTTCGCGGCGTGCCGCCCCGTGCTCTCGCCGGACGCGGCGTCCTGGGCGGCGCTCTCGCCGCCGGCCGACGCCGTCTTCTCCTCGGTTCCCTGCTCCGCCATGCGCCGAATGATGCACCGCCGTGCGCCGTCACCCGACGGCGGGCGCGTTCGCCGGTCGGGAAATGCGTTGAACCCGGCCCGGCGGGTCCGCCACCGTGGGGCGGCCGTGAGGTGCGCAACGGACGAGGAGGAGGCCCCCGTGGACGCCGCCGAGCACACCCCCACCGTGGTGCGCCCCCGCCTGCCCCGCGCCGAGTTCGCCGACGCGCTGGCCGCGTGGCTGGAGGAGGGCCTCGCCGCGCGCGGCGACGGCGCGTCGCCCGTCGGCGCGGCCGTCGTCCTCGTCCCGGAGTACCTCCACGCGGGCGCCCCCCGCGTCCTCGCCGACCTCGCCGCCCGCGACTGGACCGGCACCGTCGTCGCCGTCGTCGGCTACGGCGGCTGCACCCGCGGCCGCCACGCGATCGAGGACGCCCGGGAGGTCCTCCGGGCGGCCGGCGCGGAGGTGCTCGGGGAGGCGCTGGGCATCGACGCCGCCCGGGTCCGCGCGACCGGCTTCGACGCCGCCGACGTGCTCCTGCGCGAGGCCCTCCTCGGTGCCCTCCGGGCTCGTGAGCAGAAACTGCCGCTATGACGACACTTTCTGCTCACGAGCGCGGGAGCGCACCTACCGGAAGCGCTCGAAGACCTGCTCGTCCCACGCCTCCCGGCTGACCAGCTCCGGCATGCCCTCGCGGTAGCGGCGACGCAGCGCCGGCCAGGCCCGCAGGACCTGCTGGTGCAGCGCGAGCGAGACCCGCAGCAGCTCCCAGAACTGCCGACGGTCGCGCTTGCGGTACGTCACGCCGGTGCCGTCGGAGGTGGAGACGGTGGCGCCGTCGAGGCGGGAGAGCAGGAACCAGGTGCCGTGCTCGGCCGGGACGTTGCGCTGCGGCCGGTCCCAGGCCGCCCGGTCGGCGGGGCGCAGTTGGTGGGCCAGGGCCCCGGCCAGCGCCTTGACCTGCGCGACCTTTCCGAGCGGCGGCTCCGGCCACAGCTGGGCGGCGAGCGCGCCGATCGGCGGCTCGGGGAGGTCGCGGGCGCTGGGGTGGACGGTGCCGTCGGGGTAGCGCGCGCGGGTGGCGCGGACGCTGCCGAGCGTGGTCGGCAGGGCCCCGAAGAGCGCCTTCGGGCCCGAGAGGAAGTCGCGCATCGCCATCTGGTGCAGCGCGATCGCCGAGTACTCGAGCAGGAAGAGGTGCCGCAGGGTGCGCTTGAGCGAGTCGAGCAGCATCGGCTTCGGGTCGTCGGGGCCGTGCAGGGCGGCGACGACGAGCCGGTTGCGCGCGTGGAAGTAGGCCTGCCAGTCCGAGCTGTCGTCCTTCTCGACGAAGCTCATGTGCCAGATCGCGACGCCGGGCACGGTCGCCGTCGGGAAGCCCGCCGCGCCGGCCCGCAGGCCGTACTCGCAGTCGTCCCACTTGATGAACAGCGGCAGCGGCTGGCCGACCTGCTCGGCGACGACGCGCGGGATCAGGCACATCCACCAGGCGTTGTAGTCGACGTCGGTGCGCCGGTGCATCCAGAGCGTCTCGCGCAGGGAGTCGACGGCGAAGTCGTGGTCGTCCTCGGTGTGCGGCGCGATCTGCCAGAAGAAGGTGTTCCGGTCGACCACCTCGCCCATGGCGTGCAGGTGCGACCGGGCCTGCAGGGACAGCATCTGCCCGCCGACCAGCATCGGGGCGCGGGCGAAGCGGGCGAACGCGAGCGCCCGCAGCACCGAGTCCGGCTCGAGGACGACGTCGTCGTCCATGAACAGGATGTGCTCGCAGTCGGTGTGCTCGAGCGCCTCGTACATGATCCGGCTGTAGCCGCCGGAGCCGCCGAGGTTGGGCTGGTCGACGATCCGGAGCCGGTCGCCGAGCAGCGCCGCGGCCTCGTCGTACCCCTCCTGGTCGCGGACCTTCGAGGTGCCCTGGTCGGGGATGACGACGGCGGTGAGCACGTCGCGCACCAGCGGGTCCTCGCCGAGGGCGCGCAGGGTGGCGACGCAGTCGGTGGGCCGGTTGAACGTCGGCATCCCGACGGTGACCGCGGCCCGCCCGGGCGCGGAGCGGTCGGCGTACCAGCCGCCGGAGACCAGGTCGAGGTGCTCGCTCTCGCTGGTGAGGTCGAACCAGATCCACCCGCCGTCCTCGAAGGGGCGCAGCGCGACGGGCACGTCGAGCGAGGTCTCGCCGGCGACGACCTCGCCGTGCACGTGGACCGGCACCCCGCGCGCGGTGGAGCGGTAGACGTCGACGCGGCCGGCGCCGGTCAGGTGCAGCCGCAGGTGGACGGCGTCGAGGATCGACCAGCGCCGCCAGTACGAGGCCGGGAAGGCGTTGAAGTAGGCCGCGAACGACGTCTCGGTGCCCGGCGGGATCCGCACGGCGGTGCGGGAGAGCACCTCGGCGTGCCGGCCGCCGGAGGACGCGAGGTGCAGCACGAAGTCGTCGGCCTCGGTGTTCACCGTGCCCGGGCGCTCGGCGGTGGGCGCGGCCGAGCGCAGCGACGTCGCGGTGCCCTCGTCGAGGTAGAGCGCACGCACCGTCGCCGGGTCGGCGGGCCGGGGCAGGATGATCCGCTGGAGGAGGGCGGACTCGGCGTCGCGCACCGTCAGCTCCACCGTCGACCGGCCCTCCCGCGTGCTCGTCATGGACCGACGGTAGCGCCCGTCGCCCCGCGCACCCGGCCGACCCCGCCGGGCTCGGCCGGACGGCGCAACCCGCCACCCTCGTGTGGAATGTCCGTTTCCTCCGGATCCGGTTTCGGGAAGATCAGGACTCCCGACCGGCTCTCCCCGAGGACGTGAGGCACCGATGACGCCACCGCCCGCTCCCGCCCCGTCCTGGTGGACCCGCCTCACCGGCCCGACGACCGGTCTGGTCGGGGACCTCGTCGGGCCCGCCGTCCGGGCGCTGGGCATCGCCCCGGGCCGGCGCAGCAGCGGCCGGGCCGGACGCACCCACGTGGAGGTGCGCGGGGTCGACGGCCCCGACGGGGCGGCGGCCCGCAAGGAGCTCGTCGAGGAGCTGCTCGCCCTGCCGGGCGTCGACGGGGCGGTGGTGAACGCGGTCCTGGGTCGGGTCGTCGTCGACCACACCGCCGAGGTCGAGCTCGCCCGCATCGTCGCGGTGATCGAGGAGGTCGAGCGCCGCCGCGGGCTCGAGCGGGCCGCGCCCGACACCCACGGCAGCCACCCCGCCGACGTCACGCCGTGGTCGCGGCAGGTCCTCGCCCTGGGCGTGGACCTGGCGGGGCTCGGGCTCGCCGGCGTCGAGCGCGTGCTCGGGCTGGTGCCGCTGACCCGGGCGATCCCGCCCCTGCTCACCGGCACCCTCTCGCTGCTCGACGCCGTCCCGTCCACCCGCGGCGCGGCGGAGCAGACGGCGGGCGGCGCGGCCACCGAGTCGTGGTTCTCGCTCGGCAGCTCGACGCTGCAGGCGCTCGGGCGCGGTCCGGTCGGCCTGGTGACCGACGCCTGCTACCGGGCGGCCCGGGCCGACGAGGCCGCCGCCCGGACCTCGGCGTGGACCGCGTGGGACACCGGGTCGCCGCTCGCGGCGCACGCCGCGGAGCCCGTCGGCACGCGGGACCGGCCGGGCACGCTGCCGCGCGGCCCGGTCGACCACGTCGGCGACCTCTCCGGCGCCGCCGCCGTCACCGCGTTCGGTGCCGCGGCGTCGCTCGTGCCCGAGCGGGCCGCGGCGGCGCTGCTCGCCGGCGTACCCAAGGCCGCCCGGTGGGGGCGGGAGGCCTACGCGGCGGCCGCGCACCGGGCGGTGGCGGACCTCGGGGTCGTCAGCATCGACCCGAGCGCGCTCCGCCGCGCCGACAGGGTCGACGTGGTGGTGCTCGGCGAGGAGCTGGCCGGGCCGCTCGAGGACGCGGCCGGCGCCGTCGGCCGGGTGGTCGTCGTCGAGGACGGGGCGACGGCCGATGCGGTGACACGGCTGCAGGCCGACGGGCACGGGGTCGCGCTGGTCTCGGCTGACGACGCCGAGGGGCTGGCGGCGGCGGACGTCGGGATCGGGATCGGGTCCGCGGTGCCGTGGAGCGCCGCCCTGCGCTGCGCCGACCCCGACCAGGCGCGGGCGGTGCTGGCCGCGGTCGCCGGGGCGCGGGCGGCGGCGTGGCGTGCCGCGGCGCTGGCCCTGGCCGGGTCGGCCGTGGGCGCGCCGATCGCCCTGACCACGGCGCTCGCCGGGCTCGCGGGGCGCACCAACACCCCGGTCACGCTGGCGGCGCTGGCCGCCATCGGGGTGAACACGTGGGCGGGGCGGACCTGCGTGCCGCGATCGTGAGGGGAGGATCCGCTCGCTCTAGTGGTACGAGGGTTCCCCTCGCGCAGGAGACCCGACGGCGGCACGGCGGCGAGTACCCGCCCGGGTCCTCGGTGATCACTGCTGCGGGCAGGGCGCCCCGGGCGGTCCGATGCCGAGGCGGGCGGCGATCCAGGGCAGCGAGTCGGCGAAGCCGGCCGAGAACACGTCGAACGTGTGCGCGCCGCCGGGGATGACCCGCGAGCACGTCGCGATCCCGGCCCGCCGCGCCGCCGGGACCAGTGCCGCCTGGGCGGCGGCCGGCTCCGGGTCCGCGTCGCCGACCTCGAACCAGCTCCCGAGCCGGGGGAAGCGCTCCCGGGCCAGCAGGTCGGCCGGCTCGTGGGCCGCGAACTGCGCGGTCGACCCGCCGAAGAGGCCGGCGATCGTCGACGCGGTGTCGGCGTTGGTGTCACCGAGGCGGGGGCCGGCGAGGCCGCCGTAGTCGCCGACCGTCCCGAAGAGCGTCGGGTGGCGCAGCGCCAGCATCAGCGCGCACGAGCCGCCCTCGGAGAAGCCCGCCACCGCCCAGCCCGGGCCCGGGGGCACCGTCCGGAACGTGTCCACGACGAAGCGCGGGACGTCCACCGTCAGCGCCGTCTCGACCCGGCCGACCGGCGAGTCGACGCACTCCGAGTCCGCCTCGAGCGAGCCGTTGACGTCGGGCGCGACCAGGATCGGCGCGACCCCCCGGTGGGCGGCCGCCCACGCGTCCGCGGTGGCGGTGGCCTGTCCGGCGCCGAACCAGACGTCCGGCCCGCCCGGTGTGCCGTGCAGCAGCACGACGACGGGCAGCCGCGGCCGGGGACGCCGGAACCACGCGGGCGGGACGTAGACCAGGGCGGGCCGGGCGACGAAGCCCGACACCGTCATGGGGACGACCAGGGGCGCGACGACGCCGGCCGCGGGCATCGCGGTGCGGCGTACCAGGGTGGCCAGCGGCACCTCGTCGGGTGGGATCCGCCCGAGCGCCTGGCCGAGTGTCCGGTCGAAGTCGACGTAGGTGTTGATCCCCGCGGCGAGGTTGAGCAGCACCAGGACGAGCGCGACGAGGCCCGTCACCAGCCGGGTCGGCCAGCCCCGACGGCGGATCGCGAGGACCAGCAGCGCCAGCGCCGCCAGGCCGGCCACCCCGAGGCCGGTGAGGAACGACCACTCGGTGATCGGGAGGTCGGCGACGCGCCGCGGGAGACCGGGCAGCCCGGCGAACCCCGGCACCGCCTCAGCCCTCGAGCGGGTCGGCCCCGTCGAAGTCCGTGCCCTCGGTGAACCACGGGGCGATGCGGTTGTCGAACATCGTCAGCGCGGACCCGATGGCCATGTGCATGTCGAGGTACTTGTACGTCCCGAGCCGGCCGCCGAAGAGCACCTTCCGGTTCGTCGCCTCCTTGCGGGCGAGCTCCCGGTAGCGCTCGAGCTTCGCGCGGTCGGAGGGGGTGTTGATCGGGTAGTACGGCTCGTCGCCGGACTCGGCGAAGCGGGAGTACTCCCGGACGATGACCGTCCTGTCGGTCGGGTACGTCTTGCGCTCGGGGTGGAAGTGCCGGAACTCGTGGATGCGGGTGAACGGCACGTCGCGGTCGGCGTAGTTCATCACCGGGGTGCCCTGGAAGTCGCCGGTCGTGGTGACGACCTCGGGCTCGAAGTCCAGGGTCCGCCAGCCGAGCTCGCCCTCGCAGAAGTCGAAGTAGCGGTCGAGCGGGCCGGTGTAGACCGTCGGGACGTCGTCACCGAGGGAGTCCCGGATGTCGAACCAGTCGGTGTCGAGCCGCACCTCGATGTTCGGGTGGTCGGCCATCCGCTCGAGCCAGGCGGTGTAGCCGTCGACCGGCAGGCCCTCGTAGGTGTCGTTGAAGTACCGGTTGTCGAAGGTGTAGCGCACCGGGAGGCGGCTGACGATCGACGCCGGGAGGTTCTTCGGGTCGGTCTGCCACTGCTTGGCCGTGTAGCCCTCGAAGAACGCCTCGTAGAGCGGCCGGCCGACGAGCGCGACGCCCTTCTCCTCGAAGTTCTGCGCGTCGTCCACGTCGATCTCGGCGGCGTGCTCGGCGACCCACGCGCGGGCCTCGTCCGGGGACATCGCCTTCCCGGCGAACTCGCAGATCGTCGCGAGGTTCACGGGCAGCGGGTACACGCGGCCGCGGAAGATCGTGAAGACGCGGTGCTGGTAGCCGGTGAAGTCGGTGAACCGGTTGACGTACTCCCACACCCGCTCGTTCGAGGTGTGGAACAGGTGCGCGCCGTAGCGGTGCACCTCGATGCCCGTCTCGGGGTCGGGCTCGGAGTACGCGTTGCCGCCGAGGTGCGCGCGGCGTTCGACGACGAGGACGCGCTTGTCCAGCTGCGTCGCGGCGCGTTCGGCGATCGTCAGGCCGAAGAAGCCCGAGCCGACGACGACCAGATCCGGCTGGCTCATGGCGACGACGGTAGCCCGCGACGTACGCGGGTACGCCGGGGGCATGCCGACCGTGACCCGTACCGTCACCACCCCCGCGCCGCTCGACGTCGTCCGGGACTACCTGCGCGACTTCGCGAACGCGACCGAGTGGGACGCGGGGACGATCTCCTGCGAGCCGGTCGACCCCACGACGCCGGTCGGGGTCGGCAAGCAGTGGACCAACGTCTCGGAGTTCCGCGGCCGGGAGACGACGCTCACCTACACCCTCGAGGCCGACGAACCCACCCGGCTGCGGATCGTCGGGCGGAACAAGACGGTGACCAGCGAGGACGAGATGACCTTGACCGGCGCCGACGGCGGCGGGACGCAGGTGAGCTACACGGCCACGTTCACCTTCCACGGCGTCGCGAAGCTCGCGACGCCGCTGCTCGTGCCCGCCCTCGGCGGGCTGGCCGACGACGCCGAGCGCTCGCTGCACGACGCCCTGCAGAAGGTGGCCGAGCGCTCCTGAGCGGGCTCGGCATGATGAAGGTCCCTCGAGCTTGATCGTCTGGGGCGGAGTGGCACCCACCCGGGCCGTGGCGCCGACGCCTCAGCCCGGAATCAGCGCCAGGGGTAGGGGGTCGGCTCCTGGCTGGCAGCTGGGCACTGCGCTCTCGCGGAGACGGACGTAGACCGAGGTCACGTAGTAGCCGTCGTGCAGGCGAAGCCAGGTCCGGGTGTAGCCGCGGGACATCGCGACGGGAGCAACTGCGTCACCGCCTTCGGCGCAGTCCACCAGTACCGGCGTTCCGTCCGGCACGATGCGCCCTGTTCCCGTCAGGGGACCCTTCGAGGGCGAATTCCGTTCTGTGAGTCCGTTCGGTCCGGCTCCCTCGACTACTGCGGGCAGGCCCGACTCGACCACCGGCGGAGGCGGAGGCGGGACGGCTCGGAAGGCCCAGAACGCCCAGAGGATCACTGCGAGCACGCCTGCTATCGCCAACGAGATGGCGAGATGGCGGTGGCGTCCGAGCCACGTCGTACTCTCAGTGGGCGGAAGCTGGATCGGGCCGGTGGGGGCCTCGTCTCGCGCATGGCCATCGTCGTCGCCGAGCGCACAGGACGAGTACGGTCTGAATCCGGCCTCGGTGACGGTGAAGGTCGGCTCGGGCTCCGTCTCGGTCTCCGACTTCGATTCCGATTCGGATACGCGGTCGGGCTCGATGTCCGCTGGGTCGACCTCGGGACCAGTCGGAGCAGCCACCGGCACGGCCGAGTCTACTGTAGCGGCGTCCCAGAAATGACCGTGACGATCCTTGAAGTCGGCGGCATCGGCACCGGCGCAGAGCAGCAGTTCTTCGATTCGTTCCCAGCGAGCCGGCATCTTCTTGGGGTCGTTCAGGTACTGGCTGACGCGACCCTGACTGAGGTTCATGCTGTGTGCCAGCTCGCGCTGTTTCATCCCGGTACGGGCCATACCTCCACGGACGGCGGCCGCCAGTGCAGCATGGACTTCTTCGCGGCCCGCCCCTCCAGCGGTGACATGAGGATCGTTTACCGGGTCGGAAGCCTCCTCGTTGACCACCGTGTCTCCCCCTGGCACCGTCTCGTCCTTCCGTCTCAACCCTGGCCACCCGGCCCCGGTACAGGTATCGCCACGACCCTGGTCCCGTTACCCCACTAGGTAAACTCGCAGCTCAGATCGGGTATCGACGGGGAGGCACCTGGCCCGGCGGCGGGGCCGGACCAGTAATCGAAATTGAGGCAAGAAAGCACTGGAATTACCGCGCGGCACTGTGGCCACATTTCTCCTCAGCAGCCCGGGACCACAACCCGGCGAACCACCTGGCGAGGAGACATCCCATGAAGCGCACTCCAGCTCGACGTAGCAACATCGCAGGAACTCTGCGTCGATTCCTCACGACCGCCGTCATCGGCTTCTTCGTACTCCTGGGACTTTCCCTGTACGGGAGCGGTGTCGCGTCCGCACAGACCGGCAGCAGCTTCGCGGGATGCCCGCAGCTCAACGAGGGCGATCGGGGACCGTGCGTGGAGAAGCTCCAGACCGAACTCAACGCCGTCCACCCCTACCACTTGGAAGTCGATGGGATTTTCGGGAAGAACACCCGCATCGCGCTCCTCGACTTCCAGGGCCGGAACCATCGAACGCAGCCCTATCTGGGGGCCGACGGCCGCTTCGGCCCGGCAACGGCGAAGGAGCTCCAGTCTCAGTACGACCAGGTCACCAATAAGTCGGAGCCACCGACTCCTGGCGGTACCGGTGATCCACGCTCGGAGCCGCCCGCGAACCCGCCGGCGGCGGACCCTGCGCAGAAGCCGAACCCGCCGCGCAACCTCAACGGAAAGAACCCGAAGAGCAAGGAGGCGACGGCAGCGCACTGCGGCGACGACGCCTACACAGTGCAGTCCACGCCGATCATCGTCGAACGTCAGCGCACCACCGCCGAGCAGCAGAGCAGCAGCACGAACATCGGCGTCGACCTGGGCAAGAAGAAGAGTGTCGGGATCGGAACCGACGACAGCCAGAGCAAGCAGCTCGCGACGGTCGAGGTCGACGCCGGCACGCTCGAGGTCCGTTACAGCCCCTCCTGCGGCGTGGTGTGGGCTCGGGCCAGCACGGAGGAGACGACGGCACTCAGCGCCGTCGCAATCACCGACGGGCATCACCCGAAGAGCCAGCCGACTCGCCCCCGCGCTCCCGGCAGCTCGGTCCCGGCTGCCGTGTACTTCTCGCCGATGATCTCGGTCTCGCCGAGCGATCGTGTGCAGGCGAACATGACCGACGACGGCAAGGCCGGGGCCAAGTTGGCGGCCGACAAGCCTCACGGCACCGAGTACGTCGTCCTCAGTGCGGTCCCGGCTCCGAAGTAGGCCGGTCGGCCGCCCGCTCCCGGAAAGGCGCGCGTCGTCCCGGCCGGGGCAAGCGAGGCAGGGCGGGCGGCGAGTCGAGCGCGTGGGCTCGCCGCCCCCTTCGGCCCCGCCGGGATGAGGTCGATCAGATCTCGAGGTAGGTGGTCGGCGATCGTCGGTGTCCGCCGCAGCCGCTCCAGCCTCAGGCCGTCGGGACTCGACGGTCAGGAGACCTGGGCCCGGGTGTTCCCGATCTTGGCGCTCTCGATCGTGTACTGGGCCTGCTGGGTGATCGCCGAGTCCCGGTAGATCCCCATCTTCCAGTACGACGCCAGCGAATCGGTCGACGCGACGGTGGTCGGGTAGAGCGTCCCGCCGGCGGGCCGGTACCCGGAGATCACGGCGGTCCCGTTGCGCCAGACGTCGACGACCCCCTGGGCGGGATCCCGCGAGAAGAGCACGTGGATGACCAGGTCGGTCCGCTGGCCGGTCGTGGCGGGTCCGATGACCTGGCTGAACGTCCTCGGGCCGGCCGGGTGGCCGTAGCCGCCCTCGAGGTTCACCGTGCCCTTCCCGACGGTGACCTCCAGCGGCGGCGAGCCGTCGCCCTCGTTCTTCCACTGGGTGATCACCTGCCAGGACGTCACCTGCGTCGGGAACGAGGCCGGCAGGTAGAACGAGAACCGGAACCAGCGGTCCTGGCCCTCGGTGAACTCCGCCGTGGTCGGCACGACCTCGGTGCGGGTGCCTCCGCCCGGCATGGTGAACAGCGCCGCCTCGGCGCCCGCGGTCACGGGCGAGGAGATGATCGACGGCCCGTCGGCGCCCACGTAGTTCCAGGGCGCGTCGTCGAACTTCCCGAACCCCGAGCCGGTGAAGTCGGAGCTCCAGGTCTGCGCGGTCTGCGTCGGCATGCTCGTCGTGGTGGTCGGGACCGTGGTGGTCGGCGTCGTGGTGGTCGGCTTCGGCGTCGTGGTGGTCGGCGTCGTGGTCGTGGTCGTGGTCGTGGTCGTGGTCGTGGGCTTCGGCGTGGTCGTCGGCGGCTTCGTGGTGGTCGTCGGGGGCTTCGTGGTGGTCGTCGGGGCCGGCGTCGTCGTGGTCGGGCCCGTCGTCGTGGAGACGGCCGGCAGCGTCCAGTGCTGGGCCGCCACGTTCGCACAGGTGGCGACGACGACGGCGACCCTGGCGTAGATCTGGTTGCCCAGCGGCGCGAGGCAGGTCCCCGAGCGCTGGTTCTGCACGTAGCCCGCGGCGTAGAGCGTCCAGCGCTGCGAGGTCGACGTCGTGGAGCAGGCGGCGAGGACGACGCGGGTGTTCGCGGCGGTCGCCCCGTTCAGGAGGTCCGCGCAGCGGCCCTGGACGCGCAGCGTGCCGTCGGAGTACCGCGACCACTGCTGGCCAACGCCGGTGCCGCAGCTGTTGAGCTGCAGCGGGTTGTTCGCCGTCGTCGCGTTGTTCGCGTTCTCCAGGCACCCGCCGCCGGCGTTGCTGATCCGCCCGGTGACGACGGCGGCGTCGGCCCGCCCGGGGCCGATCCCGGTGGCGAGCACGCCGACGACGAGGGCGATCGCCGCCAGCGCCGACGCCGCGGCCGCTCTGCGACGATGGCGGAGCCCCCGACCGTCCATGATCCTGCTGCCCCTCACGACGCCCCCTCGGTCGTTCGACCTGTCACTCGGGGTTCGCCCGTACAGAGCAGTGAGTTAGCGCAGAATCCGTACACGACCAGGTGATCACCGGCGCGTCACGGTGACGTGACGACCCGAGAGAGGACATCGCCATGCGCCGCCCGGTCGCGCTGGTCGCCGCCGCGCTCCCTCCGCTGCTGCTCGCGGGCCTGGGCACGACCCATCCGCTGATGCTCACGCCGGAGTCCGCGCCCTGGTGGCGTGACCTGCACGTGATCGGGCTGCTGCTCTTCCCGCTGCTCGCCCTCAGCCCCTGGGTCGTGGTCCGTGGTCGCGGCCGGCTGGTCGAGGCCGTCGTCGTCGTGCTCGGCTTCGTCTTCGCATGCTGCTATACCGCGCTCGACGTCCTCGCCGGCATCGGCGCCGGACAGGAGACCGTGGTGGTGGGGCCGGGGCCGTGGGTGCCGGCGCTGTTCGGGATGGCCGACCGGCTCGCGCTCCCGGGGGTGTACGCCTACCTGGCGAGCGCGGTGCTCGGCGGGGCGACGGCCGTCGTCGTGAGCCGGGGCGCGGTGGCGCGCACCGCCGCCGTCGTCGGGACGGTCCTGGTCGTCGGGGGCGCGTGGTCGTTCCTGACCAGCCACATCTACCCGCCGGTCGGGGTCGCGACGATGCTGGTGCTCGCGCTCGGGTGGACGACGCTCGCGGCGGCCGTCCCCCCGGCCGTCAGCTCGACGCCGCCCCGGCCGTCGCGGCGGCGGCAGCCTGCTCCCACATGAGCAGGACGACGGCGAGCACGAACACCGCGAGCGGGGTGGGTATGCCGGGCAGCTGCGCCTCGGCGTCCCCGCGCCAGGTGCCGGTGCGCCGGATGCCGCCGAGGGCGGTCGACGCGTCGGGGTCGGGGACCCACTCCTGGTCGGACTTCCACACCGAGCGGCGGCGGAAGTGGTACTCGCCCTCCGGCGTGGTCACCGACCAGTGCTTGCGCCCGATCCGGTCGGCGTGGGCGATCTCGGTGTCCCCACGGCTGAGCGCGTAGTGGCTGCCGGTCCAGGTGGAGCGGACCTCGTAGGCCGTGCCGTCGAGGGTGTACTCGACCCCGGAGCGCCACCCCTTCTTCTCGAGCACCAGCAGCGGCGCGCCGTCCTCCCGGACCTCCCAGCGGGGCCGGAACGACGAGACCCGGTGCGCCTCCAGCATGTCCGGATCGAACCAGGCGGCGCGCGCGGCCTCAAGGCGACCGGTGGCGTCAGGAGACGCGCTCGACGAACTCCTTGACGGCCCGGTCGACCGCGTCGTCGTCGAGCGCGCGGTGCTCCAGGACGGTGAAGCGGTCGGGCCGGGTGGCGGGAGCGGCCCGGACGGCGGTCGCGAACTCCTCGGCGCTCAGCCCGACGTCCCCGGGCCGGCGCGGGAGCCGGTGGCGGGCCAGGCACTCGTCGAGCTCGGCGAACGCGCGCTCGCCGTCGTCGCGCAGCGAGGCGGCGAACAGGGCGCCCAGGCCGGCGAGCTCGCCGTGCTGCCCGCGGCCGGGGAACAGCCGGTCGATCGCGTGGAGGATCTCGTGGTCGCCGCCGCTGCAGGGCCGGCTCGAGCCCGCGGCGGTCATCGCGATCCCGGAGAGCACGAGTGCCTCGGCGAGGACCACGAGGAACGCCGGGTCGTCGACGTGGCCCCGGTGGTGGAGCACCGACTCGGCCGCGAGGCGCGCGAACGAGACGGCCAGCCCGTCCACCCGCTCGCCCCGCTCGCGCCCGGCCAGCTCCCAGTCGGCGATCGCCGAGAGGTTGCTGACCACGTCGCCGATGCCCGAGCGCACCATCTCGACGGGGGCGCGGCCGACGTAGTCGAGGTCGACGACGGCCGCGATCGGCATGGAGACCCCGAAGGACTCCTTCCCGACCTCGGTGTCCAGCGACGAGACCGGCGAGCACACGCCGTCGTGCGCCAGGTTGGTGGCGACCGAGACCATCGGCAGGCCCAGGCGGGTGGCGGCGTACTTCGCGACGTCGAGCGTGCGGCCCCCGCCGATGCCGACGAGCGCGTCGAAGCCCCGCCCGCTGGCCCGCACCGCGTCCTGGAGGCGGACCGCCTCGTCCACCGAGCCGCCGTCGACCCGGAACACCGACGCGGTGGCGAGGGTGCCGCCGAGCCGGGCGGCGATCTCCTCGCCGAGCCCCGGGCCGACGGCCACGGCGACCTGGCCCCCGCCGCTGATGCGCTGGTCGGCGAGCAGGCGCGCGAGGCCGTCGACGGCGCCGGCCCGGATGTCGACCTCGAGGGGGCCGAGCAGCATCCGGCTCAGCAGCGGCACGCGACGTCCCGCGCCCGGGCGAGGTCGGCGTGGTCGTCGACCTCCACCCACGTCGTCGGCCCGAGCGGGACGGGCCGGACGAGCCGGCCCCGGTCGGCGTACTCCTGGTAGCCGTCCTCGTAGTACAGCCCGTGGTCGCGTTCCCAGGTCGCCCGCAGCGCCTCGGTCAGCGGCTCCGCGGCCGCGGGCTCGATCAGCGAGACGCCGATGTACTCCCCGGCGGCCTCCGACGGCGCCATCGTCTTGGTGATCCGGGCGAGGTGGCCCCGCGCGTCGACGCGGACCTTCATCTCCTCGTCGGCGAGGGACTTGTCGGTGTCGAGCGCGAGGAGCACGCCCGGGCCGTCGGGGTCGCGGTGGGCGAGCAGCGTCTCCTCGACGCTCGGCGGGTGGACGGTGTCGCCGTTGACCAGCAGCACCCCCTCGCGGAGGTGGTCCCGCGCGGTCCACAGCGAGTAGGCGTTGTTGCGGTCCTCGGCGTGGGGGTTCACGACGAGCTCGAGGTCGACGCCGTGGCGCCTCTCGAGCTCGGGGCGCAGCACCTCGACGGCCTGGCGGGCGTAGCCGACCACGACGACGACCTGGCGCAGCCCGACCGCCGCGAGGTTGCGCAGGCAGACGTCGAGGATCGTCGTGGTCCCGTCGACGGGGACGAGCGTCTTCGGGACGGCGTCGGTGTAGGGCCGCAGGCGCCGGCCCGCGCCCGCCGCCAGGACCAGCCCGATCACGGCGCCTGCCCGGTCACTGCACCCGCCCAGTCACTGCACCCGCCCCGATCACTGGGGCTCGACGTCGTGCGGGCGCAGCCGGTCGATGTCGATCTCGCGGTCGTGCAGCGGGAGCACGACCTCGGTGACGAGGTCGGTGAGCTCGGCGAGCCGGACGTTGAGCCGGCGGGACTCGTCGAGGTCGGCGTCGAGGACCTCGACCCGCTGGGCCAGCCGGTCGCGCTCGGCCACGAGGCGCGCGACCTCGTCGTCGAGCCGCGACACCACGGTCCGCAGCGCGGTCAGCTCCTCGCGGAGCAGCGCGACCTCGGGCGTGACCGCCCGGCCGGCGAGCCGCCGGGCGCGCATCACCGGCCCGCGCGTCACGACGGACCGGACCCGGCCCGCCAGGCCCGCCCTCACCTGCGCGGCGTCCACGTCATCACCATCCTCGTCACGGCTTCCCGATCGGCCCGGACCGTGTCCAGCGGCCGCAGGCCGTACTGCTCCGCCTCGGCCAGGAGGTGCTCGACCGGCTCGGCGCCGTCGGCGATCTCCAGGTAGGCGCGCCCGTCGCGGCGCAGCGCCATCGCGAGCAGGCGGAACAGGTGGTGCCGCCCGCTGGGCCCGAGGCCCTCGACGACGCGGCGGACCACCACCGCCCACGGCAGGCGCCGCGCGCCGATCTCGGCGCCGAGGGCGATGGTCGTCCGCGGGTCGTAGAGGTTGAGCACCCGCGTGGCGAGCCCGGGCGTCGCGGGGATCGCCGCCACCGCCTCCCGGGACCAGTCGACCGCGAGGGTCTCGTGCCCCGCCGTCGCGAACCCGCGGGCGTCGACGCCGTTGCCGCAGCCGACGTCGAGCACCGGCGCCCCGGCGTCGAGGCGCTCGGCGACCCAGGCCGCGAACGACGACCCGGCGCCGGGGCCGTCGTGGCGCTCGGCGCGCAGCACGTCGTCCCAGTCGTCGCGGCCGCCGTTGAGACCCGGGAACCAGTTCTCCAGCCGGCGACGGGTCGCGGGGACGGTGTCGAAGCGGAACGCCGGGTCGGGCACGCGCCAACCCGGGCCGTAGTTGGCCTCGAGCTGGATCTCCGGCGACCGCGGGGCCGGCTCGTCGCGGTCCTCCACCCGCAGCGGCACCGCCGGGAGCAGGTCCTCGCGGTCGGCGGGGTGGCGGATGCAGAAGACCTGGTGCCACCAGCCGTCGGCGAACCAGCCCGCGAACACGTCGACGTAGTGGTCCGGGAGGCCCCGGTAGTCGAAGTGCATCTGCAGGTGGCCCGGGGAGTGGCGCACGACGTCGAAGCCCGCGCGGCGCAGCGCCCGGCCGAGCGCGAACCCCTCACGGGCGACCTCGACGGGGTGGACGTGGCGGCTGACCCAGGCGAAGTCGACGTCGTCGTCGTGGCCGATGAGGTGACCGTCGCGCACCGGGCCCAGCAGGGTCCCGCCCGTGACGAACACGTCGAGCCCGAGCTCGTCCTCGAGCACCGTCCGGACCTGGTCGGCGTGGTCGAGCAGGCGCACGACGATGGACTCGTCGTGGTCGTCCAGGACGCGCCCGGCCCGGTCCCACTTGTTGACCACGAGGTCGCGGCCGTGCTCGTCGGTGAACGCCACGCGGCCCGGGTCGTCGGTGAAGGCGATCTCGGCCCGGGCCCAGACCTCGCCGTCGGCGACCGCGCGGAGCGCGAGCTCGGCGGACCCGCGCAGCGCCGCGAGGATGGCGGTGGGCCAGGGCACCGTCCGGTCGCCGTCCGCGGTCGCCTCGGCGGACTCGAGCCGGAACGACCACACGCGGCGGCCGTCGAGCAGGACGTCGACGGCGCCCTCGGTCCGTCCGGGCGGGGCGGCGAAGTGGATCGCCTCGCGGTCGGCCTCGACGGGGCGCGCCACCGCGACCGGCTCCGCGGCGTCCGTCGTACCCATGCCGGGCACGGTACGGCCCACCACGAATCGGCCCGGCGTTTACCCCCGTCCCGGCGGCTCGCCGGGCACGCGGTGCTCGTCGGCGCGGCGGGTTCTCCTACCCTGCGGGGAGGAGGACGACGCGCTCCCACCGGCGGTGAGCGCACCGGTCGGGGGAGAGGTGCGGAGCGTGACGGACGTGCAGACGGTGTCGACGACGAGCCCCGGCTCCGCCGCGCCCCCCGGGCGCCTCGTGGTGCAGCGCGGGCTGTTCACCGGACCGTCGGCCGAGATCCCCGACGAGATGTACGTCGAGGTCCTCGCCGGGCACGCCGAGCGGCGGCGGCGCCACGTGCGGGTGGGCACGTTCGGGCGGCTGTCGACGAACACCTACTTCGGGCGCTTCCCCGCGTCCTACTGGCAGCGCTGGACGACGGCGCGCTCGGTGCGCTTCGAGGGCCGCATCAGCGGCGCCGGGCGGGTGATGCTGCGCGCCTCGGACACGAACGGCGTGCCGCGCACCGTGGCGGTGCACGACGCGCGGACCGAGGACGTCCGCCTCGAGGCGCGCCTGGACCGCTTCCTCGACGGCGGCGGCCTGTGGGTCGAGATCGTCACCGACGACGCCGAGCTCCTGCTGCACGACGCGCGCTGGACCGTCGAGGCGCCGGCCGTGCGGCGGCACACCAGCATCGTCGTCTGCACCCACAACCGCGCGGACGACTGCGCCGCCACCCTCGCCGCGCTCGCCGACGACCGGGAGGTGCTCGGCGTCGTCGACGAGGTGATCGTCGTCGACCAGGGGACCGACCCCGTCGAGTCGCGCGCGGCGTTCGACGACGTACGCGAGGCGATGGGCCCGACGCTGCGCTACCTGCGCCAACCCAACCTCGGCGGGTCGGGCGGGTTCACCCGCGGGCTCCACGAGGTGGTGCGGGCCGCCGGCGACGTGCCCACGGACGCGCTGTTCATGGACGACGACGTGCGCTGCGAGCCCGAGGTCGTCGTGCGGCTGGCGGCGTTCGCGCAGTACACCTCGCACCCGACGATCGTCGGCGCCCAGATGCTCAACCTGCTCCACCCGACGCAGGTCCTCGCGGGCGCGGAGTACGCGGTCCTCGAGGACCTGACGAACGGCCACGTCGCGCCCGGCGCGGTCGGCGAGTCGGACGTGACCGCCTACTTCCCCGACGGCACGAAGAACGTCCAGGACCGGCGGGTCGACGCGGGCTACACGGGCTGGTGGTCCTGCCTGATCCCGGTCGAGGTCACGCGGTCGATGGGCTACCCGCTGCCGCTGTTCTTCCAGTGGGACGACGTCGAGTACAGCTACCGCGGCCGCGCGCACGGGTTCCCGACGGTGACCCTGCCGGGCGCGGGGCTGTGGCACGCCGACTTCCCGTGGAAGGACTGGGACGACTGGCACCGCTACTTCAACCTGCGCAACGCCATGATCACCTCGGCGCTGCACAGCGGGTTCCCGGTGCGCCACCTCGCCGGGACCCTCGGCGACCTGCTGGCGCGCTACCTGGTGTCGATGAACTACGGGCTCGCGGCCACCCTGATCCGGGCCGTGGAGGACTTCCTCGCCGGGCCGTCGGTGCTCGACGACGGCGGCGTCGCGGCCACCGCCCGCATCCGCGGCGAGCGCTCGGCGTACCCGGAGACCGTCATGCACCCCGTCGACTCGGCGCCGGGGTTCGGGGCGAGCGAGATGCCGATCGTGCGGGCGGGCG
Organism: Actinomycetospora sp. TBRC 11914; assembly: GCF_012933465.1. Classification (GTDB taxonomy): domain Bacteria; phylum Actinomycetota; class Actinomycetes; order Mycobacteriales; family Pseudonocardiaceae; genus Actinomycetospora. The sequence continues at coordinate 43,048 of NZ_JABBND010000004.1, forward strand.
GTGAGCCCTCGCGCACCAACCTCGTGATGGCGAAGCGGCTGGTCCAGCAGGCCCTCGGCCGGGTGCCCCACCCGGTCGGGGCGGTCGGGGCGGGCGAGGCGCACTGGTGGCACGTGTCGCTCTTCGACCGGGTCGCCGTCACCGACGCCGGCCAGGGCGGGGTGCGGCTGCGCCACCGGGACCCGGAGGCGTTCAAGCGCCTCGGGGTCGACGGCGCCCGGGTGCTCTGGCGCTTCGTGCGCGAGGGCGAGGCCGCGGCCGCGCGGTGGCGCGAGGCGGTGCCGCGGCTGGTGGGCGAGGACAACTGGCGCCGGCTCTTCGGGATCGGCTGACGGCCGCGTCCGGGCGTCGGGCCGTGAGCGCGTTCCCGGTCAGCCGTGCTGTACCCGTCGGTGGCGGTGAGTCAGCTGGTCACCGAGCCGGTGCGCTCGTGATCCTGCCGGGGTGGGAGCAACGGCGATCATGACCCGTCCCGCGCTGCCGGTCCTCACGCGGACCTCGGTCGACCCCGACACGGCCCTGAGACGGGGGCGGGGGCTGCTCGCGGCCGCCGCCGGCGCGGTCGTGGGTGGTGCCGCGTGGTTCGTCATGCACCACGCGCTGGTGGACGACGCCTTCATCACCCTCTCCTACGCGCGGACCCTGGCCTTCCACGGGCAGTGGGGCATGGTCGCCGGGATCCCGGCGAACACCGCCACGTCCCCGCTGCAGGTGCTGCTGCTGGCGGGCCTCACGGCGGTCGTGCGCGACGCGGTGGTGGCCGCCGGACTGCTCACCGCTCTCGCCCTGGCCGCGGTCGGCTGGAGTCTGCACCGGCTCGGCCGCTCGGTCGGGGCGCCGGCCGCGCCCTATCTCGCCGTCGCCGTCCTCGGCACCTCACCGCTGCTCGTCTCCACGATCGGGCTCGAGACCTACGTGGCCCTCGCGCTCCTCGCGCTCGCCGCGACCGCCCTGACCGAGCGGCGGATGGTGGCCTGTGGGTGTCTCGCCGGGCTGCTGGTGCTCTGCCGACCGGACCTCGGGGTCGTGGCCCTGCTCCTGCTCGTGTCGTGCGGGCGTGGACTGCCTCGTGCCGCGGTCGCGGCCGTCGTCACGTACCTGCCCTGGGCCGCGTTCGCCTGGTGGCACCTCGGATCGCTGATCCCGGACACGTGGGTGTTCAAGTACGGCGGCGCCGGGTTCGCGCAGGGGCTGCTCGTGCACTACTCCCACGAGCCCGCCGCGATCGCGCTCTCGCTCCTCCCGGCGCTCGTCGGCGTCCTCGCCCTGCCGTTCTGGTGGCGGCACCCGGCCGCCCGGCTCTGGGCGGGAGGCGCAACGCTGCACGTGGTGGCGCTCTCGGTCCTGGGCACCTGGATCTACCACTGGTACTACGGACCGGCGGTCGGCGCGCTGGCGATGCTGGGGTGTCTGGCCACCGCACGGGCACTCGCTGGGGGCGGGCTCCGGTGGTGGCTCCTGGTGCCGTCGAGCATCGCCGTCGTCGCGGTGTCGGCGGGCTTCCTCGTCGAGCACGGCGTGGTCCGTGACCGCGCCCCGGTCTCGATCAACTGGGCGAGCGAGGCCCAGTACCGCGCACTCGCGGCGACCCTCCCCGAGGGGGCAGTGGTGCAGAGCCCGGGGGAGGTGGGGACGCTCGCGTACTTCTGCCGCTGCGCGGTGGTCGACGGCCTGTCCGACCGCGGCTACCTCCCCGCCGCGCTCGACCGCGTCCTGGCGACCGTGCCGGGCCCCGCCCGCACCCTCCTGACCTGGAACTACCGGCACCTCGAGCGCCGCGCCCCGGTCCGGGCGACGTGGCGGGTGACGTCCGGTCTCGACACCCCCGGGCCGAACGGACCCGGTTTCCGTCTCGACGGGTCGTGGCCCGACCCCGCCGACCCGCGCAACCCGACCGACTCCCGCCGGGTGTTCGTCGAGCCCGTCCCCTAGGAGGTCATCGGCGCACGACGACCGTCCACGGCCCGACGTCCCGGCGCGCGAAGGCCGGCGAGTCGAACAACCGGGACGGGAACGCCACGGTCTCGGTCGCGACGTTCGGGTACCGGGGGAACACGTCGTGGACGATCGTCGTCGTCAACGTCCCGTCGGGTCCCCGCCCGAACAGGAACGCCCGCGGCGCCGGCCACGGCGAGGCGTCGAGGCGCCGGAGCAGGTCGGCGGGGTCGGTCGCACCGGCCCACTGCCGCAACGCGGCGTTGCGCTGCTCGTACTGCGCGAGCGGGTTCGCGTAGTGCGGCGTCGACTGCTGGAAGCCGTGGAACGGCTGTTCCACGTAGAACTGCGTCGGCCCGCCCTGCACCACCGTCGCGTCCGCGGGGCGACCCGAGAGCTGGTCGACCGCGGCCACGAGCTGCGGCGCCCACGAGTCGACGCGGGCGGGGTCGAACGCACCGACGGCCGGGGCGCCCGTGCTCGGGTACGGGTCGGAGTACGCCTCCTGGACGGCGACGTCGTTCGCCGAGAGCGCTCCCTGCGCGCAGGCGGCGAGCACGACGACGCCCAGCACCCCGCCGAGGGCGCGCCAGCGCACCGCCCGCCACCGCGCCCCGGCGACGAGCACGGCCTCCGCGGCCGTCAGGACTCCCGCGACCACCAGCACGAGCTCCACGAGCGGCGTGAGCCGGAACGCGAGCGTCGTCTGTCCCACCAGCAGCGCGGGCAGCGTGAGGGCGAACCAGGCGTAGACGAGGAGCACGAGCACGGCGAGCGGCCGCGACAGGCGCGCGTGGCTGTGCCAGGCGAGCACGATCCCGAGCGTCCCGACGAGGCACATCGCGCCGATCGACGACGGCTGGAGCATGGGGAAGGTCCACACGCTGCCGTCGTAGGGCAGGTAGCGCTGCGCGTCGCTGCGTGGCAGTCCCCGCCCGAGGGCCGCGAGGGCGAAGGGCGCCCACACGACGAGCGCGAGCAGCAGGCCGATCACGACGACGACGGCGGCGCGCCCGATCCGCGGGAGCACGTGGCGCGCCGGGCGCCCGAGCGTCGGGACCAGGGCCGTCAGGACGACGAAGACCCCGAAGAACCCGGCGTGCAGCGAGTACGTCACCGCGGCGACGCCGAGGTAGACACCGGTCGCGACGAGGGCAAGGCCGCGACGCCGGTGCGCGTCCGCCCGGATCGCTCCCCAGGCGATCACCGCCACCGCCGGCATGGGCGCGATGAGCAGCCAGGCGTACGGCTCGGCCGACGAGACCCCGAGGCCGACGATGGCGGTGGCCGTCGCGACGAGCACCGCCCGGGCCGGAGACACGACGAGTCGCCACGCGGCGAAGGCCGCCCACGCGGCGACGGCGAGGGTGAGGATCGCCCAGATCTTGTAGAACTCCCACGCTGGGACACCCACCACGGCCGCCGCGCGCCCGCCCAGCCAGAACCAGCCGGCCGGATAGTACGACGGCAGGTCGAGGTAGTTCATGTCCGTCAGCGCCGACGTCGCCGCGTAGCGGGCCAGCGCCTGCGTGCGGAAGCTCTGGTCGATCGAGATGCCGCCGAGGTAGTAGTGCGTGCCCTGCAGCAGCAGGCCCGGCCACAGCGTGACCAGCAGCGCCAACAGGCCGGGGACGGCGAGGGTGGCCGCGGCGGCTCCCGCCCGGCGGCCGGACGCCGCGATGCCGACCAGGGCGGCCACGACGACCGCGCTGAGCGTCGCCGCGATCGCCGTCGCGGCGAAGGTCGGGAACGGGATCCGCAGCCGGCTGATCGCGACCTGCGCGGCGAGGGAGCACCCCAGGGCGACCAGGAGCCCGCCCACGGTGGTCCACCATCCCGGAGCCCGGCGGAGGGCCTGGACGGCGGGCGCCGCCGGGATGGTGGTCCTGCGCAGTCCGGTCGTGGACATCGGGCGACCAGGTACTCCTTCGGCGCTCGCGGGTGACCGAGGGTAGCGCGGGGCGCCCGGTGCACCCTCAGAGGCGCGCGACGACCGCGGGGTCGAGGCGGTAGACCGTGACCGTGCCGGCGCGGAACGCGGCCGTGAGCCCGGGGAGTCCGTCGAGGTCCTCGAAGCCGCGCGGCACGGTGAGCCGGTCCGCCTGCGGCCAGCCGAACGGTGCCCCGCCCACGCCGATCGCCGGGGCCCGGGAGTCGACGTAGAGCCAGTCGACGTCGAGGTCGCGCAGGTCGCGGCGGACGACGGGGTCCCTCGGGTAGTCCCGGAACCCGCCCAGCAGCTGGTAGGTGTACGGCGCGCTCGCGCTCCCGAGGGTCGCGAGGTTCACGATCGGCAGGCCGTACTCGGTGTAGAGGATCGTGGAGCCGTCGTTGGCCGAGTTGAGGATGCGCTGGCCGGGCCGGACCTGGCCCGCGAGCCAGGCCGCCGCGGCCTCGTCGTCGGCGTCCACGCGGGTGAAGTCCGGTGTCGTGAACCGGGACGCGACGGCGTTCTCGTCGATCCGTGCGTACCCGTAGCCCGGCCCGACCGCGTAGAGGGCCACCAGGAGCAGCAACAGGCCGGACGTCACCCAGGGCACGAGGGCGGGCGTGCGACCGGGCACCCGCCGGGCGATCCACCGCGCGGCGAGCGCGAGCCCGAGCGCCCCCGCCGGCACCCCGAGCAGCGTCAGGTGCGACCACACCCGCGGCTCGGAGTTGTAGAAGAACCCCGTGACGATCCCGGCGGGCCCCTTGCCGGGGCCGACGAAGTAGGAGACGACGACCAGGAGCCAGACCGCCGCGGCGACGAGCAGCGCACCGCAGCGCCGGGCCACCACGAGCACGAGGACGCCCCCCAGGACCAGCGCGGCGGCCGCGACCTGGGACCGGGCGCTGTCGGGGTCGAGGTACCCCCCATAGGCGAACGTGAGCGCCTTGCCGACGGCGAGGGCGACGGGGCGGTTGGGCGTGGCGGTGACGAAGGCGGTGGTCGCGGCGACCGCGGAGGAGCCCGCGAGGAGCGTCGGCAGGGCGACGACCACGCCGAGGACCGCGGCCGGCCAGAACGCCCGGACGAACCGGGCCAGATCCCGCCGCCCGTGGCGCAGCACGTCGACCGCCAGGTAGACGACCGCGGTGACGCCGATCGTCACCAGCGCGCTCGGGTGGACGGCCGCGGCACCCGCCGCGGCGACGCCGGCCCCCAGCAGGACCGCCCGCGGTACCCGCCGCCACGAGACCAGGGCGGCCAGCACGAGCGCGGCCAGCGTGAACGCCACGGCGTTGGGGAGGATGCCGCCGTCGTGGGCGAGCTGGACGCCCGGCCGGTACATCGTCGCCGCGAGCACGGCGGCGACCCCGCCCGCACCGGCCGCGCTGTCGCGGGCGTAGCCGGCGGCCCGGCCGAGGGCTGCGGTCAGGACGGCGAGGGCGAGGGGGAAGCCCACGCCGACGAGCACCAGCGCGAGGGCGTTGACGGCGACGACGACGCTGCCGGTCAGCTGGGTGACCACCGCGGCGAGGAGGTGCAGCCCCGCCGGGTAGAACAGCACTCCCCCGCCGGTCAGCACGTCGGTCGGGGCCAGCTCCCAGGGCGCTCCCACGCCGGTCCGCGCGATGTACGAGGACAGCGCGAGGTGGAAGATCATGTCGTGCTCCTGCGGGTAGGTCCGCAGGGACCAGCCGAATCCGCCGAGCCAGGTCAGGACGCTCACCACGACGGCGACGGCGACGGTCGCGACCCCGAGGACGGCAGCCCCGGCCCGCCGCGTGCGACGCGGCCGGACCTCGCGGACGCGCCCGCGGGTGCGCAGGACCAGGCGCAGCACCCCGACCGCGGCCAGGAGGAACGAGGCGACACCCAGCGCCACCACACCGAACCGTGCACCGACGACGCCGGTGACCACCCCGGTGACGGAGGCGACCGCGACCGACGAGGGCGCCGCGAGGACCGCCACCCAGAGGGGGCGCCCGACCCCCAGCGCGACCAGTGCGGCGCTGCCCGGGACCAGGACGACCAGCAGCGCGACGACCACAGCGAGCGTCTCGGGGACCACGGCGCCTCCCTCCCCCCGGCTTGCGAGGCTAGCGAGGACCGGGGACCACGCCGCGGAGGACACCTCCGCCGACCGGAGGATGTCGTCGAGGGAGCCGACCGCGACCGGCGCTATCGTCGCCGTCACGTCCGGCGAGGACCGGACCGGCCGGGGAGGGGGCAACGACGTGACCGTCCCCGTGCGTCGCCGCTCCCTCGGCGCCCAGGCCGCCGTCCCCGTCTCCCTCGTGCTCGTGGCGGGCACGGCCTACCTGCTCCTCATGGCCTCCGGGCACGTGCTCGACGGTGCCGCCTTCGCCGCGCTCACGTCCTTCTACCTGCTCGCCAACACGGTCGGCCGCGGCACGTTCGCGGTCCTCGAGCTGGAGCTCACCCGCACCGTGCCCCGCAGCCGGGCGCGCGGCGAGAGCATCGCGGGCCCCGTCCGCTCGGTCGCGCGCGGTGGACTCGTCCTGCTCGCCGTCGTCTGCGCCGCGCTGGTCGTCTCCGGCCCGTGGGTGGCCCACGTGGTCGGCGGCTGGCTCGAGCTGGTCCTGCTGCTGGTCGCCGCGCTCACGCTCGCCGTGTCCTCGCTCGTGCGAGGGCCGCTCGCCGGGGACCAGCGGTACGGGCTGTTCGCCACGACCCTCGCGGTGGAGTCGGCGGTCTACCTGCTCGGTGCCGCGGGACTGCTCGTGGCCCGCGTGAACGCTCTGCCCGCCTGGACCGCGGTGCTCGCGGCCGCGCCGCTGGCCGGTGCGCTGACGGCCGTCGTGACCCGGCGCGCCCGGACCTCGGTGCGTCGGCTGTTGCGCCCGGACCCGGGGACGGGGTCGGTGGCGCGGGTCGGTCTCGCGACGCTCGCGGCCGGCTCGTCGCTCTATCTGTTCTCGCAGGCCGTGTGGAACCTGGGGCCCGTGGTCGCCACCGGACGCACCGCCGACGGTGTCCTGGCGGCGGCGTTCGCGGCCTCCGCGGTGCTGCTGCGCGCGCCGGTCATGGCGTTCCCCGCGGTGCAGGCCCTCGTCCTCCCCCGGCTCGCGGCCGCGGAGCCGGGCACGCGCCGCGGCCGGGCGACGACGCGGCTGGTGGCGGTGTGCGCGGCGGCGGTCGTGGTGTGGGTCGTCGGGAGCGTCCTCGTCGCCCCGCCGGTGATCCGGGTCTTCTTCGCGGTGAGCGAGACACCGGCCCGCGGCATCCTGGCGGCGCTGGCGCTGTCGGTCGCGGTCGGCCTCGTCGCCCAGGCCACACAGACCCGCCTGCTCGCCGCGGGACGCACGGTGCTCGTGGCGGCGTCGTGGGCGGTCGGCACCGTCGTGCTCGTCGTCCCGGCCCTCGTCCTGCCCGACGCGGTCCTGGGGGCCGCGCTCGGGCAGCTCCTCGCCGCCGTCGTCGTACTGGGGATCCAGGTCGTGGCGCTACGCCACGGGGACGCCCCGTGACCGCACGACCGACGCTCGGGGTGGTCGTGCTCGCCTACGGCGACGAGCCCTGGCTCGCCGAGTGCGTGGACTCCGTCCTCGCCTCGCACGGCGTGGAGGTGGACCTGGTCGTCGTGGACAACGGCTGCCGGGCCGCCGACCTCGAGCCGGTGGCGAAGCGGGACGACCTGGAGGTCCTGCGGCCGGGGACGAACACCGGATTCGCCGGGGGCTGCAACCTCGGCGCCCGTCACGTCCGCGGCGAGTACCTGGCGCTGGTGAACTCGGACTGCCTCGTCGAGCCGGAGACCCTGGCCGCGCTCGCGGCCGTCGCGCGCGACCCCGCGGTCGGTCCGGTGATGGCGAGCATCCGGTTCGCCGACCGGCCGGGGATCCTGAACAGCGGCGGCAACCCGGTCCACGTCCTCGGCACCTGCTGGGCCGGGGGCATCGAGGAGCCCGAGACGCGGCGCGCGCCCTACGACGTCGCGTCCGCCAGCGGCGCCTGCCTCCTGCTCCGCCGCGAGGTGTGGGACCGGGTGGAGGGCTTCGACGAGGAGTACTTCGCCTACCTCGAGGACACCGAGCTCAGCCTGCGCTGCCGGCGGCTCGGCCTGGCCGCCCGGTGCGTGCCGACCGCCGTCGCCCTGCACCACTACGAGTTCTCCCGCAACCCCCGCAAGATGTACCTCCTCGAGCGGAACCGGCTCCTGATGGTCGCGACGCTGTGGAGCCCGCGGGCGCTGGTGCTGCTCGCCCCCTTCTTCCTGGCCCTCGAGGCCGCGCTGCTGGTGCTGGCGACCGTCCAGGGCTGGGGCCGGGAGAAGGTCCGGGGCTGGCGCTGGGTCCTGGGCCACCGGGACCACCTCCGGCGTCGCCGCCGCCTGCTCGCCGCCGAGCGGACGGTGCCCGAGCGGGAGTGGCTGACGGTCCTGACGCCGGAGCTCGCGCCCCACGTCGTGGGGTCAGCCGCAGCGGCGCGGGCCGTCAACGTCGTCCTCGGTGGGTACTGGCGCCTCGTCCGCCGCCTGGTCTGACGTCGGGTCGAGCCGGCTGCGCCACTCCACCTCCTCGAGCCGCAGCCGCAGGGCGCCGATCTCCTCGGCGAGCCGGCGCGTCTGCTCCTCGAGCACCCCGACCTCGATCGAGAGCTGCAGCGAGACGCCGAAGAGGATCAGGAGAGAGACGAGGAAGAGCAGGTTGCTCGGCACCGCGATGCCGAGCAGCGCCGAGGCGTGCGCGAGGGCCTCGGGGAAGACCGACAGGAGCACCGTCACGCCGGCGACGAGCACCCAGAGGAACGCGTACTTCTGACGGAGGCGCCGCCGTCGCAGCAGCTCGAAGACGAGGACGAAGGCGAGGATCGCCACGACGACCGTGACGATCGTGAGCCGGGCCATCTCAGGTCGCCGTGGCCTCGACCGTCGATCCGGGCCGGGCGATCGGGGCGCGGCGCGCGACCGCCAGCACGATCGCCGTCACGACCCGCACCAGGTACGCGGAGGACCGGAAGGCGTTCTGGCTCGGTGCCCCCGTGGTCCGCTCGCGCATCGCCACCGGCACCTGGGCGATCCGCAGCCGGGCGCGGCTGGCGAGGACGAGCGCCTCCACCGTGTCGCCGAGGTACTCCTCCGGGAAGTCGAAGGCGAAGAGCGACAGCGCCCGGCCGTTGACCATGCGGAAGCCCGACGTCGGGTCGGTCAGCGGGGTGCCCACCAGGCGCGAGAGCGTCGCGGCGAGCAGCCGCATCGCCCACCGGCGGGGACCCCGCACCACGTAGTCGCCGACGCCCGCGAACCGCGCGCCGACGACGATGTCGGCGTCGGCGAGGGCCGTGCGCAGGCGGGCGATGTCCGACGGGTCGTGCTGGCCGTCCGCGTCGACCTGGACGACGCAGTCGTAGCCCTCCTCGAAGGCGAACCGGTAGGCGGCCCGCATCGCCCCGCCCACCCCGAGGTTGAAGGGCAGCGACATCACGCGGGCACCGGCGGAGCGGGCGACGTCGGCGGTGCGGTCGACCGACCCGTCGTCGACGACGAGCAGGTCGGCCCCGGGCTGGTGGTGGCGCACCTCGGCGACGACCCGCCCGATCGACTCGGCCTCGTTGAGGGCCGGGAGGACGACGAGCACCGGCGCGTGCGGCTGCCGGGTCGGAGGAGCGGCGGGAGCGGTCGCCGTCATACGTCCTCCAGGGTCGCGACGGTGACGAACTCGTTGTAGGTGAACACCCGCCCCAGGGGGCGCGGGAAGGGGAACGAGCGCTGGGCGTCGAGCCGCGCGCCCAGGGCGGTGACGACCCCGGCGAGCGCCGCGTCGTCGAGGAACTCGGTGTGGGTGGCGTCCGACCGGAAGCCGCGTCGTTGGGGGCAGATCAGCACGAGGCGCGCGCCCGGTCGCAGGAAGCGCAGGTACGGGCGCAGCACCTCGGCGCCGGTGCCCGGCGTCAGGTGCTCGAGCAGGTGCGCGGCGAGCAGGCCGTCGAAGGCGCCGTGCAGCTCGTCGGCACGGCCCTCCAGCTCGTCCACCGTGAGGGCCTGCAGGCCCCGCGCGCGGCAGGCCTCGACGGAGGTGGGGTTGTGGTCGACCCCGAGACTGTCCGCCGAGAGCGAGACGAGGTTGCGCCCGATCCCGCACCCGACGTCGAGCACGCGGCGGTCACCGAGCAGTCGGCGCAGGTTCCACCGGTAGGGCGCCTGCACGTCGAGCGCGCGCTTCCAGCCCGCGCGTTCGAGCCGCACCAGCCGGGCCGTGTAGGTGCGACTCTCGGTACCGCCTGTGCCCAAGGCCACCCTGTGAGGGTAGTGAGAGCCGTTGCGCGCGCCGACGCGGCACCCCGACGGGGTCACCCGAACGGACGTCCGCCCAGGTCAGGCGCCGGTCGTGACGTAGAGCCTGCTGTCCCACCGGGGTCCGGCGCTGGTGTCCGGGTCGGCGGCGACCACGCGCGCGCCGAGGGACTCCACGAGCCGGCGCACCTCGGGCTCGGGCGTGCCGTGCATCTCCATGCCCCGCCGCAGGACGCGGGCCACCGGGACGGGCAGCCCCCCGAGCACCCGGCCCGCCACCGTCGAGGACGGGCGGGTCGGCATCTGGAAGACCACGACGCCGCCCGGCCGCGCCACCCGCCGGAACTCGCGGACGTACCCGTGCGCGAGCGCCGGCGGCATGTGCTGCAGCACCCGGCACGAGTACACGAGGTCGACCGAGCCGGTCTCGATTGCGGCGAGGTCGGAGCCGGTGACCTGGACGAACCGGCAGGCCGCGTCGGGGACGATCTCGCGGGCCTTGGCGAGCATCGTCGGGGAGATGTCGCAGCCGAGGACCTCGCCGAAGCCCGCCACGGCCAGCCCGTGCGAGAGCCGGCCGGCGCCGCAGCCGAAGTCGAGGGCCCGCCCGCGCCCGACGTCGAGACCGAGCTCCGCCAGGCGCGCCAGGACGGCCTCGATCTCGGTCACCCCGGTGGCCAGGAACTCCTCGGGGCCCCAGCGGCGGCGGCTCTTCCCGCGGTCGGTGAGCACCGCCCACATCGGGTCTTCCCCGCCCAGCTTCGTCCAGGTGCGGGAGACGTCGTCGATGTCGCGTTCGGTCGTCACGGGGCGATTCTCCCGGGGGTCGCGGTCCGTCAGCCGGCGGCCTTGGTGAAGACCGCCTCGTAGTCGTCGAGCACGGACTCGACACTGAACGCCTCGGTCGCGGCGGCGCGACCGGCGGCGGGGTCGGGCGGATCGTCCCGCAGGCGGGCGAGCCCGTCGCGCAGCGCGGTCACGTCGGCGGCCGGCACGACCGTCCCGAACCCCGTCCGCTGGACCGGCAGCCGGACGCCGGGGAGATCGCTCACCAGCGCCGGGACCCCCGCGAGCATCCCGACGACCTGGACGATCCCGAACGCCTCGAACGCGTTCACCGACGGGAGCGCGAACGCGTCGATCGAGGCGTAGAACTCCGCGAGCCGCTGGTCGGGCACGAAGCCGAGCAGGTCGATGCGGTCGTCGTCGCCCGCGTGGGTGCGCACCCGGTCCACCACGCTGCCTCCCGCCACCGACGCGTGCTCGCCGCCGATGAGCAGCCGCGCGTCCGGGTCGTCCAGGGCCAGGAAGGCGTCGACGAGGTGCTCGACGCCCTTCTCCTCGACGATCCGCCCCAGGAAGCCGACGTGGAAGCCGCGGCCGCGGCGGTAGGTCGGCTCGCCCGCGCCCACCGGGATGCACGGCGGCGGGATGGCGACCATGTTCGGGGCGATCACCGGCCAGAGCCGGCTACGGCGGGCGTAGTCCTCGGTGGACACGACGGTCGCCACCGAGCTCCGCAGGCCGGCCCGGCTGGACCGGTCGACGGCCTCCCGCTGGGCGACGTTGACGACGCCGGGCGGGAGGCTCACGTCGCAGTGGTAGGTCGAGACGACGGGGATCGGCGCGAGCCGGGTGAGCAGGCCGGCCTCGATGAGCGGCAGGTGCAGGTTCGCCACCCGGGAGCGGCGCATCTCGCGCAGCGCCATCCGTGTCAGGTTGACCCCGACGGTGCCCTTGCCCACCTTCGCCAATACCGGCGCCCGCACGACCCGCACCCCGTTGACGACGTCGTGGGTCGGCAGCGACGGATCGTGCTTGCTCGCGACCACGCACACCCGCCACCCCCGGGCGGCGAGCCCCTCGGCCACGTCCCGGGCGACGTTCGTCAGACCGGACACGTAGGGCGAGTAGTAGGTCAGGACGATGACCAGATCGTTCCGGACGGTCGGGTCCCTGCGCGCGATGGCCGTGCCTCCCGTGCTCGTCGTGTGGACGACCGTCGCCGGCCGAGCTCATCCGGGGCACCACGGTATCGCCTGACGGGATCGATCGAGTCACGCCCCGCAACGGTTCATCGGACAGAAGGGCACGATCCACGCACCGTCCGCCTCATGGGCCGCCCCACCACCGACGGTCCGTGCCCAGGCGAGCACGGCGTCCGGATCCGCCACCGCCGAGGGCACCACCACGATCGCCGACACGTGCCGCGCCGCGAGGTCGGCCCGCGCGGCCGCCACGTCCCCGCGCCCGCCGTCGGCGACGCCTCGCTGGAACGCGCCGATCTCCCCTTCGTAGAGCACCGGGGTGGTGGGGCTGCCGCCGATGAAGTAGCCGCCGGTCTGCCGGAACGAGTACCCGGCGAGGGCCTGCCAGCGCAGCGGGTCGCCGCCGCCCAGCCAGGCCTGCGACGGTCGCGGCACCATCTCGACGATCGGCGGCCCCCCGTCCGCCGCCGGCGGGCCGAGGCCCGGCGCACCGGCGGTGAAGAAGGCCGGCGCCCCGGGGTCGGTCGTGCGCTGGTCGTCGACCGGCACCCAGGTCACCGCCGCCGCGAGGACGAGCACGACGACGACCCCCCGCGCCACCGACCGCCAGCGGCCGACCCCGCCCCGGGTGAGGTGCTCGAGCGCCAGCGCCCACACCGTGACCACCCCGAGCGCCACGAACGGCGCCAGTCGGCCGGCCTCGGCCTGCCCGACCAGCGGCAGGTCCACCAGCACCCGCCACGGCAGCGCCACCCCGGTGTCGCGCCCGAGCACGGCGACGGAAGTACCCAGCGAGAGCACCCCGAGCAGGACCGTGACGACCGCCGCGGTCACGACCGGCCGCGAGCGCACGAGCACCACCGCGGCGAGGAACACCAGCAGCATCGCCACGCCCAGGTAGGAGCCCTGCTCGCCCGGGTAGGCCCGCAGGTGCGCGGCCAGCGCGCCGGTGCCCGGCCGGATCGCGGTGAGCGGCGAGGGCACGACGAGGTTGGCGGCGTCGGCACCCATGGTCAGCGCGTCGCGGATCGGGCCCCGCGGCCGGCTGGGCCCGCGCAGCAGCACCCACGCGGGCCAGGCGCAGAGCACGGCGACGACGACGGCCGCCGCGGCCACTGAGCGGGCCACGTCCGGCATCCGCCGCCACGCCGCGCGCGGCGCCGAGACCGCCAGCACGATGGCGACGACGACGAGCGCCACCGCCCCGAGCGCGACCGTCTGGGTGTAGAGCCCGACCTGCAGCGCCGCCGCCAGCCCCAGCAGCGCGCCGTCGCGCCAGGGCCGCGCGCGGCCCCCGTCGGGACCCCGCCCGGCGAACACCCGCACCGCCGCCCACAGCACCACCGGCGGGAACACCGACCACACGAGGTTCACGTGGCCCACCCAGGCGTGGGCGACCACGAACGGCGAGAAGCCGTACACCAATCCGGAGAGCGCGCTGATCCACCGCGGGCCGACGAGGGTGCGCAGCGCCCGGTGCGCGGCGTACGCGGAGACGACCGGGCCGAGGATCATCGCGACGTTGTCGGCGACGACCGGTCCGGCGGTCGCCGTGACCGGCGCGAGCAGCACCCCGAGCACCGGCACGCCGGTGTTCCACATGCCGTTGACGCCGTCGGGCGCGTCCTGCCAGGTGGAGGTCAGCGGGTCCAGGCCGTGGCCGAGCGCGTACGGGATCCAGCCCAGCCACCACGCGAACAACGACGAGTCCGAGGACACCCAGCCGGTCGCGCGCCCGGCCAGGTCGGCGAGGACCCGGTGGTACAGCAGCGCGGACGCGGCGAGGTAGGCGACGACGATCCCGAGCTCGGCCGCGACGCGGGCGCCGCGCCGGGGGCGCGGCGGCGTCGGGTCACCGACCGCGGGCGGCCGGGAGGTCGTCGAGGTCGTCACCGCCCGAGAATGTACGACGCGGGCACGGCTTCACCGAGCCGGAGCCGCCCGGTTGTTAGCGTCGCCCCCGCAGGCACGGACGCGAGACGGGAGCAACGGCGTGGGCGGAGGCACCGAGGACGGTGTCGACGCGTCCGACCCCGATCCCGGCGCCACCACCACGGCCGGCCTGCTGCTGCGCCGCCTGGTGCCGATGCGGTCCGGGCGGCTGGGCCCGCGGCGCCTCGTGCCCGTCCGGGCGAGCAGCGCCACCGAGACCGACGCCGAGGCCGACACCGGCACCGGCACCGACACCGGGCTCGACGCGGGCACCGAGCCCGTGACCGCCCGGCCGGACGCCGGGAACGGCCACGCCCCGGCCCCCGCCGAGGACGTCTTCACCCCCGACGACGACGTCCCGGACCACTGGGGCCCCGACGACTGGGGCCTCGACGGCCTGCTCGTCGCCCGGGTGGTCGCGGTGGCGTCCGCGCTGGTCGCCGTCGCGTGCGGGGTGCTGCTGCCGTTCGCGCCGGTGGTGCAGAACCACCCGGAGATCCGGTGGCCGCAGGACGCCACCCGGCCGCAGCCGACGATGCTGATGCTGACCGCCTACCAGCCGGAGTCGTTCTCGGCGCGGTTCAGCTGCCGGGCGGCCCGCGCGGCGGGCGCCACCCCGGACGGCTACGTCCTGACGACGATGTCGCCGGGCTCGTCGGACTTCGACAAGAAGGCGCTCACGGTGCGTGTCCGTGCCGGTGAGCTGACGGTGCGCAGCGCGGGGCAGGACATCGTCGCCGAGCGGCTGCCCCCGGGCGACTGCTCCTACGAGGTCGACGGCACCGCCGCCCGGGTGGCGGTGAGCCGCGACGGGGTCCCGCTGGGCCAGCTGACCCCTCGCTTCGGGGAGGCCGACCCGGACGAGGTCAAGAACATCCCGCCGGACTCGCAGCCCGCGCCCAAGCCGATCAGCGCGCTCCCCGACATCGACGCGCTGTCGAGCTCGCTCGCCGCCCTCCCCGGCGCGACCCCCGCGGACCTGTCGGTCAGCGTGCACCCCGACGACCGCTACGCCAGCTCGCCGACCTCGTTCAAGTCGGGACTGATCACCGCGACCGTCCTCGCCGTCGTGCTGGGCGGCCTCGCGACGACGGTGGCCATCTGGCTCGGCCGCCGCCGGCAGCGGTACCGCGGCGCCACGCAGGACGCCGCCCCCGACCGCGCGCCACCCGGCGAGGGGTCGCGCTGGGCGCCCCCGGAGTGGGCCCCGGCGTGGTGGGCCCGCATCGACGCGAAGGTCCTCGCCGCGCTCGGCCGCTTCCGGCCCCGCCTGGTCGATCCCGTCGTGATCCTCGCCCTGCTCTCCTGGCTCTATCTCGCCCCGCTGACCGACGACGACGGCTACTACTCGGCGATGGCCGCCGACGTCCCGTTCGCCGGCTACGTCCCGAACTACTACCAGCTCTACAACCAGGGCTTCACGCCGTTCTCCTGGCCGTACTACCTGCTCTCCTGGTGGCAGCAGGAGGCCGGCGTCTCCCCGGTCGCGCTGCGCGTGCCCGCCGTGGTCTGCGGGATCGTCACCTGGCTGGCGATCCGGGTCTTCGTGGCGCGCTGCCCGGGCGTGACGTTCCCGTGGCGCGACCACCGGTGGCTCGCGTCCGCGAGCCGGATCGTGCTCGCCGTCGCCTTCCTGGCGTGGTGGCTGCCCTACGACGTCGGCACCCGCCCCGAGCCCTACACCGCGGTGTTCGCGGCGCTGGCCCTCGCCGTCGTCGCCGAGGGCGTCGAGCGCGAGCGGATGGATCTCCTCGCCCTGGCGGTGGGCCTCGGCGGGATCGGGCTGATGACGGCGCCGACCGGGTTCATCTGCCTCGCGCCGCTGCTCGCCGCCGCCCCGAAGGCCTGGCGGGTGATCCGGGCGCGGTCGTCGCACTGGTGGGAGATCCCGCCGCGGTGGCTGGTGGTGATCGCGCCCGGGGCGCTCGGCGCGGTCGCCGGGTTCGCCGACGGCACCTACGGCGATTTCGTGCGGTCCCAGCAGATCTTCGCGCCGATCCAGCGGGCGCAGACCTGGTACCTGGAGTTCCAGCGGTACGCGAGTCTGCTCGACGAGACCTCGCGCTTCGGGACCTACGCCAAGCGCACCGCGGTGCTGCTCTGCCTGCTCGCGCTGGTCTGGTTCCTCGTCACCGCGGTGGTCGCCCGGGTCCGGGACCTCCCGGTGCCGCAGCGGCTGATGCTCTCGGGCTGGACGACGGTACTGGCGTTCGTGCTGCTGCTGCCGACGCCGAGCAAGCCCTCCCACCACTTCGGCGCGATCGCCGGGGTCGGTGCTCCCTTCCTCGCCCTCGTCCTGGTCGCCGGGCCGGGGCTGGTCCGGGCGTCGGTGCGCACGGTCCGCGCCCGCGAGGGCAAGGTGCCGGTCCCCGCCGTGCTCGCGTCGGCGGCCGCGGCGGTCGCGGTGATCGCGCTGGCGGGCCACGGCCGCAACCGCTGGGGCTTCATGTGGGGCCTCGGGATACCCTCCTGGCTGGACTACCCGTCGGTCAAGGGCTTCTTCTTCGACCAGCCGGTGTGGTGGGCCGTGCTGCTCGCGGTGCTCGCCCTCGGCGTCGCGCTAGTGACGACGTGGCGCGGGCGCGGCTGGCGGCCGTGGTCGCTGATGCTGGCCATCCCGGTGCTGTGCACCGTGGCGCTGGCCGCGAGCACCGGGCGCATGATCTCGGACTTCGCGCTGTCCGCGGTGCACACCACGCAGACGTACTCCCCCGCGGCCGACGCGTGGCAGGACCCGTCGGCCTCCCGGTGCGGCGCCGAGCGGGCGATCGACGTGCTCACCCCGCAGCGCACCCCGCTGCTCCCGCTGCGACCGCTGCCCCCGCCCGACGACGACGGGGGCGACCAGGACCAGGCGTTCCCCCGCGACGCCACCCTGCCCACCAGCCCGCCGCCGTCCGACCTCCCGCGCGGGCTGCCGGTGTGGGGGAGCTTCCGCGCGCCCTCGGAGGGCCGCTCCCCCGACGCGCGGACCGGGACGTTCACCAGCCCCTGGTTCCGGCTGCCCTCGGGACCGACCCGCGACGTCGCCCTCACCACGGAGGTCTCGGGCCGGCTGGGACAGGGCAACTCGCTGCGCCTGGAGTACGCGCGGGGCGACGGGAGCGGCGCCCCGCTCGGCGCGAGCACCGTCCGCGAGACCAGCGACGGCACCGACTGGCGCACCGTGGACATGACGAAGTCGCAGGTCCTGCCGCCCGACGCCACGCTCGTGCGGCTCGTCGCCACCGACACCACCACCGACGTCGGCGGCTGGCTCGCCTTCACCGCCCCGCTGGCCCAGCGGTGGGCCCCGATGACCACGGTGCTCCCGCGGGACAACACCTACACGGTGGCCTGGGAGAACGCGTTCCTCTTCCCCTGCATCCACCAGCCGATCCAGCAGAACGGGATCACCCAGACCATGGACGGGTTCCTCGGCTACGGGGAGACCGAGGGGTCGGCGCTGGCGGACTTCACCGCGAAGCCGGACAACGGCGGCATCGTCGGGAACGCCTATCGCGAGGCGACGGTGACCGAGCTGCGCACCCGCCTGCACGACTTCCCCGACGTCGACGACGACGTCTTCCTCATGCTCTTCGACCAGCCCTACCCGAGCGGGCGCTACACCCTCGTGCCCGGCTCCCGGGTGGTGTCCGGGGCCCAGCCGTAGGGCTCAGGCGCGCCGGAGCACGAACATCGACGACTCGCCGGTGCCGGGGCGCAGCAGCATCCGCCCGGCGACGAACTGCACGAACCCCGGGACGGCGTAGCGGGCCGCGTCGACGAGCTTCGGCAGCCGCGAGTACGGCACGTCCCAGAGCCCGTCGGTGCCCTCGCGCTCCACGTGGAACCCGTGCGCGCGCAGGAACGCGGCCCACTCGCCGTGCGGCTTGAGGTTGATGTGGGTGGGGTCGGCGAACCCCATCCAGCCGTCCCCGGCGAGCCGGCGGCCCCGGCCGGCGGGGTCGGGCATGACGACGAGGGCCTGCCCGCCCGGGCGCAGGATGCGCCGCCAGGTGCCCAGCACCTCGGTGGCGGTCGCGTCGTCGAGGTGCTCGAGCACGTGGATCGCGGTGAGGGCCCCGAAGCCGCCGGTGGGCAGCTCGTCGACGCTCGTGGTCACCGTCGCGCCGGGCGCGTTCGCGCGGGCGGTCGCGGCGCTGTACTCGGAGAGCTCGAAGCCCCAGGCCGGGCCCAGCGCGGAGAGCCGCCGCACGAGGTGCCCGGTGCCGCAGCCGAAGTCGAGATAGGGCCCGCCGTCGGTGTAGCGCGCGACGAGCCGGGTGTAGAGCCGCAGCGCGGGGCGGTCGCCGGCCTGGCCGTTCCCCGCGTAGTAGTCGGCGTCGTAGTGCTCGGCCGCGCCCTCGTGGCCGCCGGGCGCCTGTTCCGCACTCACGTCGCCGTCCCCTCCGTCACGATCCCGTCGGCCGCCGTGTGCGTGCGCAGCAGCAGCACGGCGCTCACCACCGCGCCCACGGCCGACCCGACGCCGAAGGCCACCTCCCCGGCCACCACGACGCCCGGCACGAGCCAGAACATCACCGCCGCCACCACGAGCCCCGCGAGCCAGCTCGCCGCCACGTCGACGTGCCGGTCGCGGGCGACGTGGACCTGGGTCACCACGACCAGGCCGACGTGGGCCAGCACCCCGGCGACGATCACCGCGAGCTGGGCGCCGGCGATCCGGTACTCCCCGCCGAACACCAGCGTGACGATCGGCGGGCCGAGCCACCAGGCCAGGGGCACCCCGACGACGGCGAGGCCGGCCAGCGCGGCCGCCCCCTTCCCGAGCAGCCGCAGCACCTGGCGTCGCCGGCCGGCCGCGAGGAGGCGCGTCAGGGTCGGCACCACCGCGGACTGGAGCGGCACCACCATCGACAGCGGCGCCTTGGCCAGGGTGAAGGCCGCGACGAAGACGCCGGCCGCGGCCTGGGCGCTGCCGTCGGCGAGCGCGACCACCACCACCGGCAGGCCGTTGAGCAGCAGCTGCGCGCACACCGACCCGACGAGCAGCGGCGTCGCCGTCCCCGCCAGCGCGCGCGTGCCGTGGCGGGCGGGGTCGGGCGCGACGACCGTGACCTCGCGCTCGGCGCGGCGCCACGCCGCGGGCAGCAGCGGCAGGTGGGCGGCGGCGATGGCCGCGACGAGCGCCCAGCAGTAGAGCGAGGCCTGCCGGCCGCCGACGACGAGCAGGACGACCGCGAGGCCCAGGCGCAGCAGCGCGTCGAGCACCATCACCGCGCCGTGACGCACGAGGCGGTCGGTGCCGATGAGCACCCCGCGCAGCAGGAACTGGCCGGCCGAGACCACGCAGAGGGCGACCAGGGCCCCGAACGCCCAGGGGTCACGGTCCAGCGAGCTGGCCACCACCGGCGAGGCCGCGAGCAGGACGACGAGGGCGAGCACCCCGAGCCCGGCCGCGGTGGCCGCCCCGGCGAGGAGCACCTGCCGTCGCGACTCGCGCAACGACAGCCGCCGCGCGAGCTCCTGCTCCAGCGGGAGGAACGGCCCGAAGCCCAGGACGAGCGCGAGAGCCCAGAAGGCGCCGAAGGTGGCGTACTCCGCCGGGGTCAGCGCCCGGGCGACCACCGCGAGGTAGACGTTGACCAGCAGGCCCGAGACGACGACGCCGATCCCCGCCGACCCGACCAGACGTCGGGCCCCCGGCCCGCGCGGGCGGGCCGCGGGCGAGGGGCCGGAGGGGTCGGTCGTCGCACTGATGGAACGACGATAGCGACACACCCCCGGCCGATCACCGCTCGCCCGGGTGCGCCGATTGGTGCACCATCCCGGTGAATACCGTGTCACTCCCCTGTGTGACTCACCCGGCGTGAAGGTACGGTGACGCTGTGTCCGTAGGGAAGGTCGTCGGCATCCTCGTGGCGATCCTCGTCGTCTTCTGGATCATCAGCTCCCCGACGACGGCGGCGCACACCGTCAACAACATCCTCGCCGACCTGGCGTCAGCCGGGGATTCGTTGATCACGTTCCTCCGCGGGATCGTCTAGAGCGTCGCGGCGGGGGCGCTCGGCGGGGGCGGGGTCGGCTGGTCCGCCGGGTCGTCGGCACCCGGCAGGTGCACGTCGGTGACGACGATGTTCAGCTCGGTGACCCGCACGCCCGCGATCTGCTCGACCGCCTCCGGCACGTGCCGGCGCAGCCCGCGCGTCAGCTCCCGGGCGCCCACGCCGTACTCGATCTCGACGTCCAGCCCGACCTTCGCGGTGTCGCCGTCGAGCTCGACCCGCACCCCGCCGACGTTCTCGGTGCTGCCGGTCAGGCTCTGGCGCACCGCCCCGATCGCGCGGGAGCCGGCCGCGCCGAGCGCCACCACGCCGGGGATCTCGCGGGCGGCGTAGGCCACGACCTTCTGCACGACGGCGGGCAGCACCTCGGTGCTCCCCGTGACCGGGGTCCCTCCGGGCAGCCCCCCTCCGGGCGGCGGGGGCGGTGTGGGCGGCACGGGCGGCGTCGGGGTGCTCATGGGGACTCTGTACCCGCTGCGGGGTCGGTCGCGTCACCCCTCGCCCGGACGGGCCGTCGTCGAGCGGCCAGGCGCAGGACGAGCGTGGCGAGCAGCGTCGCGACCACCGACGCCGCGACCACGCCGGTCTTCACGTGGTCGTCGGCCGGGGTGCCGGGGCCGAAGGCCAGCTCGCCGATGAGCAGCGACACGGTGAAGCCGATGCCGCCGAGCAGGGCCAGCCCCAGGACGTCGTACCAGCACAGCGACGCGTCGAGCTCGGCCCGGGTGAACCGGGAGACCAGCCACGTCGCCCCCGCCACGCCCACGGTCTTCCCGGCGACCAGGCCGACCAGCACCCCGAGCGTGACGGCGTCGCCCAGGGCGCCCCAACCCCCGGCGTCCGCGACCGACACCCCGGCGGCGAAGAAGGCGAACACCGGCACCGCGACCCCCGCAGAGAGCGGACGCCAGCGGTGCTCGAAGTGCTCGGCCAGCCCGGGACCGTCCCCGGGCGCCCGCCGGATCACCGGCACGGTGAAGCCCAGCAGCACGCCGGCCACCGTCGCGTGCACCCCGGACGCGTGGACCAGGGCCCAGGCGACGACGGCGAGGGGCAGCAGCAGCCACCACGAGCGGACCCGGCGCTGGACGAGGACCCCGAACAGCGCGATCGGGACCAGCGCGAGCAGCAGCGGCCCGACCGCGAGGTGCTCGGTGTAGACCACCGCGATGATCGTGATGGCGATGAGGTCGTCGACGACGGCGAGGGTCAGCAGGAACGTGCGCAGCGCGGTCGGGAGACCCCGCCCGATCACCGCGAGCACCGCGAGCGCGAAGGCGATGTCGGTGGCGGTGGGGACGGCCCAGCCGGGGACGGCCGCCGGATCGCCGAGGGTGACCAGCAGGTACAGCCCGGCGGGCACGGCCATCCCGCCGACGGCGGCCGCGACCGGCAGGACGGCGCGGGCCGGGTCGCGCAGGTCGCCCGCGACGAACTCGCGCTTGAGCTCGAGGCCGGCGACGAAGAAGAAGATCGCCAGCAGCCCGTCGGAGGCCCAGGCAGCGAGCGGGAGGTCCAGGTGCAGCGCGGCCGGGCCGACGGTGATCGCGCCGAGCGCGGTGTACGCGCCGCGCCAGGGCGAGTTCGACCAGGCCAGCGCCAGCACGGCGGCGCCGATGAGCAGCGCGCCCCCGACGGTCTCCCGGCGCAGCAGCTCGCCCAGCCGGGTCGACTCCCCGGGCGACGGCGGGACGAACAGCCGGCCCGTGCGGGTCCGGCGCAGCAGGTCCCGACGACGGCCGGCGCGGCGGGGGTCGGGCGTCACGGCGTCTCCGTGTTCTCCGGGGCGGGCGGCATCGTTCGCCGACCAGGCTTCCCGGCGCACCGTGGTGGAGTCTACGGGCGACCCGCGGCGCCCGGTGCTCCTGATCAACCACCCGGGCCGCCCCGCCCGCGCGAGGGGCACACCCAGCAGGCCCGGCCGCCCCCGGACCTGCCCAACGTGCTCCTGACCAACCACGCGGGCCGCCCCGCCCGCGCGAGGGGCACACCCAGCAGGCCCGGCCGCCGTCGAACCTGCCCCATGTACCCCTGATCAACCGGCCGGGTCGGCCAGCCGACCCGACGACACAGGGCGTAGTCCGGACCGGCCCTCGGTGCACCTGATCAAGCGCCCTCGGCCACCGAGGTCCGCACGAGGGCACACAAGGCAGCCCCAGTCGCCGCCGAACCTGCCCCACGTACCCCTGACCAACCACCCGGGCCGCCTCGCCCGCGCGAGGGGCACACCCAGCAGGCCCGGCCGCCCCCGGACCTGCCCAACGTGCTCCTGACCAACCACGCGGGCCGCCCCGCCCGCGCGAGGGGCACCTGAGGCAGCCCGACTCGCCGTCAGACCTGCCCCACGTACCCCTGATCACCCCGCCGCGCGCGTCAGGAGCAGGTGGCGTTCGGTCCCGGCAGGGTGAGGTCGGTGAGGTAGCGGTTGACCTGGTCGTCCACGCACGTGTCGCCCTGCCCGTACACCGTGTGCCCGTCGCCGCGGTGGGTCAGCAGCGCGGACCCGGGCAGGTGGGCCACCAGGTTCACGCTGTTCTGGTACGGCGTCGCCGGGTCGTTCGTGGTGCCGATGACGAGGACGGGGGCGAGCCCCTGCCCGGTCGGCGGCGTGAGCGGGTCCTGCGGGACGGGCCAGTCGGCGCAGGTCAGGCCGCTGACGAGCACGTTGCCGCTGAAGTGCGGCGCCCGCGTCTCGGCGGTGCGGGCCTGGGCCAGCACCTCCTGCTGGTTGCGCGGCCAGGAGCTGTCCAGGCAGGTGACGGCGTTGTAGGTGTCGGAGTTCGACCCCTCGAAGTACTTGGCGGCGAGGCGGCGGAAGGGGCCGCCGTCCCCGGAGTCGGCGGCCTTGAGCGCCTGGGCGAGCACCGGCCAGTTGCCCTTGGAGTACAGCGGCAGCACGACGCCGAGCTCGAGCAGCCCCGGGGAGAGCGGCGTCGTCCCGGCCACCGGGATGGGCGAGGCCTCCACGCGGGCGCGGACCCGGTCGAGCATCGCGATCGCGTCCGGGCCGGCCGGGCAGTCCGGCCGCGAGGCACAGTCGGCCGCGAACTGGTGCAGCGAGTTCTCGAAGCTCTCCGCCTGGCTCGGGTCGAGGCCGGGCAGGGTCACGTCGACGACGCCGTCGAGCACCATCGCGCGGACGCGCTGCGGGAACAGCTCGCCGTAGACCTGGCCGATCGAGGTCCCGTAGGAGTAGCCCAGGTAGCTGATCTGCTGCTGGCCGAGGGCGGTGCGCAGCGAGTCCATGTCGCGGGCGACGTCGCGGGTGCCGAGGTGGGGCAGCAGCTGGCGGTAGGCGTCGCCGCAGGACTGGTCGTAGCGCTCGACGGCCTGCGCGGTCTGCGCCTCGCCCGTGGGGTCGCCGGGGTCCGGGTCGCCGTAGTACGGGGTGTCCGGGCCGACCGGGCACTTGAGCGCCGTGCTGCGGCCGACGCCGCGGGGGTCGAAGCCGATCACGTCGAAGCGGTCGGCGACGGCGGCCGGGATCTGGCCGCTCTCCACGGTGTCGATCCCGGAGCCCCCGGGACCGCCGGGGTTGACCAGCAGCACGCCGATCTTGCGCGACTGGTCCTTGGCCGGCTGGAGCACGATGCCGATCCCGATCGTCGGGCCGGTCGGGTTCGCGTAGTCCACCGGCACCGTGACCGTCGCGCACTGGAACGCGCCGTCGCAGGGCACGAACCGCGCCGGGGCGCCGACGGGGCTCGGCGGCGGGGCCGGGGCCGGCGTGGTGCTCGTCGACGACCCGGTCTGCAGGGCCGGCAGCGACGACACGCTCCCGCAGCCGGCCACCAGCACGGCGGCCGCGAGGGCCCCGACGGCGGCCCACGACCTGCGCCGTGGCCGCACCGTTCGTCGTCCCATCCCGCCCCCGACCGCCACCTGCCCGACATGACTGCGTGCCGGGGCCACCGCGGCGGAACCCGACCGTTCGGGGCATCTTGCCGGTACCGGGCGTGGGCAGGCCGTGCAGCCCCTTCTGCGGGCGCGCGCGGATGGCTACCGTCGGCCCATGGACGAGCCCGACCTGGTGCTGGTTCCGGCGCTGGTGGGGCTCCCGGCCGCCGAGGCGCACGAGATGGCGATCTCCGCCCGCGTGGTGGCGGTCGATCCGGACCCCGACACCCCGCCGACCGTGAGCGGCACCGTCACCGCCCAGCAGCCGCTGGCCGGCCTCCGGGTGCCCGCGGGCGACCCGGTGACGATCTGGGTGGAGCCCGACGACGACGGCGGCGGCAACATGCCCCGGCTGCAGCCCGACGAGCCGCTCGACGGGGCCGGCGCGAACACCTGACCGGGTCGGGCGTGCCCGCACCGGGCACCCGGGCGCATGAGGATCGGCTACAAGCTCATCGCCGAGGGCTACGGGCCCACCGAGATGGTCCGGCAGTGCGTGCTCGCGGAACAGGCGGGGTTCGACTTCGTCGAGATCTCCGACCACTTCCACCCGTGGGTCTCCGAGCAGCAGCACTCCGGGTTCGCCTGGTCGATGCTCGCCGCGATGGCCGCGAGGACCGAGCGCATCGAGCTCGCGACCGGCGTCACCTGCCCCTTCATCCGCTACCACCCGGCGGTGATCGCCCAGGCCGCGGCGACGACGCAGCTCCTCGCCGAGGGGCGCTTCACGCTCGGCGTCGGCGCGGGCGAGCGGCTCAACGAGCACGTGGTCGGGCAGGGCTGGCCGGCCGTGCACGTCCGCCACGAGATGTTCCGGGAGTCGCTCGAGATCATCCGACTGCTCTGGCAGGGGGGCTACCGGAACTACGAGGGGAAGCACCTCACGCTCGAGGACGCCCGGGTCTTCGACCTCCCGGAGACCCTGCCGAAGATCGTCGTCGCGGCGGGCGGGCCGCGGGCCGCCGCCCTCGCCGGCGAGCTCGGCGACGGCCTGTTCGTCACCGAGCCGCGGGCCGACCTCGTCGAGGCCTACGGGAAGGCCGGCGGCGACGGGCCGCGCTACGCCGAGGTGCCGCTGGCCTACGCCGCCACCGCGCAGGAGGCCGCGCAGAGCGCCCGCGACCTCTTCCGGTTCGGGCTGACCGGGTGGAAGGTGCAGGCGGAACTGCCCAACCCGGTCAACTTCGACGCCGCCACGTCCTGGGTGACCCCGGAGCACATGCGGGAGGCCTTCGGCTGCGGGCCGGACACCGCGACGCACGTCGAGAGCGCCCGCCCGTTCGCCGATGCCGGCTACGACCACCTGGCGCTGATCAACGCGGGACCGGACGTCGACGGGTTCTTCGAGCACGCGCGCGGCGAGCTGATCGGGGCGCTGCGCGAGCTGTAGCCCACCGGCGTCGCCGGGTCGGTCCCCTCCCCCCGGGGGGACCGGCCCGACGACTCCCGGGGGCGACCGCTCGGCAAACCGGGCGGTCTGCCCGTGAGGAGTGTGCCGTGTCCGGGCCACCGTGAGGCACTCGTGAACGCCCCAGATCCGTTCGGCGGTCCGTTGCACGCGACGAGCGTGGGTCCCGACCCCGGCCGGAGGCCGCCGTCCGGCCCTCGGCGACCACCCGGGTGACCCACACCGGGCGCCGTCCCCCAGACGCCGGTCACACCGGCGTCACCCGTAACCTGGCCTGCGATGGAGACGAGGAGGGGGAGGACCACCGGATGACCGTGGCCTCCCCGTACACCGATCCGCGCGAGACCCCGGGCAGGGACGAGAGGACCGACGGCGAGGGCACCCCGGCGGGCGAGGCCCGCCGTCGTCGGACGTTCGCCGTCATCTCCCACCCGGACGCCGGCAAGTCGACGCTCACCGAGGCGCTGGCGCTGCACGCCGAGGTGATCTCCGCGGCGGGCGCGGTCCACGGGAAGGGCGGGCGCAAGGGCGTCACGTCCGACTGGATGGACATGGAGCGCGAGCGCGGCATCTCGGTGACCTCCGCGGTGCTGCAGTTCGCCTACCGCGGCCACGTCGTCAACCTGCTCGACACCCCCGGCCACGGCGACTTCTCCGAGGACACCTACCGCGTGCTGGCCGCCGTCGACGCCGCGGTGATGCTGCTCGACGCCGCGCGCGGCCTCGAGCCGCAGACCCTCAAGCTCTTCGACGTCTGCCGGGCGCGCGGCGTGCCGGTGCTGACGTTCGTCAACAAGTGGGACCGTCCCGGCCGCGAGCCGCTGGAGCTGGTCGACGAGGTCGAGCAGCGGATCGGGCTGCGGCCGATGCCCATCACCTGGCCGGTCGGCATCGCCGGCGACTTCCACGGCCTCGTCGAACGGGCCGACGGCACCATGCGCCGGTTCACCCGCACCGCCCACGGTGCGTCGCGGGCCACCGAGGAGATCCTCGACGCCGACCGGGCCGCCGCCGAGGAGGGCGTCGACTGGGAGCGCGCCACCGAGGAGCTGGAGCTGCTCGAGGAGATCGGCGCCGACTTCGACGCCGAGGCCTTCCACGCGGGCACCGCCACCCCGGTGATGTTCGGCGCCGCGCTCTCCAACATCGGCGTCGCCCGGCTGCTCGACGCGCTCGTGGACCTCGCGCCGCCGCCGGCGCCGCGCCCCTCGGCGGCCGGCGAGGCCCGGCCGATCGACGCGCCGTTCTCCGGGCTGGTCTTCAAGGTGCAGGCCTCGATGGACAAGTCCCACCGCGACCGGGTCGCCTTCGTGCGGGTCTGCTCCGGGCGGTTCGAGCGCGGCATGGTGCTCACCCACGACGCCACCGGCCGCCCGTTCGCCACCAAGTACGCGCAGGCGATGTTCGGACGCGACCGCTCGACGATCGACGAGGCCTTCCCCGGCGACATCGTCGGCCTGGTCAACGCCACCGCGCTGCGGCCCGGCGACACGCTCTGGGCGCAGGACCCGGTCACGTTCCCGACGATCCCCAGCTTCGCGCCCGAGCACTTCTCGGTGGTGCGGGTGGCCGACGCCTCGAAGACCAAGCAGTTCCGCCGCGGCATCGAACAGCTCGACTCCGAGGGCGTCATCCAGGTGCTCTCCTCCGACCTGCGCGGGGACCAGGCGCCCGTGCTCGCCGCGGTCGGGCCGCTGCAGTTCGAGGTGGTCACCGCCCGCCTCGCCGACGAGTTCTCCGCGCCGGTGCGCCTCGAGCGGCTCGACTACTCGCTGGCGCGCCGTACCGACGCGGCCGGGGCGGAGGCGCTCAAGGGGTCGATCGGCATCGAGGTGCTCACCCGCCGCGCCGACGGCGTGCTGCTCGCGCTCTTCCCGCACAAGTGGCGGCTGCAGGCGGTGGTGCAGAACCAGCCCGACCTCGTGCTCGAGCCGCTGATCGCCGAGGGAGCCGCCCCGTGAGGACCACGACCGGTCGGACGCACGGCCTGCTGGGCCTCGCGGTGTCGGTCCTGCTGGTGGCCGGCGTCGTCGTCGGCTGCTCGTCGGACGGTAGCTCCTCGGGCGGCTCGTCCGGCGCCGCCGCGACCGGTGCCCCGCCCGCCCTCACCGACGCCCCCGACCCGGCGTCCGTGCCGGCGCCGATCTGGCAGGCGAACCTCTCGGGGCCGAACCCGCTGGGCAACTTCCGGGACACGCCGTACAACAACGACGGCGCCCCCGCGCCCTCGATCGTCGACGCGCCGGACGTGTCCGGCGCGAAGGCCGTCCGCTACACGGTGCCCGGCGGCGGCAAGCGCACCGAGCTCGAGCCGCAGATCCCGCCCTACCGCGAGGGCGACGACGGCTACTTCGGGTTCGCGTGGTTCCTGCCGGACGACTTCCCGGTCAACGCCGACGGGTGGCAGGTCGTGGCCCAGTGGAAGAACGAGGGCGAGGGCAGCCCGCCGATCGAGGTCAAGGTCGACCACGGCCAGTTCGTCCTCGACGGCGGCGCCGGGGGCGACGACCCGGGGCAGAACTACTTCTCGGTGCCCATCGGCCCGGCCATCACCGGCCAGCAGACCGACGTGGTGCTGCACATCCACTTCTCGACCGACTCGTCGAAGGCCCTGGTCGACGTGTGGATGAACGGGCAGAAGCGCATCGACTCCTACCGCCCGCCCGGCGGCACCCGGTACTCGAGCGACGACTCCTACCTCAAGACCGGCATCTACCGGGACACCGCGATCAACCAGACCGCGGTGCTCTACCTCGTCGACGCCCGCGTGGCCACCGGCTACGACTCGGCCGCCGCGCTGGTGGGGCCGCGGAGCTGAGCCTCCCGGCTCAGTGGCGGACGGCGGGCGGCAGGCCCCGGGGCGGCAGCGCCGCGTTGATGATGCGGCTCATGCCCTCCGGGTCCTCGACCTCGACGACGACGCGGTGGAAGGGCACGCCGCGCAGGTAGATCGCGAGCAGCGTGGTGGCCGCGTGGACCATCCACAGCTGGCGGCGCTCCCCGACGCCGTAGGCCCCGGCACGCAGCACCCCCGGGACCGAGATGCCGGGCAGGTGGACCCGCGGGCTGGCGGCCACGGCGTCGCGGCGCGGCAGCGTCCGCGCGCCGAGCACCCGGTCGATCGGCAGGAAGACCCCGCCCCGGCAGGCGTACACCTTGTCCCGCCCGCTGAAGCGCAGCAGGACACCGTGCTCGGTCACCCTGGTGTGCACAGCCATCGCGCGGCCCCCTCCCCGCTGTGCGCCCGACGGTCCGCCCCCGCCCCGTCGTTCACACGGGACGCGGCTCACTCCCCACGGTCGGTCCGGGACGACGACTGCTCGTACGCCTGCTCCGCCGCGCGCCGGGCGTCGTCGTAGCCCTTCTTCACGGCGTCCTGCCCGTCGTCGTGGGCCTCCGCGACCGCCTGCTCGGCGGCCTTGGCGGCGTCGGCGAGGGCACGCTCGGCCTCGGCGGCCGTGGCGGCGAGGTCGGGCCCCGCGTCCGTCCCGGCCGGGGTACCCGGGCTCGAGGTCGTGTCGTCGGTGCCGGCCGGGGCCGCGTCGCGGTGCCGGGCGCCGGAGGGCTCGTCCTCGCTCGTCCGCGGCCCCGTCGAGGGGGTCGGAGTCGATGAAGTCACTGCGCGTCTCCGTGGCTCGGGGTCCGACGCCGCCGTCCAGCGCAACCGGTTGCGCCTCGACCGCCCCGGACAGGGTGCGTCGGGCCAGCATGGCACCTCCACGCCGCTCCGGCGCCAGGGGGCCCGCCCCGGATACCGCTCGGCGCACGGACGCGGACGGACCCCGCGGCGCGCCCGCCGGTCGTCGAGCCCGCGGGGCCGGTGGGACAGGACGGAACCGGAGGTATCGTGCTCGGACCGTCCGGGGGGACCGCGCGCCCCCGGCCGGACGGCGTCGGGGAGAGCGGGTGCCGGGCACCCGCGCAGAGGAGCACGCGGTGGATCGTCACAGCACGCGGGCGGGCCGGACCCGTCGCGGCCTGCGGCCGTCCGGCGGGAGCCGCCCGGTCCACGACGACCTCCTGGATCAGGCCGCGGCCCTGTTCCCGGAGCACCGCCGCCGGTGCCCGCACTGCGACGGTGCCGTCGGTCGCTCCCGCGACGGCCGTCCCGGACGGCTGCGCGGCACCTGCGCACACTGCCGCCGCCCGTTCGACCTCACCCCGGCGCTCGCCCCGGGCACCGTCCTCGCCGGGCGCTGGCGGGTCACGGAGCTCGCGGCGCGCGGCGGGGACTGGCTCTACCGCGGGGTCGGGCCGGACGGGGAGCCGGTGGTCCTCGCCCGCCGCGCCGACGGTGATGCCGCGGCCCCGGCGCTGCTGCTCGGGCGGGGCCACCCCGCCCTGGTCGGGCTGCGCGACGTCGTCGAGCACGACGCCGCGGTGCACCTCGTCCTCGACCCCGTCGCGGGTGAGCCCGTCCGTGGCCCGCAGGACCCCGGGGCCGCGGCCGCCGTCGTGCTCGCCGTCGCGCCCGCCGTCGCACACCTGCACCGCCTCGGCCTGCTGCACGCCGACCTCAAGCCCGGCAACGTGCTAGCGACCCCCGCCGGCCCGGTCCTGGTGGACCTCGGCTCGGTGCGCCGGCTCGACGACCGGCACAGCCCGGTGTGGGGCACCGACGGCTTCCTCGCGCCGGAGATCGCCCCGGGCGGGGCGGGCCCCTCGGTGGCCTCGGAGGTCTACGCGCTGGGGCGCACGCTCGACGTCCTGCTCGGCCGGCCGGTGCGCCCGCACCTCGCGCCGGGCGGGTCCGGACCCGCCACGACCCCGCTGGACCCGGTGATCGCGCGGGCCACCGCCGTCGACCCCGGCCGCCGCCACCCGGGCGTCGAGGAGCTCGCCGCGGACCTGCGGGCGGTGTCCGGCGGGGAGGAGGAGGAAGGCCCCGGACGGTGCGGCGTGGGTGGGCCAGCCGGCCGCGGGGTCGTGCACCAAGATGATCCCCGCCGCGATCATCCCGGCCACCGACCCGACCGCCGTCCCGACCGGGACCCCCGCACCCCCGCCCGCGTGCCCGCCCCACGAGGAGCCTTCCCGACGTGACCGAGTCCTCCGCGCCGCCGTCCGCGACGAACGGCTCCGACGGCAACGACTCCGCGGGCCCGGGCCCCGACCGTGCCGGCCCGGCGACGCCGCCGTCGGGCACCGCCGTGCCCGGCCAGGATCCCGACCCCACCGGTGGGGTGCCGGTGCAGTCGGTCGGACCCGCCGGGACGGCCGGGGAGCACACCGACCTGCGGGCGGTCCTCGAGGCGACCCGCTCGGAGGTGGAGGACGCGGACTGCCCGGAGTGCGGCGCGGGCGCCGACCAGGCCGTCGAGGGCGCCTGCGGGAACTGCGGCGCGCGGCGCCCCGCGGTGCGCGACCACGTGGAGTTCCGCCTCGGACCCGGCGCGGCGGTCACCGACCGCGGCCTGCGCCGCCGCCGCAACGAGGACGCCTGCGCGCTCGGGCGCATCGCGACGCCGGCTGGGGAGGTGCTCCTCGGCGCGGTGTGCGACGGCGTCGCGTCCGCGCGGCGCGGCGACGAGGCGTCCCTCGCGGCCGCGGAGGCCGCGGTGGCCGCCGTCCTCACCCGTATCGCCGCCCACGGCGACGGCGGCGCCGGGCTCGACACGCTCGCCGCGACGGCGGCCGGGGCGGCCGCCGAGGCCGCGGCCGACCTGGTGCGCTTCGGCGGCGACCCCTCCGACCCCCCGGCGACCACCTACACCGGGGCGGTCACCCGGGGCGGCTCGGCGGTCGTCTCGTGGGTCGGCGACAGCCGGGTCTACTGGCTCGCGCCCGACGGCACCTCCCAGCTGCTCTCCACCGACGACTCCTGGGCCGAGGAGATCGCGGCGGCCGGGGTGATGACGCGCGAGCAGGCGCACGCCGACCGCCGCGCCCACGTGCTGACCCGGTGGCTGGGCCACGACTCCCCCGAGGGCCCCGCCCGCGCCCGCCGCTTCCGGCCGGCGGGCCCCGGCTACCTGCTGCTGTGCAGCGACGGGATCTGGAACCACATCCCGGACCCCGACCGGCTCGCCGCGCTGCTGTCCGGCGACGACGTCCTCGCCGACGCCCGCGCGCTGGTGGACGCCGCGCTCGCCGAGGGCGGCCACGACAACGCCACCGTCGCGCTGCTGCCGCTCGACCCCGGCGACGGGGGCGGCGAGTGGGGTCCCCGGCCCGACGGCAGCGACGACACCGGGCCGATCCTCATCCCGCTCGACGGCGACGACCACCCCGACGACGCGGGCGGTGCCGGCGACGACCCGACCGGGGGCGCGGGCGACCCGGTCGACCCGACGCGGCCCGGACACCCGTGACGGCGGGCTGGATCGCACGGGTCTGGGCCGACCGCGACCACTACGAGCTGGTCCGCGCCCGCGCCGAGCCCAGCCCCGGCGGCGTCGAGGTCCCGGAGTTCCCCACCGGGCACGTCGAGTTCGAGGTGCCGCTGCGGGGCGAGGAGGTCCGCATCGGCCGCCGCGGCGTGCCCGACGACGACCCGACGGCCACCTCCCCCGGCGACGACGTCCCGGGGATCGACCTGACCGGCCCCCCGCGCGACCCGGGCGTCTCGCACCTGCACGCGGTGCTGCTCGCGGTGGGGCCGGACCGCTGGGTGGTCCTCGACGCCGGGTCCACCAACGGGACCTCGGTGAACTACGCGGCGGAACGCCTCGAGCCCGGCACGGCCGTCCCGCTCGCCCCCGGCGACAGCATCCACGTCGGGGCGTGGACCACCATCACCGTCGAACGGCGATGAGCTGCAGCGTCGCCGGGTCGTCCTCGATCACGGCGGCGGCGGCCGGGTCGACCGTGGCCAGCGGGCCGGTGGACGGGTACGGATCCGGCTCGGCGACGCCGACCACGGGGATCGGGCCGGTCGCCGTCGTCGTCCGGTGGTGGGCGAGGACCAGGCGCGCGGCGAGGAAGCTCACCGGCACCGCGAGCACCGCCGCGGCGAGGGGGGCGAGGCGCTCGTCGACGCCGACCCCGACGAGGACGACGACCCCGACGGTGGTGGCGGCGACGTTGACCGCCTGCGAGGCCGGGTAGAGCAGGAACCGTCGCCACGAGGGGCGCACGCGGAACGTCACCCGGCAGTTGAGGAAGAACGACACCACCATCGCCGCGCCGAGGCCGATGACGTGGGCGACGAGGTAGCCGACGTGGCCCAGCACCACCAGGTAGATCGCGTAGTAGGTGGCGGCGTTGACCACCCCGACGAGCCCGTAGCGGACCAGCGCCCAGAACAGCGCGGCCCGGCGGCCCGGCGCAAGCGCGGTCACGGTCCTCGGTCCCCTCACGTCCGGAGCGTCCGCACGGCGAGGGCCGCGCGGTTCGACCTGTGGCGCGGTCCGCCGCTCAGCGCCCGACGCCGGGGCTGAGCATCACCGCGAGCGCCACCAGCACCACCCAGGCGACGCCGAGGATCTGCAGCACCCGGTCGTGCAGCACGATCTCCTCCGGCTCGCCGCCGTTGCCGCCGTCGACGTCCACCGCGTAGCGCAGGATCGCGATCACGAACGGCACCACCGAGATGATCGCCCACAGGCTCGGCGGGGTCGGGAGCCGGCCGGGGATCGTCGTGACGCCGATCCCGAACGCCCACAGTCCGTAGGCCATGATCACGACGGTGGCCGAGAGCGACCACACGAACCGCAGGTACGAGGCCGAGTACCGCTCCAGCGACTTCCGGATCTTCGCGCCGGTGCGCTCGGCGAGCCGCATCTCGGCGTAGCGCTTGCCGGCCGCCATGAACAGCGACCCGAACGCCATCGTGAGCAGGAACCACGGCGAGAGGTACAGCGTGGCGGCCGCGCCACCGGCGATCGCGCGCATGAGGAACCCGGAGGACACGATGCAGATGTCGATCACGGGCTCGTGCTTGAGCCACAGGCAGTACGCCAGCTGCACGACGATGTACACCGCGGCGACGACCGCCAGGTTCCGGCTCGCGAGGAAGCTCAGCGCGATCGCCCCGGCGAAGAGCACGACGGCGACCCCGTAGGCCACCGACGCCGGCACCACGCCCGCGGCGATCGGGCGGAACCGCTTCTTCGGGTGGGCGCGGTCGGCCTCGACGTCGCGGGCGTCGTTGACCAGGTACACCCCGGACGCGGCGAGCGAGAACACCGCGAACGCGACGACGACGTGCAGCAGCACGGAGATCTCGCCCAGGCGGCCGGCCGCGAACGGCGCCGCGAGGACGAGCACGTTCTTGACCCACTGCTTGGGCCGCATCGTCTTGAGCACGCCCAGCGGCAGCGCCAGCGGACCGGTGCGGCGCGTCGGCACCACGGTGTCGTCCGGGGCGTCCTCGGGCTCCGCCTCGGCGAGCGCGTCGGCGGCGAGCTCCGCCTCGTCCCGCGTCTCCCGTTCCTGGGACGTCGTCATGCGGTCCTCCAGCGGCCGACGGATCCGCGCGCGATGAGGCGGCGCGCGCCGAGCGCGCACGCGGCCCCGAGGGCGGACCCGGCCAGCACGTCGGTCGGGTAGTGGACACCCAGCACCAGGCGCGAGAGCGCCATCGCGGGCACGGTCGGGAGGGCGGCGGCGGGCCGCCCGAGCAGGCCGCCGAAGAGCAGTGCGGCGGCCGTGGTGGAGGTGGCGTGCGAGGAGGGGAAGGACAGCCGGCTCGGCGTGCCGACGTGCACCGCGATGCGCGGGTCGTGCGGCCGCGGCCGGCGGACGACCCGCTTCACGGCGATGGACGCGGCGTGCGCGGCGACGACTCCGGCCGTCGCGGTCGTCCACTGGCGCCGGCGGGGCCGGTCGAGGGCGGCACCGGCGGCGCCGAGGGCGATCCAGCCGGCGGCGTGCTCCCCGAAGAGCGACATCGCCCGCGCGGCCCGGACCACCGAGGGGTGGTCGACGCGTCGCTGGACGGCGGTCAGCGCGGCGACCTCACCGGCCGGATCGTCGCTCGTGTCGGGCGCCCGGTCGAGCACTCGTCCTCCTCCCGGGAACTCCCGGAGTCAGGGCCTGGCAACCGGGGCGATGCTACGCGGGCCTTGACAAGCCGCCGTCAGGGAGGTTCGCCCGGGGCCCGGCGTGTCAGAACCAGCGCTCGAGGACGAGCGCGACGCCGTCCTCGTCGTGGCGGGCCGTCACCTCGTCGGCGGCGGCGTGCAGCTCCGGGTGGGCGTTGCCCATGGCGACGCCGTGCCCGGCCCACCGCAGCATCTCGAGGTCGTTGGGCATGTCCCCGAACGCGACGACCTCGTCGGGCGTCACCCCGAGGTGCGCCGCCGCCCGCGCGAGCCCGTGGGCCTTGGTCACGCCGCGCACCGAGCACTCCACCAGGCCGCCCGACGCGGAGAACGTCACGTCGACGAGCTCGCCCAGACCCTCCCGCACCGCGGCGGCCATCACGTCGCTCGGCAGGCCCCGCTGCCGGGCGAGGACCTTCATCGCGGGGAGCGCCGCGAGCTCGGTGACGGGGACGACGACGTGGTCGGAGTTCGGCCAGGCGTGCTCGAAGTGGGGGTCGCAGCAGAACTCCTGGACCCCGGGCCGGGCGACGCGCTCCACGGCGAGGCCCGCGCCGGGCAACGCCGTGCGCAGCCGGTCGACCACCTCGCCGAGCACGTCGGTGCCGAGCTCGGCCGCCTCGAGGACCTCGTCGGTGGCCGCGTCCCACAGCACGGCGCCGTTCGCGGCCACGCACAGCCCGCGGTCCCCGATCAGGTCGCACACCGGCTCGATCCAGCGCGGCGGCCGGCCGGTGGCCAGGACCAGCGGCACGCCGGCCGCGCGCATGCGGTCCAGGACCGCGAGCAGGCGCGGGCCGGGGTGGTCGTCGGCGCCGAGCAGCGTGCCGTCGACGTCGCTGGCGACCAGGCCGGGGGCTCTCACGTCGCCCATTGTCCGCGCGACGGGCGCCGTCCGCGGGTACGCCCGTCCCATGAGCCACGCCGACACGGCCGCCGACCTGCTGGACACCGCGGGCGAGACCTTCGCCGCGGAGGCCGGGATCACCCTCGCGGACAAGCCCGCCCCGCTCTACCGGCTGCTCGTGCTCGCGGTGCTGCTCTCGAGCCGGGTGCAGGCGACGCTGGGGACCCGGGCGTGCCGCGAGCTGGTCGACTCCGGGCTCGGCAGCCCGGAGAGGATGCGCGACGCGGACCGCCAGGACGTCTTCGGCGCGCTCTCCCGGGCGAGGTTCCTCAGCAAGGACCAGACGACCGACGCCCTGCAGGAGGGCGCCGGGCTCGTCGCCGAGCGCTGGAAGGGCGACCTGCGGCGGATGCGCGCCGAGGCCGACGGCTCCGTCGAGCGCCTCACCGAGCTGCTCACCGAGGTGCCCCGGCTGGGCCCGGTCGGGGCGTCGATCTTCCTGCGCGAGGTGCAGGCGGTCTGGCCCGAGCTCCGGCCCCACCTCGACGGCAAGGCCATCGACGGCGCGCGGGCGGTCGGGCTGCCGACCGACCCGGCGAAGCTCGCCGCGCTGGTCGACGGCGACGACCTCGCCCGCTTCTCCGCCGCCCTGGTGCGGGCGAACCTCGACGACGACGTCGCCGAGCAGGTCGGGTAGGGGCGCTATCCCCGCAGGATCCGCGGCGGGCCCTCGGGCGCGCCGGGGAACACGCGGTCGAGCACCCGGACGAACGCGCGCTGGTACTGGTCGGTCATCGCCGTCGCGGTGTAGTTCGCCAGGGCCCGCTCGCGGCCGGCCGCGCCGAGCGCCGCGCTCCCGGCCGGGTCGCGCATCACCGCCTCGAGGGCGTCGGTCCACGCCGCGCGGGTGAGCGGGTCGACGACCACGCCCGCCCGCCCGTCGTCGAGCATCTCCGGGATCGCCCCGCTCACCGCGGCCATGACCGGGACCCCGCGGGCCATGGCCTCCACCATCACCAGCGGGAACGCCTCGAACCCGCTGGGCACGCAGAGCACGTCGATCTCGGCGAACGCGTGGTCGGGCCCCGAGGAGCGGCCCCGCCACCGGACCCGGTCGGCGAGGTGGGCCGGGGTCCGCGCCTCCAGGTCGGCCTTGTCCGGGCCGTCGCCGAAGATGTCGAGCGACCACCCGGTCAGGCCGCGCGCGTCCAGCGCGGCGAGGGCGTCCGCGAGCAGCAGCGGGTTCTTGTAGGCCTTGATCCGGGTGAGCATCCCGAAGCGGATCCGGCCGTCGGTCGCTCGCCAGGGCAGCGCCCCGGGCTCGGGGATGCCGTTGGGCACGACCATGACGAGGCCGGTCAGCGCCTGGTGGCGGGTCAGGTCGACGTGGTGCTGCCGGGAGAGCACGACGAGGCCGTCGGCGGCCCGCAGCGCGCGGGCCTGGGCCGCGGAGTAGGTCGGCCGGTCGAGCTCGGCCGGGTCGTGGGTCGCGGGCAGCCACCGCCGCCGCTGGCCGCGGGCCCGTCCGGCCGCCCGCCAGGCGAGCGCGAAGCCCATCTCGGTGTTGGTGACGCCCCCGACGACGACGGCGTCGTCCCCCGGCAGGTCCGCGGTGTCGACCACCGGCTGCCAGAACGGCTGCAGCGTCAGGCGTACCCGCGGGTCGAGCTCGGTGACGTAGCGGCCGAGCTCCTTGAGGCAGACCACCGTCACCGGGTGGCCGCGCGCCACCAGCTCGTTCGCGAGCAGGATCCGCTGCCGCTCGGCCCCGCCCAGCACGAGGTTGTTCGAGGTGATGACGACGCCCGGACGGCCCGCGGCCCGGTCGGCGACGTGCTCGGTGCGCCGACGGCGCGCGGCGCGGGCGGCCGGGCGCAGCCGGTCGAGGACGCGGGTGCCCGCGGCGTAGACCGTGCCCGCGCCGCGGTGCCCGGCGTTGCCCAGCAGGATCACGTGGGCGGCCCGCTCGAGCTCGGCCTCGCGGCGGGCCGCGTCGGTGCCGGCCACCGCGCCCGCCGCGATGCCGCCGCCGGGCAGGCGGACCTGGCCGGCCCGCCGGCCGGCGTCCTCGGGGTCGGCGACGAGGTGGACCGTCCACCCCGCAGCGCGTGCCGCACGCTGCCAGGCGAGGTCCTCGCCGCGGTCGAAGAAGTCCTCGTCGAAGCCGCCGAGCGCGGCGCGGGCCGCCGCCGAGACCAGCAGGCAGCCCCCCACCAGGACCCCGTCCACGGCGCTCCCGGCCGGGGGCGCCGCCAGCAGCTCGCTCCCGGGCCGGCCCCGCAGCCGCTCCTCGGCCCCCGCGTAGGCGACGAGGTCGCCGACCAGCGACGGGGTGCGCCGCACGACGGCGTCCCAGGGGTGCTGCTCGGCCGGGTCCGGCTCGGGCATCGGCGCGACCGCGGCCACCCCGGGGCGGGCGAGCACGGCGCGGGCCGCGGCGAGCGGGCCGAGGAGCTCGACGCCGGGGTCGAGCAGGAGCAGGTCCCCGGTGGTGTCGGTGGCCGCGTCGGCGCGGGCCGCGAGGGCGTTGCGGGCCGCCACCCGCCCGGCGTCGGCCTCGGCGAACGTCCAGTCCACCTCGGGCCGGTCGGTGGCCAGGTGGGCACGGTCGTCGTCGGCGGCGGGGGCGACGGGCTGGCACCAGACCAGGACGCGGGCGCCGGGGAGGTGCTTCGCGACGCCGTCGAGGGTGCGCTCGAGCGGGTCCGCGGCCCCCGCGGACACCACGAGCACCGCCAGACCGGTGCCGGTCGGATCGCCCTCCACCGTCGCCTCCCGAGGTCGTGCCCGCCGGGGCGGGACCGGCCCCGATCGTGACACGGGGTGCGCGCGGGCCCCGTCGTGCCCTCCCCGCCTGGACCGGTGATCGACTCCACCCCCGTCTACGCTGCCCGGGACGTGTCCCCCGTTCGGGCGTCGGTCCGACCCCGGGGGACGATCCCGATGGCCCCCGACCCGGTGGGGTCGTTGGACCTGGCGATCGCGGAGCACGGCACGGGAGGGGGTGCGGGGTGCTGATCGACACGCGCAGCGCGGCGCGGCAGCGGGTGGAGCTCGACCGCTCGGTGCCGGCACTGCTGCTCAAGCTCGGCAACTACCCGCTGCACCACGGTGGCGTCGGCGTGGTGCGCAGCCTCGGTCGGTGCGGGGTCGACGTCTACGCCGTCACTGAGGGCCGCTACACCCCCGCGGCCTGCTCGCGGCACCTGCGCGGCCGGTTCTCCTGGCCGACGACGGGCCGCGAGGACCCCGCCGAGCTCGCCGAGGGGCTCCACGGCATCGCGAAGGCCATCGGGCGGCGCGCCGTGCTCGTGCCGACCGACGACGAGGCCGCCGCGGTCGTCTCGGAGCTCGGCGGCGAGGCCGGCCTGGCCGACGACTTCCTCTTCCCCCGCTGCGCCGACCCCGGCCTGCCGCGCCGGGTCGCCAGCAAGGAGGGCCTCTTCCGGGTCTGCGCCGAGCACGGCATCCCCACCCCGCACACGGTGTTCCCGGAGAGCCTCGCCGACGTCGAGGAGTACGCCGCCCACGGCGCCTTCCCCGTCGTCGTCAAGAGCCGCGACCCGTTCGAGCGCCACCGCCACCCCACGGTCCGCTCCTCCACCGTCGTCGAGGACCCCGACCGGCTCCGGGCGATGGCGCTGGACTGGGACGACGTCCCGTCGGTGATCCTGCAGGAGTACGTCCCGCGGGAGACCGCCGAGGACTGGGTGGTGCACGCCTTCTGGCCCGGGCCGGGAACCGCCCACGAGCCCACGGTGTTCACCGGGGTCAAGCTGCGCTCCTGGCCCCCGCACGCCGGGTTCACGACGGCGGGCCGGGCCCGCTGGAACGACGAGCTCGCGCGGCTCGCCGCGGAGCTCTTCGACGCCGTGGGCTTCCGCGGCATCGCGGACCTGGACTGGCGGCGCGACCTGCGCGACGGGCGCTACAAGCTCGTCGACTTCAACCCGCGGGTCGGGGCACAGTTCCGGCTCTTCGAGGACGCCGCGGGCCTCGACGTGGTCCGCGCCCAGCACCTGGCCCTGACCGGCCGCGACGCCCCCCGCGCGCCGTTCCCCGAGGGCCGGGGGTTCGTGGTGGAGGACTTCGACTACGCGGCCCGGATCGCCTACCGCGGCGACCGCACCGACGGGCCCGCCCCCGACGGGCGCGCGCCGACGACCGAGCACGGCTGGTTCGCCCTCGACGACCCGCTGCCGTTCCTGCCCATGCTCGTCGGCCGGGCGACCCCGGTGCTGCAGCGCTTCTCCCGCACCTGGGTGCCGCGGGTACGCAAGCTGCGCTGAACGGCGCACTCGCCGCGAACGCACGAACGGCCGGTTCGTGACCTTCGAGGGTCACGAACCGGCCGTTCGTGCGGTAGGACCGGGTCGACTCAGGCGATCGCGTGCGACCCCACGGGGTAGGCCACCCGCAGCGTCGGGCCCCGCTTGCCGGCGATGCGGCGGGCCAGCTCCGGCGCGGCGTACCAGGTGCCGGTGACGAACCGGTTGACCGGCCCGAACGAGCGCACGGCCGGCGCCCCGAGGAAGTGCAGGCCCGGCACCGTCGACTCGAAGCCCTTGCCGAGCGTCGGGAACCCCTCGACGGTCGCCAGCTCGCCCAGGAGCTCCTTGTCGAGCAGGTCGTAGCGCGCGACGTCGATCTCGTAGCCGCTGCCGACCATGACGTGGTCGGTGCGCAGCGTCGAGCCGTCCTGCAGCGTCACGACGACCTCGCCGTCCACCGCCTCGGCCGAGCGGATGCCCTGCCCGAGGTGGAACGGGGTGTTCTCGAGGCGGGCGCGGAGGTTGTGCGAGCCGGCCGGGAACAGGCAGCGCTTGCGGACCTCGAGCTGGAGCCGCTCGGGCAGCCGCCGGTAGGTCTCGGGCGCCGCGGCGAGCCACCCGGTGGCCCGGCCGCCCACGTCCGTCGGCGGGACGCGCCACTTCTCGCGGAAGGTCGGCGGCGGGGAGCCCTTCGGCTTGTGCGGGCCGAGCCAGTGCGGGGCCTTCGCGCGGGCGACGACCGAGACGTCGACGCCGAGGTCGACGAGGATCGCCGCGTTCTCCAGCGCGCTCTGGCCGAGCCCGACGACGAGCACCCGCTTGCCGGCGAAGGTCGAGAGGTCCTCGTGGTGGGCCACGTGTGAGACGGCGCCCTCGGGGAGGCCCTCGAACTGCGGGATGCCGCGCTCCATGTTGCGCAGCCCGACCGCCATGACGACGCGCTCGGCGTGCATGCGGTCGCCGTCGTCGAGGTGCACCGAGAAGCCGGAACCCTCCCGGACGACCTGCTCGACGCGGCGGTGGTCGAGGTCCGGGACGATGCGCTCGGCGATCCAGTCGCCGTAGGCCAGGAAGTGCTCGAGCGACGCCGGGTTGTCCAGCGCGATGTCGTGGGCGCGGGCCCAGGCCGTGATGGTGTGCCCGGGCACCGGGTGCGCGATCGAGGACGCCCGCTCCTTGGAGCGCAGGATCATCCCGCGCGGCATCTGGTGCTTCCACGAGCCCATCACCTCGCCGAAGGTGTGGGTCGCGGTGCCCTGGTGGCGCAGGAAGGCGGTGGCGGCCAGCCCGTACGGGCCGGCGCCGACCACTGCGACGTCCGTGGATCCGGCCATGATCCCCCTCTCGGTGGGCGCCGCGTGGCGACGGCGCGTGCCGTCCATGATGACGACGCCGGTTACCGCAGCCACGACGGGGTGACCCCGGACCGTCGCCGCACCATCACGAGCCGGACATCACGGACGTGGCACCGGCCGGTCTCAGATGATGGCCACCGCCACCACGAGGCCCAGCGCCAGGTGCATCCCGGCGATCATGGCGGACACCGGGGTGTAGTACTCGTCGTGCAGGCAGGCGCCCACGTCCAGGCGGGACACCGCCTCGAGGCCCCGCACGACGAGGACCTGCGCGACGATCCCGACGAGCCCGTAGACCAGCGTGTTGATCACCCCGGTGAGCAGGCCGCCGCCGGAGATGTAGATCGCGACGACGACGATCAGCGCCATCGACACCAGGCCCGAGGCGGACACGACCACCGCGTTGGGCCGGCCCTCGCGCACCAGCCCCCGCAGGTCACCCGGCGTCGTCAGGTCGATCGCGAAGTAGCCGACGTACATGAGCACCGCGCCGATCACCGCGTAGAGCGCGATCAGGCCGATGTTGCCGAGGAGCGTCGGGAAGAATTCGGGAGCGAGCACACGGGCCTCCGCGGGGTCCATCCGGACGAAAGAGACGCCGCACCCTAGCGACTCCGGGCCGCCGCGAGGGGGACCCGTGGCGGGCCG
Source organism: Actinomycetospora sp. TBRC 11914 (assembly GCF_012933465.1). GTDB lineage: Bacteria > Actinomycetota > Actinomycetes > Mycobacteriales > Pseudonocardiaceae > Actinomycetospora. Next base: position 84,504 of record NZ_JABBND010000004.1, read on the forward strand.
GATCAGCGCGGCGGGAGCCCGATCGGGTTGTGGGCGGGCACGACCGAGCGGGCCGCCGCGGCGATCGGCTCCAGCAGCGCCGCGAGCCGCCCGGTGCGCTCCGGGCCCAGCGCCTCCCACGGGCCGGCGGCCGCGCGGTCGGTGGCGTCCTCGACCGACCCGTGCAGCGCCCACCCCGCGTCGGTGAGCACGAGCCCGTCGCCGAGCAGCCCCGCCGAGCGCAGCCGGCCCACCTCCGCGTCCCAGGCCGCCTCGCGGATACGCCGCCCGAGGCGCAGGTCCCGCCCCGGCGACTCGCCCGCCGCCACCTTGAGCACGTGCGAGGCCACCGCCCCCACGCCGTGGACGGCGAGCGCGGCCAGGTGGCCGTCGCCGCGGTGCTCGCGCAGCGTCGTCGTCGCCTGCCACAGCGCGAGGTGCGGCGCGGCGGGCCGCGGCAGCGCCCGGTTCGCCGCCCCGAGCACGCGCCCGGCGTCGTCGCACGCCGACGCCGCCTCCCAGGCGAGGTCGGCGGCCTCGGTCACGACGGCGACGTCGGGGGCGTCGGGCAGGTCGCCGAACGCGGCGTCGACCCCCTCGAGGCGGGCTCCCAGCGCGGCGGTGGGCGTGACGCCCGGCGCGATGCCGGCCCGCGCGTCCGCGATCCGGTCCGGGGCGAACCCGCCGAAGGCCGCCACGACGACGGCCGTGGGCACCTCGCCGAGCGGGGCGGCGCGCTGGGCGACGTAGCGCGCCCAGAACGAGTCGCCGAGGGGTTCCGATACCGCGAGCGCCGCCGGGGCGAAGTAGGTCAGGGCGTGGACCGGCTCGTAGAGCGTCCACATCTCACGGGGGGTGGGCATCAGTCGGGGATGCGGTGCGGCACGAACGCCGCGCCGTTGTCGGTGACCAGCCCCGCGGTCTCCCGGATGCCGAGCCCGGCGGCCTCGTCGCCGACGATCCAGGCGCCGAGCGCGGGCCGGTAGCCGTCGAACTCGGGCAGCGGGTCGAAGAGCTGGTAGACGTAGCCCTCCTCGCCGTAGACCCCGCCGGTCTGGACGACGGGCTCGCCGGCGCCGGCGACGATCTGCACGTTGGCGCCCTCGCGGCCCAGCAGCGGCTTGCGGACGTACTCGGTGAGCAGCCCCGGGTCGCCCAGCGAGGCGGGCAGCAGGTTCGGGTGGCCCGGGTACATCTCCCAGAGCACCGCGAGGATCGCCTTGTTCGACAGCAGCGTCTTCCACAGCGGCTCGATCCACGCGGTCTCGGGGAGGCTGCGGGTGACGTGCTTGCCGAAGTCGTCGCCGAGGATCCACTCCCAGGGGTAGAGCTTGCAGACGCAGCTCATCGGGGCCTCCTCGAGGTCGACGAACCGGTCGAGCGCGGAGTCCCAGCCGATCTGCTCGATCGCGAGCCCGACGGTGTCGAGCCCGGCCTCGGCCGCCGTCTCCTGCAGGTAGGCCGTGGTCACGTGGTCCTCGCCGGTCGTCTCGGCCTGCGACCAGCAGAAGTGCACCTCGCCGCGCGGGAGGTCCGCGGCGATCTCGCCCCAGCGGGCGACGAGCTTCTCGTGCAGCGAGTTCCACTGGTCCTGGGAGTCGCCGTAGACGTCCTTGAGCCAGTACCACTGGCAGATGCTGGCCTCGAGCAGCGTCGTCGGGGTGTCGGCGTTGTACTCGAGCAGCTTGGCGGGGCCGGACCCGTCGTAGCGCAGGTCGAAGCGGCCGTAGAGGTGCGCGTCGTGGCGCTTCCAGGACGCCGCGACCTGCTCCCAGCACCACTCGGGCAGCGCGAAGTCGCGGAACCGCTCGGTGGTGACGACGTGGTCCACGGCCTCCAGGCACATCGAGTGCAGCAGCTCGACGTCGGCCTCCAGCGAGAGGATCTCGGCCATGTCGAAGACGTAGTGCACCGACTCGTCCCAGTAGGGCCGGGCGCCGTCCTGGCCCATCGCCGGGGTGCCGAAGACGAGACCCTGCTCCTCGATCTTCTGCCGCCAGTCGGGGCGGGGGGTCGACCTCTCGCGACGCACGCGCGTCCTCTCCGCTCGGTGGTGCTCAGCTGCCGGACGACGAGCCCGACCCCGACGACGAGCCCTTGGACCCCGACCCCGAGGAGCTGCCGGACACGCCGAGCCCGCCGCGACTCACGGTGCCGTTCGACGACGTCGAGCCCAGGCTGCTGCCCGTCGTGCCGCTGCGGATGCTCGTCCCGCTGGGCGGCGCGGTGACCGAGCCGCCGCGGGCGACGGTGCCGATGGGCGAGTTCGAGCCGTAGTTGTAGTGGTACTGGTTCCCGAAGCCGCCGAGGAAGATCGGGACGAAGCCGCCGTGGTACGAGCCGTTGGTCGGGGTGCCCGAGCAGTAGCTGTCCGCGACGACGACGCCGTTCTGGTCGGTGCACTGGGCGTTGACCTCGTCGTCGCCGCCCGACGAGGCCGCGTAGGCGATCGCGACGATCGCCGCGACCCCGACTGCAACCCCGCCGCCGATGAGCACCCGCTTGCGGATCTTCGACTTGCGCTGCTCGGCGGCGGCCGCCGCCTCCTCCTGCGCCTTGCGCCGCCGATCGGCCTCGCGGCGGGCGCGCTGCTCGGCGACGGTGGGCTCGCGGGGCGTCGTGGTCTCGGGGTCCTGGTAGCGCACGCGGCCGCGGTGGGACGGGTCGGCGGCGGGGCCCCCGGTGGACGCCGTGGACGCGGTGGCCGCCGGTGACCCCGTGGACCCCGTGTCGGCGGAGTTCCACCACGGCTCCTCCGTGCGCGTGGTGGGGGTCTCCGCGCCCGGGGAGGTCGACCCCCCGACCGCCGGCGTGCCCGAGGGCGGCGTGGCCGCGTCGTCCGCGGTCGACCCGGCGTCAGCGCTGGACCCGCCCTCGTGGCGCCCCCGCGACGCGGCCCCCGGCTCCTCGCTCATGTCCTCAGTCCCTCCAGCACCTGACCGGGCCCGCCGATCCCCCCTCGAGGTGACGAGTCCGGCACGCGGCATGATGTCAGCACCATGGTCCTACGGGAACGTCCGTCCTCGCGGGGACGCAGCGACCGGGTGGCGGACGACGCGGACGGTCACGCCGCCCGGCGGCTCGTCGCGCGCCGCGGCGTCGTCGGGATCCTGGCCGGGGCGCTCATCATGCTGCTGGCCGCCAGCGCCTTCGCCGCCACCGGCAACGGCCTGGGCTTCCTCGGGCTCGCCGGGGACGAGTCCGGCGCCTCCTCGGGCGTCCTGGGCGGCTCGAGCAGCGGCCCGGAGACCGACTCCTCGGAGCTGGCCAAGGCGCCCGGCACCTGCCTGACGTGGCAGCGCACCGACGGCGCCGACGTCCACCAGGTCGACTGCTCGGCCTCGCACCTCTTCGAGACGGCCGGCCCGGTGAACGCCACCCAGCCCGAGGGCACGCCGTTCCCGGCCGACGCGGCCTGGCAGAAGATCGTCGCCGACCAGTGCGGCCCGCTGGTGCAGCGCTACCTCGGCAAGCCGCTGGACCCGACCGGGCGCTACAAGGTCGGGGCGCTCAAGCCGACGGCCGCGGCCTGGGGCGACGGCGACCGCACCGTGCGCTGCGGGCTGCAGGCCCCCGGCGTCACCGGCGCGCTGCTCTCCTCGACCGGGAAGGTCTCCGACGCCGACCAGGCCGTGGTGTTCGCGCCCGGCACCTGCCTGGGGCTGAACGGCAAGGAGGTGTCCGACCCGGTGTCCTCGTGCGCGAAGACGCACGCCGCCGAGGTCGCGGGCACCGTCGACCTCGGCACCAAGTTCACCGGCGGGCTGCCCTCGGTGGACGACCAGGACAACTTCCTGCAGCCGGCGTGCACGAAGGTCGCCCAGGACGCGGTCGGCGCGCAGAAGCTCACCGACTCGAAGCTCACGGTCTACTGGACGAACATCAACCAGGCGTCGTGGGACGCGGGCACCCGCCGCGTCAGCTGCGACATGGGCTCGCTGCTCGCGGACAACTCGGGCTTCGCGCCGCTGACCGGGGCGGTCAAGGACGGCGTGACGATCGGCGGCGCCGCCCCCGCGTCGCCGGACCCGCTGCCGCCGCCCGGGGCGCCCGCCGTCGAGCCCTCGACCCCGGCCGCGACGACGACGGCCGCGCCCGCCGCGCCCGCCGCGCCGTCCGCGACCCAGGCGCCCGCCGCGCCGGCGTCGCCGCTGCCGAGCGTGCTGCCGTCCCTCCCGCCGCTGCTGCCCGGCGGCGGCGGGAACGGGAACTGACCCCGCCCCGACGGTGGACCCGGAGCGCTTCGAGGAGCTCGTCGGGGAGGCCCTCGACGAGCTCCCGGCCGAGCTGCTCCGCGCGATGGACAACGTCGTCGTGCTCGTCGAGCCGCGCCACCCCGAGGACCCGGAACTGCTCGGGCTCTACGAGGGCGTGGCGCTGACCGACCGCACCAGCGACTACGGCGGGGTGCTGCCCGACCGCATCACGCTCTACCGCGACGCCCTCGTCGACGCGTGCGCCGACGAGGACGAGCTGCGCGACGAGGTCGCGATCACCGTGGTGCACGAGATCGCCCACCACTTCGGCATCGACGAGGCCACGCTGCACCGGCTGGGCTGGGGCTAGGTGCGCTGCGCGCTCGTGAGCACTAAGTGTCGCTATACCGGCACTTAGTGCTCACATGGCGTCAGCCACCCGTCGCGTCGCGGGTGGAGGCGAGGCCGCCCGGGGCCTCGCGGCGCCAGGCCTCGAGGTCCCACCGGGCGTCGCGGCCCGCCGTCAGGACGATCCGGCCGCAGTTGTCGACGTGGTCGTCCGCGCCCAGGTCGGGGATCTCCCCGACGAGCGCGTGCGCGACCAGCCGCAGCACCGCGCCGTGGCTGACCAGCACGACGGTGCCCGACGCGTGCTCGCAGCGCAGGCCCTCGAGGGCGGGCAGGTAGCGGTCGAGGACGTCGCGGCCCGACTCGCCGCCCGGCATCCGCGCGGTGACGTCGCCGGCGCGCCAGGCGTCGTAGACGGCGCGGAAGCGGGCGATCGACGGCTCGTCGGCGCGGCCCTCGAGGTCGCCGACCTGCACCTCGTGGGTGCCCTCGACGACGTCCGGCGCGAGCCCGAGCGCGGGAGCGACCAGCGAGGCGGTCTCGCGGGCCCGCCGCGCGGGCGAGTGGACGAGCCGGGTGACCGGGCCGAGCGGGTCGGCGGCCAGCTCCTTGCCCAGCGCCTCGGCCTGCAGCCGGCCCAGGTCCGTCAGGCCGGGGCCGGGCAGCACGGTGTCCAGGGTCTTCGCGACGTTCGCCGGGGTCTGGCCGTGGCGGGCGAGCACGAGACGGAGCACGCCTCCATCCGTACCACGTGGGTCAGCCCGGGAGGGCCTCGCCGGGCACCTCGCGGAGTGCGGTCAGCCACCTCGCGGCCGCCGCGTAATCGGCGCCCTCCTGCCCGGGAACCGGCGGGGCGACGGGAGGTGACGGCGCGGTGGATCCCGGCGGCACGACCGCGCGCGGGTAGGAGCCGAGGAAGCGCAGCTCGGTGCAGCGCCGGTGCAGGGCGGCCAGCGCCTCGCCCATCGCCGGCTCGGCGACGTGTCCGGCGCCGTCGAGGAAGAACCAGTAGGTCCCGAGCCGCTCCTTCGAGGGCCGGGACTCGATGCGGGTGAGGTCCACGCCGCGGATCGCGAACTCGGTGAGGATCGCGAGCAGGGCGCCGGGCTCGTTGACCGTGGTGGCGGCGATCGAGGTGCGGTCGGCCCCGGTGGGCGCGGGCAGCCGGACGCCGGCCGGGGCGACGACGACGAAGCGGGTCACCGCGTCGCCGGTGTCGTGCACCCCGTCGGCGAGGACCTCGAGCCCGTAGTGCCGCGCGGCGACCGGCGCGCACACCGCGGCGTCGACCTGCCCGTCGGCGACGGCGGCCGCGGCGGCGGCCGTCGAGGGCGTCATCCGGGTCTCGGCGCCGGGCAGGTGGGTCGCCAGCCAGCGGCGGGTCTGCGCCTCGCCGTGCGGGTGGGAGGCCACGGTGCGCACGTCGGCGCGCGTGGTGCCCGGGCGCACCAGCACCGCGAAGCGGACCGGGAGGAGGATCTCCCGGACGACGACGACCGGCGGGGTCTCGACGAGGCCGTCCATCGTCGCGGGCACGGCGCCCTCGACCGAGTTCTCGATCGGCACGCAGGCCAGCGCCACCTCGCCGGCCCGCAGCAGGTCGAGCGCGGCGGTGGTGCTCGCCGCCGGGCGGAGCCCCGCGCCCGCGAACGCCGACCCCGGCGCCTCGACGAGGCTGCGCAGCGCCTGCTCGCAGAACGTGCCGGGCGGGCCGAGGTAGGCGACCTCCGGCGCGGGCACCGTCACACCAGGCCGAGCCGGGCCATCTCGGCGCCCTGGTCGGCCGGGGCCGTCGACCCGAACGACGACAGGTGCGCGCGGACCCGCGCCGCGGTGGCCTGGTCGACGTCGGCGACCTCGGCGGCGAGGGCGTCCGCGTCGGTGGCGTCCAGCGCGCCGCGGACGGCCTCGACGAGCTCGGGCGGCGGTTCCACCGACGCCTCGGCCGGCGGCTCGGACCCGGGCACCTCGGCACCGGAGGGGCCGCCGTCGTCGGGTCCCCCGGCGGCCGCCGGCGGGACCGCACGCAGGGCGCGGGTGACGGCCACCATGAGGTTGAGCCAGCCGTGGTGGTCGAACCCGGTGTCGGGGTCGACGTGGCGGACCGCGCCCTGCAGCCCGATGCTCGCGGTGAACGAGCGCCCGGCCGCCGCGACCACCGCGAGGAAGCGCGACACGTCGGTGACGCCGGGGAAGGCCCCGGCGCGGTCGCCGCCGCAGCGCAGCTTCGGCCGGCAGCCGTGCCCGACGACGCGGCGCACGCCCGCGATCCAGTCGGCCGACCCGTCGGCGTCGGGCCGGCGCGGCTCGACGACCGCGACGACGTCGTCGGGCACGAACTCGGTGACCCGCTCGAGCCACACCGAGTCCACGTCGTGCGGCGCGGGCATCTCGACCGTGCCGGTGGTGAGCAGCGCGGCGCGCGAGGTGGTCAGCGAGAGCGCCTTGGGCACGCCGCCCAGGCCGGTGTCGACCGACAGCGTGATCGGGACGGGGGCCGCGGGCCGGCGCTTGACGAGCTCGGCCACGAACTCCTGGAGCCGGGACACCGGCACCACCAGCGCGCCGACCAGATCGCCGTACTCGCCGGCGCGGACGTCCAGGTGGGTGTCGAGCACGTCCGCCATCCCGACGCGGGGACCGGGCGAGACGAGCGCGGCGTCGTCGAGGATCCGCGCGAGGAGCGGGGGCACACCGTCGACCGGTGCCCCACCGGCCTGGGGGACGGTGGACACGAGGGCACGGTAGCGGTCGGCCCGGGATCCCCCGGGCACCGGGCGCCCGCGACGGGATCGGCACTTGCTCCCGAGGGGATCACTTCGGTTAGGCTCACCTAACTCACGCACCGGAGGAGCCCGATGGCCAGGAGCTGCCCGCACCAGCCGCCCGTCCCCAGCCCGGCCGAGCGGGCGCGGACCACCGCGGTCCGCGCCTCGGGCGCCGCGCTGATCGCCGGGCCGGGAACGACGGAGCACGCCGACGGCGACGACGGCGGGCGGGTCACGCCGGTGCTGCACCACGTGCCCGCGTCGGGCGCCGCGACGCTCCAGCTGCCCGCCGACCACCCGCTGGTCGTCCGGACCCGCGCGCAGGAGTACCTGCCGGTGATGCTGGAGCTGACCGACACCGCGCCGCTGCCGGTGCGCCAGCCGGTGCGGGGCCTGGTGTGGATCGCCGGCCGGGTGCGGGTGCTGCCGGCGCGGGTCGCCCGGCGCGCGGCGCTGCGCATCGCGGCCGAGACCGCGGACGAGCGCCTCCTCGACGTCGGGCACTCCGACGTGCTGCTGCGCCTGGACCCGGGCTCGGTGGTGCTCTCCGACGCCGAGGGCACCGGCACCTTCACCCCGGCGGAGGTCGCCGCCGGCGCGCCCGACCCGTTCGTGGCGACCGGCGACGCCTGGCTCTCCCACCTCGCCCACGCGCACGCCTCGCTGCTGGCCGGGCTCGCCCGTCACCTGCCGCCCGCACTGCGGCGCCCGGAGAACACGCTGGTGCCGCTCGCCGTCGACCGGCTGGGGCTGCGCCTGCGGGTGGAGACCGACCGGGGCGACCACGACGTGCGGATCGGCTTCTCGGCGCCGGTGGCCTGCCCCCGGCTGCTCGGCGCCGAGGTCCGCCGGCTCGCGGAGGTCAGCCCGGCGGCGACGGGCGCGGTTCAGCGTCGCGCAGCGGAGCGGTGACCTTCCGCTCGGCGATGAACGAGACGAACGGGATGGTGCCGGCGAGCGCCACGAGCAGCAGGCGCAGGACCGGCCAGCGGCTCTTCACGCCCAGGTCGGCGGTCAGCGCCAGGTAGCCCATGTAGAGGAAGCCGTGGATGGGACCGACGGTCGCGACGAGCGTCGGGTCGCCCGCGAAGTACTTCAGCGGCATCGCGACCAGCACGAGCACGAGCAGGCCGGTGCCCACCACCCAGGCCATCACCCGGTAGCGCTTCATCGCGGCGACGATCTTCGGGGTCAGCGCCGCCGTCGAGGTCGGTGCGGTCACGCTGGGGACTCCTCGCAGGTCAGGGGGTCTCGTCGGGGTCACGGGCATCGGCCCGGGCGAGCGCGGCGAGCATGGCGTTGTAGTCGGTACGGGCCCGGCCCCGCGCCGGCGCCCCCTGCCCGTCGCCGGGGCGCACCCCCGCGGGCCGGGGAGTGAAGGGCGAGTCCGGCGGCGGCACGGAGGTCCCGACGGCGGGTGCGGGGCCGTCGTTGCCGGGCGCCGGCCCGGCGGCGTCGTCGTCGGTGTCGTCGGGGAGCTCGCCGCGGACGGCGGCGAGCTGGAGCGCCTCGGCGTGCAGCATGCGCCACCACAGCGCGGCGAAGAACACCCCGAACAGCGGCCACTGCAGCGCGTACCCCGCGTTGAGCAGCGTCCCGGTGGGCGACTCCGCGCGGCCCAGCTGCCAGTAGGCCATCCCGCCGCAGACGATCACCGCGACGACCGCGAGCAGCGTCCACCCGACCCACCGGGGGGTGGCCAGCACTCGGAGGACGCGTCCCACACCGGCGAGGCTACCGACGCCGGGGTGTGCGCGGGCGTGACGCCGTCGCGGTCGGCCTAGGGTGACCCGCGATGAGCCTGCTGCGTACGTGGCTCGCCCCGCCGAGGCCCGCGGTCGCGGAGGCGGACGGGCGCGAGCGCCGCCTGCTCGTGACCGAGATCCTCGTCGTCGCGACCGTGACCCTCGGCCTGTCCGGCCTGCGCTCGCTCATCTCGCTGCTCGACTCGCTCGCCGCCCCCGCGCCCCTGGCGTCCCGGCAGGTGGCGATCGACCGGCCGCTCGCGACCGACGCCTGGGTGGACCTCGCCGCCCAGCTCGCCTCGTCGCTGCAGCTCGTCGCGTGGGGAGGGCTGGGCCTCTACCTGCTGCTGCGGGCCGGGTCCGGGCCCCGCGCGGTGGGTCTCGACGGCACGCGGCCCGGCCGCGACGCGCTCGCCGCGGTCGGGCTCGCCGCCCTCATCGGCATCCCGGGGCTGGGGTTCTACCTGCTCACCCGGGCGCTCGGGATCAACCTCACCGTGGTGCCCTCGGTCCTCGACGACCACTGGTGGCGGGTGCCGGTCCTCGTGCTGTCGGCGGTCGCGAACGCGTGGGCCGAGGAGGTCCTCGTCGTCGGATGGCTGCTCACCGTGCTGCGCCGGCTCGGGCTCTCGGAGAACCGGTCGCTCGCGATCTCGGCCCTGCTCCGCGGGTCCTACCACCTCTACCAGGGCTTCGGCGGCGGGCTCGGCAACGTCGTCATGGGCCTGGTGTTCGGGCGGTACTGGCAGCGCAGCGGGCGGCTGTGGCCGCTGGTCGGGGCGCACGCGCTCATCGACGTGGTGGCGTTCGTGGGGTCGGCGCTGCTGGCGGGGAAGGTGCCGTTCCTGCCGCGCTGAGCCGTCCCCCCGAGTGCCAGCGGAGCGTCGTTGCTGGCATCCAGTGGCAGGAAAGCCACATCGTCGATCGGCCGCTCGTAGGGTCGGCGCCCATGACCCCGCCCCGCGTGGACTCCGAGGTCGGCCCGCTGCGCACCGTCGTCCTCCACCGACCGGGCCCCGAGCTCGAGCGGCTGACCCCCCGCAACGCCGACCGGCTGCTGTTCGACGGGATCCCGTGGGTCGAGCGGGCCCAGCTCGAGCACGACCGCTTCGCCGCGACCCTCGAGCGCCACGGCGTCCGGGTCCTGCTCCTCGCCGACCTCCTGCGCACCGCGCTCGACGACGCCGACGCCCGGGAACGGGGCATCGCCGACGCGGTCGACGAGCGGGTCCTCGGCCGCGAGCTGGGCGACGGGGTCCGGGCCCAGCTGACCGCGATGGGTCCCGACGACCTCGCCGAGGTCCTCATCGGCGGGCTCACCTTCCGCGAGCTCGGCGACGGCCACAGCTCGCTGGTCCGGCGGATGCACGGCCCCGACGAGTTCGCCGTCGACCCGCTGCCCAACCTCATGTTCACCCGCGACTCGTCGATCCGCGTGGGCGACCACGTCGTCGCCGCCGCCATGGGGATGCCCGCCCGGCGGCGGGAGGCCGCGCTCGTCGCGCTCGCCCAGCGGGCCCACGCCCAGCTCGGCGGGGTGCCGCACACCGACCCCCGTGACCCTTCGCCCGTCGAGGGCGGCGACGTGCTCCTGCTCGCGCCCGGGGTCCTCGCCGTCGGGGTCGGGGAGCGCACCAGCCCCGCCGGCGCCGAGTCCTTCGCCCGCGCCATGTTCGACGCCGAGCTCGCCCACACCGTGCTCGCCGTCCCCATCACGCAGCGGCGGGCGACGATGCACCTCGACACGGTGGCGACCATGGTCGACGTCGACACCCTGGTCGTCTTCCCGGAGGTCCTCGACTCGCTCCAGGCCTGGACGATCACCCCCGACGGGGCCGGGCTCGCCATCGCCGGCCCCGAGCCCTTCCGGCCGGCCGCCGCGGCGGCGATGGGGATCGAGGAGCTGCGCGCGGTCGACACCGGCCCGGCGGGCGTCGCCGCCGAGCGCGAGCAGTGGGACGACGGCAACAACACCCTCGCGCTCGCCCCCGGCCTCGTCGTCGCCTACGAGCGCAACACGACGACGAACGGGCGGCTGCGCGACGCCGGGATCGAGGTCGTGACGATCGAGGGGTTCGAGCTGGGCTCGGGGCGCGGCGGGCCACGGTGCCTGTCGTGCCCGTGGGAGCGCGCCCCGGCGTCCTGACCCGCTCGACGACGGGGCTTTTCTGCCACTGGATGCAAGCAACGACGCTTCGCTTGCACGGAAGGCACCACCCGAACGGGTCCCGCTCCCACGTTCGGCGCAGCCAGGCGTGCGTCCGGCCACAGGCGGCACCGTCCCACTGCGCCCGAACGGCCCTCGACCTAGCGTCGTCGTCCGTGCTGGACAAGCGCCCCGCCCGCCGGCCCGCGAACCCGCTGCGCCGTCTCTCCGGCGAGCGCTGGGAGGCCATGGAGCCGACCTGGCGCGACGCGAAGCCCGGCATCATCCACGCCGCCCTCGAGCGGGCGACGGCGCGGCCGTCGGGCAACTGGTACGTCGTCGCCGCGTCCCGCGACGTCCGCGCCGGGACCCCGTTCGGCACGACGGTGGCCGGGGTCGAGCTGGTGCTGTGGCGCTCGCCGTCCGGGGAGCTCCACGCCGGGCCGGGCGCGTGCCCGCACCTCGGCGCCGCCATGGCCACCGCGACGCAGTCCGGCTGCGAGCTCATCTGCCGCTGGCACGGCCTGGCGCTCGGCCCGTCCGGGCGCGCGGGCTGGCGGACGCTGCCCGCCCACGACGACGGCGTCCTCGCCTGGGTCCGGCTCGACGCGGTCGGCGGCGAGGAACCCACCGACACCCCGATCCTGCCGGTGCGCCCGGACCACACCGCGAGCCTCGTCGCCGTCGCGACGATGGTCGGCACCTGCGAGCCCGACGACGTCGTCGCCAACCGCCTCGACCCCTGGCACGGCGCCTGGTTCCACCCGCACTCGTTCGCCGACCTCCGCGTCGACTCCGCCCCGGCGCGGACCGCCACCGAGGCCGAGGACCACTTCGACCTCCACGTCGCGTTCCGGCTCACCCGGAACTGGGGCATCCCGGTCGAGGCCCGCTTCACCTGCCCCGACCCGCGCACCGTCGTCATGCACATCACCCGGGGCGAGGGGGCGGGCAGCGTCGTCGAGACCCACGCGACCCCGCTCGCCCCGCACCCCGACGGCCGCGCGCGCACCCAGGTGACCGAGGCCGTCGTCGCGCACTCGGACCGCGAGGGGTTCGGGCACGCCCGGCGGGCCCGGCGGGTGGTGCGCCCGCTGATGGAGTGGGCCGCGAAGCGGCTGTGGGTCGACGACATCGAGTACGCCGAGCGGACCTACGAGGTGCGCAGGCGCACCATGTGAACGGATGTGGTCGTCCTGGCGACCACATCCGTTCACCTGGGGCGCCGCCCCACGACCGTGTGCACGATCCCGCGCTGCCAGCCGTCCATCGGCTCCACGCGCACCTGCTCCAGCCCGGCCTCGCGCAGCCGCGCGGTGAGCCGGCCGATCCCGTCGAAGGCGAGCACGCTGCGCCACAGGTAGCGGTAGAGCGACGCGTCGCCGGTCACCCGCCACCCGAGCGGGATGACGATGGCCCAGCACACGGCGGTCCACACGGCCTGCGCGACCCGGGAGTCGGCCACCGAGTACTCGTGCACCGCCAGCGGCGCGCCCGGGGCCAGGAGGTCGCGCAGGTCGGCGACGCCGGCGTCGACATCGGGCAGGTTGCGGAGCAGGTAGGCCGCCAGGACACCGTCGAACGGGCCCTCGACGCCCGCGGCGGCGAGCTCCTCGGCCCGCGAGTGCACGAACCGGACCGTCGACGGCCACGCCTTCGCCCGGGCCTGCGCGAGCATCTCCGCCGAGGCGTCCGCCGCGACGATCTCGGCCTCCGGGTAGGTCTCCAGCAGCGCCCGGGTCGACAGCCCGGTCCCGCACCCGACGTCGAGCAGGCGCAGCCCCGCCCCGCGCCCGGGCAGGCCCAGGCGGCCCGCGGACCGCTTCAGGTGATCGAAGTAGCCGGGGTTCGCGCCGACGAGGCGGTCGTAGGAGGTCGCGTCCTGGTCGAACGCCGAGGGCACCTCGGCGGCCTCGCGCGCGCGGTCGAAGGATCTGGGTCGGGCCACGGCCGCGCATCCTGCCGTGGACGGGCGAGCGGCGCCGGTTTCGCCCTCCGGTGCCGGGAACGTGCCGGTGCCGCGACGACCGGGGCGCCAAACTGAGAGCGCGCTCCCGCACACGGATCACGCACGCGTCCGATCGGAGCACGCGGTGGCCCGTCGGCGCCCCGTGACGGGCTCTCGGCGCGTTCGGCGGACGGGATCTCTCAGACTCGCCGGTCACGGACAGGTCACGGTCCTAACTTCTGCGGCCGTGCGGAGACGGATGACGACGACGGCCTGGGCGCTGGCCCTGGTCGCGATGACCGGGGTGCCCTTCGCGATGTCCGCCTGGCGCGGCCACGACACCTCACCGGGCTCGATGCTCTCGGTGGGGCTGGCCGTGCTCGGCCTCGCCGCGCTCGTCGTGGTCGTGCTGGTCCCCTCCCGGATCCGGACCCTGACCCGGGCCTTCGGCGTCGACCGGGTCATGGGCCTGCACCGCTGGCTCGGGATCCTCGCGCTCGTCGCGGTCGTCCTGCACGCGGCCGTCGCGCTGTGGAACCACCCCACGCTGCTCAACCCGCTCACCGCCCGGGACACCGCGAAGGTCGGGTGGGGCTCGCTGGTGTCGCTGCTGCTGGTCGGCGGGGTCGCCGCCGGGGGGCGCCGGCCCGGGGCGCGCTACGAGGTGTGGGCACGTCTGCACGTGGCGCTCGCCGGGGCCGGGCTGGTCCTGGCCGCGCTGCACGTCATCTGGCTCAACCACCTCGTGGCCGACCCGGCGATGCGGGTGTGCCTGATCCTGCTCGCCGGGGTCCTGCTCGCCGTGCTATCCCACCGCTGGGTGTGGCGCCCGCTGTTCTCCCGCCAGGGCGCCTACGTCGTCTACGGCGTGCGCCGCGAGGGGCCGAGCGTGTCGACGCTCGTCCTCGCCCCCGTGCACCTGCGCCGGGGCGGCCTGCGGTTCGACCCGGGCCAGTTCGTGTGGCTGCGCCTCAAGCGCGCCGTGGTGGGCACCGAGGAGCACCCGTTCACCATCGCCTCGAGCGCCAACGTGACCGGGCGGCTGGAGCTCACCGTCCGCGACCAGGGCGACTTCTCGCACCGCGTCGCCGCCCTGCGGCAGGGCGAGAAGGTGTGGCTCGACGGCCCGCACGGCTCGTTCACCACCGAGGAGGACCGGGACTGCGCCGGCCTCGTCCTCGTGGCGGGCGGCGTCGGGATCACACCGATGATGAGCATGCTGCGGACCCTCGCCGAGCGCGGGGACACCCGCCGTCACCGGCTCGTGCTCGCCGAGCGCGGCTCCGAGCCGCTCTTCGCCGACGAGCTCGCCGTGCTCGAGCGCCGCCTCGACCTCGAGGTGACCCGCACCGCCGGCCGCCGCGTCGACCTCGCGCTGCTCTCCGAGGTCCTCCCGGGTCCTCCCGAGCGCGACCACCTGGACTACTTCGTCTGCGGGCCGCCCTCGTTGCTCGCCGGCAGCCTCGCCGCCCTCGAGCAGCTCGCCGTCCCGCCGACCCGCATCCACACCGAGCAGTTCGGCTGGTCCGGGCCGATGCCGGTCTCCCCCTCCCCGTCCGGGACAACCGCCCCGGGTCCGTCCGCTCCCCCCTCGAAGGACCCCCATGGCCAGACACTCGACCCGACGGCGCATCCCGCGCTGGGCGGTCGCCGCGCCGCTCTCGATCCTGCTGGTGCTCGGGGCGGCGCAGGCCTGGGCCTCGTCGACGCACGGTCCGGGGACGTCCTCGGCGGCGGGCCGCAGCACCCGGACGTCCCGGCACGACTCGCTGCTCGGTCGGCTGACCGCGGCGATCACGGGGCGCGGCGGCCAGGACGGGACCGGCTCGCCACGACCGGCGGGTGGGAGCACGACGACGGCCGCGTCGCCGACGCCCTCCTCCGCGACACCCGCCGCCGCCCACCGGGGCGGGGCGGACGGCACGCATCCGTCTGACCGCCAGAAGAACACCGGCACGAAGCAGCAGCAGGTCGACTGCACGCTGATCGTGCCGCCGCACCCCACCAGCGCGGCCGGCCTCGCGACGCCGTACCGGCTCAAGGGGGCGGGCGGTGGCGGCGCGTGCCACGAGGCGGACACCGCGCAGGCCGCGTTCGTCGAGGCCACGATCCTCGACCCGGCGACGGGCGCGCTGTCGGTCTACCACCCGCTGGTCGTCGACAACGGGACGAAGCCCGCCGCGGCGCCGGTGGCACCCGCCGTGCCGCCGGGCGCCGTCGTCGGGGTCTGGTTCGGCTTCAACGGCACGACGCTGACCCTCGACGGTGACCGCGCCGGCTGTGTCGAGGGGACCCCCGGCTCGCCGTTCGGCCAGTTCGCCGACTGCGACGCACCCGCGTTCTTCGCCGCCGCGAACGGCGCCGTCGCGGCCGGGAAGCTCACCGTGCCCGGTCTCGGCACCGCCGCCGACGGGCAGCCGTGCCCGACCACCCGCGACTTCTCGGTCGTCGACCAGGACCAGAGCGACAACCTCGCCACGTCCTACCGGGTGCTCGGTGACGGCCGGACCGCCCAGGACACCGCGGCGAACACCGGTCTCGGCGGGACGGTTCTCACCAACGCCAGCGACAACGGGCTGCTCGACGCCTTCGTCGACCCGGCCCTGGGCTGCCGGCCGATGACGGCCCCGGACGCCGGCGACGCCGGCCGGCAGGTCCCGTCGCTCGCGCTCAACGAGCTGCAGGCCGCCGCCCACCAGGGCGGGCCCGTGGCCCTGGTGCCCGCGAACGACCCGATGGTCCAGAACGACGGGAAGCCGTCGCCGGCCAAGCTCGCGCTCTACCGTGCGGGCGTCGACCAGCCGGTCGGCGCGTCCTCCGACGGCGCGGCCTACTGCCGGTCGCTGGTGGCCGTGGCCCCGGGACGTCTGAAGGCCGACCAGGCCCGCTTCTCCCAGGCCCCCTCCCCGGACGCCGCGGCGGCGAACACCCTGTTCACCTTCCTCGCCCAGCGCCTGCAGGCGTCGTTCCAGAACCTCGGGTGCTCCGACCTCGGGGTGCCGCCGCCGCCACTGCGGGTGACGAAGAAGGGGGATCAGGCGGTCGCGGCGACGATCACCGGTTAGCCGAACCTACACTCGGGAGCCATGACCCCCTCGTCGTCGACGTTCCACGAGCTCCTGCGCGAGCAGATCCGCCACGAGTTCACGGCGTCGCAGCAGTACACCGCCGTCGCGGTGTACTGCGACGACGAGGACCTGCCGCAGATGGCGGCGCACTTCTACGCGCAGGCGCTCGAGGAGCGCAACCACGCGATGGGCATGGTCCAGTACCTGCTCGACAACGACGTGCACGTGCGGGTCCCCGGGATCGACGACGTCCGCAACGACTTCAAGTCGGTCGAGGACGTCGTCGAGCTCGTGCTCGACCAGGAGAAGCGGGTCACCGACCAGATCACGCTGCTCGCCCGCACCGCCCGCGACGAGGGCGACTACCTCGGCGAGCAGTTCATGCAGTGGTACCTCAAGGAGCAGGTCGAGGAGGTGGCCTCGATGACCACGCTGCTGCGCATCGTGCGCCGCGCCGGGGACAACCTGTTCCACGTCGAGGACTTCGTGGCCCGCGAGATGCCCCCCGGCGCGGGCACCGACCCGACCGCTCCGCCGTCGGCGGGCGGCACGGCCACGCTGACCGGCGCCTGAGCGCCCGGGCGCTCGGCGCCCCACCGCCGGGACGAACGACGCGTTCGTGGCGGTAGAAGCCACCAACGGGTCGTTCGTGCCGGGCGGAGCGGGTCAGACAGCGGCCGGCCGCACCACCCAGGTCCGCCCGGTCGGGCGCAGCACCGGGGCGAGCAGCTCGGTGAGGTGGGCGACGACGCGGATCGTGGCCCAGGCGGTCACCACCGCCACAACGTCCACCAGCGCGTGGAGCACGACGCCGTCCGCGAGCGCCTGGGTGCTCGACCAGAACCCGTGCACGACCGTCACCAGGCCGAGGACCACCCCGACCGCCCAGCTCGCCCACCAGGTGAGCACCGGCCGCGACGGTGTCGGCCGCCGCGCCGGGTCGAGGCCGGAGGCGGCGTGCTCGATCTCGGCGAGCGTCGCGCCCGGGACCGTGAGCGTGAAGGGCGGCAGCACGCAGCCGAGCAGGAGGATCCGCCTGGAGCGCCACGGGCGCGTGCCGGACTCCCCGGCCGCGAGGTCCCGGGCCGCGAGCAGCCAGCGCAGGAACACGACGCCGGTGGCGAGGGCGACGACCGGCGTGAGCAGCCCGAACAGCGTGACGAGGGCGTCGGACCACCCCAGCGCGACGCCCGAGAGCGCGCGGTCGCGGGACAGCACCAGCAGGACGTAGCGGAAGACCTCCCCGGCGGCGGCGATCCCGGCGAGCAGCGCGGTGGTCGCCGCGAGGCGGCGTAGCAGCTCGGCGTGCGCGCGCAGGGCCTCGGCCGGCTCCGGCACCGGTCGGCGCGGCAGCGGCCCGTCCGGGCCGCCCGGCTCCGGGCGCGCGGCCCAGGGCCACAGGCTCCAGCGGGGGATGTCGCGGTAGCGCGGCGGCCCCGCGTACGGCCGCCGCGTGGGGGCGGGATCGCGAGGGCGGAGCGCGTCGGGCGTGGTGGCGACCCACCGCACGCCGGAGAGCACGCGGCCGCAGTGCACGCAGAAGCGTCCGGGATCCCCCGGCGGCTGTTCCCGGCCGCACCGCGGGCAGGTCATGGCGACCTCCTCCTCACGGCCCTACACCACCTGGGCGGGCCCCGGCCCGTCGCTCACCACCGGACGACCGGCGGCCTCCCACGCGAGCATGCCCCCGCTGACGTTGACCGCCTCCCGGCCCTGCCCGACGAGGTACGCGGTCACCTGGGCCGAGCGCCCGCCGACCCGGCAGACGACGGCCAGCGGTCCCTCGGGGACCTCGTCGAGCCGCGACAGGAACTGCGACATCGGCACGTGCACGGCCTGCGGCGCGTGGCCCGCGACCCACTCGTCGTCCTCACGGACGTCGAGCAGGGTGGAGCCCTCGGGCACCTCGGTCGCCGCCACGGCGGGCACCTCGGACGTCATGCCCCCATCAGATCACACGGTGCGCTGCGCGCTCGTGAGCACTTTCGCTCGCTATAGCGACCGAAAGTGCTCACGAGCCGAAGGCACCGGACGACCCGGCGCCGGTCATCGAGCGGACCTCCATCTCGGCCGCCTTGCGCTCGGCCTCGTCCCTCTCCTGCGCGGTCATCTGGTTCGCGCCGACGAAGGTCCCGACGACGCCCAGCAGGAACGAGAGCGGGATCGAGACGATGCCGGGGTTGGAGAGCGGGAACCAGGCGAAGTCGACGCCCGCGCCGAACACCGCCTCCGACGACCCGGAGACCACCGGCGAGAAGATGATCAGGACGATGCAGATCCCGAGCCCGCCGTAGATGCTCCAGAGCGCCCCGACGGTGTTGAACCGCTTCCAGAACAGCGAGTACAGCAGCGTCGGGAGGTTCGCCGACGCGGCCACCGCGAACGCCAGCGCGACCAGGAACGCCACGTTCTGACCGTTGGCGAGGATGCCGCCGAGCACCGCGACGACGCCGACGACGAGGGCCGTGCGCCGCGCGACCCGGACCTCGGAGCCGGGCTCGGGCTTGCCGTCCTTCATGACCGAGGCGTAGACGTCGTGCGCGAACGAGGCCGCCGCGGTGATCGTCAGACCGGCGACGACGGCGAGGATCGTCGCGAACGCGATCGCCGACACGAGGCCGAGCAGCACCGTGCCGCCGAGCTCGAAGGCGAGCAGCGGGGCCGCGTCGTTGACGTTCTTCGACGAGAGGACGCCCGGGGGCACCAGGGCCGCGGCGCCGTACCCGATCACGAGCGTGAACAGGTAGAAGATGCCGATGATCCAGATCGCCCAGTTCACCGAGCGGCGGGCCTCCTGGGCGGTGGGCACCGTGTAGAAGCGCATGAGGACGTGGGGCAGACCCGCCGTCCCGAGCACCAGCGCGACCGCGAGCGAGATGAAGTCGATCTTGCTGGTGATCGTCTTGCCGTACTGGTTCCCGGCGTCGAGCAGGTTCTTGCTGACGTTGGCGTCGGCGGCCCCGAGCACCGAGGACAGGTTGAAGCTGAAGAGCCCCAGCACCCACACCGTCATCACCGCGGCGCCGATGACCAGCAGCGTCGCCTTGATGATCTGCACCCAGGTGGTGCCGCGCATGCCGCCGTAGAGCACGTAGAAGATCATCACGAGCCCGACCAGCAGGATCACCAGCGACTGCCCGTCGAAGATGCCGGGCTGGTTCGGGACGCCGAGCAGCAGCGAGATCAGCCCGCCGGCGCCGGCCATCTGGGCGAGCAGGTAGAAGAACGAGACCACGAGGGTGGAGACCGCCGCGGCGGCGCGCACCGGGCGCTGGCGCATCCGGAAGCTCAGGACGTCGCCCATCGTGAAGCGCCCGACGTTGCGCAGCAGCTCGGCGACGAGCAGCAGCGCCGTCAGCCACGCGACGAGGAAGCCGACCGAGTAGAGGAACCCGTCGTAGCCGTTCACCGCGATCGCGCCGGCGATGCCCAGGAAGGACGCGGCCGAGAGGTAGTCCCCGGAGATCGCGATGCCGTTCTGCGGGCCGGTGAACGAGCTGCCCGCCGCGTAGTAGTCCGACGCGGTCGTGGCCGAGCGGCTCACCCGGTAGACGATGAGCAGGGTGATGACGACGAAGACCAGGAAGATGCCGATGTTGAGCAGCGGGCTGCCGAGCTGCTTGGGGGCCTGGGCCTGGCTGGGGAGCGCGGCGAGCACGGCCGGCAGGGTCACAGGTTCTCCTCCACGCGGGTACGCAGCTCCGCGGCGGTCGGGTCGAGGTTCCGCTCCGCGAACTTCGCGTACGCCACGGCGATGACGAACGTCGAGACGAACTGCAGCAGGCCCAGCAGGAGGCCGACGGTGAGGTTCGTCCCGCCCAGGTGGGAATTGACGAAGCCGGGCGCGAAGTCCGCGAGCAGGACGTAGGCCAGGAACCAGGCGAGGAACAGGCCGCTCATCGTGAAGATGTAGCGGCGCCAGCGGGTGCGGAGGGCCTTGAACTCCGGGCTGCGCTGCATCTGTTCGTACGGGGTCAGCGGGGCGTCGGGTGGCGCCGAGCCGCGAGGGCTCTCCTCGGTCGCACTCATGTGCTCTCGCTTCGGAGTCGGGGCGGGCGGGGTGCCGGAAAGGTCAACGGCCGAACACTAGTTCTCGTCACTCGGCGAAACGTGCTCTTTTCGAGTGGCTCACACCATTACGGTCGGTGTGTGCCGGAGCGGTCGAAACGTCCGGGAAGCGACGTTCCTCCTGGTCAGCCGCGCCCCACACGCATCTCACCGAGGCCGAGCCGCTCCGGAGCGTGCAGACGCAGCAAGGTACGCCCCACCCCTGCGGGCACCCGCGGGGCGGTCGCCCGACTGACCACGACCATCGTCAGGACCGCCAGCGGGACCGAGACCGCGGCGGGCTGGGCGAGCAGGACGCCGGCCGTGCCGGGCAGCTGCGCCCCGAAGAGCGTCGCGAGGGTCGCGCCCAGCGAGAGCACCCCGCCGACGGCGATCCCGGCCACCGCGCCGCGGTCCGTCAGGCCCCGCCACCAGATGCCCAGCAGCAGCAGCGGCGCGAACGTCGAGGCGGCGACCGCCAGGGCCAGCGCGATGCTCTGCGCGAAGTCGAGCCGCACCACCACGAGCGCGAGCACGATGGGAACCACCCCGGCGACGTGGGCGGCGATGCGGAAGTCCCCGAGGCGCCCCGGCAGGACGTCGCTGGAGAGCACGCCCGCCACCGAGAGCAGCAGCCCCGCCGAGACGGCGAGCAGCGTCGTCGCGATCCCGGCCGCGACGAGCCCGCCGAGGACCACGCCGGGCCAGCCGCCGAGGGCGAGCGCGGGCAGCGTCAGCACCACCGCGTCGCCCTCGCTCCCGACGAGCAGCTGCGGCGCGGCGAGGCGGCCGAGCGCCCCGAGCACGATGGGGACGATGCTGAACCCGCCGAGCAGGGCGAGCACGAGCACCGTGGAGCGCCGGGCCGCCCGTCCGTCGGGGTTGGTGTAGTAGCGGACGAGGACGTGCGGCAGGCCCGCGACGCCGAGGCAGGTCGCCAGCAGCAGCGAGTAGACCCAGAGCGGGTTGCGGTCGCCCGATCCGAAGGGCCGGTCCCAGGCGCGCTGGTCGGCCACCGCCCCGTCGACCACCGGCACGTGCGCCCCGGCGGGGAACGCGAGCGTGGTGTCGGCGGCCACCGCGTGGGGGCCGGGCGCCCAGGTGACGGGCGCGGCGCCGGAGACCTGCACGGTGACGGGGTCGGCGACCTGGAGGGTCACCGGGTCGTGCACGGTCACGGTGGTCGGGCGGTCGAACGTCGCCGGGCCGTTCGTGGCGGTGCCGGCCGCGATCCCCGAGCCCAGGAACCAGGCGACGAGGACGACGGCCGGGATCGCGAGCGCCACGGCCTTGAGCCAGAAGCCGTAGGCCTGCACGAACGTCATCGAGCGCATGCCGCCGAAGGTCACCGCCGCGGTGACGACGAGCCCGACGACCAGCACACCCACCCACGCCGGCAGGCCGGTGAGCACCGTCAGGACGAGGCCCGAGGCCTGCAGCTGCGGCACGAGGTAGAGCCAGCCGATGACGACGACGACGACCGTGGTCACCGTGCGCAGCAGCGCGGAGTCGAGCCGGGTCTCGGCGAAGTCGGGCACGGTGTACGCCCCCGAGCGCCGCAGCGGGGCCGCGACGAAGAGCAGGAGCACGAGGAACCCGGCGACGAACCCGACGGGGTACCAGAGCCCGTCGACCCCCCGGGTCAGGACGATCCCGGCGACGCCGAGGAAGGACGCCACCGACAGCGACTGGCCGGCGATGGCCGCCGCGTTCGCGCGGCTGCGCACGGTCCGCGAGGCGGCGAGGAAGTCGTCGGTGGAGCGGGTGACCCGGACGCCGAGCGACCCGATGACGATGACCGCGACCGCCGCGAGGCCCGCGAGGACGAGCGCGACCACCGTGCCGGCGCCGGACATCGGCTCAGTCCTCGACGTCGTCGGCGAAGTCGAGCTCGTTGCGTTCCGCGTGGCGGGTGTAGAGCCAGCCGAGGACCAGCAGGAACGGGAACGCGAGCACGCCGAGCAGCAGCCAGGGCAGGCCGATCCCGAGGACCGGGGCGGCCTCGGAGACCGCGGGCATCGTGAGGAACACGATCGGCAGCACGCCCAGCACGAGGACCGCGACCGCCGCGAGCCGCAGCGCCAGCGTCAGCTGGGAGCGCATGAGGTTGGAGAGCAGCAGCTCGCCGGTCGCGGTCTGCGCCTCGATCTCGGCGACGGTGCCGACCGCCCGGGTCGGGGAGCGGCGCTCCGCGAGCACGATGCGCACCCGCTCCGGCGCCGGACCGTCGGCGGCGTCCCCCTCGGTGTGCCAGCCGTACACCGCCGGACGGCCCTCGAGCATCGGCACGGCCTCGGACGCGGTGACCGCCGAGGCGGGGAACGTGGAGGCGAGCGGGAGACCGCGCACCGGTGTCGGGGCGATCGCGTCCGGGTCCGGAGCGGCCGGGGTGGGCGGGCCGGACACGACGGCGGGCTCGGGGGCGGCCGGGGGTGGGGTGGCCGGCGGACTGGCCGGCGCGGGGGCATCCGCGGCCGGGCCGGCGTCGGGCTCGGG
Organism: Actinomycetospora sp. TBRC 11914; assembly: GCF_012933465.1. Classification (GTDB taxonomy): domain Bacteria; phylum Actinomycetota; class Actinomycetes; order Mycobacteriales; family Pseudonocardiaceae; genus Actinomycetospora. The sequence continues at coordinate 107,245 of NZ_JABBND010000004.1, forward strand.
CGCGGGCGCCGACGGGGCCGGGGCGGCGGCGGGCCGGGCGGCGGGGACCTGCCCCGGCACGGCCAGCTGCTCGGTCTCCGCGTCCGGGGCGGCGTGGCGGGGCCGGTAGCCCGGCGGCGGGGTGTGCCCGGAGTGCGGCGCGTCGTCGGGCAGGGCGTGGCGGCCCGGCTGACCGGGCTGGCCGGACGCGGGCCGGGCCCGGCGGGCCCGCACCCGGGCGACGGCGGGCCCGCCGTCGGGCTCGGGCGTCCGCGCGGTGGGGCTGGGGGTGACGGCGCCGGCCGCCTCGTCGTGGCCCGACGGATCGGCCGGGCCGGGGTGCTCGCCCCCGGTCCGGGTCCGGCCGTCGGTGGTGGTCACCGTCGGCCCCAGGCCTGTTTCGTCGACCGGACGAGGCGGTCCTTCAGCTCGCGGGTGTGGCGCCGGCTGACCGGCAGCTCCGCGACCTCACCGCTGCCCCCGCCGTTGCCCAGGCGCACGACGTAGCCCGAGCCGGCCAGGCGCAGCTCGGTGATCAGCGGCAGCGCGACGAGGTAGGACCGGTGGATGCGCACGAACCCGGCGTCCGACCAGCGCTCCTCGAGCACCGAGAGGGGGATGCGCACCAGGTGGCTGCCCTCGGTGGTGTGCAGGCGCGCGTAGTCGCCCTGGGCCTCGACCCAGCGCACCGTCGAGCGCTGCACCAGCTTCGTGGTGCCGGCGAGCTCGACGGGGATCACCTCGTCGTCGCCCTCCTCCTCGACGGCGGGCTCGACCGGGACGGTCGTGCCGCGGGAGGCGAGGATGCGGGTCAGCGAGGCGTAGAGGCGCTCCGGGCGCAGCGGCTTGAGCAGGTAGTCCACCGCGCCGACGTCGAACGCCTCGACCGCGCGGTCGTCGTGCGCGGTCACGAAGACCACTGACGGCGGGATGACGTAGCGCGAGAGCACCTGCGCGAGCTCGAGGCCGTCGAGACCCGGCATGCGGATGTCCAGGAACAGCACGTCCACGTCGGACTGCTTGGCCGGCGCGGAGATGCCCGACGGCGGGGTGCCGAAGCCGCCGATGTTGACCTGGTCGCCGCCCGTGAGGATGCGCAGCGCGGAGATGGAGTCGTTCGCCTTCAGCACCGTGGAGACGCGCTGGTCCTGCTCCAGGAGGTAGGCGAGCTCCATGAGCGCAGGTTCCTCGTCGTCGACCGCGAGGACGACCAGGCCGTCGTTGTCGTTGGTAGTCACTGCTTCGCCATCCTGCCCAAGGGTTCGTCCCGCGTCCACGATAGGGACCCCGCCGGTCGGGCGATCCCGGGGTGCCCGTCGTGCCACGGCGATGCCGCGGACCCCAGAAACATCGTCACCGGACCTCTCACCGTTTCCCCGCCGTTCAGGGCGCGTCGGTGCCGGGACCGAGCGAGTCGGAGATCGAGCGTTCGGTGGACTCCCACGCGGCCGTGCCCTCGACCACCGCACGCCGGACCGCGTCGAGCTGGCGGGAGAGGTCGTCCGCCGCGGGCACCGTGTCGGTGACCAGCAGCTCGCGGTACCACGCGGCCATCTCCGCGTTGTCCTGGCCGGTGCCGGTGGCCAGCGGGTCCTCCGCGAGCCGGCGCAGCGCCTCGCGGGCCTCGGCCACGGTGCGCTCCAGGTCGTCCACCCGGCCCGCGAACCGCCGGGCGTCGGCCGGATCGAGTGCGGCGGAGCCCTCGTCCCCGGAGGGCGTCCCGGGGCCGGGCCCCGAGGGACCCAGACCGCTCATGGCGTGCTCCTTCCGGACGAGGGCGGGCCGAGCGCGTCCTCCAGCTCGCGGCGGACCGCGGGCGACGCCGCGTCCTCCCCGACCAGCCGGGTCCGCCCCGGACGGTCCGGGCCGGCGCGCCCGGGCGGCCCCGCACCAGGATCCTGCCGCAGCCGGTACCGGCCGCGGGGCCCGTCCAACCATTTGATCGTGGCATCACCGCGTTCCCGCCCCGAAGTTACCCCGTTCGGAGCAGGGACGACGCCGATCTGTGTCCAGGCGTCCGCCCCGGTGAGGACGTCCTCGACGGCGCGGCGCTCCCGGTCGCCGCGCGCCGTGCCCGGGCCGTGGTGGCCCGGCGGGGGCACGTCCAGCGGCGGTCCCGCCGCGGGCGGCAGCGGCGGGACGAGCGCCAGCAGCCCGGCCACGAGCCCCGCGGGGTCGAGCGGGCGCACCGCGACGTCGGCGTCGGCGTGGTCCGCCGACCAGAGCAGCGCGCCGTCGGTGGCGCCACCGACCGCGACGGCGGCGACCGGGCTGGTCGCCGAGCGACGCACCAGGTCGACCTGGCGGCTCCGGTCGCGCACCGCGGTCCCGACGGCGAGCAGCACGGCCGCCGGCCCGGGCTCGAGGAGCCCGCGGGCCCGCAGGGCATCCTCGGTGCGCGCCCGGGCGAGGACGGTCTCGTCGTCGCGCTCGGCGGGCCAGGCCGCCGGGGCGAGCGGGTAGGGCCAGTCGGTGGCCCCGCACTGCTCGAGGACCCAGGTGAGCTCCGTGCGGCGCAGGGCGAGGACGGGGAAGGGCGCGGTCACGACGGCTCCGCGGGGACGTCGCCGGGTCGGTCGTCGCGGGGCGGGTCGTCGTCGGGCCGGTCGTCGTCGGCCTCGCCGAGCACCGGTGGGGCCACGCGGCGGGTGGCGTCGGCGCCCCAGCCCGCGGGGTCGGGGTCGACCAGGTACTCGGTGCGCCGCGGCGGGAGCCGGTGCTCCCCGGTCCCGCCACCGACGGGGGTGAGACCGAACGGGGCCGCGTCGAGCGGGCCCGGGGACGGGTGGCCGTGGCCGCCGGTGTCCGTCCCGGGGGCGTGGCCGTCGGGCGGCGAGGACGGCGGGGAGGACGGCGGGGCTCCGTCGGTCGCCGATGCCGCGGCGGGCGGCGTCGCCCCGTCGTCGGCGCGCTGCGGGGGGTCGTCCCGACGGCGGCCGGACGGGCGCCGGCTGCCCGGGCCCGTCGTCGGGAGGGGGACCGGGCGCACCCCGCCGGCGTCACCGGCCGCCGGGACGGCCCGGCCCGTATCGGCCGGACCCGGCGACCCGGGCGGCGTCGCACCCGGGGCCGACGACGCCGGGGCGGGCACCGACGGGCCGGATACCGGGGAACCGGACCCCGACGGGCCGGACACCGAGGGACCCGACCCCGGCGGCGCCGGCCCACGGTCGGGCACCGCCGTCGCCGCCGTCCCCGGGCCGCCCGGCAGCGCCCCGGGCCCGACCGCCCGCGGGCCGACGGGGAGGTCACCCGGCGGGGCCGGACTCGGCGGGGCGGTCGCGGCGCGCTGGAGGACGCCGGTGGCCGCTCCCCGCGCTCCGGTGACCGGGGTCGCGCCCCGGGTCGCCGCCGGGACCCCGGCGCCGGCGTCCGGGCCGGCCGGGGAGCCGGTCGGGGCTCCGGCCGTCCGGGGCAGCGGCGGTGCACCCCCGGCCGTGGACGCCGCCGGACCGCCGGACGGCGCGGCCGGCGGCGGTCCCTCCCCCGCGGTGGTCACGCCGCGGGCCGCGGCGGCGGTCTCGGTCAGGTAGGTCCGGTAGGCCTCGCGGGCCGCCGCCTGCTCCTGCGCAGCGGCCCGGAAGGCCGGGAACCCGTCCGCGGGCGCCCCGGTGACCAGGGCGCGGAGCTCGCCGAGCCCGGGCGGGGCGCCAAGTCCGGGCAGCGCCGGCGCGCGGGGTGGGCCGACGGCGGCCTGCACGCGCAGCAGCGCGGTCCGCATCCCCTCGACCCCGCGGGCCTGGCCGGAGACGGTCTCGGCGAGCTGCTCCATCCGCGAGGCGAGCGCCCCGGTCCGCTGGCCCGCCGCGTCGGCGTCGCGGCCGATCCAGGTCTCGCTGACCCCGCGATGGGCCGCCCGGAGCCGGTCGGCGGTGTCGCGCAGCTCGTCCGCGCGGGCCAGGTGGCGGTCCCGGGCCGCGGCGAGCGCCTCCGGGCTCGCCCCCTCGCGGATCCAGCGGTGGATCTGCTCGTGGGACAGCCCGGACACGTCGCGTCCGTCCCACCCGACCGCCGCCACCCACGCCCCCTCTCCGCGAGCCGTCGAGGATAGGTGGGCGAGGCGTCGCGAGCACTCCAGGTCGGGTGGGTTCCGCAATCACGGCCGCCGAGTGGACCCTGCGGGCTCCCGCGGCGACCGTGCGAGCCCGCTCGGCGACGCCGGACGCCGTCTACAAGCCGAAGCGGCTCCAGTGGGCCCGGTGCTCGAGCCACTCCAGGGCGCCCACGATCGCCGAGGCCGGGTCGGTCGTCGCCGCGGACATCCCCGCCAGGCCGAGCCCGGGGACCCCGCCCGTGACGCCCACGCCGAGCCGCGCGAGGAGCGGCTTGCGGGGCTCGACACCGACCGGCTCGGCGTCGGGGAACCGCTCGGAGAGCACTTCGCGCGGCGTCCCGATGCCGTCGGCCAGCCCGAGCTCGACGGCCCGGCGGCCGGTCCAGACCTCGCCGGTGAACAGGTCGGCGTCCGGCGCCAGCTTGTCCCCGCGCCGCGCGCGGACCCACTCGATGAACAGCTCGTGCAGCTCGCCCTGCATGCCGAGCAGCCACTCGACGTCCTCGGGCTTCTCGGGCTGGAACGGGTCGAGACGGGCCTTGTTCTCGCCCGCGGTGTGCAGGCGGCGCTCGATGCCGAACCGCTCGATCAGCCCGGTGAGCCCGAAGCCGCCGGACACCACGCCGATCGAGCCGACCAGCGACGTCGGGCACGCGAAGATCTCGTCGGCCGCGCAGGCGAGCCAGTACCCGCCCGAGGCCGCCACGTCCTCGCAGAAGGCGAGCACCGGCAGCTCGTGCTCGGCCGCGAGCCCACGGATGCGGTCGGCCACGAGCTGCGACTGCGTCGGGGAGCCGCCGGGCGAGTTGATCACCAGTGCCACCGCGACGGCGTTCTCCGCGGAGAAGGCCCGGACCAGCGCCGACTCCACCGCCTGCAGGTTGATCACGGCCCGCGGCACCGGGCCGGACACGGCGGCGATGACCCCGTTGAGCCGCACGACGCTGACGGTGCCGCCGCCGACCTTCGAGGCGAGCGCACCGGGCAGCACCGACGAGACGGCCGGCGGGAGCTTCAGGGACCCCAGCATCGAGGTCGTTGGCAGCTTCAGGTCCACGACCCCGAGTTTGCCCTACGGGCGTGTGCGTGCGTTCCCGTGCCAGGACACGGGAACGCACGCACAGGACCGGAGGTCAAACGCGAACGCCCGCACGGAACTTGGGCACGCGCAGGCTGATCTTGGTCCCGGCGCCGCGCTCGGTCTCGACGACGAGGCCGTAGTCCGGGCCGAACGCCGAGCGCATCCGGTCGTCGACGTTGCCGAGGCCGACGTGGGCGCCCGAGAGGTGGGCGTCGCGGTTGTCCTCGCGCAGCGCCTGCGGGTCCATCCCGACGCCGTTGTCCTCGACGGTGATGAGGCACTCGCTCGCCGAGTCCTCCGCGGTGAGCGTCACGGTGCCGCCCTCGACCTTGCCGGCCAGCCCGTGGCGCACCGCGTTCTCCACCAGCGGCTGCAGCGCGAGGAAGGGCAGCACCACCGAGAGCACCTCGGGCGCGACCTGCACCTTGACCGCCAGCCGGTTGCCGAACCGGGCGCGCTCGAGCATCAGGTAGCGGTCGATGTTCTTGAGCTCCTCGGCGAGCGTCGTGTACTCGCCGGCCTGCCGGAAGGAGTAGCGGGTGAAGTCGGCGAACTCCATGAGCAGCTCACGGGCCCGCTCGGGGTCGGTGCGGATGAACGAGGCGACGGTGTTGAGCGCGTTGTAGATGAAGTGCGGCGAGATCTGCGCCCGCAGCGCCCGGACCTCGGCGCGGTTGAGCCGGTCGCGGGAGTCGTCGAGGTCGGCGAGCTCGAGCTGGCTCGAGACGTAGCGCGCGACCTCCGCCGACGCGCGCAGCAGCACCGGGCCGGGGGTCTCGGCGCTGACCGCGGCGAGGGTCCCGACGACGTTGCCGTCGACCTCGAGGGGCACGACGACGATGCCCTTGACCGGGCAGCGGTCCGAGCCGCACTCGATGTCCTTGCGGCTGGCCATCTGCTGCCGGCCGGTCTTCATCACCTTCTCGGCGTAGAAGCGCACGTCGAGGTTGTGGTGCTCGGCGTCGCCGTCCCAGGCCAGCGGCACGCAGTCGGCCGCGGTCATCGACAGCGCCTCGGTGTCGAGCAGCGTGCGCAGGTAGGGCACCGCGAACTGCGCCGAGGACTCGGAGAGGCCCTCGCGCAGGGCCGGGGCCGCCAGCGACACCGTGTGCAGGGTCGAGAACGTGGCGCGCTCGAGCGGGGACGCGAACGCGTGCCGGCGCCGCAGCCGCCGGTAGATCACCAGGCCGGCGGCGACGAGGACGACGACCGCGACGAGGGCGACGTAGACCGTCGGGTCGGTCAACCAACCGGGCATCACGACATCGTCCGACAGCAGAGCACGCCAGAGCAACGAGACACACGAGCAGGGAGGCACGCCACCGCCCGTCCGGCGGTATGCAGACCCGTGGGCGTCACTTGACCAGCCGCGAGAGCCGGCGGTCCGCGAGCGGCTTGCCTCCCGTCTGGCAGGTGGCGCAGTACTGGAAGGAGCGCTCGGCGTAGGAGACCTCGCGCACCACGTCGCCGCACACCGGGCACGGCAGGCCGGTGCGGGCGTGCACCCGCATCCCGCTGCGCTTCTCGCCCTTGAGCAGGGCGGCGTCCTGCCCGACGGCGCGGTCCACCGCCTCGGTCAGCACCGAGATCATCGCGGCGTGCAGGCGGTCGACCGCCTCGTCGTCGAGCTTGCCCGACAGCGCGAACGGCGAGAGCCGGGCGACGTGGAGGATCTCGTCGGAGTAGGCGTTGCCGATGCCGGCGATCACCCGCTGGTCGGTGATCAGCGTCTTCAGCCGGGCCGAGGTGCCCGCGAGCAGCCCGGCGAGCTGGTCGCGCGTGAGGGTCAGCGCGTCGGGGCCGAGGGAGGCGATGCCGGGCACCGTCGCGGGGTCAGTGACGACGTAGACCGCCAGCCGCTTCTGGGTGCCGGCCTCGGTGAGGTCGAACCCCGGGCCGCCGACGGTCTCGAGGTGCACCCGCAGCTCCAGCGGGCCCTTGCCGGGCTTCGGCGGGGTGGTGGAGGCCTGCTCGTGCCAGCGCAGCCAGCCCGCCCGCGACAGGTGGACGACGACGTGGAGGCCGTCACACTGCACGTCGAGGAACTTCCCGAACCGCCCGGCCCCCGTCACCAGGCGTCCGGTGAGCGCGGACAGCGGCGGGTCGAAGGTCTTGAGCGCGGTCATGCTCGCGAGGTCCACCCGGGCGACGGGCCGCGCGAGCGCGTGGGTGCGCAGGTGCTCGGCGAGCGCCTCCACCTCGGGCAGCTCGGGCACGGACCCTCCTCCTGGCCGGGACTACTGGGGCTGCAGCGGGCTGTTGGCGCGCGCCGGGGTGCCCCGCTTCTGCAGCGTCTTGATGGCCTGCTTGAACTCCGCGCGGGCCTCGGTGCGGCCCCGGACGAAGCCGCTCCACTCCTCGGCGCGGCCGCCGTCGTCGTCGTCGGGCCAGCGCCCGCCCTCGACGCGGAGCCGGCGGGGCCGGCGCAGCGCCCAGCGCACCGGGAAGAAGGCGATCACGACGATCAGGATGAGGATGACCCAGAGCGGCGTCCGGACCGCCGGGACCTGGAACGCCCACGCGATCTGCGCGAAGATCAGCAGCCCGAGCACGACGATGATGCCGATGACGGCCTTGCGGCCGCCCTCCTTCTCGTGCTCGAAGCCCTCGGACTTGTCGGTCCACATGATCTTGAGCGAGACGATCCACTCCCGCCCGTCGACCCCGGTCACGACCTTCTGGCTCACACCGACCACTCTAGGGCTGGTCGAGGAACTGTTCGACCGTCTCGCCGAGCTCGTGCGGGCGTGTCAGCAGGCCGAGGTGCCCGCCGTCGTGCAGGTGCACCCTCCCGCGCGGCAGCAGCGAGGCCATGATGTGGGCATTGACCACCGGGATCACCGGGTCGCGCCGTCCCGCGAGCACCAGCGCGGGCGCCGTGATCAGGGGCAGCACGGGCAGGCTCGTCCAGGTCGTCAGCGCGAAGAGCTGGTGCAGGTAGGCGGTGGCCCGGACCGGCCTCACCCGGGAGAACAGGGCGTCGACGGCGTCCGGGTCCTCCCCGACGTAGATCTCCCGCCCGGCGTCGCGGCGGTAGGAGGGGTCGTTGTAGCGCCGCGGGGTGAGCATCCGGGCGAGCACCCCGAGCCGCGCGGGCACCATCATCACGCCGGTCCCGGTGCTGACCAGGACGAGCCGGCCGGTGCGGCGCGGGTACTGCAGGGCGAACTGCTGCGCGATCCCGCCGCCCCAGGACAGCCCGAGGACGTCGACGACGCGGTGCGGCGACGGGGTCAGGCCGTCGAGCTGGTCCAGCAGGTCGGCGAGCAGCGTCGACAGCGCCGCCATCGGCAGCGGGACCGTCGAGCCCTGCGAGCCGCCGATGCCGGGCACGTCGAAGCGGACGACCTCGCGGCGCGGGTCCAGGGCGGCCACGAGCGGCTCGAAGAGCTCGAGGCTCGCGCCGATGCCGTTCACGAGCACCAGGGGCCGCACCCCGGGATCGGTGCCGGGGCGCACCCCGACCCGGATCCGTCGTCCGGCGACGGTGAGCGTGCGCTCCCAGCCGGCCTCGGCGGGCTCCCCACCGGGGACGCGGGCCACGGCCGCGCTCACCGGTCGTCCTCGTGGTCGCGGTCGGTGTAGCTGCGGTACACGGCGATCAACGCCTCCTTCTGCGCGTGGGAGAGCCGACGGTCCGCACGGACGGCGCGTTCCACCGTGCGGTCGTCGTCGGGCTCCCCCCGCGATCGCGACCCGCCGGGCGGGCCGACCTGGTCCCGCACGAGACCCGCCTGTTCGAGGAGGGTCTCGGCGGAGAGGTCGAGCGCTTCGGCGATCGCCTGCAGCACGCGCACGGAGGGCACGTGCAGGCCACGCTCGACCTGGCTGAGGTACGGGTTGGAGATGTGCGAGAGCGCCGAGAGCTGTCGCAGGGACAGCCGGGCCAGCCGCCGTTGGTCACGGATGAACGACCCGAGCGCTCGCCGCTGGGCCGCCCAGACGCCGGCCGGCCCCGAGGGCGGGGCCGCGTCGGCGACGGGCCCGGTCGCGCTCAGCGCAGCCGCAGCGCGTCGAGCACCTGGTGGGCGACCGAGCGCTGCATCTCGAGGACCGCGATGCCGGTGTCCACCGCCCGGTCGACCGCGTCGCCCAGCGAGGCGGTGGTGGGCAGCGGGCCGGAGGCGCGGCGGGTGGCCTCGTCCGCGCCCGTGAGCGCGGCGCCCCACATCTCGGCCATGCCCGTGGCGACGTCGGTGACGGCCCGCTGACCCCGGGACACGAGGTCGACGAACGGGTCGGTGGCGGCGCGCGGGTGGCCGTTCGAGGTCGTCGTCATCGGCTCCTCCTCCAGCGACCGGGCGTGCGGCCCGGTGCGCGGTCGTGTCGACCGGGGTGCTCGACCGGCCGATCGACCGCTCAGGATACCGAGCACGGGCCGTGCGGCCCACCCGGGAACCGGTCAGCGCCGCGGCAGCGAGGCGAGGATCTCCTCGCGCACCCGGGCGACCTGCGCCGTGCAGCCGTCGCAGCCGCACCGCGACTGGCGTCCGGCCAGGAGCAGGTCCAGGCGCAGGAAGGGGGTGTCGTACCCCGGTCCGACGGCGTCGTCGACGAGGTGGCGCAGCGCGGCGGACGCCGAGCGCACAGGGCGGGCGGGGCGGGGATCCATGGGCTCACCGATCAGGGGCGGCAGGCAACGACCGAGACGACGTGCGTTGCGTTCCCCGCGACGACGTCGCGCTCTGCGCAACACGGTGCGGGAGCCCCCCGAGCCCCGTCAAGACGTGTCACGTCCCGGCACCGCGAACGTCACGCTACCGCAACGTGATCAGTGTCACGCCGAGGGGGTCAGGCGTTCCCCCGCACGTAGTCGCCCGGGGCCTCGCCGAGGACCGGGTACTCGTCGCTGCCCGTCGGCGGCGGCGTGCGCATGCCCCCGGCCCGCTCGCCGATCCACTCGGCCCACGACTCCCACCAGGAGCCCTTCACCTCGGTGGAGCGGGCGCGCCAGGCGTCCGGGCCCGGGGCGTCCGCCCCGGTGGCGCCGACGGTGCCCACCCAGTGCTTGGCCTTCGGGCTCGGCGGGTTGACCACCCCGGCGATGTGCCCGGCGGTGGAGAGCACGAACGTCACGTCGCCGCCGATCAGCTCGGTGGAGGTGAACGACGTCCGCCACGGGGCGATGTGGTCGTTCTCCGCGGCGACGATGAACGTGTCGGCGTGGATCGCCTTGAGCGAGATCGGCTCGCCCTCGAGCTCCAGGACGCCGCGGGCGAGCTCGTTCTCCAGGTAGAAGTGGCGCAGGTAGGAGGCGTGCATCGCCGCGGGCATGCGGGTCGAGTCCGCGTTCCACGCCAGGATGTCGAACGCCGGCGGGGCCTTGCCCTCCAGCCAGTTCGGCCCGATGTAGTTGAAGATCAGGTCGTTGGCGCGCAGCAGGTCGAAGGTGGTGGCCATCGACTCGGCCGGCAGGTAGCCGGTCTCCTGCATGGAGCGCTCGAGCCGCTCGACGATCTCCGGGCTGACGAACGACGACACCGGCCCGACCTCGGAGTAGTCGAGCATCGTGTTGAGCAGCGTGAGGCTGTTGATGCGGTCGTCGTCGCGGGCGGCGCACCGGGCCGTGAGCAGCGCCGCCATCAGGCCGCCGAGGCACAGCCCCATCAGGTTGACCTTGTCGGAGCCGGTGATCCGGCAGACCACGTCGAGCGCCTCGGCGTCGCCGAAGTTCAGGTAGTCCTCGAACGACGTCGAGGCCATCGAGGAGTCCGGGTCGCGGTAGCTGATCATGAAGACGGTGTGGCCGTGCTGCACCGCCCACTCGACGAGGCTGCGCTCCGGCGCGAGGTCCATGACGTAGTACTTGTTGATCCACGGCGGGCTGCACAGCAGCGGGATCTCGTGGACCTCGTCGGTCTGGGCGTCGAACTGCACCAGCTCCATGAGCCGGTTGCGGTAGACGACCTTGCCGGGCGTGGCCGCGAGCTCCTTGCCGACCCGCAGGTTGCTCGCGTCGACCTGGCGGGGGCGCCCGTTGTTGGTGGCGACGTCGTCGAGGACGTTGCGCAGGCCCGCGACCACGCTCGCGCCGCCGGTCTCGAACGCCCGCTTGAGGGCGGCCGGGTTGGTCGGCAGCAGGTTCGACGGCGAGACGACGCTGCCGACGAGGCCCATGAGCATCCGGGCCCGTTCATCGGAGTCGGGCTCCAGGCCCGCGGCGCCGACCAGGTCGTCGAAGAAGGACACCAGGGCCAGGTACTCCTGGCGCAGCGCCCAGAACGCCGGGTTCTCGGTCCAGGTCGTGTCCTTGAAGCGGCCGTCCTTGGTGAGCGGCATCGGCGTCTCGCCGTCGGGGGCCTCCGTCGTGTCGCCGCCGGCGAGGCCGCGCAGGGCCCGTCCGGTCGCGGCGGCGCCGATCCGGGCCGACACCGCCGCGAAGGCGGACGCGGCGCGGCCCACCTCGCTCGGGTGCGTCGCCCAGCCCTGCGCGAGCTGCAGCACCGTCCGCCCGAAGAGGGCCGGGTCGGTGCGGGCCAGCAGCGAGTCCGGCACGACCGTCTCGAGGGCCCGGGCCAGATCCGGCGTGCGCGGCGCGGGTGGGGCCGTGTTGCGGCGGTCCACGGTGCTGTCGGTGCTCGCGGCCATCGTGCGCTCCCGTCGGGCAGGTTCCCCAACGCTCCGGGACCCTCGTCGGGTCCCGGAGCGCGTCGTCCGGACCAGTGTGTGCCCCGTCACCACGTGGTGGAAACGGCCGGGAGAAGGGTCTCTGAGAAGGCGATCAGCCGAGCGGGCCGCGCTTGCGGGCGACGATCCCCTCGTAGACCAACGGGCTCGCGTCGGTGGCGAGACGGTGGCGGAAGCGCTCCCGGCGCACGACCTCGAGCGCCCCCGACGCCATGCCCTCGGAGATCATCGTCGCGAAGCCGGTGGTGTCCTCGGCCGCGAGGAACGCGTCCTTGATCGTCAGGACGACCCAGCCGTCCTGCGCGATGTGGTCGTAGGCCGTGCGGAAGGCGGCCGGCGGGATGTCGCCGAAGCCCAGCGCGGCCACCACCGTGAGGGCGTTCAGCCGGTGGTCGTCCAGCCGGCGCGCCTGCTGGGGGTCGAGCGCGGTGAGGTCCTCGACGAGGTAGTCCGCGTACAGGCCCGGGCGGTCACGCTCCGCGGCGGCGCGGGCCTCCGGGAGGATGTCCACCCCCACCGCGTGGGCGACCCCGACGTGGGCGAGCTCCTCGGCCATGATCCCGTTGCCCGCGCCGAGGTCGAGCGCGCGGATGTCCGCGGCGTCCTCGCGGGCGTCGGCCAGGGCGTCGGCCAGCAGGCCCGCCATGAACCGCGGCGAGTCGCAGCCGAGGACGTCGTAGAAGATCTTCTCGTAGAGCCCCGGCACCTCGAAGATGTGGTGGTAGTCGTGGAAGCGGTACTCCCGCCAGGAGCCGTCGGGCTGCGCCACCACGCACCACTCGTCGTCCTGGTCGAACTTGCTGCTCGGCTCGGGCAGCGCGACGCGCAGCGCGCGGCGGGCCTCGCCGAGGGCGGCCGGGCCCTCGTAGACCCCGCGGCCCAGCCGGTGCTCCCCGTCGGTGGGTCCCGGACCGGGTGTCGCGACCGCTGCTCCGTGTCCGTTGACCGTCTGCGTCATGCGACCACCCCTTCGGTCGCGCCCAGGGCGCGACCAGCACGCGGACAGGCGACATGGCCGATCCGCAGGATCAGGACGATTGATCGTCGCGAGGGTCGGCGCGAGGGGTCAAGCGAGGTGGGCCGCAGAGCGAAAGCATCACAAAGCCTTGAAACAACGCCGGGCGGTCGGCATGCGGTCACCCTCGGTGACCACGCGACCGGGCGTGCTCAGCGCCAGCGGTCCTGCGAGCCCCGCGGGTCGTAACGCTGCGTGCGCTGGTCGTAGTACTGGCCCGGCGGCGGGTACTGGCCCTGCGGCGGGTACTGCGACTCGCGGTTGCCGTAACCGGCGTCGTACCGGCCGTCGTACGGCTGCTGCCCCTCGTACTGCTGCTGGCCCTCGTACTGCCGGCCTCCCCAGCCGCCGCGCGTGGCCGGCCGGACCGACGTGGCCGAGACCCCCGAGAGCATCGAGACGATCGCGATCCCGATCGCCGCGTAGAGGATGCCGGTGGCGATGTGGGCCGAGATCGTCCCGTCGGCCAGGAACACCTGCAGGATCAGCACGACGATCACCAGCACCGCGATCGCCGAGAAGAACGACGCCGGGCGGGGCGTGGTGAGCAGCAGCAGGTGCAGCAGCGCGGTGCTCGCCAGCGCCGCGATGCCGGCCGCGATCGGGATGACCGTCGAGGCGTTGTCGACCAGCGCCCCGCTGCGCCCGGCGGTCTGGATGCCGACCTCGAAGATGCTGTTGATGATGAGGACACCGACGAACGCGATACCGGCCGCGACCAGCGCAGTCGCGACGCCGCCCGCCCACAGCCGTTTCGCGACGACCTCGACGTCGCCGTCGTCCCAGGAACGCTGCGGGTAGCTCACGACCGATCCCCTCGCCGGTTGACGGGTTCGTTCTACCAGTCCCGGGTCACGCCACGGTCGAACGACCGTCCCGCCGCGCCACGACGACGGTCCGGGGGTGGCCCCGGCCGTCGTCGGGTGGCGGTCACGCGGAGCGTCGGGCCGCGGTCAGGCGGCCGAGCGCTCCTCGGTGGGACGACGCCGCAGCCGCGCGTGCTCGATGGCCGGCGGGGCGTAGGAGACGTCGCCGGGGTCGACGTCGGTGCCCGGCGGGACGATCTCGTCGATGCGGTCGAGGACCTCGTCGTCGAGCGTCCGCTCCGCGCCCGCGAGCAGGTCGTCGAGGTGCTCCATGGTGCGTGGGCCGATGATCGCCGACGTCACGCCCGGGTGGGCCACCGCGAACGCCATGGCCAGGTGGGTCAGCGAGACCCCGGCCTTCTCGGCGAGCGGGAGGAGCTGCTCGACGACGTCGAGCTTGCGCTCGTGGGTCAGGCGCCCGGGCGCGAAGGACATGCGCGGGCTGTCGGTCTGCTGGCCCTTGCGGTAACGCCCCGTGAGCAGCCCCATCGCCAGCGGGCTCCACACCAGCGCGCCCATCCCGTAGCGCTCGCAGACCGGCAGGACCTCGCGCTCGATGCCCCGGTTGACGATCGAGTACGGCGGCTGCTCGGTGCGGAACCGCTCGAGGTTCCGGCGCTCGGACACCCACTGGGCCTCGACGATCTCCGAGGCCGGGAACGTCGACGAGCCGATCGCCCGGACCTTGCCGCTGCGGATCAGGTCGGTGAGCGCCGAGAGCGTCTCCTCGACGTCGGTGTCCGGCGAGGGACGGTGGATCTGGTAGAGGTCGACGTGGTCTACCTGCAGGCGCCGCAGCGAGTTCTCGACCTCGGTGACGATCCAGCGCCGCGAGTTGCCGGCCCGGTTCGGGTCGTCGCCCATGCCGCCGTGCACCTTGGTGGCCAGCACGACGTCCTCGCGGCGCTCGGCCGGGAGCTGCTGCAGTGCCTTGCCGACGATCTCCTCGGACTCGCCGCGGGAGTACACGTCCGCGGTGTCCACGAAGTTGATCCCCGAGTCCAGGGCCTTGTGGATGATCCTGATCGAGTCGTCGTGGTCGGGGTTGCCCATGGCGCCGAACATCATCGCGCCCAGGCAGTAGGGGCTGACCGTGATGCCGGTCCGGCCCAGTGTCCGCATCTTCATCGCGAGGGAGTGCTCCTTCGGGGCTGGTCTGCTGACCCCGGCTGAGTAGCCGTCCCGGACGAGGTCGAAGCACCGCGACGCTCGAGCAGCGTCAGGAGCGCCGCCGCGACCCCCGCCACGACGAAGGACAGCAGCGAGGCCGAGAGCCACGTCGGCGGGACGAACCCGAGCGCGGCGCGCAGCGCCGACCACGCGTCCGACCAGCCGGGCGCGCCGCCGGGGTTGACCAGCTGGTAGGCGACGAGGCCCACGAGCCACGCCACGACCATCAGCGGGCGCGACGGCGCCCAGCGCGAGAGGTCGGCGCGGCCGCGTCCGTCCCCCGTCGCTCCGCGCGCCCAGGTGCGGTTGACGAGCGCGTCGCCGACCCCGACCCCGAGCAGCGGGACGAACACCGAGCCGATGACGGCGAGGAAGCTCGAGTAGTCGTCGATCGTCACGCCGAGCGCGAGCACCGTCACGAGGGTCCCGACGACGAGGCAGAGCACCCGGCGGTCCGCGCGCGGCCAGAGGTTCTGCGCGGAGACCGCGGTGGAGTAGACGTTGGCGAAGGACTGGTCGGTCTCCCGCAGCGTGAGGACCAGGAGCGCCGCGAGCCCGAGCGGCGCGGCGAGCATGGGCGCGAAGACCGCGTCGCCGTTGCCGGCGACCAGCGACAGCGCGGCGAGGCCGACGACGAAGCAGAGGATCTGGGTGATCGCGTAGCCCACGGTGGCCGCGGTGAACGCGGTCGCGACCCGGCGGGAGTGCCGCGAGTAGTCCGACGCCACCGGGATCCAGGAGACGGCGACCGCGATCGCCGCGTCCGTCCCGGCCCAGAACCCGGACCAGGACCCGCTCTGCCCGAGGTCGGCCGCCGCCGGCCGGGAGAACAGCCACCAGGCGAGGTAGGCCACCGCGATCGCGACCAGGATCGTCACCACCCGGCGCAGCAGCCGCAGCATGCCGAGCGGGCGCAGCGTCAGCGCCGTCGTCACCACCCCCGCGCCGAGCACCCACGCCCACGTCGGGCCACCGAGCGCCAGCACGCCCGCCTGCGCGATGACGACGAGCTCGAAGGTGCCCCACCCGACGAGCTGGACGACGTTGAGCACCGACGGGATCCACGACAGCACCCCGCCGAAGAGCCCGCGCAGCACCACCATCGCCGGCGCGCCCGTCCGCGCCCCGGGGATCGCGGACAGCCCGACCATCGCGCTGCCGATGAGCGTCCCGACGACGGTCGCGACGAGCGCGGCGGGGATCGTGAGCGGCGCGGAGCCGGCGGGCTCGAGGACCGCCAGGACCCCGGCGAAGCCGAGGAGGCTCACCCCGAGGTTCGCCCAGAAGGCGCCCTGGTCGAGCAGCCCCAACGAGCGGGGCACCGGCCCGTCGAGGGTGGGGGCGACCTCGTCGGGCCCCTGCTGCGTCGGCGCGGACGATGCGGACACGGCCATGCGAACACCTCGCTGCTTCCCTGCGCCGGCATGACCCGGATCAGGTTCGGACGGTCGGGACCACCGCCGGCGGCTCGGCCGGCCAGGTCCCCTCTCAGCCCGTCTCCCGGACTCCCGTGGAACGCACTCGCGCCCCGGCGCCGACGGTAGGACGTCGGGCGCCGGGGCGCGAGGGGGTGTGACGCGTGCGGTGGCTCAGCCGGTCAGCACGCGCCGGCCGCCTTGCTGAGGATCACCGCCACCGTCATGAACGCCGCCATGGCGAGCGTCAGCAGGACCAGGGCCCGGACCGAGACGGTTGGCGTCTCCCGGGTCGGGGTGGGGGCCTCCACCCGGGGACGCGATCCGTAGTCCTCGACCCGGAGGTCGAGCAGGCCTGTCGTCATCGCCGTGTCCTCCCCGTCACCCGACGTCCGTGCACTTCTGGTTTCCGTTGATGCAGTTCGCCGTGGCCTTCGCCTGCCCCTGGCTCGACACGTTCTCGAAGTCACCGTGGTCGGTGATGGGGTCGTGCTGGTTGTCCGGGAACGAGTCGATGGAGAAGGCCTTGCCCGCCGGCTGGTCGTAGGTCAGCGTCATGCGCAGCGCCGGGATCGGCTCGAAGCCGTCCTGGCAGTTGCCCTTGCTGTCCGGGAACTCCATGTGCGAGCGCCCGTCCTTCGACGCCAGGTTCTGCCCGTCCCAGCAGCTCGGGAAGTCGAGCATGCGCACCAGGTGCGAGCCCGACGGGCAGATCGGGTACTTGCTGGTGACCCGGTCGGTGAAACCGGTGCAGGTGTACTTGGCGTTGGCGTTGTCGCCGTTCTGCACCTTCGCCTTGGCGTTCCCGGTGATGATCCGGAGATCGGTCGGCATCGGCTTGACCGGCTCGTCGCCGTGCCCGTGGAAGGTCAGGTCCACCGACGCCGGCTTCAGGATGCTGCCGACGTTGCCGTCCTTGCTGCCGCCGTCCTGGCCGACGTCGGGACCCTTGCCGTTGAGGTCGCGCAGCACCGGCCAGTAGAAGGTGCTCTTGTCGCCGCTGCCGCACGAGGTGCCGGCGCCGGCCAGCGACCCGTCGTCGGAGTTCGCGTTGGTCGACTGGTTGCCGACGTAGTCGTGGACGTGCTGGGCGCCGTTGCGCTTGCCCGGGGCGGCGATGAAGTTGTCGGAGTTGTTGTGGTCGCTCACACCGCAGTCGACGGTGGAGGTGCCGCCGGAGAACTCGCCGCCGTCGCCGATGTTGCCGCTGGGGGCGACGTTGTTGATGTCGACGAAGTCGTCGCCGCTCGCCGCCGCGATCTTGTCCCGGCCGGGGAACGGGTCGTCCTTCTTGCCCTCGGCCTTGTTCTTGGCGTCCTGCTTCTTCTGGTCGTCGGTCTTCTTGGCCTCGTCCGGCGTGTTGTCGCCGTCCTTGCCGTCCTTGACCTTCTTGCCGTCCCCGGAGTCCTTCCCGGAGTCCTTGCCGTCCGAGGAGTCCTTGCCGGAGTCCTTCCCGGAGTCGCCGCCGTCCGACGAGTCCTTGCCGGAGTCCTTCCCGGAGTCGCCGCCGTCCGACGAGTCCTTGCCGTCACCCGACCCGCCGTCCGACGAGTCGTCGGACTTGTCGGACGAGGACTTGCCGGAGAGCGAGGAGATGATGCTCCCGCCGCCCGAGCCCTTCGCGAGCGCCGTGCCGCCCAGCACGACGGCGGTGCCGCCGACGAGCAGGGCCGCGACGGCCGCGAGGAGCCGGAACGGGAGCCGCGTGCGATGTCGTCCACGTCGGGGCATGGGCGAACGACCTCCTGACGATTCATCGGTCCCGGACCGTGGGGAGCGCGGCCCGGACACGACGGCGTCGTCCGGCGGGACGGACTCGGGTGTCCGCTCCGGGGGAGCGCGGCACGACGCCGTGGTCTTGCGGGCCGGAACGCTAGGAGCGGGACCGTTCACCGGACCGTGATCTGAGAGAGACCCGGTCGGGATGCCGCTGACCGTGCGTCGTGACGCGACGAAGGGCGGGATTGTTGGTCCAACCGGCCCAGTGGATGCGACGGTCGCCGGTGAGCGCTCTCAGGGATCCACCCGTCGTGCCCGCCACACCGCCGCTCGGCGCCGCGTCGTTGAACTCCGGCCGCGTGCCCGGCACTGTGGTCCGCGATGCAACCCAATCGTTATGCGGACGCGGAGCGGGGCCGCGTGCTGTGTGTGGCTCCTCCCCACCGCACAACGAGCGTGCTCGTCGGTGCGTTGCGGTCCAACGGCTTCGAACCCCAGCTGCTGCGCGAGAGCTGGAGCGTCGGGGCCGCCGCCCGCGCCGGTGGCGCCCGTGCGGTGGTCCTGGACGTCGAGATGAGCGGCCTGCGCCCGGTCGAGGTCCTCGCGGACCTGCACCGCGAGAGCCCGCGCACGCCGGTCATCGCGCTGACCTCGGCCGAGGCGCGGGACCGCACGGTCTCGACGCTGCGGGCGAGCCACGACGACTACCTGGTCACGCCGTTCCCGATGGAGGAGCTGCTCGCGCGGCTGCGCCTGCGGCTCGGCGACGACCGCCCGACCGCCCAGCTCTACCTGCGCCGCGGCGAGATCATGGTCGACACCGCGCTGGAGCAGGTGTTCGTCGAGAACAAGCCGGTGAGCCTGTCCCGCACCGAGTACGCCGTCGTGGACGCACTGATCCGTCATCCGCGGGGCCAGGCGATGTCGCAGGACGAGCTCGTCACGCGGGTCTGGGGCGGCCCGCCCACCTCGAACATCGTCGAGGTGTACATCGGCTACCTGCGCCGCAAGCTCGGCGCGGAGCGCATCCGCACCATCCGCGGGCGGGGGTACGTGCTCGAGGGGTAGGTGCGCTCCGCGCTCACAGGGCCGGAGGCCGGCTAGACCATCGACGCCAGGGCGACCTGGCGGGCGCGCCGCTGGGCGTGCGCGACCTGCAGCGCCTGGGCCTGCGCGGCCGCGGCCTCGGCCTTGGCGGCCCGCCGGGCCCGCCACCCGCGGGGCTCCGGCGCCGTCGGCTCGACCGGGGTGCTCTCCGGCGACACCCGCGGCGCCGGGATGGCCGGGAACGGCGTCGAGCGCAGCGCGGTCTGCGGCGCGGCGGTGCTGACGGCGACGGCGACGTGGTGGCGGCCCATGGTGCTTCCCCCCGGACGGTGCGGGCCCCACGGCCCGCCTCACGCCCGGTACATCGCCCGGTCCGCGCGACTGTTTCGCTGAGGACGCAGCACCACCCGGACGGGTGTCCTACAACGTCCGGAGGAACCCGATCTGGCGCTCCAGCGAGGTCGCGAACGGCTCACCGACGTAGATGTCGAAGTGGCCGCAGTCGAGCTCGAGGACCTCGACGCGTCCGCCCGACGTCGCCGCCACCTTCCGGACCGCGTCCGGCGGGGCGATCGCGTCGTCCGCGGCGACCACGAGCAGCATCGGGCAGCGCACCCGGGGCGCCGCGGTGACCGGGCGGTTGAACGGGATCGTGAGGATCCCGCGGGCCGGCATGTCGTTGACGAACGTCGGCCCGACGATCGCCCCGTAGCCGGGCGCGGCGTCGGGCGAGGTGATCGCCGCGGTCGCGCCGGGCGGGCCGTAGATGCCGACGCGGTGCACGGGGCGGCCGAGCAGGGCGCCGGCCGTGTCGCGGAGCGCGTGGCCCGTGAGCCGCAGCAGTTGCCCGGCCCCGGCGTAGCGCAGGATCTCGAGGACGGCGCCGAGCCCGTCCATCGCGGCGCCCTGTGAGATCACCCCCGCGATGCGCGGGTCCTCGGCCGCCACCGCCACCACGTGGCCGCCGGCGTACGACGAGCCCCACAGCACGATCCGGGCCGGGTCCACCCCGTCGATCAGGCGCGCCCGCGCGACGGCGGCGTGGTAGTCCCGGCGGTGGGTGCGGTGGTCGACCGAGCGGCGCGGCTCGCCCTCGGAGTCGGCGAAGCCGCGGTAGTCGACCAGGAGCACGTCCGCCCCCGCCGCGGTGAAGCCCTCGGCGAAGGGCAGCAGGCCCGAGTCGCGGGTCGCGCCGAACCCGTGGGCCATGACGACGCACGGCCGGCCGGCCTCGCCGGCCAGCGAGCCGTCCTCGGCGGGCAGGTACCAGGCCCCCAGCCGCCGACCCTCCGACTCGACCGCGATCTCCTGCACGGCCATGCGGCACACTCCTCGGCTCGCGACGACAGCGGCCCCGGAGTGTGTCAGATCACGGCGCGGACGCCGTCGACGCCGAACAGGTCGGTCTCGTACGGCTCGCCCGGCGCCCGCCCGACGTGCACGAACCACTCCGTCCCGAACGCCATCGCGAAGGCCTCGTCGGGCAGCGCCAGGAAGAACGAGTCCTCGGCGATCTGGCTGGAGTGGGCCCGCATCGCCGCGCGCTTGGCGGCGATCCACGGCGAGACGTCGACCCGGGTCGTGAGCTCGGCCTCCGGGGTGCCCATCGACTCGGCCTCGCGCTCGTCGGGTCCGTCCCCGTCGCCCATGAGCCCCGCCGCGGCCGCGGCCGCCACCAGCCGGCGCATCTCGTCGCGGTTCATCGTCGACTGGAACACCCGCGGCGTGCCCGCGATCTCGGCGGCGCGCATCCCCACCCGGTGGACCTGCACGTGGTCGGGGTGCCCGTAGCCGCCGTGGTCGTCGTAGACGGTGACGACGTCGGCGTCCTCCTCGCGCAGGATCGCCGCGAGCTTCTGGGCGGCGTCCTCGACGTCGGCCGCGGCGAAGGCACCGGGCGCGGCGTTCGTGTCGGTGCCGACCATCCCCGAGTCGACGTAGCCGAGGAACTCGGTCCGCGCGACGCCGAGGATGCGCGCCGACTCGAGGGTCTCGACGTGGCGGCGCTCCGCGAGCGTCTGTCCGGGGGCGAGGACGTCGGCCACGATCTCGCCGTGCTCCCCGCCGGTGGCGACGACGAGCACGACGCGGTGGCCGGCGTCCGCGGCGGCCCGCATCACGCCGCCGCAGGCGATGCACTCGTCGTCCGGATGGGCGTGGAACGTCACCAGGGTGGCCACGCCGCCGCAGCCTAGTGGGCGGCCCGGATCAGCCCAGCGTGAACGACAGCACCAGGATCAGGATGACCACGACGACGACCGCCGCGGTCCCGATCACCGACGCGAGCTCGCGACGCTTCCCCAGGAACACCTCCGACCCCTGCATCCCCGACGGCGGGCGGTCCACCCGGTCCGGTGCGCGCTCCACCCACGGCGGCGTGGTCTGCGCGGCGGGCACCGGCGGCGAGGGGCGTCGGCCGGCGAGCCCGCCGGGCACCACCTGGGTGCGCTCCGGGGGAGGCGCGAACGACGGCGGGCGGAAGCCGGGGGGCGGAGTGCCCGGCGGCGGCGGGCCCGGCGGCGGGCCCGGTGGCGGGTCCGGGACCACCTGGGTCCGGTCGGCGTCGGGACCGACCACCTGGGTGACCTCCGCCGACGGCCCCGTCGGGGGCGGCGGCTCGCCCCACCGGAACGGCGGGGGGAACGGGTCGGGGCCCGGGGCACGGGGTCCGTGGCGGGGTTCGGCCACGACCGGGATCGAGGCGGTGTCCTGGGCCGGATCGTGCGGGGGCGGGGACACCGGTTCATCGGCCGCGGGTCGCGCCGGCGCGGTCCCGGACGGGACGGCCACGGACGGATCCGTGGCCGCGCGACCGAGTCGCGACGACTCGGTCTCTCCGGAGGTCTTCGCCCTCGACCCCGCGCCGGGCGAACCGGGTCGCGGCGACCCGGTCTCTCCGGAGGCCTGCGCGCTCGACCCCACGCCCGGCGAACCGGGTCGCGGCGACCCGGCCTCTCCGGAGGCGTCCCCACCCGGCCCCGCGCCGGGGGAACCGAGCCGCGACGACTCGGTCGCTCCGGAGCCGGGCGCGGCGGGCACGTCACCGCCCGGTCCTCCGGCGTCCGATCCGGCCTCGCCGTCGGGCCCGGCCGCGGCCCGCCCCGGAGACGCCGACCCGGTCGCCGGCCCCTGCCCGGAGGACACCGGCCGCCCGGGCCCGTGCGCATCGCCGGTCGGGGTGGTCGGGTCGGCGGGCGCCGGAGCCCGGGCCGCCCGGGCGGCGGCCTCCTCCTCCCGGCGACGCGCGACCAGCTCGTCGCGCCGTCGGCGGTAGGAGGTCGCGTCCACCCGACCGGCCGCGAGGTCGTCGTCCAGGCGCTGCAGCTCGTCGGCGGCCTCCACCACAGACATCCTCTCCGGCACGTCACGGTCGGTGTTCCCCTGCCGCAGACGGTAACGGACCAACGGGGCACCGCACCCGTTCCACCCGGACGTGGTCACGATCTCCGCGCCGAGGACCGAACGGAGCACGGTCGGGCAACGAAGGTGCACCCGACGGCTCCCCGCCGCCTCGCAGACCGACCCCGCGTCGAGAGGACTCCCCGTGTCGACCTCGCCCGTGTCCGACGAACTGTCCTTCGAGGACGGCCGAGCCCTCCCGCGGCCGGCCGAGGGCGTGTGGCCGGGCCTGCAGGACCCCGGGTCCCACCGGCTGCGGATGACCGTGGCTCGCGGGCTCATGCGGGCGGCGGTGCGGCGGATGCCGATGCGCCTGCTCTGGCCCGACGGCACCGTCGAGGGCGGCGGCGGTCCGGGCTCGCCGACGATGCGGCTGATCCGGCCGGAGGCCTGCTTCACCCGCATCGGGCGGCTGGGCCTGATCGGGTTCGGCGAGGGCTGGATGGTCGGCGACTGGCACTCCGACGACCTCGTCGGCGTCCTGCGCTGCTTCAGCGAGCACATCGAGGAGCTCGTGCCCCGTCCGCTGCGCCGGATGCGGGGCTTCTACGACCGCGGGCAGCCGCAGGAGGAGGTCGCCGACGACGCCCTGGTCTCGCAGCAGAACGTGCACCGGCACTACGACCTGTCGAACGACCTGTTCGGGCTCTTCCTCGACGAGTCGATGATGTACTCCGCCGCGTGGTTCGCCGGGCCGGTCGGGCCTGACGGTCAGCACACCGAATCGCTCACCACGGCCCAGCACCGCAAGATCGACGGCATCCTCGACCTGGCCGGGGTGCGGGACTCCTCACGCGTCCTCGAGATCGGCACCGGGTGGGGCGAGGCGGCCATCCGGGCGGCCCGGCGGGGAGCGCGGGTCACGACGCTCACGCTCTCGGTCGAGCAGGCCGAGCTCGCCCGCACCCGCGCGCTGGCGGCCGGTGTCTCCGACCGCATCACGATCGAGGTGCGCGACTACCGCGACGCCGTCGGCGAGTACGACGCCGCGATCTCCATCGAGATGATCGAGGCCGTCGGGGTGGCGTACTGGCCGGAGTACTTCCGCACCGTCGAGCGGCTCCTCGCCCCCGGCGGGCGCTTCGGTCTGCAGTCCATCACCATGCCCGACCACCGGCTGCAGGCGACGAAGTCCTCGTACACCTGGATCCACAAGTACATCTTCCCGGGCGGGATCATCCCCAGCGTCGAGGCGATCGAGCGGACCCTCGCCCGCCACACGACGCTGCGCGTGGACGACCGCCGGTCGATCGGCCCCGACTACGCCGAGACGCTCAACCGCTGGCGGGCGACCTTCCTGGGCCGCGAGGCCGAGGCCCGGGCCCTCGGGTTCGACGACGTGTTCGTGCGGATGTGGGACTTCTACCTGGCCTACTCCGAGGCCGGTTTCGCGACCGGGTACCTCGACGACTGGCAGTTCGGCATCGCCCGCGGCTGATTCCGGAGGTGCCGGTGTGACCCTCGGCCGAACGGTCAGCCCTGACCGTCAGGCCCGGGGAGCCCGGGATAGCCTCCGCGGCGAGCGCCCCCGACCGGGGCGGCCGAGCACGAGGGAGCGCGATCGCCCATGGACACGACCGACGTCGCCGCCATCGTCACGGGAGGGGCGTCCGGCCTCGGGGGAGCCACGGTCCGCCGGCTCGCCGCCGGCGGGGCCCACGTCGTGGCGATCGACCTGCCGAAGGCGATCGACGACGCGGAGAAGCTGGAGCGGGTCGACTACGTCGGCGCCGACGTGACCGACGGTGACCAGGTCCAGGCCGCGGTCGACGCCGCGGTCGACACCGGTCTGCCGCTGCGCGTGGTCGTCAACTGCGCCGGGATCGGCACCGCCGGCCGCGTGCTGTCCAAGAAGGGCCCGCACGACCTGGGGGTCTTCTCGCAGGTCATCGGGGTCAACCTGATCGGCACCTTCAACGTGATGCGGCTGGCCTCCGCGGCCGTCGCGCAGACCGAGCCGCTCGAGGACGGCGCGCGCGGTGTCGTCGTCAACACCGCGTCGGTGGCGGCCTTCGAGGGCCAGATCGGGCAGATCGCCTACTCCGCGTCGAAGGGCGGCGTGGTCGGGATGACGGTGCCCGCGGCGCGCGACCTGGCCCAGTACGGCATCCGCGTCATGACGATCGCCCCCGGCATCATCGACACCCCGATGCTCGCCGGCGTCGAGGAGTCGTTCCGCACCGAGCTCGCGAAGGGCATCCCGTTCCCGCAGCGCCTGGGCCGGCCGGATGAGTACGCCCAGCTCGTCGCCATGATCGTCGAGCACGACTACCTCAACGGCGAGGTCATCCGGTTCGACGGCGCGCTGCGCATGCAGCCGCGCTAGGACCTCCGCACCGCTAGGCGACGGTGCGGTCGGGCTCGGCCCGCAGGTCGTCGAGGTGGGGCACGGCGAGGACGGCGTCGGAGGTCATCCAGGTGCGCAGCGCGTGGGTGGCCCGGACGTCGTCCTCGTTGTAGACCAGCAGCCGCTCGCGCATCGACGGGTCCGGCTCCTCGCCGTCGAGCCCGACCGCCCGCCGGTACCAGCGCATGGAGTTCTCGCCGCCGGCCTCCGGGTCGCGCCACCCGAACCCCGCGGACGGGGCCACCCGCTTGAGGCCCTTGCCGTGGGGGCACAGGAACGAGTCGCTCACCGCCGGGAACAGGTCGATCCACGCGTCGGAGGCGATGAAGGCCTCCACCTCCTCGGCCGGGGGGATGCCGGGCTCGCCGGCGAAGCGCTCCACCGAACCCCGCAACCAGCGGTTCTCCGCCTGCTCGTTGTAGCAGTACGACCGGAACGACAGACCCCGCTCCGCCGCCCGCGCCCGCACGTCGGACAGCCACGCCCAGAACGCCGCGAACGACCGCGCCTCGTCGCGGGTGGGCACTGGATCCCAGGTCGCGAAGCCGCGGTAGCCGTGCGCGAGCCCCACGTCGGCCCCCGAGAGCAGCACTCCCCACAGGTAGGCCCCGTCCTCGCCGAGGCTCTCCATGTCCACGTCGACCTCGACGTCGCCCCGCGGCACCTCGGGCCGGCCGACGCGGCGCACCAGCGGGACGTCCGAGCGCCAGGCCCGGGCCAGCGCGACCGCCTCCCGCAGATCCGTCCCGAGGCCGGTGTCCTCCGCGGGCGCGTCGGGGGTGTCGACCGGCTCGGGCAGCCCCCGCCGCGGGTCGAGCGCGGCGAGCGCCCGCACCGTCGTGATCCCGCGCCCGCGCAGCCGCAGCGCGTCCTCCCCGCGGACCACGAGGCTCACGTCGTCGACGCGCCGCAGGTCGGCCTCGCAGACCGGCCACCACGGGCACCGGCGGCACTCGGTGATGCGCGAGGGCTCCGCGAGGGCCGGCGCGCCGGTCCGCGCGGCCGTCGCGACCGCGAGACGGTCGGCGAACCGCCGGTCGTAGGTGTCGAGCGGGCTACGGCCCGCCTCGCCGCCGGGCGCGGCGGCGAGGTCGGTCCACACGACGCAGTCCGCGTCCAGACCGACCACCCCGCCCCAGGCCGGCCCGGAGGGCACCCCGAGACCCGCGGCGGCGAGCATCCGGTGCAGGTGGGCGAGCCGCAAGAGGTCCCGGGCCACGGCCCGCACCTTGCGCTCGGGGTCGGGCGTGGCCGCCGACGGGTGCGGCCGGGCCAGCGGCGACGTCCACGCCCCGTTCCCCGGGTCGCTCACCCGGTGGCGCACCACGATCACGGGGTACCAGCCCCCGCCGGCCCCCGCCGCGCGCACGAGCAGCTCGGCGTGGCCGCGCCGGCCACCGCCCGGCGGCAGCTCGGCGGCGCCGAGGGCCGCGACGGACTCGTCGGCCGCGAGCGCGAGGGTCGCCTCGACCCGCTCGCCCCGGGCCCCGTCGGGGACGCGGCGGTAGGACGCCCCGAGGAGCTGGGCGAAGCGGGCGGCGAGCGCCGCCCGGTGCTCCGCCGCGTCGGCCAGCCGCATCTCGACGCCCGGGTCCGGCTCCGGCAGCACCGCGCCGCCCGCGTCCTCCACGTCGGTCGCCCCGGTGCTGCGCCCGGCGTCGGGATCGTGCTCGAGGTGGACGCGCCGGCGGCACCGGGTGGTGACGGCCGCGTCGAGGAGCACGGGCCGGGGCCAGCCGGCAGCGGGGACACCGGGCACACCACGGACGGCGGGCCCGGCCCCGGGGAGCCCGACCTCGCCGACCCCGCCACCCCCGGCTCCGCCACTCCCGGCTGGGCCACCACCTCCGGGAGCGGCCGCATCCGTGCTGCTCATGACCCCGAGCCTGCCACGACCCCCCGACACCCTCGTCGTGGACGGGCGATCGGCGGCTCCGCGGCGACGACACCGGCCCGTGGCGCCGCCCACGGACGAGGACGCGCCGTTAGGGTCCGGGCCGAGCGGGGAACCGTGCCCGCAGCAGACGGACACCGGGCCGGGAGGCCGCCCCCGCGACCAGGGGGTGGGACCCGTCCGGGGCGCCCGGCGAGGGCCGGCCGCCGGACGAGCGGGAGGACCCATGGCGCGGCGGCGCAGCACGAAGTACTCGGTGGAGCTCGGCGGGGCCGACGGTGACGGGCACGGCGTCGTCGTCCTGTCCCGCAAGGCCGCGAAGCAGGCCGCGAAGGCCGAGAAGCAGACCGCCAAGGCGGCGAAGGCCGAACGACTGGCCGCCGAGAAGTCCGTCGAGATCGAGGAGGCGGCGGCCAAGGAGACCAAGGACGCCGAGGACGGCGCCCTGACCGGCGCCACGGTGAAGCGGTGGATCGGCATCGCGCGCGTGGTCGTCCCGGTCGCCGCGCCGATCGTCTACCAGGCGGTGGGGGCGGCCCGGTCGCGCGTGGACGACTACCGGGCACGCCGGCTCGGCGTCGCCCCCGACGAGCTCTCGGCGTTCTCCGGGCGTGGCACCGCGCTCTACGCGCGCTGCCACAACCTCGCGAACTCGGTGCGCGAGCTCGCGAACCGGCGTCCCGACGACGGCGAGGTCCGCACCTTCGCCGCCGACGCCCGGACCCGGCTCTCCGACCTCGAGGCCGCCGTCCGCTCCGCCGAGCAGATGCCCGCCGGGCGTCGCCGGCGGGCGCACCTCGCGGTGGCCGCCGAGCTCGACCGGCTGGAGGCGCGCCTGCTCGCGCTGTGGGGCCTCGACGCGTCCGGCGACCCGGGCAAGGGCCTCCCGGCGGCCGGTCGCTGAGGCTCCCGGGGCCGACGCGGAGGGTCAACGGCACGGTGTGTTCCTGCAACGTCGCGCCCGTGTCCGCCCCGGCGCGGTGCTCCGCGACCCCCCTTCCGGCGGAGTGACCCAAAGTTACGATCTGACTGCGTTCAGTTCACCCGAGCGAGACGAACCGGACACCGCTCCTCTAGATCCGCTGCTCAACGGCCTGTTGCCAACGCTGCGTCACCGATTGCCGGTCACCTGATCGCCCGCGACCCGCCCCGGACGTCCCAACTACCGGGTGACAACCTCATGGACGGGCCCTTAACCTCTCGCAGACCGTTGCCCGCTCGGCAACGCCGGTTGCCCCTCGCGCTCCCCCGCGTCAGGGAGCGGAGAGGGGGAGTCTTGAGCCCACGCGCCTCGCGCGGCCCCACGTCGTCCGCCGTCACGCCCACGACGACCCCCGCCGCCACTGCCCCCGCCGCCACCGCCCCTGCCGCCACCGCCACCGCCTCCGCGGGCGACGCCTCCGGCGGCGGCCAGGTCCACCGGGCGCTCGCGATCCTCGAGCTCCTCGGCGACCCCGAGTCGCTCGGGCTCGGCGGGCCCGCGGGCACCGCCGTGGAGGCCCCGACGTCGTTCGGGGTCGTCGAGATCGCCCGCACCCTCGGCCGGGACAAATCCCAGGTCTCGCGCCTGCTCCGGCTCCTCGCCGACGCCGGCTTCGTGGAGCGCGAGGCGGGGACCCTGCGCTACCGGCTCGGCACCCGCCTGTTCTCGCTCGGCGTCCGGGCCGTGAGCAAGCGGCTGCGCGACGAGGCCGACGCCCTGGTGGAGCGCGAGGCCGCGCTGCTCGGTGAGCGCGTCGAGGTCTGCGTACGCAGCGGCGGCAGCGCGATGACGGTCAGCACGGCCGCCCCGGACAGCGAGCTGCGCGCCGTCGGCTGGGTCGGGCGGACGGTGCCGCTCTCGTGCACCGCGGGCGGTCGCGCCCTGCTCTTCGACCTCGACACCGCCGCGGTCGCCCGCCTGATCGTCCCGGAGGGCCTCACCGCCGCCGGCCCGGCCGCCCCCCGCTCGCTGGACGAGCTGGTGGTGCGGATCGCCGAGGACCGCGGCCGGGGCTGGTCGCTGGCCCGCCACGAGATGGACCGCGGCCTGCTCTCGGTCGGCGCCCCGGTCCGCGACGCCGCCGGCCGCGTCGTCGCCGCCGTCACGGTCGGCGGGCCGGACTCCCGCATCGACCCGGTGCTGGCCGAGGTCAGCACCGGCGTGCTGCGCGCGGCCGCCGACCTCTCCGCCGCGCTCGGCGCCCCGGGCGCCCCGGTCTCGCCCTCCGGAGCGGGTCCACCGCCCCGCACCCCCCGCCCGCGCCGCCCCCCGACCACCCCGCCCGTCCCTCCGACCAGAAAGGAAGGAGTGTCGTGAACGTCTTCCAGTACTTCGCCGAGAACAGCACGCAGATCATCAACCTGACCATCCAGCACGCCCAGTTCGTCTTCTACTGCGTGGCCATCGGCTCCATCATCAGCGTCGCCATCGGCCTGGTCGTCTCCACCGGCGAGCCGAACCCCAACCGGTTCAGCTTCGACTGGTGGGCCACCGGCATCCGCGAGGGCTCGCTCCTCATCACCGCGGCCGTCCTGACGGTGCCCTCGCTGGCCCTGTTCGTGCTCTTCCTCCCGATCACCGGGCTGGGCGTCACCACCGCGATCATCGTGCTGACGATCTACACGCTCTACACGGTGCTCCGGAACACGGTCGCCGGCCTCACGGCGGTGGACCGCTCGATCCTGGAGTCGGCCCGCGGCCTCGGCTACGGCCGCGTCCGCCGGCTGCTGACGATCCAGCTCCCCCTGGCCTGGCCGGTCATCCTCAACGGCATCCGCGTCACCACCCTGATCTCGATCTCGATCGCGGTGGTCGCGTCCATCGTGCAGGGCCCGGGCCTCGGCAAGCTCCTGCTCACCGGCATCACCCGCATCGGCGCCGCGAACGCCTTCCCCCAGGTCCTCATCGGCACGGTGATGTGCCTGGTGGTGGCCGCCGTCTTCGAGATCATCTTCGCCATCGTGCAGCGCCTGACCATCCCGAGGGGGATCCGTGTCTGAGACCGAGAACATGATCGTCCTGGAAGGCGTCGAGAAGATCTATCCCGGCTCCACCTCCCCGGCGGTGGAGCGCCTCGACATGACCATCCCGCGCGGCGAGATCGTCATGCTCATCGGGCCGTCGGGCTGCGGCAAGACGACCACGCTGAAGATGATGAACCGGCTGATCGAGCCGACGTCGGGCCGCATCCTGCTCGACGGCGACGACGTCACCGACGTCAACGGCGACCAGCTGCGCCGCAAGATCGGCTACGTCATCCAGCAGGGCGGGCTCTTCCCGCACTTCTCCATCGCCGACAACATCGGCGTCGTCCCGAAGATGCTCGGCTGGGACAAGAACAAGATCCGCGAACGGGCCGACGAGCTGCTCCACCTCGTGGGCCTCGAGCCCTCGACCTACCGCGACCGCTACCCCCGCCAGCTCTCCGGCGGCCAGCAGCAGCGCGTCGGCGTCGCCCGCGCGCTCGCCGCGGACCCGCCGGTGATGCTCATGGACGAGCCCTTCGGCGCGATCGACCCGATCACCCGCGACCGCCTGCAGGACGAGTTCCTCGAGATCCAGCGCACGGTGGGCAAGACGATCGCCTTCGTCACCCACGACCTGCAGGAGGCCGTGAAGCTGGGCGACCGGATCGCCGTCTTCGCCACGGGCGGTCGGCTCGCCCAGTACGACGACCCCGACACCGTGCTGACCCACCCCGCCGACGACTTCGTGTCGGACTTCGTGGGCGGCGGCGCGGCCGTGCGCCGGCTGTCGCTGCTCGAGCTCTCGCGGCTCGAGCTGCACCCCATCGAGACCGCCGAGTCCGCGGTCGGCAACCGCAACGGCACCCCGGTCGCCGAGGTCGACGCCCAGGGCCGTCCGGTGTCCTGGCGGCACCTGCCCGACCGCGACGCCTCCGGCACCGCGCTGGTGACGGTGCCGCTGTCGGGCACCGTGTACGACGCGGTGGACGTCATGCTCGACGGCTCGGCCTCGCTGGTCGCGGTCGTCGACGACGAGGGCCTCCCGCAGGGCGTCCTGCACTGGAACGACCTCGTCGCGGGCCTCAAGACGCGGGAGCGTGACCGGTGACCGCGGTCGACCTGCAGCCCGGCCTGCCCTCGGGCACCGAGCCGTCGGCATCGGGCTCCGGCGGCGGGTTCCTGGGCACCATCCGGGCCAACTACGACCTGCTCGTCGCGCCGGCGATCATCATCGTCGGCCTGATCCTGACCTACGTCTACATCAGCACCCGGACCCTCGACTCGATCGAGGCCCGCGCCCTCGAGGCCAACAACGTCCTGAGCCAGCTCGGCCAGCACCTGCTGCTCACGCTCTACTCGACGGTGCTGGTGCTCGTCATCGCGGTGCCGCTCGGCATCGTGCTAAGCCGACCCGGGGCGCGTCGGGTCCAGGGCGGGGTGCTCGCCCTCGGCGGGTTCGCCCAGGCCCTGCCGCCCTTCGGCGTGCTGCTGCTGCTCGGCTTCTGGGAGTTCGGCGTCCGCAGCGCCGTCATCGGCCTCACGCTGGCCGCCCTGCTCCCGGTGCTGCGCAACACCGTGGTCGGCCTCCAGCAGGTCGACCAGTCCCTGATCGAGGCCGCCCGCGGCATGGGCATGTCGTCGCGGCAGACCCTCTTCAGGGTCGAGATCCCGCTCGCGGTCCCGGTCATCGTGGCCGGGCTGCGCGTGGCGCTCGTCCTCAACGTCGGGACGGCCACCCTGGCCACCTACATCGGGGCGGGCGGGCTGGGCGAGCTCGTCCAGCAGGCACTGCGGCTCAACCGCATCAACCTGCTGATCGTCAGCGGGGTGATCATCGCCGCGCTCGCGCTGGCGGTGGACTGGCTCGCCGGCGTCGCCGAGCGGGTCATCGTCGCCCGGTCGGGCTGACCGGGCGCCCAGGACGCTCCGGGCGGATCGAGGGAGTCCGCCCGGGTCGTGGCAGTGATTCCGCAAGTCCAGGCACAACCCAGGCCGAGGCCCCGCAAGCGGACCTCACGACGAAGGAGAGACGACCAGTGCAGTGGAAGACCCAGGGCGGCGGGAGCCGCCTGCGCGGGTGGAGGGCCGGGGCGGTCACGCTCGCGGCCACCGCGCTGCTCGCGGCGGGCTGCGGGGGCCTGTCCGGCAGCGGTCAGCCGCAGGCCACCGGCGGCAGCCTCGCCGCGAGCGGCATCAACCTCCAGGGCCAGACGTTCACCGTCGGCGGCAAGGACTTCGACGAGCAGCTCTTCCTGTGCAAGGCGCAGGTCCAGGCGCTGCAGTCGGTCGGCGCCACCGTCAACGACCGCTGCGGCATCCAGGGCTCGGCCGCCGCGCGTGCCGCCCTGACCAGCGGTCAGGTCGACATGTACTGGTCGTACACGGGCACCGGCTGGATCACCGACCTGAAGCAGACCCAGGTGATCAAGGACCCGCAGCAGCAGTACATCGCGACGCGGGACCTGGACAAGAAGCAGAACAACATCGTCTGGACCAACCCGACGCCGTTCAACAACACCTACGCCATCGGCACCACCGAGGCGTTCGCCCAGCAGAACAACATCAAGAACACGTCCGACTGGGCCAACTTCATCAACTCCGGCAACCCGAACGCCACGCTCTGCGTGGAGCCCGAGTTCGCCGGCCGTGACGACGGCCTCCCGAACCTGCTGCGCACCTACGGCGTCACCAAGCCGTACACGTCGCCGCCGGCCGTCACCACGCTCGACACCGGCGTCGTCTACCAGGCGACCGCCAACGGCAACCCCTGCAAGTTCGGCGAGGTGTTCACCACCGACGGCCGCATCCCGGGTCTCCACCTGGTCGCGCTGCCCGACGACAAGAACTTCTTCCCGATCTACAACGCCTCGAACACCATCCGTGGTGACGTCGTGGCGCGTGCACCGGGCGTCGTCCAGGTCTCGAACGAGATCGCGAAGCGCCTGGACTACAACACGATGCTGGGCCTCAACGGCCAGATCTCGTCGCAGGGCCAGGACCCGGCCCAGGTGGCGAAGAACTGGCTCCAGCAGCAGGGCCTGATCGGCCAGTCCTGATCGAGTCCTGATCCGGCCCGGTGCCGCCCCCGGCGGCACCTGGCCAGGTGCCGCCGCGGCAGCACCGTGACCCACGACGGCGGGGAGGTCCTCCGGGGCCTCCCCGCCGTCGTCTCCCGCGCCGGTCCCCACCGCCGTCGTCTCCCGCGCCGGTCCCCACCCGGGCCGGCCCGCCGCTCCGCGATCCCCCCGGAGGAACGGCATGCGCCGTGTCCGCCTGCTCCCCCGGCTCACCGCCGTCGCCGTCGCGCTGCTCTGCGGCGTGGCCCTCGCCGCGGGCTGCTCCGCCGAGGCGCCGAAGCGGCTGACCGCGCCCGGCAGCTTCGCCCGCGACGTCGACCTCACCGGCCAGACCTACGTCGTCGGTTCCAAGGAGTTCGACGAGCAGCTGCTGCTCTGCCGGATGACGATCGCCCTGCTCCAGTCCGCGGGCGCGAACGTCGTGGACCGGTGCGACACCCAGGGCTCGGACACCGTGCGCTCGGCCCTGACCACGGGCGCCATCGACATGTACTGGGAGTACACCGGCACGGCCTGGCGCATCTACCTGCGCCAGGAGGGCCAGCTCACCGACCCCGACGAGCTGTTCACGGCGGTGCGCGACGCCGACGCCGCCAACGGGGTGACCTGGCTACGCCAGACCCCGTTCGACGACACCTACGCGATCGGCGTGCAGGCCGCGAACGCCGACCGCCTCGGGGTGCGGACCATCTCCGACCTCGCCCGGCTCGCCCGCTCCGGGTCGCCGGACGCCACGATGTGCATCGACCAGGAGTTCACCGGCCGCGAGGACGGCCTCGTCGGCCTGCTGCGGACCTACGGCTTCCAGTTCCCCCCCGGCGCGCTCACGACGACGGGTCTCGACGACATCTACCCCGCGGTCGCGGCCGTGCGCCCCTGCACCTTCGGCGAGGTCTTCGCCACCGACGGGCGGCTCAACGCGATGCGCATCAACACGCTGACCGACGACATGGGCTACTTCCTGCCCTACCACGCCGCGCTGACCGTCCGGTCCGACGTGCTCGCCCGCAACCCGCGCCTCGCCCTGCTCTCGGAGCGGCTCGCGCCCATGCTCACCGAGCCGGTGATGCGCGAGCTCAACGCCCGCGTCTCGGTGGGCAAGCGCTCGCCCGACGAGGTCGCGCGGACCTTCCTGCGCGAACAGGGCCTCACCGGGTGAGGTGACCCGGAGCTGCGATGATGCCGCGGTGTCCCGGCCGGCCCGCTCGTCCGTCCCGGCCGCGGCGCCGCTGGTGCTGCTCGCCCTGCTCACCCTGCTCGCAACGGCGTGCGGGAACGCGACGCCGCCCTCGCCCGAGGCCTCGGGCGGCGTGCTCGCGCAGCGCGGGGACCTGCGGGGCGCGAGCTACGTCGTCGGGGGCGGCCCCACCACCCCGCTGCGGCTGCTGTGCCAGATCACGATCGCCGCGGTGCAGGCCGCCCGGGGCGAGGCCGAGGACGAGTGCGGCAAGGTCGGGGCCCTCGACGTGCACGAGTCGACCCAGGAGTCCGACGTCGACACCGGGTGGGCCTCGCTGCGCACCACCCTCCCCGACGGCACCCCCTCACCCGACGACGCGGTCCCGCCGGCGCCGCCCACGCTCGCGGCGCTGCGGGCCCTCGACGCCCGGCACGACGTCGCCTGGCTGGACCCGACCACCTTCGACGGCGCGGACGTCGTCGTCACCCGGCCCGGGACGGCGCCCGACCTGCCGGGGCTCGCGGCCCTCGGCCGCTTTGCGCCGGTCACGCTCTGCGCCGTCCCCGACGCGGTCCCCGGCTCCGCGGTCGCGCCCGGCACGGCCGTCCTGAGCGCGGGCTACGGCTTCGCGCCCGTCGTCGTCGGCGAGGACGCGAACGCGGTGCTCGCCGGGGTCGCCACCGGGCGGTGCACGGCGGGGCTGGTCCCCGGGGACGCCGGGCGGGTGCCGGCGCTCGGGCTCGTGGTGCTCCCCGACGTGCGCGGGGTGCTGACCGGCCCGGCCGGGCCCCGCGGCTACGCGCCGGTGCTGCGGGCCGGCCTGCTCGCCGGCCACCCCGCGATGGCCGACGTGCTCGGCGAGGTCACCCGCCGGCTCGACGGGGCCGCGATGCGGGGCATGGTCCGGGAGGTCGAGGTCGACGGCCGGGACCCCCGCGACGTGGCCCGCCGCTGGTTGGTCGCGGAGGGCCTCGTCGCCCAGGGCTGACCGGTCGGGGGTCAGCCCAGGTCGTCCACGGCCGTCGTCAGGGGGACGGTGCCGTTGATCAGCTCGAGCGTGCGGCCGATCGAGCCCGGGGCGTCGAGGAGCGCGACCAGGGTGGCGGCGACGTCCTCGCGGGTCACCTCCTCGTGACCGACCGGGCCCTCGGCGAGGGTCACGCGGCCCGTCGCGGGCTCGTCGGTCAGCCGGCCCGGGCGCAGGACGGTGACGTCGAGGGCGTCGCGCCCGATCACGCCCTGCTCCGCGTCGTGCTTGGCCCGCAGGTACTCGCCCCAGATCGAGTCGTCGTCGGCCGGCGACGGCGGGTCGGCGGCCCCCATCGACGAGACGAGCAGGTAGCGGCGGACGCCGGCGCGGGCAGCGGCGTCGGCGAGCAGGAGGGCGCCGTCGCGGTCCACGGTCCGCTTGCGCTCGGCGGTGCTGCCCGGCCCGGCGCCCGCGGCGAAGACGACCGCATCGGCGCCCTGCAGGTGCCCGGCGAGGTCGTCCGCGCCGATCGCCTCGAGGTCGACGACGTCGGGCTCGGCGCCCGCGTCGCGGACCTCGTCGGCATGGTCGGGGTTGCGGACGAGCGCCACGGGCCGGTCGCCCCGGTGGGCGAGCTGCCGCTCGAGGTGCAGGGCGATCTTGCCGTGGCCTCCGGCGATGACGACGCGCATGGTCACCGCCTACCCCCACCGGCACGGCGCCACGCCCTTGTCCGATTCGTCGCTTTCGGCGACCGACGGAAACCGAGACCTTGCGCACAACCGAGCTGTGCCCTGTGATGGAGATCGCCACCGAGCAGACCGGGGCCACGATCGTCGACACGGCGGTCCCGCCCACCACCACGGGCGGGACCGCGCCCCGGTCTCCCACCACCACACGTCGCGAGGTCCCCGGGTGACGGCCGTCCGCGTCCATGCATACGACTCGGACCCATCACCGGGCGACCTCGGTCGCCGGACGGCCCGCCGAGGGGCCGCCGTCCACCACCACGACCGCCGCGGAGGCATGCACCCATGTACGAGAAGGATGGCGAGAAGTACTTCGTCGTCGACTCCCACATGCACTACTGGGACGCGTCGCCGGAGAACTGGGTCCCGGGCGCCGAGCAGTACGCCAAGGGCTGGATCGAGTGCTTCCACGCCTACCAGTCGCTCGGCCCGGCCGAGACCCACTGGTCGATCGAGCACTTCCAGAAGTACTCCGAGGAGGACCTCCTGAAGGACCTCTTCACCGACGGGCACGTGGACGTGGCGATCGCCCAGCCCACGTACCTGCGCGAGTGGTACGGCGAGGGCTTCAACACCACCGAGCGCAACGGCCGGCTGCTCGCGAACCACCCGGACAAGTTCCGCCTCAACACCCGCTTCGACCCGCGTGACGGCGACGCCGGCATGCGCGAGTTCGAGGCCGACGTCGAGAAGTGGAAGCCGCTCGGCGCGAAGCTCTACACCGCGGAGTGGAACGGCGACTCGCGGGGCTTCAAGCTGACCGACCCGGAGTGCTACCGCTTCCTCGAGCGCGCCCAGGAGCTGGGCATCCGCAACATCCACATCCACAAGGGCCCGACGATCTGGCCGCTGGACAAGGACGCGTTCGACGTCTCCGACGTGGACCACGCGGCCACCGACTTCCAGGGCCTGAACTTCGTCGTCGAGCACGTCGGGCTGCCCCGCATCGAGGACTTCTGCTTCATGGCGACGCAGGAGCCCAACGTCTACGCGGGCCTCTCGGTGGTCCTCGGGGCGCTCATGCACGCCCGGCCCCGGTTCTTCGCCAAGGTCATGGGTGAGCTGCTGTTCTGGGTCGGCGAGGACAAGATGACGTTCGGCTCGGACTACGCCATCTGGGAGCCCCGCTGGCAGGTCGAGGGCCTCGTCGACTGGGACTACCCCGAGTCGGCCGACTTCGACGACTACCCGCGCCTCGGCGTCGAGGGCAAGAAGAAGATCCTCGGCCTCAACGCGGCCCGGCTCTACGACATCCCGGTGCCCGCCGAGCTGCAGCTGCCCTCCGAGACCTCGGCGCCGGCGTCCTCGGACGACGCCGAGCTCGTCGAGGACGGGGCGGTGGCCCAGGCATGACGGCCCTCACGGATCCGGCGCCGCTGCGCTCCGTGGGTGGCCCCGCCGACACCCGCGTCACCGGTTCCGGCGACGCCGCCGCGGCGGCCGCGACCGGGACGGCGGCGCGGGTGTGGGAGGCGCTGCGGGCGGTGCGCGACCCCGAGCTCGACGCCGACGTCGTCTCGCTCGACTTCGTCGCGTCGGTCGCGGTGGACGACGGGTCGGTGGCGCACGTTCGGCTGCGCCTGCCCACCTACTTCTGCGCGCCCAACTTCGCGTTCCTCATGGTCGCGGACGCCTGGGACGCCGTGGCCGCCGTCGACGGCGTGGCCCGGCCCGACGTGGTGCTCATCGACCACTTCGCCTCCGACGCCATCAACGCCGGCGTCGCCGCGCGGGCCGGGTTCGTGGGCTCGATGGCGGGCACGGAGGTCGGGGAGGCCGTGGCGGAGCTCGACGACCTGCGCCGGACCTTCACCGAGCGGGCCCTCATGGCGGGCACCGACCTCGTCGTGCGCCCACTGATGCGCGAGGGGGCGACGCCGGAGCAGGTCGCGGCGATGACGCTGGGCGAGGCCCCGGCGTCGGCGGACCTGGTGCGGCTGCGGGCCCGGCGTCGGGAGCTGGGGATCCCGGCCGGCGACGACGACCCGCTGGTCGTGGACCCGAGCGGGCGCACCGTCGGCGTCGACGCCCTGCCGCTGCATCTGCGCAAGGCCCGCTCGTACCAGGTCGGGGTGGACGCCAACACGAGCATCTGCCGCGGTCAGCTGGCGGTCCGCTACGGCGGCTGACCCGTCCTCGGGTGTCCCTGGGACGAACGACTCGTTCGTGCACGTAGAAGCCACGAACGAGTCGTTCGTCCCTCGGGGGGCCGACCCCTACGCGGGGACGACGATGACGTTCGGGGTGGGCCGGGAGGCCGCCAGTTCGTAGTGGGCGCGGAGCTCCTCGATCACCCGCTCCGGCTCCGTCTTCAACCGACGTGGGCGGTGGTGCGCGACGACGACACCGGCCGCGACCATGTCCGCGCGACGACGGGCGGTCTCGTCCTCCGCGACCGGGTGGAACTCCATCGAGTCGTTCTCCCACGCCATCCCGACGCACGGCAGGTAGCCGTCGGGGGTGGCGAGGAAGCGGCCGTTCGGCCAGCGCAGGGTCGCGTTCCACAGCATCGGCGGGAGCCCGCTCCGCGCGTACAGATCGCGGCCCCACCCCTCCGTGGCGGAGCGGATGCCGTCGGCGATCTCCTCGAGGACGTCCCGTACCAGCGCGGAGCCCCGCTGGTTTCCGGCGTCCAGCTCCTCACCGAGCCGGGCCGTCGTGGTGCGGCGCTGCTGGATCGCGTCGGCGATCAATGCCCGGACCTCGTCGCGGTCGCTCAGGCGTCGGGCCGTGTCGAGCACTGCTCGCTCGAGGACGGCCACCTGGACACCGTCCCGCTCGACCGTGCCGGGCGGGCGCCCCGTCCGCTCCACGACCAGCGTCGGCAAGCATCGACGGTGCCGGTCCTTCGACACCAGCAGGTGCAGCTCCGGGATGTCCGGGAGCCGCCGCAATCCGTGGCGCCGGACGGCTTCGGCCCCCGTCAGCACGGAATCGTCGCCCGCGTACAGGAGCGCGGCGACGATCAACTGCTCCCGGGTCGGTCGTCCGCTCTGCATGATGATCACGCCGGGGGAACGGGCGCTGCCAGTACCCCGCCCGGACCCGCCGGGCGATCGTCTCGGGGCGCAGTCCGGCGGCGACGAGGGCGGCCACCCTGGCCACGGCCAACGGCGCGACCACCCTGAGGTCGTCACGGTCCAGCGAA
This sequence comes from Actinomycetospora sp. TBRC 11914, assembly GCF_012933465.1. Taxonomy (GTDB): domain Bacteria; phylum Actinomycetota; class Actinomycetes; order Mycobacteriales; family Pseudonocardiaceae; genus Actinomycetospora. The sequence goes on from NZ_JABBND010000004.1 coordinate 145,931, forward strand.
CTCCGACGAGGCATGGCTGCACGATGCGCAGCATGTCCGACCGATCGTGAGTGGCCGAGAAGCACGCTGTGGACAAGTCGGGGTTCGGTGCCGCTGGGGACAACCGGCGAGACGGTCTGGCTGAGCGGTTCGCGGCCGAATGCGTCGACCCCGACGACACGAACGACTCGTTCGTTGCTTCTAGGTACACGAACGAGTAGTTCGTCCCGTGGAGGGGGACCGGCGCCCGGCCTGGGGGAGGTCTGGGAGCGGTCAGGGGCAGGTCAGCAGGAGGTCAGGAGCCCCACACGTCCTCGGCCACCGACACGATCAGCTCCAGCTTCGCGACCTCCTGGTCGTACGACAGCTCGTTGCCCTCGACCGTCGAGGAGAACCCGCACTGCGGGGAGAGGCAGAGCTGCTCGAGCGGCACCACCTGCGACGCCTCGTCGATCCGGCGCTTCAGCGTGTCCGGCGACTCCAGCTGCCCGGACTTCGTCGTCACCAGGCCGAGCACCACCTGCTGGTCACCCCGCGGCAGGTAGCGCAGCGGGGAGAAGTCGCCGGAGCGGGCGTCGTCGTACTCGCAGAAGAAGCCGTCGACCTCGAGCCCGCCGAAGACCTTCTCCGCGACGTGGTCGTAGCCGCCCTCGGCCGCCCAGGAGGAGCGGTAGTTGCCGCGGCACATGTGCGTGGTCACGCGGAGGTCGTCCGGCCGGCCGGACAGCGCGGCGTTGATGGTGTCGACGTAGCGCTCGTGCATGTGGTCGGCGTCCTCGCCGCGGGCCGCCATCGACTCGCGCTGGGCCGGGTCGTTGAGGTAGGCGAGCGAGGTGTCGTCGAGCTGGAGGTAGCGCACCCCGAGCCCGTACAGCCGCGAGATCTCCTCCCGGTACGCCCCCGCGAGGTCCGACCAGAACTGGTCGGGGTCGGTGTACGGCGAGCCCTCGTGCACCGGGGCGCCGCCGAGGCGGTAGTGCAGCATCGACGGCGACGGGATCGTCAGCTTCGGCACGGCCGAGGTCACCGTCGAGGCGAGCATCGAGAAGGCGTCGCCGAAGATCGTCGTGGAGAGCCCGATGCGCCGGTCGATCACCAGCGACATCGACGCGAAGGTGAGGTTGCCGCTGGCGTTGCGGAACGCCACCTCGACCGACGAGTCCTTCGACGAGGAGACCCCGTCGAGCTGGTAGAGGAAGTCCATGTGCCACGACGTGCGGCGGAACTCGCCGTCGGTGGCCGCCTGCAGGCCCACCGACTCCTGCATGGCGACGACGTCGCGGATCGCGTCGTCCTCCGCCGCGCGGAGCTCGTCGTCGCCGAGCCGGCCCTCGGCGTGCGCGGCGCGCGCCGTCAGCAGGGCCGGGGGACGCAGGAGGCTGCCGACGTGGTCGGCACGGAACGGAGCCGTCTTCCTCGCGGACATGCGCACACCTCACCGTGTCGCGGGGCGGCGGGTCACCGGCCGTCCCACCCAGTGGAAACCGGATCCGTGCCGACCCAGCCGTCGGCGAACGTCGTCGAGACGCGGGCCGCGGCGGCGCGGACCGCCCGCTCGAGCCGGTCGCGGCGTCCGTGGAGGCTGCCGGGCCCGCCGGCGGGGACCACGGGGACGGCGACGGCCACGGCCCCGACCAGCGTCTCCTCCGCCGACCGCTCGACGGGGTCGCCGCGCAGGACCGGCGCCGCCATGCAGGCCAGGCGTTCGCGGAACTCGCCCCGGTCGGTGGCCAGGCCGCGCCGGAGCACGGCGGCGAGCTCGCGGTCGAGGACGTCGCGGGAGGAGATCGTGCGGGAGGCGAGGGGGGCGAGCCCGTCGCGCGCGAGCACCTCGGTCCGCCGGGCCGGCGGGAGCGCCGCCAGCAGGAGCTTCCCGACGGCGGTCGCGTGCAGCGCGCCGCGCCACGTCGAGATCGTCGGCACCGGGTGCTCCGGGCAGTCGTCGGAGGCGACCACGACGACGTCGGCGTCGCGGTAGGCGGCGTACAGCACCGCCGCCCCCGCCGTCGCGTGCGCCCGCCGCAGCGTCGCGCCGAGGCCCGGGGGGATCGGCAGCTGCGCGCGGAGCCGGTCGTTGAGCGCGGGCAGCTTCGGCCCGAGCCCGAAGCCGCGGGCGGGCTCGAGCCGGACGAGGTAGCCGTCGTCGACGAGGCTCGTCAGGAGGTGGTAGGTCGTCGAGAGGTTGTAGTCCAGGCGCCGGGCGACCGCCTTCGCGGTGATGCCGTCACCCGCGTCGGCGACCACCTCGAGCACGCGCAGGGCGCGGTGCACCGATCCGAGGCCCGCCATCGCCCCATCATCGCCATGCGCGGGCCTCGGCGCCGTCGGGCGGGATGGATACAGTCCCCCCGTGATCTCGAACGTGTTCAACGTCGACCCGTGGTCGGTGCACGAGCCCGAGCTCGACGTGGACCTGCTGGGCCCCACCGAGTCGCTCTTCGCGCTCGCGAACGGCCACGTGGGCATGCGGGGCAACCTCGACGAGGGGGAGCCGCACCGGATGCCGGGGACGTACCTCAACTCGTTCTTCGAGTCGCGGCCCCTGCCCTACGCCGAGGGCGGCTTCGGCTTCCCCGACGAGGGCCAGACGCTGGTCAACGTCCCCAACGGCAAGCTGATCCGGCTGCTCGTCGACGACGAGCCGCTCGACGTCCGCTACGGCCAGGTCCACGCCCACGAGCGGACGCTGGACATGCGCTCGGGGATCCTCACCCGCCACGTCGAGTGGACCTCGCCCAACGGGCAGCGCGTCGACGTCACCTCGCAGCGCCTGGTGTCCTTCTCCCAGCGCGCCGTCGCCGCGATCTCCTACGAGGTCTCCATCCCCGCCGACGCCGGGTCCGACGCGCTGCTCGTCGTGCAGTCCGAGCTCTTCGCCAACGAGCAGATGCCCCAGGTCGAGGGCGACCCGCGCGTGGCGGCGGCGCTCAAGGACCCGCTCATCCCGGAGCACCACTCCCACTCGCACTACGGCGCGCGGATGACGCACCAGACCCGCCGCTCCGAGCTGCGCGTCGGCGCCGCGATGGAGCACCAGGTCTACGGCCCCGACGACGTCCAGGTCGAGAGCTCCTGCTCCAACAACGTCGGGCGCACCACCGTCATCACCCGCCTCAAGCCGGGCTCGACGCTGCGCATCGTCAAGTTCCTGTCCTACGGCTGGTCGAGCTCGCGGTCGCAGCCGGCCATCGTCGACCAGGTGGAGGCCGCGCTCGACGCGTCGCTCTACACCGGGTGGGACGGCCTGGTCGCCGCGCAGCGCGAGTACCTCGACGCGTTCTGGGCCCGCGCCGACGTGGAGATCGACGGCGACCCGCGCCTCCAGCAGGCGATCCGCTTCAGCCTCTTCCACGTGCTGCAGGCAGGCGCCCGCGCCGAGAAGCGCGCGATCGGCGCGAAGGGCCTCACCGGGCAGGGCTACGACGGGCACTGCCTCTGGGACACCGAGACGTTCGTGCTGCCGGTCTTCATGTTCACCCAGCCCCGGGCGGCCGCCGACGCGCTGCGCTGGCGGCACTCCACCCTCGACATCGCCGAGCGGCACGCCGAGCACCTGGGGCTGAAGGGGGCGGCCTTCGCGTGGCGCACGATCCGCGGGGAGGAGTGCTCCGGGTACTGGCCCGCGGGCACCGCCGCGTTCCACGTCAACGCCGACATCGCCGACGCCGTGCTGCGCTACGTCGCGGCCACCGCCGACGACGACTTCGAGCGCGAGGTCGGGGTCGACCTCCTCGTCGCGACGGCCCGGCTGTGGCGCTCGCTGGGGCACCACGACAGCGAGTCCAACTTCCGCATCGACGGCGTGACGGGGCCCGACGAGTACTCCGCGGTGGCGGACAACAACGTCTACACGAACCTCATGGCGCAGCGGAACCTGCGCGGCGCGGCCGACGTCTGCGTGCGCCACCCCCGCGAGGCCGAGCGGCTCGGGGTGCACTCGGAGGAGATCGCGAGCTGGCGGTCGGCCGCGAGCGCGATGGTGATCCCCTACGACGAGAAGCTCGGCATCCACGCGCAGGCCGAGGGCTTCACCTCGCACGCGCTGTGGGACTTCGAGGGGACGCCCGAGGACCACTACCCGCTGCTGCTCAACTACCCGTACTTCGACCTGTACCGCAAGCAGGTCGTCAAGCAGCCGGACCTGGTGCTCGCGATGGTCCAGTGCCCCGACGCGTTCACCCAGGAGCAGAAGGCGGACAACTTCGCCTACTACGAGCGGATCACCGTCCGGGACTCCTCGCTCTCCCCCGGCACGCTCGCGGTGATGGCCGCCGAGACCGGGCACCTCGACCTGGCCTACGACTACCTGTGCGAGTCCTCGCAGATGGACCTCGCCGACCTCGAGAACAACGTCCGCGACGGCATCCACCTCGCCGCGCTGGCGAGCTCGTGGACCGCGGTGGTCCAGGGCCTCGGCGGGATGCGCACGCACAACGGGCGGCTCACGTTCGCGCCGCGGCTGCCCTCGGCGGTCTCCGGGCTGCGGTTCCGGCTGCTCTGGCGCGGGCGCTCGGTCCACGTCGAGGTCGGGCACGGCGAGGCGACCTACCGCCTCGAGGAGGTCCCCGAGCACCACTCCGGGCCGGCCGGCATGGCGCCGACCTCCGCCGAGGAGCTCGAGCTGCGCCACCACGACGAGGACTTCACCCTCGCGGTCGGCGAGGCGCAGACCTTCGAGATCCCGCAGGCGCCGCCCCGCGGGCCCATCGAGCAGCCCCCGGGACGGGCGCCGCTGTTCCGGCGCCTGCACCAGTAGCGGCGGCGCCGGCAGCGCCCGGCACCAGGGGCGCCGGCCCGGGCGATCGCCCGGGCCGGCCGGCTCACTGGCCGGTGGTGCCGGTGTCCTGCTGCTGCCCGCGCCCGAAGTTGTTGCCCGGGAACAGCACCCCGCCGTTCCCCTGCTGCTGGTTCTGGGCGGCCGTCGTCGTCGTGGTGGTCGTCGTCTGCTGCTGCTGCGTGGTCGGCGGCGGCGCCTGCGTCGTCGTCACCACCGGCGGCGGGGCCTGCGTGGTCGTCGGCGCCTCCGTCGTCGTGCGACGGGTGCGGGTGCGGGTCTCCTCCTCCGTCGTCGTGGTGGTCGACACCGGGGCGGCGGGCGGAGCGACGGTCGGGACCGGCGCGGGCGCCTGGGTGGAGCTGTTGCCGAGCAGCGCGTAGGCGCCGACCCCGGCGGCCACGAGGAGCGCGGCGACGATCGCGACGATGACGGGCCAGCGCTTCCGCCGGGCGGGCTCCTCGGCGACCGGGGCACCCGTCATGGTGCCCGGGCCCCCGACGAGCGCCGTCCGGCCGTCCGCCCCGTAGGGCGGGTAGCCGCCGGGCGGGGTGCCGACGCGCTGGGTGGCGCCGTAGGGGTCGTAGGCCCCGGGCGGGGTGCCGGGGCTCATCGCGTAGGTCGCGCCGGTGCCGGCGACCATGCCGGGACCCGTCCCGGGCGGGCCCATGGCGGTGGTGCGCATCGCGTTCGTGCCGGTGACCGGGGCGGGCGCGAGCACCGTCTCGGCGTCCATGCCGGCGTCGCGGGCGATCATGCGCAGCTCGCCGACGACCTGCTCGGTCGTCGGGCGCTCGGTCGGCTCGTCCCGGGTCATCGCGACCAGCAGGCCGCCGAGCGCCTGGGGCAGGTCCGGCGGGATGTCCGGCGGGCGGTGCAGCCGCGCGACGGCGGCCTCGAGGGCGTTGCCGGGGTACTCGCGGCGGGCGGTGATGCACTCGAGCAGCACCAGCCCCAGCGCGTAGACGTCCGACGCGGGCCCGACGGGCTGGCCGCGGACCTGCTCGGGCGAGAGGTACGACGCGGTGCCGATCACCATGCCGGTGGCGGTGATGTTGGTGGCGTCGGCGAGCACGGCGATGCCGAAGTCCGACAGGTGCGGGCGGCCGTCGGTGTCGAGCAGCACGTTGCCCGGCTTGATGTCGCGGTGGACGACGCCGTGGCGGTGCACGTAGGTGAGGGCGTCGGCGAGGGCGGCGCCGAGTGCGACGACGTCCCCGAGGCGCAGCGGGCCGCTCCGGATGCGGTCGGCGAGGGACTCGCCCTCGATGAGCTGCATCACGAAGTAGGCGCGGCTGCCCTCCTGGCCGACGTCGTAGATCGTGACCAGGCCGGGGTGGTTCATGCCGGCGAGCGTCTGGACCTCGCGCTGCCGCCGGGACTCGTCGGCCTCGCCCACGCCGGCCGGGAACAGCTTGACCGCGACGTCGCGCCCGAGCAGCTCGTCGCGCGCGCGATAGACCTCCGCCGCACCGCCCCGACCGATGAGGTCGCCGAGCGTGTACCGGCCCGCGCCCACGGTGGACGGGGGACCCGCCTCCGTCGAACTCACCGCCCGCGTGCCTCCTCGTGTGGTCCTGTCCCCGGTCCGCCCCCGCCGGACCCGGCGTCACCGGTCGGGACCGGGCGCCTGAGGGTCCCATGGTGCCGTGTCCCTCCCCGCGGCCCGTCGGGCACCCCGTCGGTGCGCCCCGTCGCCACGTCCCGTGAGCAGCAGGTGACCGGGGCGTGACCTCGATCCGGGAACGATCTCGACCCGGTTGTCGTCGGTATATTCGGGTAACCGTCCACCTCCGCAGACCGCGAGAGAGCACGAGGGACAGCCATGGACCGCGACGAGATCATCCGTCAGGGCAAGCAGACGGCCTCCGACCTGCGCGACACCGTGAGCGCGAAGGTGTCGGAGAACGAGGACACCATCAAGGGCACCCTCGGCAAGGCCGCCCGCTGGGTCGACGAGAAGACCGGCGGGAAGTACTCCGACCAGATCGGCAAGGTCGAGTCGAAGGTCGGCGACGGCATCGGCTGGGTGGCCTCCCAGGGTTCTTCCACCCCGACGTCGGGCGAGCCGGGCGCCCCCGGGGCCTCGGCGGGCGACCCGGCGCCCGGCGCTCCCGGGACCACGCCGCCCGGGCCGATCACGCCCGACGAGGGTTCCCACGCGGCGGCCCCACACGCCGCCGCGTCGCCCGACGTGCCGACGCCGCCCCGGGAGAGCGCCCCCGGGACCACGCCGCCCGGGCCCATCACCCCCGACGACGGCGACCTGCCGCCGCGCCCGCCGCAGGTCTGATGGCGGAGCTGGCGAAGGCGACCACCACCGAGCCGACCGGCGAGCCCGGACGGCGCACCGCCCTGCTCGACGAGCAGTGGTGCATCGGGCCGAAGATGCACGGCGGGTACCTGCTCGCCCTGCTGGCCCAGGCCGCGGTGGACGAGCTCGCGGACGGCACGGGTCCCGACGACGGGTCCCGGGCCGGCGCGGCGCACGACGTCCCCGAGGCCGTCACCGGCACGTTCCTGCGCGCGCCCGACCCCGGACCGGCCGTCGTCACCGTCGACGTGCTGCGCCGGGGCCGGGGCGCGACCCAGGTCCGGGCGCGCCTCGACCAGGACGACCGGCCGTGCGTGGAGATCGCCCTGGTGCTGGGCGCGGTCCCCGCGCCGGGCCCGCACGAGGGGGACATCTCTCCCGCGCCCGTCGCGCTGCCGCCCTTCGAGCGGTGCGAGCGTCGCCCGGTCGACACGCCCGACGGGCGCGGGGGCCTGCCGCTCATGGAGGTCGTCGACACCCGCCTGGCGCCGGACTCGCTGGGGTTCCTGTCCGGCCGCCCCACCGGCGAGGGCCGGCTGTCGGGCTGGGCCGAGCTCGACACCCGCGAGCCCTGGTCCCCGGTCGGGCTGCTCGTGGCGCTCGACGTGCTGCCGCCGGCCTCGTTCGACCTCGGCCTCACCGGCTGGTCGCCGACGATGTCGCTGACCGCGCACGTCCACGCCGTGCCCGCCCCCGGCCCGCTGCGCCTGACGCAGTGGGTGGACCACCTCGCCGGGGAGCGGATGCACGAGTCGTGCCGGGTGTGGGACACCGACGGCCGGATGGTCGGTCAGGCCACCCAGCTCGCCGCCGTCCGCCGGTAGCGCCTACTCCGTGGTGCCGTCGGCGAGGATCCGGCGGAACCCGGTCCAGGGGTGGAGCACCTCGGGGACCGCCACCGAGCCGTCGGGCTCCTGGAACTGCTCGAGCAGCGCCGCCACGGTCCGGCCGATCGGCAGGCCGGAGCCGTTGAGGGTCGCGACGGCCTGCCGGGTGCCCTGCCCGTCCTTGGCGCGGATCCCGGCCCGGCGCGACTGGAAGGTCCCGCAGTCCGAGCACGACGAGATCTCCCGGAACGTGCCCTGGCTGGGCAGCCACACCTCGACGTCGTAGGTCATCCGCGCCGCGAACCCCATGTCGCCCGCCGCGAGCCGGACGACGCGATAGGCCAGGCCGAGCGCCTGCAGGCACGCCTCGGCGTGCGAGACCATGAGCTCCAGCTCGGTGCCCGACTCCTCCGCGGCGCAGAAGCGCACCATCTCGACCTTGGAGAACTGGTGCAGCCGCAGCAGGCCGCGGGTGTCGCGGCCGTAGCTGCCCGCCTCGGACCGGAAGCACGGCGTCCACGCGGTGTAGGCGAGCGGGAGCGCCTCGGCGTCGAGCATCTCGCCCGCGTGGAGGTTCGTCAGCGGGACCTCGGCGGTCGGGATGAGGTAGAGGGTCCGGTCGTCGGTGCCGGTCTTGAAGAGGTCCTCCTCGAACTTCGGCAGCTGCCCGGTGCCGGTCATCGTCTCGGCCGTGACCAGGTACGGCACCGAGAACTCGGTGTAGCCGTGGCGCCCCGTGTGCAGCGCGAGGAACAGCGAGGCCAGCGCCCGCTCGAGCACGGCGCCCGGCCCGCGGGCCACGCTGAAGCGCGCGCCCGAGAGCTTCGCGGCGCGCCCGAAGTCGAGGATGCCCATGGCCTCGCCGAGGTCGACGTGGTCCTTCGTCTCGAACGAGAACTCGGGCGGTGTGCCCCAGCGGCGGACCTCGACCGCGTCGGCGTCGGAGTCGCCGTCCGGGGTCTGTTCGTCGGGGAGGTTGGGGATCGCGAGCAGGACGGTCCGCAACGCGGCCTCGGCGGCGTCGACGGCCTCGTCGGCCTCGCGGATCTCGTCCTTGAGCTCCCGGGCGCGGGCCTTGAGCTCCTCGACCTCCGCGCCCTGCCCCCTGGTCTCCTTCGCGACGCGGCCGACCTCGCCGGCGACGCGCTTCGACTCGGCCCGCAGGTCGTCGGCCCGGCTGATCGCGGAGGCGCGCCGCGCGGAGAGCTCCTCGAGCCCGGCCAGGTCCAGGGCGTAGCCGCGTCGCGCGAGGCGGCGGACCGCCTCGTCGCCGAGCTCGATGAGGGTCCGTGCGTCGTGCATGCCGTCCTCTGGGGGTGTCGTCGTGGGGGTGGCCGTGCCGGGGAGTCACCAGGGTGCCGCACCGGCACGTCGGGACCTGCGGCGCGGTCGGTTAGGTTCGGTCGAGCCCGTGACGTCGCAGTCCCCAGGAGAGCCGAGTGTCCACCGTCCTCGTCACCGGTGCAGCCGGTTTCATCGGCTCGAACTTCGTGCGCTACTGGCGCCAGGTCCACCCCGGTGACCGGGTGGTCGCGCTGGACGCGCTGACCTATGCCGGGGTCCGGGAGTCCCTGAACGGCCCGGACGGGCAGCTGCTCGACGGCGTCGAGTTCGTGCACGGCTCGATCGCCAACACCGACCTGGTCGCGCACCTGCTGCGCGCCCACTCCGTCGACGTGGTGGTCAACTTCGCCGCCGAGTCCCACAACTCGCTGGCCATCCTGCGCCCCGGCGACTTCTTCGCCACCAACGTCATGGGCACCCAGGCGCTGCTCGAGGCCGTCCGCCGCGTCGGGGTCTCCCGGTTCCACCACATCTCGACCTGCGAGGTCTACGGCGACCTTCCACTGGACGCCGCGGGAGACGGAGTGGCGTTCTCCGAAGAGCACCCCTACCTGCCGCGGACCCCCTACAACGCGGCCAAGGCCGGCGGCGACCACGTGGTCCGCGCCTACGGGCTGACCTACGACATCCCGGTCACCATCACCAACTGCTCGAACAACTACGGGCCGCGCCAGTTCCCCGAGAAGGTCATCCCGCTGTTCACCACCCGCGCGCTGGCCGGCGAGCCGCTGCCGCTCTACGCCTCGACCAAGAACCGCCGCGAGTGGCTGCACGTCTCCGACCACGCCTCGGCGATCGACCGGGTGCTCCACCACGGGCGGACCGGCGAGACCTACAACGTCGGCTCCGGGGTCGAGGTCGACATCGAGGGCATCGCCGACACCGTCCTGGGCGCGCTGGGCCTCGGGCCCGAGCTGAAGACGATCGTCCCGGACCGGCCCAGCCACGACCGGCGCTACCTGCTCGACTCCACCAAGCTGCGCACCGAGCTCGGCTGGGCCCCGGCCGTCGAGTGGACCGAGGGCATCGCCGACACCGTCGCCTGGTACCGCGCCAACGAGGCCTGGTGGCGCCCGCTGCTCGGCCGCTCCCCCGTCGTCGAGGGCGCCGACGCCGACTGGAGCGGCACCCGCTAGCGACGCCCGCCGGGCAGTGGGTCGACGCGTCGCGCACACACTCCGGCGCCCGACCGGCAGCACCCTCGGAAGACCTGCGCGCCACACACACTCCGGCGTCAACAGCACGCTCGGAGCGCGCCCGACACCGGTGCCTCGCGCACATCTCCAGTCGCGAGCTCGTGGTCGACGTGGACCCGGGTCCGGCACCGGCCTGCTCGAGTGCGCCACCGCGGCCCGCCGCATCCGCGACCGGTTCGTCGCCGACGGGCTCGTCGCCGGCGTGGAGCTCAGCACCTACCCGCACCCCGCGCACACGTGCCGGGACCGGCGCGCGGCCGAGGCGATCCGGACCGTCGGCACGGGTCGCCCGGGTGTGCGCCGCGCGCAGGTCCCGCGCGACCGACGAGCCCGCCGCCACCGGTGTGTGCGCGGCGTGTCGATCGCGGCGGAACCCTCAGCCCGGGCGGCCGCAGGGTGTGCGCCACGCGCAGGTCCCCCGCGACCGACGAGCCCGAGCCCGCCCGGTGTGCGCGCGGAGCGTCGGGCTGCTGACCCTCCCCGGGCGCACGAACGGCCGGTTCGTGACCGAAGAAGGTGATGAACCGGCCGTTCGTGCGTGTCAGCGGGGAGCGAGCGACGACACGTCGGCGTGGAACTGCATCGACCTGTACGGCCAGTTCGTCCCGGTGTTCCACTGGCTGACGACGACGTCGAGGTCGGCCAGCGTCGAGCCCGGCACGGTGTAGCCGCCGTAGAGCTGGGCGACCCGGCCGGCCGCGTGGTCCTCGTCGCCCCACCCGCAGCCGTGCAGCAGCGTCGTGCGCGGGGCGGCGTAGAGGTTCGCGGTCGGGTGGTCGAGCAGGTAGGCGTCGATGCGGTAGTTCCCGGCGTCGAAGACGACCAGCAGCCACCACTCGCGCCCGGCCGCGTCCGGGACCCGCCGCAGGGACATCTCGCCGAACGCCCCGGTGAGCACCTCGGTCGGCGGCCGGCCCCAGTCCCAGGTCGTGCCGTCCCAGCCCCAGCCGTCCCATGCCGCGGGGTCGCCGAGCCGGTCGGGGCGCACCCGCTGCAGGACCAGGCCGCGGTTGCGCTGGAAACCGGTCGACAGGGCGTACACCCACTCCCCGGCGGCGTCGATCTCCCAGGTCACCATCTGGAAGAGCCCGCCGAGGTGGTCGCCGCGCCACCGGCAGCCCACGGGATCCCAGGTGCGCCCGGAGTCCCGGGAGTGGTGCAGCTCGGTCGCGCGGGGGTTGCCCAGGCCCCGGCAGGCCATGACGTGCAGGTAGATCTCGTCCCCGACCGTGATCACGTCCGTGGGCAGCACCGTCGAGATCCGCCGCCAGGCGAAGACGCTGCGGCCCACCCGCCGGTAGCCGTGGTGGGTGTAGTCGACGACCTGGTACGCGTAGTCGCCCGGCCCCGCCGAGCCGGTCCAGCGCAGCCCGCCGGTCCGGGAGGACGGGTCCGCGAACAGGACGACCGGGGAGCGCCACCCGGGTCCGCCGACCCCCGCGTCCTCGAACGTGTCACCGAACACCGACACCAGCCGACCGTCCGGCGCGCGGACGGTGGCGCCGAGGTCGGTCCCACCGACGCCGAAGCGGTCGGTGATGCCGGGACCGGTCAGATCGCGGACCTTGTGCGCGGGCTCCATGGGGCCAGCGTGCCCGCGGGGAGAGGAAGTGTGGGCGAGGGGGGAGTTGAACCCCCACATCCTTCCGGATACACGGACCTGAACCGTGCGCGTCTGCCATTCCGCCACTCGCCCGAGTGGTGCCTGATCAGCGGCCGGAGCACCGGTCCCGCGTGATCGACGGGAACGACGGTAGCACGCCCTCCGGGGCCCACCACGAAGGAGGTCAACGCGCTCCGGCCGGCGACCGATACCATCGTCGTGCCCCGCGCGAGTGGCGACACTCCGAGCGGGGTGGCTGTCGGACGGCGGAGCTGGAGGAGGGATCGCGGGTGGGGCGCGCACAGCGCTTCGAGCGTGCGCTCGAAGGCTTCGTGGGTGACACCTTCGCGCGGGTCTTCGGCGGCAAGGTCGTTCCCCAGGAGATCGCACAGGCCCTCCGGCGAGAGGCGGAGGACGGCGTGCGAGTCTTGGCCGGTGGGCGTCAGCTGGCGCCCAATCACTACACGGTGGCGCTCAGCCCCGCCGACCACGCTCGGATGGCGGGGGACGAAGAGACCATCACCCACTCGCTCGTCGACTGCGTGGAAGAGCACCTCACAGAGGGCGGGTGGGAGACATACGGTGAGGTCGTAGTCTCTCTGGAGCGTTCCGACGCGCTGCACACGGGACAGTTCCGCACCAAGTCGTCCGTTGACCCCGACGCGTCGCGGCAGCGGACCGCGAGCCCCCGAACCGCAGGAGAGCACCCCATGAGCCAGGCACCCGGTCGCTACCCGGAGGACCAGTACGGCCAGCCGGACCCGTACGGCCAGCAGCAGGGACACCCCCAGCAGGGCTACGGGCAGGACCCGTACGGCCAGCAGGGCGGCTACCCGCAGCAGGGCTACCCGCAGCAGGGCTACGGGCAGGACCCGTACGGCCAGCAGGGCGGCTACCCGCAGCAGGGCTACGGCCAGGACCCCTACGGCCAGCAGGGCGGCTACCCGCAGCAGGGCTACCCGCAGCAGGGCTACGGGCAGGACCCGTACGGCCAGCAGGGCGGCTACCCGCAGCAGGGCTACGGCCAGGACCCCTACGGGCAGCAGGGCTACGGCCAGCCGCCGCAGGGCTACGACCCCTACGGGCAGCAGGGCTACGGCCAGCAGGGGTACGGCCAGCCGCAGGGCTACGACCAGTACGGCGGCCAGTACGGCCAGGGCGGCTACGACCCCTACGCCCAGCAGGGCGGCTACGACCCGTACGGCCAGCAGGGCGGCGGCTACGGCGGCGTGCAGACGCGCCAGATGACCGCGAGCCTGACGCTGGACGACGGCTCGAACCGCTCGTACCAGCTGGTGCAGGGCGCGAACGTCATCGGCCGCGGCCAGGACGCGCAGTTCCGCCTCGCGGACACCGGCGTGTCCCGTCGTCACCTCGAGATCAGCTGGGACGGCCAGCAGGCCACCCTGTCCGACCTCGGATCGACCAACGGCACGACGGTCAACGGCACCCCGGTGCAGACCTGGCAGCTCGCCGACGGCGACACCATCCGGGTCGGGCACTCCGCGCTGCTGTTCCGCGCCCAGGGCTGACGCGCTCTCCCCGTGCCCGAACTCGTCCTCCAGCTCACCCGGGCTGCGTTCCTCGCGCTGCTCTGGCTGTTCGTCTTCGCCGCGCTACGGGTCGTGCGCTCCGACCTGTACGCCGCGTCGGGGTTGCGGGCGGCGGCGCCCCGGCGCCCCCCACGCGGGGGGACGTCGAAGCCGGGACGCGGTGGGGGCCGGTCGAGCGGGCCGAAGTCGTTGATCGTCACGGCCGGAGCGCTGGCCGGGACCCGGATCGCGCTCGACGGCCGGCCGATCATGCTCGGCCGCGCCGACGACTCGACGCTGGTGCTCGACGACGACTACGCGTCGACCCGTCACGCCCGCATCTCGCAGTCCGGCAACGACTGGTACGTCGAGGACCTCGGCTCGACCAACGGCACCTATCTCGACCGGGCCAAGGTCTCGGGCCCGACGAAGGTGCCGCCCGGCACGCCGATCCGCATCGGCAAGACCGTGATCGAGCTCCGCACATGACGCCCGCCCCGACCCGGGTGCGCGACGTCCGTGCCCGTGAGTGCAGGATCGTCCCGTGACCCTGGTGCTGCGCTACTCCGCCCGCAGCGACCGGGGCCTGGTCCGGCAGAACAACCAGGACTCGGTCTACGCGGGCCCGCGCCTGCTCGCGCTCGCGGACGGCATGGGGGGCCACGCGGCGGGTGAGGTGGCCTCGAAGCTGGTCATCGCCGCGCTCGTGCCCCTCGACGACGACGAGCCGGGCGACGACCTGCTCGGCGAGCTCGCCGAGGCCACGGCCCAGGGCAACGACGCCATCACCGAGCTGGTCCACGAGGAGCCCGACCTCGACGGGATGGGCACCACGCTCACCGCCGTCCTGTTCGCCGGCAGCCGGCTGGGCATGGTCCACGTCGGGGACTCCCGCGCCTACCTTTTCCGCGAGGGCGTCCTCACCCAGATCACCCGCGACGACACGTTCGTGCAGTCCCTCATCGACGAGGGCCGCATCACCGAGGACGAGGCCGCGAGCCATCCGCAGCGATCGCTGCTGCTGCGGGCCCTGACCGGGCACGACGTCGAGCCCTCGCTGACGGTGCGCGAGGCGCGCGCGGGCGACCGCTACCTGCTCTGCTCCGACGGCCTCTCCGGCGTGGTGAGCGCGGAGACCATCGCGGACGCGCTGACGATCTCCGACCCCCAGAGCTGCGCGGACCGGCTCATCGAGCTCGCGCTCAAGGGCGGCGGCCCGGACAACGTCACCTGCATCGTCGCGGACGTCGTCGACGTCGACTACGGCGAGGACCAGCCGATCTACGGCGGCGCCGCCGGCGACGGCCGCGCGGACCCGCCCCCCGGCGACTCCGCCGCCGCCCGCGCCTCGGCGGCCACGCTGACCCGCACCGAGCCCTCCCCGCGCCCCGACCCGGTGCCCGCGCGCAACGACGGCGCCCGGGGACGGTCGAAGCCGCGCCGCTCGCGCATGGCGGTCGTGCTCGCCGTCGTCGGCGTGCTCGTGCTCGCCGGCCTCGCGCTGCTCGTCACGCGGCTGTGGATCTCCCAGCAGTACTACGTCGGCGTCGCGGGCGACCAGGTCGTCATCTACCAGGGCGTGCGCGGCGACGTGCTCGGCGTCCAGCTCCAGGACGTCAGCGAGCAGACCGGGCTGAAGGTCAGCGACCTCACCCAGGTGGGGCGGATGTCCGTCCAGGGCGACTCGCTCCCGACCTCCGACCTCGACGGTGCCCACCGCACCGTCGACCGGCTGCGCACCGACGAGATGCTCCCCGTGTGCAAACCGCCGGCCCCACCGGCCCCCGCGGTGCCGGCTCCGGGCGCCGCCGATCCCGCGAAGCAGCCCGTGCCCACCACCGCCGCGGCCCCCGGGGCCCAGACGCCCGCGGCCGTGGCCGCCGCGCCCCCGACCGTGTCCACGTCCCCGCAGGTCCCGGGACGCGACTGCCGCCGGGTGCAGTAATGGCCCGCCCCGCCCAGGCCGCGCCCGGCGGACGGAGCGGCACCGCTCGCGCCGCCGAGATGCCCGCGGACCGCACCGCGCTGCGCCCGATCGTCGCCGCCGCCGTCTCCACCCGCCGCGGCATCGAGCTCGCGCTGCTCGCCTTCGCCGCGATCATCACGACCGGCGCGCTCGTGCTCGTCGAGGCCAACCAGAACCAGGAGCTCAACCTCACCCTGCTCTACCTGGGGCTGGCCTACCTCGCGCTGTTCGGGGGCGCCCACCTCGCGGTGCGCCGGTTCGCGCCCTACGCCGACCCCGTGATGCTGCCGTGCGCGGCGCTGCTCAACGGGCTCGGCCTGGTGATGATCCACCGGATCGACCTGGCCAAGGCGGCCAAGGCCGCGCAGCTGGGCAACCCGGCGCCCGACGCGGACGCGCTGCGCCAGATCGCGTGGCTCGCCCTCGGCCTGGTCATCTTCGTCGTCGTGATGTGGCGGGTGCGCGACCACCGCGCGCTGGCCCGCTACGGCTACACCGCCGGGTTCATCGGGCTGGTCCTGCTCGGTCTCCCGGCGATCCTGCCCTCGGCGCTCTCCGAGGTGAACGGCGCGAAGATCTGGATCCGGGTCGGCGGCGTCGGCATCCAGCCCGGCGAGTTCGCCAAGATCCTGCTGACGATCTTCTTCGCCGGGTTCCTCGTCTCCAAGCGCGACCTGTTCACGACGGCGGGCCGGCACTTCCTGGGCATGACGTTCCCGCGGCCGCGCGACCTCGCGCCGCTGCTCATCGCCTGGGTCGTCGCGATGGGCGTCCTGGTCTTCGAGTCCGACCTCGGCACCTCGTTGATGTTCTTCGGGATCGTCCTCGCGATGATCTACGTGGCCACCGAACGGGCGTCCTGGGTCCTCATCGGCCTGGTCATCTTCGGCGCCGGCGCGTTCGCGGCGTGGACGTTCGTGTCCCGCGTGCAACTGCGTGTCGACGTGTGGCTGAACCCGCTCGGCGACCCGGCGGACACGAGCTTCCAGGTCTCCCAGGGCCTCTTCGGGCTCGCGACCGGCGGGATGCTGGGCACCGGCCTGGGCGCCGGCCGCCCGGACCTCGTCCCGCTCTCGAGCACCGACTTCATCTTCACCTCGATGGGTGAGGAGATCGGCCTCGTCGGGCTCATGGCCCTGCTGCTGCTCTACGGCCTGATCTCGACGCGGGCCCTGCGCACCGCGCTCGCGGTGCGCGACACCTTCGGCAAGCTGCTGGCGGCGGGCCTCGGCTTCACCGTGATGATCCAGGTGTTCGTCGTCTGCGGCGGCGTCATCGACCTCATCCCCAACACCGGGCAGGCCGCGCCGTTCATGTCCTACGGCGGGTCGTCGCTGGTGGCGAACTACGCGCTCGTGGCCCTGGTGCTGCGGGTGTCGAACGCGGCCCGCCAGCCGGCCACCGACAAGGCCCGGCCGGCCGGGGGCGCACCACCGGAGGGCCCGCGGACGCCGCTGGCCGAGGCGCACACCGAGATGGTCTCGCGGGGCGACGCGGCCACGCCGCCGCACGGCTCACCGGCGCACGACGA
Organism: Actinomycetospora sp. TBRC 11914; assembly: GCF_012933465.1. Classification (GTDB taxonomy): domain Bacteria; phylum Actinomycetota; class Actinomycetes; order Mycobacteriales; family Pseudonocardiaceae; genus Actinomycetospora. The sequence goes on from NZ_JABBND010000004.1 coordinate 162,997, forward strand.
CGGCGGCAACGGGCACGCCGGGCACGACGGGCACGGCCCCGCCCCGACCCCGCCCCGCGGCACGACCCCGCCCCGGGGTGCGCCGGTCCCGCCCCCACCCGCCCACGGCGGGCCGGGCTTCGCGCCCGGCCAGCCCGGCCCGGCGGGGGCCGGGGCCCACCGCGCCGGCGCGGCACCCCAGCCCCCGCGCGGCCGGAACCACCCGGGCGAGCACGGCGACGGAGGGAGGACCCGAGAGTGAACACCCCGCTCCGACGGGTCTCCCTCGTGGTCATGGGCCTGATCGTGCTGCTGCTCGGCCAGGCCACGTGGGTGCAGGTCGTCAAGGCCGACGAGTACAAGGCCAACCAGTACAACCAGCGCGTCCTGCTCGACGAGTACTCCCACCAGCGCGGCCAGATCAGCGCGAACGGCGAGGTGCTCGCGGGGAGCGTGCCCACCAACGACAAGCTCAAGTACCTGCGCCAGTACACCAACGGCCCGATGTACGCGCCGATCACCGGCTACTACTCGCAGATCTACGGCTCGAACGGCATCGAGCGCGCCGAGGACTCGATCCTCAACGGGTCCGACGACAAGCTGTTCGTGCGCCGCATCTCCGACGTGATCACCGGCCGGGCTCCCGCGGGCGGCAACGTCGCGCTGACGATCGACCCCAAGGTCCAGCAGGCCGCCTACGACGCGATGACCTCCAAGGGCTACACCGGCAGCGTCGTCGCGATCCGGCCGCAGACCGGGGAGATCCTGGCGATGGTCTCCACGCCGTCGTACGACCCGAACCCACTGGCCAGCCACGACGGCGCCGCGCAGAAGGCCGCGTGGAACGCGCTCAACCCGAACAGCCCCGACTCCCCGCTGATCGACCGCGCCATCAGCAACACCTATCCCCCGGGATCGACGTTCAAGCTGGTCAGCACCGCGGCCGCGCTCGACGCGGGGATGGTCACCCCGGACACCCCGGTGACGGCGGCGCCCCGGATCACCCTGCCCGACGGCACGACCACGCTGGAGAACTACAACGGTGAGGCCTGCGGCTCCGGGGCGACGGTGCCGCTCTCGGTGGCCTTCGCGAAGTCCTGCAACGGGCCGTTCGCCCAGCTCGCCGACCAGCTCGGCGGGGACAAGCTCAAGGCGATGGCCACGGCGCTGGGCATGGAGAACCCGTCCCAGACGATCCCGATGCCGGTCGCCGAGTCCGACGTCGGCGACCTGTCGGACGCCTCGGCGCTCGCGCAGTCCGGCATCGGCCAGCGCGACGTGCGGATGACGCCGCTGCAGAACGCCATGATCACCGCGACGATCGCGAACGGCGGCGTGCCGGTCTCGCCGCACCTGGTCAGCGAGATCCAGGGCTCGGACCTCTCCGTCGTCGACACGACGTCGCCCGACCGCGGGTCGCGCGCGTTCTCCTCCTCGACCGCGTCGACGCTGACCCAGCTGATGATCGGCTCGGAGAACGGCGGGACCGGCAGCACCAGCAGTGGCAAGATCCCCGGTGTCCAGCTGGCGTCGAAGACCGGGACGGCCGAGCAGGGACCCACCCCCAAGACCAGCCCGCCGCACACCTGGTACGACGTGTTCGGTCCGGTGCCCGACCCGCAGGTGGCGGTCTCGGTGATCGTCGAAAAGGGCGGGAACCGGGGCGACGACGCCACCGGGTCGTCGGTGGCCGGCCCGATCGGTCGCGCGGTCGTCGCCGCGGCCCTGCAGCAGGGAGGGAGATAGCTCATGGCCCCGACCACGGGCACCCTGCTCGCCGACCGCTACCGCATCGGCCGGCGCATCGCGATCGGCGGCATGGGCGAGGTCTGGGAGGCGCAGGACTCGCGCCTCGACCGCACCGTCGCCGTCAAGATCCTCAAGGCCGAGCTGTCCGGGGACCCCGAGTTCCTGCACCGCTTCCGCACCGAGGCCCGCACCGCGGCGTCGCTGAACAACCCCGGCATCACCGCCGTGCACGACTACGGCGAGACCACCACCGACTGGACCACCGCCAACGGCACGATCCAGGTCCCGGTCGCCTACCTCGTCATGGAGCTCGTCCGGGGCGAGCCGCTGGCGCAGCTGCTCTCGGTGCACGGCCGGCTCGGCGTCGACTTCACCCTCGACATCCTCGAGCAGTCGGGCTACGCGCTGGAGGCCGCGCACGAGCGCGGCCTGGTCCACCGCGACGTCAAGCCGGGGAACATCCTGGTCACCCCGACCAACCAGGTGAAGATCACCGACTTCGGCATCGCGAAGGCCGTCGACGCGGCCCCGGTGACGCGGTCGGGCATGGTCATGGGGACCGCGCACTACATCGCGCCCGAGCAGGCGGGCGGCGGCGACGCCGGCCCCGCGTCGGACGTGTACTCCCTCGGCGTCGTCGGCTACGAGTGCCTCGCGGGCCGGCGGCCGTACCTCTCCGAGAACGCCGTGACGGTCGCGATGATGCACATCCGCGACCCGCTGCCGCCGCTGCCGCCGGACGTGCCGCCGGTGGTGCGCCAGCTCATCGAGCTCACCCTCACCAAGGACCCGCGCGGCCGCTACGCGACCGGCGGCGAGTTCGCCCGCGCGGTGTCGGCCGTGCGCCGCGGCGAGCCGGTGCCCCGTCCCGGTGCCGTGACCGCGGCGACGGAGGCGGTCAACCCCGCCACCCGCGTCGCCCCCGCGAACGCCTACGACGCCGGCCCGCCGTCCCCGCCGCCGCGGCGCCCGGACCGGTGGGACGGGGCGGACCGCGAGCCCGAGCGCCGTCGCGGCCCCTGGGGCGCGATCGCGGCGGTGTTCGCCGTGCTCGTGGTCCTCGGCATCATCGCCTGGGTCCTGATCTCGAACACGTCGACGAGCGCGCCGCCCCCGCCGGCGGCGAGCACGACGACGACCACCACGACCACCGCCGCGCCCACCACCACGCGGACGAGCCGCACGACGACGGCGACGAGCTCCGCCTCGGGCAACACGGTCTCCGTCAGCAACATCGACTACGTGGGGCGGCCGGCGTCGGTCGCCGCCGCCGCGCTGCGCGAGGACGGACTGGACGCCGACGTCCGGACCGTGCTCGGGTCGAAGCCGAGCGACCCGTCGGCCTGCCGGGTCCTCTACGTGTCCCCCACCGGCGACGTGCGCCGCGGGGACACCGTCACCGTGACGTGTCAGGAGTTCGGATGACCACCCCCCGCCTCCTGTCGGACCGCTACGAGCTCGGTCCCGCGCTCGGCTACGGGGGCATGTCCGAGGTCCACGGCGGCCGGGACGTGCGCCTGGGCCGCGACGTCGCGATCAAGGTGCTGCGCGCCGACCTGGCGCGCGACCCGCAGTTCCAGATCCGGTTCCAGCGCGAGGCCCAGAACTCGGCGGCCCTGAACCACCCCGCGATCGTGGCGGTCTACGACACGGGCGAGACCTGGGCCGACGACATCCCGCTGCCCTACATCGTCATGGAGTACGTGGCGGGGCGGACGCTGCGCGACATCGTCAAGACCGGTGGTCCGATGGACCCCGCGCGGGTGTGCGAGGTCGTCGCCGACGTGTGCTCGGCGCTCGACTTCTCGCACCGCTACGGGATCATCCACCGGGACGTCAAGCCGGCCAACGTCATGATCACCCCCTCGGGGGCGGTCAAGGTGATGGACTTCGGCATCGCCCGGGCGCTCTCCGACGCCCAGCCCGCGGTGACCCAGACGGCCGCCGTCATCGGCACCGCGCAGTACCTCTCCCCGGAGCAGGCGCGGGGCGAGCAGGTCGACGCGCGGTCCGACGTCTACTCCACCGGCTGCGTCCTCTTCGAGCTCCTCACCGGACAGCCGCCCTTCACCGGCGACTCCCCGGTCGCGGTGGCCTACCAGCACGTCCGCGAGGACCCGCGCGCGCCGTCGGAGCTCAACCCGGCCGTGCCGCCCTCGCTCGACGCGATCACGCTGAAGGCGCTCGCGAAGAACCCGTTCAACCGCTACCAGACCGCGGGCGAGATGCGGGACGACCTCATCCGCGCGCTGCAGGGCGAGCCGGTCGACGCGCCGCTGGTGATGTCGGACGACGAGCGCACCGACTACATGAACCAGACCGGCCCGACGCAGGCCGTCGGGCCGGCCGCGTACGGCGGCCCGGCCACCGAGGCCGGGGACTTCGCGGCGTGGCAGGCCGAGCAGGAGGACGTCCGCCGGTCCCGGCGCCGCCGGCGCAACGCGATCATCGGCGGCGTCGTGCTCGTGGCCGCGGTGCTCGCGGGGCTGTTCTGGCTCACCTCGCCGTCCAACCGGCAGTTCGCGATCCCGGACGTCACCAACCAGCCGCAGGACGTCGCGCTCCGCACGCTCACCGGTGCCGGCCTGCGGCCGAACCTCGTGCAGGTCGCGTCCGACCCGTCGCAGGTGGGGCGCGTGCTCGGCACCGACCCGGCCGCGGGCACCCAGGTGCAGCCGGACACCGTCGTCGCCCTGCGGGTCGGCCGCGGCCCCGATCGCGTGCAGGCGCCGAACCTCGTCGGGCAGACCGCCGACCAGGCCCAGCAGATGGCCCAGGCGGCCGGGCTGACCCTGACCCCGGTGCCACAGAACCAGCAGGTCGACGACCAGTCGCAGGTCGGCAAGGTGCTCTCGCAGAACCCGTCCGCCGGCACCCCGGTGGCGCCCGGCACGGCCATCCAGCTGACCGTGGGCCAGGCGCGCCCGACGCTGCGCATGCCCGACGTGACCGGCCAGGACCAGGCGACCGCGACGCAGACCCTCGAGGGCGTGGGGCTGAACGTCACCGTGACCCAGGTCGACGGCGGCGGCCAGCCGGGCACCGTCGTCTCCACCTCGCCGGCGGCGGGCTCGACCGTCGCGCAGGGCTCGAAGGTCACGCTGTCGGTGTCGAAGGGCAACCAGCTCCAGGTGCCCTCGCTGATCGGCAAGTCCCGCGCCGACGCCCTGTCCGCGCTGGCCGCGGCCGGGTTCAGCGGGAACCTGCAGGTCAACCCGACCGACGTCGACGACCCGAACCAGGACGACAAGGTCCTCAGCCAGAGCCCGCAGGCCGGCAGCCAGGCCGGCGCCAAGGACACGATCACCGTCAACGTCGGGCGCTACACCGGTGGCGGGAACGGCGGCGGGAACGGGAACGGCAACGGCAACGGCGGCGTGTTCGGCAACGGGAACGGTGGGCTGTTCCCGGGCAATTAGGTGGCCTTCGGCCCCGTGAGCAGAAAGTGTCGGTATAGCGACAGTTAGTGCTCACGAGCGCGGAGCGCACCTATCGGGGAGGGGCCGCCGCCAGCGCCAGGGCGCGGACGTCGCGGACGAGGTCCTCGACGAGCGTCTCGGCCACCGGGTGGCCAGAGCCGGCCATCCACGAGGCCAGCATCCGGTGCCCGTCCTCGGTGAGCACCGACTCCGGGTGGAACTGCACGCCCTCGAGCGGCAGCGTGCGGTGCCGCATCGCCATGAGCACGCCGTCCGCGGTCCACCCGGTGGGCTCGAGCTCGTCGGGCAGGGAGTCCGGGCGGACCGTCAGCGAGTGGTAGCGCGTCGCGGTGAACGGGTCGGCCAGACCGGCGAGCACGCCGGCGCCGCCGTGGTGCACCTGCGAGGTCTTGCCGTGGCGCAGCTCCGGGGCACGCTCGACGACGGCGCCGAACGCCGCGCCGAGCGCCTGGTGGCCGAGGCAGACGCCGAGCACCGGGCGTTCCGCGGCCCCGCAGCGCTCGATGACCTCGATGCTGCGACCCGCCTCCGCGGGCGTGCCCGGCCCGGGGCTGATCAGCACCCCGTCCACCTCGTCGGCGAGGGCGAGGACGTCGGGAGCGTCGTTGCGGCGCACGACCGGCTCGGCCCCGAGCTGGGCGAGGTACTGGACGAGGTTGTAGACGAAGCTGTCGTAGTTGTCGACGACGAGGACCCGCACGCCGGACAGCCTACGGTCCTCCGGGCGACGCGGCGTCGGCGTCGTGACCCGCTGGGATACCGTGGAGTGGACCCGCGTCCCCGCCGTCGTCGAGCGGAGCATCTCCCGTGCCGAAGTCCAAGGTCCGCCGCAAGCCGGCCTACACCCCGCCACCGCAGGCCTCCGCCACCAGGACCGCCGGCCCGTCCCACCCGGCCTACGTGATCATCATGCTGGCCATCGGGATCGTCGGGCTCGCGTGGCTGGTCGTGAACTACCTCGCCGGCGAGGACATCCCGTTCATGGCCCAGCTCGGTGGGTACAACTTCCTGGTCGGCTTCGGCCTCGTCGTGATCTCCCTGCTCATGACGATGAAGTGGCGCTGACCACCGCCCGAATTACACCGGTGTCGTTCGTCCCCACTGTGGACGGAGCCTGTGGACAGTCCTCATCCTTCCCGTGGCCATGACGACGGTCCACCGCGACGATGGGCCGCGCCGGTCCCGGCGGTCGTCCTCGGCCTCGTGGCCGCGGTTGGGCTGCTCGCCTGGGTGGTGCTGGGCGCACGGACCGGCGGCCTCGACGGGCCGGGCCGGCTCCTGCTGGGGCTCGCCGGGGTGGCCGTGGGGATCGCGGCGCTGATCGGGCTGCGGGCCCGGCCCCGGCTGGCCGCGGACGACGACGCGCTCGTCCTGCGCGGGCCGCTCGGCACGCGGCGCTGGCCCTGGTCGCGCGTCGACGCCGTCCGCGTGGTGCGGATGCGCCGGCTCGGCGTCCCCGCCGCCTACCTCGAGATCGACGCCCGGGACGACGACGGCACCGAGCGGCTCCTCGTGCTCGGCCGCCTCGAGCTCGGCACCGACCCCCGGGACGTGGCGGACGCCCTGCAGGCCCACCGCGCCGACGTCGGGCGCGCGCGGTCGGCGGGCCCGGGGTCAGGCCCCGCGGCGGCAGGACGTGGCCGTGTCGCAGACGATCGGGCCGAAGGACACGTCGCGCAGGACGATCGCGACGAGCAGGAGGACGACGATCCCGCCGGCGACGACGAGCCCCGCGGCGGGACGTGAGCGCGCGGGGCCGTGCACCATCCCGGCGGCCACGGCGGCGCCGACCACGAGCCCGCCGAGGTGACCGAGCAGCGAGATGCCGGGGATCGTCAGCGAGAGCACGACGTTGACGGCGATCACGATGAGTGCCTGCGTCATCGGCAGCTGCAGGCGCCGCAGCAGGACGACCAGCGCGCCCATGAGGCCGAAGATCGCCCCGGAGGCACCGGCCACCTCGCCGCCGGGGCTGCCGAAGAGCATCACGGCCGCCGAGCCGCCGAGCAGCGAGGCGCCGTAGAGCACCGAGAAGCGCAGCCGGCCGAGCACCAGCTCGACGTCCCGCCCGAGGAACCACAGGGCGATCATGTTGAACACCAGGTGCAGCGGGCCGATGTGCAGGAAGCCCGACGTCACCAGCCGCCACCAGCCGCCACCCGCGACCTGCACGGGCGCGAGGGCGGCGGCGGCGAACACCGAGCCGGAGGCGTTGTCGCCGACGCTGCCCGCGTTCACCGCCGTCAGCACGAAGACCGCGACGTTGATCGCGATGAGCGTCGGCACGACCACCGGGGTGTCCGACCGCCGCGCGGTCCGGGCCCGGGGCGTGCTCCGCGCACCGGCCGACACGCAGTCGACGCACTGCATCCCGACCGAGGCCTCGCGGAGGCACTCCGGGCAGGCCGGCCGGTCGCAGCGGGTGCAGCGCAGACCGGTCGGGCGGTCCGGGTGTCGGACGCAGACGTGGGTCTGGGCCTGGGGTGGGCCGCCCGCGGGAACGCTCATGCCCCCATTGTCCGGACCGTCCGGTGACGGTGTCGTCGGTTCCGGCGACACCGGCGCCGGGAGGACCTCAGCGGGAGACCTCGACGCTCTCGATGACGATGTCGGAGACCGGGCGGTCGCCGGGGCCGGTCGGGGTGGCGGCGATCGAGTCGACGACGTCGCGGGAGGACTGGTCGGCGACCTCGCCGAAGATCGTGTGCTTGCGGTTCAGCCAGGTGGTGGGCGCCACGGTGATGAAGAACTGCGAGCCGTTGGTGCCGGGGCCCGCGTTCGCCATCGCCAGCAGGTACGGGCGGTCGAAGCGCAGGTCCGGGTGGAACTCGTCGGCGAACTTGTAGCCCGGCCCGCCGCGGCCGGTCCCCGTGGGGTCGCCCGTCTGCAGCATGAACCCGGCGATGACGCGGTGGAAGATCGTGCCGTCGTAGAACGGCCCGCTCGACGAGCCCTTCGCGTTCGGCTCGCTGTACTGGCCCTCGCCCGTCGCCAGCCCGACGAAGTTCGCCACGGTCTTGGGCGCCTGGTCACCGAAGAGGTTGACGGTGATGTCGCCGTTCGAGGTGTGCAGCGTCGCGGTCGGCCCGTTCTCGGCATTCGTCACGGGCGTCATCGTGCCACCGCCGGACCAGCGGGTGTGACGCACCGGCGGGTCGGGCACTTGCACACAGGGGAATGGCGGCATAGTGAGCCGCCACCGAGGAGTGAGGTGTCGCCGTTGAGCAGCAGCAAGACCGTGATCGGTGCCAGGGAGGACCTGGACGATCTCCGCAAGGAGGGGCGTCGCGCGCGCAAGAAGGCGGCCAAGCACGCCGAGAAGGCCGCCGCCCAGGCCCGCAAGGACCGTGAGAAGGCGCGCAAGCAGGGCGCCAAGAAGCGCGCCGAGGTCCGTCGCGACGTGCGCCAGGCCGCCGACGAGGCGCGCCAGCGCGTGCTCGACGCCCGGGCCGACGCCCGCAAGCGCGCCCAGGAGGCCCAGTCCGAGGCGCGCAAGCGCGCCCAGGAGGCCCGCGCCGAGGGGCGCAAGCGCGCCAACCAGGCCGCCAAGGACGCCCGCAAGCAGGCCAAGTCGTACGCGAAGGACGCCCGCAAGGCGCTCGAGAAGTCGTCGGTGCCCACGAGCGTGGACGAGCTGCGCGACCTCGGCGGCTCGTACGCCAAGGACGCCCGCAAGGCCCTCGAGAAGTCGTCCCTGCCGTCCAGCGTGGACGAGCTGCGCGACCTCGGCGGCTCGTACGCCAAGGACGCCCGCAAGGCCCTCGAGAAGTCGTCCGTGCCGACCAGCACGGGCGAGCTCCGTGACCTCGGTGAGTCCGTGCGCGGGACGCTGGAGGGCGGGCTGACCGGGGTGCGCAAGGACCTCGCGGCGCGCATCGAGCCCGAGGAGACCAAGAAGCGCCGCCGCTGGGGCCTGTGGATCGTGCTCGGCATCCTCGGCGCGGGCATCGCCGTGGTCGCCACGCGCAAGGCGCCCGAGCTCCCGCCGCCGCCCCCGCCGGCGCCGCGGCCCAAGCCGGCGCCGACCACCGCGGCGGGTCCGTCGACGAACACGCCGGCCGCCGCGGCCGGTGCGGTGCCGGACCCGGAGGAGCCGGGCGGCGTCGTCCCGCCGTCGTCGCCGACCGACAAGGTGTCCCCGAGCCCCAGCACCAACGGGACCACGGGCACGAACAAGCCGGCGGGCGGCTCGCAGAGCTGACGCCGCCGCACCCCGTTCCCCTTCGCGGCCGGTCCCGGACGCCCACGCGGCGCCGGGGCCGGCCGCGGGTGTGTCCGGGGGTCGGCTCAGGCACCGGGCCGCAGCGGCCGCGGGCCGAACAGGCCCCGCAGCCGGTCGCCCGCGCCGACGGCCGGGTCCTCGACGACGTCCGTGCCCCGTCCCGCGACCACCGCCGCGACCCCGTCCGCGCTCGTGCTCCCCGGGCGCAGGTACCCGGTGTGCCCCCGGATCCCCGCCGTCGCGGGTCCTGACGCCGCGGGGCGCGGACCCGTCGGGAGCAGGCGGACCCCCGGTTCGGCGCTCGGGTCCGGCCCGAACCAGCCGGTGTCGGCGACCGGGTCGCCCCGGGCCTCGCCGACCCAGACGTGACCCCGGCGCGCCGGCCACGGGGTGACCCCGGGCGAGCCGAGCAGCACCACGTCGTCGACGCCGCCCGCCGCGGGCAGGGCCTGCGCCACGGTCAGGGTGCCGTAGGAGTGGCCGATCGCGGTGACGTGCGCCGGGCCGTCCGGGCGGGCGGCGTCGAGGCCGGTGAGGAAGGACGCGAGCCGGTCGGCGGCGCCGGCGGCGGGCCCGGTGCCCAGCACCGTCCGCGCCGGGTCGGTGACCTCCGACCACTGGGGCGCGGCGTAGTCGTACCAGGCGACGACCGCGGTGTCCGGCCCCGCGCGGGCCGCCAGCGCGTCGAGCTCGGCGACCCGCCCGGGGAGATCCTCGGCGCAGGCGGTGAAGCCGGGGACGACGACGCCCACGTGGCGGGCGTGGTCGACGTCGCCGCTCTCGACCGCCGCGCGGCCGGCCACCGGGTCGAGGTCGAGCAGGGCGTGGCCGGAGGCCGTCGTCGCCGCCGCGATCGCGTCCAGCCGCCGGAGCCGGGCGTGCACCCCGGCCAGGCGGGTCTCGACGTCCTGCAGGTCGCCGAAGCCGGTCGCGTGGTCGCGGGCGGCGTCGAGGGCCACCTCCTGGGCGGCCACCTCGGCGCGCGCCGCCGCGAGCCGGCGCCGGTTGGCACGATCGCGGTCGAGGGCGGGGATGCCGTCGAGCCCGCCGACGAGCTCGGGGCGCCCGGCCGTCAGCCGGGCCCGTTCCGTGGGGTCGAGCCCCGACCACCAGTGCGCCACGGCGGTGGGCTCCGGGCCCTCGCGCGGGGCCCCGGCCGGGTCCGGGGCGGGCCGGGCCGCCGCGAGGAGCGCCGCGGTGAGCCGGACGTCGTCGGCCGGGCCGGTCCGCGCCGAGGTCGCGACGTCGGCCACGACGGCCGCGAGACGGCGCGCGCGGTCGACGACGGCGCCGCCCCGGTCGACGAGCCGCGCCCACTGCGCCCGGGCCGCCTCCGACGCCGGGCCGGACCAGCCCGGTGGGAGGGCGGGCCCGAACACCGCCCGCTCCCACGTCGCGGCCGCCGACGCCAGCGACCGGGACGCCTCGCCGAACGCCGCCGTCACCGCACGCCCCGCGCGAGCGTGGCGTCCGCGTCGGTCGCACTCGTCGCGGTGGCGGCGAGCGCCTCGCCCAGGGCCAGGACACCGGCCACCCAGCGGGCACCGTCGGCCTCCCACGCCGCGGCCAGCGCCTCGGCGACCGGAGCGGCGCGGGAGGCGGGCAGCGCCGCGGCGAGCGCCCGCAGTCCGGCGACGAGCTCGCGCACCGCCTCCTGTCCCTGCCGCGCGGCCGCCGCGAGCTCCACGGCCGTGCTCCGCAGGTCCTCGGGGTCGAGGGCGAACCCCGTCGTGTCGGTCATGTCGGAGGGACGCGCCCCGGGCCGCCGTCGAAACCCGGCCAGGTGGCGCCTGGGGACCGGGAGGGTCGGCCGTGCCGCTGGGGACGGGCGGCTGGGCCGAACGGCGGCGCGCGGCTGTTTCCGACGAAGGGCGCCCACCGCCCATCTACCCGAGCAAGGGTGCCCCTCGCTCAGAACCCGACCGGGCCCGACGTTCCGACGAAGGGCGCCCACCGCCGATCTACCCGAGCAAGGGTGCCCCTCGCTCACAACCGGCCGGGCCCGACGTTCCGACGAAGGGCGCCCACCGCCGATCTACCCGAACGAAGGTGCCCCTCGCTCGGATCGAGACCCACCGCCGGACCTGGTTCACTGCCGCCCGTGGCCGGCGCACCCGCAGGAGACCGACCCGCCCGTCCCACCCGCGCCGAGCTCGAGGCCGCCCGCGACCGGCTCCTCCCCGACGTGCTCCCCGGCCCCGGCGATCCCCCGCTGCAGGTGCTCTTCAGCGGCATCAACCCCGGGCTCGTCTCCGCGTACACCGGCCACCACTTCGCCCGCCCCGGCAACCGGTTCTGGCCCGCCCTCCACGCCGGCGGCTTCACCCCGCGCGTGTTCACCCCGGCCGAGCAGGACCTCCTCCCCGCGCTGGGCCTCGGCATCACCAACGTCGCGCCGCGCGCCACCGCCCGGGCCGACGAGCTGTCGGACGCCGAACTGGTCGCCGGGGGCGAGCGGCTGCGGGCCCTCGTCGCCGCCCGGGAACCGGCCTGGCTCGCCGTCGTCGGGATCGTCGCCTACCGCGTCGCGTTCGCGGACCGCACCGCCGTCGTCGGCCCGCAGGACCGCCGTCTGGGCGCCACCCGGGTCTGGGTCCTGCCCAACCCCAGCGGCCTCAACGCGCACTACACGCCGGCCTCGCTGGGGGAGGCGTTCGCCGCCCTGCGCCGGGCCGTGCGCGTCATGGACACCACTGACGTGCATCGATGCGCACCCGACGATCTTCGGGATTGACCGTGGCCCCGGTCACAGGCAAGGTCCATCCTCGGGGACCCGAACTCGGCGCAGCCCGGACTCGACGTGGAGGTCAGCGGTGGCCAGTGGCGACATCAAGGTGAGCATCCTGGACTGCGGGGCGATGACCGCGGACCTGACGTGGTTGCTCCTCAAGCCGGGGCGGTCGATCCGCCCCCGCCAGCAGCGGGACCAGCCGACCGAGTGGGCGACGGTGCCGACGCACTGCGTGCTGGTCGAGACGCCCGACGGCACGATCCTCTGGGACACCAGCTGCCCCCGTGACTGGGAGGAGCGCTGGGGGCCGACGGGGCTGCAGGACTTCTTCCCGTACGAGAAGGTCAGCGAGGAGGAGTACCTCGACTCGCGGCTCAAGCAGATCGGCGTCGGCGTCAACCAGATCGACTACGTGGTGCTCAGCCACCTCCACTTCGACCACTGCGGCAACGCCGACCTCTTCAAGGACTCCTCGGCCAAGCTGATCTGCAGCGACAAGGAGAAGGAGTTCGCCTTCGGCTTCGACGGGCTGTTCACCGGGGCGCACCTGAAGACCGACTACGAGGAGCTGAACTGGGAGACGGTCTCGGGCGACACCGAGTTCCTGCCCGGCGTCACGCTGCTCCAGACCCCCGGCCACACCCCCGGCACGATGTCGATGCAGGTCGACCTGCCCGACACCGGCACGATGATCTTCACGTCCGACGCCGTGTACATGGGCGAGTCCTACGGGCCGCCGACCACGCCGGCCGCGATCGTCAACGACATGGGCCAGTTCTACTCGTCGGTGGAGAAGATCCGGAACATCGCCGAGGAGAAGGACGCCACCGTCGTCTTCGGCCACGACGCGGACCAGATCCACCAGCTCAGGACCGTCTCGAACGGAGGCTCCTACACGTGACCGTCCCAGGCATCCCCACCGAGGAGTCCGTCTTCACCTGGGGGGCTCCACCGCTCAAGTTCGGCGCGGGGGCGGCCGACGAGATCGGGTTCGACCTCTCGCAGTACGGCGCGAAGCGCATCCTGCTCATCACCGACCCCGGGATGCAGCAGACCGGGCTGCCCGACCGCATCGCCGACTCGATCCGCCGCTTCGACATGACCGTCGAGATCTTCGACGGCGTCCACGTCGAGCCGACCGACGACTCGATGAACAAGGCCATCGGCTACGCGACCCAGCAGGGGCCGTGGGACGGGTTCGTCGCCGTCGGCGGCGGCTCCTCGATCGACACCGCGAAGGCCGTCAACCTGCTGACGACCTACCCCGGCGAGCTGATGGACTACATCAACAAGCCGGTCGGCAACGCGCAGGTCCCCCCGGGCGCGCTCAAGCCGCTCATCGCGGTCCCGACGACGGCGGGCACGGGTTCCGAGTCGACCGCGATGTGCATCCTCGACGTGCTCTCGCTGCGGGTGAAGACCGGGATCAGCCACTGGCGGCTGCGCCCGACGCTCGCCGTCGTCGACCCGCTGCTGACGTTGACGCTGCCGCCGCAGGTCACCGCGGCGGCCGGGATGGACATCGTCTGCCACGCGCTCGAGAGCTACACCGCGCGCTGGTACACGACCTTCGACCGCAAGAAGCCCGAGGAGCGGGTGACCTACTGCGGGTCGAACCCCGTCTCGGACCTGTGGTGCGAGAAGTCGATGACGCTGCTGGCCCGCTCGTTCCGGACGGCGGTGGAGCGCGGCGACGAGGACGTCGACGCCCGCATGGACATGATGATGGCGGCGACGTTCGCGGGGATGGGCTTCGGCAACTCCGGCGTGCACATCCCCCACGCCAACGCCTACCCGATCGCGGGCCAGGTGCGCGACTTCCGTCCGCAGGGCTACCCGCAGGACGAGGCGATGGTGCCGCACGGCATGTCGGTGTCGCTGACGGCGCCGGAGGCGTTCCGGTTCTCCTTCGACTCCGCGCCCGACCGGCACATGACCGCGGCGAAGCTGCTCGGGCCGAACGCCGACACGCAGAACAACGCGTCGGAGCAGCTGCCGCACGTCGTCACCGAGCTGATGCGCGACATCGACATCCCGAACGGCATCGGCGCCGTCGGGTTCGGCGAGTCGGACATCCCCGACCTCGTCGACGGGACGATGAAGCAGCAGCGCCTCCTCGCGACGTGCCCGCGCACGCCGACCGAGGACGACATCGCGGACATCTTCGCGAAGTCGATCTCCAACTGGTAGCTACGCATGTGAACGGATGTGGTCGTCCTGGCGACCACATCCGTTCACATGGCCCGGAGGGCCTCCCTGATGCCGATCTACGACTACCGCTGCGACTGCGGCCTGCGCTTCGAGCGCCTCATGGGCCGGGACGCGGCGGCTCCCGCCTGCCCGGAGTGCGGCGGGGCCACCCGGAAGGTGCCGTCGCGGCCCGCGCTGCACGGGACGGCCGACGTCGGGCTCTCCCGCGAGCAGATGCCCCAGACCTGGCGGGGCACCTACCACGGCGACCGCGAGTACGTGACCGCGATGCAGCGCAAGTGGGAGCAGCGCCAGCGTCTCGAGGACAAGCACCCCGAGCTCGCGGGCGACACCCGCCCGGTGGCCGCGCACGAGGGCCGCTACGAGCAGGTCCCGCTGCGGGCCGGGGAGCCGATGATCACGCCCGCGGCCGAGCCGTCCGGGTCGTCCGGGTCGTCACACGGCCACGGGCACGGCCACGGGCACTCGCACGGCGGTGGGTCGAAGGAGACGACGTGAGCGAGCTGGAGTCCCTCCGGATGCTCGTCGGCGGCGAGGCCGTCGACGCGGTGTCAGGGAAGACGTTCGAGTCGCAGAACCCCTACACCGGGCAGTCGTGGGCGCTGATCCCCGACGGCGGCGACGAGGACGTCGACCACGCCGTCGCCGCGGCCCGCGCCGCCCTCGACGGCGAGTGGGGCCAGATGACCGGGTTCGCCCGGGCGGCGTGCCTGCGCCGGCTGGCCGACCTGATCAGCGAGAACGCCGAGCGCCTGGCCCGCCTCGAGGTCAACGACTCGGGCAAGCTCTACCGCGAGATGCTCGGCCAGCTCACCGGGCTGGGCGGCTGGTACCACTACTACGCCGGGATCGCCGCGACCCTCGAGGGCCGCCAGATCCCCTCGCCGAACCCGAACTACCTCGTCTACACCCGCCGCGAACCGGTCGGCGTGGTCGCCGCGATCACGCCGTGGAACTCGCCGCTGCTGCTGATGAGCTGGAAGGTCGCTCCGGCCCTGGCCGCCGGGTGCACCGTCGTCATCAAGCCCTCCGAGCACGCGCCCGGCTCGACGCTCGGGTTCGGCGAACTGATCGCGCAGGCCGGGATCCCCGACGGCGTCGTCAACATCGTGACCTCCTCCACCGGCGGTCCGGGCGCGCACCTCGCCGGGCACCCCGGCGTCGACAAGGTCGCCTTCACCGGCTCCACCGCCACCGGGCGCAAGGTCGCGGTGGCCGCCGCGGAGAACCTCCACCCGGCCACGCTGGAGCTCGGCGGGAAGTCCCCCCAGGTGGTCTTCCCCGACGCCGACCTGCAGGCCGCCGCCAACGGCCTCGTCGCCGGCGTGTTCGCGGCCACCGGGCAGACCTGCATGGCGGGATCGCGGCTGATCGTGCACGCCGACGTCCACGACGAGCTGGTGCGGCTGGTCGCCGAGCGCGCCGCCCAGATCAAGCTCGGCGACCCCTTCGGCGAGGACACCGAGATGGGTCCGGTCGCGAACGGGATGCAGTACGAGAAGGTCGTCGGCTACCTGCGCACCGCCCGCGAGGAGGGCGCGACGATCGCCTACGGCGGCGACCCGGACGAGGAGCTCGGCGGCTACTTCGTCCAGCCCACCGTGCTCTCGGTCAAGCCGACCGACACCGTCTTCCGCGAGGAGGTCTTCGGGCCGGTGCTCGCGGCCACGACCTTCACCGACGAGGACGAGGCGGTGAAGCTCGCCAACGACACCCCCTACGGCCTCGCGGGCGCGGTGTGGACCAAGGACGTGCACCGGGCGCACCGCGTCGCCGCCCGCATCAAGGCCGGCACGGTGTGGATCAACGCCTACCGGGTCGTGGCGCCGAGCGTGCCGTTCGGCGGCTACAAGGACTCCGGGCTCGGCCGGGAGAACGGGGTCGCCGCGGTGGACGCCTACCTGGAGACCAAGGCGGTGTGGGTCGAGCTCACCGGCGGCACCCGCGACCCCTTCACCCTCGGCTGAGCCCCCATGGACTTCGCCGAGGCCCGCGAGACCTTCCTGCAGCCGCGCGACGGGGCCGTCGCGCCGCGACCCGAGACGCCCGCCCGGCGGCTGCGGCACGTGCTCGAGCCGCTCGCCATGGTCAACGTGTGGAGCGCGCCCGCGCACGCGCACCTGGCGAAGGCGGGGCTCGACTTCCTCACCGGCTACGTCGGCGGCCGCGCCTGCGTGCTCGGCGACCCGTCGCCCGGCGTCGTCGCCGCGACCTTCGCGGTGTTCGAGCCCGGGCTCGCCGGCGAGCTGTGGCGGCAGGCCCGGGCCGCGTGCACCGTCGAGGAGCTGCTCGCCGTCCGCGTGCTCGGCGGCGGCGAGGGCCTGCGGGCCGCCCTCGAGGGCACCGACGTCTCGGACATCGGGCGCGTGACCCGGACGCTGCGGGAGGCGCTCGAGGCCGCCGGACCGGGCGACCTCGCGGGCCGGCCGCTCTACGCCGGGCTGCGCGACCTGCCCTGGCCCACCGACCCGCACGCGGCGCTGTGGCACGTCGCGAGCCTCTACCGGGAGCACCGCGGCGACGCGCACCTCGGCGCCTGCACCGCGGCCGGGGTCGACGGGCTCGAGGCCAACGTGCTCACCGAGCTGCGCATCGGGTTCGACCTCTACGAGTACACCGGCACCCGCGGCTGGTCGGCCGAGGCGATGGACGCGGCGGTCGCGCGGCTCGCCGCGCGGGGGTGGGTCGAGGACGGCGCCCTGACCCCGGCCGGGCGCGCGGCCCGCGAGGCCATCGAGGTGGCCACCGACCTCGCCCAGCAGCGGGTCCTCGACGCCCTCGGCGACGACCTGGACGAGCTCCTGGCCACCGTCGGCCGGTGGGCCGACCACGTGGTCGCCGCCGGGTGGTTCCCGCCGGACCCGTACAAGCGCGCGGCGGGGTGAGCGGGCCGCCGACGGGGTACCGGGCGCCGGTGAGCCCCGAACCCACCCCGGCCCGCCGGCTGCGCGACGCGCTCGAACCGGTCGCGATGGTCCACGTCCACTCGGCGGAGGCCCGCGAGCAGTACGAGGCCCTCGGCCTCGAGCGCTTCGCCGGCTACGTCCTCGGCCGGGCCGGCACGCTGGGTCTCCCGCCGACCACGCTCGTCGTCGCGGCCTTCGGCGTGTTCGAGCCCGACACGCTCGGCGCGGTCTACGAGAGCGCCCTGACGACGGCGACCGTGCCCGACGTGCTCGCCGCCAAGCAGGCCGGCGCGGTCCGCTGCCTGCACCGCGTGCTCGGCGAGCCGGCCCGCGACGTCGAGGAGGTCGTCACCGCCCTGCGCGCCGGGCTGGAGCGCGCGCCGCTGCTCGGCAAGCCGCTGTTCGCGGGGCTGTCGGCGCTCGACTGGCCGGGCGACGCGTGGGGCCGGCTCTGGCACGCCGCGAACCTGCTCCGCGAGTTCCGCGGCGACGTCCACCTCGCCGCGCTGCTCGCCCACGGGATCGGGGCGCTGGAGTCGAACCTGCTCACCGAGGCCCACGTCGGGATCCCGGTGCCGCGCTACACCCGCACCCGCTCGTGGTCCGAGGAGGCGATCGCGGCCGCCCGCGACGACCTCGTCGACCGGGTGCTGCTCACCCCCGAGGGGACGTTGACCGAGCGCGGGGCCGCGCTGCGCCACGACGTCGAGGACGCGACCGACGCCGCGCTCGACCCCGTCCTGGAGGGCATGGAGCACGCGCTCGACCGCGTGGTGGAGCGGTGCACGACGTGGTCGCGGGACCTCCGCGCCGAGGGCGCCTTCCCCGACGACGACGGCAAGCTGCGGGCCGGGTAGGTGCGCTGCGCGCTCGTGAGCAGAAAATGTCGCTATATAGCGACACTTTGTGCTCACGTGCGACGAAGTCGCACATAGGCGAACGGGATCGCCACCGCGCCCATCAGCACCCCGCCGACGAGCGCCGACCCGGGCAGGCCGAAGAACACCAGGTGGGCCAGCACCGAGGACGCGTAGACCCACAGGTAGAGCCCCGAGGCGGGCGCCGACACCGGTCCGGGCCCCAGCACCCGGGCCAGCCCCCCGATCACCAGCGCACCGACCACGAGCCAGCCCACGTAGTTGGTGAGCGGCACGCCGGGCACCAGCGGGAGGCCCGGCGCGGGCGCGAGCCAGACCCAGTGCCCGGCGGCCACCATCTGCGGGTCGAGGAAGACGTCCCAGGCCGCGAGCGCGATCGTCCCGATCGCCACGACCCCACCGGTGCGCCGCGCCAGCGCCCGCCCCACCACCAGCGCCGGCCACGCCATCATCGCCCAGGCCAGCGGCACGATGACCGGCACGCCGAGGATCTCCGGGCCGAGCGTCCCGGTGTACACGTACGGTCCGAAGGGCAGCCCCGTCGCGAGGCCGACCGCCTCGGCCACCAGCCCGCCGCCGCCCGCGACGCCGACCAGCCCCACGCCGCCCCGCACGCCGTGCACCCGCACCACGTCGACCAGCGAGGCGAGGAAGAACACCACGACGCTGCACACCGTGACGGCGGTGGTGAGGGCGTCGGGCACGAGCGGGTAGACGATCTGGACCAGCACCGCGGCGCCCACCAGCACCCAGGACGGACGGGTCGAGCGCAGCACCGCGCGGTGCGTGGCCACCGCCATGAGAGGAACCCCCGGGACCGTCGGCGGAGCGGGATCCACGTCCTCACCGACCGCTCTGCGGTGCCGATCGGGCGTGCCTAGATTCGCGGGGGTGCCCGCCGCGCGTCTCCCGACACCCCTCCGCCTCCTCGTGACCTCCGGCTCACTGCTCGCCGCGGCCGGCACGCTGCTCCAGCTCGCGAACCTGACCGACCGCGCGGCGCTGCGCCGCCCGCCGGCCGCGCCCCCGCCGGTCACCACCCGGGTGTCGGTGCTGGTGCCCGCCCGCGACGAGGCCCGGCGCGTCGCGCCGACCGTGCGCTCGCTGCTGGCCCAGCAGGGGCTCGGCGACGCCGAGTTCCTCGTGCTCGACGACGGGTCCACCGACGGCACCGCCGACGTCGTCACCGACGCCGCCGCCGGCGATCCCCGGCTGCGGGTGCTCGCCGGCACACCCCCGCCGCCGGGCTGGCTCGGCAAGCCCCACGCCTGCGCCCAGCTCGCGGCGGCCGCCCGGGGCGAGGTGCTCGTCTTCGTCGACGCCGACGTCGTCCTCGCCCCGCACGCCGTCGCGGCCGCCGTCGCCGCCCTGCGCGGTCCCCGGCCGCTCGCGCTCCTGTGCCCGTGGCCGCGGCAGGTCGTCATCGGCCCGCTGGCGCGGCTGGTGCAGCCGCTGCTCGCGTGGTCCTGGCTCACGACGGTGCCGCTGCGCCTGGCCGAGCGCAGCGGCCGTCCCTCGATGGCGCTGGCCAACGGCCAGTTCCTGGTCCTCGGGGCCGCCGCGCTCGCCCGGGCCGGCGGTTTCGCGGCCGTGCGGGACGCGGTGCTCGACGACCTCGCGCTCGCCCGGGCGCTGCGCCGCGCCGGCGAACGGACGGGGGTCGCCGACGGTTCCGGGCTCGCGACCTGCCGCATGTACGACTCCGGCCGCGAGCTGCGCGCGGGCTACCGCAAGTCGCTGTGGGCGGCGTTCGGCTCGCCGGCGGGGGCGGTCGCCGTCGCGGCGGCCCTGGCCGTGGTCTACGTCCTGCCGCCGGCCGCCGCCCTCGCGGGTTCCCGCACCGGAGCCGCGGGGTATGCCGCGGCGGTGGCCGGACGGGTGCTGGCGGCACGGTTCGGTGGGCCGCGCGGAGCGGATGCGGTGGCCCATCCGCTCTCGATCGTCGCCGTCCTCGGTCTGCTCGCCTCCTCCTGGGCCGGTCGGGTCCGGGGCACGCTGCGCTGGAAGGGACGGGCCGTGTGAGCCGCGTCGTCGTCATCGGGGCCGGGCTCGGCGGGCTGGCCGCGGCCGCCCGCCTCGCCGCGGCGGGTCACGACGTCGAGGTCCACGAGGCCGCCGAGCAGGCCGGCGGCAAGCTCGGGGTCCTCGAGCGCGACGGGTTCACCTTCGACACCGGGCCCTCGCTGCTCACCATGCCCGGGCTGCTCGACGAGCTCTTCGCCGCGACCGGCGGACCGGCCGGGCTGCCCGTGGCACCGGTCGACCCGGTGTGCGCGTACCACTTCGCCGACGGCACCGAGCTGGTCCTGCCCCACGACCCCGCGCGGGTCCCCGCCGCCCTCGACGCCGCCCTGGGCGCCGGCGCCGGCGCGGCCTGGGAGCGGCTGCACGCCCGGTCCCGGCACGTGTGGTCGCTCGTCGGGCGGGACGTGCTGCGCCGGCCGCTGACGACCGCGGCGCTCGCCCGGATGAGCTCGAGCCCGTCCGGCCTGCGCGCCGTCGCCCCGTGGCGCACCGTGCGCGGGCTGGGCCGGCGGCTGCTGCCCGACCCGCGGCTGCGGCAGTGGCTGGAGCGCTACGCCACCTACTCGGGCTCCGACCCCCGGCGCACGCCGGCGGTGCTCGCGGTGTCCGCATTCGTCGAGCAGGAGTTCGGGGCGTGGTGGGTGCCCGGGGGAATGCGCCGGATCGTCGACACCCTCCTCGCCCGGTGCCGCGACCTCGGCGTGGCGGTGCACCTCGGCTCCCCCGTCGAGGCGGTGCTGCTCGACGGCGACCGCGTGGCCGGGGTGCGCGTGGCGGGCCGGGATAGGGCGGCCGACGTGGTCGTGAGCAACGCCGACGCCGCGGTCCTGCACGAGCACCTGCTGCCCCGGGGCGCGGCGCCGCGCGCCCGCCGCCGGCTGCGGCGCCGCCCGCCGTCGAGCGCGGGCTTCGTCCTGCTGCTCGGGCTCTCCGGGCGCGAGCCGGGGCCGGCGCACCGGGTGTGGTTCCCCGCCGACTACGACGCCGAGTTCGACGCCGTCCACGGCCGCCACCCCCGCCCGGTCGCGGACCCGACCGTCTACGTCCACGCCCCCGACGACCCCGCGCTGCGTCCCGACGACGGGTCCGAGGGCTGGTTCGTGCTGGTCAACGCCCCCGTGCACGACCCGGCCCACGGCGTCGACTGGGACACCCCGGGGCTGCGGGAGTCCTACGCCGAGCACGTCCTCGACGTCCTCGCCGCGCGCGGCACCGACGTCCGGCCGCGGCTGCGCTTCACCGAGGTCCTCACGCCCGCGGACCTCGAGCGCCGCACCGGCGCCCCGGGCGGGGCGATCTACGGGACCGCCTCCCACGGCCCCCGCGCCGCCCTGCGCCGTCCGGCCAACACCGGCCCCGTCGACGGGCTCTACCTCGTCGGCGGCTCCGCCCACCCCGGCGGCGGGATCCCCCTGGTGCTGATGTCGGCCGAGATCGTCGCCGGGCTCATCGGTCCGGCCCCGTCTGCGGCCCCGGCTCCGGGGGGAACGACGCCGGCACCGAGCGCCCGAGGCCGGACGCCAGCTGCCCCAGCCCGACGATCCCCAGCGCCACCCCCGTGACCGCGAACGTGGTGCCCCACGCCCAGCCCGGCCCCGGGACACCCGCCGGGAAGGCCGCGGAGCCCGCGGCGGCCAGCGCGACGACGATCAGCCGCGTCGGCCGCTCGGCCACCGTGACCGCCCCGACCCCGGGCATGCCGACCGCCTGCGCCCGGGCGCGCGCGTACTCGTGCAGGAAGGTCAGCGCCGCCGTCGCCACCGCCCACCCCACGGGCGCGCCGAGCACCACCAGCACGCCCGCGAGCACGAGGTCACCGAGCCGGTCGCAGACCGCGTCGACGACCGCCCCGAGCGGCCGGGCCCGCCCGGTCCGCAGCGCGACGGCACCGTCGAGCCCGTCGAGGACCCCGGCCAGGACGACGAGCAGCGCCGTACCCACCGTCCACGGCGGGCCGACGACGGCGAGCGCCCCGGCCCCGACGAGGACCACCACCCCGGACGCCGAGAGCACGTCCGGCGGGACGCGGGCGACCGGGCCCGCGGCGAGCGCGCGCACCACCCGCAGCCAGCCCCGCACCAGCGGCGAGGGCCGGATGCCGCCGTGGAGCGCGGACCAGCCGGTGTCCCCGGTGTCCTCCGGCGCCATCGGGCCAGCCTGCCAAGCGTCGCCGCCCGCCGCCGCGCGACGGGGATCGTCGTGACCCGGGCGGACACGGGTCGGACCCGGGTGCGGCGCGCCGCCGGCGAGGTCCGCCGCACCTTCCCCGGCAGCGACGTCGCCCTCTGGGCCGGCGGCGCGACCTACTTCGGCCTCATCGGGATGGTCCCGCTCGCGCTGGTGTCGCTCTGGGCGGTCGGCCTGCTGGTCGGCGGGGACACCGTCGAGCGCGCGATGGAGGCGGCCATCGGCGGGCTGCCCGCCGGGCACGGCACCCCGGAGGCGCTGCGCACCCTCACCCGCGTGGCGCTGTCGATGTCGTGGGTGCGGGCGCTCGTCGTCCTCTTCCCGGCCAGCCTCTACGGCGAGGGCCTGCGGCGGGCGTTCCTGCAGCTGTCCGGCGTGCCCGACCGCCTCACCGGCTGGCGCGGCCGCGCCGGGCTGCTCGGGGTCGCCGTCGTCGCCCCGTTCCTCGTGCTCGTGGTGCTCGTGGCCGCGCCGCTCGTGGGCCCGCTCTACGCCCGCGGCGGGTGGTCGCTCGTCCTCGGCATCGTCATCGCCTTCCACGTGGTGTGGGTGACGGTGTCGTCGGCGCTCGTCGCGCTCTTCCGGTTCGTGGCGCCCGGCCGACTCGGCGGGCGGGCCCTGCTCCTCGGCGGCTTCGGGACGGGGTCGGTGCTGGCGGGCTTCCTGCAGGGCTTCGTGCTGTTCCTGGCCATCCCGGTCGAGTGGTCCGCGCCGTTCGGCGGGCTGCCGATCGTGGGCGCCGTCTCCGCGCTCGCGCTGTGGCTCTACCTGCTGCACCTGCTCGTGCTCGGCGGCTACCGGGTGACCGTGGTCCTCGACGAGACGCTGCCCCGCCGCCGACGCCGACGCCGTCTCGCACCCGGTGCAGCCCGGGCCGCGGGCGGGAACCCCCGGACCATGAAGGCAGCCGTCTACCGCAAGACCGGTCCCGCCGCGGAGGTCCTCGCCGTCGAGGACATCGACGTCCCCGACCCGGGACCCGGCCAGGTCCGTGTCCGCATCACCCGCTCGGCGATCAACCCGACCGACTGGAAGACCCGCGCCGGGCTCACCGGCCGCGACCCCGACGACTTCCAGGTGCCCCACCAGGACGGCGCGGGCGTGGTCGACGCGGTGGGCCCCGACGTCACCGACCGCGAGCCCGGCCAGCACGTGTGGATCTTCTTCGCGGCGTTCGGCAACCGGTACGGCACCGCCGCCGAGTACTCCGTGCTCCCGGCCGAGCGGACGGTCCCGCTCCCCGACAACGACCACGACGAGCTCGGGGCCTGCCTCGGCGTCCCGGCCGTCACCGCCGCGCAGTGCCTGGGGAGCGACCCGGCGGCGCTCGAGGGGAAGACGGTGCTCGTGGCCGGCGGCGCCGGGGCGGTCGGGCACTACGCGATCGAGCTGGCGAAGCACGCCGGTGCCCGCGTGGTGACCACGGTCAGCTCCGAGGACAAGGGCGAGCTGGCGCGCGCGGCCGGCGCCGACGTCGTCGTGAACTACCGGGAGAGCGGCGCGATCGAGCGGGTGCGCGGCTACGCCGAGCAGGTGGACCGCATCGTGGAGGTCGCCCTGGGCGCGAACCTCGACCTGGACCTCGCGGTCGCCGGGGCGGGCACCGTCATCTCGGTCTACGCCAACGAGCCGAACGACCCGGTGCTGCCGGTGCGCCGTTTCATGACCGCGAACGCCACCCTCCGGTTCGTCCTCCTCTACGGGGTGCTGCCCGACGACCTGGCCGCGGACCTCGCCTGGGTGCGCGACGCGGTCGACGCCGGGGCCCTCTCGCCGCTGCCCGTCTCGACCTTCGCGCTGGACGACGTCGTCGCCGCACAGGAGGCGGTGGAGAACGGCGCCGTCGGGAAGGTCATGCTGGTGCCCTGACAGTCGTCGACCCACGACCACCGGGAGTGCCCCTGTGACCAACCGATCCGGCCGTTTCGAGATCCTCCCCGACGTGATGCTGGCGTGGACCCCGGCGTCCGACCCCGAGGACGAGGTCGGCTGGGTCCGCTCCGCCGTCGCCCGCTTCGACGCCGACGGGGACCGCTCGGGCCCGCGGACCGCCTGGCGCCTCGCCGTCTCGCACTCGCGCGAGAAGCGCGTGGGCCCGGGCACCGTCGGGTGGATCCACGAGTGGGACGGCGGGCGCGGCCGGCTCGCGGGCCTCGTCGTGTTCGACAGTAACCCGTACAGCCGCACCGAGTCGGCCACGGAGGTCAGCTGGTTCGCCGACGGCATCGTCGGCGTGATCCCGCCCGAGGACCGGGTGACCGCGGAGACGATCATGGCCCACCCGGGCTGGAAGCCGAGCGCGCCGTACATGGGCGCGAAGGGGCGGCAGTTCAAGGACGGGGCACCGGTCGCGCCGGGCAACGCCGCGGTGCTGCGCGAGCTCCTCGACCCCGAGACCGCGCGGTGGCTCGGCCTCGACGCGTCGGGTCTCGCGCGATCGAGCTGACACCGTGTACCTGTGACCTTCCGTCACAGCTACCGGCGGGTTAACGTGATCCGGTGGAGCAGGGTGCGCACTACGACGTGCTGGTCATCGGGTCGGGGTTCGGCGGCAGCGTCTCGGCGCTGCGCCTGACCGAGAAGGGCTACCGCGTCGGCGTGCTCGAGGCCGGCCGGCGCTTCACCCCGCAGACGCTGCCCTCGACGTCGTGGGACGTCCGGAACTTCCTCTGGGCACCGCGTCTGGGCTGCTACGGCATTCAGCGGATCCACGTGCTGCGCGACGTCGTCGTGCTCGCGGGCGCCGGCGTGGGCGGCGGCTCCCTGAACTACGCGAACACGCTCTACCAGCCCTCGTCGCCGGCCTTCTACGGCGATCCGCAGTGGGCGTCGATCACCGACTGGCGCGCCGAGCTCGACCCGTTCTACGACCAGGCGCGCCGGATGCTCGGCGTCGTCACCCAGCCCAGCGTGACGCCGTCGGACGAGGTCATGCGCCGGGTCGCCCGCGAGTGGGACCGCGAGGACACCGTGACCCCGACCCAGGTCGGGGTGTTCTTCGGCCGCGACGGGGCCAAGGAGCCGGGGGTGACGGTGCCCGACCCGTTCTTCGGCGGCGCGGGCCCCGACCGCGTCGGGTGCCTCGAGTGCGGCGAGTGCATGACCGGCTGCCGCCACGGCGCGAAGAACACCCTCGACCGCAACTACCTCGGGCTCGCCGAGCGGGCGGGCGCGGTGGTGCACCCGGAGACGACGGTGCTCACGGTGCGGCCAGGTGCCGCCGGGGACTACGAGGTGGTGACGCGCCCGACGCGGCGCGGCCGGACGCGCCGGGTGGTGTTCACCGCCGACCAGGTCGTCTTCTCCGCCGGCACCTGGGGCACCCAGTCGCTGCTGCACCGGCTGCGCGACGCCGGGACGCTGCCCCGCGTCTCCGCCCGGCTCGGGCACCTCACGCGGACGAACTCCGAGGCGCTGGTCGGCGCGATGGCCCGGCGGGCCCCCGAGCGCGGCGGTCCGCGCGACTTCTCCCGGGGCGTCGCGATCACCTCGTCGTGGCACCCGGACGCCGACACGCACATCGAGCCGTGCCGCTACGGCCACGGGTCGAACGCGATGGGCCTGCTCACCACGCTGATGACCGACGGCGGCGGCCGGGTGCCGCGGCTCGCGAAGCTGCTCGGCGCGATGGCCCGCCACCCCCGCACGCTGGTCCGGTCGCTGGACAAGCGGCGCTGGTCGGAGCGCACCGTGATCGCGCTGGTGATGCAGTCGCTCGACAACTCGATCACGGTCCGGCGCCGCTTCGGCCGGCTCGTCTCCCGGCAGGGACACGGCACGCCCAACCCGACCTGGATCCCGGCGGCCAACGCGACGACGCGGCGCATGGCCGAGCTCATCGACGGCGACCCCGGCGGTACCTGGGGCGAGGCGGTGAACATGCCGATGACCGCGCACTTCATCGGCGGCTGCGCGATCGGCGCGTCGGACTCGGACGGGGTGATCGACCCCTACCAGCGGCTCTACGGCCACCCCGGGCTGCACGTGGTGGACGGGTCGGCGCTCTCGGCGAACCTGGGGGTGAACCCGTCGCTGACGATCACCGCCCAGGCCGAGCGGGCGATGGCGTTCTGGCCGAACAAGGGTGAGCCCGACCCGCGGCCCCCGCTCGGCTCGGCCTACCAGCGGATCGCGCCGGTCGCCCCGCAGGCTCCCGTGGTGCCGGCCTCGGCGCCCGGCGCGCTGCGGGTGACGCTGCCGGTCCCGACGGTGCCGTCCCACCCGACGGAGCCGGTCGCCGGTTCCTGAGCGGGCCTGCCGACGACCGCGCGACGCACACACTCCACCGTCCCCGGCACGAGTCCGCGGCCAGACCTACGCGCACGCACACGCTTCGCCGTCGTCGGCGATCGGTCCCGGCCGGACCTGCGCGCGCCGCACACATTCCGCCCTCCCCGGCACGAGTCCGCGGCTGGACCTGCGCGCGCCGCGCAGGTCATGCGGAACCTCGACGAGTCCGCACCGAGAACGTGTCCGCGACGCGCAGGTCCCACGCCGACTCCGCCACACGTCCCGGCCGGCGCATGCGCGACGCGTACGTCCGGCACGGCAGTCCGGCTCCACCTGCGACCCTCCCCCCGTGCCCGGTGACGTCCTGCTGCTCTCGAACTCCCGACCCCCCGGCGGCGACGAGCCGTTCGGGCACGCCCGCGCGGTCCTGGCGAGCCACCTCGGGGACCGCCCCGTGTGGTTCGTGCCCTACGCGCGCGCCGACCACGACGACTACTTCGCCTGGGTCCGCCGCGCGCTCGGCGGAGCGATCGACCTGCGGCCCCTGCACGCCGAGAAGGATCCGGCGGCGACGGCGGGCGCGGCCGCGGCGGTGTTCGTCGGCGGCGGCAACACGTTCCGGCTGCTCCACGACGTGCGCCGTCTCGGCGTCCTCGACGCCCTGCGCGCGAACCCCGAGTGCCGCTACACCGGCAGCTCCGCGGGCACGAACCTCGGCTGCCCCACGATCCGGACCACCAACGACATGCCGATCGTCGACCCCGGCGGCCTCGACGCCCTCGCGCGCGTCCCGTTCCAGGTCAACCCGCACTACCTCGACCCGGACCCGGCCAGCACCCACCAGGGCGAGACCCGCGAGGAGCGCATCGCCGAGTTCCACGAGGTCGACCACACGCCGGTGGTCGGGCTCCGGGAAGGCGCCTGGCTGCACCGCGCCGGCGACACCCTCACCCTGGACGGCAACCCCGCGCGCCTCTTCCGCCGCGATCACGGGCCGGACGAGCTCGCCGCGGGTACCGACCTGTCGTGGCTGCTGACGACCTCCTCCTGACCGGCGTCCGTCTCCGCGGGCGCGACGAGCTCGTCGACGTCCGCTGCGAGGGCGGGCGGATCGCGGAGGTCGGGCCCGGCCTGGACGCACCCCCGGGCACGACGACGCTCGACGCCGGCGCCCGCCCGGTCCTCCCCGGCCTCGTCGAACCCCACCTGCACCTCGACAAGGCGATGCTCGACGCCCGGGAGCCCGGCGAAGGAACGCTTCAGGGCGCCGTCGCGACGACGGCCCGGCTGAAGGCGGGCTTCACCCACGACGATGTCGTCGCCCGCGCCGAGGACGTGCTGCGCCGCGCCGTGACCCACGGCACCACGCTCGTGCGCACCCCGGTCGACGTCGACCCGACCGTGGGCCTGACGAGCATCGACGCGCTCCTCGACGTGAAGCGGCGCTGGGCCGGCGTCGTCGACCTGCAGGTCGTGGCGTTCCCGCAGGAGGGCATCGCCGCCCGCCCCGGCACCGACGCGCTGCTGGTCGAGGCGCTGCGCCGGGGGGCCGATGTCGTCGGGGCCTGCAGCTACGCCGAGGACGACGTCGAGGGCTGCCGCGACCACCTGCGACGGGTGTTCGACCTCGCCGAGCGCTTCGACGTCCCGGTCGACGTGCACGCCGACTTCGCCCCCGCCGCCACCGCGGACCCGCGCCACCTCCTCGCCGGCGAGATCGCCGCGATGACGGCGGCCCGCGGCTGGGGCGGGCGCACCACGATCGGCCACGTGACCACGCTCTCCGGGTACGACGACGACCGGCGCCGCCGGCTGGTCGACGACCTCGCGGACGCCGGCGTGGGCCTCGTCGTCCTCCCGCCCACCGACCTCTACCTGCAGGGCATCGCGGCCCCCGTCGCCGAGCTGCTCGACGGCGGGGTCGCGACGGCGCTGTCGAGCAACAACGTCCGCAACGCCTTCACCCCGTTCGGCACCGCCGACGTGCTCGACGTCACGCTCCTCGCGGCCCACACCCAGTCGTTCGGCACCCGCGAGGGCATCGACCGTCTCCTCGACCGGGCCACCTCCGGGGCCGCCGCGATGCTCGGCGTCGGGGGCCACGACCTCGCGCCCGGCTCGCGCGCCGACCTCGTCGTCCTCGACGCGCCGGGCCGCGACCACCACACCGCCCTGCTCGACCGCGCCCCGCGGCGCTGGGTGATCAGCGGCGGGCACGTGGCGGCGAGCACCCGGACGGACACGGAGCTGCACGTCCCCTGATCGACAAGCAGGATGGGGGCATGACGAGCGCCCCGTCCCGCCCGAGCACCGCGAACTCCCTCCTCGCCGAGGAGCTCGCGGGAGCGATGCGCGGGACGGTCCGGTTCGACACCGCGACGCGGGCGATGTGGTCGGCGGACTCGTCGAACTACCGCCACGTCCCGCTCGGCGTCGTGCAGCCGGTCGACGCCGACGACGTCGAGCGCGCCGTCGAGGTCACCCGCCGCCACGGTGTCCCGCTGCTGCCCCTGGGCGCCCGCACCAGCATCTGCGGGCAGTCGGTGAACGAGGCCGTCGTCATCGACTTCCACCGGCACATGAACCGCGTGCTGGAGATCGACCCGGACGCCCGCACCGCGCGGGTCCAGCCGGGCACGGTCCTCGACGACCTGCGCGACGCCGGGCGCCCCCACGGCCTGACCTTCGGGCCCGACCCGTCGACCCACAACCGCTGCACGCTCGGCGGGATGATCGGCAACAACGCCTGCGGGTCGCACTCGGTGGCCTGGGGCAAGACCGTCGACAACGTCCGCGCGCTCGACGTCCTGCTCGCCGACGGCACCCGCATGCACGTCGGGGGCGCGATGGACGACGCGGCCATCGACGCCGCGGCGGCGCGGGCCGGCGCCGAGGGGCGGGTGTACCGCGACCTCAAGGCGCTGCGGGACCGGGCCGCGGACATCGTCCGCACCGACACCCCCGACCTCACCCGCCGGGTCTCGGGCTACAACGTCGACCAGCTGCTGCCCGAGCACGGGTTCGACCTCGCGAAGGCCCTCGTCGGGACCGAGGGCACGTGCGTGACGCTGCTCGAGGCGACCGTGGACCTCGTCGAGTCGCCGCCGGTGCGCGCGCTCGCCGTCCTCGGGTTCGCCGACGCCTACACCGCCGCCGACCACGTCGTGCCCATCCGCGACCACGCGCCGCTGACCATCGAGGGCATGGACGTCGGGGTCATCGGCGCGCTGCGCAACGCCCGCCCCGACGACCGGACCCACGAGCAGCTGCCCGCCGGGAAGGGCTGGCTCTACGTCGAGACCGGGGGCGCGACCCGCGACGAGGCCCACGCCAGGGCCGAGGCGATCGCGGCGGAGATGGCCTGGGCGACGGTGGACAGCAAGGTCGTCAGCGAGCCGAAGGCCATGCGCGGGCTGTGGAAGATCCGCGAGGACGGGTCGGGCATCGTCACCCGCGGGCCGGGCGGCGTCGAGGCCTGGCCGGGCTGGGAGGACGCCGCGGTCCAGCCCGCCCAGTTCGGGAGCTACCTGCGCGAGTTCGACGCGCTGCTGGCCAAGCACGGCCGCAGCGGCGCCTACTACGGCCACTTCGGTGACGGCTGCCTGCACGTGCGCATCGACTTCGACCTGCTCACGCCGCCGGGCATGCGCAACTTCCGCAGCTTCCTCGAGGACGCGGCCGACCTCGCCGTCGCCCACGGCGGGTCGCTCTCCGGCGAGCACGGCGACGGCCAGGCCCGCGCCGAGCTGCTCTCCCGGATGTACACGCCGCGGATGCTCGAGGCGTTCGCCGACTTCAAGGCGGCGTGGGACCCCGACGGGCGGATGAACCCGCACCGCGTGGTCGACCCGCCGAAGATCGACGACGACGTCCGCGTCTTCCTCGGGCAGCCGACGATCAGCACCCGCACGCAGCTCGACTTCGTCGACGACGGCGTTCCCGACGGCGTCCGGGGCGGGTTCGCCTCCGCGACCCGCCGCTGCATCGGCGTCGCCAAGTGCATCACCGCCGAGGGCGGCGTGATGTGCCCGAGCTACCGGGTGACCGGCGAGGAGAAGCACTCCACCCGCGGGCGTGCGCGGCTGCTCTTCGAGATGGCGTCCGGGCAGACCGTGTCGGACGGCTGGCGCTCCACCGAGGTCCGCGACGCGCTCGACCTGTGCCTGAGCTGCAAGGGCTGCGCGCGGGACTGCCCGGTCGGCGTGGACATGGCGACCTACAAGACCGAGTTCCTCGCCCAGCACTACGCGGGGCGGGCGAAGGACCGGCCCCGCTCGCACTGGTCGATGGGCTGGCTGCCCGCCTGGCTGCGGATCGCGGGCTCGATCCCCGGCGCCCCGCGGCTGGCGAACGCGCTGGCGCGCCGGCCGGCGCTGGCCGGGTTCGCGAAGAAGGCCGGCGGCATCGCCCCGCAGCGCGACATCCCGGAGCTGGCACCGAAGCCGCTGCGCCGCCTGCTCGCCCGGACCGGTGAGGACCACTCCGCCCGGGCCGACGTCGAGAAGCGCGTCCTGCTCTGGCCGGACACCTTCACCGAGGCGTTCGACCCCCAGCTCGCTCTCGACGCCATCGCGGTGCTCGAGGCCCTGGGGTACCGCGTCGAGCTGCCGAGCTCGGGGGTGTGCTGCGGGCTGACGTGGATCACGACGGGGCAGGTCGGGACGGCGAAGCAGGTCGTCGGGCGCAGCCTGGAGCGCATCCGGCCCTGGCTCGAGGACGGGGTGCCCGTCGTCGGGCTGGAGCCGTCGTGCACCGCGGCGCTGCGCGGCGACTCGCTCAAGGTGCTCGGGCGCGACCACGAACTGGCGAAGATCGCGTCGGCGTCGATCCGCACGTTCGCCGAGATCCTCGCCGAGCACACCGCCGAGCTGTCGGCGCTCTCGGACGGCACCGCCCGGACGGCCCTCGTCCAGATCCACTGCCACCAGTACGCCGAGCTGGGCACCGAGGCCGACCGCGCGGTGCTCGCGGCGCTCGGGGTGACCGCCGAGGTCCTCGACGAGGGCTGCTGCGGGCTGGCCGGCAACTTCGGGTTCGAGGACGGGCACTACGAGGTCTCGACGGCGTGCGCGGAGCGGGGCCTGATGCCCGCGGTCCGGGCGGCGTCGCCGGACACCGCCGTGCTCGCCGACGGCTACTCGTGCCGCACCCAGATCCGCCAGCTCGACAACGGGGGGCACGAGCCCACCCACCTCGCGAGCATCGCGGCGCGGGCCCTGGGTCTGCGGAGCCGCGTGGGCGCCCGCGCGACGACATGAGGACCCGGCCGGGCGTCCTGCGCTGGCTCGCCTACGCGTTCGGCGCCCGGCTCCCCGCGACCTACGGCGACTGGGTCCTGCACGACCTCACCGCGCGCACCTGGTTCCTGCGCCAGATGGCCCGCACGACGGTGCAGTGCGTGCCGACCGCCCTCCTCGCGCTCCTGCCCGGGCCGGCCTGGCTACGCGTGGCGCTGCCGTGCTTCGTGCTGGTCTCGGCCCTGTTCATGTCGGCGATCTTCTCGCCCATGATCCGGGAGAAGCGCCTCTACCAGCACGGGTTCCTGCCGGAGCTGGTGCTGGGCCGTCAGGAGGAGTGACCCCGGACCGGTTCGCCGGCCAGCGGGACGCCGCCCTCGAGGCGCCCGAGCATCGCGTCGAGCTCGTCGACGTAGCTGGTGGCCCGTCCGGCGTCCATGCGGGCGCGGGCGGCCTGCCGGGCACCGAGCACGACGGCGCTGAACAGCAGGACCTCGGGGTCCTCGGGCTCGCGGCCCGTCGCCGGTCCGACCATCGCGGCGACCTGCTCGACGCCGAACGCGTTGCGCTCGCGCAGGATCGTCGCGATCGCCGGCACCGTCCGCGCCAGCTCCATGCGGACCTCCTCGAGCGCGCGGGCCTCGTCGTCGAGCGACCCGAACGACTCCCGCAGCACGGTCCGCACCGCCTCCAGCAGCGGCGTCCCCGCCGGGACCGCCGCCATCACGCGCTCCATCACCGGGTCGACGTCGTCGAACAGGACGACGTCCTCCTTCGTCCCGAAGTACCGGAAGAACGTGCTGCGGCTGACCTCCGCGGCCGCCGCGATGTCGTCCACCGTCGTCTCCGCGTACCCGTGGTCGCGGAAGAGCCGCAGGGCGTGGCGCTGCAGCTCGGCGCGCGTGCGCTCCTTCTTGCGCTCCCGCAGTCCCATAGCGCTGATTGTGGCACGGCAAGTCTTTTGAGACTCCATCTCACTTGGAGCGTAGTGTCAGAACCATGGACGACGTGGTGGTGGTGGGAGCGGGACCGACCGGGCTCACGGCGGCGACCGAGCTGGCGCGGCGCGGGGTGCGGGTCCGGGTCCTGGACGGCGCGGCCGGGCCGCACCGCGGGTCGCGGGGCAAGGGCCTGCAGCCGCGGACGCTGGAGCTGCTCGACGCGATGGGGGTGGCCGACCGGCTGGTCTCGCTCGGGGAGTTCGAGCTGCCGATCCGACGCCACGGGCCGGACGGGGCGGTCGAGGACGTCGTCCTCAACCGCGCCGAGCCCGACCCGACCACGCCGTGGGCCCGCTCGCTGATCATCCCGCAGTGGCGCACCGAGCAGGTGCTCCGCGAGCGGCTCGCGGAGGAGGGCGTCGAGGTCGAGTACGGGCGCCGCGTCGCCGGGCTGACCCAGGACGACGACGGCGTGACGGTGACGCCGGAGGACGACGGGACGCTGCGCGCGTCGTGGGTGGTGGGCGCCGACGGCGGGACCAGCACGGTGCGCCACGAGCTCGGGATCGGTTTCCTCGGCGAGACCCACGACGAGGTCCGGCTGCTGCTCGGCGACGTCGAGCTGGACGGGCTGGACCGCGACCACTGGCACATGTGGTCGGCTCCCGGCCCGTTGGTCGGGACGGGCGCGCTGTACTTCGCGCTCTGCCCGCTGCCGGCGACGCCCACCTGGCAGGTGCAGATCGCGCACTCCGACCCGGCCGTCGTCGCGGACGAGCCGGTGCTGCGGGAGCTCGTCGACGCGCTCGGCCCCCGGATCCGGGTCCGCCGGGTGGTGACCTCGGGCACCTGGCGGCTCAACGTCCGCATGGTCGACGACTACCGCGTCGGTCGGGTGTTCCTCGCGGGCGACGCGGCGCACGTCCACTCGCCCGCGGGCGGGCAGGGCATGAACACCGGGATCAGCGACGCGGTGAACCTCGGCTGGAAGCTCGCGGCCGTCGTCGGCGGCCGGGCCGACGAGACGCTGCTCGATACCTACACCGGCGAGCGGCTCCCGGTGGCCGCGGGGGTGCTGGGCCTGTCCAGCGAGCTGATCGGCCGGCAGTTCTGGCAGCGCACCCCGCAACAGGTCCGCGACACCGCCGGGTTCGGCACGACCTACCGCGGCGGGCCGCTGGCGGCGCTCGACGAGGGCGACGGCCCGCGGCCCGGTGACCGGGCTCCGAACGCGCCGCTGGTCGTCGACGGCACGCCCACCGATCTGTTCGCGGTGCGTCGCGCCGCGGACTTCACGGTGCTGGCCTTCGGCGGCGCGGCCCGCGTGGCCCCGGAGCTGCCCGGCACGGTGCAGGTGCTCGACGCCGACGCGCTGGCCGCCGACGGGGTGCTCCGCGAGGCGTACGGGGCGGTCGACGGCGAGGTCGTGGTGATCCGCCCGGACGGCTACGTCTGGTCCCGGTGCGCTCCGCGCTCGTGAGCACAAAGTGTCGCTATAGCGACACTTTCTGCTCACGGGGCCGCAGGCCACCTCGCGCCGGGATCCGGCGGGCAGACGGTGCCCTCGGCGGGCGGGTGCGCGGGGTCGAGCAGGTAGGCGGCCGCCGCGTCCTCGGCGCAGCGACTGGGCAGGTCGAGCGTGGTGTGGCCGTACCCGTCGACGACGAGGACCCGGGCCGAGGACAGCTCGCCGGCGGTGGCGCGGGCGTTCGCCAGCGGGGTGTCCGGGTCCTCCCGGGCGTTGACGACGAGGGCCGGCGCGTGCAGCGGGGCGTTCCACGGACCGAGGTAGCGGTCGGGGTCGATCGCGGGCCAGTCCACGCACGCCGCGGTGTTCAGCGCCGCGGGGACGCCGAACAGCGGGTGGGCCGCCTGCTCGGCGGGCAGCAGCGCGTCGACCTGCGCGGCGCCCGGGGTGACCACGTCGGTGCACTGCACCGCGAGGAAGGCCGTGGAGTGGGCGGGCGCCCCGGCGGCCCGGTCGGGCACCACCGGCCCGGGGGGCACGCCGGCCGGCGCGAGGGCCGCGAGGGTGCGGGCGAGCGAGCCCAGCCGGCCCCCGGACTCCAGCGCCGTCGCGACCCGGTCGGCGAGCGCGGCGGAGGTCCCGGAGCGCGTGGCGGCGGCCGTCGCCGTGGCGACCCTGGCGGCCGGGTCGGCCCCGGGCGGCGCCGCCAGCGCGCATCCCGCGGGACCGGCGGCCGCACACGCCGTCGTGAAAGCCCGTACCGAGGCGTCCCGGTCGCCCGCCACCCCGGCGCGGACGTCGACCGGCCGGCCGGGGTCGGCGGTGCCGGCGTTCGCGGCGAGGTCGAGGGCACCGTCGACCACGAGCGCGCGCAGGTGGGCGGGGAAGAGGTTGGCGTAGGTCGCGCCCAGCACGGTGCCGTAGGAGTAGCCGTAGACGCTGATCTCGGGCTCGCCGAGTGCCTGGCGGACCAGGTCGAGGTCGCGGGCGGCGTTCGCGGTGGACAGGTGGCTCAGCAGCTCGCCGGACGCGGCCGCGCACGCCTGCCCGGCCGCGCGGGCCGACGTCCAGAACCCGGCCGGGTCGGTGAGCGGGGAGCCCGCGGGCAGCACCGGCTGCCCGTCGAACGGGCCGCAGCGGACCGGGGTGCTCTGGCCGACCCCGCGGGGGTCGACGGCGAGGACGTCCATCCGGGCCCGCAGCCCGGCGAACCGGGACGCGAGCCGGCGCAGGCTCGTGGTGCCCGGCGTCCCCGGCCCGCCGTAGTTCACCGCCACCGTTCCGATCCGCGCGGCCGGGTCGAGGGCGGGCAGCCGGACCATGCCGAGCGCGATCGCCGGTCCGGTGGGGCGCCGGTAGTCGAGGGGCACGGGCACCGTCGCGCACTGGAAGCCGCCGCCGCAGGCACGCCAGTCGATGCGGGGTACCGCCGCGCCGTTCGTGCCGAGGACGGCGGGGGCGGAGCCGGACGTGCCCGGCGCGGGCGACGCGGGCCCGCCACAGGCCGCGAGCAGCAGGAGCAGGACCACATAGGTGGCCTTCGGCCTCGTGAGCACTAATTGTCGGTATAGCGGCACTTTGTGCTCACGAGCGCGCAGCGCACCTATGCGAGGTTCCGCAGCGACGGCCACGCCTGCGCCCAGGGCGCGCGCGGCGTGCACAGCGCGAGCGGCACGCCGCTGTTGACCGGCTCGACCGGCGACGCCGGGGTCTTCGGCAGCGGCGTCAGTCGGGCGCAGAACCGGGACGCCCA
This sequence comes from Actinomycetospora sp. TBRC 11914, assembly GCF_012933465.1. GTDB lineage: Bacteria > Actinomycetota > Actinomycetes > Mycobacteriales > Pseudonocardiaceae > Actinomycetospora. The sequence continues at coordinate 198,954 of NZ_JABBND010000004.1, forward strand.
CGTCACGTCGCCGACCAGCAGGGCGTCGTCGGAACCGGGGGGCACGTCGAAGTACCCGAAGCCCCGGTGGGTCGAGTAGACCGGCGTCGGCAGGCCGTGGGCCGGGCCCTCGTGCTCGAGCGCGGCGGCGTACCAGTACGAGTAGGCCATGACGACCGTGTGCGCCCGCTGCTCGGGCGGCAGCCCCTGCCAGGCGCGCGCCACCCCGGCCGTGAAGTCCGACCAGCCGACCTGGCCCATCGTCTCGAACTCGGTCGGGGCCCGCCACGACGACGGCCCCACCGGCAGCACCCAGGCCATGGCGAGCACCGCGCCGAGCGCGACCGCGGCCGGGCGCAGCGTCCAGCGCCACCACCGGTCCCACGGCCGCGCCGGGACGACGTCGACCCCGACCGCGCCGGCCGCGAGGACCAGCGCGTACAGGCCGGAGAGGTAGTACGGCCGGCCCCCGGCGGCGAGCAGCACCAGGGTCACCAGCACCACGGCGAGCCCGAGCGGGCGCCACGGCCGCATCCGCTCGCTGCGCAGCAGCGCCCACAGCCCGACCACGACGAGCACCGCCCCGGGCAGCACCCCCGCGTAGTACAGCGCCCGCGGCAGGAACTCCCAGCGGTTGCCGAACAACGAGGACTCCCCCGCGACCACCGAGCCCATCCGCAGCTGCGGCCAGCCGTGGTGGGCCTGCCAGACGAGCGTCGGGACTGTCGAGGCCGCGGCCAGCGCCAGCCCCGCCCAGAGCATCGGGCGCCCGAGCAGCCGCCGGGGGCCGGCGACCCAGATCCCGACGGCCACGGCGGCGAGCAGCACCGGGATGAGGACCTTGTCGAACAGGGCGACCCCGACGACGACGCCGAGCCCGAGCAGCAACCGGTCCCGCGTCGCGGCGCCCCGCGCCTCGGGGTGTGCCTCGAGGCGCAACCAGCGCGCGAGCAGCAGCAGCGCGACGGCCCAGCAGAAGGGGTCGACCGTCGAGGTGGCGAGCAGGTGGCCGGTCGCGAGCAGGTAGGGGCTGGCCGCGGTGGCGACGGCGGCGAGGACCTGGGCGCGCCGCCGGCCGCCGAGCTCGGCGGCGATCAGCGCCGCGACGACCAGCCCGGCCGCGGTGAGCAGCGTCGCCGGCAGCCGGAGCACGACGAGGTTCCCCGGCGCCAGGTGCTGCAGCGCCGCCGCCAGCAGCGGCAGCATCGGCGGCTGGTCGGCGTACCCGGCCGCGGGCCGGGCGCCCGCGGAGAGGAAGTAGTACTCGTCGCCGAAGTAGCCGTAGCGGGCGGAGAAGAACCCGAGCACGACGGCGAGGGCGGCCGCGACGGTGAGCACCGGGCGCCACGCGAGCGGGGGCCGCTCCGGGGGGAGGGCCGTGGCGGGGAGCGCGGGGAGGCCTCGCGCGGGCGTCGTCGTCGTCATCCGCCCCGCCTCCCGTCCGTGCCGTCCCTCCCGGCCGCCCGACCAGCAAACCGCACCGCACGGGCCCGGAGGTGCGCGGGGGTGGCCCGGGAGCCTGCGAGACTGCTCGTCGATGGAGCTCACCGACAGCTGGTCCCGGGGGTGCGGCGCGGATCCCGCGACGGTGCCGCTGGCGCGGCTCGCGGCGCTCACCGAGCGGTTCGAGCTGCGGGAGACCCGCAACGCGGCCGCCGTCCTCGCGGCCACCGCGCCCGAGGAGTTCGGGGAGCTCTGCGCGGTGCTGGACACCTTCGTCCTGCACACCGCCGACCTCATCGAGGCAGGCGGCAACGAGTCCCGGCTCGCGCAGCGCCTCAACGCGGAGTTCCGGGTGCGGGGCTGGCGGGAGGGCCGGGTCGACACCGTCGTGCGGTCGGTGCTCCAGGTCCAGCCGTGGGCCCCGGCGGGTGAGCGGGACGTCGTCGAGCGCATGGACGAGGTCCGCAACGAGGGCTACAAGGTCGACAACGTGAAGGGTCGGGTCGCGCTGGACGTCGAGTGGAACGCGAAGGACGGCAACCTCGACCGGGACATCGGGGCGTACCGCAGCCTCCACGACGCCGGGCTGATCGACGGCGCGGTGCTCCTCACCCGCACCCACGACGACGTCCGCGAGCTCGCCCGCCGCCTCTCCCGCGGCGCGGGCCACTCCGACGAGCAGGTCCGGAGCCGGTTCTCGACGTCGACGACGACGCACCTGGGCAAGCTGGAGTCGCGCATGACCCGCGGCGACCCCGGGGGCTGCCCGCTGCTCGCCGTCGCGATCAGCGCGCGCTGCTGGGGTCCCGACGACGAGGCCGGGACCCGGTCGTGGGCGGGCGCGCGGTCGGCCGTCGAGCAGCCGGTCCTCGACGGGTGGTCCGGGTGAGCGCCGCCGAGGGCGACGTCACGGGCGGGCTGCGCCGTGTCGGGCCCCGGGGACTGTCGGACCCCCGGGCTACGGTCCCGCCCGTGTCCGCTCCCGCTCCCGACGCCGCCCCGCCGCGCCCCGCGAGGGTCCGCGCGCCCCGTGCCGACCCGCTGCGGGTCGACGTCTCGCCGCTCGAGGCCGCGCCGCTGCCGCGGACCGACGGCGGCTGGTCGTGCGTGTACGCCGACCCGCCGTGGCGCTTCACCAACCGCACCGGCAAGGTCGCGCCCGAGCACCGCCGGCTCGACCGGTACGACACGATGACCGCCGCCGAGATCGCCGCGCTGCCGGTGGCCGACGTCGTCGCCGACAACGCCCACCTCTACCTGTGGGTGCCGAACGCGCTGCTCCCGGAGGGCCTGGCGGTGATGTCCGGCTGGGGCTTCCGCTACGTCTCCAACCTGGTGTGGGCCAAGCGCCGCAAGGACGGCGGCCCAGACGGGCGGGGCGTCGGGTTCTACTTCCGCAACGTCACCGAGCTGATCCTGTTCGGGGTGCGCGGCTCGATGCGCACGCTCGACCCGGCGCGCCGGCAGGTCAACATGATCGAGACGGTGAAGCGCGAGCACTCACGCAAACCGGACGAGGCGTACGAGCTCATCGAGGCGTGCTCGCCCGGGCCCTACCTCGAGATGTTCGCGCGCTACCCGCGCGAGGGCTGGACGGTGTGGGGCGCGGAGTCCGACGCCGAGGTCACCCCGCGCGGCCGGCAGTACCCGGCCTACCGCGGCGGCGACACCGCACCCGGCGCGCACGGATAGTCACTCCGACGCGGGGTGGATGACCACGCAGCGTCGTTTCGACGCGAGATCCTGACCGTTTGACTGCCCGGTAACCCCTGGTGGTGGCGTTCGCCGACCACTCGCTGTGAGACTGTGCACTATGGCGAAGACCCCCGACCTGGCGCGCAACCAGCGGGTGACGGGCCCCGAGCGCGAGAAGCTCTCCGGCGAGCTCCTCAAGCGCTACCAGCGGGGCCAGAGCATCCGTGAGATCTGCGCGGAGACCGGTTACAGCATCGGCCGCGTCCGGCGACTCCTCGTCGACGCGGGAGTCGAGTTCCGCGGGCGCGGCGGCACACACGGGAGAGCCCGCAAGAAGGTCGAGTGACCCGCGGGCCCTCCGGGGTCAGTGCCGCAGGCGGGCGAGGATCCCCCGGCCACGGCGCAGGGCGACGTCGAGGCGCGAGCCCTCGGCGGGCGCCAGACCGAGCTGCCGCGCGACCTGCAACTGGTCGAACACCACGAAGTCCGCGTGGATCCGGCCCCCGGAGACCGTGACGTGGTCGATCCCGTCGAGGTCGAGGTGGGCGCCGGTCGGGCCGATGCCGGCCCACTCGGCGCCCGAGTGCGTGCCGGTGAGCGTCCAGCGGACGAAGACCGTCCCGTCCTGCTCGGCCACGGCCTGCATCGTCACCGTGAGGTCGGGGACCGCGGCGAACAGCCCCTCCCAGAAGCCGAGGACCGCGTCGACGCCCCGGTACGTGGCGTCCGGCAGGCGCAGGCGCACGTCCGCCGTGAGGACGTCGCGCAGCGGCGCCGACCGGTGGGTGTTGACGATGTCGAAGACCCAGCGGACGACCTCGGTGGGCGACGCGTCCGTCCCGGGCGGCGTGGGCGCGGGCGGGCCGGCGGACGTGCGGGTCGGCATGGGGCGAGCGTAGTGGCGTGATCGTGGGAAGGCAGGGCCACGCTCAGCCGCGGGGGTCGGCGGGCAGCAGGATCGAGCACTGCCCGAACACCGCCTCGCGGACCTCGTCGTCGTCGCAGTCGTACTGGACCCGGAGCTCGACGTCGGGGTCGCCGGAGACGAGCCGGTCGAACGCGTCGGCGACCTCGCGCAGGTGGCGCGGTTCGGCGATCCCGCGCCCGAAGTGGCCCATGCAGACCAGCGAGACGTCGGGCTCGAGCGCGGCCAGGCGGGCCGTGGAGCGGGCGAAGGCCGCCAGGTCAGACTCGTCGGCCTGGGCGTAGATCGGGCCGGTGTTGATCGTGTCACCGCCGAAGAGCAGCCCGTCGCGGTCGTCGAGCAGGCAGATCGAGTCCGGGCTGTGGCCCGGGGTGTGCAGCACGGTCAGGGTGCGGCCGCCGAGGTCGACGACGTCGCCGTCGTGCAGCGCGACCGGGGCCGGGCCGCGGGGCGGACCGGGACGCACCCAGGCCTCGGCGTCGAACCCCTCCGGCAGCTCGCGGGGGTCGGAGTCGTCGCCGAGCAGGTGGAAGAAGCGCCGGTCGAGGTCGCGGTAGGGTCCGGCGGCGTCGAGCAGGGCGCGGGTGTACGCGAGGTAGGACGCCCGCTCGGCCGGCGTGGTCCCGGCCTCGAGCAGCGGCACACCGAGGGCGTGGATCGCGACGGTGTCGAACTCGGCGTTCCCGCCGGTGTGGTCGAAGTGGTGGTGGGTGTTGACCGCCTCGACCGGCAGGCCCGCGGCCGCCTCGACCACCGGCCGGACCGGCGCGATCCCGAGTCCGGTGTCGAGCAGCACCGCGCGGTCCCGCCCGGCGACGAGCCAGCCGTTGACGTGGGTCGGCTCCGCGACCAGCCACACCCCGGGCGAGACCGGCCGGACGTGGAGCCACGGCCGCGCCACTCAGGCCTCGGTGAGGATGCGGGGCCCGTCGGGGGTGATCGCGATGGTGTGCTCGGCGTGGGCGGCGCGGCTGCCGTCGGCGGTGCGCAGCGTCCAGCCGTCGGGGTCGTGGCGGTAGTCGTCGCCGCCCCCCGCGTGCAGCATCGGCTCGATCGCGATGACGAGGCCGGGCCGGAGCTTGAGGCCCTTGCCGGGGCGGCCCTCGTTGGGGACGTGCGGCTGCTCGTGCATCGCGCGCCCGACGCCGTGGCCGCCGTGGTCGGCGAGCATCCCGTAGCCGGCGGGCCGGGCGACCCCGGCGACGGCGGCCCCGATGTCGCCGAGCGTGTTGCCCGGCCGGGCCGCGGCGATGCCCGCGTACAGGGCGCGCTCGGTGGTCTCGATCAGCGCGAGGTCGGCCGGGTCGGCGTCCCCGACCACGTAGCTGATCGCGGCGTCGCCGCACCAGCCGTCGAGGAAGGCGCCGATGTCGATGCTCACCAGGTCGCCCTCGGCGAGGGCGACGTCGCCGGGGATGGCGTGGACGACGGCGTCGTTCACGCTCGAGCAGATCACGCCCGGGTAGGGGGACGGTGCGAAGTGCGGGTGATAGTCGAGGAAGGCCGGCGTGGCGCCGTGCGCGCGCATCACGTCGTGTGCTGCGGTGTCGAGCTCCTTGAGCGTCACGCCGGGGGCGCTGGCGGCGCGGACCGCGTCGAGGCAGCGGGCGACGACCCGCCCCGCCTCGCGCATCGCGTCGATCTCGCCGGGGGACTTGAGCTCGATGGTCACGTGGCGCCTCACCGCCGCGACACTAGCCCGACGACGGGGGCGGGTGTCGAGGGTGCGGACGCACGGCGTCCGGGCCGTGAATGACACCGCTGTAGTTCATCCCCACTGTGGACAGTCCCTGTGGACAACTCGCGACGGACCTGTGAGCCGGATCGTCCCGTGGGCGTCCCGGGCCGGGGGTATCCGCCGGGGACCGCCACCCCCGCACCCCCGAGGAGTACCCCCGTGACCGCAGGCCGCTTCAGCGGAAAGGTCGTCGTCGTCAGCGGCGGCGGCTCCGGCATCGGCGCCGCGACGGCGCACCGCTTCGCCGCCGACGGCGCCACGGTCGTCATCACCGGCCGGTCGGCCGACAAGCTCGAGAAGACCGTCGCCGACGCGCCCGCCGGCTCCACCGTCGTCGCGAAGCCGGCCGACACCTCCGACGAGCAGGCGATCACGCACCTCGTCGACGAGGTCGCCCGCGAGCACGGCCGGCTCGACACGCTGGTCAACAACGCCGCCGTCGCCGAGCCGGGCACCGTCACCGATCTCGATGCCGACAGCTGGGCCCGGGTCATGGCGATCGACGTGAACGGCGTCTTCTTCGCCTCCAAGGCCGCGCTGCCGCACCTCACCGCGACGAAGGGCAGCATCGTCAACGTCGGGTCGGTGTCCGGCCTCGGCGGCGACTGGGGGATGGCCGCCTACAACGCCGCCAAGGGGGCCGTGGTCAATCTGACCAACGCGATGGCCCTCGACCACGGCGGCGACGGCGTCCGCGTCAACGCCGTGCACCCCAGCCTCACGGTGACCGACATGAGCGCGGGCATCCGCGAGGACGAGGACACCGTCGCGAAGTTCCGCGACCGGATCCCGATGGGCCGGCCCGCGGAGCCCGCCGAGGTCGGCGACGTCATCGCCTTCCTGGCCAGCGACGACGCCCGGTTCGTCAACGGCGCGCACGTGCCGGTCGACGGCGGCCTGGGCGCCTCGAACGGCCAGCCCAGGATGTAGGTGGCCTCCGGCCTTGTGAGCACTTTCTGGTGCTATAGCGACAGAAAGTGCTCACAAGCGCGCCAGCGCACCTACAGGAACTCGTACTCCGACGGGTCCAACCGCTGCGTCGCCTTCTCGTACTCGACCATGTAGCCGGGCCAGTTGGTGACGATGCGGCCGGACTCGTCGCGGTACCAGGAGTCGCACGCGAGCCAGGCCGTGCCGCGGAAGCGCTGCTGGACGTCGCGGTCGTACTCCGCCTCGACGTCCGCCCGCACGTCCACGGCCGCGGCCCCGCGCTCGTCGGCCTCCTCGAGCGCCGTCCGCACGTACCGGGCCTGCGCCTCGAGGTAGACGATGATCGAGCCGCCCGACGTGTTGGTGTTCGGGCCGTACAGCACGAACAGCGACGGGAACCCGGGCACCGTCATGCCCAGGTGGGCGTGCGGCCCGTCGGACCAGGCGTCCCGCAGCGACGTCCCACCCCGCCCGTGGATCTCCATCGGGAACATGAACTGGGTCGTCCGGAACCCGGTCCCCCAGATGATCGTGTCGACGCGGTGCAGCGCGCCGTCGGCGGTCCGCACGCCGTCGGCCTCGATCCGCTCGACCGAGTCGGTGATCACCTCGACGTTGTCGCGCTGCAGGGCCGGCAGCCAGTACGAGCTGAACAGCACCCGCTTGCACCCGAACGTGTAGTCCGGCCACACCTTGCGGCGCACCTCGGGGTCGCGCAGCTGCCGGCGCATGAACCACTTCGAACGGAACGAGATCAGCCACCCGAACGACCGCGGCGTGCGGATCGCCGCCGTGAGCGACTCGAGGTAGATGTTCTTCAGCCCCCACCGCCGGATGCGCTGCAGGTAGGGGAGCGTGAGCAGCGCCCGCACCGGGCGGGGGTAGGGCACGTTGCGCCGCGGCAGGAACCAGTTGCCGCTGCGCTGGAACACCGAGAGCCGGCCGACCTCCGGGGCGATCTCCGGCACGAACTGCACCGCGCTCGCCCCGGTGCCGATGACGGCGACGCGGCGGCCGGTGAGGTCGTGGTCGTGGTCCCACTCCGCGGAGTGGAAGGTGTGCCCGGCGAAGTCCTCGCGGCCCGCGATGTTCGGGATCGAGGGCTGCGCGAGCTGCCCGGTGGCGACGACGACGGCGTCCGCGGTCCAGGTCCGCGCCTCGCCGTCGGTCTCGGCCTCGATCCGCCAGTGCCGCGCCTCGTCGTCCCACCGGCACTCGCTCACCCGGGTGTTCGGCACGACGAGCTCGGCGACGCCGTGCTCGGCCGCGACGGTGCGCAGGTAGTCGAGGATCTCCGACTGCGGGGAGCACAGCCGCGACCAGTTCCGGCGCTGGGCGTACGAGTACGAGTACAGGTGGCTGGGCACGTCGCACGCCGCGCCCGGGTAGGAGTTCGCCAACCACGTCCCGCCGATGCCCGAGGCGGCGTCGAGGATCACGACGTCGGTGTAGCCGTGAGCTCGGAGCTCGATGGCGGCCCCGATGCCACCGAACCCCGCACCGATGATCACCACGCGTCTAGCCACTGGTCGAGCCTCCGTCTCCCCGTGTCGTGACCCGGAACCTAAGGGCATCCTGATCTCGTGGCTGAACGAGTACTGGTGTTCGACGGTGACTGCGGGTTCTGCACCCGCAGCGTCGGCTGGGTCCGCGCCCTGGACCGGCACGGCCGGATCGAGGTCCGGCCCTACCAGGAGCCGGGCGCGCCGGAGGCGGTCGGGACGGACACCGCCACGTGCGCCGAGGCCGTCCAGTGGCGGGGGCCCGACGGGCACCGCCTCGCCGGGGCGGCCGCGGTCAACGCCGTGCTCGACACCGTGACCGGCACGCGCGTCCCCTCGACGGTCTACCGCGCCACCGCCGGGCTGCAGGAGCGGGTCTACCGGTGGGTCGCCGACCACCGGTCACGCTTCCCCGGGATGACGCCGTACTGCCAGTCGCACCCGGGGTCCTGCGCCCGGTGATCACGTCAGCGGTGAACCATCGCAGACACTGGATGTCAGCGATGCGACACCGCTGACGTCCCCAGCGCCGCCGTCACCTGCCCCGCCAACGACATCAGCAGCGCGTCCTGCTCCCGCGCCGCCACGAGCTGCACGGCCCGCGGGAGCCCCGCGCCGGTGTCGACCGGCAGCGTCACCGCGGGCTGCCCGGTGTGGTTGAACAGCGGCGTGTGCGCGTAGAAGCGGCCCATCGAGGTCAGCGTCGCCACCCCGTTCCGGCGGGTGCCGTGCGCCGGCCCGCCCCAGCGGTCCACCCGCGGCGCCGGGCCCCGCATCGTCGGGGTCAGCAGGACGTCGACGCCGAGCTCGTCGAGCAGCCGTGCCCCCCACCGCCGGCCGTGGCGCACCGCCGCCCGCGCCGCCGCCGGCGGCACGAGCGAGCCGGCGCGCGCGAGGTCGCGCAGCCGGTCCTCGAGCAGCTCGGGGTGGTCGGCGGTGGCCGCGGCGTCGTGCAGCCCGCGAAGGATCCGGGTGGTGACGCCGAGCGCGGCGGCCTGGGCGCGGTCGGGACGGATCCGGACCGGCCGCACCCGGTGCCCGGCCGCGGCCAGCGCGTCCGCGACCAGGCGCACCGCGCCCGCCACGTGCTCCTCGAGCGGCAGCGGCGGGGCGAGCGGCAGCGGGTCGACCGCCACCCCGACGCGCAGCAGGCCCGGTCCGGACCGGAGCGCGCCCCGTAACGAGGACGGGAAGTCGCCGATCGCGTCGAGGTAGTCCGCGGCCAGCCCGAGGTCCCGCGTCAGGCAGCCCTGAGTGGACAGGCCCCACCAGCCGCCGCTCGACGGCATCGTCCCGTGCGTCGGCTTGAACCCGGGCAGCCCGCAGCACGCCGCCGGGATGCGGATCGACCCGGCCCCGTCGCTCGCGGTCGCGATCGGCACCACCCCCGCCGCCACCGCGGCCGCCGACCCGCCCGACGACCCGCCGGGGGTCCGGCCGAGCGCCAGCGGGTTGCGGGTGACGCCGTACCGCGCCGAGTCGGTGACCCCGAACGCCGCGAGCTCGGGCAGCGCGGTGCGCCCGATCGGCACCAGCCCCGCCCGGTGCAGCGCCGCGACCAGCTCCCCGTCCGCGGGCGCCGGCCGGTCGAAGGCCCGGCCGCCCCACCCGGTGACGTGCCCGGCGGAGTCGACGTCGTCCTTCACGGCGATCGGCAGCCCGAGCAGCGGTGACTCCTCGCCCGCGGCGCGACGGCGGTCGGCGTCCCGGGCGGCGGCGAGCGCCGCGGAGTCCTCGCCGTCGTCGATCTCGACGAAGGCCCGGAGTGCTGGCTGCACCTCCCGGGTCGCCTCCACCGAGGTCAGCTGCTCCACAGCGGCGCAACCTAGCGGCATCATCGGCGGGGTGTTCCTGCTCGCCACCGTCCCACCGCCGCTGCGGGGCGTGGTGCGCCGGCTCGTGGCCTACGACGAGACGAGTACGGAACCGCTGCGCCGACGCCAGGCACCGACCCCGACGTGCACGCTCGTCCTCGGGCTCGGCGAGCCGCTGCGGGTCGACGGCCGCGCGCTGGGCTCCTTCCTCGACGGCCTGTCCGACGCGGCCGCGGTCACCGAGTTCCGCGGCCACCAGGCCGGGGTGCAGGTCGACCTCGCGCCGCTCGGCCTGCTCCGCCTGCTCGGCGCGCCCGGCCGCGAGGTGACCGGCGCCCCCGTCGTCGCCGACGACCTCGCCGCCCTCTCGCCCGCCGGCGCCGCGCTCGCCGCCCTCCCCGCGCGGCTCGGCGAGCTCCCCGACCCGGGCGCCCGCCTCGCGCTCGTCACCGCCACGCTCACCGACCTCCTCGCCGACTCCGTCGCGGCGCCCGACCCCGAGGTCGCCCACGCCTGGCGTCGGCTCGAGCACGCCGGCGGACGGGTCCCCCTGCCCGCACTCGCCGCCGAGGTCGGCTGGAGCCGCCGTCACCTCTCCCGCCGCTTCGCCGCCCAGGTCGGGCTCGCCCCGACGACGACGGCCCGCGTGCTGCGGTTCCGGTGCGCCGCGGACCTGCTCGTGCCCCGTCCGGGCGAGCCCGCCGGACCCGCCCGCCGCATCGCCGACGTCGCGCAGACCGCCGGTTACGCCGACCACGCCCACCTCGACCGCGAGTTCCGCGCCCTCGCGGGCTGCACCCCGCAGGACTACGTGGCGGGGTGGGCGACGGCGGGCGTCGACCCGCGCGAGGTCGTGCACGGCTGAGGTCCCCGACGTCCAAGACACCCGCACCCGCGGTCCGGACGATGGGCGTCGTGATCGTGACCACCCTGCGCAGCGACGACGTCCTCGCCCACGCCCGCTTCCTCACCGACGTCCTGGGGCTCGTCCCCGGCCACCTCTCCGAGGGCCACGCCGAGCTCTTCTGGGGCGACGGCGCGGTCCTGCTCGGCCCCCGGCGCCCGGACGACCCCTGGGACACCGGGCGGGCGGTGACCTACCTCGTCCTCGAGGACCCCGACGCCCACCACGACCGCGTCGCCGCCGCCGGCGGCGAGGTCGTCATGGGGCTCACCGACCAGTCGTACGGGTCCCGCGAGTTCGCCGTCGTCGACGGCGAGGGCAACCGGTGGTCGTTCGGCACCTACCGACCGGTGCCCCCGGGTCGCTGAGCGCCCGGCGTCACCGTGCGGGCACGCGGCGTACGGAGGCTTCCCCGGCGCGCCGACCTGCCCCACCATGGCCGCTCCGATCCGACGCCGACGCACACCGAGGGGCACCCCGTGGGCACCAACCTCAACCCGTACCTGCACTTCACCGACACCGCCCGGGCCGCGATGGAGTTCTACCGCGACGTCTTCGGCGGCACGCTGAACGTCATGACCTTCGGCGACATGGGCACGCAGGGCCCGGAGGCCGCCAAGGTCATGCACGCCCAGCTCGAGACCCCCAGCGGCTTCGTCCTCATGGCCTCCGACACGCCGGAGGGCATGAGCCGGCCCACCGGCGCCGGCATCTCGGTGAGTCTGTCGGGCGACCAGGCCGAGGAGCTGCGCGGCTACTGGAAGGGCCTGTCGGAGAGCGGCACGGTGACCATGGCGCTCGAGAAGCAGATGTGGGGCGACGAGTTCGGCGCCTGTACCGACCGCTTCGGTGTCGACTGGCTGGTCAACATCGCGGGCTCGGCCGCCTGACGCGTCTCAGTCCCAGCGGTGGAAGCCCTGGCCGGACTTCCGGCCGAGCTCTCCCCGCGCGACCTTGTCCCGCAGCAGCTGCGGCGGCGCGAAGCGGTCGCCGAGCTCCTCGGCGAGGTGCTCGGCGATCGCCAGGCGGACGTCGAGCCCGACGATGTCGGTCAGCTCCAGCGGCCCGACGGGCCACCGGTAGCCCAGCCGCATCCCGGTGTCGATGTCCGCCGCGCTCGCCACGCCCTCCTCGAGCATCCGGATCGCCTCGAGCCCGACGGCCACGCCGAGCCGTGAGGTGGCGAAGCCCGGGGCGTCGTCGACCACGATCGCGGTCTTGCCGAGGGCCTCGACCCACCCGCGGGCCTGCTCGACGACGTCGTCGTCCAGCCCGGACGGGCGGATCAGCTCCACGAGCTTCTGCGCCGGCACGGGGTTGAAGAAGTGCATCCCGACGAGCCGGCCATGTGGCAGTTCCCGACCGATGCCGCCGACCGAGAGCGAGGAGGTGTTGGTCGCGAGCACGGCGTCCGGGCAGCGCCGCGCCGCGGCCCCGAGGATCTCCTGCTTGAGGTCGACGCGCTCGGGGACGGCCTCGACGACCAGGCCGGTGTCGGGCGGGAGGTGATCGACCCCGACGACGATCGTGGTGGCGTCGACGAGGCCCTCGACGTCGGTGCCCTCCGGGAGCTTCCCGCGGTCCGCGGCGCCCTGCAGCGACTGCTGGAGGGCGCGGCGCGCGGCTGCGGCCCGGTCGTCGTCGCTCTCGACGACGGTCACCGCCGCACCCGCCGTCAGGAACACGTGGGCGATGCCGGCGCCCATCGTCCCGCCGCCGATCACTCCCACGCGGCTGGGCAGACTCCCCATCGGCGCTCCTCCTCGGTCGTGTGTTTCGCCACGAGTACCCGCCTGGCGGCTGCCCTGCGCGCGGCGCACACACTCCGGGCCGCCACGACCAACGTCCCGGCCACACCTGCGCGCGCCACGTCGGTCGAGCGTCCGCTGCCGGCGGCGCGGAGCACGTGGGAGCGCCTCGTGAACTCGGCCGGCCGGCCCGCCGAGTGGACCGTGGCGGCTGGCCGGGCAGCCGTGGTGGCCCACTCGGCGTCGGTGGCCGATCGCGGTGCCGGCCGAGTGGACCCCGGTGGTCGGCGCAGCAGCCGTGAGGGCCCACTCGGCGACGGTGGCCCATTGCGGTGCTGGCCGAGTGGACCCCGGTGGTCGCCGCGCCAGCCGTGAGGGCCCACTCGGCGACGGTGGCCGAACACGGGCCGGTCGAGTGGACCCCGGTGGTCGCCGCGGCAGCCGTGAGGGCCCACTCGGCGACGGTGGCCGAACACGGGCCGGTCGAGTGGACCCCGGTGGTCGCCGCGGCAGCCGTGAGGGCCCACTCGATGGCGGTGGCCGAGCTCGTACCCGGTCGACGGGACCGCTCGAGAGTGTGCGCCCCGCGCAGGTCCCCGCAGGAACGACCCGCATCGTCGCTCGAGTGTGTGCGCCACGCGCAGGTCCCCGCTCGCCCCCGACAGCAACTCCGCACGGGGCGGTTGCGCCACCCCGCGCGGTGCGGCACCATCGTCTACCGAACGAACATTCGGGCGGAAGGTGGTCACGGTGTCCGTGTCCGACGAGACGACGAGGCTCGCGACGGCCTCGACGCCGGACGGCGCCTCCGATGCGCCGGCAGGGCTGGAGCGCGAACTGGAGGACGCCTTCGAGGCCACGGTGGCCGGTGAGGGCCGCGTCGAGCCCCGGGACTGGATGCCCGAGGGCTACCGGAAGACGCTGATCCGCCAGATCGCCCAGCACGCCCACTCCGAGATCATCGGGATGCAGCCGGAGGGCAACTGGATCCTCCGGGCGCCCAGCCTGCGTCGAAAGGCGATCCTGCTGGCCAAGGTGCAGGACGAGGCCGGCCACGGGCTCTACCTGTACTCGGCCACCGAGACTCTCGGCGTCGACCGGGCCGAGCTGACCGAGAAGCTGATCGACTCGAAGCAGAAGTACTCGTCGATCTTCAACTACCCGACGCTGACGTTCGCCGACATCGGCGTCATCGGCTGGCTGGTCGACGGCGCCGCGATCTGCAATCAGGTCCCGCTGTGCCGGTCGAGCTACGGGCCGTACGCCCGGGCGATGGTGCGCATCTGCAAGGAGGAGTCCTTCCACCAGCGGCAGGGCTTCGAGCTGCTGATGACACTCATGGCCGGCACCGAGGCGCAGCGCGAGATGGTCCAGGACGCGGTGGACCGCTGGTGGTGGCCTTCGCTGATGATGTTCGGTCCGGCCGACGGCGACTCCCCCAACACCCGGCAGTCGATGGCCTGGCGGATCAAGCGCCACACCAACGACGAGCTGCGCCAGCGCTTCGTCGACATGACGGTGCCGCAGGCCGCGGCGCTCGGCGTGACGCTGCCCGACCCCGAGCTGCGCTGGAACGACGAGCGGCAGGCGCACGACTTCGGCGACATCGACTGGACCGAGTTCACGGCCGTGGTCAAGGGAGCGGGCCCGTGCAACGCCCAGCGGCTGGCCCACCGCCGGGCGGCGCACGAGGGCGGGCAGTGGGTCCGGGACGCGGCGAGCGCGTACGCCGCCAAGCAGGCCCGCCGCGAGGCCGGGGAGCAGGTCGCATGAGCATGTCCGACGACACCACCGCGCACGTCGAGGGCGACCCGGCGACGGACCTCGGCACCGGCACCCCGCAGGCCACCTGGCCGCTCTACGAGGTCTTCGTGCGCGGCAAGCGCGGGCTCAACCACGTCCACGTCGGGTCGCTGCACGCTCCCGACGACCGCATGGCCCTGCACAACGCCCGCAACCTCTACACGCGGCGCAACGAGGGCGTGAGCATCTGGGTGGTCCGGGCGGACGCGATCACCGCGTCGAGCCCCGAGGAGAAGGACCCGTTCTTCGCGCCCTCGGGCGACAAGGTCTACCGGCACCCGACCTTCTACTCCATACCCGACGACGTCCCGCACCTGTGAACGCCGTGGACACCGAGGACAACGTCTACGACGCCCTGGCCGCCGCCGACCACGACGGCCGCTGGGCCCACGGCGCGGGCTTCGACGAGACCGTCGTCGAGGTCACCGCCCCGGCCCCGGAAGGGGTCGACGTCGGGGACCTGGCGACCTACTGCCTGATGCTCGCCGACGACGCCCTGGTCGCCTCCCACCGTCTCTCCGAGTGGGCGACGCACGCCCCCGAGCTCGAAGAGGAGGTCGCGCTCGCGAACATCGCGCTCGACCTGCTCGGGCAGGCCCGGGTCCTGCTCTCCCGTGCGGGGCACCTCGGGGCGGCGGCGCGGTTCCGGACTCCCACCACGGCCACGCAGCTGGCCGACGAGGACGTGCTCGCCTACTTCCGCGACGACCGGTTCTTCCGCAACGTCACCCTGGCCGAGACCGACCTCGGGGACTTCGGTCGCACGACCGCGTGGATGCTCGTGTACTCGTCGTGGCGCCTCGCGCTCATGACGCGGCTGCGCGGCTCGGCCGACCCGGTGCTCGCGGCGGTGGCGGCGAAGGCCGTCCCCGAGCTGTCCTACCAGCGCGAGTACGCGGCCGGCTGGCTGCTGCGCCTCGGCGACGGCACCGAGCTCTCCCACGCGCGGGCGCAGGCCGGCCTCGAGGACGTCTGGCCGTTCGTCGAGGAGCTGTTCCTGACCCACCCGGTCGAGGCGCGGCTCGTCGCGGCCGGGGTCG
This sequence comes from Actinomycetospora sp. TBRC 11914, assembly GCF_012933465.1. GTDB lineage: Bacteria > Actinomycetota > Actinomycetes > Mycobacteriales > Pseudonocardiaceae > Actinomycetospora. The sequence continues at coordinate 214,475 of NZ_JABBND010000004.1, forward strand.
CCGTGGACCCGGCGGCGTTGCGTGCCGACGTCGACTCCGACCTCGCGCAGGTCCTGCCCGCGGCGACGCTGACCCGCCCCGAGCGCCCCGCGGTGGGGCTCGTCGGTGGCCGGGGCGGCCGCGACGGGGTGCACACCGAGGCGCTGGGACGGGTGCTCGCCGTCATGCAGTCGCTCGCCCGCGCGCACCCGGACGCGACGTGGTGAGCGCGGTCGCCCGGGGCTCGGTGTGGGACGTCGCCGCCGAGGTCACCGACCCCGAGATGCCGATGCTCACGCTGGCCGACCTCGGGGTGCTGCGCGGCGTCGAGGCGCACGACGACGGGTCCGTGGTCGTCACGATCACCCCCACCTACGCGGGGTGCCCGGCGCTCGAGGCGATGCGCGACGACCTCCGGGCGCGGCTCGCCGAGGCCGGCCACCACGACGTCGAGGTGCGGACCACGCTGAGCCCGCCGTGGACCACCGACTTCCTCACCGACGAGGGGCGACGGAAGCTGGCCGAGGCGGGCGTGGCGCCGCCGGCGCACGTCGGGCCGCGGTCGATCGGGCCGGTCCCGTTGACCCTGGCCCCGCCGGCCGCGCGCGTCGCCTGCCCGCGGTGCGGGAGCGCCGACACCGAGGTGCTCTCCCGGTTCGGGCCCACGGCCTGCACGGCGCTGCGCCGCTGCCGGGCCTGCCGGGAGCCCTTCGAGCACATGAAGGACATCTGATGAGCGCGCCGACCACCGAGCCGTCGACCGGTGCCGACGACGCGCCCGCAGGCTTCCACCGGCTGCGGGTCGCCGACGTCGACCGGCTCACCGACGACGCCGTCGCGGTCACGTTCGACGTCCCCGGCGAGCTCGCGGAGACCTTCGCGTTCCGCGCCGGGCAGTACCTCACGCTGCGCCTGCCGACGCCCGACGGCGAGGAGCGCCGCTCGTACTCGATCTGCGCTCCGGAGGGGGCCGCCCCGCGGATCGGGGTCCGGCGGGTGGAGACCGGGCTGTTCTCCGAGTGGCTCGTCGACCGGCTCACCGCCGGCGACGAGCTCGAGGTCGGACCGCCCGAGGGCCGCTTCACCCCCGACCCGCGGCCTGGCGAGCACCACACCCTCGTCGCGGCCGGGTCCGGGATCACCCCGGTCCTCTCGATCGCCGCGACCGTGCTCGCCGCGCACCCGGACACCCACGTGACCCTGCTCTACGGCAACCGCCGCACGGACACCGTGATGTTCGCCGAGGAGCTGGCCGACCTCAAGGACCGCTACCCCGCCCGGCTGCAGCTCGGGCACGTGCTCTCCCGCGAGCCGGTCGAAGCGGAGATCTTCGCCGGGCGGCTCGACCGCGAGAAGCTGCACACCCTCCTGACGTCCCTGGTCCCGACCCCGCAGGTCGACCACTGGTGGCTCTGCGGCCCGCTGGAGATGGTGACCGGCGCCCGGGACCTGCTCGCCGAGCTCGGGATCGGGCGCGAGCGCGTCCACGCCGAACTGTTCTACGTCGACACCCCGCCGCCGCGGCCGGTGCGCCACGAGGACGTCGACGCGGACGCCGAGGGGGCGGAGGCGACGATCGTGCTGCACGGCCGGTCGGTCACCGCGACCCTGCCGCGCGACCGGTTCGTGCTCGACGCCGCCCAGAAGGTGCGCTCCGACCTGCCGTTCGCCTGCAAGGGCGGGGTGTGCGGCACCTGCCGGGCGAAGGTCGTCTCCGGCCGGGTCGACCTGCAGCGCAACTTCGCCCTCGAGCCCGAGGAGATCGAGGCCGGGTTCGTGCTGACCTGCCAGTCGGTGCCCGTCTCCGACGAGCTCGTCATCGACTACGACGTCTAGAGGAGAGCCCATCGTGGTGGTTCCCAGCTACCTGGCCGGCGCGTGGCAGGAAGGATCGGGCGACGGCCGGGCGATGTTCGACGCCGTCACCGGCGAGGAGGTCGGCCGCCTGTCGACCAGCGGGCTCGACCTCGCCGGGGCCGCGTCGTACGCCCGGACCGTCGGCGGGCCGGCGCTGCGCGACCTGTCGTTCCACCAGCGGGCCTCGCTGCTCAAGGCGCTCGCCGGACACCTGCGCGAGCACCGCGACGAGCTGTACGCGGTCTCCGCGCGCACCGGCGCGACCCTCGGTGACTCGAAGTTCGACGTCGACGGCGGCGTCGGGGTCCTGGCTGCCTACGCCTCGAAGGGCAAGCGCGAGCTGCCCGCCGGGTCGGTGCTGCTCGACGGTGACGTCGAGCCGCTCTCGAAGGACGGCTCCTTCCTCGCCCAGCACGTCATGACGCCGCTGCGGGGCGTCGCGGTGCAGGTCAACGCCTACAACTTCCCGGTGTGGGGCCCGCTGGAGAAACTCGCGCCGGCCTTCCTCGCGGGCGTCCCCTCGATCATCAAGCCCGCCACCCCGACGGCGTTCCTGACGGCGGAGCTCGTGGAGCTCGTCGTCGGGTCGGGCCTGCTGCCGGAGGGCTCGGTGCAGTTCCTGGCGGGCTCGGTGGGCGACCTGTTCGACCACCTCACCGAGCAGGACCTCGTCTCGTTCACCGGCTCCGCGTCGACGGCCCAGCAGCTGCGCACCCACCCGGTGCTCACCGCCCGCGCGGTCCGCTTCACCGCCGAGGCCGACTCGCTGAACTGCTCGGTCCTCGGTCCCGACGCCGGGCCGGGCACGCCCGAGTTCGACCTCTACGTCCGCCAGCTGGTCACCGAGATGACCGTGAAGGCCGGGCAGAAGTGCACCGCCATCCGCCGCGCGTTCGTGCCGGGCGAGCACCTCGACGCGGTGGCGGAGGCCGTGATCGAGGGCCTCGGCCGCGTCACCGTCGGGAACCCGTCGAACCCGGACGTCCGCATGGGCGCCCTGGCCGGGCTCGAGCAGCGCGAGGAGGTCCGGCGCTCGCTCAAGGCGCTCACCGACTCCGCCCAGGTGCTGTTCGGCTCCCCCGACACCGTCGAGGTGGTCGACGCCGACGCCGAGCGGGGCGCGTTCCTCTCCCCGGTCCTGCTGCGCGCCGACCCCAACACCGCCGCGGTGCACGAGGTCGAGGCGTTCGGGCCGGTGTCCACCCTGGTGCCCTACTCGTCCACGGCGCAGGTGGTCGACCTCGCCGCCCGCGGCCAGGGCTCGCTCGTCGGGTCCGTCGTCACCGGGGACCCGGAGTTCGCGCGCGAGGTCGTCCTGGGCGTCGCGCCGTGGCACGGCCGGCTGCTGGTGCTCGACCAGGCCGACGCGAAGAGCTCCACCGGGCACGGCTCGCCGATGCCCCAGCTCGTCCACGGCGGCCCCGGCCGGGCCGGCGGCGGCGAGGAGATGGGCGGCGTGCGCGGGATCACCCACCACATGCAGCGCACCGCGGTCCAGGGCTCCCCCGACATGCTCACCGCGATCACCGGGCGGTGGACGCCGGGCTCGGCGCGCACGACGACCGAGGAGCACCCGTTCCGCAAGCACCTCGAGGCGCTGCGGGTCGGCGACACCGTCGTCGGCGGGCCCCGCACGGTGACCCAGGACGACGTCGAGCACTTCGCGGAGTTCACCGGCGACACCTTCTACGCGCACATGGACGGTGCCGCCGCGGCGCAGAACCCGTTCTTCGGCGAGCGCGTCGCCCACGGCTACCTGGTGGTGTCCTTCGCAGCGGGCCTGTTCGTCGACCCGGCGCCGGGCCCGGTGCTCGCCAACTTCGGCGTCGACTCGCTTCGGTTCCTCACCCCCGTGAAGTTCGGCGACGAGCTGACGATCACGCTGACCGCCAAGCAGATCACCCCCCGCGACACCGCCGCCTACGGCGAGGTCCGGTGGGACGCCGACGTCACGAACCAGTCCGGTGACTCCGTCGCCCGCTACGACGTCCTCACGCTCGTCGCCAAGGAGGCCCCGTGACCGAGGCGATCGCCACGTCCGTGCGCCGGATGTGGGACGACGACGCGGCCTCCCGCAAGCTCGGGATGGAGCTCCACGCGGCGTCCGACGGCGCCGCGCGGCTGACCATGACCGTCACCTCGGACATGGTCAACGGGCACGGCATATGCCACGGCGGCTACCTGTTCCTGCTCGCCGACTCGGCGTTCGCGTGCGCCTGCAACAGCCCGGGCCCGGTGACGGTGGCCGCCGGCGCCGACGTCGTCTTCGTGACCTCGGCGCGGGAGGGCGACCGGCTCGAGGCCGTGGCGACCGAGCGCAGCCGCCACGGCCGCAGCGGCGTGTACGACGTCACCGTCCGCCGCCCCGTCGACGACCAGGTCATCGCCGAGTTCCGCGGGAGGAGCCGCACGATCCAGCGCTCGTGAGGCTCACGACCGCAGGGTCCGGCTGGGCGAGCAGCCGAAGGCGGCCCGGTAGTCCACCGAGAACCGGCCGGCGTGGGCGAAGTCCCAGCGGGCGGCCACGGCGGACACCGTGTCCCCCCGCGTGGGGTCGGCCGCGCGCAGGTCGCGGTGAGCCCGGTCCATCCGCACCTGCTTGAGGTAGCCGAGCGGGCTGACGCCCCGGTGGGTGCGGAAGGAGTGCTGGAGGGCGCGGGCCCCGATGCGGGCCGCGCCCGCGATGTCGGCGAGCCCGATGGGTTCGTGGGCGTGGGCGTCGACGAACTCCGCCGCCCGCCGCACCGCGGCCGGTTCCGCGCCCGCGGCCACCACCGGCCTCGGATCGGTCGACGCGTCCAGCGCGGTGTTGGGGAACATCGCCAGCAGACCGGTCGCCAGCAGGCGGAACGCCTCCGCGCGGACCAGCGACGCCGCGGCGACCTCGGGGTCGGCCAGGACGTCGTCACGGACGTGGGCGACGGCCGCGTTCCAGTAGCGGACGGCCGCGTCGGAGACGGGCCGCAGCCCGGTGAAGACCAGGGCCTCCGGCGCGATCCCGCTCATCGCGGCCGCGTGCGCCACCACGCGGTCCCGGTCGAGGACGAGCAGGCCGAGGTCGACGTCCTCGCCGGTGGCGCGCCGGAGGTCGTGGGGCGGCACGAGACAGAGGTCGCCGGTCCGGGCGCGCAGCTCGCCGCGGGCGGTCTCGAACGTCCGACGACCCGCGTGGACGTGCTCGACGCACAGCAGGTCCCCGAGCGGACCGTCCCAGCTGATCGTCGCGCTGGACCGCCAGCGCGTGACGGCGAGCCCGTCCATGACGAACGCCTGGTGGTGGAAGACGAAGCCGTCCGTGTCCCCGGAGATCCGGACGTCGCCGGTCAGCCGGTAGCCGTCCCGGACGACCTGGGCGGCCTCCTCCGGATCGGTGGTGGAGAACCCGCTGCGGAACGTGCCGCGCTCCGGCTCGACCGTCGCCGCCACGTCAGCGGGTCCCGCCGCCGACCGGGTGCCGGTTCGTCACCATGCGGTGAGTCTCCCGGACGACCGGGCCCGTGTCCCCCGCCGAACCGGTCCGAGGACCCTGGGCGGGAACCACCACCGCGGTCACCATCCGGGGGGTGAGCGTCCCGGGTGTCGCGCCGGTCGGCCGGACGCGCGCGCTGGCCGGGGCCGTCCTGCTGGACCTCGCCGTCAGCCCGTTGTTCGCCTGGGACGTCTTCACCGACTCGTTGCGCCGGGACCTCGGCGTCTCCGACGCCCTGCTCGCGGGGGTCTTCTCGGTCGGCCTGGTCGCCTTCATGGCGGGGGTGCTGCTCGGCGGGCGGGCCGCCGACGCGGCCCCGCCGCGGCGGCTCGCGCTGGTCGCGCTGGCCGGCACCGTCCTCGGGCTCCTCGGCACCGGTGCTGCGCCCTCGGCCGGCGTGCTGGTGGTGGCCTTCGGCGTCCTCGTGGGCGGGTCCACCGGGCTCGGCTACGCCACCGCGGTGCGGGTCGCCGGGACCGTGGCCGCCCGGCGCGGTCTCGCGCTCGGCGTCGTCGTCAGCGCCTACGCCGTCGGCACCGCGGCGCTGGCGCCCACCGCCTCGGCGCTGCTCGCGCTGCTGGGTCGCGGCGGGACGTTCGTGGTCCTGGCCGGGGCGCTCGGCGGGATCCTCCTGCTCGCCGCCGTCCTCGTCCCCGGGACCCGACCGACCGCGGCGCCGAGGACCACGCGGAGCACCCGGGCTCGCCCGAGCGGCGCCGTCGTCGCGCTGTGGGCGGCCTTCGGGCTGGGCAGTGCGCCGGCCCTCGCGGCGTTCGCGCAGGCCGGAGCCCTCGCCGCCACCCCGGGCGCCGTCGCGCTCGCGGTGGCGCTGCTCAACGTCGGCAACTTCGCCGGGCGGCTCGTCGTCGGCCCGCTGTCCGACCGGCTCGGACGGCCCGCCGCGCTGCACGCCGACGCAGCCCTGCTCGTCGCCGCCTGCGTCCCGTTCGCCCTCGGCGCGGCCGGGCCGGCCGCCCTCGTCGCGCTGCTGGTGCTCGGCCTCCAGTACGGGGCGCTCTCGACCCTCGTCCCGGCCGCGACGGCGGACGTGGTCCCCGGGGAGCGCTTCGGCACCACCTACGGGCTCGTGTTCACCGGCTGGGGGCTCGCGGGACTGGTCGCGCCGGTCGGTGCCGCGGCCCTCGCCGTCGGGATCGGCCTCGACGGGGCGTACCGGGCCTTCCTCGTCGTGGCGGCGCTCGCGTGGGGCGGCGTCGTCGCGTACGGGAGGTCCGGCGGGTCGACGGGGCGACCGTGACCGAGGCGCCGAGCGACCGACTATCGACGGCTCTGGTCGGCCGAGCTATGTCCATCTAGGCTTACCGTTCGTGCGAGCGAACATAGATGGCGCGATCGGGTTGCTGGGCGACCCGAACCGGCGCGCCATCTTCGAGCTGCTCGCCCGGCGCCCGAGCGCGGTGGGCGAGATCGCCGCGCAGCTCCCGATCAGCCGGCCCGCGGTGTCCCAGCACCTCAAGGTCCTCAAGGACGGCGGGCTGGTGGTGTCGCGGGCCGAGGGCAACCGCCGCGTGTACCGCCTGGACCCGCAGGGGGTCTCGGCGCTGCGGGCCTGGCTCGACGGCGTGTGGGAGCACGCGCTGACGAGCTTCCACAAGTTCGCCGAGCAGACCGTCGCCGACGAGATCGGCACCGACCCGGACGAGGAGCCGCCATGACCACGCCGATCCCGCCGATCGAGGGCAAGACCACCGTCGACGTCAGCCGTGACCGCGCCTTCGAGCTGTTCACCGCGTCGATCGGCTCCTGGTGGCCGCGGCAGTACCACATCGGTGCCGCCGAGGTCGCCGACATCGTCCTCGAACCCCACGAGGGCGGGCGCTGGTTCGAGCGCGGCGTCGACGGCACCGAGTGCGACTGGGGCCGCGTCCTGAGCTGGGAACCGCCCGAGCGGGTGCTGTTCACCTGGCAGATCGGCGGCGACTGGCAGTTCGACCCGGACCCCGCGCACGCCGCCGAGATCGAGGTCCGGTTCCACGCCGACGGTCCCGAGCAGACCACCATCGAGGTCGAGCAGCGCCACTTCGAGCGCCTCGTCGCCGGCGAGGACGTGTACGGCGCCATCGAGCACGGCGGCGGTGGCTGGGTCGCCCTGCTGGCGGCCTACGCCCAGCTCGTAGCCGGGCAGAGCCGGCCGTGAGCGACACCGACGCGATCCGTCTCGCCCAGGACGAGCGCACCGACCTGGCCGACCTGCTCGCCGGGCTCACCCCCGAGCAGTGGCACGCGCCCACCCTCTGCACGAAGTGGCGGGTCCGCGACGTGGTCGCCCACATCGTCAGCTTCGACCACCTCGGACCGGTCGGACTGGTCGGCCGGTTCGCCCGGGGCTGGTTCGTCCCCGACCAGGTCAACGAGGTCGGCGTGCGGGACTGCGCGACGCTCTCCACCGACGAGCTGCTCGCGACGTTCAGGGCCCGCGTGCGGCCCGCCGGGCTCACGGCCGGCTTCGGCGGACGCATCGGGCTGGTCGACGGCCTCATCCACCACCAGGACATCCGCCGGGCCCTCGGCCTCCCCCGGACGGTGCCCGCCGACCGCCTCGCCGCGACGCTGCCGTTCGCGCGCGTCGCGCCGCCGATCCGCGCCTTCTCCCGGGTCCGCGGGCTGCGGCTCGTCGCCACCGACCTCGACTGGAGCTCCGGGAGCGGCCCGACCGTCGAGGGCCCGGCCGAACCCCTGCTGATGGCCATGGCCGGTCGGGCGCACGCGCTCGACGAGCTCTCGGGTCCGGGCAGGGCCACGCTGACCGAGCGTCTGATCGGATGACCGCGGCGGGCTGAGTCGGCCCCGCCGGAGCAGGGACGGCATCTCGCCGATCGCGCGCTGCTGGACGGTCACGGGCGGTCGGACTCGGCCTCGTCGTCGGTCGTCGACCCGCCATCGCCTTCCGCGGAGTGCGGCGCGGGCTTCCGGACCCGCGTGCGGTGGACCCGACGGAGGATGGCTGCGACCACCAGGGCCGCCAGCGCACCGAGGAACCACGGCTCGTAGCGGCGCACGGTCGTGTAGATCGCGTCGATGTGGGGTGGCACTTCCTGCCGCCTCGTGGGACTGGTTGGCGTGCTCGGAGCGGGCCTGTGAGCTGTTGCGGGTCGCGGAGGTCGAGGGGCCCGATGGTGCAACCGCGTGGCTAGACAGCCGCGGCATCCCGTGGGTGCGAGTAGCAGCTCCTCGGGACAGGATGCCGAGTTCATTGCCGAGGACCCGCGTCGGGCAGTACTCCGGGGTCAGCGCCCTCAGGACCTTGACAGGTGCTCTCCTTGGGGGCCGTTGGCGGCGGATGCCTCGCCTCCTGGCGCTGTACTTGGTCAGCCCGCGGGGCTTGAACACCGAGAGCACGACCGCTCCGAACAGGAGCAGCAGCGCAGCGAGACCGTGCACCTGTCGCAGGCTCGCGCACGAGGCCGGCCGACGCCCCTTCGACGCTAAGCGCCCTGAAGGGACTCTCGTCTCCCTCATGCGCCGTTGACACTCACCGTTGATTAGGTGAGCCTGCCCATACTCGGGCGAGGATGCCCATGGCGTTGGGAGAGAAAGGGCGTATGGGCGAGGGACAAACGGTGCTGCCGGGCATCATCGCGGGGGCGACGATCCTGCTGGGCCTGCCACTCGGGAGGCTCCGCTCGCCGGCTCCAGGCACCCGCGTCGGCCTCAACGCTGTCGCGGTAGGGATCTTGATCTTCCTGCTCTGGGACGTGCTGAGCCACGCGTTCGAGCCGGTAGACACTGCCCTCGGCGCTGTGCACGACGGTTCAGGTGGGCTCGGTCCGGTCTTCGGGTACGGGGTGCTGTTCCTGCTGGGTCTGGCGGTGGGGTTCGGGTCGCTGATCGCCTACGAACACTGGCTGGGCCGCGCCGACAGCGGTGTGTCCGGAGAAGGCGATCATGGTGCAGCCCGTCCGGCGAGACGCGGGGGCGGCCCGGGGGCGATGGCCGCCACCGACACGCCGACCCGGGCCACGCCATGGTCCCCGGCGCGACGGCTCGCGCTGCTGATCGCAGTCGGGATCGGGCTGCATAACTTCGGAGAAGGCCTCGCGATCGGCGGCAGCGCCGCCACCGGCGAGATCGGGCTGGCCGTGCTGCTGGTCATCGGCTTCGCGCTGCACAACGGCACCGAAGGCTTCGGCATCGTTGCCCCACTGGCAGCCGCCGAAGATCGACCCGGGTGGGGGTTCCTCCTGCTCATGGGCCTCATCGGGGGCGGCCCCACGGTGCTGGGCACCATCGTGGGGCACCAGTTCACCAGCGACACCCTGAGCGTCCTCTTCCTGACCCTCGCCGCCGGGTCGATCCTCTACGTGGTGCTGCAGCTGATCGGGTTGACCAGCCGCGGCGGCCACCGCAACGCCCTCTATCTGGGGGTGTTCGCCGGCCTGGCGATCGGATTCGTCACCGACATGATCGTGACCGCAGGCGGCGCCTGACCAACGTCGCGACCTGCACACCTGCCGACGGTGCGCTTCGCCCGGCCAAGCTATGAGCCCTTGTCGCCGCCACCGGCCGGGCGCGGTCCCCCGCTACCCGGCCGGTGCTACCGACGCCGGCTCAGCCCTGCTTGAGCAGGGACTGCATCTCGCCGATCTCGCGCTGCTGGTCAGCGATGATCGAGTTGGCCAGGGCCTTGGCCTGGGGGTTGAGCCCCTGGGCGAGCTCGGTGCGCGCCATGGTGATCGCGCCCGAGTGGTGCTGGATCATCATCTGCAGGAACGCCTGGTCGAACGCCGGGCCGGTCGTGCCGGCCAGCCCGGACATCTGCGCGTCGTCCATCATCCCGGGCATGCCGGCCCCGGCCGCCATCCCGGGTATCCCCGGCATGGCGGTGGCGCTCGGCGACACGGTCGGCGCCCCCCACGCGGCGAGCATGGTGTTCATCTGTTCGATCTCGGGCCCCTGAGCCCCCTCGATGCGGCTGGCCAGGTCATTGACCTGTGCCGAGGCAGCCCGAGTGGTGGCTTGGCTCGCCATTGCGATGGCCTGGGCGTGGTGCGGGATCATCGACTGCGCGAACGTGACGTCGGCGGCGTTGTGCTCCGCCGCCACCGGCGCGGCCGTGGGACTCGAGGGGCTCGCCGGGACGGGCGCGGGAGAAGTGCTCGAACAGCCGGCGAGGGTCAGAGCGCCGGCGAGGACGGCGACCACGAGGCCGCCGAGGACACGACAAGACATGGTGCAGGTCTCCTTCGACGAAGGTGGAACCGCGCGCGAGCACCGTGGCGCGCGGAGGAGACGACTCGTGAGAGCGGGCGCCGCCCGGAACCTGATGGAGCCGGGCGGTGGGCCGGTCTAGAGCCGCAAGACCTGCAGTTGAGCCAGACGACGTGGCACTGGAGGACCACGCGGTGGCGCGGAGGACAACAGGTCGGAGGGGCTCAGCCCCTCGTGACCAGACCGCCCTCGGGCCAGCTTGCGCAGCGAGACCATCAGAAGCGCCACCGCGGCGACCAGCATCGCCAAGCACATCCCGAGCATGTCGGTGGCTAGCCCGTGCTCCCCCACGCCACCGTGGCTCGTCGCACCCATCAGCTGGAGCGGCTGGCCGAGCTCGGGTTCGCGTTGGGACGCCGCCGACGGCGCGGCGACAACGTGAACGTCGCCATGGCCTGTCGCAGCAGCCGCCGACAAGGTCGTGCTCGGCGTTGGGGCGGTACCGCAACAGGCGTCGCCGGTCGGCAACTGATGCATCGCGACGAGCCCGACGATCAACGCCCCGAGTAGAGCTAGGCGCGCTACTACGCCGACCTCATCGCGCTGCCTCCGACCGCGAGGCAACGCGGTTCGAGCCCTGCTGTTGCGCCTGATACCAGCGCACAGACTCGCGGGACTCACGCCCAACACCCTACGAACCGCCCGACTCCGCACAAGCGCGGCCGTCGGATGACCGGCCGTGCTCGTCTCATCCGTCACGAGCGATCGGCCTAGGCCTCGTCGTCGGTCGTCGACGACCCACTATCGCCCACCGCGGAGTGCGGCGCGGACCCCCGACCCCGCCTTCGGTAGACCCGACGGAAGATGGCGGCGAGCGCCAGGGCCGCCAGCGCACCGAGGAACCACGGTTCGTAGCGCCGCACGGTGGTGTAGATCGCGTCGATGTGGGACCCGGCCAGGTCACCGAGGGCGGTCCAGAGCCCGACCCAGAGGACCGCGCCCAGAGTGTTGAAGCCCAGGAACCGGCTCCAGCGCATCCCGGAGAGCCCGGCGATGATCCCGTTGGCCTGCCGGAGCCCCTCGACGAACCGTGCGACGACGATGACCTTGCCGCCGTGCCGGGCGAAGAAGTGCTCGGCGGCCTCGACGCGGGCCGCGGTCAGGCCGACGTAACGGCCGTAACGCGCGACGAGGCGGCGCCCCCCGAAGCGACCGATGGCGAAGCCCACGTTGTCCCCGGCGATCGCGGCGAGCACGCCGACGATGACCACCACCGGCAGGGACAGCCGACCCGCGCCCGCGTACACGGCGGCCGCGATCAGCACGGTCTCCCCGGGCGCCGGGACCCCGAAGTCCTCGAGGAAGAGCAGGACGGCGAGCGCGAGGTAGCCGTAGTGGTCCAGCACCGGAGCGAACGCCGCGAACACCCCGGGCAGCGGGGGCGTCACCGCGGCGCGGCGGGGGTGGTGCGGGCGACCCCGCCGTCGCCGTGACTTCTACTCACGTGTAGAACCTACCTGGATGTCTACGAGTCTGTAGAAGCCAGTGTGCCCGGCGACGGAGGAGGACCACACGTGAGCATCGAGACCCGACGGCGTCCCGACGCCGCCCCGCGGACGGCGCGCTCGGCGCCGAGCTGGGCGGCGCGGGCCGAGGCGGTGAGCAAGGTCTACGGCTCGGGAGAGACGCGCGTGACGGCGCTCGACGGGGTCGACGCCGGGTTCGTGCGCGGCGAGCTGACCGCCGTCATGGGTCCCTCGGGCTCCGGCAAGTCGACCCTCATGCAGTGCGTGGCCGGGCTCGACCGCGTGTCGGCCGGCCGGGTGTGGATCGGCGAGCAGGAGCTGACCGGGCTCTCGGAACGGGCGCTCACCGAGCTGCGCCGCGACCGGGTCGGGTTCGTGTTCCAGGCGTTCAACCTGCTGCCCACGCTGAACGCGCGGGAGAACATCACGCTGCCCGCCGACCTCGCCGGCCGGCAGCTGGACGCCGAGTGGGTCGAGCAGGTCGTCGACACCCTCGGGCTCCGCCCCCGCCTGGCCCACCGGCCCGGCGAGCTCTCCGGCGGCCAGCAGCAGCGGGTCGCGTGCGCCCGTGCCCTGGTGGGCCGACCGGAGCTGATCCTGGCCGACGAGCCGACCGGGAACCTCGACTCGCGGTCTGCAGGCGAGGTGCTCGGCCTCCTGCGCCGCAGCGTCGACGACCTCGGCCAGACGATCGCCCTGATCACCCACGACCCGACCGCCGCCGCGCACGCCGACCGGGTGCTGTTCCTGCTCGATGGCCGCGTGGTCACCGAGCTGCGCTCCCCGAGCGCCGCGGAGGTGCTCGAGACGATGGCCGGACTGGAGTCGGGTGCCGCCGCCCCGGGCCCGGCGGCGGGCCGTCCCGACCGGACGTCCCCGGCCGGGGCGGACGAGGTGGCCCGGACGGCCCGACGGCTCCACGATCAGCTCGGCGTGTTCATCGCCGAGGTCGAGGCGCTGACCGGCGACCACGCGTCCGGTCGGTCGGGGGCCGGGCAGTGAGGACGATGCTGCGGGTCGCGGCCCGCTCGGTGGCCGCGTCGAAGGCCCGGATGGCGCTCTCGGTCGTGGTGGTGGCGCTCGGGGTCGGGTTCGTGGTCGCCACCCTGGTGCTCTCCGCGACGATCAACGCCGCGTTCACCGGCCTGTTCACCTCCGGCGCCGCCGATGTCACCGCGAGCCCGCGGGCGGCGTTCGCCGTGGAGGTCGAGGACCAGGCCATCTCCGGGTCGGTCCCGACCTTGCCCGCCGCCGCGGTCGACGCCGTCGCCCGAACCCCCGGGGTGGCCGCGGCCCACGGCGAAGTCGCGACCCAGGACGTGACCGTGGTCGACGCCGCCGGGCACCCGGTCGGGCCGGCCAGCGGCGCGCCGACGCTGGGCTACAACTGGTACCCCCGCGCCCACCCGATCGCCTCGCTCACCGCCGGGCACGCTCCGGACGGGGCCGGGCAGGTCGTGCTCGACGCCCCCAGCGCGGCCGCCGCGCACCTCACGCTCGGCGCCCCGGTCCGCCTGATCAGCCCCGCGGCGACCACGCCGGCCACGCTGGTCGGGCTCGCTGACCCCGGGAGCGCGAACCCGGGGGTCGGGCTGGTCTTCCTCGACACCCCGACCGCGCAGTCGGCGCTGCTCGGCCAGCCCGGCCGGTTCACCGCGGTCACCGCCGACGCCGCCCCCGGCACCACCGACGCCGCGCTCGCCCCCGCGGTCCAGCACGCCCTCGGTGCGACGGTCAGCGTGGCCACCCGCGAGCAGCAGGCCTCCTCTGCGGCGGCGCGCGTCGGCGCCTTCCTGTCCACCGTGACCTACGCGCTCCTCGGCATCGCGGCGGTCGCGCTGCTGGTGGGCAGCTTCCTGATCGTCAACACGTTCACGATGCTCGTCGCCGGGCGGATGCGGGAGCTGGGGCTGCTGCGCGCGGTCGGCGCCCGCCGCGGCCAGGTCACCGCGATGGTGCTCGGCGAGGCCGTGCTCGTCGGGCTGGTCGGGGCCACCGTCGGGCTCGGCGCCGGCATCGGGCTCTGCGCCGGCCTGGAGGCCGCGCTGCGCGGGTTCGGGATCGACCTCTCCTCGGTGGGGCTGGTCGTCCCCGGCGTCACCGTCCCCGCCGCCTATGTGCTCGGGATCGGGGTGACCGTCGCCGCGGCGTACCTGCCTGCGCGCCGGGCCGGGCGCGCCGCACCGACCGAGGTCCTGCGCGAGTCCGCCGCGCCCACCGAGACCGGCACCGGCCGCGGCCGGGTCCTCGCCGGTACCGCGGTGCTGCTCCTCGCCGCCGCGTCGTTGCTGGGCGCCGCGCTGCTCACCCCGCGCACCGGGGACCTGACCCTCGGCGGCGGGCTGTTCGCCCTCGGCGCAGCCGCGAGCCTGGCCGGCCTGGTGCTGATCGGGCCGGCGCTCGCGCGGCGGGTGGTCTCCGGTCTCGCCGCCGCCTATCCCCGCCTGTTCGGCGCGGTGGGGCGGCTCGCCCGGGACAATGCCGCCCGGGCGCCGCGGCGGACCGCGACAACCGCCGCCGCGCTGACTGTCGGGGTCGCGCTGGTCACCGGGCTGGGCATCCTCGCCTCGTCCTTGGACACCTCGATCATCGCGGAGACCTCGAGCAGCCTCGGCGCGGACTACGTGCTCTCCGGGCGCGGAGGGCAACCCCTTGCCCCGCAGGTCACCGACGCGGTGCGCGCCGTGCCGGGGGTCGCGTCGATCACCCGGCAGCGCTATGCCCCCGCCGGCTTCCGTGGGGCGCAGGTCTCGCTCTCCGGGGTCGACACCGCCACCCTGGACGCCGCGACCGCACCGCAGTACGTCGCCGGCGACACCGGCGCAGTGGCGCGCGGCCAGCTCGACGTCGACCAAGCGAGCGCCGCCGCCGACGGGCTGGCGATCGGCTCGCCGGTGCACCTGACCTTCGTCGACGGCACCCCGGCCGACCTGACCGTAGGGGCGATCAGCAAGCCCCCACCCGGCGGCGGCAAGGACGGCTCGACCTTCCAGGTCTCGCTGGACACCCTGAGCCGCTACCAGCCACTCGCCCGGGACTTCAGCCTCTCGGTGATCGCTGCACCCGGCGCCGCCGCCGCTCTGGGACCCGCTCTGCACCAGGCCCTCGCGAGCGATCCCCAGGTCAGCATCCAGAACCGGGCCGACCAGCAGAACGCCCTGCGCGGCCAGGTCGACCTTGTACTCGAGCTGCTGTACGGGCTGCTCGCGCTCGCCGTCGTGGTGGCCGTGCTGGGGGTGGTCAACACTCTGGCGCTCTCGGTCATCGAGCGCCGCCGCGAGATCGGGCTGCTGCGCGCGGTCGGAGCCACACGCGCCCAGATTCGCTCACTGATTCGGCTCGAAGCGCTCGCGGTGTCGCTGTACGGCACCGTCCTCGGGGTCGCGCTCGGGTTCGCCTGGGGGGCCGCCGGGCAGCGACTCCTCACCGGCTACGGCGTCACCACGCTCTCCGTGCCGTGGGCCACCGTCGCCGCCCTCGCAGTCGGGGGCGTGCTGGTCGGGCTCGTCGCCGCTATCGCGCCGGCTCGCCGCGCCGCCCGCGCGGACATTCTCGCCGGCCTGGCCGCCACCTGAGACCGCACCTGGCGCGCGGTCCGGGCGACGTCGCGCCGCCTGAGGAGCCACCATGACCTGGGTCGCACTGCTGATGGCGGCGCTGTTCCTGATCACCGGGGTCGTGAGGGCGCTGCGCCCGCAGGCCGAGTTCACCGAGGCACTGATCGACACCGCGATCGGCCTCGGCGCGGGGGCGCTCGGGGTCTCCGAGCTGATCCGGGGACCGGCCGTCGGGGCCCTGGTCGGGCTCGGCCTGCTGGGGCTCCTCGCCGGGTCCAGCCTGCTGCTCGGACGGCGGCTGCGGGCCCGCCGTCCCCCGAGGGACCCTGGATGTTCTACAGGGCTGTAGAGTCGCGGACGAGACAGCAGGAGGCGGCGGCCGGTCATGAGCTCACCCCCCGAGGAACCCTCGACTCCCGACCGTGGCGACCGCCGCGCCCCGGGTGCCCTCGAGAAGCAAGTCTGGAGCGTGCTCCTGGCCGCCGAGCGACCCCTGACCACCGGCGAGGTCCGTGACCAGCTCAACGCGCAGGGTCCGCCGTTGGCCTACACCACCGTGGTCACCATCCTCGGGCGGCTCTACGCGAAGGGTCTGCTGACCCGCACCCTCGACGGGCGCGCCCACCGCTACGCCCCCGCCAGCACCCCCGAGGGGATGGCCGCGTCGCGGATGCACCAGGCCCTGGCCGGCGAGGGGGACCACGCGGCGGTGCTCGCGAGCTTCGTCTCCGACCTCTCCGACACCGACGAGGCACTGCTGCGCCGCCTGCTCGGCGGGAACGGCTGAACGGCGAGCATGCGCATCGCGGTCTTCCTGCCCCTGCTGCTGCCCCTGCTGGCCGCCTGGGGTGCCACCCCCCTGGCGCACCGGGTGCCGCCGCGACTGGCGACCTGGCTGCTCACCGCCGCCGCCGCGGTGCTCGCCGGGTGCAGCACCGTGGCCCTGGCCCTCCTGGCCGGGACCGCGGCGCTGCGCATCCCGCTGCTGGCCGACCTCGAGCGCTACTCGCTGTCCGTCGTCGCCCGCGACGACCCCGCCTCGATCTGGGTCGCCCTCGCCGCCGGAACCCTGCTCACCGCCGCAACCCTCGCCGTCGGCCGGGTCGCGACCCGCCGCGCCCGCGCCGTGTTCGCCACGCATCGCCACACCCGGGCCCTCCCCGGCAGCGACGAGCTCGTCGTCGTGCCCGACCCCGCGCCGGAGGCCTACGCCGCGCCTGGCCGCCCGGGCCGCATCGTCGTCTCCACCGCCATGCTGGACGCGCTGTCCCCCGCCGAGCAGGACGCGCTGATCGCGCACGAACGCTCCCACCTGGCCCACCACCACTACCGCTTCCTCGCCGCGGTCCACCTCGCCGCCGCGCTCAACCCCGTGCTGATCCCGGTCGCCCGGACGGTCGGCTACACCGTGGAGCGCTGGGCCGACGAGGACGCCGCCCTCGCCGTGGGCGATCGACCGGTCGTCGCGCACGCCGTCGGACGGGCCGCCCTGGCCGGCCGCGCCACCGCGGCGCCGAGCGCCCGGCCCGCCCTGGGTCTGGGCATCACCCCGGCGCTGCCTCGCCACGCCGGCGACGTGCCCCGCCGGGTCGCCGCGCTGCTGACCACCCCCCTCCTCACCGTGCGTCGCGGGTGGCTGCTCGTCGCGGTCGGTGTCGTCCTGCTCGCCGCGCTCGGCACGCTCGAGGCCCAGCAGGACTTCGAGGCGCTCCTCGAACTCGCCCGCCACGCCGTGACCCGCTGAGCGCCGACCCGATGGCCGAGCCCACCCCGCCCACCCCGAGCTCCCGGGTGCTGTGGCCACTGTTCGCGGCCGGGTTCGTCACCGCCTTCGGCTCCCACGGTGTCGCGGCCAACCTGGGCGCCGGACCGGGCGACCTGGAGGACCGGCTCCTCACCCTCGGGGTGCTGCTCGCGCTCTACGACGGCGCCGAAGTCCTGCTCAAACCGGTCTTCGGCGCGCTCGCCGACCGCGTCGGGCTCCGCCCGGTGCTCCTCGGCGGACTCGCCGCGTTCGCCATCGCCTCGACCGTGTTCGTCCTCGTCGACGACCCCGCCCTCCTTGGAATGGCCCGCTTCGCCCAGGGCGCCGCCGCGTCGGCGTTCTCCCCGTCGGCCGGGGCGCTCATCGCCCGCGTCGGACCCCGACGCAGCGGGCGCGCCTTCGGCACCTACGGCGCCTGGAAGAGCCTCGGCTACACCGCGGGACCGCTCCTCGGCGGCGCCCTCGTCGCCCTCGGCGGCTACCCCTGGCTGTTCGGCGTCCTCGCGGCGCTCGCCGTGCTCGTGCTGGCCTGGGCGGCGGTCACCGTGCCCGGCCCTGCCCCGCTGCCGAGGAAGCGTCAGACCCTCGCCGACCTCGCCCGCCGGCTGACCGACCGCGAGTTCCTGCCGCCCACCATCGCCCTGGCCTCCAGCGCCGCCGCACTGTCGTGCGCGGTCGGGTTCCTCCCCGTCGTGGGCCTGCGCGCGGGGCTGAGCCCGATCGTCACCGGCGCCGTGATCTCCGTCCTCGCAGTGAGTACCGCGGTCGTCCAACCGATCGTCGGCCGCCTCCGTGACCGTGGCCGCCTGGGCGACCGCACCGCCCTGACCGCCGGGACGCTCGTCACCGCCGCCGGACTCGCCGCGCCCGCCGTCCTGCCCGACCTCGCCGGACTGCTCGCTGCCGCCCTGCTCGTCGGGCTCGGCACCGGCCTGATCACTCCCGTGGGGTTCGCCCTGCTCGCCGCCGGCAGCCCACCCGCACGACTCGGACAGACCATGGGCAGCGCCGAACTCGGGCGCGAAGCGGGTGAGGCGGGGGGACCCCTGCTCGTCGGCGCCGTGGCCGCCCTCGCCGGACTCGGCACCGGTTTCCTCGCCGTGGCCGCCGCCGTCACCGTCACCGCCGGCAGCGCCGCCGCCGTCCGTACCCCCGCGAGCACCGCGAGCCCGTCCGAGGACTCGGACACCCCTCTGGGGCCGACCCCGCCCGCGTGATCAGCGGCGGCACACCGCGGCTGTCGTCACGGTCGTCCAGCCGATCGATGTTCCACGTGGAACGCGTTGTCGCAGGTCAGACGTGGTGGAGACGAAGGGAATCGAACCCTCAACCCCCGCCTTGCAAAGGCGGTGCTCTGCCAATTGAGCTACGTCCCCGCTTGGGGGTCTAGGCGGGGCGGGTCGCCTCGCGCCAGACCTCCGCGGTCGGGCGTTCCTGCCGCCGCCGCACGAGGTGGGCCACCCCGAACGCCGCCGCCACCAGCACGACCAGCTTCGTCACGACTCCCACGCTAGCAGCCGCACCGCACCGTCGAGCGCGGCCGCGAAGCCCGCCGGGTCCTCGAGGTACCCGAGGTGACCGCCGGGAACCTCCAGCGGCGTGAGGCCGAGCTCGTCGGCGAGGACGAGGTTCGGGCGGCTCGCCAGCTGGGCCTCCGCCCGGGACTGCGCGCCGACCGCGAGGACGAGCCGGTCGGCGTGCTCGCGCAGCGCCGCCACGTCGAGCGGGTGCACCGGGTAGGGCCCGTACTCGTGGGAGAACCAGAAGGCGTTGTTGGCCGGCCACCGCTCCCGCATGGCGACGAACTCCGGTGGGACCGCCGCGGGCTCCTCGCCCGCCGGCGGGCGGCGCGCACCGACGACGCCGGTGAGCTCGCCGAACTCGGCCATCGCGGCCTGGGCGCCCTCGCGGCGGTAGGTGGCGAGCACCGCGTCGAACCGCGCGACGAGCGCGTCCCCGTCCTCGAGCAGCCCCACCAGCGGGGGTTCGTGCGCGACCGCCACGCGGACGAGGTCCGGCCGGCGCACCAGCAGCTCGAGCGTCACGATCGCACCGGAGCTGCTGCCGAGGACCACCGCCGGCCCGCCGTGGCGCTCGATGAGCCGGGCCAGGTCCTCGACGTCGTCACCCAGTTTGTCGGGGCCCACCTCGCCGTCAACCGGGCTGCGCACGAATCCACGGCGGACGTAGGTGAGCACCGTCCAGCGCGGCGCGAGCAGGTCGGCGAGCGGGCCGAACACCGTCGGGTCGCCGTTCCCGCCCACCACGCACACCAGCAGCGGCCCGGAGCCCCGGACCTCGGTGTGCAGCCGCGCCCCGGGCACCGCGACGTCCTCGACGCTCGTCACGGCTCCACCGTAGGGCCGGGTGACCGATCGACGACGGGGCTTTTCTGCCACTGGATGCAAGCAACGACGCTCCGCTTGCGATAGGACTCGGGATCGACGACGACGTCCGGCGGGGGGAGAACCCATGGCGCACGCCTACGTGGTGGGCACGTTCGACACGAAGGGCGACGAGCTGCGCTACGTCGCCGGACTGATCCGGGACGCGGGCCACGAGGTGACCACGGTCGACGTCGGGACCTCCGACGCCGGGGAGCGCCGCGCGGACGTCGCCGCGGCCGACGTCGCCGGCCCCGAGGCGTTCACCGGGGACCGCGGCACCTCGGTCGCCGCCATGGCCGCGGCACTGGAGCGGTGGCTGCCCGCCCGCGACGACCTCGACGGCGTGATCGCGCTCGGCGGCTCGGGCGGCACCGCGCTCGTCACCCCCGCGCTGCAGCGCCTCCCCGTCGGGATCCCGAAGGTCGTCGTCTCGACGGTGGCCTCGGGCGACGTCGCGCCCTACGTCGGGTCCAGCGACATCGCGCTCATGTACTCGGTCACCGACGTCGCCGGGCTCAACCGCATCAGCCGGGTGGTGCTCGCCAACGCCGCCCGCGCCCTCGCCGGGGCGCTCAGTGGTCCCCCGGTCGACCCGGGCCAGGACAGGCCCGCGCTCGGGCTGACGATGTTCGGGGTGACGACGCCGTGCGTCACCGCGGTCACCGAGGCGCTCGACGACGAGTTCGACTGCCTCGTCTTCCACGCCACCGGCACCGGCGGGCGCGCGATGGAGAAGCTCGTCGACGACGGCCTGGTCTCGGCGGTGTGCGACGTGTCCACCACCGAGATCGCCGACCTCGTCGCCGGCGGTGTCATGGCGGCCACCGAGGACCGGCTCGGGGCGATCGCCCGACGACGGGTGCCGTGGGTCGGCAGCGTCGGCGCGCTCGACATGGTCAACTTCGGAGCGCCCGACACCGTGCCGGAGCGCTACCGCGACCGGCTCTTCTACGAGCACAACCCCCAGGTGACGCTGATGCGGACCACCCCCGACGAGTGCCGGGCGGCCGCGGAGTTCCTCGCGCGAGGCCTCAACGCCTGCGAGGGCCCGGTCCGCCTCGTGCTGCCGCTGCGCGGCGTCTCGGCGCTCGACGTCGAGGGTGGCCCGTTCGCCGACCCGGCCGCCACCGAGGCCCTCGTCGAGACGCTGCGCGCCGAGCTGCGGCAGACCGATCGGCGGCGGCTCGTCGAGACCGACCTGCACGTGAACGACCCGGAGTTCGCGGCGCGCCTCGTCGCGGAACTGCGGGCCGTCAGCGAGTGACACGAGCACCACCCGAGAGGAGCGTCGATGGGGACCGAGAGAGCGGCCGCGCCGGATCGTGCCGAGATCGTGGCCCGACTCCGCGAGAAGGTCGCGCGCGGCGAACCGATCGTGGGTGGCGGCGCGGGCACCGGATTGTCGGCCCGCTGTGAAGAGGCGGGCGGCATCGATCTCATCGTCATCTACAACTCGGGGCGCTATCGGATGGCGGGCCGGGGGTCGCTGGCGGGACTGCTCGCCTACGGCAACGCCAACGACATCGTCGTCGAGATGGCCCGTGAGGTCCTCCCGGTGGTCCGCCACACTCCCGTGCTCGCGGGGGTCAACGGCACCGACCCGTTCCTGTTGCGCGACCGATTCCTGCGCGAGCTTCGTGACCTCGGCTTCGCCGGCATCCAGAACTTCCCGACCGTCGGACTCATCGACGGAGTCTTCCGGGCGAATCTCGAGGAGACCGGGATGGGGTTCGCCCACGAGGTCGAGCTCGTCGCGGCCGCGCGGGAGGCCGACCTGCTGACGACGCCGTACGTGTTCTCCGCGCAGGACGCCCGCGCGATGACCGAGGCGGGCGCCGACGTCGTCGTGTGCCACATGGGCCTGACGACGGGCGGGTCGATCGGCGCCGAGACCGCGAAGTCGCTGGACGACTGCGTCGCGCTGGTCGACGAATGGTCCGCCGCGGCGCGCGAGGTCCGCGACGACGTCCTCGTGCTCGTGCACGGCGGTCCCGTCTCCGCCCCGGCCGACGCCGCCCACGTCCTGGACCGCGCGCAGTCCTGTCACGGCTTCTACGGCGCCAGCAGCATGGAACGACTCCCCACCGAGGAGGCACTGACCGCCCGGACCCGCCAGTTCACGCAGATCCGGTGGAACGCCGCCGCGAAGGAGACGTGAAGTACATGTTCCTCAGCACGAGACCGACTGGTCTCGAGAGCCATTCCTGCGCCACCGTCGAGTGATGTCGGGCCCCGTGCTCGCGTTCTGCGGAATCACTGATAACGTGAAAGGCACCCGGATGTGAATCCGGGCGCAATTCCCCCCGCGAACCGAGGAGTACGCCGGATGGCCCAGAAGACCGTCGTCACGCTGGTGGACGACCTGACTGGTGAGGAGTCCGAGGACATCACGACCGTCGAGTTCGCGCTCGACGGTGTGACCTACGAGATCGACCTCGACGAGAAGAACAGCGCAGAACTGCGTGACCAGCTCGCGCAGTACGTGGCGGCGGCCCGGCGCACCGGGGGGCGTCGCGCGTCGTCCGGCCGCCGTCGTTCCGGCGGTGCCGGCACGGGCACGCCGCGGGCGACCTCGCCCGGCGGGTACGACCGCGAGACCTCCAAGCAGATCCGCGAGTGGGCCCGCACCGAGGGCTTCGAGGTCTCCGACCGGGGCCGGGTGCCCAACAACGTCGTGGAGGCCTGGGAGTCCCGCGGCAAGAACGGGGCCGCGGCCGCCACGTTCTCGGGCTGAGCCGACCCCACTCACGACGACGGCCCCGGAGCGTCGAGCTCCGGGGCCGTTCGTCGTGTGGGGTCCGTGACCGGTGGGCCCAGCTGGATTTGAACCAGCGACCTCGTCGTTATCAGCGACGCGCTCTAACCAACTGAGCTATGGGCCCCCGCGCGGTGGCGGCGTCCAGATTACCGGAGGGTGTCCGGCCGCCCCGCCACCGGGGTGGTGATCAGCGTCGGCTCAGTCCCGCTCCGAGAGGGTCACCTCGATGCCACCGGCGACGTCCGCGGAGATGTTGTAGATGAACGCCGAGACGCTCGCCAGCGCCGTGAACAGGATGGTGTTGACCACCCCGACGATCGCGGCGACCCCGAACACCCCGCCCGCGGTGATGAGCTGCCCACCGCCGCCGGCGTCCGAGGTGAGGTCCTGGTAGGTGCCGTTCAGCTGCGCCCACACACCCATGCCGTCGAGCACGGCGTAGAGCACCCCGACGGCGAACATCCACACGAAGAACAGCGCGACGCCGAGCACCAGGGCGAGCTTGAGCACCGACCACGGGTCGAAGCGCTTCACCTGCAGGCTCGCGCGGCGCGGCACCTTGCCCCGCGGCGACGGCCGCGCCGTCGGGAGGTCGTCGTCGAGGTCGTCGAGGTCGGGCTCGGGCTCCGACCGCTCACCCACGCGCATCCCCAGCTGCTCGGGCGAGAGCTGGTTGGTCGGCGCGTCGATCAGGGCGGTGTTCGACCGACGCTGCTGCCCCTGGGCGGGCATCGGCCCGCTGGGCGGGGACCCGGGGCGCTGCCCGCCGGCCGGGACGGGGCCGCTGGGCGGACCCGGCGGCGCCGACGGTCCCGGACCCTGCGGCCCCGGACGGGGCGTTCCGGCGGCCGGCGTCGGCGGCCGCTGGTCGGCACCGGGGCCCGGCCGCGGGCTCGGGGCCTTCTCACCCTCGGCCGGCCGGGCACCGGACCCCGGACGCTCACCGGACTCGCTGCGGGAACCGGCCCGCTGCCAGGGTGGCGGGGGCCCGCCCGCGGCCCCCTGGTCGCGGGTGGTGCCCTGGTCCCGGGCGCCGTGGTCCGACCCCCGGGCCGACCCGTCCTCCGACGTCGCGGGCGTGGTCACCACCGTGTCCGCGGCGGTGTCGCCCGCGCCCTTCCCGGCGTCGGCGCCGGGCCCGCCGTCGCGGGCGTCGTTCTCGTCCGGTGTCGCAGTGCTCACGGTGCTCGTCTCGTCGTCGGGTACGGGTGCCCCGGGGTCTCCCCCGGGGCACCGGTCACAGGAGCGTGTCGGGCGCCTGGTCCGAACCGCCGGCGTCCGGGTCGGCCGAGCTCTCGGCGTTGCGGGCCACCGCGAGCAGGGTGCCATCATCGCCGAGGTTCATCAGCCGCACGCCCTTGGTCTGCCGACCGGCCTTGCGGACCTCCCTCGCCGTCGTGCGGATGACCCCGCCGCTGGCCGTGATCGCGTACAGCTCGTCCTCCAGCTCGACGATGAGGGCGCCGACGAGGGCCCCGCGCCGCCGGTCGTACTGCAGCGTCAGGACGCCCTTCCCGCCCCGGCCCTGCACCGGGTAGTCCTCGATCGGTGTGCGCTTGGCGTACCCGCCGCTGGTCGCCACCAACAGGAACGTCCCGTCGCGGACCACGCCGAGCGAGAGCAGCTGGTCACCGGAGTTGAACCGCATTCCCGTCACGCCGGAGGTGGCGCGGCCCATCGGGCGCAGCGCCTCGTCGGTGGCGGAGAAGCGGATCGACTGGCCCTCGGCGGAGACGAGCAGCAGGTCGTCGTCGCCGGAGCAGAGCACCGCGCCGACGAGCTCGTCGCCCTCGCGCAGGTTGATCCCGATGAGGCCGCCGGAGCGGTTGGAGTCGAAGTCGGTCAGCCGCGACTTCTTCACCAGGCCGCTGCGGGTGGCGAGCACGAGGTACGGCGCCGCCGTGTAGTCCTGGATCTGCATGACCTGCGCGATCTCCTCGTCCGGCTGGAACGCGAGGAGGTTCGCCACGTGCTGCCCGCGGGCGTTGCGGGTGGCCTCGGGCAGTTCGTAGGCCTTGGCGCGGTACACGCGGCCCTTGTTCGTGAAGAAGAGCAGCCAGTCGTGCGTGGAGCAGACGAAGAAGTGGGCGACGATGTCGTCCTGCTTCAGCGTCGCGCCCTGCACCCCGCGCCCGCCGCGCTTCTGGGCGCGGTAGAGGTCGGTCTTGGTGCGCTTCGCGTAGCCGGTGCGGGTGATCGTGACGACGACGTCCTCGACCGCGATGAGGTCGGCGTCCGCGACCTCGCCGTCGTAGCCGACGAGGCGGGTCCGCCGGTCGTCCCCGTACTTCTCGACGATGTCGGCCAGCTCGTCGCGGACGATCTGCCGCTGGCGCTCCGGCCGGTCGAGGATGTCCTGCAGGTCGCGGATCGTGTCCTCGATCTCGGCCAGCTCGTCGATGATCTTCTGGCGCTCCAGGGCGGCCAGACGACGCAGCTGCATGTCCAGGATCGCCTGGGCCTGGATGTCGTCGATCTCGAGGAGCTCCTGCAGGCCCGTCCGAGCCACGTCGACCGTCTCCGACGCACGGATCAGGGCGATGACCTCGTCGAGCGCGTCGAGCGCCTTGACCAGACCGCGCAGGATGTGGGCCCGCTCCTCGGCCTTGCGCAGCCGGTACCGGGTCCGGCGGACGATGACCTCGATCTGGTGGCGGATCCAGTGCCGGATCAGCTGGTCCAGCCGCAGCGTCCGCGGCACGCCGTCGACGATCGTCAGCATGTTGACGCCGAAGCCGTACTGCAGCTGCGTGTGCTTGTAGAGGTTGTTCAGCACCACCTTGGCCACGGCGTCGCGGCGCAGGGTGATGACGATGCGGCGGCCGACCCGGTCGCTGGACTCGTCGTTGATCTCCGAGATGCCGTGCAGCCGGCCCTCGCGGACCATCGTCGCGATCGACTCGATGAGGTGGTCCGGGTTGACCTGGTAGGGCAGCTCGGTGACGACGAGGGTGGTGCGGCCCTTCGTGTCCTCCTCGACCTCGACCACCGCGCGCATGCGGATCGACCCGCGGCCGGTGCGGTAGGCGGACTCGATGCCGTCGTTCCCGACGACCAGGCCCGACGTCGGGAAGTCGGGGCCCTTGATGCGCTCCATGAGCGCGGTGAGGGTCTCCTCCTCCGAGGCCTCGGGGTGGTCGAGCGCCCAGGTGGCGCCCTCGGCGACCTCGCGCAGGTTGTGCGGCGGGATGTTGGTCGCCATGCCGACCGCGATGCCGGCGCTGCCGTTGATGAGCAGGTTCGGCACCCGGCCGGGCAGGACGGCCGGCTCCTGGGTGCGGCCGTCGTAGTTGTCGACGAAGTCGACGGTCTCCTCGTCGATGTCGGCGAGCATCGACATCGCGAGCGGGGTCAGGCGGCACTCGGTGTAGCGCATGGCCGCCGCCGGGTCGTTGCCCGGGGAGCCGAAGTTGCCCTGCCCGTCGATCAGCGGGTAGCGCATCGACCAGGGCTGGGCCAGCCGCACCAGGGCGTCGTAGATCGCCGAGTCGCCGTGGGGGTGGTAGTTGCCCATGACGTCGCCGACGACGCGGGCGCACTTGACGTAGCTGCGGTCCGGCCGGAAGCCGGAGTCGTACATCGAGTAGAGGACCCGGCGGTGCACCGGCTTGAGGCCGTCCTCCACCAGCGGCAGGGCGCGCCCCACGATCACGCTCATCGCGTAGTCGATGTAGGAGCGCTGCATCTCCTGCTGGATGTCGACCGGCTCGATGCGGTCGCCGGACCCCGGAGGCAGCGTCGTCTCGGTCACGCTCGGATCAGCTCCACTCTGGGTCCACTCCACTTCTGGGGCGCCCCCGGGCCGCGGCGGTCGCCGCGTCGAACACGTCGGGGGTGTGCCCGTCCCGCCGGGCCCCGACGACGACGCCGGGCACCGGTCCAGCCACCGATTCTACCGGGGACACCGACGATCACGGTGGCTCCCCCGCGGGTGTTCGCCCAAGTCAGGCCAGGTCCGGCGGGTGGTGGGGCGGGTCGTGGGGCCGAGCCGTGAGCGGGGCGGGGTCAGCGTGGCAGGAAGAGCACGTTGCGCCGTCCGTCGTCGGGGCGGCGCGGCACCCAGCCCTGGTCGCGGTCCCAGCTGTGGGCCGTGTGGCCGGCGGCCTCGAGCTCGCCGACGACCCGCGCCACGGTGGTGCCGAACCGGGCCAGGTGGCGGTCCTCGAGCTCCAGCATCAGGGCCGGGCGGAACCGGGCCAGGGTGGCGCCCGCGCCCTGCAGCAGGCGGGCCTCGGCGCCCTCGATGTCGACCTTGACGAGGTCCAGGCGCTCCAGGCCGAGCCCGACGACGAGCTCGTCGAGCGTGGTCACGGCCACCGGCACGTCCTCGTGGTGGGCGAACTCGGCGTTCGAGCCGAGCCCGTCGGCACCCGTCGTCAGGAACGCGCGCCCGTGCACCGGCAGCAGCCGACGGCGGGGCAGGGCGAGCACCCCGCCCCCGGAGGCGGCGCCGAGGGCGGTCCGGTGCACGGTGACGTTGCCGGCCCGCAGGAACCGCCGGGTCGCGTCCACGAACGACGACGGCCCGGGCTGCGGCTCGACGGCGTGGACGTGTCCGGTGGGCCCGACGAGCCCCGCCAGCGTCCACGTGTAGAGCCCGTACTCGGCCCCGACGTCGAGGCACACCGCCCCGGGCCGGACGTGCTCGGCGAGGCCCGCGACCTCGTCCTCGAGGAACCAGGCGTGGGGCGCCGCCGCCCGTAGCACCCGGCTCAGCGGTCCGGCCGGTGAGCCGGCCCGTGCGTCGTCCACCACCTGATCCACCGGCGCTGCCCCTCGCCACGCCGCCCGGAGGGGTACCAGGCGTGCCGCCGGGGAGAGTAGTGGGCTGCGCCGTGGGCCCGACGTGGGGCGTGGTTTCCCGTGGAACGGACCGGGGCTGGGGGCTGCCCCGTGTGCGCCTCATCGTCGGGCGATCAGCGTGGGCACCCTCGACGGGCACATCAGGCAGGTTGCGCGGGCCACGGACATGCCCCACGTGCTCCTCGGCACGACCTCCGGAAGACCCGAGCTCCGAGGGGCACATTGCGCAGGCCAGCACGCCCACTGGCCTGCCCCACGTACCCCTCGCCGGCGGCCAACGAAGCACTGCATCAGCCCGGCCCACGACGGGCACACCACGCAGGCTGCGCGGGCCGCGGACGTGCCCCACGTACCCCTCGCCGGCCGGCCGGCGAAGCCAGCGCGCAGCCCCACTTCGCGACGGGCACACCACGCAGGCCAGCACGCCCACTGGCCTGCCCCACGTACCCCTCGCTGACCGGGCGCTCGAGCAGGCGCGCAGCCCCGCCCGCGACGGGCACACCACGCAGGCCAGCACGCTCGCGGACCTGCCTCGTGCACCCCTCGCCCTGACCGGGGCACGCCACGCCCCCTGACCGGCCGCCGGACCTGCCCCACGGACCCCCGGTGTCGGGGAGGGGGCAGGCCCGTTCGGCGTGGCCGTCCGTCAGACGTCGAGGAAGCGGACGTCCTTGGCGTTCCGGGTGATGAACGACCGGCGGGACTCGACGTCCTCGCCCATGAGCACGCTGAACAGCTCGTCGGCCGTGGCGGCGTCGTCGAGCGTCACCTGCATCATCAGGCGCGTCTCGGGGTCCATCGTGGTCTCCCACAGCTCCTTGGCGTTCATCTCGCCGAGACCCTTGTAGCGCTGGACGCCGTCGTCCTTGTTGATCTTCTTCCCGGCCGCGCGCCCGGCCTCGAGCAGCGCATCGCGCTCCCGGTCCGAGTAGGCGAACTCCGGCTCGGCGTTGCGACCGCTCCACTTGATCTTGTACAGCGGCGGCATCGCCAGGAAGACGTGCCCGTTCTCCACGAGCGGGCGCATGAAGCGGAAGAGCAGCGTCAGGAGCAGGGTCCGGATGTGCTGGCCGTCGACGTCGGCGTCGGCCATCAGCACGATCTTGTGGTAGCGCAGCTTCGACAGGTCGAACTCGTCGTGGATGCCGGTGCCGAGCGCCGTGATGATCGACTGGACCTCGTTGTTCTTGAGGACGCGGTCGATGCGGGCCTTCTCGACGTTGATGATCTTACCGCGGATCGGCAGGATCGCCTGGAACATCGAGTCGCGGCCGGACTTCGCCGAGCCGCCCGCCGAGTCGCCCTCGACGATGTAGACCTCGCTGCGCGACGGGTCGTTCGACCGGCAGTCCGCGAGCTTGCCCGGCAGGCCGCCGATGTCGCCCGCGGTCTTGCGCCGCACCAGCTCGCGGGCCTTGCGGGCGGCCATCCGCGCCTGCGCCGAGCCCACGGCCTTGTTGATGATCGTCTTGGCCTCGTTGGGGTTGCGCTCGAACCAGTCCGAGAGCCACTCGTTGCAGACGCGCTGGACGAACGACTTCACCTCGGTGTTGCCGAGCTTGGTCTTCGTCTGGCCCTCGAACTGCGGCTCGGCGACCTTGACCGCGACGATCGCGGCGAGGCCCTCGCGGATGTCGTCGCCGGTCAGCGCCGGGTCCTTGTCCTTGATGAGCTTCTTGTCGCGGGCGTAGCGGTTGACCGTGGTGGTCAGCGCCGAGCGGAAGCCCTCCTCGTGGGTGCCGCCCTCGGTGGTGTTGATCGTGTTGCAGAACGTGTAGACCGACTCCGAGTAGCCGGAGTTCCACTGCATCGCGACCTCGACCTGGTGGCCGGTGCCCTCCGCCTCGAAGGCCACCGGCTTCTTGTGGATCGGGTCCTTCGCGTGGTTGATGTGCGCGACGAAGTCCTCGAGACCGCCCGGGTAGTGGAAGGTCCGCTCCTTGACCTTCGCGACGTAGCCCTCGGCGTCCGGGACGTCGTCGACCTCCTCGCCGGCCTCGCCGTCGGCGCCCTCGGGCTTGCGCTCGTCCCGCAGCGTGATCGTCAGGCCCTTGTTGAGGAAGGCCATCTCCTGAAGACGGCGCGAGATCGTCTCCAGGTTGTAGGTGGTGGTCTCGAAGATCGCCGGGTCGGCCCAGAAGGTGATCGTCGTCCCGGTCTTCTTCGTCGGGCCGACCTCGATGAGCTTGCCCGGGCGGGCGTGCTCGTAGTGCTGCGTCCAGATCTTGCCCTTGGTGTGCACCTCGACGTCCAGCGCCGTCGACAGCGCGTTGACCACCGAGACGCCGACGCCGTGCAGACCGCCGGAGACCGCGTAGGACTTGTCGTCGAACTTGCCGCCCGCGTGCAGCATCGTCAGGACCATCTCGACGGCGGGCTTCTTCTCCACCGGGTGCGTGTCCACCGGGATGCCGCGGCCGTCGTCGACGACCGAGATGCCGCCGTCGGCCTGCAGCGTCACCGTGACCGAGGTGGCGTAGCCCGCCATCGCCTCGTCGACGGCGTTGTCCACGACCTCCCAGATCAGGTGGTGCAGACCGCGCTCACCGGTGGACCCGATGTACATCCCGGGCCGCTTGCGGACCGCCTCGAGGCCCTCGAGGACGGTGATGGACGACGCGCTGTAGTCGTTGTTGTTCTTCGCGGCAGCCACGGGCGTGTATGTCTCCCTACCTGAGCGGTCGGTGCGGCCCCCGCCGGCGCGCTCGGCGCCGACCGTGTCGCACTACACCTCCATTCTACTGGTCGACCTCCGCCAGAATGGGCCGGTCCGCCTGTTGAGCGCGTCGCAGAGCGCCTGGGACGACCGCGGGAGGGTCCGACCGCCCGAGATGGGTGCCACCGGCGTCCTGGGCCCGGACAGCGGGCGCTCAGCCGTACGTGTCGCGCGGACCGCGTCCGGAGACGTGTCGCGGGCCCCGACGCCAGCTCGGCGCCGACGGGCCGTGGATGCGCATCCTCACGACGACGCCGTCGCCGAGACCGGCTGCGATGCGGGCGAGGAGCTGGCGCTGGAGCAGCCGGAGCTGGGTGGCCCACGCGGTGGAGTCGGCCTGCACGGTCAGCTCTCCGTCGCGCAGCGTGGTCGGGGTGGCGTGCTCGGCGACCTCGGGGCCGACGAGCTCGGCCCACCGGCCGAACACCGAGCCGTTCGCCAGCCGCGGCGCCCAGCCCCGCTGGGTGGACAGCCGCGAGGCGAGACGGCCGAGGGTCTGCGGGTCGCGGTCGTCGGCGCCCGCGCCCGACCAGCTGCGACGGCGACGGCGCACCCCGTCGGACGACCCCCGGCGGACGCCGCGGCGCGCGGTGCCGGGCGTGGTGGCCCCCCGCTCGGCCCGGCGGGCCCGGGCCGCCTCGAGCGCGGCCCGGGCGATGTCCGCGCCGTGGACCGCGGCCGCGGCGTCGTCGGCCTCGGACGGGTTGTCGGCGGCCTCGGACGGGCCGTCGGCGGCGGCCGCCGACCCGGTCGAGGTGGCCTCCACCGGGTCGCGCCCGGGACGGTCGGTGGCCGCTCGGCGGCCGTCCGTGGGACTCCGCGGGCCGAGGCGCGCGGGCGGCAGGACCACCGCGTCGCGGTCCGTGCCCGGCATGTGGACGGCCTCGTCGGGGGTACGTCGCAGGTCAGCCCCCGGATCCGGGCCGGTCGGACGGGCGCGGCCACCGTCGCGGCGATGGTTGTCCACAGCATCCACAGGCTTGTCCCCAGATCCTGGGCGTTCTTCACCGTTTCGGATCACCAGCGTGCCCCCCGATCATCCGTCACGAGGCCACCTGGTCACGCACCGTGCCGTCCTCGATCACATAGCGTGTGCCCTGGAGGATCTCGGGGACGTCGTCGTCCACCGCGGCCGTCACGAGGACCTGCTCGGCCCGCGCGGCCGTCCGGGCGAGGGCGTCCCGACGGCGGGCGTCGAGCTCGGCGAAGACGTCGTCGAGGATCAGGACCGGCTCGCTGCCCTCGGAGCGCAGCAGCTCGAAGCCACCGAGGCGCAGGGCGAGGGCCAGCGCCCAGGACTCCCCGTGGCTCGCGTAGCCCTTGGCCGGGCCGTCGCCGAGGGTGAGCTCCAGGTCGTCGCGGTGGGGGCCCACCAGGCACACCCCCCGGTCGATCTCCTGGTCGCGCCGGCGGCCGATCTCGGCGAGCAGCTCCTCCTCCACCTGCCCGGCGAGCGCGGCGTGGCCGGGGCCCCCGGTCACGTCGTCGGCCCCGGCGACCTCGGCACCGTCCGGGCCGGCCAGCGCCTCGACCGCCTCCACCTTCGAGCGGTAGCGGGCCCCGACCGGCACCGACTCGGGCGCGACGTCGGCGTACGCCGCGGTGACGTGCGGGGCGAGGGCCCGGGTGAGGAGGATCCGGGCGGCGACGAGGGACGCCCCGGTGCGGGCGAGGTGCGCGTCCCACACCTCGAGCGTCCCGGCCTCCCGCGCTCCCCGGGCGGACCGCGCCGACTTCAGCAGCGCCGAGCGCTGCCGGAGCACCTTGTCGTACTCGCTGCGCACCCCCGACCAGCGCGGGGCACGGGCGACGAGGAGGTCGTCGAGGAAGCCGCGGCGCTCGCCGGGGTCGCCCCGCACCAGCGCGAGGTCCTCGGGCGCGAACACCACGGTCCGGACGATCCCGAGGATCTCCCGCGGGCGGGGCACCGGCGAGCGGTTGACCCGGGCCCGGTTCGCCTTCCCGGGCTGGATCTCGACCTGGACGGTGAGCTCCCGGCCCTCGTTCACGGCGGTGGCCCGCACGACGGCGACCGAGGCCCCCCGCCGCACCAGCGGTGCGTCGGAGGAGACCCGGTGCGACGAGAGCGTCGCGAGGTACCCGACGGCCTCGACCAGGTTGGTCTTGCCCTGCCCGTTGGCGCCGACGAGCACCGTCACGCCCGGGGTGAGCCGCAGGTCGGCCTGCGGCCACGACCGGAAGTCGGTGACCGACAGTTCCCTCACGTACACGGGATCATCTAGCCGCCCGTCGGCGGCTCGTTGGCCGCGTCGCCGGCCTTGTGCGTGGCGTGCCCGCCGAACTGGGCCCGCAGCGCGGCGACCGCCTTCATGGCGGGCGAGTCGACCTGGCGCGAGGCGAACCGGGCGAAGAGCGCCGCCGAGATCACCGGCAGCGGCACCGCGTGCACGATCGCCTCGTCGACGGTCCACCGGCCCTCGCCGGAGTCCTCCGCGTAGCCCGTGATCTGGTCGAGGTGCGGGTCGGCCTCGAGGGCGCGGACCATCAGGTCGAGCAGCCAGCTGCGCACGACGGTGCCCCGGCTCCAGGCCTTCATGACCGCACCGACGTTGGTGACCGGGCCACCCGCGCTGAGCAGCTCGTAGCCCTCGGCGTAGGCCTGCATCAGGCCGTACTCGACACCGTTGTGGACCATCTTGGCGTAGTGGCCGGCGCCGACCGGGCCGGCGTGCACGAAGCCCTCCTCGCGCGGGCCCTCGGGCCGCAGCGCGTCGAACACCGGCAGCAGGCGTTCGATGTCGGCCTCGTCCCCGCCGGCCATCAGGCCGTAGCCCTCGGTCCGGCCCCACACACCGCCGGACACGCCGCAGTCGACGTACCGGACCCCGTGCCCGTCGAGGAGCGTGGCGTTGACGGTGTCGTCGGTGAAGCGGCTGTTGCCGCCGTCGACCACCAGGTCACCCGCCTCGAGGAGCCCGGCGAGGCTCTCGACCGTCGACCTCGTCGGGTCGCCCGAGGGCACCATCAGCCACACCGTGCGGGGCGCGGCGAGCGCCTTCACGAGCTCGTCGAGCGACTGCACGTCCCCCGATCCGTCGTTGGCGTACCCGACGACCTCGTGGCCCGCGGCGCGGAGCCGCTCGGCCATGTTGCCGCCCATCCGACCGAGTCCGACCATCCCCAGCTGCACCGCGATCGCTCCCTCGTCCCCAGGGGTGTCTGCTCCCCGGCCGGTCGGCCCGGGCTGCTCCGTTCGTACCCGCTGCGGGCCCCCGCGGTCACGGGTGGCCGTCGCGGCGCGCTCAGCCCGGCAGGCGGACCGGCATGAGCAGGTAGAGGTAGCCCGGCCGCGGCTCCGGCAGCTCCTCCCCGCCGCCGCCGGGCCCCGGCTCCACCGCGGTGGTCGAGGCGTCCTCGGCGTCGACCTCGCCCTCGGGCGTGCCGGTCGCGTCCTCCCCGGGCGCCGCGGCCGGGCGCAGCAGCGCCGGGCGGCTCGGGGTGGTGAACGACAGGTGGGCGGCCTCGGAGCCGAGCGCGCCGAGGCCGTCGAGGAGGTAGCCCGGGTTGAAGGCGATGGTGAGCGGCTCGCCGGCGAACGAGCACGGCAGCTGCTCCTCGGCGCTGCCCTCGTCGTCGCCGCCGGCGGTGAGCCGCAGCGAGCCCTCCTCGAACTCGAGGCGCACCTGCGTGCCGCGCTCGGCCACGAGGGAGACACGCTTGATCGCCTCGACCAGCGGGGCGATGTCCACGACCGCCGCCGAGGTGTGCTCCTTGGGCAGCAGCTGGCGGTAGCGCGGGAACTCGGCGTCGAGGAGCCGGGTGGTGGACCGGCGCCCGCCGCCGGAGAGCCCGAGCAGGCCGTCGCCGCGCCCGAGCGCGAGCTCGATCTTCGATCCGCCCGAGGTGAGCGTCTTGGCGGCGTCGGAGAGGGTGCGGGCCGGCGCGAGGATGGCGGTGGGCTCGCCCTCGCCTGCCGCGGGGCCGCCCTCGCCGGGCTCCCAGGTGAACTCCCGCACGGCCAGGCGGAACCGGTCGGTCGCGGCCATCGTCAGCGAGGGCCCGTCGATCTCGACCCGGATCCCGGTCAGCATCGGCAGCGTGTCGTCCCGCCCGGCCGCCACGGCCACCTGCGAGACCGCCCGGGCGAAGACCTCGGGGGCGAGCTCGCCGACCACCGGCGGCATCTCGGGGAGCTGCGGGTAGTCCTCGGCGGACATGGTGGGCAGGGTGAACCGGGCGTTCCCGCAGGTGAGGGAGGCGCGCGGGCCCTCGACGGTGAGGTCGACCGGGTGCGGCGGCAGGGACCGGGTGATGTCCGCGAGCAGGCGGCCCGAGACCAGCGCCCGCCCGCCGTCGCCGATCATCGCCGGGACCTCGACCCGGGCGGACACCTCGTAGTCGAAGCCCGAGACCGTCAGCGTGCCCTCGTCGGCCGCGTCGAGCAGGACGCCGCCGAGCACCGGCACCGGGGCCCGGCTGGGCAGGCTGCGCGCGACGAAGGCCACCGCGTCGGCGAAGGCGTCGCGCTCCACGCGGAACTTCATCGCTGTCCTCCAGGAGATGTCGGGCCGTGCGCACCGCAGCAGGTGGTCACGGTAGAGCGTGACAGGGGGGTCCGACACTCCGGCCCTGTGCAGATCGGGCGGCCCCGGCGGTCCCCAACCCTGGTCTTCTGTAGTTCTCCGAAGAGAAGAAGAACAGCAGTGACAGTAGGTCCTGTGGGCGCTGTGGAGCAGTGGCGTCCGCGCAGGTCGGCGGGCCCGGAGCGGTGTGGAGCGGACCGGGCGGGCCGTCCCCGGATCCGGGGACCGATCGGCGTGTGGGGTGGACAACGGTCGGGAACCCGCCTCCGTCCCGGCTCCGTCCACCAGGCCGTGCCCAGGTGTCCACAGACTTGTCCCCAGCTGTGGGTCGATCGGGAGTCGAACGACTGCGGAGCGCGATGGGGCCGCGGTGGGCGGGTCCTCCGGGGCGGGGACCGGGCCGGCGGTCCTGCCGATCGGGGTGTGCCGACGTCCGTGTGGCGCGCGTGAGGCCGCAATCGTGACGGTGCGTGCAGATTCTGCCGATGATCGGCACCCACCGTCACCGGGCGGCGCTCGGAGCGCGACGAACGCTGCCACGTCGACGCCCCGGGGCCCACGAGGCGCGCCGGGCCGTGCGACGTGCCGTCGCCCGGGCGACCGTGCTCCTCGCTCGCCGCGACGGGCGTCGACGTGCCCGGTGCCCGCCACGGCAGCCCACGGGGCACCTCCCGGGGGGTGCCACCCGCGCGGCCCGGACGAGGCCTCGCCGTCGGGAACCCCCGCCGGGGCTCAGCCCCGGGCGCGCTGCTTGATCCGGGCGGTGAGCTCCTGGACCTGCTCGTAGGTCCGGCGCCGCTCGGCCATCTCCTTGCGGATCTTCTTGTCCGCGTGCATGACCGTGGTGTGGTCGCGGTTGCCGAAGGTCTGCCCGATCCGCGGCAGGGAGAGGTCGGTCAGCTCGCGGCAGAGGTACATCGCGATCTGCCGCGCGAGGGCCAGCGCCTTCGTCTTGCCCGGACCGGTGAGGTCGTCGATGGAGACGCCGTAGAACTCGGCGGTGACCGCCATGATCGTCGGGGCGGTGATCTCCGACTGCCGCGAGTCGGGGATGAGGTCGCGCAGGACGATCTCGGCGAGCTGCAGGTCGATCGGCTGCCGGTTGAGCGAGGCGAACGCCGTGACCCGGATCAGCGCGCCCTCGAGCTCCCGGATGTTGCGCTCGATGCGGTCCGCGATGAACTCGAGCACCTCGGGCGGGGCCGCCATGCGCTCACCGGCCGCCTTCTTGCGCAGGATCGCGATGCGGGTCTCGAGCTCGGGCGGCTGGATGTCGGTGATCAGGCCCCACTCGAACCGGGTGCGCAGCCTGTCCTCGAGGGTCTCGAGTCGCTTGGGCGGCCGGTCGGAGGAGACGACGATCTGCTTGTTCGCGTTGTGGAGGGTGTTGAAGGTGTGGAAGAACTCCTCCTGGGTCCCCTCCTTGCCCTCCAGGAACTGGATGTCGTCCACGAGCAGCACGTCGACGTCGCGGTAGCGCCGCTGGAAGGCGATCTTCCGGTCGTCGCGCAGCGAGTTGATGAAGTCGTTCGTGAACTCCTCGGTGGACACGTAGCGCACGCGCATCCCGGAGAAGAGGCGCTGCGCGTAGTGCCCGACGGCGTGGAGCAGGTGCGTCTTGCCCAGTCCGGAGTCGCCCCAGACGAACAACGGGTTGTACGCCCGCGCCGGCGCCTCGGCGACCGCCACCGCGGCGGCGTGCGCGAAGCGGTTGGAGGCGCCGATGACGAAGGTGTCGAAGAGGTACTTCTCGTTCAGCCGCGTCTGGGAGCGGGGGGCGCCCCGCGGGTCGCCGCCGGAGGGCTGGTCGGCGTCGGGGCGGGCGGCCGGGGCGCTGCGGCCGGGTGGGCTCCAGATCTCGTGGACGGCGGCGAGGCCCTCGCGGACCTCGTCGACCTCCTCCTCCGGGTGGGCGCGGTCCGGGTTGCGGGTGACCTGCCCGACGCCCGCGGCGGCCGCGATCGCGTCGGCGCGGTGCGAGCGCTGGTGGTCGGACACGGCACCCGTCAGGTAGCCGGTGTCGGGGCCGCCGTCGTCGTAGGTCCGGCCGTCGAACGCGGGCGCCGCGTAGCCGTCGCCCGCGGCGGCCAGCACCGGCCCGCCCCCCGAGCCGGGCAGCCGCGGCAGCGGGGAGGTCTCGGGCCCGACCACCGCCCCGGGGTCGGTCGCGGTGCGGGCGCTGTGGTCCACCCGGACGGCGAGCTGGACCGGGCGGCCGATGTGTCGCGAGAGCGCGTCGACGATCGGGTCGCGCAGCGCCCGCTCGATCGCCTCCTTGGCGAACTCGCTCGGGGCCGCGAGCAGTGCGGTGTCGTCGAGCAGACCGAGCGGGCGGGTGACGCGGACCCAGGCCCGCTGCTGCGCGGAGAGGGCCGGGCCGCCGTCGGACCCGGCCGTGAGCTCGGAGACCACGCGGGTCCAGGTCTCGTCGAGGTCGGAGAGCTGGTCCGACATGCCGACCTCCCTCCGTCCGACCCCCTGTGCGCGGACCACGTGGCCCGTGCGCCCGACGCCCGTGGGCGCGCAGATCCACAGGGTTGTCCACAACTGTGCACGATGCGCACGAGTGACCTCGGCGCGGCCCCCACCCCCGAGGTCCGTACCGACTGTCCCGTGTTGCGGCGGTCCCCTCTGCATCCGCGCCCCGTGACGCCGGTGTCGGCCAGGAGTCCCGTACCGGGAACGACCGACGCACCCAGCGGTTCCGCCGGCGCGTCGACGGGGTGCAGGACGCTAACAAGGTCGCGCGCCGGGCCACAAGCTCTCGCGACCCGGACCCGGTGCCGCGGTGGGCGTCCGACCGACCACCGCACCGATCACCACGAGGGGCCGGGGTCGGGCCGACGTCGGGGGGTGTCGGAGGGGTCGGCTACGCTGGTGGAGACCGGATCCGGGCCCGCCCGGCGCCCAGGACCATCCCTGGGCGTCTCGGCGTGCGCCGGGCACACCGCGCTCCCCCACGATCCCGGGGCGAGCCGACGCAGGAGTTCTCAGTCGTGGCCAAGGGCAAGCGCACGTTCCAGCCGAACAACCGTCGTCGGTCGAAGACCCACGGCTTCCGGCTGCGGATGAGCACGCGCGCCGGTCGCGCGGTGCTGGCGAACCGCCGCCGCAAGGGCCGCGCCTCCCTGAGCGCCTGACGGGCCGCGCGCCCGTCCCGCCGGCGTCGCGACCGTGCTGCCGCGCCCGCACCGGGTCCGCCGTCCCGACGACTTCCGACGCATCCTCCGTCGCGGCCGGAAGGCCGGCCGGCGGCTGCTGTCGGTCCACGCCCTCGCCGGCGACGACGGCGGCCGGCGCGCGGGCTTCGTCGTGGGCAGGTCGGTGGGCGGCTCGGTCGAGCGGCACCGGGTGACCCGCCGGCTGCGACACCTCGTGGCGGCCCGGCTTGACGCGCTGCCGGAGGGCACCGCCCTCGTGGTGCGGGCGCACCCCGCCGCCGCGACCGCGACGAGCGCGGCCCTGGCCGCGGACCTCGACGCCGCCCTGCGGCGACTGGGCGTCCTCCCGGGCCCGCACGCCGGGGAGCCGGTCGGCCCCACCGTGGCCCGGAGCGGGTAGGCCCGGGGTGCACGCGACCACCGCGCCCCCGACCGGCCCCCCGCCGCCGACCGCGGACGTTCGCCCTCCCGCCCCGGCACGGGCACCATGGTCGGGAGAACCGGTCACCGGTGGACACCGGTGCGCCGACGCGGCGCGCCGGTTTCACGGGAAACCGACGGGAGTGGGCAGCGTGGGCATGGGGACATCGGCGGTGGCGCCCGGGCCGCGGCCCGGTGCCGCGGCGCGGGTCGTGCTCGCGCTCCTCGGGTTCTACCGGCGCTGGATCTCGCCGATGTTCCTGCCGCACTGCCGCTTCCACCCGAGCTGCAGCGCCTACGCGGTCGAGGCGGTGAGCGTGCACGGCGTGCTGCGCGGGACCGCGCTCGCCCTGGTGCGCCTGCTCAAGTGCGCCCCCTGGCACCCTGGCGGTCTGGATCCGGTGCCACCTCGCCGTCCGCGCGCCCCGGACGACGTCGCCGCCTCCGGGCCCGAGCCCCACCCGGCGGGTGGCCCGCCCGCCGACCGAGAAGACCGCATCGCCCCCCGGGGAGCCGCAGCCCCCACCAGCGAGGAGCAAGCGTCGTGCTGAACTTCATCTACTACCCGGTGTCGGCCATCCTGTGGTTCTGGCACAAGGTGTTCGGCTTCGCGCTGGGCGCCGACAACGGGTTCGCCTGGGCGCTGTCGGTCATCTTCCTGGTCTTCACGCTGCGCGCGCTGCTGTTCAAGCCGTTCGTCAGCCAGGTCCGCTCCATGCGGAAGATGCAGGAGTTCCAGCCGCAGATCAAGAAGCTGCAGGAGAAGTACAAGAACGACAAGCAGAAGCTCGCGGAGGAGATGCAGAAGCTCCAGAAGGAGCACGGCGTCAACCCGCTGGGCGGCTGCCTGCCGGTCCTCGTGCAGCTGCCGGTCTTCATCGGCCTCTTCCACGTGCTGCGGGGCTTCCAGCCGAACTACCCCTACAACTACGTCTTCGACCGCGCCGACGTCGTCTCGTTCAACAACGCCAGCATCCTCGGCGTCAAGCTCTCCCAGGCGATCTTCGGCGGTGCCCAGGAGCTCGGCCACTTCTCGCTGGACTTCTCGAGCTTCAACCCGTCGGTCGTCCCGGTCGCGCTGCCGCTCATGATCATCGCCAGCGTCGCGACCCACTTCACGGCCCGCATCTCGGCCCAGCACCAGTCGCCGGCGTCCGCGGCCAACCCGCAGGCCGCGATCATGCAGAAGCTGACGATGTGGCTCTTCCCGCTCGGTGTCCTCGTCTTCGGCGCCTTCTTCCCGATCGCGATCCTGCTCTACTGGCTGTCCAACAACTCCTGGACGCTGACCCAGCAGTGGTACGTGTACGGCCGGATCGCCCGCGAGGAGGAGACCCGCCGCGCGCAGGCCGCCGAGCAGCGTGACCACCTGGCCCCGAAGCCGGGCCAGAAGCCGAAGCGCCCCGAGGAGCTCCGCGCCGGCGAGACCGAGCCGGTCGCCGAGGAGCCGCAGGACGCGCCGGCGCCGGCCAACGGCACGACGCCGGGGAACGGCGCGACCGGCCAGAACGGCGCGGCGCCCGGGACGAAGCCGAAGCCGGGGGCGCGCCCGACGTCGGGCAAGAGCAGCGGACGCGCCGCACCCGGGAAGGTCGGGTCGCCGACGGCGAAGTCCGGCTCGGGCGGCAAGAACGGCGCGCGCTCCGGCCAGCAGCTGGCCTCGTCGGGTCGGCCCGGCGGCGGCAAGAAGTCGAAGAAGCGACGGTGAGACCGCGGCCGGCCACGCCTCGCCCGGAGGCGTGACCGGCCCGGGGACGTGTGCGTCCCCAACCCCAGCCGCCCGGACCGTCGTCCCTCGACCGTCGAGGATCGGTGGTGCGGGACCCGGAGGGCCGCCCCGCGGCCCGGCGAGAGGAGACATGCCGTGTCCGAGACCCTGCAGTCCGACGGTCGCGCGGAGGACGCCGCGCCCACGGAGGACGCCGAGGGCACCGGCCAGGACATCCTGGTGCGCGAGGGGGACATCGCCGGGGACTACCTCGAGCGGCTCCTCGACATCCTCGACTTCGACGGCGACATCGACCTCGACGTCGAGGCGGGACGCGCCGTGGTGAGCATCGACGGCGGCAAGGACCTCGAGAAGCTCGTCGGGCAGCGCGGCGACGTCCTGGAGGCGCTCCAGGAGCTGACGCGCCTGGCGGTGCAGCAGACCACCGGCACCCGGAACCGCCTGATGCTCGACATCGCGGGCTGGCGCTCGAACCGGCGCTCGGAGCTGACCGACCTCGGCCGGCGGGCGGCCGAGGAGGTCAAGGAGAGCGGGGAGAGCCAGAAGCTGCGCCCCATGACCCCGTTCGAGCGCAAGATCGTCCACGACGCGGTCGCCGGCGTGGACGGGGTGCACAGCGAGAGCGAGGGCGAGGAGCCGCGCCGTCGTGTGGTCGTCCTCCCCGGGCACTGAGATGAGCCCCGCGACGACGGCGCCGGTCGGTGTTCCACGTGGAACACGGACCGGCGCCAGCCGTGGCGCCCGACGACGGGGGCGGTACGCGTGACCGTGGGTGGGCGTGACCGTGTCCCCACCGACGACCGGCCCGGCAACGGGTCCGGGTCGACGGGCTCCACGTCGGCGGGTGCCGCGCCGGGCGAGCCGGACGGGACCGGGACGGCCGAGGTCGCCGTCGCCGAGCCCACCCTCGAGGCGGAGGAGCTGTTCGGGGACGCGCTCCCCCGCGCCCGCCGCTTCGCCGAGCTGCTGGCCGGCCCCGGCCGCGAGCAGGGCGTGATCGGGCCGCGCGAGATCCCCCGCCTCTGGGACCGCCACCTCGTCAACTCCGCCTACGTGGGCCGGGTGGTCCCGCCGGGCTCCTCGGTGCTGGACGTCGGGTCGGGCGCCGGCCTGCCCGGCATCCCCCTGGCCCTGTCCCGCCCGGACCTCCGGGTGGTGCTCCTGGAGCCGATGGCCCGGCGGGTCGCGTGGCTCGAGGAGGTGGTGGCGGCGCTCGACCTCGACGTCACCGTCCGGCGGGGCCGGGCCGAGGAGCGCGAGACACGCCGCGCCTGCGGCGAGTCCGACGTGGTGACGGCGCGCGCGGTGGCGCCGATCGGGCGGCTGGCGGCCTGGGCGATGCCCCTCGTTCGGCCGGGTGGGAGACTCGCCGCGCTCAAGGGCGCGAGCGCGCACGACGAGGTGCGGCGCGACGCGGACGATCTGCACGCCGCCGGAGCGGCCGA
Organism: Actinomycetospora sp. TBRC 11914; assembly: GCF_012933465.1. Classification (GTDB taxonomy): domain Bacteria; phylum Actinomycetota; class Actinomycetes; order Mycobacteriales; family Pseudonocardiaceae; genus Actinomycetospora. Next base: position 255,760 of record NZ_JABBND010000004.1, read on the forward strand.
CATCGAGGTCGTGGAGTGCGGCGCGGGAGACGCCACGACGCACATCGTGGTGGTACATCGAACGGAGCGACGGAGCGCGACCGGCTCGGGCCCCGGCGCGGGCCGCCGTGGTCGTGGGAGGAAGGATCGATCCTCGTGACCGAAGGACATGACGGCGTTCCACGTGAAACGCGGCGCGGCGCCGACCGACCGAGCGCGGAGAAGGTGCGCGAGGCCGTCAGCGAGGCCGTGTCGACGGTGGGGGCCGGCGTGCTGGGGGCCGGCGAGGTCATCTACGGCGACGGCGGCGGGATGACGCCCATCGCGGAGGAGGCCGCCCGTGCGGCCCGGGTGCTCCACCCCGAGGACCACCGCATGCCGCGGCCGGCCCGGCGGCGGGTCATCACGGTCGCCAACCAGAAGGGCGGCGTCGGCAAGACGACGAGCACGGTCAACCTCGCCGCGGCCCTCGCGCTGCACGGCGCCCGGGTCCTCGTCGTCGACCTGGACCCGCAGGGCAACGCGAGCACCGCGCTCGGCGTCGACCACCGCAGCGGGGTCCCGTCCATCTACGAGGTGCTGATCGGCGAGCTCACCCTCGACCAGGCCGCCCAGGTATGCGACCGCTCGCAGGACCTGCTCTGCGTCCCCGCCACGATCGACCTGGCGGGGGCGGAGATCGAGCTCGTGTCGATGATGAACCGGGAGTCGCGGCTGCGGCAGGCGCTCTCGACCGAGGCGCTGGACCGGCTCGACGTCGACTACGTCCTCGTGGACTGCCCGCCCTCGCTCGGGCTGCTCACGTTGAACGCGATGGTCGCCGCGCCCGAGGTGCTGATCCCGATCCAGTGCGAGTACTACGCGCTGGAGGGGCTCTCCCAGCTGCTCAGCAACATCGGGCTCGTGCAGTCCCACCTCAACCCGTCGCTGCACGTCTCGACGATCCTGCTCACGATGTACGACGGTCGCACCAAGCTCGCGGACCAGGTCACGCACGAGGTCCGCAACCACTTCGGCGACCTCGTGCTGCGCACCGTCATCCCCCGCAGCGTGAAGGTCAGCGAGGCACCGGGCTTCGGCCAGACGGTGCTCACGTACGACCCGGGCTCGCGCGGCGCGATGAGCTACCTCGACGCGGCCCGCGAGTTCGCCATGCGGGCCGCCGTCGCCGAGCGACGCACCGAGTCGGCCGCTGCGAGCACCACGGGGGACCACGGATGACCGAACGTCGAGGCGGCCTCGGCCGCGGGCTCGCCGCGCTGATCCCGACCGGCCCGCCCGAGACCGCGGAGACCGCCCACGCCCGCCCGGGCGTGGGCAGCCGCGCCGCCGACGTCGTCATCGGGCAGCGCACGCCCCCGACGGTGCCCGGGCCCGCCCCGACGGGGGCCGACGCCTCCGACGCGGGGGCGGTGGCGGGCGCGGTCTACCGCGAGGTCCGCGTGGACGGGATCCGCGCGAACCCGCGCCAGCCGCGGACCGTCTTCGACGAGGAGGCGCTCGCGGAGCTCGAGCACTCCGTGCGCGAGTTCGGGCTGCTGCAGCCGATCGTGGTGCGCGAGCTCGACGAGCCGATCCCGGGCGACGGCGCCGCCGACACCACCCACGAGCTCGTCATGGGCGAGCGCCGCTGGCGTGCGGCCCAGCGGGCGGGCCTCACGCACATCCCCGCGATCGTGCGCCGGACCGCCGACGACGACCTGCTGCGCGACGCCCTGCTCGAGAACATCCACCGGGTCCAGCTCAACCCGCTCGAGGAGGCGGCGGCCTACCAGCAGCTGCTCACCGAGTTCGACGTGACGCACGAGCAGCTCGCCGACCGCATCGGCCGCAGCCGGCCGGCGATCACGAACACCATCCGGCTGCTGCGCCTGCCCGTCGCGGTCCAGCGTCGCGTGGCCGCGGGCGTCCTGTCCGCCGGGCACGCCCGCGCGCTCCTCGGGATCGAGGACACCGGCGCGCAGGAGGAGCTGGCCGCCCGCATCGTCGCCGAGGGCATGTCGGTGCGCGCCGCGGAAGAGGCCGTCACGCTCGCCCGCGGCGAGAAGGAGCCGTCGGCGGCGAAGCGCCGCTCCCCCGCCCGTCGGCCGCTGCACGCACCCGGCCTCCAGGACCTCGCGGAGCGGCTGTCCGACGCCTACGACACGCGGGTGAAGGTCGAGCTGGGCCAGCGCAAGGGCCGGATCGTCGTCGAGTTCGGCTCGGTCGAGGATCTGGAGCGCATCGCGCGTCTGATGGGTCCGGAGGGCACGTCGGGCCCATCACCCCAGGGATGATCCACGAGGCCGTCAGCGACGATCTCAGGGCGGCCTGAGATCGCCGCTGCGCTCGTCAGGCGACGGGGCCGCGGGAGACCGCCCGTTCCACCAGGGACGTGAAGACCTCCCCGAGGTCGCGGCCGGCCGCCGAGACCGCGCGGGGCAGCAGCGAGTTCTCGGTCAGCCCGGGCGACACGTTGACCTCGAGCACCTGCACCTGGCCCTCGGCGTCGACGACGGCGTCGGTGCGCGAGAGGTCCCGCAGCCCGAGGACCCGGTGCGCGGCGACCGCTGCCTCGGCCACGCGGCGCGCGACGTCGTCGGGGAGGCGGGCCGGGCAGTGGAAGCGGGTGAGGCCGGCCGTGTAGCGGGCGGTGTAGTCGTAGACGCCGTGGGCGGGCTCGACCTCCACCGCCGGCAGCGCCACGGGTCCGTCGCCGGTGTCGACCACCGAGGCGGCCACCTCGACGCCCGCCACGAACCGCTCGACCAGCACGGTGTCGCCGTAGGCCAGCGCCCCGACCATCGCCGCCGGGAGCTCGGCCGGGTCGCGGACGACCTGGGCGCCGAGCGCCGACCCGCCCTGGTCGGGCTTGAGCATGAGCGGCAGCCCGAGCCGGGCCACGAGGGCGTCGAGCACCCCCGCCGCGCCGAGCTCGCGGAACGTCGACTGCGGCAGGGCGACCCACTCCGGGGTGTCCAGCCCCGCCCGGGCGAGCTCGGCCTTCGCGGTCGGCTTGTCGTGGGCGCGCCGGCAGTCCGGCGCCCGGGTGCCGACGTAGGGCACGCCGAGCAGCTCCAGGACGCTCTGGACGGCCCCGTTCTCGCCCTCCCCGCCGTGCAGCGCGACGACGACCGCGTCGGGCCGGGAGGTGGTCAGCCGGCCCAGCAGGGCCGCGTCGGTGTCCCACTCGTCGACGGTCGCGCCGGCGGCGCGGAGGGTCGAGGCGATCCGGCGGCCCGAGCGCAGCGAGACGTCCCGTTCGTGGGAGAGCCCTCCGGCGAGGACGGCGACGCTGAACTCTGTCCGGGCCGGGGCGATCACTTCGGGGACCCTAGTGGGCCGCCCGCGGGTCGCCCCGGCCGAGGGCCCGGCTCAGGCGGTGTCGGCCGACGGCGCCTGGGGCCCGCCCGACGTCGCGGTCCGGGGACCCGCCACGCCGAAGGTCCGCAGCAGGTCGAGCTCGCCGTCGAGGACGCCGGCCAGCCGCCGGACGCCCTCGGTGATCCGCTCCGGCGGCGGGTAGCAGAACGACAGGCGCATGTGCCGGGTGCCGGAGCCGTCGGCGTGGAAGCCGGTGCCCGAGGCGTACGCCACGCGCGCGGTGACCGCCCGCGGCAGCATCGCGCGGGTGTCCACGCCCTCGGGCACGGTGGCCCACACGAAGAACCCGCCCTGCGGGCGCGTCCAGCGGCACCCGTCGGGCAGGTGGGTCTCCAGCGCCGTGAGCATGGCCTCGCACCGCTCCCGGTACATCTCCCGGAACGACTTCACCAGGCTGCGCCAGTCGTGCGTCGCGAGGTAGCGCGAGACGACGAGCTGGGTGAACGCCGGCGGGCAGAGCGTGGCCGACTCGGCGGCGAGGACGAGCTTGTCGCGGATGCCGTGGGGCGCGAGCGCCCAGCCCACGCGCAGGCCCGACGCGAAGATCTTGGAGAACGAGCCGAGGTAGACGACGTTCTCCGGGTCCATCGAGCGCAGCGACGGGTAGGTCTGGCCGTCGAAGCCGAGGAGCCCGTAGGGGTTGTCCTCCACGATCAGCACGCCGTGGCGGCGGCAGAGCTCGACGATCGCCGGCCGCCGGTCTGCCGCGAGGCTCACGCCGACCGGGTTGTGGAAGTTCGGCACCGTGTAGAGGAACTTGGCGCGCCTGCCCTCGCGGGCCAGCTGCTGGAGCGCCTCGTCGAGCGCGGCCGGGACGAGCCCGTCGTCGTCCATCGCGACGTGGCGGACGTCCGCCTGGTAGGCGGCGAACGACCCGAGGGCGCCCACGTAGGAGGGCGACTCGGCGAGGACGACGTCGCCCGGGTCCACGAAGAGCCGGGTCAGCATGTCCAGCGCCGACTGGGACCCGACGGTCACCACGACGTCGTCCGCGGCGAACCCGCCGGTGGCCGCGAGGCTGCCCGCCTCGAACGCCATGACCTCGCCGATCTGCTCGCGCAGCACCGGCACGCCCTGGGCGGAGCCGTACTGCAGCGCGCTCTGGCCCTCGGCGGCGACGAGCCCCGCGACCTCGACGGAGAGCGACTCCAGCGGCAGCGCGGCGAGGTTCGGCATCCCGCCGGCCAGCGAGACGACCTCCGGGCGGCTCGCGACGGCGAACAGGGCCCGGATCTCGGAGGCGGTCATCCCCGCCGTGCGGGCCGCGTAGCGCTCCAGGTGGGGGTCACCGGCGTCGCCGAGGTCGCTCGTGGCCGCCCGTGCTGCCGCCGCCCCCGCCGCCGCGGCCGGCCCGGAGGACCCGGTGGTGCGGTGGGCGGGAGGCATCGCGGTCATCGGCGACCCTTTCGTCACAGGACAGCAGTGGATCGCCGAGCGAGTCTACGCGGTCGGTCACCACGATCGGCGCGACCTCGGCGTCACCGACGCCACGATCGGTGGCGCCCGTATTGTCGACACGGACGCGGAGGGGTACGCATGCCTCCCGGTGGACGAGCCAGGGCCAGGACGGGAGTGTCGGTGTCGCGAGAGTGTGTCGGGGTCACCCTGGACAACATCGACGAGCTGCCGAAGGGCTGCCGTCGGTGCGTGTACTGGGAGCTCCCCCCGCACCTGGGTTCGCAGGCCGAGGAGTTCGGCACCCTGGAGCTGGAGAAGGAGGCCTGGGTCTCCGGCGTCCTGCTCGAGTGGGGCTCGTGCGGGCGGATCGCCCACGTCGAGGGCGTCCCGGCGGGCTACGCGTTCTACGCCCCGCCCGCGGCCGTGCCCCGCGCCGCGGCGTTCCCGACCTCCCCGGTCGGGGCCGACGCCGTCCTGCTCTGCGGCCTGCACGTCGTGCCCGACTTCAGCGGCGCCGGCGTCGGGCGGATGCTCGTCCAGGACGTCGTCCGCGATCTCTCCCGCCGCGGGGTGAAGGCCCTCGAGGCGTTCGGCGACACCGCCGACCGGCCCCGGGGCGAGGCGCACGCCCGCACCGCCGAGGACACGCCGAGCTGCGTGCTCCCGGCCGCCTTCCTGCGCGCCGTGGGGTTCAAGACCGTCGCGCACCACCACCGCTGGCCGCGGCTGCGCCTCGAGCTGCGCACCGGGTTCTCCTGGAAGGAGGACGTCGAGGCGGCGATCGCCCAGCTCCTCGGCTCGGTGACGGTGACGACGGCGCCGGCCGCCCCGGTGGGGGCTCCGGCGCCTCGATAGCGCTGCGCGCATGTGAACGATTTTGGTCGCTGGGAGACCCAAAATCGTTCACATACCAGCGGTCGGTACGGCTCGGACCGACAGGCCCCATGTGTGTGAACGATTTCGGGTCTCCCAGCGACCAAAATCGTTCACATGGCCGGAGGCCTAGGCGCCTATCGGGCTGCCTTCCTCGCGCTGGAGGATGTCGGAGAAGGTGAACGTCCCGGTCGGCTTGTCGTTCTGCCCGAGCAGGTAGAGCCGCTTGACGGCGACGAGGATCCCCTCGGCGACGACGTCGCGGAAGGCGGGGTCGAGCAGGGCCGACCGGTCGTGCTCGTTGGTGAGGTAGCCGATCTCGACGCGGACCGCCGGCATGCGGGTGAGCCGCAGCAGCTCCCAGGGGCGCGGGTGGACCCCGCAGTCGAGCATCCGGGTGCGGGCGAGCAGCTCGCGGTGGATGTAGCCCGCGAGCGCCTCCCCGACGGTCGACGTCGCCCCGGTGCCGGTCCCGAAGTGGAACGCGGCGAGCCCGTTGGCGGCCGGGCTGTGGTTGGCGTCGACGTGCAGCGAGAGCACCACGTCGGCGCCCGCCGTGTTCGCGAACCCGGCCCGCTCGGCGTCGGAGGGGCAGTCGTGCGGCCCGTGGGAGAGCAGCGCCTCCATGCCGGCCGCGGACATGCGGCCCTCGAGCCGCCGGGCGATGTCGGACACCAGCCCGGCCTCGGTGACCCCGCCGACGGCCACGCCCGGGTCCTGCCCGCCGTGCCCTGGATCGATCACGATGCGCTTGCCCGAGAGGCGCGGGCCGGCGCGGTGGAGCCGCTCCTGCTCGCGGAGCAGGCCGGGGCGCCCGCCGGTCACCTTCCGGCCGAGGTAGCCGAGGTGACGCAGGGTGCGCGGCCCGCAGATGCCGTCCGGCGCCATGCCGTAGTCGCGCTGGAAGCTCCGGAGCGCCTGCTCGGTCTGCCTGCCGAACACGCCGTCGGCGCGCCCGGAGTCGTACCCCAGCTCGAGGAGGCGCTCCTGGAGGGCGAAGACGTCGTCGCCGGTCATGGTGTTCGAGGCCTGCAGGCAGAGCATGCGGTCCCCGAGCGACCAGCGGGCGTCCCGCAGGGCGCGGTAGGTCGAGGGGCCGACGACACCATCGGTGATCAGGCCCCGGTTCTGCTGGAACGCGCGGACGGCGTCCTCGAGGGCCCCGTCGAAGCGGCCGGGCTCGGGAGTGGGACCGCCCGGAGCCGGTGGCTCGACAAGCCCCAGCGCCTGGAGTGCTGCGCGGACCTCGGCGACGGCCGGACCGGTGTCGCCGCGGCTCAGCAGCTGCATTCCGTCGCTCCCGTCGCTGTCGGACCCTGACGCGGTGCACCGCCACGCGCCCGGGTGCCCCCGCGGGCGTGGCCGGGCGGCGGGACCGCCTCGGTTCACCGGGGTCTCATTGTGCCCTGTGGGCCCGCTCGCACCCCGCATCGGGCCCGTGCCGCACGGTCACGGTTCGGGATCACCGCCCGTGGCGAGGTCCGGGCCCGGACACGACGACGCCGGGCCCGGACGGGGTCCGGACCCGGCGTGGCGCGGTGGCGGGGTGCTCAGCCGAGGACGTCGGACAGGTCGTTGAGCAGCGCGGCCTTCGGCTTGGCGCCGACGATCTGCTTCACCGGCTTGCCGCCCTGGAACACGATCATCGTCGGGATCGACATGACCTGGTAGTCACGGGCGGTGGCCTGGTTCTGGTCGATGTCCAGCTTCGCGACGGTGAGCTTGTCGCCGTGCTCCTGGGCGATCTCCTCGAGGACCGGGGCGACCATCTTGCACGGGCCGCACCAGGTGGCCCAGAAGTCCACCAGGACGGGCTTGTCGCTGCTCAGCACCTCGTCGGAGAAGGTGGAGTCGGTGACGGTGACGGGGCTGCCCATCGGGGGATCCTCCTGTAGATCTTCCTGTCGAGCGGGATGCTCGGTCGGGTGGTTCGGTGTCGGGCTCGGGCCTTCGGACGGGCGGCCCGGCGCGGTCAGCCGGCGACGGCGTCGAGCTCCGGGGTGACCTCGGAGTCCACGGTCGGCTTCGGTGACGTCTCGGGGGCCGCCGAGCCGGGGCTGTGCGCCTGGAGCTCGGCGAGCCAGCGCTCGGCGTCGATGGACGCCGTGCAGCCGCTGCCGGCGGCCGTGACCGCCTGCTGGTAGGTCTTGTCGATGAGGTCGCCACAGGCGAAGACGCCTGGGAGATTCGTGTACGTGCTCGGCGTGTCGACCCGCACGTAGCCCTCGTCGTCGGTGTCGACCTGCCCGGCGACGAGCGTCGAGCGGGGGTCGTGGCCGATGGCGACGAACATCCCGGTGACCTCCAGGGTGTCCTCCTCGCCGGTGACGACGTCGCGCACGCGCACGCCCGACACCGCGTTCTCCCCGAGGACCTCGGTGACCACGGCGTTCGTCCGGAACGTGATCTTCTCGTCGTTCCGCGCGCGCTCCAGCATGATCCCGGATGCCCGGAACTCGTCGCGGCGGTGCACGATCGTGACCGATCGGGCGAAGCGCGTCAGGAACGTGGCCTCCTCCATGGCGGAGTCGCCGCCGCCCACCACGACGATGTCGTGGTCGCGGAAGAAGAAGCCGTCACAGGTCGCACAGGCGCTCACGCCGTGCCCGAGGAGCCGCTCCTCGCCGGGGACGTCCAGGTAGCGCGGTGCCGCGCCCATGGCCAGGATCACCGACCGGGCGTGGTGGGTCTCGCCGCCGACTGTCACGCTCTTCACGTCGCCGGTGAGGTCCAGGGAGTCGACGTCCTCGGGGCGCAGCTGCGCGCCGAAGCGCTCGGCCTGGCGCCGCATCTGGTCCATCAGCTCGGGACCCTGGATGCCCTCGGCGAACCCGGGGTAGTTCTCGACCTCGGTCGTGGTCATGAGCGCCCCGCCGAACTGGCTGCCCTCGAAGACCACGACGTCGAGCTGTGCCCGTGCCGAGTAGGTCGCCGCGGTGTACCCGGCAGGTCCGGAACCCACGATGATCACGTCGTGGATGGTCTGCTCACTCACGTCCGCTGCAACGTCCGCCACGGGTCCAGGATTCCCCACGAGGCGTCGCCCGCCTCACTCACCCGCCCACCGTCAGGTCGGCGAGCGTGTCCGGGCGGTCGGCGGTGCAGCCCGGGCCGACGACGAGCAGCCGGAAGCGCGCGGCCCTCCCGGTGGTGAGCACCAGCAGCGTGCCGGGCCGGCCGTCGAGCAGGACCTGCCTGGTCCCGAGGGGGACGGTGCCGGCGGGCAGCCCGTGCGCGACGAGGCAGGCGGCCCGGCGGGCCGGATCGCCGAGCGGTCCCGGGTCGGCGGCGCCCAGCCCGGCCCGCAGCGCCCGCACGGGGTCCGCGGCCGACACCGGCGCGGGCCCGGGCGCCGGCGGCCCGGGCACGGGCGGCGCGGCGGTCGGTGCCGTCGGCGGTGCCGGGGTGGTCCCGGCCAGGACGCCCACCACGACGGCCGCCACGACGGCGAGGGCCCCGAGCGCGGCGGCCAGGGTGCGGCGGCGGAGCGGGCCGCGGGGGCCGCGCCCGGCCGGCCCCGGGGACGGCGGACTGGACGGCGGCCGGGACGACGACCGGGACGGCGGACTGGACGGCAGCTGGGACGGCGGCCGGGACGGCGCCGGCGGCCGCCCCGACGCGCGCCCGTCGTCGACGTGATCGGCGTCGTCGGGATCCCCTCCGGACGGCGCGGCGGCCCGTTCGGCCGCGAGCCGCTCCTGCAGGCGGGCGGCGAACCCGGGGGGCACCGGAGGCACCGGCGCCGCCGCGAGGTCGGCGCGGGTGCGGTCCAGCGCCGCGAAGAGCTGCTCCTCCCCGGCCCGCGGCGGCTGACCCTCGGCGTGGCGCAGGACGGCGTCCTCGGCCTGCTCCGCCGCCCGCTCGGCGTCGTCGTGCGACTCGTCCCGGCTCATCGCTCACCTCCCGCGGGGCTCGACACGTCGCCTCCCGGGGCTTCGACGCCCGCGAGGCCCCCGTCGTTCCCCCCGCCGGGGCGCAGGTGCCCGAGGAGCACCGCGAGCCGGTAGCGACCCCGGGCCGCGCGGCTCTTCACCGTGCCCTCCCGCACCCCCAGGGCGGCCGCGGCCTCCGCGATCGACAGGCCCTCCATGTCCACGAGCACGACCGCCGCGCGCTGGGCCTCGGGCAGCCGGGCCAGGGCCTCGTCGACGGCCAGGACGGTCATCCGGTCGGCCATCGCGTCGCGGGGCACCGGCACGTCGGTGCCGTCGTCGAGGGGGTCGGCCCGGTGGGTCCGGCGGTGGCGCACCCGGTCGAGGCAGGCGTGGTAGACGATCCGGTGCAGCCAGGTGGACACCGAGGCCTCGCCGCGCCAGCGGTCCGCGGCGCGGAAGGCGGACAACAACGCCTCCTGGAGGGCGTCCGAGGCCTCGTGGGAGTCCCCGAGCGTGCGGACCGCGAAGGCCCACAGCCGGTCGGTGTGGCGCCGGACGATCTCGTCGAACGCGCGGGGGTCGCCCGCCACGTGGGCGGCCATGAGCTCCTGGTCGGAGCGTGGGTCGGCCACGGGAGCGGACGCTAGACGCGGCCCCCCGCGGCGGGGTGCGGTTCGGGGAAACCCGCCCGCTCAGCTCCCGCCGATCACCGTGACCTCGGCGATCTGGCTCTGGTACTGGTCGTCCGACTGGCCGAGCGCGGTGATCCACACGAGCAGGTTGCTCGTCGGGGCGGCGAGCTGGACCGGGATCGTCGTGGTGTCCCCCGACACCGTCCCGGTGCCCACCACCTGGGTCTGGGCCAGCGGGACGTCGGGGGCCGCGGCCGACCGGATCTCGATCGTCGTGCCGGGACTCGGCGAGCGCACGACCACCTGGGACACCTTCGAGGGCGCCCGGAACGTGGTCATCAGCCCGATCCCCGGCTTGAGCGCGGGGAACTGCTGGTCGTAGTCGGAGGTGGACCAGCTCGACGACGGGTCGTTGTCCGCGGCCCGCCCCACCCGACCGGGGTTGTCCGGGTCGCCCGACGGGTCGTACACCGCGATGCTCGCGAGCTGCACGGGACCGGTGGGGGCGGCCGGGACCGCGGGCGCGGCGGGCGCCGCGGCCTGCCCGGAGGCGGGCGCCGGCGCGGCGGAGGTGGGGATGACCAGCGGCGGCCCCGACGAGGGGCCGCCCCCGACCAGCGACACCGCCTGGAACGCCACGAACGCGACGATCGCGAGGACGGCCACCACCAGCAGGGTCACCCCGATCCGCAGCTTGCGGCGGGTCGCGGCGTCGTGCTGCTCGGGGGTCTCGTCGTCGTCCGGGTGCCAGACGGTGCCGGGCTCGTCCTCGAACTGGACGCCGTCCTCGGTGAGCGGGAGCAGCACGCCGTCGTCCTCGGCGCCCTCGCGCAGCTGGCGCACCAGCCCGTGCACCGCTGCGGCGGTGCGGATCCCGCCGGTGGCGTCGAGGGTCCGGTCGACGAGAGCCGCGAGCCCGACCGGGAGGCCGGGCCGCAGGTCGCGGATCGGCACGGGAGCGCCGGACGCCGTCCGGGCGGCCGCCTTGAGCCCGGCGGGGGTGGTCCCGTCGGTGGAGGGCCAGCGTCCGGTCAGCAGCAGGTAGAGGGTGGCGCCGAGCCCGCGGACGTCGTCGTCGACCTCGGCGTCCCCGCGCGGCATCGGGAAGGCGAGCCGGGCGTTGGCCCGGGCCGTCACCCGGACCCGCTGCGGGTGGTCGATGCCGAGCACGAGGCCCGCGCGGTGCGCGTCCGCGACGGCCTGGGCGAGCGGCTCCACGACCCGCAGCGCCGCGCTCGGGCTCAGGGGGCCGCCGGCCACGAGCTCGGCGAGGTCGCGGCCGGGGGTCCACTCGGCGACCGCGGCGCCCAGCACGCCGGCGGGCAGCCGCGACGACCCGGGCTGCACGACGTCGAGCACCCGGGCGGCGTGGCGGTGGGAGAAGTGTGCCGAGCGGGTGGCGCGGGAGAGCGCCTGCGCGGCCCGGACGTCGGCCTGCCAGCCGCCGACGAGCAGCGTGATCGCGACGTCGCGCTCGAGGGTGGTGTCCCGCGCTTTCCAGAGCACGGCGTCGGCGGACCGGTCGCGCCCGACCTCGGCGACGAGCCGGTAGCGGTCGACGATGACGGTGCCCGGCACGATCGCGCCGTCGCGCCCGACGGCGATCGGCCCCGAGGCGGGCGCCCGCGGGCCCCAGGGCGCCGCCGGCCGGCGTCCGCCCCCGTCGCGTTCCCCGCGACGCGGCGAGCGCGACCCGGTGCCGCCGCGGCGTGTCCCTCCGGGCAGGAAGGTGGTCGGGCCGTCGATGCGGGATCCCGAGCCCGTGTCGGCGCCGCCCTCGACGGGCGGCACCGCGGTGGTCGGCGCGTCCTCGGCGGGCGGGGCGTCGTGGTCGGCGCCGGGTTCCTCCGGGCCGTCCGCCGGGTCCACGAGGGGGTCCTCGGCGTCGACGGCGGCCGTGGCCTCGACGTCGTCGTCCGCGTGGTCGGTGCGGCTCTCGACGGGGCCGGACGACTCGGCGACGGCGCCTCGCGGTGCTCCGGGCGCGCGGCGGCCGGCCATCGCGTCGTCCACCCCTCACCTCCGGCGCGCTCGCCACACCCCCCGCGCGGACCGGTCCCTCGGGCCGCGCGCCCCGTTCGGGGGCGAGCCTACGGGACACCGCGCCGCCCGTCGTGGACCCGGCGGCGGGCGGCGACACCCGTCACGGCGGCGCAACCCCGGCGTCCGCGCCGTGTCGATCACCGCGCGACGAGCCGGCGCAGCCGGGACACCACCGGGTCGAGCTCCGGGACCTTGAGCAGCCGCATCGCGACGGCGACGACGACGAGCGAGACGATCCCGCCGACGCCGATCGTGACCCACGCCTTGGCGACCGCGCCGGCGCCGCCCAGCAGGCGTTCGAGCAGGGTCACGACGACGACGGCCGTCAGCACGGCGGCCACCGAGGCGATGCCGGTGAGCAGCACGGTGCGCAGGACCCGTTTCGTATCGAGGCGCCCGATCCGGTGGCGCAGCCAGATGTCGCCCACGACGAGGCCGACGACGAAGCCGAACGCGTTCACGGCCGCCAGGCCGAGCACCACCTGGTCGGGCGCGAGCAGGACGGGGCACAGGTAGGCCAGCGGCACCTTGACCGCCGTCATGATCACCATGATGAGCGTGGGCGTGCGGGCGTCGGCCATCGCGTAGAAGACCCGCAGCTGCAGCATGACCACCGCCATCGGCAGCAGCCCGAACGCCGAGGACGCCAGCGCGGCGCCGAGCGCCTCCGCCGAGGCCCCGCCCGCGCGGCCCACCGAGAACATCGCGACGCCGAGCTGCGAGCCGAACACGGTGAGGATGACGCTGACCGGCAGCAGCGTGACCGTCGAGAGCCGCGAGCCGAGCGAGAGGTCCTCGACCACCTGGTCGAGCCGGCCATTGGCGGCCGCGGCGCTCATCCGGGGCATGAGCGCGGTCAGCAGCGAGACCCCGAGCACGCCGTAGGGCACCTGGATGAGCAGCCAGGAGTTCGAGTAGATCGACGGGCCGCCGTCGCTCGCGGAGAAGGCCACCCGCAGGATCACGGTGAGGCCGATCTGGCTCACCACGACGTAGCCGATGACCCAGGCGGCGAGCCCGCCGAACGACGAGAGCCGCGGGTCCCAGCCCCACCGCCAGCGCCAGCGGAACCCGGTGCGCCGCATCGCCGGCAGCATCACCGCGGCCTGCAGCACGATCCCGAGGGTGCTGCCGACGCCCACCACCAGGAGCTGCGTGGTGCTGATCGGGCTGCCGTCGGTGGGGGCGGGCAGCAGCCAGTAGACGACGAGCGAGACGAGCACGACGACGTTGTTGAGCACCGGCGCCCACGCGGCGGGCCCGAACACCGCCCGCGCGTTGAGGATCGCGCCGAAGAGCGCCCCCAGGCCGTAGAAGAAGATCTGGGGCAGCAGCAGGTAGGCGAAGTCGGTGGCCAGGGGCCGGTTGGCCTCGTTCTCGATGTAGGGCTGCACGAGCAGGGGTGAGGCCACCACCGCGAGCACGGTGGCGACGAAGAGCACCACCGCGGCGCCGGTGAGGAGCTTCTGGGCGAACCCGTCGCCGTCGTCGCCGTCCTCCTTGGCCGCGCGCACCAGCACCGGGATCACGACGCTGGTGAGCACGCCGCCGAGCAGCAGCTCGAAGATGATGTTGGGCAGCGTGTTCGCGATGTTGAACGAGCTGCCGACCAGCCCCAGCCCGATCGTCGCGGCCAGGGCGAGGGTGCGGAGGAACCCGGTCAGGCGGCTGACGAGCGTCGCGACCGCCATCCCGCTGGAGGCCTTGACCAGCGACGAGTCGTTCCGGTCGTCGCTCGGGGTGCGCGGTGCGGGGACCGCGGGGGCGTCCTGCTCGAGCGGGGGCCGCGGGAGCAGGACGGTCTCGTCGGTGGAGTTCCCGACGGTCCACGACGCCAGCGGCGCCGAGCGGTCGGTGCCGCTGCGCCCGGCCAGGGCGGTCATCCGGGCGGTGGCCTCCTCGACCCGGGCGGGGACGAGGTCGGTCTCGGTGGTCGCGTCGGTGCCGGGATCGGGGGTGCCGGGTACCGCGCGGGCGGGCGCGGTGAGCGCGTCGGCGGCCGAGGCGGCCAGGGGACGCGTCGGGTCCGCCGGGGGCGCGCCCCGGTGCGGCCCGGGCACCGGCCCGGGTGCCCGCGGGTCGACGGCCGGTCCGGGCGGCGCACCGGGACCGCGGGGCGCGGCGCCGTGCGGCCCGGGCGGCGGGAGAGGTGGCGGGTGCGGAGGTGGTCCGGGCGCGGCGCCGCCCATCGGCGGCTCCCGCCGGGGCGGGCCCGGCTGGGCCGGTCCTGGCTGGGCCGGTCCTGGCTGGGCCGGTCCTGGCTGGGGCGGGCCCCCGGGCGGCGGGGGTCCGGGGCGGGCGCCGGCGGGCGGCGGTCCGGGCGGTCCGGGGGGACCGGGCGGGCGGCCGGGGCCGGGCGCGCGGGTCACCGGCGCCTCGGGCGCGGGCGGGGGTGGCACGATGCCGTCGGCCGGCGGGGGCGGCGGCGGGACGACCGGGTGCGGCGCGGGCTCGACCCGCTCCTCGGGCTCGCGGGACCGCGGATCGGGACGGTCGGCCTCGTCCGGGCGCACCTCCCGGGGCGCGCCGTGACCGGGGCGCGCCGTCATCGGTTCTGCAGCTCGCGGTCCGGGCCGCCCGTCGACGAGCCCCCGTCCTCCCGGCCGGTCGTCGGGCCGTCCCGGTCGACCGTCGGGATCGGGCCGGTCGCGTGGCGCGGCCTGGGTCGGGACCGCCGGTCCTGCCGTGCCCGGCGAACCCGGCGCGCCACCCGCAGGCTCGCCAGGCTCACCAGCACGACGGCTGCGGACGCGGTCAACCACACGGTGATGGTGCCGTAGGCGGTCGATCGCAGCAGCAGACGACTCGTCGGGCCGAGCGTGTCGCCCCCGGGCGTGCGCGCCGTGGCGTCCACGGTGAACTGGCCCGACCGGCCCACGTCGAGGGCGACCTGGAACTGCACGCTGCCGAACGCGGGCACGCGGCGCACCGGGACGGGTGACACGCGCACCCCCGGCGTCGGCTCGAGGGCGACGGTGACGTCGACCGCCACGGGCAGCTGGTTCTCCACGGTGAGCAGGAGCGGCGCCTCGCTCGAGCCCAGCGAGTAGCTGCCCGCGGGCTGGACGACGTGCACCATCCCCCGGAGAGTGCGCATCTGAGCGGCGACGTCGTCGGCGGCGGCCCGCTGCAGCGCCGGGTCGCCGCGCCCGGCCGCCGAGAGGCTGCGCAGCAGCGCGCCGGTGAGCGGCTCGACGAACTCGGCCGGGGTCGGCGCGCCGGTGTGGTCCTGGCGGCTGGCCGCGAGCAGGTCGCGCTGCTCGTCCCGGACCCCGCGGATCTGGTCCAGGAGGGCCGGGCTCTGGTCCGAGGCGGCCGACCGGTCCCCGGACCCCAGCGCCACCTGGGGCAGCGTCGTGCCGCGGGCCGCCCCCGTCGCGAGGAGGGTCCCGGCGTCCACCGGGCTGACCAGGCCCCGCCCGGCGAGGTCGGAGATCCCCGCCAGCAGGGCCTCGGCCTCGGGCTGGGAGGCGGCCCAGTCGACCGGCGGGGCCAGCACGGTCGTCGTCGGGGGGCCGGCGGCCAGGGCCCGCAGGGTCACGACGCCGAGGGCGTCCTGCGTCGCGAGCCCGCCGGCGGTGCCCGCCGGGCTGGTCGAGCCGTCCGAGGCCGTCGGCCGCGGGGCCAGGGCCTGCCCGGCGAGCGGGTCGGTGGCCACCGCGAGCGGGGCCGTGCCGCCCTCGCCGGCGAAACGCCCGACGGCGCCCGCCGGTACCCCGCCCGCGAGCGTGGCGCCGTCGACGACGAGGGACCGGGCGCCGCCGCCGGCGAGGTCGGCGAGGCTGCGCTCGTCGACCAGCCCGCCGGCGGGCACGGTGGCGCCTGGCACCGGCGCGACGCCGAGCAGGGCCGCGGTCCGCTGCTCGCCGAGGGTCCGGGCCGCCGTCGTGAGGTCGCTCATGTTCCCGCGGGACGTGGCGAGCAGGTCGGCGTCGGCGTAGGGCAGGGCGAGCACGCAGCGCCCGCGGGCCGCGTCGCGCACCGAGGCGAGCCAGGCGCCCGCCGCCTGGGCGCCCGCGCCCGGGTGGTCACCGGTCGCGGTGTGCACCTGGTAGCCGCCGCTCATGTCGGCGGCCGTCTCGAGCAGGTCGGCGTCGACCGCCAGGCACACCGACGCGGCGGCCGGGCTGCCGATCGGGGCGGCGCGGTCGAGGGCGTCGACGAGCCCGGCGAGGCGACCGCCGGGGGCGAAGGACGTGGCGAGGCTGTCGTCGGCCAGCAGGGCCGGGGCGCCGGGCGCGACCGGGAGGCGCCGCGGGCGGTCGGCGAGGGGCCACAGCACCGACACCGCCGGGACCCGGCCCGCGGCCGGCACGGGGGCCGCGGAGCCGGGCGGGCCGCCCGGCACCCCGGTGACCGGCAGCAGCAGCCGGCTCGCGGTGAGGCGGGCCGGCGCGGCCGCGGTGCCCGGCGTCCCGTTCACGTCGACGACGAGCGGGTAGACGCCCGGCGTCGTGAGGGCGAGCGACGAGTCGGCGGGTCCGCGCAGCGGCACCCGGACGGTGAACGGCACGTCCGTGCCGGGGTCGAGGGTCCCGGCGACGGGCGTGAAGCCGGGCGCGGCCGTGCCGCCCGAGGAGTCCGGGGACACCGAGCCGTCGAGCGCCTGGCCGACGTCGCCGTCGGTGGCGACCGCGGCGCCCCGCTGGACCCGCACCCCGACGTCGCGGACCGGCACCGTGCCGTGGTTCGCGACGTGGCCCGTGACCAGCAGCTCCGGCGGACCGTCCGAGGTCACGACCCGGGGGTTCGCGGTGTCGAGGGACAGGGTCACGCCGGTCGACGCCGTCTGGGCGGTCGCCGTGCCGGGCAGCCCGAGCAGGGCCGCCGCGAGACCGACGAGCACCGCCACCGCGGCGAGGGCGGTGGCCCGGCTCCGAGCGAGGACCCGGCCGGACGCCGCGGGTCCCCGCGGGGTCACGCGGACTCCTCCAGGATCTCCGCGGCCAGCCGCACCAGTCGCCGTTCGTCGGCGTAGGCCAGCCGGGACGACAGCTCGGCGAGCGGGACCCACGCGACCTCGGTGACCTCGACGTCGGCGTCGGAGAGCTCCCCGCCGACCGCCGAGAGCAGGAAGTGCTGCACCGTCTTGTGGACGCGCCGGTCCTCGGCCACGAACCAGTAGTTGATGCTGCCGAGCGGGGCCTGCACGGTCGCGATGATGCCGGTCTCCTCCTCGACCTCCCGCACCGCCGCCTGCTCCGCGGTCTCGCCCTCCTCGATGTGGCCCTTGGGCAACGACCACAGGAGCCGCCCGCGCCGGTCGAGGCGCCCGATCAGCGCGGCGCACCCGTGCGCGGCGTCGACGACGAGCCCTCCCGCGGAGTACTCGTCGACCGTGCGCATCCGCCGCCGCGGGCCACGCCGACGGCGGTCGGCGGAGCGACGGGACGACGGGGGCATTCCGCGATCGTACGGCGCACGCCCGGTGCACGGGGGGTGTCACGCGGTGGTGGGCGGGGCGGTGGGGCGGGTGTCCGCCGTGCCCGGGTTAGGCTGTCCCGCCGTGCCCGGAGCCGCCCAGACCGCCCTGCCGACGTCGTCGTCGGCGCCCGCCACGCCCGGGAATGGCCAGCGCGGGACCCCCGACGCCGGTCAGACTGCGGTCGTGGAGCTCCTGCGGTACTCCCCCGTCGCCGACGAGCTCGGGCGCCGCTTCGCCGAGGCCGGGCACCGGCTCTACCTCGTGGGCGGCAGCGTGCGGGACGCCCTGCTCGGCCGGCTCTCCGCGGACCTGGACTTCACCACCGACGCCCGTCCGCCGGAGATCAAGAAGATCGTGTCGGGCTGGGCCGAGGCCATTTGGGAGACCGGGATCGAGTTCGGCACCGTCGGCCTCGCCCGCCACGGGGTGACCCTCGAGGTCACGACGTTCCGCGCCGACACCTACGACGGGGTCTCCCGCAACCCGGTGGTCGCGTTCGGCGACACCGTCGAGGGCGACCTGGTGCGGCGCGACTTCACCGCCAACGCCATGGCGGTGTCGCTGCCCGACCGCACCTTCGTCGACCCCTGCGGCGGGCTGGCCGCGCTGGCCCGCGGGGTGCTCGACACCCCGGTGGAGCCGGAGCGCTCCTTCGGCGACGACCCGCTGCGGCTGCTGCGCGCCGCCCGGTTCGTCTCCCAGCTCGGCTTCGACGTGGCCCCCCGGGTCCGCGACGCCATGACCGCGATGGCGGGCGAGCTCGCCCGCATCACCCCCGAGCGCGTGCAGGCCGAGCTGACCAAGCTGCTGCTCGGCGCGCACCCCCGCCGGGGCATCGAGCTCATGGTCGACACCGGGCTGGCCGACGTCGTGCTGCCCGAGGTGCCCGCGATGCGCCTCGAGATCGACGAGCACGCCCAGCACAAGGACGTCTACGAGCACTCGCTCACGGTCATGGAGCAGGCCATCGACCGCGAGACCGACGGCCCCGACCTGACGCTGCGCCTCGCCGCGCTGCTGCACGACATCGGCAAGCCGGCCACCCGCAAGGTGGAGCCCGGCAACCGCGTGAGCTTCCACCACCACGAGGTGGTCGGGGCGAAGATGGCCCGCAAGCGGCTGCGCGAGCTGCGCTACCCGAAGCAGCTGGTCGACGACGTCTCGCAGCTGGTGTTCCTGCACCTGCGCTTCCACGGCTACGGCAAGGGCGAGTGGACCGACTCGGCCGTGCGCCGCTACGTCACCGACGCGGGCCCGCTGCTCGACCGGCTGCACAAGCTCGTCCGCTCGGACTCCACGACCCGCAACAAGCGCCGGGCGGCGGCGCTGCAGCGGACCTACGACGACCTCGAGAACAGGATCGCGAGGATTTCCGAACAGGAGGACCTCGCGCGGGTGCGCCCCGACCTCGACGGCAACGCGATCATGGAACTGCTCGGGGTCGAGCCCGGACCCGTCGTCGGGCGGGCGTGGCGCCACCTCAAGGACGTCCGGCTCGAGCGCGGCCCGCTGGACCGCGACGAGGCCGAGGCGGAGCTCCTGGCGTGGGCGCGGGCCGAGGGGATCCTGCCGGCGGAGTGAGACCAGCGGTGGTCCCCGATCGGCGTCGAGGGGATGCTGACACCTGACGTCAGGATGGAGCCGTCCTGACATGGGGCGCCCGGGCCCACGGGCTGGTCAGGAGCACCGGGGCCCCGGAGTCGGCGTGACGTGCCCCTCGTCGGGGGCGGCTCCGACCTGCGGTGATCACGAGCACGGGGCGCAGGTCCGGCGGCC
>NZ_JABBND010000040.1 GCF_012933465.1 Actinomycetospora sp. TBRC 11914
AAAATGTCGCTATACCGACATTTAGTGCTCACGAGGCCGCAGGCCACCTACACGAGCCGCCGGTCCGACGCCCAGCGCGAGAGCTCGTGGCGGTTCGAGGACTGCGTCTTGCGCAGCACGCTCGAGACGTGGGTCTCGACGGTCTTGATCGAGATGACGAGCTCGGCCGCGATCTCCTTGTAGGCGTAGCCGCGGGCGAGCAGGCGCAGCACGTCGCGCTCGCGGCGGGTCAGCTGGTCGACCTCCGGGTCCACCGGCGGCGCGGCACCGGGGCGGTCGGCGAACGCGTCGAGGACGAAGCCCGCCAGCCGCGGGCTGAACACCGGGTCGCCGGCACGGACCCGCCGCACCGCGTCCGCGAGGTCGCGCCCCGAGATGGTCTTGGTGACGTAGCCGCGGGCGCCCGCCCGGATGACCGAGATGACGTCTTCGGCCGCGTCGGACACCGACAGGGCCAGGAACACCACGTCGGGGTGGTCGGACCGGGTGCGGGCGAGCACCGCGGCGCCGCCGCCCTCGGGCATGTGGACGTCGAGCAGCACGACGTCGGGGCGGTAGTGCCCGATGCCCGCGACGGCCTCGCCGACGGACCCGGCCTCGCCGACGACGGTGACCCCGGCGGCCGCCGGGCCCTCCAGCTCGGCGCGGACGCCGCGGCGGAAGAGCGCGTGGTCGTCGACGACGAAGACGCGGACGGGATCGTCGGTCCCGGGCTCGGTGCTCATGCCACCTCCTCGGTGGTGGTGGTGCGGGGGGCGTCCCCGGCGGCGGGGGCCGGCACCGCCCGGGGCAGGGTCAGGGCCACCTCGGTGCCCTCGCCGGGCGCGGTGCGGACCCGCACGGTGCCGCCCTGGCGCTCGACGCGGGTCCGGACGGAGTCGGCGAGGCCGTGGCGGTCGGCCGGGACGGCGTCCGGGTCGAACCCGCGGCCGCGGTCGCGGACGAACACCGCCACCGTGCCGGCCTGCCCGTCCCCGTCCGCATCCTCCGGGTCCTCCACCTCGGCGTACACGCTGATCTCGTCGACCCCGGCGTGCTTGGCCGCGTTGACCATGGCCTCGCGGGCGGCGGCGACGAGCGCCGCGGTCCGCGCGTCGTGCGCGGCGTCCCCGACGACCACGGGTGCGACCGTCACCGCGAACGCGTCCTCGACCTCCCCCGCCGCGGCCCGCAGGGCCGCACCGAAGCAGCGGGACGCGGCGGTCTCCTCGACCGCCTCCCCCGGCCCGGCCGGGTGGTCGCGCTCGCCGTAGAGCCATTCGCGCAGCTCGCGCTCCTGGCGCCGGGCCAGGCGCCGGACCTCCCGCACGGCCGACGACTCGTCGTCACCGGCCTCGGTGTGGCGCTGGATGAGCGCGAGGGTCTGGAGCACCGAGTCGTGCAGGTGGGCGGCGATCTCGGCCCGCTCCTCGGAGCGGATGCGCTCCCGGCGCTCGGCGGTGAGCTCGCGGGCGAGGCGCATCCACCAGGGCACAGTGAGCACGACGACGCCGACCAGGGTCGCCGTCGCCGCCAGCAGCCCGAACTGGACCGCGCCGACGTCGGTGCTGCCGAGCAGGAAGACCAGGATGCCGCCGGCGACGAGGACGACGCCGAGCACCGCACGGAGGACCCCGCCGCGGCCCGAGACGATCCGGGGCCGGCCGCGGCGGCGCGGTCCGCCCTCGGCCGTGGTGTCGCCGTCGGCCTCCCGCCACACCACCGCGGCCCCGACCAGGGCGATCCCGAGCGGGCCGAGGACCCAGCCGGACACCTGTTCGCCGACCGCGGAGAGCACGAGGGCCAGCGCGAGCCCGAGGGCGACGAGGCCGTAGCCCCGCAGCCGGTCGCGGTCGTCGACCTCCCGCTCGGTGCCCACCGGCTCGAGGGGGCAGAACGCCCAGAGCCCGCCGTAGGCGAGCACCCCGGCGCCGCCGAGCGCGCACAGCGCGGCGAGCACGATCCGGACCCGCAGCACCGGCACGCCGAGGTGGTCGGCGACCCCGCCGGCCACCCCCGCGACCACGGCGCCGCGACGGTGCCGCAGCACCCGGTGCGCGGGGTCCGGCGCCGCCGCGGGGTCGCCGGATGCCGCGTCGCGCAGCACCTCGGACTCGGTCACGGGACCCATCGTCACACGGGCGCGCCCCCGCGGACCTCGGGATCGTCCGGTCGCGGACCCCGGGAAAACCGGGGGTCCCCCGAGGAACAACACCGGGGAGCACCCGGACGCCGGGGGCCCCCGCGGTCCACGACGCTCGTCACCACGGCGCTGCCACGGCGCCACGGACATCCACGAGCGCCGGAGCCACCACCGGCGCCGCCGGGCGGAGAGGATGGAGCCCATGAGCGGGCCGGCCGGAACGGAGCGCGGGGACCGCGCACGGGCGGGGACCGACGTCGCGGGGGTCGCGCGGTCGGCCTGGGACACGCGAGCGGCCCGCCGCGGGACGGACAGCAAGATCGCGGGGGTCGCCGGGGCGATCGCCCGCCGCTACGACCTCGACCCGACGCTCGTGCGGGTGGCGTTCGTCGTGTGGACGATCGTCGGCGGCGGGCTCCTGCTCTACCTGCTCGGCTGGCTGGTCCTGCCGCCGGACCCGGCCGACCCGCCCCGCCGCGACCGGGCGGCGGGCGGTCGGGCCGCCCGCGCCGGGCACCGTCCGGGACCGCCGGTGGTCGTGGTCGTCGCGACGGTCGTCGTCGGGCTGGCGACGCTGATCCCGGCGTTCTCGGGGCGCGTCGTCACGCTCGTCGCGCTCGCGCTGGCCGGCCTCGCGCTGTACCTCGTGCATACCGCGCGGGCCGACCTCGGCGAGCCGGGCACGCCCGGCGCCCCGCCGGCGGTGCCGCGGTCGGGTCCGGCCCACCCCGCGGGCGACCACGACGACGAGCCCCCGGTCGCCTGGGACCCGCTGGGCGCGGCGCCGCGCGGCTGGAGCCTGCCCGCCGAGCCGCCCGCCCGGACCGTGGCGGGTGCCCCGGTCCGCGGACCGCGATCGGTGCTCACGCCCGTGACGCTGGCCCTGGCGCTCGTCGCGGCCGGACTGGCCGGGGCCGCCCTGATCCTCGGGCTGCCCGGCGTCACCCCGGCCTGGATCCCGGCGGCCGCCCTGGCCGTCGTCGGGCTCGGGCTCGTCGGCGGCTCGATCGCGGCGCGGCGGCCGCGCCGCGGCCTGGTGGTCGCGGCGATCCCGCTGCTGCTGCTCACCGTGTTGGGGTCGGTCGCGGCCTCGCAGCCGGGGTTCCGGCCGCCGTGGGTGGGCCCGGAGAACGGGATCGGGCGCGGGGCGGGCGACGTCACCGCGGTCCCGACGCTGGCCTCGGCGGTCGCCCCGGACTACCGCACCGGGCTCGGCGACGTCGACCTCGACCTGACCCGGCTCGCGGTCGCCCCCGGCGCGCCCCCGATCCCTACGACCGTCGAGAGCGGCGCCGGCGACGTCACGGTGCGGGTCCCCGCGACCGCCGACGTCACGGTGACCTGCGGCAACGGCGTCGGCGACATCGACTGCCTCGGCGTGACCCGGGACGTGACCGACCACGTCGACCTCGGCCCCGACGGCCCGGGCGGCCCCGTCGTCGACCTCACCGTCCACAGCGGCGCGGGCGACGTGGCGGTGCGCCGTGGCTGACGACGACCGGCTGGGCCCGGCCCCCACCTCGTGGCACACCCCGGACCAGCCCTACACGGTCCACGCCGACGCGGCGCTGGCGACCGCGCCCCCGGCCGCACCCCGGCACCGGTTCGACCCGCTCGCCCTGCTCGTCGGCCTGGTCTGCCTCGCGGTGGCCGCCCTCGCCGTCGTCGCGCCGGCGACGCTCGCATCGGTGGACCCGCGCTGGGTCCTGGCCGGCGCGGCCGTCGTCGTCGGGGGCGGGGCCCTGCTGGCGACGGTGCGGCGGCGCCGCTGAGCGCAGGCTCCGCGCGAGGGGAACCCCCGGTCGACTAGAACGGCCGGGGGTTCCCCTCGCGCACGTCCCGATCCCGGAGGCCGCCGCCGTGCAGATCGATCTCCACGTCCACGACGCCGACGTGCTCACCCTCGACGGCGAGGGCGTCGGCCGGCGTGCCCGGGGCCTCGCGATCCACCAGGGGCGGGTGCTCGCGGTGCTCGACGACGACACCCTCCCCGCGGGCCTGACGGCGCGGCGGCGGGCCGGGTGCGGCGGCGCGACCGTGGTGCCGGGCCTGGGCGACGCGCACAACCACATGGCGTGGTTCGGGCAGACCCTCGGCGAGATCGACCTCTCCCGGGCCGCCACCCTCGACGAGGTCTACGACGCGGTCGCGGGGCGGGCCGCCGAGCTCCCGCCCGACGCGTTCGTGGTGGGCGCGGGGTACGACGACGTCCGCCTCGGCGGCTCCCCGCACCATGCGGCCCTCGACCGCGCGGCCGGCGGTCGCCCGGTGCGGCTGCAGCACCGCTCGGGCCACGTGTGCGTCGGGTCGACCGAGGCGCTGCGCCGGGCCGGGATCCTCGACGCGTCCGGGCGTCGCGGGCGGGCCCCGGTGCCGGAGGGCGGGAAGGTGGTGCTCGACGACGAGGGCGTGCCCACCGGCGTCGTCGAGGAGGCCGCCCAGCCCCTCCTGGCGGACCTGCTGCGTCCGTTCGCGGTCGACGACGTCGTCGACGCCCTCGACCGCGCCTCCCGGGTGTACGCGGCCCAGGGGCTCACGCACGTCACCGAGTGCGGGATCGCCGGCGGCTTCATGGGCCGTACCCCGCGGGAGCTCGACGCCTACCAGCGGGCGCGGGAACGGGGGGTGCTGCGCCAGCGGGTCGTCGTCATGCCGGTCGGGGCCGTGCTGCACCCGGTGCCGGGCGGCGACGGCGTCACGCTCGACCTCGGCGCGCGCACCGGCTTCGGTGACGACGACCTGCGGCTCGGTCCCATGAAGATCTTCTTCGACGGCGCGCTGAGCTCGCGGACCGCGGCGATGGCCGCCCCGTTCGTCGACCGCGACCACGCCGGCTACTTCCAGGACGACCCCGGGGCCATGCACGAGACGGTGGTGGGCGCCCACCTGGCGGGCTGGACGGTGGCGGCCCACGCGATCGGCGACCGCGCCGTCGCCGCCGCCCTCGACGCCGTCGCCGACGCCCAGGTGCGGCTGCCGCGCCCCGAGGTGCGGCACCGCATCGAGCACGCCGGGGTGGTCTCCGACGCCGAGGTGCGCCGGTTCGCCGCCCTCGGCGTCACCCCGGTCCCGCAGGCCCGCTTCCTGCCCGAGATCGGCGACTCGATGCTCGCCGCCGTCGGCGAGGAGCGGGCCGACCTGCTCTACCGGCACGCGTCGTTCCTGCGGGCCGGGGTCCGCGTGCCGTCGTCGTCGGACCGGCCGTGCGTCGCCGACGGCCACCCGCTGCGCACGATGCAGGCGATGGTGCAGCGGCGGTCCTCGTCGGGGCGGCTGATCGGGCCCGACGAGGTCGTCGACGCCGTCACCGCGCTGCGCTCGCTCACGGTCGACACCGCCTGGGTCGCCGGCGACGAGGACCGCCGCGGCGTCCTGGCGCCGGGCATGCTGGCCGACCTCGTGGTGCTCGGCGACGACGTCACCCGCGTGGCGGCGGACCGCATCGGGAGCACCGAGGTGGTGGCGACGCTGCGCGGCGGCGAGCCCACCCACGGGGCCGCGGCGGTCGGGTGGGGCTGACGCCGGGTGCGAGGGGTCAGCCGAACCGGCCCGACGGCACCCCGGTCTCGGGCGGCAGCGCCCGCGGCGCGGGCAGCGACCCGGCGCCCCGCCCGCCCGGGGTCCCGTCCCCGCGCCCCGTCCGGTGGTCGCGCGGCACGAACGTGATCACCTCGCGGCACCCGAGGTCGAGGAGGAGCTCCACCACCCCCTCGGTCCGCTCGCGCTCCACGAGCAGCCGCACCGTGCTCCAGCTCGACGTCAGCGTGGTGACCTCGGGCGGGCGGGTGGAGTCCACGAGGCCCGTGGTCTCCTCGACGAGCGACGTCGGGCAGTCGTACTGCAGCAGCGCGGTGCCGCTCGCGGTCCCGGCGGCGCGCAGCCGGGCGAGGACCTGGGCCTTGACCAGCCGCGTCACGTCGTCGCGCGGGGTCCGCCCCTCCACGACGACGAGGTGGCCCACCCGGACACGAGCGAGGCGGCGCATCGCGCGCAGCGCGCCGGTCGGCTCGACGCGCGGGTCGACGACGGCGGCGACCGCGTCGGCGATGCCCAGCGCGACGGCGTGCTCGGTCGGGTCGAGCGGGATCACCCGCCGGGCCGCGATCGCCGAGGTGGCGAGGTGGCGGCGCACGAGGTTGGGCAGCGGGGTCGCGACCCGCGCGCCCTGCAGGTCGCCCTCGGTGCGCACCGCCGGGTCGGAGGTGAACAGCGCCAGCTCGTGGGGCCCGACGTCGAGACCGAGCGCGACCGGCACCGACACGGACGCCTCGTCGACGGTCAACGAGCCGGTGACGGCGAGGTGCAGCCCGCCCTCGGCCGCGTACATCGGGATGTCGCGCTCGGGCAGCTCGAAGACCTTGACCGGCGCGCCGAGGAGGGTCGGTCCGGCGAGCAGGCTCGCGGGCGACGTGCCGTAGCCGGTGGCGTCGAGCAGCGCGCGGGCGGCAGCGCCCACCGCGCCACGGTCAGGAACAGCGATGCGCAGCACCACGGGCCACCTTCTCCGGTCGCCGGCCGAGCCGGGTCCACGACAGTAGTCCGCTCCCCGACGATCTCGGGGAGGGGGTGGCCGCGCTGCCCCCTACAGTTTGCGCAACCGCAGCAGGGCGTCCGCGAGCACCTCGTCGCGCTTGCAGCAGGCGAACCGCACCTGGGTCTCGACGCCCTCCGGCGAGGCGTGGAAGACCTGGTTCGGCACCGCCGCGACCCCCACGCGCGCGGGCAGCGACCGGCAGAACGCGAGCGAGTCGGTCTCGCCGAGCGGCGCGATGTCGGCGGTGACGAAGTACGTCGCCTTCGAGTGGTAGACCTCCATGCCCAGCTCGCGCAGCCCGTCGGTGAGCAGGTCGCGCTTGGCCTGCAGGTCGCGGCCCAGCGCCGCGAAGCGGTCGTCGGGCAGGTCCAGACCGACCGCGACGGCGTGCTGCAGGGGTGTGCCGGAGGCGAACGAGAACCACTGCTTGACGTTCAGCACCCGTTCGACGAGCTCCGCCGGCCCGGTCGCCCAGCCGATCTTCCACCCGGTCACCGAGAACGTCTTGCCCGCCGAGGAGACCGTGACGGTCCGCTCGGCCATGCCCGGCAGCGTCGCGATCGGGATGTGGCGCTCGTCGTCGAACAGCAGGTGCTCGTAGACCTCGTCGGTGATCACCAGCAGGTCGTGCTCGACGGCCACCGCGGCCACGTCCTCGAGCTCGGCCCGCGAGAGCACCGCGCCCGTGGGGTTGTGCGGGGTGTTGAGCAGGATGACCTTCGTGCGCTCGGTGACCGCCGCCCGCAGCGCCCCGGCGTCGAGCCGGTAGTCGGGCGCCGCGATCCGCACCGGCACCAGGGTGGCCCCGATCAGCGCCCCGGTGGCCGCGTAGAGGTCGTAGAAGGGCTCCAGGGCGATGACCTCGTCGCCGGGCGCGACGAGGGCCATCAGCGCCGAGGACAGCGCCTCGGAGGCCCCGGCGCACACCACGACCTGGGAGGCCGGGTCGAGCTCGAGCCCGTAGAACCGCCGCTGGTGGGCGCAGATCGCCTCGCGCAGCGCCGGTACGCCGACCGCGGGCGGGTACTGGTTGAGGCCGCGGCGCATCGCGGCGACGGCGGCGTCGACGACCTCCTGCGGGCCGGGGGTGTCCGGGAAGCCCTGCCCGAGGTTGATCGCGTCGTACTCGACCGCCAGGGCCGACATCTCGCTGAAGATCGTCGTCGCCATGGTGGTCCATCCTCGCGGCTGCGGGGACGGACCACCACCACACGTCCACGGTCCAGCTCCGCTCCGCTCCGTGTCCCGGCGGCTCCTCAGACGACTGCGTTCTCGCCCCAGATGTCTTCGAGGTAGCGGCCGGCGCTGCGCAGGCCGGTGAACCAGGCCTCGGCGTCGGCGGCTCCGGTGAGGGTTTTGGTGCGGAAGATGTCGGTGAACGCGGCGCGGACGGCGGGGGCCATGGTGGCGGCGTTGCCGCAGACGTAGACCACGGCGTCGTGCTGGAGCAGCTCCCACACGGTGTCGGTTTCGTCGA
>NZ_JABBND010000041.1 GCF_012933465.1 Actinomycetospora sp. TBRC 11914
GTGTGGTCGTCCTTTGAGAACTCAACAGTGTGCTGACGTTTGGTGTGCTTTGGCCCCGTACCCTGATGTGTCAGGGTTGGGGTTTCTTTGAGTGCAGTTGTTTTGTCAGGAGAGGGTTTGTTCTCTTCTAACGGTTTTTGTTGGAGAGTTTGATCCTGGCTCAGGACGAACGCTGGCGGCGTGCTTAACACATGCAAGTCGAGCGGTAAGGCCCTTCGGGGTACACGAGCGGCGAACGGGTGAGTAACACGTGGGTGACCTGCCCTCCACTTCGGGATAAGCCTGGGAAACTGGGTCTAATACCGGATAGGACCTCTGGATGCATGTCTGGGGGTGGAAAGTTTTTTCGGTGGGGGATGGGCCCGCGGTCTATCAGCTTGTTGGTGGGGTGATGGCCTACCAAGGCGACGACGGATAGCCGGCCTGAGAGGGTGATCGGCCACACTGGGACTGAGACACGGCCCAGACTCCTACGGGAGGCAGCAGTGGGGAATCTTGCGCAATGGGCGGAAGCCTGACGCAGCAACGCCGCGTGGGGGATGACGGCCTTCGGGTTGTAAACCTCTTTCGCGATCGACGAAGCTCCCGGTTGTTCCGGGGGTGACGGTAGGTCGAGAAGAAGCACCGGCCAACTACGTGCCAGCAGCCGCGGTAATACGTAGGGTGCGAGCGTTGTCCGGAATTATTGGGCGTAAAGAGCTCGTAGGCGGTGTGTCGCGTCGGCCGTGAAAACCTGGGGCTTAACTCTGGGCGTGCGGTCGATACGGGCATCACTTGAGTTCGGCAGGGGAGACTGGAATTCCTGGTGTAGCGGTGAAATGCGCAGATATCAGGAGGAACACCGGTGGCGAAGGCGGGTCTCTGGGCCGATACTGACGCTGAGGAGCGAAAGCATGGGTAGCGAACAGGATTAGATACCCTGGTAGTCCATGCCGTAAACGTTGGGCGCTAGGTGTGGGGTCCATTCCACGGGTTCCGTGCCGCAGCTAACGCATTAAGCGCCCCGCCTGGGGAGTACGGCCGCAAGGCTAAAACTCAAAGGAATTGACGGGGGCCCGCACAAGCGGCGGAGCATGTGGATTAATTCGATGCAACGCGAAGAACCTTACCTGGGTTTGACATGCACCAGACAGGCGTAGAGATACGTCCTCCCTTGTGGTTGGTGTGCAGGTGGTGCATGGCTGTCGTCAGCTCGTGTCGTGAGATGTTGGGTTAAGTCCCGCAACGAGCGCAACCCTTGTCCCATGTTGCCAGCGGGTTATGCCGGGGACTCATGGGAGACTGCCGGGGTCAACTCGGAGGAAGGTGGGGATGACGTCAAGTCATCATGCCCCTTATGTCCAGGGCTTCACACATGCTACAATGGCCGGTACAGAGGGCTGCGAAGCCGTGAGGTGGAGCGAATCTCGTAAAGCCGGTCTCAGTTCGGATCGGGGTCTGCAACTCGACCCCGTGAAGTCGGAGTCGCTAGTAATCGCAGATCAGCAACGCTGCGGTGAATACGTTCCCGGGCCTTGTACACACCGCCCGTCACGTCACGAAAGTCGGTAACACCCGAAGCCCGTGGCCCAACCCGTAAGGGGGGGAGCGGTCGAAGGTGGGACTGGCGATTGGGACGAAGTCGTAACAAGGTAGCCGTACCGGAAGGTGCGGCTGGATCACCTCCTTTCTAAGGAGCTTCACCTCGGATCACCGGACCCCTTGGGGTGACGGGTCACCGTGTTGGTGGCCGGCCCTGGTGGTGTCCTGGTGGGAGGACCACGACCACGCCTGTGGTGGTGGTGGTTGCTTGCTTGGTTTGAAGTGGAACAAAGCACCGTCCAGTGATGGACGTACGAGCGTCGGCGCACTGTTGGGTCCTGAGAGGACGACCGGGCCCGCTCCTTCGGGGGTGGGCCGGTGTTTTCTCCGGGGCACTCATTCGCCCTGTCCTGGGTTTGCCTGGGGTGGGGTGGTGGTGTGCGGGTGTGGTTGTCAAGTGCAGAGTGGACGCGAGCATCTTTTTTCTTTGGCCGATCGCACACTGTTTTCTCTGGTCTTTGGTGTGTGGTCGTTTTGTTTGCTTGATGACTGTGTGACTGGTGTTGGTGTGTTGGTCAAGTTGTCAAGGGCGCACGGTGGATGCCTGGGCATCAGGAGCCGATGAAGGACGTGGGAGGCCGCGATAGTCCTCGGGGAGTTGTCAACCGAGCTGTGATCCGAGGGTGTCCGAATGGGGTAACCCGGCAGCCGTCATGGGCTGTCACCCCCGCCTGAATGTATAGGGCGGGTGGAGGGAACGCGGGGAAGTGAAACATCTCAGTACCCGCAGGAGAAGAAAACAAAAGTGATTCCGTGAGTAGTGGCGAGCGAAAGCGGAGGAGGCTAAACCCCGTCAGTGTGAGAGCCGGCAGGTGTTGCTGGTGGGGTGTTGTGGGGCGTCATGGCCCGGGTCTGCCGACCTGGGGCGTGGCCGTGGATGGTTAGTCGAAGGCGTTGGGACGCGTCGGCGTAGAGGGTGAGACCCCCGTAGGCGAAAACCGTTCATGGTCGCGTGGTGGCGTGCCCGAGTAGCAGCGAGCCCGTGGAATTCGCTGTGAATCTGCCGGGACCACCCGGTAAGCCTAAATACTTCCTGGTGACCGATAGCGGACGAGTACCGTGAGGGAAAGGTGAAAAGTACCCCGGGAGGGGAGTGAAACAGTACCTGAAACCGTGTGCCTACAAGCCGTCAGAGCTCGTCCTTGTGACGTGTGATGGCGTGCCTTTTGAAGAATGAGCCTGCGAGTTAGCGGTACGTGGCGAGGTTAACCCGTGTGGGGTAGCCGTAGCGAAAGCGAGTCCGAACAGGGCGTGTTGAGTCGCGTGCTCTAGACCCGAAGCGGGGTGATCTACCCATGGCCAGGGTGAAGCGCCGGTAAGACGGTGTGGAGGCCCGAACCCACCAGGGTTGAAAACCTGGGGGATGAGCTGTGGGTAGGGGTGAAAGGCCAATCAAACTCCGTGATAGCTGGTTCTCCCCGAAATGCATTTAGGTGCAGCGTCGCGTGGTACTCACCGGAGGTAGAGCACTGGTTGGCCTAGGGGGCCTACAAGCTTACTGAAGTCAGCCAAACTCCGAATGCCGGTGAGCGTGAGCGCGGCAGTGAGACTGCGGGGGATAAGCTTCGTAGTCGAGAGGGAAACAGCCCAGATCGCCGGCTAAGGCCCCTAAGCGTGCGCTAAGTGGGAAAGGATGTGGGATCGCCCAGACAACCAGGAGGTTGGCTTAGAAGCAGCCACCCTTGAAAGAGTGCGTAATAGCTCACTGGTCAAGTGGTCCTGCGCCGACAATGTAGCGGGGCTCAAGCGCACCGCCGAAGCCGCGGCAACACCACGGACACCTAACGGTGGTGGTGTTGGGTAGGGGAGCGTCATGCGGGTGGTGAAGCGGCGGAGTGATCCAGCCGTGGAACCCGTGTGAGTGAGAATGCAGGCATGAGTAGCGATAGCAGAGTGAGAAACTCTGCCGCCGGAAGACCAAGGGTTCCTGGGCCAGGTTTTTCCGCCCAGGGTGAGCCGGGACCTAAGGCGAGGCCGACAGGCGTAGTCGATGGACAACGGGTTGATATTCCCGTGCTCGTGTAGGCGCGTCCCTGGCGAGCCCAGGTGTGCTAACCGCCCGAACCATCCCAGTCTCCTTCGGGAGCTGGTGGTGGGGAGCGCGGGACCCCACCTGGTAGTAGCCAAGCGATGGGGTGACGCAGGAGGGCAGCTCCGCCAGTGAGTGGTTGTACTGGTGCAAGCGTGTAGGCCGGTGCACAGGCAAATCCGTGCACCATCCAGGCTGAGACGTGACGCATAGCCGTTGAGGCGAAGCAGAGTGATCCCATGCTGCCGAGAAAAGCCTCTAGCGAGTTCCTACGCGACCCGTACCCCAAACCAACACAGGTGGTCAGGTAGAGAATACCGAGGCGTTCGAGCGAACTGTGGTCAAGGAATTCGGCAAAATGCCCCCGTAACTTCGGGAGAAGGGGGGCCCTGTGGCCTGAAACCCCTTTGCGGGTTAGGGCTGTGGGGCCGCAGAGACCAGGGGGAAGCGACTGTTTACTAAAAACACAGGTCCGTGCGAAGTCGCAAGACGATGTATACGGACTGACTCCTGCCCGGTGCTGGAACGTTAAGGGGACCGGTTAGGCCTTCGGGCCGAAGCTGAGAACTTAAGCGCCAGTAAACGGCGGTGGTAACTATAACCATCCTAAGGTAGCGAAATTCCTTGTCGGGTAAGTTCCGACCTGCACGAATGGAGTAACGACTTCCCCGCTGTCTCGACCACAGACTCGGCGAAATTGCACTACGAGTAAAGATGCTCGTTACGCGCGGCAGGACGGAAAGACCCCGGGACCTTCACTACAGCTTGGTATTGGTGCTCGGTTCGGCTTGTGTAGGATAGGTGGGAGACTGTGAAGCCCGCACGCCAGTGCGGGTGGAGTCATCGTTGAAATACCACTCTGGTCGAATTGGGCATCTAACCTCGGGCCATGATCTGGTCCAGGGACAGTGCCTGGTGGGTAGTTTAACTGGGGCGGTTGCCTCCCAAAGGGTAACGGAGGCGCCCAAAGGTTCCCTCAGCCTGGTCGGCAACCAGGTGTTGAGTGCAAGTGCACAAGGGAGCTTGACTGTGAGACCGACGGGTCGAGCAGGGACGAAAGTCGGGACTAGTGATCCGGCACCTCCTGGTGGAAGGGGTGTCGCTCAACGGATAAAAGGTACCCCGGGGATAACAGGCTGATCTTGCCCAAGAGTCCATATCGACGGCATGGTTTGGCACCTCGATGTCGGCTCGTCGCATCCTGGGGCTGGAGTAGGTCCCAAGGGTTGGGCTGTTCGCCCATTAAAGCGGTACGCGAGCTGGGTTTAGAACGTCGTGAGACAGTTCGGTCCCTATCCGCCGCGCGCGCAGGAGACTTGAGGAAGGCTGTCCCTAGTACGAGAGGACCGGGACGGACGAACCTCTGGTGTGCCAGTTGTCCCGCCAGGGGCACGGCTGGTTGGCTACGTTCGGAAGGGATAACCGCTGAAGGCATCTAAGCGGGAAGCCCGTTCCAAGATGAGGTCTCCCACCCCTACGAGGGTTAAGGCCCCCACCAGACCAGTGGGTTGATAGGCCAGACATGTAATCACCGCGAGGTGTTCAGTGGACTGGTACTAATAGGCCGAGGACTTGCCCGACACACCACCACGAGCCACACAGTGAAAAACCTGTCAGGCAACCAAACTGCGCCAACGCAAAGAGCTCTGCTCGCGTCCACACACTGCACCCCCACACCACCCAACACGTTGGCTGGTGGGGGTGGTTCGGTGTTCCGGTGGCCACAGCGGAGGGGAAACGCCCGGACCCATCCCGAACCCGGAAGCTAAGCCCTCCAGCGCCGATGGTACTGCGACCGCCAGGTCGTGGGAGAGTAGGACACCGCCGGAACACCCAACCACCCCCACC
>NZ_JABBND010000042.1 GCF_012933465.1 Actinomycetospora sp. TBRC 11914
CGAAAGCCCCGCCGATTCGTCGGCGGGGCTTTTTCGTGCGCCCGTTCGGCCGACGCGGCGGGAGCCGATCGGCCCTGCCGGCCGTCCACAGCGGCACCGAGCCCCGAGGTGTCCACAAGTGGGCCCGCCGACGTTCCCGTTCCACCTGCGCGTCGGTGCACCGTGTCCTCCGGGACCGCTCCCACCGGGGCGCGGCTCGGGAGGAGGAACGATGGTCAACGAGACCTGGACGACCGTGGTCGGCAACGTCGCGAACGACGTCAGCTGGCGGCGCACGACCAACGGCGGGGAGGTCGCGAACTTCCGGGTGATGAGCACCGAACGGCGCTTCGACCCCGAGACCGGGTCGTGGCAGGACGGAGCGCGTCTCGCCGTACGCGTCAGCTGCTGGCGGCGGCTCGGCGAGAACGTCCGGACGTGCATCGCCAAGGGCGACCCCGTGGTCGTCATCGGAAAGCTCTCGGTGCGGGAGTACGAGGCCGACGGCGTCCGGCGGACCTCCACCGAGCTCGAGGCGCGCAGCGTCGGTCTCGACCTGTCGAGGGTCGCCGCCAAGGTGGTGCCGGCCGAGCCCGGTGCCGGCGGTCGCCCCGTCGCGGACGTCACCGGCCTCGCCGTCGTGGAGGGGCCGACCTCGGCGACCGACGCCGACCCCGAGCTCGTCGGGACGGTCGGCGCGCCGTCCGCGGTGGGGCCGTTCGGAGGCGTGATGGGCGGCGCGTCGCCCCTCGGCGGGGAGGAGAGCGACGACGACCTCGACAAGGCGGCGCTGGCCGGCTGAGCGCACCACCCGGGCCCGGGGACGGCCGCGGCGCGCCAACTACCATCGAGGGCGTGGCTGAGTTCATCTACACCATGAAGAAGGTTCGCAAAGCCCACGGCGACAAGGTGGTCCTCGACGACGTCACGCTGAGCTTCCTCCCGGGGGCGAAGATCGGCGTGGTCGGGCCCAACGGCGCGGGCAAGTCGAGCGTTCTCAAGATCATGGCGGGACTCGACCAGCCCAACAACGGCGAGGCGTTCGCCGCCCCCGAGGCCACGGTCGGGATCCTGCAGCAGGAGCCCCCGCTCAACGAGGAGAAGACGGTCCTCGGCAACGTCCAGGAGGGCGCCGGGGACGTGGCGGTGAAGCTCCAGCGGTACAACGAGATCGCCGAGCTCATGGCCACCGACTACTCCGACGAGCTCATGGAGGAGATGGGCAAGCTCCAGGAGGACCTCGACAACGCCGACGCCTGGGACCTCGACTCCCAGCTCCAGCAGGCCATGGACGCCCTGCGCTGCCCGCCGGGCGACTCCCCGGTCACGCACCTCTCCGGAGGTGAGCGACGCCGGGTGGCGCTGTGCAAGCTCCTGCTGAGCAAGCCCGACCTGCTGCTGCTCGACGAGCCGACCAACCACCTCGACGCCGAGAGTGTGCAGTGGCTCGAGGGCCACCTCGCCAGCTACGAGGGCGCGGTGCTGGCCGTCACCCACGACCGGTACTTCCTCGACAACGTCGCGCAGTGGATCCTCGAGCTGGACCGCGGCCGGGCGTACCCCTACGAGGGCAACTACTCGACCTACCTCGAGAAGAAGGCCGAGCGCGTCGCCGTCCAGGGCCGCAAGGACGCCAAGCTCCGCAAGCGTCTCGCGGACGAGCTGGCGTGGGTGCGGTCGGGCGCCAAGGCGCGTCAGGCCAAGAGCCGGTCGCGTCTGGCCCGCTACGAGGAGATGGCCGCCGAGGCCGAGAAGACCCGGAAGCTGGACTTCGAGGAGATCCAGATCCCGCCGGGGCCGCGCCTCGGGAACGTCGTCGTCGAGGTCTCGCACCTCGACAAGGGCTTCGACGACCGCCTGCTCATCAAGGACCTGTCGTTCTCGCTGCCGCCCAACGGCATCATCGGCGTGATCGGCCCCAACGGCGTCGGCAAGACGACCCTGTTCAAGACCATCGTCGGCCTCGAGCAGCCCGACTCGGGCACGGTGCGGGTCGGGGACACGGTGAAGCTGTCCTACGTCGACCAGAACCGCTCCGGTCTCTCGGGCACCGAGAACGTCTGGCAGGTCGTGTCCGACGGTCTCGACTTCATCCAGGTCGGGAACGTGGAGATGCCGTCCCGGGCCTACGTCTCGGCGTTCGGTTTCAAGGGCCCCGACCAGCAGAAGCCGGTCAACGTCCTCTCCGGCGGCGAGCGCAACCGACTGAACCTGGCGCTCACCCTCAAGCAGGGCGGCAACCTGCTCCTGCTCGACGAGCCGACGAACGACCTCGACGTGGAGACCCTCTCGTCGCTGGAGAACGCGCTCGAGAACTTCCCGGGATGCGCGGTCGTGGTGTCCCACGACCGCTGGTTCCTCGACCGGGTGTGCACCCACATCCTGGCGTGGGAGGGCACCGACGACCACCCGGCCTCCTGGTTCTGGTTCGAGGGCAACTTCGCCGACTACGAGCAGAACAAGATCCAGCGGCTGGGCGCCGACGCGGCGCGGCCGCACCGGGTCACGCACCGCAAGCTCACCCGCGACTGAGTCCCGCCCGCGGAACGGAATCCGCGGTCGACGCCGAGAAGGGAGCGCTCGTGGCGACACCGGGGGAGCACGGTGCGCTCTCCGCGCGCGCCGTCCTCGAGGTGGCCGACGGGCTGCGGTGGACCGATCCCCGTCTCGGCGCCGCGCTGGCGGAGCACGCCCTGCGCCTCGCCGGTGACGACGACACGGTCCGGACGGCGGCGGAGCGCTCGGTCATCCGGTCGTTGGCCGAGATCGATCGTTTCGACGAGGTGGTGTCCCGCGCCGCGCCGCTGCTCGACGCCGCCCTGGAGCGGGAGGACCGCGCCGAGGTCGCCGGGCTCCTGGCCGACCTCGCGGCCGTGGCGGTCGGGGTCGCCGACGACGCCCTCCCCGCGGGCCTCCTCGAGCCCCTCGCGGCGGAGACGGGGCTGCCGGGGCACACGGTCGCCCAGGCGGCCCTCGTGCGGGCCCAGCTCGCCGCTTCCGCCGGCGACGTCGCCGCCGCGGACCGGGCGGCGGAGGAGGCGGCCGCGGCGCTCCGGGACGTCGCCGCGCCCGAGGCCGACCTCGTGCGCCGGGACCTCGCGCGGGCCCGGGCGGCCGCCCGGCGCCGCAGTGGCGACGCGGCGTCCGCGCTGACGATCGTCGCGGGGGTGGCCTCGAGCGGGCCCGGTACCGACCCCGACGGCGGGCGGCGCTCCCTGCTCGCCGCGGCCGACGAGGTGGAGCTGCTCCTCGATCTCGGGCGGCGGGACGACGCGCTCGCCCGCGCCCGCACCGTGCTCCCCCCGGGCGACGCGCCGCCGGCCGTGGTCCGCCCCGCCGCGCGCGTGCGGCTGCTGCTGGCCGAGCGCGTCCACCTCGCGGAGGGCGCCCACGCCGACGCGCAGGCACTGGCCCGGGGGACGGCCACCGAGCTCGAGTCCGCCGGCCACGAGGCGGCGGCGGCCCGCGCCTGGGAGCTCGTCGCGGCGGCGGCCGAGCGCGGCGGCGAGCTCGGGGCGGCGCTGGCGGCCGTCCGCCGCGCGCACGAGCTGGAGTCACGCAGCCGCGACCGTCGCGACCCGGCGCTCCGCGTGCTCACGATGATCGCCGCGTCCCGACCGGACCTCCCGGCTCCGCCCGCCCGTCCGCCCTCGCCGACGCGCCCGAACGACCCGGCGTCGGCCCCGCCGCCGGAGACCCCGTCCGGGGAGGCGCGACTCTCGGACACCGACGACGGGGTCCCGCTGCCGCGCCGACGCCACCGTCAGGACGAGGTCGACGACCCGCTCCGGATGCCGGGCTCGGAGACGGTGCCGGAGGCGCTCGCCCGGCTCCTGGGCGCGTCCAGCCCGGCGGGGAGCCCGTCCGACACCGGCCCGGAGCGGGTCAACGGCACCCACGTCGACGACATCGGGCGCGGCCCCGAGCCCGAGAGCGACCAGCCGTCCGCACCGCCGTCGGGATCGGCCCGGCGCTCCCGGCACGCGGCCGACGCCCAGGGGACGACGCCGACCGAGCCTTCCCTGGGCCCGGTACTCCCGGAGTCCCCGTCGCTCGACGGGCCGTGGCCGACCCTCGACCCCTTCTCGGCCGACCGGGCCGGCCCGCCCGACCGGGACGATGGCGCCGAGGCCACGCCGCGCGGCCTGTCGGGCTCCTGGACGCTCGAGCACCCGACGACGTGGGGGTCCCCGGACCCGGCGGAGTTCCCGCACATCGATCCGGCCGATCCGCTCGGGACGGGGATGCCCTCCGGGGCGCCGGAGCGGCCGGCGGCGCCCGTGCCGACCGACGACGGGCCCCCGGCGGCCCCCGCTCCGCAGGAGGACCCGGAGCGCAGACCACCGCCGGGGTCGTCCGCGCCCGGGACTCCGGGGCAGCCGGCCCCACCATGGTCGACGCCACCGCGGACGACGACGCCGGACGAGCGCCCCGACGCCGTGTCGCCGGGCACGGCGCGCTCGGGACCGTCGCCCACGACGCCTCCGCGGGGCGACCGAGGCGGGGGTACCTCCCCCCGGGAGGGAAGCCCGGCGCCGGTACCGACGGGGTTCGACCCCGCCGACCCCGACGGCGAGCTGGCGCTCACCCTGGCGGGCCTGCTCGCCGAGTACCAGCCGGTCGACGACCCGCCCCCGGAGCGGGACCGCCCGGACGTCGCCGTGCCCTCGGCCCGGACCCACGTCTCGGGCTCGATGCCCGTGCCCGTGGCGGACCAACGGTTCACCCCACGTCCCGGTGCCGCGCCCCACCCGGCGTCGCCGGCGGGCGGGACCCTCGACGGTCGGGCGCGTCGAGGGGAGAACGGCGCCCGCCTCGCCGACCTGCTGGCGGAGGCCATGGACGCCTTCCGGCACACCGGTCCCGGGAACGGGGCGGGGGGCAACGGCGACGGCCGAGGCTCCGGAGTGGCCTCACCCCGCCGCTGACCAGGGCGGATGATCTCGGGGGACCCCCCGCTGCAGGACCCCTCGCGGGGTGTGTAAA
>NZ_JABBND010000043.1 GCF_012933465.1 Actinomycetospora sp. TBRC 11914
TCGGTATAGCGACACTTTCTGCTCACGGGGCCGGAGGCCACCTACAGGACGTCGGCCTCCTCGCGCACCACGAGCAGCAGCTTCCCGACGACGCCGCCGGCATCCATCAGCTCGTGCGCCCGCGCGGCCTCCTGCACCGGGATGCGCTCGTGGATCACCGGCCGCACCCGGCCCGACTCCACGAGCGGCCACAGGTCGGTGCGCACCGCGGCCACGATGGCGCCCTTGCCGTGCGGCCCGCCCACCTCCCGGGCCCGCAGCGACGTGGCGCCGACCGACAGCCGGCGCATCAGCAGCTTCGCGAGGTTGAGCTCGGCCTTCGCGCCGCCCATCAGTCCGATGATCGTCATGCGGCCGTCGGGCGCGAGGGAGTCGAGGTTGGCGTCGAGGTTCTTGGCGCCGATGTGGTCGAGGATCAGGTCCGCGCCGTGTCCGTCGGTCGCGCCCTTCACCTCCTCGACGAGGTCGCCGTGGTAGTCGATCGCGTGGTCGGCGCCGAGGTCGCGGCAGATCCGCAGGCGGTCCTCGTGCCCGGCCGTCGCCAGCACCGTCGCCCCCAGCGCCTTCCCGACCTGGATCGCGTGGGTCCCGATCCCCCCGCTGGCGCCGTGCACGAGGAACGTCTGCCCGGAGCGCAGCCCGCCGAGCAGGACCACGTTCGACCAGACGGTGCAGGCGACCTCCGGCAGCGCGCCCGCGTCGGTGAGCGAAACGCCGTCGGGGATCGGCAGCAGCTGCGGCGCCGGCACCGCGACCTTCTGGGCGTAGCCGCCGCCCGCGAGGAGCGCGCACGCCAGGTCGCCGACGTTCCAGCCGCTGACACCCGGACCCACCGCGCTGACCCGACCGGAGCACTCCAGGCCCGGCAGCTCCGGGGCGCCCGGCGGAGGCGGGTAGTTCCCCTGGCGCTGCATGACGTCGGCCCGGTTCACCCCGGCGGCCACGACGTCGAGGACGACCTCCCCGGAGCCGGGCTCCGGGTCGGGCTGCTCGGTCCACTCGAGGACCTCGGGTCCGCCGGGCTCGCGGATGGAGATGCCGTACACGACGGCGGACGGTAGCGGCGCGCCCACGACGGCGCGCGATGGCCGGACCCGTTCCGCCACCGACCTGCGGATCCGTGGATAACATGGAGGGATGTCCGGTACCCAGGAGGAGCCCCGCTGGCTCGACGCGGAGGAGTGGCGCGCCTGGCGCAACTACATCGCCGGGCAGGCCCTGCTCCTCGGTCGGCTCGGCCGGGAGCTCCAGGACACCCACCAGTTGGCCTTCGCGGACTACGAAATCCTCGTCCGTCTGTCCGAGAAGCCCGACCACCGCCAGCGGATGACGTCGCTCGCCGAGGAGGTCGTGGCCTCCAAGTCGCGGCTGTCCCACCAGGTCGCCCGTCTGGAGGCCGAGGGGCTCGTACGGCGGGAGGTGTGCGACTCCGACGGTCGCGGCGTCTTCGCCGTGCTCACCGACGACGGGTTCGCCCGCCTGGAGGCCGCGGCGCCCGACCACCTGCACGGCGTCCGGGAGCACTTCGTCGACCTGCTCGACGACGACGAGCGCCGGGTGATCGGCGACGTCTTCGAGCGGATCGTGGCCAAGCTGCGCCCCTGAGCCCCCGCCCCGGGTGGCGACGACGACCGGGGTCGTTGCCTACGCTGACCGGCGGAAGCGTGGCAGAGCGGCCGATTGCACCCGCCTTGAAAGCGGACGTACCGAGAGGTACCGGGGGTTCGAATCCCCCCGCTTCCGCACCCACGCCGGACTCACGCGCGGAGGAGCTCGTCGAACTCCCGCATGAGGTCGCCGATGCGCCCGCCCCCCGCAGGCGCGGCCGGGAGGCGGCGCAGCATCCCGACGACGGCGGGCGGTGCCGGTCGGCCCGGCCACCTCGGGGTTCCCGTCGACAGCTCGACCGCCCGCGCCGCGTGCGCGGCCGCGCCGAGGACGTGCCGGACCTGGTGGGCGCTCGCCACCGGGTGGAGGAAGGCGGCGCCTGCCGCATGGCTCGCGGCGTGGGCTGCGTCGGCCGCAGTTGGTGTCGTCGTCTCCCGCGCGGCGTGGAACGCCGCCCACCCGGCCCGGCGGAGTGCGCTCGTCCGGCGGGCTCCTGCGGAGAAGGCGTCCGCAGCGTCGATGGCCTCGCGCGGGCGAGTGTCCTCGGGATGGCTTTCCTCGAACAGCTCGAGCACCCCGTGGGCGCAGGCGGCGGCCCAACCGGTGATCGCGCGCAGCTCGTCGTCGCGCAGCTCGATGGGCGCGGGCCGGGGCGGCACGAAGCGATTCTGGCAGGGAGCCGCTACACCGAACCTGGATGTCGGTGGGTCGTGCGAGAGTTCGCACATGAGTTCGAACGAGGCAGTGGGTGATGTGGTCAGCGCCGAGCTGGCCGCGCTGCTCGCGCGCCTCGGTGAGCTCGCCGAGGGCGTCGATGCGGTGCCGGACGCGGTACGGGTCGACCGGATCGCGCTGCTGGAACAGACCCGGGCGGCGCTGGCCGCTGCGCAGCACACCGAGATGGTCGCCTTCGCCGGTTCCCAGGTCGCCGCGCACGAGGCCGAGATCGCCGCGGGCCGGCTGGACCCGCGCAAGCTCGGCACCGGCATCGCCGATCAGATCGCGCTGGCCGCGCACGTGTCGCCGTGGCAGGGCTCGCGGCGCCTCACGATCGCGCGCGCCCTGGCCGCCGACCTCCCTAACGTGCGTGGGCTGCTGGCGGCGGGGCGGATCAGCGAGCGGCTGGCCGAGACCGTCGTCGCCCAGACCTCCCACCTGGACGCGGCGGCGCGGCGCGCGGTGGACAAGGAACTCGGAGACGCTCGCCTCGACGAGCTGGGGTTCCGGCGGGCCGAAGCGACGGTGAAGAAGACCGCCTACGAGACCGACCCCGCCGGCTACACCCAGCGCGGCCGCACCGTCCGCAAGGACCGGCGGGTCACGGTGCGCCCCGCCCCGGACACCATGAGCGTCCTCTCGGCGCTGCTGCCAGTCGAACAAGGTGTGGCCTGCCTGGCCGCGCTGCGCCGCCACGCCGACTCGTTGATCGCCACCGGCGACACCGGCGGTCGCAGCCGCGACCAGATCCTCGCCGACACCCTCGTCGAACGGCTCACCGGACAAGCCCACGCCGAGGACGTGGATGTCGAGGTCGGGATCGTGCTGCCCCTCGACGCGCTGACCGACCCCGACAGCGCCGCCACCGGCGAGCTGGTCGGCCACGGCCCCCTGCCCGCCGGGATCGTGCGCGACCTGCTCGCCAGCACTCGCGGGAAAAGGTGGTGGCGGCGGTTGTTCGCCCACCCCGGCCACGGCGGCCTGCTCGGCGGTGACCCGCAGAAGCGGCGCTTCGACGGGTTCCTCGCCCGGCTGATCGACCTCCGCGACCACGGCCGCTGCCGCGACCCCTACTGCGACGCGGCGATCAGGCACCACGACCACATCGTCCAGTCCCGCGCCGGCGGCCCCGCCAGCCTCGCCAACGGCCGCGGGGTCTGCGCCCGCGGCAACTACACCCGCGAAATGCCCGACTGGACCGTCGAGACCGTCCACGACGGGCACGGCGAGCACCCCCACACCGTGCGCACCACCACCCCGACCGGCCACACCTACACCAGCCGCGCCGGACCCTGACCGGCCGCGGTCGAACGGCCGTGATGACGAATCCGACCGATCCCACCCAGGTCCAGGGAGCTGACGGTCCCACGCGCCGATTCGACGGGCGGCGCTGCTCGAGCGCGGTCGGAAGCGGGGGTTGTCCCTACCCGA
Source organism: Actinomycetospora sp. TBRC 11914 (assembly GCF_012933465.1). Lineage (GTDB taxonomy): Bacteria > Actinomycetota > Actinomycetes > Mycobacteriales > Pseudonocardiaceae > Actinomycetospora. The sequence continues at coordinate 3,757 of NZ_JABBND010000043.1, forward strand.
GGTGTAGGGAACGCGCCGCGGGGTCGGGGGGTCTGCTCGATCGAAT
>NZ_JABBND010000044.1 GCF_012933465.1 Actinomycetospora sp. TBRC 11914
GCGGGACCGCAGCTCCGCGACCCCGTCGCCGTGCAGGTCGTCGAGCACCGGCGGCCGGCCGACCATCGCCAGGAGGAGGAGCCGGAGCGGTCCGCGGACCTCCGGCCCGTCGCCGGTCTGCCAGTCGACGTCGTCGGCGCGCAGGCGCAGGCCGGCGATGCGCTTCCGGGCGCCGAGCAGCGGCTGGGTGTCCTTCGCGGAGTCGGCGGCGGCGACGAGCGCCTCCTCGGAGTGCGGGATCTTCGTCGCGGTCGGGTAGGCGATGTCCTCGCCGTGGGCGACGGTCTCGACGAGCCACGACCCGGTCGGGCCGGGCGGCGCGTTGCGCGAGCCGATCCGGGCGGCCAGCCGCTCCAGCAGCCGGGGGACCGGGTCGGCGCCGACCGCCGCGACGTTGCGGTCCATGAGCCGGGAGAACGAGAAGCCGGCCCCGGCGAGCCCGAGGAAGAACCTCGGCGGGGTCATCTCGGCGGTCGACACGACGTGGGCCAGCGTGTCCTTCGTCGTCCACCCCTCGCACAGCGACGGCGTCGCCCACTGGGCGTCGTCGAGCGTGCCGAGGGCCTCGACGAGCCGGGCGCGCTCACCCGCGATCAGTTCCCAGGTGTCCATGGGTGCCCTCCTGGTCGCTCACCGATCAGCACGTTTCGCGCGATACCGAATTAGACTGCGACCGAAACACGCGGTCAAGGGTGGTGGGGTTGGACGAGATCCAGCGGGTGCTGCAGGCCCTGGGGTCGCCCGTGCGCCGAGAGATCCTGTGGCTGCTCGGCGACGGTGAGCGCGCGGCCGGGGAGCTGGCCGCCGGGGTGCACGTCAGCGCGCCCACGGTCTCGGAGCACCTCAAGGTGCTGCGCGACGCCGGGCTGGTCACCGTGCGCGTGGACGGCACGTTCCGGCGCTACCGGGCTCGCCGCGAGGCGCTCGCCGGGCTCCGGCGCCTGCTCGCCGATTCCGGCGGGCGGTGGGAGCCGGCCGCCGACGTGCCGGAGCGGGAGCGCGCGAGCGCCCGCACGGCGACCGTGGTGATCGCCTCGGCGGAGCTGGCCTGTCCCCGCGAGCTCGCGTTCACCGCGTTCACCGACCCCGAGGTGTACAGCAGCTGGCTCGGCGTCCCGGTCAGCATCTCCGACGGGCACTTCTCGGCGACGATGGAGTGGGGCACCGAGGTGCGCGGGCGCTACGAGCACGTCGTCGCCCCGAGCCTCGTCGTCATGGCGTGGGACTTCGCCGACGAGCAGGTCCCGGTGCCGGGAGGCGAGCTCCGGGCCTACGCGCACCTCACCGGGACCGCCGGCGGCTGCCTCGTCGAGGTGGACCAGCTGGTCGAGACCCCGGAGCAGGCGAGGTTCATGCAGAACGCGTGGCGGATGGTGCTCGGCCGCCTCGCCGAGGCCGCGCCGGACCTGGCGGTGCCGGGCCGGCCGGCGCAGGCCCGGTCGTGGCGGCCGAAACGGTAGGCCTACCGCTCCCGCTCCAGGTGCGCGCGCACCGCCGTCCCGTCCTCGCTGAGCCAGCCCTTCTCCCGGGCGTAGGCCAGCATCTTCTCGAAGTCCGCGTCCCAGCCCTCGGGCACGCGCCCGTCCGCGAGCCGCCGCAGCGTCGCCACCGGGACCATGATGTGCGCGCCGTCGGGGAGGAGCTCGGCGTCGGCGTGCTCGGCCAGGATGCGGCCGAGCAGGTCCGGGCCGAGCCGCTCCCAGTACGACGCGTAGAGGTCGTTCAGCCTCTCGGGCTCCTCGAGGGTCACACCGTCGCTGGCGATGGCGAGGTACATGGCGCTCCTCGGGCCGCGGGTCCAGGGTCCCCCGGTGCCTACCAGGTCCGGAGGCTGTCCGCCGGGTCCGGCCTCTGGAAGGCTCGGCGGGGTGAGCACCCCGGTCAGCACCGCGCCCGACGACGCCGGCGGGCTCGCCGTGGGCGGCAGCGTCCTGACCTCCGACTCCGTCGCCGTGGCGGGCAGCGTGGGGACGGCGGGCAGCGTCGCGGTCGCCGGGAGCGTCGCGACGGCGGGCAGCGCCGGCGTCGCGGGCAGCGTCGCCACGGCGGGCAGCGCCGGCGTCGCGGGCAGCGTCGCCACGGCCGGCAGCGCCGGGGTCCTGGCGAGCGTGCTCACGGTCCTCGGTGTCGGGCTGCAGCGGTGCGCGGGGACGCTGGCGTGCCTCGGCTGCGACCGCTGCGTGGGCTGCATCGGGTGTGTGGACTGTGTCGACTGCGTCGGGTGCATCGGCTGCGTCGGGCTCCGCGGAGCGGTGGGTCAGCGCGGCGTCCGGGCCCGATGACCTCGCGGGCGGGGAACGCCAGCGGCCGGGCCAACCGGGTCGCGCCCGACGGGTCGACCCACGCCGTCGCCGACCGCGGGCTCTTCTGGGGCAACCGCGGCCAGTTGCTCGACGCCCGGGGCGAGCCGGCGCGCCACCACCGCGGCCGGCTCTGGATCTGCTGCGTGCTCGAGTTCCACGGCCGGCACCGCACGCAGTGGCAGCCCGGCCGGCTCACCGAGCTGTACTTCCTCGACGAGCCCACCGCGCTCGCCGCCGGCCACCGCCCGTGCGGCGCGTGCCGGCACCACGACTACGTCCGGTTCCGCGACGCCTGGGCGCGGGCGCACCCCGACGACGAGTCCCGCGCCGGGGCCATCGACCGGCACCTGCACGCCGACCGGCTCCTCGACGGCCGCCAGCGCACCCACGACGTCGAGCTGTCCTCCCTGCCCGACGGCGTGCTCGTCGCCCACGACGCCGGGTCCTGGCTCGTCCGGGGCGGGTCGCTGCACCGCTGGGGTCACGGCGGGTACGACGAGGCCCGCGCCCGGTCGGCGTTCCCGGGGGTCGTCACGGTGCTCACCCCGCGGGCCACGGTCGCGACGCTGCGCGCCGGGTACGAGCCGACCCACCACCCGACGGCCGACTGAGGTCCGCACCGCGAGCACCCCGAGCCCGGGCAGGGTGGAGACGAGGGCGAGGACGCCGAAGGCGACGGACACGGCGAGGCCGGTGGCGGCGCCGAGCCCGGCCAGGCCGAAGGCGGCGGCCGTCGTGGCGTCGCGGGGTCCCCAGCCGCCGACGTTGGCCGGGAGGCCCGCCGAGAGCAGGGAGAGCACCAGCAGCGGGGCGAGCACCCCGAACCCGGACGGGACACCGACCGCGAGCGCCGCGACCTCCAGCAGCGCCAGGTGGCCCGCCACGGCGACCAGCGACAGGGCCAGCACGGCCGGACCCGTCCGGCGGGTCAGCAGTCCGTCGTGGACCCCGCGGGCGAGCCGGGTCAGCGCCCGGCGCACCCGGGGCACGCCCGCCAGCCCGAGCACCAGGGCGACGACGACGGCGAGGGTCCCGGCGAGCGCCGGCACCCCGCGGCCGAGCCCGAGGAGCAGGCCGCGGACGGGACCGGGGAGGGCCACCGCCACACCCACCGCGACCACGACGACGACGGCCTGGCCGGCGACGCGTTCGAGGACCACGCCCTGCACGCCCCGGCCGACGTCGCCGCTGCGCCGGCCGTGG
>NZ_JABBND010000045.1 GCF_012933465.1 Actinomycetospora sp. TBRC 11914
TATAGAGCCTGTCGGACTTTGTAGTTGGCGGCCGGGGGTGCGCGGGCCGGTGGTGGATCCGGTGGGGTGCTGCTGGTGCTGGCGGTGGGGGGCGGGTTTCCCGGGGTTTTGGGAGGGGCCGTGGGGCCTGCTCGGTTAGCCGGTGGTGCGGGCGGTGTGGAGCTTGAGCAGGTTGTGGGCGGTGGCGATCAGGGCCAGTTCGGCGCGGACGGCTTCGAGGCCGCGTAGCCGGAACCGGTTGCTGATGCGGGTCTTGATCTGCCCGAAGACGGGTTCGACGGTGGCGCTGCGGCGCCGGTAGCGGGCGCGTTGGTCGGGTTCGGCCAGCCGGGCGCGCATCGCTTTCGCCCGGGGCGACTGCTGGCGGGGTGGCTGTTGGTCGGCGGGGTCGCGCAGCGCGTCGCGGTTGGGCGGCACCAGGGGTTCGGGGCCGTGGTGGGTGCGGTGGGCGGCGTGGAGGGTGTCGAGGTCGCCGGGGTGGAAGTAGCCGGCGTCGGCGAGCACGGTCTCGACGGGGTCGGTGATCCCGGCGGCGGTCAGGTTGGCCAGCGCGGCCCGGGTCATCGCGGCGAGCTGGCCGTAGTCGTTGGCTTGGTCGACGACCTCGATGGCGAGCAGGAGCTGGTCGTCGCTGACCGCGGCCTGGGCGTTGAAGCCCTGCAGGAAACCCTGGGCGGTGCGCAGCGACCGGGAGTCGGGGTCGGTGGTGTTCACCCGCAGCGGCTGGGACTGATCCGGCGCGGTCGGCTCGGTGGGGGGCCGTCCCGGCGGGTAGCTGCCGTGCTCGCCGCGGTGGGCCTCGCGGGCCGCGGTGGCCTGTTCGTAGCGGGCCTGGCGGGCCGCCGCCTGGGCGGTCGCGGCCTGCTCCCGGGCCCGGATCTTCTCCCGGGCCTGCGCGAACCGGGCCCGACGCCGACCCGGGTCGGTGAGGTCCTCGGGGGGCTCGTCACCGCGGCGGCCCGGGCCGTGCTCGGCGTCCTCGCCTGCGTCGGTGTTCTCCGCGGCGGCCAGCCGCGCCTCGACCAACACCCCCAGGTCGAACTCGCCCTGCCCCGACCCCTCCCGCTCGCCCGACCCGTCGCCGCCACCGGTGACGCTGCCACCGGTGAGGCTGCCACCGGTGACGCCGCCACCGGTGTCGGTGTGCAGGGCGCGGTCGATGCCCGCGGCGGTGCGGTTGGCCCGCGAGGAGGCGTTCGCGGCGAACTTGCTGCCATCGACCGCGATGGTCCCGACCCGGCCCAGTCCCGCTTCCCGACACAGCGTCAGGACCTGGGTGAACAGGTCCTTGAACACCTCGCGGTGCCCAGCGCGGAACGCGGCGATGGTGTCGTGGTCCGGGCGCTGGTTACCGGTGATGACCCGGAAGGCGACGTCGTGCTCGCAGAGCCGCTCGATCTGGCGCGACGAGGACTGCCCACAGCAGTACGCGTAGATCAACAGCGTGAGCATCATCGTCGGGTCATACGCCCGCCGGCCTCGCCCACCGAGCCGGTAGGTGCTGATCAACGCGGCCAGATCCAGCGTCTCGACCGCGTCGATCACCACCCAGGCCAGATGCCCCTCGGGCAGCCAGTCCCGCACATCGGGGGGCAGCAAGAACCCGGTATCGCGATCCACCGGGCGGAACCCACGAGCCACCCCAAGATCCAATCAGGTTCGACGGTCGACCACGACCCCCAAAACCCGACAGGCTCTATA
>NZ_JABBND010000046.1 GCF_012933465.1 Actinomycetospora sp. TBRC 11914
AGCCCGGATCCACCGATGATGTTGGGGTGGTTCGGCGGGTTTGAGGGCCGGGTGCCTGCTGAGCAGGAACGATGTGTCTTGCGACGGACATATCGGATCTCTGCGAGGGGGCACCCGGCCGGTGCGAGCTTCTCATGACCTGACGCGGGTCGCGGTCACCTACGACGAGCCGAATCTGGTGTCGTCGGCGGGGTTGCTCGCGCCGGCTGTGTTGACCCAGAAACTCGGGTTGGCCGAGCTGATCGACACCCGGCTGCGGCTGGGCGCCCACGGCGCGAACAGCGCCACCAAGGCGCTGTCGGTGATCGGGTCGATGCTCGCTGGTGGCGACTCGATCGACGACGTGGCGCTGCTCGAGGTCGGGGCGGCCCGCGAGCTGTTCGACCAGCGCCGGGCACCCTCGACGGTCGGGACCTGGCTGCGGGATTTCCGCTGGTCGAACGCCCGAGAGCTCGACGGGGTGACCCGCGAGCTGCTGGCCCGGCTCTGGGCCGCCGGCGCCGGGCCGGACGACCCGGCCGGACCGTTGACCATCGACCTGGACTCCTCGATCTGTCGGGTCCACGGCCGGCACAAGCAGGGCGCCGGGTTCGGCTACACCAAGGTCCGCGGCTATCACCCGCAGCTGGCGACCTGCGCCCAGACCGGGCAGGTGATCTTCTCCCGGCTGCGCGGCGGAGCGGCCGCCGCCGCCCGCGGCGCCGGATCGTTGCTGGCCGAGTCGGTCTCCCGGCTGCGTGGCGCCGGTGCGAGCGGCCCGTTGACCGTGCGCGCGGACTCCGCGTTCTACTCCCGGGCAGTGATCGCCACCGCGACCCGCCTCGACGTCCGGTTCTCGATCACCACCCGCCAGGACACCAGGGTCCGCCGGGCGATCGCCACGATCGACGACGCCGCCTGGACACCGATCCCCTACTGGCTGTCCACCCCGGAAGTCTCCGGCGCCGACGTCGCCGAAATCCCCTACACCTGCTTCTCCGGACCTGACGCGGTCACCGCCCGGCTCATCGTGCGCCGGGTCCGCCCCACCCCAGGCACCCAGCTCGCGCTGTTCGCGACCTACAGCTACCACGCCATGATCACCGACCGGGACGGCGAGACCCTCGAACTCGAGGCCGACCACCGCCGCCACGCCGTGGTCGAGCAGTCCATCGCCGAGCTGAAATCCGCCGGGCTGGCCCACCTGCCCTCGGGCAAGTTCAACGCCAACGCCGCCTGGCTCTCGCTGGCCGTGATCGCCCACAACCTCACCCGCGCGGTCGGGGCCCTCGCCGGAACACCCCGCACCACCGTGGCCTCGATCCGCCACCGGCTGATCAACATCCCCGGTCGGCTCGCGACCCACGCCCGCACCCGAACCCTCCGACTGCCCCAGCGCTGGCCCTGGGCCGACCACTTCGCCCTCGCCCTGGCCGCCATCACCGCCCTGCCCGACGGCTAACCACCCCGACCGACCACCACCACACCCAGGAACCCTCGGAGAAGCCGGCAGACCGGCAACACCGCCGCGCCCCCATCCCGAACCCACACCCGCCGCCCCCAAGATCCACCATCGAAGATCAACCACAATCTCCGACGGTGGATCCGGGCT
>NZ_JABBND010000047.1 GCF_012933465.1 Actinomycetospora sp. TBRC 11914
GTGTCAGTGGCCGCGCGTGCGCGGGCCGCCGAAGTGTTGATCTTGTTGGAGATCTCGCGTCCTTCGGCCTCGGTGATTGCCCGGCCCTCGAGGTCACGTAGTTGGTAGTGCTGCCCGGCGCGCCAGCAGGCGGCGATGCGGGTGATCAGGACCGCGGCGAGGGTGCATAGCGCGCTGTTGTGGTGTTTGCTCCGGTCGCGCAGCTGTTGGTAGCGCTGGGCGAGGGTGGGGTCGGTCTTGCGGGCGTGGTCGGCGGCGAAGAACAGCGCGTAGCGCAGGACGTGGTCGCCGGCCTTGGTCGGCCCGCGGTGGCGTTCGGTGGTGCCGGACTGGTCGACCTTGGGAACCAGGCCGGTGTAGGCGCGGACCGCGGCCAGGTCTCGGAACCGGCTCGGGTCACCGAGGCGGCCCAGGATGGCGGCAGCCAGGACCGGGCCCAGTCCTGGGGCCGAGGCGACGATCCCCGTGGGGTCGGCGTGCTGGTAGCCGGCTGCGATGCGGTCGTCGAGTTGGTCGATCTCGCGGACCAGTCCGCGCAGCAGGCGGGTCTCGGCGGCGATGTCCTCGGCGAGCTCGGCGAAGTCGATGCTGCCCTCGGGCCAGAGCGCGAGGCTCTCGCGGGCGGCGGCGAGCAGCGCGTCGGCCTTGTCCTCGCGCCACTGCCCGCGGCTGGCGCGGATCAGCAGCCGGCTCAGCCGGGCCCGGCCCAGACGTTGCAGGGCGTGCGGGTCGGCGTACTGCTCGAGCACGCGGCAGGCTGCCTTGACCTTGCCGGGGTCGGTGCCCAGCACCGCGGTCCAGGCGGGGCCCAGCAACTCCAGCAGCGCTTCGAGTCGGTGTCCGGCCGCGGCTCGGCGCGCGACCAGCCCGGCTCGGCGGCCGACCGCGCGGCGCAGCGATTCCGCGGGTCCCAGGCCCGGGGTGCTGACCAGCCCGTCGGGGTGCAGCAGCGGGATCCGGGCCAGTAGCACGGCGTCGAGCCGGTCGGTCTTGGTGTGCTTGTTGTAGTACTGGCGCAGGTCCGCGGACTGCTCGGGTGGGACCAGGCGCACCGTGGCGCCGCGAGCGCGCAGCCAGGCCGCCAGCACCACCCAGGCGTTGCGGGTCGGTTCCATGACCACCACGACCGAGGTGTCCCCGTCGCCGGCGTTCACGACCGCGGCCCACAGTCGTTCGAGCTCGCTGGGACGGGAGTAGAAGCAGTGGTTGATCCACAGCAGCGTGCCGGTCTCGTCGGCCAGCGCGGCTCGATGAGCTTCTCGACAGGCCACGTCGATACCCAGCCGGAGTTCTCCCACGATCACCTCGTCGATGTCGTCGTGCGGACAGGCTCGCTGGCGACCACGACCGCGGCGAGCGTTCGACCCGGACATCTGAGTAGGAGTCCTCGACGGCTCCGCGTTCCCAACAAGGCACGCTCGCCTCGGCCGCGCCACGGGCGCCTCGACGATCAGTGCTGAGGACTGAGCATCCAGTCAGAGGTAGCCGTAGTCACCCGCGCCGCGAGCCTCACCCCGGGGCCCTCCCGGAGCTACACCGAACCTAGATGTCAGGGGGTC
>NZ_JABBND010000048.1 GCF_012933465.1 Actinomycetospora sp. TBRC 11914
GCGGGTGGCCAGGCGGTGGCTTCGTTGTAGGGGATCTTGGTTCGTAGGCAGCCGTGCAGGATCCCGACGAGGCGGTTCGCTAGAGCGCGGAGGGCTTGGTGGTGGGTGTTGCCGCGGGCACGGTGGGCGTCGTAGTAGGCCCTGGCTCCAGGTGAGGCGCTCAGCGCGGCGAAGGCCTGTTGGTAGAGCGCGTCGGCGAGGCGTCGGTTGCGGGCGTGGCGGGCCAGCACCACCCGGGTCTTGCCCGAAGCGCGGGTGACTGGCGCCATCCCGGAGTAGTTCTTGCGGGCTCTGGCGTCGGCGTAGCGCTCGGGGTCATCACCGAACTCGGCGAGCACCCGGGCGCCGAGAACCTGTCCCAGCCCCGGCTGGGACAGGTAGATCTCAGCGTCCGGGTGCCGGCCAAAACCCGCGGCCACCTCGCCCTGGAGGACCTCGCACTGGCGGGCGAGCTCGCCGATGACCGCGACGAGGGCCTTCACCGACGCGGCGTAGGCACCGACCACCCCGGGGTGGGCCTCGAGCTGCTCGGCGCGCAGCACCTCCACGATCCGCGCGGCGACGGTGTCGCTGTTGCGTTGGCGTCCCGCGGCGCGCAGTGCCTTGGCCACCCGCGCGACCCGCAGCTGACGGCCCTGGGCGGGGGACGGCGCCAGCGCGAGCACGGCCAGCGCGTCGCGGCCGGCGAGGTCGTCGAACGCGGCCAGGGCGGCGGGGTAGTACTCGCGCAGCATCGAGCGCAGCGTGTTGGTCTGGCGCTGCCGTGACCAGATCATCGACTGGTGCGCCCGCGCGACGACCTTGACGTGCTCGGCGATCGCCGAGTCCCCGGCGACCGGGCGGTGATGATCCCGGTCGAGGCGCACCAGCTCAGCGAGCACATGAGCGTCACCGGGGTCGCTCTTCGCCCCGGAGCTGGCGTGGCGTTCCCGGTACCGCGCCGCCTGCAGCGGGTTGATCGCGTAGACCACGTAGCCCGCGGCGAGCAGGGCCTGCACCCACGGGCCGCGGTCGGTCTCGATCCCCACCACGACCTGATCCGCTCCGGCGTCATCATCGAGGTGATCAGCGATCAGCGCGTGCAGCCCCGCGATCCCGGCCGCACCCTCGGGCAGGCGTCGACGGACCAGCCGCCGACCAGTCTCATCGAGGATCTCGATGTCGTGGTGGTCCTCGGCCCAGTCGTCTCCGACGAACAGCACCAGCACTCCCTCTCCTGAGCGGCAGCCTGCGAGCCTTCGAGGAGAACGGGTGCGACCTAATGGATCAGTGCTCGCGGCGCGGCGGCCGGGCACGACATCCCACCAGCCCTACGAACTCCTCACCCACCAACGAGGGGCACGATCTAGGACTAGACCTTCCAAGGTCCGGTGCGCGTAGTGCTCACCCCGCTGGCGGCTCGGACACCCAGCCAACCACCAGCCAGCCGGATGCAGCCCCATTAGGTG
>NZ_JABBND010000049.1 GCF_012933465.1 Actinomycetospora sp. TBRC 11914
CGGGTGAGGCTCGGCGTGTCCGCTTGGCCTGGAGCGCCGGATGAGATCTTGTCTGGCGGGTGGGCGACGATGTCGGTGTGGCCGAGGTAGCAGGCTGGGCGCAGGAGTTCTCGCAGGTCGAGGCGCTGTTGGGGCCGCGGTTCGGGCGACGGGAGCCGCGGGCCCGGGCGGTGGGCTATGTCCGGTCGTTGCTGGCGCCGTTGGAACGTAAGAACGGCTGGACGATCTCGGAGGCCACCGGGGCGCGCTCGCCGGATTCGGTGCAGTGGCTGCTCACCGGGGCGGACTGGGACCCCGATCTGCTGCGCGATGACCTGCGCGACTGGGTCGCCGGGCAGCTCGGCGACCCCAGCGGGGTGCTGATCGTCGACGACACCGGCTTCCTGAAGAAGGGCACCAAGTCCGCCGGGGTGCAGCGGCAGTACTCCGGGACCGCGGGGCGGGTCGAGAACTGCCAGATCGGGGTGTTCCTGGCCTACGCCACCCCGGCCGGGCGCACCCTGCTCGACCGCGAGCTCTACCTGCCCCAGTCCTGGACCGACGACCGCGACCGCTGCACCGAGGCCGGGGTGCCCGCCGAAGTCGGGTTCGCCACCAAGCCCGAGCTGGCCCAGACGATGCTGGCCCGTGCTCTCGAGGCAGGGGTGCCCGCGGCGTGGGTGACCGGCGACGAGGCCTACGGCCAGGTCTCGGCGCTGCGCCGGATGCTCGACGGGCGGGGGATGTCCTACGTGCTGGCCGTCGCCTCGAACCAGCGGGTCCACCCCACCGCCGGCGGCGAGGGCCAGCCCAGCGAAGGTCGTATCGACGATGCGGTCGCCGCGCTGGATCCCCGGTGCTGGACCACCATCACCGTCGGCGCCGGCGCGAAGGGTCCCCGCACCTACCAGTGGGCCCGAGCCCAGGTCAGGCCACTGCCCGAGCACGCCAGCGGACCCGAGCACTGGCTGCTCGCCCGGCGCAGCCTGACCGACCCCACCGACGTCGCCTACTACCTCGCTGCCGCCCCGGCCAAGACCCCGCTGCGCGAGCTCGCCCGCATCGCCGGGGTCCGCTGGGCGATCGAAGAGACCTTCCAAACCGCCAAGAACGAGGTCGGACTCGATCACTACCAGGTCCGCCGCTACCCCGGCTGGTATCGCCACATCACCCTGGCCATGGCAGCGCACGCCTTCCTGACCATCACCCGAGCCGGCACCCGGCCACGGGAAAAAGGGGGATCTGGAGCCTCCCCAACACCCTCGGCGAGCTGATCCCGCTCTCACTCGCCGAGATCCGGCGGCTGCTCAACGCCCTGATCTGGATACCCATCACAGCCGTCGAGGCCGTCCTGACCTGGTCACACTGGCGACGACGCCACCAAGCCAGAGCCCGCCGCTGCCACTACGAAACCCGCACCAACCAGC
>NZ_JABBND010000005.1 GCF_012933465.1 Actinomycetospora sp. TBRC 11914
CCAAATCCGGCTGTAGTACTAGAAGCTGGACCAGACCGCTTCCGGCGGCGACGAGCGACTGCACCGACGTCGGTACGGCACGGAGGTCGAGGGTCGACCGCGACGTGGCCGACGTCCCTGCTGCGGTGGCTCGGCAGGCAGATCGATCACGACCTCGTCTCCGGAGGCCCGCCACCGTGGGCGTTCGAGGGTCCTCGCTCCACGGGAGCGCGGCCGGGGCAACCGGCAAGCCCTCAATTCTGACGATTCGCGTGCGCTGCACCACCTGCGACCGTGACGCGATCCACCACATGATGGGCTGCCTGGAGGTCTTTGGTGACAAGCCCTGTCCTGTCGCTTGTCATGCCCACTCGGAACCGTCCTGAGCTGCTCGAACGGGCGTTGCGCTCGCTCGTCACCGCGATGGCTCCGGTGGCCGAACACGTCGAGGTCACGGTCTCCGACGGCTCGGACAACGACGCAAGCGGACGCGTGGTGGAGCGTCTGCTCACGGACTGGCCGGGCGGGCACACCTACGCCTGGAATCGTCCGGCTCTGACGCTGATCGAGAACATGAACCTGGCAGGTGGGCTGGCCAGCGGCGAGTGGGTTCAGCAGCTCGACGACGACGATCTCATGCTGCCGACGTCCGGACAGCTCATGATCGACACGCTACGCCGCGTACCTTCCCGCGAGCAGGTCGTGGTCTTCGGGGCTCACATCGTGGACATCGACGGCGTCAAACGGCGCGAGCAGACCTTCAAACGCGAGGAGTACCTGCCGCCCGAAGCGGCGCTGCGGCGGCTCCTCCGCAACTCGTCCTTCGTGCGAGAACCGATGGTCGTCGTACGCAAGACCGCACTCGTCGAGGCGGGCATGTTCGAGCCCGAGGTGGGCGATGCGGCCGACACGGACATGTGGGTCAGGCTGTTGTCCCGCTACGGCGCGCGGTGCATGCCAGCTGCCACCTGCGCTTACACGATCCACGAGGCCGCGGCAACCATGGGCATGTGGAACCCGCGCACGATCGACGTGCTCGACGGCATCTTCGACCGGGCCGTCGCCACCGGCGTCGTCCCCGAGCGCGAGGTGCGTCGCTGGGAGGCCGACTTCATGCATCAGTTCATCCTGGCCGGTGCCTACCGCCGACTGCGCAAGGGGCGGCTCGCCGACGCCAGAGACGTGCTTCGGCTGTTCCGGCTCCCGAGGGTCAGAGCGCTCGGTCCGTCGCCCAAGTGGCTGCCGGTCCGCCTCGCGTTCACGACAGCGGCCGCCATCCCCTCCGGACAACCTAGCGTCGCTCGGTGACGAGGAAGGAGCACTACAGGTGCTGTCGGACGTGCGAGAGCTCGACAACGACCAGCAGGTCGAGGTGGACGTCTGCATCGTCGGGGCCGGTCCGGCAGGGATCACCATCGCCCGCGAGCTGATCGGCGACGACGCCGAGGTCTGGCTGCTGGAGAGTGGCGGCAGGCACGCGGAACGCCGCGCGCAGCGGTTGAACCGCGGCCAGAGCGAAGGCCATCCCATCCATCGGCTGCACCAGTCGCGGGTGCGGGCGTTCGGCGGGACGAGCAGGCACTGGTTCCGGCCCGGCGACGACAGCTGGGCCGCACGGCCGCTCGACCCAGTCGACTTCGAGGTTCGGCCGGGGATCCGCTACTCCGGCTGGCCGTTCGACCGCGCCCACCTGGAGCCGTACTACGCCCAGGCCCAGGAGCTGTGCCGGCTCGGCCCGTTCGACTACGACGTCCGTCGCTGGGCCGATCAGGACGGGACGCCGCCCCTGCCACTCCTCCAGGGCACGGTAGAGAGCACGGTGTTCCAGCACGGCGTCGACGATTTCGACGGGTATTACGAGGAGCTCGTCCGCGCTCCGAACGTGACGCTGCTGCTCCACGCCTCGGTGGTCGACCTGGCCACCGACGGTGATCCCGGTCGGGTGGACCGGGTCGAGCTGCGGCGTGAGGACGGCTCACGATGCTTCGTGCGGGCCCGGCTGGTCGTGCTGGCAGCAGGCGGGATCGAGAACCCGCGCCTGCTGCTGCAGAGCCGCCGGGTCCACCGCGACGGGCTCGGCAACGATCACGACGTGGTCGGGCGCTTCTTCGCCGAACGCATGTCGGCCCGCACCGGGTACATCCTCCCGACGTCGCCGGAGCTGTTGGGGCGTGCCGGCCTCTACGCCGTCCATGAGCCGGCGCCGGGGGTACGGGTGCAAGGGGCGTTGCGGGTCACGGACGCCGTGCAGCGGAAACGGCAGCTCCTCAACTGCGCGTTCTTCCCGCTGCCCCGCAACCGCTCCATGATGAACGAGGCAGTCCGATCGCTGGCGACCCTGGCTAAGGCCCGGCGCCGCAGCCCGCTGCCGACGGGGATCGGCGGCCACCTCCACAACATCGTCGCCGGTGTCGGGGACCTCGGCGCCTTCGCCCGGGAGCGCCTGCGTACGCCCGATGCTGCCCGCGGAGTCCTCGCCCTGCGCGCGCAGGGCGAGCAGGCACCCGACCCGGGCTCCCGGGTGACCCTGGGCACCCGGCGCGACCGGTTCGGCCTGCCCGTCGCTCGCGTCGACTGGCGTCCAGCCGACTCGGATCGTGCCTCGATCCGAGCGTCGCAGGGAGCCATCGACGAGGCGCTACGGGGAGCGGGGCTCGGCCAGGTCGAGCTCATGCTGGGTGACGAGCATCCACCGACCCTGCTCGAGGGCAACTTCCACCATCTCGGGGCGACACGGATGCACACCGACCCTGCCCAGGGGGTGGTCGACGCCGACTGCCGGGTGCACAGCATCCGAAACCTCTATGTCGCGGGCAGTTCGGTGTTCCCGACCTACGGATGCTCCAATCCGACGCTCACGGTCGTGGCGTTGGCTCTGCGGTTGGCCGACCACCTGAAGAAGCGGCTGGCCGAGATCCGCGTTCACCCCGATGCATCTCGATGACCCCGCCACCCCAGATCGGTCGGTGACCGGAGGCGGCGGCGGGCGCTGGGCGCGGCGAGCCTGGTGGGCACTCGGCCTGGTCGTCATCGTCACGATCACGGCCTGCTCGATCAACAGGTCCCCACATCCCCTCCAGGCACCCCCTGGCGTGGCGGCACCTCCGTCCGCGTCGTCGTGCCTCACCGGAGGCGGTGTGGCCATCGGCGTCGGGGACGACGCCCAGAGCGTCGTGAACGCGCACGGGGCCGGTACCAGCTACATCGTCAAGGCGGGGGTACATCTGCGGAACTTCAGCGTCCGGCCGCAGTCCGGTGACCGGTACTGCGGGGAGCCGGGCGCGGTGCTGGACGGCGGGCGGAGCCTCGCGTCCGCGTTCTCGGGCGGGGCGACCGACGTGACCCTGGACTCGATCACGGTACGAGACTACGAGAGTAGTACGCAGGGCGCTGCCATCCAGCCGGATTCCCGTGCCAGCGGCTGGCTCGTCCGGAACGTGTCCGCTCTGCACAACTCCTGGGCGGGTCTCCTGGTCGCCGACGGCATGAGAATCCTCGGTGGCCACTACAACGACAACGACCAGCTGGGGATCGGCGGCAACGAAGCCAGCGGGATCGTCCTGGACGGGCTCGACAGCGACCCGGCGACCCTGGACGGGCCGGAGCTGGCGCGCAACCACGCGCTCCGGGCCTCGTGCGAGTTCGAGGGCGGGGGCATCAAGTGGGACGTCGGGCAGGTCACCATCCGCAACGCCTACGTCCACGACAACGACTGCAAAGGGATCTGGGCCGACATCAACGCCCACGACGTGCTCATCGAGAACAACCTGGTCGAGGGCAACCGGGCGGAGGGGATCCTCTACGAGATCAGCCGGGACGCGACCATCCGCAACAACCATATCTACCGCAACGGATTCGGCTCCCCAGGGTGGTACTGGGGCGGCGGCATCACGGTGGCCTCCAGCTCCGGGGTGGAGGTCTACGGCAACCGCCTCTCGGGCAACTACAACGGGATCACCGGGGTCCAACAGGACCGGCCGGACTCGACCCCGCCGGCCCACCTGCTCACCGGCTTCCACGTCCACGACAACATCGTCTGCGCCACGGGCGACGGAGGGCACCCCACGGGTGCGGCGTCCGACAACGGCGCCCGCATCACCGACGAGGACGTTCGTTTCACCGGGAACACGATCCGGGCGGCCGCCTGCGAGGAAGGTGGTCAGCCGCGGCCGGGTTGACGGCCGGTCCAGCGGCAACGTCACGCCGCGGGGGACGACGTGCGCATCCTCGCTGACGGCGTCATGTTCCGGGTCCACGGGAGGTACGGCTCGACCGAGGAGGAAGCGCGGTGACGATGAACGCGGCACCGAGCGGCCGCCCCACGTCACCGCTCGGGCGGCGGGGCTCGACCTACGTGCTGCTCGGGCTGGCGATCGCGGTGCTGTCGGCGTCCGCGCTCATGTTCCCCACCGCCGACACCGCATCGCCGAACCGTCCGTTGACCGTCAGCCTCACCTTCGACGACGGTCGCGCGAACCAGATGGTCGCCCAGCAACTGCTCAAGAAACATGCGATGACGGGCACCTTCTACATCAACTCATCGTCGATCGAGGTTCCGGGGGGACACATGACCCGTGGCGACCTCGACGTACTCGAGGCGAGCGGAAATGAAGTCGGCGGGCACTCCGCCAACCATCTGAGTTTGAGCTCGCTGTCGACAGATGAGGCCGAGCGGCAGGTGTGCACCGACCGCAACACCCTGCTTTCCTGGGGACATGCTGCAACCTCGTTCGCCTATCCATTCTCGGACCTGAACGCCACGGTGCAGTCGATCGCAGCACGCTGTGGATACGACACCGCTCGCACGGTCGGGGGTCTCAGGTCACCACGTGGTTGCACCGACTGTCCCGCCACCGAGCCGACCCCGCCCGCGGACATCTACGCGACCAGAACCGCTGCTGATGTCGACGAGACATGGACCCTCGAGGAACTGGAGAACACGGTCACCAAGGCCGAGGCGACGAACGGCGGTTGGCTGACGTTCGTCTTCCACGACGTCTGTGACGGGTGTGAGCAGCGGTCGATCCGTGCGAGCGTCCTGGACCAGTTCCTCACGTGGTTGCAGGCGCGCTCCGCACTCCACACCACCGTCAAAACCGTTCGGGAGGCGGTGGGAGGGAGCATGAAGCCGCCCGCGGCTCCCCCACCACCCCCGCCGCCGGGCGGACCCGGTGTCAACACCGTACGCAACCCATCGCTCGAAACCGTGTCTCCGGTGGACGCCGACCTGCCCCGATGCTTCGAATCAGCTGGCTACGGAGACAACAGCGTGACCTTCTCCCGGGTCAATGACGCGCATTCCGGCAAGTTCGGCGAACGACTGACGATGAACAGCTGGACGGAAGGCGATGCCAAGCTCCTGCCGCTCATGGACCTCGGGGAGTGCTCGAACCAGGTGACGAGCGGACGGCGCTACGAGGTGAGCGCCTGGTACAAGTCCGACGTGGAGGTCTCCCTCAGGTTGTTCACGCGCAACGCGGTCGGCCAGTGGACCTTCTGGACGTACAGTCCCCCCTTCTCGCCCGCTTCCGGATGGACGAGGGCGAGCTGGATCTCCCCCGCGACGCCGGCCGACGCCCTCGCGGTGAGTTTCGGACTGGCCATCGACAGGGTGGGCACGCTGACCACCGACGACTACGGTTTCGCAGAGGTGCCCCGGTTGACGAGCCCTGCCGTCCGGTGACCGCGGGTCAAGCCTTCGTCTTCAGGGCCATGAGTTCCTCCCACTCGGCGCTCCCCGTGGGTGATCGCCGCTGCTCACGCACCACCGCCACCGCGCGCAGAATGCGTGCGGCGACCGCATCGGGCGCCAGCGCGTCGCTGCTGCGCCGAGCGCCGTCGCGCAGCGCCATCCTGGTGTGCGGCTCGGCGAAGCGCGCCAGCGCCGTCGCCAGCTCGCACGGGTCGCGCGGGTCCACGATCAGCCCGTTGACGCCGTCCTGCACCACTGTGCCGGCCGCGCCCGTCATGGGTGACAGCACCACCGGGACACCCAGCGTGAGCGCCTCGACCACCACGCGGCCGACCAGGTCCTGAAGGGTCGGGAACACCAGGGCGTCGCAGGACTGCAGGGCGCCTTTGAGCGTGCCGGGGTCGACCGTGCCGAGGAAGATCACGGAGTCCGCCACCCCGAGCCGGCGAGCGAGCGCGACCAGGTTCTCCCGCTCCGGGCCGTCGCCGATGACCCAGAGTGTGCAGGGCCTGGTCTGGCGCTGGTGGATGGCGATCGCCTCGATCAGCAGGTCGACACCCTTGGGCGCGATCAACCTGCCGGCGCAGACGAAGAGCGGTGCACCTTCCGGTGTCGCAATCATGACCGCTGGAGCCCGGGCCGGCAGATCGGCCGGCAGGCCCGCGAGCCACGGGCCGAGGACGACTCGCGAGCGCGGTACCTTCAGGGTGTCTATCAGGTAATCCCGTGCCGGCGCGCTGTTGGCGATGAAGAGGTCGACGAAGCGCGCGGCCAGCCGCCGTAGAGCGACTTTGACGCGGGCCGTGCCGGTCCGCCCGAGGTGCCGGTAATCGCCCTCCACCAGCGAGATCAGCCCGCGCCGCCGGACGAGCTTGGTGAGGCCGGCGTAGAGGCCCACGAGGCCGAGCTCGTAGACGATGGCGATGTCCTCGGTCGCCCTGGCGAACCTCACCAGCATCCGTGGGCTGACGAGCTTGAGGCTCATGGGATGCGTCCTGCCCGAGCCCCGACCCCACTCGACGAACCGACCCATGGGTCGCTCGCCCTCGAACTCCTCCGCCCAGCGAAGCTCCCGGACCTCGGCTCCGGCGCGCCGGCAAGCCTCCACCAGGTACGGGTGCGGAGCGCTGTTGTCCCTCGTCACCCAGAGGATTCCGCCGTGCCGTTCCCTCGTTGTCCCCGTCTTCCACTCCATGCTGGCCTTCATCGGCACGGGGCTCACCTCGCCCAGATCGCTTCGAGCACCTGCGCTGCGGGGGCGTCGTCCAGGCAACGGCCGATCGGCACGTAGTCGATGTCCGGATGATCGGCCACGGCGGGATCCAGGCATCGCCAGCAGTCGACGACCGTGACCGACTCCTTGCCACCGAGGAACTCCTCTGCCTTGAGCTCGCGGAAGTGCGCATCCGGTGTGGTCACGACGACGAGCGCGGCGTCGGCGAGCGCAGCATCGATCGACTCGGCGACGAGTGCCTTGTCACGAAAGGCGCTGCGCGCACCGTCCGCCGCGAGCGGGTCGTAGCCGATCACGCGCATGCCCGCCTCCGCCATGGCGAGCGCGAGGGCAACGCCCTGGGACTCCTCGACGATGTGGGAGAGAGGCTTGTATGACAGGCCCAGCACCGCTGCGGTCTGCCCGGCCCGGAGCAGCGAGGCGATCTTGGTCGTGACGCGGGCGGCGATCGAGGTGTTGTAGCCGTGGTTGGCGAGCAGGAGGTCGCCGTCAGCGCCGACCTGTTCGCAGAGGAAACCGAGCGCGACGTTGTCCCGAGGAAAACACGGACCTGCGAAGCCGAGACCGCCGGTCAGGTATCGACGTCCGATGCGGGTGTCCGACCCGAGGGCGTCACTGACGACGTCGACGTCGCCCCCGGGAATCCGCTCGCAGAGATCCGCGAGGGTATTCGCGAAGGAGATCTTCATGGTGACGTAGCTGTTGAGCGCGAGCTTCGCGATCTCCGCGTTCTCGATGCTCATGCGGCGGACGACCGGGTCCTTCAGGCAGACCGCGCGATTCACTTCCTCGAGCACGTCGCCGGAGCGCCGGTCGAATTCACCCACGAGGTAGAAGTCGGGGTTGAGGAAATCATGGATGACGCTCCCGAGTGCGATGAACTCGGGGCTGTAGCACAGGCCGAAGTCCCTGCCGCACTCCTTGCCCGAGGCGGCCTCCAGAACGGGGAGCAGGCCGTGCCGGGTCGCGCCGGGAATGACGGTGCTTGTGAGGACGACGACGTGATAGCCGTCCTTCTTCGCGAGAGCCTTTCCCAATTGCTCGAAGGCGTACTTCGCGTACTGCAGCTCGAACGCTCCGCGGCTGTCGCTCGGGGTGGGCACGATGACGAAGCTGATGTCACTGGCGAGGACCGCTTCCTCGTGGCTGGTGGTGGCCCGGATCCGGTCGCTGTGCGCCGAGATCATCTCCTCCAGGCCGGTCTCCTGCACCGGCGCACGTCCCTTGTTGACCGCACGGATGCAGCTCTCCCTGATGTCCACGCCGATGACGGAGAAGCCTCGGGAAGCCATGCCCGCGAGCATGCTCGCTCCCAATTTGCCCAGTCCGATCACGGAGAGATTCTGGATCATGGTCATCCCTCACACCGCGTAGTTCTCGCTCCGGACGATCAACTCCGGCTGCTCCGCGAGCAGCTCCGCATAGCGCTTCTTCCAGTTCCGGTCCCACTGCTGGCGAGCCGCCCACACGAGGGGCCTACGGATGGAGGCGGGTAGCTCATGGAGCTCCGCCTGCAGCGCGGCTTCGTTCACGAGGTGCCAGCGGGTCTTCCGGAAGGTCCGGGAGAGGCCGGAATGATCGAGTCGCCAGTCCGCGTCCTCGAGGGTCAGCAGGATCGACTCCACGAGGAGGCGGTTGCGGAAAGACTCGATACCCCCCTGGTTGCGTGACTCACCCTTCGTCGCGACCCCGACGATGTGGCGGTAATCGTGGTTCTGGTGGATCGCCGTCACGCGCGCGCTGGCATCGATGAGGGCACCGCCGAGACGGCGCGCGCGATAGACGAGCCAGTTGTCCCAGTACCAGCGGCCCAGGGCGAACGGGGGGATCTCGTCGAACATCCCCCGGGGATAGACGAAGTAGTCGATCGCGCTGAAGTCATGCATCGTACCGTTCTCCTGCGCGTCCTCGCGCAGGGCGTCGGCCCAGTCGGCACGGCTGAAGTCGACCGGTTCCTCGATGGCGTAGTCGGTGCGTCGGCCGCTCATCACGAACTTCGGGAGATCGACGTCCGCCACGGCGCGGAGCAGGTCGGGGAAGAGAATGATGTCGGCATTCACGTAACACATGCGGTCATGCCGCGCGGTCTCTTCCGCCTGTCGGAAGTAGCCACTCATCTGCGGTGTACCGTACTCGTTCACGTCCACGTCCGGGACGTGTCGGATGCCGAGCTCCGCGGCGACGTCCGCGGCGCCCTGCTCGTCACCGAACATGAGGATCTCGATGTCCGGATGCAGCCGAGTCCAGCTCTGGATTGCATTGCGCTGGATCATCCCGATGTGACCGGTGAAGGGCTTAGGCAGCGTGAAGAGCGTGATCATTGTCCCTGCTCGCGGTGGCTTCGGATGCTGATTTCACTGGGTCAGGCCGGTCCGGGCCGGCCGCGCGCCATCCGACTCGAGGTCGGCGGTGGAGGCGCCGCGACGTCGGCGTCGCGCGACGGATGCGCGGGCGGTGGGCGGCAGGTCGTGCGCGCTCCAGGCGGCGCGCTGCGTGCGGCGGGCTGGGCGGGTCCGCCGGGCCTCGACCGGCTGGGCCCCGCCGGTCCGAGCCGGCCTGCCGCGCCCCTACGCGCGCCGGCCAGGGCGACGGCGACGGCCATGCCCGTCACGATCCCCTGTTCGAGACCGGGGACCCACGTGATGTACCAGACCAGCTGCATGGCGAGCAGCGGGGCCAGCACTCCGGGTTCGAGCAGCCGCGTGGCCCCGACCGGGATTCTCCAGACCCGGCGCAGCAATCCGACGGTGAGCGCGAGCAGGGCGATCAACCCTCCCAGACCCGCCCTGATCATCGTTTCGATGTAGAAGTTGTGCGGATGGGCGTTGGTGCTCGACCCGTCGATCGTGCGGGCGAACCCGCCGCCGAACGGCGTGCCGATGAGCCAGCTCACAGGGCTCGCCGACCAGCTGGCGATGACGTCCGACCAGCCTTCGACCCGCCAGGTCACCGACCCGGTGCTCGTGACGGCCCCGGCGGGGACCTGATCGCGGGCCTGTACGTCACCGGCGAACGTCAGGACGGTGACGATGGATGCGGCGACGACGAGCGCGACCGAACGCGCCCCGAGTCGCCGCCCGCGCAACAGGAGCACCGATATGCCGATGACGACCGCCAGCCAGACGGTCCTGCGGTCGAGTGCGATCAACACGACCAGCAGTACCGCTCCCAGGATGGGGACCCATCGCGCCTGCTGCCCGCGCCGCAGCCAGAAGGGGACGGTGAGGAGCAGCGGTCCGGCCAGGAAGAACGCGTACGGTCCGTCGAGGACGCGGACCGCGGTGTCGACACCGTAGCGTTCGGCCGGGACCCCGAGGTCCACGCCGGCGAAGACGCGCATCCAGCGAGCGCAGGCCAGCAGGATCATCAGGACCGCCGCCATCAGCCAGATCCGGCCGATCCGGTCGTAGAGATCCGCAGCGGGGCGGAACGTCGCCATGTACAGGGCGGCCCCGACGAAGAAGAGGTACTGACGGGAGTCACTGACGCTCGTCTGGATCCCGTGTTGGGCCATGCCGAGTACCAGCGACACCAGCAGCAGGACGCTCAGCAGCAACAGCCAGTACTGATATCGGCCGAAGCGGCGAAGTCTCAGGCACCTGGCCGCCGCGGCCGCGAGCACGATGACCGCCGCCACGTCGGTGCACCCGACCCGCATCCCACCCACGCTCACGGACGGCACGGCGAAGATGAACACCGCCTGGATGATCGCCGAGAGGAAGACGAGCGCTGCCCCGACCTCTGCTCGTCTGATCGTCACATCGAGCAGCGCGATACCGAGCCCGGCGGCGACCGCCACGGCGAATCCGAGCAACAGGACGTTCACCGCGGCTCCTCGGTCTCGAGCCGGTCGAGCGGGCCCAGGACCAGCGACGCCACGCGCCGTCGCCGACGATGGGAAGGGCCGAGGAGTCCGGCCGACGCCAACCGGTACTGGATCTGGGCACGGACGGCCGGCACCGGACACAAGCGGATGCACAGCGCCAGCGCGAGGGCTCCGGCCGTCATCTCGGCCGCCAGCACGGCGAGGGGCGGGGATCCGCCGAGCGCCCAGCGGATGGCGGTGATGGCCAGCGCCACACCGACCACGGCGAAGAACGCGGGGACGTGAGCCTGCCAGATTCGCGCCGCCGGCAGCTCGAGGACCCGCCGGGCCAGGACGAGGTAGCCGAGATACCGCAGCAGCTCGGCCACCGCCACCGCAGCGGCGATCACCCACACGCCTCGCGCGCTGAACGGCAGGGCGAGCAGGATGAGCGCGGCGAGCACGAGGAGGTACCCGACCTGCACGACGACCGAACGGTTGAGCTCTGCCCGCGCCTCGGCCAGGGACTGCGACAGCTGGGAGGCGAGGTGGCAGCCCCCGGCGAGCGCGAACCACGGGACCAGCCCGACGGCCAGCCCCCACTGCGGCCCGAGGACGGCAGCGACCAGCTCCGGCGCCGCGACCGCCATCCCTGCGCAGAGCGGGAACACCAGCAGGGCGCCGAGCGACATCATGCCGAGGTAGCCGCGGCGCAGCCGGACCGGATCCTCCTGGACCCTGCTCAACGCCGCGAACGACACGTTGGTCAACGCCGTGGACAGGTAGTTACCCAGCGGTTGGAAGACCAGGTAGTAGGCCCGGCTGTACTGGCCGAGTACGGCCGAGCTGGCGATGCGGGCGACGGTGAAGGTGTCGAGGTTCCCCCCGACGTAGTCCAGCACGTGGGCCACCTGCAGCCGGGTCCCGTAGCCGCACACCGTCCGGTAGGGCCGCCAGCGCAGCACGGGCCGCAGCGGGTGGCGCAGGATGGCGTACTGCCACAGCGCCTGGATCAGCGTCGAGGTGACGGTGGCCGCCACGAGGCTCCAGACCCCCGCCCCGAGCAGGGCCAGCCCCACACCGACCACGAGATAGCCGACCACGTAGGCACCGACCGAGATCGCCGACAGGGCACGGAAGCGCATCTCGCGGCGGAGCAGGCCCAGGCCGGTCATGGACCAGCCGTTGAACAGGAACGACACGCCCACGCCGCGCAGTACCGGGACCACCTCCGGCGTGTGGAACAGTGCGCCGACCGCCGGGGCCAGGAGCCATACCGCTCCCAGACAGACCACGCCGAGCCCGATCCCCGCGGTGGACGCGGCACGGACGTCGTCCTCGCTCAGCTCGGGCTTCTGCACCAGGGCGGAGGCCAGCCCCATGCGGGCGAAGAACTGTCCGAACAGCACGACGAGGTTCGCCATCGCCATGAGCCCGAACTCGGTCGGGTCGAGCAGACGTGAGACCGTCGCCGTGTAGGCGAGGTTGGCGACCACGAGCGCCACGGTGGACAGCGCGGACCAGCTCAGGCCGGACGCGGCCTGAGCGGTCAGGTTTGCGCGGCCCGCACCATCGGGGGTGCTCGCCGGCTCAGCTCCTGGCGCTTCCACTCGTCCGCCTCACCGAAGCGTCCTCGTCGGGCACCGTCGGACTGCGCCGGTTGCGGATGGCTTCCCACGCGCGCCGGACGAGTCCGTCCCGACGAGCGGCACTTCCTTCGGCATACGCGCGCTGCGGAAACCTGCGGTTGAGCAGGTATCCGATCAGCGGGGTGTCGGTGAAGGCGAGCCGTTCGCGTGCCCGCCGCAGATCGGCCAGCGAGGTGCCGTGGTTGACCACCAGGAGAACGGCATCGGCGTGATCGACGATCGTCACTCCTTCCGACACACCGAGCAGCGCCGGGGTGTCGATCAGGACGAGGTCGGCCGGCTGACCCGAGAGGCTGATCAGGTTTCCGAAGGCAGTCGAGCGGAAGAAGACGGCCGGGTGATGCCCGTTCGGCTTGCTCGGCCCGATCTGCAGCACCGTTCCGTGGGTTGACGGCTCGGTCGGCCCCTGCGTCGTCGGCGACCACGGGACGCCCGCGACGACGGGCCGTTCCTCGCCGTCGCGACCGTCATGGGTCACGCCGATCACGTCGAAGTGCCCGCCGTCGCGACACAGCTGCGAGAGCCGTCGCGTGCGCTCGTCGGCGTCGACCAGGAGGACCTTGCGGTCTTCCCGCCTGGCCGCGAGCGCGAGGTTGAGGACGGCTGTGGTCTTCCCGTCACCCGGCATCGGGCTGACCACCGCGACGACCTTGCCGTCCACCTTGGAGAGAGCATGCTCCAGCGCGGCGAGCACGACGTGGTACGGCTCCCCGGCGACCGGATCCCACTCGTCCGGCGACCGAGGCGGATCCGCCCGCCGCAGCTTGTCGTCGAGCCTCGGCGTATCACCGAGCAGCGGAACACCGAGGATCGCCCCGGCGTCGTCGTCCGCCTCCACGCGGCGATTCCGGCCGGCGGCCCACCAGGCCCAGCCGCCGGCGGCGATGAACCCGAGGAGCGCGCCCAACAGGGCCAGCAGAAGCGGCGCGGGCTGCGAGGACGGAGCAGGCGGAACCGCCGGCTGGAACGATTCGACCCCCGACCCGTACAACGCGGCCTGGGAGGCGACCTCGCTCTGGTGGGCCTGGATCGAGCCGATCAGATCGGCCACGTGCAGCGCCTTCCGCTGGAGGGCGGACTGATCCCCACCGCTCGACTGTGCGAGCTGCGCTTGGAGGGCGTCGAACTCGGCCTCCCGCTGGCCGATGACGTCCTGCAGCCGCTGGATCACGTTCTTCGAGTCCGCGGCGACGCGCTCGGCGGACACCTGCTGGAAGGCGGTGCCGACTGCGTTGGCCAGGTTCACTGCCTGCGCGGGGTCGTCGGCGGTGGCCCGGACGGTGAGGGAGGTGAGGTCCGACGAGGGCGCCACCGCGACCGTGCCCCCGATGGCGTCGGGTGTCCCACCAGCCTTGAGGAGGTCGGCCGCCCGCTGACGGACCACGGCGGAGCCGGCGAGTTCGGCCTGGGTGGCCATGAACACGGCGTGGTCGCCCGCCTGGGACTGGGAGGTGCTACCCAGGGTGAGGACCGCGGGACTCCCGGGATCGCGCAGGAAGAGACTGGCCTGCGCCTCGTATCGGGCCGGGAGCGCCAGCCACAGGGCAAGTCCCGCGAGGGCGGCCACCACCGTCACGACCCCGATGACGAGCCGGTACCGCCACAGCGAACCGAAGAGCCCCGGTCCGCCGACCCAGGTGCCGTCCCTGTCCAGCGGCGATAGCGGCTCGGAGACCGCGAGTTCCCGGCTACCGTTCATCGAAGCCCCTTCTCCCGGTCGGTCGGACATCGCCGTCATGGGGTCGCGCATCGTTCTCACCCGCCCTCTAGACCGCCGACTCGGTCAGCGCCCGCTGGTCCGGCAGCGACTCGAGATCGAGGCGCTCGCTGTGGAACCAGTCGATGGTCCGCCGCAGTCCGTCGCGGACATCCACCGTTGGTTCCCACCCGAGAGCGGCGCGCGCGAGCGTGATGTCGGGGCGGCGGACGGAGGGATCGTCCTGTGGACGATCCACGAGGACGATCTCGGAATGCGAGCCGGTGAGGTCGATGATCAGACGCGCCAGCTCGAGGACGCTCATCTCTCCGCAGTTGCCGATGTTCACCGGGCCCGGCAGGTCGGAGTGCAGCAGCCTGACGAGCCCCTCGATGAGATCGTCGACGTAGCACACCGACCGGGTCTGGCTCCCGTCACCGGCCACCGTCACGGGTTCGTCGCGCAACGCCTGCCCGATGAAGGTCGGGATGGCGCGCCCGTCCCGGGGCCGCATCCGCGGCCCGAAGGTGTTGAAGATTCGAGCAATGGCCGTGTTCACCCCCCGCGCGTTGCGGTAGGCCATCGTCGTCGCCTCGGCGAATCGCTTGGCCTCGTCGTAGACCCCGCGCGGGCCGACCGGGTTGACATTGCCCCAGTACGTCTCGGGTTGCGGATGGACCAGCGGGTCCCCGTACGACTCCGAGGTGGAGGCCAGTAGGAAACGGGCCCGCTTGTCCCTGGCCAGGCCCAGGGAGTGCAGTGTGCCGATCGAGCCGACCTTGAGCGTGTGCAGCGGCATCTGCAGGTAGTCGATGGGCGAGGCCGGGGACGCCAGGTGCAGCACGGCGTCGACGTGCCCCGAGACGTGGATGAACTGCGTGACATCCGCCCGGACGAGGCGGAACCGGCCGTCCTCGAGGAGGTGCTCCACGTTGGCCGAGCTCCCGGTGCAGAAGTCGTCGAGGCAGACGACCTCGTAGCCCTCCTGCAGGAGTCGCTCGCACAGGTGGGAGCCCAGGAAACCCGCACCTCCCGTGACGACCGCGCGTCGAGGTCTCATGGGTTGTCTCCTGCTGCTCGTGACGCGGTCAGGGGTGCCGGGACCCGCTCCAGCCAGATCTCCCGCCAGTAGGCGTAGACGCTGCGCGGGCAGCTGCGGTGGTAGTCGGCGGTGCAGACGACGTCGGCCAGGACGATGCAGGGGGTCTTCATTCTCTGCATCCGGCCGGTCGATTCGTCGATGATGCGCTCGACCCGGCGCAGCACCTGGGCGGTCCGACCGCAGTACTTGAGCATTTCCCGGTCGAAGGACATCCCCCGGTTGAGATTGTCCGCGTTGAGGGTCGCGGTGATCTCCTCGATGGACTTGACCCTGACCCACTCGCCGGGCTGGAGGCCGAGGCTCTGGACGGGCGTCCGGTCCGCCGTGCCCCGGATGAAGGGGTAGCGCTGCCCGCCGCGGATCCGGAACCTCTCGGGCAACCTCCGGCGCGACAGGTCCTGCATCCGGTTGAAGGCGCCGATGGGGATGCCACGGAGAACCTGACGAACGGGCGCGTTGCCGGAACGGACGTCCTGCACGTACTGCGTTACGTCCCACAACGGGATGCCGACCGGCGCCGCGCGGGTCAGTTCGGTGGCCTGGCACGAGTAGACGGGCTCGTCGGACGCGGCCTCCCGCGGACGGCACGCACCGAGCGCCACCTCGGTGAGCCGCTCCCGGGTGCAGCCGGAGCACTCCGACGTCGGTGCCCCTCCGCTCGTACCGGGCAGGGCTCCCACCGACGACTGCTCCGGCGCCGGCGCGTCCGGGGTGGAGGCGTCCGGTGTCGCGGGTTCAGGCGTACGCAGCTGCAGCGGGATCGGCTTCGACCCACAGCCCTCGCCCCCAGAGACACGGGTGAGCCAGGCGGTCTTCCAGAAGATCAGGCACCCCGCCTGGCAGCCGCCGTGTGCCTGGCCGTCGCACCGCAGCCCGGCGAGATGGACGGTGTCGGTCAGCCGGCGCAGGCCCGTCCAGGTGGCGGTGTCGCACGTCTTGTGCGCGATCTTGTCCACGACGAAGCGCCCGCCGCAGAATGGCAGCATCTCCGGCATGAAGGGCAGGGAGTCGAACTCGCCCCGCTCGTCGAGTCCGGCGAGGATCTCCTCTGCAGGCTTCACCTCCACGACGTCGCCGATGGAGAGGGGCGGCCGGACGCCCGGCCGCTGGACCGTCACGCTCATACGGGTGCTCCCGCCGTGGTGCCGGACCCGACCGTGTCGGCCGGGTCGGGGATGGTCCCGGCCAACCGCGGCGGGTGGGCCAGGATCTTGAGTACGAAGGCCGGGTTGTTCCGCAGGTAGCGACGCCACAGCCGCCGCGGCTCCCGGCCCAGCCGGTACGCCCATTCCAGCCCGCTGCGCTGCATCCAGCGAGGAGCCTGGGGGATGGTGCCCGCTTGCAGGTCGAAGGCGGCCCCGACGCCGAAGAGGGCATTGGCGCGCAGCGTCCCCACGTGCTCGGCCAACCAACGCTCCTGCTTCGGCGTGCTCAGGCCGACCCAGACCAGCTGCGCGCCCGAGTCGTTGATGACCCGGACGACCTCGGCGTCCTCGTCCGGGGTGAGCGGCCGGAACGGCGGCGTCCACGTGCCGGCGATCCGCAGCCCGGGGAACCGCGCGGTGAGCCGCTCCGCGAGCAGCTCGGCGGTCCCGGAGCTGCCGCCGTAGAAGAAGGACGACCAGCCGCGCTCGGCCGCCCGGGCGAGGACCGCCGCCATCAGGTCCGGGCCGTAGACGCGGCTGACGTCGCGCCGACCGGCCCACCGGGCCGACCACACCATCGGCATGCCGTCCGGGGTCGTCAGCCCCGAGCGGTTGTGGATCCGGAGCAGCTGTGGGTCGCGCCGGCACTCCATCACGCCGTGCACGCCGGTGACGCAGACGTACCTGTGCTCGTCGCGGACCACCCAGCCCGACACCTCCTCGACCGCCGAGTCGAGCGTCAGGCAGCTGATCCGCACGCCGAGCACGTCGACACGCGGGGGGCCGTCCGCCGACGCCCGGCCAAGCCGCTCAGCTGCGCTCACCGCTGGTCAGCCTCTTCTCGATCCACTGGTAGGTGGGGCGGAGCCCGTTGTGGAGCCATGTCGTCGGCTCCCACCCCAGGACCTCGCGCAGCAGCGAGTTGTCGGAGTTGCGTCCCCGCACCCCTTGCGGACCGGCCACGTACTTCAGCCCGATGTCCCGCTTGCCGGCCACCTCGGCGACGAGGTGTGCGAGCTCCGTGATCGACACCATCTCGTCCGTGCCGAGGTTGAGCGGCTCGGCGAAGTCGGATTGCATAATCCGGTAGATGCCCTCGACGCAGTCGTCGATGTAGCAGAACGACCGCGTCTGCTCCCCGTCGCCCCAGACCTCGATGCTGCCGCCGTCCTCGGCGAGCGCGACCTTCCGGCAGAGCGCCGCCGGAGCCTTCTCCCGGCCGCCGTCGTAGGTGCCGTACGGGCCGTAGATGTTGTGGAACCGGACGATGCGTGTCTCCATCGGGTGCTCGTCGGCGTAGTACGAGCACAGCAGCTCGCTGAAGAGCTTCTCCCACCCGTAGGCGTCCTGGGGCTGGGCCGGGTAGGCGTCGCTCTCCTTGAGCGGGACCACGTCGGTCTCGGTCTGCCGGTACTCCGGATAAATGCAGGCCGACGAGCTGTAGAGGTACCGCTGTACGCCGTTGATCCGTGCGGCATCGATGGTGTGCAGGTTGATGAGCGAGTTGCTGTGCAGGATCTCCGCGTGGTGGGTGGAGATGTAGCCCATCCCACCCATGTCCGCGGCGAGCGCGTACACCTGCTCCACGCCGCGCGTCGCCTGCAGCGCGGCGTCCCACCGGCGCAGGTCGAGCAGCTCGAACTCGTCGGCATCCACGTCGGTGTACTCGGGGTACTTCAGGTCGACCCCGCGGACCCAGTAGCCCCTCTCCTTCAGGAACGTGACGAGGTGGTGTCCGATGAACCCCCCCGCTCCCGTGACACACACTCGCTTCCCCACTGCAACCTCCCTGTGCGCGTTCCGTGCTTGTCGATCAGTAGGCGCCGCGGCCCTTGGCCACCGCGAACAGCGTCTTCCAGATGATCAGAGCGTCGAGCGCGAGCGACCACTGCTCGACGTAGCGCAGGTCGAGACGGACCGACTCCTCCCAGTCCAGGTCGGAGCGGCCGTTGATCTGCCACAGGCCGGTCAGGCCGGGCTTCACGAACAACCGCCGCCGTGCCTCGCCCTCGTAGCGCCGGTCGGTGACCGGCAGCGGGCGCGGGCCGACGAGCGACATCTGGCCGAGCAGCACGTTGACCAGCTGCGGGAGCTCGTCGACCGACGTGCGGCGCAGCCATCGCCCGACCCGCGTGATCCGCGGATCGGCGGAGATCTTGAACAGTTCCCCGGTCCCGTGCCGGTTCAGCGCGTCGAGACCGGGCCGTAGCGCCTCGGCGCCGCGGACCATCGTGCGGAACTTCCACATCGTGAACTCGCGCCCCTGCCATCCGGCCCGGGCCTGGCGGAAGATCGCCGGTCCTGGACTGGTGAGCCGGATCGCGAGCGCGATCGTCACCAACAGGGGCGAGAGGACGATCAGCGCGATGAGGGCGACCAGCCGATCGAGGACTGCCTTGGCCACGCGGCGCCCACCCGCCAGCTGGGGTTCGTCGACGTGGAGCAGGGGCAGTCCGCAGACCGGCCGGATCGCGATCCGAGGGCCCGCGACGTCGATCAGCGCCGAGGCCACGAGCAGGTCGATCCCCGACCTGGCGAGGCTCCAGGACAGCATCTGCAGGGCGGACCCGTCCATCTCCGGGCAGGGCAGGACGGCGACGGCGTCGGCGGAGGTCATCCGGAGCGCGAGGTCGACGTCCTCGAAGCCCCCCAGTACCGGCACGCCCAGCGCGGCCAGGTCGCTGGAGTCTCCCCCGCCCGGGACGCACGCCCCCACGATCCGCATCCCGTGGTGGGGATCGTGGCGCATCTGCCGGACCAGCTCGGCACCCGTGCGCGCATGGCCCACGAGGAGGACGTCGCTCATGTAGAATCCGCGCCGACGCTCGCGATGCACCCGCTTGCGGAGCAGGTAGCGCCCCAGCAGCGTCAGGGCGGTCGCCATCGGCAGGGCGATGAGGACGTAACCCCGCGCGGTCTCCGCCTTGGTCGCCCAGGACGCGGTCGCGACCGTGGCGATCACGGCGACCGCCGCGGCGAGCACTCGACGGAACTCCTCGAACCCGACCGACAGGAAGCGGGCCTCGTAGGCACGAGCGGCCGACATCGCCGCCAACCACAGCAGGGGCAGACCCGCGCTCAGCGCGACGTACTCCCACCGCGGGTCCGGCGTCGCGGGGTCTCCCCAGCGGATGTCGTAGGCGGCCATCCCAGCCACCAGGGCGGCGGCGGCGTCGATCCCGACGACGGTCCGGACGTAGCGGCGCTCCCACGTCCTCCGGGACGACCGGACCACCAGTGGCTGGTCCGGCGCCGCCCGGCCCGCGTCCGCCTTGGCGATGCCCACGCCGGACCCCCTCCCGCCGCTCGATGAACGCTCGAGGATCGTCGCAGCTCACGGGCGGGATGTCGGTCGTCAAGAATGATGATTGGAACCGCCACGGCTCGGCCCTCAGACGTTTGTCCCAGGGCATTTCGAGGCCCGCCGGTTCGGGCTCGTCCGGTCCTGGAGCCGGCTGCACGGCATCAGCCGAACAATGGCGGCGGAGGAATGACCTCGGCTACCGTGCGGGACGTGTTGCGCGCGCGCCGACGCCGGGACAGGTCCGACGAACGGCAGGAGGCGCTCTGCCCGCCGTGGGCCCTGAGGGTCGCTGTCGCCGCCTCGCTCGCGGTCGTGCTCCTCGCTGAGGTCGTCTGGCGCACCCGCCAACCCGATCCCGCCGACGCCGACCTGATGTACTGGCAGGAGGTCGCGAAGGTCCGCGCCGACGGCGTCGCGACGGCCGTCGCGACGGCGGTCGGGCCGCTGGTAGTACTGGCCGCGGTGGTGGGCGTGGCGGTGGCCGGGCGGGCGAGGCGTTGGGACGCAGCGCTCCTCGCACTTGTCGCCGTTCCGGGCACACTGGCGGTCGAGCTGGTGGTCAAGGAGGTCGTTCATCGCCAGCGGCCGGGCGGGGACGACCTGCTGTTCCCGTCGGGTCATGTCGCGGTGGCGACAGCGGCGGCGGTCACCGTCGTGCTGGTCCTCAGATCGACGGCCGTGGCAGCGCGGACACGGAGACGGGTCGCTCTGGGAGCGGGTCTGTCCGTCGTCGTCGTGGCCGTGGCACGACTGGTGCAGACCGTCCACTACGCCACGGACGTCGTCGGGGGCGTCGCCCTGGGGCTCGCCACGACCTGCTGGGCGGCAGTGGCGCTGACCGCGGCGGCTGGTCCAGGTCGAGCCCGAGCTAGCCGCGGGGGTGGGCGGGCCGCACCGTAGAACTCCGGCGGCGGCGAGACTTCGCACATTTTGACGAATTCTCCAGCACATCGCGCCTGCGACGCACGCATTCAGCGGACGTCAAGCACCTGAAGAGGCTAGCAATGATGTCGAGGGCGAAAACCCATCAAGGGTTGTCGTTGCTTCGCCGTGGTCGTTCGCGAACCCTATTTCAGCCCCTCGTGAGATGACCGCACGAGCGGGAACTCCATTCCGCCGAGCCAGATCCGCACCACGATGACAGTCCGGTGGCCGCCTGGCTGTCCGGACCTCTGGACTGTCGGAAGCCAGCGACAGTCGGCCTGGACTGCGCCATGCCCCCTCCTCAGGCCCCCCGGAGCATCGCCCGACGGTAGGCCACCGGGGTCCGCCCGGTCACGCTCTTGACGAGCTGACCGAACCGCGTCGCGTTCGGGAAGCCCCAGCGCCGCGCGATCGCCGAGACGGGCGTGGCCGCCTGGGCGGGGTCGGTGAGGTCGGCGAGGCAGCGCTGCAGGCGCCGCTCCCGGATCGTCGTCCCGACGGTCCGGCCGTCCTCCGCGAACACCGCGTGCAGCAGCCGCGTCGAGACGAACATCGCGGCGGCCACCGACCGCGGGGAGAGCGTCGGGTCGGCCAGGTTCTCGTCGATGTGCCGCTCGACGCGCGCCCGCAGCTCCGCGTGGGGTTCGAGGGCGTCGAGCAGACCGCGCCGGGCGAGCTCGTCGTCGAACAGGGTCCGCGCCAGCTCGGCCGCGTGCCGCGCGGTGGCGAGCACCGCGTCGGGCCGGCACCCGGCGCCCGGCCCCTCCAACGCCTCGTGCAGTCCGGTGAGCAGGCCCGCGACGGCGGGGGTGAGCCCGCGGGCACCGTCGAGCGTGGTCGCGGTGAGGTCGGCCGCCCGCCGGCCCCCACCCGCCGTCGGGAAGCGGAAGCACAGGCTGCGGTAGTCCTCGCCGCTGGTGATCTCGACGGGGCGCGTGGAGTCGTAGAACACCAGGTCGCCGGGCCCGACGCGGGCCAGCCGGCCGTCCTGCCGGAACTCCGCGGTCCCCGCGAGCTGCACCGAGAGCAGGTACTCGGCCGGGCTCGCATCGATGTGCGCCGCCGTCCGGACCGCGCGGTGCGGCCGCGAGGTCATCGCGACCAGCGAGGCCTCCCCCAGCCGGCGCCGGCTCACGCTGCCGCGGAACCGCTCGGGGCGGGCGCACTCGACGTCGAAGCGCAGCAGCGCCCCGGTGACGGCGCCCTGCCACGCACCCATTCCCCGGACCTCGTCGTCCACGGTGCACCTCCTCCCCGCCGCCGGCGTGCAGCGGACGGAGATGTCCGTGCACTGTAGCGAGAGCGACGAGACCCGGACCACACCTAGCGTGACCGCATGAGCACCGTCGCGAGACCGCGCGTGTGGGAGTCGGTGGTCCCGACGACGTCCCGACGCGGGCACTTCTGGGTGCCGGGCGAGCGGGTCACCGGCGCCGACGGGGCCGTCCGCGCGAAGGGCCCGATGTTCGTGGCCTGGGAGGCGCCGGCCGCGGACACCGACCGGCCGCCGGTCGTCCTCGTCCACGGCGGCGGCGGGCAGGGCACCGACTGGCTCGGCACCCCCGACGGGCGGCCGGGCTGGGCGGCGGGGTTCGTCGCCGCCGGGTACCCGACGTTCGTCGTCGACCGCCCGGGCCACGGACGGTCGCCGGCCCACCCCGACGTCACCGGCACCCCCGGCGCGCAGTTCGACTACGGCACCGGGGAGGCCCTCTTCTTCCCCGGCCGTCCCGACCACACCCGCTGGCCGCTGGATCCCGAGGACGAGGCCGCGACCGACCGCTGGATCGCGCCACTGGGCTCCCTGCCGGTCGACCTCGCCGCGTCCCAACGCATGGACGCCGACCGGCTGGCCGCGCTGCTCGACGAGCTGGGACCCGCCGTCGTCGTCACCCACTCCGCCGGCGGGCCGTGCGGGTGGCTGCTGGCCGACCGACGGCCCGAGCTCATCCGGGCACTCGTCGCGATCGAGCCGATCGGCCCGGCGTTCGCCACCTTCCCCGGCATCGGCACGCTCGACTGGGGCCTCACGGCGGCACCCCTGACCTACGACCCGCCCCGCGCCTCGGCCGACGAGGCCCGGGCCGCCGACCCGACGACGTTGCGCGTCCCCGCCCTCGCCGACCTCCCGGTCGCGCTGCTGACCGGCGGGGCGTCGGTGTTCGCGGACTTCGCCGACGACGTCGTGCGCTGGCTCGTGACCGCGGGCGCCGCCGTCGAGCGCGTCCACCTGCCCGATCACGGCGTGACCGGCAACGGCCACGCCCTGACCTACGAGACCAACTCCGACGACACGCTCGCCGTGGTCCTGCGCTGGATCGAGGAGACGACATGACCGAGCAGCTCACGCGTCCCGCGAACTCCGCGGCCGGGGCTCTGCGCCCCGGCGACGGCGTCGACGAGGTGATGGCGCGCCTCGTGGAGCTCGACCCGCTGCTGCGGGCCGAGGCCGAGGGCTCCGAGGCCGGCGGGCGCCTGACCCCGCGCGTCGAGGAGGCGCTGTCCTCGAGCGGGGTGTGGACCGTCGGCACCCCGCGCGAGCTCGGCGGCGGCGAGTTCACCCCGCGCCAGCAGATCGCTGCGGTCGAGACGCTCGCGCGGGCCGACGCGTCGACGGCGTGGGTGGTCATGGCCGTCGAGATGATCACCGGCGCGACCGCGGCGTACCTGGGCGAGGACGCCTGGCGCTCGTTGACCGAGCCGTACGACGGCGAGGTGCGCGCGGCCGGGCAGGGCACGAAGCCGGGGCGGGCGGTCGCCGTCGAGGGCGGGTACCTGGTGTCGGGGTCGTGGCAGTTCGCGTCCGGCCTGCACCACGCGACCCACGTCCACACGGCCGCGCTCGACGAGCAGGCCGGCGAGATGCTGGTGTTCACGCTCCCCAAGGAGCAGGCGACGCTGGTCGACAACTGGGACGTCATGGGCCTGCGCGCCACCGGCAGCATCGACTACCACCTCGACGAGGTGTTCGTGCCCGCCGAGTACGTCTACTCCGGCCCGACGACGCAGCCGCGGGTCGGCGGCGGGCTCTACCGGCTGGGCGTCGCGAACCTCGCCGGGATCGGGCACACCGGCTGGGCGCTCGGTGTCGCGCGGCGGCTGCTCGACGAGATGCAGGCGATCGTCGCCGCGAAGACCGGCACGCCCGGCGCCGGCGTGGACACCGCCGAGTTCCACGCCGACTACGCCCGCGCCGAGGCGTCGCTGCGCGCGGCGCGGGCCTGGAACATGGAGGTCTGGGCCGACAACGAGGCGATGCTCGACCGCAGCGAGACCCTGTCGACCGACCAGGAGACCCTGACCCGTCTCGCGCTGAACACCGCCACCTGGACCGCGCACGAGATCGGGCAGACCGTGTACCGGTGGGCCGGCACGGCCGCGCTGCGCGAGGGGCCGCTCAACCGCGTGTTCCGCGACCTGCACGGCGGCACCCAGCACATCACCTCCGGGCCCGGGGTGCTGCACGGTTGCGGACGACGACTGGCCGGTCAGGCCCCCGACGCGCAGTGGGTGTTCCTCAGCCTCGTCGGGTGAGGAACCACTACGGCGGCTGCGACGGCATCGAGGACGGCGGACGCGGTGCGGCCGCCCGTATCGGCGGGACGGCGTCGACGACGACGTTGTCGCGATAGCTGTGGGCCGCGTGGTCGAACGGACCGCCGCAGGTGACGAGGGTCAGGCCGGCCGGTCCGGCCGAGGTGGCCACGGAGCCGGGCAGGTCGGCCTTCGGGTAGCGGCGGACGGAGACGACGACGTAGTCCGCCTCCCCCGACGTCGTCGTGACCGTCACCGGGTCACCGGGCTGCAGCCGGTCGAGCCAGAACAGCGCCCCCGGTCCGGACACCGCCGAGTCGACGTGCCCGGCGATCAGGGCCGTTCCGGTGTCCGCGCCGGGAACGGCGCCCTCCCGCCACCACCCGACGCGGTCGGGATCGTCGGGCACCCGCAGATCACCGTCGGGTGCGTCGACCGGGTCGACGGGGGCTCGCACGCCCAGCGCCGGGATGGCGAGCACCACCGGGCGGCCGAGGACGCGGGGCGCCCCCGGGAGGGGCGTGACGGCGCGTGGCGTCTCCGGAACCGACGGAGGAAGTGCGGCACGGTCACCGTCGGCGGCGACGAGCGCGGCGTGGAGAGCCCAGCCGAACCCCCACACGACCAGGATCAGCCCCAGCACGATCGCGCCGGACGACAGCCACCACGCGGTGCGACCGTGACGCTCACGGGCCACGGCGTCGCCGGGGCCGGAACGCCGTCGCGCCGACGCCGACCAGTACCAGCCCCACCAGACCGATCACCACGGGGCCGATCGCTCCCGCCCTACCCACTGTGGCGCGCTCGCCGCCGGTGCCGGCCTCGACCCGTGTCGGTGGGTGCGCCACCGACGACGTCGTGGTCGTCGGCGGGACGACGGTGGTCGAGTAGGACGGAGGCGGCGGGATGCCGTCGGAGGGTGGATAGACCGCGCTCGACGGCGGCGGATAGCCAGAAGGCGGTGGATAGCCAGAAGGCGGTGGATAGCCAGAAGGCGGTGGATAGCCAGAAGGCGGCGGATAGCCCGACGGCGGCGGATAGCCCGACGGCGGCGGAGGGCTCGGCGGCGGTGAATAGGTGGTCGTCCTCGTCGAGGAGCACGAGAACACGCTCACGAGGACGATGATCAGCAGGACGCCGAGGGCCAGCAGCGTCCACCACAGGGTCTGCCGGGAACGCGGGGGCGTCTCCGTGGGCGGGCCGCCGTACGACCCTCCCGAGGAGCCGTCGTACGAATCCCCTCCCGGGGATTCGGGGCCATAGGACATCGACGGCCTCCCTCCAGACGGGCGGTGATCCTCCGATTCCCGGAATGGGCATCCGGGCTCCGGACGCTCAGAGCACCGGCGCCCCGACCCCGTGAGTATGCGCGTTCCCGAGCCTGCCTCCGGATGATCCGATCAGGTGCGGAAAGCCGGGTTCGTCATCGCCTGATGGACGCCTGAGCAACCCGACCATGCGTCCGAACGTGTAGATCTCGCAGTACGACGAAGAACGAGCCCACGCAGCGGACTGAACCCATCGGGGCAGATTCAGAGGCCGGCCGGACACATTCACAGCCTCCGAACGGCTCAGGTACTCCTCGATGATGTCGGGTTGGCCGGGAACCCACATCGCGAACTCCCGAATGGCCTACTGAGATCTGCGCACTGTCGGCCGTAGCGGTGCGTCCCGACACTGAGACCCCCGGTCGGGTCTCAGCGCGTGAACCCGGCCGCCAATGCCTCGTCGGGAGTGCACCGTGTCTGTCCCAGCCGGTTCGGTCGGTCCATCGGGGGCCGGCGTGACCGAGGATTTCTCGGACGACGCGCCGGCAGAGCACGCGACCTCAGGCCGGTGGGGCAACGTCTTCACCCTCCCCAACGTCGCGGTGCACGCCCATCTCCTACCCGACGGCAAGATCCTGCTCTGGGGGCGACGCGATTCACCGACCGGCACGTTGGACGACCACTTCTGCACTCCTCGCGTCTGGGATCCCGCCACGGGTCGGTCGGTGCCCACGCCCCAGCCGACAAAGTCGGACGGGGAGACCACGTGCAACCTGTTCTGCTCGGGCCACACCCTGCTCCCGGACGGGCGGGTGTTCGTCGCGGGTGGCCACCTGCAGGACAACAACGGCGTGAACCAGGCCTGCGTCTACGACCACCGGGCCAACACCTGGACCGCGCTCCCGCCGATGAACCAGGGCCGCTGGTACCCGACCGCCACCACGCTGCCCGACGGACGCGTGCTCGTGCTCTCCGGCAGTGCCGTCGTCGGAGCCGGCGTGGTCGTCACCAACGTCCCGCAGATCTGGGACGGAAC
This sequence comes from Actinomycetospora sp. TBRC 11914, assembly GCF_012933465.1. Taxonomy (GTDB): domain Bacteria; phylum Actinomycetota; class Actinomycetes; order Mycobacteriales; family Pseudonocardiaceae; genus Actinomycetospora. Next base: position 26,369 of record NZ_JABBND010000005.1, read on the forward strand.
CCGGTGGCACGACGCCGCGCCGTTCCCCGGTCCCCCGCCGCTGTACCCCCGCGTCCACGCCGTCCCCGACGGACGTCTCTTCGTCACCGGCACCAACGCCGCGACCCCGTTCCTGGACGTCACCGCCGACCGCTGGACGGGCGGCCTCGCCCGCACCGACGGGGAACGGCAGTACGCGCCCTCCGTCCTCTACCGACCGGGGAAGGTGATCTACCTCGGGGGTGGCAACGATCCCGGCCCCGACACCCCCACCGCGAGGACGAGCCTGATCGACCTCGCGGAGCCGGAGCCGGCGTGGCGCGAGGGACCGCCGATGACCTTCCCGCGCCGCCAGCACAACGCCACCCTGCTGCCCGACGGCACCGTGCTCGTCACCGGCGGCACCAGCGGCCCCGGGTTCAACGACCTCAGCCCGGGCAAGCCGGTGCACACCGCGGAACTGTGGGATCCCGGGACGAACTCGTGGACTCCGCTCGCGGCCGAGTCGGTCGATCGCTGCTACCACTCCATCGCGATGCTGCTGCCCGACGGCCGCGTGCTCAGCGCCGGCAGCGGCGAGTTCGCGGGCCAGACGAATCCCGGAGACAGCCACCGCGACGGGCAGTTCTTCCACCCTCCGTACCTCTTCAAGGGACCACGTCCCCACATCGACTCCCTCGACGCGACGGAGGTGGCCAACGGCGGCACCCTCACGATCACCACCAGCGGCCCCGCCGTCGCCGAGGTCACCCTCGTCCGCCTCTCCTCGGTCACCCACGCGTTCAACGCCACCCAGCGCCTCAACGTCCTGGCGTTCACGACGCAGGGCCCGACGATCACGGCGTCCGTCCCGCCGAGTCCGGCCGAGTGCCTGCCCGGGCACTACATGCTCTTCGTGCTCAGCGCCGCGGGTGTCCCGTCGGTGGCACGCATCGTGCGGGTCCACGGCCCCACCGCGCCGGCCCCGGCCGCCCACGCGGCCCGGCCGGAGACGGCCCGCGCCGATGCCTCACCCGGCCTGACGGTCGAGGAGCTGGACGACTCGATCACCGAGCGCGTCGGACGAGGGCTGCTCGGCACCGAGGTCACCGTCGGGCTCACCGCGCAGTGCCCCTACGGCCTCGGCGGGTGCTGGGGCGGGGCCTACGAAGCCCTCGGCAGGCTCACCGACGTCGGTGCGGTCCGCCCGATCGCGAACAGCGCGGACTCCACCGCGACCGTCTACCTGCGCCGCGACGGCCTGCCCGACGTCACGCGCTGGCCGGCGCAACTCGCCGCGTCCGCCAACGCCAGCTACCACTACCGCGGCGTCGAGGTGAGCCTCACCGGCCGCGTCGACGCCGACCGCGGCGCGCTCCGGCTGACCGTGCCCGCCACAGGCATCGTCGTGACCCTGGCCCCGCTCGAACCGGGCGACGAGCTCGCCTGGGACCTCGAGACCCGACGACCGAGACCCGCCACCGAGGACGAGCGCCAGGCGTTCGACCGACTCCGGACCCGCTCGGCAGGTGCCACGCCCGCCGGCCCGGTGCGGGTCACCGGCCCGCTGCACGTCTCCGCCGACGGTCCGACCGTGCTCGTCCGCACCGTCGCGGCCGCCGAGCCGGCGACTCCGGGGGGATGACGCCGTCGCGGTCGTCAGGGGTGCCGACGCCCGACGTGGTCGACGGAGACGAGGGCGACGTCGTCGTCGTACCTGCCGTCGGTCAGGGTCTGGACGAGGCCGTCGCAGGCCTCCGGCGTCAGGGGTCGGGGCAGGCGGGCGACGGCCTCGACCAGCCACTCGATGCCCTGCCCGACGTCCCGCGAGCGGCTCTCGACCAGTCCGTCGGTGTAGAGCAGCAGCCCCGTCCCCGGCGCGAACGGCGCGGTGCGCTCGGGGAACTCGTGACCGACGCCGAGCGGCTGGGCCATGGCCTCGCCGATCAGCTCCGGGGCGCCTCCGGCGTGCAGCAGCAGACCCGGCAGGTGCCCGGCGCTGGCGTAGACGAGCTCGTCGTCGGGGGTGAGCACGGCCAGGAGACAGGTGACGAAGGTCGGCTCGGCGAACGTGTCGAGCAGCGTCGAGACGTGCCGGAGGACCTCGCCGGGTCCCTGCCCGAGCAGGGCGTAGGCGCGGACCGCCGTGCGGACCTGGCCCATCACGGTGGCGGCGGGGACACCGTGGCCGACGACGTCGCCGATGACGAACGCGGTCGCGCCGGTGGGCAGGGGGATGACGTCGAACCAGTCGCCGCCGATCTTGTGCCCGGTCGCCGCGGGGAGGTAGCGGGTGACCAGCTCCAGCCCGGGGACCGGGCCGACGTCGGGGACCATGCTGCGGGACAGCTCGCGGGTGAAGTGCCGCTCGCGCTCGTAGAGCTGGGCGTTGTCCAGCGCGATCGCGGAGTACCCGGCGATGCCCTCGGCGAGGGCCTCGTGCCGGGCGGTGAAGCGGCCCGGCTCGGGGTGGCCGAAGAAGAAGCCGCCGAGCACCTCACCGCTCGTCGGGCTGATCACCGAGACCGCGAGGTAGCTGCGGACGGGCAGGTGCCCCTCGGGCATGCCGTGGTACGGCGCGTTCCGGCCGAAGCGCCGGTCGGCGGTGATGTCGTCGCTGCGGACCGTGCCGTGGCCGTCGAAGGTGGGCGCGAAGACCTCGGTGTTGCGCGGCATCGGGAACCGGGAGAACGCCGATCGGGGCGCCCCGGCGAGCGTGTAGAGGGTGTACGACTCGCCGAACTGGTTCACCAGGTTGTAGAAGAACGCCCCGAACGCCGCCCCGACCCCCGCGGTCGCCGCGTTGGTGGCCTCCTGCACGAGGCGGTCGATGTCGAGCTGCGCGGTCAGCTGCCGGCCCACCGACTGCAGCGCGTCGATCACCGCGGCCTCGGAGCGCAGGGCGTCGAGGGCACGACGGAGCCCGCTGGTGGCGGCGACGACCGCCTCGGCCGCGGCGCGGTGCGCCGTGCCCACCGGGCCGCGGGCGACCAGGGCCGTGCCCCCCTGCTCGTGGAGGACGACGACGGCCGCGCCCGCCCCCCGCTCCGGGTCGGCCAGTGCCAGGTCGGCCAGTGCCAGGTCGGCCAGTTCCAGGTCGGGGAGTTCCAGGTCGGGGAGCTCCAGGTCGGCGAGCTGCCCGTCGTCGAGCACGAGGACGTCCGCGCCGGCGGCCCGCAGCCCCGCGACCTGGTCGGGTCGCAGCGGTCGCCGCTCGACCGGCACCGGGGTCCCGTCCACGCCGGTGAAGGTCGCGGCCAGGGCGTCCAGCAGGACGTCGACCTCCGGCGCGGGCCGATCGGTCCCCGACGACGTCGTGGTCATGTCCGGCTCATCCGTCGACCAGCGCGTCGGCCAGCGAAGCGCGGATCTCGAGCTCGTCGGTGAGCCGCGTGAGCTCGAGCGGTCGCATGACGAGGCGGCTGGCGACGACGACCCGCACCACGCCGTCGAGCTGCCGGTTCGCGAGGACGAGCTCGGACATCCCGGCGGACGCCAGGAACGTCACCGTCGTCAGGTCGATGACCAGCCGTGCCGGGCGCAGGCGGACCGCGCGGTCGACCATCCGCCGCAGGGTGGGCGCGAGCGCGAGGTCCAGCGCGCCCCTCACCGTGACCACGACCCCCTCGGGCACCTGCTCGAGTCCGACCCCACTCCCACCGTCTCCACCGGACGAGCTCAGGTCCCCCCGATCGTGCTCGAGCATGACGACCATCCTGCCGGTCCCGCGATCGCGCGGCGACACGTCGCGTTCCCGGGGTGTGAGGGGGACGAGGCCCCTACTCCCCGCAGTAGCCGTCGTGGTCGCCGTCGCGCTCGCCCGGCAGGCACGGGTGGCCGGAGTGCCCGGTGTGGACGCGCGTATTGACGTGGGTGTCGGGGGCCGGGACGTACGGGCGGTCGACGTCGACGTCCGTGTCCTGCTGCGCGGTGGTGGTCGGGGTCGCGGACGTCGAGGTCGGTGTCGGCTCGGCCGTGACGCACTCCGACTGCCAGTTCTCCGCCGCGCTCTGCGCCCACGTCTGGGAGTAGTCGGAGCCGTCGGGCAGCGTCAGCACCACCGGCTGGAAACCGGGCGGGACCGCCGCGGGCGTGTCGGAGTGCGCCGTGTCGGGCGCGGTGACGTGGACGCGCTGGTTCTGGACGAGCCGGGTCGCGGTGGCCGCGTTCGTGCCGGTCTGGCAGGCGTCGGCGGGCGGGTGGCCCTGCATCATCGTCACGTGGAGGCGGCGGCCCGCCGTCGTGACGAGGTTGTCCGGGGACTGGACGCTCGCGACGACGACGTCGGCCGGGAGCACGTTCGGGTCGACGACCGGGGCCACGGGGGCCGCGACCGGTGCCGGCGACGGCGCCGGGCTCGTCACGCCGGCGATGATCAGCGCGAGGACCGACAGCACGATCGCCCCGACCGCCGGCCCCTTCCCCGGCCCACCGCGGCGGACCCGGACGAGCACGACGATGCCGCAGACGAGCGCCGCGAGGAGCAGCAGGACCGCCAGCGGCTGGGCGAAGAAGCTCAGGACCAGCGCCGCGGCCGCGAGGAGCACCGCGATGGTGGCCAGCCGGGACGTCGCCGGCGGCGGCGCTCCGTGCCTCGATGTCATCGCGACCCCCCTCGGTCCGACTGCTCCCACAACGAGTCATCGCGAGGTGAAGGTGCGGTCAAGGATTCGTCGCACCGCGAGCGCCACGGACGGGCCACCGCGCGACCGGGTCGCCGCGACTCGGTCGTTCGACCACGGATCCGCCTGGAGGGAGGACCTCAGAACGGCGCGTACGTGAGCACCTTGCGAGCCGCCACGTCCCACAGGCTCCCGGCGAACAGCGCGCCGTAGCGGGCGAGACCCGCCGCCTCGGCGCGCAGCGACGGGCCGTCGGCCCGCGCGCCGACCAGCTGGGCGGCGACGTCGCGGAACCCCATCCACAGCAGCCCCGTCGCCAGCTCGACCGCCTCGTCGTCGGGGCCCACCCAGCCCTCCAGCACCCGGCACGACATCGTCATCGCCTCGCGCGCGGCGGCCCGCACCGTCGGCGTGGAGACGTCCTTGACGCCGAGGAAGGTCACGGCCCGCCCGGTCGGGGTGCGCAGGTGCAGGACGTAGGTCATGAGCTTGCGGGTGGGGTCGACGCCGTCGTCGGCCTCCTGCACGCCCCCGCTCTCGACCGGCACCGACGGCGACCGGACGTCGAGCAGGATGTCGGCGTGGCCCTCCTCGACCGTGGCCGCCCCGTCGAGGACCGACGAGGTGACGGTCCCGCGGACCTCGACCCGCTGGTGGCCGGTGTTCATGAACGCGCCGGCGTCGGGGACGAGCAGCTGCAGGTCGGCCTCGGCGCGCCGGCCCCGCAGCCGGCCGCGGAGGCGGTCGGAGAAGCGCAGGGCCACGTCGGTGTCGTAGAAGTGGCTGCGGTCGATCGGGGTGTAGGGGATGCCCTGCGCGTCGCACCAGGCCCGGGCGGCGCGCACGCCCTGCTCGACGGCCCGATGGAGCCGGTCGCCGTTGAACAGCGCGAGGTAGTGCGTGGCCACCTCCGCGCGGAGGACCTTGGCGTGGACGTGCCGCCCGAAGTGACGGTCCGGCACCTCGTTGTTCATCCGGATCCGCTCGAGGTCGGACTCGAGCGTCCCGTTGGCCGACACCTCGAGGGCGTGGAAGAACTGCGCGAGCGCCCCGGGCATCCACTCCGGGCGGCGGCTGACCGTCCAGACCACCCAGATCTCGTCGGCGCCCTGCTCGAGGGCCGCGTCGACGTTGGCGTCGGTGTCGAACACCGCGTCGGTGTAGTAGTGCCCGTCGATCTCGACGGGGGGGAACCAGACCGCCTGGGACAGCGTCGCGACGAGCTTGTCCAGGTCCATCTCGGCCGCGGAGAACGTCTCGCGGGAGGCGGTGCTGCGGTTGTGGACGGTGAACGTCGCGGTGATCGGCGAGGCCCGGATGCGGTCGAAGTCCAGGCCCCAGCCCGGGAAGATCGTGTCGCGGTACGCGTCCATCGTCACGATCGAGCGCCCGTGCAGGAAGCCGCTGCCGCTGAACGAGACGCCGTCGCGCGGGCGCATCTGTCGCCACAGGTCGGCGATCTCGATGCCGGTGCGCCCGTCGCAGAGCAGCGCGAGGTTGAACGCGCCACCGCTGCACGCGTCGACGTGGTCGAAGGTCAGACCCGCCTCGGAGAGCCAGACCTGCAGCACCCCGGCCTGGAACGCGACCTTCAGCCCGCCACCGGCGAGCAGCAGCGACCGCTTCGGCACCGCGCTCACCCCACCGGCAGCGGGTCGGCGTACGGCGGCACCGCCGAGAACCCGGGCGCGGTCCACTCCGCGGACCCGCAGAGCCGCCGGGCCAGGTGCTCGGCGTTGCGCTCCGCGACCGCGGCGATGGTGTGCGACGGGTTGACCCCGGTCGCCGTCGGAATCGCGGCCCCGTCCATCACGTACAGCCCGGGCGCGCCGAACACCTCGCCGTGCGCGTCGACGACGCCCTCGTCGGGCGAGTCGGCCATCACCGCGCCGCCGAGGCTGTGCACCGACACCGCCTTCTGCGTCAGCCGCGCCGTGTCGACCTCGCCGACCGACCCGGCGACGTGGGCGACGTCGCGCAGGTAGGACCGCTCGGCGTCGTAGAAGCGCGTGTTCGACCGCCACGGCCAGCGCACCGTCAGCCGCGTCCCGCAGAACCGCCGACGACGCCGCACCTTCCCGGTCGCGCTGTCGCGGCCCATCGCGAGCAGCACCCCGAGGTGCCCGGAGGTGGGCCCGTCGGGCGGCAGCGCGGGATCCTCGTCGTCGGAGCGGACCCCGATGCCGGGCAGGAGCACGTCCAGCGCGGGGATGCCGCCGTCCTGCACGAGGAACCACGTCTCGCCGTCGTCGGCGAGCACCGACGTGGTGATCGCCGGCCCGACGCCGGGCCGCCACTCCTTCTCGATGCCGCCCAGCGAGGTGATCAGGTAGTCGCCGTTGGCCGAGTAGTGGTCCCCGATGCGGGACGAGGTCGCGCCGAGCGCCGCGCCGTGGGAGAGCAGCAGCTCGGTGGTCCCGAGGGTGCCGGCGGCGAGGACGAGGGTCGGGGTGACGACGACGTGCTCGGTCCCCTCGAGCAGGCAGCGGTAGGTGACGCGGTACCCGCCGTCGGGATCCCGCGCCAGCCCGACGACCTCGCAGCGCGCCCGCACCGCCGCCCCGTGGTGCATCGCGAGCGGCAGGTAGTTCTTGTCGAGGCTGTTCTTGGCGCCGACGTTGCACCCGACGCTGCACTTCCCGCAGTGCCGGCAGCCCGACTGCCTCGCGCCGAAGCGGTTCTCGCGGCACACCCGCGGGTCGCCGAAGTCGAGCGCGAGCGGCGGGTGGAACACGTCCTGCGCCGCGCCGAGCCGGGTGGCGGCCTCGCGCAGCAGGCCGGCCCGCGGCGGGAGCGGCCAGTAGCGCTGGGCGTCCTGCTCGTCGGCGCGCTTGAGGTCGAGCATCGAGGCGACGAGGTCGTAGTAGGGGTTGAGCGCCTCGCGGGTCCAGCCCGCGGGCCACCGGGACCCGAACACCTCGGCCGGCAGCCGCAGGTGGACGTTGGAGTAGAGCAGCGAGCCCCCGCCGACCCCGGCCGCGACCACCGCGGTCACCCCGCCGACCCGGCGCACGTCGAACGGCCCGCGCCCGCCCTGCTCCCAGAGCCAGTCGTCGCCGGCGTCGCGGGGGAAGTCCCCGTCGAACCAGCGTCCCCGCTCGAGCACCAGCACGTCGCAGCCCGCCTGCGCCAGCCGGCAGGCGGTCACGGCGCCGCCGAACCCGCTCCCGACGACGACGACCTGGCGCGACTCGATCTCAGCCCTCGGCATCCCGCGGCCCTCCCATCCCCAGCGGCAGCTCGGCCGCGCCCCCGTCCGGCCCCCGGTCCAGGAAGGCGCCGATCCGCGCGGCCGCGTCGACCCACGGCGCCCACCCCAGGGACGTCGCGAGCTTCTCGGCGGCCGCGACGTCGGCCCGCGCCTCGGCCGTCTCCCCCAGCGTCATCGCCGCGACCCCCGCGAACAGCGCCGCCGGGCCGGTGATCACCGCACCGAAGCCCAGGATCACGACGGCGTCCGGGTCGGCGGGCAGCGCACCGCGCACCAGCTCCGCGGTCTCGACGTCGCCCAGCGTCCACGCCGCGCAGGCCGCGATGCAGAGCGCGGGCCGGTCGAAGAGCCGGCTCGAGGTCGCGGCCCGGCGGGTCCGGAACTCGGCCAGCCACTCCCGCGCCTCGTCGGCCCGCCCGGCCCGGGCCCGCGCGACCGCCGCGGACGCCGTCCACGCGGCGAGCGCCGGGTTCTCGGTCGCGGCCTGCGCGGCCAGGTCGCCGAGCGTGTCGGCCGTGCCCGCCATCCAGTGGCGGATCATGAGGTGGACCCCGAACGCGGGCAGCGCGTCCCCGACGCCGAGCCCCTGGCCGAGCTGCAACGACGCCGTGGCGCCCGCGTCCGCCTCGTCGAACTCGCCGCGGGCCAGCGCGAGCGCCGACTCCAGCACCCGCGCCGCCCAGATCAGCCGCGGCCGGTGCCAGCGGCGGGCCTGCGCGGCGAGGGTCTCGCGCAGCGCGAGGGCCCGCTCGACGTCGCCGGCGCCGAGGGCTGCGGTCATGAGCAGTTCCGTGGCGTCGAGCACGACCGTGGGGTCGCCGGCCCGGCGCGCCAGCTCGAGCCCCTCGGTGGCGAGCGCGAGCCGGCGGGCGGCGGACCCGGGTCCCTCGACGAGCTGGCGGACCTCGAGGGCGCGGGCGCGGGCCCGCGTCGTGGGGGACGAACCGGGGGTCTCGGCGATCCGGCGCATCTCGGCCACGAGGGCCGGCTGCGGCGTCCCGACCAGCGACTCCTCGCGCAGCAGCGCGACGAGCAGCTCGAACCGGGGCTCGTCCCCCACCACCGTGTGCTTCACCCGGTGCAGCCGGGCCAGCCGGCGCGGGTCGCCCGAGATCGTGCGGCCCAGCGGCTCGTCGCCGACCGCGGCCCGCACCACGAGCACCGGGTCCGGCGTGGGCGCGGCCAGCGCCGTGGTGACCGCCGCGTCGAGGACGACGTCGGCCTCGTCGGGCCGTCCGAGCGCGGCCAGGACCAGACCGCGGTGCACGACGACGACCGGGTCGTCCGGGAGGACCGGTGAGGCGGCGTCGAGCAGCTCGAGGGCCTCGACGAGCGCCCGGCGTGCGTAGGCGGCGGCGCCGGCGTCGCGGCGGGCGAGCGCGACGGTGCGCGCGTCGAGCTCGGCGGCCGCGCCGAGGACGTGGCGCAGCCGGACGAACGGGTCGGCGTCGGGGCCGAGGGTGGCCAGCCGGGTGCGGTGCAGCGCGACCCGGACCGGGGCGGGCACGAGGTCGACGACGGCCGCGGCGACGAGCTCGTGGCGGATCTCGAAGGACTCGTCGTCGGTGACCACCAGCCGGACCTCCGCGGCCGAGCGCAGGTCGTCGGCGACGGCGAGGGCGGGCCGGTCGAGGACGGCGGCCAGCGCGGCGATCGGGATCGGGCGCAGCACGACGAGGGCCTCGAGGCTGCGCCGCGCGGTGCGGTCGAGCCGGTCGATCTGGTGGTCGAGCACCGCGCGGAGCCGCTCCGGCACGCGGGCGGCCGCTGCCGTGGCGGCGGCCTCGTCGGGCTGGGCGACGAGGACGTCGAGCAGCGCGGTGGTGTGCAGCGGGTGCCCGCCCGCGCGGCGGTGCACGAGGGAGGCCAGCCGGGCGGTGACCTCGGGGGTGGCCAGTGCCGTGTCGGCCAGCCGCGCCCCGACCAGCTCGCTGACGGCGTGCGCGGGCAGGTCGTCCAGGGTCAGCGCCACGGTGTGCGGGGCCCGCGCGAGCTCGGCGCGGCAGGCGCCCCAGTCGGGGTGGGCGACGACGTCGGGCACCCGCGCGGCGACGAGCACGACGACGCCGGGCGGCACCCCGTGGTGCGCGAGCCCGCCCAGCGCGGCGAGGGAGGCGGAGTCGGCGTGGTGGGCGTCGTCGAGGGTGACGAGCACGGCGCCGTCGACGGCGAGCTCGGCCAGCCGCTCCCGCACCCACGGCACCGGCGCGCCGGCCGGCCCGGGCGGGGGATGTCCCAGCGCCTCGAACCAGGCCGCCATCGGGGTCCGGCTCTCGTCCCAGGTCCCCGTCCGCGTGGTGGCGTGCTTCGTGGCGGCGTGCCGGGCGGCCGCGAGCAGCGACGACTTCCCGATCCCGGCCTCGCCCTCGACCACCACGATCCGCCCGTCGACCGCGTCGGCGTCCAGGACCGCGGCGATCTTCGCGAGGGGCTCCTCGCGGCCGACGAGGCGCTGCCGCGGGGTGGGGCTCGTGGGGGCCGGGGTGCGGGCCCGGTCGGTGAGCAGCCGGCGGTAGGCCTCGCGCAGCTCGTCGCCCGGGTCGACGGCGAGCTCCTCGCGCAGATGGCGGCGCGCGGCCAGGAAGGCCTCGGTCGCCTCCCGCGGCCGGCCGGCCTGGTGCAGCGCCCGGACCCGCAGGGCGTGCCACACCTCGACGTCGGGCTCGGCCGCGACCAGCGGTGACAGGGCGTCGACCGCCTCCATCGGCCGGTCGGCCTCCAGCAGCCCCCGGATGCGGGTCTCGACGACGAGGCGGTGGCGCGACTCGGCGTGCCCGCGAGCGAGGTCGAGCCGGGGGCTGGACAGCCCGGGGAAGGGCGGCCCGCCCCAGGCGGCCAGGGCCTCGTCGGCGGCGACGACCGCGTACGGCCCGACCGTGCCGAGCGCGACGTCGGCGGCGCGGTGGAAGCGGACCAGGTCGACGTCGGTGGGCTCGATCTTGAGCGTGTACGCGCCGGTGCTCGAGACGAGGTCGTCGCGCGGGATGCCGAGCCAGTCGCGCAGCCGGGTCATGCGGGTGTGCAGGCTCGCCGACGGGTTGCGGGGCATCGTGTCGTCGGCCCAGAGCTCGGTGCACAGCAGGTCGCGGTCGACGGGCTCGCCGGGCGAGGAGGCGAGCAGCGCGAGGAGGATCTGCTGGCCGGAGCCGGGTGGGGTGCGCAGGGAGGCGTCGGTCCCCGGCCCGGTGGGCTCGACTCCGAGGCGCCCGAGCAGGCGGATCCGCCCACACTCCGCCATCGGCTCCCCCGGTCGCGTTGCGCTCTCCCCGGGACACCAGGTTAGTAGCCCGTTAGGGGCATTCCAAGGATCCTTGGGCGCGACGCCGGATACGTCCGGTAGCCAGGTCCGCAGGAAGGGCCTACGTCGGGAAGTGGGTCGAGCGAGCGTCCGGCAGACCCCACCGTGCAGGCGTTCCCCCTTGTCCTGCCGGACGCTCGACCCGTTCACCGACCCCCCTCGGGCTCCCTTCCGATGACGGGCACGAGCAGACCGCGGACACCTTTCACGGGCCTTACACGGACGGGTAGCCGCTCGACCGGCGCCGCGATGACAGACCCGTGAAAGGTCCGCGTGGCGCCCTGTCCTCATGAAGGTCGTCGCGCATCACCCCACCACGACGTCGGTCACGCTCTGGATCAGCGCCGGACCCGCCGAGCGGCGCTGGTCGGTCGAGGTGCGCGTGCGGGGGACCGGCCAGATCGTCGACCAGTGGTCGGCGACGCGGCGGCCCGACCGCACCTTGCCGAGCGGCCTCCCCGGACTTCCGGGGTACAGCGTGTGGCGGCACGCGGTCTCCGGGCTGGCGCCGGGCGGGTCCTACGACGTGGCCGTGGTGCCGACGATCCGCTCGGAGCGGGTCGTCGCCCGGTTCGAGACGCTGCCCCAGCAGCTCCCGCTGCGGATCCTCGCCGGGTCCTGCTACTACGCCGAGAACGACACGACGATCCTCAGCAGGCTCCCGCTACGCCTGCCGGCCGCCGTCGGGAAGGGCTGGGCCGCGGTCCTGCTGCGCAGGCTCCGGTTGCTCATCCGGACGCTGCTCAGCGCGATCCCCCGCCGCGGGATGCCGGCCCTGCTGCAGGGCGGGGTGGCGCAGCGGTACCGGGCGCTGCACGCCGACCCGGCGACGCGTCCGCACCTCACGGTCCTCGTGGGCGACCAGGTCTACCTCGACGCGCCCGTGCGGGAGTTCTACGCCCGGGTGTCGGGTGCCGCGCTGGCCCGGCGGGTGGCGCGGAGCTACCAGCGGTCGTGGGAGATGCTGGGCGAGTTCCTGACGCTCGGGGCGAACGTCCTGGTGTCGGACGACCACGAGTTCTGGAACGACTACCCGAACGAGCCGGCGCTCCTCTGGCGGTCGCTGGCCGACCCCGGGGCCCGGGCGGCCTTCGAGGACGCCGCGCACGACCACCTGCGCTGGATGCAGCTGGCGCGGCCGACCTACTCCGTGGCCGTCGCGCGGCCCCGGTCCCGGCCCCAGCTGGCGATCTTCGTCGCCGACACCCGCATCCACCGCACGACCGCCGACGGCGAGGACCCGCGGTTCATGGCCGAGGACGACTTCGACGAGCTGCTCGCGTGGCTCTGGGAGCTGCGGTCTCCCGGTGTGCTGTTCCTCGGCCAGCCGCTGATCGTCGGGGCGGCCGGCGCGTTCGACGACAACCTGCGGTCGTACACGCGCCAGTACGGCGAGCTGTGCGCGGCGCTGGCGGGGGCGGCGCACGACGTCGTCGTGGTCTGCGGCGACGCCCACTTCGGCCGGGTGGTGACGATCGACGTGGCGGAGACCGGGCGGCGCCACGTCGAGGTGATCAGCTCGCCGTTAACCGTGCTCGACGGGGCGGAGGCGCCGGTGTCGTGCGGGCTCGACGACGGGCTGGACGTGTTCCCGCCGGGCGGAGCCGACCAGACCGGCGTCGCGAAACAGGTCAACGCGGTCCCGGGCCGTCACGACGGGGCCGTCTGCGAGGACCACGCGATGCTGCTCGGCTTCGAGGCCGGGGGCGACGGCGCCGTGGTGTGCAGCGTCGGGGCCTACCTGATGCGGCACGTGGACGGGAACGGCGGCCCGGCGCTGGCGTGGACGGAGCGGTTCGACCTCCGGTGAACCCGGCAACCGGCACGAGGTGGACCGCCGCGACGTCGGGGCGGCCGCCGCCGTCGCCCCGGGGACCGCCACACTGCGCAGGTGGGCACCGGGCTCGTCGACCACCTCGCCGACCTCGACCGGTCCGCGCTGGTCGAGCTCCTCCGCCGTCGCCCCGACGTGCGCCGCGAGCCGGTGCCGCGGGACCTCGCACGCGTCGCGCAACGTCTCGAGGGCGGCCACTCGCTCGCCCTCGCGGTCCAGCGGCTCGACCGGGACACCCTCGAGGTCGGTCGCGCCGTCGCCGTCCTGGGGGACGACGCCGTCCCCGACGCGCTCGCCGCCCTGCTCGACGCCGATCCTGCTCTCGTCCGGCGTTCCGTCGACGTGCTCTCCGGCCTCGGACTCGTCTGGCCCGACGGTGCCGTGCTCCGGCTCCCCGCCCAGCTGGCGGCCCACTGGCGGGACGAGGTCGCCCGCGGCGAGCCCATCGCCCGGCTCGCGCGCTCGATGCCGGTCGACGAGCTGAGGCGGGTGGCGACCGCGCAGGGCCTCGACGTCGCCGGGCTGCGGAAGGCCGAGGTGGCCCAGGCGCTGCACGACGCGTGGCACGACCCGGCCGTGCTCCGCCAGCGCATCGCTGCCCTCCCCGCGACCACCCGCGCCCTGCTCGCCGAGATCTGCGGACGCGTCACCGGAGCTCCGCACGGACCCTCGGACGACCGGGTCCTGCTCGACGCCGGCCTCATCCTCCAGGACGGCCGCTTCGGGTACGTGGCACGCGAGGTGGTGGTCGCCGAGTGGCTCGCAGGCGCGCGGCCGCGGGGCGTCCCGGATCTTCCGCAGGCTCCCGACGACGCCGGGCGCGTCGCCTCGGGCGCCCTGGCCGCGGCGCACGAGTGGCTGCGCCTCACCACCACCGTGCTCGACGAGGCCGCGACCACCCCGCTCGCGGCGCTCAAGGGCGGCGGCGTCGGCAAGCGGGAGCGCGCCCGCCTCGTCAAGCGCCTCGACCTCGCCGACGACGCGACCGCCTGCCTCGTCCTCGACCTGGCCGCCGACGCCGGACTCCTCGGCCGCACCGCGGCCGGCTACGCCCCGACCGAGGAGTACGCCGCCTGGCGGGAGTCGGACGCACCGCAGCGGTGGGCCCGGCTCGCCGAGGCCTGGTTCGCCCTCGAGTTCTGCTCCGGGGACCGGATCGTCGACGGCAAGGAAGTCGCGCCGCCCGAGCCCCTCCTGAGTACCGCGGGCCAGGTCCGTCGCGCGCTGCTGGGTGCGGTCGGCGACCGCTCCGTCCGCGCCTGCGAGGCCGAGGTCGACTGGTTCTGCCCGTGGCACGACCTCGCCGCCGACGAGGTCGCCCATCTCCTCGCCCTCGTCCATCGCGAGGCCGAACTGCTCGGCGTCGTCGTCGGGGATTCCCTGAGCCCACTGGGCCGGGCGGTGGTGGCCGAGCGTGACGGCGGGGACCTCGCCGCCGCCGTCGCCGGGGACCTCGTGGACCCGACGTGCGAGGTCGTCCTGCAGTCCGACCTCACCGCCCTGGTCTCCGGCCGGCCCGACCTCGCCGTGACCCGGCTGCTCGAGGACGCGGCCCGCCCCGAGTCCCGGGGCTCCGCGACGGTCCACCGCTTCTCCCCCGCCAGCGTGCGCACCGCGATGGACCGGGGCTGGGACGCCGAGGGGCTGCTCGCCGCGCTGCGCGGGCTGTCCGAGCGTCCGGTGCCGCAGCCGCTGGAGTACCTCGTGCGCGACGTCGCGCGCCGTCACGGGGAGGTGCGCGTGCGCCCGGTGTCGTCGTGCCTGGTGCTCGAGGAGACCCTCGCCGAGGAGCTGTTGCGCACCCGGTCGTTGCGCTCGCTCGGCCTCGTTCGGCTCGCCCCGACCGTGCTGTCCAGCCCCGCCGCACCCGCGGCCGTGCTCGAGGCACTCCGCCAGGCCGGTCACTTCCCGGTCCGCGAGGACGAGTCCGGCGCGCTGACCGTGGAGCGCGACGAGACCCGGCTCGCGTCGTCCGCCGAGCGTCCCGCGCGCGACCTCGTGACTCCCGAGGACCTGGCCGACCGCGTCCGCGAGGCCGGCATCGGTCACCCCGAGGACACCGTCACCGGGGCACGGCTCGCCGAGCTCGCCCCGCACCTCGACCCGGTCGAGATCGACCTGCTCGCCGACGCCCTCGACGAGGAACGACCGGTCACGATCGTCTACCGCGGCCAGAGCGGGGCGTACACGAAGCGGGTCGTCACCCCGTACGAGCTCCACCACCGCCGGATGGTCGCCTGGTGCCACCTGCGCGACGACGAGCGCGAGTTCACCGTCGCGCGGATCCAGGAGGTCCTGCCGCCGGAGTGATCAGAGTGGTCGGCCCGGCTCGGCGGCCGCCGGCAGGGCGGTGCGGTTGCACGCCGGTGAGCCGCCCTCACCCGGCGGGAAACGCTTCCGAGTGACCGAGTCGCGACGACGCGGTCGTTCGAGCGCACTTCCGGGCGGGCCTGCCCGGCGACTGGTCAGCGCGCCGTGGCGTACTGCCCGCGCGACCGGCCCCGCGGGTCAGGACCCCGACTTCTTGCTCGACGACGTCGTGGTCGTCGTGGTCGTCGTGGTGGTGGTCGGCGTGGTCGTCGTCGTGGTCTTCGAGGTGGTGGTGGTGCGGGACGTGGCGGAGCCGCACGCAGCCGGCGTCGTCGTGACGACCACGCCCGCCGAGTCCTGCGGCGACACGCAGCCGGTACCGGGCCCCACGAGCTGGCCCCCGTTCCGGTTCGACGTCCCCGACTTCGACGACGGGTCGCTGGACGAGGTGTCGGTCGACGACGTGTCCGTGGTCGAGGTGGAGCTGCTCGAGGACGAGCTGCCCGACGACGAGGAGGGTTTCCACCCCGGCGGCCGACCCCAGTGCCAGGGCGGCAGCGGCTTGTTGATCACGGTGTTGTTCTGGATGTTGATGACGGTCAGGTTCTCGACGACGACCGGCGCGGGCTCGATGACGATGACGGTCACGGGCGCGAAGCGGGCCCAGCGCTGCCCGACGAAGTTCTCGGACCGGTGCTCGGGCGGCGCGCTCAGCGGGTTCCCGCAGTAGCACTTGACGCGCGGCGTGCCGTAGCCGTCGACCAGCACGGCCGTCCCCGCCTGGAGGACCGCCGGGTACGACGTCAGCTCGCCGTCGCGGAAGCCGTGGTTGGTGACCGAGGTGTCGGCCCGGAGCACGAGCGGGGTCAACTGGTGCACGTAGGCGGGGATGTCGCTCGTCGCGACGCCCTGGACCTCGGCCCACGCCTCCGCCTTGTCCTGGTGCGTCGCCAGGAACTCCGCCATCTGGTCCTGGTTGCAGCTGCCGTTGTCGAGGCTGCCCCCGAACAGCCCTGGCGTGCTCCCGGCGACCGCTCCCCCGGCGTCGCCCGGAGGCGCCGGGACGGAGGCATCCGGTCCCTGCGGGGGCATGAAGGGGTTCGGCGCCGCGGAATTGGTCGGCTCGAGAGTCACCGCGGCGGCGGCGTCCTGCGCGCGCCAGAGGAGATAGCCCGCCATCGCCGCCAGGAACACCACCAGAGCGGCCAGCACCGTGATCACGGTGACCACCGTCCGGCGCCGGCGCCGTCTCGGTGGCTCGGGGAGAACGGGAGGGGACCAGTACGGCCCTGCTTGCGCCATCGCGGACCCCCGGTCCCGTGCCGACCATCACTGGCTCTGCACCCGGAACCCCCGTGCGGCCCGAGTCCCCCGACTCGTGCGACAGATGGTGACATAGCTCGCTCGGATGCACGGCTCAAGTCATTCGATCGGCCTAGTGACCTGGCTACCAAATGTCACGGAACGAGCACGGCCGTGCGCCCGAGCAGGAGCGGCCTGGGGCGACCGAGTCGCAACGACCCGGTCGCGCCCGAGGGTCAGCACGCGAGCGGTACGCCCTGGCCAGAGGGGTAGAACTGGAGCTGAACGGCGTCACTTCGTGGAACGACGAACGCCGGGCTGGTCCCATGTCTCCATGTCGCAGGCAGGAGCAAGTAGTAATTGCCGGACTGAAGCACATATTTCAGACCGGTGTAGCGGAATC
This sequence comes from Actinomycetospora sp. TBRC 11914, assembly GCF_012933465.1. Classification (GTDB taxonomy): domain Bacteria; phylum Actinomycetota; class Actinomycetes; order Mycobacteriales; family Pseudonocardiaceae; genus Actinomycetospora. Next base: position 43,307 of record NZ_JABBND010000005.1, read on the forward strand.
GGAAGCTTGACTCGCTGGGGCCTCCGCGGTCCGAGCACATCGTCTCCGTCACTGCCGGCGCTTGGAGCCCTAGTCGCCCCCTGCTCAGTACCACGAGGTCGGGAGAAGACCCCAGGGCGTCCTCGATCTGCTGCGCACGACCGGTCCCCACCCCGATGGCATAGGAATTGATCGCCCAGAAAAGTCCCACGGTGACGAGCACGAAGGCGACGGCGTACTCCACGGTTCGAGTGTTCGCGTGCGCGGAGTCGCCCCGCAGAGGCCGCCCGCTCCCAGGCACGTGCCATCGCAACACGCAGGTCAGGGTCAGAGCCCCCAGACAGAGCAACAGTCCGCCGGACTCCGGCGGGAAGCCGGCGTCGAGGGAGCCCACCGCGATGAGCAGGGAGAGCACGATGATGACGAGCCCGAGTATGGCGACGGTCGCGCGAACCGCACGTTCTCCTTCACGATGCAGAGTGATCGGGATCCGGACCAGGACTCGGCGAGCGAGCAGGACACCAAGAGCACACGAGGCGATCAATGTGAGCGGGACGAACAGGCCGTCCGCGCTCCGGACGAGGTAGTCCTGGGTCGTGAACCCGAACACCGTCGAGCTCACGCCGAAGTAGCGGGTCAGCGCTTGTGCATGAAGCAGTCCGAAGTAGAACAGCAGAGCCGTGATAACGGTCGTCGGCGCGATCACCGCCCCCAGCGTCTGCACCGCCCTGCCGACCGAAGCCGCCTTCGATGCCCTGGCGGACCCGTCGTCCTCACCTTCGTGCACCGCAGTCGAGCGCTCGACGACGAGCCGAGACCGATGCCCGAGCTCGGCGCTCCGCGACGGACGCGGAGTGGGCACGTCCGCGTCTACTGTCTCGCCGCTGGCGCGCCGCCTCGGCCTGCCGTTCGCGACCCTGCGAGTCCTCAACCGGTCGCACCGCTGCTCGACGTACCACTGGAGGTGTCGCTCGACGTTCCCGTGGACGTGCCCGTCGACGTGCCCGTCGACGTCTCCGTCGATGTACCGGTCGACGTCTCCGTCGATGTACCGGTCGACGTTCCCGTCGAGGTGCCGGTCGAGGTCCCCGTGGACGTGCTGGTCGACGTCCCCGTGGACGTGCTGGTCGACGACTCCGTGGACGTACCCGTCGTCGACGTCCCGGTCGTCGACGCGGTACTCGTCGTGCCGACGGAGCCCTGCGCACCCTTCTCAGCTTCGACGTTGTCGGCCGCGGCGTCGCACTCAGGCGAGGTCACCTTCTGCCTCTTGCACTTGTCGTCGATCTCCCCGTCGACCCGGGCCGCGTGTGACTCTTGATCCTTCGCCTTCAGCGGATCCGTGATCACGATCGTGATCTTCGTACCCCGCTCCAGCTTGCAGTCCTGTGCGATCTCGGGGTCGCAATCGACCAGCTTCCCGTTGCGATACGTCTTGGGAGTGGGCACGTAGCTGATGTGGTGGAGGAAGCGACACTCAGTGGCCTGATCGTCCGGTCCGGTGTAGTTGCAATCGGAGAAGCGTTGCAGTTCGCCGAGCGGCCGCCCCTCCTGATCCAGCACCGCGATCGCACACTTGCCGCCCTCACACTTGCCCAGTGCTGCCTGGTAGGCGTCATCCGGAACGGTGCGGAAGCGATCATTAGCATCGATTGCGTCGATGTCCCATCTGGCCCCCGAGCGCCCTGACGAATTCTGATCGCCAGCTCCAGGGGCCACGACGTCGCCTGGGGCACCGGGGGCGCCGGGGCGTTCACTGGACGACCCGGAACCGTTCGGGCCCCCGGGATCGCCGGTGGTCCCCGTCCCACCTGCCGGGCCCGGCTGTCCGGGGCGTCCCGGCCCGGGCTCGTCCGGTCGTACCGCGGAGCCCGACGATCCTGGCGCGCCACCGGGCTGACCGGACGCCCCCGCAACGATCGTCGGGGCGTTACCATCGCTCCTCGGTTCCTGTTGCGCCCCCGGCGCCGTGCCACAGGCGACTGCTCCGAGGACGCAGGCAGAAACCACGATGGGCAGCCACGCGCGAGAAGAGCCCGTCACCTCGACCCACCTCCACATTTTCCAACGCTCGGGGAACCCCCCGCCGAGGACCGGCTGCATCGCTAGCGTCAGCGCGATTACTCCAGACGGCTGGCGAAGGAAGCCCGGCAGGAGGCCTGCCTCGACCTGGCTGGACGGGCCCCATCTCTGGAACAACTCTCCGGAGGTCGCGTCGGGCCGGGTATACGTAGATCTGCGTATCTTGGTGGCCGGCCCCGGCAAGTCGCGCCGGCTTGTTCCATGCGTGCCCGTATATCGACGGACAGGTCAGGGTCGGCTGCGGCTAGTCCGGTTGCGCAACCACCGCATTGATGTTCTCGAAGGGCCGCTCGACTTCCGTCGAGCCGGACCACCTCACGGGACGATGGCGCAGCTCAGGCTCGGTTCCATGACCCATCGATCCGACAGTGGGCGCGGACCGGCAGGGGCAGCGTCTTCCGCGATCGCCGTGACAGGCGTCAGAGCGAGTCCCAGAACCGCTGCATCGTCAGGGCGGCCCGCTGTGGCGCCCGCGAGGGCCAGTGGTGGCCGAGTCCATCGAGGACAGCGACCTGCGCACCCGCCCGTCGCGCCGCTTCCCGGCGCTGGGCCTCGGTGCCGACAACCTGGTCCTTAGTCGCGAGCACCGCGAGCCCGGGACGCTGCGCCGCGCGCTCGAGGTGCTCGCCGAGGCGGGCCATCACCGGTTGCGCTGCCGCCCGGTAGAGCGCGAGGACGGCGTGGGCCAAGGAGGGGTCGAGGCGCGCGACGACACGCTCCGCGACCGGCAACGGCATCCCCCGGTCGCACAGGCGACGGGCTCGATCCGCAGGGCCGCCGTCGAGGAACGCCACGAGCTGGCGCTCCCCGGCACCGGGCGTCTGCCAGGTCCGGGCGAGCTCGTGCCAGACGTAGTCGGGGTGGAAGACGCCGACGGTGTCGCTGACCCAGCTGCGCAGCAGATCGGGCCGGTGCATCGCGACAGAGACGACGTGCGCACCTCCCCAGTTGTGCCCGACCAGGTCGACCGGCTCGCCGATGTGCTCCAGCTCGGCCTCCAGCCAGTCCCGGTAGCCCACGGGCGTCGTGTCGAACCCGCCCGGCAACGACGCGCCGAACCCCGGCGGGGAGAGCACGACGGCGTCGTCCTTCCCCAGCTCCGCGAGCAGCGGCTCCCAGACCGCCGCGGTCTCGGGGTTGCCGTGGACGAGCACGGTGGTCGTCACAGGACCACCGCTGTCCCGGCCGGGCCCGCCTCGGCCGCCACTACATCGTTCATCGCCACCCCACGAGCCTCACGTACTTGTTGGACAACACGCAAGTTAGTAGGGTGGCACTCGTGCTCAGTGCGGACGAGAGGGAGCGTCCGACCCAGGCGCAGCGCCGTGAGCGCACCGAGGCGGCGCTGCTGCACGCCGCGGCGGAGCTCGTGGTCGAGCGCGGCGTGCGGGCGTTGACCCTCGCCGCCGTGGGCACGCGGGCCGGCTACAGCCGCGGGATCGTCTCCCACCACTACGGGTCGAAGCAGGCGCTGGTCGACGCGCTGGCGCGGGCCTCGCAGACCGGGTTCGTGCCCGGTGTGGTGCACCCGGCCGGGCTGCAGCGTCTCGTCTTCCTGATCGAGGGCTACGTCGCCGCGCTACCCGGCGCGGACACCCTGAGCCGCTCCTTCCTGCTGCTGTGGGCCGAGGCGGCGACGAGCCACGAGCTCGCCGAGGTCTTCCGCGAGCGCGACGAGGCCTTCCGCGCGGAGCTGCGCGCCGACGTCGTCGGGGGCATCGACGCCGGCGACATCCGTACTGACGTCGACCCTGTGGTCACCGCGGTCGCGATCGTCGGACAGCTGCGCGGCGTCGGTCTGCAACTGCTGCTGGCCGAGGACACCCTCGACCCGACCGTGCTCGCACCGGAGATGGCCGAGCAGTGGCGCCGGGCGCTGCGGGTCGACGCCCGGAGTTAGAACGACCTCCGGCATTCCGACCCCTGGGCACGATGCGCGCACACGGCGGCGAGGCGATCGAGTGCGCCCAGCCCGAATCGGCACCGGTCGCAGCTGGGCGATTGCCGTCGGAAGCGCTCTCGGGCACCGAGTGCTCCCGACTCGGTCTTTCGACCAACGGTTACGACCGGAGACCCCAGCACGGAGGCCTCTCCTGATACCGAGCGATGATCCCGGTCGGCGGGCCGAATTGCCCGGCGCCCCACCGCGACGAACAGGCACCTCACGATCCACGGCTGGACCTCCTGGGTGTCGAGCAGCGCGAACTCGCGGTACCCGCGCTCGAGGTCCCCCTCGCTCGCCACGCCACCGGTGACCATCGCAGGTTGGCCGCCCACGTCGGACCGCCCAGCCGCACGTCCACCTCAGCGAGGCCGCAGCCGAGATCGGCGACGTGTGCCCCCTGACCCGGCCGACCGCCGCAGATCGCCGTCGAGCAGGTGCACCCCGCGGCCTGCCGGAGGCGCTCGGTCTCGACGTCGTTGGATTCCAGCTCTTAGCCCGTCACCCACGCCGGGCTGTCCGGTCGATGAGAGCAGCTACCGACGGCTCGTGTTTCGCCGTCCAGCCGGCGCGCGGGCGCCGCGATCCATCGAACCACGCCGCAATACGTAATTGTGCGAACCCGTCGAACACGGCCGCGGACCGGGTCCGGCGACGATGGCCGAGTCGGTGGCGATAGCTCCGGCAGGCCGAACGTGGCGATGTTCCCCCCGCCGCAGCAATGCCGTTGGTCACTGCTGGCCGTCGACGCACGCGGCTATTCGTACACCACGTGTTTCTGCGAACACGGAACGTGGCCGAGCGGGAAAGTTCGACGGGGATTGCATCGTCGACCGCAGATCGACGGCGCGGACAGCCCATTCACCTCGGACATCCGGCCTCAATCTCGACCCCCGTCGGCCACCGGGACAATCACTCATCCAGCGGATTCCGTGTTGTCGGATCGGCAACGCATCTTTGGCGTCGTCAGGGGGGCACGGGAACCGGCTAGCCCCCATAATCCGAACGAACCGATCGGGGAACCATGTTCGACACGCCTCCCGCGTCCGCGATCACCGCCACTGACACCGTGACGGTGCTCGATCCCGACGCCACTCCGAACCATGTGCTCGAGCGGGACAAGCCGTTCACCATCCAGGTTGACTTCCAGCTCAACGGACCGAATGTCCAGTTCCTCGGTGGGCAATGGACGGTCACCGCGTACGCGACCGGCCTCAGCCTTCCCGCTTCGGTCAACCTCGGGAGCGCGACGACGCCGTTGGTCCCCACCGACGGCCATGCCTACAGCGTGCCCATCATCGTTGCGGCGAATGCGTTGGCCGAGGGCGTCTACCAGATGGTCGTCGTCATCACCAATCAGAACGGCGGTCAGGACACGCAGATGGCCGGGTTCAACCAGGGCACCGTAATCGACATCCGCGAGCCCTGAGTTCTCGCGGTCCGCCGGACCCCGGTCCGGCGGGCCGTCCTGGTCAGCGAAGCCCCCGCCGAACCATCTCGGCCCCGAACAGCTCACTGTCCATCCTCGCCACAGCGAGATGATCGATCCGCTCCTGCGAGTCCTCGGGCAGTAGAGAAAGCCGCCACGTATCCGCCGTCTTCAGCTCCCAGGCCCTGCGCACGTGTTCGTCGGGCCAGTGCTGGAGTGTGCTGACCGGCACGCTCGCTCGTAGATCCATCCGGTCTCCTCGACTCGAACCCTGTTGCCTGGTCATTCGCATGATGACACGCTTCTCGACGATCACCGGGCCCGGGACGGCGTCCGGTGGGCAAGCCACTCGCAGGCAAGCTCGATCCGCCCGTCTCGAGGTGGCGAAGCCGGGTGTGCCTTCCACCCGGCGTCACGGCTGGATGACCTGTGCACTGTCTAGGTTTGACCTCACGCGGTTCCTGGTGCGCGGCGGCCACGTGATCACGGTGGACCCGGCCCTCGGGGACCTCCCCCGCGGCGACGTCTTCGTCGAGGACTGGCGGACCGCCGCAGTGGGCCCGCCCCGCGACCGACGCCGGCGAGACCGACGTCCCCGACGGCACCGAGATTCTCGACGCGACGGGCCACATCGTCCTGCCGGGCGTCGTCGACACGCACCGCCACACCCTGCAGACCGCGTTCCGCGGGCTCGGCGCGGACTGGTCGTTCGACCAGTACCGCGTCGCGATGCACGGCACGCTGCGGCCGCACTACCGACCCGACGACATCTACCTCGGCACCCCGCCGGGCGCCTAGAAGCATTGAGCTCGGCGTGACGACGATGGTCGACTGGTTCCACGCCGCCGACCGCCCCGAGAACGCCGAGACCGCGCGTCGCGCCGGCCCCGCAGGTCGACGGCGGCTCGACCGTCGAGGACAACAGCTCGAGCGGTGCGACGACGTCGTCGGGGCGTGGCAGCAGCGCCTGCGCCCGCGACGTGACCGCCAATCCCTTCCCGGGCGACACTGTCGTCCTGACAGGGCTTCCTGTCAGGATGGCCGCATGCCCACCCGGACCTTCCAGGGCGCGAGCGCGGAGGAGCGCGTGGCCGAGCGCCGCGCGCGGCTGCTCGACGCCGCGCTGGACGTGGTGGGCGAGCGTGGGGTCGCCGACTTCACGATGACGGCGGTCTGCCGTGCGGCCGGGTTGACCGAGCGGTACTTCTACGAGTCCTTCGCCCGCCGGGAGGACCTGCTCGCGGCGCTGTTCGACGCCGTCTCGGACGCCGCGCTACGCCGGGCCGAGCAGGCGGCCGCGGACGTCCCGACCGCCGACCTAGAGACCAGGGCCCGCGCCGCCGTCCGCGCGACCGTCACGCTGCTCGCCCGCGACCCCCGGTCGGCCCGGCTCTACCGCGAGGCCGTCGGGCACCCGGTGCTCGCCGCCCGCCGTCAGGACACCGTCGCCGCGTTCGCGGGGTTCCTCTCGCGGCTGATCGTCGACGCGCACTCCGCCCTGCGGGACACGGACCTGACCACGACGACGGTGCTGCTCACCGCCGGGATCGTCGACGCCGTCGGGTTCTGGCTCGACGGCCGGCTGCCGACCGACGCCGAACACCTCGTCGCCCGCTGCGCCCGCCTCGTGGTGGCCGCGGCCGACGACCATCTCACCGAGCAGGCCCCCACCCGGGAGGGACGATGACGGCACCGCTGACGCTCCGCATCCAGAGCGGCCTGGCCGCGGCGTTGAGCCGGGTGCCGTCGGCCTCGGCACCGCTCGCGCCGCCCCCGCCCGGGAGCGGTCTGGAGCCGGTCCCCGGCGACTACGGCGCACCCGCCGTCGGGAGATCCCTGGAGTTCGCCGCGGACATGCTCGCCTTCGGTCGCCGGCGCTACGAGCAGTACGGGCCGGTGTCGTGGACCGGGGCGTTCGGGCGGCGGATGGTGTCGGTGCTCGGACCAGACGCGCTCGGCCAGGTGCTCGTCAACAAGGACAAGTACTTCGGCAACGCCGATGGCTGGGGCTTCTTCATCGGCCCGTTCTTCCGTCGTGGTGTGATGCTGCTCGACTTCGAGGAGCACCGCACTCACCGCCGCATCCTGCAGGAGGCGTTCACCCGCGACCGGCTCGCCGAGTACCTCGAGGTGATGAACCCGCGCATCCGGCGCAGCCTCGACCACTGGACCACCGGCGACGGCATCCGCATCTACGACCGCATCAAGCAGATGACCCTCGACATCGGCACCGAGGTGTTCGTCGGCGACGAGCTCGGCCCGCGGGCCGACCGCGTCAACCGCGCCTTCGTCGACACCGTGCACGCGGGCGTCGCGGTGGTCCGCGCGCCCGTCCCCGGCGGCTCGTGGAAGCGCGGGCTCGACGGCCGGAAGCTCCTCGAGGACTACTTCGCCGCCCAGATCCCGGCCAAGCGCTCCGGCGAGGGCCGCGACATGTTCAGCGTGCTCTGCCGCGCCCGCAGCGACGAGGGCGAGACGTTCTCCGACGACGACGTCGTCAACCACATGATCTTCCTGCTCATGGCGGCGCACGACACGTCGACGATCACGCTGTCGATGATGAGCTACCTGCTCGCGAAGAACCCGGAATGGCAGGAGAAGCTGCGCGAGGAGTCGTTCGCGCTCGATTCCGACGAGCTGACGAGCGCCCAGCTCGACTCCCTCGTCTCCCTCGACCTCGCCATGCGCGAGACGCTGCGGATGTACGCCCCGGTCGGACAGCTCGCCCGCATCACCGTCCGCGACGCCGAGCTGCAGGGCTTCCACATCCCCGCCGGCACGCTGATGTCGCTGGGCATCCACGCCTCGCAGCGCATGGAACCGTGGTGGCACCGCCCCGACGAGTTCGACCCCGACCGCTTCGCCCCCGAGCGCGCCGAGGACAAGTCCCACCGGTTCGCCTGGATGCCGTTCGGCGGCGGGGTCCACAAGTGCATCGGCCTGCACTTCGGCGGCATGGAGGTCAAGGCGATCATGCACGCCATGCTGCGCCGCTTCCGCTGGTCGGTCCCCCACGACTACGTCATGCCCATCGGCCTGACGACGGGGCCGACACCAGCCGACCACCTCCCGCTGCGCCTCGAACGGGTCTAGCGGGTTCCCGACGCCGGGCGCCGCCACCGTCGCGCGCCTGCGCGCTCTCCGGAGCGCGGTCGGGCGAGGGCGATGTCCGGGGCCGGCTCGAGCGCCGCCAGGCGCGCTGCTTCCGCCTGCTCCTGGGCCGCGATCTGATCGGCCTGCGAGCGGACCGACTCCGCGAGCTCGCCGGCCTGCCGCTCGATCCCGCCGGTGGCGACACGGAACATGCGGCTCGCCGCCCGAGCAGCATGGTCACGGCAAGGCGCTGGTCCGCCATCCGCCCAAGGACTTTGCGCCAGATTGAACGCCTCGAGACGGGCCCCGGGCGACGGCCGGACCTCCTCGATCGCCCGACCGGCATCTCCGGCCCCACCCTGACCCGGTGATCGAGCGGCTCGCCTCGCACCGAGGAGCCCCCGCGTCGAGATGGTTCCCGGCAGGTCCCTCGAATGCATACGAGAACAGCATTGGTGCATCGGGGTGAACCCGCCAGACGAGACCAAAGCACCGCTTGCTCTGAGTGGGTAGTTCTCCCCTTTCCTGCGGCTGAACGTGCCTGTACCGCCTCACATGCACCAGTTCACTGGGTGATGATAAACACAGTGTGAGTACCCTGCTTCGACTAATCGCCCGCTACCGAGGAGAAGTGCGCGGAGGGACACAACATGATCATCCTCGTTCTGCTCATCTTGCTGCTGGTCGTGGCGTTCGTGTTGTACAAGGTTTTCCACAGTCCCTCGAAGCTTCCCCCGGAGCCGGCCGTCCCGACCATTAACGTCTTCGCCCTCGGGTGCAGCGGCACCGGAAAAACGGTTCTCCTGGCGAGCATGTTCCGATCTCTCGCCACTCCAGCGCAAAATCGGAGCTTCTACTTCGAAACCACGCTCCAAAACGCGACCTATCTCAACGATACTTTCGAGCGGGTCGCAGACCCGCGCAGTCCGGAGTGGGCGGCCTCCACGCTGCCCTCCCAGTTTCGCGAGTTCATCTTCACCTGTGTCGGGCGCCGGGGGGACTTGAAGCGCGAGCTGATGCGGGTCCGCTACATCGACTACTCCGGCGAACTGCTGGAGCGGGAAGTAGAGCAGGGTCGCCCGCAGGCCGACCGACTGGACGGGGAGCTCCGCGACGCCCACGTCCTCCTCGTGATGATCGACGGCGAACAACTGGTAAGCCTGATGCGCGGTGAAGCCGAGGGACAACGGTACCTCGACTTCACCGTGCATCCGATGATGCAGATGGCAAGCAAGGCCGCGTGTCCGATCCATTTCGTGGTCACGAAGTGGGACCTGGTCCGAGAGTACGGGGAGCCTTCGGAGGTGGGCGACGATGATCGCCTCTACGACGTCGTCGTCCAGCTGCTCAGCAACCACTACTTCAAGAGCCTCGTCAGCTACCGCAGCGAAGAACAGACCGTCCGCCTGATCCCCGTCAGCGCAGTCGGCAAAGGATTTGCGAAACTGGATGCTCAGCACAGGGTCGTGAAGCGACCCGGCGGCCGAATCCACCCTCTATACGTCGAGTACCCGATCATCGCCGTCCTGCCAGACGTCTTCAAGTACGTAGAACATCAGATATCGTCAGCCGTGAAGCGAAAAATCGAGAAGGACGTGTGGTCCAATGCGCGGAGCCGCGCGGGAGACGTCTTCCAGCGCGCAGTCGTCGTCCTCCAGAACAACGAGTTCCGCTCCGCCATCGTCAACGGCCTCGGAATCCCGATGGCCGATCCGCTCCTGGCCCTGTTTCTTGCCTGGTTCAGCAACTCGGACACCAAGGATGAGGCGCTCGCCCAGAAGGTCATGGAAGCAGACCGTCGCCAGTCGCTGTCCGCTGCTGTTCGCCTCGCTGCCCTGGAAGACCTAGAGCGCGCGGTCGCCCGGCTCGAGGGTGCCCTCCCGTCGTCTGTGCTCGCCGCAAGGCCGCGAACGTGAACCCGCGATCAGAACCGAACAGCCGGGCGTGGCCCTTCCTCGTGGCACGAGGGCGCCACAGAGGCTATTCAACGCTTCTGGTGCCGGATTTCCTGCAGGAGGCGGGCCTCCCGGGCCTTCTCAGCGAATTGGTCGAGGCCACCGACGTCGCCGATCGGGAGTGGCGGCGGTCGAGAACGATCGAGTCAGACGCCCTTGGTCCGTTGACCATCGTCTACATCGGCCGCGTGGCAACCGTCGAGGACGCCACGCAGAGCACGGGCGTCACCGCCGACGGTGCCGGATCGCGTGGGCGACTGCTCGACCGCTACAGCCGCCCGATCTCGATCATGTACGGACTCGTCTACCGAGTACGAGACGCGACACCGTCCAAGGCCCTCATGGCTCAGGCGACGTCGGAGGCTCTGCGGGTGTTCACGGAGTTCCTCGAGAACGAAGACAGCTTCGTTCCCAGGACCTCCGTGTCGTGGTACCCGCCCGAGCTCGACGGCGGATCCCGGGCGCCCACTCGGTCGCCGACGTTCGAGGTCGAGCGCGCGAACGAACACGGACGAGCCGAGGGCTATCTCGACCGGCCGGGCCCCCGACGACCGCCTCCCCCGCATCGTCCTCACGCGAAGCGATGGGTGGTCGTACTTGTCCTCGCGCTCGTCGCCGCCGCCGGTGTCATCGTCCTCTTGCGAGACATCAGCAGGGAGACCTCGCAAGTCACTCACGTCTCGGTGGACGCGATGCCCTTGACGACCGCGCCGCTCTGTTCTGGCCCGACCCCAGTCGTGCTCACTGGCGCGATCGATGCCACCGCTGGAACGCACGCCGACTACCACTGGGAACTCGATCCCGCTCTTACGGATGATCAGCTCGCCGGAAACCACGACGTGCCGTTCTCGGCGAGCGAGAGCCAACTGGTCACCCAGGTGGTGATTCTGAGCGGTCAGCAATGGAGCTCGGTCGGAAAGGCCAGACTCGTGGTGACCGCGCCCAACGCCATGGCAGCGGACGTGCCGATCAAGGTCACCTGTCAGGGTGGCCCCGAGTCGGGCCGATAGTCTTCCGTGACTCAGCCGGGGCCTGCTGTCACCCGGCGGCGTCGATCTCCCGACGAAGGGCGCGCGCCATGGCCTCCTGACCCGCCTTCACCGGGTGGAACGACCCAGTGGTGTAGAACTCCTCGGCCTCCACCCGCAGCGCGCCGGCCGAGGGCGAGACGACCTGCCCGACGTCGAACCGGAGGGCGTTCATCCACGGGGTGGGACGGTCGCTGAAACCACAGCTGATGGTGTGGCCCTGGTAGCCACCGAATTCGGCCTCGACGTCGACGACGTGGACCCGGGGGTCCGCGAGGCTCGCGACGCGCTCGCGGATGCGCTGGTTGAGCCGGATCCCCAGGTCGACCATACGGTGCGACGTGTCCACGCTCAGGCCAATGCTGCCGACCCCCGCGAGGTTCTCGACCGAGCAGTCAGCGGTCGTGTCCGACGATCGCGTGGGGATCATCGGCGGGTACAGCAACACGTAGACCTGTGCGTCGGTCGAGCCGAGAATCGCGCGGCAGAGCTCGCCGAGCCGGTCGGCGATGGCGTCGATGCGCCAAGGGCCGTCGCCCTTGCGCTGCCGGGCGCCGCGGTGGTCGTCGACGCCCTCGTCGCCGTGCTCCCGACAGCGCGCCACTTCCTCGGCGCAACCTCGGGCACGGCGACCTCACGAATCCTCCGGAGGTAACGTCGTCGAGCCCCTCCGAGGTCCCTCGCGAGCGACGCGACGGGCAGGGTGAATGCGAAGGCCAGAGAACGATGCGGTCCCGGGTGTGGCTGGTCCTCGTCGTGGCCGTCGTCGTCCTGGCGGGGTGCGCCGGTGTTCCGGCGCCCACCGGAGGAGCCGCCGTCGGCTACCTCGATGCGCGCAGCGCGTCGTCCCAGCGTGAGGACGGGGCGGCCACGGTGGTGCTCCCGACGAGCATGCAGGGCGCGACCCTGCTGGTCGCGGTCGCGATGGGCGACGGACCGGGGCCCGGCGAAGCGAACGCGCAGGCGCAGCACTCGGTGCTGAGCGACAGCACCGGTCGGGTCTGGACCGAACGGCTCCACCACATCGTCTACGGCTCGATCGTCGACGTGTACACCGCGCCGGCCAACGGTCACGACGCCGGGTCGACGATCAGCAGCACGATGGCGGTCACCCACGGCGACGAGGGCCACGGCCTGACCGTGCTCGCCTACCGTCACGGCCACGTCGGATCGGCTATCGCCGCCAACGGCAGTTTCGGGCTGCCGCACCTGCGCGACGACGCGCCCGCGGGGAGCGACGTGCTCACCGCGTTCGTCGACGGGCGTCAGAACACTCCAGCGGTTCCGGTGCCGGGTTTCCGCCCGTTGGCGGTCCTGCCGGTCGACGGTGGACCGACCGGCGACCGCGACCTCTATCAGCTCGAACAGCTCACCGCACCCGGCACGTGGCCCGGCGGTCCGCTGGTCACCGGCAACACGGCTCCCTCGGCCTCGGGGTACTGGGGGCTGGTCGACATCACCATCGAGCCCGGCACCTGACCGGAAGCACGGTCCGCGACCGAGTCGCCGAGGCGCCTGGGGGAGCCGAGGTCGACGAGCTGGGCCATGTGGCTCTCAGGCAGGTCGGGTTGCCTGGAGCGCCGGCCGCGAGGGCAGACCGTCAGACCGAAGGGAGCCATTCGACGACGGCGACGGCGAACCGGTCGAGATCGGACAGGTCATCCAGACGGGACACCACGATCGCATCGTCGACCGCGACGTACTCGTGCACCAGGACGTTGCGGAAGCCGACCGCCTGCGCCAGCTGATCGGCGAGGACGGCGTCCATGACCCCGTGGCGGGCGAGCAGGCGGACGGCATCACCGTTGTCGGCCGGCGGACCCCATCCCTCCGACGAGCACAGATGCTGGGCGATGTCCACGCAGGCCTCGATGGCGGTGACGAAGGTGTACTTCACCCCGGGCAACCACATCGGATCCCGACGACGTCGGTCGTCGGCCGACGCCTCGGCGCGCAGCCGAGCCAGATCGTCCGACACCGCGCGCAGCAACCGCAGCACCCGAACCTCATCGACCACGACGCAGGCCCTCGGCGAACTCGCGATGCGCCCGCTCCAGACGCGGCCTCTCATCGAAGAAGATCTTGCGGGTCGTGGCCACCCAACGAACCCGCGCGGGGGGATCGTCGTCGAAGAGCACCAACCCCTCCTGCGCGATGCGCCCCCGCAGCTCGAGCGGCGCCGTGTCGAGCACGACCAGATCGACCCCGTGGGGCAGCGTCACTTCGAACGACGCCGGCGCCGACCCGCCCCACCACGCCCCGACGTCGACGTCGGAGTCCGTCCGGTGCGTCCCGGAGGCGCGACTCCCGTGCAGGAGCGCGAAGCGGGCACCGGCCTCGCGCAGCGCCGCCACGACCTCCTCACGCAACTCCTCGGGGACGTCCGCGATCACGTCCCGAGTCTGACACGCGATCGGGAGGACGGACCGGCCGTGTCGACTGTGTCGGCCGGCGAACTCGGCCGGCCCGTCAAGCGGTCTCGGACGGCGTTCTTGCAGCTCACCGCCCTCCCCGTCGAGAAGGGCTCGGGGTCGGCCGGTGAGGGTCTCGGGCGAGATGCGGCTCCCTGAGCGCACGCGTGCCCAGACGGGCGGCGTCGAGCGCCGCCCGTCGAGATCAGAGCACCCCGGGTCCACCCGGGATCGGATATCGCTCGGGGTCGATCCACGCCGGCGGCGTGAACCAGGGCCGGCCCTCGCTCATGGTGATCACCCAGTCGCCGTGGTGGATCAGGTGGTGGTGGTAGGCACACAGCAGCGTCAGATTCGCCAGGCACGTCTCGCCACCGTCCGCCCAATGGTGCACGTGATGAGCGTGACAGCGTTCGGGACGCCGATTGCAGCCCCGGAACGTGCATCCGCGATCCCGGAACACCAGCGCCCGGCGGATCGCCTCGGGGATGGTGTACGACATCCGTCCGACGTCGAGTGGCTCGGAGCGGGTCCCCAGCACCATCGGCACAATCCCGGAGTCGCAGGCCAACCGACGGACCTCGGCGGGGCTGATCTCCTCCTCGGCGCCCACCAACCCGTAGCCGATCTGCGAACGCAGCCACGAGAACGGCATCGACACCGTCAGCAGCGCCCGTCCGGGCGCGCGGGACCGCAACGCCGGCGGGATCTCCCCGCCGGCACTCGTGGACTCCTCGGTGGCCGCGGCCGCGTCGTCCGCTTCGGTGCCGGGAGCGGCAGCGTCGTCGGCGTCGGCGAGGTCGCGCTCGTAGCGCTCCCGACGGGCGATGTCCTCGGGGTGGCGCTGCTCGGGACGCAGGTGCCGCGGGTCGGGCTCGCCGCGTTCCGATGGTGCGGTGGTCTCCCCCGGGTGGGCCCGGTCCTCGGGCGCCACCGTGTCGCCGATCCCCTCCGGGGCCATCGCCTGCCCGCACAGCTCCAGCAACGCCGCGGCGTAGCGCGCCTCGAGTGACCGGTGATCGTCCGCACCGGCGCGGCCCGACAGCGCGTCGAAGGCCGCGAGGATCAGCTGACAGTCGGCCCGCCCCCGGAACCGGCCCTTGAGCACCAACGACCCGTCCTGACGGCGCCCCACCCGCAGCTCGTCGCTCGGCTCCGGCTCCTCCTCCGGCGCGACCCCGTCGGGATCCAACGCCGCGATCAGCTGGGCGGCCACCCGCGCCAGCCCGCGCGGTGCCAACTGCGCCGCCTTGTCGGCCAGGAACGCCTCGGCCTCGCTCAGCGCCGTCGGATCGATCCCGTCGACCCGCTCGAGGTAGCGCATCGCCTCGTCGATCACCCGCACGTGCGCCCGGTCGAGCACCCCCGCCGCCGCGACCGGCGCGGTCGCCGACAACCGCGGCTCACCCACCGCCCCGTTCAGCAGAGGCGGCGCACACAGCACCCGCGACTGGCGCACCAACCGGCGCGCCTCCCCCAGATCGACCCGCCACAGGTCCTGCACCAACCGCTCGGTCGACCCGTAGCCCGACACCTCCGCCGTGCCGGTGAACTCCAGCCGAGCGACCTCGCACAGCACCGCGTGCTCGGCGCGCCGGGCGGCCACCATGACCTCCTGGGCATGGCGCATCACCGCCTCGTCGACCACCGAACCGCTCATGGGGGTGACTGTAAACGCACCCCCCGACAACGACCCTCCAGCAGCGGGAACGCCGATCGGGTCGGTCCCGGAAGTCTCGAGCGCAGGCCCGGCGCGAGTTCGCCGACCGCCGCGAACGCCTGTTGGACGCCGCGCTGGACGGGGTGGGCGAGCGTGGGGTCGCCGACTCTCCACGCCCAGAAGCGGGCGCCGAGCTCAGTCGAGTCCCAGCACCACGACGGCCTGGTCCGCCATGGCCTTCTCCCCCAGGGCGTTGGGGTGGACCGGGACGAAGTTCGTGGAGCCCGCGACCGGTTCGACCCACCGCGTGCCGATCGGCTGGCAGGCGTCGTGGCCGGTCGAGACGCCGGTGACGTCGATGTACGTGACGCCGGTAACGCCGGCCGCGCGCTTCACCGCGTCGTTCAGCGTGGCCTGCACGTTGTCCAGGTAGGGCACGTCGCCGGTCGCGATCGGCATGACCGGGTAGCAGCCGGTCGTCGGCGGCAGGATCTGCAGGTATCCGGCGATCGCGACCCGCGCCTTGGGTGCCTTGGCCCTGACCTCGGTCAGCGCCCTGACCAGATTCGGGTAGGTGCTGTTGTTGATCGTGTTGACGAACGTGTCGCCGTACATGTCCTTGCAGGGGCTGCCCTGGCCGGCGGTCTGGGCCGCCGCGGCGCCGCACTTCTGGATCGTCCCGGTGAACACGCCGTTGTCGTTGCCCCCGATGGTCATGGTGACCAGTTGCGTCTGCCGCGACAGCGCGTCGAGCTGTGGCGGGACGCCGGGGTACTGCGAGGTCGTGTAGTCCGTCGTGTCCGCTCCGCTGCACGAGACGTCGGTCAGCTGGTAGCCGCGCGTCGCCGACAGATCCCGGGCCCAGTTCAGCGCCGACTGGGCACATGCGGGCGGGGAGCCCGGGGCGGGCGGCACGATTCCGGCGCCGGCGCTGTAGCTGTCGCCCATGTTCACATAGCGCGTGCCCGTCTTCGCCGAAGCGATGGCCGGGGCGACGACCAGGGCGACGACGGCGAGCACGGCCAGTCCGGCGCGCAGGAGAAGACGTCCGGGCGAACGCATCAGCAGGCCCCCCTCACCGAGCAGCCCGCAGGTCGCTCCTCCGGGCACCCAGGTGATCGGTGAGCTCGTCGCCGGTGTTACCGCCGCCACACCCACCCTCCCGCGAGCACGACGTCGACCAGCCGGTCAGGGCCGCGACATGTTCAGCGTGCTCTGCCGCGCCCGCAGGACGAGGGCGAGACGTTCTCCGACGACGTCGTCAAAGCACATGATCTTCGCATCATGGCGTGCCGCGGAGAGCCGGTGGAGCGCATGGAGCCGAGCCGGCATTACCCCGCGGTGCTCGGAGGCGGTCGCCGCCGTGGCCTAGTACTGACTCTGCTTTGCGTTCAGCGCCCCGCGCTGCGACTGGGTGGTGGCGAGGTCGGCTTTGGTCCGCTGCGGGTTCCACGGGGCGTCGCCGTCGATCCGCTCCTCGGCGTCGCGCGTGGCCCTGTCGAGGGCCGCCTGAGCGGCATCGCGCTCGCCCTTCCTTTGGTCGGTAAAGGCCTGCTCTTGGCAGTGCAGTGCCCGATACCCGGGACGCCAGAGCGGCCTGGGAATCCTGCGTGTTGCAGATCGAGGCCTGCTCGGCTGTTTCTTGGTCGGCGTCGGCCTTGGGCAGGACCGCGCGCCGACGTTGCCCTCTTAGCCCGTCGGGCCCTCGCGGAGAGCATTGTGGCTGCCGTTGCCCTCATCGGATCACTCGCGTAGCAATACTCCGCGATGCCGCCAGCCACCAGCCACCAGCTTGCTCAGAGCTCAATTACGGTCAACGCAGGTGCGGAGCGTTCTGCGGGCTACGCAAGACTGTTCGGCGGCGCAGATGGGGAAGACGGCCCGTACGGGCGCCATGGCAAAGCGTCCATTCGACGCCACCTCAACGACCAGGAAGTCCGCGACTTGACGCGGAGAAAGCGGCTCGTCAGCGAAAGCGCATTATCGGCCCGGCGATGTCAAGTCCTCCCAGACCTCGCGATCGCGCTCGAGCCAAGGCGGCCGTTCAGGTCAGAGACAGGGCGGTATTCGACGGAACTCACTGGTTCCGAACGATTGGCTCCCACATCGGCTCCTGTCGGATGACGCGCGAGGACTGCGCGCCATCCGCTAGACACCGTACGCGCTCTGATGCCAACACTGCCCTGTTCAATCCAGTCCGGACATCAAGTGCATTGGCTCCCGTCTTGATGATGTAGAACAGACCAATATTCACGGCCGCCACAACAGTTACGTAAACTCCTGTATCCTTAAGCACTCCAAGATAGATGGGTACCGCGAACGCCCAGACGATGATGACATAGAAAGCCATCGATGGACCCCATTGTCTGTAGCCGTCCAAGCCCGTGATCTTCTGGTGCGGACCCGGCAGGGTGCTCAAGCCCAGCTCACGCCCCCTGCGGAGGTATCGGTCCGCGAAGCTTGCGCTTGAGAGGTTCGCAAACAGGACTCCTGTGTACCCCATGGCGCTCGCAATGGGCCACCAGCGTGGATTGACGAGGTTGCAGGCAAGAATCAGCGGCAGGGACCAGACCGCCATCAACCTGGTAACGAATTCTGTCGCCCCACGAAAGACTCCACCCAGAAGCCGTGGACTGTCCGCGACACGCGTCGTAAATGAGCCTAGAATATTTTGGTAATAGCGAGACCCGATCAGAGCAAAGCTCAAGCCGATGACCCGAGCGGGCAGATTGCTAATCACCTCGCCGAGGTGATATGTCGGCATTTGAAGATCGTCAACGAAGGGGATGGAGCCTTGCGGAAGACCGAGAGCGCGCATCCCGACTTGCGCTCCCGGACCGAGTACGTCGATTCCAAGGTCTCGAAGGAACCACAAGATCGAAACGAGCGCGGTGATGTAGTACGTGAAGGACGCCAGTATCGAGAACCGAAGCAGCCAGCGAGCATAGAATGAACGGCGCGGGTCGCTCAGGACATGCTCTTGACGCTTACGGACTCGGTACACCCGATACCGCTTTTTCGGCTCGCGCGACAGCGGAAGGAGACTGCCCAACGCCGCGCTCACGGTGTCGTGGTCGTATGGTACAGCGGCGTCGCGATCGTCGGCAGACGAGACCAGCGCGCCTTGGGTGGCGTCGAGCTCTTGGGTCAGCAGTACGGCCAGGCCTTCGTAGGGATTCCGCCCGACAGCATAATCAGCGAATACAAGCAGTCGGCGCGACGGATTCGAATCGATAAGATCCTCGACAGCCCGGGCCACAAGCGGCGCTTGGCCATAGAAGCGGTCAGGAATGACCCCGTCGCGAGCGCTTCCGACGTTGCCGAGCATGATCAGAATCTTGCCGATTGAGTAGAGGTCGGTGCGCCACGCATTCTCTTCGGCGACCTCTCGGTCGTCGCGCACCTCCGGAGCGACGAAGGTTCCGTCTGGAGTTTCAGGACCGCCAACGGCGCGAGTATAGAGATAGTTCCGACCGAAGTCGATGAAGGTGACTGAGTAGGAGCGGCCGTCCGCCGAGGGCGTGAACATGACATTAGAGGGCGATAAGTCCTCGTGAACCTTGTTGTTCCGCCGAAGTTCAGCCATCGCTACGAGAAGCGGAATCGCTAGTCTGCGGATAAGATCAAGTCGAACATTGCCGTCTGCCCGACCCCGCCGGTCAAGTTCTTTGGTGCGAGTGAGCAGCCCCAGGTACGCTTCCCTGAGGGTTGTACCCTCGACGAAGTCCATGATGATCCACCGGCGTGTACTGGACCAGACATGCACCATCGTGGATATGTGGTTTCCTTCCCGCCCTTCTGCGTTGTGAGACTGTGCGTACTTCTCGGTCTCATTGGCGATTAGTGGAACGTTCGCGTAAGGCAGAAGGAGGATCTTGAGGACTAGCTTTGCACGCTGACCCATCCGCTTCCTGGCACGCGCCTTCAAGATCACCGAGGTAGAGCCGTGCCGAACCAACGTCCACCCGTCTTGCAGGATCGACGTCCACTCGCTCATTTCTTCGGAGTCGGCCTCAGCATGCATCTCGTCCAATCCCGAGTCGGGTCGATAGAGAGCGATCAGTGCCTCACGCACCTCTGGCTCTGACACGAATTCACGGCACGTCTGATCGCAAAGGTGATTGCTGGTTCGTTGATGCTCTGCCGCGTCCGTTACACCTGCCTGGTCACGTCCTGCTTCCTGCATGGTGACGAGCGTGATATACAGCACGGCTAGGAAACCGCGCATAGCTCGGTCATCTGAGGCCATTCCCACCGGCCGCTCGGAAAGCCACCGCTCGAGCCGGGCTACGAACTCAGGCCGTCGTACTCCCACGTAAACCAGAAACGTCGCGGGCTCCAACGGGAGACCGCTCAGCGCCGCGTTCCAGTCACTTCGGCTGGAGCAGCAGGCGCGTAGAGCACCAGCCTTTTCCGATTCGCTTTCGTCGCCGATCATGTCCGCGATGACACTCATCACTCGAGCGGAGTACTCGGCCCTCGTCTCCTCGAATGCACCGTCAGGCCGAACCGCGGTCGTCACCTGTTCCCCCATGTCGAAAATTGCTGCTGAAAGTCGACGCGCCAGCCATCCCGATAAACCGAATAACCGGCTCGATCTCCTCGTTCTCGAGAACTGCATACGGTACGCGGTAGGCTTTGCCCGCACCTCTAATTAGTGCACCGCGCTCGGCCTCGTTCCGACGAATCTCAGGGTCATCGGGGAGAGGGGCGAGGTCCAGGATACTAGGATTCGAGGCCGCCTTCATCCTGCCATTCCGCAGCAACGGCTTGTCGATCGATGCATCCTTCTCGAGACTATTGATGAAGGCGTCCCCCAACTCGTCCCTCATTCGGTTGAGCCACGGTCGAACAAGGTAACGGTTTGTTCTCGACACGGCGGGTTGATGAGACATCGGCTTCGTACTGAGGGAAAGGATGTGTGTGCACTTATCGGCGACGGCCGCTGTATACGGATGGAACTGCACAACACCGCCATCGATGAAGGGCTGACCACGAAAGTTGGCTGCCCCATAGGTGGCCAGCGGGAGCCACGTGCTAGCCCTCAGCGCGTCACGAACATCGTTATCGTCTTTGTAGGGATACGCGTCTTCGCGTCTCATTTTGGAGACGTTGGTGACCAGTATGTGCAATGGCCGCACGCTCGATCGGATTTGTCCGTAGTCGAGGGGCTTCCGTCGAGCCAGGACCTCGTCGTATACGTAGTCGAGATCCATCACTGGCTTGCCACGATATAGTCGACGATAATCGAGGAAGTTCTTTGTCGTCAGGTCGTCGAAGTAGATGTTGAGCGGGAACCACGTCGCCCCGTTCAAAAAGTAAGCCGCGTTGACCGCACCCGACGAGCAGGCGTACACATCATCGAACGAATCCGCGAATCCCAGGTCTTCGAGCGCGCACAGCATGGCGGCAGAAACTACGCCGCGCAAGCCCCCGCCTTCGACAGCTAAACCCACCCGATATGGGTCTTTCCTTACTCCCGGCTTGCTGCAATTCGCTCGACGGTCCAGTAGAACCCGCCGGACGTCGTGCTCGGTGTTCCACCATCGACGAGCCGCGTCGTGGCTCAAAGCCCTCGCCCCCCAAGAGCACTCTCACCCAAGCAGGTCCTCCACCCACCAGAACAAGTATCGCTTCCACCCTACGGCGTGTTATCAGTCCTGGCGATCCACTTGATGAGTTGTTTACACAGCCACTTGGGGCACCCGCAGTCGTCAGTTGCCGGACTAATGCGTCGACGACCTGGCGGCCCCGGCCCATCTCGGAGGGACTCTCCATAGGTCGAGCTCGCCCTTTGCTGGTGTTGTGGGCGGCGGTACTCGATCGGTATCGTCCGGTACACCCGTCGTCGGAGTTCCCCGAAGTTCACCCCGGACATGCTGGCCTTCGACCGACAGGGCTACGAACAGTACGGGCCGGTGTCGTAGACGGGGCGGGAGCGTTCGGACGGCGGACGGAGTCGGTGGTCGGGTCCGACCCGCTCGGCCAGGTGCTCGCGACAACGACACCTCCAGGTCCCCGGCCTGGTAGGACAGTGACCGCGGCGTCGTCCCGGACGTTCTGGGTCGCCCGATTGACCACAGTCCGGAACGGCAATGTCGGGCTGCCGCGACAGCCCGCCGATGCCCTGGCGGCAGCGACGTGCCCACGCCATTCGTCGGCGGGGCGCCAAAACACGCCAGCCGCTCCGGTCCGGATGTTCCGCCCACTGGTGGTCCTGGTTGTCGACGGCGGGCCGACCTGCGACCGCGACCTCTTCAGCTCACCGTGCACGGCAGCACCTGCGGCGGTGGCCCGCTGATCACCGACCGGACGGGTCCGCCGGCCTCGGTGTACTGGAGCCTGCTCGACGTCACGATTGAGCACGGCAGCTGACCCGAAGCAGGGCGCGCGACCGAGGCGTCGTGAAACGGTTGCAGGCCGTCCGAAGAGTCGGAGACTCGCTAGCTTCAAGAGGCCCCGGCCCGCCGGGTCTGGGTTGCACTGGCTCATGTTCACCCAAGTGCCGGACGGTGGATCGTCGTTCGATTCACTCGAGGTTGTCCTCGGATCGCGTGAGGCCGATGTTCCTCACTGCGTACGGGAGCACCCGGATAGACCAACGACACGCAGGCCTTTACACCCGCCCGGGGTAGCGTGCCATTCGTGCGCGCCGGGGTCCGAGCGCTGTTTGCTGCACTCGAGGCTGGACGGCCGCGCGGCGTCCGGATGATCTCGATCGTCCGATCACGGCACGGCGTTGTCCGGCACCCCGGCCCTGCTCACACTTGCTGCGTGAAACCGGTCGAGGAGCGGGCCGCGGTCCGGCGCCTCTACGACCGGCTCGGGCTGGGTGCGCGCCGCGCGGACATCGACCACGGCGTCGCGCAGGGTTTCGACGCCACCCTGCAGGAGTTGCTCGACCCGGACCCGGCCGACCCGGGCGCCGCCGCCACTCCAGTCCCGAAGATCGACCCCCTCGACCCCGCCGGCGTCGACGACCCGCGCCGCCTCGACGTCAAGGCGGAACGCGCGGACCAGCAGCAGGCCATGAAGATCTGGTGGCTGGACCGGATGGCGGCGGTGACGGCGCCCGTCCCGGAACGCCTGGCCTGGTTCTGGCACGGCCACTTCGCGACCAGCGAGGACAAGGTCAACCGCCCGAACCTCATGCTGGCCCAGAACCAGACCCTGCGGCGGCTCGGGCTCGGCGACTTCCGGAGCCTGACGCGGGCGATGGTCGCCGACCCGGCCATGATCCTGTGGTTGGACGGGCAGACCAACCGCATCCAGCAGCCCAACGAGAACCTCGGGCGCGAGCTGCTCGAGCTGTTCACCCTCGGGGTCGGGCACTACAGCGAGACCGACGTCCGGGAGTCGGCCCGGGCCCTGACCGGGTGGAACGTCGACTTCACCAGGGGCACCGCGTCCCTGCGTCCCGCCAAGCACGACGCCACGATCAAGACGGTGCTGGGGCGCCCGGCGACCTACGACGCGGACGGACTGGTCGACGCCGTGATCGCGACTCCGGCGTCGGCCCGCTTCGTCGCGACGAAGCTCTGGACGCGCCTGGTGTCCCCGCTCCCACCCGACCCGGACGAGCTCGAGCGTCTGACCGTGGCCTATGGCCAGCGCACCGACATCACCGCGCTCCTGCGCGCCCTGGCCACCTCCACGACGTTCCAGGACCCGGCGTCGTCACTGGTGAAATCCCCCGTGGAATGGGCCACCGGCCTGGCGCGCGCAATCGGGGCGAGGCCTGCCGAGCTGGACGCCACGAACCGCAAGGGCCTCGTCGGGAACCTGCAGGCTCTCGGCCAGGTACCGTTCCGCCCTCCCAACGTCGGGGGGTGGCCGGCCGGGCAGGCGTGGTTGACCCCGACGGCGACCGTGCACCGGTTGGCCGTCGCCCGGACCCTGCTGCGGCAAGCTCCTCCGAAGGGCGCACCGGCCGGTGGGAACGCCCGGGTGGAGTGGGCCCGGGCCACTTTGGCGGTTGACCACTGGAGCGACCGCACCCGCAGAGCGCTACGCGGGGTCGCCGACGGCAGCGCCACCGATCTCCTGGCCGCCGCCGCGGTCAGTCCCGAGTACGTCGTCAGCGGGTGACCCGGTGCGGACGACGATCCCGATCCTGACCCGTCGCCGGTTCCTGGCGGCCACCGGCGCCACCGGAGCCGCAGCCCTCCTCGCCGGCGCCACGCAGGTGCCGTGGTCGGACCTGCTCGGCGCGGCCGGCGACCTGGACCCGAACGCCGGCGTGCTCGTGGTCGTGACCCTCTACGGCGGCAACGACGGCCTGGGCGCCGTGATCCCCGCGACCGATCCGGCCTACCAGGACGCGCCCCCGGAGCTCGCGTACCAGCCGTACGAGGTGCTGGACCTCGGCGACGGCCTGGGACTCAATCCCGCGCTTCGGGGCTTGAAGAGTCACTGGGACGCCGGGCGCCTCGCCGTCGTGCGGGGCGTCGGGTATCCGCAGCCCGACCACAGTCATTTCCGCTCGATGGCGATCTGGCGGACCGGCTCACCGACCAGTCCGAGTGGAGCTGGATGGCTGGGCCGCTGGCTCGACTCGGTTCCCGACGATCCACTGCGCGCCATCTCGTTGGAACCGGTGCTGCCGCCGTTCCTGGTCGGCGACCGCGCCGTTGCATCCACCACCGACCGCGGCGGGCTCGACCTGCCGGGCGGGGCACTTGGGAACGCGGTGCGCGGCCTCGGCACAACGGATCCCGACGACGGCCCGTGGCGGGCCCGGGTGGCGACCTCCATCACCCACCTCCAGACTCTGCAGCACGTCGCGGGCGGCACCGTCGACCACACGCATCCCTAGGGCGACACCGAGCTGACCCGCCAACTCGACACCGTGGCCGCGCTCGTGGAGGCACGGGTCCCGACTCGGGTGTACTCGGTGTCGATGGGCGGCTTCGACACCCACGCCGACGAACGCGGCGCCCAGCAACGCCTGCTCGGCCAGCTCGACGGGGCTCTGGCGCCGTTCGTGAGCCGGATGGCAGCCTCGCCGGCGGGCCGGCAGGTGGTCGTCCTCGTGTACTCGGAGTTCGGACACCGGGTGCGCGCAACGCCAGCGACGGCACCGACCACGGCACCGCCGGCCCGGTCTTCGTCCTGGGCCACCACGTGTCCGGCGGGTTCCACGGCGAGCAGCCCGGCCTCACGAAGCTCGACTCCGGCGACCTCCGTGCCACCGTCGACTTCCGTGACGTCTACGCGACGCTCGCTGAGCGGGTACTCGACATCGATCCCGAGCTGGTCGTGCCGAGCCACCCGGGTCGGCTCGACGCGCTCACCGGCGCGGCCCGTCGGACCTGACCTGCGTCAACGCGGCGCGGCCGGCAGGCGAGCTGTGCGCTGCGCCGGTCCTGGGACCGGGACCCCGAGAGCATCGAGGATCTCATCCTTAACGATGCCTGACACTTCGCTTGCACTCCCGGGCACCTCAAGCTGCGCCCGTCGCGAGTGGACCCGTCGTGGTCCGTCGCCTCGTCCACCCGCGTGCTGTCGCCGCCCACCGCGCACCCGTGACCAGCACCACGCGGAGCAGTCTTGACGTCCACTCACCTATCGCTGAGTGCGACGAGGGTCGTCCGAAGATTGCCCTGAAAGGCTGATGAAAGCTAGCTCCAGTCCCCTTGGCCTGCGCGGACGATGCACCTTCTCGACAGTCCCATTTTGGACACGGAACGCACACCTGGCAACCTTGGATGGGCTGCTCCGAATGGATGTTCCAACATCTCGATCCTCGGCGCGTCGGCGAGACACGCCGTCACGAGGTGAACCAGCTGTAGCGATCGAGAAGAGCGCGTCGATGACCTGTCCGAGAGGCGCTCTTGACCGAGCGCCGCCAGCCGGGGGGCGCTTGCAGGCGCATAGGGGGGAACAGAACGTGAGCACGGAGCCAATCATTGACTCTTTCGGAGGACACGCCCCGCTGGGTTCAGACAGTGCTATCGGCCGCAAAGCAAGGCCCGTGGAACGGCCCAGCACCTTCTGGCGAGCCTGCGACCGCTACGCGGCCGAAGTCTTCGTCCCATCCGCTCGCACCGGAGCAGAAGACCGCTTGGTGGACCCTGTCGAGACCGTCCAAGTAGCCGGTATGACGCTTCACCCGCTGACCGTGCCGCAGATCGTCAACGAGATCGTCCTTCGCTCGTTGACTGGTGAACGCATGCTGCTGGCTAACCACAACCTCCACAGCCTGTACCTGATGCAGCGCGACCCGCTCATCCAAAGCTTCTACGACCGGGCCGAGCGCACCATCATCGATGGCACTCCGATCCTTCGGATGGCCCAGAGGAAGAAGGACGACCTTACTAGCGCTCACCGCGTTGGCAGCACCGACTGGCTCGGGGCGCTCCTACACGTCGCCAACGAGGCGGGCCTCCGCATAGCTCTGCTTGGCGGTGCGCCAGGGGTCGCGGACCGAGCCAAGGATGAGATCGTCCAGCGCTTCGAGGGCATCGAGGTGGCCGCACACGACGGCTTCTTCGACACCACTCGCAACTCCGCCGACAACCGGGCGGTCCTGGATTGGATCAAGCAGTTCCGCCCCGACGTCCTCCTGGTCGGTATGGGTATGCCTCGGCAAGAGCTCTGGGTGCAGGAGAACTACGACGACCTCGCGGCAACCGTCACCTGCACTGTCGGCGGATGTCTGGACTACATCGGAGGTGCGCAGGACCTCGCGCCGCGGTGGTTGGGCCAGTACGGACTCGAATGGGCGTACCGGCTTGCCCGGAGCCCCAGACGTCTCTCGCGCAGGTACCTCGCCGAGCCGCCGGCTGTCGCATTCCATTTGCTTCACACACGCTTGAGGGCCTCGGCCAAGGGCGGGGCAGACCAGGCCTCTGTGTAGCTCGACCTTGTACGGTTCAACTCCACCGCGGTGCTGCTGCGTGCGAGGAGCTGCTCCGGGACCGGCGCTTCTAGGCGAGAGGCCCGGCTCACTTGCTTCGGGCGCGCTTGCACCCGATGCCGCGAAGCCCAGCCAAAGCAGCTTGACAAAGCGCGGCGTCATCAAGGCACGTTCCCAAACTTCGCATCACTGTGCGGGCCGGCTGGGCTGCGCAGGTCTGCGATCAGATGGCCTTGGCCGCGCCGACGTGCGGGGCGGCCGCGGACCTAGGCCAGGGCGTGTCTCTCAAGTAATGGTCAGCCAGACCAAGATCGCTCTTAGGACGACGCCGCCGCGGAAAATCAGGGCGTGCTTGTCGTAGCGGGTGGCCAGTGCGCGCCACTGCTTGATCTGGTTGAAGCCCCGCTCGACGACGTTGCGGTTCTTGTAGTCCGCGACGTCGAGAGCGACCGGTCGCCCGCCGCGTGACCCGCGGCGGGCCCGGTTGCGCCCCTGGTCGTCGGGCTCGGGGATGACCGCGGTGATGTCGCGGCGACGCAACATCGCCCGGATCGCCTTGCTCGAGTACGCCTTGTCGCCCCGCAACGCCGTGGGAGCTATAGTAGGCAACGTTGGGGTCGGGCAGGCTGCGCCGGGCGAACTGCCAGTGCTCGGGTTCGCCGTGGTGCTCGGGAATCGCGCCGACGCGCTGGCCGGGCCGGTCGTGGAGCTCGCAGCGATCTCGGCGAGTTGAGCCCGGCGTCGAAACGCTCAGCGCTCGGCGGTGGTGAATCGGGTGCATCGCCATCCACTGCTTGAGGGCGCGGTCGCGCAGGTGCGGCCCCAACTGCGTCGGTGATGGTAGGTGCGGCGGGTGCAGCGCTGAACTGTGGCCTCGGGCTCGACAATGGGACGGTAGACGGCGTCGTAAATTCTCGTGGCACAGCTGGCAGTTACGGCGGGCCCAGTAGCGGCGCCGCAGCGAGCGGCTGACCTGAGCCGGCGATTGGGCACCTCGCCCACCCTCATCACTCCACCGTCTGCGATCTGCGCAGATCCGCTGATCTGAACGTACCCAGTTCAGCCACGATCTTGTCCGCGATCAAATCCCATGAGAGCGATGTCTCAGCCGTCTTAGCTGCCCCCGAGGCGAGGTGTCGCCGCAGTTCCAGGTCGCGCGCGACCCTAGAAATGGCTTGAGCAAGCCCATGGTCGTCGCCGGCCTCTACAAGCAGGCCGTTCTCCCCGTCCTCGACCAGATCAGACAAGCCACCAACATTAGACGCGACGACAAAGCATCCCGAACCAAAGGCGGCCGCAAGAACGCCGCTCTGAGTCGCGGACGTGTAAGGCAGCACAACGCAATCAGCCATCTCTAACTCGGACATGAGGGATAGTGGGTCGATATATCTGTTGTGCACCGTCACCGACGGATATTCCGTAAACGCAGCTTCTAAACGGTCAAGCTCCGGGCCCGTACCCGCCACCACAAGTTCGTACTCTACTTCCGTCATTTCTGTGTGATCCAGAGCGCGACTAAGCGTCTCAAGCCCTTTGTACGACTCCATTCTACCGAATACAAGAAAACGAGCCACGCGTGGATGACGACCCGCTTCTCCCGGATTCGAATGAGAGGAATGTACTCGATCCGCCTGAAGGATTACTCCGTGGCGGGACACAATCAGCCTTTGATGCGCCACTGAATGATGCGATCGGTACAGATGCTCACAATACTCACCGTGTACGACAACAACGTCCGCCAGCTCCCTCAGCCAGATTGCCAAGCGTCGCGAGCGCTGGTCCTGTTTGTGATCCCTTCCTTCGTGCGGCACCGGATCGTGAACTGTGAGCACGATCGTGGCGAATAACTTGCAAAAAAGACCGGCCACGAAGTTGAATAATCTTCGCCGCGGACCGACTGCCTCTTGAAAATGAACAAACTCTGGCCAAACTCGAAGGATAGTTACGAGCAGCGCAAAGAGATCGAGTGGCGACTTGAACTTCATCAGGCGCACCGACGAACAATGTGTACTCGGAAATCGCCCCTCGAACTCGTCGTTAAACTGGCCGGCATCCGCAATCAGCAAGACCTCCGCCCTTCCCGCCAACGCCTCCGCGTAGTGAAACGCATACTCGGGAAAATGAGGGGCTACGACTACTACTCTCACGATCTCACCTGGTTATACACAGCGATGACTTCGTCGCGAAATCGGGCGAATTCACCTATCTCGCTGGAACGGGCCTTGCTATTATCGCCCCACGAAACGAACGATTGTTCTAGGACCGCCGCAACCAAGATTGCTGCAATTTCCTGGGGAGTCGCGTCTGGGGGATAAAGAATGCCGTTGCCACCCGAGATCACAGCGTCTCTGCAACTACCTATATCAGGAGCGACGACTCCGCGACCCGCCGATAGCGCCTCAAGTAATACCAGTGGAAGCCCTTCCCACCTGCTAGTAAGGAGAAGAACGTCTGATTCGCGCAACTTGACACCCACCTGATCTGACGCGCCAGACAACGAGAATCCGCGGATAGGCTGCATTTGCAAGCGATCTTCAAGCGAAGTGCGCAACTCACCGTCGCCCACCCACTCAGCATCGACAAAATGTTCTTCACGGTTGATGCACCGGATGGTTTCCAAGAAGCGCAAGGGGTCCTTTTGCTCAGTTAGCCTACCGATCCCCAGGATGCGCGGTCGCGCCCCCGTAGCACTTGGCGGTACTCCCACAGGGCCAGCCTCAGATGCATTTACCGCATTAAGCACCGTCGTAACCGAAGAAGGTTTGCGGCCGTAATCCTTAACCAACATCGAAGCCATCGCGGACCCGCAAGCGATGAGCCGAGTACCGCGGAAGGAGACCAGCCTCTTCATACGGCTTTCACCTCGGAACATATTGTGTACGTGCTCTACGACTTTAGCATCTGTGCCTACACTCGCTAATACCGCGAGGAGTGCGACACCACGCTGATGGCAATGCAGAACGTTCCATCTGTCATTCTTGATGATCTTCCGCAGTGTTAGCGTATACTGAATCTTACCCAATAGGGAAGTTCGCGGGGATGCTTCGTAACGCAGAACCTCCTTGGGTAACTCTCGCCATAATGGGCCGCCTGGATGTGCCAGCACGCCTGATCGCGCGACATTCCGCGTGAGGCTCGAGGCGAGGTTTACTACTACTCGCTCTACTCCACCAACCTCTAAGCCGTCAGTAATTTGGAGCACGCGCATCGTTCTCTGGCTAGTACTACTACTCAACGCAGGCCCCCCTGCCCGCTGCCCTCGATTTGCTAACAGCCCCCGAAGGCACACGGCACGCGTCCGCTTTCCCTGACATAGTCCTACTCATTGCTGGACAAACACCCGAAAGCTGGTAAGTCAGAAACAGAAAAAGCAAGCCGATCGGCGTGACGAATCGAGACTCGCTAAAGTTGCTTACTATCAAGACGATTATGGCCGCCAAAGGCCAATAGGTGTGCCCGGCAGCGCCGCGAACCGCCGTCCTAATTGAGCGAGTTACTGTTGATAATATGAGAATACATAACAAGAAGAGCCCTAGGCCGCCGATCTGGATGTAGACATCTAGATATCCCTCATGTGCCTGATATATTGAGAACTTTGTGATATTCCAGATCGTGTTTGTCAGAGGTAGATCGTCGTGCCATACGGCGTTCCAGCCATAACCCAATACGGGCGATTCGCCTGCCTCTTGCAAAACAGCATCCCAGATGATCTGTCTGCCGGTGAAGGTCAGATCCCGACCCAGGCTGCCAACCAACGTGTCTAAGGAAAGTAGTGCCCAAGCCAGGATCGCGCCCCCGAGCAGGGAGACGCCCGTCAATGCGATGTATCGTGTCGTGTTCTCAAACCGTTGAACACCGCGAACTGCAAGCCACACCATGATGAGTGCCACTGCAGCGAGTATTGAGGACTGTGACTGCGCGAAAAGCAGGCAGAGAATAGCCAGGCCCACGTCAAAGACTAATAGAAGCGGGGAGCGTTTCCGGGCAGAAGCGATGACAGTGCTCAACGCTAGCACCGATACGAAAGCGAGTAGGTTCCGGTGATCAAATACTCCCTTCAGTGTACCTGCTTCGTACGAGTCCGACGTGATTGCAATATCAGGACGAACGAATGCAAGCACTAGTGACGCAAGAAGGAGCAAGCGAAAGCCGACTCGGGCGGAGTACAGAGTCTCTTCAAACGAGAGGCTCTTCGCGATCGCGCGAGCAGCGAGCGCAAGAAGGAGGACTTGCACTGCTGATACCACGGTAGACAAGAGAAGAAGAGACCAGAACATACTCGACAACGCAAACGCCGCGAACAGGATGGATAGGTCTAACCCGGTCGATCGTGGCGCCAGAGTGTACCGAGGATGAACTAAAATAGCGATTAGCGCAATCAAGGGAATTACAACGTTATCCCCGGAGTAGGGCGCGACGGCCGTCGCACAGACTAGCCCGGTCGTCGTCCATTGCGCAAATTTCTCGCCCGGCGAAGTTTGAGGCGTAGACTCAGGCAACACCCTTCAGGTCCCTTCACCGTTACTCGACTACCTGAAAATTGGTGGATCTCCGCGCGCGTGCGACGGTCACGAATCCCAGGCCGAGCGCTCCGACAGCCTGTGCGCCGGCACCGCCCCAGATTGAGAACAACCAAGCACCAACCAGGACGAGAACGATCGTAATTGGTGCGATGACGGCCTTCGTGAAGACTTCGAAGCTTAGCTGGCCCACGGCTCGTAGGAAGGGTCCATACGCTGCACTCAACGAGCCTCCTACAAATGATAGTGCCGCGAGGGGCAGCAGGGGCCTAGACGTGATCCAATCATCGCTGAAGATGAGCGCCATAAATTGCGCCGGAACCGTAAAGGAAGCCGCAACCACGAATAGAGTCACGCCAACCATCCCACCAGCTGCCACCAATGCGATCTTTTTAGCTTGCGCCATATCGCCTTGCGACACTTGAACAACCATGAGCGGCTGAATCAGAGAGATCGTACCCATGATCGCGATTTGAACAGCCGCAAGGGGCAATTGTGCTACTCGCAGGGTACCGTAGGCTGCCGCGCCGCAGACCGCTGCGATCACGAGGCCCCCGGCCGGGCCAATCGCCTGGGTAAGTGTGAAATCCACCAAGCTCCTGCTACCGATACTCTTTGCCTCGCCCAACCACGATTTGGAGTCCTGAATGCGTGGAAGGAGGCCGGTTGACGATAACCCGAAGAGAGCGCCGATCCCCGCTGAAGCGCCCCACACAACGATTCCCGAGGCCGTCGTAAAGGAATGCATTTCCACAAGCACTCCAACGCCAGCGAATGTGCCGACAGTCCATAAAGCAGTGTTTACTAGCGCGTCCCTTACGTTTCCCCCGGCGTAGCAGACCCAACGGATGGAGTCTTGGCAGATGAGCATCGGCAGAACAACCGCAAGGGCCAAGATGGGGTCTCGGCCGTCAGGAGGTGCGAAGGACGCGACTATGAGCGCAACGACGCATAAGGCAACACCAGAGGTAACGCTACAACCGAGGACAGACCTAGCTGCCTGGTGACGGTATTCAGGGCTCGCTGCACTGTATTTCAGAGTGTAGGCATCGACCAGCAGGACACGGTTACAACCCGTCACTAGAATTCCGACTGTGAGATAGGTAGCGAGATAACCGAACGCAACGGGCGGCAGGAGATGTGCCCCTAAAACCGTGAGCACGGCGTTTCCGAGGCTGGATACGCCAGCATCGGTCAAGCTACCTAGTGCCTTCAGCCGATACTTCATGACAGGAGTAGAGGCGTCGTCGACGCGCTCGCGGTGCTGTGAAATGAGCTCTTCACTGCTGGATCGCTATCGAGGTCTCGGCGTAGGCCTGCTCATCTCGCCATGGCCGGAGCCATTGCTCGCTCGATGTATCGCAGTAAAGGGAGCTCCCGAGGATTCAGGCTTTTCACTGCGATAGGCGTCGTATGCACGCCCTTCTGCCGCTGGCTCAGGTACTGCAGTGAGAATCGTGCCCAGTATTGGCGCTCCACTGGCCCTCAGGTTCTCGACTGCCGCCGAGAGCTGATCCCGAGTTGTCTTATTGGAACGCGCAATCACGACGACGCCGTCGGTCAGGGGCGCTAAGGCGGAAGCATCACTCACCGCGAGAAGTGGCGGGGCGTCGAAGAGGATCTGATCGTACCTCCCAGACAACTCTCGAATTACGCTTGCCATATTTTGAGAAGCAAGCAATTCACTCGGATTCGGCGGTATCGGCCCGCTACTCAAGAGGTCAAGGTTTGGCCGCGCAGCTTGGATCACATGGTCCAGAGTCGCTCGGCCGCTTATGACGCTGGTCAAACCAGCTGCATTCTCAAGGCCAAAAATGCTGGTAAGCCGGGGACGTCTGAGGTCGGACTCAACTAAGAGGACTCGAAGCCCACCCATCGCCATGGCAAGGCCGAGGTTTGCAACGGTAGTTGTTTTGCCCTCGGCCGGCATGGGACTTGAGAACATGAAGGTCTTGGGTGAGCGATCGACATCTATGTACTGTAGATTTGTACGAAGCTGCCTAACGTACTCGCCAGACCGTGAGCCTTCGGCTATCACGAAAAGTGGGTGATCCACTACGGAAGGGTCCCAGAGAGTCGCGCCCAAGTTGGGCGCTCCTGCGAGTACGCTGAGCTGGTTAGTGCTCTTGATTCTGGTATCTAGCTTGTCCCGCACGAGCCCACACGCGATCCCCACGACAAGTCCGCCCAGAAGCGCGAGACCAAGAATCGTCAACATGCCGGTGGACGACGCAACGACCGGGACGTCTGCCGGCTGCACAACCCGCACCGTCACTGCCTGCCGCGCATTGGGTTGGATCGGCCGCTCGATTTCGTCTACTAGGCCAACGAAGACCGTGTCGAGCGTGTTTGCGATCCGCGCGGCTTGTGCTGGTGAACTGTCGATGACCTTCACCTGTATTACGACCGAGCTTAGCGAGTTCGATGCGCTTACCTTCTTGGCGAGTTGCTCAGGGCTTGTATCGAGGTGCAGTCGCTGAATTACATCGTCAAGAACTCTTCTACTAGTAGCGAGCTCGATATATGAGCTCACTCTCTGCTGTGATA
Organism: Actinomycetospora sp. TBRC 11914; assembly: GCF_012933465.1. Taxonomy (GTDB): domain Bacteria; phylum Actinomycetota; class Actinomycetes; order Mycobacteriales; family Pseudonocardiaceae; genus Actinomycetospora. Next base: position 76,811 of record NZ_JABBND010000005.1, read on the forward strand.
GCTGCGCACCCTCGAATGCAGAGCTAGGATCGTCGGCGACCTGCGAAGAGACATAGAGCGTACTGGTGGCGGTGTATTCGGGACCCCTTATAGCCCACGCCACGCCGGTCGCCAGCACGACCACAGCGGTAACCGCCAGAATCAGGCGCCACCGTTCGCGGAGCACTCTGAGGTAGTCCTGAATGGTCATTCTCTACCCTTCCCGGCTACCCGTAACTGAGCTTACCGGTTGGAGCGACGCACAAGATCGCACGAAACTGGAGTAAATCACTACGCGCGCGCCCCCCCGGGTTGGCGTGTCCGACCGTATCGCAGGCCTCGTTTCCGCCATTACCCGGTCGGAGCGGATTCGAACCCAAGGCACCTGTAGTCACTCTCAGTACGCGCCGCGGGCGAGGAGCACGGCCCCGAGGGTCTTGCAGAGGATGTTCACGTCCAGCGCCGGCGACCAGTTCTCGACGTAGCGGAGGTCCAGCCGGACCGACTCGTCCCAGGAGAGGTCGGAGCGGCCGCTGACCTGCCAGAGGCCGGTCATCCCGGGCCGGACGAGAAGCTTGCGGCGTGCGTCGTCAGCGTAGGTTGCGACCTCACAGGCGAGTGGCGGCCGGGGACCCACCAGGGACATCGAGCCGCCGAGCACGTTGAACAGCTGCGGGAGCTCGTCGAGCGAGAGACGACGCAGCGTCGTGCCGATCTTGGTGACCCGCGGGTCCGTCTTCATCTTGAACAGCGGGCCGGCCGCCTCGTTGGTCGCCGCGAGCGAGGCCACCATCTGGTCGGCGTTCACGACCATCGAGCGGAACTTGACCATCCGGAAGGTCGACCCGTTGAGGCCGACGCGCTCCTGGCGGTAGAAGACCGGGCCGCCGTCGCGCTTGATGAGCACCGCCAGCGTCAGGAAGACCGGTGCGAGGACGAAGAGCAGAGCCGCGGCGCCGAGGCGGTCGACGCCGGCCTTGACCGCGCGGGTGACGCCGTCGAAGCGAGGCTCGGTGAGGCGCAGCATCGGGATGCCGTCGACGGGGGCGACGTGCAGCCGCGGGCCGCCGATCTCCATGAGGCCCGGGTCGACCACGAGGTCCACCCCCGTGCCCTCGAGGGCCCAGGCCAGGGACTGGAGCCGGCGGGATGACCAGCCCGGCGTGGGGGACACTGCGACGACGTCGATGCCGAGCTCCGCGACGTGGTGGGCGACCTCGTCGAGGTCGCCGACCACCGGGACGCCATCGAGGTCGGCGTGACCGTCGACCGGGCCGGTCGAGGTGCAGGCGGCGGTCACGGACCAGCCGTGGTGCGGCACGCGGCGAGTGCGGGCGACGAGGTCGGCGACGCCGTCCTCACTGCCGATCACGAGCACCGAGGCCATGCAGACGTTCTCGCGGCGCGCGGCGTGCAGCACGCGGCGGATCAGGTAGCGCCCGATGAGGACGCCGGCGCCCATGGCCGGGACGACCCCGACCACCCAGGGCCGCAGCCCTTCGGCCTTGAAGAGGTAGCCGATGAGGGCGAGGACGAGGCTCGCGCCGAGGAAGGCGCGGACGAGGCGGTTGAACTCCTCGGCGCCCTGGCCGATCACCTGGCTGTCCCAGGAGCGCATCGCGCCCATCAGCGTCAGGGCGACGACTGCACCGATACAGCTGTACTCGGCGGCGGCGGCGAGGTCCCAGTCGCGGGTCCCGACACCGAGGGCGGTGGCGACCGCGCAGACCCCGAACAAGATGCCGAGGTCGGCAGCCACGACCGCGCGGCCCAGCAGGGCGCGCCACGTGCTGGTGCGGAACGGACGTCCCACCGGCCCGTCCTGCGATGACCGCGGAGCGGGAACAATGACGTCCCGCCTTCCCCCCACGGTCCTGATGTCCGTGCTCACGTCGAGTGACCCCCCATAGTCACGGAAGGCGACCGGAGGAAGCAGCGTCGGGGGCGCTCTGGTGGACCCCCGCCGCGCCATCCAGACCATCTCGCCCTGGTGTGCGCTTGACCCGGCTATCGCGCTCCATGGCCAGGTCCGTTACTCGCTCCGTACACAGTTTTGGGCGTGTCGCGGCGACACGCCGAGAAACTCTGACGGAGAAGCGAGGTGATGTCCCCCGGACGGGTTCATCACAGTTCGGACGATGGCCACTGAGCGTTGCGTCCCCCGACGGCGGGGACTCTGAGCCGCCTGTCTTTTCGTTGACCTTTCAGCCCGGTCCCCGTCACCTGGGCGGGCCGACGGCGGCGACTGAAAGATGGCTGAAGGTGTGGCGCGAGTCACTACCATTCGTGACCGACACGGCCTCGCCAGGCAGCCGCGCACCGTCCATGTCGCGGGTCGTGCGCGCCCTCGTGTCAGCGGCCGTGGCGGTCGGCGCCCTCGCCGTCGTCGAGAAGGTCGCGGTCGCACGGGGGCTCGACGAGCTCGTCGCGGCCTCGCCCGCCGGGGACGTGTGGTGGCGAATCGCCGTCGCTGCCCACGTCGCCAGGCTCGCCCTGCTCGTGCCGGCGGTACCGGCCGCCGTCGTGGCCCTGGCGAGAGGTGGTCGACGTGCCCTGTCCCTTCAGCGAACTCAGCGGCGGAGGCCGAGCGGCAGGGATGCCGCCGGATCCTCGAGGGCCGAGACGCACTGACGGGCGATCGCCCCCCATGGCGGCCAGCCGGCGCGGTCGGCGAACGCGACCGCCGCCCGCAGGTCCCGCCGCGCTGCCTCGACGTCGTCGAGCGTCCACACCGCTAGCCCGGTCCACAGCGTGACGGGACCGAGCACCGCCCCGCCGAAGCCGACCAGGATGGCCGCGTCGGGATCGGGCGGAAGGATCTCCCGGACGCGCGCTGCCACGCCGGCCTCGCGGAGGGCGAACGCGGCCGCGGCGGCCATCGCCGTCGCGCCCCGCGCGAACCACATCCCCGGCCGGGCGGCGCGTCGGGAGTACTCGGCGAGGTGCGCCCGCGCGCCGTCGTGGCGGCCGGCGGCGGCCTCCGCGAGCGCGGCCGCAGCCGCCCAGGCCGCCGTGTTGGACGACTCCGCGGAGGCGTGCGCGGCCAGGGGCCCGACCTCGGCGATGCGCCCGAGCAGCAGGTGCCGCACGAGCAGGTGGGCCCCGGCCGCGAGCTGCGCGCTCGGGAGGCCGAGCGTGGCGCCGCGTGCGGCGGCGCCCTTGGCAGCGTCGTCGGCACCCGGATCGCCCTCGGCGAGGAGCATGGCCGCCTCGGTGACCTGCGCGGCCCAGATCGAGCGCGGGCGGAACCAGCGCTCGGCCGTCGTCTCGAGCTCCTCCCGCAGCGCGTGGGCACGGGCGGAGTGACCGACGGCGAGCTCGCAGGTCATCAGGACCTCGGTGGGGTCGAGCAGCAGCGTCGGGTCGCCGGTGGCCCTGGCCAGCCGATGGGCGTCGGTCGCGACGGCGAGCCGGTCGAGCGCGGAGTGGGCGACGTCGGCCAGCCCGCGGGCCTCCAGCGTCCGGACCCGGGCCTGCGTGTCCGGGTCGTCTTGAGCGATATCGTCCGCCAGGGCCCGTGCCTCGGCCAGGAGATCGTGGGCGTCGTCCTGGGCCGTCGCCTCGGCCTCGCGGATGGTCGCCGCCAGTAGATCGAGTCGACGTCGAGGCTCGAGCGGCTGGTCGAGCAGGCTGCGAGGCGGGCGAGGCGTCGGAGGTCGCCCTGGAGGGAGAGGCCGAGCGGCTCGTCGCCGATCGCGACCAGCACCGCGAGGTCGAAGTCGCCGGCAGTCACCGCGGCGGCGAGGGCGTCGTCGAGCGCGTCGTCCGGGTGGTCGGTGCCACCGGTGGCTTCGAGGCACAGGGCGCGGTGGGCGAGGAGCCGTGGCCGGTCAGCCGATGGCGCGGCCGGGAGGGCGGACTCGAACAGCGCCAGCGCCTCGGGCAACGCCCGGCGTCGATACGACTCGATGCCGGCGGCGACCCGCGCCCTCGCGAGCTGCTCCGATGGCACCAGCGTCGCGGCACCCTCGGTGTGGCGCAGGACGGTGAAGACGTCCGCGGTCTCGTCGAGGCGCTCGAGCCGGGCGAGGTGGAGGTGGGCGGCACGGACCGGGGGCACGCCGGCCCGGAGGCCGTCGGCGTCCAGGTCGTGGCGCAGCGCATAGGCGTTGTCGGTGCCGGTGACGAGGCCCGCGCGGGCGGCGACGTCGAGGTCGTCGGCGATGTCGAGGGGGCGGCGATCGAGCACCGTCGCGAGGCCGACGAGGTCGATCGGACGGAGGACGGCGAGTGCCTCGACGGCTCGCCCGGTCGCGGCCGGGAGCTGGGCGGCCTGGTGCTCGACGACCGCCCGGACCTGGTCGGGCACGTGGGTGATCGCCCGCGCCGCTTCGTCGCGGGTGCTGCAGCGGGAGAGCAGGTCGAGGAGGGCGGTCACGTGCAGCGCGAGGCCGCCGGAGCGTTCGGCGACCGCGCCGGCGAGGGAATCGTCGGGGTCGAGCGCGGCGAGGCGTCGGCGGACGAGGGTCGCGACCGCGTCCGCGGCGAGCGGGCCGACGGGGTGGGCGGTGACGGCGTCGTGGACGCCGAGATCGGCGACGGCGTGATCCCAGTGCGGGTGCTCGACGGCGTCTGGGGTCCGGGCCGCGACCACGACGACCACGCCAGCCGACAGTCCGCGACGCGCGAGCGCACGCAGCACGTCGAGGGAGGCGGTGTCGGCGCGGTGCGCGTCGTCGAGGGCGATCAGCAGGGGCGCGTCGGCGGCCCGCGCGGCGAGCTGGTCGTGGACCCAGGGGCCGAGGTCGCGGTCGGGGGCCTCGGTGGCGACGTCGAGGTCGGCGATCACCTCGTGCCAGGGCGCGGCGGGTGCGTCGTTCTCGCCCCAGGCGCTCGCGGCGGTGGTCGCCCCGCTGGCGCGGGCAGTCGCGAGGACGGCGCGGAGGACGGTCGACTTCCCGGCACCTGCGCGCCCGTGGAGGACGATCAGCCGACCATCGTCGTGAAGGGCGTCGAGGATGGAGGTGGCCAAGTCCTCACGGCCGACGATCTGGGGCTCGGGAAGCTCCGTCGTGTGCCGTCGGCGCCTGGCGAGGGTGCTGTACAGGGATCGCAGTGGCGGCCCGGGTTCGACGTCGAGCTCGTCGCGCAGTCGGCGGCGCACCTCCAGGTAGGTCTCGACGGCGTCCCGGTGCCGGCCGCCGTCGCGCAGGGCGCGGATGAGCAGCACGGCCAGCTCCTCGTCGAGACGGTCCTCGCCGGTGAGGAGGTCGACGACCTCGCCGGGTCGCCGGTGCTCGAGCAGCAGCTCGGCGTGGCGGACGGTGAGGGTGCGTCGGCGCTGCTCGGCGTTGCGACGGGCGTCGGTAAGCCGGTCCGAGTCGAGGCCGGGGATTGGCGTGCCGCGCCAGGGCTCCTGGGCCTCGTCGTACGTGTCGAGGTCGTCGCTGCGCAGCGCGGCGTCAGCGAGGTGGTGGAAGCGGAGGAGGTCGACGGCGTCCTTGGCGAGGTGCAGCGTGTACAGGCCGCCTCCGGCCGTGATCCGGGGTTCGGCACGCTCCCCCAGTCAGGTGCGGAGGCGGGGCAGGGCGATCTGCAGGGCACCTCTGGGGTTCTTGGGAGGTTCTCGCCCCAGGCCTCGTCGATGAGCAGGTCGCCGTCGACGGGCTGGCAGGCGTTCATGGCCAGCATACCGAGGATCGCGCCGTGGTTCCGGCTACGACGGAGCTCCGCCACCCGGTCCCGCTCCACCGCCACCGCGCCGAGCAGGCGGATCTGAACGTCGCTCATCGTTTCCTCAGCGGCGTCACCGCGGGTGTGCGCCTGAATGGAAGCGTACGTCCGATCGGGGATGCCTTCTGCGTCCATCAGCAGGAAAAACGCTGCTTCTGTCGCCGGGAGACGCCGTCGACAGCTTTCTGAAAGGCGCCCGTGCTGCCCTGAGATGCGGCCGGTCACCTCTGTGCACGGGCGCGGGATCAGGTCGGGTTCGCCGGGGGCGTCATGGCATCGTCGGGTGGGTGGCACTGGGCGCGGTGGCCACGTGGGTTGCAGCGCCATGGGTGTCGATGGCGGGTCGGGGCACGGTGGACAGGCGGATCGTGTCGAGCTGGCGGCGTGAGCGTGGGGTTCCCGTGCCGCGGCGAGCCCCGGACGACGACGCCGCGGATTCCCGGTGCGCCCAAAAAACGGCATTGAGACTAGAAGAGCCCAAGTTGCGGGAGTCGAACGAATAACCCGTCTAGCGTTTATCGGTAACTTTCGATCGAGCCGATGATGACCCGCTGCGCGTCTTGGGGGAGCCACGGCGGGGATCGCCGACGTCATCGAGGAGTTCGCCGCTGGCGTCGTCCGCCCGACGGTGTGGACAACGCTGTCTGCGAGGGCCTAAGTTCGACTTCGGCCACTGGGGGACGTGCTCTCCGCTCGGATGGAGGCACTGCTTCCTGAGTCCACGCTCCCGGGCCGCTGTGCGATCATCACCGTGGCCATCGAGCTCGCGGACGATCCGCGGTATCGGCCGATCGTCGAACGTCTCCCCGACGCGCCGCCCGATGTCGCCGAGGCCTACAGCATCACCATCTCCTCCAGTGGCGAGAAGCTGGAGTCGGGAGCGCTCGCCTGCTGGTTCGACACCCTCGCGGCACGACCGTTGTGGGAGCACGAGGCGGATCGCCTCCTCTCGCTGCGTACCGCCACCATCCTGGCTCACCGTCGTGACCATGCGATCTCGCACCTCATGAAGCCAGGCCGTGGTCCTCCGGTCTACTGGTCGTGGGCAGCCGCCGCGGTGATGCGTGCGATCGAGCGCGTCCCTGCCATCGAAGCCGCCTGGCTGCAATGGAATCGCGACGACCGGTTCACGAAGCGACTCGATCGCCGTTCGCCGTTCACCCTGGAAACGGGACGAAAAGCGACCTCACAGGCGCGCTGAACTAGTGTCTCGAGGCCGGCGTCCTCAACGAGTCCGATGAATTGGTGCAGGCCGGGTCTTCGCCATGAGGCTGTGACGAGCGCGGTCCACCCGCGGAACTCCCTGACCCGGCGGCCGAGGCCAACCTCTCGCTACTGGTCGCGTCGCCCTACCCGCTCGACACGGGGAGCGGTCCCGTCCCGAGGGAGGCCGACCACCGCGGGACGGAACAGTCGCCCGTCGGCTAGTAGGGGCGCCACGTGACCGTGGCCTTGACCGCCTTGAACGTGCAGTTCCCGCTGATCGTGAGGTCTCCGCCCGCCGGCACGAGCTCCCAGCGCCCCACCGTGGTGTGGTTGGAGTCGCTGCCAGGGATGTCGCAGTCCGTCGTCAGGCGCGCCCAGTACGCCTGGCTGTTGGTGCTCTTGCAGTTGGCCCAGGTCGCAGTGTTTGCCTTGTGCGCGGTACAGACCTTCGGGGCAGCCGCGAGGGCAGTCGGAGCTGCCATGAGCGTCGCGGCGCTCATCGCGCCCGTGACAGCGGCCGCCACCGCCACACGCCCGAGCAGGTGAGTCGCAGACTTCTTCATCGTTCATCCCTCCTGAATCTCCCCGCCACCGGGGATCCTGTGATTCCGACTTGTCGTGAACTGACTTAGCGAGACGAGGAATTCGCTCTCGGTGACCGACGTCCGTGAACAGACGCCGCGGGTAACAGCGGGGATCACCGCAGCGACGTCAAGGCGTGTCCGGCCTGCCTTCGACGCCAAATGCTCTCTGGATGTGCCCCGACCTCGGCATCTCGACGTACTCGAGCCTCAGCCCCACCGAGACCCGCCGATGGGCTCGCGATGACTTCGCAGACGCGAGCATGAGCAGGCGCGGCGTGTCCCTCCACGTCGTGAACGGCGGATGGACGATCACCAACCACTCGGCGACGATGCGCAATGCTTACCTGTTCGACGTCCGCTACGGACGTCGGGCTGTCCCCCCGATGGGCTCGCTCCGACCTCGACGGTTGTCGTCGTGGCTCTTGCTTCCCAGCAGCTGTGGACCAGCACAGCCCTACGTCATCGCGATGCGCGTGGGCGCTCCTCCTTCGGCACCGGCGCCACGAGGCCCCATCCCTGACGAGGCCTGGGACGAGCAGACCTCGAACGCCGGTGAGCCGACCGGGACCCTTCTCCGGGAGGGGCTCCTGAGATGCCGAGACATCCTGGCCGAGCCGACCGCGCGCGACCTTCTCGCCATCTACGCGAGATCCTGGTTTGCGGTGACCACCGAGCCCCCGGCGATCGCGACCCACCGGCAGGTGGCCTCCTGCCGGCCCGAGGACGCGAGCCGCGGCGAGCGACTCCTGTCCCACCTTCGCCGGGCGCTGTGGGGCGCATCCGCTGGCCAATCTCCCGAACTCCTGATCGAACTGCTGATCCGGCACGGGGTCCTGACCTACGACGACGTCCGCACGGCCCGCCACGACCCAGCGTGTGGACACGCCCCCGCGGGGCTCGACCCCTCCGTCGCCGTCCGCCGTTCCGGCTCGGTACGCGCCTGACCATCGTCTCCTCCCCCAGCCGTCGAGCCAGCCGGCTCGTCGTTCGCTTACGGGAGAAGACGCTAGATCGACTTCACTCCAGCCCGTCAGAACTCGCGGGGGGGCCCGCACGCTGCTTGCTTTCCGCGGAGTGTTCCACTAGGAACCTCGCCCCTCATCGGTAGACGCGGATCCCGTCGAGCAGAAGTCTCCAACGCTCGCCAGGGGTGGCATAGGCGTTGATGCGGAACGACACCAGGGGCTCAGTCACCACCGCCCGAGCCATCACCGTCCCACGGACGGAGAACGTGAGCTCGGACCCGACGTGAACGATCGACACGGCCACTCGGTCTGCCGGCGCCAGACGCTCGAACGGCCGTGTAGGGGGCGGCGGCACGTAGTCGTCGTAGGTCGAGCACGTCGGTCGTGTGCAGATGAGCGCACCCATCACGGCGGTCGGCTCGCCGGGGCTCGGGCCGTAGATGAAACGGTGCGTCCGGCCACCTTGCTCCGTGACGATCACGGAACCACCGCCGGGACCAGGATAGTCGGCGGACGACACACCGACCTGGAAATCTAGCTCACGGAACTCGTTCTGCGACCGCGGCACCAAATCCGTGTCGACCGTCTCCGCGGAGTTCGTTGTCCCGATCAGATTGAGTACTCGATCGCCCGGAGCGATGTGCTCCGGTTGCATCGGCGGCAGCCACTTCGAGGGATCGAGCCGGTTACCGTCGAAGTCATCGCGCAGGTACGGCTGGTCCGTCTCGGATGGCGCTCGCTCCGAAGCCACCGGAGACCCACTCGAGAACCAACCGGTCAGCGCAGCACCACCGACGGCGGCTCCACCCAACAGCGTCACGGCCACCACGGCAGCGACGCTTGCGCGGCGCCGCCCGCGACGGAAGATCACGCGTCGGAACGTCCTTCTCGGCGGTCGGCGTGGCGACGGTTCCGACGTCTCCAGCGGAGGTGTCTCGACGGTGACCGGGAGATCGAGCGCCCGCTGGAGGTCACGCAGCGTCTCCGCCACCTCGCCGCACGAGCGCGGGCGTAGCTCGGGATCGGCGGCGATCATGCGTCCGATCAGCTCTTCAGCCGGACTCGGTGTGTCCGTCGCGAGAGCGGCCAAAGTGAGGCCCAGGGAGTAGACCTCGCTCCGGACCGTGTACCTGCCCGTCTCGACGATCTCCGGGGCGGCATAGCTCCGGGTTGCCAGACCGGTTGTGATGCTGGTGGTTTCCTCGTGAAGACGCCCGGCGACGTGGAGATCGGCGAGGACGGGCTCCCCGAAATCATCGATCAGAATGTTCGCGGGTTTCACGTCGCGATGAAGCACACCTCGGCCGTGCAGGAGGTCCAGAAGGTCCGCGACCCGCGCTCCGACGTGCAGCATCGTCTCGATCGGCTGCTCGCCGACCTCCGCGAGACTCCCTCTCGCGAAGAACGGCATGGCCACCCACAGGCGACCGTCGCTGAGCTGGCCCTCCGAGAGCACCTCGATGAGATTCGGGTGGCGATACCGGGACGCCACAGCGTTGCCGTCCGTGAAGAGGTCGCGCTCGTCGGCGCCGACGGTAGCCCGCAGCACCTTCACCACGACGAGATCGCGGCCGAAGCGGCTGCCGTCTACCAGGTACAGATCACTCGACGGCGTTCCTGCGAGAATCCGAACGGAATCGAACTCCCTCTCCACGCTCTCATCCATGACGCTCACGACATGCCGGGGCGATCCGCCCCGGCCTCCACGCGGCGAGCCAACGCCGTTCTCGGGTGCGACTCCTTCTCGCGGCGCCATGGCGGGTTGCCCCGCCGGCAGTTCGGCGCATGTCCGTCGCTAGTCCACTCGCCCAACAGGCACTCCCCCACGTAGGTGAGGCTATCTGAGGTGCTTTCTCCCGATTCGCCCGGCCCACCCGCCGCTCGAGGTCGCTCGGAAGCGGCGGCGGTGGCATTGACCAACGCCGTCGACCTCCTAGTTGACCGACAGGCCCGGCTGCTGCGCTCGGGCCTCGCCGACCATCCGCTTGGCCCGATCGCGTATCTTGTCACTGAACTTCCTCGGTGCCGACACGATCTCAACCTTCCTGTGGGATCGAAGCCTCCACCACACCCGGGGCTCAGGGGGGCTGGGGCGCGAGGACTGCAGCGATAGAGGTAATCGGCTGCCGAACGCTGAGCCGGACGCGGTGCCGACCCGCGCGTGATGGCGTTCGGGTTGAAAGGTAAGTGAAAGTGTGCGCTGGCTCACTCCTAGGATGAGCACGCAAACACAGAAGGGGCCTACCCACAACGACGGCCACCAGGCACGGGTGCCGCACTGGCTCGTCGCGTTGCTCCTCATGGCGGCTGGCATCGCCTTGATCGACGTCGGTTTCCTGTACTACTCCTCGCGCTTCGCTGGCAAGCCACCGGACTTGCCGGGCCTCCAGCTCGCCGGCAGCGTCGAGGCCGTCCGGAAGACGTTCACGCAGCCCTCGGCCACGTACACCGCCGCGCTCGCGGCCGACTACTGGCTGATCGGCGCCTACACACTCGGCCTCGTCCTGCTCACACTGGTCGGAGGTTGGTGCTTCGCCGGACCGCGGGCACGGTTGTTCGCCCGGGTCGCAGTGGGCACCGCTGTGGTTGCCGGTCTCCTCGACGTCGTCGAGAACCTCGCCGTGACCTGGGGCCTGGAACAGCTGACCGAGCCGCAGTCCGGCGAGCTGTGGTGGCGGGTGGCGGCGTCGGCAGACGTCCTCAAGCTCGTGCTGCTCCTACCGACGGTTGCTGTTGCTCTCGCGACGGTCCTGATGGTCGGTGCACGGGCGGCGCACCACCCGACGGCCGCGCCTGTGACCGTGGAGCCCGGTTCGCTCAGGTCCGGCGACCCGAGCAATTCCCTACCGCCCAGCGTGGCAAAGGAGCGCTTCGCCGGCGAGGTCGGGGTGTGCGTCTCGGGCGGCGGCATCCGATCGGCCTGCGTGACGCTCGGCGCCCTTCAGATGCTCCGCGCAGCCGGGAAGCTGACGAACGACGGTTACCTGTTCTCCGTCTCGGGAGGTGGCTACATGGCCGGAGCCCTCCGGCTCGCCATGCAGGCCGAACATACCGGCGACGCGAATCGCGCAAACCGCAACCCGCCGCTCTACGAGCAAGGCACCGCCGAACTCCGCCACATGCGCGACCACGGCAACTACGTCGCGCAGGGCTGCACCCAGTGGATGGTCGCGCTCGGTGTAGTGCTCGCGCACCTGGTGTACGTCCTCTTCCTGCTCGCGGCCGCGTCCGTCGCCGTCGGTCTGGTGCTGGGGTTTCTCTACAGGCAGTACCCCCTGGCCGGGCCCGGGGTGTCGGACGCGGTTGGACACGTTGGGCACGACCCAGGCGGCGTCACCTGGCTGCTCGGCACTCTCGTCGCCCTCACGGTTTTCCTGTGGATCGCGGCCGGCGCCCGAGAAGGTCTGACGGGCGCGCCGAGCCCCGCGTGGCGACGGACCGCCTGGGTCCCGGCAGGGATCACGCTCCTCGTCGCCGTGGTGACTCTGGTGGTCCCCTGGCTGGCCTGGTGGGTGGGGAACAACAACGCCGTCGCGCAGACGACGGCGGCGATCGGTGCAGCCCTGACGGCGATCTCGTCGGTCGCGGCGATGGGGACCAAGCTGTCTCCGGCCGGGGGAACATCGAGCGCGACGGGGCGATTCACCCGCTATCTCATGCCGGTCGGGGTCGTCGTGGTGGTGGCCCTGTTGATCGTCGCTATGCTCATCGTGATGGCCTGGACCGTGGCCCAGGTCTCTCCGGGGCTCGTCACGCCCGCTCCCGTTCCTCCGGCGACCGTTCCTCCCCCGAGCTTCGTTCCTCCGCCCGCACCAACGTGGCTCCTGATCTCACTCGCCGTCGGTGTCCTCGTCGCCGCACTCGCGGCGCTCACCTTCGACCAGACCACAGCCAGCCTGCATCCCTTCTATCGCCAGCGCATGAACACCGTGTTCGCCACCCGGCGGAGGGAGAACGGCAGCGCCGCGCCGTACGACTACGCCGAGCGCACCGCCCTCTCCTGCTATGCCAAGAAGGTCGAGGGCTTTCCGGCCCTCGTGTTCGTCGCTACTGCCCAGGTCTCGGCAGGCCCTGGGAAGCCGACGCGACCAGTCCCCTACACCTTCAGCGGAGACTGGGTCGGTGGAGCGCAGCTCGGCTACGTCCGCACGGAGGCGCTCGACGACCGAGTCCCTCGCTGCTACCGGGGCGACCTCACCGTCCTCGGCGCGATGGCCCTCTCGGGCGCAGCGTTCGCTTCAGCCATGGGCGTGATGAGCAAACCGTTTGAAGTACTGCTCGCGCTCAGCAATGCACGGTTGGGGGCGTGGTTGCCGAACCCCTGGTGGCTACGTCGTGAGTCCCAGGACGCCGGCTCCCGGGACTGGACGCGCCGACGGCTGCCCGCCGTACGTGGCGAGAGCTATCACCTCCGGGAGATCCTCGGCAGCCATCCGCTCCACGATCCGTTGGTCCTCGTGACCGACGGCGGGCACTACGACAACCTCGGGCTGGTCGAGGCCCTGCGGCACCGATGCGCGACGATCATCGTCGTCGACTCAAGCGGGGACGCACCGCCCTATGCGACCGCACTGCTCGAGGCGATCCGACTTGCGCACGAGGAACTGGGCGTAACTGTCGACCTCAAGGACCCCGACGACCTCGCTCCGGGCTCAGTTCTCTTGGACGACCCGCTCCCCGAACCGCTGAAGGACCTGCTCCCGCGGCTGTCGAAGAGCGCTCTAGTGAGGGGAACGATCACGTACCCGACCCCACTGCCGAGCGGCACTCCATACGGCCGACTCGTCGTCGTGAAGACTCGGCTCGTCCAGGACCTGCCGTACGAAGTATTCGCGTACGCGCACGCCAATCCGGACTTCCCCTACGACTCGACGGCTGACCAGTGGTTCGATCGTGACCAGTTCGACGCCTACCACAATCTGGGTCGCCGTCTCGGCGAGATCGCGGCGGATGCGCTGGACGACCCCAATGGTCCCAGTCCGAACGGGTCGTCCCCGCCGCCGATCACGACGTCCGTGATCGACTGGACGCTGATCATGCAGGGTCGTTGGTCGGGCGACGGCGGCTCAGCGGTGCAGCCCCAGGGGTAGCGGCGCGCTCGGGTCGTCGAGCGCGGTAAGGCACTGGCGGGCCGCCGCGGACCACGGCGGCCAGCCGGCGCGGTCGGCGAACGCGGCCGCCGCCGTGAGGTCGCGCCTGGCGGCCTCGACGTCGTCGAGCGTCCACGCGGCGAGACCGGTCCACAGGGGCACCGGCCCGAGGACCGCCCCGCCGAAGCCGACCAGCACGGCGGAGTCGGGATCGGCGGGCACCACCTCACGGACGTGGGCCGCCACCGCGGTGTCCCGCAGGTTGAACGCGGCAGCGGCCGCGACAGCTCGCGCGGCGGGACCGAACCACATGGCCGGGTTCACGGTGCGACGCGAGAACTCGGCCAGGTGCACCCGGGCCTCGTCGTCGTGACCCGCGCACGTCTCGGCGAAGGCCGCGGCGGCGGCCCACGCCGCGGTGTTGGGGGACTGCGCCGACGCATGTGCGGCCAGGGGCGCGAGCTCGGCGACGCCCCCGCCGAGCACCCGCTTCACGAGCAGGTGCGCGCCGGCGGCCAGGGGCGCGCCGGGGAGCCCGAGCGCGCCGCCGCGCTCGGCCGCGCGTTCCGCGGCGGCGTCGGCGCCCGGATCACCCTCGGCGAGCAGCATCGCGGCCTCGGTGACCTGGGCGGCCCAGATCGAGCGCGGGCGGAACCAGCGCTCGCCCGCGGTCTCCAGCTCGACGCGCAGCTTGTGGGCGCGCTCCGAGTGCCCTGCGGTGAGCTCGGCGGACATCAGCAGCTCGGTGGCGTCGAGGAAGAGGGCCGGGTCCTCCGTGGCGACGGCGAGCCGGTGGGCGTCGGCGGCGATCGCGAGGCGGTCCAGCGCGGGGCGGGAGCCGTCGACGAGGCTGCGCGCCTCCAACGTCCGCACCCGGGCGTGGGCGTGCGGGTCGACGCGGGCGAGGTCGTCGGCCAGCGCCAGGGCCTCGGCCATGAGCTCGGGCGCGGCGTCCTGCGCCGTCGCCTCGGCCTCGCGGATCGTCGCCACCACCAGGTCGAATCGCGGCCGCGGGCCCAGCGGCCTCCCGAGGAGCCGGCACAGCCGCCCGTAGCGACGAGGGTCCCCCTGCACGGACAGGCCGAGGGGTTCGTCGCCGATCGCGACGAGCACCGCCAGCTCGTCGTCGCCGACCGCGAGCGCGGCGTCGAGAGCCTCGTCCAGGGCATCGTCGGGATCGTCGGCGTCGCCGCCCAGCGCGGAGAGGCACAGCGCCCGGTACGCGAGCAGCCGGGCCCGGACGTCGTCGGCGGCCGCCGGGAGAGCCGCCTCGAACAGGGCCGACGCCTCGGGCAGGGCGCGCCGCCGGTAGGACTCCACCCCGGCGTCCACCCGAGCCGTGGCCACCCGGAGCGGCGGCAGCAGCGATGCCGCGCCCTCGGCGTGGCGCAGCACGGTGAAGACGTCGGCCGCGTCGTCGAGCGCGTCGAGGCGGGCCAGGTGCAGGTGGGCTGCCCGCACCCGCGAGACGCCGTCGCGCAGCCCGTCGGCGTCGAGGTCGTGTCGCAGCACGTAGCGGTCGCCCTCCCCCGTCACCAGCCCGGCACGGACGGCGACCTCAAGGTCGTCGGCGAGGTCGAGGGGGCGGCGGGCGAGGACGGCGGCGAGGCTGGTCAGGTCGATCGGGCGGAGCACGGCGAGGGCCTCGATCGCGCGGCGCGTCAGGGCCGGCAGCTGGGCGGCCTGGTGCTCGACGACGGCCCGTACCTGCTCGGGCACTTCCGTGATCGCCTGCGCGGCCTCGGCGCGGGTCGTGCAGCGTCCGAGCAGGTCGAGCAGTGCGGTGACGTGCAGCGCCAGACCGCCGGAGCGGTCGAGGACGGCTGCGGCCAGGTCGTCGCCGGGATCGAGCGCCGCGAGGCGCCGGCGGACGAGGGTGGCCACGGCGTCCGGGGCGAGCGCGCCCACCGGGCAGGTCGTCACCCCGTGCTGCGTGCCGAGCTCGGCGAGCGCGCGGTCCCAGTGCGGGTGCTCGGTGCTGTCGGGGCTCCGCGCGGCCACCACCACGACGACACCGGGCGGCAGGCCCCGTCGCGCCAGGACTCGCAGGACGTCGAGGGATGCGGTGTCGGCGCGGTGCGCGTCGTCGAGCGCCACGAGCAGCGGCGCGTCCTGGGCGCTGCGCGCGAGCTGCTCGTGGACCCACGGGCCGAGGTCGCGGTCCGGAACGGCACTGCGGACCCCGAGGTCGTCGATCACCTCGTGCCACGGCGCGGCCGGGGCGCCGTTCTCGCCCCACGCACTCGCGGCGGTGCGGGCTCCCCGGTCGCGAGCGCCTGACAGGACCGCCCGTAGCACGGCGGTCTTCCCCGCGCCGGCTCGACCGTGCAGCACGACGACGCGGCCGTCCTCGTGCAGCGCCTGGAGAATCGGGGCCACGACGGCCGCGCGGCCGACGATCTCGGGCCCCCGGGCCGGAGCCGGTCGCGGGTGTCGCGGGGTGAGGGTCGCGTACGTGCTACGCAGCACTGGTCCGGGCTCGACCCCGAGCTCGTCGCGCAGCCGTCGGCGCACGTCGAGGAAGGTCTCGACGGCGTCGCGGTGCCGGCCGCCCTCGCGCAGGGCGCGCACCAGGTGGGTCGCGAACTCCTCGTCGAGCCGGTCCTCGCCGGCGAGCAGGTCCACGACCTCTCCGGGACGACCGGCGTCGAGCAACAGAGCGGCGTGGCGGACCGTGAGCGTGCGCCGCCGCTGCTCGGCCGTGCGCCGGGCCTCGGCGAGCCGGTCGGAGTCGAGTCCCGGGAACGGGGTCCCCCGCCAGGCGTCGCGGGCCTCGTCGTAGCGCGCGATGTCGTCGCTCGTCAGTGCCGCGTCGGCGAGCCGAAGGAAGCGCAGGAGGTCGACGGCGTCCGGCGGCAGGTGCAGTGTGTAGAGCCCGGCGCGCGCGGTGAGCCACGGCTCGGCCCGCTCTCCCAACCAGGCCCGGAGCCGGGTGAGCGCGATCTGGAGGGTGCCTCGCGGATTCTGCGGCAGGTCCTCGCCCCACGCCTCGTCGATGAGCACGTCGCCGTCGACCGCACGGCCGGCGTTGAGCGCGAGCATCGCGAGCAGCGCGGCGTGGTTGCGGCTGCGCCGGGATTCCGCCACCCCGTTCCGCTCGACGGCCACGGATCCGAGCAGCCGGATCTCCACGAACGTCATCGTTCCCCCCAGGAGGTCACTCCACGTGAGCACCTGGGGGGAGGCTACGGCGTCCCCGAACGTATTCGTTCGACCGTATGGGCGAATTGTTCGCGCCAGCACCTAGTGCCGTCGACGCTCTGTACGTCCCGATCGGCGCGGAGTGACCCGTGAGGCTCAGGGAATGGGAAGGTGCGGGAGCTTGATGGGAGGGTGCTCCGGGATCGGGAGCGGCTCGGGAGCTCGACGCCAGGTCGGGACATCGTTCGGTAATGGGATGTCGCCGAGGTCGGGAAGCGATGGCCCGGTGGAGGTCGTCGGCCACGACGGGGTCGATCCGCTGCCGTAGCCGGCGCCGTAGCCGCCGCTGCCCTGGCTGTCGTCCTCGCACGCCGACACGACGACCAGCACCGCTGCCGCGAGGGCCGCAAGTCCCGCAGCCGTAGCCCGCGAACGGCGACTCGGAATCGTTCCCATGGGGCAAGGCAACGCACCAGGCCTTTCAGGCAGCTTTCACCTGCATCGCCTGATCTGTCGGGCGTCGGTCGGCGACTCGGGGCGGCGCTGTGCGCGCCGACCCCGGGCACGACAACGCGACGCTGCGCCTCTGGGACCCCCGATGGCCGACCGCTGTTCGTCTCAGGGAGCGGGGGCAGCGACCGGGGCGCCGACGATCGGGACGGTGCGGCCCTGGGACCCGGACTCCCGAACCCCGTGGGCTGCGCTGCCGACCATCGCCGTCGCGAATCTACTCGCGCTGGACGGAACCCGCATCGTCATGGTCGCCGCCGGCCGAGCCGCCTGTTCCTTCGAGCTGCGGCCCGATCGGGCCGACGGCAAGAAACGTTCGTGTCTGGCGTCCTCATGATGGTGCGAACGAATTCTCGGTCGGCGGGCCACGTCGACCAGGTCGTCAGACCGAAGCCGGCGTCCTTTCGGAGCGGCGGTGCACGACGAGCATCTGCATGCACTCGCGGTCGGGCGCCGACAGGTCGGCGTACTCCGGCGCTAGGCCGTGCGGGGGCAGGGGCTCCGACACCTGGTCCTCCTCCATCGCCTCGAAGCCGGCATCCGCGAACAGCGCGCGCCACTCCGGGCACTGCACCCGGTTGATGTACTGCACGTCGGAGTCGAACCAGCGCCGCCAGGATTCGTCGGTGTAGCGGTAGTAGTTCTTCTTCGAGCACGTGGGGTCGAAGTAGGTGAAGTGGTCGACGAGGTCAATCTGGTGCACCGAGAGGCCCCCGGGCAGGAGCCGTTCCCGTGCCTCGTCGAGGTAGGTCGGGAGCGTCCTGGCGGGCACGTGCTCGAGGACGTCGGCGCTCACGACGAGCGCGTACGAGTTCGGGGGGACGCCGGCGAGCATGCCGCTCGGGTCGAGCACGTAGCGGAACCCCATGAGGGCGTAGAGCTCGTCGTAGGACTCGGTACGCAGCGCGCGGTCGGCGAGAGCCCGCGCGGCGTCGAGACGCTCGGCCGACACCGGGAGCCGCCGACCGAAGTCGCCGTCGAGCTCGTCGCGGAGCTGCCCGAGCCACGCGCGGTAGGCCCTGGGCAGGCGGTTGTCGACGACGTCGTAGAGCGTCACCTCGACGTCGTGGAAGAGGCGCAGGATCGTCGCCTCCCAGTGCACCCAGCCGGTGCCGAGCTCGAGCACCCGGTCGCCGGCCGCGAGGGCGGAGTAGCGATCGCACGTCTCGAGGAGCCGGACCGCGCGGTCGAGATAGGGCGCGGGGATGCCCGAGTCGAGCCGCATCCGCTCCAGCACCTTGTTGCCGAGCACGCGGTAGGCGCGGCGCGTGACGTTGTTGACCGAGAAGGCCTTCGACGCCGCGGCGACGGCGGTGTACTTCAGCACGAGCAGACTCCCCTTGCTCCTTGATGACGCAACGAGCGAACAGCACGGAGAGTGTTGATGCCATCCTCAATACTGAGGATGATGTCGCACTGACAGGTCAGGCAGTCTTGCCTTGATCACTTTCCGCCAGAGTGAGCGTCCGGCGCAGGCCGGTCAGAGCGGTCCATCAGGCAGCCCGAGGAACAATGACCCGAGCACGCCACGCCCGCTCGCGGGTCCGTTGGCCCAGGACGCTGCTCACGGTCCTCGTCGTGGCGCTCCTCGCCGGGGGCGCCCTCGCCGTCTGGTGGTATGACCAGGCGCGTGCGTCGGCCGTCGCGCTGGGCACGGCGGACTGGACGTGGGCGGCCCAGGAGGGCCCGCTGAGGCTCGGGGTGACCCACGGTCAGTACAGCGTCGACACGTGGCAGCCCGCGCCGGCACGCACCCGTGCCGACGCGATCTTGCGCGAAGCGAGCGGATTGCAGAATCAGTACCTCATGGGGTTCGGCGTCCTGAACCCGGAGCCTGCGCCCGGCGTCTTCGACTGGTCCCGGCTAGACCAACGAATGGGTCTCGTTCGGGAGACCGGCGGCACGACGGTACTCACGCTCGCCGGGGCGCCGGACTGGATGAAGGGCGGGGCGCCCGGCGTCACCGACTTCTCCCGCATCGAGGTCGCGCCCGACCGCGCGCACTACGCCGACTTCGCCCGTCTCGCCGCGGCAGCAGTGCAGCGGTATCCGCAGATCCAGTACGTGCAGGTCTGGAGCGAGCTGAAGGGCTTCTACTCGGCCGCGGCCAACGACTGGGACGCAGCGTCCTACACCGATCTCTACAACGCCGTCTACGACGCAGTGAAGCAGGCGCGACCCACGGTCCGCCTCGGCGGACCGTACGTGGCGATCGACTCGTGGGCGGGCCCGGCCGCCGGCGGGTCGCCGTCGTCGCTCTCCGGGCCTTGGGGGTACGTCGACCAGCGCAGCCTCGACGTCGTGGACTACTGGCTGGGCCACGCCCGCGGGGCCGACTTCGTCGTCGTCGACGGGGGCACCGCCACGAAGGACGGCGGTCTGGTCGCCACGCCCGCGACCGCGGCGGCGAAGTTCGCCGTGATCGACGAGTGGCTTCGCGGCCGGACGACGCTGCCGATCTGGTGGGCCGAGTTCTACCCGGAGGCCCGCGCCGGCGACTCGTCGTCCCACCAGCGAGCCGCCGCCACGCTCGAGGCCGTCGCCGCGCTGGCGACCTCGGGGGCGTCGGCCACGCTCCTGTGGCAGCCGGAGGCCCAACCCGGCTTCGACTACGCCGCGCTGTGGACCTCGACCGCGAGTTCGGACGGCGGCCGGCCCACCGCCCTCACCACGGCGTGGACCTGGCTCGCACCACGGCTCGCCCACGGCGAGGTGAAGATCGGACGATCCGGCGACGGGAAGGTCCTTGCCTTCCAGTCGAACGACAGCACCCTGCTCCTCAACACCGGCGACCACCCGGTGGTCGCCGGCGTCGGGCTCGGATCGGTACCGCTGGCCGCCTACGGCACGGACATCGTCACGGCGTGCGGGGCGGTGTGGCTCGGCGGTCCGTGCTCCTCCCCCGAGGGACGGTCCTCCTAGCGGCCGGGCTCCGACAGCACGGCGTGGGTGTGTCGTGGGTCAGGACCAGATCCGGAGTGTCGTGAGCACGAAGGTCAGCAGGGCGAACAGCAGCTCGCCGACGGCGACGGCTGCGACACAGGCGAGGACCCGGACGGTCCTGGTGACTCCCGCGGGCTCCGGGCGCCACGGTGATTCGGCCAGCACGGCACAGCCGGCGAGTGCGAGCATCGCGACGGCGAACGCGCACCACGCGAGGATCTCGGCCGTCGAGGTGGTCATGGGTTCCTCGTCCTCTCCAGGACGACGGCGTCGCCCTCGACACGCTGGATGCGGTACCAGCCCTCGGCGACGAACTCGGCGATGGCCTGACGGGTCCACCCCGGGCTCCTCCCACCGAGGACGACGCCCTCCGCATCGCCCTGGCGCAGCACGACGAGGTACTCCGGGGGGTTCGCGAGGACGCAGCGGATCGGGTCGTCGATGATCGGCTGGCAGTCCGCGGCGGTGTTGAACTGGTTGACGTCCGCAAGACGCTCGATGCCGAGCGGGGCGTGATCGCCGAGGGTGTAGACCGAGGTGCCGGCCGGAGCGGCCTCGATGGTCTCCCGGACGACCTGGACGTCGTGGGGCCGCACCGAGAGGTAGACGTCGTTGCCGCCGCGCAGGACGACGACGGCGGCGCACAGCAGGACCATCCCGGCGGCGAACACGGGCAGCGCCACCGAGGTCCAGCGCCGATGGAGCACCCGGAGCGCCTCGGTGCCCAGCACCGCGAGGAACGGCAACCCGTAGAGCAGGATCCGGAGCAGGACCTCGCCGCCGTAGCTCTGCAGCAGCACGATCGTCACCGGCACGGCGGCCAGCGCCAGGACGACGAGCTCACGCCGCTGCCGCCAGCGCCACCACGCCCCGAGCAGCGCCAGCCCCCAGGTCGCGCCGGCCAGCGCGACCCTGCCGAACTTGCCGACCAGCTGGCCGACGTCGCCGACGAGCCGGTCACCGAGCCCGCCGCTGATCGACGACCCGACCTGGCCGACGCTCGAGGTGGCGAGTCCGAGTTGGTTGACCCAGAACTCGGCGGCTCCCAGCACGAACCACGTCGTCACGGCGAGGACCAACACCAGGAGGAGGTGCCGGCCCCAGAGCCGTCGGGCGACGACGAGGACGAGCAGCTGGGCGCCGATCGCGAACGGCGTGAGCTGGTGGGCGGCGACGAGGGCCGCCAGGCACACGGCCGACCCGCCCCACTGGATGAGGACGTCCAGTCGGTCGGTGTCTGGCCGCGACGGCCCCGAGAGCCACCAGCGCACCCGGTCGATCAGCGCTCCGACGCGGTACGGCCGGACCGCGGCGAGCTCCACGGTGTCGGCCTCGGTCGACGCGTACCGGGGTTCCGCGGCCCTCCTCGGCCCGGTCGCGGGGGCCGCGAGGGGGCCGACCGCCGCAGCGAGCACCGCCAGGACGAGGATCATGGCGGTCGCCTGCGGGGAGAAGTAGTCCTGCTCGATCCAGTTCTCGCCGCAGAACAGCCACGTCGCGACCCATGGCGCACGGGTGCCGCCGAGGAGGCCGCGAGCGATCTGGAAGACGCCCGCGGCCCACGCCCCGACGATCGCGATGGGCGCCCACCGCAGCACCGTGTCGAGCTGGCGCATCCCGGCGGCGTCCTGGATCCAGGCCCACTGCGCGAAGAAGCCGGGCCAGGACAGCCGCGAGTCGATCCCGCGGGGCACGCCGCCCGCACGGGTGATCGCGTCCACGAACCCGGCGTGCAGCCACGTGATGCCCAGACGCGCCGCGGGCTCCACCACCGACGGCATGCCCGTCGTGCAGAGGATCAGCACCCCGGTCAGGAGCGCGAGCGCCACCGGGCGGGGTCGTGCGATCTCGAGCACGCATGCGGCAACGGCGAGCACGATCGACGCCCATCCCCAGACGGGGAGCACCCCGCCGAGACCCAGGCCCCCCATCGCGTCGAGGTCCACGGTCACGGCGGCCAACGGCAGGAGCGCGACGGCGAGCGCCGCCAGCGCCAGGGGCGTCCACGGGCGCAGCCGATGCCACGTCGGTGCCCCACCCTCGACGTCGTCGGGAGCGGCACCGTCGGGTTCCGGCCTGGCGCGCTCGACGAGGCTGATGAGCCTCGTCATGCCGGTCCCTGCCGTCATCGCGCGGCCCACGCGAGCCGTACGAGGGGAACGGTCGCCAGACCGACGAGCACATACAGACCGCCGACCGGGTGCCAGCTCCCGGTGCTCGCCATCACCTGCGCCCCGAGGATGGCGATCGCGCAGCTGAACGCCGCGGCGAGGAACCACCTCGTCGCCGTCGTCACGGTGCGCAGGAACCCGGCCACCGCCCAGCCCGGCCCGAAGAGGAAGAAGGCGAGGGTGGCGACAGCGCGGACGGCCCCGGCCGAACCGTCATCGGCTCCCGACGCGGCCATGGCGCAGGCGACCACCCCGACGACCAGCAGCACGACCGGCGGGACCCAGGATCCCGTTCGGCGCGGCCGGGTGGTGGTAGCGGTGGTCGGCGTCGTCATCGAGCCTCCTGGAACGGGGTCCCCGCGGCGCCGGCCGCGCCGCCGGCGCCGCGGGGACGGATGAGCCGCGCGGGCACACCCGCGTACAGGCCCGGCACGGGGCAGTCACGAGCGACCACGGCACCGGCGGCGATCACGACGTCGTCGGCGATCGCGACGCCGGGCAGGATCGTGGCGCGGGCGCCGATCCAGCAGCGGTCGCCGATGACGATGGGGAGCGCGGTGGACCGGTGGTCGAACCCGCGGTCGGTGCGCCGGTGGGTGGCGGTGACGAACAGGACGCACATCCCGACGTCGGTGTGCTCCCCGATGGTGATGGGGCCCGCCGAATCGAAGTAGCACGCGCGGTTGACGAAGCTGCCGGCGCCGATCCGCACGTGCCGGCGCCCGGAGAAGATGCAGCCGTCGAAGATCCCTGGTGTGCGGATGTCCATGCCGACGGCGCGGTAGATCAGGTAGCGCAGCGGCCGCGTCGTGAGGGCCGAGCCCCCGATCACGTTGACCAGGACGTGGCGCACCCCCCGGAACAGGTCCTCGCCGACGGCAACCGCCAGGGACCGCAGCAGCCCCGGGATCCTGGACCTCACGAGCTCTCCCTCCGTATACGACGGACGAGGCCACCGATGCCTACCGAGGCGGCGAGCAGGGCCTGCGTGGCGAGGAAGACCAGACCCATGCCGGGCAGGCCGAGATGACCGAGCGCCACATAGCCGCCGACGAGCAACAGCACGGCGTTCGCCCCCTGGTAGCGGACGATCGCGGCCCCGCGCCGCTCCACCCGCAGCACCGACAGGCGGAGCGCGACGATCGCGCGCAGCGGCATCGCCAGGAGCAGCAGGCGGAACAGCGTGGTGCCGTGGTCGACGTAGTCGGGTCCGTACACCGCGAGGAGCCACGGGGCGATGAGGACGCCGATGCCGACCACGGGCACGATGAAGGCCGCCGTCAGGCGCACCGTCGCGGCGTGGAAGCGGGCGGTGCCGGCGCGGTGGTGGGCGCCCTCGGCGGTCAGGGACGAGCCGATGCTGAACAGGACCAGCTCGAGTCCGGTGACGACGATCCAGCTCGTGTAGAAGTAGGCGTTGGCGACCAGGCCGAGCTTGGCGGTCACCAGGATCGGCAGGACCGCGACGAAGCCCGTCTCGAGCAGGCCGCCCGTGTAGTCCGAGCCGAGGTAGCGGCGGACCTCCCACCAGCTCTGCACCGTCGGTTCTTCGCCGGCGTGCCGCGGCAGCAGGCGGCGGGCGATGTAGGTGTTCAGCGGAACGATCACGACCGAGGCCGCGAGCATCCAGGCGCCGAGCATCCCGAGCTGCGGGAACGCCGCGAACGGCACCAGCAGGGCGATCTTGAGCACGGAGAACACGGCGTTCTCGACGGGGACCGCACCGGCGGCGCGCAACCCGATGAGCGCGGCGTCCTGCATGACGAAAACGGACCAGACCGGCACCGCGACGACGAAGAGCAGGGCGAACCCGAGCGTGCTCCCGCCGGGCCCGGCCAGGAAGGACCGGCCGACGGTGATCGCGACGAAGAGGGCACCGCCGACGAGGCTCGAGATCGCCGCGATGCCGTACGCGCTGCGCAGCATCGCTCCCGTCCGGCGCCCCGATTCCGGGAGGAACCGGATCAGCCCGTTGGTGAGGTTGAGCTGCAGGATCGCGGCCAGGAGGGTCATCGTCGACACCGCGGCCGATGTGCGCCCCACCTCCTCGGCGGGGAACAGCCGCACCGCGAGCGCCCAGAAGCCGAGGCCGAGCAGCATCGACACGCCACCGGAGACGACCAGCGCGTAGGAGTTGCGGAAGAGCGGCGTCTCGAGGTGGCGTCGGACCCCGAGGGGTACCCGCAGCGCCCGGGACACGTCGACGGTCACGTCCCCTCCCCCGCGGGACGGATCGCGAGCGGCGCCGGTCCCCCGGGGTCCCACGTGCCGCGCACTCGCGCCATGGCGTAGCCCGCTGCGGTCACGGCCAGCCCCGCGACGATCCCGGCGGCACGGAGCGGATTGCTCCCGCGGCCGAGCAGACCCGCCGCCACACCGCGCGGCAGGACCGTCCCGACGTACCGGCGCTCGCTCTCGAGTGCCGCATCGGGCCCGGCGATGGCGGAGACCGCGGCCTTGGAGACGCCCTCGGCGTAGCAGCGACGCAGGAAGTAGGTGACACGCCCGCGCTCGACGCCGACCGAGTGCCGGACGGCCGCGGACGGGTCGTAGACGAAGCGGGCGCCCGGGAGCGCGGCCCGGACGCGGATGCCGAACTCCGTCTCCTCGCACCCCAGCGCGGTCGAGCCGACGCGGCCCAGCCCCAGGGTGAACACCCCGGCCTGCTCGAACGCCTCCCGGCGGTAGCTCATGTTCGCGCCGATGAAGTTGCGGACGGTGGCTGTCTCCCCGGGCAGTCCGACGTACGAGCAGCCCACGACCCAGAAGAACTCGGGCGGGAACCATGTCGGGCGCTGGTCCTCCCACACCGGGAACGCGCCGCCACCGACGCCGACGACGTCGGGCTCCGCGTAGTGCCCGACGAGCCGCTCGAGCCAGGTCGGATCGGCGACCGCGTCGTCGTCGAGGAAGGCCAGGACGTCGCCGACGGCCTCGCCGACGCCGGTGTTGCGCGCTCCCGAGAGCCCAGCGGGCCAGGTGCTGGCGACCACCCGCGCCTCGCCGGCGAAACGGTCCCGGGCCCAGGCCAGGAGGGACTCGTTGTGATCGACCACGAGGACGACCTCGAGCGGTGGACAGGTCTGCCGGGCGAGCGACGCGAGGGCGTCCTCGATGTCACCGCGACGCCGGTTGGTGTGCGCGCAGACGATCACGCTCGCCGGGACCAGAGCCGTCACCGGAGCACCCCGGAGAGCACCGCCGGATACCCGGCACGTCGCGCGTCGCGACGGCCCCGCCGGGAGCGGCCGTAGAGCCAGGGCCCGGCGACGAAGCCGGCGAACTCGAGCGCTAGAGCGCCGCGCGGGGCGGTGTGCGCGCTACCCAGGCCCTCCCGCGTCGTGGCGCCGATCCGCCGCATCCGCCACAGCCCGATCGGGATGCGCCGGAGCAGATCCCACCGCGTCGTCCCGTCGACGAGGAACTTCGCGACGAACGCCGCCATGCCGGTGCCGTAGGCGTACATCTGCCGACGCAGCGCCGACGCGTCGGCGCGGTGGTGGTGCCACACCACCGCGGACGGCTCGTAGGCGATCACCCGTCCGGCGTTGACGACGCGGACGAAGGCATCGAGGTCCTCCCCGCCGCGGGTCGGCGTGCCCGCGCCGAGCGCCTCGTCGAAACCGCCGAGCGCCAGGAGCAGGTCGCGCTCCACGGTGAGGTTCGCGCCGGCCCCGAACACCCCGGCCGCGTAGGGGTACAGGGCGTCGTCGCGCCGGTGAACTCCACGGTCGAAGAGCTCGGGCCGGGTGCGGACCGACCACGAGGCCGCGCGGGCGTCGAAGTACGCCTCGGCCGCGCCGGTGACGCTGGCGGTGGCGACGAGGCCCGTCACCAGACCGACGTCGTCGTGGCGCCGGGTGCCCCGCAGGATGCCCTCGATCCAGTGCGGGTCGACGGTGACGTCGTCGTCGGTGAAGGCGATCCACCGCCCGCGGGTCTCCGCCAGGCCGCGGTTCCGGGCACAGGACAGGCCGGGCCGCGGCTCGACGACGTGCCGGAAGCGACCCGCACCGATCTCGTGGACGACGCGCTCGGTGCGGTCGTCGGTCGGGGCGTTGTCCACCACCACGACGTCGAGGTGGGGGTAGGTGAGCTCCCGCAGGCTCTCCAGGCAGTGGCGGAGGATGTCGCTGCGGTCCCGGGTGCACACGACCACCGACACCAGTTCGTCGCCGTCGACCCGGGACGGACAGCTGGACGTCGCGGCCGGCATGGCGAGATCGCCCGAGCCGACCAGCGGCGGGAGGCCCTCGGCGACCAGGTGCTCCGCGGCCGGTCCACGGAGCTCGCGACGGACGGCGGCGGCGAGCTGGTCGACGTCGAGCGTGCCGCCGACGAGGTCGACGACCACGTACCCGAGGGGCTCGCCATGGAGTCGGACGAGCACCCGGGCGCTGTTCTGCGTCGGGTCGACGGGCACGACGGAGCGTGGCGGGGCGACGTCCGACAACTCGTACTCACAGCACCAGGTCCCGCTCACCGGCGCCGAGGTGGGTGCGGTGGTCACCGGGGGGCTCCCCCGTGCGCGCCGATGAGGGTGCGCGCCGCGTCCCTCGCCTCGCGCTCGAGGGCGGCGAACGGGCGCAGCGGCGGGTCGAGGACGCGACGCAGGAGCTCCTCGGGGCCGAGGTCGCGGGTCACCTCGATCCGGGGGACGGCGTGGCGACTGCGCAGGGACGGTGCGCGGCGGGTCTCCTCGAGCCCGAAGGCGACGTCGTAGCCCGCCTCGCGGGCCGCGGCCCGCACCCGGGCCGAGTGCTCGCCGTAGGGATACGCCACGGTGCGCGGGAAGGAGAGACCCGCGTCGACGAAGTCGCGGCGGGGTGTCACGAGCTCCTGCCGCAGCCCCAGCGCGTCGAGGCCGACGAGTCGGGCGTGGGAGCGGGTGTGCGCCCCGACCTCCCATCCCTCGTCGACGAGCTTGCGCAGTTGGTCACCGTCGAGCAGGGGCAGCTGGGCGCCGCCGCGGTCCGTGTCCCAGGCGTTGTGGCTGCCGATCCGGCTCGAGACCATGAAGACCAGCGCGCTCGCCCCGAGGCCGCGCAGGACCGGTGCCGCCTGGTCGTACACGCTCGCGTAGGCGTCGTCGAAGGTCAGCAGCACCGACCGGTCGGGAAGCGCGGCTCCCTCCGTCAGGTGCGCGACGAACCGCTCCGGCGTCAGGAACCCGAAGCCTGCGTCGACGAGGGCGTCGAGCTGGGCGGCGAAGCGCTCGGGCGAGACGGACCATCGGCCGATCACGTCGTCACGGACGTCCTCCACGGCGTGGTACGCGAGGACCCGGACGAGCGGCGCGGTCCCCGGCAGGGCCCGCAGCCCCCTCCTCATGCGGTCGGCGCCCTCGGCGCGTCCCTTCCAGTAGGCGACGTGGCGCAGTCCCGTGAAGGCCCGGTCGGTCACCCCGTCGACGTGCCCGGCCCGCACCCTTCCGGCCACGTACCGGCCCGCGGCGCTGGTGACGGAGTCGGGCAGCACCTCCGCCGTCGAGCGCAGCACGGCGCTCAACCCGACCCGATCACGGCTGTCGCCGAGCTCGGCGTGCTTGCGCAGCAACAGGGCGTCGGCCCGTCCGCCCTGGCGCCACTGCCGCAGGAGCTGCTCCGGCGCCACGACGTAGTGCTGGTGGGAGATCGCATCGGGGGCGAAACGGAGGTCCGCCCCGCTGCACCGGAGGCGGTAGAGGAAATCCGTGTCCTCTCCACCGAAGGTCCCCCCGGCCGTGAAGCTGCCGTCGAAGCCGCCGAGGGCAGCGAACACCTGCGCCCGCACCGACAGCTGGCCGGTCAGGAGGTCGTCGAGCTCGAGCGTGCCGTCGCTGTCGACCAGGCGTTCGCGGCGACGGTCCGCCCACCGCTCGATCCCGATCGTCATGAGGTTGCGGGGAGCCTCGGTGGCGAGCGGGAGGTGCCCGACGACCGAGTCGGCGCCGGCGCCGATCACCGCGTCGTGCTCGACCAGCAGCTCCGGGTCGGCCTCCATGTCGTCGTCGAGGAACAGCAGGATCTCGCCCCGGGCGTGGCGTGCCCCGGCGTTGCGGGCCGCCGCCGCGCCCTGGTTCGGCTGCACGAGCACCGTGGTCGGGAAGGGCTCCGGGAGCTCGCGCAGCGCCTGTTCGGTGCCGTCGGTGGACCCGTCCACGACGACGATCAGTTCGCAGGGCCAGGGGCGGCGGGTGGCGCCGAGCGCGACGACGTTCTGCCGGACGAGGTCACGGCGCTGGTAGGTCGGCATGATGACGCTGAAGCGGAACGGGCGCGCGGAGGCGTCGCGGGGCGCAGAGCTCATGGTTGTCCTTGCGCTGGGAGCTGCCCGGCCGGAGCGGACGGGCGAAGGGCGGGCATCGGTCGGGGCTGGCCCGGGGGCTCGGCGTCAGGCCGCGGCGAGCACGCGGAGCCGGGTCCGCGGCGTGATGACCTCACGCCGGCGCGTGGCGGTCGACGTCCGACGGAGCGAGTCCACCGTGGGGCCGACAAGTTCGGGGACGGTGTCGGGCACCGCCACCGCCGGCAGGGCCGGGCGGCGCCAGGTCAGGCGCCAGCGCTCGACGAGGATCGTGTGGAGCACTCGGAGACCGTCGGATGTCGCGTTCAGGTTGCTCTCGCCGTGGATGCGGGTGCGCTCGACGCTGCCCACCTCGGTGATGTCGGCGGCGGCCGCGGCGACCCGGATGTTGATGAGGGTCTCGATCTCGAAGCCGTCGCCCCACACCATCCCGTCGGACGGGCTGAGCAGGTCGGGTAGGCCGAACACCGGGACCAGGCTGCTCCAGAACGCATTGTAGCCGTAGCAGAGATCGGTGTAGCGGACGCCGAAGAAGCGGTTGACCATGCCCGTCAGGACACGGTTGCCCAGCGCACGGACGACGGTGATGTCGTCGCTGTCGCCACCCTCGGCGAAGCGGGAGCCCTTGGCGTAGTCGGCACCGGCGACGAGGGCATCCAGGAATACGGGGATCTCGGCCGGATCGGCGGAACCGTCGGCGTCGAGCATCACGATGACGTCGCCGGTCGCCGCCGCGAACCCGCACGCCAGTGCGTTGCCCTTCCCCTTGCGGGTCTGCAGGATGATGCGGGCGTCCGGGCGGCACCGGCGGGCCACCTCGACGGTGTCGTCCACGGAGTTGCCGTCGACGATCACGACTTCGTAGTGACCGGGCACCTGGCCGAGGACGATCGGGAGGTTCGCGGCCTCGTTCCTCGTCGGGACGATGACCGACACGCTCGGAGTCGAGGGACGCATGGTCCGCGACGACGTCCAGGTCACGCTCGTGGTCTCGCCTTGTCCTCGCACGGAGTCTCACTTCCCCCAGATGAGCGCTCCCGCTCACTGAGCGTTGGAGCGTGTGCCGGTGAAAGCTTGAACGACGTACCTCTATCGGCTCATCCTCAACACTGAGGATATCCATTAGTCACTGAGAGTGCCTGGACGGTGTGAGTCGTTCACTCATAGAGATGATGATGCGTGCAGCAGTGCGACGGCTTCGAGCTGTGACCCGACACCGAGCTTCCCGAGGACGGCCCGGATCTGGCTGCGCACGGTCGTGAGCGAGACGACGAACTCCTCGGCGATGGCCGCGGCCCGGTAGCCCTCGGCCAGGCGTTCCAGCACCTGGCGCTCGCGATGGGTGAGTCGGTCCAGGACAGCGGCGCTCTGCGTCCTCCGCATCTGGGCCTGGCGGGCGACGCGGAGGAGATCGTCGCGCTCGGAGAGCTCCATGACGTCCTCGCCCGCCAGGAGCCGGCGGATCGAGGCCACGAAGGCGTCGGTCGACGAGGACTTGTCGACGATGCCCTCGGCTCCCGCCACGACGGCATCCGCCAGTGCCTCTCGGGTGGCGCTGCCGCTCATCGCCAGGACGCGCCACCCGGAACCGCGGAGGGACGGGATGATCTCGTGGCCGTGCAGCGTCCCCTGCCCCGGGTGCGACCCGAGGTTGAGATCGACGACGGCGACACCGCCGGACGTCGGCCCCGCGTCGGCGACGATCTCCTCACGATGCCGGACGGGCAACCTCCGGGCGTCCAGACCGGCGCGCTGCAGGACCAGGACCAGCGAGACACTGAGCAGATCGTGATCGTCGATGACGATGACAGGGCCCTGCCGGGGGCGGGGTTCCGCGGTCATCCGACCGCCGGCAGGTCGACCACGACGGTGTAGCCGGGCCGCGCGCCACTCGAGATCGTCTCGAGGCGGGCACCCTCCTGTTCGAGCAGCCGCCGTGAGACCGCGAGCCCGATGCCCTTTCCGAGCGCAGGCGGTACGGGTGGGCTCGGCACGCGATCGGACCGGCCGTCGTCCGCGACCTCGATAACCACCCGTTCCTCGCGCCTGCGAGCCGTGATGCGGATGGCGGAGCCTGCTGCGTGCCGCGTGCAGTTGGCCAGGGCATTGGCCATGACGAGTGCGATGGTGCTCTCCGAGGTCCGCACTGTCAGTGCATCCGCGACGTCGAGCGAGACCTCCGCACCCTGCGCGTGCCCCAGTACGGCTCGCCGCACGACCGGACCGACCTCCACCGCCCGGTTCGGGCCGGGCCGGAGTCCGCAGTCGAGGAGTCGTTCCATCCGGGACAGCTCGGACTCCGCCGCGTCGGAGATCGCGCCGATGTCGTGCGCTGGTGCCGTCGGCGTGTCGGCGAGCAGCGGCATGAGCAGGCTGAGGCCACTGATCGAGTTGCGCAGTTCGTGGTCGCGCTCGGCCTGCGTCCGCCGGCTCCGCCGCGCCCGCGCGAGCTCGGCCAGCAGCTCACGCTCACGCTCCCGGCGGCGTCGGTGACCCTCGTGGAACAGCCCGACGAGGCCTGCGAGGACCGCCGCCAACCCGATGACGCGTCCGGTCTCGAAACCGGCGATCCCGACGGAGTCGTCCCAGGGTGGGACGCGGTGCAGCAGGTAGGCGGCGGCCAGCGCGGCCAGACCGAGACCCACGCGCCAGAGCCCCGGCGATCGCGCGTGTCGCCCCGCCACCAGCAACACCACCGCCACCGAGCCCACCACGACGGCCACCAGGGTGGGCGGGACGACCGCCGAGAGAACACCGAAGCCGCCCAGCAGCCGCGCGACCACCGCGGCCACCAGGACGGTCACCGTGGCGAAGACCCCGAGGACGGCCAACCGACGGCGTCGCGCCAACGGCGCGACGGCCTGGCGTCGATAGGTGGCCGCGTAGGCCACCAGTCCGCTCAAGCCGATCACGACGCCGACCGCGTGGACCCCGACGAGGATCTCGCGAAAGGGGGAGGGCCCGAGGCTGGCGGCCGTCGCGACGAGCACGACGAGTCCGTACGCGCCCAGGGCGGTCGCCAGCCAGAGAGTCCGGAACTGGGCGAACGTCGCCGACAGCGCCGCCGCGAGGACAGCGCCAGCGATGGCGAGCACGGCGGCGAGGAAGGCGGCCACCATCGGGCCGAGATCCGCCGAGGTGAGCGGCCGCACCGTCCCCCCGGCCGCGAGTGCTCCGACGACGAAAATCGCGACGAGACCGACGGCGTCCCAAGTCGCACGCCGCCAGAAGCTGTCGCCTCCGACCAACTCCCATTCCGCTACTGGTGCGGCCACTGTTCCCCCTCAATGGCTGACACAGGAAGCCTACGGTATCCCACGGGGCAATCCCTCGTTGCGGGGTAAATTGCGCGAGAACTCCCGCCTCGGACACGCTGCGTGAGCGTGGGATCGCGTAGAGAAGTTGTGCATCGCAACTGTTTGTTCCTCCGGCGGCCGCAACCCCTTGCCGATGATGGAGATCTCGCTGTTTGCGCAGCTCACAGCCTCGCGGACGCTGAGGCTGGCCGCTTTCGTGGCGAGAACGACGACGGAGCAGGAGGTGGCGGTAGTTACACTCGGCGTCGATCACGTGCGCGTCCACCAGTTACACCGGAATCTCGGTGGCACGTCGCCGGAATAACGCTCGTTCCGTGGACAGAACGGTCGCCTGATGACCATGGTATCCGATCTTGTCGGCGGATTGCTCGCGCACACATACTGCGACCCAAAATGGAAGTCAAGGAGAGGGAGCGCTGACCATCGGGCACCGTCGAGCGATTCACCCCGTCCGCCCGCGCAGGGTCGGCGCCGGCCGGCGCGACGGCCTGCTCAGCGGATCCGCGGTGGAGGCGACGTCCGTGGCGCGTCCCGCAGGAGGCCTCGTCGGCGAGGAGTTCCGCGCTGTGAGGGGAACGGCTCCGAGGGGTCGTCAGTACCCGGACCGAATGGCACACTCCGGCCGTGGATGTCCGCACCAGGAACCGGGTCACCGTGACCGGTCCACCCGGCGCCCGACCCATGGTCTTCGCGCACGGTTTCGGTTGTGACCAGAATATGTGGCGGATGGTCGCGCCGACCTTCGCCGACGATCACCAGGTGGTGCTGTTCGACTTCGTCGGCGCCGGCGGTTCCGACCTGACGGCGTGGAACCCCGAGCGCTACGCCTCGCTCCACGGCTACGCACGGGACATCCTGGAGATCGTCGAGGAGCTCGACCTGACCGACGTCGTGATCGTCGGCCACTCCGTCGGGGCGATCATCGCGCTGCTCGCCGTGGCGCAGGCCCCAGAACGCTTCTCGGGTCTCGTGCTCGTCAGCCCCTCACCGCGCTTCCTGGACGACCCGCCCTACCGCGGGGGCTTCACCGAGCAGGACATCGAGGAGCTGCTCGAGGCCCTCGACAGCAACTACCTGGGCTGGTCGGCCACCGTCGCCCCGATGATCATGGGGAACCCGGAGCGTCCGGACCTCGCCGCCGAGCTGACGAACAGCTTCTGCCGCACCGACCCCGACATCGCCCGCCACTTCGCCCGGGTCACCTTCACCTCCGACAACCGCGCCGACCTGGGACGGGTCGACGTGCCCACGCTGGTCCTGCAGGTCCGGCACGACGCGCTCGCGCCCGTCGAGGTGGGGACCTTCGTCCACGAGGCCGTGCGGGACAGCCGGTTGACGGTGCTCGAGACGTCCGGGCACTGCCCGCACCTGAGCGCTCCCGACGACGTCGTGGCCGCGATCCGCGAGTTCCTGGCCGCCGCCGTCCCGTCGAGGTCGTGAGCACCCCCGACCGCGCGTCGTCGCGCTGCCGCGCGCTGGCCCTCGAGGAGACCGCGGAGGACCTCTACGAGCACGCACCCTGCGGCTACCTCTCGACGCTGCCCGACGGCGAGATCGTCAGGATCAACACGACGTTGCTGGGGTGGCTCGGGCTGGACCATGACGACGTCGTCGGCCGGCGGCGGTTCGAGGACCTGCTCTCGGTCGGCGGTCGCATCTACCACGAGACGCACTTCTGGCCGCTGCTGCGCATGCAGGGTGAGGTCCGCTCGGTCGCACTCGACCTGGTCTCCGCGAGCGGGACGAGGCTGCCCGTGCTCGTCAACGCGGTGCTCAAGACCGGGGCGGACGGCGAGCCGTTGCTGGTGCGGATGGCCGTGGTCGACGCCCACGACCGCCGCGCGTACGAACGGGAGCTGCTGCGGGCGCGGCGCGCGGCCGACGAGCAGACCCGGCTGCGGCAACGGTGGGTCGAGGCGTCCGGGGAGATCACGACGGCGCTGCTCGCCGGGGCGGGTCCCGGGGAGGCGCTGGCGCTGGTCGCCCAGCGCGCCGCCGAGCTCATCGGTGCCTCAGGGGCCCTCATCACCACCCCGGTCACCGTGGTCGCCGCCGGCGAGGCGCCACCGGCGCGGGTGATGGTCGCGGTCGGGCTCGAGGACCGCTACCCGGCCGGGACCCAGCTGCCGGTGGGCGGCACCGTGCTCGGCGCCCTCGCCCGTACCGGCGCCCCGCAGGCGGTGGCCGACCTGGTGCTGGCGCCCGGGCATCCCGGGGAGGGTCCGGGATTCGCGGTCCCGATGGGCAGCGGTGAGGAGGCCAGCGGGGTGCTCGTGGTGAGCGGCGTCGACGATGGCGTGGACTCCCTCCCCGACGGGCTATCGATCATTGCCTCCTTCGCCGACCAGGCCGCCCTGGTGCTGCGCTACGCCGAGTCGCAGCGGGCGCTGCGCGAGCTCGACGTCGTCGCCGACCGCGAACGGATCGCGGCCGATCTGCACGACCACGTGCTGCAGCGGCTGTTCGCGCTGGGCCTGGGCCTGCAGGCCGCGCACACACGACTCCCGGCCACCGACGCCGCGCGTCGCGTGGACGAGGCAGTGGACCAGATCGACGGGATAATCCGCGACATCCGCACCGCCATCTTCGACCTGCACACGGTGCGAGGCGGCGGGGAGCTCGCCGCGCGCGTCCGCGCCGCCGCGACCGGCATGGCCGCCGACACCGACGTCGAGCCGGTGGTGCGGGTGTCGGGCGAGGTGGAGGCCGTGCCGGAGGAGCTGGTGGTGGCGGCCGAGGCGGTCGTGCGCGAGGGCGTCAGCAACGCCCTGCGTCACGCGACGCCCTCCCAGATCACGGTGACCGTCTCGACCGACGGCGCGCTGACCGTCGAGATCGTCGACGACGGCATCGGCATCCCGGAGACGGTCGCCCGGAGCGGCCTGTCCAACCTCGCGGCCCGGGCCCGCGCCGCCGGTGGTGACCTCCGGGTGGGCCGCCGGCCGGTGGGCGCCGGGACGCGGTTGACGTGGTGGGTGCCGCTCGACCTCTGCGGACACGGCGAGGAGCCGGACGGTGCCCGCGCCCCGTCCTGAGACCGGCGTGCGTTTCCGGTCACGGGCCGGACTTCTCTCCGTTCTCGACGCCGCGCTGCTCAGGTGGCCAGTTTGAAGTCGGGGCCGAGGTTGCCCGGCCCATCCGTGCGGGGCGTCGTCATGAGGGTGACTGCCAGGCTCTCGAGCCCGAACATCGCACCGACCGCCGCGGACGAGGGCTTCTGGCCGTTGACCGGTTGATCGCCGGTCTCCCAGGCCTGCTGGAGGTCGCCGAGCACCTCGGTGTAGGCCTTGTCGAAGTCCGCGGACTCCGGATAGCCGGCCGCGGGCACCTCGGCCATCGGGAGGACCTGCGGGAACGGCAGCTCCGCCCCCGTGAACTCGAACACCCCGTCGGCGTTCGCCACCAACCGCCGTCCATAGAAGATCTCGGCGAACTGGTAGTAGTGCGCGAGGTCGTCGCCGGGCGTGTTCGGGTCTCCGACCGGTGAGGTCGTGCTGCCCTCGCCCTGTTCCTTGATCCGCGCGATCGCGGCCGCGGCGTCGTCGGCGTCCGTGATCGTCGACGCCGCTCCCGTCCCGCCGCCGATCGCGATCTGTCGATCACCGGTGATCGCGGACGACGGCAGCGCCGCGTACGCATGCGCGATCGCCGAGTAGAGCGCACCGATCGTCGGGAACGCGGAGCCCTCGGCGAACAGGACGGGGCCGCTCTGGGGCAGCTCGATCTCCATGAAGAGTTTCACACGAGGTCCTTGGTCAGCCCCGACAGCGGGATCGTCAGGCCCGGGTGCACCCCGCCGGGCAACGGTCCCGGGTACTGGGGAACCGCGGCCGCGGTGTTGATCTGCGGTGTTCCGCCGATGGCGGTCAGCAGGTTGCAGGCCGTCGCCATGTGCCCCATCTCCTCCACGGCGATGCTCTTGATCAGTGCCCGGACCGGGTCGGTCCCGTTCGGGTCGTCGACCGACCACATGGCGCACAGATAGGGCGGGATCGTGGCGAGCTCGAGCTCGACAGCGGCCTGCAGAGCCGTGTGGAGCCAGTCCACGTCGCGATCGGTGTCGTCGACGCGCATCAGGTCGAGGATGGTCGTCATCGTGGGCCTTCCGGGGCCGGGTGGTGGAATGAGCGGGCGTTCGCCATTCGGTCGTTCTGTCCTCGAGGAACGTATGGGGAACACGGTGTCGGACTCGACAGCCGACCGATCGAACCGCGCTACGCAGTTCTCCTACTTGTCACGCGGCCTGATGTCGTGGGTTCCCGACCACGCTGCTCCGAGTGGTGGTGTGCCGCGTCCGGCGGGCTGGTTAGCGTCGCCAACTCCGAGCGTGACCGACCGGGGTCCGTCGGCGGGGTGAGCAGGGGGACGAGAGACAGTGGTCGAGGACGAGACGGTCCATCCGCAGCCGCACAGGGGTGTCCGGGGCGGAGCGCTCCACGTCGTGCACCGCCCGCCACGGGGGACCTCGTTGGTGACGGGCGCGCTGATCGTCGGGGCCGTCGTCGGGGGACGTGCGGGCTACCGCGTCGGCAACGCGATCTCGCTTCACCACGAGGGGCAGTCCCGCTCACGCTGACGCATTTCGGCGTGGCGCATCAGGCATTCCGGTGGGAGAAGCGGGGTACTTGGGGCGCCATGGTCAAGGTCATCACCCACGAGCTCCCCGACGGCGAGTCGTTCGAGCCGGCGAATGCCATCTGGATCGCCAACTCCGGAGCCCTCGAGGTCCACGACAAGCACGACGAGGACGACCGGATCGTCGCGGCGTTCGCACCAGGTCAGTGGGTGAAGGCGACGGTCGACCAGTAGGCAGGCGATCCCGTCGGGCTGACGGTCGCGCGGTCGGTGAGCCCACAGCGTCTCGTCGCGGTACGCCCGCCCCCGGCCGCGGGGGGTGCTGGCCGGGGGCGGGCGCCCGACGCTCGGGCCGCGAGATACCAGGCGTGCACCTCGTACGCCGTCGTGGCGGTCTCGGCCGCAGCCACCGCCGGCCGGTGGCTGGAGCAGACCTACGGCGCTGCCATGAGCACGGCGATGCCGCGTGGGTTCCCGGTTCCGAGCACGGAGCCCGCTCGGGGGACAGGGTCTTCTCCTCCGGCCCTGCCGAGGCCGACCGGGACGCCGCACCATCTTTCGTACAGCCTTCTCGTTCCCCGGCCAACAGCCCGACGGGCCGAAGGACGGCCGGATCGATTCGGCTCTTCAGTGGTCCGCCGCGGGCCGATGTCAGGCCCGCTCACCGCAGCAGCCACCGGACGAACGCTGCACGTCCGATGACGACGTCCGACTCTCGCTGACGGCCTGCACCTGGGAGTACAACCGACCCGAACGCCGGTCGTGTTCGGTGCGGGGCAGCTGATGGACGTCGTCGTGGTGGGTGCGGGCACCGCGGGTTGCGTCGTGGCCGCCCGCCTCAGCGCTGCCGCCCGTCACCACGTGACCCTGGTCGAGGCGGGCCCCGACCACCCCACTCCCGCCGAGCTGCCGGTCGACGTCGTCGACGCGTCCCGTCCGACCGTGGACCACGACTGGGGATTCACGGCCGAGGGCGACGACGGCCGCCCGGGGACAGCCCTCCCGCGGGCCAGATTGGTCGGTGGGTGCTCGGCCACCAACGCCGTGTTCTTCCTGCGGGGATGGCCCGCTGACTACGACGCATGGGCCGCCGCCGGCAACCCGGGCTGGAGCTATCACGACGTGCTCCCGATCCTGCGTGGGATCGAGGCCGACGCGGACTTCGGAGGGCCCGAGCACGGCGGCGACGGACCCGTTCCCGTGTCCCGGATCGCCATCGAGGACCTCCCGCCGTGGCCGCGAGACTTCCACGAGGCCGCCGTCGCCTGCGGTCACCGGGCGGTGACCGATCACAACGCGCCGGGCACGGTCGGAATGGGTCCGCTGCCGCGCAACGTCCGCGGCGGGACCCGCATGAGCACCGCGCTCACCCATCTCGCGCCCGCGCGCGGTCGTCTCGACGTGCGAGCCGACACCACGGTGGACCGGATCGTGCACCGGGGCGGACAGGTACGCGGAGTGCGACTCCTCGAGGGGGACGAGGTGGCCGCCGACGTCGTCGTGCTCTGCGCGGGCACCTACGGGACACCGAGCGTGCTGCTGCGCAGCGGCATCGGGCCGCGCGCCGATCTCGAAGAGCTCGGGTTGCGCTGCGCGGTCGCGCTGCCCGGGGTGGGCGCGAACCTGGTCGACCACCCTCTCGTCGCGCTCGACCTGCCGGCGACCCCCGGCCAGACCGGGCCCGCGTTCCCCGTCCTGCTCTCCCTGCGCTCGACAGCTGCCTCGGCGGAGACCCCACCCGACCTGCACCTCTTCCCCGCCGGCCCGTTCGACGATCCCGGCAGCCGGAGCGGAGCGACGTTCGCGATCCTCACCGGGCTGCTCGCACCCCGGTCCCGCGGCCGGGTCCGGCTCCGGTCGACGGATCCCGAGGACCCGCCCCGCATCGACCCGGCACACCTGCGCGAGCCCGAGGACCTCGTCAGGATGCTCGCCGGTCTGCGGGAGGCGCGCCGCATCGCATCCACCCCGCCCCTCGCCGACCGCTTGCCGGGCCCGGAGATCCACCCCGGACCGGCCGTCGACGACGACGACGCGCTCGCCGGGTGGCTCCGCCGGAACGTCGGCTCCTACCACCACCCGGTCGGGACCTGCGCGATGGGCCGCGACCCCGCCTCCGGCGCGGTCGTCGACCGACATGGCGCCGTCCACGGGCTCGAGAACCTGTACGTGGCCGACGCGTCCGTCATGCCGACGATCCCCTCGGCCAACACCAACCTGACCACCGTCGTCATCGCCGAACGCCTCGCCGGCCATCTGGTCGACCACCTCGAGGAGGATCTCCCCGGACGATCCGCTCCGTGAGGCGGCCCTGCCGGGCCTGGCCGACGGTGGGGCCGGGGCTAGCGCAACGCTCGCTCCTTCAGGTCGATGCGCGAAACGTGGTTCGAGCCCGTCGGGTCCGCGCCCTCCCTCGGGGCGGGGACGTCGACGGTACTGGGCGGACCCCACCCGTGTCCGGGGTCCGTGGGCTCACCTCGGCGCCGCCGCCGACGGGGGCGGAGCAGCCAGATGATCGACCCGATCAGCAGGACCACGAGGCCCGTCCCGCCGACCTGGAGCACCTGTCGCAGGTCCGGCAAGGTCCGGAGCGGAGCGGGCGGTGGCGGAGGTACGACCGGGCCGACGTGGTAGTCCGTGGTCGACAGCGTGCCCACGCCACCGATGATCAGCCCGGCCGCGACGCCGGTGGTGTCCGGGGGTGTCGGAGGCGTGGTCCAGGACGCCCGCCGCCAGGTGTCCGAGGGGTCCAACCAGGGGCTCGAGGTCCAGTACGTCCAGGCCCCTGACCCGTCGCGCACGTAGACCGCGAACTGTGTGGGCACCGTCGAGCGGTACGAGGCGCCCGCGTCGACCACCAGCCCCGGCTGCGTCCACGCGGTGCACTGACCGAGGTCGAGGCGGGGCAGCAACACCGCATCCCCGTCGGTCCACGATGTCATCGTGATCGTCTCGGCGGCCGACTGGCCGGCGGCCGGGGGATCGCGACGGTAGGTCGCGGTGTTCGTTCCGTACCCTCCCGCCTGCCAGCAGTCGGGAGTCGTGGCGTTGCCCGCGGTCAGGGTCGGGTTGGCGACGTCGGGCCGCGTCGAGGGCGGGGCGGAGTGGATCGGCCCGTCGGGGTCGGCCACCACCTGCCCGACCGTGCGCACGACGAGACGACCCTGCTGCTGCTGGCCCACCAGCCACGCGGCGAACCGGTCGAGCAGCGCCGGCGTGCTCGAGAGGTCACCGCCGTTGCACCCGACGCTGCACGACTCGTGGTGGAAGATGAACGGCACCCAGCCGCCGCCGGTGCTCTGGGCCTCGACGACGGACTGCTCGAGGTCGGCCAGCGTCGTGGAGTCCGTGACCTGCGCGGCCGTGCGCACGGCGTACGGGTCGGCCGGCGGGACGCTCTCAGCGGTGCGACAGTTCGGGCAGCCGGGGCCGGCGACGCCGAGCCCTCCCGCGGCGCGGGCGCTGGCGTAGCCGCAGTCGCGGACGGCGGCCTCGACCGCCGGGTCGAACACGCCGTAGGGGTAGGCGAACGAGACGGGGTGGTAGCCCCACTGGGCGAGCGTCGCCCGGCCGTCGCAGATCTGACGTGCCACCTCGGCCGGATCGTCGCCGGTCAGCTGGGGGTGCAGGACGGTGTGTCCGCCGATCTCGTCGCCGGCGCCGGCGATCCGGGCGAGGCCTTCTCGGGTCAGATAGCCGGGCTGGCCGATCGCCCCGGTGACGATGTAGAAGGTGCCGTGCAGACCGTGGGCCTCGAGGGTGTCCAGTAGTCCCAGTTGGTCGGCGTTGCCGTCGTCGAAGGTCAGCGACACCACGGTGGGCGCCGCGGCGGCACCCTGCGCCGGGGCTCCCTGCGCCGATGCGACCCCGACGGGCGCCGCCACCGCCGTGCCCGTCAGGGCAGGCAACACCGTGAGCACGGCGGCGAGCGCCGCGAGCAGGACGCGACGCGTCCATCGCAGGGCTCGGAGGCGTCCGTTCGTCTCGAGGCTCGTCATCGAGCCACCTCGGCACCGCCATGTGATCGGGCCCCGCATCCGGTGGTCGAAGAGCCGGTGGGGCAGCGTCACGAGGTCATCGTCCTCGACCGCTCGGCCGACGACCCCATGCATTTGCGTGATGGCTGGTGGGGCGTCTGGCGACGTCCATCGGTGGAGCCGCCCGAGTCGCGCCGACTCGGTCACCCGTACCGGTTCGGCCTGTCGCTTCCACGAAGAACATCCACCATTCGGGTCTACAGCCTCCGCACCGGCGCTGCCGGACGCCTCGTTGTCTGCTGCACATGGGCTACGTCGCTGCGCTCCACGACGTCGCCGTCGACGACAGAGGGAGAAGAAATGACTGTGCGTCGCACCGTCCTCGGGGTCATGGCCGGCTCCGCGCTGATCGGGATGCCGCTGGTGACCGTCGGGGTCGCCTCCGCGAACCCGGCGCCGAGCCACGGACACTCGGCGCCGTCGAAGAACTGCGACACCACCGGTTCGGCGAGCAACAGCCCGGGTGTCGCGAGCGGCAACGTCGTCCAGGTGCCGGTGCTCAACTGCAGCGACGTCTTCGGCTCGCCCTCCGCGGCGGTCACGGGTCCGTTCATCACCGCGCCCGCGGGTACGCCGTAGCTCGCGACGAGAGCGTCAGCAACGCCGGCCTCGCGGCCCGGGCCCGCGCCGCCCGCGGCGACCTCCGGGTGGGCCGCCCGGTGGGCGCCGGGACCCGGTTGACGTGGTGGGTGCCCCTCGGCCTCTACGGACACGGCGAGGAGCCGGACGGCCGCCCGTGCCCCGTCCTGAGACCGGCGTCCCTTCATCCAACCGATCTCTGAGCAGGAGGCCTCCCGGACGACTGGACACACGCCCGAGGGGGCCGCGCTCGTGATCCCCCGAGGCGACTTCCTGGTGGGCGGGGGCGCGTACGCGCGCGAGGGCTCGACCTTCTCACCCGAGGACGACTCGCCTGCGGAACGTGCACACGAGCCATCTCGAGCGGCCCCCGCGGCCCCTGCTGATCGCCGTCCATGACGACCCCGACTCCGGGCGGATGTCGAGAACGGGACTCAATGATGCGGCTGGCCCACGATCTGCTCCAGGGTGGCTCGCGGATCGCGGCAGGCGTCGCAGGGCGATGAGACCGCCCTCCGATCCACCCCCGTCGAGATCAAGCGGGAACCGTCAGGAGCAGTGAAATCAACGGCGTTGACGCTGCCCGCGTGCTCGTGATCCTGCGTCACGAGGGAGCCGGTAGAGGTGTCCCAGACCTGGATGGTGCCGTTGAGACTCCCGACCGCCGCGAGACGGCCGTTGTCCTTGTCATCGAAGGAGACGGAGTAGAGCTGGTCCTGGCCGGCCTCGATGATCTGGACGTGGGTCGGGTCCGGGT
The DNA here is from genome assembly GCF_012933465.1 of Actinomycetospora sp. TBRC 11914. Classification (GTDB taxonomy): domain Bacteria; phylum Actinomycetota; class Actinomycetes; order Mycobacteriales; family Pseudonocardiaceae; genus Actinomycetospora. The sequence continues at coordinate 118,623 of NZ_JABBND010000005.1, forward strand.
CGGACGGGCTCCAGATCCGTAGGTCTCCGTCGCTCGAGGTGGCGGCGACCCTGCCACCCGCCGGGTCGAACGAGACCGACGTGATCACGCTCGGAACGGTCAGCACCCGGGGATGGCTGGTGTCGAACTGACCGCTCGCGTCACGCCGCCACACCGTGATCCCGTCGAAGCTCCCACCCACGACCTGGTTACCGGTTCGGTCGAAGGCTACCGACATGAATCGGGTGAAGTTGGACGTGCCGTTCGGGTGCGGGAGTTCGAGAGACGCCATCAGCGCGCCGGTGGCATCCCAGCGGTGCAGATAGCCGTAGTTGTCAGCGGCGACGACCTCCCCGTTCGAAGCCACGGCCAGATCGTTGATCCGGACACCACCGGCCTTGATAGACGTGAAGGGCGTCCCGGCGACCAACGTGTCCCCGCGACGGGTCCACAGCGTCGGCGCCAGCGTGTAGTTGTCGACCGTGACGACCTTGTCGTCGTGGCCTGGCACGAAGCGCACCATCGGCTCCACCCCCAAGGGGTAGCTGACCCTCGCAACAGGCTTGTCGAGGGCTGCGCTCCCGCTGAGGACGAGCTCGTCCGGGGACAGGGTGGCGACTGTCGACCGGTCGTCGCTGACATCAAGGCCGGTGATGTCCTGGTCGTGGGTCAGGACCTGGGTCGGTGGCAGCTCCCATCGCCGCACCGTCCCGTCGGATCCCCACGAGGACAACGCATGCGAGCCCGTGTCCCACGCGACCTGCCAGACAGCGCCCTCGTGCCCCTGCAAGGTGTAGATGGGCTGCCTGCTCACCCCGCCGGCGGGGTACTGGGACCAGACGAAGACCTTCCCGTCCGCTCCCCCGGTCGCCAGCCACCTGCCGTCGGGGCTGGAAACCGCGGTGAACACGGCGACGGCTTGATCGGGTATGGAAGCCTGGAAGGCCCCGCTGCCGAGGTCGTAGGTCCGGCTCGTCTCGTCGACCGCCAACGTGATGCGATTGCGTTCCGCGTCGACCGACACTGCGTTCAGCTCGCTGCGGAACTCGCTCAGCGGGTGCTGGACCGGTTGGGCCTGGGACCGCCAGTCCCAGGTGACGATGTAGTCGGACTTGGACCCGAGTGTCACGAGCACGACCCCGTTCCGATACGGCTGGAACGCTCCGGCGGCCGCCGTCGCCGGCTCCTCAGGTGATGGGTCCTGGCTCTGGGCGAGCAGCGCGCCGGTCGTCGTGTCCCAGGCTCGCAGGCGGTGGTCGGCGCCCACGGTGACGACGCTCCGCCCGTCGTCACTGGGCGTGCTCAGGATCACCCCGTGCTCGAGGACGCGAGGCGCCCCCGGGGCACCGACCGAAACGACGGCCACGTCGTGGCTGGGCTCGACCGCCAACAGGACGGGTGCCGGGGACGGGGCCAGGAAGTCGAGCAGGGTTCCCGGTGGCAGACCGTTCACCTCGACGGGGGGGAAGCGGTCGGCGATGCTCGCGACGAGAGCGTGCCCGTTCTCGTCGACGGCGGCCAGACGATCACCGTCGCGGGGGTCGACGTAGAGAAAGATGAATCCTGCTAGTCCGGGGAGCCGTCGACTGGCGACACGGTTGCCATCTTTGTCTACGACGGTCAGTTGGCCGACGGGGTCGATGCTGACGACGCGTCCGTCACGCGTCTGGACCACGGCCTGGGCCCGCGATTCGGGCGTGCCAGCGACCACCTTCCCGCGGATCGCCGACCATGCCCGCATCACGGCGGACGTCGTCTCGGGAGTCTCGCTGAGGTTGTAGACGTTGAGAGCCGGGTCCAGGCTGCTCGCCGGGGAGATCGCGGACGCCGTCGCGTACCGCTCGAGGGCCTGGCTGCTCTGCGTCACCCGATGGACGAGATAACCGGAACCGGCGAGGACGAGCACGAGGACCAGTGCGGCGAGGGCAGCGACGACGAGGCGCGCGCGCCTGAGGCGTCGACGGACGTCCTCCGCAGCATCCTTCTCGGCCTGCAATGCTCGGTCGTTCGCCTGCTGTTTCATCTCCGCAAGGTGGCGCCTGCGCCAGTCGAGGATGGCCCCGCCGAGGACGTCGTGGAAGATTTCGTAGGTCGTCGGCCCGGAGTTCGGGTTGGGCATGGGCAGGGGACGCAGGATCCGGCGCGCGCCGGAGCTGAGGTCTTCCAAGACGTCGAGGACCCGCTCCGGGTCCGCGTCGGTCAGGTCGGCGAGGTCGGTGACGCCGAGGGCCACCTTCGACCCCCGGCTGGTGACCAGGTGACGGAGGACGAGGGCGGCAAGGTCGCGCTCCTCGGGCCCGAGTTCCCCCATGACCGTGTCGAGATGGGTCTGGACGATCGTCTGTGCTCCGCCAAGGGCGTCCAGGCTGGCCACCCGGAGGACGGCCGAGTGCTGGGCCCTTTCCTCCTCCCAGAGGCGCACCAGGACCAGTTGGAGGAAGGGCGTCTCGATGTCGTGCCGGTCCGCGACTGCGGCAGGCATCTCGGCGGGATCGGTGGTGTCGCTGTCGGCGCCGATGGTGAGCCGTCCGACCTGGACCTGGTCGAGCAGGCGCTCGACGAGCCCGGGCTCCAACGTCATGTGGTCGTCGGAGGCCGAGAGCGCATTGTAGCGCGCCAGTGGCCCCTCGATCGCCTCTCGTGACTCGCGACGCCCCAGGTGAGCCAACCGCAAGTAGTTGTCGAAAAGGCGGGGAACGGCACCTTTGAGGTGATCGAGCTGCGCGAGGGCGTCCTCCCGAATGGCCAGGAGGATGTTGACGCGCAGGTCGCGATTTCGGACGATGTCGCCGATCAGCGTCGGCAGTCTGTCCCCGCTCTGCGGGGGGTGATAGTGCAGGTACTCCTCGTACTGGTCGAGTATCAGGTAGAGCGTCTCGGCACGGGTCGCATCGAGGACCTGGGCAAGCCAGGCGGTGTCGGGCGTGAGAGGCGCTCGCAACCGCTCTCGGACCTCCACATCCAGGGGATGCTCGTCCAGGACGCGGCCCACGCCCCGGACGAGGGCCTCGATTCCGTCGCCGCTCCACTGGCTGAGGTACACGACGAGCGATCCGGAGGCATGTACGTCTTCGTCGTCGTCCACCTCGAGATCCCGCAGGTGGGGCACGAGGCCGGCCCGCAGTAGCGATGTCTTGCCGACCCCGCTCGGGGCATACAGCAGAGTGAGTCGTTTGGTGGCGAGGTTAGCGGCGAGGAGTTGCACCTCACGGCGGCGTCCGAAGAACAGCATGGTGTCGTCCTCGGTGAACGGGACGAGACCCACGTACGGACAGTCGGGGCTCCGGACGCCGCGTGGGGAAGGGACGGCGCCGAGTGCCGTGGTGGTCACGGGGCCACCGGTTCCGGGTCGTGATCGGAGGGCTCGGGGAATCGGAGCTCCAGCGACTTCACGAAGCTCTCGAGGCGCTCGGGGACGATCTCGACTCCACGTTCCTTCCACGCGGCACGATCCACCGGGTCCGGGTTCGCATCGATGGCCCATGACTGGTAGCCGCGACCATTCTGGAGCCCCCAGAGCCGGTAGAGCATCACGCGGAAGTTCCAGTCCCGCAGGCTGTAGCCCAGGAAGAGGAAGTGGCTGCGGACGAGTTTTCGCTGCATGGTCACCGGGAAGAAGTTCTCCCCCGCTCGGCTGATGTAGTCGACGTAGTGATCCTCGGTGATGACATAGCTGTCATCGGTCGCGTCCGCCTCCACTGCACCGTGGATCTTCGCGATGAGATGTCGCTCCGACAGGTCGATGTCGAGGTATTCGTCGGGCTTCTCGATGGTGACCGGGACGCCTCCGTGGGGCTGATGGCGGAAGCGGCCGCGGTCGTTCCCGTCGGCGATGTAGGTCAACAGGTCGAACGGTTCGTCGATCTCCTGGAAAGCCTGCTCCAGGGCGTGGTCGTAGTTGGTCGTGATGAAGAGCATCCGCTGCTTCGCGCTCTCCACGAGTCGCATGTGCCGTGCCAACCGCGCGAGGAAGCGGTGGAGCACGGTCGGCGAGTACTGCAGGTCGAAGACCTCGTGCAGCTCGTCGTAGAGCGGCCCGGGCCCCTCGGTGGACGCGATGAACTGCGAGACCCGCGCGAGATCCTCGTGATCACGGTCCGGGTAGCCGACGGACCGCGCGAGCAGGCTCGCGAGCTCCACCCCGCTGGGCAGGTATTCCCCCGGCACGTAACCCACGTCCTTCGGGCGGCCGCAGAGATTCGCGCCCGCTCCGAGCACCGGGATCGTCTTCGACTTCCGGAGCACACGGGCCACGCGATCGTAGATCTCATCGATCTCTGCGTCGCCACCGTCGATGATGCTCACGAGTCCCCCTGCGCCACCTCTGCTCGCGCCACCTTGGTTGCGGAGAGTAGTACCGAGAATGTCACAGTCCTAGGACGGTCACCCGTTCAGCCCCAGCGTAGATGCGCTGGGTTGTTCCTCGGAGGGACGCTCAGCACGCCGCCACAGGTGCTCGAATTGGTCCACCCAGTACGCGAACCAGCGCTCGCTGATCTGTCGGGTCAGATCAAGGTGCATGCGCCCGCCGGTCGCCTCGTTGTGGAACCCGTGGAACTCGACGATCGCCGATCCCCTCGCCTGGCTGGGGTTCGTGACGACCAGGCTGAAGCCGGGGTTGTAGTCGAGCAGGCGGTACTCGAACGACCCTGCCACCGACCACCCGGCCATGGTCCGGAGTTGCGCCATCGTCGCCTCGATGCCGGCTCCGAGCCGTTGCATGGGAAAGTCCAGCTCGTCGTCGAGATGGCGACTGGTCTGCTCGACCGCCTGGCCCCTGGACAGATCGAGCACGACGACCCGCACCACCCCGCTCGGGCGGGCCAGCACTTCCCGTCGCAGTAGATCGGCGTTCGCGGCGGACAACAGGTTCACCCCAGACGGGGCAAAGATGCACACCTCCTGCGCACCCTTCCACCGCTCACCGAGTGGGTGCCGGTCGAAGCCCGACCGATCATCTGCGATCTGGTCGAATCCGGTCGAGCGACTCGGTGCCACGGAGCGGAGGATCAGCACCGTCAGGGCGGCCAGGACTGTCGCTTCCTGGGCCTCCGGCGCCACCTCGCCATGGAAGATGTGCACGACGACGAGCGTGGCGGCGACCACGGCGACGATGTAGGCCTCGATGTTGCGGAACGCGGCGACGTCCGACAGGACCTGTTTCGGCCACCGGATCATCCGCCTCGCCCCCCCTTGCGCCACCGCGCCTCGGCGGCCAGCGCAGGATCGCCCGCCACGTCCCGTAGTGACAAGCATGCGAGTGACTGAATTGTCCCCACGGCGGCATCGGCTGCGAGTGCGTGCGCGCGGCCAGCAACGCACTGATCGTCCGGGCGGTGGGTCCGACCGCCTGCACCCCTGCGTGGCGCGGCGAACCTCGAGGGGGCCCACCGTGCGCCGGCCACCACAGCAGGGAGTGACTCGTTCGCCGAGGATCTTCCCCGATCGGCGCTCTGCGACCGCACACGCATCCCGGGAACTACGCGACCCGGACATCCGGGGCCGACGAGGTCGTCACCGGGTCAGCAGAACGACAAGGCTGTTCGGGCGACTCGATGGCGATCTCTCACGTCGAATTCCTACTCTTCGTAGTCATCTGGGGATTTCATCAACAGGGGGACCCGATGGCGAACACACCGGACGACTCAGGGCTCGTCCCACTCCCGGGAAGTGACCGGACGCCGGTCGTCGGTGCCGAGCGCGTGGAGGACGTCGCACCCGACGACCGGGTGAGCGTCACCGTCGTGCTGCGCCGGCGCGCCGACGCCGACCTCGGCGCGGTGCGCGACACCGACCCGGCGGAGCGGCGCCGCCGGTTCGCCGAGCTCGCCGGCGCCGACCCCCACGAGGCCGACGCGGTGGAGCGCTACCTCGAGGACGCGGGCCTCGAGGTCAGCACCGACCTCGCCCGTCGCACGGTGACCGCGACCGGCACGACGAGCCAGGCCCAGGCCGCGTTCGGCGTGAGCCTCGGCCGCTACCAGGCGCACGGGGCCACCTACCGCGGGCGCGAGGGCCAGGTGCAGCTCCCGGCCCAGCTCGCCGAGTACGCCACCGCGGTGCTCGGACTCGACGACCGCCGCCAGGGCCGGGCGCACCTGCAGCAGGGCGACACCCTCTCCGAGGACGATCTCCCGGACCTGGGGGCTCCCGCGAGCACGCTGCTGCCCGATCCGCCGGCCGTGGCCGCCCACGCCGCCACCGTGCCCAAGCCCCAGCCGCTGTGGACCACGCAGGTGGCGGAGCTCTACGACTTCCCGACCGACGTCGACGGCTCGGGACAGACCATCGCCATCCTGGAGTTCGGCGGGGGCTACACCGACCCCGACCTCGACGGCTACTTCACCAAGATCGGGGTGAAGCGGCCGAAGATCCTGTCGGTGGGGGTGGACGGCGGGAAGAACAGCCCCGGGCAGGACGCGGACGGCGAGGTGCTCCTCGACATCGAGGTCGCGGCCACCATCGCCCAGAAGGCCACCATCGCCGTCTACTTCGCCCCCAACTCCGACCAGGGCTTCGTCGACGCGATCTCCACGGCCGTCCACGACAGCGTCAACAACCCCTCGGTGGTCAGCATCAGCTGGGGTGGCCCGGAGGACGACTGGACCGTCCAGGCGCGCACGGCGATGGAGGAGGCCTTCGCCGATGCCGCGGCGCTCGGCGTCACGGTGCTCTGCGCCGCCGGCGACCACGGCGCGGGCGACGCGTCACGTCGGCGCGACGGGGAGCGGCGCGTGGACTACCCGGCCGCCAGCCCGCACGTGGTGGCCTGCGGCGGAACGGCCCTCATCGGTGCCTCGTCGCAGATCACCGCCGAGACGGTGTGGAACGACCATGACGGCTGGGCGACCGGCGGCGGCGTCAGCCGCATCTTCCCGACGCCGCACTGGCAGCGCATCGACGAGCCGGGCCTGCTCCTCGTCGACGGGTTCGCCGGGCGCGGCGTGCCCGACGTCGCGGGCAACGCCGACATCGCCACCGGCTACGTCATCCTCGTCCACGGGAACTGGGGGCCGGTCGGCGGCACGAGCGCCGTCGCGCCGCTCTATGCCGGCCTGGTCGCGCTGATCAACCAGGCCACGCCCACGCCGATCGGCGCCCAGTTCCCGATCTCGCTGTACGCCGCCAGCGCCTCGCAGCTCGACGGCCTCGTCCGCGACATCACCGCCGGGGACAACTCGACGCCGAAGACGGGCGACCTCGGCCCGGCCGTCACGGGCTACCAGGCCGACAAGGGCTGGGACCCGTGCACCGGCCACGGCAGCGTCCGGGGGCGCGGACTGCGGGACTTCTTCGTGGGGTCCTTGGCCTGAGGTGAGGGCGGCGGTCGCCCAGTAGCCCGTCTCGCGCCGCTTCCGCGGCCCCGTCCCCTGGGCCACGGAGCGTCTATGATCCTGCGCGGTTCGGGGAACCTCGGCATGGGGCATGGATGACGGAGCAGTTCGGCCCGTATCGGGTGGGGGTACGGCTCGGCCGTGGCGGGATGGGCGAGGTCCACGAGGCCTTCGATACCGTCCGCGAGCGCACCGTCGCGCTCAAGCGGCTGCTCGCCGGTGACCAGGACGACCCCGACGTCCGCGAGCGCTTCCGTCGCGAGTCCCGCATCGCCGCCCGGCTCGACTCCCCGCACGTCGTGCCGATCCACGACTTCGGCGTCATCGACGACCGCATGTTCATCGACATGCGCCTCGTCCGGGGCCGCGATCTGGGCTCCCTGCTCAGCGCCGAGGGGCCGCTGTCGGCGGAGCGCGCCGTGGCGATCGTCGAGCAGGTCGCGGACGCCCTCGACGCGGCCCACGAGGCCGGGATCGTCCACCGCGACGTCAAGCCATCGAACGTCCTGCTCGCCGCGCGCGACTTCGTCTACCTCGCGGACTTCGGCATCGTCCACGTCCGCGCGGCCACCGACCAGCCCCGGCTCACCGCCACCGGCTCCTCCCTCGGCACGCCGGCGTACATGGCGCCGGAGCAGCTGCGCGCCGAGCCGTTCGACCAGCGCCTCGACGTCTATGCGCTCGGCTGCGTCCTGTTCGAGACCCTGACCGGGCGCGCGCCGTTCGTCGGCGAGCGCATGGCGATCATGCTCAGCCACCTCAACGACGATCCGCCGCGCCCGTCGTCGTTCGCCCCGGCCGTGCCGTCGGAGCTCGACGAGGTGGTGCTGCGGGCGCTGTCGAAGGAACCGGCGCGACGTCAGGGATCGGCGGGCGAGCTGGCCGGGGACGCCCGATCCGTGCTGGAGCGACTGGCCTCCTCGACCGAGGCGCGCACCTACGACGTCCACACGATGCCGGGCCGCCCGGCGGAGCCCCGCGCCGCGGCCGTCGGTGCGCCGCGCCGACCCGCTCCCCCGGTGCGGATGCCGCCGCCGGCGGGTGCACCGGCGCAGGGTCCCGACGCTGCCCGACGGGCTCCCTGGGCGCCCCGCCCGGTTCCCGGCGACCGCACCGGCGCGCCCTCCCCCGCGCCCGGCTCCCTGCCGCCCGGGATCCCGCAGCCTCGTGCCGGCAGCGGTCCGGTCGTCCCTCCGCCGACGCCGCGGCCCGCCGACCGCGGTCGGCTCGGGCTCGTCGCGCTGGTCCACGCCGTGCTGGTGGCGCCGGTGGGCCTGGCGCTCGGGGTCGTCGCCCGCCGTCGAGGAGACCGGCGCGGGACCGTCGCGATCGTCCTCGGCGCGGTCCTGACGGTGGCCGCGGTCGGGGCCGGATACGTCCTGCTCAGGACGCCGGTGGTCTCGGCGAGCGCGGTCGCGGGCCAGATCGTGGCGCAGTCGGGCCTCGCACCCGGCCAGGTGACCTGCCCGGACTCGCTCCCGGCGCGGGTCGGCGCGTCGGTCGTGTGCACCGCGACCGGTGGCGGCGGCACGCAGTCGCTCCGGGCGACGGTGACGTCGGTGAGCGGGAACCAGGTCCGGTTCGACATCGTCGCGCAGTAGCTGCGCTTCGCTCGTGAGCACGAAGTGTCGCGGTACCGACACGGGGTGCTCACAGCCTGCAGAGAATTGGGTCTCGGATGTAACTCGTTCGAGTGTCGGAGCGATGACGGCTCCGTGGCCCCGATCACGGGGTGCGAACGGGGGGATCCATGACGCTGGCGAACGGCGCACCCGGAGCAGCACGCCCCGGGGAAGGTGAGGGGCGCGGTACGCCGCAGTCGGGCATCCCGACACAGGGGGCGCCTCCCGCGAACTGGGGCTCGCAGCCGCCACGTCCGAGCGGGCCCTTCCCGACGCCGTTCGCCGCTCCCCCGGGGGCGGTCCCGCCGCCGCGGCCGACGCCGGCCCCCGACACGCCCGCCCAGCGCTCACCGCTGATCGACTCCCGCCCGCACCTCGACGACGACCGCACGTCCCTGGTTGAGCGCTCCGGCCCCTCGACGGCGGACCGGTGGACGACGGCGTGGGCCGTCCTGGCCCGTCGTGGCCCGGTTCGCTGGGGGCTGGTCAGCGTCCTGGCCCTGGCGCTGGCGTTCGTGCTGTTCAGCGCGGTGATGTGGTGGGTGGGGCCGAGCGCTCCGTCGGCGACGGCGACCGTCGCCCCCGTGACCTGGACCGGGATCGTCTACGACGTCGGCGCCGCCGGCGTGAACCTCCGCTCCGACCCCCAGGTCCGGCCCGACGACGCCCGCGACACCGCCGCGCGCGGGGCTCGGTTGACTCTGTCATGCGGCGAGACCGGGGACGTCGTCGCCAAGGGATCGGTGAAGACGGCGACCTGGGTGAAGACGACCGACGGGCTCTTCGTCTCGATGCTCTACGTGCGGATCCCGGGACGAAGGTCGATCGCCACCTGCAGTGGTTCGAAGACCGATGAGCCCCTGCTCGCACTCGCCGACCCCAGCCACCCGGAATTGCCCCCGCCACCTGGGACGCGACTCGGGGCAGCCGATGGCCCGAGAGGTGCTTCGACGTCATCTGCAGGAGGAAGCTCCGCCGTCGCCGGCGGTGCGGGCATTGAAGCCTCAGGTCCAACCGCGCCTCCGGCGCTGTCTGCTGGTTCCCTTCCGGCTCCGAACCAACTCGCTATGACGAGTGGAACAGGGGTCGCTGCACCACAAGCCCAGGTTGGGTCGGGGGTGGTCTCGGCCGGCTCGAGCGGAGCGGGAGGCACGGACACCTCTGAAGGACGCAGCGCCACCGTGCCGCCAAAGCAATCAACGAAGCCGACGAAACCGACGCCTGCCCCCAAATCCACCTCGCCCGGGAGCGCGGGGAGCGCGACGGGGCCACTCCTCCCGAATCCCGACACCACGCCCGTTGGCTGACTGATCCATGACCGTGTCCATCAGACACTGTCCCTTGCCGGGGGATCGCACGACGCACGCCGAGAAGGCCGACGAAGGCCGGTCCGCGTCACCACCGAGCACGCCTCGGAGCCGGCCGGGACGAGTCCCGGCTGAAGTGCTGCGGACTAACCGAGTCCTCGAGACTCGGTCGCTTGGGGGGAATTTATGACGCAGGTCGAAGAGGCCGGTGGCCGCCGGCCCGCACCACCGACGACCGCGCTCGAGATCCGGACCGACGGCAACCACCGGCTCGCCCGACCCGGTGCCGAGTTCGTCGTCGGCCGGGACGAGACGTGCGACCTCCAGGTCCTCGGGCCGCAGGTCTCGCGCCGCCACCTCGTCGTCCGGATCGGACCGGTCGGGTGGGAGGTCGTCGACGAGAGCCGCAACGGCTCGTTCGTCGGCGGTCGCCGCCTGACCCGAGAACCGGTTCGCGGGCCCCTCGTCGTCCGGCTCGGCACCGACCACACCGCACCGACCGTCGAGCTCGTCCCCCGCCCCGTGCCACAGCCGCGGCCGACGCCCGCTCCGCCGGTGATCCCCGAGCAGCGCGGCGCCCCGTCGGCGGCGCAACGATCGGGGCGCCAGGGGAAGCTGTCGGCGGTCCACGACCTGCGCACCTCCCCGCAGCGCCTGACGATCGGTCGCGACGAGCGCAACGACGTCGTCATCGCCGACCTCCTCGCCTCGAGGCAGCACGCCGAGCTGGTCCGCGACGGCCGGCGCTGGGTGCTGATCGACCTGGGCAGCGCGAACGGCACGTTCGTCAACGGGCAGCGGATCCGTCGGCAGGAGATCGGGCCCGACGACGTCGTCGGGATCGGCCACGTGCTCCTGCACCTCGAGGGCAGTCAGGACGGGTACGGCAGGCTCGTCGAGCACGTCGACACCGGTGACGTCGGGTTCCGCGCCGAGGGCATCGTCGTGCGGACCCCGACGGGGAAGCAGCTCCTCGACGACGTCGGGTTCGCGCTGGAGTCGAAGAGCCTGCTCGCGGTGGTCGGGCCGAGCGGGGCGGGCAAATCGACCCTGCTCAAGGCGCTGACCGGGTTCCGGCCCGCCGACGAAGGCCGGGTCGAGTACGCCGGCCGCGACCTCTACGCCGACTACGACGAGCTCCGTCAACGCATCGGGCTCGTGCCCCAGGACGACATCCTGCACCCGCAGCTCACCGTCCGACGGGCCCTGCGCTACGCCGCCGAGCTGCGGTTCCCCGACGACGTCGGGTCGGGCGAGCGGGAGCGTCGGGTCGACGAGGTGATCGCCGAGCTCGGGCTCACCGGGCAGGCCGACCAGGCGATCCACAGCCTCTCGGGCGGTCAGCGCAAGCGGACCTCGGTGGCGCTCGAGCTGCTGACGCGACCGTCGCTGCTCTTCCTCGACGAACCGACCTCCGGTCTCGACCCCGGGCTGGACAAGTCGGTGATGCGCACGCTGCGGGGGCTGGCCGACGACGGGCGCACGGTCGTCGTCGTGACCCACAGCGTCGCCAACCTCGACCTCTGCGACCGCCTGCTGCTCCTCGCGCCGGGCGGGAAGGTCGCGTTCTTCGGGCCGCCGCAGGAGGCGCTCGCCCACTTCGGGCGGAACGACTTCGCCGATGTGTTCCTCGCGCTGCAGGAGGAACCCGAGGCCGACTGGGGAGGACGGTTCCGCCGCTCCCCCGCCTACGCGCGCCACGTCGGGCGGCCGGGAGCGACGCCGGGCCGCACCGAGCACCTGGGGTCGACGGCGGGCGCCGCCGCGACCCGCCAGCAGTCGGTGTGGCGCCAGCTCTCGGTGCTGTGCCGGCGCTACCTCGCGGTGATCGCGGCCGACCGGCAGTACCTGGTCTTCATGGCCGCGCTCCCACTGGTGCTGAGCCTCCTCGCCCACGCGCTCCCCGGGGACGCCGGGCTGTCGATGGCCGAGCAGCTCCGCGGCGCGGCCGGAGCGCCCAACAGCCTGTGGCTGGTGCTCGTGATCGGGGCGGCGCTGATGGGCTCGGCCGCATCCATCCGGGAGCTGGTGAAGGAACGGGAGATCTACCGTCGGGAGCGGGCCATCGGGCTCTCCCGCGGGGCCTACCTGACCTCGAAGCTGCTGGTGCTCGGGGTCGTCGTCGGGCTGCAGGCGGTGGTGCTCGGCGTGCTCGGGACGGTCGGGCGGCCGCCGCCGGACGCGCCGGTGGTGTTCGGCTCGGCGACGTTGGAGATCGTCGTCGCGCTGGCGGTGCTGACCGTCGCGAGCATGGCGGTCGGTCTCGCGGTCTCGGCGCTGATCGACAACGCCGACCGCGGGATGCCGCTGCTCGTGCTGCTCGCGATGCTCCAGTTCATCCTCTCGAGCGCGCTGCTGCAGATCGGGGGTCGCCCCGGGCTGGGGCAGCTCGCGTGGCTGGTCCCGGCGCGGTGGGGGTTCGCGGCCGGCGCGGCGACGATCGGGCTGCCGACCGGGCCGGACACGCACTCGCTCTACCAGCAGCACGACGCGCTGTGGGACCACGGCGCCGGGACGTGGCTGCTCGACGTGGCCGCGCTCGGCGTCGTCAGCGCTCTCTTCGTCGCGGCGACCTGGTGGTTGTTGCGCCGCCCCGATCCGCAGCGCCGGTAACGGAGAGCAACTTCTCCTCGATCAACCAACCGGATATGAGGGCTGGATGGGGGAGCTCGGGGTGTCGACAGAGACGTTCGGTGACTACGAACTGCACGAGCTGCTCGGACGCGGCGGGATGGGAGAGGTGCACCGGGCCTACGACACGGTGCGCAAGCGGACCGTCGCCCTGAAGCGGCTCCCGGTCTCGCTCGCGCGCGACGAGGCGTTCCGCCGCCGGTTCCGCACCGAGGCCGAGGTGGCGGCGCGTCTCACCGAACCCCACGTGCTCCCCGTGCACGACTACGGCGAGATCGACGGGCGGCTCTACCTCGACATGCGCCACGTCGAGGGTCCCGACCTGGGCAGCCTGCTCGCCAAGCACGGCCCGCTCGGCCCGGACGAGGCCGTCGACGTCGTCGGCCAGGTGGCGGCCGCGCTGGACGCGGCGCACGCCGACGAGCTCGTCCACCGCGACGTCAAGCCGTCCAATGTGCTCATCACCCTCGACGAGAACGAGCGCCCCGCGTTCGCCTACCTGACGGACTTCGGCGTGGCCCAGATCGGGGGCGCCGACACCGGGCTGAGCACCACGAACGCGACCGCGGGCACCGTCGACTACATGGCGCCCGAGCGGTACACGAGCCGCCGGACGGACCGGATGGTCGACGTCTACTCGCTCGGCTGCGTGCTCCACGAAGCCCTGACCGGTGACAAGCCGTTCCCCGCGGCCAGCATGCCCGAGGCGATGCACGCCCACCTGTACCTCGAGCCGCCGCGGGCCTCCGAGGGCCGTGACGGAGTCCCCACCGCGCTCGACGAGGTCGTGGCCGTCGCGATGGCCAAGGACCCGGCGGACCGCTACGCCACATGCGGCGCCCTCGCGTCCGCCGCGCGGGCGGCGCTGCAGCAGGGGGTGCCCCAGGCCGACGTCGCCACCGCCGTGCCGGCGTCGGCGGCGACCGAGCCCGTGGTGCCACCGGCGGTGACCGACCCGATGCCCTCCCCCGCGGTCCCGGCCCCGGGCGGGCCCCCGCCGCCACTCACCGCCCGCCGTCGTCCTCGCCGCAGGCTCGCGCTGGCGGCCGGAGCGGTCGCCGCCTGCGCACTGGGTGCCGTCGCCGTGGTCCCGTTCGCCTCGGCGGGCACGACGACCACGACCCCGCCGGCAGCAGCGCCCGCCCCCGCGCGGCCGGTCCAGACCCAGGGATGGGCGGCGACGCCCGCCGTGGCCGCCACCGTCGCCGACGGTGCCTTCACGGGGAGGACCAGCGGCAACGAGGTGACCGTCGCACTCGCCACGAAGGGCGGCCACGTCGCCGCGTACCTCTGTGACGGGAAGAAGGTCGAGGCCTGGTTCCAGGGCACGGTGTCGGGGACGACGGTGCACCTGACCAGCGGCGACGGGAGCCTCGTCGACGCGGACCTGTCCGCCGACAGCGCCCTGGGCACCATGACGGTGGACGGGCGGACACTCCCCTTCTCGGCCGAGCGCTCGGCACCGCCCGCGGGCCTGTACGAGGCCTCGTCGGGCAGCGCGAAGATCGGCTGGATCGTGCTCGCGAACGGCAAGCAGGTCGGGATCCTCCAGGACGGCGCCACGGCGTCCCCGGCGCCGGCGCTGGACCCCGCCACCATGAGCACCGTCGTCGACGGACGACCGGTCGGCGCGGCGCGCGTCGAGCCCGGCGGTGCGGCCTGGTGACCGTCTCCACCGCCCGCGAGACGGCCCGGATCCGGGGTGGCGACCGGACCGTGGTGCTGCACGAGGACGGCCAGGCGATCATCGGGCGCGACGCGCAGTGCACTCTCGCGTTCCCCGACGAGGCCCGGCTGTCGCGCCGCGCGGCGCGCGTGCAGGCACTCGACACCGGAGTGATGATCAGCAACCTGAGTCGGACGCACGGCCTCGTCGTCGACGCGGAAGGCGCCCTGTCCCGGCTGCCCCCGGCCGCGCCGCAGGGCCCGAGGGGCAGCTACGTCCTGACCCATGGCACGGCGGTGATCACCGGACCGTCGTGGGACCGGTCGCCGTTCCACGTGACCGTCGTGGTGCCGCAGGCCCCGTCCTCCAGCACCTCCACGCCGTCCGGGGTGGCGACCGGGACGGCCACGGAGGAGCCGCTCCAGCTCCGCACACGGACGAAGGAGTTCCTCACCACGATGCTGCTGTGCCGCGGCCGGCTCCTCGACGCCACGGACCTCTCGGCGCCGCCGGCGGTTCCCCAGC
Source organism: Actinomycetospora sp. TBRC 11914 (assembly GCF_012933465.1). Lineage (GTDB taxonomy): Bacteria > Actinomycetota > Actinomycetes > Mycobacteriales > Pseudonocardiaceae > Actinomycetospora. The sequence goes on from NZ_JABBND010000005.1 coordinate 133,687, forward strand.
TCACCCGCCAGGTGCTCGAGGCGACGAACAGCTGGCACCTGCTGCAGGCCTTCGACACCGACGAGACGACCCGGAACCGACTCACCGGGCGCGTCCACGAGCACCTCAAGGCGCTCCGGGCCAAGCTCCTCCGCGCCGGCCTCGCGCCGCGCGGGAGCCGCCTGACCCCGGCGATGATGGTCGATCTCCTCGTCGTGTCCGGCGTCGTCACCCGAGCACACCTCGCGCTGCTCGAGGACGAGGACTGGCTCCGTCACCAGGAGGCACTGTGGTGGGACGTCTGACGGCGGCGCCACCCCCGAGCTCGGGGATGGGGCGGGCGGTCCGATCTTCCTAGCGTCGTCGTCATGACCACGCTGCTGGACCCCACCCGTTCCCGCACCACCGCCTTCCCCGCCGCCCGCCGATCGGACCCGAGCGGGATCCGGACCGCGTCGATCGCGCCACCGCCGACCACCGAGCCCGAGCCACCCGTGCGCTCGACGCCGCCGTGGCCCCGTCGCGGAGCCCTGCTCCTCGGCGCGGCGGTGGCGATCGCCGGCGCCGCGGCAGTCGTCGCCTTCACCACTCCTGCCCCGCTGCCACCGCTCCCCCCGGCTCCCACCGTCACCTCGACGCCGTGTGGCGGCGGTTCCTGCGAGGGACTCGACCCGACCACCACGGGCTGCCAGCAGGACGCCCGCACCGTCGGGAGCCGCGTCGTCACGGCCGAACGGCGTGGTCTCGAGGTGCCCGTCGGCCTCGTCGAGCTCCGGGCCTCGGCGTCGTGCCGCGCGGTGTGGGGCCGCTACACCGTCGACCCGACGGCGCCCGTCGGCGGCGTCGCGGTCGAGAGCCGCGACGGTCGCACCGAGCAGGCCCCGATCGCCGCCGTTCCCGGCCACCGGCACCTCGGCTACGGCACCACCCCGATGCTCGTCGCGTCCGCCGACGATCTCCGCGTCGTCGTCACGCCCGCGGCCGGTGGAGAGCTCCCGAGCGCGGCGACCGGCTGGACGTCCGGCACCGGTCGGCCGTGAGCCGACGACGCCGCGGCCGGGCCCTCCTCCTGGGGACCGGGGGACCTCCGGCCCTGGGCCGCGCAGGGCGCCCGGGTGGGTCATCGCACCTCCAGGACGTCGAGGACGTCCAGCCCGAGGGGAGACGAGATGTCCACGATCCACGCGGAACGGCCCGCCACGGACCGCGACGCCGACCGGCGCTTCGTCGTCGACCGCTACGCGGAGGGCTCGAGCCTCCGGGAGATCAGCGCCCGGCTCGGACGCAGCTACGGCTACGTCCGGCGGCTGTGCCTCGAGGGCGGGATCGCCATGCGGCCGCGGGGAGGTCCCAACCGGCACCGGCGTCCGCCGGACCGCGACACGTCCTGACCGCGGGCTGATGTGGTGCCGAGCGACCGGGTCGCGACGACTCGGTCGTCCGACACCGCTCCGGGCCGGCGTCGGCCGGTCAACGCAGCAGGAGCTGGACGAAGGCGGCGAGGCCGACCACGACGATGACCCCACGCAGCACCACCGGCGGCAGCCGACGGCCGATCAGCGCGCCGAGGACGCCGCCGATGATCGACCCGCCCGCGATGAGACCGACGACGGGCCACGACACCGGCGCGACGATCGCGAACACGATCCCCGAGACGAGGTTCGCCAGCGACGCGAGGACGTTCTTCACGGCGTTGTGCCGCTGCAGGTCGTCGTCGAGCAGGATCCCGAGGAAGCCCATGAGCAGGACGCCCTGCGCCGCGCCGAAGTAGCCGCCGTACACGCCGGTGCCGAACACCGCGGCGAGCAACGGGGGACGCACCTGGGTCCGGCCCTCCCCCGACGGGCGCCGCGCGGCCACCCGGCGTGACACCCACGGCCCGATCACGACGAGCACGACGGCGAGCGCCACCAGCACCGGCACGACCGCGTCGAACGCGGCCGAGGGCAGCACGAGCAGCAGCAGGGCGCCGACGAGGCCGCCGAGGACGGTCGGGACGGCCAGCCGCAGCACCCGTCCCCGCAGGCCGGAGAGCTCACGGCGGTACCCGATCGCGCCGGTCACCGAGCCCGGCACCAGACCGAGCCCGTTCGAGACGTTGGCCGTCAGCGGTGGGAAGCCGAGCGCGAGCAGCACCGGGAAGGTCACCAGGGTGCCCGAGCCGACGACGGTGTTGATCATCCCGGCCCACACCCCGGCGACCGCGATGATGGCCGCTTCGCCGATCGTCACCGGGGGATGATCGCCCACCGTCGGGGCGGGCGCTGAGCCCGGTGGCGAGCGCGGCGGCCGTCAGTCGCGGCCGCGGAGCTTCTTCAGCCAGTGGCCGGCCACCTTGGCCAGGGCCTGTTCCGGGTCGTCGCGGCGCTCGCGGATGTCCGGCGCGGGGATGCGGGCCAGCTCGGCGTCCGACGGCCGGCGGAACAACCACGCCGAGAAGCGTCGCCACCCGCGCTGGGGCAGCGTCGTCGCCCACGCCACGGCGCCGAGCAGCACGAGGAGCGCCCCGACCACCGCACCAGCGACCGTCAGCGCCCCCATCGGCGGCACGAAGCGCGCGGCGGGCGTGGTCGGCGGCGTGCTGGTGGTGACGACGACCCGGGACTGCTGACCGGCGGGCGTCTCGAGCCGGGTGATCGCCCCGCTGAGCGACTGCACCACGGCGTTCGCCTCGGAGCTCGCCGCCTCCGGGGTGGCGGCGCGGACGTCGAGGTCCAGCACCGTCGAGTCCGAGACCGCCGTGGCGGTGACCTCCTGGCGCAGCAGAGCGACCGTGGTCCCCGACCCGTTCGCCGCGGGCGCGAGGACGTTGTCGCTGGTGGCGAGCGCGGCGTAGGTCGGCATCTGGTTGGTGATGTAGGAGGTCATCGTCTGGGCGGAGTCCGAGTTCGCCGGCGCACCGCTGGCGTCGGAGACCGTGAGCTGCGCGGTGGAGCTCACGGCGGAACGGTCCAGGTGGAGGTCGAGCAGCAGCCCGCCGAGGGCGCCCACCAGCACCACGACGACGAGCACCCACCGGGCCGACCGCAGCGCCGCCCTGACATCCGTCCACCGCATCTTCATCAGTGTGCCCAACGAACCTGTCCACGCCCTGAGACGGTCCCCACCGGGGGATCCCTGACCTGGTCGGCGTAACGACCGGCGGCGACCGCGCGATCGTCAGACACCAGCCGCGTGTGGCGGCCGTGAACCGCGGGGGAAGCCATGACGCAGGGTGTGATCGTCCGACCCGGGACCGTGACCGCGGCCCAGGTGATCATCTGGGTGGTCAGCGCGATCGCCGCGCTGGGGAGCGCCCTGCTGCTGGTGCTCGGCGTCGTCGGGCTCGTCTCCGGGGCGTCCGTCGCCGCGAGCGCCGCCGGCACGGAGTCCTCCGGGTTGGGGACGGCGTTCGGGGGGCTGATCGGGTTCTTCTCCGGCGGCCTCATCGTGATCGCGGTGATCTCCCTGGCCTTCGTCGGGCTGTGGTTCTGGATCGCCTCGGCGCTCGGACGTGGGAGCCGCCCCGCCCGGATCGTCGCGACCGTCTTCTGCGGCATCGACCTGGCCTTCGGGCTCATCGCGCTCGTCGGCTCGCTCGCCGACCGCGACGGCGCGCCGGTCCTCGGCGGCCTGCTGGGGCTCGTCATCCCCGCGGTCCTCATGGCCCTGCTCTGGGGTGCCGAGAGCTCGCGGCGCTTCTTCGACGGCGCGCCGGCGGTGCCCACCCAGGGCGGACCGGCGCCGATGTCCCCGCCGGCCGGGTTCGGCCGGCCCCAGTGGGGTCAGCAGCCGTGGGGTCAGCAGCAGGGGACTCAGCAGCGGTGGGGCCAGCAGTGGGGCCCGCAGCAGTGGGGCCCGCAGTCCGGCCCGCAGCAGTACCGGGCGCAGCAGCCCTACGATCACCCGCAGGTGGCCCAGGTCCCCGAGGGCGTGACCGCGCCCATCAAGCTCCCGTCCCAGCGCTGCGGTACCTGCCAGGCCGAGGTCCGTCCCGGCTCGCCGTCCTGCAGCGGATGCGGTGCGCCGATGACGCCGCCGCGTCCGGTCGGCGCCTGACCCGGCCGGGCCGCTGGGCCACCCGTGTGGTGACCTAGTCCCCCGACCGGGCACCCCGCCGACTACACATCGCGTCACGCTCCTCGTCGTGGGCGGCTCCTGAGCGCTGAAGCACCCACTCGTACGCGTCGTCTCTCACGTTCTGTTCATCGTCGGTTGTCCAGATAACCCGATCCGGTGCCTTCCGCGTCCCCCGCGCCTGTGAAGCCGTTGTAGCGATCAGCGCCGGTGCCGCACGGGGGAACAACGACGGCCCACCTGGCTGTGCGCATGCGGATCGACGGACGACGATCGTGGGGGACGCATGGCAGGGAAGCTGGACATCCTCGTCCTGGGGATCAACTACGCCCCCGAGGTCACGGGGGTCGCGCGGTACACCACCGGCGTCACCCGCCGGCTCGCCGCGGAGGGTCACCGGGTCCAGGTGCTCACGGGCTTCCCCCACTACCCCGCCTGGTCGTTCTCCCCGGGCTACGAGTCCGGGTGGCGCCGGCGCGAGGAGCACGGCGCGGTCGAGGTCGTGCGGCTGCGCCACCCGCTGCCCCGCAACACCCGCGGGCCGGCCCGGGTGGTCATGGAGGCGGTGTTCGCCGCTCAGGCCCGGTTCGGCGGGATGCGCGACCCCGACCTGATCCTCGTGATGAGCCCCGCGATCCTCGCCGTCGCGACCGCGCTCTCCCGCCGCGGCGCGAAGGACGCGCCGGTCGGGGCGATGGTCCAGGATCTCTACTCGCGGGCGTTCCCCGAGACCGGCGCGATGTACGGGCACGGCGGCCGCGCGGTCGCCCGCCTCGAGCGTGGACTCTTCCGGCGGGCCGACGGCCTCGCCGTCATCCACCAGCGGCTCAAGGACACCCTCACCGACCTCGGGGTGGACGGCGAGCGCATCGAGGTCATCCGCAACTGGTCGCACATCACGCCACCCTCCGGGGCGCTCCGGGCGGAGACCCGCTCGGCGCGGGGGTGGCGCCGCGACGAGATCGTCGTCCTGCACGCCGGGAACATGGGCCACAAGCAGGGGCTGGAGAACGTCGTGGAGGCGGCGCGGCTGGCCGACGAGGCCGGTGCGCCCGTGCGGTTCGTCCTGCTCGGCGACGGGGCCCGCCGGCCGGCGCTCGAGGACCTGGCCCGCGGCGTCGCCCGGATCGAGTTCCTCGACCCGCTCCCGGCGACCGCGTTCACCGACGCGATGGCCGCCGCGGACCTGTGCCTGCTCAACGAGAAGCCCGGACTCGCCGAGATGTGCGTGCCCGGGAAGCTGACCTCGTACTTCGCGGCCGGGCGGCCCGTGCTCGCCGCCACCGACCCGCGCAGCGGCGGCGCCGCCGAGATCACCGCGGCCGGGGCCGGGGTCCTGGTACCCGCCGCCGAGCCGGCGCTGCTGCTCAAGGCCGCGACGGCGGTCTGCGAGGACCGGGCGCAGTACGAGGCGATGAGCCGGGCCGGGCTCGCCTACGCCGAGGCCACGCTGGACGAGGACGAGGCGCTGGGCGCCTACGTCGACTGGGCGCTGTCCCTCGTCGACCGGCGCCGCACGCTCGTCGGGAGCGCCCGGTGACCACCACGGTGACCACCACGGTGCCCACCCCGGCTCCCCCGGCCCGCCGCGCCGGCCTGCGCGACCGGGCCCGGGACGCGTCGAAGGCGCTCATTCCGCGGGTCAACCGGCTCACCGAGCGGCTCGGCGTCCGCGTGCAACCGGTGCACTACTACTCCGAGGTCCCCGACCGCCGTGCGCTGCGTCGGGACCGCGGCTGGGCCCGGCGCATCGACGTGTCCGGCCACGGCTGGGACCTCGACGCCCAGTTGGCCTGGCTCGGGGAGGTCTGCGGGCCGTACGTGCCGGAGGTCGCGGGGCTCGACGCGTGGCGCGACCTCGGGTCGGACCGCGGACCGGGCTACGGGCCGGTCGAGTCCCAGGTGCTCCACGGCGTGGTCCGCTCGCTGGCACCCGCCCGGATCCTCGAGGTCGGCAGCGGCGTGTCCACGGTCATCGCCCGCGGGGCCGCGGACCGCAACGTCGCCGAGGGCCGCCGCCCGACCGCCATCACCTGCATCGAGCCGTTCCCGCGGGACGCGCTGCGGGCCCTGGCGGGCGTCCACGTCGTCGCCGACCGGGCCCAGGACGCCGACCGTGCGCACTTCGACGCCCTCGGCGCCGGCGACGTCCTGTTCATCGACTCGACGCACGCCCTGCGTACCGGCTCCGAGCTCGCCCGGCTGTACCTGGAGATCCTGCCGCGCCTCGCCGAGGGCGTCGTCGTGCACATCCACGACGTCTACCTGCCCTACCTGCACACCCCCGACGTCCTCGACAACGTCTTCGACTGGCAGGAGACGACGCTGCTCGCGGCCCTCCTGACCGACAACCCGCGGTTGCGGGTGCTGGCCTGCGAGTCGGTGCTGCACCACGACCGCCCCGAGGCCCTGGCCGGCGTCCTCCCCGACTACCGGCCGCGGCGCATGCACGACGGGCTCTACACCGACGGGTCCGCCGACCACTTCCCGTCCAGCATCTGGCTCACGAGGGTCGGGCCGTGAGGTCGCGGCACCGCTCCCCCAGCACCCCTCGTCAGGAGACCGCCATGCCCGCGCTCCCCGCCGGCCCGCTCGCCGTGCCGGACAACGCCGACACCGCCAGACCGGCCCTCGTCGCCGGCGCCGGCGGCTTCATCGGCGGGCACCTCGTCCGCACGCTGCGCCGCCAGGGCCGGGAGGTCCGCGCGGTGGACGTCAAGCCCGTCGACCAGTGGTACCAGCTGGTCGACGGTGCCGAGACCCGCACGCTCGACCTCTCCCGCCGCGAGGCGTGCGAAGCGGCCGTCGACGGCGTCGGGGAGGTCTACAACCTCGCCGCGGACATGGGCGGGATGGGTTTCATCGAGAACAACCGCGCGCTCTGCATGCTCTCCGTGCTCATCAACACCCACCTGCTGCAGGCCTCGCGCGACGCGTCCGTGGGCCGCTTCTTCTACGCCTCCTCGGCGTGCGTGTACGCCGCGGGCAAGCAGACCTCCCCCGACGTCGTGCCGCTGGTCGAGTCCGACGCCTACCCGGCGATGCCCGAGGACGGCTACGGCTGGGAGAAGCTGTTCTCCGAGCGGATGTGCCGCCACTTCGCCGAGGACTTCGGGATGGAGACCCGCGTCGCGCGCTTCCACAACGTCTACGGGCCGCACGGCACCTACCGCGGCGGCCGGGAGAAGGCCCCCGCCGCGATGTGCCGCAAGGTGATCGAGGCGGTCCTCGACGGCACCGGCGAGATCGAGATCTGGGGCGACGGCGAGCAGACCCGCAGCTTCATGTACGTCGACGACTGCATCCGTGGCATCCAGACGATCATGGCCGGCCCGGCGGTCGAGCCGGTCAACCTCGGCAGCGCCGAGCTCGTGACGATCAACCAGCTGGCCGACGTCGTCGAGGACATCGCCGGGACCCGGCTCCGCCGCCGCCACCGGCTCGACGCCCCGCAGGGCGTGCGCGGTCGTTCCAGCGACAACACCCTCCTCCGCGAGACCTACGGCTGGGAGCCCTCGACGGCGCTGCGGACCGGGATGGCGCGGACGTACGCCTGGATCGCCGAGGAGCTGGAGACCGAGTACCAGCTCGTGGCGGTCTGAGCCCGGTGGTGACCACGACGGCGCCGACCGGCGCGCCCGAGGCCGGTGCCGGGATGTACGAGGGGCTGCTGCGCGACCTGCTCGCCACCGGGGCGATGCGGCGGGACGACACCGTGCTGGTGCAGTTCGCCGGCGCATTCGACCGCGACGTCGCCGCCCGGCTCGGGCTCGAGCGCGCGACGTTCGTCAACCTCGCCCCCGACTCGCCGTCGGCCCGGCTCGACGACGCCGTCCAGGGCGACGCGCACCGCATGGACCTGCCCGACGGCGGGTTCGACCACGTCGTCGGGCACGCGGGGCTGCACCACTGCAGCCGCCCGCACCAGGCGCTGCACGAGATGTACCGGATCGCGCGCGGGACCGTGGTCGCCGTGGAGAACCAGGACTCGGTGCTGATGCGGGTGGCCCAGCGGGCCGGGCTGGCCGGGACCTACGAGTTCGACGCGGTGGCCGACGGCGGCGGCACCACCGGCGGGGTGGACGGCACCGGGGTGCCCAACCACGTGTACCGCTGGACGCGCCGCGAGGTCCTCAAGACGGTGCGGACGTTCGACCCGGGCCGCGAGGTGCCCGTGGAGTTCCACGCCCACTGGCTCGTGGGTCCGGAGCGGGCGCTGACCCCGGGGATGCGGGCGGTGCTGGGCGAGCGCGGCGCGGCGCCCCGCGGTGTGCGCGCCTGGGCGGGCACGGCGCTCAACCGCGGCCTGAACACGCTCGCCCGCGGCCAGGGCAACATCTTCGGGTTCGTCATCCGCAAGGACCTCGCCCGACCCCACCCGTGGATCTGAGACCGACGATGAGCCGCCGGCGGGCGCTCGCGGTCGGGGGCGCGGCGGCCGTGACCGGTCTGGCCGCCGCCTGCAGCGCGCACGCCGCGACCGGTTCGCCGGTGCCGCCGCCGCCCGACGTCCCGCTGCGGGTGCGCACCCGGTGGACGGCCCGGCCCGACGGACCGCTCCCGGCCCGCGGCGACGAGGGCGTGCCGTTCACGCTGACCGGCCCGGACATCGAGCCGCCCCCGTCGGTGGCCGGCGGCGCGCTCGTCGGCCACCTGCCCGACCGGCACGGCGCGGCGTACGTCCTGCAGACCCCGGGCGGCGGGCTGCGACGGATCGGGGCGACCTTCGGGTTCGGGCCCGGGACGACCGACGGCTCGCTCGCGCTGGTCCTGTTCAGCCCCGGGCGGCCCTTCTCCGGACCGTGTCACCTGGCGATCGCCCCCGACCGGTGGGTGGCCGGGACGCTCGTCGACGCCGCGGTGACCGAGATCGGCTCGGGCACCTTCGCGACCCCGATCCCGCAGGACGGACGCCCGGTCCGGGTGGACGCCGTCGTCGTCGGGGACGCCCTCGTGGTCCGGCTGCCCGACGGCAGCCTCGTCGGGCCCCGCGGCCCCGACGTCGCGGCGCTGCCGGCCGCCACCGCCTGCTGGGAGTTCTTCCGCGACGCCGCCGGCGGCGCGGACGTGCACCTCTACGACACCTGGGCGGGATGACCCGCCCGCATCTCCTCGGAGGAGGAACCGCCATGACCGTCGTGCAGCTGCTGCTCGGCCTGCTCCCGCCCTCACGGCTGAAGAACCGGTTGCTGGGCCTGACCTCGCGCCGCTGGCGGATCGCGCCCTCCGCGCGGATCCACCCGGTGGTCCTCTGGCGGATCGGGACGTTCCGGGTCGGCGAGGACGCCTACGTCGGAGCGGGGAACGCGTTCCGCGAACTGCTCGTGGTCGACCTCGGCGAGCGGGCGGACGTCGGCCAGTTCAACTGGTTCTCCGGGCAGGCCCTGTACGTGGCCCACGAGGACGCGAGCCTGGCGGGCACGCTGGTCCTCGAGGCCCGGGCCGCGATGACCTCGCGGCACTACGTCGACTGCTCCGGGGGTGTCCGACTGGAGGAGTTCTCGGTGATCGGCGGAGTGCGCAGCACCGTGCTCACCCACTACGCCGATCTGCACGACTGGGAGCAGCGGGGCGCGCCCGTGATCCTGCAGCGCGGCGCGGTCACGCTGACGAACTGCACCCTGCTCGCCGGCACCACGGTGCCGCCACACAGCGTCGTCGCGGCCGGCGCCACCACCGCGAAGCCGCTGACCGAACCCCGCAAGGTGTACGGCGGCGTGCCGGCCCGCATCGTCTCCGACCTCTCCGAGGCGCACGAATTCGTCGGACGGACAGAGATGCGTCTATTGTCCAGAGAATACGCGCAGAGCAAGCTCGACGACGCCCGTCGGCGGCACGCGGAGGTCTGAGCCCGTCCCGCTGACCCTGTGCCATCCGGTCGGCGCCTGACCCGACCGGCTCAGCGGATCCACAGCTTCACGCATGGATCTGCTCAGCTTCGGCCGGAAAGGTGGGGGACCGTGGACCCCGTGAAGACCGGTTGGGTCGTGGAGCGCTGGCACCGCGCCGCGTCCGCCGAGGTCGCCGCGGACCCCACCGAGCAGCCCGGCGACACCGCGGACGGCAGCGCACGCGCCGCGGAGGTGGACACCGACCGGCTGCTGGTCCAGGTGGTGGGCATCCCCGGCCTCGCCGCGGCCCTGGCGAGGGAGCTGTCGCCCGCGGTATGGGAGGTCCACGAGATCGACGCCGACCGCGCCGTGTCCGCCGCCGCGGACGCCGTCGTGCTCGACGCCCCGCGGACCACCCAGGTCGCGCGGGTACGCCGCGCCGCTCCCCGGGCCCGGTTGCTCGCCGCGTTCTCGGGCCCGGCCCCCGGCCCGCTGCGCGAGGCGGCGCTGCAGGCCGGCGTCGACGCCTGTGTGGAGGGGACCTCGGCCGCGGTGGTGGCCAGCTACCTCGGGTGGGTGTCGGGCCCCCTCGCCGCGCCCGACGGCGACCCGCAGCTGCCCGACGTGCAGCGCGGCGGGTAGGCCGGTCCGGTCCGGCGGGACCTCCGCCCCTGGCCCCGGGTCCTCCGGCCGTCCGACCCTGGCGCCTGGGTACGCGGCCAGGAGGGGGGACGGACGTGCAGACCTACACGGTGCGCTCGGGGGATCTCATCGACAGCATCGCCCGCCGCTTCGGGACCACCCGGGAGGTCCTGCTCGAGCTCAACCCGACGCTGTCCGGCCCGTACGCCCTGCACGTCGGCCAGACCCTCCGGGTCGACCCAAGCAGCGTCGTGCCCGCCGTCGTCGAGTTCACGGTCGGTGTCGACCCGACCGGGCAGGTGACCCGGCGCTCCGAGTACCGCGTGGCCGCCCGGCGCGAGGAGCGCGGGCTGTACACGGCCCTCTTCCCCGTCGAGGTGTCCTCGTGGACGTGGCAGGCGACCGTGGTCGGCGACGGGGACCGGGTGCCGGCGCCGGGCGTGATCACCCTGGCCCCGGCGCCGGAGGACCCGACGGCGCTGCGGGTCAGCATCGTGGACCTCTCCGGCGCGCCCGCGGACCGCGCGTTCCACCTGCGGGTCAGTCCACGCTGACGCCGCTCTCCACCTCGGCCACCTCTCGCCCCGCGAGGAGGTCGGCGACGACGGCGAGGTAGCGCAGCCGCTGGCGCTCCCAGCGCAGCGGGCGGCTCCGGGCGTGCGCCGCGGCGACGAGCTCGGCGCGGCGCGCGGGGTCGTGGTGGAGCGCGCGCACGGCGCGGGCGAGATCGGCGGGATCGTCGGAGGTGAACAGCTCGACGCCGTCGCCGAACGTCTCGGCCATCGACCGGGTGCGCGACGCCACCACGGGCAGCCCCATCGCGATGAAGTCGAAGATCTTGCCGGGGAGGGCGACGTCGCGGAACGGGTCGCGGCGCACGGCGAGGACGCCGAGGTCGGCCCGGCCGAGGGCGTCGACGAGCTCGGCCTCGGGTACGAACCGGCCGCTGAACCGGACGGCGTCCCCGAGCTCGAGGGTGTCCGCCAGCGCCCGCAGCCGTGGAAGGTCCGGGCCGTCGCCGTAGACCTCGAGACGCAGCTCGGGGATCTCCTCGCGCAGCAGCGCCACGGCCCGCAGGACGGTGTCGAGTCCGTAGTGCTCCGCCACCGTGCCGTGGCTGACGAGCGTGAAGTGCCGGTCGCCGGGCAGCGGCCGCGCCCCGGCGGGACGCACGAATACCGAGGGATCGGCTCCGTCCATGATCGTCGTGATGCGCTGCGGGTCGGCCCCCCGGGCGACGAACACGGCCCGCATCTGGTCGGTCGGGGTCACGGCGTGGTCGGCGAGCGTGATCGCGCGCTGCTCGAGGCGTTCGAGCAGCCGCACCACCGGGTGCGTCGGCCCCACCCCGAACTTGGTCGCGAAGAACTCCGGCATGCACTCCTGGAGGTCCAGCAGGACCCGGGCGCCCAGCAGGCGCGGGACGAGGCCGGCGAGGACCAGGACGTCGGGCAGCGAGTGGATCTGCACGAGCCGGTACCGGGCGACCAGGTGGCGGGCCGCGACCACGGCCGTCGCCGCGACGAGGAACGCGGCGTACTCGACGGCGTAACCCAGCGCCCCGCCGCCCTGCCGGTGCCGCAGCGGCAAACGGTGCATGCGCAGCAGGCCGAGCTCCTCCCGGGCGGGCTCACCGGGGGCGCGCAGGCAGACGACGTCCACGGCGAAGCCCGCCTCGGTGAGGGCGCCGACGGCTCGGGCCACCCGGGTGTCGCGGGGCACGTAGTGCTGCCGGACGACGCACACCCGGGTGGGCCGGGTCCCGTTCAGTGCCATTGCAGCCACGGCCGGTCGGCCAGGGCGTGCTGGACCCGGGCGATGTAGTTCTGCGCCGTCGGGTTGTGCCAGGCCCCGGCGTTCCACCGGCCGACGCAGCCCCACAGGTCGCCGGGCTGGTAGGTGGGGCCGAGCCACGTCTCCCAGCCCTCGTAGCAGGCCCGGATGATCGCCCCGTAGGTGTCGAGGGCGTACGCGGTGGAGTTCTCGGTCCAGGGCCAGCCGCCGTAGCCGGGCTGGGTCGGGTCGTTCAGCGTGCACCACTTGGCTTGCATGATGCCGAAGCTGGCCGGGCCGTCGGGGCCGTAGGGAGCGGCGCCGGGCGAGCCGCCGCAGTCCCCGAAGTCGCCGTAGCCCTGCTGGTCGATCGGCTTGCCGTCGGGGTCCTTGTGGTTCTGGTACCAGCCCGACTCGGCGACCGCCTCGGCGCGGATCAGCTCGTCGGGCAGCCCCCACTTCGCCGCGGTCCACTGGATGATCTCGTCGGTGGTGCCGGTGAAGTTGCCGGTCACCCGGCCGAAGACCGCCGCCTCGTTGACCATCCCCGGGTAGCCCGCGGGCCGGAAGTCCGGCGGCGGGACGGTGTGGTTGGCCTGGGTGTTGGCGGGCCGGGGCTCCCACGAGGAGCGCCGCACCATCTGGGCGGCGGCGAGGTCGTCGGGCAGCGACGCGAACGCCCCCGCCGGGCGCAGCGCGAAGTACCCGTCGAGCGGCGGCGGGCCGTGCGAGACCGCGTCGTCGGGGGCCCCGGCGGCGGGGCGCGGCGCGGGGGTGAGGTTCGGGTCGACGGCCGCCGGGGGCGAGGAGCACGCGACCACGAGCGCCCCGACGACGACGAGCACCGCCAGCAGTGATCGACGGCCCATCACCGCTCCTCCCCCACGGTCGCGCGCGGACGCGCCGGGCCCGCGGACAGCGGGACCGACCACCGTCGGCGTCGGGCCCGCACGTGGCGCCGCAACGTGCCGGCCGACGTCCGGACCCGGCGCATCGGCGCGTGCTGGCTCGCGCGGTGCAGGTACCACCGCCACGCCGGGGCCCGACGCCGCCGCTGCCAGAGCGACCAGCCCAGCCCGAGGTCGTCGCCCTGCTCGAGCAGCCCGACCGGGTCCTCGAACCAGGCGCTGCTGCGCAGCGCCTCGTCCTGCAGCGGCCGGATCTCGGGTCGGCGCCGGGCGTCGTAGCTCGCGAGCGCGGCGGCCAGGTGCTCGTCCAGCTCGACCTCACGTACGTGCTCGGCGAGCGCGACCGCGTCCCCCAGCGCCAGGCGCGTCCCCGAGCCGATGGCGAAGTGGGTGGTGTGCGCGGCGTCGCCCGCGAGTGCGAGCCGGCCGTCGCACCAGCGCTCGTTGGTCACGCGCCGGAACGTCTGCCACGGCGCCCGCGCGTCCTCGCTCCGCCCCGCGAGGAGCGGGGCGCCGTGCAGCACCGGGTCGAAGATCTCGGCGAGGAGGTCGAGGCAGGCCGGGGTCGCGAGGTCGGCGAACCCCAGCGCGGCCCAGGTGTCCGGCGGGGCCTCCACGATGAACGTGCTCGTGGTCTCGTCGAACCGGTACGCGTGGCACCAGATCCAGCCGGAGCCGGTGTCGACGAAGCCGAAGGTGAACGTCGAGAAGAGTGCCGGAGTGCCCGACCAGAGGTAGCGGTTCCGGCCGGCCGCGAGCCGGGTGCCCAGTTCCTCGGTCCGACGACGACGCAGCCCGCTGCCCGCGCCGTCGGCGGCGACGACGAGTGACGCCGGCTCCCCGGCCCGCAGGCCGGGCCCGGCGAGGTCCTCCGGCGCGGCGGTGGCGTAGCGCAGGTCGACGCCGAGGGCCTCGGCCCGGTCACCGAGCAGCGTCAGGAGGCGCTGCCGGCCGATCGCGTAGCCCGCCCCGCCGAGGAACACCGGGGAACGCCGGCCGACCTGCACGGCCTGGCCGTCCCAGACGACGGCGGCGTCGCGGACGGCGCTCGCCGAGGCCGGGTCGACCCGGTGCATCTCGTCGAGCAGGTCGTCCCAGAAGACCACGCCCCACCCGTGCGTGACGCCGCGGGCGTTGCGTTCCCACACGGTCACGTCGTGCCGGGGGTCCTGGCGCTTGAGCGCGATCGCGGTGTAGAGCCCGGCCGGGCCGCCGCCGATGCACTGCACTCTCATCCTCGGGCCTCCTGCTCGTGGGTGTCGGCGACACAAGGGCCGTTCGGCCCGGGTCCGTCGGGGGGTGGTGATGTCAGGCTGGGCGCGTGCCGCGCCGTCAGCCGGGGCCGGCCACGGGGGGCGACAGCGACATGCAGGTGGTGCACGGGCTCGATCCCGCGTCGGCGCGGGAGTGGGATGCGCTGGTCGCCGCGACCGCGGGCACGGACGTCAACCAGCTCACGGCCTGGGCGCGGGTCCGCGCCACCGTGGGGTACTCGGCCCACCACCTGCTGGTGCGCGAGGGCGGCGCCGTGGTGGCCGGGGCGCAGCTGCTGCTCCGTGCCCGGGTGGGGCCCGCCGGTCTCGCCTACCTGCCGTCGGGGCCGGTGATCTCCGCGTCCGTGGCCGACCGCGCCGCCGTCGTCGAGGTGCTGGCCGACGCCCTCGCCGGGTGGTCCAACCCGGTGCGGCCGCTGTTCGTCCAGCCCCCCGACGGCGGCGAGGACGTCAGCGCCGCGCTGGCCGCCCGCGGGTTCCGTCGCTCCGAGGCCGGGGTGGCCCCCGCGGGCACCCTGCGGCTCGACCTCGCGGTCGGGGAGGAGGCGCTGCGAGCCGGGCTGGGACGCCGGCTGCGCTACTGGACCGGCAAGTGGGCCGAGCGGGGCGTCGCGGTGCGCCGCGGCGACGAGCGCGACCTCGGCCTGCTGAGCGAGCTCATGGCGCACACCGCCCGCCACCAGGGCTACGAGCCGCTCCCCCGCCACTACGTCGAGGCGTTCTACGGCGAGCTCGCCCCGGGTGGGCACGCGGTGGTGTTCGTCGGCGAGGTCGACGGCCGCCCGGTGGCCGCGGACCTGCTCACCGGGTGCGGCGGGGTGATCAAGGGTCGGCTGGGTGGGTTCGACCGCTCCGGGCCGGCCGGCAAGCTCAGCGTGCCCGGCGCGATGCGCTGGACGGCGATCCGCTGGGCCCGGGAGCAGGGCTACCGGTGGTTCGACTTCGGCGGGATCGACGCGGAGATGCTCGCGGACCTGCTGGCCGGCCGGAGCGAGAACGAGGAGTCCTGGCCGGGCGCCGACCGCGCGAAGCTGTCCTTCGGGGGCACGGCGTACGCCTACCCGCCCGCCGTCGAACGGGTCGCCGCCCCGGCCCGCTGGGCCTACGACGCCGCGCGGCACAGCGAGACGGGTCGCCGACTGCTCTCGACCGCGACCGAGCGGCTGCGGGGGGCGCGTCCTGGTCATGGCGGGCCGGCTCAGCAGAAGTAGCGGTAGAGCTCACGCCCGGCGCGGGCGGTGAGCTCGTCGGGGACGAGGGGGTCGGTGAGCAGCGCGGTCACCGCGCCGAGCAGCCGGTCGACCGGGACCGACGACGACGGCGGGCCGAGCCGGAGCGCGGTGACGTGGCGCTCGTCGTCGGCCCACTTGCGCTTGAACCCGACGAGGCCGGGCTGGTCGAGGTCGCTCACGCCCCAGTCGAGCGCGCCCAGGCCGCGGTCGACGGCGTGGCGGAGCCCGGCCCAGAAGAGCGCGTCGTTGGGGCGCAGCGGCAACGCCCCGGCGCGGGAGGCGCCGAACTTGTAGTAGAGGACGCCGTCCCACTCGAGGAACAGCGCTCCCGCGACCGCCTGCCCGTCGACCTCGGCGAGCAGCACGGTCATGGTGTCGTCCGGGTCGAACTCCGCGGCCAGCTCGTCGAAGAGGTCGACCGGCGGGGCGAGCATCCCGTAGCGCTCGCGGCGCCGCTGGACGTGCAGCGCGTGCAGGGTGTGCAGGTCGGCCGCGGAGGTCCCGCGGCGGACGTGGACGCCCCGCCGCGCCGCGACCCGGATGTTCCGCCGGGCCGTCGGGTGCAGCCGTGCGGAGAGCGTGTCGTCGTCCGCGTCGATCGTCGTGGCGTGCCAGGCCGCCCGGCCGGTGACCTCGCCGCCGGGCGGGAGGAACGGGCCGTCGGGCTCGAGGAGGCGCAGCGTCCAGGGCGCGTCGTCGGGCCGGTCGGCGAGCAGGCGGGCCAGCACCGCCGGGTCCCGCGGGAGCGGGTCGGCGCGGTCGGAGAACGGCAACGACACCCGGCGGGGCCCGCGGACGTCGTCGACGGGCACCCACGCGACGCCCCCCTCGACGGCGCCGTCGACGGCTCCGGACGCGAGGAGCAGCCGGGCGTGCGCGGTGAAGCCGTAGGTCCGGCACACCGCACGCAGCCACGGCGGGGAGCTGAAGAGGCTGCCGCGCCCACCGGCGATCCACGCGGCCCACCGCGGGTCGTCGCGCGGGTCGACCTCGACCAGGTCCTGCCGGCTCCCCAGCGCTGCGGCGCTCACCGGGCCCCCTCGCCGCGGATCAGCACCGGCACCGTGCGCAGGAGGATCTCGAGGTCGACACGCCAGCCACGGTGGTTCACGTACTCGAGGTCGAGGCGCAGCATGTCGAGGGTGCCGAGCGTGCTGCGGCCCGTCACCTGCCAGAGGCCGGTGAGGCCGGGCTTGACCGTGAACCGCTGCCCGTAGGGCTCGGGGAACAGCGGCGCCTCCCACTCCAGGCACGGGCGCGGGCCGACGAGCGTCATGTCGCCGCGCAGGACGTTGAGCAGCTGCGGCAGCTCGTCGAGGCTGGTGCGGCGCAGCACCCGACCGACCCGGGTGACCCGGGGATCGTCGGGCAGCTTGGTGCTGCCGTCGACCACGGTGTCCTCGCCGCGGAGCTCGGCGGCGATGAGCGCCCGGAGCGCGGCGTCGGAGCTCCCGACGCGCATGGTGCGGAACTTGAGGAGCACGAAGGAGCGGCGGTCCAGCCCGACCCGCCGCTGCCGCCACAGCGCCGGGCCCGGGCTGCTCACCCGCACGGCGGCGGCGATGAGTAGCAGCGGGATCGCGAGGACGAGGAGCGCGACCGAGGCCGCGGCCACGTCCGTCGCGCGGCGCAGCACGGCGCCGACGCCTCCCGTCGCCGCCGCCACGCCGGCCGGGAGGGCCGGAGCGGCCTCGTCGTCGAACCTCCGGGGCACGCGGGTCGCCGCGCGGAGGGGCGCGACCCCGACGGCGAGCGCCAGCATCACGAAGAGCAGGTCGCCGGTGCCGCGCAGGGTCAGGTGCGCGTCGATGACCGAGACGACGATCAGCGTCCACCAGCAGATCCCGAGCGCCTGCGCGACGGCGCCCCGGGCGCCCGGACCCGCGGCCGCCTCCCGCGCGGTCCGCAGCACCCCCCAGGAGAGCCAGCAGAAGCCGAGCAGCAGCGGGATACCGCCGATCCAGAGCAGGTCCAGGTAGCCCGACTCGAGGTAGATCACGTCGCGCCAGGTCTCCGGCGCGGCCAGCACCGAGTTCGGGCGGATGCCGAGCACGAAGCGGAAGTCACCGAGCACAGGCAGGTAGAAGCTGGACAGGTTGTCCCACCGCGTCAGCCAGCTGATCGGGATGCCGGACGAGCTGGTGTCCTGTAATCGGGCGCCCAGTGCCGGGATGCCGGCGACGAGCAGCACGACGGCGAGCACGAGCCAGCGGCCCAGCCGGCGGCGCAGGGCGGGGAACGCGACCAGGAGGAAGCCGGCCGCCACGATCGCCGAGAGCCAGGCCGTGATCTGGCCGGTCGCGAGGATCCCGGCCAGCAGCACCGATCCCGCGACGATCCGTTCCCGCCGGCCGAGCATGCCGCGGGCGGCGCAGCACAGCAGGATCACCCCGGCGATCACCAGCACGTCCCCGGTCGCCAGGGGGGAGCCCAGCGTCGTGGTGCCGCGTTCCTGCAGATCCGCGGGCGAGTCCTGGCTCGCCCAGAAGAGCTGGAGCAGCCCCAGGACCGGCCCGACCTGCAGGGTCTGGAGCACCGCGATCACCGCCACCACGACCGCGGGCCAGATCACGAGGCGGACGAGCCGCTCCACCTGCCGGGCCTGGCGCACGGTCACCCGCACCAGCACGTAGAGCGCGGCGAGCTTGACCATCGGCAGCGTCGCGGCCAGGTCCGTGGTGGTGGGGGTGAGCCCGCGCAGCATCATCGAGGCGACCGGCCACACCGTGGCGAGCACGACGAACGCCGCCAGCGGGCCGTCGACGGGGTGCAGGACGGGGCGGGGGACGGCACCGGTGCGGATCCAGCGCAGGAGCCACCCGAGGCCGGCGCCCGTCAGCCCGAGCACGAGCACGGCCTCGTTGGGACGCACCAGCGGGAGGAGCGTCGACCGGTCGATCCCCGCGAGGAACGGCAGCGTCACCACGTAGAGGTAGACCGCGGCGACGGGCCGCAGCGCGGTCACGACGACGATGCCGCCGACGAGCAGTGCGATCAGTACGGCCTCGACGGTCGGGGTGGCGACGGCGGTGTCCAGCCGCGTCGCGAGCAGCGCCAGACCGGCGGCCCCGAGGCCCCCGACCAGGAGGGTCGCGACGGGCACCCCCGCGCGGGCGCGCCTGTCCAGCGTCACCATCCCGGCCTCCCGCGACCGACCAGGGCGAGCCCGCCGCGCAGCACGCCGGCGAAGGCGGCGACGACGACGAGGCCCGCCGCGGCCAGCACGGCGTACGCGCCGAGCCCGCCCGGGTCGACCGCGACGAACCCCTCGCGGGCCAGGAGGGCGACCGGCACGGCGACCGCGGTCGCGACCAGCACCGCGGTCAGCGTCCGACGGGGCAGGAGGGCCCGCGGCCGCAGCGCCCCCCGCAGCCGCGCGAACACCACCGCGGTCGCGGTGGCGTCGCGGGCCACGACGGCGAGGCAGAGCAGCGCCGGGCGGTCCGCCGGCGCGGCGAGGAGGGCGGCGAGACCGACGGCGATCCCGAGCAGCGTCCCCCAGTCGGTCGCGCGGCGGGCGCCCCGCACGTCGAGGCGGGCGAAGAGGGCCTGCCGCCCGATCTCGTAGGCACCCCCGAAGATCTGCGACACCCCGATCACCGCGGTGCACAGGGCGAGCTGCTCGACGACCAGCGGGGTCCGGAGCTCACCGGTGGCCAGCACCCCGGCGATGGGGCCCGCGAGGACGACCAGCACGACGGCCGCGGGGGCGCTGACGAACGTGGTGTACCCGAGGGCGCGGCGCCAGCCGACGGCGAAGGCGTCGTGCTCGTCGCGGTCCACGGCCCGGGAGAGCTCGGGCAGGACCGCCGTGGTGACCGCGCGGGCGCCGAGCGCGGTGGGGACGGCCCCGATGCTGTAGGCGAGCCAGAACACGGTGACCCCGCCGGGCGACGTGGCCGCCACCGCGAGGAGGACGAAGACGCCGAGCGCGGGCAGCGCGGCCACCCGCACCGAGCCCCGCAGCCGGCGCGCGACGACCTGCAGCTCTGGGTCACGGCGCCGGCGCGGGCGCAGCCGGGTCCCGGCGCGGGCGGCGCCGACGACCTGCAGCCCGGCGTGCACGGCGACCGCCGCCGTGCTGCCGATCCCGAGCAGCAGGACGAGCGACAGCGGGACGGTGCCCACGTCCACGCCCGGGGCGGTGGCCCGGCCGAGGAGGAGGACGACGGCGATCAGGCCGACGTTCTCCACCGCGGGGGCGGCCGCCGCGAGGGCGAACCGGTGCCGGGCCTGCTGGGCGGCGGCGCCGAGGTAGGCCAGCGCGTACAGCGGCACCTGGGGGGCCACGCAGCAGAGCAGGAGCACGGCGAGCCAGAAGGCGCGAGTCCGTTCGGCGGAGTCCCCGATGCCCGCGGTCAGCGCCCACGCCGCGAGCGGCGACGCCACGACCACCACGACCGCCAGGAGCCCCGCGGCGGCGAGCAGCAGACCGGTCAGCCCCTCGAGGAGCCGCTGGTGGTCGCCCCCGCTCCCGGGCGCCCGGGCCCGGACCACGGCGGGGACGACGACCAGCGCCAGCACCGGCCCGGCCATCACCTCGTAGATGAGGTTCGGGACCTGGTTGGTGGACTGGAAGACGTTGGTGAAGAAGGTCGGGCCGAACACCGCCCCGACCGCCAGGATCCGCAGCAGGCCGGTGCCCCGGCTCACCACGGTCCAGCCGGCCACGGTGATCGACCCCCGCGCCGGGCCGGGCGGGGCGGCCCCGGCCTCCGGGCCGGCCGCGGCGTGGGTCACGGCTGTGGGCCGCGGCGCACCCACCGCCGGGCGAGCAGCGCGACGGTGACCAGGGCGACCAGGAGCCCGCAGACGGCGCCGGTGGCGGCACCGAACCCGGGCCGCGGGCTCACCGCGCCGCCCGCGTACGGCGGGACGACGATCTGGGCCTGCGGCTGCGCGACCTGGGCCAGCATCAGCGTGTCGACCTGGGAGGCGAGGCTGCCGGCGCGGTCGGCCACCGCCGGGAGCTGCGCGAGGGCCGGGGCGCTGCCGTCGACCCGCAGCTGCTGCATCTGGGCCTGCGCCGCCGTGAGCTGCCCCTGCAGGTAGCGCATCTGGTCCGACTGCGGCTGGGACGACGCGCTGATCTGCAGGTACTGCTTGGTGACGGCGTCGGCCAGCCGGACGGCGAGGTCCTGGGACGGGTCGCGGACCTCGAACTCCAGGATCTCGCTCCCGTCGGGCACGACCACGGTGAGCTTCTGCGCGAGCCCGGGCGCGGTGAGCCCGTACTGTGCGGCCACCGGGGCCAGGACGGCGTTGCTCTGCGCGAGCATCGCCTGCGTGGTCAGGTTCCGGTCCTCGCGGAGGAAGCCGGTCGGCTGGTCCTGGCTGATGATGTAGAGCACCGAGGCCCGGCCCGCGTACTCGGTGGGCCATAGCAGCGAGGCCCCGAAGCCGACGAGCGCGCCGAGCACGATGATGACCACTCCCACGACCGCGAGCCGGCGGATCCGGTCGGCGCCGAGCGCGGGGGGACCCGGCGGCCCACCCTCGTCGTCGCCGGGCTCGCCCGCCGGCGCCGTGGTGCCCGCTCCCCCGTTCCCGTTGCCACGGGGGTCGGTGGGGCCTCCGGGGGAGCCCCGCCGGACGGGGCCGGTCAACCCGGCCGGCTCCGTGTCGGTCCCGGTCGGGGTGGCGGTGTCGGTCCCGGTCTCGGCCGGGGTGTCGGTCGCGGTCGGGATGTCCTTCGCGGTCGGGATGTCCTTCGCGGTCGGGATGTCGGACACCGTGTCGGGCTCCTCGCTCCTGGGCGCCGGGGTGGGCCGGGGGAACGTCCCGCGCGGGGTGGGGATCAGGGCGACGGTCCGGGTCCGTTCGCGGTCCGGGTCCGAGGCGGTGTCGTGGGGGGCCGGGGTGGGCTCGGCGTCGTCCCGGTGGTCGGTCATCGGTTCCTCCTCGGAAACCGCGGGGGTTCCGGCGCGGTCGTCGCGCCGCGGGGGCAGGGCCGGCGTCGCGTCACGGGGCCGGGAGGGAGTGGTCGCGGAACCTCCCGACCGCGCTCGCGAGGACGTCCGCGACGCGCTCGACCTGCTCGTCGGTCGTGTGGGGCGAGCACGGCAGCGAGAGGATGCGTCGGGCGGCGGCCTCGGCGACGGGCAACGACGGTGGCGGGGTGCCGTCGGCGAAGGCCGGCTGCCGGTGGCACGGCACCGGGTAGTGGATCCCCCACCCGATCCCGGCCGCCGTCAGCACGGCGCTCACGTCCTCGCGCCGGTCGACCTCGACGACCACGAGGTGGTGGACCGGCTCCCCGCGCGGCTCGAGACCCACCAGCCGGCACCCGTCGGGGAGCAGCTCGCGGTACCGCTCGACGACCCGCCGCCGGGCGGCGTTGTCGTCGTCCAGCCGGCGCAGGCGCACCCGCAGCACCGCGGCCTGGAGCGTGTCGAGCCGGCTGTTGCGCCCGGAGACCTGGTGGACGTGGCGGTCCCGCGGGTCGCGGCCGTGGTCCGCCAGCCGGCGCACCCGCTCGACGAGGCCGGTGTCGGTGCTGGTCACGGCCCCGCCGTCGCCGAGGGCGCCGAGGTTCTTGCCGGGGTAGAAGGAGAACGCCGCGGCATGCCCGGCGCTGCCCGCGCGATGCCCGCCCAGGCGGGCGCCGTGGGCCTGCGCGGCGTCCTCGACCAGGGCGAGGCCGTGACGCCGGGTCAGCACCTCGAGGGCGGGCACGTCGGCGACCTGCCCGAACAGGTGCACGGCCACGACGGCGGCGGTCCGCGGCCCGATCGCCGCCTCGACCGCGGCCGGGTCGACGAGCAGGTCGCCCGGCCGGACGTCGACGAACCTCGGGGTCGCCCCCGCCGCCAGGACCGCCTCGGCAGTGGCGACGAAGGTGTTCGTCGGGACGAGGACCTCGTCTCCCCGCCCGACGCCGAGAGCGCGCAGCACGAGCTCCAGTGCGTCGGTGCCGTTCGCGACCCCCGCGCAGGCCGCGGCACCGACGTACTCGGCGAACTCCCGCTCGAACCCGGCGACCTCGGGTCCGCCGATGTAGTGCCCGTGGGCGAGCACCCCGGCCCAGGCCGCGTCGAGCTCGCCGCGGATCCGGGCGTGCTCGTCCCGCAGGTCGAGGAACGGCACGCCCTGCGGGCGCCCGGTCGCGAGGGTGGTCATGAGGCGGTGCCCAGCGAACGGAACCGGCCCGCCGTCGCCGGGGCGGCGGCCTCGTCGGTCGACGCCAGCACCCGCACGACCTCCAGTCCCCGCTCACCGGGCGTAGCCGGGGCACGGCCCGTGGTCAGGCTCTCGACGAAGTGGGTGTCCTGCACCAGCAGTGGCTCGGCGTGCTGGATGTAGGGCGAGACGATGTCCCCGGTGCGGTACGAGACCGGCATGGCGTGCACGTCGTCGGACTCGAGGGCGTCCACCCCGATGTCGTAGACCCGCACCCGCTCGTTGTCGGAAAGGTCGTTGTAGACCGCCATCTTGCGTTCCCCGACGACGGTGACGCGCCGGACCTTGCACGGATCGAGCCAGCTCACGTGCACATAGGCGCTCACCTCCCGGCGGGGGAAGGTCATGCGCAGGTAGGCCACGTCGGCGTGCCGGCGCCCGATGTGCCGCCGCGCCCACACCGAGGTCTCGTCGGGCATTTCGTCGAGCAGGTAGGAGACGATCGAGATGTCGTGCGGAGCGAGATCCCAGATGACGTTGCAGTCGTTCTGGTAGCGACCGAGGTCGAGCCGCGCGGTATCGATGTACAGAATCTTACCGAGTTCCCCCGAATCGATGATCTCCTTCAGTTTCCAGACCGCGGGGTTGTATTCGAAGGTGTGACCGACCATCAGGCAGCAATTGCGGGCGCGGGCACGCTCGACCATCGTCTCGGCGTCGGCGACGGTCGTCGCGAGCGGCTTCTCGACGAGCACCCCCTTCCCGGCGTCCAGCGCCGCGAGCGCCAGCGGGGCATGGGCGGCGGGCGGAACGGCGACGACGACGCCGTCCAGCTCGTCCAGGCACTCGTCCAGGCTGCTCACGGCGACGATCGGGCCGTGGACGCGCTGGGCCTCCGCGAGCCTGCTCTCGTCCGCGTCGACGACCGTCACCTCGACCCCGGGCAGGCCGCTCAGCACGCGGACGTGTTTGGACCCCCAGTATCCGTATCCCGCGACGCCGATTCGCAAACTGTACACCGCACCCCCTGGTTGCCCGTGCCCCCGACCAAAGTCCCCTTCAGACGAGGTGGGAAGTGAAGCACGATGGGAGTGCACTGTCACTACTTTCCCGTGAAATGGGGACCAAGGTCCCGGAGATTCGCTCGGCCAGCGCCCGAGGAAAGTCGCACAGAACCGGAGAGACTTTCCCGGGCACTCATTGGACGTATGAAGTGTTTGCGGGTTGCTCACCGGTGGGCATCGATGAGGTACCAGGAAGATATCGATGAGTGACATTAGATCGGTATCCTGACAGTTGCGTCCGCACACCATTCGGGACCTTCGACGGGAAATGGGGGCCGGACGTCCCTGTCTCGACGAGCCGATCTCGGCGGTACCGCCCGAAGGGCTCCGCGGCGGGGACGCTCCTCCCGCGGTGGTGTCCCGGCGGGGCCCGTCGACCTCGCCGCCGACCCGGAACTCCCCGGGATCATCGTCCGCACGAGACGGTTGACCCGCTCGCAGTGATCCGTCACTCGTCCGGGCCAGGAGGACCCCGGATCACGACGGGTCGTCACCGAATCGTTGGGGGCTCGGCGCTCCCGGGCCCTGTGCCCCCTCGACCGGTTCCTCCACGATGGGGCGGTCGTCGAGGCAAGTCCGTCGGGGGGCGTGGTGAAGGTGCTGGTGGGGGCGCTCGTGGTGGCCGGAGCGGCCGGGATCGCGTGGATCGCGGCCCCCTGGGTGTCGATGGCCCGTCACGGCACCCTCGACGACCAGGCGCTCGACGAGATGCGCCGACCCGTGATCCCCCGGCCGCGCCGACCGCGGGAGGACACGGTCGTCAGGCCGGCACCGGCACCACGAGGCCGGGCCGCTCCGGCTCGGCACCGGGCACCGCGGACCCCGGTGCCCCGGAATCGTCGGGTCGGATCACCGCGCCCGTGAGCGGGAGCGCGTGGCGGTGAGCGGCTCGCGGGCTCGCCGGGGGTGACGCCGCCGAATGCTCCGCACCCGGATGCCGGTGTCCGGGCCGGTCCGTCCTGGGCCGTCCGCGCCGCCGGCTCCGGCGCCCGGCCCAACTCCGCCGGGCGGCCGTGCGTCGACTTGTGCCCGGCGGGGTCGGGTGGTCACCCTCCGCGCCGTGGACGGAGGTGGCGCGGGTCGGGCCCACGCGCTGGGCCGGGTCATCGCGATGGTCAACGACAAGGGCGGGGTCGGGAAGACCTCGTTGGTCGCGAACCTGGCCGGCCAGCTCGCGGCGGCCGACTACCGCTGCCTGGTGGTCGACCTCAACCGCCAGGCCAACCTCGCCGACGACCTCGGCTACCGCGACGACGAGGACGACGACCAGGGCGCGGGCCTCGTGCTCTCGATCCTCACCGAGAGCCCGCTGACCCCCGTCGAGGACGTGCGCCCGGGCCTCGACGTCGTACCCGGCGGCGCCCGCCTCGCCGACCTCGTCCCGCTGATGGTGTCGCGGCTGCAGGAGCGCGGCCGCGCGGCGTTCGACGTCCTCGCCGAGGTCCTGGCGCCGACCGCGGAGCCCTACGACGTCGTGTTCGTCGACTGCCCGCCCGAGTCGACGATCCTCACCGACCTCGCGCTGACGGCCGCCCGCTGGATCGTCATGCCGACCAAGTCCGACGTCGGCGGGCTCGTCGGGATGCGGCTGGTCGCCGAGCGCTTCGCCGTCGCGCGCGAGCGCAACCCCGACCTCGCGCTCCTCGGCGCCGTCCTCTTCGCGACGGGGACCCGCTCGCGGCGCGTGCACGCCGAGCTCCGCGGGGCGGTGGCGGCGGCGTTCGGCGGGCACTCGCCGCTGTTCGCCACGGTCATCCGGCACGCCGAGCGCAGCGCCCAGGACGCGCGGCGGCTGGGCCGGCTCGCCCACGAGCTCGAGCTCGAGGTGGCCGCGCAGCCCGCGTGGTGGGCCTCGCTGCGGGCCGGCAGCACCGCCACCCCCCGCCTGTCGACGGCCGCGGCCGGGGTCGCGGCCGACTACCGCGACCTCGGCGTCGAGCTGCTGACGCTGCTGCGCGCCGCCGAGGAGTCCACCACCGGTCGCGACGTGGAGGCCATGTGACGATCCAGGACCTCAGCCACGCCTTCGGGCAGCCGGCGACGGCGAGCCTGCGGGGCCTGCTCCCCCACCGCGACGGCGGGGACCGCACCGACCGCACGGTGCCCGCACCACGCGAGCCGGAGGACGACCCCCGCGACGACGACGGTGCCGGGGCGGCCGCCGAGCCTGCCCGCGAGGAGGCTCCCGAGCCGACCCTCGAGGGTGACGACGAGCCCGAGGAGGAGCGCCCGAGGACCCGCGCCCGCCGGTCCCCGGACGCGGCGCCGGCCCGACGCCGCAGCATCGCCCGCGTCGCCGGTCGCGACCAGGTCGACCTCCTGGTCCTGCTCGCCCTGCGGCAGGGCCCGACGGACGGGCGAGGCGTGATCACGCGGGTCCGGGAGAGCAGCGACGGGCACCTGGACGCCCCCGAACGCACGGTGCACGTCACGCTGCACCGCCTCACCCGCAACCGGTTGCTCGGCCGCCGGCCCGACCCGCGGTCGGGCCGGCAGTTCTACGCTCTGACCGAGGCGGGCGAGCGGTCGATCCGCGCCCGACTGCGGGAGTGGCAGGCACTCACCCGCGGCGTGGAGGCCGTCGCCCGGCGAGGAGGCGCGGTGTGACGGTCGCACGGGGCCCGCAGTCGGGCGGCGTCCGCAGGTCCCCGCAGGGCGGGCTCGCGGAGGTCCTCGACCTCGTCCTGGACAAGGGCCTGGTCATCGACGCGTTCGTGAAGGTCTCGGTGGTCGGCATCGAGATCCTCACCATCGACGCCCGCATCGTGGTGGCGAGCGTCGACACCTACCTGCGGTTCGCCGAGGCCACCAACCGGTTGGACCTGCACGCGAAGGGCGGCAAGCCCCTCGACGAGTTCGTCGGCAGCATGACCGAGAACACGATGCACGGCGCAGCCAAGGGGATCACCAAGGGCGCGCTCGACGCGGTGCACGAGACGTGGCGCGAGGTCCGCGGGAAGGACGAGCCGCGGCGTCGTCGTCGGAGGCGCTCCTGACGGCGGGTGGGGTGGTGGGCGCCCTAGGCGGTTGATCATGCCGAGTGCACCGCAGGCCGGGCTCGGGCGCGAGGGGCACAAGGGGCAGGCCAGACCGGCCCCGCGCCTGCCTTATGTGCCCCTGATCAACCGGCCCGGGGCGGCTCTAGACGACCCGCTTCGGCGTCACCGCCGTGAGCCGGTCGCGCAGCGCGGGCGGGACCTCCCACCCGTCGTCGGGCATGCCGGTCGGGCTGGCGTCGTAGGCGGCCGCGGCGGCGAGGAGCGGGCCCGCGTCGTCGTCGGTGAGGGAGGAGAAGCGCACCCGCGGCTTGCCGGGCCCGTCGACGGCGGCGTTGCCCGCGTTCGGGCAGCCCCCGAGGCACGGCACGTGCCGCACCCGGACGCCGTCCGCACAGAGCGCACGATCGAGGGCGACGCCGAAGGAACCGCTGTCGGGGTGGTCGCGGGGGCAGGTGCGGCAGACGAGCAGCGGCACGGACGTCCTTCCGGTGCTGGGGACGCGCGACGGGCGCCGTCCCCGGCGAGGGACGGCGCCCGCGACAACGCCAGGGGTCAGGCGCGCGGGGTCTCGGCGGCGACGGCGTCGAGGAACGCCGTCGAGGTGGCGCACGCCGCGCAGATGGCCGCGTGGTCGTGGGCCGGATCACGGTCCATCTCGACGGCGACGTAGGACCGGTGGCAGACGTGGCAGCGGACCCGGTCGGTCCAGACGTCGTCGACCTCGTCGCGGGGGTCGTGCGGGCGGGTCGCGATCCCGGTGGGCCGGCCGTGGCGCAGCGCCTTCCCGACGGCGGCGATCACCACGGCGAGCACGAACGTTCCGACCAGGGCCCACGTGCTCGCGATCGCGCTGCCCGTGGCGATCAGCGTGATGCCGACCCCGGACGCGATCACCCACGCGAGGACGCCGGCGACGTCCACCCGCGGCACCCGGCCCGGCCGGAACTCGAACGCGACGTCCTGCGCGCGGCCCCGGCGGCGCGCGTCGGCGACGGTCACCAGCGCGATCCCGACCCACGCCACGAGCACCGCACCCTGGTAGGAGAGCCAGGTGTTGATGAACGTGAAGATGTTCAGCGTCATCACCGCGAAGGACAGCGCGCCGACGATGAACACCCAGGTCGTGCGGGAGAGCGTGAGGTTGAACGTCCGCGAGAACAGGCCCTGGAAGTTGGTCGAGGCGACGTAGAAGTTCGCCGTGTTGATCTTCAGCTGGGTGGCGACGATGAACACCACGCCCAGGAGCCCCATCATCTGCACGATGCCCACGACCAGGCCCGACTCGCTGACCTCGGCCAGTGGGATGGTGTGCACCAGGTAGATGCCGACGGCGCCGTTCACCAGGATCGTGAAGAAGTAGAACGTGTAGCCGAAGGTGTGCAGGCCGTTGACCCGGTGGTCCTGCGGCCGGCCCATGCGGGCGAAGTCGAACGAGTAGAGGACGTTCGAGAAGACGCCCATGTAGATGGCGAAGACGTAGAGCCAGCCCGGTCCGGCCATCGTCGTCGGCGTGCTGGGCGGGGCGGTGAGCCAGGAACCGTCGTACCCGTGGACCACGGTGGCCCAGACGACGGTGAGGACCAGCCCGGCGGCGAACACCGGCAGCAGCCAGGCGTTGACCTTCTCGATCGCCTGCCGGACACCGCCGATGACGAGCGGGATGCACACGAGCGTGACGACGAGGTACCAGATCCAGACGGGCCCGCCGAACTCCGCCTGGGCAGCCACCGCGAGCACCGACCCCTCGAACACGGCGAACCACGTGCCGGTGAGGCCGAGGGCCAGGGTGGCGATCGCGGCGCCGCGGTATCCGAACATCGCGCGGGAGAAGAGGCCCACGGTCTGGCCGGAGTCGGCGGCGGTCCGCGACATCACCAGGCACAACGTGCCGTGCACGACGACGGCCGCGGCGAGCCCGACGAGGGCCTGCACGGTGCCGACGACGAGCGAGGCGCCGGCGGCGACGACCACCCAGAACATCGCCGACATCAGCGCCGACCAGGCGAGGGCCATCTTCGGGGCGCGCAGGCGCCAGGAGCGCGGGACGACGTGCAGCGAGTAGTCGTCGCGCGCGGCCTCGGCGAGGACCTCGGGGTCGTCGGTGCGGGAGAGCTCGAGGGGCGGGAGGCCGGAGGTGGGGGGCTGGAGGGAGGCCGGGGTGTCGGCGTCGGACGTCATCGGGGCTCCTGGAGGCGCGCGGACAGGGCCGACGCGCGGCGGCGCGACGGCTGGGGGGTGAGGGAGGCGAGAGGCCTCGACGTCGGGCGCCGTCCCCCGGGAGCGGGGACGGCACCCGACGTCGGGCGGTCAGGGAGGGGTCGGGCGGTCAGGGAGGGCGGCGGGACGTGCCTACGGCCGGGCCTCGACGTACTCGCGGGTGGCCCCGCTCAGCTGGCCGGCCGGGGCGTCGAGGCCGCTGTGCGGCGCGATCGGGCTGTCCTGCTTGTGGAACTGCCCGTCCTTCATGATCGCGTGCAGCTTGTCGTGGTCCTGCAGGATCGTGATGTCGGCGAGCGGGTCGCCGTCGACGAGGATCAGGTCGGCGAGGTAGCCGGGCTGGACCTTCCCGAGCTCGTCGGGACGCAGCATGATCTCCCCGCCCCAGGCCGTGGCCGAGATGATGGCCTCCATCGGCGTGAAGCCGAGGCGCTCGACGAAGTGCTCGAGGTCGCGGGCGTAGGTGCCGTGCGGGGTCCACGCGAACCCGTAGTCGCCGCCGGGCAGCAGCTTGATGCCGCGACGGTGCATCTCGCGCAGCCCGTCGGTGGCCATCTCCAGTTCCTTCTTGTACCCGACGGCCTCGGCGGCCTCCTGCGGGAACCCGAAGGCCTCGGCCTCGTAGAGGGTCGCGATGAGCCAGTTGATGCCGGGCGCGACGAACACCCAGTCCTTGTTGGCCTCGAGCATGTCCATGCCCTCGGCGTCGGTGAAGCTGGCGTGGTAGATGATGTCGACCCCGTTGCGCAGGCACATCTTCACCGACTCCGCGGAGCGGGCGTGCGCGCAGACCCGCTTCCCCCGCCGGTGCGCCTCGGCGACGGCGGCCGCGGTCTCCTCGTCGGAGAAGTAGGTGTCTTCCGCGCGCTGGGTGCCGGTGATCTCCTCGCCGGTCATCGACAGCTTGATCTGGTCGACGCCGAGGTCGATGAGCTCGCGGACCGCGAGCCGCATGCCCTCCGGGCCGTCGGCGAACTTGGTGATCGACTTGATCAGCGCGCCGCCGGTCACCGCGATCTCCGGGCCGTTGGCGAGGTAGCGGGGGCCGGGGATGCGGCCGGCGTTGATGGCGTCGCGGCAGACGACGTCGAGGCGCTCCTTCGCGGAGGCGGCCCCGAGGCACATCGTGTAGCCGGAGTCGATGTACTTCTTCGCCGACTCCATCGAGAAGAGCAGGTGCTCCTCGACCGGCATCATGCCCAGCCCGTCGAGGTCGGCCGAGTTGTTCCAGCTGAAGTGGGTGTGCGCGTCGCACAGGCCCGACATGAGGGTGCGGCCGCGGCCCTCGACGACCTGCGCGCCCTCGGCGCGCGAGCCGTCGACGGTGCCGACCGCGGCGATGCGGTCGTCCTCGACGAGCACGTCGCCCGGGTACGGGTCGGCGCCGGTGGAGTCGAGGATCGAGACGTTGCGGAACAGGACCTTGCTCATGGGAGGACTCCTCGTCGTCGAGGCTTGCGGTATCGGGCTAGAAGAACTTGAGGAGGTGCTCGGTCACCTCGACCGGGCGCTCCAGGGCGGTCCAGTGGCCGCAGTCGGCGAGGACGTCGAGCGTCGCCGCGCCGTGCGCCTCGGCGAGGGCCTGGCTGACCTCGGGGCGGCCGACGCCGTCGTCGGCTCCCGTCAGCAGCAGGAGCGGCAGCTCGGGGTCGACCGGCCCGGGGTCGGGCGCGGCGGCGAGCGCCTCGCAGGACCGGGCGTAGCCCTCGGGGTCCTGGCGCAGCACGAGCTCCCGGACGGCGGCCGCGGTGGCCGGGTGGTCGCGCCGCGTGGCCTCGGCGGTCGCGTTGCCCATGACGGCGTCCGCGATCGCGGGCATCTCCCCCGCGCGGGCCTTGGCCGCGCGGTCGTGCTGGCCCTGCTGGCCGGCCTCGGGCAGCGGGGCGGGGACGGCGCCGAGGAGCGCGAGGTGCGAGACCAGCTCGGGATGTGTGGCCGCGAGCAGCCGGACGGTGATGGTCCCCATCGAGTGGCCGACGACGCGGGCCGGGCCGGCGTCGAGCGACGTCAGGAGATCGGCGAGGTCGTTCGCGAAGCCCTGGATGGTCAGCCGCCCGCGGACGGTGCTGCGCCCGGAGCCCTCCATGTCCGGCCGCACGACGGTGAAGCGCTCGGCGAGCGCGGCGACCTGCGGCTGGTAGAAGTTCGACGTGCCGCCGAGGCCGTGGACCAGCAGCACCACCGGGCCCTCTCCGGTGACCTCGACCGCCAGTTCCTTGCCGTTGACCTTCACGTGCTCGTCCTCCTGGTGGGGGTGTCGGGGGTCGTTGCGCGGACGGTGTTGCGCAGCGCGCCGAGGCCGGTGATCGCGCACTCGACGACGTCGCCGGACTGCAGGAAGCGCGGCGGGTCGAAGCCGATCCCGACGCCGGCCGGGGTGCCGGTGGCGATGACGTCGCCCGGCAGGAGCGTGATGCCGGCCGAGATGACGCGGATGAGCTCGGGGATGTCGAAGATCAGGTCGGCGACGGGGGCCTTCTGGCGCGGCTCGCCGTTGACGGTCGAGGACACCTCGAGGGCGGTGACGTCGCCGACCTCGTCGGCGGTCACGGCCCACGGGCCCATCGGCGCGTGGGTGTCGAGGGACTTCCCGAGCAGCCACTGCTTGTGGTCGCGCTGGACGTCGCGGGCGGTGACGTCGTCGACGATCGTGTAGCCCCAGACGTGCGCGAACGCGTCCTCGCGGGAGATGCCGCGGCCGCCCCGGCCGATGATCACGGCGAGCTCGGCCTCGTAGTCGAGCTCGGCGGTGATGCCGGCGTGGGCCTCGACGTCGTCGTAGGGGCCGGTGACGCTCGTGGTCGCCTTCGAGAAGACGATCGGCTTGTCCGGGAGGTCCTCCGAGCGCTGCGGGGTGTCGTAGCCCGAGCGCCCGAACTCGGCGACGTGCTCGCGGTAGTTCTTGCCGACCGCGAAGAGGTCCCGACGCGGCCGCGGGAACGGGGCGCGCAGGGTGGCGCCGACGACGCTGGGCAGGTCGCGCGTGTCGCGGATCGCCGGCGCGAACCGCTCCCAGTCCTCGACGACCTCGAGCAGCGACCGGTCGCCCACCACGGGCACCAGGTCGAGCACCCGGGTGTCGTCGGCCGGGTCGACCAGACCCACGGCCTCCCGGCCGCCGACGGCGTACGTCACCAGCTTCACGCAGACTCCTTCCCGAGGTGCGCCGCACGCTCGGGCGGAGCGCACCTTTGCGGACCAATCAGGACCATTGCGAGGGAGTGGTACCTCACCTCGCGGGCTTCCCCGACCATATGACGCCGCGTATGCGATGCCAATACCGACGGCTCGCCGTCATTGGTCTAATATTGGTCGCATGGCAGCACCGGCGAGCACCGCACCCGTCGTCACCCGCCTGCGGCGGCTGCTCGACGAGGCCGTCGCCGACGGCACGCTCGGGACGGGCGCGAAGATCCCCACGGAACGCGCGCTGTGCGAGTCGTTGCAGGCCTCGCGGACGGCGGTGCGCGGGGCCCTCGCCGAGCTCGAGCGCGAGGGCCGGATCACCCGCCACGTCGGGCGCGGCACCTTCCTCGCCGAGCTCGAGGCGGAGCCGGGCCTCCCCGCGGCGGCGCGCGGCACCCTGCAGACCAGCCCGGCCGAGATCATGGCGACCCGCCTGGTCCTCGAGCCCGAGATCGCGGCGCTCGCGGCCCGGCACGCCACGCAGTCCGACATCGACCACGTGCACCACTGCCTGCGCCGGGGGAACTCCACCGCGACCTACGAGGAGTTCGAGGCCTGGGACTCCGCGCTGCACCGCGCGATCGCCGCCGCCGCGCACAACGGCCTGCTGCTGCGGCTCTTCGACACCATGAACGCCGCCCGCGACCTCCCCGTCTGGGGCAGCATCAAGCGCCGCTCCGCCACCCCGGAGCGCCGGCACGGCTACGAGTGCAGCCACGGCGAGATCGTGGCCGCGCTGGTGGAGCGCGACCCCGACGCGGCGCGCGAGCACATGCGCGGGCACCTCGTCGACGTGCGGACGAACCTGCTCGGCCCGCACTGAGCCCCTCCCCCGGCGGGCACCCTTCCCCGGCGCAAGCGAAGCGTCGTTGCTGGCAACCAGTGGGAGGA
This sequence comes from Actinomycetospora sp. TBRC 11914, assembly GCF_012933465.1. Classification (GTDB taxonomy): domain Bacteria; phylum Actinomycetota; class Actinomycetes; order Mycobacteriales; family Pseudonocardiaceae; genus Actinomycetospora. Next base: position 166,858 of record NZ_JABBND010000005.1, read on the forward strand.
AAGCCGCATCGTCGCGGCTCGCCGGCGTCAGGAGCGCGCCGCCTCCAGGAACCGCTCGAGCTCGCCGCGGGTGTCCGGCCCGCACGGCTGGAACACGATCTCGGTGACGCCGTGCCCGGCGAGGTCCTCGATCCGCCGGCCGACCTGCGCGCGGGTGCCGCTGATCGTCACGTCGGGGAGCATCGAGTGACCACCCGCGTCCCAGGCCGCCCGGTCGGCGTCGCTGAGCTCGACGCAGTGCCCGGAGTGCACGGCGAGGTGGCGCTGGTCCTCTGGAGACTTCTCGACCGTCTCCAGCCACTCGGCGCCCCCGGGCAGGCCCCGCACGGCGTCGGGGCCGCCGAACTCGTAGGCCCCGTGGTACGCGAGCGCCCAGCCCGGTCCACCCGCCACCCGCGCGTGCTCCGAGTCCGGCGGCTCCCCCTCGTCGAGCACGGTCCCCCAGGCCAGGTAGGGCACCCAGGACCACTCGGGCAGGAAGTCCGGGAGCTGCAGCGTCGCGAAGAGCCCGTCGCCGTGCTCCCGCGCGACCGCGTTCCCCTTCGGCCCGAGGGCCCCGACGAGGAGCGGGACGTCGACGGGGCGGGCAGGCGCGTGCCCGTCGGGGTGGAGCATCTGCATCTGCGCGCCCTCCCACTCCACGACCTCGCCGCGCAGCAGCCCCCGGAACGCGCGGAGGTAGGCGTCCATGAACGACCACGTGATCGCCCGGTAGCCCATCGCGCGACGCCCGGTGAAGCCGGTGCCGAAGGAGACGGCGGTCCGGCCGGGGGCGAGCGCCGCGAGCGTGGCGGTGGCGGCGGCGTTGACCATCGGGTGGCGCAGGCTCGGGACCAGCACGCCCGGACCGAGCCCGATGCGCTCGGTCCGCTCCGCCGCGAGCGCGAGGGTCATCCACACGTCGGGGCTCTGCTGCGGGGTGTCGTAGACCCAGGCGCGGTCGTAGCCGAGCTGTTCCGCCAGGGCGATGTCGTCCGGGGAGTGCAGGGCGGTCGGGAACGCGCACGAGACCTGCATGGGGAGCTCCTCCGTCTCGTCACCGGTGACGATCGGCTGTGATCTGGGTTACCGGGCGCATGCTCCCGGTCACGGCGCGGCGTGGGCAAGTCACCTGTGCGCGGACACCGTCACGGTGCCGGCCGGCCGAGGGAGGGGTGGACGTAGCGCTGCCGCCGGGGGTGCTGGTGGACCGCGTCGCGCGGACCCGGCTGCTCGCCGACGCGCTCCCGCGGCATCACGGGTCGAGGGGGTGCCGGAACCGGAGACCCGGATATCGGGCGAATCCGCGATCAGCCGACATCCAGGTGCAGCCGTGCTCGATCGCCAGGGCGGCGAGGTAGGCGTCCGGGACCGCGTTGCCCCGGGCGCCGGTGCGCCGGCAGAGATCGTCGAAGAGGGCCCAGTGCCGGTCGCCCGGCTCCATCGGCACCACCGCGGGCGCGGCTCGCAGATCGGCCAGCCGCTCCAGGGCGTCGACGACGGCGAGCGGCTCGGCCAGGACCTTGGGGTGGGTCACCACGCGGACGAAGCCGCTGGCCACCACCGAGGCCAGCCCGAAGGGCTCGGGGCCGGCCGCGGCTCGCTCGAGCCACGCCCGGTAGGGCTCGTGCGCCGCGTCGTCGGCGTTGAAGGCGTGCACGAGGACGTTGACGTCACAGGCGATCACCGCTCGTCCAGGACCTCGAGCAGCGCACCGTTGTCGTCGAGGTCCACTCCCGGACGGAGCCGCCCTCCTCGGAACGCCCGCACGCGGAAGCCGGCGGCCTCCTGATCGTCACGGCGCAGCAGTTTCTCGCGCACGCTGTCCTCGATCACCTGGCTCACCGTCTGGCCGAGCTCGGCCGCGCGACGCCGAACCTGCGCCAGGAGGCCGTCGTCGATGGTGATCGTCGTGCGCATGCATCACAGCATACCGAGTGTGCATCATGATGCGTGGCGTCTCGGCCGCGGCTTCCTGGGACCGACGGTCCCATGCTCGGAGATCGACACCGTGGAACCGTGGAGTGCACGACACCCCCCGGGAGCGACGTGACCACCACCATCCCCATCGGACTCACCGTCGACGGCCGCCACCACGACCTCGACGTCGACCCGCGCACCACCCTCCTCGACGCGCTGCGCGAGCGGCTCGGCAACACCAGCCCGAAGAAGGGCTGCGACCACGGCCAGTGCGGCGCCTGCACGGTGCTCGTCGACGGGCGTCGGGTGCTGTCCTGCCTGACCCTCGCCGTCGCGAAGGACGCCGCCGAGGTCACCACGGCGGACGGGCTCGCCCCCGACGGTGCGCTCCACCCGGTCGCCGAGGCGTTCCTGGCCCACGACGCGTACCAGTGCGGCTTCTGCACCCCGGGTCAGGTCTGTTCCGCGGTCGGCGTCCTCGACGAGGCCGCGCACGGCGCCCCGAGCGCGGTCACCGACGACCTCACCGGCCCGACGGTGCTCGACCGCGCCGAGATCGCCGAGCGCATGAGCGGCAACCTGTGCCGCTGCGCGGCGTACACGAACATCGTCTCCGCCGTCGCCGAGGTGGCGGGAGACGCCGCACGGCGGGGCTCGACCGTCGAGGGGGCCGACCGATGAGGCCGTTCACCTACGCCCGTCCCGACGACGCCGAGGCCGCGGTCGCCACGGTCGGCGCCGACCCCGGCGCCGTGTTCCTGGCCGGGGGCACCAACCTGCTCGACCACCTCAAGCTCGGCGTCGCGACCCCGTCGTCCGTCGTCGACCTGGGCCGGGTCACGAGCACCGCGATCACCGAGCTCGACGACGGCGGGGACGGAGACGGAGACGGGGACGGAGACGGAGCAGCGCGGAGCTCGACCACGAGGAGCGGTCTGCGGATCGGCGCGGGCGCGCTCAACAGCGACGTCGCGGCCCACCCGCTGGTACGCCGCCGCTACCCCGCGCTGGCCCAGGCCCTGCTCGCCGGCGCCTCGGGCCAGCTGCGGAACATGGCCACCACCGGCGGCAACCTGCTCCAGCGCACCCGGTGCGTCTACTTCGCCGACACCACCACCCCGTGCACCAAGCGCGACCTCACCCAGCCGTGCTCGGCCCGGGAGGGCTGGACCCGCTACCACGCGATCCTCGGCGCGTCCGAGCACTGCCTCGCGACGCACCCGTCGGACATGGCGGTCGCGCTGGTCGCGCTGGACGCGACGGTCCAGGTGCTCGGCGCCGACGGCACGCGCACCCTCCCGGTCGCCGAGCTGCACCGGCTCCCCGGCGACGACCCCACCCACGACACCGTGCTGCGCCACGGTGAGCTCATCACGGCGGTGGATCTGCCGGCCTCGCCGATCGCGGCGCGCTCGGCCTACCGCAAGGTGCGCGACCGGGCCTCGTACGCCTTCGCCCTCGTCTCGGTCGCCGCGGCGCTCGGGGTGCGCGAGGGCACCGTGGCCGACGTCCGGATCGCGCTCGGCGGGGTCGCCCCCAAGCCGTGGCGCGCCACCCGCGCCGAGGACGCCCTGCGGGGAGCCCCCGCCACCGACGAGTCGTACCGCGCCGCCGCCCGCGCCGAGCTCGCCGACGCCGACCCGGTCGAGAGCCCGCTCGGCGGCAACCGCTTCAAGCTCGACCTGGTCGTCGGCGCGCTGACCGACACCCTGCGCCGACTCACCGAGGAGCAGCACTCGTGACCGTCCTCGACGCCCGCGTCATGGGCACGTCGGTCCGCCGGGTCGAGGGCCCGGACAAGGTCACCGGCACCGCCCGGTACGCCGCCGACCAGCCGGTCGACGCCCCGCTGCACCTGCACCCGGTGCAGGCGACGGTCGCCCGCGGCCGGATCACCGGCCTGGACACGGGCGCGGCGCGGGCCGTGCCCGGCGTCGTCGGGATCCTCACCCCGGACGACGCGCCGCGGCTCGCGGACCTCGGCGACCCCGAGCTCCGGGTGCTGCAGCACCACGAGATCCACCACCGTGGCCAGTACGTGGCGGCGGTGCTCGCCGAGACCCCGGAGGTCGCGCGGGAGGCCGCGGGCCTCGTCGTCGTGACCGTCGCGGAGGAACCGCAGGTCACCGCGTTCGACGAGCACTCCCCCGCGCGGCACCCGGCGGCGACGCTCGCGAACTACGCGCCGCCGACCAGCGGGATCGTTGATCCCGACGCCGCGCTCGACGCGGCCGCGGTCACCGTCCGCGCCACCTACACCACCCCGGTGCAGCACCACAGCCCGATGGAGCCGCACGCGACGGTCGCGGCGTGGGACGGCGATCACGTCGTGCTGTACGAGTCCTCGCAGGGGGTGGCGGGCGCGCGGGACACGGTCGCGGCGCTGTTCGGGCTGGGCGAGGACGACGTCGAGGTGGCGTCGCCGCACGTCGGCGGCGGGTTCGGCGCCAAGGGCTCGCTGCACGCCGGGACGGTGCTGACGGTGCTCGCGGCGCGCACCGTGCCGGGCCGGGCGGTGAAGCGGGCGCTGTCGCGGCGGGAGATGTTCGAGACGGTCGGGCACCGGCCGGCGACGGTGCAGCACCTCGCGCTGGGGGCGACGGCCGACGGGCGGCTGGAGGCGATCACGCACGACGTCGTGGCGTCCACCGCGCGGATCGAGGAGTTCGGCGAGCCGACCGCGACCGGTACCCGCGCGATGTACGCGGCGCCGCACCGGCGCACGTCGCACGACCTGGTGCCCCTCGACGTCGACCCGCCCACCTACATGCGAGCCCCCGGGGAGGCCCCGGGCAGCTTCGGGCTCGAGTGCGCGATGGACGAGCTCGCGGTGGCGCTGGGCCTCGACCCGATCGAGCTGCGGGTGCGCAACGAGCCCGAGGTGCATCCCGAGTCGGGGGTGCCGTTCTCCACGCGGAACCTGGTCGCGTGCCTGCGGCGCGGGGCGGAGCGGTTCGGGTGGTCGGCGCGACCACCGCAGCCGCGGGCCTCACTGGTCGACGGCTGGTGGCACGGCACCGGGGTCGCGGCGGCGACGTTCCCGGCGATCCGCTTCCCGGGCTCGACGGCGGTGATCCGGTTCCGCCACGGGCGCTACGAGGTGGAGATCGGGGCGACCGACATCGGGCAGGGCGCCCGGACGGTGCTCACCCAGATCGCGGCCGACGCGCTCGGGGTGCCCACGGACCGGATCGAGGTCGCGATCGGCGACACCGCGCTGCCGCGGGGGACGGTGGCGGGTGGCTCGTCGGGCACGGCGTCCTGGGGGTCGACGATCAGCGAGGCCGCCGACCGGTTCCGGGACAAGTGGGGCGACGACCCGGAGGAGGGCGCCGAGGCCGACGCCGCCACCCCGGACAACCCGTGGGCGGGCGAGCTGTCGATGGCCGCCTACGGGGCCCAGTTCGCCGAGGTCGCGGTGCACGCCGACACCGGCGAGATCCGGGTGCCGCGGCTGCTCGGGGTGTACGCGGCCGGCCGGATCCTCAACCCGACCCTGGCCCGCTCGCAGTTCCTCGGCGGCATGGTGTGGGGGCTGTCGATGGCCCTGCACGAGCGGAGCGTCGTCGACCCCCGCTTCGGCCACGTGGTCAACCACGACCTCGCCGGCTACCACATCGCCGCCCACGCCGACGTGCGCGAGATGACGGCGGAGTGGATCGACGAGGACGACCCCTACGTGAACCCGATGGGCTCCAAGGGCATCGGCGAGATCGGCATCGTCGGGACGGCCGCCGCCATCGCCAACGCCGCGTACCACGCGACGGGGGTGCGACGCCGAGAGCTGCCGCTCATGTGAACGGATGTGGTCGCCGGGACGACCACATCCGTTCACATGCTGCGGAGCAGCGCCAGCATCGTCGCGTTGAGCGGGGTCGGGACGCCGTGGCGCGCGCCGGCCGCGACGACGGCGCCGGAGAGGTACTCGTGCTCGGTCGGCCGCCCGGCGAGCCGGTCGTAGAGCATCGAGGTGCCGGTGCCGGCGGGCATCGTCGCGTAGTGCCGCCGCAGCGCGGTGACGTCGTCGTCGGAGATGTCCGCGCCCTCGGCCCGGCCGACGGCGACGACCTCGCGGGAGAGGCCGAGGACCAGGTCGGCCAGGTGGTCCTCGGCGAGCACCTCGTTGCGGCGCATGGTCAGCGCGGTGATCGGGTTCGCGACGGCGTTGCTGATGAGCTTGCGCCACGCGTCGGTGCGGTAGTCGGTGGAGCCGGCCACCTCGACGCCGTCGTCGCCCCCGCCGACCAGCGCGGCGAGGCCGTCGACCCAGGGACCGTCGGGCACGGTGAGCCGCCCGTAGCCGTGGTGGACGATCCGCCCGGGCTCCACCGCCTCGGCGCCGAGCACGACGACGGCCGGGACCGCCGTCGCGTCGGGGTGCACGAGGCCCTCGACGCGGCGCTCCTGGTCCACGCCGTTCTGGGCGACGACGACGACGCTGCCGGGGCCGGTCGTGGCCTTGAGCCAGTCCGCCGCGGACGCGGTGTGGTGGGCCTTCGTCGTGAGGACCACCCAGTCCGCGGGGCCGAGGTCCGCCGGGTCGGTGTGCACCGCCGCCGGCACCTCGCGCTCCTCGCCGTCCGCCCCGGTCCGCACCCGCAGCACGTCGAACGGGGTCCGGACGGCGAGGGCCACGTCGTGCCCCCGCTCGTGCGCCAGGGCGGCGAGCACGCCGCCGATCGCTCCGGGACCGATGACCACGAGGCGCGCCATGACTCCGATCCTCACCCCACGCCGGGCGGTCAGCGGCGTGGGCCCCGTCTCAGGTCCGGCCGTCGTCGCACCGCCGGGCAGCAGAGTCGGCCTTTGACTCTGGTGGACCGTCGTGCATAGTCTCCTCGGCGGCGGGAGGAGGTGGGCCGTGGCCATCCGCGTCAAGCTCGGGCGCTACGAGCGCGCCGACGACGATCCGTTGGGTCGCGCCCGCCTCGGGTGGTTCCCGCGCATGACCGAGCAGGAGATCTGGGACGCCGGCCGCGGTCTGTGGCGCCTGAACCAGAACGTCGCCGGACGGGAGCGCTTCGCGCTGGTCGTCACGCCGGAGGGGCTGGTCGGCGCCGCGGCGGAGATCCGCTCGGTGACCCCCTACGGCGACCGCAAGGCCCTCGACGGCGCGGTGCTGGGCCCCGGGCACCCGCTGCGCGACGCGTACGTCGGCCGGCCCGACCCCCTCGCCAACAACTCGCAGAACCGCATCACCTACGGGGCGCTGCCCGAGGAGGCCGCCCTGCGCGACCTCACCTGCGCCTGCGGCTGCGGGACACCCACCACGGCGGAGTTCGTCGCCGGGCACGACGTCCGCGCCGTCCGGGACCGCGTCCGCCGGCACTTCGCCGGGTCCACCGCCGACTTCCTCACCTGGCTCGACGACGCGCTGGCCGGCCCCACCCCGAACCCCAGCAGCAGGACGCGCTGACACCGCGCGGCAGGGAGGCCCCCGTGCCCGACAACCTCTTCACCGTCTGGATCTACCCGACCGTCGGCGAGCCGATCACGGTCACGACGCTGGACTTCGACTCCGAGGACGCCGTGCTCGCCGCGGTCGAGGCGAGCTTCGCCGGCGGCACCCCGTTCCGGGTCCGCGAGCACGAGCGCGCGGGCGACGTCCCGGCCACGACGCTCACGGTGAACCCGGCCAACGTCGTCGCCATCCGGGTCCGGGCCCCCGAGCCGGCGGACACCTCGACCGGCCAGTACCTCTAGATCCGGCAGTACCTCTAGGCCTGTCCCTGGAGGGCCTCCGCCCGCCACCGGCCGTCGCCCTCGAGGTCGAGCCGCCGGGAGTGGAACGCCTCCAGGCTGCTGCGGTGCCCGACGCTCACCAGCACCAGGTCGGGCAGCTCGCGCCGCAGCAGGGTGTAGAGCTCGTACTCGAGGCCCTCGTCCAGGGCCGCGGTGGCCTCGTCGAGGAACACGACGTCGGGCCGGGCCAGGAGCAGCCGCGCGAACCCGACGCGCTGCTGCTCGCCGGGCGAGAGCACCCGCCACCAGACCTCGTCGTCGTCGACCCGGTCGACGAGGTGGGCGAGCGCGACCGCCCGCAGGACCCGGGCCGCGTCGTCGACGGCGACCGCCTCCGGGGGTTCGGGGTAGGCCAGCGCCGTGCGCAGCGTCCCGAGGGGCAGGTAGGGCTGCTGGGCGAGGAACACCGCGCCGGAGCCGACGGGGCGCTCGACGTGGCCCTCGGCGTAGGGCCAGAGGTCGGCGAGGCTGCGCAGCAGGGTGGTCTTGCCGGTGCCCGAGCGACCGGTGACCAGCAGCGACTCGGCGCGGTCGAGCTCGAGCGACAGGTCGCTGACGAGGGTCTCGCCGTCGGGCTTGTTCACGGTGAGGTCCCGGACGACGACGCCGCCGGTGCGGTCGGTGACGTCCAGCAGCGGCAGCTCGCGGGCCTCCTCGTCGGAGTCGAGCAGCCCGGTGAGGCGGTCGAGGACGGCGCGGTAGGCGGCGAACTGGTCGTAGGCGTTGCGGAAGAACGAGAGCGCGTCGTGGACCTGGCCGAACGCCTGCGCGGTCTGCTGGATGTCGCCGAGGCTGATCGCCCGGGCGAAGAACCGCGGCGCCTGGATGATGATCGGGAACACCACGGAGATCTGGGTGACGCCCAGGTTGAAGCCCTGGAACTTCAGCGTCCGGATCACGATGCGCCAGTAGTTGGCGATGACGTCGGAGAACCGGCGCTCGAGGGTGAGGCGCTCCACGGGCTCGCCGCGGGCGAACGCGATGTTCTCGGCGTTGTCCCGCACGCGGACCAGCCCGTAGCGGTAGAACGCGCCGAGGCCCTCGTTGAGGAAGTTCAGGCGGATCAGCGGCTTGCCGATCCGGAACGCGAACACCGACGCGACGATCACGTAGAGGAACGCGATGAACGTCATCGCGCGGGGGATCTGGAGCCCGAACACCGACAGCGGGCCGGAGAGCTGCCAGAGCACGATGGTGAAGGACGGGATCGTCACCAGGGCGCTCACCGCACCGCTCGGACCGATCGAGAGCGTGTACGAGGTCTGGGCGAAGGACGCGATGTCCTCCTGGATGCGCTGGTCGGGGTTGTCGACCTGGGTCCGCGAGAACCGTTGGCGGTGGTAGACGCGGTCGCCGAGCCAGTCGCCCAGCAACCGGCCGTTGAGGTCCTCCCACAGCCGGATCACGAAGGACTGCCCGACGTAGTACGTCACGAGCGACGACGCGACGTACACCGCCGCGATCACCGCGAAGATCCCGATGGCCCGCCAGAACGCGGCCGCGTCGAGGTTCTGCAGCGCGGTGTAGAGCTCGTTGGTGTTGTAGGAGAGCAGCAGGTTGATGCGCACCGACAGCACGACGAGCAGCAGCAGGACCAGGATGAACAGCGTCGGCCGCCAGGACGCCCGGTCCCCGCGGGTCGGGCGCACGAACGGCCCGGCCAGGCGCCAGAACTGCCGGCCCCACGTCGTGTACCGGACGATGAGCACGGCGACGATGCCGAGCACGATCACCGTCGCGACCCACACCCCGAGGATCCACAGCAGGCTGGTGAGCCACTCCGTGCTCCAGTCGACCGATTCCACCGCCGCCTCCTCGGGCACCAGTCGTGTGATCGGGTCCGGAAGGTAGCGGGAGGTCGATCACGGCGGCCGGGCGGGCCGTTCAGAAGTCGGCGAGGACCCGCTGGAGCGGGTCGGGCGTGACGGCCACGTCGCCGACGAACGGGTGGTCGATCGCGACCGCGACGAACAGCAGGATGCCGATGAGCAGCGCGATGCTGCCCGTCATGAGCGTCTGCAGGAACCGGTCGCGCAGCGCGAAGACCATCGAGAACCCGATCGTCACCACCGCGCCCACCACCAGCGCGGCCCAGAGCACCGCGGGCGCCCCCTGCGGCACGTAGTCGAGCCGGGCGGACCGGGCGGTCACGAGGTCGTGGAACCGCTCCACCTCGGCGCCGACGATCTCCGTGCGGGCCGGGCTGTCGGCGGGCAGGGCCTCGAGGTCGACCGAGAGCCGGTCGAGCGTCGGGCCGACCGTGGGTGAGCCGGGCTCGCCGCGCGACATCGCGGGCCACTCGTCGTCGATCACGGCGTGGGCGTAGGCGACGACGTCGGCGTGGATCCGGGCCCGGGCGTCGGCCGGGAACGCGGCGGCGGTGCGCTCGATGGTCCGCAGCGCGCTGGCCTCCTGCCCGACGGTGTCGCCGGCGGCGCTGAACTGCTCCCAGCTCACGATGACGACGAACGCGAGCAGCACCGCGTAGATCACCCCGACGACCGCGATGAGGAAGCCCGCGACCTCGTTGTGGTCGCCCTCGCTCAGCACCGACCACCGGCGCCGCAGGAACCGCTGGGTCACGATCGCCAGGAGCGGCACCCCGAGGACGAGCAGCAGGCCGCTGCTCCACAACGGCCACGCGCTCATCGCCGGCTCCCTCCGGGTCGTTCAGTGACCGTAGGTGAGCTGGGCCCCCGTCGTCGTCAGCTCGTCGTGGCTGAAGGAGACCGTGTCCGACCGGTCGCCGTCGAGACCGACGCGGTAGGAGGCGTCCCCGGACGCCACGTCGGGGACGGTGAACGCGAACCGGCACGCGTCCGCGAACGGCGAGACGGTGTGCCACTGGTCGACCGCGGTGCCCTCGCCCGGCAGCGCGGCGGTCCCGACGACGCGGCCGTCCGCGCCGAACACCGTCACCGAGTGGCCGGGCATCGTCGAGATCGAACAGCTCGCCCCGGTCGACAGCGCGCCCCGCCCGGCGACGACGAGGGACCCCTGCACCGTCATGGTCCGCGGCGTGAGCGCGACGACCCCGCCGACGGCCACGACGCCGACGACGACGAGCACGACGGCCACGAGGAGTGCGATCCGCGCCCGGCGGGGACGGCCCGGGGGGACGTCGCCGTCGAGCCCGGCCGGTGGGACGCCGGCGGCCGGGCGCGGGTCCTCGGGGGCGTCGAGCCAGCGGATACCGCGCGGCGCGCTCCGCTGGGCGGGGATGTCGGGCGACCACGGGGCGAGGGCGTCGCGCTCCGGGGACCGTGGCCCGGGGACGAGGGGCGAGCCCGCGTCGGTCTCCGTGCTGCTCATCCTGGTCCTCCCCCGACGACCGACCGCTGCGATAGTAGGTGGCCTTCGGCCTCGTGCGCAGAAAGTGCCGCTATACCGACCTTTTGTGCTCACGAGGCCGGAGGCCACCTAGGAACGGGTGTTGCGCAGGTGCCGGCCGAAGTAGGCCACGTGCACCTTCCCGGTCCGCTCCACCCACGTGAAGTAGATCCGCGGCGCCATCCCCGCCGACGAGATCTTCACGTGCGACTGGACCGCCTGCTCCTCGCCGTCGACGGTGAACGTCCGCGACTCCGGCCAGCGGTCCATCACCGTCTTCGACTCCCGCATCGCGAGCTTGCGGGGGTTGGCCGGCCACGCCATCGGGTGCCGGGAGTTCCAGCACCACTGGAAGAAGTCGCCGTCGTACCCGTCGCGGGTCCGCGCCCGGGAGTAGAACGCCAGCGCCCGCAGCGCCCGCCACGCCTGCTCGCCCCAGGCCGGCCCCGCCGCCTGCCGGTCCAGCAGCTCCAGGTCGACCCCGGCCTCCGTCGGGAACTCCAGGTAGGTCGCGAGGTGCTTGCGCGCGAGGGCCGCCGCGTCGCTGCAGTCGCGGGCGTGCGGCGGCGCGAGGTCGATCGCCTCGAGGCCCTCCCCGGTGCGCTCCCCGCGGAGCCGGGCGAGCTCGGCGGAGGCGGCGGCGAGCCGGTCGCGCAGGTCGGTGACCTCGTGCTGCAGGTCGCCGAACTCCTCCAGCACCTCCTCGGCGATGCGCCGCTCCGCCACGAGCTCGGACTCCAGGTCGGTGACCCGCGCCGCCTCCCGCGCGACCTTCTCGACCATCCCGCCCGGCGTGGCCTCGTCGAGACGCTGCGCGGCGCGGTCCCAGCTGTCGGGGGCACGGCGCACGCTCGACGGCGGCGCGAGCTGGTTGACCGCGATCCGGCCCGCGAGCGCCGGGCGGTCGCGGAAGCGCTCGGCGCGGAACTCGAGGTGGCGGGTGGTCGCGTCGCCGGCGGGGTCGAGCGCGGGGAGGTAGAGCCGCATCGCGCCGGGGTGCACCTCGAACCCCGCGCCGAGGGCCGCCCCGAGCGCGTCGAGGTCGGCCGCGTCGACCACGGCCACCATCGCCAGGCCCGCCACGTCGCGCGTCGTGCGCTGCACCGCCGCGTCGAACACCCGCAGCGCGTCCTCGTCGGCCCCCGGCCCCAGCCCGCCGAAGACGACGACGGGCACGTCCCGCTCCGGGAGGGTCAGCAGGCCGGCGAGGTCCTCGGCCCCGTCGTCGCCCTGGAAGTGCACCGCCCGGGGGTGCAGCGAGACGCCGCCGTGCGCGGCCGCCGTCGTCGTGAGCAGGTCTGCGACGAACGCCGGGGGCTTCGCGAACAGGGGCTCGGTGACGTCGCGGGCGTCGGCCTCGACGTCGATCCACACCCACGCCTTGGCGCCCTCGCCGGTGCAGCTGCCGCCCGACCAGGCGCGCACGGTGGTCGTCCACCGGCTCCCGTCGCGGTTCGACTCGACGAACACGACCCGGACCGCCTTGCCGATCTTCGTGTCGTCGGGGTCGTGGTGGGCGTCGCGGCGCAGCACGTAGCGGTACTGCTCGCTCGCTCGGGTGCGGGCGTCGCCGGACGGGAGCGGGCGGTGGTGGCGTGCGGCGACGCCCTCGCCCCAGGCGACGACGGCGCGGTCGACCACGTCGACGGCGTCCGGGTCGTCCGAGGCCCAGATGCTGCGGTAGAGCGTCGCCAACGCCGCGTCACCTCCTCAGCGAGTGTCCCGACGCTGCCCGCAGCATGCCTGGTGATCCGGCCCGGCGTCAGGGGCTCGACCCGACCATGATCACCGGGACGTCGTGGTTCCGCGCGCCGCGACCCGGCAGCCATGGCGTCCCGGTCGTCACGAGTGCCCGTAGGTGATCTGGGCGCCGGAGGTCTGCAGCTGCTCCTTGCTGAACCCGACACCCTTGCTCGCGTCGTTCCCGACGGCGACCGTGTAGTAGTCGTCCGCGGCGCTCACGTCGGCCAGCGTGAAGGTGAACCGGCAGCCGTCGGCGTAGTTCCCGTAGCCGTAGGTGTTCCACTGGTTGACGGCGACCCCGTCGGTCCCGTTCAGCATCGTCGTGCCGACCAGGTCGCCCCGGGACCCGAAGACGGAGATCGACTTGCCCTCCATGGAGGTCATCGAGCAGCCGGTCCCCGGGGTCAGGGTGCCGTACCCGGAGGCCACGACCGACCCGTTGATCGTCATCTTCGCCGTCTTCTGCGCGACGGTGCCGATGATCGCCACCGCGACGATCGCCGCGACCACGCCGAGGACGATCCAGCCCCACCGCATCCCGGAGTGCCGCTGCGGGGCCGGCGCGCCGTAGCCCGGCCAGCCCGCGGGTGGCTGCGTCGCGACCCAGTGGACCTCGGGCTGCGGGGGCGCCCACGGGGCTCCGGCGGCGAGGTGGCGCTCCGGCTGGGTCTGGGTCATGTCGGCTCCCCCGAGGACGTGGTCGGTCCGCGTCCACGCGGTCCGTCGGCCGTCATCTCGCCGCTTCGGCGCAGAGCGTTACGACGATCGACACGTTCGAGTGCTCACAACCGAAGCGCCTTCGCCAGCGATAACACCCGGCCGCGAGACGCGATGACACCGGCGAGCTCGCGGGGGCCGCTCCTCCGCGACCGGCCCACCACATCCCGGAGCATCCGACGATGACCACTCCCCCGGCCGAGCGCCTGCCCGATCTCGCGGTCCTCTTCCCCTTCCGCGCCTGGCTGCGCCACCCGGCGCTGCGGGCGTGGACGACGTGGCTGTTCGTCGCGCTCGTCGCCGTCCCGCCGGCCGCCCTCGCCCTCTTCGCGGGGTCCGCGAGCTACGAGGCTCCGGCGATCATGTTCGCGGCATACTTCGCCGCCGCGTGGTTCCTCGTCCTCTGGGTCCTCGTGCGTCCCCAGAACGTCGGTGGGGCGCTCCTGGCCCAGGTCGTGCTCCTCGCACTGCTGCTCGAGGGCCCGATCGCCTCGGGGATGGAGACCGTGCTCGGCGGCGATTTCGACAACCTGCTCACGAGCGTGGTCGGAGCCGGCATCCCGGAGGAGCTCGCGAAGATGCTGCCGGTGGCGATCATCGTGCTGGCCCACCGCCGGCGCGGGTTCGCCCCGCGGGACACGCTCTTCCTCGGCGCCGTCAGCGGTCTCGTGTTCGGCGCCGCCGAAGCCGTCACGTACGTGACGGTCTACATGCCCGCCTTGGGCCAGACCGGCGTGACCGGGTCCGTCGAGGCCGTGTGGCGGTTCGTCTCGGACCCGGTCGGTCACGCACTCTGGGCCGGTGTGGCCGGGTACTTCCTCGGGCTGGCGGCCCAGTACCGGCGCCCGGGGCCGTGGCTCGCGTTGGCCGGCCTGGGGCTCGGCGTGCCCGCACTGCTCCACGGGCTGAACGACTGGGACGTGATCACGGGCAACGTGCTCTGGGTCGTCCTCCAGGTCGTGAGCGCGCTGCTGTTCCTGGCCTACGCCCGCATCGGCCTCGTCGCGACGCCCCGGCCGACTCCGCCCGCCGTCGTGCCGCCGCGGTCCTGGGGGCCGCCGGCGTCGGTGACCCCGGAGCCCGTGGCCCGGCCGACCGCCGCCCCCACCGCCGGGCGTCACGCGGCGTCCGACGACCCGGTCACGGCGCCGATCGCGCTCGGCGCGCTCGCCCGGTGAGGCGCTCGCCGACCACCTGCGGCTGCTGACGGTCCCGAAGCCGCCGGACCCCGACCGCGCCTGCGACGATCGAGGAACAGGGCGACGACGACGAGGGAGTGGGTCATGCGGGCGTACGGGTTCACCACGGTCGGCGGGCCGGAGCACGAGGCGTTCCTCGACGTCCCCGTGCCGGAACCGGGACCCGACCAGCTGCTCGTCGCCGTTCACGCGTCCGGCGTGAACCCGGGCGACTGGAAGCTCCGCAACGGGTCCTACGGCACCGAGGGGCCCGCGGTGCTGGGCCGGGAGGTCGCCGGCCGCGTGGTGGCGACGGGTCCCGACGTCGAGGGGTTCGCGGTCGGCGACGAGGTCTTCGGCGGGTGCCCGGGCATGGTCGGCGGCTGGGCCGAGCAGGCGATCGTCACGGCGAGCTTCGCCGCGCACCGGCCCGCGGGCGTGACGCCGGAGCAGGCGTGCGTGCTCCCCGTCGCCGCCGGGACGGCCCACGACGCGCTGCGCCAGCTCGACCTCTCCCCCGGTCGGACGCTCCTGGTCAACGGGGCCGGCGGCGGGGTCGGCGTCGTCCTCGTCCAGCTGGCCGCGGCGCGCGGGCTGCACGTCGTGGCGACGGCGAGCCCCGGCAAGCACGACCTGATCGCCCGGCTCGGCGCGACGCCGGTGGCCTACGGCGACGGCGTGGCCGACCGCATCTCCGAGGCCGCTCCCGACGGCGTCGACGCCGTGTTCGACCTCGTCGGCGGCGACCCGCTGCGCACCGTCGCCGGGCTGCTGCGCGACCCGCACCGTCTGATCTCCGTCGCCGACTACGGGTTGTCCGTCGAGCTCGGCGGGCAGCAGCTCCAGCGCGACCGCAGCACCGCCGTGCTCGACGAGCTCGCCGGCCTCGTCGCGAAGGGCGCCCTCGACCCCCACGTCACCGACGTCCGGCCCTTCGCCGACGCCGCGGCCGCGCTCGCGCTCGTCGAGCAGGGCCACGCGACGGGGAAGGTCGTCCTCGACGTCGGGTGAGGCCGGGCGTGCCGGGCTGGTCGCACGACGCCGGGCGTGGTCGGCTGGGTGCATGAGCGCGCGCGGACAGCTGCCGGAGGGGGATCCGGACGAGGCGCCGTGGTGGCCCGCGGACGGCCCGTGGGGCGGCCGGGGGCGCTCGTCGGTGCTGCTCGTGGTGGGCGGGCTCGTTGTGGTGGTCGTCGTCGTGCTCGCGGTGACGCTGTGGGGCGGGCTGTCCGGCGACGACTCCGGCGCGGGCTCGGCGGCCGTCGGCGGTCCGCCCGCGGCGGTGCCGGCCGACGACGGCCTGGCGCCGACCACGCGCGTGGTCGTCGACGGCGTGCCCTACGACGTCGGGGTCGGCCCGTTCACCCCGAGCGCGCGGGCGGCCCCGAGCGGGTCGCACCTGCTGCTCGCGTCACTGGTGGTGCGCAACGGCGGGACGGCGCCGGTCGCCGACCCGCTCTCCGGTGCGGCCGGGCTGCTCGTCGCGGTCGGCCTGCACGCGGTGCCGGACTCGGTGCTGCGCGGTCCCTCGGCGCTGTTGTGCCGCAACACCCCGGCGACCTCGCCGCTCGCGACCCCTCCCCCCGCGTTCCCCGGCCTCGACCCCGGCGCGTGCGTGCTCGACGGCCGGACCGCGGCGTCCGGTGCGGCCGCCCCGACGCTCGGGCCGGGCGAGGAGGCGCGGGGGCTGCTGCTCTCGTCGCCGGTACCGGACGTCGTCACCGACCCGGCGCCGTCGGTGTGGGTGCAGACGGCGCCGGGCCCACCGGCGCAGTACGCGCGCGTGGGTCCCGGGGGCTGATCCCGCACCGAGTGGGCCCCGAGGGCTGCGGCGGCGACCGTGGCGGGGCGCCGCCCCCACCGAGTGGGCCCTAAGGGCTGCGGTGGCGACCGTGGGAGCCCACTCGAGGCCCGAGGCCGGGCGCCGCCCTCACCGAGTGGACCTCGAGGGCTGCAGCGGCAGCCATGAGGGCCCACTCGGCGCGGGCGCATGCCCTAGACGGCCATGATCGGTTCCTTCACGGGCGTGGCGGGAGCCGAGCTCTGGCTCGGAGCGTCCTGGGCGGGCGGGTTCGTGGCAGCGGTGTTCGCCTGCTCGCCGCCCTCGGACTGCTCGGCGGCGGGGGTGGTCCGCTCGCTGCCGTCGGTCTGGTCGCCGGCGTCGGTCATGCCGCCGTCCCGGGTTGCGGTCTGATCGCCGTCGAGCGAGGGCAGCCCGTCCTCGTCACCGCTGGTGGGGCCATCGGTCGCGTCGCCCGCACCGCCGTCTTCCTCCGACGCCGTCCCGTCCGCCGGGTCAGAGTTCTCGCTCGAGCCCGTGTCGTCGGTCGAGCCGGCGTTCTCGGACGACCCGGCGCCCTCCTCCGTGCCGGCGGCCGGGTTCGTCGACTCCCCGCCGTCGTCGCCCGTGACCTGCCCCTCGTCCGACTCACCGAGGCCCGGAACGGACGAGAGCGGGTCGTCCGAGTCGCCGCCGTCCCCGTCCTGACCGCCGTGGTGCTCGTCCCGGGAGCCGTCGTGGCCGTCCCACCCGCCGTACCCGTGCTCGCCTCGGCTGTGCTTGCCGTGCGCGTGCTCGCCGTGCTCGTGGTGGGCGCCGCAGGAGCAGTCGTGGTCCTGACCCTGATCCTGCGACGAGCTCGCGGACGAGTCCTGGCCGGAGTCGGTCGGGGCATCTCCCGCGAACGCGACACCGGCACCCCCGCCGGCGAGCGCGAGCGCGGCCGCGGCGGTCAGGGCCCCGCGGCCGACGAGGCCGGTGATGCGGTCGTGCTGGTGCGGCGCATGGTGAGCACCCATCGGACTTCCCCTCTGTTCCGGGCGTCTTCGGCGGCGGGGAACCAGGTGTTCTCCCCGACCCGGCGCCAACGAGGACATGTCAGCACAGGTCACGGGACCATCACGTCGAATGTCCGATACATGACCCGCACGAGTATTGCGAATAGCGAAGCGCCATCGCGTTTGCGCGTGGGACCGGCGGGTAGCACCCGGGTCCGGACATGCGTCGGCGGGCGGAGCCGACCCGGCCCCGCCCGCCGACGACGCAGCGCTGCGTCAGCTCAGAGCAGGCTCGAGACGATCGGCGCGCTCGAGGCGGCGCCCTGCAGGGCGGCCGGCGCCTGCTGCAGCGCAGCCGCACCCGAGGAGATCGGCAGGCCCGAGATCGGCAGCGCCGACAGCGGGGTGCCCGCCAGCGGGTTGCCCTCGTCCGAACCCGACTGGTCGGACCCCGACTGGTCCGAGCCGCTCGAGCTCGAGTCGCCCTGCGAGGAGCCCTTCGAGGAGGAGTCGTCCGAGCTCTTCGAGCTGGAGTCGCCCTGCGACGAGTCGCCCTTCGAACTCTGGTCGCCCGAGTCCTTCGAGCTGTCCTGGTGCTGCGACTGCGACTGGGTCGCGTCGTGGCCGACGTCGGCCGGGGCCTCGTCGGCGAGCGCGACGCCGGCGCCGCCGCCGAGCAGCGCGAGCGCGGCGAGGCCGGTCATCGCGCCGCGGCCGACGAGGCCGCCGAGCCGGTCGTTGTCCTGGTGCGTGCTGTGGTGACCCATGGGGAGCGTCTCCTCGACTGTCGGAACGTCATCGCTCGGCAGGGAGGAGTCCGTGGTGGTTCCCCCGAACCGGCATGGCCTCGGTCGCGGACCGTTGCCTGAATCCCGTAACGAGGTGATCGTCTACGAGGTCACGGGTAGATAACGGCAAATTCGGCCGAAGCGTTCCGCCACACGCAACCGAAGCGCTGAGCAGCGAATCTATAGCGATATCCGAGCAGATCACGACTCGATAACGACCCCGACGAGCTAATGGCGTTTGACATCTCCCGGCGAGGGGTAACGCCCGGCGCTCTCAGACCAGCAGCCGGGCCAGCACGCCGCGGTGATCGCTGCCGGGCACGTCCAGGACCTCGACGCCGCGCACCCCGATCGGCCCCGCCACCAGCACGTGGTCGATGGTCACCCCGCAGGCTCGCCGCCACCACGCCGGCCAGGTCGCGGCCGCCCTCCGCGTCACGGGCCGCGCCCCGCCCAGGGCGCGCTGCAGGGGCGCGTGCTCGAGGGTGGCGTTGAGGTCGCCGAGGACGACGGTGGGCCGGGCGGGGTCGGAGAGCCAGGGCCGCAGCAGGGCCAGCTCACGCACCCAGTCCGGGGTGGAGGCCGGGAGCAGCACGGCGGGGTGCACCCCCACCACCCGGACCGGCCCGAGGCCGCCGCCGCTCACCACCACCCACCCCGAGCGGGTGTCCGTCGACGCCACGGCCACCTCGACCTCCCCCAGGGCGGCCGCCGTGAGCACCGTCAGGCACGGCCCGTCCGGTGCCCCCGACGCCTCGACCGCCGGACGCTGCGGGGCGCACGACCAGGCCCGGTAGCCCTCGAGGCCGTCGAGCAGCCGCTTGCGGAACCGGTCGCCGGCCTCGGGCAGGACGACCACGTCGGGCCGCCGGTCCGCGATCGTCGCCGCCAGCGCGGCCGGGTCCGCCCGCCCCAGCCACACGTTCGCGCCCAGCACCGTGAGCTCCCGCGTCCCGACCCCGACCGGCTCCCGCCGCCGCCGGTGACGAAAGAGCGAGAGGCCCAGGGCTCCCCCGGCCACCGACGCGGCCCCGAGCGCCGGCGCCCGCCCGCGCCCCCGCCGCGCCGCGACGGCCAGCCCCGCGAGCCCGGTCCCGACGGCGAGGCGGCGCCGGAAGGCGACCACGAGCGGCCAGGGCGGCGTGCGGTCGAGCCCCAGGACCTCCGGGAGCAGCACGAGCGCCCCCGCACCTGCTCCGACCAGGGCACCCGTCGTCGCCCGCATGCCGCACCTCCTCCCGACGATCATGCGCCTCGCGTCGTGGCCCGCGTGTCACGTGCACGCGAAAGGATGGGGAAAGGCCGGTCGGCTTCGATCAGGACGTGGACGACGGTGGGGCGGAGGCGCGGTCAGCGCACCGGCCGGAGTCCCAGCGGCGGGTTCGGTGCCGGCGTGGCGGGGGGCGACGCCGGCACCGTGCCCACGCCGTCGTGCCGGTGGGCGAGGCTCTCGGCCGCGTCCGCCCACGGCGTCCAGCCCAGGCGGGCGGCGGTCGACCCCGCGGCACGGAACAGCGTGACCGCGTCCCGGGCGGCCCCGTCGCCGAGAGCCGCCGTCGCGAGGCCCCGGTAGAGGTCGAGGGGTCCGAAGAAGGCGGCACCGATCCCGACGACGACGGTGGACTCCGGGTCCTCCGGCAGCGCGTCGAGCACGAGTCGCGCGGTGACCGCGTCGCCGACGGCGTAGGCCGCGCACGCCGCGAGGCACAGGCCGGTGCGGTCGAAGAGCCCACCCTCGCGTCCGGCGCGCTGCTCGTGGAACTCGGTCAAGCGGGTGCGGGCGGTCGCCGCGTCGCCGCCGTGCACCGCGTCGACGGCCGCGCAGGCACGCCAGGCCGAGACGCGCGGGTACATCCCGGCCGCGGTGGCGGGCAGGCCGCCGAGGACGGTCATGTCGCCGGTGAGCAGGTGCCGCGCCACGAGGTGGCAGAAGAAGGCGCCGAGGGCGTCGGGGATGCCGAGCTCCTGACCGCGGGCGAGCGCGTCCTGGGCGGCCTCGTCGGAGTCGGAGACCTTGCCCATCCCGAGCAGCAGCGCGGCGTCGACGAGCCGGGTCGCCCACATCGTGCGCGGCCGGTGGCGGCGCTCGGCCTCGGGGGCGAGATCGGCGTGCCGGGCGAGGGCGTCGTCGAGCCGCCCCGCGGTCACCAGCGCCGCGACCAGCAGCTCGTCGGCCTCGAAGCGCAGGGTGAGCTCGCCGGCGGCCTCGGCGAGCTCCCGCGCCCGCAGGCAGGTCCCGACGCGCTCGGCGGCCGGGACGGCCGCGTCGAGCTGCAGGAACGCCGTGGCCACGGCGACCTCGGCGGCGAGGTGGGGGTCGGCCTCGGCGCGGGAGTCGCCCAGCGCCATGAGCTCGGCCACCAGCGAGGGCGTCTCGGTGACGCCCACCAGCTGCTGCTCCTCGGTGATCATCCCGCGCAGCACGCGGGCGCGCTGCCGGTCGTCGAGGTCGAGGTCGCGCACCCGGCGCAGCCGCTCCAGGCGCCGCGGCCGGCCGGCGACCGAGGGCCCCTGGGCGTCGTCGCCCATGGCGGCGGCGACGGCGTCCGCGACGTCCGCGGTCGGGTCGGCGACCACCGCGTCGAACTCCTCCGCGGCCTCGTCGACCCGGCCCCGGGCCTCGAGCACCAGCCCCCGCAGCAGCCGCACCCGCCAGGGCCGGGTCGCGTGCTCGAGCCCGGTGTCGAGGAGCCGCTCCGCGTCGGCGAGGGCCCCGTCGCGGTAGGCCGCGAGGACGGCGGGCAGGTGCGCGTCGGCGACGGTGGCGGGCGGGAGCAGCGCGGCCGCGCCCACCGCGTGGCGCAGGACCGTGAACGGCGCCGCGTCCGCGGGCAGCGCCTCGTGGCGGGCCAGGTGCAGCTGGGCGGCGACGACCGCCGGCACGGTGTCGAGCACCGCGGCCGCGGTGAGCTCGTGACGGAAGGCGAAGCCGTCGGCCGTCGGTTCGACGAGCGTGTGGCTGACCGCGGGACGCAGGTCGCCCGCGAGGCGCCGCGCCGGCTCCCCGACGGCGTCCGCGAGCTCGGCCAGGGGCAGCGGGCCGAGGACCGCGAGGGCCTCGAGCCCGGCGCGGCAGGCCTCGGGCAGCTGCTCGAGCTGGTGGGCGAGCAGCGGCCGGAGCCGCTCGGGGACCCGGGCGGTGGCGGCGACCCGGGCCTCGTCGTCGGGAAGGCCCCGGACCTCGGCGAGCAGCGCGGACAGGTGCAGCGGGTGTCCGCCGGTGCGCGCCCACAGGGCGTCGGCGAGCGTCTCCCCCAGCTCGGCCCCGACCAGCGCGCGGGTGCCCGCCTCGTCGAGCTCGCGCAGCACGGTGCGCTCCACGCCCTCGAGCGGCGCCAGGTCGGCGGCGGCCTCGCCCCAGGCGGGGTGGGCGACGGCGTCGGGCTCCCGGGCGGCGACGAGCACGACGACGCCGGGCGGCAGGCCCGCACGCCCGAGTGCGCGCAGCACGTCGAGCGAGGCCCGGTCGGCGCGATGGGCGTCGTCGAGGGTCACCAGGACGTGGCCCTCGTCGGCCGCCACGGCGAGCCGGCGGCGCAGCGTGCGGCCCGGGGCGGGGTCGCGCAGCGACGGCGGCTCCACCCCGACCCGGTGCAGCGCCTCCACCCAGGCCGCGAACGGCGCCTGGTCGTGCTCCCACAGTCCCCGCCCGACCCGGGCGCCCCGCCGCGACGCCTCCTCGGCCGCCGCCCCGAGCAGCGTCGACTTCCCGATCCCGGCCTCCCCGGCGACGAGCACGAGGCGCCCGGCCTCCGGGTCGTCGAGGCCCTCCCGGATCGTGGCCAGCGGGCCCTCGCGCCCGACGACCACGGGCCCGAGGGTCCGTTCGCGGGCCTCGAGGACGGACAGCTCGACGCCGCGCAGCTCGGGGCCGGGGTCGAGCCCGTGCTCGACCTTCAGCTCGCGGCGGGTGGCCGCGATCGTGCGCAGCGCCTCGCCGGAGCGCCCGACCCGGTGCAGGGCGGTCGCGACGAGCGCGGCGAGGTGCTCGCGGTCGAGGTGACCGGCCAGGGCGGGCGCCGCGACCGACAGCGCCGCGCCGGGCTGGTCGTCGTCGAGCAGGGCGCGGGCCCGGGCCTCGACGAGCTCCAGCCAGCGCACCTCGACCCGGCGGCGCTCGGTCTCCAGCCGCGGCGTGGACCGGCAGCCGGGGAACGGCTCGCCGTCGATGTTGGCGAGGGCGACGAGCGGCTCGGCGTCGTGGAAGCGGCAGAGGTCGACCGCCGCGCGGGGCACCCCGAGCGCGTAGCCGCCGCCGATGCTCTCGACGCGCGCGGGCGCCACCACCTTGCGCAGGCGGGTGATCTGGATCTGCAGCGCCGCGCGCGGATCCTGGGGCAGTGCCTCGCCGTAGATCTCGTCGATCAGCGTGGGCGTCGGGACCGGGCGACCGGGGTCGAGGGCGAGCAGCGCCAGGAGGGTGCGCAGCAGCTCGCTGCGCACGGGGTCGGCTCCGACGACCTCCACCGTGCCGAGCAGACGGATCTCCGTCACCGGCCCCCCAGGACGTGTTACTCACAGTGACCTGTATCGACCACCGTACGACCGATCTCGCCATTCGACCAGACCAGGTCAAGCCGGGCGACGTACTGCTGGTGACCCCCGTGGCCGGCGAGCCGCTCGGAGAGATGATCACACGGCTCGACGGGTCGGGCTTCTCGCACAGCGGCATCGCGCTCGGGAACGGCGCGATCGCCTCGGCCCGCAAGTCCTTCATCGCCGCCCAGCCGTTCGACCTCTCCGGGCTGCGCATCGAGAAGTTCGAGAAGTTCTGGGGCAAGGGGCAGTCGGTCTACCGGCTCGCCGTGCCCTCGCCGGAGGCGCGGGCCCGCGCGGTCGCGGCGGTCCGTGAGCTCCGGGTTCCCGACGACGGGTCCTTCTCGGTCCCGAAGGTCCTCATCGTCGCGATCGCGCTGGCCTCCTTCGACCGCACCCTCTTCGACGAGGAGGCCGGCGCGACGATCCGGGCGCTCGCCATCGAGGCGGCCCGGGCCTGGGAGGGCGAGCCCGGCGAGCGGACGTTCTACTGCGCCGAGGCCGTCGCCCGCGCGTTCGGCGAGCGCTTCCCGCTCTCCGCGCTGGAGCCACCCGGCGGCGTCACGCCCGCGACGCGGCCGCCGGCGCAGGACGGCGTCCTCGGCACGATGATGAAGCTCTACCTCGACGTCGCGACGGGCGACGCGTGCCAGGAGGCGCTGGACCGCCTGGTCGACGGGCTCGACGTCGAGGCGCCCGCGTTCCTCGACACCGTCGCCCGGGACATCCTCGCGAGCGCCCGCCGGATCGGCACCGGGCGCCCGCTCGCCGGCCGCTACACGGGCCGCCGCGTCCCGTACAAGGGCTGGGAGACGACGGGGCTGCTCCTGCCCTCGGCGCTGGTCACCCCGCGGATGCTGCTCGACGCGCCGTGGACCGCCGACACCGTGGCGCGGGTCGACGGCCCCGGCGCGCCGCCGGCGCCGCTCGCGGCCTGACGGAGCCCGGTCCCCGGGCTCGTCAGTTCTCGGGGTTGTCGCTGGCCTTCAGCCCGCCCCAGCCGTGCCAGCGGTCGACCTCGATCCAGGCGCTGACCCGGCGGCGGTCGCGCACCGGGTACGCGCTGCCGCGGTAGTGCTGCGAGATCCGGTCGATGTCGGCGAGGTCGGTGTCGTCGGCCCACTTCACGACCCGACCCTGCATCGAGACGTGGGTGTACCAGTCGTCCTCGGCGAGCACGGTGATCGTCGTGCGGGGGTCCTCGCGCAGGTAGCGCACCCGCGTGC
The DNA here is from genome assembly GCF_012933465.1 of Actinomycetospora sp. TBRC 11914. Classification (GTDB taxonomy): domain Bacteria; phylum Actinomycetota; class Actinomycetes; order Mycobacteriales; family Pseudonocardiaceae; genus Actinomycetospora. Next base: position 190,795 of record NZ_JABBND010000005.1, read on the forward strand.
GGGCCTCGTCCATGTTCACCAGGACGCGGCCGTCCTCCCACAGGTACCAGGTGGCCACCGACACGGGCGAGCCGTCGGGGCGCAGCGAGGTGATCACGCTCGGGTTGGGGCGGGCGAGGAGCTGCTGGACCTCGTCGGGCAGGGGCGGCTTCGGCATCCGGGGCCTTCCTCCAGGGATCGTGCGGTCGCCCGGAGGGTGCCCGGGGAGATCACGTCAATACCGGATAGGCCGCCGGAGACCTGGAATAGACCGGCGGCGGCTGTTGTCCGGATGACTACCGCCACGGATCCCGGACCACGTATCCACTCCGGGTGCCACTTCCGCGCTCCCACCGCGCGCCGGTGCCGACGGGGGGACGCACGGCCCGGTGCTCGGGGGGAGCAACGGGCCGTGCGGCGGAGCGCGGGAGTGGCACCCCGGCCCGGTGGTGACGACCCCGGCGGTACGACCCCGGTGGTACGACCCCGGCGGTGACGACCCGGCGGTGACGACCCCGCCGACCCGCCGGCGGACCCGCGGGTCGACACTCGGTCGACGGCCGACTCCGGGGGGACCGCCGATGCCCAGACCGCAGCGCGACCTCGACCCCAGGGGCGGGCCGCTGGTCGAGTTCGCGCGTGACCTGCGCGCGCTGCGGGAGGCCGCCGGCACCCCGAAGTTCGCGACGATGGCCCGGCGCACCGGGCGGTCCAAGACCGCCCTCGCGGACGCCGCCGGCGGCCAGCACCTGCCCCGCTGGGAGACCGTCGAGGACTTCGTCCGTGCCTGCGACGCCGACCCCGCGCCCTGGCACCGGCGCTGGCTCGCGCTCCGCGCCGGCGACGACGCGGCCGCGCCGGCTCCGGTGCCGCCGGAGGAGCCCGTCGTCGCGACCCCGGACCCGCCGGTCCCGGCTCCCGTGCCCCCCGCTCCGGTCAACGTGCCCGGACCTGCGGCCGCCCCGACCCCGCGGCGGCGTCGGGCCCTGCTCGTGGCGGCCGCCGTCGTGGGGGTCCTCGTCGTCGGCGTGCTGGGCTTCGTCCTCGGGCGCGTGACCGAGCCCGGGCCGCCGATCGTCCCGCAGACGGTGGAGGCCATCGTCGTGCAGAACAAGGTGGCGCTCGGCCCGGACCGGCTGGTCGAGGACCGCACCCCCGCCTACCTCTCGACCGAGGCGCTCGCCTACTGCGCCCAGCCCAGCCGCAACTGCAAGGTGCCGGGCACCGAGATGGGGTCCGGGGCCGCCGTCGTCGCCAACTGCTGGACGCAGGGGCAGATGATGTGGAACTGGGACCTCTCCGACCCCACCGCGCAGTCGAACCCCGACGACGTGCGCTCCGACCTCTGGTACCGCGCCTCGTTCCCCGACGGGCGCACCGGCTACCTCTCCGAGGTCTACGTCGAGCGGGGTGACCGGGGCGGGCGCGGGCTGCCCCGCTGCAACCCCTGAGTCGGGAACTCCGCCCCGTCGGTGATCAACGCCGAGTTCCGGACACTGGACGTCCGGAACGTGGCGTTCCGGACGTCAGGCCCGGACGAGCGCGCCGAGCCCCTCCACCCACGTGCAGTAGGCCCGGTGCGCGGCCGCCGCCCCCAGCGTGTCCTCGGCGTACGCCCGCCCCCGCAGTCCCGCCGCCGACGCCGCCGCGGGATCGGCCGCCGTCGTCGTCACCGCCTCCAGCAGCGCCACCGGCTCACCCGGGTCGACCCGCACCCCCGCGTCCGCCCGCGCCAGCTCGGCCGACGCCGCCGACCGCGGCCACGACGCCGCCACCACCGGCCGGCCCGCCGCGAAGTAGGAGGTCAGCTTCGAGGGCGCCGACATCTCGGCGACGGTCGCCGCCTCGTTGACCAGCAGCACGTCGGCGGCGGCCAGGGCGTCGGGGAAGCGGTCGCCGGGCAGCGGGTCGACGAACTCCAGCCGCTCGATCCCGGCGCCGAGCTCCTCGAGGCGGGCGCGCTGGTTGCCGGTCCCGAGGAGCACGAAGCGGACCCGGGCGCCGCGCGCGTCGGCCTCCCGGGCGGCCTCGACGACGTTCTCCAGCCCCTGCTTGACGCCCATGTTGCCGGCGTGCAGGACGATCACCTCGTCGTCACGCCAGCCGAGCCCGCGGCGCACGGCCGCCCGGTCGCCGGTGGGCGGGGCGATGTGCGACCAGTTCGGGATGGTCGTGATGCGCGCCGGGTCGACGCCGAGGTCGGCGAGCGGCCCGGAGAACTGGCGGTGCACGACGGCGACCCCGTCGGCCCGCGACAGCAGCGCCCCCTCGAGGCGGGCGCCCCAGTGGGCCAGCCGCGAGGACGTCATGCCGGTCTCGGTCAGCGCGCGGCTGTAGAGGTCCTGGGTGACGACGCCGAGGGCCGTCCGCCGGTCTCGCCGCCCGCGCAGCACAGCGGAGCCGGGCCATCGGGACCGCCACCGCAGTCCGGCGAGGACGGTGAGGAGCACGGGGCTCACCGCGACGACGACGTCGGGGCGCGGCCCGCCGACCAGCGCGGCGTGCGCGGTGAACGCGGCGTCCATGACGATGCGGCGGCGCGCGTCGGGGACGGCGGGCACGGGGTGCCGGACGCGGGTGACCGGCACGCCGTCGAGGACCTCGTGGCGCCGCATCCCGGTGTAGCCCGCCGTGACCTCCCACGCCGGGTAGTGCGGGTAGCCGGTGACCACCCGCACCCGGTGCCCGGCGGCGTGCAGCGCGGCCACCATGCCGGTGGTGTAGGGCGCGTTGCCGGTGTGCTCGGGCGCGTAGTGCATCCCGACGACGCAGACGTCCAGCGGCCCGTCGGCCGGGCGGGAGACCGGGCGGGAGGCCGAGCCGGAGGACGGGCGGGAGGACGGGCGCGCGGCCGGGCGCGCGACACCGGTCCGTGCAGGGGCCAGCGTCATCGAGGTCCTCCGTCCGGGCAGCCGTCCACCGACGGACGATCGTCGGGGGCGGGACACCCGGACGCCCTGGGATCTCTTCCCAGGACTGGCCGAGGTGGGTCACAGGACTGGTGCGATCGACGGAGCCGATGTCCTGTTCATCCGGTTGACGGAGACGTAGCGCCGCGCGGACGATGGCACGGTGTCGCCCGAACGAGCCACTGACGCCCCGGAGATGACGATGCGTCACACCCCGGGTGCCGTGCCCGTTCCCCGGGTCTCGGTGGTGGTGCCGCTGTACCAGAAGGAGCGCTACGTCGGCCGCACCGTCGCGAGCGTGCTGGCCCAGACGTTCACCGACTTCGAGCTCGTCGTGCTCGACAACGCGTGCACCGACGGCTCCGCCGAGGTCGTCCGCGGCTTCGACGACCCCCGGGTCCGCGTCGAGCGCAACGACGAGACCGTCCCCGTCACCGAGAACTTCCAGCGCGCCGTGCGCCACGCTCGCGCGCCCCTGGTCAAGGTCCTCAACGCCGACGACCTGCTGGCCCCGACGGTCCTCGCCGAGCAGATCGCGGTGATGGACGCGGACCCGACGCTCGCGCTGGTGTCCTGCCGGCACGACCTGGTCGACGACGACGACCGCGTGATCGCCCGCGGCCGCGCGCTGCGGACCACCGACCTGCTCGGGCGCCGGGACGCGACGACGGTGCTGCGGCGCATCGTGCGCCACCGCGGCAGCCCGATCGGGGTGCCCGGCAACATGCTGTTCCGCCGTGACGCGTTCGACGCCGTCGGCGGGTTCCCCGACAACGGCTACGCCCTCGACGTCGGGCTCGCGGCGCGGCTGGTGACCCAGGGCGGGTTCTACGGGATGCCGGAGTCGCTGTCCCGGTTCCGCCTGGCCAGCGGCTCGATCACCTCCACCGCCCGCCGCCGCAACATGGCGCTGCAGCACCGCTTCCTGCGCGAGCTGCGCCGGGAGCACGCCGACGTGGTGCGCCGTCGCGACGTCGCCGTCGGGCTCGCCCGCGAGCCGGTCACCTGGCTGCGCCAGCGGATCATGGTGGTCGCGTCGACCGACCCGTCGTCGTGGCGGCACCGGCTCGCCGCGGCGCTGCTGGCACCGCGGCGTCCGGCGACGGACGGGTCGGCGGCCGGGTCGGCGGCCGGGTCGGCGGACGGGTCGGGGGCGGCGCCGCGACGGGCACACCAGGCACCCGTCGAGGCCCCCTGACCTGCCCCCCGTGCCCGTGATCACCCGGGGCTGGGCCGTCAGGGTCCGGGCGGTCAGCGCGGCGTCGCGAACACCACGATGTTGTCGCGGTAGTTCAGGGTCGCCTGGTCGAACGGCCCGCCGCAGGTCATGAGCCGCAGGCTCGGCGTCGTCGTCGGGCCGTAGACCCGCTCGGTCGGCAGGTTGTCCTTCCCGAACGTCTCGACCGAGTCGACGCCGAAGCGGGCCGTCCCGCCGTCGGAGCGCCCGACCTCGATGGTGTCGCCGGGCTTGAGGTCGTCGAGCCGGCCGAACACCGCCGGGCCGTTGCGGTCGTCGACGTGGCCGACCATCACCGACGAGCCCGGGTCGCCGGGCACCGCCGACGAGGTGAACCAGCCGACCTGCGTGTAGTCGGTCGGGACCTGCAACGCGCCGCGGTAGTCGATGCGCAGGTCGATCGGGTTCCCGACGTCGAGGCCGATCGCGGGGATGTCGAGACTCGTCGGGTGCGGGCCGCCGGCCGGCGGGGCGGTCGCGATGGCCAGCGGCATGCGCACCGCGAACGGCGCTCCGGGGTCGGCCTCGCTGCCGGCGCCGAACCAGCTCTCGATCGTGTCCCAGATGCCGCCGGCGGCGAACACCCCGAGGTCCTCGCGCGACGTGCCGCCCAGGCCCGCGCCGATCCCGCCGTCGGGCGGCGAGGGCGCCTTGGGAGCGGGCGGGGTGGAGGTCTCGGGAGCGGCCTGCGCGCTCGGGGGCTGCGGGGCCTGCGAGCCGGGGGCGACCGGCGCGGCCGACGACTCGGCGGTGCGCGGCGCGGGCGGCGCGGCCACCGGGGGCGCCCCCGGGGCGGGTGAGGGGACGCCGGCCGCGGAGGCCGCGTCGGGGACGACCTGCGCGGCGAGGTCACCGTCGGCGCCGCGGGTGACGACGAGGGACGCGACCGAGGTGCTGGTGACCGGCACCTGCAGCGTCGACTCCTTCCCGCTCCGGGTGGTCAGGCGCAGCGACCACGGGTGGGCCGCGACCGTCGCGTAGGGCGTCGCCGAGCCGTAGAAGAGGGTGCGGGCGAGCGGGATGTCCGCGTCGTGCCCGGACGGGTCGCTGGCCTCGACGTCGAGCGGGCCGACCTCGGCGGCGGCCTGCACGATGCGCAGCGCCCCCGACCCGGCCGCGGCGGGCGCGGTCTCGTCGTCGAGCACCTGCGCCTGGGTGGCGCCGTTCGGGCCGATGTCGACGAAGGTCGCCGTCTGTGCGGAGCCGGCGGGCAGGTCGACGGCCACGTCGAACAGGGGCGGGCTCGACGCGGGCGCGCCGGCCGTCCGGCCCTGGATGCGGTAGGTGCCGGCCGGCTCGGTGAGGTACGGGCTCACCGCCCGGTAGGAGACGTCGCTCGCGACCTTGGTGAGCGGCAGCGTCGAGCCCGTCGCGTACATGTCGACGGCCGGGGTGTTCGGCGAGAGGTGCGCCAGGCGCAGCATCCCGGTACCCGGGTCGGCGGTCGCCTCACGGACGCCGACGACGCCCACGGTCCCGACCGCGACGGCGAGCACGGCGACCGCCGACCCACCGATCCAGAGCCACCGCCGGTGTCCTGCGCGCTGTCGCCCCATGTGGAACTTGTCCCCCATTCGGGGGCGGACTATGCGTCCTAGAACCGTCGTCCCCACAGTTGACGACGCGACGTGACGCCGAGCTTCGCGAAGACGTTCCCCAGGTGGTAGCTGATGGCCTTCGGCGTCACGTAGAGCGCTGCCGCCACCTCGCGGCTCGTCATGCCCTGGGCGACGAGCCGGACGACCTCCCGCTCCCGCGGCGTCAGCGACGCGTGCTCGCCAGGCGACTCCGCCTCGTCGACCGGCGGGAGCTCACCGAGCGCGCGCGCCCCGTCCGGGCCGGGTCCCGACGAGGTCCCGGGTCCGGACGGGTCGGTCGGTGCGGCCGCCGCGGCCGCCAGAGCGGGGTGCTCCGTCGGCGTGCGGGCGGCCGGCACGTCGGGCGCCGCGGCGGACCCGGCGCCGATCCGCTCCGCGAACGGCCGGGCCCCGAGCGCGACGTAGGTCTGCCGGGCCACCGCGAGGTCGGCGGCCGCGTCGCGCCGCCCGCGGATGTGGCCCAGGGCGCCCGCCGCGGCGCGCACCGCCGCGACCTCGGCCGGGCACCACGCCGCGCCCTCCGGATCGGCCTCGACCAGGCGCAGCCCGGCCCGGTAGTAGGACGTCGCCGTCCCGTCGTCGCCGGCGTGCTCCGCCAGCCGCCCGAGCAGCCGCTGGCGCGCGAGCGCGAACCACAGCGGCGTGCCGAACCCCGGCCAGCCGTCCACCTCCTGCGCCGCGATCGCGGGGTGCCCGGCGTCGAGCGCGACCTCCGCGCGCAGCACGCGCCACGGTGCGGTCGGCGAGCCGAGCAGCGGTGGGACGGGCTCGTCGGCCAGCGCCCCGAGCACGCGGTGGGCGCGCTCGTGGTCGCCGAGCACGTGGGCCACGAGCGCCTCGCTGATCCGGACCATCGCCAGCCCGAGCGCGTGCGGCGAGCCCCGCAGGTCCTCCCGGGCCCTCCGCAGCTGCTCCGCGGCCTCGGCGGCCTCGCCGCGCACCGCGAGCACGCCCGCCCGGAGCGCCCGCGACGCCGGGCCGATCCAGGCGCTGCCGACCTGCTGCGAGGTCGTCGCGCCCACCCGCGCCTCGGCCTCGGCCTCGTCGAGCCGGCCGGTGCGGAACGCGGCCTCGGCGAGGTAGAGGTGCACGAGGCGCCCCGTCGTCGTCATGGCCCCGGAGCGGACCCGGTCGAGACCCTCGCGCAGCCGGGTGTAGCCCTCCGCGGTGCGGCCGGCCGCGAGGTGCAGCCGCCCGGCGATCACCGCGGCGTCCGCGCCGTAGGCGCTCGGCAGCACCGGCTCGAGGACCTCCAGCCCGGCTTCCGGCCCCCACTGCTGGGCGCGCCCGACCGCCGTCACCACCAGCGCCTGCTCGCGGCGCCGCGGTTCCTCGGTGAGCTCGGGGACCCGGGCCACCGCCTCGACCGCCCGGGCCCCGCGGCCGTGCAGCGCGTGGTCGGTGCCGAGCAGCACCGCGGCGAGGGCGGTCACGCGGGCCGGGGCGTCGGGGTCCGCGACCGCGGCCTCCAGCCAGGTGTGGGCCTGCGGGTCGGAGGCCTCGGAGAGCAGCAGGCCCAGCGCGAGGTCGCGCTCGGCGCAGGGGCGGGCCTCGCGCAGCGCCGGTTCCAGGGCGCGCAGCCGCGCGGGGGCGCCGGCCCGGACGAGGCGCACCGCCGCGGCCAGCACGCGCGCCTCCCGCTCGGCGCCGGTGGGGCTGAGCTCGGCCGCCCACAGCAGGCGGGTCGCGGCCTCGTCGTGGTCGATGGTCTCCGCGGTGGCGGACTCCTCGAGCGCGTCGGCGAGCGCGGGGTAGGGGCGCCCGGCGGACCCGGCGACGGCGTGCGCGAACCCGGACCGGCCACCCACCGCGACGGACGCGGCGCAGTGCAGCGTCCCGACCTGCTCGGAGGGCAGGCCGGCCAGCACCGCGGCGCGCACCAGGGCGTGCACGACGTGCAGCACCACCCGGGCACCGTCGCGCGCGACGCCGACGAGGCCGGACGCGGCGAGGTCGTCGACGTCGGCGTCGCCCACGTCGCCGGCCTCCAGGTCGGCCACCCGCTCGACGAGGGCGAGCGGCGTCGGCTCGCCCAGCACGGCCAGCGCGCCGAGCAGGCGCCGCGCGACCGGGCGGAGCGCACCGACGGCGAGCGCCACGTCGGCGGGGAGGTCGCGCCAGGGCGGGGCCGCCGCGGTGCCGGCGAGCACGTCGTCGGGCAGGCCCCGCACCAGCAGCGCGAGGTGGACCGGGTGTCCCCGGGTGGCGGCGGCGAGCCGGCCGGCGACGCCGGGCCCGAGGGCCGGTGCGGCCGGGCGCCGGGACGCCACGAACGCCGCCACGGCGGGCGCGTCGAGGCCCGCGACGGGGACCGTCCGCGTCTCGGCCGGGGTCCGGTCGGCGCCGGCGGTGTCCTCGGTGAAGAGCCACGGCCACCACGCCCGCGTGCCCGGGGGCAGGAGATCGGGCTCGGTGGCGGTGGCGACGACGAGCAGGCCGTCGCCGCACAGCCGGCTCAGCAGATCGGTCAGGACGGCCGCCGACGCCGGGTCCGCGTGCTGCAGGTCGTGGAGCACGAGGACGACGCGTCGCGGTCCGCGCGGACCGCGACGCACGCGCTCGAGGGCCTCGTCCAGGCCCGGCGCGGAGCGGGCCGACGTGGGCCGGCCGGGGGCCGCGACCGCGTCGAGGGCGCGGGCCAGGCGGTCGGCCGTGGCGTAGGCGACGGGCACGTCGTCCGGACCCGCCACCGGCGCGGGCGCGGCCACCCGGACGACCACCGGCCCGCCGGGCCCCTCGGCGGCGAGCTGCGCGCAGAACGTGTCGGCGAGGGACGAGGTCCCGACGCCGGGCTCCCCGGTGAGCAGGACGCGGGCGGAGCCCCCGCGGCGCACCCGGTCGAAGGTCTCGTGCAGGCCGGCGATCTCGGCGCCGCGGCCGACGGGCGGCAGGGACGCGGGCGTCCCGGGAACGATTCCCGTCCCGCGCGACGCCGTCGCCGACACTCGGTACCTCCCTGCGCACGCTGTGTACTCAACGTCAGCCGCCTGGTGGGCTCATCGATTCCACCAGACGACGGAGCGGAGATCCAGCATTACCTCCATGTGGTTGTCTACTACACGTTCGGAGTAATCAAGGTCTCCTGTGTCCACGGAGGAGTGACCCAGCTGGGAGAGACCTGGGAACACCTTCCAGGGCCATCCGCCCGTCCGGTCCCCGACGATCCCGGACGACGTTCCCCACCGCTCACGGGTCCCGGAGGCTGACCGCGCATGACCGCTGCCCGGACCCCCGCGGGCGCACCACCCCCGAGACGGGTCGTGCCCGCGCGTGCTTCCGGCCTCCCCGCGACGCGCGCCCGGCGGGAGCAGCCGCTGGAACCCCCGCCGGCCCGTGCCCTGCTCGGCGTCCGGCGGGCCGGATCGATGCAGGCGTGGATGCTGGTGCTCCCCGTGGACGCGGTGATGACCGCGGCGCCGATGATCTGGGCGCCCCACTACTTCAAGGCCTTCGGCGCACTCGGTCTGCTCATCGTCGCGCTGGTCTGCGGCGGCGGGCGCTACCGGGCCCGGCTGCACCTCTCGGTGCTCGACGAACTGCCCGCCCTGCTCGGTCGGCTGCTGGTGGCGATCGCGCTGGTGGCCGCGGTGTTCGCGCTGCGCCACGACGACCTGGGCGTCATGGAGTTCGTCGGGGCGTCGCTCGCCTCGGTCGCGCTCGCGGTGCTCGGCCGGTTCCTGACGACGGCGGTGGTGCTCACCGCGCGCCGGCGGCGCATCGTCGCGCACCGCACCGTCGTCATCGGGGGCGGCGCGGTGTCGCGGGAGGTGGCGACGCTGCTCGCCCGCTACCCGCGCTACGGCCTCGCCGTCGTCGGGCACGTCGACGGCCCGGACCGTCCGACGCGGGCCGGGGACCTGCCCCGGGGGCCGGGCCTCCCCCACCTCGGCAGCCTCGACGACCTCGACGACCTGGTGCGCGCCCACGGCGTCGACGTCCTGCTCGTCGGCGACGGCACCTTCCGCGAGGAGGACCTGCTCGACCGGGTCCGCACCCCCGCCACCGAGCACTGCGACCTGCTCGTCGTCCCCCGCCTGCACGCCTTCGCGACGGCCACCGGGCACTCCGACCACATCGGCTCGCTGCCGGTCATGCGCATCCGCACCCCCGCGCTGGACGGGCCGGCGTGGGCGCTCAAGCGGGCGTTCGACGTCGTGGTCAGCGGCCTGCTGCTCGTGCTCCTCTCGCCCGTGCTGCTGGCCTGCGCGGTCGCCGTGCGCCGGGAGGGCGGGCCCGGGGTGCTCTTCCGCCAGGTGCGCGTCGGACGCGACGGCCGCCGGTTCGAGTGCCTCAAGTTCCGCTCGATGCGCCCGGCCTCGGAGAGCGAGTCGGCGACGCAGTGGACCGTCGCGCGGGACCCCCGCATCGGTCCGGTGGGCCGCGTGCTGCGGGCGACCTCGCTCGACGAGCTGCCGCAGCTGTGGAACATCCTGCGCGGCGAGATGACGATCGTCGGGCCCCGCCCGGAACGTCCCCACTTCGTGGAACGGTTCTCCGCTGAGCACCCGCGCTACGGTCATCGCCACCGCGTCCCGGCCGGGCTCACCGGGCTCGCGCAGGTCTCGGGCCTGCGCGGCGACACCCCCATCTCCGACCGCGCGCGCTTCGACAACTACTACATCGAGAACTGGTCGCTGTGGCTCGACGCGAAGGTCCTGCTCCGCACGGTCGCCGAGGTGGTGCTCGCCCGCGGCCGGTGAGCCCCGTCCTGGCGAGCCCGCTCCCGGCGCGAGGGGAACCCCCGTGCCGCTAGAGCGACCGGATCCTCCCCTCGCGTCCCGGGCGCTCGCCCTGACCCGCCGTCGTGCCCTCGCGCTCGGGGCGGGCCTGGCCGCCGTCGTGGGCGGGGCACTGTCCTGCGGGGCCTCGCCGTCGGGACCTCCCGCGACCGACCCCGACCTGCCGCGGCCGTCGGGCCCGCCGTTGTCGCGCGGGACGGTGCACGACGTGCGCGCCTCGGGCGCCGTCGGCGACGGGCGCGCCGACGACGCGGCCGCCTTCACCCGGGCGCTCGGGCTCGCGACGCCGGGCGACACCGTCCGGGTGCCCGCGGGTACCTACCGGCTCGTGCTGCCCCGGCCGCTGCGCGTGCCGGCCGGCGTGCTGCTGGCCGGCGACCCGGGTCGGACGACGCTGCGGGTGGCCGCCGGGGCGACCGCCGCGCTGCTGGTCGGCGGGGACGACGTCACCCTCGACGGCCTGGAGATCGTGCGCGCCGACGACGCCGAGACGGTGCTGGTGCGCGTCGGGCAGGTCGCGCGGCTGACGCTGTCGCGGCTGGTGCTGGCCGGGGCCACCGACGTCGTCGACGCCTTCTGCCACGGCATCCAGCTGGGGGTCGACAACGGCGTCTCGAACGGTGTCACCATGTCCGGCTGCCTGCTGCACCGGCTGACCTACGGGCTCTACCAGGCCAACGAGTCGTCCGCGGTGACCGTCGGGGTGTCGGTGACCGGCTGCACTTTCGCGCGCAACACCAACACCGACCTGGAGTTCAACAGCCCCTCGGGCTCGTTCCGGCACGTCCGCGTGCAGGGGTGCACGTTCCGGGACAACGACTCCCCCGGTTTCGCCGTCGGGATCGCCTACTGCGCGGACGTCGTCGTCTCCGGCTGCACGGTGACGAACTACCGGATGGAGGCGGTCCATATCGAGGACTGGTCCAGCGATGTCACCGTCTCGGGCTGCACGTTCTCGGCGTGCGGGCTGCGCGAGTTCGCGCACGTCCAGATCATCTCCGGGTCGGCCCGCGTGACGGCACGCGCCAACACCCACGACGCGACGATGAACACCCGCCGGATCGCCCTCGTCAACGCGCTCGCCGGTGGGGACGGGCAGACCGCGGGCGGGCGGGACGTGGTGCCGCCGAGCGCGGTGACCGTCACCGGGAACACCTTCCGCTGCTCCGACACCGTCGTCGCGGTGTCCTTCCACGGCGTCGCGGGCGGGTCGATCACCGGCAACCTCGTCACCGGGATCGCGCCCGAGGACGCGCTGGACCTGGACGGGGCGACGGGAATCCAGGTAGGTCCCTTCGGCTCGTGAGCAGAAAGTGTCGGTATACCGACAGTTAGTGCTCACGAGCGCGGAGCGCACCTGCCAGCACGTCGTCGGCGGCCCGCTTCGGTGATGCCGCCTCGGCGGGGATCTCCTCGGTCCAGCCGGTCCACGCCGTGCGGGCGGCCTCCAGGCCCTGGCGCACACCCTCGACGTCCGGCTCCACGACCCACGCGCCGGCGGTGTCCGCGAGGTTCTCCGCGATCCCGGCCCGCGCCGAGACCACGACCTGCAGCCCGGCCACCTGCGCCTCGAGCGCGGTGAAGCCGTAGACCTCCTCGGTGGAGGGCAGCACGAGCGTCTGGGTGCGCGCGAGCACCTCCACGACCCCGGCCTCGTCGAGGAACCCGTGGAAGGTGACGCGGTCGGCGACGCCGAGCGCCCGGGCGGCCGCCTCGAGCTCGTCGCGCAGCACCCCGTCGCCGGCGACGTCGAGGGTGGGCGCGCCGTCGAGGGCGGCGAACGCCTCGAGCAGCGTCCCGACGTTCTTGCGCGCGATCAGCTGCCCGACGACGACGAAGCGGTGGTGGGCCGCGCCGGGACCGGCGCCGCGACCCGCGCGCAGCTCCCGCGGCCGCGTCCCGAACGCCTCGAGGTCGACCGAGTTGACCGACTCGACGATCCGGTCGGGCGCCACCCCGGTGTGCAGCGCGGCCTCGCGCGCCGACGGTCCCGGGACGACGACGGCCCCGGCGCGGGTGAACAGGCGGGTCCGCAGCCAGGCGATGGGGCCGCGGTCGAACTGGCGGGAGTCCAGCGTCGACTCGGAGAAGATCACGTAGGGCACCCCCCGACGCCGGGCCCGCAGCATGGTCCAGGCGCTCGCGACCTGGGCCCAGGTGGGGATCACGACGACGTCGGCGGCGTCGAGCACCCGTCGGGTCCACCCCGGGCGCAGCGCGGCCTGGTAGGAATCCAGCCGGCTCGCGATCCGGCGCGGCAGCGGGATGCGCACGGAGGGCAGGACCGCCGACGAGTAGCCGGAGTGGGCCCGGTAGACGAAGTGGCGCTCGGGCTCCTCGGCGAACAGGAAGTGGACGTGGAAGTCGCACCGGGAGGCGAGCTCGCAGAACAGCGGTTCCCGGTAGGGCGCCTGGGCGTCGGTGAGCCACGCGACCCTCATGTCAGACCACTCAGCATGCCGAACCTTCCGCGCCGTGACCTACGGTCGTCGTCACGAGGAAAGTATCGCCCGTCCGGGCGATCCCGAACACCTGGATGTGGGTCACGTGTCACACCCGTGTGCGGTAGCCGTCGCCGAGATGGAGGCCGCCGGCCACCGGTTGCGCTACGTGCGTCTCCTGCTCGCGGCCGTGCCGCCCGCGCGCCGCGTGCTGCTCGTCCCGCGGTCGGTCCGCGGCTCCGCGGAGTTCGCCGAGCACCTGGCGGACGTGGAGGCCGACGTCGTCGAGCTCCCGGAGTCGCGCCGACCCGCGATGGCGCTCGCGCTGGCGACGGCGGCGGCCCGCGGCGCCCGGCTGGTGGTCCCCGACGGCGACAAGAACGTCGCGCCGCTCCTGCTCGCGCTGGCCCGGTCGGGGTTCCGCCGCGCACCGGTGTCGCTGCTGCTCATGCGGACCGCCCTACCCGGCGGCCCGGAGCCGGCGACGGCGGGCATGGCGCTGAAGCCCGCGCTCGCGGGGGTCCTCGCCCGGGTCCCCGGCGCGCGGGTCCGGTTCCTCACCGACGCCTTCGGGGTGGTCGTGCGCCGCCGCGGCTTCCCCGGGATCGAGCCGGTGCGCGACCCGGTCGAGCCCCCCGCCGCAGCCCTCGAGCGCGAGGGGAACCCTCGGGCCGGTAGAGCGACCGGATCCTCCCCTCGCGAGTCGGGTGAGCCGTTCCGTGTCGGGGTGTTCGGCGTGGTCAGCGCCCGCAAGAACGTGCCCGTGCTCCTCGCCGCCCTGGCCGGCGCCCGTGACGACGACGCGGCGGCGGGGGCGCACCTCGTCGTCGGCGGTCGGTGCGAGCCCGACGTTCGCGAGTTCCTCGGCTCCTCCCCCGACGCGGCCGTCCTCACCGCCGCCGGGCGGCTGCACGTCGACGACCGCCTGCTCACCGAGGACGAGTTCGACACCGCGGTCGCCGGCGTCGACGCCGTCGCGGTGCTGCACGACAACGACGCCCCGAGCGGGGTCGTCGCCGAGGCGGCCGCCCGCGGCGTCCCGGTGCTGGGCCCGGCCCGGGGCTGGGCGTCGAGCATGGTGACCGGGACCGGGATCGGGGAGGTCGCCGAGGTGGACGACCCGGACGACGTGCGCGCCGCCCTCGGCCGGCTCGTGGACGCGCACCCGCGTCGCGCGGCCGCCGCCCGCCGGGCCCGCACGCGTCTCGGCACGAACCACTTCGTTCGGGGACTGCTCGGCAACGTGACGTAGTCGCCTCCCCCGAGCGGTTCACGGATCTTCACCCATCCGATAGTCTCGCCGCGCTCGGACTGCAGACGGTGATCGCCCCGGGGGAGGTGGCGACGGGTTTGACGACGTTCACCCCCGGCCGCGCCACGGCCCGCCGTGCCCGTGGCACCGCCACCACGCCCCGGGTGCCCGCGGCCGTGCCCGCCGGTCTGCTGCTCGTCTCGGTCGTCCTGCTGCGCCCCGGCACGCTGGGCGAGTACACCGCGCTCGTCGGCTGCGGTCTCGCCCTGGCGGCGGGCGTGGCCGCGATGCTGCGCCGCGAGCTCGCGCCGCCGCGGCCGGTGCGGGCGATCTCGGCCCTGCTCGCGCTGATGGCCCTGGCCTACCTGTGGATGGTGCTGCACGGGGTCTGGGTCGACGACCTGGACCGCATCCGCAGCCTGTTCCAGGACTTCGTGCTGACGATCGGCTCGCTCACGGCCGCCGTGCTGGTGCTCGCCGACCCCCGCGCCCGCCTCGCGCTCGGCCGGGGCTTCGTCGTGCTGCTGTGCGTCATCGGCGCGATGTGGGTCGTCACGGCGCTGTACTGGTCGGTGACCTACGCCGGCGCCGGGCAGGTCATGACGATCCCCGTCGGCACCGTCGGCCCGCAGCCGGTCTACTTCCCGTTCACCGTCAGCTACTCGACGTCCGAGGTGTTCGGCACCGGCGTCCCGCGGCTGACCGGGATCGGGCGGGAGTCCGGGTGGATGGCGATGTACTGCGCGGCGGGCTGGTTCGTCGCCGACGCGGTCGGCTACCGCTCCTGGGTCGTGAAGGCGCTGCTGCTCGCGGGCCTCGTCGGGACCCTCTCGACGGCGGGCTTCGGCGTCTTCGTCGTCGTCCTCGCCCTCGACGTGTTCCTGCGCCCGCGCGGCGGCATCCGACTGTCGGGGATGGTCCGCCAGCTCGGCGGGCTCATCGCGATCGGCGTCGCGGGCTGGGTGGCCTTCTACGCGCCGGTGCTCGGGGTGGCGGCGAAGCAGACCAGCAACGAGACCTCGCTCGACGAGCGCTCGGACGCCACCGCCGCGGGGGTGCGGGCGCTGACCCAGTCGCCGTGGGGCGGTCACGGCACCGAGAAGCAGGCGGGGATCAACCTCGTCTCCGACATCGCGGTGAACGGGCTGCCGTTCGTGCTGCTCGTCAGCGCGGCGCTGCTCGTGCCGCTGCTCCTGCTGCGGCGTCCCGCCGGGACCCGCGGCCGGGCCGCCCCCGTGGCCCTCGTCGTGTTCGCGACGCTCCTGACCTCCCAGCCGGCCGCCGCGTCGACCTGGGTCTTCATCCTCGTCGCGCTCGCCCTGGCGTGCGACGAACTGACCGAGGCCGAGCGCACCGCGCCCGGCAGCCTCCTCCCCCGCCGGCTCCAGGGTGTCCTGGGCGTGCGGGAGCCCGCGATCCCCAGCAACCCGGGAGAACCGTCGTGAACGTGCGCGAGTACATGACCGTGCTGCGCGAGGACAAGTGGCTCATCGGCAGCGTCCTGGTCGTCTGCGTGGTGATCGCCGCCGCGGTCGCCTTCCTGCTCCCCCGCACGTACACCTCGACCGCGATCTTCTACGTGGCCTCGCCCCAGACCGCGTCGAGCTCGCAGGACTCCTACCAGGGCGCGCAGCTGTCCACGGAGCGGGTCAAGTCCTACACCGAGCTGATCACCGGCCCCCGGGTCGCGGCGGACGCCTCGGCGCTGCTGGGCGGCGTCCCCTCGGCGCAGGACATCCAGAAGGCGGTGAGCGCGGACGCCGTCGACGAGACCGTCGTGCTCAACCTCGGCGTCACCGAGTCGACCCCGCAGGACGCCCAGCTCGTCGGCACCGCCGTCGCGACCTCGTTCACCCGGCTGGTCAACAGCATCGAGTCCACCGGCCAGCCGGTGAACCGGCCGATCGTCTCGACCGAGCTCATCTACCCGCCGACGCTCCCGACCTTCCCCGCCGGCCCGGGCACGACGATGCTGCTGGCCGCGGGCCTGCTCGCCGGTGTGGTCCTCGGCGTCGGCGCCGCGCTGGGGCGCCGGGCGCTGCGGCGGGCCGTCGACGGCTCCGAGGCCCTCGAGGCCGCCCTCGACGCCCCCGTGCTCGCCGCCGTCCCCGGCCTGCCCCGGCGCCCGGACCGCCCCGCCCTGCTCCTCGAGCCCGCTCCCGGACGACGCGGCCGCCGCGCCACCCGCGCCCGGACCCGTGCCGCCGCCGTGCGCCGGCTGCGCACCGCGGTGGTGGCCGCCGCCGGGGACCGGCGCTGCCTCGTCGTCGCCGGCGTGCGCGCCGGGCAGGGCACGACGACGGCGGCCGTCGACCTCGCCGTCGCCCTCGCCCTGGCCGGCGAGTCGGTGCTGCTCGTCGACGCCGACCTGCGCCGTCCCGCGCTCGCCCGCCGCCTGGAGCTCGACGCCGACCGCGGGCTCGCGACGGTGCTCGACGGCGGGGCGCTGCGGGGCGCGGTGCAGCGCTGGACGCCGGGCGCACTCGACGTGCTCCCCGCCGGCCCCGGAGTGGAGCGGCCCGGCGAGGCGTGGGGGACGACCCGGGCCACCACCGCGCTGCGGGAGCTGCGGGACGCGTACTCGTGGGTGCTGCTTGACGCGGCCCCGGTCGCGAGCAGCCCCGAGTCGGTCGACCTGGCGCGGCTCGCCGACGCGGTCGTGCTCGTCGCCCGCCGCGGGTCGGCCCGTCCCGAGGACCTCGACGCCGCGGCCGCCGGGCTGCGCACCGTCGGCGCCCCGCTGCTGGGCTCGGTGTTCACGTTCGCGGTCGACGTCCCGCCGGCCCCCGTCGAGGCCCCGCGGGCGCTGCCGCCCGGGCGGGGGTCCGTGTCGGAGCCCGTGTCGGAGCCCGTGTCGGAGCCCGTGTCGGAGCCCGTGTCGGAGGAGCCCGCCGTCACCGAGCCGGTCCCGGCGCCCGTCGTCGAGCCGCGGAAGCGCCGCGCCGGCACGCGGAAGACCGCGGAGAAGGTCGTGGCCTCCGAGCCGGCCACCCCCGAGCCGGCCACCCCCGAGCCGGCCACGTCGGTCGCGGCGGACCCGACGCCGCCCCCGGCGACGCCGCCCACGCGCACCCGCAAGCCACGCACCACGGCGGCCTCGGCCGTCCCGGCCGCCGTCGAACCCGCCGCCGACTCGCCCGCCGTCGCCGAGCCGGTCACCCCGCCGAAGCCGACCCGGAAGCCGCGCGCGCCCCGCAAGACCACCGCCACGAGCGCGACGCCGGCCACCACGACGCCGGCCACCACGACGCCTGCCACCGAGCCGGCCGAGGTCCCGCCGACGCCGGCGCCCGCGGAGGCGTCCGCGAGCAACGGGACGGCGCTGCCCACCAACGGCACTGCGCCCACGCCCACGAACGGCACCGCCCCCACCAACGGCACCGCGCCCACCAACGGCAGCGCCCCCACCAACGGCACTGCGCCCACGCCCACGAACGGCTCCGCGCCCACCAACGGCACCGCAGCGTCGGCGGCGCCGGACGCAGCCTCGTCGTCGGGAACGACGGGCAGCACCGGGACCCGCCCGCGGCGGGCGACCCGCGCGACGACCCGCGCCTCCGCGCCCGACGACGCGACCACCACGGTCGAGGGCGAGCCGACGGAGAAGCCCGCCCGAGCACGGACCACCCGCACCCGGACCACCCGCACCGCCACCACCGGGCGCGGCCCCGAGTCGACCGACGACGCCGCCACCCGGCCGACGCGCATCCGCTCGCCCCGGCCGAGCACCAACAGCCCCGCCTCGGGCTCCTGACCGGCGAGTGCCCAGGCAGTCGATCATGGATCCCGGCACGACCTCCCCGTGCCGCGATTCATGATCATCTGCCTAGGGAGGGCAGACGAGGTCCCGCCGGCCAGCCCTCCACCACCGAGGGAGCACCCGCGGCCCGACCCGCTCGGTGAGCCCACGGGTCAGCTGATCTCCGGCCCCTCCGGTACGACGGGCGCGACGCCGGCCACCCCGTTCCGCCGCGCGCGACGCGCCGCGAGCCCCAGCAGCACGAAGATGACCACCTGGCTGACCACGTAGCCGACGGCCGCCCACACCGCGCCGCCCCACCAGGAGAGCACCAGGGTCGCCAGCAGGCCGATCGTCAGGCCGATCGCGATCCCGGCCGCCACGGCCCGCTGGTGGCCCCGGTTCTGGGCGATCACCGCGAACGGCTGGTTGAGGGTGACCACCGCCGCGCCGAGGGCGAGGACCGCGAACACCGTGCCCGAGCTCGCGTACTCGGGACCGAGCAGCAACGGGATGAGCGGCGGTCCGGCCACCGCCGCCACCAGGGGCGCGAGGCAGAGCCCGGCGCCGACCCGCAGGACCCGGCGCTCCTCGCCGCGCAGGGCAGCGTCGTCGGCGCCGGCCCGGGCGAGCCAGGGGGCAGCGACCATGCCGAGAGAGTTGGCGAGGAAGGTCAGCGGCCCCAGCAGCCGGCCGCCCGCGGCGTAGAGACCGGCCTGGTAGGCGCCGGCGCCCGCGGTCACCAGGGGGGTGTCCAGCTGCTGGGCCGACGCCGCGAGGTTCGCCAGCCCGAAGCCGAGCGACTCGCGGTGGTGGCCGATCAGCTCTCGTCCCGGCCGTCGGCGCTCCCCGGCCGGGCCGAGGAAGACGCGGTCGAGCAGGGCCTCGAGCAGGAAGGACGCGGGCAGGGCGGCCGCGAGCGCGAGCGTCCCCACCCCGAGGAGCGCGAGGACGACGGCGACGACGAGGCCGCCCACCCGGCCGACGAGCTGGCCGGTCGACGCGCGGGCGAAGCGCTCCCGGGCCCGGAGCAGCCCGTTGGCGTTCTGCGCCTCCCAGACGCCGATCCCGACGACCGCGAGCAGGATCGCGCTCACGACGTCGGGCGCGAGGACCAGGCTCGTCGCCAGGCCGACGACGAGCAGCAGCGCGAGCGCCCACGGCCGCTTGGCGGCGACGACGGCCCGGGCCCGGGCGTCGTCGAGCCGTCCGGCCGCCGTCTCGCGGACCAGGTAGTTGACGAGCCCGAGGTCGACGACGGTGGCCGCGACCTGCCCGATCGCCGCGCAGGTCGCGACCAGGCCGAGCGTGGCCGGCGAGATCGCGCGGGCGCCCACGACGTAGGTGACGCCGAGGACGACCTGCCCGACGACGAGCGCCCCGGCCACCCCACCGATCCGGCCGAGGAAGAGCGACAGGGTGCCGCCGGGCCGCCGGCCGGACGTCGGCGGCGAGTCCGGCTCGGCCTCGGTCACCGCGCGGAGCCGGCGTCCTGGAGCTCGGCGTCGACCATGACGTGGGCGAGGTGCTCGGGCATCGTCGTGGCCTTCCAGCCCAGCTCGCGCTGGGCCTTGGAAGCGTCCCCGATCAGCGCGTCGACCTCGGTCGGGCGCAGGTAGGTCTCGTCGAACCGCACGTGGTCCTCCCACTCCAGGCCCACGTGGGAGAAGCAGTACTCGACGAACTCCCGCACCGTGGTCGCCGTCCCGGTGGCGAGCACGTAGTCATCGGCGTGCTCGGCCTGCAGCATCCGCCACATGCCCTCCACGTACTCCGGGGCATACCCCCAGTCCCGGACCGCGTCGAGATTGCCGAGGTAGACGAACTCCTCCTTGCCCTGCGCGATCCGCGCCGCCGCCCGCGCGATCTTGCGGGTCACGAACGTCTCCCCACGCCGCGGCGACTCGTGGTTGAACAGGATCCCGTTCACCGCGAACATCCCGTGCGCCTCACGGTAGTTCCGCGCCATCCAGTACCCGTACACCTTCGCCGCCCCGTACGGACTGCGCGGATAGAACGGCGTCACCTCGCTCTGCGGCGGCGGCGTCGCCCCGAACATCTCCGACGAGCTCGCCTGGTAGTACCGCGTCGAGATCCCCACCATCCGGATCGCCTCGAGCAGCCGCGCCGTCCCGACCCCGGTGGTGTTCCCGGTGTACTCCGGCTCGTCGAAACTCACGCGCACGTGCGACTGCGCCGCCAGGTGGTACACCTCGTCCGGGCGCACCTTCTCGATCAACGTCACCAGACGGCTCGAGTCGGTCAGGTCCCCGTAGTGCAGCACCAGACGCTGCTCCGGATCGTGCGGATCCTGGTAGAGATGCTCGATCCGCCCGGTGTTGAACGTCGAGGCACGCCGGATGATCCCGTGCACCTCGTAGCCCTTCCCCAGCAACAACTCCGTCAGGTACGACCCGTCCTGCCCGGTGATCCCGGTGATGAGCGCGCGCTTCACTTCTCCTCCGCGATGTTGTCCAGGTACCAGCGGTAGGTGGCGGCCAGCCCCTCGGCCAGCCCGATCCGCGGCTTCCAGCCCGTGGCGGCGATCCGCGAGACGTCGAGGACCTTGCGCGGGGTTCCGTCCGGCCGCGACGTGTCGTAGACGATCTCCCCGGAGAACCCGACGGTCTCGGCGACCAGCGAGGCCAGCTCCGCGATCGTCACGTCCTCACCGGTGCCCACGTTGATCGGCGACGGGTCGTCGTAGACGTCCAGCAGGTGCACACACGCCGCCGCGAGGTCGTCCACGTGCAGGAACTCCCGCCGCGGCGTCCCAGTGCCCCACACGGTGACGGTGGCCGCCGACGTCGATTTCGCCTCGTGGAACTTCCGGATCAACGCCGGCAGCACGTGCGAGGACTCCAGGTCGAAGTTGTCCCCCGGCCCGTACAGGTTCGTCGGCATCGCCGAGACCCACGCCAGCCCGTACTCCCGGCGGTAGGACTGCACCCCCATGATCCCGGCGATCTTCGCGATCGCGTAGGCGTCGTTGGTGGCCTCCAGCGGCCCCGTCAACAACGAGTCCTCCCGGATCGGCTGCTCGGCGAACTTCGGGTAGATGCACGACGACCCCAGGAACAGGAACCGCTCGGTCCCCGCCGCCGCGGCCGCGTCCAGCAGGTTCGCCTGGATCCGCAGGTTGTCGTGCAGGAACTCCACCGGCCGCGCCGCGTTCGCCGCGATCCCCCCGACCCGCGCCGCCGCGTCCACCACCGCGGTCGGAGCCACCCGGGCGACGAACTCCCGCGCCGCCGACGCGTCCCGCAGATCCACCTGCGCCGACCGGGCCCCCACCACATCCGAGAACCCCGCCGCCCCCAGCGCCCGCACCACCGCGGACCCCACCAGCCCCCCCGAGCCCGCCACCAGGACGCGCGCGGACCGATCCAGCTCGACCATGGTGGAGACGGTAGCGGAGCGTGGCCGGATCTCCGATGGTTGCGCCGTCCGGTGATGGTCACAGCGTCCCGGAGTCACGGGGAGCCCCGTTCGGAGCAGGAGCGCCGCGGCGGGTGGCGGCCCGGCCCGAGGCCCGTTCGGAGCCGTGCCCGGACGGAGCAGACCGCGGTCCGACCGCTCGCCGTCCCGCTCGCCGACGCGTTCTGTGACGTCCCGTGTGATCTGCGTGATCTCCGCGAGGCCGGGGTAGCCGCTGCGCCAGGAGCAGCGAGGGGTGCGGGTCCGTGACGCGTGGACCCGTGGCAGGAGGGATGGCCCATGTCGGCCGGAGAGTTCGCCCGGGACGAGTCCGCCCCCGACGGTCAGCACGACCGGTTCGACGCCCTCCGACCGCAGGTGCCCCTCGAGCGCGTGCCGCGCGAGCGGTTCACGCTCCCCGGGACGCGGGGGCTGCGGCTGCGCTCCCGGGTGCTCATCGCGACGTGCAGCCCGACGACGCGGCCCTGGGCCGCGGTCGGCCTCTGCCTAGCGGGCCTGGTGGGCCTCTTCCTCCCCCTGCTGCGCGGGGTGACGGGGCACGGCTGGACGGCGATCGAGCTGGCCAAGGGCCCGAGCCTGGTCGCGCTCGGCGTCTTCGTGCTGCTGACGCTCGTCCCGGTGGTCGACCTGGTCCTCGGACGCGAGCGCCTGACCCCGTGGCTGGCGTTCCCCGCCGCGCTGGGCGTGCAGGTCTCGACGGCGCTCGCGGTCGTCGCCTCGGCCCGCGGGGCGGGAGGGCTGCACCCGGTCCTGTCGTCGGGTGTGACGGGCGTCGGCGCCGGGCTCGTGCTGCTGGTCGTCGCGGAGCTGGGGCTGGCGGTCGTCGGCGGGGTCGGGTTCGCGCGGCAGGCGGGGCGTCGTCGGTCGGGAGTCGCCGGCTGGTGAGCACCGAGCGTCACCGTGACGACACCTTTTGCTCACGCAGCGAAGCCACCTACCCGGGGAAAACTGTTCACCCACGACGGTGGTGATCCTCGTCAAGGGGTGCGGGCGTGCCGTTACCGATCTGTGATGGCATCGTCGGCCGGGGTCCCCGAGGACCCCGACCCTCGCTCCCCGAGGAAAGGTCGTTGATGACGGCACTGCAGCCCTACACCCCGGTCGACCCCCTGCCGCCGATCGAGCCGGTCGCGTCCCGGCTGCGCGACGACCGGTTCGTCGCCCTCGCCGACGGCCTGCAGCG
This sequence comes from Actinomycetospora sp. TBRC 11914, assembly GCF_012933465.1. GTDB lineage: Bacteria > Actinomycetota > Actinomycetes > Mycobacteriales > Pseudonocardiaceae > Actinomycetospora. Next base: position 213,310 of record NZ_JABBND010000005.1, read on the forward strand.
GCGCGGTGGGCTGCGCGGCCGCGCCGGACGATTCACGGCGCGCGCCCGGGTGGCCGCGGCGCGGACCGCCCTCGCCCCGCGCGTCGCGGCTCCGCTCGCCGACCTGCCGCACGTCGCGGTGACGGTCCCGGACACCCGCAGCGGACGCCGGCTCGCGGCCAAGTACTCGGGCCGCGACCGCGGCGTGCCCCGCGACCTCGCCGTCTCCGTCCTCCCGCTCCCCGAGGAGCCCGAGGCCTACCTCCGCGGGAAGTCCAAGCAGGCGCTGCGCACCAACAGCCGCCGTGCCCGCGAGCAGGGCGTCACGTGCCGCACCATCGACCCCGTCGAGACCGCCCGCCGTCTCGAGCAGGTCGTCCCCGGTCCCTGGTACCAGGCGGTCGTGCCCGGCGCGGTGGCCGACCTGACCGCCGGGCTGTGCACCGGGTGGGTGGCCGAGGACGCCGAGGGCACCACCGAGGTCCTGGCCCTCACCAGCGCGGCCGGACCGCTCGCGCGCCTCGACCTCATGCTCTCCGCCCCGGGCCGGGAGGGCGACGCGCGCTACCTGCTCTCCGCCCACGTCGTCACCGAGCTCGCCGCGACGGACGCGCGCCTGCTCGCCGTCGAGGGTGCGCTGCTGCTCTCCCCCGGGCTGCGCCACTTCCAGCACCTGCTGGGCTTCGGACAGGCGGAGCTCGAGGTGCGGGTGGCCTGAACGCGTCGCGTGGGGTACTCCGGACGGGACATCCACCCGCGAGGAGGAGCTGACGCGTGAACAGCATCGACGTCCTGGTCGAGACCTTCGGCCGGGTCCGCGAGCACGTCCACGGCACCGTCGAGGGGCTCGACGAGAAGGCGCTGAACCTGCAGGTCGACGCCGAGGCCAACCCCATCGGCTGGCTCGTGTGGCATCTGACGCGGGTGCAGGACGACCACGTCGCGGAGCTCGCCGGGACCGAGCAGGCGTACACGGCCGACGGCTGGGCCGACCGCTTCGGCTTCGACCTGCCCCCGTCCTCCATCGGCTACGGGCACACCCCCGCCCAGGTCGCCGCCGTCCACGTCACCGACCCGGCGTTGCTCACCGGGTACTACGACGCGGTGCACGACCGCACGCTCGCCTACCTGCGCACCCTCGCCGACGCCGACCTCGACGAGGTGATCGACGACCGCTGGGATCCGCCGGTGACCCGCGGTGTGCGGCTCGTCAGCGTCGCCGACGACGACATCCAGCACGCCGGTCAGGCGGCCTACGTCGCGGGGATCGCCCGACGCGGGTCGTGATCGGGTCCCGGGACCGCCCCGCCCGGCGAATGTGACCTGCGACACATCTACTGGCCAGGGCCGAACGGCCCAGCGGATCCCCGTCCCGATGAGCAGGCAATCCGTCCGACCGGAGAGGTGCAGGTCGGACAACGGTGCCCGAACCACGTTGCCCGGTTCCTCCGGTTCCTGGCGCTCCGTCCGCGGCACGAATCTTGCACTTGCTGATGATCTCCGGATATGAGGTGCGCGTAACCCGTCGCCCGACCGGGCATGTGACGGGCCACACCCACACCCGAGGGAAGGACGTCGATGTCCACGACCGTCAACGAGCCCGGAGCCGTCACCACCGGTGACGTCGCCGCCGATCCCACGAGGGGGTTCGCCGACCCCGGTCCGCTGGGCCTCGCGGCCTTCGCGCTGACCACCTTCCTGCTGAGCCTGTTCAACGCGGGCATCGCCCCGGAGAACCTGGAGAAGACGGTCCTCCCGCTCGCGTTGTTCTACGGCGGGCTCGCCCAGCTCATCGCCGGCCTGTTCGAGTTCCGCAAGGCCAACACCTTCGGCGCGACGGCGTTCGTCTCCTACGGGGCGTTCTGGCTGTCGTTCGCGGCGTTCGTGCAGTTCGTCGAGCCGGCGATCCCCGAGTCGAGCGCCAAGACCGCGACCGGGCTCTTCCTGCTCGGCTGGGCGATCTTCACGCTCTACATGTTCGTCGCGTCGCTGCGCACCAACGGTGCCCTCATCGCGGTGTTCGCGTTCCTGTTCCTGACGTTCCTGTTCCTGGTGCTCGGGACGCTGGCCGGCGTCTCGTCGCTCGCGACGATCGGCGGGATCCTCGGCATCGTCACGGCGATCGCCGCCTGGTACGCGTCGTTCGCGGTGGTGACGAACTCGACCTACGGTCGCACCGTGCTGCCGGTCGGCCCCCGGTAGGTGCGCTTCGCGCTCGTGAGCACTAACTGTCGGTATAGCGACAGTTAGTGCTCACGAGCGGAGCACCTGCTCGAGCGTCGTGAGCACGGCGTCGCCCTGGCGGTAGTGCGTCGTGTAGTAGTTCGGCAGCGGGAACGCCCGGCCGGCGCGGACCGCCGGTAGCGCGGCGAAGGCCGGCTGGGCGAGCAGCGTCCTCGTGCTCGCCTCGACCTGACCCTGCGCGTCGGCGAGGTAGAGCAGGACGTCGCAGTCGGCGAGCTGCGAGGCCTGCTCGTAGGACAGCCGCGCTCCTGCACCCCGCTTCCCGGCCGTCGCCTGGCCGAAGCGGGCCCCGGCGTCGGCGAGGACGACCCCGCTCCACGAGGTCGGGTAGTCCGCGAAGAACGCCCCGCCGGAGCTGCCGCGGACCAGGCCCCAGGTCGTGCGCCCGAGTGTCGCCGCGAACCGTTCCCTGATCGCCGCCGCGTGCTGGGCGTACTGCGCCGCCACCTGCCGGCCCTGCGGGAGCCGGTCGACGGCGTCGGCCGTCGCGAGGGCCCGCTGCTTCCACGTCCCCGGCTCGCTGCCGGCGTCGAAGAGCGCGTACGGCGCGATCTGCCCCAGGTCCGCCTCGAGCCCCGGCTGCATCGTCGGGACCTTGGTGCCGAGGACGAGGTCCGGGTTCGCCGCGGCGAGAGCCTCGACGTTGATCGAGGTCGGCTGGCCGAGCTTGGGGATCGCGTCGTAGGCCTGCTGGTAGGGCGCGTACACCCCGCCGACGGTCGCCTGCGCGGTCGCGACCGGCGTGACGCCGACGTCGAGCAGCGCGTAGGTCGTGTAGAAGTCGATGCACGCCACCCGCTGCGGGTTCGCCGGGATCGTCACGGGCCCGTTCGCGGCCTGGATCTGCCGCGTGGGGCCCTGGATCCCGCTGCCGCCGCCCGTGTCGCCCCCGCCGCACGCGGCCAGCGCGCCGACGGCGGCGATCCCCCCGAGTCCGGCGAGGAACCCGCGGCGCGAGACGCCGGGCGGCACGGGCAGGGAGCGGGGGGACGTCACGGAATCTCCTCGGGATCAAGTGCTCGGGTCAGCGTCTGATGGACGTGCTCGGCGACGCGCTCCACCGCACCGGGCCGCAGCAGACCGAGGTGCGTCGCGTCGACCGTGACGAACCGGGCGTCGGCCGGCAGGACGGGCGCCCAGAGCTCACGCGCGCGCTCCGGGGCACCGTCAGGAACGACGCGTTCCTGACGCCGGCCGGGCTCCCCCGCGGCGACGACGACGGTGACCGCCAGGCGGGCGTCGGTCGGGAGCGGCCGCGGGGTGTGCGCGGCCAGGTGCGCGCGCGCGTGCTCGACGTGGCGGACGGCGCCCGCGAGGACCGGCGGCGGGTAGAGCGCGGCGAGGTCGGGACGGGCGGCGACCGCCGCGGCGAGCCCGTCTGGGTCCTCGACCGGCCCGACCCCGAGCACGCCGCCGAGGAAGGCCGCCGCCGGCCCCTGTCCGTCGGACACGGTCTGCGCGGGCCCGGGTCCGGTCGCCGGACCGAGGCCGGCGCGATCCGTGCCGGAACGACCGGGTCGTGGCGACTCGGTCGCCCCACGGCGGTTCTCGTCGCCGGTCGCCTCGCCGGCCCCGGACGGACCTGCCCCGGGCCACGCGTCGAGCAGCACCAGCGACGCGACCCGCCCCCGCGACGACGCCGCGACCGCCTGCGCGAGCACCCCGCCGTAGGACCACCCGACGAGGTCCACCACCCCGCCCAGCTCGTCGATCCGCGCGAGCACGTCGGCCACCGCCGCGCCCAGGTCCGGCGCGGCCACCGACGCGTCCGCCAGCTCGGGGGCCTGCAGCGCCCACACCGCGCGGTCGGCCGGCAGCGCCCCCGCCAGCGGGCCGAACGGCAGCGCGACCCCACCCGCGCCGGGCAGCAGCAGCACCGGGCGGCCGCCGGCCCGCCGCAGCGGGACCAGGCGCGGCGCCGCGCCGCCCTCGCCGTCGTCGGGACCCGGGCGCCCCCGCACCAGCTCGGCCACCTCCGCGGCCGACGGCCGCCGCAGCAGCTCCCCCACCGACACGGTGACGCCGAGCCGTTCGCGCAGCCGCGTCCGCAGCGCGGCGAGCAGCAGCGAGTGCCCGCCGAGATCGGCGAACCCGGCGTGGACGTCGGGGGGCGCGTCGAGGTCCAGGACGTCGGCGTAGACCTGCGCGACCGCGCGCTCCGCGTCGTCGCGGGGCGGGGTCCCGGCCGGGCTCGACGACGGGGGCTCCGGCAGGGCAGCGCGGTCGGTCTTGCCGGAGGGCAGCGTCGGGATCCCGTCGACGACGACGAGGTCCGCGGGCACCATCGGGGCCGGCAGCACCGACGTGAGGTGCCGGCGCACGACGTCGAGGCTCGTCCCGCGGCGCGCCCCGGCGAGCACCAGCCACGCCACCAGCCGCCGGGTCCCGCCGGGTGCGGGGCGGGTGTCCGCGACCGCCCGCGCGACGCCGGGCGCGCCGGCCACGGCGGCGGCCACCTCGCCGAGCTCGATCCGGTGTCCCCGGATCTTGACCTGGTCGTCGGCGCGGCCGAGGTGGTCCAGCCGCCCGTCGGGCAGGCGGCGCACCACGTCGCCGGTGCGGTACAGGCGGGCGCCGGGCTCGTCGGCGAAGGGGTCGGCGACGAAGCGTTCGGCGGTCAGGTCCGGACGTCCCAGGTAACCGCGGGCGAGCCCCGCCCCGCCGAGGTAGAGCTCGCCCACCCCGCCGGGCGGGACCGGCCGCAGCGCGGGGTCGAGGACCAGCGCGCGGGTGTTCGGGTCCGGCACCCCGATCGGCACCCGGCCGCTCGCCCCCGACGTCGGGTCGGTCTCGCCCAGCGTCGAGTTCACGGCCACCTCGGTGGGCCCGTAGGCGTTGAACACCCGCAGCCGGCCCGCCCACCGCTCGGTCACCGCCGGCGGCACGGCCTCCGTCCCGACCAGCAGCACCGCGCCCTCGGGCAGCGCCGCGTCGGCCGGCAGGGCCGCGACCAGCGCGGGCGGGAGGATCATGACGTCGCCGCGGCCCACGTCGTGCTCGGCGAGGAAGTCGGTGAGCGCGTGGTCGGGCAGCCGTACCCGCGAGGGCGCGACGACGAGGGTGGCGCCGACCCCGAGCGCCATCGTCAGCTCCCAGAACGCCACGTCGAACCCGGGTGAGGCGAACTGCAGCACCCGCGCCCCGGGCCGCAGGCCGAGCCGCCCGGTCGCCGTCGCGATCAGCGAGGGCACGACGCGGTGGGGCACGACGACGCCCTTGGGCCGCCCCGTCGAGCCCGAGGTGTGGATGACGTAGGCGGCGTGGTCCGGGGAGAGCTCGACGGTCGGGGCCACCGCATCGGGCAGGTCCTCGACGCAGAGCAGTTCGACGTCCTCGAGCGGCAGGTCCGCGGCGACGGCGCGGGTGGTGACGACGAGCCGCACCCCCGCGTCGGCGGCGGTGAACCGGAGCCGGTCGGCCGGGTAGTCGGGGTCCAGGGGCAGGTAGGCCGTCCCGGCGCGCAGCACCCCGGCGAGGCCGGCGACGAGGTCGGGCGTGCGCGGCAGCGCGACCCCGACGACGTCCTCCGGCCCGCTCCCCCGCGCCGCCAGCGCCGCCGCGATCGCCGCGGTCCGGGCGTCGAGCTCGCGGTAGGTCCACCTCACGGTGCCGTCCGGGGTCTCCCCGACGACGGCGGGCGCGTCCGGCCGCGTCGCGACCTGCGCGGCGAACCACGTGGGCCACGGGTCGGTGCCCGCGTCCACGGCGGTGTCGTTCCAGTCGTGCACCACCAGCCGCCGCTCGGCCTCCCCCAGCGGGTCGATCCGGCCGACCGGCAGGGACTCGCCGTCGGCCATCGTCGTGAGCACCCGCGCGAGCCGGGCGGCCCACGCGGCGCCCTCGGCGTCGTCGAGGTGGTGGGCGACGTGCACGTCGAGCCCGTCGGTCCCGGCCGCCACCACGCAGAGCGGGTAGTGGGTGCCGTCCTCGGCGGCGACGCGGCCGACCCCGATCCCGGCCGGCCCGGCGAGCGCCGCCCCGTCGACGGGATAGTTCTCGACGACCAGGAGGGTGTCGGCGAGCTGGGTGTGCCCGGCGGCGCGGGTGATGCGGGCGAGGCCGACGTGCGTGCGGTCGGCCAGCGCCGCCTGCTCGTCGCGGACCTGCTCGAGGAGGGTCCCGACGCGGGTCGACGGGGCCGGCCGCACCCGCACCGGGACGGTGTCGATGAACAGCCCCACGGTGCCGGTGTCCTCGCCGCCGCGCCCGGACACCGTCTGGAGCAGGACGACGTCGCCAGTCCCGGTCGCCCAGCCGAGGACGATCCCCCACGCGACCTGGAGCAGCGTCGCGGGCGTGACCCGACGACGGCGGGCGAGGGCGCGCAGACCGTGCCGGGTCCGGTCGTCGAGGGTGACGGGGGTGCGGGCCGGTACGGGGTCGTCGACGACGTCCTGCGGCGCCACCAGCGTGGGCCCGGCCAGTCCGGCGAGGTGCTCCCGCCAGGCGTCGAGATCCTCGGCGGGGTCGCGGGCGGCCAGCCGGGCGAGGTGGTCGCGGTGCGCCGGGGCGGGGCGGGCGGGGGCGCGGCGGGCCCAGGTGTCGAGCAGGTCGCGCACGAGGATCGGCATCGACCAGCCGTCCACGGCGACGTGGTGGACAGTGAGCACGAGGTGGTGGCGGTCGGCACCGCGGACGAGGGTGGCGCGCAGCAGGGGGCCGCGGGCGAGGTCGAAGGTGCGCCGGTCGTCGGCCCGCACCTGCGCGAGGGGAACCCTCGTGTCCGTAGAGCGACCGGATGTTCCCCTCGCGTCGGTCGGGTGGTCGAGCTCGACGACGCGGAACGCCCCGTGGGGCGGGTCGGCGAGCACGACGGCGAGGGGGCGGCCGTCGGCGCCGGCGGGCAGGACCGTGCGCAGGGCGTCGTGCCGGGCGACGGTCGCGGTCACCGCCTCGCCCAGCGCGCCGACGGATTCGTCGTCGAGGTCGCCGGACAGCGGCAGCGTGAGCTGGATCGTGTAGGGGTCCGAGCCCTCGCCGCCGCGGAGCATCAGCCCCTCGGCGAGCGGGGCGGGCGGGAGGACGTCGACGACCCGGGCCGGGGCGACGACGCCGAGCACCCGCTCCAGGTCCTGCTCGTCGAGGGGGGCGGTGACGGCGGCCGGGGTCGGGTTGGCGAGCACGCCCAGGTCGTGGCCGGGGAGTGCGGCGAGCGCTGGGAGGGCGTCGGCAAGGGCGTCGAGGAGCGCGTCGACGTCGTCGTCGTGCAGGGTCGGCCCCGGCCACGCGGCGCGCACGACGAGGTCGTCGCCCTCGAGGACCGTGTCGAGGGTGAGGTGGGCCGGGGTCGGGCGGTCGGGGTCGCCGCCGCCGTGCAGGCCCGGGGCCTCGGGGGCGGGGTCGCCGGGGCGCGTCGCACCGGGGACGACGGCGGGCGCGCGCCCCAGGTGGTTGAGGACCACCTCGGGCGGCGGCAGCGCGCCCAGCACGCGCGCGCCCTCGTCGTCGAGGTGGCGCAGCACCCCGAACGCCGAGTCCGGACCGGGCAGCCCGTGGCGGGCCGTGACGACGCGGCGCAGCACGCGGGCCAGGAGCACGAACGGCCGGTTCGTGACCATCGAGGGTGCCGAACCGGCCGTTCGTCCCGGCAGGTCGGGCGGGTATGGCGGGTCCGGCAGCTCGAGCCCGCGCAGGTCCACCCGGACCGGGACGACCGTGGTGAACCAGCCGACCGCGTCGGACCCGGCCCCGCCGTCCCCGCGCCCGTGCCCCTCGACCTCGACGACCAGCGGCCCACCCCGCCCGACCCGGCCGGCCGCGAGGGCCAGCGCGGCGAGCACGACGTCCTCGCCGGTCCCGCCGACGAGCGCGCCCGCCGCGGTGAGCCCGGCCGCGCCGGCGATCCGGCGTTCGCGGCGGTGCAGGGCGGCGGCGACGTCGCGGGTGGGGTCGAGCGGGCCGCGCAGCGGCAGGGCGGGCGCGTCGCGGCGCAGGACGGCGGCCCAGCCGGGGAGCTGGTCGCGGAGTGCGGCGGCCCCCTCGGCGAGCCGGCGGGCGTGCGCGAGGTAGCCGGGGGCGGGTGCCGGGTCGGGGTCGGTCAGGTCCCGGGCGAGGCGCTGCCAGGACACGGCGTCGACGGCGACGTGGTGCGCGACGAGCACGAGCCGCCCCGCCCCGCCGTCGCCACCGCCGTCCCCGACGACGTGGACCGCCTCGAGCACGTGCCCGCGCTCCGGGTCGAGCCGGTCCGCGGCCCGGGCGGCCTCGTCGTCCAGCACCGCGGCGAGGTCGCGGTCTCCGGCGTCGACCCGGCGCAGCGCGACCTCGCCGGGTTCGGTCCGCACCATCCTGTGCGCTGTGAGGTCGACGCGCACCGACAGCGCGGGGTGCCGGGCGAGGAGGCCCGTGAGGGTGCGGCGCAGCTGCTCGGTGTCGCCCTCGACCACGAACGCCCGCCACTGGTGGAACCGCCGCCACGGACCGGCCGCGACGAGGGCCTGCGCGACGGGGAGCAGCGGGGCGTCGTCGGGGTCGGTCGCGGTGGCCGGCTGCTCCGTCGGCGTCCCGGCGACGGCGGCCAGCGCGGCGACCGTGCGCTGCTGGAGCACCTGCCGCGGGGTGACGACGACGCCGGCCGCCCGTGCCCGGGCGACCACCGCGATCGCGAGGATGCTGTCGCCGCCGAGGGCGAGGAAGTCGGCGTCGACGGGCACGGCGTCGACGCCGAGCACCTCGCCGACGGCGCCGGCCAGCGACGCCTCCACCGCGCCCGCTGGACCCCGGCCGGCGTCGTCGGGACCCGTGGTCGGATCCGGCAGCGCGCCGCGGTCGACCTTGCCGCTCGGCGAGAGCGGCACCGCGTCCACGACGGCGAGGGCGCGGGGGACCATGTGCTCGGGGAGGCGGTCGGCGACGCCGGCGAGGAGGGCGTCGCGGTCGATGTCCGCGCCGGGCGCGGGGACGACGTGGGCGACGAGGCGGACGGCGCCGGCGGGGGTCGTGCGCACCGAGGCGACGGCCTGCCCGACGCCGGGCTGCGCGGCCAGCGCCGCCTCGACCTCGCCGAGCTCGACGCGGAAGCCCCGGATCTTGACCTGGTCGTCGACGCGGCCGAGGTGGTCGAGCTCGCCGGCGCGGGGGTCACCGGGCGGGCGGCGGCGGGCGCGGTCGCCGGTGCGGTACATGCGGGTGCCGGGCGGGCCGTCGGGGTCGGCGACGAAGCGGGCGGCGGTCAGGGCGGGCCGGCCGAGGTAGCCGCGGGCGAGCTGGACGCCGGTCAGGTAGAGCTCGCCGGTGACGCCGGGCGCGACGGGGCGCAGGCGGTGGTCGAGGACGCGGACGCCGGTGTTGGCGACCGGCGCGCCGATCGGGACGGTCGGTTCGCCGCCGGGAATCTCGGTGGCGGTGACATCGACGGCGGCCTCGGTCGGGCCGTAGAGGTTGTGGAGCGCGGCGTGGGGCACCACGGTGCGCGCACGGGTGGCGAGCGCGGGCGGGAGGCCCTCGCCGGAGCAGACGATGCGGCGCAGGGTCCCGACGGCGGCGTCGGTGCGCTCGACGTGGTCGAGGAACGGCCGCAGCATCGACGGGACGAAGTGCATCGTCGTGACGCCGTGGGCGGTGATCACCGCGGCGAGGTGCTCGGGGTCGCCGTGGCGGCCGGGCTCGGCGAGGACGAGGCGCGCGCCGTCGACCAGCGGCCAGAAGAACTCCCACACCGAGACGTCGAAGCTGGACGGCGTCTTCTGGAGCACGGCGTCGGCGGGGCCGAGCCCGAACCGGTCCTGCATCCAGACGAGGCGGTTGACGATCGCCTCGTGGGTGACGACGACGCCCTTCGGCCGGCCGGTGGAGCCCGAGGTGTAGAGGACGTAGGCGGCGTCGGCGGGGTCGGGTGGTGATGGCAGCGGTGTCGCATCGCAGACGTTGAGTGTCTGCGATGCGACACCGCTGCCATCGAGCACGAGCTTCGCGCCCGAGTCGGCGAGCATGAACGCGACCCGGTCGGCCGGGTAGTCGGGGTCGAGCGGCAGGTAGGCGGCGCCGGCGCGGAGCACTCCGACGAGGGCCACGATCAGCTCGGCCGACCGCGGCAGCGCCACCCCGACGACGTCCCCGCGCCCGATCCCCCGGGCCGCCAGCCCCGCCGCGAGCGCCGCCGACCGGCCGTCGAGCTCGCCGCGGGTCAGCGTCTCCCCCGTCGGCGTCACCACCGCGACCGCGTCCGGTGCCGCCGCGAGCCCCGCCTCGAGCATCGCGGTGAGCGTCGTCGGCGCGATCGACCGCACCGGGCCGGGCGCGAGCGCGGCGGCGCGGGCGGCGTCGTCGAGGAGGTCGAGCGCCCCGACCGTCTCGTCCGGGGTGCGGGCCAGCGCGGTGAGCGCGACCAGCAGCCGGTCGAGCAGGCCGGGGCCGTCGGCGACGTCGGGCCGGTGCGTCAGCGCGAGGTGCAGCCGGCCGTCGCCCGGGGTCGCGACGAGGCTCGCCGGATAGTGCGGCGCGTCGTGGTGGCGGACCGCGGTCACGTGCAGCCCGGGCGGGGCGGCGTCGTCGACGGCGGACGGGTCGAGGGGGTAGTTCTCGACGACGAGCAGGGTGTCGAACAGCTCGCCCGACCCGGCCGGCGCCGCCCGCTGGATCGCCGGCAGCCCGATCTCGGCGTGCTCGGCCAGCGCCGCCTGCTCCCCCTGCACGCGCCCGGCCAGGTCCGCCACGGCCTCGTCGTCGTCGAGCCGGACCCGCACCGGCACCGTGGTGATGTAGAGCCCGACCGCGGTGTCGACCCCGTCGACCTCCGGTGGCCGCCCGGACACGGTCTGGCCGAGCACGACGTCGTCGCGCCCCGTGCTGCGCGCGAGCACCAGCGCCCAGGCGACCTGCAGCAGCGTCGCGAGCGTGACCCCGCGGGACCGGGCGAGCGCCTGGAGGTCGGACGCGAGCTCCGGGTCGACGTCCCGCTCGAGCGCCTCGACCGGACCCTGCGCCTCGGCCGGACCCTCCGACCCGGCCGGGGCGAGCAGCGTCGGGCCGTCCAGCCCGGCCAGCGCCTCGGCCCAGGCCGCCCGGGCGGCCGCACCCTCGGGGCCGGCCGCGCGGGCGGCGAGGCGGGCGAGGTGGGCGCGGTGCGGGTGGGTGGGGCCGAGACCGGCGGCGGCGACGAGGTCGGTCGCGTCCGGGTGCGCGAGCGCCGCGGTCCAGAGCGCGAACCACTCGCGGACGAGGACCGGCGTCGACCAGCCGTCGAGGATCGCGTGGTGGGCGCTCAGGACGAGGCCCTGCGGCGTCGTCCGGTAGCTCCACAGCGCACTGCGCGGCTCGGCCCCGATCGCGGTCACCCACCGGCCCGAGGAGACCTGCGGGAAGGTCTCGCGCAGCGCGTCGTGCCGGGCGACCAGGGCGGTCGCGGCGCGCTCGAGGGCGGCGCGGTGCTCGTCGGTCAGCGGGGCGGAGAGCTCGATCTCGAGGGCGACGGCGTACACGTCGTCGTCACCGGTGAGCGCCGCCGTCGCCAGCAGCCCCTCGGCCAGCGGCGCCGGGGCGAGGACGTCCTCGGCGCCCTGCGCGGTGAGGGCGTCGACGTCGTCCTGGGTGAGCGCCACCGTCGGGAAGTCCGACGGCGTCGCTCCCCCGATCCCGCTGCGGGCGGCGACGAGCTCCCGGCACGCGGCAGTGAAGGCGTCGGCGAGGGCCTCGACGGCGGCCGCGTCGAGCCGGGTCGTGTCGAACGACCACCGCGCCACCAGGTGCGGCCCGTCGTCGCGGTCCTCGGTGCGGGCGTTGACCTCGAGCGGGTGCGCGAGCGGCATCCCCGGGTCGGCGCCGCCGCTCATCGCCGGGGCCTCGGGGGCGGGAGCGAACGGACCGGCCGCGTGCGTGCCCGTCCGGCCCAGGTAGTTGACGAGCAGCTCGGGGGTCTCGGCGTCGACCCCGCCCCGGAGCCCGTACCCCGCACCGTCGCCCGGTGTCGCGCGCAGCTGTTCCTTGACGGCCTTGAGGAGCCGGTCCGGCGTCGGATCCTCCGGCAGCGCGAGCCGGACCGGGTGCACGACGGTGAACCACCCGACGGTGCGCGAGAGGTCCGGACCGTCGGCGGGCACCTCGCGGCCGTACCGCTCCCGGTCGACGACGAGGCCCTCCCCGCCGGCGTGCCGTGTCACCGCGAGGAGGACGGCGGCGACGAGCACGTCGTCGACGCCGCCGCGGACGCTCGCGGGCAGCTCGCCGAGGAGCGGCCCGGTGACCTCCGGCGGCAGGGTCACGTGGTGGTGGGACTGGGTCCCGACGGTGCCGGGGGCACCCGCCGTCGTCGTGAGGCGGGCGTCGCCGGACCGGGGGGCGGTGGTGCGCCAGTGGTCCTGCTCGGGTTCCCGGGCGGCGGCCGCGGCGGGGAGGTCGGCCGTCCAGGTGCGGAAGGAGGTCGGGACGGGATCGAGGGCGGGTGGGTGGCCGGCGGCGAGCGCCGCGTGCGCCGCGCGCAGGTCGTCGGTGAGGACGCGCCAGGAGACGGCGTCGACGACGAGGTGGTGTGCGGCGAGGACGAGCCGGTCCCCGACGAGGGTCGCGGCGAGCATGCGCCCGCCCTCGGGGTCGAGCCGGGCGACGGCGTCCTCGACGGCGGCGTCGAGCGCATGATCATCGGGATGGGGTGGCTGCGGACCTGCGTCGCGCGGGGCGATGGCGTCCCGGTCGAGCGTCCGGAGCACGTCGGCGGCGGTGACGGCGCCGGCGGCCGGGACCTCGAGCATCGGTTCCTCGCCGCGCACGAGGCGGGCGCGCAGCAGGTCGTGGCGGGCGAGGACCGCGTCGAGCGCCTCGACGACCCGCGCCCCGGCCGGGACGGTCAGCACCACCCGCTGGTGGTACCGCGCGATCGGCCCACCCACCGCGGCGCACCGCGCGAGCCAGGCCCGGGCGACCGGCAGCAGCGCGACGGTCCCGGTGCCGTCGTCGACCGGCGCGGGGGCGTCGTCGCCGATCCGCACCGCCACCGCGGCGAGCTCCCGGGCGGTGCGGCGCTCGACGACCTGCCGCGGCGTCACGGTCCATCCGGCCCGCCGTGCGCGGGTGACCAGCGCGAGCGCGACGATGGAGTCGCCGCCGAGGGCGAAGAAGTCGTCGTCGACCCCCACGGTGTCGAGCTCGAGCACGTCGGCGACCACCCCGACGAGGTCGTGCTCGGCCGGCGTCGTCGGCTCCCCGCCCGCCCCCGCCGTCGTCGTGCTCCTCTGGATCTCCTTGAAGGCGGGCGCGGGGAGCGTCGCGCGGTCGATCTTGTTGTTGGCGGTGACCGGGAAGGCGTCGAGCACGACGACGGCCGCCGGGATCATGTGCTCGGGGAGCCGCTCGGCGGCGCGGCGGCGGAGCGCGGCGGGGTCGGGGTCGCGGCCGGTGACGTACCCGACCAGCTGCGGCCGGCCCCCGTCGCGCCGGACGACGACGAGGGCCTGGGTCACCGCCGGGTCCTCCGCGAGGACCGCCGACACCTCGCCGGGCTCGATCCGGAACCCGCGCAGCGACACCTGCTCGTCGGCGCGGCCGAGGTAGTCGAGCTCGCCGGGCCAGGGGTCGGGCTCGCCGCTGGGCAGCGTGCGGGGGCGGCGGCGGACGAGGTCGCCGGTGCGGTACATCCGGGCGCCGGGCTCGTCGAACGCAGCGCCGAAGGGGTCGGCGAGGAAGCGCTCGGCGGTGAGGTCGGGCCGGTCGAGGTAGCCGCGTGCCAGGCCGGCGCCGGCGAGGTAGAGCTCCCCGACGACGCCGTCGGGCACCGGGCGCAGCCGCCGGTCCAGCACGTAGGCGCGGCCACCGACGTCGACCCGGCCGATCGGTGCGGCGCCGGTCTTCCGGACCGACTCGGGGTCCAGGCGCCCGAGCGTGGCGTTGACGGTGACCTCGGTGGGGCCGTACGCGTCGAAGAGCCGCCGGGTGTGGCCCCACCGCGCGACGAGCTCCGGGGGCACGGCCTCGGTCCCGACGAGGATCGTCATGCCCTCGGGCAGCGGGGCGTCGGCGGGGAGCGCGCCGGACACGCTGGGCGGGAGCGCGGCGTGGGTGACGCCCTCGTCGCGCAGGTAGGCGGCGAGCGCGTGGTCGGGGCTGCGCAGCGCGGTGGGGACGAGCACGCAGGTCCCACCGACGCAGAGCGCCATCGACATCTCGAAGAACGCGAGGTCGAAGCTGACGCTCGCGAACATCGCGACCCGGGAGTCCGGGGTGACCGCGAGGCGGGGCGGGTCGGTGGCGGTGGCGACGAGGTCGGCGACCCCGGCGTGGGGCACGACGACGCCCTTCGGCCGGCCGGTGGAGCCCGAGGTGAAGATCAGGTAGGCGGCGTCGTCGGGGTGGGGCTCGGGGAGGGGGTCGCCGTCCCGTGCAAGCGGAGCGTCGTTGCTTGCATCCAGTGACAGGAAAGCCACGTCGTCGAATCCCGGATCCGAGCCGTCCGTGATCACCACGACCGGCTCGGCCTCGCGGACCATGAGCGCCAGCCGGTCGGCCGGGTAGTCGAGGTCGAGCGCGAGGTACGCCGACCCGGAGCGCAGCACCGCGGTGAGCGCGACGACGAGGTCGACCGTCCGCGGCAGCGCCACCCCGACGACCGCGCCCGGCCCGGCTCCGCGCGCCACCAGCGCCCGGGCGAGCCGCCCCGACCCCTCCTCGAGCTCGGCCCACGTCACCGTCCGCTCGCCGTCGCGCACCGCGGGCTTCGCGGGGTCGAGCGCCGCGGCGCGGGCGAAGAGCGCGGGCCACGTCGTCGGGACGCTGCGGTGGGGTTCGTCCGGCGCCGGGGTGTTGGGTGCGACGACGAGGCGGTGCCGTTCGTCCTCGTCCGTCACCTCGATGTCGACGAGCCGCCGCGCCGGGTCGGCGCCGACGGCCGTGAGCACCCGCAGCACCCGGTCGGCCAGCACCTCGGCGTCGGCGGTGGACAGCGCGTCGGGCCGGTACACCACCCGCAGCCGGGCCGGCGCGTCGCCGTGCGCGGGGAGCGCGACGACGCTGACTGGGTAGTGCGTCGCGTCCCGGATGCCCACCTCCCGCACTCCCAGCCCGGGGGCGAGCGCGGCGAGGGCCGACGGGTCGAGCCCGACGTTCTCGACCACGAGCAGCGTGTCGAACGGCTCCCCCTCGATCCCGGCCAGCCGCGAGACGGTCGCCAGGTCGGCCTGCTCGTCGGCGAGCCGGGACCGGCCGCGGGCCCCGAGCGCGTCGATCAGGTCCGCGACGGTGCGCCCGCCGTCGGGACCCGGCGACGCGTCGACGCGCACCGGCAGCGTCGCCACGAACGGCCCGATCATCTCCTCGACGCCGTCGAGCGCCGCGGGGCGACCCGAGACGGTCGTGCCGAACACGACGTCGTCGCGCCCGGTCAGCCGCGCGAGCGTGAGCCCCCACGCGGCCTGGAGGAGCGTCGCCAGCGTCCACCGGGAGGTGTCGAGCGCGGGGAGCGCGCGGGTGACCGCCGACGGCAGGTCGGGCGGAGTGTCGGGCAGTGCCGGCACCAGCCGCGTCGGTTCGTCGAGCCCGGCGAGGTCGGCGGCGACGCGGCGGGCGGCGGCGTCGCGGTCCAGCGTCGCGAGGTGCTCGAGGTGGCGGCGGAACGGGACGGGTGCCGCCGACGACGCGGCGCCGGTGTCCGCCGTCGTCAGCAGCTCGCGCAGCAGCGGGCCCAGCGACCAGCCGTCGACGACGAGGTGGTGCAGCGTGATCGCGAGCCGCCAACCGGTGCCGCGCCTGATCAGCAGCGCGCGGACCAGCGGCGGGGTGGCGAGGTCGAAGGGCCGGCGGCGCTCGTCGAGGCAGCGCTCCTCGACCTCGTCGTCGGTCTCGGCCGACGTCTCCTGCCACGGCACCCGCGCGCGGGTGGGGACGACGGCGACCGGCTCGCCCCGCGTGCGGTCCCGCACCGCGGCGCGGAGCACGTCGTGGCGGGCGAGCACGGCGTCGAGCGCGGCGTGGAGGCGCTCGGGGCGCGGGCCATCGCCGTCGACGACGAGCTGGATGGTGTACGGGTCGACGGCTCGCTCGTCGGTCGAGCCGTCCCGTCGGGCGAGGTAGAGCAGGCCGCGCTGCAGCCCGGTGAGCGGCAGGACGTCGGAGACGCCGCGCCGGGAGGCTCCGGTCACCGCGGGCTCGGCAGGGCGTCGTCGGGCTCGTCGTCGAGGTCCTCGAAGCCGAGGTCGTCGAGCTCGTCGTCGTCGAGGTCCACGAGCGGGGCGGGCGTGTCGTCAGCGGCGGCGGGTGTCCCGGTGGGCCGGGCGACGGCGGCCAGCGCGGTCGGGGTGCGCAGGTCCAATACGTCCGCGACCTCGACGGTCCAGCCCGCCGCGCGCGCCCGCGCCACGACCCGGATCGACGCGATGCTGTCGCCGCCGAGGGAGAAGAAGTCGGCGTCGGGGTCGGCGGAGGGCACGCCGAGGACGTCGGCGAACACTGCGGCGAGCGCGCGGGCGGCCTCCTCCGCGGCGCGAGGGGAGGATTCGGTCGCTCTATCCGCCCCAAGGGTCCCCTCGCGCAAGAGGGTCGCCGCCTCGGCCGGGCCGCGAGGGGAGGATTCGGTCGCTCTAGTCGCCCGAAGGGTCCCCTCGCGCGGAACGGTGGGCACCGGACCGTCCGCGTCCGCGGCCATCTCCCGCAGCGCCGCCACCAGCGCGTCGACCACCCCGCGCGCCGTCGCCTCGTCGTACAGCGCGCTCGCGTACTCCAGCCGGCCGCGGACCCCGTCCGCGCCGCGGGTCTCGGTGAGCTCCACGGTGAGGTCGAGCTTCGCCGTCCCGGTGCCGCGCAGCTCGGTGCGCGCCGGCCGGCCACCGAGCGGCGGGACGTCCGCCCGGACCTCCCGGTGGGTGAGCATCACCTGGAACAACGGGTGCCGTCCCGGCCGGCGCGGCGGCGCCACCGCGGCCACCACCTCGTCGAACGGCACGCCGGCGTCGGCGACGGCGCTTAGGTCGGCGTCGCGCACCCGCCCCAGCAGCTCCCGCACGGTCGCCACGCCGTCGAGACGCACCCGCAGCGCGACCAGCCCGACGAAGAGCCCCACCAACGGCTCGGCGGCCGCCTCGTCCCGCCGCGCCACCGGCGTCCCGACGACGACGTCGCTCCCGCCCAGCACCGCGACGAGCGCCGCGTGCACGACCATGAACGTCGTCGTCCCGGTCTCCCGCGCGAGCGCCCGGACGCCGCGGTGCAGCGCCGCGTCGATCTCGACCGGGACCTCCCCACCGGCGGGCGACGGCCGGGCGGGACGCGGTCGGTCGGGCGGCACCGTGACCTCGACGGGCGCGTCGGCGAGGCGCGCCCGCCACCGCGCCAGCCCGTCCGCCGGGTCGCCGCGGCGGGACGCGGCCGCCCGCGTCGTGCGGGCGTAGGTCGTCGGCAGCGGGGCGAACGACGGCGCGTGCCCGGCGAGGCGGGCGGCGTGGGCGGTGGCGAGATCGTCGTAGAGCGTCGCGAGCGACCACTCGTCCCCCGCGAGGTGGTGCACGACGACGACGAGCGCGGCCCGCCCCGGCGCCCGCACCAGCGTGGCGCGCACCGGGATCGTCGTCGCGACGTCGATCGGGGTGCGGGCGGCGGCGTCGACGGCGGCGTCGAGGGCCGCGTCGTCCTCGGCCTCGACCCGGTCCAGGCACACCTCGGGTGCGTCGAGCACGTCCTGCCACACGGTCCCGGGGTCGTCCGGGTCCTCCCGCGGGATCGTGCGCAGCGGTTCGTGGCGCGCGACGACGTCGCCGATCGCCGCCACGAGCGCGTCGGCCTCGTCGTCGGCGAGCGCCCCGTCGAGGTGGACGACGAGCGGGATGTTCCACGTCGCGGTCGGGCCCTGCAGCCGGTGGAGGAACCACAGGCTGCGCTGGGCCGGGGACAGCGGAGCGCGGCCCGGATCATCGACACGGCCCTCGTCGTCGGGAACCACCGCGGCGCTGCCGGGGGTGAGGCGCGCGGCGAGGTCGGCGAGGGTCGGGGCGTCGAACACGTCACGCACCGAGAGCTCCGCGGCGAGCCGCTCCCCGACCCGCGCGGCCAGCCGCGCCGCGAGCAGCGAGTGCCCGCCGAGGGCGAAGAAGTCGTCGTCGGGCCCGGCCTCGGCGCCCAGCAGCGTCGTCGCGACCTCGCACACCGCCGTCTCGGCCGGCCCCTCGGCGGCCCGGCCGGCCGCCGTCGTCGTGCCCGGCGCGGGCAGGCGGGCGCGGTCGACCTTGCCGTTGGCGGTCTCGGGGAAGGCGTCGAGCACGACGACGGCCGAGGGCAGCAGGTGGGCGGGCAGGGTGTCCGCGAGCCGGGCGCGCACGGTCGCCGTCGTGAGGTCCCCGGTCCCCACGACGTAGGCGACGAGCCGTCCGCCGGTGTCGTCCTTCACCAGGGTCACGACGCTGCGGGTCACCCCGTCCAGCCCGTCGAGGGTGGCCTCGATCTCGCCGGGCTCGACGCGGTGGCCGCGCACCTTGATCTGCTGGTCGGCCCGGCCGACGTAGTGGAGGGTGCCGTCGGGGTCGCGGCGGGCGAGGTCACCGGTGCGGTACATGCGGGTGCCGGCCGGGCCGTGGGGGTCGGCGACGAACCGCTCGGCGGTGAGCGCGGGCCGGCCGAGGTAGCCGCGGGCCAGTCCGGCGCCGGCGAGGTGGAGCTCCCCGACGACGCCGTCGGGCACCGGCTGCAGCGCCGCGTCGAGGACGTGGGCGCCGGCGCCGGTGATGGGGCGGCCGATCGCGGGGCTGTGCGAGGTGGTCGCCCAGACGGTCGCCTCGGTGGGGCCGTAGAGGTTAGTGACGGCGGCGCCGGCGGCGGTGAGCTCCGCGTGCAGCGACGCGGGCAGGGCCTCGCCCCCGACGAGGACGGTGACGCCGTCGAGCACGTCGGGGCGGTCGTCCGGCCCCAGCACGTCCAGCAGCGCCCGGTAGAGCGTCGGGGTGGCCTGGACGGTGAGGGGCTCGTGCCGCCGTGCGGTGCGCAGGAGGGCGGCGAGGGCCGTCGGGTCCTGGACCGTGCGCCGGGGCGCGACGACGAGGCGGGCGCCGGCGAGGAGCGGGGTGAGCAGTTCCAGGGCGGCGATGTCGAACCCGACCGTGGTGACCGCGACGAGCGTGGCGCCCGGCGCGAGGCCGGTGCGGGGCAGCATGTCGAGCAGGAAGGTGCGCAGCGCGTCGCGGGGGACGACGACGCCCTTGGGCCGGCCGGTCGAGCCCGAGGTGTGGATGACGTGGGCGGGGTGCCCGTCCTCGGAGTTCGACGACGGGGCTTTTCTGCCACTGGATGCAAGCAACGACGCTCCGCTGGCATCGAGGGTGGGCACATCCGGCGCCGCCGCCGCGAACGTCGCCGCCGTCTCGTCCGTGACCACCCCGACGACGGGGTCCGCGTCCTGGAGGATCTGCGCCAGCCGGGCGGCGGGGGCGTCGAGGTCGAGCGGCACCCACCCGCACCCGGCGTGCACCGCGGCGAGCACCCCGACGACGAGGTCCACCGTCCGCGGCAGCGCCAGCGCCACCAGCGACTCCGGGCCGGCCCCCGCCTCGACGAGCGACAGCGCCACGGCCCGGGCCCGGGCGTCGAGCTCGGCGTGCATCAGCTCGGACCCACCCGGCTCGGCCACCGCGACCCGCTCGCCGTGCTCGCCCGCCGCCGCGGTGAACAGCTCCGCGAGCGACCGCTCCGACCACGCCGCCGGCACCGAGGGCCCGGCCCCCGCCGCCAGCACCGCGTCCCGCTCGGCCGCGCCGAGCAGCGGCAGCGACCCGACCCGGCGCTCGGGCGCGCTGTCCGCCAGCTCCTCGAGCAGCCCCGCGAGCCGGCGCGCGTGCCCGGCGAGCTCGTCGGCCGTGTAGGTGGCCGGGTTGGCGTCGACGTCGAGGGCGAGCGAGCCGTCGGGGGCGCGCTGGACGTTGACGGCGAGGTCGTGCACCGGCCCGCCCGAGACCGGGCGGGCGGTCCCGGAGACGGTCGCGCCGGCCGTGCCGCCCACCCGGAGCTCGTCGGCGAACGGCTTCACGTTCACCCACGGCCCCACCAGCGCCGACCCGCCGGGCGACCCCTCCGCCCGCACCCGCAGGTCCCGTCGGAGATCCTCCACGGCGTAGCGGGCGTGCCCGCGGACCGCGGCGATCTCGGCGGCGACACCGGCCACGAGCGCGGCGACCGGCGCCCCGGGGTCGACGGTCACGCGCACCGGCACGATCGTCACGAGCATCCCGGGGGTGCGGGACGCGACGGCGCGGTGCGGGCCGGACAGCCGGTTCATCATCGGCACGCCGAGCACGACACCGCCGGAGCCGGAGCCGGCGCCGGAGCTGCCCGACCCGCCGTCGGGACCCCCGGAGCCGTGCCGCGCCAGCAGCACCGCGACCGCCGCGAGGACCGCGTCGGGCCACGAGGCGTCGTCCGCGAGCCGGTCCAGGCCGTCGACCACCGCGGAGGGCAGCGTCGTGCCCTCCCGCCGGAAGGTCCGCGACGTGAGCGCGGTGCCACGGCCGAGCGTCGCGGGCTCGGGGGCCGCCGGGAAGCGGCCGGCGAAGAAGTCCCGGTCGGTCTCCCGGGTCGCGGTCGCCGCCTCGCGCTCGCCGGTCACGAGGTCGGCCAGCGACCCGAACCGCCGCGGCGGCACCTCCGCACCCGCCGCCAGCGCGCTCGACACCGCGGCCACCCGTCGGGCGATCAGCGAGAACCCGTACGCGTCGGTGACGAGGTGGTGGTAGCGGTGGAACCAGACGTGGTGGTCGTCGGCGAGGCGCAGCAGGGCCTGACCGAACAGCGGTTCGCCCGAGGACGGGTCCACCGGCCGCTCCAGCGCGGCGCGCATCCACCCGACGGCGGCCGCGTCCGGGTCGGGCTCGCCCGCGAGGTCGACGCGCTCGACCCGCCACCCCGGGCGCTCCGCCGGCGCGAGCGGCTGCTGGCGCGGCTCCCCGTCGACCTCCACGACCCGCACGTGCAGGGCGTCGGCCTCGTCGACCGCGACCCGGACGGCCCGCACGAAGGCCTCGACGTCGAGCGGCCCGCGCAGGTCGACGCGCTCGCCGGTGGTGTAGATCGGGTTCCCCGGATCGAGCCGCTGCGCGAACCAGATGCCCGCCTGCGCGGTCGTCACCGGGAGCGTGCCCCTGGTGTCCGCCGTGCCCACCCTGGCACGCACCTCCCTCACGAGCGGTCATCTCGTCCGGACCGCGAGTAAAGCAACCCTAAGCGGAACCGGACAAGGATCGCGGCGGAGCGACGTGCGCCACGTTCCGTCGGGCGCGCCTCGGCGGCCGCTCACCGCGGAGCGTGAGGAGCCGACTGCGCTGCGGTGGCTAGATCCTCAGCCCGCGTGGTATGGGTAGCCTCACCTACCAGGACCGATCACGGCCGGGTCACCGCGCCGGAGGGGGTGGCCGATGCGCTCGCTGATCATCGACGTGTCGCCGCTGCGCGCCAGCCCCGAGTTCCGTCTGGTGTTCGCGGCCCGGGTGGTGTCGCTGTTCGGGATCGCGCTGACCACGGTCGGGGTGCCCTGGCAGGTCTACGCGATGACCCACTCCTCGCTCGACGTCAGCCTCGCCGCCGCCCTCGTCGGCGGGACGACCCTCGTCGGCACCCTCGCCGGCGGCGTCGTCTCCGACCGCTGCGACCGGCGCGTCGTCATCCTCACGTGCCGGGCGATGGCGGCCCTGGTGTTCACCGTGCTGGCCGTCAACGCCGCGCTCCCCTCCCCCCAGCTGTGGCTGCTCTACCTCTGCGTCGCCGTCAACGGGGCGACCGCGGTGAGCCAGTCCGCCCTCATGGCCGTGACCCCGGCGATCGTGCGCCGCGAGCAGCTCGCGGCCGCGGGCGCGCTGGTCGCCCTCTCGACGCAGATCGGCGCGGTCGTCGGTCCCTCCGTCGCCGGCCTGCTGATCGCCGGCCCCGGGCTGACGGTGAACTTCGCGCTGTGCGCCGCGGCGTCCGCGGTGACGACGGGGCTGCTGTGGTTCCTGCCGTCCCTGCCGCCGCAGGGCGGGACGACGGCGCACCCCCTCAGCGCGATCCGCGAGGGCGCGGCCTTCGTCGCGCGGAACCGGGTGGTGCGCGGGGTCCTGCTGATCGACGCGGCCGCGATGCTGTTCGCGCTGCCCCAGGTGCTGTTCCCGCAGGTCGTCGTCGAGGTCCTCGGCCGCGGGCCGGAGGTGGCCGGCCTCCTCTACACCGCGCCGGCGATCGGGGCGATGGTCGCGGCCCTGACCAGCGGCTGGACGACGACGGTGCGCCGCACCGGCCGGGTGCTGCTCCTCGCCGTCGCGCTCTACGGCGTCGCGATCGGGCTGTTCGGGCTCTCCCCGCTGGCGCCGGTGGGCGACCCGCTGGTCTGGGCGTGCGCGTTCCTCGTCGTCGCCGGGGCGAGCGACATGGTCTCGGAGATCCTGCGCCGCGCCCTGCTCGCCGACGTCACCCCCGACCACCTGCAGGGCCGGGTCTCCAGCGTCTGGCTCGCCCAGGCCACCGTCGGGCCCTCGGCGGGCGGCGTCGAGGCGGGCGTCGCCTCGCGGCTCCTCGGTCCCGGCCCGGCGATCGCGGCCGGCGGCGGGGTGTGCGTGGTGGCGACGGCGGCCCTCGCCGCCCTCCTGCCCCCGCTGCGGCGGGCGAGCCTGCAGCCGCCCGCCCCGGAGGAGCCCCTGCCCGCCGGGGACCCGCTGCCCGGCGTCGCCGAGCACGCTCCCCTCGAGCCGGAGGTCGCCGCCCACGAGGCGGACGTGCGGCGGTAGGCCGGTCAGCGGCCCGCGCGCACCGGCCCGACGCGGTCGGGACCGAACGCCGCCGCGGGGTGCGCGAGGTCGTGCGGCACCCCGGCGCGCCACACCGTGCGCAGCGCGCGGGTGGCCGTGACGTCGACCGTCGGGTCGCCGTCGACGAGCAGCAGATCCGCCCGTCGCCCGACCGCGATCCGGCCCCGATCGGCGAGCCCGAACACGGCGGCGGCCCGCGAGGTCGCGGCCGCGAGCACGTCCCCCGGCGCCATCCCGCAGCGCGCGAGGAGCTCGAGCTCGAGGTGCAGCGACGCCCCGTGCAGCACCGCCGCCGGGCGTCCGGGCACGTCGTTGGCGTCGGTCCCCGCGACCACGGTCGCCCCCGCCGCGAGGAGCCGCCGCAGGTTGTCCGCCGCGTGCTCGTAGGCGGCGCCGGGCGCGGAGCTCGTCGGGAGGCCGCCGCGGTCGCCCGCGCGCAGGGCGGCGACGACGTCGGAGGGCAGCCGCGCGGTCAGCCGCGGGTCGTCGAACAGCGCCCGCTGCGAGGTCGCGTCGGACAGCGCGGCCATCATCGTCATCGTCGGGACCACCGTGAGCCCGCCGAGCCCGCCGTCGTCCTCCAGCGGCCCGTCGAGGGGCAGGTGGGTGAGGACGTCGACGCCGGCCGCGCGGGCCGTCGCGAACGCCCACCGCGTCGGGGCGTGGGCGACGGTCGTCAGCCCCCGCGACCGCGCCGCCGCGCACACCGCCGCCACGGTCTCCGCCGAGAGGGTGGGGCGGGTGACGTCGGCGGCGTTCTCGACGAAGACCTTGAGGTAGTCCGAGCCCTCGCGCACGCGGTCGGCGACGAAGCGCTCGGCGTCCTGGGGACCGGACAGGCCCGGCATCCGCCAGCCGCTCGGGTCGGGCGGGAGCATGACGGCGGGCCACCCGTCGGCCGCCCCGGCCATCAGCCCCGAGCTGCGCAGATCCGCCTCGTCGTCCCGGCGCGCGGCGCGTGCCCGCAGCATCGCCGTGAACTGGGGCGGGGCGGAGAACATGTCGAGCACGGTGGTGACGCCGTGGCGGAGGTCCTGGCCGAGGTTGCCCGCGCCGCGCAGGTGGACGTGCCCGTCGACGAGCCCGGGCAGCAGCGTGGCGCCGCGCGCGTCCACCTCCCCGTCGGCCGGCTCCCGGACCCCCGGCTCGACGGCGGTGACGACGTCCCCGTCGACGACAACGGTGCCCACTCCCAGCGTCCGCTCACCGTCGAAGATCCGGGCGCCGCAGATCGTCGTGCTCACTGCGCCGAGTGTGGACCGTCGCGGACGGGCCCGCGACGCCCGATCGCGCCATCCCGGCCCGGACCACCCCGGCGCGGGGGTGGCCCGGCGGCGTCGCACGAGGTGGGGATCCCGCCCGGACCCGTCCCGACACTAGGCAGTCGATCATGGAAATCAGCACGGCGGGACGTGCCGATTTCCATGATCAACGGCCTGGCGCGCCGGAACCCCCAGCCTGCCCGAACCCTTCGGAGCGGCCCCGCCGTCGCGTCCCGGGGCCGCGGGCGCCCCGTCGGCTCGTCAGTCCTCGCCGCCGTGGTGGTCGTGGTTGACGACGCCGCGGCGCCAGTAGCCGTCCACGTCCACGCACCGCGCGTCGAGGGCCGGGTGGTTGCGCAGCATCCGCCGGATCGGCTTGAGCGCCCCGGACTCGCCCGCGACCCAGACGAACCCGCGCCCCGTCGGGAACTCGAACTCGAAGTCCGCCAGCGCGTCGGCCAGCAGCGTCGATTCCCCCGCCGCGACCCCGTCGCGGTGGAGCCAGCGGACGTCGACGTCGGCGGCGGAGACCAGCTGCTGCTCCTCGCCCGCGTCGGCCACCTCGATCACCGCGCGCACCGACACCCCGCTCGGCAGCTCGGAGAGCCAGCGGGCGATGGCGGGCAGCGCGGTCTCGTCGCCGGCGAGCACCAGCCAGTCCAGCGACGGGTCGACGACCTCCGAACCCCGCGGGCCCAGCACGCCCACCTTCATGCCCGGCGCCGCCGCCGCGGCCCACGTCGAACCCAGCCCGCCCGCGTGCAGGACCATGTCGACGTCGATCTCGCGGGCGGCGCGGTCGACCCGGCGCAGCGTGTAGTCGCGGAACCGGCGGGGCGTCCCGGGCGGCGGCGGGACGAGGCCGTTGGGCCCGACCTGCGGCATCACCGGGAGCTCCTCGCCCTCCGGCGGGAAGAAGATCTTGACGTGGTCGGTGGGCGCGCAGCCGAGGAGCTCGGCGAAGTCGCCGCCGAGGGTCACCCGGACCATCCGCGGCGTCACCGGCACGACGCGGCGCACCTCGGCGAGCCGCGGGGTCACCGCGTAGAGCCGGCGGTCGACGGGGGCCGGCGCGGCCTCGATCCACGGGTGGACCGTGCCCTCCGCTCGGACCGTGCCCTGTGCGGTCGTCTCGCTGCTCGTCATCCCTCGCCGTCCCCCGCTCCGGTCGCCGGCCGTGCTCCGCTGCGCTCCCGCAGGCTGCGGGGCCGCAGGTCCGTCCAGTGCTCCTCGACGTAGGCGACGGCCTCGGGGCGGGACACGCCCTCGTCGTCGTCACCCAGCACCACCCGCCACCCGGCGGGCACCTCGGCGAACACGGGCCAGAGGCTGTGCTGGTCCTCGTCGTTGACGAGCACCCGGAACCGGCCGTCCTCGTCGTCGAAGGGGTTGGTCACCGCGGGCTCCCCAGCAGTCGGGTCCAGGCCTCGAGGGTCGGGGTGTCGGCGAGGTCGATGAAGCCAACCTCAGCCCCCTCGGCCCGCCAGCGCTCCACGAGGCTCATGAGGCGGATCGAGTCGAGCCCGCGGTCGAGCAGGTCGTCGGCCTCGTCGAGGTCCTCCGGGGGCTCGCCCAGGGCCTCCGCCACGTCGGCGCGGATGCGCTCCGGGGTGAGGGCCGCGGTCGCGTCCGGGACGGCCACACCGGCTCCTTCCTGCTCGTCGAGTTAGCTGACCCTAACCTAAGGAGAAGTCGACGCGACAGTGCCCGAACGGCGGGCCTCCCGCCCGGCCGGCACGACCATCGGCGTGCCGGTCTGCGGGTCGGGCACCACCTCGCCGACGAGCCCGAACACCTCGCGGAGGAGCGCCGCGTCGACGATCTCCGAGGGCGGCCCGGCGGCCACCACCGCGCCGGCCCGCACCGCGACGAGGTGCGTGGCGTAGCGGCAGGCCTGGTTGAGGTCGTGCAGCACCGCGACGAGGGTCTTCTCGCCGCCCGCGTGCAGGTCGGCGAGCAGGTCGAGCACCTCGAGCTGGTAGGCGATGTCGAGGAAGGTGGTCGGCTCGTCGAGCAGCAGCAGCGGGGTGTCCTGGGCGAGCACCATCGCGATCCACACCCGCTGGCGCTGCCCGCCGGAGAGCTCGCCGACGACGCGCTCGGCGAGCTCGGCCACGCCGGTCGCCCCCATGGCCCGCCGCACCGCCTCCTCGTCGGCCCGCGACCACTGCCGCAGCAGCGACTGGTGCGGGTAGCGGCCCCGGGCCACGAGGTCGAGCACCGTGATGCCGTCCGGGGCCACCGGGCTCTGCGGCAGCAGCGCCAGCCGGCGGGCCGCCTCCTTCGCGCCGTACGAGGAGATGGGCGCGCCGTCGAGCAGCACCTGTCCCGCCGCCGGCCGGATCATCCGCGCCAGCCCGCGCAGCAGCGTCGACTTCCCGCACGCGTTCGGGCCCACGACGACGGTGAAGGAGCCGTCCGGGATCGCGAGGTCCAGGTCCTCGACGACGGTCCGCTGGTCGTAGGCGAGCGTGATCCCCCGCGCCTCGAGCCTGCTCGTCATCTCCCCGCCCTCCACTCGCGCGCCAACAACCACACCAGGTACAGCCCCCCGATCGCCGCGGTCATCGTCCCGGCGGGGAACTGCGCCGGGGCGGCCAGCCGCTGTCCGAGCACGTCCCCGGCGAGCAGCAGCAGCCCGCCGAGCACCGCCGCGGCGACGAGGCCGGGGCCGGTCGTCCCGGTCAGCCGCCGGGCGAGCTGCGGGGCCGCCAGCGCCACGAACGCGATCGGGCCGACGGCCGCCGTCGCGATCCCGACGAGCACCACCCCGACGCCGAGCGCGACCGCCCGCGTCGAGGCCACCGGCACCCCGACCGACCCGGCCGCCTCGTCGCCCATCGCGAGCAGGTCCAGCCGCCGGGAGATGCCCAGCGCGGGCACCAGCAGCACGGCGAGGCCGGTCCCGACGACGGCGACCGTGGTCCGGTCGCCCCCGGTGAGGCTCCCGACGAGCCAGGTCTGGGCCGCCGTCGCGACGGTGAGGTCCGAGCGCAGGATGAGGTAGTTGTCGACGGCCACGAGGATCGCGTTCAGCCCGATCCCGACGAGCACCAGCCGGTACCCGCCGGTGGCCCCGCCGAGCAGGGCGAGCGCGACGAGGGCCGTGGCCAGCGTGCCGACGACCGCCCCGACCGCCGTCCCGCCCGCCCCGGCGCCGAAGACCACGATCGCGATCAGCGCGCCGGTGGCCGCCCCGGTGGTGAAGCCGAGCAGGTCCGGGCTCGCGAGCGAGTTGCGGGCCAGCGACTGGAACACCGCCCCCGCGACGCCGAGCGAGGCCCCGACCACCAGCGCGAGCGCGACCCGGGGCGCCCGCAGGTCGAGCACCACGAAGCGATCGACCCGCGAGCCGGAGCCCGCGAGCGTCGCGAGCACCCGCGACAGCGGCAGCGGGAAGTCCCCCAGGGTCAGCGCGACCGCCCCGAGCGCCACCGCGACGACGGCGAGCCCGACGACGACCGCGACGGCCCGCGGGTGCACCCGGACGGTCCAGGGGCCGGCCCCGACGGTGTGGATTTCCGGACGTCCAGTGTCTGCGATGCGACACCGCTGACTCTCCGCCGGGGCACTCACAGCGCCACCACCCGCCGTCGTCGCGCGATCGCCAGGAACACCGGGGCGCCGACGAACGCCGTCACCACCCCGACCTCCAGCTCGGCCGGCGCCGCCACCACGCGGCCCACGACATCGGCGGCCACCACCAGCACCGCGCCGAGCACCATCGAGTACGGCACCACCCACCGCTGGTCCGGCCCGGTGACGAACCGCGCCAGGTGCGGCACCGCGAGGCCGACGAACGCCACCGGCCCGCACGCCGCCGTCGCGCCCCCGCACAGCAGCACGATCGCGATCCCGGTCGCCGCCCGCACCCGCGGGACCCGCACGCCCAGCGCCCGCCCGGTCTCCTCCCCCAGCGCGAGCGCGTTGAGCGCCCGGCACAGCCCCAGCGCCACCAGCACCCCGACGACGAGGAACGGCAGCACCTCGAGCAGCCCGCCGGGGTCGCGGCCGGTCAGCGACCCGACCCGCCACACCCGGAACCGGTCGAACGCCCGGGAATCCGTCAGCACCACCGCGTACACGACGCCCTGCAGCGACGCCCCGATCGCGGTCCCGGCGAGCGCCAGCCGCGCCGGCGTCGCGCCCGAGCGCCCGGACTGCCCGAGCAGGTAGACCACCACCGCGACGAGCGCCGACCCGGCCAGCGAGAACCACACGTACCCCGAGGTCGAGGCCACCCCGAACACCACGATCCCGGCGACGATGGCCGCGGAGGCGCCCCACGTGATCCCGAGGACGCCGGGGTCGGCGAGCGGGTTGCGGGTCAGCGCCTGCATCAGCGCCCCCGCCCCGCCCAGCGCGACCCCGCAGGCGAGCCCGAGGAGCGTCCGCGGCAGCCGCTGCTCGAGCACGACGATCGCGTCGGTCGCCGTCGGGGACGCCGCCGGACCGAGCCGCAGCGACGGGTGCAGCACGACGTCGAGGACGGTCCCCGGGGCGATCCCCCGCGAGCCGACCGCGAGGCTCGCCAGGAGCACCACGACGAGACCGGCAAGCGTCGCGACCAGCCCGAGCGCCCGGCGCGACCACGGCCTCGGCGACTCCTCCCGCGACTCCGCCGCGGGCGCCGCGGTCCGGGTCCGCCCGGCCCCGTCCGCGAGGGGAGGATCCGGTCGCTCTAGCCGCACGAGGGTTCCCCTCGCGCCAGGCCGGGCACGAGCTCGCCCTCGAGCGCCGCGGCCGACAGCGACGCGAGCACGGCCGCCGTCGTCGTCACCACCCCGCACCGCGACGCGGTCCACTCGAGGGCCTGGTCGTGGTGGTCGCGGGAGAAGTCGGCGACGGCGTCGGCGACCAGGAAGGGCTGCACGTCGCGCATGAAGGCGTCCACCGCGGTCACCATGCACCCGATGTGCGCGTAGATCCCGGTGACGAGGAGCTGGTCACGTCCCCAGGCGTCGAGCCGGTCGGCCAGCGGGCTGCGCTGGAACGCCGAGTACCGCCACTTGGTGAGCACCTCGTCGCCCGGGTGCGGCGCGACGGCGTCGAGGATCCCGACGACGTCCGGGTCGTCCCGGTAGGCCGCCGCCGGCCCGGCGCCCCAGAACTCCGCGAGCAGCGCCCGGTCGGCCGGGGGCTGCTCCCCGGGCTGGGCGGTGTAGACGACCGGCACGCCGAGCTCGCGCGCCCGCCGCAGCAGCGACGCGAGGTGCGCGACGAGCACGCTGACCGGCTCGGCGTCGTGGTCGAAGGGGGCGAGGAAGTAGCGCTGCATGTCGTGCACGAGCAGGACGGCGCGTCGGGGGTCGGGGGTCCACGACGCCCGCCCGGCCGGCAGCTCGTCGGAGCGCGGCATCGCGTAGGGCGCGATCGTCGGGAGGCTGGTGCTCATCGCGGGGGCTCCTCTTCCACGGTGGACTCCTCGGCCAGGTGCGCCGCGAGCGCGGCCCGCAGCGCCCGGCGGCTGGTCTTGCCGACCCCGGTGACGGGGAACGCGTCCACGACCTGGACGCGGTCGGGCACCTTGAACGCGGCCACGCCCCGGTCGCGCACGAAGCGCCGCAGCGCCGCGGGTGCGGGGGTCTCGACGCCCGGCCGGGCGACGACCCAGGCGTGGGTCCGCTCCCCGAGGAACGCGTCCGGCACGCCGACCAGCGCCGCGTCGAGCACGCCGGGATGGGCCATGAGGTGGTTCTCGACCTCCTCGGCCGCCACCTTCTCCCCGCCCCGGTTGATCTGCTCCTTGACCCGACCGGAGACGACGACGTCGCCGCGCCCGGTCAGCGCCACGAGGTCGCCGGTGCGGTAGAAGCCGTCGGCCGTGAACGCGGTCGCGTTGTGCTCCGCCGCCCGGAAGTAGCCGCGGATCGTGTAGGGCCCGCGGGTGAGCAGCGCCCCGACCTCGCCGCGGGGCACCTCGCGCTCGTCGGGGTCGTCGGGATCGACCACGCGGAGCTCGTCGTCGGGCGAGATGGGCCGGCCCTGGGTGTGGAGCACGACGTCGTCGGGGTCGTCGGCGCGGGTGTAGTTCACCAGGCCCTCGGCCATCCCGAACACCTGCTGCAGCCGGGCGCCGAGCGCGGGGCCGATCCGGGCGGCGAGCTCGGAGCCGCACTTCGCCCCGCCGACCTGGAGCGTCGCCAGCGAGGAGAGGTCCCGGTCGGCGCGCTCCGCGGCGGTGCTCTCGGCCCGGCTGCGCTGCGCTTCGCGGGCGGCGACCCAGGCCGCCGCGAGCGGCGGCACCACGGCCGCGATCGTCACGCCCTCGGCGGCGATCAGCCCGAAGCAGGTGTCGGCGTCGGGCGAGGGCGCGAGCACGCTGCACCCGCCCGCGTGGGTCACCCCCAGCAGTCCCGGCGAGGACATCGTGAAGTTGTGCGCCGCGGGCAGGACGGCGAGGAACACCGATCCCGGCGTCAGCCCGCAGATCTCCGCGCTGGCCCGGACGCTGTAGAGGTAGTCGTCGTGGGTCCGCGGGATGAGCTTGGGCAGCCCGGTCGTCCCGCCGGAGAGCTGCAGGAACGCGACCCGCGACGGGTCGGGCGCGGCCGGCTCCCGCGGCGCCGCCTCCCGCAGCCGCGTCAGCCCGACCCCGCCGGCCGGCACGTCCTCGTCGCGGGCGACGACCACCACGTCCCGCACCGGGGCGACGTCGTCGGCGACCCGCAGCGCCGTCGCGGCGTGGTCGTGCCGGTCGTGCCGCGCCACCGTCACCACCGCGACGGCGTCGGCGTGCTCGGCGAAGTAGCGGACCTCGCTCTCGCGGTGCGCGGGCAGCGCGAACACCGGCAGCGCGCCGAGCAGGAAGAGGCCCCAGACCACCTCGAGGTACTCGGGGACGTTCGGCAGCCACACCACCACCCGGTCCCCCGCCGCGACCCCCCGCTCGGCGAAGCCGCCGGCGAGCACCCGGGCCCGCCGGTCGAGCTCGGCGTAGGTCCACCGCTGCGGCCCCCACGGCCCGGTCCCGACGACGGCGGGTCGCTCCCCGTGGGCGGCGACGGCCCCGGCGAGCAGGTCGGGGAAGCTCTGGCCGGTCCAGTACCCGGCCTCGCGATACCGGCGGGCGACCTCGGGCGGGTAGGGGTTGGCGAGTTCGTCGGGAGCTGTCACGGGGCCGCCTCCAGCCCGAGCGCGGTGAGCAGCGGCCGGAACTTCGCGGTGGTCTCCGCGACCTCGGCCTCGGGACGGGACCCCGCGACGATCCCGGCGCCCGCGTGCAGCCGCGCCGTCCGCCCGGCGATCTCGGCGCAGCGAATGGTCACCGCCCACTCGCCGTCGCCGGCGTCGTCGCACCACCCGACGAGCCCGCTGTAGAACCCGCGGGGCACCGCCTCGAGCTCGCCGATCGCCCGCCGCGCCTCGCCGGTCGGGGAACCGCAGACCGCCGCGGTCGGGTGCAGGGCCGTCGCGAGGTGCAGCGCGGAGGGCGCCGGGTCGCGCAGCTCGCCGGAGATGCGCGTGGAGAGGTGCCAGAGCGAGTCGGTGGCCCAGAGCGTGGGGGCGGCCGGCACGTCGAGGCGGCGGCAGAACGGGGCGAGGCGCTCGGCGACCTGCTCGACGACGAACGCGTGCTCGTGGCGGTCCTTGCCGGAGGCGGCGAGCGACGCGGCGCGGCGGGCGTCCTCGGCCGGGTCGGCGCTGCGGGCGACGGTGCCGGCCAGCGGGTTGGACACCACGGTGCCGCCCCGCCGCGAGGCCAGGAGCTCGGGGCTGGCGCCGACGAGCGTGCGGTGCGGTGGGACGAACGACCCGTTCGTGCACCTGGAAGCCACGAACGGGTCGTTCGTCCCGCGCGGGGTGGTGTCGACCGCGAACGCGTACGCCTCGGGGTGGCCGGCGGCGAGCCGGGCCAGCACCTCGCCGACGTCGAGCGCGGCCGGCGCCGTGACCGCCAGCGAGCGGGCGAGCACGACCTTCGCGAAGGCCCCCTCGTCGATGCGCGCCAGCGCCGTCGCGACGGCGGCCGCGTACCCGGCGGCGGACGGCTCGGCCCGCTGGTCCCAGCGGGTGCCGACCCCCGCGGGCGCGGTCGGCGGCCGGTCCGTGGGCCGCGCGGGCGAGCTCGGCCGCAGGTCGCCCCGCCCCGACCGCTCCCCCCACGAGCACGCGGCGGGCACGGTGAGCGCGTGGGTGGCCGGGTCGAACCCGACCGCGCCCACGACGAGCGACCCGGGCCCGGCGTCGGCGAGCGCCCGCCGGGCGGCGTCGGCGACCGGTTCCCCGGGTGCGGCCATGACGGGGGCGGAGGCGCCGGCGGCGCGCAGCGTCCCGTGCGGCCCGACGAACACGAACCCCCCTGGCTCGGTGGGCACGGCCGGTCCTTCCCCGAGCACGGTGGGCGGGTGGTCCTGCGCGGCGGCGAGTTCAGGGCCCAAGGGAGGCTCCCCCGTCCACGTAGAGGGTCTGGAGGGTGACGTGCCGGGCCGCGTCGGAGAGCAGGAACGCGACCGTCCCGGCGACGTCGTCGGGGTCGGCGACCCGGCCGAGCGGGATGCCGAGCTTGAAGCTCTCCGGGGTGCCGGCGACCAGCGCCGACGGGGCCGCCGGCATCCCGGCGAGCATGGCCGTGTCGGTGGAGCCGGGGCAGACGACGTTGGCCCGCACCCCGAGGGCCGCCAGCTCGAGCCCGGTGCAGCGGGTCACGGCGAGCGCGGCCGCCTTCGACGCGGCGTAGGCGGCCATCCCGGCGCGCGGCACGCCGGCCGCGTTGGAGGCCACGGTGACGATCGCCCCGCCGTCGGGGGGCGGTGCCGCGGTCCAGCGGCGGGCGACGGCGCGGCAGGCGTGCATCACGCCG
Organism: Actinomycetospora sp. TBRC 11914; assembly: GCF_012933465.1. Taxonomy (GTDB): domain Bacteria; phylum Actinomycetota; class Actinomycetes; order Mycobacteriales; family Pseudonocardiaceae; genus Actinomycetospora. The sequence goes on from NZ_JABBND010000005.1 coordinate 246,273, forward strand.
GTGGCGTTGGTCGCGAGGCAGGCGGCCCAGTCGTCGTCGGTGAGCCCGGCGACGGACCCGGTCCGCAGCACGCCGGCCACGTTCGCGAGGGCGTCCACCGGCCCCAGCGCCGCCGCGGCCTCGTCGCACGCCTGCTCGAGCGCGGCCGCGTCGGTGACGTCCACGCCGAGCCCGACGGCGCCCGGACCGAGCGACGCCGCGGTGCGTGCCGCGGCCCCGCCGTCGACGTCGAGCAGCGCGACCGGGGTGCCGCGGGCGGCGAGCAGCCGCGCGACGGCGGCACCGATCCCGCGTCCGGCGCCGGTGACGATCGTGCTCACGGGCGGCCCCGGGCCCACGTGCCCCGGGCCGAGAGCACCGCGTCGCGGATCTCCCCGGCGCGCACCGCGACGTTCGAGAGCAGCGTCGAGGAGATGCCGTGGGTGTGCTCGGTGGGGCCCTGCAGGAAGATCGGGACGTCGAGCGGGTCGGCCGTCGCGAGCCGGTAGTCCCGCTCCACGAGCAGCTCGCCGTCGGTGCCCCGCCGGCACCACGCGCCCACCTCGCCGAGCAGTCCGGTCGGGTCGACGGGCCGGTAGCCGGTGGCGTAGACGACGGCGTCGACGTCGAGGGTCGTGGCCTCGCCGGTCGGGAGGAACTCGACGTCGAGCTCGACGCCGGCGTGGGCCCAGTCCGGCCGCGGGCCGTCGTCGGGGACGTGGAGCTTGGTGGGCCGGCTGGCCCGGTGGACGTGCAGCCGCTGGTCCCCGGCGACCTTCTCGGCGTAGAGGCGGCGGAACAGCTCGGTGATGAGCTCGCCGTCGACGGCCGAGTAGTTCGTGTTGGCGTGGTAGCCCAGCAGCATCTCGCGGACGCCGGGCGGGGCGCGGTGGAAGTCGTCGACCGCCTCGGGGTCGAAGATCCGGTTGGCGAACGCCGAGTCGTCGGCCGGGCTGTAGCCGTAGCGGGAGAAGACGGCGTGGACCTCGGCGCCGGGCCGGGCGTGCAGGTGGCCCGCCGCCTCCGCGGCGCTCTGCCCGGCGCCGATGACGGCGAACCGGCGCGGACCCGACCCATCGGCGCCGGCGTCCGCCTCGGCCAGGCGCGGGAGCAGCTCGCTGGTGTGCCACACCCGCCCGCCGCGCTCGACGCCCTCGGGCAGCACCGGCTGCAGGCCCGTCGCGACGACGAGGGTCCGGGTGCGCACGGTCCGCGTCGCCCCGTCGCTGCCCGACGCGTCCCGGAGCACGACGTCGAGCGCGCGGACCGGTCCGTCGCCGTCGCCGCCGCGCACGGGCAGGACCGCGACCGCCCGCGTGCCGTAGTCGACGAGGTGCTCCACGCGGCGCGCGGCCCACGCGAAGTAGTCGTGGAACTCCAGCCGCGTCGGCGTGGACGTGCCGGTGTTGATGAAGTCGGCGATGCGCCCGTTGGCGTGCAGGTAGGACAGGAACGACGACGGGCTCGTCGGGTCCCGCATCGTCACGAGGTCCTTGAGGTAGGACACCTGCATCGTCGCGCCCGGGAGCAGCATCCCGGTGTGCCAGCCGAAGGCGGCCTGCTGCTCGACGAACCGCGCCCGGATCCGTCCGCCCGGAGCGCAGCGCTCGGCGTGCTCCTCGATCGCGATGGCCAGGGCGAGGTTGGAGGGCCCGAACCCGACGCCGAGCACGTCGTAGTCGTCGGCCCCGTCCTCCTCGGCCACGTCCACCCCGGCGTCGTCCACCCCGGCCTGCCCCGCACCTGTCGCCGACACGGCGTCCATCAGCCTCCTCGTCCTCCGCGACGATCTTAGGGAAGCCTAACCATGCCGGACCCGAAATCCGACATGTGTGTCACCCCCCGCACACGCAGCGTCACCACGGCGGCGAACGGTGGTAGGGCCTCTTCCGCGTGCCCGGACGTCCTCGGCGGGTGGACGACCCCAGCGGCGAACCGCCGGGACGGCTCCGGGACCATCAGGCGCGCGGCGGGGTACTCCGCTCCTCGGGACGCGGCGGGAAGGGGACGACGATGGCCGGTCGCCAATGGCTCCGCGCCGACCCGGTGCTCGCCTCGCTGTGGGTGGGGCTGGCGGTGATCGTCGTGATCTTCGCGATCGGCGTCCGGCTCGACACGGACTCCACGACCGATGAGGTGTGCGCCGCCCCGACGGCCGTGCGCGTGCCCGACACCGACTGCACCGCCCACCACCCCGGCGACACCTGGGTCTACTACCGCACGGGCACGGCGATCCCCGCGGTCGGCGCCCCGACGGCCGGCGCCTCGGCCGACCCGCCGGCCGGGGCCGCGGAGCCCGGGGTCCCCGACGCCGGGACGTAGCACCACGCGGCGTCCCCGCGGGTTACCGTCGCCGGGACGGCCGGCTCGCACCGGGGTGGGTCGCCGTCGAGGAGGTCGACCGATGCCGTCACGCCGGCTCCCGCGCTACGCCGAACTCAAGCCGCTCCTCCGGGTGCGCCCCCCGCGGCTCGACGGCACCCGCCGCCGGCTGGAGTCGGCCTTCACGATCGCCGACCTCCGCGAGACCGCCCGCCGCCGGGTGCCGCGGGCGGTGTTCGACTACGTCGACGGGGCCGCCGAGCAGGAGGTGAGCCTGCGGCGCGCCCGCGAGGCCTACGCCCGCGTCGAGTTCTCGCCGCGCATCCTGCGCGACGTCGGGTCGGTCGACACGTCGACGACCATCCTCGGGGCCTCCGCGTCGCTCCCGCTGGTCCTCGCGCCGACCGGGTTCACCCGGATGATGCACCACGAGGGCGAGCGCGCCGTGGGTCGCGCCGCCGAGGCGGCGTCGCTGCCCTACGCGCTCTCGACCATGGGCACCACGTCCGTCGAGGACCTCGCCGCCGCCGCGCCGCTGGGCCGGCACTGGTTCCAGCTCTACCTCTGGCGCGACCGCGACGCCTCGACCGACCTCGTCGAGCGCGCCCGCAAGGCCGGCTACGACACGCTCGTGCTCACCGTCGACACCCCCGTCGCCGGGGCCCGGCTCCGCGACTCCCACAACGGCCTGACGATCCCGCCGTCGTTGACCGCCCGCACCCTCGCCGACATGGCCCGCCACCCGGCCTGGTGGTCGAACCTGCTGACCACCGAGCCGCTCGAGTTCGCCTCGCTGAGCTCCTGGAGCGGCACGGTCGCCGAGCTGGTGGGCCACATGTTCGACCCGACCGCGGTGGCCGCCGACCTCACCTGGCTGCGCGAGCAGTGGCCCGGCCACCTCGTCGTCAAGGGCGTCCAGCACGTCGAGGACGCCCGGGCGGTGGTCGACCTCGGCGCCGACGCGGTCGTCGTGTCCAACCACGGCGGCCGCCAGCTCGACCGCGCCCCCACCCCGCTCGAGCTGCTGCCCGGCGTCGTCGCGGCCGTCGGGGACCGCGCCGAGGTCTTCGTCGACACCGGGGTGACGACGGGGGCCGACGTCATCGCCGCCCGTGCGCTCGGCGCCCGCGCCGCCCTGGTCGGCCGGGCCTACCTCTACGGCCTCATGGTCGGTGGCCAGGCGGGCGTGACCCGGGCGATCGACATCCTGCGCGCCGAGGCGATCCGCACCCTGCAGCTGCTCGGGGTGGAGCGCGTCGACGACCTCGACGACCGCCACGCGAAGCTCCGCATGTGAACGGATGTGGTCGCCCGGACGACCACATCCGTTCACATGGGCTTCGCCCACCGCCCGAGCACCATGAGCGTCTTGGTGCCGGTGACCGTGCCCGCGCGGCGCAGGCGGTCGATGGTCGCCTGGAGGTGCGCGAGGTCGCGGACCCGCACCTGGACGAGAGCGTCCGGGTCACCCGCGATCGTGTAGACCGCCTGCACATCGGGGATCGTCGACGCGGTCGCCACGATGTCCTGCACCGCCGTCGTGCCCGCGTAGCGCACCTCGGTGAAGGCCTCCACGCCCCAGCCGAGCTTCGCGTGGTCGACCTGCACGGTGAAGCCGGTGATCACGCCGGTCTCGCGCAGCCGGTCCACCCGACGCTTCACCGCGGCGACCGAGAGCCCGACGGCGCCCGCCATGTCGGAGAACGTCCGGCGCGCGTCCTGGGTGAGCAGCGCGAGCAGCTCGCGGTCGATGTCGTCCACTGGCGAGTCCTCGGCCACGGCCCTCCCCACCACACAAGTTCGTCCGGCTCCCGGACGCGTCCCGCCATCGATCTTTGCGTGTCCGGGCGCACATCGTCGTCGTTCCTTGCACCGGGGTCCACCACCGCGCTGCGATGGAGCGATGACCGTCACGCTCGACGACCGCTACACCGCCACCAGCGGCCGCGCGCTCATGACCGGCATCCACGCGATCGTGCGGCTCCTGCTCTCCCAGCGCCGGCTCGACGAGGCCCGCGGCCACGACACCCGCGTGTTCGTCTCCGGCTACCAGGGCTCGCCGCTGGGCGGGCTCGACTCCGAGATCGAGCGCAACCGCCGCCACCTCGACCCGGCCGGCGTGGTGTTCACCCCCGGGGTGAACGAGGAGCTGGCCGCCACCGCGGTCGCCGGCACCCAGCTGCTCGGGGCCGTGCCCGGCCGGCGCCACGACGGCGTCGTCGGGTTCTGGTACGGCAAGAACCCCGGGCTGGACCGCGCCGCCGACGCGATCCGCCACGGCACGCTCTCCGGCACGGCGCCCCTGGGCGGGGCGGTCGCCCTGATCGGCGACGACCCGGCGTGCAAGTCCTCGACGGTGCCCAGCTCCTGCGAGCCGATGGCCGCGAGCCTGTCGATGCCGCTGCTCGCCCCCGGCTCGGTGGCCGAGGTGGTGGAGCTCGGCCTCCACGCGGTCGCGCTCTCCCGCGCCACCGGGCTCTGGACCGGCCTCAAGATCATCGCCGACGTCGCCGACGCCTCGGCCACCGTCGACGTCGGCGCCCTCGCCCCCGACCTGCTCGGCATCCCGCACCCGCCGTCGCGACCCCGCCCGACGTCGCCGCCGCTCGTCGGCCCGCCGGCCCTCGACGCCGAGCACGACGTCCTCACCCGGCGCCTCGACCTCGCCCGGGCCTACGCCCGCGACACCGGCCTCAACCGGGTCACCTTCTCCGCCCGCCACGCCCGCCTCGGGATCGTCGCCTCCGGCACCGGCTACGCGACGGTGCAGCGCGCGCTCGACGACCTCGGGCTCGGCGAGGCCGAGCTCGACGCCCTCGGCGTGCGCCTGGTCCGCCTCGCGATGCCGTTCCCGGTCGACGACGAGGCCCTCGCCGCGATGACCGCCGACCTGGAGGAGGTCCTCGTCGTCGAGGACAAGGTGCCGTTCCTCGAGGGCCACGTCCGTCAGGCGCTCTACGGCGCGCTGTGTTCCTCCGGTGGGCCGGCCCCGCGGGTCACCGGGCGCCGCGACGACCGGAACCGCCCGCTGCTCTCCGCCCGCGCCCAGCTCGCCGCCGAGGACGTGGCGCGGGCGATCGCGGCGCGGCTCACGGCGATCGGGGCGGAGCTGCCCGCCCCGGCCGCGGCGCACCTCGCCGCGCTCACCCCGCCCCGCCCGTCCCGGATCCCGCTGCCGACGGCCAGCGCACCGGCCCGCACGCCCTACTTCTGCTCGGGCTGCCCCCACAACACCTCGACGCGGACGGGGGACGACACGCTCGTCGGGGTCGGGATCGGCTGCCACGCGATGGTCGCGCTCGACGGCGACCACCGCGGCCACCAGGTCGGGATGACCCAGATGGGCGGCGAGGGCGCGCAGTGGATCGGGCTCGCCCCGTTCACCGACGACCCGCACCTGGTCCAGAACCTCGGCGACGGCACCTTCCACCACTCCGGCTCGCTCGCGATCCGCGCCGCCGTGGCCGCCGGGGTGTCGATGACCTACAAGCTGCTCTACAACGACGCCGTCGCCATGACCGGCGGCCAGCGCCCCGCCGGCCGGCTCGACGTCCCCGCGATCACCCGGGAGCTCGCGATCGAGGGGGTGCGCCGGATCGTCGTCACCACCGACGACCTCGCGGCGTACCGCGGCGTCACCCTCGACCCGATCGCGTCGCTGCGTCACCGCGACGAGTTCGCCGAGGTCGAGCGCGAGCTCGCCGGGGTCGAGGGCGTCACCGTCCTCGTCCACGACGACCGTTGCGCCACCGAGGAGCGCCGGCTGCGCAAGCGCGGGCAGCTCGCGGCGCCCACCGAGCGCGTCGTGATCAACGAGCGGGTGTGCGAGGGGTGCGGCGACTGCGGGGACGTCTCGACGTGCCTGTCGGTGCAGCCCGTCGAGACCGGGTTCGGCCGCAAGACCCGCATCCACCAGGCGTCGTGCAACGCCGACTACAGCTGCCTCAAGGGCGACTGCCCGTCGTTCCTGCTCGTCGAGCCGGGCACGGTGCCGGCCCGGACGATCCCCGAGCTGCCCGTCGAGCTGGTCGAGCCCGCGAGCCGGCTCACCGGCGACACCACGCTGCTGCGCATGCCCGGGATCGGCGGCACCGGCGTGGTCACCGCCTCGCAGATCCTGCAGATGGCCGCCCACCTCGACGGGCGCTTCGCCGCCGGGCTCGAGCAGGTCGGGCTGGCCCAGAAGGGCGGGCCCGTCGTCTCCGACGTCCGCCTCGCCAAGCAGCCGGTCACCGGGGCGCTGCGCGCCTCGCGGGGCAGCGCCGACGTCCTCGTCGGGTTCGACCTGATCGGCGCCGCCGACGCCGCCACCCTCGCCGTCGCCCGCCCCGGGCACACCGTCGCCGTCGTGAACACCTCGCTCACCCCGACGGCGGCCATGGTGACCGGCAAGGTGGTCCTGCCCGGCTCCCCCGACGACGCCCTCGACGCCGTCCGCGGCGCGGTCGGCGAGGTCCACCACGTCGACGCCCAGCGCATCAGCGAGGCGCTCTTCGGCGACCACATGCCCGCGAACGTGCTGCTGCTCGGGGCGGCCTGGCAGCTCGGCGTCGTCCCGGTGTCGGCCGAGGCGATGGAGCAGGCGATCCGGCTCAACGGCGCGGCGGTGGACACCACGCTCACCGCCTTCCGCTGGGGCCGCGCCGCGGCGATCGACCACGACGCCGTCGTCGCCGCGCTCGTCCCGACGGCCCCGGCGGTGGTGGCGGTCGACGCCGGGTCCGCGGCGCTGGCCCGGTCGGTGGCGGAGGGCGGGGAGGTCGGGCGCGGCGGCGCCGCCGGCGGGCTCGGGGACGTCCTCGCCACCCGCATCGCCGACCTCACCGGCTACCAGGACGCCGCCTACGCCCGGCGCTACGCCGAGGAGGTGCGGCGGGTCCGCGACCTCGCCGTCGACGCGGTGGGTCCCGACGACGGGTCCCGGGTCGCGGTCGCCTACGCCCGCGGCCTGCACAAGCTGATGGCCTACAAGGACGAGTACGAGGTCGCGCGGCTGCACCTCGACCCGGTCGAGGTCGGGCGCCGCGAGGCCGAGTACGGCGCCGACGCCGACGTCTCGGTGATGCTCCACCCGCCGGTGCTCCGGGCGATGGGCATGCAGCGCAAGCTCCGCCTGCGGGGGCGGACCGCCGACGTCGCCTTCCGCGCGCTGCGCGCCGCCCGCGGGCTGCGGCACACGCCGTTCGACGTGTTCGGCCGCGCGGAGGTCCGCGGCGTCGAGCGCGCCCTCGTCGGGGAGTACCAGCAGGCGGTGCGCGACGCCGTGGCGCACCTCGGGCCGGACACCCTCGACGTCGTCGTGGAGGTCGCCGAGCTGCCCGACCTCGTCCGCGGCTACGAGGACGTCAAGCTGCGGTCGGTGGAGCGGTTCCGGGCGCGGGCCGCGGAGCTGCGCATGTGAACGGATGTGGTCGCTCCCACGAGCACATCCGTTCACATGGACTACGTCCTCGCGGCCTTCACGATCGCGGCGACCAGCAGCCCGAGGAGCACGAGCACCAGCGCGACGGGGCTGAGCACCGCGAGCAGGATCAGGCCCAGGACGATGCCGACCTTCGCGCCGGTGCCCAGCGCGCTCCAGGCGCCCTTGATCGCGCCGACGACCGGGTTCTTCCCGAGCATCATCGCGGTGCCCGCCCCGAAGGCCGCGTTGAGCCCGACGCCGCCGTTCGACGCGATCCCCTCGAGCTTCTCGGAGAGGTCGTCGACCTTGTCGACGGCGGCGCTCGCCGCACGGTCGATCAGCGCCGCAGCGAGCCGCTCGAAGGACCGGGCGATGATCTTGCCCGTCCCGGCGCCGGCGGCCACGTCGGCCTCCCTCGCCTCCTTGGCCGACGAAGGCGACGGAGTGGACGACGCGGCCGGGAAGGCGATGACGGTCATGGCCGCGAACCTATCCGGCCCGGCCCCGGCATGCGCTCCACCGATCGCACGCAATTCGGTAGGACCGTCCGTCGTCACCGGGCCGTACGGGCGGGCAGGAGCACCCCGCGGTCCTCGGTGTGCCAGAACGCGCCGGTCTCGCGGCGCTCGGCGCGGGTGGTGAAGCGGTAGCGCACGAGCCGCACCCGGACCGCGCGCGGCGGGCGGCCGTCGAACGGGTCGACGCGGAAGAGCGCCAGGATCCGCGGGTCGGCGGCGAGGAGCCGGTCGAGCAGGCGGGGCAGCCAGACCCGGGCGGTCGACGGGATCAGGGGCACGAACCAGAGCTGCCAGTCCAGGCGGCGGTGGTAGGGGGCGAGCTGTGGCGGCCGCCGGAACGGGTCGCCGGGCTTGGCGGGCAGCTCGTAGGCGCGCCACCCGGCGTCGTCCGCCGACTCCAGACCCTCGATGATCACCTCGTCCCGGTGGCGGGTCACGGTCCCGAACGCGCCGTAGGTGTTGCCGAGGTGCACCGGCGTGATGCCGGCGTTCATGAGCTGTCCGGGGCGCAGCATGTTCATGACCGGCCAGATGGACAGCACCGCCATCAGCGCGGTGACCACGAGCGCGACGACGCCGAACCACGTCGGCAGCGGCGCCTGCCCGCCGGCCGCCGCGATCCACGACGACGGCAGGACGTGCGCCCAGCTCCCGTCGTCGACCGCGGACAGCGCGAGCACGATCGTCAGCAGGTTCAGCCACGCGAAGTTGCCGCTGGCGACGAGCCAGGCCTGGGTGACGACGACGAGCGCGGCGGCGATCGATGCGACCGGCTGCGGCGCGAAGAGCCCGAACGGCACGACGAGCTGGACGACGTGGTTGGCCGCGGTCTCGACACGGTGCAGCGGCGCGGGCAGGTGGTGGAACCACCGGCTCGTCGGGCCCGGGAGGGGCTGGGTCTCGTGGTGGTAGTCCAGGCAGGTGAGGTCGCGCCAGCAGGAGTCGCCGCGCATCTTGATCAGGCCCGCGCCGAACTCGACGCGGAAGAGCAGCCACACCAGCAGCCACAGGATCGGCGCCGGCGGCGCGACCGAGGGCGGGCCGAGGAACGTCACGAGGAACCCGGCCTCGAGCAGCAACGTCTCCCACCCGTACCCGTACCAGAGCCCTCCGACGTTGACGAACGACAGGTAGAGCACCCACAGCACGCCCCACCAGGCGAGCCACCCGCCGATCGGCAGCAGGTCCGCCACCCCGACCAGCGCGCCGACCGCCAGCACGAGCCCGACGACGGCGAGCGCGACGGCGCGCCGGTCGGAGTACCACCACAGCAGGCTGGGTCGGTCCCGGAAGCGCGAGCGGGCGATCAGCTCCGGGGCCGGGGTCAGGCCGTGCTCGCCGGCCAGCGGGCGGAACTGGGTGAGCACGACGAGGAAGCCGAGCCCGTAGACCAGCGCCACCAGGTGCGCGACCAGCCAGCGGGCCACGGCGTAGGACGGGTCGCCGAGGTCGGGCATGACGGGTGGGGTGCCCGGACGGCGGCTGGACCGCACCCCTCGACCGGCGTCACGATCGAGCTCCCGCGGACCGGAGGAGCCGCCATGCTCTACCGCACCACCGTCGACGTCGCCGCCCCCGCCGAGCGGGTGTGGTCCCTGGTGGCCGACGTCGAGGCCTGGCCGAGCTGGACCCCGACGATGACGACGGTCGAGCTCCAGGGCCCGCGGCTCGAGCCGGGCGTCCCGGTCCGGGTCCGCCAGCCCGGGCACCGTCCGGACGTCTACACGGTGCTCGCCGTCGACGGCCACCGCTTCCTCTGGGCCGCCCGCAAGACCGGCTACCGGCAGTGGGCGGACCACCGGGTCGAGAGCGTCGACCCCTCGCACTGCCGCGTGGAGCTGGCGTTCGGGGTGGACGGGGTGCTGGCGCCGGTGGTGGGGACGCTCGCGCGGCGGCTCGTCGTGCGGTCGGTCGACACCGAGGCCGCGTCGCTCAAGGCCCGCGCCGAGGCCGGCGTCGCCTGACCGGCCCGCAAAGGGCACCGAGTGGACCCCCACGGCTGCCGCGGCAGCCCTCAGCGTCCAGTCGACGCGGGTCGGGGTGTCCGCCGGCGCCGCAGCGCGGTGACGTGGGACGGCGTCGCGAGGACTCCCCCGGCCACGGCGGTCAGGTCGGTGAGGAAGGCCGCGCGGCGGTCGGGCGGGAGGTCGCTCAGCGCCTCGTCGTGGACCGCGGCGACCGCGCGGTGGGCCCGTCCGAGCACCTCGACCCCGGCATCGGTCACCCCGACCACCCGCGCGCGGCGGTCGGTCGGGTGCACCCGGCGGGTGGCGAACCCGGCCCGCTCGAGCTTGTCGACCTCGTTGACGACGGTGCTCTTGTCGAGCCCGCCCTCCTCGGCGATCTCGATCTGCGTGCGTTCCCGCTCGTGCGCCTTCCACAGCACGCAGTACTGGGACACCGTCAGGTCGAGGTCCGCGAGCGCCTCGCCCATGCGGGCGGCGAGGGCGTAGGACACCTGGTTGACCAGGAAGGCCAGGTCGACCGGCGGCGGGCTCGCCATGGGCACGATCCTAGTGCGCGGGACAGGGGCGCTCCTCGGCCTGCTCGGCCCGCTCCTCGGCCTGCTCGGGACGGCCCTCGGCCCGCTCGGCCGGGTCCGGGATCGGCCTCGTCCGCACGCCCGGCACCAGCAGCACCACCACGACGACCAGCAGCGCCACCCCGGCGAGCCCCGCGGCCAGCGTCCACGCGAGCGCGTACCCGGCCACCAGCGCCGTCGCCGGCGGCGCACCCTCGCCGAGCGCACCCGCCGTCGTCGCCGCCGCCACGGCCGACAGCGCCGCGAGCCCGACCGCCCCGCCGACCTGCTGGCTGGTGTTGAGCAGCCCCGACGTCAGGCCCATCGTCCGCGGCGTGGCCCCCGACATCGCCACGATCATCATCGCGGGCAGCGTCAGCCCGCCGCCGACGGCGAACAGCACGACGCTGGGGAAGAGACCGGCCCAGTAGCCGCTCTGCGCCGACACCCGCCCCAGCAGCGCGAGCCCGGCGACCACCAGCACCAGCCCGACCACGAGCGTCGCCGCCTGCCCGACGCGGGCGCTCACCCGCGGCGCCACCAGCGTCGCGACCAGCGCGATCCCGGCGGCGACCGGGACGATGCCGAGCCCGGCCTGCGCCGCCGAGAACCCGAGGACCTGCTGGAGGTGGAGCGTCACGAGGAACTGGAACGTGAACATGGCGCCGACGAAGCAGGCGTGCGCGAGGTTCGACCCGACCAGCACGCGGGAGCGCAGCGCGCCGAGCGGGAGGATCGGGTCGGCCGCCCGCGCCTGCCGGACGACGAACCCGACCAGGAGCACCCCGGCCGCCACCCCGACCGGCCAGGCCCCCGTGACGATCGCGCCGACGAGCGCCATGAGCCCGGCCACGAGGAGTACGGCTCCGGGCCAGTCGACGGACCGGTCGATCCCGGGGGGCGTCTCCCGCGGGAGCACCCGCAGCCCGGCGACCACGACGACGAGGCCGATGGGCACGTTGACGAAGAACGCCCACCGCCAGCCCAGCGCGGCCGTGACCAGCCCGCCGAGGACGAGCCCCGTCGACGCCCCGACGGCGCCCATGAAGGCGTAGGTGCCCATCGCGCGGCCGCGCCCGGCGTCGTCGGGGTAGAGCGCAGCGATCATGCCGAGGGCGACGGCCGTGGCGAGCGCTCCCCCGACGCCCTGCACGAAGCGCGCGACGACGAGCCACGTCGGCCCCGGAGCCAGGCCGCACGCCAGCGACGCGGCGGTGAACAGCGCCATCCCGGCGAGGAGCATCCGGCCGCGGCCCACGAGGTCGCCGAGCCGGCCCGCGAGCAGCAGGAACCCACCGAACCCGACGAGGTAGGCGTTGACGACCCAGGTGAGCGCGGCCGGGTCGAAGCCCAGGTCACGCTGGATGGACGGCACGGCGACCGTCGCGACCGTCTCGTCGACGATCGTCATCAGGGTGGCGGCGCAGATCACCGCCAGGGCGCGGCCGTGGCCACGTGCGGGGTCAGGCATGGACGGGACGCTAGCAGATCGTCTGTCGATAGACGATCTGTGAGGTGCGACTTCGTCGCTCGTGAGCACTAAGTGTCGGTATACCGACACTTA
>NZ_JABBND010000050.1 GCF_012933465.1 Actinomycetospora sp. TBRC 11914
TCACGGCCGGCGCAGCGGCGACGTCGGCCGGGGTGTGCAGGGCGTGGTCCTCGAACGCGTCGCCGGCCAGGCCGTCGTCGTCGTGGTCGGGGCGGTGGTGCTGCTCGCGGCGCCGGGGCCGCTGCGGGGGCTGCTCGCCCAGGCGGTGCCCGACGCGACCGCGCTCGCGAGCGCGGCGGGGGTGGCGCTGGCCGTGCTGCTCGGGGTGGCAGCCGTCCCGGGGGTGCGCCGGGCGTTGGCGCGGCTCGGCGGCGGGATCCGCCGCGGTCTGTTCGGGACGCGGACCGGCCCGGCGGTGCTCGCCCTCTCGCTCGTCACCATGGCGGGCCACCTCGCCCTGCTCGAGGTGGCCGCGCTCGCCGTCGGCGTCCCGGCCGGGTTCGGGGTGCTCGCCCCGCTGCTGATGCTCTCCCTGCTCTCGATGGGGCTCCCGGTCAACGTCGGCGGCTGGGGGCCGCGGGAGGCGACGACGGCCGCGGCCTTCGGCCTGGCCGGACTGGGGGCGGACACCGGGCTGGCCGTCGCGGTCGCCTTCGGTGTCCTCGCCCTCGTCTCCACCCTGCCCGGCCTCGGGGTGCTCGCGCTGCGCCGGACGGTCCAGCGGCGCGCCGCCGCCCCGACCAACTCGCCCCGCTACACATTTCGGGCGCGCCCGGCGTCAGTAGCGTGAGTCGGGTGCTCATCCTCGTCCGCCACGGCCAGACGGGAGCCAACCGGCGCGGCCTGCTGCTGGGCCGCGCCGACGAGCCGCTGTGCGACGGCGGGCGCGAGCAGGCCGACGCCCTGGCCCGGGCGCTCCCCGCGCCGGCCCGGCTGATCAGCAGCCCGCTCGGCCGGGCCCGGCAGACCGCCGAGGCGATCGCGGCGGCCTCGGGGACGCCGGTGGAGGTCGACGAGCGCTGGGTGGAGATGGACTACGGCTCCCTCGACGGCAGGCCCGCCTCGGCTCTCGACGCCGACGGCTGGCGCGCCTGGCAGGACGACCCGGCGCACGTCCCGGCGGGCGGGGAGTCGGTCGCCGACGTCGGCGCCCGGGTCCGGTCGGCCTGCCGGGAGCTGGTCGCGCCGGCCGCGGAGGGCGACGTCGTGGTCGTCAGCCACGTCTCCCCCATCAAGGCCGCGATCGCCTGGGCGCTCGGGGTCGGCGACGAGGTGGCCTGGCGGATGTGGGTGGCCGACGCCGCGGTGTGCCGCATCGACACCTCGGGCTCGCTGCCGCGGCTGCTCGCGTTCAACGACGTGACGGCGCACGTCGGAGCGCCGGTGCACTGATCACCGGCGGACCGTGCCCGGCCGGGGCCCGGAGCCGTGTCACGCGAT
>NZ_JABBND010000051.1 GCF_012933465.1 Actinomycetospora sp. TBRC 11914
GGCGGTTTCAAGGAGCTGTCGCAACACCTCGAGTTCGTGCGGGGTGTGTGTGATGGGTGGGGTGCTGCGGTCGCGGGCGCGGGTGCGGGAGTTCTGGCGGGCGCGGTTGGCGGGCCTGGATCATCAGCAGGCGTGCGCCCGGGTCGGCGTGTCAGACGACGCCGGGTGGCGGTGGGTTCGTGAGTCTGGCGGGATGATCCCGCCGCTGGTCGAGCCCACGGGCCGCTACCTGTCGCTGGCCGAGCGTGAAGAGATCTCCCGGGGGCTGGCCGCGGGCCGGTCGCAGGCCGAGATCGCCCGGCAGCTGGGCCGGGACCGCTCGACGGTCAAGCGGGAGATCGACCGCAACCACGTGTCCCGCGAGCGTCGGGGGGCGCACTCGCGCGGCAGCGCGCCGGGCCCGGTCGGGCCGGCGCGGCCCGGGCGGCGGGTGGACCCGCGTCAGGCGCGCCAGCAGGCGTATCGCGCGGGGCCGGCGCAGGCCAAGGCCGAGGCCCGGGCCCGGCGCCCGAAGCCGACCAAGTTCAGCGGGCATCCTGAGCTGGTCGCCGAGGTCGCGACGCGGCTGAAGAAGTGCTGGAGCCCGCAGCAGATCGCGCATGACCTGGGTGAGCAGTTCCCCGACCGCCCGGAGATGCAGGTGTCCCACGAGACGATCTACCAGGAGCTCTACGTGCAGGGCCGGGGCAGTTTGCAACGCGAGCTGCACCGGTGTCTGCGCCGCGGGCGCGCGGTCCGCCGGCCCCAGGCGTTCACCGGCCGCTCGTCGCGGAGCTACATCACCCCGGAGATCATGATCTCCGAGCGGCCCGCCGAGGCCGCCGACCGCGCGGTGCCCGGGCACTGGGAGGGCGATCTGATCCTCGGCGCCAACAACGCCTCCGCGATCGGCACCCTGGTCGAACGCGCCACCCGGTTCGTGCTGCTGGTGCACCTACCGGCCCGCCACGACGCCGAAGCCGTCCGCGACGCCATGATCCCCACCATCGCGGCCCTGCCCGAGGCGCTGCGCCGCTCGCTGGCCTGGGACCAAGGCTCGGAGATGGCCCGCCACCGCGAGATCAGCATCGCCGCGGACCTGCCGATCTACTTCTGCGACCCGCACAGCCCCTGGCAGCGCGGCAGCAACGAGAACACCAACGGGCTGCTGCGCCAGTACTTCCCCAAGAGCAGCGACCTCTCCGTCCACACCCCCGCACACCTCGCCGCGGTCGCCGCCGAACTCAACGAACGACCCCGAAA
>NZ_JABBND010000052.1 GCF_012933465.1 Actinomycetospora sp. TBRC 11914
CTGCCAGAACACCTCGGCGGTGGCGCCGGCGTGGCGTCGGCCCAGGCCGATCGAGGTGCCGCTGAACCGGATCACGCCGGTGGCTGAGACGGTGCGGGTGAGCTGCCCGGCGATGCGGGGGGCGGGGCCGACGGGGCGGGCGCGGTCGCTGGCGTGGAAGCGCTGGTAGGGGGTGTCACCGCCGAGGGCTTGGTGGCGGCGGTGGTTGTAGCCCTGCCGGTAGGCATCGAGCAGTGCCTGTAGCTCGGCCAGGGTGCCAGGGACGGGGCGGGCCGTGAGCCAGTGCTGCAGGGTCAGGTGGGCGCGTTCGTTCTTCCCGCAGGTCTGGGGGTGTCGGATCGAGGACACGATGGTGGTGATCCCGAGCTGGGCCAGGCCTCGTTCCATCTCGACCAACGGCCAGTGGCGGCGCTTGCCGGAGAACGCGGCGCCGTTGTCGGAGAGCACGCAGGCCGGGTGGCCGTAGGCGGCGAACCCGGCGCACAGCGCCGCCCACACGTCCACGCTGTTCTCGCTGGTCCCCGCGTGGCAGGCGACATCGAGGCGGGAGTGGTCGTCGAGGATCTGCACCACCGTCGCGGTGCTGCCGTCGGCGAGTTCGAGGTCGGTGCCGTCGATCTGCCAGACCGCGTTCGGGGCCGGGTGCACGAACCGCTGCCGGGCTCGGGGGCGTTTGCGCGGCTGCGGGGTGACCTGGCCGCGCTCGACGAGCAGGCGGTGGATGGTGGCCCGCGAGGGCACCTCGGCCAGCTCGAGTACCGGGCCGCCGGTGGGGTGGACCCGGCTGCGGGCGATGTCGAGCAGCCGCCAGCGGATCGAGATCGCCCCGTTGTCCCAGCCCTCATCGGCGAGCTCCTTGCGGGCCCGCACCACCGCCTCGCCGACATGGTCGGGGGTGCGGGTCGGGTGGGAGCGCGGCGCCCGGGAACGCGGCGCCAGCCCCGCGCTGCCCTCGGCCTTGAACCGGGTCAGCTTGACGTAGAACGCCGCCCGGGACACCCCGGTGTCCCGGCAGACCTGACTGACGTTGATCTTCTCGCCGGCGGCGGCCCGTGCGACCGCGGCCACCAGCGCTGGATCCATCTCGAACCCTGTCCTGCCCACACTCGAGCAGGCTGGTCACCACCGTGACCAGCCCACCCGGCGGGCCTGCTCAGTGTCCGCGATGTGCTGAGACAGCAACTGTCTACGAAGTCCTGAGCACAGACATGTCGCTATACCG
>NZ_JABBND010000053.1 GCF_012933465.1 Actinomycetospora sp. TBRC 11914
TCGATCCGCCAGCCGCTGGGGGTCGTGGGGATCATCTCGCCGTTCAACTTCCCGGCGATGGTGCCGATGTGGTTCTTCCCGATCGCGATCGCGGCGGGGAACACGGTGGTGCTCAAGCCGAGCGAGAAGGTGCCCTCGGCGGCGCAGTGGCTCGCGGAGCTGTGGGCCGAGGCGGGGCTGCCCGACGGGGTGTTCAACGTGCTGCACGGCGACAAGGTCGCGGTGGACGGCCTGCTGACCCACCCCGAGGTCAAGAGCGTCAGCTTCGTGGGGTCGACCCCGATCGCCCGCTACGTCTACGAGACCGGCACCGCGCACGGCAAGCGGGTCCAGGCCCTGGGTGGGGCGAAGAACCACATGGTGGTGCTGCCCGACGCCGACCTCGACCTGGCCGCGGACCAGGCGGTCAACGCCGGGTTCGGGTCGGCCGGGGAGCGGTGCATGGCGATCTCGGCGGTGGTCGCGGTCGGCGGGATCGCCGATGAGCTGGTCGACAAGATCGCGCAGCGGGCGCGCGGGCTGCGCACCGGCGACGGCCGCCGGGGCTGCGACATGGGGCCGCTGGTGACCGCGGCGGCCCGCGACCGGGTGACCGGCTACGTCGATGCCGGCGAGGCGGCCGGGGCGACCGTGGTGGTCGACGGCCGCGGCGGTGAGTTCGACGCCGACGGCGCGGGGTTCTTCGTGGGGCCGACGCTGTTCGACCACGTGCGCACCGACATGTCGATCTACACCGACGAGATCTTCGGGCCGGTGCTCTCGGTGCTGCGGGTCGAGTCCTACGACGACGCCGTGGCGATGATCAACGCGAACCCGTACGGCAACGGCACGGCGCTGTTCACCAACGACGGCGGCGCGGCGCGGCGGTTCTCCCACGAGGTCGAGGTCGGGATGATCGGCATCAACGTGCCGGTGCCGGTCCCGATGGCCTACTACAGCTTCGGCGGCTGGAAGAACTCGCTGTTCGGCGACACCCACGCCCACGGCACCGAGGGCGTGCACTTCTTCACCCGCGGCAAGGTCGTCACCACCCGCTGGACCGACCCGGCGTCGCGCGGCGCGGGCGGCGG
>NZ_JABBND010000054.1 GCF_012933465.1 Actinomycetospora sp. TBRC 11914
CATGAGGGGTTCGACGCGGGTGCGGTAGGCGGTGTCGATGCTCAGGTCCAGCCCGCGCAGCAGTTCCTCCATCTCGCTGGCGGCCCGGTCGGCGAACTCCCCGATGTGCCCGGCCACCGCCTCGGCGGCCTGGTACTGACGCTGCTCGACCCGCTTGCGGTGCTCCTCGTAGAGCGCCACCCCACCGAGCAGCAGCACCGGCAACGCCCCCAACCAGCCCGGCAGCGCCACCGCCATCACCGTGGTGAGCACGAAGAAGATCATGAAACCCATGTAGGCGCGGGTCGCGATGTTCACCGCGGTCGACAGGTTGCTGTTCTTCTTGCGGTGCACCTGCAACCGGGCGGTGTCGAAATCGCTGCCGGTCCGCGGCCGCGCCGGCTCGCAGGCCACCGGGACCTCGAGGGCGAAGTGCCGCGCCGCCCGGCTGGAGAACTCCCGCACCGCCGCCACCGTCGAGCCCTGGTGGGCGTGGAGCTCGTGGACCAGGCGGGCGTCCAGCCACGCCTTGAACTCCCCGCCGCGGCGGGCGGGGTCGATGTCCTCGAGCTGGTCCTGGGCCTGCTGGGACACCGTCTGGATGCGGGCCCGCAGGTCATAGACCGCCCGCGAGGAGATCGCCCCGAACGCCGCCCCGCGCAGCCCGTCCCACTGCGAGGCCCGCTCCCGGTAGAACTCCACCCGCCGGGCGTGCTGGGCGCGGGCGGCCTGCTGGGTGCCGCGCTGGGCGGCGTCGCGGCGGGCGACCTCACGGGCGATCTCCCGGCGCGGCAACGGCCGGCACGCCGACGGGCCGGCGCCGTAGGGGGTGATGATGGTCGGCTGCGTGCTGAGCATCTCGGGTCTCCCTGTCTACGACGCCGGCCCGGGTCGGCCG
>NZ_JABBND010000055.1 GCF_012933465.1 Actinomycetospora sp. TBRC 11914
GAAGCCCTGTCCGATCTCCCCGCCGCGGCCGCGCACGAGGGCGACCACCGCATCGGCGAGGGCGACCACGTGGGAGTGGGCCTCGAGGGCGAGGTCTTCGGGCAGGTCGTAGCCGCACAGCTCGGCGGCCCCGGAGGGGGCGCTGCGCGCCACCACCCGCGCCCGGGCCACCGCCGCCGCGCGGCGGGCCTCGGCCCAGCCGGGGTCGATCGCGGCGGCGGTCTTCTCCACCTGCCCGGTCAGCTCGGCGTGGGTCCACTGCGGGGTGCCCTCGAGCAGCAGCTCGACCACCCGCCGGGCCTGGGCGTCGTCGAGCTCGCGCAGCAGGGTCACATAGACCCCGGCCTCGCGTTCCTCGAGCCACCCCGCCCGCATCGCCTCCCCGAGCGCCGGCAGCCGCTCGAGGATCTGGCGGGCGAACTCCACCCGGGCGGCGGCCATCGACGGTGACCACCGCAGCGCCGCCGCCACGGTCAGTGCGCCGCGGGCGTCGTCGAGGACCCGGCGGGTGGTGCCGGCCCGGGCGCGGGAGGCCTCGAGCAGCCAGCGGCAGCGGGCCCAGGCGGCGTGGTTGTCGGCCCACACCGCGCCCAGCAGCCCGGCCTCGACGTCCTGGCCGACCAACCCTGCCGGGTCGGTCTGCAGCGCGGCGGTCAGCTCCGGACCCGGGCG
>NZ_JABBND010000056.1 GCF_012933465.1 Actinomycetospora sp. TBRC 11914
CGAGGGCTTGCTGGACGTAGCGGCGGGGTTTGTCGGGCACCCGGGAGCAGGCGGTGACCAGGCGGGCGACGCCGTCCTTGTCGTAGCGGGCGAGCTCGTCGGCGTAGAGCAGGTCGTCCTCGGGGTCGCGGCAGCCCAGCACCAGCAGTGACTCGGCGATCGGGACGCCCTGGGCGGCCAGCGCGCCGCGTTCCTGGAGGAACCCGCGGAACGGCGCCATCCCGGTCCCGGCCCCCACCATGATCATCGGCCGGTGGGGGTTGTCCGGGGGCCGGAACGCGATGGTGGGTTCGCGGACCAGGCAGAACACCGTGCCGCCCTCGGGGACCGCGGCCAGATGCGTCGAGCAGGTCCCGCGGTAGCGGCCCAGCCCGGAGCGGGCGGGCTCGTCGAGGACCCCGACGGTCAGCGCCGCGTCGTCGGTGACCGTGGGCGCGGAGGAGATCGAGTAGTAGCGCGGGCGCAGCGCGGGCAGCAGGTCGATAAACACCGCGAACTCCATCGCCGCCTGGGGGTGGGCCTCGAGCAGCTCGAGCAGCGTGCGCCGCGGCGCGGCGATCTCGGCGCGGTACGC
>NZ_JABBND010000057.1 GCF_012933465.1 Actinomycetospora sp. TBRC 11914
CCGGCGACGCCGCGGCGACCGTCGCGGGGCCGCGGCTGCGGGTGTCACTCGAGCAGCGGCGCGGCGCGTCGCCGGTGGTGCGCTCGTTCGCCGCGGTCCCGGCCACCGTGGTCACCAACCGGGAACTGACCGCGCGCGCCGGGCAGCCCGGCGGCCGGTCGGTGCGCCACGTGGAGGTGGCGCTGCCGGCGGGCACGAGCTACCGCACCGGGGATCACCTGGGGGTGCTGCCCCGCAACGACGTGGGCTTGTTGAACCGGGTGATCGCCCGGTTCGGGCTCGACGCCGGCCAGTTCGTCACCATCGACGCCCCCGCCGGCGCCCCCACCCACCTGCCGACCGGGACGCCGTACCCGCTGCTGGGGATCCTCGCCGGCTGTGTGGAGCTGCAGGACGTCGCGACCCGCCCGCAGCTGACCGCGCTCGCCGAGTCCATGCCCCCCGGCGCGGCGCGGGATCACCTGACCGGGCTCGCCGCGACCGACGAAGCGTCCCGGGCG
>NZ_JABBND010000058.1 GCF_012933465.1 Actinomycetospora sp. TBRC 11914
TCGGGGACGCGGAGGCGACCGTCGCGGGGCCGCGGCTGCGGGTGTCGTTGGAGCAGCGGCGCGGCGCGTCGCCGGTGGTGCGCTCGTTCGCCGCGGTCCCGGCCACCGTGGTCACCAACCGGGAACTGACCGCGCGCGCCGGGCAGCCCGGGGGCCGGTCGGTGCGCCACGTGGAGGTGGCGCTGCCGGCGGGCACCAGCTACCGCACCGGGGATCACCTGGGGGTGCTGCCCCGCAACGACGTGGGCTTGTTGAACCGGGTGATCGCCCGGTTCGGGCTCGACGCCGGCCAGTTCGTCACCATCGACGCCGCCGCCGGCGCCCCCACCCACCTGCCGACCGGGACGCCGTACCCGCTGCTGGGGATCCTCGCCGGCTGTGTGGAGCTGCAGGACGTCGCGACCCGCCCGCAGCTGACCGCGCTCGCCGAGTCCCTGCCCCCCGGCGCGGCGCGGGATCACCTGGCCGGGCTCGCCGCGACCGACGAAGCGTCCCGGGCC
>NZ_JABBND010000059.1 GCF_012933465.1 Actinomycetospora sp. TBRC 11914
GGGCGACCACCGGGGCGACCACCGCGGCGACCACCGCGGCGACCACCGCGGCGACCACGGCCACGGCCGCGACCACGGGCACGACAACCACGGCAAGTGGGGTCACGGGGACCACGGCAAGTGGGGCCACGGCGACCACGGCAAGTGGGGTCACGGGGACCACGGCAAGTGGGGCCACGGCGACCACGGCAAGTGGGGTCACGGCGACCACGGCAAGTGGGGTCACGGCCACGACAAGTGGGGCCACGGCCACGACAAGTG
Organism: Actinomycetospora sp. TBRC 11914; assembly: GCF_012933465.1. Classification (GTDB taxonomy): domain Bacteria; phylum Actinomycetota; class Actinomycetes; order Mycobacteriales; family Pseudonocardiaceae; genus Actinomycetospora. Next base: position 262 of record NZ_JABBND010000059.1, read on the forward strand.
GGGCCACGGCAAGCACGGCCACGACGGCAAGTGGGGTCACGGCAAGGACTGGGGCCACGGCAAGGACTGGGGCCACGGCAAGGACTGGGGCCACGGCCACGGGCACGGCCCGGAGCACCACCCGATCGTCCTGCACTAACCGACCACCCGACCACCGACCACCCACCAGCG
>NZ_JABBND010000006.1 GCF_012933465.1 Actinomycetospora sp. TBRC 11914
CGCTCCCGACCTGCCCCACGTGCTCGTGATCATGCGCCCGGGTCGAGCCGCCCCTGCGAGGGGCACACGGGGCAGCCCAGCGAGCCCCCGGGCATGCCCCACGTGCTCGTGATCATGCGCGGGGCGCCCGGTGGGCTCAGCCCAGCCGCTCCATCCAGCCGTGCCGGTCAGGGGCCGCCCCACGCTGGATGTCGGTGAGCCGCTCGCGGAGGCGCGCGGTAACCGGACCCGGCGTGCCGTCGCCGATCTCGAATGACCCGCCGTCGTAGCGCACCGACCCCACCGGGGTGATCACGGCCGCCGTCCCGCAGGCGAACACCTCGGTGAGGGCGCCGGACGCGACCTCCTTCTCCCACTCGTCGGTGGAGATGCGCCGCTCGGTGACCGTCGCGCCGTCCTCGCGCGCGAGCTCGAGGAGCGAGCGGCGCGTGATGCCGGGCAGCAGCGAGCCCGAGAGCTCCGGGGTGACGACCTCGTGGTGGCCCTGCGCGTCGGTGAAGACGAAGAACAGGTTCATCCCGCCCATCTCCTCCACCCAGCGGTGCTCCAGGGCGTCGAGCCAGACCACCTGGTCGCACCCCTGGGCCGAGGCCTGGGCCTGCGCGGCCAGCGACGCGGCGTAGTTCCCGCCGCACTTGGCCTCGCCGGTGCCGCCGGGCACGGCGCGCACGTAGTCGGTGGACAGCCAGACGCTCACCGGGGCGAGCCCGCGCGGGAAGTACGCGCCCGCCGGGGAGGCGATGAGCAGGTACAGGTACTCCTCGGACGGGCGCACCCCCAGCCCTGACGACGAGCCGAACATGAACGGCCGCAGGTAGAGCGACTCCTCGCCGCCGGCCGCCGGCACCCACCGGGCGTCGACGGCGAGCAGCTCGCGGATCGAGGCGAGGAACAGCTCCTCGGGCAGCGGCGGCATGGCCAGCCGCTCGGCCGAGCGCGCCATCCGCTCCGCGTTGGCCCACGGGCGGAAGGACGCGATCGAGCCGTCGGGCTGCCGGTAGGCCTTGAGCCCCTCGAAGATCGTCTGGCTGTAGTGCAGCACCACCGACGCCGGGTCGATCGACAGCGGCTGGTACGGGCCGACGGTCGCGTCGTGCCACCCGCGGGCGGCGTCCCAGCTCACGGTGACCATGTGGTCGGTGAAGTACTTGCCGAACCCCGGCGCCGCCAGTACCTCCGCGACCCGCTCGTCGGTCGCCGGACCGGGGTGCGGGAGGTGCGCGAAGGTCGTGCTCGACATGCCCGCCACCCTAGACCGCCCTCCCGAGCGCCGACACCGTCCGCCGCCCCGTCACGAGCCCGCCACGAGCGTCGACCCCGAGCGGGACGTGCCGTGGGTGTCGATCTCCACGTCGTGGGTCGCCGCCACGCCCAGGGCCACCGAGACCACGGTCGGCGCCGCCCCCGCGTGGCGGCCGCGGACGATCAGCAGACCGGCCCCGGCGGTGCGGCCGGCGGGAAGGCCGAACGCGCCCTCGGCGTCGGTCGCGCCGCGGGAGATCTGGTGGCCGCCGCCGTCGACGAGGGTGAGCACGGCGTCGAGAGGCCGGCCGGCCCGGTCGCGGACGTGGCCGGTGAGCTCCGGCGCCGCCGGCCCGTGGGTGGGCGGCGCCGCCGGGATCGTGCCGTTGCCGGCATCCCCGCCGCGCGCCATGCCCTCGGGGATCACGAGCACCGGACGGTCGCCGTGCTCCCAGAGCGCCCGGTCGGCCGTGGGGTGCGCGAGTGCGGCCAGCGGGCCGCCGTGCGGGCTCCCGACCACCACGGCGCGGGCGTCGCGGCGCCGCGCGAGGTCGACGAGCGCCATGCCGACCGCCCCGTGCGAGGCCACCGGACGCAGCGACTCCGCGGCCACCCGCAGGCCCGATCCGGCGAGCTCCGCGATCCGGCCGGCGAGCACGTCGGGGTCGTCGTGGGCGGGGGCCTCCCCGACGACGGCGTCCTCGGGCACGTGGACGAGCAGCACCGGCGCGTCGAGGGTGCGGGCCAGGCGGCCACCGGCGACGACGACGCGGTCGGCGTGCGGGGCGTCGTCGACGGCGACGAGGACCGGGCGCTCGAGCGCCGGCTCCATCGGCTCCTCCGGCTCCCCCGACGGCTCCTCGGTCTCGGCCCGCCGCAGCAGGCGGTGCGCGGTGGACAGCACCAGAACCCCGGCGGCGACGACGACCGCCGCCACCCAGAACGGGGTGTTGGGCAGGAAGGCCTCGCCGAGGAGGCCGGAGATCCACGGGGCGAGCCCGCCGCCGAGGAAGCGCACGAAGCTGTAGGACGACGACGCCACCGGGCGCGGCACCGGCGCGACCGACATGACCGCCTGGGTGACCAGCGTGTTGTTCATCCCGATCATCGCGCCGGCGACGATCACCGCGCCGATCACGACGGCGGGGGTGGTCTGCCAGATCGCGATCACCAGCAGGTCGACCGCGAGCAGCCCCAGCACGAAGTACAGGACGCGGACGGTCCCGAAGCGGCGCTCGAAGAACGGTGCACCGAACACCGCGAAGACCGCGACGAGCACGCCCCAGCCGGTGAACACCAGGCCGAGCCCGAGCGGGCCGAGGTCGCCCATCGAGTAGGGCGAGTAGGCGAGCAGGGTGAAGAAGCCCCAGTTGTAGGCGAAGGCGGTCACCGCGATCGTCGCGAGGCTGCGGTGGCGCAGCGCCTTGATCGGGTCGAGCAGGCTGATCCGCTGAGCGGGCTTCGGTGTCTTGTCGAGCAGCACCAGCGTCGCGACCAGCGCGATCGCCATGAGGACGGCGACCCCGAAGAACGGGGCGCGCCAGCTCACCGAGCCGAGCAGGCCGCCGACCAGCGGCCCGAGCGCGATCCCGACGCCGAGGGCGGTCTCGTAGAGGATGATCGCGCCGGCGAAGCCACCGCTCGCGCTCGCGACGATGACCGCGAGCGAGGTGGCGATGAACAGCGCGTTCCCGAGGCCCCAGCCGGCGCGGAAGCCGACGATCGCGCCGATGGAGCCCGACATCCCGGCCAGCGCCGCGAACACCACGATGATCACCAGGCCGGTGATCAGGGTGGCCTTGGCGCCGATGCGGCTGGACACCCAGCCGGTGACGAGCATCGCCACCGCGGTGATGATCAGGTAGCTGGTGAACAGCAGTGAGACCTGGGCCGGCGTGGCCGAGAGCTGCTGGGCGAGCGCGGGCAGGATCGGGTCGACCAGCCCGATGCCCATGAACGAGATGACGCAGGCGAAGGCGACCGCCCAGACCGCCTTCGGTTGCCGGAACGGACTCACTCCCGCGGCTTGCACGACGACCTCCACGGCACGACGGTTCCCGACCCGTCTTTAGTTGTACCGAGCTAAGTAAAGGTTCGTCGATGACTCGGGCATCACAGTTCCGGGCCGTCCTGATAGGCGGGCCAGTCGCGCAGGTTGACCTGGTCGCACTCGCGGGCCATGGCGTCGATCTCGGCGGGGCCCGCCCCGCGCCCCAGGAGCTCCGCGAGCCGGCGGAAGTACTCCTCGCGGGGCGCCCCGGGCACGAACAGGATCAGGAAGCGGGCGAGCTCGTCGCCCACCGCCCGGAACGCATGGACGCCGTTCACGGGGACGTGGGCGAAGTCGCCGCTGCCCAGCACCCGCCACTCCGTCCCGCTCATGACCCCCAGCCGCCCGGAGATCACCCAGAACGACTCCGAGAAGCCCTGGTGGTAGTGCGGCACCGCGCCGATCCGCCCGGGCGTCGCCGCGCTCTCGAACAGGCCGAAGCCGCCGCCGACGACGTCACCCGGTGCGGTGAAGATCGCCGGCCCGGCCTGCTCGGCGTCGGCCCGGAAGCGGTAGGTGCCGGGAGCCGAGGGCGGGATCTCCGTCGGGAAGCTCATCGAGGAGTCAGCGCACGTGGGAGGGCACGAACGGCGGGCTCACGACCTCGCACTCCAGGCCGCGCCCGCGCACGTCGATCGACACGACGTCACCCTCGGTCAGCCCGGCGGCGGTGTCCAGCAGGGCCAGCGCGATCCCGGTCCTCAGCGTCGGCGAGAACGTGCCCGACGTCGTCTCCCCCACCACCGACCCGCCGAGGGTGACCGGCATGTGGGCCCGCGGGATGCCGCGCCCGGTGGCCCGCAGGCCCCAGGACCGGCGACGGGGGCCGGCCTCCCGCTCGGCGAGCAGGGCCTCGCGGCCCCAGAACGCGTCCTTCTTCCAGCCGACCGCGAACCCGCAGCGGGCCTGGTTGGGGGTGATCTCCGGCCCGAGGTCCTGGCCGTGCAGCGGCAGCCCGGCCTCGGTGCGCAGCGTGTCGCGCGCGCCGAGCCCCGCGGGGCGTCCGCCGGCCTCGCCGACGACGGCGGCGAGCGCGTCCCAGAGCACCTCGGCCCCGTCGGCGGGGGCGATCAGCTCGTAGCCGTGCTCGCCGGTGTAGCCGGTGCGGCACAGCCGGATCGCCGAGCCCTGCCAGTCGACGTCGACGAAGGCCATGTAGTCGAGGTCAGGGCGGGCAGAGTCGCCGAGGTCCGGAAGGATGCCGGCCTCGGTGAGCACGCGCGCCGACGCGGGGCCCTGGACGGCGAGGACGACGTGGGCGTCGTGCTCGTCGGACACCGTGATCCCGGCCGGGGCGGCCGCGGCGAGGAGCTTCCCGACGCCGGCCGAGTTCGCCGCGTTGGGCACGGCGAAGACCTCGTCGGGCCCGACGAGGTAGAGGATGAGGTCGTCGACGACGCCGCCGTCCTCGGCGCAGCACAGCGTGTACTGGGCCTTGCCCGGCACGATCCGCGTCAGGTCGTTGGTCAGGCAGCGGTCGACGAAGGCCGCCGCGCCCTCGCCGGTGATGCGCACCTTGCCCAGGTGGCTGACGTCGAAGAGCCCGACGGCCTCGCGGGTGGCGGTGTGCTCCGCCACCACGCCGCCCTTGCCCGAGCCCTCGTCGCCCGCGTACTGGACCGGCATCTCCCAGCCGCCGAACGGGGCGAAGGTCGCGCCGAGCGCCTCATGGCGCGCGTGGAGGGGGCTGTGCCGTAGCGGTGTGGATGCCGGGTCGCTCACGGGTCCGGCACCGTACGGCACGCGCGGCGCGGCCGGGGTCGTCCTAGCATGCCGATCACAGTGCCGGGGAGGACTCCGGACACGTCACGTCCCTTCTGGAGGCACGCCCGTGAGCACCCCGCCCGACCTGCGGATCAGCCAGGAGGCGGCCGACGCGGCCGAGGTGGACGTCCTCGTGGTCGGGACCCGGCCGGGGACCTCCGAGGAGGACAGCGACGACGCCGTGGAGACGGTCTCGGCCGCGCCGCCGGTCCTGGTCGGCTCGGACGGCCTGGACGCGGCCTTCGGTGGCGAGCTCGCCGCGCTGCTCGCGCTCGCCGGCGCGGCCGGCGCGGCCGAGGAGGTCGTGAAGCTGCCGACCCGCGGCGCGATCACCGCGCCGCTGCTGCTCGCCGTCGGGCTGGGCCCCGACCCGGACGCCCGCGCCGCCGACGGCACCGCGGGTGCCCCCGACCTCGCCGAGCAGGTGCGCCGCGCCTCGGGCGCCGCGGCGCGGGCCCTCGGGAAGACGGCGACGCGGGTCGGCTCGACCCTGGGCGCGCTCGACCTCACCGCCGCCGTCGAGGGCACCGTCCTGGGCTCCTACGCCTTCACCGACTACCGCAGCGCCGCCGACGACCCGGTGCGCACCGTGACCTTCTTCGGCGCCGCTGGGGGCAGCGGCGGCGCGGGCGAGCGGGAGAACGCCACCCTCGCGGACGCCGCGATGACCGCCCGGGCCGTGTGCGCCGCGCGCGACCTCATCAACACCCCGCCGAACGACCTCTACCCCGCCGAGTTCGCCCGCCGCGCGCGGGACATGGGCGAGACCGTCGGCCTCGAGGTGGAGGTCCTCGACGAGTCCGCCCTCGCCGAGGGCGGCTACGGCGGCATCCTCGGCGTCGGCGGCGGCTCGTCCCGCCCGCCGCGCCTGGTCCGGCTGCGCCACACCCACCCGGACGCGACGAGGACGGTGGCCCTCGTCGGGAAGGGCATCACGTTCGACACCGGCGGCATCTCGATCAAGCCGGCCGCCAACATGGACCACATGACCTCGGACATGTCCGGGGCCGCCTGCGTCGTCGCCACGGTGTGCCTGGCCGCCGAGCAGAACCTCCCGGTGAACGTCACCGCGACGGTGCCCATGGCCGAGAACATGCCCTCGGGCACCGCCTACCGCCCCGGTGACGTGCTGACGATGTACGGCGGCAAGACCGTCGAGGTCCTCAACACCGACGCCGAGGGCCGACTGATCCTGGGCGACGCGATCGTGCGCGCCTGCGAGGACTCCCCCGACTACCTGGTGGAGACGTCCACGCTCACCGGCGCGCAGGTCGTGGCCCTCGGGTCGCGCACCGCCGGGATCATGGGCAGCGACGAGTTCCGGGACCGGGTCACCGCGGCGGCGGTCGGGGCCGGCGAGGGCGGCTGGGCGATGCCGCTGCCCGAGGAGCTGCGCGGCGACCTCGACTCGCGCATCGCCGACATCGCCAACGTCACCGGCCACCGCTTCGGCGGGATGCTCGTCGCCGGGCTCTTCCTGCGGGAGTTCGTCGCCGACGGGGTGCCCTGGGCGCACATCGACATCGCCGGGCCCGCGTTCAACACCGGGGGCCCGCACGGCTACACGCCCAAGGGCGGCACCGGGCTGCCGGTGCGGACCCTCGCGGCGGTGCTCGCCGACATCGCCGGGAAGGGGTGACGGACACGGCCCGGGGAGCGCCCCGACAGCCGGTTGCCCGCGGTGGAAGGATGGTCTTGACAGCTCCGGACCGATGAGCGGGCCCGGACACGAGTGCCCGGCCGCCGACCACCGTCGCGGCCGGTCCACCGCACGTCACCGACGCGGGAGAAGTGAGAGTTGAGCGAGAGCGACACCTTCGACGTCCTGATCCTGGGTGGGGGTTCCGGCGGGTACGCCTGCGCGCTGCGCGCGGCCGAGCTGGGCCTGTCGGTCGCCCTCGTCGAGCAGGACAAGCTGGGCGGCACCTGCCTGCACCGCGGCTGCATCCCGACCAAGGCCCTGCTGCACGCCGCCGAGGTGGCCGACTCGGCGCGGGAGGGCGAGCAGATCGGGGTCAAGAGCTCGCTGTCGGGCATCGACATGAGCGGCGTGAACTCCTACAAGGACGGCGTCGTCGGCAAGCTCTACAAGGGCCTGCAGGGGCTGGTGAAGTCCCGCAAGATCACGATGATCGACGGCCACGGCACCCTCGCCGGGGCGGACACCGTCGAGGTCGACGGCCAGCGCTACACCGGCCGCCACGTCGTGCTCGCCTCGGGCTCGTACTCCAAGACGCTGCCCGGGCTCGAGCTCGGCGGCCGCGTCCTCACCTCCACCGAGGCCATCAACCTCGACTACGTGCCCGAGCGCGTCGTCGTGCTCGGCGGCGGCGTCATCGGGGTGGAGTTCGCCAGCGTCTGGAAGAGCTTCGGCTCCGAGGTGACCGTGGTGGAGGCCCTGCCCCACCTGGTGCCCAACGAGGACGAGTTCCTCTCCAAGCAGCTCGAGCGCCAGTTCCGCAAGCGGAAGATCAACTACAAGATCGGCACGAAGTTCACCGGCGTCGAGCAGACCGCCGACCAGGTGACGGTCAACCTCGAGAACGGCGAGCAGCTCGAGGCCGACATCCTGCTGGTCGCGGTCGGCCGCGGCCCCAACACCGCCGACCTGGGCTACGAGGCCGCCGGCGTCACCCTCGACCGCGGGTTCGTGCGCACCGACGAGCGGCTGCGCACCGGCGTCGGGAACGTCTTCGCGGTCGGCGACATCGTGCCCGGCCTGCAGCTGGCCCACCGCGGGTTCCAGCAGGGCATCTTCGTCGCCGAGGAGATCGCGGGCCTGAACCCGCCGGTGATCGACGAGAAGGGCATCCCGCGGGTCACCTACTGCGAGCCCGAGATCGCCTCGGTCGGGCTCACCGAGGCCCAGGCCACGGAGGTCCACGGCGAGGTCCAGACCGTGACCTACGACCTGGCCGGCAACGGCAAGTCGCAGATCCTCCGGACCGCGGGCGCGATCAAGCTGGTCAAGGGCGGCACCGACGACGACGCCCCCGTCGTCGGGGTCCACATGATCGGCGCCCGGATCGGCGAGCTCGTCGGTGAGGCCCAGCTGGTCTACAACTGGGAGGCCCTCCCGGTCGACGTGGCCAACCTGATCCACGCCCACCCGACGCAGAACGAGGCCTTCGGCGAGGCACACCTCGCGCTGGCCGGCAAGCCCCTGCACAGCCATTCCTGATCCTGGCTACAGCTGACCCCCTGCCTCTCCGGTTCTGCGCGAAGGAGTTCCGAGCACGATGGCCTACACCGTCCAGATGCCTGCTCTCGGCGAGAGCGTCACCGAGGGCACCATCACCCGGTGGCTGAAGCAGGAGGGCGACCACGTCGACGTCGACGAGCCGCTCCTGGAGGTCTCGACCGACAAGGTCGACACCGAGATCCCCTCGCCGCAGGCCGGGGTGCTGCAGCGGATCGTCGCCGCCGAGGACGACACCGTCGAGATCGGCGGGGACCTCGCGGTCATCGGTGACGAGTCCGAGGGCTCGGGTGGCGACGGCGGGTCCGGCGGCGCGGCCCCCGCCCAGGAGCCGGCCCAGCAGGAGGAGCCGGAGCCGGAGCCGGCGCAGCAGGAGGAGCCGGAGCCGGAGCAGCCGTCGCAGCCCGAGCCGGCCGCGGCCTCGTCGTCGGGCGGGTCCTCGGGTGGCTCGTCGGGTGGCTCGGGCACCCAGGTGGAGATGCCGGCCCTGGGCGAGTCGGTGACCGAGGGGACGATCACCCGCTGGCTCAAGCAGGTCGGCGACTCCGTCGAGGTCGACGAGCCGCTGCTCGAGGTCTCGACGGACAAGGTCGACACCGAGATCCCCTCGCCGGTCGCCGGGACGCTGCTCGAGATCCGGGCGAACGAGGACGACACCGTCGAGGTCGGCGGGGTGCTCGCCGTCGTCGGCAGCGGCAGCCCCTCCTCGGGCGGCGGGCAGGCGCCGTCGCAGCCCCAGCCGGAGCAGCCCCAGCCGGAGCAGGCCCGGCAGGAGGCCGAGCCGGAGCCGCAGCAGCCGTCGTCGGAACCCGGCGGGTCGTCGGGGAGCTCCTCCGACGGGGCCGTCGCGGCCTCCGGCGCCGACGACTACGTCTCCCACGAGACCGAGCAGCCGGCCGGGCCGAGCGGCCCCGCGAACGCGGGCGCGCTGCAGTCCGGGGGCGGCGAGGGCACCGCGACCCGCGGCGACGGCAACGGGCAGGGCACGCCGGCCCAGGGGGCGCCGTACGTGACGCCGCTGGTGCGCAAGCTCGCCGCCGAGCGCGGCGTCGACCTGTCCTCGATCAGCGGCACCGGGGTCGGCGGCCGCATCCGCAAGCAGGACGTCGTCAAGGCCGCCGACGAGGCCGACCAGCAGAAGGCCGCGGCGTCCGCGCCGGCCGAGACGGCGGCCGAGGCGCCGGCGCAGGCCGCGCCCGCGGGCGGGTCCGGGCCCGGCGCGGTGCACGGCGGGGAGGTCCAGCGCCCGGCGGGTGCCGGCGCGGCGATCCCGGCGCCCGACGAGTCCGGGCTGCGCGGCACCACCCAGAAGCTCTCCCGGCGGCGGGCGACCATCGCCAAGCGCATGGTCGAGTCGCTGCAGACCTCCGCGCAGCTGACGACGGTCGTCGAGGCCGACCTCACCCGGATCGCGCGGCTGCGCGAGCGCGCCAAGGCCGAGTTCCAGCGCCGCGAGGGCGTCAAGCTGTCGTTCCTGCCGTTCATGGCGCTCGCGACCGTCGAGGCGCTCAAGGCCCACCCGGGCGTGAACTCCTCGATCGACACCGAGAAGGGCGAGGTCACCTACCACGGCGCCGAGCACCTGGGCATCGCGGTCGACTCCCCCGCCGGGCTGATCGTGCCGGTCATCCACGACGCCGGGGACCTCAACCTCGGCGGGCTGGCCCGCCGGATCGCCGACGTCGCCGACCGCACCCGGGCCAACAAGATCGCGCCCGACGAGCTCTCCGGCGGCACGTTCACGATCACCAACACCGGCTCGCGCGGCGCGCTGATCGACACCCCGATCATCAACCAGCCGCAGGTCGGGATCCTGGGGACCGGCGCTGTCGTCAAGAAGCCGGTCGTGGTGACCGACGGCGAGGGCGGCGAGGCGATCGCCATCCGCTCGATGGCCTACCTGTGCCTGTCCTACGACCACCGCATCGTCGACGGCGCCGACGCCGCCCGCTTCCTGGGCTCGGTCAAGGCCCGGCTCGAGGCGGGGGCGTTCGAGGCGGACCTCGGGCTGGTGTAGCCCAGCTCGACCCCGTGGCGCGAGGGGAACCCTCGGTCGGACAGAGCGACCGGAGGCTCCCCTCGCGCGGGCGATCCAGGGCGCGATCCGGACGCGAGGGGACGATGCGGTCGCTCTACCCGCACGGGGGTTCCCCTCGTGCGGAGGCGCCGAGCGGCGGGTCCCCGGGTCGCGCCGCGCCCCCGACTCCGCAACGATCACTCCCATGCGCGTCGTCATCTCCGGTTCGTCCGGACTCATCGGCACCGCGCTGGTGCCCCACCTGCGCAGCGCGGGCCACGAGGTGATCCGGCTCGTGCGCCGGGCCGCGCAGGCCCCCGACGAGCGCGGGTGGGACCCGCCGTCGGGACGGATCGACGACGGCGCCCTCGACGGCGCGGACGCAGTGATCAACCTCTCCGGGGCGGGGATCGCCGACAAGCGCTGGACGGGGGCCCGCAAGCAGGAGCTGCGCGACAGCCGGCTCGTCCCCACCGACGTGCTCGCCCGCGCGGTCGCCGCGCACGGCGTCCCGGTGCTGATCAACGGCTCGGCGGTCGGGTTCTACGGCGACACCGGCGCCGTCGCCGTCGACGAGACCGGCGCCCGGGGGCGGGGCTTCCTCGCCGACCTGGTGCGCGACTGGGAGAACGCGACCGCCCCGGCCGCCGAGGCGGGCGCGCGCGTCGTGACGGTCCGCACCGGGCTGGTGCTCTCCCCCGCGGGCGGCCTCATGGGCATCATGCGGCCGATCTTCAAGGCCGGACTGGGCGGGCGGCTGGGCTCCGGCGAGCAGTACTGGCCGTGGATCAGCCTCGACGACGAGGTCGGGGCGATCACCTGGGCACTGGAGCACGACTCCGTCTCCGGCCCGCTCAACGCCACCGGCCCCGCCCCGGTGACCTGCCGCGAGTTCACCAAGGTGATGGCGTCGACCGTCCACCGGCCGGCGCCGTGGATCGTGCCCGGGTTCGCCATGCGCGCCGTCCTCGGGGAGTTCGCCGACGAGGGTGTGCTGGTCAGCCAGCGGGTGCTGCCCGGGGTCCTCGAGCGGGAGGGCTACGCGTTCTCGCACACGACGGTGACCGCGGCGCTGTCCGCCGTCCTGGACGGCTGAGCGTGGCCGGTCCGCCGGGGCTGCCGGACGCGGTCGACGTCCTCGTCGTCGGGGCCGGGCTGGCCGGGCTGAACGCGGCGCGGACCGTCGCGCGGTCGGGCCGCTCGGTGGTGGTGTGCGAGGCCTCGGACGGGGTCGGCGGGCGGGTCCGGACGGACGTGGTGGACGGCTTCCTCGTCGACCGCGGCTTCCAGATCCTCAACACCTCCTACCCGGCGCTGCGGGCGGCCCTGGACCTCGACGCGCTCGACCTGCGCGCGTTCGTGCCCGGCGCCGCGGTGCGCACCGAGGACGGGCGGCTGCACCGGCTCGCCGACCCGCGCCGGCGCCCCTCGTGGGCGCCGCGGACCGCGCTGGACGGCCTGCTGGGGCCGCGGGCGAAGCTCGGCGTCGCGGCCTACACGCTGCGCTCGCTGCTCGTCCCGCCCGCGCGGCAGTCCCGGGCGCCCGAGCGCTCCACGGCGGCCGACCTCGCCCGCTTCGGGCTCTCCGGCGCGGCGACCGAGCGGTTCCTGCGCCCGTTCCTCTCCGGGGTCACCGGCGATCCCGACCTCGCGACGTCGTCACGGGTCGTGTCGCTGTTCTGGCGCAGCTTCGCGCTCGGGGACCTGACGGTGCCGTCCCGCGGCATCGGCGCCGTGCCCGCCCAGCTCGCCGCGCGGCTGCCGGCGGACACGGTCTACCTGACGACGCGGGTCGGCGCGCTGACGCCCTCGGGCGCCGGGGTCGACGTCGAGACCGACCGCGGGCGGGTGCGGGCCGGGGCGGTGATCGTGGCCGCCGAGGGGACGGAGGCCGCGGCGCTGCTGGGCGGCCGCGTCGAGGCGCCGCGCCCCTTCGCGCTGACCAGCCACTACCACGTCACCGACGTCCCGCCGACCCGGCAGGCGCTGCTGCACCTCGACGGGACCGGCGGGCCGATCGTCAACACCCTGGTCCTCACCGCCGCGGCGCCCTCGTACTCCCCCGACCACCGTCACCTCGTCGTCTCGACGGTGCTCGGCGCCGACCCGCTGCCCGAGCCGCGGCTGCGGGCGGAGCTGGAGCGGCTCTGGGGCCGGCCGACGGCGTCGTGGGAGCACCTGGCGACGGTGTCGGTCCCGCACGCCCTCCCCGCGACCCTCCCGCCGACCCCGCCGCGGCTGCGCCGCCCGGTCGACCTCGGCGAGGGCCTGTTCGTCGCGGGCGACCACCGCGACTCCCCGTCGACCCAGGGCGCGTTGGTGAGCGGCCGGCGGACGGCGCAGGCGGCGCTGGCGCGGCTGGGCTGACCCGGGGCTCGGTGCAAGCGAAGCGTCGTTGCTTGCGTCCAGTGACAGAAAAGCCCCGTCGTCGCGGGCCGAGTAGCGTCGATCCCGTGTCGTCGACCCCGCCCACCCGATCCCACCGCGCGAGCAGCGACGCGATGCAGGTCCTCGACCTCGGCAGCGTCGAGTACACGCAGGCCTGGGAGCAGCAGCGCGCCCACGCCGCCGCGCGGGTGGACGGCACCGGGCCTGACGTCCTGATGCTCCTGGAGCACCCCAGCGTCTACACCGCGGGCCGGCGCACCCAGCCGGAGGACCGGCCCGTCGACGGCACGCCCGTCGTCGACGTCGACCGCGGCGGGCGGATCACCTGGCACGGGCCCGGCCAGCTCGTCGGCTACCCGATCCTCAAGCTGGCGGAGCCGTTCGACGTCGTCGCCCACGTGCGACGCCTCGAGGAGGCCCTGATCCACGTCTGCGCGGGCTACGGGCTCGACACCGGGCGCATCGACGGCCGCTCCGGGGTGTGGCTCGCGGCCGGGGCCGGCCGCCCGGAGCGCAAGATCGCCGCGATCGGCGTGCGGGTGGCCCGCGGGGTGACGCTGCACGGCTTCGCGATCAACGCCGACCCCGACCTCACCGCGTTCGGCGCGATCGTGCCCTGCGGGATCACCGACGCCGGCGTCACCAGCCTGACCGCCGAGCTGGGCCGCCACGTGACCGTCGAGGAGATCGGGCCCGCCGTTCGGGACGCCGTGCTGGCCGCCTGTTCGGGTGACCTGCCGGTGAGCGACCACCCGGTCCGGCGGGACGCGACGACGACCGTCGGCGGCGTCGCGGTGGAGATGCTCGCCGGGCGCTGACGCCCTACATCGCCGGCGCCTACACCGCCGGCGCCACCCGCCCGGCGACGAACTCCAGGTGGTCGAGGTCGGACAGGTCGAGCACCTGCAGGTACACCCGCTCGACGCCGACCTCGGCGAACCGGCCGAGCTTGTCGACGACCTCGTCCGCGGTGCCGGCCAGTCCCCGCGTCCGCAGCTCGTCGGGCGCCCGCCCGATCGCCGCCGCCCGCCGTCGCACCGCCGCGTCGTCGTGCCCGGTGCAGAGCACCTGCGCCGTCGAGCGGCGCAGCGTCCGCGGATCGCGCCCCAGCGCGCGGCAGGCCTCGTCGGCCCGGCCGAGCTGCGCGGCGACCTCGTCGACCCCGGCGAAGGGCACGTCGATCTCGTCGGCGTAGCGCGCGGCGAGCGCGGTGGTGCGCCGCGGGCCGGACCCCCCGACGATGATCGGCGGGTGGGGCTCCTGCACCGGCTTGGGCAGCCCGGGGCTCTCGGCGAACGTGTAGTGCTCGCCGGCGAAGCTGTAGCCCTGGCCCATCGGGGTCGACCACGCCCCGGTCAGCACCTCGAGCTGTTCGGCGAGCATCCCGAAGCGCTCCCGCTGCGACGGGAACGGGATGCCGTAGGCGCGGTGCTCGGCCTCGTACCACCCGGTGCCCAGGCCCAGTTCGACGCGGCCGCCCGACATCTGGTCGACCTGCGCGACCGCCACCCCGAGCGGGCCGGGCAGCCGGAAGGTGGCCGCGGTCATAAGCGTGCCCAGCCGGATCGTCGTCGTCTCCCGCGCCAGCGCGCCGAGCGTGACCCACGCGTCGGTCGGTCCGGGCAGCCCCGACGAGTCCCCCATCGCGAGGAGGTGGTCGGAGCGGAAGAAGGCGTCGTAGCCCGCATCCTCGGCACAGCGGGCGACGCGGAGGAGGTCGTCGTACGTGGCGCCCTGCTGTGGCTCGGTGAAGATCCGGAGGTCCACGAGTGATCAGCCTATCGGGGTAGCGCGCGTAGGCTCGGACCCGTGACCACGACGACCGGACCCGCGACCGCTCCCGAGGGACGCAAGCTGCTCCGCCTCGAGGTCCGCAACTCGCAGACGCCCATCGAGCGCAAGCCCGACTGGATCCGCACCCGCGTCCAGACCGGCCCGAACTTCTCCGAGCTCAAGGGCATGGTGCGCTACGCGGGCCTGGCCACGGTGTGCGAGGAGGCGGGCTGCCCCAACATCTACGAGTGCTGGGAGGACCGCGAGGCGACGTTCCTCATCGGCGGCGAGCAGTGCACCCGGCGCTGCGACTTCTGCCAGATCGACACCGGCAGGCCGTCGCCGCTGGACCGTGACGAGCCCCGCAAGGTGGCCGAGTCGGTGCGCCAGATGGGGCTGCGCTACTCGACGATCACCGGCGTCGCCCGCGACGACCTCGACGACGGCGGGTCGTGGCTCTACGCCGAGACGGTGCGGCAGGTCCACGCGCTCAACCCGGGCACCGGGGTGGAGCTGCTCATCCCCGACTTCGACGACCGCGACGACCAGCTCGGCCCGGTCTTCGACGCCGCACCCGAGGTGCTCGCGCACAACCTCGAGACGGTGCCGCGGGTGTTCCGCCGCATCCGCCCGGGCTTCCGCTACGAGCGCTCGCTCGACGTGATCCGCAAGGCGCGCGCCGCGGGCCTCGTCACGAAGTCCAACCTCATCCTCGGCATGGGCGAGACCCCCGAGGAGGTCACCGCCGCGATGCAGGACCTGCACGACGCCGGGTGCGACCTGCTGACCCTGACCCAGTACCTGCGCCCGTCGCTGCGCCACCACCCGGTGGAGCGCTGGGTGAAGCCCGAGGAGTTCGTGGAGCACCGCGACGAGGCCCTGCGCATCGGGTTCGCGGGCGTCATGGCGGGGCCGCTGGTGCGCTCGTCCTACCGGGCCGGGCGGCTCTACGCGCAGGCCAAGCTGCACCGGGGCGAGGAGCTCCCGGAGGGCATGGCCGAGCTGGCGACCGAGGGCGAGGCCCGCCAGGAGGTCGGCTCCGTGCTCGCGCGCCGCGCCTGACGCAGGGCACACCGCCGCCGTCGCCGTACGGCAGAATGGGTGCCATGGCGAAGGGTCCGGCCGGCAAGGCGTCCAAGGAAGAGAAGAAGGCCGCCAAGCAGGCTGCGCGCGCGGAGCGCCGGCAGCGCTGGTCGCAGATCTGGCAGGCGTTCCAGATGCAGCGCAAGGAGGACAAGCTCCTCCTGCCGCTGATGATCGGCGTCATCGTGCTGACCGCGCTGGTGGCGCTCGTCGTCGGGCTGCTGATCGGGCAGTCGTGGTTCCTCGTGCCGATCGGGGTGCTCCTGGGCGCGGCCCTCGCGATGCTCGTGTTCGGGCGGCGCGTGCAGAACAACGTCTACTCCAAGGCCGACGGCCAGCCCGGCGCGGCCGGGTGGGCGCTGGACAACATGCGCGGGCAGTGGCGGGTGACGCAGGCCGTCGCGGGCACCACCCAGCTCGACGTCGTGCACCGCGTGATCGGCCGGCCCGGGGTGGTCCTCGTCGCCGAGGGCGCCTCGCACCGCACGAAGAACCTGCTCGCCCAGGAGAAGAAGAAGATCTCCCGGGTCGCCGGGCAGGTGCCGATCTACGAGCTCACCGTCGGCAACGACGAGGGCGACGTCCCGCTCTCCAAGCTGCAGCGCCACATGACCAAGCTGCCCCGCAACATCGACAAGGACCAGATGGAGACCCTCGAGAAGCGGCTCGCCGCGATCGCGGGTCGCGGGGGGCCGGCGATGCCGAAGGGCCCCATGCCCAAGGGCGCGCAGATGAAGGGCATGCAGCGCACCGTCCGGCGTCGCTGACGGACGACGGGGCGGGCTTCGGCCCGTGATCACGGGCACGTCAGGCACGTCCACGGTCCCGTTCGCCTGCCCCACGTGCCCCTCGCGAACCCGCGGGCGAGCAGACGGCCCGGTCCCGGCGTCACCCGGTGATCAGGAGCACGTTAGGCAGGTCCGCGGGCCGGTCGACCTGCCTCTTGTGCCCCTCACCGTCACCGCGGTCCCGACGACGGGTCCCCCCTCAGCGGGTCCGCACGACGACGGTGCGGCTGACGCGGTCGTGCAGTCCCCGCGCGTCCCGGTCCATGATCAGCGCGGGCACGACGAAGAAGAGCGAGACCGTCCGGGCGAGCGCCCACGCCCCCACGCGGCGGGCCCCGTCCACGCGGACGACGCGCAGCCCCGTGAGCACCATCGCGGGCGTCTGGCCGATGAGCGCGACGGGCAGGGTCACCAGGACCGCCCACACCGCGAGGCTGAGGTAGGCGGGTGCCGGGAAGCTGATGGCCGACGCGACGAGCCCGCCGACGAGCAGGTCGAGCAGGAACTGCCCGCCGCGCAGCAGCGGACTGCCCACCGAGCCGGGCCCCTCCTCCGGGAGCCCGAGGTCACGACCCGGGTACGCCTCGGCGTCGGGAACCGATCTCGGCGACGTCGACGGCCGGGCCGACCCGTTCGGCGCAGCTCCGGGCACCCGTCGTGTCGACGTGGACCCGCGATCCGGACGATCCGAATCTTCCGGGCGCTCCTGCGTCGCCCGTCCAGGCCCCTCGTCGGTGAGCCATTCACGAATCCACGACACTCTGACAGGCTACGGTCCCGTGGCGTCGGGATGCGCCACGGCAGCGTGGCCGATCGGCTCGTCCACGACCCGGCGGCGGACGACGGGACGGCGAAGGATTGTGAGACTGGCCCGTTAACTGCTGCGAAACACCGACGCGACGAGCGAGTAACGCCGCCCGCTTAGCGTCCGGGATCACCTGATGCGGTGAGCGGCACCCGACCGGGCGGGACCGTTCGGGCCGTGACGACAGTGCCAGAGAAGGAGCCAGCGAGGGTGTTCAACAACCAGGACGAGGTCTTCAAGTACATCTCCGACGAGGGGGTGCAGTACGTCGACGTCCGGTTCTGCGACCTCCCCGGCCAGATGCAGCACTTCACCGTGCCCGCGTCGGAGTTCGACGAGGCCGTGTTCAACGACGGCCTTGCCTTCGACGGCTCCTCGGTCACCGGGTTCCAGACGATCAACGAGTCGGACATGACGCTGCTGCCCGACGTGGCGACCGCGCGCATCGACCCGTTCCGGGCCCAGAAGACCCTGAACATGAACTTCTTCGTCCACGACCCGCTGACGCTCGAGGCCTACAGCCGCGACCCGCGCAACGTGGCCCGCAAGGCGGAGAACTTCCTGTCGACGGTCGACGTCGCCGACACCTGCTTCTTCGGCCCGGAGGCCGAGTTCTACATCTTCGACTCGGTCCAGTACGAGTCGTCGATGAACAAGCAGTTCTACGCGGTCGACGCGGTCGAGGGCGTGTGGAACACCGCCCGCGAGGAGCCGGGCGGCAACAAGGGCTACAAGATCGCCGCCAAGGGCGGGTACTTCCCGGTCGAGCCCACCGACCAGACCTCGGACCTGCGCGCCGCGATCGGCACCAACCTCACCAACGCCGGCTTCGCGCTCGAGAAGCTGCACCACGAGGTCGGCACCGGCGGCCAGGCCGAGATCAACTACAAGTTCAACACGCTGCTGCACGCCGCGGACGACCTGCAGCTGTTCAAGTACATCGTCAAGAACACCGCGTGGCAGGCCGGCAAGTCGGTCACCTTCATGCCGAAGCCGCTGGCCGGCGACAACGGCTCGGGCATGCACTGCCACCAGTCGCTGTTCAAGGGCGGCGAGCCGCTGTTCTACGACGAGAACGGCTACGCCGGGCTCTCGGACATGGCCCGCCACTACATCGGCGGCATCCTGCACCACGCGCCGTCGCTCGTGGCGTTCACCAACGCCACGGCGAACTCCTACCACCGCCTGGTGCCCGGCTTCGAGGCCCCGATCAACCTGGTCTACTCGAACCGGAACCGCTCGGCGTGCGTCCGCATCCCGATCACCGGCAACAACCCGAAGGCCAAGCGCCTCGAGTTCCGGTGCCCCGACTCGTCGGGCAACCCGTACCTGTCGTTCGCGGCCATGATGATGGCCGGCCTCGACGGGATCCGGAACAAGATCGAGCCGCCGACGCCGGTGGACAAGGACCTCTACGAGCTCCCGCCCGAGGAGGCCGCCAACATCGCGCAGGTCCCGGCCAGCCTGGACGCCGCGGTCGACAACCTCGAGTCCGACCACGACTACCTGCTCGAGGGCGGCGTGTTCACCTCGGACCTCATCGAGAAGTGGGTCGAGCTCAAGCGCGACGACGTGACCGGCCTGCGCCTGCGGCCGCACCCGTACGAGTTCGAGCTGTACTACAACTGCTGATCACCGGCAGCTGACGACGACGGCCCGGTCACCCCCGCGGGGTGGCCGGGCCGTCGTGCGTGTCCGGGGAACGTCAGCGGTGTCGCATCGCAGACACGGGATTCAATGCAGCACGCCGATAGGGTCCGAAAAGCCACACCGTCGCGCCCGACGTCCGCTCACCGTCGGTCGCGCAGGTCCTCCCGCGGGGACAGCGCCGCGGCGGCCACGTACTGGTACACGTAGCGGACCTCCTCGCCCTGGCTGATCGGGACGCACACCCAGCCGACCCACTCCCCCGTCGTCGTGCGCCGCCACCCCAGGAGCTCCCCGGGGACGCGGCTCTGCAGGTCCACGCCCTCCGGGTACGCCCGCGGCGGGCGCCCGGACGGACGGGGGTACGCGACGGCGAGGTCCACCCAGACCCGGCGGACCTCGGTGCGCTGCAGGGCGCCCGATCGCTCGTTCCGGCGCTGCGCCGGACCCCGCTCGTCGAACACGTGTTCGATGATGACGCGTGGGCCCGGCCGAGCGCCACCGGGCCCGCCGATGTCACTCGCCGGGCCGTCACACCGCCGAGAACGCCGCGTCCACCACCGCCCGGGCGTGCCGGGTGACGCGGCGGTATTCGTCGATGCACGCCCCGGGGTCGTCCTCGGGGTAACCCAGCGCCGACGCGATCGCCGCCAGCTCCCGCCCGGAGCGCGGCAGCTGGTCGGTGGGCTTGCCCCGCACGAGCGTGGCCACCCCGCGGGCGCGGGTCGCCGTCGTCCACCCCGCCGCGAGCGCCTCGGCGTCGTCGTCGGAGAGCAGCCCGGCCTCGGCGAGGGCGCGGAGCGCCTCGAGGGTGGAGGTCGTGCGCAGCGACGGCAGCCGTCCGGCGTGCTGGAGCTGCAGGAGCTGCACCGTCCACTCGACGTCGGCGAGCCCGCCGGTGCCGAGCTTGGTGTGCAGCGCGCGGTCGGCACCCCGCGGGAGCCGCTCGGCGTCGACCCGGGCCTTCATCCGCCGGATCTCCATGGCCTGCTCCTCGGGCAGGCCCTCGGCGGGGTAGCGGTACGGGGCGATCATCTCCTCGAAGCGCTTCCCCAGCGCCGCGTCGCCGGCGACGGGACGGGCGCGCAGCAGGGCCTGCCGCTCCCAGGTGGCCGCCCACCGGCGCAGGTAGTCCGCGTACGAGGACAGCGTGCGCACGAGCGGGCCGGAGCGGCCCTCCGGGCGCAGCTTGGTGTCGACCTCCAGCGGCGGGTCGGGGCTCGGCGCCCCGAGGGCCGCGGTCACGGATTCGACGACGGCCCGGGCGTAGTTCGTCGCGTCCTGGTCCGAGACGCCCTCGGCGGGCTCGCACACCACGACGACGTCGGCGTCGGACCCGTAGCCGAGCTCCGCCCCGCCGAGCCGGCCCATCCCGATGATCGCGATCGTGGCGGGGCGGGTGCCCGATCCGTCGATGGCGTCGCCCGCGCGCTCGCGCTCGGCCGCGTCCAGCGCGGCCTGCAGCACCGCCACCCAGACGCTCGACAGCGCCGCGCACACGTGGGGCACGTCGGTGAGCCCGAGCAGGTCGGCGCACGCCACCCGCAGCAGCTCCACCCGGCGCAGCGAGCGGGCGACGTTGCCCGCGGAGCGCGGGTCGGTGTGCCGGGCGACGGCGGCCCGCAGCGAGCCCGCGACCTCGTCGGGGTCGCGGGCGACGAGGTCCGCGGACGGACCGTCGCCCCCGAGCAGCCGCAGCACCTCCGGCGAGCGCGGCATCATCTCCGCGACCCACCGCGAGGTGCCCAGGACGTAGCAGAGCCGGTCCGCGGCGAGGCCCTCGTCGCGGAGCAGCGCAAGGAACCACGGGGTGTCGGCGAGCGCCTCGGAGACCTTCCGGTAGGCGAGCAGGCCGTGGTCGGGGTCGGCGGTGGTGCCGAGCCGGTCGAGCAGCACCGGCATGAGCGCCCGCTGGATCCGCGACGCCCGGGTGGTCCCGGACGTGAGCGCCGCGACGTGCTTGAGCGCCCCCGCCGGCGAGCTCCAGCCCAGCGCCGCGAGCCGCTTCGTCGCCGAGGACTCGGTGAGCACGAGCTGCTCGCCCGGCACCCGCGCCACCGACTCCAGCAGCGGCCGGTAGAAGAGCTTCTCGTGCAGCCGCCGGACCCGGACGGTGTTGCGGGCGAGCTCGGCCTGCAGCACCCCGACGGCGTCGTGGCGCCCGTCGGGCCGCAGCTTCGCCGCGCGCGCGAGCCACCGGAGGCTCGTCGTGTCCTCGTCGGAGGGGAACAGGTGGGTGCGCCGGAGCTTCTGCAGCTGCACCCGGTGCTCGAGCATCCGCAGGAACCGGTAGGACGCGGCGAGGTTCGCGGCGTCGTCGCGACCCACGTACCCGCCCTCGCCGAGCGCGGCGAGCGTCTCGAGGGTGTTCTGGCCGCGCAGCGTCTCGTCGCCGCGGCCGTGGACGAGCTGGAGCAGCTGGACGGCGAACTCGACGTCGCGCAGCCCGCCCCGGCCGAGCTTGAGCTCGCGGTCGGCGACGTCGTGGCGGATGTGGTCCTCCACGCGGCGGCGCATGGCGCGGACGTCGGCGACGAAGTCGTCACGCTCGGCGGCCTGCCAGACCATCGGGGCCAGCGCGTCGCAGTACTCCTGGCCGAGCGCGAGGTCGCCCGCGACCGGCCGGGCCTTGAGCAGCGCCTGGAACTCCCAGGTGCGGGCCCAGCGCCGGTAGTAGGTCTCGTGGCCCTCGAGGGTCCGCACGAGCTGCCCGGAGCGGCCCTCCGGGCGCAGGTTGGCGTCGACCTCGAGGAAGGCCTCCGTCGCGACCCGCATCATCGTCGCGGCCACCCGGGTCGCCGAGTCGACGCTCCCGTCGGCGACGAAGATGACGTCGATGTCCGAGACGTAGTTCAGCTCGCGGCCGCCGCACTTGCCCATCCCGATGACGGCGAGGCGGGCCTCGCCGGCGCGCTCGGCACCGACCTCGGCGCGCGCGACGGCGAGGGCGGCCTCCAGACCGGCCGCGGCCACGTCGGCGAGCTGGCCGGAGATGACGTCGACCGGCCAGAACGGGAGCTCGGGTTCGCACACCGACTGGAGGTCGGCGGCGGCCAGCAGCAGCACGTCGTCGCGCCAGGCCAGCCGGAGCTGCTCGACCGCCGCCGGCCCCGTCACCGCCGCGACGGGGGTCTCCTCGTCGGCCTTGGCGCCGACGGCGTCGAGATGGGTGCGGCGCCGGTCGGCCGCCGAGGGCATCCGGGACGCGTCGTGCACCCGGCCCGGGGCGAGGACGGTCCGCAGCAGCCGCCACCGCTCGGGCTGGGCGACGAGGTGGTCGCCCAGCGCGGTCGAGCCGCCGAGCACCCCGAAGAGCCGGCCCCGCAGCCCCTGGTCCTCGCGCAGCGCGGCGTCGAGCTCGGCCCAGCCCTCCTCGCCGGCGGCCTCGCGGAGCCGCTCGACCGCCAGCAGCGCGAGGTCCGGGTCGGCCGCCCGCGCGAGGGCCCACACGACGAGGGCCGCCCCCGGCACCGCGTCGTCGCCGTCCCACCAGCCCAGCGCCGCGAGGCGCGGGCCGGCGTCCGCGTCGGTGAGGCCGAGGCGGGCCGGGGCCCGGGCGGGGCGACGGTCCCGCGCGGCACGGGGAGCGGTCATGGCGCCAGCCTAGGTGAACGGATGTGGTCGCCCGGACGACCGAATCCGTTCACGTCACAGGATGGGCAGGTACGTCGAGAGCTCGTACGGGGTCACGTTGCGGCGGTACGCGTCCCACTCGGTGCGCTTGTTGCGCAGGAAGAAGTCGAACACGTGCTCGCCGAGGATCTCGGCCATGAGGTCGGACTGCTCGAAGGCCTGCAGCGCGCCGTCGAGGTTCTGCGGCAGCGTCTGGTAGCCCATCGCCCGCCGCTCGCCCTCGGTGAGCGACCAGACGTTGTCCTCGGCCGCCGGCGGCAGCTCGTAGCCCTCGGAGATCCCCTTGAGACCGGCGCCGAGGATCACGGCGTAGGCGAGGTAGGGGTTCGCCGCCGAGTCCAGCGACCGCACCTCCACCCGCCGCGACGACGCCTTGCCCGGCGAGTACATCGGCACCCGCACCAGCGCCGAGCGGTTCGCGTGGCCCCAGCACACCGCCGTCGGGGCCTCGCCGCCGACGACGAGGCGCTTGTAGGAGTTCACGAACTGGTTGGTCACCGCCGACATCTCGCGCGCGTGACGGAGCACGCCCGCGACGAACGCCTTGCCGGTCTTGGAGAGCTCGAACGGCTCGGCGGCGTCGTGGAAGGCGTTCTGGTCACCCTCGAAGAGGCTGACGTGGGTGTGCATCGCCGACCCGGGGTGCTCGGTGAACGGCTTGGGCATGAACGAGGCCCGCACGCCCTGGGTGATCGCCACCTCCTTGACCAGGTAGCGGAACGTCATGATGTTGTCCGCCATCGTCAGGGCGTCGGCGTAGCGCAGGTCGATCTCCTGCTGGCCGGGCCCGCCCTCGTGGTGGGAGAACTCGACGGAGATGCCCATCGCCTCGAGCGCCTCGATGGAGCGCCGCCGGAAGTGCGGCGCCACGTCGTGGCTGGCCTGGTCGAAGTAGCCGCCGGTGTCCGCCGGCATCGGGGGCGTCCCGTCGTCGGGGAGGCCCCGCAGCAGGTAGAACTCGATCTCCGGGTGGACGTAGCAGGTGAACCCCGCCTCGGCGGCGCGCGAGAGCGCGCGGCGCAGCACGTGGCGCGGGTCGGCCCACGACGGCGAGCCGTCGGGCATCGTGATGTCGCACAGCATGCGGGCCGAGTAGTGGTCGCCCTCGGCGTCCTCCCACGGCAGGACCTGGAACGTGGACGGGTCCGGTTTGGCGACCATGTCCGATTCGTAGACGCGGCTGAAGCCCTCGATGGACGAGCCGTCGAACCCGATCCCCTCGGCGAACGCCCCCTCGAGCTCGGCCGGCGCGATGGCCACCGACTTGAGGTACCCGAGGACGTCGGTGAACCAGAGCCGCACGAAGCGGATGTCGCGCTCGTCGAGCGTCCGCAGGACGAACTCCTGCTGGCGATCCATGTCCCGACCCTAAGGAGACGGTGTTACAGGGACGTCACAGGGGGGTCCTACCCTGCCCACCCGGTCGAGGGGTCCTCGTCACCCGTTGTCGGGGCACCGGGCGTTCGCCGGCGCCGGGGTGCCGTCCACCAGGTAGCGGGTCACGATCGCGTCGACGCAGGGGAAGCCCTGGAAGGACGCGGTGTGCTGGTCGCCGACCTTGGTCAGCAGCGACCCGTGGAGGTCCTTCGCGAGGTTGACCCCGGACTGGTAGGGCGTGGCCGGATCGTCGGTGGTGGACACCACGAGCGGCGGGGCGAGCCCGGCGACCTGCGGGACGTGCGGGCCGTCGGTCGCGGGGACCGGCCAGAACCCGCACGTGTCGAGCGCCTGGCTCGGGCCGCGGCCGGAGTCGAGGAACGGGGCCGCGGCGTTGTAGCGCCGCGCCTGGTCGAGGGCCTGCGCGTGGTCCTTGATCTGCGGGTCGTCGACGCAGCGCACGGCGTTGAACGCGTCCTGCTGGGGCGAGTAGGTGCCGTCGGGGGCGCGGTCGTAGTACTCGTCGGCGAGCCCCATCAGGGTCTGGCCGTTGCCCTGGGTGAGCTCGGTGAGGCCCTGCCGCAGCTGCGGCCACAGCGAGGTGGCGTAGAGCGCCTGGATGGTGCCCTGCTGGGCGTCGCCGTAGGAGAGCTCACGGCCGTCCGGCAGCGGGATCGGCTTCGCGAGCAACGGGCGGGTCAGCTGCTGGAAGCGGGCGGTCGCCTGCCCGGCGTCGGTGCCGAGGGGGCAGCCGGGCTTGGTGGCGCAGTCCTTGGCGAACGCGGTGAAGACGTCCTGGAAGCCCTTGCCCTGGTCGACGAGGGCGTCCGTCGAGTTCTGCGTGGGGTCGACGGCGCCGTCGAGGACCATCGCGCGGACGTTGCGGGGGAACTCCTCGGCGTAGGTGGAGCCGATGTGGGTGCCGTAGGAGTAGCCGAGGTAGGTCAGCTGCCGGTCCCCGACGACGCCGCGCAGCACGTCCATGTCGCGGGCGACGTCCCGCGTCCCGACGTTGGCGAGGAACTCCGCGCCGGTCTTCTGGTTGCAGCCGTCGGCGGTCTGCCGGGCCGTGGCCTCGGCCTTCGCGACGCCGGCCGGCGACGGGTCGAGGATGTCGACGGTGCGCTGGGCGTCCTGCTGCTGCGCGGTGAGGCAGTGGATCGTCGGGGTGCTCGCGCCGATCCCGCGCGGGTCGAACCCGACGAGGTCGAACTTGCGGGCGACCTCGGTGTTCTTCATCAGCAGCGAGAGCTGGGAGGCGATCTCGATCCCGGACGCCCCCGGCCCGCCCGGGTTGACCAGCAGCGACCCGATGCGCTGGGTGGGGTCGGTGGCCTGCAGCCGCGAGATCGCGAGCTGCGCGGTCGGCCCCTGCGGGTTCGAGTAGTCGATCGGCACCTCGACCTTGGCGCACTGCAGGCCGGGCTGGCCGTAGTACTGGCGCTGGTCGTCCGTGGTGGCGAACGGCACGCAGGAGCCCCAGGCCGGGCGCTGGGTGTAGAAGCGCTCGAGGCCGGCGGGGATCGCGCCCGGTGCGGCGTCGGCGGTGCTCGTCGTGATCGGCGACGGCGGGGCCGAGCCGGGAGCGGCGCCCCCGCAGGCGGCGGCGGTCACGAGGACCGCGACGACGGCGGCCGACCGCAGGATCGTGCGCGCGCGACCCCGTGGGGCACGGCCGGGACCACCGCCGGCGTCGTCGTGCCCACCGTCGGTCCCCGCGCCCCGTCGCCTCACGGCGGTCATCCTCGCAACCCCCGAGCGGGCGCCACGTTCGGCCCCACGGCCGAGCCGTCGGGGGCGGCCGGGCGTCGCCGGCAACGGCACGTTCCTCCCACCAGACGCCGGGACGGCGCCGCTCACCCATCGGGGGGCGGGCCCGCTGTGAAGCTCGTCCCACCGGGCCCCGCGTCGCTTCGCGCGGGGCACCCGCGGTGCGACGCTCACCGCACCACGACCCTCGGCACGCCCGGGGACCCGCGCCCGCGGGCCTCGAGGCAGGAGGACGGAGACGATGACGTCACCCGAACCGCAGGCTGCCCAGCTGACGCTCCCCAAGCGGGTCCGCATCCACCACGTGCAGCAGTGGAAGGACGCGGGTGAGCGCTGGCCGATGCTCACCGCCTACGACTTCCCCACCGCGAAGGTCTTCGACGAGGCCGGCATCCCGGTCCTGCTCGTCGGCGACTCCGCGGCGAACAACGTGCTGGGCTACGACTCGACCGTCCCGGTGTCGGTCGACGAGCTGCTCATGCTGACCAAGGCCGTCGTCCGAGGGGCGTCGCGGGCGCTGATCGTCGCCGACCTCCCCTTCGGCTCCTACCAGTCCTCCCCGGCGCAGGCCCTGGAGACCGCGGTGCGGTTCTTCAAGGAGGGCGGCGCGGCCGCGGTGAAGCTCGAGGGCGGCGCCCACTACGCCGGTCAGATCCGTGCGCTCACCGACGCCGGCATCCCCGTCATGGCCCACCTCGGGTTCACCCCGCAGAGCGAGCACGCGCTCGGCGGCTTCCGGGTGCAGGGCCGCGGGGCGGGCGCGGAGAAGCTCGTCGAGGACGCGCTGGCCGTCCAGGCCGCGGGCGCGTTCGCGGTGGTCCTCGAGATGGTCCCGGCCGACGTCGCGAAGCGGGTGACCGCCGAGCTGCGGGTCCCGACCATCGGCATCGGCGCGGGCCCCGACACCGACGCCCAGGTGCTCGTCTGGCCGGACATGGCCGGGCTGAACACCGGGCGGGTGCCGCGCTTCGTCAAGCGCTACGCCGACCTCGCCGGGGTGCTGGGCGGCGCCGCCGCGCAGTTCGCGCACGAGGTGCACGAGGGCGTCTACCCGACGGCGGAGCACTCCTTCTAGGTGGCCTACGGCCCTGTGAGCACAAAATGTCGCTATACCGACATTTTGTGCTCACGAGGCCGGAGGCCACCTCGGGACCGAGGTCCCGCGATGTCGGGCCGAGGGCCCGGTGGGCCGCGCCGTCCGCGGTCGGACGATGCGGCGGGATCGCCCCCCGGCGATCCCGCCGTCACCGACGCAGAGGGGCTCACGAGATGACCACGGCCGAGCGCGAGACCACCACAGGACAGGCGGAACGCAGCGTCCCCAAGCCGGTGTTCACCGACGCCGAGGCCGGGGCGAAGGAGTTCCCCGACTCCGGTCCGGGTGCCCGCCGCTACAACTACTTCAGGCCGGCGAAGCGCAAGCAGACCCACTACGAGGACGTCACCGTCGAGGTCCAGCCCGACCCCCGCCACTACCTGACCCAGGGCTGGCTCTACGGCTTCGCGGACGGCACCGGCGGCTACCCGCTGGACTGGACGAAGCTCAAGGCGTGGGGCTCCGGCGATCCCGAGCCGCAGCGCGGCCCGGGGTCCGGCGGTCTCCCGGTGCAGCACTGGCCCGCCCACGGGTGGCACGAGTTCCGCGACCCCAACGAGGAGTGGGAACTCACGATGTACCGGTACAACGCCAACGTTGTCCGGCAGTTGAACCAGAACATCGAGAACGCCCGCCAGAACAAGGCCTTCGACGACTGGACCTCGAGCTGGGTCCACTTCGTCGAGCGCAACGTCGGCGCGTGGATGCACATCGAGCACATCCTCGGCCTCTACGTCTTCGCGGCCTGCAATCGTTCGGGCCCGACCAACATGCACAACACCGCGATGGCCGTGAACAGCGAGCACAAGCTCCGCTTCGCGCAGGACCTGGCGCTCTACAACCTGACCCTCACCGAGGAGATCGCGGGCTTCGACGGGGTCGCCCACCTCGACGCCTGGAACTCCGACCCCGCGTGGCAGGGCGCCCGCGCGCTGTGCGAGGCACTCACCGCGGTCGAGGACGACTGGGGCGAGTCGGTGTTCGCCACGAACATCGTGTTCGAGCCGCTGGTGGGTGAGCTGTTCCGCTCCGGACTCGTGATGCAGGCGGCCGCCGGCCAGGGCGACTACGTCACCCCGACGGTGATGGGCGCCGGCGAGTACGACTACGCCCAGCGGGACCTGCGCTGGACGCTCGCCTGCTTCGGTCCCCTCAGCGAGGACCGCGAGTTCGCCTCCCACAACAAGCAGGTCATGGCCGGGTGGCTCTCGACGTGGGTGCCGCGGGCCCTCGACGCCGCCCGCAGCATGGCGCCGATGTGGTCCCTGCCCGACGCCCGGCCGCCCCGGTTCGACGACAGCCTCGCGCGGGCCCGCAACCGTCTCGCCGGGATCCTGTCCGACCTCTCCCTCGACGTCCCGGAGGAGCTCCGCGCCTGACCACCCTCACCCGGCGGGGCCACCGAGCAGGGACCCGACCTCGGCGTGCAGCGCCGCCACGGCGTCGTCGGCGGCCCGGGAGACGCCGGTGAGGCCGAGGAACCCGTGCACCAGCGACGGGTGCTCACGCCGCCGGACGTCGACGCCGGCCGCGGCCAGGGCCTCGGCGAAGGTGTGCCCGGCGTCGCGCAGCGGGTCGAACCCCGCGGTGGCGACGATCGTCGGTCCGAGCCCGGCGAGGTCGGCGCGCAGCGGCGAGAGCCGCGGCTCGCCGCGCGGGGAGGTCCCGGCCAGGTAGAGCCTGCTGCAGGCCACGACGTCGGCGGCGGTGAGGAGGTATCCGTCGGCGTTCTCCCGGACCGACGGGTAGCGGCCCTCGAAGTCCGGGGGCGGGTAGACGAGCAGGGTCACGACGGCGGGTGTGCCCGCGTCGCGCCGCGCGAGCGCGGCGCCGGCGACGAGGTTCGCGCCGGCGCTGTCGCCGGCGAGCCCGAGGCGGGCGGGGTCGGCGTCCCAGCGGTCGGCGTGGCGGACGACCCAGTCGACCGCGGCCAGGACGTCGTCGTGGGGCGCCGGGAAGGGGTGCTCGGGGGCGAGGCGGTAATCGACGGCGACCACGACGGCGTCGGTGTCCTCGGCGAGGCGTCGGGCGACCGGGTCGTAGGCCCCGCCGCCTCCGAGGACCCATCCGCCGCCGTGCACGAACACCACCAGCGCCCCCGACGCACGGCCCCCGGGGCGGTGCACCCGCAGCGGCACCGGGGCGTCCGTGACGAGCTCCGGGCGGCCCTCGGCGGGGCGGACGGTCTCGGCCAGGAGCGCGGCGTAGCGGGCACGCGCCGCGGCCACGCCCTCGGGGGTGTCGGTGCCGGCGAACATCGCCGGTTCGGCCCGGTCGCGCAGGCGCCCGAGCAGCGCCGCGACGTCGGGATCGAGGTCGTCGGCCGGGCGCTCGACGGCCGCATCGGGAGGGTTCGCGGCGGACACGTCCGGACACCCTAGGCCCGCAACCACCCCACCGTGTGCTGGTCCGTGCGGGGGAAGAGCGCGCAGACTGAGCGGGACCTCCCCGTCCCGCCGGCCGTTGCCGAATCGACACCTCCGCGGAGGGCAACCGCGCCCGGGACAACACGTCTGACTCCGTGCCGGGCTCGATCGATTCACGAGCGGGTCCGGTGCCCTTCTTCCCCCCGCTCGACCGGTCCGCTCCCGACCCAGAAGGATCCCGCGCTCCCGATGGCACTGCCCTGGCCCCACAACACCCCGACCCTGCCCCGCGTCGGTCTGCCGGACCTGCGCGCCGATCAGCCCACCACCGCGGCCCGCCCGACGCCGGAGTGGCTCGTGCGCGCCCGCGACGTGGCCACCTCGCCGGTGACCGCGCTCGTCGTCATGCTGCTGGGCCTCATCGGCCTGTTCGTGCTGCCGATGGTGGGCCTGCCCTTCGTGGCCCTCGTCGTCCTGCCGATCGTCATCTATCAGTTGCGCGCCGAGCAGCGCCGCAACCTGCGTCTCGGGCGCCACTGACCCGACCGCCGTGGCCCGCCCCCGGTTCCCGACGGAGCCGGGGGCGGTGTCGTCGGTGGACCCTCGTCAGTAGGAGTTCACGCCCGAGGACGCGGCCGCACCGATGATCGCGACGACGATGAACACGACCGCGAGCACGGCGAACGCGATGACGATGTAGCCGATGATCAGGCCGGCCAGCGCCAGCCCGTCGCCCGACTCGTTGCTCTCCCGGATCTGGCGGCGCGCGATGTGGCCGCAGATCACCCCGCCGATGGCCGTGACCCCGAAGAACAGCAGGCCCAGCAGCGAGAGCACCAGCGAGACGATCGCCAGGCCGTTGGTGGGGCCGGTGCCGGGGGCCGCGCCGAACGCGTTCTGCTGCGGGTAGCCGGGCTGGCCGTAGTACCCCGGCTGCCCGTATCCCTGCTGGCCGTACGCCGGTTGCCCGTACCCGGTCTGCCCGTAACCGGGCTGCCCGTAGCCCTGCTCTCCGTACCCGGTCTGCCCGTAGCCCTGCTGGCCGTAGCCGGTCTGGGGCTGGCCCGGCTCGGACCAGGCGGTGTCGCCGGACGACTGCTGGCCGTACGACTGCCCGTACGACTGCCCGTACGGCTGCCTCCCGGCGGACTGCTGGCCGTACCCGGGTACCGCCGACGAGCCGGACTCGGGCCCCGACGAGCTGCCGGGGTGCGCGGTGGGCGGGGGGTGGCCCGTCGGCTCCTCCGTGCCGGAGGACCCGGCCTGCTCGCCCTGCGGCCGCGCGAACGGGTCGGCGTCCTGGGGTTCGCGATCCGACTCACTCATCTGGTCCATCCCGGGGTCGGGGGCGGCCGGATCGGGGCCGCTCGTCTGACGCGGCATCTTCGCACGCATCACCGACAGGCAGCGCCCAACAGCGCGAATCGGGCCTACGGGATCAGGACCTCGCGCGTCCCCCCGGGCCGGAGCCGGCGTGCTCCGCCGATCCCGACGACGAGGCCCGGCCGGCTCCCGAGGACGCCGGGGGCGTCGGCGCGGACGGGAGCGCCGACGACGTGGACCGGGCCGGGGTGCCGACGCTGGGCGTCGTCGGCGACGGCCGGGTGGTCGAGGTCGGCGACGGACGGGTGGTCGACGTCGGCGACGGCCGCGACGTCGTGGTCGGCCCGGGGCGCGTCGTGGAGGACGGCGTGGCCGGCGACGTCGTCGTCGTCGCCGCGGTCGTCGGCGAGGTCGTCGACGAGCCACCGGCGGCCGGCCCGCCCGGGCCCGAGCCGGGCCCGCCCGACCCCGAGCCGGGCCCGGCGGGGGCCGCCGCCGCGGGCGACCCGGCCCCGGCCCCGGAGCCACCTCCGCCCGGGGCACCGGCCGCACCGCCCACCACCGGGGCCGCCGCCAGGGGTGCGGCGACCCCGCCCGTCTCCCCCGGCCCGGGCAGCGGCCCGCGCTGCGCCCGCAGGTCGACCTGCGTCGCCGACGGCGCAGCGACCGCGCTCGGCACCGGCCCCAGGTCGGTGATGGCGGGGGCGGCGATGCTCGCCATGCCTGTCGGCACCGCCGGGCCCTGGGGAGTCGGGGTCGAGGAACCGGCGAACAACGCCCCGAGCCCGGGGGTCATCGCCAGCGAGGTCGAGGTGCCCGCGACCGTCTGGAACACCGCCGTGCTCAGCGCCGCCGCCCCCATGAGCGACACTCCGGCGACCGCGACCCGACGTCGTCGTGCCCCGGGGCCGTCGTCGGCCACCGTGAGCGGGACCCACGGCGCCAGCGCCGCGTCGACACCGCCCAGCACCCCGTCGACACGCGCGCCCGACGTGCTCGCTCCCACGCATTCCTCCCGCCTCCGAGTAGGCCCCCGACTCCCTCCCGGGGCCACGGCACCCGGACTCCTGCCCGGTCCCGGGCGCCGTGTGCCCAGTCAAACGGACGAAAGGCGTAGTCGTCCTTCTGACGATCAGGCGGAAGATCCTGCGTCCGAGTGGGCGTGGGCCTCACCGACGGAGGTGCCCTGGCAGGCCGGGTGGACCAGCGCGAACGTCTGCCGGTCGCGCGCCGGGTGCCGCTCACCGCGTCACGCCGGGCAGTCGTCCGGGGCCGACCGGACGGCGTCGGCCCGCCGTCGTCCCCCGAACAGCCCTACGATGCCGCGGTGCCTCCCGCCGCGCCCGCGTCCCGCTCCGCCCCGGACGACGGCCCCGGCGCGTCCGCCGACCGGGCACCGGCCCCGACGTCGTCGCCGGTGCCGGCGGCGCTCGACGCGGCCGTGCGCGAGGCGGGGTCGGTCCT
The DNA here is from genome assembly GCF_012933465.1 of Actinomycetospora sp. TBRC 11914. Classification (GTDB taxonomy): domain Bacteria; phylum Actinomycetota; class Actinomycetes; order Mycobacteriales; family Pseudonocardiaceae; genus Actinomycetospora. The sequence continues at coordinate 31,786 of NZ_JABBND010000006.1, forward strand.
CGGCCGACTGGGGTCGGCCGCGGTGAACGTGCGCGACCGCGTCTGGCACGGGCACCTCGCGGACACCCGGCGGCGCCCGCGCACCACGGTGACCGGCGGGCGCGGGTGGACGCTGCACCGCTACGAGCCGCTGCCGGACGCCCCGGCGGGGATCGGGCTCCCGATCCTGCTCGTGCCCCCGCTCGGGGCCCCCGACCTGGCCTTCGACCTGCGCCGCGGCAACAGCCTCGTCGAGTTCCTCCTCGGTGAGGGGCGCACCGTCTACATCGTCACCTACGACCCGGCCTTCTGGAGCGGCCGCCGCCGGGGGCTGGAGACGTGGATCGACGACGTCGTCCCGACCGCGGTGGCCCGGGTGTGCGACGACGAGGCCGGGCCCGGCGGGGAGCCGCGGCCCGTGCACATCGCGGGATGGAGCCTCGGGGGCCTGTTCGTGCTGCTCACCCCGGCCGCCCACCCGGAGCTGCCGATCGCCTCGGTGACGGCGTTCGCGGCGCCGGTCGACGTCGCGGCGGTGCCGATCGTGGCCCCGTTCCGGTCGATCGCTGAGTACACCGGCGGGCAGATCTTCACGACCCTCTACCGGCTGCTCGGCGGGTTCCCCGCGCCCGCGGTGCGCGCGGCCTTCCAGCTCGTCAGCGTCGACCGGTACCTCACCAAGCCGGTGACGGTCCTGACCCACCTCGACGACCGCCAGCTGCTCGAGCAGATGGAGGCCGTCGACATCCTGATGAACAACATGGTCGCCTACCCCGGCCGCGCGTTCGGGCAGGTCTACCACCACGTGATCCGGCACAACGAGGTCGCGACCGACTCGGTGGAGATCGGCGACCGCCCGGTCCACCTGGCCGACGTCACCGCGCCGGTCCTGCTCATCGCGGGCTCCGACGACGGGATCGCCCCGGTGGACGCGGTGCGCCGCGGCACCGAGCTGCTGACGTCGTCGTCGGACCTGCGCTTCTCCGTCGAGCCGGGCGGGCACCTCGGGGTCCTCGCCGGCCGCCGGGCGCACGACCACTCGTGGGCGACGTTCCTGGACTTCGTGGCCGCGCACGACGACGAGGGCCGATAACCACACGGGTGTCATTCGGGCCCGGGGGCGGGCGGGGTGATCACCGCCGGGTGTCGTACCGTCGCCACGCCCTGCTCCCCCGTGGAAGGACACACCGCGTGGCCGTCACCCTCAAGGCAGCTCTCCTCGACTCCGACAAGCGCGGATACGTCGTCGACGACCTGGCCCAGCTGGTCGACGACGAGGTCAAGGACAAGAGCGGACTGTCGGGCGGCATGATCAAGACGGGGTACGCCGCCGTCAAGAAGGTCAAGCCCGGCATCATCTGGGGCGCGATCAACACGCTCCTCGACGAGTTCGTCGAGGCCCTCGAGCCCCACTGGACCGCGTACCAGGCGGCCCCCACCGGCGACTTCGGCGCCTACCTCGCGGCCCACTCCGGCCCGGTGTCGGAGGCCCTGCTGGGCGTCACCGACCGGCGCGCCGCGAAGTCGGACCGGGCCGCCGTCACCTCGGTCTACTCGAAGCTGCGGCCCAAGGCCCAGGAGAACGTCGTCGAGGCGCTGCCGCGCCTCGGGGCCGTCGTCGAGAAGCACGCCGGCCAGTAGGCGCGCGCACGACGTCGAGGGGCACGTCTCCCGGAAGGGGGACGTGCCCCTCGCTCGTTCACCCTCCGCTCGGAGAGGTGACCGGAGGGTGACGCCTGGGAGAGGGTGATCCGATGCACATCCTCACGGTCCTGTACGGGCAGCCCGACGACCCCGCCGCCTTCGACCAGCACTACAAGAGCACCCACGCCCCGCTGGCGGAGAAGATCCCCGGGGTGCAGAGCTTCACCTACCGGCACCTGGCGACGCTCGACGGTTCGCAGCCGCCCTACTACCTGATCGCCGAGGTCGCCTTCGACTCGCTCGAGTCGCTCCAGTCCGGGCTGCAGACGCCCGAGGGCCAGGCCGCCACGGAGGACGTCCCGAACTTCGCCACCGGCGGCGCGACGTTGCTGGTCGCGCACGACTAGGTGCGCTCCGCGCTCGTGAGCACTAAATGTCGCTATAGCGACATTTAGTGCTCACGAGGCCGGAGGCCACCTAGCGGACCTGGTGCGGCAACCGCCGGATCGACCCCTCGGCGCGGAGATCCGCCAGGGTCGGGTAGCCGTCCACGGCCATGATCAGGTCGGTCTCGGCCAGCACCGAGCGCAGGTGGTGCACCACCCCGTCCTCGCCGCCGAGCGCCAGCGCGTACGCGTAGGGCCGCCCGAGACCCACCGCCGTCGCCCCCAGCGCCAGCGCCTTCGCGACGTCGGCCCCGCTGCGCACCCCCGAGTCGAACAGCACCGGCACGTCCCCGGCCGCGGCGACGACGTCGGGCAGCGTCTCCAGCGCCGGCAGTCCCCCGTTGGCCTGGCGCCCGCCGTGGTTGGAGCAGTACAGCCCGTCGACGCCGAGGTCGACCGCGCGCCGGGCGTCGTCGGGGTGGCTGATCCCCTTGAGCAGGATCGGCAGGTCGGTGGCCTCGCGCATCCACGTCAGGTCGTCCCAGCCGACGCTGTTGCCGAACAGCCGCGACCACAGCGACACCGCCCCGCGGAGATCCTCCTCTGGCGGCGCGTCGAGCAGCGCCCGGAACGCCGGGTCGGAGAAGTAGTTGGCCAGGCAGTGCCCGCGCAGCTGCGGGAAGTTCGCGGTGTTGAGGTCGCGCGGGCGCCACCCGGTGACCCAGGTGTCGAGGGTGACGACGAGGCCCGAGAACCCCGCCTTCTCCGCGCGCTGGACCAGTGAGACCGCCACGTCGCGGTCCTTCGGCGTGTAGAGCTGGAAGAAGCCCGGGGTGTCACCGAGGGCGGCCGCGACGTCCTCCATCGGGTCCTGGGTGAGCGTCGACATCACCATCGGCACCCCCGTCCGGGCGCAGGCGCGCGCCACCGCGAGGTCGCCGTGGAAGTCCTGCGAGCAGATCCCGATGACGCCGATCGGGCAGCAGAACAGCGGGGTCGGGAGCTCCACGCCGCAGATCGTCGTCGTGAGGTCGCGCTCGTAGGCGCCGGCCATCATCCGCGGCACGATCCCCCACCAGCCGAACGCCTCCGCGTTGCCGCGCTGGGTGCGCTCGTCGCCCGAGCCGCCAGCGACGTAGTTCAGGATCCAGTCCGGCAGCGCCGCGCGCGCCGCCTCCTCGAGCCCGGCGAAGTCGACCGGCCAGCGCGGCAGCACGCCCTTCAGCCCGGCCCCGTAGATCTCCAGCTGGTAGTCGCCGTACTGCATCGTCGGCCCTCCGACCCGTCGCGCGCGGTGCGTCCGCAGAGCACAGAAGCACACCCGCGCGCCGAGCGCCCCCGACGACGGGTCACGACCGCACGCCCTCCCGCACCCCGCGCAGCGCCTCGGCCCAGCTCACCAGCTCGCCGAGCATCATCGCCAGCGACCGCTCCGCCCGCTCCCCCGCGACGACGGCCCCGTCGACCGGGACCTCGACACCCACGGCCAGCCGCACCGACGTCCGGACCGTGGCCACCCGCAGCTCGCCGAGCACGACCCGCAGCTGCTCGATCGCCACCGCGCCGCCCGCGTGCACGCCGTAGCCCACGAAGCCCGCCGCCTTGTCGTTCCACTCCGCGAAGAGGTGGTCGAGCGCGTTCTTCAGCGAGGCCGGATAGCCGTGGTTGTGCTCGCCGACCACGAACACGAACCCGTCGTAGCCCGCGACGATCGCCGACCAGCGCCGCGTGTGCTCGTGGACGTACTCGCCCCTGATCGCGGGCGCGGGCTCGTCGAGCAGCGGCAGGCCGACCTCGGCGAGGTCGACGAGGTCGAGCTCGACCGACGACGGGACGAGCGCGCGGCCCCGCTCGAGCACCCACTCCCCGACGCGGGCCGCGGCCCGGCCCGAGCGGGTGCTCCCGACGACGACGGCGAGGCGGGTCATGGGGGACTCCTCCGGCTAAAGTACAGTGACCATAGCACTTAGGAGGCCGGCGGTGACCCGAGCGCGAGCGCGTCCCGGCGGGCGGTCGGCGGCCAAGCAGGAGGCGGTCCTGCGGGGCGGGCTCACCGTGTTCGCCCGCGACGGCTACACCCGTGCCGCGATCGACGCGATCGCCCGGGAGGCGGACGTCTCGACGCGCACCATCTACAACCACTACGCGGACAAGGCCGGGCTGTTCGCGGCGGTGATTGTCGCCAGTGCCACGCGGGTGGCGCGGGCCCGCACCGCGCTGCTCGCCGAGCACCTCGACCGCCCCGACCCCGACCTCGCCGGGCTCGCCCGCGCCTGGGCCACCCCGGACCCGGAGTTCGCCGAGCACTTCGCCCTGGTGCTGCAGGTGCGCGCCGAGGTGCACCACGTCCCGGCGGCGGCCCGCGAGGCCTGGCTCGATGCCGGGCCGCGACGGGTGCAGGCGGCGCTGGCGGCCCGGATCGGGCGGCTCGCGGAGCGCGGCCTGCTGCACGCCGAGGACCCGGACCGGGCGGCCGCGCACTTCGTCGCGCTCGTGGCGGGCGAGGTCAGCTCCCGGACCGTCAACGGGCTCCTCCCGATGCCGCCGGCGGAGATCCACGCGAGCGCCGACGCCGGGCTGGCGGCGTTCCTGCGCGCCTACGGCCCGCGCCGGTGATCGCTAGCCTCGGGATCGTGGAGGAGGCGGCGCTCGTGGCCCGGCTGCGCGCCGCCGGGTGCGTGTTCGCCGAGGAGGAGGCCGCGCTGCTGCTCGCCGAGACCGCCGCCGCCGCCGACCCGACCGCACTCGAGCACCTGGCCGCCCGCCGCGCGGCCGGCGAGCCGCTCGAGCACCTGCTGGGCTGGGCGGAGTTCCGGGGCCGCCGGGTCGCCGTCGCGCCCGGGGTGTTCGTGCCGCGCCGGCGCAGCGGGCTGCTCGTGGACCGGGCCGTCGCCGCCGCGCGGCCCGGCGCCGTCGTCGTCGACCTGTGCTGCGGCTCCGGCGCGCTCGGCGCCGCGGTGGCCGCGGAGGTGCGCGGGGTCGAGCTGCACGCCGCCGACGTCGACGCCGCCGCCGTCGCCTGCGCCCGCCGCACCGTCCCGCCCGGCGCCCGGGTGCACGAGGGCGACCTCGACGACGCCCTGCCCGCCGACCTACGCGGCCGCGTCGACGTCCTGCTCGCCTCGCCGCCCTACGTGCCCACGGCCGGCGTCGCGACCATGCCGCCCGAGGCGCGTGACCACGAGCCGCGCCCCGCCCTCGACGGCGGCCCCGACGGCCTGGACGTGCTCCGACGGATCGCGGCGCGCGCCCCCGGCTGGCTCGCCCCCGCCGGGACGCTGCTGCTCGAGTGCGCCGCCCACCAGGCCGGCGCCGCCCGCGAGGCGGTCGCGGCGGCGGGACTGGCCGCCTCGGTCGGGCACGACGACGAGGCCGACGCGACCGTCGTCGTCGGCCGCCGGGAGGAGCCGCGGTGAGCGTCCTGGACGTCCTCGCCCGCCGTCGGGACGAGGGCAGCGACGACGACGCCGCCCGGGTCGCCCTCGTCGTCGAGGGCGGCGGGAGCCGCGCCACGTTCTCCGCCGGCATGGCGGCCGCCGTCGAGGACCACGGGCTGACCGCGCTGCTCGACGACGTCTACGGCGTGTCGGCGGGCTCGCTCAACGCCGCGTGGCTCGTCGCCGGGAAGGCCCGCGAGGCGATGGCGCCGTGGACGTCCCGCTCGGTGATGCGCGGGACGATCGACCCGCGCCGGGTGCTGCGGGGCGGCCGGGTGGTGGATCTCGAGCACCTCGTGGAGCACGTCTACGTCCACGAGGTGCCGATGCCGTGCGCGACGATCCTCGCGAGCCCGGTGACCTACCACCCGATGGCCACCGACGCCGACACCGGCGCCTCCACCGACCTCGCGCCCCTGCTCTCCGGGCCGGCCGACCTCCGGCGCGCCCTGCAGGCGAGCTCGACGCTGCCGGTGCTCGCCGGGCCGCCGGTCGCGCTGGCGGGCCGCCGCTGGGTCGACGGCGGCCTCACCGAGCCGGTCGCGGTGCACACCGCGCTGGCCCGGGGCGCGACCCACGTGATCGTGCTGCGCACCCACGGCGCCGGGCACGTCCCGGCCGAGCCCCCCGGGGTCGTCGACGCGGTCGTGCGGCGGTGGCTGCGCCGCCATGCGCCCGGCGTCGTCGACGCCTGGGTCCACCGGGCGGAGCGCGCCCGGGCGACCGAGGCGCTCCTCGCCGAGCTCGAGGCCGACGGGCGGCTGCTGCACGTCCGCCCGCCCGACGACGCGCCCGCGGTCTCACGCACCTCGACCGACCTCGGGCTGCTCGCCGAGGCGCTGCGCCTCGGGTACGAGGCGGCGGACGCGCCGCTGCGCGCGGCGCTGACGAGCCCGTCGACCTGACCCGGTCGTCCCGCTGCGGGGAACGCCGGGCTGGACACCGGTGGGTAGCCGCGGTGGCCTCCCGAGGGGAGGCACCCGATGACAGCGACCACGCTCTCGACCGACGACGTCGAGCGGGCGAGGTCCGCGTGCGCGCAGGTGTACTTCCCGCACCGCCTGCGCGTGCTGCACGACCACCGGCACTTCCGGATGCACCTCTCCGCGGTCTCGACCGGGCCCGTCGCGGCGGGCGTGCTCTCCTACGCCGGAGAGGTGGTCATCGAGACCGCCGAGCTGGAGACCGGCTACGAGGTCAACGTGCCCCTCGACGGCCCGCTGCGGACCTCCAGCGGCGACCGGGAGGTGTGCGCGACCCCGACGTGCGCGGCGCTCTACCGGCCCGACGCCCGGGCGCGGCTGCACGGGTGGGCGGGCGGCGGACGGCTGTTCGGGCTCAAGATCGAGCGTGACGCCCTGGAGGCCCACCTCGGCGCGCTGCTCGGCCGCCCGGTGCGCTCGCCCGTCGCGCTCGCGCCGAGCCTCGACCTCACGACGGCGGGCGGCCGCCAGTGGTGGTGGCTCGCGCAGACCGTCGCGGAGCTCGCCGCCGCACCCGACGGCCTCGTCGCCAACCCGCTGGTCCTGCGCCCGCTGACCCAGGGGCTCGTCGCGGCCCTGCTCCTCACCGCGCAGCACCCCGACCGGGACGCCCTCGACGCCGCCCCGCCGCGTCCCGGATCCGCGGCCGTCCGGCGGGCCGCGGCCGCCGTCGAGGAGCGCCCGGACCACCCGTGGACACCCGCGGACCTCGCGCGGCACGTCGGCCTCTCGGTGCGCGGGCTGCACGACGGCTTCGCCCGCCAACTCGGCGTCACCCCGATGGGTCTGGTTCGTGACGTCCGGCTCGGCCGCGCGCACGCCGACCTGCTCGCGGCCGACCCCGCGACGACGAGCGTCGCCGCCGTCGCCTCGCGCTGGGGGTTCGCGCACTTCGGGCGGTTCGCCGACGCCCACCGGCGCCGCTACGGCGAGCACCCGTCGGCGACCCTGCGGCGCTGACTGCGCTGACCGGCTCGGGGCGGTGCCGGGAGCGGCTCGATCGTGACCCGGGGCGTCCCTAGCGTCGTCCGGTGTCCGCAACGAGGAGGCACCGGCGATGACCACCACGGCCGACGCGTTCGACTTCAACCCGATGACGAGCCCGCACCGCGAGGACCCGCACCTGTTCTACCGGGCGGCCCGCGCCCGGCCGATCGCGTTCAGCCCGTCCCTGGGCGCGTACATGGTCACCCGCTACGAGGACCTCTGCGCCGTGATCGACGACCCGGACACCTACTCGTCGTCGATCGCGGTCCCCCGCTTCTACGACAACCCGCCGGAGGTCGTCGCCGAGCTCGAGCGCGGCAACGTCCCCGACGCGACCGCGGTCGTCAACGAGGACGAACCTCGCCACGAGCACTACCGCCGGGTGTTCGACGCCGGGTTCACCGGCGCACGGGTGCGGGCGATGATGCCGACGATGCGGGCGCGGGCCGCGGAGCTCGTCGACGCGTTCGCCGCCGGCCACGCGGACCTGGTCGGCGAGTACGCCGTCCCGTTCGTCCAGACGGTGATCAGTGCGATCATCGGGCTCCCACCGGAGGACACCGCACAGATCCAGCAGTGGACCGACGACGTCGTCATGCTCTGGAACCCGCTCGCGCCGGTGGAGGCCCGTGTGGAGTCCGCCCGGCGACTGGGCGACTACACCGCCTACCTGCAGGAGATTATCGACGCCCGGCGAGCCGAGCCCCGCGAGGACCTGATCTCCGACCTCGTCCACGGCGCCCACGGGTTCCCCGGCGTCGGGGACGAGTACGTCCACACCATCGCCCGGGGCGCCGCCCGCGTCGCGGGGTTCGACACCACCCGCGACGCGATCACCGCGACGATGCTCGCGATCCTCCAGAACCCCGACGTGTACCGGCAGGTGACCGACGACCCGGCGCGCGCGATCCCCCGCGTCACCGAGGAGGCGCTGCGCCGCGACGCCCCGCACCGTGGACTGTTCCGCATCACCACCCGGGCCACCGAGCTCGGCGGCACGCCCCTGGAGGCCGGGACCCCGCTGCTGCTGCTCTTCGGCTCGGGAAACCGCGACGAGACCGTCTTCCCGGACCCGGACGCCGTCGTGCTCGACCGCCCCAACGTCCGCGACCACCTTGCCTTCGGCCGCGGCCTGCACGTCTGCCCCGGCGCGCCGATGGCGCGCGCCGAGATCCGGGTCGCGCTGGAGACGCTGCTGCGCCGACTCCCGGGGCTCCGGCTCGCCGCGGACTACGAGCCGACCTTCATCGCCAGCTACTTCTTCCGCGGTCTGGAACGCCTCGACGTCGTCTGGTCGTGAATTCCGGTCGTCGCATCGTGTCGCGCTCACCATGGTGGGATCGCTCCACCACGGGGCACCCGGGGAGCAGCCACCCCGAGAGGACCCCCCGTGAGCCGCCACGCCCTGATCTCCGGCGCCAGCATCGCCGGGCCCGCCCTCGCCCACCAGCTCCACGCGCGGGGCTGGCGCACCACCGTCGTCGAACGGGCGCCGCGGCTGCGCGACGAGGGCCAGAACATCGACATCCGCGGGGCGGGGCGCCAGGTCGCGCGGCTCATGGGGATCGAGGACGCGGTGCGTGCCGGCGGGACCGGCGAGGTCGGGCTGAAGATGGTGCGCGAGGACGGGTTCGCGTTCGCCACCTTCCCCGCCGGCGACAACGACACCGACGGCCCTACCGCCGAACTGGAGATCCTCCGCGGCGAGCTGTCCCGGGTCCTCTACGAGCGCACCCGCGACCACACCGACTACCGCTTCGGCGAACAGATCCGCGACCTCACCGACCACGGCGACCACGTGACGGCCGACCTGGCGAGCGGCGACCGGGTCGACGCCGACCTCGTCGTCGTCGCCGAGGGCACCCACTCCCGGACGCGCGACCTGGTCATCCCCGGCGCGCGGCTCGACGAGCTGGGCCTCTACATCGCCTACCTGACCATCCCGCAGCTTCCCGACGACGACCGCTGGTGGCGCTGGTACCACGGGCCCGGCTCGCTGGGGGTGAGCCTGCGTCCGGACAACCTCGGCACCACGCGGGCGATGCTGAGCTTCCTGTCCGACGTGCGCGGGCTCGAGACCCTCTCGCGCGCCGACCAGGTGACGATCCTGCGCCGGACGTTCGCCGACGTCGGGTGGCAGGCGCCCCGCGTGCTGGAGGCGCTCGACGACGCGCCGATGTACTTCGACGCGATCGCCCAGGTCCGGCTCGACCGCTGGAGCCGCGGGCGCGGCGTGCTGCTCGGCGACGCGGCGTGGGCGGCCGGACCGTTCGGCACCGGGACGAGCCTCGGGCTGACCGGCGCCTACGTGCTCGCGGGCGAGCTGGACGCCACCTCCGACCACCGGACGGCGCTGGAGCGCTACGAGCAGCGGATGCGCCCGTTCGTCGACCGGGCCCAGACGGTGCGGCCGAGCGTGATCCGGGCGATGAACCCGACGTCGTCGCTCGGGGTCACGCTGCACCGGGCCGCGTTCCGGACCGCGGCCGAGGTCTCGAAGCGGCTCGGCGTGCTGGTCAACGCGATCGCCCGGCCGCCGTCGGACGCGATCGACCTGCCGAGCTACCCGGAGCCGGTCGCGGCCTGACCCGACCCGCTCAGGCGGCGGCTGGTTCGGCGCGGTCCCACAGGTCGTGGAACACCGCGATGTTCAGGTCGTAGGCCCGCCGGACCTCGTCGACGACGCGGCCCCGCTCGGTGTCGTCCCACGGCGCGGCGTCGAGCAGCGCGCGGTAGTGCTCGCGGAAGCGCGGGACCGGGCCGAGCGCGGAGAAGTCGTAGAACGCGGTGCCGCCGCCGACGACGCCGTAGCGCCGCGGGAGCAGCGCCGCCACCGCCTGGCCGCCGGCGACGTCCCCGAGGTAGCGCGTGTAGTGGTGGGCGACGAACCCGCCGGGCCAGTCCGCGACCTCCCGGATGCGGGCGGCGTAGCGCGTGGTCGCGGGCAGCGGCTCCGGGTCGGTCACCCCGAAGAAGGCCAGGTCCTCGGCGATCCGGGACCCCCGGCGCAGGGTGTCGTGGACGAAGGGGCCGGCGACCGGGTCGTCCGTCATCGCGTCGCTCACCGACTCCAGCGCCCCGTAGACGAAGGAGTACTGCTCGACCAGGCGGGCGTAGTCCGCGACCGCGAGCCGCCCGTCGAACAGCGCGTCCATGAACGGCGAGTGGTTGGCCCGCTGGTGGGCCTCGAGGGTCGAGCGCCGGACGGTCTGGTGGAACGGGATCGCCTCGGACACCGGCACCTCCTGGTGGGCGGACGGTCGGGCACCGCGTCGTGCCCCTCGACCGTAGGTGGGCCGGGACGGTGGGGGAACCCCGCGCGGAACGATCACGGGACGCCGGGTTTGCCGGATCTCCTGTGACGGGGACCATCCGCGCGCGGCTCGAGACCAGGGTCCGACGGTGCCCCGCCTCCGGAGGTCTCCCGTGACTGCCTTCGCCGACATCCTCGTCGCCTCCCCGACCACGCCGCCCGGTCTCCCCGACGGCGGGCCGTCCGGCCCCGGCGCGTTGTTCCTCCTGGTGTTCAACGATCCCGCGCGGCCGGTCGCCGGGTACGGCACCGGCTGGACCCTGCTCGCCGCGCACGGCAGCGACCGCTGCTGGTCGACCGGCCTGCTCGGGCACGGTGCGGACGCCCGGACCCGCGCGGCCGACGCCCGCGGGGTGGCCGAGCGGGTGCTCGCCGAGCAGGGCATCCGCGTGCAGGAGTGGCGCTGCGGGGCGACGGGCCGGCTGCCGATCTTCCGCGCGCAGACGGGCTGACCGGGCTGAGTCGATGCCGTCCGGGGAACCCGGTCGGCATGCACACCGCCACGCTCGGCGCCCTCGAGGTCGGCCGCATCGGCCTCGGCGCCATGGGGATGTCCCACGCCTACTCGGGCGCCGGGGCCGACGACGACGAGTCGGTCCGGACCATCCACCGCGCCCTCGACCTGGGCGTCACCCTCCTCGACACCGCCGAGGTCTACGGGCCGTACACGAACGAGGAGCTCGTCGGGAAGGCGATCCGCGGCCGCCGCGAGGAGGTGGTGCTCGCGACGAAGTTCGGGATGATCTCGCACACCGGCCGCGAGGGGGCCGACTCCAGCCGCGAGAACGTGCACGCCGCCGTCGACGGCTCGCTGCGCCGCCTCGGCGTCGACCACATCGACCTCTACTACCAGCACCGGGTGGACCCGCGGACGCCGATCGAGGAGACGATCGGGGCGGTCGCCGAGCTCGTCGCGGCGGGCAAGGTGCGCGCGATCGGGCTCTCCGAGGCCTGGACCGACACGATCCGGCGCGCCCACGCGGTCCACCCGGTCACCGCGCTGCAGTCGGAGTACTCGCTGTGGACCCGCGAGCAGGAGGCGCTCCTCCCGCTGCTGCGCGAGCTCGGGATCGGCCTGGTGGCCTACTCGCCGCTCGGGCGGGGGTTCCTCACCGGCGCGGTGCGCTCCGTCGACGACCTCGACGAGGACGACATGCGGCGCAGCAACCCCCGCTTCGCCGAGGAGAACTTCCGGCGCAACCTCGCGGCGGCCGACGAGGTCCGGGCGATCGCCGACGACGCCGGGGCGACGCCCGCCCAGGTGGCGCTGGCCTGGATCCTCGCCCAGGGGTCGGACATCGTGCCGATCCCGGGCACGAAGCGGGTCTCGCGGCTCGAGGAGAACGTCGGCGCCGACGCCGTCGAGCTCACCGCCGACCAGCTCGCCCGGCTCGACGCGGTCACGCCCGCGGCGGGTGGGCACCACTCCGAGCAGCAGATGCGGCTCATCGAGCGCTGAGTCGGCGTCAGTCGCCGGCGAGGGCGAGGACCTCGTCGAACCCGGCGACGAGGCACTCCCGGAGGAGGTCGGGGTCGGTGACCGCCGCCGGGTCGAGCGTCACCGCGACGCAGCAGGTGTCCTCGTGGGAGGTCAGCGCGATCATCAGCGCGCCGCCGGGCAGCGGCGCGAACGGGTAGCTGCGCTCGATCCGCGCACCGGCCAGGTACGTGGGTCGGCGCATCCCCGGGATGTTGCTGGCCTGCAGGTCGTTGGCGCTGGTGGCGCCGCCCTGGATGCGGGTGAGCAGCGGGGAGGGCAGGGCGGCCAGCAGCGGCGCGATGATCCCGAGCGCGTCGACGACCCGGGCGCCGGTGACCTCCCGGACGATCGCGTGGACCCGGGCGATCCGGGCGGCGGGGTCGACGTCGTCGAGGGGCGCCGCGAAGCGGATGCCCGCCCAGCGGTTGCCGCCCATCGGGTCGGACGGGTCGCGGGTGTTCACCGGCATCCCCATCGGGATGTAGGCGGGGACGGGGGCGTCGAGCGCGAGGTGGTAGCGGCGCAGCCCGCCGAGCAGCGCGGCCAGGTAGGCGTCGTTGAGGGAGCCGCCGACGGCGCGGCCGGCCGCGCGCAGCGGGGCGAGGTCGACGTCGAGGGCCTCGAGGCGGCGGTTGGTGCCCCGCGCGCGCAGCAGCGGCGAGCCCGGCGCGGACGGCGGGACCGCGGCGGCCAGCGCCGAGGTCACGGCGTTCCAGCCGTCGGCGGCGGTGGCGAGCGGCGCGGTCGCGACCCCGCCCAGCAGGCTCGCCCCGGAGCGCAGTCCGTCGAGCACCGCCGAGGGCGTCGCGGCGATCGCGCGCCCGGTCTGGGCGGCCGTGGCGCCGAGCCGGGAGGTCGGCCTCGCGGCGGGGAGCGGCGCGTCGACCTTGTCGCCGCGGTGCTCGCGGACGGTGCTGTGCAGCAGCCCCAGGATCTGCACCAGCGACAGGCCGTCGGCGAGGCTGTGGTGGACCTTGAGCAGGTAGCCGGCGCGCCCGCCGTCGAGACCCCCGACCAGCTCGGCCTCCCAGAGCGGGCGGTGCCGGTCGAACGGGGTCATCATCGCGAGCCCGGCGCGGTCGAGCAGGTCACGCAGGGAGCCGCCGTCGGACAGGCGGGTCCGCCGCAGGTGAAAGCCGAGGGCGAAGTCGGGGTCGGTCGCCCAGGTGGGAGCGCCCCAGCCGTAGGGCTCGACCACGCGCTGCCGCAGGCGGGGAACGGCCCGGCTCGCCCACTCGTGGGCGGCGACCAGGCGGTCCCAGTCGGGCTCGGCATCGAGGACGTCGACGATCACCACGGTCGCGCGCAGGCGTGGGTCGACCTCCGCCCGCCACATCATGGTCTCGAGCGGGTTCATCTCGCCCGGTCCGCTGACGAGGGGCAGGTCGTCGGTCACCCCTGGCATCCTCCACCGGGCGGCGCCGTGGTGGGGCTGTGGTCCGCGGGTATGAGGCGCGGGACCACAGCCCCCGGCGAGCCGGGCGCAGCACCCTGACGGCGGCGCCCAGCCGGGTCCAGGTCTGTCAGAGAGCCTGGACCGAGTCGGCCTGCGGGCCCTTCTGGCCCTGGCTCGACTCGAAGACCACGCGCTGGTTCTCCTCCAGCGAGCGGAAGCCGTTGCCCTGGATCGCGGAGTAGTGGACGAAGACGTCCTTACCGCCGTCGTCGGGCGCGATGAAGCCGAAGCCCTTCTCGGCGTTGAACCACTTGACGGTTCCTTCAGACATCGATCCTCTTTCGGGGTCGAGCGGTCCGCGGGCGACCTGCCCACGGGCGTTGCCCGAGACCGGAGCACGAGAGGGCGTGTGCATCTCTGCGGTGCGAGCCGGGCGGTGTCACATGATCCACGGAGCTCGAGCACAGCGAGGAAAACGAGACTGCAACTGGTCCGACCGTAGCACGGGCGCCGGAGCCGGCTGCGCCGGACGGCGTCGTGTCGGGGTCGACGGACCCGTCGGACGTCGTCGTCGAGGCGGCGCGGAGACCCCTCGTCCGGGACCGAGTCCTCGTTCGGCCCAACCTGGTTGCCAGGTGCTGTGCGTTGGGTCACCGTGAAGGCATGGACGCGCCGTCCGGGACACCGACGGCGGTGGGCGCCGCCCCCTGTTCACCACGCACGGTGATGCCGTGGTCCCGGCCTGCACGTGTCGGGGCGAGGTGGAACGCGTGAGGGTCGTCGTCATCGGGGGCAGCGCGGCGGGCCTGATGTGTGCGCTGGTGCTGGCCCGTGGCGGGCACGACGTGGTGATCGTCGAACGCGACGACCTCGCGCCCGCCGCGGACGTCGAGGCAGCCGCGGCGGCCGCGTTCCGGGCCGCGGCGCCGCAGGTCGTGCAGCCGCACGTCGTGCTGGCCACCTTCCGGGAGATCCTGCGCGAGCGGCTGCCGGACGTGTACGAGGGCATCCTGGCCGCCGGGGCCGTGGAGGCGTCACTGGTGTCCCAGATGCCCCCCGGCATCACCGACCGCGCTCCCCGGCCGGGCGACGAGCGGCTCACGTTCCTGTTCAGCCGTCGGGCCACCGTCGACTGGGTGCTCGCCCGGGCCGCGGCGGCCGAGCCCGGCGTCGAGGTGCGGTACGGGACACCCGTCACGGGGTTGGTCGCCGACGACGGCCGCCCGCCGCGGGTGCGGGGCGTGCAGACGGCCCGGGGTGATCTCGACGCGGACCTCGTCGTCGACGCGTCGGGCCGCCGGACCGCGCTGGACCGGTGGCTGGCCCCGCTCGGCGCCCGCCGCAGCGACGTCACCCGCGCCGAGTGCGGCCTGGCCTACTACAGCCGCCAGTACCGGGTGCGCGACGCTGCCCTCCCGGGGCCGCTCACGACCCGCACCGTCGTCGGGCTCGACGAGTTCGTCGCCGGCATCTGGGGCGGCGACAACGGCTCGATGCAGCTCGCCCTCGCGCCGCTGGCCTCCGACCGGCGCTTCACCGCGGCCCGCGACCCCGCGGTCTTCGACGCCGTCCTGCGGACGGTGCCCTTCTGCGCCCCGTGGATGGACCTGCTGGAGCCGACGACCGCGCTGCACGTCATGGGCGGCCTGCACAACACGCTGCGCCGGCTCGTCGTCGACGGGGAGCCGGTGGCCCTCGGGGTGCACGCAGTCGGCGACGTCGTCTGCACCACCAACCCGACCTTCGCCCGCGGCCTGAGCCTCGCCGCGCGCACGGTCGCCGCGCTCGCGGACGTCGTCGCTGCCACGCCTGGTGACCTCCGCGGCCAGGCGCTGGCGATGGACCGCGTCGTCGCGCGGGACGTGGCGCCCTGGTACGCCGACCAGGCCGTGAACGACGCCGCGGCGGCGGCCCGGCTACGGCATGTCGTGGAGGGCACCCCGGCGCCGGTGGAGTCTCCGTCGGGTCGGCTGGACTTCGGCCGGCTCCGCGCCGCGGCGCAGACCGACGCGACCGCGTTCCGGGCGCTCTGGCGGGTCATGGGCATGGTGGGCCGGCCGGAGGAGGTGTACGAGGACCCGGCGCTGGAGGAGCGGGTCCGGGAGGTGCTCGTGGCGCACCCGCCCGTGCGGCCGCCGCAGCCGACGCGGGACGAGCTCGAGGCGGCGCTGGCCGGAGCTCCGGCGGCGCGGGTGCCGGTCGTCGGGTAGCCGTCCTCGGGGCGGAGAGCGGTGGCGCGACCGGGTCGTCGTGACCCGGTCGCGCCGCAGCACGTCGTGGCGGCGGAGTCGCGTGTGCGCCGCTACGGACGAGCGGCCCTCTGAGCAGGGCCTACGGGACGGGCGGCAACGGGAAACGGAGCGACGCGGCGGCCAGGTGTTCGGCGATGTCGGTGTCCTCCTGGACGTGCCGCACGCTGCCGCTCTCGTCGATCACCGCCCGGGTGAGCTCGTCCAGGATGTCCTCGGTGTGCCGGGTCGCGTGCTCGCACAACGGGCAGGTGTCCCCCGACGTGCCGAGCCAGCTGCAGTTCGTGCACGCGACCCCGGCGACCATGGCGCCGTCCTGGACCAGCAGCGTCTCCACCGCCTTGACGGTGGCGGCCCACAGGCAGTCGGCGACGCCGAGCACGCCGAAGCCCCTCCCCCTGGCCACGCTCTCCAGCACCTCGCCGACCAGCCGGAGGTCGACGTCGCGCATGTAGCGCGCGACGATCGGCTCCACCTTCTGCTTGATCGTGCCGCGATCCACCGTGTGCGGGTCGACGGTGAACGTGCCGGCGACCCGCTTGCGCAGGCCACGCGGCAGGGCGTCCAGGAATTGCGGTAGCTCGGCCCGGTGACCGCCGACGGCGAGCAGGTCGTAACCGTCGGCCTCGTGGAGCTGTGCCAGCTCGGCTGCGGTGTGCCGGTAGTGTTCCCGGGCCAGTTCCTCGGCCTTGTGGTGCACCCTGTCCTCGGCCATGGTCGCCGCGTAGTTCGGCTTGCGCATCGTGCGGTCGGACAGGGCGGCGATCGGCTCGATCTCGTCGGCGAACCATTCCCACACCCTCGCCCTGGCCCGATCGACGACCACGACGCAGCACCGCGCGTACTCCTCGAGCACCGCCAGCATCGGCCGTACCCACGGGGTCTCGTCCAGCACGACACGGTCCTGCACCGCACGCGGCAGTTGCACTGCCTCGAACACGTCGCGGGCGCTGCACGAGAAGAACGCCACCGCGCCGGGCCGCCAGCGCTCGGTCCGGACCTCCTCGCGCATCCGCTCCATGTCGCCGCGCAGCGACAGCCGGGCGGCCCGATCCAGCGACTTGTCCTCGGCCATCGGCTCGACCTGGTCCAGCACGCTGTTCAGTCGGCCGGGCAGATCGGCGCGGTCCGTCGGGTCGGTCGGCACCCGCACGTACACGGACACGAGTGGAAGCCCGTCGCCGCGCAACCGGAGTATCCGGTGGACGATCTCGGCAGTGATCATCGTCGCTCGCTTCCTGCCCGTGGCACCACACTCTTCTCGGGCGATCGAGCCGTCGGCGGGGGGTCTACGGAATGACCGAGCGGGCGACACCTCTGCCGATGGCAGTCGCCGGTGACGTCACAGCGCGTGGTGTACGCGCAATTCGTCCAGCGTCCGCTCGGTGGCCGCCTGGGACGACGCGGGGTTCTGGCCGGTGAGCAGGTTCCCGTCCACCACGACGTGCGGCGCCCACGGCGGGCCCGCCTCGAAGTCCGCACCGCGCTCTCGCAGCCGGTCCTCCAGCAGCCATGGCGCGCGGTCGGCAAGCCCACCCAGGCGTTCCTCCTCGTCGGTGAAACCCGTCATGTGCAGGCCGTCGAACAGCCAGCCGCCGTCGGGACGGTTGGCCGACAGCAAGCCCGCCGGGCCGTGGCAGACCGCCGCGACGACGCGGTTCGCGCCGAAGAACTGGAGGAGGATCTCGCCCAGCGGCTGGAAGTCGGCCAGATCCTCCATCGGGCCGTGCCCACCAGGGATGTAGATGGCGTCGTAGTCGGCGACGTGCCCCACGGCGTGCTCCAACGCCATCGGGTGCGCCAGATCGTCGGCGATCGCGTCGAGGTAGTCGCGGAACGCGGTGGCTCTCCTCTCCCCGCCCGCCCTCTCCGGGTGCAGGCTCATCCGGTCCACCGTGGGCGCCACGCCGCCCGGGGTGGCGACGACCACCTCGACACCCTCGTCGCGGAACACGCTGTGCGGCACCACGAACTCCTCGGCCCAGTAGCCGGTCGGGTGTCGGCTGCCGTCCTGGAGCGTCCAGTGGTCGCTGCCGGAGAGCGCCAGCAGGATCCGGGTCATCGGTCTCCTCCTGCTGGTCGAACGTCCCGGAGGCGAGGGCCGGCCGCCACTTCCCTGAACTCCAGGGGCAGTTGGCTCATCATGTGGCTGACGACGTCACCGCTGATCGTGTCGCGCAGCGTGGCCAGCACCGCGGCCACGCCGATGTCCGCCGTGCCCCGGTCCACCCCGGCCCGTTCCGCGGTCCGCCGGATGAATTCGTCGAGGCTGAATCCCTCGGCTTCCTCCTCGGCCGCCACCAGGGGCGTCTGCAGCTCCGCGGGGAGCTGCGCGGCGATGTGGCGGGCCTCCCCACCGGTGATGCGTTCGCCCAGCGTCCACAGGGTGGCCCGGGTCAGCGCCTCGGCCTGCTCTCGCCCGACGTCGGCCCGTTCGGCCACCTCGTCGATGAACTGGTTGTGGTCCATGGCCCACCATGGCCGCCGCCGGCGGGCAGCGTCCCAGGCCCCGGAGATGGTTTCTGCCGGGCCGGATTCACCCCGCCAGGCCGAGCCGGTGGCGGTGGCTGCTCGCCGAGCTGCGATGGTCGCCGCAGAGTCGGTGCCACGACGGCCGCGCCCGCGCCCCACCCGGTCGCCGTACCGACGGCCAGTCTGTTCGCGATCCAGCACGGGCTGCTGCCCGAGGAGGACTACCTGCCCGCCGAGGCATGAACTCAGGGATGACGGCCGGAAAGATGGGGCGGTCGCCCCATGGACGGACTGCCGGCCGGCACCTAGCGTGCGCCTTCCTCCAGCAACCGCGAGGCACCACCACCGAGAGACCGTCATGCCATCCACATCCAGGACAACCGCGCACGAGCAGGACTTCGGGCTCGCCGTCGACCGCACCGCCCACCTCGACGACTACACGGTGCAGTTCGTGACGATCCGCGAGACGCACTCGCTCAAGGACATGCTCGCCGGGCTGCCGGGCAGCCACTGCCGGTGCCCCCACTGGGGCTACGTGATCGATGGCCGCATGACCGTCGACTACGACGACAAGCAGGAGGAGTACGGACCGGGCGACGCCTTCTACATGTCGCCCGGACACGTCCCGGCCGCCGAGGCCGGCAGCGAGTTCGTGATGTTCAGCCCGAAGGAGGAGCTGGCCGTCACCGAGGCCGCGATCCAGGAATGGATGCAGCGCGCGCAGACGTGAGATCCACCCCAGGCCCGGGCACGGCCGCCGGTCCGGCTACCCAGCCCACCGCCGACGAGAGAACGCCCGATCTCGTGAGTGAGCGGCAGGACGACACGGGGCAGCTCGTCACCGGCGGCCCCTCCCCCGCCGCGGCGGAGAAGGGGCGGGCGGAGGAGTCGGCCTGTAAGCCGGATCCTGTGCCCACGGTCCCTCGCGGGTCCGCGGGCGGCGACCATCCATCTCGGCCCGCCGTCGCCGACGGGCTCCAGCGGTCTACCCGCAGGTCTCGGGCGGGCAGCCCTCGGACGACCTGCGCAGCTCCGCCGTCTCCGGCGGAACCTTCTTGACCTTGCTCCGGGTGGGGTTTACCGAGCCGTCCTGGTCACCCAGGACGCTGGTGGTCTCTTACACCACCGTTTCACCCTCACCACCGGCTCGCGCCGGTGGCGGTCTGTTCTCTGTGGCACTGTCCCGCGGGTCACCCCGGGTTGCTGTTGGCAACCACCCTGCCCTGTGGAGTCCGGACTTTCCTCGACGGGCCCTCGTGGGGCCCGACGCGGCCGCCCGGCCGACTCCTCCGCGTCACCGATGGTAGCGCCGGCACATGCTCGGCCCGCCGTGGAGCCCTTGTGCGTCGTGGACCGGGCGCGGACCCTCGGTGGCCTGGTCGGGGAGCTGAGGTCGCCATGTCCGAGACGGTCGGCACGCCACCTCCCCGTGCCCTCCTCGGCGCCGCCGCCGTCGTCTTCTCCGCCCTCTACTTCGTGTCCGACGTCCTCGAGGCCGTCCAGGGCGGGTTCTCGACCCCGCAGCTCTGGCTGACCCTCGTCGCCGAGGCCGCCGTCCCGTTCCTCGTGATCGGGCTCCACCTCGCGCAGCGGCCGTCGATCCCGCGGAGCGCGGCGATCGCCGCGGGCGCCTACGCCTACGCGTACGTCTACTTCACGGGGACGGTCGTCTACGCGCTGGTCACCGGCACCCCCGACTACGCCACCCTGTCCGAGGAGCTCGGCGTCGGGATGACCGTCCACGGTGCGATCATGGTCGCCGCGGGCGTCTGGTTCGGCTACGCCTCGTTCCGCGCCGGTGTCCTGCCGCGGTGGGCCGGGGTCGCCCTCGCCGTCGGGGTCGTCCTGGTGGCGGCGTCGCAGGGGGCACCGGAGGGTCTGCAGCTCGTCGCCGCGGGGGTCCGCGACCTCGGCGTCGCGGGCCTGGGCGCCGGCCTGCTCGTCGGCGCCCGCAGGGACACGGCCCCGACCTAGACGAAGATCTCATTCCCGGTCGCGAGTCGTGGCGCCACGTGGGCGTGTCGCTCCCGACAAGAGGATCCGTGACGACGACGGCCCTCCCACGACGCCCCGGCGGGCGGGCACACCCACCGCACCAGGGCTAGCGTGCCCAGCCGTGACGCATCCGGGCGCGCTGCAGATCGTCCTGCTCGTCGTGCTCGGGCTGCTCGCCGGCGCGGTGAACGCGATCGCCGGCGGGGGCTCGCTCATCGTCTTCCCGGTGCTGCTCGCGACGGGACTGCCGCCGCTGCCGGCCAACGTCACCAACTCCGTCGCCCAGTGGCCCGGCTACGCCGGCTCGA
Organism: Actinomycetospora sp. TBRC 11914; assembly: GCF_012933465.1. Taxonomy (GTDB): domain Bacteria; phylum Actinomycetota; class Actinomycetes; order Mycobacteriales; family Pseudonocardiaceae; genus Actinomycetospora. The sequence goes on from NZ_JABBND010000006.1 coordinate 52,415, forward strand.
CGCTGTCCGCGCGCCGCGACCTCGGCGGCCAGCGCCGCCGGCTCGCCCTCACGACGATCCCCGCCGCCCTCGGCTCCGCGGTCGGCTGCGGGCTGCTGCTCGTGCTGCCGCAGTCGGTGTTCGACGCGGTCGTGCCGATCCTCGTCCTGCTCGCCAGCCTCACGCTGGGCGCCCAGCCGTGGATCAAGCGGTGGACCTCGCGCGACGGCGAGTCGGAGGGCCGGGAGCGGCCGGTCGCCCTCGCCGTCGTCACCTTCGTCGCCGCGGTGTACGGCGGGTACTTCGGCGGGGCCCTCGGCGTCGTGCTGATCGCGGTGCTCTCGCTGCTCTGCGCCGACTCGATGCGCCGGCTCAACGCGGTGAAGGTGCTGCTGTCGCTGGTGGTCGCGACGGTGACCGTGGTGCTGTTCGGGTTCTTCGCGCCGGTCGACTGGTTCGCGGTCCTGCTGCTGGCGCCGTCGACGCTCATCGGGGGCTACCTCGGGATGGCCGTGGCGCAGAAGATGCCCGACAACGTGCTGCGCTGGAGCGTCGTCGTCCTCGGCGTGGCGGTGGCGATCTACCTGTTCCTCAAGGGGTGAGCGTCTTCCGGTGACGGGCCACGCCGCGACCGCGCTCGCCGTCGCGCTCCTCGCGGCGGTGCTCGTCGTCGCCGTGTGGCGGCCGCGGGGGGCGCCGGAGGCGGTCGCGGCGATCCCCGCCGCGGCGCTCGTCGTCGGGACCGGCCTGCTGGCGTGGCCGCAGGCGCTGACGGAGGTCGTCGAGCTCGGGCCGACCGTCGGGTTCCTCGCGGCGGTGCTCGTGCTCGCCCACCTCGCCGACGCCGAGGGGGTGTTCACCTGGGCGGGGTCGCTGCTGCGGCGCCGACGTGAGAGTGGCTTTTCGGACGTTGAGTGTCTGCGATGCGACACCGCTGACACTGGGAACCGGCTCTTCCGCCGCGTCTTCGCCCTCGCCGCGGTCACCACCGCCGTGCTGAGCCTCGACGCCACCGTCGTCCTGCTGACCCCGGTCGTCGTGCGCACCGCCCGGCGGATGCGCCTCGCCGTCGCACCCGCCGCCTTCGTCTGCGCGCACCTGGCCAACTCGGCGTCGCTGCTGCTCCCGGTCTCCAACCTCACCAACCTGCTCGCCGTCGGCGCCACGCACCTGTCGTTCCTGCGGTTCGCGGCGCTCATGGCGCTGCCGTGGGTCGTGGTGCTGGCGGTCGAGTACGTCGGGCTGCGGTGGGTGTTCCGCCGAGAGATCGACCGACCGGAGGCCGGCCCCGAGGACGAGCCCGACCGGCCCGACCAGCTCGACCAGGACACCCCCACCCCCCGCTACGCCCTCGTCGTCCTCGCCCTGACCCTCGTGGGGTTCGGCGCCGCCGCCCCGCTGGGGGTCGAGCCGGTGTGGGTCGCGGTCGTCGGAGTCGTGGTGCTCGGCGCGCGGTCGCTCGCCTCCCGTCGCACCACCCCGCGCGCGGTCGTCGAGTCCGCCGCTCCCCTCTTCTGCCTGTTCGTGCTGGCCCTCGGCGTCGTCGTCGCCGCGGTGGGCACCCACGGGCTCGGCGGGGTGCTCACCGGCATCGTCACACCGCTCGGCACCGGCCTGCCCGGGCTGCTCGCGGTCGCCGGGCTCGCCGCGGTGCTCGCCAACGTCGTCAACAACCTGCCCGCGACGCTGCTCCTGCTCGACGCCCTCGGCCCGGCCCCCGCGACGGCCACGGTGCTCGCGATGCTGATCGGGGTCGGCGTCGGGCCCAACCTCACCTACGTCGGGTCCCTCGCGACGCTGCTGTGGCGGCGGGTGATGTCCGCGGAGGGAGCGGCGCCGTCGCTACGGCGGTTCACGATCGCGGGCCTCGTCACCACCCCCGCGGCGCTCGTCGCGGGCACCGTCGCGCTGTGGCTGGTGGCCTGACCGGCCCTACGCTGCGCTCCGTGAGCAGCGACGACGCCCGAGACCGGGTGCGTGACCAGGCCTCCGGCGTCGCCGCGGGCTGGTCGCCGCCGGACGCCCCACCGAGCTGGGCGCTGACCGCCGAGCTCTTCCGCGCGATCGCCGAGGACGACGTCCTGCTCGACCTCGCGGCCGCCCTCCCGCCCGACCGGCTGCCGCCGCTGCTGCTCAGCGCCGCGGTCCGCGACCTCGTCGCCCGCGAGCAGCCCGCTCCCCTCGCCGGGTACTTCCCGACGCCGGGCTCCGGCCAGCCGGTCCTCGACGAGGGGTTCCGGCCCGCGCTCGCGGCGTTCGCCCGGGAGCACGCCGAGGAGCTCGCGCGGCTGTGCGCCGCGCACCGCTACCAGATGAACGAGGTCGGTCGCAGCGCCGACGTGCTCGCCGTCCTCGGCGACATCGCTCCCGACCGGCCGATCGCGCTGGTCGACCTCGGCACCGGCGCGGGCCTCGGGCTCCAGCTCGACCGCTACCGCTACCGGTACGCCGCCGACGGCCGCACCCGCACCGTCGGCGACCCCGACTCCCCCTTCGAGCTCCACTGCGCCGTCCGCGCGGGCGACCCGCCGGTGCCCGCGACGGTGCCGACCATCGCCGCGCGGGTCGGGATCGACGTCGAGCCCCTCGACCTGGGCGTCCCGGAGATCCGCGACTGGCTCGCCGCCTGCGTGCCGCCCGAGACCGGCGCGGTCGACCGCTTCGCCGCGGCGAGCGCCGTCGTCCGGGCCCACCCGGCGCCGCTGGTCCGCGGCGACCTCGTGGAGACCGTCGAGCGGGTCTGCGCGGACCTGCCGTCGGAGGCCCTGCTCGTCCTCGTCGACACCTACGTCCACGTCTTCCTGCCCGACGACGACCGCGCCCGGTTCGCCGCCCTGCTCCCCCGGCTCGGGCGCGACCTCGAGTGGATCTCGGTCGACCCGCTCGTGCCGCTGGGGCCGGACGGCCGCGACAGCGTGCAGGGGCTCCCCGTCCCCGACCGCGCGGTCGAGGCGTACCGGGCCGGAGTCACCGGCGTGGTGGGACGCCTGTCCGTGCGCGACGGGGCGGTGTCGGGGCGGGTCCTCGGGCTCGCCCACCCCGGGGCGGCGTGGCTGGAGTGGCTCGCCTAGCGCAGGTAGGACGTGTCGTTCACCAGCCGCACGCTCGCGCCGCCGTCGTCCCAGAAGTCGACCACCGACAGGCACGCCAGGTCGAGGTGCAGCCGGTAGAGCAGCGCCGGGCCGGCGTCGAGGGCGAAGCGCAGGATCGTCTTGATCGGGGTCACGTGGCTGACCAGCACGACCGTCGTCCCCGCGTGCCGCTCCAGCAGCCCGCGCAGCGCCGCGGCCACCCGGGCCCCGACCTCCTCGAAGCTCTCCCCGCCGGGTGGGGGCACCGACGAGTCGGCGAGCCAGGCGCGGTGCACGTCGGGGTCGCGCTCGGCGGCCTCGGAGAAGGTCAGCCCCTCCCAGCCGCCGAAGTCGGTCTCGGTGAAGCCCTCGTCGACCTCCACCGCGACGCCGAGCGCCGCCGCGACCGGCCCCGCCGTCGAGCGGGCGCGGTCCAGCGGCGAGCTGACGACGGCCGCGGCGCCCGGGTAGCGCGCCCCGACCGACGCCGCGGCGGCCGCCGCCTGCGACTGCCCGACCTCGGTCAGCGGCGGGTTCCCCCGCCCCGAGTAGCGCCGGTCCACCGACAGCGGCGACTGCCCGTGGCGCAGCAGCAGCACGCGGGTGGGGACGGCGGCCCCGCGCCCGGTCCAGGCCCCGGCCGCGTTCGCGGCGGTGCTCGCGTCTCCGGTGCTCGCGTCCCCGGTGCTCGCGTCCCCGGCGCTCACTTCCCGGTCCGGACGACGATCGCGCCGCAGTTCTCGCACCGCACGACGTCGTCGGGCGCGGCGCCCTGGATGTCGCGCAGCTCGCTGCGGTCCATCTCCAGCCGGCACGCCCCGCAGCGGTTGCCGACGAGCTCGCCGGCGCCCACCCCGCTCTTCGCGCGGATCTTGTCGTAGAGCGCGACGAGGTCGGCGGGGAGCTCGGCCACCAGGGCCGTGCGCTCCTCCCCGCGGCGCGCCTCGGTGGTGCCGATGTCCCCGAGCGTGCCGTCGCGGCGCTCCACGGCGTCCTCGAGCGCGGTCTGCGCGGCGGCGTGCGCGTCGGTCTCGTGCCGCAGGTCGATCCCGGCCGCCTCCTGGCGCTCCATGACCTCGAGCTGCTCCTCCTCGAGCACGGCACGGCGCCGCTCGAGCGAGTCCAGCTCGTGCTGCAGGTCCGTGGCCTGCTTGGCCGACACCGAGCCGTTGTCGAGGAGCTGGCGGTCGCGGGTCTCGCGGGTGCGGACCTGCTCGACCTCGCGGTCGAGCTTCGCGACGTCGCGGTCGAGGTCCGACAGCGCGGTCTGCGCGACGACGACGGCGTCGGCCGCGGCCCGCAGCGCGCGCTCGGCCTCCTCCACCGCGGCCTGCTCGGGCAGGGTCCGGCGGCGGTGCTCCGCGCGGGCGAGCTCGCCGTCGACGGCGGCGAGGTCGAGGAGCCGGCGCTGGACCGCCGGGTCGGCCTTCATGGCTGGGTGGCTCCTTCGATCACGTCGTGCATGGTCGGCGGCGCGGTGGTCGTCGTGCTCGCCGGGGGTGCGGCGCGCTCGGCGACCCCGCTCCCGGCGGCGCCGAGGGTCCACGGGTCGGTCCGCCGCGTCGAGACCGACACGGTGACGCCGGGCAGCGCCCGGCGCAGCACGTCGGCGGCCTGGGCGCACCAGGGGTGCTCGGAGGCCCAGTGGGCGACGTCGACGAGCGCGGGGGCCCCGGCCCGCTGGAGGTGCTCGTCGGCCGGGTGGTGGCGCAGGTCCGCGGTCACGTAGGCGTCGACGCCGGCGTCGCGGGCCAGGCCGAGCATCGAGTCGCCCGCCCCGCCGGACAGCGCGACCCGCCGGATGGGGCGCTCCGGGTCGCCCGCGCCGCGCACCCCCCACGCCGTCGCCGGCAGCGCCGCGGCCACCCGCTCGACGAAGGCCCCGAACGGTTCCGTGGCCTCGAGGTGGCCGATCCGTCCGATGCCGACCGATCCGTCCGGGCCCTCGGGGGCCAGCGGGCGCTCCACCACGACGCCGAGCGCGTCCGCGAGCGCGTCGGACACCCCGGGCGCGGCGGCGTCGGCGTTGGTGTGCGCGGCGAAGAGCGCGCAGCCCGCCCGGACGAGACGGTGCACCACCGAGCCCTTGGGCTGGTCGGCCGGCACCCCGTGCACGCCGCGCAGCAGCAACGGGTGGTGGGTCACGAGCAGGTCGACGCCGTCGGCGATCGCGTCGTCGACGACGGCCGCGGTCGGGTCGACCGCGACGAGCACGCGGGTCACCGGCTCGTCGGGATCCCCGCAGACCAGGCCCACGGCGTCCCAGTCCTGCGCGAGCCCGGGCGGGTAGGCGGTCTCGAGCGCGGCGACGGCGGCCGCGACGTCGGGGGGAGCGACGGAGGGGTCCATGGTGGGCGCCATTGTGGTCCACGGGCGGTGAGAGGACGTGACCCTGTCGGACGTCCGGCACGTCGTCACCGTCCGGGCCCACTCGGCAGCCACGACCGACCCCCGATGCCGCTCGCTTCGCTCCCGGGTCGATCGCGGTCGCCGTCGTTGCCGGGGCCCTCGACGAGCCGACGACGGAGACGAGTGCGCCCGCCCACGTTCCGTGCCGATCAGGAACGGGCGGGCAACGATTCCCGACCGGCGTCTTGTGGCGATGCCCGGCCCCTGCTACCACGCCAGCATGGGGGGTGTTCGTCGAAAGCTCGCGCTCGTGGCCGCACTGGTCGCCGGCGCCCTGGTGATGAGCGCGTGCAGCAGCGGCAACGCCGGCGGTGTCCAGGGCTCCGGGAACGTCCAGTCACAGACGCGCCCGGTCCCGGCCTTCGACTCGATCGAGTTCTCAGGCGCCGGGACGGTCACCGTCGAGCAGTCGGGCACCGATTCCGTGGAGGTCCGAGCCGACGACAACATCGTCCCGTTGCTCACCACGACCGTGGCCGGGACGACCCTCCGGCTCGGCGCCCAGCCGAACGCGGCCATCGGAGGTGCCACCACGATCGAGTACCACGTCACCGCGCGGCAGCTACGGGGCCTCGTGCTCTCCGGTGCCGGAAGCATCAATGCCACGAGGATCGACGCCCCCCAGGTCTCGCTCGCGAACAGCGGCGCCGGTCGCCTCGTCATCGCCGGCCGGACGACCACCGAGAACGTCGATCTGATCGGCCTCGGCCAGATCGACGCGAGCGCCCTCCCGACACAGGACGCCGACGTCAACGTCGGCGGCACCGGGACGGCCACCGTCAACGCTGCCCGCACGCTCAACGCGACCGTCACCGGCGTCGGCAGCATCGAGTACCTCGGCAACCCGACCGTGACCGAGCACGTCACCGGAATCGGCTCGGTCCACCGCCGGTGAGGGCAGGGAACTGCTCGGCGTGCCGCTGGATCCGGAGACGGTCAGCGGAGGTGACTCGACCGTCGGCCGCTCGTGCTGCAGCGGCAGACTCGGGCCATGGGTCCCCGCGAAAGGTGCTACTCGGTCGTGACCGTCTGCACGGGCAACATCTGCCGCTCCCCGATGGCCGAGGTGATCCTGCGCGCGGCGCTCACCGACGCCGGCCTGGCCGACCGCGTGGTCGTCACCAGCGCGGGCGTCGGCGACTGGCACGTCGGCGAGCCGATGGACCGCCGCGCCGCCGCCACCCTCGCGGACCGGGGCTACGGCACCGACCACGTCGCCCGGCAGATCGACGAGACCACGGCCGAGGCCGACCTGGTGCTCGCCGCCACCACCGACCACGCCCGCGACCTGATCCGCGCCGGCGTCCCGGCCGACCGCGTCCGGCTGCTGCGCTCGTTCGACCCCGCGGCCCCCGAAGGCGCCGAGGTCCCGGACCCCTACTACGGCGGGCCCGAGGGGTTCGACGAGGTCTTCGCGATGCTCGAGGCCGCGACGCCCGGCGTCGTCGCCTGGGCGCGGGAGCGGGTGTGAGCGCGTCCGACGCCGTCGCGCGACTCACCGGGCACGGCGTCGTCCGCGCCCGCTCCCTCGGCGCGGTCACCCGCTGCACCCTCGACGACGACCGAGAGGTGATGGCCAAGACCGGCGCGCCGACCGCGCTCGCCGCCGAGGCCGCGGGGCTGCGCTGGCTGGCGGTGCCCGGCGGGCCCGGGGTGCCCGAGGTACTCGGCGTCGACGAGTCCTGGCTGGTCAGCGACGCGGTCGGCGAGGGCTCGCCCTCCGGGGGCGCCGCCGAGGCGTTCGGGCGTGGCCTCGCGACGATGCACGCGGCCGGCGCCCCCGCCTTCGGGTCGCCGCCGCCCGGTGGGCCCGCGGACGCGTGGATCGGCGGCGCCCCGATGCGCAACGACCCCGCGCCCGAGGGCACCCGCTGGATCGACTGGTACGTCGGGTCCCGCGTCCTGCCCTACGTGCGGCTGGCCGTCGACCGCGGCGGGATGTCCTCCTCCCAGGCCGCGCAGGTCGAGGACGGGTGCGCACGCCTCACCGGCGGCGACGCCGACGCCGGGCCCGACGAGCCGCCGGCACGCCTGCACGGCGACCTGTGGACCGGGAACGTGCTGTGGGCCGGCGACGGCGCCTGGGTCATCGACCCCGCCGCGCACGGCGGGCACCGCGAGACCGACCTCGCCATGCTCGCGCTCTTCGGCTGCCCCCAGCTCGACGCCGTGCTCGGCGCCTACGACGAGGCGTCCCCCCTCGCCGCGGGCCGGTCCGACCGCGTCGGCCTGCACCAGCTCTTCCCGCTGCTCGTCCACGCCGCGCTGTTCGGCGGGGGCTACGCCGCGTCCGCGTGCCGGGCGGCGCGATCGCTCTGAGGACCGCACAGCGACCACAGGGCCGGAGGCCATACTGGGCGGCGTGCGCTTCCTGCTCCGGCCCGGGTGGATCGCCCTGACGCTGGCGGTCATCGCCTTCGCGTTCGGGTGCTACTACCTGCTCGCGCCGTGGCAGTTCCACCGCAGCACCGAGCGGGACGGCAACAACGAGGCCCTCGTCCGCGCCGTCAGCACCCCGGCGGTGCCCCGGTCCTCGCTCGTCGCCCCGGGCGCGGAGCCCGGCCCGGCCGCCGCGTGGCGCCAGGTGGTCGTCACCGGGACCTACGAGCCGGCCGGCCAGGTCCTCGCCCGGCTGCGCTCGGTCAACAGCGACGCCGCCACCGAGATCCTGACGCCGCTGCGCACCACCGACGGCCAGACCCTGCTCGTGGACCGGGGCTACGTGACGCCGAACGGCGAGACGCTCCCGCCCATCGCGCCGCCGCCGGCCGGCGTCGTGGCCGTCGTGGGCTACCAGCGCCCCGACGAGTCCGCCACCGACCGCGCCCCCGTCACCGAGGCCGGCTACCGGCAGGTCTACGCCGTCGACGCCGCCCAGATCGGCCCGCTGGTCGGGATGCCGCTGGCCCCGGGATACGTCCAGCTGCTGCCCGGCCAGCCCGGCGTCGTCACCGCCGTCCCGCTCCCCCCGCCCGACCCCAACCCGTCCTACTCCTACGCCTGGCAGTGGCTGATCTTCGGCGTCATGGCGATCGGCGGGTGGTTCTACTTCGTGCGCCTGGAGTACCGCACCCGCCGGGCCGAGGCCGAGGGTCCCGACGCCGAGGCGGTGCCGGTTCCGGACGACGCACCGGCCCCCGACCGCGCCGGGCGCGACGCCCCGGCGGAGCCGGCGCCGGCCCGCCCGACCTCCGAGGTGCTCGCCGACCGCTACGGCCGCTGAGCGCGGGGTACCGCGCTCGGCTCCCCAGACAGTCGATCATGGTTTCCGGCACGCTCAGCCGTGCCGAGTTCCATGATCATCTGCCTAGGGTCGGCGACGCGGGAACCCCTCCGGGACCGCCCGGTCGATGGCCGCGGCGAGCCCGGCGGCGGCGAGCGCCGCACCCGCCGTCACCACCCGGGAGAGCCGGACGGCCCGGTGCAGGTCGGGGACCCTCGGAGCAGGGCCGGAGCCGAGGAGCGGGCGCTCCTGCACGCCGTAGGGGTAGACGGTCCGCCCGCCGAGCCGGCGGCCGAGCGCGCCCGCGAAGGCCGCCTCGACCGGCCCGGCGTTGGGGCTCGGGTGCCGGCGCGCGTCGCGGCGCCACGCCGTCAGCGCCGCGCCCGGACGCCCGCCGACCACCGGCGCCGTCGTCGCGGTGAGCAGGGCCGCGAGGCGGGCGGGGACGGCGTTGGCGACGTCGTCGGCGCGCGCGCTCGCCCAGCCGAAACGGGCGTGGCGCGCCGAGAGGTGCCCGACCATCGCGTCGAGGGTGTTCACGGCCCGGTACCCGAGCAGCCCCGGTACCCCCGCCACCGCGCCCCACACGAGCGGTGCCACCACGGCGTCCGAGGTGTTCTCCGCGACGGACTCGAGGGCGGCGCGGGCGAGGCCGTCGGCGTCGAGGGCCGAGGGGTCGCGCCCGCAGAGCGAGGGCAGCCGCCGTCGGGCCGCGCCGAGGTCGTCGGCCGCCAGCTCCCCCGCCAGCGCCGCCCCCTCCCCCGCGAGCGAGCGCCCGCCGAGGACGGCCCACGTCGCCAGCGCCGTCACGGCCGCCGTCGCCACCGGGGAGCGCGCGGCGACCCGCTCGGCGGCGGCTCCCCCGAGCACCGCACCACCGACGAGCACCCCGGCGTACAGGGCGCCGCGGGACCGGGAGTCCGCCCACCACGCCCGCTCGAGCCGCGCGGCACCCGTCCCGAAGACCGCGACGGGGTGGCCGCGGCGCGGGTCGCCCAGGAGCGCGTCGGCGACGACCCCGGCCAGCAGCCCCGTCGCCCGTCCCCGCACCCGGCCGATCATCGCAGCAGCGTCGTCGGGCCGGTCGTGACAGGCTCCCCGCCGTGGCGTTCAGCGACGAGCTCTGGGAGTCCGCGGCCGACGTCTACGACGCGGTCCGCGCCCACCCGTTCCTCACCGGTCTCACCGACGGGACCCTCCCGCACGCGGCGTTCGGGCACTTCGTGGTGCAGGACAGCCACTACCTGCGCGGATACGCCCGGGCGCTGGCGGTACTCGCCGCCCGCGCACCCACCGAGGACGACACGACGCTGCTCGCCCAGCACGCCGCCGGCGCGATCGCGGCCGAGCAGGAGATGCACGCCGCGCTCTCCGACGCCCTGGCCGGGGAGACCGACACCCGCGCGCCGATGGCGCCCACCACGCTCGCGTACACGAGCTACCTGCTCGCGACCTGCCACGGGGCCTCGTTCGCCGAGGGGATGGGCGCGGTGCTGCCGTGCTACTGGATCTACGCGCGGGTCGGTGAGGCCCTGCTCGCCGAGTCGTCGCCCGACCCGCTCTACGCGCGGTGGATCGGGATGTACGGCGGCGACGAGTTCCAGGCGGTGGTCGACGCGGCCATCGCCCTGGTCGACCGGGTCGCCGACGAGCTCGGCCCGGCGGAGCGGGCCCGCGTCGTCGGGCACTACCGCACGACGTCGCGCTACGAGTGGATGTTCTGGGACGCCGCGTGGCGCCGCGAGCGGTGGCCGGTCTGAGGGGACCCCGGAACGACGACGGCGGGCCCACCCCGCAGGGTGGGCCCGCCGTCGCGAGCTGTTGTCGGCCTCAGGCCTCGACGAGGACCGTCTCGCCGCCCTCGGCACGGTTCCGCCAGTTGCGCTGCGCGTAGGCGGCGAGGCTGGACGCCACACCGAAACCCGCTCCTGCAACGACGACCATGGCCACGAACACTGCCGCCATCTGGTGGCTCCTCCTCACCACGTGCACGCGTCGCACCCGGTGGGCGGGTCCTGCTGACCCGGTCGGGAGGCCGACGCTTGCGAATCGGCGGATGCTGGCTGCATCCGTCCCTAGAGACGCGTCGATCTCGGGTGATGTTCCGGTGTCGCGCGGTGCTCTCGCGTGTTCCATGTCACCCTCAGGAGCACGACGAGCACGCCCGGTACCGAACTACTACGGTTTCCCCCACACGGACGTAGTAAATCGGACAAAGAAGTCATAAAGACTCGCACGGTTCCAGCGGGGCCATGTAGCGGGGAGGCAGAGACGTGACAGGCACGACGGACGTCGAATCGAACGGGGTACCTCCCAACATCACGGTGACGGACACCGCGACGATGAAGCGGGCGGTCGGGGCCGCCGCGGTCGGCAACATCACCGAGTGGTTCGACTTCGGCGTGTACGCCTACCTCGCGACCACCATCGAGACGAACTTCTTCCCCCCGGACAACCCCACGCTGGCGCAGGTCGGGACGTTCGCGGGGTTCGCGGTGTCGTTCCTGGTCCGGCCGCTCGGCGGGCTCTTCTTCGGCCCCCTCGGCGACCGCATCGGCCGCACCAAGGTCCTCTCGATCACCGTCATCATGATGGCGATCGGGACCTTCCTGCTCGGCTTCATCCCGTCGTACTCCGCGATCGGCATCTGGGCGCCGATCCTGCTGGTGCTCTGCCGCGTCATCCAGGGCTTCTCCACCGGCGGTGAGTACGCCGGCGCGATGACGTTCATCGCCGAGTACTCGCCCGACCGACGGCGCGGGTTCTTCGGCAGCTTCCTCGAGTGCGGGACGTTCATCGGCTACGCGCTCGGCGCCACCGTGGCGACCGTCATCCCGCTCGTGTCCTCGCCGGAGTTCGCGGCGACGTGGGCCTGGCGCATCCCGTTCTTCATCGCGCTGCCGCTGGGCATCGTCGGGGTCTACCTCCGGACCCGCCTCGAGGAGACTCCGGCGTTCCAGACGCTGCTCTCGGAGTCCGAGGAGCGCGAGGGCACCCAGGCCGGGGCCGGGATCAAGATGCTGTTCGTGCGCTACTGGCCGGCCATGCTCACCGCCGGTGGGCTCGTCATCGCCTGGAACGTCACGAACTACATGCTGACCAGCTACATGCCGACGTTCCTCGAGAAGAACGTCACCGACGCCGGCGGCACGGCGATCGACTCCACGACGTCGCAGATCCTGCAGATCATCATCCTGTGGGTCGCGGTCTTCGTGATCCCGGCCCTCGGGCTGCTCTCCGACCGGGTCGGACGCAAGCCGCTGCTCTGGACCGGCGCCATCGGGCTCGTCATCCTCGCGTTCCCGATGATCTACGTGCTGACGCTGGGATCGGTCGGGCTGGTGGCGGTCGGCCTCGCCGTCATGGCCATCCTCCTGATCCTGTTCTCGTCCACCTGCCCGTCGACGCTGCCGGCGCTGTTCCCGACCGAGATCCGCTACGGCGGGCTGTCGATCTCGTTCAACATCTTCGTGTCGGCGTTCGCCGGGACCACGTCGTTGATCATGTCCGCCCTCGTCCCGACGACGGGGTGGGCGTACTGGCCGGCGCTCTACCTGATCTTCGCGGGGATCGTGGGCATCGCCGCGATCGCGAAGCTCACGGAGCCCGCCGGCAAGCCGCTGCCGGGGTCGAACGCGGCCGTCTCCACCCCGGAGGAAGCGCGGGAGCTCGCCCGCTCCGGAGGGGCCGTCCGCGGCTGAGGACCTCCAAGGACTCCTCGGACGCCCGTCCCGCCACCGGCGGGGCGGGCGTTCGTGCGTCCGGGGCCGTCAGGCGGGGCGGCGCAGGACGAAGCGGCTCTCGACCACCGTCGTGTAGGTCCCCGACGAGTGCACGTAGCCGGTCGGGTAGAGCGCGTGGTGGGGGCCGCCGAACTCGACGAGCTCCCACCCGTCGCGCCCGAGCCGGTTGAGGTGCTCGGCGAACAGCCGGGTCCAGGGCACGCTGTAGGGCCGGTACTCCTCGAAGAGGAGCTCGTCCTTCGGACCGATCGCGTAGGCCTGCCACTCCGCGGTCTCGTGGCTGCTCGCCGCGGGGTCCAGCCCGTCGCTGGACAGCTGCACCGCGGAGATCTCCAGGGTGGCGTACTCCCACGAGGTCACGCGCACGACCCTGTCACGACGGGGCACACCGCGGCGAGATCAGGACGCACGGCGGTGACGGCGGGCGTGGGCCTGCGGGACGGGCGCCGGACGACCGGCCGGACCGCGGGGGTCGTGCAGCGGTCGCACGACGGCGGCCGGCACCCGGCCGGGCACCCGACGCCGCACCGTCGCGCGGCCGACGGGGATGCCCGCCCGCGGACGCTCCACCCGACGGCCGGCGAGGGTCTGTGCGCCCCGCTCGGACCCGCTCGGACCCGCCGACGGGTCGCCGAGCAGCAGGCCAGCCCCCTTGACGAGCAGACCGAGGACGGCCAGCCCGATGCCGGGCAGCAGGCCGCCGTCCATCCCGAGGGCGAGCCCGACGCCGCCCGCGACCATGGCGAAGCCGACGAGGAGGAGCAGAGCCGAACGCACCTCACCACGCTAGGTGCCGACCGGTTGCTCCGGGTTGGTCTGTTCGGGTCGTCTTGGGCACCGTGACGGGTGCGGAGTGCGGCCGTAGGCTGCACGCCAACGATCACTCGGGAGGGGTGCTGTGAGGGAGTTCGCCGTCCGCTACGTCAACGGTCCGCTGCAGGGCGAGGGGACCATCTCGCTCCCCGACGGCGCGGCTGCCGAGCCCCCACTGCTGCAGCGCATCCCGCTCCCGGCGCCGGAGCGGGGCGTGCAGCAGACGATGTCGCGCATGGTGGGCGGGCAGAGCCACGCCGTCTACGAGCGGACCGCCTACAACGACGCGTCCGGCGAATGGGAGTTCCAGCTCGTCCGCCTCGAGTAGCGGACGTGGCGGGGTCGTCCGGCCCGGGGGGAGGATGCCCGGCATGACCGACCCCGGGATCACGGTGCGGCCGGCCGAGGACGAGGACGCCGACCGGATCGCGGACGTCTTCGCCGGCTACGTGCTCGCCTCCATCGCCACCTTCGTCGAGGACCCGCCCGCCGCCTCGGTCTGGCGCGACCGCCTGGCCGACGCGCGGGACCGCAAGCTCCCCTTCCTCGTCGCCGACCTCCCCGACGGGCACCCCAGCGCGCCCGCAGGCGGGTTGCGCGTCGCCGGCTTCGCGGCGTGCGGCTCCTTCCGTCCGCACGCGGCCTACCGCTACACCGTCGAGGACTCCGTCTACATCGCGCCCGAGGCGACCGGCCAGGGGCTCGGCGGGCGACTGCTCACGGCGCTGGTCGACGACCTCGAGCGCACCGAGATGCGCCAGGTGGTCGCGGTCATCGCGACCCTGCCCGGCACCCGCCACGACACCCCGTCGATCGTGCTCCACCGACGTCTGGGCTTCGAAATCGTCGGACGAATGCCGGCGGTCGGCTACAAGCAGGGGCAGTGGGTCGACACGGTGCTGATGCAGAAGGACCTCCGCCCACGTTCCTGACCATTCCCGGTACGCACAGCGAATTGTTTGTACGGGAACGGCGGTGTGCAGACCGAACGTGCACAATCGATATGACACCCCAGGAATGCGGGGTTGCGTCTTCAACGATCTCCACGCCCCGACACCCTCCCCACCCGGATCGGCGCAATCGACCCGGGACGCCGTCACGATCGGCCCTGACCCGACTCTCCTCCGTGGGCGACGGTTCCACCTCCCCGGAGCCCCGTCCCGGCCGCGCGCCCGCCGCCACGGGCGCCCGGTCGGCCCGCCACCCCACCGACGCGCTGACCTGCACCGTTCCCTGTGGTCTCCTCGCGCCGGACTCTCGTGCGCGATGGCGTACGCCATCCGACGAATGTTGTGATGCCCTAACGAACATTCGTGATCGGCCACTCCGGCATCGTCGGACGATCACTGAGTGAGAGAACGAATTCGATCTTGCCCGTCCACCCGGCCGCGGTGACGAAAAGTGCGACGACAACTCGTCTCGAACTGCCCTCGGTGTTTCGGGGTGGGGGGGGAATCGCGTCCCCGTCCGCATTCTCCTACTATTCCCGGCATGAACCGTGCGCCGGACCACGTCCTCCTCGCGGCGGAGCCCGAGGCGCCGTCCGGCGCCGCGATCGGTTATGGGCGCGGTTCCGTGAACTCGCCCGACGTCGGGAGTCCCGACCAACAGCGCGACGCCCTGCTCGCCGCGGGCTGCGAGCGGGTCTACCTCGACCGCGCCGCCAGCCGCGGCAGCACGGCCCGCCCGGAGCTGGACGCGTGCCTCGCCTCCCTGCAGCCCGGCGACACCCTCGTCGTCGCCCGGCTCGACCGGCTCAGTCGGTCGCTGCCGCAGCTGGTCACGCTGGTGAACGACCTGCGGAGCCGGGGCGTCGGGATCCGCTCCCTGCACGAGGGCCTGGACACCACGGACCCGGGCGGCCGGTTGGTCTTCGACGTGTTCGAGGCGCTCGGGGACTTCCTGCGCGAGCTGCTCGTCGAGGGGACCCGTGACGGGCTGGCCGCCGCACGCGCCCGGGGGCAGCGCCTCGGACGTCCGCCCGCACTGACGCCCGAGCAGGTCCACCAGGCGCGCACGATGCTCGCCCGGCCGGAGAACTCGGTCGCCTCGATCGCGCGGATGCTCGGCGTCAGCCGTTCGACGCTGTACAAGCACGTGCCCGAGCTCGGCGGCCGTCAGCCCATCACGCCGCACTCCGAGGCGCGCGAGGCCTGAGGGACGGTGCCGGTGGCCCCGGCTCCCAGTGGGCTCCCACGGCTGCCACGGCAACCACCACGGCCCACTCGACCGGCACCGGGCCCAGCCGCAACTCCCGAGTGGGCCCCCACGGCTGCCGGGACAGCCACCCCGGCCCACTCGACCGGCACCGGGCCCAGCCGCAACTCCCGAGTGGGCCCCCACGGCTGCCGGGACAGCCACCCCGGCCCACTCGACCAGCACCGGGCCCAGCCACAGCTCCCGAGTGGGCTCCCATGGCTCCCGCCACAGCCACCCCGGCCCACTCGACCAGCACCGGGCCCAGCCACACCCCCGAGTGGGCTCCCAGGGCTGCCGGGACAGCCACCCCGGCCCACTCGACCGGCACCGGGCCCAGCCACACCCCCGAGTGGGCCCCCACGGCTCCCGCCACAGCCACCCCGGCCCACTCGACCGGCACTGGGCCCAGCCGCAGCTCCCGAGTGGGCCCCCACGGCTCCCGCCACAGCCACCCCGGCCCACTCGACCGGCACCGGACCCAGCCACACCCCCGAGTGGGCCCCCACGGCTCCCGCCACAGCCACCCCGGCCCACTCGACCAGCACCGGACCCAGCCACACCCCCGAGTGGGCCCCCACGGCTCCCGCCACAGCCACCCCGGCCCACTCGACCAGCACCGGACCCAGCCACACCCCCGAGTGGGCCCCACGGCTCCCGCCACAGCCACCCCGGCCCACTCGACCAGCACCGGGCCCAGCCGCCGCTCCCGAGTGGGCTCCCACGGCTCCCGCGGCAACCACCCCGGTCCACTCGATCGGTCGGGTGCCGCTCGCGAGCCCGGGGAGCTCGATCAGCTCCGGGTCCGCGACCCCGCGACGCGGCGGCCCACCGGACGGACGGTGACCGTACGACGGCGGGCGCGCGCAGCGGCGGACGCCGACGAGCGGGCCGGCCGGGGCGACGTCGCCGAGGCGGCCGGCTCGGCGGGCTCCGCCTCGACCGGTTCCGCGGGTCCGTCGGTGGGCTCCGGGACCTCCGGCCGGCGGGACTCCGGCGCGGGGGGCGCCGGGACCGACGTCACCGGAGCCAGCGTGGCGCGTGCGGGGGCGGCGGGACGCGGGAGGTCGGCGTAGGCCGGACGCTTCAGGACATCGGTGTCGGCGCTGTCCGGGTCGGGTGTCGGCGCCTCGCCGCCGGGCGTGGTCGCGACAGTGGGCGCGGACCCGGCGCCGAGCACGGCGGCGGCAGGGGCAGCCGGCGCGGGGGACCGTGCCGGGCGCGGGCGTGGCATCGGCCGCGGGCCCGTCGGCACCGAGGTCGCTGCCGGGGACGGGTCAGCCGCTGACGGAACAGCCCCTGTCGAGCGCGCCGCGACCCGAGCAGCCGGGGCCGGGACAGCCGGGGACGGAGCAGCCAGGGACGGAGCAGCCAGGGACGGAGCAGCCGGGCCAGCCGCCGGCGGGCCAGCCGGGGCCGGGCCAGCCGCCGGCGGGGCAGCCGGGGACGGGGCAGCCGCCGGCGGGGCAGCCGGGGACGGGGCAGCCGCCGGCGGGGCAGCCGGGGACGGGGCAGACGCGGGCGGGGCAGCAGCGTCGGCGATGCGAGCGGTCTCCGGCGCGGCCGCGTGACGGCCGGCCTCCGGGGCCTCCGGCCGCCGAGCCGCGTCGGGGACGATCGGCGACCGCCGCGCCGGCTCGGCAGGGGTGGCCGGGCGCCCGGCCGGGCGGGCCGACCCCGGTGACCGGCGCGCGGGCTCGGAGGCACCCATCTCGACCACCGGATCCACGGTCCGTCGAGGAGCCGGCGCGGGCGGCGTCGAGGGCCGGGGCGCCGGCGCCGGCGCCGGCTCCTTGGCCCGCGGCGTGGCCCCGGAGCTCCCCCGCCACCAGGTCCGGCTGCGGCGGGCGGACCACGTGTTCGCCCCCGCCACGAGCATGACCATCGCGGCGACGAGCGCCGACACCTCGTCGCCGGCCACGAGCAGGGCGATCAGCGCGAGGAGCGCCGCCACGGCGACGAGCGCGGCCGCCAGCATCGTCGACGTCGCCGCCTTCGAGGACTCGTGGGCGGGGTACCAGGGCGCCGGTTCCCCACGCCCCGGACTCGTCGTCGTCATCCTCGCTCCCGCCTCGCGGAGCGCCCGCGCGGCGCCACCTGCCAAGCGCAACGGGCGGGCGGCGCGCCGGTGACGGTCCGACGCACGGAGGCGCGCCGATCCTTCCCCCGATCAGGGGGCGAGGCGTTCCATCCGGACCACCGCGACGCCCGCGGCGTCCACCTCACGACCGCGCTCGGCGTAACCGCGCCGCCGGTAGAGGGCCAGGTTCTCCGCGCTGTCCACCCCGGTGACGAGCCACGAGGTCGTGCCGGTGGGCAGCACCTCGTGCGCCGCGTCGATCAGGGCCGAGCCGATGCCGCGGCCCTGGACGTCGGGAGCCACGGAGTAGCGCACGAAGGCCACCGGGTCAGGGCCGCCGACCCCGCGCAGGCGCGCCGACCCGACGAGCCGCGGGCCGAGCCACGCGGCGAAGCCGACGACGTCGGGCCGCCGCAGGTCCGCGGCGAGCTCCTCGACGGTCTCGACCAACGGCGGGATCTCGGTCGTGCGGTAGCGACGTCCTTCGGAGAGGTAGGCCGCGTACTGGACGGTCAGCGCCTCGCCGGCGTGCTCGGGGCGCAGCGGACCGACGGAGCAGTCGGGCGCGCCGGAGGGCACCGGCGCCCGGCTCACCCGACCTCGGCCATGACCTCGTCGGAGGCGTCGAAGTTCGAGTAGACGTTCTGCACGTCGTCGGAGTCCTCGAGCGCGTCGATGATCCGCAGCACCTTGCGGGCCCCGTCAGCGTCGACCTCGACGTTCATCGACGGGACGAAGGCCGCCTCCGCGGAGTCGTAGTCGATCCCGGCGTCCTGCAGCGCGGTCCGCACGGCGACGAGGTCTCCGGCCTCGCAGACGACCTCGAAGTTCTCGTCGTAGTCGTTGACCTCCTCGGCGCCGGCCTCGAGCACGGCGAGCAGGAGGTCGTCCTCGGTGATCTCGCCCGAGGCCTGCTCCTTGGGGACCAGGATGACGCCCTTGCGGTTGAACAGGTACGCGACGGAGCCCGGGTCGGCCATCGCCCCGCCGTTGCGGTTCATGGCGGTGCGGACCTCGCCGGCGGCGCGGTTCTTGTTGTCGGTGAGGCACTCGATGAGCACCGCGACGCCGCCGGGCGCGTAACCCTCGTAGGTGATCGCCTGGTAGTCGGCGCCCCCGGCCTCCGCGCCGGAGCCGCGCTTGACCGCCCGGTCGATGTTGTCGTTCGGCACCGACGTCTTCTTCGCCTTCTGGATGGCGTCGTAGAGCGTCGGGTTGGCCGCCGGGTCGCCGCCGCCGGTGCGGGCCGCGACCTCGATGTTCTTGATCAGCTTCGCGAACATCTTGCCGCGCTTGGCGTCGATGGCGGCCTTCTTGTGCTTCGTCGTCGCCCACTTGGAGTGGCCGCTCATGACTCTCCCGCCCTTCGTCCTCGCGCGCGTTGCCGTGCGGCGTCGGCGCACATCGGGGGCGTTCCGACGACGGCACGGGGCGCGACCCGACCTCCGGACGACCCGGGGCCGTCGCGCTCGCCTGCCTCGACCGTCCAGTCTACCGACGACGTCACAGCCGGTGGGACGCCGTGCCGCGACCGGTGTGACGCGGCCGCCGTTGCCCGCGGCAGCGCGACGTCCTAGCGTCTGGGTTCTCTATCGCAACCCAGGAGGTCCCCGCGTGAGCACCGACGTCGTCGTCCGCGAACGGTCGTACCGCTGGGAGGACCCGCGGGCGCTCGCCGCCCAGGCCCCGCAACGCAGCGGTCTGGCGTTCCTCGAGGCCATGCGCGACGGCGAGCTGCCGCCCCCGCCGATCATGGCGACGATCGGGGCCGCGGTGGAGTCCGTCGATGAGGGCCGCGTGGTGTTCACGCTCGAGCCCGCCGAGTACCACTACAACCCGATCGGTTCGGTGCACGGCGGTGTCTACGCGACGCTGCTCGACTCCTCCTGCGGGTGCGCGGTGCAGTCGACGCTGCCCGCGGGCGTCGGCTACACGAGCATCGACCTCTCGGTGCGCTTCCTGCGCCCGATGACCGCCGACACCGGCCTGGTGCACTGCGAGGGCGTCGTCGTGTCGGCCGGCCGACGGACCGCGCTCGCGCGGGCGTCGATCACCGACGCGGCCGGGCGCCTGCTCGGCGAGGCGACGTCGAGCTGCCTGATCATCCGGCCCTAGCCGGCGGGAACCGCCTCCGCCCGGCGTCGGGACCCCGGCCCGGGCACCGTCCGGACCCGGTCGCGCGGGCCGAGCACGTGCCCGTCGGCACAGACCTCCTGCACCGTCACCGGGGCGCCGCACTCGTGCTCGACGACGGCGGGCGGCCCGGCCGGGCCGGCGTGGTGCCGGTCGCCGTAGGCCATCAGGGCGATGAGGACTGTCCGCAGGTCGCGGCCCGCCGTCGTCGGGCGGTACTCGCGCCGCGCCCGACGCCCCGGCTCGCGGTACTCGCGGGTCTCGACGAGGCCCGCGTCGACCAGCGTAGTCAGGCGGCGGGTGAGGACGTTGCGCGCGATGCCGAGGTGGTCGACCAGCTCGTCGAAGCGGCGGATCCCGTTGAGGAGGTCGCGCAGCACCAGCACGGTCCACGGCTCGCCGATCACGGCCATGGTGCGGGCGATCGAGCAGGCGCCGGAGTCGAGCTCGCGCCAGGCGGGGGTGCTCGTCTCGCTCATCCGACCACGATACCTGGGTGGCCGCGCGCCACCCAGCCGTCGCGCTACGCCGCGTACTCGCGGACGCGGCGCAGGAACAGGTCGTGCAGGCGGGCGTCGCCGGTCTGCTCGGGGTGGAAGGCGGTCGCCATCACCGGGCCCTGGCGGACCGCGACGACCTTGCCGGACGCCGCTCCCCCGACGCTGGACGGGACGCGCGCGATCACGTCGACCCCCCGCCCGACCGACTCGACCCACGGCGCCCGGATGAACACCGCGCGGACCGGGCCGCCCCCGACGCCGGTCACCGACAGGTCGGTCTCGAACGACTGCACCTGCCGGCCGAAGGCGTTGCGGCGCACGACGATGTCCAGGGCGCCGAGCTGGTGCTGGTCGGGCCGGGCATCGATGGCCTCGCGCGCGAGCAGGATCATCCCGGCGCAGGACCCGAACGCGGGCATCCCGGCGGCGAGCCGCTCACGCAACGGCTCGAGCAGGTCGAAGGCCACCAGGAGCTTCGAGAGCGTGGTGGACTCGCCGCCGGGCAGCACGAGCCCGGAGACCTCCGCGAGCTCGCCCGGCCGGCGCACCGGCCGGGGGTCGGCCCCGCACGCGCCCAGCGCGTCGAGGTGCTCGGCGACGTTGCCCTGGAGGGCGAGGACTCCCACCGGGGGCCCGGCGGCGGTCATGGCTGCTCCGTCCCGCGGGCCGCCCCTGTCAGGTGGCCGGCCCGGCTCACTCGTTCAACGTGCTGCCCGGGAACCGGGCCCGGTACTCGTCGAGGTGCTGGCTGGCGCACATGCGCTGTTCCTGCTGGCCCGTGGCCTGCGCCATGCACTGGTCGAGGGTCATCCCCTCCCCGAAGGTACCGACCCCGAGCAGGGCGGGGACGACGATCGCCAGACCCCACACCAGCCCGACCAGCCCGAGGACGAGCCCGACGAGGGCGGCGCCGCCGGAGCGGTCCGGATCGTGGAACGCCTTGCGGGCGCCGATGAAGCCGACGACCACGGCGGCGAGGCCGACCACGATCCCCACCCAGCCGAACAGCCAGGCGGTGCCTGCCGCGATGACCCCCAGCACCAGGGCCGGGGTGCCCCAGCCTTCGAGGCCGCGACTCGGCGTGGAGCCGGCGGCGGCGCCGTCACCCGCGTCCGCGGGGCGGGAGGTCGTCATGGCGCCCGATGGTGCCAGGTCGCTCCCGGGGCCCGTCAGGTGGAGGCGTTCGGGAACCGCTGGTTGAACTCGGTGATGTGCTGGGACTTGCACATGTGCATCTGGAAGGCCCCTTTGGCCTGCTGGAGGCACTGGTCGAGGGTGAGGCCGTCGCCGAAGTTGCCGGTGCCGAAGAGCGTGGGCCAGACGACGACCGCACCGATCACCAGCCCGATCGCGCCGAGCACGAGCCCACCGAGGGACCGGGCACCGTCGGTCGCGAGACCCTTCCAGGCCCGCCGCGCCCCGAGGTAGCCCGCGGCGACACCGAAGAGCCCGAGCACCACCCCGGCCCAGCCGGTCCAGCAGGTCCCCGCGGCCAGCAGCCCCAGGACCAGCGCGGGGGTGCCCATGCCGTAGCGGCGCTCGGAGCCGGACCCGGCCTCGTCGTCGGGATCCTCGGGAGCGTCCGCGCGGCCGGCGTCGGGCGCAGTCCGGACCGGGGCGTCGGGACCGGTCGGCGAGCCCGTCGCCGCGGCCACCGCCGCCGCGGCGGCATGCCCGGCGCGACCGCGGGGGGCGGGGGCGGGGCGTCCGGCCGGTGCCCCCGGCGGGTCGACCCGGGGCAGGACCTCGGTCTCCGCGTCCACCGGGCCGGGGCCGGGCTGCGGCCGCGCAGGGCCGCCGGGACCTCCCGGCGGGCGTCCGGGCCCCGGACGCGGGACCACGCGGGCGCGGCGTGCGCCCTCGCTCGGCTCCCCGGTCATCGTCGCGATCCTCCCACCCCGGTCGTCAGGCGGATGTGCAGGCCTCACCAGCCGCGGCTCGCCAGCTTCTCGGCCTCGGGCATGTCGGACGTCGTGCGCCCGACCATCGCCTCGCCCAGCCCGGCGGACACCTTGGCGATGACGTCCGGGTCGTCGTGGAAGGTGGTGGCCTTGACGATGGCCTCGGCGCGCCGCGCCGGGTCGCCCGACTTGAAGATGCCGGAACCGACGAAGACGCCCTCGGCGCCGAGCTGCATCATCATCGCCGCGTCGGCCGGGGTGGCGATCCCGCCCGCGGTGAACAGCACGACCGGCAGCTTCCCGGTCTCGGCGATCTCCGTGACGATCGGCAGCGGGGCCCGGAGGTCCTTCGCCGCGGCGTAGAGCTCCTGGGTGTCCATCCGCGAGAGCCGGCGGACGTCGGCGCGGATGGCCCGCATGTGGCGGGTGGCCTCGACGACGTTGCCGGTGCCGGCCTCGCCCTTCGACCGGATCATCGCGGCGCCCTCGCCGATGCGGCGCAGCGCCTCGCCGAGGTTGGTCGCGCCGCAGACGAACGGCACGGTGAACGCCCACTTGTCGATGTGGTGCGCCTCGTCGGCCGGGGTGAGGACCTCGGACTCGTCGACGTAGTCCACGCCGAGCGACTGCAGCACCTGGGCCTCGACGAAGTGGCCGATGCGGGCCTTGGCCATCACCGGGATCGACACCGCGTCGACGATCCCCGTGATCATGTCGGGGTCGGACATGCGGGCGACGCCGCCGTCGGCGCGGATGTCGGCGGGCACGCGCTCGAGCGCCATGACGGCCACCGCGCCGGCGTCCTCGGCGATCCTCGCCTGCTCCGGCGTGACCACGTCCATGATCACGCCGCCCTTGAGCATGTCGGCGAGACCGCGCTTGACGCCCCGGGCTTCGGCGGCGGGGGTCGGGTCGGGGCGGGTCACAGCGGGTCCTCCATCGGGCACGGCAGTGGAACGCCCCCGATGCTAGACGCGCCCCCCGACGTCGTCAGGCGGCCGGGACGCAGCCCACGTCACGGCCGTACGAACGATCTCGACGAAGCGGATTTCCTGCCACTGGATGCAAGCAACGACGCTCCGCTTGCACCGGGACGGGGCCCCTACTGGATCGGCACCGGCGGGTTCAGCGGCGCCAACGACCCCGGGTCGCCCAGCAGCTCGGCGAGCTGGCGGGGGTAGACGACGTCGACGGTGGCCGCGAGCTCGGTCCGGGTCCACCACCGGTGGCGACGCACCGTGCGACGCTCCTGCTCGGTGAAGCCGGAGACGTCGACGTCGGGCGCGGGGTCGACGTGGAGCAGGAAGAACACCTCGCGCGCGGCGTAGGTGACGCCGTCGTGGTCGAACAGGACGTCGCGCACCCACACGGGCCCGGCGAGCTCCCCGACCCCGGGCTTGCCCTCGGCCATCCCGGTCTCCTCGGTCAGCTCGCGCCACGCGGCCTCGGCCGCCTCCTCGCCGGGCTCGATCCCGCCGCCCGGGGCGAACCAGAACGCCTCGGACGGGCGCGCGGGGTCGACGCCCTCGAACAGCAGCACCCGGTCGTCCGCGTCGAGCACGACCACCCGCGCGGCGTCGCGGGCCACGGCCACGTCGAACCGGTCCGGACCGGGCCCCTCCCCCACCTCGGCGATCTCGAAGTAGCGCGGCCACGGCGCCGTCCCGGCCAGGTGGAGCACCCGCACCATCCGCCGGCCCCGCAGCGCGCGGGTGTCGCGGACCGCGTCGTTGTGGACCCGCCGGGCGACCACCACCCGCGCGTCGGCGTCGGCCAGCTCGGCCGACAGGTCCGGGGGCAGCAGGTCGGTGTCGAGCCGGCCGCGCTGCTCGACGAGGTCGTTCTCGGCGGCCTCCCGGGCCTCCGCGCCCTCGGCCGCCTCGGCGGCGCGGGCGGCGGCCCGCAGGGCGCGGCGGTCGGTCGGCGAGAGCGCCGAGGGCGGGGCGCTGGCCGCGACCGCCCGGAGCACCGCGGCGCGGCGGTCGAGGGCTTCGACGAGCCCGTGGCGGGCCGCGTCGACCCGCACGTGGAGACGGTCGAGCCGGCGGGCCCGCGCGATCATCACGGTGGCGGTCCAGAGGAGCACCACGACGACGAGGGCGACGAGGAGCACGACGAGCCAGCCGCCCGGGCCGAACAGGTTCACGACGACGACGGTAGGCGCCCGGGGGCGGCGTCGGCCGGGCGCGGACCGTCCCGCGCGCCGACACGACCGCGGTCCGAGCCGAGGTGTCCGCCGACGCCCGCGACGGCCACCGCGGCGTCCTCCCGCGCCGCGACCTGCCGGGGATCCGCGGCGACCGCCACCTCGTAGACGCGCAGGACCGCCGCGGCCACGCTCGACCAGTCGAACGCGGCCACCCGGGACCGCCCGGCGTGCGCCAGGGCCGCTCGGCGTGCGGGGTCGGCGAGCAGGGCGCCCAGACCCCGCGACCACGCCGCGGCGTCCTCGGGCGGGAGGAGGAGCCCCGCGACGGCGCCGGAGTCGGGGTCGGTGAGCACCCGCCGGAACGCCTCGAGGTCGCTGGCGACGACGGGCGTGCCCGCGGCCATGCCCTCGGCGAGGACGATGCCGAAGCTCTCGCCGCCGGTGTTCGGGGTGGCGAGGACGTCCATCGCGCCGAGCGCGCGGGCCTTGGTGGCCTCGTCGACGGCGCCGAGGACGTCCACCCGGCCGGTGAGCACGGCGGGCAGCCGGTGGCGCAGCTCGGCGACGTCGCCGCGCCCCACCACCAGCAGCCGCACGTCCTGGCGCTCCGCCAGCGGCACCAGCGCCTCGAGCAGGGTGGCCATGCCCTTGCGGGGCTCGTCGAACCGGCCGAGGAACCCGACCGTCGTGCATCCCTCCGGGCGCGGGATCGGATCCGCCGCCCCGGCGGCCAGGGCGGCGACGTCGACCCCGTTGGGGATCTCGACGGCGTCCCCGCCCAGGTGCTCGACGTAGACCTGGCGGGCCAGCGGGGAGACCGCGATCCGGGCGGTGACCCGCTCGAGCAGCGGGCGGAGCACCGGCTGGAACGCGATCATCGTCCGCGACCGCGGCGTCGAGGTGTGGAAGGTCGCGACGACGGGTCCGTCGGCGACGGCGAGCGCGAGCATCGACAGGCTGGGCGCGGTCGGCTCGTGCAGGTGCAGCACGTCGAACGCGCCGGCCCGCAGCCAGCGCCGGACCCGGTGCATCGAGACCGGGCCGAACGTCAGCCGCGCGACCGAGCCGTTGTAGGGGATCCCGACCGCGCGGCCCGCCCGGGTGACGAAGTCCGGCACCGGGGTGGACTCGCTCGCCGGGGCGAGGACGTCGACGTGGTGCCCGAGGCGCACCAACGCGCGGGCGAGGTCCAGGACGTGCGCCTGGACCCCGCCCGCGACGTCGAGCGAGTACGGGCAGACGAGGCCGACGCGCATGGGGGACAGAGTCCCATGTGAACGGATGTGGTCGTCCGGGCGACCACATCCGTTCACATGGCCGAAGGCCTAGGCGACCATCTCCTCCAGCTCCTTGCCCTTGGTCTCCTTCACGGCTCTCAGGACGAAGACCAGCGAGAGCAGCGCGAAGAAGGTGTAGAGCCCGTAGGCGAGGGTCAGCCCGACACTGGCCAGCGCCTGGAACGTCACGGTGATCAGGAAGTTCGCGATCCACTGCGCGGCGGCCGCGACGGCGAGGGCGGCGGCACGCAGGTAGTTCGGGAACATCTCACCGAGCAGGACCCAGACGACCGGGCCCCACGTGATCGCGAAGGACACGACGAACAGGTTCGCCGCGACCAGGGCGATCGGCCCCCAGACCCCCGGCAGCGCGACGGTCGACTTGCCGCTCTGGCTCACCGCCGGCACCGCCTGCGAGAAGGCGATCGCCATGATGCCGAGCGTGATCGTCATGCCGATCGAGCCGCCGATGAGCATCGGACGTCTGCCGACCTTGTCGACGATGAGGATCGCCACGATCGTCGACAGCACGTTGATCAGACCGTTGATCACCGAGGCCGTGAACGAGTCGGACTCGGAGAAGCCGACGGCCTGCCACAGCGTCGTCGAATAGTAGAAGATCACGTTGATGCCGACGAACTGCTGGAAGACCGACAGCAGGATGCCGACCCACACGATCGGTTTCAGGCCGAAGCGATCGCCGCGGAGGTCACGCAGCGACGGCTTCTCCTCGCGGCGCAGCGTGTCCGCGATCTCGTCGACCTTCGCCTTGGTCGCCGTGGCCGTCCGGCCGGGCTCCACCGTCTGCAGGACCTCACCGGCCCGGCTCAGGTCGCCGCGGGCCACCAGGTAGCGCGGCGACTCCGGGATGCGCAGGGCGAGGATCGCGTAGATGACCGACGGGATGATCCCGACGATGAACATCCAGCGCCACGCCTCCAGCCCGAGCCAGAAGGTGTTGGCGGCGCCGCCCGCCACCCCGGCCAGCAGGGCGTCGGAGAGCAGGGCGATGAAGATGCCGAGCACGATGGCCATCTGCTGCAGCGAGGCGAGCCGCCCGCGGATGTGGGCCGGGGCGATCTCGGCGATGTAGGCCGGGGCGATCACCGAGGCGATGCCGATGCCGACGCCGGCGAGGATGCGCCAGATGATGAGGTCCCAGACCGCGAACGCGAGGCCGGCCCCGATCGAGCTGATCGCGAACAGCGCCGCCGCGATCAGCATGACCCGGACACGGCCGTAGCGGTCGGCCGCCGGCCCGGCGAACCACGCGCCGACCGCCGAGCCGAGCAAGGCGCAGGCCACCGCGAAGCCGGACAGCAGCGGGCTGTTCGTCAGGTTGAAGTTGCTGTTCAGGGCGTCGACGGCGCCGTTGATGACGCTGGAGTCGAAGCCGAACAGGAACCCGCCGACTGCGGCCACGATCGAGATCAGGATCGCCTTGGCCGACGTCGTCGGTCTGGCGCCGGTACCGCCGGCGCCGGCGGCCGGGTCGGATGACCCGGCGGGTGAATCGGTGGTCATGACGCCCTCCCCGGGACGGCAGTGTCGGAATGCGTACGTGCCAGGTCGGCGGCGCCGACCATCCCGGCCTCCCAGCCGAGCTCGGCGAGGCGCACCTCGGCCACGGGACGGTGCCCGCGCCCGGTGAGGTTGCCCCGGAAGACGTCCTCGACCCGGGAGCGCAGCACCTCCCCCGCCGCGGAGACGCCGCCACCGATGACGAACAGCGAGGGGTCGAGCACGGCGGCGAGCTGCGCCAGTCCGAGTCCGATCCACCGCCCGATCTCGTCGAAGCAGTGCAGGGCGCCCACGTCGCCGCGCTGCGCGGCGGCCGTGACCATCTCCCCCGAGATCCCGTCCGGGTCGCCGCCGGCGTCGGCGAGGAGCCCGGCCGCGAACGCGGGCGAGTGACGGGCGATCTCGCGGGCCTCGGTGACCAGCGCGCGCCCGGAGCCGTACTGCTCCCAGCACCCCTGCAGCCCGCACCCGCAGCGCCGGCCGTAGGGGACCATCGTGATGTGGCCGATCTCGCTGGCCACCCCGTACCCGCCGCGCAGCAGCCGCCCGCCGACGACGAGGCCGCCCCCGACGCCGGTGCCGATCGTGATGGCGGCCAGGTCGTCGTGGTCGCGGCCCGCGCCGAAGCGCGACTCGGCCCACGCCGCGGCGTTGGCGTCGTTCTCGACGACGACCGGCAGCCCGAGCTGCGCGGTCAGCGACGCGCGGAGGTCCTCGTCGCGCCAGGCGAGGTTGGGCGCGAACATGACCGTCGAGCGCCCGGCGTCGACGAAGCCCGCCGCGCCGATCCCGACCGCCGCGACCTCGTGGGTCACGGCGAGCTCGCGCACCGCGTCGGCGATGCCCGAGAGCACCCCGGAGGTGCTCTGGGCCGGGGTCTCCCGGCGGGTGTGCGCGAGCAGCTTCCCGGTCCCGTCGACCACCCCGGCGGCGATCTTGGTGCCGCCGACGTCGACCCCGACGGTCAGGGCGTCGGTGGGAATCGCGTCTGTACTCATGGCCGGCTCACGTCGTCGCGAGCCGGTGGGAGGACAGGGCGGCGACGTCGATGGTGCCCATGTCGGTCACGACGATGTCCGCGCCCTCGGCCGCGAGGGCGTCGACGTCGTCGGCCCGCGAGACCCCGATGGCGCCGAACTCCCCGGCCTTGGCGGCCTGGATGCCGTTGGTCGCGTCCTCGGCGACGAACGCGTCGTGCGGGTCGACCCCGAGCTCCTTGGCCGCCGTCAGGAAGATCTCCGGGTGCGGCTTGCCCTGGGCGAAGTCGCGCCCGGAGACGTCGACGTCGAACGCCTCGTGCAGGTTCCCAGAGCCGCCGTACTTGCCGAGGTCCACCCGCTCGAGGAACAGCTTCGCGTTCTTCGACGACGAGGCCGCCGCGACCGGGATGCCCGCGTTCTTCACCGCGAGGACGAAGCGCACGGCGTCGTCGTACGCCGAGAACTTCCCGTCGGTGATCAGCCGGATGATCATCTCCTGCTTGTGCTCGCCGTACTCGGTGACCCGGCGGTCGAGGTCGGGCACGCCGAAGTACTCCAGCGCCGCGGTGGCGCCGGCCTTGCGCGGCTTGCCCGACATCCGCTGGTGGTAGAGCTCGGGGGTGAACGCCTCCGGGGTCCACGTCGTCTGCGCGCGGATGTCGGACCAGGGGCCCTCCATCAGCTCCTGCAGCGACTGCCGCCACGCCTCCTCGTGCGGGGAGTCGACGAGCACCCCGTCGACGTCGAAGATCGCGCCCCTGAAGCCCCCGCTGACGTCCTGGCTGCTCACTGCTCGCTCCTCCCGTTGTGCCCGATCAGCACCTGCCCGTCGTCGTGCCCGGACGGACCCGTCGGCGCCGGGATGTCCGCGGCGTCCTCCGCCAGCCGCACCGACGCCCGGTCCCCGGCCCCCATCTCGCGCACCTCGCCCCCGATGCCGACCTTCACCGGGTGCGAGAACCCCTCGGTGGCGACCTCGACGACGAGCTCGCCGTCGGCCACCGAGACCTGGAGGCTCGTGCCCTGGAAGACCATCGAGTAGCGCAGGCCGTCGAGCCGGGTGGTCAGCCGCGGCGCGAAGTACAGGACCCCGTCGTGGACGCTGCACCCCACGTAGGCGCGCTGCAGGAGGTCGAGCGTGCCCGACATGACACCCATGTGGATGCCCTCCTTGGTGGTGCCGCCCTGGACGTCGCCGACGTCGGACTCCAGCGCGACCAGGAACCGCTCCCACGAGCTGGCCGGGTCGATCCCGGCGAGCACCGCGGCGTGCGCGACCAGCGACAGCGTCGAGCCGTGCGAGGTGCGCCGGTCGTAGTAGTCGATGGTCCGGCGGGCCAGCTCGGGGTCGCCCGCGATGTCGTCGTAGCCCAGCCGGCCGAGGATCTCGCGCAGCTCGTCGGCGGAGAAGAGGAAGAACAGCATCACCGCGTCGGCCTGCTTGGCGACCTTGTAGCGGTCCGGGTCCGAGCCCTCGGCCTTGAGGATGCGGTCCATGCGCTGGATGTTGGTGTGCTTGGCCCGGTAGGCGTCCCAGTCCAGCTCCTCGAGCTTCTCGTAGCCCTCGAACTGGCTGACGACGCGGCTCCCGTCGGGCGTCGCGTGCGTGGGCACGTACATCAGGCGGGCCATCTCGCCCCAGCGCTCGACCTCGGCGTCGGTGATGCCCAGCCGGGTGCGCAGGGCGCGCCGCCGGCTGGTCGGCAGCATCGCGAGCACCCGGGGCGCCGTCGAGCAGATCCAGGCGACCATCACGTTGGTGTAGGCGTTGTTGCGCAGCCCGCCCTCGGTGGCGCCGGGGTAGGCCTCGTGGAACTCGTCGGGGCCCATCACGCCGTGGATCTCGTAGCGCCCGGTCTGCGGGTTGCGGTGCGCGATCGAGGCCCAGAAGCGGGCGATCTCGAGCATCAGCTCGGCGCCGTAGTCGCGCAGGAACTCCAGGTCGTCGGTGGCCTGGTAGTACTGCCAGACGTTGTAGAAGATCGCCGCGTTGACGTGGCGCTGGTTGTGCGAGTGGTCGGGGTCCCACTGGCCCGAGAGCGGGTTGAGGTGGACCACCTGGGTCTCCTCGGTGCCGTCGGACCCGGACTGCCACGGGAACATCGCGCCCGAGTAGCCCGCCTCCGCCGCCGCGGCCCGCGCCTCGGCGAGCCGGCGGTAGCGGTACATGAGCAGACCGCGGGTGACTTCGGGCAGCCGGAAGTCCAGGAACGGGTAGACGTAGAGCTCGTCCCAGAACACGTGGCCGCGGTAGGCCTCGCCGTTGAGACCCCGGGCGGGGACGCCCGCGTCGTGCCGCGCGGTGTGCCGCGAGCACACCTGCAGGATGTGCGCGGTGTGGAAGCGCAGCAGCAGCTGCACGCGGGGCTCCGACGGCAGGTCGATCGCCGCGACGTCCCAGAGCTCGGTCCAGGCCGACTCGTGCTCGGCGAAGGCCTCGGCGAAGTCCGGGTAGCGCTCGACGTGGCGGCCGGCCGCGGTGAGCGTCTCGGTGATCGCGTTGTCGTGGCTGGTGAAGAACGAGACCAGCTTCTCGACCTTGATCGACTCGCCCTCGTGGGCCTCGAGGTCGAGGACCTGCTGGATGTAGTCGTTCATCTGGTGCAACGTGCGCTTCGGCTCGACGGCCTGCCACGAGCGGCCGCGGCTGCGGGCCACCCGGGTGCGGGCGGCCTCGGAGATGTAGAGGTTCGACTGCCGGGTGCGCACCTTCAGCGCGATGATCTCGGGCCCGAACGTGCGCGGGGTGACCGGGTCGAGGTGGCGCCCCTCGAGGTCGCGGTAGCGGGCCACCATGTTGTTGTCGACGCGGCCGTCGATCGCCGAGACGATCCCGACGTTGCCCGACCAGTTCTCCGGCGTGAGCACCCACTCGATCGCCGCCTGGTGGCTGTGGGCCATGGAGACGAAGCGCCGGCTGCGCAGCGTCGTCTCGCGCCCGGCGCGGTCGCGGAAGCGGAAGAGCCGGCTCAGGGTGGCGGTGCGGATGTCGTAGGTGTGGCGGTACTCGAGCACCTCGACGTTGTCGAGCGTGATCGCCTCCTCGCCCTCGATGCGCAGCATGAGGACGAGCCAGTTCGGCAGGTTGACGAGGTCCTCGTTGAGCACCGGCCGGCCGCCGAGGATCGTCGTCTCGCGGTTGTAGGCCCCGTGGGCGTAGGTGCCGGCGTAGTGCGCGGGCGGGTCGGTCTCCTCCCACTCCGCGGCGCCGCGCGTGCAGAAGTAGCCGTTCCCGGTGGAGGACAGCGCCTCGCGCAGGCCCTCCTCCTCCGGATCGACGCCTTCCCAGCTCAGCGTCCAGCCGTCACCGTCGGAACTGGTCTCGGTGAGGTCCTTCTCGGTCGCGGGACTGACCACCGCGGTCTCCTCGGGGGCTCGGTTCGGTCGGTGGGCAACGGGTGGGGCGGCGGGTCCGCGGGCGCTAGCGGGCGAGCCCGTCGAGGAAGCGGCCGACGCGCTCGACGTCGGGCAGCACGGCCGAGGCCGCGGTGTCGCGGCCCGCGGCGTCGGCGGGGTCGATGACGAGCACCCCGAGCCCGCCGTCGGCGATGCTCGGCGCGCGGAACGCGTCCTCGTCGGTGACGTCGTCGCCGAGGTAGATCGGCAGGGTGCCCGGCCCGCGCAGGTCGAGGACGTCGAGGAGGTGCTCGACCGCGCGCCCCTTGTTCCAGTCGATCTTGGGTTGGATCTCGTGGACGAGCTTGCCGGGGGTCACCCGCAGTTCCCCGGGGTGGGCGGCGAGCACCGCGTCGACGAGCTCGGCGACCTCGCCGTGGCGGGCCGGGTCGACCCCGCGGTAGTGCAGCGCCACCGAGGCGTGCTTGGGCTCGACGAGCGTGCCCTCGATGGCCGCGGCGCGCTCGGAGACCTCGGCGGTGACCTTCTCGACGAGCTCCTCGAACCCGGAGGACGCGTCGTGCGTGATCACCCCGGAGCGCGGGTCCCAGATGTCGAAGCCGTGGCTGCCGGCGACGATGAGGTCGTCGAGGCCCATCAGCTCGGTGACCACCCCGCGGTCGCGCCCCGACACCACGCAGACGCTCGCCCGGCGGGCGAGGTCGGAGACGATGCGGCGCATCTCGGGGGTCATCACGGCGTCGGACGGGTTGTCGACGATCGGCGTGAGGACCCCGTCGTAGTCGAGGAACACCGCCGGTGTCCGGTCCTCGCCGCGCTCGGCCAGCACCGACCCCGGGTCGGGCAGCTCGGACGCTCGCGCGCTCATCGGTGCGACCTCCCCGTCGACATGCGCCCGCACCGACGTCGGCGTGTGACGCGGTTCACAGGCTAGGTCCGAGCGCTCCCGCGGTCAACGGATGAACGCACGGTCGTGATCTTGGCACGGTCCGGGCCTACCCGTCGGAGGCGATCACCCACGCGTCCCGAGCGCGAGTTCGCCCGCGAGCGCGACGGCTCCGAGCACGTGCGCGCGGGCCCCGAGCCGCGCGGGGACGACCTCGACGCCCTCCGCCGCCCCGGGCAGTGCCCAGCGCACGAGCGCCGCGTGGAGCGGCTCGATCAGCAGGTCGCCGGCTTGGGCGAGCTCGCCGCCGACGACGACGCGGGCGGGGGTGAGCACGCTGCACAGACCGCCCAGCGCACGACCGACGTGGCCGCCGGTGTCGGCCAGCACCCGCCGTGACGGGGCGTGGCCGGCGCGGGCGCGGGCGACCACCTCGGCGATCGTCAGCGGCCGCCCGAGGAGCGGCTCGAGCAGGCCGACGACGGTCGTCGTCGACGCCCAGGTCTCCAGGCACCCGCGGTTGCCGCAGCGACAGACCGTGCTGCCGACCCCGCCGGTGGGCCCGCCCGCGTCGTCGGCGACGACGACGTGGCCGATCTCGCCCGCGGTCCCGGTGCGGCCGCGGTAGGGGCGCCCGTCGAGGACGAGGCCGGCGCCGACGCCGTCGGAGAGCTTCAGGTAGACGGCGTCCCGGACGTCCGCCAGCGCGCCCCAGGCCTGCTCGGCGAGGGTGCCGAGCAGGGCGTCGTTGTCCACCGCGACCGGGACGCCGAGCCGCCGCCCGGCCCGGTGCGCGGCGTCCACCCCCACCCAGCCCGGGAGGATGCCGGGCTCGCCCACCGCGCCGGTGCGGACATCGACCGGCGCCGGCAGCCCCACCCCGACGCCGACGAGCTCCGCGCGGTCGACGCCCGCGGCGGCCAGCGCCTGGTCGAGCATCACGGCCGCCGTGTCGAGCCCGTCGTCGACGCCGTGGCCGTCGGGGAGGTCGGCCTCCCGCTCCGCGACGAGGGGCACCGGCGGTCCGGGCACACCCTCCGCGGTGGTGCGCGGGAGGGTGTCCGCCGCGCGCGCCAGCCCGACGCGGACGTGGCGGTGCCCGAAGTCGATCCCGGCGACGTGGCCCGCGGGCGGCACCACCCGCACCGCCCGCACCCGGCGCCCGCCCCGCACCGTCGTCGTCGCCGTCAGGCTGCCGACGTCCACGAGCTGGCGGACGATGTTCGACACCGTGGCCGGCGCCAGCCCGGTGGCCGCGGCGATGCCCGCCTGGGTCGGTTCGCCCGCCGCGAGGACGGCGTCCAGCACCCGGCGTCGGTTCGCCTCCCGCAGTCCCGCGGGCGATCCGGGCCCCGCCGCGTTCACCGGTTGAACGTAGCGCGGCACTGTGGTCCATGTCACTACATCGCCCGGACAACCCCGCGCGGGTGGCGCGTCCGGTCCCGTGCGGCACGTCCCGGCGTCGCACCGCTAGCGTCCGTTCGGTGGACGACCGGCTTTCCGAGCTCCGCCAGGCCGTCATCGAGGCACTCGAGGCGAGCCGCACCGCGTCGCAGGTCTACGACGGCGACGGGCGGCTGCGGTGGGTGTCCCCGCAGCTGCTCGAGCTGGCCGGCGCCGACGACTCCGCCGAGGTCGGCTACGGCCGGCACATCGACGAGGGACTCGAACTGCCGCTGTGGGCGGGGATGCTGTCGGAGGAGGCCCGCCGTGGGGTGCGCGAGGAACTCGAGCAGCGCCTCGCGAGCGACAGCGACCCGGCGCCGGTCTGGGTGTCGCCGGTGGAGCTCCACCTGGCGAAGCGGCGGCGTCCGGTGGGGATGCTCGGGGTGACCGTCCGCGCCGCGGACGGGTCGCTCGCCGGCACCGCGCTGGTCTTCGCGCCGCTGCTGCCCGCGCGGGTGCTCGCGCTGGTCAGCGAGGGCGACGAGGCGATGTTCGCGCGGATGGCCGACCTCACCGAGCCCCGTCGTCGGCCCACGGCGGTGGTGTTCGCCGACATCGACTCGTCGGGCCGGCTCTCCCGCCTGCTGCCCACCCCGGCCTACTTCGAGCTGGTCCGCCGGTTCACCACGACGTTCGACGACCTCGTGGCCCGGCACGGCGGCATCGTCGGCAAGCACGCCGGCGACGGGGCGAGCGCGTTCTTCCTCTCCGCCCAGGCCGGGCAGGACAGCGGCCCGGCCGAGTCGGACGCGGCGGCGGCCGCCGTCGCCGTCGCGCTGGCCTTCCCGCCCGCGGTCCGGGCGATCGTCGAGGAGCTCGCGGCGGAGGGCGTCGGCGTCCGGCTCGAGGACTGCCGGGTGAACCTCGGCGTGCACTGGGGCGCGAACCTCTACATCGGCCAGATCGTCACCGGCGGGCGCCTGGAGGTCACCGCGCTCGGCGACGAGGTCAACGAGTGCGCCCGCATCGAGCACGTCGCGTCGGGCGGCCAGACGCTCGTCTCGAAGACCGTCCTGGAGCGCCTCGACGCCGACGCCGCCCGGGGCCTCGGGATCGACCCGATGGCGCTGACCTACCAGGTGCTCGCCGACCTCACCGGCTCCGACACCAAGGCCCTCCGCGACGCGGGCTCGCTCGCCGTCGTGGATCTCGCGGCGCTGGGGGCCGGCCCCGACTCGGCGTGATCAGGGGTACGTGAGGCACCCCGCGGAGCCCGCCGCCATGCCTCCTTTGCTCCTCGGAGTGATCACCCCTGGCGCACCGCGGCGGGCTGCCCCGAGACTCTCCGGCGTGACCGACCCCGAGGCCTGGAGCGACTTCGCGGTCGCCACCGCCGGTGCCGCCGCCGCCCTCGCCGGCCTGCTGTTCGTGGCCCTGTCGATCAACATCTCGTCGGTCCTGGGTTCGACGCGCATCACCGCTCGCGCCGGGTCGACGCTGGTGCTGCTCGCCACGCCCGTGTTCCTGGCGCTCGCGCTCCTGGTGCCGTGGGGCACGACGGCGCTCGGGGTGGTGCTCGTCGTGGTGGCCGTGCTCGCCGGGGGCGCCCTGACCGTGATGCTGCCCCGGCCGATCCCCGAGGTGCCCCGCCTCGCGTGGGTGTTCACCACGCTGGTGCCCCCGGTGGTCCTCGCCGTGGGCACGCTCCTGGCCGGGGTCGGGCTGCTCGCCGACGGGTTCGGCGGGCTCCTCTGGCTCGCCCCCGCGATCGGGTTCTCGCTCCTCGGTGGGCTGATCGGCGCCTGGGTGCTGCTGGTCGAGATCCTCCGCTGAGGAGCTCCGCCGAGACCTACCAGCCGTGCTCGGTGAGCCAGTGCTCACGGATCGAGAGGCTCGCCTGGTTGCCGAGCGACCCCGTGCCCAGCGTGTCGTAGGCGTGGTTCGCGTACGGCACGCGCACGAGCGTCGCGTCGACGCCGGCGGCGCGGGCCGTCGCCACGAACCGCGCGACGCCGCCCGGCGGGACGAGCTCGTCGCGGGTCGGGCCGAGGACGAGCGTCGGCGGCGCGTGCGGGGTGATCGCGGGGACCCCGGAGAGCGCCCGGTACCGGTCGGGCACCTGCTGCGGGGTGCCGCCGAGGTACCAGCGCAGCAGGTACGCGGCCGAGGACCCGGGGTGGCCCGGGTCGTACCCGTGCTCGTAGCCGTCGACGAGGTCGACGGCCGGGTACTGCACGAGCACGCCCCGCGGGACCGGCACGACGCCGCCGCACGACGACGTCTGCGTGCCCGAGGCCGCGTGGTAGGCCACCGACACCGCGAGCTGCCCGCCAGCGGAGTCCCCGGCCAGCACGATGCGGGTCGGGTCGCCGCCCAGCCCCGGGGCGAGCGCGGCGACCTTCGTCAGCGCGCACGCGACCTCCGGCCCGGCGACGTCCCACGTCGGGCGCCCGGGCGAGGACAGGGTGTAGCCGACGCTGACGACGAGGCGGCCGTGGTCGGCGAAGGCCCGCAGGTCGTCGGCGCTGCCGAGCTCGGAGCCGCCGACCCAGCCGCCGCCGTGCACGTACACCAGGACGGGAGCGGGACCGGTGGCCCCGCGGGGGTTCCACACCGCCGCGTGCAGCGGGGCGCCGTCGGGGCCGGTCCCGTAGACCGGGTCGCCGTCGGGGGCGGCGAAGCCGGTGCCCGGGGCGACCGCCGTCACCGGGTTCACCGCTCCGCCCGCGCCGAGCACGGCGGCGACGACGAGCACGACCACCACGACCAGGGCCGCCGTCGCGACCCCCGCCCCGACGGCGACGACGGTGCCCGCGCGCCGCAGCCGACGGCGCAGCGCCACCGCCAGCAGCACCGCGACGAGCCCGACGACGACGAGGGTGGGCCCGGACGCGGGCACGACCAGGGTGGCGTACCCGGAGAGCGACCCGAGCCCGGGGACGAGGGCGCCGAGCGCCACCAGCAGCACCACCAGCGCGGCGGCTCCCGCGACGACCAGCCCGACGGCGGCGACCGCCCCGGACACGCGCCCTCGCCGCGGGCGGGCGGTCGTCGTCATGGGCGCGAAGGGTACGGCGTGCGCCGCCGTGGTGATCTCCGACAGCGCGGGTCGGGGGCGGAGGCCCGATCGGGGGACCGCGCCGCGACTCAGCGCAGCGACAGGCGCGGGCGCGTGATGCCGACCTCGACGAGGTAGCGGTCGGCGCGGACCAGCGCGTCGACGCGCTCGACGACGGTGCCGCGGTCATCGCGCGAGGTCCGGCGGAAGCGCCAGCCCGCGCGGCCGGAGGAGATGCCGAGCAGGGCGGCGTCCTCGCCCTCGACCAGCACCGGCTCGACGGTCTGGACGCCGTCGGCCACCCGCCGTCCGTAGCGGGACTCGAGGAGGGCGTACCAGGAGGCCTCGCCGTCGAGGTCGGCGCCGCGGATGCCGGGGACGATCCGGGTGGGCACGTGGAGCAGCTCGCGGGCCATGGGCTGGCCGTCGGCCAGGCGCAGGCGGGCGAAGCGGCGCACCGGGTCGTCGACGGGGACCTCGAGGTGGGCCGCGAGGTCGGCGTCCGCGGCGATCTCGTCGCTCCACAGCAGCCGCGACGACGGCCGCAGCCCGCGGCGGGTCATGTCGTCGTGGAACGACAGCGCGTCCAGCGGCTGGGCCGGCGCCGTGCGGCGCGCGTAGGTCCCCGCCCCGTGGCGGCGCTCGACGACGCGGCGGGTGGTGAGCTCGGCCAGGGCCAGGCGGACCGTCGAGCGGGAGACCCCGAAGCGCTCGGCGAGCTCGCGCTCCCCCGGCAGCAGCGCGCCCGGGCCGAGCTCGCGACAGAGCCGCTCGACCTCGGCCTCGACGTGCGCGGTGCGGGACGTCAGCACGGCACCGGTCCTACCACGAGCGGACGGGGCCTCCCGGGCCGCAAGCGGTTGCGGCTGCGGGATCGTTGCGTGTTCCACGAGCGACCATGCGCCCGGGGACGGGTTCAGCCCAGGTCCGGCCAGATGCGCTGCAGCATGTGCCAGTCCTGGGTGTGCGCGGCGATCTCGGTCGCGAACGCGTCGGCGACGGCCTGGGTGGCGGCGGGCACGTCGGCGCGGGAGGCGACCTCCACCGGCGGGTGGATGCGGAAGCCCCAGCCCTCGCCGTCGTCGTCGCGGGTGCCCGGGCCGGTGAACCAGCAGCCCAGCGGCAGCAGCGCCGCGCCCGTCGCCGCCGCCAGCGAGGCGGGGCCGGGCGGCATCGACGCGCGGTGGCCGAAGAGGTCGACGGGCACGCCGCGGTGGGACAGGTCGCGGTCGGCGACGAGGCAGACGATCCGCCCGGCGCGCAGCGCGCGCAGCAGGCCGCGCACCGGGGTCTCGCCGCCGGTCATCGGGAGGATCTCGAAGCCGAGGGACTGGCGGTAGTCGACGAACCGCCGGAACAGCGCCTCGGGCCGCAGCCGCTCGGCCACCGTCGCGAACCCGCCGTAGCGCTGCACCGCCCACGCCCCGACCACGTCCCAGTTGCCGGAGTGGGTCAGCGCCACCACCGCGCCGCGGCCGCGGGCGAGGGCGGCGTCGAGGTGCTCGCGGCCGTGCACG
Organism: Actinomycetospora sp. TBRC 11914; assembly: GCF_012933465.1. Lineage (GTDB taxonomy): Bacteria > Actinomycetota > Actinomycetes > Mycobacteriales > Pseudonocardiaceae > Actinomycetospora. Next base: position 90,594 of record NZ_JABBND010000006.1, read on the forward strand.
GCGGGGTCGACGCGCTCGGCCAGTTCCTTGAGGTCCATCGACGGCAGCCGGAACGCCTCGCGCCAGTAGCGGGCGTAGGAGCGGACGCCGGCGCGGGTGAGCTCGTCGAGCTGGTGGGCGGTGAGGTCGGGGCGCACCCGGGCGTAGTTCGCCCGCAGCCGCGCGATGCCGGGCCCGCGACGCCGGGCGGCGAGGTCGGCCCCGGCGTCGAACAGCCCGCGCGCGACCGGCGTGGGCAGCCCGCGGACCAGACCCCAGCCCGCGGCGTAGCCGAGGTCGGCGGCGCGCTCGGCGGGCCTCACCGCTCGGCGTCGCGCGGGGCGCTCGAGCCCGCGGGGCTGCTCGGCTCCTCGGTGGTGTCCGCCGGCGGGTGCGGGCCGCCGGTGACGCCGGTGGCCGCCCCGTACTGCTCGCGGGCGCTCACCCAGACGGTGGCGATGCGCTGTGCCACGGTCACCAGCGACCCGACCGTCAGCAGCCACAGCGTCACGTCGACCGCCCACCAGAGGCCGAGGCCGGTGAGCCCGATCCCGGCGAGCCCGAGGATGAGGCGCTCGGCCCGCTCGACGATCCCGCCGTCGCCGCGCAGGCCCGCCGCCTCGGCGCGTGCCTTGATGTAGGAGATCAGCTGGCCGCTGACCAGGCAGATGAGGGCGAGCGCCACGACGGTCCACCGGTCGTTCGCGGCGGCCCACCACGCGATCCCCGCGAAGACCGTGCCGTCGACGATCCGGTCGCACAGCGAGTCGAGGACCCCGCCGAAGGGACTCGACACCCCCCGGGCGCGCGCCATCGCCCCGTCGAGGACGTCGAGCATCGCGAAGCCCCACACGATCATCGACGCCGCGAACAGGTGCCCGGTGGGGATCAGCCAGATCGCGAACCCGGTGGCGCCCGCGGTGCCGAACACCGTCATCGCGTCCGGGTGGATGCCCCGGGCGACGAGCCACTTCCCGGCCGGCTCGAGGCTGCGGCTGATCGCCGCACGCCCCCACTCGTTGATCATGTCGTCCCGGTCCAGACCTCGGCCAGCCGGGCCCGGGTCTCCGCGAGCAGCGCGGGGATGACCTTGGTCTGGCCGATCACGGTGATGAAGTTGGCGTCGCCGCCCCAGCGCGGCACCACGTGCTGGTGCAGGTGGTCGGCGAGCGATCCCCCGGCGACGTGCCCGAGGTTGATCCCGACGTTGAACCCGTGGGGCGCCGACATCGCCCGCAGCGCCCGCAGCGCGTGCTGGGTGAAGCGCATGAGCTCGCCCGACTCGGCGTCGGTGAGCTCGTCGAGCAGGGCCACGTGGCGGTAGGGCACGACCATGAGGTGCCCCGGGTTGTAGGGGTGCAGGTTGAGCACGGCGTACACCAGCTCGCCGCGGGCGACGACGAGCCCGTCGTCGTCGGAGCGCCCCGGGATCGCGCACAGCGGGCACCCGCCGTCGACCTCCCCGGTCCCGGCCTCCCCGGCGATGTAGGCCATCCGGTGCGGCGCCCAGAGCCGGCGGAAGCCGTCCGGGGTGCCGGCCCCCTCGAGCTCGTCGGCCTCCGGCGGGTGCTCGAGGGGCACCCCGGACTCGGGCCGACCGGGCTGGGCCGGCAGGCCGGGCGACGCCGTCCCCGGTACCTGCTCGCTGGTGACCCCGTCGTCGTTCATCGCGGACCCATCGTGCTCGTCGGGTCAGGCACGCGTCACGAGCGGGCCGAAGGTCGCCTCGTCCGGGGACGCGTTCTCGCGCCGCGCGACCCAGTCGGCCAGGGCCGCCACCGCGTCGTCCACCGGCACCCCGTTGACCTGGCTGCCGTCGCGGAACCGGAACGACACGGCGTGCGCGTCGGCGTCCTTACCGCCCGCGAGCAGCAGGAACGGCACCTTCTGCAGGGTGTGGGTGCGGATCTTCTTCTGCATGCGGTCGTCGGAGTGGTCGGCCTCGACCCGGAGCCCCCGGGCCCGGAGCTTCCCGACGATGCCGTCCACGTAGTCGGCCTGGTCCCCCGACACCGGGATCGCGACCGCCTGCACCGGCGCCAGCCACGCCGGGAACGCGCCCGCGTAGTGCTCGAGGAGCACCCCGAAGAAGCGCTCGATGGACCCGAACAGCGCCCGGTGGATCATCACCGGGCGCTGCCGGGACCCGTCGGCGGCGGTGTACTCCAGCTCGAAGCGGTCGGGCAGCATGAGGTCGACCTGGATCGTCGACATCTGCCAGTAGCGCCCGATGGCGTCCTTGGCCTGCACGCTGATCTTCGGGGCGTAGAAGGCGGCGCCGCCCGGGTCGTCGACGAGGTCGAGGCCGAAGGTCGACGCGGCGTCCCGCAGCGCCCGGGTGGCCTCCTCCCACTCCTCGTCGGTGCCGATCGACTTCTCCGGGTTGCGGGTGGAGAGCTCGAGGTAGAAGTCGTCGAGCCCGTAGTCGCGCAGCAGGCCGAGCACGAAGGTCAGCAGCGAGGTGATCTCGTCCGCCATCTGCTCGCGGGTGCAGTAGATGTGCGCGTCGTCCTGGGTGAACCCCCGCGCGCGGGTCAGGCCGTGCACCACGCCCGACTTCTCGTACCGGTAGACCGTCCCGAACTCGAAGAGCCGCAGCGGCAGCTCCCGGTACGACCGCCCGCGCGACCGGTAGATGAGGTTGTGCATCGGGCAGTTCATCGGCTTGAGGTAGTAGTCGATGGGCGCCCGCTTGAGCTCGCCGTCCTCGTCGTACTCGGCGTCGAGCTGCATGGGCGGGTACATGCCCTCCGCGTACCACTGCAGGTGGCCGGACAGCTCGAAGAGCGTCCCCTTGGTGGCGTGCGGGGTGTTGACGAACTCGTAGCCGGCCTCGGAGTGCCGCTGCCGGCTGTAGTCCTCGAGCTCCTTGCGGATGATCCCGCCCTTGGGGTGGAAGACCGCGAGGCCGGAGCCGATCTCGTCGGGGAAGCTGAACAGGTCCAGCTCGGCCCCGAGACGGCGGTGGTCGCGGCGCTCGGCCTCCGCGAGCCGCTCGAGGTAGGCGTCCTGGGCCTCCTGCGACTCCCATGCGGTCCCGTAGATCCGCTGCAGCTGGGCGTTGCGCTGGTCGCCGCGCCAGTAGGCGGCCGCGGACCGGGTGATCCTGAAGGCCGGGATGTAGCCGGTCGTCGGGATGTGCGGGCCGCGGCAGAGGTCGCCCCAGACCCGCTCGCCGGTGTGGGCGTGGATGTTGTCGTAGGCGGTGAGGTTCCCCGCCCCGACCTCCATGATCTCGCTGTCGTCCTCGTCCGCGGTGCCCTTGAGGTCCACGAGCTCGAGCTTGAACGGCTCGCCCGCGAGCTCCTCGCGGGCGGCGTCGAGCGACTCGTACTCGCGGCGCGCGAACCGCTGCTTCGCCTTGACGATCTTGCGCATGGCCTTCTCGAGCGACTCGAGGTCCTCGGGGGTGAACGGCCGGTCGACGGCGAAGTCGTAGTAGAAGCCGTCGGTCACCGGCGGCCCGATGCCGAGCTTGGCCTCCGGGAACTGCTGCTGGACGGCCTGCGCGAGGACGTGGGCGGCGCTGTGGCGGATCACCGCGCGGCCGTCCTCGGTGTCGGCCCGCACGGGCTCGACGTCGACGTCCTGCTCGGGGCGCCAGGCGAGGTCCTTGAGGGCGCCGTCGGGGGCGCGGACGACGACGACGGTGCTCGGGCCGCTGCCGGAGAGCCCCGCCTCCCGGACCGCCTCGCCCGCCGTCGTGCCCGCGCCGACCCGGACGGTGGCGGCGGGCGCGGGGGCTGCGAGCGAGGACACGGCGCTACTCCTGGATCGTGCGGGGTGTGGGTGGGCGGAGGGTCTCCGCCTCGTGCGTCCAGCCTATCGATCGGCGGCGACCGGGTTCGCAGGGCGCGCTGCGGGTGAGGGACGGCGGCGGGAGGTCGACGTGGTGCGGAGCGACCGGGTCGTCGTGACTCGGTCGTGCGGTGGCGGTGGGCGGCCGGGGTCGGTGCCGGGCGACCACCGGGACGTCATTGCCGTCCGCGGTAGCGCCCCGCGGCGATGAGGTCCCGCTGATCACGCCGATGCGGGGTCACCGGGCACCTGACGCCCCGGGGCGCGCGGGGCGGCGGCCGAGCACGTCGACCAGGAACGCCTCCACCGCCCGCACCACCTGCAGCGTCCGCGGCGTGGGCAGCAGGTCGAACCCGTGCTGGGCGTGCGGGAGCTCGGCGTACGCCACCGGGTGGGCCGAGACCGCCCGCAGCGCGCGCACGAAGGCGCGGCTCTGCTCGGGGACCACGATGGCGTCGCCGGTGCCGTGCAGCACGAAGAACGGGGGCGCGTCGGCGTGCACGCGGTGGGCGGGTGAGGCCGCGAGCCACGCCTCCCCGTCGTCGGTCAGCGTCCCCGGCATCATCGTCTCGGCGAGCAGCAGGTCGAGGGTGCCGCTGCCGTCGTCCTCGGTGAGGTCGTAGATGCCGTAGAGCGTGACCGCGGCGTCGACCCGGGTGTCGCCCTCCCCGGTCAGCGCGGCGAGCGCCGACAGGTGCGCCCCCGCGGAGCCGCCGGTCACCGCGACGAAGCCGGGGTCGCCCCCGTGCGCGTCGACGTTCGCGTGCACCCACCGCAGCGCCGCGCGCACGTCGTCGATCATCGCGGGCCAGCGCGCCCCGGGGCCGAGACGGTAGTTCACCGTCACGCACACCCAGCCGCGCTCGACGAGGTGGCTCATCAGCGGGTTGGCGTCGCCCTCCTTGCGGCCCGAGGACCACGCCCCACCGTGGATCTCGACGAGGACGGGGGCGCCGGCGTCGCGGGACAGGTCCGGGTGGCGCCACACGTCGAGGAGGTTCTCCCGCCCGTGCGGGCCGTAGGCGACGTCCCGGGCCCCGGCGGCGCGGAAGCGCCGGGGCGCGGTGACCGCGCGGGGCGGGAGCCACGCCGGCGGCTCCGCGACGGGCCTGCGGGACCCGAGCGCCTCGGCGAGGACCTGCCCGGTGGCCCGGGCGCGGCGGTCGAGCGTCAGCAGGGCGACGACGGCGGCCGTCGCGAGCCCGAGCCCCAGCCGCCCCGGCACGGTCCGGGCCGCGCCCCGGCGCACCGCCGTCACGGCCGTCGCCGCCGTCAGCGCGGCGGTGGGGCGCGGGAGCTCCGTGGCGAACGCCGCGAGCAGCGAGGCGCCGATCGCCTCGGGCCAGCGCCGGGTCAGGGGCCGGAACCCGGCCGCGGCGACGAGCGAGGCGCCGGCGCCGGTGGCCATCGCGGCCAGCGTCGCGGCCCACGGCACGCCCCGCGCCCGCGGTCGGCCGCCCGCACCGCTCGCCGGCGCCTCGCCCGTCACCCCGCCACCTCCGCCGCCGACCCGGCCCCCGGTGCCCGATCCCGGGCGCCGACCCCCCGTGAGCATGCCGCTCCCGGCTGTGAGCGCACTGTGCCCGCCTCCTGCGCGTCGCGCACGACACGCGCGGTTTCGCGTCGTGGGCGTGGCGCGGATCGCGACCGACCCCACGGCGGCGCCCGGGTGGGTCACAATGAGGGTCGTGGCGGACGGAGTGAGGGCCGAGAAGGCTCCCCCGGGGTGCCCGGTCGGCGTGGGCCGGGCGAGCCTGCGCGCCGTCGGGGACCCCGACACCGCCCCGCGGCGCCACCCCTGGGCCGACGTGCCGGCCGAGGCGGCCGACCGCATGCGCTCGGTCGTCCTCGACACCGGGGACGACATCATCGAGCAGGTCCGGGGCGAGGTCGCCGAGTACGCGCTGTCGATGGACGGCGTGTTCGGCCAGAACATCCGGCAGGGCGTGTCGGTGGCCCTGGAGCAGTTCCTGCAGCTCCTCGGCACCGACGACGACCTCCCCGACACCCGCGTCTACTTCGAGCTCGGGCGCGTCGAGCACCGCCACGGCCGCACCATGGACGCGCTGCAGAGCGCCTACCGGGTGGGCTCGCGCGTGATGTGGCGGCGCATCTCGGCGGGCAGCGACGCCTACGGGCTGGGTCCCGACGGCATCTTCCGGCTCGCCGAGGCGCTGTTCGAGTACACCGAGCAGCTCGCCGCGGCCTCGGTCGCGGGCTACGCGCACGAACAGAGCCTCACGGCGGGCTCCCGGCACGCCCGCCGGCACACGCTGGTCGCGGCGTTCCTGCGTACGCCCCCGCCGGAGGGTCCCGAGCTGGAGCGGCTCGCCCGCGAGGCGGAGTGGGCGCTGCCGCGCTCGCTCGCCGTCGTGGTGTGCGACGAGGACGCCACGCAGGCCGTCTGCCGGCGCCTGCCCGCCGACGTGCTCGGGTCACGGGTCGACGGGCTCGGGGTGCTCGTGGTGCCCGACCCCGACGGTCCCGGCCGCGCGGACGCCCTGCTCGAGGCGACCGCGGGCGTCACCGCGGTGGTCGGCCCGACGGTGCCGGTCGACCAGGTGGCGCGGACGGTGGAGCGGGCGCGGGCGGCGTGGCCGCTGGTCACGTCCGGCGACATCCGGCCGGAGCCCGACGACGACCGGCCCCGCGACGCGCGCCCCGCGTCGGGCCTGGTGCGCGCGGACGACCACCTGCTCGCGCTGCTGCTGCACGCCGACGTCTCGGTGACCGCCGACCTGGTGGCCCAGCGCCTCGAGCCGCTGCGCCGGATGACCGCCTCGGCGCGCGACCGCGCGGTGACGACGCTGCGGGCGTGGCTGGACGCGCACGGCGACATCGCCGAGACGGCGGGCCGCCTGCACGTGCACCCGCAGACGGTCCGCTACCGGCTGGCCCGGCTGAAGGAGTCGTTCGCGGGCGCCCTCGACGACCCGGTGGCCCGCCTCGAGGTGTCCCTGGCGCTGCGCTTCGGCGCCGCGTTCGCCGATCCCGCCGTCGAGGGCTGACGGCGGGACCGGGGCGCCCTCAGCGCGCCGGCGGCGCGTCGTGGACCGTGTACGCGGTCGCCGGGCGGGCGCCGAGCTCCGCGGTGAGGGCGGGCGGCGCCCCGTGCACCTCGACGCGGGCGCCCGAGCTCAGTCGCTGCACCCGCAGCTGGCCGAGGACGCGGACGAGCGCGGGCCCGCAGTCGCCGTCGAGACCGGAGAGGTCGATGACGAGCTCGGCCCACGCCTCGCGGGCGAGGCGGCCGCGCAGCGAGCGCAGGGCCCGCACCTGGGCCGGCCCGCCGGCGCCCACGGCGGCGAGCGCGACGCACCCGTCGTCGTAGCGGCAGAGGCCGACGCCGGCGCTCGCCTCGGGGTGTTCCTGCCCGCGGCGGACGGCCGCGACCCGCGCCTGCCGACGGCGCTGGTCGACCGTCCCCGTCAGGGCGGGACGTGGCGCGACCGGTCGGGACGACCTGGTCGGCCGTGGTTCGCTCGTGGCGTGGACTGACGACGTCATGGAGCACCTCCGCGAAGCCGCTCTGCTCGAACGGAGCCCGCAGCGGTCTCGGCGGGAGGGTCTACCGGGGGTCACCGATCGTGTACATCACGAAACGTGACCGGGACCACACGCTATCAGAGCTCGGCGCGCCGATCGGCCAACGTCTGCGCGAGGTCGCGGAGCTTGACGTTGAGGTCCTGCGAAGTGCGGCGCAGCGTGTCGAAGGCCTGGTCGGCCGTCAGCCCCCGCCGCTCCATGAGGATGCCCTTGGCCTGTCCGATGACGTCGCGCGACTGCACCGCCTCGGTGAGCTGGGTGGCGCGCAGCTCCGCGGCCTCCACCGCCTTCGCGCCGCGCAGCGCCACGGCGGCGTGGGTGGCGAACACGAGCGCGACGTCCTTGTCGGCCTGGTCGAGCCCGTAGGGGGTGCGCGAGTAGTAGTTCAGCGCGCCCATCCGCGGGCCGGCGTCACGGGGGAACATGCCCGTGGCGAAGACCGCGTGCAGGCCGAGGTCCGCGGCGGCGGGACCGAACCGGGTCCAGCGGGTGTCGTGGCGCAGGTCGGACGAGGCGGCGAAACCGAGGCCCGCGTCGAGGGTGGCCTCGACGCACGGGCCCTCGGTGTGCTCGTACTGCACCGCGTCGGCCTTGCTCGCGATCGGGTCGGTCTCGACCGGCGTCGTGAAGGTGGAGCCGTCGCGCAGGGTCACCGAGACCACGTCCGCGCCGACCACCTTCTGCGCGGACCGCACGATGCGCTCGAGCACCTCGATCACGCCGAGGCCGACCTCACCGATCGTGAGGGCCTCGCCCAGCGACACGAACTCCTCGGCGAGGGGCCCGAGTGCCTCCACATCGTCGTTCACGAACCGTTCCCGCTCCTCCCGCCACCTGTCCCCGCCGCCCACGCGACGGATCATCGCATCCCGGGGAAGCAGGGACGGGACGAGAGCGAGCTCAGGCCGCGACCGGCGCAGCGCGCTCCCGCAGCCGGCGCAGCGTCGCCACCGCCTTGCGGCCGACCGGCAGCGCCCGGCGGCGACGCTTCTCGATCGTCTCGTGCCCGCCGGGCAGCGAGAGACGCGCGATCTTCCACAGCACGCCGCCGTACTGCTTCCACATCGGGCCCGAGTGGTAGGGCAGCCCGTAGCGGCGGCACAGGTCACGGACCTTCGGCGCGATCCGCGCGTAGTGGTTGGACGGCAGGTCCGGGAACAGGTGGTGCTCGATCTGGTGCGAGAGGTTGCCCGTCATCAGGTGGAGCAGCGACGAGCCCTCGATGTTGGCCGAGCCGAGCATCTGGCGGACGTACCACTCGGCCTGCGTCTCGTCCTCGAGGCGCTCCTCGTCGAAGGTCTCCACCTCGACCGGGAAGTGCCCGCAGAAGATCACCGCGTGCGACCAGATGTTGCGGATGGTGTTGGCGAGGAACGCCCCCATCGCGGCCTGGACGAAGCCCGGGCCGGCCAGGGCGGGGCCCACCAGGTAGTCCTTGGCCAGCTGCTTGCCGGCCTTGCGGGCCATCTTCTTGATCTCGGGCATCTTCTGCGCCCAGGTGGCCTCGCCGCGCTGGACCTGGTCGAGCTCGAGGTCGAACATCCCGATGCCCCACTCGAAGATCAGCGCGAGGCCCAGGTTGGTCAGCGGCTGGATCAGGTGGATCGGCTGCCACGGCTGGTCGGGGTCGACCCGCAGCACGTTGTAGCCGATGTCCCGGTCCTTGCCCTGCACGTTGGTGTACGTGTGGTGCAGGTAGTTGTGCGTCTGCTGCCACCCGGCCGCGGTGGAGACGTGGTCCCACTCCCAGGTCGTCGAGTGGATCTCCGGGTCGCGCATCCAGTCCCACTGCCCGTGCAGGACGTTGTGCCCGATCTCCATGTTCTCGAGGATCTTCGCGACGGCGAGCGAGGCGGTGCCGAGCACGAACGCCGGCGGGAAGAGCGCGCCGAGCAGCAGCGCGCGGCCGGCGATGTCGAGGCCGCGCTGGGCCGTGATGACGCGGCGGATGTAGCGGGCGTCGGCCTCGCCGAGCGAGGACATGACCTCGTCGCGGATCGCCTCGAGCTCGGCGCCGATCCGCTCGACGTCGGCCACCGAGAGGTGCGCGGTGGAGGCGGTGATGTGCGCCCTGCTGGCCCCGGGGCGGCCCGGCCCGGTGGGCGTCTTGGCCTCGTTGATGCGGGTGACGTGCTCGGGGATGGTCTCGGGGTTCGCGAGGATCGTCATGAGGACCTCCTGGGCGCTGGGGAGCGGTGGTCTCTGGGGGTCGAGGTGGGGGTCGCCCGCCGTGGCCGGGCGGGGGCGCCGGCGGCCGCCGTCGTGTCGGCGGCCTCGGCGTCGGGCTCCGCGGTGACGCCCACGGTGGGGTGTTCGCAGCCCGGGACGCCGGTGATCAGGGCGGGGACCGACGGGCCGACGGGCTCCCGGTGGACCGGGACCGGTGCTCGTGCGATCACACGACCGACGGTAGGGACGCGGTCACCGTGCCTGCTACGCCGGAAACGAGGAGGTGGCGACCGGTTCTGTTGCATCTCCACAAAACTCCGCCGACATGGCGCCACCACGGCGAGTTCGTGGCCGTTCCTGCCGTTTCGTCCGGTTTCCCTTGCGACGCGCGTCGCGCCGCGCCAGCCTCGACCCGTGGCCGGTTGGGAGGCGTTCCGCACACACGCGCCGTCGATCGCCGAGGTCTTCGTCCGGCGGCACGCCGCGACCGGGAACCTCTGCCTGCTCGGGACGCTGCGTCCTGACGGCTTCCCGCGCGTCAGCCCCATGGAACCGCGGTTCTTCGAGGGCGAACTGTGGCTCGTGGGCATGCCCCGGACCGCCAAGTTCGACGACCTCGCCCGCGACCCCCGCTTCACGCTGCACACGGCCACCGTCGACACCCACGTCTCCGACGGCGACGCCAAGGTGTGGGGCACCGTCACCGACGTCCACGACGAGGCCCTGCACCGGCGGTTCGCCGAGGCGGTGTACGAGGAGATCGGCCTCGACATCCGCGGGGAGCCCTTCGAGCACTGCTACCGCGCCGGGTTCGTCGGCGCGTCCGCGGTGACCGTCACCGACGGGCACCTCGACATCACGACGTGGCGCGAGGGCTGGCCCGAGACCGTGGTGCGCAAGCACTGATCGGGACGGTCACCGCAGGGAGCGCGTGAGCAGCGTCGCGAGCGCCCCCCGGTCGGCCGCCCGCGGAGCGTTGCGGCCCACCGGGTCGGCGGCGGCGGTGGTGGCGAGCGCGTCGACCTCGGTGCGCCCCACGCCGAGCGCGCCGCCGTCGATCGCGGTCGCCACCCCGACCGCGCCGCACCAGTCCGCGAGCGCCCCCGGGACGGTCGCCACCGGCACGCCGAGCGTCTCGGCCACCCGGGCCCACGCGCCCTCGTCGGCGCCGGAGAGGCCGTCCTCGAGCGACCACGCGACGACCTCGGGGAGCACCATCCCCAGCGCGCGGCCGTGCACGACGCCGTGGTGCGCGGTCAGCGCGTGTCCCAGCGCGTGCACCAGGCCGAGCCCGCTGCGGGTCAGGGCCTGCCCGGCGAGGTGCGCCCCCAGGAGCATCTCGGCCCGGGCGGTGGCGTCGGCGCCGTCGGCCACCGCGACCGGCAGCCACCGCCACACCCGGCGCAGCGCCTCGGTCGCGAACGCCTCGGAGACGGGGCTGCGCCCGCGGCTGACCAGCGACTCCACCGCGTGCACGAGCGCGTCGACGCCGGTGGCCGCCGTGGGGCCCGCGGGCAGGCCGTGGGTGAGCACCGGGTCGAGGACGGCGACCCGCGGGGTGGTGCTCGCGTCGCCGCAGTAGACCTTGCAGCGCCGGACCGGGTCCTCGAGCACGCCGAACCCGTTGGTCTCGGCGCCGGTGCCCGCCGTCGTCGGGACCGCGACCAGCGGCAGTCCGGGACCGGACGGGTCCGCGGCGAGCCGGGCGATGCCCTTGGCGGCGTCCAGCGCGGAGCCGCCGCCGAGGGCGACGACGACGGGCCGGGTCCCGGGGAACGCGCCGGCCACGACGGTCGCGCCCGCCTCGACCGACGGCACCGTCGGGTTGCCGGGCACGTCGTCGACCACCACCGTCGGGCACCCGACCGCCGCGAGCACGGTCAGCGCCTCGTCGAGGATGCCCGCCGCCCGCAGGCCGGGGTCGGTCACGACGACCGCGCCGCCGGTCCGGGCGCCGGCGTGCACGTCGAGGACGTGGTCGCCGAGGCGCGCGAGCGCGCCGGGCCCGGAGTCGACGGCGGGCCCGGGCTCGTGGACGAAGGGGGTGGTCGCGGCGCACGCGCACGGGGCCGGTGCACGCGGAGCGGCGTTGCTTGCATCCAGTGGCAGGAAAGCCCCGCCGTCGGCGGCCGGGCGCGGCTGGACGGCGTTCACGGCGTGGTCCGGGTCGTGCTCACGGCGGGGCCTCCTCGACGGGGATCGGATGGTCAGACGGCGAGCGCGGCGCCCAGTCCGGGCGCCTGGGGGACGGCGAGGGTGCCGTCGGGGGCGGGCCAGAGCGGCTCGGTGAGCAGGAAGTCGCGCCGCCCCGGGGTCCAGCCGCCCGCCGGGTCGTAGGGGAACTCGAGGTACGGGCCGGCCCCGACCCCGGCCGCGACGTGCAGGTTCGCCAGCAGGCCGAGGCCGTTCGACCAGGTGTGCGGGGTGAACCGGCGGTGCCGCCGCGCCATCGACTCGGCGAGGTGGCGCGTCCGCGACATGCCCAGCGCGAGCACGACGTCGGTCTGCACGACGTCGAGGGCGTCGCCGTCGACGAGCGCGCGGACCGCGGCGGCGTCGTCGAGCATCTCCCCCGACGCGATCCGGATCCCGGGGTTCTCCGCGCGCAGCTGCCGGTGCCCGGCCACGTCGGCGTAGGGCAGCGGCTCCTCGATCCAGCCCGGCGCGTACTCGGCGAGCCGGCGGACCAGGCGCCGGATCCCGGCCAGCTCGACCGGGGGGCGGGTGTCGCCGGGCATGCGCCACGCCTGGTTGAGGTCGACGAGGACGTCGAGCCGCTCCCCCACGGCCGCGCGGACGGCGGCGACCGAGGCGACGCCGGGCTCGGGGTCGCGCGGGTCGACGCGGACCTTGACCGCGCGGAAGCCCCGCTCGACCAGCTCGGCCGCGTCGTCGGCCCGCCGCTGCGGGGCCTGCACCGAGCACCACGACGCGTACACCGGCAGCCGGTCGGCGACGCCGCCGAACAGCACCGAGACGGGCAGGCCCGCGACCTGCCCGACGATGTCCCAGAGCGCCGCCTCGAGCGGCCAGAACCGCCCGCCGTGGAAGGCGACCGACTCGATGCGGCGCACCTGCGGCTCGATCGCGAGCGGGTCGGTGCCCAGGAAGTGCTCCACGTGCGGCGCGAAGCCGGCCATGGTGTCGCCCGAGCCGACGCCGGTCACGCCCTCGTCGGTCTCGACGCGGACCACGGTGGCGGCGAAGCGCCGTCGCGGGTCGGGGTCCCACGCCGCGTGCATCGGCGGGTCCAGCTCGATCCCGTGCTCGGTCACCCGGATCGCGGTGATCTTCACGGTCCCGAGTGCACGCCGCCGCTGCTCGCCGCGACAAGCACGTCTTGCGGTGAGCGCAAGGACTCTGGTGAGGTGGACAGGTGGCGGGCGGCGCGGGATTGCGACGCGACGTCGACCTGCTCTCGGCCCTCTCCGCCCCCGAGGCGCAGGCGGCCGGCCTGGGGGTGTCGCGGCTGGCCGCGCTGACCGGGCGCACCGAGAGCCAGGTCTCGCGGGCGCTCGCTGTGCTCGCCGAGGAGGGGCTCGTCGAGCGCGACCCCGCGAGTCGGCGCTACGCCCTGGGCTGGCGGCTCTACGCCTTCGCCGCCCGGACCACCGAGGCGCGCCTGGTGCGCACCGCGGGCCGGGTGCTCGCCCGGCTCGCCGACCGGCTCGGCGTCGGGGCCCACCTCTGCCGGCTGCACGGCGAGGCCGTGGCGACCGTGCTCACCGTCGCCGGGGACGGCTCGCCCCCACGCACCGGGTTCGACGTCTCCGACATGCCGATCGTCGTCAGCTCCGCCGGCCGGGTGCTGCTCGCCTTCCGCGACGAGGCCGGGCTCGCGCGCCGGCTCGCGACCCGCGGCCTCGACCCGCGCCTCGCCGCGCGGGTGGTCGGCGACGGGATGGCGGTGGTCGACGGCGAGCTCGACCCGCGCCTGGCCGGGGCGTCGGCGCCGGTGCGCGACGTCCACGGCGGCGTGGTGGCCGCCGTCAACGTCTCCGGCCCCGCGGCGCGCGTGCGCCCGGTGCTGCCCGCCCTCGCCGCGGCGACCGTGGAGGCCGCGGGCGAGCTCTCCTCGCGGCTCGCCTCGCCGCGGGCGTGAGGGCGGGTACTCCCCCGCCGTGCTGCTCGTCGTCCTCCACCTGGCCGCGGTGTGGTTCTGCACCGGGCTGGTCTGGGTGGTGCAGGTGCTCGTCTACCCGGGCTTCCGCGGCGCCGACCGGACCGGCTGGCGCGAGCACCACGACCGCCACACCCGTCTCATGGCCCGGACGGTCAGCGGGCCGTGGGCGGTGCAGGGCGTGACCTGCGCGGTGCTGCTGGGGTGGCGGCCGGACGGCGTGCCGTTCTGGCTCGCCCTCCTGGCGGGGGTCTGCGGGGCCGCGACGGTGGCGGTGACGGTCGGCGTCTCGGTGCCCTGCCACCGGCGGCTCGCCCTCGCCTACGACGACGTCGTCCTCGACCGCCTCGTGCGCACCAACTGGTACCGCACCGCGGCGTGGACCGCCGGGGGTGTCGTGGCGGTCGCCATGGTCCTGCTCGCCGCCGGCGCCGGCGCATGACCAACTGCCTGGCGGTCGCGCCGCCCCGCACCCCTCAGCGGCGGCGGTGGGTCCCGACGGCGGCCCGGGCCGGGTCGAGCCGTCCGGCCAGCAGGGCCGCGTCGTCCCCGTCGTCGAGCAGCGAGTCCGCCGGCGGGAACGTCACCGCCAGCGGGCCGACCCGTAGCGTGCCGCTGCCGAGCACGGCGAACCGCACCCCGGCGCGGCCCCGCAGGGCGGCGTGGGCGCCGGGCGCGAGGACCGCGTCCATCCACGCGCAAGGTGCGGCGGGCCGGCGGCCGCCGAGCAGCACCGGGCCGTCGCCGGAGTCGAGCAGGACGTCGGTGCCGCGCAGCGCCTCGACGTCGAGACCCCGGGTCACGACGGTGCGCCGCGTCAGCACCGGGTCGAACGGCGGCACGCCCAGCTCGGCCGCCACCGCCTCCAGCGCCTCGGCCGCGATGATGGTCAGCGCGGCGTCGCGGTGGGCGGCGCGCCCGGCGTAGCGGTCCCCCACGACCCCGACGCCGGCGCGGAGCTCGATCGCGTCGGGTGACCAGGTGTCCACCGGCCGCGGGCCGTCCCACGGCCGCCCCTCGTAGGCGTGGCGCGACGAGACGACGAGGCGTTCGATCCGCACAGGTCCGTACCTCTTGATTCGGTCGAGGTCAGAGGTTTATACCTCTCCCGTGCGGGCCACCAGATCGGTCGAGGTGAGCGCCCGGATCGCCGCGCTCTGCGACGACCTCGGTCCCGGTGCCATGTTGCCAGGCGAACGGGAGCTCTCGGGACGGTTCGGGGTGTCGCGCGCGACCGTGCGCAAGGCGCTCGAGGAACTGATGGCCCGCCGGGTCGTCGAGCGCCGCCACGGCGCCGGCACCTTCGTGCGCCGCCCGGCCGTGGCGCAGCCGCTCATGGCGACCTCGTTCGGCGACGACATGCGCCGTCGCGGGCTCGTCCCGTCCTCGAAGCTCCTGTGGTCGGACACGGTCGTCGCCGACACCGAGCTCGCGGCCCACCTCGAGATGCCCGGCGGGGAACCGGTGCTGCGGGTGTGCCGCGTGCGGCTCGCCGACGACGAGCCGATGACGCTGGAGACGCTGCACGTCCCGGCCCACCGCGTCCCCGGGCTGCGCGGGGAGGACCTCGAGGGCGCGGCGTCCTACTACGACACCCTCGCGACCCGGTTCGGGCGGCGCATCCGGACGGGCACGCAGTCGGTGGCCCCGGTCGTGCTGGGTCGCGAGGAGGCGACGCTGCTCGGGGTCGAGCCCGGCGACGCCGCGCTGCGCTTCGTGCGCACCTCCCGCGACCAGCACGGGGAGGTCGTCGAGCGGGTCGACTCGCTGGCGCGCGGGGACCGGTACCTGATCGAGATGGACATCATGCCGCCGGGAGACGTCGCGGAGCGGAGCTCGACCATCGGGCCGGGAGACGCAGCGGAGCGGAGCTCGACCATCGGGCCGGGAGACGCAGCGGAGCGGAGCTCGACCATCGGGCCGGGAGACGTCGCGGAGCGGATGCCGTGACCTGTGTCGCCGTCGACCTCGGGCGTTCCGGGGCGCGCGTGCTGCGGCACGCGCCCGGGTGCGCGGACGCCCGGTGGACGACGACGGCCGGGGGCGGGCTGGGGGACGCGGGCGGGACGGCGTCGGTCGCCGCGGCGGTGCGGGTCGCGGTCGACGAGCCGCCGCGGCGCCGTGGAGCCTCGCGGTCGGCGCGCCCGGCGCCCTCACCCACCCCGGGGCCGCCGGCGAGCTGGCCGACCTGCTGGTGGCGGGCTGGGCGGGCCCGGATCCCGACGCGGTGACGGTGACGTCCGACGTCGTCGCCTGGCACGCCGGGGCGTTCCCGAGGGTGGGGTCGGTGAGCCAGGTGCTGCTCGTCGTCGGGACCGGCGCGGTCGCCCTGGGCGTCTCCCCCGACGGGCGGGTCCGTCGCGTCGACGGCCACGGCCTGCTGCTCGGGGACGCGGGCGGCGGGGCGCGGCTCGGGCAGGAGGGGCTGCGCGCGGCACTGCGCGCCCTCGACGGTGCCGGCCCGCCGACCGCGCTCGCCGGCCCGGCTCGACAGACCCTCGCGACGCGCCCCGACTCCCCCGCCGCGCTGGCCCGCTTCGCCCCGGCCGTGCTCGCCGCCGCGGAGGGGGGTGACGCGGTCGCGCGGGCCGTCGTCGACGAGGCGGTCACCGCGCTCGTCGCCACCGTCGACGCCGCCGGCGGCGCGCTCGCCGCGACCGAGTTCACCGTCGTCGGGGGGCTGGCGGACGCCCTCGCGCCGCGGCTGGCGGCTGCCCGGCCCGACCTCACGGTGCGTGGCCCGGAGGGCGACGCGCTCGCGGGGCTGCTGCGGCTGCGCCACGACCGGAGCACGCCGCACGAGCCGGCCGTCGTCCGCCGTCGAACGCCCGCCGCGGCGCCGGTGACCGAGCCGGTGACCGAGCCGGGCCTGGCCGCGGAGGTGGACCGGCTGCCCACCGAGGGCGTGCGCGCGGGGTCCGAGGAGCTCGACGCGCTCCCGACGGCGGACCTGGTCGCCTGCCTGCTGGACGGGCAGGCGGCGGCACCCGTCGCCGTCGCCGCCGTCGCGGGAGCGCTGGGGGCGGCGGTCGACGTGCTGGCGTGCGCCTTCCGCGCCGGGGGGCGCCTGGTCTACGCCGGGGCGGGGACCTCCGGCCGGCTCGCGATGCAGGACGCCGCCGAGCTGCCGCCGACCTTCGGCATCGACCCGTCCCGGACGCTCGCCCTGCTCGCCGGCGGTGCGGGCGCGGCGGGGGCGGCGGTCGAGAACGCCGAGGACGACGAGCCGGCCGGGTGGGCGGACGCGGCGCGGATCGGGGTCGGGCCGGGCGACGTCGTCGTCGGCGTCGCTGCCTCCGGGCGGACGCCCTACGTGCTCGGCGTGCTGCGGGCCGCCCGCGAGCGGGGCGCGGCGACGGTCGCCGTCGTGAACGCCGCCGCCAGCCCCGCTGCCGCGGTCGCCGGGATCACGCTGGAGCTCCTCACCGGCCCCGAGGTGCTGGCGGGCTCGACGCGGCTGGCGGCGGGCACGGCGCAGAAGGTCGCGCTCAACACGCTCACGACGGCGGCCATGGTCCGGGCCGGCGCGACGTTCGGACCGTGGATGGTCGGGGTGCGCATCACCAACGCGAAGCTGCGCCGCCGCGCGGAGCGGATCGTGCGCGACGCGACCGGGGTCGACATCGCCCGGGCCCGCGAGGCCCTCGCCGCCGCCCACGACGACGTCGCCACCGCCCTCGTCGTGCTCCTCGCGGGTCTCGACGGCGAGGCCGCCCGCGCCCGCCTCGCCGCCGCCGGGTCGGTGCGGGCCGCGGTCGAGCCGGGCGGCGGGGAGCAGGCCGGATGATCGTCGTCGGGCTGCTCTCGGGGACCTCGGTGGAGGGGCTGGACGCCGCGGTCGGCGCGGTGCGCTCGCTGTCGATGAGCCCTCCCCGAGGGGACGATCCGGCCGCTCTATCCGCACGAGGGTTCCCCTCGCGCGGCGGGGACGACCGGTGAGCCGGCGGCTGGGGGTGTCCGCTGCCCTCGTCGGCGGGGTCCTGCACCCCGGCGACGTGGCGATCGCGGACGGCCGGGTCGAGGCCGTGGGGCTGCCGGCCGCCCGGGGAGGGGCGCTCGCGGTACCCGGGCTCGTCGATGTGCAGTGCAACGGCTACACGGGGATCGACCTCACCGCGCTCGGCCGCGCGGAGCCCGACGAGGCCGTGGCCCAGGTCGGCGCGCTGCGCCGGGCCGTCGTCGCCGACGGCGTCACGGCGCTCTGCCCGACGATCATCACCGCGGCCCCCGACACCTTGACCGGCGCGCTCGCCCACCTCGACCGGGCCCGCCCCGACCCGGCGGGGGCGCGGCTGCTCGGCGCCCACGTCGAGGGGCCGTTCCTCTCCCCCGCCCGCGCCGGCACCCATCCGCCGCGGCACCTCCGCGACCCCGACCCGGCGCTGCTCGCGGCCCTCCTCGACGCCGGCGAGGTCGCGCTCACCACCGTCGCCCCGGAGCTCGACGGCGCCCTCGCCCTCGTCCGGCGGGCGCTCGCGGCCGGGGTCACCGTGATGGCCGGGCACTCCGACGCCACCGCCGCGCAGGCCCACGCCGGGTTCGACACCGGGGTCTCCGGCGCGACGCACCTGTTCAACGCGATGAGCGGGTTCGCCCACCGCTCGCCGGGCCTCGCGACGGCCGCGCTCGCCCACCCCGGCACCGTGGTCACGGTGATCGCCGACGGCCACCACCTCGACCCCGACGTGCTGCGCGTCGTCGCCGCCGCGGCGCGGGACCGCTGGGCGCTGATCACCGACGCGACGGCCGCCTCGGGGATGCCGGAGGGCAGCTTCACCCTCGGCGACGTCGAGCTCACCCTCGCCGACGGCGCCGTCCGCAACCCCGACGGCACCCTCGCCGGCAGCGCCGCGACGCTCGCCGGCTGCGTGCGCGCCGCCGTCGCGGCCGGCATCGACCCCGCCGCGTCGCTCGTCGCGGCCACCGCCACCCCCGCGCGCCTCGTCCCGCCCGCCCGGCGCCCGCACCCCGACCTCGGCGTGCTGCGCCCCGGTGGGGTCGCGGACGTCGTCGTGCTCGACGACGCGCTGCAGGTCACGACCGTGCTGCTCGCCGGGAAGGAGGTCGCCGCGTGACCCACGCCGTGGACCTCGCCGTGATCGTCGCCTACCTGGTCGCGATCGCCGTCGTCGGGCTGAAGCTCTCCGGGCGGCAGCGCTCGGCCACCGACTGGTTCACCGGCGAGCGCTCGCTGCCGTGGTGGGCGGTGATGTTCTCGATCGTCGCGACTGAGACCTCGACCCTCACCGTGATCAGCGTGCCCGGGGTGGCCTACGGCGGGTCGTTCTCCTACGTGGAGCTCGCCGTCGGGTACCTGATCGGCCGGGTCCTGGTGGCGTTCGTGCTGCTCCCGCTGTACTTCCGCCGGGACGTCGTGTCGGCCTACCAGTACCTCGGGCAGCGCTTCGGGCGGCCGACCCAGGGCCTGGCGTCGCTGACGTTCCTGGTCACCCGGCTGCTCGCCGAGGGGGTGCGGCTCTTCGCCGGCGCCATCCCGATCAAGCTGCTGCTCGCCGAGCTCGGGCTGGACGTGAACTACGTCGTCATCGTCCTGGTGATCACCGCGGTCACCGTCGCCTACACCTACGTCGGCGGGATGAAGGCCGTGGTGTGGACCGACTTCCTGCAGATGGGGCTCTACGTCGTCGGCGCGGTCATCTGCGTCGTGGTGCTCGCGACCCAGGTCGGTGCGGCCGGCTGGGCCGCGGCGTGGGAGGCCGGCAAGTTCACCGTGTTCGACTTCGCCAAGCCCGTCCTGACCAGCCCCTACGCGTTCGTGACCGCGGTCGTCGGGGGTGCGCTGCTGACGATGGGCTCGCACGGCTCTGACCAGCTCATCGCCCAGCGGGTGCTCTCCTGCCGGTCGCTGTCCGACGGGCGCCGGGCGATGATCGGCTCGGCGGCCGCCATCGGGGTGCAGTTCGCGCTGTTCTCGCTGGTGGGGGCGCTGCTGTGGGCCCGCAACGGCGGGGCGCCGCTGTCCGCACTGCACCTGACGAGCGACCAGGTGTTCGGCGAGTTCATCCTGCGCGACCTGCCGACGGGCCTCTCGGGGCTGCTCGTCGCCGGGATCCTCGCCGCGACGATGGGGTCGTTGTCCGCCGCGCTGAACTCGCTGTCGACCTCCACGCTCACCGACCTCGTGACGTCGTGGACGCGGTGACGGCCGGCCGAGGGCACGATGCTCACCCTCGCCCGGTGGATGACCGGGATCTGGGCGCTGGTGATGGTCGGGATCGCGTCGGTGTTCACCTCGACGAACGACCCGGTGGTCGAGCTCGGCCTCTCGATCGCCTCCTACGCCTACGGCGCGCTGCTGGGGGCGTTCCTGCTCGGGCTCCTCGTCCCGCATGCCGACGGCGTGGCCGCCGTCGTCGCGTTCGTCGCCACGCTGCTCGTCACCGCCTGGGCCGCCCTCGGCATCTCGATCGACGGGCAGCCGCTGGCGTTCCCGTGGTTCGTCGTGATCGGGGTGGTGGTCACGCTCGTCGTCGGGGGTGCGATCTCCGGTGCGCTCCGCGCTCGTGAGCAGAAAGTGCCGGTATAGCGACACTTAGTGCTCACGAGGGCTCCGCCCACCTAGAATCTCGACCGGCGCGATGCCCTCGTCGGCGGGGAGGTCGAACCCGAAGAGCCGCGCGTAGAAGGCGAGCTCGGCGTCGAGCGCCCGCCGGATGTTCTCGGCCTTGCGGAACCCGTGCTGCTCCCCGGCGAAGAGCAGGTACGCGACCGGGACGCCGCGGTCGCGCAGCGCGTCGACGATCATCTCCGACTGGTTCGGCGGGACGATCGCGTCCTCGTCGCCCTGCAGCACGATGAGCGGGGTGGCGAAGTCCTCGACGTGGTGCAGCGGGGACCGCTCGACGTAGACGTCGCGGTCGGCCGGGTAGGGCCCGACGAGGCCGTCGAGGTAGCGCGACTCGAACTTGTGCGTGTCGCGGGCGAGCGCCTCGAGGTCGGCCACCCCGAAGTGGTCGGCCCCGGCCGAGAACGGGGTGTCGGCGCGGGCCAGCGCGGCCAGCGTCGTGAAGCCGCCGGCCGAGCCGCCGCGGATCGCCATCCGCGCCGGGTCGACCCGCCCGGCGTCGGCGAGCGCCCGGGCCGCGGCCAGGCAGTCGGCGACGTCGACGATCCCCCACGCGCCCTGCAGCTGCTCGCGGTAGGCGCGGCCGTAGCCGGTGGACCCGCCGTAGTCGACGTCGACCACCCCGAACCCGCGGCTGGTCCAGTACTGCAGCCCGACGGCGAGCACCGGGGTCGCCGCCCCGGTCGGCCCACCGTGGATGACGACGAGCAGCGGCGGCAGCTCGCCGTCGGGTCCCGTGCCCGACGGCGGGTAGTACAGAGCGTGCGCCTCCCGCGCGGCCCCGTGGACGTCGGTGGACGCGTACACCATCGGCTCGGGCACCGAGATCGTCGCGGGGTCGAGGCCGAGGTCGCGCGGGGCGCGCAGGGTGGTGACCGCACCCGCCGTCGTGACCCGGTGGACCCCGGGCTCGCTGGTGGGCGAGCCCGCCACGCACACCACCGCGTCGGGGCCGTCGGCACGCACCGAGCGGATGGCGGTGAAGCCGGTGTCCAGCGTCGTCAGCGAGCCGTCGGGCTCGCGGACCACGAGCGCGTCGAACCCCTCCGACGAGCGCGCGAACACCACGTGGCCGTCGTCGAGCACGGCGTGGCGGGACCCGCCGAGCTGCCAGGCCGGGACCCCGATCTCGGCGTCGAGGACCACGAGCGCCTCGACGCCGCGGGCGGGGGTCCAGCGGTAGAGGTTCCACCAGCCGGTGCGGTCGGACAGGAACGTGAGCGTGCCGTCGCGGTGCCAGGCCGGCTCCCCCACCGACTCCCCCGGCCCGCCGGCGACGACGACCTCGTCACCGGAGCCGAGGTCGCGGACCCGGAGCACGGTGTCGTCCCACGGCATCGAGGGGTGGTCCCACGACACCCAGGCCAGCCGGCCGCCGTCGCGGGAGATCCGGGGGGCGGCGACGAAGTCCGGGCCGCTGACGAGGACCTCGGGGGTGGACGGGCCGCGGGCGTCGAGGCGCACGACCTCGTTGACGACCTCGGTGGCCGGGCCGCCCGCGCTCGGGTGGTGCTCGCGGACGCAGACCAGCCAGGTGCCGTCCGGGGCGACGTCGCCGTCGGCGAAGCGGTCACCGCGGCGCACCGCCGGTTCCGGGGTGAGCACGGTGACGGTGCCGTCGGTCTCCCGGCGGCGCAGCCGCTGGTCGGTCCAGTCGACGACGAACACCACGCCGGGCTCGGCCGGCGAGGTCCACCAGGCGCCGCCGCCGTACTCGTGGACCGCGGTGCGCGCGTTGCCGCCGTCGCCGAGCAGGTCGGTGACGGTGCCGTCGACCGCGCGGCGGACCAGCTCGGTCCGCCCGCCCTCGCTCGCCCGGCCCTCGCCCCAGATCAGGGCGCCCGTCCCGTCGGGGCGGACCTCGTCGAGCCGGACCGCGGCCGTGACCACCAGCTCGGAGGTCACCGGGGTGGGCCAGGAGCCGTAGGCGGAGATCGACACGGTCGCCACGCTAGTCGGCGTCGGTCGGGGTGATCGGGGGCCGTCACCGAGCCCGTCGGCCGCTCCCGGCCGGGCCCGCCACCCATGATCGCGACTTCGGCGGCGCGTCCTGGCGCCCGTTGGGCGTGTCGCCACCGAAGTCGTGATCATGCGCCGTCACCGGGCCGGACGGCCGCACGCGGAAGGGCCCGCCCCGCACGCGCTGCGGGGCGGGCCCTTCCGTGGCGCGGTCAGGCCGCCACCGGCTCCTGCACCCGGCCGGCCTCGGCCGCCGGCGACGTGCTCGCCCCGTCGCGACGCAGCCCCTCGGCCTCGTGGGCCGCCTGCTCCGCGGCCGCCTTGCGGTTCGGCAGCGCGAGCCGCCAGATGGTGCGGATCGAGCGCCAGAACTGCTTCGGGAACGGCCCGATGTTGTACGGGAGGTCGTACTTCGCGCAGATCTCCTTCACCCGCTCCGCGATCTCCGGGTACCGGTTCGACGGCAGGTCGGGGAAGAGGTGGTGCTCGATCTGATAGCCGAGCGAGCCCGACATGACGTGCATCAGCCGGCCACCGGTGAAGTTCGCCGAGCCGAGGAGCTGGCGCAGGTACCACTCGCCCTGCGTCTCGTTCTCCAGCTGCTCCTCGGTGAACACCTCGGCGCCGTCGGGGAAGTGCCCGCAGAAGATGATCGCGTAGGACCAGACGTTCCGGATGAGGTTCGCGGTCATGTTCGCGGTCAGCGTCGTGAGGAAGAACGGACCGGTGAGGAGCGGGAAGAGGAGGTAGTCCTTCCCCATCTGCCGGCGCATCTTGCGGCCGACCTGCTCGAGCTTGGCCTTGAACTCCTCGGGGTCGGAGATGTCGCGCTTGAGCAGGCCGTCGATGTCGAGGTCGTGGATGGCCACCCCGTGCTGGAAGAGCAGCATCAGCAGGGTGTTGAACACCGGCTGGGCGAGGTTGACCGGGTTCCACTTCTGATCCGAGGTGACCCGCAGGATCTCGTAGCCGACGTCCTTGTCCTTGCCGAGGACGTTCGTGTACGTGTGGTGCAGGTAGTTGTGCGAGTGCTTCCACTGCTCGGCGGGGCAGACGTTGTCCCACTCCCAGGTGGCCGAGTGGATCTCGGGGTCGTTCATCCAGTCCCACTGGCCGTGCATGACGTTGTGGCCGATCTCCATGTTCTCGAGGATCTTGGCCACGCCCAGCAGGGCGGCGCCGGCCATCCAGAGCGGCGGCACGACGCTGCCGAACAGCGCCGCGCGCCCCGCGATCTCGATGCGGCGCTGGGTCCGGATGATCGAGCGGATGTACTCCTCGTCGGCGGCGCCGCGGGAGGCCTCGACGTCGCGACGGATCTGGTCGAACTCCTCGCCGAGCGCCTCGACGTCGGCGTCGGTGAGGTGGGCGAACTCGGTGATGTCGGAGATGGCCATGGTCGGCTCCTCTCTCTACAGGTCGACGGTGCAGTCGCCGGCGGCAGCCGTGACGCACGTCTGGACGGTGCGGGTGGACTGGTCGGTCTCGGCCACGCGGTGCTCGGTGCCGTCGCGCAGGTCGCGGACGGCTCCGGTGCGCAGCGGCGCGACGCAGGTGTGGCAGATGCCCATGCGGCAGCCGAAGGGCATCGGGACGCCGGCCTGTTCGCCGGCCTGGAGCACGGTCGTGGCGCCGTCGGTCTCGACGGTGCGGCCGCTGCGGGCGAAGGTGATCGTGCCGCCCTCGGCCGAGCCCGAGAACGACGCCGCGAACCGCTCGAGGTGCAGCGCGTCGGCGAGGCCGGCGTCGGCCCAGAGCTTCTCGGCGTCGTCGAGCATCGCGGCCGGGCCGCAGGCCCAGGTCTCGCGCTCGCGCCAGTCGGGGACGAGGTCGCCGAGGGCCGTACGAGGGGAGGATCCGGTCGCTCTATCCGAGCGAGGGGTCCCCTCGCGCGGAGGGGTCGCGGGGCTCAGGTCGAGCCGGCCGTCCGTGCTCGTGTGGCGCTGCACGATCCGCCAGCCGGGGTGGCGGCGGGCGAGCAGGTCGAGCTCCTCGGCGAAGAGCGCCCGCTCGGCGTCGGGTGCGGAGTGCACGAGGACCAGGTCCTCGGTCCCCGCGGGCCGCCGGTCCAGCGAGCGCAGCATCGCCATGACCGGGGTGATCCCGGAGCCCGCCGTGAGGAAGAGGACCTTCCCCGGCAGCGGGTCGGGCAGCACGAACTCGCCCTGCGGGGGCGCGAGCCGCACGACGGTGCCGGGCTCGACGCCGTGCACGAGGTGGTGCGAGGCGAAGCCGTCGGGCATGGCCCGCACGGTGATCACGAGGCGCCGGCCGTCGCGCGACGGTGGCGTGGTGAGCGAGTACGACCGCCACACGTAGCGGCCGTCGATGGCGACGCCGATCCCGACGTACTGCCCGGCGGTGTGCTCGAAGGTCCAGCCCCAGCCGGGCTCGACGACGAGGGTCGCCGCGTCCTCGGCCTCGGGGGTGACGCTGACGATGCGGCCCCGCAGCTCACGGGCGGACCACAGCGGGTTGACGAGGGTCAGGTAGTCGTCGGGGAGCAGCGGGGTGGTGAAGCGGGTCGCGGCGGCGCGCACGCGGCGCGCCAGCGGCGAGTCTCCGATCGCTGTCACGGTCTCTCCTCTGCCTGGTGAATTACTAGGTACCAGGAGTACCGGAGACCGGCGGTGTCCGCTACCCACGGTACCGGGTCGACCGCACGATCCCGGTCACACGCGTCGTTGTGCGCCAGCGCACACGTGCGTGCGTTTCCGTGTCAGGGCACGGGAACGCACGCACGAGCGCCGCAGGCGCGAAGGCGGGAATTACTTCCCGATCGCGGTCGCCCCGGCGGGCCACCGTCCCGCTTGACTCGGTGTCGACATGGTTGGCCGGACCCGAGGAGGACCCGTGGGCGGGACGGAACTCGCCGTCGACCTGGTGGTGCTCGCGATCGTCGCCCTCGCCGCGCTGCGGGGCTGGCGGCGCGGCGGGACCGCGCTGGTGCTCTCGCTGGCGGGGGCGGTAGCCGGGGTGTTCCTCGGCGGCGCGCTCGCGACGTGGTGGGACGCCTCGTCCACGGTGCTGCTGATCGTCGCGGTCGTCGTCGGCGGCCTGATCGGCCTCGGGGTCGGCCGCCGCCTCGCGGACGCGCTCGCCCGCCGCGGCGACGGCCGGATCGCCCGCCCGCACCTGCTCGAGCGGGTCGTCGGGCTCGTCGCCCACGGGGGCCTCGCGCTGGTGCTGTGCGTCGTGGTCGGCGCGGTGCTGGTGGCGATCGGCCCGTCCGGGCTCGGGCAGGCGGTGCGCGGCAGCTCGGTGCTCACCGCGACCGCCGCCCACCTCCCGACGGCGTCGCAGCTGGCCGGCCACGTCCCGGGGCTGGGACGCGTGGTCGCCGTCGGGAGCACCTCGTGACCGCCCCGGGAGGGACACCCCGCCCGACGACGGGTCCGGCACGGCCCCCGCTGCTGGCCCCCCGCGCTCGGCTGGTGCTCGGCGGGTCCGTCGTCGGCGTTCTGCTGCTGTGGTGGGCGACGGGATCGCTGCTGGTGGCGCTGCTCGTCCTCGTGTTCCTGGGCCTCGCGGCCGGGCTCGCGGTCGTCGTGGCCGGGTGGGCACGCCCGCGCCCCGAGCCGCTCGACGCCCCGACCGCGGACCGCCCGACCGCCGACCTGTCGCTCGCCCCGCCCGCCGGGGCCCCGGTGCGCCGGGCGCTCCGCTTGGCGCTCGCGCGCCCGTGGGTGCACGGCGACGGGCTGCTGCGTGCCACCGCGACCCGGCTCGACGGGCCGGACGCCCTGGTGTGGACGCCGCGGGGCCAGCAGGTCGCGGCGCCCCACCTCTGGGTCGAGTGGAACCCGGTCGACGCCGCCGAGATCGCGGGGCGCCGCCCGCTCGAGGCGCTGGCCCGCGAGCTCGCGGAGGGCTACGTCGAGCGGGGACGCGAGCAGGGGGTGCGGCGGCTCGCCGAGCGCACCTGGGTGCACCTGCTGGTCTCCGACGACGTCCCGCTCGGGCGCGTCGTGGTCACGGCCGCCTTCTCCGAGCCGCAGCAACCGCCGGTGGCCGCGGCGTGCGCGTCGACGGCCGCGCCGCTGGCCCCGGCCCGCGGCGCCGCCCACCCGAGCCCCCAGCACCCGACCCCCCAGCACCCGGCTCCACCGCGCCCGGCCGCGCTGCCGGCCGCGCCACCGCGCGGCCGGCCCGCGCCGCCGGCCCCCGCCCGGCCGGCGGCGTCGGGACGGTCGTGGTCCGCAGGGGCGCTCGCCGCCATGGCGACGGTGTCCGTCCCGGCGCGGCTGCGGACCACGATCGCCCGCCTCACCCCCTCCCCCGCGCCCGCCCGCGCGGTCCTCGTCGTCGACGAGCCGGCCGGTTCCCGGCTGACCGACACCGACGTGGCGGGCCGGGTGGAGCTGGGTCGCGACCCGGACGGCGACGTCGTCGTCGACCACCCGAGCGTCTCCTGGCGGCACCTGGCCCTCGAGCCGGACCGCTCCGGCGGCTGGACCGTCACCGACCTCGGGTCGACCAACGGCACCACCGTCGACGGCGCGCCGGTCACCGCGCCCACGCCGCTCCCGCCCGGCGCAGAGCTCCGGCTCGGCGCCGACGGGCCGCGCCTGCGCCTGCAGGTGCCCGAGCGCCGCCCGTCGCCCGAACCCGGGGCGACGACCACCGCACCCGTCGTCGCACGCGGATACTGAGGCCCACGACGGCGGGAGGAGACCGGGTGAGGCAGGAGCGCGAGCCGGCGCGGCGACTGCCGCTCGGCGGGCTCGCCCTGCTCGACGTGCGGACCGAGCGGCGCCTCTCGGTGCCGTGGGGCGAGACCGTGACGATCGGGCGCAACGCCGCCTCCGACCGGCACGTGCACGTCGGCGACGACCAGGTCTCGCGGGTCGCCGCGGAGATCGAGGTGCGGGACGACGCCTACCTGGTGATCAACCGCCAGCGCCACGGCGGGCAGCTGACGCTGGTCGTGCCCGGGGTCGCCGGGCAGGACCGCATCCGGGCCGGCAACGGGCTGCTGGTGCGCGACTCCCGCGCCTCGCTGGGGCTCTGGCTCGCCGACGGGCGGGAGGTGACGCTCGCGCTGCTCGCGTTCGGGCCGCTGGGCGCCGCCGCGCTGTCCGGGTCGCACGACCTCGCGGGCGGCGCCACCGTCAACGCCGCCCTCCCGACCGACGAGACGTGGTGGTCGGTCCTCGTGGCGGCGTGCGGCCCGACACTGCTCGCGGCCGCCCGGGCCCCCGACGGCGCCGCGCAGAACCTCTCCCCGTCGCTGCGCTCGCCCCAGCACGTGCACGGCGACGCCGACCAGATCGCCGCCTGGCACCGCGAGGCGGGCCGGCCCGTGCCGAGCCCGAAGACCCAGAGCGAGGCGTTCCGCCACGCCCAGCGCTGGCTGCGGGGCGTGCGGCTCAACGACAAGACCCGCGGGTGGCGCGTCGCGGTCGTCGACCAGGTGATCGGGCTGCGCCTGGTGACCCTCGACGACGTCCGCCGGCTCTTCCCCGCCCAGGTCCCGGCCGAGCTGCCCGGCCGGGTCTGACGCCGGTCCCGACGCGCCCGGGATCCCTTGACTCGCTTCGATGGGGGTCGAGAACGTAGCGTGCAACCCGTCGCCGCGACGCGGCGTGCAGGGGGAACGCGTCCCCGTCCAGCCGGATGGGTGACGCGAGTTCGCGGTGGGGTGCTCCGCGAGCCGGTCACCAGTTCGGGGTCCACGCCTCGTGGTCGGTGACGGAGCACTCCGCGCCCGAGGGGGAACGAGGGCGGGATGACTCGACAGAACGGGTCGACGGGGCGGGACGGCGCGCGCCCGCAGCGGTCCGAGGCGACCGGTGCGACGGCGGGCGACGCCGCGGGCGGCGGGCCGCCGAACACCCCGGAGCCGTTGCGCAGCACGCCGGGATTCCTCGTGCGGCGGCTCTACCAGGCCCACGCGGCCGCGTGGCTGCGGCACGTGGACACCGCGCTGACCGGGCCGCAGTTCGCGGTGATGACCGCCGTCCAGGCCTACCCGCGGGTCGACCAGGGCTCCCTCGCCACCTGCGTGGCCCTGGACCGCTCGACGATGGCCGACGTGTGCCGGCGCCTCGAGGACCGCGCGCTCATCCAGCGCGACACCGCGCCCGCCGACGGGCGGCGCAAGCTGCTGAGCCTGACCGCCCAGGGCGAGTCGGTGCTCGCGGACGTCACGCGGCGGGTCTCACGGCTGAACCTGCGCCTGATGGACGGCGACGAGGACACCGACGGGTTCGCCGAGCTGCTACTGGCGCTCGACCAGCTCAGCGAGCGTTGGGAGCAGGTCGCGGACGAGGACGCGGTGTAGCGACGTCGTCCGCGGTCGTCCCGCCCGGGCTCGCCGGAGTGTCCGCCTCCTCGGCGTCCCCCGCGGCCCGTCGCTGCGCCCGCATGAGCAGCAGGCCGATGCCGAGCATCAGGGTCCCCGCGATCAGCACGACGGCGACGACGTAGGGCAGCCACCCGTTGCTGGTCAGCGCGAAGGTCAGCACGTAGGCCGACGCGAGCACCCCGACCGGGAAACCGAGCCGGAACAGGAAGCGGTTGCGGTCGGTGTCCGGCGGCGGCCAGGTCGGGGAGCCGAGCATGGGGTGACGGTACGCGCATCGACCTCGCGCCCGGCGTCGGGAAGGCTCTGCGCGTGACCCGCGGCGCCCGCTTCGACGACCTGCGCGCGGGGCGCGCGCTGGCCTTCGATCCCCCCGAGGAGGTCCTCGTCGCACACCGCCCCGACGAGGTCCCCGGGGTGCTCGCCGCCCTCGACGCGGCGACCGCGTCCGGCGCGTGGGCCTACGGCCACCTCGCCTACGAGGCCGCGCCCGGCCTGGACCCCCACCTCGTGACGCACCCGCCGGAACCGGACGGTCCGCCGCTCGCCTGGTTCGGCCTCGTCGGCACCGCGCCGCGCGCCGTGCCGGTCGTGGAGCCCGCCGGCGCGCCGCCGGGCCGGTGGCTGCTGCGCGAGGACGCCGCGGCGCACGCGGACCGGGTGGCCCAGGTGCGCGCCCACATCGCCGCCGGGCTCACCTACCAGGCCAACCTCACCGCCCGCGTCGACGGCGTCCTGGACCTGGCCGCCGACCCCGACCTCGCGCGCCTGTACGCCGACCTCGCCCACGCCCAGCGCGGCGCCCACCACGCCCTGCTCGACCTCGGGCGCTTCGTGGTGGTCTCGGCGAGCCCCGAGCTCTTCGTCCGGCGCACCGGCACCGAGCTGACCGTCCGGCCGATGAAGGGGACGGCGGCCCGCGGGCGCACGGGCGCCGAGGACGCGGCCGTGGCCGCACGGCTGCGCGCGGACCCGAAGGAGCGCGCGGAGAACGTGATGATCGTCGACCTGCTGCGCAACGACGTCGGCCGGGTGGCGGTGGACGGGACCGTCCGGGTCCGGTCGCTGTGCGCGGCGGAGCGGTACGAGACGGTCTGGCAGCTGACCAGCGAGGTCGTGGCCACGGTGCGGCCCGACGTCGGGGTGGCGGCGCTGATGGGCGCGCTGTTCCCCTGCGGGTCGGTCACCGGGGCGCCGAAGGGCTCGACGATGCGGCTGATCGCCGGGCTCGAGGACTCCCCGCGCGGCGTCTACTGCGGCGCCCTCGGGTGGGTGGCGCCGCCCGGCCACGGGACGGATCTGCCGGACGTGCAGTTCTCGGTCCCGATCCGCACCGCCGTCGTCGACCGGGCGCCGCCCGGCGCGCCCGCCGGCGTCGCCCACGCGGTCTACGGCACCGGCGGCGGGATCACCTGGGACTCCGACGCGGCCGCCGAGCACGCCGAGCTCCGCGCGAAGGCGCGGGTGCTCACCCACCGCACGCCGCGCGCCGACCTGCTGGAGACCTTCGCGGTGCGGGACGGGCACCCGGTCCACCTCGGGCGCCACCTCGCGCGGCTGGCCGACTCCGCGGCGTTCCTCGGCCTCGACGACGCCGCCGTCCGCCCGGTGCTCACGGAGCGGCTGGCCGGGGTGCGGGACGCCCGGGTCCGGGTGGTGCTGCACCGCGACGGATCGGTCGAGGTGACGCTCGCCCCGCTGCCGCCGGACGCCGACCCCGTCGTGCTCGCCCCTCCCCTGCTCACCGACCCGGTCGACGCCGCGGCCGTCTGGCCGCACCACAAGACGACCGACCGGGAGCCCTACGCGCGCCGCCTGGCCGCCGCGCGGCGGACCCACCCGGACGCCGACGACGTCGTGCTCGTCAACGGCGCCGGCGAGCTCACCGAGACGACGATCGCCTCGCTCGCGGTGCTGCTCGACGGCCGGTGGTGCACGCCGCCGCTGGGCGGCGGGGCGCTGCCGGGGGTGGGCCGGGCCGTCCTCGTCGAGCGGGGCGACCTCGTCGAGCGCGTCCTGGTCCCCGAGGACCTCGGGCGGGCCGACGGGGTCGCGGTGGTGAGCTCGCTGCGGGGGTGGCGCCCGGCCGTCCTCGCCGGGACCTTCACGCCCCCGGCGCGGCGTCCGTGAGCAGCGGGCGGCGGCGGGGCAGTGCGTCGGCGTCGAGCCCGAGCTGGTCGGCGAGGCCCAGCAGGTCCCACACCAGCCGGGCGCGGGTGATCCGCGAGCGGCGCACCCCGACGACGGTGAGGAGGTCGACCTCGACGCCGCGACCGGTGCCGGGGACGCCGGGCAGCAGCCACGGCACCTCGCGGTCGTGGGTGAAGGTCGCGGTCGCCTCGTCGACGACGCGCCAGCGGTCACCGGTGCGGGAGCGCTGGCGGACCGCGAGGTCGGCCGGGCGGCCGGGCACGATCCGCTCGGCGACGTGGTCCCGGATCGCGTCGGCGCCGGTGACGACGATGCCCACCGGGTCGATCTCGAGCCGGGCGTCCGGGGCGAGCAGCGCGTGGACGGCACCCGGGTCCGGCCGCAGGAGGGCGGCGACGAACGCGTCGCGCACGCGCTCCACCTCGACCATGAGGTCCTGCACGGCCTTCGTCACGGAGCACCTCCGTGCCACACCATGCGTGACCGGTGATCCCCGGGCAACCCGGACGCGGCCCGGCGGCGACCGGAGCGCGGGGACACGGAAGCGGCTCCGGCGCCGCTGGTGGCTCAACGGGGGCCGGAGCCGCCCCGATCGGCGGCGCTCGGCCCCCGACGGCTCTCGTGGTGCCCCGTCGGGTACGGCTCCGAAACGGCCCCGGGCACCGTCGTCACCAGGCGACGGGCAGGGCCCTCACGCCACCGGTGAGGTGCTGGGTACGGACCTCGATGTCGTCGAGCCCGGCCGCGAGGCGCAGCCCGGGCAGGCGCCGGGCGAGCGTGCGGAACACGGTCCGCAGCTCGGTGCGGGCGAGGCTCGCCCCGATGCAGAAGTGACCGCCGTGCCCGAAGCCGACGTGGGCGCGCTCCTCGCGGTCCGGGTCGAAGGCCTCGGCGTCGGCGAACGCGTCGGGGTCCCGGTTGGCCGCGTTGATCGAGAGGATGACCGCGTCGCCCTCGTGGATCGTCACGCCGCCGACCTCGACGTCGGTGTGCGCGTAGCGCAGCAGCCCGAGGTCGCCGGGCGCGCCGAGGCGCATGATCTCCTCGACGACGGCGTCCGTGCGCCCGTCGGGGTCGGCGGTGAGGTCGGCCCAGCGCTCCGGGCGGGTCAGCAGCAGGAGCGTGCCGAGCCCGATGCGGTTGACCGTGGTCTCGTGGCCGGCGAAGAGCAGCCCGACCGAGAGCCGGACCATCTCGGCGTAGTCGTAGGACTCGTCCTGCGCCTGGGCCGCGACGAGGTCGGAGATCACGTCCTCGCGGGGCTGCGCGCGCTTCTGCTCGGCCAGCCCCGCCATGTAGCGCCCGAACTCCGCCCGCGCCCCGGCCGGGTCGCGCGCCGGGTCGTAGGAGGCCATGCGGTCGGAGAGGTCGCGGAAGAACTCGCTGTGCTCGTGGGGCACGCCGAGCAGCCGGCAGATGACCGCGACCGGCAGCGGCACGGCGAGGGTCGCGTGCAGGTCGGCGACGCCGTCGGGCGAGGCCTCCCGGGCTGCGACGAGGTCGTCGACGTAGCCGTCGACGAGCGCCTGGACGTCGTCGCCCATCTGCCGCATCCGCTTGGCGGAGAACGCCGGAGTGAGCAGGCGCCGCATCCGGGTGTGGTCGGCCTCCTCGGTCTCGTAGCTCCCGGAGGGGCCCTCCTGGACCGCGCCGTGGGTGATGCGGGCCGCCTGCTCGGGGTGCGGGTGCGAGCGGCCGAGGCGCTTGTCACCGAGGAGGTCGCGCACCTCCTCGTAGCGGGTGACCAGCCAGGCCGGGTCCCCGGCGGGCGTGGTGACGGCCGCGACCGGGGCCTCGCGGCGCAGCACGTCGTAGAGCGGGGCCAGTTCGAGGATGTTGGGCCGGGTGAAGGGCAGCGCCGGGCGCTCCGGGGCGACGGTCATGAGCACTCCTCACGGTGGTGGTCTCGTCACCGACGGTACGTCTTCGTGGCAGTCACTGCCACAAAAAGTCCTCGCTAGGCTGTGCGGAAGCCGTCACCACCGGACGGAGGACGCGTGACCACCGAACGGGTGCACGAGGGCGCGGCGCGCCGCGGCCGCCCCCCGGAGACCGACGAGCAGCGCGCCCGCCGTCGCCTCGCGATCTCGCGCCACGCGGTGGCGCTGTTCGGCCGGCAGGGCGTCGCCGAGACGACCGGCGAGCAGATCGCGCAGGCCGCCGGCGTCTCCGAGCGGACCCTCTGGCGGCTCTTCCGGGCGAAGGAGGCCTGCGTCGAGCCCGTGCTCACGATCGCGCTCGACGACTTCGTCGCCGTGCTGCGCAGCTGGCCGGCGCACCTCGAGCTCGACGAGCACCTGCGGGCCGCGTACGGCACCGAGCTGGGCGCCTCGCTCGACGACGCCGGGGCCGTCCTCGCCGTCGTGCGCCTCACCCGCGACGAGCCGGGCCTGCGCGCGGTCTGGCTCGTGCTGCACGAGCGCGCGGAGCCGACGATCGCCGCGGCGCTCGCCACCCGCCTCGGGCTCCCCGTCGACGACCTCGACGTGCGGCTGCGCGCGGCCGCGGTCAACGCGGCGCTGCGTGTGCTCACCGACGACCTCGCGTGGACCGTCGCGGGTGGCGCCGTCACCGCGGCCGCCCTGGAGCACCACCGCGACCGCCTCGCCGAGACGCTGCGGACCCTGACCCGACTGCCGAACGGAGCGACGACGTCGTGAGCCGGGTGTTCGTGACCGGGTCCGCCGACGGGCTCGGGCTCATGGCCGCGCGCCTGCTGGCCGACGAGGGCCACACCGTGGTGCTGCACGCCCGCGACGAGGATCGGGCCCGGGCCGCGGCGGCGGCGCTGCCCGCGGCCGAGCGGGTCGTCGTCGGGGACGTGGCCGCGATCGCAGGGATGCGCGCGGTCGCCGAGCAGGCCGCCGCGGCGGGACCGTTCGACGCGGTGATCCACAACGTCGGCGTGGGCTACCGCGAACCGCGCCGGGTGGAGACCCCGGACGGCCTGGCGCACGTGTTCGCGATCAACGTGCTGGCGCCCTACCTGCTCACGGCGCTGCTGCCCCGGCCGGCGCGCCTGGTCTACCTCAGCTCGGGCATGGCGAGGGGCGGGCACGGCGACCTGGACGACCCGCAGTGGACCCGCCGCCGCTGGGCCGGGGCGCAGGCCTACTCCGACAGCAAGCTGTTCGACCTGCTGCTCGCGCTCGGCGTCGCCCGCCGGTGGCCGGACGTGCTGTCCAACGCGGTCTCGCCCGGCTGGGTCCCGACGCGGATGGGCGGCGCGGGCGCGCCCGACGACCTCGACGCCGGCCCGGTCACCCAGGCCTGGCTGGCGGTCTCCGACGAGCCGGACGCCCGCACGACCGGCGGGTACTTCTACCACCGGCGCCCGATCGACCCCCCGGGCACGGCCCGCGACGCCGCGGCGCAGGACGCGCTGCTCGGGTACTGCGCCGAGCTGACCGGCACGACGCTGCCCGCGTGAGCACC
Source organism: Actinomycetospora sp. TBRC 11914 (assembly GCF_012933465.1). Lineage (GTDB taxonomy): Bacteria > Actinomycetota > Actinomycetes > Mycobacteriales > Pseudonocardiaceae > Actinomycetospora. The sequence goes on from NZ_JABBND010000006.1 coordinate 124,641, forward strand.
TCAGCGGTCGTCGATCACCCGCTGCGCGATCTCGTAGGTCGAGGTGCCGCCCTCGCGCGCCCGCTCGAGGATGAGGGCGTAGGCCGCGTCGACCCCGCACCCGAGGCGCGCCATGAGGAGCTCCGCCGCGGCACCGATCAGGGCCTGTTGCGCCGCGTGGTCGACGACGGCGGGCGCGGCGTCCCGCAGTGGGGCCACGGCCTCCCCGGCGGACACCGCGTCCCCGGCGGGCGCGACCGACCCACGCGGCGGCGGCCCGTGGCCGGGCACCCGCGCGTACGGCGTCGGGAACGCCACGACGCGGTCCCCGCCCCCGGTCCGCGGCCGCTCGCGGACGGCCCGCACCACGCGGTCGACGTGCAGCTCGATCGCCGAACCGAGCTCGCGGACGGTGGCGGCCACGGCGGGATCGGAGTCGCCCGCGACCCGGGCGATCGCCCCGGCCAGCCGGCGTCCGGCCTGGGCCAGCTCCTCGAGGACCTCGAGGCGCCAGACGGCCTCGTCCACCCCGGACGGACGCAGGACGTGGCCGTAGCGCTCCAGGCTCCCCAGGGATCGTGTCGCCTGTTCGGCGAGCGCCATCCCCGAGTCGTCCAATGACATGACCCCAAGTTACTGGTTCGCGGTTGGATTGTGCACGCCCGAGTTGGTTCCCGCCGGGACGTCCGCGACCGTACTCGACCGGTCCGACCTGCTCGAACGCGAGCATTCTATCCCTTTGGCGCACATGCTGGCCAGTTCGCGCACGCGTCGGGCAAGCCGCCGGACGGCTGAACTCGCGTGCTGTCGCATCGCGCACGCACCGTGACCAGCCGCCGTCGTCGAACCGTGCTCCGGTGCGCACTGTGCTGCGACTCCTCGTCCACCCAGGTAGCCCGTCGGGGTGATGGACGCCGCGACTCGGGCTGGAGCACAGTGACCGGGAGTCACCGGAACGGGAGGGCACCATGCAGCGGACGGGCGTGTTCCTCGGTTTCGTCCCGTGGATCGTCTTCTCGGTCGTGTCCGGGCCGAGCACCTGGGAGTGGGCCGCTCTCGCCGGGCTCGTCTGCTCGCTGATCCTGGTGGTGCCGACCTGGCGGCGCACCCACTCGATGAGCATCCTCGACGCCGCCGGCATCGCGTTCTTCGCCGTGATGGCGGTCCTCGCGCTGGCACTCGACCGCGCCACCCTGCAGCCCCTCGAGGACCGCGCCCAGCTGCTCTCCAGCGTCGTCATCGCCGTCGTCGCGTTCGGCTCGCTCGCCGCGGGCCGACCCTTCACCGAGTACTACGCGAAGCAGAGCACCCCCCGCGAGTACTGGCAGAGCCCGGTCTTCACGCGCATCAACCGCGTGCTGACCGCGCTGTGGGGCACGGTGTTCGTGCTCAACGGCCTGTGCGACGTGGCCGTGGGCTTCTGGGGCGCGGATCCGGACCTCTTCAGCTGGGTGCTGCCGGTGGTCCTCATCGTCGCCGCCGTCAAGATCACGGCGTGGTACCCCGACCACGTCACCGGCGGTCACGACGACGAGCACGCCGCCCCGGTCGCGCAGGGCTGAAACCCGTCGCGCGGTTCCGGCCGGCGGTGCAGGTGCCGCTCGGCGTGCCCGGCGCCGGGCTGCCGACGGGGTGTGACCCCCGTCAGACCTCGGTCTTCAGGATGCAGATCGCGAGGTGGGCGTCGAGAACGGCGTCGCGGGTCCCCGCATCGGCCCCGGGGTCGGCCTCGGCGGCCGCCTTGGCGCTGTCGCCGGCCTGCTCGAGCTCGATCACGGCGTCGCGGGCCGACGCGTCGTCGGCGGCCGATCGCCGCGCCTTGTCGGACTTCGTGTCGAACTCCCGCACGACGGCCACGGTGACCACCGAGGCCCCCTCGTCGGCTTCGGCGGCGCTCAGCGCCGCGGAGGTCCTGGCCTTGACGTCGGCCAGTCGGCTGGAGACATCGGTCGTGGTCAACATGGACAGCTCCCGTTTCGTCCCGGTGTGGTGGCTTCCGCTCCGGAAGTGACGGAGTGTCCGCCTCACGGGAGGTCAACGGGGCGACGCCGCCCGATCGGCCCAGCAGGACCACTCCGACGACGGCGGCGAGTGGTGGGTGCGGAGCGGGAGTGACCGCCGACCGTCACTCGACCGGCGCTGCCTCCAGCTCGTCGGCGTCGACGAACGCGGGCATCGCCGGGACGCTGCGGTCGACGACGACGGGGTTCGGGGCGCGGTTGATCAGCAGGCGCATGACGTCGGGCCGGGAGTAGTGCCCGACGGGGTCGGCGGCGGACTTCGCGATCGCGATCATCGAGAAGTCCAGGTCGGCGACGACGAGGCCCTCGGCGGTCTCGTCGAGGTCCTGCCCCAGCGGGCTGCCCTCGGGCCCGAAGATGCGCGCGAACCCGCCGCCCTGCAGGAGGAGCTGCCGTTTGACCTCGGTGTCGCAGAACAGGTCGTGGGCGGCCTGCCCGACGACGGCGCACGGCGCCACCACGAACGTCTGGCCCTCGACGGCGTAGACGAGGCTCGCGGCGTTGTTCACCTCCGGCCCGAGGGCCCGCGCGGCGCCGCGGTAGACCGAGAAGCTCGGCCAGGCGCCCACGTGGATCTGCTCCCCCAGGCTGTACATCGCGTACTTGGTCAGCGGCTGGAAGTGCTCCCAGCAGTTCAGCGCGCCGACCCGCCCGAGCGCCGTGTCGTGGACCTGGATGTCGCTGCCGTCGCCCTCGCCGAACACCGAGCGCTCGACGTGGGTCGGCTTGAGCTTGCGGCGCACGCTGATCACGCGCCCGGTGTCGGAGATCAGCGCCTGGGACATGTAGAGGCTGCCGCCGGCGCGCTCGGAGAACCCGAAGACGACGTGGATGCCGTGCCGGCCGGCGGCGTCGGCGATGCGCCGCATGTGCTCGCCGTCGCGGGTCATCGAGTTCTCCGCGTACCGCGGCACGAACGGCATGCCCATGGCGGGAGCGTCGAGCCAGATCCACCAGGGGTAGCCGGGGATGAAGGTCTCCGGGAACGCGACGAGCTGGGCGCCCTGCTCGGCGGCCTGCCCGACGTAGCCGATGAGGTGCTCGACGCCCGCGTCGAGGTCGAGCCAGCGGGGCTCGGCCTGGACCGCGGCAGCGCGCACGACGTGTGCCATGGGGGTCCTCCGTGTGGTCGTGGTCTCGGCAGGATGCGCCGACGACGACGGCCCGCCCTGACCGTGCGTGCCACCGGGACTCGCGCTGCGTGCCGGGCTCAGCCCCCGCGCGCGCGGAAGACCCCGGGGCTGGTGCCGGTGGCGTCGCGGAAGGTGCGGTGGAACTGAGCCTCCCCGCCGAACCCGCACCGTGCGGCGACCACCGCGACGGGCAGCTCGGGCCGCTCGCGCAACAGCGCCCGCGCACGGCGCAGGCGCTCGGCGCGCAGGAGGCCGCTCAACGTCTCGCCCTCGGCGGCCAGCACCCGGAACAGCGTCCGCCGGGAGACGTGGCAGGCCGACGCGATCGCCTCGGCGCTCACCCCGGGCTCGTCGGCGGCCCGGGCGATGCCGCGCCGCACCCGCTCCCGGACGGCGGCGTCGCTCGGCGGCGCGGTGGCGTGCCCGGCGAGGCCGAGCGCGAACTCGAACAGGCCGAGCGCGTGCGGCGTGAGTCCCGACGGCGGGTGCCCCTGCGCGGACTCCCGGGCGAGGCCGACGAAGAAGTCGGTGACGAGCCGGGCGGGGCCCGGCCCGGCGAGGGCGGTCGCGGTGGCGTCGCGGACCGCCGCGCGCGGGACCGCCGACCGGGGCACCTGGATGACGAGCTGGCGGAAGTGGTCGTCGAACTCGAGGGTGTAGGGCCGGGTGCTGTCGTAGAAGGCCATCGCCCCCGCTCGCAGCTCCGCGACCCGGCCGTCCTGGCGGACCTGCCCGACACCCTCGAGCTGGATGCTCGCCAGCAGGTAGTCCTCGTGACTGCGGGCGATGAGGCCGCGGGTGCGGTCGACGCGCTGCGCGTCGGCGGTGACGGTGGAGAGCTCGACGTCGTCGAGTGCCCGGTGCTCGATCGCGCCGGCGAACGGCCGGTCGTCGACCGGTCGCGCGGAGAGCTGGACGAAGGCGTCGCAGATCAGGTCGCGCCAGTAGTCGAAGGCCTGGTCCTGATCCACCGCCGCCGTGGACCACGCGGCCGCGGCCGGGGTCGCTCCCATGCTCCCTGGATCGAAGACCCTCCCCTCGGGGTTGTCCAGCGGCCGCCCGCACCGGCTGTGTCGACCATGTGACCGCCGTTACAGTCGGTGGGCCGAGCCGTCGGCGCCGGAGGAGGAGGAGGAGCGCGATGAGCCGTCGCGATGTGGAGTTCGACGCCGAGGGGACGACCCTGCGTGGCTGGTTCTACGACGCCGAGGGCGCCTCGGGGCCGGCCCCCGTGGTCGTCATGGCCCACGGCTTCTCCGCGGTCAAGGAGATGTACCTCGACCGGTACGGCGAGGCCTTCTCCCGGGCCGGCCTGCATGCCCTGGTCTTCGACAACCGCGGCTTCGGCGCCAGCGACGGCGAGCCCCGCCAGGAGATCGACCCGGTCGCGCAGGTCCGCGACTACCGCCACGCGATCACCTACGCGAGCAACCTGCCCGAGGTCGACCGCACCCGGGTCGGCGTGTGGGGCTCGAGCTACTCCGGCGGCCACGCGCTCGTCCTCGGCGCGATCGACCGCCGGGTCAGGGCGGTCGTCGCGCAGGTCCCGCTCGTCTCGGGCTACGAGAACATCCGGTCGCTGGTGCGCTCGGACTTCATCGGCGGGTTCCGCGAGCAGTTCGACGCCGACCGCGAGGCCCGTGGGCGCGGCGAGGCGCCCGCGATGGTGCCGGTGGTCGACAAGGACCCGCTCGCGCCGTCGGCGCTCCCCACCCCGGACTCCTACCAGTGGTTCACCGAGACCCACGAGCTCCGCGCGCCGTCGTGGCGCAACGAGGTCACGCTGCGGACCGTCGAGATGCTGTCCGAGTACGAGCCGCGGGCCTACATCCACCGCATCAGCCCCACCCCGCTGCTGATGCTCGTCGCCGAGAACGACGTCCTCACCCCCACCGAGCTCGCCGTCGCCGCGTACGTGGACGCCCGCGAGCCGAAGAAGCTGGTCATCCTCCCCGGCGGCCACTTCGACGCCTACGTCGACGGCTACGACCACTCGATGCCGCCCGCGCGGGACTGGTTCGTCGAGCACCTGCGGCCCTGACCGCGGTCACCGGATCGACGGGACCAGGCGCCGGGTCGTCACGGCGTACTCGGCGTACCCGGCCAGGTCCCGCCGCAGGAGGGCCTCCTCCGCCTCGATGCGGTGCCGGTAGGCGGTCCCGACGGCGGCCGTGGTCAGCACGGGAGCCAGGGCGTTCCGGGCGGTGAGCGCCGCACCGAGCCAGAGCAGCAGGACGCCCAGGTAGCCCGGGTGCCGCACGGCCGCGTACGGCCCGGAGCGGACGACCGGCTGGCCGTCGACCACCCGCAGCGTCCGCGCGTAGTGCCCGCGCAGGGTGCGCATGGCCCAGACCCGCAGCCCGATGCCGCCCGCCTGGACGGCGAGCCCGGCGGGACCGGACCACCGCGGGAGCCGGACCGACGCGGCGACGAGGGGGCTCGCGACGATCGCGCCGGCCGAAAAGAAGTACGCCCGCGTCAGCTCGTCGACGCCGTCCGGCCGGCTCGTCGGCCGGGCGGCGTCCTCGGCGACGACCGGCGGGCGCAGCGCCTCCATCAGCCGGATCCCGCCGAAGGCACCGGCGACCCCGACCGCCGACCACAGGACGTCACCGACCCCGCGCGGCACCGCTCGACCCATGGACGCGAGCCTGGCAGTCGCTCGACGATCCGGGCAATGACGGCCGGGCGCGGTCTACTCGCCGGCGTGCGACAGGTCGGCGGGCGCCTGCCCGCTCATGAGCGCTCCCGCCCAGCAACCGACCAGGCGTCCGTAGGCCTCCGTCTGCGTGAAGGCGTGCGGCTCGCTCGCGTAGCAGTTGATGGCCCCCAACGACCACTGCTCGGCATCCACCCCGACGCGCTGCGGCGTCCACGGCACGGCGATGGAGAGCGCCGAGCGCACGCCGAGCTCGTCGGCCTCCCGGCACAGGTCGGGCCAGGCCCGCCGGTCGGTGGAACCGGCCAGGTCGTCCGCCCGGACGACCGCGACCATGTCGAGCTCGACGGCCTCCACGCACGGCCCTTCGGCCAGCCGGTACTGCGCCGCGTCCATGGCGTCCGCGACGCCGGTGGGGCCGGCCGTCCGGTACTGCGGTCGGTCGCCGCCGAGCTGCTCGACCAGGGTCAGGCTGATCGACAGGCAACCGCCGTACAGCGGCCCGACCGCGTCGAGGACGACGCCGACCACGTCCGCGCGCGTCCGCCCCTCACCGCTAGATGCCAGCCCTCGACCGGCCGCCCACCCGTTGATGTTCCGGTCGGCCTGTTCCTGGGTCCGGGCGCACGCCGCACGGGCATACCGTTCCTGGTCGTGGGCACGCCTGCGCGCGTGGACCAACAACGTCCGGGAGGCCTCGGCCTGCGCTCGGACCTGGGCACACCACAGGGCCAACGCCGTGCTCCGGTCGGCCCTCATGGAGGGAGGGTAGGGCCCGGCACGGCCCCGCGACGAGGCTTCCGCGGAGACGGCGGCTTTCCTCCCGCGATGGGCGTTTCTCGCCGACGGAGCCGGAACCGAGGGGTGTTCGTCGGGCCTCCCACTCGGATTCGTCACCGCCCGGGCGCACTCGGCGTCGGCGGATCACCAGCGCGATGGGTCTGGTGTGGTGCCGCCGCCCGGCCGTCCGGATCTTCGGCCGGATGTCGGCACCACGCCTGCCGTATCACGCCAATTCGCGGTGCCGGGTTTTCCGGGACGGGTGGGCCGCGCATCCCGCCGGCACGCAGCCGAGAACCCGCGCTGCGAGGGAATCGGGCCCTCGGGCCCACCCCGAACTCGACGCGGGACAGCCTGCGGAGCATTCCGCCGCAGTGCACGACGTCCCGCGGGGTGACGTCCGCCGGCTCGACGCCTCCTCGTTCCGTCCTCCCTCCGTTCTCGTGCAGCGGGGCCCGCGCCCTGCGCCTGCGACGAGGGCGGTGACGGGCGGAGATCGAGGACCCGACGGCCCGACGGCGTCACGACGGCACCCCGGCCGACCCGGCGCGACCGCCGGCCCCGGCCGACGTGGCCCCGCTCTGCTGTCCACCCCGGCGCAGCGAAGCCCCACGGACACACGCTCAGCGAGGAGCACGACATGGCAGTGGAACTCTCCGACCCCCGCGAGCTCAACGGCGCGGCCGTGCTCGGTCGCGACGACGAGAAGCTCGGCAAGGTCGAGAACGTCTACCTGGACAACGACACCCGCCGACCCGAGTGGGTCGCGGTCACGACCGGCCTGTTCGGCGTCCACGTGTCGCTGGTCCCTCTCGCGACCGCGCAGTACCGCGACGGCACCCTGCGACTGCCCTACGACAAGTCGGCCGTCCAGCGGGCCCCGCACCACGACCCCGAGCGCGAGCTCTCGGCCGACCAGGAACGCGAGCTCTTCGAGCACTACGGGGTCGATTACGACGGCCGCACCGGTGACGGCGGGGCCCGCACCGGTGGCGATCACCGCGAGCAGGCCGGGGCGACGAGCGGGCGGCACGAGGGTCGCGCCGTCGGCCACGACGTCTCCGGCCCGACCACCGACGAGGCGATGACCCGCTCCGAGGAGGAGATGAGGGTCGGCATCGAGACCCGCGAGCGCGGACGGGCCCGGCTGCGCAAGTACGTGGTCACCGAGGAGCAGACCACGACGGTGCCGGTCTCGCACGAGGAGGTCGTCGTCGAGCGGGAGCCCATCACCGAGGCCAACGCCCCCGCCGCACACGACGGCCCGCCGATCTCCGAGGAGGAGCACGAAGTGGTCCTCCACGAGGAGCGGCCCGTGGTCGGCAAGGAGACCGTCGCCAGGGAGCGCGTCCGGATGGGCACCGAGACCCGCCGCGACGAGGAGCAGGTCAGCGAGCAGGTTCGCAAGGAGCACATCGAGGCCGACGCCGGACCCGACGCCGACACCGAGGGCCGCTCCGGCCGGAGCCGGTGACCCGGTCCCCGTCGCGACCCCGTCGACACGGGGTCGGGGCGGGCTCCGGTGCCCAACAGGAGCCGGAACGGCTGGGTCAGAAGGTGCCCGGTGGGTGGGTTCGCTGGTGGGCGGAGCTGGTGACGTTGTCGTTGAGCCACTGCGCGACGTCGGTGACCTTGATGTTGGTGTCCTGGGAGGACTTGACCAGCATCCGGAACGCGCCGTGGTCGTCGACCTTGAAGCGCTCCATGAGGATGCCCTTGGCCCGCCCGATGAGGTCGCGGCTGTCCACGGCGCGCTGCAGGTGTCTGGCCTGCTCGGTGCCGTAGAGCAGCAGGGCGGCCTGCAGCCCGAACAGCCCGGCCAGGGTCAGGGCGTGCTCGTCGAGGGCGTTCGGGGCCTCGGAGTAGAGGTTCAGGGCGCCGTGCATCCCGCCGTCGGTGGAGAGCTGGATCGAGGTCAATGCCTGGAAGCCGACGCCCACCACGATCGGCGCGTACCGGGGCCAGCGCCCGGCGTCGGCCCCGGTGAGGTCGTGGGCGACGACCATCCCGTCGTCGGGCGGGTCCTCGATCGCAGTGATGCAGGGGCCCTCGTCGAGCTCGGACTGGGTCTCGTCGAGCTTGCGGACGCTCTGGCGGGTCGGGTGGCGGGTCTCGATGCGACCGTGCTCGGTGATCGAGATGCTACCGGCGTCGACCCCCGGGATCGTCTCCACGGCCGACGCGACGATCTGACCGAGGGTCTGCTCGAGGTCGTGGATACTGCGGTGCCCGGTCAACTCGCGCGCGGCGGCGCGCAGGGCGGCGACGAGTCGATGGTCCTGGGCAGTCGGCATCAAGGTGCTCCTGGGCTCGCGGCGCGGGCCGGGGGAGCACGATTCCGGGACCGATCGCACCCGTCCGCGACGTCGATCGCGGCGCTTGGTCGTCGAGCGACCCGACGTGGACGGAATGCCTCGGCGGTTCTTCAGGCTCCCCGCCAGCAGATCGCGGCCGTATGGTCGACCGACACACCCAGACCGTACAACGAACAGCTTGTCCACCCTGCGCGCGGTGAGGTGTCGTTCGGCTGCGCCGGCGGTCGAGCCAATGGCGGGTTCGGTCCGATTCTGCTGATCGGTGCCCCCGGTGACGACCCCGCCGCCACAGGTGCTCCTGCGGCGGGCGGAGCCGCCCCGACCGGCTGCGTTGGTGAACCGGAACGAGGGCGCCATGACGCACCTCAGGTACCGACACCACCGCTCGAACCGGCGCGGCAGCGGTGCCCGATCACCGGCCGCGGTGAAACCGGAGCCTCGACCAGCCCGTGCTCCCGGGCGATCTGGCAGACCCGGGGCACCTCGTCGTGGGAGAGACCCCGCTCCGGCCACCGCCCCGCCGGGGACACCGGTGGCCGGCGCGCTAGGGCTCCGGCGCGGTCTCGCGGTCGATCTCCGCCTGTTCTCGGTCGTCCCGTTCCCGGTAGCGGGCCCCCGCGCTGCGCGAGCGATCAAGACGCTCTGCAGCGCGGAGCACCGCCTCGTGGGCACGGCCCAGAGCTGCATCGACCCGGTTGAGTTGTTCGATCGTGGGGACCTGCATCGCACGGGCCAGGTCGTCCAGCGAGGCTTCGCGCCGATCGGCCCGTTGCTCGCGTGCGTCCGCCCTAGTCTCTCGCCGGTCCGCGATCTCGTCACGCTCGTCGGCCAGGTCGTCGCGTCGATCTGCGGCTGCATCCCGAGCGTCGGCCCGCGTCTGCCGCTCCCGCGCTGCCACATCTCGGGCGTCGGCCCGCGTCTGCCGCTCCCGCGCTGCCACATCCCGGGCGTCGGCCGGCGCGTCCCGCTCCTCCGCCGCCAGGTCGGCGTGATGGTCTGGCTTCGCCTGGACACGGGCGTTGAGCCCCTTGCCTGGAGCAGATCGTCGAGAGATCGACTTCTTGGTCACGATGTTCACCGGCTCGCTGATGATCAGTCGGGGTGTCCCTTCGTCTTGGCTGAGTCTGCCCGACGGCGTCGTTCGACGGGCGGGCTCTGAGGAGCCTTCTGGTGGCTGGCGTGAGGCCGGCGCTGGGCGGAACGTGCCCCCGCGGGGCGGGCTGTCGATCGGCTGCGTCTGCGACTCAGCTCCACGTGCTTGCGCGGACCTCCCACTCGGCGAGGACGAGGTCGGCAACGTCGGCGACGGTCATCTCCACCTGGTGGGCCCATCCGTGCAGCAGGAAGAGCGCCCCGGTCACGGTGCAGCGATGGCGCTCACTGAGGATGCCCAGGGCGCAGTTGATCCGGTCGCGGGGCTCGTCGGCCGCCGAGGGGTCGGTGTCGCTCATCTGGTTCCTCTCGACAGTCGCCTCGCGTGGAGGGTGCACACACGACGCCCACGGGCAGGAGACGCTGACTGTTGTGAGCGCGCTCGGGGCTCAGCCAGCGGGCGCGGTCCAGCCGTCGCCGTCGTGGCCGGCGTTGCGCGCCAAGGCCTCCTCGAGGAGCCATTGGGCGACGTCGACGACCTTCATGTTGGTGTCCTGCGAGGACCTCACGAGCATCTGGAACGCCTGGTCGCCGGTCAGGTGGAACCGTTCGATGAGGATGCCCTTGGCCTGCCCGATCACATCGCGGCTGTCGACAGCTCGTTGCAGGTGTGCGGCCTGTTCGCTGCCGTAGAGCAGCATCGCGGCCTGCACGCCGAACAGGGCGGCGGTCAGGCGTGCCTCGTCGTCGAATGCGTCGGGCTCGGCCGCGTAGAGGTTGAGCGCGGATCGCATGCGCCGCCCGGTGTGAAGGTCCAGAGAGATCATCGCCCGGAACCCGGCTGTGACGGCCTGGGGAGCGAATCGGGGCCAGCGCGCCGCATCCTCCCCGCCCAGATCGACGACGACGATGGCCCCGTCGTCCGGCGGGTTCTCCATGGCGGAGATGCAGGGTCCCTCGCGGAGCTCGCTCTGCAGACCGTCGAGCTTGGTGACCGTCTCGGTACTCGGGTTCCGGGAGCTGACGCCGCTCTCGGTGGTCGTGGAGATGCCGCCGGCGTCGGCACCTCCGACGGTGTTCACCGCGGCGGCGACGATCTCGGCCAGGGTCTGGTCCAGGTCGCGGATGCTGTGCGTGTCAGTCAGGGTGTGCGCGGCGCGACGGAGCGAGATCGCCAGCTCCTCGTTCGTACTCATCTGGTCCTCGGTCCCCTTCCCGTCTGTGTGGGACGGCTCGACGCCGCCGAGAAAGCATCGGGGCCGCACTCGAAGTCGGTGGTGTTGACTGCCTGCGCAGCGGCGGTGTGGCGGGTCGCTCGGCGTTCGCGCAACGACCGCGGGGTCGATCGCACTGAGCATCGACCTACAGCGACTTCGCAGGGTGGCTTACCCATTCGCTTTTTGGCCTACACAAGCATGAGGGTCCGCGACGGGGTGGTGGGCTCACCCGAGGCCGGCGCCCACGTTGGCGCACACGGCCACTGGAGGCTCCGTCGAGGCTCAGCTGAAGTACGCCCCGTGGACTTGGCCGATCCGGGCGAGGAGGTAGGTGACCTCGTCGCGCGGGTTGACGCTCAGATCGAGTCCGACGACGTCAAGCATGAAGCGTTCGGCGACGGTGGCGAGCTTGACGTTGGCGTTCTGGGAGACCCAGACCAGGGCGTCGAACGCGGCGTCGGGCTCCAGGCCGAACACTGCCATCAGCACGCCCTTGGCCTGGTCGATCGGCCCTCGGGTGTCCATGGCCCGCAGCAGCGCGTCGATGCGGCGCTCGCCCGCGCAGGCGCGTTGCTCGGCTTCCACCGCCCGTTGCAGCGTCTTGTGGGCACGTTCTCTGACGTCGCAGAGTTGCTGTTCGAGAGCAGCGCTTCGGCCGGCGGCGTCACCGCGCGCTGCCGTGCTCGAACGATCTTGTTCGTCAGACGATGAGCCCGGTGTACTGACGGGCGCGAGCCTGGTCACGTCGCTCTCCTGCGTGATCGTGCGCGGGAGCTGAAGCAGTCTCGCGATGTGAGCCGCCGGAGCTTCGTTGAAAGCCGCAACGCGCCACGATGTCCACGATGCGAAGTGGCTATACACAAGACGACCACAACTGGTCGTGTGCAGTCAATCGCTGTGGGCGAGATTCATGGGCTTGCCATGTGCCGCTCGCGCTGGGTGGGCCGCGCAGTTTCCTGTCTTCAGACTCGCCGGGCGGTTCACTGGGACGTCCTGTCCTACGCCTGGCAGCGCGCGACCTCCGGCTCCTCGTGGCAGGAGGACTGTGAGCGTCTCGGTGGACTGCTCGAGTGGGCCCGCGTCGTCGAGGTGACCGACGGCGACAACGGCTGGCCCGTCCACCTCCACGTCCTGCTCTGCTTCCGCGAACAGGTCTCCGCCGACCTCGCGCCGCCGCCCTCGGACCGCACGACTGCCGCGGCCGAGGAGAGAGGGATCGAGGGAGCATCAGCCTTCCTCGCCGGCCAAGGTCTGACCGGTCAAAGGTCGAGACTCGACCTCCGAAGAAGCCACTCATGCACCATCGCGGCTGACGACGCGAGCTTGCCATGTCGCCATGTCAGGCGGACTCGTGGCGCTGAGCAGCACGATGCCCGTCGGCGTCGCCGGTGGCGATCCAGCTGGCGAGCAGGGCATTGGCGTCGGCCGAGGGGCTGCCCGGCTCGGGGCTGTAGACGGTCATGGTCAGGCCCTGGTCGGCGGCAACGTCGAGGGTCTCGAAGTCGAAGTTCAGTGATCCGACGATGGGGTGGTTGAACCGTTTGACGCCGTTCTGGTGCAGCCGGACGTCGTGGCGGGCCCAGAGCGTGCGGAAGGCCTCGCTGCGGGTGGACAGCTCCCCGACGAGGTCGGAGAGGTCGCGGTCGAACGGGTCGCGGCCGGCCTCGGTGCGCAGGATGGCCACCGCGCGTTCCGCGGCGGCGGTCCAGTCGGGGTGGAAGTCCCCGGCCCGGGGGTCGAAGAAGGTGAAGCGGGCCATGTTCGCCGGGGCGGTCGGATCGGGGTGGCGCGGGTCGGGGAACAGCGGGGCGTAGAGCGCATACCCGAGCGGGTTGGCCGTGACGATGTCCAGGCGCGGGTTGCGCACGATGGCGGGGATGTCGGTGATCGCCTCGACGATGCGGGCGACGGCGGGCCGCACGGTGCGCGGGCCACGGCGCTTGGCGCGGGCGGTGGTGTTCGCGGCGCGGCAGAGGTCGAACAGGTGGGCGCGTTCGGCATCGTCGAGCTGTAGGGCGCGGGACAGTGCGTCGAGGACGGCTTCGGAGACGCCTTGCAACTTGCCCCGCTCGAGTTGGGCGTAATACTCCACCGAGAGCCCAGCCAGCGTGGCGACTTCCTGGCGGCGCAGCCCGGGCACGCGGCGAGTCGAGCCGTCGTAGGAGGGCAGACCGGCCTCCTGTGGGGTGATCCGGGCCCGCCGGGTGGTCAGGAACTCGCTGACCTCGCTGCGGTTGTCCACGGTCCCGACGCTACGACGCGGGCGCGGGTCGTGGGGTGGGCTGTCAGTACACCGGTCAGCAGCCCCTCGCCCACCCGCCGGCGAGGGCGTTGTCTCGAGGTCGCCGGAGCGCACCGCTCCGGGCAGATGCTTCGAGGAGATGGCGGTATGACATCGGACGGCGCGGCCGGCGAAGCGGCCACGACGTCGCGGGATGCGACGGTGGTGGTCGCCTCGGCCGGGGTGCTGTTGACCTTGGTCGCGTTCACCACGCCTCTGTCGACCCTGGTCGAAACCGCGGCCGGTGTGGCCGCCGGCGCGGGTCCGCAGGCGTGGATTCTCTCGGCCATGAGCCTGGGCTGCGCGGCCGGGCTGATGGCCGGCGGCGCGATCGGCGACGAGCGCGGCCGGCGGCGGGTGTTCGTGATCGGCGCCGGCCTGCTCGCGGTGACCTCGCTGCTGGCCGGCCTCGCACCCAACGCGGGGTGGCTGGTGGCGATGCGCATCGGGCAGGGCCTGGGCGGTGCCGCGGTGATGGCCTGTGGGCTGGGCCTGATCGGCCGAGCCTTTCCGACCGGGCGCGAGCGCTCCCGCGCGACTGCCGCCTGGGGGGCAGCATTGGGCGGCGGGGTGGCGGTCGGGCCGCTGGTGGCCGCCGCACTGACCGCAGTCGGCGGCTGGCGGTTGCCCTATGTGGTGATCGCCGCCGCGTCGGTGGTCCTTGCGGTGACCGCCCGGCTGCTGCTCGCCGAGTCCCGTGCCGCGGCCCCGCGCCCGGTCGATGTGCTCGGAACCGTGCTGTTGCCCGGCGGGGTGGCCGCGCTGCTGGCCGGGCTGGTGCAAGGCCGCAGTGACTGGACCGCGCCGGACACGGTGGTGCTGCTGGTCGCCGCCATCGCCCTGCTGGCGGGGTTCGTGGTCGTCGAGCACCACTCGCGGCACCCGATGCTCGATCTGGGCCTGTTCCGACGGCCCGACTTCGTCGGCGCCACCGTCGCCGCGGTCGGGGCCGGCGCCGGCGTCCTCGCGTTGGCGAACTTCGTGCCCACCGTTCTCGAGCGGGGTCTCGGGGTCAGCACGATGCTGGCCTCGGTGGTGCTGCTGGCGTGGTCGGCGACCAGCGCGGTCACCGCGTACGCCGCCCGCTGGTTCCCCGAGACCGTCACCCCACGCGCGCTGCTCGTCGGCGGCCTGGCCGGCGTCACGGTCGGACAACTGTCGCTGCTCGGGCTCGGCGTCGAGAGCAGCCCCGCCCGGCTGGTGCCCGGCCTGCTGGTGGCCGGAGCGGCCAACGGCGTACTCAACGCTGCGCTGGGCCGCCAGGCCGTTGCCAGCGTCCCCGCCGAACGAAGCGGCATGGGCTCGGGCGCCAACAACACCGCCCGCTACCTCGGCTCCGCGCTCGGCATCGCCATCTGCGCGGTCCTGGTCACCAGCGGCGGCACCCGACCCGCATCCATCCTCGCCGGCTGGAACGTCGCTGTCGTGGCCACCGCCGCGATCTCCGCCGTGTGCGCGCTGGTCGCCCTCGCCGCCCGCGATCACCACACCGCCGAGACCTCCACGCGACCCGAGGGCGACCCGGCCGCCGCGACCCCCGCGACCGCGCCCGCAGGAAAGGACACCCACGATGGCTGACCGCCCACACCCGCTCACGCTGGCTCCGAAACTCGCCGAGCTCAACACCGAGGTGCTCTTCGGCGACATCTGGGAGCGCCCCGAGCTCTCCAAGCGTGACCGCAGCCTGATCACGGTCGCCTCGCTGGTCTCGCTCTATCGCACCGAACAGCTCGGGTTCCACCTGGCCCGTGCGATCGAGAACGGCGTCACCCGCGACGAGCTCGTCGAAGCCATCACCCACCTGGCGTTCTACGCCGGCTGGCCGACCGCGGTCACCGCGCTGGGCCAGCTGCAGACCATCCTCCCCGAGGAAGACGAGGCGTCGTCGTGAAGGCGACCCTGATCCACGGCGCGGGCGACATCCGCGTCGAACACGTCCCCGACCCCGAGCTCGTCGAGCCCACCGACGCCATCGTGCGCGTCGTGCGCGCCGCGATCTGCGGCTCCGACCTGTGGCCCTACGCCTCCGCGCCGGTCGACGAGGCCGGCGCCCCCATCGGGCACGAGTTCATCGGCGTCGTCGAGGACGTCGGCGCCGAGGTCACCGGCGTCGCCGCCGGCGACCTCGTCGTCGCCCCGTTCACCTTCGCCGACGGCACCTGCGAGTACTGCCGAGAAGGCCTGCACACCGCCTGCCCGAACCGCGGGGTATTCGGCACCCGCGGCGCCGGCGGCGGCCAGGCCGACGCCGTCCGGGTGCCGCTGGCGACCGGCACCCTGGTCAAGCTGCCGGTGGCCGCGGACTCCGAGCTGCTGGGTTCCTTGCTGACCCTCGCCGACGTGTTCTCCACCGGCCACCACGCCGCGGTCACCGCCGGCGTGCTCGCCGGCGACTCGGTCACCGTCGTCGGCGACGGCGCGGTCGGCCTGTCCGCGGTGCTGGCGGCCAAGCGCCTCGGCGCCGAGCAGATCGTCCTCATGGGCCACCACCGGAACCGCACCGACCTGGGCCGGGAGTTCGGCGCCACCGACGTGGTCGCCGAGCGCGGCGACGAGGGCGTGGCGAAGGTCCGCGACCTCACCAAGGGCCAGGGCACCCGCCGCGTCCTGGAATGCGTCGGGCTGCTGCCCGCGCTCGAGACCGCCGAAGGCGTCGCCCGCGCCGGCGGGGTCATCAGCCGCGTCGGCGTCCCGCAGTACACCGACGGTCCGATCGGGTTCGCCGCGATGTTCGGCGCCAACCTCACCCTCACCGGCGGTCCGGCGCCCGCCCGGGCCTACATCGAGACCCTGCTGCCCGACGTCCTCGACGGCACCATCGCCCCCGGCCGGGTCTTCGACCGCGCCGTCGACCTCGACGGCGTCCCCGAGGGCTACCAGGCCATGGCCGACCGCCAGGCACTCAAGGTCCTCGTCACTCCGTGACACACCAGTCGGGTGGCCACGGACACGCAGCGGCCACCCGACTCGTGACCCCGAGAAGGGAACAAGCATGGAAACGCTCCCTGCCAAGTCCTCCGCCAAGGCGCCCGCCGAGCGGTTCACCGGCGAGGTCTACGTCGACTCGATCTACCGCGGCCAGGAACCCTCGCGCATGATCGCCAGCGCCGTGACCTTCATCCCCGGCGCGCGCAGCAACTGGCACTCCCACACCCGCGGCCAGACCCTGCACTGCACCCACGGCATCGGGCTCGTCGTCAACCGCGACGGCACGGTGCTCACCCTGCGCCCCGGCGAGACCGTGTGGACCCCACCCGGTGAGGAGCACTGGCACGGCGCCACCGAAGGCAATCTGATGTGCCACCTCGCCCTGCTCGAGACCGACGACAACGGCGAAGACACCACCTGGCTCGAGCAGGTCACCGACGAGCAGTACCGCGTGGCGCACGTCCACACCTAACGGGTCCGGCATGACTCCTGCTGCGGACAGCCGCCAGCTGTGGACCGTGCTGGAGTGAGGTCGCCGGGCTCATGGACGATGCGCTCGACCTCGAGGCGGGCGTCCTACGCGTGGTCCGCACCGTCGTCGAGGTCGCCGGGCATCGGTCGTTCAAGCCGTTCCCGAAGTCGGTCGCGGGCCGGCGCGAGGTGCCGATCCCGCCGTGGGCGCGTCGCCTGATCGCCGAGCACGTCGAGCGCTGGCCCTCGCCGGCCACCTCGCCGGTGTTCGCCAACGAGATTCAGGGCCCGATCGGCCGGACCGCGTTCCGCGCCCGGGTCTGGCGCCCCTCGCTGGTGCGGGCCGACTTCATCGGCGACGTCCGCCCGGTCGACAGCGGGTTCCTCGCGGTCTGGGGCGACCGGGACCGCGACGAGCAGTCCTTGACCACCCGCACCCACTACCAGGCGGTCATGGAGGTCTCCCGGCGCCACTACGGCGGGCTGCGCTTCCACGACCTGCGCCACTCCTACGCCACGTGGCTGGTCGACGACGGGGTCCCGCCGAACATGGTCCAGCAGGTCATGGGCCACGAGCGCGCCTCGATAACCCTCGACCTCTACACCCGCCGGACGGCTGACACGAGCCGCATCCTCGCCGCCCTGGACGACGACCAGGAGGACGACCAGCGATGACCTCTGCTGCCTTCTCGCTGCCTCGATCTTGCTCCGGAACGACGAAGGCCCTGGTCGGCGACTCTCACGAGTCCCTGACCAGGGCCTTTGCTGGTGGGCGATACTGGGATCGAACCAGTGACCTCTTCGGTGTGAACGGGCCTGGGTTCGATTCCCGGGTCTCCCCCACCACCCTCGCATGCGGCCTGACCTGCTGTTTCGTGCTGCTGCGTCCGGCCGCGCAGGCCTGGCTGTCAGACCTCGTGCTGCCTGAATGCTGCATTGATCATGTGCCGCGGCACGAACGCTCGGCCTGGTCAGGACTGACCTTCACTAGGGTGCGCGATCGGGAAGACGGTGTTGGGCGGGTCCCACGTGCGTTCGGTCTGGTGACCACGAGGGCGTCGGGTCTCGGACTTCGCGTTGCGCTCTACCGAGACTCGCCTTCCGTGGCCCCGATCCTTTCCTCAGTCGATTTCAGTAGAAATCGCTATCCCGGAACCAGGCCTCTCGCATTATTCGCCTTTCTTCTAGTGGAGTCTCCGACGACGAGGACCTGGGAGGAAATAGGTTGAGCACAACCTGTTGGAAATCGACCACCAGTATGTCTAGCAGCGGAATCTCCAAATCGATTGTGTGCACCCCCAGGAGGCGACCAATCCGATCTCGAATCACCTGCAGCTGCTCCACGGTTTTATTCCCATCAAGGAGGAGGTGTACCCATTCTTTCTCTGGTTGCTCATTCCCAGTAGTGGTATCAGCAATCGAATACGAGCTAGGGAGCCTGGCGACAGATGAATCCGAGTCTGCGAAATGTCTTTCCATGATCTGCTCGACTGTTTCGTCCATCCATTCTAGGCCCGCCTGAGTGTAAAGCGAATGCAGTTCCAGGAGACGTCCCCAAGCGTACTTCAAGTCGAGCTCCCACCCCGGCATAATCACCCGCCTGCGATCAACTCGAACGATCTTCCGCGTTTCGGAACTCTTTACGAGTGACTCTACAATATGATCATTTAGAGCGCTTCGTCGTTCGCTGTATAGAAGGGCCTGGCGCTGCAGCTGACCCCATCCATGGAGGCTCCGCAACTCAACGTCGTATTGGTCGACACCACTTCGGCTTACAAGTTGTTCATACATTTCAAGGAGCAATTCGAGTTCGCGCCTTGCACTATTGAGAGATTCATAGATAGTCGTGCGGACCTGAGCCCAATCTCGAAAGAATCCGTCGAAGATGAGAGCCTCTATCTCTTCGAGGGCGGCCCTGAGGCGTCGCCTCACTCTGAGCTGCTCGCTTACGTGCGCCTGCTGTGCGACTATCCTTTGTAGGACAATAATACCCACCGGTATACCAATCAGTGCACCGGAGAGATTTGAGACTACGTTAGTCAAAAACGGCTTGTCGGACCAGAATCCTCGCAGATCCTCGACAACGCCGAAGCACAACCCGGACATACCGAGAACGATCGCTACGGGCATTATCACTCTAGCAGGTCGCCCCAGTCTGGACCATTCCATGCGAAACCACCGCAGCGGCAAATCATCCTCCCAAACGAGTGAGTTCGCACATTTACCGTCTCAGTCTTACGTGTGGAGCACGGCCACGCAAGAGTCAGGCTCACCTGGCTCGGCCGGCCACGGTCATTCGCGAATCGGCCGGCGCGGAGCATCTCGGTATAAGTCCATGTCCCTGCAAAGGAGCATCCTATGACGGTCGATCTCCGTATCGAACGTCCGCGAGTCGGCGGCCGTTGTCAGGGAAGAAACCGATATTTGCACCCAACTCGCCCCGTCATGCCACGCGGCGTATACCGCCTGCCACCGTCAGTTCGTCAGCAGCTCGACCAGCTCAGCGCTACCAAGCAGAGCATCCAACGCACTCGCGGTTGGCACCTCGGTGAGGGTCTCCGTGATCCGTTCGCGACGGTCATCGGTGGCGGCCTCCGCAAGGGTGATGGTCAGGGAGTCGCGTGCCGACCAGATTTCCCAGGCGGCGAGGAGCTCGCGAAGCAACGGCATGGGGGCCTCCTGTGCTTGGCCGTGTCGGCGGCGGGCGCTGTGGGTGGGGCCGTCCCCGGCTCCGCCGCGCCTGCGGCCCGTTCGGCCGTCGGAGGCTCGCCGGCAAGGGAGGAAGCAAACGATCTTCACCGGCCCTCGACGTCTCGGGGGCATGCCGCTTCAGCTGGCGGTGAAGATGGTTTGCGGCCCTTGCTGGGGAGGGACGGCCGGTCAAACTCGGCCGCCGCCGACACGGCAGCCCGGCGAAGCCGGCTCCGTCGCTCTTGGCGTGGCCGCGCGGCCCTGAGCTGCCCCACGCCCCGGGTCGGCCGGCTCGACGGTGTGCTCGCTCCTCGAGGTGGGCTCGTCGCCCTGCCGCTCTCCGTCGCGTGGGTGGTTGTCGCTGCGTCTGCCGTGCTGGTGCCCGGGCCCCGGGCCGGGTGCGCGCCCCGGGTCGAAGACAGGAGGGGAAGCGTGCCCGGCCTGCAGGGGCCGGGCACGGCCGGCGCGCCAGCGCCGGCCCTCATCCGCGCTGGTGGTGCTCGGTGACCGCGCCCGCTCTCGGTAAAGGGGCAACAACTCTTCGAACGGCCACCCGGCCTGGACGGCGCCGTCGCCGCGAGCACGCCCAACCACGGTCGGCCGAGCAGGTCGCCGGGGCGCAGGAGCGGCGGGCGAACCGGTGGCAGCGCCGGGCCCAGCTGCGGCGCATCTCGAAGCTCAAGCGGATCAAGTACTGCGGGCACACCATGACGCCCGACGGCGGCGTGACCCTCGGGGTGATCGAGAACCCTGATGGCACCCGCTCCGCGGCCTATGGCGGGTTGAAGACGTGCGGCTCGGTGTGGTGCTGCCCAGTGTGCGCGGCGAAGATCGCCACCCGCCGCGCCGACGACCTCGCCACGGTGATGCGCGCAGTCGACGACCTCGGCGGCTCGGCGTTCCTGCTGACGCTGACGATGCGCCACGACCGCGGCGACCGCCTCGGCCTCACCAGCGAGCAGCGCGCCCGGCGGAACCGGCTTGAGGAACGCCTGGCCGACCTCCAGGTAGCCGAGGCCAACGGCTGGGACGTCGACGAGCACCAGGCCGAGGCCGACGCCATCGAACTCGACTCGATCAAGGCCCAGGAAGGCTGCTGGGACGTCCTGTCCTACGCCTGGCAGCGGGTGACGTCTGGGTCGTCGTGGCAGGAGGACTGCGAGCGGTTCGGCGGACTGCTCGGGTGGGCGCGGGCGGTGGAGGTCACCGATGGCGAGAATGGCTGGCACGTCCACCTCCACGTGCTGATGTGCTTCCGCGAGCAGGTCTCCGCTGAGCTCGCCCGCGCCGCCCTTGGCCCGCGGCTCTTTGGGCGCTGGAGCCGCGCCTTGGAGCGCAAGGGATTCGCCGCGTCAGTGGAGCACGGCTGGGACATGCGCCGCGCCCAGATCGGCGACGGGGGCCTGGCGGACTACTTCACCAAGATGGCCCACGAAGTCACCGGCGGACACCGCAAGGAAGGCCGCGCCCGGGGTGGCCGCACTCCGATGCAGCTCCTCGCCGACGCGGTGGACACCTACGAGGAGTCCGCACTGTCGCGCTGGTGGGAGTGGGAGGCGGCGTCCGACGGCCGCCGACAGCTCACTTGGTCAACGGGCCGTCGTGATCTGCGCGCGCTCGCGGGACTGGGCCGAGAGGCCACCGATAAGGAGATCTCCGAGGAGGACCACGAGGCCGACACCCGTCTCGGGCTTGCGGCCGACGATTGGGCCCATCTGGTAAGCGCTCAAGCTGAAACCGAATTGTTGCACGTCGCAGAGGGCGGCGGGCTCAATGCTGCCCGCGTCTGGCTGACGAGCCGCGGTCTGCGATGGATAGACAACACCGGATGCGACCCTGGATTTGCTCGGTCCACCGCGCCGCAAAAAACGGACGGCCCGGTTGTTTGCGGACCACTATACCGGTGAGGGTCTCGAGATCGAAGAAGCTGCCCTACTTGGCAATCAGACGCGAGAACACGGCTACAATTAGACTGAATATAAACGTCACTATGAATGGCCCAAAGAACGACCGGCTACGTTTGAGCGTACCCCGCGGAAGACTATCGGAGGTAGCTACTTGAACGACCGGCAGCGGGAACTCGCCTGACTGCAGCGCAGCTATCAACTCAGAGGTCTTCATAAGCATATAGCGTCGCCTGGCCTCATCATAAGGAGCGCGCGCCGCTGCCAAAATCACAGTAGGAACTTCCCGTTGAGGTCGCTCGTGTTTGAGTGCCCTTCGCTGCCCCCGCAACTGCGCAAGGTCCGCTGAGAGGAGTAGGCAGGCGGTCACAGAGCTACCTGCCAACCGTCGCATGTGCCACAAGTTTCGTCGAAGAGCCCGTCCAGATGCTGCATGCGAGGTGACTCTTGACGCCACGATTGATACAGACGAGACACTTCCAATGACCCGGGAATATGCCCGAAGCCTAGCCATGTAATCGGACGTGACGGCGAATGCCCCCCAGGGCGCGAGAATGATTGCTAAGCTTCCTATAAGAATAGTGATTCTGCCAAGATTTTGGTACGTTGAAAGGCCGCGCATAGGCTGCGGGAGGACAAATCCAAAGATAACAACAGCGAGAGTAGCTACTGGCAAGTAGCTGCCGAGAAGGATGGTAGCCGAATTTCGCTGCTTCCGCCGAGCGAGTTGGAACGGAGCCGAGTCGAACCCGAAGTAGGTCAAGTCGGCTGACAGCTCGGGCTCGAGTTGCGTACTAAACAACCTTCTGATGTAGCCAAGAGCCAAGACTCAGACTCTCCTTCTGAGCTAAATGCAATGCTTGATTGCTCACTGCTCTTTTTTATGTGAGGCTTACTATACGTGCAGCGGCCAATTGCGCTCTGCTAACCTCTAAGTCCCCGGCTGGCACGCCAACCTACGCCGGTGAAGGCGGTGCAGACCTGCTCGAGGGGGGACTACTTCACGGAGATGGCCATCAGGTCACCGCCACATAGTCGCTTAGGTTACGCGATCTCGTCCACAACTCCGGCTCATACTAGCTTTTGCTAGTCCACAAACCACTGCTCTTCTTCAGCAATGCGCATGACCGGAACGGCAGCCTCAAAGACAGCCTGCTCACACACCTCCTCCGCGTGGGCTTTCAACGAAAGTGGATAATCGTCTGAACTCACAATGAGCTGCGCGAGTTCTAGGGGCATCCCAGCATTCCGCGTCCCCCCGCTGGGATAATCCCCGAGACTTCGTGGCCATGCCCACTCAGGCATCACCTTCGAGTATTCGGCGAGCCTTCTCCAGTCGCTCTCCATTAGGCTCCTTGCACTGGAGTTGGGCTTTCTCGCAATCCAGTCAATGAGACGCTCGAGCACCACCGTATCAGTACCCGTGTAGTCAGGAAGCAGTACATCTGCCAGATGAGGTTGATGAAAGCGCGGCATTGAACTAATTGCCAAAACCTTAGTTCGCGGAGATAAGGCTAACTGCGTCAACTCCGATAACCGAGCACGTATTCTTTGATTCGAGTAGTCGTCTAGCGCGAGCTGGACATCCTCGAGAATGTCTGCTATCCGATTAAACGCGCTATCGCTCAATCCGCTCACTAGTCGATCGACGTCCGGGAGGAGTCTCCGAAGGACTGTTGGCCCAGCGTTCATGAAGAAGGCCGATGTAAACGTTACGGTCGCCCACTCACTGCTGGCGTCCTTGAATTGCGTCGTCCACCATCGGTAATTGCCAGCTCGAAGCTTGGAGAGTCGCAGCCGCACAGTCATATCAAGCTCGCTGCTATACAGCCCTGCAGAGCTCTCTACACTGAGTGGCGCTTTGACCTGACTGGAAAGAATTGCGATTCGGAGTACCGCATCGGAATTCTTCGAGTACTGCCCAAGACCATTAGTGATTCTGGTCCAAGGATCTAGACTAGTGCGCCACCAGGACAGTGGATAGTCGAGCTGAGCGTCGAGCTCGACTACGAGAGTCGATAATCCAAGTCCTTCTATACCCTCCGCATTTGCATGCAAAGGTCCCATGATCGAGGAAGTCACTCGAGCGGCATGTCTGGCCGGCGTATCGTCTGCCAGGTATATGAATACAAACGTATAGAAGTAAGCGCCCGCAAATGTGCTGACAACTTGAAGGGCAGCTAGGTCGCGTCCTGCTCCGAAACGGTGGTCTGGGAAGCGTAGAACTGATTCCAAGTAGAACTTCGTGAGCCTAAGGTCATGTTGCACAGATATCGCATTCTTGGTTACAACACCGACTACCTGAATACAGTCTTTCACCTCCTCGTCAGGCATCGCATTAAGCCGGAGATCCTCGATCGACAGCGACGCCATGATTCCAAGGTAGTAGGCAAAGTGAACCCATAAGCTTCGCGCCTCTCTGGCTGCGTAGTTGTCTTTCCACAAAGCGACTAGTTCTTCTCGCGTTGCGTTCGCCTGCAGAAGCTGTCCAACCAGCCTGAGCTTCTCGGGATCGAAGCGACCCTCGCCGTCGATCTCCTCGAAGAGTAGCGTGAGGAGTTCACTCTTGCCTGCGCCATCGGGCAGCACCAACGCAATGGGCCGCCGCCCACCGCTGCTACGGCTTAGCAGAGCGAGGAAGCTCGAACGGCGCAGGATTAGTGAGATCACTTGTTGCTGGCTTCGTACGTTTCGACTGAATACCCAGTCACGGAGCAGTAAGCCAGCGAGATAACCTGGATACGAAACGTCCTGGTAGGCAGACTCAGTAATCAGAACAGTGAGGCGCTCGACGAGCGCCGGAAGCTCGCCCTTGTCTAGGAAGCCAGCAAAGAAACGCGTCACGTTCTGCCAATACGGATTGGGCGCGATACCGTCGAACCTGTCCGGCATCGTGCCGCCGCGCTCACTACCTACGGGGCTGTATGCTGCAGTTTCGTACAGGTATCTACCTGCGAAGTACTCCCTCAAAGGCTGCACTTCAAACTCGAACGTGCCTTCTATCCGCGCCACAAGGAAGACGACTCGTTGTGAGCCGCTGAAGATAGCCTCGGCGAGGGATGAGTCCCGGCCCTCGCGAATCAAATACGAGCGCAGTTCCGCCATCAAGTCATCGTAACTAATACGCCCGCTTTCGTTCTCGGCTTCGGCGCGAGCGTGGAGCAGCCACGCTAGATAGCAATGCACGTCTACCAAGAGCTCCTGATGCTCGCGCACATCATCATTCTTCTCGGATTCTCGGGACAGGAACAAAGTTACGTAGACGCCATACAACGCCGTTCTCTTGTCAGGCAAGGAAGGGCCGCGACTGTGTACGACGCTTAGTAGAATGGCGAGCTGCATGGGATTACGCGCCAACTCGCGAAGATGCGCCTGCTCGAGTCGGCTCCGCAGCATGAATCTCAAGTCTTTAGAATTCTTCGCGTCCAGCTTCTTTGCTTTGGTCCACCGGTCTGCATACTCGAGGACGAGTTTAGGGGTTAGTGAGACGAGATCGAAGTACGCGAAGGTGCGCTGGGGAAAGTCACTGACTCCGGAGAAGGCCGAGGGTCGGGTTGTTACTACTACCTGGACATTGGCCGCAATCTCGCGGAATCGTCGAGCTGCCGCAGAAATCTCCTTCACAACGCGCTCGCGGACGTCGAGATCGGCCACCTCGTCTAGGCCGTCTAACATGAGCAAAGACGGACTTGTCTTGAGGACGCTATGGAGATCGTCGACAGAGAAGGCTTTCCCACCAGAATGGTGCTCGACCAAGGCAGCGCAGAATGCCTCAACGCTCCTACTCTTCGCTTCGACGCGTTCCTCCTCATCGAACGGGTTCCTACCTCTGACCCACACTGCGTAGTCACGTAGGTCAACCTTAAAAGGGAGTCTGCTAAGCTTCGGCTGCCGATCGTACGGAATATGCGATAGATCGTTGCCAAGAGCTTGCATTCGATACACTTGGCAAAGGTACTGCGCAAGTGTCGATTTTCCTTGGCCTGGCGCACCTTGAATGACCGCAATGGGGTAGAATTCTTGGACAGCCGGATTGAGGAAGAGGATAGCGGCGCCGCAGTAGACATCAGAAAGACCTTGAATGCTGCGGTCTTCACCTCCTTCTGACGCGTGCTTTAGGGAAAGGACGAGGTTCTGCCCCTGGGAGAACGCTCTCCGGCCCCCTGGTACGCGCGTGAGCTGAGCTGGTACATCTACGAATAGGCTGATTAGATCATTTTGCAGTTCTACTTGTTTGAAGCGAACTTCTTCATCCTTTTCTTTCTGGTCGATGAGAAAGGCGCGAATTGCATCTTGTCTACGCAACTTATCGGAACCAGCGTCGGGTTCGAAGAGAAGTTCGAGTAAGTCGTTCCCTCGGAGAATTTCCGGGTACGACCAGCGCAGCGAGGCGCTTGCCGTTTCGACTCGACGATCAACATCGCCGCGCCACCAGACCGTCGATGGTATGTCGATCCGATCGTCTAGCACACGCTGCAGTTGATCGATAGACCCCACGTCCGGGTGGGCGGTACCTCGGACATTGGTGACGAGGATATATTCGACAGCACCCCTTGCTGCGAGCGTATTCGGCTTCGGAAGTTCCTTCTCTATGGTTTCTACAAGCCAACGGTGCGGGTCCTCGATTGAATCCGGGTTACGAACAAATTTAACTTGGTATGCCAACTTGGGGCGAGAGTCAACGGCTGGCTTGCCACTAGCCGCGGCAACTAAGTCGACCGTGGTCCACGCGTCCTGTCCCCCGTCCGGCTGGCCGACTGGAAGGCAACGTAGGTGTGGATCTTTTTCGGCGAGGAGGGCCTGCACGAAGTGTTGAAACCGTTCTGGGTCCAACTGCTCGTAGAAAAAGGTCACTTAAGCCCCCTTGGTATCAACGCGAAGATCTCAGTAGACCTTACGTGGTAGCAATCGTCCACTTACCATGCCGAGCCGCGAGGTCTTTCGACCGTTCGGCCTAGCAGCTACCCCCGCGCTGTCGACTCAGTGAACTCCCCGGTCCCCTTCGCGCTCTGGGCAGGGCTGTCGCCCACGGGCAGACCGGTGCGCCGGCCTCCCCATCGGGGTCCTAGGTAGGTCAGGGGCGCGCAACACCGCCTCCGACGTTGGGCGGCTTGAGGTCGGGGAGCCGGCCGCGGTGCGGCTCCCGCACCCAGAGCGCGAGGCGTGCAACTCGATCCCACACCGTAGTAGGTACGACCTCGCCCGCGCCGGCTGCCAAGTGCTCGAGGAGGTCGACGAGTGCCTCGCGCGCCTTGGGAGTTAAGGGTTCACCGGCGCGGAGCAGCTCTGCGGCGGCGCGGACGTTCTCGGAGGACGCCCGATGCGCTGCAGCGGCCCGGGGCGGCATGCGTCTGACCATGCGACTATCATCGAACATGTGTTCGATGGACGCATTTCTCCGGTCGGGGCATTGTGCTCGACCATGAAGACACTCCGCACCTGGCGCATCGTCCGTGCCCGCGGGTTCAGTCTCATCGACGTCTGGCGCGGCTGGTCGTGACGTCTCCCGAGCCGGAGCTGGTCGCCGCGATCGACGAGGCGATGTGGGACGCGCTCGCCGACTTCGGCCCAATCCTGCGCGCCGCAGCGGCGGACTCGCCGTTACTCAAGGGCGGCCCGACACCCGACGAGATCATCGAGCGGCTGCGGCGCAACGGCCTCGACGACCCTGAGCGCCACTAGCTGCAAAGTACAACCCGAGCTGGCGGGTCGGCCGGATGCGTCGGGTCGGTCACGGGTTCGCCGTCGACCCGGACGGCACCCGCCTCTTGTGCGAACCACCACGCGATGCGCTCAGACGACAGCCCTGCGCGGGCGAGCCGGTCGCCCACAGTCGACGGTTCCGAGGCTGCTTCGTGTCGTTCGCGTCCACGGGCTGAAAGCACGTCGGAGGTCCGACCCCGAGTCCTGTAGCAGCGAACGCGTCCCGGTGATGTCGACGACCCGTCGGGCGCCACCGGTGGTCTTGGCCCGGAGGACCGTGGTGCCCTCCTGAGTGGCCTCGGAGGTACGGAGTTCGGACTAGCTCATGCCAGCGTGTGCCGCACTAGTTGCAGCCGAGCGGTGCAACTTCTTCATAGCCTACTCACCTACGTAACGACCTATCACTAGTCGGAGATAGGTTGATAACACTCGAGGTCCACCTCCTCGGTGCGACTCAAAAGGGGCGTCGATGGAGAAGACTCGCAGAGGCCATGGAGCACATCGCTCGAGGATCAGGTCGAGGTCGACGATCGTCAGCGCGATCTGCGCTCTTGCGCTGACCGTTGGAGGGCTCTTCCTGTCTGTCGGCTCTGCCTCGGCCACAGCTACGGGGGGTGTTTGGATCGCCCCCTGGAATCTCAGCTCCGTGGTGAAGGGCGTTAGCGTCTCGATCCCGATCCAATCGGGGTACTTCGGCCATGTGATTAGAGGAAATCACCGCAAGGTCGACTGGGATAAGGCCGACTATACCCTAGACCCAACTTCGCTCGTCGGCTGGATGAGGGGTCCGGCGTGTAATTGGAGAATCGACTTTGAATACTATAACGACGAGAACAACCAGCGCTACAAGTACGACCGAGGTCCCACGAACGGTGGCTGTCAGCGAGCGGCCGGACGGACCGTATATCCGGGCACGTTGGCTCATGATGGCAGCGCCTGCGCGGTCTTCTATGTGAACGGCCAACGCCGAGCAACACAGTGCCACATGATCAAATAACAGGTGAGCTTCAAGGTTGCTCAATAGCCAGACGTATGGGGTGGATTCTCCACCCGAGTGCTGCGTCGCCAAACTTCTTGGGAGGATAGCGTAGCGGTTCGCTGATTAGGTTTCTTCGCCGACCTCCGAGGAGGAGGCCTGGGCGTTCCGCGCCATCTGCTCCGAAGCAGGACAACGCCCGAAGCGATGACGACTGAGAGACGTGACCCCGTCTGCGTCGTCAGAGCGTGCGCAGAGCCCCCGACTGCGCCTGGAGCAACGAACGACTCGTTAGGCTCTCAGAGTGTCAAATGGGTCTGTACAAGCAGCGCGCGCGCTCGCTGAGTCGCTCCTTGCCCGTAGCGCGCCACGTCGATGGGCGCACGTCTGCGGGGTCGCGAAGCGCGCTGGCGAGCTAGGCGGCGGGGGCGAGGAAGAGACAGACGTGCTGGTTTGCGCCGCTTGGCTACACGACGTCGGGTACAGCGACAAGGTCCGCTTGACAGGATTCCACCCACTTGACGGCGCTCTCCTTCTCCGGTCCCTAGGCTGGTCTATGCGCCTCTGTGCTCTTGTCGCTAACCACTCAGCGGCCGCCGTTGAGGCACGCTTCTTCGGCTGCTCCGAGCAACTCGCCCTATTCCCGGACGAGCGGACGCTGACGCGTGACTTGCTCTGGTACTGCGACATGACGGTTGGTCCCGACGGTTCGCCGTTGACGTTCGGGGAGCGGATGGCCGACGTGCGATCTCGCTACTCCAATGACGACTACGTCTCGCAGGCGTTGGACGCAACGATGGACGAGCGAAGCGGGGCCGTCGCGCGAGCCTGTGCATGGGTACGTCTGGTCGAAGAAGAGAATCAAGTGTAATACGGCTGCTCACGAGTTAACGCGTGATCGATCCGTAGGCGGATCGACGGGTGGACCTGCACCGAGTCGAGTTCAGAAGGTTCAACCCAGACCACCTCGCTCGACTCATTGCTTGTCCGCGCTTCACCACTGACGACGTGCGCACGAAAGCAGATCGAGAACTCCTGCCGGACCTCACCGTCATCGTAAGCCATGACGTGACCTGGATTCGAGTAAATGCCGACGAGGTCGTCGACCTCGACAACATAGCCGGTTTCTTCCCACGTCTCCCGCAGCGCAGTCGCCGTCATGGTCTCCCCAAGCTCATGACGACCTCCCGGCAGCGCGTAGAGATCGTTGTCCGTGCGCTTGATCATGAGGATGCGGCCACCCGCGTCCTGGACGAACGCGCTCACCGCGATGACGATGCTATTGGCCTTGGGAGCGTCAGGCTCATTGTAATGATCGACGCGAGTCAACGAATCACCATTCCGCTGGTTGCGACTTATTCCAGACGTCGACGAAGCTACGTGCGTAGGTCTCGAAGAGGTCTCCGGGTCCCAACTTCCGTAAGTGGAGCGCAGGTGCGTGAGCTCCAGCCACTCCATAGACGTGCATGTTGACGATCATCTGCTCGTCGAATCGAAAGATCGAGTTGTAGAGGGTCGTCTCGTGAAAGCGAAACTCGATGCCCGGGATTTTGCGTAGCGGGCGATAGGCAGTGAGCCCGTAACGGATGCGGGCGGCGAGGACGTCAGGCCCCAATCCCTCCTCTTCGCTGCGCAGCTCGACCGAGTCGCTCCCCGGGCGCCCGAAGTTGATCCGCACGGTCACACCCGCCCGCGCCTTCTCACCCAGCAACGTCACGACGTCGTGCTGCTCGGCGAGGAACTGGCCGGCGTGCACGAGGACGTCGATACGGTCAGTGGTGCGATCGAGCAGCTCGTCCCACAGGTCCCCCGGGATCGTCCGGCGGTGCGGGTAAGCGGCAACGATCTCGGACTCGGCGATCTTGGCCTGCCGTGCGGGTGGGACTGCCGCTGGCCACAGGTAGGACTCGCTCAGCTCGACCAGCGCCGCGAGCTTGCCGCGATGACGGGCGTACGGGGTGCGGTCCTGCGTCATCCACCGCTCGACGGTCTTGGCGTCAACCCCGACCACCTCAGCCGCGTCCGTGGTCGTGAGGCCGGCGGTCGCGAGCGCGTCGCGCAGACGTTCGTTCGCCATGTGTCCGCCTCCCCCACGATTAGGGACGACTTCATTCTATCGAAGACGTCCTGAGATGTCCCTCCGTGCGGTAGGGCCGTCCCTCGGATTTGCGGAGCCTTCGAGGTGTTCCACAGCACCACCAACCACGAGGTGACTCATGATGTTCGAGTTCAACGCCCCCATCGACACAAACCAGATGCAAGCCGTCGCTACTGGCCACGCGCAGACCATGGAGCGCTGGGAGGACGGGCCCAACGGCCGTCGCTCCTCCGGCGAGCCCCTGCTCGACGAGGCCACCGGGGCGCCCGTACGCGTCTACGACGTCATGCTCCCCACCGGCCGCGATGGCCGCCACGAACTGCACGGCGTCCGCATCATCAGCCACGAGGCGCCCGAGCTCGCGCCCTACTCGCAGGTCGAGCTCGTCGGCCTGGTCGCCAAGGTCCGACAGGCCCGCAACGGCGGCAAGGGCGTCGACGTGCAGTTCAACGCCGAGGCCATCCGCCCATCCGGGCATCAGCGCTCGGGCGGGCGCCGGTCGGCCGAGACCGCCGAGGCAGCCTGACGATGAGCCGGCAGAAGCACGCGGCCTGCCGCGATGTCGACCCCGAACTGTTCTTCCCACCGAGTGACGACGACACGAGCGTGATCGTCGCCCGCCACCGCATGGCCATCGCCCCGATCTGCGGCGCCTGCCCTGTCTCGACAGCGTGCTTACGCTGGGCACTAGACACCGGCCAGGAGCACGGCCTGTGGGCGGTCACCACCCCCACCGACCGCCGGGCGATCCGCCGCGCTCGCGCCGCTGGCGTGCCGGACCCGGTCGCCGACGTCGAGCCGATGTGCCCGGCCTGCGCGCTGTTATTCCCGATGCCCGCCGTCGACGGCGAACTGTGCGCCCGCTGCCAAGAGCGGAGGGCCGCCTGATGACCGCCGACCACTCCCCCGCCACCCGCACCATCCGACACGACCAGCGCCGCTCACGTGGATTGCTGGGCCGACTGCGGGACCGGTGGTCCGAGCACCGCCGCCTCGAGGACCACCGCCGCCTCGAGGAGGACCTCCGCGGGCTGTGGCGCGAGGCCTGCACCGGCGTCGGGCTCTGCCAGTACATCCCCATGCCGACCGGGGTCACCATCCGCACCCCCCGCTTCGGCGCCCTGCGCAGCCGGCCCGGGGTGGCGTTCTCGGTCGAGCTGCTGCCCGGCGGCGAACCCGACGACATCACCGCCCACGCCGACCGCCTCGCGCACACCCTCGGGGGCCACGGTCTGCGGATCGAGCCCCTGGCCGGGCGCTGGGTTCGGGTCATGCTGCTGCGTCACGACCCACTGCGCGAGTCCTTCCCACTCGCGGCCATGACGACCTCGCGAGCCGACGAGCCGGTCCTGCTCGGCCGCACCGAGGACGGCACAAGCCTCGCTCACGCCCTCGCCGACGCCGCCCACCTCGCCGTGCAAGGCCAGAACGGCGCCGGCAAGTCCGCCTTCACCTACGGACTGCTCACCCAGGTCTGCGCCGCCCCCGACGTACTCATCGGAGGCTCCGACATCACCGGCCTCGTCCTCGGCCGAGCCTGGGACGACACCACCCACCGCAAGTGGCAGGTCACCGGTACGAAGGACCTGGCCGCGCACGCCGCGCTGCTCGACACCCTCGCTGCGGAGATGGACCGCCGCCTCGACGCCATGCCACCGCGGCAGGACAAGGTCCGACCCACCGTGCAGAACCCGCTGGTCCTGGTCGTGCTCGAGGAGTTCCCCGGTCTACTACGCGCGGCCCAGGCCAAGGACAAGAAGCTCGCCGAGCGGATCACCTCGACCGTGCTGCGACTGGTCTCCGAGGGCCGCAAGGCCGCGTTCCGGGTCCTGATGTTGGCCCAGCGGTTCGAGGCCAACGCCGTGGGCGGCGGCTACGCCAGGGACCAGTTCGCGCTGCGGCTCTCGTTCCGGGTGCCGGGCGAGTCGTTGGTGATGCTGCACGGCGAGGACGCCCGCAAGCTCGGGCCGACCCACGCCAACGCCGACCCCGGCATCGCCTACCTCTCCGCGCCCGGCCACGAGCTCGTCCGCCTCCGCGCGCCCTACCTCGGGTCCTACGGCGAGTATTGCGACCGCATCACCCGCCACGGCCGACGCCCGGACCAGACGGCCGAGGGGTGGGCGGCATGAGCCTCGCCGCGATCGTCGTCATCGCCTTCCTCTTGACACTGCTGCTCGCCAAGAGCCGCCGCGCCGGGGCCGCCGTCCTATTCGGGGTCGTGACGCTCTGTCTGCTCTTCGCTGCCTTCCCCGCCCTCGGACCCGCCGTCTCCTCCGGGGCCGGCGCGTTCGCCCACCAACTCGGCGCCGCCACCGACCGCGCCGCTGACACCAGCCGTTGATCCGCAGGAGGAAGTCATGGAGCTGCTGACCTACACCGTGGAAGAGGTCGCCGCGATGCTCGGCACCGCCCGCAGCGCGACCTACGAGGCCGTGCGCGAGGGCCGTATCCCCGCCGTGCGGATGGGCCGGCGCTGGCTCATCCCACGCGAGCGCTTCCACGCTTGGCTCAACGGCGCAGCGGTCGACAAGGCCGCTTGATGGGCTGGGTCCAGAAGGTCGAGAACAAGAAGTGGCGGGTGTTCTGGCGCGACCCGACCAGCACCCAGCGGTCGAAGACGTTCACGACCAAGAAGGAAGCCGACGCGTTCCTCGCCGAGACCGAGTCCGCCAAGAGCCGCGGCCTCTACGTCTCGCCCCATGCCGGGCGGACCACCTTCGGTGACCACGCCACCGCCTGGATGGCCTCGTGGAATACCGAGCGCACCACCGCCGCCAGAGATCGTTCGGTGATGCGTACTCACGTGCTGCCGCAGTGGGAGTCGTGGCCGCTTGGGAAGATCGATCACCTGTCCATGCAGTCCTGGGTCACCGACCTCGGCCACCGTCGCTCGCGGGCCACGGTCGCCGAAGCTCATCGGCTGACCTCGGCGGTGCTGCGCTCGGCGGTCCGCAATCGGCTGATCGCCTTCAACCCGGCACTCGACGTTCGTGTCCCGAAGCGCCGCAAGACCGACACCGACGAGCAGATCATCAGCCGGCCGACGCTGCGTCAGGTCCTGCTTCCCCAGGTCCCGGAACAGCACCGGGCGCTGATCGCCACCGCCGCCGGCTGTGGGCTGCGTTGGGGTGAGGTCGCCGGGCTGATGGATGATGCGCTGGACCTCGAGGCGGGCGTCCTGCGGGTGGTTCGGACGGTCGTCGAGGTCGCTGGGCACCGGTCGTTCAAGCCGTTCCCCAAGTCGGTCGCGGGCCGGCGCGAGGTCCCGATCCCGGCGTGGGTGCGCCGCCTGGTCGCCGAGCACGTCGAGCGCTGGCCCTCGCCGGCCACCTCGCCGGTGTTCGCCAACGAGATTCAGGGCCCGATCGGGCGGACCGCGTTCCGCGCTCGGGTGTGGCGGCCCTCGCTGGTGCGGGCCGGGTTCATCGGCGACGTCAGCGCGGACGGCAACGGCTTCCTCGCGGTCTGGCGCGACCGCGGCGGCGACGAGCAGTCCCTGAGCACGCGGACCTACTACCAGGCGGTGATGGAGGTCTCTCGGCGCCACTTCGGGGGGCTGCGCTTCCACGACCTGCGCCACTCGTACGCGACCTGGCTGGTCGACGACGGGGTCCCGCCGAACATGGTTCAGCGGGTCATGGGGCACGAGCGGGCCTCCACGACCCTTGACCTCTACACGCGGAGGACGGCCGACACGAGCCGCATCCTCGCCGCCCTGACCGACGACGAGGAGGACGAGCGGTGATATCCGCTGCTGCATTTCTGCTGCATGGATCATGGTCGGGAACGACGAAGGCCCTGGTCCTCGACTCTGCTGAGTCGCTGACCAGGGCCTTTGCTGGTGGGCGATACTGGGATCGAACCAGTGACCTCTTCGGTGTGAACGAAGCGCTCTCCCCCTGAGCTAATCGCCCGCAGCGTCTCCCAGCCTAACTCACGCCATGATCGGGCTGTGCAGCCAGGTCCAGTGACCGAGGCCGACGATCCGCGCGACGAGCCACAGGGCGTCGAGCAGCCACAGCGTCGTCAGGACCACGGCCAGCGTCGCGAGGCCCAGCAGGGCCTGGACGACCCGGTTCTGGCGGCGCACCCACGCCACCCAGCGGTCGTAGTACCGCCGGGCGACGCGGAGGACGCGGCCCGCCCACGTGAACTCGGTGGCGAGGATCCCGAGCCCGGCGAAGACGATCAGCCAGCCCGGACCCGGGTACGGGATCGCGAGGACCCCGAGCACCAGCACGGCCGTGCCCAGCACCCCGATCCCGATCCGCCACAGCAGGTTCCACCCCGGCCGGGCCCGCACCCGCGCCCGGAAGGCCACGAGCCGGACCCGCAGAGCGTGCAGGCGGCCGTCGTGGGGAGCTCGGGAGGACTCGACGTCGGGACTCGCCGGTAGATGCGTCATCGCCTTCCCTGGGGCGTCGGCCGGCGGGTGCCGGGGGTCGGTCACGGCTCGCCGGCGTCGGGGCCCCGGTCGGTCAGCCCGCCGTCTGACCGCTCGCGACGACCTGCGTCGGCGTGGCGGGCACGGTGTGACCGGGCTCGAGGGAGACCGCGAACCCGGCGAACGGTCCGGCCGCCTGTACCGAGGGTACGGACTGCACAACGGGCCCCGAACCGGACATCTCGAACGTCGTCAGCCCGACCGGTTTCCGTCCGGCGAGACCCCAGAGGACGTAGGTGTGGTCGGGGTCGGCGGGGGCGAGCCCCGACGCCATGACCTCGGGGCCCTGCCCCTTGTCGACGACGAGGCCCACGAAGTTCCCCTGCGGGGTCGCGAGCACCGCGTGCGGGACGCCGGGCTGCGCGGCGGCGTCGAGCATCTCCGTGACCTCCTGGCCGCGCGCGGCGGCGGCGGCCGCGGCGTCGCGCTGCTCGGCGAGCGACCGGTTGGCCGCGATAAGGCCACCGACCGCGACGACGAGGGCGAGCACGGCCGCGACGGCGACGACGGCCGTGGTGCGGCGGATCCAGCCCCCGCGCTCCGGGCGCCGCAGCGGGACGACGTTCGACGACGGGGCTTTCCTGTCACTGGATGCAAGCAACGACGCTTCGCTGGCACCGGAACCGGAACTGGAGGACTCACCGGCCTCCGCCAGGATCCGGTCCCGCAACGACGACGGCGGGGCCCCCGGCTCCACCGCCGACCCGAGCAGCGTCGTGACCTCCTCGGTCTCGGCGACGATGCGCAGACAGCCCGGACAGTCACCCAGGTGTGCGGTGAAGGCCACGTCCTCCTCGGGCTCGAGGCCGTGCAGGACCCAGGCGACGGCGAGCTCCGGGTGGCCGTCCGGGGACGCGGGCAGTGGAGTGGTCACGCCGACCCCTCCTCGGCGCCCCGGTCGACCTGGCCCTCGAGCAACCCGCGGAGGGTCCGGACCGCGGTGAACATCCGCGACTTCACCGTCCCGAGGGGGATGCCCGCGATGCTCGCGACCTCACGCTGGGTGAAGCCGCCGAAGTACGCGAGCGTCAGGGCCTCCCGCTGCTCGGTGGGGAGCGCGGCCAGCGCCTCGCGGACGTGCCCGGCGACGACGGCGTCCAGCGCGGCCTCGTCGGCCCCCGGACCGGGTGGGAGCCACTCGTCACCGTCCTCACCCGGCGCAACCGTGCGCCGGCGCCGGACGGCCTCGCGGCGGACGGCGTCGACGGCCCGGTGGTGGACCATCGTCATGAGCCAGGTCGCGACGCTGCCCCGGGCCGGGTCGTAGCGCTCCGGCTGGCGCCAGACCAGCAGGAACACCTCCTGGACGACGTCTTCCGCAATCGATTCGTCCACACAGACGCGTCGGGCGAGGGAGTAGGCCCGCCGGGAGAAGCGGTCGTAGAACTCCTCCAGCGACCGCGGTGCCCGCGTCGCCACCGCGTCGAGGAGTGTGGCGTCGGTCACACCGTTCTCGGCCGCGTCGTCACGCTGCGCAGCCAGCTCGGCTGCGCGCTGCGAGGCGTCCGACACGGCTCTCTCCTGCGTCATCGTCGCGTGTCCGGGCAAGACGCTGCACAGGCTAGTGCTCTCGGGGGTCCGCAGCCGCTCCGGCAGGGAGGGTGCGTCGTTACGGAACCGGACCATGTAAGGCCTCGACCGGGTACTCCTACGATGCTCTCGGTGCGTGAGCCGGGTGAACCGGCGTCACAGGCCCGGCCGCCGGTCGTTCCCCACTTCGACAGCAGCGTGCGCGAAAGGCAGCCTTCGAATGCACAACGACCACGTCACGATCCGCTCCACGGCGGTCTTCGACCTGATCGGACCGCCCAACCCGCCCGTGCCGGTCCAGGTCGAGCTCCGCTACGACACCCGCGACCCCTACGCCGTGCAGGCCGCCTTCCGGACCGGGCGCGCCGGCTGGGTCGAGTGGGTCTTCTCGCGGGACCTCCTCACCGAGGGCCTGATCGACACCGCCGGCGACGGCGACGTCCGCATCCGCCCCGCCGAGGGCGAGTCCGTGGAGATCGAGCTCTCCTCGCCGTCGGGTCACGCGACCTTCCGCGCGCTCTCGCGCGAGGTCTCGGAGTTCCTCCAGCGGACCCACGAGGTGATCGAGCCGGGCGCCGAGGACGACTGGCTCGACCTCGAGCACGCCCTGGGGCTGCTGCTGTCCACGGACCCCTCCTGATCTTCGACCCCCCTCGACGGGGGGCGCGCACGATGCAGTAGAGTTCAGGTCGTCGGCAGGGAGCGCGGACTTCACCGAGGATTCCCACCGATGACATGCGGACGTAGCGCAGTTGGTAGCGCATCACCTTGCCAAGGTGAGGGTCGCGGGTTCGAGTCCCGTCGTCCGCTCGGGAGGCAGGCCCCCTCGGCGCCGGGCCGTTCTCCGAACTCCCGGCGGAGTGGCCGAGTGGTTTAGGCAAGGGCCTGCAAAGCCCTGTACGCGGGTTCGATTCCCGCCTCCGCCTCGGGCGATTAGCTCAGTGGGAGAGCGCTACCTTGACACGGTAGAGGTCACTGGTTCAATCCCAGTATCGCCCACCACCAGGCCCTGGTCACCACGGTGACCAGGGCCTTTCTCGTCCCCGGGCTCAGGTCCGTGCCGGCGGCACGGCCCCGAGCCGGACGAGGTCAGCGCCCAGCAGATCCGCGATCCGCGCGTGGCCGGCCGTCGTCGGGTGGATGTGGTCGGGGCCGATCAGGGATGCCTGCGCGTCGGTGAACCACCCCTCGCCGATCGCGTCGACGTAGGGCAGCCCCGCCGCGCGGGCCGCGTCACCGACGGCGGCGTCCACGCCCGCGAGCGCGGCCGCCTGCGCCGAGTTCGACGCGACCGGGCCCACGACGACGACCTTCGTCCCCGGCAGCTCCCGGTGCAGCCGCACGTACAGCGCGGTCGCCGCCGCGCCCACCTGCCCGGGGTCGGAGTGCCCGTCGTTCTGCGATCCCTCGACGACGAGGACGCTCGGCCGGGCCGCGACCATCGCCGCGACCTGCCCGTCGTAGGGCCGGGTCCCGCCCGGGTGGGCCACGTAGCCCGTCCCCGGGACGGCGGTCGTGGTCGCGCGCCAGCCCACCCGCTCGGCGAGCACCACCGGGAACCCCCGGCCGGCCACCTCGCCGGTGCCGGCCGCGAAGGAGTCGCCGATCACGCCGAGCACGGCGGGTGAGGCGGCCGCGGCGCGCGGCGGCGGGGCCGCGTGGACCTCGGCGGCCGCCCGGCTGTCCGCCGCCGTGACGACGACCAGCCCACCCAGCACGGCCAGGACGACGACCGCGGTCACGACGACGATGCGCATGGTCTCCCCTCGGACGGGCCTCCCGGGGGAACTCGTCGGGGGCGCGGTCACCGTTGCAGGGGCAGCGGCAGCGTCACTCCGTCCAGTGACCCTCGATCGTGGCCCGGACGCGGTGAGTGGCGATGAACGGCCGACCTGAAGGCGCGTGTCGGCGTTCGGAGTAGTCGCAGCAGACGTCCGGCCGCCTCGGGCGCCGTTTGCCGCACGACGAGGCCCCCTGCGCGGCCTCGGAACGGTCACGTTCTCAGGTCCGGGACCGGCGGGCGCGGGCCTGCCTACCGTCGTCGCTGCGCTCGCCGCGGCTTCCCCCGACGCCGCGGCGGGCCCCGCTCCCCATCACCGGAGGTTCTCGTCCATGCGCCCCGACCTGCAGCAGGACCCGCGCCCGGAGTTCGGCATCCCGGTCCCCCGCGACACGGCGGGCCGGCACGACGCCGCGGCCGGCCCGCAGGCTCCGTGGTCGGGCCCGCAGCCCGCGGCGCCCTGGTCCGGTCCGACCCCGACCGCCGGCCCCTACTCGGGTGGCCAGCCCGCGGTCGGGCCGTACTCCGGACCCCAGGCGGCGGCGCCGCGCACCGGGGGGTGGCCGGCCGCGGACCCCCGCGCCGCCGGTCCCACCGCCCGGCAGGCCGCCGAGCCGACCGTGCGCCACGCGCAGTCCGAGCCCCGCTACGAGGCCACCGCCTACGACGCCGCCCCGGCCGGGTACGAGCCGCCCGGGTACAGCCCCGCGGGGTACGACCCCCGCGACGGGCACCCCAGCGGCCCGTTGCCCGTCGGCTCCGGGCACCGGCGCGGTGAGCGCCGCACCGGGACCGGCCGCGGGAAGCGTCGGGTGCTCCTCGCGCTGGTGGCCGCGGCTGCGGTCGCCGCCGGCGCGGCGGGCTACGTCGCGATCGCGCACTGGGGCACGTCGTCCTCGAGCGCGCCCGCGACGACGGCCGCCGCGCCGGCGTCCGTCAGCTCGCTGACCGGCCCGAACCTCTCCACCCGCGAGACGCCGCTCGGCCTGGTCGCCACCAGCGACGGCTACACCGTCTACGAGTACACCAAGGACTCGAACAAGCCGGCGAACGCGACCTGCACCGGCGCCTGTGCGACGGCCTGGCCCCCGGTGCTCGCCGGCGACACCCCGTGGCTCAAGGGCGTGAACCCGGACAAGGTCGGCACCGTCGACCGGCCCGACGGCACCAAGCAGATGACCCTCAACGGCTGGCCGCTCTACCGCTACGCCA
Organism: Actinomycetospora sp. TBRC 11914; assembly: GCF_012933465.1. Lineage (GTDB taxonomy): Bacteria > Actinomycetota > Actinomycetes > Mycobacteriales > Pseudonocardiaceae > Actinomycetospora. The sequence continues at coordinate 163,858 of NZ_JABBND010000006.1, forward strand.
AGGACACCAAGCCCGGCGACACCACGGGCAACGGCGTCGGCGGCACGTGGAAGGCCCTCAACCCCGAGGGCAAGGCGGTCGCGCCGAACGCGCCGGCCGCCGGGGCCAAGACCGGCGGGACCGACGCCGGCGGCACGAACACCGGTGGCACGAACACCGGTGGCACGAACGCCGGTGGGGCCAACGCCGGTGCCGCCCCCGCCCCGGCCCCGGCCGCGTCCGGTGACTCCTACGGGTCCTCCGGCTACTGAGTCGCCCGCTGATTAGCTCGATCGGCGCAGCGGATCGTCACTCATCGCGACGGGTCTGATCTAGACTCCGACGGGTGACGACCGCTGCGCCCGGTGCGCTGCGCGCCCTGCGCCTGCTCGCCGCCAACCCCGAGGGCCTCGACCTGCCCAGCGCCCGCACCCACCTCGGCCGCCCGCTCGACGCGACCCGGCGGACCGTCGAGTCGCTGGTCGCGGCCGGCCACGCCGAGGCGACACCGGAGGGCACCTACCGGGTCCGGAGCGGGCCCACCCCGCTCCCGACGGTCCTCGCGGACGCCGTCACCGAGCTGCACCGTCGCACCCGGGCCCGTGCCTACCTGGCCGAGTGGACCGACGACGACCACGTCGACCTCCTCGACGTCCGGGGCCACGAGCGCCTCGCCCGCATCCCCGACCTCCCCTCCCGGGTGCCCCCGACGAGCGCCCACGCGCTCGCCGCGGCGAAGGCCCTCATGGCCTTCTCCCGCGCCCGCCGAGCCCGTCTCGACGATGCCGGACCCTGGCGGCGCTACACCCGGAACACCCTCACGAACCCGGCCGCGCTCGACGCCGACCTCGCCCGGGTGCGCCGCGACGGCTACGCGCTGGACCGCGAGGAGTTCGCCGACGGCTTCGCCTGCGTCGCGGCCCCGGTGGCCGACCCCGACGGCCGGGTGGCCGCCTGCCTCGCGGTCTCGATGCCGGCGCGTCGACTGGCCGACCGGGAGGGCGCCGTGATCGACGCCGTCACCGACGTGGCACGCACCGCCCACCGGCTCTGGTACCGCTGAGGGTCACGCCGGCTCGACGGTCACCGGGAACGCCACCGACCGGGCGATGAAGCAGTCCTCGTGGGCCCGGTGGTGCAGCGGGGCCAGGTCCGCACCGGGATCGGTGGTGGTCACCGCGGGGTGCAGCACCACCGACGCGAACGACCACCCGCCGTCGTCGTCCTTGGTCATCCGTCCCACCGGGTGGTCGGTGTAGGCGGTGACGACGACGCCGGCGTCGGCGGCCGCGTGCAGGAAGCTCAGCAGGTGGCACTGCGAGAGCGCCGCGACGAGGAGCTCCTCGGGGTTCCAGCGCGCCCGGTTCCCGCGGAAGGCGCGGTCGGCGGACCCGTCGAGGGCCGGCTTGCCCTCGACGGTGACGACGTGGTCGCGGGTGTAGGAGCGGTAGTCGACGGTGCCGGGGTCGTCGTGCCAGTCGACCGTCAGCCGGTACTCGTGGGCCATTGCTACCGCCGCGCGAGCCGGGCGTTGCCGAGGATCACCTCGGCGACGAGCGCCGGGTCGTCCGCCATCGGGATGTGCCCGCAGCCGGGCAGCACCACGACGTGGGCGTCGGGCAGCACGGTGCGCAGCCGGCGGATCTGGGCCCGCGGCAGCAGGTAGTCGCGGTTGCCCCAGGCCACCATGGTCGGCACGTCGGAGCGGCGCGGCACCGTCCAGCGGTCGAGGGCGGCCAGCATCGTCGCGAAGCCGTCCCGCGGGCGGGCGAGCCCCTGCAGGTCGGCGGCGAGCACCGCGGGGTCCTGCCGGCCGGGGTGGGCGACGATCAGCCCGGTGAGCGCGGCGCGGCCCGCCGAGCTGGCGAGCGCGCGGTCGAGCTGCTCGGGGCTCATCCGCTTCAGGAGGGCGCTGGCGCCGCCGAGCACGGTCCTCGCCCACAGCCGGCCCACCGGCGACCAGAACCCGCCCGGGGAGAGCGCCGTCGCGGAGGAGACGCCGCCGCGCGCCGCGAGCTCCAGCGCGATCAGCCCGCCGAGGGAGTTGCCGGCGACGTGCCAGCGCTCGAGCCCGAGGTCGCGCGCGAGCTCCTCGACGGCGTCCACGAGGTAGGAGATGGACCCGTCGAAGTCGGCCGCGACGTCCTGCGACTCGCCGTGGCCGGGCAGGTCGACGGCGATCACCTCGTGCTCGGGCTCGAGGTACGGCGTCACCGTGTCCCAGCCCTGCCGGCGGTGCGTGATGCCGTGGACGAGGATCAGCGGCTCCCCGTTCCCGGAGCGCGAGTGGGCGAGCACGGAACCTCCTGGGTGGCCTTCGGCCTCGTGAGCACTTTCTGGTGCTATAGCACCAGAAAGTGCTCACGAGCGCGGAGCGCACCTGCCGCGACTCACTCCTGGGGGTGGACCACGACCTTGCCGGTGACCCGCCGCTCGGCGAGCTCGCCGACCGCGGCCGCCGTCTGCGCCAGCGGGTAGGTGGCGCTGACCGGGGGCGCGAGCCGGCCCGACGCGATGTCGTCGTACAGCTCGTCCCACTGCTCGCGCATGAAGCCGGGGGTGCCCCACGCCCACTCGCCCCAGGCCGCGCCGATGACCTCGGTGTTGCCCAGGAGCAGCCGGTTCACCTTCACCGTCGGGATCTCGCCGGCGGTGAACCCCACGACGAGGACGCGCCCGCCGCGGCGCAGGCTGCGCAGCGAGTCGGTGAAGCGGTCGCCGCCGACCGGGTCGACGACGATGTCCACGCCCGCCCCGCCGGTGATCTCCCGGGCGGCGTCCTTGAAGCCGTCCACCAGCACGGTGTGGTCGGCGCCCGCGGCGCGGGCCACCTCGGCCTTGCCCTCGGTCGACACCACGGCGATCACGGTGGCGCCCTGGGCCTTGGCGAACTGGATCGACGCGATCCCCACCCCGCCGGCTGCCCCGTGGACGAGCACGGTGTCGCCCTCGGCGAGCCGGCCGCGCTGCCCGAGCACGAAGTGCGCGGTCAGGTAGTTCATCGGCAGGCCGGCGCCGACGTCGGAGGACACCGCGTCGGGCAGCCGGAAGGTCTGGTCGACCGGGGCGAGCGCACGCTCGGCGAACCCGCCGACGACGCACAGCGCCGCGACCCGGTCCCCCGACGCGAAGCCGGACCCGTCGGGCGCCGTGCGGACGGTGCCGGCGATCTCCGAGCCCAGCACGAACGGCAGCTCCGGGCGCATCTGGTACTCGCCGCGGGTCAGCAGCAGGTCGGGGAACACCACGCCGGCGGCCTCGACGTCGACGAGCACCTGGTCCGGGCCGGCGACCGGCTCGTCGAGCTCCACGACCTCGACGGCGTCGGGTCCCTCGAGCGTGGTCACCTGCACCGCGCGCATGCGTCTCCTCCGGCCTCCGGCCTCGTGCGTGCGCCCCGTGCCGGAGCACGGGAACGCACGCACACCCGTCGTCGGGACCCTAGACGTGGATCACCGACCGGGCCGGAGGGCGCCTCCGGCGCTACGCCGCGACCCCGTCCTCCGGCGTCGCCGTCCAGGACCCCGCGGGCGGTAGGCCGATCGAGGGCGCGTGACCCCGGAAGTTCTCCAGCCAGTGGCGCCAGTCGTCGGGCAGGAGCGAGAAGGGCGCCTCGTGGCCGAGCTCGCGGGCCGCCCAGACCGGCCAGTGCGGGTTGGAGAGGGCGGGCCGGCCGAGCAGGACGACGTCGGTCATGCCGGTCGTGATCGCCCGGTCGGCGTTCTGGGGGACGCCCAGGTTCCACGAGCACACCGTCGGGATCCCGACCTCGCGCTTCACCCGCGCGGAGCGCTCGAGCATGAAGCCCGGGTCGTTCATCGGCGGCTTCGTCGCCATGTCGTCGGTGTTGAAGCCGAGGCTCATGTCGGCGGCGTCGAGGCCGTGCTCGGCCATCCAGCCCACCGCCTGGACGGACTCGTCGAACTGGACGCCGCCGGGGTGGAAGTCGTCCGAGCCGAGCCGCATCGTCAGCGGGTAGCGCTCGGGCCACACCTCGCGGACGGCGTCGAGCGCCTCGAGCAGGAAGCGGGCCCGGTTCTCCAGCGACCCGCCGTACTCGTCGTCGCGCTGGTTGGCCAGCGGCGAGAAGAACTCGGCGCCGAGGTAGCCGTGCGCGAAGTGCATCTCGAGCCACTCGTAGCCGGCGTCGGCGGCCCGCCGGGCGGCGTCGGCGTAGGCGCGGTGGAGGCCCCGGATCTCGTCCGTCGTCAGGGCGTGCACCGGGTAGTGGTGGTCGCCGCCGTAGGGGATGTCCGACGGCCCGGAGACCAGCCAGCCGCGGTCGTGGTCCGGCGGGAGGGCCGCGCCCGGCCCGTACTCGCCGACCTGCCCGTGCGCGGCGACCTCGCTGCCCTTGCGGCCGGTGTGCCCGAGCTGGATGCCCGCGACGCCGCCCTGCCGGCGGATGATCCCGGTGACCCGCGCGTGGCCCTCGATTTGCTCGTCGCTCCAGAGACCGGCACAGTCGACCGTGGTGCGGCCCTCGGGGACGATCGCGATCTGCTCCGGGAACACCAGCCCGAACCCGCCCGCGGCGCGGGCCCCGAGGTACATCAGGTGGTAGTCGTTCATCTTGCCGCTGCGGTCCTCGCACGCGTGCATCGTCATGGGCGACATCCCGATGCGGTTGCGCAGCGTGACGCCCTTGAGGGTGAACGGGGAGAAGAGGTCGGGCACGGTCAGCCTTTCGGGTTGACGGAGGGGACTCACCGTCGATGATTGTGCGCAACCGTTTCCGGTGGCGGCCCATCGTGTTGCGGGCAGGTATCCCCTCGTGGGGAGCCGCGCTCACGGGCGTCAGGTCAACCGGTGCACCGTCGTCGGCGTCACCGCGCGGCCCTCGAGGTCGGCGGTGCCGGGCACGTCGTAGGTCGCGAGCGGGGTCACGCGCTTCCGGGGCAGGTACTCCCGCCCGGGGTCGCCGACCAGCACGTCGATCCCCGCCCCCACGGCCTCGTCGAGGAAGTCGAGCACCAGGCGCGCCATCGGCTGCTCGTAGAAGACGTCGCCGGCGAGCACCACGTCGACGTCCAGCGCGACGTCCGCCGCGTCCTCGGTGACCAGGTCCCCGACGACGTCGAGGCTCACCCCGTTGAGCCGGGCGTTGCGGATCGCCGCGATCCGCGCGCGGGCGTCGGAGTCCGAGGCGACGACGTGCAGCGCCCCGGCCCGCGCGGCGGCGATGGCGACGATGCCGGAGCCGGTCGCGAGGTCGAGGACCCGGCGACCACGGACGACGTCGGGATGGTCCAGCACGTGCCGCGCGAGGGCCTGCCCGCCCGCCCACGCGAACGCCCAGAACGGCGGCGCCTCCTCGTCGGCCTGCGACCAGGCGCGGTGGATGTCGTCGGCGAGCAGCAGCGTCACCTCACCGACGAGCGGCGCCGTGCCGGGTGCGGTCCAGCCCGTCACCTGCGCGTCGAGCTCCCCCGCACCACCATCCGTGGGCCCCTGCTCACCCGACGTCACGAGATGACCCCGGACGGACGCAGCGCACCCGCGGCCTCCGACCTACCCTGTTCGGCAACCGCGAGACCTCGGGGAGGCAGCCCATGTCCGACGACCACGACTCGGAGGACGCCGTGCTGCTCTACCTCGGGGGCCCGCTCGACGGCCGTGTCGAGGTCCGGGAGGCGCGTCACGGCGCCCCGCTGCCGACGGTGACCCACACCCACCTCCACGACGGCCCGAAGGTCGTGCACCACTACGACCTGCACCCGCTGGCGGCCGGAGCCGGTGTCTACCACCTGCGGGTCGAACCCGCCCCGGACCCGGCGCCGGCGGACCAGAACACCGCCTGAGCCGCTCAGGCGGCCCAGAGACCCACGGCGCACAGCGCGCCCCACCCCGCGGCGACCACGGCCGCCTTCGCCCGGGCCTGCCGGTCGGGCAGCGTCGTGCCGAGCAGGACGAGGTCGACGACGTCGGACCCGACGCGGACCGCGACCGCCGTCCGCAACGGCGTCCCCTCGGGCGCGAACGCCATGGCCAGCCCGGACGCGAGGTCGCGCCCACCGAGGGCGCGGATGCCGATGGCGGTGCCGCGCGGGATCTCCTCCCGGTCGGACGCCAGCTTCGTGGGACGGGCGAAGAGCTCGGGCTTGGCGATGATCGCGACGCTGTAGGCGGCGGTGGCCGCCCCGAGCACGCGGGGGATCCAGGACGTGGACGAACGACGCGACATGCGCCCGAGGTACCCGGTCGCCGGATCGCTACCCGTGAGGCCGGCGACCCGACCGGCGCACCCTCAGTGCACGGGCGACGAGCCCACCTGCGGGAGCGTGTCGATCACGCTCGCCAGGTGGGCCCGCATCGCGGCCTCGGCGCGCTCGGGGTCGCGGGCGCAGATCGCGTCGACGATCTCGAGGTGCTGCGGCAGCGAGACCGACGCCCGGCCGGGCAGCAGGGCCAGCCGGAACTGGTGGCGGACGTTCTGGCCGCGCAGCCGCTCGAGGACCCCCGCGGCCACGTGCTGGCCGGCGACCGTCCGGACCGCGGCGTGCAGCCGCCGGTTGAGCTCGGAGTAGGCGAAGACGTCGCCGGCCTCGACGGCATGGCGCATACCGGCCGCGATCTCGCGCAGCCCGTCCAGGTCGTCCTCCGAGGCACGCTGCGCGGCCTTCGCGGCACACAGCCCCTCGACGACCATGCGGACCTCGCAGATCTCGATGGCCTCCTCCAGCGACACCGCGCGCACCCGCGCCCCGCGGTTCTGCACCCGCTCGACGAGGCCCTCGGCGGTGAGCTGGAGCAGGGCGGTGCGCACCGCGGCGCGGCTGGCGCCGAACCAGACCGAGAGGTCGGCCTCGACGAGACGCTGGTTGGGGGCGAACTCGCCCTGGTGGATCGCCGTGCGCACGAGGTCGACGACGTCCTCCGCCGTGCCCGCGGTCGAGGTCACCGCACTCATCCCCACCTCCGACGTCCGGCCGGAGCGGACAGTACGCGTCCGCCGAGGCCAGCCTGCCAGGCGCCAGTAATTTCGCCAACATTGTCGCCAATCCTTGCGTCGATCGTGGCGTGCATGGACAGTGAGCACGCCCCAGCGACACCGGGAGGACCACCGTGGGTTCACCGACCTTCAGCCCGACCCCGGGCTGGCTGGACCACCACCGCCACCCGTCGGTCCCGACGCTCGCGCTGCCCCCGGGCACGGTCGACGCGCACTGCCACGTCTTCGGGCCCGGCGTGGTCTTCCCCTACGCGCCGGAGCGCAGGTACACGCCCACCGACGCCGGCCGCGACGAGCTCTTCGCCCTCCGCGACCACCTCGGCGTGACCCGCAACGTCGTCGTGCAGGCGACCTGCCACGGGGCCGACAACAGCGCGATGGTCGACGCCGTGCGCGCCGCCGGGACCCGTGCCCGCGGGGTGGCCACCGTGCGGCCGGACGTCAGCGCCGCCGAGCTCGCCCGGCTGCACGACGCCGGCGTGCGCGGCGTGCGCTTCAACTTCCTCAAGCGGCTCGTCGACGCCGCGCCCGCGGACGACCTGGCGACGATCGCCGCGAAGATCGCCCCGCTGGGCTGGCACGCCGTCGTCTACTTCGAGGCCGACTCGCTCGACGAGCTCGAGGGCGTCCTCGGCGGGCTCCCGGTCCCGCTCGTGGTCGACCACATGGGCCGGCCCGACGTCACCCGCGACGTGGACGGCGACTACACCCACTTCCTGCGGTTCGTCGACCGCCACGACGTGTGGGTCAAGGTGAGCTGCCCCGAGCGGCTCTCGGTCACCGGCCCGCCCGCCCTCGACGGGGAGCGCGACGCCTACCGCGACGTCGTGCCGTTCGCCCGGCGCACCGTCTCCGAGTTCGGCGACCGCGTGCTCTGGGGCACCGACTGGCCCCACCCCAACCTCACCGACCACATGCCCGACGACGGCCTGCTCGTCGACCACATCGTCCACGTCGCGCCGACCGAGCAGGCGCGACAGCGCCTCCTCGTCGACAACCCGATGCGGCTGTACTGGCCCGAGGAGGCCGGCTCGTGAGCGCACCCCTCACCGCCCCGACCGCGCAGGAGCGGCTCGACCGGCTCCCGATCAGCCGCTTCCACAAGATCACGCTGGTCGCGGTGTCGTTCGCCTACTTCTTCGAGTTCGCCGACATCAACACCTTCGCCGTCACCGCGCCGCGGCTGCTCAAGCTCTGGGGCGTGACGGTGAACCAGGTCGCCTACGTGACCTCGACGTCGTTCGTCGGGATGTTCCTCGGCTCGATCGTCGCCGCCGCCCTCGCCGACCGGATCGGCCGCAAGCGCGCCCTCACCGCGACGACGGTGTTCTTCGGGCTGTTCTCCCTCGCCTCGGTGTTCGCCTGGGACGTCGTCTCGCTCGGGGTGTTCCGGTTCCTCACCTCGGCCGGGCTCGCCGCGATGACGGTGGTCGCGGTCATCTACCTCTCCGAGCTCTTCCCCGCCGCCGTGCGCGGCCGCTACCAGGCCTACGCCATCGCGATCGGCATCTGCGGGACCCCGGCGACGAGCCTCCTGGCCAGCGCGCTGGTGCCCGTCGCGCCCTGGACCTGGCGGCTGGTCTTCCTCTGGGGCGCCCTGGGGCTGGCGTTCGTGTTCTTCCTGCGCCACCTCGCCGAGTCGCCCCGCTGGCTGGAGAGCCGCGGCGAGACCGAGCGCGCCGACGAGGTCCTGCGCTCGATCGAGGCCCGCGTCGAGGCCGAGCACGGGCCGCTGCCCGCGCCGGAGGTCCCGACGACGACGGCGGCCGCACCGGCCGTCGACGGTGCCGCTCCCGACGAGCCCCGCTGGCGCCTGCTCCTGCGACGGCGGGTGCTGCTGCCCACGCTGCTGCTCTGCGTCCTGTGGGTCACCCAGACCATCGGCTTCTTCGGCTACTCGAGCTGGGCGCCGACGCTGCTGGCCAAGCAGGGCTTCAGCGTGGAGAGCTCGATCTTCTACGTCGCGCTCACCACGGTGGGCGCGCCGCTGGGCTGCCTCCTCGCGGCCGCCGTCGTCGACCGCGTCGAGCGGAAGTGGTGCCTCGCGGTGTTCGGCGCGGCCATCGGGGTGTTCGGCCTGCTCTACGGCCTGACGTTCGACCCGGTGCTGATCGTGGTCTTCGGCTTCCTGGTCAACCTCGTCGAGCGCGGCTACACGGCGCTGGCCTACGCGTACTCCCCCGAGCTGTTCGACACCCGCACCCGCTCGCTCGGCACCGGGATCTCCTACGGCGTCGGACGGTTGTCGAACGCCGCCGGACCGCTGATCATCGCGGCGCTCTACACCGGCTCGGGCTACCGCAGCGTCTTCGTGTTCATCGCGGCCACCTGGATCGTCGGCGCCCTCGTCGTCGCCGTCTTCGGCCCGCGGACCCGGCAACGTCCCCTCGACCGCACCCCGGCGGTGAGCCCCGCGTCGGCCTGACCACGGTCGTCGTCCGGGGCGGCCGCCGTCGGAGGACAATGGAGGTGATGAGCACCCCGACCCTCCTCCCCACGCCCGGCGCCGACCCCGACGAGCTGTTCGAGGGGTTCTCCGCCTGGGCCGCCGAACGGGGTCTGGATCTCTACCCGGCCCAGGCCGAGGCGCTCATCGAGCTGGTGACCGGCGCCAACGTCATCGTCTCCACCCCCACCGGGTCGGGGAAGTCGCTCATCGCGCTCGGCGCCCACGTCGCCGCGATGTCCCGCGGCGAGCGCACCGTCTACACCGCGCCGATCAAGGCGCTGGTCAGCGAGAAGTTCTTCGCGCTGGGCTCCCAGCTGGGCTATGCGAACGTCGGGATGCTCACCGGCGACGCCGCGGTCAACCCCGAGGCACCCGTCATCTGCTGCACCGCCGAGGTGCTCGCGAACTGGGCGCTGCGCGAGGGCGATCGGGCCGACATCGGCCAGGTCGTGATGGACGAGTTCCACTTCTACGCCGACCCGGACCGCGGCTGGGCCTGGCAGGTGCCGCTGATCGAGCTGCCGCAGGCGCAGTTCCTGCTGATGTCGGCCACCCTCGGCGACGTCTCCTTCTTCCAGGAGGACCTGACCCGGCGCACCGGCCGCGAGACCGCCGTCGTCGCGCACACCGAGCGCCCGGTGCCGCTGTCGTTCCGCTGGTCGACCACCCCGCTGCACGAGACGATCTCCGAGCTGATCTCGGGGCAGCAGGCGCCGGTGTACATCGTGCACACCACGCAGGCGGCCGCCGTCGAGCAGGCGCAGGCGCTGATGAGCCTCAACGTCACGACGAAGGCCGAGAAGGAGCAGATCACCGAGCTCATCGGCGCCTTCCGGTTCACCGCCGGGTTCGGGAAGACATTGTCCCGGCTGGTGCGCCACGGCATCGGCGTGCACCACGCCGGCATGCTCCCCAAGTACCGCCGGCTCGTGGAGACCCTCGCCCAGGCCGGGCTGCTCAAGCTCATCTGCGGCACCGACACCCTCGGCGTCGGGATCAACATCCCGATCCGCACGGTGCTGTTCACCGCGCTGACCAAGTTCGACGGCCAGCGAGTGCGCCACCTGCGCGCACGGGAGTTCCACCAGGTCGCCGGGCGCGCGGGACGCGCCGGGTACGACGTGGCCGGCTACGTCGTCGTGCAGGCCCCGGAGCACGAGGTGGAGAACGCCAAGCGCCTCGCCAAGGCCGGCGACGACGTCAAGAAGCAGCGGCGCGTCGTGCGGGTGAAGCCGCCGGACGGGTTCGTCTCGTGGTCGGAGCGCACCATGGAGAAGCTCGTCGAGGCCCAGCCCGAGCAGCTCACCAGCCAGATGCGGATCACCACGGCGATGCTGCTGCAGGTCGCCCAGCGCCCCGGGCCCTTCCTGCCCGCGATGCGCCACCTGCTCGAGGACAACCACGCCGACCGGCCCACCCAGCGGCGGCTGATCCTCCGCGCGATCCAGCTCTTCCGGGGACTGCTCGAGGCCGATGTCGTCGAGATCCTTCCCGAGCCCGACGACGCCGGGCGCACCGTGCGCCTCGTCGACGACCTCCAGGTCGACTTCGCCCTCAACCAGCCGCTCTCGCCGTTCGCGCTGGCCGCGTTCGAGCTGCTCGACGACGAGTCGCCGACCTACGCACTCGACCTCGTTTCGGTCGTCGAGTCGACGCTCGACGACCCCAAGCAGGTGCTGCGCGCCCAGGAGAACGCCGCCCGCGGCGAGGCCGTGGGTGCGATGAAGGCCGAGGGGATCGAGTACGAGGAGCGGATGGAGCGCCTCGAGGAGATCACCTGGCCGAAGCCGCTGGTCGAGCTCCTGGAACCGGCGTTCGAGACCTACCGCAAGGGCCACCCCTGGGTCGGCGACGCCGAGCTCTCCCCGAAGGCGGTCGTCCGCGATCTCTACGAGCGCGCGATGACCTTCGTCGAGTTCGTCTCGCACTACAAGATCGCGCGGTCCGAGGGCCTCGTCCTGCGCTACCTCACCGACGCCTACCGCGCCCTGCGCCAGACGATCCCCGAGAGCGCGGGCACCGACGACCTCGACGACCTCATCGCCTGGCTCGGCGAGCTCGTCCGCCAGACCGACTCGTCGCTGCTCGACGAGTGGGAGACGCTCTCGAATCCCTCCGAACTGGATGCCGCGGGCTCGGATGCGGCCCCCGTCGACCAGGGCCCGCCGCCGGTCACCCGCAACGAGCGCGCCTTCCGGGTGCTGGTGCGCAACGAGCTCTTCCGTCGCGTCGTGCTCTTCGCCCGCCGGTCCCCGCTCGAGCTCGCCGAGCTCGCCCCGGACGAGGGGCCGTCGGAGGAGGAGTGGGCCTCGGCGATGGAGCGCTACTTCGCCGAGTACGCCACCCTCGGCGCCGGCCCCGACGCCCGGGGTCCGGCGCTCTTCCGGGTGACCGAGCACGGACGGTCCTGGGAGGTACGCCAGGTGTTCGACGACCCTGAGGGCGACCACGACTGGGGCATCACCGCCACCGTCGACCTCGACGCCTCCGACGAGGTCGGCGCTGCCGTGGTGCACGTGGACCACGTGGGGCCCTTCCCGGCCGTCTGAGACCTCACCGCCTCGCCGAGTGGACCCTCATGGTCGGCACGGGAGCCCTCCAGGTCCACTCGCCGGGGTCTCCCAGCCCGAGTGGACCCTCATGGTCGGCAGGGGAGCCCTCCAGGTCCACTCGGCCGGGAGCGGTCCGATCCGCTGAACGTGCATCACCCGCTCGGCAGCGTCGAAAAAGGTGGGCGGCCGGAGTGCTCGACGCTTCGTGTGGCGCCGGGTCGCGAACGGGTCGTCCCACCTGTCACACGCACTACGCTGCGTCACACTCGACGTTATGGCAGCCCCGATGCTCGCACCGACGGTGGGCCGGGAGGAACGCGCGGAGTACTGGCTCGACCTCGTCGCGTCCCTCTGCAGGAGCCCGCTCGAGGACCTCCCGCACGCGGTCATCGCCGACGCCCTCACCGCCAGCTTCGAGGCCACCGCGACGGCGGTCCACGTCCGGCACGGGGACCGCGTCACGCAGTCGGTGCACGGCCCGGTCGAGCCGCCGGACTGCTGGGAGGAGGCCAACCGGTTCGCGCGGACCCGCGCGGCGACCGAGCACCCCCTGCTCGCCTACTACCTCGCGACCGGGGACGACCGGGCCCACGACCTCGACGACGTCCCGGTGCTGCCCGGCCGGCGGGCGTGCGGCGCGTGGCGGGAGCTGGCCCGGGCGCACGCCGCCGACCGGCAGATCGCCATCCCGCTCGTCCACGCGCCGCCGCACCACCACAGCTACGTCATCGGGCGTGGCGAACGGTTCACCGCCGACGACCTCCGCTTCGCCCGCCGCCTGCAGGGCCTGCTGCGGGGGCTCGCCCGTCAGGTGGCCGCCACGCGCGAGGTCCCGGCCGACCGCGCGACGGAGGTCGGACTGACCCCCCGGGAGACGGCGGCCCTGGTGGCCGTGGCCGAGGGCCTGACCGCGGACGCCGTCGCCCGGCGGCTCGCGATCAGCCCGCGCACCGTCCACAAGCACCTGGAGCGGGCGTACGCCAAGCTCGGCGTGCGGGACCGGGTGTCGGCGGTGCTGCGCGCCGGCCGGCTCGGGCTGCTGCCGGACGACACCGGGTCAGCCCTTCTTCCGTGACCCGCCCCTCTTCGCACCCAGGGAGGGCGGGGGCACGACCGGACCGAGGTCGCCGTCGGGAGCCTCGTCCAGGTCGAGCATCACCGGGGCGTGGTCGGACGGCCCGGTGCCCTTGCGGGCCTGGCGGTCGATCCACACGGCGGCCCGGCGCTCGGCGATGGGCGCGCCGGCCAGGATGAGGTCGATCCGCATCCCGCGGTCCTGGTGGAAGGCCCCGCCGCGGTAGTCCCAGTAGCTGAAGACCCGCTCGGCGGGCCAGCGCTCGCGGACGACGTCGTGCAGGCCGGTCTTCTCGATCGCGGCCAGCGCGTCGCGCTCCGGCGGCGTGACGTGGGTGGACTCGGCGAACGCCTCGACGGAGTAGACGTCGGCGTCGGTGGGGGCGATGTTGAAGTCGCCGGCCACGATCGTCGTCGTCGGGTCGCCCGCCTCGACGGCGTCGCGCAGCGCGGCCAGCCACTCGAGCTTGTAGGCGTAGTGCGGGTCCTGCGGGTCGCGTCCGTTGGGCACGTAGACCGAGGTGACGCGCATCCCACCGCAGGTGGCGGTGACGGCGCGGGCCTCCTGGTGCGGGTAGCCGGGGCCGCCGGGCAGGCCCTCGACGACGTCGTCCAGGCCGACCCGCGAGAGCAGCGCGACGCCGTTCCACCGCCCCTCGCCGTGGTGCGCCACGGCGTACCCGCGCTCGCGCAGCGGCGCGCCGAAGCTCTCCTCGAACGCCTCGTCGGAGAGCTTGGTCTCCTGCAGGCACACGACGTCGGGCGCGCGCTCGTCGAGCCAGCCGAGCAGGCGCGGCTCGCGCGCCTTCGCGGAGTTCACGTTCCAGGTCGCCACTCGCACGCCCGCCACGCTAGCCGGGGAGACCGACATCGAGGCGAGTCGGTCTCCCCGGCCGCGGGTCAGACCGGCTTCTTGATCGCGGCCGCCACCAACTCGCGGAGGCCGAAGACGCCGTTCACCGCCAGGGACGGCGTCCACCGCGGATCGACGTTGAGGAACGAGCTGCTGTCGTCCTCGAGCAGGCCGGCCATGGTCTCGGCCACGATGCGCCCGCCGACCGGCCCGAGCACGCGGCTCGTCACCGTGTTCGTCCCGCCCGCACCCTGTGCTCGATAGCTGCGGTCCTCCTCGACCGTCTCGGCGAGCACGTAGGCCCACAGCGGGCAGTTCCCGGCGAACTCGGTGCCGCCCACCGTGACGACGTCTCCGACGATGTCGGCCGGGTCGCCCGTGAACTTGCCGATCTTGATCTCGCCGTCGGGCTTCGGGACGACGCCCATGGCCCGCGCGACGGCCTGGCCACTCGGCAGGCGCAGGCGCCAGCCACGCAAGAGGTTGCGCTGCGCGAGGCTGGGCGGCGGGTCCCCGGCGACCGAGGCCGGGAGGTGGGCGAGCGGGTCGACCAGGGCGGTGTCGATGCGGTAGGCCAACTGTGTCCGCTCGATCTCGTCCGTGCCGGGTGTCTGGCCGGGCTGCAGTTCCTTCCCGACGGGCCGTTCCTCGAGGTCCGCGAAACGCGCCCAGTCGATGGCCCAGGTCGAGGGGAAGCGGTCGAACCCGCCCAGGCCGGCGAAGGACGGCGCCCCCACGGGCGGGAAGATCGGGATCGGCGCGATGTCGTCGTTGAGGCGGTATCCGGGCCGCACCATCGAGTGCCCGAAGCGGTACGCGGCGACCGAGAACTCCAGCGGCATGAACGCGTCGTCCCGGGAGTGGTAGAAGCCCAGCACCGGGCGGTCGTCGGCGATCGAGGTACCCGCGGCGATGTGCGGCAGGACCGCGGCGATGACGTCCTTCGAGATCAGTGTGGGCAGGAAGTCGTTGAGGACGACCCACTGGTAGTGGAACCGGGTCTCCCGCTGGACCTCCGCGAACGACAGCCCCGGGTTGTCGTCGGCGATCGCGTTGTGCAGGCGGAGCACCAGGCCCTGCAACTGCGAGACGATCACGTTCTCGTCGTTGCGGGGGTCGCCGATGACGGCGCGGGCCGGGTTCCCGCCGCTGCGGACGAGGTCGCGGGCGGACAGGTCGACCGAGAGGGCCTTACCGGTGAGCCTGTCGCCGAGCAGGAAGCGGCGACCCGACCCGTCGTAGAGGTACGGCTGGTCGTCGGGCCCCCGGCCGTAGACGCTGTCCAGGTCGAACCGCGGGGTCCGGAAGTCGACGAGCGCTTCGGGGTCGTTCTGACGCTGGAGGCTGCTGACGGGGTCGAACGTCAGGTCGTGGTCGATGAACTGGCCGAAGTAGGTGAAGACGGCGGGGACGCCGCTCTCCTCCGCGTCCGGGCCGTCCTTGACCGGATCCGGTGCTGCGCTCATCGCGGCGCCGAGTTTCGTCAGGGCGGCCTGCGAGGCGTCGTCCGTCGGGCCGAAGTCCGCAGGCGGGATGGCTCGGAAGATTCGGCCGAACCGGCCCCCGAAGATTTTCGAGGTGCGCGCGAGGCCGAGCCCGCGGACCCCTTGGCCGTGCGGTCGGATCGGTGCCATGACGGTGCCCCCTCGACGCCCGTGGTCGAGTCGTGGAGCGGGCGCCATCGCCGACCGTGCTCGGCGACGGCGACCGCCTCCATGGGGAGATGTACGTATTGCGGGACCGGCGCCCTCAGCCCTCCACGCGCCGCTTCACCGTCGCGAGCGTCTGCTCCATGCCGGCCTTGTTGTGCGACGGGCTGTCGCTCGTGCGCCCCTTGCCGACCAGCGCGGCGACCGTGGTCCGCTTGTCCTGCCAGCGCTGGACGATCCGCGTCTTCTCCCCCTCCGGCTCGAGGGTGAAGCTCCAGCGCGCGACGCTCTGGCCCACCACGTCGACGTCCCAGCTGATGATGCGCTGGGGCTCGTACTCGGCGATCGTGCTGGTCGTCGGCCAGCGCAGCAGGCCCTTGCGGTTCCAGCCGACGAACCGGGCCCCGGGCTTGGGCCCGCTCGCCCCGCCCAGCCAGCGGATCGAGTACGTCTCGGGCGAGATCTCACCGATGCGGGAGGGGTCGCCGACCAGTTCCCACACCTTCGACGGCGGGGCCTCGACGACCTCGCTGACCACCACGTCGGGCGCCTTCTCCGGCACGTCCTGCCTCCTTGCGTCGGGGCTCGCGGTACCCGTCGGTACCAGGGTGAGCGCGCACTCTAGGGGCATCGGGGGACGGGGCGCTCGGCTAACGTGCGCAGACGGCCCGCCGTCGTGCCGCTACCCTGGGTTCGGGATCGATACAGACGCGCTCCCGCCCGCTGCCGCCGATACGGACGGACCTCCCCATGTCGCTGCGCCTCGACGACCTCCGGGTCCGCTCACTCGGACCGTGCGAGCACGACTCGCCCTTCGCCGAGATGCTCTCCACCAAGCGCACCTCGCCCCACTACGTCGCCGAGGACGACCGCGTGCTCGTCGACGACACGGTGTCGGTGCTGCTCTCCCACGGCGTGCCGATCGACGAGGTCCCGAGCTTCGAGGCCGCCGGCCCGCGCAAGAAGATCTACTTCGACCCGGCGGACACCACGGTCGGCGTCGTCACCTGCGGCGGGCTGTGTCCCGGGCTCAACGACGTCATCCGCGGCATCGTCCAGGAGCTCACCGAGCACTACCGCGTCAAGCGCATCGTCGGGTTCCGCAACGGTTTCAAGGGCCTGTCGAAGGACTCCCGCAACGCGATCACGGAGCTCACCCTCGACGCCGTCCGCGACATCAACAACGACGGCGGCACGATCCTCGGCAGCTCGCGGGGTGCGCAGGATCCCGACGAGATGGTCGACTCGCTGCTGATCCACGCCGTCGACGTCCTGTTCGTCGTCGGCGGCGACGGGTCGATGCGCGGCGCGATGGCGCTGGTCGAGCGGATCGAGGAGCGCGGGCTGGACATCGCCGTCGTCGGGATCCCGAAGACGATCGACAACGACCTGCCCTACACCGACCAGAGCTTCGGGTTCCAGACCGCCTTCGCCCGTGCGACGGACTTCATCGCGTCGGTGTTCATCGAGTCGCAGGCCGCGGAGAACGGCGTCGGGATCGTCAAGCTCATGGGCCGCCACTCCGGCTTCATCGCCTGCTACGCGGCCCTGTCGGTCAACGACGCCGACTTCGTCCTGATCCCGGAGGTCCCGTTCGGCCTGGACGGCGACGACGGGCTGCTCTGCCGGGTCGAGAACCACCTGCGCGAGCACGGGCAGGTGGTGATCGTGGTGGCCGAGGGCGCCGGCCAGCACCTGCTGGAGGGTGACGGGAGCACGGACGCCTCGGGCAACGACAAGCTCGGCGACATCGGGCTCTTCCTCAAGGAGCGGATCACCGAGAAGCTCACCGAGGTCGGGCTCGCCCCGACCGTGCGCTACCTCGACCCCTCGTACGCGATCCGCTCCGTCGCGGCCAACGCCTACGACAGCGTCTACTGCGTCCGCCTCGCCCACGCCGCGGTGCACGCGGGCATGGCGGGGCGGACCCAGACCGTGGTGGTGCGGTGGCGGCGCCGGTTCGTGCACGTCCCGATGGCGCTCATCTGCGGGCACCGCAACCAGGTCGACCCGGACGGCGACCTGTGGATGTCCGTGCTCGAGGCGACGGGCCAGCCGGCCACCTTCGGCGCCTGACCCGGCCCCCTCGACGTCAGGAAAGGGTCGTTGCAGACACTGGACGTCTGCAACGACTCTTTCCAGACATGGGGGGCCGTCGCGCTAGTTGACCTTGACGAGGTCCACGACGAACACGAGGTGCGCGTTCGGCGGGATGACGCCGCCGGCGCCCTGCGGGCCGTAGCCCTGGTGCGGGGGCACGACGAGGATGCGGCGCCCGCCCTCGCGCATGCCCGAGATTCCGAGCTTGAAGCCGTCGATGACCTGCCCCAGCGGGAACTCGACGGGCGTCCCGCCGCGGCTCCAGGACGAGTCGAACTCGCTCGAGTTCGACACCAGCCGACCCTCGTACTGCACCTGCACGGTGTCGCGGTGGGACGCCTCGGTCCCGCCGCCGACGACGAGGTCGGTGATGTCCAGATCGTTCGGGAGGGTGTCGGGGGTGACCGACGCACCCGGCGCGCGGGTGAGGTCCTCGGCGTTCTCGACGGTGACTGCCATGCCCCCACCGTAGGTGCCGCCGCCTACTCCTTCGGCGCCAGCCCCAGCAGCGACCGCGCCTTCGCCCCGACGGTCTCCCGCACGCCGTTGGCGATGATCGAGAGCGCGTCGGAGTCCCCGGAGACCACCTGTGAGCGGGCGGTGTTCAGCGCCTGCTGCAGCGTCACGTGCGGCGGGACCAGCGGGATGTCCTTGTCGACCTTGGCGTCGACGACGAACGGCCGGTCCGCGGCGAACGCCCGGTCCCACACCGCCCCGATCTCCCCGCGGTCCGACAGCGTCGCCCCGTCCAGTCCGAGGAGCTTGGCCCACTCGGCGTAGGGCACGTCCGGCAGCGACTGCGACTGCGGGTCGGGGGCCTCGCCGAGCATGCCGCGGGTCTCCCAGGAGACGTAGGAGAGGTCGTCGTTGGAGAGCACCAGGATCACCAGCCGCGGGTCCGCCCAGGTCCGCCAGTAGCGCTGGATCGTGATCAGCTCGTTGACCCCGTTCATCTGCATCGCGCCGTCGCCGATGAGGGCCACCACGGGCCGGTCGGGGTGCGCGGTCTTCGCCGCCAGTGCATAGGGCATCGCCCCGCCCATCGACAGCAGGGTCCCGGAGAGCGACCCACGCTGGCCCGGCCGCAGCCCGAGGTCCCGGGCGTACCAGGACGTGGCGGTGCCGCAGTCGACGGCGACCTGGACGTCGTCGGGCAGGCGGTCGGAGAGCTCCCGGACGACGAGCTCCGGGTTGAGCGCCGTGGTGTGGGCGTGGGCGCGCTGCTCGGAGTAGGCGTCCCACGTCGCGGTCCAGCGCTCGACGTGCGCGCGCCACTGCGCGCTCTCCCGCTCGCGCAGCAGCGGCAGGAGCGCGGACAGCGTGGCGGCCGCGTCCCCGGTGAGGTTGACGTCGGTGTCGTAGCGGATCCCGCAGCGCGAGCCGTCGACGTCGATCTGCACCGCCCGCGCCTGGCCCGGCGCCGGGTAGTACTCGGTGTAGGGCATCGTCGAGCCGACGATGAGCAGGGTGTCGCACTCGCGCATCAGGTGCCACGACGCCGTCGTCCCCAGCAGCCCGATGGCGCCGGTGTTCCAGGGCGACCGGTCGTCGATCACGCCCTTGCCCAGCAGCGCGGTGGCCAGGCCGGCCCCGAGGCGGTTCGCGACCTCGGTGAGCTCGGTGGAGGCGCCGAGCGCACCGGCGCCGGCGAGGATCGCGACCTTCTCCCCCGCGTTGAGCACCTCCGCGGCGCGCACCAGCGCGTCGGGCGGCGGTGCTCCGGGGTCGGACGAGGGCACCGCGGAGGTCTGGTAGTAGCCGTGGGCGTCCGGCGGCTCCGGCACCGCGGACTCCTCCAGCACGTCGCTGGGCAGGATGACGACGGAGACGGTGCGGTCCGCGAGCGCGGTGCGGCACGCCCGATCGACGATGTGGCGCACCTGCGAGGGGTCCTTGACCTCGGCGACGTAGGCGCCGACGTCGGAGCACAGCGAGGGGAGGTCGACCTCCTGGTAGTACCCGCCGGCCTGCGCGGTCTGGGCGGTGTGCCCGAGCAGCGCGACGACGGGCTGGTGGTCGAGCTTGGCGTCGTAGAGCCCGTTGAGCGCGTGGATGGCGCCCGGCCCGCTCGTGACCGCGCAGCAGCCGATGGCCGAGCCGCCGTACTTGACGTCGGCGCACGCGGCGAACGCGGCGGTCTCCTCGTGGCGGACCTGCACGAACTCGGCGTCGTCGCGCTCGGGCAGGGCGGTGAAGATGCCGCCGATGCCGTCGCCGGGGTAGCCGTAGAAGCGGTGGACACCCCAGGCGGCGAGGCGGTCCAGGACGTGCTCGGCGACGTTCTTCGGTGCACTCACGCCCCGGGACTACCCCGGCGCCGCGACCGTTCACATGTCGATCGGGCCCAGCGGCTTCAGCGGGTGCTCCAGGGGCTCCGGCGGCGTCCCCTCCGGCCCGAACGGCGACCCGCCCAGCTCCTCGCGGTGGTGCGGGGTCAGCCACGCGGCCTGCTCGGGGCCGAGCGGGACGATCTGCGTCGGGTTGATCGTCGTGTGGACCATGTAGTAGTGCCGCTTGAAGTGGTCGGGGTCGACGGTGTCCCCGAACCCGGGGGTCTGGTACAGGTCGCGGGCGTAGGCCCACAGGGCGCCGAACTCCGAGAGCTTCTGCCGGTTGCACTTGAAGTGGCCGTGGTAGACGGCGTCGAACCGGGCCAGCGTCGTGAACAGCCGGACGTCGGCCTCGGTGATGTGGTCCCCGACGAGGTAGCGGCGGTTCTCCAGCCGCTCGTCCAGCTCGTCGAGCCGGGCGAAGAGCGCGGTGTAGGCCTCCTCGTAGCGCGCCTGGGAGGTCGCGAACCCGGCCTTGTAGACGCCGTTGTTGACGTCGTGGAAGACGCCGGCGTTGACCTCGTCGATCTCGTCGCGCAGCTCGTCGGGGTAGAGCACCGGCGCGCCCGGCCGCTGGTGGGCGGCCCACTCCTTGCCCAGGTCGATCGTGATCTGGGGGTAGTCGTTGGTGACCAGCTGTCCGGTGGGGATGTCGACGATGGCCGGCACGCTCACGCCGTTCTCGGTGCCGTCCTCGGGGTCGCGCGCGAGGTAGGCCTCCTCGAGGTAGCGGATGCCGAGCACCGGGTCGACCCCGCCCTCGTCGAGGGTGAACCGCCACGACCGGTCGTCCTGCAGCGGGTCGGTGATCCCCATCGAGAGCACGTCCTCGAGACCCATGAGGCGGCGCACGATGACCGAGCGGTGCGCCCACGGGCAGGCCAGCGAGACGCAGAGCCGGTAGCGCCCGGGCTCGACCGGCCACTCCCCCGGCCCCGACGGGGAGGCGACGATGCGGTCGGTGAAGCGGGGTCCGCGGCGCTTGAACGACCCGCTGGAGTCGGCGTAGGCCTTCGTGTTCCCGGCGGTGGTGGTCACCGCACCGAGTTTCCCACCGCGGCGGCTGTCGATTCCGCCGAGGCGTGCGCGACGTCATGATGAGGGCCCCGGAGTCGCCGGGGCTCCTGCGCCGAAGGAGACCACCATGGCCGGCTACCTGATCCTGCTCTACGTCGACGAGGCCGCCTACGCCGCGGGAGCGGACGGCACGGGCGACGGCGCGCTCTTCGCCGCCCACCAGAAGTTCGCCGCCGAGCACGGCGACGCGCTGCGGGGCGGGGCCCAGCTCGCCCCGAGCGCGACCGCGACCGCCGTCCGCGGCCAGGGCTCCGCGCCGACGTGGTCCGCCGCCGACGACGCCGTCGTGACGGACGGACCGTTCTTCGAGACCAAGGAGGCCCTCGGCGGCTTCTACCTCATCGACGCTCCCGACCTGGACGCCGCGCTCGCCATCGCCCGCGACGTCCCGGCCCCGTTCGGTGGGGTCGAGGTCCGGCCCGTCATCTACCCCTGAGGTGATCTCCGCCGACGCGGCCCTCGCCGACGCGCACCGTCACGAGTGGGGCCCGGTCCTCGCCGCGACGGTGCGCGTCACGCGCGACCTCGACCTCGCCGAGGAGTGCGTCCAGGAGGCCTACGCCCAGGCCCTCGTGGCGTGGCGGGCCGAGGGAGTCCCCGCCCGGCCGGGTGCGTGGCTGACCACGGCCGCACGGCGCCGGGCGACCGACCGGCTCCGCCACGCCGACGTCGCGGCGCGGGCCCTGCCGCTGCTGGTGACCGACGAGGCCGTCGACGCGACCCCGGGGGACACCGGCGACACCGACCTGCTCGCGCTGGTGTTCACCTGCTGCCATCCCGCGCTCGCCGAGCCCGCGCGGGTGGCGCTGACGCTGCGCCTGCTGGGCGGGCTGACCACCGCGGAGATCGCGAAGGCGTTCCTCGTCGGCGAGGCGACGATGGCCGCGCGGATCACGCGGGCGAAGAAGAAGATCGCGACGGCCCGTGTGCCGTACCGGGTGCCCGGGCCCGCCGAGCTGCCCGAGCGGCTCGACGCGGTGCTCACCGTCGTGCACCTCGTCCTCACCACCGGCCACACCGCGCCCGACGGCGAGGCCCTGGTGCGGCGGGACCTCGTCGACCGCGCGCTCGACCTGGCCCGGCTGCTGCGCGCCCGGTTCCCGGCCGACCCCGCGGTGGCCGGGCTGCTGGCCCTGGTGCTGCTCACCGACGCGCGCCGGGAGGCCCGGACCGGGCCCGACGGCGGCCTCGTGCTGCTCGCCGACCAGGACCGCTCCCGGTGGGACGGCTCGCTGATCGCCGAGGGCACGCTGCTGGCCCGCGAGGCGATGGCCCGGTCCCGCCCCGACACCGTCTCCCGGTACGCGCTGCTCGCCGCGATCGCGGCCGTGCACGCCGAGGCGCCGTCGGCGGCCGCGACGGACTGGGCGGAGATCGTCGGGCTCTACGACGTGCTCCTGGTGCGGTGGCCGAGCCCGGTCGTCGCGCTCAACCGGGCGGTGGCGGTGGGGTTCGCGGACGGCCCGGCCGCGGGTCTCGACGCCCTGGAGCCACTGACCGCGGAACCGCGGCTCGCGTCGTACCACTACCTCGCGGCCGCCCGGGCGAAGTTCCTGCGCCTGCTCGGCCGCGATGACGAGGCCGCGATCGCGGCCTCCGAGGCGCTGCTGCTCGCGGGCAACGCCGTCGAACGGGCCTTCCTGGCGCAGCGCGGGGGGAGCTGACCGCGCGGAGGGGCGCGGGCCACGTCGTCGGGAGGTGTACAAGGGCACCTCACCGGGGAACGATCCAGCACGTCCCCGGTGCCGTGGACGACCCGAGCCCGTGCACCGCGAAGGAGACGTCTGATGAGCACCGGCCGCCGCACCGCCCGCGCCGACTCCGTGCCCACCGAGGGCAGTGTCTCCTCCGAGAGCGAGCACTCCGCGCTGCGCACCGACATCCGGCGGCTCTCGACCCTGCTCGGCCGCACCCTGGCCCGGCAGAACGGCGACGAGATGCTCGAGCTCGTCGAGCAGGTCCGCCGGCTCGTGCGCGAGGTGCCCGAGAAGGGCGACACGGAGATCCGCGACCTGCTCGCCGACCTCGACCCGGGCACGGCGGCCGTGCTCGCCCGTGCCTTCGCGACGTACTTCCACCTGGCCAACGTCGCCGAGCAGACCCACCGCGCGGCCGAGCGCGGGGCGCGTCACGACGACGGCGAGGGCCCGATCCACCAGCTCGTGGACCGGCTCGCGTCGGAGGCCGACCCCGACGAGCTCTCCACGGCGCTGTCCCGGCTCGAGCTCAAGCCGGTGTTCACCGCGCACCCCACCGAGGCGCAGCGGCAGTCGGTGCTGGGCAAGCTGCGCGGGATCGCGAACGTCCTGTCCCAGGACCTGGCCGACGAGGTCGAGGAGACCAGGCTCCACCGGCTCGTCGACCTGATCTGGCAGACCGACGAGATCCGCCCCGAGCGCCCGACGGTGCTCGACGAGGCCCGCTCGGCGGCCTACTACCTCGAGCAGCTCGGGCAGCACGCCGTGCCCGAGGTGCTCACGGTGCTCGACGAGGAGCTCGCGCGCGTCGGGCTCTCGCTGCCCGAGGGCGCCCGGCCGCTCGTGCTCGGCTGCTGGGTCGGCGGTGACCGCGACGGCAACCCGAACGTCACCGCCGAGCTCACCACGGAGGCCATGCAGGTCTACGCCGAGCGCGGGGTCCGCATCCAGATCGGGCTCATCGAGGAGCTCGTGCAGGAGCTGTCCGTCTCGACGCGCCTGGTCGGGGTGTCGGAGGACCTGCGGCGCAGCCTGGCCCGCGACCGGCGCCACCTCCCCGAGGTCTACGACCGCTTCGTCCGCCTCAACGCCGAGGAGCCCTACCGGCTGAAGTGCTCCTACGTGCACGCGCGCCTGACCAACACCCGCGACCGGTACGCGGCCGGCACCCCGCACGTCCCGGGCCGGGACTACCTGGGCTCGCAGGAGTACCTGCACGACCTCGAGGTGATGGACCACTCGCTGCGCGCCCACGCGGGCGAGCGCATCGCCGACGGCATGCTGCGCGACGTCATGCGCACCGCCAACGCGGTCGGGCTGCACCTGGCGAGCGTGGACGTCCGCGAGCACACCAACTTCCACCACACCGCGCTCGCGGCCCTCTTCGACCGGCTCGGCGAGCTGGAGACGCCCTACTCCGAGCTCGACCACTCCGGGCGGATCGAGGTGCTGTCGAAGGAGCTGGCCGGCCGGCGGGCGCTGACCCCGCGGCGCAACTGGCAGCAGATCGGCGACGACAGCTTCCGGGAGACCCTCGAGGTGTTCGACTGCATCCGCGAGGTGCAGGAGACCTACGGCGAGGAGGCCCTGCACACCTACATCATGTCGATGGCCCAGAACGTCGACGACGTCCTCGCCGTCGCCGTGCTGGCGCGCGAGGCCGGGCTGATCGAGATCACGGCGGGCGAGGACGGGGGCCACGAGGCGGTCGCATCGCTCGACATCGTCCCGCTGTTCGAGACGGCGACCGAGCTGAAGATCTCCGGCGACCTGCTCGACGGGATGCTCTCCGACCCGTCCTACCGCGCGATCGTCGCGGCCCGGGGCGACGTCCAGGAGATGATGCTGGGCTACTCGGACTCCAACAAGGGCGCGGGGATCACGACGAGCCAGTGGTCGATCCACCAGGCCCAGCGCCAGCTGCGCGACGTCGCCGCCAAGCACGGCGTCCGGCTGCGCCTCTTCCACGGCCGCGGCGGCTCGGTCGGGCGCGGCGGCGGGCCCGCCGGCGAGGCGATCGCGGCGCAGCCCCACGGCGTCGTCGACGCGGTGATGAAGGTGACCGAGCAGGGCGAGGTCATCTCCGACAAGTACTCGCTGCCCACGCTGGCCGAGGACAACCTCGAGATCATGCTCTCGGCGGTGCTCGAGGCGACGCTGCTCCACCAGACCAGCCGGGTCCCGGCCGACCAGCTCAAGCGCTGGGACGAGGCCATGGACGTCATCAGCGACGCCGCCCAGGCCGCGTACTCCGAGCTGATCGACCACGACGGTCTGCCGGACTTCTTCACCCAGGCCACGCCGGTCGATGAGCTGTCGATGCTCAACGTCGGCTCCCGCCCCGGCAAGCGGCCCGGCGCCGGTGGGCAGGCCTCGCTGGACGACCTGCGGGCGATCCCGTGGGTGTTCGGGTGGACGCAGACGCGGATGATCGTGCCCGGCTGGTTCGGGCTCGGGTCGGGGCTCAAGGCGGCCCACGACGCCGGGTACGGCGAGGTCATCGACGAGATGCGCGACTGGGCGTTCTTCGCGAACCTGCTCTCCAACGTCGAGATGACGCTGGCGAAGACCGACATGCGCATCGCGGACTTCTACGTCTCCGAGCTCGTCGACCCCGAGCTGCAGGACGTCTTCGAGATCATCAAGACCGAGCACGCCCTCACGCTGCGCCAGGTCCTCGCGCTCTCCCCCGGCGACGCGCTGCTCGCGAACAACCCGCTGCTGCGTCAGACCCTCGAGGTGCGCGAGAGCTACCTCGAGCCGCTGCACCACCTGCAGGTCCACGCGCTCGCGGAGCGCCGGCGGGTCGAGGAGCCCGACCCCGACCTGCAGCGGGCCCTGCTGCTGACCGTCAACGGCATCTCCGCGGGGATGCGCAACACGGGGTGACCCCCAGAGGAGTCCTCCTGTCAACCCGTTGAAAATCGACGTGGTCCCGATCACCATCGAATTCGATCTCGGACGCCGGCTCAGCGGGGAGCAATGCCCATGATCGCGATCGTCGAATTCGTGCTGGGCATCGCCCTGCTCGTGTACTGCGCCGAGAAGCTGATCGCCCACCTGGTGGGGGTGGCGAGCCGGTGGGCGATCTCGCTCTTCCTGATCGCCGTCGTGTTCACCGGGATCGAGTTCGACGACCTCGCCTACGGGATCGTGCTCAACGTCGACGACCTCAAGCAGGCCGCGCTCGGCACCGTCATCGGGACCACGGTGGCGATGACGGGCATCGTGCTCGCGCTCGCCGCGCTCATCGCCCCGTGCGAGTTCGACGTCCCGAAGTCCTACCTGGCGCTGTTCGTCGCGGCCCCCGTCGTCCTGTACGCGTTCGCCGCGACCGGGGCGCTCACCCTGGTCACCGGCGTGGTGCTGTGCCTGCTGTTCGTGGCCTTCGTCGGCTGGATCGCCTACCGGGAGAAGGCCGGCCAGCGCCCGGTCTGGCGCAACGCCGAGTACTACGAGCAGCTCGAGGAGGTCGGCGTCGGCGCGGGCGGCGGGACCGCGACGCTCGTCGCGGCCGGCGGCGAGGGCGGCCCGGCCGACGCCGTCCCGACCAGCACGGGGGGCACGGGGCCCGGCGGGGGCACCGGCGGCTTCGACCTGCCGCCCGACCTGCGCATCGACCAGGGCTTCCTCAACGCCCGCCGGCAGTCGCCCTGGGCCGCCCTCGGCTACGCCCTCGTCGCGCTGACCGGCCTGGTCATCGGCGCGATCATCGCCGGGCAGGGCACCGACGGCATCCTCGACACCTTCGACATCGACGGCACCGTCTTCGGGGTCACCATCGCGACCCTCGCGCTCTCGCTCGAGGACATCTTCCTCACCGTCGAGCCCTCCCGCCGCGGCGCGCCCGAGATCGGCATCGCCAACGTGCTCGGCAGCGTCGTGTTCTCCGTGACCGGCAAGCTCGGCATCGTCCTGCTCATCGGCGGCGCCATCACCGTCGACGCCGACGTGCTCGACTGGCACCTGCCCGTGCTCGTCGTCATGACCGCACTCTCGGCGATCTTCCTGGCCACCGGCCGGCTGCGGCGCTGGCACGGCGCGGTCCTGCTCGGGCTCTACGTCGTGTACTTCGTCGTCAGCCTGGTCGCGTTCAACGGGGTACCGGTGGACTCATAGGTGGCCTGCGGCCTCGTGAGCACTAAATGTCGGTATAGCGACACTTTGTGCTCACGAGCGCGACGCGCACCTAGGCGTGCGGGCGCGCCACCAGCGGCAGGTCCGTGCGCGTCGAGGCCTCGTTGGCCTCCTCGACGGCGGCCTCGACGAGGTGGTGGTCCGGCGAGAGGTGGCACACCGGGTCGGTGCGGGTGGCGTCGCCGGTGAGCGCGAACGCCTGGCAGCGGCAGCCGCCGAGGTCGACCTCGCGCCGCGAGCAGCTCGCGCAGGGGTCGGGCATCCAGTCGGTGCCGCGGAACGCGGTGAACATCGGCGAGTCCCGCCAGATCCACTCCAGCGACGCCTCGCGGACGTTGGCCCGCGGCAGCGGCAGCTCGTGGGCGGCCAGGCACGGCATCGCGTCGCCGGTGGGCACGACGACGAGCTGGCGCGCCCCCCAGCCGCCCATGCACGGCTTGGGGTAGGTCGCGTAGTAGTCCGGGACGACGTAGATGATCTCCATCCGGCCGCGCAGCCGTTCCTTCGCGGCACGGACGGTCACCTCGGCGGCGGCGAGCTGCTCGCGGCTGGGCAGGAGCGCGGCACGGTTGCGCCACGCCCAGCCGTAGTACTGGGTGTTGGCCAGCTCGATGCGGTCCGCGCCCAGGTCCTCCGCGGCGGCGAGCACCCGGTCGACCCGGTCGATGTTCTGGCGGTGCAGCACCACGTTCAGCGTCAGCGGCCAGCCCAGCTCCCGGACCCGTCGTGCGGCCTCGAGCTTCCGGTCGAACGACGGGGTGCCGGCGATCCGGTCGGACAGCGTCGGCTCGTCGGCCTGCAGCGACACCTGGACGTGGTCGAGCCCGGCGTCGTGCAGCTCCGCGGCCCGGGCCTCGGTGAATCCCAGGGCACTGGTGACGAGGTTGGTGTAGAGCCCCTGGTCGCGGGCGGTGGCCACGATCTGGGCGAGGTCGCGGCGCAGCAGCGGTTCCCCGCCGGAGAGGTGGCACTGCAGCGCGCCGAGCTCGGCGGCCTCGCTGACCACCCGCTGCCAGTCGGCGGTGGAGAGCTCGTCACGGTAGGCGGCGATCTCGATGGGGTTGGAGCAGTAGGCGCAGGCCAGCGGGCACCGGTAGGTCAGCTCCGCCAGCAGGCCCAGCGGGCCCTCGGGAATCTCAGTGCTCATGGGTCATCTCCACGTGCCGCCGCTCCACCAGCTTGGCCAGGTAGGCGTGCACCTGCTCGGGCGGGACCTCGCCGTAGCGCTCCCGCAGGGCGGCGACGATCCCGTCGACCGTCCGGGCCCCGTCGCACAGCTCGAGGATGGCGGCGCCGGTCGCGTTGAGGACGACGACGGTCTCGGGCAGCAGCAGGACGTACCGGTCGCGGGCCTTGTCGTAGCGCATCCGCACCCCGCGGCCGAGGCGGGGGACGGCGTCGGCGCTGACGGTCACGCTCATCCCGGATAGGCCTGGTCGATCGCGTCCATCATGCTCCAGAGCACGTCGTTCTTGAACGCGAGCGCCTCGTAGGCCTGCTGCTCGGCCTCCGGGGTGCGGCAGTGCTCGAGGACGACCTCGAGCGCGTGCTCGGAGTCCCGCGGGGCCTGGAACAGCCGGTTGCGGAAGTACTGCAGACCCTCCGGGTCGATCCACGTGTAGTACTTCTCGAACGCCGCGAGCCGCTCGGCCATGAGATCGGGCGCGAACAGCTCCGTCAGCGACGACGCCACGGCGATCACCCACGGCTGGGTGCGGGCGAAGGTCACGTACGCGCCCACGGCGAACCGGACGCCCGGCTGGAGGTGGCGGTGGTCGGTCATCTCCTCGCGCGGCACCCCGCACGCCTCGCCGAGCTGCAGCCAGGCCTCGATGCCGCCGGGGTCGTCCCCGACGCCGTCGTGGTCGGTGATCCGGCGGATCCACCGCCGGCGCACCGTCACGTCGGGGCAGTTCGACAGGATCGCCGCGTCCTTGATCGGGATGGACTCCTGGTAGTGGAACCGGTTCGCCACCCACCCGCGGAGCTGGTCGGGCGAGAGCTCCCCCGCGTTCATGCGCACGTGGAACGGGTGCGCTGCGTGGTAGCGCTCGGCCTGCGAGCGGAGCCGGTCCACCAGGTCACTCACGTGAGAATCTCCATCTACGCCAGGATCTCCAACAGATCGGTGCCGATCTCGACCCCGGCCCGCTCGACGGCGGCCCGCTCGGGCGAGTCCTCCAGCAGGACCGGGTTCGAGTTGTTGAGGTGGACGAGCACGGTGCGCGCCGCACGTCCCGCCACCCGTTCCAGCAGGCCGCCCGGCCCCGCCAGGGCCAGGTGGCCCATGTCGCCCGCGGTCTTGGTGCCCAGGCCCTGGGTGACGAGCTCGTCGTCGGCGTAGGCGGTGCCGTCGACCAGCAGCGCCGAGGCGCCCTCGCAGGCGTCGAGCAGCGCCGGGACGACGTCGGCGACGCCGGGCGCGTAGACGACGGAGCCGCCGGTGCTGCGGTCGGTGAAGCGGTAGCCGACGACGCGGCCCGGGTCGTCGGCCGACCCGACCTCGGCGAAGCGCGGCTCCTTGCCGGTCGGGAGGTCGACCGCGGTGTAGGTGAGCTCGTCGGACAGCGCGACCTCGACGCCGGGCTCGACCGGGACCACCCGCACCGGGCAGTAGCGCTCCAGCGTCGTCAGGAACCCGGTGCCGCGGCGCAGCGTGGCCTCGGTGGCCGGGGTGGCGTGGACGGTCACCCCCCGACCCTCGCGCAGCAGCAGCAGCCCCAGCGTGTGGTCGATCTCGGCGTCGGTGAGCAGCACCGCCTCGAGCGGGGTCGCCCGGCCGTCCCGCGGGTGCAGGCCGGGGCAGGCGGTCATCTGCTGGCGCACGTCGGGCGAGGCGTTGACGAGGAACCAGCGGCCCCCGGCCTCGACGGCGATCGAGGACTGCGTGCGGGCCGTCGCGGCGCCGGCGCGGGCCGCCCGGCACCCCGTGCACGAGCAGTTCCACTGCGGGAAGCCGCCGCCGGCGGCCGACCCCAGCACCCGGACGCGCACACGGCCTCCCTCGCGGACGACGACGACCCCCGACGGGCCAGACCCCGACCGTAGGAGTGTTCGCGATCACGTCCCACCCGCGCGGCGGCATCCCCTCCGGACGGACGGGCCGCCCTCCCCCGGACGGACGGCGGCCGGTGTGCCGGTGGTGCGGTGGGCGTCGTCCTCGGCGATCTTCCGGGGAACCCCCGCCCCATGAGCGCTGCCACGACGACCGCGGACCGCTGCCCGAAGCGCATGGTGTTCGGCCCCTGCGGCGGTGTCCGGCCCGCCGGGGCCTGCGAGCTGGACGCCGCCCTCCCCTGCCCGTGGGCCGACCCCGCCGACCCCGCCCCGGTCCGCCGCTGGGAGGGACCCACCCCCGCGCCGACCCCGGCGGCCCCCGACGGGCTCCTCGACACCGCGGCCCGGCGGCCCGTGGTGCTCACCGACCTGTCCGTCCCGCCCTACGACGTCGCCACGCTGCGCGACGTCGCGAGCCGGCTGGGCCGGCACTCCGACGCGCTGCTGGTCGGCGAGCACCACGACGTGCCGGACTTCCCCCCGACGATGATGGCCGCCGAGCTGCAGCGCGTCGGCGCCCGCCCGTGGATCACCCTGACCTGCCGCGACCGCAACCGCGTCGTGCTCGAGCAGGAGCTCGCCGGGCTCGCCGCCCTCGGGGTCGAGGGCGTCCTGTGCGTGACCGGCGACGGCCGCGGCCCCGGGGTCCGTCCCGACGTCGGCCGGGTGTTCGACCTCGACTCGACCCGCCTGGCGAACCTCGCCGCGACCGCCGGCCTCGTCGCGACCTCCGCCGTCGCCCCGGCGGCCCCGCCCACCGACGTGCGGGCCGCGGCGCTCGCCGAGAAGCAGCGCGCCGGGACCTCGCTGGTGGTCACCAACCACGTCGGCCGCGCCGGGGAGCTGGCGGACTTCCTGGCGCGGGCCCGGGCGGCCGGCGTCGACCTGCCGGTGATCGCGGGCGTCGCGGTCTACACCGACGAGGCCACCGCCCGCGGGCTGGCCGCGCTCCCCGGCCTCGAGCTCGACGAGGAGGCGGTCGCGGCCGTGCTCACCGCGCCGGACCCGGTCGAGGCGGGTATCGAGGTGGCCCTCGCCGAGGCGCGGGCGCTGCTGGCGCTGCCCGGCGTCGTCGGGATCAATCTCTCCGGTGTCGCCTCGCGGGCGGGGTGGGTACCAGCGGCCGAGATCAAGGCGGAGGTGGGGCGGCGGCTCGCGCAGGAGCGGGCCGGCGCCCCCTAAGAGCGCGGTCCCGCGGGGCCGGGTGGAGGTGGCCGGTGCTCCTGTCCGACGGCGCGGAGGGGTCCGGCGGCTCGGTCGACGACCTGGGCCCGACCGGCGTGGACCCCGCCCTGGAGGCCGAGTTCGACACGGTCGCCGCCTGGACCGAGGCGGCGGTCGCCGAGCTCGGCGACGACCACGCGATCCCGGCCGCGTGCCGGGGCTCGGGCAGCCCCGCCGACCTCGGGTGGCTCGCCGAGGGCCTCGAGCTCCGCCGCGGTGACCGCTTCCTCGACGCCGGGTCCGGGCTCGGCGGCCCGACGGCGTGGCTGCTGCGCGAGTACGCCGACCGCTGGGACGGCCCCGTCGTCCTGGCCGAGCCGATGCCGCACGCCGCGGCCGCGTCGCACCGCCTCTTCGGCCGACCGGCCGTCGCCGCGTGGAGCGAGCACCTCCCGCTGCGCGACGACGCCGTCGACGCCGGCTGGTGCCTCGGGGTCCTCGACACGACGCACGACAAGCGCGGCCTGCTCTCCGAGCTGCACCGCGTGCTGCGGCCCGGCGGCCGGCTCGGGCTCCTCGTCCTGGTCCAGCGCCGCGAACTGTCCGAGCCGTTCCCGAGCAACGACTTCCCGAGCGACGTGTCGCTGCACCGCGACCTCGCGGAGACCGGGTTCCGGGTGCTGGACCGGCGCGACTCCGCGTCGCTGCCCGGCCCGCCGCCGGAGTGGACGCGCCGCGCGGACGCCGTCGGCGAGGTCATCGCCCGCGACCACGGCGACCACCCCGAGCACCGCGAGGCCCGGCACCAGCACGAGGTCCTCGGGCGCCTGATGGAGGCCGGGGAGGTCGTCAGCGTGCTGCTGCGCGTCCGGGCGAGCTGATCAGGGCCTCGCAGGACGCGGCCAGCACCTCGGCGGCCTCGCGGACGGACCGGTCCGCGGCGACGTGCGCGGCGAGGCGCTGCCAGCGGGCCCGCTGCTCCCGGGCCGCGGCGTCGACCTCGTCCGGACCCGCGTCCGCCGCCAGCCCGAGCCGGGCCGGCGGCGCGGTGCCGTCGCGGCCGAGCAGGCGGACCGCGGGCTCGCGGTGCGCCGCGGGCAGCACCGTCCGGCCCGCGCGCAGCGCCTCGGCCAGCTCGGACTCGGCCAGCTCCTGCGCCCCGGCGGTGCGCACCCGCTCGACCTCGAAGAGCACCCGCCGCCCCCACGGGTCGCCGCCCGCCCCTCGGGCGAGCGCCTCGATCCCGTCGAGGACGGCGCGGGCCCGGACGCGGGCGGCGCGGGGGCGGCAGTCGGCCGCGAGGACCTCGACGAGGCGCTCGACACCGGGCGCGTCGGTCGGGTCGGCGACGACGACCCGCAGCGCCCCCTCGGGCGTGTCCGGGCCGCGGTGGACGTCGACGGTCGGCACCGGCGCCAGCCAGGGCGGCACCCGGCTGCCGGCGTCGTCGGCGGCGAGCAGGACGAGCGCGTCGACCGCCTCGTCGGCGGGCAGGGGCCCCTCGGCGGCGCGGGCGGAGAGGTCGACGACGACGCCGGGCGGGTCGGCCGCGGCGAGGACGCGCGCGGTCGCGGCCGCCGCGGCCGGGTCGGGCCCGGCGACGCCGAGGCGCCACGGCGCGGCGTGGCGGGCGAGCAGCGCGGCGAGCGGGCCGCCCGCGGGGTGGCCGGAGGGCGTCCGGACGACGACCTGGCGCAGCAGGTCGACCGACGCGTCGTAGAGGGCCGAGCCGGACGGCGGCAGCACCGGCGGCGCGGCCGCGGCGACGGCGCCGTCGGGCCGGCGGGGCGGGCCCAGCTCGGGCACGACCGCCGGGATGCGCCGCACCGCGACGACCGGCGGCGGCGGCGCCGGGGCGGGTGCAGGGGCCGGGGCGGGCTCGGGGGCCGCGGGCTCGGGGGCCGCCGTGGCAGCAATGGCACGATCCTCGCGTCCGGTGCCAGGACGGCGCCGCTCACCCGTCGCGGGCTCGGCCTCCCCCGTGACAGCAATGGCGCGTTCCTGGCGTCCCATGCCAGGACGGCGCCGCTCACCCGCGGCGTCGGGCACCGGGACCTCGACCCGCACCGTCGTCCCCGCCCCCGGCGCCGACTGCACGTCGACGCGGCCCGACACCGCCGCCAGCCGGGCCGCGAGGTTGCGCATGCCCCGCCCCGGACCGCGCCCGCCCGGCTCCGGGGTGAAGCCCGGGCCCTCGTCGCGGACCACGGCCCGCAGCAGACCGCCGCCCTCGGTGATCCGCACCGAGATCGGGGCGCCGCCGGCGTGCTTGCGCGCGTTGTTCACCGCCTCGAGGGTCGAGAAGTACACCGCGGTCTCGATCGCCTCGTCGTGCCGCGACACCCCCTCGCCCTCGACGGTGACCGGGGGCTGTGCCTCGGCGAGGTCCGCCCGCAGCGTCTCCACCGGCCCGAGGCGGCGCAGCGTCCGCGACGAGACCCCGGTCGCGGTCTCGGCGAGCACCGACTCGGCGGTGTCGAGCTGCCCGAGGAGCAGCTCGAGCCGTTCGTGGGCCTTCTCGAGCTGCCCGGCCGAGGTCAGGTGCTCGACGAGGCCGAGCGTCAGGCGCAGCGAGACGAGGTGGTGCTGGGCGCCGTCGTGCAGGTTGCGCTCGATGCCGCGCCGCTCGCTGTCCATCTCCGACACCAGCCGGCGGCGGGACACCGCGATCTGCTCGGCGTGCGCGACCGCGGCCCGCAGCTGGCGCTCCAGCTCGATCTCCAGCCGGTGCGCGGCGAGCACCCCGCCGAGCCCGTCGGCGACGTCGGCCACCAGCCGGCGGCGCTCGTCGCCGCCGGCGAGGGCCTCGGCGTCGACGGCGAGCGTGCCCACCTCGACGCCCTCGTGCCGGACCGGGAACGACGCGTCGGGCTCCCTCACCCCGCTGCCGGGCGCGCGCCAGCGCGACGTCCGGTCGCTCATCCCCTCGCGGTGGGTGGTGAGCCGGACGGCGCGGGCGCCGAGGGCCCCGGCGACGGCCTCGGGGAGCCGGTCGAGGTCGCCCGGGTCGCCCGCGGTGCGGCGGGTCAGCTCCGCGACCTCGGCGAGCACCCCGGCCGGGGTCGCGCGGGTGCCGTAGAGCAGCCGCTCCGCGAGCCGCTCGGTGCGGGCCGCCGTCGGCTGCCACAGCACGGCGACGACGACGGCGGCCGTCACCCAGCCGGCGACGGTGGACCCGGACAGCGTCTCGACCACCGCCGCGAGCAGCACCGCGAGGCCGCCGAGGGCCACGACGACGACGAGGGCCGCGAGCCCGCTGCGCAGCCACCGCTCCGCGGGGCGGGCGCGCCGCGCGGCGAGCACGGCCAGCGCGATCACCGCGGCCGTCAGGCGGGCGAACCAGAACAGCAGCGCGGTGGGTTCGCCGCCGAGCGCGCTGTGACGCGCCGTCGGGTCGTCCAGGGTGAGCCCGGGCCGGCCGAGCAGCACGAGGACGACGGTGAGCACCGCGAGCACGGTGGCCGCCCCGACCGCGGCGACGAGCACGCTCGTCAGCAGCCGTGCCCGGGCCCGGGCCTCCGGGGTCGACGCGCGCCGGACCCCGGGCGCGATCGCGGCCACGCCGAGCACCGGCACCAGGAAGCCGAAGAACACCACGCAGCTCACCGTGTGGGGCAGCAGCGCCGTGCCCAGCCCGGCCGCGAACAGGACCACCCCGGCAACGACCGGCACCGCCCGCCGTCGCACCGGGGTGCCCGCGATCTCGGCCGGGAGGAGCAGCAGCGCGCCCGCGAAGGAGGCGCCGGCCACCCCGTGCAGCAGGATCTGGTGGGCCTCGCCGATGCCGATTCCGGTCGCCTCCTGCACGGCCATCGTCGCCGAGTGCGCCTGCAGGTTGAACGCCCCCGCCGAGCCCACCATCGCGAGCGCGAGCAGCCGGGTCGACCAGGAGCCGCCCCACCGCAGCAGCACGACCGCGACGACGAGGTTCACCCCGCTCGCGACGT
Organism: Actinomycetospora sp. TBRC 11914; assembly: GCF_012933465.1. Classification (GTDB taxonomy): domain Bacteria; phylum Actinomycetota; class Actinomycetes; order Mycobacteriales; family Pseudonocardiaceae; genus Actinomycetospora. The sequence continues at coordinate 198,875 of NZ_JABBND010000006.1, forward strand.
AGTCGACGACGGCCTGCCCGGGCGGCTCGTTGAGCGGCGTCGTCACCAGCGCGCCGACCGTCAGCCAGACCAGGGCCAGCACCGAGACGGCGACGAACACGACCCAGAACGCGACGAGCCACCACCGGTCCCCGCCGGGGGCGGGCCGCGCCGGCGCCGCGACCGCGCGGGCCTCCCCCACCGTCACCACGACGACCCCACCAGCGGGCGCAGCTGCGTGGGCAACCGGGCCCGCAGCACGGTCCGGCCGCCGTCGTCGGTGCCCACCTCGAGCGAGCCGCCGAGGGCGGCGAGCCGGTCGGCGTCGTCGGCGAGGGCCGCGCGGGTGGCCTCCGCATCGGCGCCCGCGTCGATCACGCGGACCTCGGCGTGGTCGTCGTCCTGCTCGAGCACCAGCTCCAGGGGACCCTCGCCGGCCTCCCCCGTCCGGGAGCCGAGCAGGTGCAGCGCGGCGGCGGCCGCGTAGTAGAGGCCGGACTCGACCTCCCACGGCAGCCGCGCGGCGAGCCGGCCGGTCAGGCCCACCCGCCGGGGCAGGTCGGCGACGACCTCCTCCAGCGCGGCCCGCGGCCCCTGGTCGCGCAGCACCGCCGGGTGCACGCCGCGGGCGATCACCCGGAAGCGGTCGAGCAGCTCCTCCAGCCGCTCGCGGGCGGTCTCGAGGTGGTGGCTCGCGAACCCGGCGGCCTCCTCGCGGGCGGGGTCGCCCTCGGGCTCCTCGAGACCCTCGTCCACCGCCTCCCCGGCCGCGACGACGGCGGCCCGGAACCCCGCGAGCCGCTCGGTCGTCGCCCCGCCGAGCTCGCCGACCAAGCGGCGCCGCTCCACCTCCCGGGCCCGGCCCAGGCGGGCCCGGGACGCCTCGGTCTCCCGGGCGAGCTCGTCGGCCCGCGCGACCCGCTCGGAGAGCTCGGCGCCCCGGGCGACGACCCGCAGCAGCAGTCCGGCGCCCGCGCCGGCCTCGGCGACGAGGTCCCGGTCGGCCGCGGTGACCGCCCGGCCGGGCTTGCCGAGGGTGAGGACCGCGCGCAGCTCGCCGTCGTCGACCAGCGGGAGGGCGTGGTCGACGTCGGGGCGGACCAGCAGCTCGGTGAGCGAGGCGACCCGGTCGGGAGCGGTCTGCGCGGCGAGCCCGTCCGGGACGGCGAGCCAGACCTCGGCGTGGGCCGCGCCGGTGCCCTCGCGCAGCACCCGGGCGAGCGCCGGGAGCGAGGGCGGCGCGGTGGCGGCCACGAGGGCGGAGCGGCCGGTGGCGTCGGCGGGGTCGTCCTCGCCGCGGCCGCGGGCCATCAGCGCGACGACCCCCGCGGCCAGCCCGGCGCCGGCGAACGGCGCCAGCAGGGGCCCGACGGCGGGTCCGAGGACCGCCTCGCCGACGACCACCGCGACGACCAGGCACACCGCGACCACGGCTGCGACGGAGAGTGCCCGCCACACCCGGTTCCCGCCCGCCCGGTCCATCGTTCCGCCGCTCCGTCCGATGCGTCGAGCACGGAGAGTAGGCGGACTCCGGCCGGGGCGGTAGGGGGAGGATCAGTTCTCGCCGCGTTGGGAACGCAGGTAGGTCAGCACCGCGAGCACCCGGCGGTGGTGCACCGAGGCGTCGCCGTGCAGCCCGAGCTTGTCGAAGATGCTCGCGATGTGCTTCTCCACGGCCTTGCCGCTGACGTAGAGCTCGGAGGCGATCCCGCCGTTGGAGCGGCCCTCGGCCATGAGCCGCAGGACGTCGCGCTCGCGATCGGACAGCGTGGCGACCACGTCCTTGCGGTCGTTGCGCGGCCGCTCGACGAGGCGCTTGGCGAGCACCGGCTCGATGACGATCTCGCCGTCGGCGATGCGGGACAGCGTGTCGGAGAGGACCTCGACGCTGCCGACCTTCTCCTTGAGCCGGTAGCCGACCTTCTCGGTCCCGATCTCGAGGATCCGCACGAGGTAGTGCGACTCCGCGTAGTGCGACAGGAACAGCAGCCCCATGTCGGGGTGGGCCGCGCGCAGGCGCTCGGCGGTGACGAGGCCGCCGTCGGGCTCCGGGGGCATCCGGATGTCGAGCAGCGCCACGTCGACCGGGTCGTTCGCCAGGGCGGCGACGAGCTCGTCCCCGCCCGGCACGACGGCGACCACCTCGTGGCCGGCCGCCTCGAGCAGCATGACGAGGCCCTGGCGGAAGAGGGCGCCGTCCTCGGCGAGCGCTACGCGCACGGGAACCTCGCGGTGATCGTCTCGGCACCATCCTCGACGGTGACGGTGCCGCCCAGCGGCTCCGCCTCGTCGAGCACGGGCGGGGCGAGGGCGGGGTCCGCCCCCTCGATGACCACGACCACGACGTCCTCCTCGGGTGCGGGTCCGCGCTCCGTACGGACCGAGATGGTGAGCGGCCCGGCCGCCGCCTCGAGGACGTCGGCCAGCGCGAAGTACACCGCACCCTCGACGGCGGGCTCGGCGCGGTCGGCGGTGACGTGCACGGCGGCGTCCGCCCCGCGGGCGGTGACCAGCTCCCGCAGGGCCGGGCCGAGGCCCGCCTCGAGCAAGAGCGAGGGGTAGATCTGGCCGGCGACCGCCCGCAGCTCCTCGAGCGCGGCCGCCACCTCGTCCTGGAGCGCGTCGATGTCGCGCTGGGGCGCGGCCCGGTCGAGCGCGCCGAGCCGGAGCGCCATCGAGGAGATCCGCAGCGCGGCACCGTCGTGCAGCTGGCGCTCGAGGCAGACCCGGCGGCGCCAGCGCTCCCGGTGACGACGGCGGCCGTCGCTCGCGTCGCTCATGGCGCCACAGCGTCCCGGGCCCGCGCGGCCGCGGGGAGGGGGCCCACCCTCCGACGGGGTAGGGCTGTCCCCCTTGACAGCCGTCGCCGTCACGGTCCGGCGACAGCCCGTGATCACGGGGTCCGGGACCTCCCGTGGTCGCCGTCGATGTCTCTACGATGCGTGTTCCCGCGCCCGGAGGGAGAGACCGTGACCCATGTCCTCGGGGTCGATCTCGGGGGCACCGCCGTCGCCGCGGCGGTCGCCACCGAGGACGACCGCGTCGAGATGGTCGCCCTCGGGGACCGGTCGACGACGGTGCCGGCGATGGTCCACCGTCGCGACGAGGCCTCGCTGGTCACCGGCGAGCTCGCCGCGCGGCGCGCGACCGGCGACCCGACCCACGCCGCCTTCGGCGTCCGCCGCCGCCTCGGGGACCCGGCGCCGGTGCTGCTCGGCGAGCACTCCGAGCCCGCGGGGGACCTGATCGCCGCGATCCTGCGCGACGTCCTGGCCCGCAGCGCCGCGGTCCGCGGCGAGTCGGCCCGCCGGGTCGTGCTGACCCACCCGGCGAGCTGGGGACCGTTCCGGCGCGGGCTGTTCGAGGACGTCGCCGTCGCGGCCGGCCTCGAGGACGCCGTCGCGATGTCCGACCCCGAGGCCGCGGGCCACCACCACCGCGCGGTCCACGGGCTCGACGAGGGGGCCGCGCTCGCCGTGTACGACCTCGGCGGCAGCTCCTTCGAGGCCGCCGTGGTCACGCGGCGCGGCGAGGACGTCGAGCTGCTCGGGGCACCCGTCGGGATCGAGCGGCTCGGCGGGGCCGACCTCGACGAGGCCGTGATCGCGCTGGTCGACGAGGCCACCGGCGGGCTGCTCGCCGACCTCGACCCCGACGACGACTCCAGCGCCACCGCCCTGGCCCGCCTGCAGCAGGACGCCGTGGCGGCCAAGGAGGCGCTCTCCACCGACGACGAGGCCGAGGTGTCGGTCCTGCTGCCGGGTCGCCACACCGACGTGTCGGTGACCCGGGCGGCCTTCGAGGAGCGGATCCGGCCGGCCGTGGCCCGCAGCGTCGAGGCGCTGGGGCGCGCGGTGGAGGCCTCGCCGGTCCGGCCCACGGGGGTGCTGCTGATCGGGGGCTCGTCCCGGGTGCCGCTGGTCGCGCGGACCGTCACCGAGCAGCTCGGGCTGCGGGTGATCGCCGAGCGCCGCCCGGAGCACGTCGTGGCCATGGGCGCGGCGCGGGCGGCCCGGGCCGCGGCGCCGTCGGTCACCCGCGTGACGAGCGGGCTCGGCATGGCCCTGCTGTCCCGGGACCGGCCCGCGACGAGGTCCGCCGAGACCCCCGCCACGCCTCCGAGGCCTCCGGAGCCCCCGCAGCCGACGGAGCCGTCGCAGCCCCCGGAGCCGTCGGCCCCGGAGCCGCACGTGACGGCGGCGCAGACGGCGCCCGCGACACCGGCGGGGGACGCGGAGCCGGGCGCCACGGCCGTGGTGAGGCCACCGCTGGTCGACGGCCGGGTCGGCGCGCGCCCCGACGAGCCCTCGACCACCGCGGGCGCGGCGGACGCGACGGAGGCCGCCGAGGACGACGGGTCGGGCCCCGACGCCTCGGCCACCACCGTGACGCGCTTCGACCCCACCGAGGACGCCGACGCCGCGAAGACCACCGTCACGCGCACCCCGCGCACCGGCGACGCCGCCCCCACCGACGACGCCCGCACCACCGTCGTGCGGGCCTCGCCCGGACGGTCCCGGCAGCAGCCCCCGGGAGCCCCGCCACCCCGCGCCGGCGGTCCCGCCCCGGCTCCTCCTCCCCCACGGCGGCCCGCGCCGCGGCCCGGGACCCCGAGCGGGAGCGTCCCCGGACAGGGCCGTCCGACGTCGGGCTTCCCGGCGCAGGACGGCCGGGGCGGGCCGGGCCCCACCGGCGGGCGACCGGCTGCCCCGGGACCGGGCGGCCAGGCGCCGCCCGGCCCGCGTCCGGGGTGGCCGGCACCGCCCGCAGGTGCGCCCGGGACGCCCGCCGGAGCGCCCCCGGGGCGTCCCGGCCCCTACCCGGGCCCGCACCCGGGGACCGGGCCCGTCCCACCCGCCGCCGACCCCGCGTCGTCGTCGGGGACCCCGTCGTCGGAGACCTCGTCGTCGCGCACCGGGCTCCTCGTGGGGGCGGGCGTCGTCGTGCTGCTCGTCCTCGTCGTCGCGGTGCTGCTGCTCACCGGGATCCTCTGACCGTCCCGCGGGTGGGGTTGTCCCCACCTGCGATCGCAGGGTCGGCACCCGAGGTCGTGGGGCGCGCTCCACCGCGCCCGACCAGGGCCGACGACCAGGCTGGGAGCCGTCACCGAGACGACCCCACAGCCCTCCGGAGCCCGCCATGACCACCACGACCACCTCCGCCGCCGAGCTCACCCGCCGCGACCGCGCCGTCCTGGTGGCCGTCGCCGCCGGACGCGGCACCGTCGTCTCGGGCCGCCTGCTCATCGACGGCCTGCCCTGCGCCGACCAGTTCGTCGCCGCCCGGCTGCGCGCCGCGGGTCTGCTCGCGACGCAGGTCGCCGGCACCGCGCAGCTCACCGGGTCCGGCGTCGAGCTCGTCGCCGCCTGAGCACCCGCCCCGACCGGAGCAGCACCGTGTCCGCGCCGACGACCACCGTGCCCGCGCCGCTGCGCGACGCGCTCGACGCCGGGGCACGCTGCCTGGTCCTGTCCCCCCACCTCGACGACGGCGTCCTGTCCTGCGGCGCGCTCCTCGCGGAGCTCGCGCCGCGCAGCGAGATCACCGTCCTGACGCTGTTCACCGAGGCCACCGACGGCCCGCACGGCCGCGCCGCCCGCTCCTTCCTGCGCCAGTGCGCGCACCCCGACGCCGCCACGCTCTTCCGGGCGCGCCGGGCCGAGGACCACGCCGTCGTCGCATCCCTCGGCGCACGGGCCGAGCACCTCGGGCTGACCGACGCGCTGTTCCGGCGCCGGGAGCTCCCCGCCGCGCTGGACCGGGTCGGGGCGCTCGTGCCCGAGCTCGCCCACCGCTACCCGACGTTCCGGTTCGACATCGCGCGCGGCCGCGTCTCCCGCGGCGACCGCCGCCTGCGCGCGGAGCTCGCCACCCGGATCGCGGCCCGCGCCGGCGAGGCCGACCTGCTGCTGTGCCCGCTCGGCGTCGGGCGCCACGTCGACCACCTCGTCACGCGCGACCTCGGCCTCGCCTGGCCCGGCACCGTCGTGTGGTTCTCGGACTTCCCCTACGCGCTCGACCACGCCCCCGACCCGGCCTTCCTCCGCCGCGAGGGCCTGCGCCCGTGGTCGTTCGACGACGGCCTCGACGCCAAGGAGGCGCTCGTGCGCGGCTACGCCACGCAGGTCGACGCGCTGTTCCCCTCCGGGGTCGTCCCGCGGTGCGCCGAGACCTACTGGACGCGCTGAGGGTCGCTGAGCGAGGCCACCCGTACGTCGCCGTGTCCACAGGGTTCGTTCGACGGCTAGGCCGAGGTCGGCGGTATGGGTAGCGTTCGGCCGGACCCGGCCACACCCCGACTCGGCCAGACCACGCGAGGCACAGCCATGAGCGAGCCATCCCCGGCACCTGGTGTGTCCCGGGACCGGTTCGTCACCACCGACCTCGCCGAGGCCGAGCACTTCCTGCGGCGGAACTACACCGACCTGTCGCTGCAGGTCGCCGACCGGCAGGACTTCCGGTTCGGCCACGACACCACCGCCGCCACCGACCTCGCGATCAGCCGCCTGAGCAGCAGCGTGGCCTTCACGACGCACGCCGCCCCGCTGGACCACGTCGTGGTCGTCGACGTCCGCGCGGGCGCGGTGACCTGGACGACCCGCGGCCACGGCGCGGTGCCCGTCGCGGCCGGGGACATCGGCCTCAACCCCCTGGCGACCGGCTACCGGACGACCGTCGAACCCGGGGACGTCGACATGGTCGTCCTGGACCCCGTGCGGGTGGCCGACTACGCCGCCCACACCTGCGGCATCCCCGCCGAGGACCTCGTCTTCACCGGCCAGTCCCCGCTCTCCCCGCGGCTGGCCCGGCACTGGCGCGCGACCAACGCCCACGTACGTCGCGGCGTCCTCGGCGACCCGCTGCTCGCCGGCGAACCGATCGTCCGCGACCACGCCTTCCGGCTGCTGGCCTGCGCGCTGCTGGCGATGTTCCCGAACACCGGCCTGGAGGCGGTCACGGATCCCCACGACGGTGGGGCGGCCGGCGACGTCGGGGAGGCCACGCTGCGCGAGGTCGTCGACTACCTGCACCACCACGCCGGCGACCCCACGGGGCCGGCCGAGATCGCGGGGATCGCCGACGCGCCCTACCTCGACGTCACCGCGAGCCTGCGGCGCCGCCGCGGCACCCACCCCGCCGAGCTGCTCTGGCACGCCCGGCTCCTCGGCGCCCACCGCGACCTGCGCGACGCCGACCCCGCCACCGTGGCCGAGGGCGACGCCGCCCGGGCCGTCGCCGCCGTCGCCGCCCGCTGGGGCTTCGACCGGCCGCGGGCCTTCGGCGTCGCCTACCGCATGCTCACCGGTGGGGAGACCCCGGAACACACGCTGCGCCGCTGACCGGGGGTTCCCCCGCCTCAGGCTCTCGCTGGGGCGGTGAGGTGCCGGGAGAAGAACCGGACCGCGCTGTCCGCCTCGAAGCGGGGCAGCTCCATGTGCCGCCCGGCGTTCGCGTGCAACGACTTCTCCGAGGAGCCGAGCGCGTCGAACAGCGCGAGCCCCGACTCCCGGGGGATGTACTCGTCGTCCCACTGGAGCACGTACTCGACGGGGACCGTGACGAGCCGGGCGGCGTCCCGGAGCGGCGCGTCCCAGAACTGGCCCAGGACGGCGGCGGTGATCCGCGGGTCGGCCGCGACCAGCGGGATGCCGGTCGCCGTGGCCATGTTCGTGCCGAACCAGCCGACCGGGCCTTCCCCGATCTCGGGCAGTGCCCGGAGCGCGTCCAGGACCGCCCGCCACTCCGGGACGGCGCGGCGCGCGACGTGGAGGGTGTACCGCTCGACGACGGGGCCGATCGGCTCACCGGCCCCCCGGGCCCGGCGCAGCGCGGCGACCTCCCGTTCGTCGGTCGGGGTGCGGGGACGGTCGCCGTGACCGGGGGCGTCGAGGGCGGCGACGGTGAACCCGCCGTCGAGGACGAGGCGGTGCGCCCGGCCGACGACCCGCGGCCACCGCTTGTGGGTGCCGCCGCCGTGCCCCGTCAGGACGAGGGGGCCGCCCGCGCCGGACGCGGGTGAGAAGAGGAGGCCGGGGACGTCGTCGACGACGAAGTCGCGCTCCCGGACGCCGTCGGACGTGGTGTCGGTGGTGAACTGCAGAGGTGCCATGACGAGCCCTTCGCCGAGTGCCTTGTCCGGCGCTCCCGGCGACACCCGTCACCCGACCGCGACCACCGCGGGGAGCACCCACGTCGATCGGTCCATGGGTCCCACCTCCTGAAGGTCGTGCCGCGGTCGGGCAGGACGGTAGCGACCCGGCGTCGGGCCCTCCACCGATTTCAGCCGCCGCGCACGACGCGCCCGTACGACGCGACGTCGATCCCCGAGCCCGGCGTGAACAGCTGGTCCTCGAACGCGAGGTACCAGGCCTCGACGTCGCACGCGCGGGCGTAGCGCCCCGCCTGGACCATCTGGTCGGCCTCGCGGTCGGACTGCGCCGTGCCGCCGGTGTTCGGGAGGTCGGGCGGGCCCGGGTTCTCCGCCACCACCCCCAGCCCCGCCGCCCGGGCGAGGGCGATCGTCCAGCGCTGGGCGGCGCCCCGGTCCAGCCCGGCGGCGGCGAGCGACGCCGGGGTGTCGTCCGGGCGGCAGAGATCCTGCGGCGGGTTCGCGGCGCGGGCCCGGACGGCGCTGTCGTCGTCGAGGCCGGTGAAGTCGACCAGCAGCCGGCCGGGCGACCGGGCGGAGAGGTCGGCGAACACCCGGAACTGGGCGGGGTAGTCGAGCCCCTTGCCGAGCGCGCCGTCCGGGTCCGCGCGGCCGTCGAGCAGTCCCGCCACGGCCGCCGCGCGGTCCTGGGGGAGCACCCCGCGCCCGGCCAGCGGGACGTGGAGCTCGCCGCCGAAGCCGAGCCCGCGCAGCGCGTCGGCCAGCCACACGACCGAGTCGGCCAGCGAGCTGGTGTACCAGTCGTACCACCGGGCGGCCGCGTCGGCGTCGACCGCCTCGCCCTGCCACGTCGCCGATCCGGGGACCCAGCCGGGCATGGGTGAGGGGTCCACGCCCGCCGCGCGGCCCGGGCCGCCCTGGGCGGCGTCGTCGAACGCCCAGAACGCCGGCCCCGTCGCGCCCGGTTCCGCGCTCGGGTAGCCGAGCTCCCCGACGAGCCGCACCGCGTCGGCCCGCTCCGGGACGCCCGCCGCGGCGACCGCCCGGAGGTAGCCGAGGGCCGCGTCGCGGGCCGCCGCGGAGAACACGAGGTCGGCCTCCCCCGAGGAGGAGCTCCGGCCGTCCTGGTCGCGGTAGCCCGCCGAGGGCAGGCCCAGCACCCACGCCGGCGGGTTGTGGAGGCCGAGCCCCAGCACGACGCGCAGGCCACCCGCCGCGCACGCCTCCACCCGCGAGCGCGCCGACGCCAGGTAGGCCCGGTCGACGACGCCGGGCGCGGGCTCGGCCTGCGCCCACTGCAGCTCGGTCACCGCCGTCGTCGCGCCCGCGTCGCGCAGGGCCGCGACGCGGTCCGGCGCGCAGGACGACCCGAGCACCCCGAACGCCGGGCGCTCGACCGCCGGCGCGCCCACCGACACCGTCCCCGTCAGCAGGGCGACGACGAGCGCCACCACCAGCACCCCGGCGGCCGTCAGCCACCCCTTCCCGCGCATCCCGCTCACCCGCTCTCGGCGACCGGCGGGACGTCCTGCCCGGCGGCGACGCCCGCGTCGAGCGCGGGACGGTCGACCTGCCAGACGGTGGTGTCGCCGTTGGTGGGCCCGTGGGCGGTGAACACCGGGCGCGCGTGCTGCTGCAGCCAGGTCAGCAGCTGCGGGGCCGCGTCGCCGTACCCCTGCTCGAGAGGCGACGAGGACGTGAGGACGTACTGCGCGTCGTGGTCGCGCAGCTGCGACAGGCTCGGCCAGTCCCCCCAGCCCTCCCGCGGCAGGAAGGCGAGCTGCGCGACCGGGCCGGTCAGCCCGACGCGGGCGCCCGGCGGCAGGTGCGTGTCCATCCAGGCCCGCGCCTGCGGGAAGGTGTCGTCGACGGTGACGCGGGCCGAGACGCCCAGGACGAGCGTGGCGGCGACGAACACCGACGCGGCGATCGCGAGGGGGCGCCGCAGCGCGGGGCGCCGGTCGCGGAGCTCGGCGATCGACGTCGCCGCCACCACGACCGCGACCACCACGGTGTAGTAGCCGAACTGCTCCTCGAGCGCCCCGGCGACCACCGAGTACACCCCGAACAGGCCCGTCGAGACGCCGATCAGGCCCATGAGCCGCCGCGCCGTCGACTTCGCGAAGACCGTCCCCAGTCCCGCGAACAGGCAGAGCCCGAGGAGGACGTAGCTGGTGCCGAACCGGGACAGCTCGGCGATCAGCCGGCCGACCAGGCTGACGTTGCCGGCGTGGAAGCCGGTCATCTGGTCGAGGCCGATGAGGCGGCGCAGTCCGCCGAGCTTCTGCGACGCCCACTCCCCGAGGTCGCCCGTCGCCGCGACGACGGCCACGAGCACCGTGTAGGGCAGCAGGGAGCCCAGGACGATCCGGCCCGCCTGCGCCGGCGCCAGCGTGCGGCGCCAGAGGACCGCCGCGACCAGCGGGACGAGGATCTGGATCGCCGTCATGTCCTTGGTGGTCAGCGCGAACCCGAAGACGACGCCGACCCCCACCTCGCGCCAGCGCCGCACCCACGGTGTCGCAGGATTGGTGAGGACGCCGAGGAGCAACAGCCAGGCACCGAGGGTCCACATCGTCGCCGGGGTCTCGAGCATGACGCGGCTGTCGTTGCGCAGGATGAACGGGTCGAACGCGAGGACCGCGGCGCCGCCGAGGGCGATCGGGAGCGGGACGACCTTGCGGAGCAGCCGGAAGCCGAGCACGACGGTGACCGCGCCGATCAGCGCGGTGAGCCAGCGCAGCACGTACACCAGGTCCATCACCGGCAGCGACCCGACGCCGAGGAGGTCGATGAACACGGCGTCCAGGAGGAACGAGCCGATCGGGTGCAGGTAGAAGTGGGTGCCCTGGAAGCTCGGGATCCGGCCCTGGGCGACGGTGTTGCCGATCTGGGCGTAGATGAGCTCGTCGACGTAGAGGTCGTTGGCCCGCTCCAGCCCGATCGCGCGGATCGCGAGGGCGACGAGGCCGATGAGCGCCGTCAGCGGCCAGGTCCGCCCGATGGTGAGCCGGCCCGTCCAGCCCCGCTGGGAGGGCCGGATGATGGAGGTGACGGCGGGGGCGGCAGGGACGTGCCGCACGGTCGGCGCGGGCGGGGGCGGGGGCGGCAGCGGCCGCACCGGGGGGCGGACGGGGCGCGGGCCGGTCGCCCCGGCCGGCCGCGGGCCGGTGACCCCGGCGGGTCGCAGGCCGGTCGTCCCGGCCGGGCGCGGGCCGGTCGCCCCGGCGGGGCGGCTCGGGACGCGGTGGCGCCAGGTCGGCTCGTCCTCCGGCCACCCGAACTCGCGGCTCAGCCGGGGATACTCGCCGGCGCTCACGGCAGCCACCGCCGCAGCAGGGCGTCGAGGGCGGTCGGGCCGGTGACGAAGATCGGGTCGGCGGGCGGACCGGCGGGCGCGGCCAGTCCGGCCGGGGCGCGCACGGCCCAGGACGGCACCGGGGTCCGCGGGTACGCCGAGGGCGGCGGGTAGCCCCACCCGGCGTCGGCGCGGTGCCGGGCCGGCTGCACCGGCGCCGGGACCGACCGTCGCGGGAGCGCACGAGCGGCCGGTCGATGACCTTCGAAGGTCACGAACCGGCCGTTCGTGCGCTGCCCGGGGGTCGGGCCGGCCGGAGCGGTCGGCCGCCGGCGCACCCTCACGGTCGGCGCGACCGACAGACGGTGCGCGGTGGCGGTCATGGGAGTCTCCTCGGCCTCGGCGCGGTCCCCGGTGGACCGACCGCACGAGCGTCGCAACGCGCGGGCCGCGGGCCGATGGTGTCGACCCTCGACCGGGGTGGGGTTCTCCCTCCGGATCCCGCCGCGCCACACCCCGCGACGGCCCGGCGACGTAGCGCGACGTCCCTGGTCAGGGCTCCGCCGGGGCACTAGCGTCCGCGCCCGTGCGACCGCGCGACCTGCGCGCTCCCGACCCCGACCTGCGCGCGCGCTGGGACGCGCTCGCGGTCGCGTCGGGAGCGCCCCCGTTCGTCCGCCCCGGCTGGCTCGGCGCCTGGGCGGACGCGTTCGGCCGCGCCGACGACCTCCGCGTGCTCACCCTGGAGCGCGGCGGCGAGCTGGTCGGGGTGCTGCCGCTGCTGCCCGGTCCGCTCGGGCTGCGCTCCCCCACCAACCACGAGACGGCGCTCTTCGCCCCGGTCCTCGCCGACGACGAGGCCGCCGGCGAGCTCGCCGACCGGCTCCTGCACGCCGGCACCACCGTCGACCTCGCTGCGCTGCCCACCGACGACCCCGCCGCCGCGGCTCTCCGCGCCGCCGCCCACCGCGCCGGGGCGCCGTCGCTGGAGCGCCCCGTCTGCGCCTCGCCGTGGATCGACACCACCGGCGACCCGGCGTCGTTCCTGCGCCGCCTGTCGAAGAACCGCCGGCACGGGCTGCGCCGGCTGCGGCACCGGATGGCCGATGCGGGCGAGGTGGTGCTCGACGTCCGCGACGGCACCGGCGACGACGCCGGCGCGCTGCTCGACGAGGGGTTCCGGCTCGAGGCGCGGCCGTGGAAGCTCGCCGCCGGGTCCGCGGTGCTCTCCGCGCCGGCGAACGTCCGCTTCTACACCGAGGGCGCCCGGTGGGCCGCGGCCGCGGGGCTGCTGCGGCTGGTGCACCTGCGGGTCGACGGCCGGTCGGTGGCGTTCGGCTACTGCCTGCGCCAGGGCGACACCCTGTACTTCCTCAAGCTCGGCATGGACGACGAGCTCGCCAAGCTGGGACCCGGCGTCGTCCTCACCCACCACCTCGTCGACCTGTGCTGCGAGGACCCGCAGCTCGCGCGGCTGGACCTCCTCGGGGACGCCGAGTCCTACAAGGCCGACCTCGCGAGCGGGACCCGCGAGCAGGTCCGGCTCCAGGTCTTCGGTCACCGCCTGACCGGCGCCGCCCACCGCGCCGCCCTCGCGAGCGCGGCGCGGCTGCGCGAGCAGGCCGTAGCCCGGCTCTCCGACGACGCCCGCGCCCGGCTCTCGGCGCTGCGCAACCGCTGGCGCCCCGGAGGCAGCAGGTCGCTGACCAGCGCGAGGTAGCGGGTCTCGACGGCCGCCCGGTCGAACGCGAGCGCCCGCGCCCGGGCGCCGCGACCCAGCTCGGCGCGCAGGGCGGGGTCGTCGCGCAGCCGGCGGATCGCCGCGCCGAGGGCCCCGGTGTCGAAGGCCGGGACGGTGAGCCCGGCGCCCGGCCCGATCCACGCCAGCCGCTCGAGGTCGAAGGTCACCACGGGCCGCCCGTGGGCCATGGCCTCGAGCGCGGTCAGGCAGAAGGTCTCGTAGCGCGAGGGCACCACCATCACCGAACAGCCGCGCAGGAGCGCCTCCTTCGCCTCGCCGTCGACGCGGCCGAGCAGCCGCACCCCGGGCAGGTCGGCCACCAGTTCCCGCAGCCGGGCCTCCTCGGCGGGGGTGCCGGATCCGGCGATGTCGAGCCGGATCGCCGGGTCGTCGCGGACGGCCGCGACGAGGAGGTCGAGCCCCTTCTGCCGCACGTCGATGCGGCCGAGGAAGAGCACCGGCTCGCCGCCGTCGGTGACCGTCGCGGGCAGGTCGGTGCCGTTCGGGATCACCGTCACCCGCGCCCGCGGGCTCGCCGCGCCGACCAGGCGTGCGTCGACGTCGTTCAGCACGACGAGGTGCCGGTACAGCGCGAGCCCCTTCCGTTCGACCGCCTCGAAAGGCAGCCCGTAGCGCCGCTGCATGTCGGCCCCGCACAGCATCTGGACCAGGCCGACGACGGGGCAGCGGGCCACCAGCGGCAGCAGGCTCGCCGACACCGGCGGGGTGAGGCTCTCGATCCACACGTCCGGCCGCACCACGAGCGCCACCAGTGGCACGAGCAGCGAGAACAGGATCTGCCCGCCCCGCGGCCCGGCCCACCCGACGGGCAGGTGGACGTAGCGCACGCCGTCGCGCCGACCCGACACCGCGCCGCGGTAGGAACCGCAGTAGACGGTGACGTCGTGCTCGTCGGCGAGCCGCCGCGCCACCCGCGCGACCACGGCGGCCCCGCCCCCGCCGTAGTGGGGGTTGCCGAGGTCGTCGTAGATCGACAGGACGACACGGCTCATGACGACCGCCGCCGCGACACCGCCGCGTAGACCCGCCGCGCGGCCTGCTCGGCCCGCGACAGCGGGAGCCGCTCGAACCGCAGCGCCGCGTACTCGACGGGCACCGCGCCGAAGTAACGCTTGAAGTGCTCCGGGCCCGACCCGGCGTCGGACTCCCCCATGTGGAACCACCGCACCCCGCGCTCGCAGGCGTCGCGGATGGCCAGCGAGTGCAGCAGGTAGGTCGCGAGGGTCTCGCGGGCGATCCCCGTGGTGTCCATCGCGCACATCCACCCGAGCGCATGCCGGCGGTGGACGAGCACCACGTTGGCCGCCACCGGCTCGCCGTCGCGCAGCACCGACCAGACCACGCACCGCTCCCCGAGCGCCGCGGCCGCGGCCGCCACCTGGCCGGGCCGGTCGCGGCGGGCCGCGAGACGACGGGCCAGGGCGAGCGGCTGGCCGCGCTGCGCGGCCCACCGGTCGACCGACTGGGCGTACAGGTCGCGGAACACCGCGAGGCCGCGCCCGTCGGGCCCGACCGCGGTCGTGCCGTCCTCCCGGCGGACGTCGAGGTCGAAGCGCTCGGCCTTGCGCACCGAGTTGCGGGCCTGCCGCTTGAACCCGCTCTCCCAGAGCCGGTCCCAGCCGACGCCGAGATCGACGACCTGGGAGGTGTACGGGACCCGCTGCACTCCGCCGGTCGCGGCCGCCGCCTGCTCCCAGACCGCGCCGCGCAGCGGCATCGGGGTGAGGCCGCGCAGGACGGCGGGGCGGGCGCGCAGGTCGTCGAGCACGAGCCGGGCGTCGGCGACGGTGAGGTCGCCGCCCTCGACGAGCGCGCCGCCATACCCCCAGCCGTAGGGCCAGGACTCCTCGCTCACCGTCACCCCCGCCCGCCGCCGTGCGGCCAGCGGGAGCACCAGCCGGCGGTCGTCGGCGAGCGCGTAGAGGCGGCTCGCGTCGCGGTAGCCGCGCCCGCGCAGGGCGTCCATCCACTCCGGGGACTGGGTCGCGACGGCGTCCGGGTCGGCGGCGAACACCTCATCCCACACGTCGCGGGACACGGGGCCCGCGACGGCGGGCCTGCGGGTGAGGGTCGGGGTCATCGGGTCACCTCGGGACGGCGCAGCAGGGCGGTGACCTCGGCCGGGACGAGACCGAGGCAGAACAGGAGCAGGGCGTAGGCGGCGAGGGCGCCGACGACGACGGCGAGGGCGGCCGGCGTGGGCAGGGACGCGGCCACGGCCAGGGCGGCGACGAGGACCGCCACGGCGCCGGTCCAGCGCAGCGCGGGCGCGAGCGCGGGACGCGGCGGCCGGAAGCGCGCCACGTAGAGCGCGCCGAGCAGCGCGACCGCCGCCCACGTCCCGACCGCGAACGCCCACGCCGCGCCGAGCGCCCCGACCCGCGGGACTCCGACGACGAGCGCCGCGACCTGGGCCGCCACCGCGACCGGCACCCGCGCCGCCACGGCCGCCGCCATGCCGCGGGCGAACAGCGCCTTGAGCAGCATGTCGGCGAGCAGCAGGCCGGTGGTGCCGAGCGAGAGGACACGGACCACGGTGGCGGCGCCGGCGTAGGCGCCGGGCAGGACCACGTCGAGCACCGGGCCGGGCGCCACGACAAGCACCAGCTGGACCGGGACCAGCACCAGCGGCACCCAGCGCAGCGCGGCGAGCAGGCGGGCGTGGGCGGCGGCGAGGGTCGGGGCGCCGGCGATGAACGGGAACGCCGCATCGGAGAGCGCCGACCCGACGAAGAACGGGGCGCGGGCGAGCACGGCGCCCGCCTGGTAGACCCCGACGACGGCGAGGGTCACCCCGGCCCCGCGCCCGAGGGCGCCGAGGGCGAGGACGTCGAGGGTGCCCATGAGGCCGAAGCCGGTGGTGCTGACCGCCATCGGGACCGCCGCGGCGAAGCCCGCCCCCGCAGTCGTGCGGACGCGGTCGGCGCGGCGCGGCAGCCGGTCGGCCAGCGCGAGCAGCGCGACCAGCGCCGAGACGCAGGCGGCGACGAGCAGCGCGGCGGACACGCCGACCACCCCGTCGACCAGCGAGCCGAACAGCCCCACGACGACGAGGGCCAGCACGACCTTGGTGACGATCTCGCCGACCCGGGCGGCGCCCACCCCGTCGAACCGGCGGGCCCCCTGCAGCGCCCCGAGCAGGACCGCGACGACGGCGAGCACGACGATCGTCGCGGCGGCCAGCAGCGTCGGGAGCGGCCCGACGCCGGGCAGGATCGCCCCGGTCGTCAGCTGCACCCCGGCGAACCCGCCGCCCAGCACGAGGCCGAGCGCGAGGTTGCCCCGCAGCGCGGCCCGCAGGACGCCGGCGGTGTCGGCGGGGTCCGTGCGTCGCGCGACCTCGCGGGCCAGCGCCCACGGGAAGCCGGCGGCGAGCACCGAGGTGGCGAGCAGCAGGAGGTTGAGCAGGACGCCGACCGCGCCGAACTGCTCGGTCGGGAGCAGCCAGGCCAGCGCGAGGCCGAGCCCGTAGTTCATCGCGGCGGTGGTGGCGAGCGCGGCGAGCAGGACGAGGCTGCCGCCGCCCGCGCCGCGCTCGGCCCGGAGCCGTGCCAGGGAGGGGACGCGGGCCGTCGTCGTCGGGACCATGGGTCAGCCCGCCCGGGTGATCGACGGCCGGGCCGCGGCCGGCGTCGTCGGGAGGACCCGGCCGCGGTCGGCGACGGTGGCGGTCATGGCGGCCTCGTAGCGCTCGACGCAGGTGTCCCAGCCGAGTCCCTCGGCGCGGCGGCGGGCGCGGTGGCCCAGGGCCGTGAGGCGCGGGCGGTCGGCGGCGAGGCCGTCGAGGGCCGCGGCGAGCGCGTCGGTGTCGCGGGCCGGGACGACGAGGCCGGTGTCCGCGACGAGGTCGCGCACCCCGGGCAGGTCGGAGACCACCGGGACGCACCCGGCCGCCATCCCCTCGAGCACGACGAGGCCGAAGGCCTCCGCCTGGGTGACCGACGGGAGGACGACCACGTCGTGCGTGTCGTAGGCACGGTGCAGATCGTCGTCGGAGATGCGGCCGGTGAACAGGACGTTCGGGGCCGAACCGGCCAGGAGCTCGTACTCGCGGCGGTGCGGTCCGTCGCCGACGAGCGTGAGCGCCAGCCCGGGACGGCCGGCGACCGCCGGGATCAGCCACTCGAGGCCCTTGTAGGGGCGCATCTGGCCGACGAAGAGGACCTTCAGCGGCGCGCCGTCGCGGTGGGGCCGCAGCGGGCGTGGCCGGACGTCGACGCCCCACGGCACGACCTCCACCGGCGGGCCCCCGGCCCGGCGCTCCAGGCCGGCGTAGTGCTCCGACGTGGTGAGGATGCGGTCGGCGCGGCCGGACAGCACGCGGTGGAGGCGGTTGTAGACCCGGGACGCCGTCTCGGCGCCGCGGACCGCGAGCGCGCTGTGGTGGGTGTAGAGGATCGGGGTGCCGCGGCGGGCACCGGCGAGCAGGAGCACGACGTCGCTCATCGTGGGCACCGGCCCGTGGAGGTTGACCACGTCGTAGTCGTCGAGCAGCGCGGTGACGCGGCGCCAGTGGGCGGCCAGCGTCGAGAACCGGTACTCGCCGAGCACCAGGCGCGGAATCTGCACCGAGGAGAGGACGTCGACGCGGTGCCCGCGCTCGCGCAGCCCGACCGTCAGCCGGTCGACGCACCGCGAGATGCCCGAGACGATCGGCGGGGCCTCGCTGGTCACGATGAGCACGTCGAGGCGGGGGTTCCGACGGTCGCGGCGGTGGTCGTCGAGGCGGATCGGTGCGGCGGCCGGCGTCACGACCCGCTGGGCCCGGCGCAGGACCCGCAGGTGGCGCAGGAAGCGCAGCCCCTCGCGGGCGGTCGACTTCGACTCCTCGGCGTGGCGCGTCCCGAAGGTGAACGGCACCTCGGCGATGCGCTCGAGGCGCGAGCGGACGACGAGCTCGAGGAGGATCTTGTAGCCGATGGGGTCGACGGCGTCGAGGTCGAGCGCGGCGCGCCGGACCGCGAAGAAGCCGGACAGCGGGTCGCTCATCCGTGCCACCGCCCCGCCCAGCAGCCGCGCGGCCAGGACCTTGGACCCGCGGGAGACCGCGTGCCGGTACGGGGACCCGAGACCGGACCCGTCGCCGCCGGCGGCGTAGCGGGTGGCGACGACGACGTCGTGCCCGGGTGCCGCGGCGAGCAGGTCGGCGACGACGGCGGGCGGGTGCTGGAGGTCGCCGTCCATGACGACGGCCCACTCGGCCCGCGCGACCCGCAGCCCCTCGACGACCGCGCCGCCCAGCCCGCCGGTGGGCTCGTCGCGGTGGATCACGGTGAGCGCGAACGGCAGGAAGGGCGCGGCGGCGCGGGCGAGGGCGGCGGTGTCGTCGGACGAGTCGTCGACGACGACGACCTCGGCGCCCGCCGGGAGGGCCTCGGCGAGCCGCCGGAGGAGCTCGCCGACGTTGCCGGCCTCGTCGAACGTCGGGATGACCACGGACACGGCGGGAACGGGCGTCGGCGTCGTGGTGGCGGTAGCGGTGAGCATGGTCGTCGGGCCTCCCCCGGTGTCGTCGTGCTCGTCGGTGACACCGGAAAGGCTGCTGGTCAGGGGCCTGTGCGGACGATGGAGCGGACCCTCTGACCGGCCGGGGAGGACCCTCGTCCCGGGGTGGGGTGCTCCCCCGGTGACCGGGCTCTCGGGAACGGGGCGCCCGGCGGTACGTCCTGTCGAGTGAGGCCTCGATCAGGCGCACCACCCGGCGCGGAATCGGTTCAGCTCGGCGCGACACCCCGCGTGCCCGCTGGCTGCACCGCGCCGGGCCCCGTTGTCTGGGTCAGGACGCAACGAGCCCCGATCGTCGGGGCGTGAGGAGGGTCCGTGACGTACGACGCGGTCAGCGCCTACACCGTGCTGCTCGGGGACGGTGTCGGCCCGACGACGGTCAGCGTGCACGGCAGCGCCGTCGACGCCTGGGCCGCGCTCGGCGCCGCGCTCGCACCCCAGCCGGCCCCCCGGCGGCGCTGGCTGCCCGGCCCGCGCGGCGGCGCCCCCGTCGCGGTCGTGCCGCGGGACGGGCTGTCCCAGGACGAGGTGCACGAGGCGGCCGAGTCGTGGCGCCAGGTGGATCCGGGTCGGCGGTTCTGGCAGGTCACCGCGCACCGGCTGCAGGTGACGGTGCCCGCGATCAACACCGGCCCGATCGTGAGCCGCTCCGCCTGACGGGCGGCTCGCCCTGCCGGTTCCCGGGCGAGGGTGCCCGCCGGGCGGGTCGACCCGAGGGGCACACCACGCAGCCCCGACGGCCGGCGGACCTGCCCCACGTGCTCCTGATCAAGCGCCTGGGGCCGAGTCAGGCGAAGGCCCGGTCCCCCGGGTTGATCGGCCGCGGGAGGACGTCGCGGCCGGTCAGCGTGGTGTCCACGCCCGCCGCGGCCGAGCGGCCCTCGGCGATCGCCCACACGATGAGCGACTGCCCGCGGCCCGCGTCGCCGGCGACGAACACGCCCGGCACCGTGGTCTGGTACGAGGCGTCCCGGTGCACGTTGCCGCGGTCGTCGTACTCCACGCCCAGCGCGTCGAGCAGGCCCTCCTTCTGCGGCCCGAGGAAGCCCATCGCGAGGAACACCAGGTCGGCCGGGAGCTCCCGGGCGGAGTCCTCCACCGGCTCGAACTTCCCGCCGACCCGCTGCACGTCCACCAGCTGCAGCGCCCGCAGGTTGCCGTGCTCGTCGCCCCGGAACTCCTCGGTGTTCACCGAGAACAGCCGCTCGCCGCCCTCCTCGTGGGCCGAGGACACCCGGAAGATCGCCGGGTAGGTCGGCCACGGGTTCGACGCGGGCCGCTCCGACGGCGGGATCGGCATGATCTCGAGCTGGGTGACCGACGCGGCCCCCTGGCGGTGGGCGGTGCCGACGCAGTCCGCGCCGGTGTCGCCGCCGCCGATGACGACGACGTGCTTGCCCTCGGCGTCGATGTCCGAGCGCGCGTAGTCGCCCTGCTGCACCCGGTTCGACGGTGGCAGGTACTCCATCGCCTGGTGGATGCCGGCGAGCTCCCGCCCGGGGATGGGCAGGTCGCGCCACGCGGTGGCCCCGACGGCGAGGACGACGGCGTCGAAGCGCGCCCGCAGCTCCTCCACCGAGAGGTCGTGCTCGCCCGAGCCGCCGACCTCCACACCGGCGACGAAGTGCGTGCCCTCGGCCGCCATCTGCTCGAGGCGGCGGTCGAGCCGGCGCTTCTCCATCTTGAACTCGGGGATGCCGTAGCGCAGCAGCCCGCCGATGCGGTCGGCCCGCTCGTACACCGTGACGTCGTGGCCGGCGCGGGTGAGCTGCTGGGCGGCGGCGAGCCCGCTCGGGCCGGACCCGATGACGGCGACCGAGAACCCGGTCCTCGTCTCCGGCGGCTCGGGGCGGACCCAGCCCTCCTCCCAGGCGCGGTCGATGATCTCGATCTCGACCTGCTTGATCGTCACCGGGTCGGAGTTGATCCCGAGCACGCACGCCGCCTCGCAGGGCGCCGGGCACAGCGTCCCGGTGAACTCCGGGAAGTTGTTGGTGGCGTGCAGGCGCTCGATCGCCTCGGACCAGTCGTCGCGCCACACCAGGTCGTTCCACTCCGGGATCATGTTCCCGAGCGGGCAGCCCTGGTGGCAGAACGG
Organism: Actinomycetospora sp. TBRC 11914; assembly: GCF_012933465.1. Taxonomy (GTDB): domain Bacteria; phylum Actinomycetota; class Actinomycetes; order Mycobacteriales; family Pseudonocardiaceae; genus Actinomycetospora. The sequence goes on from NZ_JABBND010000006.1 coordinate 219,627, forward strand.
GATGCCGCAGTCCATGCAGCGCCCGGCCTGCTTGCGGAGCGTGGTCTCGTTGAACTCCTCGTAGACCTCGTGCCAGTCGCGCAGGCGCAGGTCGACGGGCCGGCGACGCGGCAGCTCGCGGCCGGTGGTGAGGAATCCGCGGGGGTCAGCCACGAGCGGCCTCCATGATCGCGTCGTTCACGTCCCGCCCGTCGCGCTCGGCGTCGGCGGTGGCTTCGAGGACCCGCTTGAAGTCCACCGGCATCACCTTGGTGAACCGCAGCGCGGCGGCCTCCCAGTCGGTGAGGAGCTGGTGGGCCACGGCGGACCCGGTGGCGTCGTAGTGCTTCTCGACGAGCACCCGCAGCTCGTCCAGGGAGGCGGCGTCGGGCACCTCGAGCTCCACCATCTGGTGGTTCACGCGGGCCTCGCAGAGATCGAGCACGTAGGCCACGCCGCCCGACATGCCGGCGGCGAAGTTCCGGCCGGTCGGGCCGAGGATCACCGCGCGGCCGCCGGTCATGTACTCGCAGCCGTGGTCGCCGACGCCCTCGACCACCGCGTGCGCCCCGGAGTTGCGCACGCAGAACCGCTCGCCGACCTTCCCGCGCAGGAAGAGCTCGCCGGCGGTGGCGCCGTAGGCGATGACGTTGCCCGCGACGATGTTGTCCTCCGCGGTCAGCTGCGCCTCCGGGTGCGGGCGCACGGTGATCCGCCCTCCGGAGAGGCCCTTGCCGCAGTAGTCGTTGGTGTCGCCGACCAGGCGCAGGGTCACGCCCCGCGGCAGGAACGCGCCGAACGACTGCCCGCCGGAGCCGGTGAAGGTGACGTCGATGGTGTCGTCGGGGAGGCCCTTGCCGCCCCACCGCTTGGTCACCTCGGAGCCGAGCATCGTCCCGACGGTGCGGTTCACGTTGCGCACCGGCAGCTCGAGGCGCACCGGCGAGCCGTCGGCGAGCGCGCCCTCGGCCAGCTGGATCAGCGTGTGGTCCAGCGCCTTCTCCAGCCCGTGGTCCTGGGTCTTCGACTGGTGCAGCGTCTGCCCGGCGAAGTTCTCCGGGATCTCGGGGCGGTGCAGGATCGGCCCCAGGTCGAGGCCCTCGGCCTTCCAGTGCGACTCGGCGGCCCGGGTGTCGAGCACCTCGGTGTGCCCGATCGCCTCCGCCAGCGTCCGGAAGCCCAGCGCCGCCAGGTGCTCGCGCACCTCCTGGGCGATGAACTCCATGAACGCCACGACGTAGTCGGCCTTGCCGGTGAACTTGGCGCGCAGCGCCGGGTTCTGGGTCGCGACGCCGACCGGGCAGGTGTCGAGGTGGCAGACCCGCATCATGATGCAGCCGCTCACCACCAGGGGGGCGGTGGCGAAGCCGAACTCCTCGGCGCCGAGCAGCGCGGCGATCATGACGTCGCGGCCGGTCTTCAGCTGCCCGTCGGTCTGCACGACGATGCGGTCGCGCAGCCCGTTGAGCAGCAGCGTCTGCTGGGTCTCGGCCAGGCCCAGCTCCCAGGGCCCGCCCGCGTGCTTGATCGACGAGAGCGGCGACGCGCCGGTCCCGCCGTCGTGGCCGGAGATGAGCACGACGTCGGCCTTGGCCTTCGAGACGCCGGCGGCGACGGTGCCGACCCCGACCTGGGACACCAGCTTGACGTGGACCCGCGCCGCCGGGTTGGCGTTCTTGAGGTCGTGGATGAGCTGGGCGATGTCCTCGATCGAGTAGATGTCGTGGTGCGGCGGCGGGCTGATCAGGCCCACGCCCGGCGTCGAGAACCGGGTCTTCGCGATCCACGGGTAGACCTTGTGGCCGGGCAGCTGCCCGCCCTCGCCGGGCTTCGCGCCCTGCGCGATCTTGATCTGGATGTCGTCGGCGTTGACCAGGTACTCGCTGGTGACGCCGAACCGTCCGGACGCGACCTGCTTGACCGCGGAGCGCCGCGAGTCGCCGTTCGCGTCGCGGGTGAAGCGGTCGGGGTCCTCGCCGCCCTCGCCGGTGTTGGAGCGCCCGCCGAGCCGGTTCATCGCGATCGCGAGGACCTCGTGCATCTCCTGGGAGATCGACCCGTAGGAGATGGCGCCGGTGCCGAACCGCTTCACGATCTCGGAGACCGGCTCGACCTCCTCGATCGGCACCGGGGTCCGCTCCTTGAAGCCGAACAGCCCGCGCAGCGTCAGCAGCGACGAGCTCTGCTCGTCGACCGCCGCCGTGTACTCCTTGAAGACGTCGTAGCTCTGCGTCCGGGTGGAGTGCTGCAGCTTGAACACGGTGTGCGGGTTGAAGACGTGCAGCTCGCCCTCGCGGCGCCACTGGTACTCCCCGCCCACCGCGAGCTCGCGGTGGGCGGCGCGCACCCCGTCGGCCGGCCACGCCAGCCGGTGGCGGACCGCGACCTCCTCGGCGAGGACGTCGTAGCCGATGCCGCCCAGCCGCGAGGTGGTGCCGGCGAAGCAGTCGGCGATGACCTGCTCCCCGAGCCCGACGGCCTCGAAGATCTGCGCGCCGATGTAGGACGCGACCGTCGAGACGCCCATCTTGCTCATCACCTTGCGCACGCCCTTGGCCAGCGCCTCGACGACGTTGCGGGTGGCGGTGGGCACGCCGACGCCGGTGATGACGCCGCGGTCGATGAGGTCGGCGACGGAGTCGAGCGCCAGGTAGGGGTTCACGGCGGAGGCGCCGTAGCCCAGCAGCAGCGACACGTGGTGGGTCTCGCGCACGTCGCCGGCCTCGACGACGAGGTCGACCTGGGTGCGCGTCTTCTCCCGCACCAGGTGCTGGTGCACCGCGCCGGTCAGCAGCAGCGACGGGATCGGGGCGCGCTCGGCGTCGGAGTTGCGGTCCGAGAGCACGATGACGCGGGCCCCGTCGGCGACCGCCGCCGAGACCTCCTCGCGGATCTCGGCGAGGCGCCCGGCGAGTGCCTCGCCCCCGCCGGCGACGCGGTAGAGCCCGGACACCACGTGCGGGGCGAACCCGGGCAGGTTGCCGTCGTCGTTGATGCCGACGAGCTGGGCCAGCTCGTCGTCGTCGATGACCGGCAGCGGCAGCACCACGCGGCGGCAGGAGGCCGGGGAGACCTCGAGCAGGTTGGTCTCCGAGCCCAGCGAGACCTGCAGCGAGGTGACGAGCTCCTCGCGATAGGCGTCCAGCGGTGGGTTGGTGACCTGCGCGAAGAGCTGGGTGAAGTAGTCGAACAGCGACCGGCTGCGGGACGAGAACGCCGCGAGCGGCGCGTCGTTGCCCATCGACCCGGTGGCCTCGCCCTGGCCGACGGCCATCGGGCGCAGCAGCAGCGTCAGCTCCTCGCCGGTGTAGCCGAAGGTCTGCTGGCGGCGGACGAGCACGTCGTGGTCGAACGGCACGCGCTCCCGCGCGGGGAGGTCGGCCAGGTCGAGCATCCCGGCGTGCAGCCACTCGTCGTAGGGGTGCTCGGCGGCGAGCTCGCCCTTGATCTCGTCGTCGTCGACGATGCGGCGCCCGACGGTGTCGACGAGGAACATGCGGCCCGGCTCGAGGCGGCCCTTGCGGACGATCGTGGCCGGGTCGAGGTCGAGGACGCCGACCTCCGACCCGAGGACGACGAGGCCGTCCTCGGTGACCCAGTACCGCGCCGGGCGCAGCCCGTTGCGGTCGAGGACCGCGCCGATCACGGAGCCGTCGGTGAACGCGGCGAGCGCCGGGCCGTCCCAGGCCTCCATGATCGTCGAGTGGTAGCGGTAGAACGCCCGCCGCGCCGGGTCCATCTCGGTGTGGTTCTCCCACGCCTCCGGGATCATCATCAGCACCGCGTGCGGCAGCGAGCGGCCCGCGAGGTGCAGCAGCTCGAGCACCTCGTCGAAGCTCGCGGAGTCGCTCGCGTCCGGGGTGACGACCGGGAAGATCCGGTCGAGGTCCTGCTCGGTGAAGCCGGCCGGGGTGAAGGCCCGGGTGGCGAGCATCGACTCGCGCGCGGTCATCCAGTTGCGGTTGCCGCGCAGGGTGTTGATCTCGCCGTTGTGCGCCAGGTAGCGGTACGGGTGCGCGAGGCTCCAGGCCGGGAACGTGTTCGTCGAGAACCGGCTGTGGACCAGGGCGATCGAGCTCGTGGCGCGCTCGTCGCGCAGATCGGAGTAGAACGGCGCGAGCTGCTCCTCGGCGAGCATGCCCTTGTAGACGATCGTCCGGCCGGACAGGCTCGGGAAGTACGTGTCGCAGCCGGCCGCGCGGGTCTCGTGCTCGACGCGCTTGCGCAGCGCGAAGGCGCGGCGCTCGAGGGTCAGGACGATGCCCGCCTCGTCGTCGCCGGCGTTGGGGGTGTCGACGACGGTCGTGACCTCGTCGGGCAGGCCCACGAACAGCTGGGCGAAGCGGGGCATCGCCGCGCGGGCGGCCGGGCCGATGCCCGCCGCGTCGGGGTCGGTCGGCAGCTCGCGCCACGCGAGGACGTGGAGGCCCTCCTCGCCGGCGAGGCGCTCGACGATGCCGCGGGCCTCGGCGGCCGCGGACTCCTCCGTCGGGAGGAAGGTGGTGCCGGCCGCGTAGCGCCCCACCGGGGGCAGCTCGACGCCCTGCTCGGCGAGCACGGGGCGGAAGAGGCCGTCCGGGAGCTGGATGAGGATCCCCGCGCCGTCGCCGGTCGCGTGCTCGGCACCGCGGGCGCCGCGGTGCTCGAGGTTGATCAGGGCGGTCAGGCCCTTGGCGACGATGTCGTGCTCGCGCCGGCCCGCGATGTCGGCGACGAACGAGACGCCGCAGGCGTCGTGCTCGTACGCGGGGTCGTAGAGCCCCTGCGGGCCCGGGCGCTGCGAACCGCGCGGGCCGTGCGTGCTGGTGCCGGTGGCGGTGGTGGCCACGTGCCCCTCCCGTCGTCGACGAAGGTGGTGTGCCGTTCCGCGGCGACGTGCACCCGGGTGGCCGAGCGGCGTGTGCGGAGGGCGGTGGGTCGGTGTGGTTCCGGCGGGCGACCGGTGCTCGGCGGGCAGCGGCCCGGGCCGCCGCCCGGTGTGGGCTGGGAAGAGGGGGTGGGCCGGAGCGGGAGTCGGGGGACGGCGTCCCGGGGGTCGGGCCGGAGGCTCGTCCGCCGGCCCGGGGCGGACTCTCCGTGGTGTGGTCCGAAGCAACCTGACGTTAACGGTGCCGGAGCCCCTGCGCACGACCCCCGCCGTGATCGGGAACGTGCTGATCGCCACGTCGCGGCAACGCGGACGTCGCCCGTGGCTCCCGCGCGACACCCACGGGTGACCTCGTCGTCACCCTGGGTGGTGCGGCGCCCGCGGACCCCGCCGGCGCTGTCTCCGGCCGCGGGTGCGCGCTCTCCGCGCCCGGCGACCGCTCCCCGCGCACCGCCGGTCCGCACCGCAGCCCGATCTGCGGGGACCGACGGGTATCGGGGTCCTGGTGTCGGGGTATGCCCTTATGGTGTCGAACGCCTGTTCGACCGCACGGGACGTTCCCGACGCCTGGGCGCCGCGGGACGTCTGTGGCGCCTCGACGCGAGGCGTTCACCCGTGCGAGCAGTACCACCCACGACGGCCACGACCTCGGGAGCCATCATGAGCGAGACCGACACGCGCGACAGTCTGCCGTCCGACACGCCGTCGGGCCAAGACCCTCGTGGTCACACGGCCGACACGCGCCCGTCGAACGACGCGCCGGATCCGCACGCGGTGAAGACGCAGGACGGCGGATCCGCCGCCGAGAAGGACCCGGCGCACTGGGTCACGGGGGACGAACCGATGACCGGGCCGCAGGCCAGCTACCTCGAGACCCTCGCCCACCAGGCGGGCGAGGAGGTCCCCGAGGGGCTCACCAAGGCGCAGGCCTCGGACGAGATCGAGCGCCTGCAGGCCTCGGGATCGGACCCGGCGGGGAACCCCGACCGGCAGGAGCGGCCCACCGACCAGTGGGTCACCGGGGAGGAGCCGATGACCGGGCCGCAGGCGAGCTACCTGGAGACCCTGGCCCAGCAGGCCGGCGAGGAGCCACCGAAGGACCTCACGAAGTCGCAGGCGTCGCGGGCGATCGACGAGCTGCAGGGCAAGGCCCGCGGGTGAGACACGTCTGGCCGCCGGGCGGCCCGCCCGGCGAGCTGGACCGGGCCGCGCTCGCGGAGGTCTACGCGTACCCGGCCCATCCGGCGCGGCCGTTCGTCCGCGTCAACTTCGTCGCGAGCGCCGACGGCGCCGTGGCGGACGCGGCGAGCGGCCTCTCCGGCGGGCTGGCGGCCCCCGGGGACCGCCAGGTGTTCGGGCTGCTGCGCGAGCTGGCCGACGTCGTCCTCGCCGGCGCGGGCACCGTGCGGACCGAGGGCTACCGCGGCGTCCGGACCACCCCCGGGCGCCGGGCCCGCCGCCGGGCGCGGGGGCAGGCGGAGGTCCCGCCGGTGGCCGTGGTGACGACGACGGCGTCGGCGATCGGTCCCGACGACGCCCTGCTCACCGACACCGCGGTCCCCCCGCTGCTGCTCACCACCGCGTCCGCGGCGGAGCAGGCGCGTCGCCGGCTGGGCGGGGCCGCCGAGGTGGTGGCGCTCGGGGAGGACGACGTGGCGCCGGCGGCGGCGCTGGGCGCGCTGGCCGACCGCGGCCTGCACCGCGTGCTCTGCGAGGGCGGGCCGACGCTGTTCGGCGCGTTCGCCGCGGCCGGCCTGGTCGACGAGCTGTGCCTGAGCCTCGCCCCGCAGCTCGCCGGGGCCGGGCCGGGCCGGATCCTCGACGGACCGGCCGGCGGCGGCCCCCCGACGCCGCTGCGCCTGGCCTCGGCGGTCGCCCACGACGACGCGCTGCTGCTCCGGTACCGGACGGCCCGGGGGGACGCGGCGGACCCGCCATGACCGGAACAGGGTCCGTGGACCCTGGCGCCGCCGGCGCGCCACCGCCCACCCTCCGGCGCAGGACCGCGGTCGACCCGCCCCGCGGCACGGCCGACGGGTCTCATTAGTCCGTTCGAGTGATGTGCCGTGACGATCCCGCGGCGGGCGGAGTCCTACGGGTAGTCGGCCGCCCGCGAGGGCGACATAACCGACGGGCACCGTCCGTCCCCACCGCGCGAAGGAGCGCCTCATGACGTCCGCCTCGGACTCCCCCGTGACCAGCACGCCGGCGACGGCCCCCCGCACCGGCGGCGCCAACCCGTCCCGGCTCGCCGACGACTCGGGCCAGGGCAAGACCACGATCGCCTCCGGCGTCGTGCAGAAGATCGCCGGCATCGCCGCCCGCGAGGTCTCCGGCGTGTACTCGATGGGCGGCGGCGTCTCGCGGGCCTTCGGCGCGATCCGCGAGCGCATCCCCGGCGGCACCGGCACCTCGCAGGCCGCGGGGGTGCAGGTCGAGGTCGGCGAGAAGCAGGCCGCGATCGACCTCGACATCATCGTCGAGTACGGCGCCGGGATCGTCGAGCTGGCCCGGGCGGTGCGCCGCAACGTGATCGCCGCCGTCGAGCAGATGACCGGTCTCGAGGTGATCGAGGTCAACATCGCGGTCAACGACATCCACATGCCCGGCGACGACAACGACTCCGGGGAGCCGGCGCCGGCACCGACCTCGCGCGTCGAGTGACGGCCGACGGACCGGGCACGGTGCCGGCGGCGGCCGCGGGCGTGCGGGCCACCGCCCCGCACGACCGGACGGCGCCCGGCCGGGGCCCGCTCTCGGAGCGGGTCGCGGCCGCGCTGCTGGCCCACCCCGACGTGGTGCGGCTCAGCCCCGGCCCCTACGGCGCGATCGCGACCTACCTGCCGGGCAAGCGCCTGGAGGGGGTCGTGCTCGGCGAGGGCGAGGAGCCGACCCGGATCGGGGTGGTCCTGCGCCTCGGCGCCCCGGTGCACGCGACCGCGGACGTGCTGCGCGGCCTCGTCGCCGCGCAGACCGGCGCGCGCCGGGTCGACGTGGTCGTCGCCGACGTCGAGCCGGGGAGCCGGGTCCGGTGACCGACGCCGCGCGGTTCCGGACCTTCGCCCGCCGTCACCACCCGGACGTCGGGGGCGACCCGGAGGTCTTCCGCGCCGGGCTCGAGGCGTTCCGGGCGGGCCGCTCGCCGTTCGCCGCGGTCGGGGAGCCCGACCCGGGTCCCTCCCCCGACCGTCCCGCCCCCGGCGAGCCCCTCCCCCGCTGGACGATCGCCGACGACGACCCCCGCCTGGACGCGCCGGTCGTCGCGGTCTCGGGCCACGTCCTGCCCCGCACCCTGCGGGCCGGCCGGCGATGGCTCGGCCGCGCCCCGCTGGGCCACGTCCGCACGCGCCGCGTGGTCTGACGCCCCTCCACCCACCCCTCGCCCACCCACCCCTCGCCTGAGGAAGGTCCCTCCCATGAGTGCCACCACGGTCGGCTTGTTCGTCGGCCTCCTGCTGGGCGTCGCCGCCGCCGCGGGCGGTCTCGTCGGTTTCTTCATCGCCCTCGTCCTGGGCATCCTCGGGCTGGTCGTCGGGCGCGTGCTCGACGGCGAGCTCGACCTCACGCAGTTCACCGGCCGCGGCCGCGACCGATGAGCGAGCCGTCCCGCGACGACACCACCCCGGTGCCGGTCGTCGGCCCGGCCGCCCCGGCGGCGTCCGGGCCGGCCGCGGTCGACGAGCCCGCCGAGCGCGGCGCGCTCGAGATCGCGTTCTCGGTGGTGCGCCGCATCGCCGAGTACGCCGCGGACTCCACCGAGGGCACGGTGCGCACCGAGCGCCGCGTCGTCGGCGTCGGCCTCGGCGAGTCCGGGGCCACCGCGAAGGTCTCCGGCTACGGCGACCAGGTGGACCTGCGCCTCGAGGTCCCGCTCGCCTACCCCGCGCCGATCGCGCTGACCGTCGAGGCGGTCCGCGGGAACGTCCGCGAGCGCGTGGAGACCCTCACCGGCTACGGGGTGCGAGGGCTCGACGTCACCGTCTCCGCGCTCACCGTCCCGGCCGGTCCCCCGGCCCCCACCCGACGGACGGAGTGATCGTCGTGCGTTTCCTGCTGCGCCTGCTCTCCCCGCTGCTCGGGCTGGTGGTGGCCGCCGTCGGCGTCCTGCTGCTCCTCGAGGTGATCACGGCGTGGGTCGCACCGGCGTCGTCGCCGCTGGTCGTGCCGTGGCCGAGCTGGCGGTCCGCGCTCACCGAGGCCACCTGGTCGTCGGGCACCGTGCGGACCATCGCGATCGTGGTCGCGGTCGTCGGGTTCCTCGTGGTCCTGGTCGCGCTCGTCGCGCGCCGCCACGACGTCCGGCTCACCGACCCGGTCCCCGAGGTCACCGTCACCACCTCGCCGCGCTCGCTGGCCCGGGCCGTCGGCCACGAGGTCCGCTCGCAGGCCGACGTGGTGTCGGCGTCGGTGGTCGCGTCGTCGAACAAGGTCGTGGTCAAGGCCGGCACCCTCGACGAGCCCGACGTGGTCCGCCAGGCGATCCGCGAGCGGGTCGACGCCCTGTTCACCCGCCTCCCGCTCGCGCGCCGGCCGCGCGTGTCGATCTCCGTCGCCGCCACCAAGGGGGTCAAGTGAGCCGCCGTTCCCGCGCCGCGGTCGCGCGGTCCACCGCCTCCGACCGCACCCTCGTCCTGCTCTCCGGGCTCGTCCTGCTCGCCGTCGGCGTCCTCGTCGTGCTCCTCGGCCAGGGGGTCTTCGGGACCTACCGGGCGCAGCGCCCGCTCATCGACCCCGAGATCACCGGGTGGATCAGCGCGAACGCGACCGCCGCCCGCTGGATCGCGATCGGTGTCGGCGTGGTGCTGCTGGTGCTCGGCCTGATCTGGGCGCTGCGCTCGCTGCGCCCCGAGCCGCGGCCCGACGTCCTGCTCTCCGACGTCCCCGGCGCACGGCTGTCCGTGGAGCACTCCGCGATCGCGGACGCCGTGCGGGCCGACGCGGAGACGATCACCGGGGTGAGCCGGGCGCGGGTCAGGCTGGTCGGCGACGAGCGGCGGCCCGCGATGCGGCTGGTCCTGTGGCTGGTCGAGGACGCCGACGTCCGCGACGTGTGGGCCGAGGTCGACGGGCGGGTGCTCGCCCGCGCCCGGAGCGCCTTCGGGGTCGACGCGATCCCCACCGCCGTGCGCATCGAGCTCGACGCGGCGGCCTCCAAGGCCCCGCGCGTGCTCTGACCCGGACCGGCCTGGGCCAGACTGGTCGCCGTGGACCTGCCCGTGATGCCGCCGGTGCTGCCGATGCTGGCGAAGCCCGTGAAGTCCGTGCCGGAGGGCCAGCACTACGAGCCCAAGTGGGACGGGTTCCGCGCCATCGTCTTCCGCGACGGTGACGAGGTGGAGATCGGCAGCCGCAACACCAAGCCGATGACCCGGTACTTCCCCGAGGTCGTCCAGGCGCTGCGCGAGCACCTGCCGCCGCGCTGCGTCGTCGACGGCGAGATCATCGTCGCGAGCCCCGACGGGAAGGGCCTCGACTTCGAGGCCCTCCAGCAGCGCATCCACCCCGCCGTCTCGCGGGTGACCCTGCTCGCGAAGGAGACGCCCGCGAGCATGGTCGCCTTCGACCTGCTCGCCCTCGGCGACGACGACCTCACCGCGCGGCCGTTCGCCGAGCGCCGCGCGGCCCTCGAGGACGCGCTGGGACCGGCGGGCCGGCCCCCGGTGCACGTCACCCCGATGACGTCGGACGTCGACGAGGCCCGGGAGTGGTTCGTGCGCTTCGAGGGCGCCGGGCTCGACGGGCTCATCGCCAAGAAGGGCGATCTGCGCTACCAGCCCGACAAGCGCGTGATGAGCAAGATCAAGCACGAGCGGACGGCGGACTGCGTCGTCGCCGGGTACCGGGTGCACAAGTCGGGGCCCGACGCGCTCGGCTCGCTGCTGCTGGGGCTGTACACCGCCGACGGGACGCTGGCCTCGGTCGGCGTCGTCGGCGCCTTCACCATGGCCCGGCGGCGGGAGCTCTTCGCCGAGCTGCAGCCGCTCGTCACCGACTTCGGGAACCACCCGTGGAACTGGGCCGCCCACGAGGCCGGGGAGCGCACGCCGCGCAAGAACGAGACCAGCCGCTGGAACGCCGGCAAGGACCTCTCGTTCACGCCGCTGCGCCCGGAGCGGGTGGTCGAGGTGCGCTACGACTACCTGGAGGGCGAGCGGTTCCGCCACACCACGCAGTTCGTGCGCTGGCGCCCGGACCGCGACCCGGAGTCGTGCACCTACGACCAGCTCGAGCGTCCGGTCAGCTTCGACCTCGCCGAGATCCTCACGCCCGACGCGCGCTGAGCGCCCCTGACCGTCCGGGGCCTGCCTCACCGTGGTACGACCGGCACCCGGTCACCATCCGTGCCGCCCCGTCACCGTCGCTCCCGCCAGGAAGGCCCACCATCCGCCCCGCGCCCCCTCGCCCCGCCCACGGTCGCCGGGCGGCCACGGTCGCCGCGGTGCTCGCCGTGGCGACGAGCCTGCTCGTGCTGGCGGGCTGCGCGGTCGGGCCCTCGCAGCGCCCGCCCGTCGCCACGGTGAACAGCGACGCCCCGTCGGCACCACCGGCGAGCTCGACGGCGGCACCCCCGCCGCCGTCCGCGCTGCCACCGCTGGTGCCGTCCTCGCCGACGCTCGACTTCACCGACTGCACCGGCGCGGTGCTCGCCGGCCTCGGTGGGCCGGCCGCGCTCGGCGGGCGCGACGTGCGCACCGGCTGCGCGACGGTGCCGGTGGGCGGCGGCTTCGCGGCGGGGTCGTCGGCGTCGGCGGCGCAGGTCGACGTCACCCGCGTGACGATCGGCCCGGCCCCGACCACCCCGACGGTGCCGATCGCGGTGCTCGGCGACCCCGGCCGCCGGACCGGCACCGAGGCCGCCGTCCGGCTCGCGGCCCAGGGGCCCGCCGATCTGCTGGCCGGGCGGACCCTCTACGGCGTCGACGTGCGCGGCAGCTCCGGGACCGCGATCGACTGCATCACCCCCACCACGCGGGCCGCCCTCGACGACGCCGACCCGGCGGCGGCCGACCCGGCCGCCCTCACCCCGCTCGCGACCGCGGCGGGCAGCGCCGCCCGCACGTGCTCGCAGCTGCTCGAGGACTCGCTCACCGACTTCACGACGGCGACCGACGCCGACGACCTCGAGGAGGTCCGGCAGGCGCTCGGCGCCACGCGCCTGAACGCGGTCGGGCTCGGTGGCGGGGCGTCCACCCTCGCCCAGTGGGCCCAGGCGCACCCCGGCGCGCAGGGCCGGCTCGTCCTCGACGCGCTGCCCGACCCGACCGCCACCGAGCCGGTCGCCTCCGACCAGCGGGCGGCCGCGGCGAACGCCGGGCTCGACGCGTTCGCCACCGCCTGCGTCGCGAACGGCAACTGCCCCCTCGGGGCGGACCCGCGGGGCGCGGTCACCGACCTGGTGCGCCGGCTGCACACCGCTCCCCTGCCCGCCGCGGCGGACGCGACGGGCCCCGTCGCGGGCCGCGCGGTGACCGCGGGGACCGTCGTGACCGTGCTGGTGGACTCGCTCGGCGACCCCGGCTCGTGGTCGGCCCTCGCCGCCGCGCTGGCCGCCGCCCGCGCCGGCGACCCCTCCGGGGTCCTGGGCCTGGCCGAGGCCCACGAGGGCACGGGCGACGGGATCGGCAGCGGCGGCTCCGGCAGCGCCGCGGCCTCGCAGGCGGCCCCGGACCCGGGGTACGACCTCGGGCTCGTCCAGACCTGCAACGACGACGCCGACCGGGCCACCGTCGACCAGGTCGCCGCGGCCGCCCGCCGCTCCGCCACCGCGGACCCCGTGTTCGGCGGATGGTTCGCGCAGCGGGCGCTGACCTGCGCCTCGTGGCCGGTGCCGACCCAGGCGCCGGCCCCCCTGGCCGGCACGGCCACCCCGACCCTGCTGCTCGGGACCGCCTCCGACCCGCAGGTGCCGCTGGCACAGAGCCAGCGTGTCGCCGCGGGCATGCAGGGGTCGGTGCTGGTGTCGTGGCTCGGCGCCGGGCACGGCGCGTACCCGGGGACCCCCTGCATCGCGGGAGTGGTCGACGACTTCCTGGTCGGCGGCGAGATCCCCCGTGAGGAGACCGTCTGCCCGCC
>NZ_JABBND010000060.1 GCF_012933465.1 Actinomycetospora sp. TBRC 11914
CGGCAACGACCACCGCGGGGACCACGGCCACGGCCGCGACCACGGGCACGACAACCACGGCAAGTGGGGTCACGGGGACCACGGCAAGTGGGGTCACGGGGACCACGGCAAGTGGGGCCACGGCGACCACGGCAAGTGGGGCCACGGCGACCACGGCAAGTGGGGCCACGGCGACCACGGCAAGTGGGGTCACGGCGACCACGGCAAGTGGGGCCACGGCCACGACAAGTGGGGCCACGGCAAGCACGGCCACGACGGCAAGTGGGGTCACGGCAAGGGCTTCGGCCACGGCAAGGACTTCGGCCACGGCAAGGACTTCGGCCACGGGCACGACCACAACCCGGTCGTCCACCACTGATCACCCGACCAGCACCCAACACCCAGCACTGACCAGCACCACCACCCGCA
>NZ_JABBND010000061.1 GCF_012933465.1 Actinomycetospora sp. TBRC 11914
CTCGACGGGCTGCGGGCGATCTCGCCCGCCGCGCTCGTGGCCGCGCTCGCGCTCGGGCTGCTCACCACCGCGGCCTCGGCCGCCCGCTGGTGCGTCGTGGCCCACGGGCTGGGGCTGCGCCTCGGGTTCTCCGGCGCGGTCGGCGACTGCTACCGCGCCCAGTTCCTCAACTCGGTGCTGCCCGCCGGGGTGCTCGGCGACGTGCACCGCGCGGTCGA
>NZ_JABBND010000062.1 GCF_012933465.1 Actinomycetospora sp. TBRC 11914
CGGTGGTCGTTGCCGCGGTGGTCGTTGCCGCGGTGGTCGTTGCCGCGGTGGTCGTTGCCGCGGTGGTCGTTGCCGCGGTGGTCGTTGCCGTGGTTGGTGCCGTGCTGAGGCATGTCCTCGTCCTCTCGGTGGAGGGCCGGTGGGTTCGGATTCGGTGGTGTCGGTCTGTTCCGGCCTGGCACCAAGACTGCTGCGCGGCGACCCCGC
>NZ_JABBND010000063.1 GCF_012933465.1 Actinomycetospora sp. TBRC 11914
CGGCGACCCCGCACGCCGCACCGAGGGCGTCCCACAGCCCGGCGTACCAGTCGTGGAACTGGCCGTCGAAATCACCGCGGGCATCGCCCTCCCCCCGCGGATACACCCGGGTCGCGCCGGCGGCCTCGAGGCGCTGGTCGACCAGGGTCGGGATCGCCTGATACGTCGAGGCCCAGTCCCGGTTGCCGCACCCGAACACCGTGTA
>NZ_JABBND010000007.1 GCF_012933465.1 Actinomycetospora sp. TBRC 11914
ACGAGCTGGCCGCGCTGCTCGCGCGCCTCGGCGAGCTCGCCGACAGCGTCGATGCGGTGCCGGACGCGGTACGGATCGACCGGATCGCGCTGCTCGAACAGACCCGCGCCGCGCTGGCCGCCGCGCAGCACACCGAGATGGTCGCCTTCGCCGGTTCCCAGGTCGCCACGCACGAGGCCGAGATCGCCGCGGGCCGGCTGGACCCACGCAAGCTCGGCACCGGCATCGCCGACCAGATCGCGCTGGCCGCGCACGTCTCGTCCTGGCAGGGCTCGCGGCGCCTCACGATCGCCCGCGCCCTGGCCACCGACCTCCCCCACGTGCGTGGGCTGCTGGCGGCGGGGCGGATCAGCGAGCGGCTGGCCGAGACCGTCGTCGCCCAGACCAGCCACCTCGACGCGGCCGCGCGACGCGCGGTGGACAAGCAGCTCGCCGATGCCGGGCTCGACGAGCTGGGGTTCCAGCAGGCCGAAGCGACGGTGAAGAAGACCGCTTACGAGACCGACCCCGCCGGCTACACCCAGCGCGGCCGCACCGCCCGCAAGGACCGCCGGGTCACGGTGCGCCCCGCCCCGGACACCATGAGCGTCCTCTCGGGGCTGCTGCCGGTCGAGCAGGGCGTGGCCTGCCTCGCCGCGCTGCGCCGCCACGCCGACGGGTTGATCGCCACCGGCGACACCGGCGGCCGCAGCCGCGACCAGATCCTCGCCGACACGATGGTCGAACGCCTCACCGGACAAGCCCGGGCCCAGGACGTCGACGTCGAGGTCGGGATCGTGCTCCCGCTCGACGCCCTGACCGACCCCGAGGGCCCCGCCACCGGCGAGCTGGTCGGGCACGGGCCGCTACCCGGCGGGATCGTGCGCGACATCCTCGCCTCGACCGGGGGGAAGCGGTGGTGGCGGCGGCTGTTCACCCACCCCGGCCACGGCACCCTCATTGGCGGGGACCCGCAGAAGCGGCGCTTCGACGGATTCCTCGCCCGACTGATCGACCTGCGCGACCACGGCCGCTGCCGCGACCCCTACTGCGGCGCCCCCATACGGCACCACGACCACATCCGCCAGGCCCGCGCCGGTGGCCCCGCCAGCCTGGCCAACGGCCGCGGAGTGTGCGCCCGAGGCAACTTCGTCCGCGAGATGCCCGGCTGGGAGCTCGAGGTCCTCGCCGACGGAATCCACACAGACCAGCCCCACACCGTGCGCACCACCACCCCGACCGGACACACCTACACCAGCCGAGCCGGCCCCTGAGCCGTCGGCGCGCCCATGATCGCCGCCGGCGGTGCGAGCACGGCGTCGAGCGGGAGGACGCGCACCACCCCGAGCGTCACAGCGGTGACCGCCACCAGCCCGAGGACCCCCGCCAGGACGGTCCGCAGTCGACGACGCACCGCGCTCGACAGCCCCGGGACCCGCGACCCGGCGTTCTCCGGCGACCCCTCCCCCCAGGCCCCGCAGTCGGGTGGCCACCTGCCGTGCCGACGGGCGGCGCGGCACCCGGATGTCGGTCATCGCCTGCAGGAGCGCGCGCAGCCCCGGCGGCAGGTCGTCCGGGATGCGCGGGGACACCGTCAGTCGGCTGAAGACCGGTTCGAGCCCGACCCCGGGAAGCCCGAGCTCTCCGGTCGCTGCCTCGAGCAGGACCAGACCGAGGGCGCAGACGTCCGCGGCCGCCCCGACCGGCCCGCCTCGCAGCTGTTCGGGCGCCATGTAGGCGGCCGTCCCGACGACGGCGTCGGTGTCGGTCACCCGGGTGGCATCGACGACGAGCGCGATCCCGAAGTCGGCGAGGCGGGGGCCGTCGTCGGGGTCGAGGAGCACGTTGGTCGGCTTGAGGTCCCGGTGCGTGACCTCCTGCGCGTGGATGTACGCGAGGGCGTCCGCCAGTGCCGCCCCCAGCCCGACCACCTCCGCCACCGGCAACGGACCGTCCTCGAGGCGGCGGGCGAGCGTCGGGCCCTCCACCAGGTCGGTGACCAGGTGGGCGCGGCCGTGCTCGGTCCCGGCGTCGAGGAGACGCACCAGGCCCGGGTGGTCGAGCCGGGCCAGGGTGCGCACCTCCCGGTGCTGCCGGAGCCGGTCCGGTCCGTCGACCTCCGCGAAGAAGCGCTTGAGCGCGACCCCGCGCCCGGTGCGGCGGTCCCGGCCTCGGTAGACGATCGCCGACCCACCGACGCCGAGGACCTCGCCCAGCTCGTAGCGGCCCAGGACGACCTCGATCGACATACGGTCCCACCCCCGGGCAGACGGTCCTGCCCGGGAACACGGAGCCGGGCCGTGCCCGGTTCAGCGCCGCGACGACGGACCGGCCCGGTCAGGCGAGGCCGAGCTGGCGGAGCAGCCCGAGGACGTCGAGCCGGCTCCACATCTCCGCGATCCGCCCCTCGTCGATCCGGTACATGTTGATCCCGGGCAGGACGAGGGTCTTGCCCGTGGGGGCGACGCCGAACAGCTCGCCGCGGTGGGTTCCCGAGGCCGTGAAGCGCTCGACCACCTGGTCCCCCTCGGCGACGAGCGCCTCGAGGTCGCTGTGCCAGTCCGGGAGCGCGGCGCGGACCGTGGCGCTCATGGCGCGCAGTCCGTCCCGCCCCTCGGGCACGCCGCTGAACGGCGGATCGTGATGGACGAAGTCCGGCGTGGTGTAGCGGTCCACCGCGTCGAGGTCGCCCGTCGTGAACAACTCCTGGACGAAGGCGTCCACGAGCTCCTTGTGCTGCGCTGCTGTGCTGGTCATGGCAGGAATGCTCGGCCGGGTCACAGCCCGGTCCCATCCCAATCCTGTGGGGGTGACACGGCCCTGCCGCGGCCGGACACTGCCCGGATGGGCGGACGGGCCGCGGCCCGGCAGGAGCAGGACGTGATCCGGGCCTGCCACCGGGGTCGCGACGTCGAGGGCGTCCAGCGCGAGGTGCTGGCCGCGCTGCGGCGGGTCACCACCGTCGACGCCGCGTTCTTCGCGACCGCGGACCCCGAGACGTTGCTGTTCACCGGCGGCCGCTCCGAGGACCCGTTGGCGTCGGCGCAGCGCTGGTTCATGGACAACGAGTTCGGCGGGGCGGACGTCAACACCTTCGCCGGTCTGGTGACCACCCCAGGCCACGTCGCCACGCTCGACCAGGCGACCCGCCGGGAGCGGGCGGCGAGCCCGCGCTACCGCGAGATCATGGCCCCGCTCGGGCTCGGCGACGAGCTGCGGGCCGCGCTGGTGGTCGACGACCGCTGCTGGGGCTACCTGTGCCTGCACCGGGAGGACGGCGCACGCGGGTTCGCCGCCGCCGACACCGCCCTGCTCGCGCGGGTCGGCCCGCACATCGCCGAAGCGCTGCGTCGTGCCGCCCTGGTGCACGGCGCCACGTTCGCCGCGGCCGACGCCGGCCCGGGCGTCGTCCTGCTCGACGAGCACCTCGAACGCATCGCCGTGACCGGGCGGGCCGAGGAGCTGATGGATCGCATCGCCGACACGAACCCGGGGACGCTGCGGGTCCCAGCCGCGGTGCACACGGCCGCGGCTGCCCTGCTCGCGCTCGAACGGGGACGGTCGACGATGCCGCCGCGAGCGCGGGCTCGTGCCCGCGGCGGCGGGTGGCTGCACGTGCACGCCGCCCGGCTGCGGATCGACCATGCCGACGTCGGGCCTGGCGGCCACCCCGGCGGCCCGATCGCAGTCGTCATCGAGCACGCCGACGCGCAGACCACCACCCCACTGCTCCTGGCCGCCCACGGGCTGACGCCCCGCGAGACCGAGGTGGCCCGCCTGGTGCTGCGCGGGGTCCCGACCGCCGCGATCGTCGGCGAGCTGCACATCTCCCGGCACACCGTGCAGGACCACCTCACAGCGGTGTTCGACAAGGTCGGCGTCCGGTCCCGCCGCGAGCTCATGGGCCGCCTGCTGGGCGCGGCGTCGCCGTCGTAACGAGGATCCCGTGTCCCGCGACATGAGCGGCAACACGGGGATCTTCGAGGGGGACGACGGGGTGCGCACCGCCTACAAGGTCTGGTCCGGCATCGCGGCCGGGGTGTTCTGCCTGGTGGCGGTGGTCGACCTGTCCCGCCAGCAGACACCGGCCCCGACGAGCACGCCGGTCGCCTCGAGCGCGGCCCGCTCGAGCACGCCCACCCCGACCACCACTGCTCCGGCCACCACCGCTCCGGCCATCGGCGAGGCCGCGGTGGCGCCCGAGCCGGGCGAGCCCGGCGGCGGCGGCCAGACCGTCACCGTGAGCCGCGTCATCGACGGCGACACCTTCGTCGCGGGTGGGCAGAAGATCCGCGTCCTCGGCATCGACTCGTGCGAGGCCGGCACGGACGGGGGCAGCGACGCCACCGCGGCGGCCAAGGGCCTGCTCGAGGGACAGCAGGTCGTCCTGCGCGCCCAGCCCGGGGTCGACCGCGACACGTACGGCCGCGAGCTGCGCTACGTCCAGACGGCCGGCGGCGACTACGGCGACTACATGGTCGGCTTCGACCACACCGGGGTGTACCGGGGGAAGAACGACGCGAGCCCCGCCTACGTCGCGAAGCTGCGCAGCGACGACACCACCGGGCGCACCTGCTCGACGCCGGCGGTGGCCACCGACTCGTCGGGCTCGTCGTCGGACCACCACGGCTCGATCAACTGGCCCAGCCCCGGCGACCAGGGCCTGCCCGACGGCGCCCTCACCGGCGGGTACTGCGCACGCAAGTGGTGGTGCTGACGGTGGCGCGACGACCGAGCCCCGCCGGCGGTTGCGGCACCCTGATCGGGGTCCTCCTGCTGGTCGGGCTGGCGATCCTGGTGATCAAGTGGGCGCTGATCACCGCCGCGATCCTCGCGGTGCCCTTCGGCGTGTGGTGGCTCGTGGACCGGTCCCGGCAGCGTCGTCGGGTCGACGCGGCCGGGGCCGCCGCCGCGCGGCGGGCCGAGGTCGAGTCCCGCGCCGTCGTGGATGCGGCCGGTGGCTGCGGCTGGTGCGGGTCGCGGATCCCCCACCGCGACGACCGCACGGGCGTCCCGGTGTCGCCGCGTCGGTTCCACCGCGACGAGATCGAGGAGACCATCGCGCCCACATCCTGAGCCGGTCACCAGGGCACGGTGCGGCCGAGGTAGTCGAGGTACTCGATCCCGGGCCGCTCCCGCTTGGCGAGGAGCACCTCCACGAGGCGCGGCACGCTCTCCTCGATCGTCAGACGCGCCCCGGGTCCGCCCAGGGCGGTCTGCACCCACCCCGGAGCCATCACGACGAACGCGCGCCGGCTCTCGGACTCCCGGGCCGCGACGCTGCGCATGAACATGTTCAGCGCCGCCTTGCTCCCGCGGTAGACCTCGCGGTAGCCGGTGGTGTTGTTCGCGACGCTGCCCTGGCCGGAGGTCATGGCGCCGATGAGGCCGGTCGGCGGGACCAGGTCGGAGAAGCTCTCGACGACCCGCATCGGGCTCAGCGAGTTGGTGATCATGACGCGGACGAACTCGTCGGTGGACACGTCCCCGATGCGCTCGCCCTCGTCGTTGGTGGTCCCGGCGTTGACGAACAGGACGTCGAACGTCCGGTCCGCGAGGCGGGTCCGCAGCGCGGCGATCCCCTCCGGGTCGGTGATGTCGACCGTCTCGAGGTCGACCCGGTCGGGATACTCGTCGGCGAGGTCGTGCAACGCGGTGCGGGCCGAGCCGGGGCGCACCGTGCCCGTGACGCGCCAGTCCTTCTTCGCGAGCTCGGCGGCCATGGCGTGACCGAGTCCCCGGGAGGCACCGACGATCAGGATCGTGGGCGACTGAGCTGATGTCATGGATGCGGACGCTACGATCTGGAGCGCGCTCCAGATCAAGCCCGAACCGCCCCCGGGTGGAGAGGACGGTGCCGTGGTGTCGGTCACCCACCGGTCCCCGCGCTTCGCGGACCTCCCCGACGAGGGTCTGTCGATCGCCGAGGCCGCGCGCCGCAGCGGGGTCAGCGTCGACACGCTCCGGTACTACGAGCGGACGGGGATGATGCCGAGCCCGCCGGCGCGCACCAGCGGCGGCACCCGCCGCTACCACGCCGCGGAGCTCGACTGGATCCGGACGTGCACCAGGCTGCGGGCCACGGGGATGTCCACCGAGAGGATCCGCCGCTACGTCGAGCTGGTCCGGGAGGGCGAGGGCAACGAGGCGCAGCGCCTCGAGCTGCTCGAGACCCATCGCGCCGAGGTCGTCGCCCAGCTCGAGTCGATCACCGAGAACCTGCGGCTCATCGACCACAAGATCGACGTCTACCGGGAACGCGTGGCCCGGGGTGACGCCGACGGGCTCTGGTCGACGCCGCGGTAGGTGGCCTACTCCGTGATCCGGTAGTGGGCGATCTTGCGGTAGAGCGTCGAGCGAGCGAGGCCGAGCGCGGCCGCGGCCGCCACCCGGTTGCCCGCGGACTCGCGCAGCGCGGCGACGATGGTGTCGCGCTCGGCCTCGTCGACCGGCCGCAGCGCGCCCCGCCGGGCGCTCTGGCAGGACTCGGGGAGATCCCCGACCTCGAGGGCGCCCGCCGGGCGGCGCCCCACCGCCGAGGACAGCGCGTCGCGCAGCTCGGCGACGTTGCCCGGCCAGCCGTGGCGGGCCAGCGTGCGCTGCGCGTCGGGGGTGAGCCGGACGTCGCGCCCCGGCGCCAGCTCGGCCAGCACCGCCGTCGCCAACGCGGCCAGGTCGCCCGTGCGGTGGCGCAGCGGCGGCACCGTCACCGAGCGGACGAACCGCGCGGGCAGCTCGGCGAGCGCGGCGTCGGGCCGGCTGGTGGCGGTGGCCGCGAGCCGCACCCCGGGCGTGCGGAGCGCCCCGGCCAGCCCGGCCGGGATGCCGTCCCGGCGGTCCAGGTCGGACAGCACGACCAGCGGCGCGTCCCCCACGGCCCGCAGACGTGCCGCGAGGTCCTCCCCCGTGTCGGCGGGCCCGACCTCGACGGGCACGCCGCCGGTCAGCACGCGGTCGAGGTCGGCGAGGAGCCGACGCCGCCCCGAGCCCGGCTCGCCGAGGACGAGCAGCGGGGTCCGCGCCCGCAGTCCCTCGGCGGCGCCGGTCCAGGCGGTGCGCCAGGCGGGGGTGCTGCCGGTCGGCTCGGGCAGGGGTCGCTCGTCGGGCAGGGCCGCCCGGACCGGCAGGTCGGCCCGCTCCCGCAGCAGCGTCACCACCACGACCACCCCGGCGACCGTCCCCCCGACCGCCACCGCGGTCCCCCGCATCCGCACCCGTGTCCCGGAGGGGAGGACGGTGCGCTGGTCGACGTCGCTGCCCCGGCGCATGACGAAGCGGGCGTGGTCGGAGAGCGCGAGGACGTCGTCGGCGTCGAGCAGGGTCTGCAGCGCCGTGTTCGCCAGCACCGAGCGGTGCCCGACGGCGAGCACCGCGTCGCGCGTGCGGGCCTCGACGCGGGTGTAGAGGTCGAGCAGCGCCTGCCACCCGACGTCGCGGTCGTGCAGCAGCGCGTCCTGGATGCGTGCGGCCGCCGAGCAGACGAGCGAGCGCATGATCGGCGACGAGTGCTCCACGCGGCAGCTGAGGTCGAGGACGCCCTCGATGCGCCCGGTGAAGGGGTCGCGCACCGGGGCGCCCGCGCACGCGTAGTCCTGCAGCCGCTCCACGAAGTGCTCGGCCCCGACGACGTGCACCGACCCGCCGTACTCGACGACGGTCCCGACCCCGTTCGTGCCGGCCACGCCCTCGTCGTAGCCGAAGCCCTCGGCGAAGTTGTTGACGTCCGCGGCCCGCCCGATCGTGGCGGCGGTGTCGAGCCGGACGAGCAGCCGGGCCTGTTCGTCGGTGAGCACCACGCACACCGGGATGTCGGCGGTCTGCTCGGCCAGCTGCTCGATGACGGGACGGGCGGCCCGGACGAGGCGGGACTCGACGTCGAGGTCCGGGTGGTAGGTGTTGACGACGACGGCCGGGTCGACCCCCTGGGCCACGCTGCGGCGCCAGGACGCCGCCACGTGCCGGGGCACGCCGGCCAGCTCGACGTCGGGCCGTTCGAGCAGTTCGGCACGGGCCGCGGTCAGGAGCCGCCGCCGCGCCAGCACGTCCGCCATGCGCCACACCTCTCTGTGTGCACCACGCCACATCTTGTGACGCACGTCAAGTCACAAAGGTGTCCGAAGTTCGGACAGTCCGGCCGTCGGGAGCCGGCCCTACCGTCGCCGGGTCCGCGTCACCGTCGATCCGGGAGGACGGCCATGACCGTCGCCGCCACGGCCGAGCAGGAGCAGCGCAGCGACGCCCAGGAGCACCTGGACGTCCTGATCGTCGGGGCCGGGGTGTCCGGCATCGGCGCCGCGCACCGGCTGCGGAAGGACTTCCCGGACCGCAGCTTCGCGATCCTCGAGTCCCAGGACAACCACGGCGGGACCTGGTGGACGCACCGCTTCCCGGGGATCCGCTCCGACAGCGACCTGTTCACCTACGGCTTCCGGGACAAGCCGTGGAGCGGCCCGTCCATCGCCGAGGGCGGCGCGATCCGCGAGTACCTCCAGGAGATGATCGACGAGGACCACCTCGCCGACCACATCCGGTACCACCACGACGTGACGGCCCTGAGCTGGTCGTCCGACGACGCCCGCTGGACCGCCGAGGTGACCCGCACCGACACCGGCGAGCAGCTGCGCGTCACCGCGTCGTTCCTGTGGATGTGCCAGGGCTACTACAACCACGACGAGCCCTACATCCCCACGTTCCCCGGCCAGGAGCGGTTCGAGGGCACGATCGTGCACCCCCAGACGTGGCCCGAGGACCTGGACTACACCGACAAGCGGGTGCTCGTGATCGGGTCCGGCGCCACCGCGGCGACCGTGGTGCCGGCCGTGGCGAAGACCGCCGCGCACGTGACGATGCTGCAGCGGTCGCCGTCGTACTGGTTCCCGGCCCCGACGGTCCACGAGCTCGCCACGATGCTCGAGCCGCTGGACCTGCCGGCCGAGTGGACCCACGAGATCCTGCGCCGCACCTACGTCCAGCAGCTCGACTGGCTCGCCACGACCGGACGCGACGACCCGGACCAGCTGCACGAGTTCCTCGTCGAGACCATCCGGCCGCTGCTGCCCGAGGGCACCGACGTCGAGAAGCACTTCACCCCGGCGTACCGGCCGTGGCAGCAGCGGATCGCCTTCGTCCCGGACGGCGACTTCTTCGAGGCCATGCGCGACGGCAAGGTCTCCGTCGCCACCGACACCATCGCCGAGTTCACCGAGAAGGGCGTGCAGCTCGCCTCGGGCGAGGTCATCGAGGCCGACATCATCGTCACCGCGACGGGGTTCAACCTCGCGGTGTTCGGCGACATCCCGTTCTCGGTCGACGGCGAGCCGGTGGACTTCTCGCAGCGCGTCACCTGGCACGGCCTGATGATCTCGGGGGTGCCGAACATGGCCTACGCCTTCGGCTACTTCCGGCACAGCTGGACGCTCCGGATCGACCTGGTCAACGACGTCATCGGGCGGATCTTCGACCGGATGGCCGAGCGGGGGGCGTCGACGGTCGTCCCGACGCTGCGGCCCGAGGACGCGGACATGCCGCTGCTGCCGTGGACCAGCGAGGAGAACTTCAACCCCGGCTACGTCACGCGCTCCCAGCACAAGATGTTCAAGCAGGGCGACCGGGAGCCGTGGACCCACATGCACGAGCACGACCACGACCGCGTCGCGCTCCCCCAGGCCGACCTCGACGACGGCCTCGAGTACCGCTGACACCGCCCGCCCGACCCCGAGGAGCCTCCGTGCCGAAGATCGACGTCCGCACCGGCGTCACCCTGAACTACGAGATCAGCGGCGAGGGCGAGCCGTTGTTGCTGATCATGGGGACGTCCGGCGCCATCGCGCTGTGGGGCGAGGTCACCGCCCGCCTCGCCCAGACCCACCAGGTCATCGCCATGGACAACCGCGGCCTCGGCGGCAGCGACCGGGGCGCCGGCCCGATCACGGTGGCGTCGATGGCCGAGGACGCGTCGGCGCTCCTCGAGGCCCTGCAGGTCCCGCGGGCGCACGTCCTCGGCTGGTCGCTGGGCTCGGCGGTCGTCCAGGAGCTCGCGCTCGCCCACCCCGACCAGGTCGCCTCGGCGGTCATGTTCGCGACCTGGGGCCGCTGCGACGGCTTCCAGCGCTCGGTGCTGTCCGCGTTCCGGCTGCCCTACGTGCTCCGCGACATGGACTCGGCGCTCGCGGTGTCCGGGCTCGCGTTCTCGCCGCAGCTGCTCGACCACCCGGACTTCTCGTCGATGCTGGAGCCGATGCTGCCGGCGTTCCCGCAGAACGAGGCGCAGATGCAGGTGACCGTCGAGCAGTGGGACGCCGACCTCGCCCACGACACGATCGACCGGCTCGGCGCGATCACCGCGCCCACGCTCGTCGTCGTCGGGGAGCAGGACCTGCTGACGCCGCCGTGGCAGGCCAAGAAGGTCGCCGACGCGATCCCGGGCGCCCGCTACGAGCTCGTCACCGGCCCCGGGTCGAGCCACGGGATGCACATCGAGCGGCCCGACGACTTCACCAAGCTGGTCACCGGCTTCCTCGGCGAGCAGCGCGTCTGATCACGTCGTCCCGGTCAGCGCCTCGTCGAGGATCTCCAGGCCGCGGTCGATCTCGGCGTCGGAGGCGGTGAGGGGCGGCGACGCCGGGCGTCCACGGCCGGGCATGCCACGGGCCCGGCCACCGCCTCCCGTGGGAGGACCGGTGACCGGGCCCGCGCACACCCCGGTGCGCCCGCCGGGCCCCTGGCCGGCCCGGCGCGCACGGGAGGTCCTAGTCGACCGCGTGGATCGGGTTGTGGCAGCTCTTCGCGTTCGCCGCGGAGTTGCCCTCGCCGGCCTTGGACAGGATCGGCACCGAGCCGGCGTTGTCCTGGACCGGGACCTGCACGCCCAGCGGCCCGTTGACCGGGACGTCGTTGTTGCAGGCCTCGCCGGTGGTGTTCGGGGCGAAGTCGCTGGAGTTGATCAGGCCCTTCTGCACGGTGGGGCCGTCGTGGTGGGAGCCGGCGTCGATCGCGTTGCCGGCGAAGGCCATGCCGGTGGTCGAGAGCAGGCCGGTGGAGAGCATGGCCGTGGCGAGCACGGCGCGGCGCAGGGTCGCCATGGGAGCGGCGGATCCTTCCGGTGGACGGGGAGCGCGGCCACCGAGCGGGAACACGCTCCGCGACCATTGCCTGACGTGTCGACAACGCCTCGACACGAATGTCGGTCACGGCCACTGTCACCCGTTCATCGCAATGGGTGACGCGGCGTCGCCGACCTCCGACGACGAGCCCTCGTCGTCCCGCCCCGCCGTCGGTAGCGTCGTCGGCCGTGCGCTGGTCGATCGCCATCCCGCAGCTCGACACCGACGGGTTCGACGCGCCCGGGCTGCGGAGCTTCCTCGCGCGGGCCGAGGAGCTGGGCTTCGAGGGCGGGTGGACGCTCGAGCAGTCGATCGGGCCGACGCCGCTCCTCGCGCCGCTCGAGGTGCTCGCCTGGGCGGCGGCGGGCACCGAGCGGCTCCGGCTCGGCGTCGGGGTGCTCGTGAGCTCCCTGCACGATCCGCTCCAGCTCGCGGCGTCGATCACCGCGGTCGACCGGCTCAGCCACGGCCGCCTCGACGTCGGGGTCGCCCCGGGCGGCGGGTTCCGCCGGTTCGCGGCGTTCGGCGTGGAGCCCGAGACGTTCGTCGCGCGCTTCACCGAGGGCCTGCAGCTGATGAAGGCGGCGTGGTCCGACGCGCCGACCGTCCGCTTCGAGGGCCGGTTCCGCCACGTCGAGGACCTCCCGCTCGCCCCCAAGCCGGTGCAGCGTCCGCACCCGCCCATCTGGTTCGGCGCCAACGCGCCCCGGGCGATCGCCCGCGCCGTCCGCCACGGCGACGCCTTCCTCGGCGCCGGGTCCGCGACGACGGCCGCGTTCGCCGAGCAGGTCGCCACGCTGCGCGCGGAGCTCGATCGTCAGCGGCGCGACCCGGCGGGCTTCACCGTCGCCAAGCGGGTCTACCTCACCGTCGACGACGACGCCGGGCGTGCCCGGGAGCGGGTGGTCGCCGGACTGCGCCGGATCTACGGGCGGATGCCCGGCATCGAGGACGTGCCGGTCGCCGGGACCGCCGACGACGTCGCCCGCGGCCTGCGGGAGGTCGTCGACGCCGGCGCGGAGATGGTCCTGCTCAACCCGCTCGGCGCCGACGTCGCCGAGGACCGCGAACAGATGGAGCGCCTCGTCGCCGACGTCCTGCCCCGCGTCGGTCCCTCCGGCTCCCCGTAGTCGGCGGGCTCCTGGTACTCGGCGGGCTCCTGGTACTCGGCGGGCCTACTGGTACTCGGCGGGCCTACTGGTCGGCGGGGCGACCGAGGAGGGGCCGCACGAGGTCGCGCAGGGCCGGCGAGGGCGCCAGCCCGAGCTCGGTGCGCAGCAGGCGGCGGAACGCCTCGTACTCCGCCAGCGTCTCCGCGGCGTTGCCCTCCGCGAGGTGGACCTCGATGACCCGGCGGCGGGCGCTCTCTCTCAGCGGCTCCTGGGCGACCGCCTCGAGCCCGAACCGCAGCGCGTCCGCGTAGCGGCCCTCGCGGCAGCACGAGGCGCTGCGGTCCTCGAGGGCGTGCAGGTGCAGCTGGCGGTGGCGCGCCCGCTCCACGAGCACCCAGTCGTCGGACCAGCCCGGCAGCAGCTCGCCCCGGGCGAGGAGGTCGGTCTCCGCGGCCTCGTCGGCGTCGCGGTCGAGCGCGTAGAGGTCGACGGCGGCGGCCGGGTGCAGCCCGACGGTGCCCGCGTCGACACACACCAGGGCGGCGCGGACCGGCGAGGGCACCTTCCACAGCACCGTCCGCAGCCGGGTCAGGCCCTGGCGGTCCGGGTCCTGCGGCCAGAGCGTCCCGGCGAGCTCGTGGCGCCGGACCCGGCGCCGGGCGAGCGCCAGGTAGGCCACCACCCGCTCCGCGGTGGGCGCCAGCCGGACCTCGTCGTCGCCGAGCCGGCAGGTGAACCCGCCCAGCAGCCCGAGGCGGGCCGCCGTCGTGCCGGTGTGCGCCTGCGTGATCATTCGCCGCCACTTCGCGCCGGCCCCCGACGCTGGTGCGCAGGCGGTGGCCGACAGGTCGGGAGCAGGGCGCGGACCCGGAGGCGCCGCGACGGCTGGTGAGCTCAACGCGCGGCTCCACGCTAGGGAGGGCGGGCCGGTGCCGCGACTCGGAGACGGGGCGCAGACGCGTCGGAGACGTCACGTGTACGGCGGAGGAGACGAGCGGGCGACGGCCGGTGGTCATCCGGGGCCCGTTGCGGCCCGAGCAGGACGGGCCGCCGATCCCCGCGACAGTCGACCCCCCGCGAGAGGACGCCCGTGTTCTTCCACGTCCAGCGCATGCTCAACCAGATCGAGTCCGACGAGCCGGACCCCGCGGCCGCGAACGCCCTGCAGGAAGGGCTCGGCGGCCAGTTCGGCGAGATGCGCACGATGATGCAGTACCTGTTCCAGAGCTTCAATTTCCGCGGCCCGACGGGCAAGCCGTTCCGCGACCTGCTCTACGGCATCGGCACCGAGGAGATCGGCCACGTCGAGCTCATCGCCTCGACCATCGCCCAGCTCGTCGACGGCTCGCCGCGCTACCAGGGCAACCCGGGCGCGCTCGACGAGCCCGGCGCCGGCGGTGACACTCCCCTGAACATCGCGCTCTCCGGCGGCAACATCCACCACTGGCTCGTCGGCGCCCAGGGCGCGCTGCCCGTGGATGCCCAGGGCGACCCCTGGACCGGCAAGTACGTCTACGACTCGGGCAACCTGCCGCTGAACCTGCTCTACAACCTCATGCTCGAGTCGACCGGCCGCCTGCAGAAGTGCCGGCTCTACGAGATGACGGCCAACAAGACCGCGCGCTCGACGATCGCGTACCTCATCGTGCGCGACCAGGCCCACGAGAACGCCTACGCGAAGGCGCTGGAGGCCCTCGGCGTCGAGTGGAACAAGCTGCTGCCGATCCCGAAGACGAACGCCGAGCAGTTCCCCGAGGTCAAGACGCTGACCGACCAGGGCCTGCAGTCCACGCAGTACACCTTCAGCCTCGACCAGCTCTCCGAGGCCGGGAAGATCATCCAGGGCACCTCGCCGTCCAAGGACGGCACCACCCTGTCCACCGAGCAGGCCCCCGAGGGCATCCCGTTCCCCGGGATCGCCGTGGAGCGCCCCGAGGAGTTCGGCCCCGGCCTCGACCCGGACCTCATGGAGCTCGTCCAGGCCACCGCCGAGATGGAGATGGCCGCGGAGACCGCACCCCCTCAGTGGGGCCCCGCCGGGAAGTGAGGGCGAAGGTGCTCCCGGACGACCGGGTCGTGGCGACCCGGTCGCCCGGCGGTGCCGCGGGTCAGGACCCGGCGGCGGGGGCCCCGGCGTCGGTCTGGTCCATGAGCACGATCGCGCCGGTCGGGCCGCTGCCCCGCAGCCGCAGCGGGGACGCCGAGAGGACCAGCCCGACGGTGCGGCCCCGCCGGTTGATCGCCTCGAGCCGCAGCGGGTCGCCGTCGGAGTCGCCGACCAGCGCGCCGCGCACGAGGGGACGCAGGCGCTCCATGGGCAGGCCGAGGTCGAGGTTGAGCAGGTGCTGCCCGATGGTCTCCTCGGAGCGCAGGCCCCACAGGTCGTCGGCCTGGGCGTTCCAGGCCCGCACGATGAGGTCGGTGTCCACGACGACGACGGCCGTGCGCAGGCTGCCGAGCACCGACTCGAGGAAGTCGTTGGCCTCGTCGAGCTGCGAGGTCCGCTCGCGCAGCTCGTCGTTCATCGACTGGAGCTCGTCGTTGGTGGACTGCAGCTCCTCGTTGGTGGTCTCGAGCTCCTCGACCGTGGACTGCAGCTCCTCGTTGGTGGTCTCCAGCTCCTCCACCGTGGACTGCAGCTCCTCGTTGGTGGTCTCCAGCTCCTCCACCGTCGACTGCAGCTCCTCGTAGGCGGTCTCCACCTGGCGGTGCGCGGCCTGCAGCTCCCCGGTCATCCGCTGGTAGCGGGTGACGTCGGAGAAGAAGGCGGCGACCGCCACGCCCCCGTTCGCGCCGGTCTCCAGGGGCACGAGCTGGACGTCGAAGAAGAGCGTCTCGGTGGCCGAGCGCGAGAACTGCACCTCGTGCAGCCACATCGGCCCGCGGTTGCGGCGCACGTCGTCGAACGCGGTGCGCAGCCCGCTGATGCGCTGGCAGAGGTCGAGGTCGGGGAAGTTGCGGCCGATCTCGCGGGACGACACCCCCAGCTGGGCCTCGGCGCGCTGGTTCGCCTTCGCGACCACCTCGTCGGGGTTGACGACGATCGTGGCGAGCGGGCTGAGCAGGAGGGCCTCGTCCTCGAGGCGCGGGTCCCGCCCGGCCCGGGACTGGTCGAGGTGGGCCTGCCCGATGCCGAGCCGCTGCCCGGGGTCGACCTGCTCGGCCTTGCGGAAGAAACGGCGCTTGAGGTCGATCGGGAGGAAGAGCCGGGCGTGGCTGAGCAGCATCTCGGCCTTGCCGAGGAACAGGACACCGGTCGGGTTGAGCGCGAAGTGGAACCGCCGCAGCACCTGGGCCTGGGTCTCGGCGTTGAGGTACATCAGCGTGTTGCGGCAGACCAGTAGGTCGAGGCGGCCGATCGGGGCGTCCTGCACGAGGTCGTTGCGGCCGAAGATGACGCTGTGGCGCAGGTCGCCGCGGAAGACGTACCGCGACCCCGTGCGCTCGAAGTAGCGGTCGCGCAGGTCCTCGGGGACCGCCTGGATCTCCTTCTCGCCGTACGTGGCCTGCCGGGCGGTGGCCAGGGCGTCCTCGTCGACGTCGGTGGCGTAGACCTTGACGCGGCGCCGGAAGTCCTCGGAGCCGACCGCCTCGGCCAGCAGGATCGCGAGCGCGTAGGCCTCCTCGCCGCTCGCGCAGCCCGCCGACCACACCCGGATGCTCTCCCCGCGCGTCTTGGGGGCCAGCAGCGCGGGGATGACCTCCTGCTGGAGCTCGCGCCACGCCTCGAAGTCGCGGAAGAACCCGGTGACGTTGATGAGGATCGTGTTGAAGAGCTGGGTGAACTCGTTCTGGTCCACCTGCAGCAGGTCGAGGTACTCGGCGAACGTCTCGATCTCGACCTGCTGCATCCGCCGCTCCACCCGGCGCTGGATGCTCGAGCGCTTGTACCCGGTGAAGTCGAACCCGCGGCTCTCCTTGATGAACTCCAGCAGGTTCTCGAACTCGCTGTCGACCTGCTCGGTCACCCTGCACCGCCGTCCTGGTCGTGGGAGTCGTGGGAGTCGTGGGCCGCGCCGTCATCGGCCGCGCCCCGCGCGGCCGCCCGCCCGGCTCCGACGAGCAGCCGACGCAGGACCGTCGCCGACCGCAGGGCCTCCTCCGCGGACCGGCGTGACTTCTCGGCCACCCGCGCGGACCCGGTGGCCTGGGCGGACCTCGCGACCCGGTTCGACAGCGCGACCTTGTCCTCGAGGGCCCGCAGCGCCGCGTAGAGCGCCCGCTCGACGGCCTCGTCCTGGGCGGCCCCCAGGCTCTGCGGCGACCACGCGTGCCCCGTGCGGCACCGGAACCGGGGGTTGTCCTGCCCGCCCAGGTCGAAGAGCGGCCCCGAGCAGTCCGGGCAGCTCATCCCGACCACCGGCCCGGGCGGGTCGCGCTCGAGGATCCCGGGCGCCTCGCCCCGGCTCACCCGCACCTCGTAGGCCAGCCGCTCCGAGGGCCGGTGCCCGTCGAGCAGCGGGCGCCCGGCGATCTCGGCCAGGACCGGCCCGATGTCGCGGGCGCTACGGACCACCGCGCCGGGGACCTGGTCGAGGGCGGCCGCGGGCATGGCGTCGTAGAGGGCGTCGGCGGTGTCCTGGACGACCGCGGTCCCGCCGTGGCGCACGATGTCGAGCAGCCCGGCGGCCCCGTCGTCGAGCATCCCGCTGAGCACCACCCCGGTGGCGCCCGGGCCGGCCGCGAAGGCCAGCGACCGGAACAGCGGGTCGATGCCGGGCCGGTGCCCGTTCTCCTTCGGCCCGTTGCTGAGCACCACGTGGCCGTCCGCCACCTGGAGGTGCGCGTTCGGGGGTGCCACGACCACCGCGCCCGGCGTGAGGGGCTCGCCGTCCCGGGCGGTGGTGACCGTCAGCGGACACCGCCGGTCGAGCAGTTCGGCGAGCACCGTCGGGCCGTCGGCCGCCTGGTGCACGACCACCAGCACCGCGGCGTCCAGCCCGGTGTCCAGGCCGGCGACCAGCTCGAACAGAGCCTCGATGCCGCCTGCCGAGGCACCGATCCCGACCACTCTGAGGTCGTCCATCCCGCGCTCCCTACCACGCTCCCGGCCGGCCGCCGGGTGGCGACGCGCGGGAGGTCGAGCGGGGCGAGCGTCCCGCCTGGTCGAGGGGCTCGCCGTCGTGCGAGGGTATCGGCACGCCCGTCCTCCCCTCGTCCAGCGGGTGGGAGGAACCGTGCCCGAAGTATCCCGCTCTGCCGACGACGCGGCGCAGCACGCCACGGAGCTCACGGCCCGGCTGGCACGACTGGCCGACGAGGTCGCCGACTCCGAGGAGAAGGTGGCGGCGACCTACGAGAATTCCGCCCGCCTGCGGCCGCACGCCGCGGAGCGCCTCCAGGGCGCGGCGCAGGAGGCCCGCGCCTTCGCCGAGCGCGAGCGCGAGCAGGGCCGGCGGCTGCGGGAGCAGCACGAGCGCTGAGGAGCGCGCTGCCGCCACCGGAACACGATCATGGCGCGGTGAGCGGCAGTTCTCCCGAACCGCACCACGGACGGCGTCGCGGTCCATACCGTCGCGGGGTGTGCCGACCCAGCCGAGCCCGTGGTTCGCGGCGATCACCGCCGTGCGCGTCGTGCTCGTGCTCGCCGCGGCCTTCGCGGCCTGGCGGGCGGTGCACCTGCACCGCACCGATCCCGCCCGCAGCCCGCTCCCCTGGGCCGTCCTGGTGATCCTCTTCATCTCGACCACCGCGATGATCAGCGTCGTGCCCTAGGCATCCCTCGGCAGCGACCGCCGCACCGCGTCCAGGTCGCGGGCGAGGAACCCGTCGCCGGCGTCCGGCACCGCCCCGTCGCCGGACGTGGTCCGCCGCGACAGCGCGTCGAGCTCGACGGCGACCGCCCCGGCCCGTGCCGCGGTCACCGGCGTCGCCGCCTCCCCGCCGTCGACCGCCCAACAGGCCGCGAGGACCTCGTGGGCCAGCCGCCGGGCCGTGTCCAGCGCCGGCCACCAGACCGTCGCCTGGACGCCCCGGCCGCCCGGGAGCGCGAGCTCGGCGACCTGGTGGGCGTCGGCCAGCGCCAGCGCGTCCCGGTTGAGGTCGCGACGGGCCTCCCGGGCCGCGGGGGTCGCCGTCGTGCGGTCGGCGAGGTGGGGGACGACGCGGGCCGCGTCGCGCAGGGTGCCCGCGACCAGGGCCGCGGGCGCCGGCTGGGCCGGTCCGGGCCGGACCAGCAGGAACACCACCACGCCGAGGGCGCACCCGACGGCGGTGTCCACGCCGCGGGCCAGGAGGAACCCGCCCAGGTCGGCCGGGTGGCCGCCGCTGCCGATGGTCAGGGCGAGCGGGGTGATGACGACGACGCCGAGGCCGTAGTTGCGGGGCATGGCGAGCTGGACCGCGCCCTGCAGCACCGCCACCGTCACGGCCAGCCCCACCCCGGCGGGCTCGGCCGCGAGCACGACCGCGGCGAGCAGGAGCCCGAGCCAGGTCCCGAGCAGCCGCTGCACCGCGCGCTCGAGGGTCCCGGCCCAGCTCAGCCCCTGGCAGAGCACCAGCACCGTGGCGGCGACCGCCCAGTACGCGTGGTCGAGGCCGACCGAGGCCCCGAGCGCGCCCGCGACCAGCGCGCCGAGGGCCACCCGCAGGAGCACCACGCGCCAGGGCGACCCGGTCGCGAGCACCTCGCGGGCGGCCCGCACCGGCCCCGGGCCTCCGCGCGGGACGTCGGCCGGACCGAGCGGACCGGGCGCGGACGGCGGATCGGCGATCGCGGCCGGCACCGCCCGCAGCCGGGCCGCGGCGGACGGGTCGACCGGGCGTCCCTCGTCGTGGGCCCGGACGGCGTCGGCGAGCAGGCCGTGGACCTCGAGGCCGATCGCCCGGAGCCGCTCCAGGGTCCCGTCGCGGCGCGCGGCGGCGGGCTGCCGGCCCACCAGCACGACCCAGCACCGGTGCATCGCCCGCGCCGCCCGGTCCCGCCGCGCGGCGTAGTCCGCCTCGTGC
Organism: Actinomycetospora sp. TBRC 11914; assembly: GCF_012933465.1. Taxonomy (GTDB): domain Bacteria; phylum Actinomycetota; class Actinomycetes; order Mycobacteriales; family Pseudonocardiaceae; genus Actinomycetospora. The sequence continues at coordinate 19,142 of NZ_JABBND010000007.1, forward strand.
ACCCCCTCGACCAGCCGCGCGACGGCCGCCGTGCCGTCCCGCAGCGCCGCCTTCTCCGGCCGGCGGACCCCGGCCAGGACCCCGGACATGTGCAGCAGCCACGCCAGGGCCCCGCCCGCGAGCACGAGCAGGCCCAGCCGCCAGGGCTCGGTGGCGGCGCCCGGGATGTTCGAGGCGGTCGCCGCGGCGAGCACGAACATGTAGGCGCCCGGCGGGCCGGTGTCGAGGGCCTGGCAGAGCCACGTCGCGACGACGGCGAGGGCCGCCACGACCACCACGGCGAGCCACACGGAGACCGCCGAGAGGGCACCGAGCGTCACGACGCCGGCGAACGCGACCGCGATGACGGCGAGCTCCACGGCGCGGGAGCGGTACGGGCGCCCCTGGCCGTACAGGGCGGTGAACGCCCCGACGCTCGCGGTCAGCCCGGCCGAGAGCTCGCCGAGGACCCACCCGATGAGCACCACGCCACCCGCGCAGGTGCCGGCGCGGACCGCGTCGACCCAGTCGAACCGGGTCGGCCGCAGCGCCACCAGGCCCCGCAGCCACCCGCGCCACGAGGTCGTCACCCGGCGCATCCTGCCGTGCGGCGTGCGTGGTGGGGAGCTGTCAGGATCCGCGCCATGACCGCCACCATGGCGCCGGAGGGACTGTCGGAGGTCGAGGCCGCGCAGCGCGCGCGGGACGGCCGGGGGAACGTCCCGGTGCGGGGCTCGAGCCGGACGACGGCGCGCATCCTCCGCACGACGGTCTTCTCGTTCTACAACAACGTCCTGTTCGTGATCGGCATCGCGCTCCTGGCGCTCGGCCGCTACTCCGACGCCCTGGTCAGCGTCGGTCTCGGCCTCATCAACGCGGCCCTCTCCGCGGTGCAGGAGCTGCGGGCCCGCCGGGCGCTCGACCGCCTGCAGCTGCTCGCCCGCGAGCCGGTCACGGTCGTGCGGGACGGGACGCCGCGCCCGGTCGCGCCGGCCGACGTCGTCGAGGGCGACCTGCTGGTGCTGCGCACGGGCGACCAGGTGGTCGTCGACGGGCCGGTGCTCGGGGACGCCCCGTCGGCGCTCGAGGTCGACGAGTCCCTGCTGACCGGCGAGGCGGACCCCGTCCCCAAGGCCCCCGGCGACCAGCTGCTCTCCGGGAGCTCGGTGGCCTCCGGCGAGGGGTGGCAGCGCGCCGAGGCGGTCGGTCCCGCGAGCCACGCCGGACGGCTCACCCTCGCCGCCCGGGCCGACACCACCGACCAGACCCCGCTGCAGTGGCGGATCGACCTCGTCGTCCGGCTGATCATCCTGCTCGTGCTGCTGATGAGCGGCGCGATCCTCGCGCAGGCGCTGCTCGACGGCTCGACCGTCCTGCGCTTCGTGCAGACCTCCGCCGTGCTCTCCGGCCTCGTGCCCTACGGCCTGTTCTTCCTCATCGCCGTCGCCTACGCCGTCGGGGCCGCGCGGATCGCCGGCCGTGGTGCGCTGGTGCAGCAGACCAACGCCGTCGAGGCCCTCAGCCGCGTGGACGTGATCTGCACCGACAAGACCGGGACGCTCACCAGCGGCCGGCTCTCCCTGGTGGGGGTGGCCCCCGCGGACGGCGTCGCCGAGGAGGACGCCCGCACCCTGCTCGGGACGTTCGCCCGCTCGGTGCGCTCCCCCAACGCGACCACCGCGGCGCTCGCCGGCGACGGGTCGCTGCCGGGCACGGCCACCGACCGGCTCGACGACGAGGTCGAGTTCCGGTCGTCGCTGCGCTGGAGCGGGATCGCCACCGGCGACGGCACCGTCGTCCTCGGGGCCCCCGCCACGCTCGCGCCGCACCTCGCCGACCCGCCCGACGTCGTCGACGGCCTGCTGCGCCGGGCCCGCGCGCACGCCGCGCGGGGCCTGCGGGTGCTGCTGCTGGCCCGAGGCCCGGCCGGGACGGGGCTGCGCGACGACGCCGGACGTCCCTCCCTGCCGCCGGTGTCCGCGCAGGCCCTCGTCGTGCTCGGCGACGAGCTGCGCGAGGGCGTGACCGAGGTGCTCGCGGGGCTGGCCGAGGAGGGCGTCGCGACGAAGGTGATCTCGGGGGACGACCCGGTCACCGTGGCGGCGCTGGCCCACCGCGCGGGGCTGGCAGGTGAGGCGATCGGCGGTCCGGAGCTCGCCGCGCTCGAACCGGAGCGCTTCGACGAGGCGGTCGACACGTTCACGGTGTTCGGCCGCGTCGCCCCCGAGCAGAAGGAGCAGATCGTCGACGCCCTGCGCCGCCGCGGGCGCCACGTCGCGATGCTCGGCGACGGGGTCAACGACGCCCGGGCGCTCAAGCGCGCCCACGTGGGCGTGGCGATGCGCTCGGGCAGCGCGGTCACCCGCGACGTCGCCGACATCGTGCTGCTCGACGACTCCTTCACGACGCTGCCGCCCGCGCGCACCGAGGGCCGGCGCATCGTGAGCGGCGTCGGGTCGTCGATGTACCTGTTCCTGTCGCGGGTGGCGACCCAGATGCTCGTCATCCTCGTCGTGACGATGCTCGGGCTGGGATTCCCCTACACGCCCACCCAGGTCGGGCTGACGCTGTTCACCGTCGGCGTCCCGACCTTCTTCCTGACGATGTGGGCCCGGCCCGGCCCGCCCGCGGACGACCTCCTGCTCTCCCTCGCGCGGTTCGTCCTCCCGGTCGGCATCCTCACCGCGGGGTTCGGCGCCGCGGTCTACGCGGGCCTCTACGAGTTGGTGCTCTCGGGGCTCAGCACCCCGAACCTGCCGTCGAACGTGTACTCGCTCTTCGAGGAGTACACCGGCCTGCGCTACGGGGTCGACGCCGACTTCGTGACCGCCTCCGCGACCCTCGGTGCGCAGAGCGGACTGTCGATGTTCGTCTCGGTCGCGTCGATCCTGCTCATCCTGCTGCTCGAGCCCCCGGCGCGGCTCTTCACCGCCTGGGCGCCGGTGAGCCCCGACCGTCGCCCCACGTGGCTGGCGGTCGGGCTGTTCCTGGCGCTCGTCGTCGTCCTGATCGTGCCGGCGACGCGCAGCTACTTCGGCCTGACCGCACCCGATCCGCCGGTGGTGTACGCGGTCGTCCCCACCGTCGTGGTCTGGTTCGTGGTGGTGAGCCTCGCGCTGCGCCACCGCCTGCTCGAGCGGCTGCTCGGTCTCAGAAGGTGATCAGCGGCTTGACGATCCCGTCGCGCTTGGTGGCCATCATGTCGAAGGCCTCCTCGACCTGGTCGATCGACATCCGATGGGTCGTCATGGGCGTCGGGTCGATCTTGCCGTTGACGAGCAGCCGCATGAGCCGCTCCATCCGCAGGCGTCCGCCGGGGCAGAGGTCGGTGGCGATCTTCTTGCCCGCCATCCCGAGGCCCCAGGCGTCCAGCGGCATCGTCACCGTCGGGCCGGACTCCCCGTGGTACCCGACGTTGGACAGCGTCCCGCCGGGGCGGGTGGCGTAGAGCGCGGCCTCGAAGGTGACCTGGTTGCCCAGCGCCTCCACCGTCGAGTCGGCGCCGCCGTCGGTGAGCGCGAGGATCTGCTCGGCGACGTCGCCCGACGCTGGGTCGATGACGACGTCCGCGCCGAAGCGCCGGGACAGCTCCTGCCGGTTGGGGAGGCCCTCGACGGTGATGATCAAGCCGGCGCCCCGGAGCTTGGCGCCGAGGGTCGCCGACAGCCCGACCGCGCCCTGCGCGAAGATCGCGACGGTGCCCCCGACCGGGATGGCCGCGTTCTCCGACCCGATGATGCCGGTGGAGAGCATGTCGCAGGCGTAGACCGCGACCTCGTCGGCGAGCCCCTCGGGGATCGGCGCGAGGTTGTAGTCGGCGTCGTTGACGTGGAAGTACTCGGCCATGTTGCCGTCCTTCTGGACGGTGAAGCGGTAGCCGCCGAGCGCGCCGCGGCACTGCGACGTGTGCCCGGCCTGGCAGTTGTCGCACGTGCCGTCGGGCGTGACGGCGTTGACCGCGACCCGGTCGCCGACCTGGACCGACGTCACGCCCTCGCCGATCTCGTGGACGACGCCGACGCTCTCGTGCCCGAGCAGGCGCCCGTCGGGCACGGGCAGCAGCCCCGCCACGGTGTGCACGTCGGACGTGCAGATCAGCGCCGCCGTGGTCCTCACGACGGCGTCGCCCGGCCCGGCGTGCGGGATCGGCCGCTCCACGAGCCCGGTCTTGCCGGGTCCGAGGATCGCGAAGGCCTTCATGGTGTCGGTCATGGTCCGTTCTCCCTCACGCCGTTCGGAGTGCTCACCCGGCAACCGCCCAGGTGTAGACGTGCTCGCTCGCGGGAACCGCCGCTCCGTCGATGGCGAAGCCCTCCCACCCGTTGGCGGCGATCTGGTCGCACTTGGCCCGGTACGGACCGACGAAGTCGAGGTTGGGCATGAACACCCGCGGCTTGCCGGGGATGTTCGCGCCCATGTACCAGGTGTTCGCGGTGGGGAACAGCGTCGCGTTCGCGATCTCCTGGTTGTAGGCGCACCAGCCGTCCTCGGCCTCCTTCGTGGGCTCGATGACGGTCGCACCCCGAGCACGCAGATCGGCGATGATCCGTCCGATGTAGTCGACGTGCTGCTCGATCGACACCGGCATGTTCGAGAGCACCGAGGGACTCTGCGGACCCGTGATGGTGAACAGGTTCGGGTAGCCGTGGCTCATCAGCCCGAGGTAGGTCCGTGGTCCCTCGGCCCATTTCTCGCGCAGCGGCTCGCCGCCCCGCCCGCGGATGTCGATGCGGTTGAGCGGGCCGGTCATCGCGTCGAAGCCGGTGGCGAGCACGAGCGTGTCGAAGGTGTACTCCGCGCCGTCGGCGAGCCGGAGGCCGTCGCGGGTGATCTCGGCGATCGGGTTCGACTTCACGTCGACGAGGTGGACGTGCGGCTCGTTGAACGTCTCGAAGTAGCCCGAGTCGAGCGGATTGCGCTTGCAGCCGAAGGGGTGGTCCTTCGGGATCAGCAGTTCGGCCGTCTCGGGATCGTGGACCTTCTCGCGGATCTTCCGGTCGAGGAAGCGTCGGACGAGGTCGTTGGCCTCGGTGGAGAAGAAGATGTCGGCGTACGCACCCAGCCAGATGTGGAAGCCGCCGCGTTCCCAGTAGTCCTCGAGGAGCGCTTCGCGCTCGGCGTCGGAGACCTCGGCGGCCCCCTTCTCCTGCAGGTAGAGCTCGAACCCGAAGTTCGACTGCTGGATCCGCTCGCGGATGCCGGCCCAGTCCTCGAGGCGCGCGGCCTTGACGTCGGGATCGACGGGGCCGTTGTTGGCCGGGACGACGTAGTTGGCCGTGCGCTGGAACACCGTGAGCTCGTCGGCCTGCGCCGCGATGATCGGGGTGGCCTGCACCGCGCTCGCGCCGGAGCCGATCATGCCGACGTGCTGCCCGGTGAAGTCCACGCCCCCGTGCGGCCACTCGCCGGTGTGGAACGTGGGGCCGGCGAAGGTCTCGATGCCTCGGAAGGGCGGGGTGTTCGACGCCGAGAGCGCCCCCACCGCCGAGATCACGTACGTGGCGGTGACCGTCTCCCCGGCGTCGGTCGTGACGGTCCAGACCTCTCGGTCCTCGTCGAACGTGGCGGACTCGACGCGGGTGCCGAACGTGATGTCCCGCGTCAGGTCGAACCGGTCGGCCACGTGCTCGAGGTAGGCCCGGACCTCGTGCGACTCCGGGTAGCGCTCGCTCCACTCCCAGGACTCCCAGAGGTCCCGGTCGAAGGTGAAGCCGTAGACGTAGGAGTCGGAGTCGGAGCGTGCCCCCGGGTAGCGGTTCCAGTACCAGGTCCCACCGACCCCGTCCCCGGTCTCGAACACCCGGGCCCGCAGGCCCATCTCGTCGCGCAGCCGGTGCAGCATGTAGAGGCCGGAGAACCCCGCTCCGATGATCACGGCGTCCACGGTGCTCGTGGCGCCGTCCGTGCTCGTCGTCATCGTCCCGCGACCTCCTCGCCCGTCGCTCCCGTGGAGTGCACGGTGGAGCCGGACGGCGGCGGAGCGCTTGGACGATCCGGGCCGTCGCTGGGACGCCCTTGCCCGGCACGGGCGTCCTGACCGAATCGGCGCTGGTCAGGATGCTCGAGATTCCGGGTACGAATCCCGGACGATCGGCCTCGTCGTTGGACATCCTTGCGCTGCAGGTGGTTCGTGACCACCGTCACAGCTAGCGTGGTTCCCGGTCGACGACGGGGTGGCGCCATGGGTGACGGGTTCATCGTTCCCGACGAGCTCCCCACGTGGGTCCCCGGCGAGGTCACCGTCCGCAGCCCCGACGAGTCCTGGGACGGGGTGGCGGTGCGCGGCTACCGCTACCAGGACTCCGACGTCGAGGTCCCGCCGCTGCGCGACTTCATGGTCGTCGCCTACCGGCGCGGGGTGACGGAGATGCGGCGCCGGCTCGACGCGGAGTGGCACCACGAACGGCTCGGCCCGGGCGACGTATCCCTGCTGACGCGGGCCGCCGACTCCCACTGGACGTGGTCGGACCCCATCGAGGTCGTCCACGTCTACCTCACCCACGAGCAGCTCGCCTCGACCTGCCGGGCGATGTACGAGCGCGAGGTCACCGACGTCGCGCTGCACGACACCATCAAGGCCGACGACCCGGCGATCCACCGGGCGGCGATGGCGATCGCCCGGGAGGCGGCGCACGGCGGGGTCGGCAGCGAGCTCCTGGTGGACGCGCTGACCACGCAGCTGTCCGTGACGATCCTGCGTCGGCACGCCCACGTCATCTTCCGCGAGCCGGGCGGTTCGGAGTGCCTGACGTTCCGCCAGGAGCACCAGGTGCGCGACCACGTCGCGAGCCACCTCCACGGGCGGCTCACGCTCGACGACCTCGCCGGCGCGGTCGGCCTCTCGAAGTTCCACTTCGCGCGCCGCTTCCGTGCCTCGACGGGGACGACCCCGCACGAGTTCGTGCTGCAGCAGCGGGTGGACCGGGCGCGGCGCCTGCTCGAGCGGACCGGGACGCCGCTGCCCGAGGTGGCGCTGACCTGCGGTTTCGCCGACCAGAGCCACATGAACCGCGTCGTGCGCAAGCGGCTCGGCGTCACCCCCGGGGAGATCCGCCGCCGGGCGTGAGCGCCGAGGTCCTGCTCAGCCGGAGCGGGCGGGTGACGCCTCGGCCGGCTGCTCCCCCGCACGCAGGGCGGGCGAGCGGACCAGCAGCAGCGTCGCGCCCACGATGACCGCGGCGCTCGCGATCTCGCCGACGACCCACGCGCCCCCGCGCGGCACCTCCCCGAACACGAACACGCCCCAGAGCACGCCGACCAGCGGGTTCATCAGCGTGAACCCCGGCTGGGAGGCGTCGAGCTCGCCGGCCTGCAGCGCGGACTGGAGCAGGAAGAACGACGTCGGGCCGAGCACGATGACCGCGTAGGTCTGCCAGGCGGTGAACAGGCCGACGAACCCGCCGGCCCACGCCGCGCCGACGGCCGCCACGAGGGCCGCGACGATGCCGAACAGGGTGCCGGTCGCGAGGCCGAGCGCGGCCGCGCGCTGCTGGCCGTGGCGCGAGGCGCCGACCGCCGTGAGACCGGCGACCACGCCCAGCCCGATCACGAGCGCGATCACCGAGCGGTAGGTGGGCGCGCCCAGGACGTCGCCGCCGGACGGCGCGAGGCAGTACACGAACCCCGCGAGCCCGACCGCCATCGCGCCGATCGCCACCCACTCCCGCGCCGGCAGCGGGTGGGAGAACACCCAGGCGGCCAGCAGCAGCGTCAGCGGCAGCTCGGCGGTGAGCAACGGCTGGACGACCGCGATCCGCCCGACGGTCAGGGCCGCCGCCTGCAGCAGGAAGCCGAGGATCATGCAGAGGATGCCGCCGATCCAGGACGGGCGCTTGACCAGGTCGAAGAGCATCCCGATGGAGAAGGCGGCGTCGTCGGGCTCGTCGCGCGCGGCGCGGCGCTGCAGCACCGTCGAGCAGGCGTTGACGACCGCGGCGAGCAGGACGAGGACGGTGCCCGCGACGTCGTCACCGCTCATCGGTGTCGCCTCCCGGAGGTCAGTCGCTCGTGTCGACGTTCTGGTCGATGATCGTCTGGCGGTGCGGGGTGACCCAGCAGATCACGCGCTCGGACTTGATCGCCTCGGGCGGGTAGTCCTGCCCGGTGTACTTCCGCGCGATCTCGTCGACGTGGGCGCGCGCCTCCTGGCCGGTGGTGAACTCGGTGACCTCGCCCCGCACCTCGGCGTAACGATACGGGTCCTGCTCGTCCCGGATGAGCACCGTGACCCGCGGGTCCTTCTGGAGGTTCTCGTACCGCGTGCGGTGGGTCTCGGTGTTGAACACGAGCCGACCGTCCTTGATGTCGCACCACAGGACCTGGTTCTGGATCAGGCCGCTGGGCAGGAGCGTCGCGACCGAGGCGAAGTTCGCCCCGGAGGCCAGCTCCTCGGTCATCGGGTGCAGGTCGGGGCCGTTGCGGGTGTCCGCCATCGTCGGGCTCCTCTTCCGGGTCGGGTGCGCGGTCGGTGCGCGGCGCGGGTGCCCGGCCCGTTCGCCCGCGCAACCGTCACGTCGGGCACCCGAGGACGGCCCCGCCCCTACCGCCGCGGGGTGGCCTGGGCGACCAGCGCGGCGAGCTGCGGGTGCAGCGCCGCGGCCACCTCGTCGGGCTCGCCGAGCAGGGCGAGGTGCCGGGCCCCGGGGAGCTCGGCGACCAGGCCCGTGTGCAGCCGGGCCGCCGTCGCGAGGGCCTGGGTGTGGTCGAAGCTGCGGTCCTCGCTGCTCGAGAACACCGCGGTCGGGACGCGGATGGCCCGCTCCTGGTCGTCGGTCAGGCCGATGAGGGGCTGACGCGCGATCGCGAGGAAGGCGCCGACGCCGCCGGGGGCGAGGAACGGCGCCCGCCAGCGGTCGATCGCGCGGTCGTCGGTCGGGCAGCCCGGCCCGCACTGCGAAGCCACCAGCCGGCGGATGGGGTCGCGGTGGCGGACCACGGCCGTGACGACGGCGGGTCCGAGCGGCGGCAGCGTCAGCAGCGTCCGCAGGCCGCTCCCACCGCCGCCGGCCTGGGACCGGTCGGCGCCGAAGTACGGGGTGCCGTCGCCGTTGGCCGCCACCACCCCGGTAACCGCGCCCGGGTCGCGCAGGGCGAGCGAGAGCGCGATCGCGGCGCCCAGCGAGTGGCCGAGCACCACCGGCCGCGTCAGGTGCAGCGCCGCCAGGAGCCCCTGGAGCTGGTCGGTGTCGGCCGCGAGCGTGTACGGGCCCTGGTGGGCGGACCAGCCGTAGCCGCGGACGTCGTAGGCGTAGACGTCGCGGTCCTCCGCCAGGCGCGGCGCGAGGCGGGAGAACACGTAGGTCGACTCGGCGAACCCGGGCACGAGCACCACCGGCGGCTGTCCCGACGGGTGGGCCGCCGCCCAGTGCTCGACGTGCGTGGCGACCCCGGCGGCGTCGACGGTGAAACCCGGGATCGGGGTGTTGACGTGCACCGGCGCCAGGTCGTCCCACGCCAGGTAGAGCCCGGCGAGCGCCAGGACGACGACGATGACCGTGCCGAGCGCGATCCCGGTGCGCCGGAGCCACCGCAGCACCCGTCGTCGCACGCCCACCTCCACCCGAGTCGTCGGGTGTCACCCTTCCAGGCGCGTCGTGAGACCGGCGCGGGGCACGTAGGTGACGCACAGCAAGCGCTCACCGGCCCTTCATCGCCCGGGCGCACGCTGTGCTCCATGGACACCGCACACCTCACCACCGGCTCCTGGATCCGCGGCGCCCTCGTCGTCGCGCTCCTGGTCGACGTCCTCGGCCAGTTGGCCGGCGTGGTGCCGGCGGGATCGGTCGGGATGGCGGCCTCCGTCGGCGTGGCCGGCGCGGTCACGGTGCTCGCGTGGCTCGGGGTGCGCTGGATGCGGCACTCGTCCGTGCCTTCCCGGTAGGCCCCCGGGAGCCTCAGGAGGCCGGCGCCGCGACCTCCTGCTGCTGGGCGACCAGACGGTCGACCGACGCCCGGACGGCGCGCAGCTCCGTCACGACCGCGTCGAGCTGCGCGTCGTTGGTGCGGCGCAGCTCGCCCAGCACCTTCTCCAGCAGATCGTTGGTGGTGGTCAAGGCATCCTTGACCGGTCCGATGCCGGCGAAGTCCACGACGGCCTCCTCACGACGACGATGTTTTCGGTACCGACGGTACCTGATACTCCGTCAGTCGTCGTCCCGGGCGGCCGCGCGCTTGCGGCGCTTCCCCTCGTGCATCGCCGTGACCCGGGCGACCGGGATGGTGTGGCCCTCCTCGACGAGGTCGTCGGGGATCGCGCGGGGCTCGCCGAGGCGCTCCACCCAGCTCGGCCCGCGGAGGAACCGGTCCGGGGTCGCGACGGTGATCTCGGAGGGCACGACGTCGTCGAGGTCGTCCCAGTCGCACGGGCACGACACGGGCAGGCCGGGACGCGCCCGCGTGCTGTAGGCGGCGACGACGGTCGCGTTGCCCGCCCGGGTGGCGTCGAGGAAGACCTTGCCGCCGCGGTCGGCGCGGATGAACGCGGTCGTCGTGCCCTCCGGCTCGAGCCGCTCGGCGCGCGCCGCCACCGCCCGCGTGGCGGCGTGGACGTCCTCCATCGATGCCGGCCGGATGGGCGTGACCACGTGCAGCCCCTTCGCGCCGGAGGTCTTCACGGCGGGGTCGAAGCCGGCGTCGCGGAGGACCTCGCGCACCGCCCGGGCGGCGGTGACGACGGGACGCAGGTCGGACCCCTCGGGCGGGTCGAGGTCGAGGACGAGGTGGGTCGGGGTGCCCGGGTCGGCGGCGAGCGTGAGCGGGACGTGGTACTCGACCGCACGCTGGTTGGCGAACCACAGCAACGTCGCGCGGTCCTCGACGAGGGCGTAGTGGACGTCGCGCTGCGAGCTCTCCGACCAGAACGTCACCGACCGGATCCAGTCCGGGGCGCCCTTGGGCAGGTTCTTCTGCATGAACCGCTCGCGGCCGCGGGCGCGGACCACCGAGAGCGGGCGGCCCGCGAGCAGCGGGAGGATGCGGTCCGCGACGGCGTCGAGGTGGTCGACCAGGGCGCGCTTGGTCACGGGGGGATGGTCGTCGTCGCCGGCGAGGAGCTCCTGGTCGAGGTGGGTGAGACCCACCCCGTCGCGCACCTCGTCCGGATCCGTCGCCATGCGCCGACCGTGGCCGCAGCGCGGCGGCCGGTCAAGCCGGAGGCGGCGCCGGGACGTTGGTATCCGGGGAGACCGACGTGTCGCGCACACACCCCGACGCCTGCCAGGCACGGCTCCGAGGGGAACTGCTGCCCCGCGCCTACTCGGCCGGCCTCGGCCACGACTCCGGCGTGCCGGTGATCAGGGAGCCGTTGCACGCCGAACGAAGATCCGCACGGCGTGCGGTGACTCCCTCGGCCCGGCGATCCGAGAACGGCGTGCGCGGCCGATGTGCGCGTGGCGCGCAGGTCCGAGCGGAACCACGCACCACAGCCGCCGGCGTGTGTGCGCCGCGCGCAGGTCCGCCCACGTCCGATGAGCTGTGTCAGACCTCGGTCAGGTCGATCCGGTACCGCGTCAGGGCCAGCTCGGCGTGGTCGGGCAGCGGCGGGTCGTCGTCGCGCACCACGCACCCCGACAGGGCCGCCACCAGCGCGCCCTCGTCCAACCCCGCCCCGATCAGCACCAGCCGCGCCCCGTCGACGACCGCCCGCGGCGGCGCCGGACGCACCCGGATCGCCGTCCCGACGGTCTGCACCTCCCAGACCCCCGACCCCGACGCCACCCGCACCACGCCCTTCGCCCGCACCACGCCCGCCGGCCCGGCCTCGAGGAACGCCGCCAACCGTCCCGGGTCGAGCGGGCGTTCCGACACGAACGACACGCTCTGCGCCGCCTCGTGCGGATGCGCCCCGTCGACCTCGCGCAACAGCTCGTCGAGCCCCAGCTGCGCCGGCTTCGGGCGCGCCACCGGATCCGCGAGCAACGACGGGTCCAGCGCCCCGTGGGAGGTCCCCACGACGGCCCCCGGAGCCACCCCGCGCACCGCCGCCACGGCCGCGTCGCCCGCAGCCTGCGACACCCGGTCCAGCCCGTTCACGACGGCGAGGTCGGCCGGCCGGGCCTGCTCCAGGTCGGGCGCCGCGGCGTCCAGCACGACGACGAGGCCGCCGTACACCGCGTGCGGGTCGGTCGAGGCCAGCAGCAGCCGCACGAGCTCCCGCGGTTCGGCCAGTCCGCTCGCCTCCACGACCACGAGGTCGAGACCCGTGGCGGGTGCGGTGAGGTCGGCCAGCAACCCCGACAGGCCGTCGGCGTCGGTGGTGCAGCACAGGCAGCCGTTGGCGAGCGAGGTGACCGCGTCGGCCTGGCCCGCGACGAGCATGGCGTCGATCCCGAGCGCCCCGAAGTCGTTGACCACGACCCCGATGCGGGTCCCGTCGGCGTGCCGGAGCAGGTGGTTGACCAGCGAGGACTTCCCGACGCCGAGGTGGCCCGCGACGAGGACCACCGGGACCGTGCGGTTGTGACCCACGTCCGGCGAGCCTGCCAGACGCCCACGACGTAGCGTCCCCGGACGTGCGTCCGCTGGAAGGCATCCGCGTCCTGGACCTCTCGAGGGTGCTCGCCGGCCCCTACGCGACCCAGTGGCTGGGCGAGATGGGCGCCGACGTCGTCAAGGTCGAACCGCCGTTCGGGGACGACACCCGCGGCTGGGGACCACCCTTCCTCAACGACGACGAGCACGACGGTGAGCACGACGACGAGCACCAGCGCATCTCGCTCTACTACCTGTCGACCAACCGCAACAAGCGCGGCATCGTCCTCGACCTCACCACCGAGCGCGGCCAGGAGGCGACCCGCCGCCTGGCGGCCCGCGCCGACGTGCTCGTCGAGAACTTCCGCCCCGGCACCCTGGCGCGCTGGGGCCTGGACTACGACACGTTGCGGGAGACCAACCCCGGGCTCATCCACGTCGCCATCTCCGGCTTCGGGCAGACGGGCCCCTACCGCGACCGCCCCGGCTACGACGTCCTCGCCCAGTCCATGGGCGGCATCATGAGCCTGACCGGCGAGCCGGACGGGCCCCCGACGAAGGTCGGCCTCCCCGTGGGCGACCTCAACGGCGGGACCTGGGCGGTGATCGGGGTGCTCATGGCCCTGCAGGCCCGGCACACGACGGGCCTGGGGCAGTACGTCGACGTCTCACTGCTCGACGCCCAGACCGCCTGGCACACCTGGGCCGCCCAGGCGGTGTTCCACGACGCCCGCCGGGCCCGCCGCCTCGGCGCGGCGCACCCCACCGTCGTGCCCTACCAGCCCATGGCGTGCGCGGACGGCACCCTCGTCGTGGCCACCGGGAGCGAGCGGCTGTGGCGGCGCTTCTGCGAGGTCCTCGAGCTCGACGAGCTCGTCGACGACCCCCGCTTCGCCACCAACGCCGACCGCGCCGACCGCCGCGAGGAGCTCATGGCGCTGGTCGAGGACGTGATGCGGGAGAAGCCGGTCGCGCACTGGGCGGGGGCGTTCGACGCGGCCGGGGTCCCCGTCGGCCCGATCAACACCCTCGACGACCTCTACTCCGACCCCTGGTCGTTCGAGCGCGGGCACCACGTGGAGATGGAGCACCCCGGGGTCGGGACCTACCACGGCACCGGCTTCCCGGTGCACGTGTCCGGACCGGGCGCGACGCCGCCGTCCCCGACCGCCCCGCCGCCGCTGCTGGGCCAGCACACCGCCGAGGTGCTCGCCGAGATCGGCTACACCGACGAGGAGATCGCCGGGTTCTGAGAGGTGCGCCCGACGACGGGTCCTACCGCGGCACCCGCCGCGGCGTCCCGTCCTCCGGGGAGCGCCGCTGCTCCGGGATCGCGATCGGCGCCCGGTCCATCGAGTCGGCCCACGCGGCGAGGGCCGCCCGGTAGGCCTGCCAGCGCAGCACGTCCGTGGCGATCGTCCGCTCGGCGTCCAACTCGGTCCCCCACTCGTCGGCCGGCCCGCCCCCGGGCCCTCACTGGCCGGAGGATGGCAGTCCCGAGCAGCCGAGGCCACGCTGAGCGACAAGTTACCGCCGAGCATCACTCTTTCGGCGTAGTGCGACACCGAGTGCCACCTCGCCGATCGCTCACGGTGCACCACGCAGCAGCTCGCGGACCTTCACCGTGCGCAACCGGTTGAGCGCCGCCGCGACCTCGTGACGACGCGGCACGGCGAGGTCGGTGGCGTCGCGCCCGCCGCCGAGCAGCGCGTCGACCCCGGCGCGACCCAGCTCGGCGTCGAGCAGGTCGAGGCCCTCCCCGAGCGGGATCGTCCCGTCGAGCACGCCCTCGCCCAGCAGCGCGAGCGCCCGCCCGATGCCCGTCACCTGTGACCGGTCGACGATCTGCTCGACCGCGGACAGGTCGACGTCGTCCTCCCCGAACGTCAGCGTGTCGACCCCGCGGGCGGTGACCCGGCGCTTGCCCTGCCGTCCGGTCGGGTCCAACGACGACGGGTCGACCACGCGGCGGGTCACCGGCGGGAACCCGGAGTGCTCCACCGCGCGCGTCCGGCCCTGGGCGGCGATCTCGTGGGCCCGCCCGGTCACCTCCCGGCAGGCGTACGAGTCCATCATGATCACCGTGTCGGCGACCTCGAGGTAGTCGCCCGACCCGCCCATGACCAGCACCGACGAGACGCCGCGCTCGGCGTGCAGCGGGCGGATGCGCTCCACGAACGGCACCAGCGGCTCGGTCGCGATGAGCTGCTGCATCCGCCCGTCGCGGATCATGATGTTGGTGGCCGAGGTGTCCTCGTCGACCAGCAGCACGCCCGCACCGGCCTCGACCGCCTCCACCATCGAGGCGGCCTGGCTGGTGGAGCCCGAGGCGTTCGTCGTCGAGAAGTCGTCGGTCGGCAGCGTCTCACCCCTCTGGCCCGAGGGCAGGTGCGTCACGAACGCCGAGACGTCGGTGCGCACGACGCTGCGGCCGTCCTCGGCCCGCACCTTGACCGCGTCGTCGCGGGCCACGACGCGCTCGCGGCCGTCCCCGGGCTGGTGGTCGTACACCCCCGCCTCGATCGCGCGCAGCACCGTCGACTTGCCGTGGTAGCCGCCCCCGACGATGAGCGTGACGCCCTCCGGGACCCCGAGCCCGGTCACGTCGCCCGCGTTCGGCGTCGGGATCGTGACGCGCAACGACTCCGGCGACGCGAACGGGGTCGCGCCCTCCAGCGGGTGGTCGTCCACCCCGGAGCGCCGCGGGAGGACCGCGCCGTCGGCGACGAACGCGACGAGCCGGCGCTCGGCGAGCGCCGCGCGCAGCGCGACCGCGTCCTCCACGGTGGTGACGAACTCGCGGGCCGCGCGGCGGTCGTCGTCGGGAAAGCCCTCCCACCGCAGCTGCGCGACGGCGGCCGGGAGCGTCTCGCCGAGCAGCGTCGCCGCCTCGCGGCCGAGGATCCGGCGCTTGGGCCCGGGCATGGGCACGCCGAGCTCCACGGTGACGGTGCCGTCGGCCTCGACGCGGCCGGCGCTGCGCTCGAGGACCTCGGGTCCCCCGGCGTCGACGTGCACCGGTGTGCCCCGCAGCGCGCGGCGCAGCCGGCGGAGGAGGAAGCCCGACAGCGCCCGCCGGCGGTCGGGCGTCGTCGTCAGCTCGGTGGGTGCGGCGTCGGGCAGCCGCACGCGGATCCGCGACGGCGGGGCGAACGGGTCGGCCTGGACGCGGACGACCGTCAACGTCGCGCCGGAGCCGAGCGGCCAGTCCCCGGACAGCGACCTGTAGCGGCCGTAGCTCTGGCCGTCGAGCGAGCGCAGGGTGGCGGCGAGGTCGTCCCGGGGCATGGCGGGGAGGGTGCCCGACGTGCCCGCCGGACATGTCCGCGGTGGGAGGATGGAGGGGTGATCATCCCGCTCGCCTGGGTGCTCGGCGTCGCGGCCCTGGCCTGGGCGCTGTGGTGCGGTGTGTCGGCGGTCGTGGACCAGGCGCCGACGTACCACCACCGGCTCGCGCTGCTGGTCATCGAGGTCGTCGCGCTGCTCCAGGCGCTGCTGGCCGTCGTGCTGCTCGTCGTCCAGGGCGGGCGGACCGGCGGAGCCGTCGCGGAGATCGTCGGATATCTCATCGCGCTGGTCATCGCGCTGCCGGTCGGCGCCGCGCTCGCGTACCAGGAGCGGACGCGGTACGGCTCGATCGTGCTCGCGATCGCGGGGGTCACGCTGGCCGTGCTCGTGCTGCGCACCACCCAGGTCTGGGAGGCGACCCGTGTCTGACCCGTCGTCCGAGGGGGCGACCGCCACCGCGCCCCGCCGCATCAACAGCGGCCCCGGCGTCGTCCTGCTCGTCGTCTACGTGATCTTCGCGATCTCGGCCGGCGCGCGGGCGGTGTTCCAGCTCGCGGTCCAGTTCCACGTCGCCCCGCTGGCCTACGTGCTCTCGGCGTTCTCGGCGGCGGTCTACATCGTGGCCGCGGTCGCGATCGGGCGCCGGCGCCGGACGCTCGCGCTCACCGCGGTGTGGATCGAGCTGATCGGCGTGGTCGGGATCGGCCTGTTCACCGTCCTCGCCCCGCAGGACTTCACCGACGCCACGGTCTGGAGCGACTTCGGCAGCGGCTACGGCTACGTCCCGCTGATCCTCCCGGTGCTCGGGCTGATCTGGCTGTTCCGCGTGCGGGAGTCCTGACCGTGCAGACCCGCACCCTCGCGACCGCCGAGGTCGACCTCGTCCACGACGTCGCCGGCCCCCTCCCGCCCGCCGACGGACGACCGCCGCTGCTGCTGATCGGCCAGCCGATGGACGCCTCGGGCTTCCGCGCCCTGGCGTCCCACCTCGGCGACCGCACCGTCGTCACCTACGACCCGCGCGGCCTCGGGCGCAGCGTCCGCCACGACGGGCGCACCGACAGCGACCCCGAGGTGCAGGCGCGGGACCTGCACGCGCTCGTCGCCGAGCTCGGCACCGGCCCGGTCGACGTGTTCGCCTCCAGCGGCGGCGCGGTGACGGGCCTGGCCTGGGTGACGGCGTTCCCCGACGACGTCGCCACGCTGGTCGCCCACGAGCCGCCGCTCTTCGGCCCGCTGCCCGACGCCGAGGTCGCGACCCGGGCGTACGACCGGGTGCGCGAGACGTACGAGCAGCGCGGCTGGGGGGCGGGGATGGCCGCCTTCGTCGGCATGACGACGTGGGTGGGCGAGTTCACCGCGGAGTTCCTCGCGCAGCCGCTCCCGGACCCGGCGGCCCTCGGGATGCCGCCCGAGGACGACGGCCGCCGGGACGACCCGCTCCTGTCCGCACGCTCGCTGCCGGTGGTGCGCTACCGGGTCGACCTCGGCGCGCTGGCGGCGGCGCCGACGCGGATCGTCCTCGCGGTGGGCGAGGAGTCGGCCGGCGTGTTCCCGGGCCGAGTGGCGGTCGAGCTGGCGGCGCGGCTCGACCAGGAGCCGGTGGTGTTCCCCGGCGGTCATGGTGGGTTCAGCGCCGAGGACGCCCACTGGCCCGGGCAGGCGACGGCGTTCGCCGAGCGGCTCAGAGCTGCGCTCATGTGAACGGATGTGGTCGTCAGGACGACGAAATCCGTTCACATGGGCGTCAGCCCAGCCCGGTCCCCTCGACCCCGCGGCGCCAGTAGCCGTCGAGGTCGATCCACTCGGTGGGCAGCAGGTCGCGCAGCCGCCGCCGCACCGGGCGCAGCGCCGACGCCTCGGCCCCCATCCACACCAGCCCCTCGCCCCCGGGCCGCTCCCAGGCGGCGACGGCGTCGCCGAGCAGCGTCGTCGTGCCCGGCTCGGCGCCGTCGCGGTGCAGCCACCGGATCCCGACGCCGGGCGGCGCGGCCAGGTCCTGCTCCTCGCCCGCGTCGGCGACCTCGATCAGCGCCAGCCCGGACGCGCCGGCGGGGAGGTGCGCGAGCCACCGGGTGAGCGCCGGCAGCGCGGTCTCGTCGCCGCCGAGCAGGTACCAGTCGCGGGGCTCGGCGGCCAGCGAGGAGCGCGGCCCGTAGAGCCACAGCGCCCCGGCCGGGTCCTCGATCCAGCGGCCCGCGAGGCCGGACCCGTGGCGCACGAAGTCGATCTCGAGCTCGTCGTCGTCCCGTGACCGGAGGGTGTACTCGCGATAGGGGCGCGGGCGGCCCGGCGGCGGCGCGACGAGCCCGCGGGGGCCGATCTCCGGGCGGTCCGGCTCGCCGCCGGGCTCGAGGGGGAAGAAGAGCTTGGCGTGGTCGGTCGGGCCGGTGAGCGGGAGCGCGGCGACCGCACCGGCCGTCGTCGCCCGCAGCCGCACCCGGCGCATCCGCGGCGTCACGTCGGTCGCGTCGAGGACCTCGACCCGCACCGGGTCGACGTCGTGCGCGACCTGCGTGAGGACGGGGGCGTTGCGGACCACCATGGCCGTCACGCTAACGGCGGGTGTTCGCCCGATGTCGCGGACCCGGAACCCGGCCGCCACGGGAGTAGGGCAGCATCCCGGCTCGTGACGGCACAGCAGACGGGCGCCGCGGCCGGCCCGGAGATCTCGGCGGACCGCATCCCGCGCCTCGTGGCGAGCCCGTTCCCGCCGATCGCCGACTACGGCTTCCTCTCCGACTGCGAGACCACCGCGCTCGTCGCGCCCAACGGCGCCGTCGAGTGGCTGTGCCTGCCGCGGATGGACTCCCCCAGCGTCTTCGGCGCCGTCCTCGACCGGGACGCGGGCACCTTCCGGGTCTCGCCGGACGGCGTCGACGTGCCGGCCGCCCGGCGCTACGTTCCCGGGACGATGGTGCTCGAGACGACGTGGTGCACGCGGACCGGCTGGCTGCAGGTGCTCGACGTCCTGCTCATGGGGCCGTGGCACCACGAGGGCGAGCGGTCCGGGTCGCACATGCGGGCGCCGACGGACTACGACGCCGACCACGTGCTGCTCCGCGTCGCGCGCTGCCTGTCGGGGCAGGTGCAGCTGCGCATGGAGTGCGCGCCGATGTTCGACTACGGGCGGACGCCGGCGCAGTGGTCGTATCCCGACGGCGGGTACCGGACGGCGCGCGCCGTCGGCGGTCCCGAGGACGGTCCGGCGCTGCTGCTCACGACCGACACCAACGTCGGGTTCGAGGGCGCGCACGCGACGTCGCGGACGCTGATCAAGGAAGGCGAGTGGCGCTACTTCGCGCTCTCGTGGAGCGAGCACGCCCCGCCGGCGACGGTCGACGAGGCCCTGGACCGGCTGACCTGGACCGAGCACCACTGGCGGCACTGGCTCGACCGCGGCGACTTCCCCGACCACCGCTGGCTGCCCTACCTACAGCGCTCGGCCCTCACGCTCAAGGGCCTGACGTTCGCGCCGACCGGGGCGATCGCGGCCGCGGCGACGACGTCGCTGCCCGAGACCCCGGGCGGCGAGCGCAACTGGGACTACCGCTACTCCTGGATCCGCGACTCGGCGCTGGCCCTGTGGGCGCTGTACGCGCTGGGGTTCGACTGGGAGGCCAACGACTTCTTCTACTTCGTCGCCGAGGCCGCCGAGGCCGCCGCCGGGCACCTGCAGATCATGTACGGCGTCGACGGGCGGTCGCGGCTCGACGAGGAGGTGCTCGCCCACCTCGACGGCTACGAGGGCGCCTACCCGGTGCGCATCGGCAACGGTGCGTACGACCAGGCGCAGCACGACGTCTGGGGCGCCGCGGTCGGGGCGATCTACCAGTACGTCCGCAGCCGCGACCGGCTCGACGACCGCCTGTGGCGCATCGTCGTGACCCAGGTCGAGGCGGCGCTGGAGAACTGGCGCGGACCCGACCGCGGGCCGTGGGAGGTGCGCGGCGAGCCGCAGCACTTCACCACCTCGAAGATCGCCTGCTGGCTCGCGGCCGACCGGGGCGCCCGGCTGGCGGCGCTGCGCGGCGACGCCAAGCGCGAGGACCGGTGGGCGCGGGCGGCGGCCGAGATCCGCGACGACGTGCTGGCGAACGCCGTCGACTCCCGCGGCGTGCTCTGCCAGCACTACGCGACGACGGCGCTGGACGCGTCGCTGCTGCTCATGCCGATCGTCGGGTTCCTGTCGCCGGAGGATCCACGGTGCCGGGCGACGGTGCTCGCGATCGCCGACGAACTCACGACCGACGACCTCGTGCTGCGCTACCTCGTGGAGGACACCGACGACGGGCTCTCCGGGGAGGAGGGCACGTTCACGATCTGCTCGTTCGCCCTGGTGTCGGCGCTCGCGGTGATCGGTGAGGTCGACCGCGCGACCGCGCTGTGCGAGAAGCTCTTGGCCTCGGCGTCGTCGCTGCACCTCTACGCCGAGGAGATCGACCCGCACTCGGGGCGACATCTGGGCAACTTCCCGCAGGCGTTCACGCACCTCGGGCTCATCCAGGCGGTGATGAACATCGTGCGGGCGGAGAAGAAGGCGGCCCGGCGGTAGGGGTCGCGGTGTCGGGATGCCAGCGAAGCGTCGTTGCTTGCATCCAGTGGCAGAAAAGCCGCATCGTCAGGGCGCCCAGACCGGGTCGTCGGCGCCGATCTCGTGAGCCGGGCCCGCCCACTGTCCGCCGAACACCGGCGGCGGCACCTCGACGCGGCCGAGGGACCGGGTGACCGGCCCGACCGGCGGAGCCGCGGTGCCGAGCTCCGGGTGGGCCCACAGCCACTCCGCCGTGCGCGCCAGCGCCAGCTCCCGGATCGACCCCCCGCGGGTCGGGCGCTCGGCCAGGCCGAGGAGCGCAGACGCGGCGGCGAGGTAGCCGGTCGCGTGGTCGAGGGCCTGGGCGGGGAGCGCGCCGGGCCGCCCATCCTCGCGGGCGTGCGCCACGGCGACCCCCGACGCCGCCTGCACGATGCTGTCGAACCCGCGCCGCCCGGCCCACGGCCCCGTCCAGCCCCACGCGTCGAGCCGGACGACGACGAGCTCGGGCCGCCGCGCGAGCAGGTCCTCGGGAGCGAGCCCGAAGCGGTCGAGAGCGCCGGGCCGGTAGCCGGTGACGACGACGTCGGCGGTGTCGGCCAGGGCGCGCAGCCGGGGATCGGCGGCGTCGAGGACCGTCGTGCGCTTGCCGAGGCCGGTGTCGACCTGCTGGGCGGGCACCTCGGGCAGGTGCGGCGGGTCGACGCGCAGCACGTCGGCGCCCGCCAGCGCGAGGGTGCGGGTCGCGACGGGTCCGGCGATGACGCGGGTGAGGTCGAGGACGCGGAACCCACCGGCGACGCCGGCCGCGGGGACCCCGGGGCGCCACACCGTCACCAGCGGCTCGGCGGCCACGGCGCGGCCGGGCGCCGACGACGACCACGTGGTCCGGTCCCGGACGGCCACCGCGATGCCACCGGCCGCTGTCACGACCTCCTCGACCTCGAGGGCCGGGCGGGCGGCGAGAGTGGCGGCGAGGTCGTCCGGGCCGGCGTCGTCGGGGACCCCGAGCGCGGCGAGCAGCCGGGACCGGTGGTGGGGGTAGTTGGCGTGCGTCCGGACCCAGCCGTCACCCGCCCGCCAGAACCCCGACAGCGGCGCGAACCCGCCGGGGGCCTCGCCGTCGATCCGCAGCAGCTGGTCGGCGCGGAAGGAGCTGCCGACCCGGGCCGCGTCGAGCTCCGGCGTCGGTGCCCCGCGCAGCAGTGACGCCGCCCCGGCCGCCGTCGCCACCGAGGCCTGGGCCAGCGCGTCGACGGGCAGCGGCGACGACAGCCCCGTCGACGTCCCGCGCCAGGTCGGCTCCGGCGGCGGCGCCGCGGTGTCCAGCCGGGACCAGAGGTCGCGCACGGCGGCGTCGCGGGGCTCGTCCACGGGCACGAGGATGTGGATTTCCTGCCACTGGACGCAAGCAACGACGCTCCGCTTGCACAGAAGAGGGCGTGCACGAAGGTGGGGCCATGAGCGATCTCCGGGAGCGCCTCGTCGCCGTCGTCGGGGCCGAGCACGTCCTCGACGGCACCGCGAGCCCGGAGCTCGCCCACGACGAGGCCCTCGCCGTCGGACACGGCACCCCGGCCGTCGTCGTCCGGCCCGGCAGCACGGCCGACGTCGTCGGGATCGTCGACGCCGCCCGCGCGACGCACACCGCGCTCGTCGCCCGCGGCGCCGGCACCGGGCTCTCCGGCGGCGCGAACGCGCCCGACGGCGCCGTCGTCGTCGCCTTCGACCGCATGACCGCGATCCGCGCGATCGACACGACCGACCACGTCGCCGTCGTCGAGCCCGGGGTGTCGCTCGCGCAGCTCGACGCGGCCGCCCGCGAGCACGGCCTCACCTATCCGGTGCGGCCCGGCGAGCAGAGCGCGAGCCTCGGCGGCACCGTCGCGACCAACGCCGGCGGCATGCACGCCGTCCGGTACGGGGTGACGCGGGCCCACGTCGTCGGGCTGGAGGCGGTGCTCGCCGACGGCACCGTCGTGCGCACCGGAGGGCGGCTCGCCAAGGTCTCCGCCGGCTACGACCTCACCCAGCTGCTCGTCGGCTCCGAGGGCACGCTCGCGCTGGTCACCGAGGTCACCGTCCGGCTCCAGCCCCACCTCCCGGTGCGCCGCACGGTGCTCGCCCCCTTCGCCGACCTCCCGACGACGACGGCGGCCGTGGCCCGCGTCGTCGGGAGCGGTCTCGCCCCCGCGCTGTGCGAGTACCTCGACGACCCGACGATGGATGCGATCTGCGCGGCCGCCGACCTCGCGCTGGGCGTGCCCGACGAGGTCCGCGCCGGGGCGGACGCGTACCTCGTCGTCGAGCTGGTCGGGCGGCGGGCCGAGCGGGTGGAGGAGGACCTCGCCGAGCTCGGCGAGCTGCTCACCGACGCCGGCGCCCCCGACGTCTACGTCCTGCCCGAGGGGTCGGCCCGGCGGCTCGTCGAGGCCCG
The DNA here is from genome assembly GCF_012933465.1 of Actinomycetospora sp. TBRC 11914. GTDB lineage: Bacteria > Actinomycetota > Actinomycetes > Mycobacteriales > Pseudonocardiaceae > Actinomycetospora. The sequence continues at coordinate 41,848 of NZ_JABBND010000007.1, forward strand.
CGAGCAGGCGTTCTGGACGATCAAGGCGCGGGGGGCGGACGAGGTGGTCGACGTCGTCGTGCCGCGATCGGCGATGGCGGAGTTCATCGGGCGGTCCCGGGAGATCGGGGAGCGCCACGGCACGCGGGTGCTCGGGTGCGGGCACGCCGGCGACGGGAACGTGCACTTCGCGGTCTTCGGCCCCGGCGGCGACGGCCACGCGGCGGCCCTCGACGCGACGCTGCACGAGGTGCTCGCGGCGGGGGTGGCGCTGGGCGGGGCGGTGTCGGGCGAGCACGGGGTCGGGCGGGCCAAGGCCGGCGCGCTGGCGGAGCTCGCCGACCCGGGAGCGCTGACCACCATGCGCCGGGTCCGGGCGGCGCTCGACCCGGACGGGCTGCTGAACCCGGGATGCGGGCCGGTCTGACGGTGTGGCGTTTCAGACGTTGAGCGTCTGCGATGCGACACCGCTGACTCACTCCCGGGTCTGCAGCGCCGGGCGGTCCGGGTGGTCGGCCAGCACCACGAGGTCCGCCAGCGCCCCCGGGTCGACCTCCTCGACGTAGCGGGCGTAGGCGGGCAGCGTCCAGGCGTCGGGCTCGGGGGTCCGCCGGGCGAGCGCCCCGGCGGAGAGCGACACGTGCACCTCGAGCTCGGCCGGCAGCCCGCGCCCGAGCAGGAGCGGCCCGTCCACCAGCAGCACCCCGCCCGGCGGGAGGTCCACCCGGGCGGCCCGGACCGCGCGGTCGGTCTCCACGTCCCACAGCCGCGGCAGCACCGGACGACCGGCCGCCGCCGGGGCGAGCACCTCACGGACCAGCGCCCCGGCGTCGAGCCAGTCGTCGTAGAACGCGTCGGGATCGGTGCGGCCCCGCTCGAGGCGCAGCGACGCCGGGCGCAGGAAGTCCCAGGCCGACACCCGCAGCACCGCCCGCGAGAGACCCCGCAGCCGCTCGACGAGTCCGTCGGCCCACCGGTCCGGCCGCGCGGCCGCGGCCCCGTCGACGAGGACCCGCACCGACCCGGCGTCGGGAACCCCTCGCGCGTGGATCGCCTCGGCGAGCTCGTCGAGCAGGGCGTCGGGGGTCAGCGGGCGGATCGGGGGGCGGGTCATCGCCCCCAGGATCCCACCGCCGGCCCCCGAGGACCCGGCCCGGGCCCCGGCGACCCGGCTCAGGCCTGGGCGACCGGCCCGTCGCCGAGCCGCCCCGTCTCCCCCGACATGACGGGGACCGGTGCGCCCTCCTCGGAGTGCTCGTCGTCCTCGTCCGGGGGCCGCGGGTGCATGAGCGACAGGGCGATCAGCGAGGCCACCGCGCAGGCGATGATGTAGATCGCGATCCAGAAGAAGCTCCCCGTCGCGGCGAGGATGGCGGCGGCGATCAACGGTGCGGGGCCGCCCGCGATGACCGACGCGAGCTGGTAGCCCAGGCCGGCCCCGGTGTAGCGCACCCCGGTCCCGAAGCTCTCGGAGATCAGCGCCGCCTGCGGGCCGTACATCATGTCGTGGAAGATCAGGCCGAGGATCATCCCGAGGATGACGAGCCCGGGGACCCGGGTGTCGAGCAGCAGGAAGTACGGGAAGGCGTAGAGGCCGGTGAGCACCACCCCGGCGCCGTAGACCACCCGACGGCCCAGCTTGTCGGAGAGCCAGCCGAAGAACGGCACCGAGACGATCCCGATCAGTGCCGCGATGATGAGGTACAGCAGCAGCTGGGACTGCCCCAGCTTGAGCTGCTTGGTGCCGTAGACCAGCACGAACGAGGTGAACAGGTAGAACGGCGCCTGCTCGGCGGTGCGCACGAACATCGCCTTGAGCACGTCGCGCCACTGGTACTTGAAGGTGTCGACCAGCGGCAGCTTGGCGACGGCGCCCCGGGTGCGCAGCGCCGCGAACGCCGGCGACTCGAGCACCGTCAGCCGGACGAACAGGCCGATGCCGATGAGCACGATCGAGGCGATGAACGGCCAGCGCCACCCGCCGGCGAGGAAGCCGGGCCCCGAGAAGAAGTAGACGACCGCGGTGCCCAGCGCGAGCCCGATCGGCACGCCGGCCTGCGGCCACGCCGCCATGAGCCCCCGCTGGCGGCGGTGGCCCCACTCCATCGACATGAGCACCGAGCCGCCCCACTCGCCGCCGACCCCGATGCCCTGCACCACCCGCAGCACCGTCAGGAGGATCGGCGCCCAGATCCCGATCGTGGCGTAGGTGGGCAGGCAACCGATGAGCACCGTCGCCCCACCCATGAGCAGCAGCGTGACGACCAGCGAGTACTTGCGGCCGATCCGGTCGCCGTAGTGCCCGAAGATCGCCGCGCCGATCGGCCGGGCGGCGAACCCGACGAACTGGGTCGAGAACGCCAGCAGGACGCCGCCGGACTCGGAGTTGTTGAAGAACAGCGGGCCGAAGACCAGCGCCGCCGCGGTGTTGTAGAGGAAGAAGTCGTACCACTCGATGGTGGTGCCGACGGTGCTCGCGACGACGGCGCGTCGCTTGACCCGCCGTCGAATCGCCGGGTCGGACAGGTCCGGGGCGTCCGCGTTGCTCGCCATGGCAGGGAATGATGCTCATCACACCCGATCCGGGCAAGACCGGACGTCACCCAACGGAACGGTCAGATCACCGAGAAGCGATCCGTCAACTTCTGTCCGTCCGCCCGGGTGATGAGACAGGACACCAGGCGTCCGCCGGATGACCCCGTGTCAGGACCGTTCGGCGCATCGAAGGCGGCCTCCCCCGGGACGATCGCCGCCACCCGGAGGTCGGAGCGGTCGACGCCGCTCGCGTTCTGGGCGACCTCCCCGGAGGAGACGACCATCGCGCAGAACGCCCGGCCGAAGTCGGCCAGCGCCTCCGCGCCGGGGTAGATGACCTGCCGGCTCTCGTTGAGCGGCGTCGCCGTCCCGACGACCTCGACGTCGTGCGGGTCCCCGCAGGGCGTGTCGGTCCCGCTGCCGTAGACCGCGCCGTCGCCCAGCTTCCCGCTGGCGCACTGCCCGTCGAACAGCTCGAACGTCGGGATGTCGCCGCCCGGACCGAACGTGTAGACCTCGGGCTCGGAGGAGAACGGCCGCCACCCGCCGACCAGCGCGCCCGCCGCGAACACGACGAGCACGACGGCCAGCCCCGCCGCCCCCAGCAGGAGGCGGCGGTCGCGCAGGACGGCCGGGATCGCGGTCAGGGTCAGCTCTCCTGCTCCACGTGGAGCGCCTGCGCCTCGGCGCCCTCGGTCGGCCACTCGCGGTCGACCCGTGCGGCCTCGCCGTACGAGTCGTCGGTCGGCAGTCCGGTCGGCTCCGCGGCGCCGGGCTCCGACGGGACGCCCAGCTCGACCTCGCCGCCGCCGTCGGTCAGCGTCTCGGCCTCGACGGCACCGTCGGGGTCGAGCGGGTCGGCCACCGGGGCCCCCGTGGTGCCGAAGTCCCCGACGCCGTCGACGGCGTTCGCGGGGTCGTCGACGGACTCGTCGAGGTCCATCGCCGGGGTGGCCGCGACGGGCCGCGCCGGGGGCTCCTCGGCCGTGACGTCGGGCTCCTCCTGCGGGATCCGGTAGGCCAGGGTGTCCCGCTCCTCCTCGGACTCGCGGGTGCCGCCGAGCCGCATGTCGCGGCTGTAGCCCTCGGCGGTGTCCATGCCGTCCTCGAGCGGGTCGGTGTCGATCCGGTCCTCGTCGAGGATGACCGACGGCTCCTCGTCGAGGGCGGACGTGTCGTTGTCGACGACGAAGTCGGCGTGCTCGGCGAACTGCTCGCTCACGGGTACGGGCTCCTGTCCTGCCCCACCGGCCGGGGCGGCGCTGGGTGCATGGTGCACGGTCGACGGTGCGTTCCCCGCACCGGGGCGGGCCATGCGTGCCCGGCGGGGCGGTGCCGTCAGCGGCCGTGGCCGTGCCCGTGACCGTGACCGCGGCCCCTCCCGGCACCGCCGCCCATCGCCCGCTCGAGCGCCTGCTCCCACGCCTGCTCGTACCGCTGCGCGGCCCGGGCCCGCATCGCGGCGAGCGCCTCCCGGGCCTCCTCCTGCCGGTCCGTGACGGCGGCGCGGCGGGTGGGGCTCGTGACGTCGGCGCGACGGCGGGTCGGCGTCACCGTGGTCGAGTCCGCGGCCGGCTGCGGGCGGGTGGTGACGGCCGGGCCCTTCGGCACGATCGGCGCCCCGACGGCGGGCGGCGCGAGCGTGGCCGCGGCGCCGGCGGCCGGGGCCACCGACGAGGCGGACGACGTCAGGTCCGGCGCGCCCGCGGTGCCGAGGGTCGCCCCGACGGCGGCCGCGCCGACCGCCAGGGCGCCGGTGGCGACGGCGAGGGCACGGCGCCTCCGGCGCGGTCCGGCGGCGCGGGCCTCGTCCTCGGCACGCGCGAGGTCCAGCGCCAACGGGCCGCTCGACGGCGCGGCGAACGGGTCAGTCGGAAGGCTCATCACTGGTCCCATCGGGTCAACGGCGGCCATCGTTACCGATCCGTGACCCGAGCGCCAGGGTCAGCCCTTGATGCGCTGCTCCTGTCCGCCCCACTCCTTGGCCCGCAGCTCGAACTTCTGGATCTTCCCGGTCGAGGTCTTCGGCAGCTCGGGGACGATCTCGACGTCGCGGGGGGCCTTGTAGCGGGCGATCACGGTCTTGACGTGCTCGATGACCTCGTCCGGCTCGACGGACTTGCCCTGCCGCAGGATGACGAAGGCCTTCGGCCGCTCCCCCCAGCGGTCGTCGGGCACGCCCACGACGGCGGCCTCGAGCACCGCGGGGTGGGAGAGCACCGCCTGCTCCACCTCGACCGTCGAGATGTTCTCGCCGCCGGAGATGATCACGTCCTTGGCGCGGTCGCGGAGCTCCACGTACCCGTCGGGGTGCATGACCCCGAGGTCGCCCGAGTGGTACCAGCCGCCGGCGAAGGCCTTCGCCGTCGCGTCCGAGTCGCGGTAGTAGCCCGACATGACGTTGTTGCCGTGCATGACGATCTCGCCCATCGTCGTGCCGTCGGCGGGGACGTCGACGAGCTCCACCGAGGCCCAGTCGGTGACGTCGGCCGCACCATCCCCCGTCGCTCCGCTCGCCTCGTCCAGCACCTCGACGACCCGCACCGCGTCGGTCTGGATCATCCCGACGCCCTGGCGTGCCTGCAGCCGCGCCCGCTCGGTGTCGGGCAGCGCCGCCCAGTCGTCCTGCCACTGGCACACCGTGTACGGCCCGTAGGTCTCGGTGAGGCCGTAGACGTGGACGATCCGGAACCCCATCTTCTCCATCTCGAGGATGGTCGTCGGGCTCGGCGGGGCGCCCGCGGTCGTCACCACCAGGGCGTAGTCCAGGGTCCGGGCCTCGGCCGCGTTCATGATCGTCGTGACGACGGTCGGGGCGCCGTTGAGGTGGGTGACGCGGTGCTCGCCGATCAGCCCCCAGATCGCGTCGCCGCGGACCTCGCGCAGGCAGACGTGGGTGCCGCCGATCGCGGTGATGCCCCAGGGCGTGCACCAGCCGTTGCAGTGGAACATCGGCAGCGTCCACAGGTAGACCGTCGCCGGGTCGTGGTAGCTCTGGATGATCTCGCCGAGGGAGTTCAGGTACGCGCCGCGGTGGTGGTACTGCACGCCCTTGGGCTTGCCGGTGGTGCCCGAGGTGTAGTTGATCGAGATCGTGCCCCGCTCGTCGTCGACCCCCCAGGGCAGGTCCTCGCCGTCGTCGCCTCGCGCCAGGAGGTCGGTGTAGGTGGCGTCCTCGACGGTCGTGCCGGCGTCGGGGCCCTGGTCGTCCACGTGCACGACGATCTCGCGGACCGTCTCCAGGTCGTCCCGGATCGGGTCGACGACGCCGCGCAGTGCGGAGTCGACGACGAGGACCGTCGCGCCCGAGTGGTCGAGGATGTAGCGGACCTCCTCGGCCGAGAGGCGCGTGTTCACCGCGACGAGCACCGCGCCGGCCAGCGGCACCCCGAAGTGCGCGTGCAGCATCGCCGGGACGTTGGGCAGCAGGCAGGCCACGCGGTCGCCGGGCTGCACCCCCGACGCGCGCAGTCCGCGCGCCAGCCGCTGGGCGTCGCGGGCGAACTCCGCGTAGGTCCAGCGTGCCGCGCCGTGGACGATGGCCGTCTTGTCGGGATAGACCCCGGCCGAGCGGGCCAGGAACGACAGCGGCGTCAGTTCGGTGATCCAGGTCTCGGGACCGCGCGTCATGGCGCGATCCAAGCAGCCCCCGCGACCAGCGGAAAGGCGTGATCACCCTCCGAGAGCGCGTCGTGCCTCTCGGTCCAGGTGGCCTCCGGCCCCGTGAGCACTAACTGTCGCTATACCGACAGTCAGTGCTCACGAGGCGAAGCCACATAGTCGGGCGGCGCGTCCGAGCCCGGCGCCGTCGTGAGACCCGCCGCCTCCCAGGCGCGGTACCCCCCGACGACGTCGGTGGCCCGGTGGATCCCGAGGTCCTGTAGCGCGGCGGCGGCCAGGGAGGAGGTGTAGCCCTCCGAGCACAGCACCACCCAGGCCACGTCGTGGTCGACCGCCTCGGGGATGCGCGCGTCCGAGGTGGGGTCGAGGCGCCACTCGAGGTGGTTGCGCTCGATGACGACGGCGCCCGGGACGGTCCCCTCGGCGAGCCGCTGCCAGCCGGGCCGGATGTCGACCAGCCGGGCCCCGTCGGCGACGGCGGCCGCCGCCTCGGTGGGCCCGAGCCGGTGCAGCCGGGCGCGGGCCGCCGACAGCAGCTCGCCGACCGTCGTCACAGGACCTGGCCTCCCTCGGGGGACGCGCCGGGCTCCACCAGCTCGGAGCGGCGCCGCGTGAGGGTGCCCCGCTCGACCTCGTAGTACGACATCGTCGAGAGCGGCGGCGAGTAGGCGTGGACGCTGACGGCGGGCTCGGGGCGGCGGTTGGACACGTCGTGGACGTGCCCGAGCGGGAAGGCCGCCCCGGAGGAGGCCGGGAGCGCGCGGCGGCGCAGGCCCGGCCCGCACACCGCGAGCTCCTCGGCGGTGACCTGGTCGTCGGTGCGGCCGCTGGTCCAGCGCCACTCGGTGAGCTCGCCGCGGACGACGGTGAGGGCGCCGATCGAGCCGCCGTGGTCGTGGAGCTCGGCGGCCTGCTCGGTGGTCCAGCTGATGAGCCAGACGTCGAGGTGCGGGTCGGCGTGCAGGCGGCGCGACCAGCGGTGGGTGTGGTCGACCCGCACCTCGTGCAGGCCGGCGGCCACCTCGGCGGCGACCTGGCGGGTGATCGTGGTGAGGTCGGCGAGGCTCACCGGGGTGGGCCCGTCGTGCCAGCGGCGGCGGTCGCCGTGGAGCGAGCGGGGCAGGAAGGCGAGCGCGGGCGAGTCGGGGGTGGCGGATGTGACGGGGGTGTCGGCGCGCTCGGGCGTGACGGCGGTCATGACGGGACGGGTCCTCGGGTGGGCGTCGGCCGTCGTCGTCGGGCGCCGGCGGCCGGGAGGAGGTCCCCCGGGGCGTGGGCCTCGCAGGGGGGACGGGACTCGTCGTCAGCGACAGCGCTGGTCGAACACGTGCGCACGCCGGCCCACCCAGAACGGGTCGAGCTCCTCGCGGCGGGTCACGACGCTGATTCCACCACGCGCGGGCCCGGCCGTCAGCACCGGGTGGGGATCCTTCGACGGGCAGGCCGTCGGGGGGTCGACCTAGCCTGGATCGCGTGCCCGACCCCGCCTCCCCCGAGGCCCCCACCACCCCCGGAACCACCGAGATCACCGCTCCCCCGCTCGAGGACACCCGGCCCCGCGACACCGCGCCCGACCCCGGCCGCAGCCGCCCGGACGACCCGGAGCGCGGCTGGGTGCGCCGCCTCTCGCTCGACTGCTGGCGCCACCGCGGCCTCACGGTCGCCTCGGTGGGCGCCTCGACCCTCGGCGTCGGGCTGGAGTCGGTCGGCCCGCTGCTCGTGGCGGTGGCGGTCGACCGCGCGGTGAAGGGCTCGACGGCGGGTCTCGCGCCGATCGTCGCCGCGGTCGTCGCGCTGGCGCTGGTCAAGTTCGCGATGGCGTTCACCCGCCGCTACCTCGGTGGCCGCCTCTCGCTCTCGGTCCAGCACGACCTGCGACGACGGGTGTTCGGCTCGATCTCGCGGCTCGACGGGCCACGGCAGGACGCGCTCCGCACGGGACAGGTGGTCTCGCGTGCCAACTCCGACCTGCAGCAGGTCCAGGGGCTGATCGGGATAGTGCCCTACTCGGTGGGGACGCTCGCGCAGGTCGCGGTGTCCGTCGTGATCATGGCCTGGCTCTCGCCGCTGCTCACCGTCGTGGCGCTGATCACGCTGCCGGTGGCGCTGGTGTTCACGACGGTGATGCGCCGGCGCCTCTTCCCGGCGACGTGGTCGGCCCAGCAGCGGGCGGCCGAGGTCGCGCAGGGCGTCGAGGAGGCCGTCACCGGGGTCCGCGTGGTGAAGGGCTTCGGGCAGGAGGAGCGCGAGACCGCCCGGCTCGCCGCGGTCGCCGGCCGGCTCTACGGCGAGCGGCTGCGCGCGGCGCGCCTCACCGCGCGGCTGACGCCCACGCTCTCCGCGCTGCCGACGGTCGGCCAGCTCGTGGTGTTCGCCCTCGGCGGCGCGCTGGCCCTGGAGGGCCGGATCACGATCGGCGTGTTCCTGGCCTTCACCACCTACATCGCGGCGCTCATCGCGCCGGCGCGGATGGTGGCCGCGGTCGTCGTCACCGGGCAGCTGGCCCGGGCGGGGGTCGAGCGGGTGTACGAGCTCATCGACTCCCAGCCCGACATCGTCGACCCCCCGGAGCCGGCGACGCTGCCCGACGGCCCGGTGGGCCTCGCGCTCGACGACGTCCGGTTCGGCTACGCCCGCAGCGAGCCGGTCCTCGACGGGGTGTCGCTCGCGGTGCGCCCGGGCGAGACGCTGGCCGTGATCGGCACCGCGGGCTCCGGGAAGTCGACGGTGGCCCTGCTCGTCCCCCGCTTCTACGACGTCCAGGCCGGGGCGGTCCGGGTGGGCGGCCACGACGTGCGCGACCTGTCGCTCGCCGCGCTGCGGCGCACCGTCGGCGTGGTGTTCGAGGAGGCGTTCCTCTTCTCCGACACGGTGCGCGCCAACATCGCCTACGGCTGCCCGGACGCCACCGACGCCCAGGTCCGGGCGGCGGCGCGCGCCGCGCAGGCCGACGAGTTCATCCGCGACCTGCCGCAGGGCTACGACACCCGGGTCGGCGAACGCGGGCTCACCCTCTCCGGCGGCCAGCGCCAGCGCGTCGCCCTGGCCCGCGCCCTGCTCTACGACCCCCGCGTGCTCGTCCTCGACGACGCGACCAGCGCGGTCGACGCCGCCACGGAGGCCGCGATCGGCGAGACGCTGCGGGCGGTCACGGCCGCCCGCACGACGCTCGTGATCGCCCACCGCCGCTCCACCCTCGCCCTCGCCGACCGCATCGCGGTGCTCGACGAGGGCCACGTCGTCGACGTGGGCACCGCCGAGGAGCTCGCGGCGCGCTGCGAGCTGTTCACGGCGCTGCTCGCCGGGCCCGGCGAGCGCATCGACCAGCCCACGCGGGCGCGGATCGACGCCGTCGAGGGCCCGGGCCCGGACGGGACGACGCCGTCGTTGTGGCCGGATCCCGAGGGCGTCGACCCCGACGCCGACGCCCCCGCGGGCGACCGCGGCGCCCCCGACCCGATCGCGGCGGGCCTCGACGGCACCGTCTCCTCCCGCGAGATGCGCGCCGCCCTGGCCACGCTGCCCCCCGCCCGGGAGCGGCCCGACCTCCACGGGGAGGACCCCACGGCGCCCGACCCCGGCTTCCGGCTCGGCCGCCTGCTGCGCCCGGTGCGCTGGGCGTTCGCGCTGGTCATCGCACTGGTCGCCGTCGACGCGCTCGCCACCGTCGCGTTCCCGTCCCTCGCCCGGCTCGCCGTCGACGGCGGGATCAACGGCCGCGCGCCGTCGGTCCTGGCGCTCGCGGTGGGGATCGGCCTCGTCGTCGTCGGAGTGGACTGGGTCGTCGTGTTCGCCCAGACGGTGCTGACCGCCCGGGTCGGCGAGAGCCGGCTCTACCTGCTGCGGGTGCGCAGCTTCGCCCACCTCCAGCGGCTCGGGCTGGACTTCTACGAGCGCGAGCTCGGCGGCCGGATCATGACGCGCATGACGACGGACGTGGACGCGCTGTCGTCGTTCCTGCAGACCGGGCTGGCCCAGGCCGTCGTCGCGCTGCTCACCGTGCTGGGCGTGGCGGTGGCACTGCTCGTGACCGACCTCGAGCTCGCGCTGGTCGCGCTCACGGTGATGCCGATCCTGATCGTCGCGACCGTGGTGTTCCGGCGCCTCTCGTCGGTGGCCTACGCCGAGGCCCGCGAGCGGGTGAGCGTGGTCAACGCCGACCTGCAGGAGAACGTGGCCGGGCTGCGGGTCGCCCAGGCCCACACCCACGAGCAGGCCTCGGCCGCGCACTTCGCCGGCGCCAGCGACGCCTACCGCCGCGCCCGCCTGCGGGCCCAGCGGCTGATCGCCACGTACTTCCCGGGCGCGAACCTGCTCTCCGACCTCGCCCAGGCGGCGGTGCTCGCCGTCGGCGCCGCGCGGGTGGCGAGCGGCGACCTGTCGTCGGGGATCCTGGTCGCGTTCCTGCTGTACCTCTCGATGTTCTTCGGGCCGGTCCAGCAGCTCTCCCAGGTCTTCGACGGCTACCAGCAGGCGCGCGTCGGCCTCACCCGCATCTCCGAGCTGCTGCGCACCCCCACGTCGGTGCCGGCGCCGGAGCACCCGGTGCCGGTGGGGGCGCTGCGCGGCGACGTCGAGCTGCGCGACGTCGGGTTCTCCTACGGGGCGAGCGGAGCGACGGGGCAGGACGACACAGCGGGCGCCGGGACCCCGGCGCTCTCCGACGTGTCGCTGACGGTCCCGGCGGGGCGGACCGTCGCGCTCGTCGGGGCCACCGGGGCGGGCAAGTCGACGATCGTCAAGCTGGTGGCGCGGTTCTACGACACGACCTCGGGGCAGGTGCTGGTCGACGGCGTCGACGTGCGCCGCTACGACCTGCCCGGGCTGCGGCACCGGCTCGGGGTGGTGCCCCAGGAGGCCCACCTGTTCGTGGGCGACGTCGCCTCGAACATCGCCTACGGGCGGCCCGAGGCCAACCCGGCGGAGATCGAGGAGGCGGCGCGGCGGGTCGGGGCCCTCGACGTCGTGGCCGCGCTGCCCGCCGGCTTCCGCCAGCCGGTCGGCGAGCGCGGCGGCGGGCTCTCGGCCGGGCAGCGCCAGCTGGTCGCCCTCGCACGCGCCGAGCTCGTCGACCCCGCCCTGCTGCTGCTCGACGAGGCCACCGCCGCGCTCGATCCGGCCACCGAGTCGGCGGTGCTCGCCGCGGGAGACCGGGTAGCCGCCCGGCGCACCACGTTCGTCGTCGCCCACCGACTCGCGACGGCGGCGCGCGCGGACCGCATCGTCGTGCTCCACGGCGGGCGCATCGTCGAGGAGGGCACCCATGCGGAGCTCCTGGCCGCCGACGGGCGCTATGCGATGCTCTGGCGCACCGGCGCGGCCACCGCCGACGACGCCGAGGAGCACCTCGAACGCGACGACGCCGCCCGGGGCGACGCCGCCGTCGCATGAACCGGTGCAGTGGGCGACAGGCCCGCCACCGGGGCCCGGACGGAGCGCTAACCTGGTGTCCGTTTCCACTTCCGCACGAGATTGAGGCGATCTCCAGCCGTGTCGACGAGTAGCCCGGCAGCCCAGTTCGGTCCCAACGAGTGGCTGGTCGACGAGATGTACCAGCGCTACCTGGCGGACCCGGACTCGGTGGACGCGGCGTGGCACGAGTTCTTCGCCGACTACGCCCCGTCCGACGGCGAGAACGCCGCCGGGGCGAACGCGGCCTCGGCCAGCACGGGGTCGGGCACGTCCGGGGCGGGCGGCTCGGCGGCCACCGCGACGGCCGGGTCCACCGCAGCCCAGGGGTCGTCGTCGGAGAGCTCCTCCCAGGCCGCGTCGAACGGGAGCAGCACGGGGTCCTCGACGTCGTCGGGCGGGGCGTCCGCCAACGGCAGCACGTCCACGCCGCGGCCGGCCTCGTCGCAGTCGTCGCAGGCCTCGTCGTCGCAGGCCTCGACCAACGGGTCGGGGTCCTCGGCCCCGCGGTCCACCGAGACGCGCAGCGAGGGCAAGCCCGCCGCCGGGTCGACGAGCCCCGCGAAGAGCCAGGACGACGCCGCCGCCGACGAGACGGTGCGCCCGCTGCGCGGCGCGGCGAACGCGATCGCCAAGAACATGCAGGCCTCGCTCGAGCTGCCCACCGCGACCAGCGTGCGCGCGGTGCCGGCGAAGCTGCTGGCCGACAACCGCATCGTCATCAACAACCACCTGCGGCGCTCCCGCGGCGGCAAGGTCTCGTTCACCCACCTGCTCGGCTACGCGATGGTGCGGGCCCTGCAGGAGTTCCCGAACATGAACCGCCACTACGGGACCGACGAGAAGGGCAAGCCCGCCGTCGTCGACCCGGGGCACGTCAACCTCGGCCTCGCGATGGACCTGCAGGGCAAGGACGGGTCCCGCTCGCTGGTGGTCGTGGCGCTCAAGGGCTGCGAGAAGCTGAACTTCGCGCAGTTCTGGGCCGCCTACGAGGAGATGGTCCGCAAGGCCCGCACCGGGAAGCTCACCACCGAGGACTTCGCGGGCGTCACGATCAGCCTGACCAACCCGGGCACGATCGGGACGAACCACTCGGTGCCGCGCCTGACCGTCGGCCAGGGCACGATCGTCGGCGTCGGGGCCATGGAGTACCCGGCCGAGTTCCAGGGCGCCAGCGACGAGCGGCTCGCGGCGCTCGGCATCAGCAAGATCATCACGCTGACGTCGACCTACGACCACCGCATCATCCAGGGCGCCGAGTCCGGCGACTTCCTGCGGCGGATCCACCACCTCGTGCTCGGCGAGGACGGGTTCTACGACGACATCTTCGCCTCGCTGCGCATCCCGTACGAGCCGATCCGCTGGACCCAGGACCTCCCCGAGACCTCGATCGACCGCACCGCGCGGATCATCGAGCTGATCGACGCGTACCGCACGCGCGGCCACCTCATGGCCGACACCGACCCGCTCGACCACCCGCAGCGCAAGCACCCCGACCTGGACATCCAGACCCACGGGCTCACGCTGTGGGACCTCGACCGGGAGTTCCCCGTCGACGGGTTCGCCGGCCGGCAGTCGATGAAGCTGCGCGACATCCTCGGGGTGCTGCGCGACTCCTACTGCCGCACCATCGGCATCGAGTACATGCACATCCTCGACCCCGAGAAGCGCGCCTGGCTGCAGGAGCGCATCGAGGTGCCGCACGAGAAGGTGCCGGTCGCGGAGCAGAAGTACATCCTCTCCAAGCTCAACGCGGCCGAGGCGTTCGAGGCGTTCCTGCAGACCAAGTACGTCGGGCAGAAGCGCTTCTCGCTCGAGGGCGCCGAGACCGTCATCCCGCTGCTCGACGCCGTCCTCGACGAGGCCGCGGCGCACGAGATGGACGAGGTCGTCATCGGCATGCCGCACCGCGGCCGCCTGAACGTGCTCGCCAACATCGTCGGGAAGCCCGTCTCGCAGATCTTCCGGGAGTTCGAGGGCAACCTCGACCCGGGCCAGGCCCACGGCTCCGGCGACGTGAAGTACCACCTCGGCGCCGAGGGCAAGTTCTTCCGGATGTTCGGCGACGGCGAGACCACGGTGTCGCTGACCAGCAACCCGTCGCACCTCGAGGCGGTCGACCCGGTGCTCGAGGGCATCGTGCGCGCCAAGCAGGACGTGCTCGACAAGGGCCAGGACGGTTTCACCGTCATGCCGGTCGCGATGCACGGCGACGCGGCGTTCGCCGGCCAGGGCGTCGTCGCGGAGACGCTGAACCTCGCCCTGCTGCGCGGCTACCGCACCGGCGGCACCGTCCACGTGATCGTCAACAACCAGGTCGGCTTCACCACGGCGCCCGAGCACACCCGCTCCTCGCAGTACTGCACCGACGTCGCGAAGATGATCGACGCGCCGGTCTTCCACGTGAACGGCGACGACCCCGAGGCCTGCGTCTGGGTGGCGCGCCAGGCGGTCGAGTTCCGCGAGCGCTGGAACTCCGACGTCGTGATCGACATGATCTGCTACCGGCGCCGGGGCCACAACGAGGGCGACGACCCCTCGATGACCCAGCCCGAGATGTACGACGTCATCGACGCCAAGCGCTCGGTGCGCAAGACCTACACCGAGTCGCTCATCGGCCGCGGCGACATCTCGCTCGAGGAGGCCGAGCACGCGCTGCGCGACTACGGCAGCCAGCTCGAGCACGTGTTCAACGAGGTCCGCGAGCTCGAGAAGGCGCAGATCGAGCCGAGCCCGTCGGTCGAGTGGGAACAGGCGGTGCCGAACTCCCTGCAGACCGCGGTGCCGCTCGACGTCGTCCAGCGGATCGCGCGGGCGTTCGTCGACCTCCCCGAGGGCTTCGCGGTGCACCCGCGCGTCAAGCCGGTGCTCGAGCGGCGCGGCAAAGCCGCCTCCACCGACACCGCCGAGGGCATCGACTGGGCGTGGGCGGAGCTGCTCGCCTTCGGGTCGCTGCTCATCGACGGCAAGCTCGTCCGGCTCTCCGGGCAGGACTCGCGGCGCGGCACGTTCGTCCAGCGGCACTCGGTGCTCATCGACCGGCACACCGGCGAGGAGTACGTCCCGCTGCGGCACCTGACGGCCGACCAGGGCAAGTTCATGCCCTACGACTCGGCGCTGTCCGAGTTCGCCGCGCTCGGCTTCGAGTACGGATACTCGGTGGCCAACCACGACGCGCTGGTCTGCTGGGAGGCCCAGTTCGGCGACTTCGTCAACGGCGCCCAGTCGATCATCGACGAGTTCATCTCGTCCGGTGAGGCGAAGTGGGGCCAGACGTCCAACGTCGTCCTGCTGCTCCCCCACGGCCACGAGGGCCAGGGCCCCGACCACACCTCGGGGCGCATCGAGCGGTTCCTGCAGCTGTGCGCCGAGGGGTCGATGACGGTCGCATTGCCGTCGAGCCCGGCGAACTACTTCCACCTGCTGCGCCGGCACACCACCGGCGGCGTCCGCCGGCCGCTCGTCGTCTTCACCCCGAAGTCGATGCTGCGCAACAAGGCCGCCGTGAGCCCGGTGGAGGAGTTCACCTCCGGCGCCTACCACCCGGTGCTGGACGACCCGACGTTTGCGGACGCCGCGAAGGCCTCGGGCGCCTCCCGGCTGCTGCTCTGCGCGGGCAAGCTCTACTACGAGCTCGTGGCCGCGCGAGAGAAGGCCGGGAAGACCGACGACATCGCGATCGTGCGGCTCGAGCAGCTCTACCCGATCTCGCCCGACGAGCTCTCGGCGATCGTCGGCCGCTACTCCACCGTCGACGACGTCGCCTGGGTCCAGGAGGAGCCGGCCAACCAGGGCGCCTGGCCGTTCCTCGGGCTGATGCTGCCCGAGAAGGTCCCGGCGCTGCGGGGCCTGCGCCGCATCTCCCGCCGCCGCATGGCCGCGCCCGCGGCCGGCGTCGCGAAGGTGCACGAGGTCGAGCAGAAGGCGATCATCGCCGAGGCGATCGAGTCGTGATCCGGGCGCAGGGGTAGGTCGGGTGTACTTCACCGACCGGGGCATCGAGGAGCTCGAGGACCGGCGCGGCGAGGAGGAGGTCTCCCTGGCCTGGCTCGCCGACCGGCTCCGGGCGTTCGTCGACGCCCACCCCGAGCACGCCGGCGCGGCCGACCGGTTCGCGACCTTCCTGGCCCGGGACGACAGCGACAGCATGTGAACACTTTCGGTCGCTGGGACGACCAAAAGCGTTCACATGGCCTCCGGCCTACCCGATCCCGGCCGAGGTGAGCCAGTCGCGGGCGACCTGCGCGGGGTCGGGCTTGTCCGGGCCGTCGAGGCGCCGGTTGAGGTCGGTCAGCGTCGCGGTGTCGAGCTTCTCCGAGACCGCGTCGAGCACGCCGGCGACCGCCGGGTTGGCGAGCTTCGACGCGTTGATCAGCGGCACCACCTGCTGGGCGGCGAAGTTCGACCGCGGGTCGTCGAGGATGACGAAGTCGTTGGTCGGGATCGAGGCGTCGGTGGTGAACAGGTCCGCGGCCTGCACCGTGCCGTCCCGCAGCGCCGCGACCGTGAGGGGGCCGGCGGCGTCGAGCGCCCGGAACTGCTTCGGGGTGCAGCCGTAGTTCCTCGCCAGGCCCGGGAGCCCGTACGGGCGGGTCTGGAACTCGGGCGGGCCGCCGAAGGTCAGCGTCGGGCAGAGCCGGGCGAGGTCGGCGATCGAGCGCAGGTCGTTCTGCGCCGCGTAGGCCCGGGTGACGACGACGGCGTCCTTGTCCTCGGCCGTGCTGGGCTGCAGGACCTCGAGCGTCGGCGGCAGCTTCCGGGCGACCTGGGCGTACACGTCGGCCGGGGCGGTCGCCGTCGCCTGGGGGTCGAGGTAGGTCAGCAGGTTGCCGGTGTAGTCCGGGACGAGGTCGATCGACGCGTCGCGCAGGCCCGGGAAGTAGGTCTCGCGGCTGCCGATGCCGAACTGGCGCTCCACCTTCACGCCCTTGATCGACAGCGCGGTCGCGTAGATCTCCGCGAGCAGCCGGTTCTCGCTGAAGTTCGCCGAGCCGACGCGGACGGTGTCCTCGGGGGTGGGCTGCGCGGGCGAGGTGGCGAGCGGATCGGTGTCCCGGCCGGTGCCGCAGGCGGTGAGCGCCAGCGCGAGGACGGCGGACAGGCCGGTGAGGAGGAGCGGCAGACGGCGGCGGGACGTCACCCCGGAAGTCTCTCCCGACTCCGCGCCCCGCGGCTCACGACGCGTCGGCGACCTCGGTGACGATGGGACCGCGCGCCAGGAGCTCGGCGAGCGCTGCCGACGGCATGGCGCGGGCGAACAGCCAGCCCTGGTAGGCGTCGACGCCGAGGTCGCGCAGCACCGCGAACTGGTCGGCGTCCTCCACTCCCTCGGCCACGCAGGTCTGGCCGATGGCGGCGGCGAGCTCGACCACCGCGCGGGCCACCGCCCGGTCCGACTCGCCGGTCGCGACGCCGCGCACGAAGCCGCGGTCGAGCTTGACGATCTGGGCAGGCAGGCCGGTCAGCCGGGACAGGGACGAGTAGCCGGTGCCGAAGTCGTCGACGGCGAACCGCACGC
Organism: Actinomycetospora sp. TBRC 11914; assembly: GCF_012933465.1. Classification (GTDB taxonomy): domain Bacteria; phylum Actinomycetota; class Actinomycetes; order Mycobacteriales; family Pseudonocardiaceae; genus Actinomycetospora. The sequence goes on from NZ_JABBND010000007.1 coordinate 58,910, forward strand.
CCGCGGCGATCAGCTCGTTCATCTCGCGCAGCGTGGCGGGCGGCAGGTCGGCCAGGCAGGTCTCGACGAGCTCGAGCACGAGCCGGTCCCACGGCAGGCCCGCGTCGGTGACGGCCTCGTGCACCGTCGCGAGGAAGTCGGGGTCACCGGGCAGCAGGCCGGCGAGGTTCACCGCGACCGACGCGACCGGGTGGCCGCCGTGGGTGGGCCAGGTCGCCGCCTCGCGCACCGCGGTGCGGAGCACCCAGCGGTCCAGCTCCCCGAGCAGGTCCGCGGCCTCGGCGATCGGGAGGAACTTGTCCGGGAAGATCAGCCCGTGCTCGGGGTGCTGCCAGCGCACCAGCGCCTCGGCGGTCTGCACCCGCCCGTCCGGCGCGACGACGGGCTGGAAGTGCAGCACCAGCTCGTCGTTGACCATGGCCTGGCGCAGCTGGGACTCCATCCGCAGCGCCTCGTCGGCGCCCCGCATGATCGCCTCGTCGGCGAGCGCGACCCGGTTCGAGCCGCTCTTCGCCTCGAACAGCGCCGCGTCGGCGAACCGGACCAGGTCCGCCGTCGCCGGGTGGTCGGGCGCGTCGAGCGAGGTGGTGGCGAGCACCTGCTCCACCGGGTCACCGGTCAGGTCGATGTCCGGCTCGCCGGGCGTGGCCGGCAGGCCGAGCGCGGCGCCGACGGCCGCCCCGATCGTGGCCGAGACCCGCACCAGCTGGCCGTGGACCGGCACCGCGGTGCGCAGGATCCGCCCGACGACGGCGGTGAGCTCGTCGAGGCCGCCGTGCGCGTCGACGTCGGCGCACACCACCACGAACTCGTCGCCGGAGTGCCGGGTGGCGCTGCACCCGGCTGGCAGGCCCTCGCGGAGCTTCTCGGCCAGCACGACGAGCAGCTCGTCGCCCGCGTCGTGGCCCAGGGAGTCGTTGACCCGCTTGAAGTTGTCGAGGTCGCAGAACAGCACGGCGGTACGCCGCGCGCTGGGCCCGGCGAGCAGGTGCGACACCGCCCGGGAGAGCGCCCGGCGGTTCGGCAGGCCGGTCAGCTCGTCGTGCATCGCCTGGTGGCGCAGCGACGCCTCGACGCGGCGGTTCTCGGTGACGTCGGTGAAGACGACGAGGTGGGTGGCACGGCCGAGGTCGTCGGCCGACACCGACACGTGCAGCTCGCACCACACGGGCTCGGTCTCGGCGCCCCGCGCGCCCCGCTCGCGGCGCCGCAGGGCGCGGGCCGCGCAGGACCACGAGATCGACCCGGCCGAGCCCGCGGGCCGGGCCAGCAGCGGGGTCGCGCCGGTCGGGGCGACGCCGGGCGCGAGGGCCTCCCGCTCGGCGTGCAGGTCGAGCAGCTCGTCGGCCCGGCGCCCGCGCAGCGTGTCCTGGCCCTCGCCGAGCAGCCGGCACAGCGACTGGTTGGCCTGCACGAGCCGTTCGTGGTCGTCGAAGAGCGCGACCCCGACCGGTGCCACCGCGAGCAGGTCGGTGAACCGCTGGGTGGAGGCCCGCATCCGGGTCTCCATCGCGCGGCGCTCGGTGACGTCCTCGACGGCGCCGGCGACGATCACCCGCTCCCCCACCGTGGTGCGGGCGGCGCGCACGTGGAGCACGCGCGTGGGGTCGTGGGCGGGCCGCACCTCGAGGTCGAGCGGGGTGCCCTCCTCGAGCATCGCGCGCCAGCGGGCCCCGACGACCGGGCGGTCGACCGGGTGCACGGCCTCCCCGACGTGGGCCCGGCCCAGGGTGCCGAACGGCGGGAGCCCGAGCAGGGTCCGGGCCACCGAGTTGATGACCCAGGAATCCCGGGAGCGGTCGTTCTCGAAGGAGCCGATCCCGGCGAGGCGGCTGAGCTCCTCGAGCCGGCGCCGCTCGTCGGCGACCGCTGCGTCGGTCGACCCCGGCGCGGGCGTCTCCCCCTCGTCGCTCACGTCGACGACGAGGAGGGCCTCGTGGGCCGTCCCGGGGACCTGCCGCCACCGGATCAGCCGGACGGGGAGGGGGTTCTGCCCGTGGCGCAGCAGCTCCCCGTGCCCCGGGGCGGCCGGACGGGTGGCGACGACCGCGTCGACCGGCATCCCGACGAGGTCCTCGGTCGCCACCCCGACGAGGCGCGCGAGCTCGGGAGACACGGTCACGACGCGGCCCTGGGCGTCGTGGAGGACGACGGGTCCGTCCGGCATCGGCCCCGGGACGCCGACCGGGGTGTCGGCGGGGACCACCACGGTCCCGGCGGCCAGGGCCGCCCCGGCGTCCCGGCGCCGGCGGACCGTCGGCGAGGGCCGCTCCGGGGGCGTGACGACGACCTCCGCAGCGGGCCCGTCGGTCGCGGCGGGCGGCAGGGCCGGGAGTGTCCGCGCGGGACGCGGCCCCTCCTGCTCGGGCACCGCGGCCGGGGCCTCCGGCCGGGCGGGGCGGCACCGGGGCACGGTGGGCAGCGTCTCGGCGTCGTACCCCGGGTCGACGGCGGGCGCGGGCTCGTCGCGGTCCCGCTCCACGGGGAGGGCGAACGCGCCCGACGCCTCCGGGCGGGCCGGCGAGGGCAGGGCGGGGGGCTCGGCGACGACGCGGGCGCGGTCCGGCCCGGACGCGTCGGCGTCCGGCAACCGGACGACGGCGAGCCGTGGCGTCCGCCCCGCTCCGTTCACCTGTTCGCTCCTTCACCGGCGGTCTCCGGGACCAACCCCGATCGGGTCGTCTCAGCCGCACTGATCACCGCAACGAAGGAGACCTCGGTGAGGTCCGGGCACATCACCCCGTCGAGTGCCCTGTGGCGCCGACCGTCCTTTCTCGCGCGGTCGGATGGCATCAAGTCGAGGGTTCTGTCTCAACCCGGACGATGAACGGTCTGAGAACTCGCTGTGGACGCGACGAACGGCACACCCTCCAGGGCGTGTCGCTCACGCGCGACTGCGTTCACCCAGACGCGTTCCGGAACGGCACGGTCCGTACGAGAGGTGCCACGTCAGCGGTCCCCGACGAGCCGCGACCGGCACCCCCTCCCCGAACGGTTCACAGGTGATCACTCGATCGTTCGTGCCGTTCACCGATCCTCGTGGGCCGCCACCTCGGCGACGTGACGCCGGACGACGCCGTCCGACCCGGCCGCCTCGGCGACGGCGGCGGCCACCGCGGGGGCCACGCGGGGGTCGAGCGCGCTCGGCACGATGTGGTCGACACCGAGATCCTCGGAGGCGATCCGGAAGATCGCGTCGGCCGCGGCGAGCTTCATGTGCTCGGTGATCCGCCGCGCCGACGCGTCGAGCGCCCCGGCGAAGACGCCGGGGAACGCCAGCACGTTGTTGATCTGGTTCGGGTAGTCGCTGCGCCCGGTCGCCACCACCGCGGCGTGCTTGCGCGCGACGTCCGGGTCGATCTCCGGGTCCGGGTTCGACAGCGCGAACACGATGGCGTCGTCGGCCATCGTCTCGATGACCGACTCCGGCACCGTCGAGCCGGAGAGGCCCAGGAACACGTCGGCGTCGGCCAGGGCCGTCGTCAGGTCCCCGCGCAGGCCGCGCGGGTTCGTCTGCTCGGCCAGCGCGTACTTGGCGACGTTCATGTTCTCGCGCCCGGTGTGGATCACCCCGCGCGAGTCGAGCACGGTGACGTCCTCGACGCCGGCCTCCAGCAGGATCTTCGCGCAGGCCACGCCGGACGCACCGGCTCCGGACACGACGACCTTCAGCGGCGCCAGGTCCCGGTCGAGCGCGGCCGCGGCGCCACGCAGGGCGGCGAGCACGACGATCGCCGTGCCGTGCTGGTCGTCGTGCATCACCGGGCAGTCCAGCGCCTCGACGAGCCGGCGCTCGAGCTCGAAGCAGCGGGGCGCCGCGATGTCCTCGAGGTTCACCGCCCCGAACGACGGGCGCAGGTGGGTGAGGGTCTCGACGATCTCGTCGACGTCGGTGGTGTCGAGCACCAGCGGGATCGAGTCGAGCCCCGCGAACGCCTTGAACAGCGCCGACTTCCCCTCCATCACCGGCAGCGACGCGCGGGGGCCGATGTCGCCGAGCCCGAGGACGGCGGTGCCGTCGCTGACGACGGCCACCAGGCGGTGGGTCCAGGTGTAGCGGGCGGTCAGCGCGGGGTCGTCGGCGATCGCCCGGCTCACCTTCGCCACCCCGGGGGTGTAGGCGATCGAGAGGTCGCGACGGCCCGACAGCGCCACGGTGGGCGCGACGGAGAGCTTCCCCGACTCGTGCGAGGCGAAGATCTCGTCCTCGGTGAGGTCGCGGCCGTCCATGTGGGGCGGGCTGGTGTCGGCGTGCGTGCTGCTCACGCGGTCCTCCTGGCTGGTGGGTCGCGGTGGGTGGGGGGACGGGGTACCTCGCCGGCGGCCGCGCGGACGCGGGGCGGGTGGACGCCCGTCGGGGACGGAGGGGGCTCGGGCGGGGCGGGATCGGGGTGGCGATCCCGGGGTGCCCGGCGCGGTCCGGACGGGCAGGTGGGCCCGGACCGGTCGATCCTGACGGCTCACCGCGCCGCTGTCTGCGACACGGAGGCGTCGGACTGGTCACGTCGGTGACGACCCCGGCCATTAGGGTGCGTCGGCGTGGAGGCCGAGGAACTGGCGGTACCCGGTGCGTGGGTGTTCACCCCGCCGGTGTTCCCCGACGCGCGCGGGGCGTTCGCCGCGCCCTTCCAGGCGGAGGTGTTCGCCGGAACCGTCGGGCACCCGCTGCATGTGGCGCAGGCCAACACGAGCGTATCCCGTCGCGGAGTGGTGCGCGGCGTCCACTACGCCGACGTCCCGCCCGGCCAGGCGAAGTACGTGCAGTGCTCGGCCGGCGCCCTCCTCGACGTCGTCGTCGACCTCCGGGTGGGCTCCCCCACCTTCGGGAAGTGGGACGCCGTACGGCTCGACGCCGAGGGCCTGCGCGCGGTCTACCTCTCCGAGGGGCTGGGCCACGCGTTCCTGGCGCTCGCCGACGGCACCGTCGCCACCTATCTCTGCTCGACGGCCTACAACCCGGGCGCCGAGCACGGGGTGGACCCCCTCGACCCCGAGCTCGCCCTCCCGTGGACCGAGCACGTGCCGGCCGACGAGCTCGTGCTCTCGGCGAAGGACACGGACGCCCCGTCGCTGGCGCAGGCCCGCGACGCGGGGGCGCTTCCCGACGCCGAGGCCTGCCGGGCCCGCGTGGCGGCGCTGACGGTCGGGGGTTCCTGAGTCCCGGCGTCCCGGCGGGGCGGCGACGGACCTGCGCTGACACCTGACGTCAGGATGGAGGCGTCCTGACGCGGGGCCGGGCTCCCTCGGGGCGGCGCCGAGGTCAGCCGGACGGCCAGGACGCGGCGAGCGCGGTCAGGACGGCCGCCGCCCGGTCCGGCGTGAGGCCGCTCGTGACGGGCACGGTGAGGACCGTCCGGCCGCCCGCGAGGGTCCGGCTGACACCGGTCGGGGGCGTCGGTGGGGTCGGGGTGCCGGTGACCGCGACGAGGACCGGCCCGCGCGGACCGCGGACCGTGCAGGTCGTCCGCCCCGTGCCCGGGCCGGCGGTGCTCACGGCGGTCAGCTGACCGGCCGCGAGCCCGGACGCCTCCGCGACCGCCGGGACGAGGGCGGCGCACCGGGTCGCTGCTGTGGTGGTGGGCGTCGTGGTGCTCGACGGCGGGTGCGTGGTGGAGGACGACGTGGTGGAGGACGCGGTCGTGCCCGACGGGGGCGGCGTCGCGGCGGACGCCGGGTGCGGCGGCCGGGGCGGCGGGGAGACGGCGCTCGAGGACGGAGTGCTCGCCGGCGCCGGGGCGACGGCGCCGGGCTTCGGAGCGCTCGCGGCGGGCGGCGCGGTCGACGAGCCGGCGGTCGACGAGCCGGCGGTCGACGAGCCGGTGGTCGACGAGGTGGTCGACGAGCCGGTGGTCGACGAGCCGGTGGTCAACGAGCCGGTGGTCGACGAGCCGGTGGTCGACGAGCTGGTGGTCGAGGACGGCAGGCCGGCGGGCGGGGCGAGCGCCGCGTGCGGAGCACCGACCGCGGTACCGGTCGTCGGGGTGGTCGAGGCGCTCAACGGGGTCGGCGCGGGGACCGGGCGCGGGGCGCCCGGCGCCGCGACGAGCGGCGGCGCCGCCGGCACCGGAGCGGGAGCCGCGACGGCGGCCGGGGCACCCGCCGTCGTCGGGACCCGAGGCGACGGCAGGGCCGCCAGCGTCACCGCGTCGTCACTGCTCGGGACCCCGCCCGACGCACCGCCCGAGCCCGGGCCCGGGGAGTCGGGCACCGGCAGCGCGCCCGAGGCGTAGGCGTCGGCCCAGCGGAGCACCGTCGCGACGTAGCCCTCGGAGTGGTTGTAGCGGAACACCGCGTCGTGGCGGGCGGCCGCCTGCGCGAGGTCGCCGCCGCCGGAGCAGAGGTGGCGGGCCGTGGCGAGGCCGGCGTCGTAGACGTTGTCGGGGTCCGCGCGGCCGTCCCCGTTGCCGTCGGCGCCGTAGACCCGCCAGCTCGACGGGATGAACTGGGTGGGGCCGACGGCGCGATCCCAGGTGGCGTCGTGGTCGAGGGCGCCGCCGTCGGTGTCGCGGATCGCCGCGTTGCCGCCGGTGCCGGTGAGCTGCGGGCCGAGGATCGGCCGGCGGGTGGTGCCGTCGGCGTCCACGGCCCCGCCGGAGGCGTGCCCGGACTCGACCTTGCCGATCCCGGCGACGAGCGGCCAGGTGAGCCGGCAGCCGGGGGCGTCGCGGTCCGTCGTCGTCGCCGCCGCGCGGTAGGCCGCGAGCACGGTCTCCGGGATGCCGAGACCCGAGCCCGTCGCGGTCCCCGGGAGCGGGGCGTCCTGGAGGCCGGCGTCGGGAAGGCCCGGGAGGGGCGCGACGCCCGCGTCCGGCAGCCGCCCGGTGGCTCCCGTGGGGCTCGTGTCGGGCGGCGGGAGGGCGGTCGCGGCGGTCACGGGCGCCGGGGGCCCGGCGGCGCCCAGGCCGGCCAGTAGCACCAGCACGCCGAGCGCGCACACGACGAGCGGCACCCGGCGACGGCGGGGCGGCCGGGGCGCGACGCGGTGGGCGGCCGGCCGCGGCGCACCCGGCCGGGCGGCCGTCGGCCCCGTCCACGCCGACCCGCGTGGCGGCTGGCGGTCCTCGTCGGGCACGGCGTCGTCTCCCCCACCTACGTCGCCCGGACGCATCCCCCGCGGCCCGGTTCCCGGGGATCGTCGTGCGCCGGGGCCGGGGCGCTACCCGGCGTCACCCGACCGGGGACCTCCGTGGCGAAGTCGTGACCTCGCCGTCGCCGGGGCGTGGCTCAGCGACGCGGGAGGCGGCCGGGGCGGGGCCACAGCCGGTGGGTGACGACGGCGAGGGCGACGGCCGGGCCGAGGGTGCGCGAGTCGGTGGAGGCGGTGGGGGCGTCGCCGACGGCGAACCAGTGAGCGGCAGCGTCGTCGGCAGCGTCGTCGTCGTCGGGGAAGCGCAGCGCGAGCCGCTTCACCGAGAGCTGGTCGGGCCGCGCCGGCCAGCGCACGAGGGCCACCGCCCCGTCGCGCGGGCGCAGGCCCGGCACGGCGAGCACGACGTCGCCGTCGTGCAGCGTCGGGACCATGGAGCCGCCCCGCACGACGACCCGCCGCGGTACCCGGCCCAGCCCGTGCGGAAACCCGGCCCGCCGCCGTCCGAGGCGCATCGCACGACCCTCCCACCTGCACGAACGGTCACCCAGGTCCGGCTGCCCGGCGGGCCGCACCGGAGTAGGTTGGGCCGCGGTCGGAACGATCACCGTGATCCCCCGAGGGGGAGTTGGGAGGCGACATGGGACTGCTCACGAGCATCCTCCGTCCGCGCCTGGAGGCCACCGCGCACTGCGACCTCCCCTGTGGCGTGTACGACCCGGCCCAGGCCCGGATCGAGGCCGAGTCGGTCAAGGCGATCCAGGAGAAGTACCAGGGCTCCGACGACCCGGAGTTCAAGGAGCGCGCCATCCAGATCAAGGAGGAGCGCTCCGACCTCGTCAAGCACCACCTGTGGGTGCTGTGGACGGACTACTTCAAGCCGCCGCACTTCGAGAAGTACCCGCAGCTCCACGAGCTGTTCAACAAGGCCACCAAGGCCGCGGGCGCCACCGGCACCAAGGGGTCGACCGACCCGAAGACCGGTGACGAGCTGCTGGGCTACATCGGCGAGATCTCGGACATCTTCTGGGAGACCAAGAAGGGCTGACGCCCGACGCACCCTCCGGCGCGCCCGTCCCGGTCCCGGGGCGGGCGCGTCGTGGTGTCGGGGCCCTTCCGGGAGGCGAGGAGCCATGGCGAGCGAGAGTCCGCTCGGGCGCATCTACCTGCTGCGCCACGGGGAGACGGAGTGGTCGCGCTCCGGGCAGCACACCGGTCGCACCGACATCCCGCTGACCGAGCACGGCGAGGAGCAGGCCCGGGTGGCGGGCGACCTGCTGCGCATCCTGCGGGGCGCCGACGCACCGCCACCGGTCGTGTGGTGCAGCCCCCGGCGCCGGGCGCGCGACACCGCCGCGCTCGCCGGGCTCACCCCGGACGCGGTCCGCGAGGACCTCGCCGAGTGGGACTACGGCGACTACGAGGGCCGCACGACGCCCGACATCCGCACCGAGGAGCCGGGCTGGACGATCTGGACGCACCCGGTGCCCCACGGCGAGTCCGGCGACGAGATCGCGAAGCGGATCGACGAGGTCATCGCCGACGCCGACCGCGAACTGGCCCGCCACGACGTGGTGCTCATCGGCCACGGGCACGCGAGCCGCGTCCTCGTCGCCCGGTACCTGGGCCTCCCGCCCGCGGCGGGCGTGGGGTTCGCCTTCGACCCGGCCTCGGTGACCGTGCTCGGCCACGAGCGCGGCGCCCACCGCATCGACCTGCTCAACGCGCCCGGCGGGCTCGTGGAGCCGCCGCCCCCGCCGGCGGACCGCTAGGTGGCCTCCGGCCTCGTGAGCAGAAAGTGTCGGTATAGCGACAGTTAGTGCTCACGGGGCCGGAGGCCACCTAGCTCTCGGCCCAGTCCCGCCCCGCCCGCGTCAGGATGCCGGCGAGCACGGCCACGCAGACCACGGCGATCGGCACCCCCCACTCGGGACGCCCGCTCGTGACGCCCGCGTAGAAGGCGACGCCGAGACCCAGCAGCTGCACGACGACGACGGGTCCGCGCGCCCCCCGGGCGCCGCGCGCCAGCGCGAGGCCCGCGGCGGCGACACCCAGCCCGAGCAGCACGACGAACGCCCACACCTGCGGCGTCCCCTCCAGCACCAGCAGGACGACGCCGCCGACCACCAGCGCCAGGCCCTCCAGCGCCGTCACGAGCGCGGCCACCACCAGGGGGCGCGGGGGCGCGTCGGTCCCCGGAGCGGGTGGAGTACCGGACACGCTCCCCAGGGTAGGTGGGACCGTGTCGCGGGACAGCTGCCCCACGCCCGGCCCAGCGGCCGACGGCCCGGGGCTACGGTGAGTGCCGTGCGCGCCCTGCTCGTGGCCAATCCGTCGGCCACCACCACCACGGCAGCAGGCCGCGACGTCATCGCCCACGCCCTCGCCAGCGAGGTGAAGCTCGAGGTGGTGGCCACCCGGTACCGGGGCCACGCCGCCGAGCTGGCCGCGCGGGCCGCGTCCGAGGGCGTGGACCTCGTCGTCGTCCTCGGCGGCGACGGCACCGTCAACGAGGCGCTCAACGGCCTGCTCGTCGACGGCCCGTCGGAGCGGGTGCCCGCGCTGGGCGTGGTGCCCGGGGGCTCCGCCAACGTGTTCGCCCGCGCCCTCGGTGCCCCGCGCGACCCGCTGGAGGCCACCCACCAGCTCCTCGAGGCCCTCGCCGCCGGCCGCAGCCGCACCGTCGGCCTCGGGCGTGCCGACGAGCGCTGGTTCAGCTTCAACGCCGGCCTCGGGTGGGACGCCGACGTCATCGCGGCCATGGAGCACGCCCGGGACCGGGGCCGCGAGGCGACGCCGACCCGCTACGTCGCGACCTCCATCCGCCGGTGGACCACCGCGCGGGCCCGGCCGCCGTCGCTGCGCGTGGAGATCCCCGGCCGCGAGCCGGTCGAGGACGTCAAGCTCGCGCTGGTCTCCAACACCGACCCGTGGACCTACCTCGGCGGGCGCGCCGTCCGCACGAACCCCGGGTGCTCCTTCGCGAGCGGTCTGGGCCTGTTCGCGCTCCGCCGGCTGGGGCTGCCCACCATCGGGCGCATCGTCTCGCAAATCCTCTCCGAGGACGGGTTCTCCGAGCTCGGGTCGGTCCTGCGCGACGACGACGTGCCCGCGCTGCGGGTCGTGTCCGAGGAGCCGGTCAACCTGCAGGTCGACGGCGACCACCTGGGGCGCCGCAGCGACGTCGAGTTCCTCGCGGTGCCGGAGGCCCTGCGCGTCGTCGTCTGAGCCGCTCGGCGTCGACGGGTCGACGTCCAGTGCTCGTGACCGGCGTCACTCCCGGGCGGTGGACGAGCCGCCGGATGTCACCCGCGGGCCGACGAACGGGCCTGCAGTCCGGCCATCGGGGGACCCGACGGGCCACTTCACGGGCGCACAGCGTGGCTTCGGGCATCGTAGCGACCGCTCATCGTCGTCCGGCGGCCGGGTCGACGCCTCGTCGTGCGGCGTTTTCCGCTCGTCGCAGTGACCGCGCCGTCACGGTGCGCCGATATCCACTCACCGACCGCCCATGCCCGTCGAGCCGTCTGGGACTCGATCCAGACGCGATCCTCCTGCAGATTCTTGGTCATCCCCCGCGAGAGCCGGGCAGGAATGCACCACGCAGAACTGCTCGGCCGGGTCCCCGGGAACCGGAGAGATTCTCTCCGGAGACCGGAGGGCAGGGAGGCGGACACGCCGGTGTCCGGTCCTCCCGACAGAACGACACAGCACGAGAACGGCACGACGGGTGATTCCGCCCCGAAGGAATCGCCGATGACCACCCCAACCGGTGCGCACCCCGAGGCGCACCCAGCGAGGAGACCAGCACGATGGACTGGCGGAACGACGCTGCTTGCCGCGACGAGGACCCGGAACTGTTCTTCCCGGTCGGCACCAGCGGCCCGGCGCTCTCGCAGATCGCGCAGGCCAAGGCCGTGTGCCGCCGCTGCCCGGCGATGTCCGAGTGCCTGACGTGGGCCCTCGAGTCCGGTCAGGACGCGGGCGTCTGGGGCGGCGCGAGCGAGGACGAGCGCCGCGCCATGAAGCGCTACGGCGTCCGGGTCGACGCGCAGGCCTGACCCCGGCCGCGCGACCGTCGCGGCGGCGGACGCTCGCTCCCCACGCGTTCCCCCTCCGGTCGCGCACGCACCACCGACGAACGGCGAAGGGCCCCCTCGGTCGATCGAGGGGGCCCTTCGTGCGTCCGGGGTCAGTGGTGCGACAGCGGCAGCGTCAGCTCGGCGCGGGTGCCGCCCTCGGCGGCGGGACGCAGGCTCAGCGTGCCGCCCAGCTCGGAGTCGACCAGGGTCCGCACGATCTGCAGACCGAGCCCGTTCGCCCGCTCGAGGGAGAACGTGTCGGGCAGGCCGCGGCCGTCGTCGACGATCTCGACGGAGAGCCGGCTCGCGGTGCGGGTCGCGACGATCCGCACGGTCCCGCTCGCGCCCTCGCCGAAGCCGTGCTCCAGGGCGTTGGAGACGAGCTCGGTGACGACCATGACCAGCGGTGTCGCCATCACCGCCGGCAGCACCCCGGCGCGCCCCTCCCGCCGCATCTCGACGCCGGAGCCCGGCCGCACGACGTCGTTGAGCATCGGCACGACCCCGGCGAGCACGTCGTCGATGTCCACCCGCTCGTCCACCGACGCGGCGAGCGCCTCGTGCACCAGCGCGATCGACGCCACGCGGCGCATCGACTCGGTCAGCGCCGAGCGGGCCTCGTCGTGACGGGTCCGCCGGGCCTGCAGCCGCAGCAGCGCCGCCACCGTCTGGAGGTTGTTCTTCACCCGGTGGTGGATCTCGCGGATGGTGGCGTCCTTGCTCATCAGGGCGCGGTCCCGACGGCGGACCTCGGTCACGTCCCGCACGAGCACCAGGGCGCCGCTGGGCACCCCGCGAGGCCGCAGCGGCAGCGCCCGGACGACCGCGGTGGCACCGCGGCTCTCCACCTCGGCCCGCGGCGAGGGCGTGCCGGCGAGGGCGTCGCGCAGCAGCGTGACCACCTCGGCGCCCTCGAACGGGTCCGCCGAGACCTTGCGGGCGACCGACGGCAGGTCGGCGCCCACCAGCTCGTCGCTCCACCCGAGCCGGTGGAAGGCCGAGGCGGCGTTCGGGCTGGCGTAGAGCACCGTGCCGGCCGCGCTGACCCGGACGAGCCCGTCCCCCACCCGCGGCGTCGAGCGGCCCTCGTCGGCGGTCTCGGCGGTCGGGAAGGTGCCGTCGGCGATCATCTGGCACAGATCACCCGCGACGGCGAGGTAGGAGATCTCGAGGGTGGACGGCACGCGGGGCGCGGCGAGGTTGGTGTCGCGCCCGAGCACGGCGATCACGCGGCCCTCGTAGCCGACCGGCACCACCTCCCGGCGGATGGAGCGCCCGCGGTGCCAGCGCGGCTGCTCCTCGCGCCGCATGGTGGTGTCGCCGAGGGCCCGCAGCAGCTGCGGGTGCTGGGCCGCGGTGGCGGTGCCGCCGACCATGTCGTCGGGGTGGGCCGTGGGCGCCGTCGTCGGGCGCGAGTGGGCGACGCAGAGGAAGGTCGGGCTCTCGGGAGCGGCCGGGGCCGTCGTGCCGTTCGAGCCGCCCGCATCCGGCGGCGGTGTGGTGACCGGCACCCAGAGCAGGAAGTCGGCGAACGAGAGGTCGGACAGGAGCTGCCACTCCGACGCGACCCGCTGCAGGTGCGCGACCTCGTCGCCGGAGAGCGCGGTGTGCCTCGCGAGCAGGAAGCTCAGCGTCGACATGGGCGGGGTCTACTCCTCGCCCTCGGGTGCTCGCTCGACGACGGCGATGAGGTCGCCGCCCTGCACGACGTCGCCCTCCTTGACCGCCACCGAGACCACCGTGCCCCCGTGCTCGGTGAGCACGGGGATCTCCATCTTCATCGACTCGAGGAGCACGACGGTGTCGCCGTCGCCCACCCGGGTGCCCTCGCGGGCGACGACCTCGAGGACGTTCGCGACCATCTCCGCGCGGATCTCGTCAGCCACGACGGCCATCAAACCATCGACCGGGGCGGATACACCCTCGTGGGAGGATGAGGTCATGTCGAAGCGCGCACGTCAGAAGCGGGACCGCAAGAAGAAGAGCTCGAACCACGGCAAGCGGCCGAACAGCTGAGGCGGGTGGCCGTGGACGCACGAGAGGCCCGGAGACGTCGTCTTCGGGCCTCTCGCGTCAGCGCTTCCAGGTCTCGACGCGGGTCTGGTTGACCTCGACGACGGTGCCCGACGGCGTCCGCTCGACGCTGACCTGTGCCTGCTCCAGCACCGTCGCGCGGATCCGCTCGCGGAGCTTCTGGTGCAGCTCGTCCGGGGCGCGGTCGCCACCGCACGTCCGGGCCAGCAGCGTCTTCACCTTCTCCTCGAGGCCGTAGCGCGCCAGGCACGGCCCGCACTCCTCGAGGTGGCGGCGCAGCTGGGCGTCGCGCTCCTCGCCGCACTCGTGGTCGAGCAGGAGCCAGACCTCGGCGAGGACCTCGTCGCAGTCCGTCTCGTGGGGCTCTCCGCAGCTCACGACTGCACCCCCTGGTCTGTCTGGTCACGGATGAAGCCGCGGTCGCGCGCGGTGTCGGTCAGGGCGTCCCGCAGCTGCCGGCGGCCGCGGTGCAGCCGCGACATCACCGTCCCGATCGGCGTGCCCATGATCTCGGCGATCTCCTTGTAGGCGAACCCCTCGACGTCGGCGAGGTAGACCGCCATCCGGAAGTCGTCGGGCAGGGCCTGCAGGGCGTCGCGGATGTCGTTGTCGGGCAGCCGGTCGAGCGCCTCGACCTCCGCCGACGGCAGGCCCGACGAGCTGTGCTCGGCCGACTGCGAGAGCTGGTAGTCGGTGAACTCGTCGGTCGGGCTCTGCTGCGGCTGTCGCTGCCGCTTGCGGTACGTGTTGATGTACGAGTTGGTCAGGATGCGGTACAGCCAGGCCTTGAGGTTCGTGCCCGGCCGGAAGGACGTGAACGACGAGTACGCCTTCAGCACCGTCTCCTGGACCAGGTCCTCGGCGTCCTGCGGGTTGCGGGTCATCCGCATCGCGGCCGCGTAGAGCTGGTCGACCATCGGCATGACGTCGCGCTCGAAGCGCTCCGCCCGCTCGGCGACGGTCTCGGTCTCGAGGTCGGCGGGGCTCGATCCGCCCTGCTGGACGGCCTCGGTGGGCTCCGCACCGTCCTGCTGGGCGGGCACCGTGACGCCGTCCGTGGTCACGTCGCGGTCCGCGCGCACGGCTTCGGCCACCGGACTCCCTTCGCGCCGCGCGTCGGACGCGGCGTCGGAACGCCGGGAGATTACCCCTGCGGGCGTGCGCGCACCCTCATCCTGTGAGCGGTCCGGGTCCATGTCCGGGAGCAGGATCACGACCCCGTCGGCCACGTGCCGGGTGTCGGCCCCGGTCCGCGTGCCGCGCTCCATCGTCATCGCTGGCATCGTCACCTTCCCTCGGCCGCGGTGCCAGGACCGCGGCTCCTGCAGGGATGTGAACGTCCCGGCCGCCGCACGGATTCCCCGCTAGCCTCCGCCGGCGTGGCGCGACGCACCGGCAGCGGGACCCCCGCCCTGACGGCCCTGGAACGTGCCGGTGTGGCCCACCGCACCCACCCGTACGAGGCACCGTCGGGCCCCGACGGGCACCGCTCCTACGGCACCGACGCCGCCGCCGCGCTGGGGCTCGACCCGCACCGCGTGTTCAAGACCCTGGTCGCCGAGGTCGACGGCGCCCCCGTGCTCGCGATGGTGCCGGTGGCCGGCACGCTCGACCTCAAGGCCCTCGCGGCGGCCCGCGGCGCCAAGAAGGCGGTCATGGCCGACCCGGCGGCCGCCGAGCGGCTCACCGGCTACGTGACGGGCGGGATCAGCCCGCTGGGGACGAAGCGGCGCCTGCCGGTGGTCGTCGACGCGTCGGCGCTCGGGCACGCGACGATCTTCTGCAGCGCGGGCAGGCGCGGGCTGCAGATCGAGCTGGCGCCCGCCGACCTGGTGGCCGCGGCGTCGGCGACGACGGCGGCCGTCGCCGGCCCCTGACGGGCGCTCAGTAGGAGCGGTCCAGGCCCAGGACGGACTGGGCGAGGTGGTTGAGCACCATCGCCTGGGGCAGCGGCGCGAGGCGCTGCAGCCGGGCCTCGCGGAAGTACCGCTCCACGTGGAACTCCTGGGCGTAGCCGAAGCCGCCGTGGGTCTGCACCGCGGTGTCGGCGGCGAAGAAGCCGGCCTCGGCCGCGAGGAACTTCGCGGTGTTGGCCGCCTCGCCGGCCGGCAGGCCCCGGTCGAGGCACCAGGCCGCCTGGCGGATCACGAGCTCGGCGGCGTTCAGCCGGGCGTGCGCCTCGGCGAGCGGGTGGGCCACGGCCTGGTTGGCCCCGATCGCGCGGCCGAACACCCGCCGCTGCTTCGCGTAGTCGACGGCGCGGCGCAGGGCCGCCCGGCCGATGCCGAGGGCCTCGGCGGCGATGAGCACCCGTTCGGCGTTGAGCCCGTCGAGGAGCTGGCGGAAGCCCCGGCCCTCCTCGCCGACGAGGTCCGCGGCGTCGACCTCGAGCCCGTCGTAGGTGACCTCGCAGGACGCCACGGCGTTGCGGCCCATCTTGGGGATGGGGGTGATCGTGACGGCGGGGTCGCGGAGGTCGGCCAGCAGCAGGCTCAGCCCGTCGGTGCGCGTGGCGCACTCCTCGGCGGGGGTGGTGCGCACCAGCAGCAGCACCCGTTCGGACTCCAGCGCCTTCGACGTCCACACCTTGCGGCCCCGCACGCGGTACACGTCGCCGTCGCGCACGGCCCGCGTGGTGATCGCGGTGGTGTCGAGGCCGGCGTCGGGCTCGGTGACCCCGAACGCCACGTGGAGGTCGCCCGTGGCGATGCGGGGCAGGGTGCGCCGCTTCAGGTCCTCGCTGCCGTACAGCACGACCGGGTGCATCCCGAAGATCGACATGTGCACGGCGCTGGCGCCGTTCATCCCGGCACCGGACGCGGCGACCTCCTCGAGCACGATCGACGCGGCGTCGATGCCCTGGCCGCCCCCGCCGTACTCCTCGGGGATCGCGATCCCGACCCAGCCGCCCGCGGCCATCGCGTCGTAGAACGCCCACGGGAAGGCGTGCGTGCGGTCGCACTCGGCCCAGTAGTCGTCGTCGAAGCGCCGGCAGAGGTCGCGCACCGCCTCGCGGATCGCCCGGTCGTCCTGGGACTCGCTGAAGTCCATGGGCGCCATCAGACACCCGGGGAGCTCGGCGCGCGGTGCGGCCGACGACCACCAGGACGTCATCGCTCCCGGAGCCGCCCAGGGAGGACCACCACGTCCCGGTGATCCGATCGGGCCGGGCCGGTCAACCGGCGAGGAGCTTCTCCAGCCACGGCGCCACGGCGTCGCGGATCGGGCCCTGCGCGCGCAGCGAGTGGTCGCCGCGCACCGTCACCACCTCGCGGTGCGCCGCCGGGGAAGGGACGCCGAACCGGTCGCGGTCCCCCGACACCGCCAGCACCGGGATGCCGGCCGCGTCCACCCCGTCGATCTCGGGCGTGCGGTCCCCCCGGGTGCCGTCCTTCCTGGGCGGCGCGAGCAGCGGGAACGCCAGCGCCAGCACGCCGACCGGCGCCGGGTCGGCCACCACCGCGCCGCGGCAGGCCACCCGCGCCCCCGACGACCGCCCGCCGTGCACCTGCGGCACCCCCGGGAAGCGGCGCGTCAGGTCGGCCAGCACCGCCGCCCACGCCTCGTCGAGCTGCGCCGCCGGCGCCGGTCCACGCCGGCCGGCCACCCGGTAGGGCTGGAGCACCCGCGCGACGGCGACCGTGGGCCCGGCGGCCGCGGCGGCGGCCCGGAGGTCCGGCGCCTCGATCCCGCCGCCGGCGCCGTGGCCGAGCACCAGCAGGCCGGCGGCCCCCTCTGGAGCCTCCAGCGTCACCCGGGCCGGACCGTGCGGCGTCGGGATCTCCAGCTCACTCACGACGGGTTGACGGCCTCGAGGTCGAGCCCCTGCTGCTCGGGCTGCTCGTGCGCCTCCTCGACGAGCTCGGCCCCGTGGTTGCGCACGTTGTTGACCTTCGACGACACCTGGCGCATCTCGATCGCGGCGAGCACCTCGTCGGCCGGGACGAGCAGGCCCGAGGGGTCGTCGTGGTCCGGGTCGAGCCACTCGGCCCAGCGCTCCCGCGGCAGCACCAGCGGCATCCGGTCGTGGATCTCGGTGAGCGGGCCCGCGGCGGCGACCGTGACCACCGTGGTCGACACCAGCGGCGCCGTGCCCTTCTCCGCGGACCGGGGCCGCCACGTCTCCCACAGCCCGGCGAGCGCGAGCGGATGCCCGGCGAGACCCGAGGACTGCGAGTACGTCATGAAGTACGGGATCTTGTGCGACCCGTCGCGCAGCCACTCGTACCAGCCGTCGGCGGGCAGCAGGCAGCGCCGCGACGCCGCCGCGCGCCGGAACGCGGGCTTCTCGGTGAGCGACTCGGCGCGGGCGTTGATCAGCCGGTTGCCGACCGACTCGTCCTTCGCCCACGACGGCACCAGCCCCCAGCGCATCGCCCGCAGCGACCGCTCGGTGGTCGACGGGTCGGGCGTGCCCTCCTCGTCGCGCGGATGCCGGTCGACGACGCCGGGGATCGTCAAGGTGGGCGCGACGTTGTACTCGGGCGTGTCGAGATGGGGCGTGTCGACCCCGCCGTCGGTGGCGTCGCGCGCGTCGAACTCCTCGGCCAGGTCGGCCGGGTCCTTGGCCAGGGCGTAACGACCGCACATACCCCCGATCCTGCCACCGAGGTCCGACGACGACGCGGGAGAATGACCCGGTGAGCACCTGGAGCGCGCCCCTCGCGGAGGGCCCCGTCCGCGGCACCGTCGCGGTCCCCGGCTCGAAGTCGATCACCAACCGGGCCCTGCTGCTGGCCGCGCTCGCGGCCGACGGCGCCACCCGCACGGTGGCGGGCGCCGCTCGCTCGCGCGACACCGCGCTCATGGCCGACGGCCTGGCCGTCCTCGGGGCGCACACCGCGGTGACCCCGGGCCGCGACGGCACCCTCGACGTCGCCGTCACCGCCCCCGCCCACCTGCGCGGCGGCCGCGTGGACTGCGGGCTGGCGGGCACCGTCATGCGCTTCCTGCCGCCCGCCGCGGCGCTGGCCGACGGGCCGGTCGAGTTCGACGGCGACCCGCACGCCCGGACCCGCCCGATGGGCGGCGTCCTCGAGGGCCTGCGGGCGCTCGGGGTCACCGTCGAGCCCGCCGACGCCGACCGCCTCCCGTTCACCGTGCTGGGCCGCGGCGCCGTCGAGGGCGGGCCGGTGAGCGTGGACGCGTCGGCGTCCTCGCAGTTCGTCTCCGGGCTGCTGCTCTCCGGCGCCCGCTACCGGCGGGGGCTCGCGGTCACCCACCGCGGCCCCGGGGCGGTGCCGTCGCTGCCGCACGTCGAGATGACGGTGACGATGCTGCGCGCGGCGGGGGTGACCGTGACCTCGCAGGTGGAGGCCGACGCGGCCGTCCCCTCGCACTGGGCGGTGTCGGCCGGGCCGATCACCCCGGCCGCCCACCACGTCGTCGAGCCCGACCTCTCCGGCGCCGCGGTCTACCTCGCCGCCGCCCTCGTGACCGGCGGTGAGGTCACCGTCGCGGGCTGGCCGGAGTCGACGCCCGGCCTGCCCGACCTGCAGCCCCTCGGGGCGGTCCGCGGCGTCCTCGAGGCCTTCGGCGGCACGGTCACCGTCGACGGCGCGGGCCTGACGGTGCGCGGCGACGGCCGGTTGTCCGGCGTCGACGTCGACCTCGCCGAGATCGGGGAGCTCACGCCCACCGTCACCGCGCTGGCGGTGATCGCCGCCCGCGACGGGGCACGCTCGCGGCTGCGGGGGGTGGCGCACATCCGCGGCCACGAGACCGACCGGCTGGCGGCGCTGGCGACGGAGGCCGCGGCGCTCGGCGCGCGGGTGGCCGAGACCGACGACGGGCTCGTCGTCGAGCCCTCGTCGACGCTGGCGCCCACGCGCCCGTGGGGGGCCTACGCCGACCACCGGATGGCCACCGCCGGGGCCCTCGTCGGCCTCGTCGTGCCCGGGGTCCAGGTCGACGACGTCACCGCCACCACCAAGACGCTCCCCGACTTCGCCACCGACTGGCCCGCGCTCGTGCACGGGGTGGGGATCCCGGCGTGACCCGCGGCGGCGCGGCGGGGCGCTACGACGAGAGCGACGTCCGGGTCCGGCCCGGGAAGGGCAGCCGGCCCCGCTCGAAGCGCCGTCCCGAGCACGCCGACGCCCGCACGGCGATGGTGGTCGGTGTCGACCGCGGCCGCTGGACCTGCGCCCCCGACGACGAGCCAGGCGTCCGCGTCGTCGCCATGCGCGCCCGGGAGCTGGGGCGCACGCCCGTCGTCGTCGGCGACCACGTCGACCTCGTCGGGGACACCTCCGGCGCGGACGACACGCTGGCCCGGATCGTCCGCGTCGCCGACCGCTCGAGCGTGCTCCGCCGCACCGCCGACGACACCGACCCCTACGAGCGGGTCGTCGTCGCGAACGCCGACCAGCTGGTGGTCGTCACCGCCCTCGCCGACCCGCCGCCGCGGACCGGGTTCGTCGACCGCTGCCTCGTCGCGGCCTACGCCGGGGGGCTCGAGCCGGTGCTGTGCCTGACGAAGGCCGACCTGGCCGACCCGGACCCGTTCGCCGCCGACTACGCCGAGCTCGACCTGCCGATCGTCGTCACGCGGTCCGACCAGGACCCGGACCCGCTGCGGGAGCTCCTCACCGGGCAGGTGTCGGCGTTCATCGGGCACAGCGGCGTCGGGAAGTCGACGCTGGTCAACGCGCTGGTGCCCGACGCCGAGCGGGCGGTCGGCGAGGTGTCCGGCGTCGGCAAGGGGCGGCACACGTCGACGTCGGCGGTGGCCCTGGCGCTGCCGGGGTCGGGGTGGGTGGTCGACACCCCGGGCGTGCGGTCGTTCGGGCTCGCCCACATCTCCCCCGACGACGTCGTGGCCGCGTTCGGCGACCTGGCGGCGGCGGTCGAGGACTGCCCGCGGGGCTGCTCGCACCTGGGCCCGCCCGCCGACCCGGAGTGCGCGCTGGACCCGATGGTCGAGGCCGGGACGCTGTCGGCCGGCCGGCTGGCGGCGCTGCGGCGGGTGCTGACCGCGCTGCGCACGCCCGCGTGGGAGGTCTGAGCCCTCAGGACAGCGGGCAGCGTCACGGGTCCGGCGTTCCGTCGTCGGTGAGCACGACGTCGGCCCGGGGCGCGGTGCGGGCGATCACGGCGGCGTTGGCGGCGTCGGAGCCGTCGGCGCGCGCGATCGCCTCCTCGGGCGTGCGGCCGACCTGCTCGTGGCGGGCGATCAGGCGGGCCCGGCGGACGTCCTCCGGCGGCTGCAGGAACCAGGCCTCGTCGAGCAGGGCGCGGACGCGGTCCCACGGCGGGTCCTCGCACAGCAGGTAGTTGCCCTCGGTGACGAGCAGGGTCACGTCGGGACCGATCTCCAGCGCGCCGCCGATCGACTCCTCGACGCTGCGGCGGTACTCGGGCGCCCAGATCATCGTCCCGGCGCCGGACCGGAACCGCTCGAGGAAGGCGACGTAGCCGGCCGAGTCGAAGGTGTCCGGGGCGCCCTTGCGCTCGAGCCGGCCGAGGCGCTCGAGCGTGGAGTTGGCCAGGTGCCAGCCGTCCATCCCGACGACCGCGACCCGGGCCGGGTCGGTGCGCTCCCCGATCGCCGCGGCGAGCGTGGACTTCCCGGCGCCGGGGCCGCCGACGATCCCGAGGATCCGGCGGCCGGGGCCGGCGGCCAGCTCGTGGACGCGGTCGAGCACGATGCCTCCGGCGGTCGGGGTGGTGGGTCCGGCTGGACCTCGCCGAGTGGACCACGAGGGTCACCGTGGCAGCCGTGGGAGTCCACTCGACGGCGGCGGCCCGCCAGGTGCCCGCCGAGTGGACCCTCAGCGTCTCCGCGGAAGCCATGGGAGTCCACTCGCCGCCCGGCAGGCTCCACCGAGCTCCCGCGCGGGTACGCCCCGGTGTGCTCCTCCCCGTGCCCGACCCCGGTCCCGACGCTGCCGTCGCCTTCGTGCGCGAGCACCTCGGCGACCTGGCCTGCGACACCCCCGCCGCCTCGCCGTCGTTCCGCGGCGGGCAGACCGCCGCCGACGAGGCCCTCGCCGCCCTCGACGTGACGGACTACGCCCGCCGTCGCAACGAGGTCTGGCCACCCGAGCGCCGCGGGGCCTCGCGGATGTCGCCCTGGATCCGCCACGGGCTGCTGTCGCTGCCCGCGCTGTGGGAGCACGTCGCCGACGCCCCGCCGCGCGACCGCACCAAGTACCGCGACGAGCTCACCTGGCAGGAGTACGCCCGCCACGTCTACGCGCGGGTGGGCCGGCGGCTCGGCGACGACCTCCGCGCGCACCCCCCGCGACCGCCGTCGACCTGGGATGACCCGTGGCCCCGCGACATGGCCTGCATGGACGCCACGGTCTCGGAGCTGCACGAGGACGGCTGGCTGGTCAACCAGACCCGGATGTGGCTCGCGAGCCAGTGGACGGTGCGCGCCGGCGCCCGGTGGCGCGACGGCGAGGACGCGTTCTTCACCCACCTGCTCGACGGCTCCCGGGCGGCGAACCGGCTCGGGTGGCAGTGGACGGTCGGGTCGGGGACGGGCAAGGCGTACGGGTTCTCGCGGCACCAGGTCGAGAAGCGGGCGCCGAAGCTGTGCGCCGGGTGCGTGCTCAACGCCGCCTGCCCGGTGCAGGACTGGCCGCCCGAACAGCGGACCGAGCGCATCGAGCCGCCGGCCGCCCTGAGGGGTGACGACGACGTCGAGGCGACCGCCGGGCCGTCGTCGGGACCTCCTCCCGGCGAGGTCGACGGGGTGTGGCTCACCGCCGAGTCGCTCGGCGACGACGACCCGGCGCTGGCCGCCCACCCGGACGCCCCGGCGGTGTTCGTGTTCGACGAGCCACTGCTGCGCCGGCTGCGGCTCTCCGGCAAGCGGCTGGTCTTCCTCACCGAGACCCTGGCCGACCTGGCGACCCGGCGTCCGGTGCAGCTGCACCGCGGGCGGGTCGCCGAGGAGCTGGGTGACCGGCGGCTGGCGGTCACGTTCGCGCCGGTCCCCGGGTTCCGGCGGCTCGCGACCCGGCTGGAGCCCGCCGAGGTGCACCCGTGGCCGTGGCTCTTCCGACCCCGCGGCGGGCGGCTGCAGAGCTGGACGGCCTGGCGCAAGAGGTGGGCTTCGCCCACGTGAGCACTAACTGTCGCTATACCGACATTTAGTGCTCACGGGGCCGGAGGCCACCTACAGGAGCTCCAGCACGAACGGCAGCTCCTGCAGCCCGTACCAGGCCAGGTCGTGGTCCTCGGCGTCCCCGACCGCGAGCTCGGCGTCCTCGTCGCCCAGGTCGGCCGCGTCGATCACGGCGGCGGCCCGTCGCACGGCCTCGACGGCCTCCTCGACGTCGAGGTGCACCGAGGCGAGCCGGCGCATCGGGATCGGGCCGCCCACCCGCACGACGGCGGCGTCGAGGTCCGGGCGCAGCGTCACGTCGTCGACGTCGGCGGCCACGACCGCCCGCCGCGCCGGCGCCTCCGGGTCCCCGGCGAGCTCGGCGCCCAGCAGCCGCAGCGAGGCCCGCGCGGCCTCGGTCATCGCGACGTACTCCAGCTCCTCGTCGTCGCCGGCGGTGTAGGCCTCGCGCAGCGCGGGGGTCAGCGCGAACGCGGTACCCGAGAGCGGCTGGACCTGCTCGTCGGCGAGGAGCTTGCGCAGCCCGGCCACCGTCGTCGGTACGTAGACCCTCACCAGTCGTCCCTGTCCTTCCGCGCCCACCAGGCCTCCGTCGTCCGCAGCGCCGTGCGGAGGACGTCGCCCTGCTTGCGGGCGTCCATGACGTTCCAGCCCATCGCCGCGCGGTCCTCCGGTCCCGGAGCATGTGTGGTGACGCGTACCCCCGCGGACCGCAGCCGGGCGATCTCCCGGGCGCTGCGGCCCCCGACGATCCCACGGAAGAGCCCGTCGGCCGCCGCCCCCGCCCCCGTCAGCCGGACCCCGCCGCGGCGGGCCAGCGGGACCAGGACCAGGGCCTCGTCGACCGGCGGCATGTCCGGGCCCAGCAGCAGGTCGGCCGAGGTCGCCGAGCACACCCCGCCGTCGACGTAGCGGCGCCCGTCGATCCGGACCGGCGCGAACCAGCCCGGGACCGCGCACGACGCGCTGGCGGCATCCGCCGGCGACGCCGGCGGCGCGCCGGGCCGGCCGAAGGGCACGCGGGCGCCGGTGTCGTAGTCGGTGGCGACGATGCGCAGCTCCGGCGCCGACGGCGGGCCCGGCCACGACTCCGGCGCGAACGACGACACCAGCTTCACCACCCCGGTGGTGTCGGCCCGCCCCACCGGCAGCAGCGCCGAGGCGAACGCCAGCGGCGGGAACCGCCGGGGCGCGCGGGCGATCCGCCCGAGCAGCCGGATCGAGCCCGGGCCGAACCGCGGTACCGGGGGCGTCCCACCCCGCGCCCCGCGGGGCCGGGGACGGCTCGGCGGCCCGGAGGGCCCTTCGCGGCGCTCGCGCGGGCGCTGCAGGTGGTCGACGAGGTCGTCGACGGCGACCCCGCTCGCCAGGGCGGACGCGATGATCGACCCGGCGGAGGTCCCGACGACGACGTCGGCGTCGCGCGCGTCGAGCCCGGTCGCCTGCTGCCAGGTCGAGAGGGCCGCGATCGCCCAGGCGTAGCCGAGCGACCCGCCCGTGCCGATCACGACGGCGCGCCGGGAGGGGGTACGTGCCGAGGTCATCGCGGCACCGTCGCCACCAGTTCCGCGAGCGCCTCGGACACCAGGTCGCCGAACTCGTCGACGTCGGGCATCCCGTCGCGGTCGGCGTTGAAGCCGTAGAACACGCCGCCGTCGTAGGACGTCAGGCCGACCGCCAGCGACTGGCCCTTCGCCAGCGGGACGACCGGGTACATCTCGAGCATCCGCGCGCCGCCCGCGTAGAGCGGGTGCTGCGGACCCGGCACGTTGGACACCACGACGTTGAAGAGCCGCCGGGAGAGCCCGCTCGCCGCGCGGGCGCCCAGCGCGTGCAGCGTCGGGGGCGCGAACCCGCCGACCTGCACCAGCGCGTTCGCGCCGACCGACTGCCCGGACTGCTTGTGCTCGCGCATCGCGTGCGCGACGTGGTGCATGCGCAGCACCGGGTTGGGCTCGCCGACCGGCAGGTCGACCAGGTACGAGGCGATCCGGTTGCCGAGCAGCCCCGCCCCGTTGATGGCGCCGGTGGCCTCGGCCTCGCCGCGCACCGACAGCGGGACCATCGCGCGCATCGTCGTCGACGGGGTGACCGACGCGCCCCGCGAGAGCAGCCAGTTGCGCAGCGCGCCCGAGATGACGGTGAGGACGACGTCGTTGATCGTGCCGCCGTGCGCGCGGCGCACCGCCCGGTAGTCCTCGAGGTCGGTGCGGGCGTGGGCGAAACGGCGTTGCGTGGAGATCGGGACGTTCAGCGGGCTGGTCGGGGCGGGCCGCACGGCGGTGCGCACCGCGGAGAGCAGCCCGCCGGCGACCCCGGCGACCTGGGTGATGGTGTCCGTGGCGTCGCGGACCGCGGCGCGGGCGACCTCGACGGCGTTGCCGGGACGGCCGACGGCCTCGCCCATGGCGTCGAGGACCAGCCGCCACGGCGGTGGTTCCGGCCGCGCCGTCCAGTCGTCGAGGGGCTCGTCGCGGCCCTCCGGGGTGTCGTCGAGGACCACCTGGCTGATGTCGATCGAGGCGACGCCGTCGACCATCGCCTGGTGGGTCTTGGTGACGATCGCGACCCGCCCGCCCGAGAGCCCGTCGACCAGGTACATCTCCCACAGCGGGCGGGTGTGGTCGAGGGGCCGGGACATCAGCCGCGCGACGAGCTCGTTGAGCGCCCGGTCGGTCCCCGGGCCGGGCAGCGCCGAGCGGCGGACGTGGTAGGTGACGTCGAACTCGGTGTCGTCGACCCACACCGGACGCGCCATCCCGGCCGGCACCTGGCGGATCTTCTGGCGGTAGCGCGGGACCAGGC
This sequence comes from Actinomycetospora sp. TBRC 11914, assembly GCF_012933465.1. GTDB lineage: Bacteria > Actinomycetota > Actinomycetes > Mycobacteriales > Pseudonocardiaceae > Actinomycetospora. The sequence goes on from NZ_JABBND010000007.1 coordinate 83,994, forward strand.
CGATGCGCCCGCTGATGAGCTCGACGAGCCGCTCGTAGTCGAAGCCGGACCGGGGCTTGCGGAAGACGGCGACACTGCCGAGGTGCATGGGCGTCGTCGGTTGGTCCATGTAGAGGAAGGAGGCGTCCAGGGCCGAGAGGCGGTCCGGCATGACCCCGATCCTCGCACGCCACCACGGAGGGGCTCGTCTGCGAGAGTGGTCGTCGATGTCACGCGCAGAGTCGGCCGACGAGGCCTCCGAGGCGTCCCCCAAGGACCGCTTCGTCACCGTCTACGGGCGCAAGCCGGTCCTCGAGGCGCTCTCGGACCCGGCGCTGCAGGTCGACAAGGTGGTGCTCGCCGAGGGCGCCGACCCGCGCGCCGTCCGGCCTCTCCTCGACGCCGCCCGCGACCGCGGGATCCCCGTCCGCCGGGCTTCGGCCCAACGGGTGAAGGTGCTCGCGGGCAACGGCCGGCAGGACCAGGGCGTGGTGGCCGACGTCGTCGCGCCGGGGATGCGGACGGTGGAGCGGTTCACGGCGTCGCTGGGTCCCGACTCCCCGGCCCGGGTGCTGGTCCTCGACGGGCTGACGAACCCGGCGAACGTCGGGATGATCCTGCGCTCGGCGACGGCGGCCGGCCTCTCCGGGGTGCTCCTGCCCCGGCGCGGCGCCCCGTCGATCGACCCGCTCGTGGTGAAGGCCTCGGCCGGGGTGGCGTTCCACGCGCCGGTGCTGCGGGCGGGGACGGCGGCGGCCGGGCTCGCGGCGCTGGCCGAGGCCGGCTTCGTGCTGCTGGGCCTCGACGGGGACGGGCGGTCGTCGCTGTTCACCGTGGAGCTGCCCGAGCGGGTGGCGATCGTGGTCGGGGGCGAGACCGACGGGCTGACCGAGGACGTCCGCGGCGAGCTGCACGACACCGTCGCCGTGCCGATGGCGGCCGGGGTGGAGTCGTTGAACGCGGCGTGCGCGGCGACGTTGGCCTGCTTCGAGCTCGCCCGCCGGTGACGTCAGCGGTGTCGCATCGCAGACACCGGACGTCCGGAAGCCACACCGTCACCGGCCGTAGGGGTTGTCAGGAAAGCCACGTTCCTGACACTGGGTGTCCGGAGATCGGCGTTGACGCCCCGCCGCCGGCGCCGGGTCCGCACGACCTGCGCCGAACCGGCCCCGCCCGGCGTCGTGCTCGCCTAGATTCGGTCGCGGTCGCGGTTCCTCCCGCCGCGCCGGCAGCGAGGTCCTGACGGCGGGAGGTGCGGCATGAGCGTGGCGGCGAACGAGGTCGTCCCGGAACCCGTGGGAGGCGGGCCCGGGGCGTCGGCGGGCGCCGCGCCCGCGCGGCTGCGGCCGCGGGCAGCCTCGCCCGGCGCGGCGCCGACCCGGGCCCGGCGGATGGACATCCGTCCGCTCCCCCGGCTCCGGCCCCTCGCCGAGGTGCTGGCGGAGCTGGGCACGATCCCCGACGAGGTGCCGCCGGAGCGCGCGGACCCCGACCCGGCGGCCGGCGGTCCGGCATGGGACGCGGCCCTGGAGGCGGCGTGCGGCCAGGTCGGGCCGCTGGCCGTCGCGCTGCTCACCGCGGTGGCCGAGGTCGTGGACGGGCGCCGGCCGCTCGGGCACCTCGCCCGGCTGTGTCCGCCGGCGCTGGTCGAGCGGGTGCGGGCCGGTCTCGGGCGGGTCCGGCCCGGGTTCCCGCGGGGTGCGCGGGTGCGGGGCCTGCGGTTGTGCCCCGTGGTGGGGTCGCCGGGGCCGGACGGTGTCCCCGGCCTGGCCGTCGAGGTGGCCGCGGCGCTGGCGGGCGAGGGCCGGGCGCGGGCGGCGGTGGCCCGCTTCGAGCTCGACGCGTCGCGCACCTGGCGGGCCACCGAGCTCGCCGTGCTGTGAGCAGCGACGCCGTGATCATCGCGGCGCGGAGGCCGCCGGCAGCGAGGGGCACACCAGGCAGCGTCAGCAGCGATGGGCGCGGCCTGATGTGCTCCTGACCACTGCGCGCGGAGGCCGCCCAGCAGCGAGGGGCACACCAGGCAGCGTCAGCAGCCCGTAGCGCAGCCTGACGTGCCGCTCGGCGTCCCCGTCAGCCGCGCGCGGGCGCCCCGTGGCACTGCTTGTACTTACGCCCGGAGCCGCAGGGGCAGGGGGCGTTGCGCGACGGGGTCTCGACGCGCCGGGCCTGGTTCGGGTTGGCCGCCGCCCGGCGCCCGTTCCCGCCGGGGCCGCGGCCCGCGGCGGCGTGCCCGTCCTCGTCCGGCCCGGAGTAGTTGAGCTGCTGGGGACGCTGCCCGCCGAGGCCGGCGCCGCGGAAGGCGTTCGGCGCCTGCCCGCCGCCGAGCTGCGACATCGCGGGCCCGGCCGAGGTCGGCGCGTCCTGCGGCGACGCCTGGTTCGGCGGCGGCGGCGCGTGCCGGCCGCGGCGCCCCGTCGGGATGCCGCGCCCACGCCCGCCGTCGGGACCCGCACCGTTGCCGGGCACGCCCGGCTGCTGGGGCCGGGGCGGGGCGGGGGGCATCGACGCGGCCGGGATGGCGGCCGTGGGCTCGAAGCCGGGGCGACGGGAATCCGGCGGCACCATCGCCGGGCGGCCCGGTCCCTGCGGCGGCACCGGACCGGCCGGACCGGCCGGCCGCGGCGGGGCACCGACCGGAGCGGCGCCGGCCGTCGAGAGCGTGCGCGGGTCGGGGTCGCCGGGACGGATCGCCGGCTGGGTGGCCGTCTCGGTGGTCGGGTTGGCGCCGGGGACGGCGTCGACCGGGGCGATCTCCTCGACCTGGATCGTCAGGTTGAACAGGAACCCGACGGACTCCTCGCGGATGCCCTCCATCATCGCGGAGAACATCTCGAAGCCCTCGCGCTTGTACTCGATCTTCGGGTCGCGCTGGGCCATCGCCCGCAGCCCGATGCCCTGCTTGAGGTAGTCCATCTCGTACAGGTGCTCGCGCCACTTGCGGTCGAGCACGGAGAGGATCACCTGGCGCTCGAGCTCGCGCATCCCGCCCTGCGGCACGAGGGCGTCGATCTCCTCCTCGCGGCGCTTGTAGGCCGCGAGCGCGTCCTCGGTGAGGACGTCGACGAGCAGGTCGCGGTCGACGTCGTCGTGCTCCTCGACGACGTCGCGCCACGACACCGAGACCGGGAAGAGCTGGCCGAGCCCCTCCCAGAGCTTCTCGAGGTCCCAGTCCTCGCTGTAGCCCTCGGCGGTGGCGCCGTCGACGTACGCCGTGACGACGTCGACGATCATGTTCTCCATCTGCTCGGACAGGTTCTCCCCGTCGAGCACGCGGCGGCGCTCGTCGTAGATCACCGTCCGCTGCTGGTTCATGACCTCGTCGTACTCGAGGATGTCCTTGCGGATCTCGAAGTTCTGCTGCTCGACCTGGGTCTGCGCGCTGCGGATCGCCCGGGACACCATCTTCGCCTCGATGGGCATGTCCTCGGGCAGGTTGAAGCGGGTCATGATCGTCTCGACCATCGCCCCGTTGAACCGCCGCATGAGCTCGTCGCCCAGCGAGAGGTAGAAGCGCGACTCGCCGGGGTCGCCCTGACGGCCGGAGCGCCCGCGGAGCTGGTTGTCGATGCGTCGCGACTCGTGGCGCTCGGTGCCCAGGACGTAGAGGCCGCCGGCCTTCTTGACCTCGTCGCCCTCCCGGGCGACCTCGTCCTTGACGCGGGCGAGGGTGTCGTCCCAGGCCGCCTCGTACTCCTCGCGGGTCTCGACCGGGTCGAGGCCCTTCTCGCGCAGGCGCAGGTCGGCCAGGAAGTCGGGGTTGCCCCCGAGCACGATGTCGGTACCGCGACCGGCCATGTTCGTCGCGACCGTGACGGCCCGACGACGGCCGGCCTGGGCGATGATCCCGGCCTCCTGCTCGTGGAACTTCGCGTTCAGCACCGAGTGCTCCACGCCGCGCTGGGTGAGCAGCCGGGCCAGGTACTCCGAGCGCTCCACGCTGGTGGTGCCGATCAGCACCGGCTGGCCGCGCTCGTAGTGCTCGGCGACGTCGTCGGCCACCGCCTCGAACTTCGCCGCCTCGGTCTTGTAGACGAGGTCGGGCTGGTCGACGCGCTGCGGCGGCTTGTTGGTCGGGATGGTGACGACGCCGAGCTTGTAGGTCTTGGAGAGCTCCGCGGCCTCGGTCTGGGCCGTACCGGTCATCCCGGCGAGCTTCTCGTAGAGCCGGAAGTAGTTCTGGAGCGTGATCGTCGCGAGGGTCTGGTTCTCCTGCTTGATCTCGACGGCTTCCTTGGCCTCGATCGCCTGGTGCAGGCCCTCGTTGTAGCGCCGGCCCGCGAGCACGCGGCCGGTGAACTCGTCGACGATCAGGACCTCGCCGTCGCGGACGATGTAGTCCTTGTCCTTGAGGAAGAGCTCCTTGACCTTGATCGCGTTGTTCAGGTAGCCGACCAGCGGGGTGTTGGCCGCCTCGTAGAGGTTCTCGATCCCGAGCTGGTCCTCGATGAACGAGACGCCGTCCTCGGTGACGCCGACGGTCTTCTTCCGCTCGTCGACCTCGTAGTGGACGTCCTTGGTCATCTTCGGCGCGAGGCGGGCGAACTCGGTGTACCAGCGGGCGCTCTGCTCGGCGGGCCCGGAGATGATCAACGGGGTGCGGGCCTCGTCGATGAGGATCGAGTCGACCTCGTCGACGATCGCGAAGACGTGCCCGCGCTGCACGCACTCGGCCTTCGACCACGCCATGTTGTCGCGCAGGTAGTCGAAGCCGAACTCGTTGTTCGTGCCGTACGTGATGTCGGCGGCGTAGGCCGCGCGGCGCTCGTCCGGGGGCATCTCGGCGTAGATCGCGCCGACGGTCAGGCCGAGGAAGCGGTGGACCCGGCCCATCCACTCGGAGTCGCGGCGCGCCAGGTAGTCGTTCGTGGTGACGACGTGGACGCCCTCGCCGGTGATGGCGTTGAGGTAGGCGGGCAGCGTCGAGACGAGGGTCTTGCCCTCACCGGTGCGCATCTCGGCCACGTTGCCCAGGTGCAGCGCGGCGCCGCCCATGAGCTGGACCCGGTAGTGGTACTGCCCCAGGGTGCGGCGCGCGCCCTCGCGGACGACCGCGAACGCCTCGCCGAGCAGGTCGTCGAGGGACTCGCCGTCGGCGTAGCGGTCGCGGAACTCCTGGGTCTTGCCGCGCAGCTCGGCGTCGGAGAGAGCCTCGACCTCCTCGGCGAACGTGTCGACGTAGTCCGCGATCGCCCCGAGACGCTTGACCGTCCTCGCCTCGCCCGCCCGCAGCAGTCGGTTCAGCACCACGATGGGTGACCTCGCTCGTCCTCGTCGCTGGCTCTTGTCGTCCCCGGCACGGCGCTGGCACGCGCGCGCCGACTCCCCATGGTAAGCGCGCCGGACACGGCGACGGCCCGGGGCGGGACCCGCCCCGGGCCGCGCGCCGGCTCAGACCAGCGAGATGACGCCGTAGTCGTAGCCGCGACGGCGGTAGACCACGCTCGGGCGTCCCGAGGACTTGTCGGAGAACAGGAAGAAGTCGTGGCCGACGAGCTCCATGTGCGAGAGCGCGTCGTCGACCGTCATGGGCACGCCCTCGTGCTCCTTCACGCGGGCGATGCGGCCGGGGCCGTCACCGTCGACGTCGCGGCCGAAGCGGTCGTCGAGCGCCTCGCGGGCGGCGGGGACGGCGCCGTCGGGCAGGAACCCGTGACCGGCGTCCTGGTCCTCGGCGGGGTCCTCCCGCAACGCGGTCGGCAGGGCCTCGTCGAGCTCGGCACCCGAGGAGGGCAGGACCTCGGCGGGGCCTCCCACGCCGACGGCCACACGGCGGCGCCCGGCCTTGTGCAGGCGGCGGTCGTGGGCGCGGCGCAGCCGTTCCTCGAGCCGCTGGACGGCGAGGTCGAGCGCCGAGTAGAAGTCGCCGGCACAGCCGACGGCCCGCACCACGGGCCCCCGTCCGCGTCCGGTGATCTCGATGCTCTGGCAGGTCTTCGACCGGCGCGGGTTGTTCTCGTGGGAGAGTTCGACGGACAGCCTGATGATCTTGTGGTCGTAACGCCCGAGTCGGGCGAGCTTGTCGGTCGTGTGGTCGCGGAAGTGCTCCGGGACCTCGACGTTGCGGCCGCAGATGACGATCTCCACATCAACTCCCGAGGGAAGAAGGAGCGACGCCACGATCGGCCCTGCGCATGGCCTCGGGTCCTCGGGGGCGAAGACCCGGGCCGGGTGGGAGGGGGTGGATGCGCCTCCCGGAGAGCCGTGGCGTCGCGGTACGACGTTCGCGCCTCCTCTCGGTCTGCCTGACCGGTGAGGTGCGCCACGGTACTGACTCCCAGGGGTGTCCGGAAGGTGTCGAGTGGGCGGCCGCCGGGTCGAGGGAATCCCACGCCCGGACCAACGCGAGGCGTGCGGGGTGGGACGCGTGGGGTGCCTGCCACGCGGGTGAGTGGGAGGGGTGTCCGGCCGGCCCCGGACGCCGCGCGTGGCGGCGCCCCGCCGGGCACGCGCAGCCGTCGGGCACCGACCGCGGTGATCGTCAGGACGAGGTCCACGGGCAGCCCCGCTGCCGCCAGCGCGGCGGCGCAGGCGGCCGCCGTCGCGCCCGTGGTCAGGACGTCGTCGAGGAGCACGACGGGACCGTGCGGCCCCGGCGACACGGACGCCGCGCCCGGCCGGACGCGCAGGTGGGCCGCGAGGTTGGCCGCCCGGGCGGCGGCGTCGAGGCCGACGGAGTCCCGGGCGCGGCGGGAGAGGGCGAGGGCGGGCACGACCTCCCCGTGCCCGTCGCGGGCGAGCCGGTGGGCGAGGCGCAGCATGTGGTCGCCGCCGCGGGCCCGGGCCGCGGCCGGCCGCGAGGGCGCGGGCACGAGCAGCGCGCCGCTCCCGACGAGCCCGGTGAGCGCGGCCCCCAGCGCGGCGGCCAGCGGGACCGCGAGGTCGCGCCGCCCGCGCTCCTTGTAGGCGATGACGGCGTGCCGGGCGGCGCCGGTGTAGGGCGCGAGCGCCATCGCCGGCGGCAGGTCGGGCCGCTCGGGGGCGGGCAGGGGCCGTCGCAGCGCGTCGCGGCACGCGGGGCAGAGCCCGGCACCCGGCGGGACGACGGCCCCGCAGCCGCCGCAGGGCGCGGGGAGGACCAGGTCGACGAGGGCCCGGAGGAGTCGCGTGAGCACGTCGCCAGGTTGGCGCGGCCGGGCCCCGTGGAGCACGCGGCCGGGTTCCGGCCTGGGGATGACCGGGGGGCGCGGTGCCGGTGTGGACGACCGGCTGCTCCGGATGCCCGGGGCGACGCTGACGCGCGGGTGGTCGCTATCCCGCGTACGCGGGCACCGACGAGTTCGACCCGCCCGGCACCGAGCGCCACACGTCTCCCCCGTCGGACCCGTCGGCGGGCAGCGACCACAGCCCGCCCTGGTCGACGACGAGTGTCGGGCGGTTCGCGGCGGCGGCGACCGCGGTGACCGGCGGGGTGAGGTTGGTCGTGGGCCCGTCGTCGAGGTCCAGCCCGTCGGCCGAGGCGATCTGCACCGGGTGGCCCGCCGCGGACCCCACCGCGACCAGCCGGTCGGTCTGCGACCAGCTCACGTCGGCGACGCCCGCGAGCGCCTCCCCGGCCGGCCCGGGGCGCAGCACGCGCACCGCGCCGAGCTGCGCGCCGCCGCCGGCGTCGCGGACCACCGTCGCGAGCACGACCCGGCCCCCCGCGACCAGCGCGACCTTGGTGCCGTCCGGGGAGAGCCGCAGGGCGGTGACCGGGCCGAGGCCCGACAGGGGGGTGGTGTCGAGCCCGACCGGGGTGAGCACCGGCGAGTCCGGGGACGACCCGTTGCGCACGGCCCGCACCGGCCGGCCGTCCACGACGGTCCAGACCTCGGCGGCGTCCGGGGTCCACGAGGGCCGCGTCATCGTCGTCCCGGTGATCGGCGTCGGCGACACCGCCGCCCCGACCCGCCCCACGGACAACCGCATCGTCGTGCCCTCCAGCCCGACGACGGCGACGTCGCGCCCGTCCGGTGAGTAGCTCGCGCTGCGGGCGTCGGTGACGCCGGTGACGAGGTCGGGCGCGGCGGGCCGGCCGGGATCGGATCCGCTCGTCGGGTCCTGCGGGACGGCGCGCACCCGCCCCCCGGTGACGACGAGGGCCGTCGCCGTCGCGGTGTCCGCGGTGGGGCGGACGCTGGGCAGGTCCTCGCGCTCGCGGACGGCGGGCGGGAGGCCGGCCAGGACGTCCTCGACCCCGAGCTGCGGGCGCCCGTCGAGCAGCGGGGCCCCGTCGACGGTCAGCTGGACCCGGTCGACGCCCACCCCGGCGAGGGTGAGCACGACCTGCTGCGCGATCTCGGTGCGCCGCGCCTCGTCGAGGGCGCCCACCGGGCCGACGTGGGTGAGGTCGACCGTGGCGACGCCGTCCGAGGTCATGCCGACCGCCGAGCGCAGCAGCGTCCCGGGCGGCAGCGCGGAGAGCGCGGCGCCGCGCAGGCCGTCGGAGGGGCCGGAGAAGAGCTCGTCGAGGACCCGCGCGGGCACGGACCGCACGGGGCTGGTCGCGAGGTAGCGGGTCTCCCCCACCGGCGCCCCGCCGACCGCCGCCAGGTACCAGACCCGCACCGGCCGGGTGTTCGCGCGCAGGTCCGAGCGCCGCACGATCGTGCCGGCCGGCAGCGAGGAGATGCGCCAGACGCCGTTGTCCTCGGTGAGCCCGACGGTGACGTCGACGGTGCCCGGGTCGGCGACGAACGCCCCGTCCGGGCGCAGGACCCCGAGCTTGTCGGCGCGGACCCGCACCGAGGCGGTCCCGGCCTGCCCGCTGCCCGGGGAGAACACGGTGTCGACCCGGTCGTCGACCACGGTCGGCGACGACCCGTCGTCCCACGACCCGGCCGCAGCCGGTGCGAGGAACGCCCGCGCGGCGCTGTGGCGCTCGGCGGTGGCGCCCGAGGCGTTGATCCAGCCGCGGACGATCTCGAGCGGCTGTGCGCCCCGGTTCGGGCCGGGCGGCGCGCTGGGCTCGGCCGGGTCGCCGACCCGGCGCAGCACGGTCACGTCGGACGACCCGGGCACCGTCGCACACCCGGCGAGCAGCAGGGCCACGAGGCCGAGCACGGCGGCCAGGAGGCGCCGCTTCACCGGGCCTCCCCGCGCCCCGACACCGCCCCCGGCCGGCCGGGCCCGGTGGCTCCGTCCCCGCCGTCGCCGTCGATGCCCCCGTCGTCGAGGCCGTCGTCGTCGAGACCGTCGTCGCCGAACCCGTCGTCCCCGGTACGCGTCGCGGGGATCTCGCCGGTCGGCGGCGGCAGCGCGGTGCCCGTGGTGACCGCGGCCTCGTGGATGCCGGGCTCGGCGTCGGCGGGCGCGCCCGTGACCGGGATGAGCGGCAGCGGACTGGTGCGCAGCAGGTCGCCCGCCGTGCGCGGCAGCGTCAGCCGGAACACCGCGCCGTGGTCCGTCTCGCCCCACGCCTGCAGCCAGCCGCCCTGCAGCCGGGCGTCCTCGAGGCTGATCGCGAGGCCGAGCCCCGTCCCGCCGCTGCGGCGCTGGCGGGACGGGTCGGCCCGCCAGAACCGGTTGAACACCAGGCCGGCCTCGCCGGGCTTGAGCCCGACGCCGTGGTCGCGCACCACCACCGCCACCGCGTGGTCGTCGGCGGCGACGCGGACCTCGATCGGCCGGGACTCGCCGTGGTCGATCGCGTTGGCCAGCAGGTTGCGGAGGATCCGTTCGACGCGGCGGGGGTCGACCTCGGCCTCGGCGGGCTCGGTGAGGTCGAGCAGCAGCGGGGTGGCGGTGTCGTCGACGAGGTGGCGGACGGTCTCGGCCGAGCGCCGCACGATGTCGCGCAGGTCGACGCGTTCGACGGCGAGCTCGGCGACGCCGGCGTCGAGCCGGCTGATCTCCAGCAGGTCGCCGAGCAGCGACTCGAAGCGGTCGAGCTCGTCGACGAGCAACTGGGCCGAGCGCCGCGCGACCGCGTCGAGATCCTCCGCCTGGTCGTGGAGCACCTCGGCCGCCATGCGCACCGTCGTCAGCGGGGTCCGCAGCTCGTGGCTCACGTCGGAGGTGAAGCGCCGCTGCAGCGCGCCGAACTCCTCGAGCTGGTGGATCTGCTGCTGGATGCTCGCGGCCATCTCGTTGTAGGACTCGGCGAGCCGGGCGACCTCGTCGTCGCCGTAGACCGGCATGCGCTCGTCGAGGTGCCCGTCGGCGAACCGCTCGGCGACGTCGGCGGCCTGGCGGACCGGGCGCACCACCTGCCGGGTGACGATGCTGGAGATGCCGGCGAGCAGCCCGAGCAGCGCGAGTCCCGCGAGGGCGAGCGTGGACTGGATGAGCGCGAGGGTCCGCTGCTCCGCCGAGAGCGGGAAGACCAGATAGAGCTGCAGGTTCCGGCCGGCCGTGCGCACCGGCTGCCCGACGATGAGCGCCGGCACCCCCGCGCCGCCGCCGGAGGGCACCGTCACGTACTTGGTCGCCAGGAACCCCTTGAGCACCGGGTCGCGCAGCTGCGGGGGCACGACGTCGGCCGGTCCCGACGACCGGTCCTCCTCCCCCGGCATGGTGGTGCCGGTGGTGCTGGTGGTGCCCACCGGCTCGGTCCCGGCGACGAGGACCGCCTCGAACGCGCCGGCGTCGCGGGAGTCGGCGCCGGAGCCCAACGACGTGAGCCGGTCGAGGGCGTCGTCGAGCGTGCTCTGGGTGCCGTCGCGGTCGGGGTCGACGCGGGCGAGGTCCCGCTCGAGGTTCTGCCGGCTGATGTCGGCCTGGACGAGCGCCGCCTGCTGCTTGCCCTGGAGCAGGCGGTCGGCGATCTGGGTCTGCAGCACGAGCCCGAGCACCAGCACGACGACGCTGGACATGGCGACCGTGGACAGCACGACGCGCAGCTGCATCGAGCGCCGCCACAGCACCCGCACCGCGCCGACCCGCTCGGCGAGGGCGAGCTCGACGCGGCGCCGCAGTCCGGCGATCCGGTCAGCCACTCCTGCCCACCGGGTGGATCAGGGGGGCCCGGCCTTGTAGCCGACGCCGCGGACGGTGAGCACCACCTCGGGGTGCTCCGGGTCCTTCTCGACCTTCGAGCGCAGCCGCTGGACGTGCACGTTCACCAGCCGGGTGTCCGCCGCGTGCCGGTAGCCCCAGACCTGCTCGAGCAGCACCTCGCGGGTGAAGACCTGCCGGGGCTTGCGGGCGAGCGCCACGAGCAGGTCGAACTCCAGGGGCGTCAGCGGGATCGGCGACCCGCCGCGCCGGACCTGGTGGGCGGGCACGTCGATCGTCACGTCGCCGATCTGCATCTGCTCGCTGGGCTCGGCCGGGAACTGCCGCAGCCGCGCCCGGATGCGGGCGACGAGCTCCTTGGGCTTGAACGGCTTGACGATGTAGTCGTCCGCGCCGGACTCCAGGCCCAGCACGATGTCCACCGTGTCGGTCTTCGCGGTGAGCATCACGACCGGGACGCCCGACTCCGCGCGGATCGCCCGGCAGACGTCGATCCCGTTCATGCCCGGGAGCATCAGGTCGAGCAGCACGAGGTCCGGGGCGGACTCCCGCACGGTGGGCAGTGCCTCTGCCCCGTCGGACACGACGGTCGTGTCGAAACCCTCGCCCTGCAGGACGATCGTCAGCATCTCGGCGAGCGAGGAGTCGTCGTCCACGACGAGGATTCGCGAGCTCATGTCTCAATGGTGTCACTTCTCACCGACGATCCGGGAGCGAACTCCGCGGTCAGCACGGCATCCATCACTGAGTCAGCCGTACGGGTGAGTGCTTTGTCCCCCGAATGCCGATTTTCGGCCACCCACCAGCGGCACCACCAGTGCCGCTGCGCGAGTTCGTCGTACACCTGCGCGCATCGTTGCTGGAGCGACGCATCGGCCTCGAAGCCGTCCGGGTCGCGGTCGGGGGTGGCGCGGGCCCGCTCGCGGACCCGCTCGGCGGCGAGGTCGGGCGGGACCCGGACGAGGACCTGGGCGTCCGGGGCGGGCACCCCGAAGCGCCCGACCTCGGTCTCGTGGACCCACGCGGCGAACTCCCCGACGCCCTGGCGCAGGCGGGCCGAGCCGTAGGCGGCGTTGGAGGCGACGTAGCGGTCGACGAGGACGAGGTCGTGCGTGGCGCGGAGGTCGGCGAGCTCGCCGGCGGCGTCGCGCCGGTCGAGGGCGAACAGCAGGGCCATCGCGTGCACCGATGCGGCGGTGTCGCCGTGCTGCCCGTGCAGCGCCTCGCCGGCGAGAGCGGCGTGGACGTCGTCGTCGTAGCGGGGGAACGCGAGGGTGGCGACCGAGGCCCCCCGCGCGCGGGCGGCCCGGCCGAGCGCGTCGACGAGCGTCGCCTTGCCCGCCCCGTCGAGTCCCTCGACCGCCACCATGACACCCACGGGGAACCACGCTAGCCAGCGACGGGGTGTGACCGGGGTGGGAGGTGGGGGTGGGCGGGCCGGCGCGATGATCAGGAGCACAGGGGGCAGACCGGGCGGCCGCGAAACCTGCTCCACGTGCCCCTCGCCGCCGGCCGGGAACGAGCGAAGGGCCCCTCCGCTCGGATAGATCGAGCGAAGGGGCCCTTCGGTCAGCTCAGCCCGTGGCGGCGCCCACCGGAACGCTTACCGCGGCCACTCAGTAGCGGTAGTGCTCCGGCTTGTACGGGCCCTCGACGTCGACGCCGATGTACTCGGCCTGCTCCTTGGTGAGCTTGGTCAGCTCGGCACCCAGGGCCTCGACGTGCACCCGGGCGACCTTCTCGTCGAGGTGCTTCGGCAGGCGGTACACGCCGATCGGGTACTCACCGGGCTTGGTGAAGATCTCGATCTGCGCGATCGTCTGGTTCGCGAACGAGTTCGACATGACGAAGCTCGGGTGGCCGGTGGCGTTCCCGAGGTTCAGCAGCCGGCCCTCGCTCAGGATGATGATCGAGTGGCCGTCGTTGAACTTCCACTCGTCGACCTGCGGCTTGATGTTGATCCGCTGGGCGTCGCCCGACTTCTCGAGCCGCTCCATCTGGATCTCGTTGTCGAAGTGGCCGATGTTGCCCAGGATCGCCTGGTGCTTCATCCGCTTCATGTGGTCGAGGGTGACGATGTCCTTGTTGCCGGTCGTCGTGATGACGATGTCGGCCTGCTCGATCACGTTGTCGAGCGTCTGGACGTCGTAGCCCTCCATGAGCGCCTGGAGCGCGCAGATCGGGTCCGACTCGGTGACGGTGACGCGGGCGCCCTGGCCGGCCAGCGACTCGGCCGAGCCCTTGCCGACGTCGCCGTAGCCGCAGATCACGGCGCGCTTGCCGGAGATCAGCACGTCGACCGCGCGGTTGATGCCGTCGACGAGCGAGTGGCGGCAGCCGTACTTGTTGTCGAACTTCGACTTGGTGACCGAGTCGTTGACGTTGATCGCCGGGAACAGGAGCTTGTCCTGGTCGAAGAACTCGTACAGGCGGTGGACGCCGGTGGTGGTCTCCTCGGTGACGCCCTTGATGCCGGACGCGACCTTGGTCCAGTGCTGCGGGTCCTCGGCGAGCGAGCGGCGCAGCGTCTCGAGGACGACGCCGTACTCGGCCGGGTCGTCGGCCTCGGTCGACGGCACCACGCCGGCCTTCTCGAACTCGACGCCCTTGTGGACGAGCATCGTGGCGTCGCCGCCGTCGTCGAGGATCATGTTCGGGCCGCGGGTGTCGGCGTCGCGCCACGCGAGCATCTGCTCGGCGCACCACCAGTACTCCTCCAGCGTCTCGCCCTTCCAGGCGAAGCAGGAGATGCCCTGGGGGTTGTCCGGGGTGCCGTTCGGGCCGACGACGACGGCCGCGGCCGCGTGGTCCTGCGTGGAGAAGATGTTGCAGGAGGCCCAGCGGACCTCCGCGCCGAGCGCCGTGAGGGTCTCGATGAGGACCGCGGTCTGGACGGTCATGTGCAGCGAGCCGGAGATGCGCGCGCCGTGCAGCGGCTTCGCCTCGGAGTACTCCCGGCGCAGCGCCATCAGGCCCGGCATCTCGTGCTCGGCCAGCCGGATCTCGCGGCGGCCGAAGTCGGCCTCGCCGAGGTCCGCGACGGCGTAGTCGATCCCGTTCTTCTCGGCGTACTTCTCGTGCGTCGTCCCTACTGCTGCCATGACTCCTCGTCCGTGTCGTGTCGGTCGGTCGATGGTCGAGGGGTCCGTACCCCCGATGGCCGGGAACGAGACACGCCCGCCACCGGGCCCGGGGACACGGTCGACCACCATCCGGAGGCGCCCTTGATGGTGCGGAGCCATGCCGAGCGTGGCGGACACGACCGGTCCGTTGCAGCGCCACTCGACAGCTCCGTCGCACACGTGTGCGAGCTGTTTGCCGTGCTCCCATGCCATCACGGCCCGTCGGGACGGTCAAGACGGGACGCCGGGCGCCACCTGAGCCCGGGCGCGGTCCCCGCTGGTCGCCGCCGGGGACGGTCGGCCCGCTATGAGCGGGACCACGCACTCTGTATGACCCGGGCCACAAGAGCCGTAGGCTCGTCCGGCCCGCCCCGTGACGTGCCCAGGAGGCCCCCGCCGTGCTCGGACAGATGCAGACCACGCCACTGGCCCTGCCCCACGTGTTCCACCGCGCCGAGCAGCTCTTCGGGCACAAGACACTGACCGGGGTCGGCGTCGGGGGTGCCGTCACGACGACGACCTACGCGGACTGGGCGACGCGGGTGCGGCGGACCGCCGCCGCCCTGGACAAGCTCGAGATCCCGCACGACGCCCGCGTCGGGACGTTCTGCTGGAACACCCCCACCCACCTCGAGCTCTACTTCGCGGTCCCCTGCAGCGGCCGGGTGCTGCACACGCTGAACATCCGGCTGTTCGCCGAGCAGCTCGTCTACATCGTCAACCACGCCGACGACGACGTCGTCTTCGTCGACCGGTCCCTCTTCGGCCAGCTCTGGCCGCTCGCGGACCAGATGCCGCACGTGCGGAAGTTCGTCGTGATCGACGACGGGTCCGACACCGCGGTGCCCGAGGACGAGCGCATCGTCGACCACGCCGAGCTGCTCGCCTCGGTCGAGCCCCATGCCGGCCGCTTCGTCGTCGACGACGAGAACCGGGCCGCCGCCATGTGCTACACGTCCGGCACCACCGGCAACCCCAAGGGCGTCGTCTACTCCCACCGCTCGACGGTGCTGCACTCCATCTCGGTGCTCATCGCCGACGTCGCCGGGCTGGTGGAGCGCGACGTCGTGCTCCCGATCGTCCCGATGTTCCACGCGAACGCCTGGGGGACGCCGTACGCCGCGGTCTTCGCGGGCGCCTCGCTGGTGATGCCGGGCCCGAACATGGTCCCGAAGGCGATCGCCGGGATGCTGCGCGACCACGACGTCACCCTCACCGCCGGCGTCCCGACGATCTGGATGGGCGTGCTGCCCGAGATCACCCGCGAGGACGTGCCGCACCTGCGCCTGCTGCTCTGCGGCGGGTCCGCGGTGCCGCGCTCGCTCTCCGAGTCCTACCGGGAGAAGATCGGCCTGCCGATCACGCAGGCCTGGGGCATGACCGAGACCAGCCCGATCGCGACGACGGGCATGCTCCGCTCGATCCACGACGGCCTCTCCGACGACGAGCTCGCCGACGTCCGCGCGACGGCGGGCAGCCCGGCGCCGCTGGTCGACCTGCGCCTCGCCGACCCCGACACCGGCGAGATCCAGCCGTGGGACGGGGTGTCCTCGGGTGAGCTCCAGGCCTCGGGGCCGTGGATCGCGGACTCGTACTACCTCAACGAGGACGGCGGCAAGCAGTTCACCGCCGACGGCTGGCTGCGCACCGGTGACGTCGCGGTGATCGACCGCTACGGCTACGTCAGGCTCGTCGACCGGACCAAGGACCTCGTGAAGTCCGGCGGCGAGTGGATCTCCTCGGTCGACCTGGAGAACGAGATCATGGCGATGCCCGAGGTCGCCGAGGCCGCCGTCATCGCGATCCCCGACGAGAAGTGGTCGGAGCGCCCGCTCGCCTGTGTCGTGGTGCGGGACGGCAGCTCGCTGACCGCCGAGCAGGTGCGGGAGTACCTGCTCACGCGGGTGGCCAAGTGGCAGGTCCCCGACGACGTCGAGTTCATCGACGAGGTGCCCAAGACCTCGACCGGGAAGTTCTCGAAGAAGACGCTGCGCGAGAAGTTCGTCGGGTAGGTACCTGCGGCCCCGTGAGCAGCGGGCGACACCCCCTGCTCACGGGCCGCGGGGCGCACCTACACGGACGTCGTCACGCTCGTCTCCTCGCCGCGCTCGCGCTTGCCGAGCACGGAGTTGCGCCGCGAGTAGACGAAGAAGACCACGACGCCGACCGCCATCCACACGATGAAGCGGACCCACGTGCCGGCGCTGAGGTTGAGCATCAGCCACAGGCACGAGATCACGGCGAGCGTCGCGACGACGGGCAGCGCCTTCACGGTGAAGCTGCGCTGCAGGTGGGGCTGCCTCACCCGCAGCACCCACGTGCCGACCGCGACGAGCACGAACGCGAACAGCGTGCCGATGTTGACCATCTCCTCGATGGTCGTGGTCGGGACGAAGCCCGCGATGACGGCGCAGACCACACCGATGATGATCGTGATGGTGCTCGGCGTGTCGTAGCGGCCGGTCCGGGCGAGGCCCCGCGGGAGCAGCCCGTCGCGGCTCATCGCGTAGAACACGCGGCTCTGCCCGAGCATGAGCACGAGGACCACCGTGGTCAGGCCGGCGAGCGCGCCGACCGCGATGATCGTCGACGCCCAGTCCGCCCCGACGAGCGTGAACGCGTCGGCGAGCGTCTTGTTCTGCCCGTCGGGGGTGCTCTTGAGCTGCGTGTAGTTGACCATCCCGACGAGGACCAGCGACGTCGCCACGTAGAGCACGGTGACCACGGCCAGCGAGCCGAGGATGCCGCGGGGCAGGTCCTTCTGCGGGTTCCGGGTCTCCTCGGCGGTCGTCGAGACCGCGTCGAACCCGATGAACGCGAAGAACACCAGCGAGGCGCCCGCGAGCAGGCCGAACCCGCCGTAGGTGCTCCCTTCGCTGCCGACCAGCAGCGAGAGCAGCGAGGACTCCAGGCCGCTCGAGCCCTCCGCCGGCGGCTGCGACGGCGGGATGAACGGGCTGTAGTTGGCGGCCTTGATGAACGTCGCGCCGGCGATGATCACGAAGAGCACCACGAGCAGCTTGATCGCGGTGATGATCGTGGACACCCGGCTGGAGAGCTTGATGCCCAGCACCAGCACGACGGTCAGCGCCGCGATGACGAGGACCGCGCCCCAGTCGACCTCCACCGAACCCACGTCGAAGGACGTCGAGTCGCCCAGGCCCAGCACTCCGAAGATCTTGCCGAGGTAGCTCGACCAGCTCTTCGCGACGGTGGCCGCGCCGAGCGCGTACTCCAGGATCAGGTCCCACCCGATGATCCAGGCGATGAACTCGCCGAAGGTCGCGTAGGAGAACGTGTACGCGCTGCCGGCCACCGGCACCGTCGAGGCGAACTCCGCGTAGCAGAGGCCGGCGAACCCGCAGGCGATCGCCGCGATGACGAACGAGATCGCGATCGACGGCCCGGCGACGTCGCCCGCCGTGCGCGCGGTGATGGTGAAGATGCCCGCGCCGATCAGGACCGCGACGCCGAAGATCGTCAGGTCGAGCGCGCCGAGCTCACGGCGCAGCTTGCTGTCCGGCTCGTCGGTGTCGGCGATCGACTGCTCGACCGACTTGGTCCGGAAGAGACTCCCCGTTCCCGAAGGACTCGTGGGACCCGCCATGTCCGCCCCCTTTCGTACGGTCACTCGTCAGATGTCCACCTGTGCGGTGACCGGGACCATACTCAGGGTGACGCCTCGTCGCTGCCCTCCTCGCGGCGCGTCGTCGGCCGGGGGATGTCGGCCGACGAATTCGGCCGGGGACGTCGGCCGGGGACGTCGGCCGGGGGTCAGGGCGTCGGGTCGAGCGCGGGGTCGATCCCGTCGTCGGAGCCGGTGCGGTCGAGGTCGGGCTCGAGGTAGACCAGCCGTGCCTGCGGGACGGCGTCGCGCAGCCGGGCCTCGGCCGCGTCGATCGCGGCCGCGACCTCCTCGGTCGGCAGGCTCCCCGGCACCGCGATCTTCGCGGCGACGAGCAGCTCCTCCGGCCCGAGGTACTGGGTGCGCAGGTGGATGACCCGCTCGACGGGGCCGCCGACGAGCGCCGAGGTGATGGTGGTGCGCAGCGGCGGCGGCGCGCCCTCCCCGATGAGCAGGCTCTTCGTCTCCACGATGAGGATCACCGCGATGACGCCGAGCAAGGTCCCGATCGCGATGGTGCCGACGGCGTCCCAGACCGGGTCGCCGGTGGCCACGGTCAGCCCGACACCGGCGAGGGCGAACACGAGGCCGACCAGCGCCCCGGTGTCCTCGAGCAGCACCACCGGCAGCTCGGGGTTCACCGACTGGCGGATGAAGCCCCACCACGTGGCGTCGCCCTTGAGCTCGCGGGACTCGTGCACCGCGGTGCGGAAGCTGTAGCCCTCGAGCGCGAGCGCCACGACGAGGATCACGATCGCGACGAGGGGACTCTCCAGCTCCTCGTGGGCGGAGAGCTTGTGCACGCCCTCGTAGATCGCGAAGACCGACCCCAGGCTGAACAGCAGCAGCGCGACCACGAACGAGTAGAAGAACCGGTCGCGCCCGTAGCCGAAGGGGTGCTCGGGGGTCGCCGCCCGCGAGGCCCGCCGGCGCCCGAAGAGCAGCAGGCCCTGGTTGGCCGTGTCGGCGACCGAGTGGACGCCCTCGGCGAGCATCGACGACGAGCCCGTGATCGCGAAGCCGGCGAACTTCGCCAGCGCGATGCCCGCGTTCGCCGACAGGGCGGCGATGATCGCCCTCGAGCCTCCGGATGCGGACACCGCGACCTCCCAGCCGACGAAACGGGACGGACCGGACGTCTGGTGGCCCGGCCCGCGGCAATCTAGCCGTCCGCGTCGTCGGCGTCGTGGCCCCCGGTCCACCCGTCGCCGGCGGCGAACACCAGCGCGTGCCCGGGCGTGGCCTCGACCGTCACCACACCGTCGGCCGCGGGCACCCACACCGCCCGCCCCTGCGCCAGCGCCTTCGACCGGCCGGAGGCGTCGCGCAGCTCCGCGTCGCCGCGCACGACGACCACGATCCGGGGGCCGTCGATGCCCAGCTCCACCGGGCCGTCGTCGGGGCCCACGTCGAGGCGCACGAGCCGGAAGTGGTCGCTCGGGGCGGTGAACACCGACCGGGGCCCCTCGCGCCGCGGCGCGATGACCGGCGGCGGGCCGCACCGGAAGTCGAGGATCCGCAGCAGCTCCGGGACGTCGACGTGCTTGGGGGTGAGCCCGGCGCGCAGCACGTTGTCGGAGTTCGCCATCAGCTCGATGCCGCACCCGGACAGGTAGGCGTGCGGCGAGCCGGCGGGCTGGAAGAGGCACTCCCCCTCGGCGAGCACGACCCGGTTCAGCAGCAGCGCGGCGAGCACGCCGGCGTCGCCGGGGTAGCGCTCCCCGAGGTCGAGCAGGGTCCGGACCTCGCGCTCGAACTCCCCGCCCGGTGCCCCGGGCGAGCCGGGGGTCTTGGCGAGCCGGACGCAGCCGTCGAGCAGCGCCGGGACCAGCTCGTCGACGATGCGCTGGGGCAGGGTGATCCACGTGGTGAACAGCGCCCGGAGGCCGTCCGGGCCTGGCTGGGCGGCGAGCAGCTCGGTGTGGTGGGCGAGCTGGTCGACCTCGAGGGCGCGCAGCAGCCGGACCGTGACGACGGCGTCCCGGAAGCCGGCGAGGGCGTGGAACTCCTCCAGCGCGCAGAGGATCTCCGGCTTCGGCAGCGGGTCGCGGTAGTTGCGGTCGGGGGCGTCCTGCGGCACGCCCGAGGCCTCCTCCCGGGCGAAGCCGGCGGCGGCCTGCTCCGCGGAGGGGTGGGTCTGCAGGCTCAGCGGCTCGTCGGCGGCGAGGACCTTGAGCAGGAACGGCAGGCGCCCCTGCCAGCGCCCGGCCCGGGCGGGGCCGAACGTCCCCTCGGGGTCGGCGGCGAGGGCGTCGAGGAGCGTGCGGTCGGCGGCGTGCTCGACGAGCCGCGACGGGGCGTCTGCGTGGGCCCCCAGCCAGAGCTCGGCCTGGGGGTGGGGCGACGGGACGGGCTCACCGAGCAGCGCCGCGATGTGGGTGCGCGAGCCCCACGCGTAGGGGCGCACCGTCCCCTCGAGCAGTTCCACGTCTCCCCCTCCCACTGCTGGTGTGGCAGTGCTGGTGTGGCGGTACCGCGGTGGCGGCCGGGCCCGCGGCGTGCGGTGCGCCCGGCGGGTCGGCGACCGGCCCGGGTCACCCGGCGCCGACGCCGGGCCGGGCGCTGCCCGCCGGGTCGGCTCCGGCGGTGCCGGTCGCGAGGCCCAGGTAGAGGGCCGCGAGGTCGAGGCGCAGGCCCAGCACGGCGGCCCGGACGGCGTCGTGGCCGGGGGTGTCGCCCGCGGAGTCGACGTCGTCGAGCTCGAGCGTGTCCCCGACCGGCCACCGGCGCAGGGCCTCCTCGGCGAGCCGGCGGGTGCCCAGGTCCTCCCGGACGGAGACGACGACGAGGCGCGGCGGCGGTGCGTCGCCGCCGGGGTCGTCGAAGGGGTCGGCGAAGATCGAGTCCTCGGCCGCGCCGGACTCCAGCCGGGCCGAGAGCGCGGGCACCGCCACGGCGCCGGCGACCGAGCCCGCGTGGGCGACCACACCGGCATGGGCGGCGAGGACGACGGCGCCGTAGCCGGCGAGGGCGGTGGCGACCGGCTCGGTGCCCCACAGCAGCGGGGTGTGCTCGGCGAACCGCAGCGCGAGGGCCTTGGCCGGCGCGACGAACGCCTCGTGGCGGGGGCCGCTGCGCTCGGCCTCGTCGTCGAGCCGGTCGGCGAGGCCCTCGCCGTCGACGTCGAGCAGGCCCAGCGCCCGCGTCGTCGCGAACGTGGCCGCGAGGTCCGTCGCGGCCGACAGTCCCTCGACGCCGGGGATGCGGGGCACCACCTGCATCGCGCGCCCGCCCGCGGCCGCCGCGGCGGGGCCCTCGGCGGGACCCGTGAGCACGACGTGGGCGTTGCGCCGGACCGCGCGGTCGACCGCCTCGGCCACCTGGGCGTCGGCCGGGTCCCGCTCCGAGCCGCGGTGGGAGACCACGACGACGTCCAGCGGGCCCAGCCACGGCGGGGCCACCTCGCTGACGACGACGGGGCACGGGCACGTCGGCGCGAGCAGCGCCGCGACCATCCGCGCGGCCGCGTACTCGGTGCCCGGCCGCGCGAGCAGCACCAGCGCCCGGGGCCGCAGCCCGTCGAGGGGACCGCCCGAGCCGACGCCGACCTCGGCCGCCGCGGCCCACGTCGCCCGCACCTGGGCGCCCGCGGTCGCCGCCGCGCGCAGCAGCCCCGACCGGTCGGTGTCGAGCAGCCGGCCGGTGTCCTCGAGCAGTGCCTCGTCGAGCACGGCGCTCACCCGTCCGCGGTCGCCGCGGCGTCGTGCTCCGGCCCGCCGGTGGCCTCGGAGAGCAGGAGGACGGGGATCCCGTCGGTGACCGGGAAGCGCCGGCCGCAGCTCTGGCAGGTCAGCGCGGCGGCCGCCGGGTCGTCCGGGGTGCCGGGGCGCAGCTCGCCGTGGTCGGGCGCCGGGCAGGCGAGGATCTCCAGCAGCACCGGGTCGAGGCCCAGGGGGCCGGCGCCGGTCACCCCCGCACCACCGCGAGCACCTCGTCGCGCAGGGCGGCGACGGCGTCGGCGTCGGAGGCCTCGACGTTCAGGCGCAGCAGCGGCTCGGTGTTCGAGGGGCGCAGGTTGAACCAGTCGCCGTTGGCGAAGGTCACGGTCAGCCCGTCGAGGGTGTCGGTGGTGACGTCCTCGCGGTCGCCGTAGGTCTGCTCGACCTCGGCGATCTTCGCCTGCGGGTCGTCCACGGTGGAGTTCACCTCGCCGGACGCGGCGTAGCGCGAGTACTGCGCCATGAGCTCGGAGAGCGGCTTGTCCTGCTCCCCGAGGGCGGCCAGCACGTGCAGGGCGGCCAGCATCCCGGAGTCGGCGCGGAAGAAGTCGCGGAAGTAGTAGTGCGCGGAGTGCTCGCCGCCGAAGATCGCGCCGGTCTGGGCCATCGTCGCCTTGATGAACGAGTGGCCCACGCGCGAGCGCACCGGGGTGCCGCCGGCCTCGGAGATGATCTCGGGGACCGCGCGGGAGGTGATGAGGTTGTGGATCACCGTCCCGCGCGGCTCCTTGGCCAGCTCCCGGGTGGCGACGAGGGCCGTGATCGCGCTCGGGCTGACCGCCTGGCCCTTCTCGTCCACGAGGAACACCCGGTCGGCGTCGCCGTCGAAGGCGAGCCCGGCGTCGACGCGGTTCAGGGTGGAGACCTCGCGCTGCAGGTCGACCAGGTTGTCCGGGTCGAGCGGGTTGGCCTCGTGGTTCGGGAAGCTGCCGTCCAGCTCGAAGTAGAGCGGGTAGACCTCGATGGGCAGCGGGTCCAGGACGGCGGGGACGGTGTGGCCGGCCATGCCGTTGGCGGCGTCGACCACCACCGACATCGGCCGCACGCCCGAGAGGTCGACGAGCCCGCGCAGGTACTCGGCGTAGTCGGCGAGGACGTCGCGCTCGGTGATCGTGCCGGGCTGCGCGGCCGGCTCGGCGCCGGCGGCCGCACCCGGCCCCTGGTCGAGCAGCGCGGCGATCTCGTCGAGCCCGGTGTCCTGCCCCACGGGGCTCGCGCCCGCCCGGCACAGCTTGATGCCGTTGTAGCGCGCGGGGTTGTGGCTCGCGGTGAACATCGCGCCGGGCGCGTCGAGCGCCCCGGACGCGTAGTACAGCTCGTCGGTGCTGGCCAGGCCGATCTTCACGACGTCGACGCCCTGGCTCGTCACGCCCTCGGCGAACGCGTCCGAGAGCTCCGGCGACGACTCCCGCATGTCGTGCCCCACGACGACGCCGTTGGCCGGCACCCCGCCCTGCTCACCGATCAGCAGCTGGGCGAACGCGGCGCCCACGTCGCGCACGAAGGCGGCGTCGAGCTGCTCGCCGACGAGGCCGCGGATGTCGTAGGCCTTGATCGTCTCGCTGACCACGCGGGCACGCGCGGCGTCCGCGGTCTCGGTGCTGCTCACGTCGCCCAGCGTATCGGCCGGGACCGACGACGCGCGGGTCGGCGGGCACCCATTGGGGTGGGCGGTCGGGCGCCGTGACGGCGCGCCGGTCAGGAGCCCGAGGGGTCGGGCAGCACCCGCAGGTGGGCGCGCCGCCCGGTGCCCGCGACCGCCCCGAACGGGCCGGTGTGGCCCACCGCCTCGCTCGGCGGCTCGGCCCGCCCGGCCTCGCGGACCGCCTCGGCGAGCGCGGTGAGGTCGTCGGCCGAGGGCTCGGACGGGAAGTCGCCCTCGTAGCGCACGACCTCCCATCCGCGGGGGGCGGTGAGGCGCAGGGCGTGGTGCTCGCAGAGGTCGTACGAGTGCGGCTCCGCACTGGTCGCCAACGGACCCACGACGGCCGTCGAATCGGAGTAGACGTACGTCAGCGTGGCGACGGCCGCCCGGCCGCACCCGGTCCGTGAGCACTTCCGCACTCCTCGCACGACGCAGGACGATAGTCGCCCCGGGGCGGCGGGCCGGGCAGGCGCGCTCGGCGCGTCGGGGGTCGGTCGTCACCGGCCGGTCACCTCGTCGTCGCCCGGGGGGTGGGCTCGGTCGGCCGTGCCCGGGGTCGGCCGCGTGGGCGCCCGGGCTGGTCCAGGTGCTCGTGATCGTGGGAGGGGGCCGTTCTCCTTGATCAGCAGCACACTGCGCGCGCCGGGCGGTCATTCGGGCTACCCCACGTACCCCTCGCGGCGGACTAACGGGGCCGGCGGTGATCAGGGAGTCGGTGCACGCCCCGTGGAGATCCGCTCGACGTGCAGCGACTCCCTCGCGCGCCGGGTGACAACGACGACGGGCGAACGGCGCCGTCCTGGCGTCGGACGCCGGGAATGTGCCGTTGCTGCCACGGGACGGGCCGCACCCACCCGCCCACGGCGTAGGCTCGACCGCCGTGGCGAGAGGTGGGACGCGGACCGGCCCTCGGGAACCCGACCGGTCGGAGCGCAGCCCGGCGCGGCCCACGGTGCCCGGCCGTCCCCGGCGCCGCCGCGACCGGCGCGGCCGCGGCATGCGCGCCCCGCTCTACCCCGCCGGCTCCCCCGCGGCGCGCACGCGGGCCGAGCGGTTCGACGCCGTGGTGCTCGAGGCCCTCGAGCCGATCGAGGACCGCTGGGGCGCCGAGCTCGAGGACCTCGACGTCGCGGTGGACGACGTGCCCGACGTCGGGGAGACCGCCCCGGACGACGACGGCGTGGTCGGTGACGGCGACATCCCGCTGGCGCGCCTCGTCCCGGCCGGCGTCGACCGCCGCGGCGCCCCGACCCGCGCCCGCATCGTGCTCTACCGCCGCCCCCTCGAGGCGCGCGCGCTCGACGGCGAGGACCTCGCCGACCTCCTCCACGACGTGCTCGTCGAGCAGGTGGCCGAGTACCTCGGCGTCGAGCCGGACACCGTCGACGGCGAGGAGTAGGGCTCTAGAAGCCGTGGTGCACGGCCTCGACGTTGTGCCCGTCGGGGTCGCGGAGGAAGACCGCGTAGTAGCCCGGGTGGTACTCCGGCCACTCCCGCGGGGCGTGCAGCACCTCCATCCCCTCCTCGACGGCGGCCGCGTGCACCGCGTCGACCGCCGCGCGGTCGGGCGCCGAGAACGCGACGTGCAGCTCCGTGCCCAGGGCCCCGCCCGGGGTGAGCCAGAACTGCGGGACGCCGGCGGGACCGGCGAGCCCGACGACGGCGCTCCCCTCGTGGGGGATGCGCAGCGCCTCCTGCAACCCCAGGGGCGCGAACAGGCGCAGGTAGGCCGCGACGGAGGCGTCGACGTCGGCGACCGGGAACCCGAAGTGGTCGATCACACCGCCGGACGCTAGACCCGGGGTCCGACAACGCGACAGGAATCAGTCGAGGCGGGTCCGCGACGGCAGCGCCGACACCGCCGTGAAGAGCACCAGGGCGAGCTGGACGAGCAGGAGCAGGTCCCGGAACGTCGCGTCGCGGCTGATCACGACCGGGCCGCCGCCGGACGGGACGCCGACCGCGACGAGGTGCCCCCACGCCGACTCCAGCGGCACGACCTCACCCTTGACCGACGCGGTCCACCCCGACTCGTTCTCCGCCGCCAGGACGACGAGCCGCCGGTTGGCCCCCGGCGAGACCTGCACGCCCACCGACGGCGGCGTGCCGGGCAGTGGGGTGATGCCGGTCGGGCGCTGCGGCGCGGCCTTGGCGTCGGTGGCGTCGTCGGACACCGGCGGCTCGAGCAGCACGGCACCCGCGGCGGGCAGGCCGATCGCGAGCACCGGGCGCCCGTCGCTGGTGTCCGGCGCCGCGGTGAGCAGGGAGCCCGAGGCCTGGCGGGCGTTGTCCGCCACCGTCCGGTCGGGCAGGACGACGGCGGCGGTGCCCGCGGTGGCCAGCTCGGCCGCGCCCGCCTGCACCTTCGCGGGGTCGCCGGAGAGCAGCGCGGTGACGTCGCGGGTCAGGCGGGCGGGCGCAGCGCCGACCGGGGCGAGGTCGTCGTCGCCGTAGCGGGGCAGGTCGGGCCCCGCCCGGCGGGTGCGGTCGGTGTCGAGCGCGAAGCCCGGGCCGTCGGGGAGCCGGGTGAGCCCGACGTCGACGACGTTGGCCCCGGCCGCGGCGAGCCGCCCGGCGAAGGCCGGGTCGAGCGCGGGGGCGGACCGCGCGGCCAGGGAGCCGCCCGACCCGAGGATCACCGCCGCCGCCGCGAGCGCCACCGCCAGCGACGCGGCCACCGGCACCGCGGCACCCCGCACGCGGCGCCCCCCGGTGCCCGCGGCCACCTGCCGGGTCCGCAGCCGCGACCCCAGCGCCGTCGAGAGCCGGGAAGCCGCCGAGGCCGTCCCGCCGCCGACGCGCGCGAGCACGCCGTCGGGCCCGAGGTCGATCTCGGAGTCGCCCCGCCGCCGCGGCGCGGGCCGGTGCCGCGGTCCGGCGCGGCCGGTCACCAGCGTTCCCAGGGGCGTCACGCGGGCCTCGGCGACGAGTGCGAGAAGGGTCCACAGGGTTCCGCAGGCCGCGAACGCGAGCGCCGGTCCGGTCCAGCCCGGGCGGGCGTCGCCGCCGGACAGGGGCGGCAGCGTCACCGATCCGACGACGCCGGCCGCGACGACGCCGAGCACGGTGACCGCGAGACCCGGCACCAGGCTGCGCCGGGGGGCCAGGAGCGCCCCGCCGACGGCGGCCACGAACACCAGCAGGCCGATCACCGGCAGGGATCCGGGACCGCCCGGGTCGAGCGAGAGCACGTCGAGCACCCCGGCGAACTGCTCGCGCACCGGCGACCCGGTGCCGTGCACGAGGACCTGCGGGGCGCGCAGCAGTGTCGAGGGCCAGGGCAGGAGCAGCAGCACCGGCAGCACGACGACGACGCCGAGGGCGATCGCCCGCCGGCGCGCGGCCCCGACCGGGGCCGGCACGAGCACGAACCCGACGACCACGACGACGAGCACCAGCACGTGGACCAGCGGCGCGAACGCCGAGACCACGGCGAGCAGCAGCACCGTCCCCGCCGCCGCGCTCCACCACGACCCCCGGCGGCCCTCGACGCGGCTGCCGCGCAGGACCGCCGTCACGCCGGCGAGGACCATCGGGAGCAGGACCACGGCGACGACGCCGTCGAGGCGGCCCTGCGCGACGGCCGCCCCGGCGATGCCCAGCAGCGCGTAGACCGCCGCGGCGCACGCGCGCAGCATGCGGCCGACCCGGATGCCGCGCGTCGCGACGTAGGCCGACAGACCCGCGGCGGGCAGCGCGAGGAGGAAGACCAGCGACACCGCGGCCGCGGGGCCGTCCGACCCGGCGAAGGGCCACAGGATCCCGCCGAGGACCCCGACGACGGCGAGGGCGGCCGAGGCGGGCGCGGCGGTGCCGCCCGCGATCGGGTGCCACTCCGCGAGGTAGGAGCTCCACAGGGCGCCCAGCCCGGGCAGGGTCCGGGTGCGCCCGCCGGCGAGGTCGAGCCCGAGGCGGGAGCGGTTGACCACCAGCGACACGGCCGTGAGGGCCAGCACGAGGAGTACCGGCGGGGCCAGCAGGAGCTCGCGCAGCGCCCGCCCGACGGTGACCGGGACGACGACGAGCTGCTCGTCGTCGGCGGCCGAGCGCTCGGCCGCGTACCCGGCCCCGGCCCCCGTCCGGGGCCCGGGGATGCCGACGAACGCGGTGTCCGCGTCCGGGGAGCCGATGAGCTCGGTCGGGCCCGCGGGACCGTCGGCGGGTCCGCCCGCGGCGAGGGTGACGCCGACCGACTCGCCGGGGCGGCGGAGCCCGGCCTTGCGCCGGGTGCTGCGCTTCGGCGCCGTCGCGCCCGCGGGCAGCGCGCCCTGCCCGACGAGCAGCGCGCCCTCCTCCGGCCCGTCGTCGAGGGCGACCGACGAGGCCGGCCGGGCCCGGGCGGGGCGGTCGGCCCACTCCGGGAGCCGCCCGAGGACGAGCTCGTCGCGGACCCGGGAGCGCACCACGCGGGTCAGCCCGCCCTGCACGGCGTTGCGCAGCCGGGTGGTGCGGCTGGTCAGCAGGCCGCGCATCCCCCGCGGGACGGCGGCGCCCGCGGCGTGCAGCCGGCGTCGGCGGGCCTCCCGCAGGTCGGACAGGTCGGCCAGCACGTGGCCCATCGCGCCCAGCTCGGCCGTGGCCGCGGCGGGCCGGCGCAGCAGCAGGAAGCCCAGCGCACGCAGCACCGCGAGCACCGGGAGGCGGACCAGCCCGAGCACGAACGCCGGCTCCGGGCAGTTCGCGAGCACCGTCCACCAGCCGTTGCGGCGGTCGACGGCGCGCCGCCCGCCCTCACAGCCGGCCGCGTCGAGGGCCCGGGCGCCGGTGGTGACCGCCCGGGCGTGGTGGAGCCGGGCGGAAGGGACGCAGAGCACCAGCCCGCCGGAGCGGTTGATCCGCCAGCCGAGGTCGATGTCCTCCCGCAGGAGGCCGAACGCCGAGTCGTACCCGCCGAGCGCGTCCCACTCCCGGCGGCGGACCAGCGCCCCGGCCGACCCGACCGCGAGGACCTCCGAGTTGGTGGCGAACTGCCCGAGGTCGAGCTCGTCGGAGCCGATGCCGGTCTGCCGGTGCCCGGACGCGTCGGTGGACAGGCCGGCCTCGACGACGAGCCGCGGGTCGTCCCGGTCGAGCTGCAGCGGGCCGAGCATCGCCGCCGCCGGCGACGCCTCGGCGACCGAGAGCAGGACATCGAGGCAGGAGGGCTCGGGGGCCGCGTCGTCGTGCAGGACCCACAGCCAGTCCCCCGAGCTGCGCTCGCCCGAGCGGCCCCACCGCCGGTCGGCGTCCGCGACGGCCGCGGCGACCGCGGTGCCGAACGGGGTGTCGCGCGGGAGGTCCAGGACGACGTCGACGCTGTTGGTCGAGCGCAACAGGTCGGCCGTGGAGTCGGTCGACCCGGTGTCGACGGCCACGACGCGGCGCGGTGCCACGGTGAGCCGCCCGAGCGCCCCGAGGGTCTCCGGCAGCCACGTCTCGCCGTCGTGACAGACGAGCACGGCCAGTACGGGCGCCGTCGGTGCCACGAGTCCGCCCCTCCCCGTCGCGCCGTCCTCGGTGTCCCGGCGGGGACCGCCGGGCGACGACGAGACTAGAAGGGCGGTCCCGGACGGCCGTCAGGGGAGTGGCCGCCCGGCGGAACGGCAGTCGGCCAGGACGCCGACGGCGGCCGCGCGCCTAGACGACGCGACGCTTGAGACGGCGGCGCTCCCGCTCCGAGAGCCCACCCCAGATGCCGAAGCGTTCGTCGTGCCCCAGCGCGTACTCCAGGCACTCGGCCCGGACCTCGCAGCTGTTGCAGATCTGCTTCGCCTCCCGGGTCGATCCGCCCTTCTCCGGGAAGAACGCCTCCGGGTCGGTCTGCGCGCACAGGGCGCGCTCCTGCCACTCCTGTTCCTCCTCGCCCGCGAGGGCCATCAGCTCCCCGAGGACGTCTCGCGACCCACCTGGGCCCATGGAACCCACCGCACCGACTGATCCGACCGAGCCCAGCACCACCGACCCGCTCTCCGCACCGTTCACACGGCCTCCCTCACCGCTAGCACTCCCCAGCTGGCGGAGCGCCGGCCCCGCACCGGCGTGTACCTCGACGTGAATTACAGCGGTGTCGTTCCATGTGGGTCAAGCCGAGCCACACGTGCGGCCGCATGTCGCGACGGACGGTCGTCACGTGCGGTGAGCGTGAGGGGCCACCCGATCGACACAGCGTCGCGGAGAGGTTAGCGCGGGCCTGGAACACTGGTGCCGTGGCCAGCGTCTTCTCCGCCCGCCGACCGGCACGCGGCATCAGCCCGGTCTTCCTCGCCCTCGTCCTCGTCACGGTCGGCGGCGGCGCGCTCACGCTCGTCGGGACCCGGATCGCCGTCACGGCGGGGATCGTCGTGCTCGTCCTCGCGGGGTGGGCGGTCTCCCTCTGCCTGCACGAGTTCTCCCACGCGGTCGTCGCGGACCGCTGCGGCGACCACACCGTGCGCGGGCAGGGCTACCTGACCCTCGACATCCGTCGGTACGCCAACGTGGGGCTCACCTTCGTGCTCCCGCTGCTGTTCCTGCTCATCGGCGGCATCCCGCTGCCCGGCGGAGCGGTGTGGATCCGGCGGGGCCTGCTGCGCTCCCGTGCGGCCGCGAGCGCGGTCGCGGCGGCCGGGCCGCTGATGAACCTGCTCCTGGCGTTCCTGATCTCGCTGCTGGTGCCGCTGGTGCCGCCGCTGCTCGGCGCCGGGCTCTCCTTCCTCGCGCTGATCCAGGTCCTCGCGTTCATCCTCAACATCCTGCCGATCCCCGGCCTCGACGGCTGGGGCGTGATCGACCCGTACCTGCCCGACCACACCCGGGTCGCGGTGTCCCGCTTCGCGCCCTACGCGCCGCTCGTGCTCTTCGCGGTGCTGATCTTCCTGCGCCCGGTGGCGAGCGCCCTGTTCGGGCTCGCCTCGCTCGTGTACGGCGCCGTCGGCGGCGACAGCACGCTCGCGGGCCTCGGCCAGGAGCTGTTCTTCTTCTGGCAGCGCTGAGGCGCCCCGGAGCGGCGGGGTGTCGGGGGGCAGGGGCACGATCAGCGGTGTGAAGGTGACGGTTCTGGTCGGGGGCGTCGGCGGCGCACGGTTCCTGCAGGGAGTGCTCGCCGCACTCCCCGCAGACGCGGACGTGCGGGCGGTCGTCAACGTCGGCGACGACATCTGGCTCCACGGGCTGCGCGTGTGCCCGGACCTCGACACGTGCATGTACACGCTCGGCGGCGGCATCGACACCGCCAAGGGCTGGGGTCGCGACGACGAGACGTGGTCGGTGAAGGCCGAGCTCGAGGCCTACGGCGCCGACCCGACGTGGTTCGGGCTGGGCGACCGCGACGTCGCCACCCACCTCGTGCGCACCCGGATGCTGCGGGCCGGCTACCCGCTCTCGCAGGTCACCGAGGCCCTGTGCCGGCGGTGGGCGCCCGGCGTCGCGCTGATCCCCGCGAGCGACGACCGCATCGAGACCCACGTCGTGATCGACGACCCGGAGACCGGCGAGCGGCGCGCCGTGCACTTCCAGGAGTGGTGGGTGCGCCACCACGCCGAGCCGGTCGCGCACGGCTTCGCGTCCGTGGGGCGCGACCAGGCGAGCGCCTGCCCGGCGGCCCTCGCCGCGATCGCCGACGCCGACGCCGTGCTGCTCGCGCCCTCCAACCCCGTGGTGAGCATCGGCACCATCGTCGACGTGCCCGGCATGCGCGCGGCGCTCGCCCAGGCCCCCGGACCCGTCGTCGGGATCTCGCCGATCATCGACGGGCACGCGGTGCGCGGCATGGCCGAGGCCTGTCTGTCCGCGGTCGGCGTCGAGGTGTCCGCCGAGGGGGTCGCCCGCCACTACGGGGCCCGCGCGGAGGGCGGGCTGCTCGACGGGTGGCTGGTCCACTCCGGCGACACCGCCGACGTACCCGGGGTCGCCGTCCGGTCGGTGCCGCTGCTGATGAGCGACGCCGAGGCCACCGCGGCCATGGTGCGCGAGGCGCTCGACGTCGTGGGGCTGGCGGGTGTCTGAGCAGGCGGTGCCCACCGACCATGCCGCCCTCGGCGGGATCTCGGCCTGGGGCGTCGCCGGCCTCCCCGAGTTCCGCCCGGGCGACGACCTCGTGGCGGCCCTCGCTCCCGCTCTGGAACCCACCCTGGCCGACGGCGACGTCGTCGTCGTCACCTCGAAGATCCTCTCGAAGGCCGAGGGCCGCCTGGTCACCGTCCCGCGCGACCCCGAGGAGCGCGACGCGGCCCGGCGCCGGCTCATCGACGGCGAGACGGTCCGCGTCCTGGCCACCAAGGGCCGGACGAAGATCGTCACCAACCGCCTGGGGATCGTCCAGGCGGCCGCGGGGGTCGACGGCTCGAACGTCGAGGGCGACGAGGTCGCGCTGCTGCCGGAGGACCCGGACGGCACGGCCGAGACGCTGCGGGCGGGGCTCGCGGCCGCGCTGGGGGTCCGGGTCGCGGTCGTCGTCACCGACACCATGGGGCGCTGCTGGCGGCTCGGGCAGACCGACGCCGCGATCGGCTCGGCCGGGCTGGTCGCGCTGCACGGCTACGGCGGCGCGGTCGACGCCCAGGGCAACGAGCTGGTGGTCACCGAGGTGGCCGTCGCCGACGAGATCGCGTCCGCCGCGGACCTGGTCAAGGGCAAGCTCGGCGGGGTCCCGGTCGCGGTCGTCCGGGGCCTGCGCCACCTCATCGGGGCCGGGCGCTCGGCCGGCGAGCTCGTGCGCCCCGTCGAAGAGGACCTGTTCTGGCTCGGCACCGCCGAGGCGCTCGCCCGCGGCGCGCGGGAGGCCGTCCCGGCCCGCCGCTCGGTGCGCGCCTTCACCGCCGACCCCGTGGATCCCGAGGCGGTCCGCCGCGCCGTCGGCGCCGGTCTCACCGCGCCCGCGCCGCACCACTCCCGGCCGGTCCGATTCGTGTGGCTGCGCTCCGCGGAGCGACGGGCCGCGCTGCTCGACGCCATGGGGCGGGCGTGGCGGGCCGACCTCGCCGGCGACGGGTTCACCGAGGAGCAGATCGCCCGCCGGACGGCCCGCGGGGAGCTCTTGCGCGACGCCCCCGAGCTGGTGCTGCCGTTCCTGGTCCGGGGTCCCGACGGCGGGTCGCACGACTACCCCGACGAGCGCCGCGCCGCCTGCGAGCGCGCGATGTTCACGGTGGCCGGGGGTGCGGCGGTGCAGGGATTGCTCGTGGCGCTCGCCGCCGAGGGCCTCGGCTCCTGCTGGGTGGGCTCGACGATCTTCGCGGCCGACGTCGCACGGTCGGTGCTGGAGCTGCCCGAGGACTGGGAGCCGCTGGGCGCGGTGGCGGTGGGGCACCCCGCGGAGGCGGTGCCGCCGCGGGGCGAGGTCGTGGCCGACGACCGGCTGGTGGAGCGGTGAGGGAACCGACCGCCGCGGTGCACGTCGACGCCACCGCGACCCTCGCGGGATGGGAGGCGCCCGACCCCGGCCAGGCCGCCGTCCGCGAGGCCCTGTTGGCCTACCTCGCCGCCCGCCCCGACGCGTGCTCACGGTCCTGCGCCGCCGGGCACCTCACCGCCTCGGCGCTCGTGGTGGACGACGCGGGCGAGCGGGCGCTGCTCACGCTCCACCCGCGGGTCGGGCGCTGGGTCCAGCTCGGTGGGCACATCGAGCCGACCGACACCACCCTCGCCGGGGCCGCGCTGCGCGAGGCGAGCGAGGAGTCGGGGATCGAGGGCCTGGTGATCTCGCCGGAGCCGGTCCACCTCGACGTGCACCCGGTGACCTGCTCACTCGGCGTCCCGACCCGCCACCTCGACGTCCGCTACCTCGTCCGCGCGCCGGCCGGCGCCCGAGAGGTGCGCAGCGAGGAGTCGGTCGACCTGCGGTGGTGGCCGCTGGCGGAGCTCCCCGACGACGTGGCCTTCGGGCGCGCCCTGCTGCTGCGCTGAGCCGGGCCAGGGGCCGCTGGGGTGGGGCCCGGGTCGCCGTCCTGCGACCAACGCGTCACGCACACTCTTCCGCCTGCCGGCGGATCGCCGTTGGCACCACCGACGCGCCGCACACACACTCCTGTCCCCCGGCGGATCGACACTGTCAGCACCGACGCGTCCCGCACACGATCTCGCCCGCCCTCTGATCGACAGACGATGGACGTGGTGGCGCTCGATGACGAGGGCCGCACCAGGGTGCCGGGGTTCCTCGACCGCGCCGCGGCCGGGGCCGGCGGGGTCGCAGCGATCCCGCACGACCGAGTCGCCGCGACTCGGTGGCGCCGAAGGTGGTTGGGCCGAAGGTGGCCGGGCCGGCCGGGATCGTCCTGTGCCGTTCGAGCGAAGGGCACCCTCGCTCGATCTATCCGACCGACGGTGCCCCTCGCTCGAGAGCGGGTTCCTGTTCCGCGCGGCGGTTCCGTTCCCGCGGCTCGTGGCGTGCGCGCCCGTTGCCGTGCGCTGTCGTCGTCGTGTGCGGCACGCGCAGGTCCCACCGCGGCCTCTCGCCTCCCGGCCGACCGTGTGTGCGGCACGCGCAGGTCCCCCCACCACGACCTCGCGCCGGGCAAGGCGCAGGTGTGTGCGGCACGCACACAGCTGCGCCGCTCGTCCAGCCGGCCCGCGCCGGCGGATCAGGCCGGGGTGACGGCGAGGGCGTCGCGGGCGTAGGCCGCCGTGCCGGGCGCGTGGTGGTCCAGGACCTCGGCGAGGCGCGGCGGGACGTCGGGGCCGGTGACCGCGCGGTGGTGGCGGGCCAGCGCCTGGGCCGCGGCCCCGTCCACCGGCTCCCCCGCCGCCCAGGTCCGGGCCCACGCGGCGCCGAGGTCCGCGAGCGTCTCCGGGTCGAGGCCGGGGTCGGGGTCGCCGAAGCCGTCGAACATCGTCGCCGGGTCGTCGGCGCGCCCGCCAAGAGTGGCCCGGACCGCGGCGGCCTGACGGTCCAGCCGGTCGCGCACCGCGTCGAGGACGTCGAGGTGCCCACGCAGCGCGGTGTCCGGGTCGGGAGCGTCGGGGCCGGACAGGGCCGCGGCCACGTCGTCGTCGGGGAACCCGAGCGCGCGCAGGAGCAGCACGCGCTGGAGGCGGACGAGGTCGTCGCGGCCGTAGGCGCGGTACCCGTCGTCGGCGACGACCCCCGGCACCACGAGCCCACAGCGTTCCCAGCCCCGCAGCGACGCCACCGGCACCCCGCTCGCGCGGGCCACCTCCGCGGTGCTCCAGCCGCGCACGCCTACATCTCGCGGAAGTCGCGGGGCGAGTAGCGGGGGCCGAACCGCGGCCGGCGGAAGCCCGAGGCCTCGATGTAGCGGACCGCGCGCTGGCGCTGCGGGGCGTAGCAGGCGAGGACCTCGAGCATCCCGGCGTCGTCGAGCTTGCGGCCCACGAGGGCGTAGCCGACGGTCGAGGGGATGTGGAAGTCGCCGACCGAGACGGCGTCGGGGTCGCCCCAGGCCCGCTGCGCCACCTCGGCGGCGGTCCAGACCCCGATCCCCGGGACCTTGCGCAGCAGCGCCCGCCCCTCGGCCCCGCGCAGCGCGACCGCGCCCTCCAGCCGGTGCGCGACCGTGGCCGAGGCGAGGATCGCCCGACGCCGGGACTGGTCGACCCCGGCCTTGTGCCACTCCCAGTCCGGGATGGCCCTGGTCGCGCGCGGGGTCGGCGGGACGCGCATCCCGCGCGGGGCGGGCCCCGGGGCGGCCGTGCCGAAGCGCCAGCAGAGCTCCCGCCAGGAGCGGTGCGCCTCGGTCCCGGTCACCTTCTGCTCGAGGATCGCGGCGAACAGCACGTCCCACACCGCGCCGCACGCGCCGAGCCGCAGCCCGGGCATGCGGTGCCGCGCGTCGGCGACCACGGGGTGGTGCCCCACGAAGCCGGCGTCGTCGTCGTCCGCCCCGAGCAGCGCGGGCAGGCCGTCGAGCACCCAGTCGGCGCCGTCGCCCCACGCGTCGGCGACGACCTCGCTGCCGACCCGCCGGATGCGTGTCGTCGCGGGGCCGTCGGGCGTCGAGCCCACCCGCCAGACCACGCCGGCCTCGTCGATGCGGCACGTGGGGTCGCCCCGCCCGTGGCGCAGCGGGCCGATCAGGGCGCCGATGTCGAGGACGTAGCCGGGCTCCCACCGCCGGGTCCGCGCCGGGGCCGCGGGCTCCGCCGCGGGGAGGACGTCAGGCACTCCCCGAGAATCGCAGACCGCCGTCCGGGATGGTGATGCCGGGCCAGAGCCGCACGCCCTCGCGCAGCTCGCAGCCGGCGCCGACCGAGACGCCGTCGCCGACCACCGCGTCGCTCACCACGGTCTCGTCGCCGATCACGGCACCGGGACCGATCACCGAGCGGGTCACGGTGACGTTGTCGCCGATCCGGGCCCCGTCCATGACCACCGACCCGATGACCCGCGAGCCGTCGCCCACGACGACCTCGCGGCCGAGCGTGGTGCCGTCCGAGAGCGACGCCGAGGCGGCCGTCTTCGCGCCCGGCAGCAGCAGCGCCGTCCCGACCGGCCCGGGGAGGGCGGAGGTGGGCGCGATGCCCTGCACGAGGTCGGCACAGCCGCGGACGAACGCGGCGGGGGTGCCGAGGTCGAGCCAGTAGGACGACTCGACGTGGCCCTGCAGCCGGGCGCCCTGCCGCAGCAGCCCGGGGAAGGTCTCGCGCTCCACGGAGACGGCCCGGCCGGTCGGGATCGCGTCGACCACCGCGCGCCGGAAGACGTAGCAGCCGGCGTTGACCTGGTCCGTCGGCGGTGTGAGCGTCTTCTCGAGGAAGGCCTCCACCCGGCCGCTGGCGTCGGTGGGCACGCAGCCGAAGGCGGTCGGGTCGGCCACCTTCACCAGGTGCAGCGTGGCGTCGGCGCCCGCGGAGCGGTGCTCGTCGACGACGGCGGGCAGGTCGACCCCGGAGAGGATGTCCCCGTTGAAGACCATGACCTCGTCGTAGTCGCCCTCGAGCGCGTCGGCGGCGTGCCGGATGCCGCCGCCGGTGCCGAGCGGCTCGGGCTCGGGCACGCAGTCGAGCTGCAGGCCGAAGGCGGAGCCGTCGCCGAGGTAGTCGGCGAAGACCTCCGCGCGGTAGGAGGTGCCGAGCACCACCCGCCGGATGCCGGCCGCCGCGATCCGCGAGAGCAGGTGCCCGATGAACGGCACCCCCGCCGTCGGCAGCATGGGCTTGGGCGTCGAGGCGGTCAGCGGCCGCAGCCGGCTCCCCTGTCCCCCGACCAGCACGACGGCAGCCGTCCGCGCGAGCCGGTCACCGGCCTCGCCACGTCCCCCCGTGGTGTCCACGACCGACCTCCCTGATGATCGTGTGGGCCCGGTGTGACGACGGCGTCCCGTCCGGGCGCTACTGTTGGGTCCCTCGGCGCGTGCCGGTACGGCCTCGGATCGTCGGGGCCCCTCCGACCGAGATCGGGCAGGAGAAGCGTGGTGGAGCCGACGAACGCCTGGGACCGTGCTCAGCAGGCTATCGCCCGCGCGCAGCAACGCAACGGCACCGTCGTGACCCCGGACAACGCGGAGTCACCGTTCGATGCCTCGCAGACGCAGATGATCCCCACCCCGCTGAACCCCGACGGCTCGCCGAACACGCACGGTCAGCGGGGGCGTCCCGCGCCGGCGCCGCGTCGCCCGGGCGACGGCCGCCGATCGGGTCCGGGACCCGACCCCCAGTGGGGCGGGTACGGCCGGGGCCGGCCGGGCGAGCCGGAGACGACGCCGGTCGAGGTCTCCGACCCCACGCTCATGCGCCCGCTGCCGCCGGACGCGCCGACCGTGCGCACCTCCCGGCCGCGCACCGCGCCCTTCCCGGCCCAGCACACCCCGGCGCAGCACACCCCGGCGGGCGGGCAGCCCCGGCCCGGCCCCGCGCCGGACGACACCCCCACCACGCCGCCCGTCGGGATCCGCGTGCCGTGGTGGAAGCGCCTCTTCGGCCGCGGGTAGCGGATCAGGCCTTCCGGGTCGCCCACCGCGCGCGGGCCGCGAGCGCGGCCCGCAGGCCCAGCCGCAGCGGGGCCCACCGCGGGCCCCGGTAGCGGTCGGCCAGGAAGCGGTAGGCGCTGCGGTGGTGCTCGCGCAGCATCCGCGCCGACGTCGGGGCGTCGCGGGTGGTGGCGTGCCCACCGGTGTGGACCACGGCCGCCGTCGGGACGTAGACGTTGAGCCAGCCGGCGCGGCCGAGCCGGTCTCCCAGGTCGACGTCCTCGAAGTACATGAAGTACCGCGGGTCGAAGCCGTCGACCGAGTCCCACGCCTCGCGGCGCAGCAGCACGCACGAGCCGGAGAGCCACCCCGCGGGCCGCTCCTCGACCACGCCCTCCTGCCGGTAGGAACGGGTCCAGGGGTTGCCCGGCCAGACCACGCCGAACAGCGCGTGCCCCACCCCGCGCCCGAGGGACGGAACGAGCCGCGCGGACGGGTAGATCTCGTCGTCGGTGTGGATGAGCGGGCCCAGCGACCCGGCCCGCGGCCACCGGTCGGCGGCCTCGAGGAGAGTGTCGAGCGACCCGGCGCCCAGCACGATGTCGGGGTTGCTCACCAGCACCCAGCCGACCGAGCCGTCGAGTCCCGCCACGGCCCGGTTGGCGGCCGCCCCGTAGCCGAGGTTCTCGCCCATCGGCAGCACCTCGGCCCGGCCGGCGGCCGCGGCGGCCTCAGGCGCCCCGTCGACCGAGCCGTTGTCGGCGAGCACCACGTGCACCGGCCGGGACGTCGCGCCGGCCAGCGAGTCGAGGAAGGTGCCCAGGGAGTCGCCCGGGGAGTAGGTGACGACGACGACCGCCAGCCCGTCGCCGTAGGTGCGCAGGGCGTCCGAGCTGCGGGGGGCCGCGGTCATGGGGGCATCTTCGCGGAGCGCGCCCGGGACTCCCCGCGCGCCCCGCCGGAGTCGGCTCAGACGGGCCGGCGGACCTCGTCGGTGGCCGGCAGGGCGAGCGGCCAGTACCGCCAGGCGTCCGGCCCGGCACCACCGGTGTTCGCCGTCGCGGGCCGCGGCCCGGTCACCGGCCGCTCGACGGGCCGGCGGGGCGCGGTGGCGACGCCGAGCGGGCCGTCGTCGACGACCGTCCGGCGGGTGGCGCGGTCCATCCGCGCCTTGAGGCGATGGCGCTCGCGGCCCGCGTCGACCACCAGCCAGACCGCGACGACGCCCAACAGGGCGAGCAGGATCGTCTCCAGCGCCATGCCGGTCCAACGCGCGAGTCGCCGAGAGGTGACGCCCGGTCGGCGACACGCATCGACGGCTCCCGAGAACGGTCCCCTCGCCCACCGCGCGGCACCCGGTCCCGCCGCTCGACCGTCCGGCGTCTGACGACCGCCCCTCAGCGCACGACCGGTGCCCGTCCGAGCAGGTCGGGGTGGCGCCGGACGGCCGCGGCGAGGGCCTCCCGCCACGGGCGCAGAGGCGGTAGGCCCGCCGCCTCCCAGGACGCCGGCGACAGCACCGACCAGGCCGGGCGCGGCGCCGGCCGCGGGAACTGGTCGGTGGTGCACCCGTGCACGCGGCCGGGATCGGCGCCCAGCTCCTCGAACACCGCGCGCGCCAGGCCGCACCACGTGGTCACCCCGCCGCCGGTCGCGTGCCGGGTGCCCGACGGCGTCCCCGAGCGGCCCAGCGCGACCAGGCCCGCGGCGAGGTCGGCCGACCACGTGGGCGAGCCGTGCTGGTCGTCGACGACGTCGAGCGTCTCCCGCTCGCCCGCGAGGCGGGCCATGGTGCGGACGAAGTTGGCCCCGGTGCCGCCGTAGACCCAGGCGGTGCGCACCACGTGGTGGGCGTCCGGGGCGGCGTCGCGGACCCGCTGCTCGCCCTCCTCCTTGGTGCGGCCGTAGACCCCGGCGGCGCCGGTCGGGTCGTCGGGCTCGTAGCCGGCGGGCCCGCCGTCCGGACCCCGCCGCCCGCGCGGGCCGGCGCCGTCGAAGACGTAGTCGGTGGAGACGTGCACGATCCGCGCCCCGTGGCGCACGCACGCGCCCGCGAGCAGGCCGGGGGCGACGGCGTTGACCGCGTGCGCGGCCCGGGCGGCCTCCGGGTCCGTCTCGGCGAGGTCGACGGCGGTGAAGGCGGCCGCGTTGAGCAGCACGGCGCCCTCGTCACCACCACCGTCGGCCCACCGCGCGACGGCGTCCCCGACGGCGTCGGCGTCGGTGATGTCGAGCTCGGCCCGGGTCCGTGCGGTCACCGGCTCGCCCTGCTCGCGGAGCAGGCGCACGAGGTCCGTCCCGAGCGCCCCTCCCGCTCCCGTCACCATCCAGCGCACGTCGTGACCCTCCTGTCGTGGGCGTCCGCGGCGTCCCGGCCGACCGGGCCGTGGATCCCCCCTCGGGGCCCTCCTCCCGGCTCCGGGACCCCGCGGGGGCGTGTGTCATCCTCCGACGCGCCGTGAGAGGTCCGAACGGGTGGTGGGCACGAAAAGCACGGAGAGCCGTCTAGCCTGCCCTCCAGGCTGTGGTGCCGGAGGTCGATGTCCTCCGCGGGAGGACGTCGCCCGGGCGAGGATGCCCGTGCGGCCCGCACGTCCCGACGCCGCGCGCGACCCGGGGACACCGCACTGAGCCGATCGGAGATCGTGGAGGGAGGCCGCGTGGAGGACGAGCGCGGTCCCCGTCGTGATCCCGGGCGCCGGTTCGGGCCGTCCGCCGGGCGCGGTCCGGCCCCCGCTCCCCCGCGCGACCCGGCCCCGGGCCCCTCGGCGCGGCGCGGCAGCGACCTGCGGGAGATGCGCCCGGCCGGCGAGGGCCGGGACCGCCGCGGCACCGTCGGGTTCCGCGACGGCGCCGGCGACGCCCCGTCACGGGCCGCGACCGCGCCCACGGCACCGTCGCGCCCCGGGGGCCCGTCGAAGAACGGCGGCCGGTCCGACGCGCCGCCCGCCCCGCCGCCGCCCCGGCGGACGGCCCCCGCCCCGCCCGGCGGGCCGCCGCCCCGGCCCGCCCGGCCCGCGGCCGCCCCCGCGGGGAGGCCGCCGGGCCGCCGCGGCCGACGGCTGCTGCGCATCCTCGCCGTCGTCGCCTCCGCCCTGGTCTTCGCGGTGAGCGGCACCGCGTGGGCCGCCCTGTCCGGCAGCTTCTCCAGCTCCGGCGCCCTGTCGAAGAAGGGCACCGCCGCCGACGGGGCCACCGACATCCTGCTCGTCGGCACCGACAGCCGGACCGACGCGCAGGGCAACCCGCTGCCGCGTGACGTGCTCGCCCAGCTCGACGCCGGCTCGGCGGACGGTGAGCTCAACACCGACACGATGATGCTGGTGCGGGTGCCGAACGACGGCAGCCGCGCGGTCGCCTTCTCGCTGCCCCGCGACAGCTTCGTCCCGCTGCCCGGGGGCGGCAAGGGCAAGCTCAACTCGGTCTACCCGGGCGCCAAGGCCGCGATGACCCAGCAGCTGATCTCCGACGGCGACTCGAACTCCGCCGACGTCGACGTCAAGTCCTCCGAGGCCGGTCGCCAGGCACTGATCGACGCGGTCCAGGAGCTCACCGGCATCGGGGTCGACCACTACGCCGAGGTCAACCTGCTCGGCTTCTACAACCTGACCAACGCGATCGGCGGCGTCGACGTCTGCCTGAAGAACGCCGTCGACGACGACTTCTCGGGCGCCCACTTCCCCGCCGGTCCCCGCACCGTGCAGGGCCGGGACGCGCTCGCGTTCGTCCGGCAGCGCCACGGGCTGCCGCTCGGCGACCTCGACCGGGTGCGCCGCCAGCAGGCCTTCCTGGCCGGGCTCTCCCACAAGGTCCTCTCGGCGGGCACCCTCGCCGACCCGGTGACGCTCACCCGCCTGCTGGACGCGGTGAAGCAGTCGGTGATCCTCGACCAGGGCTGGGACCTGCTCGGCCTCGCCCAGCAGATGCAGGGCGTCTCCGGCGGCGCGGTCACGTTCATGACGATCCCGACCCAGGGCGGCGAGAACACCTCGGCCGGCGACGCGCTCAAGGTGGACCCCGCGGAGGTCCAGCAGTTCGTCGCCGACGCCATCGGCCCCAAGCAGGCGCCGGCGGCGGCCCCCGCGGGCCCGGCGCCCGCGACCATCCCGGTCGACGTCCGCAACGGCTCGGGCACCGAGGGCGCGGCGGCCCGCGTCGTGCAGATCCTCGGCGCCCAGGGCTACACCCACGTCACCTCGGGCAACGCCGGCCAGCGCACCGCGAGCTCGGCCGTGGAGGTCGCGCCCGGCAGCGAGGCGGCCGCGGGCGTCGTCGCCAAGACGCTCGGGGGCCTGCCGACGCGGACCGACGCGACGGTGCCGCCCGGCACCGTGCGCGTGCTGCTCGCCTCGGACTACAAGGGCCCCGGTGCGGTGACGACCCAGCCGAACGGCGACTCCGCGGACGCGGCCCCGCCGCCGCCCGCCCAGCCGCCGATCACCGCCGACGGGATCCCCTGCGTCAACTGAGCCGGCCGTAGGGTGCCGACCCGATGACCGTCACCGACGCGCTCCTGGCCCCCGTCCTCGCCGCCGACCCGCGCCGGCCGCTGATCACGTTCTACGACGACGCGACCGGCGAGCGGCTCGAGTTCTCCGGCGAGACGCTGGCCAACTGGATCGCCAAGACCGCGAACCTCCTGCGTGACGAGTGCGACGTCGAGCCGGGTCAGCGCGTGGCCGTGCTGCTGCCGGCGCACTGGCAGACCGCGGTGGCGCTGCTGGGCGCCTGGTGGAACGGCGCCGTCGTCGTCGGGGATCCGGCCGGGGCCGACGTCGCGCTGGCCGACGC
This sequence comes from Actinomycetospora sp. TBRC 11914, assembly GCF_012933465.1. Classification (GTDB taxonomy): domain Bacteria; phylum Actinomycetota; class Actinomycetes; order Mycobacteriales; family Pseudonocardiaceae; genus Actinomycetospora. The sequence continues at coordinate 125,633 of NZ_JABBND010000007.1, forward strand.
CGAGCACCTCGACGCGGCGGCCGCGGCCGGCCTCGTCGTCGGGTTCTCGCTCGACGCGTTCGGGCGCCCGCTCGCGGACCTGCCGGGCGACGCCGTCGACTACGCGAGCGAGGTCCGGATGCACGGCGACGCGTTCGCCCCGTCGCCGGTGCCCGGCGACGCGCCCGCGCTGGCGGACGCGAGCGTGGACGACGTCGTCGGGACCGCGCGACGGCGGGCGGCGGAGCTCGGGTACGACGCCGGGTCGCGGGTGCTGTCGACGGCGGACTGGCCGCTCACCCCGGACGGCGACCTCGTCGACGGTCTGCTCGCGGTGCTGGCCGCCGGCGGGTCGCTCGTGCAGGTGCGCCACGCCGACGAGGCGGGGCTGGCGCGCCGGGCGGAGACGGAGCGGGCGACGCTCCGGTGAGCGCCCGGGGCGCGCCGCTGCGGCGTCAGCCCCGCAGGACCTGGCGGGCCATCACCATGCGCTGGATCTGGTTGGTGCCCTCGTAGATCTGGGTGATCTTGGCGTCGCGCATCATCCGCTCCACCGGGAAGTCGGTGGTGTAGCCGGCGCCGCCGAAGAGCTGCACGGCGTCGGTGGTGACCTCCATCGCGGTGTCGGAGGCGAAGCACTTCGCCGCCGAGGCGATCAGCCCGATGTTCTTCTCGCCCCGCTCGGCCTTGGCCGCGGCGACGTAGACCAGGTGGCGGGCCGCCTCGATCTTCATGGCCATGTCGGCGAGCATGAACTGGACGCCCTGGTTCTCCGAGATCGCCCTGCCGAACTGCTTGCGGTCCTTGACGTACTCCACGGCCGCGTCGAGCGCGCCCTGCGCGATGCCGACCGCCTGGGCGCCGATCGTCGGGCGGGTGTGGTCGAGGGTGGCGAACGCGGTCTTCAGGCCGGTGCCGGGCTCCCCGATGATGCGGTCGCCGGGGACGCGGCAGTTCTCGAAGTAGATCTCGGTGGTCGGCGAGCCCTTGATGCCGAGCTTGTGCTCCTTGGGGCCCACGGAGAAGCCCTCGTCGTCCTGGTGGACCACGAAGGCCGAGATCCCGTTGGCGCCCTTGTCGGGGTCGGTCTTGGCCATGACCGTGTACCAGTCGGAGATGCCGCCGTTGGTGATCCAGCACTTGGTGCCGTTGAGGACCCAGTCGTCGCCGTCGGGCTGCGCGCGGGTGCGCATCGAGACGGTGTCGGAGCCGGCCTCGCGCTCGGAGAGCGCGTAGCTGATCATCGCCTCGCCGGACGCGATCGTCGGCAGGACCTTCTGCTTCAGCTCCTCGGAGCCGGACAGGATGATCGGCATCGAGCCGAGCTTGTTCACCGCCGGGATCAGCGACGCCGACGCGTCGACGCGCGCGACCTCCTCGATGACCATGCAGGCGACGATCGAGTCCGCGCCCTCGCCCTGGTAGGCCTCCGGGATGTGGATGGCCTGGAAGCCGGCCGCGGTGAGCGCGTCGCGGGCCTCCTGCGGGAACCGGGGCGTCGCGTCGACCTCCGCCGCGAAGGGCGCGATCTCCTTCTCGCACAGCGCGCGCACCGACTCGCGCAGCGCGGCGCGCTCCTCGCCCAGGTCGTAGACGTCGAACTCCGGGTCCACCGCGAACTCCTCCCGCCGCAACACGTGGCACTCACGGTACAGCCAGGTGCTAGGACGTCCTATGGTTCGCGCTGTTGACTCCGTCTCGCCCGCCGGGAACGGGTCTCGACGTGCCCGTCTCCGTCGTCCCCCCGTTCCCCGCCTCGTGGCAGTACGCTCGGACCGTCCCCGGGGGCCGTGCCGGACCGGGCCGCGAGGAGCACGGATGCCGAAGCTGGTGGACCACGACCTGCGCCGCGGCGAGATGGCCGAGGCGCTCTGGCGCATCGCCGCGCGCGAGGGGCTCGAGGCGGTCAGCCTCAACCGGGTCGCCGAGGAGGCCGGGGTCTCGAAGGGCCGCGTCCAGCACTACTTCCCGTCGCGGGACGCCCTGCTCGCCTTCACCGCGGAGCACCTCGTCGACCGCGTGACGGACCGGCTGCGGGCCGCGGTCGCGGCGGCGCCCGACGCGCTCTCCGCCGTCCGCCGCGCCCTGCTCGAGGCGCTGCCGCTGACCGACGACTCGGTCGCCGACACCCGCGTCGGCGCCGCCTTCCTCATCCGCGCGCTCGGCGACGACGCGCTGCGCGCCCGCTACCGCGCGCGGAACGCCGAGTTCCTCGGCCTGCTCGCGACGCTCCTGACGACGGCCCGGGACCAGGGCGCCCTGCGCCCCGGCCGGGAGCCGGGCGCGCTCGCCGTCGAACTGGCCGCACTGGTCACCGGGCTCGCCGAACCGCTGCTGCTCGGCGACCTGACGCCGTCGCTGGCCACGGCGATCGTCGACGACGCCCTGGCCCGGCTCGTCTGACCCGGCCGGTCTGACCTGGCCGGGCCGGCGGGGTCAGACCAGCTGGGGCGCGACCTGGGAGGCGACGATCTCGAGCTGGTCGAGGTCGGCGAGGTCGAGGGTCTGCAGGTAGACGCGGGTGATCCCGGCCCGCTCCCGCCACCGCCCCAGGGCGTCGACGATCTCGGCGGGCGTCCCGGCGAGCGGGTTGTCGCCCAGCTTCTCCCGGTCCGCGCCCAGGGTCTCGGCCCGGCGGGCGACCGCGGCGTCGTCGCGCCCGATCACCAGCTGGTGCGCGGCGGAGCGGACGATCTCCGCCGGGTCGCGGCCGGCGGCGGTGCACGCCTCGGCGACCCGCTCGAACTGGGCCGCCGCGACGTCCAGCGTGGCGAACGGGATGTTGAACTCGGTGGCGAACCGGGCGGCGAGGGCCGGCGTGCGGCGCGGGCCCAGCCCGCCGACGATCACCGGCACCGGGTGCGCCGGCTTGGGCAGCGCGGGCGAGTCGACGACGGTGTAGTGCTCGCCGTCGAACGAGTAGGTCCCGCCGACCGGGGTCTCCCACAGCCCGGTGACGATCTCGAGCTGCTCGGCGAGCCGGGCGAAGCGCTCCTTCGTCGGCGGGAACGGGATGCCGTAGCCGGTGTGCTCCGCCTCGAACCACCCGGCGCCCAGCCCGAGCTCGACCCGGCCACCGGACATCTGGTCGGCCTGCGCCACGGCGATCGCGAGCGGGCCGGGGAGGCGGAAGGTCGCGGACGTGACGAGCGTGCCCAGCCGGATGCGCTCGGTCTGCACCGCGAGCGCCGAGAGCGTGGTCCAGGCGTCGGTCGGTCCGGGCAGCCCGGACGTCCCGCCCATGGCCCGGTAGTGGTCGGAGCGGAAGAACGCGTCGAACCCCGCGTCCTCGGTCGCGCGGGCGATGCGCAGGAGGTCGGCGTAGGAGGCGCCCTGCTGGGGCTCGGTGAAGATCCTCAGGTCCACGATCCCCACGCTAGCCGCCGTCCTCCGGGATCGGCCGCCGTCCTCCGGGGTCAGCCGCCGGCGGGGAGGACCCCGCCGATCGCGACGCGCAGGTGCTGGGGCCCGCGCAGGACCGGGTTGGCCCGGTACGGCGGCGGGTCGACGACGAGCCGCGGGTCGACCAGCCGGCGGCTCAGCTCCGTCAGGGCGATCTGGGTCTCGAGCCGGGCCAGGGGCGCGCCGAAGCAGTAGTGGGGGCCGCCGCCGAACCCGAGGTGCTGGTCGGTGTCGCGGGCGAGCCCGAACCGGTCCGGGTCGAAACGGTCGGGGTCGAACCGGTCCGGGTCGCGGACGTGGGCGGGGTCGCGGCTGCCGGCGGCGAGCACCAGCGTCACCGGGGACCCCGCCGGGATGGTGGTGCCGCCGATCTCGATGTCGTCGAGGGCGGAGCGGTTGGGCAGGAACTGCACCGGGGGCTCGTAGCGCAGCAGCTCCTCGACCAGGTGGATGACCAGCTCGGGCTCGCGCCGCAGCCGCGCGAGCACGTCGGGGTGGCGCAGCAGGGTGAGCATGCCGTTGGCGATGAGGTTGACGGTGGTCTCGTGCCCGGCGTTGAGCAGCAGGAACGCCGTCGTCAGCAGCTGCGGGTCGGTGAGCCGGCCCTCGGGGCTGTCGTCGGTGGCGAGCGCCGACAGCAGGTCGGACCCGGGCGCCTGGCGGTGGGCGTGGATGAGCCCGGCGAAGTACTGGCCCATCTCCGTCATGGCCGAGACGCGGCGGCGCTGCCGCTCGGCCTGGTCGCCGCTGCCGGGGTCGAGCGCCGAGATCAGGGCCTCCGACCAGGGGTGGAACCGGGGCTCGTCCTCGCGCGGGACGCCGAGCAGGTCGCAGATCACGGTGACCGGGAACGGGTAGGCGACCTGGTCGACCAGGTCGACCTCGGTGCTCCCGTCGAGGCCGTCGACGAGCCCGCTGACCACCCGCCGCAGGTCGGGGATCATGGCGTCGACCCGGCCGGGGGTGTGCGGCGGGCCGTAGTGACGCGTCACGATGCGGCGCAGCCGGTCGTGCTCGGGCGGGTCGAGCTGGAGGAAGGCCGGCGGGAGGGGCGACGCGGCCGCACCGGCCGGGAGGTCGTGCTGCTCGGAGCTGATCCGCGGATCGTGCAGGAGCGCGACGATCTCGGCGTAGCCGGAGACGATCCAGGTGCCGTCGGTCTGCCGGGCGACCGGGGTCCTGCGCAGCTCCGCGTAGAGCGGGTACGGGTCGGCGCGGTGGGCGGGGTCGAGGATCTGGTCGAAGACGCTCGGCGGCGCGGTGATCGCCATGGCGGCGGCCTCCTCCGTGCGGGCTGGTCGGGTGGTGTCGGCGCGGGTCACGGCGGGAGCAGGGTGGCGCGGCGCTCGTCGGGGTCGTGGCCGGTGAGGACGACGGTCGCGTCCTGGGTGGGGCTCGGGTGGGTGGGGAAGCCGGCGGGTTCCGGCTCGAGCGCCGCGGGCTGGTCGACGGTCCGCCAGCGCGGCGGGAACGGCGCCGCCCGCTCGATCTGCCCCTTGTAGAAGTCTAGCCACGTGGAGTGGTCGACGGTGACCGCGCCGACCAGGCGGCCGCGCCGCCCGTAGGCCGCGACGAACCGGCGGTCGGGCACCGACCCCTGGGTGACGACGACCTCGTCGGCGATGTTCGGCACACCGACCGACTTGATCTCGTGGCCGAACTGGGTGGACCAGAAGACCGGCACCTCCAGGTGGGGCCAGCGGTGGGCCTGGTCGCTGAGCATGTTGTGCGCGGCCACCTCGGCCTGCGCGACCGCGTTGCCCCAGTGCTCGAGCGCCAGGAACTGGTAGCCGAACGCCGGCTGGGGCGCGCGGGCGACGTCGCCGGCGACGAAGACGTCGTCGGTGACCAGGCCGTTCGCGTCGAGGGCGCGGCAGCCGGCGTCGCACGCGACCCCCCACGGGCCCGACGCGAGCCCGGAGCCCTCGAGCCACTCGACGTTGCGGATGCCGCCGAGCGCGGCCACCGCCACGTCGACGTCCAGGGTGCTGCCGTCGGACAGCCGGGCCCGCCGCAGCCGGCCGCCCTCGCCCTCGAGCGCGGAGACCCGGACCCCGCAGCGCAGGTCGACCCCGGCGTCGCGCTGCACCTCGGCCGCGATCGCCCCGATCGTCCCGCCCAGGGCGGCCACCAGGGGCGCCGCCCCGGCCTCGGCGACGGTCACCGGGATGTCGAGGGTCCGGCACACCGAGGCGACCTCCGACCCGGTGAACCCGGCGCCGATCACGAGGACCCGGCGCGGTCGCCCGGCCAGCAGCCGCGCAAGCCCGTCGGCGTCCTCCCGGGTGCGGAGGACGAGCACCCCCTCGAGCGCCGCCTCGTCGGGGTCCGGCCACGGCCGGGCCCGGACGCCGGTCGCGATCAGCAGCCGGTCGAACCCGACCGAGGAGCCGTCGGCGAGCCGCACCTGCCGCGCAGCCAGGTCCAGGCCGGTGGCCGCGACGCCCAGCCGCCAGTCGGCCTCGATGGCCCGCCGGCGGGGCAGCCCGGTGTGCCCCGCGTCGACCCGGCCCTCCTGGACCTGCTTGCTCAGCGGTGGCCGGTCGTAGGGGTCGTGGGCCTCGTCCCCGATCACGGTCAGCGAGCCGCGGAACCCCTTGTACCGCAGGGCGCCGGCGGCGCGGGCCCCCGCCAGCGAGGCACCGACGACCACGATCCGCCCCGTCCGCAGGAAGTCACCGGTCGAGCCGCCCCGGCGCGGGGCGGGCACCGCGGCGCGGTCACCGTTCCGGGCCGGTCCGCGGTCGAGGACGATGGCCTGGACGGGACACGCCGCGGCCGCACGCAGCACCCGCTCCCGCCGCTCGTCGGCGGGCTCGGGGTCGTAGAGCAGCGCCTCGCCCTGCCCCTGCATGGTGAAGTCGTCCGGGGCCAGGAAGGCGCACTGCGCGTACCCCTGGCACCGGGTCAGGTCCACGACGAGCCTCATGGGGGCGCTCTCCCGTCGCGCGGAGGTGTGTGCCGGACGCACCCACTCTCCGGACGCCCCGGCGCCGCGGCATCACCCGACGAGGATGAGGCGCACCGTGGACCAGCGCGGATGTCAGGTGCCAGGCGTCAGGAGTCCGCCCCCGCCGGCCCCAGCTTGCGGACCGCCTCGTCCTTGCCCGCCACGGACGTGCGCAGGTCGGCCTGGAAGTCGGCCATCCGCGCGGCGAGGCCCGCGTCGGCCGCGGCGAGGATGCGCACGGCGAGCAGGCCCCCGTTGCGGGCGCCCCCGATCGACACCGTCGCCACCGGCACCCCGGCCGGCATCTGCACGATCGAGAGGAGGGAGTCCATCCCGTCGAGGTGCTTGAGCGGCACCGGCACGCCGATCACCGGGAGCACGGTCGCCGCGGCGACCATGCCGGGCAGGTGCGCCGCGCCGCCCGCCCCGGCGACGACGACGCGCAGGCCGCGCTCGGCCGCCGTCTCGGACCACTCGAGCATCGCCCGCGGGGTCCGGTGCGCCGAGAGGACGCGCGCCTCCCACGGCACGCCGAACTCGTCGAGCGCCGTCGCGGCGGCCTGCATGGTCGGCCAGTCGGAGTCGCTGCCCATGACGATGCCGACGAGCGGGGGCAGGCGGGCGCCCGCCACCTGGTCGGCCTCGCCCCGGGTCGACACGGCCTGCCCGGGCACCAGCTCGCTGGAGGACATCAGTGCGCGCTCCATCCGTCGGTCCAGACACCCGTCGCGAGGTGGTCGGCGGCCAGGCGCGCCCGCCGCCGGACGTCGTCCATGTCGTCGCCCGTGACGTTCACGTGCCCGATCTTCCGGCCGGGCCGCTCACCCTTGCCGTAGAGGTGCACCCGCGCCTCGGGGAAGCGCGCGAGGGTGTGGTGCAGCCGCTCGTCCGGCCCGGTCGACGGCATCGTCGTCTCCCCGGCCGCCCAGCCGCCGAGCACGTTGGCCATCGCGCAGGCCGGGCGCAGCGTCGCCGTGGAACCCAGCGGATAGTCGAGCACCGCGCGGAGGTGCTGCTCGAACTGCCCGGTCACGGCACCGTCCATCGACCAGTGGGCGGAGTTGTGCGGGCGCATCGCGAGCTCGTTGACCACGACACGCCCGTCCGGCGTCTCGAAGAGCTCGACCGCGAGCAGCCCGACGACGCCGAGCGCCGCGGCGATGCGGAGCGCGAGCTCCTCGGCGGCCTCGGCGGCGTCGTCGGAGAGCCCGGGTGCGGGCGCGAGGACCTCGGTGTTGATCCCGTCGACCTGCACCGTCTCCACCGTCGGGTAGACCGCCGCCTGCCCGAACGGCGAGCGCGCGAGCACCACCGCCAGCTCCCGGCGCAGCGCCACCTTCTGCTCGACCATCAGCGGCGTCCCGGCGTCGAGCAGTTCGGGGACGGTCCGCGCGGTGTCGTCGGCGGAGCCGAGCATCCAGACCCCGCGGCCGTCGTACCCGCCCCGGACGGCCTTCAGCACGACGGGCCAGCCGTGCTCGGCCGCGAACGCCTCGACGTCGGCGGGCGAGGACACCGGAGCGAACGGCGGGACGGGCTCGCCGAGCTCGGCGAGGCGCCGACGCATCACCAGCTTGTCCTGGGCGTGGCGCAACGCCTCCGGGCCGGGGTGGACGGTGACCCCCTCGGCGACCAGCTTCTCGAGCAGCTCGCCCGGCACGTGCTCGTGGTCGAAGGTCAGGGCCTCGGCACCCGCGGCGGCGCGGCGCAGCGCGTCGAGGTCGCGGTGGTCGCCGAGGACGACGTCGGGGGCCACCAGCGCGGCCGGGTCGTCGGCGGAGACCGCGAGCACGCGCAGCGACTGGCCGAGGGCGATCGCCGCCTGATGGGTCATGCGGGCGAGCTGACCCCCGCCGACCATCGCGACCACGGGCAGGCCGGTGCGCTCCTCCACGAGCAGGGAACCCTATCCGCCGCGGGCGTCCGGGGCCTCACGTGGACCCGTCGTCCGGCTCTCCGGTCGCAGGGACGTCGAGGCCGGGGATGCGGTCGCGGCGCGGGGCGGGCGGCTCGGCCTCGCGGAGGCGGGCGAGGGTGTCGCGCGCGCCGGCGAGGGTGGCCGGCAGCGCGACGATGCGCGCCCCCGGCGTCCCGGTCACCCCGGCCGCCCCGGACAGGCGGCGGGCGAGCAGGCCGCGCAGCACCCGGACACGACCGGCCAGGCCCTCGCGGGGCGCCAGCACCACGACGGTGGACCGCCCGACGACCGCGATCGTCTCGCCGGCGTCGAAGACCACCGACGCGGCGTCGCCGGCCACGGTCAGCGGCGCGACGCGCGTCCACCCGGCGACGGGCAGGGTCACCGCGACGAGGGCGTGGGTCTCGGGGACGCGGGTGCCGCGGGCCCGGGCGGCGCGGTGGACCTCCGCGAGGCGGGTGATCAGGTACCGCGAGCTGGCGAGGCCGGAGAGGGGGTCGACGGCGGCGGCCTCGGAGAGGTCGCCGCACGCCACGTCCGTCCAGCCCAGCGAGACGACGCGCACCAGGCGCGAGCCGTCGGTGCCGGGCAGGGCGAGGCGCCGGCGGGGGCCGAGCTCGCCGAGCGCGCCGCTCACCGCGGTGTGCAGGGCGGCGAGGTCGGAGAGCGTCTCGTCGAGCCCGATCCCGGCGGACGCGCGGGCCCCGGCCCAGCGGGTCAGCGCCCGCTCCAGCGGCGGCCCGGCCGCGCCGTCGACGACGGCCCCGCAGACCTCGTCGACGGCGGGGTCCGGCCACTCGGAGGGGACGGACCAGCCGAGCGCGTTGGTGCAGGCGAACCAGCGTTCGCGCAGCGCCTCGAGGGCGAGCCCCCGACCCGGGCGGCGGGCGACGTCGTCGCCGTGCGGGCGGTCCTCCGAGGACGTGGTCTCCTCGGTCCGCTCGTCCGCGAGGGTCATGCCCCGTGCCTCCTCCGGGTCCGCCGGGCCCGCCCCCACGGCCGGGTCCTGTGGGGGCGACGCGCGAGACGGTCATCCGTGACGGTGACGCTGCCCGGATCCTCCCGCGCGCGGCCGCAGACTCCCCCGCGAGGGGGGTGGTGTGCCCAGATGGTGGACGGCGGAGTTCCCGAGCACGGGCCCGCGACCGGCGACGAGCCGGCCGGGCCCTCGGGCACGGACGCGCGCAGCGACGCCGAACTGCTGGCCGACCTGCGGGGACGGCCCGCCGACCACGCCTCCTCGTCGGCGTTCGCCACCCTCTACGACCGCCACCGCGACGCGGCCCGCGGCCTGGCCCGCCAGCTGGCCCGCTCCCCCTCCGACGCCGACGACCTCGTCTCGGCCGCCTTCGCCCGCCTTCTGGAGATCCTCCGGGCGGGCGGCGGTCCGACCGAGGCGTTCCGCGCCTACCTGCTCACCTCGCTGCGCCACCTCGCGTACGACCGCACCCGCGCCGAGCGCCGCCTCGACCTCACCGAGGACATGGGTGAGGTCATCGGCATCGACCCCGAGCGCACCGTCATCCCGTTCACCGACCCCGCGGTCGCGGGTCTCGAGCGCTCGCTCGCGGCGCGGGCGTTCGCGACGCTGCCCGAACGGTGGCAGGCCGTGCTGTGGCACCTGGAGGTCGAGGGCGACTCCCCCGCCGACATCGCCCCGCTGTTCGGGCTGACGGCCAACGCGGTGTCGGCGCTGGGCTACCGCGCCCGGGAGGGGCTGCGGCAGGCCTACCTCCAGGAGCACCTGGCCGGTGGGGCTGCGACCCCGCCGCGCGACCGCCGGCACCGCGAGACCGAGGAGAAGCTCGGGGCCTACACCCGGGGCGGGCTCTCGAAGCGCGACGCGGCCAAGGTCGAGGAGCACCTGCGCGAGTGCGCGGAGTGCCGGGCGCTGGCCGGCGAGCTCCGCGAGGTCAACTCGGGGATCCTGCGCTCGACGATCGCGCCGCTGGTGCTCGGCGCGGCCCTCGTCGGGTACCTGGCCGACCGGGCGGCGCCCGGGGTGTTCACCGGGGCGTGGCCGACGACGGCGGAGTGGGTCGTCGCCGGGGGCGGGGTCCTGGGGGTGCTGGGCGCGGTCGGGGGCGTGGCGCGGGCCGCCGAGGTGCCGCGGGCCCGCCGGCTCGGGATCGCGGCGGTCGGGCTGGCGGGACTGGGGGTCGCGACGGCGACCGCGCTGGGACAGGGCCCGACGACGCCCGAGGCCGCGCCGCCGACGTCGGTGGCGGTGCCTGGGGCGGTCGTGCCGGGAGCGGTCGTGCCGGGGGCGGTCGCGCCGGGAGCGGTCGTGCCGGGAGCGGTCGCGCCGGGCTCGGCGCTGCCCGGGCCGGGGCTCCCGGGCACCCCGACGCGCCCCCCTCCCACCACCGCACCCGCGTCGCTGCCCACCACGGATCCCCCGGGGTCGGACGCCGTCGAACCCGACGCCCCGCCGCGCCGGTCCGCCGCCTCGTCACCGGAGGCGTGGCGGACCGGCGCGGCAGCGCGCCCGGCGGATGTCCCGGCCAGCGGCACGGTGACCGCCGGCACCTGGACCTCCGGCGCCTCCGCCCGCCACGCGACGGCGGTGCCGACCGCTACCGCGCGACCGGGTCACGACGACCCGGTCGGCGACGACCGCACGACCCGGACCTCCCTGGTCGGCCTCCGCGTCGTCGGGCTGGGCCTCGACGTCCGCGCCGCACGCCGCGGGCCCGTCGAACCCGCCCTCGACGTCGTCCTGCGCTGATCCCAGCTCGCCCTGACCCGAGCGAAGGGCCCCCTCGCTCGGATAGATGGGCCGGGGGCGCCCCTCGCCGGAAGACCCCACCGTCGATCCCGATGACCGACGGGCCCCTCCGATCGAATAGAGCGACCGAAGGTGCCCCTCGCTCAGCACGGCCCGAAGACCCCCCGCGGGTCGTGCTCCGCCCGCACTCGGGCCAGCAGCTCGCGGACCGCGGGCGAGTGCAGCTCCGCCGCCGACACCGGCGACCCGCCGTAGACGAACGCCGCCATCCGCCCCAGCCCCGCGTCCGCCACCGGCGCGAGGACCGCCGCGTGCGCGGCCCGCACCGCCGCCGTCGACTCCCCCTCGGTCGACGACAGCACCCGCACGATCCACCCCGCGTCCCGGAACGACACCGCGTCGGGCCCGTCCGCCGGCCGGGCCAGCGCCCCGCCGAGCCGGCGCACGTCGACCACGCACCCCACCGACGCCGACCGCGCCGCGGCCACCACCGACCCCAGCGCCTCGTCCGACAGCGTCGTCACCAGCACGTTCGTCCCCTCGTAGGCGTGCGGCACCTCGGGCTCCCCGACGATCGACCCGCTCTCGGTCCACGGCAGTTCCCGCAGCCCCCCGAGCAGCACCGGCGCCGCCTCCCGGACGGCGTCCTCGGCGGCGCGGGCCACGGCGGCGTCGGGAGCCACGAGCCGCACGTGGAGCACCGTCCGCCCGCGAATCGGGGCCGGGACGACGTCGAGGTCCGGCACCGGCACGACGCCGAGCGAAATCCCCAGCGACTCCGGCGCCTCGTCCCCCAGCCGCCGGACCACCGGCACCAGCCGGCCCGCGTCCTCGGCCTCGACGAAGAGGCCCCCGCCCACGACCTCGCCGAGCGGGACGAGGCCGACCTCCACCGCGGTCACGATCCCCACCTCCGGCCGGCCCCCGCGCAGCGCCGCGAACAGCTCGTCGCCCGGACCCACCCGGCGCAGGATCCCGTCGGCGGTGACGACCTCGGCGGCCCGCAGGTGGTCGGAGGCCCATCCGTGCTCGCGGCCGAGCAGCCCCAGCCCGCCACCGAGGGTGTAGCCGACCACCCCCACCCCCGGGAACGAGCCGGACACCGGCGCGAGCCCGTGCCCGGCCGCCGCGCCCACCAGATCCGCCGAGCGCGCGCCCGCCCCGACCCGCGCGGTCCGCGACACCGGGTCGACACTCACCCCGCGCATCCGGCCGGTGGTGACGACGACGCCGCGCTCGAGGCCGGTGGTGTGCCCGTGGCCCGTGGCCTGGACGGCGACCGGGAGGTCGTGGGCGGCGGCGTGGCGGACGGCGGCGACGACGTCGTCGGCGTCCCGGGCCCCGACGACGACGTCGGGCCGGTGCGGGTGCGCGGTCTGGAACCCGGCGAGCTCGTCGGGCAGCCGGTCGTCGCCGCGCCGGAGGACGGCGCCACGGACGTCGCTGGTCAGGGCGGTCTCGGTGCTCCTCATGAGCTCATCGTCGGGAGCCATCGAGCAGAAGTCCAAGACCTGCTGGTGACCCCGGCCAGAAGCCCTGGTTCTGACCCGGGAGTCGTCACCCTCGCGGACGCACCTCCACCCCGGCCGGCGTCCGCGCCCCGGCGAGCCCGACGGTGAGGTCGAGCTCGGCGAGGACGTCCTCCACGACCTGCGCGACGCCCTCCGCGCCCGCCAGCGCGAGCCCCCACACCCACGGCCGGCCCAGGCAGACCGCCGTCGCGCCGAGCCCGAGCGCGATCGCCGCGTCCGACCCGGAGCGCACCCCCGAGTCGAGCAGCACCGGCACCCGCCCGTCGACCGCGCCCACCACCTCGGGCAGCGCGTCCAGGGCGGCGACGGCCCCGTCGATCTGGCGGCCGCCGTGCGTCGAGACCAGCACGCCGTCGACCCCGGCGTCGACCGCGCGGCGGGCGTCGTCGGGGTGCAGCACGCCCTTGAGCACGATCGGCAGCCGGGTGCGCCCGCGCAGCGTCGCGAGGTCGTCCCAGGACAGGTGCGGGCGGGAGTAGACGTCGAGGAAGGTCTCGACGGCGGCCCGGGGCAGCGGCGAGGTGAGGTTGTCGAGGAAGCCACCGGGGTGGTGGCGGCTGATCTCGAGGAACGTCCGCACCGCGCGTGGGGTGATCCGCGGCTCGGGCCCGGACCGCGGGGCCGCGGCCCGCTCGGCGGCCAGCCGGAGGAAGACCGGGTCGGAGGTGTACTGCGCGATCCCGAGGCCGCGGCTGAACGGCAGGTGGCCGAGGTCGAGGTCGCGCGGGCGCCAGCCGAGCATCGTCGTGTCCAGCGTGACCACCACCGCGTCGCACGCGCTGGCCTCGGCGCGGGCGAGGAAGCTGTCGACGAGGTCGTCGGAGGTCGACCAGTAGAGCTGGAACCAGCGCGGGGCGGCGCCGCCGGCGGCCGCGATGGCCTCCGTCGGCGACCCGGCCTGGTTGCTGATGATCATCGGGACGCCCGCGGCGGCGGCGCCGCGGGCGACGGCGAGGTCGGCGTCGCGGCGGACCAGGTCGAGCGCACCGATCGGGGACAGCAGCAGCGGCGCCGCCAGCGGCCGGCCGAAGAGCTCCAGCGAGAGATCCCGCTCGGCCGACCCCCGCAGCACGCGCGGGACGATCTCGTACCGGGCGAAGGCGGCCCGGTCGGCGCGCATCGTCGCCTCGGCGCCCGCACCCCCGCTGACGTAGGCGTCGGCGGCCCGGCCCATCGCCCGCCTGCCCCGGTGCTCCCGCTCCGCCGGACTGGTGGGGACGCGGGGCCGACGCCCCGAGACGCCGTCGCGGTAGATCTCCTCCTGGCGGGTGCGACCCGGTCCGACCGTCACGTCCCGGTCGTCTAGCACGGAACCCTCCCCGGTGACCACGCGTACACGACGCGTGTCGACATCGTCACCCTCCGCTTGCACGCCGGGAGATCCTCGCGGACGCTCGTTGCTGAGGCTAACAACCAATGCGAGGAGGTACCCGGTGGCGGACGACCGATCGCTGGCGAGCCGGTTCGAGCAGTGGGACGTCGTGTCGAGCGTGGGCCTGACCGCCCTCGTCGTGGCCGCGGGCCGCGCCGTCGACACCCACCGTGCGGACTCCCTGATCAACGACCCGTACGCCGAGTCGTTCGTCGCCGCGGCGAACCCGCCGAAGGCCCTGCCGACGCGTCCCACCTCGCCCAAGGACGACTCCGAGGACGAGACCTGGCAGATGATGTCGGGCTACATGGGGACCCGGACGCGGTTCTTCGACGAGTTCTTCGCCGCGGCCGGCGAGCGGGGCATCCGGCAGGTCGTCGTCCTCGCCGCGGGCCTGGACACCCGCGCGCAGCGCCTCGACTGGCCGGAGGGCACCGTCCTGTTCGAGGTCGACCAGGAGCTCATGATCCGGTTCAAGGACGAGGTCCTCGACGCCGAGGGCGCCACGGCCCGCTGCGACCGCCGCACGGTGCGCGTCGACCTGCGCGACGACTGGCCGGCGGCGCTCGAGGCCGCCGGGTTCGACCCGACGGCGCCCACCGCGTGGCTCACGGAGGGCCTCCTCCCCTACCTGCCCCCGGAGGCCCAGGACGCGCTCATGCGGGCCATCGACGAGCGCTCGGCGCCGGGCTCGGAGTGGGCGATCGAGGACTTCACCAACATCGGGCAGCAGCTGGCCGACCCGGCCTTCCGCCGCATCGCGGCGAACATCGGCGTCGACATGACCCAGCTCATCTACACCGACGAGCGCCCCGACCCCGCGGCCTGGCTGCGGGACCGGGGCTGGACCACGGACGTCTCGGTGGCCATCGAGGTCGCGAAGTCCTACGGCCGGGAGCTCGACACGCTCACCCAGCGGCTCAACGGGCAGAGCTTCCTGGTCGTCGCCCGCAAGCCCTGATCAGGCCTGCGCCCGGGCGGCCGCCAGCCGGGCGGCCGCCAGCCGGGCGGCCGCCCGCCGGCGCCGGCGGAGGGTCACGAGCACGACCGGCCCGATGATCGCGGCGGCGAGGAACGGCGAGACGGCCAGCAGCGTCCCCGGGGCCAGCACGAAGGCCAGCGCCGTCCGCACCCCGGCGTCGAGCAGGAGCGCGGCGCCCCATTGGAGCGTCGTGCGACGGTGCCCGGAGCGGATGCGGTCGTCGTCCCAGCTCGCCTCGAACGCGGCCAGCTCCGCGGGGGTCGAGGCCATCATCGAGCGGGAGAGCAGGAACGTCAGCGGCCGCGCCGCGAGCAACGAGGAGAGGAACACCAGCCCGATCGAGCCGGTGACCACCGACTCCTTCAGCAGCAGGAACAGCGGGCTGTGGAAGAGCAGGGCCCCGAGCAGGCCCAGGACGATGCCCGCGAGGGTCATCAGCGCGACCGGGTCGGGACGGCGGGTGCGCACCAGCGTCCACAGCGTGGCCGCGGCCGGGAACGCGGCCCCGACGGCGAGGGCGGTCGCCTCCGAGGTGCGCCCGCTCAGCAGCTCGTAGACCACGAACGGCGCGACGATCCCGCACAGCAGCGTCGGGTTCGCCGCTGCCCGCAGCGCCCGGCGCAGCCGGTTCCCCGACGGCGCCGCGCGGTGGGCGGCTGCGGTGCGCCGCGGCGTGGGGTCGGTGGCGGTGGTCATCTGGTCCTCCCCGGTGGTCCGTGGCCCGGTGTCCCGGACGGCGACGACGCTAGGGAGACGCCGGGCCCGCGACCTCGTCCTGCGGGTGGAGGCCGGGTGGAGGCCGGGGTGGAGACCGGGGTGGAGGCCGCGGCGGCGAGCGGCAACCCGACCGTCACACGCCCGGACGAACCGCGCCCGGCACCGGCTCGTTGGGCCGTTCGTGTCGGTAACCACACGGCTGCTCCCCGTGGCAGCCGCCGCGGCCCTCGCCGTCGCGTCCCTGCTCGTCCCGGGCGCGGCGACCGCGGCGACGCCCGCACCGGGCCTCGTCTCGCTGCACAACGTGCTGCCCGGGCTCTCGAAGGCGACCGACACCGGCGCGGCGCCGGCCGCCGCCCCGATGCACGTGGTGGTGACGCTGCAGCGCCCCGACGTCGCCGGCGAGGAGGCGATGCTGGACGCGCAGCGGAACGGTCGGGCGACGCCGATGTCGGTCGGCGCGTTCGTCGACCGCTTCGGGGTGCCCGCCGCGACCGCGGACGCGGCGAAGGCCTGGCTGGGCTCCACCGGCATGCGCGTGGTGTCGGTGTCGGCGGCGCGCGACCAGATCGCCGCGGACGGTCCGGCGAGCGCGGTGTCGCAGCTGTTCGCGACGCCGATCGACGCGTTCACCGGCCAGGACGGGAGGTTCCTCGCCAACACCGCGGAGCCGCGGGTGCCGGGGGACCTGGGGATCACCAACGTCGTCGGGCTCAACACCGTCCAGCAGATGCACACCCCGCACCCGCTGCCCCGCGGGCCGCAGCAGTCGACGTGCGCGACCGGGGCCTGCACGGGCGGCACGACGCCGGCGGACCTCTGGTCGGTCTACGAGCAGCCCGCCGCGCACACCGGGGCGGGCCAGCGGGTCGCGATCTTCGGCAACGGGGCCACCGACGGCGTCATCACCGACCTGCGGGCCTTCGAGAAGCACTTCGGGCTGCCGAACCCGCCGGTGACGGTCAAGCACCCGGCCGGCGACACCGACTTCGCCGACGACTCCGGCCACGTCGAGTGGAACATCGACACGCAGGCGGCCCACGGGATGGCGCCGGCCCTCGGCGGGCTGGACCTGTACTTCGGCACGGACCTCTCCGACGCCGACGTCGCCAAGGTCTTCAGCCGCTACACCGACGACCAGGACTCCCCGCGGCAGGCGTCCGCGAGCTACGGCGAGTGCGAGTCGGTGCCGGTGGTGTCGGGGATCCTCAACAACTCGATCACCAACCCGCAGCCCGCGCCGCCCGTCGCGCAGGGGCTGGGCAACGCCCTGGACACCACGCTGACCGCGATCACCCGGCAGGCGGCGCTCGAGGGCAAGACGATCTTCTCCTCGACCGGCGACACCGGCTCGTCGTGCCCGGTGGTCTCGCTGCCCGTCGTCGGGGCGGGCAACGGGGTGCTCAACCAGGGCGTGCCGATCACCAACTCGCCCGCCTCGCTGCCCTACGTCGTCGGGGTCGGCGGCACGGTGCTCTACACCGACGGCCACGGCGGGCGGGCCCGCGAGTACGGCTGGACCTTCGGCGGTGGCGGCTCGTCGCTGTTCACCCCGGCCCCGGCCTACCAGCAGGGGACGCCGGGCCTGACGATCCCGTGCGTCACCGCGCCGACCAGCGTGTGCCGCGGCATCCCCGACGTGTCGGCCCAGTCCGGCGACGTCCTCGGCAACGGCTACGACATCGTCACCAACGGGGAGCTCACCGACGGCGGGGGCGGTGGGACGTCGTTGTCGTCGCCGCTGTGGGCCGGGATGTGGGCGCGGATCCAGTCGGCGTCGGCGAGCGCCCCGCAGGGCGGGCTCGGGTTCGCCGACTTCGGCTTCTACCGGGTCGGGAAGAACCCGGCGACCTACGCGCGGGACTTCCACGACATCACCCCGACCGACCTCGGCTCGGGGCTGCCGAGCACGAACGGCGCCTACCCGTCGCTCCCGGGCTGGGACTACCAGACCGGGTGGGGCGTGCCCCGCGTCGGCGGGCTGATGTGCGACCTGGCCGGCGCCTGCTAGGTGGCCTCCGGCCTCGTGAGCACCAACTGTCGGTATAGCGACACTTGGTGCTCACGGGGCCGGAGGCCGCCTTAGACTCGGGCCCGATGGAGCACCCGACGACGCGGAACCGCGGCTCCCTCGCGTCGCTCACGACGCTCCTGGGGCGCCACGCCGAGCTGGTCCGGTTCGCCGTCGTCGGGGCCGGCACGTTCGTCGTCGACACCGGCGTCTTCCTGCTCCTCAAGACCACCGTGCTCGAGCCGAAGCCGGTCACCGCGAAGATCCTCGCAGTGCTCGTCGCGACGCTGGTCGGCTACCTGGCCAACCGCGAGTGGTCGTTCCGCGCCCGTGGCGGCCTCGCCCGGCGGCGGGAGGCGACCCTCTACTTCGTGGTCTCCGGGATCGCGCTGCTCGTCAACGCCGCGCCCCTCGGCGTCTCGCGCTACGTGCTCCACCTCGCCGAGCCGTTCGTCTCCGGCTTCACCGAGCAGGTCGCCGACCTGGTCAGCGCCCAGGTCGTCGGGACGCTGCTCGCCATGGCCTTCCGGTGGTGGGCGTTCCGCCGCTGGGTGTTCCCGACGGCGCTCGGGTCGGCCTGACGGCCTCGGGTCCCCGACGACGCGCCGTTCCTGCCACGGGATGCCAGCGAAGCGTCGTTGCTTGCGTCCAGTGGCAGGAAAGCCGCGTCCTCGTCAGCGCGGACCGGTCGCGGGCAGCGGTCGCGGGGCCGCGACGACCTGGTCGGTCCGGGGGACGGGCAGGAACACCGCGAACACCGCGGGCCGGGTCCGGGCCAGCTCGAGCCGCCCGCCGTCGGCCTCCACGAGCGCGCGGGCGAGCGCGAGCCCCACGCCGGTGGACGCGGCGCCGGACACGCCACGATCGAACACGTGCGGCGCGAGCTCGGAGGGCACGCCGTCGCCGTTGTCGGACACCTCGACGACGATGGTGTCCTTGTCGGAGTGCCGCCCGGTGAGGGTGATGGTGCCGGCGCCGTGGCGCAGCGCGTTGTCGACCAGTACGCCGAGCGCCTCGCGCAGCCGCGCCGAGGTCGCCCGGGCCACCAGCCCCTCGGCGCTGCGGACCCGCAGGGTGCGCCCCTCGGCCGTCACCGGGCCCTGCCACTCGTCGCGGACCGCCGCGAGCTCGCCGTCGAGCTCCAGCGGTGACGCGCTCGCGGCGCGCGCCGCCCGGGCCGAGCTCAGCAGCTCGTCCAGGACCTCGGAGAGCCGCTCGGCTTGCTCGAGGGCCGCCGCGCCCTCGACCGACACGTCCGGGTCGGGGTGCGAGGACAGCTCGTCGAGTCGCAGCTGCAGCGCGGTGAGCCGGCTGCGCAGCTGGTGGGAGACGTCGCCGACGAGGTCGCGCTCGCGCTGGACCAGCTCGGCGAGCGCGACGGCCGAGGAGTCGAGCACGTCCGCGACGCGGTCGAGCTCCGGGATGCCGTGACGGTGCGGCGCGGGCCGGAAGTCGCCCGCGCCCAGCCGGGCCGCGCGTCCCGCCACCTGCTGCAGCGGGTCGGCGAGGCGGCGCGCGGTGAGGGTGGCGACGACGGCCCCGACCGCCACCGAGAGCAGGACCGCGGACAGCACGAGCGCGGTGGCCTGCAGCTGCCGCGAGCGCATCTCGGCGGCGGGTTCGGAGAGCACGGCCGACCCGTTGAGCCCGAACGGCAGGGTCTCGGCGACCTGGGTGTGGTCGGTGGTGTCGCCGATGGCGCTCACACCCCGCGGGGTGCGGACGACGAGCGACCCGCCGGGCGGGACCGCGATCGCCACCGCCTCGAGGTTCACCGCGTGGTCCGACTGCGCCTGGGCGTCGAGGGTGTTGACCACCTGGCGCAGCCGCCCGGCCAGCTCGGCGTGGGTGAAGTCCTCGACGAGGCGCCACGTGGTGATCGCGAGCGGGCCGCCGAGCACGGTCACGGTGATCGCGACGACGAGCAGCGTCGAGACCAGGATGCGGCGGCGCACGGTTCGACCCGCCTCAGGTGTTGAAGCGGAACCCGACCCCGCGCACCGTCGAGATCCGCTTGGCCGTCGACGGCGCGGCGTCGGTGTCGCCGAGCTTGCGGCGCAGCCACGACATGTGCATGTCCAGGGTCTTCGAGGTCTTCATCTCGGGGTCGTTCCAGACCTCGCGGAGGATCTCCTCCCGCGAGACGACCTGCCCGGCGTGGGCGAGCAGCACCCGGAGGAGCTCGAACTCCTTGTTGGCGAGCCCCACCTCGACGCCGTCGACGAGCACGCGCCGCGCCGACGGCTCCATCCGCACCCCGCCCGCGTCGAGGATCTCGGGCGCGCGCCGGCGCAGCAGCGCCCGCACCCGGGCGAGCAGCTCGGCGAGGCGGAAGGGCTTGCCCACGTAGTCGTCGGCGCCCGCGTCGAGACCGACGACGAAGTCGACCTCGTCGGTGCGCGCGGTCAGCATGAGCACGGGCAGGTCGGGCTTGCCGGCCCGGACGCGACGGCAGACCTCGAGACCGTCCATGCCGGGGAGGCCGAGGTCCAGGACCATGAGGTCCACCTCGCCCTCGCCGGCACGCGTGACGGCCGACGGCCCGTCGTCGATGACGTCCACCTCGTAGCCCTCGCGGGTCAGGGCGCGCGAGAGGGGTCCGGCGATCGCCGCATCGTCCTCGACGAGCAGCACGGTGGTCATGGCAGGCAGAGTAGTCCCCACGTGCGTGATCTCCGTGCGGCGACGACGGCGGCCCCGGCGCGGTGGCTGGCAGGATGCGCGGCCGTGACCGACGCGTCCGCACTCGCCGCCGACCTCGACCTCGCCCGCCGGATCGCCGACGCGGCCGACGCCGTGACCCACGGCCGCTTCCGGGCGAGCGACCTGCGCGTCGACCGCAAGCCCGACCGGACCCCGGTCACCGACGCCGACGTCGCCTGCGAGGACGAGGTCCGGCGGCTGCTCGCCGCGGAGCGCCCGGACGACGCGGTCCTCGGCGAGGAGCGCGGCGGCGACACCACGGCCCGCCGGCACTGGATCGTCGACCCCATCGACGGCACCAAGAACTACTCCCGCGGGGTCCCGGTCTTCGCGACGTTGCTGGCGCTGGTCGCCGACGGCGAGCCGGTGGTGGGCGTGGTCAGCGCCCCGGCGCTCGGGCGCCGCTGGTGGGCCGCGCGCGGGCTCGGGGCCTTCACCTCCGACGTCGCCCGCGGGATCGACGCGGCCCCGATCGGGGTGTCCGCGGTGGCCGAGCTCGGCGACGCCTACGTGTCCACCACCGACCTGGACTACTGGCGGGAGATCGGGTCCCAGGACCGCTGGCTCGCCCTCACCCGCGCGACCTGGGAGAGCCGCGCGTTCGGCGACTTCTTCCACCACGTCCTGGTGGCGGAGGGCCTGCTGGACGCGGCCGTGGAGCCGGGGGCGAGCGCGTGGGACCTCGCCGCGCCCGCCGTCGTCGTGCGGGAGGCCGGCGGCCGGCTCACCGACTTCGCGGGCACCGAGCGCATCGACGGCGGGGACGCGCTGTCGACCAACGGACGGCTGCACGACGCCGTGCTGGGCCTCGTCGGGCGCTGAGGGCCCACCCGGGGTCACCGGCCTGCGGCGACCGCGCCGCGCAGCATCTGGGTCCAGGCCAGTCGGCCGAACAGGTGCAGGCAGGCGCTCGACTCCTCGTCGAACCGCGTCCACGACCACCGCGCGCCCTCCTCGGCCCAGTAGACGTCCCAGCCCTCGGGCCCGGAGACCACGCACCAGATCCGGTCGGCGCCGTCGGGGAGCGCGCCGTCCTCCCGCGCCCGGGCGACGAGGACCGTCGGCGGCGGTAGCCCGAGCGCCTCGAGCCAGCCCGGCAGTGCGTCCACTCCCACGGGTCTCCGACGACGCCGGGCCGGCGGCGGTTCCGATCTTCGTCGAGGGGCACGTGGGGCAGCCCCGAAACCCGCCCGACCTGCACACTGTGCCCCTGATCGGGGCCTTCCCGGGCGCGCGGACCTAGCGGGCGGCGGGGAGGGCCCGACGGCGGGTGAACGGCAGGCGGCGCCGACGCCGTGGGGCGGGCACGGCGGCCAGCGGACCACCGCCGTCGTCCCACTCGGCGAGGTCCTCGTCGTCCCGGTCGTCGGCGACGTCCCAGTCGTCGTCCCAGTCCTCGAGGTCCTCGTCGAGGTCCTCGTCCAGGTCGTCGTCGAGATCGTCGTCGCCCCGCCAGGCGCCCCACCGGTCCGGGCGCAGCCCGCCGCGTCGGCGCGCCATCCGCTCGACCTCGGACGCGACCCGCTCGATGCGCCCGATGCCGTCGAACTGCCACGGCTCGCGGCTGTCGTCGACGGCCACGACCAACGTCCCGCAGCCGAGGAACCGCTCGGACATCGTGCGGGTGGTGCGCACCGCGGTGATCGACGCGCCGACGACGGCGACGCCGGTGCGGGAGAGCACGCCCTCGCGCACCAGGATGCGCCGGTCGGTGACGACGAAGTGGGTGGAGCGCCACCGCATCACCGGCGCCAGCGAGAACCACCCGACGAGACCGAGCCCCACCACGAGGACAGCGACGAGGACCGGCACCGACCACGACGTCGGGCGCGTGAGCGCCACGAGCCACGCCCCCAGGAACGCCACCACCGGCGGGAGCGCCGCGGGCAGCACGAGCATCCGCCAGTGCGGCCGCACGTGCCGCGCGACCCGCTCCCCCGCCACGAGCAGGCGCTCCGGGTAGGCCGCCACGGTCCCCTCCCTCCGGTGCTCGTGGCCGAGCGTATCCGCAGGAAGAGCCGGATCCGAGCGCCGCGCCGCGCGCGTCCGCCGGTCGGAGGGCGGTCAGGGCCCGCCGTCAGGACCCGCCGTCGGGACCCGCCGTCACGACTCCACGGTGCGCACGTGCACGACGTCACCCGCCGACACCGTCGTCAGGGCTCCGTCGGTGCCGCGGACGACGAGGCGCCCGTCGTCGTCGATGTCCTCCGCGACCCCGTCGAGCTGCCGGTCCCCGGGCAGGGCCACCCGCACGGTGGAGCCGAGGGTCGCGCAGCGGCGCCGGTACCCCGCGAGCAGGCCGGCCCGGGCGGCGTCACCGCGGGCGGCGCGCCAGTCGGCGTCGAGGGACGCGAGGGTGGCCAGGACGTCGCCGAGCACGTCGGGCCGCGACCGCCGCACGCTCTGGGCGAGCAGCGAGGTGCCGCCCTCGGGCAGCTCGGCCTCCGGGGTGGCGACGTTGATGCCGATCCCGACGACGAGCGCGTGCCCGCCGTCACCACCGTCCACCACCTCGGACAGGATCCCGGCACCCTTGCGCTGGGCGGGACCCAGCAGCAGGTCGTTCGGCCACTTCAGCGCCGCGGTGACGGCGGCGTCGCCCGCGGCGGGCCGGTAGTCCTCCATGGCGACGACGAGGGCCAGCCCGGCGATCAGTGGCGCCCACCCCCACTGCTGCAGCGGCACCTCGGCCGGGCGCAGCAGCACCGAGAAGGTGAGGCCCTCCGACGGGGCGGACTCCCACGTCCGCTCGCGCCGCCCGCGCCCGGCGTCCTGGTGGTGGGCGACGAGCACGGTGCGGTCGGGCGCGCCGTCCGCCGCCGCGGCGGCGAGGTCGGCGTTCGTCGAGCCCGTGCGGTCGACGACGTCGAGCCGCGCCCACGGCCCCTGCGGCGCGACGGCGGTCTGCCGCAGCGCGGCCCAGGCCGCGGCTTCCTGGATCCCGGGTGGCATGCGCCGCACGCTATCGGCCACCCCCGACACCGACGCCGACGTGCCCGTTCTCACTCCCGGGTTCGTCTGGGTACGCGGCACCGGGTGTCGCTAGGGTCCGCGCTCATGACCGCCGCGACGACGCCGCCGCCCGAACCAGACGAGGCCGCGGACGAACCCGACGTCCACACCTCCGCCGGCAAGCTCGCCGACTGGTACCGCCGCCAGGACGACGTCGTCCACGCCGGGTCCGAGCGCGCCGTCGAGCGCCAGCACGCGCGGGGGCGCAAGACCGCCCGCGAGCGCATCGACCTCCTGCTCGACGAGGGCAGCTTCCTCGAGTTCGACGCCATGGCCCGGCACCGGTCCACGAACTTCGGCCTGGAGGCGAACCGCCCGTACGGCGACGGCGTCGTCACCGGCCAGGGCACCGTCGACGGCCGCCCGGTCTGCGTGTTCTCCCAGGACGCGACGGTGTTCGGCGGGGCGCTCGGCGAGGTCTACGGCGAGAAGATCGTCAAGGTCATGGACGTGGCCATGAAGATCGGCTGCCCCGTGATCGGCATCAACGACGGCGGCGGCGCGCGGATCCAGGAGGGCGTGGTCGCGCTCGGGCTCTACGGCGAGATCTTCCGCCGGAACTCGCACGCGTCCGGCGTCGTCCCCCAGATCTCGCTGGTCATGGGCCCGGCCGCCGGCGGCGCGGTGTACTCCCCGGCGCTCACCGACTTCACGGTGATGGTCGACGAGACGTCGTTCATGTTCATCACCGGCCCGGACGTCATCAAGACGGTCACCGGCGAGGACGTGGAGTTCGAGACCCTCGGCGGGGCCCGCACCCACAACACCACCTCCGGCAACGCGCACTACCTCGCCTCCGACGAGGAGGACGCGATCGCCTACGTGCAGGAGCTCCTGGGCTACCTGCCGTCGAACAACCTCGCCGAGCCCCCGCGGCTGCCCGCGGAGGAGGAGACCGGGTCGGTCGAGGACGGGATCACCGACGAGGACCGGGCGCTCGACGCCCTGGTGCCCGACTCGCCGAACCAGCCCTACGACATCCGTGAGGCGATCCGCGGCGTCGTCGACGACGACGAGTTCCTCGAGGTCCAGGAGCTGTACGCGTCGAACATCGTGGTCGGGTACGGCCGCGTCGAGGGCCGGGCGGTCGGGGTCGTCGCCAACCAGCCGACGCAGCTCGCCGGCTGCCTCGACATCGGCGCGTCGGAGAAGGCCGCCCGGTTCGTGCGCACCTGTGACGCCTTCAACATCCCGGTGCTGACCTTCGTCGACGTCCCGGGATTCCTGCCCGGCACCGACCAGGAGTACAACGGCATCATCCGGCGCGGCGCGAAGCTGATCTACGCCTACGCCGAGGCCACGGTCCCGCTGATCACGGTGATCTGCCGGAAGGCCTACGGCGGCGCGTACGACGTCATGGGCTCCAAGCACCTCGGCGCCGACCTCAACATCGCCTGGCCGACCGCCCAGATCGCCGTCACCGGCGCGTCGGGGGCGGTGAGCATCCTCTACCGCAAGGAACTGAAGAAGGTGGAGGACGAGGGCGGGGACGTCGAGGCCCGGCGTGCCGAGCTCCAGCAGGAGTACGAGGACACGCTGGCCAACCCGTACGTCGCGGCCGAGCGCGGCTACGTCGACGCGGTCGTCCCGCCGTCGTACACCCGCGGCTACGTCGCCCGGGCGCTGCGCTCGTTCGGCAACAAGCGCGAGACGCTGCCGCCCAAGAAGCACGGGAACATCCCGCTGTGAGACGCAGCGGAGCGGAGCTCGACCGGAGGGTGCTGTGAGCGGCGAGCAGGAGGGTCCCGACGGCGAGGCGGTGCCGCAGCGACCCCTGCTGCGGATCGTGCGGGGCGACCCGTCGCCCGAGGAGGTCGCCGCGCTGACCGCCGTGCTCGCGGCCGCCTCCGGCGGCTCCGGGGAGCCGGAGGACACCGGCCCGGCGTCGGCGTGGGTCGAGCGGGAGTCGCTGGTCCGCCGGCCGCTCACGCCCGGGCCGCACGCCTGGCGGATGTCGGCCTGGCGCTGACGGGCCCTCCGCCTCCGCCGGGCGCGAGGGGAACCCTCGTGCGGCTGGAGCGACCGCATCGTCCCCTCGCGTCCCGCCCCGCCGGGCGCGAGGGGAACCCTCGTGCGGCTAGAGCGACCGGACCGTCCCCTCGCACCCGGCGCGCACCGGCCCGGCCCCACCCCTAGGGTCCCGGGCCGTGCGCCTGGTCCTCGCGTCCGCGTCCCCCGCCCGCCGTGCCGTGCTGAGCGCGGCGGGCGCCGAACCCGACGTCGTGGTCTCCCACGTCGACGAGGAGGCCCTGCTCGGCGAGCTCGGCGAGGCCGACCCCGCCGAGAAGGTGACGGCCCTGGCGCTGGCCAAGGCGCGGGTGGTCGCGGGGCAGGTGGCCGCCGAGGTTGACGGGGACGGGATGCCGTTCGACGGCGTCGTCGTCGGGTGCGACTCGATGCTCGACCTCGGCGGCGAGCTGGTCGGCAAACCGGGCACCGTCGAGGCCGCCCGGGGCCGCTGGGACCAGATGGCCGGCGGGCACGGCGAGCTCGTCACCGGCCACGCCGTCATCCGCGTGCACGACGGGGCACCCCAGGCGGAGATCTCCGGCCACGCCGCGACGTTCGTGACGTTCGCGACGCCGACC
The DNA here is from genome assembly GCF_012933465.1 of Actinomycetospora sp. TBRC 11914. Taxonomy (GTDB): domain Bacteria; phylum Actinomycetota; class Actinomycetes; order Mycobacteriales; family Pseudonocardiaceae; genus Actinomycetospora. The sequence goes on from NZ_JABBND010000007.1 coordinate 151,527, forward strand.
ACGGCCGAGCTGGAGGCCTACCTGGCGGCGGGCGAGCCGTTGTCGGTGGCGGGGGCGTTCACCCTCGACGGGCTCGGCGGCTGGTTCGTGGAGGGCATCCAGGGCGACCCGAGCAACGTCGTCGGGATCAGCCTGCCGCTCACCCGCCACCTGCTCGCCGAGCTGGGCGTGGGGATCAACGATCTGTGGGCGGCGCCGGCCGGGCCGGTGGGCGGCTGACCGGGGGTCGCGACGACGGCGGGCCCGCCACGGGCGCGCGCGAGACGCCGGGCCGCGGTGGCAGGCCCGGCGCGGCCGACGCGGGCGGTGCCGCGGCGCGACCGGCCGCCGGCGGCGCCTCGGCAGGTGCCGAGGAGAGCGAGCGGACGACGCGGTCGGCGGCGGTGGCGTCGGCGGCCTGCCGGGGTCCCGGGCCGGCCACCGCGAGCAGCACCAGGCCGGGCTCCCCGCGTCCGCCCGCGACGGTGGTGACGCGGACCAGCGACCCGGGCCCGTCGGCCGTCGTCACCCGGCGCACGGTGGTGTGGGCGTCGCGCCCGTCGAGGGTGCCGGCGTCGTCGGACACGTCGGCGATGCGAGCCCGGTCCCCGGGGGTCTGGCGCATCGCGCCGTCGGCGAAGGCCCCGACGAGGCGGCGGGCCTCGTCGGCGAGAGCGTCCCGGCCGAAGCCCCGCGCCGGATCGAGCCGGCCGACGAGGACGGCGGCGCGGTCGGCGAGGGTCACGACCGTGGGGAAGCGCCCCGGCGGGACGGGCACGAGGTCCTGCGACCCGTCCGGCGCCCAGCCGGGGAGCACCTGCACCGTCGCCCCGAGGCTCGGCGCGCCGGCGCGGCCCGGGGCGGCCGCCAGTCTCGGGGCGGCCGCCGCGGTGTCCGCCGCGGGCACCGGCGTCGGCTGGCGCGACGCATCCGCGGCCACGCGCAGAGCCGCCTCGCGCTGGGCCGCATCGCGCTGGGCCGCCTCACGCTGCGCCGCGTCGCGGGCGGCCTCGGCGTGGCCGGCCTGCTCGCCGTCCGCGCCCGCGGCCGTGGCCACCGCCGCCACCGTGCCCGCCAGCGCCGCCAGCGACGCGCACGCGACGACGGCCTTCCCCCACCAGCGGCTCGCCCCGGCTCCGCCCGGGACGGGCTCGCTCTCGCGTCGGCTCATCGGGGACCGACGGTAGCGACCACCCCCGACGGTCCCGCCACCGACGCCCCCTGCCGCTGTGGCCATGACCACGCGGGGACCGGTGGTCCACGTGGCCTGACGTACGGGAGAGTCGCCGGAACGGTCACGGTGGACCGTTCGGTCGCGGCCCGGCCGGTCCGACGGCGACTCCACCCCTACACTGCGCGCGGATTCACCGACCAGTCCACGCAACGAAGCGCCCCTTGGAGGCAGTCCGATGGCATCGCCCGCTCCGCTGCACACCGTGCTGATCGCCAACCGCGGGGAGATCGCCGTCCGCGTGGCACGGGCGTGCAAGGACGCCGGGCTGACCAGTGTCGCCGTCTACGCCGAGCCCGACCGGGACGCGCCGCACGTGCGGATCGCCGACCAGGCCTTCGCGCTGGGCGGCGAGACCGCCGCGGACTCCTACCTGGACATCGAGAAGATCATCGCGGCGGCGAAGGAGTCCGGGGCGAACGGGATCCACCCCGGCTACGGCTTCCTCTCCGAGAACTCCGACTTCGCGCAGGCCGTCCTCGACGCCGGGCTCATCTGGATCGGCCCCTCACCGCAGGCCATCCGCGACCTGGGCGACAAGGTCACCGCCCGCAAGATCGCCGAGCGCGCCGGGGCGCCGCTGGTGCCCGGCACCAAGGACCCCGTGGCCGACGCCGACGAGGTGGTCGCCTTCGCCGACGAGCACGGCCTGCCGGTGGCCATCAAGGCGGCCTTCGGCGGCGGCGGCCGCGGCATGCGCGTCGCCCGTGAGCGCGACGAGATCAAGGACATGTTCGACGCGGCGGTCCGCGAGGCGGTCTCGGCGTTCGGCCGCGGCGAGTCGTTCGTGGAGCGCTACCTCGACCGGCCGCGCCACGTCGAGGCCCAGGTCCTCGCCGACCAGCACGGCAACTGCATCGTCGTCGGCACCCGCGACTGCTCGCTGCAGCGCCGCCACCAGAAGCTCGTCGAGGAGGCGCCCGCGCCGTTCCTGACCGACGAGCAGCGCAAGCGCATCCACACCTCGGCCCGCGACATCTGCGTCGAGGCCGGCTACTCCGGCGCCGGCACCGTCGAGTTCCTCGTCGGCGAGGACGGCACGATCTCGTTCCTCGAGGTCAACACCCGCCTCCAGGTCGAGCACCCGGTCTCGGAGGAGACCAGCGGGCTCGACCTGGTCCGGGAGCAGTTCCGGATCGCGAACGGCGAGGAGCTGCGGTTCACCGAGGACCCGGAGCCGCGCGGCCACTCCATCGAGTTCCGGCTCAACGGCGAGGACGCCGGCCGTGGCTTCCTGCCCGCGCCGGGCACGGTGACGCGGTTCGTCGCGCCCGCCGGGCCGGGCGTGCGCGTCGACGCCGGGGTCGAGGACGGCACCGTCATCGGCGGGCAGTTCGACTCCATGGTCGGCAAGCTGATCATCACCGGCGAGGACCGCCAGCAGGCGCTGGAGCGCTCGCGCCGGGCCCTGGACGAGATCGTGGTCGAGGGCCTGCCGACGGTCATCCCGTTCCACCGTCTGGTGGTCACCGACCCGGCGTTCACCGCCCCCGAGGGCGCCTCGTCGTTCACGGTGCACACCCGGTGGATCGAGACCGAGTGGGACAACACCGTCGAGCCGTACGTGGCCTCCGGCGGGGGCGAGGAGGACGACGACGAGGCGGCGGCGCGGCAGACGGTCGTCGTCGAGGTCGGCGGGAAGCGCCTGGAGGTGTCGCTGCCCGGTGGGCTCTCCCTGGGCGGGGGCGGCGCCGCGGCGCCGGCGGCCAAGAAGAAGTCGCGGAAGCGGACCGGCGGCGGCGCCAAGGTCTCGGGCGACGCGGTCACCTCGCCGATGCAGGGCACCGTCGTGAAGGTCGCCGTCTCCGAGGGCGACACCGTGTCCACGGGCGACCAGATCGTCGTCGTCGAGGCCATGAAGATGGAGAACCCGGTGACCGCCCACAAGGACGGCACGGTGACCGGGCTGTCGATCGAGCCCGGCGCGTCGGTGAACCAGGGTGCGGTGATCTGCGAGATCGCCGACTAGGGCCCGGGGGTTGCAAGCGAAGCGGCGTTGCTTGCATCCAGTGACAGGAAAGCCCCGTCGTCGTGGCAGCGCCTACCCTGGGTCGGGTGGGCGAGCTGCGGATCGGGACCCGGGAGCGTGAGCTCGCCATGGCCGCCCTCGACGAGCACCTGCGCGAGGGCCGGCTGGACCCGGGCGAGTACGCCGAGCGGTCCGCGACCGCCGCCAACGCCCGGTTCCGCTCCGAGCTCGACGGGCTGTTCACCGACCTGCCCGCCCCCCACCCGGCGTTCCCGTCGGCGCCCGCTCCCCCGCCGGGTCCCGACGCCGGGTCGGTGCCGGCTCCGTCGCCGGCCGCCGCTCCCACGACCGAGGCCCGGCACGAGCGCCCCGAGGCCGACCTCCCCGAGCTCGTGGCGCCGCTGGGTGCCCGCCTCGGCCGCAACGCCGGGAAGCTCTCGGCGCTCGTCCCCGTCGTCGTGTTCGCGCTGTTCGTGCTGACCGGCTTCCGCTTCCCGCAGCTGTTCCTGCTGATCCCGGCCTCGATCGCCCTCCTCGGCTACCTCGGGCACCGCCACGGCGGCTGAGCCCGGCACCGGATCCGCGTCACCCCCGGGGACAATCCGGTCGTCGGTTGTCAGGAGGTCGTGGTTCTCTGGGAAGAGTCGGCGGTGCGGCCGACGTTCCGACGACGAGCGGGCGGCCCTCCGTCCGCCCGCTGCTCCCGCCCATCCGAGAGGTTCTCGCCCATGAGCTCGGCCCCGACCACGTCGGACGCGCCCGCCGGCCCGGCGCCGGACGCCGAGGCCGCGGTCACCGCACCGGGCACCACGCGCGCCGGGGTGGTCATCGCGGTCCTCGTCGTCTCGGCGTTCGTGATGATCCTCAACGAGACGATCCTGTCGGTCGCGCTCAAGGACCTCACGGTCGACCTCGGCGTCTCGACCACCACCGTGCAGTGGCTGACCAGCGGCTTCCTCCTGACGATGGCCGTGGTCATCCCGACCACGGGCTTCCTGCTCGAGCGCTTCACGCCCCGCCAGGTCTTCCTCGCGTCGCTGACGCTGTTCAGCCTCGGCACGCTCATCAGCGCGCTCGCCCCGGGCTTCCCGGTGCTGCTCGTCGGCCGCGTGGTGCAGGCGTGCGGCACGGCAGTGATGATCCCGCTGCTGATGACCTCGATCATGCGTCTGGTGCCGCCGGAGCGGCGCGGTTCCACGATGGGCACGATCACGATCGTCATCGCGGTGGCCCCCGCCATCGGCCCGACGATCGGCGGGGCGATCCTGGCCTCGCTGAGCTGGCGGTGGATGTTCTGGATCGTGCTGCCGCTCGCGGTGGCGGCGCTGGTCCTGGGCGCGGTGCTGATGCGGCTCGACAGCGAGACGCGCTCGGTGCCGCTCGACCTGCTCTCGGTCCTGCTCTCGGCGATCGGCTTCGGCGGCATCCTCTACGGCTTCTCGACGCTCGGGGAGTCCGGCGGGTCGGGGCTGCCGCCGTGGGTGCCGATCGTGGTCGGCGCGGTCGCGCTGGTGCTGTTCGTGTGGCGCCAGCTCCGGCTGCAGCGTCGCGACGCGGCCCTGCTCGACCTCCGGCCGTTCACCCACCGGCAGTTCGTCGTGGCGCTCGTCCTGTTCGCCCTGCTGTTCATGTCGCTGCTGGGCGCGGCGGCGATCCTGTTGCCGCTGTTCCTCCAGACGGTGCTCGGCCAGGACACGTTCTGGACGGGCCTCGCCGTGCTCCCCGGCGGCCTGGTGCTCGGGCTGCTCGGGCGGCCGGTCGGCGCGCTCTACGACCGTGTCGGGGCCCGTCCGCTGGTGATCCCCGGGGCGATCATGATGGCCGTCGCCCTCTGGCTGTTCACCCTGCTCGGGGCGGGCTCGCCGCTGGGTGCGGTGGTCGGCATCCACGTCGTGCTCATGGCCGGTCTCGGCCTGATGATGACGCCGCTGATGACCGAGGGACTCTCGACCCTGCCGGGCGCGCTCTACTCCCACGGCAGCGCGATCCTCGCGACGCTGCAGCAGGTCGCCGGCGCGTTCGGCACCGCGGCGTTCGTGACGATCTCGGCGATCGCCTCGGTCACGGTGGGCGCGACGCCCGACGCGCAGGGGCTGCGGGTCGGGTTCATGGCCGCGGGCGTGGTCGGGGTCCTCGCGGTGATCGTGTCGCTGTTCCTGGGTGGCAAGCCGCAGCCGGTGGCCGACCGCTCCGCCGAGGTCGGGGAGCCGCTCGCCGCACCACCGGGCCCTGCCCCGGTGGACGACGCCTCCGACCACACCGGTCCGGTCGACGTCCGGCCGTCCCGCACGTCCTCCGCGGAGGGTCCGGCCGGGGTCCGCGTGCGGGGTCAGGTCGACCTCGCGGGTCCGGGCGAGGCCGTCGTCACGCTCGTCGACGAGCACGGCGCCCAGCACGGCCGGGCGGGCACCCGGGGCGGGCGCTACGAACTGGTGCTCCCGACGTCGGGCGCGTGGCTGCTCGTGGTCAGCGCGCCGGGGCACGCTCCGACGGCGGCCCGGCTCGTGGCGGAGCCGGGCATCACCGAGCTCACCCACGACGCCACGCTGCCGGTCGCCACGCCGCCGGCGTCCGGTCCGTCGGCCACGCCGCGGGAGCCGCAGCCCGCCGCCGGGTCCTGACGCCCCCTCCTGGGCCCGGGGGCCTGGGCCGCTCGCGGTGGTGGCTCCGCTCCGCGGTGACAGCAACGGCACATTGCTCTGGCTTCACACCGGCGGCCGACGCCGCTCACGCAGCCGGGCGAGGGGAGGATCCGGCCGCTCTATCCGCACGAGGGGCCCCTCGCGCGCCGGCCGAAGCCGACCGGCGACGGTCCGCGGGCCTTGGTGGCGCCGAGTGGTCCCCCACGGCTGCCGCGAGAGCCACGGCCGCCCACTCGGCGGGAACCCCGGCCGGCTAAGACGCCGAGTGGACCCCCACGGCTGCCGCGGCAGCCATGCAAGCCCACTCGGTCGCCCGCGCGGCCGTCGAGTGGACCCCCACGGCTGCCGCGAGAGCTATAGGAGCCCACTCGGCGGGTCGGCCGTGCACGGCGGCGACACGCGAGGGGACGATTCGGTCGCTCTAGCCGCACGAGGGCTCCCCTCGCGCGCCGGGCAGCCACTCACGCGAGGGGACGATTCGGTCGCTCTAGCCGCACGAGGGCTCCCCTCGCGCCCGGGGAGAACGGGTCGGATCAGCCCGTCCCGAGCGGCTCGAGGCGCTCCGCCCGCGGGTCGGGCGCCGCGACCCGGAGCTTGTCGGCCTCCTCGTCGGTGTCGACGGTCTGGGAGCGCCGCTCCGCCTCGACCCGCTCGACGTACGAGCGGACCTCCCGCTCGCGGGTCGCGTCGTCCCATCCCAGCAGCTCGGCCATCTGGTCACCGACGGACGCCGCGCACTCGGCCCCGCGGTGCGCGTACTCGATGGAGATGCGCGTGCGCCGGGTGAGGACGTCGTCGAGGTGCAGCGCGCCCTCGTAGGCCACCGCGTAGGCGACCTCGACCTTGAGGTAGTCGGACGCGCCCGGCACGGGCTCGAGCAGCGACCGGTCGTCATCGCTCATCGCGAGGAGCCCGTGCAGCAGGGAGCCGTACCGGTCGAGCAGGTGCCGGATGCGGTGCGGGTGCAGCCCGTAGCGCCGCCCGAGGTGCTCCGACTGGTTCACCAGCGCGAAGTAGCCGTCGGCGCCGATGAGGGGCACCCGGTCGGTGATCGACGGGGCGACACGGGCGGGGATGTCCTCGGCGGCCGCGTCGAGGGCGTCCTTGGCCATGACCCGGTAGGTCGTGTACTTGCCCCCGGCGATCGACACCATCCCGGGCATCACCCGCGACACCGCGTGCTCGCGGGAGAGCTTCGAGGTCTCCTCGCTCTCCCCGGCGAGCAGCGGCCGCAGGCCCGCGTAGACGCCCTCGATGTCGTCGTGCGACAGCGGCGTCACGAGCACCGAGTTGATGTGCTCGAGGAGGTAGTCGATGTCGTGGCGCGTCGCCGCGGGGTGGGCGAGATCGAGGCGCCAGTCGGTGTCGGTGGTCCCGACGATCCAGTGGTTGCGCCACGGGATCACGAACAGGACCGACTTCTCGGTCCGCAGGATCATCCCGACGTCGGACGGGATCTTGTCCCGGGCGACGAGGAAGTGCACGCCCTTGGAGGCCTGCACGTGGAAGCGCCCCCGGGTGCCCGCCTTCTGCTGCATCTGGTCGGTCCACACCCCGGTGCAGTTCACGACGACGTGTGCGCGGACGTCGGTCTCGCGCCCGGTCTCGACGTCGCGCACCCGCACGCCGGCGACGCGGTCGACCTCGTGGAGGAAGTCGACCACCTGGGTCGATGTACGTACGACGGCGCCGTATTGCGCAGCGGTGCGTCCGACCATCATCGTGTGGCGGGCGTCGTCGGCCTGGGCGTCGTAGTACCGCACCGCGCCGACGAGCGCGTCGCGCTTGAGCGCCGGCGCCATCCGCAGCGCCCCGGACCGGGTGAGCTGGCGCTGCTTGGGCAGCGAGCTCTTGCCACCCATCGTGTCGTAGAGGGTGACGCCGGCCGTCACGTACGGCCGCTCCCACACGTGGTGGGTGAGCGGGTAGAGGAACGGCACCGGCTTGATCAGGTGCGGCGCGAGGCGGGTCATGTTGAGCTCCCGCTCGTAGAGCGCCTCGCGCACGAGCCCGAAATCGAGCTGCTCCAGATAGCGCAACCCGCCGTGGAAGAGCTTCGACGACCGGCTCGAGGTTCCCGCCGCCAGGTCGCGGGCCTCGACGAGCGCCACCGTGAGGCCCCGGGTGGCCGCGTCGAGCGCCGCTCCGACGCCGACCACCCCGCCGCCGACCACCACGACGTCGAACCGCTCGTCGGAGAGCCGCTGCCACGCGGCCTCCCGCTGGGCCGGGCCGAGCCGTGAGGGCTCCGCGGCGGCATCCAGGTCGTCGGCGTCCGTGGTGGGCGGCGTCGACCGCCGCCCCGGATCGTGCCCTGCGGACTGCGCGGCCACGCGAGAACCTCCTCGTGTCCGATCGATCTGACCTGACCGTGGTGTATGCCCCTCACCACCCTGCCGCACGCGTCGCGGCAGGGGGCGTCACACCTGTTCGGGAGGGACCCGCTGCGCGGTGCTCGAGGCCGCCCCGTCGCCCCGTCCCTGGGCCGGGACCTCGACCTCGTCCTCGGTGCGCCCGGGCGGCGGCGGGGGCTCGACGCCGCCGTGCGCGGCGGCGCGGGCGTCGAGCACCTGGCCGATGACCAGGTCGTACACGAGGATCCCGATGACCCCGCCCACCAGCGGCCCCACGATGGGGATCCACCAGTAGTTGTCGAAATACGTGCCCGCGCCGGGGAAGGCGAGCGGACCCCAGCCCTCGATGTAGGTCCACAACCGCGGACCGAGGTCACGGGCCGGGTTGATGGCGTAGCCCGCGGACGTACCGAAGCTGAACCCGATGCCGACGACGACCAGGCCGATGATGAACGCCCCGAGGTTGCCGGTCGGCGCCTGGTTGCGGTGGTCGACGATCGCGGCGATGAGGGCGACCAGGAGCGCGGTGCCCACGATCTGGTCGAACAGCGGGCCCCACAGCGCCCCGCCGAAGTACTTGGCGGGGAACGTCGCGAAGATCGAGAAGGTGTCCTGCGAGGCAGCACGCGAGGCGATGTTCTTGGTCGCGTTGTACGTGTCGATCGCCGGGTAGTACACCGCGTAGATGAGCGCGGCTGCAACGAACGCGCCGGCCACCTGCGCCAACCAGTAGGCAGGGACCTTCCGCCACGGGAACCCGCGCCGCACGGCGAACGCCAACGTCACCGCGGGGTTGATGTGGGCACCGCTGACGCCGCCGGCGATGTAGACGCCGAAGACGACGGCCAGACCCCAGCCCCATCCGATGATGATCCAGTTGGCGGGTCCGAAGTCGGCGGTCTCGCGGCCCGAGCCGGGGAGCCCGACCACAGCGACCGCCACACAGCCGAGACCGAACATGATCAGGACGAAGGTCCCGAGGAACTCCGACAACATCTCGCCGCCCGTGCCGGACCTCCATCCGGCGGGCTTCTGCGCGCGGGTCACCTGCCACCTCCTCGTGGAGCTGAACACGCCCGGCATCGATAGGGCGTGGGTCACAGGCAAACGCCTGCTTGTGACCTGCGTCAACCCCTTGCCACGGCGCGGTCCGTGGGCAAGCGTTCCGGGCGAACAGGGCGGTCGACGCCCGGGCGCGAGTAGAGGAGACACGTCATGACCCAGTACGTCGCGGCGATCGACCAGGGAACCACCTCGACCCGGTGCATGATCTTCGACCACTCCGGTCGGGTGGTCGCCGTCGACCAGCTCGAGCACCAGCAGATCTTCCCGCAGGCGGGGTGGGTGGAGCACGACGCCGCGGAGATCTGGGGCAACACCCGACAGGTCTGCGGCGGCGCGCTCGCGCGCGCCGACCTGGACTCGTCGAGCATCGCCGCCGTCGGGATCACCAACCAGCGCGAGACCACCGTCATCTGGGACAAGGCGACCGGCGAGCCCATCCACAACGCGATCGTGTGGCAGGACACCCGCACCCAGGAGATCTGCGACGAGCTCGGGGCCCTCGGCGGCGGCGCCGAGCGGTACCGGGCCAAGACCGGACTGCCGCTGGCCACCTACTTCGCCGGGCCCAAGGCGCGCTGGATCCTCGACCACGTCGAGGGCGCCCGGGAGCGCGCGGAGCGCGGTGAGCTGGCGTTCGGGACGATGGACACCTGGGTGCTCTGGAACGCCACCGGCGGCGCCGAGGGCGGGCTGCACGTCACCGACCCGACGAACGCCTCGCGCACCCTGCTCATGAACATCGACACGCTGGAGTGGGACCCGGAGCTCTGCGAGGAGATCGGGGTGCCGATGGCGATCCTCCCCGAGATCCGGTCGTCGTCGGAGACCTACGGCAACATCCGCGCCCGCGGCACGTTCCGCGACGTCCCCGTCGCCGGCATCCTCGGCGACCAGCAGGCGGCGACGTTCGGGCAGGCCTGCCTCGAGGTCGGCGAGGCCAAGAACACCTACGGCACCGGCAACTTCGTCCTGCTCAACACGGGCACCGAGAAGGTCGAGTCGAAGAACGGCCTGCTCACCACCGTTTGCTACAAGATCGGCGACCAGCCGCAGGTCTACGCCCTGGAGGGCTCGATCGCCGTCACGGGCTCGCTGGTGCAGTGGTTGCGCGACAACCTCGGGCTGATCTCGTCGGCCCCGGAGGTCGAGGACCTGGCGAAGTCGGTGGACGACAACGGTGGGGCCTACATCGTCCCCGCGTTCTCCGGCCTGTTCGCGCCGTACTGGCGCTCGGACGCCCGCGGCGTCATCGTCGGGCTCACCCGCTACGTGAACAAGGGCCACATCGCGCGCGCCGTCCTCGAGGCGACGGCGTTCCAGACCCGCGAGGTCATCGACGCGATGAACGCCGACTCGGGGGTCCCGCTGACCACGCTCAAGGTCGACGGCGGGATGGTCGGCAACGAGGTCCTCATGCAGTTCCAGGCCGACCTGCTCGGCGTCGAGGTGGTCCGCCCGGTGGTCTCGGAGACGACGGCGCTCGGCGCGGCCTACGCCGCGGGCCTCGCCGTCGGGTTCTGGGAGTCCGAGCAGGACATCCGGGACAACTGGGCGCAGGACAAGGTCTGGGAGCCCTCGATGGACCCGGCCGAGCGGGACAAGCTCTACGAGAACTGGAAGAAGGCCGTCACCCGGACGTTCGACTGGGCGTAGCGCGGAGCGCATGTGAACGGATTCGGTCGTTCCGGCGACCACATCCGTTCACATGGCCTCCGGCCTAGTCCAGGTCGTCGTGCTGCATCAGGCGGCGACCCGCCTCGGTGACCGAGCCCGACAGCGACGGGTAGATCGAGAAGGTGTGGGCGAGGTCGTCCACCGTGAGGTTGTTCTGCACGGCCATGGCGAGCGGCAGGATCAGCTCGCTCGCGACCGGCGCGACGATGACGCCGCCGATCACCACGCCGGTCGCCGGCCGACAGAACACCTTCACGAAGCCCTGCGAGACGGCCTGCATCTTCGCCCGCGGGTTGGTGCCGAGCGGGAGCAGCACCTCGCGGGCGGCGAACTCGCCCGACTCGACCTGCCTGTGCCCGATCCCCACGGTCGCGACCTCGGGGCGGGTGAACACGGCGGACGCGACCGTCTTGAGCCGCAGCGGCGCCACGCCCTCGCCGAGCGCGTGCCACATCGCGATCCGTCCCTGCATGGCGGCCACCGAGGCGAGCGGGAGCAGCCCGGTGCAGTCGCCGGCCGCGTAGACCCCCGGGACCGAGGTGCGGGAGACGCGGTCGACGTCGATGTGGCCGGACTCGCGGAGCTCGAGCCCGATCGCGTCGGCCCCGAGGTCGCCGGTGTTCGGCACCGAGCCGACGGTCATCAGCGCGTGCGAGCCGGTGACCTCGCGGCCGTCGGACAGCGTCACCCGCACCCCGTCGGCGGTGGCGACGACCTTGTCGGCCCGCGACCGCGGCTCGATCACCACGCCGCGCTCGGTGAAGACCTCCTCGAGCGTGGCCGCGGCGTCGGGGTCCTCGTGCGGGAGCACCCGGTCGCGGCTCGAGATGAGGGTGACGGGCACCCCGAGCTCGGCGTACGCCGACACGAACTCGGCGCCGGTGACCCCGGACCCGACGACGATCAGGTGCTCGGGCAGCTCCTCGAGGTCGTAGAGCTGGCGCCAGGTGAGGATGCGGCGGCCGTCGGGCACCGCGTCGGGCAGCACGCGCGGCGACGCCCCGGTGGCGATGAGCGCGACGTCGGCCGTGACCGTCTCGGTCCGCCCGTCGGCGTGGGAGATCTCGATGTCGTGGGTGGCGCTGTGGGCGTCGCTGGTGCGAAAGCGCCCGCGGCCGTCGTGGACCCGGACGCCGGAGCGCTCCAGGTTCGCCTTGATGTCGGCGGACTGCGCCAGGGCCAGGCCCTTGACGCGACCGTTGACGCGCGGGACGTCGATGACGGCTTCGTCGTCGTCGACCTCGATGCCCATGTCGCCGTTGCGGCGGAAGCCCGCGCGCACCCCGGCCGAGGCGATGAAGGTCTTGCTGGGCACGCAGTCGTACGCCACGCAGTTCCCGCCGACGCTGTCCTCCTCGACCAGGACGACGTCGGCCTCGTGCTGGGCGGCGACGAGGGCCGCCTCGTACCCGGCGGGTCCGCCGCCGAGGATCACGATGCGGGTCATGGGAAGGACGTCCTCCGTTCGGTGACGGCTCCGAGGCGACGGTGCGGCCCGGGGTGGTGATCTCGGGCGGGTGGTGGTGGGGTGCCCGATCTGCCGGTCACGGACCATCCTGCCCGTTCGGCGTAGTGGGTGGCCTTCCGGCGTCGGTGACGGCCGTCCCCCGTGGCTACCCTGTCCGCCGTGCCGCTCTACGCCGCCTACGGGTCGAACATGGACCCCGCGCAGATGATGCAACGCGCGCCCCACTCCCCGGTGTCCGGCACCGGCTGGCTGGAGGGCTGGCGCATCACGTTCGGGGGCGAGGACCTCGGCTGGGAGGGCGCCCTGTCCACCGTGGTCGAGGACCCGACCTCACGGGTGTTCGTGGTGCTCTACGACGTCAGTCCCCTCGACGTCGACCAGCTCGACCGCTGGGAGGGCGGCGAGCTCGGCATGCACAAGAAGCTGCGACTGCGCATCCAGACCATGGACGGCCCCCAGCTGGCCTGGGTCTACGTCCTCGACGCCTACGAGGGTGGCCTGCCCTCGGCCCGCTACATCGGGGTGCTGTCCGACGCGGCCGAGGCTGCCGGGGCTCCCGACGACTACGTGCAGGCGCTGCGGGAACGCCCCTGCCGCTCGATCGGACCCGGCACGGCGACGTAGGCACGGCCGGCCGACGTCGAGGGGCACAACAGGCAGGCCGGAGCGCCTCGGAGCCCGCACTCCGTGCCCCTCGCGCTCGGCACCGCGGCCGCGCCCCTCTCGGCGGGCACAACAGGCAGGGCGGAGCGCTTCCGAACCTGCACCCCGTGCCCCTCGCGCTCGGCACCGCGGCCGCGCCCATCTCGACGGGCACAGCAGGCAGGCCGGCGAGGTCCGGCGCTGCGTCCAGTGCCCCTCGGCGACGCCGGCCCGCACCGGGTGGCTCTCGAGGGGTGCACCACGCAGGTCGCGGGGTGCCGCGGGCCGGGTGGTGTGCCCCTCGAGCCCGGACGTCAGCGGTCGAGGCCGGCCCGGCGCAGCGCGTCGGCCATGGCGCCGCCCGGCGCGGGGCGTCGGTCGTCGCCTCCACGACGACCGCCGCCCGACTGCCCGCCGCGGCCCTGCCCCTGCTGGCCGCCCCGGCCACCCTGGCCCTGGCCGCCGCGGCCCTGGCCACCCTGACCCTGGCCACCGCGACCCTGCCCCGACGACCCACGACCCTGCCCGCCGCGACCGCCCCGGCCCTGACCCTCCTGGCCGCCGTCGCGACCCTGGCCACCGCCGCGGCGCTCTCCGGGCTGGCCGCCCGCACCGGGCTCGTCGTCGAGCCGCAGCGTCAGCGAGATCCGCTTGCGGGGGACGTCGACGTCGAGGACCTTCACCCGGACCACGTCGCCGGGGCCGACGACGGCCCGCGGGTCGGACACGAACTCCTTCGACATCGCCGAGATGTGCACCAGCCCGTCCTGGTGCACGCCGACGTCGACGAACGCCCCGAAGGCGGCGACGTTCGTGACGACGCCCTCGAGCACCATCCCGGCCGCGAGGTCGGTGATCTGCTCGACGCCCTCGGCGAAGGTTGCCGTCTCGAACGCCGGCCGCGGGTCGCGTCCCGGTTTGTCGAGCTCGGCGATGATGTCGGTGACCGTCGGGACGCCGAAGGTGTCGTCGGTGAACTCGCGCGGGTCGAGCCGGCCGAGCAGCGAGGAGTTCCCGACCAGCGACGCCACGTCGGCGCCGGTCTTCTCGACGATGCGCCGCACGACCGGGTAGGCCTCGGGGTGCACCCCGGAGCGGTCGAGCGGGTCGCTCGCGTCTGGGATGCGCAGGAAGCCCGCGCACTGCTCGAACGCCTTCGCCCCGAGCCGCGGCACCTTCGTCAGCGCGGTGCGCGACGCGAACGGCCCGTGCTCGTCGCGGAACCCGACGATCGTCGTCGCCAGCCCGGACGAGATGCCCGAGACGCGGCGCAGCAGCGGCGCGGAGGCGGTGTTGACGTCGACGCCCACGGCGTTCACGCAGTCCTCCACGACACCGTCGAGCGAGCGCGAGAGCAGCGTCGCGGAGACGTCGTGCTGGTACTGCCCGACGCCGATCGACTTCGGGTCGATCTTGACGAGCTCGGCAAGCGGGTCCTGCAGGCGGCGGGCGATGGAGACCGCGCCGCGGATCGAGACGTCGAGGTCGGGCAGCTCCTTCGAGGCCTCCTCCGACGCCGAGTACACCGACGCGCCCGCCTCGGAGACCATCGCTGGGGTCAGCCCGGGAACGTTCCGTGCGAGTTCCTGGGCCAGCTTGTGGGTCTCCCGGGAGGCGGTCCCGTTCCCGATGGCGACCAGTTCCACCGCGTGCTGCTGGGCGAGCCGGGCGAGGGTGGCCAGCGACTGGTCCCACTGGTTGCGCGGCACGTGCGGGTAGATCGTCTCGTGCGCGACGACCTTCCCGGTGCCGTCGACGACCGCGACCTTCACGCCGGTGCGCAGCCCCGGGTCGAGGCCCATGGTCGGACGGGCGCCGGCGGGGGCGGCGAGCAGGAGATCGCGCAGGTTGCCGGCGAACACCCCGACCGCGCCCTCCTCGGCCACCTCGCGCAGCCGCACCCGCAGGTCGACCACCAGGCGCGACGAGATGCGGGTGCGCCACGCCCACCGCGCGACGCCGAGCAGCCAGGTGTCGGCGGGACGGCCGTGGTCGGCGATCCCGGCGGCCGCGGCGATGCGGCCCTCGTAGGCCGAGGTGTCGCCGTCGTCGTCGGCGGAGCACGGGTCGAACGTCAGCGCCAGGACCTCCTCGGACTCGCCGCGCAGCAGCGCGAGGATCCGGTGGGAGGGGAGCTTGGTGTAGGGCTCGTCGAACGCGAAGTAGTCGGAGAACTTCGCTGCCGCCGGGTCCTCGGCCTTGCCCTCGCGGGCGACGGCGACGACGCGGCCGCGGGTCCACATCCGCTCGCGGAGCTCGCCGACGAGGTCGGCGTCCTCGGCGAGCCGTTCGACGAGGATCGCGCGGGCGCCGTCGAGGGCGGCCTCGGCGTCGGGGACGCCCTTCTCGGCGTCGACGAACGCGGCGGCGGCGGCCTGCGGCTCGACCGTGGGGTCACCCAGCAGGCCGTCGGCGAGCGGCTCGAGCCCGGCCTCGCGCGCGATCATCGCCTTGGTGCGGCGCTTCGGCTTGTAGGGGAGGTAGACGTCCTCGAGCCGGCTCTTGGTCTCGGCGCGGAGGATCTGCGCGTGGAGCTCGTCGGTGAGCTTGCCCTGCTCCCGGACCGACTCCAGGACCGCGGACCGTCGCTCCTCGAGCTCGCGCAGGTAGCCGAGACGCTCGTGCAGCGTGCGCAGCTGCGCGTCGTCCAGCCCGCCCGTGGCCTCCTTGCGGTACCGGGCGACGAAGGGCACGGTCGCGCCGCCGTCGAGCAGCTCGATCGCGGCGCGGACCTGGCCCTCGCCGACCTCCAGCTCGGTGGCGATCCGGCTCGGGACGGGCGGCAGCGCGGCGGGTGCGGGCGTGCTCGGAGCGGTCACGGCAACCATCGTGCAACACCCCACCGACAGCCCGGGCCGGACCCGTGAAACGTCGTCGGGACCGCGTATGGCAGCCGGCACGACGGTGTGGATTTCCTGACGATGAGTGTCTGCGATGCGACACCGCTGACGCCGGGACTAGCCCTCCAGCGACAGCAGCGCCGCCTGCACCATCGTCCGCACGCCCACCGGCAGCGCCCGCTCGTCGAGCGCGAACGTCGGCTGGTGGATGTCGGACTGCCGGCCCTCGCCGGACCACACGCCGAGCCGGCCCATGGCGCCGGGGACGTGCTCGAGGTACCAGCCGAAGTCCTCGCCGCCGGAGGACTGCTCGGTGTCCACCGCCGCCCCCGGGCCCGCTGCCCGCTCGGCCGCCCGGGCCAGCAGGTCGGCCGACACCGGGTCGTTCACCACCGGCGGCACCCCACGACGGTGCTCGAGCACGTACCCGACCCCGGTGGGCGCCAGCAGCGCGGTGACGAGCTGGCGCACCAGCGGCTCGAGCTCGTTCCACGTGGCGTGCTGCGCCGTGCGCAGGGTCCCCGAGAGCGTCCCGATCTCCGGCACGGCGTTCGCGGCGTGCCCCGCGTCGACCTGACCCCAGACCATGACCGTGCCGGACCGGGGGTCGACCCGGCGCGAGAGCAGGTCCGGCAGCCCGGTGATGACGGTGCCGAGGGCGTGGACCAGGTCGGCCGTCAGGTGGGGCCGGGAGGTGTGCCCGCCGGGCGAGGTGAGGCGCAGCTCCAGCATGTCGCAGGCCGAGGTGATCGGCCCGACGCGCGTGCCGACGTGCCCGACCTCGAGGCGCGGGTCGCAGTGCAGCGCGAAGATGCGGTCGACGTCGGCGAGCCCGTCGGCCGCGATGACGTCGAGCGCGCCCCCGGGCTGGACCTCCTCGGCGGGCTGGAACACCAGCCGCACGCGCCCGGGCAGGCGGTCGGCGACCGACGCGAGCGCGAGGCCCGCGCCGAGCAGCACCGAGGTGTGCGCGTCGTGCCCGCACATGTGCGCCACGCCGGGAACGGTCGACGCCCACGGCACGTCGGCCTGTTCGTGCAGCGGGAGCGCGTCCATGTCGGCGCGCAGCGCGACGGTGCGCGGGCCGGAGCCGACGTCGCAGATCAGGCCGGTGCCCGGGAGCAGCCGCGGGCGAAGACCGGCGGACTCCAGGATCCGCGCGCAGAGCGCGGTGGTCGCCTGCTCGGAGCGCGCGAGCTCGGGGTGCGCGTGGATGGTGCGGCGCCAGGCGACGACGTCGGGGGCGTGCTCGGCGAGCCAGGCGTCGAGCCACTGCGGCCCGGTGCCGCTCCCGAGGTCCGTCACGCCGGCGTTCGCCCGCACGGTCCTCGGATCGTCCGGGCGGGTCTGCAGCAGCGTCACCGTTCCACCTCCTCGCGCCGCCGAACGGGTGCGTCCGGTAGCTGGTGACCCCAATATGCCTGGCGAGGTCGCGTCACCGAGGGCGTCCGGCGGCGATGGCGCCGAGGGGTCCGGACGATGCTGTCAGTGGCGGGATGCCCGGTCGTCCGGCGAGACGAACGGCGGGTCGGTGCAGGTCACCGGGTCAGCGGGCCGGAAACCCCGGTCGTCGCCCGACGAGCGGTCGCACACCGCGTGACGAGCGGCGCCATCGGGTTGTCCACCACCGTTGGTCGCCGGGCGCGGCCGGACGGGTGGGGCGACGGTCACCGGTGCCGGGGGCGCCATCATGGGGGTGTGAGCCCCCGCCCCGCCGAGACGCGCCGCCTCGTCGGCCGCTACCGCCTCGACTCCGAGCTCGGGCGGGGCGCGATGGGCACGGTGTGGTCGGCCTACGACGAGGTCCTGCACC
The DNA here is from genome assembly GCF_012933465.1 of Actinomycetospora sp. TBRC 11914. GTDB lineage: Bacteria > Actinomycetota > Actinomycetes > Mycobacteriales > Pseudonocardiaceae > Actinomycetospora. The sequence continues at coordinate 169,204 of NZ_JABBND010000007.1, forward strand.
GCCCGGTCGCGGTCAAGGAGGTGCGGCTCTCGCTGGTGCCGGTCTCCGAGCGGGCGATCGTGCGCGAGCGGACGCTGCGCGAGGCCCGCGCGACCGCGATGCTCAGCCACCCCAACGTCGTCACCCTCTACGACGTCGTCGAGGTCGACTCCGAGCCCTACGTCGTCATGGAGCTGCTGCCCTCGCGCAGCCTCGCCTCCTACATCGCCGAGCGCGGCACGCTGTCGCAGGCCGAGACCGCGGAGATCGGGTCGGCGGTCGCGTCCGCGCTGATGACCGCCCACCGCGCCGGGATCACCCACCGCGACGTCAAGCCCGGCAACGTGCTGATCGGCACCGACGGGCAGATCAAGCTCACCGACTTCGGCATCGCGCGCAATGCCGCCGAGTCGTCGATGACCCAGACCGGCACGGTCCTCGGGTCGCCGCCCTACATCGCGCCCGAGGTGGCGATGGGCCGCGCGGTCGGCCCGCCGGCGGACCTGTGGGGGCTGGGCGCGACGCTCTTCGCCTGCCTCGAGGGCCGGCCGCCCTACGACGCGGGCGATCCGGTCTCGACGGTGTCCGCGGTCGTCCACGGCGAGATCCCGCGGCCGTCGGGCCACGGCCCGGTGGTCGACGTCGTGCGCGGGCTGATGGTCAAGGACCCGTCGCTGCGCATGCCGCTGCCCGCGGTGCGTCGCCGGCTCCGCCCGCTGATGGCCGACCCGGAGGGCCCCATGCTCTCCGCGCCGCCCGCCCCGGCGACGACGGAGTTCCGCCTCCCGCCGACGCCGTCCGACCCGCCCGCCGACGACGCCCGCTCCGGCCTGATCCGGGCGCAGGGCCGCAGCGGGACGCTCGTCGAGGGCGCGCAGCCTGCCGGGCCCTCCGGGAGCGCGCCGCCCGGCGCGCCGGCGCAGCCCCCGACGCCCAGCCCCCCGACGTCCAGCCCCCCGACGCCCAGCCCCGCGCCGCGCCGGCCCACGCCGACGCCCGGGGCGCCCCGCACCGCCCCCCTGGCCGGCCCGGCCGCCGAGGGCGCGGCCGGGGCGGCGAGCGGGGTGGCCGCCGCGGAGGCCGGGACCGGCGACCGCGAGGCCTCCGGACCGGGCGCGACGACGGGTGCGGCGGGCACGCCGACGACCACGCCCGACGACGAGGCCGCCCCGGCGGCCGGGGAGACCGCGGCCGACGAGACCGTGGCCCCGGACGACGACGCGGAGGTCGGTGCGGCCGAGGCGGAGGACCACACCGACGCGCCCGGGGCGGCCGACGCGCGGGACGGCGCCGCGGCGGGCACCGCCACCGCCGGGCGGGGAGCCGCCGACCCGGCCGCGGACGACGACGCCGACGCCGCCGACGACGACGACGACGCCGCGGAAGGCACGGACGCCGCGGCGGAGGCGGCCCCGGACGTCAGCGGTGACGAGGCGGCCGGCCCGTCGTCGGGCCCGGTCCCGACGACGACCGACGGCACGGACGCCCCCGACGCCGCCGGCCCGGGGACGGGCGCCGGCCCGGGCACGGACGGCACCGCGACCGAGGAGGACGCGGCCGACGCCGACGGGACGGGCGCCTCCGCAGCGGCCGCCGGAGCCGCCGGAGCCGCGGTCGCGGCCGGAGCCGCGGTCGCGGCGGGAGCCGCGGCGCGGTCCGGTACGGGCGAGGCGGAGCCCGACCCCGCGGCGGCCGCCGGGGACGGGTCCGACGCCGAGGACGGGGCCGAGGACGGGGCCGAGGACGCCGACGCGGCCGACGACGGGGCCCCGACCGACCCGCCCGACGAGGACTCCCCCACCGACCCGCCCGCGGAGGAGGCCGCCGACGCCGGCCCCACCGACGAGCCCGGCTCCCCGACGCGGCCCGACGACTCCCCCGCCGGCACCGACACCCCCGCCGGCCGGCCGCCGAGCACGCCCTCGTCCGGCACGCCCGCGCGGGGCCGCACCCCCACCCCGCCGTCGGGCACGTCCCGCACGTCGACGCCGTCGTCGGGGTTCACCCGCACCCCGACCCCGTCGTCGGGGACGGGCGTCCCCGAACCGAGCGCGGCCGAGACGACGATGGTCACGCCGCGGCTGCCCGAGAGCGCCCGCCCGGCGCCGCGGCCCGCGCCCTCGACGCCGGGGCCCTGGTCGCAGCCCTACCAGCGGCCGCCCCGGGCGCCGATGGCCGCGCCGATGCGGCCGGGAGCGCCCCAGGCCCTGGCGGCCGACCCGGGTCCGCTGCCCTTCACCCCCTCGGCCCGCCCGGCCCCGGCCGCGAGCCGCGGGCGTCGCGTGGGAGTCGTCGTCCTCGTCGTCGTGCTGGCCCTCGCCGGGCTCGTCGGCGGCTACGCGGCCGCGCGGATGCTCGGCGGCCAGCAGCCGTTCGCGGTGTCGCTCGCGCCGCAGGGACCCGTCGTCGACGGCGAGCGCATGGTCTCCCACAGCGACGACAACGCCCGCTACAGCGGCACCGGGATGGGCTTCACCTCGCTGGTGCCCAGCACCTGGCAGCAGTTCCGGCTCCAGCAGCCCGGCGGCGACATCGTCGTGCGCTACGTCTCCGACGACGCCGACCGCGAGCTGCGCATCGACCGGCTCGCCGGCTTCTACCCCGCCCAGCGCGCCGCCGGGTACGCCGCGCTGCTCGCCCAGCCCTCGCGCATCGGCGCCGACGCGGTGCGGGTCGAGCCGCTCACCGTCGTCGCCCCGGCCCGGCCCGGCGCCGCGGAGCCGGTGCAGCAGACCGTCTACCGGGCGCGCAGCGGGAGCACGGACGACCGCACGACGTGGACCCGGCTCATCCCCTCCGGCCAGGACCTCTGGGTGGTGCGGATGACCGCGCCGAGCACCTCCCCGGGCGGGGCGCCCCAGCAGTTCTCGGTGATCGCGGACAGCTTCACCCCACCTGTCTAAGGTGGCGCGGCGATGAGCGCCGACCCCACCCCCCGCACCGACCCCGACGGCGCCGCCCGCGCCGCCGCCGCCGAGCTGGCCCGCCGGACCGGGGTGGCGCGCCACGACGTCGCCGTCGTCCTCGGCTCGGGCTGGGCGCCCGCCGCCGACGGGCTCGGGGCCCCCGACACCGAGATCCCGGTCGCGGAGCTGCCGGGCTTCACCCCGCCGGGCGCGCCCGACCACCGCGGCACCGCCCGGTCGGTCATCGTCGACGGGCACCACGTCCTGGTGCTGCTGGGCCGGACCCACGTCTACGAGGGCCACGGCGAGGCGCAGGCCGTGCACGCGGTCCGGACGGCCTGCGCCGCGGGCGCGGGCACCGTCGTGCTCACCAACGCCGCCGGCGGCATCGACCCCTCCTACGCCGTCGGCCAGCCGGTGCTCATCAGCGACCACCTCAACCTCACCGGCCGCTCGCCGCTGGTCGGGCCGGCCTTCGTCGACCTCACCGACGCCTACGACCCCGCCCTGCGCGCCGCCGCGCGCGACCTCGACCCCTCCCTCGCCGAGGGCGTGTACGCGGGCCTGCCCGGTCCGCACTTCGAGACGCCCGCCGAGATCCGCATGCTGCGCACCCTGGGCGCCGACCTCGTCGGGATGTCGACGGTGCTGGAGACGATCGCGGCCCGCGCCGCCGGCGCCCGCGTCGCGGGGATCGCGCTGGTCAGCAACCCCGCCGCGGGCACCACCGACGAGCGCATCGACCACCTCGCGGTCCTCGAGGCGGTGCACGCCGCGGCGGCCCGCACCGGGGAGCTGCTGCGCGAGCTCGTGGCGGTGGCGGTCGCCGCGTGAGCCGGCTGCTCGTCGTCCACCACACCCCCTCGCCGTCGTGCCAGGCGCTGCTCGAGGCGGTCCTGGAGGGCGCGGGCACCGACGAGCTGCCCGGGCCGGTGGAGGTGACCACCCGCCCGGCGCTGAGCGCCGGACCCGCGGACGTGCTCGCCGCCGACGCGGTGGTGCTCGGCACCCCGGCGAACATCGGGACGATGTCCGGGGCGCTCAAGCACTTCTTCGACCAGATCTACTACCCGTGCCTGCAGGACACCCGCGCCCTCGCCTTCGGGCTGTACGTCCACGGCGGCGACGACGTGGCGGGAGCGGTCCGCGACGTCCTGCGGATCACCGGCGCGCTCGGCTGGGAGCAGGCGGCCGCCGTCGTCGAGGCCACCGGGTCGGTGGACGCCGCCGACCGGGAGGCGGCGTGGGAGCTCGGGGCGACGCTCGCCCTCCACGTGATCGAGGCCGATCCGTAGCCCGGCGGCGAAATCCCCGGGTGCGGGCCGGTGTTGGCGCCCACATGACATCGCGAGCCGTGCAGTACGCCCGCTACGGCGGGCCGGAGGTGCTGGAGATCGTGGAGCGCGAGGACCCGCAGCCGGGCCCGGGCCAGGTCCGCCTGGCCGTGCGCGCCGCGTCGGTCAACCCGATCGACTGGAAGCTGCGCTCCGGGGCCATGGCCTCCACCGACGCGCCGGGGAAGCCCGTGATCGGCGGGGTCGACGTCGCGGGCACCGTCGAGGCCGTCGGCGAGGGGGTGACGGCGTTCGCGGAGGGCGACGAGGTGCTCGGCCGCGCGAGCGGCGGCGCCTACGCCGAGAAGGCGCTCGCGGACGTCGACGGGCTGACCGCCAAGCCGGCCGGGGTGGCCTGGGAGGTCGCCGGCTCGCTGCCGGTCGTCGTCACCACCGCCTACCGCGGGCTGGCCCTGCTCGGGCTCGGCGCGGACGACGACACCGCCGGCAAGGTCCTCGTGGTCACCGGGGCCTCGGGCGGCGTCGGGGTCGTCGCCACCCAGCTCGCCGTGGCCCGCGGGGTGACCGTGATCGGGTCCGCGAGCGAGCGCCACCAGGACGACGTCAAGGCGCTCGGCGCCACGCCGGTCGTCTACGGCGAGGGCTTCGCCGACCGTGTGCGGGCCGTCACCGACCACGTCGACGCCGCGCTCGACACCGCGGGCAAGGGCGACCTCGGCGACCTCGTCGCGCTGACCGGGTCGGCCGACCGCGTGCTCACCATCGCCGACTACGCCGGCGCCCAGGAGCACGGTGTCCGGTTCAGCTCGGGCGGGGACGGCGAGGTCGAGGGCGCGCTCGCCGACTTCGTCGAGCACCTGGCCGCGGGCGACCACCGCGCGCCCGAGGTCGTCGTCTACCCGCTGGAGCAGGCCGCGCAGGCCCAGGAGGACAACCGCACGGGCGCGGTCAGCGGGAAGCTCGTCCTCACGCCGTAGTCACTGCTTCGCGCGCAGGGCCGCCTCGTAGAGGGCCTTCGTCGAGACCCCGCGCTCGGTCGCGACCCGGCGGGCGGCGTCCTTGAGACGCTGCCCGCCGGCGACCAGGGCGAGCACCTCGTCGGCGAGCTCGTCGGGCTCCGGGGCGACGACGACCGCGCCGCCGAGCACGACGGTCACCTCCCCCAGCACGTCGCGCTCCCCCGCCCACGCCGCGAGCTCGGCGAGCGTGCCCCGCACGACCTCCTCGTGGGTCTTGGTGAGCTCCCGGCACACCGCCGCCGGACGGTCGGCGCCCAGGACCTCGACGGCCACCGCCAGCAGCGACGCGAGCCGGCGGGGCGACTCGAAGAACACCGTGGTCCGCTGCTCGGTCGCGAGCGCGGCGAGCCACGAGCGCCGCTTGCCGTCGGGCCGCGGCGCGAACCCCTCGAAGCAGAATCGGTCGGTCGGCAGCCCCGACACGGCCAGCGCCGTGAGCACCGCCGAGGGGCCGGGCAGGCAGCGCACCGTGAGGTCCTCGGCGGCGCAGGCCGCGACGAGCCGGTAGCCGGGGTCGGACACCGCGGGCATCCCGGCGTCGGTGACCACCAGCACCGTCGCACCGCCGCGCACGTCGTCGACGAGCCGCGGGATCCGCACCCGCTCGACGTCCTCGTAGAAGCTCACGACGGTGCCCGCCACGGTCACCCCGAGGGCGGCCGCCAGGCGGCCGAGACGGCGGGTGTCCTCGGCGGCGACGACGTCGGCCGTGGCGAGCGCGGTGCGCAGGCGGACCGAGGCGTCGTCGGGGTCGCCGAGCGGGGTCGCCGCCAGGAGCAGCACACCGTCGGACACGGTGGAGAACCCTAGGGCGGCGTCGGCGATCGAGCGCGTCCGGACCTACGATCGGCGCCCGTGACCGCCACCTCGAACCTGGCTGGCAGCACCCTCGAGCGACCCGTGGCGCCCGCCGCGGACCCGCGCGGGGTGCTGGCGCCGGGCCCGCGGGGCGTGGAGAGCCTGCTCGGCCGCCCGATGCCGACCGACCGGCTGCGCAGCTGGGTCGTCACCGTGGTCCTCACGCTGATCGCCGGGGTCGTGCGGCTCTGGGACCTCGGCTGGCCCACCGACAACGGCACGCCGGTCTTCGACGAGAAGCACTACGTCCCGCAGACCTGGCAGGCCCTGCGCAACGGCGGGTACGAGGACAACCCGGGCTACGAGCTCGTGGTGCACCCGCCGCTGTCCAAGCAGCTCATGGCGCTCGGCCAGTGGGTGTTCGGGTACGACCCGGTCGGCTGGCGGGTGGTGTCGGCCCTCGCCGGCACGCTGTGCGTGCTGCTGGTCATCCGCATCGGGCGCCGGCTCACCCGCTCGACGCTGCTCGGTGCGCTCGCCGGCGTCATCCTCACCTGTGACGGGCTCTCGCAGGTCTCCAGCCGCGTCGGGATGATCGACATCTACCCGACGCTGTTCGTGCTCGCCGCCTTCGCCGCGATCCTGGTCGACCGGGACGACGTGCGGGGCCGGATGGCGGTCGTCGTCGCCGAGGGCCGGGTGCTGGACTCGCCGTTCGGGCCGCGTCTCGGGGTGCGCTGGTGGCGGTTCGTCGCCGGGGTCTGCATCGGGCTGTCGCTGGCCAGCAAGTGGTCGGGGCTCTACTACATCCTGTTCTTCGGCGCGCTGGTGCTCGGGTTCGACATCGCCGCGCGGCGGGCCGCGGGGGTGGCACGGCCGTGGGTCGGGGCCCTCGTGCGCGACGTCCTGCCGCTGGTGTGGGCGGCCCTCGTCGTCCCGATCCTGGTCTACCTGGCCAGCTGGCTGCCCTGGATCGCCTCCGAGACCGGCACCGACCGGCACGTCGCCGACGCCAAGGCCGACTCCGTCGCGCTCGTCGCGCTGCTGCCCGACTGGCTCCCGGACTGGCTGCGCGGCATGGCGTACTTCTCGTCGAAGGTGCTGGAGTTCCACGCCACGCTGTTCACCCCGCGGGGCAACCCGCACCCCTGGGAGTCCAAGCCCTGGACGTGGCCGATGGGGCTGCGCCCGATGCTCTACTACTACGAGTCCGGCGCGGGCGCGACCGGCTGCGGGTCGAACGACTGCGTGGGCGCGGTCATGGCGATCGGGACCCCGGCGCTGTGGTGGACCGCGTTCCCGGTGCTCGGCTGGGGCGTGTGGCGCTGGATCACCCGCCGCGACTGGCGCTACGCCGCCGTCCTCGTCGGCTACGGCGCGGGCATCCTGCCGTGGTTCACCGACATCGACCGGCAGATGTACTTCTTCTACATGACGCCGGTGATCCCGTTCCTGGTGCTCGCCGTCGTGCTCGTGCTCGGGGAGATCCTCGGGCGGCGCACCGCGGGCCCGGAACGGCGCTCGACGGGGCGGATGGTGGTCGCGCTCTACGTCGGGCTCGTGGTGGCGAACTTCGCGTGGCTGTGGCCGATCCTCGTCGGCGCCTCGATCACCGCCGCCCGGTGGAACGCCGAGCTCTGGCTGCCGTCCTGGCGGTAGCACGACCACGCCGAAACGCCGGCGACACGAGGATGTTCGCCGCCGTCACCCGGGGGACCTTGTCGCTGCCGGTCCCCCGCTGTCAGCGTGGGGGCATGAGCCGGCCCGGCGCCCTGGACTGGGAACGGGTGCGCGCCCGGTACGCCGACCGGCCGTCCCTCGCCTCGCTGGCCGGGTCCTCCCGGGTGCAGGTGCTGGAGGTCGACGACGAGCGCATCTGCCTGGGCCAGCGGCTCTGGCGCGACTGCGTGTCGCGCGACGACCTCGACGCGGCGCTGGTGCTGCTCCGGGAGGGCCGGCTCGCGGGCGGGCCGATGGCCGTCGCCGAGGGGCTGCGGGCGTACTACGCCTCCGGACCGCGGGTCGAGACCGGGTGCACCCGGGGACCGAACCTCGTCGCCGTGGTGCTCGCGGACCTCGGCTACCTCACGCCTCCCTGATCCCGGTCGACACCCGGGCGACGACCTCGAAGTGCACGTCGTGGGCACGGGCGATGTAGACGTCCTGCACGACGTGGGCCCCGCGCAGCACGGATTCCCCGCGCGCGCCCCCGAAGCGCACCTGCTCGCTCGCGGCGAGCACGTCCTCGCGGCGGATCGAGCCGGCGTCGCGGACCAGCTGGGCGTAGAGGTTCATCCCCTCGTAGCAGGACTCCCCGAGGCTCGAGGGCGCGGGCGCCGCCATCCCGAACCGGCTCGCGAAGCGGCCCGCGAACTCCAGCGCGTCGACCGTCGCCAGGTCCTCGAAGTAGCCGGCGGCCGAGTACAGCGACCGCGTCGCGGCCTCGCCGGACGCGAGCAGCATCGTCTCGTCCATGAGCGTGGACAGCCGGGTCTGGTGGAAGTCGAGCCCGGCTCCGGCGAACGCCCGGTTGAAGTGCACCGCGTCCTCACCGACCAGCAGCAGCAGGACGCCGTCGGCGTTGCTGCGCGCGAGGGTGCGCAGCACGGGGGTGAAGTCCCGGGTCCCGAGCGGGACGAAGACCTCGTCGACGATCGGGGTGCCCTGGGCGCGGGCCCACTGCGCCGCGGCGGCCGCCGACGCGCGCGGCCAGACGTAGTCGTCCCCGACGACGGCCCACCGGCGGACGCCGAGCTCGGTGCGCATCCACTCCAGCGCCGGCCCGAGCTGGTTCGCCGGGGTCTCGCCGGTCAGGAGCACCCCCGGGGTGCGCTCGCCGCCCTCGTAGAGGGCCGTGTAGACGTAGGGGACCTGGGCGGCGACGCGCGGGGCGAGGCGCCGACGGACCGCCGAGATGTGCCAGCCCACCACCGCGTCGACCTCCGCGGTGCGCACCATCCGCTGGACGTCGCGGGCGACCGCACCCGGGTCGGCACCACCGTCGACGTGGTGGAGCTCGACGGGCCGCCCGAGCAGCCCGCCCGCGAGGTTGATCTCGGAGACCGCGAGGTCCGAGCACATCCGGCACGAGAGCCCGAACATCCCCGCCGGCCCCTGCCACGGCGTGACCAGGGCGACCCGGACCGCCTCCTCCCGCGCCCCCGTCCCCTCGGGGGGCGCGAGCACGGCTCGGGCGTTCGGCACCGGCATCACCTCCGGGGCCTCGCCCCTCTGTCGCGAGTATGGCCACACCGGCGGGCGCGTGGGGAGCTTGTACTGTTTCGAGCAGGCAAACGTCGGGGAGGGCGGTCATGGACGGGCCACGCCGTGCTCCGGACGTCCGCGTGGTCGACCTGCTCGACCTGGCGGACCGCACCGTCGGGTCCTGCCTCGCGCGCGCCTCCGCCACCTCGGGCATCACCCGCGAGCAGTGGCGCACCCTGATGCTGCTCGACCAGGGCGTCGGCGACGAGGCGCGGGACGCGCCCGGGCACGCCATGGGCGAGATCGCGGTCCGGGCCGCGGTCCCGGCGCCGACGGCCACCCGGCTGGTCGACAGGCTGGTCGCCGAGGGGCTCGCCTACCGCCGCAGCGATGACTGGGACCGGCGCCGCGTGCACGTCCACATCTCCTCGGAGGGCCACGCCCTCGTGGCCCGGATCGCCGCCGAGCTCGACGCGGCCTTCGGGGCCGAGCTCGCCGACCTCGACCCCGCCGACCGGACGCGGCTCCTCGGGCTGCTCGCTCGCCTCGACGGGGCCTCGGCCGACCGGGCGGAGCCGTCGCGCCGCTGAGCGTCGTGTGACATCGCGCGCAATCGTGTTTCGCGTCCATTACTTCTGATCCGGAAATATTGCGCCGCCGCCGGAGGCTCGTACGGTCGGTCCACGACAGCACGGAGCACGAGGGACGGTGGGACCGATGCGGCACGGTGACATCAGCAGCAGCCACGACGGCGTGGGCGTCGCGGTCGTCAACTACACGATGCCGCGGCTCCACGACCAGGCCGGCATCCGGGAGAACTGCGAGAAGATCGCCGAGATGGTGGTCGGCATCAAGCAGGGGTTCCCCGGCATGGACCTCATCGTCTTCCCCGAGTACTCGACCCACGGGATCATGTACGACCGCGAGGAGATGTTCGCGAACGCCTCCCAGATCCCGGGGTTCGAGACCGAGATCTTCGGCGAGGCCTGCCGGCGGGCCGGGGTGTGGGGCGTGTTCTCCCTGACCGGCGAGCGCCACGAGGACCACCCCGACAAGAACCCCTACAACACGCTCGTCCTGATCGACGACCAGGGCGAGATCGTGAACAAGTACCGCAAGATCCTGCCGTGGGTCCCGATCGAGGGCTGGTACCCGGGCGAGCACACCACCGTCGTCGAGGGCCCCAAGGGCCTGAAGATCGCGCTGATCATCTGCGACGACGGTAACTACCCGGAGATCTGGCGCGACTGCTCGATGAAGGGCGCCGAGCTCGTCGTGCGGCCGCAGGGCTACATGTACCCGGCCAAGGAACAGCAGATCATGATGGCGAAGTCGATGGCGTGGGCGAACAACGTCTACGTCGCGGTCGCCAACGCGACCGGTTTCGACGGCGTCTACTCCTACTTCGGGCACTCCTCGGTCGTCGGCTTCGACGGCCGGACCCTCGGCGAGTGCGGCACCGAGGAGATGGGCGTCCAGTACGCCGAGCTCTCGCTGTCGCTGATCCGCGACGCCCGGAAGAACTGGCAGTCCCAGAACCACCTCTTCAAGCTGCTCCACCGCGGCTACACCGGCGTGGTGCAGTCCGGCGACGGTGACAAGGGCGTCGCCGAGTGCCCCTTCGACTTCTACAAGACCTGGGTCACCGACCCGGCACTCGCCCAGAAGCAGGTCGAGGAGATGACCCGCGAGTTCGTCGGCACCCCCGAGGCGCCGATCGAGGGCATCCCGAACGGGGCCTGACCACGCGCCGTGGGCACGGCGGACCGGGCGAGCGCTCCCCCGGTCCGCGGGTGGCGCGCGTCCCCGGCCGCCCCCGACACGCATCCGACGATCCGGACGATCCGCAGGAGGAACGGCCATGGCCGCCGAGCACGACCACGACCACAGCCACGACCACGGCGACGCCACGATGGCGCGCATCGAGGCGCTGCGCACCGAGGGCGTCCACCGGGCCGGGGACCACGAGGGCCCCTTCTCGCTGCACGTGCTCGGGCTCGGGAAGACCGGCGCGGACCTGATCACCTCGATCCTGACCCACCAGCCCGAGGGCTTCCTCTCGGAGCCGGGCACCCGGTTCTCCGCGCTCGCGGTCGACATCGGCGACGAGGACCTGGCCCAGGTCCGCGAGGCGGCCGGGGCGGTGCCCGCCGAGAAGTCCTTCGTGAAGACGGTGGCGATGCCCGTGCCCAGCCACGCGGATCTGTCGTACGCGCTCAACCGCTACCGCGAGTTCCTCAAGATGGAGTACCCGCGCTACTACTGGAACCCGAACTACGAGCCGTGGCTCCCGGCCGACGTCGCCATCGCGCCCTCGGACGGCCACCAGTCGCGGGCCGTCGCCAAGGCGATCTACGGCGCCGAGTACTACCAGGGCGGCGAGATCACCACCGCGCTCGACGCCTTCGCCGAGTCCGTGATGGCCAGCGAGGCCACCCCGCTGGTGGTGGTGGCGTTCAGCATGGCCGGCGGCGTCGGCAGCGGCATCGTCGTCGAGATCGCCCGGCACCTGTCGTCGATCAAGCTCGGGCGGCGCCCCTGGGTGGTCGGGCTCGGGATCCTGCCCAACGGCGCCGACCCGGCCGAGTACTCGGACGGCTCGTTCTTCCCGGTGGTCAACGAGCTCGACTGCATGATCGACACCGAGAAGAACAAGGGGGTCATGGCGGTCTGGGGGGACCTGTACAAGAACCCGTTCACCGGCGGCTTCTTCCTGGTCGACCAGAACGACGTCCAGGCGATGACCGGCGACCTCGCGGCCACCCACGAGTACGTGGACACCGGGGTCGGGTCCTTCCTCGCCCGCGACGCGAGCGTGCACCTCTACGAGACGCTCAAGGCGCTGAACTGGCTGGCCGTCCCCGCGGACGCGTGGCACCCGGCGATCCGGGGCGAGCAGGGCGAGCGCTGGATCAACGTGCTCTCGGTGCGCCGGCTCGCCGACATCGGCTCGCTGGGCTCCTCCGGCCTGGTCAAGGGCTTCACGACGGAGTACGTCGAGGCCCGCGCCTTCGCCGGGGACCTCGACGACGCCACGGCGGCCTCGATCGCGGAGGCGGTGTCGGCGGTGGCGACCGCCGAGGTCGACCCGGTGGTGCTGGCGCTGCCCGGTTCCGACGACCTCGTCAGCGTGGTGCTCCCGCGGGCGAGCAAGCTCGACCTCGCCGCGTTCGTCCCGGCCCGCGACTACTACGACACCCTCGAGTGGGACGACAAGCTGCTCATCCACTCCTGGCTGCTCGACCTCGGCGTCATGCTCTGCGAACCGTCGATCCGCTTCGACGGCATGGGCGGCGAGTGCATCTGGGGCTGCGCCTGCTGGGTGGTCGTCCCGCACGCCGCCATCCGGGGCGAGATCAGCTCACCGATCCAGGTCGAGGCCGCCGACGCCCTCACCGCGAGCTGAGGAGGACCGCGGTGGCCATCGCCTGGTCCGAGATCGTGGACCGATACAAGGACGGCGCGCAGCTGCCGTCGATGCCGGGCGCGCGCACGCTGCAGGTCACCGGGGCCGACGACGAGTACATCTACGTCACGCACCGGCTGTGGTCGGACAAGCTGACCCGGTCCTACCTCGAGAAGGCCATGGCGCTGCTCGACGAGGGCCGCATGACCCGCGACTACGCGTCGGTCATCGACCACTACCGCACCTTCATCGCCGACGAGCGCCCGACGACGGCCGCCACCGTCCTCAAGGACCTCGGCTACGTCGACTGAGGGCGATCCCGCCCCCGAGGCACCGATCCGCACGCCCCGGCGCCCCGCGCCACCCGGGGGCGCGATGCCGCGCGCCCGCAACAGGAAGGTTCCACCATGGGAATGTCGCTCTACCACTCCGCGACCGGCAGCCAGTCCCCCCACTGCATCCACGCGCTCGGCATCGGCAAGACCGGCGCCTACATGGTCGAGGCGCTGCTGCGCACGGGCGAGATCGAGGACATGCTCGACGACCCGCGCGCCCGCTTCACCGGGCTGGCCGTGGACATCGGCGAGCAGGACATGCACGAGCTCAAGGAGTACGCCGGGGGGTTCACCCAGCGGCTCGAGGAACGGGAGATCCCGACCGACCGCCACCAGGTGCGCACGGTGGCCCTGGAGACGCCCAGCTCCGAGGAGCTGCGGACCAGCCTCAACCGCTGGCGCGAGTACCTGAAGATGGAGTACCCGCGCTACTACTGGAACCCGAACTACGAGCCGTGGCTGCCGGCGGACATGGAGATGCCGAAGCCGGGCGAGAGCTGCCCGCGGGCGATCGCCAAGGCGATCTACGGGCACTACTACTACGGCGGGGACAAGACCCTGGAGAAGGAGCTCGACCTCTTCGTCGAGTCGATCAACAAGACCAAGCTGCCCTCGATGGTGCTCGTCTTCTTCTCCCTGGCCGGCGGGACCGGGTCGGGGATGGTCGTCGACATGGTCCGGCACCTGTCGAACGTCAAGCTCGGCCGCCGAATCCCGGTCATCGGCATCGGGGTCCTCCCGTTCTCCGGCGACGAGGAGCACGCCGGCGGCACGGCCGCGCTCTACCCCGTGATCAACGAGATCGACTGCATGCTCGACGACGAGAAGAACCAGGGCGTCATGGCGGTCTGGGGCGACCTGTACAAGAACCCCTTCACCGGCGGCTTCCTCGCGCTGCCCCAGGAGCACTCCTGGCAGCGGCTGTCGCAGTACACCAAGACCGGGGTCCCGACGATCCGCGACGGCCTCCGCAAGGGCGTCACCCGCAAGTTCGTCGACGACTCCTTCACCCGCTTCGTGGTGCAGGACTACGGCCGCCTGCTGTTCAAGATGCTGCGACCGGCCGGCTTCACCGGCGCCCCGCACGAGCGCAACATCTCCGGCGACCGCGCCTGGACGATCTACGACGTCGCGAAGTACACCCACCCCGGCGTCGAGGTGCTGCCCGGCGAGCCGCGGGGGAAGTGGCGCGAGGTGGTCGGCAAGTGGATCGGTTACATCCCGAAGTGGTCGGGCCTCAAGGAGGGCTTCAAGACCGACTACATCGAGGTCAACACCGTCGGCCCGCGCGAGATGTGGAACGACACGCTCCAGAAGAAGCTCGAGTCGGTGCTCGGGGAGTACCTGCTCGACGGCGACGACGGCACGCTCGTCACCACCAACGGCGAGTTCTTCGACGAGCTGACCTGCTACTCGAACATCGTCATCCCCGGTGTGGCCAAGACGGACCTGACCGCGTTCTACGCGGCCCGGGACGCCTACGACCAGATCGAGGACTGGGACACGAAGCTGATGATGCATTCCTGGCTGCTCGACCTCGGGGTGATCCTCTCCGAGCAGTCGATCCGCTTCGACGGCATGGCCGGCGAGTGCATCTGGGGCTGCGCGTGCTGGGTGGTCGTGCCGCACGCCGCCATCCGCGGCGACGCCCCCGGCTCGGCCGACATCACCGAGGTGCAGGGGGCGCACATCGCGCCCATGGTCCAGACGGTGGTCCCGACCCCGTGACTGGTCATCTCATGGTGTGCTGAGATGTCGACGCAACGGTGCCCCGAGGTCGACGACCCCGGGGCACCGTGCGCCGTGGACGCGCCCGCCCCCGCCCGTGAGAGGACGCGATGACCGCAATCGCCGCAGTACCCGGGACACGCTGGACCCGCAGCCAGCGCGTGCAGCTCTCGGTGATCGTCGCCGTGGTGTGCCTGCTGCACGTGGCCGGGTGGACGCTCTACCTCGCGCTGACCTCCGGGCCGTTGGGGGCGGGTGCGTTCGCCGGGGCCGGCGTGCTCGCCTACGTCCTGGGTGTCCGGCACGCCTTCGACGCCGACCACATCGCCGCGATCGACGACACCACCCGCCTGATGGTCCAGCGCGGGCGTCGCCCGGTCGGGGTCGGGTTCTTCTTCGCGATGGGCCACTCCTCGGTCGTGGTGATCCTCGGACTGGTCGTCGCGCTGGCCGCGGGGCTCGCGAGCTCGAGCGGCATCGACACCTTCCGCGAGGTCGGCGGAGCGGTGTCCACCGTGGTCGCCATGGTGTTCCTGGGCCTCGTCGCGATCCTCAACGCGATGGTGCTCGTCGGGATCGTCGGGTCCTGGCGGGCGCTGCGCCGCGGCCGGCTCGACGAGGCCGAGCTCGAGCGCCAGCTGCTCAACCGGGGGCTGGTCAACCGCATCCTCGGCGGGCGCGCCCGCGCCCTCATCCGGCACTCGTGGCACATGTACCCGCTCGGACTGCTGTTCGGGCTCGGCCTGGAGACCGCCTCCGAGGTCACCCTGCTGACCCTGTCGGCGTCGACGGCCTCCACCGCCGGCGGGACCGGCGGCGGAGCGGCGCTGCTGGCCGCGCTCACGCTGCCGCTGCTGTTCGCCGCGGGGATGAGCGCGTTCGACACCGCCGACGGGCTGCTGATGTCGATCGCCTACTCCTGGTCGAACCGCAGCCCCGCGCGGCGGCTGTTCTACAACATCGCGACGACCGCGGCGACGGTCACGGTGGCCGGGTTCATCGCCGCGGTCTACCTCGCCGGGGTCCTCGCCGACGACCTCGGGCTGAGCGCCCTCGCCGGCTTCGCCGGGCTCGCCGACGACTTCGAGCTGCTCGGCTACCTGATCGTCGGCTTCTTCGTGCTCGTCTGGGGTGGCGCCGCCCTGCTCTGGCGCCTCGGCGGCTTCGAACGACGTCACGAGGGCGCGGCCCTCGTGACCGCCGTGGGAGCGCCGGAGCAGGTTCCGACCACCACCGAGGAGACACCGCCGTGATCGCCGTGGGAGCACAGGTGCCGGACGTGGCGCTCAAGGCCGTCACGCCGTCGGGCACCGAGGACGTGCGGACCGGTCAGCTGCTGAGCACCGGGAAGGTCGTGCTGTTCGGGGTGCCGGGAGCCTTCACCCCGGTCTGCAGCGACTTCCACCTCCCGGGGTTCGTCCTGCGGACCGACGACATCAAGGCCAAGGGCGTCGACACCATCGCGTGCGTCTCGGTGAACGACGCCTTCGTCATGGCGGCCTGGGCGAGGACCGAGGACGCCGACGGCCTGGTGATGCTCGCCGACGACGCCGCCCGCTTCACCGCCGCGATGGGGCTCGACACCGACGCGTCGAGCTTCGGCCTCGGGACCCGCTCGCGGCGCTATGCCGCGATCATCTCCGACGGCGTGATCACCTCGCTCGAGGTGGAGCGGGAGTTCGTCGACCACGAGGTGTCCACCGCCGAGCACGTGCTCGCCGCGCTCTAGGGGCGCCCGGTGGACGCCGCGCTCCTCCCGGAGTACGCCCGGTGGCTCGACCGGCTGACCGCGACGTACGAGGCGATCGCCTACACCTGCCGGGTCCGCCTCGGTGACCGCGCGACCGCGGACGCCGTCGCCGTGCGGGTGGCGGCCGGGCTCGTCGCCCGTCCCGCGGTGTTCCGCCACTGGGGGCTCCCCTACTCGGGCCGCATCGCGCGGCTCGCCGAGGACGCCATCGCGGACGCGCGGGCAGGCCGTCTCGACCGGGGCGGGAGCTGGCCCGCCCTCCACCGGGCCCTGGCCGAGGTCCCGGTCGACATCCAGACCACGTTCGTCCTGACCTGCGTCGACGGCCTCCCCGACGAGGAGGTGGCGGCGCACTGCGGCTGTGACCCGGCGACGGCGGGGCGGCGGCGGACCGACGCGGTGGAGCACGTCCGCGCCGTCGCCGGCGAGCACGGCGCGGCGGGCACCCACCACGAGGAGAGGTGACGACCCGTGCCCCTGGACTGGGCGGGCCTGCAGCGCGAGTTCGGCGCCGGCGGCGAGATCCCGACGGTCGCCGGCGGCAAGACCCTGCGCATCACCGCCGTGGACGACCGGTACGTCCACATCGCGCACTCGCTGTGGCGTGACCAGCTCGCCCGCGAGCACCTGGAGAAGGCGGTCGCGCTGATCGAGGCCGACGCGATGACGCGCCACGCCGGACTGTTCGCCGAGGAGTACCGCACGATGGTCGCCGACGTCCGCGCGACGTCCGTCGCCCACGTGCTCAAGCATCTCGGCGTCCTGGAATGAGCGCGGCCGGGACCACCTACGAGCTCCACGGTGTGGTCGCCGCCCCGGACGTCCTCGAGCCGCTGTGCGACAGGTACCCGCACGCGCGCCCCGCGCTGCTCGACGGCGCCGAGCTCGCGCTGCTGCCGCTCTGCGAGCAGCTGCTCCACGACATCGACCTCGCCGGGGTCCCCATGGGCCCCGAGTGGGCGTTCGACCGCCTGTCCTCCGGCCTGGCCGCGGTGCTCACCGCGGCCTCCCGCCGCGGCACCGTCGTCTACCTGGAGGCGGACTACGCCGGCGGCCTCGGGCGGCAGTCCGCGGTGGCGTGGCTGGACTGCCACCTCGTGTACGGCCCGGAGGTCCTGCTCCCCGACGAGCCGTTCCCCGTGCCGACCCGCGACGCCACCGGCGGCGCCCCCGTCGTCGCGGCCCTGCGCTACCTCGGCGTCCAGGCGGTCGGAGCCCGGGACGAGTTCGTCGTGCTGGGCCTCGGACGCCACCGCAGCACCCGGGAGTGGTGCACCGCGGGGCTCCGGAGGTGACGCGTCCGTCGGCGGCGCGGACCCGGACCCTCGCTAGCGTGGCCCGGTGCTCGCCCGCGCGGTCCTCTTCTCCCTGATCCCCGTCCTCGCCGCCGGCGTCTCGGGGGTCGTGGCGGCGCTGCGCCCACCCGGGCGGCGGGTGACCAGCGGCATCCAGCACTTCGCCGCCGGCGTCGTGTTCGCCGCGGCCGCGATCGAGCTGCTGCCCGGGGTGCTGCGCCAGCAGCCGTGGGTGGCGATCGTCGGGTTCGCGGCCGGGATCGTGGTGATGTTCGCCTTCCGGGCGGTCTCCTCGTCGCTCGAACGGCGCCGGACCGCCGCCGGCCCGGCGCTGCCGGTCGGGCTGGCCGTCGCCACCGGCGTCGACTTCGCCGTCGACGGCCTCGTGCTCGGGGCGGGGTTCGCCGAGGCGCCGACCACCGGGGTGCTGCTCACGGTGGCCCTGGCCGTCGAGTACCTCTTCGTCGGGCTCTCGCTGTCGGCCTCCATGAGCCGCGGGGCGTCCCGCCGGCTGACCGCGGCGGCGCCGACCGCGCTCTCGCTGCTCACCGTCGCCGGGACCGCCGTCGGGGCCCTGTTGCTCGCCAACGCCTCGCCGGCCCTGCTCGGCGGGGTCCTCGCCTTCGGGGCGGTCGCGTTCATGTACCTCGCCACCGAGGAGCTGCTCGTCGAGGCGCACGAGCAGGGCGAGACCGCCCTCGGGTCGGTGGGCTTCTTCGTCGGCTTCCTGATCTACCTGCTGCTCGACGAGCTCATCGGTCGGTGATCCCCGGGAGCGAGCGAGGGGCACCGTCGCTCGGGTAGACCGGCGGTGGGCGCCCACCGCCGGAACCGGCTCAGCCGCGCTCGAGCACCGCGAACCGCGCGCCCGACGGGTCGGCGAGGACGGCCCGGCGACCGAAGGCACCCGTCGTCGGGACCTCGAGGACCTCGCCGCCGGCGTTCCCGACGGCGGCCGCGGCGGCCTCCACGTCGGGCACGCCGAAGTGCACCAGCCAGTGCGGCAGCGCGTCGCCGGCGAACACGACCGCGCCCAGGGCCGGGCCGTCGCGGTGCAGCGTCGTGGTGCCGGGCTCGTCGGTCGGCTCGTGGGTGTGGCCCAGGACGGTGCCGTAGAACGTCCTGGTCTGGCCCGGCTCGGCCGACGCCGCCTCGACCCACGCCGGGCCGTCGCCGGGGTCGTCGGCCTCCCACAGCCCGACGACGGCCCCGCCCGCATCAAGGGCGACGACGACGAGGCCGCCGCGCCCGTCGTCGTCGGGACCGTCCAGCAGCATCCCGCCGGCCTCCTCGAGACGCTCCGCGGCGTCGGCGGCGTCGTCGACGGCGAAGTAGAGCGTCCAGCCGGGCGGGCTCCCGTCGGGGGCGCCGAGGCCGGCGACGCGGCGGCCGTGGGCGGACGCCACCGCGACGTGGTGGTCGGCCGCGTCGTCGTCGGTGAACGACCAGCCGAGCACCGCGGCGTAGAACGCGATCACGCCGGGGGTGTCCCCGACGATCGCGAGGTCCGCCCAGCAGGGCCTGCCGTCCGTCGTCCCCACCCGGCGAGTGTGACGGCTCCCCCCGTCGGGGCGCTCGTCGTCGGTGTGCGTTTCCTGACGCTGGATGTCTGCGATGCGACACCGCTGACGTCACCGGTCCGGCCCGATGACCCCGGACACACGACGACCCCCGCCGCGGGAGCTGGCGGGGGTCGTGGAGATCGTGGAGTGGAGCTGAGGGGAATCGAACCCCTGACCTACTCGATGCGAACGAGTCGCGCTACCAACTGCGCCACAGCCCCAACGCGGAGAACACTACCAACCGCACGCACCGAGCCCGCTGCCGGGTGGTCGCCCGCGGAACCCGTCGGGGGAGGCAGGTTCCGTGGACGGCCACCCGGCAGCGGGCCCGGGCGGCACACGTGGAGTGCGGGGTCAGGCGCCGGCGGCGATCCGCCGGTAGGCCGGGACGCGGGAGTCGGACAGGTCGTGGAAGGCCGGGTCCTCGTCGGTGTCGGCGACGAGCTCCATGCCCTCGGGCACCTCGGGGGCCGGGCTGCGCGGGGCGATCCAGCGCGGGGCGGGGACGTCGACGTCGTCGTCGGGGTCCTCGTCGTCGGAGGCGTCCGCGTCGTCGGCGGGGTGGTCGTACCCGTCGTCGTCGAGGTCGTCCGCCGAGCCCCAGCGGTCGACGTCGGCCAGCCGCGCCTCGTGCTCGACCTGGCGCTCGTGGCGGGCCTCGAGCGCCCGGCGCTCGCCGGTGAGCCGGGCCAGGCGGCGACGGCGGACCTCGTCCTCGATCCGCGTCTGGCGGCGCAGGAAGACGAGGTAGCCGACCAGCCCGATGTCGGTGACGACGTGCAGCCACCACAGCACGGGCGAGACGACCAGCGCCGCGAGCAGGGAGAGCACCGCGATCGCGATGAGCCCGAGCGCCACCCGCTGGCGGAAGGAGTAGCGGGCGTGCGCGGCGGCGGCCGCGGCGTCGGCGTCGAACCCGCCGCGGCCGGGGCGGTAGGCCCGCGGCCGGTACCCGGCGTCGTCGTATCCGTCGTACCCGGCGTCGTCGTACCCGTCGTCGTGGTGCGCGGTCGCGAGGCGGCCCTCGTCGTCGTGGTCGTCCATGCCCTCGTCCTCCCCGGCGTCGTCCCGGACCGGCCCGCGGGGGCGCCGGCGCTCGAGCACGCGGCCCTGCGGCGCGTCACCCGTCCTGCCCGTCGTGTCCCCGGTGTCGTCCGGGGCGGTGTCGGTGTCCGTCTCCGGCTCCGGCTCGGCGGTGGTCGCCGTGGCCGTCGTCGTGGTGGAGCGCTCCGGCCGGGCGAGCACGCGGGAGCTCAGGTGCGCCTCGGCGGGCCGCGGCACCATCTGGCGCCGGCGGGCGACCACCGGCACCAGGACGGCCAGCCACGCCACCACGAGCGCGGCGAACACCAGCGAGCTCGGCACGTCCGCCCTCCCCGACCCGGACCTGACCCGACACGGGGACCCGCTCCTCCGTGAGGAGCAAGCCCCTCGGTCCGGTGCCCGAAGGTCCGTGACCGACGCTCGCCACGCTAGTCACACGAGTCCCATGCGCCCCGCAGCCGACACGGCGTGTCGTGCGCGAACCGTGACCGTCACCCTCCAGTGAGGGAAACCCACGCACGCCGCCGGCGGCTGATACCACTCGATGGGCTGGCGGTCGAGAGTTCCACGCTGGGCCGTGTGGGTGGTCCAGGACGGGTTGAGGCCCGGGTGGAGCATCGAGGGTGCCGGAGGAGCGCGGCTCAGGCCCGCGCGACGCGCCCGGAACGCAGCAGGCGCCCGACGAGGCCGTCGGGCAGCACGTCCTCGGCGGTCACGGCGAGCACGATGTGGTCGCGCCAGTCGCCGTCGACCTCGAGGTAGCGCTTGAGCAGCCCCTCCTCGCGGAAGCCGAGCTTCTCGAGCACCCGCAGGCTCGCGGCGTTCTCGGGCCGGACGGTGGCCTCCACGCGGTGCAGGCCCACCCGGGAGAAGCAGTGGTCGACGGCGAGGGCCACGGCCGCCGTCGTCACCCCCTTCCCGGCGTGCTCGGCGGAGACCCAGTAGCCGACGTAGGCCGAGAGCAGCGGCTCGCGCACGATGTTGCCGACGACGACCTGGCCGCAGAACCGGCCGTCGATCGTCAGCGCGTAGGGCAGGGCGGTCCCGGCGCGGCCCATCGCCCGCAACGTCCCCCACCGGCCGGGCCACTCGACGAGGGCGTTGTGGTCGGACCAGCGCCCGGGCGGCATCGGCTCCCAGGGGGTGAGGTAGGCCTCGTCGCGCAGCCGCAGGCGCGACCACTCGCGGCCGTCACGGAAGCGCACCGGGCGCAGCGACACGACTCCGGCGGGGGTGCGCAGCGAGCGCAGGTGGTCCGGCCAGCCGGGGTGGCGGCCCGTGGGTCGCGTCCCTCCCCAGATCGGCACGGCCATCCCGCCGTTCTAGCAGAGGCCCCGGTGCCTCCGGCCGGCGAGCACGGAGCGCACCTACCGAGGAGCCAGGAACGCCACCTTCACCGGCTGGTCGAGGCCGGCCTCCGTGGTGTCCTCGTCGATGACGATCAGCGCGTTCGCCTCGGCGAGCGAGGAGAGCAGGTGCGAGCCGGCCGTGCCGAGCGGCTGGGCGAGGTAGTCGCCGGTGGTGCGGTCGCGCAGCAGCTGGCCCCGCACGTAGCTGCGCCGCCCGGGCCGCGACGCCACCGGCGAGAGCAGCCGCGCGGTCACCTCGCGGCGGTGCAGCTCCGGGCGGCCCAGCGCGAGCCGGACGAGCGGGCGCACCAGGACCTCGAAGACGATCAGCGCCGAGGTCGGGTTCGCGGGCAGCAGGAACGTCGGGATCTCGTCGTTGCCCAGGCGCGCGAACGACTGCACCGAGCCCGGGTGCATGGCCACCCGCGAGGTGTCCACCGGGCCGAGCTCGGCCAGCGCCGTCGCGACCGCCTCGCCGTGCTCGCCGCCGACCGCCCCGGCGACGAGCACCACCTCGGCCAGCCCGAGCCGCGCCTCCACGGCCTCGCGCACCAGCGCAGGGTCGCTCCCGACGATGCCGATGCGCGTCACCTCGGCGCCGGCGTCGCGCGCCGCGGCGGACAGCGCGTAGGAGTTGACGTCGACGATCTGCCCCGCGCCGGGGGTGCGGTCGACGTCGACGAGCTCGTCGCCCACCGCGATGACCGACACGCGCGGCTTCGGGTGCACCAGCACCTTCGTCCGGCCCACCGCCGCCAGCAGCCCGACCTGCGCGGGCCCGACGACGACGCCGCGGCGCACCGCCACGTCCCCGGGCGCCACGTCCTCCCCGGTGCGCCGCACGAACGCGGCGGACGGCACGGGGGTCTTGACGGTGACGCGGGCGCGGCTGGAGGGCACGGCGTCGTCGGTGTGGTCGTGCGGGGCGACGGCGTCGGCGAGCGTCGGCAGCGGGGCCCCGGTGGCCACGCGGACCGCCTGCTGGGGGCTGAGCCGGTGGGCCTGGCGGGATCCGGCGGCGACCTCGCCGACCACCGGCAGCTCCACCGGCTCGACGTCGGCCTCGCGCACGTCGACCGCGCGCACCGCGAACCCGTCGACGGCGGCCTGGTCGAACCCCGGCAGCGCCCGGTCGGCCACCACCTCCTCGGCGCACAGCAGCCCCTGCGCCTCGGAGATGGGCACGCGCACCGGCGCCGGCCGCACCGCGGCGTCGAGCACCCGCCGCAGCTGGGCTTCCACGGTCCTCACGGCTTCATCGTGCCCCGACACGCCGCGCGGACCAGGGAGCGACGCGCCCGCGTGTGCACCCCACCGGGGCACGGGCACCCGTCGTCGTCGGGCGGCTTCGCTAATCTCGCCCAGGTCCCGACGCCGAGCGGGTCCGGCCCGGGCCCCCGGCCCTCCCGCGAGCGAAGGCAGCGCCGAACACCATGGTCGACCAGGCACCCGAGAGCGCCGACCACCCCGCCGTCACCAAGCTGGAGAAGGCGGGCGCGCACCCGATGGAGCTCGCCGCGTTCCGGCGGCGGCTGGCCCAGCTGGCCGACCCGGGGGCGGGCACGCTGCCCGGCGACGAGCTGTCGCCGGTGGAGCCGCTCCCCCGCCTCGACGACCTCCCCGAGCCCGACGAGGCGACCACCCGGGACGTCCTGGACCGCCTCGCCGTCGTGAAGCTCAACGGCGGGCTGGGCACCAGCATGGGGCTCGACGGGCCGAAGTCGACGCTGGAGATCAAGCCGGGGCACAGCTTCCTCGACGTCATCGCGGTCCAGACCCTCGCGATGCGCCGGGCCACCGGGGCGCGGCTGCCGCTGCTGCTCATGGACTCGCCGACCACCCGCCCGCCGTCGCTTGAGCGGCTGCGCGCCCACCAGGGTCTCGACGACCAGCCGCTGCCGCTGGACTTCCTGCAGGGCATCGAGCCCAAGCTCGACGCGGAGACCCACGAGCCCGTGGAGTGGCCGGCCGACCCGCAGCTGGAGTGGTGCCCGCCCGGGCACGGCGACATCTACACCGCGCTCGCGGCCAGCGGCATCGCCGCCACGCTGCTCGAGGCCGGGGTGCGCTGGTGCTTCGTGTCCAACGCCGACAACCTCGGCGCCCGCCCCGACCCGCGGATCGCCGCCTGGCTGGCCGAGCACGAGGTGCCGTTCCTGCTCGAGGTGGTGCGCGGCACCGAGTCCGACCGCAAGGGCGGCCACCTCGCGATGCGCGACGGCAAGCTCGTGCTGCGGGAGTCCGCGCAGGTGCCCGAGGGCGACTCCTCGTTCGGCGACCTCGACCGCTGGCACTACTTCAACACCAACAACATCTGGTTCGACCTGCGGGCGATCACCGCGCTGCAGGAGGCCGACCCGGCGGCGCCGGAGCTGCCGCTGATCGTCAACCGCAAGACCGTCGACCCGACGGACAAGTCGTCGACGAAGGTCCTGCAGCTGGAGACGGCGATGGGCGCGGCGGTCTCGACGATCGACGGTGCGGCCGCGCTGGAGGTGCCGCGGACCCGGTTCGCGCCGGTGAAGACCACCGACGACCTGCTGGTGGCCCGCTCGGACCTCTGGGAGCTGCGCGACGACGGCGCGATGGTGCCCCACTTCGACGGCGTGCCCCCGGTGGTCTCGCTCGACAAGGCGCACTTCGGGATGCTGCGCGACTTCGAGGCCCGCTTCCCCGGCGGCGCGCCCTCGCTGGTGGACGCGCAGCGGCTGGAGGTGCGCGGCGACGTCACGTTCATCGGGCCGGTGACGGTGCGGGGGTCGGTGACGGTGGAGGGTCCGCGCGAGGTCGACGGCGGCACCCTGGAGGGGTGAGCCCCGGCCGCCCTGCCGACCGCCCCGGTCCGCGCGAGGGGAACCCTCGTGCGGGTAGAGCGACCGGATCCTCCCCTCGTGTGCGGGATGCTGGGCCGGTGACGGAGACGGAGCGCAGCGGAGCTCGACCGTCGGGCAAGGACGAGGTGCGGCGCGAGCTGCTCGCCCGGCGTCGGGAACGCCCCGACGACGCCCGCCGGCACGACGCGTCCGCGCTCGCCGCCGGCCTGCCGTGGGTGCTCGACGAGCTCGGCGCCGACCCGCGCCGGCCGGTGTGCCTGCACGTGCCCGTGCGACGCGAGCCGGGGGCGGCCCCCGACGGCGCGGTCCCGCTGCTCGACGCGGCCGTGGCGCTGGGACGGCGGGTGCTGCTGCCCGTGACGGTGGGCGACGCGCCGCTGGACTGGGCGCCCTTCGGTGGGCGCGAGGACCTCGTCCCGGGCCCGCACGGCCTGCTCGAGCCCGGCCGGCCGCGGCTCGGGCCGACGGCGATCGGGGAGGCGGCGGTCGTCGTCGTGCCCGCGTTGGCCGCGACGGCGGACGGGGTGCGGCTCGGGCGCGGCGGCGGGCACTACGACCGCAGCCTCCCGCTGCGCTCGCCCACGACGGTCGTCGTCGCCCTGGTCGGCGACGACGAGCTCCTCGCGGAGCTCCCGGCCGAGCCGCACGACGTGCGGGTGGACGCGGTGTGGCGCCCGCACGCGGGCCTGCTGCGGACCGCGGGGGCCGATGCGTCGCCAGGAACACCGTGACGCCCGCCCGTGTTGGCACTCGAGTGGGGGGAGTGCCAGTACACTCCCCCGTCGGAGAGTCCCCGCGGGTGACGACAGGAGCGAGCGTGCCCACCTACCCCTACGCCTGCACCGAGTGCGACCACCGCTTCGAGCAGGTCCAGGCGTTCACCGACCCGTCGCTGACCGAGTGCCCGGTGTGCGGCGGCCGGCTGCGCAAGGTGTTCTCGTCGGTCGGGATCGTCTTCAAGGGCAGCGGCTTCTACCGCAACGACAGCCGGTCCGGGTCCTCGAGCTCGCCGGCGGCGTCGTCCTCGGAGTCCTCGGGCTCGGGTGACTCGGGCTCGTCGTCCTCGGAGTCGAGCGCCAAGGAGTCCTCGTCGAACGGCTCGGCGAAGGAGTCGTCGTCGAACGGCTCCTCGTCGAGCGGGTCGTCCTCGAGCTCGTCGAGCAACGGGTCGTCCGGGTCGAGCACCACGGCGGCGAAGAGCGCCTGACGGAGTGGTCCGGGTCGGCGACCCCGAGTCGCCGACCCGGACCGTCACGGTGCCCGACCCGCTCCCCAGCGGTCGGTCGCTCCGTGCCTCGTACAACGAGAGACGTGCCCGTTCGTCGCGCGTTGCCCTGGAACAGGTTTGGTCTCGTGGATCACCCGTTCGGCGCAGCTCGTCAGCGCGTTCGGCGACGGTTGGCGCCCGCGTTCTGTCGCCCGACGGTGGACGTGTCCCGCGGATTCCCTTCCTGGGCCGCCAGCACCGGTGACCGTGCGAGCAGGAAGACGCCCACGGTGAGCAGCGCGGCCCCGACGATCCCGCCCCAGATCCAGGCTCCGCCGGCGACCTCCTCACCGAGGAGTCCGGTCCCCCAGAGGAACGCCAGCAGCGGGTTGCCGAGGGTCAGACCGGGCTGGGAGGCGAGGAGCCGGCCGGCCCGCAGCGCGCTCTGCAACGTCCAGAAGGCCACCGGGCCGACGACGATGAGCAGGTAGCTCTGCCAGGTCGTCAGGACCTCGCCGAGCCCGCCGACCGCGAGCGCGTCCGTCATGGCCTTGACGATCACCGCGACGAAGCCCGACCCGATCCCGGCCGCGATCCCGAAGAAGGCGGCCTTCCCCACGGCGCGCGACCCCCGCGCGATCGCGACGGTGACGCCGAGGACGACGAGGGTGACCAGCGTCCCGAGGATCCAGCGGACGTTCCCGGCGGCGAGCGCGTCCCCGTCGTGCGGGCGCAGGCACGCCAGCAGCACCACGAGGCCGACGCTCATCGTGCCGACCGCGCCCCACTCGTAGGGCCGCAGCGCTCCGCCGAGGATCCACCACCCGACGAGCAGCGTGAACGGCAGCTCCATCACCAGCACCGGCTGCACCAGGGAGACCGAGCCCAGGCGCAGCGCGCAGACCTGGCAGACGACCGCGAGCGCGAAGATCAGGGTCCCGAAGAGCCACGGCGGTCGGCGGACCATGTCGCGGAGCGAGCCCGCCGACCGGCCGCGCTGCCGGGCGCTGTCCTGGGCGGCCTTGCGTTGCAGGGTGAGCGCGAGGGCGTTGCCCAGGCACGCCAGGAGCACCAGCACCACGGCCATTCGGGTGCGCCTCTCCTCGCGGGCGGACGTTCTCCCGACTCCCGGCCGTCCACCGGTCGCCGGGTTCCCCTCAATTGTCCACAAGCGTTCGTCGGGGTCGTGTGGGGGTCTGTTCCGGTCCCTAGTGTCCGGTTCGTGGGGAGTGCGGGGCAGGGTCCGTCAGGTCGGCGTCCGGCTGTTCGTCGTCCTGCGGATCGTCGTCCTGCGGTGCGGCGCCCGCGGTGGGCGCGGCTGCCGCGGGGGTGGCGGCGTGCGGTGGCGCTGCGCCGGTTGGCGGCCGCGGTGCTCGTGGTCGTGGCGGTGGTGCTCGCGGTGGTCGGCGCCGCGGCGCCCGCGGTGAGCGGGGTGCCGGTCCTGCGCGCGCGGCACGACCTCGCGCCCGGCGCGGCGGTGGGCCCCGACGACGTCGAGGTCGTCGCCCGACCGCCCGACGCGGTGCCGGCCGGCGCGCTGCGGGCCGTCGACGACGTCGTCGGGCGGCACCTGGTCGGGCCGGTGCGCCCGGGCGAGGTGCTCACCGACGTCCGGCTCGTCGGGCCGGAGGCCGCGCGGGAGGCGGTCGGCATGGCCGACGCGGCCGGGGTGCCGCTGCGCCTGGCCGACCCGGCGGTGGCGGCGCTGGTGCGGGCGGGGGCGCTGGTGGACGTCGTCGGGGGCGCGGGGGTCGGCGGCGGTGGCGGGGTGGTCCTCGCCCGGGGCGCCCGGGTGCTGACGGTGCTGCCCGGCGAGGAGCGCTCGGCGTCACCCCCGCTCGTGCTCGTGGCGCTGCCGGGGCCGGAGGCGGCGCGGGTGGCGGCGGCGACGGTGGGTCAGGACGTGACGCTGACGCTGCGGTGAGGGCCCGCCCAGGCCGAGCGGGACCCCTTGATCACGGGTACACCAGACATCCGCCGGACGTGTCGGAGCTGCCCCACGTGCCCCTCGACGGGGACCGGGCCGGACCCCGTTGATCACGGGCACCCCAGACATCCCCGGGCCGCGCCGGAGCTGCGCAGCGTGCCCCTCGACGGGGACCAGCCCGTGGGCCGGGCCGGACCCCCTTGATCACCAGCACCCCAGGCATCCGCCGGCCGCGCCGGAGCTGCCCCACGTGCCCCTCGCCCAGGGCGCGTCATCCGTGGTGCGGCGGACGCTGCTCGTCGTACCAGCCCCGGTCCCGCTCGCCCTCGTCGCCGCGGGCACGGTCGGCATCGTCGCGCTCGTCGGCGCTCGCCCGCGGCCCCTCCCCGAACAACGCCTCGCGCGCCCGGCGGCGGGCCGCGGCGGCCCGGGCCTCGTCGTCGGCCGGCGGTTCGCCGGCCGACGTCAGTTCTCCTCCAGCCCGGAGAGCTCGGCGATCACGTGGGAGATGAGCGGGGTGAGGGTGGCCATGCCGTCGCGCACCGCGGCGCGGGAGGCGGCGAGGTTGACCACCATCGTCGAGCCGGACACGCCCACCAGGCCGCGGGAGAGCCCGGCGTCGACGGCGCCCGCCGCCAGGCCGGAGGCGCGGATGGCCTCGGCGATGCCGGGGATGGGGCGGTCGAGCACGCCGGCGGTGGCGTCCGCGGTGACGGCGCGCGGGGAGACGCCGGTGCCGCCGACGGTGACGACGAGGTCGACCCCGCCGATCACCGCGGTGTTGAGCGCGTTGCGGATGGCGACCGACTCGCCGGGCACCACGATCGTGCCGTCGACGACGAGCCCCGCTTCGCCGAGGAGCTCGGTGACCAGCGGGCCGATGGTGTCGGCGACCTCGCCGGTCGAGACGCGGTCGTCGACGATGACGATCAGCGCCCGGCCGAGCAGGCCGTCGTCACCACCGAGCGCGTCGTCCTGCATCGCCGTGGCCCGCGGGTGCTCCATGCCTGCAGACCCTAGCGAGCCCACCGGGGAGCCCGCCGCCGGATCACCCGCCGTTACGGTGGCGCGGTGCGCGTCCTGTTGACCGGCGGGGCCGGGTTCATCGGCTCCGCGATCGCCGACCAGCTCGCCGACCGCGGCCACACCCCCGTCCTCCTCGACGCCCTGCTCCCCCAGGCGCACGCCGAGGGCAAGGCGCCGGAGTGGACCGACCGCTACGAGCTGGTCCGCGGTGACGTCCGCGACGCGGACCTGCTCGACCGGCTGCTCCCCGACGTCGACGCCGTCTGCCACCAGGCCGCGATGGTCGGGCACGGCGTCGACCCGAACGACGCCCCGGCCTACGCCGAGAACAACGACGTGGCCACCGCCGTCCTGCTCGCCGCGATGTACCGGACGCGGCACACGCGGCTCGTCATGGCCAGCTCGATGGTCGTCTACGGCGAGGGCCGCTACTCATGCCCGGAGCACGGCGTCCAGCCGCCGCCGGCCCGCACCCAGGCCGACGTCGACGCGGGCCGCTACGACCTGCCGTGCCCGGTGTGCGGCCGCGACCTAGCCGGCGAGCTGGTGCCCGAGGACGCGCCCCTGGAGCCCCGGTCGACCTACGCGGCGACCAAGCTCGCCCAGGAGCACCTCGCCGTGGCGTGGGCCCGCGCGACGGGCGGCCGGGTGTTCGCGATGCGCTACCACAACGTCTACGGCCCGCGGATGCCGCAGAACACGCCGTACGCGGGCGTGGCGTCGATCTTCCGCTCGGCGCTGGAGCGCGGCGAGGCGCCCCGGGTGATGGAGGACGGGCGGCAGCGGCGGGACTTCGTGCACGTCAGCGACGTCGCCGGGATCAACGTCGCGGCCCTGGAGGCCTCGGCGGACACGACGCCGCCCGGGACCTGCACGCCGCTCAACGTCTGCTCGGGCGAGGTCCGCACGATCGCCGACCTCGCCGGCCAGCTCGCCGCCGCGATGGACGGGCCGGAGCCGGTGGTCGTCGGGGGCGCGCGGCCGGGCGACGTCCGGCACGTCACCGCCGACCCGGCCCGGGCGGCCGAGGTCCTCGGCTTCCGCGCGCGGGTCCCGTTCGCCGAGGGCATCACGCGGTTCGCGACCGACCCGCTGCGCGCCGCCGTCCGCTGAGACCGGGTCCCGACAATGCTTCGAGCACGCCGATAGGGGGTGCCGCGTCGGCACCCGTCGTCGGGACCCGTCGTCGGGACCCCTCACCACACCGTGGCGAGCAGGCTGTTGAGCGCGATCGCCAGCACCGCCTGCGCCAGCAGCCACCAGCGGGCCGAGCGCGGCGGGAGCAGGGCGCAGGCGAGGACCGCCCACGTCCCGAACGGCAGCCAGATCCGCTCCACCTCGGCCTTGGACAGGCCCGAGACGTCGGCGACGGCGACCGCGACCAGCACGGCGCCGACCAGCAGCGTCACCGCGAGGGGCACCCGGCGCGGCCACCACGCGAGCCGTCGCAGCCCGGCCACCACCGCCGGACCGAGCGTGAGCGCGAACGCCGCGAGGTTCGCCCACACCCAGTACGAGTAGGGCCGCAGCACGCCGTACTCGCCGAACTGGTAGTAGCGCACCTGGACCTGCTCGTACCCGTCGAGCCACCAGAAGCCGCCCGCCGCGAACAGCACGACGACGGCGGCGGCGCCGACCGCGCCCGCGGCCAGCGGCGCCCAGCGCCGCACCAGCACCGCCACCGCGATCGGCACGAGGCCGCCGGTCACGAGGCCGTAGGACAGGAAGAGCGCCGCGCCGAGCACCACGCCGCCGAGCAGGCACAGGGCCGCGCCCGCGACACCGCGGCGGACCGCACCGAGCGCGAGGAACGCGACGCCCCACGCGAAGACCGCCGCGAACATCCCGTCCGCCGACACCCCGACCCACACCGCGCCGGGGAAGAGCACCCCGAACGGCAGGTAGCGCCGCGCGAGGTCGCGGCCCGCCGCCCGCGTCTCCGGGGCGAGCGGCAGCTCCACCGGACCCCACCGCAGCCCGCCGAGCGACCCGACGGTCACCGCCACGGCCACCGAGGCCGACGCGCCCAGCAGCAGCGTCGCGAGCCCGGCCGGCTCCCCGCCGGGGCCGAACACGTCGCCGACCCAGACGTAGAAGAGCGTCGCCAGCGGCGGGTGTCCGGACGAGTGGGTGGCGAGGGTGTCGGGCGTCGTGCCGGCGATGCGGTCGGCGAAGGTCGCCAGGAACGCCCCGAGGCCCGGGTAGCGCCGCACCTCGGTCAGGTACTCGGTCGGCGTCGTCAGGCGGTCGCCGATCCCGACCTGGTAGGTGTCGATCAGCGCGAGCCCGAACGTCCAGGCCGCGGACGCGACGTAGGCGAGGACGAGCAGCGCCCCCCAGCGCAGGCGCGCGGCCACGGCCGGCCCGGCGAGGACGACGAGCAGGGCCACGACGACGGCCGTCGTCCCGCCGGGCGAGAAGTGCGGCAGCCACGCCGCCAGCAGCGGGGGCCAGCCGACGAGGATCGGCACCCCGCGGTGGACCGCGGCCCAGCCGTACAGGGCCGCGCCCGCGACGAGGGCCGCGACGAGCACGACGGCGACCAGGTCACCGCGCAGCCGCGGGAACCGGCGCCCGTCCCGGGCACCGGGGGTGACGGCACCGCCGTCGTCGTCGCGGGAGCGCAGCGCCCCGAGCACGGTCGACACGGCCACGGAGAGTACGAAGCGGACGTAGCGGCGTCGTGAGGCGGGCCCACCCGGTCGTGGGAGGTCCGCCACTCGGACGACGTGATCGGCCCCTCACGAGGGCATGATCCGGCGCCCCGGTTGCGCGCGACCGACGCCGACCGCATAGCGTGACCACGGTGAGCGACCGCGTGGATGTCGTGCTCCCGTGTCTCGACGAGGTCGACGCGCTCCCGATCGTTCTCGACGCGCTTCCCGACGGGTTCGACGCAGTGGTGGCCGACAACGGCTCCACCGACGGCACCCCGGAGCTCGCCGCGGCGCGGGGGGCGCTGGTGGTCCACGAGGCCCGCAAGGGCTACGGCGCCGCGGTGCACGCGGGACTGGAGGCCACGCGGACCGAGGTCGTCGCGGTGATCGACGCCGACGGGTCGCTCGACCCGGCGGCGCTGCCCGCGATGGTGACGCTGCTGCGCGACACCGGGGTCGACCTCGTCGTCGGGCGGCGGGTGCCGGCGGCGCGCGGGGTGTGGCCGTGGCACGCGCGCCTCTCGAACCTGGTGCTCTCCGGGCTCATGCGGATCCGCGGGGTCGGGGTCCGCGACATCGCGCCGGTGCGCGTGGCCCGCCGCGAGGCGCTGCTCGAGCTCGGGATCACCGACCGGGCCTTCGGGTATCCGCTCGAGCTGCTCATCCGCGCCGGCGCCGCCGGCTGGCGCATCCGCGAGGTCGACGTGGCCTACCGGCCGCGGGCAGGGGGGCGGTCGAAGGTGTCCGGCTCGGTGCGCGGCACGTTCCGCGCGGTCCGCGACATGACCCGGGCGCTGGCCCGGACCCCCCACACCGGTCCGGCCCCGGAGGCGCCGAACCGATGAGCACCCCCGGCACGAACGCGCGGATCATGCAGGTCGACCAGGCAGGTCCGCGGAGCCCCGGGGACGACGAGGCGTCGGGCGACGTCCGCCGCGTCGTCGTGGTGCTCGCGAAGGCGCCCGTCCCCGGCCGGGCCAAGACGCGGCTGACCCCGCCCGCGACCCCCGAGGGCGCGGCCGGTGTGGCGGCCGCCGCCCTGCTCGACACGCTCGACGCGGCCGCGGCGACGCCCGGCGCGCGGGTGGTCGTCGCGTTCGAGGGCTCGACGGCGGACGCGGTCCGGGGCGACGAGATCGCCGCGGCCCTCGCGCCGCACGTCGTCGTCCCCCAGCGCGGCGCCTCGCTCGGCGAGCGCATCGCCGCCGCCCACGCCGACGTGGCCGCGCGGTTCCCCGCCGCGGTGACGGTGCAGGTCGGGATGGACACCCCACAGCTCGACGCCGGCCTGCTCGACGCGGCGCTGGCCCACGTCGAGAACGGCTCCGGTGCGGCCCTCGGGCTCGCCGTCGACGGCGGCTGGTGGGCGGTCGCGCTGGCGCGGCCCCGCACGGCCGACGTCGTCCGCGACGTCCCGACCTCGACCGACGAGACCGGCCGCCTCACCCTCGCCGCGCTCCGGGCGGCGCTCGGTCACGATGCCGTGGCCGACCTGCCCGTCCTCTCCGACGTGGACACCGCCGACGACGCCGTCCGCGTGTCGGAGCTCGTTCCCCACGGTCGCTTCGCCCGCGCGGTCGGCGACCTCCTCCCGGTCCCCGGAGGTGTCAGCCCGTGACGTCCCTGTCGCCGATGACCCAGCCGTTCGCCGTCGTCGACGCGGCCCGCGAGCGCGGGGGCTCCGCGTCGGCCCTCGTCGCGCTCGAACGCGAGGCGGCGGCGCGCGAGGGCGTCCGGGGCGGGCCCACCGTCTTCGACGCCGCGCTGGCCGGGCGCAGCGACCGCCTGGTGCGGGCGGACGGGGTGGTGCTGCCGCTGGCCGTGCAGCGCTGGCAGGACGACGCCGACGACGACGACGCCTGGCTGCTGGAGCGCTGCCACGGCGCCACCCTCGACCTGGGCTGCGGGCCGGGACGGCTCGTCGTCGCGCTCGCCGACCGCGGCGTGCCCGTGCTCGGCGTCGACGTGTCCCCGCAGGCGATCGAGCGATGTCTCCAGCGCGGCGCGGCCGTGCTGCACCAGGACGCCTTCGAGCGGCTCCCCGGCGAGGGACGCTGGGAGCACGTCGTGCTGGCCGACGGGAACATCGGGATCGGCGGCGACCCGGCCGCGCTGCTGCGCCGCTGCCGCGACCTGCTCGCCCGGGACGGCACCGTGCTGCTCGAGCTCACCCCCGGCGCCGGGCTGTGGCAGGGCGCCGCGCGGCTCGTCGGCGGTTCCGCGGCCGACGAGCTCGCCGGCACCTGGTTCCCCTGGGCGGTGCTGGGCCCCGACGCGCTCGACGAGGTCGCAGCCGCCGCCGGGCTGGTGGTCACCGAGCGCTCGGCGCCCGAGGAGGTCGCGGCGACGGGGCGGGCGTTCGCCAGGTGCGCTTCGCGCACGTGAGCACTAAAGGTCGGTATAGCGACATTTAGTGCTCACGAGGCCGGAGGCCACCTCCTATCGGCCCCCGATCACCCGGCTCCCCAGCGTCACCGGCACGGGACGCGGGCCCTGACCGGCACTGACCACGGTCAGCGTCACCACCTGGTTCGGCGGGCTCGACTGGATCGCGGCGACGAGCGCGTTGGCGTCCTCGATGACGCGGTTGTCGACCTTCGTCACGAGGTCGCCCGGCGCGATGCCCGCCGCCGCGGCGGGCGAGCCGGGGGTGACGGCGGCGACGGTCGCCCCGCGGGGCCCGCCGCTGGCGAGCTGCACCCCGATGATCGCCTGCGTCGCGCGACCGGTCTGCACCAGCTCGGTCGCGATCCGGCGGGCCTGGTTGATCGGGATCGCGAACCCCAGCCCGATCGAGCCGCCCTCCTGCCCGGCGGAGCCGCCGCCGGAGGGCACGCTCGCGATCGCGGTGTTGACGCCGATCACGTGACCGGCCGAGTCGGCGAGCGGGCCGCCGGAGTTGCCCGGGTTGATCGCCGCGTCGGTCTGGATGGCGTCGAGCGTGCTGTCCTGGCCCGAGCTCGACCCGCCGGCCGCGACCGGGCGCTGCAGCGCCGACACGATCCCCGTGGTCACCGTCCCCGACAGCCCGAGCGGTGACCCGACGGCGACGACGGCCTGCCCCTGGCGCAGCTGGTCCGAGTCGCCGAGGGTGGCGGGCTGCAGGCCGGTGACGCCGGTCGCGCGGACGACGGCGATGTCGGCGGCCGGGGCCGTGCCGACCACCGAGACCGGGGCGGCCCGGCCGTCGGAGAAGACCGCCTGCAGCGCCCCGCCGCGCCCGGCCGCGAGCACGTGGTTGTTGGTCATGATGAGGCCGTCCGGCGAGATGATCACCCCGGATCCCTCGCCGGCCGCCCCGAGGATCTGCACCGTGCTCGGCAGGACCGCGGACGCGACCGCCTCGACCGAGCCCGCCGGGGCCGGGGGCAGCGGGTCCCCCGCCGAGTCGGTGGACGCGAGCGAGGTCCCCGCCGCGGACCCGCCCGCCGCGAGCGAGCCCGCGATCGCCCCACCCACCAGGCCGGCGACCAGCGCGACGAGCGCCACGAGGATCAGCCCGGTCCTCCCGACGGCGGCCGTCCCGTCCCGGCCGCGCTCCCGCAGCCGGGCGACGAGCCCGGGGCGCGCCCCGGACCCGTCGTCGGGGTCGGCGTGGCCCTCGGCGCCGGGGTCCTGCGGTGCCCCGTACCACCCGTGGTCGGGGTCGGCGGGGAACCCGCCGGACGGCGTCGCCGGCGCGTGACCGGCCCGGTCCCCCGGGGAGGACGGGGAGGACGGGGAGGACGGCGAGGACGGGGCCGACGCGCCGAAGGGCGCGCCCGACCACGAGCGTGGCGCCTCCGCGGGGCCGCCGTCGGCCCAGCGCACGCCCTGCTGGCGGTAGCCGGTGCCGAGGCCGGGCGGCCCGGTCTCGCCGGAACGCTCGGTCGTCGTCGGCGGCTCCTCGCCCTCCGGCGGGCCGTCCCGCCGGGCCGGACGGGGGTCGCTCTCGCTCATGCGTGCAGCCTCCCGCATGTGCGCCGTCCCGCGCCCGGTGGGAACCCCGTCGTCGCAGCGCGCACCCCCGTCCGGCTCAGCGGCCCCGGGAACCGACCCGCGGACCACCCCACATCCGGGAGGATCGGGGGCGATGAGCACGACCACGCGACCGACGGGGACCTCCGGACCCGCGCCGGACCCGGGCGAGGGGACCGCCGCGCCGTCGGGCTGGCACGTGCTGCTCGAGATCCCGCTGCGGCGCCGCGTCGCGATCCTGGTGTCGGTCGGGGCCGGCCTGCTCGTGGCCCTGATCTCGGTGGCCGTGTTCCTCACCGCCTACCGCGCGCTGTACGACCAGCTCGACCAGAGCCTCGTCGAGCGCGCGACCGCCGCGTCCTCCAGCGACCTCGCCGACCCCAGCCTGATCTACCGCGTCGTCTCCTCCGACGCGCTCGCCGCGGGCGACTTCCGCGTCGCCATCGTCTACGCCGACGGGCGGGCGCTGTTCATCCAGGGTGAGCAGCCCCCGGTCGGCGACCCCGAGATCGACGTCGCCCGCGGGACCCCGGAGGCGCCGCGCACCGGGTTCGTCGGCGGGACCGCGTACCGCGTGGTCGCCGTCCAGGCCGGGACCGGCCGCGCGCTCGTGCTCGCCCAGGAGCTCGACCCCACCCGCCGGACGCTCTCCCGGCTGGCGATCGTGCTCGTCGTCGTGGGCGGCCTCGGCGTCGTGCTCGCCGCGGTGGTCGGCGTCGCGATCGCGCGCGCCGGGCTGCGGCCGGTGGAGCGGTTGATCTCGGCGACCGAGCGGGTCGCGCGCACCGGCGACCTGCAGCCCATCACCGTCACCGGCGGCGACGAGATCGCCCGGCTCACCCGCAGCTTCAACGCCATGCTCGCGGCGCTGGCGTCCTCGATCGACCGCCAGCGCCGGCTGGTCGCCGACGCCGGGCACGAGCTGCGGACCCCGCTCACCTCGCTGCGGACGAACCTGGAGCTGCTGGTCGCGGCCGAGGAAGGCGCGGCGTCCGGCCGCCCCGACGCGCCGCGGCTGTCCGACGAGGACCGCGCCGAGCTGACCGCCGACCTGCGCGCCCAGATCGACGAGCTTGCGACGCTGGTCGGCGACGTCGTCGAGCTCGCCCGCGACGACCCGCCCGAGGTCGCCGCCGAGCACCTCGACCTGTCCGAGGTGGTCGAGCGGGCCCTGGACCGGGCGCGCCCGCGGGCCCCCGGAATCCACGTCGAGGCGGACCTGACGCCGTGCGAGGTGGTCGGGGACGCCAGCGCCCTCGAGCGGGCGGTGCTCAACCTGCTCGACAACGCGACCAAGTGGAGCCCGCCGGGCGGCACGGTGCGGGTGGTGCTGCGCGAGGGCGTGGCACCGGAGCGCCCGGGGACCGCGGTGCTCGAGGTCGCCGACAGCGGGCCGGGCATCGCGCCGGAGGAGCGGGCCCTGGTGTTCGACCGGTTCTTCCGCTCCGCCGACGCCCGCACCATGCCCGGCTCCGGGCTGGGGCTCTCGATCGTCGCCCAGACCGCCGCCCGCCACCACGGCGGCGTCTCGGCCCACGAGGCGCCGGGCGGCGGGGCGCTGCTGCGGTTCTGGATCCCCCGCGCCTGAGCACCGGACCTGGGTGGCGCGCACCAGCCGGGACGCGGTGTCGCGGGCCACGGTGTGTGGTCGAGGTGTCCGGGAATCCCGCTGTACGACGGATGAGAGGCTTCACCCGTCCGTGGTGCCGACCACCACGACGATCACACCTCACACCGACGCACCCCGCCGCGAGGGACCATCGTTGAGCCGGACGAGGGCACGCCACCGTGCACGGAGGTACGACGATGAGCTGGGGGCGCCCGTGACGACAGCCGTCCGCGACCGTCCCCCGTCACCCGGCGGTGGATCTCCCGGTGGGCCCGGGCCGTCGCGCCTGCGGATGATCCTCGCCGCCGTGCTCGCCGGGGCCGTGATCGTGCTGCCGCTGGTGCTGCTCGGCGGGAAGGGCTCGTCGCCGTCGGACCCGCCGCCGCTCGCGACCGCCTCCGCCACCGCCGCCGGCGGCAGCGCCGCCCCGACCACCACGGCCACCGTCGACCCCCTCGCCGCCGCGAAGGCGCTCGCCGCCAAGCCCGCGACGGGGCCCGGGGTCTTCGACACCTCGGTGGGCGACTTCGCGAGCCACTTCGTCGGCAACGGCGACTCCGGGCAGGTCGACGGCGGCGCCGTCCCGCAGAT
Source organism: Actinomycetospora sp. TBRC 11914 (assembly GCF_012933465.1). Taxonomy (GTDB): domain Bacteria; phylum Actinomycetota; class Actinomycetes; order Mycobacteriales; family Pseudonocardiaceae; genus Actinomycetospora. The sequence continues at coordinate 206,682 of NZ_JABBND010000007.1, forward strand.
CACGAACGGCGGCAAGGCCCTGACGTTCGCCATACCCGGCGGCGGCGAGCGCTCCGAGTCGGTGCCCCGGCTGCCGGAGTACCACGAGGGCGACGACGTCTGGGTCCACGACGTCAGCACGCTGCACGACCTGCCGGTCGGCACCAGCACCTGGCAGCTCGTGCTGCAGTGGCACCAGAACGGCGACAACGGGTCGCCGCCGATCGCGATCCAGGCCGGCGGCGGGCGGCTGCGACTCGCCAACGTGGGCACCGACTTCCAGGACCTCGGGGCGGTCGGCCCGGACGACACCATCGACCTCGTCCTGCACATCCACTTCTCGCGGAGCTCGGGCGCGGCGGAGATCGACGTCTGGCGCGACGGGGTGCCGAAGGTGACGAACTACCACCCGCCGCGGGGCACGCTCCTCGACACCGGCGACTACATGAAGATCGGCCTCTACCGTGACCCGTCGATCACCCAGGACTCGTCGATGACCACGACCCGCCTCGTGGTCGGCCCCACCGACGCCTCCATCAACGCCACGGGGATCACGCCGCGCTAGCCGTCCGCCGGCAGCGTCAGCACGAACTCCGCCCCGGGCCCGCTGTCGTCGGGCGCCCGGCACACCAGGTCGCCCCCGTGCGCCCGCGCCGCCTCCCGCGCGATCGCGAGCCCCAGCCCGGCGCCCCCGCCCCGACCCCCCGACCCGCCCCGGGCCTCGTCGAGCCGCACCATCCGGTCGAACACCCGCTCGCGCTCCTCCTGCGGCACGCCGGGCCCGTGGTCGCGCACCGCCACCCGCGCCGCCCCGCCGTCGCGACCCACCGACACCGTCACCGCCCCACCCCCGTGACGCCGGGCGTTGGTCACCAGGTTGGTCAGTGCCTGCCCGAGCAGCTCGGGATCGACGGACACCGGCACGGGGGCGCCTCCCTCGAGCTCCGCCGGGTCGTCGGGGTGCAGCACCGCGTCGCGGTCGGTCTCCACGCGGGCCAGCTCCACCAGGTCGACCCGGGAGCGCTCCGGGCGCAGGCCCGCGTCGTACCGGGCCAGGGTGAGCAGGTCGTCGACGAGGCGCCCGGCCCGGCGGGCGTCGCGCACGAGCAGCGTCGCGAGCCGTTCCCGGGCCTCGGGGTCGAGGCCCGGCGCCGTCCCCGCCTCCGCCGTCGCCGCGATCCCGGCCAGCGGCGTGCGCAGCTCGTGCGCCGCGTCCGCGACGAACCGCCGGGTGCTCGCCTCCGACGCCCGCGCGTGGGCCTCGGCGCCCTCGAGCGCGTCGAGCATCTCGTCGAACGCGGCGGCCGCCCGCCCCAGCTCGGTGTCCCGGCGCTCCGGCGCCAGCCGCTCCCCCCGGCGGCCGCCCGCGATCGAGCGCGCGAGCGTCGTCATCGCGTCGAGCGGCGCGAGCGCCAGCCGCGTCGTCAGCAGCAGCGCCCCGGCCGCCGCGACGATCGCGATCCCCCCGACGATCAGCAGCACCCGCCGCAACCGCCGCTCCGCCGCCCCCTCGAGCCCGGGGTCGGCGGTCAACGACACCGTGTCCCCCGACGCGAGCCGCCGGCTGACGGTCCGGCGCGACGACGGCGGGTCCCCGGCGCGGTTCGCCGCCAGCACCGCCCCGTCCGGCCCCCGGACGACGACCACGATCCCGCCCCCGATCTCGACCCGCCGCACGATCTGGTCCGGGGAGAGCCCCTGGTCGGCGAGCTGCACGGCCTGCAACGCCCGCCCGTTCAGCGTCGTCAGCGCCTCGGACCGGGACTGGGCCGCGAACAGCAGGTCCGACACCACGGCCACCACGACCACGACGACCGCCACCACGACCACCGAGGTGACCGTCACCCGCCGTCGCAGGGACGCCCCGCCCCAGCGGGTCACGTCCGGGACGCCCGCGCGACGTACCCCTGCCCGCGCACGGTGTGGATGACCCGCGGCTCGCCGAGCTTGCGGCGCAGCGCCGAGACGTGGACCTCGACGACGTTGAGGTCGTAGGACTCCCAGCCCCACACCGCGCCGAGCAGCTGCGACTTCGACCGCACCCGGCCGCGGTGCGCGACGAGGTCGTGCAGCAGCCGCAGCTCCGTCGCCGTCACCGGGACCTCGCGGCCGCCGCGGGTGACGCGCCCGGCGTCGGGGTCGACGACGACGTCGTCCACCTCCACCGCGTCGCCCACCCCGCCGGAGCGCCGCAGCAGCGCCTCGACCCGGGCGAGGAGCTCGGCGAGCGCGAACGGCTTGACCAGGTAGTCGTCGGCGCCGGCGCGCAGCCCGCGGACGCGGTCGGCGACCCCGCTGCGCGCGGTCAGCAGGATGACCCCGGCGCTCGTCGCGTGGACCGCGGGCAGCAGCGCGTAGCCGTCGCGGCCGGGGAGCATGAGGTCGAGGACGACCACGTCGGGTGCGAAGGCGGCGAGGTCGTCCTCCAGCCGCGCGCCGTCCGGCCGGGCGAGCACCTCGTGCCCGACCCCGGTCAGCGCCGTCGTCACCGACGCGAGGATGGGTTCGGAGTCCTCGACGACGAGGACCCGCGCCGCCCGGTCCACCGCCGGCGTCAGGCGTCGGCGCGCAGGACGTACCCGACCCCGCGGACCGTGTGGATCAGCCGCGACTCGCCCTCGGCCTCGGTCTTGCGACGCAGGTAGCCGATGTACACCTCGAGGGCGTTGCCCGTCGTCGGGAAGTCGTAGCCCCAGACCTCCTCGAGGATGCGGCTGCGGGTGAGCACCCGGCGGGGGTTGGCGATCAGCAGCTCGAGCAGCGAGAACTCGGTGCGGGTGAGCTGGATCGGGCGGTCGCCGCGCCGGACCTCGCGGGTGACGGGGTCCAGCGACAGGTCCGCGAACGTGAGCGGCTCGGGGTGGTCGTCGCGGTCGCGGTCCTCGGGCGAGGTCCGCCGCAGCAGCGCCCGCAACCGCGCGAGGAGCTCCTCGAGGGCGAAGGGCTTGGCGAGGTAGTCGTCGGCGCCCGCGTCCAGCCCGGCGACCCGGTCGGAGACCGCCTCGCGGGCGGTGAGGACGAGGACGGGCAGGTCGTCGCCCGCGCTGCGCAGCCGCCGGCAGACCTCGAGGCCGTCGAGGCGGGGCATCATCACGTCGAGGACGAGGGCGTCGGGCCGCTCCTTCTCGATGGTGTCCAGCGCCTGCTGGCCGTCCGTCGCGAGCTCGACCTGGTACCCGTTGAACGCCAGGGACCGGCGCAGCGAGTCGCGCACGGCCCGGTCGTCGTCGACGACGAGGATCCGCATGGGCACAGTCTGGACGCGCGTCCTGAGAGGTACCTGAGGTGGCCTTCGGCCTTGTGAGCACTAACTGTCGCTATACCGACAGTTAGTGCTCACGAGCGCGAAGCGCACCTAGAACTCGACCCGCATCAGGCCCACGACCTCGGTGCGCCACTCGGCGTAGGCGCGCCCGATGCCCTCCTCGTCGTCGGTCGGCGTCCGCGACTCCCCCGGGTCCCCGGTGACCTTCGCGGCGATCTGCTCGCCGGTCCACGAGCGGTCGGCGACGCGGACGGTCAGCCGCTCGGGCGCCCGCTCGGCGCGCAGGGCGTGGGCGAGCACCCGCAGCATCGCCGCGCGCGCGTCGGCGTCGTCCGGGGCGTCGACGTCGACGTTGGTCTGCCCGCCGACGAGCATGACGTTCGCGTTCGGCGCGAGCGTCGGCAGCACCGTCGCGGCCGCCCGGAAGCGCGACAGCATGCCCTGGGTGAGGAACTGCTCGACCTTCGCGACGACGCTGCCCTCGCCCGGCGTCATCGCGACCGGCAGCTGCACGTAGGCGTCGAAGGTCTTCCCGTCGACGGCCTCGCCGAGCCGGTCGGGGTTGTCGACGACGACGACCTCCGCCCCCGTCGCCTTCACCGCCGACGAGACCTCGTCGAGCCGCTCGCCACCACCGGTCACCAACACGGTCGTCATGCCGCCGAACCCTAGTTCGCCGGGTCGGGACTCGGCAGCGGCGAACGGGGAGAAGATCGGTTCAGCGGTACAGCGCGACCACCTCGGCCGCCCGTGACGCCATCAGCGCCCGCACCTCCGGCGGCCCGAGGACCTCCGCGACGGCGCCGAACCCCAGCAGGACCCCGACGGCGGCCCCCGCCGCGCGGAAGGGCAGGTGCACGACGTCGGGTCGGTCCGGGTCCGGCGACGGCGGCCCCACCAGCTGCGCCGCCACCACCCGCTCGACCATCGCCCGCCGCCCCGCCCCGACGCGCACCGCCACCGTCACCGCCTCCGGCGCGTCCTCCAGCCGGTCCCGCAGCTCGACCCACACGGCCTCGAGGTCGCGGTCGTCGGGACGCCGCGCGGGCGTCCCGGTCCACGCGACCTCCTCGACGCGGCTCACCCGGAACATCCGCGGGGTCCCGCGGGCGGCGGCGACGAGGTACCACGTGCCGGCCTTGCTGACCAGGCCGTACGGGTCGACGGTCCGCCACCCGGCCGTGCCGCCCGACCCGGGCCGGTACCGGATCCGCACGCGCTCGTCGGCCGTCACGGCGCGCTCGAGCGCGGCGAGCGCCGGATCGTCCCCCGCCGGCTGCCCGGCGCGGTGCCAGCCGTGCTGCTCGACGACGACGGTGCGCCGCGCGGCGGCGATCCCCGGCCGCCGGGCCTCGGGCACCGCCGCGAGCAGCTTGCGCACCGCCGAGGCCACCGCCCGGCCCAGCGAGCCGCCCTGCTCCCCGTCGGTCAGCGCGAGCAGGGCCCGCATCTCGGCATCGGTGAGGCCACTGACGTCCGTCCGGAACCCCGGCATGAGCACCACCCCGCCGTGGCGCCCCCGCTCGGCGTAGACCGGGACCCCCGCCGACGACAGCGCCTCGACGTCGCGGGCGACGGTGCGGGTGGAGACCTCGAGGCGGGCGGCGAGGTCGGGCGCCGAGAGCCGGCCGTGGGTCTGCAGGAGCAGCAGGGTGGCCAGCAGGCGGTCGGAGCGCACGGGTCCGAGATTCTCACGGAATCACGACAACACGTGTCGGGATTCGGGGCGCATCGTGCTCGGCATGACCCTCACCGCCGTTGCCAGCAAAGCGTCGTTGCTTGCATCCAGTGGCAGAAAAGCCGCTCCGTCGGCCCCCACCCGGACCTCGACGCCCGCCCCGACGTCGACCCACCACGTCCTGCACCCCGCCGGCCCGTTCTCCCTCGACCTCGCCCGCACCGCCGTCATGGCCTGGGCCCCGGTCTCGCGGTTCGCCCGCGACGCCGCCCGCCCGCTGGTGCTCGCCGCGATCGCCGACGACGACCTGCGCCCCGTCGCCTTCGCCCTCACCCAGGGCGCCGTCGACGGCCCCGTCGCCCTCGAGGTCCTCGGCACCGGCGACCCCGACGCCGCGCGCGCCCAGGCCGCCCGCCTCGTCTCCCTCGACCACGACGCCACCGGTCTGGCGGACGTCGCCACCCGCGACCCCGCCGTCGGCGCCCTCCTCGCCCGCCGCCACGGCCGCCGTCCCACCCTCTTCCCCAGCCCCTACGAGGCCGCCGCCTGGGCCGTGATCTCGCCGCGCATCGGGAAGGCGCGGGCCGCCACGCTCACCCGACGACTCGCCACCGACCACGGCACGACGCTGCATCTCGCCGGCGAGTCCGTCGCGACCTTCCCGACGCCGCAGCGCCTCCTCACCCTCGACGAGGTCCCCGGCCTGCCCGCCGAGAAGGTCCGCCGCCTCCACGGCGTCGCCCGCGCCGCCCTCGACGGCGACCTCGACATCCACCGCCTGCAGGCCCTCGGTCCCGACGGTGCCCGCGCGGCGCTGCGTCGGATCCGTGGCATCGGGGAGTTCTGGTCGTCGGGCATCTGGCTGCGGGCGTGCGGGGTCGTCGACGAGTGGCCCGACGAGCCCCGCGCCACCGCGCTGCTCGCCCGCCTCCACGGCCGCGAGCCCACCGACTACGACGACCCCGCCACCCTCGCCGCCGCCACCGCGCCGCTCGCGCCCTACCGCACGTGGGTCGCCTTCGCGCTGCGCATGGGCGACGCGTGACCACCACCCGACCCACCGACCAGGAGCACCCCGTGGACGACCCCCGCCCCACCCTGATCCGCGCCGCCGACCAGGTCGTCGGCCTCGTCGGGACCGACACGCCCCTCGACGCACCCACGCCCTGCGACGGCTGGACCATCGACGACCTGCTCGCCCACCTCGTGACCGTCCTCCGGCGGGTCGCCCACGTCGGGCGCGGCGGGCACCCGTTCGACCTGCCCCACCAGCTCCCCCAGGACGGCGTGCCGGCCTACGTCGCCGCCCTGGCCGCCGGGCGGGACGAGGTCGCCGCGGTCTGGGCGCCCGACGGCGGCCCGGCCGTGCTCGAGCGCGAGGTGAGCGTCCCCTGGGGCGTCGTCGCGGGGCGGGCCGCCGGCTGGGGCTACGTCCGTGAGCTGGCCGCGCACGCCTGGGACCTCGCCGTCGCGCTCGGGGTCGCGGACACCCTCGACCCGGAGCTCGCCGCGGCCGTCGTCGACCCCGTCCGCGCCGACCTCCCGGCCGAGCCACGCGGCGGCCCCATCCCGTTCGGGCCCGTCGTCGACGTCCCCGACGACGCCGGGCCCTACGCGCGGCTCGTCGGCTGGCTCGGCCGAGACCCGGCCCGGCGGCTCACAGCACCCCGCTGAGCGCCTGCATCCCGAGGCTCGACGCGCCGACCAGCGCCCACAGGCAGGCCCCGAGCAGGAGCGGCCGGACGCCGGTGCACCGCAGGTCGGCGATCCGCAGCGAGAGCCCGATACCCGACAGCGCCGTCGTGATGAGGAAGGTCCCGACGACGGTGAGGGCGGGGTGCCAGGACGTGGGCACCACCCCGACCGTCGTCAGCGCCGACGCCACCACGAACCCGACCAGGAAGAGGGGCACCAGGCGCCGCCACGGCAGGCGCTGCGGGGCCGGGTCGGCCCCGGAACCGGCACCGCCTCGCCGTCGGGACACCCGGAACGACACCGCCACGACCACCGGGATGATCATCAGGCTCCGGGTGAGCTTGACGACCACCGAGTACGGGCCGCCGTCGCCGCCGTAGGCGTAGCCCGCGGCGACCACCGAGGACGTGTCGTTGATCGCCGTTCCGGCCCAGAGCCCGAAGGCGTGCGGGGAGAGCCCGAGCAGGTGCCCGAGGGGCGGGTAGGCGAGCACCGCGACGACGTTGAAGACGAAGATCGTGCCGATGGCGTAGGCGACGGTCGACTCCCGCGCCCGCAGCACCGACTGGGTCGCGGCGATCGCCGAGGCGCCGCAGATCGCGGTGCCGACCCCCACCAGCAGCGTCGTGTCCCGCTCGATCCCCAGGAGCCGCCCGACGAGCCACGCCCCGCCGAGCGCGACCGCGAGCGTCCCCAGCATCACCGGCAGCGACGACGACCCGACCGCCGCCACCTGGTGCAGCGACAGCGTCCCCCCGAGCACGACGATCGAGGTCTGCAGCACCGGCTTCGCGGCGACCGCGAGGCCCGGGCGCCACCGCTCCCCCGGGTGCAGCACGGCCCCCACCAGGACACCGAGCACGATCCCGAACACCGGGCCGCCGACCACGGGCACCTCGGTGCCGGCGGCCGTCGCCACCCCGGCGACGACGACGGCGAGCGCCAGTCCCGGCACGCGGCCGCGGACGCCGTCGGCGAGGCGCGTGACGGATCCGGCGGAGTGTCCCGGCCGGACGAGTGCGGGCGCGACCACGACGTCTCCTCACCGTAAATGTCCGTACCTTTATGTCCGGACATTAGGGAAGGGAGGATGTACGGTCAAGTGGGGAGGGAGGGCCATGGGTCCCAGAGCGCTCGAACGGGCGGGGGGTCGTCCGCTGTGGTCGCAGCTGCAGGACGATCTGCTGCGGCGCATCCGCGCGCACGAGTTCGACTCGTCCTTCCCCGGCGAGCTCGCGCTCACCGAGGAGTACGCGGTGAGCCGGCACACCGTCCGGCAGGCGCTCGGCCAGCTGCGCGCGGACGGCATCGTCGTCGCCGAGCGCGGCCGGCCGCCACGCCTGGTCCGCGGCGGGCCGCCCCGGGCGATCGACCAGCCGGTCGACGAGGTCTACAGCCTGTTCGCCTCCGTGGAGGAGTCCGGGCGCACGCAGACGAGCACGGTGCGCCGGCTCGACCGGGTGGCCGACGGCGTCGTCGCGACGCGGCTCGGGCTCGAGGAGTCCACGCCGCTGCTGCTCCTCGAGCGGCTGCGCCTCGCCGACGACGAGCCCCTGGCGTGGGACCGGGTGTGGTTGCCCTGGGAGCTCGCCGAGCCGCTGGTCGGGATCGACCTCACCCGCACCGGCCTCTACGCCGAGCTGGCGGCCCGCGCCGGCGTCCACGTCGACGGCGGGCGCGAGCGCATCCACGCGGACGTGGCCGACTCCGGCGCCGCGCGCCTGCTCGGCGTCACGCCGGGGGCACCGATCTTCGAGATCGACCGGCTCGGGTCCTCGGGCGACCGCGCCGTCGAGTGGCGGCACACGACGGTACGGGCGGACCGCTTCTGCCTGTCCGCGACGTTCGGCAGCCGGGGATCGTCGACTCCGTGGGCGCTCGAGCAGGCCCGCCCGGCACACTGAGGCGCCGCCGCCGCTTGGAGGACCCGATGGACGACGCCGTGCTCGCCCCCGCCGCCGCCGACTCGCTCGCCCGCTGGCACGCGATGGTCGCGGCCGAGGACTTCTCGAGGCTCGCGGAGATCGTCCACCCCGACGCGGTGTTCCACTCCCCCGTCGCCCACATCCCGTACCACTCGCGCGACGCCGTCGTCCTCGCCGTCTCCACCGCGCTCGAGGTGTTCTCCGGCTTCACCTACCACCGCACGTTCGTCGCGGCCGGCGGCCACGAGGTGGTGCTGGAGTTCCGCGCGCGGGCGGGCAACCGGGACGTCCACGGCATCGACATGATCACGTTCGACGACGACGGCCTGATCGTCACCTTCGAGGTCATGGTGCGGCCCGCGTCGGGCCTGCAGGCGCTCGCGCGGGAGATGGCCGAGCGGGTCGGGACGCAGCTGTCGGGCTACGCCCAGTAGGGACAGCCCAGGAGAGACGGCTCGGTGGACCGGCTCAGTAGACCGGCTCGATGTCGTCGAGCCAGGACTTGACGGTGCTCGCGGTGAGCCCCCGCACCGGCGCGAGGAGCTCCTTGAGCTGACCGGTCAGACCGACGACCGACGCGTGGTCGAGCCCACCCCCGCTGCCGCCGCGCGCGCTGAGCTTCGTCGCGAGGTCGACGACCTGGGTACGGCGGTGGGGATCGAGGTCGAGCGCCTCGATGTTGGCGAGCACCGAGCGCGCGGCCACGCGGGCCTGTTCGCCTGCTCGGTCCTCCTCCATCACGGCGCCGACGCTACCGGAGCCGGTGTGGTCCAGTCGTTCGGAAACGATGTGATCGTGCACGTCCGACCGGGGGCGTGACGGTGACCTCAGCCGGTGCGGAGCCCGCGGTGCGCGGCGATGGCCCTGGCGAGCCGGTCGGCGGTGGCGCGCACCGCGCCACCGTCCTCGCCGGCCACGCCCTCGACGGTCCGCCCCAGCAGCCCGGCCACCCGCGCGAGCTCGGCGAGGACCTCGGCGGGCTCCTGTCCGGTCGACTCTGCGTCACGGGCCCGGGAGACGACCGCGCGGAGCGCGTCGGCCGCCTCGCGGGCGCTCGACACCTCGCACTTCTCTCCCGTCACAGGAGTGGGCTACCCGCGTGTCACCTCGACACGCGCCGACCTGCCGGAACATGCCCGACGTCACCACCACGGGCGGATCGTGCGGTGGCGTCGCCCGACGTCCTAGCTGTCCGGCCGCCCGGCGTCGTCGCCCTCGACGTCGGCCCCCCGCGTCGTCGTCGCGCACTCGCGGTCGATCTCGTCCTGTTCGCGCGTGGCCTGCCGCTGGGACCGGTGGAGGGCGCCGCGATTGCGCTCGAGACGATCCTCCGCCCGGCGCACCGCCTGGGCGGCCCGGTCCAGCGCTGCATGCGAGCGCTCGAGGTGCTCGACGGTGGTCACGCCCGCCAACCGGGCGAGGTGGTCCAGGGAGGCCTCGCGCTCGTCGGCGCGCTGCTCCCGCTCGTCGGCCAGGCGCTCCCGCCGGTTGGCCTCGGCCTGCCGGCGGTCGGCCTCGATCTCGCGCTCGTCCGCGGCGGCGTCCCGGGCGTCGGCGCGCGCGTCCCGGTCATCCGCGGCCGTGTCCTGGGCGTGACCGGCACCCGGCGTGACGATTTCCGAACTCTCGACCATGACGGCCACCACGGTAGTAGGGACAGCCACCCTCGTCTGCGGCTCGCACCAGTGTGCTCCTCCGGCAGGCCGGATGGGGCGTTCGTGCGGGCCCGGGGACGGAACGGGCCTTCCCGACGGGCCCTCCGCGGTCTACCGTCGACACCAGGTGATGGAGCTCACCTCCAACCGCGGGCACCTCCGCTGATGGCTCCTGATCGGCTCGCCGATTGGGAGACAGCTGTGCCGCCACCTGATCCCGCCTCCCGTGACCACCCCGCTCCCGGGGGTGGCGAGATGGCGCTGAGTGCCCACGAGGCCCGCCGACTCGACGAGATCGCCGCCCGGCTCAGCGCCGACGAGCCCCGGCTGGCGCGCCGGCTCGCGCGCCACGGGTGGTGGGGACACCACCTCGGCGGGCTCGGGTTCGGGGTGCTGCTGCTGTGCGGGTCGGGCGCCGGGGTCGCGGTCCTGGGCGTGGGCCTGCACTGCGCGGTGGCCTGGGTGATCGCGGTCGGGGCGGCCGCCGTCGTCGTCCTGCCGACCGCCGTCCCCCTGCTGCTCATCGCCGTCGTCCGGCGTCGTCGCGCTCCTCGTCCGCGGGGCGACGCGCACCGTCGAGGGAAAGGTCGAGTGTCGTGATCACATCCGAACGCAGCGGACCCCGGGGCGTCGTCCCGCCTGCGGGGCTCCCCGAGCTGGCCCGGGGGCGGCACCGCCGCCCCGAGGACGGCAGCTGTCTCATGGAGTACGTGTCGGTGCTGGCCGGGTGCGCCTTCTCCGACCGTCCGCGGTGCACCCACCCCGGGCTGGCGTGGCTCGCCCGCCGCGTCAACGACACCGTCGGCGACGCCGCGCGCCCCCGTCTGGGCCTCCTGGCGCCGGAGCTGATCGGGACACGGGTGCGGCGTCGGGGCGTGCGCGCGATCGTCGACGCCGAGCTCGCGTGGGTCGGGACGCGGGCGGCGCCGCACGACCGGTGGCTCCGGGCGTTCCGCGACATCGCGGAGTACCGGCGCGAGGCGGCGACGTGGCCGGGTCCCCCGGGGGGCACGCGCTGGCAGCAGCCGCTCTGGACGGTCGACCGGAACCACGCCTTCGCCGTCGTGGTGGGAGCGCTGGACCGCCTCGGCGCCGCGGAGCGGGACGCGGCGCTGATCGCCGTGCTGGGGGTGAGCGTCCACCGGGTCCGCCGACACCTCCGCCTGGACGCCAAGCCCGTCGGGCCCGGGAGAAGGCGTGCGTGCTGAGCGCCGGATCGGGTACGGGGAGGAGCAGTACCCCGGGCCGGAAGAGGCATCGACATGACGATCACCGAGCTGCTCACCCTGAGCGAGATCGCCGGGGGTCTGCGCCACGACGACCCCGAGCTCGCCCGCGCCCTGACGGGACGGGCTCCGGGTCGGCGGGCCGCGCGGTGGGTGGACCGGCTGCGACGGCGCAGGCTCACCACCGTCGTCATCCGTAGGTCGCGACCGGGGTGAGGAGCGTCCGATCGGGTGCCGCTCCCAGGCCCGGCTCCTGCGGGACCTCGAGGTACCCGTCCTCGACGACGACCGGTCGGCCCGGGTCGTAGTGGCCCTCGATGTAGTCCTGGGCGATCCAGACGCCCTCGAGCAGGCGCGGTTCGACGGTGGCGGCGAGGTGGATGCACGCCGCGGCCACGACCGCACCGCCCCAGGCGTCGTCGCAGGTGTGCGGCAGCGAGCGCAGGGCGCACAGGTCGCGCGCCTGGGCCGCCCGCGTCGGGCCACCCAGCCGGGTCACCTTGAACGAGAACGCGTCGGCCAGCCCCTCCGAGATCGCGCGCAGCACGGCGTCGACGTCCTCGGTGGTCTCGTCCAACGCCACCGGGTGCGTGAGCCGTCCGCGCAACAGCGCCATCTCCCCGAGGGTGTTGCACGGCTGTTCGAGGACGAAGGGGACGTCGGCGGTGAGCCGGTCGAACTGCACGGCGTGGGCCACGGTCATCGCCCGGTTCGCGTCCACGGCGAGCCGCGCCCGGTGCCCGACCGCCTCCCACACCCGGTGCACGGTCTCGACGTCCCGCGCCAGATCACGCCCGCCGATCTTCACCTGCACCCGGGTGTACCCCTCCGCGACCTTCGCCGCCGCGCTCCGGGCGCCGTCCTCCGGGCTCCCGACGGTCACCGAGTAGTAGGCAGGCACGCGGTCGACCAGCGCGCCGCCGAGCAGCGTCGAGACCGGGACGCCGAGCTCCTGGCCGAGGAGGTCGAGCAGCGCGGTGTCGAGGGCGGCCTTGGCGTAGCCGTGCCCCGCCAGCAGCTCGTCCATCCGCCGGGCGAGCCCGCGAGGCGAGGCGATCTCCGCGCCGATCAGGCCGGGGCCGATCTGCTCGAGCGCGGCGCGGGCCCCGAGGGCGTGGTGGGGCTGGTAGACCGGCCCCAGCGGACAGGTCTCGCCCCACCCGTGCCGCCCGTCGTCGGTGACGACCTCGACCAGTGTGCTGTCGAGTTCGTGCACCGTGGTGTGGGACATGCGGTAGGGCTCGCCGACCACCGGGAGCGATGCCCGGTGGACGTGGATGCGTTCGATCTTCATCTAGAGGTCCAGCCGCAGCGTCGTGCAGCCGCGCTCGGCGCGGGACACACAGATCAACAAGCAGCTGTTCTCCGCCTGCTCGTCGCTCTCGAGCACGGAGTCGCGGTGCTCGGCCCGCCCGGCGAGGATCGGGGTCTCGCAGCTGCCGCAGGTGCCCTCGCGGCAGGAGAAGTCGACGGGGAGGTCGAGCTCCTCGGCGATCTCGAGGATCGAGGCCCCGGCGGGGACGGTCGCGGTGAGCCCGGAGGCGGCGAACTCGACCTCGAACGCCTCGTCGGGACCCTCGCCCTCGATCACCTTCGGCGTGAACCGCTCGAGGTGCAGGGCGTCTCGGTCCGGGACGGCCGCCTCTACCGCGGCCAGCATGGGCTCGGGCCCACAGGCGTAGATCAGGGTGTCCGGGTCGAGGTCGCCGAGGACGTCCGCGAGCGGAAGCAGGCCCTGCTCGTCCTGCGGGACGACGGTGACGCGGTCGCCGTACACGGCGAGCTCGTCGAGGAACGCCATCGAGGACCGGGTGCGCCCGCCGTAGAGCAGCGACCAGTCCCCGCCGTGGGCCCGGGCGCCGGCGATCATCGCGAGGATCGGGGTGATCCCGATACCGCCGGCGACGAACAGGTACCGCTCGGCGGGGACCAGCTCGAAGTGGTTGCGGGGCGTGGAGACCTGCACGAGGTCGCCGACGTCGAGCTTGGTGCACACGAACTCCGACCCGCCCCGGCCGGCGGGCTCGCGCAGGACGCCGAGCCGCCATGCGGTGCGGTCTGCCGGGTCGGAGGACAGCGAGTACTGCCGCACGATCCCCTCGTCGAGCGCGAGGTCGACGTGGGCCCCCGCCGTCCAGGCGGGGAGGTCGTGGCCGTCGGGGTGGGCCAGGGCGAGCGAGACGACGCCGTCGGCCTCGTCGCGGCGGTCGCGGACGATCAGTTCCACGGGAACCTCCTCCGGTCGGACGGGTGCACGTGCGGCGGCGTCATCGCATCTGCCCGTCGCCGCCGCAGGGGTGCGGGCTGGTGGTGGCGGGGTCCTCGACAGGGGGATGTCGACGGCGGCGGTCACGGGTCCGGAACATCCGCGTCATGGTGTCCTCGTCGCCCGCGGGGACCCGGTGGATGCCGACCATCTTGTCGATGACCATGTTCTGGAACCGGTGCAGCGGCTCCTCGAACCGGAAGCACATCCGGCCGCCGCGGTAGGCCGGGTTCTCCAGCCCGTCCTGTACCCGCTCGACGATCTCGAGGTCCTGCCGGTTCACCAGGTCCCAGAACTTCGCGAGCTGCTCGATCCCGGCCTCGGCGTCGGGATCGTCGGCGGCTTCGGGGTGGGTGAGCAGGACGGCGGTCTCGACGGTGCGGTCGGCGGCGACGGGCCGGTTGAACAGCACGAACGCGTGGTTGGGCAGGACGACCAGCGCCGTCGAGGGGAACAGCCAGACGAAGCGGCCACTGTCGGCGTCCTGCTCGCGCAGTGTGCTGAGCGGGGAGAGGCCGTCCCAGCCGCCGGCCTCGGTGTTGCGCGAGACCGGGGTGGTGCACATCCCGGTGTAGAGCCCGGGTCCCTGCCAGCGGTAGTGGTCGGAGAACTTCGAGACCTGGTTCAGCTCCGGGTGGACCCAGGGCAGGTGGTAGTACTCCATGAAGTTCTCGCCGACGAGCTTGTAGTTCGCTGCGACGTCGTAGGTGAGCCGGCGCTGCGCGGCCCACTCGTCGAGCCGGTAGTCCGCGAAGCGCTGAGGCAGGTCGCCCAGCGCCGTCGTCAGGGGTTGGGGGTCGACCGAGAGATTGACGAAGAGGAAGAAGCCCCAGCTGTCGACGGCCACGGGCAGCAGGCTGTAGTCCGCCTTGTCGAAGCCCTTGGCCATCTGGTCGAAGATCGTCTCCTCGCCTGCCGGTACATCGGAGCCCTCGAACAGCGGGGTGCCGAGGCACGCGCCGTCCGTGTCGTAGGTCCAGTTGTGGTAGGGGCAGCGAATTCGATTGCGGTGGCCGACCTCGCGGGCATCGCCCTTGAGCAGCTTCGTCGCGCGGTGCCGGCAGACGTTGTGGAAACCGCGCAGTTCACCGTGCCGGTTCCGCGTGATCAGGATCGAGCGTCCCGCCACCTCGACGACGACGCACCGTCCCGGCTCGTCGACGTCGCCCACCAGCCCGACCGCGACCCAGCTGGACGTGAACACCCTGTCCTGCTCGAGGGCGAAGAACTCCGGCGAGCAGTAGGCGTCCGGGATCAGGGTCGACGCGAGGTCGACCGGGAGCCGGGTGTGCCGGTAGGTGTCCTCCTCGGTGAACCCGGCCGGGGCGATCGGCCGCGCCGGGAGCGCGGCGTACGGGTCGGCGGACGGGTCGACGGTCTCGGTCATCGCGGGGACTCCCTCCTGCGGCGAGAACGGGGGGCGGGTCGGGACGGCGGCCCGCTCGGTGACGAACCAGGGCTCAGACATGGAAGCTGCGCGGGAACGACGGGTCGGTCAGCGCCGGCCGGTCGAGCGCGAAGGCCTCGATCGGGTGGGCCGGGGCGCGGTCGAGGGCGAGGTCGGCGAGCAGCGAACCGATCAGGGCCGCGAACTTGTAGGCATGCCCGGCGCCGTTGGCGACGACGATCTGCGGGTGCTCGGGCAGCCGGTCGAGGATGAAGTTCTGGTCCGGCGGCACCGTGTAGAGGCAGGTCTTCGAGTACAGCTCGGGGCCGCCGAAGCGCGGCAGGTGATCGTCGAGGAACGCGGCGTACCGGTTCCGGCGCACGTCGTCGGGGACGAAGCTGCGGGTGTCGGCGGTGGTCTCCTCGCCGCCCATGTGCTGGCCGAGCTTCGTCGCGACCTCACCGTAGACGGGGAAGCCGTAGAAGTTGTGCGCCCCGTGCCACATGAACACCGGGAACCGCGACGGCGCGAACTCCGCGAGGTACGGAGTCGAGTAGTAGGTCACCTGCTCGCGCAGCACCGTCAACGGCAGCTGCAACCCGGTACCGGCGAGCACCTGGTTGGTCCAGGCGTCCGCCGCGACGACGACGCGGTCGGCGCGGTAGGTGCACTCGTCGGTGACGACCACGACGCCCTCGCCGTCGGGCCGGATCGCCCGCACCGGGGTGTTCGCCCGGACCTCGGCGCCGTGCGCCCGGGCCAGGGCGAGGTGAACCGCGTTCGCCCGGGCGGCGTCGACGATGCCCGACTCCGGCTGGTAGAGCGCCTGCTCGCCACCACCGACCCGGAACTGGGGCCACCGCGCGACGAGCTCGTCGGCGTCGAGGACCTCATAGCCGTAGCCGAACCGGTCGAACATCGCGGTGTAGCCCTCGATGTTGCGGCTGCCCGTCTCGGCGCCCTGCCGCGCGACGCGGTCCTCGATGACGAGGCCGCCGGTGCGGGTCACGATCTGCTGCAGCGACTCGCCCTCCACCTCGTCCCACGCCTTGTAGGCGGCCGAGGCGAGGGCGGCGTACTGGGGCTGGTGCTGGGCGAGCCGGATGATCCGGGAATGGTCCTGTGAGGCGCCCCGGTCATGACCGAGCTCGAACTGTTCGAGGCCCAGGACGCCGGACCTGAGTTCGGTGGCGAGGCGGTACAGCGCGGCGGAACCGAGGCCGCCGCAGCCCACGACGATGGCGCGATACGTGTCCACGACGGACTCCTGCTTCATCTCCGAGGAGGGACGACTCGGATCGTGTGACGGCACGAACCACCGGGCCGCGGCGCCGAGGGCCCGGGGTGCTGCGTTCAGTGTGAAGAGATCGACTGCTGGCGTCCATCGAAGACTCGTTCACGTCACCTTGTACGGTTCATACATGATCGACCGTCGGCTGAAGGTCCTCCAGGCGATCGCCCGCCACGGCACGGTCACGGCTGCCGCGGAGGTGTGCCGGCTGACCCCGTCGGCGGTCTCGCACCAGATGCAGGCGCTGGCGCGCGAGCTCGACGTCGTCCTGCTGGAACCGACCGGTCGCACGGTGCGGCTGACGGCGGGCGCACACACGCTGCTCGAGCACGCGGCGGCGCTCACCGCGCAGTGGGAGCGCGCGCAGGCCGACCTCGCCGCGCACCAGGACCGCTCCGAGCTCACCGGGACGCTGCGCGTCGGCGGCTTCTCCACGGCGGCCGCCGTCGTCGCCCCGCGCGCCCTGACCCTGCTACGCGAACGGCATCCCAGCCTGCGCGTCCAGCTCCGCGAGATCGAGCCCGCCCGAGCCTTCGACCTGCTCGCCGCGGGCGACACCGACATCGCCGTCGTGGTGGCCACGCCGAGCATTCCCCCGCGCACCGACCCTGACTTCGAGCAGCACCCGCTCTACCACGAGCCGCTCGACGTCCTCGTCGGTCCGCACCACCCCATGGCCGACCGGAGCGCGGTCTCCCTCGACGAGCTCGCGCGGGACCAGTGGGTGATGGGCTCGCCGGGTCGGGCCTATCACCAGCTCGTCACGCTGGCCTGCACGGGCGCCGGCTTCGATCCCGCCGTCGAGCACCACGCGGACACCTGGGACACCGGGGCGGCCCTCGTCGCCCGCGGCTTCGGGGTCGCCCTCATCCCACGCCTGGTCGACCTGCCCGGCTCGGCCGAGACCCGCCGTATCCCCATCGCGGGCGCGTCCGTCCCCACGCGCCACGTCATCACCGCCGTGCGCGGCGGCGCGGCGGAGCAGCCGGCGATCGCGGCAGGCCTCGCCGCGCTGCGCGAGGTCCGTCGGTACGAGCTGCCGGAGCTGACCGAGATCGCGTGACTCTGTACGTCTCGTACACGGTCACGTGAAAGAGACGGCGATGGACACGGGTCACCACGCCACCCACCGGCCGCGCTCGGACACCTCACTGAGTCCAGCCGGTCCCGCACGGTGGGCGTGGTCCCGGCGCCGGGTGCAGGTCGCGACACCTCCGACCCCGCCGTCCGCAAGATCGGCCCGGCCAGGTTCCACCCGCACGAGCTCCGGCACACCGCGGCCTCCCTCGCGATCGCCTCGGGCGCCGACGTCAAGGTCGTCGGGCTGGTGCTGGGGCACAGGACCGCGACGATGACCCTCGGCCTCTGCGGGCACCTCTTCCCTGACAGAGCTCGACGAGCTCGCCGACCGCTTCGACGACGCCGTGTGTGCACCAGATGTGAACCAGGGGCCACCGACGACGCCGGGGAGGCCGACCAGTGACGGTGAACATGCAGCTAGGCTGCGTACGGGCCCCCGTAGCTCAGGGGATAGAGCACCGCTCTCGTAATTCGCACAGGCGTTCGATCGGCCTGGTCCGATCGGTTTGCGCCCTGCTCCGCGGTGCCATCTCGTACCTGCACGGCCCGGGCTCGCCCCCCTGGACCCGGGCCGTGCGTGGACCGAATGTGTACCGGGAGCTTGACGAGTCCTGCCGCTCCCTTCACTGCGACGGCGGTGGGTCGTCGGGCTCCTACGGTGGCGGGTTCTCCAGAGCCGCCCGGAGCTTGGCGGCGGTTTCCGCGTCGGGCGCAACCGACTCGACACCGGAGCCCGCGCGCAGGTTGCCCTCGATCTCGATCTGCTCGCGGCGTTCGTCAGTGCCCGGGTCGACCTCGCTCGGCTCCGCGCGGGACCGACGCCGCAGCTGCTCGATCTCCACCTTGATCTGCGCGCTGTGTCCTCGGGCAGCGCGGGCATGTGCGACCGCGTCCTGCGCGTGTTCGAGTGCGCCGTGGATGTCCCACAGGTTCTTGCGGGCCACTGGGGCCTCCGTCGTCCCGCTCGGGGATTGCCCAAGCTACGAGTCGGCACAACAGGTGCACCGAAGGATCGGTGATGCCCGGGCGACCGCAGGCCGCAAACTCCCGGCGAGTCCCGCGCCGCAGCGCTACTCGTCGCGCTCGATCTGCTCCGGTAGATCACCCGTGTCGGGCCGCATCGGCTGCCACGAAAGCTTGATCACAAGGGCGCGCAATGCGCGTTCAGAGGCCAGGTCCGCCTCGAACGGGGCCATCGCGTCATCGCGGTCGTCCATCGGCGCGCTCCAACTGGGTCAGTCAGAACCTGGGTGCGCTCGCTCTGTGAACGTGACCCGAGATCGTACGGACCCCGAGCAGTCTGCAAAAGCCTCACAGCGTCACCCCCGGCGAGGCGCCCACTCCTACATCGGCACCTCCGGGTCGCGCGTCAGGGCACATAGCGACCCTGGGCCGGTCAAGCTGCCGAGGTTCGGGCAGGCGTCGACGACCGCCACCCACGTGCAGGAGGACCGCGAGGCGGCGGCGTGCGCCCCGGGTGGAGTCCGTCCCGGCTCCACCGCGTCTACGGGCTCTTCGGCCGTCGGAGGCTCGCCAGCAAGGGAGGAAGCAGACGATCTTGAACGGCCCTCAGCGTCGCTGAGCTCGTCCACCCCGCGCCACCGGTCAAGATGGTGTGCGGCCCTTGCTGGTGAGGGACGGCCGTGCAAGCTCGCGCGCCGATGCCTCGCTGAGCACCGCCGGAGGCGGTCCCTTCGTCCTTCTCCTTGGCCGCGTGGCCCTGAGCTGCCCTGAGCAGCGTCACGGCCTCGCGCAGGATCAGAGGTCCGTGAGCTGGTGCCCGTGGCCCTGCCCGTAGGGGCAGGGCCCCGCCGGCGCGCCAGCGCCGGCGCCTCCACGTCACTGCGGAGGGCGTCGTGAGCGCGCCCGGGGTCAGCCCGGCCACCCCGGCTCTTGGTAGTGGGCGAACAGTCTTTCCCAGCCCTCCGGCACGGACTCAGAGGCAGGCAGAGCTACGCGCGAGAGCTAGCCGGTGGAAGCGTCGGGCCCAGCTGCAGCCCTTGCCCAGCATCGGTCGGGTGCGTCGCTGCGGCTCCATGCGCGACCCGGAGGCCGGGGTGGCCCTGGTCGTGAGTAACACCCCGGATGGTCGGCGGGCCGGGTTCGAGGGACTGGTGACCTGCGGATCGGTGTGGGCGTGCCCGGAGTGCGCCGCGAAGGTCGCCGCCAAGCGCGCCGAGGAACTGGCCGCGGTGCTCGACGCGGTCCACGCGGCCGAGGGTTCGCCGTTCATGCTGACCATGCCGGCGCGACGACGACCTGCTCTTCCCCGCCCCGGAGGGCGGCGTTGCTGCGGGTGCGCAACTTCCGCCGCGACACCTTCGACCCCGCCGTGCGCAAGATCGGGCCCGCTGGGTTCCACCCGCACGAGCTCCGGCACACTGCCGCATCCCTCGCGATCGCCTCCGGCGCCGACGTCAAAGTCGTCCGGCTGATGCTGGGGCACAAGACCGCGACGATGACCCTCGACCTCTACGGCCACCTCTCCCTCACAGACTCGCCGAGCTGGCCGACCGCTTCGACGACGCGGTGTGTGGACCGGATGTGGACCCGGACCCCACCCCCGACGGCGGGGACGCCGACCAGTGACCACGAACATGCAGCTAAGCTGCGTACGGGCCCCCGTAGCTCAGGGGATAGAGCACCGCTCTCCTAAAGCGGGTGCCGCAGGTTCGAATCCTGCCGGGGGCGCCCATACCTGCTCGGCCCCGCCTCGTTATCGGCATCACCGGGGCGCTGCGCCGCCTCCACGTCCGTCATGCGCGTCGGGCGCTCGCGACCCCGGGACAACGCCGAGGCCCCGGGGTCCTGGGCGGACTCCGGGGCCATCGGGACGCGGCGGGCTCAGGCCGGCGGCTTGACCGCCAGGACCGGGATCGGGCTCTCCAGCAGCAGGCGCTGGCTCACGCTGCCCAGCAGGGCCTTCCCGACCGGGGTGCGGCGCCGCATCCCGATCACGAGCCGCTCGACGTCGGGCCGGTCGGCGATCTCGTCGAGGACGGCCTCGGCGGGGTCGCGGTCGCCCGGACCGCTGCGCTCGACGACGGTGGTCTTGAGGTCGTCGGGCAGCAGCGACCCGTCGAGCGGGCTGAGCGTCATGTTCAGCACGACGAGGTCGGTGCCGAGCATCCGGGCCTCGGCCACGCCCGCCGCCACGGCGGGCGGACCCTCACGGCCCTCGGGGACGGCGACCAGGACGGTCATGGGGTTCCTCCGGTGGGTGTCGTGGTGGACGCGGGCGACGGGGCGGTCACGCCGGGACCCCGCGGAACTCGTCCTCGAGCTCCTCGAGCGAGCGGTTGCGGGTCTCCGGGACGCACTTGTAGACGAAGACCAGGGCGATCACCCCGAGCACCGCGAAGCCGAAGAACGTGTTCGCGATGCCCGTCGCCTCCCGCACGATCGGGAACAGCAGCGACACGACGGCGTTGGCGAGCCAGAGCACGAGCACGCAGATGCCGATCGCGAGGCTGCGGATCTTCAAGGGGAAGATCTCGGAGAGGATCAGCCAGACCAGCGGACCGATGGTCCCCTGCATGCTGAACACGAAGAGGATCACGAACACGAGGACCAGGTAGGACTTCGCGGGACCGTCGGGCAGCAGGTAGGCCGAGAGCCCGACGAGCAGGTGGAACGTCGTCGTGAGCGTGAAGCCGGCCAGCAGCAGCGTCCGGCGGTCGATCCGGTTCATCAGCGTGAGGCCGACGAGGATGCCGAGCACGCTGAACAGCCCGTTGAGGGTGTTGGCGATGACCGCGGCGTTGGCCGAGAAGCCGGCGCTCTCGAGCAGCTGGGTGCCGTAGTACATGATCGAGTTGATGCCGGTGAACTGCTGGAAGATGCCGAGCCCGGCCCCGATGAAGATCAGGCGGCGGACCCACTTGACCCCGAGATCGGTGGGGCCGGCGGTCTTGGTGGCCGCCTCCTCGGCGGCGAGCGCGCGGACCTCGTCCATCTCCGCGACGGCACGCTCGGGCGAACGGATCTGCTTGAGGACGCCGAGGGCCTCGTCGTCGCGGCCCTGCGAGACCAGCCAGCGGGGGCTCTCGGGCATCCGCAGCATGCCGACGAACAGCGCGATCGCGGGCAGCACGGCGATCACGAGCATGACCCGCCAGATGCCGTCCCAGCCGCTCCAGATGTTGTAGATGATCGCGTTGATCACGAAGGCGGCGAACTGCCCGCTGACGATCATGACCTCGTTGCGGGTCACGATGCCGCCCCGCCGCTCGGTCGGCGCGACCTCGGCGAGGTAGACCGGCACGGTGGCCGACGCACCGCCCACGGCCAGCCCGAGGACGAAGCGGAAGACGGCCAGGACCTGCCAGGTCGGGGCGAGGACACAGCCCAGCGTGCCGACCGCGAAGATCACGGCCAGCATCAGGATGTTGTGCCGGCGTCCGCGGCGGTCCGAGAGCCGGCCCCCGACAAGGGCGCCGATCGCGGCACCGAAGATCAGGATGCTGACGACGAAGCCCTCGGTGAACGAGTTCAGCCCCAGGTCGCGGGACAGCGGCTCGAGGGCGCCATTGATGACGCCGGTGTCGTAGCCGAACAGCAGTCCCCCGAAGGTCGCGACGACGGCGACCAGGCCGAGACGGCGGGAATGGGGACCGGGGGTGTCGGCAGGGAGCGCAACGTGATGCGCTCCCGGGTGAGTGGTCATGGGTCCGACTCCTCGTCGAGTTCAGGAATTGAGAGAATCTGAGGGAATCTGTTCCGACGAGGCCGGATGCGGAATCTCGGTGCGCCGGGTCACACTGAGTGTGACGTCACGTAGGGGCCCGGTCAAGACAATTGTTCGTATCTCCGGAAACCCCGTCGCCACCTTTTTTCGGGCAGGGCGACATGACGCAGGAAAATGCGTCGAAGAGGATGTGACCGGCGGCCGCGCGAGCCGCCGACCTGGTCAGGCGTCGCGCGCTGCGGCGACGAGCACCGACGCGGCCGCTTCGAGTCCCTCGATCGGACCGAGCTCGACGTCCTCGTGCTCGATGTTCACGGCCATGTCGGGGTCGATCTCCGACAATGCCCGCAAGAACTGCGTCCAGAACTGTTGGTCGTGGCCCTTGCCGAGGGCGACGAAATCCCACGCGGCATTCTCGGGCCACGCGTTGAGTGTCGAGTCCCCGCCGAGCCGTACCGGGCTCTCGAGGACCTTCCGGTGCCGGTCGTCCAGGACCCCGTGGATGCGGGTGGCCTCGTTGATCCGGGTGTCCTTCGCGGCCGCGTGCTTCACCAGCGGGCCGAGGTACCGGATCGCGGCGACCGGGTCGATCCCCTGCCAGAACAGGTGGCTGGGGTCCATCTCCGCGCCGATCCAGCGCGCCCCGGTCTGCTCGACCAGCCGCTCCAGCGTGGCGGGGTTGAACACCAGGTTGAACTGGTGCATCTCGAGGCAGACGGTGACGCCGTACTCCCCCGCCAGCGAGTCGATCTCCTTCCAGAACGGCACCCCGACGTCACGCCACTGCTCGTCGCGCGCGTCGGAGTAGGTCGACTCGAAGGGCATCGGGTTCCAGGCCGGGACCGTGCCGCCCCGTTCGGCGGCCGGCAGCCCGGACATCGTGACCACCCGGGAGACCCCCAGCCGGCCGGCCGCGATGATCGCGCGGCGGAGGTCCTCGGCGTGCCGGGCGCCGATGCGGGGGTCGGGGTGGAGCGGGTTGCCGTTGGCGTTCAGTCCGGCGATCTCCACCCCGGCGTCGACGAAGACCCCGAGGTGGTCCTGCACGGCCGTGTCGCTCGTCAGGATGTCGTCGATCGGCAGGTGCACCGGTGGCAGGAAGCCGCCGGCGTTCACCTCCAAGCCGGTGAGGCCCAGCGAGCGGACGACCTCGAGGGCTTCGGGCAGCGGGCGGTCGTGCAGGATCGCGTCATAGACACCGAGTCTCATCGTCGCCTCCGCGCTCAGTCGTTCCGCGGGAAGCCGAGGTCGAGG
>NZ_JABBND010000008.1 GCF_012933465.1 Actinomycetospora sp. TBRC 11914
GCTCGACCTCGGGTTCCCGCGCAACGACTGATCGGCGTCGGCAGGCCCTGAGGGGCACACCTGGCAGGTCGGCGGGTCCTGTTCATGGCTGACGTGCCCGTGATCATGGACCCGGCTCACCAGCGGCCCGATCCGTCGATCCGATAATCGACATTATGTCAGATGGACCGGAGAACCCCTCCCCACTGGTCAGGAGTACGTGAGGCCGGCCGCGCGCGTTCCCTCGCTGCCTGGTGTGCCCGTCGCCCACGGCGCGCCAGGACGACGGGCACACCAGGCGGGCGCTGACGCGCGACCGGCTGCCCGGTGTGCTGATGATCGAGGAACCGAGGCGCGCCCGATGTCGATGGCGCGCAACCGAACGGCGGCGCCCGGGCGTGGTCCGCCCGGTTCGCCCGGGTGGTGTACTCCGTCCCGTGGCACGGGACGGGCACGACGACCACGACGACGGTGTCCTGGTCCTGCCCAGCACCGGCCCCGACCCGATCCCCCTCGCCGACGCCCTCGCCGCGGTGACCGGCTACGCGCTGGCCCGGCGCCCGCTGCGGTTCCGCTCGCCGGGCGTCCCCGACGGGCGCTGGGTGCGGGTCCCGGCCTACGGCTGGTCCCGGTTCGACACCGTCGCGGCGAGCACCGGCCCCGACGGCGACGTCCTGCTCGGCGAGGCGCTGCACGGACGGCTCGACCGTGACGGCTGGCAGGACGTGCACGACGCGCTCGCCCGGGTCGCGCCGCTCGTCGACGACGTCCGGCGTCGGGCCGCCGGCCGTGCCCTGTGGACGCTGCCCGCCGAGGAGTTCTCGGTGCTCGAGGAGCCCGGCACCGTCGGGGCGCTGCTCCGCGAGGTCGCGGCGGTGGCCGGCCGGCACCCGGCCCACGTGCTCGCCGCGCTGCAGCACCGCCACCCGGAGCTGATCCCCCACCTCGCGCGGTCGACCCGGCGTACGCTGCTCCCCCACCTCGAGGAGGGTGACAGCGGCGTCGAGGCGGTCGTGCGGCGCGAACTGGTCGCCAACGACGCGGCCTTCGCCGTCCTCGAGCGCCGGGTGGCGGACCGTCTGGAGGGCGCCCGACCGACCCGGCTGCGCCTGCACGACATCCTGCTCTGGCTCGCGACCACCCTGCGATGGCCGCACGCGGTCCGGGCCGGAGCCGACGAGGTGTGACCCGGCTCACCCGATCGCGGTGTCGATCCGGCAGGGCCTCCCGCGTGGAGGGGCCATGGACACCCAGCAGCTCTCCCCCACCCGCACCCTGCTCACCGGGCTGGCCATGGTCGAGTCCGCCCGCTGGCACGACGGCCGGTTGTGGTTCGCCGACTGGGGCGCCGGCGAGGTGATCGCCGTCGACCTCGACGGCACCGCCGAGGTCGTGGCGCCCGGCCCGCACCGCATGGGCTGGTCGCTCGACTGGCTGCCCGACGGGCGCCTGCTCACCACCGGCGACGCGATCCGCCGCCACGAGGCCGACGGCAGCACGACGACGCTGTGGGACCGGGCCGCCAACGAGATCGTCACCGACCCGCGCGGGCACCGCTACGTCGACGGGTTCGACTTCGACTTCCTCGGCGGCGGGACCCCGGAGCCGGGCTGGATCGACCTGCTCGGGCCCGACGGGACCTCCCGCCGGGTGGCCGGCGACGTCCAGTTCCCCAACGGCATGGTCGTCACCCCCGACGGCACGACCCTCGTCGTCGCCGAGTCGTTCGCCGGGCGCCTGACCGCGTTCGACATCGCCGACGACGGCGGCCTGACGGGTCGCCGGACGTGGGCCGAGGGCCTGGGCCCCGACGGCATTTGCGTCGACGCCGAGGGCGCGATCTGGGCCCAGACCGCCGACACCTTCGCGCACACGGGCGACGCCGGGGCCCCCGCCGGGGCGTGCGTGCGGGTCCTCGACGGCGGCGAGGTCACCCACCGCGTGGAGACCGAGCTGCCCTGCTTCTCCTGCGTCCTGGGCGGCCCCGAGGGCCGCCACCTGTTCCTGCTGTGCAACGAGTTCGAGGGGATCGAGCGGGCGCGGGAGGTCCAGGAGCGGCGCTCGGCCCGCGTGCTCGTCGCCGAGGTGCCCGCGCCCTGACCCGGCGTCAGAGACCGAGCTCGTCGCGCCAGACCTCGGTCTTCGTCCGGTAGCCGTCGGCGACGTGCAGGGCCCGGTCGTCGAGGAGCCGCTCGAACGCGGCGGCGGCGGCCGACACCTCGTGGGGGTCGCAGTGGGTGGAGAGCTCCACCATCTCCCGGCCGCTGGGGAAGCGGAAGTGCTCGAGGTCCGCGCGCAGACCCGGCGCGGCGGCGGTGACCTTGACGCGGTGGACGACCAGGGGCCCGTGCACCGTCAGCTCCTTGAGGGCGCCGTCGTCGACGGGCTCGTGGCCGCCGCGCAGCGCCCAGGCGCGCTGTGCGGTGGAGAGCAGCTCACGGGGGTCGAAGGCGCGCGCGACCACGTGGGAGGCCTCGCCGGGGTCGACCTCGCGGCGGACCTCGATGTCCTGCCAGACCTCCCCGGGGACCACGTCGAGCTCGACCCGCACGCCCCGGGGGGCGGTGCGGTCGGGCGTCGTGCCGGTGCGGCGCGCCGAGACCGCGAGGTCGTAGCGGCCGCGGGCCCGGCGGCGCAGGCGGATCTCGACGCCGGCCCGGAGCAGGTCCAGTGCCTCGGTGTCGAGCAGGTAGGTCCGGCGCTCGCTCCACGTCGGCGAGGGGCGGCCGGTCAGCACCTCCGCGGCGCGGTCGGCCGGGGTCCGGAGCAGCGCCTTCAGCTCGACGCTGTCGGCGTGGGCGCCCCCCGTGCAGAGCCGGGCGAGCGCCTCGGGCGGTCCGAACCTCGGCACGTCCTCTCGACCTCCCGCCGGGCGGCGCGGAATCCCCGGCGACGACGCCACCCGGCCGCGACCCTAGCCGCCGTCCGGAGGCGGCGGCAGCGTTCGATGCCGAACCTGGGCGGTCGGACGGGGGCACCTCCCCGATTCACGGTAGGTGCCCCCTCCGTCTCCCCCAGGTCCTTCGGGTTCCCCGTTCCGTCATCCGGAACGTAGAGGTGGAGATCTGCAGGTCGCGATGATCGACATCTGATCACTCCGCGCTCCCCCTTGCCGACCCAAGGTCACCTCCCTATGGTCGACTGTGGCTCAGCACACACCGTTGATCGACTGTCGACGCTGTCTCGACGGCCGACCACGTCGTGTCCTGCCGCCCAGTGGTCACCGAGATCGGACGAACGGTCGACAGGCCCGTGGCGGCAGGTGCAAGTGCGCCTCTCCCCGCGGTCGTGACCGTGGTCCGACGACCGCCCGCTCCCCGGAGCGACGGGCACCACCGGTGGCCCGCCCGGACGACCGAGAAGAGGAGGGATGGCCGATGACGGCCACCGCAGGTGATCGAGACACCCAGCTCCACGAAGCTGGGCTCGACGGGCAGAACCGGACGGCACTGGGCCGGCTGCTCGGCACCGGGAACGTCGGACACGCCGAGGAGGGCTCCGACGGCGTCATGCGGGCGACGGTCCGCATCCCGGAGGACGAACTGATCTTCGACCCGTCGATCCTCGTCTTCCCGCACGGGGGCGAGGTCGAGCTGACGCTCATCAACGACGACAAGAACACCCACTGTGCAGTGCTGCCCAACAACGGTGATCCCAAGATCATCTGGTTGGTCAACCACTCCAAGGGCATCGCCCGCCTGAACCTGGGCGGACCGGGGACCTACTACTACGGCTCCACCACCGGCAACGACGAGGGCCGCGGGCTGACCGCCGCGCTGGTCTTCGGTGGCGAGGTGCCCGACTCGGCCAAGATCGACCGTCCCCCGCAGCCGCGCCCGTAAGGAGGAGCACCCATGACCGACTACGTGGACGCCGGCGAGGCCGTCCCCCACAAGACGCTCAGCGCCACCAAGGGCAGCGCCCCGGCCACCAGCGACGTCAACTACGAGCGCATCCAGAACGCCCGCTCGGAGCCGGAGAACTGGCTCACCTACTACGGCACCTACGACGGCCAGCGGCACAGCGCGCTCGACCAGATCAACCGCGAGAACGTCAAGCGCCTCTCGCCCGCGTGGGTCTTCCAGGCCGGCTCGGCGGGTCTGCACTCCGGCGCGTCGACCTACTCGTTCGAGTCCTCACCGCTCGTCGTCGAGGGCGTCATGTACGTCTCCGGCCCCGAGGGCAAGTTGTGGGCGATCGACGCCACCACCGGTGAGGAGCTCTGGCGCTACAAGCACGCCTCGCCGTACGACGTCTCGCTGTGCTGCGGCAACGTCAACCGCGGCGTGGCCGTGGGCCACGGCAAGGTGTACCTGTACACGCTCAACGCCCACCTCATCGCGCTCGACGCCCAGACCGGTGACCTCGTCTTCGACGTCGTCAACGGCGACGTGCGCGCCGGCGAGAGCGGCACCGTCGCGCCGCTGATCGTCAAGGACAAGGTCATCGTCGGGAGCTCCGGCGGGGAGTTCGGGCTCCGCGGCCACCTCGACGCCTTCGACGCGCAGACCGGCGAGCGCCAGTGGCGCTGCTACACGATCCCGAAGCCGGGCGAGCCCGGGTCGGAGACGTGGCCGGACGACGGCGAGGCGTGGCAGCGCGGCGGCGCGAACTGCTGGGTGACACCGACGTACGACCCGGAGCTCGAGCTGCTGTACCAGGGCACGGGCAACCCGGCGCCGGACTTCGACGGCGGCGTGCGCCCCGGCGACAACCTCTACACCGACTCGACCATCGCGGTCGACGTGAACACCGGCGAGATCCGCTGGCACTACCAGTTCACGCCCCACGACCTGTGGGACTACGACTCGACGATGGAGAACGTCCTGTTCGACGCGCCCGACGGGCGCAAGCTGCTCGCGCACGCGGACAAGAACGGGTACTTCTTCGTCCTCGACCGGACCAACGGCGAGCTGGTCCGGGTCTTCCCGTTCGTCGACCGGATCACCTGGGGCGAGATCACGCCCGACGGCAAGGTGACGCCGAAGGTCTACCCGGACGAGGAAGGCGTCCCCGTCCACTTCTGGCCCGGTCCGGCCGGCGGCAAGGAATGGACGCACATGGCGTACAGCCCGCGCACCGGGCTGATCTACGTTCCCGTCCAGGAGGTCGGGGCGACGGCCACCCGCCGTCGTCGTGAGTTCAAGGAGAGCATCCCCTACTGGGGTGCGGGCGTGGCCGTCGACCTCGACGACCACTACGGGTTCGTGGCCGCCATCGACCCGTTGACCGGCGAGGAGAAGTGGCGCTGGCGCAACGAGTACCCGATGTGCTCCTCGACCCTCACCACGGGCGGCGGCCTGGTCTTCCAGGGGACGCCGACGGGCGAGTTCGTCGCGCTCGACGAGGAGACCGGCGAGAAGCTGTGGTCGTTCCAGTGCGGCAGCGGGCACCACAGCAGCCCGTCGACGTACAGCGTGGACGGCCGCCAGTACGTCGCGGTGCCCACCGGCTGGGGCGGCTGGATCGAGGGCTTCCTCCCCGGTCTGCTCGGCGCCGCCGCGGGTGACGCCCTGTTCGTGTTCGCGCTGCCGGAAGCCTGACGGCGGCCGGACGCACGATCCGCATCACCGTCGTTCACGAGGAGGTGAAAGTCCGTGGAGCTCCACGTGTGGGAGGCCCCCGAGTTCGAGGAGATCGGGGTCGCTCCTGAGGTGACGATGTACGTCGCACAGATGGACGACTGATCGAGAACGCGCGGAGGGGCGCCGGACTGGTTCCGGCGCCCCTTCGCGGTGTTCGGCACCGATACCGTGCACCGTGCCCCTGACCGAGGATCTCCGGAGGCGACATGACCGTCGAGCAGACCGAGGCCAGACCGCAGGCCACGCGTTGGCTCTGCGAGATGTGCGGATTCATCTACGATCCTGAGGAGGGTGATCCCGACAGCGGTATCCCGCCCGGGACGCCTTTCGAGGACATCCCCGACGACTGGATGTGCCCGATCTGCGGAGCCGAGAAGTCGGACTTCCGTGCGCTGGAGCCGGGAGAGTTCCCGGAGATGTGAGGGATCTGTACAGATGATCACCGGGTACGGCCACTTCGCACAGCTCGCCGAATCACTGCAGTGGGACGAGACCGCGATCGACCTCTCGACGGACGTCGAGGCCTGGGCGAAGCTCGAGGACGAGGAGAACGAGCAGATCCTCGGGCTCCTCGCCGGCTTCGTCGTCGGGGAGACGTCCGTGGCGACGCACCTCAAGAACTTCCAGACCGCCGCGAGCACCGACGATGCGATGGCGAAGGTGTTCGAGGCCCAGGCCCGCGACGAGGCCCGCCACGCCCGGTTCTTCGACCGCGTCGTCCGCGAGGTCGTGGAGGTCCCGGGCGAGAACCTCACCGAGCGCATGGACGCGCTGCGCGACCGGGTGAGCCCCGACCTCGTCGAGCTGTTCGAGGAGCGGCTCCCGGCCATGGCGGAGCGGGTCGCGCAGGACGCGCAGAACCTCACCGCGGCGGTCGGGCTGTACCACATGATCCTCGAGGGGGTCGTGCTGACCGCGGGCCAGCACGCGCTGCTCGAGACGCTCGAGGGCTGCTCGATCAACATGCCGGGGATGCGCAAGGGGATGGAGCTCGTCCTGCGCGACGAGCGCTGGCACATCGGCTTCGGGTCCCGGGTCATCCAGAGCGCCGATGTCGTCGACGACGAGATGGAGGAGCTGCTGACGCAGGGCACCAAGGCGGCGTCCGCCTGGGGCGACCTCATCTCCGCGAAGTCCGTCGACAAGGTCGACCAGCTGCACCGCCGGCGCCTCAAGTCCGTCGGCATCAAGTTCTGGTAGCCCGCCTCCCGCGCGTCCCCCGGGCCAGGTGCTCGTTGGACGGGCATGGTGCTGGGCTGCGAGGTGGCGGGGGCCGCGGAGACGGCGGAGCTGCACGACCCCGTCGCGACCGCCGGGATCGTCCGGGTGTTCACGAGCCGGGTCCGCCGGGCCTGCGAGGACGGGTCGCTGCACGCGCACCGTGACCACGCGGGCCCGGCGATCCCGCTGGTGTGCGCGCTCGCGTGGCGCGCGGGGCACGACGCGGCCCGGCAGCGGGTGCTGTGCCCGCTGTGCATGGTGCTCGCCCGGGTCGCCCCCGGGGTGGGCCCGCGCCCCCGCGCCTGACCCGCCCCGGGAGAGCGGTCGTCAGGCCGCGACGCCGAGCGCCGACCCGACGCGACGGGCGACCCCGAGCACCTGATCGCCCGGACGCTGCTGCTCGCCGGCCTGCGCGCTGAGCACGACCAGCGCGCCGGTCAGGGCGGGCACCGCGAGCTGGAACCAGGACAACTGGCGCTTGGCCTCGGCGGCACCGATCGGCAGCTGCTCGGCGGCCTGGCTGAGCGCCTGCCCGGCCTGCTTGTCGACCTCCTGCACAGCCTGGGCCGCGCCCCCGCGACCCTCCTGCGTGGTGCCGCGGTCGAGGTGGGTCGTGGTGCTCGACGAGATGTTCGGCGAGGCGTGGATGACGGCGTCCTCGACCTTCTTGCCGAGCACGCGGGTGTAGGCGGTCGTCGCCAGCGCGGCACCGGTGAGGACCAGCTTGGCGACCGTGGTGCCGGTAACGCCCTTCTGGTACTTCACGCGCTTGCGGTTGGTGGCGAGCAGGCCGGCCCCGCCGATGAGGTGCGCCCCGATGAAGGCGGCGTTGACGGGGCTCCACTTCGCCCAGCCGATGCTGGTGACGCGGGCCTTCGTGCGCTCCTGGTCGGCCTCCTGCGCCGCCGCGTTCAGGCCCGCCACGCCGAAGAGCGAACCGCCGAACCAGGCGGCCAGACCGACGTCGTGCAGGGCCCGGAATCCGGTGTTGCGTGTGCTCATGGGCGGTGGTGCCCCGCCGTCGCGACGACGCAATCGTCGACGGCGTCACCGCGGATCCGGGGATCGTCACGACGCGGACGTGGGTACCAGCGCGCGTGAAGCCCGCCCAACTGCTCTCCGCCGGTCTCGTCGCGCGCAGCGTGGTCCGCGGCGTCCGCCATCCGCAGGACCCCGACCACCGGCCCCGCCGGGAGCCCGCGACGCCCGACACCCCGCCCGGGTCGCGCGCCGCGACCCCCACCGACATCCCGCCGGCCGGGTGGTGGCAGATCATCCGGCGTGCGTTCGCGGAGAGCAGCAAGGACAACGTCAGCATGCTCGCCGGCGGGGTCGCGTTCTTCGGGTTCCTCGCGATCTTCCCGGCGCTGATCGCGCTGGTGTCGCTCTACGGCCTCGTCGCCGACCCGGCGCAGGCGGCGCAGACCCTGGAGAGCGTCACGTCGGCCCTGCCCGCGTCCGCCCGCCCGCTGGTCGCCGAGCAGTTGCAGGCGGTGGTCACGAGCAGCAGCGGGGGCCTGACGACGGGCTTCATCATCTCCGCGCTCGCCGCGCTGTTCAGCGCCTCCAGCGGGACCCAGAACCTCATGGCGGCGGTGAACATCGCCTACGACGAGACCGAGACACGCAGCGCGGTGAAGCTGCGCCTGCTGGCCCTCGCGCTGACGCTCGGCGCGGTCGTGTTCGTCATCGTCTCGATCGCGCTGGTCGCCGTGGCCCCGTTCGTGCTCGACCACCTCGGCACGGTCGGCCGGGTGATCGGCCAGGTGGTGCGCTGGGTGCTGCTGGTGCTGCTCGTCGTCGTCGGGCTCGCGGTGCTCTACCGGGTGGCACCCGACCGCGACTCGCCGCGCTTCCGCTGGGTGACCCTCGGCTCGGTGGCCGCGACGGTGCTCTGGGTGGTCGGCAGCGTCGTCTTCAGCCTCTACGTCGACAACTTCGGCAGCTACAACAAGACCTACGGCGCCCTGGCCGGGGTCATCGTGCTGATGCTGTGGATGTACCTGTCCAGCTATGTCGTGCTGCTCGGCGCCGAGATCAACGCGGAGTCCGAGCTGCAGACGGTGCAGGACACCACGAAGGGCCCCCCGCGGCCGATGGGCTCGCGCGGGGCGGCCAAGGCCGACGACGTCGTCGCCGGGCGGAACGGCTGACGGGGCGCGGAGGGCCGGGCGGGGCCTCAGCCCTGCAGTGTGTGCAGGGCCCGGGCGTAGGCGTCCGCGGCACTCGTCCGCGCCGCCAGCACCCGGGTCCCGGTGGTCGTCAGCCGGTAGGCCCGCGGATCGGCGGGCGACCGTCGGACGAGCCGGTTGCGCGCCAGCCGGTGCAGCGCGGCGAACACCTGCTGGGCGGAGGGCGTCGGGGTGCCGCGGGCGCCCTCCCGGAGCCGCTCCAGCACGCCGTAGCCGTCGCGGTCGGCCGAGGCCAGGGCCGCGAGGACGAGCGTGTCGCACCGCTCGCGGTCGCGCACCCCGCCCGTCGGCGGTGTCGTCGCCCGGGTCCGGGTCGTCAGTGTGCTCATGCCGCGCTCCTCCCCTGCCCGCGCACCAGCTCGAGCAGCTCGGAGAGAGACTCGACGACGTGGCGCGCGCCGGCCTCGGTCAGCTCGTCGTCGGAGAACCCGCCGGTGCGCACCGCGAGGAACGGCACCCCGGCGGCGACCCCGGCCCGACCGTCCCAGACCGAGTCCCCGACGAGGATCGCGTCGGTGGCCCCGGCGCGCTGCAGCGCGAGCTCGACGAGGTCGGGCGCGGGCTTGCTCGCCTCGACGTCGGCGCTGGTCACCACGTCGTCGGCGTAGGTCCGGCCGTCGACCAGCCCGAGCAGGTGCTCGGCGGTCCCGCTGGAGCCGGAGGTGGCGAGCACGACCCGCAGCCCGTCCTCGCGCAGGCCGGCCAGCAGCCGCTGGGCGTCCGGGAACGCCGCGACCTCGTCGATGAGGGCGTCGAACTCCTCACCGTGCGCCGCGCGCACGTCGTCCCCGTACTCGGCCTCGGCCTGCTCCCCCGCCACGTGGGTGACGAGCTGGTCGCCACCCATCCCGACGGCACGGTGGAGGTGCCAGATCGGCAGGGTGGTCCCGAACCGGCGGAAGGCCCGGTACCAGGCGAGGGCGTGCTGGTAGTTCGAGTCGACGAGCGTGCCGTCGACGTCGAGGATCGCGGTGTCCGGCATGGCGGGCTGGTTGCCCGGTGGGCGGGCGTCGCCAATCGCCGGTCGGGGCCAGCGGTTGTGTTCCGGGCCCGGGACCGATAGCCCTTCACCGTGGACCTCGCCGTCGCCGGGATCGTGTTCGGCATCGTCGCGCTCGCGGAGCTGCCCGACACCAGTTCGCTGGCGGCGGTCGTGCTCGGCAGCCGCTACCCCCCGCGGTTCGTGCTGATCGGCGCGATCCTGGCGCACACCGTGCAGACCGTCGTCTCGGTGGCGGCCGGGAGCGTCGTCGCCCTGCTCCCCCGGCGGCCGCTCGAGTTCGCGCTGGTGGTGATCTTCCTGGTCGCGGCGGTGCTGGTCCTGCGCGAGGACGACGACGACGATGACGACGACGAGCCCCGGCTCGACGGACGTCCGGGGACCCGCCGCAAGGTGGTGCTGACGTCCTTCACGGTCGTGCTGCTGGCCGAGCTCGGCGACCCGACCCAGATCATCACCGCGACCCTCGCGGCCCGCTACGACGACCCGATCGCGGTCGGGGTCGGCAGCGCGCTCGCGCTCTGGGTGGTCTCGGCGGTCGCCGTGTACGGCGGCGACCGGCTGCGCCGCGTGGTCCCCGCCCAGTGGCTGACCCGGGCCGCGGCCGCGATCCTGGTGATCCTCGCCGTGCTCACGGCGATCGAGGCCATCACGGGGTGAGGCGTGCTGGAGTTCGGGATCGTCCTGGGCGCGCGGGGCTCGGGATGCGGGGCGGTCCCGAGGGGTGAACGGTCTCCACCCCGTCTCGACCCGTCGGTGGAGGCGCCGGCGCGTTCCGGGGGACGACGATGGCGGCGTGCCCGACACCGCCACCGACCTGCCCCGCCTCCCCTTCCCGACCCCCGACCCGCTCGGCCTCGCCCCGGCGCTCGGCCCGCTGCGGGAGCGCTCACCGGTCACCCGGGTGCGCACGCGCGTCGGCGACGAGGCCTGGCTGGTCACCGGGTACGCGCCGGTGCGGGCGCTGCTCGCCGACCCCTGGCTGGGGCGTTCGCACCCCGAGCCCGAGAAGGCGGCGCGGCTGCACGACGGGATGCTCCTGGGCGGCCCGATGGGCGACCACGAGCACGAACGGGCCTCCCACCAGCGGATGCGCCGGCTGCTCGCCCCGGCGTTCTCCGCGCGCCGGATGCGACGCCTGGCCGACCACGTCGGCGAGCTGGTCGACGGCCTGCTCGACGACCTGCTCGCCCGCGAGCGGCCGGCCGACCTCCACGCCGTGCTGGCCGAGCCGCTGCCCGCCCTGGTCATCTGCGAGCTCCTCGGGGTGCCCTACGCCGACCGGGACGCCTTCCGCGCCTGGTCCGGTCAGGCCGCCGCGATCGACGACGCCGGGACGAGCCGCGCGGGCATCACCGCCCTCGGGCGCTACGTGGCCGGTCTGGTCGACGCGAAGCGGCGCGAGCCCGCCGAGGACGTCCTCTCCGACCTCGTGGCGGCCCAGCAGGACGACCCGGAGCTCTCCGACCTGGTGGTGGCGGGGATCGCGACCGGCCTGCTCTTCGCCGGCCACGAGACCACGATGACCCGGATCGACGCCGGCGTCCTGCGCCTCTTCCCGCACGACGGCCGGTCCCCCGGCCTCCCGACCGATCCCGACGACTTGGCCCGCACCGTCGAGGAGATCCTGCGGCTCCCGGTGCCCGGCGGCGGACGGGGCGGCGGGCTGATCCGCTACGCGCACGAGGAGGTCGTCGTCGACGGCGTCGTCATCGCCCCCGGCGACGCCGTGGTGCTCTCGATCGGCGCGGCCAACCAGGACCCGGCGGTGTTCGACGCGCCGGCCGAGCTCGACGGGGCCCGCCGCGAGAACCCACACCTGGGCTTCGGGCACGGGGTGCACCACTGCGTCGGGGCGAGCCTCGCGCGGGTGGAGCTGCGGGCGGTGTTCACCGCGCTGCCCGCGCGGGTCCCGACGCTCCGGGTCGCGGTGCCGGCCGACGAGCTCCGGCTGCGGCCCGACAGCCTGACCGGGGGCCTGCTGGAGCTGCCGGTCAGCTGGTGACCGGCCGCAGGCTCTCCACCACCAGGTCGAGGAGCCGTTCGGCCTGCTCGCGGCCGGCGTCGTCGTCGGGGGTCCGCCACACCGCCCCCATCAGCAGCAGGACGTCGTCGGGGTCGAGGCCGGGGCGGATGGTGCCGTCGGTCTGCCCCGCCTCGAGCAGCGTCCGGATCGCGCCGATCACCGGGCCGTACGTCTGGGCGGTCGCGGCCTCGTGGTTCGGGGCGGTCAGGGCCTCCCCCAGCCCGCGCTTGAGCCGGATGTAGCCCGCGAGCAGCGCGAACCAGGTCCGCAGCGCCGCCAGCGGCGGCTCGGCCGCCAGCAGCTCGGGCACCCGGTCGACCAGGCGCTGGACCTCCGTGCGGTAGACGGCCAGCACGAGGGCTTCGCGGTTCGGGAAGTGCCGGTAGAGCGTGCCGGCCCCGACGCCGGCCAGCTTCGCGACCGAGTTCAGCGACGCGTCGCCGTCCCGGGCGAGGGCCTGCGTCGCGACCTCGAGGATGCGGGCGCGGTTCTGGCGTGCGTCGGCGCGCTCGGCCATGCCGCCTCCTCGCGCAAACGGAGAGTTCTCCGGTACTGTCACCCGTAGCCGGAGAACTCTCCGGTCTTCGGAGCCACGATGGGACCGATCATGGACTACGTCAAGCTCGGGGCGACCGGCCTCGACGTCTCCCCCGTCGCCATCGGCGCGATGACCTACGGCGATCCCGCCCGCGGGCACCCGCGCTGGTCGCTGGACGAGGAGGCCAGCCGACCCCTGATCAAGCACGCGCTGGACCGGGGAATCAACGTCTTCGACACCGCCAACATGTACTCCCAGGGTTCCTCGGAGGAGATCCTGGGACGCGCCCTGCGGGATTTCGCCGACCGGGACGCCGTCGTCGTCGCCACCAAGCTGCGCCACCCCATGCGCTCCGGGCCCAACGGTCGGGGGCTGTCCCGCAAGGCGGTGATGACCGAGGTCGAGCACAGCCTGCGCCGCCTCGGCACCGACCACATCGACCTCTACCAGGTCCACCGCAACGACCACGCCACTCCGCTCGAGGAGACCCTCGAGGCGCTGCACGACGTGGTCAAGGCGGGCAAGGTCCGCTACCTGGGCGCCTCCTCCATGCCGGCCTGGGAGTTCGCGAAGGCCCTCCACCTGCAGGAACGGCACGGCTGGGCCCGCTTCGTGGCGATGCAGGACCACTACAACCTGCTCGCCCGCGAGGAGGAGCGGGAGATGCTGCCGCTGTGCGCCGACGAGGGCGTGGGCACCATCGTCTGGAGCCCGCTGGCCCGGGGCCGGCTCGCCCGACCGTACGACGAGGCCCGGGCGACGGCCCGCGGCGCGGACGACGGTGCCTACGCCGACCTGCTCTACCCGCCGGCCACCGCGGACTCCGACCGTCGGATCCTCGAGGCGGTGGGCGCCGTGGCGGCGGCGCGCGGCGTGTCCCGCGCCCAGGTCGCGCTGGCCTGGTTGCGGACGAAGCCGGTGGTGGCGGCGCCGCTGGTCGGGGCGAGCAGCACCGCGCAGATCGACGAGGCCGTGGCGTCGCTCGACGTCGAGCTGACCCCGGCCGAGATCGAGGCGCTCGAGGCGCCGTACACGCCGCGGGCCGACTGGCAGGGCGTGTCCGACGAGGCCGAGCTGGAGCGCATCCGGGCGCGGATCCCGCAGATGACGCCGGCGGCGTGAGCATGCCCGGTGATTTCACTCGTCCGGCCCAGTGCGGGATGCCCGATTCCGGCCGTGACTGTCGGGGGGTCGAACTAGTGTTCGATTCATGACGGTGGTGGTGGACGACGCGGTGCTCGGCGGGCTCGATGCCCTGCCTGCCGGTCCCGTGCTGTCCGCCGCGCTGGAGGAGGTCGACCCGGCCAGGCTGACCGGCGAGGAGGCCGCCGCGTGGATGCGGGCGTGGTTCCGTACCCGCAACCACGCCGACTTCCAGCTGCTGCGCAG
Organism: Actinomycetospora sp. TBRC 11914; assembly: GCF_012933465.1. Classification (GTDB taxonomy): domain Bacteria; phylum Actinomycetota; class Actinomycetes; order Mycobacteriales; family Pseudonocardiaceae; genus Actinomycetospora. The sequence continues at coordinate 13,931 of NZ_JABBND010000008.1, forward strand.
CATCCGGGAGGCCTGCTCGGCGCGGGCGGGGACCACGGTGCGGGTCGATCTCGACGAGTTCGCCCCGAAGATCGCCGCGGCCTCGCTGGGGTGGTCGGCGACGATGGCCTGCTCGAAGCTCGACCTGGCGGTCGGGATCCTCGAGCGGATGCCCGCGCTCGGGGAGCTCATGCGCCGCGGCGAGCTGGAGCTGGTCAAGGCGGCCGCGTTCGTCACCGGGCTGGAGGGGCTCACCGACGCCCAGTGCGCGGCGGTGCTCGCCATGCTGCTCGGCGAGGCGCCCGAGCTGCCGCTGGGGCAGCTGCGCGACCGGATCCTTGCCGCCGGGTACGAGGTCGACCACGTGTGGGGCGCGAACCGACTGGCGGCGGCGACGGCGCGGGCCCGGGTCTCGACCGAGACCAACCCGTCCGGGGCGGTCAACGTCTGCGGCCGGGACCTCGACCCCGCGCTCGCCCAGGACGCCACGGCGCGGCTGCGGGCGTTGGCGCTGGCGGTGCGGGCCCGGGTGCGGCGCGCGGGGCGGAAGCCGGCGCTGGGGTTCGTCGAGGCCCGGGTGTTCGTGCGGCTCATCGACGGCACCCTCGCCGGCGCCGACGACGCCGCAGTCATCGACGCGGTCGCCGCCGAGCTCACCACGGCCGAGGGCCCGACCGACCCCGGCCCCGACGACGGCCCGGGCGACAGCGGCCCAGGCGATGGCGGCCCGGACGACGGTGGCCCGGACGACGGTGGCCCGGACGACGGTGGCCCGGACGACGGTGGCCCGGACGACGGTGGCCCAGGCCGCACGCCTGGCGACGGCAGCGACGAGCGGGGCCCTGACGAGGACGGGCCCGACGACGGTCTGGGCAACGACGGTTCAGAAGACAGCGGCCGTGGTGACGGCGCCCCCGGTGCCGGCGGCCCGGATGACCCCCGCCCGGATGACTCCTGCCCGGGTAACAGCGGCCCCGAGCACAACTCCGGCGCACGCCGCGGCTCGCCCGAGCACTCGGTGGAGTTCGCGCCCGGGACCGCGGTGGGTCTGCGGCTCTCGACCCTGCTCGGCCTCGACGACGCCCCCGGAACCCTGACCGGCCTCGGTCCGGTCCCCACCGCCACCGCCCGCGCCGCGGCCCTCGCACGCGGCGCGGCGAGCTGGCAGGTCCTCGTCCACGACGACGACGGCCACCTGACCCACCTGCTGGTCCTGCGCGGCCCGCCCGGCGCGGCCCGCGACCCCCGCCACCGCCGCCAGACCGTCCAGGTCACCGCCCCGGCGGAGCTGCTGCACGCCCTCGCCACCCGCGCCCGCGGCGGCAGCGACGGCGGCGAGGTCGGCGAGCTCGACCTCCCCGGTCCCCGGGCGGTGCTGTGCGACGCCGCCACCTCCGCATGGCTGGCCCGCCTCCGGGAGGCCCTCGTGCGTTCGGAGACCGCCGACCCCGACGACCACCCGGCCACCACCACCCGCGACCGGGACCGGCGATTCCCCGGCGCCCGCCTCGCCGCGTGGGTGATCGCCCGCGACCAGACCTGCGTGGCTCCCGGCTGCAGCCGACCCGCCGAGACCTGCGACCTCGACCACACCCTCGACCGGAGCCTCGGCGGCCCGACCGAGGCCGGCGACCTGGAGGCGCTGTGCCGTCACGACCACCGCAGCAAGCACGAGGGCGGCTGGGACTACCAGCAACCGGAACCGGGCCGGTTCGTGATCACCGACCCCACCGGCACCCGCCACCTCGTCGAGAGCCGCGTGACCGACCCCCGGATCGCCCGGGTCGATCCCGGCTACGCGGTCGCCCCGGACCAGCCGCCCCCACCACCGCAGGAGGACTGGAAGCCCCGACGCACCCGCGACGGTCGCATCACCCGGCAGGCCCACGACACCGTCGCCCGACTCGCCCGCCGCCGGCGCGCACACGAGCAACGACCACCGGGCCGCTACGACCACGACCCGGACTTCTGAGGCCGACCACGTCAGCGGAACTCGGCGAGGTGGTCGGCCACCCACCGGACGGCGACCGTCACCGCGGCGATGTCGGCCTCGTGGGCTGGCCGGACCGGCGTCGGATGCCGGGTGCGTCAGGCGTGGTGGACCGCGCGCACCCGGACGAGCGTCGGGTCGAAGGACTCCGCGAGCGCGGCGGCCTCGCCGATGTGCTCGCGGACCTCGGGGCGCGCCAGCGCCGCCTCGTACGCCTCGCGGCTCGTCCACTGCGCGTAGTTGACGACCCGGGTGCCGTCGAGGCTCGCGTGCAGGTTCGCGGAGACGAACCCGGGATCGCCCACGAAGACCTGGCCGGTCGCACGGTCGAGGGCGTCGACCAGCTCGTCCTGGCGCTCCGGCGCGACGGTGAACACGTTGACGAGGGTGACCTGCTCGCCGTCGGTGTCGACCGCGATCATCGTGGTGGGCATGGTGGGCTCCCGAGGTGTGTCAATGTCCTGACACCAAGAACGGTAGAGCGCCACCGCGTCGTATGTCAAACTCCTGACATGACCGAACCCGTCGTCGGGACCGCCACCGAGAAGCTGGGCTACCGGGTCAAGCGCGCCGCGTCGGCGCTGCGCGCGCGGATGGACGAGGGGCTCCGCCCGCACGGGCTGACGGTGCCGCAGTACGCCACGCTCGAGCTCCTCGAGGAGCACCCGGGGCTGTCGAACGCCGAGCTCGCCCGCGGGGCGTTCGTGACCCGGCAGTCGATGAACGTCGTGCTGCGCGGGCTGCAGGAGGCCGGGCTGGTGCACCGTCCGTCGACCAGCGAGCACGGACGCGCCCTCCCCGCCCACCTCACCGACGAGGGCCGGCGCCGCCTCGGGGCGGCACGCGACGTCGTCTACTCCCTCGACGCCCGGATGCTGCGGGCCGTGCCGGAGGAGCGGCGTGCGCGGCTGCTGGCCGACCTGGACGCGATGGCGGCGGCGCTCGCCTGACCCGCGCGTCAGGGGCGGCGCAGCACGAGGTTCAGCGCCTTCAGCGCCAGTGGGCAGCGGTCGTCCTCGGTGAGCAGGGCGACGTCGGTGCGGACGATGCCGCGGTCGGGCTTGGAGCGCGACGGGCGGGCCTCGGCGACGGTCACCCGCAGCCGCACCGGCTCGTCCGGCCGCAGCGGCGACGACCAGCGCAGCTCGTCCACCCCGGGCGAGCCGAGGCTGGCGACGGCGGAGATGTAGTGGTCGCAGTAGAGCCTCATCATCAGGCCCGCGCTCTGCCAGCCACTCGCAATCAGCCCGCCGTACGGCCCGGTCGCCGCCCAGTCGGGGTCGGTGTGCAGGCGCTGCGGGTCGTACCGCTCGGCGTACTCGACGATCTCGTCGCTCGTGAGCGAGCGCCAGCCGTACTCGAACGTCTCACCGGGGCGGTAGTCCTCGAACCACCGGTCGTCGATGGGGCTCGTGAAGTCGTGCTCACCGAGGGCGCGCGTCGTCACGGGGGCGGAGACCATGGGCTCGATCCTGCCGCGTGGGTCCCGAGTGGGCGCGGGCAGGAGCCACCGTGCCGCTGGTCCGCTCGGGGGATGGGCGCGCTCACCCGAGCGAACCGGACCGTCACTCCTCGTGCCCCAACGCGTTGGTCCGTACAGCCGGTCCCGCGCGGTGGAGGAGGAACGATGGACGAGCTCGCGAGGAAGGCCGCGCGCGTCGACCCGGCGATGGCCCCGGGCCTGGACGCGGCCGTGCACCACGGGTGCCGGTGCTCCGTGCTGTTCAAGGACGAGGCCCTCGTGGACCCGCTCTGCCCGCTGCACGGGAGCTCGCTGGACCTCGAGCGGCTCGGCGGCCCGTCCCGCTGAGCTCTCTGCCGGACCCTCAGGCCTGCTCGATCCGCACCATGTTGCCGGCGGGGTCGCGCACCGCGGCATCCCGCACGCCCCACGGCTGGCTCGTGGGCTCCGAGAGCACCTCGACGCCGGGCGCCGACGCGATCTTGTCGAACATCGCGTCGAGGTCGTCGCAGCGGATCTGGACCATGCCGAGCGACCCCTTCGCCAGCAGGGCGGCGAGCGCGTCCCCGTCCTCCCGGGACCGGCCCGCGTGCGGCGGCGAGAGCACGATGCCGATCTCGGGCTGGGTGTCGGTGACCAGCGTGACCCAGCGGCCGTAGTCGTTCCCGACGTCGTTGCGCACCGTCATGCCGAGCGTGTCGCGGTAGAAGGCGAGGGCCGCGTCGACGTCGTCGACCGCCACGTGCACCCCGCTGAGGGAAATCGTCATGGCCGGGACGCTAGGCCGGGGTCGGTCGCGGCGGCTTCTCCGAAACTGCTCACCTGGGCGGGGTCGCCCTTCCGGGGCCGGGTGACCGCCATCGTCTGGCAGGTCGGCAGCGCCCGGAGCGCGTCGTGGGCCCGCGCGCGGTACGCGGACGGCGTCTCCCCGACGAGCTCGGTGAACCGGCTCGAGAACGAGCCGAGGCTCGTGGCGCCGACGGCGAAGCACACCTCGGTGACCGTGAGGTCGCCCCGGCGCAGCAGGGCCTGGGCCCGTTCGATGCGCCGGGTCATCAGGTAGGAGTACGGCGTCTCCGAGTAGGCCTCACGGAAGCGCCGGCTGAAGTGCGCCGTCGACATCAGCGCCGTGCGCGCGAGCGCCGGGACGTCGAGCGGCGCGGCGTACTCCCGGTCCATCCGGTCACGGGCACGGCGCAGGCGGCGCAGCTCGTCGAGGTCGGGGCCCACGGCGCCATCCTCCCCTCCCGCCACGGTGTCGCGGGAGGGGCTCAGCGCGGGGCGTACATGATCACGCCGACCCCGACGAGGCAGACGAGCGCGCCGAGCAGGTCGAAGCGGTCGGGCCGGAAACCGTCGACGACGACGCCCCAGAGCAGGGAGCCGGCGACGAAGACCCCGCCGTAGGCGGCGAGGATCCGGCCGAACGAGGCCTCCGGCTGCAGCGCCGCGGCGAACCCGTACAGCCCGAGCGCGACGATGCCGAGCCCGGCGAGCCACCACGCGCGGTGCTCCCGGACCGCCTGCCAGATCAGCCAGGCGCCGCCGATCTCCAGGATCGCCGCCACGACGAACAGCCCGATCGACCGGAGCGTCACGGCCGGGACCGTAGTCGGGGCCTCCCGGCACCGTCCGGCGAGGAGGACGCTGATCCCGTGACGGCTCCGGGCGCGATGTGGCGCTGCCCGTCGTGCGGGCGGACGTTCGCCGCGACCGGGCAGGTCCACACGTGTCGCGCGCTCGGTGACCTCGACGCCCACTTCGCCCGCTGCGAGCCCGCGGTCCGCGCCGTCTTCGACGGCGTCGTGGCGGCGGTCCGCGCCCTGGGGCCCGTCGAGGTGCTGCCGGAGAGGACCCGCGTGGCGCTGCACGCGCGGATGAGCTTCGCGGCCTTCGTCCCCCGGCGGCGCTGGCTCGACGGCCACCTCGTCCTCGCGCGGGTCGTCGACAGCGCGCGGTTCCGCCGCGTGGAGGTCTACTCGGCCCACAACGTGCTGCACGCGGTCCGGCTGACCTCGACCGCGGAGCTCGACGACGAGTTCCGGGGCTGGCTCGCCGAGGCCTACCTCGTCGGGGTGCAGCACCACCGGCGGTGAGCGCTCAGAGCCCCCGCACGAACAGTTCCGCGAGGGCGGCGCCCTCCCCGCTAGCCCTCGATCACCCGCGGGCCCTCCTGGGCCGCCGGCTTCCCGCTGGGCAGCAGCAGCGCGAGCGGCACACCGATCGCGGTGAGGATCGCGGTGACGATGAGCAGATCGTTCAGCGCGGTGATGAAGACCTGGCTCTGCAGGCTCTCGTACATCGAGTACTGCTGCACGAACGCGCTGTTCGACCCGCCCGCGGCGCCGGACGCGGCTGAGCCGGTGCCCGAGGTCGTCGCGGACGACATCAGCCCCGACCGGTCGGCGAGCCCCTGCGCCTGCTGGAGGGTCATCAGCGCGGTCATCGCCGCGAGGCCGATCGCCGAGGAGGTGCGCTGCACGACGGTGTTGAACGCGCTCCCGTTCGACGTGAACTCGGGGGGCAGCGACGCCATGCCGCCGGTCATGATCGGCATCATGGCGAGCCCGATCCCCGCGGCGCGGATCGCGAGGATCAGCTCGAGGTGGCCGTGGGGCGTGTCGGTGGTCAGCGTCGCCATGTCCCAGGTGGTCCAGGCGACGATCGCGAGCCCGATCGCCGCCGGCCACCGCGAGCCGAAGCGGTCGTAGATCTGCCCCGCCAGCGGCATGATCACCGCCATGACGAGGGCCTGCGGCAGCAGGAGCAGGCCGGTGTCGAAGGCCCCCATGTCCTGGAACTGCTGCAGGTAGACGGGGATGTAGAACAGCACACCGAACAGGCCGACCGACACGATCGCGATGAGGATCAGCGAGTTCGTGAAGGCCCAGCTCGTGAAGACCCGGACGTCGAGCAGCGGCTGGTCGACCTCGAGCTCGATGACGACGAACAGCGCCAGCGACAGGACGCCCACCGTGAGCAGGATCAGCGTCGGGTAGGAGGTCCAGCCCCAGGTCGGGGCTTCGGACAGCGCGAGGAGCAGCGAGAACGCCCCGACGGCGATGGCGAGGAAGCCGGGCACGTCGAACTTCTGGCCCGTCTCCGGCCGGAAGCGCGGCAGCAGGAAGACCGCGCCCAGGACGCCGAGCACGCCGACCGGCACGTTGATGAAGAAGATCAGGCGCCAGTCGACGTACTCGACGAGGTAGCCGCCGAACGTCGGGCCGATGGCCGGCGCGAAGACGATCCCGAGGCCGTAGATGCCCATGGCCCCGCCGATGCTCTTCTTGGGGACGATCTTGTAGAGCATCGAGAGCGCGACGACGGGGATGATGCCGCCGGGGATGGCCTGCAGGATCCGGAACACGATCATGCTGTGGACGTCCCACGCGAGGCCGCAGAACGCGGAGAAGATCGCGAAGCCGATCATCGCGAAGATGTAGGCGCGGGAGAGCCCGAGCCGCGCCCCGAGCCAGGCGCTGGCCGGGACGATGACGCCCTCCGCCAGCGAGTACGACGTCGAGACCCACTGGATCTGGTCGGTGGTCGCCCCGAAGTCGTTCTGCATCGTCGAGATCGCGACGTTGACGATGCTGATGTCGAGCACCGACATGAACATGCCGACGACGAGCACGAGCAGCGGGACGAGCCAGTTCGACTGCGGGCCGGGCTGTTCCGGGGCGGCCGGCCGGGCCGGCTTCGCGGGAGCGGTGGCGGCCGCGGCGCCGTCACGGCGGGCCCCGTCGCGCGGCTCCTCGGTGGTGGGTCGGGCGGGAGCGTGACCGTTCTCCCGGGTGTCCGGGAGCGTCGAGCCGGGGTGTCCGTCGTCGAGCGTGGTCGGGCCGGCCCCGACCTCGGTCTCGGTCGACATGCGGGGGCTCTCCTCCTCGCAGACGGCTGGCCCCCGGGGATGCCCGGGGGCCTCGGCGTCACGCGTCGCTCGCGAGGAGCGTCACGTCACCCGATCGAAACCGTAGGACGAGGCGGACCAGAGCGCTCAGTGATGTGGGAGACGTCTCCCAGAATCGCTGAGCGAACCCTCAGTCGCCCGGCTTGTGGATGCTCACCGTGACGTTCATGCCGGGGATGAGGTCGAGGCCCTGGTCGTCGTCGATGCCGATGCGCACCGGGATCACCTGGGTGACCTTCTGGAAGTTGCCCCCGGAGTTGGACTGCGGGAACTGCGAGAACACCGCCGCCGCCCCGCCCTGGATCTCCTGCACCGTGCCGTGGAAGCTCTTGCCCGGGTAGGCGTCGACCGTGAAGTCGACCGGCCGGTTGACCTCGACGTCGTTGATGTCGGTCTCGTCGACGCGGGCGGTCACGTAGACGTTGGCCGGGTCGTAGGCGATCGCGAGCTGGGCGCCCGCGGTCACGTAGGCGCCCTCGGTGGTGTCGGAGTTCGCGATGGTGCCCGCGGCGGGCGCGCGGATCGGCAGCTGGGGCTGCACGTAGGCGCCCTGCTGCTGCACGCGGCCGACCACCTGGTCGCGTCGCAGCACCGTCCCGATCGAGCCGGTCCACCCGACCAGCGTGCCGCTGGTGGGCGCCACGATCGGGATCTGGGTGCCGTCGATCTGGGCGTTGTCGGTGGAGACGACCTTGCTGGAGTTGATGAAGTAGTTGGCCGTGAAGGCCGCGGCGGCCAGCAGCGCCAGGATGATGATGACCGCCAGGGCGATCTTCGTCGAGCGCTTGAGACCGCGGCGCTTCGTGCCCTCCTCGGTCGCGGTGCCCTCGGCGGGCGTCCCGTCCTCGACCGTGGTGCCCGCGCTCCCCTCGGGGGCCTCGGGGGCGCTCACGCCCCGCCGCCCAGCAGGACCTGCTGGCCCTCGGAGAGGCCGCTGGTGATCTCGGTCCGGTCGGGACCGACGAGTCCGGTCGTCACCGGGGTCGGTACCTGTCTGCCATCGGGTTCCACGACGGTGACCGTGGCCTTGTCCCCCTGCCGGTGCAAGGCGGCATTCGGCACGCTGATCTTCTGATCGGACGAGGCGGTGATGACGGTGGCCCGCGCGGACTGCCCGTCGTGCACCCGCGGGTCGCCGTCGGGCAGCGCGATCGTCACGTAGTACTCGACGCTGCCGCCGAGGGCCGTGGACGAGGGCGCCACCGAGAGCACCGTGCCGTCGAACGTGTGGTCCGGGATCGCGTCCAGGGAGATCGTCGCGTGCTGCTGCGGGGCGATCTTCGCCGCGTCCACCTCCTGGAAGGGCGCGACGACGGAGAAGTGGGCCAGGTTCTGCAGCACGAGGAACTGCGTGCCACCCGGGCGCGAGGGCGACGCGGCGCCGGCCGCGGCGCCCGCGGCGGCACCCGCCGCCTGCGCCGCGCCCGGGATCGGGGCGTCGGCCCCCGGCGCGAAGGGCGTGGTCGCCGAGGACGGCGTGATGAACTCCCCGACCGCCCCGTTGAGGGCCGAGACCGTGGCCGCCACCGGCGCGCGCAGCGTGGTGTTGTCGAGGCCCCGCTGCGCCAGGGCGACCTGGGTGCGGGCGCCGTCCAGGGCGGCCCGGGCCGCATCGAGGCTGTTGGGACGGTCGGCGCTGGCCGAGTCGAGCCCGTTCTGCGCGCTGACCTGGCCCTGCCGGGCGCTGGCCACCTGGAGGTTGCCGGCGGCGGCGTCGACGTTGCGCTTCTGCTGGGCCTGTGCGAGCTGCTGCTGGGCGGTCTGCACGCCCTGCTGGGCCTGGAGCACGGCGTACTGGTCGACCGGGATGCGCTGGCAGGGCGCGGGGGGCGTCGTGCCGTAGGTGGGCGCGCACGCGGCGCTGTCCGCGGTGAGCGCCGCCTGGGCCGGGGCCACGCCGGCCTGGGCCTGGCTGACCGCCGCGCGGGCCGCCCGGATCGCGGCGTCGTCCGCGGCGAGGGTGGCGTCGGCCTGCCGCTTGGTCGCCGAGACCACCGACGCGGCCGCGTCCACGGAGTTCTGGGCGCCGCCGACCGAGGTGCCGTCCGCGACCCGGTCGTAGTTCGCCTGCTGCGCGGCGAGCTGCGACTGCGCCTGCCGGAGCTGCTGGCGGGCGGAGAAGTCGTCGATGGTGGCCAGGATCTGCCCGGGGGTGACCTGGTCGCCGACCGAGACCCGCACCGACGTCAGCTGCCCGCCGGTCGGGAAGCCGAGGTTGGTGGACCCGAGCGCGGAGACCGAGCCGCTCGACTCCACGCCGGTGTTGACGGCCGCGCGTTCCACGCGGGCGGTCCTGGGTGGGCCGGCGCTCTGCGAACCGCCGCAGGCCGCCAGGACGAGGGCGGAGACCAGGGCCAGCACGGGGAGCGTCATCCGTCGGACGGAGCAACGGGTCACGCCCAGGACAACGCGTCGGGATGATCTGGGATACGACTCCCGGTCCGGAAGTCATCTCACGAGGTGATCATCACGCCCCGGCTCAGCGATACCCCCGTCGCACGACGCGTTCGAGGATGCCGAGCGTGGCCCGCAATGCCTGCGCGGGGATCACCGGGAAGATGTCGCGTTCGCGCCACTCCGGGTGGATGTCGGACCAGTCGTAGGACGAGGTGACCAGTGTGCCGCCGTCGACCGGCTCGAGCCGGTATCCGTAGACGTGGCCGATCGGCGGCCGCGCGACCCCGGTGACCGTCCACGCGATCTCGCGGTCCGGCTCGAACGCGGTGATCGTCACCGTGACGTCGTAGCGGCCGAGCGGGCGGTCCCCGAGGGCCTCGCGGTCCATGTGCACGACGAACTCGTCCCCGACCGCGGTGACCCGCTCCCCCGTCGCGTCCATCAGCATGCCCGCGGCGTCGACGGCGACGTGGCCGACCGGGTCGGTGAGCACCGCGAAGATCTCGCTCGGCGCGGCGGGGAGGGTGCGCTGGACCTCGATGCGATCGGCCATGGCCGCATCGTGGCAGCGGCCCCGTCAGCGCGCCGGGCGCCAGGCGTCGAGGACGTCGGCCGGCAGGTCCCCGCGGCGCCCGGTCGCGTCGGCCAGCCCGACGCAGCGGTCCCCGAGGAAGACGCCGAGGCCGTAGTGCACCGTCGGGACGCCGTCGTCGTCGACGTCCTGGCCGAGCACCGCCACCCCGATCTCGTACTCCGCGGGGTAGCCCACCTCGGCGACGTACTGGACCCGGAAGGCGTGCGGGGCGATCTCCGGCGGCGGGCCGCCCCACCCGGAGGTGAGGACCTCGTCCTGCAGGGACGCGACGCCGTCGGCGTACCAGGACAGCAGGACGACGTTGTTGACGTGGCGGTTGGTGTCGATGTCGCCGACCCGGGCGCGCAGCGACACGGCGAAGGGGTAGGTGGCGCGATCGCGCCGCTCCGGGCCCGGGCGCAGGGACGTCGGCGCGTCGGGCTCGTCGAGCACCATCCCGGCGAGGTCCGAGCGCAGCGCGTCCGGCAGGTGGGCGGGCCCGGCCTCCGTCGCGAAGACGGTGACGGTGTCACCGAGGGCGACGCAGCGGTCGTCGCAGAAGACGCCGTAGCCGTAGGTGAACGACGAGTTGCCGACCCGGCGAATCCCGACGCCGATCCGGTACTTGCCATCCCAGCGCATCGGCGCGCGCCGGTCCACGTGCTGGGCGGCGAGCAGCACCCGGAACGGGCCGAACTCGCCGTCCTCGACGAGCCGGCGGAACGCCGGGAGCTCGACCGCGACGCGGACGTCCTCGAACCAGCGCGCCAGCCCGGTCGCCGAGATCATCCCGTCCGGCCCGAGGTCGGAGTAGCGCGGCGCGACGTCCCGGAGGACCGGGTAGGCCCCGGGGTGGGTCAGCGCGCAGGGCACGGCGGCGGAGTCCGACATGGGGACATCGTCGCGGTGCGGAGGCCGGCGGCGCTCCCGGGCCGGGCCCGCGTCACAGGCGCGCCGCGTCACACGGCGGGGCCGTACTGCCCGTGCCGGCGCCACCACACGTAGGGCGCCGACTGCGGGCGGCCCGCCGGGGTGTCCTCCCAGGTCTCCTGACGGCCGTAGGGCACGAGGTCGAGGAAGGTCCACGTGCTGCCGAGCGCCTCCACGCCGCGCCCGGAGGTGGAGTAGGTCCGCAGCACCCGATCACCGTCGCGGAGGAACACGTCGAGCTGGAACCCCGGCACGCGCATCGCGTCCCGGAAGCCGTCCACGTCCTCGTACCAGGGGACGTCCCAGCCCATGTGGGCCCGGAAGGCCTCGATCTCGGCGATCGGCGCCCGGGAGGACAGCGCGAAGGTCACGTCGCGGGCGCGCAGGTGGTCGAGGTGCCCGACGTTGTCGGTGAACAGGCAGCAGTCGGCGCACGGGTCGTCGTCGCCCGGGCCGAGCATGTGGTGGTAGAGGACCAGCTGCGGGCGGCCGTCGAAGAGGTCGGCGAGGGTGGCCCCGCCGTCGGGACCCACGAAGCGGTACCCGGGGTCGACCTCCACCGCCGGCAGCCGGCGCCGGGCCGCGGCGAGGGCGTCGCGGGCCCGCGTCGCCTCCTTCTCGCGCTCCCGGAACGCGGCCGACGCCTCGTCCCACTCCTGCTGCGACACCACCGTCATCGTCATACCGACTGATCCTAGAAAAGGACTACGAGGTGCGTCTAGGGTCGAGCCATGGTCGCGTCGCTGGACCCCGGGGTCAGGGAGCTGCTGAGCGCCCGCAACATGGCCCACGTGGCCACGCTGATGGCCGACGGCTCGCCGCACGTCTCGCCGGTCTGGATCGAGGTGCTCGACGACGACCGGCTCGCCATCTTCTCGACCCAGGCCCACCTGAAGATCCGCAATCTGCGGCGGGACCCCCGGATCGGCATCTCGGTGGCCGACGAGCACAACCCGTACCGCTCGGTGATCATCCGGGGCCGGGTCGTCGAGGAGATCCACGGCGACGAGGCGATCGAGATCATGGACCGGATGAGCCGCCGCTACACGGGCGCGGACTTCCCGGTCCGCTCCTCGATCGTCGAGGTCATCGAACCGGAGCGGGTGAAGGTGCAGGAGCTGCCCTTCAGGCACTGAGGGCCGGAGCGGCCGGGCCCGTGATCAGCGGACCTCGGTGGTGGTGTTCCGAGGCCCACCACCGCCGTCCAGGTCTGTTGATCACGCGCGAGGGGCCGAGCAGCGGTCACACCCCGGGCTCGTCGTACCGCGCGCCGCAGAACCCGCCCCCGACGAAGACGTCGGTCCACGCGTCGGCGGCGAGGTCGCGGTCGGCGAACACCTCGGCGTCGTCGGCCGGGCGGTAGCCGAGCTCCGCGGCGGCGGTCAGCGAGAACCGGCGCCGGGTGTTGTCCGAGACGCCCCAGACGATCCGGAAGCCCGGCGACCGCACGGTGACCGCGGCGTCGACGAGCCGCGCGACGTCGCCGGGCGAGAGCCAGGTGGCCAGCGCCCGGGCGTCGGGCGGGGCCTCGAAGCACGACCCGATGCGCAGGCAGACGACGTCGAGGCCGTACCGGTCGTGGTAGAGGCTGCCGAGCGCCTCGTCGGTCACCTTGGCCACGCCGTAGAACGTGTCCGGGCGGGGCGGCACGTCGTCGGGCACCGGGTCGACGGCCGGGTGGAACCCGACGGCGTGGTTGCTGCTGGCGAACACCACCCGCCCGACCCCGGCCCGTCGCGCGGCCTCGAAGACCGTGAACGTCCCGTGGATGTTGACGTCGAGGATCTCGCTCCACGCCGCCTCGCCGCTGATCCCGCCGAGGTGCACCACGGCGTCGACCCCGCGGCACGCCGCGGTGAGCGCGTCGAGGTCGGTGACCGACGCCGTCACCACCTCCTCGCCCTCCCCCGGGTCGTCGATCGCGGCGACGTCGAGCAGGCGCAGGGTCCGGTCGGCGCGGGCGAGGCGGGGGCGCAGCATGCCGCCGATGCGCCCGGCGGCGCCCGTGATGAGCAGGGTCTCGGTCACGGGACGACATCGTGCCCGGGTTCGCCGCACCCGGCCCCGGGGTAGCCGCCGGCATGGGTGACTACGAGCACACCGCCACCATCCGCCGCCCGCCGGACGTCGTCTTCGACTACGTGTCCGCCGTGGAGAACCTGCCGTCGTTCTTCGACAGCATGCGCGACGCCCACGCCGAGGGCGGCGACGACGTCCACGTGGTCGCCGACGTCGAGGGGCACACCTACGAGGGCGAGGCGTGGATGCACGCCGACCCCGACGCCAAGCACGTCCGGTGGGGTGCCGAGTCCGCCAGCGGCTACCACGGCGAACTGTTCGTGACCGGCATCGGCGACGAGGAGTCGAAGGTGACGGTCACCCTGCACACCGAGCACGCCGACGGTCCGGGCATCCGCGCCGGGCTCGAGCAGACCCTGGCCAACCTCAAGACGCAGCTGGACGGCAGCAGCACCGAGCCCGCCGGCTGACGACCGTGACCCCGCGGCCGATGCTCGCGACCCCCGGCGACCCGCCGGAGGGCGCGGGCTGGGCGGTGGAGTTCGCGTGGGACGGCGTGCGGGTCCTGCTGCGGACCGGTCCCGACGGTGCCGTGGTCACCGGGGAGGACGGCGCCGACCTCTCCGCGGTCTACCCCGAGCTGGCCGAGGTGGGCCGTGGGCGGGAGCTCGTCCTCGACGGCGAGGTCGTCGTGCTCGACGCCCACGGTCGTCCCGACGCGGCCCGCCTCGCCCGGCGCGCGGCGGCCGCGACCCCGGACGAGGAGCTGCGCTCCGCCGCCCCGGTGACGCTGTACGCCACCGACCTGCCGTCCGTCGACGGCGACGAGCTGCACGATCGCCCGTACGACGAGCGCCGTGCGCGACTCGAGGCGCTCGACCTCGGGTCCCGCGCCGAGGTGCCGCCGTCGTTCACCGACTCCACCCCCGCCGAGGTGCTCGAGGTCGCGCGCGGGTACGGCCTGCGCGGCATCGTGGCGAAGCGCCGCGCCTCCCCCTACGTGTTCGGGGTGCGGTCGGGCGACTGGGTGGAGACCCGGGTCGACCGGCTGGCCACCTACACGGGGATGCGCGACTTCACCGCGACCCCCGAGCCCACGGGCGGCTCCCCATCCGCGGGCGCGCCGATCTTCGTCGTCCAGCGCCACCGTGCCCGCCGGCTGCACTACGACTTCCGGCTCGAGATCGACGGCGCGCTGGCGAGCTGGGCCGTCCCGCGCGGCCCGACGCTGGACCCCTCCGCGCGGCACCTGGCGGTGCACACCGAGGACCACCCCATGGACTACGCGCTGTTCGAGGGCGTGATCCCGAAGGGCCAGTACGGCGGCGGCGACGTCATCGTCTGGGACCGCGGGGTGTGGCACCCGGCGCACACCGACGACCCGGCGGCCGCCGTCCGCGCCGGGGAGATCCACCTCGACCTGGAGGGCGAGAAGCTCGCCGGACGCTTCGTCCTGGTGCGCCGCCGCGCCCGCGACGGCGAGCGGCCCGGCGCGGAGCAGTGGGTCCTCGTGCACAAGCACGACGACCACGCGCAGGAGGGCTGGGACCCCGAGGAGCACCCGCGCTCGGTGCTCACCGGACGCACGAACGACGAGGTCGCCGCGGCACCGGCGGCGATGTGGCAGAGCGAGGCCCCCGCCGCGCAGGCCGAGGTGCCGCTCGCCGCGTCGGACCCCGGACTGCAGGTCGCGGCCACCGACGACGATCTGGCCGCGCTCGACGCCCTCGGCGACGGCGGCCCGTGGTCGGTGGGCGGCCGGGAGGTCGTGCTGAGCAACCTCGACAAGGTCCTCTTCCCCGGGCAGGCCGGGCCGCCGCTCACCAAGCGCGACCTCGTCCGGTTCCACGCGCGGATCGCGCCGTTCCTGCTGCCCTACCTGGCGGGGCGCCCGGTCAACCTCCACCGCTTCCCCGACGGCGTCGCCCGCCCGGGGTTCTGGCAGAAGGAGGTCCCCGGCCACGCCCCCGACTGGCTCCGGCGCTGGCACAACCCGGAGGCCGCGCCCGACGAGACCCAGCACTACGTCGTCCTCGACAGCACCGCCGCGCTCGTCTGGACGGCCAACCACGGCGCGATCGAGCTGCACCCCTGGACCTCGCGGCTGCCCGACGTCCACCATCCGACGTGGGCGCTGATCGACATCGACCCCGGGCCCGCCGTCGGCTTCGACGACGTCCTGCTCCTCGCCCGGCTCTACCGCACCGCGCTCGAGCACCTGCAGGTCGCGGCGGCGCCCAAGGTCACCGGCAAGCGCGGCGTCCAGATCTGGGTGCCCATCGCCGACGGCTACACCTTCGACGACACCCGCGCCTGGGTCGAGAAGCTGTCCCGCGCCGTCGGGAAGACCGCGCCCGGGCTCGTGTCGTGGGAGTGGCACACCGACCGCCGCCACGGGCTCGCCCGGCTCGACTACACCCAGAACGCGATCAACAAGACCCTCGTGGCCCCGTTCAGCCCCCGCCCCGCGCCCGACGCCCCGGTGTCGACGACCCTGCGCTGGGACGAGCTCGACGATCCCGACCTGGCACCGGACCGTTGGACGATCCGCACCCTGCCCGACCGGTTGGCCACCGCGGGCGATCCCCTCCGACCGCTGCTCGGGCAGGCACAGACGCTGCCGGCCCTGTAGGGCAGGGGCGCGGCAGCCACGTCACCACCGCGGGGTCTGGACGCGTCGGGCCGCGCGGGGTCGGGTGTGGGGAGACCCACCACGTCCCACGAGACGAGGAGCTCCCGTGCCCGAGATCGTCCGCACCCTCGGCCTCCTGACCGCGCTGCCGGGATCCCTGGTCGTCCTCGCGATGGGCCTCGCGCGGGCCACCCAGGCCAGTCCGCCGAACTGGATCCTGCTGATCATCGGCGGGGCCCTCTTCGTCCTCAGCGTGCCGCCGCTGCTGTTCGGGTCGTCCCCCGACGACGGGCGCGGCACGTCCGACCGGGGCGCCCGGCGCCCGGTGCCGACCCGCGCCCGCTGAGGCGGGCGCCCGGTCTCAGGCCGCGTCGGACTCGTCGTCGGAGCGGTCCGTGATCCGGGCCGGCGGGTTGCCCCGCAGGTGCTCGCGCTGCCGGTAGCCGTACGCGGCGTTGCGGATGTCCTCGTCGCGCTGCAGGACGATCCCGACCGCCCCGGCCAGGGTGGCGGCCACCGTCGCGAGCGAGGCGATGCGGATCCAGTCGGTGACGACCGGGGTCCGGTGCAACGTCGCGGTGACCGTGTTCGCGAGCGCGCCGGGCGAGATGAGGAACAGGACGGCGCCGAGGTCGACGGCGAAGGTCACGACGACGAGGGCGACCACCGCCTGCCCGATCGTCGCGAGCGTGGCGAGGTTGTAGAGCCGGATGACGCGTGCCTCGGCCTGGGCCCGCCGGCGTCTCTCCCACAGCCCGTGGCGCACGACGATCCACGCCGTCATCAGTACCGCGGACGCCACCGCCGCGCCGACCAGCCGCCACGGACCGGCGGTCAGCGCGATGTACCACGTGGACGAGTTGAAGATCATGAATGCGCTGGCGGCGACGGTGGCCGCGAACGCGGCCGCCATGCCGGCGACGAGCCGCCCGGGGTGGTTGGTCCGGATCATCCCGGCGAGGAGCCGCAGCCGGCCCGACACCACCGGGCCGGTGAGGCGCTGGTCGATCCGGGAGTCCCGGGGCTCCCGACGGCGGGTGGAGCCCAGGAGCGTCGCGATGCGCGGTGAGCTGTCGTCCGTCGCGGTCTCCGGCCCGTCCCCGTCGGCCTCGAGCAGCCCGACGACGAGGTGGGCCACCACGCGCACCGCCCGGGTGCGCAGCCGCCACGCGCCGAGGGCGGGCAGGGACACCGCGGCGACCCGGCGGTCGAGGCCGACGTCGGCGATCACGGGTTCGTGGCCGTGCAGCACCGGGACCTCGGTGAGGTAGACCGCGACGTCCCAGCCCTCCCGCTCGCGGTGGTCGGCGACCGCGTCGAGCACCCCGGGCATGTGGGAGCGACCGGCCGCGATCGCCGACTGGCGCACCTGCAGGCGGCAGCCGGGGTCGTCCTCGGCGCAGCTCCGGTGGGCGGCGAGCGCGCGCGGCAACGAGGAGTCCGCCAGCGCGTGCGCCACCTCCACCGGCAGGTCGGGGTCGGCGAGCAGGCCGATCTCCGGCTGGTCGGTCCGAGGAGCCATGCCGGGGGCTGCCCACCCGGGCCGGGCTCTCTCCCTCGTTTCTCCCCGGCCCGGTCAGGCGGCCCGCGTCCAGCCCGCGGCACGGTCGCCGGACAGCGCGTCGTACACCGTCCCGGCGGCCACGGCGTAGACCAGGTGGTGGCCGAGGTCGGTCAGCGTGGCGGTGGCGCCGTAGGCCGGGGTCGGCTTCCCGAGCCCGAGGGCCGGGGTGAGCGCCTGCTCGGCGCCGAGCACGGCGGCCAGGTGGGCCGCCGTCGCGAGGGGGCCGCGCTCCCCGGCGAGGTCGAGCAGCGTGCGCGCGAGGCCCCAGCCGGTGCCGTAGGCCCAGTGCGCGACGACGTTGAGCCGGTTCCGGGCGGCCTCGTCCTTCGGCGCGATCCCGGTGGCGG
This sequence comes from Actinomycetospora sp. TBRC 11914, assembly GCF_012933465.1. Classification (GTDB taxonomy): domain Bacteria; phylum Actinomycetota; class Actinomycetes; order Mycobacteriales; family Pseudonocardiaceae; genus Actinomycetospora. Next base: position 31,735 of record NZ_JABBND010000008.1, read on the forward strand.
TGGCGACGCCGTCGGCGGGTGTGGTGCTCCCGGAACGGCCCGAGAGCCGTTGCTCGACGGTCTGGGACAGCGTCATGGCGGCCGTGCCCGCGAGGCCCGCGAGCACGCCGCGCGCCCCGGAGAGCAGGGGCCGATCGGTCGGTGAGGTCATCGCTGCGGATCGACGCTCGGCGGGGCCGCCGAAACCGGCGCTCAGCCGGCTCCGTGGGGGGCCGGGGACGGCGCCCCGTCGGTCTCGACCACCGCGTGCTCGACGCGGCTGAGCACGACGGTGCCCGCGACGATGCCCACCGCGCCGACGAGCCCGCCGAGGGTCCAGGCGTCGAGCGGGGCCCGGTCCCCGAACACGGCGAAGCCCCACGTCATGGCGACCAGCGGGTTGGCCAGCGTGATGCCGGGCTGGGCCCAGAGCAGGTCGTGGGCCTGCAGCGCCTGCTGGAGGAAGACGAACGAGACGATGCCGCCGATGAGCACGCCGTAGGTCTGCCAGGTGGTGAGCACCGCGAGCACGCCGTGGGCGTAGGCCGGTCCGAGCCCGGCGAGCAGGGCCGCGTTGTACCCGTACGTCACGCCCGCGCCGAGCCCGAACCACAGGGCCCGGCGTCGTCCGCGGCCCCCGCGGCCCAGGAGCGCGAGGACGACGAGGACGGCCACCACGATCGCGCTCCCGACGAACCAGGCCGGGCCCGACGTCGCCGCCGGGTCGCCTCCCGAGGGCACGAGGCAGAACAGCAGGAGCGCGAGGCCGAGGGCCATCACCGCGATCGCGGTCCACGCCCGGCGGCCCATCGGGGTGTGCAGCAGGACCGCGCTCAGCACCAGGGTGAACGGCAGCTCGGTGATGAGCATCGGCTGCACGACCGAGATGGACGCCAGGGTCAGCGCCACGGCCTGCAGGACGAAGCCCACGACGTGCCCGGCGATCCCGGCCGTCCACGCCGGGCGGCGCAGCAGGTCGAGCACCGCGCGCCGGCGGCCCGCCTCCGGGTCGTGGTGGCGCGACGCCGACCGTTGCAGCACCGACCCGAGGGCGTTGGCGGCCGCCGCGGCCGTCGCCACACCCAGTCCGGTCAGGAGCATGTCCGCGGGTCCTCCTCGCCTCGCCCCGGCGGGTGAGTGCCCGTTCCCGGCCCCGCCCATCGGTCGTTCGACCGCTTCTCTCCCGGCGCCGTGGTTGCGGTGGTGGACCACCGATAGCGTGATCGGGCGACGGCGTGGCCGTCGTGTCGTGACGGAGCCGGAGGGACGCGGTGGGAGGAACGCCCGGAGAGGGAGCCGACCCCGTGCCGGTGCTCGACCCGGCCTGCGCGCGGCTGGTCCACGCCCTCCAGGGCCCTCCGCAGTTGCACCAGCTCGGCACCCAGGACGGGCGCGAGGCCCTGCGGGAGCTGCAGGACGACGTCGTGGCCGGGCCGGGTGTCGAGGCGGATCTCCACACCGCGGCGGCCGGGCCCCGGGGGCTGGTCGGTTTCCTCGTGGTGCGCCCGGCCGGGGTGCCCGGCCCGCTCCCGGCGGTGCTGCACCTGCACGGCGGCCGCTTCACCGCCGGGGACGCCGACACCCACGGCCGGCTGATCCGCGCCCTCGCGACCGGCGTGCGCGCGGCGGTGGTGGTCCCGGAGTTCACCCGGGTCCCCGAGGCCCGCTACCCCGTGGCGGTCGAGGAGGCCTACGCGACGCTGCTGTGGGCCGTCGACCACGCCGGCGACCTGGGCCTGGACCCGGGCCGGGTCGCGGTGTCGGGCGACTGCACGGGCGCGACGACGGCCACCGTCCTCGCGGTCCTCGCGGGCCGCCGGGCCGGGCCGCGCCTGGTCGCCCAGCTACTGTTCTACCCGTGGGCCGACCCGCGCTGCGACCTGCCCTCGCACCGGGAGTTCGCCGACCTCCCGGTGCTGCCCAGCGGGGCCACGCGCTGGTACTGGGAGCAGTACGCGGGCCGGGTCGAGGACCTCGACGACCCCGCCTTCGCCCCGGCCCGCGCGCCCCGCGCCGACCTCGTCGGGCTCCCGCCGGCCCTGGTGGTCACCGCCGAGGTCGACGTCGTGCGCGACGAGGCCGAGGCCTACGCCCGCGCCATGACCGAGGCCGGTGTCGCGGTGACCTGCACGCGCTACCTGGGCGTGGTACACGACTTCGTCACGCTGCGCCCGCTCCAGGAGATGCCGGCCGCGCGGGCGGCCCTGCGCCAGGGCATCGGGTTCCTCGCCGACGCGCTCGGCACCTCCCGGTGCGGGATCGACCTCACCGGTCGGTGACCCGGATCGCCTCGCGGATCAGGTCGGCGACCTCCTTCGGGTGGGAGAGCATCACCAGGTGCGACGAGTCGATCTCGACGACCGTCGCCCCGGCTCGCTGGTAGCCGAAGCGCTCGACGTCGGGGTTGATCGTGGTGTCCGAGGAGGACACCGACCCCCACGACGGCTTCGTGTGCCACGCGGCCGCCGAGGCGGGCTCGGCGAAGGCCGCGGCCGCCAGCGGGCGCTGGGAGACCGCGAGGACCTTCGCGAGCTCGGGGTCGAGGTCGGCCGCGAAGATCTGCGGGAACCGGGCCGGGTCGACGGACACGTCGGTGCCGGTCGAGCCGTCGGGCAGCGGGAACGTGGTCTGGACGAGCGCGGTGGCCAGCGGCGAGTCGGGGAAGCGGCCCTGCAGCTCGCCGAGGCTCTCGCCCTCCTCCAGCGCGTAGCCGGCCAGGTAGACCAGGGCCCGCACGTTGTCCTCCACCCCGGCGACGGTGATGACGGCCCCGCCGTAGGAGTGCCCGACGAGCACCACGTCGCCCTCGATCTGGCGGACCACGGAGGCGATGTAGGCGGCGTCGCCGGACAGCGACCGGTTGGGGTTGGCGGGCACGACGACGGGGATGTCGTCGGCGAGCAGCTCGGGGACCACGGCGGCGAAGCTGCCGGCGTCGGCGAAGGCGCCGTGCACGAGCACGACGGTGGGGTTGGTGGGCATGGATCGTCTCCCTCGGATCGGTGGATCCAGCCTCCGACCGGCCGCGGGCGCCCGGTATCGGTCGAACGACCGTTCCGCCCCTCAGGAGGTGCGCAGCAGCGCCCCGAGCTGGTGGCGCCCGCTGATCCCGAGCTTGGGGTAGGCGTGGTGCAGGTGCGACCCGACGGTGCGCGGCGACAGGAAGAGCCGCTCCCCGATCTCCCGGTTGCGCAGGCCCGCGGCCGCGAGCCGGACGATCTCGCGCTGCTGGGGGGTGAGCCCGGCGAGCGGGTCGGCGGCGGGCTCCCGGTCGACGTGCTCGGCCGACCCCGCCGCGCGGAGCTCGGCGCGGGCCCGCTCGGCCAGGGCCACGGCGCCGATCGCCGCGAACCCCTCGAGCGACGCCGAGAGCATCTCCCGGGCCTCGCGGGCCCGGCGCCGGCGGCGCAGCCACCCGCCGTAGTCCAGGCGCACGGTGGCCCGCTCGACCGGCCAGTCCTCCCCCGTGGGGTCGGCGAGGGCGAGCCGGAAGTGGTGCTCGGCGTCGCGGTCCGGGCCGACCAGCGCGTCGGCGTGGTGGAGCAGCAGCCGCATCCGCACCGAGGGGCGCTCCCCCACCGCCGCCCGCACCGCCGCCACGACGACGGCGGCGTCGGCCCGTTCCTCCGGGCCGGTCACCTCGGCGGCGAGCCGGGCGACCAGGCGGGGCGAGAGCACGGCGTGGCGGGGGGCACCGTCGGCCTCGAACGCGCCCCGCAGGTGGCGGTAGGCCTGGGCGTGCTCCCCCGCCACGCTCGCGGTCGTCCCGGCGGCCGTCCGCAGGCGCACGTCGAGCAGCAGGGCGTCGGCCAGGTCCACCCGCGACCGGGCCCGCGCCAGCTCCTCCTCGGCCGCCGCGGGGTCGCCGCGCAGGGCGAGCAGGACGGCGCGGCTCGCGGCGACCTCGACCCCGAGCCGGTCCAGGTGCCGTCGGCCCGCCAGCACCCCGAGGTTCTCGATCGCGCGGTCCGCGGTGCTCCACCGGCCGTGCTCGACGAGCAGGGCCACCAGTGCCCCGGCGCCCCAGGCGGCGGGCCCGTCGTGGTGCATCAGCTCGAGCGAGCGGGTGAGGAGGTCCACGGTGGCCCGGACGTCGTCGGCCCGGTCGGCGAGCAGGCCGAGGTTGTGCAGGTCGTCGGCGCCGGCGCCCGGTCCCGCCCGGCCCGCGCGCAGCGCCTCCGCGAGCGCGGCCGCCGCCGCGGGCCGGTCGAGCGCGGCCCCGCTGCGCAGCCACAGCAGATCGGCCGGCGACTCCCGCGCGGCGAGGACCTGCCGGACGGACTCCGTGACGACCGGGTGCGCCAGGACCTCCTGGGCGGCGTCGCGGTGCTCGGGCACGCCGGACTCGTCGGCCGCGGTCGCGAGGAACGCCGCGAGGAGCACCACCGAGCCGCGGTCGACGGCACCCAGCAGCGGCGCGACCTCCTGCAGCGCCCGCACGGCGTGGCGGTGGCGGGCGCGCATCATCAGCGCGGCGGCGTGCAGCAGCGTCGTGCGCACCAGCACCGCGGGGTCGTCGGTCAGCTCCCGCACGAGGCGGTGCTGCCGGGCGACCCACGCGGCGTCGCCGCCCGCGTAGGCGGCCCGCAGCGCGGCGTGGTGGCGGGCCACGCGGAGGCGCGGGTGCGGGGAGCACTCCGCCGCCCGCTCGAAGTCCCGGGCCGCGTCGCGGTGCTCGCCCCGCGCGAGCGTGCGGTCCGCGGCCGCGGCCAGGGCGGACGCCACCTGCTCGTCGGTGCCCGGGCACGCGTGGGCGCGGTGGCGGGCGGCCGCGTCGGGGTCGTCCCCCGCCGCGGCGAGCGCCCGGTGGGCGTCGCGGCGCTCGTCGGCGGTGGCGAGCGCGTAGGTCGCGGCGCGGGTGAGCGGGTGCCGGAAGACGGTCGTCCGCCCGACGGTCACCAGCCCCGCGCGCTCGGCGGGCGCCCAGTGCTCGAGGTCCGGCTCCCCCGCCGCCGCGTGGATCGCGGCCGTCGGCTCGCCATCGCCCGCCGCCGCGTGCAGTAGCAGCCGCCGGGTGCGCGGGGGCAGGTCGCGCACCTCGCCGGCGAACGCGGTCAGCGCCCCGCCGGCCACCGCGAGCGGCCGGTCGGTGCCCGCGGCACCGAGCTCCCGGAGCGCGAGCGGATTCCCCCGCGCCGCGAGCAGGATCTCCTCGCGGACCCGGCCGGCCGGCGCGGCGGCCAGGCCGTCCAGCAGCGCCTCGGCGGACGGGCCGTCGAGGGGCCCGAGCCCGAGCGTCGGCAGCGAGGCGTCCCCGGGCACCGGGCGGGCGTCCCCGCGGCCGGCCAGCACCACGCCCAGCCGGTCGCGCGCGTGCAGGCGGCGGGCGACGAACAGCAGGGTGTGCAGCGAGCCGACGTCGAGCCGGTCGGCGTCGTCGACCGTGACCAGGGCCGGCCCGGCGGCGGCGAGGCCGCGCAGCAGTCGGTGCACCCCGGTGCGCAGCGCGGGGAGCTGGTCGCGGCACGCGTCAGTGTCCAGCTCGAGCAGCGCCGTCACGGCCCGGCGCTGGTGCTCGGGGAGGTCGCCGACGAGCGGGCCGAGCTCGTCGAGGAGCTGCGAGAGCGCGGCGAAGGGGACGTCGGCCTCGTGCCGGCAGCCGTCGGCCCGCAGCACCCGCACCCCGGCCAGGCGTGCGCGTCCGGCCACGGCGTCGAGGAGCGCCGTCTTGCCGGTGCCGGCCTCGCCGACGACGACGAGGCCGGTCGTCACGTGGCCGGTGGTCGCGTGGCCGGTGGTCGCGTGGCCGGTCGTCGGGTGGGCGGACGCGGTGTCCGCGAGCTCGTCGACGAGCCCGTGGAGCACCCGGAGCTCGGGCGCGCGCCCGACCAGCGTGCTCACCCCGGCGTCGGACCGGGTGGGAGGGCACGAGGGCGCACGGCGGTCTCCTCTCGGGGACCCCGAGGTTAGGGGCGCCTCACCCCGGCGGCATCCGCCGAATGACCGCACTCACCTCCGTGCCTGCTCCGGCACGGGGCGTGACCCCACTACTCGAAGGTCTGCCGGCGCCGGTACTGGGCGACGACCTCCGGGGGCAACGGGCCGTGGGTCGGCACCGAGAGCCCCTGCTGCCGGGCCCACTGGCGGGCGGACTCCGTGAGGCCGCGCACGTCGCCGCGGCGCACCGTCTCCCGGGCCGCGCCCCGCGGCGTCGTCGTCTCGTTGTGCTTCGCGTCGGACATCGAGCGCACCTCCGATGACCTCGTCGTCACCGTCGTCGTGGTGGGCCGGACGTTACTCGCGTCACACCCGCGCGTCATCCGCGGGACGCCTGCCACCCGGGCGCCAGGCTGGGCCGGTGCTCCGCCTCGGCTTCCCCGTCCTCGGCGTGACCGACCTCGACCGCGCCGTCGCGTTCTGGACCGCCGCGCTCCTGCTGACCGCGAGCGAGGAGTGGGCGAGCCCGACCTGGCGCAACCTCGTCGACGGCGACGGCGCGCGCACCCTGGCCCTCATGCACAGCGGCTCCCCCGCCGAGTCCCACCCGCGCGTGCACCTCGACCTGTTCGTCGACACCACCGCCGAGCAGGACGCCGAGGTGGAGCGGCTGCTCGGGCTCGGGGCGACGCGGCCGGACTGGGACGGCTACCCCGCCGACCCGGACTTCGTCGTCCTGGCCGACCCGGACGACAACCTCTTCTGCGTCGTCGACCTCAGCCGCGCGCCGTCGGGAGGCTGACCACGGCCCTCCGGGCGGCGAGTGCGGGCCCTCCGGCACTGGTGACCGCGATCGGTGATCGCCGAGTCTGGACGCCATGGCGAGCACCGACACCGCGTCCGGCACCACCGACGGACCCGGTGTCCGGCCCGGGAAGGGGGTGCTCCTCGTCGCGTGCGTCTCGACGCTCGTGGTGAACGCGAACACCTCGGCGGTCAGCATCCTGATCCCGTCGATCAGCGCCGACCTGGGGACCCCCATCGACGTCCTGCAGTGGGCCGTGACCGGCTACCTGCTCATGGGCGCGGCCACGATCATCACGACCGGGGCGCTCGGTGACGTCTTCGGCCGGCGCCGCGTGTTCGTCGCCGGGCTGGTGCTCTTCGTCGCCTCGTGCGTGCTCATCGCCCTGGCGCCGACCGGGGGCATCGTGGTCCTCGGCCGGGTCATCCAGGGCGCGTCCGGCGCGACGATCCTCGCCTGCGGGCTGAGCCTGCTCTCGGTCTCCTCCTCCGGGCAGGGCCAGCTCTGGGGGGTCTCGCTGTGGGGCGGCGCCTCGGCGGTCGGCGCGGCGGCGGGCCCGGTGGTCGGGGGCGTGCTCGACCAGGTCGCCGGGTGGCAGGGCCTCTTCTGGATCGACGCCGTGGTGGCCGCCGTCTGCATCCCGGCCACCTGGGCGAGCGTGGGCGAGTCGTCGGACCCGGACCGCCCCCGCCGGATCGACCTGGCGGGCACCGTGCTCGTCGCGGCCACGCTGGTGCCGTTCGTGTTCGCGGTGACCGAGGCGTCCTCGTGGGGGTGGGCGTCCGCGAGGACCATCGGGTGCCTCGTCGCCTCCGTGGTGGCGGCGGTCGCCTTCGTGGCGGTCGAGCGCCGGGTGCGGGCGCCGCTGGTCGACCTCGCGCTGCTGCGCAACGGCATGCTCGTCGGGGCGACGACCGCGATCCTCATCGGCGCCGGGGCCATCGCCGCGATCAGCTTCCTCATCAGCCTGTACTTCCAGAACCCGCTGGCCTTCGGCTGGACGAGCCTGCAGGCCGGCATTGCGACGCTGCCGGTCGCCGCGGCGGTGGTGGTGGTCGCGCCGCTGGTCACCCCGCTCGCCCACCGGTTCGGGGGCCGCACCGTGGTGCTCGTCGGGTTCGTGGTGCTCACCGCGTCGTTCGCGGTGCTGGCCGCCGTGAGACCCAGCTGGGGCTACGGGGCGTTCCTGTTCCCCCTCCTCGGCGTGGCGGTCGGGCTCGCGCTCTCCAACGGGCCCGCGTCGTCGCTCTCGACGTCCTGCGTGCCCCCGCGCCAGGTCGGGGCGGCGTCCGGCATCTCCAACATGGCGCGCTACGTCGGCGGCGCGGTGATGACGGCGGTCGCCGCCGGCATCGTCGCCCGCGTCGCCTCCGGCAAGGTGGACGCCGGGGCACCCGGTGCCGATGCGCTCGCGACGGGCTTCGGCCACGCCTGCCTCGTCCTGGCGATCTTCTCCGCGTTCGGGATCCTGCTGGCCTGGCGGGTCGGGCGCGACGTGCGCCGCCCACACGCGATCGACCTCGCCGCGGCGGCGGCGTCGACCACCCACACGCTGCCCCAGGCCGGGGCCCGGCCGCCCGACCGGGACACCCCCGACTAGGACGCCTCGGCCGGGGCGGGGGCCGCCGCCGCGGCCTTCCGGGCGGCGCGGCGCTCCTTCCGCGGCGTCGAGGGCTTGGAGGGCTCGGCGCCCAGGAGGGCCTCCACCCAGGCGGCGCGGGGATCGGCGTCGACCAGGATCGCCTTGGCGAGCAGCGTCACCGGGATGGCCAGGAGTGCGCCGAGGGGCCCGAGGATCCACGCCCAGAACAGCAGCGCGACGAAGGTGACGGTCGCGGAGAGCCCCACCGAGTCGCCCACGAAGCGGGGCTGGATGAGCGACTGGATGACCAGGTTCAGCACGCAGTAGACGACGACCACCGCGAGGGCGGTCTGCCAGCCCCCGGTCAGCAGCGCGAGCAGCGCCGGCGGGACGAGCCCGATGATGAACCCGACGTTGGGGATGTAGTTGGTCAGGAACGCGAGCACGCCCCAGAGCAGCGCCAGCGAGATGCCCATGATGAACAGCGCCACGGTGTCGAGCACCGCCACGATCCCGCCGAACACGGTGGTGACCAGCAGGTAGTTCCGGGTCCCGTGCACGAAGTTCCCCAGCGCGGCGACCATGTGCGGGCGCTGCTGGGCGATGAGGGTCATCCGCCGGTCGGTGCCGCCGGACTCGGCGGTCAGGAACAGCAGCAGGGCCAGGATGAACACCAGGCTCGTCAGGATCGACCCGAGGCCCGAGAGCACGTCCCCGACCGCGCCGGCCACCTTGGTGAGGTTCGCCGAGTTCGCCGCGTTGCTCGCGTCGGGTGGGGAGATCCCGATCTTCTCCAGCTGTGCGGTGAGCGAGTCGACGAGCTGCTTGGCCTGCCCGGTGTGCTGGGACAGCAGTGACGCGAGCTGGCTCACCGACGCGACGAGGAAGGCCACCAGCACCACCAGCGCGCCGTAGATCACGACGACGAGCGCGAGCACCGCCGCCCACGACGGCCAGCCCCGGCGCTGCAGCCAGGTCTTCACCGGGTACACCGCGATGACGATCATGAGGGCCAGCAGGATGGGCCCGGCCAGCCATGCCACCTGGGACATCCCCGCGACGACGACCACGGTCGCGGCCGCGCCGACCAGCAGGACCACGCCGCGGGGCACCAGCGCCGGCGTCCCGATCGCGTCACCGGTGAGGTCCGCCGGCGGCGGCGGCGCGGGGGTAGGGGGCACCGTCGGAGGCGGCACGTCCCCGTTCGACGATTCGTCAGCGCGCATCGGGATCGGCTCCCCTCCGGCGGGCGGTACGTCTCCCACCCCGCCACACCGGCGCCGCGCTGCCCAGGGGACTACGTCCCGAGGACGCGGGCCGACGGGACCTGAGGTCCGGCGCCGAACCGCGACGGATCCGCTGCTACGCACCGCTGGCACCTGTCAGTGAATGCTGATTCGCTTTCCGTATCGGCGATCTCTACCGTCCACACCGGTCGGATCGGGAGAGGACCCCAGTGGACGACACGGCGCACGGTCATGGTCACGGGCACGGGCACGGGCACGGCCACGTCCGCGAGGTCTGGTGGCGGCGCCTCCTCCACCGCCTGCCGGCCCACTCCCACGACGCCGCGGACCGGGTCGACCAGGAGCTCGAGACGAGCCGGGAGGGGCTCCGCGCCCTGTGGTGGTCGCTCGCGCTGCTTGGCGTCACGGCGGTGGCGCAGGCGGTCGTCGTCGTGGTGTCCGGGTCGGTGGCGCTGCTCGGCGACACCGTCCACAACGTCGCCGACGCCCTGACCGCCGTGCCGCTCGGCATCGCCTTCGTCCTCGGGCGGCGCCCGCCCACCCGCCGCTACACCTACGGCTACGGGCGCGCCGAGGACCTCGCCGGGGTCGCCGTCGTCCTCGTCATCGCGGCGTCGGCCGTCGTCGCCGGCTGGGAGGCGGTCGACCGGCTGCTGCACCCGCAGCCGGTCTCGCACCTGGTGGCGGTCGCGGCGGCCGGCGTCGTCGGGTTCGTCGGCAACGAGGCCGTCGCGAGGCTGCGCATCCGGGTCGGGCGCCGGATCGGCTCGGCCGCGCTGGTCGCCGACGGGCTGCACGCCCGCACCGACGGGCTGACCTCGCTGGCGGTGGTGCTGGGCGCGGGCGGTGTGGCCGTGGGCTGGGGCTGGGCGGATCCCGTCGTCGGCCTGCTGATCACCCTCGCGATCCTGCTCGTCCTGCGCGACGCGGCCCGCGAGGTCCACCACCGGCTCATGGACGCGGTGGACCCCCGCCTCGTCGACGACGCGGAGGCCGCGCTCGCCGCCGTCCCGGGCGTCGAGGCCGTCGGGCGGGTGCGGATGCGCTGGATCGGTCACAAGCTGCGGGCCGAGACCGACGTCGTGGTCGCCGCCGAGAACACCGTCGTCGAGGCGCACGCGATCGCGGTGGCCGCCGAGCACGCCCTGCTGCACGCGGTGCCGCGGCTGACCGGCGCGACGGTGCACACCGACCCGGCGCCCGACCACCTCGGGACCGACCCGCACGGCGTCCTGTCGCACCACTCGCCCGCCGCGGAGGCTTGACCTCGACCGAGATCGAGGTCGGAGGCTGGGACGGATCGCCCGACCCGAGCGCTGGAGGACCCGTGACGACCTCACCGCACACCTTCGACGAGGCCTACCGCACCGGCGAGCCGCCGTGGGTGATCGACGAGCCGCAGCCCGCCGTCGTCGAGCTCGCCCGGGACGGCGCGATCACCGGCCCGGTGCTCGACCTCGGCTGCGGGGTCGGCGAGCACACGATCCTGCTCCACCGCCTCGGCTACGAGGTGCTCGGCGTGGACGCCGCCCCCGCCGCCGTCGAGCGGGCCCGGGAGCGGGCGCGCCTCGCCGGGGTGGCGGCCGACTTCGCGGTGGGCGACGCGATGGACCCGGCCGCATTCGGATGCTTCGCCACGGTGCTCGACAGCGCCCTCTTCCACGTCTTCGGCGCCGACGACCAGGCCCGCTACGCCCGGGCCCTGACCGAGGTCGTCGCGCCGGGCGGCCAGGTGCTCGTCCTCGCGCTGTCCACCCGGGGGCCGGGGTTCGGGCCGCAGATCGACGACGACGCCGTGCCGGCCGCGTTCACCGGCCCGGCCTGGACCGTCGAGGATCTGCGGGAGTCGATCTACCGTGGTCGGGTCACGCACGAGTCCCAGGCGGCCGCGACCGGTCGGGGCCTCGGCGAGCTCGTCGACCTGCCGGCGCTGCTCGCCCGGGTCCGCCGGGCGGGTGCCGACGCGGCGGGGTGATCCCCGCCCGTCCCCGAGAAGGGCCGGTCATGATCTTCGACATCCACACGTCGGCGACGACGACGAGCCCGGTGCGCTCCTCGGCGGACTTCCTCCGCTCGGCGATGGCGCAGTACACGCCGACGGTGCGCACGGTCGGCGCCGAGGGCCTCGACGTGGTGCTGCACGTCGAGGCGGACCGGCTCGCCGACGCCTTGACCGACGCCGTCAACGCCGTGCTCGACGCCCTGCACGCGGGGGGTGACCAGGTCCGGGCCGCCACCGTGAGCGGGTCGCGCGACGACGACGAGGCGGCGGAGAGCGCCGACGACCTGGACGACGAGGAGTGAGCGCGGTCGTCAGCGGAGGACGGCCTCGGCCGCCGACCTCGCGCGGACCGCCGCCTGCCCGCCGAGGATCGCCGAGGTCACCATCGCGCCCTCGGCCAGCGTCTGGATCTGCTCGGCCACGTCGACGGGCTGCTCGAGTCCGTCGGCGAGCCCGACGAGGTAGTCCCGGAAGAGCTCCTTGTGCTCGCGGACCGCGGCGGCCACGAGGTCGTCGGCCGGGCCGATCTCGCCCCAGGCGTTGATGAAGGCACACCCGCGGTAGTCCGGCTCGGCGAACCACCGCCCGAGCCAGTCGAAGACGGCGAGCAGCCGCGCGCGCGGCCCGGCGTCGGCCGCGTGGGCCTCGACCCAGCCGGCGAGCCGGGCGCGCCAGCGGGCGTCGCGGGCGCGCAGGTAGCCCGCGACGAGGTGCGCCTTGGACGGGTAGAGCCGGTAGAGCCGGGCCAGTGAGACGCCGGCCCGGTCGCGCACCTCGTCCATCCCGACCGCGTGGATACCGCGCGCGTAGTAGAGCGCCTCGGCCGCGGCGAGCAGCCGCTCTCGCGCCTCGTCGTGCTCCACGGCACCTCCCCGACCCGTCGCTTCCGCATCGAGAACGACCGTTCTAGGCTAGCCGAGAACGCCCGTTCTGATCCGCGACCCGTGGAGGTCCCCCATGGCCGGCCGCCCGCCCTACCCGCCGTTCGACGCCGAGTCGGCGGCCCAGAAGGTCCAGGCGGCGGAGAACGCCTGGAACACCCGCGACCCCGAGAAGGTGTCGCTGGCCTACACCGAGGACTCGGTGTGGCGGAACCGCGACACGTTCGTGCGGGGACGGGACGAGATCGTCGCGTTCCTGGCGCAGAAGTGGGAGCGCGAGCTGGACTACGCGCTGCGCAAGTCGCTGTGGACCTTCGCGGGCAACCGCATCGCGGTGCGGTTCCAGTACGAGTGCCGCGACGCGGACGGCCGGTGGTGGCGCTCCTACGGCAACGAGAACTGGGAGTTCGCCGACGACGGCCTGATGCGCCGGCGGGAGGCGAGCATCAACGACCTGGAGATCACCGAGGCGGATCGCCGGATCTTCGGCCCGCGGGCCGAGGGCGACACGGCGGAGATCCCGCTGCAGTAGGGAGCCGGTCGCCGCCCGGGACCCGGATGCGCGGGATGCCCGGGCCGCGCCCGCTCCGAGGACCCGCTAGGAGGAGAGCCCGGAGTTCCGGCCCGAGGCGGTGGTCGACTCGTCGAGCATCCCCTCGCCCTCGCCCGAGGAGGAACGGCCCGCGGCGACCATCGTCGCGGCGGTGTCGTAGTAGAGCCGCACCCCGGCGAGGGTGTCGGCCCGGTCGAGCTCCAGGACCGTCGCGCCGGTGTAGCGCACCGGCGAGCCGTTGTGGTGGCTCCCCCGGCTGGTCCACTCCAGCACGACCCGGTTCGGTGTCTCGGTGACAGTGGAGAACTCCGAGCCGATCTCGGCGAAGGAGCGGCGGTAGCGCTCCCAGAACTGCCGGGCGCCGTCCGGGCCGGTGGCCTCGTCATCCGGGCCGACGCTCCACCACCGCGTCGCGTCCGTGCTCAGCGCGACCATGTCGTCGAGCTCGCCGCGCTCCTCGAGGGTGCGCAGCGCCGTGACGAACTGCCGGGCCGTCGCCGACTCCAGCACGCTCTCGGCGGGAGTGCCGGCGTCGAGGGTGCCCTGGTCAGAACTCATCGTCCGTCCTCTCCGAGAGATCCGGTGATCTCCCGCGGACGGGGTCGGCCGTGCACGACCGGCCCGAAACGTCGGCCGCGCCGCACCGCCGCCGGGTCAGCCCGCCGGCACCCCGGGCCACGTCGCGACCCGCAGCTCCAGGCGCCCGTCGCGGACGCGCGTCGGGAACACCGCCGCGGGCGCCGTCGCCGGGCCGTGCACCACGCCGCCGTCGGTGAGCCGGAAGACGCTGCCGTGCCACGGGCACACCACGCACTCGGCACCGTCGGCGGTGGTGAGCTCGCCGTCGGAGAGCGGCGCCGACGCGTGCGGGCACCGCTCCCCCAGGGCCAGCACCTCGTCCCCGCGGCGCACGACGACGACCCCGACGTCGCCGGTCGTGCGCTGCACCGGCGTCCCCTCCGGCAGCTCCGCGACCGCGCCGACGTCGACCCAGTCCTCGGGCCCGATGTGCGCGTAGGGCTCGGCGTGGTTCGGGCCGAGCGACTGGTGGTAGCTCAGGTGCCCGCCGAGCGCCGCGCCGGCGGAGCCGACGGCGAGCGCCGCCCAGCCCCACAGCGCGCCGCGGAAACCGCGGCCGCGCGCCCGGGCGGCGAGCGAGGCGACGTAGCCGGCGAGCATGGTGATGTTGGCCGCGGCGTGGACGATCCCCACGCGCTGCTGCTCCTCGTGGGCCTGCGCGTAGTCCGCCCACCCGGCGGCGGCGGTCGGGGCCGCGGAGAGCAGCCCCACCCCGATGAGGGCCGTCGCCGGCCGGCGGGTGCGGGGGACGAGGTCGAGGATGCCCGCGGACAGGAAGCTGCCGAAGGTCAGCTGCGCGAGGACCGGGTGCAGCGGGTGCCCGATCGGCACCCCGTGCAGGACGTCGGCCACCTTCCGGTCGGTGAGCACGCGGTTCACGAGGTCGCGGGCCGGCGCCGCGATCCGGTCGAGTGCCGGCCAGGCGGCCAGCCGGTCGATGTCGTCGAACGGGCGCACGGGGACCTCCGCGGTGGGGATCGGGCGAGGAGGAGATCGCCGTTCGCGCCGGGCCGGAAACTCCTCCGGCGCGCGAGGTGGATTCACGGCCCACGCCGTCGGGAACCCGCCGGTCACCGCGCCGTCGGCGCCGACGCCGCGGTCCAGGGTTGACCTCGCAGCCGGTTCCGCCTCCTCCCGACCGCGCGGGCCGCGGCCGGGGGCCGCCGAGAGGAGCCGCCATGGCCGCGGTGACCCGACTCCCCGCCCCCACGGACGACCACTGGCGCTGGCAGGGTCTCGCCGCGTGCCGGGGCATGGATCTCGACGCCTTCTTCCACCCGACCGGCGAGCGCGGCCACGAGCGCCGCGAGCGCGAGGACCGCGCGAAGCGGGTGTGCGCGACCTGCCCGGTGATGGACGCCTGTCGGCGCTGGGCCCACCACGTGCAGGAGCCGTTCGGGGTGTGGGGCGGCGAGTCCGAGGACGAGCGGCGCGCGGTCATCCGCGCCGAGCGCCGGGAGCGCCGGCTCGCGGAGCGCCGGGCCGGGGCGCTGGCCCGGTGAGCCCGCCCTCCTACCGCCCCGCCCGTCCGCTCTCGTGGCGCGAGCACGTGGAGCTCGCCGCGCTGGCCCGCTCCCTCGACGCCGTGCCACGCCTGCGTGCCGATCCCCGCCGTCGCCTGCGCCGCGCGCTCGGGACGGTCGCGGCCGCCGTCGTCGTCGTGCTCGGCCTCGTCGTGGTCGCGGTGCTGGCGGGAGCGGGCGGGTTCGAGCTCACGGCCGTGCTGCTCGGCGCCCTCCTGTTCGGCGCGACCCTGCGCGACGTGGTGCGCTCGACGCCGCCCCCGTCCTGAGATCCAGGTGTGGGCCGCGCCACCACGCGGGCACCCGCCCTCATCGGTTGACCTTGCCAGCCGTCGTGCGACCCGACGGCCGGGAGGCCCCCATGACGATTGCCCAAGCTCCCCCGCGCACCCTCGACGCCGCCGCGCAGCGGCGGGAGGCGTTGCTCTCGATGGTCCAGGCGGCCACCGAGGCGCTCGTCGCCGCCGCGCCGGGCGCCGTCCGCGAGGACGCCGCGACCGCCCACGTCCTCGCCCGCGCCCGGGCGACCGCCGAGGAGAACGACGGCACCGGTGGCCGCGCTGCGGCCGCGATCCGCACCGCGTGGGCCCACCTGGCCGCGGGCCAGGCCGAGGACGCGTTCCTCGCGCTGTCCTGCGCCGGCGACGCGCTGGCCCCGTACTGACCCCGGACCGGGACCAGGAGGAGCACGTCGTGACCGAACCGGACCCCTCCCTCTCGTTCGTCGGGACGGCCACGGTCCTGCTGCGCTGTGGCGGGATGCGGGTGCTCACCGACCCGAACTTCCTGCACCGCGGCCAGCGCGCCTACCTCGGGCACGGGCTCTCCTCGGCGCGGTTGACCGATCCCGCGTGGTCGCCGGAGGAGCTCGCGCCGGTCGACGTCGTCGTGCTCTCCCACCTGCACGGCGACCACTGGGACCGGGAGAGCCGGCGGCGTCTGCCCCGGACGACGCCGATCGTGACCACCCGCCACGCCTCGAAGCGCCTGCAGACCCGGCACGGCTTCCCGCGGGCGATCGGGCTGGACACGTGGGAGACCCACACCGTCGCGGGGCCCGACGGCGCGACGCTGCGGGTCACGGCCCTGCCGGGGCGCCACGCACCCCGGCCGCTCGGGCGTCTGCTGCCGCCGGTGATGGGCAGCCTGCTCGAGTTCACCGCGGGCGACGGGACGGTGCTGCGCCGGGTCTACCTCTCCGGCGACACGCTGGCCTTCGACGGGCTGCAGGCGATCCGGGGCCACGTCGGTGAGGTCGACCGGGCGGTGCTCCACCTCGGGGGCACGACGCTGCCGGGCGGGCTCGTCGTGACGATGGACGGGCGCCAGGGCATGGAGGCGCTGCGGATGATCGAGCCGCGCCGCGCGACGCCGGTGCACTACGACGACTACACCGTGTTCCGCTCACCGCTGTCCGACTTCGTCGCCGAGGTCGAGCGGCACGGCTGGGTCGACCGGGTCGACCTCGTCGCGCGGGGGGACACGATCGCCCTGTAGGGGCCGGCCGAGCGGCCCGGCCGGCACCGTCCACGTCCGCCGTCCCGTGTGACGCGGACCTTCCTAGGCGCGGTCCGCCAGCGCCGGCAGGACCTCCTTCGCGTAGGTGGCGAAGAAGCCCTCCTTGTCCGGCCCGATCTGCTGGACGTAGACCTCGTCGTACCCGGCGTCGGCGTAGGAGCGCAGCTGCGCGACGTGCTCGTCGACGTCCGGGCCGCAGGCGAACAGGTCGGGCACGGCGTCGCGACGCAGCAGCTGTGCGGCGGCCTCGAAGTCGGCGGGCCGGGGCAGGGTCTGCGCGAGCTGCCCGGGGAAGGCGTCGTTGGGCCAGGTGCGGTGCGCGACGTCGATCATCTCCTCGCGGTCGGCGCCCCAGCACACCTTCGTGCCGCCCTGGGTCGGCTTCCCCGCTCCCCCGGCGCGCCGGAAGGTGTCGAGCAGCGAGGAGTCCGGCGCGACGCCGCAGTAGCCGTCGCCGATCCGCCCGGCCAGCTCGGTGGCCTGCTCGCCGAAGCCCGAGACGTAGATCGGGACCGGGTTCTCGGGAAGGGTGTAGATCCGGGCGTCCTCCACGCGGTAGTACCGACCGCGGTGGTTGACCGTCCCGCCCTCGTGGAGCCGACGGATCAGCCCGATCGCCTCCTCCAGCATCTCGAGGCGCTGGCCGATCGGGGGCCAGTGGTCGCCCAGGACGTGGTCGTTGAGCGCCTCGCCGGTGCCGACCCCGAAGACGAACCGGCCGTCGAGCTGCACGGCGGCGGTGGCGGTCGCCTGGGCCAGGATCGCCGGGTGGATGCGGATGATCGGCGAGGTCACCGCCGTGGTGACCGGCAGCGAGGTCACCTGGGAGAGCGCGCCGATCACGCCCCACACGAAGGGGCTCTGGCCCTGGACGTCGTTCCACGGGTGGAAGTGGTCGGAGATCCAGAGCCGCTCGAAGCCCGCGTCCTCGGCGCGCCGTGCCTGGTCGAGGAGCTCGTGCGGGCCGTACTGCTCGCAGGAGAGGAAGTAGCCGTAGGAGGTCATCGGCGCGGCTACCCCGGCCCCGCTACCGCCGCAACGTGTCCCGCGGACTGCCGCCGAAGCGGCCCCGGTAGGTGACGGAGAAGCGTCCGGGGTGGCTGAAGCCCCACCGGGCCGCGATGCCGCCGACCGTGTCGCCGAGCGTGGGGTCGGCGTCGACCAGGTCGCGGTGGGCGCCCTCGAGCCGCACCGTCCGCAGGTGGTCGAGGGGGCTGTGCCCGCGCTGCCGGCGGAACGCGTTCTGCAGGGCCCGCGGCCCGACCCGCGCGGCCGTGGCGATCTCGCCGAGCCCGATGTCCTCCCGGGCGTGCTCCTCGATGAAGGCGACGGCCCGACGGACGGCGGCCGCCCCGCTCGAGGTCTCCGGCCCCGCCGCCCGGATCGCCTCGAGGGCGTCGTTCGGGAACGCCAGCAGTGCCGCCACGGCCAGCGACCGGGCCGCCTGGCCCGCGACGAGCGGACTGCTCGCGACCTCGTCGTCGGCGAGGACGTGGTCGCGGACGTGGGCGGTGACCGCGCGCATGCGCGCGGCGGCGGCCGCGGACACCGGGGTCCAGTCGCTGAAGTCCACCGGCCCGGACTCCCACCCCAGTCCGGCCGCCGCGCGCTCCACCACGGCCCGGTCGAGCCGGACGGCCTCGTCGTCGAGGTCGTCCCAGCTCACGCGCCAGGGGCCACCGACCGGCATGAGATAGGGCTCGTCGAGGTCGGGCTCGACGGTCGACCCGGGTGACGCCACCCGCATCCGGCCCCCGCGGTGGATGTTGACGATGAGCATCCCGTCCAGCGGCTCGGTCTCGCACTCGAAGGCCGCACGGTGGCGGATCGCGGCGATCGACAGGCCCGGCACCTCGCACCCGGTCGTGGTGAACGAGAAGTGCTCCGGATCGCTGCGCAGCCGTGCGCGGCGGTAGCCGACGTAGGCGTCCTGCAGCCAGGACTCGGCGACGTCGGGCCGCGTCGTCGCGAGTGCGAACCGTTGCGGTGGCCGGGCGTGGCCCGGACGCTCGTCCGTGGTCGTCATGGGGATCGTCGCACCCCCCGGCGCGATCGGACATCCGACGAGGGCGGCCGATTCGTGGACCGCGTGGCTCGCACGCACATCGGGACGGGAGCGACACGTTAACGTGTCGGCCACCGTCCGGACACCCACCGGTCAGCCGGGACGCGCACCCCGGGGCGCCCCGCGGGCGTCACCGACCCGCGGCGGTACCCGGGATCGGGGGAAGGACTCCCGGGTACCGCTCGACGTCCGGGGTGCGCGTCGTGTGACACCTTTTCCGACGCGGTCGGGGCGCTACCATCGGGGGGTCACCCGTGGCAGTGCCCCGACCGGCTCGGCGGGACGTCGAGCGCCGGG
Organism: Actinomycetospora sp. TBRC 11914; assembly: GCF_012933465.1. Classification (GTDB taxonomy): domain Bacteria; phylum Actinomycetota; class Actinomycetes; order Mycobacteriales; family Pseudonocardiaceae; genus Actinomycetospora. The sequence goes on from NZ_JABBND010000008.1 coordinate 50,643, forward strand.
TTGGCGTCGAAGAACCCGACCGGCTTGAGGGTGAAGCCGGTGTACTCGACGGGCATGACCGGCCAGTCCTCCGGGCGCGGGAAGTGCGTGGTGCCGAAGGTGTGCCAGACGACGATGTCCTCGCCGTCGACCGGTCGGTCGGCCTGCGTCCAGGCCGGGAGGCCGGCGCCGCCGGGGTTCTGGTTCACGAAGTCGCCCGCGGGGTAGCGCTCGTCGGGCCGGTAGGGCGTGACCCAGAGGTTCTGCGTGGCGAACCCGGCCCGGGCGTGGATCGAGGACCGCTCGTCGGCCAGCAGCGTGGCCTTGTTCTCCGGGTGCAGCGCGTAGCCCACCGGGCGCCCGAGGGCGTTGGTGCTCTCCGGGTTGACGATGTGCCAGGTCCGCACCACCGAACCGTCGTTGCGCCGCTTCGCGCTCTGCTCGCTGGTCAGTCGGGTGACCTTCCGTCGGAACGCGTTGCCCTGGGGGTTGTCGGGTCCCATCGGCACCCGCTCGGCCTCGACCTCGTCGACGGCGTTGCGGACCCCGTCGACGGTCATGTCGAGCCGGGCGCAGAACAGGTGCTGGTGGTACGGGGCACCGAGCCCGGGCGCGACCTCGCTCGCGTACTGCCCCGGCGTCGCCGAGGCGAAGACCAGGCCGGTCGCCTTGACCTCGAGCTCGATCGTCCCGTCGAGGTAGAGGTACCAGTAGAAACCGTAGTCGTAGTTCCCGATCGGCACGAAGAACGAGATCACCAGACGGCGCTGGCGACGCACTTCCGAGGCCTGCGTGAAGAACAGGTCGGTGTGCTTCCAGAGCACACCGTAGTCCTCCTCGTGCATGCAGATCGCATTCGTGATGGTGCGCGGACGGCCGTCGTCGTCGGCGACCACGGCGTCGGTGTAGTGGATGTCGCCGAGGCAGTCGCAGCCCAGGCGCAGCGAATCGGCGTACCGCGCGAACATGTACTCGCCGCAGTCGAAGTAGTTCTGCCAGAACCGCACCGGGGCGGGGTCGGCGTAGGGCACGACCATCTCGGCGACGCTCGCCCGGTAGACGATCGGGCGGCCGTCGAACGCGACCTGGTGCAGGGTCAGCCCCTCGCGCTCGTTGAACCCGTAGCGCAGGTCCCACTTGCCCCAGCGGACGTGGTTGCCCTCGACGGTGAAGCTGCGCCCCTCGGGCTGGGTGATCTCGATGGGCCGCAGCGAGTCCAGCGGCGGGCCCTGCACCGCGGGGTCCTGGAAGTTGCCGGACACGTCGGGCACGGCCACCTCGCCGCTGTCGATCACCCGGTCCACCGTGCGGGCGGTGAGGTCGACGTAGGCGACGAGCCCGTCGATCGGGTGGGCCCACGGGTGGTCGTCGGGGCCGTCCTGCCGGAACCCGAACGCGCGGGCCATGCGCCGGCCGACCTCCTCGGGGTAGTCGTACACCCCGGCCGAGAGCGGGACGGCGCGCACCGTCGCCGGGTCGATGCCGCGGGCAGCGAGCGCGTCGGTCCAGCGGCGGTCGGCGTTGAGGATGTCCTCCATCGGCTCGAACTCGCTGTCGATGATGGGCGGCTGGCCGTCGCGAGGCGGGTCGAGCTCACGGGCCGAGACCACCTCGCGGCGGGTCGCGGAGACGACGGTGTCCCAGCTCCGGCCGCTGTCCAGGTCCAGCAGCACCGCGCGGAAGCGGCGCTCGACGGGGTCGCCGTCGCGGTGGGCGAGGACGGCGGCCTTCTCCGGCTCCTCGAGGTCGGCGAAGCAGTAGCGCACCCGCTCGGTGAGCAGGCCCGCCTCGACGAGCACCTCGCGGACGGCGTCGAGCTCGGCGGCGGTGGGCAGGGCGAGCGGGTGGGTGACGGTGGTCCCGACGGGGGCCGTGGCGGTCATGGTCGGTGTCCTCTCAGGCGGGGGTGGTCGTGGCGGCGGGTGCGGCGGCGAGGCCCTCCCCCGCGCCGGGCCCGGCGGGGGCGTGGTCGCGGCGGACGACGGCCAGCACGATCCCGACCGCGGTGACGACGGCGAGCAGCCCGCCGATGCCGAGCGCGAGCGCGGTGGAGCCGCCGATGAGGGTCGGGAAGTTCGCGACGGTCAGGACGAGGCAGACGGCGAGGCCGAGGAAGCCCAGCGCGGGGGCGACGCGGGTGTGCCAGACACGCCGGTCGAGGCCGCTGCGGGCGAAGAACACGATGACGGCGAGGCAGGTCAGCACGAGCAGCACCAGCACGCCGAGCGTCGCGGTGCCCGCGGCCCAGGCGAAGACCTGCGCCACCGGGTCCAGCCCGGCGAGCACGCAGACCGCGATGATCACGAACGAGAGCGCGGTCTGCGCCAGCGAGGCGGCGTGGGGCGAGCCGTGCCGCGGGTGGGTGGCGGCGAGGCGGGCCGGCACCGCGCGGTGCCCGCCCAGGGCGTACCAGTACCGGGCGGCGACGTTGTGGAAGGACAGGATCGCCGCGAAGATGCTGGTCACGAGCAGGACGCTGACGACGTGCCCGGCGACCGGCCCGAGCCAGGTCTCCACGGTCGTCAGCAGCATCGTCCCGGGGTTCGCGGCCGCCTCGGTGACTGCGGCGTCGTCGCCCCACGCGGAGACCACCGCCCAGGTGGAGATCGCGTAGAAGACGCCGACGATGCCCAGCGCGAGGTAGGTGGCGCGCGGGATGGTGCGCTGCGGGTCGCGGGCCTCGTCGCGGAACACCGCGGTGGCCTCGAAGCCGATGAAGCTCGCGACGGCGAACATCACCGCGATCCCGACCGCGCCCGAGGTGATCCGGCCGGGCGAGAGGAACGCCGTGGAGAGGCCCTGCGCGCCCCCGCGGACGGTCACCACCGCGTCGAGGACGAGCACGATCGCGATCTCGGCGCACAGCAGCACCCCGAGCACCCGGCTGGAGAGCTCGATGTGCCGGTAGCCGAGCACGGCGACGAGAGCCATGAGGATCCCGGTCCAGACCCACCACGGCAGGCTCGGGCCGCCGAAGCCGGTGACGAGCTCGTCGATCGCGGCGCCGACGTAGCCGTACACGGCGGCCTGCACCGCGGCGTAGGTGGCGAGCGCGAGGAACGCCGCCCCGAGCCCGAGCGGGCGGCCGAGCCCGTGGCGGATGTAGGTGAAGAACGCCCCGGCGTCGGGCACGTGCGGGCTCATCGCGCAGAACCCGACCGCGAAGAACAGCAGCACCACCGCGCAGAGCACGAACATCGCGGGGAACGCCGCGCCGTTGCCGGCGCCGATCCCGAGCGGCACCGCCCCGGCGATGACGGTCAGGGGCGCGGCCGCGGCGACGACCATGAACACGATGGAACCGGCGCCGAGTTTCCCGGACAGCGTCCGGGGCGGTGCTCCGGTGTCGGAGGCGAGGGTCATGGGGGCTCCCGGAAAGGGCGGTGGATGACGCGGCTCACCGTCGCGGCGCCATTCCCGCCCGGTCAAGGGACCGTTCCCGGTCGCGGGAGCCGGATCTCCACCCGTTCTCGCGGAAAGCGGTCCCGTCGGCGGGTCGTTCCCGGAACGGAGAATCGGGGCGGGGAATCCGTGGTCGAACGAGAAACGCCGGGAGATCGATTCCCGTTCGGCTCGGTCGCCCGCGGAGAAGACATTCCGTCGGGGTGCCCGCACGCTCTACGGTACGGCGGTGCGCAGCGACGGAGGTCACCGGTGAGGGGCGTGCCGGTGCTGCGCGCGCGCTCGCCGGTGGCGGGTCTGCGGCGCCGCACCCTCGGCCCGTTCGGGGTGCTCGCGCAGTCGGTGGCGACGACGGCCCCGGCCGGCGCGGTCGCCGCCACTCCCCTGCTCGTCGCCGCCGACGCCGGGCGCGACGCGCCGTGGTCCTTCGCCGTCGCCGCCGTGCTGGTCGGGCTGGTCTGCGCGTGCATCGCGGTGTTCGCCCGGCGGATGGCCGCCGCGGGCGGGCTCTACAGCTTCACCGCCAAGGGGCTCGGCCCCGGCGGCGCGTTCGCCTGCGCGGTGTCGGTGGTGGTCGGCTACGCGCTCCTGGTCGCGGCGGCGCTCGTCGGCGCCTCCTGGTACGCGCGGGCACTGGTGGAGCGGCTGTGGCCGTCGGCCGCGGGCGAGACGACCCCGATCGGCATCGCCGTGATCGTCGTGCTGGCCGTCGCGATCGCGTGGTGCGCGGTCCGCGGGGTCCGGCTGACCGGCCGGGTGATGCTGGTGATCGAGGGCTTCTCGATCACGCTGATCCTCACGGTGCTCGTGGTGCTCGCGCTGGCCACCGCCCACGGACCCGGGCCCGGGCCGCCGCTGCCGCCCTCCGGCGGGGTCGGGGGCGTGGCGGCCGGGGTGCTGCCCGCGGTCGCGGCCTTCATCGGCTTCGACAGCGCGACCGCGCTCGGCGTCGAGGCCCGCCGGCCCTTCGCGACGGTGCCGCGGGCGGTCGCCACGACCGCCGGCGGTGCCGCGCTGCTCTACCTCGCCGCGGCGCTGGTGAACCTGGCCGCACCGGGCGTGCTGCCCGCGCTGACCGTCGCCGGGACGCTGGGCGGCACCGGGGCGGTCACCGGGATCTGGGCGCCGCTGCTGCTCGACGCGGGGATCATCGCGTCGTTCTCGGCGTGCACGCTGGCGGCCCTGAACACCCTGGTGCGGGTGCTCTTCTCGCTCGCGCGGGAGGGGGTGGCGCCGGCGCTGCTCGGGCGGACCCACCGTCGTCACCAGACCCCCGCGGTCGCGGTGGCGGCGGCCGTGCCCGTGCTCGCCGCGGCACCCGTCGTCGGGACCCTGGTCGGGGTGCCGCCGCAGACCCTGCTCGGCGGCCTGCTGGCCGTCGCCGCGGTGGGCTTCCTCGCCGCCTACCTGCTGGTGTGCCTGGCCGCGCCGCGCTTCCTCGCGCGGATCGGCGAGCTGACCCGCGGGATCGTGGTGGTGGCCGCGGTCGCCGTGCCCGCGCTCGCCGCCGTCGTGGTGGTGGCGCTGGTCGTCGACGGCGGGGCGGTGCTCGCCGTCGTCGTCGGCGCCCTGCTGCTCGCCGGGCTCGCGGGGTGGCTCGCCCTGCGTCGCGCCCGCCCGTCGGCGCTGGCCGGGATGGGCGTGTACGACGAGACGACGACGGCCGACGTGCACACCGGCGCGGCGCGGTGAGCCCCGCCGACGGCGCGATCGGCGGCCGCCAGCCGCAGGCGGTCCGCAGCGCGCTCGCCGTGCTCGAGGCGGTCGCGGCGGCCGGCGTCGGCGTCACCGCCAAGGAGATCTCGACCGACCTGCGCATCCCGCCGGCCACGACCTACCGCCTGCTCAACCTGCTCGTGGCCGAGGAGTACCTCGTCCGGCTCCCCGACCTGCGCGGCTTCGCGCTCGGGCGCCGGGCGGCGAACCTCGCCCCGGCCCCGCTCGCGATCCCGACCGCGGCCCGCACCGTCATGGAGGGCCTGCGCGGGCGGGTGCGCTGGGGCGCTCACCTGGCCGGTTACGTCGGGCACCGCATCGTCTTCCTCGACCCGGACCCCGACCACCCGCCCGCCGACCCGGAGGAGCTCACCCGCCACCCGCACGCCACGGCCGTCGGCCGGCTGCTGCTCGCCGAGCACGAGGAGCACCTGCCGCAGGGGACCCTGGCCCGGCTGACCCCGGCCACCGTGGTCGACCGGGGCGAGCTGCGGCTGCGGCTCGCGGAGGTGGCCGAGCGGGGCATCGCGCGGCAGTGCGGGGAGTTCCGCGCCGACTACGGCTGCCTGGCCGTCCCGGTGCGCGCACCCGACGACGGCCGGCTGGTCGCGGCGCTCGTCCTCACCGGGGCGGCCGCGCGGGTCGCCGCGGCGGGCGCGGACCTCGTCGAGATCCTCGAGAAGCACGCCGCCGAGCTCGCGCCGCTGCTGGCCTGAGCCGGCGCCCTCAGGAGGCGGGCCGGTCGGGCGCCCTCAGGAGGCGGGCCGGTCGGCCCCGCCGTCCCCGGACCGCTCCCCGTGGTCGGTCCTCCCGCCGCCCGCGACGCGGGCGATGGCGCCGAGCAGCGAGGGGTTGTCGGCGCCGACGAACTCCCAGGCCCGCGCGAGGCCGAGCGCGAACAGGACGATGACGATGATCGCGAGGTTGTCGACCACGGCCACGTCGGCCGGCCGGGCGAGCAGGCGGAGCCCGTCCCAGAGCTGCGCGCCGTAGAGGACGCCCTGCCCGAGCACGAGCACCACGCCCTGGGCGAGACGCCCCGGCCGGTCGCGGCCCTGACCCGCGAGCAGCACGAGCATGACGACCATCGAGGCCAGCCCGGCCGCCCCGAGCGCGATCGACACGCTCCCGAGCTCGGCCCGCGGCCGCAGGGCCAGCAGCGAGAGGAAGAGCGTGTTGAGGAACGCCGAGAGCGCGGTGACCGAACGCAGCCGCACGGTGATGTGCGCCGTGCGCGACGCGGCCCCGGGGCGCACCGAGATCGCGACGAACAGCAGCCCGATCAGCGCGCCGGCGACGGTCGCGGTGGCGACGAAGAACTCGTGCCAATCCTCGGGGACCACGCCGGGAGACCCTAGACCCGGGCTCAGCGGGGCAACTTGACCACCGTGACGAAGAAGTCGTCGATCTGCCGGATGACGTCGATGAAGCGCTCGAAGTCGACCGGCTTCGCGACGTAGGCGTTCGCGTGGAGGTTGTAGCTGCGCAGGATGTCCTCCTCGGCCTGCGACGTCGTCAGCACGACGACCGGGATCGAGCGCAGCGACTCGTCGGACTTGATCTCCTCGAGGACCTGCCGGCCGTCCTTCCGGGGCAGGTTGAGGTCGAGCAGGATGAGCCCGGGGCGGGGGGCGCCGGCGTGCTCCCCCTCGCGCCGCAGGAACGAGATCGCCTCGACGCCGTCGGGGACGACGTGCAGCTGGTTGCGCAGCTTGTGGTGCTCGAACGCCTCCTTGGTCATGAGGACGTCGCCCTCGTCGTCCTCGACGAGCAGGACGTCGATCTCGGCGGCGGGGTCAGACACGGGCTTCCTCCTGGTGGTCGGACGCGCTCGGCACCGCGGTGTCGGGCGTGGGGTCGGGCTCGTCGAGGACCGGCAGCGCGACGACGAACGTGCTGCCGGGCGGCGCCGAGTCCTCGAGCCAGATCGACCCGCCGTGGTGCTCGACGATCTTGCGGCACATGGCCAGCCCGATCCCGGTCCCGGGGTAGGCCGACTTCGGGTGGAGCCGCTGGAAGATGGTGAAGATCCGGTCGGCGTACTCGGACTCGATCCCGAGGCCGTTGTCGGCGAACCGCAGCAGCCAGCGCCCGCCGTCGCGCTCGGCGGTGACGTGCACGCGCGGCGGGTCGTCGCCCCGGAACTTGAGCGCGTTCCCGAGCAGGTTCTGGAAGACCGTGGCGAGCAGCGCCGGCTCGGCCCGCACGCGCGGCAGGGGGCCGTGGGTGATCTCCCCGCCGGACTCCTCGAGGGCGCCGGCCAGGTTCTCCACGGCCCGGTCGAGGACGGCGCCCGCGTCGAGGACCTCGGCGTTGCCGTCGCCGCGGCCCACCCGGGAGAACGCGAGGAGGTCGTTGATCAGCACCTGCATGCGCTTGGCGCCGTCCACCGCGAACTCGATGTACTGGTCGGCACGCTCGTCGAGCTGGCCGGCGTAGCGGCGCTGCAGGAGCTGGCAGAAGCTCGCGACCTTGCGCAGCGGCTCCTGCAGGTCGTGCGAGGCGACGTAGGCGAACTGCTCGAGGTCGGAGTTCGAGCGCTCCAGCTCGCGCCCCGCCTCCTCGAGCTCGTGGCGCGCGGCCTCGATGTGGGCCATCTCGGCGACGAGCGCCTGCCGCATCGCCTCGACGTCACGGCCCAGCGCGTTGATCTCCCGCGGTCCCCGCGTGCCGACGTGGCGGTCGACGTCGCCCGCGGCGACCTCGCGGACCTCGGCGGCCAGGCGCTCGGTGGGCCGGACCACCACGCGGGCCAGCCAGGTCAGCAGGGCCACGAGCCCGACCGCGAGCAGGACGAGCACTCCGATGCCGACGAGCCGGACGGTGGTGGCCGCCGAGTCGACGGCGGCCCGCGCCGCGTCCCGCTCGGTGGACAGGTGGTCCACGAGCGTGTCGGCGGCGGCGCGGACGCGGTCGAAGCCGGCCTTGCCGACCTCGGGCGAAGGCAGCGGGGCCCGCGCCGCCGTGGCCGCGGCGACCGGGTCGGCGTAGCTGCGGTGCCAGTCGGCGGAGGCGGCCTCGACCGCGTCCAGGTCCGCCCGGGTCTGCGGGGAGACGAGGGCCCCGCGGACCCCGGCCACCTGCTGGGCCTCGTCGGCGCGTCCCTGCCGGTAGGGGTCGAGGAAGGCGGGCAGCCCGGCCAGGGCGTACCCCCGGATCCCCGTCTCCTGGTCGAGCAGCGCGGCCTCGAGCCGGGAGGCGGCGAGGGCCGCCGGGTCGAGCCGGTCGAGCAGCACGGTGCGATCGCGGTCGAGGTTCGTCATCGCGAGTCCGGCGAGCACCGCGGCCAGGACGAGGACGACCGCTCCCACGGCCCCCGCCATCACGAGCAGCCGTCGCAGGGACCGCCGGTCGACGACCTCCGGCTCGGCGCCGCTCACCGGCGCGAGACCAGGAGGACGGCGGCCACGTCGTCGGCGCGCTCCTCGGTCAGCTCGCCGACGCGCTGCAGGACGCAGTCCAGGAGCCGGTCGGGGTCGACGTACCAGGGCGTCGGTGCCGTGTCGTCGGGGCCGGGGACGGCCACGTCGTTCTCCTCCCGGTCCTGTGCGGCGCAGTCGTCGAGCACCCGCAGCAGTCCCTCCGTGTCGAGCACCGACCCGTCCACGCCGTCCCACGAGGCCCCGTCCGGTGGTGCGCCGTCGTAGGGGCGGCCCTCGACGAGCCCGTCGGTGTAGAGCAGCAGCGCCCAGCACGGGGGGAGGCCGACGTCGAGGACCTCCCAGCGGTCGTCGAGCACGACGCCGATCGGGCGGCCGAGCCGGTCGACCGGCAGCGGGCGGGCCGGGCCGTCGGGCGGCAGCAGGAGCGGCGGCGGATGACCGGCCAGGCGCAGCCGGGCGCGGCGCAGGTCGGGGTCGATCGTCAGGAGGGCCAGCGTCGCGAAGACGCCGGTGCGGTCGCGCTCGTGGACGAGCAGGCGGCTCAGGGTCGGCAGCAGCGAGGCGTCATCGGCGCCGGACAGGACCATGGCGCGCCAGGCGATGCGCAGGTTCACCCCGAGCGCGGCCTCGTCGGGACCGTGGCCGCAGACGTCGCCGATCACCACGTGCAGGGTGCCGTCGGCGCCCTCGATCGTGTCGTAGAAGTCGCCGCCGAGCAGCCGCCGGGCCCCGCCGGGCTCGTAGCGCACGGCGACGTGGATGTCGGGGTTGGTCAGCAGCGGCGTCGGGAGGAGGCCCCGCTCGAGGCGGACGTTCTCCTCGGCGCGGGCCTCGGCGTCCCAGAGCTGGCGGCGGACCCGCTCGCCGCGGACGCGCTCGACGGCGTAGCGCAGCGCGCGGGTCAGCGAGGCGCCGTCGACGGCGTCCTTGAGCAGGTAGTCCTGGGCGCCGGCACCCACCGCCCGGATCCCCAGGGCCTCGTCGTGCCGGCCGGTCAGGACGACGACCGCGGCGCCGTGGCCGGCGGCCAGGACCCGCTGCAGCGCGTCGAGGCCGTGGGCGTCCGGGAGTGCGAGATCGAGCAGGACGCAATCGACCGCGTCGACCGCGTGCGCGGTCACCTCCGCGACGGTCCTGACCCGCTTCAGCGCGATCGTCAGCCCGCTGAGGGCCTCGGCGTCGGCGAAGTGCTCCGCGACGAGCAGGGCGTCCGCGTCGTCGTCCTCGACGACGAGGACGGAGAGGGGCGCAGACTCGTCGGGCGTCCGATCCACGGCACCTCCTCTGCCCGATCACGGCCCGGGCGCCGTCCGGGTGAAGCGCGCTACCGGACGGAAACCCTAACGCGTGCTCGGGGGCCGCCCCGCAGGCGCTGCTGCCCCTCCCTCGGTGGGGGTCACGGGCTCCGCCGGGAGGCGTAGCGGCGCCCGCGAATACCGCGTCGACTATGGCGGCGATCACAACCGAGGTGAGATCGTCAGCTCCATGACGGGCACCGTTGAGGACGCCTCGCCGGCGTCACGCGCCGCTCGCGTGGCGACGACCTGGCACCGGGACGCGTTCGAGGCCGTGCAGCGGTGGTCCTGGCTGCAGGACCTCAACGACCGCGTGACGGCGGCCGTCGAGCCCGTCTACGACCGCTACCGTGACAATCTCGTCCTCGAGCTGATGCACGGCGGCCGCTGGGTCGGGCACTCGCTGCACCCGGCCCTGTCCGACCTCCCGATCGGGCTGTGGTCGAGCACCTTCGTGCTCGACCTCGCCGGGCAGGACGGGGGCGACGACGGCCGCCGGGTCGGCCCCGCCGCCACGCTCAGCGCGGCCGGTCTCGTGGCCGCCGCCGCCACGGCGGCCACCGGCGTCGCCGACTGGAACGTCAGCGACGGCGAGGACCGCCGCGTCGGGCTCTTCCACGGCCTGCTCAACGGCGCCGCCATGGCGCTGCAGGGCGCGTCGCTCGCCGCCCGGCTCGCGGGGCGTCGCGGGACGGCGCGGACGCTGGGCGCGGGGAGCCTCGCCGTCACCGCCGCGGCGGGCTTCGTCGGCGGGCACCTGGTCCAGGGCCGCGCCGTCATGGTCAACCGGGTCGCGACGACGACCGGACCCACCCGCTGGGTGCGCGCGGTCGAGGACGGCGACCTGCCCGAGGGCACGCCGGTCGGCTGCGAGGTCGAGGGGCGCAAGGTGCTGCTGTTCCGCCGCGAGGGCGAGGTGCACGCCCTCGACGACGTCTGCAGCCACGCCGGCGCGCTGCTGCACCGGGGCGAGGTCCAGGGCTGCGCGATCGTCTGCCCGCTGCACTTCTCGGCCTTCGACGTGCGCGACGGCTCGATCGTCCGCGGGCCCGCCCACCACCCACAGCCCGTCCTGCCGGCCCGCGTCCGCAACGGATGGGTCGAGGTCCGGGGGAGCCAGCCACGGGGCCGGCGGAAGTCAACCTGAGAGGAAGCGGCGATGGCCTGGGAAGCAGTGGCGGACCTCGACCAGCTCGAGGAAGGCGACATGATGCTCGTCGACATGGGCGAGCCGATCTGCGTCGTCCGGCTGTACGAGGACGAGGCGGTGGCCGTGCACAACACGTGCACCCACCAGCAGCAGCCGCTCAACGAGGGCTACCTGCAGGAGGACGACAGCCTCATCTGCCCCGCGCACAACTCCCGGTTCGACCTCCACACCGGCGTGCCCACCGGTGTCCCGGCCGTCGACCCGATCCCCGTCTACGCCTGCAAGATCGAGGACGGGGCGATCTGGGTGGACGTGGAGCAGCAGCTCAACGACGCGGCCATCCCCCACAAGCCGTATCACTGAGGTCCTCGCACCTCCTACGCCCACCACACGATGAACCGGTGACGACGGCCGCTCGGCCCGGCTCCACCTGCGCGCGACCGCCCAGATCCTCGAGGCCGGGGTCATCCCGCTGCTCCTGCTCGTCGCGGCCGGTCTCGGGCTCCTGTCGGTCGTGCTCGCGACGTGGCTCGGCATCTGGGTGCTGGTCGCGTCCATGGGGCTGATCGCCCTGCTGGCGGTCCGCCGGGCGGGCCTGCCGTGGTGGAAGGGCCTGCTGCTCATCCTCGCGCTGGTCGTGCTGGCGCTGCTCGTCGTCGGGGTGAAGACGCTCGGGCACTGAGGTTCGGTCAGGTGACCCTCGCCCGCGGGGCTGTTCGTCCGCTTCACTGGTCCGACTCCCGACGAGAGGGCACGTGATGACCGGTTCGCCGACTCCCCCGCTGTCCCCGGCGGCCGAGGTCGAGGTGGGTATGGAGGTGGGTGTCGAGGTGGGTGTCGAGGCCGACGAGGCCGGCGAGCTCGCGGCGTTCCTGGCGGCCGAGAAGGTCGCCAACGACTACCACCCGGGCCTCGAGGTCTGAGCCGGAGGACCGCGACCCGGCATGGGTCGACTGCGAAGGCCTCCGGAGCGACCGAGTCGCCGCGACTCGGTCGCGCGGCCACGGATCCGTCCGCTGCCGCGCCACCCGGGGCCGGGCCGGCGCGACCCCTCGAGGAGGCAGACTCGCGGTCATGGAGCTCTCCGACGTGTTCGCGCTGTGCGCGGGCGAGCAGGGCCTCGTCGTCGTGGCCACGGCCCGCGCCGACGGGACGATCCAGTCCTCGGTCGTCAACGGCGGCCTGATCCCGCACCCCGTCACGGGCGAGCAGGTCTTCGCCTTCGTGACCTACGGGCCCGCGAAGCTCGGGAACCTGCGCCGCCGCCCCTGGACCGCGGTCACCGCCCGCTCGGGGTGGCGCTGGGCGACGGTCGAGGGCACCGTCGAGATCGTCGGGCCGGACGACCCGCTGCCGGGCGTCGCCGAGGACCGGATCCCGGGCCTGCTCCGCGACATCTTCACGTCGGCCGGCGGCACCCACGACGACTGGGACGAGTTCGACGCCGTGATGGCCCGCGACCGCCGCGCCGCGGTCCTCGTCACGCCCACGCGGATCTACTCGAACTGACCCCCGTGGTGGCGGCGGTAGTGCCGCGCCACCCGGGCCCGGTTCCCGCAGCCGGCCGAGCACCATTCGCGGCGCGCGTGCTGCCGCACGAAGTACAGGACGCAGCCCGGCGCCCGGCACGCCCGCAGGTCCGCCGACCCGGCGAGCAGGTCGACCGCCTGCTCCGCCACCGCGGCGACGACGGCGAGGGCCGCCGATCCATGCGACCGGGTCACCCGCACGAGCGCCCCGCCCTCGTCGCGCTCCAGCGCCGACCACGTCGGGGCGGCGGACGCCGCGTCGTTCACGACGGCGACCGCCTGGTCCGCATCGGTGACGGGTGAGGTCCAGGTCGGGCGGTCGTCGGCGGTCGCCTCGGCCGCCAGGCACCGCAGCGCGTCCCGCAGCGCCCGGAGCCGGCGCAGCGCCTCGTCGTCGACGGTCCCGTCCGGCCGGCCGAGCCCGCGAGCGGCACCGCCGAACCACGCCCGGGCCTGCTCGGGGTCGTCGAGCGTGTCGTGCACCCCCTGGCGGTCCGCCCACACGGTGTTCATCAGCTCGACGGGCCACGGCTCGCCGCCGAGCTCGACCGCCTCCGTCGTCACCCGCACCTCCTGGATCTAATGCCTAGGCGCTCCACTGCCCGTTTGACTTTGCCACGCCGGAGGAGGACTGTCACCTAATGCGAGCACCAAAGCTCAGCCGTTAGACGAGGAGGGGCCATGGAGCGCGGGTTCCACGCCGGGGAGCGGGCGGTGCAGCAGCGGGCGGGCACGCGTGCCGAGGCCGACCGGCTCGCGGGGATGCTCGACGAGCCCGACCTGCGCTCCGGCCTCGGGCAGTTCCTCGCCGAGCGCACCTTCGCCGGCCTCGCCGCCCGCGACACCGACGGCCGACTGTGGATCTCGCCCGTGACCGGTACGCCGGGCTTCCTCCGGCCGACGAGCGCGACCACGCTGCGGATCGGCACGCAGCCCGCCGCGGGCGACCCGCTGCACGGCCTGCCCGCCGACCAACCGGCCGGACTGCTCGCCATCGAGTTCGCCCGCCGGCGCCGTGCCCGGATCAACGGGACGCTCACCGCGGCCGGGCCGGACGGCCTGACGATCGCGGTGGAGCAGGCGTACGGCAACTGCCCGCAGTACATCCAGCAGCGCGTCCTGGCGCCCGGGACGACGGCCCGCACGTCGGGTCCAGTGGTGCGCACCGCCGCCCTCACCCCCGACGACGCCGCGCTCATCGCCGGCGCCGACACCCTGCTGCTCGGCACCACCCACCCCGACGGCGGCAACGACGCGTCCCACCGCGGCGGCCCGGCCGGCTTCGTGCGGGTGGTGGACGAGCACCGGCTCTGGTGGCCCGACTATCCCGGCAACAACATGTTCAACAGCTTCGGCAACCTGGCGGTCGACCCGGCCGCCGCCCTGCTCTTCGTCGACTTCGCGGCCGGCCGCGCCCTGCACCTGTCCGGCAGCGCCCGGGTCGAGTGGACCACCGGCCCCGGCGACGACGGCGCGACGGGGCGGCGCGTGGTCTTCGACCTCGAGGCCGTCGTCGCCGGGGTGCCCCTCCCGCTGCGGGCGGGCGAGGTCGAGCCCTACCGGCGCAACCCGGCCCTCACGTAGCGGACCAGCAGCGTCCCGTCCTCGTCGACGAGCAGGGACGCGACCTCGAAGCCGCGGGGGGCCTCCAGCGGCTCCACGCTCGAGGCGACCCGTCCGGCCTTCCCGGCCACCGCCAGCGGCGCGATCGACAGGCGCACCTCGTCGACGAGGTCGTCGTGCAGCAGGGTCCCGACGAGGCCGGGGCCGCCCTCGCAGTCGATCCGCCGGAAGCCGTCCTCGGCGAGGCGGGCGAGCGCCGTCGGGAGGTCCACCGCGGCGTCCCCCGCGAGCAGCACCCGCGCCCCCGCCGCCCGCCACGCCTCCTGCGCCTCCGCCGACGCGGCGGTGCTGGTGACGACGATCGAGGGCACGAGGACGTCGACGAGGCTGGTGGCGTCGGCGGGCAGCGTCCCGGAGGTCACGACGGCGAGCGGGGGCGCCTCGGAAAGGCCGTGGCGGCGGCGCCGCTCGGCGGAGCGGGCGTCGGGCCGCAGCCCGGGGTAGTCCTCGGCGAGGGCGGTGCCGGAGCCGAGGAGGACGACGTCGGCGAGGTCGTGGCCCAGGGCGAAGACGCGGCGGTCGGCCGGCGTCGAGAGCCCGGCGCTGCGGCCGTCGACCTCGATGCCGCCGTCGAGGGAGCTGACGAAGTTGACCGCGACCCAGCGCGAGCCGTCAACGTCCTCCACCGGGTAGCGGTACAGCTCCTCGAGCGCGTCCTCGTCGATCGGTCGGGCCGGCAGCGGCCAGACCTGGTGCATCAGTCCATCCACCGCTCGGCGCGCGACGGCGGTCGGTGGCCCAGGACGCTCGCGACCATCTCGACGGTCTGCCGCGTCTCCTCGACCTGGTGGGCCCGCACCATCGCGACGCCCTGAGCCGCGGCCAGCGCCGTGGCCGCGAGCGTGCCGGTCAGGCGGCCCTCGAGCGGGACGTCGAGGGTCTCCCCCACCACGCCCTTGTTCGACATCGCGAGCAGCACCGGCCAGCCCGTCGCGACGAGCCGCGGCATCTCGCGGAGCACCTCGAGGCTCTGCGGGGTGTTCTTCCCGAAGTCGATCGTCGGGTCGAGCAGGATGCCCTCGGCCGGCACCCCGGCCTCGGCCGCGCGGCGGGCCAGGGCGGTGGTGACCTCGACGACGTCACCCATGACGTCGGTGTAGCGCGGCCGGACGGGGTCGGTGCGCGGCGTGAGCCCACCGGTGTGGGCGCAGACGTAGCCGGCGCCGTGACGGGCCGTCACGGGGAGGATCTCCTCGTCCCAGCCGGCCCAGCTGTCGTTGACCAGATCGCCGCCGGCCGCCAGCAGCGCCTCGGCGACCTCGGCGCGGTAGGTGTCGATGGAGAGCGTGAGGTCGGGGAAGCGCTCCCGCGCCCACACGAGGGTGGGCCGCACCCGGTCGATCTCCTCCTCGACGGAGACCACCGGCCCGGGACTGGCCGGCACTCCCCCGAGGTCCACGACGTCGGCGCCCGCCTCGACCGCGCGTTCGACCGCGGCCTCGGCGGCCTCGGGCCGCCAGGTGGCGCCGTTGTCGTAGAACGAGTCCGGGGTGCGGTTGACGATCGCCATGATCAGCGCCCGGTCGCGCCGCAGCCGCCGACCGTGGATGACCATGTCGATGCCCTGCTCGACCGAGACGCTCACCGGACCCCCGTCGCACGGTCGCCGTCGATCAGCATGACCATGCCGCCTTGATACACGTCGGGTCCGACAGCGACAACGAGAGCCCCGACGGAGATCCCCGCCGCGGGGACAACCCCACGGCCCCACGTTGTCCGTCGGGGTCGTGGTCCCCCGGCCGGCCGGGTGCGACGCTCGGTCCATGACGCAGCCGGGACGGGGGAGCGCCCTCGGGATGATCGAGACGCGCGGACTCGTCGGTGCCCTCGAGGCGGCGGACGCGATGGTCAAGGCGGCCGCGGTCGAGATCGAGGGGTACCGGACGCTGCGCAACGGCCAGGTGTCGGTGCTCGTCCGCGGCGACGTCGGGGCCGTGACCGCCGCCGTCGACGCCGGCACGGTCGCCGCGGCCGCCGTCGGGGAGCTGTACGCCTCGCACGTCATCCCCCGGCCGGCCGGCGACACCGAGGGCATCGTCGACGCGGCCGTCTCCCGCTTCCGCTGACCCGAGCTACTCCCCGTTCAGCTGCAGCAACCGCAGCGCGACGTCGGCCCGCATCCGGTCATCGTGGCGGGAGAGGTCCAGCCCGGTGAGCTGCTTGATCCGCTCGAGGCGGTAGCGCAGCGTCTTGTGGTGCACGAACAGCTTCTCGGCGGCGGCACGCTGCGAGCAGTCGGCGTCGAAGAAGGCCCGCAGGGTCCGGACCAGGGCACCGTCGTTGTCCCGGTCGTAGGCGACCAGGGGCCCGGTGACGTCCTCGATGAAGGTCTGGAGGTCGGGGTCGGAGCCCGACCCGAGCAGCAGCCGCACGACGCCGAGCTCCTCGTAGAGGAAGACGTTGTCGCCGCCGAGGCGCTGGGAGGCCGACAGCGCCGTCCTGGCCTCGTTGAAGGCGCTCGGGAGACCCTCGGCGTCGTCGTGCGGCCGGCTCACCCCCCACGACGAGCGCAGCCCGGGGGCCTCCCCCCGCGTCGAGGCGACGATGTCGTGCACCAGTGACTTCGCCGCGGCCGCGTCCAGGGACTCGGCGACGGCCACGACGAGGTCGCCGCGCAGCCCGACCAGCGCGAGGCGCGGCCCGTCCTCGCGGTCGCGCAGCCCGCGGACGACGTCCCGGCGGAGCCGGTCGGTCCGCGAGGTGTCCCACCCGTGGGCGTCGGCGAGGTCCTCGACGTTCTCCAGACGCCCGTAGAGCACCCGCAGCCGGGACCCGAGGGCGACCCCCATCTGCTGCGCCCGGGCCCGGGCCGCGGCGCGGTGCTCGGGCGGGCCCTGCAGGAGATCCCAGAGCACCTCGTTGAGGGCCTCACGGCGGGCCCGGCTGGCCGCCCGCTCGCGCAGCAGCGTCAGCGAGCACGCCATGGCGACCTGGCCCGCGACCGCGTCGAGCATCTCCTCCCCGGAGCCGTCGGCGCCCTCGGCGGGCAGGAGGCACACGCACCCGATCTCGTCGCCGTCGGCGTGGACGGGCTGGATGCGGGCCTCGGCCGGGAGGCCGGCCCGGCGCACGGTGCGCGCGGGCCGTGACCGCGGCGGCAGCGTGTCCGGGAGCCCGTCCCCGCCGTGCCCGGCGAGCCGGGTCCCGGCCGCGTCGTAGATGCCGACCTGGCAGCGCAGGTGCCCGGCCACGTGCCGCGCCACCGCCGGGAGACCGCCGCCGTCGAGCACCGTCGTGAGCAGCGCCTGCTGCAGCTCGGCGGTGCGCCCGAGCACGCTGACCTGGTGCTCGAGGGCGGCGTGCGCGGACTCCAGGTCGGCGTTGGCGCGGACCTGCTCGTCGTGGAGCCGGGCGCTGCGCAGGGCGATCGTCGCGAAGTTCGCCAGGGTGACCATCCGGCGCACGTCCTGCTCGGAGAACACCGACGGCCGGCGCCGCCACACCTCGAGCACCCCGAGGAACTCGCCGGGCAGCTCGAGGGGCACCGCGAGCGCGGACTCGGTCTGCTCCCGCTCGGCGAGCCCGACGAAGTCGCGGCTGATGGTGCGGTCCTCGACGTAGCGGTCGACCTTGGCGGGCCTCCCGGTCTCGAACACCAGCCCTGCGACGCCCTGCCCGCGCCGCATCCGCAGCCGCGCGGTGTCGATCACGCGGTGGCCGACGCACGACCGCATCCGGACCTCGTCGCCCTCGCGCAGCAGCACCCCGCAGATGTCGGCGTCGAGCAGGCCCAGGGTGCGGTCGGCGATGGAGAGCAGGAGCTGGTCGACGTCGTGCACCGAGAGCAGTGCCTCGACCACGTCGGTGACGATCGCGGTCTCCGCGGCCGCGTCGTCGAGGTGGGTCGCAGCCTGGTCGCGCTCGACCACCAGCCGCAGCCAGACGCACGCCTGCTCGAGCCGGAGCCGCTGCTCGGGCGTCACGCGGGGGCACTCGATCGACCACGACAGCGCGACCGGGCCGCTGTGCACCGTCCGGACCCCCGTCGGGGCGTGGTCCAGGGTGACCCAGACCGGGCCGCCCACGATCTCGGCGGCGGCGCGCTCGACGTCCTCCAGCGCGCTCGCCGGGTCGTCGGGAACCGTCGTCAGCAGATGCTGCACGGGGCACCCCGTCCGCGGCGCGGGGATCGGCACGGCCGCCGGGCCCGGTTGCTGCGTCTCGACGCCGACCGGCTCCATGAACCCACCTCCGGTCCGTTCCGTTACAGCCGGATCAGCGGCTTGAGCGTAAGCCGCTCGCTCATCGACCGATACGCTTCCGGCACCTCGTCGAGCGAGATCCGATCGCTCACGACCGCCGCCGGGTCGAGCGTCCCGGCCCGCACGAGCGCGAGCAGCGGCTCGGCGTCGCGCATGACGTCGCCGACGGCGAAGGAGACCCCGAGCTCCTCGGTGAAGGCCCTCGCCGCCGGCAGCTCCACGGTGTCCTCCGGGACCCCCACCGCCGCGACCCGGCCCCGCCGCCGCACCAGGTCGAGCGCGAGGGCGAGGCCGCGGTCGCCCCCGACCGCGTCGACGACGACGTCCGCGCCGCGCCCGTCGGTGACCCCGTCGACCACCCCGCGCGCGTCCTCCGGCGCGGCCGGCAGCGCGCCCTCGCGGGCGGCGACCTCCCGCCGGCCGGCCACCGGTTCGACCACGACGACGACGCCGGCCCCGCACGCCTGCGCGACGAGGCTCGTGACCTGCCCGACCGGCCCCCCGCCGAGCACCGCGACGGTCTCCCCCGGCTCGAGGCCCGCGCGGCGCACCGCGGCGTAGCCGGTGGCGACGGTGTCGCCGAGCAGGACGGCGGCGTCCAGGTCGACCCCGTCCGGGAGCCCCACCAGCGTGGTGTCCGCGAACGGCACGCGCACCAGCTCGGCCTGCGCGCCGGCCAGGGGTGCCCCGAAGAGCGACCCGGTGCCGAAGAACCGCCGCTCGGCGCACTGCCAGTGGTCCCCGCGCCGGCACCACCAGCAGCGTCCGCAGGCCGTGTAGTCCGCGGCGAGGACCACGTCGCCCAGCTCGTGGCCGTGGACCGCGTCGCCGCGCTCGACCACCTCACCGGCGAACTCGTGGCCGAGGACGAAGCCGCGGGGCAGTGCCTCGTGGTGGGCGAGCACGTGCAGATCCGTGCCGCACACGGCCGCCCGGCGCACCCGGACGATCGCGTCGGTGGGCGCGCACAGCCGCGGGTCGGCGACCTCGTCGACCCGCACGCGCCCGTTCCCGGCGTGCACGACGGCCCTCACGGCCCCTCCTCCCCTCAGGACGCCCGCGCCATCGACCCGACCCGCTTCCGGATCCGCTCCCCCGCCTCGCGCAACGCGGTGAGCTCGGCGGCGGACAGGTCGAGTGCGACGATCTCGCGCAGCCCGTGCCGTCCGAGCCGGACCGGCAGGCCGAGGTAGACGTCGGAGATGCCGTAGGTGCCGTCGGCGAGCACGGCGGCGGACATCACCTCTCCGGTCTCGCGGACCATGGCGAGCACCATGCGGGCCGCCGACGTCCCGGGCGCCAGGAAGGCGCTGCCGCTGCGCAGCAGGCCGACGACCTCCGCGCCGGACCCGCGGGCCCGGTCCACGACCGCCGATAGCCGCTCGGCCGGGACCTGCCCGGCGAGCGCGCGGCCCCCGGCCCGGGCCCGGGACAGCGGGATGACCATCTCCTCGCCGTGGCTGCCCAGCGCGATCGCCTCCACCGCGCCGGCCCGACCGGTCCCCTCGAGGGCCACCAACGCCTGGAACCGGGCGGTGTCGAGCACCCCGGCCATCCCGACGACCCGGCCGGACGGGAACCCGGAGCACACCCAGGCGTGCTGGGTCATCTCGTCGAGCGGGTTGGTGACCACGACGACGACGGCGTGCGGCGAGGTCGCGGCCACGCTGCGGGCGAGGCCGCCGACGATCTCGGCGTTGGTGCTGACCAGGTCGGCGCGGCTCATCCCCGGTCGGCGTGGCCGCCCGGCGGTGATCACGACGTAGTCGGCTGGTCCGGCCTCCGCGACGGTCGCCACTCCCCGGACCCGGGTGGCGAAGTCGGCCAGGGCCGCGGTGTGCTGCAGGTCCAGCGCGATCCCGGCGGCGCGGCCCTCGTCGACGTCGACCAGAACCAGCTCGTCGAACACGTCGGCGTCGGCCAGCCGCATCGCGGCGATCATCCCGACGTGGCCGGCGCCGACGACGACGACGCGGCCCGTCGCGCCGCCACCGTGCGGGGCCGGGCTGGCGAGCCCGGACGGGAGCGGCGCACCGCGCCGGAAGAGCGCTCCCGACGGCGGGTGCATGCTGCGGACCGGACCGCCGGTGCCGGTGGGGAGGGCCGGCACCGGCGGCGTCGCCGGGGAGGGTCTCGGGTGACCGCGGCCGGGGCGGCGGGTGGCCGGGGTCGTCGCGGACGTGCTGCCCGGCGGGGTGCGGTCGGTGGTCCCGGACGACGGCGGGGGTGGTGCGGCCGGCCGGTCGGCGGCGTCCGCGGACGCGATGGTGACGCCGAGCTCCCGGGCCCGGTCGCGGGCGAGCGGCGTGAGGACGTCGCCCGGGCCGAGCCGCAGCGTCGCGCCCCGCTGGGCCGCGGCCTCCACGTCGCGGGTGCCCCACACGGTGCTCATGGCCGAGCTCCGCGCGCCTTCTGCGGGCTCACGCGTCCTGCCCCTTCAGCTCCTGGAGCGCGCCGACCGCCGCGTCGCGCGCGGACTGGACCTCGCTCTCGGTGCCGGAGAGGAACATCCGGCCGAAGCGCCCGACCGCGCGGAGCTCGATGACCGTGATGGACGCGGCCTTCTCGGCCTCGTTGGCCGCGATCGAGATGTAGGCCGCGGGGGCGACCTCCATGATGAACAGGCTCTGACCGGGCATGAGCATGCTGCCCTTGCGCCACTTGTTGAGCAGCTGCGCCTGGTAGGGGTGCACGTTGGTGATGAACTGCGTCGAGGCGATCGCCGGGCGGATCCGGTCGGTCTCGACGAGGCCGAACTCGTCGAGCACGGCCTGCCCGGACGCGAGCACCTCGGCCTGCTGCTCGGAGTGGATCTCGAGCAGCCCGAACTCGCGCTCGATGATCTGCAGCGCCGGCCGGACCCCGGCGGCCTTGAGCGCGATGTCGGCGGCGCGGAAGACCTCGTTGCCCGGCGCCATCTCGATGTAGAGCTCGGCCATCCCGGCGATCGGGACGTCGCCGGGGCTCGTCGCGGCGATGTGCGCCGCGCACTGCGGCTGCATCCGGTCGACGAAGGCGTACGTGCGCAGGCTGGGTGTGCTCACGGGGCGGACCTCGCGATCCCGAGCGGGGTGATGAGCAGGGCGTGCGGGTGGGTCACGACGGTCCTATGCAGGTACGTGGCCAGGACGTCCCCCGCGAGCGGCAGCATCAGCGCGCCGCCGGCGAGGTGGAGGGGCAGGTCGGTGGCATCGGCCGGCTCCTCCAGCGGCTCGAGCATGGCCCGGACCGACTCGGCGATGCGGTGCAGGCCAGGGGTGAGGATCGGGAGGGCCTCGGCGGGCCGCTCCCGCTTGACCCGCTCGGCGTCCTCGAGCCCGATCCCGAGCGCCCCGGCCAGGACGAGGTCGAGGTGGTGCCCGCCGCCGGGGCGGTCGTCGAGGCGCACCAGCTCACCGCCGCGGAAGACCCCGACGCCGGTGGACCCGCCGCCGACGTCGACGAGCACACCGTCGGTGACGCCGAGCGTCCGCTGCGCCGCGCTGACCTCGTCGACCAGCGCCACCTCGTCGAACCCGGCCGCCTCGCAGACGTAGGTGCAGGCCCGGGCATCGGCGACCGGGATGCACGGCGGGTAGGCGGTCGCCGCCCGCGGCAGCTCCACCCCGAGCGCCTCCTGCGCCCGCTCCCGCAGCCCGCGCACCGTCGCGACCGCGCGGGCGAAGTCGACGACGACGCCGTCGTGCAGCGCGCCCGAGCCCGCCGACGCGACCCACACCGGCCGGTCCTCGCCGTCGTCGTCGCGGTCGAGGACGACGAGCACGCAGCTCGCCGTCCCGAGGTCGACGCCGACGCGGGGCCGCGCCGGGGGCGTCGTGACCGGGTCGTCCCGCCGGGCGGCCGCCGCGGCGAGCAGGGCGTGCGCGGCGTCCCACCCGCCGCCGGCCACTAGACCTCGACGCTGTCGTAGACGCTGCGCCATGGCCGGACCTCGTGGGCGACTCGTTTGATGTTGATCAGGTGCAGGGGGGTGACGTTGTCCGAGCAGATCGAGCCGCTCCACGTCCCGGTGCCGAGCTGGAAGGACGGGTCGACGTCCGTGGAGTAGCCCATGCCGCCGAAGAGCGCCGGGGTGTTGACGACGATGCGTCCGGCGGGCAGCGAGGCGAACAGCGCGATCTCGCCGGGGTCGGTCGCGTGGACCGCCGTGGTGTGCCCCTCGCCGCCGAGCGCGAGGATCTCCCGGCAGCGCGCGAGCCCGGCGCGCGGGTCGCGGGCCCGGTACACCGAGAGGACCGGGCCGAGGATCTCCCGCGACAGCGGGACGTCGGCGCCGACGGTGACGAGCTCGCAGGCGAGCACCCGCGTGTCGTCGGGCACCCGGAACCCGGCGAGCTCGGCGAGCCGGCGGGCGCTCTGCCCGACGGCGGCCGGCCGCAGCCCACCGCGGTCGTCGAAGAGCACACCGGTCAGGGCCGCCTGCTGCGCGGCGTCCATCCAGTGCGCGCCGCGGTCGGCGAACGCGCGCAGGAACTCGTCGGCGACGGCGTCGACGACCACCACGGACTGCTCGGCGACACAGGCCGTGCCGTTGTCGAACGACTTCGAGGTGATGATCATCTCGGCGGCCTCGGCCGCGTCGGGGACGCTCGGGCCGACGTAGGCGGGCACGTTGCCCGCGCCGACCGCGATCGTCGGCTTCCCGCTGGAGTAGGCCGCGCGCACCATCCCCGGGCCGCCGGTCGCGAGGACCAGCGCGACCTCGTCGCGGCGCATCAGCTCGGCGGTCGCGGCCAGCGTCGGGCTCTCCAGGCACGACACGACCCCCGCGGGCGCGCCGGCGTCGACGGCCGCCTCGGCCATGACCTGTGCGGCCCGCAGGGTGCAGCGGGCGGCCCGGGGGTGCGGCGCGTGGACGACGGCGTTGCCGGACTTCACCGCGGCGAGGCTCTTGAACAGCGCCGTCGAGGTCGGGTTGGTGACCGGGATGATCGCCGCGATGACGCCCATCGGGCTGCCGATGGCGGTCACGCGCGAGGCCTCGTCGGTCCAGAGCACGCCGACCGCGCGGCGCTCGAGCATCCACCGGGCGACGAACCCGGTGTTGTACCGGTTCTTGTGGATCTTGTGCTCGTAGACGCCGTAGCCGGTCTCGTCGACGGCGAGCCGCGCGAGCTCCTCGGCGGCCGTCGTCCCCGCGCGCGCCATCGCCCGCACCCAGCCGTCCAGGGTCTCCTGGTCGACGCCCTCGAGCGCCCGGACGGCCTCCCGGGCGGCCCGGGCCTTGGCCCGGACGTCGGCCAGTCCGGCGAGGTCCGCGTCGAGCCCGCCCCCCGTCCCGTCGGTGAGGGTCGCGGTCATCGCCTACGCCTTCGGGCGGGCGAGGATGGCGAGGATGCCCTCGGTCTCGTCGTGCGGGCGCGGGATGACGTGGACGGACACGACCTCGCCGGCCTTGCCCGCGGCGACCGCCCCGGCGTCCGTCGCGGCCTTCACCGCGCCGACGTCGCCGCGGACCATCACGGTCACCAGCCCGCCGCCGATCTCGCGGTGGCCGAGCACCTGGACGTTGGCGGCCTTGACCATCGCGTCGGCGGCCTCGATGGCCCCGACGAGGCCCTTCGTCTCGATGAGCCCGAGCGCCCCGCGCATCGGGACCGCGCCGTTGGTCGACGCTCCGGTCGTCGCCGTCGCCGTGGTGGTCATGACAGTCCTCCAGTGGTCCTCGCCCGGCCCTCACGCCGTGCGGTAGGTGACGGTCCCGTGGCGGATGACCGAGTCGGCGATCGCGACGACGGCCCGGTCGGTCGGTGTCCGGTCCCCGGCGGCCACGCGCGCCGCGCTCCCGGTGGTCATGAGCACGACGTCGCCGTTGCCGGCCCCGACGAGGTCGACCGCGACGAAGGTCTCCGGCTCGGGGTCGGACTCGGCAGTGGCGTCCTGCACGAGCAGCAGCGACACGTTCTCGAAGCCGGGCGAGCGGACGGTCGCCACGACCTGGCCCAGCACCCGCCCCAGCTGCATCGCCGCGCCTCCCTGTGACCCAGGTCTCGTCGTCGCAGCGGACGGTAGGGCCGGGGCGAGCGGTCGGGCGCTATCCCGGACGGACAACGTCACCCGGTCCCGCTGTCCACACGTGCACTGGCTCGCCCGGGTCGGCGCGCGGACCCTCTGCGGTGTGATCCGCGACGAGGACGCGCAGTTCCACCCGCCGACCAGCGACGACCCCCTGTGGGCCGAGACGAACTACTTCGGGCTGTACGCGGGTCAGGACACCGACCGGCCCGTCAACATCGGCCTGTACGCGCTGCACCGGAAGACGATCGGGATGGTCGGGACCACGGTGTCGATCAACTCGCGGCGGGTGCGCGAGCCCTGGGCCGCCGAGTACTGGGACGCCCAGAACCTGCCGGCGCCGGAGAGCCTGCTCGACTACGAGCTGGGCAACGGGCTCAAGGTGGTGTGCACCAAGCCGAACCAGGTCTGGGACGTCGACTACTCGGACCCGGCGGCCGACGTCGGGATCCGCTTCCGGTACACGGCGATCATGCCCGCGTACGACATCAACGACCCCGACCAGGACCCGCTCGCCGCGGACCGGGACATGGCCAAGACCTGGGGCCACGCCTACGCCGGGCACTTCGACCAGTCCGGGCACTACGAGGGCGAGGTGTCGGTCCGCGGGCGCACGCTGCCGATCGACTGCGTCGCGACGATGGACCACAGCTGGGGGGTGCGCGCCGAGCGGCAGACCTCGCGGCTGTCGTGGATGCACGCCCACTTCGGCGAGGACCTCGTCGTGCACGGCCTGTTCGACTTCGACACCAGAGGAGGTCCCGACGGCGAGTCCCCGCTGCGGCTCACGCACGGCTACCTGGTGGAGGACGGCTCGGTCCACGGGCTCTCGGCCGGCCACGGGGTGACGCAGCGGCGCGGGCTCTACCCGGAGCGGATCGACATCGAGGTGACGGCGGGTTCGCGGACGGTGGCGGTGAGCGGGGAGGGGCTGACGACCTTCCCGTGGCAGTCGCAGCCCGGCGTCGTCGGGCACGACGTGCTGCTGCGCTGGACGTCCCCGCAGGCCGAGGGCCGCGTCGGGTACGGCGAGTGCATGGACTTCATCGGGCTCGGCGAGCTCGGCGAGGTCCACAGCCGATGACCTCGGTGCGGGCCGTCGTCTTCGACCTCGACGGGACGCTGGTACAGACCCGCGTCGCGTCCTGGGAGGTCTTCGAGCCGATCAGCCGGCGGCACGGGCTCGGGGTGGAGACCCCCGGCCAGTACTTCGACCTGTTCCGGGGCAACGTCTTCACCTCGATCCGCGGGCTGTGCGCCACGGAGGAGCAGGCCCGGGCCGCGACCGGGGACTTCCTCGCGGCGCTGCGCTCGCACTACTCGCCGCCGCTGGTCCCGGGGATGCAGGCGGTGGTCCGGCGGCTGGCGTCGGAGTGCACGCTCGCGGTGATGTCGTCCAACGCGATGGAGGTGCTGCGGCGGGTCCTCGTCGACCACGGCCTGGCCTACTGCTTCGCGCACGTCTTCGGCGGTGACGTCGCCCCGGACAAGCGCACCGCGCTGCGGACCTTCCTCGCCGAGCCCGGCAGCGGGTACGGCCGGCGCTGCTCGGCCGACTACGACGAGGGCGGCGAGGCGCCCCGGCCGGACCCGGCGACGACGGTGCTCGTCACCGACACCGCGGGCGACGTGCGGGACGCCCGCGAGGTGGGGGTGCGCGTCGTCGGGGTGGCCTGGGGGATGCACGAGGCGGCGGAGCTCACGGCGGCCGGCGCCGAGTTCGTGGCGCTCTGGCCCCAGGAGGTGCTCTCCCACCTGCTCGGCGACGAGGCGGCCCGTGAGCCGACCGGGGCGTGCGCGATCCCGGGGGCGGCGCCGGCGGCGGGCGGCTGTGGGTGCGGGTGCAGTGTCAGCGGTGTCGCATCGCAGACGTTCAGTGTCCGAAAAGCCACACCGTCGGCCGAGTCGGAGGCCCCCGGCGACCGGCGGCGACGCCGACGCCGCGAGGCCGCCGCCGCACTGCGCCCCGACGACGCCGTCGTGGTCGACCCGCCGCGGCCCTCGAACGGCCACCGGCCCGCGAACGGGCACCGCCCCGCGCACCACGACGAGCTCCGCGACGCGATGCGCCGGATCCTCCGTGCGGGCTGAGCCGGTCTCCCCCGCCGGCACGCTGAACTTCCGCGACCTCGGGGGCCTGCCGGCCGGTCCCGGCCGCCGCACCCGGTCCGGGGTGCTCTTCCGCAGCGACACCCTCCAGGCGCTCTCCGACGCCGACGTCGCGCTGCTGGTCGAGGAGCTCGGCCTCGAGGTGGTGATCGACCTGCGCGTCGGGCCCGAGGCGATCGAGGAGGGCCGCGGCCCCCTCGTCGCCCACGACGTCACCTACCTCAACGCGCCGCTGCGCGGGGCCGAGCCGAACGACGAGCCACCGGACCGTCAGGCGCTGCTGTTCTCGCTGGGGCACCTCGAGGCGCCGACCTCGGTGCTCGGGTCGGTCGTGCGGGCGGCGGCCGCGTTCGCCGGCCGCCCGACCGTCGTCCACTGCGCCGCGGGCAAGGACCGCACCGGCCTCGTCGTGAGCCTGCTGCTCGCGCTCGCCGGGGTCGACCGCGAGGCGATCGTCGCCGACTACCTGGCCAGCGGGCCCAACATGGCCGCGGTGGTCGAGCGGTTCCACACGTGGCCGCGCTACGCCGCGCACATGGCCTCGGTCGCCCCGGAGCTCTACCAGGCGCACGAGGAGACGGTCCGCGGCCTGCTCGACGCCCTCGACGAGCGCTACGGCGGTGCTCGGGGCTGGGCGCGCGCCCGTGGGCTCGACGACGACCTCCTCGACCGCTTCCCGGCTCTGCTCACCGAGCCGGCCGGCTGACCCGGTAGGTCAGCGTCACTGCGCCAGCGCCGCGCGTCCCAGGCCGAGCAGGAGCGGGCGCACCTCCGGCAGGTCCACCGCGAACCGGCGGAACCCGAGTGCGTACAGCTGCGCTGCGACCGCGTCGGAGACCGTCCCCGAGAGCCGCACCCCCACCGGGACGTCCGGGTGCGCCCGCGCCACCTCGGCCAGCCCGGCCAGCAGCGGCTCGACCGACGGGTCGATCGCGTGTCGCGGGTCGGTCGAGAGCAGCCCGCGCGCCACGTAGGAGTCCAGCGGCGCCGCGGTGAGGAACTGCCGCGCCGGAATGCCGAACATCGCCGCCTGCAGCGCCCGGACCTCCAGCCACACGACGGCGCTGTGCGCGGCCAGGGCGTCGGCGTTCAGCACGGCCCGCGGGCTGGTGAGGTAGGTGCCCATCCCGGGCCCCGCGCCGTCGGCCTCCGCCAGGGCACGCACCTCGGCGGGGTCGGAGACGTGGCGCACCGCGAGCCGCATCCGCCCGCCGTAGCCGGACTCGGCGGCGGCGAGGGCGAGACCCGCCCGCTGGGCGGCGACGAGCGCCGGCACCCCGAGCGGCAGGGCGAGCTCCGGGTGCCGCGTGGTCACCGCCGTCTGCTGGAGCAGCTCCCGGGACTCGTCGGCGAGCAGGTCGATGGCGCGCACGTCGACGTCGGCGCCGCCCGCCTCCGCGAGCAGCCCGGAGACCTGCCGCGCGACGGCCTGCCGGACCTCGTCGAGCGCGGTCCCCGACCCGCCGCCGTCCCACCCCTTCTCCAGCAGGGTCTCGACGAGGTGGTTGAGGTCGCCGGACGCGGCCAGCACGTCGTCGACGGCGGTGACGATCCCGGTGGCGCCCGCCTCCCGTGCCGCCACCACGTCCGCGGGCACCGTGACGCGGGCGAGCACCGCCGCGCCGGAGGCCTGCGTCGCCGCCGTCAGCAGCGCGTCCATCGCCTCGGTGGCCGCGGCCGGCGTCGTCGTCGGGAGCGCCCCGGCCACCAGCTCGCCCGAGGCGCCGTCGAGCGAGACCGGGTCGCCCTCGGCGAGCACCCGCTCCCCCACCCGGACCGTCCGCGCCGCCGCGTCGATCTCCAGCTCACCCGCGCCGACGACGCACGCCGTCCCGAGGGCGCGCGCGACGACGGCGGCGTGGCTCGTCGAGCCGCCGGTGGCGGTGACGATGCCGCGGGCGGCGATCATGCCGTGCAGGTCGGCCGGGCTGGTCACCGCGCGGGCGAGGACGACGTCGGCGCCCGCGTCGGCCCGGTCCTTGGCGCGGTCGGGGTCGAGGACGAGCTCCCCGCTCACCTGTCCCGGGCACGCCCCGATGCCGGTCACGACCACCCGCCCCGCCGCGCGCGCCTCGTCGAGCGCGTCGCCGTCGAAGCCCGGCCGCGCCGCCGCCCGGAGCTGCTCGGCCGTCACCAGGGACAGCGCGCGCGACGGCGAGGCGGTGCCGTCGCGGAGCAGGTCGGCGGCGATCCGCACCGCGGCCTCGGGGGTGCGCTTCGCGCTGCGGACCTGCAGGAACCAGACGACGCCGCGCTCGACGGTGAACTCGACGTCGAGCACGTCGCCGTGCCGGGCCTCGAGCCCGGCGCACGCCCCCTCGAGCTCGCGCAGCAGCGGGGCCGGCAGCGCCCGCGCCACCGGGTCCGGGGTCCGCGTCCCGGCGACGACGTCCTCCCCCTGGCTGTGCGCGAGGTACTCGCCGTAGAGGCCGGGCTCGCCGGTCACCGGGTTGCGGGTGAACACGACCCCGGAGCCCGACGAGTCGTCCAGGTTGCCGAACACCATCGCCTGTACGACGACGGCCGTGCCCATGTCGTGCGGGATGCCGTGGTGCTCGCGGTAGGTGCGGGCGCGGCGGGTGTTCCACGAGCGGAACACCGCCTCGACCGCGTGGCGGAGCTGCTCGTCGGGCACCGCCGGGACGCTCTCGGCGAGCTCCTCGTCGAGCGCCGCCTCGGCGGCGGCCCAGACGCGCTCGTAGGCGTCGGCGGGGTCGTCGTCGGGACGGATCCGCGCGACGACGGCGTCGACCGCGTCGCGCTCGTCCAGCGCGCCGAGCACGATCTCGGAGTACATCGCGTGGAAGCGGGCCACGAGGTCGGCCATGAACGCGGTGTCTCCCGCGCGCTCCGCGATCGCGATCGCCGCCTCGCGGGAGAGCCCCAGGTTGAGGACGGTGTCCATCATCCCGGGCATCGAGACCGGTGCCCCCGAGCGCACGGAGACGAGCAGTGGCTCCGGGCCGGTCCCGAAGGTCCTGCCGGTCGCGGCCTCCATCGCCGACAGCCGGTCGCGGAGCTCGTCGACCAGCCCGTCGGGCAGCGCCCCGCGGTCGAGGTAGAGGTGGCAGGCGGTCGTGACGACCACGCAGCCCGGCGGGACGCGGAGCCCGTCGCGGGTCATGCGCACGAGCCCGGCGCCCTTGCCGCCGAGGAGCTCGACGTCGACCTCGCCGTCGTCGGTGAACGCCCTGGTCCAGCCGGGTGCGCTCACTCGGCCCGCTCCCGGCCGAGCGTGCGCAGCAGGTCCTCGTGGAACTCGAACCAGACGGTGTGGATCGAGTCGCGGGTCGGGGACGACACGAGGTCGTGGTCGCCGTCGTCGATGCCGGCCAGGGCGGTCGCGAAGCGCGTCGCGTAGGTGGCGAAGCGCGCGTCGTGGCGGGCGAGCGCCGCGATCAGCCCGTCGAGCCGCCCGACCAGGCGCTCCAGCCGGCTGATGACCTTCCCGTCGTAGGCGGCGTCGGTGTGGTCGTTCGCGACCTTGCGCCCGCCCACGTCGACCTGCTGCCAGGAGGACATCGTCGTGAGCAGCGCGGCGTTGGTCTTCTCGAACTGCTCGACGAGCGCGAGGACGTCGTCGTCGCCCCGGACCCCCGCGTAGATCTCGGCGGCGGTCGCGGCCAGCCGGGGCTCGGCCTCGTCGGTCGGCAGGGCGGCGCCGCCGGCCACCACCGCGAGGCCGCCCGCCGCCAGGGACGCGAGGCGCTCCTCGACGTCGTCCGGGGACAGCTCCACGACCGCCGCGATCGCCGGAGCGCCGGCCATCTTCTTCAGGGCGAGGACGTTGAGGACGTCGTAGTCGGGCTTGGCCAGGGTCGTCGTCATGGAGCTCCTCCTGGGAAGTCGACGGCCGGGTGCGGCGCCCACGCGGGGCCGCACCCGGCCGGGGACCGGCCGCCGTCACCGGCGGTGGCGGCTCAGAGCCAGCGGTACTTCGACCGGGTCGGGCTGATGCCGTCCGGGAAGGGCAGGTAACCGGCACCGGAGAAGATCTTCGACGGCACCGTCTCCTGGGCGAATCCCCGTTTGGTGATGTCGTAGTAGTAGTTCGCGACGCGCTGGTCGATCTCCCACAGGTCGTAGTCGCGGCACGCCTTCTCGTACGTCCCGGCCTTGCGCATGTGCGGGAGGATCATGTCGATGTAGTAGACGTACTGACCGTTCCAGATGAGGTCGCGGCGGCACATCTTCGACGTCTTCGTGTACAGCTTCAGCGTCGCCTGCTGCACCCGACCCAGGTGGTCGCCCAGGTCGGAGATCGGGATGTTGTAGACCTCGCCCATCGGCGTGTCCCACTTCTCCCGCGCGAACACCGCGCCGCCGACGACGGCCTGCAGGTAGTTCTTGGGCCGCGTGAACGTGGTCGAGATGTCGTTCACCCGGATCTCCTCCAGGTTCATGATGTCCGGGTCGAGGACGAGCGCGAGCGTGTAGACGTGCGGGAGCTTCGCGTCCTCGCAGACGTCGCTCCAGTGGAAGACCTCCTCGTTGACGAAGAGGTCGCGCAGGATCAGCAGCTTGCCGTCGGGCAGCTCGTACGGGCCGGTGTCACCCAGGCCGAGCCGGCAGTCGTAGTGGTCGAGGAACGCGAGCAGTTCGGCGGCCGCGTTGAACTGGGTGAACGCGCCGTGCTCGGGTCCGTCCGGGTCGAGCGGCTCGACCTGGTTCACGATCGAGTCCAGGAAGTCCTGGTCGTGGATCCGGCAGCGGTACCGGTCCTGGGAGTTGAGGATGTAGCCGTCCTGGCGCTTGCCCCACAGCACCCGCTGCATGAACTTGAGGATCTCGTTGGACTCCTCGACGTACTCGTCGGGCTTGATCACCTCGAGGGCGAGCAGGCCGCAGCGGCCCATGCCGAACCCGACCGCGCCGATGCACCAGTCGTGCACCGCGTTGACCTTGGTGCCGATCTCGCGGCGGGCCGACGCGCCGATGTCCATGATCCCCTGAGCGCCGCCGACGGCCTCGGTCGTCATGGCCATGAGCTCGGGCCACCGGTAGAACTCGTGCATGAAGGCCAGGATCTCGTACTCCTGGCGGGGGATCATGCCGGAGACGCCCTCGGTGGCCCGCATGACGAGCACGTCCCAGATGTTCCAGGCGAGGTAGTTGTTGAGGTCGTTCAGCTCGTCGATCGTGAAGTGGTCGCGGAGGACGTCCTCCTTTGTGACCTTCTCCAGCACCCCGCTCCTGGCGCGGGAGCGCATCATCTTGTCGCCGAGGATGCCGTCGGTGACGGGGTCCATCCCGACGAAGTTCCCGGTGTAGGTCAGGTCCTGGAAGCGCAGGCCGTCGTCGGCCTGTTCGTAGCGCTGCCGGAACGTGGCCCTCTTGCCCTCGGTCGTGGTCATTGACTGCCGGTCCTCTCCTGGCTCGTGTGCTCGGCCGTGCCCTGCGTCAGTCGGCGACGACCCGCCCGACCTCGTCGTCGGTGCAGTCCAGGCGGACTTTCTTGCCGTCGAGCTCGCGGGCGATCTCGACGAAGTGCGCCTCGTCGGTGGAGCCCACGACGTAGCGCGAGTCGCTGTTCGTCAGGTGCGCGGTCATCACGCACGGCGTCTGGAACTCGCGCGAGAGGATGCCGAGGTGCGACTCCGGCGCCCCCGACATCGTGATCACGCCGATGGCGCCCATCGAGAGGGCGGGCGCGAGGAAGGTGGTCGTCCCGCCGCGGACGAGCAGGATGTGCTCGGCGAGCTTGCCCGACTGGATCAGGCCGATGACGTCGGCCGGGGATTCCAGGTACTTCACCGTCCCCGACGGGGACTTCTTCGTGTCGAAGACGTTGTAGCCCTCGGCGAGGACGTCGGCCATGGAGTTCCTCCTCGTGTGCCGCAGCGTTGCCCAGGTCACAGTGCCCTGGATCACGTTTCCCGCCGATGGCGGGCACGGACAAAGAACTCCGGCGTGCTTGTCTCCCCCAGATAGGCCCGTGACGCGGGTCCCGCCCGGTTGTCGAGCGGGCCGCACGGACGGAGGATCGGGCCGTGACCCCCGTCGACGTCGGCCGTCTGCTCACGCGGCGCCGTCACGTCGACCTGGGGCGCGTCACCTCGCACGGCTGTCGACCCTGACCGCGTCCCCGTAGCACCCGACGTCGTCAGAAGGGCCCACCCACGATGGCCACCCCCACGATCACCGCCACCCCCGACACCGCGGGCCCCGGCGGCGGCCCCGTCCCGCCGCTGACCGCGCACTGGTTCCTGCCCACCTACGGCGACTCCCGGGGGCTCGTCGGCGGCGGGCACGGCATGGAGGCCCGGGCCGCGGGGACGCCGCGGGAGGCGTCGCTCGGCTACCTCGCGCAGATCACGCGGGCGGCCGAGACGGTCGGCTTCGAGGGCGCGCTCACCCCGACCGGTGCCTGGTGCGAGGACGCGTGGCTGACGACGGCGATGCTCGCGGCCGAGAGCGAGCGGCTGAAGTTCCTCGTCGCGTTCCGGCCCGGCGGGGTGTCCCCGACCCTCGCCGCGCAGATGGGCGCCACGTTCCAGCGCCACTCCGGCGGGCGGCTGCTGGTCAACGTCGTCACCGGCGGCGAGCCCTCCGAGCAGCGCGCCTACGGCGACTTCCTCGACAAGGACGAGCGCTACACCCGCACCGGCGAGTTCCTCGACGTCGTGCGCCGGCTGTGGGCGGGCGAGCAGGTCACCCTCGACGGCGAGCAGGTCCACGTCGAGGGCGCCCAGCTCCAGCGCGTGCCCGACCCGGTGCCGCCGATCTACTTCGGCGGCTCCTCCCCCGCCGCGGGGGACGTGGCCGCGAAGCACGTCGACGTCTACCTCACATGGGGCGAGCCGCCGGCCCAGGTCGCGGAGAAGATCCAGTGGATCCGCGGTCTGGCCGCCGCCCAGGGCCGCGAGGTGCGCTTCGGGATTCGGCTGCACGTGATCACCCGCGACACCGCCGACGCGGCGTGGGCGCAGGCCGAGGAGCTGTTGCGCGGCATCCCGCAGAACATGATCGACGAGGTGCAGGCCGGGCTGTCGCGGAGCGAGTCGGTCGGCCAGCAGCGGATGCGCGCCCTGCACTCCGGGGGCTCGGCGACCGCGGCCGACCTCGAGGTCTCCCCCAACCTCTGGGCCGGGGTGGGCCTCGTGCGCGGCGGCGCGGGTACCGCGCTCGTCGGGAGCCACGCCGAGGTCGCCGACCGCATCGCCGAGTACCACGCGCTGGGCATCACCGAGTTCGTCCTGTCCGGCCACCCGCACCTCGAGGAGGCCTACTGGGTGGGCGAGGGACCGCTGGCGGAGCTCGGCCGGCGGGGCCTCTGGCACCCCGCCGTCGGCTCCGAGGCCGCCCGCGCGGCGGACGCCCCGGCCGCCTCGGTGCCCTTCGCCGTGGCCGGGTCCGCGCGGTAGGTAACCTCCGGCCTCGTGAGCAGAAAGTGCCGGTATAGCGACACTTTGTGCTCACGGGCGCGCAGCGCACCTATGAGCGCATGACGACCGCACCCGCCGTCGTCCGGACCTCCAGCCCCGAGACCCGGTCGGGCGGCAGGTCGGTGGCGGCGGCCACCCGGACGTCCTGGCCGGGCGGCGGGCTCCAGCTGGCGATCTGCTCGAGCCGGCCGTCCACGGCGTGCACGACCAGCACGTAGGTCGTCCGCGGCGCGTCGGCCGGCGCCGGGGCGTGCGGCTCGCCCTCGTAGAGGCAGGTCAGCGACACCTGGGTGCCCCAGGGCCGGGCGGCCAGCCCGGCGAGCCCGGAGGACTCCGAGCCGGCGACGGCGGGCAGCGCGATCTCCCGCGCCGGTCCCGCCGCGACCGTGTCGGGGTCGGCGGACGGAGCGCCCGCCGGCGACGCCGTCCAGGTCGCCACCCCGGCGCCCGTCACCAGCGCGAGCACGACGGCGGCCGCGGCGGTGAGCAGCGCGACGCGGCGTCGGCGGCGGACCCGGCGCACGGTTCCCGGGAGCAGGTCGGGCGGCTCCGGCCCGGTGTCGGGAGCGGCGTCCGGCGAGCCCGGCGCGGGAGTGGCCGCGCGGGCGAGCAGGCCGGGCAGCCCGGCGACCGACGTCAGCTCCGCCCCGCACGCCGGGCACCCGTCGAGGTGCGCCTCGAAGGTCTCGCGCTCGGGCGGGTCGAGGGCCCCGAGGACGTAGACCCCCACGTCGAAGCGATGCGAGCAGCTCACGACCCCACCCCCATCTCCTCGAGCGCGAGGCGCAGCGCGCGCAGCGCGTAGTGCACGCGCGACTTCACGGTGCCGGCCGGGACGCCCAGCACCGACGCGGCCTCGCTGACCGTGCGGCCCCGGTAGTAGCACTCCACCAGCACGCGCCGGTGCTCGGGCGAGAGCCGGTCCAGCGCGGCGGCGACCGTCCAGGACTGGACGGCGGCCTCCGCGTGGTCGGTGACCGTGCGCCGGTCGGACGCGGCACCGACGCCGTCGGGATCGTCGGACAGCAGCTCCGGGCGCGCGGAGCGCGACCGCCACTCGTCGATGAGCACGTTCCGCAGGGTGCGCAGCAGCCACGGCCGCGGGTCGCCGCGGCTCGGGTCGAGGGCGGCCGGGTGCCGCCAGGCCCGCAGCAGCGTCTCCTGGACGGCGTCCTGCGCCCGCCCGCGGTCGGCGGTCGTGCGCAGCGCGACCGCCCACAGCGCGGCGCCGTGCCGCTCGTGAAGCAGACGGATCAGCTCCGCGTCGCCGGGCCGGCCTTCCTCCACCCGGGTCAGGGTCGCACGCCGCGGCTGAACGACCAGGCCGTGACCCAGACGATCCCGACGGTGACCAGGAGCGCCCCCGGCACGTGGACGGAGAGGATGCCGTGGTCGCCGGCGTACGCCTGGACGAAGCTCAGGACGAAGACGACCGCCGCGACGACGGCCGGCCACCACGGTCCGCGGTGTGTGCGGGCGTACAGGGCCGCGGCCACGGTGAGCAGGCCGGTGAGGACGTGCATCACGATCGCGCCGGTCGCATGGAGGCCGAGGGCGGTGTGCCCGCCCCGCGGCAGGAGCTGCCCCGCGGTCACGTACTGGCAGACCAGGTTGAGCACCGAGAGCACGGCCAGGACCTGGACCGCGCGCAGCGTGGCCGGGCCGGCGCCGGCCGACCGGGACGCGCGGTTGGTCGTGCCCCCGGTCTGCGTGCTGTGGGTCATCGCCACGTCCTTCCCTCGGGGTACCTGCCCGGGTACACGGATCGCGGGTCCCGACGGTTCACCCCTCGCCGTCGTCGTCGGCGCGCGGCAGGATCACGGGCGTGACCGCCCGGGTGGACAGCGAGCTGCTGCTGGTGGGGAGCCTCCCCACGTCGTCGGCGGAGGAGGCGTTCCGCGCCGGCGCCGGCCTCGTCGGGGACCTCGTCCCGTCGCTGCCCGACGGCGAGTCGGGACCGCTCGGGGCGTGGGTCGCGTTCGACCGGACGCAGCTGCTCGAGCCGCATCCCGACGTCGAGGTGCTCGTCCCGAGCGCCTCGCCGACCGGCCGCGCACGGCACGCGTACGAGACGGCGCGGCTCACGGTGCGCCCGGGTGTGGAGACGCTGCGGTTCGACCGCTGGCCCCGGGTGCCGGTGATGCTCGAGTCGTACGCGCTGTTCCGCCGCCTGCGCGACGAGGGCGTCATCCCGCCCGGGCAGCGGTTCCAGGTGAACTTCCCGGGCCCGTCGAGCGTCTTCACCGGCGCCTTCAAGGACCACTACGCCCGCGACTGGGACATCGTCGGGCCGGCGCTCGAGGACCTCACGCTCCGCTCGCTCGACGAGGTGCTCGCGGCGATCCCGGCGCAGGACCTGGCGGTGCAGTTCGACCTCGCCTACGAGGTGCTCGACAACGAGCAGGTCCTCGGCTGGACCGAGGGCGGGGTGGAGGGCGCCTGGGACCGGTTCGCCGGACCCTGGTCGCGGCTGGCCCCGCACGTGCCGGAGGACGTCCTGCTCGGGCTCCACCTCTGCTACGGCACCTTCCCGGAGTGGCCGATGTTCGAGGCCCGCGACATGGGGCTGCTCGTGCACATGGCCAACCACGCGGCCGCCCACTCCGGGCGGGTGCTCGACTGGCTGCACCTGGCCGGCCCGCGCTACCTGCGCAGCGAGGACGAGGCGTTCTTCGCGCCGCTCGCGGGCCTGCACGCCCCGCACACGCGGGTGTTCCTCGGGATCGTGCTCCCGCTCGACGGCGAGGACGGGCTGCGGCGGCGGCACCGGACGGCGTCGCGCTACCTCGCCGACTTCGGGGTGGCGATGTACTGCGGGTTCGGGCGCCAGCCCGGGCAGGACCCGGCGGAGACGCTGCGCGAGCACGCGGGCGTCGTCAGGGCCCTGCTCCGGTGAGCGAGGCGACGATCCGGGCCTCGGCGTCGGCCAGGTAGTCGGCCACCTCGAGGGCGGCCTTCTCCAGTTCGCCCTGCTCGACGAGCGCCGCGACGGCGTCGTTGCGCTCCAGGTAGGGCTCGTGGAAGTCGCGGTGCGTGCCCACCCGGTGGAACGCCAGCCGCATCTCGGCGAGCAGGAGGTCCATCTGCTGGTCGAGGCGGGTGCTGCCGGCGAGGGAGACCAGGGCGCGGTGGAAGTGCTGGTTGGCGTCGGCGACCCCCGCCCAGTCCTCGGCGGCCGCGGCGCTCCGGCCCTCGTCGACGGCGTCGCGCACCCGGGCGATCGCGGCCTCGTCGCGGGCGCGCTCACCGTGGCGGACGGCGGCGGGCTCGACGATGCGCCGGCTGCGGTAGACGTCGTGCACGTCGGTGACGCCCGGCGTCGCCACGAACACCCCGCGGTGGGCCTCCCGCACCAGGATGCGCTCGGCGACGAGCTGGCTGAACGCCTCGCGGAGGGTGTTCCGCGAGACCCGCATCGCCTCGCAGAACGCCGGCTCCCCCAGCCGCACCCCGGGCAGCAGGCGCCCCTCGACGACCTGCTCGCGCAGCGCGTCCGCGACCCGCTCGGCCGTCGACGACGTCTGGGCCACGCGCGTCGAGGACAGGGCCGCCAGGGCGGCCTGGGCGGCCCGGTCGGGGTCAGCGGTCACGGGCGGGGAGTCTACGTGTCGGATCGTTGAACGACGTGTGGTGACGCGGCACCCTGTGCCCCTCGAGGGGCACAGGGCGCAGGTGCGCGGCCCTGCCGGCCTGCCTGACGTGCCCCTCGAGACCGGCCGTCAGACCTCGTCGAGGTCGAACGCGTCCTCGCCGACCCAGACCCGCAGGCCCTCGCCGTCCTCGGTGATCGCGCCGTCCTCCTCCTCGGAGAGCTCGCGGGCGGCGCCGAGGGCCCGTTTCGAGTAGTGGATCCGGCCGTCGCCGAGGTCCTTGGGGCGGTACTCCGAGGCCAGTACGGCGGTGCGGCTGCGCGTCGCGAGGAGTTCGGCGTTCTCCGGCCCGACCTCGGCGATCCACTCGTCCATGGCGTGGATCACACCGCCGCCGGGGCCGGACCTCCAAGATCCGGACCCGGCGTGCAGGATGTGCGCGCCGCCCCCGCCCTCACCCGCGGTGGAACAGCCGCCGCAGGCCGCCCTCGCGGTGCGACGAGCCCTGCCCGTTCCCCTGCTCCTCGCCGTCGGTCTCCCGCTGCGACGACGTCGGGATCTCCTCGGTGTGCTGGTCGGCGTCGTCCCGGGACTGCTGCGCCTGCCCGTCCTGCCGGTCCCGGTCCCCGTCCTGCTGGTCCCGGTCCCCGTCCTGCTGGTCCCGGTCCCCGTCCTGCCGGTCCCGGTCCCCGTCCGACTGCTGGTCCTGGGTCTGGTCCCCGTCGGTGCTGCCCGAGGCGCCGGTCTTCTCGTCCTCGGACTTGGTGTGCTCCCCGGCCTGGGGCAGGACCACGGTGCCGCCGGCGTAGTCGTCGACGGGCACCCCGACCAGCGGCTCGTCGGACTCCGGCGGGTCCGGCGGGGCCTTGCGGGCCTCGGCGTCGGCGTTCGGATCCCCGGAGCCGGCCTGGGAGCCCTCGCCCTCGCCCTCGCCGGCGGGAGAGCCCTCGACCATCGACTCCGACTGGCTCTCCTGCATCGCCTGGTAGCCGAACGGGTCCGCGTCCTCGGGCGGGTTGTCGCGGGTGACCTCGATCAGCTCGGTGCGGTCCTGGTCCTTGGAGATGCCATAGCGCGCCATGTCCTCCTCGGTCAGCGACTCCAGGATCGCGGTCTGCGCCTTCTCCGGGAGCGTGTGCAGGATCTGCATCACCCGGTCCTTGCGCCGCTGCACCGCCTTGCGCTCCCCGAGCCCCTCGGTCGGCAGCAACTGCGGATCGATGAACGACTCCTCGGACTCCGCGCTGCCGCCCTGCTTCTTGAGCTCCTCGAGCTCGGCCTCCATCTGGGCGGTGTCCTTCTCCTCACTCATCCCGATGGGCCCGACGCGGCGGCCCTGCAGGAACTGCTGCACCACCGGCTCCTCGGAGGTCAACAGCACCTCGCGGGGCCCGAACATCACCAGATTCCGGCGGAACAGCATCCCGATGTTGTCCGGCAACGACCGCGCCGTGCCCAGGTGGTGGGTCACGATCAGGATCGTCGCGTCCAGCTGCGTGTTCAGATCCACGATCAACTGGTTCAGGTACGCCGTGCGCACCGGGTCCAGCCCGGAGTCCGGCTCGTCGACCAGGATGATCTCCGGGTCCAGCACCAGCGCCCGCGCCAACCCGGCCCGCTTCTTCATCCCCCCCGAGATCTCCCCCGGGAGCTTGTCCTCCGCGCCGCCGAGCCCGACCAGGTCGAGCTTCTCCATGACGATGTCCTTGATCTCGGACTCGCCCTTGCGGGTGTGCTCACGCAGCGGGAACGCGATGTTGTCGAACAGGTTCATCGACCCGAACAACGCGCCGTCCTGGAACAGCACCCCGAACAACTTGCGGATCTCGTAGAGCTTCGACTCCGAACACCGCACCAGGTCGGTGTCGTGGATGAAGATCGACCCCTTCTCCGGCTTGAGCAGCCCGATGATCGACTTCAACAGCACCGACTTGCCCGTCCCCGACGGGCCCAGCAGCACGCTGACCTCACCCGCCGGCAGCGTCAACGTCACGTCGGACCAGATGTTCGAACTCCCGAACGACTTCGAGAGATTCTTGATCCCGACCTCGACGCCACCCATGGACCGCCTCCTGCCTCGTCGCCCCTCCCCAGAGTCCGTCGCCGTGGTGACCTGGCGCAACCCGGACGGCCGGTCAGCCGGTGAGCCCAGCGCGAACGGCGGCGGAGACGGAGGATCGGCGGGTCCTCGGCGAGGTCGAGCGGAGCAACGGGTTCGGGCTTTGGACGGGCCCTCGACCCGGCTACCGCTTCTCCGCCTCGGCCACCCGTTCGATCACGGTGAGCACGCTGTCCGGGTTGAGCGAGATCGAGTCGATGCCCTGCTCGACGAGGAACTCCGCGAGCTCCGGGTGGTCGCTCGGGCCCTGCCCGCAGATCCCGACGTAGCGGTCCCGGGCGTGCGCCGTCTCGATCAGCATCGAGATCATCTTCTTGACGGCGGGGTTGCGCTCGTCGAACAGGTGCGTGAGCCGGTCGTCGTCGCGCCCGATCCCGAGTGTCAGCTGGGTCAGGTCGTTGGAGCCGATCGAGAAGCCGTCGAAGCGGTCGCAGAACTCGTCGGCCTGCAGGATGTTCGACGGGATCTCGGCCATGACGTACACCTGCAGCTCGTCGCGCCCCCGCTCGAGCCCGTGGGACGCCATCACCTCGAGGACGCGGTCGGCCTCCTCCGGGGTGCGGCAGAACGGGACCATGACGATCACGTTGGTGAAGCCCATGTCCACCCGCACCCGCGAGAGCGCCCGGCACTCCAGCGCGAACGCCTCGGCGTAGTCGTCGCTGTAGTACCGCGACGCCCCGCGCCAGCCGAGCATCGGGTTCTCCTCGTCCGGCTCGAACACCGTGCCGCCGATGAGGCCCGCGTACTCGTTGGTCTTGAAGTCCGAGAGCCGTACGACGACG
The DNA here is from genome assembly GCF_012933465.1 of Actinomycetospora sp. TBRC 11914. Taxonomy (GTDB): domain Bacteria; phylum Actinomycetota; class Actinomycetes; order Mycobacteriales; family Pseudonocardiaceae; genus Actinomycetospora. Next base: position 90,925 of record NZ_JABBND010000008.1, read on the forward strand.
GGCTCGGGGTACTGCGACGCCGCGATCACCCCGATGCCCCGGGCCATCTGGTCGACGAAGTACTCCTCGTTCGAGGCGTGGCCGGCGGTGAGCTCCTCGATCCGCGCCCGGTCGTCGTCCGAGACCTGGTCCGGGTGGAGCAGGGCCAGCGGGTGCGCCTGGATCACGTTGTTGACCAGGTACTCGACGCGGGCCAGCCCGATGCCGTGCGCGGGCAGCCGCCACCACTGCATCGCCGCGGCCGGGTTGCCGATGTTCATCATCACCCGGGTCCGGGTCTCCGGGACGTTGTCCAGGTCCAGGTCCTCCACCGAGTAGGAGAGGATCCCGTCGTAGACGTAGCCCTCGTCGCCCTCGACGCAGGAGATGGTGACCTCGCGCCCGTCGTCGAGGACGGACGTCGCGTCCTGCGTCCCGACGATCGCCGGCACGCCGAGCTCCCGGGAGACGATCGCCGCGTGCGAGGTCCGTCCGCCGCGGTCGGTCACGATCGCCGCCGCCTTGCGCATGATCGGCACCCAGTCCGGGTCGGTCATCTCCGTGACGAGGACGCGGCCCTCCTCGAACTGGTCGATGTCGTCGGCCGAGCCGATGCGCTGCACCTGGCCGGCGGCGACGGCCTGGCCGATCGCGAGTCCCTGCACGACGACCTCGCCGGTCTCGTCGAGGCTGTAGGTCTGCAGCGTCCCGGCCCCGGCGTTGGACTGCACCGTCTCCGGGCGGGCCTGCACGACGAACAGCTCGCCGCTGCGCCCGTCGCGTGCCCACTCGACGTCCATCGGCCGGTCGTAGTGCTTCTCGATGGTGACGCCCCACCGGGCGAGCTGGAGGATCTCGTCGTCGCCCAGGACGACGGCCGCGCGCTCCTCGGCCGTGGTGTCGACGTTCTCGGTGGGCTCGGCGCTGTCCGGGTCCGAGGCGTAGACGAGCTTCTTCTCCTTGGCCCCGACCGTCTTCTCGATGATCGGGACCAGTGACTCGTTCTCCAGGAACGGCTTGTAGACCGTGTACTGGTCCGGGGTCACCTCGCCGCCGACGACGTTCTCGCCGAGGCCCCACGCGGCGTTGATGACGATCGTGTCAGGGAAGCCGGTGTCGGAGTCGAGGGTGAACATGACGCCCGCGCTCCCCGAGTCGGAGCGGACCATCTTCTGCACGCCGACCGAGAGCGCCAGCTCGAGGTGGTCGTAGCCCTGCTCGGTGCGGTAGCTGATCGCGCGGTCGGTGAACACCGACGCGTAGCAGTCCTTGCAGGCGCGGAGCAGGTCGTCGACGCCGGTGATGTTGAGGTAGGTGTCCTGTTGGCCGGCGAAGCTCGCGTCGGGGAGGTCCTCGGCGGTGGCGCTCGACCGGACGGCGACGTCCACATCGTCGGTGTCGTAGCGCCGTGACAGCTCGGCGTAGGCCTCGCGGATCGCGTCGGCGGTGTCGTCGGGGAACTCCGCCTTGGCGAACTCGTCGCGGATCGCGGCGCCGACGCGGGCCAGCTCGTCACCGTTCGCGTCGAGGCCGTCGAGCAGTTCGCGGATGCGGTCGTCCAGTCCGTTGGCGGACAGGAACGCGCGGTAGGCCTCCGAGGTCGTCGCGAACCCGCCCGGTACCCGCACCCCCGCCCGGTCCAGGTTCTGGATCATCTCGCCGAGCGAGGAGTTCTTGCCGCCGACCGCGTCGGTGTCCTCCGACGACAGGGTCTCCAGCCAACGCACGTGGTCTCCGCTCACGGGAGCAGACATTCCCTCGGGAGTTCCAGCGGAAAACCGCCGGACGGTCCAGGACCGGTTCCGCTACACGCTCCCCGACGGCGGGTGGGGGCAGCATGGAGCGATGGACACGTCGCGCGACGCCGTGGCCCGCCGCTACGGCGAGCACCTCACCGACCGCGACCTACTGGCCCTCACCGACGACCATCCGGACCAGGTCGACGCCCTCCGGCGGCGTCCGGAGCTGGTGCTCGACCTCCTGGACCGGCCCGCCGTCGCCGACGCCGTGCTCACCGCCGCGCACGACGAGGGCGAGCGCTTCCGCTACGTCTCGCCCTTCCTCGTCTTCGCCGCCGCGGTGCACCGGGCGAGCGGCTCGCTCGTCGGGCAGGCGGCGGTGGTCGACCGCACGGCACCGCGCTCGCGGCTGCCGATCCTCGACGGGCCGGTCATCGCCGCCTTCGCCGCCGAGCCCGCCCACCGGCTCTTCCTCGCCGAGCTCCTCGCCTCCTACGCCCGGCTGGCCTCGGGGGTGGTGTGGCGCCGCGGCGAGCGGGGCTGGCAGCGCCGGCGCTGGGACGAGCTGGACCTCCCGCGCCTCGCCGAGCTGCTCGCCGAGGTGCCGCCGGAGTCGCAGCCCGGGGTGTGGCGGCGGATCGGCGACGGCGCGCTCTTCCTGGCGGGCGTCTACCCGGAGTACGCCGAGCGCACCTACGGCGACCGCGGCACCGCACGCCTGCAGCGAGCGACCGGGCTCCACCTTCGGGGCGAGGGGCCGGTCGGCGAGCTCCTCGAGGACCTCGCCGGCCGCGCCTACCGGCAGACCCGGGGCGCCGTGCCGCCCCGCGTCGTGGAGTCACCGCAATCGGCCCGCCGTCTACTCACGATCGTCGCCGACCGCTACCTGCACCGCGACGCCGTCGTCGGCCCGTCCTGAGACCGTCCTCCCCCGCGCGAGGGGACCCTTCGTGCGGCTAGAGCGACCGGATCGTCCCCTCGCGACCGGGCGAGCGATCGCGACGCCGTCCGCGAGGGGAAGATGCGGCCGCTCTAGTGGGACGAGGGTTCCCCTCGCGCCGGAGAGCCGGACGGCCGTCGGCGGTGTGCCCCACGTCACGCCCGGACCTGTCACGACCGTGCCGTCACGCCGGTCTTCTCCCGCGACGAGATCCTGCGAGGAGAGGACGGGGCCATGACGGCGACACGGGAGCGGGCGCGCGTGGTGGTGCTCGGCGGGGGCTACGGCGGACAGCTCGCGGCGCAGGCGCTCGCCCGGCGCACCGACGCGGCGGTGACGCTGGTGAACGACGGCGACCGTTTCGTCCAGCGGATCCGGCTCCACCAGCTCGCGAGCGGGCAGCCGGTCGACGCGCCCCGCTACACCGACCTGCTCGACGGCACCGGGGTGGCGTTCGTCGACGACCGCGTGGTCGACCTCGACCTCGCCGCGCACAAGGTCCACCTGCGCGACGGCGCCCCGCTCGACCACGACGTCCTCGTGTACGCCCTCGGCAGCCACGCCGTGGTCCCCGAGCACGCCCACGACGTGTCCACGCCCGACGGCGCGGCCCGGCTCGCCGCGCGGCTGGCGGACGACGGGGTACGCCGCGTCGCCGTCGTCGGCGCCGGGCTGACCGGGATCGAGACGGCTACCGAGCTCGCCGAGACCCGCCCGGACCTCACGACGACGATGCTCACGGCCGGTTCCCTCGACGACGACCTCTCCCCGCGCGGCGCCGCCCACGTCCGGCGCGTCGCGGCCCGGCTGGGGCTGCGCATCGTCGAGCACGCCCCAGTGGGTGCCGTGCGCGACGGCGGCCTCGTCCTCGCCGACGGCACCGTGGAGCCCGCGAACGCCGTCGTCTGGACCACGGGCTTCGTCGTCGGCGACCTCGCGGGTCGGGCGGGGCTCGCCGTCGACACGGCGGGCCGCATCGCGGTCGACGCCGCGCTGCGCTCGACGTCGCACCCCGACGTCGTCGCCGTCGGCGACGCCGCGGCCCCCGTCGCGACGAGCGGCGACGTCGTGCGGATGGCCTGCGCGACCGCGCTGCCGGCCGCCCAGCACGCCGCGCGCACCGTCGCCGCGCTGCTCGCAGGGCGGGAGCCGCGGCCGTGGCGCTTCCGCTACGCGATCCGGTGCGTCAGCCTGGGACGCCGCGACGGACTGGTCCAGGTGGTCCACTCCGACGACCGGCCCCGCGACCTCGTGGTGACGGGGCGCGCCGCGGCCCGGATCAAGGAGGCGATCTGCGTGAACGCGCTGCGGGTGCAGACCCACCCCCGGATCCCGACGAGCGCGTGACGCGGCCGCCGGGGACCGACGCGGCCACGGCCCGGTTCGAGACGAACCGGGCCCGGCTCACCGGGCTCGCCTACCGCATGCTCGGCGCGCTGCACGAGGCCCAGGACGTCGTGCAGGACGCCTGGCTGCGCTGGTCGGTGCACGAGGAGGAGGTGCACGACCCGGAGGCGTGGCTGACCCGCGTGGTCGTCAACCTGTGCCGCACGCGGCTCGCGGCGCTGCGCGAGGGGCGCACCGACTACGTCGGTCCCTGGCTGCCCGAGCCGGTGCCGACCGGGCCCGGGGGCGTCGACCTCGGGCCGTCGGAGACGGTGGCCCAGCGGGAGACGCTGTCGCTGGGGATGCTGCGGCTGCTGGAGACCCTCTCCCCCGCCGAGCGGGCGGTCTTCGTCCTCCACGAGGCGTTCGGGCATCCCCACGCCGAGGTCGCGGAGCTGCTGGAGCTCCCGGAACCGACGGTGCGCCAGCACCTGCACCGCGCCCGCGAGCGGGTCGGCGCGGGCCGTCGCCGGTTCGAGGCCGACCCGGAGCGGGCGGCCGCGCTGACCGCCCGCTTCCTGTCCGCGGCCGGCGGCGACGACCTCGACGCCCTCGAGCGGCTGCTGGCCGCCGACGCGGTCGCGCTCTCCGACGGCGGCGGGGTGGTCACCGCCGCACGCCGGCCCGTCGAGGGCCGCGCGAAGGTGGCGCGGTTCGTGGCGGGCCAGGCGCGGCAGGCCGCCGGGGTGACCATCGCGGTCGAGGAGGTCAACGCCGGCGTCGGCGTGGTGGTGCGCGCGGGCGAGCAGGTGATCGTCGTGATGACGCCGGAGTTCGACGCGGACACCGGCGAGCTGGTGCTGCTGTCGTCGGTGCTGAACCCGGCGAAGGTGGCCGCGGTGCCGGCTCAGCCGCCGGCGCGGTAGGCGCTCACGACGGCGGCCGTGTCCTGCGACCCCAGGCCCGCCCGGTCCGCGGCGGCGAGCCGGTCCGCGAGCATCGCCAGCAGCCCGGTGTGGGTGCCCGCGGAGTGCGCGGCGTCGAGGATCAGCTGGGTGTCCTTGAGGACGCCGTCGAGGGCGAACGAGGGCTCGAAGTCGCCCGACACCATCGCGCCGCCCTTGAGCTGCGCGTAGGCGCTGTCGAGGGCCTGCCCCGAGATGGTGTCGAGGAAGAGCCGCGGGTCGAGCCCGAGGTCCCCGGCCAGCGCGACCGACTGGGCCACGCCGCCGACCACCGTCGCGAGCCACGCGTTCACCACCAGCTTGAGCTGGCTGCCCGCGCCGACCTCGTCGCCGGCCCAGATCGTCCTCGACCCGATCGCGTCGAACACCGGCCGGACCCGCTCCTCCAGGTCACGGTCGCCGGAGGGCAGCACGACGAGCGCGCCCTGCTCGGCCGGGTCCTTGGTCCCGACGACGGGCGTGTCCAGGAAGGCGACGCCGGCGTCACGCGCCTGTGCGGCCAGGCGGTCGGTGCCGTCGATCCCGACCGTCGAGGTCTGCACCCACACCGTCCGCTCCCCGAACGACGGCAGCGCGTCGGCCATCGTCGAGGCCACGGCGTCGGTGTCGAACAGCATCGTCAGCACCGCGTCGGCGTCCTCGACCGCGGCCGCGGCCGAGTCGACCACCGTCGCGCCGTCGTCGGCCAGGGGCTCGGCCTTGTCCCGGGTGCGGTTCCACACCCGGACGTCGTGCCCGTCGCGCAGCAGGCTGCGCGCCATCCCCGAGCCCATGAGCCCGGTCCCGAGCACCGCCACCGTCAGCGCCACCGCGTCCTCCGTTGTTCTCGTGGTCCCGAACGCCCCGGCTACCCGGCACGCGGCGACGACGTACCGCCTGGGATCTAGCCGGTCAGCTGACCGGCATCGGTGCCGGTGCCGGCCTCGTGCCCGGCGGGACCCTGCTTGCGCCCGACGGTACGTCCGACGAAGAAGCCGATGAGCAGGCCGACCAGTCCGCCGAGGATGAAGACGATCGCGAAGATCCAGAAGATGGTCTTGCCGATGGTGCGCTGGACACTCGCCGCGAGGACCGGGTCGCTGCCGGCGAGCAGACCACGCTCCCCTGACGTGAACGCCGGGGGGCGCAGCCGGAGCGACGGCGGCGTCCGAACGGCCCAACCCCGCGCGAACCACCGCGCGTGATCGCCCGCTGACCGTGCGGTGATCACCGGGGTTCTCAGATTCGGGTGGTCGTCGGTCCCCGGACACCTAGCGTCCCGGCCCGTGCAGCAGGCGACCCAGCCAGGATCGAGACGACGAACGGTCTGGACGGCCCTCACGGTGCTCGTGCTCGCGGCGCCCGTGGCTCTCACTGTGTGGCGCACCGGCGAGGGCAAGCTCCTCTCGACGGTGCTCGTCGCCGTCGGGGTGGTCGCCCTGGTCGCGATGGGGGTGGCGACGGTCGCGCCGTCGCGGGTGCGGGGGCTGACGGCCGCCTTCGGCATCGACCGCGTGATCACGGTGCACCGGTGGCTGGGCATCCTCGCGATCGCCGCGGCCCTGACCCACCTGGTGCTCGCGGTGGTGCGCTCCCCCAAGCTGCTCAACCCCCTCGCCGCGTCGCTGTCGATCCAGTGGGGGTGGGCGGCGACGGTCGCGATGGTCGGGGTGGGCCTGGTCGCCGCCCTGGGCCGTCGCTCCGGACGCCGCTACGAGGTGTGGGCCCGGGTCCACGTCCTGCTCGCGGCCGCGTCGCTCGTGCTCGCCGCCCTGCACGTGTTCTGGCTGGGGCACCTGATCTCCGACCCGGTGCTGCGGGTCGTGCTCTCGGCGCTGGCGCTGGGCTTCCTCGCGGTGCTCTTCCTGCGCTGGGTGTGGCGACCGTTGTTCTCCCGCGACGGCGCCTACGTCGTCTACGGCGTCCGCCCCGAGGGCCCGTCGACCGCGACGCTCGTGCTCGCCCCCGTCCACATGCACCGCGGGCTGCGGTTCCACCCCGGCCAGTTCGTCTGGCTGCGGCTGCGCCGCTCGGTGCTCGGCACCGAGGAGCACCCCTTCACGATCGCGTCCTCGGCGCGGGTCACCGGGCGGCTCGAGCTCACCGTCCGCGACGCCGGCGACTTCTCGGCGACCCTCGCCTCGCTGCCCACCGGATCCCGCGTCTGGCTCGACGGCCCGCACGGCGCGTTCACCTCGGCGCCCGAGGCGCCCGGGCTGGTGCTGATCGCGGGCGGTGTCGGGATCACGCCGATGATGTCGATGCTGCGCACCCTCGCCGAGGGCGAGGACCGCCGCACGCACCACCTCGTCGTCGCACAGCGGCCCGACGAGCCGCTCTTCGAGCCCGAACTGGCCTCGCTCGCCCGCCGGCTCGACCTGCGGGTGACCCGGACCGCGGGCCGCCGTGTCGACGCCGCCCTGCTGGGCTCGGTGCTGCCGCCCGAGCCGTGGCGCGGGGAGCTCGACTACTTCGTCTGCGGCTCCCCGTCGCTGCTCGCCGGGTCGCTCGCGGCGCTGGAGCAGCTCGGCGTGCCGGCCGAGCGGGTCAACACCGAGCAGTTCGGCTGGTCGGGTCCGCTGCCGGTGCCCGACCGCGACCGGAGCCGCAACGCGGGCTGAGCGGGGGGCACGCCACCCTGGTGGAGTGATCGCGACGGCGGGTGCCGGCCTCCGGCGCTACGTCGTCGCCGGGCGCTGGACCGTGGCCTACCTCGTCGTCCTGCTGGGGGTGCACGCGTGGATGGCGGCGGCGCCGGACGCCGCGGCCGCGTTCGTCGCCTGGGCCAGCACGAACCTGGTGAACCTGGGGACGCACCCCGTCGGCTCCCTCGCCGCCAGCGCCCTGATCGTCAACGGTCCCCTGCTCGACGGCGGCACCGTGATCACGTTCTGGGTCGGGATCGGGGTGGCGCTGTGGTGGGTGGAGGCTCACCACGGCGCCCGGCGGGCCGCCGCGGTGTTCGTGACCGGGCACGTGGGCGCGACGCTGCTCACCGTGCCGGTGATCCTCGCGGCGGTCCGCGCCGGCCGGTACCCGGAGGACGTCGCGACCACGGTCGACGTCGGGATCAGCTACGGCGCGCAGGCCGCCCTGGCCGCCGTCGTCGTGGCGCTGCCGCGCTGGGCGTGGGCGCCGTGGGCGGTGTTCGTGCTGGGCTGGCCGCTGCTGGACGCGGACTGGTCGGGGCTGCTGCCCGACTTCACCACCGTCGGGCACCTGCTGGCCGCGGGTCTCGGGTTCCTGCTCGCCGGGACGGCGCTGACGCGCATGTGAACGGATGTGGTCGCCGGGGCGACCACATCCGTTCACGTGGTCGGGACGACCTTGTCGGCCGCCAGCCGGGACCGGGTCATGTCGGTGACGCACTCGATGTCGCGGCCCAGGTCGCCGTCGGTGTGCCAGAAGGACGCGACCCGGTCCTGAACCCCGACGACGAGGGGGCGGGACAGGGCGTGCACGAGCGGCTCCTTCTCGGCGGTGACCGGGCCGGGTGCCGGTGTCCGCCGGCCGCGACCGCCGGGTGATGGGTGGCGCGCAGCACCGCGTCGCCCCTGCCAGGCTGATCGCCATGGCAACGAGCGTGGCCGACCAGCTGATCGAGGTCCTCGTCCAGGCGGGGGTCGAGCGGATCTACGGCCTGGTGGGCGACAGCCTCAACCCGATCGTCGACGCGGTGCGGCGCTCCGGCGGCTCCGCGCAGGGCGGCATCGACTGGATCCACGTGCACAACGAGGAGGCCGGCGCGCTGGCGGCCTCGGCGGAGGCCCAGCTCACCGGCCGGCTCGCGGTGTGCGCCGGCAGCTGCGGGCCCGGCAACACCCACCTCGTCAACGGGCTCTACGACGCCCACCGCTCCGGCGCCCCGGTGCTCGCGATCGCCTCGCACATCCCCTCGGTCCAGATCGGCACGGGCTACTTCCAGGAGACCCACCCGACCGCGCTGTTCGCTGAGTGCTCCTCCTGGGTCGAGCTCGTCTCGGCCGCCGCGCAGATGCCCCGGCTGCAGCGGATCGCGATGCAGACCGCCCTGGCCGACGGCGGGGTCTCGGTGCTCGTGCTCCCCGGCGACGTCTCGGCCGAGCCCGCGGCGCACCCGACCGGCACCGGCGACCTCGTCGCGCCCTCGTCCGCCGTCGTGCCCGCCCGCGACCGCGTCGAGGCGCTCGCCGAGCACGTGGACCGCGCGCGGACGGTCACGCTGTTCGTCGGCGCCGGGGCGCGCGACGCCCGCCCCGAGGTGCTGCAGCTCGCCGAGAAGGTGAAGTCACCGGTCGGGCACTCCCTCGGCGGCAAGGAGTGGATCCAGTACGACAACCCCTACGACGTCGGGATGAGCGGCCTGCTCGGGTACGGCGCCTGCTACGAGGCGTCCCACGAGGCCGAGCTGCTGGTGCTGCTCGGCACGGACTTCCCGTACGACGGGTTCCTGCCGCAGGCCCACACGGTGCAGGTGGACCGCGACGGGCGGCACCTCGGCCGGCGGACCGTGCTGGACCTCGGCGTCGAGGGCGACGTCGGTGAGACGCTGCGGATGCTGCTGCCGCTGGTCACCGAGAAGACCGACCGCGGCTTCCTCGACCGGATGCTGCGCCACCACGCCGACGCCCTCGAGCACGTCGTCGAGGCCTACACCTCACGGGTCGAGCACCACCGGCCGGTGCACCCGGAGTACGTCGCCGACGTGCTCGACGACGAGCTCGCCGACGACGCCGTCGTCACCGTCGACACCGGCATGTGCAACGTCTGGGCCGCGCGCTACATCAGTCCCACGGGGCGCCGGCGCATCATCGGGTCGTTCCGCCACGGGACGATGGCCAACGCGCTCCCCCACGCGATCGGCGCGGCCACCGCGTTCCCCGGCCGGCAGGTGGTGTCGATGTCCGGCGACGGCGGCCTGACGATGCTGATGGGCGAGCTGCTCACCGCGGCCGAGCACGACCTCGACCTCACCGTGGTCGCGTTCAACAACGGCGCCCTCGGGATGATCCGCCTCGAGATGATGGTGGCGGGCTACCCGTCGTTCCAGACCGACCACGGGCCGGCGGACCTCGGGGCGATCGCCCGCGCCGCCGGGCTGCACGCGGTGACCGTCGCCGACCCGGCCGAGCTGCGGGGGGCGCTGCGCGACGCGCTGGCCCACCGCGGCCCGTCGCTGGTCGACGTCCGCACCGACCCCGACGCGCTCTCCATCCCGCCGCACGTCACCGCGGAACAGCTCCGCGGGTTCGCGCTGGCCGGGATGCGGACCGTGCTCTCCGGTGGGGTCGGGAAGATGGTCACGCTGGCCCGGTCGAACCTGCGCTCCATCCCCCGGCACCCGCTGCGGTAGGTGCGCTCCGCGCTCGTGAGCAGAAAGTGTCGCCATACCGACACCTTCTGCGCACGAGGCCGCGGGCCACCTACGAGCTCTCGGCCCCCAGCCACTTGTGCAGCTTGGGCTTCGTGTAGGCGGTGACGGCGGCCGCGAGAGCCTGGTCGGCGGCGACCCGGCGGGCGCGCGCCTCGGCGTGCAGCACTCCGTACGAGAAGCTCGGCTCCCCGGCGCGGTGGGCGAGGTCGGCGAGGTCGACCAGCCAGTGGGCGACGGCCTCGCTGCGACGCCGCTCCTCCAGCGCCCCGGCGAGCGCGTCCGCGGCGTCGGCGAGCTTGCGGGCCTGCTTGCCCAGCGCACCCCGGACCACCCGGGCCGTCGTCGCCACCGTGTGCGCGGCGGCCGCGACCGGCGCCAGGCGCGGCTCGGCCGCCCGGTCCGAGCCCTGGGCCTCGGCGATGGCGGCGTCGGCCGCCTCCCGGGCCGCGGCATCCGCGTCGGCGAGCGCCCGGGCGAGCACCTTGTCGGTGTGCTTCGCCTTGCGGCCGCCGATCGGGGCGGTGAGGACGAGCTGGTCGGCGTGCGCGAGCAGGCTCGTCCACTCGGGCTGGGCCAGCATCGAGGTGACGGCGTCGCGGCGCTCGGCGGTACGGGACGCGACGACGATGCCGACCCGCGCCTCGACCGGCCCCTGCCGCAGCGTCGGGTCCAGGTCCTCGACGAGCTCCTCGAGGACGTCGACGGTGCCGTCCAGCGCGCGCGCCTCCTCGACGGTCGAGCGCGCCCACGCCAGCTCCGCCCGCAGTGCCGCCAGCTCCCCGCCCTCGATCAGCGACGCGAAGCCGGTAACCACGGCCTCCAGGTCCGAGAGGGCCTCCGCCAGCCGCTCGACGTCGGGACCGTCGGGATCCCCGGAGGGGGCGTCGGGCTCGTCGTCGGGGACCTCGTCCTCCGCGGCGGGCACCGTCACCGACGTGCCGCCGTCCGCGCCGACGTCGCCCGCCGGAGCGCCCTCGTCGTCGGTGCCGAGGTCGCGGTCGCCGAGGTCGCGGTCGTCGAGGACGGGCACGGGGTCGGTCCCGGGCTCGACCGCGGCGTGGAGGGCGGCGACCCGTTCGCGGATCGCGGCGAGGACGAGGGTGGAGGCGGTGACTGTCTTCGGCACGTGTGCGGGTGTACCCCACCCGCGGTCCGCGTGATCGGGAGGGGCCGCACCGATCCGACAACGTTCACGGCGTCTCCACCTGCAGGCCGGGTGAGCTGGCCGTTTCGGGGTCGCGGGAGCTCGGGGACCCGCCTCCGCGCCCGGGACAGCCCTGGGCGGCATCGGAAGGAGCAGGATGCAGGAGCAGGAGTTCATCACCGCGGTCCGGGAGTCCCTCGACCTGCCCGACAACGCGAGCGCGGGCACGGCCGTGCGGGCGACGCTCGCAGTGCTGGGTCGGCGGCTCTCCGGCGGGGAGGGCAAGGACCTCGCGTCGCAGCTGCCGGGCAGCCTCGCCCAGCAGATCCCCGACGATGCTCCCGGTGAGCGCTTCGACGTGACGACCTTCTACCAGCGCATCGCCGAGGCCGAGCGCGCGGAGGGCCGCGAGGTCACCGACGCCCAGGCCCGCCAGCACGCACGCGCCATCGCCAAGGGCCTCGAGACGGCCCTGTCCAACGGCGAGTGGCGGAACTTCACCAGCCAGCTGCCGAAGGACTACGCCGACTTCCTCGGCACCGAGCCCGTCGAGAAGCACTGAGGGGCGGAGCCCGCGGCGGTCGTCGTCGAACCCCGTCGGTGAGCCTACGCAACCATCCCGGGCGGGCGGCCCTCGCGCGACGAGCGCCACGCGTGACCGGACAATGATCGGCATGCGCAGCCTGCTCGTCACCGGAGGCTCCCGCGGCATCGGCGCCGCCACCGCCCGGCGGGCGGCCGCGGCCGGCTGGGCCGTCTGCCTGACCTACCGCAGCGACCAGGCCGCCGCGGCGGCCGTCGTCGCCGCCATCGAGCGCGACGGCGGGCGCGCCGCGGCCGTCCGCGCCGACGTCGCGGTCGAGGCCGACGTGGTGGCCGCCGTCGAGGCCGCGGCGACGCTCGGACCGCTGGGGGCCGTCGTCGCGAACGCCGGGATCGTCGGGGAGAAGACCCGGGTGGACGAGCTGACCGTCGACCGCGTCCAGCGGATGCTCACCACCAACGTCACCGGCACGATCGTCACCTGCCGCGAGGCCGTCCGGCGGCTCTCGACCGCCCACGGCGGCCCGGGCGGGGCGATCGTGCTGATCTCCTCCGCGGCGGCGCGGCTGGGCTCGCCGGGCGAGTACGTCGACTACGCCGCCTCCAAGGCCGCCGTCGACACCCTGGGGCTCGGCCTGGCCAAGGAGGTCGCCGCGGAGGGCGTCCGGGTGACCGTGGTGCGGCCCGGGATCATCGACACCGAGCTGCACGCCTCCGGGGGCCAGCCGGACCGGGTCGCGCGCCTCGGCCCGGGCCTGCCCACCGGCCGGGCGGGGACGGCGGACGAGGTCGCGGCGGCCGTCGTGTGGCTGGTCTCCGACGAGGCGTCCTACGTCACCGGCAGCGTCCTCGACGTCGCGGGCGCCCGCTAGGCGGGCCCGCCACACCTATCCGGCAAGCGCTTGCGCTCCTACCCTGGGCCGATGAGCGCCGACGCCGCCGCCCAGAACGCCACGGCCCTCGGTCGCGCCACGGTGGGCGACCTGCCGATCCCCGTGCCGTCCTACGACCGCGACGCGCTGCGGGTGGGCATCGTGCACATCGGCGTCGGCGGCTTCCACCGCGCCCACCAGGCGATGTACCTCGACCGCCTGTTCACCGCGGGCCACGACGGCGACTGGGCGCTGTGCGGGGTCGGGGTCCTCGACGCCGACCGCGCGATGGGCGAGGTCCTGCACCGCCAGGACGAGCTCTACACCCTCGTCGAGAAGCACGCCGACGGGTCCCGCGAGCCCCGCGTCATCGGCTCGATGGTCGAGTACCTGGTCGCGCCGGACGACCCGGAGGCGGTGCTCGCCCGCCTGACCGACCCGGCCGTGCGCATCGTCAGCCTGACCGTCACCGAGGGCGGCTACCACGTCAACACCGCCACCGGCGAGTTCGACCCGTCGGAGGCCTCCGTCGCCCACGACCTCGCCGCACCCCTCGACGCCGAGCCCACGAGCGCCTTCGGCTACCTCGTCGAGGCCCTGCGCCGCCGTCGCGCGGACGGCAACCCGCCCTTCACCGTCATGAGCTGCGACAACATCGCCGGCAACGGCGACGTCGCCCACCGCATGATCACCGCCTTCGCCCGCCTGCGCGACGAGTCCCTCGGCACCGACCTCGCCGACTGGATCGAGCGCGAGGTGCCCTTCCCCAACTCGATGGTCGACCGCATCACCCCGCGCACCACCGACGACGACCGCGCCGAGCTCGCGGAGCGGTTCGGGGTCGACGACGGCTGGCCGGTGGTCTGTGAACCGTTCTGTCAGTGGGTGCTCGAGGACCGCTTCGTGTCCGGGCGGCCGGCGTTCGACGAGGCCGGGGTCCAGGTCGTCGCCGACGTCGAGCCCTACGAGCTGATGAAGCTCCGCCTGCTCAACGCCTCCCACCAGGCCCTGGCCTACCTCGGCTACCTCGCCGGGTTCCGCTACGCCCACGAGGTGGCGGCCGACGACGAGTTCGTGCGGTTCGTCCGCGGCTATATGGACGACGAGGCGACGCCGACCCTGCTCCCGGTCCCGGGCGTCGACCTCGACGACTACAAGGCCACGCTCATCGAACGGTTCGCCAACCCCGAGATCCGCGACACGCTCGCCCGGCTCGCGGCCGAGTCGTCCGACCGCATCCCGCCGTGGCTGGTCCCGGTCATCCGGGCGAACCTCGAGCAGGGCGGCGAGATCGAGCGGTCGGCCCTGATCGTCGCGGCCTGGGCGCGCTACGCCGAGGGCGTCGACGAGGAGGGCGAGCCCATCGAGGTCGTCGACACCGGCCGCGCCGACGACCGGATCGCCGCCGCCCGCCGCTACCCCGACGAGCCCCTGGCCTTCCTCGAGGACCGGTCGCTCTTCGGCGACCTCGTCGACGACGCCCGCTTCACCGACGCCTACCGGCGCCACCTCGACCGGCTGCACGCCGACGGCGCCCGCGCCGCGCTGCGGGCGGTCCTCGACGGGTCCTGACGGCGGGTCCCGCCGGCTGTGCGGGAGGCCACCCCAGCAGCGCGAACAGGGTGCTTGCACGAGCTAGCACAGGTGTTAGCGTGGGTGGCGAGCACACCGGAGGAGGTGCACGGATGTCCGGGGTCGAGAGCGTCGACAAGGCGCTCGGGCAGGCCGTCGAGGACATCGGGGGCTACATCCGCCGCCAGCGCGAGTCGGCGCAGGTCTCGCTGCGCCAGCTCGCCAAGGTCGCCGGGATCTCCAACCCCTACCTGAGCCAGATCGAGCGGGGTCTGCGGAAGCCCTCCGCCGAGATCCTGGCGCAGATCGCGACGGGCCTGCGGATCTCCGCGGAGGCGCTGTACATCCGGGCCGGGCTGCTCGAGGAGCGCCAGGGGTCCGCGGTGCTCGACGCCCTCGCGACGGACCCGCAGCTCACCGAGCGCCAGAAGCAGGTCCTCCACGACATCTACGAGTCCTTCCGCCGCGAGAACCGTGCGGGTCCCGACGCCGGGACCTCGACCGAGCCGACGCCGCCGTCGGCCCCCGGCACCGCGTCCGGTGCCACGGACGGGACGGCCGCGCTGGCCGTCGCGCCCGACCTGACCGGCGTCAGCCACCAAGAGGAGTGAACATGGCTGTCACGTTCCCGACCAAGTTCGACGTCCGCGAGGCCCGCGACCAGGCCACCAAGGCCGTGTCGGACGCCGTCGACCCGCTGCGCGCGCCGTCGCTGGCGCTGCTGGGCCTCGGCGACTACGCCGTCGCCGGCGCCCAGGAGGCGTTCTCCCGCGTGCAGGCCGGCGCCACCGAGGTCCAGGCCCGCGTCGAGGACCTGCCCTCGGAGCTGCAGGAGCTGCGCCACAAGCTCACCGCCGAGGACTTCCGTCGGCTGGCCGACTCCTACGTCGCCGCGGTGCGCAGCGTCTACGAGGACCTCGTGGCGCGCGGCACCGGCGCCTACACGAAGATCAAGGCGCAGCCGCAGGTCAAGCAGGCGCTCGACACGGTCGACTCGGTGTCCTCCGAGGTCGAGAGCCGGCTCGAGGACACCGTCGAGGAGGTCCGGGTGCGGGGCGAGGGCGTCCTGGCCGGGGTCACCAGGCAGACCCGCTCGGTCGGCGAGCGCGCCGCCCGCTACACCCAGACCATCACCGGGCAGGCCGCCGAGACGGTGGCCGAGACCGGTGCGGCCGTCGCCGCCGAGATCTCCGAGGCCGGTGACGAGATCGCGTCGGAGACCCGCAGCGCCGCCCGCAGGACCGCGGCGCGGACCGCCCCGAAGAAGCAGGGCCCGAAGAACGCGCCGACCTCCGCGGCCACCACCCCGGCCGACAAGCGCGCGAAGAGCTGACGCTCCCCACGCCGGCCCCGTCGCCACCGGGCTCCCCACGGTGGTGACGGGGCCGACGCGCGTCGGCGCACCCCCGAGGGGACACGCCCGCACCGGGGTGCGGAATGATGGCCGACGACGCCTTGTTGATCGGTACAGTGACCGCGGCCTCCTCCTCCCCGGAGCGCCGGTCATCACGCCGCCGTACGACACCGAGAAGGAGAGCTGTGGCCGTCACCGACGCCGGCAGCACCACCCGTCCGTCCTCGCGGGACCTCGACCCCGAGCAGGCCCGTGACGAGCTGATCGACCGCGAGACCGCGGAGCTGAACCAACTGCTCGACCGCATCGACGGGCTCACCTACGAGGCCCGTCGCCGCCTGCGGCGCCTCGAGCACCACCGCCGCGGGGTCGCCCCCGAGTGGACGTCCCGCCACCACTGAGTGCGGACCGCCGGCCGCGGTCACGCCACGCGCAGCCCGCTCGACGGGTCGAAGGCGTGCACCGCGCCGGCGTCGACGCGTACCGCGATCGTCTCGCCGTAGCGCACCGTGGTCCGGCCCGGACCCCGCACCACCAGCGTCGTCGCCTCGTCGTCCCGCCCGTCGGAGTCGATGAGGTGCGCGTAGAGGTACGACTCGCTCCCCAGCTCCTCGACGACGTCCACCACGGCCTTGATGCCCGCGCCGCTGCCCTCGGAGTCGACCGCGACGTCCTCGGGGCGCACCCCCACCGTGACGGTCTGCGCGGACCCGACCGCGTCGCGGATCTCCCGCGAGAGCGGGATCTCGACGCCGCCGAGGAGCACGCCGTCGCCCGAGCGGGGCAGGTCGAGCAGGTTCATCGCGGGTGAGCCGATGAAGCCGGCGACGAACGCGTTGACCGGGCGGTCGTAGAGCTCCGAGGGCGTCGCGTACTGCTGGAGCTGCCCGTCGCGCAGCACGGCCACCCGGTCGCCCATCGTCATGGCCTCGACCTGGTCGTGGGTCACGTACACCGTCGACACCGCGAGCCGGTTCTGCAGCTGCGCGATCTGCGAGCGGGTCTGCACGCGCATCTTCGCGTCGAGGTTCGACAGCGGCTCGTCCATGAGGAAGACCCGCGGTTCCCGGACGATCGCGCGCCCCATCGCCACCCGCTGGCGCTGACCGCCGGAGAGGGCCTTGGGCTTGCGATCCAGGTACTCGGTGAGGCCGAGCAGCTCGGCCGCGTCCGCGACCCGCTTCGCCTGTTCGGCCTTGTCCATGCCGCGCATCTTCAGCGGGAACGCCATGTTGTCCCGCACCGTCTTGGCGGGGTACAGCGCATAGTTCTGGAACACCATCGCGATGTCGCGGTCCTTCGAAGGCACGTTGACGACGTCGCGGCCGTCGATGCGCACGCTGCCCGCGTCGATCGGCTCGAGGCCCGCGAGCATCCGCAACGCTGTCGACTTGCCCGACCCCGACGGGCCCACCAGCACGACCAGCTCGCCGTCGGTGACCGTCAGATCGAGCTTGTCGACGGCGGGCTTCGCGCCGGGCGTGTAGATCCGCGAGGCCTGGTCGAACACCACTTCGGCCATGTCGGTGTCTCCTTTACTTCACAGCGCCGAACGACAGGCCCTGCACCAGCTTGTTCTGGGCGAACCAGCCCGCCAGGACCACCGGCAGGGCCGCGAGCGTCGCCGCGGCCGACAGCCGGGCCCAGTACAGGCCCTCGGAGCTGATGAACCCGACGAGGAACACCGGGACGGTCCCGGCGTTCGCCGCGGTCAGGTTCACCGCGAAGAAGAACTCGTTCCACGCGAAGATCACGCAGATCAGCGCCGTGGCGAAGATGCCGGGCGAGATGATGGGCAGCACCACCTCGCGCAGCGTGCGCCCGAGCGAGGCCCCGTCGATCGAGGCCGCCTCGAGCAGCTCCTTCGGCACCTCGAGGAAGAACGAGCGCATCATCCACACCGCGATCGGCAGGTTCATCGCGGTGTAGAGGACGATCAGCGTCCAGATGTTGTCCAGTGCGCCGATCTCGTTGACCACGACGTAGATCGGGACGATCGCCGCGACGACCGGCAGCATCTTCGTGGAGATGAAGAAGAACAGGACGTCCTGGGTCTTCTCCACCGGGCGCAGCGAGACCGCGAACGCCGCCGGCGTGGCGAGGACGAGCACCAGCAACGTCGAGACGACCGTCGCGAACAGCGAGTTCGCGAGGTAGGGACCGATGCCCGCGTCGAACACCGCCCGGAACTGCTCCAGGGTCGGGGTGAAGACCAGCGTGGGCGGGTCGGTGTAGGCCGCGGCCTCCGTCTTGAAGGCCGTCAGCACCATCCACAGCACCGGGAAGAAGAAGCCGACCGCCACGATCCACGTGAGCGTCGTCAGCAGCAGCGGGCCGATCCCGGAGCGCCGCCGCGGTCCCTCCGCGCGGGCCGCGGTGGACGTCGTCGTCGCGGTGTCCTCGATCGTCGCGGCCATCAGCTCTCACCCCCCGCCGCACCGAAGGACCGGAACACCAACCGCAGCGCGAAGGTGGCCACG
The DNA here is from genome assembly GCF_012933465.1 of Actinomycetospora sp. TBRC 11914. GTDB lineage: Bacteria > Actinomycetota > Actinomycetes > Mycobacteriales > Pseudonocardiaceae > Actinomycetospora. The sequence goes on from NZ_JABBND010000008.1 coordinate 109,171, forward strand.
ATGATCGTCAGGATCACCACGACGACGCCCATCGCGGCCGACTGCCCGATGTCGAAGCCGAGGAACGCCCGCTGGTAGATGTAGAAGGGCAGGTTCGCCGACGCGGTGCCGGGCCCGCCCTGGGTGATCATGTAGACCGCGTCGAACGTGTTGACCAGGTAGATCGCGCCGAGCACGATCCCCAGCTCCAGGAAGCGCCGCAGGTGCGGCAGCGTCAGCTCCACGAAGATCGACCAGGCGCCGGCCCCGTCGACCCGCGCCGCCTCGACCTGGTCGCCCGGCATGGACTGCAGGCCCGCGAGCAGCAGCAGCATCATGAACGGCGTCCACTGCCACACCAGCGCTGCCATGACCGACGCCAGCGGGAACTGCGAGACCCAGTCGAACGTCTGGCCGCCGAGCACGAAGTTGATGAGGCCGTAGGTCGGGTCGAGCAGCGTGGTCTTCCACAGCAGCGCCGCGGCGACCGGGGTGATCAGGAAGGGTGTGACGAGCAGCGTCCGCACCACGCCGCGACCGATGAAGTGCCGGTCGAGCAGCAGCGCGAGCAGCAGTCCCAGGACCACTGCGATGAGCACGGAGCCGAGCGTCATGACGATCGTGTTGAGCGCCACCGTGCGGAACTGCGAGTCGGCGAACACGGCCACGTAGTTCTGGAACCACACGAAGTGCTGCGAGCCGGGCCGCACGAGGTTCCAGGACTGCAGCGAGTACCAGAGCGTCAGCAGGAACGGGATCTGCGTGACGACGATCGTGAAGACCAGGGCCGGCAGCAGTGGCGCCCGGCGCACCCAGCCCTCGGTCCGGGCGGAGCGGGACGACGTGGTGTTCGGCGACGCGGGTGGGGGCGCCGCGGGTCGTTCCAGGGTCGTGGTCATCTGGTCGAGCTCCGCTTCGCTTCGTCTCCCGTGGTCACTGGTAGCTCTCCCCCACCGTCGACGCGTACTGCTGGGACTGCTCGAGCGCCTGCTGCACGGTCTCCCGTCCGGCGATCGCGGCGGACAGCTGCTGGCTGACCCGGGTCCCGAGGTCCTGGAACTCCGGGATCCGCACGAACTGGACGCCCTGATAGGGCACGGGCCCGACGGTGGGCTGCTGCGGGTTCGCCGTCCGGATCGCGTTGACCACCGTCGGCGCGAACGCGGCGGCCGCCTGCTGGTACTGCGGAATCTGGTAGGTCGACAGCCGCGACCCCGGCGGCAGCGACGTCCACCCGAGCTGGGTGCCGACCCGCTGCATGTACTGCTTCGACGTCATCCAGCTCATGAACTTCCAGGCGGCGTCGGGGTGCTCGGAGGTCTTCGGGATCGCGAGCGACCACGCGTACAGCCAGCCCGAGCTCGGGGTCGCGACGACGGGTGCCGGGGCGTAGCCGACCTTCCCGACGACGGTGGACTTGTCGGGGTTCTCGACGGTGCCGGCCGCCGACGTGGCGTCGTACCACATCGCTGCGTTGCCCTGGCCGAACTGCGTGGCGCACTCGGAGAAGCCGGCCTGCGCGGCCCCGGGCTCGCCGTAGTTGCGCACGGTGTCGACGTAGAACTGCGCCGCCTGCTCGACCTGCGGGCTGGTGAGCTGCGCGTGCCACTGCGGGTCGTACCACCGGCCCCCGAAGGTGTTCAGCACGGTGTCGAACGGCGCGAGCATCTCGCCCCAGCCGGGCTTGCCGCGCAGGCAGATGCCGGCCCGGCCATGTGCGCGGTCGGTGAGCTTCGCCGCCATGTCGGCGACCTGCGGCCACGTCGGGTTGGGCGGCATCGTCAGCCCGGCCTGGGCGAACAGGTCCTTGCGGTACATGAGGAACGACGACTCGCCGTAGAACGGCACCGAGTACATGTGGCCCTGGTACGACAGCGAGTCACGGACCGTGGGGATGAAGTCGTTCCCGTCGTAGCCGGGCGTGCCGTCGATCCGCGGCTGGAGGTCGGTCAGCCACCCGTTCTGCGCCCACTGCGGGGTCTCGTAGTTCGAGATCATGACGACGTCGAACTCGCCACCGCCGGTGGCGACGCTCGCGGTGATCTTGGCCCGGGCCTCGTTCTCCGACAGCGAGACGAACCGCATCCGGATGCCGGGGTTCTCCGCCTCGAACTGCGGCGACAGCGTGATCGCGTCCTTCATCTGGTCGTTGGACACGATGGCGACGGTGACGGTCTGCGTGCCCGGCTCCCCGCCCAGCGCCCCGGCGCCCGAGCAGCCCGCGACGACGCCGAGCAGAACGACACCGAGGAGCGCGAGCAGCGGGAGCCGTGCCCGTCGGCGGGGGTGCGGAGCGGGCGGCCCCGTCGTTCCGTCAGCTGCGCTGCGTCGCACGCCGCCTCCCCGAGCCGTGGTGTACGGACTCCGTGAACGAGTGACGTGGTTCACGCCGTCGTCACGTCGGGCGACCGTAGAGCGGCGGACCGTATGCACGCAAGCGCTTGACACACATCTGCGCGACGATTCCGGCACCGGGCGCGAACGCGCCGTCCGGCGATCTTCCGGCGCCGGAAGGCCCGCACAGGAGCATCATGCGACGGCGGGTAGCGGCGCGAACGGGTGCGGGAGGTCCAGCGGTGGTCACCATGGCCGATGTCGCTCGACGGGCCGGCGTCTCCACCGCGACCGTCTCGCACGTCCTCAACAACACCCGCGCGGTCAGCGACGACACCCGGGCCGCGGTCCTCGCCGCCGTCGAGGAGACCGCCTACACCCCGAACACCGTCGCGCGCTCGCTCGCCACCTCCCGCACGACCACCCTCGGCCTCGTCCTCTCCGCGATCTCCAACCCCTACTTCGGCGAGCTGCTCTCGGCCGCCGAGCGGGCCGCGGCCGCCGCGGGCTACACGCTGCTGCTGGTCGACCCGCACGAGGACCCGGGCTACGAGCGCACGGTCGTCGCGCGGCTGCACCACCACCGCGTCGACGGGGTGGTCCTCGCGCCGTCGGCGCACCCCGAGGCGGCGCTGGAGTACCTCGCGCGCCACGCCGTCCCCACGGTGCTGCTCGACCGGCTGCTCTCCGGCGGGCTCGCGGCCCGGCTCGACCAGGTCGGCAGCGAGAACTCGCAGGCCACCGCGACGCTCACCCGCCACCTCGTCGAGGCGCACGGCCACCGGCGGATCGCCCTCGTGGCGGGCCTGGCCGGGCTCGCGACCACCGACGAGCGCCGCGCCGGGTTCGTCGCGGCGCTCGGGGCCGCCGGTCTCCCGCGCGACCCCGCGCTGGAGGTCTCCGGGGAGTCCGCGACCGAGCCGGCGCGGGCCGCCATGGCCGGCCTGCTGGCGCTGCCCGAGCCGCCCACGGCCGTCGTCGTCGGGAACAACAGCATGACGATCGGCGTGATCGCGGCGCTGCGCGACGCCGGGGCGAAGGTGCCCGACGACGTGGCCGTGGTCGCCTTCGACGACTTCGCCTGGGCGGACCTGTTCGCGCCCCGGCTGACGGTGATGGCGCAGCCGTTCGCGCAGATCGCCTCGGAGGCGGTGCGGCTGCTGCTGCGCCGCCGCGACCAGGCCGACGCGCCGGTCGAGGTGCTGCGACTGCCGCCGTCGTTCGTGGTGCGGGAGTCGTGTGGCTGCGCCGCGGCGCCCTGAGCGCACATGATGGGCGGCATGCCCTCCCACGTCGTCGGCGTCGACTCCTCCACCCAGGCCACCAAGGTCGTGGTCGTCGACCCGGCCGACGGGCGTGTCGTCCGGGAGGCCCGCCGCCCGCACCCCGAGGGCACCGAGGTCGACCCGCGGGCCTGGTGGACCGCGCTGTGCGAGGCGCTGGGCGAGGTGGGCACCGACGACGTCGCGGCGATCGCGGTCGCCGGCCAGCAGCACGGGATGGTGCTCTGCGGCGAGGACGGCGAGCCGGTCCGCGACGCGCTGCTGTGGAACGACACCCGTTCCGCCGACGCGGCCACGGACCTGATCACCGAGCTCGGCGGACCGCAGGCCTGGGCCGACGCCGTGGGCACCGTCCCCGTCGCGAGCATCACGGCCACCAAGCTGCGCTGGACCGCGCGCCACGAGCCCGAGGTCGCCGACCGGGCCCGCTCGGTGCTGCTGCCCCACGACTGGCTGACCTGCAAGCTCCGCGGGGACGGCGCCGGCCCGGTGACCGACCGGGGTGACGCGTCGGGCACCGGGTACTGGTCGCCGCGCGAGGGGCGCTACCGGCCCGACCTGCTCGAGCTCGCCTTCGGGCGCACCCCGGACCTCCCGCGCGTGGCCGCCCCCGGGGAGGCGCTCGGGCCGGGCACGGGTCCCGCCGAGGGCCTCGTCGTCGGGCCGGGCACCGGCGACAACATGGCCGCCGCCCTCGCGATCGGGGCCGGCCCGGGCGAGCTGATCGTCTCCATCGGCACCTCGGGCACGGTGTTCGTCGCCGCCGACGAGCCCACCGCAGACGCGTCCGGGCTGGTCGCGGGGTTCGCCGACGCCCGCGGGCACTACCTGCCGCTGGTGTGCACGCTCAACGCCGCCCGGGTCCTGGGCGTCGGGGCTAGCCTGCTCGGCGTGGCCCCCGACGGGTTCGACGACCTGGCGCTGGCGGCCGCGCCGGGCGCGGGCGGGCTGGTGCTCGTGCCCTACCTCGAGGGCGAGCGGACGCCGGACCGGCCGGACGCGACGGGGCACCTGGCCGGGCTGACCGGTGCGAACGGGACCCGGGAGAACCTGGCCCGGGCGACCGTCGAGGGCATGCTCTGCGGGCTCGCGGCGGGGGTCGACGCGCTGGCCGACGTCGGGGTGACCGGCGAGCGGGTGCTGCTCATCGGCGGCGGCAGCCGGTCCCGCGCGGTCGCCGGGATCGCGCCCGCGGTGTTCGGCACCGACGTCGAGGTGCTGGCGCCCGCGGAGTACGTGGCGCTCGGCGCCGCCCGGCAGGCGGCCTGGGCCCTGCACGACGAGGAACCGGCGTGGCGGATCGAGCGCGAGGCCGTCGTCGAGGCGGACGACGAGGCCCGGGAGGCCGCGCGGGCGGTCCGGGCGGCCTACGCGACGGCGAGCCGGGCCGCCTGATCCAGGATGGGCGGGTGACCCTCCCCCTCGCCGAGGACGACCTCGCCGACCCCGGGCTGATCGCGCCGGGCGCCATGCGCACGCACGGATCGGTCCCGCCGGACGTCGTGCTGTGCTTCTTCCCCGAGGTCGTGGCCGGGCTCGCGGAGCACGCCCGGGAGGCCGCGGTCCTGCACTCGGAGAACGGCCGCTCGCCGGTGCTGGTCCTGGACCGCCCCGACGGCACCGAGATCGGCGTCGTGCACCCCGGCGTCGGCGCCCCGATGGCCGCGGTGACGCTGGAGGAGCTGATCGTGCTCGGCGGGCGGCGCTTCACCGCCGTCGGCGGCGCGGGCGTCCTGGTGCCCGAGCTCGTCCTCGGGCACGCCGTCGTCGTCGACTCCGCGCTGCGCGACGAGGGCACGTCGTTCCACTACCTGCCGGCCGGCCGGATCGTGGCGGCCGACCCGGACGGGGTCTCGGCCCTCGTCACCCGGCTGCACGCGGCGGACGTCGCCCACACGGTCGGGCGCACCTGGACCACCGACGCCGTCTACCGCGAGACCCGGGGGCGCACCGACCGGCGCCGCGACGAGGGCTGCCTGACCGTCGAGATGGAGGCCGCGGCGCTGATCGCCGTGGCCCGCTACCGCGGGGTCGCGTTCGCCCAGGTGCTCTTCGCCGGCGACTCGCTCGCCGGCGAGGAGTGGGACCACCGCCGCTGGACCACGGCGCGCGAGGCCCGCCGCGCGCTCGTCGACGTGGTGCTGGGGGTCAGTCCCCCGTCACCAGCGTGAGGCCCATGGCGTCCAGGACCGGCCCGAGCGGCTGGAAGTAGGTCGTGCCGCCGAGGGTGCAGTCCCCGGTGCCGCCGGAGAGAGTGCCCTGGGCCTGGGCGGAGTCGGGGGTGACGAACGGGCCGCCGGAGTCCCCGGGCTCGGCGCAGACGGTGGTCTGGGTGAGGCCGGTGATGACGGTGCCGCTGCCGTAGTTGACGGTGACGTCCGTGGCCGTCACCACGCCGCAGTGGTAGCCGGACGTGGACCCGGAGCGGCACACCTGACTGCCGGTGGGTGCCGCGGTGTCGCCCGCGACGGTCGGCCCGCCCTGGACGCGCCCGCTCCCCCGCCAGGCGGTGGCGTCGGTGACCTGGACGATCCCGAAGTCCTCGCCGGGGTACGCGGTCCGCACGGCGGTGCCGATCGGCCGCCGGTCCGGCCCGGTCCACGTCCGGCCCTCGGCGGTGCAGTGCCCGGCGGTGAGCAGGTAGGTCGTGGCGCCCCGCCGCGCCGAGAAGCCGTCGGAGCAGCGGGTGCCGGTGGTGGTGATCGCGGTGCCCCCCACGAGTGGCCCGGGGGTGCCGGCGAGGGGCCGGACCGGGGCGGACATCGGCTGGAGGCGCACCGCCGTGGGGTCCTGGTCGGCGGCGAAGGCCCGGGCCTCGCGGGAGGCCGGGCCGACGACGGCGACCACGGTCTGGTGGGTGGCCGGGTCCAGCCACCAGGCGCTCACGTCGTCCGGCACCGCCGCCCGGCGGTCGTCGAGACGGTCCTTGGCGGCCCGGCCGGCCCGGGGGTCGACGGTGGCCGACCGGGTCGTCGACCCGGGGCCGGACGGGGGTGGCGGGGTCGGGGTCGCCGCGAGGGCGGGGACGCCCAGCACGAGGACCAGCACGAGGACGCCCAGCACGACGACGCCGGCCAGCGCCGCGAGCACGGCGGCGAGCGCGCGGCTCCGGGCACGACGAGGGGGACGCACGCGCGGGCTCCGTAAGTCATGTGTCTCAAACGGTTAGCCCGTGCAGCCTAGGAGCGCGAGGAGTGATCGACCGGGGCGACGACCCGGAAGGATGACGGCATTACTTGGCGGGCCCCGCGTCGCGCAGCCTGGTCACGGTCAGCCCCTGCGGGTCCTTCGTGGCGACCACGCCGACGCGGTCGTTGACGGCCACCGCCGAGGGCCGGCTCGCCGCCTTCTGCTTGCGGACCTTCGAGCTGGGGCCGAAGCCGTAGGTCGCGGTGTAGCCGTCGGCGCTGCGCACGGTCACCGAGCTCGGCGAGGCGGCGGTGACGACCCCGCGCTGGACGTCGACGGTCCGGTCGCCGCCCCTGCCGCGGAGGACGACCTCGCCGTGCTCGGCGCGGGCGGCGAGCGCCCGCCGGGCCTTCCCCGCGGGGTGCTTCGCCGCCGGGGCCGGGGCGGAGGTGGTGGTCGGCGGGGCGCTGGTGTCCGCGAGCGCGACGGCCGTCCCGCCGCCGGCGAGGGCGACGACGACGGCCGCGACGAGCGCGGGACGGGCCCAGGAGGTGCGCATGGTGGGGTTCCGGTTCCTCTCGACGACGATGCGCGGCGGGAGTGGGCTCCGGCCGTTTTCCGCCGCGCCGGACACCGACCAGGCAACCGCGGCCGGGACGAATGCGCGGGTCCGCCGGCGCGCTGTTCAGGGAATCGTCAGGATCGCGGGGAAATAGTTCCCGCGACGCCGCCGAGGGCCCCGGTGGGCGCTCGGCTATCGTGTCGCCGTGTCCGACCGCTGGGACCCGCGACCGCGTGGGCGAGGGCCGTCGCGGTCCGCCGCGCCCCCGCCCCCGGCGGCACGCCCGCCGTCGGGACCCGACCGGTCCGGGCGCGGACCGTCCCGCTGGTCGAGCGGCTCGTGGGGGCGCGGGCCGGGTCGCGCCGACGGCGGCGGCTCCTCGCGGTCCCCGCGACCTCGGCAGACGGGGACGTTCGCGGTCGGGCCGGGCTACCCATGGCCCGTCGTCGCCATCGGCGCCGTCGTGGTGACCGGGCTGCTCGCGTGGTTGCTGCTGCACCGCGCGGGGCTGCTCGGGCTGATGTTCCCGGTCGGCTACCTCGTGGTGTCGATGCTGGGCGTGGCGATGGTGCGCGCCGAGGCCGTCGTCGTGCCCGCCCTCGCACCGCCGGTCGTCGCGTTCCTCGGACTCGTCATCGCGGCCGTCATCACCGGCGACACCGCGAGCACGACGCTGTTCCTGATCGGTGTGCTCGCACCCCTCGCGGAATTGTTCTGGTGGATGCTCGTGGCGACGCTCGCGTGCGTCGTCGTCGGATTCCTACGATTCCGGCAGATCCGCCCCGGGTGGTCACCGCTCGGTGCCCTGCGCGGGTCGGGGGCGGCCTGATGCCGCCCGGGGACGACCGCCCGGGCGGGTTCCGGATGCCGCGCCGGGGCGACACCCGCCCCGATGCCGGGCGGTCGCCCGCACCCGGTCCGCGCCCCGGTCCCCCGCCCGCCGCACCCCGCCCGGCCGCGCCGCCGCCCGGGCGCCGGCCCGCGCCGCGGCCGGGACCCCCCGCCGGTCCGCCACCCCCCGACGGCGGGCGGCCGGCGCCGCCGCGGCCGCCGTCGGGCCCCCCGCCCGGTGGGCGCCCGGCCCCGAACCCGACCAAGGTCGCGCCCGCCGTCGAGCCCGAGGAGGCGCCGGCGCGGGCCCCCGACCCGGGACCGTCCGGTGGCGCGGGCGCCCGGGCGTTCCTCGACCGCGTCCGGGCGTCGGTGACGACGCGGGTGCTCGTCCTGGTCCTCGCCGCCGCCTCGGTGCTCCTGCTGCTCATCAGCGGGGGCACGGTCCTCGCGGCCCGGTCCATCGACTCCGGGCTGAGCCGGGTCGACGTCATCGGGACCTCGTTCGGCTCGGTGTTCGGCACCGACCAGAACATCCTGCTCGTCGGCCTCGACAGCCGCACCGACAGCTTCGGCAACCCGCTCCCGAAAGACCAGCTCGCGGCCCTGCACGCGGGCGCCAGCGACTCCGGCGGCGACTCGACCGACACGATCATCGTGCTGCACATCCCGGGCGGGGGCGGCCCCGCGACGGGCTTCTCCATCCCGCGCGACTCCTTCGTCGACCTGCCCGGCGGCTTCGGCCAGCACAAGATCAACTCGGCGTACGCGTACGGGTCCAACGCGGCACGCCCCGAGCTGGCCAAGCAGGGGGTCACCGGGAACGACCTCACGGTCCAGGCCGGGGCGGCCGGGGCGAAGACCACCATCGGCGCCGTCGAGTCGCTGACCGGGCTGACCATCACCCACTACGGCGCGGTCAACCTCGCCGGGTTCGCCGACATCAGCCAGGCCATCGGTGGCGTGCCGGTCTGTCTCAACGCGAAGGTGAACGACCCGTTCTCCGGGGCCAAGTTCCCCGCCGGCCAGCAGACGGTCGCCGGCGCGCAGGCGCTCGCGTTCGTGCGCCAGCGCCACGGCCTGCCCGGCGGCGACCTCGACCGCGCCCGCCGGCAGCAGGTGTTCCTCTCGAGCATGGCCCACACCGTGCTGTCCGGGAACACGCTCACCGACTCGACCAAGCGCGACGCGCTCGTGGCCGCGGTGGACAAGGCGATCACGGTCGACCGCTCGCTCGACATCCTGAGCCTGGCCTCGCAGCTGCAGGGCGTGAGCTCCGGGTCGATCGGCTTCCACACCATCCCGATCGTCACCGCGAGCTACGACTCCCCCGACGACGGCGAGGCGGTGAAGGTCGACCCGAAGGCCGTGCAGAAGTACATCTCCGACACGGTGTCCGGGAAGACCGCCTCCACGTCGTCCGGGTCGGGCTCGTCGCAGGCCGCGGGCAGCTCCTCCGGGTCGTCCTCGTCGTCGGCCGCGGCGGCGCCGGCGGCCACGAAGAGCCCCACCCCCGCCGTCCCGGCGTCCGACGCCGGCACCGCCGCCCCGACGGTGCCCTGCGTGAACTGAGGACCTCAGCGCAGCACGTTCACCGCCCTGGCGACGACGAGCGCGACCGTCGCGAGCGACACCGCGGACTGCACGAGCATCGTCAGCTTGGTCCAGCGGGAGAGCGGCATGGTGTCGGTGGGGCTGAAGGCCGTGGCGTTGGTGAACGACACGTAGAGGTAGTCGACGAACGTCGGCTCCCACTCCGGGTCGATGTCCGGGGACTGCATCTGCGGGAAGAGGAGGTCGGGGACGGCGCGGTCGCCCCGGGCCCGGGCGGAGGGCCCGCCGCGGTCGAACTGCCAGTACCAGAGCGCGAACCCGATGACGTTGGTCGCCCAGATCGCGGCGCCGGTCGCGAGCAGCGTGCCGGCGTCGTCGCCGCCCCGCCCGGCGACGAGGTGGTCGATCAGGCGCACCACCGCCGCGCCGTTGGCGACGCTGACGAGGGCGGTCAGGGCCAGGCTCACCGTCCGGCGCCAGCCCGGCTCGTGCTCGAACCGGCCGGGGTTGGCGACCAGGAGGACCGCGAGCACGGCGATCTCCAGCAGCGGCAGCAGCCAGCGCGAGCCGAGCACGACGTCGTCGGGCAGGCTCAGCTGCAGCCCCGCGGCCCCGAGGATCGCGAGCGCCACCGGCCAGCGCCGCTCCTCGGTGGTGGCGCGGCGCCAGGCGGGGAGGGCGGGGTCGATCGAGGTCACGCCCGCCGATCCTGCCCGGTCAGTGGATCTCCTCCAGGACCAGGCCGGTCGAGCGCGGGCCGAGGAGCCCGACGTCGAGACAGAGGACCACGATCAGCACGGCGGACCCGCCGAACACCCAGACCGGCCCCGCGCTCGCGAGCAGCGGCACCGCGATGAACGGCAGCACCGCGGACGTCGCGCGGGACAGCGAGTAGGCCACGCCGCTGGCCGTCGAGCGGATCGCCGTCGGGAAGATCTCGGCCTGGTAGATGTGGAACCCGTTGGAGAAGACGTTGCTCGCGCTGGTGAGCAGGAAGCCCGCGAGGACGATGAGCCACGGCGAGGACGCGGCGGCGAACACGATGCCGAACACGGCGATGGCGAGCGCGGCGGCGATGATCAGGTACTTCCGCTCGAAGCGCTCCACCAGGGGCACGGAGATCAGCGAGCCGATCGGGTAGCCGGCGAAGCTCAGCGCGGCGTAGCCCAGCGAGTCGGTGATGGTGAAGCCCTTGGCGACGAGCACCAGCGGCGCGAGGGTGCCGAAGCCGTAGTAGGCCACCGTCTGGAGGACCTGGAAGACGAACAGCATGATCGTCCGGGTGCGGTAGACGCCGGTGAAGGCGATCTTGAGCACCTCGCCGGTGGTCCTCGCCCGCGGCCCCGTGGTCGGCGGGGCGGCGGCCTGCTCCGGGATGTGGTCGGCGGCCTCCGGCGCCCCGGCCTTCGCGGCGACGCCGCGCACCACCTGCTCGGCCTCCTCGCGGCGTCCCCGGGACTCGAGCCAGCGGGGCGACTCGGGCAGGACCCGCCGCATCCACAGCACGAACAGCGCGCCGAGCGACCCGGCGACCAGCAACCAGCGCCACCCGTCGACGCCGGCGATCGTCTGGGCAGCCACCAGCTTCCCGCCGAGCAGCGCCGCGACCGGCACCCCGAGGAACCCGACGGTGTACGCCCAGGCGATGTAGCGGCCGCGGACCCGGGCCGGGAGGAACTCGGCGAGGTAGGTGTCGACGAGGACCAGCTCGCAGCCCAGCCCGATGCCCGCGAGGAAGCGCAGCACGAGGAAGACCTCGATGTTCGGGGAGAACGCGGCGAGCAGGCTGAACAGCGAGTAGGTCAGCAGGTTGAGGATGAACACCCGGCGCCGGCCGAGCCGATCGGCGGCGATCGAGAGCAGGTTGGCCCCGACGAACATGCCGAGGAACCCGCTCCCGACGACGGCCGCCTTGCCGAGGGAGCCGAGCGCGAACTCCTTGGCGAGGATCGGGGCGAGCACGCCGCCGAGGAACACCTCGTAGAGGTCGAAGAACGACCCGATCCCCACCAGCACGACGATCAGCCGGTGCCAGCGGGAGAGCGGCAGGGTCTCGAGGACCGCGCTCGCGCCCCCGGTGGTCGGTGCTCCCGCGTCGGTCGCCATGGTCCCGCCTCCCGCGCTCGTCCGACTCCGATGTCGTGAGCACGAGAAACTACCCCGGACGTGTGCCCCGCGTCAGCAGGCGACCACGCTCGGTGCTCCGCAGGCCGGGTCTCGGGGCGGGGTCATCTCGTCGAGTGGGCGTGGAGGGCTGTCGGGCCCGCCGTGGGAGCCCACTCGGCGGCCGCGCGGGCCAGTCGGGATCACCGAGTGGGCGTGGAGGGCTGTCGGGCGAGCCATAGGAGCCCACTCGGCGGCCGCGCGGGCCAGTCGGGATCACCGAGTGGGCGCGGAGGGCTGTCGGGCGAGCCATGTGAGCCCACTCGGCGGGCGGGCCGGGCCGGACGTCGGTCAGAGCTCGAACTCGGCCCGTCGGTCCTCGGGCACCAGGTCGACGTACTCCGGGTGCTTGCCGATCCAGCCGCGGATGTACGGGCAGTACGGCAGGACGGCGAGGCCTCGCTCGCGGGCGTCGTCGAGGGCGGCCCGGGCGAGGCGGCCGGCGAGCCCCTGTCCGGCATGGGCGTCGTCGACCACGGTGTGGGTGAACGAGATCGTCGGGCCGCCCGCGCGCCGGTGGTACTCCGCGTAGCCGACCGTCTCCCCCTGGAGGCGGATCTCGTAGCGCTGCCGGCCCTCGACGTCGACGACGTCCGGGTCGCCGGTGCGGCGCTCCGCCTCGGTCGTCTGCTCGGCCATCGACTCCTCCTCGCGTGCGGACGTGCTGCCGGCTCCATGATGCTCGCCGTGGGACCCGACATCCGCCTCTACGCCGACCCGGTCTGCCCGTTCGCGCACCTCGCGCTGCGCTGGCTCGACGAGGTGGCACGGCAGCGGCCGGTCGCGGTCGAGGTCCGCCTCATGAGCCTTGCGATCCTCGGCGAGTCCGATCCGGCCCGCCCCCCGGAGTCGAGCCGTGGGACCGAGAGCGCCTGGCGGCCGGTCCGGGTCGGCGCCGCGGTCGCCCGTCGCGAGGGCCCGGAGGGACTGCGGGCCTTCGTCACCGACTTCGGGACCCGCTACCACCGGGACGGGGTCCGGGGTCGCGACGAGGTCCTCCGGCGCACGCTGGCCGCGCTCGGCCTGGGCGACCTGCACGCCGCGGCGGACTCCGACGAGCTCGACGCGGAGATCCGGCGCGGCCACGCCGAGGGCACGGGACCGGTCGGGCTCGACGTCGGGACCCCCGTGGTCCACGTCGACGACGTCGCCTTCTTCGGACCCGTCCTCGGCGCGGTGCCACGGGGAGGGGACGCCCTCGACGTCCTCGACGGCGCGGTGGCGCTCGCCCGCGAGCCCGCGTTCTGCGAGCTCAAGCGCACCCGGACCGGAGACCTGTCGTTCGACTGACCCCCGCGGTCGCCGCGCGGGTCCGTCCGGGAGGCTGCCGGGGTGACGGCGGCCGGGGACGAGCAGGCACCGCGGGCGGTGCGTGCCCGGTCGTTCGGACGCCTCGCGGCCGACTATGACCGCGTCCGCCCCGGCTACCCGCCCGCTGCCCTGGCAGGCCTGCCCCCGGGCCCGGTCGCCGACGTCGGCGCGGGTACGGGGAAGCTGACCTCCGTGCTGGTGGGGGCGGGCCGGCCGGTCGTCGCGGTGGAGCCCGACCCGGAGATGCGGGCGGTCCTCGAAGGCCGCGCCCTCCCCGGTGTCGAGGTCCGCGCGGGTAGCGGCGAGCGGCTCCCGGTGGCGGACGACACGGTGGCGGCCGTCGTCTACGGCCAGGCGTGGCACTGGGTCGAACCGGTCGCCGCGGCCCGGGAGGCCCGGCGGGTCCTGGCGCCCGGTGGCGCGCTCGCCCTGCTGTGGAACCGGCCCGACTTCTCGGTCGGTTGGGTCGCGGAGCTCAACCGCCTCTCGGGGCAGCCGGACACGACGACGACCGGGCCGCTCCCGGACCTCGACGGCTTCCCCGCACCGACGGTCTTCGAGACGCGGTGGACGCAGGAGCTGCCGCCGGAGGACCTGGTGCTGCTCTTCTCGACCTTCAGCCGCGTGAGCACCCTCCCCCCGCGCCGACGCACCGAGGTCCTCGACATCCTGCGCGACCACCTCGCGCAGGATCCGGCTACGGCGGGCCGGGAGACCGTGGCCTACCCCTACGTCTGCCTGACGCTGCTGACCCGGGCCTGACCGGCGCGGACCCGTCGGGAACACCCCCGCCCGAACCCGTCCACCGACGGGTGACGACCGCTCGGCCGCGTGTGCCCGTCCGGCGGCGTGGGTGCCACCGTCCAGCGGTATTCGAGCGCCGTCGGATCTCGGTCTGCTGGACGCGCCCGACCGGGCTCGAGGGAGGTCAGTCGTGGAAGGTCCGTTGACCCACGCCGCCCGGACGCGTGCCGAGCACGCCTTCGTCGCGACCCTGGGCGACACCACGCGGGTCGCGCAGGACCGGGCCGCCGGGTCGCGCCCGGAGCGGCTGTCCAAGCGCCTGCTCGTCGACATCTCGCACGCGGTGGAGAAGGCCGTGATGGCGGGCCGGGTCGAGCCCCCGACGGTCGTGGTCGCCCTCTTCCAGCGCCTCGCCCACTTCGACCGGGAGCGGGCCGTCTACGAGCGGATGGCACAGGCGGGGGTCACCGTCGTCGTCGGGTTCGTCACCGGGGAGGACCACGAACCGCCCCGCGGGGTCGACGTCGTCGAGCTGACACCCGACGAGCCCATGGCCGACGAGTGGACGGTCGTCGCGCTCGGGCCGCAGGCGGGCGCCTTCCTCGTCGCGACCGACCAGCACGCCTACGACCCGGCGGACCGCGCGGTCGAGCTCAGCCGGGTGTTCGACGGCCGCTGGGGCTTCTCCCGCACCCAGGCGGCGTCCGAGCTCGCCCGCCTGCGGTTCGCGCTCGGCTCCCGCCTCGACCCGGCGGTGGCCCGCACCGTCGACGACCTGCTGGCCCGGACGATGCCCTCGGGCGGCCAGCAGGCCAGCTCGGCCGGCACCCCCGGCGAGACGTGGGCGACGACGTCGCTCTACCACATGATCGACCGTATGCGGGACGCGCACGCGGGCACCCGGGAGCTCCGGGACCAGCTCGCGGACGCCCACGCCGCGGCGGGCACCCGCGCGACGGTGCCGACCGACCCGGCGAGCGGGCTCCCCACCGCCGAGTTCCTCCAGCGCTGGACGCCGCGGGGCGGCCCGGGGGCGCTGCAGGTCGGGCTGGCCCTGTTCGACGTCCCCGCCTTCGACGAGCCCGCCCTGCAGGACCCGCGCGCCGCCTACCACGCCGGGCACCGGGTGGCGGCCGCGCTGAGCGAGCCCCTCGGCCCGGTCGACGTCGCGGTACGTCTGGACGAGCGGACGTTCGTGGTCGTGGTGCCGGGGGCCTCGTCGCGGCACCTCGCCGAGCTGGCGGACCGGATCACCGAGGGGCTCGTGCTCGCCTCCGAGGGCTACCCCGGGGTGCCGCTGGAGGCGCGCATCGCGACGACCACCACGCGCGCCCGGCCCTTCCCGATCGGGGACCTGCACGCGGCCCTGGCCCACGCCGACGACGCCGACGGCCCGGTCGACGCCGGGCCGACGCCCTCGGGCGGGCGCATCGTCGTCGCCCTCGCCGCCGCGGGCCCGGACGACGCCGGCCCGGACGGCGACGGCCCGGACGGCGACGGCCGCCACGTCCGGGCCGTCCCGGAGCCCGCCGCCGATGCGGGCTGGTTCTCGCTCCACGACGACGGCGAGGCCACCGGTCCGCTCCCCCGCCGGGTCGCGCAGGAGACGCTCGGACGCCTCACCGCGTCCTCGGACATCGACGTCTTCGACGAGCGCTGAGGGCGAGCGCTGAGGGCGAGCGCTGAGGGCGAGCGCTGAGGGTGAGCGCTGAACAGGACGCCGGGCCCGGGCCGCCGGCGTCAGGCCGGCTCGAGGCGCCAGTCCCCCGCCGCCGCGTCCCAGGCCATCCGCACCACGCCGCGGGCGCGGGCGGCCTTGGCGAAGCTGAGGAACGAGGCGAACCCGTAGGTCTTCTCCGAGAAGTCCGGGCGCCGCTTGCGGACCCGGTCCTTGAGCCCGGACAGCGGCACCCCGCCGCCCGCCCGGGACTCGTCGCCGACGACCTGGGCGAGCAGCCGGAACGCGTCGTCCTCGGCGGGCTCGTTCTCCGGGAACGAGACCTCGGGGTCCCCGCTCGCCGACCCCGCCGCGAGCTCGACGATCCGCTGGTCCTGCAGGTGGCGCAGCAGCTCCCCGAACCCGCGGAACCCGTGCTCGGCCTCGTCGAACGTCGGGTCCTGCCGCAGGATCGCCCGCTTGAGCCGGGACGCCAGCACCGGCCCGTCGCCGCGCCGGGCCAGCCCGGACAGCGTCCGGGTCACCAGGCGCCCCACGGCCTCGTCGTCGGGGGTGTCCGGGCCCGCCGCGGTCTCCTCGTCGGCGGCCGGCTCCGGCTGCGTGGCCGGCGCCGGCTCGGCGGGCGGCGCCGCGGCGTCGAGGAGCCGGTCGTAGTAGAGGAACTCGTCGCAGGCCGGCGGCAGGAGCCGTGACGTCGACGAGGCGACCCCGATCCCGATGACCCGCTTGTCGAGCTCGCGCAGCTTGTGCACGAGCGGGGTGAAGTCGGAGTCGCCGGTCCCGATGGCGAAGGTCGTGACCCAGGACCGTTCGTAGGCGATCTCGACGGCGTCGACGGCCATCTTGATGTCCGCGGCGTTCTTGCGGGAGCCGCCGAGGCGCTGGGGGATGTCGATCAGCTCGACCTGGGCCCGGGCGAGCAGGCGGCGGTCGTCGTCGAACGACGACCAGTCCGCGTACGCGCGCCGCGCGACCACCCGCCCGCGGACCGCCAGGGCGTCGGCCACCGGCGTCAGGTCGAACGGGCTGACGCCGAGGCCCTCCCGGGCCCCGATCGCGAGGTTCTCGTAGTCGAGCAGGAGCGCGATGCGCTCGTCGCCCTCGTCGGGGTTGCCTGGCATGGCGGAGAGCCTCCCAGGCCCGTCGATCAGCGGAGGATCTGCACCTGGTCGTAGACGTTGAGGTTGTCGAAGAACTTCTCCGAGTCGGCGGCCGAGAGGTGCACGCAGCCGGCGGAGTTCTTCTGCAGGCTGCCCTCGTGGAAGGCGTCGCCGGGCGCGAAGAACACCGAGTTGTTCATCGGCGCGTGGTCGTACTCGTCGCTCTTGTGGTTCTTGTCCTTCCACATGACGCTGAAGGTCCCCGTCGGCGTCGGGTAGCCCGGGCCGCCGGTCGTGATGGCGACCGGTCCGTCGATGACGTGGCCCTTGCCGTCTGTGAGCCAGGCCTTCTTCTGCGAGATCGACACGCAGGCCTTCGCGGTGATCGCGCACGGGGTGGCGCTCTTGGTCGCGGGCGCCGGGGCGGCGGCCGGAGCCGGTGCCGGGGCGGCGGGCGCGGGAGCGGGGGCGGCCAGAGCGGGCACGGCGAGCTGGAGCAGCCCGACGCCCACGGCACCGACGGCGCCGGCGCTGCCCACGCCGAGTCGCAGGCCACGTCCCCCGGATCGGGGACGGGCGCTCGCGTGGTGACGACCCATGGTGTGGCCCTTTCGCGGTCGGTGATGCGCGGGTTCCGGTCTCTCAACGGTCACGGACCGGATTCGTTGCGGTACGACGGCGAGGAGTGTGCACGGCGCGATCACCGGGTCGGGGAGCAGGGGTCACGCCCTGGACCTGCGGATCTCCTCCGAAATCGTCGTCAAGATGACGTACCGGACGAAGCGGACCTAGGCGACGACGCGTGACGACGGGGGCGACACGCCGGGCTTTTCTGAGGACTTCTCATGAATCTCGGCGTGGTCACGATCTGGTCACGATGCTCTGTCGCCCGATCGAGTGGCGCCGTGATTCAGGACACGACGCGCAGGTCCACCCCGCGCCGCGCCGCGCTCTCCCGCGCCGCGGCGACCACCTCGGCGGCCGCGGCGGGCAGCACCTCGCACCCGGGCGAGACGTGCAGCTCCACGTCCAGCCGCGCGCCGACCGCGCGGTCGACGGCGTCGTCGAGGCGCGCCGACAAGGTCGCGGCGTCGGGGAGGTCGCCACGGCCGTCGACCGGCAGGCCGACCCGGCGGGTGGTGATCGCGTCCAGCGTCAAGGCTGCCTCCTCACCGGAGGCGCCCGGCCGGGGCCCCGGGAAGGGTCGGTCACGCGGTCGGGGGTCCGCGGCTCGCGCCGGGGTCCGCGTGCTGATCTCCCGATACCCGATCGTGCGAGGGATCACGCCCGAGATCCGGACACCGTGACGGCACGACCGGCGGGAGCGCCCGATCGGGGTGAGACTGCGGTCCATGGCCGGCGTCGAGGCGGGTCCGACCCGCGGCGAGGTGATCGCGGAGCTCACCGGCGCGGGTGGGCCCGCCGAGCTGGGCGAGGCCGTGGTCCGCGGCGTGCGCCTGCGGGTCCACGTGACGGCGCCGCAGGTCCTCCGCGACCTCCACGACGGCACCGCGGCCTTCGGCGACCGCACCTTCACCGTGTACGACGGCGAGCGGGTCACCTTCGCCGAGCACCGCGCCCGGGTCGCCGCGCTCGCCCGCCGCTACGCCGAGGCCGGGCTGCGCCGGGGCGACCGGGTCGCGATCTGCCTGCGCAACTACCCCGAGTGGGCCCCGCTGTGCTGGGCGGCCTGGGTCTCGGGCCTCGTCGTCGTACCCCTCAACGCCTGGTGGCAGGCGGGGGAGCTCGCGCACGCGGTGGCCGACGCCGGCCCGCGGCTCGTCGTCGCCGACGGCGAGCGGGCGCCGGTGCTGCGGGAGGTGACCCCGCCCGACGTCCCGGTCGTGGTGGTGCGCGGCGAGGGCGGGCCGTCCTTCGCGGACCTCCTCGGCGAGGTGACCGACGACGTGCTGCCGGACGTGGCGCTCGACCCCGAGGACGACGCGTTCATCCTCTACACCTCAGGCACGACGGGGCGACCCAAGGGCGCCGTCGGGACCCATCGCAACCTCTGCACGGACGTCCACAACCGCCGCCTGATCGCGGCCCTCGGCGCGCGGCTCACCGGCACGGCGCCCCCGGCCACGCCCGGCGCGCTGCTGGCGTTCCCGATCTTCCACGTCGCCGGGCTGTGCGCGATGGTGAACGCGACAGCGGCCGGCTCCGTGCTCGCCACGCTCTACCGCTGGGACGCGGCGCAGGCTCTCGAGGTGATCGCCGCGGAGCGGCTCACCTCGCTCGCCGGGGTGCCGACGGTCGCGCGGGATCTCGTGCGGGCGGCCGCCGACACCCCGGGCGCCGACCTGTCCTCCCTGGCGGGCGTCGGCATGGGCGGCGCCCCGATCCCGCCGGAGCTGGTGCGCCGTGTCGCCCCGCTCGGCGCGCCCTCCAACGGGTACGGGCTCACCGAGACCACCGCGGGAATCGCGTTCAACGCCGGCGAGCAGTACCTCGCCTCCCCCGACTCGGTCGGCCGTCCGGTGCCGAGCGCGGACGTGCGGGTGGTCGACCCGGAGACGGGGGCGGATCTCGGCGAGGGCACGGTGGGCGAGCTGTGGTTCCGCGGCCCGAACGTGGTGCGCGGGTACTGGAACGCCCCGGACGCCACCGCGGCCGCGTTCGTCGACGGCTGGTTCCGCACCGGCGACCTCGGCCGCGTCGACGACGGCCTCATCCGGGTGGTCGACCGGCTCAAGGACGTCGTCATCCGCGGCGGCGAGAACGTCTACTGCGCCGCGGTGGAGGCGGAGCTGCTCGAGGTCGACGGCGTGCTCGACGTGGCCGTGGTCGGGGTGCCGCACCCGACGCTCGGCGAGGAGGTCGCGGCCGTCGTCGTGCACGCGCCCGGTGCCGTCCCCGACGGGACGGCCCTGCGCGAGCGGGTCGCCACCCGCATCGCGGCCTTCGCCGCCCCGACCCGGATCACGACCACGACCGAGCCGCTCCCCCGCAACGCCGTCGGGAAGGTCCTCAAGCGCGACCTCCGCGACGCACTGACGCGTCCCCGCGACGACGGCTGACGCGCCGGGTCGTCCTCCCGCGGAGACACGGAGCCGCGGTACCAGGCTCGGGCGCGCGCGGAGGGGCACCCTGGAGGTCGTGACCCGGGGTGACTCGACGGAGCTGGCGGCGGCGCTGCGGCAGTGGCGCGAGCGGTTGACGCCCGCCGACGTCGGGCTGCCCGCCGGCCCCCGTCGTCGCACGCCGGGCCTGCGCCGCGAGGAGGTGGCCCGGCTCGCCGGGGTCTCCGTGGACTACGTGGTGCGCCTCGAGCAGGACCGCGGGCCGCACCCGTCGTCGTCGGTGCTCGGGGCGCTCGCCCGCGCCCTGCGGCTCACGCCGGCCGAGACCGGGCACCTGTTCGACCTCGCCGGCGTGGCCCTCCCCGGGCGCGGGCGGGTGAACGACGTGGTCCGCCCGAGCGTGCTCCGCCTGCTCGACCGGATGTCCGACCTGCCGGCGATGCTCGTCGACGCCCGCCGGAGCCTGCTCGCGTGGAACCCGCTGGCCGACGCCCTCATGGGTGACCTCTCGACGATCCCGCGGGACCGCCGCAACCTGCTCTGGATGCGGTTCGGGCCGCCGATGCCCGACCACCCGCTGGTCACCGACGAGCACGGCGACCGCGAGCGCCTCGACCGCGCGGCGGTCGCGGGCGCCCGCGCCGCGCTCGCCCGCTACCCCGACGACGAGGTGCTCCGGGGCACCGTCGACACCCTGCTGCGCTTCAGCGAGCTCTTCGCGCGACTGTGGGCCGAGCGGCCGGTCGACGACCGCCGGGTGGACCGGAAGTCCTACGACGTCCGCGGCATCGGCCGGATCACCCTCGACTGCGACCAGCTCGCCGTCCCCGACGACGACCAGCTGCTCATCGTCTACTCGGCCGCACCGGGCAGCCCGGACGCCGAGAAGCTCGACCTGCTGCGGGTGGTGGGGCTGCAGGCGGTGTGATCACCGGCCGTGGAAGACCGGCTTCTGCTTGGCCAGGAACGCCTCCACGGCGTCGCGGTGGTCCTGCGTCGCGCCGAGGCGGACCTGGGCGGCCGCCTCGTGCTCGAGCACCGTGGGCAGCGACGCCACGGTGCCGAGCGCCACGGCCCGCTTGATCTCGGCGTAGGCCCGCGTCGGACCGGCGGCCAGGCGGCGCGCCAGCGCGAGGGCGGCCTCCTCGGTGGCCTCGGCGTCGGGCGCGACCTCCCGGACGATGCCCCAGTCGTGCGCCTGCTCCGCGGTGAACGTGTCGCCGAGCATGAGCAGCTCGGTGGCCCGCGACGAGCCGACACAGTGCGCGAGCGTGGCCGAGAGCCCGGAGTCTCCGGTGAAGCCGATGCCCGAGAAGGCCGTCGCGAACTTCGTGCCGGCGGCGGCCACCCGCAGGTCGCACGCCAGGACGAAGCCGAGCCCGGCGCCGACCGCCGTCCCCGTGATCGCGGCGACCACCGGCTTCGCCATCGTGGCGAGCGAGGTGGCGATCGGGTTGTAGTGCTCGGTGACGGTGGACAGCGCCGACCCGCTGCCGCCCGCGCGCAGGTGCTCGGCGTGCTCGCGCAGGTCCTGGCCGACGCAGAACGCCGGGCCGCTGGAGGCGAGGACGACGGCCCGCGCGGAGTCGTCCTGGGCGACCTCGGCGAGAGCGTCGCGGAGCGCGACCTTGAGCTCCTCGGTCAGCGCGTTGCGCGTGGCCGGCCGGTTGAGCCGCACCGTGGTGACGGCTTCGGCATCGTCGCGCACGACGAGGACGGGCGGGTCGGTCGGGGCGGCGCTGCTCATGGGGTGATCGTGGCACGCCTCCCCGACACCGGCCGGGGTCCGGCGCGGCTCAGCCGGCCGCCGGCTGCGGGGCGTGCACCGGCTCGGGCATCGGGAAGAGGTCCAGCAACCGCTCTACCGCCGCGCGGTCGCCGGACAGGGTGAGCACGCCGTCGGAGATCGCCGAGTCGAGCGGGTGCCCGGTGTAGAGAACGGCCGCCCACACCTCCGGCGCGGCGACGGTGACGGTCGCGTCGGCCGCCGTCTCGCCCCGCTCCATCGTGAAGCCGCCGTCGTGGACGCGGGCGACGAACGGCTGCTCCGCGAGCACGAACTGCACCACCTCGTCGACGCCCTCGGCCTTCTCCGCCGAGAACATCGTGCGCATCGAGAGCACCAGGGAGTCCACGCCGATGTGCTCGGCCTCCGGGAGCGACCGCGAGGCCCAGCGCCCGAGCGTCTGCAGCACCGGCTCCAGCTCGGCGCCCCACTCGGTGAGCTCGTACACCGCGGACGCGGCGGGCGGCGGGAGCCGGCGGCGCCGCAGCACGCCCGCGTCCTCGAGCTCGCGCAGCCGCTGGGACAGCACGTTCGGGCTCGCGTGCGGGAGGCCGGTGCGCAGGTCGGTGAAGCGCTTCGGGCCGAGGAGCAGCTCGCGGACCACCAGCAGCGCCCACCGCTCCCCCACGAGGTCGAGGGCGTGGGCCGCCGCACAGCCGTCGAAGTAGTCGCGCCGTGGTGCCATGCGCGTGACGGTACCCCGGACCGACCGAAGAGTCACTTTGTAGGACCGTGAGTCGCCTCATCAGGAGGCGTCGTCCGAGGTCGGACCATTGTCGAGCGATGGGCACCTTCGCTCGAATAGATCGGCCAGGAGCGCCCTCCGCCGGAACGCTGAGGCGCAGGCCGCCACGAGCGAAGGGCACCTTCGCTCGACTAGATCGAGCGACGGTGCCCTTCGGTCGACGGCGGCTCAGGGACGGGCGCGGCTCAGGTACCGGGCGCGATGAAGAACTCGAGCGCGACGCCGTCCGGGTCACGGAACGAGATGCCCGAGCCGTAGTGGGCCTTCTTGATCCCGCCGTGCTCGATGCCCAGCTCGTCCAGGCGCTTGCCCCACGACTCGAGCGACGCCGAGTCGGGCAGCGCGAACCCGACGTGGTCCAGGCCCGTGCGGCGCTCGTCGAACGCGTCCTTCGCCTCCCGGCCGTGGTGGGTGTGCAGGCCGAAGAGCTGCCCACCCTCGAGGGCGTAGACGGTGTGGTGGAACTCGCCGCCCTCCTCGTCCTCGTCGAGCACCGGGTCGGTCCCGAAGAGCCGCGAGTACCACTCGGTGGAGCGCTGCAGGTCCGAGACGGTGATGGCGACGTGCTGCAGACCGGGGAAGGTCATCGGGCGGCTCCTCTGCCGGACGTGACGCGGTCTAGCGGTCCTGCCAGACCGGGGCTCGCTTGGCCAGGAAGGCGGACATGCCCTCCTGGGCGTCGCAGGTCATGGCGTTGGTGGCCATGACCTCGCTCATCTCCGTGTACGCGTCGTCCTCGGAGAGGTCGATCTGCCGGTAGAAGGCCTCCTTGCCGATCCGCAGCGTCACGCTGCTGGCGTCGGCGACCTTCTCGGCCAGCGCCCGGACGGCGTCGTCGAGCTGGTCGGCGGGCACGGCGGCGTTCACCAGGCCCCACTCGGCCGCGGTGGCGGCGTCGATCGTCTGGCCGGTGAGCAGCATCTGCATGGCCCGCTTGCGCCCGATCGCCCGGCTCACGGCCACCATCGGCGTCGAGCAGAACAGGCCGATCTTCACGCCGGGCGTGCCGAAGACGGCGTGGTCGGCGGCGATCGCGAGATCGCACGTCGCGACGAGCTGGCACCCGGCGGCGACGGCCATCCCCTGCACGGCGGCGATCACCGGCTGGGGGACCTCGTGGACGGCGCGCATCATCTCGGTGCAGACCGCGAACACCTCGCGCTCCTCGGCGAGGGTGCGGTCGACCATCTCGGACAGGTCGTGGCCCGCCGAGAACGCCGGGCCCTCCGCGGCGATCACGACCACGCGCACGCCCTTGCGGGCCGAGACGTCGCGCAGCCCGGCCGTGACGGCCCGCATCGTCGCGACGGAGAGCGGGTTGCGGCGGCGCGCGGCCGTCAGCACGACGCGGCCGACGACGCCCTCGACCTCCGTGCGCACCGTCTCCTCGGCCGCACGGGCGTCGGCCGCCTGCTCCGTCACCGGGGTCGCCATGGTGCCTGGTCTAGCAGCCGGGGATGCCGGACGACAGGGGCGGCGGCGTCGGGGCGATCAGCGCGGGGTGGATCCCCTCCGGATGCAGGGGCCCGCCCTCCCCCGCGCTTTGCCCCCTCGCGAACGCGGCTGTTCCACGCTGTCGGTGAGCCGTGTCACCGTGCCGGACATGAGCGCTCCGCCCGGCACGAGGACCACCGCGGCCATCGTCGGCCCCGGCAACATCGGCACCGACCTGCTGGCCAAGCTCGCCCGGACCTCCTCGATCGAGGTGACGGCGATGGTCGGCGTCGTCGAGTCGCCGGGTCTCGAGCGGGCGCGCCGGGCCGGGATCGCCGCGTCGGCGGAGGGCGTGGACTGGCTGCTCGCGCAGGATCCGCTGCCGCGCATCGTCTTCGAGGCCACCTCCGCGCGGGCGCACGCCGCGAACGCGCCGCGCTACGAGGCGGCGGGCATCCGGGCGGTCGACCTCACGCCCGCGCACCTCGGACCGATGGTGTGCCCGCCGGTGAACATGCCCGACCACCTCGACGCCCCGAACGTCAACATGATCACCTGCGGCGGCCAGGCGACGATCCCGATCGTCGCCGCGGTCTCGCAGGTCGTCGAGGTGCCGTACGCGGAGATCGTCGCGTCGACGGCGTCCCGGTCGGCCGGGCCGGGCACGCGCGCCAACATCGACGAGTTCACCGAGACCACCGCGCGGGCGGTCGAACAGGTCGGCGGAGCGGGCCGGGGCAAGGCCATCATCATCCTCAACCCGGTCGAGCCGCCGATGATCATGCGCGACACGGTCTTCTGCGCGATCCCCGCCGAGCGGTGGGACGACGCGACGACGACGGCCGTGGCGGCCTCGATCCACGCGATGGTCGCCCGGGTGCGGGAGTACGTGCCCGGCTACACCCTGCGCGCCGACCCGCAGTTCGACCCGCCGCGCCCGGAGTGGGGTGGTCGGGGCCGGGTCGCGACCTTCCTCGAGGTGCGCGGCGCGGGCGACTTCCTGCCGGAGTACGCCGGCAACCTCGACATCATGACCGCGGCGGCCGTCCGGGTCGGCGAGCTGATCGCGGCGGAGCTCATCACGACGGGGGTGCCGGCATGACCCGTCCCGAGATCCGCCACGACGTCCGCATCACCGACACGACGCTGCGCGACGGCTCGCACGCGCAGGCCCACCAGTTCACCGAACAGCAGGTCCGCGACACCGTCCGCGCGCTCGACCGGGCCGGGGTCGAGGTCATCGAGGTGACCCACGGCGACGGGCTCGGCGGCTCGACGTTCAACTACGGCTTCTCCCACACCGACGAGCTCCGCCTCATCGCCGCGGCCCGCGAGGAGGCCCGCACCGCCCGCATCGCCGTGCTGCTCGTGCCCGGGATCGGGACGTCCGAGGACCTGCGGCGCGCCCACGACGCCGGGGCCGAGGTGGTCCGCGTGGCCACCCACTGCACCGAGGCCGACGTCAGCCCGCAGCACTTCGGGGTCGCTCGCGAGCTGGGCATGGAGACCGTCGGGTTCCTCATGATGGCCCACCGGACGCCGCCCGAGGACCTCGCGAAGCAGGCCCGGATCATGGTCGACGCCGGGTGCCAGTGCCCCTACGTCACCGACTCGGCGGGCGCGCTGCTGATGCACGAGGCCCGCGCACGGTTCGAGGCACTGGTGGCCGAGGTCGGCGACGAGGCCTGGGTCGGCTACCACGGGCACCAGAACCTCAGCTTCGGCGTCGCGAACTCGGTGATCGCCGCGGAGGTGGGCGTCAAGGAGATCGACGGGTCGCTGTGCGCGCTGGGCGCGGGGTCGGGCAACTCCCCCACCGAGGTGCTCGCCGCGGTGTTCGACCGGCTCGGCGTCTCGACGGGGCTCGACGTCATGGCCCTGCTCGACGCCGCCGAGGACGTCGTCCGCCCCTACCTGCACCGCTGGCCGAAGATGGACCGCAACGCGATCGTGCAGGGCTGGGCCGGGGTCTACTCCAGCTTCCTGCTGCACGCCGAGCACGCGGCCGAGCGCTACAAGGTCCCCACCCACGAGATCCTGCGCCGCTGCGGCGAGCTCGGCCTCGTCGGCGGCCAGGAGGACATGATCATCGATGTGGCCCTCGAGCTGGCGCGCGCCCGCGAGGAGGGCTGACGGGATACCGTCGGGGCGGGAGATCACACAGGAGGCCCGATGCCGGTCGTCGAGATCCACCTCGTGGAGGGCCAGCAGCCGCCGGCCCGCATCGAGGAGCTCCTGCGGAGGGTCAGCGAGCGGTACGCGGCGGTGCTCGAGTCGCCGATCACCCGCATCCGCGCCTTCGTCACGATGCACCCGCCCGAGCTGTGGTCCACCGGCGGCGTCACCGCGGCCGTCGACGGCGACCCGGCGCCCTACTTCGTCGCGGCGGTGCTCGAGGGCCGACCGGCCGAGCAGCGGCAACGGCTTCTCGCGGAGATCACCGACACGCTGTGCGAGGTCCTCGGGGCCACCCGCTCGCGGGTGCGCGGCCGGATCGCGCAGGTCCCGCCGGAGGACTGGGGCATCGGCGGGGTGCCGGCCTCGTCGCGGCGGCGCGAGGAGATCGTCGCCCGCTCCTCGCGGCTGTAGGGCTCACAGGCTCTGGACGAGCCCGCCGTCGCACCGGACCGCGCTCCCGGTCACGTAGGAGGCGGCGGCGCTGCACAGGAACGTGGCGACGGCGCCGAACTCGGCGGCGGTCCCGTACCGGCCGGCCGGGATTCCCGCCACCGCGCGGGACTCGACCTCGGCCGGCGTGATGCCCTCCCGCTCCGCGATGTACCCGTCGATGCCCTCGGTGCGGGCCGTCGCGATGCGGCCGGGCAGGACGACGTTCACGGTGACGCCGTCCGCGGCCACCTCCCCCGCGAGGGTCTTGAGGTAGGCCGCCGTCGCGGCCCGCCCGAGGTTGGACAGGGCCAGACCGGGGATCGGCGCGACGACGCCGACGCTCTCGATCCCGACGATCCGGCCCCACCCGCGCTCCCGCATCCCGGGCAGGACGAGCGAGACGAGCCGTTGCTGGGCGTAGAGCAGCGGGACGAGCGCCTCGGCGATCGCGTCGTGGTCGATCGTCGCGGCCGTGCTCGGGGGCGGGCCGCCGCTGTTGAGCACGAGGACGTCGACCGGGCCGAGGGCCGCCGTCGTCCGGGACACGAGCGTGTCCGGCCCGTCCGCCGCCGTGAGGTCGACGCCCACGCCGAGCGCCCCGGGGAGCTCCGCCGCGATCTCCTCGGCGCGCTGCGCCCGGCGGCCGCTCACGGCCACGCGCGCACCCTCCGCGGCGAGGGCGCGGGCCGTGGCCTCGCCGAGACCCGAGGTGGAGGCGCAGACGAGCGCGGTGCGTCCCGCGAGACCGAGGTCCATGCCGCGCATCCTGCCGCGTCCCGGCCTGCCTGCGGTGCCCCTCGCGAAGTCCCGCTCAGCGGCTGCCCGAACCCACGTCCGAGGACCGGTCGGTGTACGCGCGGGGAGCCGGGGCACCGGCACCGGCGGGACCCCGTTCCTCGGCCCGCACGGCCTGCTCGACCACGGCGGCCAGCAGCTCGTCCTGCGCGAGCAGGTGCTGGCGCAGGTGCCGGCACTGCTGGAGGACGACGGCGGTGTGGTTGGCGGTCTCGACGACGCGGCGGTCGGACACCTCGCCGATGACGTCCTGCCCCACCATGATCACGAACATGAACACCAGCTGGGCGAGGCTCGAGCAGAACAGCAGGAACGAGAAGGGGTAGGGGTCGGGGATCACCCCCAGGAGCGCGAGCACCATCCACCCGGCGACCACCACCGCGGTCACCACGATCGCCGAGGCGGTCCCGAGCCGCTGCACCAGCCACGCGGCGATCCGGCGGTTGCGGGTGGACGTGGCGGGCTCCACCGACAGCGGCGGGCTGATCATGATCGGGGCGGTGTCGCAGGGGTCGAGCTCGTCGCCGGACGGGGCGCCCCGGTTGAGCAGCCGGGCGCGGTCGTCGATCAGCGTCTGCAGCCGGTGGCACTCACCGAGGATCGCCTGGGCGTCGTCGTAGGTCTGCTGGGCCCGCCGCTCCCCCGCCTCCGACAGGGTCCGCTGCCCGACCAGGATCACGAAGATCAGCAGCAGCTGGACGACGTTCCCGACGAACAGCAGCACCGGGTAGGGGTACGGGTCGAACCCGAGGACGTTGCGTGCCCCGAGCACCATCCACACCGCCGAGAGGCTCACCGTCAGGTAGACGGTGACCATCGACCCGAGACGGCGTGTCATCCACGCCGCGACCCGGTCCGTGCCCGTCGTCCGGTGGTCCGTCACCGCCAGTTCCCCCGCACCTGCGCCGGCTCGCCGCTCCACCGCGCAGGCCCGACCCATCCGCACGGCGCTGTCTCGATCAAGGAGACCCGTCACTCGGGACGCGGACCCAGGGTCGCAGGTTCCCGGGTTGGGCCGAACGAGGCCCCCCACCTCCATGCCTCGACGCGCATATGCCGCAACAGGCATACTGCGGGGCGTGTCGACCACCTGGACCGTCCTCGCCGACCCCACCCGGCGGGCGATCCTCGACCTGCTGCGGGAACGCCCGCACGCCGTCGGCGAGGTCGTCACCCGGCTCGACCTCGCCCAGCCCACCGCGTCGAAGCACCTCGCGGTGCTGCGCCGGGCCGGCCTCGTGCGCGCGACCGTCGATGCCCAGCGCCGGGTCTACGCCCTCGACCCGCGCCCGCTCGGCGAGCTCGAGGCATGGCTCGCCCCGTACCGCCGACGGTGGGGCGACGCCCTCGACGCGCTGGGCCACCACCTGGACACGACGACGGAGGAGACCCGATGACGACCGGCACCTACCTCGAGATCGACGGCCGGCCCGCCCTGCGGTTCGTCCGTGACTACCCGCACCCGCCGCAGCGGGTGTGGGACGCGGTCACCGACCCGACGGAGCTCGCCGCCTGGTTCCCCGCCCGCGTCGCCTTCCCCGACGCCGGGGCGCCGGCGCCGGGCGCGGCCGTCCGGTACTCGTTCGAAGCGGACGGCGACGGGGGCACGGGCCGCGTCGTCACCCACGAACCACCGCGCCGCTTCACGGTCACGTGGGCGACCGACGAGCTGCGGCTGGTCCTCGACCCGCTCGACGACGGCGGGTGCCGGCTGACGTTCACGGCGCTGCTCGGCGAGCGCGACACCGCCGCGCGCACGGCCGCCGGGTGGGAGGTCTGCCTGGAGGCGCTCGACGCGGCCCTCGGCGGCCGGCCGTCGATCGCGCCCACCGGCCCCACCCCGGCCTGGCGGCGCCACTACGAGGACTACGTGGGGGTCGGCGTACCGGCCGGTGCGCCCGTCCCGGACGCCTGACCCGGCGACCCACGCCTCAGTCCCCCCGGAGGAGCCATCGGACGGGGTGGTCGGGGTCGGACCGGTACCGGCACCGGCGTCCGGTCCGGACCCGGTCGTACAGGTGCCGGCCCAACCACGGGTCGGCCTCGGCGATCCGCGCCAGCGTGCCGACGATCGCCTTCCGGACGGCGACCCGGGCGCGCTCGTCGTGCGAGCCGGTGGTGCGGCGGCGTCCGGCGAGCCCGGTCCCGCCCGCGAGGTAGTCGGCGATCGCGGCGCGCTCGTCGCGCAGGTCGGCGGCATCGGCGGGGTCGGCGGCGGCGAGCTCGGCGTCGAGCGCGGCGAGCCGTCCCCGCAGGACGCGCCGCGACTCGTCGTCGAGGACGTCGAGGCCGCTCTGGCCGACGGTCAGCTCGGCGCCCGCGAGCGTGCGCACGTCGACGTCGGTGTCGGGGTGCCGCACCAGGACCTGCAGGTGTTCGAGCCCCCGCATGCGCGGCATGACGACGGTGGCGCCCGCGCGCCCGACGAGCCACAGCCCGCCGGGCTGCTCGTGCAGGTGCACCACCACCTCGTCCGTGACGTCGGCCGCGTCCCCCTCCCCGGCCGGTGTCGCGGCGCGCAGCCGGTCGCCCCACCGCGTCGCGCCGATCCGCCGGTAGGTCGCGAGGGCGGCGGCGCGGTGGCGGGCCGCGGCGTCGTGGTCGCCGCGCAGCGCGGCCGCCCGGGCCAGGGTGTCGTCGGTGACGCCGTGCCACATCACGGCACCCGCGTTGAGGACGGACCGCCCGGGATGGTCGGCCACGAGCGCGGCCGCCGCGGCGGTCACCTCGCGGTCGCCGACCGCGAGCGCGCCCTCGAGCACGCACTGGAGGGTGAGCAGCCAGTCGTGGTCGTACGGGAGCGCGGCCAGGGTCTCGGCCGTGAAGACGCCGATCATCTCCCGGACCTTGTCCGGGCGCCCCGCTCCGGCCCACATGACGGCGGCCTCGGCCCGGACGACGGCGACGCCGTGCTCGACGGCGTACCGCTCGTAGGCCGGGGCCTCGCCCGCGCAGCCCTCGACGTCGCCGCCGCACCAGGCCAGGTAGCCGCGCATGGCGTGCAGCACGCTGTCCGCGTCGGGGATCGCCGCGCGCTTCGCGGCCGTCTCGGCCTGCTCGATCAGCACCGGTCCGACCTCGCGGTGGTCCCGGAGCAGCTCCACGGCCAGCCGGCGGCTGGCCGCGAAGAAGCGCGCCCGCGGCGACTCGTCGCCCAGGATCTCGATCGCCCGGACGCAGCGGTGGATCCGCGGCAGGTCGAGCACCTCCCAGGCCACCGTCAGGTCCCACAGGTAGGCCTGGAGCCGGGTGTCGGGGTCGGGCAGGTGGGCGGCGGCATCGCCCAGGCGGACCGCCCAGTCGCGCCGCCGGGCGAGGTCGTCGGGACCCCAGTGGGCGGTAAGGGCCGCGTCGAGGGCGTCGGCGAGCACCGTCGGGTCGCCCTGGTCCGCGGCGCGGGCGAGGGCCTCGTCGGCGAACGGGCGGGCGCGGAGCGGCTCGTTCGCGTAGGCCCAGCAGCGCGCCAGGGCGGCGCCCAGCCGGATGCGTGCCACCGGGTCGGTCGCCAGCTCGTACGCGGCGTGCAGGCGCACGGGGAGCAGGCCGGGCGTGAGGTTGTACTGCTGCCCGCGCGCGAGGCCGAGCACGGCGGCGATCCGGCCGTCGAGGTCGTCGGCGGCCGCGGCGAGGTCGGCGGCGCGGCCGTAGAAGGCCATGGCGGCCTCGCCGTCGCCGTCCTGCCACGCCGCCTCGGCGCGGGCGGTCATGCCCGCCGCCGAGGCCGCGTCCGCATCCATCGTCGGAGGTTACGGTCAGGGCCGCAGGAGGGACACGTCCCCGGCGTGCCGCCGCTGGACCGCCTCGTCCCAGTCGCCGGTGCAATAGATCGACAGCTCGGCGATCCGGCCGTCCCGGACGACGCCGTGGATCAGTTCCCGGCAGTACCACTGCTGGGCGCCGGCGCTCCACCGCTCCTCGAACTGGAGCAGGAAGCCGCGGGAGGTCCGGTCCAGCGCCTCCACGCGGACGCGGCCGCGGTGGGGATGGCCGTCCTCGCGGATCCCGAACGCCGTGTCCGCGCCCTGGCCCTGGACCCGCCACTGCGGGAGCGACAGGTCGACGAAGACGTCGTCGGTGAACAGATCCCCGGGCCGGCCGCCGGTCTCGAGCCAGGCGACCAGCCGGTCGGCCAGCACGGCGTGCCCGTCGTCCATCCGGACCGCGGTGCCGGCGGCGGCGCTCACGGCCGGGCCCCGGTCAGCGCGGTGACGTGGCGGTCGATGACCGCCATGACGGGCCGCAGCGCGGCGGTGCGGCTGAACTCGACGACGGAGGTGCCGGCCAGGATCAGGGGCCGGTGCCCCGGCGGCGCGACGTAGGCGTCGCCCTCGACGTAGGTCTCCTCGTGGCCGGGCCAGCGGAAGGTGATCTGCCCGGCCGTGACGTAGCCGAGGTGCCGGCAGGTGCAGGCGTCGCCCGGCAGGCCGCGCAGGTAGGGCGCGACGTCGAGGTCCTGCCGGAAGGTCTCGAACGCGACGGTGTGGTCGTCGAGCTCGGCGTAGCGGCCCTCGACGACGTCGAGGTCGATGGCCACGGGGGTGGTCGAACGGGATGCGCTGGGCATCGGGTGCCTCCGGAGGTGGGGTGGGTCGTGCGGTCACCCGGGAGGCGTGACATCCCGACTCACGATGTGCCGGGGGTCGCCGCGGCCTAGAAGAGCCCCCGGCGGGCCCCGACGTCGAGGGCCAGCGTCGAGCCGGTGAGGGCGTCGGCCTCGTCGTCGAGCAGCGTCGCGACCGCCCACGCGACCTGCTCCGCGGTGACCAGCGCGCCCAGCGGCGACTCGGCCCGGCGCTCGGCGAGGATCTCCTCGACGTCCACGCCGCGGTCGTCGGCGCGGGCCTGCGAGAGCCGTCGCAGCCGGTCGGTGTCGGCCGGGCCGGGGGCGACGAGGTGGGCGGTCACCCCGCTCGGGCCGTGGTGGTCGGCGAGCTGGCGCACGAGGTTCGCGAGCGCCGCGTTGGTCACCCCGGCCGCGCAGGTGTGCGGCGAGGGTTCGCTGCCGTAGTGACCGCCGAGCGCCACCAGCCGCGAGCCGGGGCCCAGGCGGTGCGACACCGCGCGGACGAGCCGCAGCATCCCGCCGACCTTGAGCGCCACCGCGGCGCCGAGCGCGGCCGGGTCGATCGTCGGCAGCGGACCGGCCGCCGGCAGCCCGGCCGCCTGCACGACCATCCGCACCGGCAGCCCGACGTCGTCCACGGCCGCGCGGATCGCGTCGACGGCGGCGTCGTCGCCGATGTCGGCGGCACACCCGACGAGGCCCGTCGCGGGGTCGGGGGCCTTCCGGGCGACCCCGACGACGACGAGGCCCGCGCGGACCAGGCGGGCGGCGATGGCGGAGCCCAGTGCCCCGGAGGCGCCGACCACCACGGCGGCCGCGGACCCGCCCGACGGTGTGGCTTTCCGGACGTCCAGCGTCTGCGATGCGACACCGCTGACGTTCCCGCTGACGTTCCCGCTCACGCCGCCGCCCACAGCCCCAGCGCGTCCCGCACCCGCCCGAACGCCACCCCCGGGTCGCGCAGGTCGACCTCGATCGTCACCAGGCCCGCCCGCCGGGCGCCGGCGCAGTTGCCGGGGATGTCGTCGACGAACACCACCTCGTCCGCCGCGCAGCCCAGCGCCTCGAGCGCGATCCGGTAGGCGCCGGGGTCGGGCTTGAGGACCCCGGTGACGGAGCCGTCGACGATCGTGTCGAAGCGGCTCAGCACCGGGTGGTCGGTGAGGTCGGCCTCCCCGTGGAACGCGGCGAGGTCGTTGGTCAGCGCGGCGACGACGAGCCCGCCGGCGTGGGCGTCGTCCATGAGCGCGACGACCTCGGGGCGGAAGTGCTCGATCCCCTCGACCTCGGGGTAGAGCACCTCCATCAGCGCCGGCACCCCGCGGTCCGAGGAGTCCCCCACCAGCGCCGCGTACTCCGCGGCCCGCGCGGCCCAGTAGCCCCGCTCCCGCGAGCGCTCGGCCAGGACGTCGTCCCACGCCGGGTCGGTCGCCGGTCCGAGCAGCCCGCGGACGTCGGTGAAGGACGCCAGCTCGGGCCGCCGCACCCCGAGCTCGGCCATCCTCTCGTGGCCCGACGTGAGCAGGACGCCACCGATGTCGAGCAGCAGCGCTCGGGGGGTGCTCATGGTCCGCAGGCTAGGACCCCTCCGAACGCCGGCGGTGCCCCGCCGTTCGCCCGGCCGCAACGTTCCGTCCCCGCGAACGTGTTGCTTGCGTCACTCCTCCGGTTGGATGACGGTCACCCCGATCTCATCGCCGAGGAGGGTCAGATGGCGAACGTCGTCCCGGTCGACGCCTACAGCACGGGTGAGTGGTACCCCGGGTACAAGCCGGAGTTCTTCGACATGCCGTGGATCGTCGATCCCGCGGGCCCGTTCCGGCCCGGTGACGAGAACCAGTTCTGGTTCCTCGACTTCCACTGGTCCCGTGGGCTGACGCCCCTGGGCTCGACGCTGTGGAGCGGCGACGGCTACTGCTGGGGCACCCAGCACGCCGCCGAGACGCTCCCGCTCCCGCCCGGGCGCGGCGTCACCGCCCGGTTCGCCGGCACCCACCTCTACGGGTCCGCCCTCCCCGAGACCGACCCCCGGGAGATCGAGGCCCGCGCCGGGCGCATCGCGACGAACCTCCCCCACTTCCTCACGAACTACCGCAGCATCTGGGAGTCCGGGCGCGACGAGCTCGAGAACACCTGGTCGTACTTCCGCGGCATCGACTTCACGAAGGTCCGCGGCGACGAGCTCCCGAACCTCCTCGCCCAGGGCCGCCGCTACCACAAGCGGGCCATGGAGATCCACTTCGGCGTCATGTACCCGATGCTCGCGAACTTCCTCGGCTTCTACGGGGCCTGCGCGGACATGGGCATCAACCCCAACGAGATCGGCAAGTTCCTCCAGGGCGAGGACACCAAGATCATGGAGACCGACCGCAAGCTCTACGAGCTGGCGCTCAAGGCGCGCGCGGCCGGGCTCGAGGGGGTCTTCCAGGCCCACGACGGCGGGCAGCTGCGCGACGCCCTCGCGCGCCACGGCGGTGCCGCGTCGCTCTGGCTGACCGAGTTCGACGACTTCCTGCAGATCTACGGGTGGCGGGCCGAGGCGACGTGCGACGTCGGCGTCCCGAGCTGGATCGAGGACAACACGATCCCGCTCGACCTCGTGAAGACGTTCCTGCAGCGTCGGGACCCGCACGACTTCGAGGCGGCCGCGTCGAACGCCTGGGCCGAGCGGCAGGAGGCGATCGAGAACGCCCGCGCCGGGCTGACCCGCGAGGAGCAGGCCGTCTTCGACGCCGGGCTCGCGTCCAACCAGGAGGCCAACTTCCCCTGGTGGCAGGACGACCACAACTACTACATCGACCTCAAGGTCATGCTCCCGCTGCGGTGGGGCTGCCAGGAGCTGGCGAACCGCGTGAAGGCGGACCGCCAGGACGACATGCTCTACCTGTTCTGGCCCGAGCTGCGCGACGTCGCCAGCGGCGACCGGCCCTACGACGCGGGCCTGCGCGGCCTCGTCGACGCCCGCCGGCAGTACTTCGACCACTGGCACACCCGGCGCAGCGAGATGCCGAAGGTGCTGGGGACCATCCCGGAGGCCGTCGAGGACCCGATCCTCATCGAGATCTTCGGGCTGAACCCGCAGTCGATCAAGGCGGTGCAGAACCCGGAGGCGGCCGAGCAGACCACGATCTCCGGGGTGGCCGCAGCCAAGGGCGTGGCGCGAGGCGTCGCCCGGGTGCTGCAGTCCTCCGACGAGCTCCACCGCCTCGAGCCCGGCTCGGTCCTGGTGTGCGAGTCCACCTCCCCGAACTGGACCCCGGCCTTCGGCAAGATCGCCGGCGCGGTCTGCGACGGCGGCGGGATGCTCTCCCACGCCGCGATCGTCGGCCGGGAGTACGGCGTCCCGACGGTGACCGCGACCGGTGTCGCGACCCTGTCCATCGCCGACGGCGACGAGGTGGAGGTCGACGGCAGCAACGGCGTCGTCACGATCCTCACCAGGGCCGCCGACGTGGCGTCGGCCGTCCGGTCCCCGGAGGTCCCCGCATGACGGCGGCACCCGCGGACGCCGGGGTGGAGCCCGCCCCCGAGCGGCACAGCTGCGAGGCGATCGCCTGGCTCGACGAGGTCGCGCCCGAGGAGGCGGTGGCGTGCGGCGGCGCCAAGATGGGCCGCCTCGCCGAGCTGCTCGCCTCCGGGGTCCAGG
Organism: Actinomycetospora sp. TBRC 11914; assembly: GCF_012933465.1. Classification (GTDB taxonomy): domain Bacteria; phylum Actinomycetota; class Actinomycetes; order Mycobacteriales; family Pseudonocardiaceae; genus Actinomycetospora. Next base: position 144,442 of record NZ_JABBND010000008.1, read on the forward strand.
TGCCGCAGGGCTTCGCGGTCACCGTCGAGGCCTACCGGCGGCACTGCCGGGACTCCGGCCTCGACGGCCGCATCGACGAGATCCTCTCCCGGGTCGGCCCCGACCCGTCGGACGCCGAGGTCGAGCACGCCTCGGCGGCGGTCCGGGAGCTGTTCGCGTCGACCCCGATCAGCGAGCACCTCACCGCCCGGCTCACCGAGGCCTACGAGGAACTGTGCCTGCGCTGCGTGGACGTCAACGTCCCGGTCGCGGTCCGCTCGTCGGCCACGGGCGAGGACGCCGCCGACGCGTCGTTCGCCGGCATCTTCGACACCTACCTCGGCGTCTCGGGCATCGAGCGGGTCCTCGACTCGGTCCGGCGCTGCTGGGGATCGCTGTTCACGGCACGGGCGCTGGCCTACCGGCTGCGCCGCGGCATCAGCCACCACGACATGCCGATCGCCGTCGGGGTCATCGAGCTCATCCACGCCCGCGCCTCGGGCGTGGCGTTCTCGGTGCACCCGGTCACCGGCAAGCGCGACCGCATCGTCGTCGAGACCAGCTGGGGCTGGGGCGAGGCGATCGTGCAGGGCCTGGTGGACCCCGACCACGTCGAGATCGGCAAGGCCGACGGCCGGGTGCTGCGCTACGACGTGGCCCACAAGAAGGTCGTGAGCGCGTTCGACTTCGCGGTCGGCGCGGTCACCGAGATCGAGATGCCCGCGAAGCTCGCCGACCGGCGGGTGCTCGACGACGAGCAGGTCGGCGCGATCGCGGCCGCCGTCACCGCGATCGAGGAGCACTACGGGCACCCGGTCGACGTCGAGTGGGTGATCGGGCGGCACCGTCGGGCGGGCGACCCGGTCTGCATCGTCCAGACCCGCCCGGTGACCACCGCCGAGCCGGAACCGGCGGTGTCCGCGGCATCTCCTCCCGGCGGCCCGGCCTACGACCCGGTCGCCCTCGCCCAGAAGTACCTGTTCTCGGGCAGGCCCATCCCGGGCCGGTAGGGCGCCGACGCCGGGGAGAGGTCACGAATCGTCCCGGGAGCGGTGCGCCACACCACCTCCGTGTCACGCGCGGGGCACCATGGTGGAACCGGCCCGGACGCGAGGCGTCCGACGGGGCGGGGCCGTGACGCGGTACCCGGACGACGACGACTCGGGGGTGTGGGTCGATGGCACTCGGGCGGGCTCTGCTCGGGGTGATGGTGGCGTTCGCGGTGGCCCTGGCGGCCGTGACCGTCTGGGGCAACGTCCACCGCGCGACGGCCGGGCCCGGTGCGTCCGGGTCGAGCGCCGAGGCGGAGGCGCCATCGGCGCCCCCGGCCCGGATCACGACGACGCCCGCCGCGGGTGCCACCGGGGTGGCCCCCGCCCAGCCCGCCGCGGTCCACGTCGCGGACGGCCGGCTCACCGACATCGCCCTCGTCGGGCCAGACGGTGCGGCGGTGCCCGGGCGGCCGCTGCCCGACGGCTGGACGAGCACGGCGACGCTCGCCTTCGGCGCGACCTACACGTGGAAGGGCCTCGTCCTCGACGGCAACGGCGCCGCGCAGCCCCTGACCGGCTCGTTCACCACGGTGACGCCGCAGCAGAAGATCGGCGCCAACCTCAACATCGGCGACGGCGCCACGGTCGGGATCGCCGCGCCGATCATCGTCCAGTTCGACGGCACCGTCACCGACAAGGCCGCCGCCCAGCGGGCGCTGTCCGTGCAGACCTCGGTCCCGACGACGGGCTCCTGGGCCTGGCTGCCCGACACCGAGCAGGGCTCCCGCGCGCACTGGCGGCCCGAGAACTACTGGAAGCCCGGCACCCAGGTCAGCGTGGCCGCGAACCTGCAGGGCGTCGACGTCGGCGGGGGCACCTGGGGCACCGAGAACGTCACCTCGCACTTCACGATCGGCCGGGCGCAGATCGTGAAGGCCGACGTGAACTCGTTCCACATGCTGGTGGTCGACGGGAACGGCAAGACCCTCCAGGACGTGCCCGCCAGCTACGGTCTGGGCGCCGATCCGAACCGCAACACGACCAACGGCGTCCACGTCGTGATGAGCAAGCAGCAGACGGTGCTCATGTCGAACCCGGCGTACGGCTACAACAACGTGCCGGAGCACTGGGCGGTCCGGATCTCCAACAACGGCGAGTTCATCCACGCCAACCCGCTCTCCGAGGGCGCGCAGGGGAACGAGAACGTGACCCACGGCTGCGTCAACCTCTCCACCCAGGACGCGGAGAACTACTTCAACACCGCGATCTTCGGGGACCCGGTGGAGGTCACGGGCTCGCCGGTGCCGATGCCGCGCACCGACATCTACGACTGGTCGCTCACCTGGCAGGAGTGGCAGTCGCTGTCGGCCCTGCCGGTGTGACCCGGTCCGGTCACGGTGACCGGACGGCGGCCAGGCGGCGCCCGCCCTGGCCGTCGTGCCCGGTCGAGAGCTGCGTGCGGAGCTCGTGGAGCTCGACGAGGCCGGACTCGAGCTCCACGACGCGCGCCGCAACGGCGCCGTCGTCGGACGCCGCGGTCCGGACCGCCTCGGCCGCCTGCCGCAGCCGCTCGTCGTTGACGACGGTGAAGTGGTCCCGCAACGTCCGCTGGACCGCGCGCAGCTGCGTGCGCTGGTCGTCGCCGATCCGGAAGTTGGCCGCGTCGAGCAGCTTCGCCACCGCCACCCGCCCCTCGGCCCGCCGCCGCTCGAGGGTGCTCCGGCGGTCCTCGAAGAACGTGAAGACGCCGAGCAGCACCCCGGCGGCCACGGAGTAGACGCTGATCAGCTGCTGGCCGGCGAGGCTGGTGAGGACGCCGACCATGAGGATGCCGCCGTAGGAGCCGCGCACGCTGTTGACGATGCGCGAGAGCAGGCTGCCGCCCCCCTCCGGCGCCGGCATGGCGGGGAGGCGCCGCAGCGCGTCGTCCGGGTCCTGCACCCGCAGCCGCGGCAGCGCCACCCCGGCCGGTGAGCCCTCGGGGGTGCCGGTCATCTCGGCGACCACCGTCGTCGCCAGCCCGCTCGCGCGGCTGCGGAGGACCTGGTAGTCGGTGGTGACCGCCGCCCGGACCTGGTCGCGCACCGTCCTGTCGAACGCGGGCCAGTCCCCGAACGGGTTGCCCTTGGCGACCTGCTCGTCGGCGGACTCCAGCACCTCGCGCAACCGCTCGCGGAGATCGAAGTCGACCTGGGCGCCCAGCTCGGTGACACCGTCCGCGAGGGCGATCTGCCAGGCCGTGGAGAGCCGCTGCCGCCGGTCGAGCTCGGCCGAGGCCGCCTGCTGGCGTCCGCCCGGCGCCGCGGCCTCGCCCTGCAGCCGGGTCAGCTCGGCCGACCACCCCGGCAGCAGCGCCTCGACCACACCGCGGATCTCGGCCAGGGCGGCGTCGCGGAGCCGGGCGTCGACCCCGCTGTCGACGTGGTCGCGGAGGTACTCCACCAGCTGCGGCACGCCCGAGGCGACCAGCGACGCGTCGTCGTTGCGCAGCCAGGCGTCGTCGCACATCACCGTCGACACCGGCAGGAGCGGGATCGCCGGGTCGTCGAGCCCGGCGCCCTGGAGCCGCTGCCGGTCGACCGCCTGGACCGTGGCCAGGTCCGGGCAGGCCTCGTAGTTGGTCAGCACGGCGACGACCTGGGAGTACTGGGCCCGGAGGCGGGCGAGCGCGTCCAGCTCGACCCGCCCGTACTCGCGCCGGGCATCGGTCACGAACAGCACCACGTCGACGGCGGTCGGCGGTACCGACCGGCCGGCCCCGGACGAGCCGGGCGCGTCCACGTAGGACGCCCCCGGCAACGTCCGGGCCGACACGCGGGCCAGGGACCGGGCCATCGCGCTGCCCGACCCCGCACCGGCACTGACGGCGACGCACACCGGGCGACCGGCCAGCCACGACCGGACCACCCCGAGCCGCTCCACCAGGTCGGGCCGACCGGCCGCCGTGGCCAGCCGGTCGGCCCGTTCCAGCAGGCGGGAGAGATCACCGCTGCCGCTCACCGTGGAACGGATCATCACGGACAGGGCGGATCCCCTTCCCGTTCGATGGGTGGTCGGGCGGTCAGTGCGGCGTCGTGGTGTGGTCGGTCGCCGGGTTGTGGTGCGCCGGGTCCTGCGTGGTCGGCGTCACGTGCGCCGCAGGGTCCTGGGTGGTCAGCCCGCTCCCGAGACCCGCGTGGCTGTCCGGCGTCACGGCACCGGTCGTGCCCGTGGTCCCGGAGTGGATGGCGCCGCTCGGCGCCGTGCTGTTGGTGGTCGGGACGTGGTTGGGGTCGGCCGCACCACCGGCGCCGGCCGGGTTGGTCCCCGGCGCCGTTCCCGTGCCCGTGCCCGTGGCCGTCCCCGGCGTCGCGCCGGTGCCGGGCGTCGCGACCGTGCCCGGCGTCGCACCGTGCGCACCCGACGCCGTCGCGCCGGCGCCGGGCCCGGTGCCCGAGCTGCCGGCGGCACCCGCACCCGACTGCCCGCCGAGGTCGGCCTGCGGGGCGCCGGAAGCGCCGCCGTGGCCGGCCGCCGCGCTGGTGCCCTGCGCCGCGACCTGCTGGTACCCGGGCGTGTTCACGGCCGCGGCCTGGGTGATGTTGTGACCGAGCGGCTGGGACGCGACCGGCCCCGGCGACTTCGGGTCGAACGGGGTGGCACCGCCGGGAGCGGCGGCGCCGCCACCGGCCGCGCCGGTCTGCGCGACCGGACCCCGCTCGGCCGCCGGTGCTCCCGGCGCCGAGCCGAACGAGCTGCCGCCGAACGCCGCGGCCGGCGCGAGCCCCGGTGCCAGCGGGCCGGCGGGTGGCTGGCCGAAGGACTGCCCGTGCTCACCGGGCTCGCCCCGACCCGGCTCGTGGTGACCCGGCCGGTGCTCGCCCGGGCGGCCGTGCGGGTGCTCGGAGCCGCGGTGCTCGGAGCCGCGGTGCTCGGAGCCGCGGTGCTCCGGGCCGTGGTGCTCGGAGCCTCGGTGCTCGGACCCGCGATGCTCGGACCCGCGGTGCTCCGGGCCGGGCCGCTGCGGACCGCGGGGGTCCGGACGTCCGTGGTCGTCCCGGTGCTCCCAGGCACGGTCCTGCGGGTGGCCGCCGCGGTGCTCGTCCCCGCGGTGCTCGTCCCCGCGGTGGTCGGGCCCGCGGTGGTCGTCGCGGTGCTCCCAGCTCGCGCGGTGCTCGTCGCGGTGCTCCCACGGGCGCTCGTGGCCGCGGCCGTCGTGGTGCTCCTCGCGGTGCTCCCAGCTCGCCCGGTGCTCGTCGCGGTGCTCCCACGGGCGGTCGTGGCCGCGGCCGTCGTGGTGCTCCTCGCGGTGCTCCCAGCTCGCCCGGTGCTCGTCGCGGTGCTCCCACGGGCGCTCATGGCCGCGGCCGTCGTGGTGGCCGTCGTGGTGACGGTCGTGGTGGCCGTCGTGGTGACGGTCGTGGTGGCCGTCGTGCCGCTCCCAGCCGCGCCAGTCGTGGTCGCTGCGGTAGTGCTCGTGCACCCAGTGCCGGAAGGCGTCGTGGTCCCAGTGGCGCGGCTCGTGCCAGCCCTGCGGCGGGTGCCAGCCGTGCGGCGGGTGCCAGCCGCGCGGCACCACCCAGCCGGTGCCGTCCACCCAGATCGGACCGTGGTAGTCCGGTCCGGGGACGTGGCCGTGCTCCGGGGGCGCCGGGAACGGCGGGTGCGACGGGGCAGCGTGCTCGCGCGGGTCGGTGGCGAGCCGGAGCCGGCCGGAATCTTCGGTCAAAACGTGGCCTCCTGACAGCGGTCGCGCATCGCCGGGACGGCGACACTCGGCACGGCGACGACATCGAAGAATGGCGACCATAGACCGGGGTCGAGAATGCTCGCGCACCGGCCCGAGGTCGCGGTGATCTGGTCGTGATCGAGAGCGGAGTCGTTACCGCGCACAGTTCTCTCACACCTCCTCCACAGGAAGCCGAGAGCGGTCCGACCTGCGGGAGCGCGCACAGCGCACCGTTCCGACACGATCTGGACACAACGGACCTCGACCACTCCGCGGCCCCGCGCAGAACCGTCCGACAACGGAGCATTGCCGCCCGCCGGAAGCGCAACGGACCATTCGGGGCGAGAGGGAATTCGACACCGGGAATTCGACGATCGCGGTCCCGGGCGCGCCGCGAGCCCCGGGGTGTGGCCACCGGCGCAGGCCGGTGTGCTGCCGGGGCCGGGCGGGCGGAGCACCATGGTGTCCGTGGCTGGAGCTGGACAGACGATGGGGCCGATGGGGCCCGCGCCGGGGCCGGCGTGGGTGGACGTGCTCACCACGTGGGAGATCGCGTGGGGGGTCGACGCCGTCCTGCTCGTGCTCGGCGCGCTCTACCTCACCGGGGCGGTCCGGCACGGCTCGTGGCCGGTCCGGCGCACCGCCTCGTTCCTCGGCGCGCTCGCGGCCGCCGTCCTCACCTGGAACTCCGGGATCGCGGTGTTCGGGCACGGCGCGTTCGCCGTGCACATGGTCATGCACCTGATGCTGATCATGGTGGTGCCGGCCCTCTGGGTCGCCGGCCACCCGCTGGAGCTGCTGCGCCACCACCTGCGCGGGGGCGCGGCCCGGCGGTTCGACGCCGTGGTCGGCAGCCGCGTGGTGCGCGGGCTGACGTTCCCGGCGACGGTGCTCGTGGTCTACGCCGCGGTCGTCGTCCTGACCCACCTGACCGGGTTCATGGAGGCGATGGCGTCCTCGATGGCCCTGCACCACACCGAGCAGGCGCTCTACCTGGTCGCCGGGCTGCTCTTCTTCCACACCGCGATCGGCGTGGACGTGCTCCCGCACCGTCCCGCCTACTTCGCGCGGTTCGTGCTGATGCTCGTCGCGATGGGCGTGGACACGCTGGTCGGCGTCGTGCTGATGCTCGCGCCCGCGTCGATGTTCCCCGCCTACGACCTCGAGGGCGTGCACCTCGGCGGCGCCATCATGTGGGTCGGCGGGGACGGCCTGATGATGGTGATCATGGTCCTGCTCGGCCGGCTGTGGGTCTCCGACCCCAGCGGGCGGGTCGACTTCGGGCCGTGGCTGGAGTCCGCGCGCCGCTCGGCGTACTCGGAGCAGACCGGGGACGCGCGGGCCGGGGACGACGACCTCGACGACGACGACGAGGCCCTCGCCGCCTACAACCGGATGCTCGCCCGCCTGCACCGCGACCACGGGTAGCCCGGAGGGCCGCTGTCCCGCACACCGGCACAGCGCGCTTCCCCGTGATTCGTCGGCTCCCTAGCGTGGTGAGCACCACCACGATCCGGGAGGCGCCGTGCTGACCGCCGAGCAGAACGACGAGCTGACCGCCGTCGAGCCCGGGACCCGCATGGGCGAGGTCCTGCGCCGCTACTGGTACCCCGTCGCGTTCACCCGCGAGATGACCGAGTTCCCCGTCAAGCGCATCGAGCTGCTCGGTGAGTTCTTCGCGCTGTGGCGCTCGCCGTCGGGCCGGTACGGGATCATCCCGGAGCCCTGCCCGCACCGGAAGGCGTCGATGGCCTACGGCGTCGTCGAGGGCGACGGCCTGCGCTGCCCGTACCACGGGTGGAAGTTCGACACCGACGGCGCGTGCACCGACCAGCCCGCCGAGAAGGACAACACCAACTTCCAGAGCCGCGTCCGCGCGACCGCCGGGAAGGTCGAGGAGCTCGGCGGGCTGGTGTGGGCCTACCTCGGCCCCGACCCCGCTCCCCTGCTGCCGCGCTTCGACGTCTACGTGATGGACGGCTACCGCGACATCGGCTGGGCCGACATCCCCTGCAACTACGTGCAGGTCATGGAGAACGCGGTCGACCCGCACCACGTCGAGCACCTGCACGGCCGGTACTTCGAGTTCATCGGCAACCACGAGGGATTCACCGCCCCGCCGTCGTTCGGCAAGCAGCACCAGCGCATCGGCTTCGACGCGTTCGAGTGGGGCATCATCAAGCGCCGGATCCTCGCGGGGGCGAGCGAGGACAACGACGACTGGAAGGTCGGCCACCCGCTGGTCTTCCCCTACAACATGCGCGTCGGCGGCGGCGGCATCCACCAGATGCAGATCCGGGTGCCGATCAACCGCACCACGACGCGGTTCATGCTCTACACCGTCCACGCGCCCGAGGGCTACGAGCCGCTCGAGCAGCCCACGATCCCCGACTACGAGATCCCGGTGTTCGACGAGCGCGGTCGTCACGTCGTGAACTACGTCGAGGGCCAGGACATCATGGCCTGGTGCACCCAGGGTCCGATCACGGACCGCACGACCGAGCACCTGGGCCGCTCCGACATCGGCGTCTCGATGCTGCGCAAGATGTTCAAGCAGCAGATGGCGGCCGTGGAGAACGGCGACGACCCGCTCGGGGTGATCCGCACCCCGCACGAGCGCATCGACCTGCCGTGCGAGAAGGACAAGTTCCACGCGGGCGGCGCCCAGTTCGCGCTGGACTTCTGCGACATGGGCTCGACCCGCTACTCGCCGATGCTCGACACCATCCGCAAGGTCCACCTCTCCGCCGCCGAGCAGGTCGGCAAGGACAAGGCGGCGGGCCGCGAGTCGTTCACGCCCGCCGGCGGGATCGGCGACGCCACTCTGGAGCCGGGCGTCGACGCCCAGGTCGACTCGGGACCCGTCGGGTGAGCTCGCCCCCGGACCGACGGTTCGCCGCCGACGCCGAGGCGCACCGGCGCGACGCCCCGCGCTTCTGCCCGGCGTGCGCCGCCGCGGTCGACCTCGCCAGCGAGTTCTGGGAGGGCGACCAGCGGCGGTTCTACTGCTGGTGCTCGGCGTGCGGCTGGACCGGGGAGATCGCCCCCACCGGCGAGACGGCGATCGGCCACGAGCCCCCGCACTGAGCCCTGGTAGCGTTGGCCCTTTCGAGTGAGGCATGGGTCACGGGAGTCGGGGATGGACGAGATCGAGGTGTGGCCGGACGGCCTGCCGGTACCGAGCCGCAACTGCCACCGGTCGGTCGAGGTCGGCGCGTGCGTGATGGAGTACGCGGCCCTGCTCGGCGGCGAGGCCCACACCGACCACCCGAGATCGGTGCACCCGCTCCTGGCGGAGCTGTCCCGGCGTGCCAACGACGTCGTCGGCGACGAGGCCCGGGCGGCCCTCGTCCTGCTGGTGCCCGCCCTCATCGGCACCGCGGGCGCCGCCGACCCCGACGCCGACCCCGACGCCGCGTCGCGGGCGGTGGCCGACGTGCTGCGGCGTCACCTCGAGGGCGACGGCGCCCCGCTCGCCCCGCGGCCCCGCCTGCCGGTCCCCGACCGGGTGGACCCCGGCGTGGGCGGCGGCACCGCCGTCCTCGACCGACCCGCCGCGGAGTCCCACGGCGAGCAGCAGGCCTGGATCGACCGGGCCTTCGAGCGGTCGTGCACCACCCGGCGGAACGACCGCGAGGTGGTCGAGCTGCTCGAGGCGATGGTGCACGAGGTCCGGGCGGCCCGGGGTCTGCCGCCGGTGGCGACCGGCGGGCCGTCGTCGTCGGCGTGATCGACGCGGGGGCGGTCCCGGGCGCAGACTGGACCCCGTGGACGGGTTCGAGCTCGGCACCGACGGTCCGACGCTGATCCTCGCCGCGGTGGACGGCTCGACCACCTCGCTCCGCGCCGGTGCCTACGCCGTGGGCCTGGCACGCCGCCAGCGCTCCGAGCTCGTCGTCATCACGGTGACGACGACGCCGGCGATGTCGTCGTTGTCCGCCGACGCCGTCACGGTGCTGGCCGAGTCCGCGCACGACCTCGCCGCCGACCTCCACGAGCAGGCCAAGGAGTACCTGCGCCTCCTGGAGATGGAGGCCCGGCTGATGATGGTCCACGGCGACCCCTACCTCGAGATCGTCCGCGCCGCCGACGACCTGCGGGCGGACGCGGTCGTCGTCGGCGCCTCGATGAAGGCCGGGCACCGCTTCGTCGGGTCGCTGGCCGGGCGGCTGATCAAGGCCGGGAAGTGGCCCGTCACGGTCGTCCCCTGACCGTCAGCCCGGCGGCGGCGGCGCCGGCGTGATCTGCCCGGTGCTCACCGAGAGCGTCACCTGCTCGCCCCGCACCGCGTCGACGCCCTGCGGGTCCTGCCCCACCACGGCGCCGGCCCGGGCGCGGCTGGCGACGGGGACCGCGCGGACCGTGTACCCGGCCTGCCGGAGCGCGGCGGTGGCGTCCGTCTGGTCCTGCGTCACCACCGACGGCACCGAGATCCGCCGGCCGCCGGTGACGTAGGCCGGGTCGGGCGCGGGGAGCGGCTGCGGCGGCGTGCTCCCGAGGACGCTGCCGGCGGCCTGGTAGAAGGTCCGGGCGGGCACGTTCCCGCCGGCCAGCGAGCCCTGCGAACAGCTCGTGGGCGGGGTGCCGTCGCAGATCGGCCGCGGCGAGGGCGAGTCGTCGAAGACCACCGAGGCCCCGGCGAGCGTCGGGGTGGCGCCGACGAACACCCCGGACTCGGCCGTCTCGGTCGTCCCGGTCTTCCCCGCGGTGGGACGCGACCAGTGCGTGGCCTGCGCCGCCGGCTGCGACGTGCCGCCGGGCTGGTCGTCCTTCGAGAGGCCGGTCATCTCGGTGTCGGCGACCGCCGGGGACACCGCCTGCGAGCACGGCTCGGTCGAGACCGGCACCGGGTGGCCACGCAGGTCGGTCACCGCGGCGATCGGGTCGGGCGGGCACCAGACCCCGTGGCTCGCGAGGGTCGCGCCGACGTTGGCGAGCTCGAGCGGGCTGGTCGGCGTGGGGCCGAGCGTGAACGAGGCCTGGTTCCCGGACTTCATCGCGTCCGCCGCGGACGGCTTCCCGGGCGCCGTCGGCTCCGCGAGGGAGCGCAGGCCCATCCGGACGGCGGTGTCGACGACGGGCGCGATGCCGGTCGACTCCTCGAGCTTGACGAACGCCGTGTTGGGCGAGCGCGCGAGGGCGTCCTGCAGCGAGAGCGTGGGCGGGTTCGGCTCGGCGTTGCCGATCGTGTAGCCGGGGGTGAGCGCCGAGGTGTAGGTCGGCTGCGGGACCGGGAGGACGTCGTGGATCCCCCCGCCCTGGGCGAGGTACGTCGACGAGGTGAAGATCTTGTAGACCGAGCCGGCGCCGAGGTTCTCCGGGTCGCCGGGCAGGTCGTAGGTGGTCTGGCGGGTGGCGGAGTCCAGCCCGTAGGTCCGGTTGGCGACCATCGCGGTCACCGGGTGCGACGTCGGGCCGGGCAGCACGGTCGCGAGGACGTCGGCGACGTGCGGCGCCGTCGGGGTGACCTGCCCGTCGACCGCGGCCTTCGCGGCCCTCGTCGCGGCCGGGTCCATCGTCGTGCGGACGGTGTAGCCGCCCCGGCGGAGCTGCGCGGGCGGGATCCCGGCGCGGTCGAGGTAGTCGAGCACGTAGGAGCAGAAGAACCCGGCGTCGCCGGCACCGAGACACCCGTCGGTGGGCTGCGGGAGCGCGGGGTCGACGCCGAGCGGAGCCGCGGCCGCGGCCCGGGCCGTCGTCGGGTCGATCTCGCCGGCGGCCCGCATCTGGTCGATGACGACGTTGCGGCGCCCGGTCGCGGCCTGCGGGTGGCGGACCGGGTCGTAGGCCGTCGGGCTCTGCACCATCCCCGCGAGCAGCGCGCCCTGCGGCACGGTCAGGTGGTCGGGAGTGGTGCCGAAGTAGGTGCGGGCGGCGGCCGCGACGCCGTAGGTGCCGTTGCCGAAGGAGACGAGGTTCAGGTAGCGGGTGAGGATCTCGTCCTTCGGGAGGGACCGGTCGAGCTGCTCGGCGACCTGCGCCTCCCGGATCTTGCGGCCGAGCGAGGGCGCGGTCGCGCGGAGCTGCTCGGAGGGCGTCGTCGCCACGACGTACTGGTCGTAGTTCTTCACGTACTGCTCGGTCAGCGTCGACGCGCCCTGGGTCGAGCCGCCGGACCCGTTGTTGACCAGGGCCCGCCCGACGCTGCGGGGATCGACCCCGGACTCGGCGAAGAACCGCCGGTCCTCGATGGCGACGATCGCGCCCTTCATCGCCGTCGAGATGCCCGACGACGGCACGACCTGCCGGTCCTGGTCGAAGAGCCTCGCGATCGGGGTGCCCGCGGCGTCGGTGACCGTGGTGGTCGAGGGCATCGACCCGCCCATGACGCCGGGTGTGGTGGTGGCGGTGGACGAGCTGGCCGCCTGCGAGACGAGACCCGCCCCGCCGACCAGCGGGAACAGCACCCCGGCCAGCAGCACGCCGGCCAGGACGGTGCAGGCGGCGAGCCGGGCGACCCCGAGCAGGACCCGGGAGGGGCGACGTGGTGCGGCCATGGTGGGACCTCCCCGCCTTCGGGTGCGCACACGGCGCCTGTCGGCGGCTGGAGGGTGAACCACCCACCAGGTACCCGGGCGGGGAGGAGACCAAAGGTGCGCGGCGAGGCCGGAGGCCGGCTACCAGGTCAGGGGGAGGCTGCGCATCCCGTAGACGAAGGTGCCCTCGCGGAAGTCGGCCCGCTCGACGTCGGTCGTCGCGGCCAGCGTCGGGAACCGCCGGAGCAGCGCCGGGAACGCCGTCGTCATCTCCATGCGGGCCAGCGGCGCCCCCAGGCAGTGGTGCACGCCGTGCCCGAACGCGACGTGCGGCGCCGCGGCGCGCCCGACGTCGAGGCGGTCGGGGTCCTCGACGAGCGCCCGGTCGCGGTCCGCGGCCGCGAGCTGGACGAGCACCATGTCGCCGGCCGCGATCGGCTCGCCGCCGACCTCGGTGTCGGTGACCGCGACCCGCGGGACGGCCGCGTGGACGATCGACAGGTAGCGCATCAGCTCCTCGACGGCGGGCGTGATCGCGTCGCCGCCGGCCCGGACGGTCGCGGCCTGGTCCGGGTGGCGCAGCAGGGCGAGCGTGCCGAGGGCCAGCATGTTCGACGTCGTCTCGTGGCCCGCGATGAGCAGCAGCGAGGCGATCCCGATCAGCTCGTTGCGAGTGAGGTCGTCGCCGTGCTCGCGGACGAGCATGCCGAGCATGTCGTCGCCGGGCGCGGCGAACGCCCGGTCGACCAGCTCCCCCATGTAGGCCCGCGACTCGACCGTCACCCGGGCCCGCTCCTCGAGCGGGAGCGTGAGGTCGATCTGCTTCCCGGCGCGGCTCTGGAAGGCCTCGCGGTCGTCGTAGGGGACGCCGAGCAGCTCGCAGATGACCAGGCTCGGGATCGGCAGGGCGAAGTCCGGGACGAGGTCGGTGGGCGGTCCGGCCTGCGCCATCGCGTCGAGGTGCTCCTCGACGATCTCGGCGATCCGCGGCTGGAGACGCCGGATCCGCTTGACCGTGAACTCCCCGGTCAGCATGCGCCGCAGCCGCGTGTGCTCGGGCGGGTCGAGGGCGAGGAGCTGGCCCGCCCGCATCTCCTCGGGGTCGACGCCGGGCATCCGGAGCGCGGGGAGGCGCTCGTTCGAGAAGCGGGTCGCGTCGCCGAGGACCTCGCGGGCGTCGTCGTAGCGGGTGACGAGCCAGGCCGGGTGGCCGAGGCTGTCGGTGACCCGCTCGAGGCCGGGCCGGTCGCGCAGCGCGCTGACCGCGGCCGGCGGATCGAACCGGTCGCGCTGGACGTGGAGCGGGAGCTCGGCGGCGTCGATCGACATGGTGGCGGCTCCTCAGGACGGCGACACCATCGACCGTACACCTGAAATGAAAGTTGGCTCCCGCTTACCGCGCGTCGACGGCGACGGCCCGCGCGGCCGTCCGGGCCAGCGCCTCCACCAGCGCGATGCCGGACTCCTCGGTGGGCTGGTGCTCGCTGAGCACCGCGAGCGCGACCGGGTCGCCGGCGACCGTGGTCACGCCCACGCTGCCGACCACCCAGCGGCCCTGGTCGTCGTCGAGGGGCAGCCACCCGTTCTTCAGGCCGGTCACCGCCCCCGGGTCGGCCGCTGCCGAGATCCCCCACCGCTGGTCGGCCTCGACGTGGGTGAGCAGGCCCGTCGCGTAGGACCGGGCCGCCGGCGCGAGCGGACCCGGGCGCACGAGGTCACCGAGCAGCGCGACCTGGTCGGCCGCGCACGTCGTGCTCATCCCCCAGTGGACGTCGTCGAGCCGGGTGCCGTGCAGCCCGAGGCGGGTGTTCGCCCGGGCCAGCCCCGCGGCACCGCCGGCCAGGTCCCAGAGCCGGGTCGCGGCGTCGTTGTCGCTGTCCTCGATCATCGCGGTCGCCAGGCCGTCGACGGACGGGCCGAGCCGGCGCCCGTCGTCCTGCGCCTGGAGGAGGAGTGCCTCGAGCACGTCCAGCTTGACCACGCTCGCGGTGTGCACCGGGGTCTGCGGGGCGGCCCCGAACGAGCGGCCGGTCACCAGGTCGACGGCGGCGACCGAGACGTGACCGCGCGAGTCGGGGCCGAGGAGCGAGGCGACCACGGCCGACGGGTCGGGTGTTTCGGCACGGTCCGTCTCCGCGGACGGCGGGCGGGACGCGCGACCGGGCAGCGTCTGCGCGAGGGGACCGGACGTGCACGCGGCCACCACCACGAGGAGCAGACCCAACCGGAGCAGCGGGACGACGCGCCGGTCGCGGCGCGCGCGACGCGGCGCGGGCGGTTCCCGATGCGGTGCGTGCTCGTCGGCGGACGGCGGCGCGACGACGCGGCGCGTCGTCGGGACGGTGGGCCGCACGGTGAGCGGGACGAGGGTCACGGCTCCGGGGCCGCCCCACGCCCCCGCGAACGCCGGACGCTGCCGCGGCACGGTCGAGGTCACGACGACGGGTCCGGCCCCGAGAGCCCGTCGACCCGTACCGATCCGCCCATCACGCCTCCCGCCCCCCGGTGATCGGTCCGGTGCCAGTAGGACGGATCACGATCCGGAGATCAAGAGGTACAGGAGTGACAGGTGTGGTGGAAGTCCTTCTTTCCTGCGGTGTCAGCCTTCCTGGGCGTGGGCGCGCAACCGCTCCGACCACGACCGCTGCTGCGGGGCCTCCCCGACGTCCGCGTGCGGCCGGCCGTCCACCTCGATGACGGGGTACACGGTGAGCGCGAAGAGCGTCGTCGTGCGGCACGCGCCGGAGTCGAGGTCGAAGCGGTACCAGTGCCACGGGCAGCGGACCTCCGCGCCGCGCACCTGCCCCTCGACCAGCGGGCCCGCGTTGTGCGGGCAGGCGGCGTCGGTCACCCGCACCGACCCGTCGTCGAGCACGAAGACGGCGAAGGTCCGGCCGTCGGCGGCGCTCACCGTCCAGGCGGAGCGTCCCGCCGGGTCGCCGAGGTCGACGAGCACGGTGTCACCGCCGACCCGACGCCCGCAGCTGCGCCAACGACTCGCCGCCGACGAACCAGTGCTCGGGCTCGCACTCGGTGACGACGACGCGCACGTTGCCCGCCGGGGCGCCGACCGCGTCGGACACCGCCGCGGTGACCTTCTCCCCCAGCGCGGCGAGCTGCTCGGGGCTCCGCCCGCGGGCGAGCGTGATCTGGACCAGGGGCATGGGAAGGGCCCTCCTTCGTCGGGCGCCACGTGAACGGATGTGGTCGCCGGGACGACCACATCCGTTCACAGGGCGACAGCCATCTCCACCGTGCCGAGCCGGTCGATCGACACGGTCACCACGTCGCCGGGCGCCACCGGGGTCGCCGCGGTGAGCCCACCGGAGAGCACGACCTCCCCCGCGCGCAGGCCCTCCCCCGACGCCGCGAGCCGGCGCACCAGCCACGCCACCGCCGCCGCCGGGTGCCCCAGCGAGGCCGCCCCGGACGCCGTCGCCACCAGCTCGCCGTTCTTCTCGAGCACCACGCCCACGAGCCGCACGTCGATCCCGGCCGGCGGGACCGGCGAGCCGACGAGGTAGCGCGCCGCCGAGGTGTTGTCCGCGACGACGTCGGCCATCGTGAAGCGGTAGTCCCGGAACCGGGAGTCGAGCACCTCGATCCCGACGGCGAGGCCCGACGTCGCCGACAGCACGTCCACCGCGGTGCAGTGCGCGCCCGACAGGTCACGCCCGAGGACGAACACGATCTCCGGCTCGGCCCGCGGCTGGATGAGCGACGACGCCGACAGCGGCTCGCCCAGGTCCAGCGCCGCCGACGCCGGGAGGAACCCGCACACCGGCGCGGACACTCCCACCTGCGCCTGCTTCGCCCGCGAGGTCACCCCGAGCTTCCACCCGGCCAGCGGCCCCGCCTGGTCGCGGAGCACCCGCTGCACCGCGTAGCCGGTCTCGAGGTCGAGCGACGGGTACTCGTCGGTCAGCGGGTCGATCGCCCGGCGCTCCGCGACGGCCTTCGAGAGCCGCGCCGCGAGCTCCTCCTCGGTACTCATGCCGCTGCCTCCGCTCCCGCCGTCACGCGGATCGACACCGGGCCCAGCCGGTCGAACTCCGCCCGGTACACCTCGCCCGCCGCCAGCGGCACCGCCGCGTGCAGCGCCCCCGTCATCACCAGGTGCCCCGGCTCGAGCGCCACCCCGTGCTCGCCGAGCACGTTCGCCAGCCACGCCACCACCGCCAGCGGGTCGCCGAGGGCGGCCGCGCCGGCCCCGGTGTCGATCAGCTCGCCGTTGCGCGTCAGCGTCATCCCGATCAGCCGGGTGTCCAGGCCCGCCAGCGGCACCACCCGCGAGGACACCGCCACCGCGCCGTTCGACGCCAGGTCCGCGACCGTGTCGGCCAGCTTGATCCGCCAGTCCGCGATGCGGGAGTCGACGATCTCCATCGACGCCGCCGCCCCCGCGACCGCGCGGGCCGCGTCGGTCGGGCCCACGCCGGGGCCGAGCAGCCGCTCCCCCATCACGAACACGATCTCGGCCTCGACCTTGGGGGCGATGAAGCGGTCGAGCGGGAGCGCGTCGCCGTCGCGGTAGACCGTCGAGGCGAGGACGGGGCCGTGGTCGGGTGAGTCGACGCCGACCATGCGCTGCATCGCGGTCGAGGTGAGACCGACCTTGTACCCGACGACCCGGTCGCCGTCGGCCAGCAGCAGCGGCACCAGCTCGCGCTGGATCGCGTAGCCCTCGGCCATCCCGAGCGAGGGGTCCGCGTCGGTGAAGGGCGCGATCGGCACCCGGGTGCGCCGCGCCTCGTAGAGCGCGCGGGCCTTGCCCGGGGCGTCGAGTCCCTGCCCCGAGGGGTCGGCACTGTCAGACATGCGCGGCCTCCTGGCCGTTCGTGCGGGCGGTGGACGGCGACGATCCGGATCCCGACGACGGCGGCCGGCTGCGGCCCCGTCCCTCCGGTGGTGTCGATGGTCGGGCTCCGTCGCGTTCGTCCTCGGGGACCCACCCCAACCGTCGCGAGACGGCCTCCCCCGCCTCGACCACGCACCGGGCGAGGCGGGGGCGCGGGATGGCGCGGAAGCGGGTGATCGGGGCGCCGACGCTGATCGCGGCGACGATGCGCCCCCCGGGGCCGCGCACGGGAGCGGCCAGCGACGCGACGCCGAGCTCGCGCTCGTTCACCGCGTCCGCCCACCCCCGTTCCCGAACGGTGGCCAGCTCGGCCCGGAGCGCGGCGGGCTCGACGATCGTGTGCGGGGTGTGGGCGCGCAGCCCGCCGGCGAGGATCCGCTCGAGGTCCTCCTCCCCGAGCTCCGAGAGCAGCACCTTCCCCGAGCTGGTGCAGTGCAGCGGGACGCGGCGCCCGGCGTCGTGCATCAGCCGCAGCGAGTGGCTGCTCTCGAGGCGGTCGACGTAGACGACCGCGTCGTCGTCGAGGACGCCCACCTGCGAGGACTCCCCGGTCTGCTCGCGCAGCTCGACGAGCACCGGGCCGGCGGCCCCGTGCAGGTCCATGTGGGAGCGCACCGCCTCGCCCAGCTCGAACACGACCAGGCCGAGCCGGTACCCGCCGTCGGGATCCCGCGCGACGAGGCCCTCCGCGGCGAGCGTGGTGAGCAGGCGGTGGACCGCGCTCTTGCCGAGCCCGAGCCGGCGCGCGAGCTCGGAGACCCCGAGGGTCTCCTCGCGGGAGAGGAACGCCTTGAGCAGGCGCGCGGCGTTGCTGACCGACTGCAGTGTCGCGTCCACTCAGACCGCCCCCGCCGTGCTCGCGACGGTGCCCCCGAGCGCGCCGACGAGGACGCGGCGGACGCCGTCGGGGTCGGGGGCGGTGCCCGGACGCAGCGCGGCGTCCACGGCCTCGCCCACCGCCGCGTTGTGCGGCGCGATCGCGCGGGCCAGCAGGACCTGCGCGCGGGCGAGCCCGGCCACGGCCGCGCCCTGCATCTCGTCGACCAGCGCCTCCCGCCCACGGGCCCGGGAGCGCAGCGTGTCGAAGTCGCGCGCCGCCGCGGAGTGCCCGCTGGCCAGGCCCGACCCGACGTGGCCCGCGTGGTGCGGACTCAGGCCCGAGCCCGGCTGGGTGACCAGGTGGTAGAGCACCGTCGAGATCCCGAGGGTGCCCCGGACCTCGTCGGGCCGCGGCGCCTCGCCCTCGTCGATCAGCCCGAGGGCGGGCAGGACCACCGGGTCGTAGAACCGCACCGTCCAGTCCAGCCCGTCGAGCGAGCCCGGCAGCTCGACCTCCTCGCCGCGCAGCGGGCCGAGGGGCTCCGTCGTCGCGAGGACGTGCAGGTTGCGGGCGCCGGCCGCGACGACGGTGAACCGCCCGGCAGCGAGCAGCGGCATCCGGCCGCGGACCGCGGGCGGGAACGTCGACGCCTGCTGGGCGTACGCGCGGTGGATGCCCTCGACGTAGCCGGCGACCGCGCGCCGCATGGCCATCGGGTCGGCCACGTCGCCCTCCCCACCTCGTCGATCGCGTGTTCCGACCACCGGAACGGTTGCTCTTCTCTCCGGAACGCTAGGGCGGTTAGCGTCGTGACGTCAAGCACACCGGCGTTCCCGCCGACACCCTGCCGAGAGGACCGGACGTGGGCATCCTGCGGCTCGCGCACGTGGACGTGCGGACCCCCGACCTGGACCTGTCGACCGCCTACTACACCGAGGTCATGGGCCTCCAGCAGGTCGCCCGCACCGAGGACGCGGTCTACCTCAAGTGCTGGGACGAGGAGGACCACCACTCGCTGCGGATGCGCTACCACCCGCGCACCGGGATGGACTCCTTCACCTTCCGCGTGGAGGCCGAGGACGACCTCGCCGACTTCGAGTCGAAGGTCGAGGCCTACGGCTGCCCCACCAGCCGGGTCAGCCGCGGCGAGGCGCTCGGCCAGGGCGAGTCGCTGCGCTTCGAGGTCCCGTCCGGCCAGATCATGGAGCTGGTCTGGGACGTCGAGAAGACCGGCAACCTGCTCGGCAAGCACAACCCCGCGCCGGTCCCGCCGCCCGACCTCCCCGGGATCGCCCCGCCCCGCATGGACCACATGCTGGTCAACGCCGAGGAGGTCGCCGAGGCCCACCGCTTCTTCACCGAGGTCCTCGGGCTGCGGATGACCGAGCAGGTGCTCGACGGCAACGGCCACCAGCTCGGCGTCTGGCTCGCCGGACGCACGAACTCCCCGCACGACATCGCGATCGTCAACGGCCCCAACGGCGCCCTGCACCACTGGGCCTACTGGCTCGACGACTGGGACCACGTCCGCAAGGCCGCCGACACGCTCGCCTACAACGGCGTGCAGATCGACCAGGGCCCGACGCGGCACGGCGTCACGCGCGGCAACACCATCTACTTCTTCGACCCGCTGGGGATCCGCAACGAGGTCTTCACCGGCGGCTACTGGGTCGACCCCGACACCGAGATCCTCACCTGGACCGAGGACAACTTCGGCAAGGGCCTCTTCTACTACGAGAACGTCGTCAGCCAGCGCTTCCTGCGCATGCACACGTGAGGGGCCGACCGGTGCCGAACAACTCGTCCTCCGACCGCATCCTGCGCCTGCAGCACGTCGAGGTCCGCGTCCCCGACCTCGAGCTCGCCACCGCCTACTACACCGAGGTCCTCGGGCTGGTCGAGACCGCCCGCGACGAGCGCGACGGCGCCGAGCGCGTGTTCCTCAAGTGCTGGGACGAGCGCGAGCACCACTCGGTGATCCTGCGCGCCGCGCCCACCTACGGCCTCGACCACATGTCGTTCAAGCTCCACGCCCCCGAGGACCTCGACCACTTCACGGCCAAGCTCGAGGCCGCCGGCGTCCCGGTCAAGCGGTTCGCGCCGCGCGAGCTCGGGCCGGGCTGGGGCGACGCGATCCGGTTCGAGGCGCCGAGCGGGCACCTGGTCGAGCTCACCCACGGCACCGAGCGCGTGGGCAACATGCTGCCGATGACGAACCCGCCGCCCCGGCCGCAGGACCTGGTCGGGATCGCGCCGCCCCGGCTGGACCACCTGTTCGTCATGGCCGAGGACGTGGAGGCGTTCACCGCGTTCTTCTGCGAGCTGCTCGAGTTCCGGCTCACCGAGCAGATCCTCGCGAACGACGGCCACCAGCTGGCCACGTTCCTCGAGCACTCGCACACCCCGCACGACATCGCGGTGATCACCGGGCCGAACGGGGCGCTGCACCACTTCGCGTTCTGGATGGACGACTGGAACGGCATCCGCGACGCGGCCGACACCCTCGCCTACCACGGGGTGCCGATCGACGTGGCCCCGACGCGGCACGGCGTGACCCGCGGCTACACCACCTACTTCTTCGACCCGGCCGGCAACCGCAACGAGCTCTTCACCGGCGGCTACTGGGTGGACCCGGACTTCGAGCCGATCACCTGGACCGAGGAGGAGATGGGCCGGGCGATCTTCTACTACCACCGGCAGGTCAACGAGCGCTTCTTCACGGTGCACTCCTGATGGGCCGCGACCCGCGGTCCGTCGACCGCTACGAGACCCCGGACTACCTGTCGAAGTACCGGTCCCGACGCCAGGCGGTGCCCGACGCCGAGGGTGGTCCCGACGGTCCCGGCGATGGCACGCCGCTGTACCTGCGGCGGTTCCGGGAGCGGGCGACGACGGCGGCCGAGCCCGCGGCCCCGTCAGCGTCGTCCCCCACCCACCCGGCCGCGGTCGACACCTCGGTGGCCTACGACGGCCAGCGCTTCACCCCCGCGCTGGCCGAGGCCAGCCGCGGCAAGGAGATCGCGGCGCCGCTGGAGCGCCGGGCGTCCGAGAAGATCGTCTGCGAGATCTCGATCATCCGGCACGGGATCACCCAGGGGTACTCGACCGACGCCGGGCTGACGCCGATGGGCGCGTGGCAGGCCCACCGGCGCGGGCACGAGCTGGCCCGGCGCTTCGACCACGGTGACCAGGTCCGTCTCGTCTGCGCGGACACCAACCGGGCCCGCCAGACCGCCGACCAGCTCTTCCGCGGCGCCAAGGACGGCCTGTCGATGTGGGGCATCGACGCCGACGTCACCAACCCCGAGCCGATCCCCGAGCTCCGCAACTTCGGGGTGTGGACCCCCGACGGCCTGCGCGACGTGACCTCGGCGTTCCGCCAGTACCAGGCCACCAACGAGACCCTCGAGCGGCTGGCGGTCGGCGACCGGCCCCGCTGGCTGGTCGAGATCGACCGCTTCTACCGCACGCAGCTGGGCGGGGCCGACCCGATCCAGGAGTGGCTGACGGTCCCGATGATGTACTTTGAGCCGCCCGCGATGTGCGTGCGCCGCTTCTGGCGCGGCTTCCACCGGCTGATGGCGGAGTCGCGCCGCGCCGACGGCTCGCTGACCCACCGGCGGATCCTCGCCGCGACCCACTCCGGCCCGATGCGCGCCTTCGCCACGTGGGCGCACGGCTACGACCCCGGCGAGCCCCTCAACACCGAGGAGATCCGGGTCAAGATGCGCGAGGGCGGCCGGAGCGCCTTCGTCTCGTACCGCAACCGGGTCACCGAGGTGAACGTGCCCCCGGCCGACGAGTTCCCGAACTGGGAGGCGTGATGACCGTCCTGCCCTTCTCCGCGGTGCTCCCCGAGGACGCCGAGGACTCGCCGCTGCGGTCGGTGTCGACCGCGGTCGCCGTGCTGGACTGCTTCACCACCGAGCCGGAGCTCGGGGCGACGAAGGTGGCGGCGCGGCTCGGGATCGCGAAGTCGACGGCGTGCCGGATGCTGGCGGCGCTCGCCGCCGGCGGGCTGCTCGAACGGTCCGGCGCCGGACGGTACCGGCTCGGCCTGCGGCTCTTCGAGTACGGCCAGCTCGCGGTCGACCGGCTGCTGCTGCGCGAGGTCGCGATGCCGGTGCTCGGCGAGCTGCGCGAGACGGTCCGCGAGACCGTGCAGCTCGGGGTCGCCGTCGGGACCGACGTGCTCTACCTCGAGCGGCTCGAGACGGCGGGCGCGGGGCTGCGGTTCCGCACCGACTACCACCGCAACCCGGCGCACTCGTCGTCGATCGGCCGGGTGCTCGCCGCCTCGGACCGGGAGCTCACCGCGGCGATCCTCGAGCGGGGGCTGGAGCGGCGGACGCCGTTCACGGTCGTCGACCCGCAGCGCTGGCACCGGACGCTGATCCAGACCCGCGAGCAGGGGTACGCGACCTGCCGGGACGAGTACGACCTCGGCTGGTCCTCGATCGCGGCACCGATCCTTGGCGGGAGCGGTCGGTCGGGCCGGCGGGCGGTGGCGGCGGTGTCGGTCGTCGGCTCGACGTCCCGGGTGCTCGGGCCCCGCAAGCCGGCCGTGGTGCAGGGCGTGCGGCGCGCCGCGGAGCGGATCACGGCGGCGCTGGACCGGGCGACCGACTGACCCCGTCCCCCGGTGCAAGCGAAGCGGCGTTGCTTGCATCCAGTGGCAGAAAAGCCCCGTCGTCGGGCCAGCGGTGGTCCGTCGCTGACACCTGACGTCAGAACGGAGCCGTCTTGACATCCGCCGCCGGGAGCCCCTCGGCTACCGACCCGAGCGGGCCAGCCCGACGGCGGTCCCGAGCGCGGTCAAGCACGCCGTCGCGACGAACAGGTTGGGGTCGAGCCCGAGGACCTTCGGGGTGTCGAACTCCTCGTCCACCAGCTCCGTCCCCGGGAACGCCGCGGCCCCGTACATGCCCAACCACGGCGTCGAGGAGATCGCCGCGGCCGCGAGGAGGTTGCGGTCGGGGTCGCCCCGCCGGGACGTCACGAGCCGGAGCGAGTAGCCGCCCAGCAGCATGCTCATGACGATGTACTGGGCGTCGTGGAACTTGGCGTGGCCCGGCCAGCGCGGGTTGCGCAGGTGCTGGCGGGCCGTCTCCGGCACGAGGGCGTCGGCCGCGAGCGCTCCCCCGGCGGTCATCGCGCCGACCAGCCCCACCAGGACCCGGGCCGCGGTCTTCCGCGTCGTCACCGGGAGACCTCCGCCGGCAGCCTCGGGACGGCCACCCCGATGAGGCAGTCCCGCGTGACCAGGTCGCGCTGGGCGTCCTCCGACAGCTCCTCCGCCCCGGGCGGCCGCTGCGGCACCACGAGGTAGCGGGCCTCGGCGCTCGCGTCCCACACCCGCACCTCGGTCGAGTTCGGCAGGACGAGCCCGAACTCCCGCAGCACGCCCCGCGGGTCGCGCACCACCCGCGACCGGTAGGCCTCGCTCTTGTACCAGGCCGGCGGCGGTCCCAGCCACGCCAGCGGGTAGCAGGAGCAGAGCGTGCAGACGACGACGTGGTGGACCGTCGGCGTGTTCGCCACCGCGTGCAGCCGGATGTCCGAGCTGTATCCGCCCCCGGCGTGCCCGAGCTCGGCGGCCGCGGCGCCGGCGTCCGCGAGCAGCCGCTCCCGGTACTCCGGCGAGTTCCACGCGCGCACCACCATGTCGGCGCCGTTGCGGGCGGTCACCCGGTCCCCGAAGGCCTCGATGCGCGCGTCCACCTGGCCACGGGTGATCACGCCCCGGGACTCGGCGAGGTCGAGCAGGCGGTTCACCCGGGCCTGCAGCTCGGCGTTGCGGTGGTGCCCGGCCCCGCTCACCGGGTCCTCCCCCCGTCGCTCCGCTCGCCCACGGCCTCCAGGTAGCTCACGAACAGGTCGACGTGCACCCGGTCCCCGGTGTGCGAGTCCGGGCCCCACAGCTCCGGGCCGGCGAAGGCGACGGTGACGATGTCCTCGCGCCGGGCCGCGTCGCCGATCACCGCGGACTCGTCGGGGAACCGGCCGTCGCCGACCAGCCGCACGACCTCCCCGACGTGCCCGCGCACGTAGCGGGGCGCGCGGTTGTGGCCCGGCGGGTTCATCGTCAGCACCCGCACCCGGTCGCCCACCGCGAAGCTCACGACTCCCCCACCAGGTGCTCGAGCGCGGTCAGCCACCGCTCGTAGTAGGGCATCGCGTAGTACTCCGCCGGCGGGATCCGCTCCATCGTCGCCCGGAACTCGTCGAGCGTGTAGGCGCCGGCCGCGACGAAGGCCTGGTTCAGCACGAAGGTCTGCGCTTCCCACACCGACTCGAACGTCGGCCCGCCGCCCTCCGGGAGCTCGCCGAACCCGTGCATCCCGCCGACGTCGTTCGCGTACGCCATGCCGGGCAGCATGGCAGACGTCCGCGGCACTGACTGATGAATCAGTCAGCCTTGCGATCACGGCAAGCCACGCCCTAGCCTCCCGAGCCGTGACCGACGACGAGGCCCTGCGACGGCGGGTGCGCGAGGCCGCCGACGCGTCCGGCAGCCGGCGGGACCTCGCCGCCGCGATCGGGCTCGAGGAGACGAAGCTGTCGAAGGCCCTCGCCGGGCGGCGGCGGTTCACCACCGCCGAGCTCACCGCGATCGCCGAGCACACCGGGGCGAGCCTGACCTGGCTGCTGCGCGGCACCGGGCAGGCCGTGACCGCCGAGCCCGGCCCCGCGGTGCGCACCCGGGCGCAGGGCGAGGATCCCGACGGCGCCCGCAAACGGATCCTCGACGCCGCCTGGACCCTCATCGCCACCCGCGGCTACCACCAGGTCCGCGTCGCCGACGTCGCCGCGGCCGCCGGCACCAGCAGCGCCGCCGTGCACTACCACTTCCCCGGCAAGGACGCGCTGCTCGGCGAGGCGCTGCGCCACAACGTCGAGCTCGCCTTCGACCGCCAGTCCGCGGCCCTGGCCGACATCCCCGACCCCCACGCGCGACTGCTGCGCCTGCTCGAGCTCCAGATGCCCGACGGGCCGGTCCTCGAGCCCGAGTGGTCGATCTGGATGCAGGTCTGGGTCGAGGCGGTCCTCGACACCGGGGACACCGCCCCGGACGACCATCGGCGCCGGGCCCTCTACCGCGAGGCGCAGGACCGGTGGTTCCGCACCGTCCTCATGACGCTGCACGACGGCGCGGCCGCCGGGGTCTTCCGGCCCGGGGACCAGGAGCTCCGCGCCCGCCAGCTCACCGCCCTCGTCGACGGGCTCGGGATCGGGGTCATGACCCGGTCCTCCGACCCGGCGGCGATGCGCGCCGCCCTGCACGACTTCGTCGACACCTCGATCCGCCTGGGAGACCCCCGATGACCGGACCCCGCCCGATGACCCGCACCGTCGTCATCACCTGCGCGCTGACCGGCGCCGCCGACTCCCCCGCCAAGAGTCCCCACGTGCCGGTCACCCCGGCCCAGATCGCCGACGACGCGATCGCCGCCGCCCGCGCCGGCGCGGCCGTCGTCCACGTCCACGTGCGCCACCCCGAGACCGGCATCCGCTCCCGCGACGTCGCGCTGTACCGCGAGGCGGTCCGGTTGATCCGCGCGAGCGGCGTCGACGTCGTCCTCAACCTCACCGCCGGCATGGGCGGCGACCTCGTCGTCGATCAGGAGGACCCGCTCAAGCCGGTCGACGGGACCGACCTGGTCAACGCCCTCGACCGGCTCCCGCACGTCGAGGAGCTCCTCCCCGACATCGCGACGCTGGACTGCGGCTCCTACAACTTCGGCGACGGCAGCGCCCTGTACGTGTCGACCACCGACATGCTGCGGGCCGGCGCGAAGCGGTTCCAGGAGCTCGGCGTCAAGCCCGAGCTGGAGGTCTTCGACACCGGGCAGCTCTGGTTCGCCAAGGTCATGCACGACGAGGGCCTCATCGACGCGCCCGCGCTCGTCCAGCTCTGCATGGGCGTGCCCTACGGCGCCCCCGCCGACCCCGGACTGCTCGCGGCGATGGTCAACCTGCTCCCCGACGACGCCCGGTTCACCTCGTTCGCCCTCGGCCGCGACCAGCTGCCGTGGGTGGCGCAGTCGGTGCTGCTCGGCGGCCACGCCCGCGTGGGGCTGGAGGACAACCTGTACCTCTCCCGCGGGGTGAAGGCGACGAACGCCCAGCTCGTCGACCGGGCGGTGTCGATCGTGGAGGGCCTCGGCGCGAGCGTCGCGACCCCGGACCAGGCCCGCGAGATCTTCGGCCTGACCGCGGCCGCCCGGTGAGCCGGGACGTCGCCTGCATCGGGGCGGGCGTCATCGGGGGCGGCTGGGCCGCGTGGTTCCTCGCCCGCGGGTTCGATGTCGTCGCCTGGGACCCGGCGCCCGACGCCGAGGCCCGGCTGCGGCGGACGGTCGACGCGGCTTGGCCCGCGCTGACCGAGCTGGGTCTCGACGACGGCGCGGATCGGTCGCGGCTGCGCATGGCGGCCACCCTCGGCGAGGCGTGCGCGGGGGCGGTGTTCGTCCAGGAGTCGGCGCCCGAGGACCTCGCGCTCAAGCGGTCGCTGCTGGCCGAGCTCGCCGACGCGACCGGGGACGACGTCGTTATCGCCTCGTCCACCTCGGGCTTCCCGATGTCGGACATGGCGACCGAGGCCCGGGACCCGTCGCGCCTCGTCGTCGGGCACCCGTTCAACCCGCCCTACCTCATCCCGCTCGTCGAGGTGGTCGGCGGCGAGGCCACCGCACCCGCCGTCGTCGAGCGGGCCGCGGCGTTCTACCGGGCCACCGGCAAGTCGGTGATCGAGATGGACCGCGAGGTCCCGGGCTTCGTCGCGAACCGGCTGCAGGAGGCCCTCTGGCGCGAGGCGCTGCACATGGTCGCGCGCGGCGAGGCGACGGTCGACCAGATCGACGCGGCGATCACCGAGGGCCCCGGGCTGCGCTGGCCGGTGCACGGGCCGTGCCTGACGTTCCACCTGGCCGGCGGGGAGGGCGGGATGGCGCACATGCTCGACCACTTCGGGCCCTCGCTGCTCGCGCCGTGGACCCGCCTCGGGGCGCCGGAGCTGACCGGGGCGCTGCGGGACGCGATGGTGACGGGCACCGCGGCCGAGGCCGGGGCGCGGTCGTTCGCGGACCTGGTCGCCGAGCGGGACCGGGCGGTGATCGCGATCCGTCGCGCGGTCGAGGCGGCCCGGGCCGGCTGAGTCGTCGAGTGGGCCCTCACGGCTGTCGCAGGAGCCGTGGGCGTCCACTCGAGCCGTCTCCGTCGCCGGGCCGGGGCACGATCACCCGGTGACCACTCGTGAGCCCCGACGGCGGGTGAGCGTCGCCCTCACCCGCGACACCCCGGCCGGCCCGGAGCTGCTCGTCTTCGACCACCGCGACTACCCGGAGGCCGGCACCCAGATGCCGGGCGGCGGGATCGACCCGGGCGAGTCGGTCGAGCAGGCGGCCGCCCGGGAGGTCGGCGAGGAGACCGGGGTGACCGACGTCGTCGTCGGCCGCCGGCTCGGCGAGCACGACTTCCCGACGCCGGAGAACACCCCGCAGCGCACCGTCGTCGTCCACGCGACGACCACCGAGACCCGGGACCGGTGGCAGCACACCGTCGCGGGCGAGGGCGACGACCGGGGGCTCGTCTACCTCTGCCGGTTCGTCGCGCTGCACGACGCGATCGCGACGCTGGTCGACCGGCAGGGCGAGCTCCTGCACGTCCTGGACGACCGTTCCGGTCCCGCGAACACCGCGGTGCCCCCATGGCCGCCGCGTTCCTAGCGTCGGCGCCATGCAGCGCAGCAGCGAGCGGATCCTCACCACCCACGTCGGCAGCCTCGCCCGTCCGGAGGCCCTGCTCGACACCATGCGCGAGAAGGAGCACGGCCGCCCGTACGACGCGGCCGGCTTCGCGAAGCAGATCACCGAGGCGGTACGGGACGTCGTCGCCACGCAGGTCGCGGTCGGCCTCGACGTCGTCACCGACGGCGAGATGGGCAAGGTCAGCTTCGCGACCTACGTCCAGGACCGCCTCGAGGGGTTCTCGCCGTCGTCCGGGGAGAAGCTGCTGCCGCCGTCGTGGCAGCTCGAGATCGACGCCTTCCCCGAGTACTACGCGCAGTACCTGGGGAAGTACTCGAAGACGGTCGCGCCGATGGTGACCGTGGCCTGCGTCGGGCCGGTCTCCTACACCGGCCAGGACCAGCTGCGCACCGACATCGAGAACCTGCGGGCGGCGCTGGTCGGGGTCGACGCGACCGAGGCGTTCATGCCCTCGACGTCGCCGCGCGGGTTCGGCCGCAACGAGTACTACGCCACCGACACCGAGTACTACGCCGCCGTCGCCGAGGCGCTGCGCGAGGAGTACCTGGCGATCGTCGACGCCGGGTTCCTGCTCCAGATCGACGACCCGTGGCTCATCGAGATCCTCTCGGACCCGGCGCTGGAGCCCGAGGAGCGGCAGCGCACCGCGGCCGAGCACGCCGAGATCGTCAACCACGCGCTGCGCGACATCCCGACCGAGAAGATCCGCCTGCACACCTGTTACGGGCTCAACCACGGCCCGCGCGTCCACGACATCACGATGGCCGAGGTGGCCGGGCCGATGCTCGCGATCCGGGCGGGGGCGTACTCGTTCGAGGTCGCGAACCCGCGACACATGCACGAGTGGACGATCTGGTCCGACGCGGACCTGAAGCGCCGGCTGGGCGACGCGGTCCTCATCCCCGGCCTGCTCGGGCACGCCCAGAACTACGTCGAGCACCCGGACCTGGTCGCCGAGATGCTGCGGCACTACGTGGACGCGGTCGGCCGCGAGCAGGTCATCGCCGGCGCCGACTGCGGGTTCTCCTCGCGCGCGAGCTACCAGCCCGAGGTGCACCCGACCGTCGTCTGGGAGAAGTTCAAGGCCCTCCGCGCCGGGGCGGACCGGGTCTGACGCGAGGGTGACCTGCGCCCGCCCGGGTGCGGCGCCCGCCCCTATCGGCGTGCTCAGCTGCATTGTCGGGAACTGTCGGTCCGTGACCTGGAGCCGCAAGAACCTCGAGGACGTCGCGACGATCGCGCCCACGGCGAGCGTGTACCTCACGTCGGAGCGCCTCGAGCTGCAGCGCACGGCGCGGGAGTTCGCGATGACCGAGGTGCTCCCGGTCGCCGACGAGCTCGACCCCCGGCGCGGGGAGATCCCCGACGCGCTCCTGGCCCGGCTCGCGGAACTGGGCTACTTCGGGATCATGGTCGACCGCGAGCACGGCGGGCTCGGCCTCGGGGTGTTCGAGTACTGCCTGGTCTGCGAGGAGCTGGCCCGCGGGTGGATGAGCGTCGCGAGCATCATCGCCCGCGGCAACGGCACCGGCTGCGCCTCGCCCGACGACGACCGCCGCGCGGCCCTGCTCCGGCGCTCGGCCCGCGGCGAGTGGATCGGCGGGATCGCGTTCTCGGAGCCGTCGGCGGGGTCGGACCTGGCGGGCGTCGAGTGCGCCGCCGAGCGCGACGGCGACGAGTGGGTGATCACCGGGACGAAGCGGTGGGTCGGGCACGCGCTGCGCGCCGACTTCCTGCACCTGCTCGCCCGCACCCGCGACCCGCGCGAGGGCGAGAGCCGCTCGGACGGGCTGGAGCTGTTCCTCGTCGAGAAGGAGCGCGGCGTCTTCCCCGACGGCGTCTCCGGCACGCCGATCGACAAGATCGGCTACTTCGGGCTCACGACGTGGGAGCTCCGCTTCGACGGCCTGCGCCTCCCGGCCGACGCGCTGCAGGACACCGGGCAGGCCGAGGGCCAGGGCTTCAAGGACAGCCTGCGCTGGCTCGGGCCGGCGCGGGTGCAGACGGCGGCCCGGGCCGTCGGGCTGGCGCGGGGCGCCCTGGAGGACGCGGTGGCCTACTGCCGGCAGCGGGTGCAGTTCGGGCACCCGATCGGCGACCAGCAGGTGATCCGCCACGCGATCGCCGACATGTCCGCGCAGGTCGAGGCGGCCCGCCAGCTGTGGATGCACGCGGCGTGGTTGGTCGACAGCGGAGCCGCCGCCGACGTCGAGACCTCACAGGCCAAGCTCGTCGCGTCGGAGACCGCGGAGCAGGTGACGAGCCAGGCGCTGCAGATCTTCGGCGGGAACGGCTACACGACGGAGTACTCGGCCGAGCGGTACTGGCGCGACGCCCGACTCACCAAGATCTTCGAGGGGACGTCGGAGATCCAGCGCAAGATCGTCTCGGACGCGCTGGTCGGGCACTGAGCCGCCCTGCGCGAGGGGACCCCTCGGTCGCTCTGGTCGACCGAGAGGTCCCCTCGCGCAGGAACGGCACACTGGACACCGATGCGCCCGCCCGCCTCGCTGCCGCCCCGGTTCGGGCTCGACCCGGCCCGGATGCGGCTACCGGTCTCGGACCGCTGGTCGACGATCCGCGAGCACCTGGTGACCCGGGTGCCGCTGCCCGCGGCCCAGATCGACGCGATGTTCGCCGCCGGCCGCTTCCACGACGCCGAGGGGCCCCTCGACGCCGACGCGCCCTACGTCAGCGGCGGGTCGGTCTGGTTCCACCGCGACCTGCCCGACGAGGCCCCGGTGCCGTTCCCGATCGACGTGGCGCACCGCGACGACGACGTCCTCGTCGCCGACAAGCCGCACTTCCTCGCGACGATCCCCCGCGGGCGCCACGTCCGCGAGACCGCCCTCGTGCGGCTGCGCGACGAGCACGGCCTGCCCGACCTGTCCCCCGCCCACCGCCTCGACCGCGTGACCGCGGGCCTGGTGCTGTTCGTGGTCCGCCGCGAGGCCCGCGGCACCTACCAGAACCTCTTCCGCGATCGCCGCGTGGCGAAGACCTACACCGCGGTCACCCGGTACGACCCCGCGCTCCCGGCGACGACGACCGTCCGCTCGCGCATCACGAAGGAGCGCGGCGTGATCACCGCGCGGGAGGTCCCCGGGGAGCCGAACGCCGAGACCCTCGTCGAGCTGCTCGAGCACCGCGACGACGCGCACCTGGGCCCGATCGCCCGCTACCGCCTGACCCCGCGCACCGGCCGGACCCACCAGCTGCGGCTGCACCTGGCCTCCCTCGGCGTCCCGATCCTCGGCGACCCGTTCTACCCGGAGCTGCGCGACGTGCCGCTCGACGACTTCCGCACCCCGCTGCAGCTGCTCGCCGCGACGCTGTCCTGGCCCGATCCCCGCACGGGCGAGCGCCGGACCGTCCACAGCCGGCGCACGCTGTCCGCGTGGGACGACCCGGCGGGATGGCTCGCGTGAGCGACCCGTTGATCGTCAGCGCCGTGCTCGCCGCGGGGGCGCAGGACGACCTCGACGCCCGCCGTCGCCGGTGGTTCCCCGCCGAGCGGCTGCAGGTCGGGGCGCACCTCACGCTCTTCCACGCCCTGCCCGGCGACCGGGCCCCCGAGGTCGCGGCGGCGCTGCGCGAGCTCACCGGGGAGCGCCCGGCGCCGGCGATCACCGTCGGCGAGGCCTTCGGCCTGGGGCGGGGCGTGGCCGTCCGGACGCCGTCGCCGGCGCTGAAGGAGATCCGCGCGACGATCGCCGACCGCTTCCGCGACGACCTCACCGCCCAGGACGCGCGCCCCTGGCGCCCGCACCTCACCCTGCAGAACAAGGTCGGGCCCGACGAGGCCCGCCGGACGCTCGCGAGCGTGCGCGCGGACCACACCCCGTACGACACCGTCGTCGAGGCCCTCGCGCTGTGGCGATACCGTCACGGACCGTGGGAGGCGGCGGGCGAGTTCCGGTTCGGCCCGGGTGCGGGACGAACGACTCGTTCGTGCACCTAGACGCCACGGACGACGCGTTCGTCCCTGGCGGCCGGGGCGGGGCCGCGTGAGGGCCGAGGGGCCGGACGCCCTCCCCGTCGTCGCGGTCCCGATGGCGGGCGGCCCGTCGGCCTCGGAGCGTGTCGGACACTTCCTCGAGGCCGTCGCGACGCCCGCGGCGCAGGTGGTGCGCGGCCTGGTCTGAGCCGGGCTCGCCCGCCCCTCTCGCCAGGGGCGGGCTCGCACGACGTGGGGGGAGCTAGAAGTACGTCTTGCGGCCACCCACACCACGGCCGACCGCGCCGAGGATGGTCAGGATCAGCCCGACGATCGCGAGGATCGCGCCGATCGTGTACAGGATCGAGATACCCGTGACGGCTCCGATGATGATCAGGATGACGCCGAGGATGATCATGGTTTCCCTCGTCTCTCTCCGACCGGTGTGGTCGGGACTGCTTGATACCCGAGCGTGACCTCGTGAACACACACGGGCCCCACGAACTCACCACTTCGGGGGATCTGTTCGATCACGAATCGTCGCGCGGGGAGACACGAGGTGCTGATGTGACTCCCGCTGACTCATGGGCCACCCATGCGGCGACGACCGTGTGGTCGGCGTCCGGCCCCGCGGGGGACGCCGGGGTGCGCGTCGAGGTGCACGACGTCACCGCTCCGGAGGGCGACCGTTTCGACTACCCGGTGGTCCACCTGCCGCAGGTGGCGGTGGCGCTCGTCGTCCGGGAGGGCGAGTCGGGCGAGGAGGTGCTCATGCTGCGCACCTACCGCTACCCGGTGAACCGCTACGGCTGGGAGCTGCCCGGGGGCGGCGTCGACGACGGCGAGGAGGCGCGGGTCGCCGCGGCCCGGGAGGTGGCCGAGGAGACCGGCTGGCGGCCCCGCGGCCCGGGCCGGCCGCTGATCGACTTCGAACCGCTGCCCGGCGGGGTCTCCACGACGGTGCACGTGCACCTGTGGCGCGACGCCGAGCCCACCGACGAGCCCCTCGACCGCCACGAACCGGGGCGCGCCCGGTGGGTGCCGGTGTCCGACGTCGTCCGGCTCGCCGGGGCGGGCGAGCTGCTCGGCTCGGGCACCCTGGTCGGACTGCTGGCCTACGTGGCGGAGAGCACCACCTCTCCCCAATAGTCGGACGTCCTACTATATTGGCGGGACGGCGCCGCCCGGCGCCGGTGTCGAGCAGCGAGGACGATCCAGCCCATGGCCGAGTCGCAGAGCGATCTGTACGTGCCGACCAACCCGATCCGGGTGGTCACGGCGGCGAGCCTGTTCGACGGGCACGACGCCGCGATCAACATCATGCGGCGGATCCTCCAGCGCCAGGGCGCCGAGGTGATCCACCTCGGGCACGACCGCTCGGTCGACGACGTCGTCTCGGCCGCCGTCGAGGAGGACGCGCACGCCGTCGCGATCAGCTCGTACCAGGGCGGCCACGTCGAGTACTTCACGTACCTGGTCGACCTGCTGCGCGAGCGCGGCGCCGGGCACGTGCGGGTCTACGGCGGGGGCGGCGGCGTCATCGTCCAGCGCGAGATCGACCAGCTCCACGCCCACGGCGTCGCCCGCATCTTCTCCCCGCAGGACGGCCAGCAGCTCGGCCTGCCCGGCATGATCAACACGATCATCCGGGAGTGCGACGAGGACCTGGCCGCCCGGGCGCCGTCGAACTGGGAGGGCCTGTTCACCGGCGAGCGCGCGGTCGTGGCGCGGGCGGTGACCATGGCCGAGTCCGGAGCTCTCCCCGACGAGGTCCGCGAGCGCGTCGACGCCGCGAACGGCGACCGCCACGTGCCGGTCCTCGGCATCACCGGCACCGGCGGCTCCGGGAAGTCCTCGCTCACCGACGAGCTGGTCCGCCGCGCCCGCCTCGACCGCGAGGACAAGCTGAAGGTGGCCGTCCTCGCCGTCGACCCCACCCGCCGGCGCGGGGGTGGCGCCCTGCTCGGCGACCGCATCCGCATGAACGCGCTCGGCGGACCCATCGCCTTCCGGTCGATGGCCAACCGCGGCTCGGGCACGGCACTGCCCGAGCGCCTGGCCGACGTCATCGCCGTGCTGCGCGCCTCCGGGGCCGACCTCGTCGTCGTCGAGACCCCCGGCATCGGGCAGGGCGACGCGGGCATCGTCGAGTACGCCGACGTCTCGCTGTACGTGATGACGCCGGAGTTCGGCGCCGCGTCGCAGCTCGAGAAGATCGACATGCTGGACTTCGCCGACGTCGTCGCCATCAACAAGTTCGAGCGCCGCGGCGGTGACGACGCCCGGCGCGACGTCGCCCGCCAGCTGCTGCGCAACCGCGACGCGTACGGGTCGAGCTGGGAGGACATGCCGGTCTACGGCACCAGCGCCGCGACCTTCCACGACGAGGGCGTCACCGCCCTCTACGGCAAGCTGATGACGCTGCTCGGCGAGCACGGCCTGCCCGCCGGCGAGGGCCGTCTGGAGATCCCCGACACCGCGGTCTCGACGTTCGCCGGCTCGGCGATCCCCGCCGACCGGGAGCGCTACCTCGCCGACATCGCCGCCACGGTGCGCGGCTACCACGACGAGACCGACTCGATGGTCGCCGCGGCCCGGCGCCGGTCGGCCCTGCGCCAGGCCCGCGAGGCGCTCGGCGACCGCGACCCCGGCGAGCTGCCCGCGGTGCTCGAGGAGGCCGAGCGCGACCTGCCCCGCGAGGCGGCGGAGCTGCTCGACGGCTGGGCGCGCACCACGGAGGACTACGCCGGCGACGAGCTCGTCTACACCGTCCGCGACAAGGAGAACCGCATCCAGCTGACCCGCGAGACCCTCTCGGGCTCGAAGGTCAACCGGGTGTCGTTGCCGAAGTACACCGACGAGGCCGAGGTGCTGCGGTTCCTGCGCACCGAGAACCTCCCCGGGTACTTCCCGTTCACCGCGGGCGTGTTCGCGTTCAAGCGCGAGGGCGAGGACCCCGCCCGCATGTTCGCCGGCGAGGGCGACGCGTTCCGCACCAACCGCCGGTTCCACTACCTCTCGCAGGACTCGCCGGCCAAGCGGCTCTCGACGGCGTTCGACTCGGTCACCCTCTACGGCCGCGACCCCGCCACTCCCCCGGACGTCTACGGCAAGGTCGGCACCTCCGGCGTCTCGATCGCGACGCTCGACGACATGGAGGTCCTCTACTCGGGCTTCGACCTGACGTCGCCGACGACGAGCGTGTCGATGACGATCAACGGCCCGGCGCCGACGGTGCTGGCGTTCTTCCTCAACACCGCGATCGACCAGGTGGTGGACGCGTTCCGGGAGTCCGAGGGCCGCGACCCGTCGTCGTCGGAGCGCGAGGACCTGGTGGCGCACGCGGTGGCGAACGTCCGCGGCACGGTGCAGGCCGACATCCTCAAGGAGGACCAGGGCCAGAACACCTGCATCTTCTCGACCGAGTTCTCGCTGCGCATGATGGCCGACATCCAGGAATGGTTCATCGCGCACAAGGTCCGCAACTTCTACTCGGTCTCGATCTCCGGCTACCACATCGCCGAGGCCGGGGCGAACCCCATCTCGCAGCTCGCGTTCACGCTGGCCAACGGGTTCACCTACGTCGAGTCCTACCTCGCCCGCGGGATGGCGATCGACGACTTCGCCCCGAACCTGTCGTTCTTCTTCTCCAACGGCATGGACGCCGAGTACTCGGTGATCGGGCGGGTCGCGCGCCGGATCTGGGCCGTCGCGATGCGCGAGCGCTACGGGGCGAACGAGCGCTCCCAGAAGCTCAAGTACCACGTGCAGACCTCGGGTCGCTCGCTGCACGCGCAGGAGATGCAGTTCAACGACATCCGCACCACGCTGCAGGCCCTCTGCGCGCTCTACGACAACGCGAACTCGCTGCACACCAACGCCTACGACGAGGCCGTGACCACGCCGTCGCAGGAATCGGTCCGCCGGGCGCTGGCGATCCAGCTGATCATCAACCGCGAGTGGGGGCTCTCGCTCAACGAGAACCCGCTGCAGGGCTCGTTCGTCGTCGAGGAGCTCACCGACCTCGTCGAGGAGGCCGTGCTCGCCGAGTTCGACCGGATCGCCGAGCGCGGCGGCGTGCTGGGCGCCATGGAGACCGGCTACCAGCGCGGCAAGATCCAGGACGAGTCGATGCTCTACGAGTCGCGCAAGCACGACGGCTCACTGCCGATCGTCGGGGTCAACACCTTCCTCCCGCCTGCCGACGCCGACGGTGAGGAGCCGAAGGAGATCGAGCTGTCGCGGGCGACCGAGGAGGAGAAGACCTCGCAGCTCCAGCGGCTCGACGACTTCCAGGCCCGGCACGCGTCGGAGTCGGCCGTGGCGATCCGGCGGCTGCAGGACGCGGCGACCAACGGCGAGAACGTCTTCGCCGAACTGATGAAGGCCGCCCGGGTGTGCTCGCTCGGCCAACTCACCGAGGCGTTCTTCGAGGTGGGCGGGCAGTACCGGCGCTCCATGTAGGTGGCCTGCGGCCTCGTGAGCAGAAAGTGTCGGTATACCGACACTTTCTGCTCGCGAGCGCGTCAGCGCACCCAGGGGCCCGAGGTGAACGCCGTGGCCCGGCTCGGACAGGAGTCGGACACGGTCTGCATGCTCAGGTCCGACCCGTTGAGGTTCACGCGGTAGAGCCCGGGCTGGCCCGCGCACGGGGCGCCGGCGGCACTCGTGAACGTCACCCGGCCCGCGTTGTCCTGCGCGAGGGTGCCCTGCCAGCTCTGCCCGCTGTTCGTGACCACCTGCGTGTAGCTGGCCCCGGCCCCGATGATCAGCGTCTGGGGTCCCTCGGGCGTGACCTGGTTGCGGTACGTACCCAGCGGGATCGCCGTGATCGGTGCCGCCATCGCCGCCGAGTGGACGGCGGGGTCCTGGGTCGTGGACGCCACGGCACCCGACGACGGCGCGGCCGCGGCGGGCGTCGTGACCGCGCCGGAGGTGTACCCGCCTGCGCCCGCGCAGGCGGTCCCGACGGCGAGCACGACCCCGAACAGCAGGAGCAGGAGCGTCCGGGCGCCTCGGCCCGGGACGTTCCCTCCGATCACCCCTGGCTCCACGGGTCGTCGACCGCGATCAGCCACGACCCGTCGGCCTGCTTGCGCAGCAGCACCGTCGCCCGGCCCTCCATCTCGAACGGCCCCTCAGGACCGTTCCCGGTCATCGTCCAGGTCGAGTAGGTCAGCGCGTCCGTGTCGCGCTCGAGGATCGCCGCGGTGCGCAGGTCGATCCGCGGCGACATCGCGAAGAACGTCTCGGCGAACTGCCGGATCGCGTCGTGGCCGACGAGCGGCTTGCCGCCGGGCTCGCCGACCAGCAGCCCGTCCGGTTCGTAGAGGGCCAGCAGCCCGTCGGTGTCGGCCGCGTTGAAGCGCGCCATCCACGTCTCGTCGGCCTGCGCCGGACTGTCGATCACGGCGACCACCTCCTCCTCCGGGTGTCCTTTCACCTCCGAGTGTGGCAGCGAGTGACGTGATCGTCGTCACCTCTACTCGGTCGGCCCAGTGCATTGGGCGATCCGTGGCGGTGCCTGTGACGAGGAGCGAGAGGAGTGCGCGGCACGCGCACATCC
Organism: Actinomycetospora sp. TBRC 11914; assembly: GCF_012933465.1. Classification (GTDB taxonomy): domain Bacteria; phylum Actinomycetota; class Actinomycetes; order Mycobacteriales; family Pseudonocardiaceae; genus Actinomycetospora. The sequence continues at coordinate 181,548 of NZ_JABBND010000008.1, forward strand.
CGTGCCGGAGCGCCGCGACCGCCGGTCCGCTGCCCACGGGAAGCGTCCGTGTGCGGTTCGTCGGGTTCGGGTAACGCCCGGCGCCCCCGTCCGAACCCGGGCGGGTGGTCCGACCGCGAGGCACGAGGGAGGCCGGGTGCACCACACCGTCGAGATGGTCCTACCGGCGGCGGCCACCGACGAGACGTTGGCGGCCCTCGAGAAGATCGAGGGCGTGCTCGCCCTGTCGGTGGAGCGCGACGCCGGGGTGAAACCGCCCGGTGACGTCGTCACCGTGCACGCCCTCAACCGCTCGATCGACGACGTGCTCGCCGCCGCCTCGCACGCCCAGGACCACGGCCGCGTCGCCGTCGCGACCGGCGGGGTGTCGAGCATCGTCGCCACCGGCGCGCAGTCGGCGATCGACGACGACGCGGACGAGACCCCCTGGGAGGAGTTCGAGCGCTCGCTGCGCCACCACGGCCGGCTCTCGGTCAACTACCTCGTGCTCATGGTCCTGGGCGGGGCGATCGGCGTCGCGGGCCTGCTCTCACCGCCGGTCCCCCAGGCGCTCGCCCTGGCCGCGTGCGCGGTGCTCGCGCCCGCGTTCGAGCCGGTGGCGATGCTCGGCGTGGCGCTCGTCCGACGCAGCGGGTACGCGATCCGGCGGGCGGTCGTCTCGATCGTCGTCGGCTACCTGCTCATGGCCGCGGGCGGCGGGCTCGCCTTCGTCGTCCTACGGGCCCTCGGACTGGCCTCCCCGAAGACGCTGGCGAGCAGCGAGGGCATGCACCTGATCCTCGATCCCACCGCCGCCGACTGGCTCGTGGCCGCAGCCGGCGCCCTGGCCGGCCTCGTGATCGTCACGTCGTTCCGCGAGGCGGTCCTCGCGGGCGCGCTCATCGCCCTGGCCCTCGTGCCGGCCGCGGGCGTGCTCGGCATGGGCGTGGTGAGCCTGGACGCCGGGCTGGTCCTCGAGGGGCTGCAACGGCTCGGGGGCGACATGGCGCTCGTCGTCGTGCTCGGCGGCCTCGTCGTGCTCGCGAAGGACCAGCTCGTGCACCGGGGGCGCCGGCCGCTGGCCTGAGCGGCCGGTGGGCTCAGGTCCGGGCGAGTGCGGCCAGCTCCCGGTCGAGCGCTCCGGTGAAGCGGTCGACGCCGTCCTCGCCGCCGAGCAGCCCGAGGTCGGCATCGACGCCGAGCCGCACCCGGCCGGCGTAGGAGAGCACCGAGACCCCGAGCCCGAGGTTCCCCGAGCACGGCACCCAGAACATCAGGTCGCGCACGCGCACGTCACCGATCGTCAGCTCCTCGAGCGGGCCCGGGACGTTGGAGATGATCAGCGACGCGGCGCGGGCGTACCGGCCCACGAGGTTCTGGGTGTGCGCCGGCGTCCCGAGGCCCGCCGCGGCGATCCCGGAGAAGCTGGCCAGCGCCTGGTTGGTCCGCTTGATCGTCGCCATCGCGTGGTGCATCCGCTCGACCCGGCGGGCCGGGTCGGCCTCGTCGGTGGGCAGCGGGGGCAGGACGAGCCCGAACTCGTTGCCGAGCTCCGCGGAGATCGGCTGGTCGAGCGGGCGCAGGTTGGTCGGCATCACCGCGCGCAGCCGGGGCACGTCACCGTCGCCGAGGAAGGTCCGCAGCGCCCCGGCGATCGCGGCGCAGACCACGTCGTTGACGCTGGCGCCCGCGGTCTTCGCCGCCGCCTTCACCGCGTCCAGGGGCACGTCGGAGGTCCAGCGGGCCGCCTTCGCCACGCCGGGCCGGCCCTGCAGCGGCGACGGCTTCTCCCGCGGCGGCCGGGCCAGGAGCATGGCCGAGGACTTCACCGCCCGGCCGGTCGCGACGAGCTCCGAGGCGCCTTCGGGGGTGCCCGACCGCTTGAGGGTCCGCCACAGCGACGAGGCCCGGTCGCGGACCTCCCGGCGCATCAGCCGCAGGTCGTGCACCGGCCGGGGCTCACGGGGCGCCCGGCCGTAGGCGGCGGGCGTCCGGGGGTCGGCGACGGGGTCGGCGAGGGCGTGGAAGAGGTGGCTGAGCGCGACGCCGTCGGCGAGCCCGTGGTGGATGGCGACGTGGACGGCCGTCCCGCCCGCGTACCCCGTCACCAGCTCGATCCGCCACCACGGCCGGTCGGTGGGCAGGGGCTGCGACATCAGCTCGCCGAGCCGGCGGGCGAGGGCGGCGTCGTCGCCGGGCGCGGGGAGCGCCATCGTCGTGACGTGCGCCGTCAGGTCCGGGGGTGCGTCCACCCAGCGGGCGAGCCCGACGGGCCCGGTCGGCCACGTGGGACGCTGGCGGAACCCGGGGTAGACCTCGACCCACCGCTCCTGCACCCGGGCGCGCAACGCGTCCAGGTTCACCGGGCCCTCACAGAACAGCACCCCGTGGACCACCATCCGGTTGGTCTCCTGCTCGAGCTGCAGCCACGCCGTGTCGATCCCGGACGCCCAGCGGTCCATCGCGTACCCCTCCCGCAATCTATCCGGGACCAACGGTACCGGGTGATGCCGCGCATCCGTCGCCCGCCCTGGCAGGATCGGGGACATGGCCGACCGAGCGACCGAGGAGACCCGCGACGTCGTCCGCGACGACCTGGGGACCACCGTGCCGGTGCCGGACCGCGTCCGGCGCGTGGTGAGCCTGGTCCCGTCGCTGACCGAGGCGATCGGCGTGACCGAGCCCGGTCTGCTCGTGGGGGTCACCGACTGGTGCACCCACCCGCTCGACCTCGACACCGCCGGGGCGTCCGCGCCCGCCCGGATCCGCGGCACCAAGAACCCCGACGTCGACGCGATCGTCGCCCTCGCGCCGGACCTCGTCGTCGCCAACGACGAGGAGAACCGCCCGGCCGACCTGCAGGCCCTCCGCGACGCCGGGCTCGCCGTCTACGTCACCGACGTGCGCACCGTCGACGGGGCCTTCGCGAGCCTCGACGGGATGCTCGCCGCGTGCGGGCTCGAGCGCCCGGCGTGGCTCGAGGGCGCGGAGAAGGCGTGGGCCGACCTGCCGCGGGTCGCCGACGCCGACCGGCGCACCGCGATCGTCCCGATCTGGCGCAAGCCGTGGATGGTCGTCGGCCGCGACACGTTCACCGGGGCGGTCCTCGACCGGCTCGGGATCGACAACGCGTTCGCCGACGGCGGGCCGGGCGCGGAGCGCTACCCGCGCGTCGACGTCGCCGACCTCCCGCCGCACGACCTCGTCGTCCTGCCCGACGAGCCCTACCGCTTCACCGCCGACGACGGTCCCGAGGCGTTCGAGGCCCCGTCCGCGCTGATCAGCGGCCGGCTGCTGACCTGGTACGGACCGAGCCTGCTCGAGGCGGCGACGGCGCTGCGCGCCATGTGAACGGATGTGGTCGTCCTGGCGACCGGATCCGTTCACCTGCGTCAGCTGGTGAGGAGCCCACCCTCCACCGGCAGCGTCACCCCGGTGACGTAGGACCCGGCGTCGGAGGCGAGGAAGACCAGCGCGGCCGCGAGCTCGTCGGGGTCGCCGATCCGGCCGGCGAGTACCCGCGGGAGCTGCGACTCGAGGTAGCCCTCCTGGTAGCTGTCGGTCATCTCCGAGGTGAAGAACCCGGGCGCGAGCGCGTTGACGCGGATGCCCTTGCGCGGCGTCCACTGCTGGGCGAGGTCGCGGGTCAGCCCGATCAGCCCCGCCTTGGACGCCGAGTAGGCGGCCTGGGGCAGGCCGGCGGTGGTGAGGCCGAGGACCGAGGCGATGTTGACGATCGAGCTCCCCGGCGCCATCGCCTTCGCGGCGGCCTGCGCCATCCAGTAGGCCCCGTTGAGGTTGATGTCGATGACCTGGCGGAACTGCTCGGGGGTCTCCCTCGTGGCCGGCACCGCGGTGCCGACCCCGGCGTTGTTGACCAGCACGTCGACGTGGTCGAACTCGGTCATCGCCGCGTCGATGAGCGTCTGGCAGTCCTCGGGCTCGGCGACGTCGGTGCGCACCGCGACCGCACGCCGGCCGAGCTTCTCCACCTCGGCCCGGGTCTCGTCGAGGCGGTCGATGCGCCGCGCGCCGAGCACGACGTCGGCCCCGGCCTCGGCCAGCGTGCGCGCGAAGACGGCACCCAGCCCGGAGGAGGCGCCGGTGACGACCGCCACGCGGTCGTCGAGACGGAAGCGATCGAGGATGCCCACGGCCGCACCGTAACGGGGATGCCCCGCAACCGGGGCGCTGGTCCGACCGCCGTCAGCTCTGCGACTCGACCACCGGACGCGCGCCGTGCTCGGGCCCGACGGCTTGGTCGACGACGTCGGGCACCTCGTCCCGGGGCTCCGGATCCAGCGCGCCGGGCTCCGGCTCGGGCTCCGGCTCGGGCCAGACGCGGGCGCCGAGGCGGCCGAGCTGGGTCTCGCTCGGGTCGGCGAAGATGTGCAGGCCGAAGCGGTCGGAGAGCTCGCGGCACACGTTGACCCCGCGGACCGAGTTCCCGTGCATGTCGAGGCCCGGGGAGAACACCCCGAGCCCGACCTGGTTGGGGATGGCCGCGAGGATGCCGCCCGAGACGCCGCTCTTGGCCGGGATGCCGACGTCGTTGGCCCATTGGCCGGCCGCGTCGTACATGCCGCAGGTGAACATCACCCCGATGACGTCGCGGACGTAGGTCCGGGCCATCGCGGGCTCGCCGGTGCGCGGGTTGATCCCGCCGTGGGCCAGCGTGGCCCCCGCGACCGAGAGCTCCGCCGTCGTCACCATCACCGAGCAGACCGACAGGTACACGGTCAGGATGTCGATCACCTCGCCGACCAGCATCCCCAGCGAGCGCATGTAGTAGCTGATGCCGAGGTTGCGGTCGGCGTCGGCGAGCTGGGCGTCGAGCAGCTCCTGGTCGACCTCGAGATCCGGGTTCCCGGTGAAGATCCGGAGGCGTTCCAGCAGCCGGCCCACCTTCTCCTCCACGTCCGCGCCGCCGACGATGTCCGCGGCGACCAGGGCGCCCGCGTTCACCATCGGGTTGTGCGGGCGGCGGTGGATCTCGTCGAAGGCCAGCGAGTTGAACGGGTCGCCGGAGGGCTCGACGCCGACCCGCGTCAGCGTCGCCTCCCGCCCGTTGTCCTCGAGCGCCAGCGCGTAGGTGAACACCTTGGAGATCGACTGGAGCGGGAAGCGGTGGTCGCAGTCGCCCACGGTCCACTGGGTGCCGTCGACGTGCGTCCCGGCCAGCGCGAACAGGTCGCGCTGGGCGATCGCCTCCGGCGGGTGGTAGGTGACGACGTCGGCCGTCCCCATCCGCGCCTGCCGTTCCAGCAGCTGCTCGAGCTGCTCGCGGGCGCGCCGCTTCTCCTGCTCGGTGAGGGTCTCGTCCCAGGCCACGCGCGCATGATGGACCACCGACCCGTCGTCGCGCGCGGGCCGTGTGGCGGTGCCTGCGCCGGGGGACCCTGCCCGACGTGGATCACGGCATCATGATGTTCCCGACCGACTACGCGATCGACCCGGCGAGCCTCGCGAAAGAGGTGGAGGACCGCGGTTTCGACTCGCTCTGGTTCCCCGAGCACTCCCACATCCCGGTGTCGCGGACGTCGCCGTACCCGGGCGGGGGCGACCTCCCCCGGATGTACGTGCACACCTACGACCCCTTCGTCGGCCTCATGGCCGCGGCGGCCGCGACGACGACGCTGAAGGTCGGCACCGGGATCGCGCTGGTCATCCAGCGCGACACCATCCACACCGCCAAGGAGGTCGCGTCGCTGGACCGGCTCTCCGGCGGCCGGTTCCTGTTCGGCGTCGGCGCCGGGTGGAACCGCGAGGAGATGGCCCACCACGGCACCAACCCGAAGACGCGGATGCGGCTGCTGGCCGAGCAGGTCAAGGCGATGAAGGCGCTGTGGACGCAGGAGGAGGCGGAGTTCCACGGCGAGTTCGTGGACTTCGAGCGCTCCTGGGCCTGGCCGAAGCCGCTGCAGGACCCGCACCCGCCGGTCCTGGTCGGCGGCATGGGGCCCGGCGTCGAGGACCGCATCCTCGACTTCGGCGACGAGTGGATGCCCCAGCGGGTCGGGCCCGACAACCTCGACGAGTTCGCCGAGCGGGCGGGGAAGCTCCAGCAGCGCGCCGCCGACGCCGGCCGGGGTCGGATCCCGATGTCGCTCTTCGGCGGCGAGACGTCGCCCGAGGCGATCGAGGGCTACCACCGGGTCGGGATGGACCGCGTCATCTACGGCGTCAGCTCGTCCGACCGCGACACCGTGCTGAAGGAGCTCGACGAGCTCGCACCGCTGGTGGGGAGCTGAGCGGTGCCGACGCTCGAGCCGGACGACGCGCGGGAGCGGTTCGCCGCCGCGCGCGTCGCCCGGCTCGCGACGGTGTCGGGCGAGGGGGTGCCGCACCTGGTGCCCGTGGTGTTCGCGGTCGTCGACGACCGCGTGCTCGTCGCGATCGACGGCAAGCCCAAGCGGACCCGGTCGCTGCGGCGGCTGGCGAACATCACCGAGAACCCGGCGGTCTGCCTGCTCGCCGACGAGTACGCCGAGGACTGGTCGGGCCTGTGGTGGGTCCGCGTCGACGGCCGCGCGGCGGTGCGCGACGACGACGCGGCGCTGGCCGAGGCCCGGGCGGCGCTCGGGGCCCGGTACCCGCAGCACGTCGCCGACCCGCCCGAGGGCCCGGTCATCGAGGTGACGGTGACGCGGTGGTCGGGCTGGTCGGCGTCGTGACGAGGCCTCTCCCGCGCGAGGGGACCCTTCGGCCGACTAGAGCGACCCGATCCTCCCCTCGCGAACCCGACCCCCGGGCGCGAGGGGACGATTCGGCCGCTCTAGTCGACCGAGGGGTCCCCTCGCGCCGGAAGGGGCGGGTCAGGCCGGGACCGGCACCACCCCGTCCGCCACGGCCTCCTGCTCACGGGCCAGGCGCCGCGCGTGCACCTGCAGCCCGCCGCTGACCATGAGCACCGCGAGCCCGGCGAGGGCGAGGACCGCGCCGACCAGCGCGGGCGCCAGCAGCCCGAACCCGGCCGCGATGACCAGGCCGCCGAGCCAGGCGCCGAGGGAGTTGGCCACGTTCGACGCCGACTGGATCGCCGCGGAGGCCATCGTCGGGGCCTCCCCCACGATGTCCATGATCCGCGTCTGGATGGCCGGGCCGAGCGCCAGCGAGAACATCCCCGCACCGAAGAGCGAGGCCACGGCGAGCAGCGGGGTCCCGACGGTCAGCGGGAACGTCGCCAGCACCACCGCGAGCGCCACGAGGCAGCCGCAGAGGGTCTTCAGCGGCGCCCGGTCGGCGAAGCGCCCGCCGAGCACCGAGCCCGCCGTCATGCCGAGCCCGACCACCGCCAGCAGCAGCGTCACCACCGACGGGGAGAAGCCGCCGACCTGGGTGAGCATCGGCGTCACGTAGGAGTAGCAGGCGAACATGGCGCCGAAGCCGAAGACGACGGCGCCGAGGGAGAGCAGCACCTGGGGGTGGCGCAGCGCGCCGACCTCGTGGCGCAGGGCGGAGCGGCCGCCCTCGGCGGGCGCGGCGTCGGGGACGAAGGCCCACACGGCGGCGACCGCGAGCAGCCCGACGACGCCGACGGACGCGAAGGTCGCGCGCCATCCGAGGGCCTGGCCGAGCAGCGTCCCGAGCGGGACGCCGGCCACGTTGGCGACGGTCAGCCCGAGGAAGACCTTCGAGACGGCCCGCGCCCGGTGGGCGTGGTCGACCATCGAGGCGCCGGCGACGGACGCGGCGCCGAAGAACGCCCCGTGCGGCAGCCCGGTGAGGAACCGGATCGCCATCAGGGCGTCCATCCCGGGCGCGAGCGCGGAGAGCAGGTTGCCGACGGCGAACGTGGCCATCAGGGCCATCAGCACGGTCCGGCGGCGCAGGGTCACCGAGAGGCCGGCGAGCAGCGGGGCGCCGACGACGACGCCGAGCGCGTAGGCCGAGATGAGGTGGCCCGCTTCGGGCTCGGTGACACCGAGACCGGCCGCGACCTGCGGGAGCAGACCCATGATCACGAACTCGGTGGTGCCGATGCCGAACGTGCCGACGGCGAGGGCGAACAGCGAGAGGCCCACGGGGAGGCGGCGGAGGGGGAGCACGGCATGTCCTTCGGGATCGATCCAGCAACAGCGCGGACCAGGCTTGTCCCCACCTCGCCATAAGTCGAAGAACCTCCGCTCTCGACCTCATAAGCACAGCTTGTGCATGCTGGTCACGTGCCGACGCTGCGCCAGTTCGAGGCCTACCTCACGGTCGTCGACGAGGGCTCGTTCACACGGGCCGCCCAGCGACTCGGGGTCTCCCAGCCCGGTCTGTCCCAGCAGGTGGCGGCCCTGGAGCGCGAGCTGGGCTCGTCGCTGTTCAGCCGCCTGCCCCGCTCGGTGACTCTGACGCCCACCGGGCGCGCGCTGCTCCCCCACGCCCGCGCCTGCGTGGACGCGGCGTCGCGCGCCACCACCGCGGCGCGCTCGGTGGCCGGGACCTCGGCCGGGGAGCTGCGGATCGCGGTCGTCTACTCGGTCGGGCTCGGCCTGCTCCCAGGCGTGCTCACCCGCTGGCGCGCCGACCATCCCGGCGTCGGCGTGCGCCTGCTCGAGCAGAACGGCGTGGACTCCCTGACCACGGTCATGCAGGACGGTCAGGCCGACGTCGGGATCGGCCCGACGCCGCACGGGTGGCGGGGTCGGGTCCGGGTGCTGGGCACCGAGGAGCTCGTCGTGCTCCTCCCACCGGACGGCCCGCCCGACGTCCGCGGCGGCGAGATCGCCCTCTCCCGGCTGGCCGACGTGGCCTGGGTGCAGTACGCGCCCAGCCACGGGCTCTCCGCCGACCTGGACGCCGCGGCCGGGGCGGCCGGCTTCCGCCCCCGGCTGGCGGTGCGCACCGAGCAGACCGCGATGGCCCCCCAGCTGGTCGCCGCCGGGATCGGGCCCGCCCTGGTGCCCGCGGGGATCGTGCCGTCGTCGTTCACGGGCCGCATCGCCCGGCCGGTCCCCCGCGTCGAGCGCGAGCTCGCCGCCACGACGGGGGCCGAGCCCGACGCCCTCACCTCACGCTTCGTGGCCCTGCTGGCGCGCCGCGCCGTCCTCATGCCCCCGCACGTCGCCGAGCGCCTGACCTGACGTCGCCGCAGACGCGGCGCCGGCCCCGCAACCGCTCGGCGGTCGCGGTCGGCAGCCCCTCGGGCAGCACCAGCGGCGGCAGCTCCCCCACCGCGCGGGTGAGCAGCAGGTCCGCGAGCACCGGGTTGCGGGCGAGCACCGGTCCGTGCAGGTAGGTCCCGACGACGTTGCCGTGCCCGCGGTCCGAGACCGCGCCCTCGAGCCCCCCGGGGCCGTTGCCGGCGCCCCCCTGGCGGGCGGGCTCACGCAGCCGGGCGAGCGGGGCGGCGTCGGGGCCGAGCTCGGTGAGGCCACCGTGGTTCTCGAAGCCCTCGAGCGGGCCGTCGAGCCCCTCGAGGAGCGGGTCCGCGACCACGTCGCCGATCCGGCGCGGCCCGCCGCCCGGGCGGGTCTCGAGGTCGAGCGCGCCGAGGCCCGCGACCCGCGTGCCGTCGGCGATGGTGAAGGAGGTGCCGAGCACCTGCAGGCCGGCACACACCGCGAGGGTGGGGGCGCCGCGGTCGAGGGCGCGGCGCAGCCCGATCGAGTCGCGGAGCCGGTCGCACGCCAGCACCTGGGCCGCGTCCTCGCCGCCGCCGAGGACGTAGAGGTCGCCGTCGGCGGGGACCGCGTCGGTCCAGCCCACGGTCAGCACGCGGGCCGGGATCCCGCGCCACCGCAGGCGCGTGGCGAGCACGGCCGCGTTGCCGGCGTCGCCGTAGGTGCCGAGCACCTCGGGCAGCAGCAGCACGACGGTCACCGGGTCGACTGCGTCCCCCGCGGGAGACGTCGGCACCGGGCTCATCGGGATCCCCTCCGGGAAGGTCGCGACACGGGCGTCGCTCACGTCAGCGCCCGGGTGGCGTCGTGGAAGGCGGTGTAGTTCCCGACCAGGTCCACGTCACCCACAGTGTCGCGCGTCGCGGCGACGGCGTCATCTGCCAACCGATGCCCGACCCCGGCGTAGGCCAGCCGCACCGACAGGTCGGCCGCCCGTTCGCCGGCCGCCACCAGCGGATGGCGGGCGAGCCGTTCGAACTCGACGTCCCACAGCCACGACACGTCGCGGCCGTCGGCCTCGCGGGAGTTGACGGCGACGACGACGGGCCGGGCCGGCCCCTCGTCGAGCAGGTCGAGCACCTGCGCCCACCCCGCCGGGTTCTTCGCGAGCAGCAGCCGTGTGGTCCCGCCGGGGCGGGTGACGGTGCGGTACCGGCCGCCGACCTGCGCGAGGTCCCGCAGCCGCCCGGCCGCGACGGCGGGCTCGACCCCGAGCTCCGCCCCCACGGCCAGCGCGAAGGTGGCGTTCAGCCGGTTCACGTGCCCGGGCAGCTGCAGGTCGAGCGTCGTCGCCGTCCCGTCGGGGCCGCGCACCGTGGCGGTGCCGCCCTCCTCGACGAGAGTCCAGTCGCCGTCCGGGCGGGCCAGCCCGCACGCCGAGCAGGCCCAGCGGACCCCGGCGTGCTCCACCGGGCCGTCGCAGCGGGGGCAGACCCCGGCGTCGCCGTTCCACCGGCTCGGCGAGGACACCCACAGCGGGGCCGCGGCGGAGAACCCGGCCCCGGCGCAGAGGACGTCGTCCGCGAAGGCGACCACCCGCGCCGTCGGGTGGGCGGCGACCGCGTCGCCCACGCGGCGGGCGACGGTGCGCACCTCGCCGACGCGGTCGAGCTGGTCGCGGCTGAAGTTCAGCAGCACGATCACCCGCGGGTCGGTCGCCGCGGCGACCTCGCCGAGGTAGGACTCGTCGACCTCCATCACCGCCACCGACCCGGAGCCGGCGGTCCCGGCGGAGGACGCCAGGGCGTCGAGCAGGGCGGTCGTGATGCCGTCGGGCATGTTGGCGCCGAGGTGGTTGGTCGCGACCTCGTGGCCCGCGCCGCCGAGGACGCGGGCGATCATCGAGGTGGTGGTGGTCTTGCCGTTGGTCCCGGTGACGAGCACGACGGTCCGTTCGGCGGCGAGCCGGGCGAGGACGCGGCGGTCGACCATCGTCGCCACGCGCCCACCGATGACCGAGCCGTGCCGGCCCGCGCGGCGGGCGGCCCCGCTCACGACGCGGGCCGCCACCACGGCGGCGCGGGCCCGGACGGGCAGCCGGGCCGGTCGACGGAGAGTCACGGTCACGACTCTGCGCCGGTCCGGGTTAACGGTCGGCAAGACGAACCACAACAATATGGTGGTCGGTTGTGGCGCAGCTCTGGGTCGTCGAGGACGACGAGACCATCCGGGGGGTGCTCGCCTCGCGCTTCGAGGCGGAGGGTCACCGGGTGCGGGCGTTCGCCGACGGCACCTCCTCGCTCGACCGGTCGCTGCCGGGCCCGGATCTCGTGCTGCTCGACCTCGGCCTCCCCGACCTCGAGGGCGCCGAGGTCTGCCGCCGGCTGCGCATCGGCCACCCGGACTCCGTCATCGTCGTGCTCACCGCCCGGGCCGACGAGATGGACGTGGTCGTGGCCCTCGAGGCGGGCGCCGACGACTACCTCGTCAAGCCGGTCCGCTACACCGAGCTCGCCGCGCGGGTGCGCGCCCACCTGCGCCGGGCGGGTGCCCCGCCGCCGGAGGGCGCGGGGCGGGGCGGGCGGCTCGCCGTCGGCGACCTCACCGTCGACCTCGCGGCCCGCACCGTCACCCGCGCCGGCGCCGAGGTCCCGCTGCGCGCCAAGGAGTTCGACCTGCTCGCCCGGCTCGCGTCGGAGGCGGGCGCCGTCGTCACCCGGGAGGCCCTGATGAGCGACGTGTGGGACGAGCACTGGTCGGGCTCGACGAAGACCCTCGACGTCCACATCGCCGCCCTGCGCCGCAAGCTCGGCGCGACGCCCGCCATCGCCACCGTCCGCGGGCACGGCTACCGCCTCGAGCGGCCGGGGAGCTGAGGTGCAGGCCCGGATCACCCGGTTCGCGGTGATCGTGTCGATGGTCGCGATCACCGTCTTCGGTCTGCCGCTGGCGGTCGGCGCGGCGCGCTACTACGTCGTCGACGAGCAGAGCGACCTCGAGGGCGACGCGCAGGTCGCGGCCGACGGCATCGCGCCGGTGCTCGCCGCGGGCCACGTCCCGGTCGACGTCTCCCCCGTCTCCGCCGAGAGTCCCGCCGCGGTCTACGGCCTCGACGGCCACAAGATCACCGGCGACGGGCCGCCGCGGCTGTCGCCGGCCCTCTCCGGGGCGCTGACCGGCCGCGTCGTCCGCTCCAGCGCCGAGGGCGACTACCTCGTGGCGGTGCCGGTGCTCGACGGCGACCGCCGCGTGGGCGCCCTGCGGGCCTCCCGCGCCCAGGCCGAGTCCTACGAGCGGACCGGGGTGACGTGGGCGGTGATGCTCGTCCTGGGCGTGGCGGCCGTGGCGGGCACCCGGCTGGTGGCGCGGCGGCTGGCGGTGCGGCTCTCCGCGCCGCTCGAGGTGCTGGCGGGCGACGCGGCCCGCCTCGGCGAGGGCGACTTCACCGTGTCCGAGCCCCCGCCGAGCGGGCGGCGGGACCCGGTGCCGGAGATCGCCGCGGTGCACCGCTCGCTCGCCGTCACCGCGTCCCGGCTCGACGAGCTCGTCACCCGGGAGCGGGCCTTCTCGGCCGAGGCCTCCCACCAGCTGCGCACCCCGCTGGCCGGGCTGCGGCTGCGGCTCGAGGAGGCCGCGAGCCTCCCGCCGGGCTCGCCGGGGGTCCGCGAGGCCGTCGACTCGGCCCTCGAGGCCGCGGACCGCCTCGACCGCACCGTCGAGGAGCTGCTGCGCCTCGCCCGGGAGCCGGCCGGGGCCCGCCGGGAGGAGCTCGCGGTGGACGACCTCGTGGGCCGGGTGGTCGCCGAGGTCCGGGCCGACGTCCCCGAGGGGCGGACCGTGTCGGTGCACTTCGAGGACGGCGACCTGCACGCCCACGGGTCGGCGGCCGCCGTCCGCCAGATCCTGACGGTGCTGGTGGAGAACGCGCTGGTCCACGGCACCGGCGCGGTGAGCGTCACCACCCGCAACGCCGGCCCCGCGGTGGCGGTGGACGTCGCCGACGAGGGCACGCTGACCGTCGACGAGGCGGCCCTGTTCGCCGGCCGCTCGGGCGACCGGGCCCCGGACGGCGGGGGTCGCGACGGGCACGGCATCGGGCTCGCGCTGGCGCGGCGGCTGGCCGAGGCGCAGGGGGGCCGGTTGCGGCTGCGCTCCCCCGCGCCGACCACGGTCACCCTGCTGCTGCCCGGCGTGGCGGACGACCCGGGCGCGGGCGGGGCGTGAACCGGGGCCGGGAGGGGAAGGACGGGCGCATGGATCTCGGACTGGACGGTGCCCGCGCGATCGTCACCGGCGCCTCACGGGGGATCGGGCTGGCCTGCGCGCAGGCGCTGGCGGGCGAGGGCGCCTCGGTCGCGCTCGTCGCCCGGTCCGCCGACGACCTGGAGCGCGCGGCCGCGACGGTGGAGGGCACCACCCTCGCCGTCGTCGCCGACACCACCGACGACGACGCCGTGCGCGCGATGGTGGCGCGGGTGGTGCGGGAGTGGGGCGGCGTCGACGTCCTCGTCAACGCCGCCGCCCGCCCGGCCGGCGGGGGCCCGATCCCGCCGCTGACCGAGCTGACCGACGACGCCGTCACCGGCGAGTTCGACACCAAGGTGATGGGCTACCTGCGCTGCGCCCGGGCGGTCGCGCCGTCGATGATCGCCCAGGGGGCCGGGCGGATCGTCAACATCAGCGGGTTGAACGCGCGCCGCACCGGCTCGATCGCGGGGACCATCCGCAACGTCGCGGTCGCCGCCCTCACCGCGAACCTCGCCGACGAGCTCGGCCCGCACGGCATCGGCGCGACGTGCGTGCACCCGGGGATGACCGAGACCGAGCGGATCCCGCAGCTGGTCGCCGACCAGGCGGCCGCGCGGGGTGTCCCCGACGCGGAGGTGCGCCGGGGCCTGGAGTCGTCCACCAGCCTGCGGCGGCTGATCACCGCGGCCGAGGTGGCCGACGTCGTGGTGTTCCTGTCCTCGCCCCGCTCGGTGGCGATCACCGGCGACTCGATCGGGGCCGGGGGCGGCCAGCCCGGCGTCGTGCACTACTAACGACCCCGGACATGCCGGGACGGCGCCTCCCCGCGTGGGGGTGACGCCGTCCCGGGCTCGGAGGAACGTTCGGATTCGGGACCCGCTCCGGGTGTCCCGGCGCACCGCTCGTGGGGTTGCGCTCTCGTGGGCGTGCCGTCGCCGTGCCTCGAGGAGCTACGGGCGGCCGTGATCCGACGAGCGGTGGGGGCCGGTCCAGTGCGGGATCATCCCTGCGATCAATGGATCACCTGCCTCCTCGTCGGGGGTGGGGCACGCCGTGCGGTTCGATCCACGGGCTCTCGGATGGGATCAAACCGTGTGATCGGGACCACATCGACAGGTTCGACCGTACTCGGCAGCAGGGAGCAGTCAAGGGTTACCGGACGGTGAACGTGGCTCCTCGGCGCGTCGCGGTCACAGCGTGTCGGCGACCCACGAGGCGTAGCTCCGGGCCGGGTGACCGGTGCGCTCGGCGACCTCGCCCGTGACCGGCGCCGGACCGTCGATGGTCTGCTCCCAGTAGCGGAACAACGACTCCACCACCCCCTCGGGCACACGTGCGGCCATTCGCTCCCGGGCGGTCGCCGGATCCACCGCGCGGACCTCGATCGGGTGGCCCAGGTGCTCGGCGACGATCCCGATCTGGGCGGCGAACGTCAGCGACTCCGGCCCCGTGCCCACCGCACGGCCGGGCCGTGGCCGGGGAAGAGCCGGTCCGCGTCCAGGCCGCGCAGTGCCGCGAGCGAGGCCTCGGCGGCCGCCGGATCGTGGTGGAACATCCGGTCGAGCAGCTGCGGGCCGGTCCGCGCGCTGGTGGGGTGGGCGGTGACGAGCGCGTCGCCGGAGGCGACCACGCCGTCGTCGGGGAAGTGCCACGCGACGTGGCCGCTGGTGTGGCCCGGCGTCGGGACCGCGACCGGGCGGCCCGGCAGGTCGAGCCGCTCGCCGGTGTCGACGTCGACGCCGACGGCGCGCGTGTCCCGCACCGGGCGCAGGCCGCCGGCGCCGAGCACGCCCACCGCCCAGCGGGCCACCCGCGGGCGCCACGCCCGGGCGGCGATCGCGGCCGGCGAGACCTGCTCGAGGAACTCCCGGCGCAGGTGCGCCGCCTCGCCCTGCGAGGCCAGGACGGGCACGTGCGCCGGGAGCGCGGCGAGGCCGCCGACGTGGTCGACGTGGGCGTGGGTGACGAGCACCGCCACCACGTCGTCGAGCGTCCGACCGGCCGCCGTCACGGAGGCGACGAGAGCCTCGGCGTCGTCCGGGAAGCCGGCGTCGACCAGCAGCACGTCGGTGCCCTCGACGACGACGGTCCAGGCCGCATAGCCGGTCCCCCGACGCGATCCGTGGTGGCGCAGCACGGTGGTCATCCTCGCAGCACCTCACGGGTGGGGCGTGGTGGTCCACGCCCGCTCGCGGACGAAGGCCAGCACGGCCGGTCGGGCGATCTGTCCGCCCGGGGAACCGTAGGGACGGTCGAAGACGTGGTCGGCGAAGGGCACCTGCAGCAGCCGGCCGGGGACGCCGGCCGCGCGCAGGGCCGCGTCGTGGGCGCGGACGAGGTCGGCGCGGATGAAGTTGTCCGCGGCCCCCACGACGAGCATCGTCGGCGGCAGCGTGGCGGCGACCAGGTCGGTCGGCGACGCGGCCCGCGCGAGCGCCGGCACCGTCCGCGCGGGGGCGCCGAACACCGCGTCCTGCAGGCCGGGCGCGACGAGGCGGAGGTCGACGACGGGGTAGAACGCGACGGTCGCGGCCGGGGGCGGCGTCGGCGTGCCGCCCGCCAGGGTCGCCCCGGGGACGCCGGCGAGGGCCGCCGCGGTGGTGAGTGCGAGTGTGGCGCCGGCCGACTGGCCGGCCAGCGTCACCGCGGCGGCGTCGAGGCCGTGGTCCGGCCCGGCACCGCGCACCCAGGCCAGCGCCGTGGCCACGTCGTCGCGCTGGGCCTCGCCGAGCGTCGCGCCGGGCAGCGGAGCGTCACCGGGCAGGCGGTACTGCACCGAGACGACCGCGAGCCCGTGCTCGGCGAACCACCGGTTGCTGCGGGCCCGGTCGGTGCGCGCGCCCCGCACCCAGCTGCCGCCGTGCACCCAGACCATCACCGGGTGCGGGCCCGGGCCCGGCGGGAGCCAGAGGTCGAGGTCGAGGCCCGGGCGGTAGCGCACGGTGGCATCCGGTGGGGCGCCGGACTGGTCGAGGGCGGTGAGGGCGAGCCGGCCGTCCAGGCGGACGCCCTCGGCGCGGGCGGTCCGGCTCAGGGCGGCGAGCACGACGCAGCCGCCGAGGAACGCGACCCCGCCGACGGCCGCCACCACCGCCCCGAACCCCGGTGCACCGAGCGCCGCGAGCCCGAGCCCGGCGCCGACCTCCAGGAGGGACGCCGGGAGGACGTGCACCGGGTACTGGCCGGAGAGGAACGACCCGAGGAACCCGACCACCGGGACGCGGGGCAGGAAGGTCCCCACGACGACGACCAGCAGCGCCACCGCCCCGGCGACCCCCACCGTGCCGAGCACGATCACGGCGAGCAGCACGACCCGATCATGCCGTGGTCGGGTGCGCCGCGCGCCGTGAGCACCCGCGCCGAGTGGACGCTCATGGTCGTCCCGGAAGCCGCCGAGGCCCACTCGGTGGGCACCGCGGCCGACCACCCGCGCCGAGTGGACGCCCACGGTTGTCCCGGCGACCACCGAGGCCCACTCGGTGGGCAGCTCGGCCCACCACCCGCGCCGAGCGCTCCCGTGGCCACCTCGTCCTAGTGAGCCGCGGCCGCCAGGTCGTAGACGGTGTCCGCGCCCACCTGCCGGCCGGTGTAGTGGGCCTGCACCCACGACTGGATCGGCGCGAGCGCGGCCCCGCGTCCCCCGAACCCACCGAACCCGCGGCCGCCGGCGCCCGTCGCCGTCGGCGTCACGTAGTAGCGGACGAGGTGGGAGGAGACGTCGCCCTGGAACTGGGCCAGGGTGGGCGTCGGGTCGGAGCCGGAGAACCCGCCGAGGCCCATCACCGAGGTGTCGCTGGCGAGCTCGAGGCCGGCTGCGGCCATCGTCGTCGGGGTCGCGGCCGCCCACTGCGTCCCCGCCCCACGCAGCAGCGCCACCACCTGCGGGTCCGCCGCGCCACGACCGCCGAAGCCCCCGAACCCACCCGGGAAGCCCCCGGCGGCCGGACCGCCGCGCCCGGCCTGCCCGGGCCGCGTCGTACGCATCGCGGCCGCGAACCGCGACCCGCGCTGGTCCCGCACGGCCGGGCCCGCGCTCGCCTCCGTCCCGCCGTGTGGGGTGACGACGGTGTCGACGGCGTAGGCGCTCGCCCCGCCGAGGGTCGCGACGAGCCCGAGGACCAGCGCCGCGACGAGCCCGGCGCGGCGGGCGAGCACCGTCGGGACGACCACGAGCAGGGCGGCCAGCACCCCGGCGACGAGGACCGTGCCGGGCAGCCACGGGAGGAACGTCGGGCTCCGCCAGAGCAGCACGGCCGACCACGCCGCGGTGCCGAGGACACCGACGGCGAGCAGCACCCGAGTTGTCGCGTCCCCGCGGCGCACCCACGCCTCGCGGGCGCCGATCGCGACCAGCGCGGCGATCGGCGGCGCCATGACGATCGTGTAGTAGGAGTGGACGATCCCCTCCATGAAGGAGAAGACCGCGCCGCTGACGACGAGCCAGCCGCCCCAGAGCAGGGCCGCGGCACGGAGCCGGTCGGTCGCGGGAGCCCGCCGGGAGGCCCAGAGGAGCGCCACGAGGACCAGCAGCGCCGCGGGGAGAAGCCAGGCGATCTGACCGCCGAACTCCGCGGAGAACATCCGTCCGAGCCCGGCCTGCCCGCCGAACCCGCCGAAGCCGCCGGGGGGACCACCGCGACCCGGTCCCCCGCCGGGGCCACCCCCGGACCGCCCGACGATGCGCGACAGGCCGTTGTAGCCGACGGCGAGCTGGAGCAGCGAGTTGTCGGTCGAGCCCCCGATCCAGGGCCGCGACGACGCCGGCCACAGGTCGACGAGCGCGAGGAACCACCCCGCGCCCACCACGATCCCGACGAGGCCGCCGACGAGCTGCCCGATCCGGCGGCGCCAGGCCACGTCGGCGGCGACGAGGTGCACGAGGGCGAACGCGGGCACGACGAGCATCGCGACGCCCATCTTCGCCAGGAAGCCGAGCCCGATGAGCAGCCCGCACGCCACGAGCCACCCGGTGCCGGCCCGCCGTGCCGCGGCGTCGACCGCGCGCACCAGCGCGTAGGCGGCCGCGACCAGCAGGAACGTCAGCATGGGGTCGGGGTCGTCGAACCGGAACATGATCACCGCGACCGGGGTGAGCGCGAGGACGACACCCGCCACGAGCGCCGCCCCGGGCCCGGACCAGCGCCGCACAGTCAGCACCAGCAGCGCCACCGTGGCGATCCCGAGCACCGCCTGCGGCACCAGCATCGACCACGGCGAGAACCCGACGAGGTTCGCCCAGAGCCCCATCCACCAGTTGTCGGCCGGCGGCTTGTCGACCGTGATGAAGCCGGGGGCGTCGACGGCGGCGAAGAGCCACGCGACCGGGTTGCGGGTCGAGGCCTGCACCGCGGCGGCGTAGAAGGCGTTCGCGTCGCCGTTCGCCCCCACGTCCCACAGGTCGACGAGCGCGGCGAGCACCAGCACGCCGGCGAAGCCGGGCCGGAACCAGCGGGCGGCGGTGCGCGGTGCCGGTCCGGACTCCGGGTCGGCGGGCGGAGCCGTGATGACGGGGGTGGTCACGGCGCCCGACGATCAGCCGGGTTCCTCGCCGCGGGCTGGGCGTTCCCTGTGCACGTCCTGTGCGCGCGCCGAGTGGTGTGGGAGGCGCGTGTGCGGCCCGCGGCGAGCGGTCGCGGGTCGGCCCGACGAGGCGGCGAGCGGCCGCACCGCCCACCAGCCGGTCCTCACCGGGACGTGCCCCGCCACCTGCCGGGCGACACTCGAGCCGATGGGACACTGGGCGACCGTGCACGACGACGGGTCGGGGCGGTGACGGGAACGGTGCCGGGTGCACGTCGCGTCCTCGACGCCTGGGACGAACGTCCGCGGTGGCTGGTCCCGGTGGCCCTGGGCACCGTCCTCGTGGTGCTCCTCGTCGTGGTCGTCGTCGTGATCGTCAACGGGGTGACCGCCGTGACCGCCGGCCCGCAGTGCACCGTGACGGCTCCCCCGAACTCCCCCGGCCTGCGGCCGACGTGGAGCGGCTCGGTCGAGCAGACCGACAACGCGGCCACCATCGCCGGGATCGGGTGGAAGATGGGCGTCCCGGACCGGGCGGTGACGATCGCGCTGGCCACCGCCATCCAGGAGTCCGGGCTCGCGAACCTCGAGAGCGGGGACCGCGACTCGGTCGGCCTCTTCCAGCAGCGCCCCAGCCAGGGGTGGGGCACCGAGGCGCAGCTGACGAACACCGTGACGGCGACGACCAAGTTCTACGACGCGCTGCTGGCCGTCCCCGGGTGGGCGGGCATGGACGTCACCCAGGCCGCGCAGCGCGTCCAGCGCAGCGGCTACCCGGAGGCCTACGCCGACCACGAGCCCGAGGCCCGCACCCTCGCCCTCGCCTTCCTCGGCCAGGCCCCCGGCGCCCTGACCTGCACCCACCTCGACCTCTCCGCGCCGGCCCAGGAGACCGTGGTGCGGCTCGCGACCGACGAGCTCGGGACCGCCCGCCTCTCGGGGAGCCAGACCGCCGACACCGGGTGGGCGATCGCGTCCTGGCTCGTCGGGCACGCGACCCGCCTGGCCCTGGACCGGGTCACCTTCGACGGCCGCACCTGGACCGCCGAGTCCGGCACGTGGACGCAGACCGGGCCGGCCGACGGGGTGCTCGCGCTGCACCGCGCCGGCACGCCCTGATCACGGGAGCATCCACCCGAGCACCGGTGTCGACTGCAGGTACACGAGCACGCACATCCCGGCCAGGAAGACCAGGCTCCACAGGAGCACCCGCCGGAGGATCTCCCCCTCGCGCCCGGCCATCCCGACCGCCGCGGCGGCGATCGCGAGGTTCTGCGGCGAGATCATCTTCCCGAGGACGCCGCCCGAGGAGTTCGCGGACGCGAGCAGCACCGGGTCCAGCCCGGACTTCTGCGCCGCGGCGACCTGCAGGGCTCCGAACAGGGAGTTCGACGACGTGTCCGAGCCGGTCACGGCGGTCCCGAGCCAGCCCAGCACCGGGGAGAGGACGGCGAAGAACCCGCCGGTCGCGGCCAGCCACTGCCCGATCGTGATGGTCTGGCCCGAGAGGTTCATGACGTAGGCCAGGGCCAGGACCGCCATCACGGTGGCGATCGCGGTGCGCAGCTCGCGGAGTGTCTCGCCGTAGGCGCGCAGCGCGTCACCGGGTCGGATCGCCAGGACCAGGGCCGTCAGCACGCCCGCGATCAGCAGGACCGTCCCGGCGGCGGCCAGCCAGTTGAAGGTGAACGTCGTCGAGGAGGCCTGGGTCCCCGACGGCGAGCGCACGTCGACCCCGGGCCAGCGGAACTTCAGGGTCACGGCATTCATGGCCTTGGTGATCGGCGGGATCTGCTGCACGGAGAACAGCACGATGATGATCACGTACGGCATGTAGGCGAGCAGGACGTCGCGGCGGGAGTCCTGGTGCGCGTCGTCGCGGTCCCCGGCGGCGCCGGCCCCGAAGGCGCCCTCGGACGGAGGGCCGCCGTGGGCGCCGTCGTCGGACGAGCCGGTACCGGACGACTCCACGTCGGGCCCGCCCGCGGGGACTGCGACACGGTCGCGCGTGGTCGTCGCACCGGCCCGGGCCCGCACCACCAGCACGACGGCCCCGGCGGAGACCAGCGCCGCAACGATGTCGGTCAGCGGCACCGACAGGTAGTTCGACACCGCGAACTGGGCGATCCCGAAGGTCAGGCCGCCGGTCAGGGCGACGGGCCAGGCCTCCCGCAGACCGCGGGCGCCGTCGACGAGCGCCACCAGCACGAACGGCACGAAGAGCGCGAGGATCGGGGTCTGGCGGCCGACGACCGCGCCCAGCGCGTCCTCGGGCAGGTTGGTGACCTGGGCCAGCGTCGTGATCGGCACCGCGATCGCGCCGAAGGCCACCGGTGCGGTGTTCGCGACGAGGGCGACGACGGCGGCCCGCAGCGGCCGGAAGCCCAGCCCGATCAGCATGATCGTGCAGATCGCCACCGGGGCGCCGAACCCGGCCAGGGCCTCGAGCAGGGCGCCGAACGAGAAGGCGATGATCACCGCCTGGACCCGCTGGTCCGACGACACCGATCCGAACGAACGGCGGAGAACGTCGAAGTGCCCGCTCCGCACCGTCATCCGGTAGATCCACAGGGCGTTGATCACGATCCAGAGGATCGGGAAGAAGCCGAACGCCGCGCCCTCGGTGCCGGACAGGACGGCCATCCCCGCCGGCATCCCGTAGACGACGATCGCGATCACCAGGGACACCGCGAGCGCGATCAGCGAGGCCAGCCAGGCACGGACGCGCAGCCCGCCGAGCAGGACGAAGAGCACCAACAGCGGCAGGGCCGCGACCAAGGAGCTCCAGGCCAGCGACCCCAGGACCGGTGAGTAGTGCTGTACGTACGCGGGCTGGTCCATGCCGGGACCTCCGTCTCGACGTCACATCGGTGTGAGTGCGACGCATGGTGACGGAGTGGTCGCAGGACGTCGAGTCGTGTTCCTCGTGCCGGAATTTCGCCTCCGGCGAGTGACGAACGAGGCGCGGGCGTGCACGGACGGTCATCTTTCGGGCGGAGTACTGGTGCGGACCACTTTGATCCGCCACCCTGTCGGCCCGTGACCACGACCCCCGGTTCCCCGGACGGCCCCGCGGCGGAGGACCCCGCCGACGGCACCGTCACCACCGCCCCCGAGCCCGGCGAGGACTTCTCCGCCGACCGCCGCTTCTTCGGCCATCCGCTCGCGCTGGCCAACCTGTTCTCGGTCGAGCTGTGGGAGCGCTTCAGCTTCTACGGCATGCAGGCCGTGATGACGCTGTACCTCTACCACGCGGTCTCCGAGGGCGGCCTGGGCCTGGAGAAGGCGGAGGCGACCAGCATCGTCGGCGCCTACGCCGGCACGGTCTACCTGGCCTGCGTGGCCGGCGCCTGGGTGGCGGACCGTGTCCTCGGCGCCGAACGGACCCTCTTCTTCTCGGCCTGCGTGGTGATGCTGGGCCACATCGCCCTCGCGGTGCTCCCGGGCTTCACGGGGGTGACCGTCGGCCTGGTGCTGGTCGCGCTCGGCTCCGGCGGGGTGAAGACCGCCGCGACGTCGGTGGTCGGCTCGCTGTACCGCCGGGACGACCCCCGCGCCGACGCCGGCTTCTCGATCTTCTACATGGGCGTCAACATCGGCGCCCTGGTCGGACCGCTGCTGACCGGACTCGTCCAGACCGGGCTGAACTCGTACCACCTCGCGTTCGGCCTGGCCGCGGTCGGCATGGCGATCGGCCTCGCGATCTACGTGACCGGCCGCCGGAACCTGCCCGCGACGGCGTCGGTCGTGCCCAACCCGCTCACCCCGGGCGCCTGGGTGCGCCCGGTGCTCGGCGTGGTCGCCGCCGCCGTCGTCGTCGTGCTGCTGTTCGTGTTCGGTGTGCTCTCCCCCGGGAACCTCTCGACCGCGGTCGCGATCGTCGTCGCCGTGATCGCGATCGGCCTCTTCGCGCTGTTGCTGTCCAGCCCGCGCGTCGGCCCCGAGGAGCGCAGCCGGGTGCGGTCGTTCATCCCGATGTGGTTGGGCAGCGTCGTGTTCTGGTCGCTGTTCCAGCAGCAGTTCTCGGTCGTCGAGATCTACGCCGACGACCGGCTGAACCGCTTCCTCGGCGGCTGGGAGATGCCGACGGAGTGGGTGAACTCGCTCGAGCCGTTCTTCGTGATCGTCCTGGCGCCGCTGTTCGCCCTGCTGTGGACGAAGCTCGGCGAGCGCGGGCCGTCGACGCCGGTCAAGTTCGCCCTCGGCGCCGGTGGGATGGGTGTCGCCTTCCTGCTGTTCCTGCCCTGGGCGGGCGGGACCGGCGCCACGACCCCGGTGCTCGCGATCGTGCTGATCCTCTTCGTGTTCGCGCTCGCCGAGATGTGCCTCTCCCCCGTCGGGCTCTCGCTGTCCACCCGCATCGGGCCCGCGCTGTTCCGCTCGCAGACCGTGGCGCTGTACTACCTGTCGATCTCGCTGGGGTCGGCGCTGGCCGGGAGCCTGGCGTCGTTCTACGACCCCTCGGTCGAGGGCACCTACTTCGCCACGCTCGGCGTCGTCGCCCTGGTGCTCGGCGGGATCCTGTTCGCGCTCTCGCCCTGGATCCGGACGGCGATGCGCGGGGTGCGATGACGGCGGGCCCGGGCTACTCGCGGGGCCCCACGTACTGGCCGTCCGGACCGATGTTCGGGTCGTCCCCGGCCATCCGACCGTCGGGGGTCTGCGGGAAGCGCCGGCTCAGCTGCCCGATGGTGTGGCAGGACCGGTACTTCTCCGGGATGCCCATGCCGGCCTCGATCGTGGACCCGATGGCGCACCCGAGCGTCGCGTAGCCGCCGCCGTCGGGCGTGATCGGCGACGGCGGCTCGGCGGCCAGCGCCGCCGGGGCCGACCCCACCAGTGCGGCCCCGGCGAGCGCCGCGGCCAGGAGCAGTGTTCGTCCTCGTCCCATGGCCCGCGACGCTAGGAGGGCCGCGGCGAGCCATGGGGCGGAACGGGAGAACTCAGCCCAGGTCGTTCGTCGAGAAGGTGTCGCAGCGGGTGGCGTCGCCGGCCGTGAAGCCGGTGGTCAGCCACTTCTTGCGCTGCGCCGACGTGCCGTGGGTGAACGAGTCGGGGTTCACCGTCCCCCCGCCGAGCTTGCCCTGGATGTAGTCGTCGCCGATGCGCTGGGCGGCGTCGACGGTGCTCGCCAGGTCGGCCTGGGTGATGCCGGTGATGAGCGCGGGCTTCCCGCCGGCCGGCTGCGACGCGTGGTTCATCCAGACGCCCGCGTAGCAGTCGGCCTGCAGCTCGAGGCGCACCGAGTCCGACGACGCCCCCTGCCGGGAGCGGACCTTCGCCTCGGTGCCGAGCAGGTCCTGCACGTGGTGGCCGTACTCGTGGGCGAGCACGTAGGCGTTGACCAGCGGGCCGCCCTCGGCGCCGAACTGGCTCTTGAGCTGGTCGTAGAAGCTCAGGTCGATGTAGACGAGCTTGTCGCCCGGGCAGTAGAAGGGGCCGGCGCTCGCGTCGGCGCTGCCGCAGCGGGTGTTCACCGAGTTCGTGAAGAACACCGTGTCGACCGGCTGGTAGCGCGGCGCCGCTCCCCGCACGGTCCGCGCCAGGGGCGCGTACCCCGTGGTCGACCAGTAGGACTGGATCGAGTTGATGTCGGCGACGATCGCGCAGTCGAGCTTGGAGTTGGCGTCGGCCCCGGTGCGGCACTCGCTCGCGAGGTCCGAGGTGCCGGCCCGTCCCGGCCCGCCCGGGTCGCCGAAGCCGTTGGCCACGGACGACGAGGTCCCGCTGCCGCCGCCGAGGTACTGCACCGCGAAGAACCCCACGACGACGACGAGGATGACGACCCAGCTCGCCTTGCCGCTGCGTCCGCGGAACAGGAACCCGATCAGCAGCGGCAGCAGCCCGCCGCCCAGTCCCCCGCCGCCGAGCCCGCCGCCGCCGAAGCCCGCGGCGCCGCCCTCGCCGCGGTCGTCGGTGACCTCGGACGTGTCGAGCTGGGCGTCGTCGTCGTAGCGCATCGGCTGGCCCTCACCTCGGGTGGACGGAGGGGACGATCCTCGCGCAATCGGCGCCCGGCCCGCGCGTCGGGCGGCGGGCGTCGTCCTGACGGAGATCACGACGTCGGCGGCGCGTCCTGGCGCTCGTTGCGCGCGTCGCCACCGACGTCGTGATCACGGTCGTCCGGGAGGGGTCAGCCCGACGCGGCCGCCGGCGGTGACGAGCCCGATCCCGCCGCGGCCGTCGTCGGGGTCGCCGGTGGCGCCGGGGAGGACACCGTCGAGACGGTGGAGGGCGTCGCGGCGGCCGGGGCGACCTGAGCCGCGGTCGTGGAGCCCGGGGCCGTCGTCGTGGTCGCCGGAGCGGTCGGCGCGGTCGTCGTCGTGGGCGACGCGGCCGCCTGCGGGAGTGGCGGCGCCGAGAGCGACGGCGACCGGGCGGACAGCGACTGCGGCTGGTCGGCCGCGGGCACGGACGCGCCGGCCGGCAGGACCTGCAGGCGAGTCCTCATGAGCTCGACCCGGTAGGTGGTGAACTGCGACATCGTGAACCAGAGGTCGGGGCCGTCGTTCCACCGCGGGGTCAGGTAGGGCGCGTACGCCTTCGGGAACTCCTTGGTGGTCGTGACGACCTGGGCGGCGCTCCACGGCCCGGTCGGCGCCGGCGCGGTGCGCAGGACGATCTCGCCGGTGTCGTCGACCAGGTACATCATGATCCACTGCTTGTAGTACGACGACCAGCGCACGGACAGCTCGCCGACCGGCCCCTTGATCACCGGGGTCGCGTTGGCCTCGCCCGCCACCCAGGTGGAGCCGTTCCAGTACCGGTAGGCCGCGGCCTCGGTGAGCTGGGCGGCCGGGACCTTGGCCAGCGACAGGTCGCCGTAGCGCCCGCCCGGGATGCCGTAGACGTAGACCGTGTCGCCCGGCGTCGAGCCCGCCGGCACCGGCGCCTTCGGGTCGTCCGGGCCGCCGGGGCGCACGTAGGCGACCTGGCCGAACTTCGAGTTCGCGGGCCACCGGGCGGCCGGCTGGTCCTTCCACGTCACGCCGCCGTCGGTGGAGGTCGCGATCCCGGAGCCGGTGAGCCGCCAGTGGCCGGGCTGGTCGAACGACTGCACCGACATGTACTGCAGGTTCATCGTGGCGTTGTTCGCCCCGGTGGCGATCCCGTAGGTCGGGATCACCGTCTCCTGGACGCCCTTGACCTTCTTCGACGCGATCAGTTCCTTGGCGTGGCCCGGACGGTCGGTGATCATGCCGCGGAACCGCAGCCCGAGCGCCGGGGTGAGCGGGGGGTCGATCGAGGCGATCACGTTGGAGCGCCAGTCCCCGTGGGCCACCGAGTAGAAGTCCTGGGCCGCGGGCGCGCCGAAGGTGTCCCCGAAGGTCATCGCCATCTTCGACCCGACCATGAACATGTGGCCGAGGTCGGTGCCCTCGACGCCCCAGCGCGTGCCGGTGTCGTTGATGGAGCCCTTGCCGATGAGGTCGGCCACCTTGGCCGTTGCCGCGCGCTGCACCGCGACCGGCTGGGCCGATCCGCCCGCCGTCGGGAGCCCCGGGGAGATCGGGAGGACGGGGGCGGCCACCGCGGTGCGGCCCACGGTGACGACGACGAGCGCGACGACGGCGACGACGAAGGCCGCAGCGCGACGGCCAGTGCGCCCGTTCGGACGAGTTTGAACCCCCATGTGGCGGCACGCTAGGAAGGTCGGGCCACGCCGCCGCGCCACGCCACGCGTGATCACCCACAGGTGTCCCAGAGACCACCCGGGGTCGCGCCGACCCGTCCGGCATGATCACGCTGCGCCGATTCCCCACCCTCGCCGACCCCTCGGAGCACCCGTCCGTGAACCCTTCCCCCGCCCCGGACCCGATCGACGCCGCCGCGCTCGCCGCCCTCGTGCGCCCCGGAGCCCGGATCGCGATCGCCGACGGGTGCGGGACGCCCCGCGCCGCGTTCGCCGCGCTGTCGGCCCTGGCGCGGGAGCGGGGCGACCTCCGTGCGCTGCTCGGCTGGATGCCGGCCGCGCCGGAGGGCCTTGACCTGGCCGCCTTCGCCGACGCGCGCACCGTCATGCCCGGCTGGGGCCTGCGCCGTGCGGTGACGGCGGGTGACGTGCGCGCCGTCCCGGCACGACTGTCGGCGACGCCGGCCCTGGTCACCGGGGCGCTGCGGCCCGACCTGCTGCTCGTGGGCGCCGCCCCCGACCCGCGGGGGCTCGTGCTCGGGAGCGAGGTGTCGTGGGTGCGGTCGGTGATCGACGCCGGCGTGCCGATCGCGGCCGTCGTCGACGACGCCCTCCCCCGCGCGGCGGCCGGGGCGCCGCTCCCCGACGACCGCACCTACGTCGTCGGGCACGTCCGCCTCGGCCCCGAGGAGATCGCGGGTCCGGCGGAGCCCAGCCCCGAGCATCGCGCGATCGGGCGCCACGTGGCCGGGCTGCTCCCCCGCGACGCCCGCCTGCAGTGGGCGCCGGGCCAGCTCGGGCAGGCGGTCGTGGCGGCCGTCCTCGAGCGCGGCCGGCCGGTGCACGTCGACTCCGGGCTGCTCGGCGACGGCGTCGTCGACCTCGACGAGGCCGGGCTGCTCGCCTCCGACGCCGTCGCCACCTACCTCGTCGGTACGCGGCGGCTCTACGACTGGGCCGACGCCCGCGGGCGGGCCGGGCGGCCGGTGGTCCACGGCGTCGAGCACACCCACGACCCGGTCCGCCTGGCCGCGGAGCCGCCGCTGGTGGCGGTCAACACGGCCGTCGAGATCGACCGCGACGGGCAGGTCAACGTGGAGGGCACCGCCCGCGCGCTCGTCGGCGGCATCGGTGGGCACCCCGACTACGCCGCGGCCGCGACCCGCTCGCGCCGGGGCCTCTCGGTGATCGCGCTGTCGAGCAGCCACCGCGGCGCGCCGACGCTGGTCGGGCGGCTCTCCCGGCCGGTGACCACGGCGAGCCACGACGTCGACGTCGTCGTCACCGAGCACGGCGTCGCCGACCTGCGCGGCCTCGACCGCGCCGAGCGCCGCGACGCGTTGCGCCGGGTCTGGGACCTGCCGACGTGACGGCCCGGTGACATCCCGTCGGCTGACGGGGACACGGGCGGTGGACCGCAGGTAGCGTGGGCCGTTCACCGAGGTCCCGGAGGACTGCATGGCCGACCGCGCCCTGACGAGCGTCCCCACGGGGACGGCCGCCGAGATCGCCCGCACCGACACGGCTCCGGCCCTGCCGCCCGAGCGGCACGGATCGCCGGCGACCGCGCCGGACCTGCTCGCCGCCCTCGACCGGGGCGACGACGCGGCGGTGTGGGCCTGGATCGAGGCGCACACGCCGGACTCGGGGAGCCTGCTGCTCTACGGGCTGTTCGTGGCCGCCGGTGCGGTGGGGCTCATGGAGTGGCCGGTGGTCGCGCTGTCCTGCCTCGGCCAGTACGTGGTCGACCGGCGCTTCGGTGGCGTCGAGAACGTGGCCGCCACGCTGCGCGCCCGGGTCGACGCGCTCACCGCCGGCTGACCGGCCGGACGAGCTCTCTCGCACGGCGACACGTCGGGCAGTGGGAGCCGGGTGAGGTGCCGCCCGTGCCTGCGGCTGGACCGAACCCGACGGGGGCGCGCCCAGTGGACCCGCGTGGCGGCGCCGGGGACCGTGGAGGTCCAGTCGACGAGGCGGGGTCCCGCCGCGGCGCACCCAGTGGACCCGCATGGCGGCGCCGGGAGCCGTGGAGGCCCACTCGACGAGGCGGGTCCCGCCGGGAGGCACCCGGTGGACCCGCATGGCGGCGCCCTCAGCGGCGACGGCGGTAGTGCAGGAGCAAGCAGTCACCGGAGCGCTCGTGGCTGAGCAGTTCGAAGCGCTGCAGCGGGGCGTCGTGGCCGAACAGCGGCGTCCCGGAGCCGGCGAGGCTGGGGGCGACGACGAGCCGGAGTTCGTCGACGAGCTGCGCAGCCAGCAGCGTGCGGGCCAGGGTCAGGCTGCCGTGCACGCCGATGTCACCGCCCGCGCGCTGCGTGAGCTCGGCGACGAACGGCACCGCGGGCCCGGACACGTGCGTGGTGGCGGTCCAGTCCAGCGCGGGGGCCGCCGTGGAGAACACGTACTTCGGGGTCCGGTTGATGAAGTCGGCGAACGGCTGCATCGTCGAGGTCGGCCAGTGCGGAGCCCACTTCTCGTACGTCCGCCGACCGAGCAGGACGGTGTCCTGTCCCGCGATGACCTCACCGAGGAAATCGATCATCCGACCGTCGGCGTCGCCGAACCACTCCCCCTCGCCGGGATCGTCGGCGAACCCGTCGAGGGACACCAGCTCGTAGAGCACCACGCTGCGGTCGGTCATCGTCACGGTCCTCACGCACCCGGTGCCGGCATCTGTCGGGAGGACCCTACGAACATTCCGCGCGAGGGGTCTTGTACAGGAACGACAACGGGATCCCCCCGGCCGAGCCCAGCTCTCCGGGGGTGTGGCCCACGAAGCGCCGCATGGCCCGGGTGAGGTGGGCCTGGTCGACGTAGCCGAGCTCCTCCACGACGGAGGGCCAGGCCTCGCCGGCACGCAGGGACGCCGCCGCGAGGCGGGCCCGATCGACCTGCCGCACGAAGTCGCGGGTCAGACCGGTCGACGAGCGGTGGTGGCGCTGGGCCGTCCTCGTCGTCCGGTCGGGTGGCGGGAGCTCGGCCATGGTCAGCAGGCCGGCGTCGACCAGCCCCAGGACGAACGCCTCGACCTCGTCGACCTCCGGCAACCGCCACCGACGCTGGCCCAGCAGGAGGTCGCCGTCCTCGGTGGGCAACGGGACGGACGTGTCGACGATCGCCGCCGCGCGGTGCGGCACCAGCGACACGCCGCGCGCGAACCGGATCCCCAGGTAGGCCGACGGGGCCGGCACCGACACCCGGGACGCCACGGACTCGGCGCCCTGGAGAGCGGCCGACGGTCCGTCGGGGCCCGACCGCAGCACGAGGTCCCATTCGGCGCGGGCCAGCGAGGTCATCGAGGCGGCGGCGTCGCGCCGGCACCACCAGACACGACTGATCCACGGGACGTCACTGGACCGGTGACCGAAGCCCGCACTCACCCGGCCATCATCCGGGAACGACGCGCCGTCGCCAGGCCGACTCTACGAGCGGACGAGCCGGGCGATCGCGGCCGACGCCTCGGCCACCTTCTCCTTGGCCTGCTCGTCCCCGGCCTTCGCCGCGTCGACCACGCAAGACCCCATGTGCTCCTCGAGCAGGGACAGCGCGAGGGTCTGCAGCGCCCCCGTGACGGCCGACACCTGGGTCAGCACGTCGATGCAGTACTTGTCGTCCTCGATCATCCGCGCGATGCCGCGGACCTGGCCCTCCACGCGCTTGAGGCGACGCAGGTGCGCCTCCTTGTGCGGGGAGTAGCCGTGCGGCGGCGCGGGCGCCTCGTCCGGTGTCTCGCTCACGAGTGCATGATACCCAGGTGGGGTATCCCGTCGGGCGTTGACGCGGGTACCCCCTCGGGGTATTCCTGGGGCCGGTGAGGGGAGGCACGACGATGACGACGGCCGCGGCGCCCGCCGGGCGGCGGAGCACGACCGAGCTCGCGATCACCGGGATGACCTGCGCCTCCTGCGCGATGCGCATCGAGAAGAAGCTCAACCGGCTCGAGGGC
Source organism: Actinomycetospora sp. TBRC 11914 (assembly GCF_012933465.1). Classification (GTDB taxonomy): domain Bacteria; phylum Actinomycetota; class Actinomycetes; order Mycobacteriales; family Pseudonocardiaceae; genus Actinomycetospora. Next base: position 211,924 of record NZ_JABBND010000008.1, read on the forward strand.
GTCACCGCGACGGTCAACTACGCGACCGCGGGCGCCCGCGTCAGCCACCCCGAGTCGGTCGCGCTCGCCGACCTCGTGGGCACCGTCGAGCACCTCGGCTACGGCGCGTCCCTCCCGGCGGGGGACGAGGAGGCCGACGACGAGGCCGGTCTCCTGCGTACGCGGCTGCTCATGAGCCTGGTGCTCACCGTTCCGGTGATCGCGCTCGCGATGGTCCCGGCCTGGCAGTTCCCCGCCTGGCAGTGGGTGTCGCTGGTCCTCGCGGCGCCCGTGGTCCTGCTCGGCAGCTGGCCGTTCCACCGGGCGGCCGCGGTGAACCTGCGCCACGCCGCGGCGACGATGGACACCCTGATCTCGCTGGGGACGCTGGCCGCGCTGGCCTGGTCGGTGTGGGCGCTGGTGTTCGGCGACGCCGGGATGATCGGCATGCGCCACGGGTTCAGCCTCGCGCCCGGGGCCGGCGACGCGATCTACCTCGAGACCGCCGCCGCCGTGACGACGTTCGTGCTCGCCGGCCGGTGGGCCGAGGCGCGGGCCAAGCGACGCGCGGGCGCCGCCCTGCGCGCGCTGCTCGACCTCGGCGCGAAGGACGTCGCGGTCCTCCGCGACGGGGTCGAGGGGCGGATCCCGGTCGAGGCGCTCGCCGTCGGCGACGAGTTCGTGGTGCGCCCCGGGGAGCGGGTGGCGACCGACGGCGTCGTCGTCGACGGGATCGGCGCGGTCGACGCGAGCACGGTGACCGGCGAGTCGGTGCCGGTGGAGGTCTCCCCGGGCGACGAGGTCGTGGGGGCGACGGTGGCCGTCGGGTCCCGGCTCGTCGTGCGCGCCACGCGCGTCGGCGCCGACACCCAGCTCGCCCGCATCGCGCGCCGGGTCGCCCAGGCCCAGAACGGCAAGGCCCAGGTCCAGCGCCTCGCCGACCGGGTGTCGGCGGTGTTCGTCCCGGTGGTCGTCGTGATCGCGGCGGCGACGTTCGCGGGCTGGCTCGCGTTCGGCGGCGGGCTGACCGCGGCGTTCACGGCGGCGGTCGCGGTGCTGGTCATCGCCTGCCCCTGCGCGCTGGGGCTCGCGACCCCGACGGCGCTGATGGTCGGCACCGGGCGCGGCGCGCAGCTGGGGATCCTGTTGCGCGGGCCCGAGGTGCTGGAGTCCACGCGGCGGGTCGACACCGTGGTCCTCGACAAGACCGGCACGCTGACCACGGGAGTCATGCGGCTGGCCCACCCCGAGCGGGTGGACCGCACCGCGCTGCGGCTGGCCGGCGCGGTGGAGGACGGCTCGTCGCACCCGCTGGCCCGGGCGATCACCGAGGCCGCCCGGACGACGGGTCTGCTCCCGACGGTGACCGGGGCGGGCAGCGTCGACGGCCTCGGCGTCGTCGGGACGGTGCACGTCGGCGAGACCGCGCACGAGGTCGTCGTCGGGCGCCCGCGCCTGCTCGCCGAGCACGGCATGCCGCTCTCCCCCGCGCTCGCCGCGCACGTCGAGGCGGTGCGGGCCGGCGGGGCCACGGCCGTCGTCGTCGGGTGGGACGGCGCGGCCCGCGAGGTCCTGCCGGTGACCGACACGCTGCGCGACTCCGCGCCGGCCGCCGTCGCCGCGCTGCGCGAGCTGGGGGTGCACCCGGTGGTGCTCACCGGTGACCACCCGACCGCGGCCCGGGCCGTGGCGGCGCGGGCCGGGATCGACGACGTCCGCGCCGAGGTGCTCCCCGAGCAGAAGGCCGACGCGGTCGCCGAGCTGCAGCGGCAGGGCCACGTCGTCGCGATGGTCGGCGACGGGGTCAACGACGCCGCCGCGCTCGCCCAGGCCGACCTCGGGCTCGCGATGGGCGCCGGGACCGACGCCGCGATCGAGGCGGGCGACGTGACGCTGGTGCGCGACGACCTCGGCGCGGTCCCGGACGCGCTCCGCTTGGCCCGCCGGACCCTGGGCACCATCCGCGGCAACCTGTTCTGGGCGTTCGCCTACAACGTGGCCGCGCTCCCGCTCGCGGCGTTCGGCCTGCTCAACCCCATGATCGCCGGCGCCGCGATGGCCTTCTCGAGCGTGTTCGTGGTGACCAACAGCCTGCGCCTGCGCCGCTTCACCCCCGGCGTCCGAGGGTGAGCGGGGTCCTGGCGCTCGCGGTGGTGGCCGGGGCGGCGGTCGTCGGAGTCGGCGTCGTGGTGGCGGTGTCGTGGCTCGTGCGGGTGGCGCGCCGGCCGCTGGTCGCGGCGCCGCACGCGGGTGGGTTCCCCCCGGTGGAGCACGCCGTCTCGCGCTTCCACGTGCGGTGGTCCACGATCGCGCTCGTCTTCCTCGCCTTCGACATGGAGATGATCTTCATGTACCCGTGGACGCTCGTGCTCGCGCGCAGCGGGGCCGGGGCGGCGGTGGAGATGTTCGCGTTCCTCGGCGTGCTGCTCGTCGGGGTGCTCTACGCGTGGCGGGAGGGCGCGTTCCGGTGGTCCTGAGCCTCGCGCGCCCGTTCCTGCGCGTCGCCGCCCGCCGTCCCCACGTGCTCGTCATCGCCCCCGCCCCGGTCAGCGACGGCCTGCTCGACGTGCGGCTCGCGGCCGAGGCGGCGCTCGCGTCCCGGGGCTGGCCCGCCGCCGACTCCCCCGCCGACACCGACCTGGTGCTCGTGGCGGGCGAGGTCGGCCCGCGGCTGGCCGAGGTGGTGCGGGCGGTGTGGGCGACGGTGCCGGCGCCACGGGTGCTGGTCCGCGTCGGCGCGCCGTCGGAGCTCGGGGACGCCCTGGACGCGGCGGTGGCGGAGCTGGCCCGGGGCGGTGCCGGCCCCGTGAGTGGTGGCGGGCCCCTGAGTGGTGGCGGGCCCCTGAGTGGTGGCGGGCCCCTGAGTGCAAGCGAAGCGTCGTTGCTTGCATCCAGTGACAGGAACGCCGCATTCTCGATGATCACGGGCTCCCCCGACGACGGGGCTTTTCTCCCACTGGACGCAAGCAACGACGCTTCGCTTGCACCAGAGGCGACCCCGGTCATGGCCGGCCTCGCCGACGACGACCGCGACGGCCTCGCCCTCGACGTCGTCCACACCGCCCTCGGGCCGGTGCTCCCCCACTGGCCGGCCGGGCTCGTCGTGCACGCCACCCTCGCCGGCGACCTGGTCACCGACGCCCGCGCCGAGGTCCTCGACGTCCCCGGACCCCGCGAGCGCGCCGGACGCCGCCGCACCCCGCGCGGCCCCGACCACCTCCGGCTCGACGCCCTCGTCCGCGTCCTCGCCCTGGCCGGCGCCGACCGGGCTGCCGCCCGGGCCCGGGCCCTGCGCGACGGCCACCCCGGCCCCGGCGAGCTCACCGCGTTCGGCCGCCGGATCGCCCGCTCGCGCACCCTCGCCTGGACCCTGCGCGGCATCCCGCTCACGGCCACCGACCACGTCCCGGTCCCCGAGCCCACCGTCGAGGCCCGCGTCCGGGCGCTCGCCGCGGGTCTCGGCGGCAGCCTGGCCCCGCCCGTGCGCCCCGCGCCGCACCGGGCCGCCGCCGCCCTCGTCGGGCTCGAGCTCGGCGCCGCCCGGCTCGCCCTCGCCGCCCTGGACCCCGACACCGCCCTCGGCGCCGGCCCCGTCGCACCCTTCAAGCCCGCCGGGAGCGGCCATCACCACCATGGCTGACCCCGCGACCCTCCTCCCCCTGCTCCTGCTCGCCCCGGCCCTGGTCCTCGCCGCGGGGCTGGCCGCCGTTGCGGGTGCCGTGACCGCCGGCGACCGGCCCACCGCACCCGTCGTCGAGACCCTGCGACTCCTGGCGAAGCAGCGCCGGCGCACCCCGGCCGACGACCCGCTCCTCGCCCGGATCGGCCTCGCCGTCCTCCCGGTGGCCGCGGTGCTCGCGCTCGCCGTCGTGCCGCTGGGCCTGCCCCGGGGCGCGCCGGTCGGCCTCGACGTCGGGATCGTGTGGTTCAACGCCATGGAGGTGCTGGCCTGGTTCGCGGTGTGGACCGCGGGCTGGGGGCCGAATGCGGTCACGGCGCTCGTCGGGGGTTACCGGATGCTGCCCCTCGGGCTGGCCTACGAGCTGCCGCACATGCTCGCGCTCATCACCCCGGCGATCGCGGCCGGCTCGCTGGACCCGGCGACGGTCGCCGGCGCCCAGCACGGCCTCTGGTACGCGGTGTGGATGCCGGTGGCGTTCGTGCTCTACCTCGTCTCCACCGCGGCGATGGCGTTCTGGGGGCCGTTCGCGGCCCCGCTGGGACGCGACCTCGCCGGCGGGGCGGCCGCCGAGCACGCCGGCCTCGATCGCCTGCTGCTGCGCGCGGGGCGCTGGATGCTGCTGGTCGCGGCGGCGGCGATGGCGGTGCCGCTCTTCCTCGGCGGCGGCGCGCCACCGCCGATCACCGGCCCGGACGCGTTCGGCGGTCCGGCGTGGGCGTGGGTCGTGGTCAAGCTGCTGGTCGTGCTCGCCGTGCTCCTCGGGCTGCGCCGGGTCATGCCGGTGCTGCGGATGGAGCGCTTCGTGACGCTGGCCTGGGTCGTCCTGATCCCGCTCGCCGTCGCCCAGGCGCTGGTGGTGACGGTGGTGGTGCTGCTGTGACGCTGCTGGTCCTCGCCGCGGCGCTGGGCGTCGTCGCCGTCGTCACCGGGATCGGCGTGTTCGTCGCCGACTCGATGGCGCGCGCGACGTTCCTGCTGCTCGCCTCGTTCGTCGCGGTCGCGGTCGTGCTGCTCGCGTTCGGCCTCGCCTACCTCGGGATCGTCGTGGTGCTCATGATGACCATCGAGATGATGATCATGGTCGTCTTCATGGTGATGCTGATGATGAACCCCGCGGGCCTCGAGCCGATGACGATGGTCCACAACCGGTGGGGCGCCCGGCTGATCGCGCTGGCCGTCTTCGCGGTGCTGGCCGCGGGCGCGCTCGTCGTCCCCTGGCCGGTGCGGCCGGGCCCGCCGGGGGATCCCACGACCGCCCTGGGCGCCGACCTCATGGGCCCCCAGATGCTCACGATGACGGTGCTGGGGCTGGCGATCCTCGCGACGATCGTCGGGACCGTGGCCGTGTCCGCCACCCGAGGGAGCCGGCGATGACGGAGCTGACCCTGCGCGTCGTGCTCGTCGTCGCCGCGGCGCTGGTGGCGACCGGGCTGTACGGGGCGCTCTCCCAGCAGTCGATCGTCATGATCATGATGGGGCTCGAGCTCGTCGTGAACGGCCTGGTGCTCGCGGCCGGGGGAATCTGGTGGGCGGGCGGGCACCCGGGCAACGCGTCGGTGCTCGTCGTCGTCCTGGTGACCGTGATGGCCCTGGAGATGGCGATGGGGTTCGCCGTGGCGCTGGCGCTCTACCGGGCCCGGCGGGTCGATCTCACCGACGACGCCACCGAGCTCGCCCGATGACCCCGACGGACAGGGCCGCATGACACTGCTCCTCGCGCTCCTGCTCACGCTGCCCGTGCTCGCCGGGCTCCTGCTCCTCTCGGCCTTCCCCCGCGTCCAGGGCGTCCTGGTGGTCGCGGCGGGCTGGGTGACCGCGGCGGTGACCGCGGTCGTCGCCGTCGAGCTGGCGGCCGTCGTCGGGCGGGCGCCGGTGGCCCCGACGCTCTCGGTCCCGCTGCTGGGGCCGATCGCGTTCCGGTACACCGTCGACGGCCTGGCCGCGGTGCTCGTCGTGACGGTCGCCGTGATCGGCGCGCTGGTGCTGCTCGCCGCGGCCGGGGAGCCGCGGCTGCGGGAGGGTCGCTTCGTCGGCGCGGTCCTGGTCTTCGTCGCGGCCATGCTCGCGACGGTCACCGCCGCGACGCTGCCCGCGCTGCTCGCGCCGTGGGAGGTGATGGGCGCCGTGAGCTGGGTGCTCATCGCCTTCGACCGGCGCGACCCCGCCGTCGGCCCCGCCGCCACCCGCGCCTTCCTGACGACGCGGACCGCGGACGTCGGGCTCTACGTCGCGGTCGGGGCGGCGCTGGCCGCGGGCGTGCCCGGCCTGGCCCTCGCCGCGACGGCCGACGCCCCGGGCGGCTGGCGCGACCTGCTCGCGGCCGGCCTCGTCGTCGCCGCCCTGGGCAAGTCCGCGCAGCTGCCGTTCTCGGCGTGGCTCTCCGGGGCGATGGTCGGGCCGAGCCCGGTCTCGGCGCTGCTGCACTCGGCGACGATGGTCGCGGCCGGGGCGGTGCTGCTCGTCCGCGTGGGCCCGCTGCTCGCCGCGACCGGCTGGGCGGCCACGCTGGTGGCCTGGGTCGGGGCGCTGACCGCGGTCGTGCTCGGGGTCGTCGCCGCGACCCAGCGCGACCTCAAGCAGCTGCTCGCCGCGTCGACGTGCGCGCAGGTGGGCCTCATGGTCCTGGGCGCCGGGGTGGGTGCGACGGCGGGCGCGGCCGGCCTGCTCGTCGCGCACGCGGCGGTCAAGGCCCTGCTCTTCCTCGCCGCCGGGGGCTGGCTCGCGGTGCTGCGCACCCGCTCGCTGCCGGTGCTGCGCGGCGCGGCCCGGCGGCACCCGGTGGTCGGGGTGGCGTTCACCGTCGGCGCGGCGGCGCTCGCGGGGGTGCCCCCGCTGTCGATCTGGTGGACCAAGGACGCGGTGCTGGCCGGGGTGCCGCTGGGGGACGGTCTGCTGACCGTGGCCGGGCTGCTGGCGACGGCGCTGTCCGCGGTCGCCGCCACCCGCGCGGCCTGGTTCCTCTGGCGCCCGACCCGCTCGCCGTCCATCCGCCGCGGCGCCGACCGGCCGCGCCGTCACGTCCCGGTCGCCGTGACCGCCGCGGTCGTCGTGCTCGCCGTGCCCGCGGCCGCCGTCGGGGGTGTCGGGGTGTGGACCGGCCTGGTGCCGCGGGCCGACGCCGGCGAGCTGGTGACCACCGGCGTCGTCGTGGTCTTCGCCGCCGCCGCGGCGTGGGCGCTGCACTCCCGCCCGATCCGGCTGGGCTCGGCCGTACTCCCCCGTCTCGCCGCCGCGGCCCGGGGGTGGCTGGGGCTCGAGGCGGCGACCCGGGCCGTCGTCGTGCGCCCGGTCCTCGCCCTGGCCCGCGTCCTCGACCGCGCCGACGGTGCCCTCGGCGCGGCCCTGCCGCGCGCGGCGGAGACGGTGCCGCGGCTGGCCCGGGAGGTCGACCGGCGCGGGGAGCGCCCGCTGGCGGCCGCGGTGTCCGGCGTCGCGGGCGGGGTACGCCGCCTCGGGGATCTCGCCCGCCGTCCCCAGACCGGCCAGCAGCACCAGTACTACGCGCAGGGCGTGGTGGTGCTCGGGACGCTGGGGGTGCTGGTGGCGGTGCTCGTGGTGACGGGGGTGCGCTGATGCTGACCGCGCTGTGGCTCGCCCCGCTGGCGGTGGCGGCGGTGCTCGTCGCCGTGCCGGCCGCGCGGCGGGAGGTCGTGCTCGGCGCGTGGGTCGTGCTCGCGGTGGCCGAGGTGGGCGGGGCCGGGGTCGTGTGGGCGGCGGTGCCGCGCGGCGGCGGGTTCGCGTTCGAGGTCGCGGCGCCGTGGATCCCGGCGTTCGGGGTCGGCTACCACCTCGGCGCGGACGGGTTCTCCGCGCCGCTGGTGGCGATGACCGCGGTGGTGTTCCTCGCCGTCGCGCTGTCCGCGCTCCGCCGCCCGCCCGACGAGGACGCGGCCCGCACCCGCGCGTTCGTGCTGCTCTTCCTCGCGCTCGAGGCGGTGGGGATCGGGGTGTTCCTCGCCCTGGACCTCGTGCTGTTCTTCGTGTTCTTCGACCTGTCGATCGTGCTGATGTACTTCGTCATCGCCGGGTGGGGGTCCGGCGGCCGCGTCCGCTCGGCGCTGCAGTTCTTCCTGTACACGTTCCTGGGCTCGCTCGTGATGCTCCTGGGGTTCCTCGTGCTCGCGGTGGGCGGGCGTACGAGCGGCGGGATCACCTTCGACATCCCCACCCTCGCCGCCCGGGCACCGGTGACCGGCCCCGCCGGGGTGCTGGCCCTGGTCGCGATCGGGGTGGGACTCGCGATCAAGACGCCGGTCTGGCCGGTGCACACCTGGCTGCCGCCGGCCCACACCGACGCCCCCGCCGCCGGCTCCGCGGTGCTCGCCGCGGTGCTGCTGAAGATGGGCACCTACGGCTTCGTGCGGATCGCGATGCCGCTGCTGCCGGGGCCGTGGCGCTCGGCGGCGATCGTGTTCGTGGTGCTGGGGGTGGTCTCGGTGCTCTGGGGCGCGCTGGTCGCCCTCGCCCAGCGCGACCTCAAGCGGATGATCGCCTACACCTCGATCACGCACCTGGGCTACGTGGTGCTCGCCGTCGGCGCCGCCGGGGTCGTCGCCGCCGGCCCGGAGGCGCGCACCCTCGCCGTCACCGGCGCGACGGTGCAGATGGTGAGCCACGGCCTGGTCACCGCGGCGCTGTTCCTGCTCGCGGGGGTGCTGCGGGAGCGGGGCGGCACGTCGGAGATCGCCGCCTGGTCCGGGATCGCCGGCCCGATGCCGCGCTTCTCGTGGACGTTCGCGCTCGCCGCGTTCGCCTCGCTCGGCCTGCCGGGGCTCTCGGGCTTCGTCGGCGAGTTCTCGCTGCTGGCCGGCTCGCTGCCCGCCGTGCCGGTCGCCGTCGTGGTGGCGGCGCTGGGGCTCGCGGTCACGGCGGCGCTCTTCCTGCGGGCGCTGCAGTCGATGCTGCTCGGCGACCGCCACCTCCCGGCCGCGGCCGAGCGCGCGCCCGCCCCGCGGATCGGCCGGTTCCGGGCGCCGTCCTCGCCCGACCTGCGGGTGGTCGAGACGACCGCGGTCGGGCTGCTGCTGGCGTGCTCGGTGGCCGTCGGGGTGGCGCCCGCGGTGCTCACGACGACGATCGCCCCGGCCGCCGCCCAGGTGGTGTCCCTGGTGAGCCGATGACCGCCGACGTCGTCACCCTGCTGCCCGAGGTCGTCCTCGCGCTCGGGGCGGTGCTGGGGCTGCTCGTCGGGTCGTTCCTGCCGCCGGGCCGCGAGGCGCCGGTGCGCGGGATCGGGATCGCGGCGTCGGTCGCGACGATCGTGGTGGCGCTCGTCGTCCACGGTGGGCCGAGCGCGTTCGGCGGGACGTACACGGTGGACGTGGCGACGACGACCGTGCGGGTGCTGGTGGCGGGGGCGGTGGGGGTGTCGCTGGTGCTGGCGGGGGACGTCAGCGGTGTCGCATCGCAGACGCTCGGTGTCCGGAAAGCCACACCGTCGACCGGCCGGACGGACACCGCGTTCGCCGTCCTCGTCCAGCTCTCCGGCGTCGGCGCGATGGTGCTCGGCGGCGCGTCGGACCTGCTCCTGCTCGCGGCCGCCGTCCTGCTGGCGGGCCTCCCGCTGGCCGCGCTCGCCGGCCTGGCCCGCGACGGCCGCGCCACCGAGGCCGCGCTGAAGTACTTCCTGACCTCGGCGCTGTTCGGGCTCGTCCTGCTCACCGGGGTGACGGTGCTGCTCGGGCTGACCGGCGCCACGTCGTACGCGGCGCTGGGCCGGGCCACCCCGCCCGTCGTCGTCGCCGTCGCCCTCCTGCTCGTGCTCGCCGGTCTGCTCATGACGATCGGCGGGGTCCCGGCCCATTTCTGGGTCCCGGACGCCGTCGACGGCACCCACCCGGTCACCGGCGCCGTCCTCACGACGACGGCCAAGCTCGGCGGGCTCGTCGCCGCCTGGCGGCTGCTCGCGGCGGTCCCGACGACGGCCGTCCCCTGGCCGCTGCTCGTCGCCGTCCTGGCCACGGCCTCGATGACGCTCGGGAACCTGGCCGCCTTCGCCCAGACCTCGCTGCGCCGCCTGCTCGCGTACTCGACGGTCAGCCAGGTCGGCTACCTGCTCGTGCCCGTCGCCGTCGCCACGCGCACCCCGCTCGCGCTGCCCGCGCTGCTGGGCTACCTCGCCGCCTACGCGGTGACGAACCTGGCGGTGTTCGCCGTCCTGGCCGCGCGCCCGCACGCCCTCGAGGTCGCCGATCAGCGCGGCCTCGCCCGGCGCCACCCGGTGCTCGCGGTGGCGCTCGCCGTCGGGCTGCTCGGGCTGGTCGGGACCCCGCCGACGGTGGTGTTCGCGGGCAAGCTCGCCGGGTTCACCGCGGCCGTCGACGGCGGGATGTCCTGGCTCGCCGTCGTCGCGGTGCTCAACTCGGTGGCGAGCCTCGTCTACTACCTGCGCTGGATCGCGCCGGTCTTCTCCCCGGGCGACCCGGTGCTGCGCGACCCGGTCGCCCCCCGGGCGCGGGCGGTCGCCGTCGTGCTCGCGGTGGTGTCGGTCGCGGGCGGGCTCCTGGTCGCGTTCGCCGGGTGAGGGGCGGCACCAACCCTGTGGCGGACGGACCCTGATGACAAGGGCCGGTACTGCCTGGCCGAGCACCCGGTGCGGGTCGCTCTGAGCTCAGCGCTGAAGGCGACCGCCCCGAGCCGTCAGCGCACCGGGTAGGAGTCCGGGGTCGGGACCGGGCCACCGCGGACACCGCCTTCGAGCCGGTAGAGACGCCGGACATCGAGGTGGTTGCTGCCGAGGACGCGCGACTGGCGGTCGCGCACTTCGCGGAAGCGCTGCGCAGCATCGCTCAGCTCACCCCGGACGACGGCGACCTGGGCTCGTTCTTCTTCGGCGCGCAGGGTCGCGACAGCCAGGGGCCCCTGGACCTCGGTCGCCGCACGGACCACGTCGTCCGCCTCGGGCAGGAGTTCGGACACTCGCCCCGTCATGCGCCACAACTGGAGACGCCCGATTCGCGCTCGCACTGTGTGGGGGTGGCTCCTGCCGCGCAGACCCTCGAGGTCGTGGACGAGGTCGTCGTACTCTCGCGACGCGGACGGCAGGAGACCGACCAGCAGGAGCGACCACGCGAGGCGGTACCGGCTGGTGGCGGTGTGCGGGTGGTCGGCACCGAGCACGCGGACCCGGTCGTCGCGGACGGCGCGGGCCGCCACCACCAGGGACTCCCTGCGCCCCATCACGGCGTCGACCCACACCAGCCGGTCCCGCGTCGACAGGACGTCCTCATCGTCGGACCCGAATTCCATGGTCTGCGACCGCAGTACGCTTCGCAGCTCCCGCGAGGCCTCCCTCTGCGCGCCCTGCAGACCGCGCGCCACCGCGAGCGAGTGCCGAGCCCGCAGGAGGATCCGGCGATCCACCGTCACCGCGTGCGCCGCCGCGTCCGCCAGCAGCTCCTCGAGACGTTCCTGCGCATCGGCCAGGCGGCCACGGTGGAGGACCACGCGCGCCGTGAGGTACCGGGCATCCACGGTCGCCGGGTGCGCTTCCCCCAGGACGCGGCGCCGATCGGCGAGGAGGGCCACCAGCTCCCGGTCGGCCTCCTCGGCGCGCCCACACCGGAACAGCGCCCACGCGTGCATCTCCCGGCTGTCCATGCTCAACGCGTGGTCGCTGCCGAGGAGCTCCTCCTTCGCGACCACGATCCGCCGCAGCTCTTCCTCGGCCGCGACCGGGTTCCCGAGTCGCATGCCGAGAACGGCGAGGTTGTGCGCATTGACGAGCACGCGGCGGTGAGCCTCGCCGAGGACCTTCTCCTGGGTCGGGATGAGGTCGGTGTAGAGCTTCTTCGCCACGCGCAGATCGCCGGCCCACATGGCCGACCACGCCACTCGACTACGCACCATGAGCGTAAGCGGGTGATCCGCCCCGAGGAGCCGCTCTGACCGCTCCAGCAGGGCCTGGAACTGCTCGCGGGCGTCCTCGTGACGACGAAGACGGCTGAGCGCCCACGCGAGGCGGTACATCGTCGACAGCACGTCCAGGTGGTCCTCGGAGCCCAGCGCCTGGATGCGGTCGGCCAGCACCTCACGGAACTCCTCGACACCCGCGTGTCCCTCTCCGAGCATCACGCGTACCCACGCGAGCCGGTGCCGGGCTGCCAGCGCAGCCCGCGCCCCACCCGCGCCGGAGCCACGACGACGGCGCACAACTACGTCGAGCAGCTCGCGCGCCTCGCCGAGCTCGTCCAGCTCGGCGAGCACCCAGCCGAGCGTGTCGAGCACCGAGATCGTGACCTCGGCGTCAGGACCGAGCACACGCGTGCAGATCGACGCGAGCGCCTCGAGCCGCCGTCGGGCCTGCGGGAGATCGCCGCCGCGGTCCAGCGCCGTCATCCAGGCCCTGGTCAGCTGGGCGGCCAGGACAGCGGGGTGCTCGCCACCGAGCCAGCCGTAGCTGGCGAGTGCGCCGTCGAGCAGTGCGGTCGCGGCCTCGTGCCGACCGGACCGGGTCAGCGCGGTCGAGGTCCGGTCGGCGAGCGCGAGGACACGCGCCCCGAGATCGTCCCCGACACGAGCCGGCCCGAGCGCCGGGCTCTCGACGAGCTCGTGCACGTGTGGCTCGATCGCGAGCACGGCCGGCCAGTCAGCGGGCCGCCCGGCGTCGAGTTGGGCGCGCTCCGCCTCGAGCATCTGGAGCGCGAGGGTGTCGAGAAAGACCGTCGCCGGGCCGTCCCCGAAGTCCCGCCGCGATTGTTCCGCGAGGGCGGGGTGCACCCGGACCGCGCGTTCCCACGCGGGACCTGCCCTCTCGACCAGGCCGACGCGTACCAACGCCGCGATCCCCTGCACGGCGTCGCCACCGCGCAGGCCACGGACCACATCGACCGGCAGCTCGCTCCGCCATGCCGCGATCACCGCGTCGAGTGCACCGAGCCTCTCCACGATACGGCCCGGCACCAGCTCGTCCGGTGCGAAGCACGCCAGGAGTCGCAAGAGCACCCGGCCCAGGGCGCGATCCGCGCCGAGCGCGTCGAGACAGACCTCGTAGACGGCGCGGACGGTGTCCCCGGCGGTTCGCGCGGTGACCCGGTCGATGCGATCGAGGTCGGGCAGCCCTCCGCGCGCGAGCAGGTCACCGACGCTGGTCAGGGCGAGCGGCAAGCCGGGGAGCAGGGCACAGATACGACGGGCCATCTCCTCGCCCCGTGCCGTCGGACCGGTGGAGTGACGCCCGGCCTCGTCCCTGGCCAGCTCGAAGCGATCGAGGACGACCTGCTCCGCATGGAACCGGTGGAGCTCCCGCATGGAACGTAGACGCCCGGGCGCCCACTCCCCCGGAGTACCGCTGCGCGTCGTGACGATCATGGCCACGCCGGCCCGGACGTGGTGCAGACAATCCGCGACGATCTCGCTGGTGGTGTCGTCCAGCACGAGGAGGGATCCCGAGGCGCGTCGCTGCGACTCCATGAGGGTCCAGAGTCGCTCGACGTACGCCCGCGTCGTCGTCGCGCGGCGATGCGCGGCCTGGACCTCCGAGAGCGGGACATCCCGGGCCAGCGCCACTTGTTCGAGGCCGGCCACGAGGGCGCTGTCGTCCTGCGCGGTGATCCAGAAGGTGGGGAGCCCGAGCTCGCTCACCTGACGGGCGACCTCAGCGGCGACGGTCGTCTTCCCCATGCCCGCGTGACCGACCAAGACTTCGCGAACGTCGCCTCCGTCGCGGATCGCGCCGACGAGGGACTGGACGAGCGTCTGCCGTCCACGGACCCGACGAACCGAGCGAACGGCGTCGGTGAACCGCACGTCGGACACGACCGGCGCCAGCGCGGTCGAGGTGCTCACGACGCCTGACGCCCGCTCCGGAGTCGGCGACGGCGCGTCGTCCCATCCGCCGGCACGACGCGCGGCGCGGTAGATGTTCGCGTAGCTGCCACCCCGGGCGCCGCTACCCCCGTCCCAACACTCGCCGGCTCGTTCGATGAGCAGCCGGGCGTGCTCCGGGCCCGCGTCGAGCGACCATCGGGCCGCGTCCTCCATCTCCACGCCCGCACCGAGCTCCCCGAGCAGCGTCGGGGTCGGTGTCGGTGAATCCTCGAGGAGCGCGCGCACCTCTCGGGCCCAGTCGCTCGCCGGGTCGGAAATTCCGGCACTCCCGGCGAGGACCGTCCGCCTGCCGCCCGCAGCCTCACGACGATGACGGCGGCGTGCCGCGACCCGGTCGAGAGTGCGCGCCATCAGCGCGATCTCCTCGTCCGGGAGCGAAGTCCTCCCCGCCCAGACCGTCGGCGCGAGGCTCCGGAAGGCCGCGAGGGCGTCCACCACCGACGGGTCGGGCTCGTCATCACCCCGCGCTGCGGCTCGGAATCGCTCGGCGATGACCTCACGGGCGGCCGCACCGCTTGCGGACGCACGCCGTTCGAGGACGTCCGCCACGAGGTCGGCCGCCGCCCGACCTGCGTCGGACAGCCCGATTCCAGGCGTGTCGTCGCCGGTGTCCGTGCTCATGATCCGTGGTCACCACCCATCTGGTCGATGTAGCGAAGATGTTCGAGAAAGTCCCGCCGTAGCTCGGACAGCCGGTTGGGGCTGAGCTCGACCTCTTGCGCGATCCGTGCCCACGACCAGCCGGTGTCCGCGCGGAGGGTGACCGCGTCACACAGCGCGGGATCGAAGTCGTGCAGTGCCACGACCAAGGCCTCGATGTCCTCGGTGGCGATGAGCCACTCCTCCGGGCCGAGGTCCTCGTCGCGGTACTGCTCGAGCGGTGATGCGTCGCCCATCCGGACCTCTACCGCCATCCGTCGGCGGGCCCGCCACCATCCCCGCATCGGGTTCCTCAGATGCAGGAGCAGACCGTTCAGGAAGTACGCGCGGAGCGGCAGACCCGCCCCGGCACGCCAACCCGAGCCGGCTAGGAGGCAAGTCGCGAAGTAGTCGAGCTGTTTCTCGAACGCGATCGAGAACATCTCCGCGAGGTCCTGGGGGTCCCTCCGCAACGCCTCGCGCTCGTCGTCGCTGAGCCGGATGGGCCGATGCAGCTTCTCGGTGCGCCGAGCGAGCGATCCACCCATGACCATGTCCTCGACGGCCCGGAAGCAGAACGCCCACAACGCGATCGCCACCGTCTCCCACTGCGGGCCCTCACAGCTGCACTCGACCAGGCGTCTCACGATCTCCTCGTCGTCGAGGCCGTCGATCATCCGCACGCCCACGTCGTGGTCGTCGCGTCGCGAAGGCATCACGGTCCCTCCCCCTGAGGCGCACGCACGGCCCCCCGAGAACCCCTAGGTCCGGACGACCCTTCGGCCACCCGCCGACCGGAGCGGGCTGGGCCGGCGGTGCACATCGACGGTGGAGAGGACCTAACCCCCCACGTCGGCGTCGCCCTCGGACGTCGAGGAGAGGACCACGGCCATGTCGGCACTCCACGCGCGTCGTCGCACCGTGCGGCGCCTGTTCGGCATCTCGATGCTCGTCTGCCTGGCAGCGGGGTGTGCTCCGCCGTCCGGGTCATCCCTCGCCGAACCCCGCCCCGGCATCGCGGTCGCGGTGGCCCACCACGACACCGAGCTCCCCCCGGCCCTCTCCGACTCCGAGCGCGCCGGGTTGCGCGCCCTCGTGTCCAGCCGCGACGACGTGACCGTCACCGTGCTCGCCGCGGGCGACCCGACCGTCGAGCGCGTCGACCTCGAGCCGCGCCGCCCGAACGGTCAGATCGAGCACGGGCCGCGGCGCGACGCCCTGCTCGACCAGCGGCTCGCCGCACTCGACGCCGCGATCGACCGGGCCGCGGCGCGCTCCAGCAGCACCGACCTGCTCGGGGTCCTCGGCAGTGCGGTGCGGCTCGGATCGACCGAGATCCACGTCCTGTCCGCCGGCCTCAGCGGCACCGACCCGTTCGACATGCGGGTCTCCGGCTGGGATGTCGACCCACAGCGGCTCGTCGCCGGGCTCCGCGCGGAGCATGCGCTGCCCGACGCCACAGGCCGCACCGTCGTCCTCAGCGGGCTGGGCCGCACGACCGGACGCCAGCCGCCGCTCGACGAGTCCGCCCAGCAGTCGTTGCGGGCGCAGTGGACCGCGGTGTGTGCCGCGACGGGAGCCCGTTGCACCGTCGACGACGGCCCGCGACCGGTCCGCTCCGGAGTTCCCGCCCCGATCGCGGGGCCGGTCGTGCCGGTGCCGCAGGCGACCACCGTGCGGGGCCCGGCGGGCGGCGTCGAGGTGTCGCTGCCGTCGTCGGTGCTCTTCGTGGCCGGGTCGTGCGTCCTGCGCGACCAGGTGGCCGCCGGCGCGCTGCTCCGGATCGTGGTGGGTCGCCTCCAGCTGGGGGCGAGCGTGGCGATCTCCGGCCGGACCGCGCCCGTCGGACCCGGCGACGGCGTCAGCCTGGCGACGTGCCGCGCCCAGGCCGTGGCGGACCTGCTCTACGGCCAGGGAGTGCCTCGTACCGCGGTCACCCGGGTGGCCGGGGACGGCTCGCTGGCCGACCCGCCTTCGGCGTCCCACGACGCGGCCGGCCAGCCCGACCCGACGACCTGGCCCGCGCTGCGCCGCGTCGTCCTCACCCTCACCTCCCCCACCCATCTCTGAGAGGAGCCCCCGATGTCCACGGTCACCTTCCCCGAGCCCCACACCCGCCCCGACGAGCCCGAGCGCGACCCGGCCGGCAGCCGCTTGCGGCGCAAGCTGGCCGTCGCCCGTCACGACCTCGCCGGCGTCGGCGACCGGGCGGTGCGCGACGGCCACGGCGGCACGGACACGGTCCGCGGCGTGACGGCGCGGCTGGCCCACCTCCACCGCGTGGTCCACGAGGACCCGTCGCCGGCCCGCCACCGCCGGATCTCCCGGGGGCAACGCGTGCTCCGGGCCCTGCTCCCGCTGCTCGACGGCGTCGTCCTCTGGTGGTTCCTGATCGGCGTGCTGAACATCGACCTGGCCCACCCGCAGCCCACGCTCGGCGTCTCGGTCGCCCTCGCGGTCCTCGGCACCGTCGCCGTCGCGGCGTGGGCCGGGATCGTCGGTGAGCACCTCGCCCGGTTCGTCGACGCCCGACGGCGGCTCGCGTGGGCCGCCGTGGACGTCGTCGGGCGCGCCATGCTCGTCGCCACGGCCGTCGTGTGGGGGCTGCTCGCGGCGATGATGTGGGTCCGGGTCCGCGACGAGGTGTTCCAGGCGACGGGTGTCGTCGACGTGGGCGGGGCGATCGTGGCGGCGGCGCTGGCGGCCGCCGTCGTCGTCGTCAACGCCTACGTGCTCTACCTGAGCTGGTCGGACGGCAGCGACGAGACCCGGGAGGCCGAGGCGCTCGCCCGCGCCCTCGCCCCGCACCTGCGGGCGCGGCAGCGTCTGGCCCGCCGGGTCACCGAGCTCACCGAGCGGGTGCGCGCGAAGGAGGCGGCGACGCGCGCGACCGACCGCCGATAGGTGCGCTTCGCGCTCGTGAGCACTAAATGCCGG
>NZ_JABBND010000009.1 GCF_012933465.1 Actinomycetospora sp. TBRC 11914
TAGTGCTCACGAGCGCGTCAGCGCACCTTCCGAGGCGCCTTCTGGCACGTCGGGCACCAGTACGACGAGCGGTTCGTGAACGACGTCCGCACGATCGGCGTCCCGTCGCGCGGGCACGGCTCGTCCTCGCGCCCGTAGACCGCGAGGGAGCGCTCGAAGTAGCCCCGGTCGCCGTGGACGTCGACGTAGAGCGCGTCGAACGACGTCCCGCCCGCGGCCAGCGCCTCACCCATCACCTCGGCGGCCGCGTCCAGCACGCGCCGTCCCTCTGGCCGGGTCAGCGTCGCCGTCGGGCGCAGCGAGTGCAGCCTGGCCCGCCACAGCGCCTCGTCCGCGTAGATGTTGCCGATCCCCGACACCACCGTCTGGTCGAGCAGCGCCCGCTTCAGCTCGGTGCGCCGCCGGCGGTAGGCCCCGACGGCCGCCTCCCGGTCGAACCGCGGGTCCAGCGGGTCCCGGCCGATGTGGGCCACCAGCGCCGGCACCGTCTCGCCGTCGGACTCCGCGGTGTCGACGGCGGTGAGGCCGCCGAACGTCCGCTGGTCGACGAACCGCAGCTCCGAGCCCCCGTCGTCGAAGCGGACCCGCACCCGCAGATGGGTCTCGTCGGGCCGCTCGGCGGGCTGCACCAGCAGCTGCCCGCTCATCCCGAGGTGCGCGAGGACGGCACCGTCGGGCTCGCCGTCGCGGGTGAGGTCGAGCCACAGGAACTTCCCCCGCCGCCGCGCCGCCGCCAGCGTGCGGCCCGCGAGGCGGCTCGCGAGCTCCGGCGCCCCGCCGGGCTGGCGCCGCACCGCGCGCGGGTGCCGCACCTCGACGGAGGACACGGTGCGCCCGACCGCGTGGTCGGCCAGACCGCGGCGCACGACCTCGACCTCGGGCAGCTCGGGCAGGTCAGCCCGCCGAACCCGAGGAGTCGGGGTCCTCGCCCTGCAGCGCCTCGTAGGCCGCCTGCGCCGCCTTCTGCTCGGCGTCCTTCTTCGTCCGCCCCACCCCGACGCCGAGGTCGCGGTCGGCCACCACGGCCGTCGCGGTGAACTCCTTGGCGTGGTCCGGGCCCTCGTCGGTGATCCGGTACTCCGGCACGCCCCGCCCGGTGGCCGCGGTGAGCTCCTGCAGGCTGGTCTTCCAGTCCAGGCCGGCGCCCAGCCGCGGCGCCGCGTGCATCAGCTCGCCGAAGAGCCGCAGCACCAGCGCCCGGGACACGTCGATGCCGTGCTGGAGGTGCACCGCGCCGAGGATCGCCTCGACGGCGTCGCCGAGGATCGAGTCCTTGTCGCGGCCGCCGGTCATCTCCTCGCCGCGGCCCAGGTACACGAGCTCGCCGAGCCCGAGGGTGCGGGCGACGCCGGCCAGCGCGTGCATGTTGACCACGCTCGCGCGGAGCTTCGCCAGCTGCCCCTCGGGCAGGTCGGGGTGCTCGCGGTAGAGCCGCTCGGTGACCGCCACACCGAGCACCGAGTCGCCCAGGAACTCCAGGCGCTCGTTGGTGGGCAGCCCGCCCTTCTCGTAGGCGTAGGACCGGTGGGTCAGGGCGAGCGTCAGCAGCTCGGGGTCGACGTCGACCCCGAGCACCCGGCTCAGCCGTGCGGCCCGGTCCTCACCCACGGCGTCCGGGTGGGCTGCCGTGCGGTCTTCTCCGTCGCGTCCCGTCGAGGGCGCGGGCGCCGTCGGGGGCACCCCGGCGTCAGGCCGGGGTGACGGCCCGGCGGCCGGCGTACTGGCCGCAGTTCGGGCAGGCGACGTGCGGGGGCTTCGGCTTCCCGCAGGCCTTGTTCTGGCAGGCGACGAGCGTGGGCGCGGACGCCTTCCACTGCGAGCGGCGGGCGTGGGTGTTGGCGCGCGACATCCGGCGCTTGGGGACGGCCACGGTGGTTCGATCTCCTCAGGTATCTGTGCTGTCGCCGGCGAAACGCTCCTGCAGGGCGGCCCAGCGAGGATCGATTCTCTCACGCGCGGTCCCGGCGGGCACGAAGGCCCATGCCTGTTCGTCCGGGGAGGCCACGCCGGGGCAGTCCTCGCGGCACAGCGGAGCGTTCGGCAGCTCGAGGAGCACCGCGTCGCGCACGGCCGGCTCCAGGTCGATCTTCTCGTCGACGATGCGGCTGACGTCGTCGGAGTCGGTCGTCTCGTCGGTCACCGAGTCCGGGTAGGCGTACAGCTCGGTGAGGTCGACGTCGACGTGGTCGTGCACCGGCCCCAGGCACCGGGAGCACTCCCCGACGACGTCGGCGCTCACGCCGCCGCTCGCCAGGACGCCCTCGACGACGGACTCGAGGCGCAGGTCCAGGTGGATGGGCTCGCCGGCGGGCACGCCGATGACCTCGAGGCCGAAGTCGTCGGGCGCGGGCACGTCGCGCACCCAGGGCTTCATGGTGCCCGGGCGCCGCGAGATCTCGCGCAGGACGTCGATCGTCCACGGACTCGTGGGGTCGGGCGGCGTCGCCCTGTCCTGGGGGGTCTTCTCGACCGGGGTCTTGTCAGTAGTCATCTCGCCGCGTTCCAACGTGCTCGGCCGAGGGGCGTGTTCCCGACGGCGGCCGTCGTCTCCCGAGGGTACGGGGCGGGTTCAGGCGCTCGCGCGGTCGGACCAGCGGGCGCCGTCGCCGGCGTCGTCGTGCTGCCCCGCGGCCGCCCCGACCTGCCCGGTGCGCAGCTGGTGGCGGTGCCGGCCCACGGTGTCGAGCACCGACTCGAGGGTCTCGGTGAACTCGGCGAGCGCCGTGTCGACGTAGGAGTCGCAGTCGGTCCGGGCGCGGTGGGCGTCCTCGGCGGCGCGGTCCAGAATGCGGCCGGCCTCGTCGCGGGCGGCGTGCGTGACGGCGTGCTCGGACACCAGCCGCTGCTGCTCGGCGCGCCCGTCGGCGACGGCGCGGTCGTAGCTCTGCCGACCGGCCTCGGCCATGCGGTCGGCCTCCGCCGCGGCCCGGTCGGTGAGGTCGGCGTACTCGCGGCGCCCGCGCGAGACGACCCGCTCGGCCTCGTGCTCGGCCTCGGCGATCATCTGCTGGGCCTGCTCCCGGGCCTCGGCGAGGAGCCGCTCGGCCTCGGTCCGCGCCTCCTCGGTGGCCCGCGACGCCTGCTCGGTGGCCTCGGTGACCAGCTGGTCGCGGTGGTCGAGCACGTCCTGGGCGTCGTCGAGCTCGCCCGGGATGGCCTCGCGGACGTCGTCGAGCAGCTCGAGGACGTCCCCGCGCGGCACGACGCAGCTCGTCGTCATGGGGACCCCGCGAGCCTCCTCGCAGATGGTCACCAGTTCGTCGAGCGCCTCGAACACCCGGTACACGTCCGCCCACCTCCCGCCGTCACGATCGCTGTTCCAGTCTGCGACGCCCGTCCCCGCGGGCGGTGCATTCGGCGCGGGTCCGGCGTGTCGAGGAGCCCGGCCCTGCACGGGAGCAACGGCACATTCCCGCCACCCGACGCGAGGACGGCGCCACTCACTCGTGGCGGACCGTCAGCCCAGCTTCGTCCGCAGCGCGTCGAGGACGGCGGGGGTCAGGAACGCCGAGACGTCCCCGCCGCCCCGCGCGACCTCCTTGACCAGCGAGCTGGAGACGAACGTGTGCGCCGGGTCGGCGGTGAGGAAGACGGTGTCGACGCCGGTGAGGTGCCGGTTCATCTGCGCCATCGGCAGCTCGTAGGCGTAGTCGGTGTCCGAGCGCAGACCCTTGGCGATGACGCCGACGCCCTGCTCGCGGCACCAGTCGACGAGCAGGCCGGAGAAGGCCGCCGTCGTGACGTTCGGGAGGTCGCCGACCGCGCCGGCGATGAGGTCGCGGCGCTCGTCGACGGTGAACAGGCCCTGCTTGGCGGGGTTGACCGCCACCGCGACGACGACCTCGTCGAACATCGCCGCCGCCCGGCGGACCACGTCGACGTGCCCCAGGGTCATCGGGTCGAACGAGCCGGGGCACACCGCGCGCATGGCGGTGATCATGCCCGATCCGCGCCACGATGGGCGCCGTGGACCCCGGCCTGCTGCGCGACGACCTCGCCGCGCTCTACCCGCAGTTCGCCGTGACCGTCGCCCACGCCGGCCTCCTGCTCGCCCCGCCGACGGACGTCGAGCTGCTCGAGCTGGCGGCGATCGTCGCCGAGCCCGGCGGCATCGTCGAACCCGGGCGGGAGCGCGAGCTGCTCGGCTGGCCCACCGAGGGCGGCGCCGTCGCCGCCCGCCGGTTCCTCGAGTGGGCCTGGCGCCTGCGGGAGGTCCCGACGGCGGGTCGGTGGCGGCTGCCGCTCGCCGTCATCGAGGGCGGCCGGACCGTCGGGCTCGTGGTGCTCTCGCACGAGGTCGACCACCCCGCGGGGACCGTGCACACCTCGTCCTGGCTGGCGCGGGCCGAGCAGGGCCGGGGGCTCGGCCGGCGGGTGCGGCTCATGCTGCTCGAGCTGGCGTTCGGCCACCTCGGCGCGGTCCGCGCGGTCACCGGGGCCGCGGCGGGCAACACCGCCTCGCTGCGGGTCAGCACCCGGCTCGGCTACCGCGAGACCCACCGCGAGACCGGCTCCGTCGTCGAGGTCCACCTCGCGGTCACCCCCGGCGCCTGGCGCCGGCGGCGCCTCGCCGACGTCGTCGTCGAGGGGCTCGACGGGTTCCGCGAGGCGATCACTCCAGGGTGATCGTCCCGGTCACCGAGGGCGGGAGGCCGACCGCGCCCGCGGTGACCACGAGCTCGTCGGTCCCCGCCCCGCCGTCGTGGTCGGCCACCAGCGGCGTCCCCGCGAACGCGGGCCGGGTGAGCCGGTAGTCGAACCCGGTCACGGTGCGCCCGGCCCGGTGGCGGCGCGGGATCTCCAGCAGCATCAGCGCGAGCAGCGGCCCGTGGACGACGAGGCCGGGGTAGCCCTCGACGCCCGTCGCGTACGGGTGGTCGTAGTGGATGCGGTGGCTGTTGTAGGTCAGCGCGGAGACCCGGAAGAGCAGTGTCTCGTCGGGGTGCAGCGTCACCGCCTCGCTGCTCGTGGCCGGCGCCGCGGCCGCGGGCGTGTCGAACCCGATCCCCCGCGCCTGCCCGGGGGCCTGCGAGCGGTAGACCAGGTCCGAGTCCTCGGTGACGGCCACGTCACCGCCCGGCCCGGCCCGGAACTCGTCGCGCACGGTCACCAGCAGCATCTCCCCGCTGCGGCCGTGCTTGACGCGGGCGTCGACGAGCGTCGACGTCCGGGACAGCGCCTCCCCCACCCGCATCGGCCGGGCCACGCGCAGCCGGCCGCCCGCGAACATCCGGCGCCGTTGCGGCAGCGGCGGGAGGAAGTGCCCGTCCTCGATGTGGCCGTCCTCCGCGAGCTCGTCCGAGCGGGGCTGCTCCAGGAAGCCGAACCAGTGCCACAGCGGCGGCAGGTCGTCGCCCTCGCCGGCCACCGGCTCGAGGTCGAACAGCCCGCTCGCGGCGGCGACCGCCCACGGCGTCGTCGTCCCCGTCGTGGTCACCGGCTCCGGGGCCCAGCCGCGGATCGCGTCCTCGAGGTCCGTCACGGCCACGATCATGCTCCCCGGCCGGGGGTTCCGCGGCGTTCGGCGGCCCACCCGCTCGCCAGGTGCAGCGTGGTCTCCCCGTAGACCCGCGGCTCCTCCGGCGCGAGCGCCTCGGGCCAGGCGGGGGTGCGCGACCGGGAGTCCCGTTCGACGACGACGAGCGCCCCGGCCCCGAGCCACGGCGGCAGCGCGGCGAGCACCGCGTCGACCTCCGCCTCGGTGTCGGCGTACGGCGGGTCGACGAACACCAGGTCGACCGTGTCGGTGGCCCGCTTGAGGAAGGTGAGGACCGAGGCTCGGCGCACGAGCGCACCGGACAGGTGCGTCGTGCGCGCGTTGGTCTGGATGAACCCGCAGGCCCGGGGGTCGCGCTCGACGAGGGTCGCGGTGAGGGCGCCGCGGCTCAGTGCCTCGAGCCCGAGCGCGCCCGACCCGGCGTAGAGGTCGAGCACCGTCGCGTCCTCGAGCGCCCCGCGCGCCTCGAGCAGCGAGAACAGCGCCTCGCGGACCCGGTCCGACGTCGGCCGGACGCCGTGGGGCGGCACCGCGATCCGCACGCCGCCCGCCGTCCCCGCGACGATCCGGCTCACGAGGACAGCACGACGACCAGGTCGCCGCCCTCGACCTGCTGGACGGACCCGATCGCCAGCCGCTCGACCGTCCCGGCCCGCGGCGCGGTGATCGCCGCCTCCATCTTCATGGCCTCGATCGTGCCGACGGTGTCGCCGGCCGCGACCCGGTCGCCCTCGGCCACCCCGAGCGTCACCACCCCCGCGAACGGCGCCGCGACGTGGCCCGGGTCGGACCGGTCGGCCTTCTCGGCGACCTTGACGTCGGTGTCGACGGCGCGGTCGCGGACCTGCACCGGGCGCAGCTGCCCGTTGAGCGACATCAGCACGGTGCGCAGCCCGCGCGCGTCGGGCTCGGAGATCGCCTCGAGCGCGATCAGCAGCTGGACCCCGGGCTCGAGGTCGACCGCGTACTCCGTCTCCGGGCGCAGCCCGTAGAAGAACTCCTGGCTGCGCAGCACCGAGGTGTCGCCGTAGGTGTCGCGGTGCTCGCGGAACTCCCGGGTGGGCCCGGGGAAGAGCAGCGCGTTGAGCGTGGCGGCGCGGTCGGCCTCGAGGCCCTTGCGGTCGTCGTCGGAGAGGTCCGCCGGTCCCGGGCGCTCGGTACGTCCCTCCAGCGCGCGGGTGCGCAGCGGCTCGGGCCAGCCGCCGGGCGGGTCGCCGAGCTCGCCGCGCAGGAACCCGATCACCGAGTCGGGGATGTCGTAGCGCGACGGGTCGGCCTCGAACGCGGCCGGGTCCACGCCGGCGCCCACGAAGTGCAGCGCGAGGTCCCCGACGACCTTCGACGACGGCGTCACCTTCACCAGGTGCCCCAGCATCCGGTCGGCGGCGGCGTAGGCGTCCTCGACCTGCTCGAAGCGGTCGCCCAGCCCGAGCGCCACCGCCTGGGTGCGCAGGTTCGACAGCTGCCCGCCGGGGATCTCGTGGGTGTAGACCCGGCCGGTCGGCGACGTCAGGCCCGCCTCGAACGGCGCGTAGACCTTGCGGACCAGCTCCCAGTACGGCTCGAGGGCGTTGACGGCGTCCAGCGAGAGCCCGGTGGTGCGGTCGCTGTGGTCGGTGGCCGCGACGAGCGCGGACAGCGAGGGCTGCGACGTCGTGCCCGCCATCGAGGCGACGGCCGCGTCGACGGCGTCCACCCCGGCGTCGATCGCGGCGGTGAGCGTGGCCAGCTGGCCGCCCGCGGTGTCGTGGGTGTGCAGGTGCACGGGCAGGTCGAACCGCTCCCGCAGCGCCCCCACCAGCCGGCGCGCCGCCGGCGGGCGCAGCAGCCCGGCCATGTCCTTGATCGCGAGCACGTGCGCCCCGGCGTCGACGATCTGCTCGGCCAGGCGCAGGTAGTAGTCGAGGGTGTAGAGCCGCTCGGCCGGGTCGGAGAGGTCGCCGGTGTAGCAGAGCGCGACCTCGGCCACCGCCCCGCCGGACTGCCGCACCGCCTCGATCGCCGGGCGCATCTGCCCGACGTCGTTGAGGGCGTCGAAGATGCGGAAGACGTCGATCCCGACGCGGGCCGCCTCGGCGACGAAGGCGTCGGTCACCTCCGTCGGGTAGGGCGTGTAGCCCACGGTGTTCCGGCCGCGCAGCAGCATCTGCAGGCAGAGGTTCGGCACGGCCTCGCGCAGCCGGGCCAGCCGCTCCCACGGGTCCTCGGCGAGGAAGCGCAGCGCCACGTCGTAGGTCGCGCCGCCCCAGCACTCCAGCGAGAGCAGCTCGGGCGCGGTGCGGGCCACGTGGGGCGCGATCTCGACGAGGTCGCGGGTCCTCACCCGGGTGGCGAGCAGCGACTGGTGGGCGTCGCGGAAGGTGGTGTCGGTGACGAGGACGCCCGACTGCTCGCGCAGCCACGCCGCGAAGCCCTCCGGACCGAGCTCCCCCAGCCGCCGGCGGGACCCGTCGGGCGGAGCCGCCGTGAGGTCGACGGCCGGGAGCTTCTCGCGCGGGTCGACGAGGTCGGGCGGGGCGCCGTGCGGCTTGTTCACCGTGACGTCGGCGAGGTAGCTCATCAGCCGGGTACCGCGGTCGGCGGGCGCGCGGGCCGAGAGCAGGCCCGGGTGGTCGGCGATGAAGCTCGTCGTGACCCGGCCGTCGCGGAAGTCCGGGTCGTCGAGCAGCGCCATGAGGAACGGGATGTTCGTCGACACGCCCCGCACCCGGAACTCCGCGAGGGCTCGGCGCGCGCGCCTGACCGCCGTCGTGAAGTCGCGGCCGCGGCAGGTGACCTTGACCAGCAGCGAGTCGAAGTGGGCGCTGATCTGGGCGCCGGCGTAGGCCGTGCCCCCGTCGAGGCGGACGCCGGAGCCCGACGCCGAGCGGTAGGCCGAGATCATCCCGATGTCGGGGCGGAACTCGTTGGCGGGGTCCTCGGTGGTGATCCGGCACTGCAGCGCGAAGCCGTGCAGGGCCACCGCGTCCTGGGACAGGCCGAGGTCGGCGAGGGTCTCCCCCGAGGCGATCCGCATCTGGGCGGCGACGAGGTCGACGTCGGCGACCTCCTCGGTCACCGTGTGCTCGACCTGGATCCGCGGGTTCATCTCGATGAAGTGGTGGTGGCCGTCGCGGTCGAGCAGGAACTCGACGGTGCCGGCGTTGACGTAGCCGATCGCGGTGGCGAAGCGGACCGCGTCGGCGCAGATCCGCTCCCGCAGCTCCGGGGAGAGGTGGGGGGCGGGCGCGATCTCGACGACCTTCTGGTGACGACGCTGCACCGAGCAGTCGCGCTCGAAGAGGTGCATGACGTGGCCCTGCGCGTCGGCGAGGATCTGCACCTCGATGTGCCGCGGGTCGACCACCGCCTGCTCGAGGATCACCGTGGCGTCCCCGAACGCCGACGACGCCTCGTTCATCGCGGCCTGGAGGGCGTCGCGCAGGCCGCGCTCCTCCTCGACCAGGCGCATCCCGCGCCCGCCGCCGCCCGCGACCGCCTTGACGAAGAGCGGGAACGTCATCTCCCGCGCGGCGGCGAGCAGGGTGTCGACGTCGTCGGACGGGTCGGAGGAGTCGAGCACCGGGACGCCGGCCTCGCGGGCCGCCGCCACGGCCCGGTGCTTGTTCCCGGCCATCGCGAGCACGCGCGGCGGCGGGCCGATGAAGGTGATGCCGGCCTCGGCGCAGGCACCGGCGAGCTTCGGGTTCTCCGAGAGGAACCCGTAGCCGGGGTAGATCGCGTCGGCCCCGGCCTTCCGGGCGGCGCGGATCATCTCCTCGATCGAGAGGTACGCCCGGACCGGGTGGCCCGCCTCGCCGATCTGGTAGGCCTCGTCGGCCTTGAGCCGGTGCTCGGAGTTGCGGTCCTCGACGGGGAACACCGCCACCGTGGCGGCGCCGAGCTCGTAGGCGGCACGGAACCCCCGGATGGCGATCTCGCCGCGGTTGGCCACCAGCACCTTGCGGAACATCGACTCCACCCTCCGGGACCGGCCTCGCGACGTCGGGGAGCACCACCCTCCCCGCCCGGCGGGGTGGAGCGGGCGCGACGTTATCGCGGGTCCGGGTGCGCGGCCGTGGTCCTCGTCGCCCCGCGTGCGGTACCAAGGAGGAGTCACCCCGGCGAGGAGGGCACGCGATGGCTGCCGACACCGTTCCCCTGCGACGCTCCGCCGTGCCCTGGCTCTACGGCCTCGCGGCGCTGCTGACCGTGCTCGTCCCGGTGGTCCTCCTCGGCGTCTGGGTCGGCGGGGCCGGCATCGGCGCCGCGCTGTTCGCCGCGGTCGCGGACCTCGTCGCCGCCGTGATCGCCGCGGCCACGGCGACGGTGCTGCTCGCCCGGCGGGGCGTCCGGCGGGTGCGCGCGACGGTGCTCGGCCACCCCGACGGCCGCGCCGGGCGCCTGGCCGCGCACGGTGCGGCACGCTGGGTCCTCGCCCGCGACCGCTTCGCCGCCCTGCAGGCCGAGTACGCCCGGGCGGAGTCCGACCCGCACGAGATCGCCGCGCGCCCGGCCCTCCGCGACGTGTCGGTGCCCGCCACGGCCCGCTTCGTCGAGGCGCTCGGCGAGGCGCACGACCTCGCCACCCCGGGCGAGCCGGCCGACCCGCGCGACCGCGAGCGCTTCACGGCGGCGGTCGACCGGGCGGTGGCCGCGTGGGATGAGGCGTGCCGCACGGCCGACGCCCTGGCCGCCGCCACGGGGCCCGTGGTCACGGGACCGCCGGTCACGCCGCGGCCCACCCTCGCCCCCGGCACCGCGGGCCGGCCTCGGTCAGCGGGGAGCGACGAGTACGGGGCGGCCGCCCAGGCGGTCCGCGCCGCGGCCGCGCGCGGGGTGCGTGACCTGCGGGAACGGTTGCGGGCCTGACGCCGCGCACCCGGTCAGCGGCACGATGATGCGCTGAGTAGTGCTGTGCGCTAGCTCACTTCACCCGATCGAACCCGATTGGGGAGGCCGTCGTTGGGACATCCTCTCGGGAACGGGCGCCGCGACGAGCGGGGCCTGACGAGAGACCATCGGTGTATGGGAGCTGGGGAGCGTCCGTCCACCGAGCAAGGCCCGGGGTTCCCTTTCGGGGAGGGAGCCCCGGGCCGTTCTCGTGTGTGGGGCCGTTCCGGTGGCCGGGTCGTGCCGGCCGGTGCGCGGTGCGGTCTCAGGCGACCCGGCGGGCGCCGACCGCGTTCTTCTCGATCTTCGACAGCGGCGTGTACTTGACGTCCTCGCCGCTGTTCGGCGCTTCGATGACCTTGCCGTTGCCGACGTACATGACGACGTGGCTCACGGGGCTGTAGAGGAAGATCAGGTCGCCGGGCTTGAGGTCGTCCATCGAGACCTCCTCGCCGACCTGCGACTGCGCGGCCGAGGTGCGCGGGAGGTCCTTGCCGGCCTGCTCGAAGGCGTACTGCATGAGCCCGGAGCAGTCGAAGGAGTTCGGGCCGGTGGCGCCCCAGACGTAGGGCTTGCCGAGCTTCGACTCCGCGGCGTCGATCGCGTCGGCGGCGATCGACGACGGCTGGTCCGCGGCGGGCTTCGCGGCCGGCTCGGGCGCGGCGGCAGCATGGCGGGCGGACGCGGCGACCGTCTTGTACTGCGGCGCCTCGACGTGCGACGCGGCCGGGACGACCGGCATCACGGTGGTGACCGAGGGGGCCTGCACCTGGTGCGAGGCGCCCTGCAGCGACAGGTTGCTGGACGCGAGGCTCGTCGGGAGCGCGACCTCGCCGGTGGTGGCGGGCTCGTCGCTCGGGAGGAGGCCGTGGGCGGCGGCGCCGCCCGCGCCGGCGAGGGCGCCGAGGGCGGCGAGCGAGAGGCCCGCGGTGCGCGCGGCGCGGTTCAGCGGCGCCGGGCCCGGGCGCTGGTCGCGCCGCGGCTGCGGGCCACCGGGACGGGGACCCCGGGGGCCGACCGGGCGGCCGTCGCCGGGGGCGCCGTGCGCGGCGCGGCCGGTCCACTCCTGCGGGATCGGCCCGAGCGAGCCCGTCGTCGCGGCGTCGGGCGCGCGGTGGCGCCCGGCGGGAACAGGCCTGACCGGAGGAAGGACAGCGGTCATGCGGGGTCTCCTCACCCGACGGCGACCGGACGAGGACGGCACGCGACCGTTCCCTGGTCGGCCCGACCGCTGGGGAGTGCTGCGGGCCGACGATCTCCGTCCCGTCCTGGACGTCCACGCGCTCCGGGGAGGCCGCCGAACGGGAGTCGGGCGAAACGGCCGAGCGCATCGGCACGCTGTTGCGGACCGACCGCCAGACCGTAACCGAACCGTGACCGGTGTGGCCCGGGCAGGACCTGGGTGTCGCGCCCGGAGGTCGCCCCCGCGCGGTGATCGGCGAGCGCCCCGTACCCGGATGGTCACCCGCTGTTCGCCCCGGCGACCGCGCGCGGCGCGCCGCCCGTCGGCCGTCCGGACCGCTCGACCCCCGTGGGAGCCGTTCGGGGGCGGTCGGTGGACCGTTCAGAGCCGTGCCGGGCCGTGCAAGGCCGTGCAGAACCGTCCAGAGTCCTCAGAGCCGGTCGAGGAAGCGGGCGCCCTCGTCACCGACGACCGCACGGACGAGCCCGACCAGCCGCGGGTGCCGGGCCAGCGCCGGGTCCTCCTCGAGCACCGTCCGCGCCACCTCCCGCGCCTCGGCGATCTCCTCGCCGTGCCGGCGCACCGAGAGGAAGCGCAGCG
Source organism: Actinomycetospora sp. TBRC 11914 (assembly GCF_012933465.1). Taxonomy (GTDB): domain Bacteria; phylum Actinomycetota; class Actinomycetes; order Mycobacteriales; family Pseudonocardiaceae; genus Actinomycetospora. The sequence goes on from NZ_JABBND010000009.1 coordinate 12,153, forward strand.
TGCTCATCCGCCCGGCCTGCTCGGTACCGAGCACGTCGCCCTCGCTGCGCAGCTCCAGGTCCAGGTCGGCCATGGCGAACCCGTCCGAGATCTCGGCGATGCGCTCCAGCCGGGTCATCGCCGGGCTGCCCGGCGCCGCGTCGGTCACGAGGAAGCACGACGCGGGCGACGTACCCCGGCCGACGCGGCCGCGGAGCTGGTGGAGCTGCGAGACCCCGAACCGCTCGGCGTCGAGCACCACGATCGCCGTGGCGTTGGGGACGTCGACACCCACCTCGACGACGGTCGTCGCGACCAGCACGTCGATGTCCCCCGCGCCGAAGCGGCGCATCACGTCGTCCTTCTCCTCGGCGGGCAGCCTGCCGTGCAGGATCTCGACCCGCAGCCCGGCCAGCGGCCCGGCGACGAGCAGCTCGGCCACCTCCAGGACCCCGAGGGGCGGGCGCCGCTCCTCCCCGTCGGCGGCGTCGTCGGGGGAGGCCGACCCGTCCGCCTGGTCGCCGGGGTCGGCGGGCTCGTCGTCGCCGATGCGCGGGCAGACGACGTAGGCCTGGTGGCCGGCGTCGACCTCCTCGCGCACCCGTTCCCACACCCGCGCGAGCCACTTCGGGAGCCCGCCGGGCACGGCCCGCGTCCCGATCGGCTGCCGCCCGGCGGGCAGCTCGTCGAGCACGGAGACGTCGAGGTCGCCGTAGAGGGTGAGGGCGACGGTGCGCGGGATCGGGGTCGCCGTCATCACCAGCAGGTGCGGCACGGTGTCCCCGGTGCGGGACCGGAGCTCGTCGCGCTGGCGGACCCCGAAGCGGTGCTGCTCGTCGACGACGACGAGGCCGAGGTCGGCGAAGCCCACGCCCTCCTGGATCACCGCGTGCGTGCCGACCACGATCCCGGCCGCCCCGGACTGCACGTCGAGGAGGGCCGCCCGGCGGTCCTTCGCCGACAGCGAGCCCGTGAGCAGGACGACGCGCGTGGCCCGGTCGCTGGTGTCGAGCTCGACCGGCTCGGGCAGGGCATCGGCGGCGTCGTCGAACAGCGCCGCGGGCTCCCCCGCCCGGCCCAGCGGGCCGAGCATGGCGCGCAGCGACCGGGCGTGCTGGGCGGCGAGGACCTCGGTGGGCGCGAGGAGCACGGCCTGGCGCCCGGCGTCGACGACCTGCAGCATCGCCCGCAGCGCCACCACGGTCTTGCCGGACCCGACGTCGCCCTGCAGTAGCCGGTTGAGCGGTCGGGTGCCCGCGAGGGACTCCGCGAGGTCGGCCCCGACCTTCTGCTGCCCGGCGGTCAGCGCGAACGGCAGGCGGGCGTCGAAGGCCGCCGCCAGGCCGTCGGCGGTCCGCGGGCAGGACGGCGCCGGGCGGTCGGACGCGGCGAGCTTCTCGCCCTGCAGGACGAGCTGGAGGGCCAGCGCCTCGTCCCAGGTCAGCCGGCGCATCGCGGGCTTCGTGTCCTCGAGCGTGGCCGGCAGGTGGATGTCGCGCAGCGCCCGGCCCAGCCCGACGAGGCCGTGGCGGCGGCGGATCTCCTCCGGGACCGGGTCCACCGGGTCGTCGAACACGTCGAGGGTCTGGCGGACCGCGGCGAGCAGGTCCCAGGTCTGGACGTTGCGGGTGGCGGGGTAGATGGGCGTGACCGGGGGGAGCTTGAGCGACTCCTCCCCCCCACCGTCGTCGTCCTCGCCGTCGGCCCGGATCTTGCGGGCCTGGGGGGTGTCGAGCTGCCAGCCCCCGCGAAAGCGCTGCAGCTTGCCGGCGAACATCGCCCGGCTGCCGCGCGGCATCTGCAGGTGGCGCCAGGGCTGGTTGAAGAAGGTGACGCCGAGCTCGATCGACCCGACCGAGATCTGCATGCTCGTGATGTCCAGCAGGCCGCGGCCCCCGCGCCGGGGACGGCGCTGGTGGGTGACGCGCTCGACCTCGGCCACGACCGTGACGTAGGTGCCCTCGCGCAGCTCCCGCGGGTCCATGGCCCCGAGGTCGTTCACCAGCTGGTACTTCCGCGGGAGGTGACGCAGGAGGTCACCGACGGTGTCCATCCCGAGGTGCTTGCGCAGCGCGGCCGCCGAGCGCCCGCCGAGGGCCGCCGCGAGGGGGGAGTCCATGTCCACCACGGGGTGAAGGTTCTCATCCCCCACCGACGGCGTGGCCGACTCAGCCGCACGCGGCGCCCCGGGACCCCCGGCCGCCGGGTCCACCCGGCCGCTCGGTTACGCTGGAGTCCTGTCGCGCGGGAGCTCGTCCGCCGCGCGCTCCGGTGATCGGCGATCTCGAGAGGTGTTCGAAGTGGCTGCGGTGTGCGACGTGTGCGCGAAGGGCCCCGGGTTCGGGAAGTCGGTCTCGCACTCCCACCGCCGGACCAACCGCCGGTGGAACCCGAACGTGCAGACGGTGCACGCCCGCATCGGCAAGGGCAACCGCCAGCGGCTCAACGTCTGCACCTCCTGCCTGAAGGCGGGCAAGGTCAGCCGCGCCTGACCCCCTCCCCGGCCGGCGGCCGGGGAACCACGCGCCACCTCGGGCCCGGCCTCGTGCCGGGCCCGAGGTGTGTCAGGGGGGTGCCAGGGTCAGCGGAGTGCCGGGGTCAGGGGCGTGCCGACCCGGCGTCGCACCCCGCCAGGTCGTCGAACTCGCCGTCCTTGGCGCCGCGCACGAAGGCGTCGACCTCGGCGCGCGTGTAGTGCAGCACCGGACCCTCCGCGTCCCCCGCCGCCCGGACCAGGAGCCCGCCGTCGGCCAGCCGGGCCGTCTCGATGCCCGCCCCGCTCGGTGTCCACGTCGGTACCACGGTCCTCCCCCCGGTGCACGCGTCGCGACCGCGGCACGTGCCGTCGGCAGACGCACATGCGGTCGTCCTTGCGCCTGCACGGTACGTAGGTGAAGATCGAACGACAGCCACCAGAGCCGATGAGCGACGAACGGGGGACGCGGTGAGCCGACCGGATCCGGACCCGGCCGCCGAGCCCCGCGTCCCCCGCGCCGAGCGCACGGTGCACCGTCGCTCGGCCCCGGTGCCGCTGCGGGTGGTGGCGCAACGTCTCACCCCCGAGGAGGCCGCCCGTCCGGCCGCGCCCGTTCCCGCTCCCCGTCCGGCGCCGGGCCCGGCCGCCGGGGCCCGTCCGGCGGCGGGCGCGGTGGCCACGCTCGAGGCCGCGCCGCCGTCCTCACCGGAGGCCGCCGGCCTGCCCGTCCGGGCCGACCGGCCCCTGCCCGTCCTCGACCGGCGGCCCCGCCGCAGGCCGTTCGCCCGCCTGCTCGCGCTGGTGCGCGGCCGGCGCCGGGCCGAGGGCTGCGGGCGGCACCGGCCCGACACCATCCCCACCAGCGGGTGGAGCATGTTCGCCCCGCACCGGCGCTCGCGGCGCCGCTTCGGCGCGCGGCGCTGACCCGCGGGATCCACCACCGGCCCCGCGGGCCTCATGGGTCTCAGGGCAGGCGCCAGTCCACCGGGTCGTCGCCGAGCTCCTCGAGGTAGGCGTTGACGCGGCTGAACGGCCGGGAGCCGAAGAAGCCGCCGGCGGCCGACATCGGGCTCGGGTGGGCCGACTCGACCGTGGGCACGTCCTCGCCCAGGAGCGGGGCGAGCGAGCGGGCGTCACGTCCCCAGAGGATCGCGACGAGGGGCTGGTCGATGCGGTCGACCAGGGCGCGGATGGCCTGCTCGGTGACCTTCTCCCACCCCTTGTTGCGGTGGGAGCCGGGAGCCCCGGGCGCCACGGTGAGCACGCGATTGAGGAGCAGGACGCCCTGCTCGGTCCACGGGGAGAGGTCGCCGGTGGCGGGCGGCGGGTGGCCGAGGTCCTCGCCGTACTCGCGGAAGATGTTCTGCAGGCTCTTGGGCAGCGGGCGCACGTCGGGCGCGACCGAGAAGGACAGGCCGACGGCGTGGCCGGGCGTCGGGTAGGGGTCCTGGCCGACCACGAGCACCCGCACGTCGGAGAACGGCTGGGAGAACGCCCGGAGCACGTTGGCCCCCGACGGGAGGTAGGTGCGGCCCGCGGCGACCTCGGCGCGCAGGAAGTCGCCCATCGCCGCCACGTCCTCGGCCACCGGTTCGAGGGCCTGCGCCCAGCCGGCCTCGACGGTCTCGGAGAGGGGGCGCGCCATCACGTGTCCCGGTCCTCGGTCGCCACGGCGATCACGCTAGCCGCGGGCGGGGCCGCCACCGCGTGGGGGTCGCGCCGCCCGGTCAGCCCGCGAGGTCCCGGGCGCAGCAGATGCTGCCGGGCTCGTCGCGGTAGACGCCGAAGCGGGGGATGCGGCGGTAGCCGCGCTCGGCGTAGAACGCCAGCGCCTCGGGCTGGCGGTCACCGGTCTCGAGGACGGTGCGGCGGCACCCGGCCGCACGGGCGGTGCGCTCGAGCTCGGCGAGCACCGCGGTCGCGAGGCCCCGCCGCCGGTGGGCCGGGTCGACCCACATCCGCTTGATCTCCGCGTCGTCGGGGCGCAGGACCCCGCGGTCCTCCGGGGCGACCGAGCCGGCGGTGTGCCGGCGCCAGCCGCCGCAGCACACCGGCCCGGTCCCCGGCAGGGCCCCGAGCAGGAACAGGCCTCGCGGGGCGGCGAACTCGGCGGGGTCGACCGGCGTGCGGTCGGCCCCGCCGTAGCGCTCGGTGTAGAAGGCCTGGACCGCGTCGACGAACCGGACGCTGCGGGGGTCGTCGTAGGCGGCGACCTCCAGCACCAGCCCGTCCGGGCCGGCGACCGACCCGGCCGTCACCTCGGTCGACGAGCGCGTCGGCGGGCCTGCCGGCGGTCGGCCGTGGACCTGGGGAGCTCGACACCCGTCGACGGCATGACTGCGTGCTCCTCCCCGTGACGTGGTGGCACCGCCGACGGTACTTCCCCGGCGCTCCCCTCCACAGCGCGGAACTTGTTTCCCGCATCGCGGAATGGTGCACTGGCCCCGCCGTGGGCCGGGCCAGGGGTACCCGGACAGGAGGTGCGCCGTGCCGGAGTCCCCGGGCCGTCCCGTCCAGTCGCTGCAGCGCGCGTTCGACCTGCTGGACGACCTCGCGGACGCCGGCGGCCGCGCCACCCTCTCCGAGCTCGCGGCCGCCTCCGGGCTGCCGGTCGCGACGATCCACCGCCTGCTCGCCACGCTCGTCGAGCTCGGCCACGTGCGTCGTGAGCCCGGTCGGCGCTACGCGCTCGGACCGCGGCTGGTGCGCCTCGGGGACACCGCCGGGCGGGTGCTGGGCGACGGGGTGCGCCCGGTGCTGGCCGACCTCGTCGCGCGCACGGGCGAGTCGGCCAACCTCGCGGGACTCGACGGCTCCTCGGCCGTCTACCTCGCCCAGGTGCCCTCGCCGCACCCGATGCGGATGTTCACCGAGGTCGGCGCCCACGTCCCGCTGCACTGCACCGGGGTGGGCAAGGCACTGCTGTCCACCGTGGGGGCCTCGCGCGCCCGGCAGCTCGTGGAGCGCGCCGGGATGCCGGCGCTCACCCCGTCCACCATCGTCGACGTCGTGACGCTCGATCGCGAGATCCGGGCCGGCCTCGAACGGGGCTGGCACGTGGACGACGGTGAGCAGGAGATCGGGGTCCGCTGCGTCGCGGTGCCCGTCCCCGACGCCCCGACGCCGTGCGCGGTCTCGGTGTCCGGGCCGGCGGCGCGCCTCGGCTCCGACCGCATGGCGGCGGTGGGCGCCCTGCTCGGCGAGGCCGCCCGGCGCATCGCCGGCCGGCCGGCGGGCGCGGCACCCGGCGCCGCCCCGGCCGTCCGCGTCCCCGAGGGGACGAGCCCGTGACCCGGCCGGTCGGGGTGTGCTGGGACGTCGACGGCACGCTGCTGCGCGGCGGCAGGGTCGGCGGCGAGGTGCTGCGCCGGGCGTTCCTGGCAGTCACCGGCCACGAGCCACCGCCCGTGGCGATGGGCGGGATGACCGACCACCTCGTCGCCGAGGCCTTCCGCGACGGCCTGCCGTCCGACCACGCCGCCGCGCTCTGGCGCCGCGGCGACGAGTACACCCGCGCGATGGTGGCGGCGATCGCCCGCGAGTGGGACGGCCGCGTCCCGGAGCTCGCCGAGGTCCTCACCGTCCTGCCCGGCGTGCCCGAGGCGGTCGGGCTGCTCGCCGCCGCACCGCACGTCGACCAGATCGTCGTCACCGGCAACGTCCGCGCGGGTGCCGAGGCCAAGCTCACCGCCGCCGGCCTGCACCCGGGGCCGTTCGACCTCGACGCCGGGGTCTACGGCGACCTCCCCGGGCCCCGGTCGGTCCTCGTCCACACCGCGCGGGCGCACCTCGAACGCCGCCACGGCGGCCCGGTGGCACTCGTCGTCGTCGGGGACACCCCGCGCGACGTCGAGGCCGCGCACGCCGCCGGGGCGCTGGCGGTCGGGGTGGCCACGGGCGCGGCCACCGCGGCCGAGCTCGCGGCGGCCGGGGCCGACCACGTCGCCGAGGACCTCGCCGACCCGTCGGCTCTGGTGGCGATCGTGACGGCGGCGGGCGAGGATCCCCACCACACCCGAGGGAGCGTGTAGAGCCATGGCCACACCCACCACCGCCACCGGGCCCACCACGGGCCCCCTGGCGGCGGACTTCGCCGCCGTCCTGCCCGACACGTGCGTCATCACCGACGAGGTCGGCCTGCGCAGCTACGAGTGCGACGGGCTGACCGGCTTCCGGCAGGTCCCCGCCGTCGTCGTGCTCCCGCGCGACGCCGAGGAGGTCGCGGCCTGCGTGCGGGTCTGCGCCCGCCACGGCGTGCCCTTCGTCGCCCGCGGCGCCGGCACCGGCCTGTCGGGGGGCGCGCTGCCGGTGGCGGACGGCGTCGTGATCTCGCTGCAGAAGCTGCGCCGGATCCTCGAGATCGACGTGGAGAACCGCCGGGCGGTGCTCGAGCCGGGCGTGTTCAACCTCGACATCACCCGGGCCGCGTCACCGCACGGGCTGTACTACGCCCCGGACCCGTCGAGCCAGCAGGTGTGCACCATCGGCGGCAACGTCGCGGAGAACTCCGGCGGCGCCCACTGCCTCAAGTACGGGTTCACCACGAACCACGTGCTCGAGATGGAGGTCGTGCTCGCCGACGGGTCGCTGGTCACCCTCGGCGGCCCCACCGGCGACCAGGCGGGGCCGGACCTGCGCGGGCTGTTCATCGGGTCGGAGGGCACGCTCGGGATCTGCACCAAGGTCACCGTGCGGCTGCTGCAGACGCCGGAGTCGGTGCGCACCCTGCTCGCGGACTTCCCGTCGATCGAGGCCGCGGGCGACGTCGTCGGCGACATCGTCGAGGCGGCGATCATCCCCGCCGCCGTCGAGATGATGGACTCGCTGGCTATGGAGGCCGCCGAGGCCGCGACGGGCGCCGGGCTGACCGTCGACGCCCCCGCGGCGCTGATCGTCGAGCTCGACGGGCCCGCCGACGAGGTCGACGCGGAGTTCGAGCACCTCACCGCGATCTGCGAGCGCCACGGCGCCACCCGGCTCCACGTGCCGACCGAGGCCGAGGAGCGCGCCCGGGTATGGAAGGGCCGCAAGGCCGCGTTCGCCGCGGTCGGGCGCATCAGCCCCGACTACATCGTCCAGGACGGCGTGGTCCCGCGGACGCGGCTGGCCGAGGTGCTGACGCGCATCGCCGAGATGGGCCGCGACGCCGGGCTGCGCGTCGCCAACGTCTTCCACGCCGGCGACGGGAACCTCCACCCCCTGGTGCTGTACTCGGAGGCCGCGGGCGAGCACGACGCCGCGGAGGAGCTCTCCACGCAGATCGCCGAGCTGTGCGTCGAGCTGGGCGGGTCGCTCTCGGGGGAGCACGGCATCGGCACCGACAAGGCGTGCTCGATGCCGCGGATGTTCTCCCCGGACGACCTCGACGTCATGCACCGCGTCCGCCTCGGGTTCGACCCCGACTCGCGCTGCAACCCGGGCAAGCTGTTCCCGACGCCGCGGCTGTGCGGCGAGCGGCCCGGCCCGTACCGCCCCCACCCCCTCGAGGAAGCCGGAGTGATCGAGCGCCTGTGACCACGTCGGACCCCACCACCGTCACCCCGTCGTCGCTCGAGGAGCTGCGCGACGCCGTCCTCGACCGCCCGGGCCCGATCCGTGTCGCCGGCGCCGGCACCGCGCACGACTGGGCGGGCACCCCGGCGCCCGCCGGCACCGTCCTGTCCACCACCGGGCTGTCCGGGATCGTCACCCACAACCCCGGCGACATGACCGCCGAGGTGTGGGCGGGGACGCCCTTCGCGCAGCTGCAGGCCCGGCTCGGCGAGCACCACCAGCGCATCGCCGCCGACCCCGCGCGGGAGGCCGACGGCGCCACGCTCGGCGGGCTGTTCGCCACGGCCGACTCCGGGCCGCGCTCGCTGCAGTACGGCTCGCTGCGCGACGTCGTCATCGGCGCCACGATCGTGCTCGCCGACGGCACCGTGGCCCGCTCCGGCGGCCACGTCATCAAGAACGTCGCGGGCTACGACCTCACCAAGCTGCTGCACGGCGCCCACGGCACGCTCGGGGTGCTCGCGGCGCTGGTCCTGCGCCTGCACCCCACCCCGCAGGTGACGGCCACCGTCGCGGTGCCCTGCGACCGGGCGGCGATGACCGACCTCGCCCGCCGCGTCGCCGACAGCCCCGTCGAGGCGGCCGCCGTCGCGTGGCACGACGGGCGCCTGCTGGCCCTGGTCGAGGGGTCCGAGCGGGGCGCGGAGGCCCGGGCCCGGCGGCTCGTCGAGACCCTCGGTGACGAGGCCGGCCTGCTCGCCCCGGACGACGCCACGGCCGCGTGGGAGGCCCACGACGCCGCGGTGCGCGCGCGGCCCGACGACCGGGCCGTGCTGCGGTTCGGGGTGATCCCGGGCTCGCTGTCCGGGGTGCTCGACGGGCTCGACACCGACACCGGCGGGCTGACCGAGGTCACCGCGTCCCCGCGCACCGGCATCGCGACCGTCGCCCTCCCCGCCGACGCCGACGTGGTGGCCGCCGCCCACCGCCGCGTCGCCGACGCCCACGGCACCTCGACGCTGCGCCAGCGGCCCCCGGGGGCGGACCTGCCCGCGTTCGGCCCCGCCCCGGCGTCGGCGGCCCTGCTGCGCCAGGTCGCCGCGTCCGTCGACCCCGACCAGCGCTTCGGCCGCGGGCGCCTCGCGCCCTGGCTGCCCCTGCCCTCCACCACCGTGGGAGCGACCGCATGACCGACACCCAGCCGCCCACCCACGAGACCGGCCCGTCCCCGGACTACACCTCCGAGCGCGGCGAGAAGGCCGCGCCGGAGCGCGCGGACGTCCTGAGCGGCGACTTCGGCAGCTTCGACGACCACCATCCGCCCGCCCAGGAACTGCTCGACGACTGCGTCCACTGCGGGTTCTGCCTGCCGACCTGCCCGACCTACGCGCTGTGGGGCGAGGAGATGGACTCCCCCCGGGGGCGCATCTACCTGATGGAGATGGCGGAGAAGGGAGAGATCCCGCTCGAGGGCGCCTTCACCACCCACATCGACCGCTGCCTGGGCTGCATGGCCTGCGTGACGGCCTGCCCCTCCGGGGTGCAGTACGACCGGCTGCTCGAGGCCACCCGACCGCAGATCGAGCGCAACGTGCCCCGGTCGCGGGCCGACCGGCTGTTCCGCGAGGCGATCTTCACCCTCTTCCCCTACCGGCGCCGGCTGCGGGCCGCGTCGCTCGGCGGCGCGCTCTACCAGAAGCTGCGGCCCGCGACGATGGACCGCCTGCTGGCCAAGCTGCCGCGCCGCCTCGAGCGGCTCGTGGCGATGGAGTCGCTGCTGCCCCCGGTGAGCGTCCGCGACGCGTTCGCGCGCACCCCCATCTTCACGCCCGCCGTCGGGACCCGCCGCGGGCGCGTCGGGATGCTCACCGGCTGCGTGCAGGACGTGTTCTTCCACCAGGTCAACCTGGCGACGGTGCGGGTGCTGGCCGCCGAGGGCCACGACGTCGTCGCGCCGGCCGAGCAGGCCTGCTGCGGCGCGCTCGGGCTGCACGCGGGCCGCGAGGAGGAGTCGGCCGAGCGGGCCAGGGCGCTGATCGCGGTGTTCGAGCGGGCCGAGGTCGACGTGATCGCGGTCAACGTCGCGGGCTGCGGCTCGTCGATGAAGGAGTACGGCGAGCTGCTCGCCGACGACCCGGTGTGGGCCGACCGGGCCGCGGCCTTCTCCGCGAAGGTGCGCGACGTCTCCGAGGTGCTCGCCGACGCCCTCGCCGACTCCCGGGCGCCCCGGCACCGGGTCGACGCCACCGTCGTCTACCACGACGCCTGCCACCTCGGGCACGCGCAGAAGATCCGGACCCAGCCCCGGGACGTGCTGCGCTCGATCCCGGGGGTGACGCTCACCGAGCTCCCGGAGGCCGAGATCTGCTGCGGGTCCGCGGGGATCTACAACATGCTGCAGCCGGAGGCGGCCGGCGACCTGGGCCGCCGCAAGGCCGACAACATCCGGGGCACCGGCGCGGACCTGCTGGTCACCGCGAACCCCGGCTGCCTGCTGCAGATCCGCAAGTACCTCGAGGGCGAGCTGCCGATGCTGCACCCGGTCCAGCTGCTCGACGCCTCGATCCGCGGGGTCCGGCCGCCGGGCATGTGACGGGGCCGGGCCGTCACCGCCAGTGGCGCCAGCCCGGGTCGCCCGCGCCGCCCCAGCGGTCGGCGTCGACGCTGACGCCGGCGCCCAGCCGGACGTCGGCGAACACCTGCCAGCCCTCGGGCACGGCGTCCTCGGAGGGGAAGCAGGCGACCAGGGCGTGGTCCTCGCCGCCGGTGAGCGCCCACGTCAGGGCGTCCTTGCCGAGCGCCGAGGCGATGTCGCGGAGCTTGTCGGCCACCGGGACGAGATCCGAGCGGACGTCGATGCGCACCCGCGAGGCCTCGGCGACGTGCCCGAGGTCGGCCAGGAGCCCGTCGGAGGTGTCGACCATCGCGGTGGCGCCGGCGCGGGCGGCCACCGGGCCCTCGGTGAACGGCGGGCGGGGGGTGCGGTGCGCGGCGACCATCGCCACCGGCGACCGGAACCCGCGCCGCAGCACCTCCATCCCCGCCGCGGACCACCCGAGCACCCCGCGGACCGCGACCACGTTCCCGACCTTCGCCCCGGACCGGCGGACCGGCTCGCGGCCCTGGAGGTCGCCCAGCGCCGTGATCGACACCACGATCTGCTCGGCCGACACCGTGTCCCCGCCGACCACCCCGATGCCGGCCTCGGAGGCCGCGTCCCAGATGCCGGAGGCGAGGCCGTCGACGACGTCGGTCGGGGTCGAGGCCGGACAGGCCAGCGAGAGCAGCAGCCCGGTCGGGACCGCGCCCATGGCCGCCACGTCGGCGAGGTTCGCGGCCACCGCCTTGCGCCCGACCTGTTCGGGACCGGACCAGTCGAGCCGGAAGTGCACGCCCTGCACCAGGGTGTCGACCGTCGCGACCACCCGGCCGTCGGGGGCGGCGAGCACGGCCGCGTCGTCGCCGGGCCCGAGGAGCGTGCCCTCGGGCTGGGGGCGGTCCGCGGTGATGCGGTCGATCACCCCGAACTCACCGACGTCGGCCACGCTGCCGCCCGGAGCCCGTGACGCCACGGGGCCGCTCCGCTCCGCTGCGTCTCCCGTTCTCCGGGTCGAGCTCCGCTCCGCTGCGTCTCCCGTCCGCCTCACCCGTCTACTCCCTGCGGTACCTTCCGACAGTTCGTGTCACGTCCCGTGCACGCCTCCCCGCGCGGGCGAGCGTGCCCGACCCCCGAGGAGGCCCGTCCGTGGTCCAGGCCTACATCCTGATCCAGACCGAGGTGGGCCGGGCTGCCGCCGTCGCCTCGGACGTGGCCGGGATCGAGGGTGTGACCCGGGCGGAGGACGTGACGGGCCCCTACGACGTCGTCGTGCACGTGGAGGCCCCCGACGAGGAGGCGCTCGCCGGGAAGGTGGTCGCCGCCGTGCAGAAGGTCCCCGGCATCACGCGCACCCTGACGTGCCCCGTGGTGTCCGCCGCGGCCCGCTCCACCTCCGCCTGACCCCGTCCCGCCGGTGACCCCCTCGCGCGCCCCGGAACTGCAGCACCGTCTCCCGCGGGTCCTGCTGGGGGTGGCGCTCGCCCTGCCGGTGCTGCTCGTCGTCGGCGTCCTGGTGGCCTCCCAGATCCTCGGCCGGCAGACCGACCCCGACCCGGAGACCGGCCCCCTCGCGGTCCCGGCCGTGCCCGTGCCCGCCGCCGCGTCGGCCGACTGCGCCCGGTTCTTCTCCGGGCTCCCCCAGGAGATCAACACCGGGAACGGGCTGCTGCCCCGCCGCGCGCTCGCGGCGCCGGCGCCGCCGGGCACCGTCGCGTGGGGCGGCGAGGAGCAGGCGTCCGGGCGCCCGGAGGACCAGCCGATCGTGCTGCGCTGCGGCCTGCCGGCGCCGGCCGAGCTCGGCCCGACGAGCCCGCTGCTCGACGTCGACGGGGTCGACTGGCTCCAGCTCCCCGGCGTCGGCGCGACGACGTGGGTGACCGCCGACCGCGCGGTGTATGTCGGCCTCACCCTGCCCGACGGCATCGGCAGCGGGCCGATCCAGGACGTCTCCCGCGGCGTCAAGATCACGCTGGTGAGCCGGAGCACGACGCCTCCCGCACCCACGCCGACCCGCTGACGACGGGGCACGTCACCGCACGCCGGTGCCGCGCGCGAGGGCGGTGTCGACGAGCGTCGTGAGCAGCGTGCCGTAGTCCACCCCGGTCGTCGCCCACATCCGCGGGTAGAGCGAGGTGGAGGTGAACCCCGGCATCGTGTTCAGCTCGTTGACCAGCACCCGGCCGTCGTCGGTGACGAAGAAGTCGACCCGCGCGAGGCCGGCGCAGTCCAGCGTGCGGAACACCCGCACCGCCTGCTCCCGGACCGTCTCCGCGACGGCGTCGTCGAGCTTGGCCGGCACGTCGAGCTCGACGACGTCGTCCAGGTACTTGGTGTCGAAGTCGTACCAGTCGTCGGGACCCGCCAGCCGGATCTCGGCGGGGACGCTGGCCTCGACGCGCCCGTCGGGGAACTGCAGGACCCCGCACTCGATCTCGCGCCCGACGACGGCGGCCTCGACGAGCACCTTGGGGTCGCTGCGGCGGGCGAGGGCGACGGCGTCGGGCACGTCGTCCCAGGCGGTGACGCGGCTGATCCCGACCGACGACCCGGCCCGCGAGGGCTTGACGAACACCGGCAGGCCGAGCCGGTCGCGCTCGGCGGGGGTGAGGTCGGTCGCGGCGCGGTCGAGCGCGACGGCGTCGCCGACGCCGAGCCCGGCGTCGCGCAGCAGCGCCTTCGTCACCACCTTGTCCATCGAGGCGGCGCTGGCGCAGACGCCGGCGCCCACGTAGGGCAGGCCCGCCGTCTCCAGCAGGCCCTGCACCTCGCCGTCCTCGCCGGCCGGGCCGTGCAGGACGGGGAAGACGGCGTCGACGGTCGCGAGGACGGCGCCGCGGCGGTCGTCGGCGAGGCTGATCAGCTCCCGGCGGGTGGGGTCGGGCAGCAGCGCCACCGGCTCGCCGGCCGCCGGGGTGACCTCGGGCAGCTCGCGCCCGTGCAGCCGCCACGGCGAGGTGTCGTCGCCGACGGCGAGCCACTCCCCGTCGCGGGTGATGCCGACCGCGACCACGTCGAAGCGCTCCCGGTCGAGGTTGTCGAGGATCCCGCCCGCGGACACGCAGGACACGGCGTGCTCCCCCGAGCGGCCCCCGAAGAGGACCAGCAGCGTCGGGCGCCGTGCGGGTGCTCCCATGCGCGCGGAGCCTACGCGGGCCCGACAGGTCCCCCACGCGGCCTGCCGGGGACCCCGCGCAGCACCTCGGTCCAGCGGGACAGCGCGCCGACCAGCGCGGTCCGGGTCGGGGCGGCCCACCCGACGAGGACGCCGTGGGTCCGGGCGGGCGCCGCGAGGTGGAACGCCGCCAGCCCGTCGACCAGCACCCCCGCCGCCGCCGCCCGCGCCACCGCGGTCTCCTCGGCGTCGGCCGAGGGCAGCGGGACCACGAGGTGCGCCCCCGCGCGGTCACCGACCACCTCGTGGCCGGCCTCCCCCACCGCCGCCACGACGAGCGCCCGGCGCGCCGCCAGCTCGCGGCGCAGCCGGGCGAGGTGGCGGCCGAGCGCACCGTCGGCGGCCCACGCCGCCAGCACCCCCTGGCCCGCGGGCGCGGGCCGCGTCCCGGTCGCCCGGCGGACCGCCAGCACCTCCTCGCGCAGGGCGGGCGGGGCGGCCATCCACCCGACGCCCAGCGTCGGCGTCGCGATCTTGCTGGCCGTGCCGAGGTGCACGACGACGTCGGGCGCGAGCGCGGCGAGGACCGGCAGCGGCGCAACGTCGTAGCGCAGCTCGCCGTCGTAGTCGTCCTCCACCACGACGAACCCCTCCACGCGAGCCCGGTCCACGAGCTCGCCGCGCCGGGCGACCGGCAGCCGGCCGCCGAGGGGGTACTGGTGCGCCGGGCTCACGACGACGACGTCGAGGCCGGTCGGCACCGCGCCGACCACCAGCCCGTCGGCGTCGACCGGCAGCCCGACCACCTCGTCACCGCCGGCCCGCACCACGCCGGCGGCCCGGCGGTACCCGGGGTCCTCGACCCCCACGCGCAGCGGGCGGCCCCGGGACGCACGGAGCACACCGAGCACCTCGGTGAACCCCGCGGTGGTGCCGGCGGTGGCGAGGAGCTCCCCCGGGGCGGCGGGGACCCCGCGGTGGCGCAGCAGGTGCTCGGCGACGGCGGCGCGGTAGGCCTCGGCGCCGGCGTGCTCCGGTCGCTCGGCCGGCTCGAGGTCCCCGGCCCGGCGCCACGCCCGCTGCCACGCCGCGGTGTCGAGCACCTCGAGGCAGGGTGCGCCGGGCCGGAGGTCGATCGACGACGGGGCTTTCCTGTCACTGGATGCAAGCAACGACGCTCCGCTGGCAACGGAGGCCACGGACGAGGGCGGCGCAGCGGTCACCACGGTGCCCGACCCGTGCCGCGCCCCCAGCCAGCCCTCGGCCACCAACTGGTCGTAGGCCGCCGTCGTGACCGTGCGGCTGACGCCCAGCTCGCGCGCCAGCACCCGGGTCGCCGGGACCCGGTCCCCCGGGCGGAGCCGGCCGTCGAGCGCGGCCCGGCGCAGCGCGTCGGCGAGCTGGACCGCCAGCGGGACCCCCGCCGCGCGGTCGAGCCCGACGACGACCGACGACACCGCGCTCGCCACGAGTGGCCTCCCCGATCGACGCGGAAGTGGCCCTCGCAGCATGCCACCGCAGCGGCGAGCATGGCTGCCATGACCCTCTCCGCGACGCCCCGCACCCGCTTGCGCCGCAAGCGCGAGCGGCAGGCCGACGACCGCACCGCCCTGCACGCCGTCCTCGACGAGGCCCTCGTCTGCCACCTCGGCCTCGTCGACCCCGAGGGGGCGCCGCTGGTGCTCCCGACGATGCACGCGCGCGTGGGCGAGGTGGTCTACGTCCACGGGTCGACGGGCGCCGCGAGCCTGGCGGCCGAGCGCGAGGTGTGCCTGACCGTCACGCTGCTCGACGGGCTCGTGCTGGCCCGCAGCGTGTTCTCCCACTCCGCGAACTACCGCAGCGCCGTCGTCCGGGGCCGGGCCCGCCGGGTGACCGACCCGGAGGAGCACCTCCGCGCCCTCGAGGCGGTCGTCGAGCACCTCACCCCGGGCCAGTGGGACCACGCCCGCCGGCCGGACCGCCGCGAGACCGCCGCCACCGCCGTCCTGGCGCTCGACCTCGCCGAGGCCAGCGTCAAGGTCCGCCAGGGACCGCCGGGCGACCCCGAGGAGGTGGCGGCGGGCGACCGGCGCTGGGCCGGGGTGGTGCCGATCAGCACCGTCCTCGGCACGCCCGAGACCTGCCCGGCGCTCCCGGACGACGTCGAGGTCCCGGAGCACGTGCGGGGATGGGCCGAACAGCCGCTGGGCCGCCGATCGACGGTGCGCGTTTCCTGACGTCCAGTGTCTGCGATGCGACACCGCTGACGGTCAGGCCGGGACGAGCGCCGGCACCGGCGCGACCCGGCGGCGCATCTGCACCACCGTGCCCGTGGCGCCGGAGATCACCGAGGCGTGCGCGAGCGTGTGCATGAGCGGCAGGCCGCGACCCCGCCAGCCGGGGGCCTGCGCGCGGCGCCAGGACCCGTCGTCGGACACGGTGACGACGAGGTCGCGCCCGCCGGAGAGCGGCGGCGACACCGCCGCCCACAGCCGCATCTCGCCGCGGCGCCGCGCCGAGGCGTAGGCGTGGTCGACCACGTTGGCGAGCGCCTCGTAGACGGCGAGGGTGAGGTCGTCGGCGGTGTCCGGGTCGGCCAGCGCGGTGAGCCAGACGCGGAAGTCGCGGCGGATCGCGGAGGCGTCGGCGCGGGTCGCGGGACCACTGAGGGTGAGCGGGCCGCCCGGCATCCCCGTACCGACCGCGGGTGGGCCCATCCGCTGCAGCACGTCCACGGAGCCCGGGATTCCTCGCCGGACACGGGCCGAAACCCGGCCCTCACCACTCGTGCACGGCTCGGGCACCCGACTCACTCGGGCTTGCGCTCCCGGTTGATGAGCTCGTCACCGACGTCACGCGCCGAGACGTCTCCGGCACACACCCGTCGCACCGCGTCCACGATCGGGGTGTCGACCTCGTGACGGCGGGCCAGCTCCCCGATGGCCTCGCAGGACTTCACGCCCTCCGCGACCTGGCCGTGGTTGGCCTCCTCGGCCTCGGCGACGGACATCCCCTTGCCCAGCGACGCCCCGAAGCGCCGGTTGCGCGAGAGCGGGGACGAGCAGGTCGCGACGAGGTCGCCCATCCCCGCGAGCCCGGCCAGGGTGAGTGCCTGCCCGCCGAGGGCCACGGTGAGCCGGGAGATCTCGGCGAGCCCGCGGGTGATCAGCGAGGCGGTGGTGTTGTCGCCGTAGCCGAGTCCCGCGGCCATGCCGCAGGCGAGCGCGATGACGTTCTTGCAGGCCCCGCCGAGCTCGCAGCCGATCACGTCGACGTTGGTGTAGGGCTTGAAGTAGCCGGTGGAGCAGGCGTGCTGCACGGCGACCGCGCGGTCGTGGTCGGAGCACGCGACGACGGTGGCCGTGGGCTGCTCGGCGGCGATCTCGCCGGCGAGGTTCGGGCCGCTGACCACCGCGATCCGGTGCGGGTCGACGGCCCCGGCGTCGGCGACGACCTCGCTCATCCGCTTGAGCGTGCCCATCTCGACGCCCTTGGCGAGGCTGACGACGGTGGCGTCGCGCGGGAGGTGGGAGCGCCAGTCGTCCAGGTGGGCGCGCAGCTTCTGCGCCGGGATGGCGAGCACGACGGTCGAGACCCCGTCGAGCGCGGCCTCGGCGTCGTGGGTCGCCCGCAGCCGGTCGGGAAGCACGACGTCGGGCAGGTACTCGGGGTTGAGGTGCTTCTCGGAGATCGCGTCCGCCACCTCCTGGCGCCGCGCCCACAGGCACACGTCGGTGCCCGCGTCGGCGAGCACCTTGGCGAACGTGGTGCCCCACGAGCCCGCCCCGAGCACGGCGTAGCGGCCGTCGGCGGTACTCACCGCCCCGTCCCCGTCCCCGGGCTCCCGGCACCGTTCCCGGCGTCCCCGACCGGGGCCTTCTCGCCCCGGACCTCCTCGAGCAGCGCGCGCACGGCGGACATCATCCGCTCCGTCGTCTCCCGCATCAGCGCGGCACCCGGTGGCCGGTCCCCGACGCGGGCCCGCAGGTCGTCGAGGTCGATCGGCGTGCCCGCCCTCACGGTGATCGTCGCCCCGAACGGCGAGGGGCGGATCTTCTTGCGGTAGTGGTCGTAGACCGCGAGCGTGCCCCAGTGCACCGTCGGGATCACCGGGACGTCGCTGGTCAGCGCCAGGCGCGCCGCCCCGGACCGGGCCTCCATCGGCCAGCCGTCGGGATCGCGGGTGATGGTGCCCTCCGGATAGATCACGACGACGCCGTCGTCGTCGAAGGCGCGGTGCGCCGCGGCGAGGCTCGCGCCGGCGTCGCGGGAGCCGCGCGAGACCGGGATCTGGCGGCTGCCGGCCATGATCCGGCCGAAGACCGGCACCTTCCACAGCGAGTCCTTCGCCAGGAACCGCGGGGTCCGGCGGGCCCGGTGGACGAAGACGGCGGTGTAGACCGGGTCGAGGTAGGAGACGTGGTTGCACACCAGCATCGCCGGGCCCTCGGCCGGCACGTTCTCCAGCCCGACCATCCGGCGCCGGGCGACCCACCACGTGATCGGGTAGAAGACGAGCGCCGTCAGCGCGACCCACGGCCCGGCCGGCTCGCGGCGCCGGCGGCGCACCGCGTCGGGCATCGGGGCCGCCGGGTCGCCGCGTCGTCCGCGCGCCATCGCCACTGTCGATGCCCTCCTCGCCGCCCCGCCGGTCCGCGGGCGCAGTCTCCCCCGGCGGTGATCGCGAGTCCACACTCCCGAACGGAGGAGTACGCGCCCGGGCGCGGACGGGCGGAGGATGGGGTCCATGCCCGTCGCGGTGGACCTCGTGGTCCCCATCAAGGAGCTCCGGCGCGCGAAGTCGCGGCTGGTCGGCGCCACCGCCGGCCTCGGCCGGGCCCCGGCCGAGGCCTCGGCCGCCCACGCCGACCTCGCGCTGGCGCTCGCGGCCGACACCCTCGCCGCGGTGCTCGCCTCGGCGGTGCGTCGGGTCGCGGTCGTCACCACCGACCCCCGCGCGGCCGCCCTGGTCCGCCCGGAGCGGTACGACGGGGCGGTCGAGCACGCCGACGGGGGGTGCGCGGCCCGCGCCGTCGTCGTGGACGACCCGGCGGCCGGGCTCAACGCCGCGGTCCGCGCGGGCGTCGAGGAGCTGGCGCGGGCCGGCCGCGGGCGCCCCGTGCCGGTCGCGGCCCTGCTCGGCGACCTGCCGGCGCTGCGGCCGGCCGAGCTGGACGCCGCGCTCGCCCGGGCCGTCGCGGTCCTCGCGGACGGCGCCCCGGCCGCGTTCGTGGCGGACCACACGGGCGAGGGGACGACACTGCTCGTGCTGGCCCGGCCGGGGGACGCCGTGCCGCACTTCGGCCCGCATTCGGCCCGGGCCCACGCGGCGGCCGGGGCCGTGGCGCTCGCCGGGGACTGGCCGGGCCTGCGCCACGACGTCGACGTCCCCGCTGACCTCGAGAGGGTCCGGGCCCTCGGCGTCGGGCCCGCCACCCGGGCCTGGCCCGACGCGCCGGTCCCGGCCGTGCCCCTCGCGGGGTGCCGCTGACCACACCCCCGCCCGCCGAGTGAGGCGGCCGCCGCACTCGCCCGCGCGGCCCGTGCTGGGGACAATGCGCCGTGTGAGCGACACGGAGGCCGGCGCGGCGGACACCGCCCTGCACGACGCCGTCGGGGCGGGGCCCGGGAGGCACGAGGCCCCCGTGGCGGCCGGTCCTCCCCCACCGGCGCCACCGACCGGGGCGGACATCGACACCGACGGGCAGGACACGGAGATCCGGCTGGTCGACGGCCGGGGCCGCCTGCCCGTCGCGCCCGCCCCGGCGACCCCGGCCAGCGACGGCTCCGCCGACCTGCCCGAGGACCGCTACCTCAACCGCGAGCTGTCGTGGCTGGAGTTCAACGCCCGGGTGCTCGCGCTCGCCGAGGACACCAGCCAGCCGCTGCTCGAGCGGGCCAAGTTCCTCGCGATCTTCGCGTCCAACCTGGACGAGTTCTACATGGTCCGGGTCGCGGGGCTGAAGCGCCGCGAGGAGACCGGCCTGTCGGTGCGCAGCGCGGACGGCCTGACCCCCCGCGAGCAGCTGGTCCGCATCGCGGCGCGCAGCCAGGAGCTCGCCGAGAAGCACGCCCGGGTCTGGCTCGACGAGGTCGGGCCGGCGCTCGAGGACGCCGGGATCCACGTGATCGGCTGGGACCGCGTCACCCCCGAGGCCCGCGAACGGCTCTCGGCGTGGTTCGACGCACAGGTGTTCCCGGTGCTCACGCCGCTGGCGGTCGACCCGGCCCACCCGTTCCCCTACATCTCCAACCAGTCGCTCAACCTCGCCGTCGCGGTCCGGGACCCGCAGACCGGCACCGAGCACTTCGCTCGGGTCAAGGTCCCGAACAACGTGCCGCGGCTGGTGCGGGTCGGGCCCGAGCCCGGCGACGACGACGAGGACGGGCCCGGCGCGGTGAACCACGACCTGCGCTGCTGGTTCCTGCCCATCGAGGACCTCATCGCCGAGCACCTCGACCGGCTGTTCGAGGGCATGCAGGTCGCCGAGCACCACGTGTTCCGGGTGACCCGCAACGCCGACCTCGACGTCGAGGAGGACCGCGACGAGGACCTGCTGCAGGCCCTCGAGCGGGAGCTCGCGCGCCGCCGCTTCGGTCCGCCGGTGCGTCTCGAGATCACCGACGAGATGAGCGAGCACATGCTGGAGCTGCTGCTCCGCGAGCTCGACGTCGACCCGCACGACGTCGTGCAGGTGCCCGGCCTGCTCGACCTGTCGGCGCTGATGGAGCTCCTGGGCCTCAACCGCCCGGAGCTCAAGGACCCGGTGTTCGTGCCGGCCACGCACCCGGCGTTCAGCGAGGGCGAGACCCCGAAGAGCGTCTTCGCCACGCTGCGCGAGGGCGACGTGATGGTCCACCACCCCTACGACTCGTTCTCCACGAGCGTCCAGCGGTTCATCGAGCAGGCGGCGACGGACCCGAAGGTCCTCGCGATCAAGCAGACGCTCTACCGGACCTCGGGCGACTCCCCGATCGTCGAGGCGCTGATCGACGCGGCGGAGGCGGGCAAGCAGGTCGTGGCCGTCGTCGAGATCAAGGCGCGGTTCGACGAGCGCGCCAACATCAACTGGGCCCGGGCGCTGGAGCGCGCGGGGGTCCACGTGGTCTACGGCCTCGTCGGGCTGAAGACGCACGCCAAGGCCGCGCTGGTGGTGCGCCAGGAGGGCGCCACGCTCCGGCGCTACTGCCACCTGGGCACCGGCAACTACAACCCCAAGACCGCGCGGCTCTACGAGGACATCGGGGTGTTCACCGCCGACGAGACCATCGGGGCGGACCTGACCGACCTGTTCAACGTGCTCACCGGGTACGCGCGGCGCCGCCAGTACCGTCGGCTGCTCGTGGCGCCCTACGGCGTGCGGCGCGGGGTGGTCGAGCGGATCGACACCGAGCGCGAACGGGCGCTGGCCGGGTGGAGCTCGGGCATCCGGATCAAGGTCAACGGGCTGGTCGACGAGCAGGTCATCGACGCGCTGTACCGGGCCTCGCAGGCCGGGGTGCCGATCGACCTGGTGGTCCGCGGCATCTGCGCGCTGCGGCCCGGCGTGCCCGGCCTCTCGGACAACATCCGGGTGCGCTCGATCCTCGGGCGCTTCCTCGAGCACTCGCGGATCTTCCACTTCGTCGGGGCGGACGAGCACTGGATCGGCAGCGCCGACATGATGCACCGCAACCTCGACCGCCGGGTCGAGGAGCTGGCGCCGGTCACCGACCCCCGGCTGGTCGCCCAGCTCGACGGGATCCTCGACTCCGCGACGGCGCCGTCGACGCGGTGCTGGGTCCTGGAGCCGGACGGGTCGTGGACGCCGTGGCCGGTGGCGGCCGGGGAGGATGCCGACGGGATGCAGGTCTGCGACCACCAGATCCAGCTGCTGATGCGGCGCGAGGCGAAGGCGTGACGGGGGACGCGGCCCAGTACGCCCCGACCTCGGGATCCGAGATCCGGTTCGCCGGGGAGTCCGACGAGGACCTCCCGCCGAGCATCCACGCCGCCGGCGCGGTGCTCTGGCGGCCCGGGCGCTCCGGCGACCCGGAGGTCGCGCTGGTCCACCGGCCCCACCACCAGGACTGGAGCCTGCCCAAGGGGAAGGTCGACCCCGGCGAGTCCCGCGCCCGCACCGCGGTGCGGGAGATCGGCGAGGAGACCGGCTTCGGCGCGGTCCTGGGGCGCCACCTGGCGACGGTGCGCTACCCGGTCGGGGGCGAGCGCAAGGTCGTCGACTACTGGGAGGCCCGCGCGGGCGAGGGCTCCTTCACCCCGAACGGCGAGACCGACGAGCTGCGCTGGTGCGACCCGTCGGAGGCTGCGGGCCTGCTCACCTACGACTCCGACCGCGACGTGCTCGACGCGTTCGCCCGCGGACCGCGGCCCCTGCACTCGCTGCTGCTGGTCCGGCACGCCAAGGCGGGCAAGCGGGGGACCTGGCCCGACGACGATGCCCGTCCCCTCGTCGACGAGGGCCGCGACCAGGCCCGCCGGGTCGCCGACCTGCTGACCGCGCACGGGGTGGGCCGCCTCGTCACGGCGCCGAAGGTGCGCTGCCGGGAGACCCTCGAACCCGCCTCGCACCGCCTCGGCGTCGGGATCTCCGAGGAGCCGGTGTTCGCCGACGAGGCGGTGCTCGCCGACCCCGACCGGGCGCGGGCGCGCCTGCTCGAGCTCGCGGCGGGGCCGACGACCGCGGTGTGCGCGCAGGGGGCCGGCATCCCGACCCTGGTGCACGAGCTGGCCGCCGACCCCCACGGCCGGGTCCGCCCCGACGTGGCGAGCAACCGGCGGCTGACCGACCCGCCCTCGCGCAAGGGCAGCGTGTGGTCGCTGTCGTTCCACGCCGCGCCCGACGGGACGCTGCGCCTCGTCGCGGCCGACTACGTGCGCGACCCCGCGATCTAGGGACACGGTCGCGTCACGGCACGGTCACGGGGCCGCCGTCAAGCCGCCGCACCGGCTCGGTTAGCGTTCACCACGGCCATCCGCCGGAACCGTGGAGAGTGGGCTTGCGCGCGAAGACACGTCGTTACCGACAGATCGCGCTCGTCGTCGTCGCCGCCGCCGTGCTGCTCGGGGTCAACGTGCCGCCGGCCGTGAACTACGTCCAGGAGTGGCGCCACGAGCGGCTGATCAACAGCGCGCCGTACAAGGCCCAGTACGGCCACTGGGACACCATCGAGGTGCCGCCGGACAACCGCGTCAACTCGATCCACGCCGCGCTGCTGACCGACGGCAAGGTCCTCCTCATCGCCGGATCCGGCAACAAGGAGGACATGTTCGCCACCAAGGCGCTCAAGAGCATGGTGTACGACCCGGCGACCGGGCAGTCGAAGATGATCCCGGTCCCCGACGACATGTTCTGCGGCGGGCAGACGGTGCTCCCCGACGGCCGCATCCTCTTCGCGGGCGGCACGCAGCGCTACGAGAAGCTCGACGGCGCGGTGACCAACGCGGCCGGGGCGATGCGGATCAAGAACGAGAACCCGAACGCCCCGCGCGTCCTCCCGGCGGGCACCGAGTTCACCTCGCCCACCGGCCAGAAGTACCGCTCCGACTTCGACACGACGGTGCCGCCGGCGGTGAAGACCGGGACGGGGGCGCGGACCAAGGTCACCGCGTCCGAGGAGAAGGTCTTCGTCGAGGCCGAGCAGCCCGGCCCGCAGGCGGTCAACGGCAACCGCGACAAGTACTCCATCACCGGGCTCAGCCCCGCCGACGCGAAGAACCTCTACGGCCTCGGCGAGCCGATGACCCTGGACAAGCAGGACTACCAGGGCACGAACAAGGCCTACACGTTCGATCCCAAGACCGAGCAGTGGACCGAAGTCCCGAACATGAACCAGTCCCGCTGGTACCCGACGCTGACGCCGCTCTCGGACGGCAACGTGCTCACGGTCGCGGGCCTGGACAACGTCGGGCAGGTGATCAACGGCCAGACCGAGGAGTACGACCCGAAGGCCAACACCTGGATCGACCGCAAGGACCTCAACCAGTACTTCCCGACCTACCCGGCGCTCTTCGAGACCGAGACGCCGCACAAGATGGTCTACACCGGCGCGACCGCCGGGTACGGCCCGTCGAACCAGGGCCGCATCCCGGGTTTCTGGAACATCGACGACAACCAGTTCACGCCGATCCCCGGGCTGCGCGACCCCGAGCTCATGGAGACGGCGGGCTCGGCGTTCGTCGGCCCGGTGCAGGACCAGCGGCTGGCCGTCGTCGGCGGCGGCGGGGTCGGCGAGAGCCCGATCTCGACGGCCCGGATCGACTTCCTGAACCTCAAGGACCCGGCGCCGCACTTCACGCCGGGCCCCAACCTCGCGCAGCCGACCCGCTACCCGAACCTCGTGAACATGCCCGACGACACCACGTTCATCACGAACGGGTCGCTGGACTACCGCGGCAAGGGCGCGACGAACAACCACCTCGCGTACACGCTGGACCCGACGACGAACCAGCTCTCGCCGATGGCCGACCCCAACATCGGCCGCGACTACCACACCGAGGCGCTGCTGCTGCCCGACGGCCGGGTCCTCGTGGCCGGGTCCGACCCCCTGTTCGACGACCAGAAGAACACGATCCCGGGCACGTTCGAGCAGCGGATCGAGATCTTCACGCCGCCGTACCTGGAGAAGGGCCTCCCCCGCCCGACGATCACCTCGGCCCCGCCGACGATGAACCGCGGCCAGACGGTCGACATCCCGACCCCGGACGCGAACCGCATCGCCAAGGCACGCCTCATCCGGACCTCGACGGCCACCCACGTCACCACGACCGACATGCGGGACGTCGCGCTGCCGATGCAGAAGACCCCGGACGGCGTGTCGGTGACGGTGCCGCCGGAGGCCACCATCACCCCGCCCGGCCCGTACATGCTCTTCCTCGTCGACGACAAGGGCGTGCCGAGCGAGGCGAAGATCGTCGACGTCCCGTAGGGCCGGGCCGTGCCGATCGGGCCCGTGGACGGGCAGCAGGTCCCCCGGTTCGCCGGGCCGGCCACGTTCGCGCGCCTGCCCCGGCTCGACGAGGTGTCCCGGGCGGACGTCGCGATCGTCGGGCTGCCGTTCGACGCCGGCGTGAGCTACCGGCCCGGGGCGCGGTTCGGCCCGGCCCACATCCGGGCGTCGTCGCGGCTGCTGCGGCCCTACCACCCGGCGGTCGGAGTGTCGCCGTTCGCGTCCCTGCAGGTCGCCGACGCCGGTGACCTCGCCCTCAACCCGTTCTCGATCGACGAGGCACTCGGCGCCGCCCGGGACGGGATCACCGCGCTCGCGCAGGACGGGGCCACCGTCGTCGGCCTCGGCGGCGACCACACCCTCGCCCTGCCGGCCCTGCGCGCCCTGGCCGCGCTCCACGGCCCGCTCGCCGTGCTGCACTTCGACGCCCACCTCGACACCTGGGACACCTACTTCGGCGCGCCCTACACGCACGGCACCCCCTTCCGCCGGGCGAGCGAGGAGGGGCTGATCGACCAGGAGCGGTCGATGCACGTCGGGATCCGCGGGCCGCTGTACTCCGCGGCCGACCTCGACGACGACTCCCGGCTGGGCTTCGCGGTGATCCGCGCCGACGACTACGAGACCGACGGCGTCGCCCGCGCCGTGGAGCGGATGCGCCGCCGGCTCGCCGGCGGACCGGTGTACGTGTCGGTGGACATCGACGTCCTCGACCCGTCCGCCGCGCCCGGCACCGGCACCCCCGAGGCGGGCGGTCTCACGTCGCGGGAACTGCTGCACTCGCTGCGCGGACTCGCTCCGACGGGAGATCAGGCGGGCCTCGACGTCGTCGGGATCGACGTCGTCGAGGTCGCGCCCGCCTACGACCACGCCGAGATCACCGGCATCGCCGCCGCGCACGTGGTCTACGACCTGCTCGCCGTGCTGGCGGCGACCCGGGGCTGACACCGGAGGAGGCTGGACGGCATGCGGATCGCGGTCTGGCAGGCGCGGGGTCCCGACGCCGGGTCGGTGCGGCTCGCCGACGCGGCCGCCCGGGCCGCGGCGGCCGGGGCCGACGTCCTCGTCACCCCCGAGCTGTTCACCACCGGGTACGGCAGGCCGTTCGGCCCACCGGACCCGGGCCTCGTCGGGCGCTGGCAGGAGATCGCGGCCGAGCAGCGGATCGCGCTCGTCGCCTCGGAGCCGCACGAGGGCCGCATCACGGCCGTCGTCGTGCGCACCGACGGCACCGTCGCCGGCCGCTACGTGAAGACCCACCTCTGGGGCGACGACGAGCGCGCGGCGTTCACCCCGGGCGACGGGACGCCGCTGCTGGTGGAGCTCGCCGGCCTGCGCTGCGGGGTGGTCGTCTGCTACGACGTCGAGTTCCCCGAGGTCGTCCGCGGCCTCGCCCTCGCCGGGGCGCAGGCGGTGCTGGTCCCCACGGCGCTCGACGACGAGGCCGTCGCGCGGGTGCTGGTGCCGGCGCGGGCGATGGAGAACCGCGTCGCGATCGCGTACGCCAACCAGGTCGGACCGGGGTTCTGCGGGGCCTCGGTGATCGTCGGCCCGGACGGCCGGGACCTCGCCCGGGCCGGGCGCGACGCCGAGGAGCTGATCGTGGCCGACGTCGTCGCCGCTGACCTGGAGCGGGCCCGCGGGCTGGGCGACTACCTCGCGGACCGGCGGCGGGAGACCTACCGGTGGTGACCGACGCGTGGTGACCGATCCCGGGCCGTCGATGCTGGTCCCCGACTTCCCGTTCCCCTACGACACCCACCTCGCCCACCCGGCCGGGCTCGGCGCGGTGCCCGTCGAGGCGCGCGGCACCGAGGTCGCGGTCGTCGGGGCCGGCATGGCCGGGCTCGTCGCGGCCTACGAACTGATGCGGCTCGGGCTGCGCCCCGTCGTCTACGAGGCGGGCGAGATCGGCGGCCGGCTGCGCTCGCAGGCCTTCCCGGGGACGCCCGGCGCGGTCGCCGACCTCGGGGGCATGCGCTTCCCCGCCTCCGGCCGGGCGTTCGGGCACTACCTGCGCATCCTCGACGTCCGGACCTCGCCGTTCCCCAACCCGCTCGCCCCGCAGACCCCGTCCACCGTGATCGAGCTCGGCGGACAGCCCTACTACGCGGAACGTCCCGAGGACCTGCCGCCGGTGTTCGGCGAGGTCTCGCGGGCCTGGGCGACCGCGCTCGCGGACGGCGCGGAGCTGCCCGCCCTGCGGGCGGCGGTCGCCGCCCGGTCCCCCGCGGCGATCAAGCAGATCTGGGACCGGCTCGTCCCCCGGCTCGACGACGAGAGCTTCTCGGGTTTCCTGGCCCGCTCGCCGTCGTTCGCCTCGTTCTCGCACCGCGAGCTGTTCGGCCAGGTCGGTTTCGGGACCGGCGGCTGGGACACCGACTTCCCGAACTCGATGCTGGAGATCCTGCGCGTCGTGGCCACCGACGCCGACGACCAGCACGTCCGCATCCACGGCGGCGCGCAGTCGGTGCCGCTGGGGCTGTGGCGGCGGGCGCCGTCGTCGCTGGTGGGGTGGACGCCCGGCGCGTCGCTGGAGTCGCTGCACGGCGGCTCACCGCGGCCGGCGGTCCGGGCGTTGCGGCGCCTCGACGACGGTCGGATCGGGGTCCTCGACCGCTGGGGCACGGAGCGGCCGTACGCCGCGGTGATCTCGACGGTGCAGTCGTGGCTGCTCTCGGCCGGGATCGACACCGACGAGTCGCTGTTCAGCCAGGACCTGTGGCGGGCGCTCGAGCGGTCGCACTACATGCAGAGCTCGAAGACGTTCGTGCTGGTGGACCGGCCGTTCTGGCGCGACCGCGACCCGGCGTCGGGCCGCCACGTCATGTCGACGACCCTCACCGACCGCATGACCCGCGGCACCTACCTGCTCGACGGCGGGGGCGGGCTCACCGACCCGGACGCGGCGACGCGGCCCGCGGTGCTGTGCCTGAGCTACACCTGGAACGACGACGCCCTCAAGTGGCTCGCGCTGCCCACCGACGAGCGGGTGCGGCTGATGCTGCACTCGCTGCGCCAGATCTACCCCGACCTCGACGTCGCCTCGCACATCCTCGGCGAGCCGATCACGATCTCGTGGGAGCGCGAGCCGCACTTCATGGGGGCGTTCCGCGGCAACCTGCCCGGGCACTACCGCTACCAGCGGCGGATGTTCACCCACTTCGTGCAGGACGCCTTCCCGCCCGAGCACCGCGGCCTGTTCCTGGCCGGCGACGACATCTCGTTCACCCCCGGGTGGGCCGAGGGCGCGGTGCACACGGCCCTGAACGCGGTGTGGGGGGTGGTGCACCAGCTCGGCGGCCGCTCGGCGCCGGGCAACCCGGGGCCCGGGGACCGGTTCGCCGAGCTGGCGCCGGTGGAACTGACGTGACCGCTGCGGATCTCGCGGACCGTGTCGCGCTGCACGAGCTGGTGTCCCGGCACAGCAGGGATGGCGCATCCGGCGTCGGGTGATCCGGCGTCGGCGGCGGCTGCTGGAGCGGTAGCGGCGCGTGCGGGGCATCGTGATCGGATCGTGATCATCTGGCTCGCGTCGAGCTGGGCGGGTGGCGCTGTGACTGTCAGACCCTCGAACTAGTGTTCGATCCATGACGGTGGCGGTGAGCTGGCAAGCCGAGCCCGACGAGGAACCCCTCGCCGAGGTCGTCGAGCTGCCCTGCCCCGACGTCGAGCACCTGCACGACCCCGCGGAGCTGCCCCCACCGGCGCTGCTGCTGGCCGCCGACCCCGTGGAGCTGCCCGGCCAGTGGGTCGACGCCGGGATGAGCGCCTGGTTCGCCCACACGAACCGGACCACCCTGGCTCTCGCCCGCTGGATGCTGGAGACCAGCCGGGCCCAGGCCGGCACCCGCGAACGTGTCCACGGCCGTCGCCGCGCCGGGAAGATCGTCGCCGCCTCCCTGGGCTGGTCGGAGGCCTACGCGGCGCAACGCATCGAGTTCGCCCGCCAGGTCCTCGAACGCCTCCCCGCCCTCGGCGAGGCCATGGCCGACGGCCGGCTCGAGGAGCGCAAGGCCGGGCTGTTCACCAGCGCCCTCGCCGATCTCGACACAGCCCAGGCCCGCACCGTCGTCGAGCGGGTGCTGCCCGACGCGCCCCGGCTGCCCTTCGGGGTGCTGCGCGCCCGCATCGAGGCCGCCGCGGAAGCCGTCGACTCCGACTGGGCCGCCGCCTGGCGCGCTGCGGCCATCGCCCGCCGGCGCGTCACCTTCCGCGTCGCCCCGTCCGGAGCTGCCGAGCTGTGCGGGCTGGACCTGCCCGAGGAACCCGCCCAGGACGCGCACGACCGCATCGTCGCCCTCGCCCGCGCCGTGGCCCGCCGACTGCGTGCCGCCGGAGCGGACGCCCCCATCGGGCCGATCCGCTCCGAGGTCATGCTCACCCTCACCGGCCCCGACGGCGCGGGTATGTGGGACGCCGACGTCGTCGAGCACGTGGTGTCGCGCTTCGGCGACGACAGCGACGGCGGCGCCGACCCTGACGACCCCGACGACGGGCCGGACGACGAGGGACCCGACGACGAGGGACCCGACGACGAGGGACCCGACGACGAGGGACCCGACGACGAGGGACCCGATGACGAGGGACCCGATGGCGGGCCTGAAGACGACAGGGCCCGGGACGACGAGCCCGACACCGACGAGCCCGACGACCTCGGGTCCCGCGAGAGACCGTCGCAGGCGTCCGGCCCAGACGACGCCGCACGGGAGAAGCAGCCGACGCCCTGGCGGGTGCCGTTCGTCCCGCGGGTCGCGCTGCGGGTCGGCCTGGCCACGGTGCTCGGCCTCGACCGGCGCCCGGGCCACCTCCCCGGACGCGGCCCGGTCACCAACCAGGTCGCGATCTCCATGGCCTGGAACCGCCCCCACAGCACCTTCCGGCTGCTGCTCTACGACCCCGACGGCGCCCTCGACCACGTCCTCACCGTCCGCCCACCGCGGAACGGTCCGCCGCCCCCGCACGCCGCGCAGCGGCGCCACCACGTCGTCGAGCTCACCGCCTACACCCACGAGCTCGACGCCCCCACCGCCGCGCTCGCCGACCCGACCCGTGGCGAGCTGCCGGGGCCGACCCCGCGCGACGCCCTGGTACCCGGCGACGCCCTGACCCTGCTCGAGCGGGCCGGCCGCGCGCTGAAGCGTGCGCGGGCACGTCCGCCGGAGGAGCACCCTGCCCGCACCGAAGCCGAGGTCGGCAACCGCTTCCCGAGCGCCGAGCTGCGGGCCTGGATTCAGGCCCGCGACCGCACCTGCCGCCACGTGGCCTGCACCGCCGACGCGATCGGCTGCGACGTCGACCACACGGTGGCCGTCGTCGACGACGGCCGCACCGAAGCCGGTGACCTCGGTCCGTTCTGCCGCCGCGACCACGCGTTCAAGCACGATCCCGACAGCGGCTGGACCGTCCGGCAACCCAGGCCCGGTCGCTTCGAATGGACCTCGCCGACCGGCCGGCTGCACATCAAGGAGCCCGAGCCGTACGACCCGCTGCCCGATCCCGTCCCGCGCACCGACCCTGACCACCACTACCTGCTCGGCCTCACCAGCGAGCCGCCGCCGCCCGCCCCGCCGCCGGGCAGCCCCCGCCGCAACAAGCACGGCTTCCTCACCCGAGCCGCCCTCGACACCGCGGCACATCTACGCCGGCGCGCCCGCGAGCAGCCCCGGCCCGCCACCGAGACCGAGACCGAGACCGACCCGAACCCGGATGAGCGCTTTCCCGAGGAGCCGCCCTTCTAGGTCCGCCGCTCGTGGCCGTTGTCGAGCCCCCTCAGACCAGCGTGGTCGGCTTGTGCGAGGGCCGGGTCGTCTCGTAGGCGTCGATGTCCTCGGCGTGGCGCAGGGTGAGCCCGATGTCGTCGAGCCCCTCCATGAGCCGCCACCGGGTGTAGTCGTCGATCGTGAACGGGACGACGAGGTCCTCGGCGGTGATCGTCTTGGCCTGCAGGTCGACGGTGAGCTCCATGCCGGGCCGCGACTCGATCTTCTTCCACAGCAGTTCGACGTCGGAGTGCTCGACGGTGGCCGCGAGCAGCCCCGCCTTCGACGAGTTGCCCTTGAAGATCTCGCCGAACCGCGACGAGATGACCACGCGGAACCCGTAGTCGAGCAGCGCCCACACGGCGTGCTCGCGCGACGAGCCGGTCCCGAAGTCGGCGCCGGCCACGAGCACCGACCCGTGGCTGTAGGGCTCGGTGTTGAGCACGAACGAGGGGTCGGCGCGCCACGAGGCGAACAGCCCGTCCTCGAAGCCGGTGCGCGTGACGCGCTTGAGGTAGACCGCCGGGATGATCTGGTCGGTGTCGACGTTCGAGACCCGCAGCGGGGTCCCGATGCCGGTGTGCGTCGAGAACTTCTCCATGACGGGTCCCCTCAGGCGAGCGTCAGCGTGGTCGGCGACAGGTCCTCGGGCGAGGACAGCGTGCCCCGCACGGCGGTGGCGGCGGCGACGAGCGGCGACACGAGGTGGGTGCGCCCGCCCTTGCCCTGCCGGCCCTCGAAGTTGCGGTTGGACGTCGAGGCGCACCGCTGGCCCGGCTGGAGCTGGTCGGGGTTCATGCCGAGGCACATCGAGCAGCCCGCGGAGCGCCACTCGGCGCCCGCCGCGGTGAACACCTCGTCCAGGCCCTCCTGCTCGGCCTGGGCCTTGACCTGCATCGAGCCCGGCACGACGAGCATCTGCACCGAGTCGGCGACGTGGTTGCCGCGCAGGACGTCCGCCGCCGCCCGCAGGTCCTCGATCCGGGCGTTGGTGCACGAGCCGAGGAACACCACGTCGACCGCGACGTCGCGCAGCTTGGTGCCCGGCTCGAGGCCCATGTAGGTCAGCGCCTTGCGGGTGGCGGCCGCGTCGTCGTCGTCCATCTCCGCGGGGTCGGGCACCGACTCACCGAGCGGGAGGCCCTGGCCCGGGTTGGTGCCCCAGGTGACGAACGGGGTCAGCGAGTCGGCGTCGACGTGGACGACGGCGTCGAACTCGGCGTCGTCGTCGGTGCGCAGCTCCCGCCAGGCCGCGACGGCCGCGTCCCACTCCTCGCCCTGCGGTGCATGCGGGCGGCCCTTCAGGTACTCGAAGGTGGTCTCGTCCGGGGCGACCATCCCGGCGCGCCCGCCCGCCTCGATGGACATGTTGCACATCGTCATGCGCGCCTCCATCGACATGGCGCGCACCGCCTCGCCGCGGTACTCGAACACGTAGCCCGCGCCGCCGCCGGTGCCGATCTGGGCGATGACGGCGAGGATCACGTCCTTGCTGGTCACGCCCGGGCGCAGCTGCCCCTCGATCTCGATGGCCATGGTCTTGAAGGGCCGCAGCGGCAGCGTCTGGGTGGCGAGGACGTGCTCCACCTCGGAGGTGCCGATGCCGAACGCGAGCGCGCCGAACGCGCCGTGGGTGGAGGTGTGCGAGTCGCCGCAGACCACCGTCGTGCCCGGCTGGGTGAGCCCCAGCTCCGGGCCGATCATGTGGACGATGCCCTGGTTGCGGTCGCCCATCGGGAAGAGCCGGACGCCGAACTCCTCGACGTTGCGGCGCAGCGTCGCCACCTGCGTCGCCGACGTCTCGTCCGCGATCGGCTTGAGGATGTCGAGCGTCGGGACGTTGTGGTCCTCGGTGGCGATCGTGAGGTCGGGACGCCGGACCGGCCGGCCCGCGAGGCGCAGCCCGTCGAAGGCCTGCGGGCTGGTCACCTCGTGGACGAGGTGGAGGTCGATGTAGAGGAGGTCGGGCTCCTGTCCCTCCCCGTGACGGACCACGTGCTGGTCCCAGACCTTCTCCGCGAGTGTGCGTCCCACCGTCTCACCTCTGCCGTTCCCCACCCCGTAGGCAATCTCACGGAGTGGGACTAGTGTGTCGTCCCGTGGGACAGACTAGCGGAATCGGCGTGCTCGACAAGGCGGTGGGGGTGCTGCGGGCGGCGGCCGTCGCCCCCTGCGGCCTCGGCGAGCTGTGCGACCGGACCGGCCTCCCGCGCGCCACCGCGCACCGCCTCGCCGTCGGGCTCGAGGTGCACCGCCTGCTCGAGCGTGACGCGGACGGGCGCTGGCAGCCCGGCCCCGCGCTCGGCGAGCTCGCCCACGGGCACCACGACCCGCTGCTCACCGCCGCCGAGGAGATCCTCCCGACGCTGCGCGACCTCACCGGCGAGAGCGTCC
The DNA here is from genome assembly GCF_012933465.1 of Actinomycetospora sp. TBRC 11914. Taxonomy (GTDB): domain Bacteria; phylum Actinomycetota; class Actinomycetes; order Mycobacteriales; family Pseudonocardiaceae; genus Actinomycetospora. The sequence goes on from NZ_JABBND010000009.1 coordinate 44,900, forward strand.
AGCTCTACCGCCGCGAGGGCGGGTCCCGCGTGTGCGTGGCCGCCTCGGAGCCGGCGTCGGGCCTGCGCGACACCGTCCCGGTCGGGGTGCGGCTGCCGATGACGGCGGGCTCGGGGGCGCGCATCCTCGCCGCCTGGTCCGACCCGGACGCGGCCCTCGTGGAGGGCCGCACCCCCGCCGAGGTGTTCGGGGCCGAGCCGATGGCCGAGGTGCGGCGCCGCGGCTGGGCGCAGAGCGTGGCCGAGCGCGAGGCCGGCGTGGCCAGCGTGTCGGCGCCGGTGCGGGGTCCCGACGGCGGCGTCGTCGCGGCGGTCTCGGTGTCGGGGCCGGTCGAGCGCATCGGGCGCAAGCCGGGCTCGCGGTGGGCGAACGACCTGCTCGCCGCCGCGCGCGACCTGGAGAAGGCCCTCGTCTGACGGTGGCGCAACGGGGTTGCCCGCCGACCTACCCTCGGGTGGTGAGCGAGGGCAGGCACATCACCACGGTCGAGGAGCTCCGCGCGGTCGTCGGGGAGCCGGTGCGCCGGGCCGTGACGAAGCAGCGCGACCGGCTCGACGACACCGACCGGGCCTTCATCGCCCGCAGCCCGTTCCAGATGCTCGCGACGGCGGGCGGCGACGGCACCGTCGACGTCTCCCCCAAGGGCGACCCGGCCGGCTCGGTGCACGTGCTCGACGACCGGACCCTCGTGATCCCGGACCGCCCCGGGAACCGTCGGGTGGACGGCTTCGGAAACGTCCTCGAGAACCCGCACGTCGGGCTGATCTTCCTGGTCCCGCGCCGCTCCGACACGCTGCGCGTCAACGGGACCGCCCGGGTCCTGCTCGACCCGCCCTACGCCGACGAGCTGCGCCACCGGGCGCACGTGCCGCGGCTGGTGCTCGAGGTCGGCGTCGAGGAGGTCTTCACCCACTGCGCCAAGGCGCTCCTGCGCGCGAACCTGTGGGAGCCCGAGCAGTGGCCGGCCGACGACCTCCCGAGCATCGCGCAGATGGACCGCCGCACCACGGCCGACCAGAGCCTCGCCGAGCTCGAGGCCTACTACAGCGAGGAGAACACCCGCTCGCTGCTCTACCGCGCCACCCCGCCCTGACGCCGCGTCACGGCCCGAGCGGCGCGTCGACGTCCTCGACGCGATGGTCCGGCCCCGCGAGGTAGGTCGCCAGGTTCTCCGGGTGGTAGCCGAGACCCGCCTTCGTGGACCGGGTCACGACGGTGTCCGCGGCCGCCTCCGCCGTCGGATCCGTCGTGCCGATCCCGCGCACGAACGCGCCGAGCAGCCGGTAGGCCCACGTCATCGTCTCGTGCACGGGGCCGAGCGGGTCGGGAGCGACGTCCCCGATGCGCGGGGACGGACCCCCGGCCCGCGTCGGCGCGAGCGGCGAGTCCGGCCGGAGCGCCAGGCCCGCGTCCACGGCGTGCCGGGCCATCCAGCGCAGGGTGACGTCGGAGAGACCGTGCGAGTCCTCGCCGCCGCCGACGTCGCCGTGGCACCCGGCGAACCAGGTCTGGTGGCGGGGCACCGCGCCGTCGGTGGGTGGGTCCCAGAGCGTGGGCCGGAACGGCCGGCGACGTTCGTCGACGGCGACCGCGTGGCAGGCCGCGTCGACGGTGGAGCTCAGCCGGGTGTCGTGGAACTGCCACGGCCGGTTGAGCACGTCGACCAGCTCGATCCCCGAGAGCGGGATCCCCAGGGAGCCGACGGTGTCCCACACCCCGACGAAGCGGATGCGCGTCTCGGAGGAGTAGGCCGCGCGGAACTGCTCGGCCTCCGCGGCGTCGGGCGCCGAGGCGTCGTCCCGGCGCCGGTAGAGCGCGTAGGCCTCCTCGAGACGGTCGACGTGCTCGGGCCGTAGCACCCCGCAGTTGCGGATCAGCCCGACGACGCTCCGGGCGGTGTAGGCGCCACGGCTGAAGCCGATCGCGAAGATCTGGTCGCCGGGGCGGAACGCGGTCACGACGGTGCGGTAGACGTCCCGCACGACGGCCGACAGCCCGTACCCGAACGCCCCGCCGAGCAGCCGCTCGCCCGGCAGGGTCCCGACGCCGTCGTGGTAGTGGACGACCTGCTCGGTCCCGTCCGGGGCCCGGGGGGCGATCTCCTTGGCCAGCCGCTCGACGTTGGTCGGGGACGGTTGTCCCGCGGTGCTCCAGGTGCCGTCGCAGCAGACCACGAGGCGCTTCACGGCGCGTCGTCCCGGCCCTGGCCGCGGGGTTCCTCCACGCCCGGCATCATCGCGCACCGAGGTCCCCGGTGGGGAGCGTCCCGAGGTGCCAGGATCGCCCCCGTGAGTGCGCCGGGACCCGCCGTCGACGCGTTGACCGCCCGCTTCGTCGCGGCGCTGGGCCGCCGCGGCGCGATGGCCGAGCTGATGGCCCTCGCGAGCCTCGGCGGACCGCCGCGGCTCACCACGACACCCCCGGACCTCCCCGTCCTGGCCCACCTCGACGAGGCCGTCGCCCGGGTCGGTGACGAGGTCGACGGCCAGCTCCGCGAGGCCATCGCGCTCCTGGGCGCCCGCGCGGACTGGACCCGGACCGCCGGTTACGCCGACGACGCGGCCCTGTTCGCGGGCTACGCCCACGCGACGCTGCGGGGGTCGCCGGACGACGAGCTCGTCCTGGGGCTCGTGCTGCTCGGTCCCGGCGTGCACTATCGGGCGCACCACCACCCGGCCGAGGAGTGGTACCTGCCGCTCGGCGGGCTCCGGTGGGACCACGGCGGAGGCTGGGTCGACGAGCCGCCCGGCGAGCTCATCCACCACGCTCCGTGGCAGCCGCACGCGATGGCCACCGACGACCGGCCGGTGCTGCTCGCCTACCTGTGGTCCGGCGACGTCGCCACGCCCTCGGCGTTCGTCGACGCCCCGTGAACGACGGAACGCCGTGATCCGGTCCGGATCACGGCGTTCGTTCGTGGTGTAGCCCCGAGGGGATTCGAACCCCCGCTACCGCCTTGAGAGGGCGGCGTCCTAGGCCGCTAGACGACGGGGCCCTAGGAGGAACAGCGCTCTGGAAACCCTACCGGGCTGCCGGAGCACCGCTCGCAGCTGGGGTACCAGGACTCGAACCTAGAACAACTGAACCAGAATCAGCCGTGTTGCCAATTACACCATACCCCATGGCGCTCACCGAGCGTGACCAACCGGTCCGCCCGATGACGACGTCCATCGTAGAACACCGCCGGGCCGCCGCTCGACGCCCCCCGGCGACCCCGGCGAAGCCGCAGGTCACGGCAGGTGACCGCGCCCGCTCCGGGCACGGGGCCCGCTCGGTAGGCTGGAGCGGTTGGTCCGCCCCATCACCGCGAGGGAAGCAACACCCGTGAGTCCTGGCTTCGCCCCCCTGCCCGCGAGCGTCGACCTGCCGAGCGTCGAGCAGGAGATCCTCGAGCGCTGGGACAAGCGCGACGTGTTCCGCCGGTCGCTGGAGCAGACCGCGCAGGGCGAGCCCTGGATCTTCTACGAGGGCCCGCCGACCGCCAACGGCACGCCCGGCACGCACCACGTCGAGGCACGCGCCTTCAAGGACCTCTTCCCGCGGTTCAAGACGATGCGCGGCTACCACGTGCCGCGCCGCGCGGGCTGGGACTGCCACGGCCTGCCGGTGGAGCTCGCCGTCGAGTCCGAGCTGGGCTTCACGAGCAAGGGCGACATCGAGCGCTACGGGATCGCCGAGTTCAACGCCGCGTGCCGCGAGTCGGCGCTGCGCAATGTGTCGGCGTTCGCGGCGATGACCGAGCGCATGGGCTACTGGGTGGACCTCGACGAGGCCTACATGACGATGGCCCCGCGCTACGTCGAGAGCGTCTGGTGGTCGCTCAAGGTCATCCACGAGAAGGGCCTGCTGGTCGAGGACCACCGGGTCACCCCGTACTGCCCGCGCGACGAGACGCCGCTCTCCGACCACGAGGTCGCCCTCGGCTACGAGGACACCGTCGACCCCTCGGTCTACGTCCGCTTCCCGCTGACAGATGGCCCCTGGGGGGCGAGCGCAGCGACGGGGGACGGGCGCGCCGGCGCGGACATGCTGGTGTGGACGACGACGCCGTGGACGCTGCCGTCGAACACGGCGGTCGCCGTCGAGCGCACCGTCACCTACGCCCGCGTGGCGCGCGACGACGGACCCGACCTGGTACTCGCGGAGGACCTCGTCGCCCACGTCCTCGGCGACGACGCGGAGATCACCGAGCGCCTCTCCGGTGCCGAGCTCATCGGCTCCCACTACACCCGCCCGTTCGCGCTGCTCGACGCGGCGGACTTCGGTGACGACGCCTGGCGCGTGGTCCACGGCGACCACGTCACGACGGAGTCCGGCACCGGCCTGGTGCACATGGCGCCGGCGTTCGGCGCCGAGGACCACCAGGTGGCCCGCACCGAGGGCCTCGGGATGGTCAACCCGGTCGGGCCGAACGGGCACTTCCACGACGACGTCCCGCTGGTCGGCGGGGTGTTCTTCAAGGCCGCCGACCCGGCGCTGGTGGCGGACCTGCGCGAGCGCGGTGTGCTCTTCCGCGCCGCGGACTACGAGCACTCCTATCCGCACTGCTGGCGCTGCCACACGCCGCTGATCTACTACGCGCTGCCCAGCTGGTTCATCCGCACGACGGAGATCCGGGACCGGCTGCTCGAGGAGAACGAGAAGACCAACTGGTACCCGCCGCACATCAAGCACGGCCGGTACGGCGCCTGGCTGGAGAACAACGTCGACTGGGCGCTCTCCCGCAAGCGGTACTGGGGCACGCCGCTGCCGGTGTGGCGCAACGACGCCGACCCGGCCGAGGTCGTCGTCGTCGGGTCCCTCGCCGAGCTGGGCGAGTGGGCCGAGCAGGACCTCTCCGAGCTCGACCCGCACCGCCCCTACGTCGACGACGTCACCTTCCCCGCGCCGAGCGGTAACGGGACCATGCGCCGCGTGCCCGACGTCATCGACGTCTGGTACGACTCCGGCGCCATGCCGTTCGCCCAGTGGGGCGCGCCGCACCACCACGAGGCGGACTTCGAGGCGGCCTACCCGGCGCAGTACATCTGCGAGGCGATCGATCAGACCCGCGGCTGGTTCTACTCGCTGATGGCGGTCGGCACGCTGGTGTTCGACCGGTCCTCCTACGAGAACGTCGTCTGCCTGGGCCTGCTGCTCGACGAGCAGGGCCGCAAGATGTCCAAGCACCTCGGGAACATCCTCGACCCGTTCGAGCTGTTCTCGACCCACGGCGCCGACGCGCTGCGGTGGCTGATGCTGGCGTCGGGCTCGCCGTGGGTGGACCGGCGCGTCGGGCACGAGGCGCTGCGCGAGATCGTCCGCAAGGTCCTGCTGACCTACTGGAACACCGCGTCGTTCCTCGTCACCTATGCCAACGCGGCCGGCTGGACGCCGGGCACCGCCGCCCCGGCCGCCGCGGAGCGCCCGGCGATGGACCGGTGGGCGCTGGGCGAGCTGCGGGCCTGCGTCACCGAGGTCACCGAGGCGCTCGACGACTTCGACTCCTCGCGCGCCGGCCGCGCGATCACGGCCTTCGTCGACGACCTGTCGAACTGGTACGTCCGCCGCTCCCGGCGCCGGTTCTGGGACGGCGACCCCGCGGCGCTCGCGACGCTGCACGAGTGCGTGGAGACGGTCAGCCGCCTGATGGCGCCGTTCACGCCGTTCGCCACCGACTACGTGTGGACGCTGCTGCAGGGCGAGGGCGGCGCCGGCCTGGCCGAGGGCACCCCGGACTCGGTGCACCTCGCGGCGTGGCCCGAGGTGACGCCCGCACCCGACGGCGAGGCGGTGCTGCGGCGGGAGATGGACCTGGTCCGCCGCGTCGTCGAGCTCGGCCGCTCCACCCGGGCGGCCTCCGGGGTGCGCACCCGTCAGCCGCTCTCGCGCGCGGTCGTCTCCGCGCCCGGGTTCGCCGACCTGGCGGCCGCCGCGGACGACCACGCCGGCCAGGAGCGCGAGCTGCTCGACGAGATCTCCGACGAGCTCAACGTCGCCGCGGTCGAGACCGCCGGCTCGGACCTCGTCGAGATCGAGGTGAAGCCGAACTACCGGGCCCTGGGCAAGCGCTTCGGGAAGCAGACCCCGGTCGTCGCCGACGCCGTCAAGGCGTCGACCGACGCGCCGGTCGACGGGGTGCTGACGGTGACCGTGGACGGCTCCGACGTGCAGCTCTCCGGCGACGAGATCCTCGTGTCGGAGACGCCGCGCGAGGGCTGGGCGGTGCGGACCGAGGGCGGGCTCTCGGTGGGGCTCGACACCGAGCTCACCGACGAGCTGCGAGAGGCCGGCCTGCTGCGCGACGTCCTGCGGTTCGTGCAGGACACCCGCAAGCAGCTCGGGTTCGAGGTCTCCGACCGGATCGAGCTGTGGTGGACCGCCTCCCGGCAGGACACCGCGGACGCGATCCGGAACGGCGAGGTCACCGTCGCCGCCGAGTGCCTCGCCGTCGCGGTCACCGAGGGCGAGGGACCGGGTGACCTGTCCGCGCAGCGCTCGGAGGATCTCGGCCTCACCGTGTGGGCCCGCGTCCGCGCCTGAGACCCCGTCACGTGCTCCCCCGCACCACCAGCCGGGGCGAGAGCAGGCGGTGCTCGGCGGGGTGGCCGTCCACCCGGCGGCCGAGGACCTCGAGCAGGGTGCGGCCGAGCTCGTACTTGTCGGTGTGCACCGTCGTCAGCGGGGGGTCGAGGAGGGCGGCCATGGTGATGTCGTCGTAGCCGACCACCGCGACGTCCTCGGGCACCCGGCGGCCCGTGGCCCGGAGCGCCTGCACCGCGCCGATGGCGAGGAGGTCGTTGAACGCGAACACCCCGGTGACGTCGGGGTGCCGGCCGAGCAGTTCGCGGACCGCGGCCGACCCCGCGGTCACGGTGGGCGGGCCGGTGACGACGTGGCCCGCCGGCTCGGGGTGGTCGTGCTCGCCGAGGACGGCGAGGAACGAGCGGCGCCGCACCGGCTCGACGCCGACGGCCCCGTCGAGCATCCCGAGCCGGGTGTGCCCGCGGGCGTAGAGGTGCTCGACGGCGGCCCGGGTGCCGGCGCCGAAGTCCGAGATCACCGAGGCCACGCCCTCCCCCGGGGAGCGACGGTCCGCCACCACCAGCGGCAGCCGCCGCCCGAGGGCGACCAGGGACTCGTCGTCGAGGGCCTCGAAGAAGCCGATGGCCCCGGCCGCGCCGGAGTCGACGATGGCGCGCGTCGCCTCCCGCTCGGCGTCGGCGTCGGCGTCGGTGTTGTGCACGACGACGGCGAGGCCGCGTCCCGCCGCCGCGTCGAACACGCCGCGGGCGACGGCCGGGAAGAACGGGTTCGCGATGTCGGAGAGGATCAGCGCGAGCGTCCCGGCCCGCTGGGTGCGCATGCCGCGGGCGAACGCGGAGGGGCGGTAGTCGAGCTCCTCGATGGTCGCGAGCACCCGGTGCCGGGTGGCCGCGCTGATCTCGCCCTTCCCGTTCATCGCGCGCGACACGGTCTGGCGTGAGACCCCGGCGGCCCGGGCGACGTCGTCGATGGTCACGCGCACGCCCGGGTGGGGGGTCCAGCCGTCCCCGTCGTCCACGGACGCACCCACGCCGCCGACCCTAGACGTCCCGCCGGGCGCCCGGGGCCGGCGCGACCTCGCGCACCGTCGGCTCCGGGCCGCGGGCGGCGGCCCGGCAGGCGGCGGCGACGTCCTCGAGGGCGGCCCGCGGGACGAGCGCGAGCACCGAGCCGCCGAAGCCACCGCCGACGATGCGCGCGCCCAGCGCCCCGGCTCCCTCGGCCGCGGTGACCAGGGCGTCGACCTCGGGCACCGAGACCGCGAAGTCGTCGCGCAGCGAGGCGTGCGACGCCGCGAGGACCGGCCCGACGTCGGGCGCCTTCCCGGCCCGCAGGAGCGTGACCACCTCGTGCACCCGCGCCTCCTCGGTGACCACGTGGCGGGCGCGGCGGCGCAGCACCTCGTCCGCGAGCCCCTCGACCCCGGCGAGGTCGGCGTCGCGCAGCGCCGGCACGCCGAGCGCCGCGGCGGCCGCCACGCACGCGGCCCGCCGGTCGGCGTACCCGCCATCGGCGAGATCGTGGCGGACCCGCGAGTCGACGACGAGGATGCCCAGCCCGGCCTCCTCGAGGCCCAGCGCGACGTCCTCGGTGGCCATCGACCGGCAGTCCAGCAGCAGCGCCGAGCCCTCCCGGCACAGCAGCGACGCCGCCTGGTCCATGATCCCGACCGGCGCGCCGACCACCTCGTTCTCGGCCCGCCGCCCGGCCGCGGCGAGGGCGAACCGGTCGAGGTCGGCGCCGCCCAGCTCGGCGACGGCGAGGGCGACCGCGCTCTCCAGCGCCGCCGAGGAGGAGAGCCCGGCCCCGAGCGGCACCTCCCCGTGCACCACGAGGTCCCAGCCCGACGGCTCCAGCCCCGCCTGCTCCAGCGCCCACACGGTGCCCAGCGGGTAGGCCGCCCAGCCGGTCGCCTCCCGCAGGGTCCCGACGGCGGCCGTGGCCGGCCCGGTGCCCGGGTCCGACGAGCGGACGGTGACGGTGCCGTCGGGGCGGCGCCCGGCCGCGACCCAGGTGCGGCGGTCGATGGCGAAGGGCAGGACGTGCCCCTCGTTGTGGTCGGTGTGCTCGCCGATCAGGTTGACCCGGCCGGGCGCGGAGAAGACCCCGTCGGGGGCGTGGCCGTGGGCGTCGAGGAAGGCCGCCCGGACGTCGTCCAGGGCACTCATGCCGGCACCGCCACGTCGGCCGCCGCGGCCTGTAGCCGTGCCCCGGCGACCTCGGGCGCGACGTCGGTGAGGAACGCCCCGCCGAAGGTCTCCGAGCCGGCGAGGTACTTGAGCTTGCCCTCGCCGCGGTGCGGCGGGCAGATCTCGAGGTGCAGGTGGCCGAGCGCGCGCTCGTCGTCGGGGACGTTCACCGGCGCGCTGTGGATGCCGAGCAGGTAGGAGGTGCGGAACCCGAAGAAGGCGTCGTAGCCCGCGAGCACCCGGCCGAGGACGCGCGCGAGGTCGTCGCGGGCGGGGCCGTCGAGCTCGGGCATCGTCCCGACGTGGGCCCGGCTCCAGACGTCGACCTCGTACGGGAAGCGCGCCCACGGCGGCACCCCGGCGAGGAAGTGGGTGCCCTCGACGACGACGCGGGGCCCGCCGGTCTCCTGGGCGACGACGTCGCAGAACACGCACCGCCCGGTGCGGTCGCGGTGCTTCGCGGCGGCGCGCTGCTCCCGCGCGGGCCGGGGCGGGACGTCGGGGTAGGCGTAGATCTGGCCGTGCGGGTGGTGCAGCGTCACCCCGACGGCCTCGCCCTTGTTCTCGAACGGCAGCACGTAGGCGACCCCGGGGTCGGCGGCGAGGGCGGCGAAGCGGTGCGCCCAGGCGTCGACGAGCAGCCGGATCCGCTCGACCCCGACCGAGGCGAGCGTGGCCTCGTGCTCGTCGGTGAAGACGACGACCTCGCAGTGCCCGTAGGCGGGCTCGACCGGCACGAGGTCGGTGCCCTCGACGTCGGGCGCGGGCGGGTCGGTGGTCAGCGACGGGAAGCGGTTGTCGAAGACCGCGATCTCGTAGTGCTCGCGCGGGATCTCGGTCTCCGGCCCGCCGGGGCGGGTCGGACACAGCGGGCAGGCCGCGGCCGGGGGCTTGTAGGTGCGGTCCTGCCGGTTGGTCGCGAAGGTGACCCACTCGTCGTGGGTGGGGTCGTAGCGCCGCTCGCTCACTGCGCCGCCCTCGCACCCGCGACCTCGAAGTACGTGATGTGACGGCCGTCGGCCAGGAGCTCCCCGGTGACCACGAGACCCGGAACGGTGGCCGGCCCCGCCTCCACGTCAGGAACGCCTCGTTGCGGACGTCCAGTGTCAGGAACGCGACGTTCCTGACGTCGCCAGCCGTCCGGCGTCGTCATCGATCGCCCTCCTCACCTCGGTGCTCTTCATGCCCTCTTGACGTCCACCACGGGAGGGGCGACCCTGTGGCCCGCCTTACGATAACGTTCACGGGAACATTCTCGGAACACCCGCTCCAGTGCAAGGGGACGCGATGCTGCGCCTGAATCCGGGATGGCTGGACTACACGCTCCTGGCGCTCTACTTCGTGGTCGTCCTGGGCATCGGCGTCGTCGCGCGCCGCGCCGTGGGGACGAGCGCAGATTTCCTCCTCGCCGGCCGCGCGCTCCCCGCGTGGGTGACCGGCCTCGCCTTCGTCGCCGCCAACCTGGGCGCCACCGAGATCATCGGCATGGCCGCCAACGGGGCGGAGTACGGCGTCGCGACCGTCCACTACTACTGGATCGGCGCGGTCCCGGCGATGGTCTTCCTCGGCATCGTCATGATGCCGTTCTACTACCGCTCCAAGGTCAGATCGGTTCCGGAGTTCCTACGGCTCCGCTTCGGGAACGGCACGCACGTCCTCAACGCGGTCGTCTTCGCGGTCGCCTCGGTGCTCATCGCCGGCGTCAACCTCTACGCGCTGGCCATCGTGCTCAACGCCCTGCTCGGCCTGCCGCAGATCTGGGGCATCGTGCTGTCGGCCGCGGTCGTGCTCGTCTACATCGGCTTCGGCGGCCTCGGCTCGGCGATCTACGGCGAGGTGCTGCAGTTCTTCGTCATCCTCGCCGGGCTCATCCCGCTCGCGATCGTCGCGGTGCGCCACGTCGGCGGCTTCCACGCGCTGGGCGAGAAGGTCACGCAGTCGGCGCTCGGGCCGGAGGGCCTGCACGCCTGGCAGGGCACCGGGATCGGCAGCGTCACCAACCCGATCGGCGCCAACTGGATCTCGATCGTCCTGGGCCTGGGCTTCGTCCTGTCGTTCGGCTACTGGACCACCAACTTCGCCGAGATCCAGCGCGCCCTCTCCGCCAAGGATCGCTCCGCCTCGCAGCGCACCCCGCTGATCGCCGCGTTCCCCAAGCTCTTCATCCCGGCCGTGACGATCATCCCGGGCCTCGTCGCGCTCGTCGCCATCCCCAACTTCGGCAACGAGAGCTCGGGCGGGCTCGAGTACAACGACGCGATCCCCGCCCTCATGGGCCAGCTGCTCCCCGAGGGCGTGCTCGGCATCGCGATCACCGGCCTGTTCGCCTCGTTCATGGCGGGCGTCGCGGCGAACGTCAGCTCGCTGAACACGGTGGTCACCTACGACCTGCTCCAGCCCTACCTCGCGAAGGGCCGCAGCGACCGGTACTACCTGACCGCGGGCCGGTGGGTGACCGTGGCCGGCGTCGTCATCGCGATCTTCACCGCGCTGCTGGCGTCGTCCTTCAACAACATCATGACCTACCTGCAGTCGCTGTTCGGCATCTTCAACGCGCCGATCTTCGCGACGTTCATCCTCGGGATGTTCTGGAAGCGGACCACCGGCTGGGGCGGCTTCTCCGGCCTCTTCACCGGCGTCATCGCCGGCACCCTGGTGTTCGTGCTCGCCGAGGCCGGCGTCGTGGACTTCGGCTCCGGCATCGCGGTGAGCTTCTACCAGGCCGGGGCGGCGTTCCTCGTCGACGTCGTCGTCACCGTCACGGTCTCGCTGGCCACCGCCCGGCCCGAGCCCGAGCGCCTCGCCGGCATCGTCTACGGCGTCCCCGGCGCCGACGGCGTGGTCCCGACGCTGCGCCAGCCCCGCGAGCGCGTCTGGTACCGCAAGCCGGTGCTGCTCGGCAGCATCGCGCTCGTCATCACCGTCGTCCTCAACATCCTCTTCGCCTGAGCCCGGGAGTCACCATGAGCGAAGCAGCCAGGAGCGGGCCGGCCAGGAAAGAGTCAGCCCGGAACGAGTCGGCCCAGGGCGAGTCGGCACACGGCGGCCCGCAGGACACCGTGCAGACCGGCAGCCGCATGCAGCGGCTCTTCGACCTGCGCTACGTCATCGGGGTCCTGCTCGGGATCTACGGGATCGTCCTCGTGGTCCGGGGCGCGCTCGACGGCCCCCAGCAGCTCGCCCAGGCGGCGGGGACGGCGATCAACCTCTGGACCGGCATCGGCCTGCTCGTCGTCGCGGTGGTCTTCCTGGCGTGGGCGCGGCTGCGCCCGCTCGGGATCGACACCACCGAGGAGGAGTAGGCCCACCCGGCGCGGTGCGGCCCGGGAGGCGCGGCCCGGGCCCACCGCCGGGCGTCGCGGCCCTCAGACCGGGGGTCCGACGTCCGGCACCGGACCCATCCAGGGCGAGCGGCCGTCGGCGAACGTGATCGGCGGCAGCAGCGTCCGGATGGGTCCGGCCGAGCTGTCCACCTCGACGAACCGCCCGCGCCGCTCGTGCTGCGGGTGGGTGAGCACCTCGTCGAGCGTGCGACGGCGGGCGTTGGCCACGCCCGCCCGCTCGAGCCGCTCGACGAGCTCGTCGCCGGTCAGGTCCGCGAGCACGGCGTCGATCGCCGCGTGCAGCGCGGGCCGGTTCTCGACGCGGGCCGATCCGCTCGCGAAACGCTCGTCCTCGGCGACCGACGCGTCGCCGAGCACCACCTCGCAGAAGCGCTGCCACTCGCGCTCGTTCTGGATGCCGAACACCACCTCGACACCGTCTCCCGCCGCGAACGCGCCGTACGGGGCGATGGCCGGGTGGCTCGTCCCCGCGCGGACCGGGGCGCGCCCGCTCCCGGCCGCGTACTGCAGCGGGAAGCCCATCCACTCGCTCAGGGCGTCGAAGAGGCTCACCTCGAACGCGGCGCCCTCGCCGGTGCGCTCCCGGTCGTAGAGCGCGGCGAGGATGCCGGAGAACGCGTACATGCCCGCGCCGATGTCGGCGGCCGGGATGCCGGCCTTGGCCGGGTACTCCTCCGTGCCGGTCACCGAGACGAGCCCGGCCTCGGCCTGGATGAGCAGGTCGTAGGCCTTGGCGTCGCGGTAGGGCCCGGTCGAGCCGTAGCCGGAGATGCTGCAGTGGACCAGGCGCGGGTGGTCCCGGCGCAGCGCGTCGGCGCCGAGCCCCAACCGCTCGGCCGCGCCGGGGGCGAAGTTCTGGACGAAGACGTCGGCGCCGCCGATCAGCGCGCGGACCCGCGCCAGCTGGTCGGGGTCCTTGAGGTCGGCGGTCACCGACTCCTTCGACCGGTTCAGCCACACGAAGTGGCTGGAGAGGCCGTGCACGACCGTGTCGTAGTCGCGCGCGAAGTCGCCCCGCCCCGGGCGCTCGATCTTGACCACGCGGGCGCCGAGGTCCGCGAGGTGGCGGGTCGCGAGCGGGGCGGCCACGGCCTGCTCGCAGGACACGACGAGGACGCCCTCGAGGGGCAGGGGTCGCGACGCGGAGTCGGTCATGACGACGATCGTGCCGGTCCGACCCGAGGTCCGCTCCACGTCACACTCCGACACCTCTCCGAAGTCGCGTCACGCGAATGGGTGTAGATCGTTCCTTCGTCGAGTGGTCGCTCTCGAGCAGCGGTGGCGACCAGAGCGTGACGGGAGCGGCGCCCGATGAGACGCAGTGCGCGCACGGCGACGGCGGTGGTCATCACCTCGGCCTTCGGCCTCGTGGTCGCGGCGACCTCGACCCCCGGCGGTCCCCCGACCGTGCTCGCGGCGGGCGGACAGGTACTGCTCGCCGATCACGACGACGACGGGTCGGGGTCCGGCTCCGGCTCGTCGGCGCACGGGTCGGGTTCGGGTTCGGTGCTCGACCTGGGGGGCGCGCTGTCGGTGTCGCACTCGTCGCACTCCTCGGGCTCCGGGTCGCACTCGTCCGGCTCGCACAACTCCGGTACGTCGTCGCACTCGTCGTCCTCGTCCTCGTCCTCCTCTTCGTCGGGATCGCACGACACCGGCACCGTCCACCTGCCCGCCGTGCAGCTCCCGAAGGTCGAGTCGGGCAGCACGTCCGCGGCGAAGGCCCCGGCGTTGACGCCCGAGGTGAAGCTCCCGGTGGTGCAGACGCCCGAGGTCAAGCTCCCCGCGGTGCAGACGCCCGAGGTCGAGCTCCCCTCGGTATCGGTCCCTTCCGCGTCGGTGCCCTCCGTGTCGGTGCCCTCGGTGTCGGTGCCCTCGGTGTCGGTGCCCTCGGTGTCAGCGCCCTCGGTGTCAGTGCCCTCCGTGTCGGTGCCCTCCGTGTCCGTGCCCTCCGCCCTGGTCGCCGTGCCGAACCTGCCCCTGCCGGCGCTGACGCCGTCCATCTCGCTGGCGAACATCGCCCCGCTCCTCGCGCCCGCCGACGTGCTCGCAGGGGTGCTGCAGAGTCCGGCCCTGCCCTCGGCGCTCCCGTTGTTCGGGCCACCCACCGGCGACCAGGGCGTCCTGCGCGTCGCGCACCTCTCGCCCTCGACCGGCGCCGTCGACATGTACGCCGAGGGACCCGGCCTGCCCCTCACGAAGGTCGCGTCCGACGTCACCTACCGGGGCGTGAGCAGCTACCTGGCCGCCACCCCCGGCATCTACACCCTCCAGGCCCGCCCGGCCGGCGCCGCCCCGACGTCCCCGCCGGCGCTCACGGCCGCCGTCGCCGTCTCGCCCCGCTCGGCGCAGACGGCCGCCTTCGTGGACGTCGGGCCGAACGACTCACCCCAGGCCGAGGTGCTCGACGACGGCAGCACGCCCGCGCCGCCCGGCAAGGCCTACGTGCGGGTCGTCTCGGCGGCGGCCGGAGTCGGACCGATGGACGTCGTCGCGCGCGGCGGGGGCGCGCTCGCCCAGGGCCTCTTCTACGGGTCGGGCTCCTCGTACACCGAGGTCGACGCCAGGACCTGGACGATGGACGTCCGGACGTCGAACGGCGAGACCGCCGTCGCGACGGTGCCGGTGCCGAGCACCGCGGTCGCGACCGTCGTCGTCGGCCGCGACGCCCACGGCGCCCTCGCCGCCACCGCGGTCCCGGACGCCGCCTCGGCCTTCGCCGCCGCCGCACCGGCCGCGGCGTCCCCGGCGCCCGCCGCACCCGCCCCGGCAGCACCCGCGTCGCCGGCTCCCGCGTCCCCCGCACCCGCGTCCCCCGCCCCCGCGCCGACCTCAGCGGCACCGACCACGACACCGGCACCGTCCGCCCCCGCGACGACCTCTCCCACGCCGCGGCCGGCTCCGACGTCACCGCCGAAGCGGCTGCCGCGTGGCGGGGTCCCGGCCGGGTTCGGCGGGCTCGCCGACCTGGAGAGTCGCCTCGTCCCGGTCCAGGTGCGCTCGGCCCCGGCGGCCTCGCCTGCTCCGGCGTCGCCTGCTCCGGCGGCCCCTGCTCCGGCGGCCCCTGCTCCGGCGGCCCCTGCTCCGGCGGCGGCGCCCGCTCCCGGAGCGAGCACGCTCGACGCGGCGCCCGGCCCCTCGCTCGTCCCGCTCACCCAGCGCCGCGCCGCGCCGGCCGCCCCGGCGCTGGTCCCGCTCCCGGCCCGCCCGGCCCCGACCGCCCCCGCCCTGGTGCCCCTGACGGCCAAGCCGGCCCCGGCCGCCGTCGCCACCGGCGCCCGTCCCGCCGGCCTCGTCGTGCCCGCCGCCGGGATCGACGCCCCCGACGTCGGGACCCTGGGCCTGGACGGGGACGGCGAGCTGCAGGCACCGGCGACCCCGAACGACGTCGGCTGGTACCACGACGGCGCGAGCCCGGGCGACCCCGGCACCGCGGTGCTCGTCGGGCACGTCGACTCCTGGCGCGGTCCCGGCGTCTTCTGGCGCCTCCGCGACCTGCGCCCCGGCGACGCCATCGACGTGCCCCGCAGCGACGGCACCGTCGCGCACTTCGCGGTGGACGCCGTCGAGACCGTCCCCAAGGACGCCTTCCCGTCGGAGAAGGTCTACGCGCCGACCGCCGGGCCGTCGTTGCGCCTCATCACCTGTGGCGGGCCGTTCGACCGGTCGGTGCGCTCCTACGAGGACAACGTCGTCGTCTACGCCTCGCCCCGCTGATCGACCTCCGTGGAGAGAAGTGCCCCACATGTGGGGCAGTTCCTCCCACGGATCGCGATCATGGGAGGCGGAACCCGGCCTGGCACGGCGCCGCGGCCCGGGGAATGCTCGCCGGCGTGGACATCCGCCCGGCCCGACCCGAGGACGCCGATGCCGCCGCCGCGATCGCGGCCGTCGTCGCCGAGGAGGGGACCATCGGCGCGCAGCCGCCGGTGGACGTCGCCGCCCGCGCCGATGCCCTCCGGTCCCTGCTCGCCGCAGACGGCCGCGGCGGGATGTGGGTGCTGTGCGGCGACGACGACCGCGACCGCGACCACGGGCCCGTCGTCGGCGTCGCGACCGCCGTCGAGCGCATCACCGGCGTGCTCAGCATCGCGATGATGCTGCTGCCCGGGGCGCGCGGACGCGGGGGCGGGCGTGGCCTGCTCGACGCCGTCCTCGCCCACGCCCGCGCCACCGGCGTCCACAAGGTCGACCTCGAGGTGTGGCCCGACAACGGCCGGGCGATCGGGCTCTACGCGTCGGCGGGCTTCACCGTCGAGGGCCTGCGCGAGCGGCACTACCGGCGCCGCGACGGCTCGCTGCGCTCGTCGCTGATCATGGCCCGCCGGACCGACGACGGCGGGAACCCCGACGATCAGCCGGACGTTGACGCTTCGTGATCACCAGGCGGATGATCCGGACGATCGTCCGCGGTTCCGAGCACCGTGAGTCACGAGGAGACCTCGATGCGCAGCAACCTGTTCGCCCCCGAGAACCAGGAGCAGGAGTCCGCGCAGCCGGGCCTGCGCCTGCAGAACTCGAAGATGCTCAAGATCGAGCTCGACGGCGAGGCCCTCGCACGCCAGGGGTCGATGGTCGCCTACCAGGGTGACGTCCGGTTCGAGGCCAAGGGCTCCGGCGGGCTCGGCAACTTCGTCAAGCAGAAGCTGACCGGCGAGGGCGTGCCGCTCATGCGCCTCACCGGGCGGGGCGACGTGTTCCTCGCCGACGCGGCCGCGGACGTCCACCTCATCGACCTCGAGGGTCCCGACGACGCGCTGACGATCAACGGGAAGAACGTCCTCGCCTTCGAGCCGTCGCTCTCCCACGACATCCAGATGGTCCCGGGCGCCGGCTCCATGGGCGGCGCGGGCCTGTTCAACTGCGTCTTCCGCGGTCGCGGCCGGCTCGCGATCACCGCGAAGGGCGCCCCGGTGGTGCTCACCGTCGACGCCCCGACCTACGCCGACCCGCAGGCGGCGATCGCGTGGTCGGCCGGGCTGCAGACGGGTCTGCACCGCGCGGAGCAGTTCGGCCTCGGCACGCTCATCGGCCGCACCACCGGCGAGGCCTTCACGATGTCGTTCGCCGGGCGCGGCTTCGTCATCGTGCAGCCCTCCGAGGAACTGCCGCAGAGCGCGATCAGCGGGACCGGCGGCGGCGACCAGACCGGCGTCGGCGGCGTCGCGGGCGTGCTCGGCGGCTTCCTGCGCTAGACGTCCCGGGCCGGTGCCTTGACCTGAATCGGCGTCGAGGTTGCACGGTCGTCGGCATGACCATCCTGCGACCTCCCGTGACGAACGGCGAGCTGCACCGGCTGATGTCGCTCATGACCGGCGACGAGAAGCACTCGGCCGCCGCCACCTCGACGCTGGACGTGCTGCACGTCCTCTACGACCGCGTGCTGCACGTCGACCCGGCCCACCCCGACGACCCGGCCCGCGACCGCTTCCTGCTCTCCAAGGGCCACGGCCCGATGGCGTACTACGCCGTCCTCGCCGCCCACGGCTTCCTCGACGAGGCCGAGCTCCCCGGCTGGGCGACGCACGGCTCGCGGCTGGGTCTCCACCCCGACCGCACACTCATCCCCGGCGTGGAGATCGGCAGCGGCTCCCTCGGGCACGGCCTGCCGCTCGCGATGGGCACCGCGCTCGGCCTGCGCGCGCGGCGGATCACCCGTCCCGACGGCGGCCCGCGCGTGGTCGTGCTCGTCGGCGACGCCGAGCTCGACGAGGGCTCCAACCACGAGGCCATCGCCTACGCCGGGCGGCGCGGGCTCGCGAACCTCACCGCGGTCGTCGTCGACAACGTCTCGTCGACCCACGGCTGGCCCGGCCTGTGGACCGAGACCGGGCTCGCCGAGCGCTTCCTCGTCGAGGGCTGGCGCGCGATCACGGTCGACGGCCGCGACCACGACGCGGTCGAGCTCGCCCTGGACGCGGCCCACGACGACCGGCCGCTGGCCGTCGTCGCCCGCGTCGAACCGAAGGAGGCCTCGTGACCGCCACGCTCGCCGTCCCGACCACCATGCGCGAGGCGTTCCTGCACGCCGCCGCGGACCTCGTCCACGCCGACGACCGGGTCGCGCTCGTGCTCGCCGACATCTCCGCCGGCGCCGACCCGGTCCCCGCCCTGGCCGCGCGCCACCCCGACCGCGTGGTCAACGTCGGCATCCGCGAGCAGCTCATGGTCGGCGTCGCCGGCGGTCTGGCGCTGGCCGGGGTGCGGCCGATCGTCCACTCCTACGCGCCCTTCGCGGTCGAGCGGCCCTACGAGCAGCTCAAGGTCGACCTCGGTCACCAGGGCAGCGGCGCGGTGCTCGTCTCGATCGGCGCGTCCTACGACGTCGGGTCGGGCGGGCGCACCCACGAGGCCCCCGAGGACGTGGCGCTGATCGACACGCTGCCGGGCTGGACGGTCCACGTCCCGGGCCATCCCGACGAGGCCGACCGGCTCGTCCGCGACGCGGTCGCCGCCGACGGCCTCGTCTACCTGCGGCTCTCCGACGCGACCAACGCGGCGCCGCACCACGGCGCCGGGCTGGTGACGGTGCGGCGGGGCACCGAGGGGGTCGTCGTCGCCGTCGGGCCGGTCCTCGACACCGTGCTCGCGGCGGTGGCCCGCGCCGGCCGCGACCTCACGGTGCTCTACACGACGACGCCGCGGCCCTTCGACGCGGCCGGGCTGCGGGCCGCGGTCGACGCGCTGGCCCCGAAGCACGCGGCCGCGCCGACCGTCACGGTGGTCGAGCCCTACCTCGCGGGCACGTCCGCGCGGGTGGTGGCCGAGGCGCTCGCCGACCGTCCGCACCGCCAGGTGATGCTCGGGACCCGCCGCGAGGAGCTCCGGCTCTACGGCACGCGGGCCGAGCACGACGCCGCGCACGGCCTCGACGTCCGCCAGGTGGCTGACGCCTTGTGAGCACTAAGTGTCGCTATACCGACAGTTAGTGCTCACGAGCCGTCAGGCACCTCCGCACCGCCTCCGGCCCGGCGGCCAGGAGCAGCGTCGGGAGCCGCGGGCCGGTGTCGGAGCCGACGAGGAGCCGGTAGAGCAGCACGAAGAACCGGCGCTGGGCGGCCTTGAGCTCGTCCGTGGGCCTGGTGTCCATCGGTAGGCCCGCCTGGACCTTCGGCACGCCGTAGACCAGCGTCGTCAGGCCGTCCAGCGACCAGTCCTGCTCCAGCCCCTCGAGCAGGAGCCGCAGCGACTCGCGGTCGGTGTCGTCCAGCGACGCGAGCAGCTCCTCGTCGGGCGCGGCGAGCAGCCGGGTGTGCGACTCCTCGGGCATGTAGTGCTCGACCCAGTGCTCGGCGCAGTCGAGCCGCGGCCGCAGGTCGTCGAGCGTGACCGGGTCCTCCGGGTCGCCCGGCACCAGTCCCGACAACAGCCGGCCGAGCTGCTCGGGGTCGCCGGTGGTCACGTCGACGACGGAGGTGAGCGTCCGGAAGGGGACCGGCTGCGGCGTCGTCGGGAGCGCCCGCTCCGCCGTCGTCACCGAGCGGGCGTGCCCGAGCGCCTCGATCGCGCCGGTGGTGCCCGCCGCGACCTTGCGCGAGAGCGCGTCCCACTCGTCGTAGAGCCGGGAGAGCTCGGCGTCGAACGCCACCTTGATCGCCTGGTTGGGACGACGGCGGGCGTAGAGCCAGCGCAGCAGCGGCGCCTCGAAGACCTCGAGCGCCGACGACGGCGTCGGGACGCCACCCTTCGACGACGACATCTTCGCCTGCCCGGAGATGCCGACGAACGCGTACATCGGCCCGATCGGCTGCCGGCCGCCGAAGACCTCGCGGACCAGCAGACCGCCGACCTCGTACGACGAGCCCGGCGACGAGTGGTCCACCCCGCTCGGCTCGAAGTCGACGCCCTCGAACGCCCAGCGCATCGGCCAGTCGACCTTCCAGACCAGCTTGCCGCGGGTGAACTCGCGCAGCAGCACCGTCTCCGACGACCCGCAGGCGCAGGTGAAGGTCATCTCGGTGGTCGCGTCGTCGTAGGCGACGATCGTGGTGTCGTCGGTCCCGCACGCGCCGCAGTAGGGCTTGTAGGGGAAGTACTCCCCCGTCGTGGACCCCACCGCCTCGTCGGGGTCGACGCCGGCGTCGCCGCCCTCGGCAGCCCCCTCGGAGTCGGGCCCCTTCCTCGTCCGGAACCGGCCCAGCACCTCGTCGATGCGCGCCCGCTCGCGCATCGCGAGCAGCGTCGGCTCGACGTAGGCGCCGGAGGTGTACATCTGCGTCTGGCTGATGCCCCGGAACGGGACGCCGAGGCGCTCCAGCGCGTCGACCATCGGGGCCTTGAAGTGCTCGGCCCAGTTCTCGTGCGCGCTGCCGCGCGGCGCCGGCACCGAGGTGAGCGGCTTGCCGATGTGCTCGGCCCACGAGTCGTCGATCCCGTCGACGCCCTTCGGCACGCGGCGGTAGCGGTCGAAGTCGTCCCACGAGATGAGGTGCTCGCAGGCGATCCCGCGGCGCCGGATCTCGTCGGCGACGAGGTGCGGGGTGAGGACCTCGCGCAGGTTCCCCAGGTGGATGGGTCCCGACGGCGAGAGGCCCGACGCGCACACGATCGTCCGGTCGGCGTCGCCCTCCTTCTCGTGGGTGGCGATCACCTCGTCGGCGAGGGTCGCCACCCAGTCCTGCGAGGTCGACTCGGCCGCCTCGCCGCCCCGGCGTCGGCTCACGGGCGGTCCCTCACCGGGTTCGTCAGCGTGCCGATGCCCTCCACCGTCACCGAGACGGTCTGCCCGTCGACCATGGGGCCGACCCCGGCCGGCGTGCCGGTGAGGATGGTGTCGCCGGGCAGCAGCGTCATGACCCGGCTGATGTAGGCGATCTGCTTCTCGATGCCGTGGATGAGCATCGACGTCCGCGACTTCTGCACCGAGGCGCCGTCGAGCGTGGTCTCGATCGCCAGGTCGGACGGGTCCAGCGTCGTCTCGATCCACGGGCCGAGCGGGCAGAACGTGTCGTAGCCCTTGGCGCGGGTCCACTGGCCGTCGGAGGACTGCAGGTCGCGGGCGGTGACGTCGTTCGCGACGGTGTAGCCGAGGACGACGTCCTTCGCGCGCGCCTCGGGCACGTCGCGGCAGGGCTGCCCGATGACGACGGCGAGCTCGCCCTCGTAGTCCACGCGCTGCGAGTCCGGCGGGCGCTGGATGGGCAGGCCCGGCCCGATCACGCTGGTCGAGGGCTTGAGGAAGATCAGCGGGTTGGCCGGGGCGTCGCCGCCGCCCATCTCGGCGACGTGCTCGGCGTAGTTCTTGCCGATGCAGACGACCTTCGAGGGCAGGATCGGGGCGAGCAGCCGGACGTCGGCGAGCGGCCAGGTGCGGCCGGTGAAGGTCGGGTCGCCGAACGGGTGCTCGGCGATCTCGGCGCAGACGTCGCCGGCGGTCGGCTCCCCGCCCCCGGTCGTCGGGGACTGGAGGGCGGCGAAGGAGACACCGTCGGGGTGGGCGATCCGAGCGAGACGCACGGTCACCCACCCTATCCCCGGCGCCCGACCCGCCCGGCGACCACGGGCTCGGACTCGTCGACCCACGCCCAGGGGTCCTGCAGCGCCCGGCCGAGCTCGCGGTTCAGCGTCGCGACGTCGGTGCGCCGCAGCGCCGCCAGCCACACGCCCCGGTCCGTCCAGGTCCAGGCCAGCCGGGGCCACGTCGGGTCCGGGGTCGCGGGCGCGGCGGCGCGCAGGGCGCGGGCCACGGCGACGTGCACGACGGTGCTGAGGTCCTTCCCGGCGCCGAGCCAGTCGAGCTCCCGCTCGTCCTCGCCGAGCGCGAGCCGCAGCCGGGTCCGCACCGCCCGGCCCTCCTCGGCGAGGTCGACCGCGACGAGCCGCACCGCGAGGGCGTCGCCGGCGAGCCGGTCGAGGTCCGCGACCTGCGCGGCGAGGGTGTCCGCGAGCTGCTCGGTGTGGGAGTCGTGGACGGCGAGCGCGCGCAGGTGCTGCGCCGGGTCGAGCCCGGGGTGCCAGTACGGCGCCTCCTCGACGGCCGTGAGCACCGAGTCCACGGTCACCGGCTCCCCCGCGTCGGCGGCGGCCTCGAGGAGGTCGACGGGGCGGGGTGCGTGGGGGGCGAAGAGCCCGGTGCGGTCGAGGATCCCGACGATGCGCGCGAGCTCGGCCCGTCCCGACGCCGAGAGCTCCGGCACGGAGTCCGGGTCGGGCTCGGGGCGGGGGGTCCGGTGGACCGGCCGGGCCGGTCGGTGCACCTGCCACCCACCGACGGGGCCGGAGTGGCGCAGGGCCCGGGCCTCGCGGCCCCGGCGGTGGTGCCGCACGGCCACCGTCGAGAACCCGACGAGGACCACGGCGGCGAGGACGAACAGCACGAGGCCCGACGCGCCCATCTCCCGGTTCTGCAGCCCGAGCACGACGAAGTACGCCGTGATCCCCAGACCGCAGGCACCCCAGAGCAGGGCGAGGACGTCGTCGATCGACGGGCCCCGCACCGTCTCAGGCCAGGCTGCGCGACCCCGTCGAGGACGAGACGAGCGCGGCGAGCCGGTCGCCGACCGCCGACGTCCCGCCGGGGTTCTGGTGGTCGCGGGTGGCGAGGTCGAACGCGACGGCGGCCTCGACGCGGCGGGCGAGCTCCGGCTCGCCGAGGTGGTCGAGCAGCAGCGCGACCGAGAGGACGGCCGCCGTCGGGTCGGCGATGCCCTTGCCCGCGATGTCGGGCGCCGAGCCGTGGACCGGCTCGAACATGCTGGGGTTCGCGCGGCTGACGTCGAGGTTGCCCGAGGCCGCGAGCCCGATACCGCCGGTCACGGCGGCCGCGAGGTCGGTGAGGATGTCGCCGAAGAGGTTGTCGGTGACGATCACGTCGTACCGCGACGGGTCTGTGACAAGGTGGATCGTCGTGGAGTCGACGTGCTGGTAGTCGACCGACACGTCGGGGTGCTCGAGCGAGACCTCCTCGACCACGCGCGACCACAGCGAGCCGGCGTGGGTGAGGACGTTGGTCTTGTGGACCAGCGTCAGCTTGCGACGCGGGCGGTTCGCGGCGCGGGTGAACGCGTCGCGGACGACGCGCTCCACGCCGAACGCCGTGTTGATGCTGACCTCGGTCGCGATCTCCTGCGGGGTGTCCTTGCGGAGCAGCCCGCCGGTGCCGGCGTACGGGCCCTCGGTGCCCTCGCGGACGACGACGAGGTCGATCTCCGGCTGGGCCGACAGCGGGCCGCGGACGCCGGGGTAGAGCCGCGCCGGGCGCAGGTTGACGTGGTGGTCGAGCTCGAAGCGCAGCCGCAGGAGCAGCCCCCGCTCGAGGATGCCGCTGGGCACCGACGGGTCGCCCACCGCGCCGAGCAGGATCGCGTCGTGGTCGCGCAGCTCGGTGAGCACCGACTCCGGCAGGAGCTCACCGGTCGAGTGCCAGCGGGCGGCGCCGAGGTCGTAGTGGGTCGACTCGATCTGGGGCGCGACCTCGCCGAGGACCTTCAGCGCCTCCCCGACGACCTCGGGTCCGATGCCGTCCCCGGGAACCACCGCGAGTCGCATGACCAGACTTCCTCCCCCGACGGGCCGACCTCGATGGTGCGACCGGGCTCACCTGCGGTGGAGGCTACCGCGCGTGTCGAAGGGGCTCCGCACCGGATCACCCGCTCGACGGTCGCGCCGGATCGACCTCACCCGTTCGGGGTCAGCCGAAGGGGATCAACCGGGTGGTCCGGGCGCCGAGCGCCTGCCCGATCGGGGCCAGGACCTCCTCGCCGACGGGCTGGTCGACGCGCAGCAGGATGAGTGACGACGCCTTGTCGGTCGTCTGGGACATCTGGGCGGCCTCGATGTTGATGTCCGATTCCCCCAACAGGGTCCCGACGGTGCCCAGGGCACCCGGGCGGTCGGCGTACTCGACGAGCAGGACGTGGCCCTCGGCGCGGATGTCGAAGGAGCGGCCGTTGACCTCGACGAGCTTCTCGACCTGGTCGCGGCCGGTCAGGGTCCCGGAGACGGTCACGGCCTCGCGGCCGTCGTGCAGCCCCCGCAGGGTCACCATGCTGCGGTGGTTCGGGCTCTCGGTGGCGGTCTCGACGTCGACGGTCACCCCCCGCTCCTGCGCGAGGGCGGGAGCGTTGACGAAGGTGACCGGCTCGTCGACGACCTCGCCGAAGACCCCGCGCAGCGCGGCCAGCCCCAGCACCGCGACGTCCTCGTGGGCGAGCTCGCCGCGGACCTGCACCGTGATGCCGGACGGCTGCCCGACCAGCGTCGAGAGCAGCGTCCCGAGCTTCTGAGTGAGGCCCAGCCAGGGCCGGACCTCCTCGCCGACCGTGCCGCCCTGGACGTTGACGGCGTCGGGCACGAAGTCGCCGCGCAGCGCGCGCAGCACGCTGTGGGCGACGTCGGTGCCCGCGCGGTCCTGGGCCTCGGCGGTCGACGCGCCGAGGTGGGGCGTGGCGGTGACCTGCTCGAGCTCGAAGAGCGGGCTGGAGGTGGTGGGCTCGGTGACGTAGACGTCGACGCCCGCCCCGGCGACGTGCCCGGAGCGGATGGCCTCGGCCAGCGCCTCCTCGTCGACGAGGCCGCCGCGGGCGGCGTTGACGATGATCACGCCGGGCTTGGTCTTCGCGAGCGCCTCCTTGCCGATGAGCCCCTGCGTCTCCGGGGTCTTCGGTAGGTGGATCGTCATCATGTCGGCCCGGGCGAGCAGCTCGTCGAGCCCGACGAGCTCGATGCCCAGCTGGGTGGCGCGACTTGCCGGGAGGTAGGGGTCGTAGGCGATGACGTGGGCGTCGAACGCGGAGATGCGGGCGGCGAACAGCTGGCCGATCTTGCCGAGGCCGACGACGCCGACCGTCTTGCCCTGGATCTCCACGCCCGAGTACCTCGAGCGCGCCCACTCGCCGCGGCGCAGGCTCGCGTCGGCGGCCGGGATGTGGCGCGCGGTGGCGAGGAGCAGCGCGAGGGCGTGCTCGGCGGCCGAGACGATGTTCGAGGTGGGGGCGTTGACGACCATGACGCCGGCCGCGGTGGCGGCGGGGACGTCGACGTTGTCCAGCCCGACGCCGGCGCGGCCCACCACGGTCAGCCTGGTCTGGGCCGCGAACACCTCGGCGTCGACCTGGGTGGCGCTGCGGACGAGGAGGGCGTCGGCGTCCCCGACGGCCGCAAGCAGCGCGTCCCGGTCGGTGCCGTCGACCTGCCGGACCTCGACCTCGTCGCCGAACACCTCCAGCGTCGACGGCGCGAGCTTCTCGGCCATCAGGACGACGGGCCTGGCGTTCGGCGGGGTCACGGTGTGCGGCGCTCCTGGGTCGGCGGCTTCGGGCGCACGCCGAGGACCCGGGGCGAGCACGTCGGCGTGCCGGTGGGTCATCGTGCCCACGGTCACGCGACCTTATCGCCGCCTTTGTGATCCAGCTCTCATGGTCCCCCCGGGCCCGCCGCCCCGGCCCCGGCCCCGGCTGGAAGCAATGGCGCATCCCTCCCGTGTGGCGGGAGCACGGCGCCATCCGCTCAGGGACGCGCCCCCATCCCGCCTGGAGCAATGGCGCATTGCTCCCACCGGGTGACAGAACGGCGCCACTGGCTCGCAGCGCCGGTCCCGCGCCCGGAACCCGACCACCGACCCCGACACCCGACACCCGACCCCCGACGCCCGCCCGACCGACCTGCGTCACGCGCTCCGCGGCAGGTCGGGCTGCCACCGCACGAGCGGGGTCGGCAGGTTCGCGGCGACCCGGATCGCGTCGAGGACGTCCTGGTACAGACCGGCTGGGTCCCGCGCGATCCGACTCGGCCGAATCCCGTACACGTGCAGCCCAGCCGACCGGTAGGCGCGGTGCTGCCGCTCGGTCTCCACGACCTGGTCCGCCGTCGAGAAGTGGTGCTCCGTCGAGTCGATCGGGAGGACGAGCCCGATCTCCGGCACGTAGGCGTCCGCGATCCCGAGCAGACCGGTGGCATCGCTGAGGCGCACGTTGAACACCACGCTCTGCGGCAGGTCGGGGTGCTCCGACCACCACGCGTGGAAGTCGAACTCCGCTGCCGAGCGGGCGCCGTCCTCAGCGGCCCGCAGCACCGCTCGTGGGGTGGCGCTCCCCCGCTGGGACCCGGCGTCGAGCTCTTCGAGGAGCGTCCCGACGAGGAGCATTCTCCGCTGCACGGGCTCGGTGAGGATCGCCGCGATGTCGGAGCGGTCCCGCATCCGGCGCGCCGCGTCGAGGACACATCGCTCGACGGGCGCCACCGGCAGCTCGTCCCGGACGATGGCCGGACGGAGGCGAGTGGTGCGCTCGACCCGGATCGTCGGCGTCGACTGGACCCGCATCCCCGCGGGGACGAGCAGGTGGACCGCCGCCGGCAGCTCGCCGCGCCGGAGCAGGTGGGCGCGGGCGGCGTCGAGCCCGGTGAGGAGCGCCCGGTCGCCGGCGTAGACGAGTCCCGCCCGCACGAGCTGGCGTCTGGTCGGCGTGCCGGTACTCAGCCGGACGGTCGCGGGAGCCATCAACGTCCACGGGCCGTCGTCCTGACACCAGCGGTAGATGGTGCTCTCCGGCATGCCCAGGCCCATCAGGGTCCGGACGTGGATGGTGTCGTCGACGGCCGCCTCGCGGATGCGTCCCATCTCCGCGGCCCACCTGCCTCGCCTCATGTCCGAAGCGTGCTGGGGTCCGGCGCGGCGCCGTGAGCGTCGAGCGAACGGGTTGGGGACAACCCGGGCCCCACTGCCGGTGGGGACGAACGACGACGGCGGACGTACCAACGCGGTACGTCCGCCGTCGTCGTCACCGCTCCGCGGGTGAGCGGCGCCGTCCTGGCACCCGATGCCAGGAATGCGCCATTGCTTCCGGACGGGGCGGCCGCACACCTGCGAGCGAACGGCGCCGTTCTGGCACCGGACGCCAGGAATGCGCCATTGCTTCCGGACCGGGGCGACCGGCCAGGACACTCAGGTGCGGTCGCGCCCGATCCACGGCATGAGGCCGCGCAGCTTGGCGCCGACCTGCTCGATCTGGTGGGCCTTGCCCTCCTCCTCGAGCTTGGTGAAGTTCGGCCGGCCGTTCTCGTCCTCGGCGATCCACTCGCGGGCGAACGAGCCGTCCTGGATCTCGCCGAGGATGCGGCCCATCTCCTCCTTGACCGCGGAGTTGACGATGCGCGGGCCGCGGGTGAGGTCGCCGTACTCGGCGGTGTCCGAGCAGCTCCAGCGCTGGCCGTAGATGCCCTTCTCGTACATGAGGTCCACGATCAGCTTGAGCTCGTGGAGGCACTCGAAGTAGGCGATCTCGGGCTGGTAGCCGGCCTCGACCAGCGTCTCGAACCCGGCCTGGACCAGCGCGGAGGTGCCGCCGCAGAGGACCGCCTGCTCGCCGAAGAGGTCGGTCTCGGTCTCCTCGGTGAAGGTCGTCTTGATGACGCCGGCGCGCCCGCCGCCGATCGCCGCCGCGTAGGAGAGCGCGAGCGCCTGGGCGTTGCCCGACGCGTCCTGCTCGACCGCGATGAGGCACGGCACGCCCTTGCCGTCGACGAACTGCCGACGGACGAGGTGGCCCGGGCCCTTGGGCGCGACCATCGCGACGTCGACGTCCTTCGGCGGCTGGATGAGGTCGTAGCGGATGTTGAAGCCGTGGCCGAAGAAGAGCGCGTCGCCCGAGTTCAGGTTCGGCGCGATGTCGTCGGCGTAGATGTAGCGCTGCTTGGTGTCCGGCGCGAGGATCATGATGAGGTCGGCCTCGGCGGCCGCCTCGGCCGGCGTGACGACCCGCAGGCCCTCCTCCTGCGCCGCGGCGCGGGACTTCGAGGACTCGGGCAGGCCGACGCGGACGTCCACGCCCGAGTCGCGCAGCGACAGCGAGTGGGCGTGGCCCTGGCTGCCGTAGCCGATGACGGCGACCTTGCGGCCCTGGATGATCGAGAGGTCGGCGTCGGCGTCGTAGAAGACCTCGGCGTTACCGATGGAGCTCATGGGGACTGCGGGTTCCTTCCTGGTTTCCTAACGGTTGGCGGCGATGGCCCGCGGACCGCGGGAGAGCGCCACCATGCCCGACTGCACGATCTCGCGGATGCCGTAGGGCTCGAGCATCCGCCGCAGCGCCGACAGCTTGTCGGCGGTGCCGGTGGCCTCGACGGTGACGGCGTCGGGGGCGACGTCGACCACCTTGGCCCGGAACATCTGGGTCACCTCGAGCACCTGGGAGCGCACGGTGGCGTCCGCGCGCACCTTGAGCATCACCAGCTCGCGCTGGACCGACGTGGCCGGCTCCAGCTCGACGATCTTGATGACGTTCACCAGCTTGTTGAGCTGCTTGGTGACCTGCTCGAGGGGGAACTCGTCGACGCTCACGCAGATGGTCATCCGCGAGATGCCGGCCTCCTCGGTCGGCCCGACCGCGAGCGACTGGATGTTGTAGCCGCGACGGGAGAACAGACCCGAGATGCGGGCCAGCACGCCGGGCTTGTCCTCGACGAGGACGGAGAGGGTGTGGTCGGTCATCAGGCCCCGTCCTCGCGCTCGAGGTTGGTGACGACCTCGTCGGCCCCGCCGGCCTCGGGGTCGTCGAACAGCGGGCGGATGTCCCGCGCCGCCATGATCTGGTCGTTGCCGGTGCCGGCGGCGACCATCGGCCAGACCTGGGCGTCCGCGCCGACGGTGAAGTCGATGACGACGGGGCGGTCGGTGATCGCCATGGCCTGGTTGATCACGCGGTCGACGTCGTCGCGCGACTCGCACCGCAGGCCCTCGCAGCCCAGCGCCTCGGCGAGCATGACGAAGTCCGGCACCCGGTGCTTGTGCGTGCCGAGCTCGGTGTTCGAGTAGCGCTCGCCGTAGAACAGCGTCTGCCACTGCCGGACCATGCCGAGGTTGCCGTTGTTGATGACGGCGACCTTGATCGGGATGCCCTCGATCGCGCAGGTGGCGAGCTCCTGGTTGGTCATCTGGAAGCAGCCGTCGCCGTCGATGCACCAGACGGTGGTGTCGGGCTTCCCGACCTTCGCACCCATGGCCGCCGGCACGCCGTAGCCCATGGTCCCGGCGCCGCCGGAGTTGAGCCAGGTACGCGGGTGCTCGTAGCCGATGAACTGCGCCGCCCACATCTGGTGCTGCCCGACGCCCGCGGCGTAGATCGCCTCCGGCCCGGCGATCCTGCCGATCCGCTCGATGACGTACTCCGGCGAGAGCGTGCCGTCGGCCGGCTCGTCGTAGCCGAGCGGGAAGGTCTCGCGCCAGGAGGTGAGCTGGTTCCACCAGGCGGTGAGGTCGGGGGTGCCGGTCTCGGCGGCCCGCAGCGCGGCGGTGAGCTCGCCGATGACCTCGCGGGCGTCGCCGACGATCGGGACGTCCGCGACGCGGTTCTTGCCGATCTCGGCGGGGTCGATGTCGGCGTGCACGACCTTCGCCTCGGGCGCGAACGTGGTCAGGTCCCCGGTCACGCGGTCGTCGAACCGGGCGCCCAGCGCCACGAGCAGGTCGGCCTTCTGCATCGCGGCGACGGCGGCGACGGTGCCGTGCATGCCGGGCATGCCCAGGTTCTGCGGGTGCGAGTCGGGGAACGCGCCGCGCGCCATGAGGGTGGTGACGACGGGTGCCCCGGTCTCCCGGGCCAGCTCCAGCAGCTCGGCGGACGCCTCGGCCTTGACCACGCCGCCGCCGACGTAGAGGACGGGGCGCCGGGCCGCGGAGATCAGCCGGGCCGCCTCGCGGATCTGCTTGCCGTGGGGCTTCGTCGTCGGGCGGTACCCGGGGAGCTCCATCTGGGCCGGCCACGAGAACGTCGTCTGGGCCTGCAGCACGTCCTTGGGCAGGTCGACCAGGACGGGGCCCGGGCGGCCGGTGCCCGCGATGTGGAACGCCTCGGTGATCGCCCGCGGGATGTCGGCCGGGTCGGTCACCAGCATGTTGTGCTTGGTGATCGGCAGCGTGATGCCGCAGATGTCGGCTTCCTGGAAGGCGTCGGTCCCGATCATCTTGCGCCCGACCTGACCGGTGATCGCGACGATCGGCACCGAGTCCAGCATCGCGTCGGCGAGCGGCGTGACCAGGTTGGTCGCGCCCGGGCCCGACGTCGCGATGCAGACGCCGACGCGCCCGGTGGCCTGCGCGTACCCGGTGGCGGCGTGGCCCGCGCCCTGCTCGTGGCGGACCAGGATGTGGCGCACGAGCGTGGAGTCGTAGAGCGGGTCGTAGGCCGGGAGGATCGCCCCGCCCGGGATGCCGAAGACGACGTCGCAGCCCACGGCCTCGAGAGAGCGCACGAGGGACTGGGCCCCCGTCGCGGGGACGGGGTCGATGCGGGCCGGGCGGGGCGCCGCCGGGCGGGACGTCGGCTGGGCTGCCGTGTCCTGCTGCTCGGTCGGCGCGCCGGATCGCGGAGCGGGACGCGGTCTGGCGGTGGTCATCGGTGATCAGCCTCTGGTCGGGACGAGCCGGGGGTGGACACGCCGGCGTGGAACACAAAAAGGCCCCCGCCGCCGGGAGGCGGAGAGGGCAGGCGCGTCAGATGTCTCGGGCAGCGAGCACGGAGCTCGTCAGACGCTGACGCGCCCGGCGAGTACGAGAATTCGCTCCAGCATGGCGGCCACGGTAGCACGGCGCCCGCGGGGCCCGGCCAGGCCTGGCCGGAGTGATCCATGACCCGCGCGTCACCGGGTCGGGGCCGTGAGGCCGGTCAGCGGGAACTCGAGCACGCTGCCCGGATCGTCGAGGGTGCCGGTGCGCGAGCCGGACTGCGGCCCGGCCTGCCCGTCGCTGTCGGTGGCGACGTAGAGGTGGGTGTGGTCGGCGCTGAGGGCGACGTCGCGGTAGCGGTTGCGGGTGCGGAAGAGCTGGATCGTGTCGCCGCGGAGGGAGCCACCGTCGCCGGTCAGCGGGAAGACGAAGACCGACCCGGTCTTCAACGCCGGCACGAGGAGCGCGTTGGCCACCGCGGGGTCGGGGGCGCCCTCCGCGGGGAGGTAGTCGAGGGCGGCGGGGGCGATCGAGGGCCAGCAGAGGTAGTAGTCGTCCGGCGTGCACTGCGGGTCCTGGAAGTTGTGCCCGGTCGGCACCGTGTACATCGTCCGGAGCGGCTCGACGTAGTCGGGGGAGTTCCAGACGGTCTCGGGCGGGCCACGTGGCACGCTCGGCGGGTCCTGGTAGTCGTCGTACGTCAGTTGGGGGCAGTCGGGGGCGGCCGACCAGTCCGCGTACCGGTAGGCCTGGTCGTCGCGGAACCCGGACACGTACGGCCAGCCGTAGTTCGCCCCGGGCCGGAGCAGGTTGATCTCGTCGTCGCTCTTGGGGCCGTGCTCGTCGGAGAAGATCCGGCCACCCGGGCCCACCGCGAGGCCCTGGGGGTTGCGGTGGCCGTAGGTGACGACGTGGCTGCGCACGCCGTGGATCACCGGGTTGTCGGATGGCACCGAGCCGTCGAGGTCGATGCGCAGGACCTTCCCGGCGTACGTGCTCCAGTCCTTCGCCGCGACCTGCGCCGCGGTGGGGAGATCCTGGGACCGGATCGGCTGGCAGGCCCGGTCGAACTGGTTGTTGCCCTGGTCGCCGAGGGAGTACCAGAGCTTCTGGTCCGGCCCGAGGATCAGCCGTCCCCCGTCGTGGTCGTGGCTGGCGGGGAGCCCGCTGATCACCTCGACCGGCGCCGAGAGGGTGCCGCCCGGATCGCGGTGATAACGCACGATCTTGGCGCGGAGGTCCTCGGCGGGCGGCGGGACGGCGTCGTAGGTGTAGGCGACGAACGCCGAGTCGCCCGCGAACGCGAGGCCGAGCAGACCGTCCTGCGCGCCGCTCGCGGAAGCGTCCGGGACGGTCAGCGCCACCGTGCGTGTGCCGTCCGCCGGGCTGATCCGGTCGACGCGCTTGCCGATCTTCTCGGTGACCCAGAGCCAGCCGTCGGGACCCCAGACCAGCTCCCACGGCGCGGCCAGTCCGGTGGTGAGCACGCGCATGCCGGGCACGGGCGGCGTGCCGGCCAGGCGGGGAGGTGGGCTCCCGCAGGCCGCGAGCACGGTCGCCACGGCGAGCGCGAGCAGCGGCAGGACGCGTCGCGGGCGCCGGCGCGCACCACCGGTCCCACCACCGCACGCTCCGCTGCGCCACATCGGTCCGTCCCCTCGCGGCTCCCGATGACACCGGGGCGGACCCCACCGACCCGGACCGACCAGGCTAGCGCCGCGGTGGCGCCCACGGCACCGCCTCGAGGGCATGCGGCGGCGACCCCGGCCGCCGGCTGGCACCATCGCGGAGGTGAGCGAGGAGCGGGGGACGACCGCGGCGCCGGCGGAGGACGTCGAGGAGACGGCGGCGTCCGGGGCGGTGTCGCGCGACGGGCGGGACCGCGCGGACGACCAGGTCGTCCACCCCGACGCGCGCCCGGCGACGTTCCGGGCGGTCCCGACGGTCGCGCTGGTCGCGATCGGGTTCCTCGCGCTCTGCCTCTCCCCCATCGCGTTCCAGGGCGGTGTGTGGTTCCTGCTGTTCCTGATCCCGCTCGCGGCGGCCGTCTGGGTGGTGCGCTCGCGGACGCGGGTCGACGCCGGGGGCGTGCACGTGCGGCGGGTCCTGGGCACGCGGTCTCTGGCGTGGTCGGACGTGACGACGCTGCGCCTCGACCAGCGCCGGTGGGTGCGCGCGGTCCCGCGCGAGGGCGCCGACCTCGAGCTGCGCGGGGTCCGCATCCGCGACCTCGGCCGCGTCGGGGAGGCCAGCGGCGGCCGGATCAGCGCGCCGAGCCCCGCCGACGCCGAGGCCGCCGCGGAGCACGCCCGCGAGCTGGAGGCCGCCCGGATGCGGGTCGCCCGGCTCCGCGACCAGCAGGACGCCGACGGACCGGGCACCGCGCGGGCGGAGGCCGAGCAGGCCGACGGCGGCGGGGTCGGGGGTTTGGACGCCGAGCCCGGCGCCTCCGACGGCGAGGCGACGCGGAGCACCGACGGTCCCGAGACCGGCACCGGTGGCACCAGCGGCAGCGACACCCACCACTCCTGACCACGGGGCGGCCCGAGCGCCGCGGGCACGCGATCACCGCGGCGTAACCTCGCCGGTCGTACCCCCCCGCGTCCGTTCCAGGAGGACCTGCCGTGCCGCCGCTCCGTTCCCGCGTCACCACCCAGGGCCGCAACGCCGCCGGCGCCCGCGCGCTGTGGCGGGCCACCGGCATGACCGACGACGACTTCGGCAAGCCGCTCGTGGCCATCGCGAACTCCTACACGCAGTTCGTGCCCGGTCACGTCCACCTCAAGGAGCTCGGCGAGCTGGTCGCGGGCGCGGTGCGCGAGGCCGGCGGCATCGCGCGGGAGTTCCACACCATCGCCGTCGACGACGGCATCGCGATGGGCCACGGCGGGATGCTCCACTCGCTGCCGAGCCGTGAGGTGATCGCGGACGCCGTCGAGCACATGGTCCAGGGCCACGCCGTGGACGCCCTGGTGTGCATCTCGAACTGCGACAAGATCACCCCGGGCATGCTCAACGCGGCGATGCGGCTCGACATCCCCACGGTCTTCGTCTCCGGCGGGCCGATGGAGGCCGGGAAGGCCGTCGTCGTCGGGGGCGTCGCGCAGGCCCCGACCGACCTCATCACCGCCATCTCGGCCAGTGCCTCGAGCGAGGTCACCGACGACGGCCTCACCGAGGTCGAGCGCTCCGCCTGCCCGACCTGCGGCTCCTGCTCGGGCATGTTCACGGCGAACTCGATGAACTGCCTCACCGAGGCGCTCGGGCTCTCCCTGCCCGGCAACGGCTCCACCCTCGCCACGCACGCCGCCCGCAAGGCGCTCTTCGAGCGCGCGGGTCGCACCGTGGTCGAGCTGGCGCGCCGGTGGTACGAGCACGACGACGAGTCGGCCCTGCCCCGGAACGTCGCCGGCAAGCACGCGTTCGAGAACGCGATGGCCCTCGACGTCGCGATGGGCGGCTCCACGAACACCGTGCTGCACATCCTCGCGGCGGCCCACGAGGCCGGCCTGGACTTCACCCTCGCCGACATCGACGCGGTCAGCCGCCGCGTGCCCTGCCTGTCCAAGGTCGCCCCGAACTCCAGCTACCACATGGAGGACGTGCACCGGGCCGGCGGCATCCCCGCGATCCTCGGCGAGCTCGACCGGGCCGGGATGCTCCACCGCGACGTCCACGCGGTCCACGCCGAGAGCCTCGAGCAGTGGCTCGGGCACTGGGACGTCCGCGGCGCGCGGCCCTCCGAGGAGGCCGTCGAGCTGTACCACGCGGCGCCGGGCGGGGTCCGGACCACCGAGCCGTTCTCGACGTCGAACCGCTGGAGCTCGCTCGACACCGACGCCGCCACCGGCTGCATCCGCGACGCCGCCCACGCCCACTCCGCCGACGGCGGCCTCGCCGTGCTCACCGGCAACCTCTCCACCGAGGGCGCGGTCATCAAGAGCGCCGGCCTGCCCGAGGACGGGCGGCACTTCCAGGGCCCTGCGCGCGTCGTGGACTCCCAGGAGCAGGCCGTCTCGATCATCCTCAACCGCGAGGTGCAGCCGGGCGACGTCGTCGTCGTGCGCTACGAGGGCCCCGCCGGCGGGCCGGGCATGCAGGAGATGCTGCACCCGACGGCGTTCCTCAAGGGCGCCGGCCTCGGCGCGGTGTGCGCGCTCATCACCGACGGACGGTTCTCGGGCGGCTCGTCGGGCATCAGCGTCGGGCACATCTCGCCCGAGGCCGCGGCCGGCGGCGCGATCGCGCTCGTCGAGAACGGCGACCAGATCCTCATCGACGTCGACTCCCGCCGCATCGAGCTGCTCGTCGACGACGACGTGCTCGCCGAGCGCCGCGCCAAGATGGAGGCCTCGGAGCGCCCCTGGCAGCCCGCCCAGGAACGGCACCGGGAGCTCACGAGCGCCCTGCGCGCCTACGCGAAGCTCGTGACCTCGGGCGCCACCGGCGCCGTCCGGCAGCTCTGAGCCGGGCTCAGCGGAACGCGAGGAGCACGGTCAGGCCGGTCCCGACGCCGATGATCGTGCACGTGACGCCGACCGGTGTCTGGGCCCGGAACCAGGCACGGTCGGCGTCGCCGCTGAGGCGCCCGGGCCCGACCAGCACGACGACGGCCGCGAGCACCAGCCCGAACAACGGCCCCTCGACGGGCCCGACGGCCATCGCGGCCCACGCCGCGGGGAGGCTCACGCCCAGCGCGACCACGCCGATCGCCAGGAGCGCCGCCCCGGCGAACGACGCGAACACCCCGAGCCCGACGAGCACCCCGGCGACGAGCTGCGCCCACCCGTAGGCGGTCACGAGCGGCGACACCGGCGCGAAGCCGTACCCGGCGACGAGCGCGGCGACGGCGTCGGCGGCCCCGTGCCCGCGCGGCAGGTCGAACAGCGCCCGCGCACCCCCGAGCAGCGCGGTGAGCCCGAGCACGACCCGGACGACCAGCAGCCCGACGTCGGCACCCCACGGCCGCACGACGACCGCCCGCGTCGGGATTGGCTCGTCCGACGGGCCGCCGAGCGCGTCGTCACCGACCCGCCACGGGAACACCGCGGTGTCGCTCGGCGCGCCCTCGAATCCGAAGACCGAGGCCGGCTCCCCGGTCACGGTGGATCTGCGCCAGCCCACGGACGGAGCCTAGAACGCCCCGTTCGGGTGATCACGCCGCCACGCGGGCGGAACGATCTAGTACTGCCCGACGACGAGGTTGGGCGGGTCCTGCCCGGCCCGCACCGCCTCGAGCTGGGTGGCGACGACGCGGTAGGCGCGGTCGAGGTGCCCCGGCACGCTGCCCCCGACGTGCGGGGTGAGCAGCAGGCCCGGCGCCGACCAGAGCGGGTGGTCGGCGGGCAGCGGCTCGGGGTCGGTGACGTCGACGGCGGCCCGCAGCCGCCCGGCCGCCAGCTCGGCGAGCAGCGCGTCGGTCTGCACGACGGGGCCGCGGGCGGCGTTCACGAGCAGCGCACCGTCGGCCATGGCGGCGAGGAAGTCGGCGTCGACCAGGCCCCGCGTGGCGTCGGTGAGGGGCACGAGGAGCACGACGACGTCGGCCTCGGGCAACAGGCCGGGCAGCTCGTCGACCCCGTGCACGCCCTCGCGCGCCCTCGTCCCGACCCGCGTCACCGACCCCACCTCGAACGGCGCGAGCCGGCGTGCGGTCTGCTCCGCGAGGTCGCCCGCCCCGACGAGCAGCACCCGCTTGCCGGTGAGGGTGTCGGTGACGTGCTGGTCCCACGTCCCGGTCAGCTGGTTCCGCACGAAGGCCGGGATCTCCCGGACCACCGCGAGGATCGTCGCGAGCACCCACTCCGCGGTGACCCCGCCGTGGGCGCCCTGGCAATCGGAGAGGGCGACCCCCTCGGGGAGGTGTCCGACGAACCTCTCCGCACCCGCCGAGAGCAGCTGGACCAGCCGCACCTTGGGGCAGGCCCGGATCATGGCCGCCGCGGCGTCCTGCGCGAGGAACCCGGGGATGAGCACCTCGGCCTCGGCCGCCTCGGGCGGGAGGCCCTCGGGCCCGGCGGACTCGTCGTAGCGCACCGCCCGGACGCCCTCGAGCGACGACAGGGCGCGCTCCCCGACCTCGTCGGGCACCAGCACGATCAGCTCGCTGTTCTCGGCCATCGCCCGCCAGGCTAGACCGGTTCACGGTGCGCTCAGCCGCCGACGCCTAGGCTGTCCGCCCGTGTCCGGTCCGTCGCCCCGCGTGCCCGGCAGGCGACGTGGGCGACCACGCGCGGTGCGCGGCGCCGCCGCTGTGCTGCTGGTGGTCCTCGCCCTGCTCGTCGCGGGCTGCGCCCGCTTCCCCGACGCGTCGTCGCAGCCCTGGCGCGACAACCCGGAGATCGGTCCGGAGAAGGTCCCGTCGCCGCAGTCGCCCGCCCCCTCGGAGCCCGCGCCCCCCGCCGGCCAGCCGCCGAACGGGCCCGCGGCCGCGCCGGGCCCCTGCGTCGACCCCGACCCGCAGGTGGTGGCGACGTGCCTCGGGCCGATCGCCGCGGTCGTGACGCTGCCCGGTGGCCAGGCCGCGCTCGTCGCCGAGCGCACCACCGGCCGCATCCTGCGCGTCGCGCCCGACACGGCGCCGCAGGTCATCGCGACGGTGCCCGTCGACGCCGCCGGCGACGGCGGGCTGACCGGCCTCGCGCTCTCCCCCACCTACGCCGAGGACCAGCTGGTCTACGCGTACGCGACGACGGCGTCCGGGAACGCGGTGCTGCGCGTCGCGCAGGGCGACGTGCCGAAGCCGATCCTCTCCGGCATCCCCCGCGGCGCCTCGGGCAACCGCGGCGCGATCGGCGTGGAGCCGACGGGGACGCTGCTCGTCGCCACCGGCGACGCCGGCGACCCGGCCTCCGCCGCCGCCCCGACCTCGCTCGCGGGCAAGCTGCTCCGCCTCGACCCGTTCGGCCGGCCCGCGCCGGGCGACCCGGTCCCGACGTCGCCGGTGGTCGGCTCCGGGCTGCACTCCCCCGGCGACGTGTGCCCCGACGCCGCCTCCACCACGACCTGGGTGACCGACCGCGCGGGCACCCGCGACGTCCTGCTGGCCGTGCGGCCGGGCTCGGTGCCCGGCGCCGCCGCGGCCGCCGCGCCGGCGTGGACGTGGCCGGACCGTCCCGGCGTCGACGGGTGCGCCGCCGGCGGCGGCTCGCTGTTCGTCGGACTGAACGACACCAAGGCCGTCTTCGTGCTGAAGCCGACGGCCGAGGGACGCTTCGTCGGCACCCCGGAGACCGTCCTCCCGAACACCTACGGGCGCATCTCCGGGGCCGACCTCGCGTCCGACGGCATGCTCTGGCTCGGCACCGTGAACAAGGACCCGGGCGGCACCCCGGGCGCCACGGACGACCGGGTCATCCGCATCCGCCCGCCCTCGGGCGGCGGCTCGGGTCCCGACTAGGCGCTCCGCACGACGTTTCCCGTCGCTGCCACCCCTCCGTAGAGAAGTTCGTCCAGCCGACGCTCCTCCTCGGCGATCCGCTCGCGGATCGGCTGCGCGAGTGGGTCGAGATCGCGGTCGACGTCCGGTGGCAGGTCGCTCAGCTCGACCTCGGCCTCCTGGATGCGGGTCCGGATGCCGACCGCCACCCGTGCCGTGTCGATCTGCGCGTGCCACGTCGCCGACACCGCGTCCCTGATCGCGACGTATTCGCGTTGTCGTGACAGCCCGAGCGCCCCCCGACCGTTGTCGACGAAGGCCGCCGCGGCGACGCCGTCGGGCTGGAGCTGCCCGACGGCCTTGGCGACCGAGGCCCGGGCCGCCTCCCGCTGCTAGTCGTAGCCGAAGCTCGCGATGAACCCGAGCGTGAGCAGGTGCAGGCACACCATCCGGTCCCAGCGTCGCCTCGGCTCCTTGCCGGGTTCCCGCGCCTCGTGCGGGGCCATGCCCAGGAAGAAGTCGAGGAGGACCCCGATGCTGCGCCTCTGGTCGACGAGGCTCGTCGACGGATCGCCGCCCGCGCCGTCGCCATCACTCCGGGGGAACGGGACCACGGCGTCCCGCACCAGCTCCCAGTAGCGGGTCCAGGTGAAGGGATGGCGCTCGTCGTCGGTCCCGGAGCCGGAGTCGGCGCTGTGGTCGAGCAGGGCCCGGAAGGCGTCGTTCGCGAAGTGGTCGCGGCCCGGCATGTCGTCCCGGGGCGTGAGATCGCTGTTGGTCGTGGCCCAGAAGAAGCTCTTGACGAAGCGGAGGAAGTCCAGCTCCTTCTGCTCGTCACTGATCCGGGCGTCGATGAAGACTGCCTCGCGCTCGAACGAGCGCGCCGCGATGAGCAGGTTGAGGAAGCGGAAGACCATCGAGTGGAAGAAGTATTGATCCTGTGATCGGTGGATGTCGGCACCGTCGAACTTGAGCCAGCGGTACTCGCCCGCGTAGGCCTGACTCATGCGCCGGTCCCAGTCGACCGCTGCCTCGAGCAACCGGGCGTGGTAACGACCCACCAGCTTCGTGAGCTTCTTCCGCTGGTCCCACTCGTGCTGCTTCCGCAGCAACAGGGTGTCGCCCCAGACGCGTGTCTGAAAGGTGACCAACGCCGTCACCAAGGACACACCCGCCGAGATGAGGATGGTGATCAAGCTGCTCACGTGCGGCCCCCGTCTGCTGCGGTCGGGGACGCCCCTCCACTCCCCGATCGGTTCGCAGTGTGGGAGCACCGGCGGCGCGCCGGGACGCCGCTGCGTAGAACTGCGTAGTACCGCCCACCCGGGAGGAGCAGGAGACGGCTCTCCGTCCTACGCACGCCTACCGACACAGCCACGGCCCCGCCTCCGGCACCGGGGCAGCGGTGCGGGGACGGGGCCGTGGATGGGGGGAGCGGACGGATCCCGCCGGAGGCGCCCAACCGTGTCGGAGTCGGTCGGACGGGCCGGCGTGGGGGGGACCGCCGCGGTCCGGGGTGGGGAGCCCCGGACGGTCATCGGGGAGCGATCAGGAGAAGGAGAGCAGGCTGGACTGCGGCGCGCTGCCGCCCAGGGCGGAGCCCCAGTGCGTGACGTCGGCCTTGCCGTTGTCGACGGCGTGCGTCAGGTCGTTCTTCATGAGCCCGAACTGCTCGCTCGCCTCGTGGGAGGTGAGGCCGTCCTTCGCCGCGGCGGCCCAGTTGGTGCGGGCGTGCGAGGCGTCGACGCCCGCGTTCGAGAGCGCGTGGCCGGTGTCGGTCGCCATGTCGGAGATCGGCAGCGACGACGGCGCCGACGGCACCGAGGAGAACGACGGGGCCGAGGACAGCGACGGGGCCGAGGGCAGCGACGACGGCGCCTTGCTCTTCAGCGTGGACGCAGCGTGGGAGGCCTTGTCCTGCGTGTCGGAGGCGTGCTCCTTCATCGAGGACGACACGTCGTGCGCCGAGGTGTGCGAGACCTTCGAGAACGGGGACGACTTCGCGGCGTCCTGGACCTCGTGCGACCCCTGGCTGACGTGCTCCTTGATGTCCTGCGTCGAGGGCGCGTGCGGCGCCGGCGACGCGAACGCCAGGGATGCGGTGCCGCCGGCGAGGGCGAGCGCCGCGGCAGCCGTGAAGGCCCCCCGGCCGGCGAGGCGGGTGGCGTGGGACGACGAGTGGGGAGCGTGGTGAGCGCCCATGCGAAGGCCTCCTCCTATCGGTGTTAGCGGATACGACCGGTCGGCGGATCAAGGTGCCTCCGCCCGGAGCCCAGCCACGAGCTGTTCTCCGTACACCCCAACGGATGAGTCCTATTTGGGTTACGGATCGGTCACGGCGAGTCTGCCGGAGTAGCGGAGGTCACCCTGCGCGATCGGACGACACGACCGGTGATCACGGGGGGCCACGCCGAGAACGACGCGAGGGGAACCCCGGCCGCGTGGAGCGGCCGGGAATTCCCCTCGCGAGTGGGACGGTGGGGGCGGCGGTCTACGACGAGGCGCCGACCCGCTCCAGCACCAGTTCGTTGACGCGGGCCGCGTCCGCCTGCCCGCGCGTCGCCTTCATCACCGCGCCGACGATCGCGCCCGCGGCCTTCGTCTTGCCCGCCCGGATCTTCTCCGCGACGGCCGGCTGCGCGGCGAGGGCCTCGTCGACGGCGGCGGTGAGGGCGGAGTCGTCGCTGACGACCGCGAGCCCGCGCCCGGCGACGACGTCGTCCGGCGATCCCTCCCCGGCCAGCACCCCGTCGACGACCTGACGGGCCAGCTTGTTGGTCAGCGTCCCCTCGGACACCAGGGCGATGACCCGCGCGACCTGCTCCGGGGTGATCGCGAGCTCGGTGAGCGCGACGCCCTGGGTGTTGGCCTGCTGCGCGAGGTAGGACACCCACCACGACCGGGCCGACTCCGAGGACGCCCCCGCGTCCACCGTCGCGGCGACGAGGTCGAGCGCGTCGGCGTTGACCAGGTCCCGCAGCTCCTCGTCCGAGAGGCCCCAGTCGGACTGGATGCGCGCCCGGCGCTCCCACGGCCGCTCGGGCAGCTCCTTCCGCAGCCCCTCGACCCACTCCGCCGACGGCTCGATCGGCACGAGGTCGGGCTCGGGGAAGTAGCGGTAGTCGGCGAGCGTCTCCTTCGCGCGGCCCGGCGAGGTGGTGCCGGACTGCTCGTCGAAGTGCCGGGTCTCCTGCCGCACCGTGCCGCCGGAGAGCAGCACGCCCGCCTGGCGGCCCATCTCGTAGCGCACCGCCCGCTCGACCGAGCGCAGCGAGTTGACGTTCTTGGTCTCGGTGCGGGTGCCGAACGTCGACGAGCCCTTCGGCATCAGCGAGACGTTCGCGTCACAGCGCATCGACCCCTGGTCCATGCGCACGTCGGACACTCCGAGGCCCTTGACGACGTCGCGCAGGGCCGAGACGTAGGCCCGCGCCACCTCGGGCGCCCGCGTGCCGGCGCCGACGATCGGCCGGGTGACGATCTCGATCAGCGGGACGCCGGCGCGGTTGTAGTCGAGCAGCGAGTAGTCGGCGCCGTGGATGCGGCCGGTGGCGCCGCCCATGTGCAGCGACTTCCCGGTGTCCTCCTCCATGTGCGCGCGCTCGATCTCCACCCGCCACGTCGACCCGTCGTCGAGCGGCACGTCGAGGTACCCGTCGAAGACGATCGGGTCCTCGTACTGGGAGATCTGGAAGTTCTTCGGCATGTCCGGGTAGAAGTAGTTCTTCCGGGCGAAGCCGCTGCGCTCGCGCACCGAGCAGTTCAGCGCGAGGCCGATGGTCACCGCGCTCTCGACCGCGCGGGCGTTGACCCGCGGCAGCGCGCCGGGCAGGCCGAGGCACACCGGGCAGATGTTGGTGTTGGGCTCCGCGCCGAACTCGTTGCGGCACCCGCAGAACATCTTCGTCGCGGTGTTGAGCTCGACGTGCACCTCGAGCCCCATCACGGGGTCGAAGCGCTCGCAGACCTCCTCGACGGTGTACGGGGCGGCCTCGACGGTGGTCATGACGCTCCCTGCAGGGCGGCGGGATCGGGGACGGTCGACGCGAACGGCACGCCCGACGCGGTGTCCCGGGCGAGCTCGTAGGCCGCACCGACGCGATAGGCGCGGTCGTCGGCGAGCGCGGGCGTCATCACCTGCAGCCCCACCGGCATGCCGTCCTCGGCGGCCAGGCCGCACGGCACGGACAGTCCCGCGATACCCGCGAGGTTCGCCGGGATCGTGCAGAGGTCGGCGAGGTACATCGACACCGGGTCGTCCACGCGGTCGCCGATCGGGAAGGCGGTCGTGGGCACCGTCGGGGACACGAGCACGTCGCAGCGCTCGAACGCCGCGCTGAAGTCCCGGACGACGAGCGTGCGCACCTTCTGCGCCTTGCCGTACAGCGCGTCGTACGACCCGGCCGAGAGCGCGTGGGTGCCGATCATGATGCGGCGCTTCACCTCGGCGCCGAACCCGGCCTCCCGCGTGGCCGACATGACCTCGTCGGTGGAGCGCGACCCGTCGTCGCCGACGCGCAGGCCGTAGCGCATCGCGTCGAAGCGGGCGAGGTTCGACGACGCCTCGCTCGGCGCGATGAGGTAGTACGCCGGCAGGCCGAGGGTGAACGAGGGGC
Organism: Actinomycetospora sp. TBRC 11914; assembly: GCF_012933465.1. Classification (GTDB taxonomy): domain Bacteria; phylum Actinomycetota; class Actinomycetes; order Mycobacteriales; family Pseudonocardiaceae; genus Actinomycetospora. Next base: position 87,331 of record NZ_JABBND010000009.1, read on the forward strand.
ACGAGACCTCGACGACCTCGGCGCCCAGCTCCGTGAGCACCCGGACGGCGTCGGTGAAGGCCGAGAGCACCCCGGTCTGGAAGCCCTCCCCGGAGAGCTCGTTCACCACGCCCACGCGCACGCCCGCGAGGTCGCCGCGCGCGCCGGCCAGGGCCGCCTCGACGACGGGCGGGAGCGGGGCGTCGATCGAGGTCTGGTCGCAGGGATCGTGCCCGCCGACCACCTCGTGCAGCATCGCGGCGTCGAGCACGGTGCGCCCGAACGGCCCGATCTGGTCGAGCGAGGACGAGAACGCCACCAGCCCGTACCGCGAGACCGTGCCGTAGGTCGGCTTCACCCCGACCGTGCCGGTGAAGGCGCCGGGCTGACGGATCGACCCGCCGGTGTCGCTCCCGAGCGCCAGCGGCGTCTCGCCCACCGCGGTCGCCGCGGCCGACCCGCCGCTGGACCCGCCGGGCACCCGCGCGGGGTCCCAGGGGTTGCGGACGGCGCCGTAGGCGGAGTTCTCGTTCGACCCGCCCATCGCGAACTCGTCGAGGTTGGTCTTGCCCAGCGGGACCAGGCCCGCCTCGCGCAGCCGGCGCACGACGGTGGCGTCGTAGGGCGGCCGCCAGCCGTCGAGGATCCGCGACGCGCACGTGGTCGGCATGTCGCGGGTGATCATGTTGTCCTTGATCGCCACCGGCACGCCGGCGAGCGGGCCGCGGACGGTGCCGGCGGCGATCTCGTCGTCGACGGCGGCCGCGGCCGCGAGCGCCGCGTCCGCGGCGACGTGCAGGAACGCGTTCAGCCCGGTCCGCTCGACCGCCTCGATGCGCTCCAGGTGCGCGCGGGTCACCTCGACCGACGAGACCTCCCGGGCCTGCACGCGGCGGGCGAGCTCGGCGGCGTCGAGGCGCGTCAGGTCCTCGGCCCCGGGACCGTTGTCGGCGCTGCTCACGGCTCCTCCCCCAGGATGCGCGGGACGCGGAAGCGGCCCTCCTCGGCGGCGGGGGCGCCCGCGAGGACGGCCTCCCGGTCGAGGGACGGCTCGGGCTCGTCGGCCCGCAGGACGTTCGTCAGCGGGGCGACGTGGCTGGTGGGCGGGACGTCGTCGTCGATCTCCGACACCCGGCCGACGGTGTCGAGGATGGCGTCGAGCTGGCCGGAGAACACGTCGAGCTCGTCGTCGGTGACGGCCAGCCGGGCCAGTCGGGCGAGATGGGCGACGTCGGAGCGCGTGATGTCGGACATGATCCTCCGAGTGGGGACCTGGTCAGGCCCCGTGACGTACCTGGGTCGATCCATCCTAGGCGTCACGCGTCGGGCTCCTCGACGCGGTTTCGGCACGCCCACCCCGGACCGGATCGCCTCCCCCGACCAGGTTTACCACCGCTCCGCGCTGCCCACCTCCCGCCGGGCCCCCACCCCGGGTCCTCGCTCCGTGTCGGGCGTGACTGGCACACTCGCCGCGCCCGCCGGAGTGCGCGACGCCGACGGGCTCGTCGGCGTGCCCGCCGTGGCGCGCCCGACCCTGCCGGCACGGCGGTGTGGCGGTGCTGGCGGTGCTGGCGGTGGCGGGACGACCACCGGGGACGGAGGCGGCGTGACCTACCTGCTGCGAGTGGTGCTGCCCGACCGACCGGGCACCCTCGGCGCGGTCGCGTCGGCGCTCGGCGGCGAGGGGGCGGACATCCTGTCCGTGGACGTCGTGGAGCGCCACCAGGGTGTGGCCGTGGACGACCTGGTGGTCGACCTCCCGGCGGCCCGGCCGCCGGACGTGCTCATCACCGCCGCCGAGTCGGTGCGCGACGTGACCGTCGAGTCGGTGCGCCCGTTCTTCGGCCCGCTCGACACCGCCCGCGAGCTGGAGCTCGTCGAGGCCGTGGCCGCCGACCCCGACCGCGGGATCGCGCTGCTCGCCGACGCCGTACCCCGGATCTTCCGGTCCGCGTGGGCGATGGTGGTGGAGGCCTCGACCGGCGACGTCTGGGGCGACGGTGGGACCCGCGTGCACCGCGTCGCGGCGAGCTCGGCGGCACCGGAGACCGACGCGGAGACCCTCCCCTGGCTGCCGCTGGCCAAGGCGACGGTGCTCGACCCGACCGGCGGCCACGAGGTCCCCTCGGCCTGGACCGACCTGGACACCGAGCTCGCGGCCGCCCCGCTGGGGCGGCCGGACCGGGCCCTGGTGCTCGGCCGACCCGGCGGGCCCGGGTTCCGCCCGTCGGAGCTGGCGCGGATCTCCCACCTCGCGGGGATCGTCGCCACCATGACCGGCTGAGCCCCGCGACCCGTCGTGCTCAGCGGCGCGGCTCGGGGCGGATGCCGCGCAGGCCGGCCAGGGTCGGACCCCAGCCCGGCCGGCGGCGCTCCGCCAGCCGCGGCGAGACCGCCTGGCCGAGGGCGTAGCGGACCAGCTCCTCGTTGCCGGTGGCGAGCCAGGTGCCGTCGGGACCCTTGAGCGTGTCCTCGAAGCCCATGCGGGTGTCGAGGTTGTTGCGGCGCGCGTAGTCCAGCACCGGCCAGGCGCCGCCCTCCTCGCCGTGGAGCAGGATCGGGACCGACATCGGCCCGAGCGCCTTGAGGATGCGGACGGCCTCGGCGACGGCGGTGTCGGGGTCGGTCACCGTGACCTCGGCGAGCACCCGGACCGTGCCGCGCGGGACGCCGGCCTGCTTGAGCTGGACGGCGTCGCCGGTGGTCCACACCCCGAGCTCGATACCGATCCCGACGGAGTCGAGCGCCTCGCAGACGATCTCCCAGCCGCGCTCGTGGACGTTGACCGAGGCGACGTCGGGGCGGGCGTGGTCGGGCAGGCGGGACCACTGCTGCACCAGGTCGGTGCGCTTGAACGGGTCGGGCTCCACCCAGCGCGCGGTGGTCACGCCGATCTCCATCGACGGGGCGGCCTGGCGGATCGCCCCCACCACGGCGCCGATGGGCCCGGGGTCGAGGCTCTCCTGCCCGTCGGTGTCGCGCGGGTGCACGTGAAAGCTCGTCACCCCGAGCGCCGCGACCGCCCGGGCGTCCCGGGCGAGGTGACGGGGCGTCATCGGGACCGCGGGGTAGACGTCGGCGGGGCGGGCGCCGTTGGGGCAGCACTGGAGCACCTGCGCGTCACCTCCCCGTCCGTGCCCGGTGCCGCTCGCGCGGCAGTGCGACCAGGATATGGGACCAGCTTCAACCTTCTCCGCTGCGACATCAACGTCTGCACGTGCGTCTGCACGCGTTTCGGCCACATCCCACCCGTCCGCCGGAGCGGACGCCGCAGAGTGACCGCCCCCGGCGAGCTACTCCTCGAGGGCGGCCGTCGCCTCGGCACCCGCCGGGACCTGCGCGTTCTCCCGCGCCGCGTCCGGTCCCTGCTCGAGGAGCACCCGGAACCCGTCCTCGTCGAGGATCGGGACCTTCGCGGCCACCGCCTTGTCGTACTTCGAGCCCGGTTCGTCCCCGACCACGACGAATGCCGTCTTCTTCGACACCGACGACGCCGCCCGGCCCCCGCGCGCGAGGATCGCCTCCTTGGCCTCGTCGCGGGAGAAGGTCGGCAACGACCCGGTGACCACCACCGAGAGCCCCTCGAGCGTGCGCGGGGTCGACTCGTCGACCTCCTCGGCCAGGTCCACCCCGGCGGCGCGCCACTTCTCGACCACCTCGCGGTGCCAGTCCACCGAGAACCACTCGCGCACGGCGGCCGCGATGGTCGGGCCGACGCCGTCGACCGCGGCCAGCTCCTCCTCGCTCGCGGCGTCGATGGCCTCGACCGAGCGGAAGTGCCGGGCGAGGGCCTGCGCGGCCGTCGGGCCGACGTGGCGGATCGACAGCCCCACGAGCACCTTCCACAGCGGCCGGTGCTTGGCGGTCTCGAGGTTGGCCAGCAGCTTGCGCCCGTTGGCCGAGAGGTTCCCGGCCTTCGTGCGGAACAGCGGGACCTCCGCGAGGGCGTCCTCGGTGAGGGCGAACACGTCCCCCTCGTCCTGCACCGCACCCGCGGTCAGCAGCGCCGTCGCCGCCTCGTAGCCGAGGACCTCGATGTCGAACGCCCCGCGGCCCGCGACGTGGAAGAGCCGCTCCCGCAGTTGCGCGGGACAGGACCGCGCGTTGGGGCAGCGCAGGTCCTTGTCGCCCTCGCGCATCTGCCGCAGCTCGGTGCCGCACTCGGGGCAGTGCGTCGGCATGACGAAGGCGTGCTCGGTGCCGTCCCGGGCCTCGACGACGGGGCCCAGCACCTCGGGGATCACGTCGCCCGCCTTGCGGATGATCACCCGGTCCCCGATGAGGACGCCCTTGCGCTCGACCTCGCCGGCGTTGTGCAGGGTGGCCAGCGACACCGTCGAGCCCGCGACCAGCACCGGGTCCATCTCCGCGAACGGGGTGACGCGGCCGGTGCGGCCGACGTTGACGCTGATGTTCCGCAGCGTCGTCGTCGCCTGCTCGGGCGGGTACTTGTAGGCGATCGCCCAGCGCGGCGCCCGGGCGGTGGAGCCCAGCCGTCGCTGCAGCGCCACGTCGTCGACCTTGACCACCACGCCGTCGATCTCGTGCTCGGCGTCGTGCCGGTGCTCGCCCCAGTAGCGGGTGTGCTCGATGACCGCGTCGACCCCGTGCAGCACCCGGGTGTGGGTGGACACCGGCAGGCCCCAGGCGGCGAGCGCGTCGTAGGCCTGGGACTGCCGTTCCGGGGTGAAGCCGCGCCGCTTGCCCAGCCCGTGGCAGATCAGGCGCAGCGGGCGGGTGGCCGTGACCCGCGGGTCCTTCTGGCGCAGGCTGCCGGCCGCGGAGTTGCGCGGGTTCGCGAAGGGCTGCTTGCCCGCCGCGACGAGCCCGGCGTTGAGCTCCTCGAAATCGGCCAGCCGGAAGAAGACCTCGCCGCGCACCTCGATGAGCTCGGGCACGCCGAACTCGTCGGTGCCGGTGAGCTCGGTGGGCACGTCGGCGAGCGTGCGCATGTTGAGGGTGATGTCCTCGCCGGTGCGCCCGTCGCCACGGGTGAGCGCGCGGGTGAGGTGGCCGTCCTCGTAGAGCAGGTTGACCGCGAGGCCGTCGATCTTGAGCTCGCAGAGGTACTGCAGCTCCTGGGTGGGGAAGTCGAGCTCGCGCTGCACCCGCAGCACCCACTCGCGCAGTTCCTCGGGCTCGAAGGCGTTGTCCAGCGAGAGCATCCGCTCGAGGTGGTCGACCGCGACGAAGTCGGTGGAGAACCCGCCGCCGACCCGCTGCGTGGGGCTCGCCGGCGTCACGAGCGACGGGTACTGCTCCTCGAGGGACAGCAGCTCGCCGAAGAGCTCGTCGAACTCGCCGTCGGTGACGATCGGCGCGTCGAGCACGTAGTAGCGGAACTGGTGGTCGCCCACGACCTCGGCCAGCTCCTGGTGCCGCGCCTGCGCCTGCGCGGGCAGGTCGGCCGTGCCGGTCGAGGAGGCGGTGGTCTCGCTGGTCACGGCGCCGAGGGTAGCCGCGGGGTCCGACAGCCACGCCTGCTCAGCGGCGCCTCACCAGGACGAGGGCGGGTCCGCGAACGCCTGCGCCAGCTCGACGCTGCGCGCCATCGCGGACCGGGCCCACGCCGGGCTCGCCCCCGCCAGCCCGCAGGCGGGCGTGACGACGGCCCGGTCGGCCAGCCGCGCCCGGTCGAACCCGAGGCGGTCGGCGAGCTCCAGCGCCGGCCGCGCGAGGTCCGCCAGCTCCGGGCGGCCGTCCGGGTCGGTCGAGGGCACCACCCCCAGCCACAGCTCGGTGGGCGCGTCCCACAGCTCGCCGAGGGCGTCGAGCACGGGGCCCGAGCGGTCCAGGGCGGTGAGGTCGACGGCCACCGCGTCCGCGCCGCTCGCCCCGAGCAGCGCCAGCGGCGGCGTCGGGTGGCAGCAGTGGACGACGACGCCGGCCGCGCCCGCCCCCCGGGCCGCCTCCACCAGCGTCCCCAGCCCGGCCCGCGCGTCGGCGCCGGGCACCGCGCGCACCGTGCCGTACCCGCTCGGGGTGGGCAGCGAGCCGGCGAGGACGGCGGGCAGCGTCGGCTCGTCGAGCTGCACCACCACCTCGGCGCCCGTCCGGCGGCCGAGCTCGGCGACGTGGCCGCGCAGCCCCTCGGCGAGGCTCTCGGTGAACTCCGCGACCGCGCCCGGATCGGTCAGCACCCGGTTGCCGTTGCGCAGCTCCACCCCCGCCGCGAGCGTCCACGGGCCGGCGACCTGGGTCTTCACCCGGCGCGGGGTCGCGCCCGCCTCGCCCAGGGCCTCGTCGAGCGCGTCGACGTCGCGGGCGAGGAGCTCGACACCCCGCCGGTGCTGCGCCCCGGGCCGGGCGGTGACCCGGTACCCCGACGGCCACACCTCGACGGCGAGGTCGACCAGCAGCGCGGCCGCCCGCCCGACCATGTCGGCACCGACACCGCGCGCGGGCAGCTCCGGGACGTGCGGGAAGCCGGGCAGCTCGCCGACGACGGTGCGCGCGGCCTCCCGCTGGTCGGTCCCCGGCAGCGAGCCCAGTCCGGTGGCACGCTCCTCCGGGGCGAGGGGCGCGTCCGGCACCGCGGCCGGGGTATCGGCCTGGTCCACCTCGGGCACGACGAGCAGGGGATCGCTCACGCCCCAGGTGTACCCGAGACCGAGGAGGGCCGTGACGGGCGGGGACGGGCAACGGGGCCGCACCGGGCGCCTGGTGGGCATCGGCGCCGTCAGCGGGGTCGTCGGGGGGCTGCTGGGCGGTGGCAACGGGGTGCTGACCGTCCCCGCGCTCGCCCACGACACCTCGCTGTCCCGCCCGGCGGTCCACGGCACCTCCACGCTCGCGGCGACGCCGGTGTGCGTGGCCGGCGCGCTGGTGTACTGGCTGGCCGGCGGCACCATCGACCTGACCGCGGGCGCCGGGATGATCGTCGGCGGGATGGTCGGCGGGGTCTGGGGCGCGAGGCTGGTGGCGCGCGCCTCGGACACGGTGCTGCGCGTCCTGCTGATCGCGATCCTCGCGCTCACCGCCGCCAAGCTCTACCTCGACGCGGCCGGGCTCGACCCGGCCGACGGCGCCGCCGTCGTCCCCGCGCCGCTGCTCGCGACCCCGTGGTTCGTGGTGCCGGCGGGCCTCGTCGTCGGCGTCGTCGTCGGCGCCTGGGCCGGGGCGATGGGCCTGGGCGGTGGCCTGCTCGCGGTGCCCGCGCTGGTGCTGCTCTTCGGCGTCGACCTCCACACCGCGGCGGGGACCTCGCTGCTCGTCTTCGCGCCGAACTCCCTGGTGGGCGGGCTCGCGCACCGGCGGCAGGGCACCGCCGACCTGCGCATCGCGACCCTGGTCGGGCTCGCCGCCGTCCCCGGCGCCGTCGGCGGTGCGTTCCTGGCGCTCGCCCTGGGCAACGCGGTGGTCGGGCTCGTGTTCGGCACGTTCGCGCTGGTGATGGCCGTGCGGGAGGTCGCCCTGCTCGTCCGGCACCGGCGCGCCCCGGCCCGCGCGCCCGGGTAGGGCACCCTGGGAGCACGATGCCCCACCTCGACGAAGCCACCTGGCGGGCCCGGGCGCGGGCCCACGCGGAGCGCGCCGACGCGCTGACCGCGGGCCACCGCGCCCGGCGGGAGCGTCGCGAGAGCCACCCCGTCGAGGACTTCCTGTTCACCTACTACCCGACGCGGCCGGGGCGGCTGCGGATCTGGCACCCGGGGGCCGACGTCGTGCTCGCCGGCGCCGGCGAGCGCGCCGGGTGGAAGCACTACGTGCCCGACGGGAGCCGCGTCGACGCCGCGTCGATCCGGCCGGAGACGGTCGCCTTCGTCCGGGACCTGCTCACGGCCACGGCGTCCCGGCCGGCCCACCTGGGCTGCTTCGGGCTGCACGAATGGGCGATGGTCTACCGGGACCGCGACACCCGCCACCCGGTGCCGCTGCGGCTCGGGCCCGAGGGCACCGACGCCGTCGTCGAGGACCACCGGCTGCGCTGCACCCACCACGACGCCTACCGCTTCTTCACCGCCGGGGCCGCCCCCCGCAACGCCGGGCGCCCCACCCGGGAGGGACAGGTCGCCGTCGAGCAGCCGGGGTGCCTGCACGCGACGATGGACCTCTACAAGTGGGCGACGAAGCTCGGCCCGCTCGTGCCCGGCGAGCTGCTGCTGGACACCTTCGAGCTGGCCCGCGACGTCCGCGTCCTCGACATGCGGGCCTCGCCCTACGACCTCACCGCCCTCGGCCACCCGCCCGTCCGCATCGAGACGGCGGCGGGGAAGGCCGAGTACACCCGCGCCCAGCAGGGCTTCGCGGCACGCGGCGCGGTGCTGCGGGCGCGGCTGCTGGAGATCGTCGCCGACCGCTAGGGTGCCGCGATGCTGGTGCAGGTGGAGTTGCCGGAGAACATGGACGTCGCGGCCCACGAGGCGGCGAACGCCCGGGACGAGGTGCCGGACCGTACGCCGTACGGCCTGCACCACCTCGAGGACGACCCGGACGTGCACGTGCAGTTCCGCCCGTCGCTGCGCCGCCCGGCCCTGCAGTGGGTGTCGCGCAAGGTGCGCAACCGGCTCGACGGCTTCGAGCCGGTCGCCGTCGCGGCGTCGGCCCTCTCCCCCGCGCGCCGCCGCGCCGACGCGGTGCTCTGCATGGACGAGCACACCGGCTTCCCGGCCGCGCTCGTGCCGGGCGGGCCGCCCACCGTCGCGAACATCGTCTGGGCGGGCCGGCCGGAGCGCTACGACCGCGTGCAGCGGGCGACGGTCGGGCGCGCGATCCGGCGGCTCTCCGGGGTGGTCACGCAGGCGGCCGGCGCCGACGCCGACCTCACCGAGGCCTGGGACCTCGACCCCGCCCGGGTCCACCACATCCGGCTGGGCATCGACACGGACTTCTTCCCGCCGCAGCCGTGGGACGAGGCGACCCCGACGGTCGCGAGCGTCGGCGACGACCAGTTCCGCGACCACCCGCTGCTCGTCGACGCGGTCACCCGCGTCCGGAAGCGCGGGGTCCCCGCCCGCCTCGAGCTCGGCACCACCCGCAGCGACGTCGACGTGCCCGACGAGCTCGGCGTGCTGCACCGGCGCCGCATGGAGGGCGCGGTGCGGGCCATGTACCGGCGCTCGTCGGTGATCGCCGTGGCGCTGCAGCCGACCCGGCGCGGCAGCGGCTCCACCGTGGTCCTCGAGGCGGCGGCGAGCGGACGGCCCGTCGTCGTCACCCGCAACCCGGCGATGGAGGGCCTGGTGGAGCACGGGGTGCGCGGCCTGCTCGTCGACCCCGAGGACCCCGAGGCCATGGCGGACGGGATCGCCGAGCTGCTCGCCGACCCCGAGCGCGCCCGCGCCATGGGCGAGGCCGCCCGGGAATGGGTCACCGCCGAGCACAGCAGCGCGGTGATGGCGTCCGACCTCCGCGCCGTGCTGCGGGCCGCGACCGGCGCCTGACGTCCCGGGAACACTCCTCGGTCGGTTGCTGTTAATGACAATCAGAACCGACAAGGGGAGGGCAGAGATGGCGAGGAACGACGTCCGACCGATCGTGAAGCTGCGCTCGACGGCGGGGACGGGCACCACCTACGTGACCCGCAAGAACCGTCGCAACGACCCCGACCGGCTGGTGCTGCGCAAGTTCGACCCGCGCGTGCGCCGGCACGTGGACTTCCGTGAAGAGCGCTGAGGACAGGAGACGACCATGAAGGTGCGTGCATCGCTCAAGGCGCTCAAGCAGAAGCCGGGCGCGAGCGTCGTCCGTCGCCACGGGCGCACCGTGGTGATCAACAAGACGAACCCGAAGGGCAAGGCCCGCCAGGGCTGAGCCCGGCTCAGGACCCCGGGTCGGTGACGCGCAGCAGCAGGGCGACGAACGCGTCGGCCTGCAGGCGCCCACCGGCCCGGACCTCGCCGCCCCGGCGCTCGTCGTCGGCGACGAGCTCCGCGGCCACCCGGTCCAGGGCCCGCAGCAGGGGCTGGGCGAGCTCGGCGGAGATGTCGCCGGCGAGGTCCAGCGTCCCGTCGGGCCGCCGCTCGGTGCGGATGCTGGCGAAGGCGTCGCGCAGCACGGTGCGGGGCTCGCCGGCGACGAGGTCGGGCTCGGAGTCAGGGTCGGGGTCGGGGCTCATCGACGACGGGGCTTTCCTGCCACTGGATGCAAGCAAGGACGCTTCGCTTGCACGGGGTAGGTCAGCGGCGGGCCAGCCGGCGCCCGGTGCGCGGCCCGTAGTCCAGCCCGTAGTGCGCGAAGATCGCCGGCTCGTCCTCCACCGGGAGCTCGCCGTCGGTGTCGATCGACGGGGCGTCCTTCGCGAGGTCCTTCGCGACGGTGACCTTGACGTGGTCCGGGTGGACCAGCGCGCCGCGGATCGGCACGAACGCCAGGCGCTTGCGGTTGAACAGGCCCAGCTCGACGGTGACGAACGACGGCTCGTCGGTGGCCGTGTCGTAGTACACCGCCTCCATGTCGCCGATCTTCGCCCCCGACGGGTCGACGACCTTCTTGCCCAGCCAGTCGCGGATGTTCTCGGCCTCGAACGCCATGGGCGCCGATCATAGGGGCGCGGGGTCAGGCCGTGGCGGTGATCGTCGCCGAGCCGAGCACGCGGTCGTCGTCGTAGACCACCACCGCCTGCCCGGGGGCGACCCCCCGGAGGGGCTCGTGGAGTTCGGCGGTCAGCGAGCCCTCGGACACCGTCACCCGCGCCGGCGCCAGGCCCCCGTGGGCGCGCACCTGCACGACGACGTCGTCGACGGTCCCCCACGGCGCGTGCCACACCGGGCGCCCGGCCGCGACCGACCGGACGTCGAGCTCCTCCGCCGGGCCGACGCGGACCTGCCGCGACACCGGCTCGATGCCCAGCACGTAGCGCGGCCGGCCGTCCGGGGCGGGCCGGTCGAGACCGAGCCCGTGGCGCTGCCCGACCGTGAACCCCGCGACGCCGGTGTGCCGGCCGAGCACCGCGCCGGAGGCCGCGTCGACCAGCTCGCCCGGGGCCTGCTCGAGGCGCTCGTCGAGGAACCCCCGGGTGTCGCCGGAGGGGATGAAGCAGATGTCGTGGCTGTCGGGCTTCTCGGCGACGACGAGCCCGCGGCGCGCGGCCTCGGCCCGGACCTCGGACTTGTGCGAGTCCCCGAGCGGGAACACCGCGTGCGCCAGCTGCTCGGCGGTGAGCACCCCGAGCACGTAGGACTGGTCCTTCCCGGCGTCGGCGGCGCGGCGCAGGACCCCGTCGGTGAGGCGCGCGTAGTGCCCGGTGACGACGGCGTCGAACCCCAGCGCGAGCGCCCGGTCCAGCACCGCCGAGAACTTGATCTTCTCGTTGCACCGCAGGCAGGGGTTCGGGGTGCGCCCGGCCGCGTACTCGGCGACGAACGGCTCCACGACGTCGGCGCTGAACCGCGCGGCCATGTCCCACACGTAGAACGGGAGGCCGAGGACGTCGGCGCAGCGCCGGGCGTCGTGGGAGTCCTCCACCGAGCAGCACCCGCGGGCGCCCTCGCGCATCGTCGCGGGCTTCGCCGAGAGCGCGAGGTGCACCCCGACGACGTCGTGGCCCGCGTCGCGGGCGCGCGCGGCGGCGACCGCCGAGTCGACCCCGCCGCTCATCGCGGCCAGGACCCTCACGAGGTGCCTCCGGCTCGTGAGCAGAAAGTGTCGCTATAGCGGCACTTTCTGCTCACGGGCGCGCCAGCGCACCTATTCATGACCGCGCCAGCGCCCCCCGGGCGCGCTCCACGACGGGCCCGATCGCCGCCACGGCCGCGTCCACGTCCGCGGCGGTCGAGCTGTGGCCGAGCGAGAACCGCAGCGAGCCCCGCGCGGCCGCCTCGTCGACACCCATGGCCAGCAGGACGTGGGAGGGCCGCGCCACCCCGGCGGTGCACGCCGAACCGGTGGAGCACTCGATCTCGTGGGCGTCGAGCAGCATGAGCAGGCTGTCGCCCTCGCAGCCCGGGAACGACAGGTGGGCGTTGCCGGGCAGCCGGGCCGGGCCCCCGCCGACCGGTGCCGCGTCGAGCGGGACGCCGTTCAGCGTCGCGTCGGGGACCTCGCCGACCAGCCGGGCCACGAGGTCGTCGCGCAGCGCCGCGAGCTCCACGGTCCGCCGCGGGGCGTCGTCCACGGCCGCGCGCACCGCGGCCGCCAGGGCGACCGTGCCGGCGACGTCGAGGGTGCCCGAGCGGACGTCGCGCTCCTGACCGCCGCCGTGCAGCAGCGGGACGCAGGAGGCGTCTCGGCGCAGCAGCAGCGCGCCGACCCCGACGGGGCCGCCGAGCTTGTGCCCGGTGAGCGAGAGCGCGTCGGCGCCCGAGGCCGCGAAGTCGACCGGCAGCGAGCCCACGGCCTGGACCGCGTCGGTGTGCAGCGGCACGTCGAAGGAGTGCGCGACGTCGGCCAGCGCCCGGATGTCGTTGACGGTGCCGACCTCGTTGTTGGCCCACATCACGCTGACGACCGCGATCTCGCCGGCGTGGGCGGCGAGCAGCGCGCGGAGCTCCTCGGGGTCCACCCGGCCGGCCGCGTCGACGGCGAGGACGTGCATCGTCGCGCCCTCGTGCTCGGCGAGCCACTCCGCGGCGTCGAGGACCGCGTGGTGCTCGACGGCCGAGACCACCACCCCGGTCCGCCGCGGGTCGGCCGCCCGACGGGCCCAGAACACGCCCTTGAGCGCGAGGTTGTCGGCCTCGGTGCCGCCGGTCGCGAGGACGACCTCCGTGGGCAGCGCGCCGACCGCCTCGGCGATCGTCTCGCGGGCCTCCTCGACCTCCTTGCGCGCCCGGCGCCCCGCCGTGTGGAGCGAGGAGGGGTTGCCGACGCGGCCGAGCGCCTCGGTGTACCGGGCGACGGCCACGGGCAGCATCGGCGTCGTGGCCGCGTGGTCGAGGTAGGTCATCGCCGAACGAGCGTAATCCTCCTGATGGGCGAGCGCTCCCACGGTCTCGCCGAGCGGTCACGAGCGAAGGGCCCCTCCGGTGCTCCGGAGGGGCCCTTCGCCCGATCAGGGACGGCCGCGGGTCACGAGGACCGCTTGCCGACCTCCTCGGTCAACTGCGGGGCCACCGAGAACAGGTCGCCCACGATGCCGAAGTCGGCGATCTCGAAGATCGGCGCCTCCGGGTCCTTGTTGACCGCGACGATCGTCTTCGAGGTCTGCATGCCGGCCCGGTGCTGGATCGCGCCGGAGATGCCCAGCGCCAGGTACAGCTGCGGGGACACGGTCTTGCCGGTCTGCCCGACCTGGAACTGGTTCGGGTAGTAGCCGGAGTCGACCGCGGCGCGCGAGGCGCCGACGGCGGCGTGCAGCGAGTCGGCGAGCTTCTCGACGACCTCGAAGTTCTCCGCCGAGCCGACCCCGCGGCCACCGGAGACGACGACGGTCGCCTCGGTGAGCTCCGGACGGTCGCCGCCGACGATCGGGGCCCGGTTCGAGACCTTGGCCGAGCGCGCGGCGTCGATCGCGGGGACCTCGACGGTCTCCTGCGTCCCGGCCCCGGCGGCCTCCTCGACCTCGATCGAGCCCGAGCGCCACGAGACGATCGCGGTGTCGGTGGTGGCGTGCGACTGCACGGTGAACGCGCCACCGAAGATCGAGTGCTGGCCGTTGCGGTCGCCGTCGATGTCGACGAGGTCGTTCAGCCACCCGGAGTTGGTGCGCACCGCCAGGCGGCCCGCGACCTCCCGGCCGTCGGCGCCGGCCGGGATCAGCACCGCGGGCGGCGAGACGCGCTCGACCAGGGCGGCCAGCACGTCGACCTGCGGCGTCGACAGGTAGTTCACGGCGTCGTCGGACTCGGCGACGTAGACCTTCTCCGCGCCGTGGGCGGCGAGGCCCTCGGCCAGCTTGGTCGCGGTGCCGGGCGTGCCGACGACGACCGCGGAGGGCTCACCGAGGCGGCGGGCCGCGGTCAGCATCTCGTACGTGTTCTTCTTGATCTCGCCGTCGACGTGGTCGACGAGGACCAGTACCTCACTCATGGTGTCTCCTCGCTCGCTCGTGGACGGGTGCTCAGATGAGCTTCTGACCGACGAGGAACTCGGCGATCTTCTGACCGCCGTCGCCCTCGTCCTCGACCTTCTGGCCGCCCGACTTCGGCGGGCGCGGCGCGAACGAGTCGACCTGGACGAGCGAGCCCGCGAGCCCGACCTCCGAGGCGTCGAGCCCGAGGTCGGAGATTCCGAGTGTGCTCACCGGCTTCTTCTTGGCGGCCATGATCCCCTTGAACGACGGGTACCGCGGCTCGTTGATCTTCTCGGCGACGCTCACGACGGCGGGCAGCGACGCGGTGACGTCGCAGGTGCCCTCGTCGGTCTCCCGCTTCACCGTGGCGGAGCCGTCGGCGACCGAGAGCTCGTTGGCGTGGGTGAGCGACGGCCACCCCAGCACCTCGCCGACCATCCCGGCCATGGCGCCGCTGCGGCCGTCGGTGGCCTCGTTGCCGGCGATCACGAGGTCGACGTCGCCGACCGTGCCGATCGCCTTCGCGAGGACCTTCGCGGTGGCCACGGCGTCGGAGCCGTGGATCGCGTCGTCGTTCACGTGGACCGCCTTGTCCGCGCCCATCGAGAGGGCCTTGCGGACGGCGTCGGTGGCGCGGTCGGGTCCGGCGGTCAGGATCGTGACCTCGGCGTCCCCGGCCTCCTTGATCTTGAGCGCCTCCTCCACGGCGCGCTCGTTGATCTCGTCCAGCACCGCGTCCGACGAGGCGCGGTCCAGGGTCTTGTCGCCGTCGGAGAGCGTCCGCTCCGACCAGGTGTCCGGCACCTGCTTGATCAGCACGACGATGTTCATGGGTCCTCTGTGACCTCCTGTGCCTGCGAATCCCGTGACCGCCGGCAGCCGTTGTTACTCGCCGGTAGTCATTCGCTCCGAGCCGACTGTCCCACGATCACGTTCCGAGGGCGACGTGGCGTACCCCTCTCATGTTACCCGCGAGTAGGTAGTAGGGACCTACTGGCCGGTAACTTGTGCCGCGTACCGTGAACCGGACAGATCGGATTCGCACCCCCAGGAGGACGCCGTGGCCGGCATCGTGGCGAAGGTCCAGGAGTTCCTGCGCAGCCCGCAGGGACGCAAGTACACCGACCAGGCGAAGCGCTACGCGCAGGACCCGAAGAACCGCGCGAAGGCCCAGGAGCTGTTCAAGCGGTTCGGCGGCGGCAAGAAGCACTGACGCCGGGCGTCAGGCGAGGGCGACCGGCACACCAGCGCGCCGCACCGCCCGCAGCCGCGCCGACAGACCGTCCAGCCCGCCGTCGCCGTCCAGCGACCCGGAGACCACGCACAGGTCGGCCGCCAGCCCGGGTGACACCCGACCGGTGACGTCGCCGAGCCCGAGAAGCCGCGCGCCCGCCGACGTCGAGGCGGCGACGACCGCCTCCGGGGACATCCCGCAGGCCGCCATGAGCGGCAACTCCTCGAGGTTGCGACCGTGCGGGCCCACCCCCGAGTCGGTGCCCATCGCGATCCGGACCCCCGCCTCGACGGCCCGGCGGATCGACTCGGTGTGCACGTCGACCACGGCCGCCGCCTTCGCCACCACCTCGGCGGGCAGCCGGGCCCCCGCCGCGGCCGCCTCGAGGACGGCCCGCGGGGCCACCAGCGTCGGGACCAGCACGGTGTCGCGCTCCAGCATCAGGGCGATCGCCTCGTCGTCGAGGAAGATGCCGTGCTCGATCGAGCGCACCCCGGCGCGGACCGCGTTCTTGATCCCGGTCGCGCCCTGCGCGTGGGACATGACCTCCCGGCCCTGCGCGGCGGCCTCCGCGACGACGACCGCGATCTCCTCCGGGGAGAACTGCGAGTGCTCCGGGTCGTCGCCCGGGGACAGCACGCCGCCCGTCGTGCAGATCTTGACGACGTCGGCGCCGGCCCGGAGCACCTCGCGCACCTTGAGCCGCACGCCCTCGACGCCGTCGGCGACCCCGCTCGGCCGGCCGGGGTGCGGCAGCGACAAGGGGACGCAGTGCCCCGAGGGCATCCAGCCGTCGGAGTGCCCGCCGGTCTGGCCCAGGATCGACACCGCGATGCGCATCCGCGGGCCGGCGACCAGCCCGTCGGCCACCGCCTGGCGGACCCCCGCGTCGGCGCCGCCGGCGTCGCGCACCGTCGTCACCCCCGCCCGCAGCGTGGCGGTGAGGTTCCGCGCGGCCGCGAAGAACTGGTAGGAGAACGGCGTCGTCACCCGGGAGAGCAGGTCGACCCCGGAGCTGGTGACGTGGACGTGGGCGTCGACGAAGCCGGGCGTCACGGTCGCGCCGGTGCAGTCGAGGGCCTCGTCGCCGTCCAGCCCGGGCCCGACGTCGAGGACCGTGCCGGTCGCCGTGTCGACGACGACGTCGGCGGTGGCCGCCGCCGCACCGGTCCCGTCGAGCACCTCGCCGCCGTGCAGGAGCAGCCGTGCCATCGCCGTCGTCCTCCCTCAGCCGGCCAGAGCGCGAGGGGACCCCTCGGCCGCTCTAGTCGACCGAAGGTTCCCCTCGCGCGACCGATCCCGCCGGGCGAGGGGACGATTCGGTCGCTCTGTCCGCCCGAGGGGTCCCCTCGCGCGGGCCGCCGCGGCGCCGCTCGAGCAGGGCGCCGAGGGCGACGACGACGAGGTTGGGCACCAGCGCGACGAGGCCCTCGTTCACCGTGCCGGCATAGGGGCCGAAGGTGAGCACGACGACCACGACCTCGCCGACGACGAGGCCCGCGAGGATCGGCCGCAGCCCGACCCACCGCCGCGCGAACAGCGCCAGCGCGAGCGCCGGGACCAGCTGGTCGAGCCCGGAGTACGTGAGCAGCAGCAGGTTGGCCAGCAGGTCGGGGCGCACGATCGCGAGCACCAGCGCGAGGGCCGTGAGCCCGACGACCGAGAGCTGGTTGGTCACCGTCTGGCCGCGCACGGTGGTGGTGCGCACGACGTTGCGGGCCACCAGCGTCGACATCCCGATGAGGATCCCGGCCGCGGGCACCATCGCCGTCGCGGCCGTCGCCACGACCACCACGCCGACGAACCACGACGGGAACACCTGCCCGGCGAGCACGAGCAGGGCGCCGTTGCTGCTGGTCGAGGGCGGGAGCGCGGTCAGCGCGACGAAGCCGATGACCATCGGGATGGCCAGCGCCAGTGAGTAGATCGGCAGGTAGGCGTAGTTGCGGCGCACCGCGCGCTCGGAGCCGGCGGAGAGCAGCGCGGGCCAGGAGTGCGGCAACGTCAGGAACAGCACCCCGAGCGTGGAGGCGACCGTCGAGGAGATGAAGTACCCGGCGTCGTACTCCCCCGCGTGGATCGTCAGCATCCGTGGCGCGTGGGCGAGCACGCTCTCGAACGTCGGCCCGATCCCGCCGTTCACCGCGGCCGGGATCACCGCGAGCAGGACGATCAGCACGACGAGCATGAGCGCGTCCTTGAGGTAGGACGTGGTCGCGACGCCGCGGATGCCGGCCCAGAGCACGAAGGCGACGACCAGCACGAAGGCGACGACCATGCTCAGCGTCCCGGAGGCCTTCTCCCCCGTCGCGAGCTGCACCGCGAGGCCGAGCCCGGTGATCTGCAGCTGCAGGTAGGGCAGCAGGAAGACCACGCCGAGCACGGCGACGAGGCCGCCGAAGGCCCGCGAGCCGAAGTGCTCGGCGAGGAAGTCGGCCTGGGTCACGTGCCCCTGCTCGCGCGCCCGCCGCCAGACGACCGGGCCGAGGAAGTACAGGCCCGCGTACGCCAGCGGGACGTAGGGCAGCGCGTAGAGCGCGGCCGCGCCCCCGGCGAAGGCGAGGCCAGCCATGCCGAGGAACGTGAAGGTCGTGAAGACCTCGCCGGCCTGGAGGAACCACATCGTCCAGGACCCGAACCTCCGGCCCCCGACCGCCCAGTCGGAGACGTCGGTGATGGCTCCCCGCCGCCCGAGCAGCCCGACGCCGGCGATGACGAGGATCCCGACGAGCGTGACGACCAGGGTGGTGCTCATCGGCGCTCCTCCTCGTCGTCGGGACCCCGCGTGGTCTCGACGATCGCCAGGACGGGCGTGATGAGCAGGACCAGCACGCCCATCCACACCATGATCGAGGGCAGCCCGAACCAGAGCGCCGGGCGGTTGACGAAGCCGAGCAGCGGCGAGGCCAGGAGCCCGACGGCGATGAGCACGAGCACCACGTAGCAGACGAGCGTCACGGGGCGTGGTCGGCGCATACCCCACTGTGAGGTGCGTGTGGGGCGGAAGGCAACGGGCCGGGGTCAGTCCCGACGGTGCCGGCCGCCCGCCTCGCGGGCGGGGTGCGGGGCGCGGAGCGGCGCCGACGGGCGCGGCCGGGGCGACGGCACCGGGCGGTCGGCCGGGACCGGCGGCGCAGCGGGGCCCATCGGAGCGGCGCTCGACGGAGCGCTCGGAGACGCGGGCAGGGCGAGGCGCGCGGCCGCCGGCAGGGCCTTCGGGGCCGGCCCGTCGAGCCCACCGCGCAGGAGCCGGACGAGGGCCTCGTACCACTGGACCAGCAGCGTCCAGGGCGTGGTCGGGACGCGGTCCTCCCGACGGCGCCGCGACACGACCTCACGGCAGGGGCGGCACACGTGCCGGGCGGTGGCGCCGAGCGGGGCGAGGTCGACGACGGTCCCGCACAGCCCCATCGGCGACTGGCCCGTCCGGTTGGCCTGCTCGAGCTCGGTGGCCATGACGGCGTGCTCGGCGCCGTCGGCGCGGGAGGTCATCGACAGCGGGCGATCACCCGGAGTCGGCGGCGGCCAGGAACCCCAGCCGGCTCCGCCCGCTCCGCCGACCGTCGATCGCGCTCCGGGAACCGTTCGGCGCGCGTCGGTCGACATGGGTCCATTCTGCGGGCACGCGGCGCGACCCACCGCCCCACGCGTGCCGCCCGTGCGGGTGATTCTGCCGACCCCCGGACGCCGTCGAGGATGATGCGCCGGTGGAGACCGCCGAGACCCTGCCCCTCACCGGCGAGCGCACCGTCCCGGGCATCCGCCACGAGAACTACTGGTTCCGCCGCCACGAGGCGGTCTACCGGGCGCTCGCCGGTGACTGCCGGGGCGCGACGGTCCTCGAGGCCGGTGTCGGGGAGGGCTACGGGGCGGCGCTGCTGGGCGGGGTCGCGGACCGCGTGATCGCCCTCGAGCTCGACACCCCGACCGCCGCCCACGTCGCGCGCCGCTACGGCGGGGCGCTCCACGTCGTCCGCGCCGACCTCGCGGCCCTGCCCCTGCCGGACGCCGCGGTCGACGTCGTCGTGACCCTCCAGGTGATCGAGCACCTGTGGGATCAACCCGGCTTCCTCCGGGAGTGCGCCCGCGTGCTGCGCCCCGGCGGGCGGCTGCACTGCTCCACACCGAACCGGCTCACGTTCTCCCCCGGCAACGCCCTGACCGACCGGCCCCTCAACCCGTTCCACACCTACGAGCTCGCCGCGACCGACCTGGCCGCGCTGGTGCACGACGCCGGCCTCGCGGTCACGACGCTGCGGGGCCTGCACCACGGCGCGCGGCTCGCCGAGCGCGACGCCCGCCACGGCGGCTCCCTCGTCGACGCCCAGGTGGCGCTGGCCGTCTCCGGCGAGCCGTGGCCGGACCGGCTGGCCGACGACGTGGCGCAGGTGGGCGTCGAGGAGTTCGACCTGCACGCCGACGACGTCGACGCCTCGCTGGACCTCGTCGTCAGCGCCGTGCGGCCGGCATGAGGCCGAGCTCTACCGCTCGGTAACCTGCTCGGGCGACGACGGAGAGGGGCGGCATGGGCGGCAGCGAGGGCACGTTCTGCCTCGTGCTGCACTCCCACCTGCCCTGGCTGGCCCGCCACGGCGCCTGGCCCGTCGGCGAGGACTGGCTCTACCAGGCCTGGGCGCACTCCTACCTGCCCGTCGTCGACGTCCTGCACCGCCTGGCCGAGCAGGGGCGGCGCGACCTGCTGACCCTCGGCGTCACCCCGGTGCTCGCCGCGCAGCTCGACCACCCCTACTGCCTGCGCGCGATGCACTCGTGGCTGGCCGACTGGCAGCTGCGCGCGCACACCACCCACCGCCGCCTGCCCGAGGTCGCCGCCCGTGAGCACCGCGCGGCCGCGGGTGCGCTGCGCACCTTCGAGGAGACCTGGCGCCACGGCGCGTCGCCGGTGTTCCGCTCCCTGGCCGACGACGGCGTCGTCGAGCTCCTCGGCGGCCCGGCCACCCACCCGTTCGGCCCGCTGCTGCCCGGCCGGGTGCGCCGCTTCCTGCTCGACGGCGGCCTGCGCGACACCGCGCGTCGTCTCGGCCGCCGGCCGGAGGGCATCTGGGCCCCGGAGTGCGGCTACGCCCCGGGCATGGAGCACGACTACGCCGCCGCGGGGGTGCGCCGCTTCCTCGTCGACGGGCCGGCGATGCGCGGGGACACGGGGGCCGCGCACCCGGTGGACGGCACGGACGTCGTCGCCTTCGGCCGCGACCTCGACGTCACCTACCGCGTGTGGTCGCCCCGCGCCGGCTACCCGGGCGGCGCCGACTACCGCGACTTCCACGCCTTCGACCACGCCTCCGGGTTCAAGCCGTACCGGGTGACCGGCAGGCGGATCGCCGAGAAGGCGCCCTACGACCCGGAGCGCGCCGCGGCCGCCGTCGCGCGGGACGCGGCGGACTTCGTCGGCGTCGTCGTCGAGCGCCTGCGCGACCTGCGGCGCCGGCGTGGCCGGCCGGGGCTCGTCGTCGCCGCCTACGACACCGAGCTCTTCGGCCACTGGTGGCACGAGGGCCCGGCGTGGCTGGAGCAGGTCCTGACGCTGCTCCCGGCCGCCGGGGTGCACGTGACGACGCTGCGCGGGGCCGTCGAGGCCGGGCACGTCGAGGAGCCGGTGGTGCTGCCCGCGTCGTCGTGGGGCTCGGGCAAGGACTGGCGGGTGTGGGACGGCGCCGCGGTGGCCGACGTGGTCGCCGGCAACGACGACGTCGCCCGCCGGCTGCTCGCCGCCGTCGACGGCGTGGACCGCCCGGCCGGGCGCGACCGGGTCCTCGACACGCTCGCCGTCCAGGCCGCCCTGGCCCTGTCCAGCGACTGGGCGTTCATGGTCACGAAGGACTCGGCGGCGCACTACGCCCGGCGCCGGGCCGCGGCGCACCGCGACCGGGTCCGGGAGCTCACCGACCTCCTCCCGGCGGGCCGGCACGCCGAGGCCGCCCGCCGCGCGGCGGAGTTCGCCGCGCAGGACGACCTGTTCGGCCACCTCGACGCCCGGGCCCTGACGCGGGCCCGCGACCGCGAGCTGGTGGCCGCCCGATGAGGGTCCTGCTCGTGTCGTGGGAGTACCCGCCGGTGGTGGTCGGCGGGCTCGGGCGCCACGTCGGCGCGCTGGCGACGCACCTGGCCGCGGCCGGGCACGACGTCGTCGTCCTCACCCGCCAGCCCACCGGCACCGACGCCGCGACGCACCCGACGACGGACACCGTGGTGGACGGCGTGCGCGTGCTGCGCGTGGCCGAGGACCCGCCGCACCTGGAGTTCGTGCACGACCTCGTCGCCTGGACCCTCGGGCTCGGCCACGCCCTGGTCCGGCCCGCGCTCGGGCTGCTGCGCGACTGGCACCCCGACGTCGTGCACGCCCACGACTGGCTCGTCGCGCACGCCGCGATCGCGCTGCGCGAGCTGGCCGGCGCGCCGCTGGTGGCGACGGTCCACGCCACCGAGGCGGGCCGGCACGGCGGCTGGCTCTCCGCGCCGCTCAACCGGCAGGTGCACTCCGTGGAGTGGTGGCTCGCGCAGGCCGCCGACGCGCTCGTGACCTGCTCGCACGCCATGCGCGAGGAGGTCGCGGGGCTCTTCGACGTCGACGCGGAGGGGATCACGGTGCTGCACAACGGCATCGACCCCCGCGGCTGGGCCGGCCCGTCCGCGCCGGTCGGCGGCACCCCGACGCTGGTCACGTTCGGCCGGCTGGAGTGGGAGAAGGGCGTCCAGGACGTCATCGCCGCACTCCCCGCGATCCGGCGCGCCCACCCGGGGACGCGGCTGCTGGTGGCCGGGTCCGGGTCGCACGCCGGTTGGCTGGCCGACCGGGCCCGCGCGGCCCGCGTGCGCCGGGCGGTGACGATGCTCGGCCACGTCGACGACGCCGCCCTGACCGCCCTGCTCGGGCGGGCGTCGGCCGTGGTGCTACCCAGCCGCTACGAGCCCTTCGGGATCGTCGCGCTCGAGGCCGCGGCCGCCGGGGCCCCGCTGGTCGCCTCGCGGGCCGGGGGACTCGGCGAGGTGGTGCTCGACGGCGTCACGGGCCTGTCCTTCGACCCGGCCGACGTCGCGGGGTGCGCGGTCGCCGTCGTCGCGGCCCTGGACGACCCGGCCGCGGCGCACCGCCGGGCCCTCGCGGCGCGCGACCGACTGGACACCGACTTCGCCTGGCCGGCGATCGCCGCGGACACCGCCGCGCTCTACGCCCGCACCCGGCGTCGGGAGGCGACGGTGCCGCCGGGCCGGCCGAAGATCCCGACCGGGAACGTGTTCGGCCGGGGCTGAGGGGTTTCCGGGGGCGTCGGTCGCGGGCAATCGGACCGTCGATGACCACCGCAGCGAACGACCCCGACGGCCCCGACGCGGCGGCGCGCGAGGACCCGCGCGCGGCCGTCGACGACCTCGAGTCCGCCGTGGTCCACGGACCCGACGGCGACACCCCGGACCCCGCCGAGGACGACGACCCGCCGTCGCCGGCGTTCGACCTCGACCTCGAGCCCGAGGACCAGGGCACCGCGGAGGCGGCGGCGGGGAATCCGGAATAGGTGCGCTTCGCGCCCGTGAGCACTTTCTGGTGCCATGACACCAGAAAGTGCTCACGAGCCGGAGGCACCTCGCGCGGTCTCCGCCGCCCTCGCCTGTTTGCGGGCGATGTCCGCCAGCGCCGCCCGCTCCGACGCGGCGGCCTCGTAGTCGGCGATCCGGTCCCGGACGACCCGCGCCGGCGCCCCCACCGCCACGGCGAAGTCCGGGATGATCCCCCGCACCACCGCGTGCGCGCCGAGCACGCAGCCGCGCCCGACCACCGCGCCGCGCAGCACGGTGACCTTGGTCCCGATCCAGGTCTCCGGGCCGATGCGCACCGGGCTCTTGACGATGCCCTGGTCCTTGATCGGGACGTGGACGTCCTCGTAGCGGTGGTCGAAGTCGCAGATGTAGATCCAGTCGGCGAGCAGCGTCGAGGCCCCGAACTCGATGTCGAGATAGCCGTTGACGGTGTTCTCGGCCCCGAACACCGCCTTGTCGCCGATGCGCAGCGAGCCCTCGTGGCAGCGGATCCGCGTCCGGTCGCCGAGGTGGACGAACCGCCCGATCTCCAGGCGCCCCAGGCCCGGCCGGCACTCCAGGGACACGCCCTTGCCGAGGAACACCATCCCGCGCAGCACGATGTGCGGCTGCCGGATCCGGAGCCTGGCCAGCCGCCAGTAGCGCACCAGGTACCACGGCGTCCACGCCCGGTGCCGGACGATCCAGCGCAGCGAGGCCCAGGAGAACAGCCGTGCCTGCGCCGGGTCGTGCCGTGTCGCCCAGCGGGCCCTGTCCGGATGCCGGCTCCGACTCACCCGCGGCAGGATACGGCGGCGCCGGCGCGGGGACGGCAGGATGCCCCGCGTGGATGCTCCGGGTCGCAGCGTCGTCGTGGTCGGCAGCGTGAACCTCGACCTGGTCGCCCGCGTCGGTCACCTCCCCCGGCCCGGTGAGACGCTGCCCGCCCACGGGCTCTCGCGCCACCCCGGCGGCAAGGGCGCCAACCAGGCGCTGGCCGCCGCACGGCTCGGCGCTCACGTGTCGCTCGTCGGCGCGGTCGGTGACGACCCGTTCGCCGGCGAGGCCCTGGCCCTGCTGCGCGACGGCGGGGTCGACCTCACCCGCGTCGTGACCGTGGCCGACCGGCCGACCGGCACCGCGCTCATCCAGGTCGACGACGACGGCGAGACCACGATCGTCGTCGACGCCGGCGCCAACGCCTCGGTGACGGTGCCGGCGGGCCTCAGCGCCGACGTCGTGATGACCGTCCTCGAGGTGCCCGACGAGGCCGTCGCGGCCGCCGTCGCCGTCCCCGGGTTCTCGGTGCTCAACGCCGCGCCCGCCCACGCCGTCCCCGACGAGGTGCTCGCGGGCGTCGACCTGCTCTCGGTGAACGCCGAGGAGCACGAGGTCCTCGGGCGCACCGCCGACCTCGACGCGCTGCCGGCCGTCGCGGTCACCCACGGCGCCGCGGGGGCGAGGTTGCGGCGGTACGGCCGCGAGGTCGCGACCGCGGAACCCCCCGCCGTGCAGGCCGTCGACGGCACCGGCGCGGGCGACGCGTTCACCGCGGCGCTCGCCCTGGCCCTCGCCGGGGGTCTCGACGACGGGTCCGCGCTGCGGCGGGGCTGTGCGGTCGGCGCGCTCGCGGCGACCCGCGCCGGCGCCCAGCCCGCGCTGCCCACGTCCGCCGAGCTCGAGGAGATCTCCGCATGACCCCGCTCATCGTCGACACCGACCCCGGCGTCGACGACGCGTTCGCCCTCGCCGTCGCCGCCCGCAGCCCGGAGATCGACCTGCGCGCGGTGACCACCGTGCACGGCAACGTCACGGTGGACCGGACCACCGACAACGCCCGCCGGCTGCTCGGGACGTTCGGCCGCGCGGACGTCCCGGTCGGGCGCGGCGCGGACCGGCCGCTGGTCCACTTGCTCGGCCGCCGCTCCGCCGGCATCCACGGCACCGACGGCCTGGGCGGGCGGGCCGCGGACTTCGGCCCGCCGGTCGACGAGTCGTCACTGCGGGCCGTGGCGCTCATGGCGTCGGTCATCGAGGCGTCCGAGGAGCCGGTGGTGATCGCCGCGATCGGCCCGCTCACGAACATCGCGACGCTGCTCTCCGCCCGGCCGGACCTCGAGGAGAGCATCGCGCGGTTCGTGCTCATGGGCGGGTCGATCGGCTACGGCGGGAACGTGTCCGCGGCCGCGGAGTTCAACGTGTGGGCCGACCCGGAGGCCGCGCGGCGGGTGCTCGCGGGATCGGTCGTCCCGACGACGATGGTCCCGCTCGACCTCACGATGCGGATCACGGTGAGCGCGGCGTGGCTCGACGAGCTCGCGGCGTGCGGGCCGGTGGGGGCCGCGCTGGCCGCCACCCGCGAGTCCTACCTCGCCGCCTACTCCGCCCGGTTCGGCCACGCCGCGATGGCGGTGCACGACGCCGTCGCGCTGCTGGAGGCGATCACCCCGGGGACGGTGTCGGCGACCCCGCTCCCGATCGACGTCGACACCTCCACCGGCCCCGGGCGCGGCACCACGATCGGCGACCTCCGCGGACCCGAGGCGGCGGCGACCGACGGCGCGCGCCCGGTCGACGTCGCGCTGGACGCCGACCCGGACGCCGTGCGCGCCGAGCTCTGGCGCCGCCTCACGGGGTGACGGGCGCGTCCACGGAGTCGTCCGCGGTGATGTTGGCCCGCTGCGCGGTCCCGCCGAGCGCCACGGCCGCGAGCAGCGCCGCGACCAGCGCGCTCACCGCGCAGACGACGTAGCCGATCGAGTACGCGTCGCCGAGCGCGGCGAACGCGACGTCGTGCAGCGGGTTGCCGGGGACGCTGACCTGCCCCAGCGGCCCCGACTCGATCGCGCCGGCCGCGGCGGGCGGGGCCTTGGCGACGAAGGTCCCGACGGCGGCGTCGAGCGACGGGTCGGCCTGCCGCTCGGCCGCGATCACCGAGGCGGCCCGGCTCAGCGCCACGGCGCCGATGATCGCCGGGCCGAGGGTGAACCCGAAGTCGCGCAACTGGCTCGTCGTCCCCGACGCCATGCCGGCGAGGTGTGGCGGCACGGTGTTGACCGCGACCGCCGTGACCCCGGAGAGCGCGAAGGCGAATCCGATCCCGATGACGGCGAGCGGCGCGATCACCGGGGCGAGGGAGTGGTCGGCGACCCCGAGCGTCGACATCCACACGTCGCCCACCCCGATGAGCAGGAAGCCGAGG
Organism: Actinomycetospora sp. TBRC 11914; assembly: GCF_012933465.1. GTDB lineage: Bacteria > Actinomycetota > Actinomycetes > Mycobacteriales > Pseudonocardiaceae > Actinomycetospora. The sequence continues at coordinate 113,170 of NZ_JABBND010000009.1, forward strand.
CCCAGCGGCCAGCGCGGGTCGAAGGAGTCGATCACCTTCGCGGTGAGCGGCATGAGGACCAGCGCGAAGCCCTGCAGGAGCACGAACGCGGTCGCCGTCTCCAGCGGGCTGAAGTCCTGGATCGCCGAGAGCCGGATGCTCGTGGCGTAGGCGGTCCCGAGGAACGCGAACATCCCGAGCACCGTCACCACGGAGTTGACCGAGAACGCCCGGCTGCGGAAGAGGTCGAGGCGCAGCAGCGGGGCCCGGGAGCGCCGCTCGGCGGCGAGGAACAGGACGAAGAAGACGGCCGCCACCACGAAGGCGCCGATGATGGTGCCGTCGGAGAACCCGGTGGTCGACCCCTGGATCACCGCGAACAGCAGGGCGAACAGCGCGATCGCGATGGTGGCCTGCCCGCCCCAGTCCAGCGAGCGGCCCTCCGGCGACGACGAGTTCTGCGCGGCGAGCCCGATCAGCGCGCTGGCCACGGCGAGGATGCCGACCGCGACGAACGCCCAGCGCCACGCGGCCGTCTCGCTGCCGCCCCAGGGCAGCTGCGTGACCAGGCCGCCCAGCAGCGGGGACACGAAACCGCCCGAGGACAGGCCGGCGGCCCAGATCGCGATGCCCTTGGCCCGGCTGCGGACGTCGTGGGTGCCGGCGGCGACCATGGCCAGCGTCGTCGGGAACAGCACGGCCGCGCCGATCCCGGCCAGGGCCTGGCCGGTCCAGAGGATCGGGATCGCGGCGGCGCTGCCCGACGTCGGCGTCAGCACGCTGATCAGCTCGCCGACCGCCAGGAGCAGGCTGCCGCCGATCAGCAGCCGCTTGCGCCCGAAGAGGTCGCCGAGCACGCCGAAGGTCAGCTCGAGCAGCGTCACCGGCACGAGGAACGCGTCGGAGATCCACGTCAGTTGCGACGAGGTGGTGTGCAGGTCCTCCTGGAAGAGCCCGTTGAGCACGGCCGGGATGGCGAGGCCGACCTGGGCGACGAGCACGGCGAAGGTGGTCGCGACGCGGGTGCCCGTCGTCAGGGACGGGGTGTGGACGGCGACCCGGGCCGGGGCGGTGGGCGCGGACATGGTGAGCAGTGTCACGATCGGGTGGGTGGCGGCCCACGGCCCTTCCGGTGACCGGAAGCACTATCCGGGATCCTGATCGTTGCAGACGCTATGCGGGCTCGCAGACGTACGCCCGGGCGCCCCGACCCACGCGGGCGAGCACGACCGTGGCGGCGCGGGGGCCGGCGAGCTTGAGGCTCGGCCGGAGCCGGTCGGGGTCGACGTCGAGGCCGCGGACGAGGATCTCGACGCGGCCGACCCCGCGGCGGCGCAGCGCCCGGCGGAGCTGCTTCTCGCCGTACGGCCCGTGCTCGAGCACCCGGAACGCGCGGCCGACGTCAGGCGGGTGGTCGCCGGTGAGGTAGGCCAGGTGCGGGTCGAGCTGCCCGAGGCCGTGGCGGGCGGCGAACTGGCGGACGAGCCCGGCGCGCACGACGGCCCCGTCGGGGTCGACGAGCCACTCCCCGACCTCGCGGGTGGGGCAGGTGTCGTCGTCGAGGTCGGTCAGCCCGTAGCCGGCGCCGTCGGTGCGCAGCACGGTGGCCCGGCGCCGGGGCCCATCGGGGTCGAGGAGGCCGGCCGACCACAGCGCCGCCTCGCGCACCCGGCCGTCGAGGGAGACGAGCTCGACCTCGCGGGCCCACGGGACGAGCGCGGGGTCGAGGCCGGGTGCGGTGGAGACGACGAGGTCGGTGTCAGCGGTGTCGCATCGCAGGCGTTCAGTGTCCGGAAATCCACACTCACGCCTCCGCGCCAGCACGTCCAACGGCGGCGTCATCTCCTCCGGACGGCGTACGCGACGGCCGCTCGGCGTCCGGCGGGCCGGGTCGGCCACGAGCACGGCGCCGGGCGGCAGGGGCGGGGCCAGCGCGTCCGCCCGGATCAGCCGCGCCCCCGGCACGTTGGCCCGCGCCATGGCCAGCCGGACCGGGTCGAGGTCGGCGCCGACCACCCGGTCCAGGGCCGCCGACAGTACCGCCGTCTCCACGCCCACCGAGCAGGTCACGTCGGCCACCACGCGGTCGGCCGCCACCGCCGCCAGCCGCGCCGCCCGGTGCTCCGCGACCGGGAGCGCCGTCGCCTGCTCCAGCGCGTCCGCGGTCCAGAGCCAGCCGTCGGGGAAGCGGCCGGCCGCCCGGGCCCGCAGCAGCGCCGTCTCCAGGAGCGCGCCCGCGTGCTCCTCCCCGGCCAGCCGACGCGCCGCCGCCACGTCGCGCAGCCGGTCCCCGCTCGGGGCGAACGCCGTGAGGGCCGCGACCCCGGCACCCGACGTCAGGAACCCGACGTCGGGAACCGTGAAGGAGAACGCCACCCGGCCCTCCGCGACGGTGTGCCGATACGGACACTGAACGTCAGCGATGCGACACCGCTGACACCGGGCCCTACAGCGCCACCGGCGGCGCCGGCTTCACCCCGGTGACCAGTGCGTTGTAGAAGAGCCCGCGCGGGACGACCTTCGAGAGCACCGTCTCGTCGAGCCACGACAGCCGCTGCCAGGACCGGTAGGCGAACATGGCCCACGGGAAGCCGAGCTTCTCCGGGGGCACGGCCGCCTCGAACGTCCGCACCGGCCAGCCGAACAGCGCCGCGGCGAGCTCCTCGGTCACGCACCGCACGTCGACGGCGCCCGCCGCGAGCGCGAACCGCTCCAGGCGCTCGGGGGTGAACGTGTGCTGGTCGACGACCGCCTCCAGCGCCGCCGCCCGGGACGACTCGTCGAGCTCGGCCTGCGGGCGCCGCCAGGACCGCAGCGGGCCGAGCCGGGTCAGGTTCGTCGTCGCCCACCACGTGGCCTGGCCGAGCTTGCGGGCGTACCAGTCGCCGAGCGTCGTCGGCTCGCCCGCGAACACGAACCGCCCGCCGGGCCGCAGCACCCGGAGGATCTCGCGGAACGCCTGGTCGAGGTCGGGGATGTGGTGCAGGACGGCGTGCCCGACGACGAGGTCGACCGACGCGTCGGGCATCGGGATCGTCTCGGCGTCGGCGACGCGGCCCTCGACGTCCAGACCCAGCCCCTCGGCGTTGCGGACGGCCACCTCGACCATGCCGGGCGAGAGGTCGGTGACGGTGCCCTTCTTCGCGACGCCGCCCTGCATGAGGTTGAGCAGGAAGAACCCGGTGCCGCAGCCGAGCTCGAGGGCGTGCTCGAAGGGGCCGGGGTCCGGGGACACCGCGCGGAAGCGGTCGACCGCGAAGGTGATGCAGCGCTCGTCGTACGAGATCGACCACTTCTCGTCGTACGTGCCCGCCTCCCAGTCGTGGTAGAGCACGTTGGCGAGCTTGGGGTCGTCGAAGGCCGCGTCCACCTCGGCCTGCGTGGGGTTCACCATCGTCAGCGCCCCAGGAACTGGGCCTTGCCGGGCCCGTTCTCGACGAAGCTGCGCATCCCGATGACCTGGTCCTCGGTGCCGAAGAGCGCTGCGAACACCTCGGACTCGAAGTCGAGGCCGTCGCGCAGATCCATGCCCAGCCCGCGGTCGACGGCGTTCTTGGCGGCGGCGAGCGCCCGGGTGGGGCCGTTCGCGAACTGCTCGGCCCAGGCGCGGGCCCGAGTGTAGACCTCGTCCGGCGGCACGATCTCGTCGACGATCCCCAGCTCCAGGGCCTCCGGCGCCTTGACGAAGCGGCCCGAGAAGATCAGGTCCTTGGCCTTGGCCGGGCCGATGAGCCGCGCGAGCCGCTGGGTGCCGCCGCCGCCGGGGATGATGCCGAGCAGGATCTCGGGCAGGCCGACGGTGGCGTTGTCGCCGGCGATCCGGCGGTCGCAGGAGAGCGCGATCTCGAACCCGCCGCCCAGCGCGTAGCCGGTCAGCGCGCAGACGGTGGGCTTGGGGATCTCCGAGACGGCGCCGAAGCCGTGGGAGAGCTCGCGGGAGCGGGCCGCCATCTGGGAGTAGGAGAGGTCGGCCATCTCCTTGACGTCGGCGCCCGCCGCGAGGACCTTCTCGCCGCCGTAGACGACGACGGAGCGCACGTCCTCGCGCTGCGCCGCCTCCGACGCGATCTGCGCCAGCTCCACGTTCACCTGCCGGTTGACCGCGTTCATGGGCGGCCGGTCCAGGCGGATGGTGCCGACGCCGCCGTCGACCTCGAGGCGCACGAACTCCGTCACTGTGTCTCCTTCGTCGCCGTGTGCGGCTAGTACTTGCGGTAGGCGGTGAACCGGCCGCGTCGGCTGAGCAGCTCGAGCGGCTGGTCGAACGCCACGGAGAGGTTCTCCGAGGTCATGACGTCGTCCAGGAGCCCCTGGGCGACGATCCGGCCCTCGCGCAGCAGCATGGCGTGCGTGAAGCCCGGCGGGATCTCCTCGACGTGGTGGGTGACCATCACCATCGTCGGGCCGTCCGGGTCGGCGGCGAGCGCGGTCAGCCCGGCGACCAGGTCCTCCCGGCCGCCGAGGTCGAGGCCCGCGGCGGGCTCGTCGAGCAGCAGCAGTTCCGGATCGGTCATCAGCGCCCGCGCGAGCAGCGTCCGCTGGCGCTCGCCGGAGGACAGCGTCCCGTACTCGCGGTCGGCGAGCTGGAGGGCGCCGAGCACCTCGAGCATGGCCTCGGCGCGCTCCTCGTCGATCGCCTCGTAGCTCTCGCGCCAGCTCCCGAGGACGCCGTAGCCCGCGCTGCGGACGACGTCGCGCACCGGTTCGTCGGACGGCACGCGCCCCGCGAGGCTCGACGACGCGAGCCCGATCCGTTCCCGCAGGTCGAACACGTTGACCCGGCCCATCCGCTCGCCGAGCAGGTCGACGGTGCCGGTGGTGGCGTGCATCTCGGCGGCGGCCAGCCGCAGCAGCGTCGTCTTGCCCGCCCCGTTCGGGCCGATGACGACCCAGCGCTCGTCGAGCTCCACCGACCACGTGATGTCCGCGAGCAGCGTGTTCCCTCCGCGACGCACCGAGACGTCGCGCATCCGGACCATCTCGTCGGCGTGCGGGCGGTCGTCCGGCGGGGTCGTCGGGGCGAGTTCGAGGTGCGCGGGCGGCACCGGACGCGGGGCACTCACGTGGCCATCCTCTCCGATCCGTTCCGTCGCGGGCCGTGTGGGCCGGGTACGGATCCGGCACGATCGATCGTCATGCGCCCCACCAGCCAGGGGACCGTCGAGCCTGCGGCGGCCCTCCCGACCGACACGCCCGCCGGCGCCGTCCTGCGCGCCGACGGGGTCCTCGCCGTCGCCGTCCCCGCCGCCGCGAGCGCCGAGGCGGTGGAGCTCTGCCTGCTCGCCGGCGAGGGCGGCGAACGTCGGGTCGAGCTGGCCCGCGACGCCGCCGACGGCTGGTGGCGCGGGTCGATCCCGGGCGTCGCCGCTGGTCAGGGCTACGGGCTGCGGGTCCACGGGCCGTGGTCGCCGCGGACGGGTGTGCGCACCGACCCGGCCAAGCTGCTGGTCGACCCGTGGGCGAAGCGGGTCGGCGGCCGGTTCACCGACCTGTCCGCGGCCCTCGCACACGCCGGCGACGACCCGTTCGGGCCGCGCTCGGGGGTCGACTCGGCGGGCTCGGTCCCCTTCGCGGTGGCGACGGGGCCGGTGGCGCCCGCGGCGGTGGAGCGGCCGGCCGTGCCGTGGCGCGACACCGTCCTCTACGAGACCCACGTGCGCGATCTCACGATGCGCCACCCCGAGGTCCCCCCGGAGCTGCGCGGGACCTACGGGGGCGTCGCGCACCCGGCCGTCGTCGACCACCTGCGCCGCCTCGGCGTCACCACCGTCGAGCTGCTGCCGGTGTTCGCCAACGCCCCCGAGCCGTCGCTGATGACCCGCGGGCGGCGCAACCACTGGGGCTACTCGACGCTGGCCTACCTGGCCCCGGAGCCGCGGTACGCCGCGGTTCCCGGACAGGAGGTCGCCGAGGTCCGGGCGATGGTCGACGCGCTGCACGCCGCCGGGCTCGAGGTGGTGCTCGACGTCGTGTTCAACCACACCTGCGAGGGCGGGGTCGGCGGGCCGTCGCTGTCGTGGCGAGGGCTGGACGCCCCGTCGTGGTACCAGCTCTCGGCCGACGGCCGGGACATCGACCTCACCGGCTGCGGCAACACCCTCGACGCCGGGTCGCCGCTGGTGGCACGGCTCGTCCTCGACTGCCTGCGGTACTGGGTCACGACGATGGGCGTGGACGGGTTCCGCTTCGACCTCGCCTCGACGCTGGGGCGCCCGGGCGGGTCGGCGTTCTCCCCGCACGCGCCGCTGCTCACGGCGATCGCCGAGGACCCGGTGCTCGCGTCGGTCAAGCTGATCGCCGAGCCGTGGGACGCGACCGGGGAGGGCTACCAGGTCGGCGGGTTCGGGCCGGCGTGGGCGGAGTGGAACGGGCGCTACCGCGACGGCGTGCGCGACTTCTGGCGGGGCCACGGGCCGGTGAGCGAGATCGTCACCCGGTTCGCGGGCTCGTCGGACCTGTACTGGCCGGCGCGGGGCCCGGCGGCGTCGGTCGACTTCGTGACCGCCCACGACGGCTTCACCCTGCGCGACCTCGTCTCCTACGACCACAAGCACAACGCGGCCCACGGCGAGGACAACCGCGACGGCACCGACGACAACCGCTCGTGGAACAGCGGGGTCGAGGGGCCGTCGTCCGATGCGGCCGTCGAGGCTCTGCGCGGGCGCCGGATGCGCAACCTGCTCGCGACCCTCGGGCTCTCGGCCGGCACGCCGATGCTGCTCGGCGGTGACGAGCTCGGGCACACCCAGCTCGGCGACAACAACGCCTACTGCATGGACGACGAGACGTCGTGGCGGGACTGGTCCGACCGGTCGATGGTGCCCTTCGTGGAGCGGGTGTTCGCGCTGCGCCGGTCGGTCCCGGAGCTGCGCCGCGACGACTTCTACTACGGCCACTCCGGGCTCGCCGAGGGCGAGGTGCCCGACATCGTGTGGCTCTCCGAGACCGCCCGGGAGCTCGGGCCGACGGACTGGGCCGACCCGCGGCGCACGCTCGTGGTCCGGGTCCGCTCGGCGTCGTCGCTGCTGGTGGTGCTGCACGCGGGGCACGAGCCGGTCGACGTGGTGCTGCCGTCCCGGTTCGGGGACACGGCGTGGACGCCGGTGCTCGACTCCCGCTCCCCCGACGGCGAGCCCGCCGACCCCGCCGCGCTGGCCGCCGGCTCGCGGACCGTGGTCCCGCCGCACACGTTCCTGGCGTTCCGCTCGACGTAGGTGGAGCCGGGCGCCGCCGGAGTCAGCGGCACCGCGCACGCCCGGGTGCGCGCCGTGCCACTGACATCGTGGCCGGTGCAGGACGTGGGAGCCGCCGCGGCCCGCGGGGCGTCGAACCCCCGTGAGCACCCTCCCCGCCGGCGCCGCACGGCTCCGGGCGCAGATGCTGGACCAGGACGGCGTGGCGACCGTCCGGCAGGCGAAGGACGCGGGCTAACTCCCGCGCCGCGATCGCCGGGAAGGTCCGGCGCGGCGAGTGGGAACGCCCGGCCCACGGCGTCCTGCGCACGACCGAGCACCCGGTGACGCCACGGTCGCGCATCCGCGTCGCCATGCTCTCGATCGGACCGGACGCGACGCTCGTCGGGCGGTCGGCCGCGTACTGGTGGCAGATGACGGACACCGCACCCGTCGACGTGGAGATCGCGGTGCCGCAGCGGAACCAGCCACGTCCGCGCCCGGGCGTAACGGTGACGCGGCGGGCCGTCCCCGACCGGGACCGCGTCGCCGTCGACGGGCTCCTCGTCACCAAGAAGGCCGCCACCGTGCTCGCCACCGTCGCCGCCCTCGGCGTGGTCGCCGGGGCGAAGCTGATGGACCGGGTCCTGCAGCGCGGGATGGTCGCGCTCGACGCCCTGCGGGAGGTGCACGAGCGGACGCGGCACCGCTACGGCGCGGTGGTCGGCGGCGTCCTGCTGGCCCTGGCGGCGGGCGGGGCGCGCTCCGAGGCCGAACGGCTGGCGCACCGGGCCCTGCGCGGGGCGGGCATCACCGGGTGGCTCGCCGACCACCGCGTGGTGCTCCCCCGCCACGGACCGGCCCTGCTCGACCTCGCGTTCCTCGAGCAGCGGGTCCTCGTGGAGATCGACGGCTGGGCCTACCACCGCGATCTCCGGGCCTTCCTGCACGACTCCGCCCGCCAGAACGCCCTCGTGCTCGCCGGGTGGGTGGTGATCCGCACGAACTGGCACGAGCTGACGGAGCGCCCCGAACGGTTCGTCGGCACCGTGCGGGATGCGCTGGCCGAGCGCGCCCGCTCCTGATGTCAGTGGCAGCCCGCACGGGCGGTGCAGCGCCGTGCCACTGACTCCGCGGACCGGCCCTACGCGGGGAGGACCACCTTCCCCAGCTCCACCGGCGAGGCCAGCAGCCCGTTCGAGGGCAGCACCCGCACCGTGTAGCCGAGCACCCCCGCGTGCGGGAGCGGCATCGTCGCCTCGAACCGCTCCTGGCCGCCCGAGCCGCCCACGTGCGCCATCGGCGACACCACGGTCCCGGTGAGCTCGTCGGCGTCGTCGGCGCGCCCGACCACGGCCTGCACGAGCACGTCGGAGGTGTCCAGCCCCCCGAGCTCGACCGAGGCGCGCACCGTCATCGGCGCGCCCAGCACCGGCGTGTCCGCGGCCCCTGAGGCGTCGACCTCGGCCACCCGGACCGACGGCCAGGCCGCGTCCAGCCGGGCCCGGAACTCCGCGAGCTCCTTGGCGCCCGCGAACCCGTCGCCGGAGACCTGACGGGCCGCGGCCGCCGCCGGCGCGTACCAGTCCTGGACGTAGTCCTTGACCATCCGCGAGGCCTGGACCTTCGGCGAGAGCGTCGCGAGGGTGTGGCGCACCAGGGCCGTCCAGCGGTCCGGGACCCCGTCGGCGCCCCGGTCGTAGAACAGCGGCGCCACCTGGGTGGTGAGCAGGTCGTAGAGCGCGTTCGCCTCGATGTCGTCGCGGCGGTCGGGGTCGTCGACGCCGTCCGCCGTCGGGATGGCCCAGCCGTTGCGGCCGTCGTAGAGCTCGTCCCACCAGCCGTCGCGCACCGAGAGGTTGAGCCCGCCGTTGAGCGCCGACTTCATCCCCGAGGTGCCGCACGCCTCGAGCGGGCGCAGCGGGTTGTTCAGCCAGACGTCGCAGCCCCAGTAGAGGTAGCGGGCCATCGACATGTCGTAGTCGGGCAGGAAGACGATGCGGTGGCGGACGGCCGGGTCGTCGGCGAAGCGGACCATCTGCTGGATGAGGCTCTTGCCGGACTCGTCCGCGGGGTGCGACTTGCCGGCGATCACCAGCTGCACCGGCCGCTCGGGGTCGAGCAGCAGGGCGCGCAGCCGCTCCGGGTCGCGGAGCATCAGCGTGAGCCGCTTGTAGGTCGGGACGCGGCGGGCGAAGCCGATGGTGAGCACCGACGGGTCGAACACCCGCTCGGTCCAGCCCAGCTCCGGCTCGGACGCGCCGCGCTCGAGCCAGGACGCCCGCACCCGCCGCCGGACCTCCTCGACCAGCCGCGCCCGCAGGGTGCCGCGCATCTCCCAGAGCAGGGAGTCGGACACCCCGAACAGCTCCGGACCCGCGCCCGCCGCCGCGGCACCCGCCGTCAGGCCCGCGATCTCCCGGGCGGTCCAGGTCGGGCCGTGCACACCGTTGGTCACCGAGCCGATCGGCACCTCCGGCGCGTCGAACCCGCCCCACAGCGACGAGAACATCCCGCGGGAGACCTCGCCGTGCAGCTGCGAGACGCCGTTGGAGCGCTGGGCGAGGCGCAGGCCCATGTGGGCCATGTTGAACATGTCGGTGTCGGGCTCCCGGCCCAGCGCGAGCACCCGCTCGGTGGAGATCCCCGGCAGCAGGTCGGCGTCGAAGTAGTGCTTGACGAGCCCGATCGGGAAGCGGTCGATCCCGGCGGGCACCGGGGTGTGGGTGGTGAAGACGGTCCCGGCGCGCACCGCCGCCAGCGCCTGGTCGACGTCGAGGCCCGCGGTGGTCACGAGCTCACGCATCCGCTCGAGCCCGAGGAACCCGGCGTGGCCCTCGTTGGTGTGGAAGACCTCCGGCGCCGGGTGACCGGTCACCGAGCAGTACGCGCGCACCGCCCGCACGCCACCGACCCCGACGAGGATCTCCTGGCGGATGCGGTGCTCGGCGTCGCCGCCGTAGAGCCGGTCGGTGATCTGGCGCAGGTCGGCGTCGTTGTCCTCGATGTCGGCGTCGAGCAGCAGCAGCGGGACGCGCCCGACCGCCGCGACCCACACCCGCGCCCGCAGCACCCGGCCCTCGGGCATCGCGACGTGCACGAGGATCGGCGCCCCGTCCGCGTCGGCCAGCAGGTGCAGCGGCAGGCCCTGCGGGTCGAGGGCGGGGTAGTGCTCCTGCTGCCAGCCGTCGAGCGAGAGCGACTGCCGGAAGTAGCCGGAGCGGTAGAGCAGCCCGACCGCGATGAGCGGGACGCCGAGGTCGGAGGCCGCCTTGAGGTGGTCGCCGGCGAGGATGCCGAGGCCACCGGAGTAGTTCGGCAGCACCTCGGAGACGCCGAACTCCATGGAGAAGTAGCCGATCCCGGCGGGCAGCCCGGAGCCGCCCTTCTCCTGGTACCAGCGGGCGCCCGTGAGGTAGTCGCGCAGGTCGTCCGCGGCCTCGCGCACCCGCCCGACGAACGCCTCGTCGGCGGCGAGCTCGGACAGGCGCGACGGCGGCACCTCCCCGAGCAGGCGCACGGGGTCCCCGCCGGAGGCGCGCCAGGCCCCCTCGTCCACCGCCGCGAAGAGGTCCTGCGTGGGCCCGTGCCAGGTCCAGCGCAGGTTCGTCGCGAGGTCCTGCAGCGGCGCCAGCGGGGCCGGCAGCTGGGCTCGGACGGAGAATCGGCGCAGAGCTCTCACGCCGCACAAGCCTAGGCACACCCTCCCGACGCGCCGTCATCGCCCGTCCCCCCTGGATCGATTCCACCACTACGCTGCGTCGCGTGAGCGTGCTGGGGAAGTGGTGGGGGTCCGGACGACGCGCCGAGGACGCCCCGGACGGAGATCTCGAGGACCAGGGCGAGCCGACGACGGGCCCCGCGAGCGGCGGATTCGACCTCCTGCCGCACGGGTCAGAGGAGGCCTCCCGACGGCGGACCGGCCCCTGGAGCGGACGCTTCCGGGCCGTCCTGACCGGCCAGCGCGACGAGGGTCCCGACGACGCCGGGCGCAGCCCGGCCGCCGAGCCGGCAGGCGGTCCCGCCGAGGCTCCCGCGGCTCCGCGCGCCGGGGACCTCCCGCCGCGCTACGACCCGCGCCAGCCCGCCCACCGGGGCCCGCTGCCGGGGTGGGGCTCGGCGCGCGACGTCGAGCTCGGCCCGCCCCCGCCGCCCGACGCCCCGGTGAACCCGGGCTCGCCGTCGGGACCCATCCCCGTCATCGGGCGCACCTCCCGGTCGTCGGTGGCGTTCGCCGACGACGCGGCGGCGCCGGACCGCCCCGACCTCGAGGCCTCCATCGCGGCCGGCCCGACGATCCCCTCCGCGCCGATCCCGCCGGTCGCCCGCCAGACCCCGCGCCCGGCGCGCCCGACCTCCCCCGCGGGCCCGGCCGGCCAGGGCCCCGCGAACCGCTCCGCCGGCACGTCCGACGCCTCCGGGCCCGCCGCGCCGGCCTGGTCGCGGTCGAGCCCGACCGGCGGCTTCCGCGCCGTCGTCCCGCCGTGGCGCCGGCCCGTGGTGCCGCAGTCCGCGGCCGAGCCGCCCACCGCGCAGGCCCGGACCACCGCCGTGGAACGGCCCTCCCCCGAGGACGCGCCGACCGCGCTCACCGGTCGTCCGAGCGCTCGGTCGGCATCGAACACGGCCACATCGGGTAGGGCGCCCGACATGACCTCGTCCGCTGACCGGCCGACCGACGACCACGGGACGTCCACGCCGGACGGTCCCGCGGCCGACTCGTCCCACGAGGCGCCGACGGCGACCACGGCGACCACGGCGGCCGCCGGGCGGCACGCGCGCTCCGCCACCGCGCTCGGCGCGGTGGAGCCGGTCGCCCCCGTGGCCCCGGTGCGCGCCGCCGACCCGGTGGAGCCGGTTCGCGCGGCCGACCCCGTGGAGCCGGCGCGCGCGGCCGACCCCGTGGAGCCGGTGCGCGCCGCCGACCCCGTGGAGCCGGTGCGCGCCGCCGACCCCGTGGAGCCGGTGCGCGACCCCGACCCGCTGGACCCGTCGACCCCGGCCCCCACCAGCACCTGGGAGCCGTTCCCCCCGGCCTCGTCCGCTCTCTCCCCCGAGCCGGTGGAGGACGCCCCCGTCACCGCCGACGAGCCCGCCCCGGCCGCGGAGGACACCCCGGCGGTCGAGGAGCCCGAGGTGGCCACCCCGACCGTCGACGAGACCGGCACCGCCACCCCCGCCCCCGGCACCCCGCCGGCGTCCACCACGGCGGCGGCGCTCGCCCAGACCGACCCCACACCGAACGCCGACCGGCCGACGCCCAGCCCCGCCACCGAGCCGATCGCCTCCGAGCGCGCCCGGCTCGCCCAGGGCCGCCTCGGCATCGACGACGTCACGCCCGAGGTGTCGGGCGGGCGGTTCCCGTCGAAGGCCGTCGTCGGGGAGGTCGTCCCGGTGCAGGCCACGGTGTGGCGCGAGGGGCACGACGCCGTCGCCGCGACGCTGGTCTACCAGCGCTGCGCCGACGTCGACCACGCCGACGCCCAGGCCGTCGCGATCGCGCCCACGGTCGGCGAGGAGCGCACCGTGCGCATGGCCGGCCTCGGGCCGGAGACCGACCGGTTCGCCGCGAGCCTGGTCGCCGACACCGAGGGCCTCTGGCGCTTCCGGGTGGACGCCTGGAGCGACCCGTGGGCGACGTGGCGCCACGCCGTCGAGGTCAAGGTCGCGGCCGGCCAGGGTCCGGCCGAGCTCGCGAACGACCTCGAGACCGGGGCGCGCCTGCTCGAGCGCGGCGCGGCCCAGATCGAGGACCGGGCGAGCGCGTCCGACGTCGCGGAGCAGCGGGTCACCGACTCGACCACCCCGATCGACATGCCGCCCACGCTGGTGTTCGCGACGGAGCTGCGGGACGCCGCGGGCGCGCTGCGCGACACCGACAAGGGCCTGCCCGAGCGGCTCGCCAAGGCGCTCTCGGAGCCGGTGGGGCGCACGATGGTCGAGCGCCCGGTGCGCGACCTCGTGACCCGCGGCGCCGACCACCACGTGCTCGTCGAGCGGGCCCGGGCCCTCGACGGGGCCTGGTACGAGTTCTTCCCGCGCTCGACCGGCGGATGGGACGACGAGGGCCGTCCGGTGCACGGCACGTTCGCCACCGCGCAGCGCGAGCTCGAGCGGGCCGCGGCGATGGGCTTCGACGTCGCGTACCTGCCGCCGATCCACCCCATCGGCGTGGTGAACCGCAAGGGGCCGAACAACACGCTGACCCCGGGTCCCGACGACGTCGGGTCCCCCTGGGCGATCGGCTCGGCCGACGGCGGGCACGACGCGGTGCACCCGCAGCTGGGGACGATCGACGACTTCGACGCGTTCGTCGCACGGGCGACCGAGCTCGGGCTCGAGGTAGCGCTGGACTTCGCGCTGCAGTGCGCCCCAGACCACCCCTGGGCGGCATCGCACCCGGAGTGGTTCACGGTGCGCCCCGACGGGACGATCGCCTACGCCGAGAACCCGCCGAAGCGCTACCAGGACATCTACCCGGTCAACTTCGACACCGACCCCGAGGGCATCTACCGCGAGTCGCTGCGGATCGTCCTCTACTGGCTCTCGCACGGCGTGCGGATCTTCCGGGTGGACAACCCGCACACCAAGCCGGCCGACTTCTGGTCCTGGCTGATCGCCAAGGTCCACGAGGTCGACCCCGGCGTGGTGTTCCTCGCCGAGGCGTTCACCCGCCCGGCGCGGCTGTTCGGCCTGGCCAAGGCCGGGTTCAGCCAGTCCTACACGTACTTCACGTGGCGGACCGGCAAGGACGAGATCCGCGAGTTCTTCGAGATGCACCGCGACCGGCTCGACGAGTGCCGGCCGAACTGCTTCGTCAACACCCCGGACATCCTCCACGAGTCGCTGCAGGTCGGGGGCCCGGGCATGTTCGCGATCCGGGCGACGCTGGCCGCGACGCTGGCGCCGTCGTGGGGGGTCTACTCGGGGTTCGAGCTGTTCGAGTGGCAGCCGGTGCGCTCGGGCAGCGAGGAGTACCTGGACTCGGAGAAGTACCAGCTGCGCCCGCGCGACTTCGACCGTGCGCTCGCCGAGGGCCGCAGCCTGCAGCCCTGGATCACGCGGCTCAACGAGATCCGGCGGGCGCACCCGTCGCTGCGCCAGCTGCGGACGCTGCGGTTCCACGACGTCGACAACGACGCGCTGCTCGCGTACTCCAAGACCGACCCGGTCACGGGCGACACGACGCTGTGCGTGGTGACGCTCAACCCGTTCGGCGCCGAGGAGGGCACGGTGCGCCTCGACATGGCCGCGCTCGGCCTCGACCCGTTCGCGCGGTTCGGCGCGTTCGACGAGGTCAGCGGCCAGGTCTTCGACTGGGGCCAGGCCAACTACGTGCGCCTCGAGCCGTGGCGGGACGTCGCGCACGTGATCTCGGTTCAGAAGCGGTAGTTCGGACCCTCCGGCACCGTACGAACGGCCGGTTCGTGACCTTCGAAGGTCATGGACCGGCCGTTCGTGCGTTCGGGGGAGGCGCCCGCTCACGCCGGGGCCGGGCCACCACGGGCGAACGGCGCCGTCCTCGCATCCAGCGCGAGCAAGGTGCCATTGCCGGCACGAGACGGCGCCGGCCCGCCATGGGTGAACGGCGCCGTCCTCGCATCCAGCGCGAGCAAGGTGCCATTGCCGGCACGACCACGACCGCGACCACGACGGCGGCCGCGGGCACTTTCCCGGCCGCCCGCGCGTTGGAGAGGGTGAGACACCCTGGAGGTCCCCGTGCCCGTCCTGCTCGCCCTGCTGGCCTACGTCGCCCTCGAGATCTGGGTCCTGGTCCTCGTCGGCCAGGCCGTCGGGTTCCTCGGGCTGCTGGGCCTGCTCGTCGCCTCCGCGCTCGTCGGCGCGTGGGCCCTCAAGCGGGAGGGCCGCCGCTCGGTCGCCGACCTCGGCCGGGCCGTGCGCTCGGGCCGCCCGGCCGAGGCCGAGGTGGCCGGCGGGATGTACCTCGCGCTCGCGGGGGTCCTGCTCGTCGTGCCGGGCCTGCTCTCCACCCTCGCCGCGCTGGTCCTGCTGGTGCCCCCGGTCCGCCGCGCCCTCGCCCGCCGGGCCGCGGCGCGGGCGGTCCGCGCGGGCAGCGCGCGGATGGGTCCGTCGATCACCGTGGTGGGCGCGGGAGCACCCGGCGGGTACGGCCCCCGGGGCCCGGCCGGCCCGCGGGATCCGTGGCACGGAAGGGTCATCGAGGGGCACGTCATCGACGCCCCCGCACCCGACGACGACCGTCCGGACGGGGAGGGCCCCGGTCGCGCGCGCCACGGGGGCTGACCACTAGCGTGACGCCTGATGAACGAGGGGATCGGGGCGGTCCGCACTGGCGCGACCGACACCAGCACGACCGGCAACGCCCCCGCGCCACGGGGACCCGAGGAGACCGTGGAACCGCTGGTCGAGCCCTCGTCCGACGACTTCCGCAGCGCCCGCCAGCTCCCGGTCGAGGAGGGCTGGTACAAGCGGGCGGTCTTCTACGAGGTGCTGGTCCGCGCGTTCGCGGACTCCAACCGTGACGGCTTCGGGGACCTGCGCGGCCTCACCGACAAGCTCGACTACCTGGCCTGGCTCGGGGTCGACTGCCTGTGGCTGCCGCCGTTCTACGACTCCCCGCTGCGCGACGGCGGCTACGACATCCGGGACTACCGCAAGGTGCTCGGCGAGTTCGGCACCGTCGAGGACTTCGTGGAGTTCCTCGACCAGGCGCACGCGCGGGGCATCCGCGTGATCACCGACCTCGTCATGAACCACACCTCGGACTCCCACCACTGGTTCCAGGAGTCGCGCCGCGACCCGGAGGGGCCCTACGGCGACTTCTACGTCTGGTCCGACGACGACACCCGCTGGTCGGAGGCCCGGGTCATCTTCGTCGACACCGAGTCGTCCAACTGGACCTACGACACGGTCCGCGGCCAGTTCTACTGGCACCGCTTCTTCTCCCACCAGCCGGACCTGAACTTCGACAACCCGGCCGTGTGCGAGGCGATGATCGACGCGCTGCGCTTCTGGCTGGACCTCGGGATCGACGGCTTCCGGCTCGACGCGGTGCCCTACCTCTTCGAGCGCGACGGCACCAACGGCGAGAACCTGCCCGAGACCCACGCGTTCCTGCGCCGCGTGCGCAAGGTCGTCGAGGACGAGTACCCGGGCCGGGTCCTGCTCGCCGAGGCGAACCAGTGGCCGGCGGACGTCGTCGAGTACTTCGGCGACGCCGAGGTCGGCGGGGACGAGTGCCACATGGCGTTCCACTTCCCGCTGATGCCACGCATCTTCATGGCGGTGCGGCGCGAGTCCCGCTTCCCGATCTCGGAGATCCTGGCCCAGACCCCGGAGATCCCCGAGAACGCGCAGTGGGGCATCTTCCTGCGCAACCACGACGAGCTCACGCTCGAGATGGTCACCGACGACGAGCGCGACTACATGTACGCGGAGTACGCCAAGGACCCGCGCATGAAGGCCAACATCGGCATCCGCCGGCGCCTGGCCCCGCTGCTCGACAACGACCGCAACCAGCTCGAGCTCTTCACCGCGCTGCTGCTCTCCCTGCCCGGCTCCCCCGTCATCTACTACGGCGACGAGATCGGGATGGGCGACAACATCTGGCTGGGCGACCGCGACGGCGTCCGCAGCCCGATGCAGTGGACCCCGGACCGCAACGCCGGGTTCTCCACCTGCGACCCCGGGAGGCTCAACCTGCCGGTGGTGATGGACCCGGTCTACGGGTACCAGGCGGTCAATGTCGAAGCCCAGTCGAACTCCACGGCCAGCCTGTTGCACTGGAACCGTAGGATGATCGAGATTCGCAAGCAGCACCCGGCGTTCGGGCTCGGCGACTTCCACGAGCTCGGCGGCTCGAACTCCAGTGTGCTGGCCTACGTGCGCGAGTTCGTCGACGAGGAGGGCACCCGGGACGTCGTCCTGTGCGTCAACAACATGTCTCGCTTCCCCCAGCCCGTGGAGCTCGACCTCATCGCCTGGAAGGACTGGACCCCCACCGAGCTGACCGGGGGCGTCCCGTTCCCGGCGATCGGTGAGCTGCCCTACCTGTTGACGCTTCCCGGCCACGGCTTCTACTGGTTCTCGATCCACCCGGCCCAGGAGCGGGGATGACGGGGCCGCAGGGAACGCCGACCGGGACCGCCCCGGCGCTGGAGGCCCTGCTGCCGGGGATGGTCGACTGGCTGCCCACCCAGCGGTGGTTCGCCGCGAAGGGGCGCGACGTCGCCGGGGTGCGCCTCGTCGGCCACCAGGACGTCACCGCGCCGGACGCCGAGCCCGCGGTCGCGCACGCCGTGATCGCCGTGGAGTTCGCCGACGGCGGCCCGGAGGACTGGTTCCAGCTGCTGCTCGGGTCGCGGACCCGGGTGTCCGGGGACCTCGAGTACGCGGTGATCGGCACGTCCGGGGACCGGACGGTGTACGACGGGCTGGCCGACGGCGAGATCAGCCGGCTGCTGCTGTCGATGATCGTCTCCGACACGTCGGTCGGGTCGCTGCGCTTCGTCCCGGAGCCGGGCACCGAGCCGCCGATCGTCGGGCCGGGGCGCCCGCTGCTCGGCGAGCAGTCGAACTCGTCGGTCATCTACGGCGAGCGCGCCATCCTCAAGCTGTTCCGCCGTGCCACCGCCGGCCTGAACCCGGACCTCGAGCTGCACCGGGCCCTGGGCTCGCAGCACTCGCGGGAGGTGGCCCCGCTGCTCGGGGCGATCGAGGGTGAGCTGTCGGACGGCGCCGGGGGCACCGTCCCGATGACGGTCGCGATGCTGCAGGACTACGCGTCGAACTCCGCCGACGGCTGGTCGATGGCCCTGACCAGCGTGCGCGACCTGCTGGCCGAGGGCGACCTGCGTCCCGACGAGGTCGGGGGCGACTTCGCGGGTGAGGCCACCCGGCTCGGCCGCACGGTGGCCGCGGTGCACACCGAGCTCGCCCGCGCGCTGGGCACGGCCCTCCTCGACGCCGACGGCGTCGCCGCCGTCGCGGACTGGATGCTCGCCCGGCTCGACCACGCCGCCGAGGCCGTCCCCGAGGTCGCCGAGCGCCGTGCCGCCATCGCCGAGGTGCTCCGCGGCGTCACGTCCGCCGACGGCCTGCTCGTCCACCGCATCCACGGCGACCTGCACCTCGGCCAGGAGCTGCGCACCCCGCGCGGCTGGCTGGTCATCGACTTCGAGGGCGAGCCCTCGCGGCCGCTGACCGACCGGGTGCGCCCCGACTCGCCGCTGCGCGACGTGGCCGCGATGCTGCGCTCGTTCGACTACGCCGCGTTTCACCAGCTCGCCGAGTGGGAGACCGGCAGCGAGGCCCCGGGCTACCTGCAGCGCCGCGCGCAGGAGTGGGCCGACCGCAACCGGTCCGCGTTCTGCGACGGCTACACCGAGATCGCGGGACACGACCCCCGCGCGGACCTCGCGGTGCTGCGGGCCTACGAGCTCGACAAGGCCGTCTACGAGGTGCTCTACGAGACCCGCAACCGGCCGAACTGGTTGCCCATCCCGCTCCGCTCGATGGAGCGTCTCCTCCGGAGCGTCTGAGCCCGTGTGACCCGCCCCGCCGACGGGGTAGGAGACTCGTACTGCAGTCGAGCGTCTAGCCCGGACGCTGGACGACACCCCCGATCCCGGAGTCGTACCGCCGATGACCCGCTCCACCCCGTCGCCGTCGAAGGGCCCGCTCCCGGTCGCGCCCGGGGAGCTCGACACCTACCTGCTGCTCGAGGGCTCGCACCGCGACCCCCACGGCGTCCTGGGCCCGCACCGCCGGCCGGACTCGCCGGGCACCGTCGTCGTCCGGACCCTGCAGCCCGGCGCCGACGAGGTGGACGTCGTCATCGAGCAGGGCCCGACGGCGGGGCGCTACCCGCTCTCGCCGGTCGGCTCGGACGGGCTGTTCGCCGGGACCGTGCCCGGCCCGCTCCCGCACTACCGGCTCGCGGTCCGCCACGGCGCCGACCTGGGCGGGGAGACGACCGAGACGATCGTCGACGACCCGTACCGCTTCTCCCCCGTGCTCGGCCCGGTCGACCTGCACCTCATCGGCGAGGGGCGCCACGAGCGGCTGTGGGAGGCCCTCGGGGCCCACTTCCGGTCCTGGCCGACGCCGTCGGGGCCCGTCGAGGGCACCTCGTTCACGGTGTGGGCGCCGAACGCCCGCGGCGTGCGCGTCGTCGGCGACTGGGCGCCCGAGCGGGGCAGCTGGGACGGCGTCGCCACGCCGATGCGTGCCCTGGGCTCCGGCGTCTGGGAGATCTTCCTGCCCGGGGTCGGCGTCGGGACCCGGTACGGCTTCCGCATCCTGACCCCCGACGGGCACTGGCTGGACAAGGCCGACCCGATGGCCTTCGCCGCGGACCTCCCCCCGACGCCCGCGTCCGTCGTCACCACCTCCACCCACGAGTGGGCCGACGCCGCGTGGATGACGCGGCGCGCGTCCTCGCACCCGCACGCCGAGCCGATGAGCGTGTACGAGCTGCACCTCGGCTCCTGGCGGTACGGCGCCACCTACCGGGAGCTGGCCGACGAGCTCGTCGACTACCTCACCGCGCGGGGCTTCACCCACGTCGAGCTGCTCCCGGTCGCCGAGCACCCCTTCGGCGGCTCCTGGGGCTACCAGGTCAGCTCCTACTACGCGCCGACCTCCCGGTTCGGCACCCCGGACGACTTCCGCTACTTCGTCGACACCCTGCACGCCGCGGGCATCGGCGTGATCGTCGACTGGGTGCCCGCGCACTTCCCGCGCGACGACTGGGCGCTCGCCCGCTTCGACGGCACGCCCTGCTACGAGCACGGCGACCCGCGCCGCGGCGAGCAGCACGACTGGGGCACGCTCGTCTTCGACTTCGGTCGCTCCCAGGTCCGCAACTTCCTCGTCGCGAACGCGCTCTACTGGCTCGAGGAGTTCCACGTCGACGGGCTGCGCGTCGACGCCGTCGCCTCGATGCTCTACCTGGACTACTCGCGCTCGGACGGCGGCTGGGTGCCCAACAAGTACGGCGGGCGGGAGAACCTCGAGGCGGTGTCGTTCCTCCAGGAGGTCAACGCCACCGTCTACAAGAACCACCCCGGCGTCGTCACCATCGCCGAGGAGTCCACCGCCTGGCCCGGCGTCACCCGGCCCACCCACCTCGGCGGCCTCGGGTTCGGCATGAAGTGGAACATGGGCTGGATGCACGACACGCTCGACTACGTCATGCGTGACCCCGTGCACCGCGGCTACCACCACAACCAGATGACGTTCTCGCTGACCTACGCGTGGTCGGAGAACTACGTGCTGCCCTTCAGCCACGACGAGGTGGTGCACGGCAAGGGCTCGCTGTGGACCCGCATGCCCGACATGGGCCGCGGCGACCACGGCAAGGCCGCCGGGCTGCGCGCGCTGCTGGCCTACATGTGGGCCCACCCCGGCAAACAGCTGCTGTTCATGGGGCAGGAGTTCGGGCAGGTCCGCGAGTGGTCCGAGGAGCGCTCGCTGGACTGGGAGCTCCTCGACGACCCGCGCCACGCCGGCCTCGCCCGGCTGGTCACCGACCTCAACGCGGTCTACCGCGACCACCCCGCCCTGTGGACGCTCGACACCGACCCGGCCGGGTTCTCCTGGATCGACGCGAACGACGCGGTCGGCAACGTCTTCTCGTTCGTGCGCTCCGGTCCCCCCGGCACGCCGGACCTGGTGTGCGTGGCCAACTTCGCCGGGATCGTGCACGACCGCTACCGCGTGGGGATGCCCCGCGCCGGCCGGTGGCGCGAGGTCGTCAACACCGACGCGGAGATCTACGGCGGCGACGGGGCCGGCAACTACGGCTCGGTGTTCGCCGCGTCGGTCTCGACCCACGGACGGCCCGCGTCGGCGGAGATGACGCTGCCGGCCTCGGGCGTGCTGTGGCTGGTGCACGACGGCGGGGAGCCGCTGCCCGGGGAGTGAGCCCGGGCGGGGCGGAATCCCCGCGTTCGGCCACCACACGCCGCGCCGGTCCACCACACTGGACGGGTGCACAGGACGGCGCTGGTGGTGGCGGTGTGCGCGGTCGTGGCGCTGCTCGCCTCCGGGTGCGCCGCGTCCGTCGACGGGCAGGCGTTCGCGTCGGCCACGGTGACCGCGGGGATCGACCCCGGCTTCGTGCACGGCACCGACGGCGGCGACGACGACCGGCTGGCGGCCGCCGTGCTGCGCGACCTCGAGACGTGGTGGGGCGGGCAGTTCCCGGCGCTCGCGGGCGGTGCCCGCTTCACCCCGCTCAAGGGCTACTTCTCGGTGGACTCCTCGCGCGACGGCCCCGGCCCGCCGTGCACCGACTCGGCGTCGGACGTCGAGGGCAACGCGTTCTACTGCCCGCGCGCGGACATCATCGCTTACGACCGCGCGGCCCTGCTGCCGGTGCTGCGCCAGAAGTTCGGGGACTCGGCGGTCGTCGTCGTGCTCGCCCACGAGTTCGGCCACTCGGTGCAGCAGCGCCTGGAGTCGACGTCGCGGACCTCGGCCGGCCTCGACTCCGGCGCGCCGACGATCCTCTCGGAGGGCCAGGCCGACTGCTACGCGGGCACCTTCCTGCGCGCGGTGCACGACGGCGACCTGCCCGACCTGCGCACCGACGACCGCGGGATCGACGGCGCGATGAGCGCGCTGATCACCTTCCGGGACCCGGTGGGCACCGACGCCGCGGACGACCGCGCGCACGGCAACGCCTTCGACCGCGTCTCCTCGTTCCAGGACGGCTACGACGGCGGCCCCCCGGCGTGCGCCGGCATGACGCTGCAGAACCGCAGCTTCACCCAGCAGTCCTTCGCCAGCCTCTCCGACGCGCAGAGCGGCGGGAACCTCCCCCTGCCCGACCTGCTCAAGGCCATCGGCACCGACCTCGACCGCTACTTCGGTGGGCTCGTCCGCCAGCGGGGCGGGCAGTGGACCCCGCCCGCGATCCGCGAGAACGCCGCCGGGTGCGGGAAGGACGCCGTCGACCTGTGCGCGGGGACGCCCCCCACGCTCGCGGTGGACGACCGGGCGCTGGCCCGCGTCCACGACGGCATCGGCGACTACGCCAGCGGCACCGTCGTCGCCTCCCGCTACGCGCTGGCCGCGATGGCCGCGCTCGGGCTCCCGACGACGGGCGCGCAGGCCGGCACGACGGCGCTGTGCCTCGCCGGGGCCTACACCGGCGACGTCGGGAAGCCCGGGTCCGACTTCACCCTCTCCCCCGGCGACCTCGACGAGGCCGTCGGACTGCTCGAGCGCGACGACTCGGCCGCGCGCAGCACCGACGGTGCCGCCCCGGCGGGCGGCGCCTACGCGCGCATCGAGGACTTCCGGCGCGGCGTCGGCGGCGGCGCGACGAGGTGCCTGGCAGGCTGACCGGGGGTGGCGGTCAGCCTCCGCAACCGGCCCGAGACGGTCCCGGTCGGCCTCCTGCTCTCCGCGGTCGGCGGGTTCCTCGACGCCTACACCTACGTCGGCCACGGCGAGGTGTTCGCCAACGCGCAGACCGGCAACGTCGTCCTGCTCGGGGTCGGGCTGGTCCGGGGCGACGTCGGCGGGGCCCTGCGCCACCTGCCGCCGCTGCTCGCGTTCCTGGTCGGGCTCGGGGCCGCCGAGTCGCTGGCCCGGGTCCCGCGGCGCCCACCCACGCCGCGGCCGCTGCGGCGCCCGACGCGGGTGGTGCTCGCCGTCGAGGCGCTCGTGCTGGCGCTGTGCGCGGCGGTGCCGCTGCCCGACGTCGTCGTGACCGTCGCGGTCGCGTTCGTCGTGGCGCTGCAGGTCTCGACCTTCAAGTCCGTCGGCGACGTCCCCTACAACGCGACGGTGACCACCGGCAACCTGCGCAGCCTGGTCGCCGAGATCGCGCGCTGGGCCGGCGACCGGGCACCCGACGCGGGACGCCGCGCCGGGGTCCTCGGCGGCATCGTGCTGTCGTTCGCCGCCGGAGCCGCGGTGGGGGCCGCGCTCACGGTGACGACCGGCCGCTACGCCGCGGTGGTGGCGGCCGCGGCGGTCGTCGTCGTGCTGGTCGCGATCGTCGTCGAGACCCGGCGCCGCGACCGCGCGCAGCCCGACGCGACGGCTCAGTAGACGACTCAGTAGAGGACGACTCAGTAAAGGGCGCGGGCGAGGGCTCGCCGGGCGCTGGTGACCCGCGGGTCGTCGGCCGCGAACAGCTCGAACAGCCCGACGAGGTGCTCGCGGGCGGCGTCGCGGTCGTCGCCGCCGGTGCGCTGGACCGTCTTCACGAGCCGGTCGAAGGCCGCCTCGACCCGCCCTGCCGCGAGCTCGGCGTCGGCGGCCGCCTTCTGGGCGTCGACGTCGTCGGGGGCGGCGTCGGCGCGCGAGACCGCCGTCGGGTCGGCCTGCTCGGCCCGCGACATGAAGCGGACCTGGGCGAGCGCCGCCGCCGCCTCGGTGTTCGCGGGCTCCTCGGCGAGGATGCGCTCGTAGGCGGCCACCGCGGCGTCGTAGTCGCCCTGCTCGAGGGCCTCCTCGGCGGCGGTGAAGCGCGGGTCGTCCGGCTCCGGCGCGGGCTCGGCGCCGTCCTCGGAGCCCCCTGCGGCGGCGCGGGCCTCGGCCTCGGCGATGCCCGGCATCCGGTCGCGGAGCGCGTCGAGGATCTGCCCGATCCAGCCGCGGAGCTCGTTCTCCGGCTGGACCCCCGAGAACGACGTGACCGGCTGCTGCGCCACCACCACGTACACCGTCGGGATCGACTGCACCTGGAACATCTGGGCGATGCGCGGGTTCGCGTCGACGTCGACCTTGGCGAGGATCCACGCCCCGCCGCCCTCGTTCGCCAGCTTCTCCAGCGTCGGCGAGAGCTGCTTGCAGGGCTGGCACCAGTCGGCCCAGAGGTCGACGACGACGGGCACCGTCATCGACCGCTCGAGGACCTCGGTCTGGAA
Source organism: Actinomycetospora sp. TBRC 11914 (assembly GCF_012933465.1). Lineage (GTDB taxonomy): Bacteria > Actinomycetota > Actinomycetes > Mycobacteriales > Pseudonocardiaceae > Actinomycetospora. The sequence continues at coordinate 137,189 of NZ_JABBND010000009.1, forward strand.
GGTGTCCTCGGTGACGTCGATGACGTACGCACCGGCCGGCGGGGGTGCCCCCTCGACCACCGGCGCGCCGTCACCCCCCGCGGGCGCCTGCGGGGCGCCACCGGCGGGCGGGCCACCGGCGGGACCGCGCTGGGCGGAGCCGCGCTGCTCCGCGCGGGCCTTCAGCCCGGACAGGTCGACGGCGCCGGCCATGGCCGAGGACAAGGCCGCCTGCGCGGCCTGCTGACGGGGATCGGGACGTGCCACGACCCCAATCCTGCCAGCCGTCGGGGAACCCGTCAGGCCAGGTCCCGGCCCAGGTGCTCCTCCACGCGCGCCACCTTCGCGGCCAGCTGTCCGGTCCACCCCGGGCGGATGTCGGCCTTGAGGACGAGCGACACCCGCGAGCCGTAGCGACCGGCGGCCTCGGTGGCCCGCTTGACCACGTCCATGACCTCGTCCCACTCCCCCTCGACCGAGGTGAACATCGACGACGTCTCGTGCGGCAGCCCCGACTCGCGGACCACCCGGACCGCGGCGGCGACGGCCTCGCTCACGGAGTCGGACACCTGGCCCGGGGACTCGTGGCTGTCGGGGGCGGGGCCCGAGGGCGCGACGCTGAAGGCGACGATCATCGTCCCAGCCTGCCAGGGCCCCTCCCCCGGCCGCGGCTTGCTAGATTCCGGGCCTGATGGCCGCGTCCGATCCTCTCCCGTTCGACCCGATCGCGCGGGCCGCGGACATCTGGTCGGCCAAGATCGGTCCGTCGTCGGCGATGGCAGCGGTGACCAGCGTGTTCCGGGTCCAGCAGGTCCTGCAGCAGGCCGTCGACGCCGCGCTGCGCCCCCACGAGCTCACCTTCGCCCGCTACGAGGCGCTCGTGCTGCTGCGGTTCTCGCGCTCGGGGGCGCTGCCGATGAGCCTCATGGGGCAGCGGCTGCAGCTGCACCCGACGTCGATCACCAACATCGTCGACCGCCTCGAGGGCGCCGAGCTGGTCCGTCGCCGGCCCCACCCCACCGACAAGCGCACCACCCTCGTCGAGATCACCGAGGCGGGGCGCCGCCGGGGCGAGGAGGCGACGGCGTCGGTGACGGCGGTCGACTTCGGCCTGGTCGGGCTCTCCGACGACGAGGTCACCGCGCTCACGGCGCTGCTCGCGAAGGTCCGCCGCGCCGCCGGCGACTTCAGCTGACCGCTCCCCCACCCGCGCGAGGGGAACCCTCGTGCGGATAGAGCGACCGGATCCTCCCCTCGCGCCGCCCGCCCTCGCACCGCGAGGGGAGGATTCAGCCCACGAGAGCGACCGAGGGTTCCCCTCGTGCGGTGTCGACGAGCCGGCCGTCCTCGAGGTGCAGGACGCGGTCCACGCGGTCGAGCCCCTCGGGCCGGTGGGTCAGGAGCAGGACGGTCGCCGGGGTGTCGAGCAGGTCGGCCATCAGCGCCTCCGCGGTCTCGACGTCGAGGCCCTCGGTGGGCTCGTCGAGCACCCGGACCGCGGGGTCGGCGAGCAGGAGCCGGGCCGCCGTGAGACGCCGCCGTTCCCCACCGGAGACCGTGTCCGGGCCGATCACGGTGTCCAGCCCGTCCTCGAGCCCGGAGACCCACCCGGCGAGCCGGACCCGGCGCAGCGCGTCGAGCAGGCGGGCGTCGTCGGCGTCGGGCGCGGCCAGGAGCAGGTTGGCGCGCACGCTCGCGGTGAAGACGTGGTCGTGGTCGCCGAGCAGGCCGATCCGGCGCCGGACGTCGTCGCCGGAGAGCTCGCCGAGCGGCACCCCGCCGAGGGTCACGCTCCCCGCCGCCGGGTCGAGCAGCCGCAGCAGCACCGCCGCGAGGGTCGACTTGCCCGACCCCGACGCGCCGGTCACCGCGACCCGGGCGCCCGCGGGCAGGTCGAGGTCGACGCCCTGCAGCGCCGCCGAGCCCGCCCAGCCGGCGGTGAGCCCGCTGGCCCGCAGGTCGCTGCCCGCGGGCAGGGGCCGGGGCCGGGCCGGTTCGACGGCGGGTTCCGGGGCCTCGGCGAGCACGGCGAGCCGGCGCCGGGCCTGACCGCCCCGCACGGCCGCCCGGGCGGCCCCCGGCAGGGCCAGCACCGTCGCGGCCAGGGCGGTCGGGAGGAGGACGACGATCCCGACGAGCCCCGGCGCCGCCCCGCGCAGCCCGGCGGCGGCGAGCGCGGCGCCGAGGGTGGCGACGGCCAGCGCGAGGTGGGCGGCGGCGTCGGCGAGTCCCTCGTGGCGGGCGGCCCGCCGGCGGGCGGCGCCGAGCGCGGCGGCGCGGTCCCGCACGACGGCGAGGGCGACGTCGCGGTCGCGGGCGGCGAGCTCCTCGCGGGCGGCGAGGGTCTCGCCGACCGCGGCCCCGAGCCGCTCGCCCGCGGTGTCGAGCGCCGTGCCGTCGCGTCGGGCGGCGCGGGCCGCCAGCGCGGGGACGACGAGCACCGCCGCGCCGAGCCCGCCGGCGAGCGCGGGCAGCGTCGTCGGGACCGCCGAGAAGGCGACGGCGAGCACCACCGGCACGACGACCGCCGCCACGAGCAGCGGCTGCCGGCCCCGGACCAGGCCGTCGAGGCGGGTGTCGACGTCGTCGACCGCGCGGGCGAGCAGCTCGCCCCGCCGCCCGGCGACCGCGCCCGGGACCCGGTCGACGAGCACGGCGACGAGCGCGCGGCGCCAGCCCGCCACCCGGGCGAGCGCCCCGTCGTGCACCACGAGCCGCTCGAGGTGGCGCAGCAGCGGCCGCAGGATGGCCGTGGCCCGCACGAGCACGACCGCGATCGAGAGGGTGAGCACCGGGGGCCGGGCGTCGGCGCGCACGATCAGCCAGGTCGAGACCGCGGTGAGCAGGAGCCCGGCGAGCACCGCGCCCGCGCCCAGCGCGACCCCGGCCGCCGTCGTGCCCCTGCGGGGCTCCGCGGGCGCCGCGGCGTCCGCGCTCGGCCGCGGCTCGACGGGCCGCTCGCTCGCGTCGGTGGGCGGGCGCCGCAGGGTGACGACCCGGTCCGCCGCCGCGAGGGCGGCCGGGCGGTGGGCGACGAGCAGGACGGCCGCGCCGCGGTCGGCGGCCGCGCGCAGCAGCCCCAGCACCCGCGTCTCGGTGGCGGGGTCGAGGTGGGCGGTGGGCTCGTCGAGGAGCACCGTCGCGTGCGGCGCGTCGGAGAGGGCGAGCAGGACGCGGGCGAGCGCGAGCCGTTCCCGCTGCCCCGCCGAGACCGAGCCGCCCTCCTCGGCCAGCGCATCGTCGGGGTCGAGGGGCAGGTCGAGGGCGGCGAGGACGGCCCGCATCCGGGCGCGCGGGACCTCGCCGAGGGCGTCGGCGACGCTGCGGGCGTGCGGCAGCGTCGGGCGCTGCGGCAGCACGAGCACGGGGTCTCCGACGGCGACGGTGCCCGCGTCGGCCCGGACGGCACCGGAGAGCACCCGCAGCAGCGTCGTCTTGCCCGCGCCGGACTCCCCGGCCAGCGCGACGAGCTCGCCGGGCGCGACGGCGAGGTGGTCCAGCGCGAGCGCGTCGGCGCGGCGGCCCGGGTAGCGGACGCGGACACCCGAGGCGCGCGCGCCAGGTGAACGAACGTGGTCGCCGGGACGACCGAATCCGTTCACGTGGTCGGCGACCACGCCGGCCTCGGCCGTGTCGTGGAACCGCGCACCGACCTCGCGGATCGGGCGGTACGCCTCGGGCGCGAGCAGGATCGCGACGAGCGCCGGCGCCAGCCCGAGCGACCCGTCGACCACCCGCAGCCCGGCCGACACCGCGACGAGCCCGACCGACACCGTCGCGACGAGATCGAGCGCCGTCGTCGACAGGAACGCCACCCGCAGCACCGAGCCGGTCGCGCGCCGGTGGGCCTCCCCGACGCGGGCCACCTCGTCGACCTGCCGCCGCGCCCGGCCGAACAGCCGCAGCGTGGCGAGGCCGGTGACGACGTCGAGCACGTGGCCGGCCAGCCGCTCCCCCGCCGCCCACTGCCGGGCCGCGCGGGCCCGCGTCGCCCAGCCGACCAGCGCCGCGAACACCGGCAGCAGCGGCAGGGTCAGCAGCACGATGAGCGCGGAGGTCGGGTCGGCGACCGCGAGCCCGACCAGGACGAGCGGCGGCAGCACGACGGCGAGGACCAGGGCCGGCAGGTAGGCGGTGAACCACGCCCGCAGGTCGTCGATCCCGCCGGAGGCGAGCGCGCGCCGCACCCGGGCCCCCGGGTCCCGGCGCTCGGCGTCGGGGTCCCGCGCGTCCAGCAGCCGCTCCCGCAGCGGCTCGACCACGCGGTCCGCGGTCCCCGCGGCGACCCGCGGCGCCACGCCCGCGACCAGGGCCCGCACGACGAGGGCCGCGGCCAGCGCGGCGAGGGTGGCGCGCGGCGACGTGCCGTCCACCAGCGCGGCGACCAGGAGGCCGGCCGCGACGAGGGCGGTGGCGTCGGCGAGGGCCCCGACGACGCCGAGCACGACCTGGCCGGCGACCCGCGGCAGCGCCGGACGGGCGAGGCGGAGCAGGCGGGGGTCGACCGGGCCGGCACTCATGCCGTGACCTCCCGCCCACTCGCCACCCGCCGCCGGAACACCCAGTACGAGAACGCCTGGTAGGCGAGGACGCCGGGCAGGATGACGATCCCGCCGATCGTGATCACCTCCAGCGCCACCGGCGACGCGGCCGCCCCGGCCACGGTGAGCGACCACGCCGGGTCGAGGGTCGAGCGCAGCACCACGGGCAGGTGCGCCGTGAACGCCGCGACCACGCCGCCCAGCACGGCCAGCGAGGCCGCCGCGAACGCGAGGGCCTCCCGACGACGGGCCGCGGCGAGTCCGGCGCCGACGGCGAGCACCGCGACCGGCGCCGCCGCGGGCGTGGTCGTCCCGGCCGTCACCGCGGCGCCGACCGCCACCAGCCCCGCCGTCGTGACCGCCACCCACCGCGCCCGGACCCGCACCGGCCCCGTCGTGCGCAGCCCGAGGAACGCCGCGCCCTGCAGCAGGGCGGCCAGCACCCCGGCCAGCGCCCCGGCGAGGGCGGGCCAGGTGGCCAGCGGCGCCAGCGAGCGGGTCAGGCCCGAGCCGGCCACGGCCGCGTCGGGACCCAGCGCGAGACCCGTCGTCGCCAGCGCGACCACCGCCCCGAAGCCCGCCGCGCTCACCAGCGACGACACCCCGAGCACGAGGTCGCAGCGCCGCCGCCAGGCCGCGGTGTCGACCTTCCCGCGGAACTCGAGCGCGACGCCGCGCGCCGCGAGCGCGAGCAGGACGACGACCACGGGGAGGTAGAGCCCCGAGAGGAGCGCGGCGTACCAGGCGGGGAAGGCCGCGAACGTCACGCCGATCGCGGCGACCAGCCACACCTCGTTGCCGTCCCACACCGGGCCGACGGTGCGGACGGCGGCGCCGCGCTCGTGCTCGTCGCGGCCGAGGAGGCCGGCGAGCATGCCGACCCCGAAGTCGAAGCCCTCGAGCACGGCGAAGAGCACCCAGCAGAGCACGACGAGGGCGAACCAGAGCATCGCGAGATCCATGACCGGCCTCCGAATCAGTAGCTGGGCTCGGGGACGGCGAGGTCCTCGTCGGACGCGGCGGGCCCCGGGACGTGCAGGTCGACGAGGTCGGCCCGGGACACGTGGAGCACCAGGCGCACCCAGACGACCGCGAGCACGCCGTAGACCAGCGCGAAGCCGGCGAGGGACGCGACGAGCTCGACGGGGGTGAGCGTCGGGGACACGCCGTCCGCGGTGCGGAAGAGCCCGAAGACCAGCCAGGGCTGGCGCGCGGTCTCGGTGAAGAGCCACCCGACGGTCGCCGCGAGCGCGGGCAGCGCCGGGACGACGGGCAGGAAGCGGACGAGCCAGCGGTCGGCGAGAGCGAACCACCCGCGGCCGGCCGGGTCGAGGTCGCGGCCCTTCCGCGTCCGCCACAGCACCCACGCCGCGACCGCGGTCGCGAGCACGCCGAACCCGATCATCAGGCGGAACGTCCAGTAGGCCACCGGGATCCACGGGGTGTAGTCCCCGGCACCGAACTGCGTCGCGTACTGGGCCTGCAGGTCGTCGATGCCCCGCACCGTCGCGGTCGGGTCGCCGGTGGCGAGGAAGGAGAGCAACCACGGGATGTCGAGCGAGACCGGCTGGGCCTGCCCGGGCAGCTGCACGGCGAAGATCGAGAACGGGGCGTGGGACGTCGTCTCGTAGAGCGCCTCGGCCGCGGCCATCTTCATCGGCTGGACCTCGGTCATCACCTTGCCCAGCACGTCCCCGCTCAGCGCGACCGCGACGCCGCCGACGAGCGTGGTCCACGCCCCGACCCGGGCGACCAGCCGCCACACCGGGCCCTCGTCGCCGGCGTCGGCCTTCCACCGCCGCCACACGCCGAGCGCCAGGAGCAGCGCGCCGCCGGCCATGAACGCGCCCGCGATGGTGTGCGGGAAGGACGCGACGACGACCTCGTTGCTCATCAGCGCGCCGAAGCTGCCCAGCCGCGCCCGGCCCGTCGTCGGGTCCAGGGCGACCCCGACCGGGTGCTGCATGAACGCGTTGGCCGCGAGGATCACGTAGGCCGAGATCAGGGTCCCCACGGCGACGACCCAGATCGTCGCGAGGTGCACCGCCGGGCGCAGCCGGTCGCGGCCGAACCACCACAGCCCGAGGAAGGTCGCCTCGAGGAAGAACGCGAGCATGCCCTCGATCGCGAGGGTCGGCCCGAAGACGTCGCCGTAGTACTGCGCGAAGGCCGACCAGGAGAGCCCGAACTGGAACTCCTGGACCAGGCCGGTCACGACGCCGACCGCGAACGTCGCCAGGAGCAGCTTCCCGACGAGCAGCGTCGCGCGGCCGAGCCGGGCGTCCTCGCGCCCCGCGCGGCGGCGGCGCCACCACGCCGTCTGCAGGCCCGCCGCGAGCGCCGAGAGCGAGATCGACAGCGGGACGAACAGGTAGTGGTAGACGGTGACGACGGCGAACTGCAGTCGTGAGAGCTCCAGTGCGGTCACGACGCCTCCCTTCGCGGGGCGAGGTCCACGACGCCTCGTAGTACCTACGACAAAGGGTAGTACGACATTCTTCGTTGACACACCGTGTCGCTGGGTACACTCACCCGCGTGGCCCTCGGAGAGCTCGAACGCGCGGTCATGGCACAGCTGTGGTCGGCCGACGCGCCGCTCACCGTGCGGGACGTCCACGACCGGCTCGAGCGCGAGCTCGCCTACACCACCGTCATGACGGTGCTGGGGCGGCTGGCGAAGAAGGGCCTGGTCCGGCAGGAGCGCGACGGCAAGGCATACCGCTACGCCGCCGCCTCCAGCCGTGAGCAGATGGCCGCCGAGCTCATGCTCGACGCCCTGGGCGACGTCGGCGAGGACCGGACGGCCGCGCTGGTCGCGTTCGTCGACCGCGTGGGCCCCGAGGAGGCCGAGGCCCTGCGCCGCGCGCTGGACAACCCGGCCGAGATCTCCCCGCCCACCACGCCGCGATCACCCGAGTCGTGAGAAGGGCCATAGACGCGCCACACTGACCTGTCATGGCGTCGGTGTGGTTGACGGGGCTCGCCCTCGTGCTCGCCGGGCCCGTGCCTGCCCTGCTCGCGCGCGCCCGGTGGCCCCGCGCCGTGCCCCGGGCCGCCATCGTCCTCTGGCAGGCCGTCGCGGTCGCCGCCGTCCTCGCCGCCGTCGGGAGCGCGCTGGCCGCCCCCGAGGCCCTGCTGACCCTCCTGACCCACCCCCAGGAGCGCACCGGCGTGCCGCTGGTGATCGCCGTCGGGGTCGCCGCCCTGCTCGCGTCGCTGATCGTCGCCCGACTGCTCGGCGTGCTCGTGCTGCTCGCCGTCCGCACCCGCGTGCGCCGGGCCCGCCACCGCGACATGGTCGACCTGCTCGCGCGGGCCGAGCAGAACGACGCCGTCGGGTCGCTGCGCTCCGGGACGGTGCTCCGCGTGCTCGACGGAGCCGTGCCGTTCGCCTACTGCGTGCCGGGCCGGGTCGGGCGCGAGGGCCGGGTGGTGGTCACCGGCGCGACGCTGGACACCCTCTGCCCGGACGAGCTCAGCGCGGTCATCGCCCACGAGCAGGCCCACCTCGCCGCGCGCCACGACCTCGTCCGCGAGGGCTTCACCGCCCTGCACAAGGCCTTCCCCGTGGTGGCGCGCAGCCGCGAGGCCCGCGACGCGGTCGCGCTGCTGCTGGAGATGCTCGCCGACGACGCCGGGCGCCGGCGCCACGGCGACGACGCCATGGCCGGCGCGCTGGACGCGTTCGCCTCGAGCGCCGCGCCGGGCGAGGGCGACGACGTGGTGCAGCGCCGCGACCGCATCCGCGCCCACGTGCGCGGCACGCCGGCCCTCGCCGTCGGGACCTACCTCGCCGCGGTCGCGCTCGTCGTCGTCCCGACCGTCACGATCGTCATCCCGTGGCTGGTCGACGCCCTCCCGGTGGTGGGGGTCCGGTAGGCCGGAGGCCATGTGAACGAATCTGGTCGTCCCGACGACCACGTCCGTTCACATGGGCGTGTCCCCCGGCCAGTCCCGCATCGCCCCGCCCTCGCGCCCGCGGTGCGCCCCGCGGCGGCGCCGGCGCCGGAACCGTCCCGCGAACCCGGCCGTCTCCAGGAGCGCCAGCGCCCCGACCACCCACCAGCACAGCATCGCCGTCTCCTCTCCGCACGAGAGCAGACGCTATGCACTCACCAGGCGTCCACCCGGCAGCGACACGCCGCTGAGTCAACCCTCGTCGACGGCGGCCCCGCGCAGTCGGTCCGCCGCCGCGAACGGGTCCAGCCCGCCGGCGGCCACCTCCTCGGCCAGCCGGTCGAGGGCCGCCGACCCCGACACCGCCCGCAGCTGCGCGCGCAGGTCGGCGAGCGCGATCGCCTCGATCTCGGCCCGGGCCCGACGACGGCGGCCCTCGTCGCCGCGGCCGTGCTCCACCATCCAGGCCCGATGGGAGTCGATCGCTGCGAGCAGCTCGTCCAGACCCTCGCCGGTCGACGCGACGGTGCGCACCACCGGCGCCCGCCACCCCGGCCCGCTCTCCCGCCGCGTCATCGCCATGGCGTTCTGCAGCTCGCGCACGGTCGCGTCGGCGCCCTCGCGGTCGGCCTTGTTGACCCCGAAGACGTCGGCGATCTCCAGGACCCCGGCCTTCGCCGCCTGCACGCCGTCGCCCATGCCGGGGGCCAGCAGCACCACGGTCGTGTCGGCCAGCGCCACCACCTCCACCTCGGACTGCCCGACCCCGACCGTCTCGACGAGCACCACGTCGCAGCCCGCCGCGTCGAGCACCCGCAGCGCCTGCGGGGCCGCCGCCGCCAGCCCGCCGAGGTGGCCGCGGGTGGCCATGGACCGGATGAAGACGCCCGGGTCCGTCGCGTGCTCGCCCATCCGGACCCGGTCACCGAGCAGCGCTCCCCCGGAGAACGGGGAGCTGGGGTCGACCGCGAGCACCCCGACGCGACGGCCGTCGGCGCGCAGCGCACCGACCAGGGCCGACGTCGTCGTCGACTTCCCGACGCCGGGCGGTCCGGTCAGCCCGACGACGACGGCGTGCCCGGCGTGCGGCGCGAGGGCCGCGGCGAGGTCCCGCACGCGCGGGCTCTGGTCCTCCACGAGGGAGATCAGCTGGGCCACCGCCCGCGCGGAGCCGTCGCGGGCGCGCGTGACGAGGTCGTCCAGGTCCGTGCGTGCAGTCGCCATCGGGGCGCATCCTGGCATTCCGGGCCCGCCGACCGGCCCGCTCGGAGGGGCTCACCCGTCCGGGGTCGGGGTGGCGGCCGTCACCTGCGAAGCGTTTCGATTCAGTCGCTTACTGTCCCAAGCATGACTGCACTGGTGGACGCGAGCGTCGGCATCGTGGGCGTGGACCACGTCGGGATCGCCGTGCCCGACCTGGACGCGGCGATCGACTGGTACGCCCGGACCCTCGGTCTCGAGGCCACCCACACCGAGACCAACGAGGAGCAGGGCGTCCGGGAGGCGATGCTGCACGCTCCCGACGACGAGACCGGGGCGGCGGTCCAGCTGCTGGCGCCACTGCACGAGTCCTCGACCATCGCCAAGTTCATCGACCGCAACGGCCCGGGTCTGCAGCAGGTGGCCTATCGGGTACGCAACGTCGAGGCGGCCGCGGCGGCGCTGCGGGAGAAGGGCGTGCGCCTGCTCTACGAGAACGCGCGGCGCGGCACCGCCGACTCGCGGGTGAACTTCGTGCACCCGAAGGACGCCGGCGGGGTGCTCGTGGAACTGGTCGAACCCGCGGCCACCGCCCACTGACCGACCGACACCCGTCACAGCCACTTCTCCGCCGTACCTACCCGTCGGTAGCCTGCTGGGCCAACCCGACACTCCGGAGGCATTGACCGTGCAGGAAATCCGCGACGCCATCCTCGCCGACGAGACCGCCGCGCTGGCCGGGATCACCGTGCCCGAGTCCTACCGGGGCATCACCGTCCACGCCGACGAGGCCGAGATGTTCGCCGGCATGGCCTCGAAGGAGAAGGACCCGCGCAAGTCGCTGCACCTCGACGAGGTGCCGACGCCCGAGCCCGCCGCCGGTGAGGCGCTGGTCGCCGTCATGGCCAGCGCGATCAACTACAACACCGTCTGGACCTCGATCTTCGAGCCGGTCTCGACCTTCGGCTTCCTCAAGCGCTACGGGCGCATCTCGCCGCTGGCCAAGCGCCACGACCTGCCCTACCACGTGGTGGGCTCGGACCTCGCCGGCGTCGTCCTCAAGACCGGCGAGGGCGTGCAGATGTGGAAGCCGGGCGACAAGGTCGTCGCGCACTGTCTGTCGGTCGAGCTCGAGAGCCCCGACGGGCACGACGACACGATGATGGACCCCGAGCAGCGCATCTGGGGCTTCGAGACCAACTTCGGCGGCCTGGCTGACGTGGCGCTGGTCAAGACCAACCAGCTGATGCCGAAGCCGGACCACCTGACCTGGGAGGAGGCCGCCTCCCCCGGGCTGGTCAACTCCACCGCCTACCGGCAGCTGGTCAGCCACAACGGCGCGAACATGACGCAGGGCGACGTCGTGCTGATCTGGGGCGCCTCGGGCGGTCTCGGGTCCTACGCCACCCAGTTCGCCCTCAACGGCGGCGCGACCCCGGTCTGCGTCGTGTCCTCGCCCGAGAAGGCCGAGCTATGCCGCAAGATGGGCGCCGAGCTGATCATCGACCGCTCCGCCGAGGGCTACAAGTTCTGGTCCGACCCCGAGACCCAGGACCCCCGCGAGTGGAAGCGCTTCGGCTCGAGGATCCGCGAGCTGACCGGCGGTGACGACCCCGACATCGTCTTCGAGCACCCGGGCCGCGAGACGTTCGGCGCCTCGGTCTACGTCGCCAAGCGCGGCGGCACGATCGTCACCTGCGCCTCGACGTCGGGCTTCATGCACCAGTACGACAACCGCTACCTGTGGATGAACCTCAAGCGGATCATCGGGTCGCACTTCGCGAACTACAAGGAGGCCTACCTGGCGAACCGCCTGGTGGCCCAGGGGAAGATCCATCCCACGGTCTCGAAGACCTACCCGCTCGCCGAGACCGGTGAGGCGGCCAACGACGTCCACCACAACAGCCACCAGGGCAAGGTCGGCGTGCTGTGCCTCGCGCCCGAGGAGGGCCTCGGCGTCACGAACCCGGAGCTGCGCGAGCAGCACCTCGAGGCCATCAACCGCTTCCGCGGCGAGTAGGCCTGCCGGCCCCCACGGCTTCTCGGACGAACGGCCGGTTCGGCACCCACGAGGGTGACGGGCCGGCCGTTCGTGCGTGTGGCCCGGGGCCCCGGGGCGGGGTGACCGGACTCACGACCGGCGTGACCGGGAGCGTTCCGGGCGGCGACGGCGTGTCCGTCACCCGTCCGTGGCCGTGTCGCACACAGCCCTAGTAACCTGGGCCGATGCCGTCTGGCGACCGTGATCTGCTGCCTCTGGGCACCGGCTTCGACGTCGTGCGCCGCGGGTACGACCGCGGGCAGGTCGAGGAGCACCTCGACCGGGTCGAGGCCGATCTGCGCATCCTCACCGCCGACCGGGACGCCGCGGTCGCCCAGGCGTCCGAGCTCGCCCGGGCGCTGGACCGCACCCGCGCCCACGTCGAGGAGCTCCGGGCCCAGATCGACCGGCTGGCGGCGCCACCGGACTCCATGGAGGGGCTCTCCGAGCGGCTGCAGCGCATGCTGCGGCTCGCGCAGGACGAGGCGCGGGAGATGCGCTCCAGCGCCGAGCAGGCCGCGCGACGGACCCGTGAGGAGTCCGACGAGCGGGCCCGCACCACGGTGGCCGACGCGGAGGACCAGGCCCACCGCACGATCACCGAGGCCGACGAGCACGCCCGGCGGACGGTCGCCGAGGCCGACGAGCAGGCCCGCACCACCATCGACGAGGCCCGCCGGCACGCGCGCGAACTGCTCGAGGCCGCCGAGGCGGAGGCCGCCGAGGTCCGCACCCGGTACGACGCCGGGCTCGCGGACAACGAGCGCCGCCGCGGCGACATGGAGGACGAGCACCGCACCACCATGGAGGGCGCCCACGCCGAGGCCGCCCGCATCCGGGCCGAGGCGGAGGCCGAGCGGCGGCGTCTCGACGAGGAGTCCCGGGCCCGCCGGGTGCAGATCGAGGAGGACTTCGAGATCGCGATGGCCTCGCGGCGCACGGAGTCCATGCGCGTGCTCGCCCGCAACGAGGCCGACGCCCGCACCCGCGCGGAGACCCAGCTGCGGGACGCCGCCCAGGAGTCGAGCCGGCGGCTGCGCGAGGCCGACGCCGAGGTCGCGGAGGTCCGCCGGCTGCGCACGCGCGTGACCAACCAGCTGGCCGCGCTGCGCGAGTCCCTGGCCGAGCTGCCGGGCCTGGACGCGTTCCCCGAGGAGTCGCCCGACGCGACGCACCCGATGCGCACGGCCGGCCCGGCGGCCACCGCCGCCCCCGAGCACCGCGAGGCCCACGACGACGACCGCGACGCGGGCCGCGCCTACGGCGCCCGCAGCGCCGCGGCCACGTCGTCGTCCTGACGGGTCAGCGGCGCCGCCAGCACCCGGTGTGCCAGTGGCGGCGCTCGTCGCCGCCGCCGATCTCGTCGACCGGCCAGGCGACGACGTGCGCCGTGCCCGGCCGGATCTCCTGGTTGCAGCCCGGGCAGCGGTAGGACTTCGTCGCCGCCGAGCCGCTGACGGCCCGCACCGCGTACCGGCGCCCGCCGCGCTCGACGTGCGAGAGCGCACCACCGAACAGCGGACGGGATTCCCCGCCCGCTGTCCGCCGGTTCTTCCTGGCCATGGTGAGGTGCGCTCCGCGCCCGTGAGCACTAAGTGCCGCTATACCGACATTTAGTGCTCACAAGGCCGCAGGCCACCTAGCTGTAGTCCCGGAACCCGTGCCCGGTCTTGCGGCCGAGGCGGCCCGCCGTCACCAGGTGCTCGAGCAGCGGCGCGGGCGCGAACCCGGGCACGCGGAACTCCTGGTAGAGCGAGCGCTCGATCGCGAGCGACACGTCCAGGCCCACGACGTCGAGCAGCGCGAACGGCCCCATCGGCAGCCCGCAGCCGTTCTTCATCGCCGAGTCGATGTCGTCGACGGTCGCGTAGTGCGCCTCGAGCATCGCCACCGAGTCGTTGAGGTAGGGGAAGAGCAGCGCGTTGACGATGAACCCGGCGCGGTCGCCGCAGAGCACCGGCGCCTTCCGGATCTTCGCGCACAGGTCGCGCACGGTCGCCGTGACCTCGGGCGACGTGGTGATCGGCGAGACGACCTCGACCAGCTTCATCACCGCGGCCGGGTTGAAGAAGTGCATCCCGATGACGTCCTCGGGCCGCGAGGTGGCGGCGGCACACTCCACGACGGGCAGCGACGAGGTGGTCGTCGCGAGGATCGTGCCGGGCTTGCAGACCTCGTCGAGGGCCGAGAACGCCGCCTGCTTGACCCCGAGGTCCTCGGCGATGGCCTCGACCACGAGGTCGCACTCGGCCAGGCCGGAGAAGTCGACGGTCGTGGTGATCCGGCCCAGCGTGGCGTCGCGGTCGGCCTCGGAGAGCTTGCCCTTGACGACGGCCTTCTCCAGCGACTTGCGCACCGCGGCGACCGCGCCGTCACCCTTGGACTCCGAGCGGCCGCGCACGACGACGTGGTAGCCCGCCTTGGCGAACACCTCGGTGATGCCGGTGGCCATCGTGCCGGTGCCGACCACGCCGACCCGGCTGACCGGCCGCAGCGCGGAGTCGTCGGCGCCGGGCGGCGGCGGGGTGAGGCCGTCGGCCACCACCTCCGAGGACCCGGGCTCGGCGTAGGTGTAGAAGCCCCGCCCGGTCTTCCGGCCGAGCAGGCCCGCCGTGATCATCTGCTTGAGGACCGGGGCCGGCGCGTGGCGCTGGTTGCGCGACTGCCGGTACATCTCCTCGAGGATCTCGTACGCGGTGTCGAGGCCGATGAGGTCCATCAGCGCGAGCGGGCCCATCGGGTAGCCGCAGCCGAACTTCATCGCGGCGTCGAGGTCCTCGCGGCCGGCGTAGTGGGACTCGAACATGCCCACGGCCTGGTTGAGGTAGGTGAACAGCAGCTGGTTGGCGATGAAGCCGGCGCGGTCACCGCAGACGACCGGCGACTTCCCCAGCCGCACCGCGAGCTCGCGCACGTCCTCGACGACCTCGGGCTCGGTCACCACGGTGCGCACCAGCTCGACCAGGGCCTGGACCGGCGCCGGGTTGAAGAAGTGCATCCCGACGACGCGGCCGGGCCGCTCGGTGCGCACCGAGAGCTCGGTGATCGAGAGGGACGAGGTGTTCGACGCGAAGATCGTGTCCGGCCCGCAGATGCCGTCGAGGGCCGTGAACACCTGCGCCTTGAGCTCGAGACGCTCGGGCACCGCCTCGACGACGAGCGCCACGTCGGCGAGGTCGGTCAGGTCGGTCGTCACGCGGACGCGCTCGAGCAGCGCCGTGCGGTCGGCCTCGTCGAGCTTGCCGCGGGAGACGGCCCGCGCCGTCGAGTTCTCGACGTGCTCCCGGCCGTGGGCGGCCGCGGCCTCGTCGACCTCGACCGCGACGACCTCGATGCCCGCGCGGGCGAACACCTCGACGATGCCCGCCCCCATCGTGCCCAGACCGACCACACCCACCCGGGCGAACTCGCGCGCCACGTCGTCATCCCTTCGTCGCCATCAGCGTCGCGCGATCCTGACACGGCCCGGCGCCGCGCGGATCCCTCGTGACGGACAGCATGCCTACTGGGGGGTAGCTTTACCGGTTCCGCCGGTAGATGAGGCCGGCGAGCACCGTCATGGCCTTCACGACCCAGCCCGGCCGGTCGAACGTCATGACGTTGATGCTCTTGAAGCGCCGCTCGGAGACCGCCAGCGCGCGGGTGAACTCCCGCAGTCCGTCGCGGCCGTGGATGCGCCCGAACCCGGAGTCCCCGACGCCGCCGAAGGGCAGCGAGGGCATCGCCGCGAAGGCGATGACGCCGTTGACCGAGACCATCCCGCAGCGCAGGCGCCGCGCGACCTCGTAGCCCCGCTGCTTCGCGAACACCGAGCCGCCCAGGCCGTACCGCGACGCGTTGGCCCGCTCGACGGCCTCGTCGATGTCGCGGACCCGGTTGACGACCACCGTCGGGCCGAACGTCTCGTCGGTGACCGCCGAGGAGTCCTCGGGGACGTCGGCGAGCACCACGGGGTCGACGTAGGGCGCCCGCACCGAGTCGCGGCCCCCGACGACGGCCCGTCCCCCGCGGGAGAGGGCGTCGTCGATCTGGGAGGAGATGATCCCGAGCTGGCTCGGCATCGTGATCGGCCCGTAGATCGAGCGCGGCTCGCCGCCGGGGCGGATCTTCGCCGCGCGCTGGGCGATCTTGTCGAGGAACGCCTCGGCGACCGAGTCCACGACGTACACCCGCTCGACCCCGACGCAGGTCTGCCCGGCGTTGGACATCGCGCCCCAGACGGCCGCGGCGGCCGCGTCGTCCAGGTCGGCGTCGGCGTCGACGAGCAGCGCGTCCTTGCCGCCGCACTCGACGAGGACCGGGGTGAGCGACTCCGCACAGGTCGCCATGACCTTCTTCGCGGTGGCGGTCGAGCCGGTGAAGGCGACCTTGTCCACGCCCGAGCGGCACAGCGCCGCGCCGGTCTCGCCCTCGCCGGTGACCAGGCCGAACACCGCGTCGGCGCCCTCGGTGTGCGGGTCGGTGCCGCGCAGGGTCTCGGCGAAGGTGTCGACGAGCCAGCGCCCCACGCCCGGCGTCAGCTCGGAGGGCTTGAAGACGACGGCGTTGCCCGCGGCGAGCGCGTAGACGATCGAGCCGCAGGGGGTGAAGACCGGGTAGTTCCACGGGCCGAGCACGCCGATGACGCCCAGCGGCCGGTACTCGACCGTGGCCTTGTGGTTGACCATGAGCGCGCCGGCCTCGGAGCGCCGCCGCCCGAGCGCGGCCTTGGCGTGCTTGCCCGCCCAGTGCAGGTGGTCGATGACGAGGACGACCTCGATGCGCGCGTCGTCGAGCGGCTTGCCGGTCTCCCTGCTGACCAGGGCGGCCAGCTCGTCGGTCCGGGCGATCAGCAGCCGGCGCCACGCGGCGAGGCGGCTGCGGCGGCCGTCGAAGCCGAGCTCGGCCCACCAGTCGGCGACACCGCGCGCCCGCCGGACCACCTCCGCGACCTGCTCCGGGGTGTGCCGGGGGAAGGAGGCGACGACGGAACCGTCCCGCGGGTCGAGGGAGTCGAACGTGTCAGCGCCGGATCGGGTGGCCGCGGGCTTCGGTGCCGTGCTCGTCATGCCGGTTGACGTTACCGGCGGGTACACCTACGGCGCGAGGGGGAGCGACGCGCGCAACCGGGTCGCGACGGCGTCCAGCGCGCCCCGTGGCACCAGGTGGAAGCGGTCGTCGAGCCGCAGGCCGTCGCCGGGCGTGCGCGGCAGGACGTGCAGGTGGGCGTGCCAGACCTCCTGGCCGGCCGCCCGCCCGTCGGCGAGGAAGAGGTTCACCCCGTCCGCGAGACCGGCACTGCGGGCGGCGGCCGCGACGGCGCGCCCGAGCTCCCACACCGCGGCGCCCTCGTCGGCGGTCAGGTCCGCGAGCGCGTTCGCATGCCGGCGGGGGACGACGAGGGCGTGTCCGGTGACGGCGGGCTGGACGTCGAGGAACGCGGTCGCGAGCTCGGTGGTCGCGACGAGGCTCTGCTCGGCCCGGCCGGCGACGATCGCGCAGAAGACGCACTCGCCGTCGACCTCGGCGGGCAGGGCGACACGCCGCCTGGCCATCCTGAGAGGCGGACGTCGGCGGATCGGCGGGAACGGCATCGTCAGTGTGCGTTTCCGGACGTCCAGCGTCTGCGATGCGACACCGCTGGCACTCAGAACAGCCGGAACTCGTCGGACTCGATGCCCCGCAGGGCGTCGTAGTCGAGGGTGACGCAGCGGATGCCGCGGTCGGTGGCGAGCACCCGCGCCTGGGGCTTGATCTGCTGCGCGGCGAAGATGCCCGCGACGGGGGCCAGCAGCGGGTCGCGGTTGAGCAGCTCGAGGTAGCGGGTGAGCTGCTCGACCCCGTCGATCTCCCCACGGCGCTTGATCTCGACGGCCACCGAGCTCCCGGAGTCGTCCCGGCAGAGCAGGTCGACGGGGCCGATGGCGGTCGGGTACTCCCGCCGGACGAGCGTCCAGCCCTCGCCGAGGGTGTGCACGTGCTCGGCGAGCAGCTCCTGCAGGTGCGCCTCGACGCCGTCCTTCACGAGCCCGGGGTCGACCCCGAGGTCGTGCTGCGAGTCGTGCTGGATCTCCTCGAGGGTGATCGTCAGCGTCTCGTCGGCCTTGTTCCGGACCGTCCACGAGCCCGGTTCCTCGGTGAGCCGGCACGGCGGGCTCATCCAGTTCAGCGGCTTGTAGGCGCGGTCGTCGGCGTGGACGCTCACCGAGCCGTCCGCCTTCACCAGCAGGAGGCGCACCGCACTGGGCAGGTGCGCGGTCAGGCGGCCCGCGTAGTCGACCGTGCAGCGGGCGATGACGAGACGCACGTCGTCGTCGGCGAGATCAGTTCGAGGAGACCGAGCGCTGGAGCTCGTCGATGAAGGAGTCCACCGACTCCTTCTTCGCCTGGTCGGACTCGAGCTCCTGGCGCACGAGGCGGCTCGCGAGCTCCGTGGAGTGGTGGCCCAGCTCGGCCTTCAGCTCGCGCACCACCTGGGAGCGGGCGTTCTCGAGGGCCTCCTCGCCACGGCGGCGGAGGCGCTCGACCTCCTGCTCGGCCTTCTCGCGCATCTCGTCGGCGATGCGCTGGGCGTCGGCCCGCGCGTCGTCGCGGATGCGGGCGGCGTCGTTCTGGGCGTTGTCGACGGCCTCGCGGTACGCGGCCTCGGCCTGCTCCAGGCGCTCGCGGGCCTTGCGCGCGTCCTCGACCTGCTGGGCGATCTCCTTCTCGCGCTTCTCGGTCATCTGCTTCAGCGGCGGCACCACGTAGCGGTAGATCACGTAGATGACGATCAGGAAGGCGACGATCTCAGCGATGATGGTGCTGACCATGTGCTCTGCCGTGCTCCCGTTCCGCGATGACCGGTCTCGTCCTGCTCGCGCGGAGCCTAGCAAGGGTCGGGCGACGACGGCTGTTCGGCCGACGACGGTTCCCCCGACGACGTTCCTCCCGACGACGGTTCCCCCGACGACGGGCGCGGCCGGGACACGATGATCTGCGCGATGCCCACGAACAGCACCCCGAGCGTCAGCAGCCGCTCGGTCGGCGGCAGCTCGCGCACGTAGCCGTAGATCTGGATCGCGACGGCGGCCACCTGCGCACCGAGCGGGAGGATGATCGCGGGCCAGCCGGTGATCTCCCGGGCGGGCTGCGGGCCCGCCGGGATCCGGGTCGAGCCCACGGCGATCGCGAGCGCGCCGGCGCTCCACAGGAAGTCGTACGGCCCTTCGTGCGACACCGTGTCGGTCGCGGCGACGCTGTAGACCGCGTCGGCCACGGTGAGACAGATCAGGCCCACCGCCACCCACGGCCAGCTGCCGTGCAGCCGCCACGACAGCAGCGGCAGGCTCCCGAGGAGGGCCCCGAGCAGCAGGACGTCCCCGACGGGGTAGGCCACGTCCACGACCAGCCCGAGGGGATCGATCGGCGAGGCCTGCAGCACCGGGACGATCACCAGCGCGACGCCCGGGGTCGCGACGATGAGGACGACGACGAAGCCGTCGAGCCACCGGTGCCACGGGACCCCGATCACCCGGGCCCGCACCATGAGCACGAGGCCCGCCATGAACAGCGGGTAGGTCGCCAGGTAGAGCACGTCGGTCGGGTTGGGGGTCGGGACGATGCCGCCGCGGGAGTAGAGCTCCCCCCACGTGATCTCGGCGATCGCGAAGAGCAGCAGCGCCACGGCGAAGCACCACCACGCCCCCCGCGCCGGGCCCGGCCCCCGGCGCACCGCGCCCCGCGCACAGACGGCGCTCGAGGCGAGGATGAGCCCGGCGTGCAGCCAGTCGTCGATCGGCGCGAAGTCCGGGGCGTCGTTGCCCGCGGCGATCTGGTGGACCGCCTCGACCACCAGCCCGACCCCGAGCACCGCGACGACCAGCCGCGACCATCCCGGCCGGGCAGCGCCGGACCGGCCTGTGGGCTCGCGGCGCTGCGCGAGCCGGCGCGCGTGGGACACGGCCCGCCTCCCCGGTGCCGACGCCTGGAACGTACCGCGACCGGGACGGCTCGTCGCGGAACGGAGAGGAGCCGACCACCCACCCGGTGCGTTTCACCGTATCGGGTGATGCTCGAGCCCGTAGCGGATCTACCTATGGTGACGATCTCCCGGTGTGCGGCGTCCCGTCCGGGGCAGCCGGGCCCGGCTGGGTGTCTGTGAGGGGATCGTCATGGCGGGTGCGCATCGGGCAGTGGCCTCCGGGTCGTTCGGCGGCGTCCCGGTCTTCGTCGACGCGAGCGGCCGCCGCCGGCGCACGCTCACCCTCGTCGGGTGGCTCGGCGCCGCGGTCTGCGCCGCGTACGTCGCCGCCTTCGGGGTCACGCTGACCACCAGCGTCGGCGCGCTCGGCGAGGTCACCGGCTCGACGCTCACGCCGACTCCACTGCCCCCCGACGACGACGGCGACGATCCCGGCACGCCCGACGCGACGGGCCCCGACACCGCGGCGGCGCCCGTCGTCGTCGCGACCCCCGCCACCGCCGCGCCCGCCCCGGCCGCCGCGGCCGTCCGCCCGGTGGCCGCCTCGCAGCCGCTCGCGACGACCCGCTCCGGCACCGGCCTCGTCGAGCTCCGCCGGCGCGAGGCCGCGCCGGCCACCCGAACGGTGCCCCTCGTGCGGCGCTCCCCCGCGGCGGTCGCGGCACCGCGCCGGGCCGCGGCGCCCGCCGCCACCCCGGCCCGCGCCGCCACGCCGGCCCGCGCGGCCACCCCGGCGACGACGACCGCCCCGGCCGCCCCGGCGACGGGGGGCACGACGACGCCGCGTACCGGCACCGGCACCGGCACCGGCACCGGGACCTCGATCGGGACGGGCACCGGCACCGGCACCGGCACGCCGACCACCCCGACCACGACCGCCACACCCCCGACCACCACACCCCCGACCACCACGCCCGCCGTGCCCCTCGACGCCGCCACCTCCGGCGTCTCCACCCTCTCCGGGACGGCCTGACGTGGCCCGCCACAGCGCCGCGCCCTCGCGCGCCGGCTGGCGTGCCCGGCCGGCGTCGTCGGGACCGCGCGGACCGCGCCGCCGCCGCTGGCTGCCGCGGCCCGGCGTCGTGCTCGTCGTGGTCGCGCTCGTGATGTTCGGCTGCCTGCTGCTGGTCAACGGGCTGGCCCACTCCGAGGTCGGCGTCGACGCCGAGGGCGGGAAGGTGACCGACACGACGAACATGGACGAGGTGCCGCGCAGCGTCACCGACGGCGGTCCGGTGCTCGACACCCGCGGCGCGGAGCCCCGCAGTGCCGCGATGCCGGCGAAGACGATCGCCCTGACCTTCGACGACGGCCCCGACCCGACCTGGACGCCGCAGATCCTGGCGGTGCTCGCGAAGCACCACGTGCCCGCCACGTTCTTCGTGGTGGGCTCGCGGGCCGCCAGCAACCCCGGTCTGCTGCGCCAGATCCGCGCCGCCGGCTCCGAGGTCGGGATCCACACGTTCACCCACCCCGACCTCGGGCAGGTCTCGACCCTGCGGATCGACCGCGAGCTCGCCGAGACCCAGCTCGTGGTCAACGGGGCGACCGGCCAGACCAGCTACCTGCTGCGCCCGCCGTACTCCTCGACCGCCAACGCCGTCGACAACGACGCCCTGCGCTCGTTCCGCGAGACCGGCGCCGACGGCTACGTCACCGTGCTCTCCGACGTCGACAGCCGCGACTGGGAGCGGCCGGGGGTCGACGCGATCGTCCGCAACGCCCAGCCCGCCGGCACCGCCGGGGCGATCGTGCTGCTCCACGACGCCGGTGGCGAGCGCTCGCAGACCGTCGCCGCCCTCGACCGGCTCATCCCGGACCTGCAGGCCCGCGGCTACCGCTTCACCACCCCCGAGGCGGCGGTGGGCCTGCCGGCCGACAACCAGCCCGCGTCGGCCCCCGCCCACGCGATGGGTGCCACGATGATCGGGCTGGTCGCGGTGGCCGGCGGTGTGGTCGACGCCCTCGCGTGGCTGCTGCTCGTGGTGGGCGTGCTGGTCGTCGTCCGGCTGGCCCTCATGCTCGCCGTCGCGTGCCGCCAGCACCGTCGCCGCCACCGGCCCGGCTTCTCCTGGGGGCCGACGGTGCGCGCCCCGGTCTCCGTGGTCGTCCCGGCCTACAACGAGAAGGAGAACATCGCCGCCACGGTGCGCTCCCTCGTCGCGAGCGAGCACCCGGTGGAGGTGCTCGTGGTCGACGACGGGAGCACCGACGGCACCGCCGACATCGTCGAGGCGCTGCGCCTGCCGAACGTCCGGGTGCTGCGCCAGGCCAACGGCGGCAAGCCGAGCGCGCTCAACGCCGGCATCGCCCACGCGCGCCACGACCTCATCGTCATGATCGACGGCGACACGGTGTTCGAGCCGGCCACCGTCGGGCGGCTCGTGCAGCCCTTCGCGGACCCGTCGGTCGGCGCGGTCGCGGGCAACGCCAAGGTCGCCGCCCCCACCCGTCTGGGGTTCTGGGCCGGCCTGGTGTCGCGCTGGCAGCACATCGAGTACGTGATGGGCTTCAACGTCGACCGCCGCGTCTACGACGTCCTGCGGTGCATGCCGACCATCCCCGGCGCCATCGGCGCGTTCCGGCGCGCGGTGCTGCTCGAGGTCGGCGGGGTCAGCCACGACACCCTCGCCGAGGACACCGACCTGACCATGGCGATCTGCCGCACCGGGTGGCGCGTGGTCTACGAGGACTCGGCGCGGGCCTGGACCGAGGCCCCGGGCACGCTCCCCCAGCTCTGGCGGCAGCGCTACCGGTGGAGCTACGGGACCATGCAGGCGATGTGGAAGCACCGCCGCGCGGTGCTCGACCGCGGCGCGTCGGGCCGGTTCGGCCGGCTCGGGCTCGCCCACCTCGCGGTCTTCCAGATCCTGCTGCCGCTCCTCGCGCCGCTGGTGGACATCTTCCTGGTCTACGGCCTGGTCTTCCTCAACCCGGTGACGACGCTGCTGCTGTGGGCGGCCGTGCTGGCGATCCAGGTGCTGGCCGCGGTCGTCGCGTTCCGGCTCGAGCGGGAGCCGCTGCGTGTGCTGTGGCTGCTGCCGCTGCAGCAGGTCGTGTACCGCCAGCTGATGTACGCCGTGCTGATCCGCTCCACCGTCACCGCGCTGGGCGGCATCCGGCTGGGATGGCAGAAGCTGCGGCGGGTCGGCGGCCTCGATGCCCTGCTCGCGGCGCCCCCGGACGGGCATGCGGCGGGTCCCCTGGCTCCCCGACGTGACGGGGCCGGGCATGATCGGGCCCGTGGAGACGCTCTCGAGCCGGCAGGTGTACGAGAACCCCTGGATGACCGTCCGTGAGGACACCTTCCGGCGGCCGGACGGCTCCGAGGGCATCTTCGGCGTCGTCGACAAGCCGGCCTACGCCCTGGTCATCGCGCTGGACGGGACCGGCCCGTCGGCGCGGGTGATGCTGGTCGAGCAGTTCCGGTACCCGGTGGGCCGCCGCAGCTGGGAGTTCCCGCAGGGGACGGCTCCCGACCGCGACGAGATGGAGCCCGCGGCCCTGGCGGCGCGGGAGCTCCGCGAGGAGACCGGCCTGCGAGCGGGGCGCTGGGAGCCCCTCGGCCTCCTCCACATCGCCCCCGGCCTGTCCTCGCAGCGCGGGCAGGCCTACCTGGCCACCGACCTCACCCAGGGCGAGCCGGAGCGGGAGGAGACCGAGGCGGACATGCGCACCGCCTGGGTCACCCGCGCGGAGTTCGAGGACATGGTGCGGTCCGGCGACGTCACCGACGCCCAGTCGATCGCGGCGTACGGCCTGCTCCTGCTCGCCGGTCACTGAGAGCGCCGAGATCGGTACCGCGGGTCCCTCGTGATCGAGGGAAGACTGGATCCATGCCGCTCGTGCGCCTCGGTCCGCTGGCCGTCCCCACGCCCTCCGAGGTCCTGGGGTGGACGGCCGACCTCGTCGACGTCGGGTCCCGGCTACCGGCCCGCGTGGACGGGCTGCTCGACGAGGTCACCCGGCTGCTCGGCGCCCTCGGGCGGATCGCGGACCGCGTCGACGGCCTCGTCGACCGGGCCGAGGGCATCGTCGGCGACATCGAGGGCGTGATCGGCGAGGCCCGCGGGATCACCTCGGGGGCCGCGTCGGTGGTCGACGAGGCCCGCGGGATCACCGGGGGCGCCTCGGAGGTCGTCGAGTCCGCCCGTTCCATCACCACCGGGGCCGACGGCGTCGTCACCGAGGCCCGCGCGATCACCCGCGGCGCCTCGGCCGTCGTCGACGAGGCCGGGACGATCACCAAGGGCGCCCGGTCCGTCGTCGACGAGGCCGGGAGCATCACGACGGGTGCCGCGTCCGTCGTCGAGGACGCCCGGGGGATCACCCGGGGCGCCGCCGAGGTCGTCGACTCGGCCCGCACGATCACCTCCGGCGCCGACGACGTGATGTCCTCCGCCTCGATCACCAGCCGCCACGCACAGGAGCTGCTCGACCTCTACCGGCCGATGCTCGAGCGCGCCGCGCCGCTGACGCGGAAGTTCGTCGACGACCTGGCGCCCGAGGAGATCGACGCCGCGATCCAGCTCGTGGACGAGCTGCCGGCGCTGGCCCACCACCTGTCCGAGGACATCCTCCCGATCCTCGAGACCCTCGACCGGGTCGGGCCGGACCTCGCCGAGCTGCTCGACGTCACCAAGGACCTCCGCCGCGCCATCGACGGCATCCCCGGCTTCTCGTTCCTCAAGCGCCGTGGGGACGCCAAGGCCGACGAGCAGTAGGCGCGCCGCCCACCGGGTGGACCGCTACGGCTCCCGCACCGACCCTCAGAGTCCACTCGACCCCGTCGGGATGGCGATGAACTCCGTCCTCAGGCCGGAGCCTGCTCGCGCTCCAGGCCGTGGGCCTCGCGGACGACGTCGACGAACTCCCCCATGATCCCGGTGAGGGAGTAGGACTTCGGCGTCACCACCCGGTGCACCCCGAGACGCTGCAGCTGCTCGGCGTCGGCCGGCGGGATGATGCCGCCGACCACGACCGGGATGTCGGCCGCGTCGGCGCGCGCGAGCCCGTCGAGCACCGCGGGGACCACCTCGAGGTGCGAGCCGGAGAGCACCGAGAGGCCCACGACGTGGACGCCCTCCTGCACCGCCGCCGCGACGATCTCGGCCGGGGTGAGCCGGATGCCCTGGTAGATGACCTCGAAGCCGGCGTCGCGGGCGCGCACGGCGATCTGCTCGGCGCCGTTGGAGTGCCCGTCGAGCCCCGGCTTGCCGACCAGCATGCGCAGCGCCGGCACCCCGAGGTCGTCGGCGGTGCGCCGGACCCGGTCGCGGACGGCGTCGAGGTCGCTCGGCTCGCCGTCGTGGCCCGCGTCGGGTCCGGCTCCCGACGACGAGGCCGCGGTCACCCCGGTCGGGGCGCGGTAGGAGCCGAACACGTCACGCAGCGCGCCGGCCCACTCCCCCGTCGTCACGCCCGCCCGGGCGCACTCGAGGGTCGCGTCCATGAGGTTCTCGCTGGTGCCGGCCGCCTCGGTGAGCCGGCCCAGGGCCGCCTTCACGGCGTCCTGGTCGCGGTCGGCCCGCCACGCGGCGACCGCCTCGCGGGCCTGCTCCTCGACCTCCTTGTCGACCACGAAGATCGCCTCGGCGCCCTCGGCCTGCAGCGGGCTCGGCTCGGTGGAGGTGAACTTGTTGACCCCGACGACGACGTCCTCGCCCGACTCCAACCGCATCCGCCGCGCGGCGAGCGAGGACACCAGCTGGGACTTCATGTAGCCCGAGTCGACCGCCTCGACCGCGCCGCCCATCTCGGCGACCTTGGCGATCTCCGCGCGGGCGCCCTCGACGATCGAGGCGGTCTTCGCCTCCATGACGTGCGACCCGGCGAAGACGTCTTCGTAGTCGAGCAGGTCGGTCTCGTAGGCGAGCACCTGCTGCATGCGCAGCGCCCACTGCTGGTCCCAGGGGCGGGGCAGCCCGAGGGCCTCGTTCCACGCCGGGAGCTGCACGGCGCGGGCGCGGGCGTCCTTCGAGAGCGTCACCGCGAGCATCTCGAGCACGATGCGCTGGACGTTGTTCTCCGGCTGCGCCTCGGTGAGCCCGAGGGAGTTGACCTGCACGCCGTAGCGGAAGCGCCGCATCTTCGGGTCGGTGACGCCGTAGCGCTCCTGGCATAGCTCGTCCCAGAGCTGCGCGAACGCCCGCAGCTTCGCGATCTCCTCGATGACGTGCAGCCCGGCGTTGACGAAGAACGAGATGCGCCCGACGACCGTGCCGAACTCGGACTCCGGCACCTGGCCGGAGTCGCGGACCGCGTCGAGGACCGCGATGGCCGTGGAGATCGTGTAGGCGACCTCCTGCGTCGGCGTCGCCCCCGCCTCCTGCAGGTGGTAGCTGCAGATGTTGATGGGGTTCCACTTGGGGACGTTCGACACCGTCCAGGCGATCGTGTCGGTGATCAGCCGGACGCTCGGCGCGGGCGGGAACGCGTAGGTCCCGCGCGAGAGGTACTCCTTGACGATGTCGTTCTGCGTGGTGCCGGCGAGCTTCGCACGCACCGCCCCGACGTCCTCGCCGGCGGCCTGCGCCTGCTCGTCGGCCACCGTCACGTAGAGCGCGAGCAGCCACATGGCCGTCGCGTTGATCGTCATCGAGGTGTTGGCCTCGTTCAGCGGGATGCCGTCGAAGAGCGCCCGCATGTCGCCGATGTGGCTGACCGGCACGCCGACCTTGCCGACCTCGCCGCGGGCGAGCTCGTCGTCGGGGTCGTACCCGGTCTGCGTCGGGAGGTCGAAGGCGACCGAGAGCCCCGTCTGCCCCTTGGCCAGGTTGCGCCGGTAGAGCTCGTTGGACGCCTTCGCCGACGAGTGGCCGGCGTAGGTCCGCATGACCCAGGGGCGGTCACGGGAGTCGTCGGTCGGGTACGGCATCAGCTACCTCCGCGCAGGGGCCGGACCCGCTGAGGTTACCGACGGGTCGGCCCGGGACCCATCCGTCGCGGCCATGCCGCTTTTCACAGGATCGGTCAGGATGGGGTCATGGTGGGGTCGGTGGGTGAGATCTTCACGGCGCTGGCGGTGGTGGTCCTGCTCGCCGGCGTGCTGCGCTGGACGTTCGGCACCGGACCGAAGGGCGCCGTGCCGAGCGACGACGGCGACGTCGGGCTGCTCGAGACGGTCGCGACGGCGCCGACCCGCGAGGCCGCCGAGGTCCTGGCCGCCCGGCTGGCCCGCGAGAAGGTGCGGTCCACGATCGCCCACGGCGAGGCCGGCTGGAACGTGCTCGTCTTCCCCGGCGACGTCGACGACGCGAAGGTCGCCCTGCGCGCCGGGTGACTCACCGCTGGGGCGGGGCGTGGACCCGGTGGACGTCGCCGCCGAGCGCGGTGAGGTTCTCGACGAAGCCCGGGTAGCCGCGGTCGATGTGGGCGACGTCCCACACCTCGGTCTCACCGTCGGCCACCAGCCCGGCCAGCACCAGGCCCGCGCCGGCCCGGATGTCCGAGGCCCACACCGGCGCCGACGAGAGCCGCTCCACCCCGCGCACGACCGCGTGGTGCCCGTCGGTGCGTGCATCCGCGCCGAGGCGGACCATCTCCTCGACGAAGCGGAACCGGCCCTCGAAGACGTTCTCGGTGATCATGGAGGTGCCGTCGGAGACCGCGGAGAGCGCGATCGCCATCGGCTGCAGGTCGGTCGCGAACCCCGGGTACGGCAGCGTCACCCAGTCCACCGAGCGCGGCCGCCCGCCGGCGCGGACCCGGAAGGCCGGGGCGCCGTTGCCCGCCTCCGGTGCGGGGGTCACGGTCTCGGTGGTCGCGCCGGCCTGGGTGAGCTTGTCGAGCACCAGGTCGAGGTGGTGCGGGTCGACCCCGCGCACGGTGACGTCGCCCCCGGTCATCACGGCCGCGAAGGCCCAGGTGGCGCCGACGATGCGGTCGCCGATGACGCGGTGGGTGGTCGGGGTGAGGTCGGCACCGCCGTGGACGGTGAGCGTCGACGTCCCGCCGCCGGAGATCTTCGCGCCCATCTCCTGGAGCATGCGGACGAGGTCGACGATCTCCGGCTCGCGCGCGGCGTTGTCGATCACCGTGGTGCCCTCGGCGAACACCGAGGCCATGAGGATGTTCTCGGTGGCGCCCACGGAGGGGAAGTCGAGCCAGATCTGCGCGCCGCGCAGCGCCACGCCCGGCCCGTCCGCCTCGGCCACCACGCAGCCGTGCGAGATCTCCGACCGGGCACCGAGGAGCCGCAGGCCGGCCTGGTGCATGTCGAGTGGCCGCGAGCCGATGGCGTCGCCGCCGGGCAGCGGCACCACCGCGCGCCGGCAGCGGGCCACCAGCGGGCCCAGGACGCAGACAGACGCGCGCAGCCGCGACACCGAGCGGTAGTCCGCCTCCGGGTTCAGCTCGGCGGGCACGTCGATGACGACGACGTCGCCGTCGACCGACACGTCGCACCCCAGGCTGCGCAGCACGTCGCCCATGAGCGGCACGTCGAGGATGCGGGGGCAGTTCGTGATCGTCGTCCGGCCCTCGGCCAGCAGCGCGGCCGCCATCAGTTTGAGCACGCTGTTCTTGGCGCCGACCACGTCGACGGCACCCTCGAGGGGTCCCGCCCCCCGCACGACGAAGTGCTCGTTCACGCTCGGCGACGCTACCGGCCGCGCTCCGGCCCCCTGACCCCGGCCGCCCCCGGCCGAGCGGCGCCGCGGCGGGCGGGTGCGCCCCTAGACTGGCCACGTGGCCGTTCACCTCACCCGCATCTACACCCGCACCGGTGACGACGGGACGACCGGTCTCTCCGACTTCTCGCGGGTGCCCAAGACGCACCCCCGCCTCGACGCGTACGCCGACTCCGAGGAGGCGAACGCCGCGATCGGCGTCGCCCTCGCCGTCGGGGACCTCTCCGAGCGGCTCGCGGCGCCGCTGCGCCAGATCCAGAACGACCTGTTCGACGTCGGGGCCGACCTCGCCACCCCGATCGTGGAGGCTCCGGAGTATCCGCCGTTGCGGGTCACCGAGGCGCAGGTCGAGCGGCTCGAGGGGTGGTGCGACGAGTTCAACGAGGAGCTGGCGAAGCTCGACTCGTTCATCCTCCCCGGTGGGACACCGGGCGCGGCGTACCTGCACGTGGCGCGGGTGGTGACGCGCCGGGCGGAGCGCGCCACGTGGGCGGTGATCGAGGCCGACCCGGAGCGCACGAGCGTGCTCCCGGCGCGCTACCTCAACCGGCTCTCGGACCTGCTGTTCATCTTCGGGCGCGTCGCCAACCCGGGCGGGGACGTCCTGTGGGTCCCCGGCGGCCCCGAGGCGCAGCAGGGCTGACCGCGCCGACACCGCTGCCCGCCTCGAGCGAAGGGCACCGTCGCTCGTTCTATCCGCCCACGGGCGCCCATCGCCGGAATCCCGGTCGGCCCGCTGTGGTGACCGAAGGGCACCGTCGCTCGATCCAGCCGATCGAAGGTGCCCTTCGCTCGGAGCGGTGGGACTAACTCGCCTGGCGGTACCCGGTCGAGCGGCCGGGCGGGATCGACTCCAGCCAGGAGGAGAAGCCGGTGAGGACGTCGGCGCCCATCGCCAGCTCGTAGGTGCCGGTCGACGTCCGACATCGCAGGACCGTGGCCCCCGGCGCGTGCAGCTCGGTCGGCCGCGGGGGCCGGCGGTCGACGATCTCGACGTCCAGCCGGTCGAGGACGACGTTCGGCCCCGAGCGCAGCCCGCTGACCCGGTACCAGCGGAACTGGTCGCCCCGGTAGCGGGCGATCCCGGAGTGCCAGCCGCGCTGGTCCTCGGCCGGCGACGGCGCGGCGTCCGACGTGGCCGGGGCACCCCGCAGCGCGACGTCCACCCCGCCGCGGCGCAACTGCTGGATGCGGCGCAGCGCGACCAGGGCGAGCAGGAGCAGGACCGCCGCGACCACGACGAGCACGATCTCCACGACCATCCCGGAGATCGTCACGCCCGTCGCTCCCGCACGCGCCCCTGGTCCGCCGTCCCGCTACTCGGAGCCCTGGCCGGCGGCCGCGAGCCGGGCCTCGGCCCGGGCCTTGGCGGCGCGTCCCTCGGCGTCGTCCTCGTTCGCCGAGTCCCGCGCCTGCTGGGCGGCGGACACGTCGATCTCGTCGCCCAGCTCCGCCTCCTCCGCGAGGATCGTGAGCTTCTCGCCGTCCATCGACAGGAACCCGCCGAAGACGGCCGCCCGGACCGACTCGCCGTCGGTCGGGTCGATCCGGACCATGCCCGCCTCGGTGAGCTGGGCGATGAGCGGCTCGTGACGAGGCAGGATGCCGATCTCGCCGACGCTCGTGCGGGCGAAGACGAACTCGGCGGTGCCGGACCACACCTGCCGCTCCACCGCGACGAGGTCGACCTGCATCTCGGCCACTGGGTGACGTCCTTTCGTCGAACAGGACCCGGGCGGGGCGCGCGCACGCGCCCCGCCCGGGACTCACGGAGGATCAGTCGTTGAACTGCTTCTGCTTCTCCTCGACGTCCTCGAGGCCACCCGCCATGGTGAACGCCTGCTCGGCGTAGTCGTCGTACTCGCCCTTGGCGATCTTGTCGAAGGCCTCGACGGTGTCCTTGACGTCGACGAACGACCCGGGCTCACCCGTGAACTGCTCGGCGGCGTACATGTTCTGGCCGAGGAAGCGCTCGATGCGGCGCGCGCGCGCCACGGTGAGCTTGTCCTCCTCGGAGAGCTCGTCGATGCCGAGGATCGCGATGATGTCCTGCAGGTCGTTGTACTTCTGCAGGATCCGGATGACCTCGCGCGCGACGCGGTAGTGCTCGTCGCCGACGTACTGGGGGTCCAGGATCGTCGAGGTCGAGGTCAGCGGGTCCACCGCCGGGAAGATGCCCTTGGCGAAGACGTTGCGGGAGAGCTCCGTCGTCGCGTCGAGGTGGGCGAAGGTGGTGGACGGCGCCGGGTCGGTGTAGTCGTCCGCGGGCACGTAGATCGCCTGCATCGAGGTGATCGAGCGGCCGCGCGTCGAGGTGATGCGCTCCTGGAGCTCACCCATCTCGTCCGCGAGCGTGGGCTGGTAGCCCACCGCCGAGGGCATGCGGCCGAGGAGGGTCGAGACCTCCTGGCCGGCCTGGGTGAACCGGAAGATGTTGTCGATGAAGAGCAGCACGTCGACGCCGACCTCGTCGCGGAAGTACTCCGCCATGGTCAGGCCCGACAGGCCGACCCGCATGCGGGTGCCCGGCGGCTCGTCCATCTGGCCGAACACGAGCGCGGTGTCCTTGAGGACGTCCGCGTCGGTGAGCTCGGTGATGAGGTCGTTGCCCTCACGGGTCCGCTCGCCCACGCCGGCGAACACCGAGGTGCCACCGAAGTTGCGGGCGATGCGCTGGATCATCTCCTGGATGAGGACCGTCTTGCCCACGCCCGCGCCGCCGAACAGGCCGATCTTGCCGCCCTGCACGTACGGGGTGAGCAGGTCGACGACCTTGAGGCCCGTCACCAGCATCTCGGTGCGGCCCTCGAGCTGGTCGAAGGGCGGCGGGTCGCGGTGGATGGACCAGCGCTCGCCGTCCTGGCCGTAGCCGGGCTCGTCGAGGCAGTCGCCGAGGGCGTTGAACACGTGGCCCTTGACCTGGTCGCCCACCGGCACCGTGATCGAGTGGCCGCTGTCGTGGACCTCCTGGCCGCGGACGACGCCGTCCGTCGGCTGCATGGCGATGGTGCGCACCTGGTTGTCGCCCAGGTGCTGGGCGACCTCCAGGGTCAGCGTCTTCGTCTCGCCGTCGAGCGTGACGTCGAAGGTGAGCGCGTTGAAGAGGTCCGGCACGTGGTCGCGCGGGAACTCCACGTCGATGACGGGACCGAGCACGCGGGCGATCCGCCCGGTGCCGGTCTTCTGCTGCTCGGGTGCCTGCGTCATGGTGTCTCAGTCACTCCCCTGCGAGGCGAGGGCGTCGGCACCACCGACGATCTCGCTGATCTCCTGCGTGATCTGGGCCTGACGCGCCTGGTTGGCCTCGCGGGTCAGGTTGTCGATGAGCTCGTTCGCGTTGTCGGTCGCGGCCTTCATGGCCCGGCGCCGCGCCGCGGACTCGGACGCGGCGGCGTCCAGCATCGCCGCGAACACCCGCGTGCGGAGGTACTTCGGCAGCAGGACGTCGAACAGCTGCTCGGCGTCGGGCTCGAAATCGTACTCCGCCTCGCTGTCGCCGCCCTCGTCCGACGAGTCGTCCGAGTCCCCGGAGTCGAGCTCCTCCAGCGACAGCGGCGCGATCTGGCGGGCCTCCGGCGTCTGGGACAGCATCGTCTCGAACGCGGTGAACACGATGTGGATCTCGTCCACCCCGTTCAGGCCCCGCATCTCCTCGGGGGCGATGACCGGCGGGTCCTCGTCCTCCTCGGGGCCCTCGATGGTCCCCTCGCCGCCGACGAGGAACGCCGAGGCGAGCGAGTCCGCGACCTCGACCGCGTTCTCGTAGGCGGGCTGCTCGGAGAAGCCCGTCCAGCTCTGCACGACCTCCCGGCCGCGGAACCGGAAGAAGTCCCGGCCCTTGCGGCCCACGACGAACAGCACCGGCTCGTGCCCGGCGTCGGCGAGCTCGGTCAGCCGATGGTTGGCCAGCCGCAGCGTGTTGGCGTTGTAGCCGCCGGCGAGGCCGCGGTCGCTGGTGATGACCAGGACCCCCACCCGCGACACGTTCTCGCGCGCGACCAGGAGCGGGTGGTCCGTGGCCGCGGCCTTCGCGGCCTGGGCCAGGACGTTGGTGAACTCCCGCACGTAGGGTCGGGAGTTCTCCACCCGCGCCTGGGCCTTGGAGATCCGCGACATCGCCACGGTCTCCTGCGCCTTGGTGATCTGGGCGATGTTGCGGGACGACCGGATGCGTCGCCGCAGTACGCGCAGTTGGGCCGGCATGCGCTACCTCAGCTCTCGCCGGAGCCGTCGTCGGACCCGGACGAGTCGGACCCGGACGAGTCGGACCCGGACGAGTCGGACCCGGACGAGTCGGACCCGGACCGCGACTGCTCCGCGTCGTCCCCGGACTCCTCCACCGAGGACCCGTCGGTCGTCTCGAAGGACTTCTTGAACTCGGCGACCGCGTCGGCCAGCCGCTTCTGGTTGTCCTCCTCGAGCTTCCCGGTGTCCCGGATCTCCGAGAGGATCTCCGAGCCGTTGCGCTGCAGGTGCTCCAGGAACTCGCTCTCGAAGCGGCGGACGTCCTCGACCGGCACCGAGTCCAGGTGACCGAAGGTGCCGAGGAAGATCGCGGCGACCTCCTGCTCCACCGGGTACGGCTCGCCCTGGCCCTGCTTGAGCAGCTCCATGAGGCGCTGGCCACGGTCCAGCTGCGCCCGCGAGGCGGAGTCGAGGTCCGAGGCGAAGGCCGCGAACGACTCCAGCTCGCGGTACTGCGCGAGGTTCACG
This sequence comes from Actinomycetospora sp. TBRC 11914, assembly GCF_012933465.1. Lineage (GTDB taxonomy): Bacteria > Actinomycetota > Actinomycetes > Mycobacteriales > Pseudonocardiaceae > Actinomycetospora. The sequence continues at coordinate 170,132 of NZ_JABBND010000009.1, forward strand.
CGCAGCGACCCGGCGACGGACTTCATCGCCTTGATCTGCGCGTCACCACCGACGCGCGAGACCGAGACACCGACGTTGATGGCGGGGCGCTGGCCCTGGTTGAACAGGTCCGACTCGAGGAAGCACTGCCCGTCGGTGATCGAGATGACGTTCGTCGGGATGTACGCCGAGATGTCGTTGCCCTTGGTCTCGATGATGGGCAGACCCGTCATCGACCCCGCGCCGAGCTCGTCGGAGAGCTTGGCGCAACGCTCGAGCAGCCGCGAGTGCAGGTAGAAGACGTCGCCCGGGTACGCCTCACGGCCCGGCGGGCGGCGCAGCAGCAGCGAGATCGCGCGGTAGGCCTCGGCCTGCTTGGACAGGTCGTCGAAGATGATCAGGACGTGCTTGCCCTGGTACATCCAGTGCTGGCCGATGGCCGAGCCGGCGTAGGGCGCGATGTACTTGTAGCCCGCGGGGTCGGAGGCCGGGGCGGCGACGATGGTCGTGTACTCCATCGCGCCCGCGTCCTCGAGCGCCGCCTTCACGCCGGCGATCGTCGAGCCCTTCTGGCCGACCGCGACGTAGATGCAGCGGACCTGCTTCTCCGGGTCGCCGGTCTCCCAGTTCTCACGCTGGTTGATGATCGTGTCGGTGCAGACCGCTGTCTTCCCGGTCTTGCGGTCGCCGATGATCAGCTGGCGCTGGCCGCGACCGATCGGCGTCTGGGAGTCGATCGCCTTGATCCCGGTCTGCAGCGGCTCGCTGACCGACTGGCGCTGGACGACCGTGGGCGCCTGCAGCTCGAGGACGCGCCGCTCCTCGCTCTCGATCTCGCCGAGGCCGTCGATCGGCTCCCCGAGGGGGTTGACGACGCGCCCGAGGAAGCCGTCGCCCACCGGCACCGAGAGGACCTCCTCGGTGCGGCTGACCTGCTGGCCCTCCTCGATCTGCGAGTAGTCGCCCAGGACGACGACACCGATCTCGCGCTCGTCGAGGTTCAGGGCGAGACCGAGCGACCCGCTCTCGAACTTCAACAGCTCGTTGGTCATCGTCGACGGGAGACCCTCGACGTGGGCGATGCCGTCACCCGTGTCGACGACGGTGCCGACCTCCTCGCGGGACGACTCCGCCGAGAAGGACGACACATAGTTCTCGATCGCGCTCTGGATCTCGTCCGAGGAGATCGTCAGCTCCGCCATGGTTCCCTGCTATCTGTTCTCACGACTGCGTGGTCTGGGGGATGGGGCGGCCCGCGCCGGCCCGGGGAGTCACCCGGGCCGGGGCGGGCCGCGCGCTCACGTCGGGAAGGCGTCGGCGGCACCGCGCAGGTGACGGGCGACGCTGCCGTCGAGCAGCTCCCCCCCGACCTGCACGACCAGGCCACCCAGGATGTCCGGGTCGACGTCGGACTGCACCGAGATCGAGCGGCCGTACAGGCGGGAGAGCACGTCGCCGAGCTTCTCCTCCTGCTCGTCGGTCAGCGCGATCGGGGCGACGACCCGGGCGATCGACCGGTCCCGCCGCGCCGCCGCCGCATCCGCCAGGCGCTCGGCCGCGTGGTCGAGCGCCTTGGAGTACGGGTGGCGCACCGCCTGCGCGAGCAGGCGGTGGGTGGTCGGGGTGACCTTGTCGCCGAGCACCTGCGAGAGCAGTTCCTCCCGCTTGTCGACCGGTGCGGTGGAGTCCGCCAGCAGCGTCCGCAGGCGCGGCTCGCGCTGGAGGATCCGGCCGAAGCGGAACAGCTCGTCCTCGGTGTCCGAGAGCGTGCCGTCCTTCTCCGCCGACGCCAGGGCGGCGGTGCGCCCCAGGATCTCGACGGCCTCGACCAGGTCGGTCGGCGAGGTCAGCCGCGTCTCCACCAGGGTGGTGAGCAGCTGGACCGTCGTCCGGTCGACCTTGTCCGAGAAGAGGTTCTCGACGAGGTTGCGGCGCAGCGACGCCGACCCGGTGGGGTCGACGAGGTGACGGCGCAGCTCGATGTGCTCGCCCAGGACGGCCGCGACGGAGTAGAGCTCGTCCGACACCCGCGCGAGGTGGTCGGCGGTGCCCGACTGCTGGTCGGAGACCACCTGCTCGAGCTGCTCGACGGCGTTGTCGAGGGCGGCCTGGCTCGCGCTGTGCATCAGCCCTCCCCCGTCCCGGACCCCGACGAGCCCGCCGCGACCGTGCTCGTGCCGGCCCCGTCAGCGGACGACCCCGACGTCGTCCCGGCCGGCTCCGACGAGCCGATCGAACCGACGTAGGAGTCGATGGTCGAGCGGGCGGACGTCTCGTCCGAGATCGACCGGCCGAGGATGCGCTCCGCGAGGGTGCGCGCGAAGTCGGGCAGCCGCTGCTGCAGGTCGCCCCGTGCCCGGGACCGCTGGTCCTCGAGCTCGCGCTCGCCCCGCTGCCGGACGTCCGAGATCTCCCGCTCCGCCTGCGCGCGCTGCTCGGCGGCCTGCTCCCGGGCGGTCGCGCGGGCCTCGTCGCGGATGGACGAGGCCTCGTTGCGGGCCTCCGAGAGCACCTCCGCGTGACGGCGCTCCGCCTCCTGGTACTTCTCGTCGGCCTCCTCGCGGTCCCGCTGCAACTGGCGGACCCGCTCCGCGCGCTCCTCCATCGCCCGCCGGATCGGCGGCACGACGAACTTCGCGAGCAGGACGAAGACGACGACGAACAGGATGAGTTCGAAGAAGAACGTGCCGTTGGGGAGCAGGAAGTTCTGGGAACTGCCCCCCTGCGCCAGCACGGCTTCCGTGCTCGGCAGTCCGGCCACGTCGATCACCCGCTGCCGAGGACGAAGACGAACAGCGCCATGAACGCCAGGTTGATGAAGTACATGGCCTCGACCAGACCGACGGTCAGGAAGAAGATGTTGAACAGGCGGCTCTGCGCCTCCGGCTGGCGGGCGACGCCGGCGATGGTCTGCGCACCGACGAGACCGTCACCGATGGCCGCGCCGATCGCGCCGCCGGCGAGGGCGATGCCACCGCCGATGAAGGCCCCACCGGACTTCAGCCCGGTTGTGGGGTCTCCGCCCTGGGCCAGGACGGACTGCACAAGCGACATGACGCTCCTTCTGAGCTCGTTGGGTTGGGGAACGAGAGGCCGGCCGACCGCCGGGTGCGGTCGGCGGCGAGGGCGACCTAGTGGCCTTCCTCGCTCACGGCCGGGCCGAAGAACTGCATGATGGTCAGCAGCGCGAAGATCAGGGCCTGGATGGCACCGATGAACAGGTCGAACAGCTTCCACGCCGCGTTCGGGATCCACAGACCCCACCACGGGATCAGCGCGATCACGCCGATCATGATCGTGCCGGAGAGGATGTTGCCGAACAGTCGCAGCGAGAGCGAGATCGGCTTGGCGATCTCCTCGATGATGTTCAGCGGCGCGAGAGCGGCGTAGGGCTGCACGAAACGCCGCAGCGTCCCGACACCCTGCTCGCGGAAGCCCCACACCCAGGCCGAGATGAACACGAACACCGCGAGGGCGTAGGCGGTGTTGACGTCCGCCGTCGGCGGGCGGAGGTACTCGGGGTGGCCGCTGGGGATCACGCCGAGCCAGTTGCAGAAGAGGATGAACGCGAACAGCGCGATGGTCAGTGGGGCGAGGTACTCGGCGGGACGTCGTCCCATCCGGCCCTGCACCTGCTCGATCATGTAGCCGGTGAGTGCCTCGTAGGCCATCTGCACCTTGTTCGGGACTTCCGACGTCACCCGGGACCGGACGTAGAAGCCCGCACCCACGACGATGACCGCCGCGATGGTGGAGGCCCACATGGTGTCGCCGTTGAAGGTCATGCCGAGGAACTCGAACTGGCCGACGTGCTCGCTCGGCGAGATCGAGCTGCCACCCTCGGCGGCGAGGAATCCGGTCGTCACTTGCGGAGCTCCTTGAGCGCAGGCACGGATCCGACGATCGTGTTGATGACTTGGAACAGGGCGAGCCCGAGGAACGTGCCCAGGCCCACCGGGAAGAAGAAGTACGCGAGCGCGACCGCCACCACCGTCACGACGGCGAGGCGCGCTCCGACGCCGCGCACGAGCGCGGCCTTGCTGGGCAGGTCCGCCGCCGAGGCGCGCAGGACCGAGCGCTGGACCATCAGCGCGTTCGACGCACCGAGCACCAGGCCCAGGCAGCCGAACGCGGCCATGGCCGCCACGCCGAACAGCGCGCCGAGCACGAGCCCGAGGACCCCCACCACCAGCGCGACGATCAGGGAGAGCCGGAACGCCTCACGCGTGGCCCCGGGAACAGTCAGCATCGGCGCGTGTCCGAGGGGTTCGTTCACATCAGCTCCCGAGGAACTTCCGCATCTCCGTGTAGGCCAGCCTCGCGGCCGCCACGATCCCGAGCACCAGCCCGATCAGGAGGAAGATCGGGAAGGTACCGGCAAAGTGGTCCACCAGCCACCCGAGCAGCGTCGGTCCGATCAGGCAGCCCGCCAGCGTGGTGCCCAATCCGAGGAGCGCCCACCCATCCGCGCGTTGGTCCGCCATGCCAGGTCGCCGACCCTCTCATACGGGACGCAGGGCTGACACGATCATGGTCAGTCCTCCTCGACGACGACCGGCGAACACGCGGAGCAGCCCGGCGCCACGTTCCCGTGCCGTCCTCGGGCGGCCCGGTTCACTCATCTGGACCACTCGATTTGCCCCGTTTCGGCGGGACGCGAGAAACCTATCACAGGCCCTACGACGACCTGTCGTCGTCGGTGAACCGCACTTCAGGGGCCGTGTCGTGATCGTCCGCGGGCCGTGATCGCCGATCATCGCGCGCGCAATCGGGGGATGGCGGAGGCCAGGACGGCGACGAGCAGGCCGACCGCCACGACCCCCACCACGAGGAAGACGTCGGTGATCAGCGCGAGGGCCACCGCCCCGAACGCGAACACCCCGGCCCAGAGGTAGATGAGCAGGACGGCCCGGCGCTGCGAGTGCCCGATCTCGAGCAGCCGGTGGTGCAGGTGCATCTTGTCCGGCGCGAACGGGCTGCGCCCGGCGCGGGTGCGGCGCACGACGGCGAGGGCGAGGTCCAGCAGCGGGACCAGCACGACGGCGGCGACGACGACGATCGGGGCGAGCAGAGCCAGGGCGTTGCGCGGCGCGGAGTCGGCGTAGGTGATCCGGCCGGACGCGCTCGTGGTGGCCGCGGCGAGCATCAGCCCGATGAGCATCGAGCCCGAGTCGCCCATGAAGATGCGGGCGGGCTGGAAGTTGTGCGGCAGGAAGCCCGCGCAGGCCCCGGCGAGCACCGCGGCGATGAGCGCCGGCGGGTAGGCGGTGACGTCCCCGCCGCGCTGCTCGAGCAGGCCGAGCGAGAACGCCAGCACCGCGGCCGACGCGATCAGCCCGATCCCGGCGGCGAGCCCGTCGAGCCCGTCGACGAAGTTCACCGCGTTGACCAGCACCACGCAGAGGAACACGGTGAGCACGACGCCCTGGTTGGGGTCCAGGATCAGCAGCGTCCAGCCCGAGCCCCCGGAGCCGTCGGGGATGGGCAGCACGAACCACTGCACGCCGAGCAGCACCAGCACGCCCGCCGAGGTGGCCTGCCCGGCGAGCTTGGTGAGCGCGTCGATGCCGAAGCGGTCGTCGAGCGCGCCGACCAGCACGATGAGGCCGCCCGCGACCATGACCGCGCGGGTCTCCGAGGAGTAGTCGAACGCGCGGCGCAGCACCGGCAGCTGCGAGGCCACGAACACCCCGGCGAGGACGCCGATGTACATGGCGACCCCGCCGAGGCGCGGGATGGGCACGGTGTGGACGTCGCGCCCGCGCGGGACCGCGATGGCGCCGGCGCGGATCGCGAGCCGCCGCACGATCCCGGTGACCAGGAACGTCACCACCGCCGCGCAGAGGCCGACCAGGAGGTACTCCCGGATCGGCAGCCCCTGCGGGGCGAACGGTGGCAGCGGGCCCACGACGGTCAGGTTAGACGGTCGTTCTCAGGAACCTCGCACGCCAGCGCTCCTCCCTCGCGCCGTCGTGCGACCTCCGCAGACGTGGTGGCGTCAGCCCCTCGGGTAGGCGGGGAAGCGTGCGACGAGTGTCCCGACCTCGTCGCGCACGTCGGCGAGCGTCCGCTTGCCGTCCTCGGTGGTCTCGTCGGCCGTGATCGCGGCGGCGATGAGGCGGGCCACCTCTCCCATCTCGGCCGGCGTCATCCCCTGGGTGGTGATCGACGGCGAGCCGACGCGGATGCCCGACGCCGTCATGGGGGGCTGCGGGTCGTACGGGATCGCGTTCTTGTTCAGCGTGATCCCGGCCAGCCCGCTGCGGGCCTCGGCCTCCTTGCCGGTGACGCCCAGCGGCTGCAGGTCGAGCAGCGCGAGGTGGGTGTCCGTGCCGCCGGAGATGGCGCGCATCCCCTGGTCGACCAGCCCGGACGTGAGGGCCTGCGCGTTCTCGATGACCGTGCGGGCGTACTGCTGGTAGGCCGGGGTGGCCGCCTCGGCGAGCGCCACCGCCTTGCCGGCGACGGCGTGCATGAGCGGGCCGCCCTGCAGGAACGGGAACACCGCCTTGTCCAGCGCCTTCGCGTGCTCGGCCCGCGACACGAGCATCCCGCCGCGGGGGCCGCGCAGGACCTTGTGCGTGGTGAAGGTGACGACGTCGGCGTAGGGCACCGGGCTCGGGATCGCCTGGCCGGCCACGAGGCCGATGAAGTGCGCGGCGTCGACCCAGAGGATCGCGCCCGCCTCGTCGGCGATCTCGCGGAACCGCGCGAAGTCGATGAGGCGCGGGTAGGCGGTGGCCCCCGCGACGATCATCTTCGGCCGGTGCTGCAGGGCCAGGTCACGGACCTGGTCGTAGTCGATGAGGTGGTCGTCCTCGCGGACGGTGTAGGGCACCGGCTCGAACCACTTGCCCGAGAAGCTGACCTTCGCGCCGTGGGTGAGGTGCCCGCCGTGCGGCAGGCTCATCGCCAGCACCTTGTCGCCGGGCTGGCAGAACGCCGCGTACACCGCGAGGTTGGCGTTCGCGCCCGAGTGCGGCTGCAGGTTGGCGTGCTCGGCGCCGAACAGCGTCTTCGCGCGCTCGATGCCGATCTCCTCGGCGCGGTCGACGACCTCGCAGCCGCCGTAGTAGCGGCGGCCGGGGTAGCCCTCGGCGTACTTGTTGGAGAGCGTCGAGCCCAGCGCGGCGAGCACGGCGGGGCTGGTCAGGTTCTCGCTCGCGATGAGCTGGAGGCCGCCGCGCAGCCGGGCGAGCTCGTCGTCGACGACCTGGGCGATCTCGGGGTCGACGGCGGCGAGGGCCTGGTAGTCGGGCCCCCAGAAGTGCTCGTTCGTGGCTGCCACGGTGGTTGACCTCACTCCGATCGGGATGGACCGACGGATCGGCGCCCCCGGAGTGGGACGACACCGTCGATCCGGAACCGGGGTTCGAGGTTACCGGTCCCCCGGGTCGGGCCGAGGGTCGATGGTGACCCGTCACACCTCCCGCGTCACCAGTCCGCGATGGTCAGCGAGGTGTCCGGGCGCGGGCGGTCGTCGAGGCCACGGGCCAGGTAGTCCCAGGCCGCGAGCCCGATCATCGCGCCGTTGTCGGTGGACCAGCGCAGCGGCGGCAGGCACAGCGACACCCCGGCCTCGTCGCACAGCCGCCCGGCCGCCGCCCGCAGCTGGGGGCTGGCCGCGACCCCGCCGACGACGACGAGGCAGCGGCTCGGGTAGCGCTCGAGCGCCTTGCGGCACTTGGCGACGAGCACGTCGAGGCAGGCGTCCACGAACGAGGCGGCGACGTCGGCGTGCGGGTGGTCGGGGTTCGCCGCGAGGAAGCGCGACACCGACGACTTCAGCCCGGAGAAGGAGAAGTCGAGCTCCAGGTCCCGGGCCGGCCGCGGGAACGCGACGTCGGCCGTGCCCTCCTTCGCCAGCCGGTCGATGGCCGGCCCGCCGGGGTAGGGCAGCCCGAGCATGCGGGCGACCTTGTCGTAGGCCTCCCCCACCGAGTCGTCACGGGTCGAGCCGACCAGCTCGACCTCGCCCGGCCCGGCGAGGTGCGCGAGCAGCGTGTGCCCACCGGAGACCAGCAGCACCATCGCCGGGTACTCCACGCGGCGCTCGTCGAGGTCGGCGCTGCGCAGGTGCCCGCGCAGGTGGTTGACCCCGTACACCGGCAGGCCCCACCCGTCGCCGAGCCCGACGGCGCTGTTGGTCCCCACCACGAGCGACCCGATGAGGCCCGGCCCGCGGGTGACGCCGATGGCGGTGAGGTCGGCGGGGCGCAGGTCGGCGTCGGTGAGGACCTTCCGGACCGTCGGGAGGATCGCGTCGACGTGCGCCCGGCTCGCCATCTCGGGGTAGACGCCGCCGTAGCGGTCGTGCAGCTCGACCTGGGAGGCGACGGCGGCCGCCACCACCTCGCCGCCGGGACGCACCACCGCGACGCCGGTGTCGTCGCACGAGGTCTCGATGCCGAGCATGATCCCGTCGTCGGGAAGCACCGCGGTCATTGGTGGAGCACCCTCTCGATCTCCTCCGCCGGGACCGCGCCCTCGCGCTCGATCCGAGGCGTGTCCAGGTGGCAGTTCACGACCGTCGACGGCACCCCGGAGCGCACGCCCCCGTCGACGACGGCGTCCGGGCGTCCCGCGAGCTGGTCCAGGATCGGCCCGGGCGCCTGGGCCGTCGGCTCGCCGTGGGCGTTCGCGCTGGTCACGAGCAGGGCACCCACGTCGGAGAGCAGCGCGCGCAGGTCAGGGTCGGAGGGCACGCGCACCCCGATCTCCTCGCGGCCCGCGAGCCACGCCGGCGCCACGGCGGGGTCGACGCCCATCGCGACGGTGATCGGCCCCGGGGAGAACGCGGCGAGCAGCCGGCGGGCCTGCTCGGTGACCTGCACGCCGAGGGCGGGGAGCTCGTCGGGGGTGGCGACCATGATCGGCAGCTCGCGGGTGCGCGGCCGGTCCTTGAGGGCGAACAGCGCGTCGATCGCGTCGGGACGCCGCGGGTGCACGGCGAGCCCGTAGACGGTGTCGGTCGGCACCAGCGCCACCCCGCCGTCGAGCAGCGCCTCCCGCGCCGCGGTGAAGGCGTCGCCGCGGAACCGGACCGACGACTCGGTCAGCGGGGCCGCGCTGACCACCGCCGGCTCGTGGTCGCCGGCGCGCAGGCGGACGGTGAGGGCGTCGACGTCGGGGGCGTCGAGCCCGGTGTCCCGCGCGGCGAGCCCGTGCTCGGCGAGCAGGGCCGCCGCCGGCCCGCGCCGCGCGCCCGCCAGCGCCACCGTCACCCCGGACCCCTCGCCGATCCGCTCGGCGAGCTCCTTGACCACCACGTCGAGCTCGCCGTGGCGCAGCACCACGTGGCCGTCCGCGCCGGTCAGCGACGCGTAGACCGCGGCGCCGCCCGCGGGGCGCAGAACCAGGGCCGGGAGGTGGCCGGTCTGCGTGGTCAGCAGCGAGAGCGAGTCGATCGCGACGACCGGGACGCCCCGGGCGAACGCCACGGCGTTGACGTAGGCGATGCCGGCCCGCACCGAGGCGAGGTTGCCGGGCCCGACGTCGACGGCGAGCCGGTCCAGGTCGGTGACCGACCGCCCGGCGTCGCGGATGACCCCGCCGGCCAGCACCCCGACGTCGACGAAGCCGGGGTCGCCGCGGTCCGCGCTCGCCCGGGCGACGACGCGGTCGTCGTCGAGCAGCGCGGCGCCGTAGACCCGCGAGGAGGTCTCGACGGCGAGCGTGAGGGTCATGCCTGCTCCGTGCGTGCTCGTGCCGGGCTGTGCTGGGTGTGCTCAGGGGGTGGTGCTGCTGGGCGCGGGCGCGGCCAGCGCGTCGAGCGCCGGCGCCCACCGGGCGCTGCCGCGCACCGTGATGCGCCGGGCCGCGGCGTCGTCCGGGTCGGCGGCCAGGTGCATCCGCAGCGGGTCGACGAACTCGCCGGCCACCAGGTCGCCCCACTCGACGAGCGCGATGACCTCGTCGAGGTACTCGTCGAGGCCGAGGTCGCGGAACTCGGTGAGGTCGTCGAGGCGGTAGGTGTCGACGTGCAGGACCCGCGGCCCCGGGGTCGCGTAGAACTGCGCGAGCGAGAACGTCGGGCTGGACACGGCCGCCTGCGAGCCGAGCGCCGCGACGAGCGCCGACACGAACGTCGTCTTGCCCGCGGCGAGCTCGCCGGTCAGCAGCACCGCGTCGCCCGCCCGGAGGTGGGGCGCCAGCGCCGCCGCGACCCGCGCGGTGCCCTCGGGTCCGTCCGCGTGCAGCACCGTCTCCACCTGCTCGTCCATCGCCTCCCCATGATAGGAGGCCCGCCGCGGCCGCCCGGTCACGCGGTCGCCGGGGTGCGGCCCAGCACCTCGGCGATCGCCGCGGCGCTCACCGCGCCCTCGCGCCGGATGACGGGCTCGGGGCCGGTGAGGTCGACGATGGTGGACCCGGCGTCGGCCGCGAGCGGCCCGCCGTCGAGGTAGACGTCCACGGCCTCGCCGAGCTGGGCGTACGCGTCGCCGCAGTCGTGCGGGACCGCGCCGCTGTCCGCGTTCGCGCCGGTGATGGCCATCGGGCCGCACTCCCGCAGCAGCTCCAGCGCGACGGGGTGCAGCGGCATCCGGAGCACGACGGTGCCCCGGGTGCGCCCGAGGTCCCACGCCAGCGAGGGCGCGTGCGGCAGGACGAGCGAGAGGCCGCCGGGCCAGAACGCCTCGACGAGCTCCCGCGCGGTGCTCGGCACGACCGCGACCAGGCCGTCGATCGTCGACCAGCTCCCGACCAGCACCGGGACGGGCGTCTCCGGGCCCCGGCCCTTGGCGGCGAGCAGCGCGCGGACCGCGGCCTGGTCGAACGCGTCGGCGCCGACGCCGTAGGAGGTGTCCGTCGGCACCACGACGAGCCGGCCCGCCCGGACGGCGGCCGCCGCGGCGGCGAGCCCCGCGGCCCGGGTGTCGGGGACGCGGCAGTCGAAGGTCGTCACGCGGGCGAGGGTAGGCCGCGCGGTCCGTGCGCCGCGGCCGGGCGGGCGAGGGGCGCGGGCGGCGGCGCTGGCCGGCCCGACGAGGGGCACACAGTGCAGCCTTGCGGGCGTCCGGACCTACCCCATGTGCCCGTGATCATGGCCGCGCACGCGAGCGGCAGTGGCCCGCCCGACGAGGGGCACACCACCCAGGCCCGCTGGCTCTTGGGCCTGCCCCACGTGCTCGTGATCATGGGCGGCCGGCCCGGCGCGATGCGCGAACGGCGCCGTTCTCCCGCTGTACGCCAGGAATGTGCCATTGCTCGCACGGAGGCGGAGGCACCGAGGCGGAGGAAGAGCTCAGGCCCGACGGCGGGTCCCGACGGACATGCGCGGGCGCCCCGCGAGGTCGGCGCGGGTCCCGACGTCGGCGAAGCCCGCGCCCTCGAGGACCTCGCGGACCTGTTCGGCGTGCGACTCGTCGTGCTCGACCGCGACCCGCCCGCCGTCGCGCAGCAGCCGCGCGGCGGTCGTCGCGAGCGGGCGGACGACGGCGAGGCCGTCGGGCCCGGCGAAGACGGCCTCGTGCGGGTCGTGGTCCACCTCGGGGGCGACCGGCGTCCCCTCCGGCACGTACGGCGGGTTGGCGACGACGACGTCGACGCGGCCCTCGAGCGTCGCGAGGGTGGCCGGGTCGGTGACGTCGGCCGCGGTGAGCCGCACCCCGGAGCCGTCGAGGTTGCGGCGGGCCCACGCGAGCGCGCCCGGGTCGAGCTCCACGGCGTGGACCTCGGCGTCCGGGCGCGTCGTGGCGATCGCGAGCGCGAGGGCGCCGGACCCGGTGCACAGGTCGACGATCCGTGGCTCACCGATGCCGCGGACGGCCGCGACCGCCTCGGCGAGCAGCAGCTCGGTCTCCGGCCGGGGCACGAACACCCCCGGGCCCACGGCGACCGACACCGGCCCGAGCACCGCGCTGGAGACCAGGTGCTGCAGCGGTTCGCGGGCCGCGCGGCGCGCGACGAGGGCGTCCAGCCGGGCCTCGGCGTCGTCGTCGAGGTCGGGGGCGAGCACCAGGCGGGTGCGCGGGACGCCCAGCACGTGAGCGGCGAGCAGTTCGGCGTCGACGCGGGGGCTCTCGACGCCGGCCTCGGCGAGCCGGGCGGCGGCGTCGGCCACGCGGGTGCGGGTCGGTGCGGTCATCGCACACCTCCCTCCTGGCCGGCGTCCTGCGCGGCCTCGGCGAGCCGTTCCTCGCGATCCGCCGCCCGGAGGGCGTTCAGCACGCCGTCGAGCTCACCGTCGAGTACCCGGTCGAGGTCGTACGACTTGTAGCCGATGCGGTGATCGGAGATCCGGTTCTCGGGGAAGTTGTAGGTGCGCACACGCTCGGAGCGGTCGACGGTGCGGACCTGGCTGCGGCGGTCGGCGGACGCCTCCGCCGCCTGCTTCTCGTCGGCCAGTGCCTGGAGGCGCGACCGGAGCACCTCCATGGCGCGGGCCTTGTTCTGCAGCTGCGATCGCTCGTTCTGGCAGGACACGACGATGCCGGTGGGCAGGTGGGTGATGCGCACCGCGGAGTCGGTGGTGTTGACGCCCTGCCCGCCCTTGCCCGAGGAGCGGAAGACGTCGATGCGCAGGTCCTTCTCGTCGACGTCCACGGTCTCGGCGACGTCCTTCTCGGGGTACACGAGGACGCCGGCGGCCGAGGTGTGGATGCGGCCCTGGGACTCGGTGACGGGCACGCGCTGCACGCGGTGCACGCCGCCCTCGTACTTCAGCCAGGCCCACACACCGTCGGGCTCGCTGCCGGGCGCGGTGACGGTGACGGTGACGTCCTTGAACCCGCCGAGGTCGGACTCGGTGCCCGAGAGCACCTCGACCTTCCAGCCGCGCCGCTCGGCGTAGCGGGAGTACATCCGCAGCAGGTCGCCGGCGAACAGCGCCGACTCCTCGCCGCCCTCCCCCGACTTCACCTCCACGACGACGTCGTTCGCGTCGGCCGGGTCGCGCGGGATCAGCAGCTCGCGCAGGCGCTCCGACAGGGTGGCGACGGTGCCCTCGAGGGTCCGGGCCTCCGCGGCGAACGCGGGATCCTCGTCGGCGAGCTCGCGGGCGTCGGCGAGGTCGGCCTCGGCGCGCTCGAGCTCGCCGGCGGTCGCGACGATGGGGGCCAGCTCGGCGTACCGGCGTCCCAGCCGGCGGGCCAGCGCCTGGTCGGCGTGCACCTCCGGCTCGGCGAGCCGCGCCTCCAGGCCGGCGTGCTCCTCCACGAGGGCGCGCACCGAGTGCGCCGATCCGCCTGCCACCTGGGTCATGCTTCCTCCTCGCGCCACGGTGGCGCTGGGTCGCCGCTCGTCCCTCGCGCCGCACCAGCGTCCACCGGCCCGCCTGACACTCCGAACGCACGAACGCCCGCCGTCGCCACCCGGGGGCGGCGACGGCGGGCGTCGTGGGAGCTACTTGCGGCCGGCGCGCTTGCCGTACCGGGCCTCGAAGCGGGCGACCCGACCGCCGGTGTCCATGATGCGCTGCTTGCCCGTGTAGAACGGGTGGCAGGCCGAGCACACCTCGACGTTGATCACGCCGTTCGTCTTGGTGCTGCGCGTGGTGAAGGAGCTGCCGCAGCCGCAGTTGACCTGCGTCTCGACGTACTCGGGGTGGATGCCCTGCTTCATGTGGCTGGTTCCTCTCGTTCTCGGCCGCCGGGTCCCCGTGTCGTCCGTCGGGGTGAACCGGAGGCAGCTGTGCCACGGGACATTCTCTCAGGAACGTCCACTGACCCCGTCAACAGCCCCGGCGACCGGGATGTTCCCGGCCGCCGAGGGCGACGGAAGGCCTAGTCTTCCTCTTTGCCGGGGGTCGTCTTGGCCACCTGCATGAGGAACTCGATGTTGGTGCGCGTCTTGCGCAGCCGGTCGAGCACCAGCTCGATCGCCTGCTGCGGGTCGAGCGCGGCCAGCACGCGGCGCAGCCGGTGCATCACGGCCATCTCGTCGGGCGAGAGGAGGAGCTCCTCCTTGCGCGTGGACGACGAGTCCGGGTCGATCGCCGGGAAGATGCGCTTGTCGGCGAGCTTGCGGTCGAGCTTGAGCTCGGCGTTGCCGGTGCCCTTGAACTCCTCGAAGATCACCGTGTCCATCGTCGACCCGGTCTCGACCAGCGCCGTCGCGAAGATCGTCAGCGACCCGCCGTCCTCGATGTTGCGCGCGGCGCCGAGGAAGCGCTTGGGCGGGTAGAGCGCCGTCGAGTCGACACCGCCGGACAGGATGCGGCCCGACGCCGGCGCGGCCAGGTTGTAGGCCCGGCCGAGGCGGGTGATCGAGTCGAGGAGCACGACGACGTCGTGGCCCTGCTCGACGAGCCGCTTGGCCCGCTCGATCGACAGCTCCGCCACCGAGGTGTGGTCCGACGGCGGCCGGTCGAAGGTCGAGGCGATGACCTCGCCCTTCACCGTGCGCTGCATGTCGGTGACCTCCTCCGGCCGCTCGTCGACGAGCACGACCATGAGGTGGACCTCGGGGTTGTTCGTGGTGATCGCGTTGGCGATCGACTGCAGCACCATCGTCTTGCCGGCCTTGGGCGGCGAGACGATCAGCGCGCGCTGCCCCTTGCCGACCGGCATGACCAGGTCGATCACGCGGGTGGACAGCAGGTGCGGCTCGGTCTCGAGGCGCAGCCGCTCGTTGGGGTAGAGCGGGGTGAGCTTGGTGAACTCGGGCCGGCGCTTCGCCGCCTCCGGGTCGAGGCCGTTGACGGTGTCGACCCGCACCAGCGGGTTGAACTTCTGCCGGTTCTGCTCGTTCTCGCGCTGCTGGCGCACCTGGCCGGTGACGGCGTCGCCGCGGCGCAGGCCGTGCTTGCGCACCAGCGAGAGCGAGACGTAGACGTCGTTCGGGCCGGCCATGTAGCCCGAGGTGCGGACGAACGCGTAGTTGTCCAGCACGTCGAGGATGCCGGCGACCGGGATGAGGACGTCGTCCTCGCGCACCTCCGGCTCGCCGCCGCCCTGGCCGCCGCCCTGGCCGCGCTCGCCGCGGTTGCGGCGGCGGTCGCGGAACCGGCGCCCGCGACGCCGGCCGCCGCCGGCCTCGTCGTCGTCCTCGTCGTCGGGGCCGTTGTCGCGGTTCTGCTGGCCGCGCTGCTGGCCGCCCTGGTCGGAGTTGCGGTCGCGCCCGTCCTGGTTGCGGTCGCGCTGGCTGCCGCCGCCCTGGTCCTGACCCCGGCCGCCCTGGTTCTGGCCGCCCTGGCCGTTGCGGTTGCGGCGGCCACCGCGGTCGCCGTCGCCGTCGCGGTCCTGGTCGCCGTCGGCGGTGTCCGGGCCGGAGCCGCCCTGGTCCTGGTTGCCCCGGCCCCGGCCGTTGCTGCGGCCGCCGTCCTCGCGGGGCCCGCGCTCGGGCGCCTCGGCCGGCGCGGCGGCGGGGGCCTCGACCGAGCCGGTCGGCTCGTCGGGGGTGGACTCCGGGGCGGAGTCCGCGCCGGGACCGGCGTCGCGGCGGGCGCTGCGGCGCTGGCGGCGCGGCGCGGCGGGCGCGTCGGTGGCGGCCGTCCCGGTGGTCGTGTCCGCGGCGGCGGCCGTGTCGGCGTCGGCGGCGGGCGCGTCGGTGGTGGCCGTGACCTCCTGGGCGACCGACGAGGCGGCCTCCGGGGTCGCGGTGCGCGCCGCCGGGTCGGCCGCCGTCTCCTCCGGGGTCACCGCCTTGCGGCGGCTCGCGCGACGGCGGGCCGGCTTGGCCGCGGCCTCGTCGTCGCCCGCGGCGGCCGCCGGCTGCCCGCCGGACGGGGCCGCGGCGTCGTCGCCGAGCGGGAGCTGGGCCGCGCCGCTGCCCAGGTCGCCGGACTGCCGCTTCTTGATCTCGGCGATCAGGTCCCCCCGGCGCATGCCGGTGGTGTCGGTGACGCCGAGCGTCCCGGCCAGCTCGCGCAGCTCGGCGAGCACCATGCCGGACACACCCCCGCGGCGGCGCCGTTCGGTGCCGCCGGAGCCGGAGGACGGGGCGTCCTCACCCCGGGCCTCCGACGAGGAGGCGACATCGGTGGAGATGACGTCGGTTTCGGTCACGCAGGTCCTTCCTGACCGGTCCGGGTCGTGATACCCGGGCCAGCGGACGTGTCCGCACGGCTCGTGGTGCGTACGGATCCGCCGCAACGAACGGGCGCCGGCGGGCTCACGGAAGGAGGTTCGGTGGCCCGGGAACTCGATGCGCTGCGGAACATACGGGGCCAACGACCACGCGTGGAGCCGTCCGAGAACGCCGACCCGCCTGCACCGCCGGGCGGATGCGGGACCGGAGCGGGGAAGACCATCCCGGAGAATCCGGGACGTGGTACCGGCGCGGATCACGCTGGTCGCTGTCGCCGCCCAGGGTAGACCCCCCCACGACCGGCGGCAACAACCGGGTGCTCCCCGGCGCGCCCCGGTCCGCGATCACCCGACGGCGACCGCGCCCTGCTCGTCGATCGGCAGCGGCATCGTCGTGAAACCGCTGGTGGGGAGATCGTCGGGGAGGGCGTCGCCGGTGGTGAGCGCCAGCACCGTCGGGCCGGCGCCGGACACCACCGCGGGCACGCCCGCGCGGCGCAGCGCGTCGACCAGCTCGGCCGTGGCCGGGTAGGCGGGCCGGCGGTAGGGCTGGTGCAGCCGGTCCTCGGTGGCGGCGAGGAGCAGCTCCGGCGCGCCGGTCAGCGCGTGCACCAGCAGCGCCGAGCGGGCCGCGGTGAAGGCCGCGTCGGCGTGCGGGACGCGGTCGGGCAGCAGCCCGCGCGTGGCCTCGGTGGAGCTGGAGTGCTCGGAGACGAACACGACCGGCGCCACCTCCGGGTGCGTCGTGAGCCGGGTGCCCCGGAACGAGCCGCCCTCGCACCAGGTGACCACGAGACCGCCGTACAGGCAGGCCGCGACGTTGTCGGCGTGCCCGTCGAAGCGGGCCGCCAGGTCGAGCACCGCCGCGTCGTCGGGCGCCTTCCCCGGCCCCAGCAGCGTGCAGGCGGCGACGATGCCCGCCACCGCCGCCGACGCCGAGGACCCCAGCCCACGGCTGTGCGGGATGGCGTTGTGGCAGGTCAGGTGCAGCGGCGGGCGGGCGACGCCGGCCAGCTCGTAGGTCGCGCAGGCGGCCTTGAGCACGAGGTGGCGCTCGTCGCGCGGGACGCGGCCGGCCCCTTCCCCGTGGACGTCGACGACGCTCGGGCGACGGTCCTTCCCCGTCGCTGCGCTCGCCAGGTCCTCGAGCTCGGTGAGCTCCACGTGGTCGTGCAGGGCCAGCGCGAGACCGAGCGTGTCGAAGCCGGGACCGAGGTTGGCCGAGGTGGCGGGGACGCGGACACGCACCCCGGGGCCACCCATCAGCGCCGGCCCATCAGACGAGGCCCAGCGCGTCGGCGACCGCGTCCACGCGCTCCGGGACGACGACGGGCTCGGGCACGTCGGCGAGCGCGGTGCCGGGGTCCTTGAGGCCGTGGCCCGTGACGGTGCAGACGACGAGGCGGCCCGGCGTCAGCTCCCCCGCCGCGGCGCGCGCGAGCAGGCCCGCGACCGACGCGGCCGACGCCGGCTCGACGAACACGCCCTCCCGGGAGGAGAGCAGCCGGTACGCGGCGAGGATCGCGTCGTCGTCGACCTTGGTGATCCGGCCGCCGGACTCGTCCCGCGCCGCGATCGCGCCGTCCCAGGACGCGGGCGACCCGATGCGGATCGCGGTCGCGAGGGTCTCCGGCTGCGTGACCGGCGCCCCGTCGACCAGCGGCGCGGCCCCGGCGGCCTGGACCCCGTGCATCTCGGGGGTGGCCCCGACGACGCCGTCACGGTGGTACTCGACGTAGCCGCGCCAGTAGGCGGTGATGTTGCCGGCGTTGCCGACCGGCAGCACGTGCAGGTCCGGCGCGCGGCCGAGCTGGTCGCAGATCTCGAACGACGCCGTCTTCTGGCCCTCGATGCGCGCCGGGTTCACCGAGTTGACCAGCGCGATCGGGTGCTCCTCGGCCGCCTTGCGGGCGAGCTCGAGGCAGGCGTCGAAGTTGCCCTCGAGCTGCAGGATCCGCGCCCCGTGGGCGGTGGCCTGGGCGAGCTTGCCGAGCGCGATCTTGCCCTGCGGGACGAGGACCGCGCAGGTCATGTCGGTGCGCGCGGCGTAGGCGGCCGCCGAGGCCGACGTGTTGCCGGTGGACGCGCAGATGACGGCCTTCGCGCCGCCGGCGGCCGCCTCGGTCATCGCGACCGTCATGCCGCGGTCCTTGAACGACCCCGTCGGGTTCGCGCCCTCGATCTTGAGGTGGACCTCGCAGCCGGTCAGCGACGACAGGTGCGGCGCCGGGAGCAGCGGCGTCCCGCCCTCGCGGAGGGTGACGACGTCCCAGCCGTCCTTCACCAGCGGCATGCGGTCGCGGTAGGCGCGGATGACCCCCGGCCACTCGACGCGGTGGGCGAGGGCGGCTGCCCGGTCGAGGATGGGGCGGCTCACTGGGCTCCTCCGAGGGCGTGCACGGGGCGTCCGAGGCCCTCCACGCGCAGGACGCTGGCCACCCCGCGGACCGACTCCAGCCCCGACAGGGCGTCCACGGTGGCCCGCAGGGCCGCGTCGGGGGCCTCGTGGGTCACGACGACCAGTGTGGCGTCCGTCCCCTGCCCGCCGCCATGATCCGCGTCATCCCCGGTGGTCGCGGAGTCGTCGGCCTCCCGGCCGCCCTCCTGCTTCACCGTCGCGATCGAGACCCCGTGCTCGGCGAACACCGAGGCCACCGCGGCGAGCACGCCCGCGCGGTCGTGGACGTCGACGTTGACGTGGTAGCGGGTGCGGACCTCGCCGATCGGCTGGATCGGCAGGTGCGCGTAGGCGGTGTCGCGCGGCCCGCGACCGCCGATGACGCGGTTGCGCGCGGCGGCGACGAGGTCGCCGAGGACGGCGCTGGCGGTCTGGGGGCCGCCCGCGCCCTGGCCGTAGAACATCAGCGGGCCGGCGGCGTCGGCCTCGACGAACACCGCGTTGAAGGCCCCCGAGACCGAGGCCAGCGGGTGCGACTTCGGGATCATCGCGGGGTACACCCGCGCGGACACCGAATCGCCGTGCCCCTCGGCCTCCCGGCTGTCTCCCGCGACCTGCTCGCAGATCGCCAGCAGCTTCACCGTGCAGCCGAGCGCGCGGGCCGAGGCGATGTCGGTGGCGGTGACCTCGCGGATCCCCTCGCGGTGCACGTCGGCGGCGGTCACGCGGGTGTGGAAGGCGAGGCTCGCCAGGATCGCGGCTTTGGAGGCCGCGTCGTAGCCGTCCACGTCCGCCGTCGGGTCGGCCTCGGCGTAGCCCAGCCGGCCGGCCTCCTCCAGCGCGTCGGCGTAGCCCGCGCCGGTGGACTCCATGGCCGAGAGGATGAAGTTCGTGGTGCCGTTGACGATGCCCGCGACGCGACGGATGCGGTCGCCGGCCAGCGACTGCTGGATCGGGCGCAGCAGCGGGATCGCGCCGGCCACGGAGGCCTCGTAGTAGAGGTCCGCGCCGGAGTCGCGCGCCGCCGTCGCCAGCGCCTCGCCCTCCTCGGCGAGCAGCGCCTTGTTGGCGCTGACCACCGAGCGGCCGGCCTTGAGCGCGTCGAGCAGCAGGTCGCGGGCGGGCTCGATGCCGCCCATGAGCTCGACGACGACGTCGACGTCCGGGCGGGCGACGAGTCCCGCGGCATCGGTGGTGAGCAGCTCCGCGGGGACGTCGGGGTGGCGCTGGGGACGCCGCACGGCGATGCCGCCGATCTCGATCGGCACGCCGACCCGCGCGGTCAGCTCGTCGGCCTGCTCGCGCAGCAGCCGCACCACCTGGGAACCGACCACCCCGCACCCGAGCAGTGCCACGGTGATGCGGTCCTTGGCCGTCTGGTCGACCGACACCTACACCTCCAGCCGCACGAGGTCGTCGAGGGTCTCGCGCCGCAGCACGGTGCGGTCGGCGCCGTCGGCCACGGCCACCACGGCCGGCCGCGGCACCTTGTTGTACGCGCTGGCCATGGCGTAGCAGTAGGCCCCGGTCGCCGCGACCGCGACGACGTCGCCGGGCGCGAGGTCGGCCGGCAGCCAGCAGTCGCGGACCACCACGTCGCCGGACTCGCAGTGCTTGCCGACCACCCGGCACAGCGTCGGGACCCCGCTGCCGCCCGCGTCGGCGCCCGCGGTGGCGGCGGGCACGGCGGAGCGCGAGACCAGGCGGCAGTCGTAGGACGCGTCGTAGAGGGCGGTGCGGATGTTGTCGCTCATCCCACCGTCCACCGAGACGTAGCGCCGCCGCGCTCCCCCGCCGAGCTCGACGTCCTTGATCGTGCCCACGGTGTAGAGCGTGACGGTGCCGGGGCCGGCGATCGCGCGGCCGGGCTCGACGGCGATGCGCGGCACCGGGATCCCGGCCCGCTCGCACTCGCGGTGCACGATCGCGCGCAGCTCGTCGGCCAGCCACGACGGCGAGCGGGGCTGGTCGGCGGTGGTGTAGGCGATGCCCATCCCGCCGCCGAGGTCGATCAGCGCGGAGGCGTGCTCGGCCCGCTCGCCGTGCTCGGCGCGGATCTCGGCGAGCAGCCCCACCACGCGCCGCGCGGCGAGCTCGAACCCGCCCGAGTCGAAGATCTGGGACCCGATGTGGCTGTGCAGCCCGACCAGGCGCAGGTTCGCCGACTTCAGCACCCGGCGCACCGCCTCGGCGGCGTCGCCCCCGGCCAGCGAGAACCCGAACTTCTGGTCCTCGTGCGCGGTGGCGATGAACTCGTGGGTGTGGGCCTCGACCCCCACCGTCACGCGGACCATGACGTCGGCGACGACGCCGCGGCGGCGGGCGGCGTCGTCGAGCCGGGCGACCTCGGCGAACGAGTCGAGCACGACCTTGCCGACCCCCGCGTCGAGGGCCGCCTCCAGCTCGGCGGGCGACTTGTTGTTGCCGTGCACCGCGATCCGCTCGGCGGGGAACCCGGCCCGCAGCGCGACCGCCAGCTCCCCCTCGCTGCACACGTCGAGCCCGAGGCCCTCGTCGGCGACCCAGCGGGCCACCTCGGTGCACAGGAACGCCTTCGCCGCGTAGTGCACGAGGGAGGGGTCGCCGAACGCCTCGGCGTGGTCGCGGCAGCGCGACCGGAAGTCGGCCTCGTCGACGACGAAGAGCGGGGTCGCGTGCCGCTCCACGAGGTCGCGGACGTCGACGCCGGCCAGGCGCACGATGCCGTCGTCGCCGCGCCCGGCGTGGCGGGGCCAGACCGCGGGCGGCAGGGCGTTGAGCGCGGCTCCGTCACGGGGGACGGGACCGGGCGCGTCGTGGGCGGGCAGGACGTCGGCGTGACGGGGCCCGGCGGGGTGGGCGCGGGTCATGGGGGATCTACATCCGTTCCGGGGCGGAGACACCGAGGAGGCCCAGGCCGGACGCGAGCACGGTGCGCGTCGCGTCGCAGAGCGCCAGTCGGGCGACGTTGACCGGCTGCGCCGTGTCGTCGCCCTGGGGCAGCACCCGGCAGGTGTCGTAGAAGCGGTGGTAGGTGCCGGCGAGCTCCTCGAGGAAGCGCGCCACGCGGTGCGGCTCGCGCAGCTGCGCGGCCGACGAGAGTACCCGCGGGAACTCCCCGAGGGTGCGGATGAGGTCACCCTCGCGGGGGTGGGTCAGCAGGCCGAGATCGGGCTCGGCGGCGCTGACCCCCAGGTCCGCGGCGTTGCGGGCGAGCGCCGAGAGCCGGGCGTGTGCGTACTGCACGTAGAACACCGGGTTCTCGTTGGTGCGCCGGCTGATCAGGTCCAGGTCGATGTCGAGCACCTGGTCCACGCTCGAGCGGGTCAGGGTGTACCGGGCCGCGTCCACGCCGACGGCGTCGACGAGGTCCTCGAGCGTGATGATCGTGCCCGCCCGCTTGGACATCTTCACCGGCTCGCCGTCGCGCAGCAGGTTCACCAGCTGCCCGATGAGCACCTCGACGCGGGCCGGGTCGTCCCCGAACGCCGCCGCGACCGCCTTGAGCCGGTGGATGTAGCCGTGGTGGTCCGCGCCGAGCATGTAGATGGCAAGGTCGGCGCCGCGGGCCCGCTTGTCGCGGTAGTAGGCGATGTCACCGGCGATGTAGGCGGGCGTGCCGTCGGACTTGATGACGACGCGGTCCTTGTCGTCGCCGTGGTCGGTGGAGCGCAGCCACCAGGCCCCGTCGGCGAAGTAGAGCGCGCCGTCGTCCTTGAGCTTCTGCACGGACTGCTCGACCGCGCCGGACGCGTGCAGCGCGAGCTCGGAGGACCACACGTCGAAGTGGGTGCCGAACCCGTCGAGCGACTCGCGCATCTCGTCGAGCATCACCGCGACGCCGAGGCGCCTGAACGCGGCCAGCTTCTGGTCCTCCGGCTGGTCGAGCACCCCGGGCTCGGTCTCGACGACCCGCGCCGCCACCTCCGCGACGTAGGCGCCGCCGTACCCGTCGTCGGGCACCGGGCGGCCCTCCGCGGCGGCGATGAGCGACGCGGCGAACCGGTCGATCTGCGCCCCGGCGTCGTTGACGTAGTACTCGCGGACCACCGCGGCGCCCTGGGCCTCCAGGACCCGGCCGAGCGCGTCGCCGACGGCGGCCCAGCGGGTGCCGCCGAGGTGGATCGGCCCGGTGGGGTTCGCCGAGACGAACTCCAGGTTGATCGTCTGCCCGGTGAGCGCGTCGGTGTGGCCGTACCCGTCGCCCTGGGCGAGGACGTCGGCGACGATGCCCGCCTGGGCGTCCGCGGCCAGGCGCAGGTTGAGGAAGCCCGGGCCCGCCACCTCGGCGCTGGCGATGCCGTCGGTGTCGGTGAGCCGCACGGCCAGCCAGTCGGCGAGGTCGGCCGGCTTCACGCCCGCCTTCTTGGCGCTGCGCAGGGCGACGTTCGTCGCGTAGTCGCCGTGCTCGGGGTTGCGCGGCCGCTCGACGGTGACCTCGTCCGGCAGGGCCGCCGTGTCCAGCCCGCGCTCCGTCAGCACGTCGACGGCGACGGCGTGCAGGAGGTCGGCGAGCGCAGCGGGGGTCACGGTGTCCGAGTCTAGGGAGCCGCGCGGACGGCCCGACGCGGCGGGCGGACGGCCGTCACCCGTCCGTACGCCGTCCAGGGCAGGACGTGGGCACGCTCGGCTCATCCCTACACTCCGCGACCATGGCGAGTGGACGCTCGACGGGCTCGACGGGCACGCCCCGGCGACCCCCGGCAGGTGGACAGCGGCGTGCCGGAACGACCTCCGCTCGCGGCGGGAGGCCGCCGCAGCGCGGCAAGAACCCCGTCGCCGGGGCGCGGCGACGGTCGTCGTCGGGACGCTCGTCCGGGGGCGGCCGGCAAGTGCCGTGGCTCGCGATCGGCGCGATCGTCGTCGTGCTCGCCCTGATCGGCGGCATCGGGTGGTTCCTGCTCGCCCGGAACTCGCAGGTCAGCCCGTGGCGGCCCTCCGAGGACAACAAGGACCCGTCGCTGGCGATCCCCGGGATCGCGACGACGACCTACGAGGGCCAGCACCACGTGCTGCCGACGCAGCGCGTCGCCTACGACAAGACCCCGCCCTACGGCGGCCCGCACGACGGCTACTGGGCGGCCTGCAACGGGCAGGTCTACCCGCAGGCGGTGCGCAACGAGAACATGGTGCACGCCCTCGAGCACGGCGCCGTCTGGATCGCCTACGACCCGGCGCGGATCACCGGCGCGGCCCTCGACTCGCTGACCGCGAAGGTGCGCGGCCAGAACCAGATGATGATCTCGCCCTACCCCGGCCTCGACCAGCCGATCTCGCTGCAGTCCTGGGGCCACCAGCTCAAGGTCGCCGACGCCGCCGACCCGCGGATCGACGAGTTCATCACCTCGCTGCGCGGCAACCCGAACACCTACCCGGAGGTCGGCGCGAGCTGCGACGCCCTCGGGCCGGGCCAGTTCGACCCGCAGAACCCGCCGCCGTTCGACCCGCCGCCCTACCCGAAGAACGCACTGCCGATGACCTACCAGGGCACGTCGGGCAGCGGCGGGATGGGCGGCACCGGGTGAGCGCCGGGCCGGTGGGGTCGGTGGAGTCGGTGGAGTCGCCGCCCGAGCCCCCGGACGTCGACGACGGGGTCGACGATGGCGGGGGTGACGACGGCGGGTGGTGGTCGCGCAGCCCGGGGTGGGCGCGCGGCGTCGTCGTCGCGGGTGTGGTGCTCGTGCTGCTGCTGGCCGGCGGGATCGGCGGGCTGGTGCTCGGGCAACGCACGGCCCCGTCGTACGGGCCGCCCCCGGGGGCGATCGACACCGGGTTCCTGCAGGACATGACGGTGCACCACGCGCAGGCCGTGCAGATGGCGGTGTGGGAGCGCTCGAACACCACCGACCCGGCGCTGCGCCAGCTGGCGTTCGACATCGAGTCCACGCAGAACCAGCAGCTCGGCATGATGCAGGGCTGGCTGCGCCTCTGGGGCCTGCCGACCGAGGCGACCCCCGGGCAGTACATGGGCTGGATGGGGATGCCCACGGCGCAGATGCCGGGGATGGCCTCCGACGCGGACCTCGCACGGTTCCGCTCGCAGACCGGCCCGGCGATGGACGTGGCGTTCCTGCAGCTCATGCTCCGCCACCACCGCGGCGGGCTGTCGATGATGCAGGAGGAGGCGGCCCACGGGTCCGTGGACGTGGTCACCCAGCTGGCCCGCTCGATGGTGGCGTCGCAGACCGCAGAGGCGGACACGATGACGCAGATGCTGGCGCAGCGGGGGGCGGCGCCGCTCCCGTCGTGAGGGGTGCCTGGTTGCCTGGGTTGCCAGCGGAGCGTCGTTGCTTGCATCCAGTGGCAGGAAAGCCCCGTCGTCGGACCAGCGGAGGGCCGTCGCTGACACCTGACGTCACGATGGACCCGTCCTGACACAGCCCGCCGCCGGACGATCACGGGCCATGCGTTACGCTCGTCCACGGTTTCGCCCCCGTAGCTCAGGGGATAGAGCACCGCCCTCCGGAGGCGGGAGCGCAGGTTCGAATCCTGCCGGGGGCACCACACGCCGAGCACCGACCTGGAGTCGGTGGGGCGTTCCCGGAGATCCTCGTCGTGGTCCCGCCCGGCGAACTCACACTCACCCCTCCCCGCACGCTCGGGCAGCCTCCTCGGCATGTCGCGTTCACCCACACGCGCCCCACGTGTCACTCTCGGTCGCTCGTTCCGGGACGGCGTCCTCGCCGTCGGGAGACCAGGGGGTGGCCACGTGGACTGGCTCCTCGCCGTCGTCGTCCTGCCGCCGACGATGATCGTGACGACGTTGGTGCTCGCGGGCATCGAGCGCCGGCTCCTGCACGGCGGGCGGCCACCGCGGGCCCCGGCGCGCCCACCCGTTCCCCGCCCCTCCGGCGAGCAGGCGGTGGTGCACCGCGAGTAGGAACTCCCCAGGGCCGGTGCTCGCGGTGGAGGTGGCGGATGGCCGAGGACCACGACCAGCGGGTCAACCGGGAGCTCGGCGAGCTGCTCAACGAGCTGCGGGTCGCCCTGCCGGGCGTGCAGGTCCTGTTCGGGTTCCTGCTGACCACGCCGTTCCAGGTCGGGTTCTCCCGGATCACCGCGTTCGAGCGGGACGTCTACTTCTCGACGCTGCTGTCGACGGCGGCCGCGACGGTGCTGCTGGTCGCGCCCGCGGCGCAGCACCGGCTGCTGTTCCGGCAGCGGG
This sequence comes from Actinomycetospora sp. TBRC 11914, assembly GCF_012933465.1. Lineage (GTDB taxonomy): Bacteria > Actinomycetota > Actinomycetes > Mycobacteriales > Pseudonocardiaceae > Actinomycetospora. The sequence continues at coordinate 195,621 of NZ_JABBND010000009.1, forward strand.
ACAAGGAGCGGATGCTGCTGCGCTTCAACCGCTACGCGATCGGCGGCCTGGTCTTCCTGGGTGCCTCGCTGTGCGGGGCGACGCTCCTGGTGACCTCGCTCCTGTTCGCGGTGCCCGCGGCGGTAGCGACCTGCCTCGTCGTCGCCGTCGGGATCACGTTCCTGTGGCTGGTGCGCCCGCTGTTGATCCGTGCCCGCGAGAAACCGCACGACGCGGCATGATCCCCGGGACCGTCAGCCCACCGCTCACCGTTCGCGCCTCCCTGGTCGCCCGTCGTGTTGCCACCGATCGGACGCTCGTGGCGACGGCTCCCGGCACACGAAGGTGGGCGCATGGGGGTACGCGACGACGAACGGTGGCGTGGGGTGACGCCACGATCGTCCTGGGGTGACGTGATCGGGTGGTGGGTCGACGCGCTGAGCCCGGCGCGCTGGGCGCCGAGCACCCTCACCCAGCCGATCCTCCCCGGGTGGAGCTTCGGCCCGAGTCTGGTGATCAACGAGGGGAACTCCGCGTCGCCGACCACCGAGGTGGCGGTCCTGCGCGAGCAGAGCTACGGACGTCAGCTGGGACGCCTCGGCGACGCCCTGGAGGCGGTCGTCGAGGCGGTCGGTCCCACCGCCGACCACCGGGTGGAAGAGTTCCTCGCGATGCAGCAGCGGATCGCCGCCATCAAGGAGGAGGCCGCCCAGGAGGAGGTCGCCCGGCTGCGCGCGGCGCTCGACCGCGTGCGGAGGACCCAGCCCGAGGCGTTCGAGGCCCTGCTCCGGGACCTCACCGACGGACCGGGCTCGGTGAACGGGACCGCATAGGTGCGGCCTACGAGGCAGCCGTGCGCTTCGGGTCGAGCGCGACGATGGCCTCGAAGCCCGAGAGCTCCAGCACCCGGCGCGCCAGCGAGCCGATCGGCGCGACGACCTGGAGCTCGATCTGCAGCACCTCGAGCCGCGCGGCCAGCGCGAACAGGATCCGCAGGCCGACGCTGTCGATGTAGTCCAGCCCGGAGAGGTCGAGGGTCACCGCGCTCAGGTGGTTCGGGATCGCGGCCGCGAGCTGCTCCTCGACGCTCGCGGCGTTCTCGAGGTCGATCTCCCCGCCGAGGTCGATGCGCACCCGCGAGTGATCGGGGCTGACCAGGACGGTCGCCTTCGTCATCCCGCCTCCCTCACCAGCCGGCGGCGCAGGGTGACCGTCGTCCCGGCCACCCCCGTCGTCACGTCCACGTCGTCACAGCACTGGCGCATCAGTGTGGTCCCGCGCCCCCGGCCCTCGCCACGGGCCGAGCGCCACTGGCCGTTGTCGCGCACCGTCGCCGTCACCTCGCCGCCCTCCAGCACGGCCCGGACCGCGACGGTCCCGCCGCCCGGGCCGTAGGCGTGCTCGACGACGTTCGAGCACGCCTCGCCGCAGGCGACGAGCAGGTCGGCGGTCGCGTCGGCGGGCGCCTCCGCGGCGACCAGCCAGCGGCGCAGGGCGGACCGCACCTCGGCGAGCGAGCGGGGGACCGCCGGCAGCACGACGTCGAGCGGCACCACCCGCTCGCCGGGGAGCCGGCGGGCGACGAGCATCGCGACGTCGTCGGTGACGTGCTCGCTGCCGACGAGCCGGCCGAGCACCGTGCTGCAGACGGTCTCCACCTCGTCGACCGTGACCGCGTCGGTGAGCAGGTCCAGGCCGACGTCGAGGGAGCGTCGCCGGCGCTCGACGAGGCCGTCGGTGTAGAGGAACAGCAGCCCGCCCGGCGGGAGGTCGACCACGGTGGTCCGGCGCGGGGGCCCGACCGACACCCCCACCGGCAGGTCCACCGGGACCTCGAGCAGCGCCGCGTGGTCGGACGGCGACGCCACGACCGGCGGGAGGTGCCCGGCCGTCGACAGCGCCAGGCGCTCCATGGACGGCTCGAAGACGGCGTACAGCACCGTCGCCATCACGCCGTCCTCGAAGTGCTGCACGTTCCCGTCGAGCCGTTCGAGGACCTCCGCCGGGTCGTCCTCCTCCAGCGCGAACGCCCGCAGCGCGCTGCGGAGCCGGCCCATGACGACGGCCGCCTGCAGCCCCCGCCCGACGACGTCGCCGATCACCACGCCCACCCGGCCCGAGGGCAGCGTGAAGACGTCGTACCAGTCGCCGCCGAGGCCGCCGGCGTCGCCGGGGATGTAGCGGGCGGCGAGCTCGAGGCCCGGGACGGCGGGCAGCGTCCCCGGCATCAGGCTGCGCTGCAGGGCCGCGGCGGTCGCGCGGTCCAGCTCGGTGAGGTGCGTCCGCGTCATCGACGCGATGCGGTCGGCCGCCAGCTGGAGCAGCTCGGCGTCCTCGTCGACGAACGTCCTCGTGGTGAGGGTGCCGACGTGCAGGACCCCGAGGACCGTGCCCTCGGCGATCAGCGGCACTCCCAGCAGGGAGCGGACCGCCTTCTCCCGCAGGATCGGGTTGAGCACGTTCGCGTGGTCGACCTGCTCGATGACGACCGGCCGCCGCTCGGCCGCGATGCGGCCGGCGAACCCCTGGCCGAGGGGGATGCGCACGCCCTGGCGCACCTCCTCCTCGATGCCCCGCGCCGCCGTCGCCACCAGGTGGGTCGACGACGGGTCCAGCAGGAGGACGGCCGCGGTGTCGGCGTGCAGGAGGGAGCGGACCCGTTCGAGCAGCTCGTCCAGCAGGTCCTCGACGGCCAGGTGCGCGAGCGCCGTGTCGGTCACCAGCTCGATCCGACGCAGCCGGTCCTCGCCCGAGGACACCTCAGTCCCGGTCACGCGCCAGCACGCTAGTCGGCGCCCGCATCAGGGCCTAGGACCCGCCCGGGCCCACCGCCGGATAACACTTCGGAACCATCCGGTGATGAGTGTTCTTCACCACTAGTGACATCGCTACTCTCTTCGAGTCGAACCAACCGGGCGATCAGCGCCCGACGACGACGCTCCGTGAGAGTTCGAGAGGTGGCCGCCGTGCAGTGGTACCTGAAGGCGCTCAGGCAGTACGCCGACTTCGGCGGTCGAGCGCGCCGCACCGAGTTCTGGATGTTCGTCCTGGTCAACCTCGTCATCTCGATCGTGCTGGGGATCATCGACTCGGCGATCGGCACGGCGAACTTCTACGCCTCCGGCGGGATGGCCGCCTACAGCCCGGGCATCCTGGGGACCATCTACGGCCTGGCCGTCCTGATCCCCTCGATCGCGGTGACGGTGCGGCGCCTGCACGACACCGACCGGTCGGGCTGGTGGTTCCTCATCCAGCTCATCCCGATCGTGGGCAGCATCGTGCTGCTGGTCTTCGTCTGCCTCGAGGGCACGCGCGGCCCCAACCGCTTCGGCGCGGACCCGAAGCTCGAGGCTGCGGCGGGCCAGCAGCCCCAGAACCCGCCCATGCCGGTCTGACCCCGGACGTGGAAGAGCCCGGAGCCGCCAGGTCGGGGGTCCGGCGGTCCGGGCTCTGACGGTTCCTTCGCTCCCGCCCGCCCCGGCGTTACACGGCCGGGACGAGCACGATCCGGAACGGCGACCCGGTCTGCGGGCTGGTGACCCACCAGGTGTGGAGCACCCCGGCCGGCGTCGGGTCGGCGCCGCGGACGTAGCGCAGCCGGTAGGCCGGCCGCGGCGCCGCGACGTCGGGCCGGTGGCGCCAGTTGAGGCGCAGCACGGCGCGGCTGAGGTGACCGCCCAGGTCGTAGCGGTGGTCGAGCAGCGGCCGGGCGTCGGCGCGGGCGGAGAACTGGTCGACCATGTCGCAGCGGCACCCCCACGTGATCGCCCCGATCTCGCCCGGCGGCGCCACCGACACGTCACCGACCAGGGCCGGGAGCTCGTGCCCGATCCGCAGGTAGGCCGCCGGGTCGGTGAAGTTGGAGTTCATGTCCGCGGCCGTCCACGGCAGCCCGCCCTGCCCGGCCACCGCGAGGGCGACGGCGCAGTAGGCGGCCGTCCCCCACCCCGCGAGGGTGCGGACGCGCCGCGGACCGGCCGCGAGGGCCACGGCCACCGCGAGCGCGGACCCGGCCACCAGGGGGCCGTAGTACCAGGCCTGCGGGTAGGCGTTGATCGCCATCAGCGCGGCGAGGTGCACGGTGCCCGAGGCGGCGAAGGCGACGACGAGCCGGCCCGGCGCCGTCCGGCCGGGCGACCACGGGCGCGGCCACGCGGTGCGGGCGGCCCGCAGCCGGGCGGCCACCGCGAGGGCCGCGAGGACCCAGGCGGCCACGACGGTGATCCCGACGACGGCGACCGCCACCGGCGTCCGCGACCAGTAGAGGGCGTCGAACTCCGCGATGATCGACGGCAGGTGCCCGGCGGCCGGGTTGGTCTTGAAGGAGAAGGTGTCGGGGACGAAGCCGCCCAGCTCGTACCAGGCCCAGAGGTGCCACGGCAGGGCCACGACGACCGCGGCGGCGCCCGCCCGCAGCAGGCCCCGCAGCCGCGTGCGGAGCAGCGGCGGGCGCCACAGCACCAGCAGGAGCACCAGGGCCGGGACGGCGTAGTCCGGGCGCACGAGGACGGCGACCCCGCCCAGGGCCCCGGCGGCGCCGGGGCGGCCGGCCACCGCGGTCGCGGCGAGGGCCACCACGACCGCGACGCCCAGGTAGGTCTCCAGGCCGATGGTCGAGACGAGCAGCGGCGAGGTGGCGAGCAGCGCCATCGCGGCCAGGGGCAGCACCGGCCCGGGCGCGGCGACGCGCGCGAGGCAATGCGTCGCCGCCCCGATCACGGCGAAGGCCAGGGCGAGCACCAGCCCGACGGCCCCGGTGACGGTGCCCGTCAGGCCCAGCCCCGCGGCGAGCAGCCACACGTTCAACGGGCTCGTCGCGGTGTTCGCCGTGCGCCCGGGGACCAGGCCCCACTGACCGTGCTCCACCAGCGTCCGGGCGTAGTCCAGCGAGATGTAGGAGTCGTCGCCCAGCGCGCCCCGAGCCAGGGCCGTCAGCGCGGCCGCGACCAGGACGCCGACCCCGGCGTACAGCCACGTCGACGCGCGGCGGACCGGCCGCGGCGGCGGCGCCGGCGGTGCCGGCGCCGTCACCGACCGCTGGGTCGGGACCACCGCCACACCAGGCGTCACATCCGCCACATCAGTCACAGGCGTACCGTGCCGCGACCGGCGCTCACCCGGTGGTATGACGCGCCGGTGGACGCGCGGAAAAGGTGGCCGACACGCGGACGGCGCCGCCCCGGGAGCCGGGACGGCGCCGTCGGCGCGGTGGGGACTACGTCAGAGGAGTCCGGCCTCGGTCAGCCACTCGCGCGCGTCGGGGTGCCCGAGGTCGGCCAGGCGCAGCTCCGTCCCGGTGGCCTCGGCCCGCTCCCGGACCAGCCCGAGCACGTGGCGGCCGGTGTGGTCGCAGGACGGCACCCGGCTGAGGTCGACCACGAGCAGGGCGGGCTCCGACTCGAGCTGGGCGTGCAGGCACCGGCTCAGCAGCGCCGCCTCGCGGTCGCCGATCGCGCCGGACACGGAGATGACGACGCCGTCAGCCGCGGTCACCGACCGGACCTGCACGGTCATCGCAGATCCGGGGGTGGTCGGCACATCGTGGGTGGGGCGGGGCGCGACGGCGGTCATGGGGTCTCCCAACGAGCTCGGGAGGCTGAATGCTCAGCCCGTGGGCAGGACTACCCGACGTGCACGCCCCGTACACCATCGAGTGGTCGCGGTCGGGTGGCGGAAACCTCCCCGCGGTGGTCCAGCCTCGTCAGGAGCAGGGGCGGCGCTTCCCGCGGCTCCTCCCCGAGCTCCGTCCGGACGACGTCGGCGCGGGAACGCTCCGTGACCGTCGCGGGCGTGGTGTCGGTGTTCGGGGAGACCCGGACGAGGACGTCGCCGACGGGTCCCCCTCGGTAGATCGCTCGCGCGGACGGTAGCGGCGTGTGGCCGACCCGACAATCCGGCCGGTCCGGGTTGCCCCGCCACTTGCCCAGGGCAACGATTGCTCCATGCAACAGTCCGAGGAGCCCGGCGACGACCTCGTCGACGCGGTGATGACGGCGAGCCGGGCGCTGCTGGCCGTCGTCGTCCGATCGTTGGCCGCGGTCGACGAGGACGTGACGCTGCCGCAGTACCGGGCCCTGGTGGTGCTCGCCCAGCGCGGCCGGGTGCGCCCCGCCGAGCTCGCGGCGGCCCTGGCGGTGACGCCCCCGACGTGCACGCGCATGTGCGGCCGGCTCGAGGCCAAGGGCCTCGTCGTGCGGGAGCGGCCGGCCGGGGACCGTCGCGCGGTCGACGTCTCCCTGTCGCCGGCGGGCCGGGATCTGGTCGACGACGTGAGCCGGCGCCGGCGCGACGAGCTCCGGACCCTGCTCGCCGGGGTGCCGACCGGGCGACGCGCCGCCGTCGTCGAGGGCCTGCGGTCGCTCGCCGAGGCCGCCGGCGAGGTGCCGGAGCCCGACTGGGCCGTGAGCGGGGTGGCCCGGTGACCGCCGAGGTCGAGGCCCGGGCGGAACCGTCCTGGCGCGCGCGCCCGGCCCGGGCCGGCCGCGCCGCGCACCGCTGGCTCACCGACAGCAGGCCGGGCCTCGTCGGGCTGGCCCTGATCATCGGACTGGGCGCGGGCCTCGGGGCCGTCGCGTTCCGCTACCTCATCATCGGCATCACGTGGCTCGTCACCGGCCGCCAGGACTACTCGGACGCCGGACGGGTGGCGAGCACCCACCTCGCCGCCCTGGGACCGTGGTTCCTGCTCCTCGCCCCGGTGGTCGGCGGCCTGGTCTACGGGCCGCTGGTCACCCGCTTCGCGCCCGAGGCGCGGGGCCACGGCGTGCCCGAGGTGATGGTCGCCGTCGCCCGCCACGGCGGACGCATCAAGGCCCGCGTCGCCGCGGTCAAGGCGCTCGCGTCGGCGCTGTGCATCGGGACCGGCGGGTCGGTGGGACGGGAGGGCCCGATCGTCCAGATCGGGTCGGCGCTGGGCTCGTCGATCGGCCAGGCGCTGCGGGTGCCCGCCGGGCGGCTGACCCTCATGGTCGCCTGCGGCGCGGCGGGCGGGATCTCCGCGACGTTCAACGCGCCCATGGCCGGCGTCGTCTTCGGACTCGAGATCATCCTGCGGGCGTTCTCGGCCCAGTCGTTCGGCATCCTGGTGATCTCGTCGGTCACCGCCAACGTCGTCGCGCGGTTGCTCGTCGGCGACGACACGATCCTGCACCTGCCCCACTACGCCCTCGGCTCCACCGCGGAACTACCGCTCTACGCCGTCCTCGGCCTGCTCGCGGGCCTGCTCGGCTGGGCCTTCGCGCGGGTGCTGTACGCGATCGAGGACGGCTGCGACGCGGTCTGGCGCGGGCCGGAGTGGCTGCGCCCGGCCGTCGGCGGCGTGCTGCTGGGCGGCGTGCTGCTGGCGCTCCCCCAGCTCTACGGCGTCGGCTACCCGGTGCTCCAGGGCGGCCTGGCCGGGCAGTACGCGGTCGGGTTCCTGCTCCTGCTCGCCGTCGGCAAGATGCTCGCGACCAGCCTCACGATCGGCATCGGCGGGTCCGGCGGGGTGTTCGCGCCGTCGCTGTTCCTCGGCGGCATGGCCGGCACCGCGTTCGGGACGCTCGCCGCGGCCCTGTTCCCCGCCCTGCACCTCTCCCCCGGCGCGTTCGGGCTGGTGGGGATGGCGGCGGTCTTCGCCGGCGCCGCGCACGCCCCCATCACCGCGGTGCTCATCGTCTTCGAGCTGACCGGCGACTACGCCGTGATCCTGCCGCTCATGGTCGCGGTGGTCCTCGCGACCGGGCTCAGCCACCTCGTCTCGAGGCAGAACATCTACACGCTGAAGCTGCTGCGGCGGGGCATCGACATCGACGCCCCGGCGGGGTGAGGTCAGTGCGCGCGTGCCCTACGTGACGCACTCACTTACCGCCCCGCGATCACGCTGCCAGCCTGTTCCCCTCCGCTGGTGCCACCACTCGGGCGCGCCCGAACCCGCTGGGGGAATCCGTGACGACCACTGCTGCGCCCGAGGACACCACGGTCCACATCCTCTGGATGAATGCGGGACTCTCGTGTGACGGCGATTCGGTCGCCCTCACCGCCGCGACCCAGCCCTCGATCGAGGAGATCGCCCTCGGGGCCCTCCCGGGCCTGCCGACGGTGGCCGTGCACTGGCCGCTCATCGATTTCGAGTGCGGCCCGGACAAGGGCGCGGACACGTTCATCGAGTGGTTCTTCAAGGCCGAGCGGGGCGAGCTCGACGGGCCGTTCGTCCTCGTGGTCGAGGGGTCGGTCCCGAACGAGTCGATCAAGCGCGAGGGCTACTGGTCGGGGTTCGGGAACGACCCGCAGACCGGCCAGCCCCGCACCACGAGCGAGTGGATCGACCGGCTCGCCCCGAAGGCCGCGATCGTCCTCGCCGTCGGCACCTGCGCCACCTACGGCGGCATCCACGCGATGGCGGGCAACCCGACCGGCGCGATGGGCGTGGCCGACTACCTCGGGTGGGACTGGAAGTCCACGCTCGGCATCCCGATCGTCAACGTCCCCGGCTGCCCCGTGCACCCCGACAACCTCTCCGAGACGATCCTCTACCTGCTCTACCAGGCCGTCGGAGCGGCCCCGATGATCCCGCTCGACGAGGGCCTGCGGCCGACGTGGCTGTTCGGGGCGACCGTCCACGAGGGCTGCGACCGGGGCGGGTACTACGAGCAGGGGCAGTTCGCGACCGAGTACGGCCGGCCCGAGTGCATCGTCAAGCTCGGGTGCTGGGGCCCCGTCGTGAAGTGCAACGTCCCGAAGCGCGGGTGGATCAACGGCGTGGGCGGCTGCCCGAACGTCGGCGGCATCTGCATCGGCTGCACCATGCCCGGCTTCCCCGACAAGTTCATGCCGTTCATGGACCCGCCGCCCGGCAGCCGGGTCTCGGGCGCCGCCAGCGGCGCCTACGGCGGGGTCATCCGGACCCTGCGCAACATCACGAAGAAGACCGTCGACGCCGAGCCGCGCTGGCGGCACAAGGGCCGCACGCTCGACACCGGGTACCAGCCCGTCGCCTTCTGAAAGGTCGTGGACCGATGACCGCCACCGCACCGAAGGCCACGACGGGGCAGAAGACCGACCTCGTCGAGATGGCGTGGGACCCGATCACCCGGATCGTCGGGAGCCTCGGGATATATACGAAGATCGATTTCGGGGCGAGACGCGTCGCGGAATGCCATTCGACGTCGTCGATCTTCCGTGGCTACTCCCTCTTCATGAAGGGCAAGGACCCGCGGGACGCGCACTTCATCACCAGCCGGATCTGCGGCATCTGCGGCGACAACCACGCCACCTGCTCGGTCTACAACCAGAACATGGCCTACGGGGTGCGCCCGCCCCACCTCGGGGAATGGATCATCAACCTCGGCGAGGCCGCCGAGTACATGTTCGACCACAACATCTTCCAGGAGAACCTGGTCGGGGTGGACTTCTGCGAGAAGATGGTCTCCGAGACGAATCCCGGGGTGCTCGAGCAGGCCAACCGCACCGAGTGCGCGCACGCCGCCGAGCACGGCTACCGCACCGTCGGCGACATCATGCGGGCGCTCAACCCGTTCACCGGTGAGTTCTACCGCGAGGCCCTGCAGGTCTCGCGCTACACGCGCGAGATGTTCTGCCTGATGGAGGGCCGTCACGTCCACCCGTCGACGCTCTACCCGGGCGGCGTCGGCACCACCCCCACCATCCAGCTCTTCACCGACTACCTCTCCCGGCTGATGCGCTACGTGGAGTTCATGAAGCGGGTCGTGCCGATGCACGACGACCTCTTCGACTTCATGTACGAGGCCCTGCCCGGGTACGAGGAGGTCGGCCGGCGCCGGGTGCTCCTCGGCTGCTGGGGATCGCTGAACGACCCGGAGGCGTGCGACTTCGACTACCGCACGATGACGAACTGGGGACGGAAGATGTTCGTCACCCCGGGCGTCGTCGTCGACGGGAAGCTGGTCACCACCGATCTCGTCGAGATCAACCTGGGCATCCGGATCCTGCTCGGCAGCTCCTTCTACCGGGGCTGGGGGGACCAGGAGAAGTTCGTCGACACCGACCCGCTGGGCAACCCGGTCTCGCAGGACCACCCCTGGAACCAGCACACGATCCCGGCGCCGCAGAAGCGCGACTTCGACGACAAGTACTCCTGGACGATGTCGCCGCGCTGGTTCGACGGCACGGACCACCTGCCCCTCGACACCGGCGGCGGCCCCCTCGCGCGGCTCTGGGCCACGGCCCTCGCGGGCCTCGTCGACACCGGGACGATCAGGGCCACCGGGCACAGCGTGGAGATCCACCTGCCGCGCACCGCGCTGCGGCCCGAGCGCAGCTTCACCTGGACCCCGCCGACCGACCGCAACGGGGCGCCGCTGTCGAACGCCATCGAGCGCGACCGCGCCCGCACCTACTTCCAGGCCTACGCCGCGGCGGCCGCGCTGTACTTCGTCGAGAAGGCGATGGCCGAGGTGCGCGGCGGTCACTCGAAGACCTGGGAGAGCTTCGTCGTGCCCGACGAGGCCATCAGCTGCGGGTTCACCGAGGCCGTCCGCGGGGTGCTCTCCCACCACATGGTCATCCGGGGCGGGAAGATCGCCAACTACCACCCGTACCCGCCGACGCCGTGGAACGGCAGCGTGCGGGACTCCTTCGGCACCCCCGGCCCCTACGAGGACGCGGTGCAGAACACGCCGATCTTCGAGGAGAACCGGCCGGACGACTTCAAGGGCATCGACATCATGCGCGCGGTCCGCAGCTTCGACCCGTGCCTGCCGTGCGGGGTGCACATGTACCTCGGCGACGGCAAGCAGCTGCACCGCGAGACCTCGCCGACCCAGCTCAACCTGCCGTGACCGCCGGCGAGACCCCCGACCCGCAGCAGCTCGCCGCCACGATCGAGGAGCTCCTGGGCGAGCTCGCCGCCGCCGGCGAGGGTCCGGCGCGGGCCGGGGAGGATCTCGTCCGCGCCCTCATGCGGTTCTACGGCGCGGGGCTCGAGCAGGTCGTGTCCGTGGTGCGCGTGGCCGGCGGAGAGGACCTCGTGCACCGGCTCGGCGCCGACCCGCTCGTCGCGGCCCTGCTGGCGCTGCACGACCTGCACCCGGTCGACCTGCCGACCCGCGTGGGGCACGCGCTCGACACCGCCCGGCGCCGGCTCGGGAGCCACGGCGCGGGGATCGCCCTCGAGGGCCTCGAGCTCGACTCCGGCACCGTCCACGTGCGGCTCGGGAGCGGATGCGGCGCCGGCGGGACGGTGCGCGACGTCGTGCGGCGAGCCGTCGGCGAGCTGGCCCCGGAGATCGCGGCCGTCGAGTTCGTGACGGAGCCGGCGGGACCGGCCCTCGTCCAGATCGGGATGCGGCCGCCCGAGCTCGCGGCGGGGTCGTGACCACGGCGGGCGTCGCCGGGCTGCGGCGGTTCCTGACGGCCCGCGCGAGCGAACCGGACCCCGAGCGCTGCGACCTGTGCGCCGCCGCGATCCCCGACGGGCACCCGCACCTCGTGCGGCCCGGCGAGCGGTCGCTGCGCTGCGCGTGCCGCCCCTGCGCGCTGCTCTTCTCCGGCGACCGCGCCGGCGCCGACGGCGCCTTCGTCGCCGGGTACCGGACGGTGCCCGACCGCTACCGGCGGGACCCCGGCTTCACCCTCACCGACGCCGCATGGGACGCCCTGCGGATCCCGGTCTCGACGGCGTTCTTCCTCGTCGACTCCACCCGCGACGGCGTCCTCGCCTGCTACCCGAGCCCGGCGGGCGCCACCGAGAGCGAGCTCGACCTCGCGCACTTCGGCGAGGGCGTGGGCGCGAGCCGGCTCGCCGCGCTGCTGGAGCCCGACGTCGAGGCCCTGCTGGTGCGCCGACCGCGCGGCGAACGCACCGAGTGCTTCCTCGTCCCGGTCGACGCCTGCTACCGCCTCGTCGGGCTGGTCCGCAGCACGTGGAAGGGGTTCGACGGCGGCGCGGCGGCCTGGGCGGCGATCGACGGGTTCTTCGACGACGTCCGCGCGCGCGCCCGGGACCTGGAGGGCGCCCCGTGACGCTGCCCTTCCCCCGCTCCTCGCCGGGCCCGGCGCTGCACTTCGCCGTCGCCTCCGCCGACCACGACCCGTACGCGATGGGCCCGACCCTGCGCCTGCACACCCGGATCACCGACGCCACCGCCACGACGGTGCACACGATCGCGCTGCGCACCCAGGTGCGCATCGAGCCGCAGAAGCGCCGCTACGACGAGGCCGAGCAGCGCCGGCTCGTGGAGCTGTTCGGGGAGCCCGGCGACTGGGCCCGCTCGTGCCGGCCGATGCAGCTCGCCACCGTCACGACCCTCGTCGGCTCGTTCACCGGCGAGACGACCGTCGACGTGGAGGTGCCGCTGACCCACGACGTCGAGATCGCTACGACCCGCTACTTCCGGGGCCTCGAGCGCGGCGAGGTCCCGCTCGTGCTGCTGTTCAGCGGCACCGTGTTCTACCGGTCCCCGCAGGGGGTGCAGGTCGGGCTCGTCCCGTGGCACGAGGAGGCGACGTACCGGCTCCCGGTCGCGGTGTGGCGGGACATGGCGGCCGCCCACCACGCCGGCACCGGCTGGCTCACCCTGCCCGCGCACACGATGGACCGGCTCACCGCCTTCCGGGCCGCCCACGCGCTGCCGAGCTGGGAGCAGACCGTCGACGAGCTGCTCCGCCGCGCGGAGGGATCGTCGTGACCACCTCCCTGGACGACGCCGCCGCCGTCGCCGACGCCGTGCTCTTCGAGGGCTACCTGCTCTACCCCTACCGGGCCTCGGCGCAGAAGAACGCCCTGCGCTGGCAGTTCGGCGTGCTCGTGCCGGCGGGCTCCGGCGGCGGCGAGCCGTCGAGCAGCCGCACCGAGTGCCTCGTCGAACCCCGGCCCGGCGCGCGGCTCGCCCTGCGGCTGCGGTTCCTGCACCGGCAGCGCCGCCGCCTGCACGACGCGGCGGGAGCACCGTGCGAGCGGCTCGAGGTCGACGGCGTCCCGCACGTCGCGTGGGAGGAGGGCCTGCCCCGGGAGGTCGACGCCGAGATCGGGCTCGACGAGCTGCGCGCGGGCCCGGTGACCGTCCCCGTCGACGTCCCCGGGGGCCTCGAGGAGGAGCCGATCCGGGACGCGGCCGGAGCCCGGCGGGGGACCCGGGTGCGGGAGACCGCGTCGCTGCGCGGGCGGCTCGTCGTCGGGCTGGCCCCGGTGCCCGGGCCGTACGGCGCGGCCCGGCTGCGCGTCGACGTCGTCAACGACGCCGAGGCGGGTGGAGGCGAGCACGGCGGACGCGACCGCGTGCTCGACCGCTCGCTGATCGCCGCGCACACCGTCCTGGCGCTCGACCGCGGCGCGTTCGTCTCGGCCACCGACCCGCCCGAATGGGCCGCGCCCGCCGTCCGGGAGTGCGTGAACGAGCACAGCTGGCCGGTGCTCGCGGGACCCGAGGGCGCCACCTCGGTGCTGCTCGCGACCCCGATCATCCTCGCCGACCATCCCCAGCTGGCGCCCGAGAGCACCGTCGATCTCTTCGACGGCACCGAGAACGACGAGATCCTGGTGCTGCGCACGGCGGCCCTCACCGACGCCGAGAAGCGCGAGGCCCGCGCGACCGACCCGCGGGCCGCCGACCTGCTCGACGCGGTCGAGGCGATGGGCCCGGCGATGGTCGAGCGGCTCCACGGGGCCATCCGCCCCGGCGGCCGGGCGCCGGATGCGGTCCCCACGCTCACGGTCCCCGAAGCACCGTGGTGGGACCCGGGCGCCGACGCCGCGGTCGACCCGTCGTCGGACGCGGTCCTGGTCGGGGACGTCGAGGTCCGCGCGGGCAGCGCCGTCGTGCTGTGGCCGCGGCCCGGCGGCGACGCGCAGGACCTCTTCCTGCGCGGGCGTTCCGGGGTGGTGCAGGCCGTCCTGCACGACGTCGACGGCCTGGTGCACGTGGCCGTCGCGCTCGACGACGACCCCGCCGACCTGCAGACCGCGCACGGCCGCTTCCGCTACTTCGCGCCCGACGAGCTGGCGGTGGCGCCGTGAGGATCCTCGTGGTGGGCATCGGCAACGTCCTGTGCTCCGACGACGGCTTCGGCTCCGAGGTCGCGGCGCGCCTGCTCGCCCGGCCGGACCACCTCCCGGAGGGCGTCGAGGTCCTCGACGTCGGCATCCGCGGGCTGCACCTGGCCCACCGCCTGCTCGACGGCTACGACGTGCTGCTGGTCGTCGACACCACCCACCGCGACGGGCCGCCCGGCGCGCTCTACCTGCTCGAGCACCACCTCCAGGACGCGGCACGGGCCGAGCTGGACCCGCACGGCATGTCCCCCGACGCCGTGCTCGGGCTGCTCGACGGGCTCGCGCGCGACACCGGGGCGGGCGGGGGCGCGGGGGACGTCGTCGGGCGGGTGCTGGTGCTCGGCTGCGAGCCGGCGGACCTGGAGCCGGGGCTCGGGCTGAGCGCGCCGGTGGCGGCGGCCGTCGACGAGGCCGTCGCCGCGGTGGGGCGGGTGGTCGACCGGCTGCTCGCCGGGCAGGACTTCGAAACCAGGGACGAGGAGGTGGCTCGATGATCAAGCTGCTGGTGCTGGCGGCGCTGGCCGGGATCGGGTGGGCGGTCTACGACTCGCGCGAGGACGTCCGGCGCTACCGGCGCATCCGGGCGATGTGAGGCCGGCGTGCACGAGTTCGGCGTGGCGGCCGGCGTCCTCGACCTCGTGGAGGCCCGCGCCGCCGGGCGCCCGGTGCGCGCGGTGCGACTGCACGTCGGGGCGCTCCACCGCCTCGACCGCGACGTCTTCGACACCGCCTTCGCGCTGATGGCCGAGGGCGGTGTCGCGGACGGCGCGGAGATCGAGGTCGTCGAGGTCGCCGTGACGGTGCGCTGCGCGTGCGGCGCGACGACGACCGCCGACGAGCTCGTCGTCGCGTGCGGGCGGTGCCACGCCCACGACCTCGAGCTGCTCGCCGGCGACGACCTCGTCCTCGAGTCGATCACCGTGACCGACACCCCGACCGCCCAGGAGGTGGGCTAGATGTGCCTCGGCATCCCGGGTGAGCTCGTCGAGCTGCCCGACGACGACACGGACCTCGCGCTGGTGACCGTCAGCGGGGTGCGGCGCAAGGTCAACCTCGGCCTGCTGCGCGGGGAGGAGGACCTCGCCGTCGGCGACTGGGTCCTCATCCACGTCGGCTTCGCGCTGGCGAAGATCGACGAGGAGGAGGCCGACGCCGCGCTGCGGACCCTGCGCCAGCTCGGCCCCGCCTACGACCAGGAACTGCAGGACTTCGCGACCACGGACGTGGGGTGAGCCCGATGCGCTTCGTCGACGAGTTCCGCGACCCCGAGGCCGCCCGTCACCTGGCGCGGAGCATCGCCGAGCTGTGCGAGCCCGGCCGGCGGTACGCGTTCATGGAGGTGTGCGGCGGGCACACGCACACGATCTACAAGCACGGGCTCGAGGACCACCTGCCCGAGACGGTCCGCCTGGTGCACGGCCCCGGCTGCCCGGTCTGCGTGCTGCCGATGGGACGCGTCGACGACGCGATCGCCATCGCCGAGCACGACGACGTCATCATGACGGCATTCGGCGACATGATGCGGGTGCCCGGCGGGCGCGGGTCGTTCTTCGACGCCAAGGCGGCCGGCGCCGACATCCGGATGGTGTACTCGCCGCTCGACGCGCTGAAGATCGCGCGGAACCACCCCGACAAACGGGTGGTGTTCATGGCGATCGGCTTCGAGACCACCGCCCCGTCGACGGCGATGACGGTGCTGCGGGCGCAGGCCGAGGGGCTGGAGAACTTCGCGGTCTTCGCCAACCACGTCACGATCATCCCGGCGATCAAGGCCATCCTGGACTCGCCCGACCTGCGCCTCGACGGGTTCCTCGGCCCGGGCCACGTGTCCACCGTGATCGGGTGCCGGCCGTACGCGTTCATCGCGCGCGACCACGGGAAGCCGCTGGTCACGTCGGGGTTCGAGCCCCTCGACATCCTGCAGTCGGTGCACTGGCTGATGCGCCAGCTCGCCGAGGGCCGCTGCGAGGTGGAGAACCAGTACACCCGCGTCGTGCCGTGGGACGGCAACCGGCGGGCGCTAGAGGCCATCGGCCGGGTGATGGAGCTGCGGCCGTGGTTCGAGTGGCGCGGGCTCGGGTTCATCTCGCACTCGGCGATGCAGCTGCGCGAGGAGTTCGCGGCGTTCGACGCCGAGCGGCTCTACGACGTGCCCGGCGTGCGGGTCGCCGACCCCAAGGCCTGCCAGTGCGGCGAGGTGCTCAAGGGCGTGCTCGAGCCGTGGGAGTGCAAGGTCTTCGGCACCGCCTGCACCCCGGAGACGCCGATCGGGACCTGCATGGTGTCCTCGGAGGGGGCGTGCGCGGCGTACTACAACTTCGGGCGCTTCAGCCGCTCCCGCGTCCGGGAGGCGACGCTGCTCGCGGACCCGGTGGTGCGGCGATGACCTCCGGGACGCGCGGCGCGTCCTGGGCCGAGGACGCCGTCGCCGCGCACGCCGGCGCCGAGCACCTGCGCAGCGAGGAGGCGGTCCTCGAACGGATCGAGCGGGCCCGCCGGCGTCGCCCGCGGGTGCGCGAGGAGCGGATCACGCTCGCCCACGGCGCGGGCGGCAAGGCGACCGCCACGCTGATCGAGGCGGTGTTCGTCGACGCGTTCCGCAACCCCGAGCTGGAGCGGCTCGGCGACGCGGCGGTCGTCGGGGTCGGGGACGCCCGGCTCGCGTTCACCACCGACTCCTACGTCGTCTCCCCGCTCTTCTTCCCCGGCGGGAACATCGGCGACCTGGCGGTCAACGGCACCGTCAACGACCTCGCCGTCGCCGGCGCCCGGCCCCAGCACCTCTCGGCGGGCTTCGTGCTGGAGGAGGGCTTCCCGCTCGCGGACCTGCGGCGCATCGTCGACACCATGGCCGCGGCCGCCGCGGCGGCGGGCGTGCAGATCGTCACCGGCGACACCAAGGTCGTCCAGCGCGGGAAGGCCGACGGCTGCTTCGTCACGACGGCGGGCGTCGGCCTGCTCGACCGGACCGTGGTGCTGGACGCGGGCGCGGCCCGGCCCGGCGACGCCGTGATCGTGTCCGGGCCGATCGGCGACCACGGCGTGACCGTGATGCTCGCCCGCGGCGACCTCGACGTGGAGTCCGACCTCGTCTCCGACACCGCGCCGCTGCACACGCTGTGCGCGGCGATCCTCGACGCCGGCGGCCGGGGCGTCCGCGTGATGCGCGACGCCACGCGGGGCGGGGTCGCCACGATCCTCAACGAGGTCGCGCGGGCGTCCGGGGCCGCCGTCGTCGTCGACGAGGCAGCCGTCCCGGTCCGCCCCGAGGTCACCGGGGCCGCGGAGCTGCTCGGGATCGACCCGCTCTACGTGGCGTGCGAGGGGCGGCTGGTGGCGGTGGTCGCCGAGGAGGTCGCCGAGGAGGTGCTCGCGGCGGTGCGGGCGCACCCCTCCGGCGACGGGGCCGCGGTGATCGGGCGGGTCGCCGACGACCCTCCCGGGCTCGTGCTCCTGCGCACGGCCTTCGGCGGCACCCGGATCGTCGACCTGCTCGTCGGTGATCCGTTGCCGCGGATCTGTTAGGTGCCCTCCGGGCTCGTGAGCACTAACTGTCGGTATAGCGACAGTTAGTGCTCACGAGCGCGAAGCGCGCCCCGGACGAGTTCGGCGAGCACCTGGTAGACGGTCGTCTGCGCCTCCTGGATGCGGTGCACCGACGACGACGGCATGACGAACAGGTGGTCGACGGTGCCCGGCTCGGCCATGGCGCCCCCGTCGCCCCCGGCCAGCCCGACCGTGGTCATCCCGACCCGTCGCGCGGCCGCGAGCCCGGCCAGCACGTTGCGCGACCCGCCGCTGGTGGAGAGCGCGACCGCGACGTCGCCCGGGCGTCCCGTCGCGGCGATCGGCCGGGCGAAGACGACCTCGAACGAGACGTCGTTGGAGAGCGCGGTGAGCACCGCGACGTCGGCGGTCAGCGCCACGGCGGGCAGGGCGGGGCCCGGGGCGCCCGGTGCGGTGAAGCACGCCGCGACCGCCTGCGCGTCGGTGCTGCTCCCCCCGTTGCCGAACGCGACCAGCCGCCCGCCCGCCGCGAACGACGCCGCCACGTCCCGCGCGCAGCGGGCGATCCCCTCGGCGTGCTCGGCGGCGACCCGGCTCCGGACCGCCTCGATCTCGGCGACCTTCTCGCGGGTGGAGGTGGTGACCTCGGCGAGCACCCGCTCGCCCGACCCGGCGTCGACCGAGCCGGGGTAGAGGAACGGGTAGAGCGACTCGAGCCCGCTCACGCGGCGCCCTCCCCCAGCGAGTCGGGGTCGTCGAGGAAGACGTGCACCAGTTCCCAGAGCACGTGGTAGACCGTCACGTGGATCTCCCTGACCACCGCGGGATCCGGCGAGCGCGCGACGACGAGGTGGTCGACGTCGGCCGACCCGGCGAGCCGCCCGCCGTCGCCGCCGGCGAGCGCGACGGTCAGCAGCCCGCGGGCGCGCGCGACGGCGAGGCCACGCTCGACGTCCGCGCCGTTCCCGTCCGGCGACAGCCCCAGCGCGATGTCCCCGGGCACCGCGAGGCAGCGCAGCGGCGCCGCGAAGACCTCGTCGGGTCCCTCGGCGGCGAGCACCGCGGTGAGCGTCGCGGGGTCGTTCACCAGCGACAGGGCCGGGAGGGCCCGCTTGCCGACCAGCACCGGGTGGACGAACTCGACGGCGAGGTGGGCGGCGTCCGCGGCCGCGGCGCCGCTGCCGAAGGTGAGCAGCCGCCCGCCGGCGTGGAACCGGCGCGCCATCGCCCGGCACGTGAGGGCCACCGCCCCGGCGTCGTCGGCGAGGGACGCGGTCGCGGCGCGCCGCCGGTCGAACGCCGCCCGGACCGACGACGCCGTCACCTCACCCATGGCCTCCCCCGATCTCCCGCGCCGCCGCCACCGCGACCTGGCCGAGGCTGATCCCACCGTCGGTGCACGGCACCCGGGTCGGCACCAGTACCGCGAGGCCCAGCGCCTCGAGCCCGGAGCGGACCCGCTCGAGCAGCACCTCGTTGACGAACACCCCGCCGGAGAGCACCGCGGTGCGGACGCCGCGCTCCGCGGCCGCCGCGCCGGCCGCCCGCACCGTGGCGTCGGCGAGACCGTGGTGGAAGCGGGCGGCGATCCGCCCGGGCGCCACCCCGCGGCGCAGGTCGTCGGCCGCCGCGCGCACCAGGTCGATGCCCGCGATCAGCCCGCCGTCGACCGCGGCCGGGTAGGCCCCGCGCTCCCCCGGGTCGACCAGCTGTTCGAGCTCGACCGCCGCCTGGCCCTCGTAGGTCACCGTGTCGCGGACCCCCACCAGGGCGGCCACGGCGTCGAAGACCCGACCGGCGCTGGACGTGGGCGGGGAGGCGACCCCGGAGCGGGCCATCGCGGTCACCGCGTCCCAGGCGTCCCCGTGCCGGTCCCGGACGGCGAGGCCGGGCTCGTCGGGCAGGTACGCGGCGGCCATCCGCCACGGCTCGCGCACGGCGGCCGCCCCGCCGGGCAGCGGGACGTAGGCCAGGTGCCCGAGCCGTTCGCAGCCGGCGAGGTCGGCCAGCAGCAACTCACCGCCCCAGACCGCGCCGTCGAGCCCGAGCCCGGTGCCGTCGAAGGCCACGCCGAGCACCGGCGGGTCCTCGGGGGTGCGGCCGTGCTCGGCGAGGCACGCCGCGACGTGCGCGTGGTGGTGCTGCACCCCGACGAGCTCGACGCCGTCCCCCGCCTCCTCGCGCTCCACCGCCTCCTTCGTCGACAGGTAGTCGGGGTGCAGGTCGTGGGCGAGCACCGCCGGCTCCACCCCGAAGAGCCGCGCCAGGTGCCCCGTCATGTGGCGGAACGCGCGCCACGCCTCGGGGTTGGTCAGGTCGCCGAGGTGCGGGGAGAGGACGGCGCGCCGCCCGCGGAGCAGGCAGACGGTGCTCTTCACCTCGGCGCCGAGCCCGAGGACCGGCCGGGGGGCGCCGAAGCCGAGCGCGATCGGCTCCGGCGCGTACCCGCGGGCACGGCGCACCGGCAGCTCGGCGCCGCGGTGCATCCGGACCACCGAGTCCTCGGCACGGACGTGGATCGGGCGGTCGTGGACGAGGAAGCCGTCGACCAGCGGCCCGAGCCGGTCCCGGGCGTCGTCGTCGGCCACGGCGATCGGCTCGTCGGAGAGGTTGCCGCTGGTCAGCACGAACGCGGCGCCCAGCTCCGTCGCGAGCAGGTGGTGCAGCGGGGTGTAGGGCAGCATGACGCCGAGGTCGCGGTTGCCCGGGGCGACCGCGTCGGCGACCGGGGCGCCCGGCCGGCGGCGCAGCAGCGTGATCGGTCGCCGCCGCGACGACAGCACCGCCGCCGCGGCCTCGTCGACGACGACGAGCCCGCCCGCGGCCGCGAGGTCGGCCACCATCACCGCGAACGGCTTCTGGTCGCGTCGCTTGGCCGCCCGCAGCCGCGAGACGGCGGCCGCGTCGTCGGCGCGGGCCGCGAGGTGGTAGCCGCCGAGCCCCTTGACCGCGAGGACGGCGCCGTCGGCCAGGGCCGCGGCGGCGGCCCGCACCGGGTCGTCGTCGGGACCCCCGAGGCCGGTCAGCCGCAGCGTCGGTCCGCAGGCCGGGCAGCAGGTGGGCTGGGCGTGGAAGCGCCGGTCGGCCGGGTCGTGGTACTCGGCGGCGCAGGCCGCGCACATCGCGAACCCGGCCATCGTCGTGGTGACCCGGTCGTAGGGGACGTCGCGGACGATGGTGAAGCGGGGCCCGCAGTGCGTGCAGTTGGTGAAGGCGTAGCGGTGGCGGCGGTCGGCCGGGTCGGACACCTCGGCCAGGCAGTCGGCGCAGGGGGCGGTGTCGGCGGAGACGAGCGCGTCGCGGTGCCCGGTGACCCGGCTCGGGCCGATGACGAAGGTGCTCTCCCCGCACGGCGGCAGGGCGGCGACGCTGACCGTGTCGACGACGGCGAGGGCCGGCGGCCGCTGCCGGAGGGTGGCGACGAACGCGTCGACGCCCTCGGGCGAGCCCTCGACCTCGGCGACCACCCCGGCGTCGTCGTTCCCGACGAACCCGCCGAGGTCGTGCGCCGCCGCCAGCGCGTGCACGAAGGGCCGGAAGCCGACGCCCTGCACGATCCCGGACACCCGTACCCGTACCCGCGTCCGGGCGGGGGCGGCGGTCATCGGTCCACGGGCGACGGCGCCGGGGCCCCGGCGGGCCCGAGGCGGGCGATCGCCTCCTTGGCGTGGACCAGCACGACGTCCCCGACGGCGGCGTCGACGAGCGCCACCGAGACCTCCTCGACGCCGCGGCCGTTGTCCACCCGGGCCAGACCGTCGTCGCCGAGCGCCAGCACGGTGACGGGGACGGCCTCGTCGGAGCAGGTCACGCACACCTCGCCGTCGCAGTGCGGCACCTCCGCGGGGCTCACGGGCCGGTCCCCGGCCGCCGTGGGCCCTCGCCGCCGACCGTCGACACCAGCGACGCCTCCCCGCAGCGCGCCAGGAACAGGTGCACGAGGTGGTGGGTGACCTCGAGGAGCTCGATCTGGTGGCGCAGGCACTGGGTGCCGGCCACCGTCAGCGAGTAGGTGCGCCGGGCGGGGCCCGAGCCCGAGGTCGTCCACGTCGACCGGACGAGCCCGTCCCGCTCGAACGCGCGCAGCGTGCGGTAGACGCCGCCGGGGTCCAGGTCGTCGATGAACGCGGCGTGCAGCCGCTCGACGAGGTCGTACCCGTGGGCGGGGCGCTCCCGGAGCAGGAGCAGCAGGCAGGGGCGGATGAAGTTCCGCGGTTCGCACTCGCCCATCGCGATGCCCCAGGCCGACCCGGATGTGTCGCCGACAACGATCCCGCCGTCGGGTGCGTCCGATCAGGGCCGTTGGGCCCCGGCGGTGAGGCCGAGCGGCCTTCTCAGCACAGCTCGGCCGACTTCACAGACGACTCTTCGGTTCCGCGCGTAATCCCTGGTACGAGGGCCGAGGGCCCAGCCGAGGTGGACCATGGACACGCAGCAGACCGACCCTTCCCGACCGCGCCCGCCGCACCGTGCCGCGCGCCGGCGCCGGGCCCTCGTCGTCGGGGCCGTCGCCCTCGCCCTCACCGTCGGCGCCTCGACCGGCGCCGCGCTCGACGCGATCGCCTCCCCGACGACGACGGCGGCCGCGGTGCCCGACCGGCACGGCGTCGGCGGCGGGCAGGGCGGCGACGGGCAGTCCCAGCAGACGGGGACCCCCGCGACCGCCCAGGAACAGACCGGCGTCGTCGACGTCGACACCGTCCTCGACTACGGCACCGGTGAGGCCGCGGGCACCGGCATCGTCCTCACGGCCGGCGGCGAGATCCTGACCAACAACCACGTCGTCGAGGGCTCGACGGCCATCCACGTCACCGACGTGACCAGCGGGAGGACCTACACCGCGACGGTCGTCGGGACCGACGCCACCGACGACGTCGCCGTCCTGGCGCTGCAGGGCGCCTCCGGCCTGACCCCCGCGACCCTCGCGTCCGCCGACGCGCAGGGCGCGGTCCGCGCCGGCACCGCGGTGACCGCCGTCGGCAACGCCGGGGGCACCGGCGGGACCCCCTCGGCCGCGCCGGGGACCGTGCTCGCGCTCGGGCAGACCATCACCGCCTCCGACGAGACGTCCGCGTCCGACTCGGAGAACCTCGCCGGGATGATCGAGGTCGACGCGGCCGTCCAGTCAGGCGACTCCGGGGGGCCGCTGTACGCCGACGGCGCCGTGATCGGCATCGACACCGCGGCGTCGGCGTCGTCGGGACCGGGGTACCGGACCGCGGCGGACGAGCAAGCCGCGGCCCCGACGACCGGCTACGCCATCCCGATCGGGAAGGCCCTGCAGATCGCGCAGCAGATCACCTCGGGCGTCGACGACGGCACCGTCCACCAGGGCTACCCGGCGTTCCTCGGCGTGCAGGTCGCGTCGCAGGCCGTGGAGCAGACCTCGGAGGGTGCGGGCGCCGCGGACGGCGCGCCGCTCACCGGGGTCGTGTCCGGCTCGCCCGCCGCCTCCGCCGGGCTGGCCGCCGGCGACACCGTGACCGCCGTCGACGGGCAGAGCACCGCGTCCGCGGACCAGCTCTCGTCGGCGCTCGCGGGCCACCACGTCGGCGACCGGGTGCAGGTCAGCTGGACCGACCAGGCCGGCACCTCGCACACCGCCACGGTCACGCTCGCGGCCGGCCCGGCCGCCTGACCCCAGCGCAGCACCGAGTGGGCTCCCACGGCTGCCCCCGCGACCGTGGGGGTCCACTCGGCGACGCCGGGCCCGGCCGGGTTGGGTCCCGGCACGACGGGTACCCCGCCGACCTTGGGGGTAGCGACGGATGCCACGGAACGAGCACGGTCAGGACCGGCGTGACGTCGGCCTGCCCGGCCGCCGCGGCGCCGGGGGCCGGCCGGTGGACGTCGCGTTCGCGCCGTCCGCGGCGACGTTCCGCCCGGCGGCCCCGACGGGGTCACGCCCCGAGCCCGCCCACGCCCACCGGCCCGCGACCGCGCGGAGCCTCCGTCCCGTCCTGCTCGGCCTGGCCACGACCCTCGTCGTCTTCGCCCTCGCCGTCGCCCTCGTCACGGTGCTCGAGGTGGTCGTGGACCACCCGCTCTCCGGCGGTGACCCGGGCGCGACCACGCTCGGCGAGCTCATCCACCCGCGCCTCGCGCCGGGGGTGACGCGCTAGGCCGGCGTCGACACGGGCACGGACCCGGCGTCGTCCCGGGAACGTGCCGTGGCCCGCTCGGCCAGCGCGCCGAACACCAGCCCCAGCACGCCCCACAGCAGGAGCTGCGCGGTGACGGAGGACAGCCGGAAGGCGTAGAGCAGGTCGGCGTCGAAGCCGGGGAACACGATCCGGCCCGCCGCGTCGCGCAGCGGCTGGGGCGTCTCGCCGACCGCGGGGCCGTAGGTGGCGACGTTCGTCGCGAGCTCGCCGAGCGAGGGCAGCACCGTCATGAGGATCCCGGCGAGCACGACGTACACGGCCCCGCCGACCAGCGTCGCGCTCCACGTGCCCAGGCGCGCCGACAGCCGGCGTCCGACGAGCGTCGCCACCACGAGGAACACCACCGAGCCGAGCAACATCGCCAGGTAGAGCGCCGACCGGTCGCCGATGGTCTCCTCGTGCCCGACGGCCGGCGGGTCGGCCGGGTACTTGACGAACGGCGTGGCGTAGACGGTCAGGAAGCCCGCGCCGGCGACGGCGAGCGCGAGCACCCGGGGCCGCCAGGTGACGTGCGGCTGGGCGAGCGTGTAGACGACGGCGAACAGCAGGCCGAGCGCGACGCCGGCCAGCACGGTGCCGGCCCCGAGGCCGAGGGTGCCCTGCACGGTCCGGCTGAAGATCTCGGCGCCCGTGTCGTGGCCCGGCTGCCCCGCCGCCGCGGCGAGCGCGTCCTCGGCCTCGCCGCGGCCCTCCTCGTAGTCGACGGCCCGGCCGATCAGCGGCTCGGCGACGACCCGGGCGACGCCGAACGCGACGAGCCCCCCGATCCCGCCGGCCAGGGCGGCCCGCGGGATCACCGCCTTCGCGGGCATCAGTGACACGGGAAGCCCAGGACGTGGCGCGCGTCGTGCACGAACTCGTGGACGACCATCGTGTTCCCGAAGAGCGACGTCGCACCCTCGTCGAACCCGAGGACGTAGAAGAGCAGCAGGCCGACGACGAGCGCACCGACCAGGTACGGCAGGTTGCCGACGGCGGTGGTCGCAGTGGCGCGGGCGCGCGCGGTGGCACGGGCAGTGGTCACGAGGTGTCCCTTCACCGGAGCCTGACGCCCGGGGACGCTACGGAGGGCACCGCGACAGGTCAATGCCTCAGCACCTGATGAAGTGTCGCACTGAGAACGACGTTCCTCCCGACGGCGAGGCCTGGTAGGCCGTCCGCCGCATCCCGACGACGGCGGGCGCTCGGGCGCGACCGCCGGGCGAGGCCCCCCGGCCCGGGTTCTCAGGACCGGCCTCGGCCGCACCGGCCGCCTCCTAGCGTCCTGGCGACCCACGGAAGGGGTGCGTGTGTTCCCGTCGACGCTGTCCTGGACCTTCACCGTCGTGTTCACCCTGACCGGCGTGTACTCGCTGGTCCGTCTGACCGAGCTCGCCAGCGGGATGGACCGCACGGGCAGCCGGCTCACCGAGCTGTCGCACCTGCTCATGGCGCTCGCGATGATCGCCATGGCGTGGGGGTGGACGGGGGAACCGGCGGCCGCGACCGGGGTCCTGCAGATCCTGGTGTTCGGCCTCTTCGGCATCTGGGCCCTGGCGCGGCTCACCGTTCCGGAGGGCGGTCACTCCCGCGCGACCGAGGGCTACCACCTCGTCGCGAACGCGGCGATGGTGTGGATGGTCGCGGCGATGCCGCTGATCATGCCGTCCGCCCCGTCCGCCCCGGTGGCGACTCACCACGAGATGGCGGGCATGGGCGCGATGCCGATGCCGGGCTCCGAGGCCGCCCCGGCAGCGTCGACGCCCACCTGGGTGGTGGCGGTGACCGTGGCCTTCGCGGTGCTGGTCCTCGCCGGGGCCGCGCTGTGGGCCTCGCGGATCGTGCGGCCGGTCGGCCCGGGCTGCTGCGCCGACGGCACCCCGGAGATCGCGTCCGGCGGCTCGGTCGCCGTCGCGGTCGCGCCGGCCCGGACCCGCAGCACGAGCGGCCGCCTCGACGCCTGCTGCCACGTGCTCATGAGCGTCGGGATGGCGGGCACGCTCCTCGCGATGCTCTGAGGTGTCACGGCCCGGGCGCCTGGCCGAGCACGGCCCAGCAGTACCAGGCGGCGACGGTGCGGTGGGGGCGGAAGACCTCGCCCAGCCCGTCGAGCTCGCGGGCGCTCGGCACGGGTACGCCCCACCCCGCCGCGTAGCCCTTGCGCACCGAGAGGTCGCCGGTCGGCCAGACGTCGAGCCGGAGCAGCTGCAGCATCAGGAACATCTCCGCGGTCCACCGCCCGACGCCGCGGACGGTGGTGAGCTCGGCGACGACGGCCGCGTCGTCCCGGGTCGCGAGGGCGGCACCGTCGAGGACCACCGTGCCGTCGTCGACCTTCACCGCCAGGTCCCGCAGCGAGCGGACCTTCGCCGCCGACATTCCGACGCGGCGCAGCTCGTCGTCCGACAGCGACAGGACCCCGCAGGCGGTGATCTCGCCGCCGAGCGCGTCCCGCAGCCGCCCCAGGATCGCGTCGGCCGAACGGTTCGAGAGCTGCTGGTGGGTGATCGCGCCGGCGACGAACGCGAAGTCGGTCCCGGTCGGGTGGACGAAGGTCGGGAGGCCGTAGCGCTCGGCCAGGCGCGCGATCGTCGGCTCCCGCGCCGCCAGCTCCGCCGCCGCGACCCGGTGCGGCTCCGACAGGGTCACAGCAGCCCGTGGGCGCGGGCGTTCGTGATCACCTGGGCGCGGTTGCGGGCCTCGAGCTTGCGCATGACCTGGTGCAGGTAGGTCTTCACGGTGTTGGGCGAGAGCCGGAGGGCCTCCCCGATCTCGCCGTTGGTGTGGCCGGTGGCGACCAGCCGCAGCACGTCGTACTCGCGCGGGGTGAGCGGCGCGTCCGCCGCCGACGGGACTCCGCCGCGGTAGCTCCCGCGGCGGGCGACCTCGCGGATCGCGTCGCCCAGCGCCACCCCCGAGGCGTCCTTCACCAGGAGCCCGACCGCGCCCGCGGCCAGCGACGGCGCGACCGCCGAGTGCTCCGGGAACGCGGTGAACAGCAGCACCCGGCTCGACGGCGAGACCGCCCGCAGGCGGGGGACGACGTCGGCGGCCAGCCCGTCGGGCAGGCGCAGGTCGAGCAGGACGACGTCGGGGCGTTCCCGGGCGCAGGCGGCCACGGCCCCGGCGCCGTCCGCGGCGTGGCCGGCGACCTCGATGTCGCTGTGCCGGCCCAGCTGGCCCACCACGCCGTCGCGGACCACGGGGTGGTCGTCGACCACCAGCACGCGGATCACGCCGGTGCTCAGCACAGCTCGAGCCGCCACGTCGTGCCGCCGTGCGGGTCCGAGCGCACGCGCACCGTGCCGCCGAGCCGCTCGACCGCCTCCGTCGTGCTCGTCAGGCCGACACCGGGCACGTGGTCGGGCGCCAGCCCGGCGCCGTCGTCGGTGACCGCGACGACGAGGCCCCCGCCCGGCCGGCACGCGACGCTCACGACGACGGCCGCCGCGTGTGCGTGCTTCTCGACGTTGAGCAGCGCCTCGCGGACCGCGGTGAGCACGACCTCGGTGCGCGAGGGCGCCAGCGCGGGCGGCTCGTCGTCGAGCATCACCAGCTCGGCCGGGGTCCCGGTGCGGTCGCTGAAGGCCGCGCAGTCCGCGCGCAGCGCGACCGAGAGCGCCAGGGCCGCCGGCGAGGCGCGCAGGGTCCGCAGCGAGTCCCGCAGCGCCGCCGACGCCTCGCCGGCCTGCTCCTGCAACCGCGCGAGCCGGGCCGCCACCTCGGGGTCGTTCCCGAGTGCGTCCGACAGCCCGGCCACTCCCGAGCCGATCGCGAA
Organism: Actinomycetospora sp. TBRC 11914; assembly: GCF_012933465.1. Taxonomy (GTDB): domain Bacteria; phylum Actinomycetota; class Actinomycetes; order Mycobacteriales; family Pseudonocardiaceae; genus Actinomycetospora. The sequence goes on from NZ_JABBND010000009.1 coordinate 223,039, forward strand.
GAGCAGCGCACCGACGCTGTCGTGCAGCTCCGCGGCGAGCCGGCTGCGCTCCTCGTGCACCGCGACCTCGCGCGCCAGCCGGGCGCGCTCGGCGACCGCGACGGCGAGCGCCACCTCGTCGGCGACCGCCTCGGCGTGCGCGGCGGCCCGGCCGCCGAACGTCCCCGCCGACCGGGCCCCGACGGCGAGCACCCCCAGCAGCCGGTCGTCGTGGCGGACCGGCACGGCGAGCAGCCGCTGCACTCCCTCGAGGTCGATGACGCGGTCGAAGGTGTGGGTGATGTCGGCGGCGGCGAAGTAGTCGTCGACCCACGACGGCGTCCCCGACGCGTGCACCTTCCCGGTCAGGCCTGCGCCGCGCGGGACGGCGAGCCCGCGGAGGAGGCCCGTGTGGTCCCCGGTGAGCTGCGCGAGCGTGAGCTCGGCGGCCTCGCCGGCCGGCTCGGCGACCCACGCGACGTCACCCTCGGTGCGCAGGAGGTCCAGGGCCGCGCGGACGGCGGCGCGGCGGTCGAGCAGGCCGACGAGCTCGGCGTGCTCCCGCGCGATCCCGTCCACCCGGTCATCCAACGCCCGCGTCCGCACCGCTGTCACGGGGTGAACTGCTTGATCAGTTCCCGTCGCATGATCTTGCCGGTCGAGGTGGCGGGCAGGGTGTCGACGAAACGCACCATCCGGGGGCGCTTGTAGGCCGCGAGGTGCTCCCCGGCGTAGGCGATCAGCTCCTCCTCGCCCGGGTCGGTCCCGGCGGCGCGGACGACGTAGGCGCAGGCCAGCTCGCCCCGGACGTCGTCGGGCACCGGCCCGACGGCGACCATCGCGACCGCCGGGTGCCCGGCGAGGACGCGCTCGACCTCGGCCGGGTAGACGTTGTACCCGCCGGTGATGATCATGTCCTTGCGCCGGTCGACGACGAAGACGTGCCCGGTCGCGTCCATGGTCGCGACGTCGCCGGTGTGCAGCCAGCCGTCCGGCTCGAGCACCTCGGCGGTCGCCTCCGGATTGCCGTGGTAGCCGAGCATCACGATCGGCCCGCGGACCATGAGCTCGCCGGGGGTGCCGGCGGGCGCGTCCCGGGCGGTGTCGGCGAGGTCGGCGATCCGCAGCTCGATCCCGGGCAGCGCGACGCCGATCGAGCCCGGCACCGGTGGCGCGTACAGCGCGTGGGTGCTGCCGAGGCCCGCGACCTCGGTCATCCCCCACAGCTCGATCAGCGGTGCCCCCGACCGCTGCTGCCAGCGCTCGATCGTCGAGATCGGGATGGTCTGGCCGCCGACGGTACAGCGGGTCAGCGACGAGAGGTCGGCGTCGGGGAGACCGGGGTCGGCGAGCAGCATGGCGTACATCGCGGGGACGCCCTCGAAGAGCGTGGCCCGGTGCTCGGCGATCAGCCGCAGCGCCTCGCCGGGGGCGAACCGCTCCATCAGGACGACGCGGCCGCCGGCCAGGAACGTCCCGTTGACCACGACGTTGCCGTACACGTGCGGCGCCGGCAGGGCGGTCACGACGACGTCGTCCTCGCGCCGGCCGTGCATCGTCGCGGTCAGGGCGCAGTTGAGGAGCACCGCGCGGTGGCTCTGCACCGCGCCCTTGGGGTGCCCGGTCGTCCCCGAGGTGTAGCCGATGGTGCAGGGCGCGTCCGGGTCGGTGGCCACCTGCGGGACCGGCTCGTCGCGGGACAGGAGCGCGTCGAACGGCAGCGCGCCCGCCGGCGTCTGCTCCCCGAAGGCCACCACGGTGCGCAGCTCGGGGAGGTCGCGGGTGAGCTCGAGGACCGTTGCGGCCTGCTCGGCGCTGGTGAACACCGCCGCCGCCCCGCAGTCGCGCAGCACGAACGCGAGCTCCTCCGGCGTGAGCATGACGTTGACCGGGTTGACGACGGCGCCCGCCTTCAGCGCGCCGTGGTAGGCGACCACCCACTCCCACCGGTTCTGCGCGTACAGCGACACCGGCTGCCCGACCCGGACCCCGCGCGCCGCCAGCCCGGCCGCCACCCGGTCGCTCAGGGCGTCGAGCTCGGCGTAGGTCAGCGTCCGCGTGGCGGTGACCAGCGCCGGCTCGTCCCCGTACCGCGCGCCCGCCGTCCGCAGGATGTCCCCGGGACCGTCCACGTGTGCCTCCTCCTCGCAATGGCGAGGAGGACACCGCACCGGGGCGCGGCGCGGCACACCCGAACGGGTGTGGTGGCGGGGCGGCTGCTGCGTAGCGTCGAGGCGCATGACGACGCCGTCGGTGCTGGACGAGGCGCAGCTGGGCCACCTGCGCCACTGGGACGACCTGTCCCGGCGGCTGCCCCACGACTGGTCGGGGATGCAGGGCAAGGGCGCCGGCGAGGACGACTTCGGCAGCTACCGCTTCCAGCTCGCCTACATGGTCTACGGGCTCGCCCTCGCCCACCGCCACCGGTTGCCCGCGGCTCCCGGGCTCTTCCGCCCGACGATCCAGCGGCTCATCGAGAAGCTGCTCATGCCCGACGTCTGGCTCTACTGGCGCGACGTGTCCCGCGGCGGCATGGTCATGAACGCGCATCTCTCGGAGGGCTACCACGAGGAGTGGGACCCGGTGGTGCGCGACAACATCATGTACTCCGCGTACGTGCAGTCCTGCGCGCTGCTGCACGACCACCTCTTCGCCGACGACCGCTACGCCGCGCCCGGCGCGCTGACGTTCGCGCACTGGTCGTTCTTCTGGGGCGGCGAGGAGAAGCGGTTCGAATACGACCGGGACTCGCTCAACGAGCACCTCTACTGGCAGATGGTGCAGAACGGCTACCTCGGGGTGGCCTGCGAGCCCAACTGCGTGTTCCAGATCTGCAACCAGCCCGCCATCCTCGGCTTCCGGCTCCACGACGTGATCACCGGCGGGGACCGGGCGACCGAGGTCGTGGCCGGCTACGAGAAGGCGTGGGCCGACTTCGGGCGGCTCGACGACGCCGGCCACTACAACCAGATGGTCCTCGAGGACTCCCGCGTCGTCGCGCCCAACGCGCTGCGGGCACCCTGGGTCGACGCCTGGTGCGGGGCGCTGATGAACACGTGGAACCACGACTTCGTCCACGAGCACTACCCGCGCCAGGTGCGCGACTTCCTCGTCCCCGGCCCCGACGGCACGATCGCGGTGCGCTCGACCCCCGCGATGAACGTCATGGGGCAGACCGTCGTGACCGACACCTGCGACACCGGGTGGGTCGCCGCGTGGGCCGCGGAGATGGGCGACCGGGCGACCCTCGACGGGATCCTCGCCCACGCCGACCGCTACATGGGCCCGACCCGGCGCGACGGCGCACTCTTCTACCCCCGCAACGACACCCCCACCGACGCCGACGGCCACCGCACCGAGATCGAGCCGATGACGGGCAACGTCCTGCTCGGCTACGCCCGCCTCGACGTCCCCGACGGGCTCCACGAGCTCTACCAGCACCCGTGGGGGCCGGAGCACTTCGCCGAGCCGGCCCTCACCGAGGTCGGGCGCGACGTCGAGGTGAGCCGCGCCGAGGTCGTCGACGGGGTGCTGCACGGACGGCTGCGCTGCCGGGGGCGCTCCGGAGGTGACGACGACGGGTCGGTGCTGGTCGGCCGCGTCCCCGACGGCGCGCGGCTGCGGCTCGACGGCCAGGAGGTCGCGGCGCGGCCGGTCCCCGGGGGCCTGTGGGTCGACGTGCCTCCCGGCCCGGCGCACGACCTGGAGCTGGTGCCGTGAGCGCCCCGACCGACGTCGCCTTCTCCCTCGTCGACCACGACGGCCGGCCGGTCGACGCCGGGTCCTGGCCCGGCCGGTGGCTGCTGGTGCAGTTCGGGTTCACGTCGTGCCGGGTGGTCTGCCCGCGGGCGCTGACGAAGCTGACCGAGGCGCTCGACGCGCTCGGGCCCGCCGTCGCCGACCGGGTCCGCCCGCTCTACGTCAGCGTCGACCCGGAGCGGGACACCCCGGAGGTCATGCGCGCGTTCCTCACCGCCTCATACCCGTGCTTCACCGGCCTGACCGGCACCCCGGTGCAGGTCGAGGCGGCCAAGCAGGCGTTCCGGGTGTTCGCCCGCCGCCGCCCCGACCCCGAGGACCCCGACGGCTACGCCGTCCCGCACACCGCGATCACCTACCTCGTCGACCCCGGCGGGCACCTCGCCCGGCACTGGCCCGACACCGCCGACGCCCCGACGCTCGCCGCGGACCTCACCGCCGTCGTCGAGGGAGGCCGCGTCTCTCCCACCGCCCCGTCGTGAACCGCGTCCGACCCGTCGTGGATCTGCGAGCCTCTGGGGTCGTGTCCTCTCCTCCCGGCGGCTGGTTGGACGACGACCAGCAGCGCGCGTGGCTGGCCTTCATGCGACTGCAGCTGCGGATGTCGTACGAGATGAACCGGCAGCTGCAGGCCGAGACCGCGCTCTCGCTGCCCGACTACCACGTGCTCAACGCGCTGGCGTACGCCGACGAGGACTCGATGTCGGTGTCGGCCCTGGCTGCGGCGATCGGCTGGGAGCGCAGCCGGACGTCGCACCACGCCAGGCGGATGGCGACCCGGGGACTGGTGGCGATGGCGGCGTCGGCCGACGACCGGCGGGTGACGAGGGTGTCGATCACCGGGGAGGGGAGGGACGCCCTCACCGCGGCCGCCCCAGGGCACGTCGAGGTGGTGCGCCGGCTGTTCTTCGACGGGCTCGACCCGGACGTCGTGCGGCGCCTCGCCGAGACGCTCGACACCGTGTACCGGAACGTCCTGGAACAGGGAGCTACGCTCGGTCGTTGAATGCGTGACATGTCACGCAACTGCGTCTCCGAGGAGAGCCCCATGTCCCGAGCGGTCACCATCTCCGGCTACGGCCCCCCGTCGGTCCTGCACCTCGAGGAGGTCGGGATCCCCGCGCCGGGCCCGCACCAGATCCGGGTGGCGGTGCGGTACGCGGGGGTCGGGCCGACCGATCTCGCCGTCCGGGCCGGACACCTCGACGCCGTCTTCCCCGTCCGTCCCGGCGGGGTCCTCGGGTTCGAGGCGGCCGGAACGGTGGAGGCCGTCGGCGACGAGGTGACCGACGTCGTCGTCGGTGACGACGTCGCGGTGCACCTGCCCGGCTCTCTCGGCGGCTACGCCGAGCTCGTCGTCGCCGACCTCTGGGTTCGCAGGCCGAGCGGATCGTCGTGGACCGTCGCCGCGGCGCTGCCGGCGTCGGCGGAGGCCGCGGTCCGGGGGTTGGCGCTGCTCGGACCGACGAAGGGCGAGACGTTGCTGCTCCTCGGCGGGAACGGCTCGGTCGGGGCCCTCGCGACCCAGCTCGCGGTCGCCGCCGGCGTCGAGGTGATCACCACGGTCCGACCGGACGACGCCGACGAGGTGACCGCCCGGGGCGCCGTCCCCGTCGACTACCACCAGCCGCTGCGCGACGCCGTCCGCTCCCCCGTCGACGCGGTCCTGGACGCCTCCGGGCGCAGCGACCTCGAGGCCGCGGTCGCCCTCGCCGGTGGGCCGGCACGCGTCGTGACCCTGTCCGACCCGCGGGCCGGGCAGTTCGGCGTCACCCTCTCCGCCCCCGATCCGGCCACCGTCCCGGCGGCCCTCGCCGAGGCCGCGGCGCGCGTGGAGGACGGGACCCTGACGGTGCGCGAGCCGACGGTCGCACCGCTGCGCGACGCCGCCGAGGTCCACACCGGACTCGAGGCCGGGACGCTGCGCGGCAAGATCGTGCTGCAGCCGTAGGCCTCGGTCCCGTCCGCCGAGAAAGGTGTGTTTGGCCTGATCAGGCGCGGGGCACGGTAGTGGCATCGGGGCGTGTGGCGAGCAGGGGGAGCACCTGCACGGCCCCCGCGAGGAGTGGTCCCGCTCCCGGTGGTCGGGAGCCCATCGGGAGCGGGACCGCTCTGTCACGGATCAG